>CBDCCN010000001.1:0-970476 GCA_965214865.1 Vicinamibacterales bacterium
AGCCCGGTGCCGACGGCGGACCGCCGCCGGTGTGCGACGTCGTGTGGCCGGACGGCGGCGGCGGCCCCGCCGCGTCGGACGCGGTCGCGCGCGGCGTGACCATCGGCGCGGCGACGAACCTGGCCCGCGAGCTGGCGAACCAGCCGTCCAACCTGCTGCGGCCCGCGGTGTTCGCCGAGCGGGCGGCCGAGGCGGTCGCCGAGGCGGGCATCGCCACGGAGGTGCTCGACGAGACGGCGCTCCGGAAGCTCGGCATGGGGTTGCTCCTGGGCGTCGGCCAGGGGAGCGACGCGCCGCCCCGGCTGCTCGTCATGCGGCACGAGCCCGCGGACGCCCCCGCCTCCCCGGTGCTCGGGCTGGTCGGCAAGGGGGTGACGTTCGACAGCGGCGGGATCTCCATCAAGCCGGCGGCGGGGATGGAGTGGATGAAGAGCGACATGGCGGGCGGCGCCGCCGTCGTCGGCGCCCTGCGGGCGATCGGGGCGCTGGGCGCTCCCTGCCGCGTCCTCGGCATCGTACCGATGGCGGAGAACATGCCCGGTGGGCGCGCGACCCGGCCGGGGGACATCCTGACCGGCGCCGGCGGCGCCACCGTCGAGGTGCTCAACACCGACGCCGAGGGACGCCTGATTCTCGGCGACGCGCTGTGGTACGCGCGGGAACTGGGCGCCACGCATCTCGTCGACGTGGCCACCCTGACCGGCGCCTGCGTCATCGCGCTCGGCGGCGCCGCCAGCGGCCTTTTCGCCCGGCCGGCGGCGTGGTGCGACGCCCTGCGGGCGGCCGGCGAGCGGGCCGGCGAACGGGTATGGCCGCTGCCGCTCTACGAGGAATACCGCGAGCAGTTGCGTTCCGAGCTGGCCGACATGAAGAACGTGGGTGGCCGCGAGGGAGGAGCCTGCACCGCGGCGGCGTTCCTCCGGGCGTTCACCGGCGAGCTCCCCTGGGCGCATCTCGACATCGCCGGCACCGCCTGGATCGAAAAGCCGCGGGAGGACTCGGCGGCCGGCGCCACCGGCGTCATGGTGCGCACGCTGACCGAGTTGGCGATCGGCAACCGGAATTGGTAGGCTGTCTTCCGTGGCCGCGCAGCCGCAGCCGGTAACGCCGCTGGTCTACGAGGTGGTCGAGCCCACCACCGAGCAGACGACCGTCATCGACGTGGTGCTGGGCGCGTTCTCCGTGGTGGGCGTTCTCGGTCTGATCGCCGTCCTCCTCGGCCTGTCGCTGGCCGGCCTGCTGATCGGGGTGCGGAAGCTGCGCGGCGGAAACGTCGAAGCGACCGCCGGCGGGAGGGCCACCCGGCTCGGCCTCGGCGCCTCCGGCCGCTGATCACGGTCCGGTTTCTCCTCGTTCCTCTGCGCCGGAACGCCTGCAAGCGGCCCGCCTGCCTGCGTCCGATCGCGCTACCGGAGCTGCAGATCGACCTGATCGAAGTAGTCCGGTTCGACCAGCACTTCCCGCGGCTTGCCCGAGGCGCCGGCCGAGACCAGCCCGTCCGCCTCCATCATGTCGACGAGCCGCGCGGCGCGGCTGAACCCGATGCGGAGGCGTCGCTGGAGGTAGGAAATCGAGGCCTGACCGCTGCCGACGATGATCCTTGCGGCCTTATCGTACAGGTCGTCGTGTTCCGCCGGGACGGCGTCGGGCGCCTTCTCGTCGGCGGTAATGGACTCGTCGTACCCCGGTGTGCCCTGCTTGCGCAGGTAGCTGCACAGACGCGCGGTCTCCCGCTCCGAGATGTAGGGACCGTGCAGCCGGATGCAGCGGGAGGAGGCCGGCGGCAGGTAGAGCAGGTCGCCCTTGCCGAGAAGCTGCTCGGCGCCGTTACCGTCGATGATCGTGCGCGAGTCCACCTTCGACGAGACGCGAAACGCGATGCGTGACGGCAGATTCGCCTTGATGAGCCCGGTGATGACGTCGACCGACGGCCGTTGCGTCGCCAGGATCAGGTGGATCCCGACCGCCCGGGCCATCTGGGCGAGGCGCGCAATCGATTCCTCGACGTCCTTGCTCGCCACCATCATCAGGTCGGCCAGCTCGTCGATGGCGAGAATGACGTAGGGCAGCGGCGTGGGGCCGTCGGCGCCTTCTCGGTCACCGTCCTGCGCGGTTCCGGTCCCGTCGGCGCCCTGCTCCTCGAGCTGGCGGCGCACGTTGCGGTTGTACTGGCCGATGTTGCGCACGCCCTCCGCGGCGAGCAGCTTGTACCGCTCCTCCATCTCCCGGACCGCCCAGCGGAGCGCGTTGTTGGCCTGCTTCGGATCGACGACCACCGGCGTCAGCAGGTGCGGGATGTCGGCGTACATCCCGAGCTCCAGACGCTTGGGGTCGATCATGATCAGCCGCACCTCTTCGGGCGTGGCCCGGTACAGGATGCTGGTCAGCATCGCGTTCAGCGACACGGACTTGCCGGTGCCGGTGGCGCCGGCGACGAGCAGGTGGGGCATGGTGGCGAGGTCGGCGACCACCGGTTCGCCGTGGATGGTCTTGCCGAGGGCCAGCGTCAGCTTCGAGGACGACTGCGTGTACGGCTGCGACTGGAGCAGCTCCCGCAGCGAGATCTGGTCGCGCACCGCATTCGGAATCTGCATGCCCACGGTCGACTTGCCGGGAATGCGCTCGATGAGCACCGACTCGGCCTGCATCGCCAGGCAGAGGTCGTCGGCGAGGCCGGTGACGCGGCTGTACTTGACGCCGGCGTCCGGCTTGAACTCGAAGGTGGTGACCACCGGTCCGGGGTGGATCTGAACCACCGAGCCGGCGACGGAGAACTCCCGGCATTTCTCCTCGAGGAGGTGCGCCCGGTCCATGAGCTGGCGCTCGTCGAACGTCTGCATCGCTTTCGGCGAATCGAGCAGCGAGATGGGAGGACACGCGTAGCGGCTGCGTCGTTCCTGCATCGACATGTCGGGCGCCAGCGGCGGCGTGGGGTCGATCGCCGCGGGCGGGGTCGTGATCGCGGGCGGCGGCGCGGGTGCGGGCGGCGGCGCAGGGGCCGGCTCGAGATCGACGTCCCCGGCGGGTTCGTCGGCGACCGGCGCGGGCTCCGGCGTTTTCTTCTTCGCCTTCGTCTTCGGCTTCGGCGATGCGCTCCGGCGCGGGCGTTCCGGCGCCTGGCTCCGAGCCAGGATCTCGGTGCGGGCGGACGACGCGCCGGTCTTCGCCAGGTGCTTGTTCAGGACGTCCTGCCGCTGCCGCTCGCGCTGGCGCCGCGTCCACCAGCCGCCGACCATCCCGCGTACCGCCTGCGTGATATCGCGCACACCGCGCCAGACGGCGGAGAAGAGCTGTCCAGGGGAGAACTGGGTCGACACCATGACGGTCAGGAACAGGGTGGTCAGGATGACGATGATCGATCCGATGCGGTTGAAGTACTCGGCCAGGAAGCCGGTCAGGAGCGCCCCCAGGTAGCCGCCCGCGTCTATGGGGCGCGGCGATTCCACGAGAAGTCCGAACGCCAGGCTGAGACAACCCGCGCTGCATCCGACGATCACGCCCAGGCCGAGCAGCTTCGTGTACGCCGCGCCGACCGACCGGCACCAGAAGGCGTGCCACCCGAGCACGACGAGCTGCACCGGAATGAGAAACGCGGTCAGGCCGACGAGCTGATAGGAGAGCTCGGCCAGGAATGCGCCGACGCGGCCGACCAGGTTGATGGGCGGCGTCACGCCATCCGGATTGAAGAACCAGACGGCGTCGGCGGTGTCGTAGGTCGCCAGGGAAACCAGCCAGACGAGGGCGCCGGCGAAGAAGGCGACGCCGAGGATCTCGCTCACGCGACGGGAGAGAGTAGTGGTGGCAACCACGGATCAGATCTCCATGATGACCGGCAGCACCAGCGGCCGCCGGCCGCTCCGTTTGCGAAAGAACCGCTGCAGCTCCACGCGCACGCGCTCGCCCATGACCCCCTGATCGGTGCGCTCCTCGACGCTCGCCTCCGCGGCCAGCGCCCGCAGCCTGACCGCCGCGGCGTCGAGCAGCGCGCCGGTCGTGGCGTCGATGACGAACCCGCGGGTGATCAGTTCCGGATCCTGTTCGATGCGCCCGGTGTGGGCGTTCAGCGCCATGACCGCGACCACCACGCCGTCGCCGGCCAGGTGCCGGCGGTCGCGCAGCACCTCGTCGGCGACCTCGCCCGTCCGCGTTCCGTCGATCAGCACGCGCCCGGCGCGAACCGGCTCGCCGACCCACCCGCCCGATTCGTCGAAGCAGAGGCGATCGCCGTTCTCCGCCAGCAGCACCGTCGCGCGTCCGCCGGACACCTGCTCGGCGAGACGGGCGTGGTGCTCCAGGTAGCGGTACTCTCCATGTATCGGCACGAAGCAGCGCGGACTGATCAGCGAGAGCATCAATTTCAGGTCCTCCTCGCTGCCGTGTCCGGAGACGTGCACCCGCTTCGACTGCTCGTCGACGACCCGCGCGCCGCGGCGGGCGATGTGGTTCATCAGCCGCTCGATGGCGTGCTGGTTGCCGGGGATTGCGCGCGCCGAGAAGACGACGACGTCGCCCGCCTCCAGCGCGACGTGGCGGTGGGCGCCGACCGCCATCCGCGAGAGGGCCGAGAAGGGCTCGCCCTGCGATCCGGTGACGATGCACAGGATCTTCTCCGGCGGACAGTGCGCGACGTCGGTTTCGTGGACCTGCAGGCCGGCCGGCAGGCGCAGGTAGCCGAGCCTGGCGGCCAGCTCCGCGTTCTCGACGATTCCGCGTCCCACGAACGCGACGTGCCGGCCGAAGCGTTCGGCGAGGTCCACCAGCAACCGTATCCGGTGCAGGCTGGAGGCGAAGGTGGTGACCACGAGCCGGCGCGGCGCAGCGGCGAAGAGCTCCTCGAGCGCGGGCGCCACGCGCCTTTCGGATCCCGAGTGACCCGGCCGCGACGCGTTCGTGCTGTCCGCGAAGAGGGCCAGCACGCCCCGCCGGCCGAGGTCCGCCAGACGATGCACGTCGGTGGGACGGCCGTCCGGAGGCGTCTGGTCGAACTTGAAGTCGCCGCTGTGCAGCAGCGTCCCGGCCGGCGTGTGGATGGCCACCGCCACCGCGTCGGGAATGCTGTGGGCGACCTGGACGAACTCCACCTCCAGGCCGGCGACCGTCACCGTCTCGGACGGGGAGACGGTCACGAGCCGCCCCGACGTGTCGCAACCGTGCTCGGCCAGCTTGCGCTCCAGCAGGGCCAGCGTGAGCCGGGTGCCGTAGACGGGTCCTTCGATCAGGTCCCAGATGTAGGGGACGGCGCCGATGTGATCCTCGTGGCCGTGGGTCAGCAGCAGCGCCGACAGCGGCCCGATCTCGCTGGCGAGGGAACGTACGTCCGGGATGACGAGGTCGACCCCGAAGTGCTCCGGCCCGGGGAACATCACACCCGCATCCACCAGCAGGCTCGTCGCTCCGCAGCGGACGGCCATCATGTTCATGCCGAACTCGCCGACGCCGCCGAGGAGCAGCACTTCGACGACCGGCGAACGCCCGGTACCGCGGGTCATGTCAGGTTTCGAGAGCGGCGGCGGCGCCTGCTGCTGCAAAACGCGCGTCAGCGACCGGAGCGTATGCGCCCGACGTGGAGCAAGCCAAGCGCGTGGCCGGGCAGGGGATCCCGGCGCCACGGTCTGCCCGCGGGCTGCTGGGAGGCCCGCAATGGCTGGAAACGGGCGCAGTATAGCACGGAATCAGTGCGTCATCGCGGCCAGAACATCAGACAGGTCAATGAGTTCCGGCAGGTCGAGGGCGTCCGGCCGGCGGGTCGGCGGCAGGCCCGCGGCGCGGCAGACGGCCAGCGGGTCGATACCGCGGGCAGGCTCGAACGCGGCGAGGGCGTTCACGACCTGCTTGCGCCGCCGGGTGAACAGGCGGCGCACCAGCGACTCGAAACCGGCCGCGTCGACCGGGGCGCGCAGCGGATCGCGAAAGCGCAGGGACACGACGGCCGACCGGACTTTCGGCATGGGGCGGAACGCGCCCGGGGGCACGTCGAGCCGCCGGCGGGCGTCGGCGTGCAGCGCCGTCATGACGGCCAGGGGACCGTATGCCCGCGATCCGGCGGGCGCGACGACGCGCTCCGCCACCTCACGCTGCAGCATGACCACCGCATCCCGTATGCCGGCAGCCGCGGCTCCGTGCAGCAGACGCAGCAGGATCGGAGCCGACGCGCCGTACGGCAGGTTGCCCGCGATGCGTACGGGGCCCGTCGGCCGGCCGCTCGCGCGTCGCAGCGCCCCGGCCGTTTCGACAAGATCGACGCGCAGGAAATCGGCCTGAACGACGTCCACGTGGGACGGGACGAGAGGTTGCAGCCGGCGGGCGAGCGCCGCGTCGAGCTCGATCGCCCGCACGCGGTGCGCACGGTCCGCCAGGGCCAGCGTCAGCGCCCCGCGCCCCGGCCCGATCTCGACGAGGAGCTCGTTGGGCGTCGGGTCGATCACCGCGACGACTTTTCGCACCCACGCCGGCTCGAGGAAATGCTGGCCGAGCCGCCGCCGTGGCCTGATCGCCCACTGTGCGTCAGTCCACCTCGTCGTCGTCGAAATCCCGGGCCCAGATCGCTTCGGCTTCGTCGATCTCCTCCTCGCTGAGCCCGAAATGATGGCCGAACTCGTGGATTACCGTCTCGCCGACGGCGCGCACGACGTCGTCCTCGTACTCGGCGTCCTCCAGAATCGGATTGCGGAAGATGATGACGCGGTCCGGGAGCTCGGCGACCTGACCCCAATCACGTTCCGTCAGCGGCGTCCCTTCGTAGAGCCCGTACAACGTATCCGGCGGCGCGATGCCGAGATCGGCGAGCACTTCCGCCGACGGTTCGTCTTCGACCACCAGGGCGACGTTCCGCATCGCCTCGCGAAAGCGCCGGGGAATCCGCTGCAGCGCCTCCGCCACGAGCGCTTCGAACCGTTCGTCCGTCATGCCTAGTGGACCGCATCCTTGGGCGAAGCGACCTGCGGCGGCGCTTCGCTGAAGGCGCGCGCGTGCTCCTGCAAGGCGGTGACGAGACTGGGAACGAACTGCGCCGGCACGACGATCCGGGCGCGGACCGGCGCGCGGAGCTGGCGCGTGGCACCGGCCTCGGAATCGTCGCCGTCCGCCTCCCGCACGTCGGTCTCGGAGGGCGGCAGCACCTCGCAGAAGGTGAGCGTGAAGTCGAACGGTGTATGCGAAATGGCGCAGAAGTTCGCGTAGGTGCGCGGGACGTCACCAGGCTCGTCGGGCACGATCGTGAAGTTGATCTGCTTGCGTTCGGGCATTTGTCTCGTCCTCGGTCGATCCGCTTCGACGCCCGTTCGGAACGCGGGCGCCCGCTCCGCCGGGGGACCGGCGGCTCTCAGTATCTTCTCATGAGACCGATGACCACACCCTGGACCTGCACCCGTTCGGCGTCCACCACGATGGGTTGCATCTCGGGGTTCGCCGGCTGCAGCCGGATGCGGCCGTGCTCCCGGTGAAAGGTCTTGAGCGTCGCCTCCGACGCGTCGAGCAGCGCGATCACCATCTCGCCGTTCTCCGCGGTCTTGCGATCCTCCACGATCACGACGTCGCCGTCACGGATCTGCTCGTCGAGCATCGACTGGCCGCGGACGCGGAGCGCATAGGTGACGCGTGTCCCGGTCAGGTCCTCGGGAACCGCGACGGTCTCCGGCGAGACCACCGCCTCGATGGGATCGCCGGCGGCGACGTAGCCCTGCAGCGGGATCTCGATCACCCGCCCGCCGGCGCCCGCGGACACGAGCTCGACGGAACGGCTCCGGTTCCATGCGCGTCTGATGAAGCCTTTCTCCTGCAGATTGGCGAGGTGCTTGTGCACCGTGGCCAGCGACGAAAGGCCGAACCGCCGGCCGATCTCCTCGAGGCTCGGACTGTAGCCGTGGTGTTCGATGAACTCGGTGAGATAGTCGAGGATCTCCCGCTGGCGCTTCGTGAGCGATTTCACGGTGCCTCTGGTGGAGTTGCCCACGCGGCCTCGTCCCTATCCTACAGCAAACAAAAAGCGAACATCAAGACCCGCAGCGCGCCGGCCCGCCCGGCCCGCCGAGCCCGCGTGCTACAGTTTCCGGGAGTGACCTGGATCCTCGCCGTTACGGTGATGGTCGGACTGGCGGCGCCGGCTCAGGTGAGCGGGCCCCCGAGCGCCGCCGACGGCCGGGAGCTGGAAGCCGCGCTGGCTCGCATCCTGCTCAACGCGGGCACGCCCCGGCGCGGCCGCGAGCGCCGCGTGGTCATCACCGAACGGGCCGTCAACGGCTTTCTGCGATTCCAGGCCGCGGATCGGCTGCCGCCGGGCCTGACCGATCCGGAGCTGCGGATGGCGGCGGGCGGGCGCCTGACCGTCACCGCCACCGTCGACCTGGACGCCGTGCGCGAGCAACAGTCGCCCGGCCGGTTCAACCCGCTCCGCTACCTGAGCGGAGACCTGCCGGTTACGGCGGTCGGGACCGTCCGGTCGGCCCGCCGGACGCTCACGATCGACATCGAGTCGGCGCGGGTCGGATCGCTGCCCGTGCCGACGACCCTGGCGGCGGAGCTGGTGCGGATCTACACCCGGTCCGACCAGTATCCCGACGGGATCGACCTGAGCGAGCCGATCCCGCTTCCGAGCGGCATCGAAGCGGTGCACGTCGAGCAGCGGCGGACGGTGATCGTACAGTGAGCGATGCCGGCTCGCGGCGCTGACGACCTGCAGACCCCCGTCCAGTACCTGAAGGGCGTCGGTCCCCGCCGGGCCGGGGAGCTCGCCGCGGCCGGGATGGAGACGGTCGAAGATCTGCTGCTGACCCTGCCGCGCCGTTACGAGGACCGCGCGCGCCTGCAGCCGATCTGCGACCTGAAGCCCGGCGCGGCGGCCTCGTTCGCCGGCACGGTGCTGAGCTGCGGCCTGCGGGCCACCCGGCGGCCGGGGTTCCGCATCTTCGAGATGGTCGTACAGGACACGTCGGGCCGCGTGCGCGTCGCGTTCCTGAACCAGGCGTTTCTCAAGGACGTGTTCGCGGCGCAGCAGCGGGTCGTGCTGCACGGCCGGGTGGACCGGCGCCCGACCGGCGGCCTGCAGATCACCAATCCGGACTACGAGATCCTGTCCGGCGAGCAGGACGACGACGGCGCCGGCCTGTTGATCCACACCGGGCGGATCGTGCCCGTCTACGAGAGAATCGGGTCGCTTGCACCGAAGTCGCTCCGCCGGGTGGTCCACGACGCGCTGCAGCGTCTGCGGGCGGACGTGGAAGACGCGCTGCCCGACGGCGTCCGCCGCTCGCTCGGCTTTCCCCTGCGCCGTCAGGCGCTCGTCGACGCGCACTTTCCCCCGCCCGGCACGTCGATCGAGGTGCTCGACCGGTTCCGAACGGCGGCGCAGCAGCGTCTGATCTTCGAAGAGTTCTTCTTCTTCCAGGTCGGCCTCCTGCTGCGGCGCCGCGAGGCGGACACCCGGGTCAAGACGCGGCGAATCGCCGTGGACGATCGGATCCGGCAGGCGGCGCGCGACGTGCTGCCGTTCCGGCTGACGGGCGATCAGCGCCGGGCCCTGAAGGAGATCGTCGACGACATGCAGCGGCCGCGGCCGATGAACCGTCTGCTGCAGGGCGACGTCGGATCCGGCAAGACCATCGTGGCGCTGCTGGCCGCGCTCGTCGCCATGGAGAACGGACTGCAGGTGGCGTTCATGTCGCCCACCGAGATCCTGGCCGAGCAGCACTACGCCAGCGTCACCCGCGTGCTCGCCCGGTCGCGGTTCGCGACGGCCCTGCTGACCGGAGCGCTCCCGGCGAAGACGCGCCGCGAGGTCGGCAGCCGCATCTCCAACGGCGCCTCGCAGCTCGTCGTCGGAACCCATGCCCTCGTGCAGGGCGAGGTGCGGTTCAAGGCGCTGGGTCTCGCGATCATCGACGAGCAGCACCGCTTCGGCGTCGTGCAGCGCGCGACTCTGCGCGACAAGGGCCTGGATCCGGACGTGCTCGTGATGACCGCCACGCCCATCCCGCGCACCCTGGCCCTGACCGCCTACGGCGACCTCGACGCCTCCGAGATCCGGGAGCGGCTCCCCGGCCGGCAACCGGTCGCGACGCTGCTGCGGAGCGAGTCGCGCCGCGCGGAAGTCTACGACCTCGTCCGCGCCGAGCTGCGCGCCGGCAGACAGGCATTCGTCGTCTATCCACTCGTCGAGGAATCGGAAAAGCTGGACCTGAAGGCGGCCACGGAGATGGCGGCCGAACTGCAGGCGCACGTATTTCCGGATGCCCGCGTCGGCCTCGTGCACGGCCGGATCGCGACCGCCGAGCGCGAGCGGACGATGGCGGCGTTCGCCGCCGGGGCGATCGACGTCCTGGTGGCGACGACGGTGATCGAAGTGGGCATCGACGTGCCGAACGCGGCGGTGATGGTGATAGAACAGGCGGAGCGGTTCGGGCTGGCGCAGTTGCACCAGTTGCGGGGCCGCGTGGGGCGGGGCGCGGCGCGGTCGTACTGCGTGCTGGCCCACGCCCCCCGGCTCTCCGACGCCGCGCGGGCCCGGCTGCAGGCGCTGGCGGGGACCACGGACGGGTTCGAGATCGCGGAGCGCGATCTGGAGCTGCGCGGGCCGGGAGACTTCTTCGGCACGCGGCAGTCCGGCGTGCCGCTGTTTCGCGTCGGCGATCTGCTGCGGGATCACCGGCTGATGGAGGAGGCGCGCCGGCAGGCCGCCGCGTGGCTGGCGACCCCGGACGCGACCGAGGCGCGGCTGAGCGCGGTGCGGAGCGCGTGGGCCCGGCGCTTCGGGCTGGCCGGGGTGGCGTGAGGCGGCGATGCGCATCATCGGCGGGATGCTGAAGGGGCGCCGACTCCCGTCGCCGACCTGGTCCGGCCTGCGACCGACGTCGGACCGCTTGCGGGAGACGCTGTTCGACGTTCTCGGTGACGCGGTCGCCGGGACGATCGTCCTGGACGGTTGCGCGGGAACCGGCGCGCTCGGGCTGGAGGCCCTCAGCCGCGGCGCCGCCGCCGTTACGTTCATCGACCGCGACGCCCGGGCCGTCGCCCTCATCGAGGCGAACCTGGAGCGCTGCCGCGTTGCGGACCGCGCCACGGTGATCCACGGGACCCTGCCGCGGGCGCTGGAACGTCCGGACGCCGCCCCCGCATTCGATCTCGTGCTGCTGGACCCGCCGTACGAGTATGATGACGGCGCGATCGGCGCCCTGCTGTCCGCAGCCGGCCGGCGCACCGCGGTTGGCGGCCGGGTGGTGGTGGAACGGGCGCGGCGTTCGGAGAGGGTGGTCGCGGCGCCGCTGAGGCACGTCCGTCGGGTAGGAGCCGGGGACAGCGTTCTCGATTTCCATGTCAGAGCCGAGGAGTAGACTGGCCGTCTATCCGGGATCGTTCGACCCGCTGACCAACGGTCACGTCGACATCATCCGGCGCGGCGCCCGGCTGTTCGACCGGATCGACATCGCGATTCTGGTCAACGTGGACAAGTCTCCCCTGTTCTCCGTTGAGGAGCGTGTCGAAATCACCCGGCAGGTATTCCGGGAGGATCCCAACGTCGAGGTGGAGACCTTCCACGGCCTGCTCGTCGACTACGCGGCCCGCCGCGGCGCCGACGTGATCGTCCGCGGTCTGCGGGCGATCTCCGACTTCGAGTTCGAGATGCAGATGGCGCTCATGAACCGGCGGCTCAGCCAGTCGATCGAGACGGTGTTCATGATGCCGGACGAACGGTACACCTATCTCAGCTCCCGGCTGGCCAAGGAAGTGTTCGCGCTGGGAGGCTCGCTGGCCGGGCTGGTGCCCGAAGTGGTCGAGGAGCGCCTCCGGCGGAAGGCGGGAGCCTCGGTCCTGCGGGTCTGATTCTTCCCGCGCCCCGACCAGACGCGCATCGACGACCCCATGCGGACTCTCGCGCAACGACTCGGCCGCGTATCGACCTCGCAGACCCAGCAGGTGCTGCTGGCCGCCGAGCGGCTGCGGCGTCGGGGCGTCGACGTCGTCGACCTCGGCGCCGGCGAGCCCGACTTCCCGACGCCGGCGCACGTGCGGGCGGCCGGTGTCGAAGCCATCGAGCGCGGGTTCACGAAGTACACGCCGAACGCCGGCATCCTCGAGCTGAAGGAAGCCGTCTGCGCGCGATACGCCGCCGCCTACGGCGTGAAGTACGGCCCGGACCAGGTGATCGCCACCGCGGGGGGGAAGCAGGCGCTCTTCAACGTGGCGCTGGCACTGTTCGATCGCGGGGACGAGGTCGTGACCCACGCGCCGGCGTGGCCCACCATCGTCGAGCAGATCAGGCTCGCCGAGGCCGAACCGGTGCTGGTCCGGACGTTTCCGGAGGATGGCTTCCGGGTGACGGCGGCGCGGGTGCTCGACGCGGTGACGCCGCGCACGTGCGCGATCGTGCTCAATTCACCGGGGAATCCGACCGGGGCGCTGATCGCCGAGGAAGAGCTGGCCACGATCGCCCGCGAGACGGACGCGGCGGGCATCTGGCTGGTCATCGACCTGTGCTACGAGCGCCTCATCTACGACGACACCCCGCACAATCTCGCGCGGGTCGCGACGACGCACGCGGCGGACCGGACGGTGCTGGTCGGGAGCGCGTCGAAGAGCTACGCGATGACCGGCTGGCGCTGCGGCTGGGCGCTCGGACCGCAGCCGGTGATCGCGGCGGCCGGTGCGGTGCAGAGTCACGCGACCTCGAACGTGTCCTCCGTCACGCAGCATGCGGCGCTCGCCGCCCTGACCGGCCCGCAGGGATGCGTGCAGTCCATGCTCGCCGCGTACCGCGCACGCCGCGATCTGACGATCGCGCGGCTGGCCGCCGAACCGCGCCTGCGCGTCGCGCCGCCGGCGGGAGCGTTCTATCTCTTCCCCGACGTCTCGGAGCTGCTGTCGCCGGACGGCATCCGCACGTCGGCCGAGTTCGCGGCCCGGTTGCTCGACGAGGCGCACGTGGCGCTTACGCCCGGCGAGGCGTTCGATGCGCCCGGCTTCGTGCGGATCTCCTACGCCACGTCGCTCGAGCGGCTGGAGGAGGGGGCGGCGCGCCTCGAGCGGTTCACCGCCGCGCTTCCGTGAAGCGCCGCGCCGCTGCTCTACCGGTTGGCGACCAGCACGACGCGTTGCAGGTAGCGTGCCGGGTCGGGATCGAGCAGGGTGCGCAGGTTGAGGTTGCCCGTGTTCAGATAGCGCACCTCGCCCAGACGCTGGAGCCGGAGGCCGTCCTGCCGGAGCAGTGCGGCGTCCTCCGCCCGCAGCACGCACAGCACGCGCCCGGGCGACCGCAGGAAGTCGTGCGCCGCCTGCCGCACCGGCAGCTCCACGTGCGGCGCCCCCGCGTAGTAGAGCAGATTGCGGTCGAACACCCGGTGGCGACCGTACGGTTCGCCGGCCCCGCGGGTCGCGGCGAGCATGGCCGCCATGCGCTCGACCGGGGCCGGACCGGGTGACGCCAGCACGACCAGATGCGCCCCGACCGCCATCACCACCGCGGCGGCGGCGACCAGCGCCGGGATGCCTCGGGCGCGCGGAACGGCGCCGGTCCCCTGCCGCCAGGCGGCCGCCGACGCCGCGACGACGACGCCGCCGATGAGCAGGATGGCCAGCGGGACGCTCGCCGTGACCGGTGCGCTCCATTCGACGAGCAGCGGCCGGGCGCGGTAGAGCAGCCCGCCGATCAGTACGACGGTGGCGCCCGCCGCGGCGCCGGCCGCCGCGAAGGTCCGCCGGGAGGCGGGGGACCCTTCCAGGGCGCGCAGCATGGCGCGCGCGAGAAGGATGGCCAACGGGGCGAGCAGCGGGAGGACGTACCGCGGCTGCTTGCCGACGGACAGCGTGTAGAAGGCCAGCGGCGCTGCGGCCCAGACGGCGAGCCGCAGGGCGCGCGGGTCGAGGGTTCTGCGGCGCCCGACCCGCCGCAGCGCCGGTCCCCAGAGGACCATGAACGGCGACCAGGGAAGCAGCCCGCCGGCCACGATCGGCAGGTAGTACCAACCCGGACGGGGGGCGTTGTACCGGTCGCTGGCGAACCGGTCGACGTTTTCGGCGAGGAAGAACCGATCGAGGTAGCCGGCGCCGTGCTCGGCCGCCATGGCGGCGTACCAGGATGCGGCCGCGAAAAGGAAGACGACGCCGGCCAGCCCCAGATCGACCGGCGTCACCCCCTGGAATACGCTGCGCCGCCTCCGGTCGAGAGCCGCCAGCGGCAGCACCACGAGTCCGACGAGCAGCGGCCCGACCGGCCCCTTGACGAGAAAGGCGCCGGCCGCGGCCAGCGCCGCCACGAGCAGCCAGACGCGCCGCTCGCGCCGCCCGGGTCGCCGCGCCGGGTCGTCCAGCAGGGCGACGAGCCCCGCCCAGGTGGCCAGGGTCACGAAGAAGGCCAGGGGCAGATCGGGCAGCGCCTGCCGCGCCATGGCGACGATTCCCGCGCTGGTGGCTCCGATCAGGCCGGCCAGCCGGGCCGTGGGTCCGTCGTACCAGCGCCGCGCGCAGAAGAAGGTGACGAGCACCAGACCGACGCCGGCCAGCGCCGCGGGGAACCGCGCCGCGGCGGGGGAGGGACCCGCCGCCACGTACGCGGCGGCGACCAGCCAGTAGTACAGCACCGGCTTGTCGAAGCGGGGCTCGCCGTTGTAGTAGGGCGTCAGCCAGTCGGCGCGCTCCACCATCTCGCGGGCGCTCTCTGCGTAGAAGGCTTCGTCGGAGTCGGTCAGGGCGGGCCGGCCCAGTCCGACGAAGAACGTCAGCGCACAGACGCCGACGAGTACGACCGCATGACGTGGCACGCGGGACGGATTGTACATGCCGCCCGGCACGGGCCGCCGGCGCGGGCTTGCCGCGGGCGCGCCGGACCTGCGACACTGCGCGCATGAAGGTCGCGGTGATCGGCGCTTCCGCGGATCGCTCGAAGTTCGGGAACAAGGCGGTCAGGGCGTTCCGCCGGGCCGGGCACGACGTCGCACCGATCAATCCGCGCTGCGCAGGCGCCGACGGGCGCATCGAGGGACTGCCGGCGTACGCCTCGGTCGCCGACGTGCCGGGCCGCTTGGACATGGCGACCCTCTACGTCCAGCCGGAGATCGGCGAACGGGTGCTGGCGGAGATCGCCGCCAGGAAGATTCCGGAGGTCTGGGTGAACCCCGGCGCGGAGAGCGATGCTCTCCTGCGGCGGGCGGACGCCCTCGGACTCGACACCCGCGTGCACTGCAGCATCGTGGCGATCGGGGAATCGCCGGCGTCCTACGAGTGAAGCGGTACCGCGCGCCGGCGGCGTCTCCGGGGTTGACAGCTTCGAGTCAGGTTTCTATGCTGATCGTCAGCACGACGGTGTACGCATCCTCCAGGCCGACCGTTGCATCTCGACGCTTGAGTATTCGGGCGGTCCCGTGTTTCAGCAATCTGCCATGAGAACGCAGCGCCCGGTCGAGCCGGGCGGGGCGGGTCCGAATCGGCGCGCGACGAGAACCGATACCGGAAAATTGTGATCGTGCTCCGGGCCGCGCCCCGGAGATCGCCCCCTCCCATCCGTAACCTTGGCCGTCACGGCCCGACGTCAACCCGTAACCGAGAGTCCCAGCCACGACATGCCGACCAACAACAAACGCTCGTCCCCGCGTCCCCCCCAGGGTGGCGCCGCAACCGAAGCACCGCCCACCGAGGCGTCCCGGCCCGCCCGCCGCGGCAAGGACCTGCTCAACATCGGCGAGCTCAAGGAAATGAGCATCGGCGCGCTCACCCAGGTGGCGAAGGATCTGAACGTCGCCGGCGCGACCGGCATGCGCAAACAGGAGCTGATCTTCCAGATCCTGAAGGCGCAGACCGAGCAGAGCGGGTTCATCTTCTCCGAAGGGGTGCTCGAGGTGCTGCCGGACGGCTTCGGTTTCCTGCGCGCGCCGGACTACAACTACCTGCCGGGCCCCGACGATATCTACGTCTCGCCGTCGCAGATCCGCAAGTTCGATCTGCAGACCGGCGACACCGTGTCCGGACAGATCCGGCCGCCGAAGGAAGGTGAGCGCTACTTCGCCCTCATCAAGGTCGAGGCGGTCAACTTCGAGTCGCCGGACCAGGCGCGCGACAAGATCTTCTTCGAGAACCTGACGCCGCTGTACCCGCAGGAGCGGGCGCGGCTCGAGACCGCGCCGGACAATCTGTCGGCGCGCGTCATGGATCTGATGACGCCGATCGGCAAGGGGCAGCGCGGTCTGATCGTCGCCGCCCCGCGCACCGGCAAGACGATGCTCCTCCAGAACATCGCGCAGTCGATCGCCCGCAACCACTCCGAGGTCTACCTCATCGTCCTGCTCATCGACGAGCGTCCGGAGGAGGTGACCGACATGCAGCGGTCGGTGGACGGCGAAGTCATCTCGTCGACCTTCGACGAACCGGCCCAGCGCCACGTGCAGGTGGCCGAGATGGTCATCGAGAAGGCCAAGCGCCTCGTGGAGCACCGCAAGGACGTCTTCATCCTCCTCGATTCGATAACGCGCCTCGCGCGCGCCTACAACACCGTGATCCCGCCGTCCGGCAAGGTGCTCTCGGGCGGTCTCGACTCGAACGCGCTGCAGAAGCCGAAGCGCTTCTTCGGCGCGGCCCGCAACATCGAGGAAGGGGGGTCGCTGACCATCATGGCGACCGCGCTCGTGGACACCGGGTCGCGCATGGACGACGTGATCTTCGAGGAGTTCAAGGGCACCGGCAACATGGAGATCCACCTCGACCGGAAACTGGTGGACAAGCGGGTCTTTCCCGCCATCGACATCCAGAAGAGCGGCACCCGCAAGGAAGAGCTGCTGATCGGCAAGGACGATCTCAACCGCGTATGGGTCCTGCGGAAGGTGCTGAACCCGCTGTCGTCGGTCGAGGCGATGGAGCTGCTGCTGGACAAGATGGGCAAGACACGATCGAACGCCGATTTCCTGGCCTCGATGCAGAAGATGGGATGATCATGGCGACGATTCGCATTCGAGACAACGGTCCCTGCCTGGTCGACGGCGACGACGTGCGGGTCGTCGACGCCGAGGGCAACGAGCTTCCGGTTGCGCGCCGGCCGTTCGCGCTCTGCCGTTGCGGGCACTCCGACAACAAGCCTTTCTGCGACGGTTCCCACAACCGGGAAGGGTTCGAGTCCGCCATCCGGGCGGGGGGCTGAGCTTCCGGGAACGCCGTCTTCGGGATCGCACGGCGGCGGCGCGCGGATGCCTGCTGTACGCCGGGCGGCGCGCACCGTGCCCCAGCGCGTCTCACCACGCATCGACCGTGGGTTCCGCGCCGCGTCCCGCGCGTTCTCACGCGTCGGCCGTGGGCTGCGTGCCCTCGGCCGCCGCCTGCCGATCGAACGTCAACCCGTCGGCGCCGCGGTCGACGACCACGGCGTCGCCGTCCGCGAAGTTCCCGCGCAGCAGCTCCATCGCGAGCGGGTCGAGGACCCGGCGCTGGATCGTGCGCCGCAGGGGGCGCGCGCCGTAGGCGGCGTCGTACCCCTCCTCGACGAGCAGGCGCAGCGCGGCGTCGGTGGCCTCGATCGTGACGTCCCGGTCGGCGAGGCGCCGCGCCAGGGCGCGGAGCTGGATCCCCGCGATGTCCGCCAGGTGGCTCCGGTCGAGCGCGTGGAAGACGATGATCTCGTCGACGCGGTTGAGGAACTCCGGGCGGAAGTGCCCGCGCACGACGTCGTCGATCTGCCGGCGGGTGGTCTCGTCGAGATCCCGGCCCGAGCTCCCCGCGCGCGCCGCAATGAGCTCGCTGCCCAGGTTCGAGGTCATGATGACGACCACGTTCCGGAAATCGACGGTCCGCCCCTTGCCGTCGGTCAGGCGGCCGTCGTCGAGAAGCTGCAGCATGACGTTCAGGACGTCCGGATGCGCCTTCTCGACCTCGTCGAACAGCACCACCGAGTAGGGACGCCGCCGCACCGCCTCGGTGAGCTGACCCGCCTCGTCGTAGCCGACGTAGCCCGGCGGGGCGCCGACCAGGCGCGAGATGGCGTGCTTCTCCTGGTACTCCGACATGTCGATGCGCACCATGGCGCGCTCGTCGTCGAATAGGAACTCCGCCAGGGCGCGCGCCAGCTCCGTCTTGCCGACGCCGGTCGGCCCGAGGAAGATGAAGCTGCCGAGCGGCCGATCCGGATCCTGCAACCCCGCGCGGGCGCGCCGGACGGCGTTGGACACGGCCTCGACGGCGTCGTCCTGGCCGATCACCCGCCGGCGGAGCCGGTCCTCCATCCGGACGAGCTTCTCGATCTCGCCCTCGACGAGCTTGCTGACGGGAATGTGCGTCCATTTGCTCACGACCGCCGCGATGTCCTGCTCGTCGACCTCCTCCTTGAGCATGCGCGCGCCGGAGGCAGCCGTGTCGCGGCTCCGGCGAAGCTGCCGTTCCAGCTCCGGGAGCCGCCCGTACTGCAGTTCCGACGCGCGGGCGTAGTCGCCCTCCCGCTGCGCCCGTTCCACCTCGTGCCGCAGCGCCTCGAGCTCCCCCTGGAGGCGGCGCGTCCCCTGAATCTCCGCCTTCTCGTGCTCCCACCGGGTCCGCAGCCGGTTCCGCTCCTCCTGCAGGTCGGCCAGCTCCTTCTCCAGGCGGTCGAGCCGGCCGCGCGAGGCGTCGTCGGTCTCCTTGCGCAGCGCCTCGCGCTCGATCTCGAGCTGCATGATGCGGCGTTCGACCTCGTCGAGCTCCACCGGCAGCGAGTCGATCTCGGTGCGCAGCTTCGACGCCGCCTCGTCGATGAGGTCGATGGCCTTGTCGGGCAGGAAGCGGTCGGTGATGTAGCGGTTGGAAAGCACCGCCGCGGCGACCAGCGCCGCGTCCTTGAACTTCACGCCGTGGTGGATCTCGTACCGCTCGCGCAGGCCGCGCAGGACGCTGATCGTGTCCTCGACCGTCGGCTCGGCGACCAGCACCGGCTGGAAGCGCCGCTCGAGCGCGGCGTCCTTCTCGATGTGCTTGCGGTACTCGTCCAGGGTCGTCGCGCCGATGGTGTGCAGCTCGCCGCGGGCGAGCAGCGGCTTCAGCATGTTCGAGGCGTCGATGGCCCCCTCGGCCGCGCCCGCCCCGACCACCGTGTGCAGCTCGTCGATGAAGAGCACGATGCGCCCCTCGGCGTCCGTGATCTCCTTGAGCACCGCCTTGAGCCGCTCCTCGAACTCGCCGCGGTACTTGGCCCCGGCCACGAGCGCCCCCATGTCGAGGGCGACGAGGCGCTTGTCCGTCAGCCCCTCCGGCACGTCGCCCCGCACGATGCGCTGGGCGAGGCCCTCGACGATGGCGGTCTTGCCGACGCCGGGCTCGCCGATGAGGACGGGGTTGTTCTTGGTCCGGCGCGAGAGCACCTGGATGACCCGGCGGATTTCCTCGTCGCGGCCGATGACGGGATCGAGCGTCGCGCCGCGGGCGAGCGCCGTCAGGTCCCGGGCGTACCGTTCCAGCGCCTGGTACTTGCCCTCGGGATGCTGGTCGGTCACCCGGTGCGAGCCGCGGACCGCGGTCAGCGCCTCGTACAGCCGGTCCCGGGTGAGGCCGGCTTCCGACAGGAGACGGGCCGCGGGCGCGGTTCCGGTCTCCGCGGCCAGCGCCAGGAAGAGGTGCTCCGTGCTGACGTACTCGTCGGTCAGGCGCTCGGCCTCGCCGGCCGCCGCGGCGAGCACGTTGCGCAGGCGGGTCGAGGGGGCCGGGAGAGCGCCCCCGGTCGCCGCCGGCAGCCGTTCCAGGGCGGCCCGCGCCGCGCCGGCCAGGGCCGCCGGATCGACGTCGAGCTTCTGCAGGACCGCCGGGACGACGCCCTCGTGCTGCTCGACCAGGTTCAGCAACAGGTGCTCCGGTTCGATCTGCGGGTTCCCGGCCCGCTCGGCGAGCTGCTGGGCCGTGACCACGGCCTCCTGCGCCTTCTCGGTCAGTCGGTTGATGTTCACGGCAGTGACCTCATGGCCGCGGCCTCCGGCCGACCGGAAATGCGCGGCGTCATCGGACCAGCCGCAGGGCGTCGAAGTAGAGCGCCGTCTTTCAGGGGCTTTCGCCTCGGTTGCGCGCTGGAGGGAGCGCGAACACGTAGAGTGCGCTGCCGGCCCGCCGGAAGCGCTCGGGCGCATCCGGCTCCGTATCGCCGGTGACCTGTACGCTCCCCGCCCACTGGCTGCCGATGATGGCGACGTACTGCCGGCCGTCCGGCCCGAGGTAGGTGATCGGCGAGCTCCGGAAGCTGCTGCCGGTCCGGAACGTCCAGAGAATGTCCCCGGTCCGGGCATCGATCGCGCGCACCACACCCTCGTTGGGCCCGCCCTGGAAGAGCAGGTCCCCCGCCGTCGCCATGACCGGCGCGTTGTTGGATGTCGTCCATTGAATCCGCCAGACGGTCTCGCCCGCCACCGGATCGTTGGCCTGCAGCTCGTTGACGACCTCCGCATTGGGCGGGTCCGGGACGCGGCTGCCGCGTTCAATGAGCCGGTACATGTTCCCGGGCACGTACTCGCCTTCGACCATTCTCAGATAATCGCAGGAGTTCAAGGTCGGGGTGTACACGAGTCCGGTGCGCGGGGAGTACGCGTCGTTCTGCCAGTTCCGGGCGGCGATGCCGGGACACCAGCCGATGGCGACGTTCTCGGCGTCCGGCAGGTACCGCTGTCGATCCTCGAGGTCGGTGAACATCATCTTCGTCATGTCGTAGCGCGGACGGCCGGTTTCCATGTTGACGCCATCGAAGATGTCGTTGTAGACGAACATCCAGGGATCGAGGAGCATCTCCCCCGTCGCGCGATCGAACACGTAGAAGTAGCCGTTCCTCGCCGGGCGGACCAGCGCCTTGCGCGTCCGGCCGTCGATCTCGAGGTCGACGAGGATGTTCACGTTGGGCTCGTCCAGGTCCCACTGATCCTGGGGTGACATGTTGTAGGCCCAGATCAGCTCCCCGCTGTCGGCGTCGCGGGCCAGGATCGATGCGCAGTAGTTGTTCCGGTAGCCGGTCAGCCCCCCGTCCTCGTCCAGCTCGACCACGCCCCATTCCCGGCGGTAGTCCGGATTCCAGGGCCCGCAGTTGCTCGTGCCGTAGTAGAAGAGATTGAGCTCCGCGTCGTACGTGAACCAGCCCCAGACGGCGCCGCCGCCGCGCCGCCACGAGTCGCCGAACCAGGTGTCGAGGGCCGGGTTCGCGACCCGGTCGTCGGGATACCAAGGGGCGAAGCGAGACCCTATGCCCACCTCGTTGTTCGGCCCCATGCTGTAGAACCGCCACCGGAACCGACCGGTGTCGGTGCTGTAGGCGGTGACGTGGCCGCGGACGCCGCGCTCGCCGCCGGCCACGCCGACGATGACCTTGTCGCCGACCACCAGCGGCATGCCGGGGACCGTTTCCCCAATCCCGATGTTCGCGTTCTCGGCCCGCCAGATCTGCTCTCCTGTCTCCGCGTCGAGCGCGAACACCTGTCCGTCGAGGGTGACGAAGTAGATGCGACCATCGGCGTAGCCCAGGCCGCGGGTCTGCGCGCCGCAGCAGGCGCTCCTCCGTGTCGTTTCCGGGTCGGGGATCTCGGGCCGGAACTCCCACTTGATGAAGCCGTCCCGGGCGAGGTCGAGCGCATAGACGTAGTTGGGCTTCGGGGTTACGATGAACATCGTGTCGCCGATCACGAGCGGCGAGGCTTCGTACGAATCGTGGATGCCGAGCTGCATCGTCCACGCCATCGTGAGCTGCTCGACGTTGTCGACGTCGATCTGGTCCAGCGCGCTGTAGTTCCAGCCCGCATAGTTGGCGTTCGGCATGACCCACTGCGACGGGTCGCCGCCGTCGCCGCCGGACCCCTCCGGGGCGACCGCAGCCGCCGGTACGAAGGGAACGCACAGCAGCGACAGGAGCGGAATCGACATCCAGCCGCGCCGGTCGATTAACCCCCCCCCCGGGCGGGGGGTCACTCCCGGCTGCAGCGGAATCGACATCCAGCCGCGCCGGTCGATAGACAGACTCATCGTGCACTCCTGGCTCGAGGTGTGTGCTTCCGGCTAAAAGGGGTAACCCGGCAGCCTGGGCGATCCGGGCTTCCACTCCGGCAACGGCGCCCATCCGCCGCGATTCGGCATCTCGACCTGCGGCAGACTTTCGGCGTCGAGCACCAGGTCCTCCGCGATGACCTCGTTTCTGTACAGAAGGAACGCCGTCAGCGCGTACACCTGGTCGGCGGTCAGCGTCCCCTCCTGGTAGAGCGGCATGCCGCGATTGATGTAGTCCCATACGGTCGTCGCGTACGGCGAGCGGTACGGCAGTATGCGCCCCGCGGCCCAGGGGTCGACATCCGGCCCCGGTTCGGTCTTCACCAGCCGGGGAGCGCGCCGGGGAGCCCGGCCGCCTTCCAGATTCCTGCCGTGGCATCCCGCGCAACGCACCCGATAGATCCGGGCCCCTTCCGCGGCGGTGCCGCTCCCCGGCGGAAGCTCCTCTCCCGTGGGACCGATGGAGATGTCCCACGCGCGGATTTCTTCCGGGGTGGGGGTCCGTCCCAGGCCATAGGCGGGCCCCTGCGCCAGCACGGAACCGCCCAGGAGCATCACCAACGCGACAAGACTGCCTGCCGCCCATGGCCGCGGGCTGCTAGGCACGCCCATTGTGCACGCTCCCGTCGCCGGCGATCCGCCACGGCTGAATCGTGTTGTCGAGGCCCGGCACGCTGTAGGACGGATCCGGGGCCGCGTTGAAGTGCTCGGCGACCTGGGCCGGCGACGGTTGCACCTGGCCCACCTCGTCCGTGCAGCGCGACATGAGCGAGGTCTCCTGCCCGTCCCAGTTCCAGGCGAGGCGGAACCGGGTGTGCGCCATGCGGTGCGCCGTCCCCTGAATCTCGGCCTCGTTCCAGCTCCGGCCGGCGTCGGTGGACACCTCCACCCGGCTGACGGCGCCCCCGCCGGACCAGGCCAGGCCGGAGATTTCGTAGAATCCGCGGCCGGGCAGCCGCTGTCCTCCGGACGGGCGCGTGATGACCGACTTGGGTCCGATCTGGTAACCCAGCGCGGCGCGCACCGGGTCGCGGCGCAGATGCCCGTAGTCGTTGTAGTTCATGTAGTACCGGTCCACCACCTTGATGCGCCTGAGGTACTTCGTGTTGAAGATGCCTTCGAAGCCGGGAATCAGCAGCCGCAGCGGGAATCCGTTCTGCGGGCGCACCGCCTCGCCGTTCATGCCGTAGGCGACGATGCAGTCGTCCATGGCCTTCGCCAGCGGAAAGCTCGACGCGCCCTTCACGTTCTCCGTCCCTTCCGCGACGACCCAGGACGCTCCGTCCTTCACGCCGGCCTCCTCGAGCAGCGTGGACAGGAGCACACCGGTCCATTCGGCGCAACTGGTCATCCCGTGCGTTTCCTGCACGGTCTCGTGCGTGCGTCTCGCGCGGTTCCCCGCGCACTCGATGAAGTGCAGGCGGGTCACCGAGGGGAGCCGCATCAGGTCCTCCATGGTGAAGACCAGCGGCCGGTCCACCATGCCGTGGATCATGAGGCGGTGCTCCCGGGGATCGATCTCCGGCATGAGGGAGCCGCGGGTGGTCCCCACGAAGTGGAGCGAGGACGGCGTGATCACACCCACCGAATCCTGGAGCGGCGCCGCCACGTGAAACACGAGCCCGAACGCGTCGGGCGACTGCCTGCCGCCCGGCGGGTGCGGTATGCGTACCGAGGTCACGAAGGGGGAGCGCTCGCCATAGGCGATCATGTCCGCGTCGCCCCTGATGAACCTCTCCGGTTCCGGCGCCCGGCCGAACGCCGGCTCGACCGCTCCCACGGTCAAGCCGCCTGCCAACGCGGCGCCGCCTCGCAGGAATTCCCGTCGATCGGGTCGCTTCGCACCCATGGTCTCTCCTTCGCAGCCTGAGGTTTGCCCGCGAATCGGCTGCCCGCAGCCGGCAGTATACGCCCAATGCCCGCCGACGCGGTGCGCCCGAGGCGGAACCGGCCGTCCACCCCGGTTACATGCCCGGCGTAGCCACGTCAATCGTCGCCTGCGGCCCGGCGCTTGCTGCCCGGAGCCGCAGGAGTCTGCACCGTCGTACGGCGCAGACTCCTGGCGACGAACGCCCGATCCGCCTACACTTCCGCGTTCACTTCGCATCAGGAGCATCCGATGAAGACCTCCGACTTCTTCTCGTCACGCTGGGGCATCGTCCTGGCCGGTCTCGGCATGGCCGTCGGCACCGGCAACCTGTGGCGTTTCCCCCGCATCGCCGCGCAGAACGGCGGCGGCGCGTTCCTCATCCCGTGGCTGCTGTTCCTGTTCGCCTGGTCCCATTCCGCTGCTGATCGCCGAGTTCGGCCTCGGCCGGGGGCGCGCGCCGGGGCCCGATCGGCGCGTTCGCGAAGCTGACCGGCGGACGGACCGCGTGGATGGGCGGGGTTCGTCGCGGTGACGAGCGTGATGATCATGTTCTACTACTCGGTCGTCACCGGGTGGATGCTGAAGTACGCGGTGGCGGCGGCGAGCGGCGACCTCGCCGGGGTGGACGCCGGCGGCTACTGGGACGCCCTACGCCACGTCGGTTATGGCAGCCGGTGGGCGTTTCACGTCATGGCGGTGGCCGGGGCGGGCTTCGTGGTGGCGCGCGGGGTGACGGGAGGCATCGAGCGGGCCAACCGGATCCTCATCCCGCTGCTGTTCGTGCTGCTGCTGTTCGCGGTGGCGAGAGCCGTCACGCTGCCGGGGGCCGGACGCGGGCTGGCCTGGCTGTTCACTCCGGATCTGAGCGCGCTGGCGAACTACCGGACCTGGCTGGAGGCGTTGACGCAGTCGGCGTGGTCGACCGGCGCGGGGTGGGGACTCATCCTCTGCTACGCCGTCTACGTGCGCGAGAGCGACGACGTCGTCACCAACGCGGCGACGATCGGCCTGGGCAACAACGCGGCCTCGCTGCTCGCCGCCATGGCCATCCTGCCCGCCGCTTTCGCCATCCTGCCGGTCGGCGAGGCGACCGAGGCGCTGGCGGCGGGGAACACGGGGCTCACCTTCATCTGGATTCCCCAGGTGTTCGCCCGCATGCCGGCCGGCGGCCTCTTCCTGCCGCTCTTCTTCCTGGCGATGTTCTGCGCCGCCCTGTCGTCGCTGATCGCCATGGTGGAGCTCGGCGCGCGCGTCCTGATCGATGCCGGTGTCGGTCGCGCGGCGGCGGTCCGGCTGGTGGTCGGGGCCGCCGTGGTGTGCGGGCTGCCGTCCGCGGTGAGTCTGGCCGTCTTCGAGAACCAGGACTGGGTGTGGGGGCTCGCGCTGATGGTCAGCGGCCTCTTCATCGCGGTCGCGACCGTCCGCTACGGCGTCGACCGTTTCCGGGACGAGCTCGTCAACACCCACTCGTCCGGGCGCCGGGCGGGAGCGGTCTGGGCGTGGACCCTCAAATACCTCGTCCCGGTCGAGTTCGCGGTGATGTTCGGCTGGTGGATGTATCAGGCCGCGACGGTATACGACCCCGACGGCTGGTGGAATCCCCTGCGGGTCTACAGCGTCGGCACGTGCGTGGTGCAGTGGGGCATCGCGCTGGCCGTCCTGTGGGCCTTCAACCGCCGTATCGCCGCCCGCAGCGCGGCGGACCATGCTACGCTTGCAGGTTGACGGGAGGTCGCGCGCCGCCTGCGGGCGCGCAGGACGCGAAAGGAGCGCAAGCGTGTATCCAGAGTTCTTCATCGCCCCGATGCGGGAGGAGTTGACGCGGCTCGGCGTCAAGGAGCTGCGGACCGCCGGGGACGTGGACGACGCGGTGACGGCGCAGTCCGGCACCCTGATGCTGGTGGTCAATTCGGTCTGCGGCTGCGCGGCCGGCAAGGCGCGGCCCGGCGTGGCGCTGGCGCTGCGGCACGGGACCCGGCCGGACGCCGTCGCCACGGTCTTCGCCGGCGCCGACGTGGAGGCGACGCAGCGCGCGCGGGAGTACTTCACCGGCTACCCGCCCTCGTCGCCGTCGATCGCCCTCCTGCGGGACGGCAAGCTCCTCTACATGATGGAGCGGCACCAGATCGAGAACCGGGAAGCGGACATCATCGCCCGGGACCTCACCGCGGCGTTCGACAAGTACTGCGCACCGGCCGCCGTCGCGTAGCCCCGTCCATCGTCGCCTGCGGTTCCGCTTGCCGCCCGCCCGACCTTCGCCGGGAGGTCTGCACCGTTCCAGGGCGCAGACCTCCCGGGCGGGCAGGAAACGGTCTCGGGTTGCATCCCCGCCCCGGCGCCGTTCAGCGGGCGGGCGGCGGCGGCTCCAGCCGCTCGGGAGGCGCGGCGGGGACCATCGGCAACGGCCGCCCGCCGCCCGCCCGCGAGCAGGCGCGCCGGGTCACGTCGGCCAGCGTGTCGACGAACGCCGGGTGATCGTTGACTGCGGCCGCGCGGCGCATGGCGAGTCCGAGGGTGCGGCAGACCGCGGCCGCCTCCGTATCGAGGTCGTACAGCACCTCGACGTGGTCGGCCACGAATCCAATCGGGGCGATCACCGCGGCCTGCAGCCCGCGTTCGTGCGCGTTGCGCAGGTAGTCGCAGATGTCCGGTCCGAGCCACGGGTCTTCGGGACGCCCGCTCCGGCTCTGGTAGACGAGGGCCCAGTCGTCGGTTCTCAGGCGCGTCGCCACCAGGGCGGCCGTCTCCTGCAACTCCGCTTCGTAGCGGCACGCCGCCGCCATGGACGCGGGGATGCTGTGCGCGGTGAAGAGGATCCGGGCGGCCTGCCGCGCGCCGGCGGGAAGGTCGCCGAGGGCGGCCTCGATCCGCCGGGCGTTGGCCTCGACGAAACCTTCGTGCGCATGCCACCCCGGTGCGAACAGCACCTCGACGTCGGCCGCCCCCTGCTCCCGCAGCGCCCGCCTCGCCTGCGCGACGTTCTGGCGATACTGCCCGCAGCTCGAATAGCTGTGGTGCGCGGCCAGCACGACCCCCAGCGCCCGCTCGACGCCTGCCGCCGCCATGGCGGCCAGCGTGTCGTCGAGAAACGGATGCCAGTTGCGCATCCCCACGAAGACCGGCAGATCGGGTCCGTGCGCGGCCAGCCGTTCGCGCAGGCCGTCCGCCTGCCGCCGGGTGATGGCGGTGAGCGGCGACACGCCGTCGAACAGCTCGTAGTGCCGGACCACCGCCTCGAGGCGCGCCGGCGGCACCCGCCGCCCCCGCAGCACGTTCCGCAGGAACGGCCGGATGTCGGCGCGGCGCGTCGGACCGCCGAAGCCGATGAGCAGGACGGCGTCGAAGGGCGCGGCGTCACGGGGCATGGCCGTCAATGATACCGGGCGCATCGAACGGATCGAACGGCCGGCCGGCGGATGATACGATGGGCGGCCCGCAAGACAAGAAGGAGCGCAGTGCCGAGATTCGCCGCCAGCGTCACGATGCTGTTCAACGAGTGGGACCTGCTGGATCGCTTCGAGCAGGCCGCCCGCGTCGGCTTCCGGGGCGTCGAGATCCAGGCGCCGTACGGCGAGTCGCCGCAGGACGTCGCGGAGCGCGTCCGGCGCTGCGGTCTCGACGCCGCGCTCATGAACGTGCCGGTGGCGGCCGGCGCGGTTCCGGGCCGCGAGCAGGAGTACCGCGACGGACTGACGCGGGCCTTCGAGTACGCGGTCGCCGCCGGCTGCGAACGAATCCACTGCCTGGCCGGCTTTACCGCAGACCCGCGGGCGGAGGACACCTTCGTGTCGAATCTCCGGTGGGCGTCGGAGCGCGCCCGCCCGCTCGGCATCCGGTTGCTGATCGAGCCGCTCAACACGCAGGACAACCCCGGGTACTTCCTGACCGGGCCGGACCAGGCGCGGCGCATCATCGAGCGGGTCGGCGCCGACAACGTGTTTCTGCAGTACGACTTCTACCACATGCAGATCATGGAGGGGCGCCTCGCGGAGACCGTCAGGTCACACATCGACATCATCGACCACTTCCAGATCGGCGGCGTGCCGGGCCGCCACGAGCCGAACGAGACGCAGGAGATCAACTACCCGTACCTGTTCGACGTCGTCGACGAGCTCGGCTTCGAGGGCTGGACCGGCTGCGAGTACCGTCCGGCGGGAGACACGATCGGGGGGCTTTCGTGGGCGCGGCCGTACGGCATCGCCCCTTGACACACACGTGGAGAAGGCTTTCCAGCATCCGCGGGCCGGCTGCCGAAGAGTTCGCGGGCCAGCGTTTCGTTGGCCACCAGAACGCGCGGGCTCTCGCGCCCGTCCACAGGGGTGAACGTGCGACCGGCGCGCAGGCGAAACCGCATGGCGTCGAGGTAGCCGGGACTCACGACCTGCAGCGCCGTCTGCACCATCTCGTTCGGATCGCCCGGTACGGGAGTTCCGGTCGGGGCGGAGCGGACATGGCTCGGCAAGTTGCGTCCGAAGGGCAGGTTCCGCGACAACCCGACCGCTGCGACGTCCGGAAGACGCCCCAGCCGTGTCGTCAGCTCATCGAAAAGGCGTTCCTGGAGGCGCTGGTGCTCCGCCTCCACCTGGGACCGTTGCGGCAGGAGTTCGTGTCGTGCGACGCCCAGCGGGTTCGTGACCACTGCCGTAACCACATCGGCCGGGTCGAAGCCGCGATCGAAGGTGAAGAGCTGCACGAAGCTGCGCAGCAGCAGCCCCGCGCCAACCAACAGCACGACCGCCACCGCGATCTGCATCGTCGACAGCGTCGCGCGCACACGATGCGTCCGCAGCAACCCGGAACCGCCGCCAGACTGCGCGTTCCCGTCGTTCAGCGTGCGCAGCAGGGGAGCTGCGACCGCTGGAACGCCGGCCCCGCCCCGCACAGCAACCCCGACCACGATCGACAGTCCGGCAGTGAGGCGAACACCACCCCGTCGATTCGCACGTCGTCCAGGCGCGCGACGTCGCCCGGAGCAAGTGCGGGCACGGCGCGCAGAAAGACGGCTGCCGCAGCGAGGCCGAGCACACCTCCGCCCAGGCTCAGCACCGTGCTCTCGGTCAGGAGCTGCCGTACGAGTCGGCTTCGGCTCGCGCCCAGCGCCGCGCTGATGCGAGCATCCGACGTCGCGCGACCCCGCGTGCCAGGAGCAGACCCGCCGCGTTCAGGCAGGCGACAAGCAGCAGGAGCACCGTCACCACGGTCAGTATCGACAACGCCGGCCGATACTCGCCGACCATCTCCTCCAGCAACGGAACCACGCGAACGCCGTGCTGACCGCTCCCGCCGGCCTCCGCCGCGGCCGCGTCGCTGCTTCCTTGCAGGATGAGGATGCTGCCGGCCTCCGCCGCGGCCTGCTCCGCGGAAACGCCCGACCGAAGCCGCCCGAGTACTCTGAACACGACGGTGGTGCTGAAGGCAAAGCCGCCGAGTTGGTCCGGCGTACTCTCCGCGGTCCTCGGCGCGATGACGTACGGCGTCCAGAACTCGCTGTCCGGCGTCGGGAAGTGGAACCCCGCGGCCAGCACGCCGACGACGAGGTGCGGGTCGCCGCCGAAGTCGATGGTGGTTCCGGCGATGGCCGGATTCGATGCGAAGCGGTTCGTCCAGGCGCCGTGGCTCAGCAGCACGACGCGCTCCGCGCCGGTCCGCGCTTCCTCCTCCAGGAAGAGCCTCCCCAGGTGGGGCCGTACTCGGAACAGCGGGAACAGCGACGGCGAGACGCTGGCGCCGCGCAGGGTGACACCGTTCCACTCGGCGAGACCTCCTGGTAGGCGGCGAGCTGCTCGAACGATTCGGCGTGCTCCTGCAGCAGGGGCATCGAGCGGTTCGACAGACGCAGGTCCGAAACGCCTCGCGGGCCGTCGGACTCGCCGATGCGCACGATCGCGCCGGGGTCCGGGTACGGCAACGGGCGGAGCAGGACGCTGTAGACGATGCTGAACATCGCGGTGTTCGCGCCGATGCCCAACGCGAGGACGAGCGCTACGGTGGCCGCAAAGCCGGGACTGCGCCTCAACCCGCGTAGGGCATGGCGCAGGTCACGCCCCAAGTCGTCGAGCCAGCGCCACGATGGCCGCTTCATCCGCCTCACCTCGTTCAGTTGCTCGGCCCCCGTCAGGCGCAGACCGAGTCGGCGGATGTGCGAGCGCGGCGGCCGCACCAAGGGAATCAGCAAGAAGAGCAGCACGCTTTGCCCGCGAGCCAAGCGACCAGGGGCAGTTGTAGCTCGGTGCCGGGGTGGGCAGGAGGACGCCATCGCCAAACATCGCACCACGCCAACCGCAAGTTGGGGTAGAATGGGAATCCTGCGTCGGGGCGTGGCTCAGCCTGGTAGAGCACTCGGTTCGGGACCGAGGGGTCGGAGGTTCAAATCCTCTCGCCCCGACCACTTCTTCCTTTCCCGCGTCGGGCAGTCCGCTGCATCGCTCACGTAATCCGCGGTCCACTGCGAACGGTCCCGCCACGGCTTCGCTCTCGCTGCGATGCCATCGCGACCCGTCGACGGGGCGGGGGCTCGCCTGACGGCTGCCGGTCCGTGCGCGCGCGGCGGCAGGACCGGCAACCGTCGGCGGCGGAACGCGAATCAGTTCTCGTTCGTGGCGGCGATGAACTCGCGCGCCTCGGCGAAACCCGGGTCGTCGTCGGCTCCAATCCAGAAGTCGGCAAGCGTCGCGTAGCGCTCCCGGGCGGTGACGCGGTCGCCGCTCGCGGCGGCGGCGCGCGCCGCGCCGAGCAGCGAGCGCATCCGGTTGGGCATCCGGAGCAGGGACGTCTCGAACTTCTCGAGCGCGTCGTCCGGCCGGCCGAGCTGCAGCAGGATCTCGCCGTACAGCTCGTACGGCGGCTTGATCGGGCTGGCCGCGCCGTTGGGCGGCCGCAGCGTCTCGACGATCGCGATGGCTTCGTCCATCGCCGCGACCGCCCCGTCCGCGTGGCCCTCGGCGGCCCGGATCGAAGCCGCGACTTCCGCGTGGGCGATCCGATCCTGGGCGCCGCCGTCCGCGGCCCGCGCCGCCAGCGCCGCCTCCGCCTCGCGCGCGGCGGCCAGATCCCCGGTGCGGACGGCGCTCAGCCCGGTGGCCAGCAGCTCGTGCAGGGACGAGTCGTCGGTGACCGGCTCGGCGCGCCACTGCTCGGTCTCCACCACGTAGCGGGCGTTCACCAGGGGCAGCGTGCTGACGGCGCGCGCCTGTCCGCCGCTCTCGGCGACGATGCGCTCGAGCCGTTCGATCCAGATCTGCGCCTTGTCGTAGTCCCCGCGCTGCAGGTCGCCGTACTGGCCCCAGTCGAGCGAATGGACCGCGTCGCCGACGCTGTCGCCCGGCTCCCACAGGGCGCGGGCCGCCTCGTGGGCCGACTGGTTGTGGTTCGAGACGAGATCCCACATGCCGTGCTGGATGAAGATGTGGGTCGGCATGTGCCGCGCGTGGGAGACGGCCGGCGCGATCTCGGCGTAGCGCCGGGCGGCGTCGAGGGCCAGCGGCGCGTGGATCGGATCGTCGAAGGCGTGAATCGTGTAGTGCGGCGCGCCCGGATGATCCCGGTTCTCGTGGAACACCTGCATCGCGATCGTGCCCGCCCGGACCTCGAGCCGCAGCGACTGATCGCCGAGCGCGCGCGACCCGGCGAGCATCGAGAGCGCGTAGAACGTCGCCACCTCGTGGTCGTCGGGATACCGGTCGTAGAGCCGTCCCATCGCCTCCATGTAGCCGACCCGCCGCTCGTCGTAGGTGCCCTCCGCGCTCCACAGCACCTCGACCGCCTCCAGGAAGCCCTTCTCGCGGTCGGTCGGGGCCTTCGCGGCCCGCGCCGCGCGGGTCGGACCGAGGCGCGCGAGCACCGCCCGCGGATTCTCCTCGTCGAGGTTGGGGCCGCCGCCGAACAGCGGGTGGTTGTAGCTCAGCGTTTCGCCCCAGTAGGCGAGGGCGAAGTCCGGCTCGACGGCCTGGGCAGCCTGGAACTGCTCGATGGCCTGCTTCCAGCCGAAGCTGTGGAGAATGGCGACGCCGCGCAGGAAGTGGCGTTGGGCCTCTGCGGAACGCGCGGACGTCGGGAAGTCGAGCGACCCGACCTCGGCGAACTGCGCCGCGGCGGGAGCGGCGAGCAATGCGGCGAGCAACAGACAGACGGCAGATCTCATGAGAACCTCCATTACGCGGCAGCGTAGCACACGCTCCGGAGCGGCTCGCCCGCTTCGCGCATCTCCACCACCGCCACGGATCGACGCGGCCCGGGCGCCACACGCTCCGGAGCGTTTCGCCCGCTTCCCGGGACCGGCGGGACCGGCGAACACGCCGCGGTGGTCGGCTATAATCACGACGCCCGGCCGGCGGAGCCTGTCCATGACGGTAACCAGACGTCTGCTCGTGAGCGGTCGCGTACAGCGCGTCGGGTTTCGCGCGTTCACGGCCGGCGCGGCCCGGCGGGAAGGGGTGCGCGGCTTCGTGCGCAACCTCGCCGACGGTCGTGTCGAGGCGGTCGGCGAGGGCGACCGCGAGGCGATGGATCGGTTCCAGCGCGCCCTGCATCAAGGGCCGCCGCTGTCGAAGGTGCTCGGCGTCGCGGTGGAAGACGTCGCGCCGCTGGACCTGGCCGGAGGATTCGTGGTCCGCACCTGACGGCCCCGGCACACGATGGAAGAGCTGAAGAGCCTGATACGCGACGTTCCCGACTTCCCGAAGCCGGGCATCCTGTTCAAGGACATCACGACGCTGCTGGGCGACGCGCAGGGGCTCCGGCGGGCCATCGCCTGTCTGGTCGAACCGTTCCGCGGCGTCCCCCTCGACAAGGTGGTGGGCATCGAGAGCCGCGGCTTCATCCTGGGTGCGGCGGTGGCCGAGCGCCTCGGCGTCGGTTTCGTTCCGGCTCGCAAGCCGGGCAAGCTGCCCGCGCGCACCGTCCGTGTAGAGTATGCCCTCGAGTACGGCACCGACATGCTGGAGATGCACGAAGACGCGGTCGCAGGCGGTCAGCGGGTGCTGATCGTGGACGACCTGCTGGCGACCGGGGGTACCGCGTGCGCCGCCGCCGAGCTCGTCTCCCGGCGCGGCGCCGAGGTGCACGCGCTCGCGTTCCTGGTGGAGCTCGACGCGTTGCGCGGTCGGGAGCGGCTGGCCGACCACGACGTCTTCGCCGCGCTGCACTACTAGCCCGCCCGGACGCCCGTTCGGAGACGGCATGACCGAGATTCTCGTCGCCGCGTTGATCGGCGCGGTGCTGTTCGTCGCGGAGCGTGCCCGCCGGGACCGCCGCCGGCAGCACCGGGAGCGCCTTGCCGCGGTGCTGCTCACGAGTCTGGCCCCCGCGGCGGCGCGCGCCGAGCCGCGCGAACTGCTGGCGTGGCGCGGCGCCGCCGAGACGGCCCGCCGCCTGTTTCCGGACGCGGTCGAGGCCATCGAGCGGCAGTCCGGCGAGGCGTTTCCGTTCCCCCACGCGGTGGTCGACGACGCGCACGCGCGCTGGACGGCGGAGTGGCTGGCATGGGAGCGCCGGCACGACGTCGACTTCAAGCAGCGGACAGGCCGGCTCGAAGCGGACCTCGAGGCCGCGGGCGGCGTTACGCCGGCCGGCCGGGCGCGGCTGGCGGCGCTCGACGACGAGAAGCTGCAGACCTACCAGCAGCGGTACGAGGAGTACGTCCGGATCGGCAACGGGCTGACGGCGCTGGGGGAACGGACGGCGCCGGCCCGTGACGACGCTGTTCCGTGACCCGGCGGCGGTGGTAAGCTGGATGCGGTCGTCGAGTGCCGGCGGCTGCCGGCGACCCGCACGCGCGTGTAGCTCAGATGGATAGAGCGGCCGCCTCCTAAGCGGCAGGCCCCCGGTTCGAATCCGGGCACGCGCGCCATCCCTCCTTCCCCCTTGCCGCTGGAATGAGACACGGACCGCATGAACGACGACGAATTCGTGAATTGGGCCCGGAAGAGAAACCGTCGACCAGGTCCTGCAGCCCGGACGCCGCTATCTAGCTGGATTGGCTGGCTGGCTATAGCTACCGAGTGGTAACGAGGCGCCGCCGCCCGAAGAACGCCGACTCGCGGCGCCCGGAGGCGGCGGGGATGCACAATTTGGTAGAATCCGTGCGTTCCTCGGCAGCCAGGCGATGAAGAGAACGGAAAGACACCACCTCAAAGAGGACCCGCTGGCCGTCAGGTTGCGGGCGATGCTGGGATCCACGCACGGCGGCGGGTGGACCGTCGGCGCCGTGATTGCCGTCGGCGTGCTGGCGGTCGGGGCGGCGGTGTTCGGATCGCAGCAGTGGCGGACGTCGCGCGCGAGCGAGTTGCTGGCCTCGGCGATGGCGATCGTCGATACGCCCGTCGTTCCGGCGGACGCCGGCCAGTCGGGCGTGACGCCGGCGGGCGCCTTCCCGTCGGAAGCCGCCAAGCTGGAGACGGCCGTGCCCCGGCTGCTCGAGGCGGCCGACGCGTACCCGAGCCTGCCGCAGGGAATCGTGGCCCGCTACCAGGCGGCCGTCGCACTCGGCGCGCTCGGTCGCACCACCGAAGCAGGAGAGCAGTATCAGCGCCTGAGCGAACTCGCCGACGGCGGCATCTACGGCCGGATGGCGCGGCTGGGGCGCGCCGAGACGCATCTGCAGAGCGGCGAGTACGAGGACGCGATCGCCCTGCTGGAAGCGGAGACGCGCATGGCGGACGCCGAGTTCCCGATCGACGCGGTGCTGATGCGGCTCGGGCAGTCGTATCGGCTCGCTGCTCGGCCGGCCGAGGCGACGCGGGCTTTCCAGCGTCTCGTCGACGAGTTTCCCGCGTCCGGCTACCGCTTCGACGCCGAGCGCGAGCTGGACACGCTGGCCCCCGGCCGGTAGCCGGCGGGGCCGCTCGCGCACGTCATGACCAGCGCGCCGGCGCCCGCCGCCGGCGACTTCACCGTCGGGCTCGTGCAGATGGCGTGCTCGCCGGCGGTCGCCCGCAACCACGAGGCGGCCGAGGCGGGTATCCGTGACGCCGCCCGCCGGGGGGCGCAGATCGTCTGCCTGCAGGAGCTGTTCGCGACGCCGTACTTCTGCCAGCGCGAGGATGCCGCGTGCTTCGATCTGGCCGAGGAGATTCCCGGGCCGCTCACCACGCGGTTCGCGAAGCTGGCCCGCGCGCTCGGCGTCGTGCTGATAGCGCCGCTGTTCGAGCGCCGGGCCGCCGGGCTGTACCACAACTCCGCGGTCGTCATCGACGTGTCGGGCGATCTTCTCGGCATCTACCGCAAGGTCCACGTACCCGACGACCCGCAGTTCCTCGAGAAGTTCTACTTCACGCCGGGCGACCTCGGCTACCGCGTCTTCGAGACCCGGCATGCGCGCGTCGGCGTGCTGATCTGCTGGGATCAGTGGTATCCCGAGGCGGCCCGCCTCACGGCGCTGCACGGAGCCGAGGTCATCTTCTATCCGACGGCGATCGGCTGGATCGGCGGCGGCGCGCCGGACGACGGCGGCCTTGCCGAGCGCGATGCGTGGATGACCGTGCAGCGGGGGCACGCCATTGCGAACGGGGTCTACGTGGCGGCCGTGAACCGCGTCGGGATCGAGACGTCGGCGGCAGGCGCCCTGCGGTTCTGGGGGGATTCCTTCGTCTGCGATCCGGGGGGACGGGTCATCGCGCGCGCCGCCGGCGAGACTCCCGGCGTGGTGATTGCCCGGTGCACCCGGCGCGCCGTGGAGGAGCAGCGGCGCGCCTGGCCGTTCCTCCGGGATCGCCGCATCGACACCTACGCGCCGCTCACCCGGCGTTACCTCGACGACCCGCCGCACGGGGCCCCGCCGGAGCGATGAACGATCGGCGGCGGGCGCCGGGCCGTCGGGACGCGGCCCGAATCGCGGCGCCGGGCCGTGAAGGCTACCGGATGCCCGCGGAGTGGGAGCCGCACCACGCCACCTGGCTCGTCTGGCCCCATGCCCGCGCCGACTGGGACGTCAAGACCGCGGCCGTCGAGTGGTGCTACGCCGACATCGTGCGCCACCTCTCGCGCGGGGAACGGGTGGCGCTCGTCTACCGGAACGAGACCGTGCGGCGGCGGGCGGAGCGCCGGCTGCAGCGGACAGGCGTCGACCTGCAGCGGGTCGATGCACACGTCATCGCGACGGATCGCTCGTGGATCCGGGACTGCGGCCCGCTTTTCGTCGTGGCGGGACCTGCCGGCCGCCGCGAGGTCGCGGCCACCGACTGGCGGTTCAACGGCTGGGCGCGCTACCGCGCCTGGCGGCGCGACGACGCCCTGCCGCGGGCGATCGCCGGGCGCCTCGGCATGCGCCGGTTCGAGATCGCCGCGGCGACGAACGACGGACCGCGGCGCGTGGTGCTCGAAGGGGGCGCCATCGACGTGAACGGGCAGGGCCTGCTGCTCGCGACCGAGCAGTGCCTGCTGGGTCGCGAGCAGCAGGCGCGCAACCCGGACCTGCCGCGGGCGGCGCTCGAACGCGTGCTGCAGCAGGCGCTCGGGATCGAGCGGGTCCTGTGGCTCGGCGGCGGCATCGCCGGCGACGACACGCACGGTCACGTCGACGACGTGGCGCGCTTCGTGGGGCCGGACGCCGTGGTCGCCGCCGTGGAGCCCGACGCGCACGACGAGAACCATGCGCCGCTGGCCGCCAACCTCCGGCGCCTGCGGGCGCTCCGCGACCTGCGCGGGCGTCCGCTGCGCGTGGCGCCGATCCCCATGCCGCGGCCGCTGTTCTTCGACGGAGAACGCCTGCCGGCGAGCTATCTGAACTTCTACGTCGGCAACGAGGTGGTGCTCGTCCCCACCTTCAACGATCCTTCGGATCGCAGGGCCCTGGCGATACTGGCCGACCTCTTTCCGGACCGCGAGGTGGTCGGCATCCACGCCGGCGATCTCGTCCTCGGACTCGGAGCCGTGCACTGCGTCACGCAGCAACAGCCGCACGGGCGCCCTGCGCCGCCGGACGGAACGTGACGTCACTCCGCCGGCGACCGGGGCGCCGCCGGCTCCGGCGGGTCGTCGAGCCCCTCGAACCGATCGACCGGCACCGGCGCGCCGTCGACGGCCAGCGCCCGGCCGCCGGAATCGAACACGGGGGGACGGCGGGCGGCGAGCAGCTCGCGCGCCGAGGCGGCCAGGGCGCTGGCGAGCAGCGGGAACGCCAGCGTCGCATCGGCGTGCACCGTGACCCGATCGGCGTCCACGGACAACTTGCCCCAACTCTGCGCTTCGTCCAGGGTCGAGCCCGAGGCGCCGCCGAAATGCGGGGCGTCGGTGATGATCTGCAGCGCGTAGCGGTGCCCGCCGGCGCCGGGGCGACAGAAGTCGGCCTGCACGCCGGCCTGGTTGATGAAGTTCTTCGGGGTTCCGCCGCCCAGGACGATCGACGCCGTCCGCGGGCGCCGGAGCACCAGGTTCGTCGATTCGATGACGTCGCCGATCACGTCGATCCGCCCGCACTCCGGACGCCCGTGCCGGGCCTGGGCCAGCCCCATGCCGATCGACGAATCGGCGATGGCCGGACAGAACAGGGGCACCCCCGCGCGACAGGCCGCGGTCAGAATGCCGTCGCCGCCCGTCTCCCGCCAGAGGCGCAGCCCGAGGCGGTGGAGGTACTCCCGGGTGGTGTACGGCCGCGCCTCGAGATCGCGCGTGAAGCCGGCGATCCAGTTGTCGTTGTCGACGAACTCGTCCTCGTCGACGTAGGTGTCGTACACGCGATCGATGCGCGCCGCCTGGAGCGCGCGGTCGTCGGCCCGCGGCGAGCCGACGAAGTGTCTCCGGCCGCGGGTTTCGTGCAGGTCGTGGTACAGGTTGGCCCCGGTCGAGACGACGCAGTCGACGGCGCGTTCGCGGATGAGCCGGGCGATGGCCAGACGGAGACCGCCGGCGGTCAGCGCGCCGGCCACGCCGAGGAAGATCACCACGTCGTCGGCGAGCATGCGCCGCCAGATCCGATGGGCGGTGGCGAGGTTGCGCCCCTGGAACGAGATCCGCTCCATGCGGCGGAGCAGCTCGTCGGCCGGGGCGCCCGGCGCGATCTCGAACGGCTCGATCGGCACGTCGAGGAAGCGCGACTTGTCGCTGCTCAATCCGCCAGCGCCTCCTTGATCTCGCCGAGGACCACGAGCGCCTCGAGCGGGGTGAGGCGATCCAGATCGAGCGCCGCGATGCGGTCCGCGACGTCGCGCTGGATCGCCGGCGGGGCCTGCTGGAAGAGTCCGAGCTGGCCCGCCGGTTCGCTCGGCGCGCCGCTGAACGAGGGACGCCCGCCGCGGGACAGCTCGTCCCGCTCGAGCCCGGCCAGGATGGCGCGGGCCCGCGCGACCGTCGCGGGCGGCAATCCCGCCAGTTTCGCGACCTGGATGCCGTAGCTGCGATCCGAGCGGCCGGGCTCGACCTTGCGCAGAAAGACGATGTCGTCCCGCCATTCCCGCGCCGCCACGTGGTAGTTGACGACGCCCTCGTGGAGATCGGCGAGGTCCGTGAGCTCGTGATAATGGGTGGCGAAGAGCGTTCTGGGACGGGCCTTCGGATTGGTGGCGAGGTGTTCCGCGACCGCCCAGGCGATGCTCAGCCCGTCGAACGTCGCGGTGCCTCTGCCGATCTCGTCGAGCAGCACCAGGCTCCGCGAGGTGGCTTGGTGCAGGATTCTCGCCGTCTCCTGCATCTCGATCAGGAAGGTCGACTGCCCGCGGGCGAGATTGTCGGCGGCCCCGATGCGGGCGAAGATCCGGTCGATGATCGGGAGGGAGGCTTCCCGGGCGGGCACGAAGCTCCCCGCCTGCGCCATCAGGACGATGATGGCGGCCTGCCGCAGGTAGGTCGACTTGCCGCCCATGTTCGGACCGGTGAGCACGACGACCTGGTGATCCTTCTCGTCGAGCCGGACGTCGTTCGGCACGAACGACTCGGTCCGGCTCTCGACCACCGGGTGCCGCGCATCCGCGACGACGAGCTCGCCGTCGTCCCGCACCCGCGGCTTGACGTAGTTGCGCCGGGCGGCCGCCTCCGCCAGCGCGGCCAGGACGTCGAGGGCGGCGAGCGCCCGCGCGGAGCGCTGGATCCGGTCCGCCGCCGCGAGAACCGAGCGCCGCAGCCCGTCGAAGATCTCCTGTTCCCGATCGAGCAGGCGCTCGTCCGCCCCGAGCGCCTGCTCCTCGTAGTCCTTCAGCGCGGGGGTGACGTACCGCTCGCCGTTGGCGATCGTCTGCTTGCGGTGGTAGTCGTCCGGGACCGCGTGGAGATTGGCCGCCGACACTTCGATGTAGTAGCCGAAGACCCGGTTGAACCGGATCTTCAGCGAGGCGATGCCGGTCCGCTCCCGTTCCGCCGTCTCCATCGCGGCAATCGCATGCCGGGCGTCGCGGCTGATGGCGCGCAGCTCGTCGAGATCGCGGTCGACGCCGTCCCGGATCGATCCGCCGTCGCGCGCCAGGGCCGGCGGATCGTCGACCAGCGTCGCGGCGACCCGGTCGTGGACGTCGCGCAGCTCGTCGAGTCCGTCGAGCAGCACGCCGACGAGCGGCGCCTGCAGCTCGGCCGCGTGGGCCCGGGCCGCCGGAACCACGCCGACGGAGCCGCCGAGGGCGGCCAGGTCGCGCGGCCCGGCGGTGCCGAGGGCCACGCGCGCGATCAGGCGCTCCAGATCCTGGATGCGGGCCAGTTCCGCCCGCAACCGCCCCCGGGTCGCGACCTGCCGCAGGAGGTCGTCCACCGCGTCGAGACGGTCGAGGATCGGCTCGCGCGCCGCGAGGGGCCGTTGCAGCCAGGCGCGCAGCAGGCGGCCGCCCATCGGCGTGGCGGTCAGGTCGAGCTCCGCGAGAAGCGAACCGCTGCGGCCTCCCTCGGCGCCTTCGAGGATCTCGAGATGGTCGAAGGTCGCCGCGTCGATGACCAGGTGATCGGCCCGCGTCCGGAACTCGAGAGTCCTGAGGTGCTCGAGTTCGGCCTTCTGCGTATCGCGCAGGTGCTGCACGAGGCCGCCCGCCGCCTGGATGGCCGCACGGTGCCGCTCCGGGCGGAGGCCGAAGCCGTCCAGCGACGTCGTGCCGAGCTGCTCGATCAGGGCTCGCAGCGCCCGTTGGGGATCGAAGAGCGCGGTCTCGGCGCCGGTGATCGGCGCGGCGACGCGCTCGATACCGGGAAGGGATGCCGCGTCGACGTCCCCGGGCAGCAGGATCTCCCGCGGCCGGACGGCGGCCAGCTCGTCCACCGTCGCGCCGGCCGCGGACGCCCCGCGGTGCTCCGTGACCCGGAACTCGCCGGTGGACAGGTCGGCGGTGGCGAGGCCGAAGACGGCGTCCGATCCGGCGCCGGACCGCGCGACGGCCACCAGGAACGCCGGTTCGCAGGCCTCCAGAGCGCCGGCTTCGGTGAACGTGCCCGGAGAGACCACCCGCACGACTTCGCGGCGAACGAGGCCGCGGGCCTTGCGCGGGTCCTCGACCTGCTCGCACACCGCGATCCGGAACCCCTGCCTGACCAGACGCGCGAGGTACGTGTCGGCCGCGTGCCAGGGCACGCCGCACATCGGAATCTCGCGGCCGGCGCGATCCCTGGAACGCGACGTGAGGGTCAGCTCCAGCGCACCGGCCGCCGTGACCGCGTCCTCGTAGAAGAGCTCGTAGAAGTCGCCCATCCGGAAGAAGACCAGCGCGTCGGGGTGCTGCCGCTTGGCCTCCAGGTACTGTCGCATCGCCGGGGTCGTCCCTCTGGCCGCGGCGCCCGGCGCCTTGACGGTGGGCGTCATCGTGCCCGATGGTAGCATCGCGGGATGGACGCTCCGGGACGGCGGTCGATATGGATACTGGCGCTCGATACGAGCACGCGCGCGGGAAGCGCGGCGCTGGCGCGGGACGGCGACGTCGTGACGGCGGCGACCGGAGATCCGTCCCGCACGCACGGCGAACGGCTGCCGGGCGACCTGCTGTCGCTCGCCGGCGACGCCGGCGTGGCCCTGTCCGGGATCGATCGGTTCGCGGTCTCGTCCGGTCCCGGGGCGTTCACCGGCCTGCGGGTGGGACTGGCGACCATCCAGGCGCTGGCCCTCGTCCATCGCCGGGCCGTGATCCAGGTGTCGACGCTCGAAGCGCTGGCGCGCACGCCGGGACCGGGGGAGCGCGTCCTGGCCTGGATGGACGGACACCGGCGCGACGTGTTCGCCGCGCTGTACGACCGCACCGCCGCAGCGTGTCTCGCCGGCCCCCGGGTCGGGTCCCCGGCGGAGATACTGGACGCCTGGAGGCCGCAGCTCGCGGAGCGGCGGGTGGACGTCGTCGGCGACGGCGTGACCGCAACGCGGACGCTGCTCGCGCAACGCCTCGGACCGACGGCCGCCCTGGTGGACGACCCGCCGCCGCTCGCGCCGGTGATCGCGCGCATCGCGTTCGAACGCCGTGACCAGGGAACCGCCCCCCATGCCGTTCAGCCGCTGTACGTCCGGCGTCCGGACGCCGTGATCGCCCGCGAGCGGGGATCCTGAAACACCCTTGAAACACTCCCGAGGCGTGTGATAGCGTGCGGCTGTCCCGGCCTGCCGCACCCCGAGCCGGGGAATCCCAGCCAGGAGGGAACATGAACCAGGAGCAACACGCACGCGAGGTGTTGCTGGAGGAAGACGACGAGTACCGCGGTCTGGCCGAGCAGCACCGGGCGCTGGAGAGCCGCCTCGCCGAGCTGCTCGGTCACCCGTATCGGTCCAGCGCCGAACGGTTCGAAGAAGCGACGCTCAAGAAGAGGAAGCTCCACATCAAGGACCGCATGGAGCACATCCTGCAGCGTCACCTGACGCCGCCGGTCGGAGACGGCGGGCCCTTCCTCGATCGCAAGGAGTCTGCGCCGTAGAACGGCGCGGACTCCCGAGCGGGTTGGTTGGAAGCGCCGCAAGGCGACGATCTCCCGCCCGGGCGCGGCGGCCTCGCTGCCCTTGCGCAGGACCATGAAACTCGATCGAGCCGGTGTTCCGTTCGTCCTGGGGGCGGCCGCGGCGGGCGCATTGTTCACGTGGCTCGACGTCGTCTGGATGCCGGGCGCGGTGCCGTGGCTGCTGGCCGCGGGCTTCGCCTTTTTTTTCCGCGATCCGGATCGGCGCGCGCCGGCCGACGCGGGGGCCGGCGCGGTGCTCGCGCCGGCCGACGGCCGGATCCTGCACGCCGGCCCCGCCGAAGCGGAAATCGCGCCGGAAGGCGTGTGGCGACAGGTCAGCATCTTCCTCTCGCCGCTCGACGTGCACGTCAACCGGACGCCGATCGCCGGTCGGGTGGTGGACGTGGCGTACCGCCCCGGACGGTTCCTGCCGGCCTACGACCGGCGCTCGTGCCGCGAGAACGAACGCAGCGAGATACGTCTCGATCACGCGGGCCAGACGGTCGTCTTCCGGCAGGTCGTCGGCGTGCTCGCGCGCCGGGTCGTCTGTCGCCTGGCGCCGGGGATGGACGTCGCGCGCGGACAGCGGTTCGGTATCATGAAGTTCGGATCGCGCATGGACGTCTTCCTGCCGGAGTCGGCCGTACTCGCGGTTACGGTCGGCCAGACCGTCCGCGGCGGGGAAACCGTGGTGGCGCGCCTGGCGGCGGACGGGAACCGGGGGTCTGCGCCGTAGAACGGCGCCGACTTCCGGCGAGGGTCGGTTGAGCGGCAAGCGGAGCCGCAGGCGACGATTGACGGGCCGGGTCATGAGCAGAGTGCTGTCGATGTTCCGCGGCGGGACGCCGCCTCCACGGCGGTTTCGCCGGGGCACGTACCTGTTGCCGAGCCTGTTCACCGTCGCGAACATGTTCTGTGGTTGGGCGTGCATCGTCTTCGCGATGCGGGGCGACTACGCGACCGCCGCGCCGTTCATCGGGTTCGCGATCGTGCTCGACGGGCTCGACGGGCGCGTCGCCAGGGCGACCGGTGCGACGAGCGACTTCGGCGTCGAGTTCGACTCGCTGGCCGACGTCATCTCGTTCGGCGTGGCGCCGGCCACCCTCGTCTTCGCCTGGGGTCTCGAACCCCTCGGCCGCCTCGGCTGGGCGGTGGCCTTCCTCTGGCTGGCCGCGGCGGCGGTGCGCCTGGCGCGCTTCAACATCCAGGGCAAGGAGGGCGACAAGCGGTACTTCGTCGGTCTGCCGAGTCCCGCCGCCGCGGGCGTTCCCGCGGCGACGGTGTTCGCCTGGCCGCAGGGACTCGCGGACCCCGGCTTGGCGCTCGTCGCGCTGCCGATCGTGCTGTTGCCCGCCGCGCTGATGGTCAGCCGCCTGCGCTTCCGCAGCTTCGGCGCGCTGATTCCCGGCCGGCGCCGGTCGTACCTCACGCCCCTCGCGATCGCCGCGGTCATCGCCGCGATCGCGGCGCAGCCCGAGGCCGTGCTCGTCGTGATGGCGTACACGTACCTGGCGTCGGGACTGATCGGCGCCTGGATGAGCCACGGCCAGCGCCGGCCCGCACGCCTGACCGCGCCGGCCGATCCCGACGTGTCGGCGGCGGAACGGCCCGCCTGACCGCGACGCCCACGTTCTCGCAGCAGGACGGACTACGCGGACCGCGTCGCGCCGCCGGCCGCGGCGGATGTCCCCTCCACCGGGAACCGCAGGGTGACGGCCGCGCCTTCTCCTTCGCGGCTGTCGATCGCGATGGCGCCGCCGTTCAGCTCGACGTTGCGTTTGGCGATCGCCATGCCGAGGCCGGTGCCGGAGACCTTCGTCGAGAAGTAGGGTTCGAACACGTGGGCGAGCGACGCCTCGTCGAGCCCCACCCCGGTATCCCGGACGACCAGCACGACCTCCCGCGCGGCCGCGGTCGCCGACACGACGAGCCGGCCTTCGCCGGGCATCGCGTGCAGGGCGTTCTCGATCACGTTCGTGAAGGCCCGTCCCGTGAGCGTCCTGTCGATCGCGACCCGCGGCAGCGTCGCCGGTACGTCGACGGTCAACTCGATCCGACCTGTGAGACCGGTGCGGTACGGCTCGAGGACCTCGTGGACGACGTCGGCGAGGACGGTGGACTCCCTCCTGACCGGCGGTGACGAAGCGAAGCTGGAGAACTCCGCGGCAATCCGACGGAGCAACCGGACCTGCGTGAGGATCGAATCGACGCAATTCCGGAGCACCGGGCCGAGCGGTTCGCCGCGGTCCCGGTGGACGCGCAGCAGATGTTCGGCGGAGAGCTGGACCGGCGTCAACGGGTTCTTGATCTCGTGGGCGACCTGCCTGGCCATCTCGGCCCAGGCTTCGAGACGGTGCGTCCGTTCGAGTTGCCGGCGCTGGACCGCGAGATCCCCGGCCATGCGATTGAACGCCGTCATCAACCGCTCGATCTCGTCGGCGGACCGGGTCGCGACGCGCGCGTCGAAGTCGCCGCGCGCGATGCGCCGCGTCGCGCGGGTGAGACGCTGGACCGGATCGGCGATACGCTCCGCGATGTAGAAGCCGCTGCCGGCGCCCAGCAACACGAGCAGGGTCACTCCCAGCAGGATGCCGCGATCGAGATCCCGGATCTGGCGCTCGATGTCGCGCTGCCGCGATGCGAGCGGAACCGTCAGGATGGCGTCGGCGCCGACCGACCGGATCGGCGCCGCCGCCACCAAGTAGTCCTGCGAGCCGAACGTGTCCTCCGTCACGAACGTCGGCGCCCGGGCCAGCGCTATCGCGCTGTACACCGCGGCCGGCGTGCGGGTCGGCAGCAGCCCGGACGCGAACAGGTCGCGCTCGCTGGTGGCGACGAGGCGCGGACCTGCGAAGATGTTGACGTCCTGTTCGATGATCTGGCTGACGAAGACCAGCAGGTCGTCGGTGACGCCGGCCCCCGGGGGGTCGGCCGCCTGCTGCAGCTCCGCGATCACCCGCTGGGCGACGACGGCCGTCTGGGCCGCGCCCGCCTCCACGTCGGCCCGGAGCTGTCCGGTGGAATAGTTGCGAATGAGGACCGCGAGGCCGAGCACGGGAACCGCCGCGACCGCGGCGAACGCCAGAAGCAGACGGCGGTAGAAGCTGATGCGGAGCTCGCGGACCAGCTCGCGGCCGAGTCGGTACCCTCCCGCGGTGAACGGTCCGACCAGGGCCAGAACGACGACCCAGGCGCCGAACGCGGCGCCGGCCAGCGCGACGATCTCGGCGAGTCTGATCAGGTGGTCGAGCAGCGTGAGCACGGGGTAGCCGAGCGCGTAGATGCCGCCGCGATTATTGGAGATGTACACCGCCGAGGCGCGCCCGCCGGCGCGCAGGGTCGTCCAGAACGGTTCCCGTGACGCGTAGATCCGTTCGAACAGCGCGTCGTCTATCGACCACCCCGCGGAGCCGAACGTGAAGAGCGGGCTGAGTCCCCACCCGTAGACCGCCAGTTCCACGTCGGCGTCCAGCGGGCCGGTGTCCGGTGCGCGCGGGGCCGCGCGGAGCACGTCGCGATAGGGAGTCTGCGACGGAATGAAGGGCAGCGCCCGATAGTCGAGGGGCACGTGAACGACCACCGCGCCGGCGACGGCGTCGGCCGCCGGCATGTCGCCCGGCCACGGCAGGCAGATCGCGCGTTCCGCATGGAGCACGCGGCGTTCTTCCGCGCCCGAGGGAAAGACCTCACCGTAGACGTCCCAGTCGCAGCTCGTACCCTGGAACGAGGGGACGGCCGGAGCATCCGGGAAGTTCAGGGCGAAACGGCTCACGAGGGAGCGGTCCGGACCGTACAGCTCGACGGCGGAGGTCAGACGCAGTCTGGCGAGCTCGGTCTGCCGCCAGACCGAGAACGCCGCGTCGGGCGTCGGCCCGCCGGCCGCCGGCCGGAAGATGTCGGGTTCCACCGGCGTGCGCGTGAGCAGCGCGTCGATCTCCCGTTGGGCCTGCGAGAGACTCGCCAGGATCGCCTCCGGATGGCGCGCCGTCGCCGGGGCGACCGCGTCCTCTATGAGCCGCTGCTTGGCCGCCAGCCCCTGGTCGACGATCGACGGATACGCGAGCACGGCCGGGACGATCAGCGCGCCGAAGATGGCCGCGAGCCGTCCGGACTCCGAGGCGCGCCGGAACCAGGGACGCATGCGCGCCGCCGCGAGCCACGTCACGACGGCGCCGGAGAGCAGGGCGACGTACGGCCAGGTCGGGATCGCGGGAGCCAGCGCCGGCAGCAACCCCGGCGCCACGATGCAGCCGAGCGCCGGAAGACCCGCCCCGTGCAGGTGACGATTCCAGCGGGCCTCGACGACGAGCAGGACGGAAGCTCCCAGCCAGACGGTCGCGGTGGCCGCGAGCAGCAGGCCCAGCAGCAGGCCGATCCGCGCCGAGTCCAGGGGGTTGCGCGACCACTGCAGCAGGTCGACGAGCGATCCGGCGACCGTATCGGCCAGCAGGATCTCGTAGCCGCCGAGCAGCAGCGCCACCAGTGCGCCGGCGGCGGCATGCGCCCTGACCACCTCGCGGCGGGTCGCGCGCCAGCGCCGGCGGCGCCACGCCGTGCGCGCCACGTCGGCGAATCGCGCCGCGGTGGTCGCCACCGCCGTGAGCACGAGTCCGAGCAGCAGCAGATCCGCCGGCGAGCGGAGGAGGCCGGGGAAGCGGAGGGAGGTGTAGACGGCGTCGGAGAACAGCGCCGGCCGGGCCGGTCCCGGGGCCGCGGCGGTCCAGAGCAGGGCGCAGCCGGCGAAGAGCGCGCACGAGGCCGCCGCCGCGCCGCGCAGGACCGTCTCGGTGTCCGGACCGCGCGGCGCACGGACGAGCTGGGGCAGCGCGGTCAGGCCGAGCATCAGGGCGGCGAGAACGAATCCCGCATCGCGCACGGATCTCCGCCAGGCGGTACGGGCCCGGTCCAGATCGGCGTCCGCCACCGAGGCGTCGAGCAGCGGCTCGCCGCCGGGGGCGGCCAGCGTGAAGCGGCGGTGTCCCGGCTCGACGACCGGGGCGCCGGCCGCGGCAAGCAGGCCGAGCGGGACGGCCGGTGACGCCAGCAGCGACGGACCGCCGTCCGCGGCCGGCCCGGCGCTGGCCGAAAGCACCCGTTCGGTCGAAACCGACCCGATCCGCCGGCGGCGGGCCGACCCGCTCTCGAACGCGATGATCGGTTCCACGTAGACGAGGCGCAGGCCCGGCGGGCCGGAAACGACGAGAAACGCCGCTTCGGCCAGCACGTGCTCACGCGCCAGCTCCGACGGGAGTCCCGCCCAGGCGCGAGGCACGGCCGCCGCATCGTAGACGGTCACCGCGAGATCGCCCGCTTCCGCGGGAACCGCGTCCCGGGTCAGCTCGAACAGCCGGACGAGCACGGCGCGGTCGCCGGCCAATCCCTCCCGCACTCCGGGATCGGTCGCCAGCGAGACGGCGGTCTCCCGGAGCGTCCGCGCCAGTTCGTCGAATCGCCGGCGAACGCGCTGCTCGACGCGCTCGAAACCGGCGTCGCGCGTCGCCCCGAACCACAGCGGCTCGAGCAGCGCGCCCAGCCCCGCCGCGAGGCCGGCCGCGACGACGGCGACCAGCGCGATTCCCGGCCAACGTGGCGGGCGCATCGCTGGCTACCCCGCCGGCTTGCGCACGGGAAACCATTCGACGACGTCGACCAGAGACACGACGGCCGGCCGGGGCAGAAACGGATCGGGAGGCAGGTCCGGCGAAAGCTGCGGCGGCCCGGCGCCCGCCGACAGCCCGATGACCTCGCCCGTCCCGGTGATCAGGACGAGGTGCGCGGCGGGAGGACGGGCGTCCGGAACGACGTGCGGCATTGCGGCGAGCTCGCCCGGCGCCCGGTACCGCCCGCGGGGCAGACCCGTCTCGGCGTCGAAGAAGTCGAAGGTCGGCGAGACGCCGGCCGCGACGACCACCGAGTCGACCCGGATCGGGCCGTCGGTGGGCCGCCACGGGACGGGGCGGCGCCAGCGTCGCACGCCGTTGCGCCGATCCAGCGCCCACAACACGTTGTCCCGGGCCGTGAAGTAGACGCGTTCTTCGTCGGCGACGGGCGTTCCGACGATGTCGCCTCCCGTTCGCCAGTACCAGTCGACGGCGCCGTCCTCGATCCCCAGGCGGTAGAGATGATTGTCGGTCGATCCGACGTACAGCGCATCCAGCGGCAGAATGCCCTGCGGGCGGCCGGTGAGCGCGCGTTCCCAGATCGGGGATCCGGTCTGCAGGGCCAGCGCGACGACGCGCCCGTCGACGAGCGGCACGAAGAGGCGCCCGCCCGCGATGGCGGGCCGCACCGTCGGCGTGCTGTTCACGGCCCGCCGCCACAGCTCCCTGCCGTCGAAGCCGCGCAGGACGACGATTTCTCCGGCCGCCGTCGCGGCCACCAGCCAGCCCGTGTTCCAGAGCGGGGGAGCGGCGATCGCGGCGCCGAGCTCCGCGCTCCAGAGCGTGGCGCCGTCGGAGGCCCGCCAGCCGTCGAGGCGGCTCCCGCTCGCGGCGACGACCACCCCGTCGCCGGCTGCCGGCGGGTGATCCAGCCGCTGCTCGAGGGTCCAGACCTGTTCGCCGGTGAGCAGATCCACTGCGACGACAACGTCGTTTCGCAGGGCGACGTAGGCCCGCTCGCGGTCGTACGCGGGACGATGACGCGGACCGCCGGCCAGGGTGGTCGTCCAGGCGCGGTCGACCGGCAGCAGGAACGAGGGCTCGAAGCGCGCCGGCGGCTGCGCCCCGGCCGGCGGAGCCGCCGCGCCGGCCAGCACCACCGCGGCGAGCGCCGCCGTCGATGTGGTGCGCCGGACGGTCACCCCGTTATAATAGCGGCAGTCGAGTGGCCCGAGCCGGACTCCCTCCCGCCGCTGGCGCTTGCATCCTGTGCTCGTGACCCATCAGGCCATTCTGGTTCTCGATTTCGGCTCGCAGTACACGCAACTCATCGCTCGCCGCCTTCGGGAGCTGTCGGTCTATTCGGAGATCCTGCCGTTCACGACCTCCGCGGCGGACGTCCGGGCCCGGCGCGCGGCCGGCGTGATTCTGTCGGGCGGGCCGGCGAGTCTGTCCGGCGCGGGCGCACCGCGGTGCGACCCCGCGATCTTCGCCTGCGGGGTGCCGGTGCTCGGGATCTGCTACGGCATGCAGGCGATGACCGCCGCCCTGGGCGGCGGCGTCGGCCACGCCCCGGAACGGGAATACGGGCATGCCCCGGTGACCGTGCGGGAACGCGGGGGCCTGTTCGACGGCCTGCCGGACGAGATCCGGGTCTGGGCGAGTCACGGCGACGTGGTGAACGCCGTCCCGCCCGGGTTCTCCGTGCTGGCCGCCAGCGCGAACGCACCGGTGGCGGGCATGGCGGATCCGGCCCGCCGCCTCTACGCGCTGCTGTTCCACCCCGAAGTCGCCCATACCGAGCACGGCGCGCGCATCCTCGCGAACTTCGCCACCGGCATCTGCGGCTGCGACGGCGACTGGACGATGGCCTCGTTCGTCGACGAGGCGACCGCACGTATCCGCGAGCAGGTCGGTCCCGACGGCCGCGTGGTGTGCGGGTTGAGCGGCGGCGTCGATTCGACGGTGGCGGCGCTGCTCGTCCACCGCGCCGTCGGAGACCGCCTGACGTGCATCTTCGTCGACAACGGCCTGTTGCGGCTGAACGAAGCCGCACAGGTGGAGGAGCGGTTCTCGAGCCGGACGAGCCTGCCGCTGGTGTGCGAGGATGCGTCCGCGCGGTTCGTCGGCGCGCTCGCCGGCGTCACCGATCCCGAACGGAAGCGGAAGATCATCGGGACGACGTTCATCGACGTCTTCGAGGCGACGGCGGCGCGGATCGGCAGGTTCGACTTTCTCGCGCAGGGCACGCTGTACCCCGACGTCATCGAGAGCGTGTCGGTCGTCGGTCCGTCGGCCGCCATCAAGAGTCACCACAACGTCGGCGGCCTGCCGGAGCGCCTGCGGTTCTCGCTGGTCGAACCGTTGCGGGAGCTGTTCAAGGACGAGGTCCGGCGGCTTGGCCGGGAGCTCGGCCTCGACGATGACTTCGTCTGGCGCCAGCCGTTCCCGGGGCCCGGCCTCGCCGTACGCATCCTGGGCGAGGTCACGCCGGCGCGCCTGGACCTGCTCCGGCGGGCGGACGCGGTGGTGGCGGAGGAGATCCGGCGGGCGGGGTTGTACCGCCGGCTGTGGCAGTCGTTCGCGGTGCTGCTGCCGGTCCGCAGCGTCGGGGTGATGGGCGACGGGCGGACCTACGAGCACGCCGTCGCGATCCGCGCCGTCGAGAGCCGCGACGGCATGACCGCGGACTGGGCGCGGCTGCCGCACGATCTGCTCGCCACCGTGTCGTCCCGCATCGTCAACGAGGTGCGCGGCGTCAACCGGGTGGTCTACGACGTCAGCTCGAAGCCGCCGTCCACCATCGAGTGGGAATAGCATCCGACGACCATGGCCGACTTCGCCCACCTGCACCTGCACACGGAGTACTCGCTGCTCGACGGCGCCTGTCGCATCGGAGAGATGCTCGACCAGGTGGCCGCGCTGGAGATGCCGGCGGTGGCGGTGACCGAGCACGGCAATCTCTTCTCCGCGATCGCGTTCCACGACGAGGCGCGCAAGCGGGGCATCAAGCCGATCATCGGTTGCGAGGTGTACGTCGCCAACGGCGACCGGCGCAGCCGGAGCGGCGTTCCGGGCGAGACGGCGAACCACCTCGTGCTGCTCGCATCCAGTCTCCCCGGCTATCACAACCTGATCAAGCTCGTGTCGGCGGGCTACACGGAGGGGTTCTACTACAAGCCGCGCATCGACAAGGAGCTGCTGGCCGCGCACGCCGACGGCATCATCGGACTGAGCAGTTGCCTGAAGGGCGAGGTGGCCGCCAGCCTGTGCCGCGATCAGGCGCGGCGGGCCCGCGAGGCGGCGGCGGGGTTTCGCGACATCCTCGGTCCGGACAGCTTCTACCTGGAGATGCAGTACCAGGGCATCGACGACCAGCAGGTGGTCAACCGGGGGCTGCCGCCGATCGCGGCCGACCTGGGGCTGCCGCTCGTCTGCACGAACGACGTGCACTACCTGCGGCAGGCGGATCATCACCCGCACGACATCCTGCTGTGCATCGGCACGGGCAAGAACGTGACCGACGCGAACCGGCTGCGCTACCACGGCGATCAGTTCTACCTCAAGACCCCGGCGGAGATGGCGGCGGTCTTCGGCGACTTCCCGGAGGCGCTGCGCAACACGGTGGCGATCGCCGAGCGCTGCGACGTCGACCTGTCCGGAACCGTCCACCGCCTGCCGAACTTCGACGTGCCGCCGCCGTTCGAGTCGCCGGACCGGTACTTCGCCGGCGTGGCGCGCGACGGCTTCGGCGAGCGGCTCCCGCGGCTGCGGGCGCTGCGCGAGCGGGGCGAGCTGCGGCACGACCTCGAGCAGTACGAACGGCGGCTGACCTACGAGATCGAGATGATCCAGCGGATGGGGTACGCGGGTTACTTCCTGATCGTCTGGGACTTCATCCGTTACGCCCGCGAGCAGGGCATCCCGGTCGGTCCCGGCCGCGGGTCGGCCGCGGGCAGCCTCGTGGCGTACTGCCTGCGGATCACGGACGTCGATCCGCTGGAGTTCGATCTGATCTTCGAGCGTTTCCTGAACCCGGAACGCGTGTCGCTTCCCGACATCGACATCGACTTCTGCGAACGCCGGCGCGGCGAAGTCATCGAGTACGTCACGCGCAAGTACGGGCGCGAGAACGTGGCCCAGATCATCACGTTCGGCACGATGAAGGCGCGGGCGGTGGTGCGCGACGTCGGACGCACGCTCGGCATGTCCTACGCGGACGTCGACCGGGTGGCGAAGCAGATTCCGCAGACGCTCGACATGACCCTCGACAAGGCCCTCGCCGAGAGTCCGACGCTGAAGGACCTGCAGCGCACCACGCCGCAGGTCGGGGAGCTGCTCGACGTCGCGCGCCGGCTCGAGGGGGTGACGCGGCACGCCTCGGTGCACGCCGCCGGGGTCGTCATCGCACCGGACGCGATCACCGAGTTCGCGCCGCTCTACAAGAGCCAGAAGGACGAAATCACGACGCAGTGGGCGATGAAGGAGGTCGAGCGGGTCGGACTGCTCAAGATGGACTTCCTCGGGCTCAGCACGCTGACGCTGCTGCAGGACGCGGTGGACCACGTGCAGCGGTCGCGCGGCGAGACGATCCGGCTGGATGCGGTACCCCTCGACGACGAGAAGACCTACCGGCTGTTCAGCGACGGCCAGACCCTCGGCATCTTCCAGTTCGAGAGCTCCGGCATGCGCGAGGTGCTGCGCAAGGCCAGGCCGCAGCGGTTCGAGGACCTCATCGCCCTGAACGCCCTGTACCGGCCCGGACCGCTGCGCGGGGGGGTCATCGACGACTTCATCGCGCGTAAGGACGGGAAGGTCGAGATCGAGTACGACACGCCGCGGCTCGAGCCGATCCTGCGCGGCACGTACGGCGTCATCGCCTACCAGGAGCAGGTGATGCGCATCGCCAGCGACCTCGCCGGCTTCACCATGGGCGAGGCCGACGTGCTGCGCAAGGCGATGGGCAAGAAGAGCGCGTCGGTCATGGAGGCGCAGCGCGAGAAGTTCATGACCGGCGCGGTCGAGCGGGGCCTCGACGGGGCGATCGCGAAGCGGATCTGGGACCTGATGGAGTTCTTCGCCGGGTACGGCTTCAACAAGAGCCACTCGACGGCGTACGCGCTGCTGGCCTACCAGACCGCCTATCTCAAGGCCAACTACCCGGCCTGCTTCATGGCGGCGCTGCTGACGATCGAACGGCAGAACACCGACAAGCTCGCCATGTATCTCGGCGAGTGCCGGGATCTCGGGGTGCGGATCCTGCCGCCGGACGTCAACGAGAGCGAATGGGCGTTCACGGTGACCCCGGCGGGCGTGCGGTTCGGACTCGGCGCGGTCAAGAACGCCGGCGACGGGGCCATCGAATCGATCCTGGCGGTGCGCCGGGAGGCGGGGCGGCTCACGTCCCTGAACCGGCTGTGCGAGGACGTCGACCTGCGGCTGGTCAACAAGCGCGTCCTGGAGAGCCTGGTCAAGGCGGGCGCGTTCGACGGCCTCTGCCGCGACGACGGCCCGGACGAGAACGGGGCCGGCCGGCGCCGCCGTTCGGCGCAGCTCCTCGCGGCGGTGGACGGCGCCATCGAGCACGGCAGCCGGCGCCAGCGGAACCGCGACCGCGGACAACACGAACTGTTCGGAGAATCGGAGGCGGTCCAGCCGGGCGGAGCCGCGATGCAGTTGCCGGACGCGCCGACGTGGACCGAAGGCGAGCAGCTCGCGTTCGAAAAGGAAGCGCTCGGCCTGTACCTGAGCGGCCATCCCATCGATCGGTTCCGTACGGAGCTCGAGCGCGCCGGCGTGCGGTCCATCGAGGAACTGACGGAGTCCGCCGCGTCCGTGACGGTCGGCGGCATCGTCAGCCAGTGCCGGAACCTGAAGACCAGGAAGGGCGATCCGATGGCCGTCGTCACCGTCGAGGACCGCGCCGGCCGCCTCGAGGCGGTCGTGTTTCCGGAGACGTTCCGCAAGTACGGCCGGCTGCTGGACGTGGACGCACTGGTCACCGTCAGCGGCAAGCTGGAGGTGGACGACGAGACGGCGCGGCTGGTCGTGAGCGAAGTGCGGCCGGTCGATGCGCTGCTGAGCGCCGCCGGACGACCTCTGGCCATCCGGCTCGCGTCGCCGCCGGCGGATCGGACGACCCTCGAAACCCTGAAAGAAGTCCTCGGGCGCCACCACGGCGGCGGACGGGTCGCCCTGGAGGTCGAGCTGCGCGGCCAGATACCCCCGCTCAGGGTCCGCGCGCGACTGAACCGCGTCCGCGTGCAACCGTCGGATCGACTGGTCGAGGAGGTCGAAAAGGTGTGCGGAAAGGGCGCCGTCTCGTGGGGCTAGGAGTCTGCGCCGGCGGAACGGGGCTGCGGGGGGCGGTCTGGAACCACCCGGCGTTCGACGGCCCGGCGGCGGAGCGGCTCCACCGGGAACTGTCGCTGCATTCGACGGTCGCCCGCCTGCTCGTGCAGCGGGGCTTCTCGGACCCGGACGGGGCCCGCCGGTTCCTGAACCCGAGCCTCGACGATCTGCACGATCCCTCGCTTCTCACCGACCTCGATCGGGCCGTCGAACGGCTTCTCGGCGCGGTGGCGCGGCGCGAGCCGATCGCCGTGCACGGCGACTACGACGCCGACGGGGTCAGCGCCACCGTCATGCTGCGCCGCACCCTGGAGTTGCTGGAGGGGGACGTAACGCATTTCATCCCCGAACGTCTGCAGGACGGCTACGGGCTGCACGCAGGGACGGTCGAGCGTCTGCACGCGGACGGCATCCGGGTGCTGGTGTCGGTCGATTGCGGCATTCGCAGCCTGGCGGCGGCGAAGCGCGCGCGCGAGCTGGGGATCGATCTGATCGTCACGGACCACCACGAGCCGGACGCGGCGCTGCCGGCGGCGTTCGCGGTGCTCAATCCCCGCCGCCCCGACTGCGCCTACCCGGACAAGGACCTGGCCGGGGCGGGGGTGGCGTTCAAGCTCGTGCAGGCGCTGTGCCGGCGGACCGGCCGCACGACGTGGTTGCCGGGCTTCGTCAAGCTGGCCGCCATCGGCACCCTCGCGGACGCGGTGCCGCTGCGGGGCGAGAACCGGGTGCTCGCGAAAGTGGGGCTCGACCGCCTCTCCGCGGGTCCGCACACGGCGGGTCTGCGGGCGCTGCTCGAGGCCAGCGGACTGAACGGCCGCAGGATCGACAGCGAGGACGTGGCGTTCCAGGTGGCGCCGCGGATCAACGCGGCCGGCCGGATGAGCTCCGCCGACCTGGCCATGCGGCTGCTGCTGGCGACCCGCGCCGCCGATGCGGCGCGGGCGAAGGCGCTGGCGGAATCGCTGGACGCCGAGAACGCCCGGCGGCGCGAAGAAGAAGCCGCGATCGTGGCCGACGCCCGCAGGGTCATCGAGCGCGACCCCGACATCGGCGCGCAGAACCTGCTGGTCGTGTGGGCCGAGGGCTGGCACCGCGGCGTGATCGGGATCGTGGCCTCGAAACTGGTCGAGACGTTCGCGCGGCCGGCCATCGTACTGTCGGTCGACGGGCCGGAGGCGCACGGCTCGGGTCGCAGCATTCCGGGATTCGATCTGCTGGCCGCGCTCGAGGACAGCGCGGATCTCTTCATCCGCTTCGGGGGACACAGGCAGGCGGCCGGCATGGTGCTCGAGTCGCGACGCCTGAAGGAACTGCGCCGCCGGCTGGCCGCCTACGCCAACGAGCAGATCGAACCGCAGGATCTCGTGCCGCGGCTGACCGTGGACGCCCCGCTGCCGCTCGCGGACGTCCGCAGCGGCCTGCTCCGCGATCTGGCCGCCCTGGAACCGTTCGGCAGGGGCAACCTGCGGCCCGTGTTCCAGGCCGCGCCGGTCGAGGTGACCGACGGCCCGCGCACCATGAACAAGCGCCATCTCCGCATGACGGTCCGGCAGGGACGCGCGACGTTCCGCGCCATCGCCTGGAGGGCCGCCGAGCGGGCGGCCGTTTTCGAGCGCCATCGCAACGGACTGAAGATCGCCTTCTCGCTCGGCGAGGACACCTACAAGGGAAACCGGTTCCTCCAGTTGATCGTTGCCGATGCCATGGAGCATGGCTAGAGTGGATCGAGACGATGGCGGTCTGGCAACGTCCCGCTCGGGCGGGGCTCGCATCCTTCGCGCTGACGTTCGCCGGCGCGCTGCTGTACAACATGGCCGACCGCGGCGCCCCGCCGGCCGCCGGCGCGGTCGTCCCGACCGACCCCGCCGCCGTGCTGGAGAGCCGCGGGGCGCGCATCACCCTGGGAGACGGCGCGGTCATCGCGGCGGAGCGGCAGTTCGGGTACGACGACGGCTCCTTCCGGCTCGTGGGGGTAGAGGTCATCGGACCGCCCGGTGAAACCGACTTCCGGATCCGCAGCGGGGAGGCGTCCGGGATCGAGGAAACGGAGGAATGGCGGCTGGCCGGCGCGGTGACCATCGAGACGGGAGACGGCCTCTCCGGCAGCACCGCGGAGGCGTTCTACGCCGGCGCCGCCGACATGGTCTCCATGCCGCAGCCGGCGCGGTTCGAGCAGGGCTGGATGCGGCTGGCGGGAGACGCCGCGCGCTACGACCGGCGTCGCGGCCTGGTGCATCTCGATCGGCGCGCGATCGTCGAGTTGGCGCCGGAGGCTGACGCAGACGCGTCCGCGATGCGGATTGCCGCGGGCAAGGCGGAGGTCGACCGGCTCGCCGGCAGGATGCGTTTCGTCGAACACGTGACCATCGATGCGGGCGGGCGCCGCATGCACGCCGACACGGTCTTCGTCCGTTTCGATCCGGATGCATCCCGGATCGACGCCCTGGAGCTGACGGGAAACGCGCGCGTCCTCGGGCAGGAAACCGCGGAAACCGACCTGCGGGAGATGTCCGCGCAGGCGATTTCCGTGACCTACCGCGGTGCGGATCCGGAACGCGCGATCCTGGCCGGCGACGCCCGCATCCGGGGAGGCGACGCCGGTCCCGGGCGACTCCGCGATCTGTCGGCCCCGACGATCGACGTGTCGTATCGCGATGGCGCGCCCGAACGGGCGGCGCTCGGCGGGGGCGCGCGGGTCGAGCTCTTCGGGGACCGGGCCGGAACGACCGGGCCGACCATTGACGGCGGTTTCGTCGAGCTGGCCCTGAAGGCAGGCGTTGCGGGCATCGACGAGCTCGCCGCGAGGGAGCGTGTGACGCTGGTATTCCCTGCGCTCGAGGGCGCCGTGCGGCGTATCCGGTCGCACACGCTCGACATCGGAGGCGCCGCCGAGGACCGGACGCCGGCCGTCCCGCGGAAGGAGCCCGCGGATGACGGCGGGCCGGCCAGCACGTTGGCGGCCGTATTCGACGGCAACGTCGAACTGCGCGAGTCCGGCGTCCCGCCCCGGTCCTCGGGGGCCGATGACCGCGTCATGCGGGCGGATCGCCTCGCCGCGACCCTGTCGGCAGGGCTGGCCCGGTTGACGTACACGCGATTCTTCGGAAACGTCACGCTGCAGGCCGGCAGCATCGCCGCGCAGGCGGATCAGGCGACGTATGCACCGGACGAGGCGCGATTCACCCTGGTCACGACGGATGCGGCCGGACCGACGCCGCGAATGGACGATGAACGCGGCTTCGTTCAGGCCCGCACGATCGCCATCGAGCTCGACGGCCCCGACGTCGAGGCGACGCAGGACGTCAAGGGCGTGCTGAGCGGTGCGGAAGCCGCCGGCGTGCGTCCCGGCCTGTTCGCCGAGGGAAGTCCGATTCACTTCGTGGCGGGACGGTTCTCCTACGACGCCGCGCAGTCCCTGGCGACCTACGCCGGCGGAGCCAGGTTGTGGCAGGGAAGCACCGAGTTCCGCGGCCGGAGGATCGCGATCGACGAGACGACCGGGAGCATCGACGCCGCGGGGTCCGTACGGACACGGACGACGATGCTGCAACAGGACGAAGCCCTCGAGGGTGCGGTAGAGACCGCGACCACGGGCAGCGGCGACACGCTGCTCTACGACAACCGGCGCCGCCGGGTCACCTACACGACGGGCGCGGCGCTCGCCGGCCCGCGCTCCACCCTCCGCGGCGGGACGATCGAGCTGTTCCTGCACGACGACGCCCGCACGCTCGATCGGATGCAGGCCGCCGGCGACGTCGCGCTCGAGCTGGAGACGCGCAGCGTGACCGCCGCCACGCTGACGTACGACGACCGGGACGGCCGCTACGACCTGACGGGAGCACCCGTCCGCGTCGTCCAGCGGATGGCGGGCGGGTGCCGGGAGACGACGGGGCGCTCCGTCACGTTCTACACGACCGGGGAGTCGATTTCGGCCGACGGGCAGTCCGCGGAGCGGACCGTGTCCGCCGGCGGGGGATGTTGATCGGGGCGCCGGTTTTCCGAGCGACGCGCACCGTCCGCAGCATGGCCCTTCTCAAGACGCTGGCGTTGACGAAGTCGTACGGCAGGCGCACGGTGGTGCGCGGCGTCAGCCTGGACGTGCGCCCGGGCGAAGTGGTCGGACTGCTGGGACCGAACGGCGCCGGCAAGACCACGACGTTCTACATGGTGGTCGGTCTCACCGCGCCCGATTCCGGCCGGGTGGTGCTGAACGGACAGGACGTCACCGGCGATCCGATGTACGTCAGGGCGAAGAAAGGGATCGGCTACCTTCCGCAGGAACCCTCGGTGTTCCGCGGCCTCACGGTAGAGCAGAACATACTCGCGATCCTCGAAACGCTCGAGCTGAAGCGCGCCGAACGGCGGCGGCGCGCGGCGGCACTGCTGGCCGAGCTCGACCTGACGCCGCTCGCCGGGGCGCGGGCGCACTCGCTCTCCGGCGGCGAGCGCCGGCGCGTGGAGATCACCAGGGCGCTGGTGATGTCGCCCTCGTTCATGCTGCTCGACGAGCCGTTCGCCGGGATCGACCCGATCGCCGTGAGCGACATCCAGGCGATCATCTTTCACCTCAAGGAACGCGGAATCGGCGTCCTGATGACGGACCACAACGTACGCGAGACGCTGCGGATCACCGACCGCGCATACATCATCCACGCCGGCGACGTGTTCAAGAGCGGGACGCCGGACGAACTCGCCGGCGACGAAGCGGTCAGGCGCATCTACTTGGGCGCAGGATTTCGTTTGGACTAAGATTTCCACGGAGAAGCGCCCCGCCGCTCAGGCATCGATGGCCATCCAGCAGAAACTCCAGACCCGGCTGTCGCAGAAGCTCGTTCTCACGCCGTCGCTGCAGCAGGCCATCAAGCTGCTGCCGATGTCGACGGTCGAGCTGGTGGACCTGCTGAACCAGGAAGTCGTCGAGAACCCTCTGCTCGAGGAGATCCCGGACGAAGGGCCGCCCGCGGAACCGGCCGAGCAGATCGACAAGGGCGGTGCGGAAGGCGCCGAGACGCCCGCCGCCGACGGGCAGGATGCGTGGGACGACGCGGACTACGAGTACTTCTTCGGCGACTACCTGGACGACGGCTATCGGTCCCGCACGCCGACCGAGGTAAAGGAACTCCCGCCCATAGAGAACACGCTGTCGACCGGCACGTCCCTGTCGGACCATCTGCTGCGGCAGCTCGGCGAGCAGACGGACGACGACCGGCTGCGGGAAATCGGATCCGCCATCGTCGGCAACCTGAACGAGGACGGCTACCTCGTTGCATCAATCGACGAAATCGCGTCGATGGGACCCTGGCCGCCCGCGGACGTCGAGCGCGCTCTCGAGCTCGTCCAGACGCTCGACCCCGTCGGGGTCGCGGCGCGCGATCTGCCGGAGTGCCTGCTGCTGCAGATCCGCCATCGGGGGCTCGACGGCACCCCTTGCGAAACGATCGTCAGGGAGCACCTCCGGCTGCTGCAGTACCGCCAGATACCGGAGCTCGCCCGGAAACTGGATCTGAGCATCGAGACGCTGAAGCAGCACGTCGAGGTGTTGCAGCGCCTGGATCCGAAACCGGGCAGCCGGCTGAACCCGATCGAGTCGCGGTACGTGATCCCCGACGTCTCCGTCATCAAGGTCGAGGACGACTACGTCGCCGTCCTGAACGACGAGCGCGTGCCGCAGCTCCGCATCAGCCCGGTCTACCGGCGCATGATGAGCAAGGCCAGCGAAAGTTCCGAAGAGACACGGGCGTACGTGAAGAAGAAACTCGAGTCCGCGAAGTGGCTGATCAAGTCGGTCGATCAGCGGCAGAGAACGATCCACAAGGTAGCCACGAGCATCATCGGCTTCCAGCGCGGCTTTCTCGATCACGGTATCGAGCATCTGCGCCCGCTGGTGCTGCGCGACGTCGCGAACGACATCGGGATGCACGAATCCACCGTGAGCCGCGTGGTGACCAACAAGTACATGCACACGCCGCAGGGCGTGTTCGAGATGAAGTACTTCTTCCACAGCGGCATCGCCAGCGCCTACGGCGAGAACGTCTCCTCGGTCAAGGTCAAGGAACGCATCCGCAAGATCATCGCCCAGGAGGACGCCCGGAAGCCGCTGAGCGACTCGCGGATCGTGCGCCTGCTGCAGGACGATGGCCTGGTGCTGGCCCGGCGGACGATCGCCAAGTACCGCGAGGAGCTGAAGATCCCGACGTCGAGCCGGCGCCGGGTGCACTACTGAGGCGGGAGCCGGGATGCCGACCGAGAGTGGCGCAGCGCGCGTGGAGAAGCCGTGGGGTCACGAGCTGATCTGGGCGCGGACCGACCGCTACGTCGGCAAGGTAATCCACGTCCGCGCCGGACACGCGCTGAGCCTGCAGTACCACGATCGAAAGGAAGAGACTCTGCTGCTCTGGAGCGGCAGACTGCAGTTCGAGCTGCGCGTGGACGGTCAGGCCCGGTGCTGGGAGATGGCGCCGGGCGACCGGGTTCACGTCGCCCCGGGCGCCGTGCACCGGATGACCGCGATCGAAGACTGCGACGTGTTCGAGGTGTCGACGCCGGAACTCGACGACGTCGTCAGGATCGAGGACCGGTACGGACGCGAGGGAACATCGAGCGCGTAGCCGTTGTCGCTCCGAGCCGCGAGGCGCGGCCGTCTCAGAACGGGATGTCGTCTTCGGTCAGGTCCGCGCCGCCACCGCCTGCCGGTTCCGTCGCCGGGGCGGGCGAAGACACCTGCTCCTCGTAGGAACCCCGCCGGCCGCCGGCCGCATCGTCGCGTCGACCGCCTAGGAGCACGATGCGATCGCTGCGCACTTCCGTCGTCGACCGCTTGTTGCCGTCCCTGTCGTCCCACTGGCGCGTCTGCAGGCGCCCTTCCACGTAGATCTGACGCCCTTTCTTCAGGTAATCGTTGAGCGTCTCGGCCGGCTTGCCCCAGAGAACCACGCGATGCCACTCGGTCTGATCCCGGCGCTCTCCGCTGTTCTTGTCCGTCCAGGTTTCCGTCGTGGCGATACTGAAGTTCGCCACCGCCGCGCCCCCGGGGGTGTAGCGCAGCTCCGCGTCGCGACCGAGATTGCCGACGAGAATGACCTTGTTCACACTGCCCATGATGCCGTCACCGTGTTCCTTCGGACGCGTCGATCACTGCCACAGTCGATCAGGCCGTCACCGTGTTCCGGCGCGTTGATCACTGACGCAGTCGATCAAGCAATTGCTGTGCCAGAGCCGCCATCCGACTGTCCGGATAATCCGTCACGACCAGCTCGAACGACTCTCGGGCTCGCTCCGGATCCCCGAGGCGGTCGAGCGCGACCCCCCGCTTGTAAGCCGCTTCGGGCACCATGTCGCCGTTCGGATAGTTCAGGACGACCCGTTCGTACGCCTCGACCGCATCCTGAAAGCTGCCCTGGAGGAAGTATGTCTCGGCAATGTAGAAGGCCGCGTCGTCGGTCATCTCGGAGCGCGGATACGTGGAGATGTACGCTTCGAAGCCGGTCACCGCCAGGGCCCACTGCCCGGCCGCGTAGTCGGCCCACGCCGTGTCGTACAGCCGCTGGGGCGAGCTCCCGGCGACCACGGGCGACGCGGCCGGGGCCGGAACGGCGGTGGCGGACGCCGCCGCACCCGGCTGGTCCGTCTCCGGATCCGCCGGCAACTGCGTGGTCTGGATCGGCAGGGGCGGAATCGCGATCCGCAACGCTTCGATCTCCTGCGAGAGCGCCGCTATTCTGACGTTGGTCTCGTCGAGCTTCTCGCGCAGCACCCGGGTGGTGGAACCCACGTTGTCGATCGTCACGCGCTGGTCGGCGAACGCTCTGCGCATCGCGGTGGCGAGCGCTTCCTGGTTCGCCGAGAGCGTCTCCACCCGATCCACGATGCCGTTGAGCACCAGGTGCAGCCGCATCGTGTGCTCGTGGAGCATCCGGATGTCCGCCATCAGTTGCTCGTGCTCCCGGTCCGCGGCAACGACGGTTGTCGTGGTCGCGAACACGAGCAGCAGTCCGATCGCGAAGCGTGTCATCAGCGTGTCTCCCGTTGAGCTGCCCGCAGGATGGTCTCGGCACGGGTTGGAGACCCCGCGCCGGCGTTCTCGAGGTCTCCCGATACTGTACTCCGCGGGGGCGGCGAACGCCATGGCCGACCCGCCGTCTCACTGCCCGGTGACGACGAAGTGGGCGCGCCGGTTGGCCGTCCAGGCTTCCTCGGTTTCTCCGGGTACGAACGGGAACTCCTCGCCGTAGCTGATGGTCTGCACCCGATCCGGCGAAACGCCGAGACCGACCAGATGGTCCCGGACGGCGTAGGCGCGGCGTTCGCCGAGGGCCAGGTTGTACTCGGGCGTGCCCCGCGAGTCGCAGTGTCCCTCGACCGCGACCACCCAGGTCGGATTCCGCGCCAGCACGTCGGCGTTGGCTTCGACCACGGCTCGCGCGACGACATCGAGCTCGCTGCTGTCGTAGCCGAAGAACACGGGATCGAGCGGCGCCTCCCGGTTGATCTCCTCCAGCGGCCGCGACGCGAACTCCTCCTCCGGCAACGGGGGAGGCGGTGGCGGGGGAGGAGACGGCGACCGGCGGACCCGCGGCGGGTCCGGGGTCACGGGCGCCACCTGTGCGACTCCCGGCGGCGGCTCCGGGGGCTCCGGCTCCACCGGCGGCGGGTTGCGTGCGCATGACCATCCGAGAATGCCGACGACGGCGACGACGGCCGGGAGGAGCCCCGGCAGGGTTCGTTGGTGTGCGTTCATCTGGTTTCCTCGCCAGGCTGCGGCCGGCGCGGGACCGGGCCGGCGCCGGCTCAGGCCGACAGGCAGGTCATCGTGACCAGCTCGGCATTTCGTTGTTGCCCATGTAGGTAATCTGCCGGAGTCCCCGTCCGTCCCGTCCGATCACGAAGATCTGCTTGTTGCCGCTCCCGCGGGTCGACGAGAAGGCCAGGTGGCGGCCGTTCGCGGAGTAGCTCGGACTTTCGTTCGTTCCCTGCCCGAACGTGAGCTGCCGAACCTCGTTCGTGGCGAGATCGACGACCTTGATGTCGTGATGGCCGGGCGAGGTTCGCGACGAGTAGGCGATCTCGTTGTACGGGCTCGGCGACCAGGTGGGCCGATCGCAGTAGGACTCGAACGTGATGCGCCGCAGGCCGGCGCCGTCGACGCCGACGACGTAAATCTGCGGCGATCCGGTCCGATCCGACGTGAACGCGATCTGGTGCCCGAGCGGCGACCACGTGGGACTCGTATCGATGGCGGGATGGTTCGTCAGACGCCGGAGGTTCGTGCCGTCGACATTCATCACGTAGAGCTCGGGATTCCCGTCGCGGTTCGAGTTGAACGCGATCCGGCGGCCGTCCGGCGAGAACGCGGGCAGCCAGTTGTGCACGCGCTCGGTCCCGCCCGCCGGCGTCTCCAGCCGTCCTTCGTAGATGTGGGAGATGACGACGTCCTGCTGCCCGGAGCGGTACGACGTGTAGCCGATCGCGCGCCCATCGGGCGTCCAGGCCGGCGTGACGTTCAGCGACCGGCTGACCGTGACCCGCCGGACGTTGGCGCCGTCGTAGTCGGCCACGTAGATCTCTTTCGTCTGTCGGTTCGGCACGAGCCCCAGCACGGACTCGCTGTCGCGGTCGGAGACGAAGGCCAGATGACTGCGCGCAACGCCCTCGAGCCCCCGCTGCTGCCGGTGAATCTCGTTCGACAGCTCGTGCGCGTAGATCCGGACGTCGCGGAACGAACCGGCGTACTCTACGCCCAGGGTCGAATCCAGCGAACGGGCGTTGAAGAGCCTGGCGCGCACGAGCAGTCGCCCGTCCGGCTGCCGGCGCACCGAGCAGCTCACGACGCCGTCCGCGCCGAGCTCCTGCCAGGCGTCCAGCGGCAGATCCGTGAGGCTGCGGGCGCGGGGAATCGTGCGGTAGGTGTCCCGCGGCAGCATGCGGAACTCGCGCTCGAACTCCAGGTCGTCGAAGAGCACCCGGGCAATGGTGGACGCGGCGTCGACGGTCTCGGGGTCGCTAGTGAGGGCGAGGCAGTCGGGCACGGCCAGACGGGGCTGGGCCCCGATGCGGTCGCCGATGATGAGATCGACCCCGGCCCTCGCGCGCGCCGGTGGATCGGGCGGCGGCGACTGCTGGGCGAAGAGCAGTGCTCCGGCGGCCGAAAGGGCCGCCGCGAGCGGCAGGAAACGAAGCACTGGTCTGGTCATGGCTGATACTCGAACGTGAGGCGTACCGGCAGGTCCTCGTCCGGATGCTCGAAGGGAAGCGGCGGCAGCGCGCGCGTCAGCAGGACGGCGCGCCGGGCGCTCAGGTCGAGGGCGAGATAGCCGCTGGAGCGGTCCACTCCCACGCCGCCGATCGCGCCGCTCCGCTCGACCGTGAAACGGACCACGACCGAGCCGGTGACCCGCTGATCGTTGTCCCATCGCCTGCGAATCAGCTCGGTCATCGTCGACAGGTAGCGGGGACAGCAGAAATCTCCGACGTCGAGTTCGACTCCGTCTCCGCCGAGCCCGCCGCCCGACAGCCCGACTCCGGCGCCCTCGACGCCGGTGTCGGCCATGGCCGATCCCTCGCGAGCCTCGGGTCCGCGCGTCGGCGTGCGCCCGCGGGCTTCCGCCGGCGCCGTCTCGACTTCGACCTCCGGTTCCGGCCGGCGGGCGGCCACGGGTTCCGGCACCGGCAGGATCATCTTCGGCGGGGCGGCGGTGGGGGGCTGGATCCACTGCGGGCGGCGGATCTCCGGCAACGGGACGACCTGCTGGATGGGGCGGCCGCCCAGCGCCGTCCGCCCGCCCTCGCCGGGTCCCTGCGGGCCGCCGAGCCGGATCGTCATGACGTCGAGATCGGGCTCGCCCGCGTCACCGGCCGACCAGTCGGTCGGCGCCAACAGGGCGGCCGCGATCAGGATGGCGTGGGCGGCCAGCGACACGACCATCGTGCGCCGCAGTTCGTCCTGCTCGCCCGATCGCGCCGTCAGGATCTCGGAAGCTGCTTCCTGCACCGGACACCACCAGCCCGTCAATCACGCGGCTGGTCGAGCACCAGCCCGACGTCCTCGACGCCCCCCTCCTTGAGCCGATCGATCACCGAGACCAGCTCCCCGTACGTGATGTCACTGTCGCCCCGCAGAAAGATCCCCTTGTCATCCCGGCCCTCCAGTGCCGCCAGCAGGCGTTCCGGCAGCATCTCTATGCCGACGGTGTCGTCGTCGAGCTGCACGACCCCCTCCGTGCGATAGGCGAGCGGAACGGTGACGAACAGCCGCTCCGCCGCCAGCGGCTCGGCGCGGCGCGCCTCGGGGAGCTGCACGTCCAGCCCCCGCTGCATCATGGGCGCCGCCACCATGAAGATGACGAGCATGACGAGCATGACGTCCACCAGCGGCACGACGTTGATCTCGGAGAGCGACATGCTCGCCCGGCGGCCGCGCCGCCGAACGCTTCCGCCGCCGCCGTCCGTCGACTGCATCTTCGGCATCGTGAAACGGACCCTACCCGGAAAAATACCGCTCGGCGATGTTGAGGAACTCCAGCGAGAAGTCGTCGATCGTGGACGCCGTGAGCTTCACCCGGTGCGTGAGGTGGTTGTAGAAGTACGCGGCGGGAATCGCCGCGAACAGGCCGGCCGCGGTTGCGATCAGCGCCTCGGCGATGCCCGGCGCGACGACTGCGAGATTCGTCGAGCCGGTCGCGCCGATTTCCTGGAACGCGATGATGATGCCGACGACCGTCCCGAACAGGCCGATGAACGGCGTGACGCTCGCTGTCGTCGCGAGCACCGCCACGTGGCGCTCGAGCTTGTTCACCTCGACGTTGGAAGCGCGCAGCAACGAGCGATCGAGCGCCTCGAAGCTCCGCAACGCCGGCCGCGGCGCCCCCGCCGCGACGGGATCGCCCCGCGGCGTCTCGGTGTCCCGCAGTTGCGCGTTGAGCTCGACGTAACCGGCCTGGAACACCCCGGTCAGCGGACTCGCGGCGAGCGACTTGCACACGGACTGCACCTCGGAGAACTTCCGGCTCTTGCGGAAGACGGCGACGAACGTCGAAGTCTGGGCATCGACCTGTCTGAACTGCCAGAGCTTGAAGAGGATGATCGCCCAGGAGGCGACTGAAAAAAGCAGCAGCGAAGCCAGCACGAACTGACTGATGAGGGACGAACGCGCGATCAGGCCGAACAGGCTGCCGAAACCTTCCGCAGGCTCACTCGCCACGGGCGCCTGAAGGAAGGCAAAGGCATAGTATCCAAGGATACGCACCTCGGTTCCTCCGTCCGTCATTAACTGACAATGGCGCGCCGCTGGGAAGGCGCTAGCTTCCGAAGCGTACCACGTCGCCCGAACGGTGTCAAACGCATGCTACCATCACACTGCCTTCCCCGACCGCCCGGATCCGGCTCCGGCCGGCGGGCGCCCGGACGCGGAAAGACGAACGGCCGCCGGTCATGATTCGTTTCCTGAGCATCCGCGATCTCGCCGTCGTCGATGCGCTGGACATCGAGTTCGACCACGGCTTCAACGTCCTGACGGGCGAGACCGGCGCCGGCAAGTCGATCATCATCGGCGCACTCGGACTGCTGGTCGGCGGGCGGAGCAGCGGCGATCTGGTGCGCACCGGGGCCGCCAGAGCCGTCGTGCAGGCGACGTTCGAGACGCCGGAGGGGACGGAGACCATCGTCAGACGCGAGATCCCGGCGGAGGGGCGCGGCCGGATCTTCATCGACGGCGCGCTCTCGACCGCGTCGGCGCTGAAGGCGCTGGGCCGGCGTCTCGTCGACATCCACGGCCAGCACGAGCATCAGGTCCTGCTCGACCCGCGGTCGCACGTCGGGCTGCTGGACGCCTACGGCCGACTCGATGCCGCCGCGGAGAAGGTGGCGACGGCCTACGCCGACTGGCGGGAGGCGCAGGCGCAGCTCGAGGCGGCGCGGGCCGGTGCGCACGAACTGGCGGCGCGCGTCGAATTTCTGGAGTTTCAACGCGGAGAGATCGAGCGGGTCGATCCCCGACCGGGCGAGGACGAACGCCTGAGGAACGAGCGCCGCCGGCTCGTCAACGCCGAGCGGCTGGCGACACTTGCCGGCGAAGCCTACGCCACGTTGTACGAGCGGGACGATTCCGTCCTGTCCGCGCTGGGCGGCGTGTGGCGGCAGCTCGACGAACTGGCGGCCCTCGATGCCGCGTTCGGGGAGCAGGCGGCCGTACGCGAGACGGTCGCTCCGCTGCTCGACGACCTCGCGCACGCGCTGCGCTCGTACGCCGCCGCGGTCGAGGTGTCCCCGGAGCGGCTCGCCGAGGTGGAAGGGCGGCTTGCGGACATCGAAAGGCTGATGCGGAAGTACGGCGGGGACCTCGACGCGGTACTCGAACGGCGGGAGACGGTTGCCGGGGAGCTCCGCAGCCTGACGGACGGCGAGGCCCGCCGGACGGCGCTGGAAACCGCCGCGGCCGCGGCGCGGGCCGCATACCTCGCCGCCGCGCGCGCCCTGTCGGCGAAGCGCGTGGACAGGGCGCGGGAGCTCGCGCCGGCGCTCGAAGCCGAGCTGCGGCACCTGGCGATGCCCGACGGTCGCGTCCACGTCGGCGTCGCCGCCGGCCTCGCCGAGGAACGCTGGAGTGCGCGCGGTATGGACCGGATCGAGCTCTGCCTCTCCGCCAATCCCGGCGAGGACGCGCGACCGCTGGCCAGGGTGGCCTCCGGCGGCGAGCTGTCGCGCGTGATGCTCGCCCTCAAGACGCTCGCGGCGACCGACGCCGCCGGCAAGACGCTCGTGTTCGACGAAATCGACGCGGGCATCGGCGGCCGCGCCGCCGACCGGGTGGGGGAGCGGCTGCGCGCGCTCGGCGCGCGCTACCAGGTGCTCTGCGTGACGCATGCACCGCAGTTGGCCGCGCACGCCACGGCGCACTTCGAGGTCTCGAAACGGGTGCACGCCGGGCGGGCGCGAACCGCGGTCGAACGGCTGACCCGGGCCGAACGGGTCCCGGAGCTGGCGCGTCTGATGACCGGGTCGGACAGTTCCACCGCGCTGGCGAGCGCCGCGGAGCTGCTGGAATCCAGACATGCGGCGACGGCGAGCGTGACGCCGGCCGGCGCGAAAGGGGAGTAAACCTCGAACACTCGGGGATGAGATCATGGCGAGGACGTATGCGGTCGAGACGTTCGGCTGCCAGATGAACGTGCACGACGGCGAACGGCTGGCCGGCCTTCTGCAGCAGGCCGGCTACGCGCCGGCGGGGGCGCCGGAGGACGCGGACCTGATCGTCGTGAACACCTGCAGCGTGCGGGAGCGGGCGGCGGAGAAGCTGTTCGCCCGTCTCGACAGGTTCCGCCACCGGACTCCCGAGGAGCGCCCGCTCGTCGCCGTGACAGGCTGCGTAGCCCAGCAGGAAGGTCCGCGGATCGTCGAACGCGCCCCGATGGTGGACGTCGTGATCGGCACCCAGGCGCTGGCGATGCTCGCCCCGGCCGTCGAGGAAGCCGAACGCACCGGCCGGCCGCAGGTCGACACCAATCCGTACGACAACGTCTCCTTTCCCCTCGGCGTCGCGGTCCGGGAGGATGCGGTCAGGGCCTTCGTGACGGTCATCGAGGGCTGCAACGACTTCTGCGCCTTCTGCGTGGTGCCGTACACCCGCGGTCGCGAACGGATGCGGCCGGTCGCTGAAATCGTCGCCGAGGTCTCGGCGGCGGCCGAGGGGGGGCATCGCGAAGTGCACCTCCTGGGCCAGATAGTGAATCACTACCAGGCGCCGGATGCAGCGGACTGCGACTTCGCCGGCCTGCTCGAGCGGGTTCACGCCGTCGACGGCATCGACCGCATCCGGTTCGCGAGTCCGCACCCGCGTCACGTGACACGGCGCCTGATCGAGGCGATTCGGGATCTGCCCAAGGTGTGCAAGCACCTTCACCTGCCGGTGCAGTCCGGCTCGACCCGCGTACTGGGACGGATGCGGCGGCGGCACACGCGCGAGCGGTATCTCGCGCTGATCGACGAGATCCGGGAGCAGGTATCGGGCGTCACCCTGTCGACCGATATGATCGTCGGATTCCCGGGGGAGAGCGCGGGGGACTTCGAGCAGACGCTGAGCCTGACGGAGACGGTGCGCTACCACGGCATGTTCTCGTTCAAGTACTCCGAACGGCCGAACACCCTGGCGCGCGCCCGCATGCCGGACGACGTGCCCGAGGCCGAGAAGGCGCGGCGCCTGACGACCCTGCAGGCGTTGCAGCAGGGAATTCAGCGGGAGCTGCACGACTCGATGGTTGGACGAACGGTCACGGTGCTGGCCGACGCCCCGAGCCGCCGGCGGGCCGGCGAGTACGCCGGACGCACCAGTGGCAACACCGTCGTGAACTTTCCGGGCGCTGCGGCCTGCATCGGCCGATTGCTCGACGTCCGGATCGAACGTGCCGGGCCGAACAGCCTGTGGGGCACTTTGTCTCCGGCAGTCGCGCCACCGCCGGGCGGCGGCGCCGAGGTGGCCTGATGCAGATCGAGATGACGATCAAGGGACTGATGGTCGACCCGATCACCAATACGCCGATCGTCATCCTGCGCGATGAGGCCGGCGAGCACGTTCTGCCGATCTGGGTGGGCATCTTCGAGGCCAACGCGATCGCGCTGCAGATCGAGAACGTGACCACGCCGCGGCCCATGACGCACGATCTGCTGCGGAACGTCATCAGCGACCTGCATGGATCGGTGGAGAAGATCGTCGTGTGCGATCTGAAGGAGAACACGTTCTACGCCCTCATATACGTCCGCATACGCGGCGAGGTCGTCTCCGTGGACGCGCGCCCGAGCGACGCCATCGCCCTCGCGCTGCGCGTGAGCGCGCCAATCTACGTGGAGGACACCGTCGTCAGGAACGCGAAGAACCTCGACTTCGCTCCGGACAAGGCGGATCCCGAGCGTCTCGCCAAGTGGCTGGAGAATCTGGATCCGGAGGATCTCGGCAAGTACAAGATGTAGCGCCGCGCGATCCGGGCGCCGCGCCTCCCGGCGTCACGCCGGGTTCCACCGCCGACTCCGCGATGTCGGCCGGCCGACATCGTCTGCAACTCACTGATTGCGCAGCGGCTCGACCGTTCGCCTCCGATCGTCCGGCGCCTTGACATGCCGGCGGGTCGTTCCTAGAATCCCGGCATTCCGGTCTGCATGCTCCCGGCATGTTCCGTGTCGTACCGTTCTTCCTGGCCGACGGCACACCGATGATCGTTGCGATCGCCAACCAGAAGGGCGGCGTGGGCAAGACCACCACGGCCATCAACCTCGCCTCGGCGCTCGCACTCCGCGGAAAACCCACGCTCCTCATCGATCTGGATCCCCAGGGCAACAGCACCATCTCCTTCGTGCAGCGCGACGAAGCCGTCCGCTCCGTGTACGAGGTCATGGTCGAGGACGGCTGCCCGCTGGCGGACGTGATTCGGCCGTCGGCGCAGGAGAACCTCTGGATCGCGCCGGCCCGAATCGCCCTGGCGAAGCTGGAAGCGCGGATGGTGGGGGAGCTGGACGCCCATTTCCGCCTCAAGGAGCGCCTCGACGTGCTCGGCGAACGCTTTTCGTTCACCGTGATCGACTGCCCGCCGGCGCTCGGCCTGCTGACGGTCAACGCGCTCGTCGCCGCCACGCACCTGCTCATTCCGATCCAGTCTTCCTATTTCGCCCTCGAAGGCACCGACGACCTGCTGGAGACGGTGCAGCGGGTGCAGTCCCGGGCCAATCCCGGACTCGACATTCTCGGCGTGCTGATCACCATGCACGACCGGCGGACCTCGCTGGGGCGCGACATCCAGGGCCGGATCCGCGAGGCGTTCGGCGCCAAGGTCTTCCGCACCGTGATTTCCAAGAACGTCCGGCTCGAGGAGGGGCCGGCGTACCGCGAGTCCATCTTCACGTTCGCGCCCAACTCGACCGGCGCCGCGGATTACTACAGCCTGTGCGAGGAGGTCATGGACCGTGCCTAGAAGGGGGCTGCCCGAGACCGTGCGGATGCGCCACGAGGCGCACTACGTGGAAACGCTGTCCGCGTCGTCCGGCGAACCGATCGGGCGCATGGTGCCGATCGAGCGGCTCGATCCGAACCCGGAACAGCCGCGCCACGCGATGGGCGATCTGACGGAACTCAAGGCGTCCATCGCGGAGAAGGGAATCATCGAGCCGTTGATCGTGCGCCCGCGCGGCGAGCGGTACGGGATCATCTCCGGCGAACGGCGCTATCAGGCCGCGGTTCAGCTCGGGCTGACCGAGCTCCCGGTCGTCATCCGTTCCGCGAACGAGTCCGAGAGCATCGAACTGGCCCTCATCGAGAACCTGCAACGCAAGGATCTGACGGCGTTCGAGGAAGCCGAGGCCCTGCAGGCGCTGGTGGAACGCTTCGAGTACACGCACGAGCAGCTCGCGAAGCGGCTCGGCAAGTCGCGCACTTCGATCACCGAATCACTGAGCCTCAACGCCATGCCCGACGAGGTGCAGCGCTTGTGCCGCCTCGCGGAAATCACCTCGAAGTCGGTCCTGCTCGAGGTGGTCCGACAGCGGAGCCCGGAAGCGATGGTCGCCTTCATCGAGCAGATGACGCGCGACGGCGGCGCGACCCGCCGGCGGGCGCGCGAGACGGCCTCGAAGCGACGCGGCGGCGCAGGCCGGGCCAAGCCGTTCGTGTACCACTACGCGCCCCCGAACCGGACGTTCAGCCTGCGGCTGGCGTTCCGGAAGACGAAGGTGCCGCGGGACCAGTTGATCGCGGCCCTCGAGGGCATCCTGGACGATCTGCGCCGGTCGGACGATCCCCGCGAGTCCGACGAACAGGCGGTGCGGCCCGGGACACCCGGCGGTGCGGCCCGGGGCACCGGAGATTCCGGCTCCGGGAGCCGCAAGTTAACATAACGCCCCTTATCGGACGCACCGGATCCGGACGTGCGGGAGGTGTTTGCGCTGCGGTACTCGAGCTGGACCCGCCCGCGCACTCTCGCCCGGTTGAAGCCGCTCGCCGCGGCGGGGTATCCTGCGGTCATGGAACTCTCGACGTGGTGGCAGGAATCGCGGCGGTAGTCGGGGCGTGCAGCGGTCCGGTGTCCGCCGTCGGCGTGCTGGTGGTCAACGGCTAAGGTGGACCGGCTCACCGGTCGCGTGGACGAACCGAGTCGCGCCTTCAACAGTCACGTGAACGCCGGTCACTGATCCCCCGCCCCGCCCCACGTCGTCGCACCCCGTTGCGCAAGCTCCAGGACATCTCGAATGCTCGGCATCACGGGGCGGTACATTCTGCGGGAGGTGGTCCAGCCGTTCTGTCTCTCCCAGGTGGTCCTGACGTTCCTGCTGATGCTGGATCCGATCACCAAGCGCGCCGAGGAGCTGATCGGGGTGGGTGTCAACGGCGGCGACGTCGTCCGGATCCTGATGACGCTCCTGCCGTACTCGCTCGGCATCACGCTTCCGATGTCGCTCCTGATCGGCGTGCTCATCGGGCTCGGACGCCTGTCGAGCGACCGCGAGATGGTGGCGCTCCAGGCTTGCGGCATCAGCCTTCTCCGCGTCCTCTCACCGCTGCTGCTCCTGGCGGCCGCGGTGGCCGCGGTCGACTGCTACATCCTGGCGAAGACGGTGCCGAACGCGAACCAGCGGTTTCGGGAAATCGTGTTCCGCGTGTCGGCGAACCGCGCCGAGGGCGAGGTGAAGCCGCGCGTGTTCGAGGTCGATCGGTTTCCGCGCGCCGTGCTGTATGTGCGCGAGGTCGCACCGGACGGTTGGCGGGACGTTTTCCTGGCAGACGTCGAGCGGCCCGCGCAGCCCGGCATCTACGTGGCCGAATGGGGCCGCTTCGCGGTGGATGCCGCGCGCCGAACCGTCTCCGTAGTACTACGGCACGGCGAGCGGCACCGGGTAGACCCCGCCGATCCCGGCGCGTACGAAGTGCACGACTTCGAGGAGCTGACGATCCAGCTCGACGCCTCGTCGCTGTTTCCCGACGGCGGGCCGGCTCGCGGAGTCAACGAGCTGTCGATCACGGGGCTCCGGGACGAGGCCGTGGCGATGCGAGCGGCGGGGCTCTCGCCGCATCAGCCGATCATGGCGATCCACGAGAAGTTCTCGATTCCCGCGGCGTGCTTCGTCTTCGTGCTGCTGGCCGTCGGGCTGGGCGTCAGCAGCCGCAAGGACGGGCGTCTGGCGAGCTTCGCCCTCGGTATCGCCGTCATCCTCACCTATTACGTGATGATGTACCTGGGCACGGCGCTGGCGAAGGGACAGTGGCTGTCGCCGCACCTCGTCAGGTGGATACCGAACGTCGTGCTGGGCCTTGCCGGCGTCGGCCTGGTCTGGTGGCGCTCCGGATCGATCGAACGGCACGCGACGCTGCCCTGGCTCGCGCCGCGGGCGCCCCGCCCTGCGGAAACGCCCGCCTCGGAGCGGCCGGGGAATCCGGCGGCGGTCGTGATGGTCTCCGCCAGGTCGTGGTCGGGGATCAACCTCCTCGACTGGTACGTCATGAAGATCTACCTGCGGTGGCTGACGCTTGCTTTCGTCGGCCTGCTCGGACTCTTCTACGTTTTCACCTTCCTCGATCTCTCCGACAAGCTGTTCAAAGACGAGACGACCCTGCTGAAGCTGCTCACGTTCTTCTGGTACGCGACGCCGCAGTACGTTTCCTACGTCCTCCCCATCGCCGCGCTCGTCACGACGCTGGTGACGGTCGGCGTGCTGCACCGGACGAGCGAGCTGACGGTGATGAAGGCATGCGGAATCAGCCTGTACCGGATGGTGGTGCCGATTCTCTGCTTCAGCCTGCTGTGGAGCGGTCTGCTGTTCGGGATCAGCGAGGGCATTCTGGCGCGGGCGAACCGCCGGGCGGAAGCGCTCGACCGCGAGATACGTACCGGCCGGACGGAGCCGTTCGGTATCGAGAACCGGACATGGCTCGTGAACGATGACGGCGACATCTATCACTATCTCCACTTCGACGCCGACAGGCACGAGCTCGGCGGCCTGTCGGTCTACGAATTCACGGGACGTCCCTGGTCGCTGGCGCGCAGGACGTACGCGGATCGAGCGTCGTTCGCGGAGGTCTGGAACGGCTACGGCGTCTGGTCGCGCGAGTTCGGGGCCGCGGCGGGCGCCGCCCCGGCCTACGAGCAGGAGGCCGAGCGGGCGCTGCCCGATGTCTCGCCGCCGTCCGCCTTCTCGGCGGAGCTGCCGGAAGCCGAACTGATGAGCTATCGCGAGCTCGAACGACACATCCTGGAGCTGCGGGCGCTCGGTTTCGACGTCGTCAATCTCGTCGTCGAGTTGCACCGCAAGGCGTCGTTCCCCTTCGTCACCTTCATCCTCACGCTCATCGCCGTGCCGTTCGCCGTGACCATCGGGCCACGCGGCGCGCTCTACGGGGTCGGCGTCGGCATTGTGCTGGCGTTCAGCTACTGGGGCGTTCTGAGCGTGTTCGGAGCGCTCGGCAGCGCCGGCGTGCTCATGCCGGCGACCGCGGCCTGGGCGCCGAACCTGTTGTTCGGCGCGTCGGCCGGCTGCTTCCTCTTCTCCGTGCGAACCTGACCGGGTGGTCGCAGGCCGAGCATCGACCGTCGCTGCAGGCGGTGGTCGACGGGCTAGATCCCGGCGGCGGAGCGCAGCGCAGCGGCCTTGTCGGTCCGTTCCCAGGTGAATTCCGGGTCGGTGCGGCCGAAGTGGCCGAACGCGGCCGTCTTGCGGTAGATCGGCTGCCGCAACGCCAGCGTCTCGATGATGCCTCTCGGCGTCAGCGGGAAATGCTCGCGCACGAGCCCGCTCAGCCGGGCTTCGTCGATCGTGCCGGTGCCGAACGTGTCGACCAGGACCGAAACGGGATCCGCAACGCCTATCGCGTAGGCGAGCTGCACCTGCACGCGGTCCGCCAGGCCCGCCGCCACGCAGTTCTTCGCGATGTAGCGCGCCATGTACGACGCGGAGCGGTCGACCTTGGTCGGATCCTTGCCGGAGAACGCGCCGCCGCCGTGCGGGGCCATGCCCCCGTAGGTGTCGACGATGATCTTGCGGCCGGTCACGCCGGAGTCCCCGTGCGGGCCGCCGGTCACGAACCGGCCGGTGGGATTGACGTAGATCCTGGTGTCGTCGTCGATCATCGACGCCGGCACGGTGGCGCGGATGACCTCGCGGGTGACGTCGTCGCGCAACTGCTCCGTCGAGACCCGCTCGCTGTGCTGGCTCGACACCACGACGGCGTCGATGCGCCGGGGCCGGTCTCCCTCGTACTCCACCGTGACCTGCGACTTGCCGTCCGGCCGGAGGTAGGTCAGCCGGCCGTCGCGGCGCACGTTCGACAGCGCCCGCACCAGATGATGCGCCAGCATGAGAGGCAGCGGCATCAGCTCGGGCGTCTCGTTGCAGGCGTACCCGAACATCAGGCCCTGATCGCCGGCGCCGCCCGGGTCGACCCCCCTGGCGATGTCGGGCGACTGCCCGTGGAGCGACGAGAGCACCGCGCAGGTGTCGGCGTCGAAGCCGTACTTCGCACGGATATAGCCGACGTCCCGCACCGCCTTCCGGGCGACGTCCGCGAACTCGACCCTGGCGGTGGTGGTGATCTCCCCCGCCAGCATGATCAGACCGGTGGTCAGCAGCGTCTCGCAGGCGACGCGCCCGGTCGGATCGTCCGCGAGGACGGCGTCGAGGACGGCGTCCGAAACCTGGTCGGCGATCTTGTCCGGATGGCCTTCCGTGACCGATTCGGAGGTGAAGAGGTAACGGCCTGTCCGGCGCATGTGCAGTGAATCTCCCTTCGGGCGATGGATGCGGCGTCGATCCGGCGGGTCCCGCGGCGCGGCGCGGGGACCGCGGTTCACTGCGGCAAAGTCGAGCCTCCGCGCGGCCGCGCCAACCGCCTACAGTAACCAAGGTTCGGCCGCCCGGTCAATCACGAGCGGGGATGGCACGCGTCGTAGACCGCCTTCAGCCGCGCCTCCAGGACGTGCGTGTAGATCTGGGTGGTCGACAGATCGGCGTGTCCGAGCAGGGTCTGAATGGACCGCAGATCCGCGCCGCGCTCGAGCAGATGCGTCGCGAACGAGTGCCGCAGGACGTGCGGGCTCAGGTCCCGCGGCAGCCCGGCCTGCCGCGCATACTGCTTGAGCTTCTTCCAGAAGCCGACGCGGGTGAGCCGGACGCCGCCGCGGGCGTTCACGAAGATCCAGGCGGAGGTCCGCGGGCCGAGCAGCCCGGGTCGGGCCGACGTCAGGTAGCGGCGCACCCAGTGGACGGCCGCGCCGCCGATCGGGACCAGGCGTTCCTTCCCGCCCTTGCCCAGGCAGATCAGATAGCCGGCGTCGAGATGCAGGTCGCCCGGTTGCAGCGCCACCAGCTCGGACACCCGCAGGCCGGTGGCATAGAGCAGCTCGATCAACGCCCGGTCGCGGACGCCGATCGGGGTGGCGGTGTCCGGCTGGTCGATCAGCGCATCGACCTCCCCGGTGGAGAGCCACTTCGGGAGGGCGGGCCACGAGCGCGGCGCGCGCAGGTCGTCCGCCGGGTTCGACGCCACGTGTCCGTCGACGTGCAGGAACCGATAGAAGCCGCGCACGCAGGCCACCACGCGGGAGACGGACCGCGGTGCGAGGCCGGAGGCCATCAGGTCGCGGACGAACGCTTCCAGATCGCGCCGGCCGAACCGGTCGACACGGGCGCCGCGCGCCTCGGCGAAGCGCGCGAGGAGCGCCAGATCGCGGGCATAACTGCTCACCGTATTGGCGGCCAGACGCCGCCCCGCCTTCAGATCGTTCAGGTACGCGTCCGCCAGCTCCGCGTTCACGCCCCGTGTATCGGCCGCCCCCGGGGCATCCGCCACCGGGGTGGCGCAGGCACGGCGGCTTCGCGATGGCGTTCGGCCGCTTCGTCATCAAGTTGGGGCATCCGCCACCGGGGCGGCGCAGGCACGGCGGCGGGGTCGTCCGCCACGGTGTCCCGGCGGCGCCCGCGACGGCGTACTACTCCAATTTACGCAAGGAGTTACAGCCGATACGCGATTGCTGCGGGAGGCGGCTGGTTGTATAATGGCGGATCGCACAAAATGGAACAGCAATGGCTTCGGCAGCTCTCCGCATTTCTTCGAGGACCGCTCCCATGTCTCAACAAGTGAAGCGCCTTGCCGTTCTCGCCGGCCTGCTCGGCGCCGTGCTGGCCGTCCCCGCCGCGCACCGCGCGGTCCACGCATCGACCGCCGCCGGCCAGGCGGACTTCGCCACCCAGGTCGCCGAGTACGTCCGCGCCCAGGAAGCGCTCGCGGCCGACGATTTCGCGGCGGCGCAGAGCGCGCTGGCCGATCTGATCGCGGTCGCGGACAGCGTCGTCGGGCCGCTGGCCCGGGCCGCGGCCGACGCCGGCGACATCGGGTCCATGCGCAGCGCGTTCAAGCCGCTGTCCGAGTTCCTCGCGGGGACGGACCTCCCGGCCGGCTACGCGCGGGCGTACTGCCCGATGTACGACGGCGGGTCGAACTGGGTCCAGATCGACGGCCCGGTCCGCAACCCGTACTACGGCTCGATGATGCTGACCTGCGGCGTCGTCGACGCGGCGCCCGGCGCGCACATGGATCACAGCCCGCGGCACGGCGGGCGCGTCTTCATGGCCCCCGACGGCTTCCACCACATCGAGGGCACCTACCCGGAGCCCGGCGTCTTCCGGCTCTACGCCACGGACAACTACCGGGAGCCGGTAGACGTGACGATGTGGATGGGGCGCGTCGTGCTGGAGGAAGACTACGACCCGGCGACCGACGAGTTCATCGAAGTAGAGGCAGCGGCGCTGCTCCCCTCCCCCGACGGCGCGTATCTGGAAGCGGAGGTCGGGGACCGCCCCCTGCCCGCCGACTTCATCACCAAGATCCGGATGGTCGAGGACTACCCCGAGGAGCGTTTCGACTTCATCTTCTCGGAGCCGACGTCGGACGCGCCGGTCAGGAGGGTCGCCGCGGTGCCCGACGTGCCGGCCACGCTGCCGCTCGCCGAGCGGATCCGCCCGCGGATTCCGGAACGGACCCTCGACATCGTGGACGGCATCGCCGCCCGCAACGACGAGATCGAGCGGCTGGTGGCGGAAGGCCGGTTCACGGAGATCTTCATTCCCGCCCTGCAGTCGAAGGAGCTCGCGCTGGCCCTCGACGAGCGCGCCGAGGCGCTGCCGGCGGCCGGCCGCAACCAGGTGCGCATCGCGGTGCGCAGCCTGGTGCGGGCGGCGTGGCTCCTCGACTGGTACGGCGATCTCGGCAACAAGCAGCAGGTGAGCGAGGCGCACGACGTCTTCAACGAGGCGGTGCGCGGAATCAACCGGATCTACGACCCGGCAGGCGCGCGCCGACAGGGCGGCACTCCCGCGATACGGTAGCGCGGCGAGGCGCTTGCATGGCAAGGGCGCGACCACGAAGCATCTTCGGCATGTTCGCCCGGCCGCGCTCGTCACGGCCGGGCGGGAAGCGACGGCGGGAAGCCGTCCGGGGAGATGGAGTGATGACGACGCGATACGGTCGCTGGTGTCTGGGCGCTGCGGTGGCGCTCGTCGTGGTGGGCGGTCAGGTCGAAGAGACGGAGACCCATACCCCGATCGCCTCGCGGTGGAACTACAACGAGCACCTGTTTCCGATCTTCCGCGACAACTGCGGATCGTGCCATCGCGACGGGGGCATCGCACCGATGTCGCTCGTGGACTATCGGTCCGCCTATCCGTGGGCGCAGTCGATCCGCGAGGAGGTCCTGGGGCTGCGGATGCCGCCCTGGAAGGCGGAGGACGGCTTCGGCGATTTCCGCAACGGGCACGCCCTGCCGGCGCACGAGATGGACATGATCCTGGAGTGGTCCAGCGGCGGCTACCCGCAGGGCCCGCGCGCGCGGCGCCCCGTCCCGCCGGATCCGCCCGGTGAGTGGCCGCTGGGCGCTCCCGACCTGGAGATCGAGATGCCGGAGCCGTTCACGCTGGACGCCGGCACGAACGAGGCGGTCCGCTATTTCGTGCTGCCGACGGAGACGACCGGGGCCCGGTTCGTGACCGGCGCGGACGTGATGCCGGGCGCCGCCGCGGTCGTCCGCGGCGTGGCCATCTACATCGACGCGACCGGCACCGCGCGGGCGCTCGATGCCGCGGACGACAGGCCGGGATTCCGAGAGGCGGAAGGGCGGGACTTCCCCACCGGAGCGCCGATCGCGCTGTGGTCGCCGGGACGGCCGAGCGTGCGGCAGGAAGGCGCGGTCCGCCACCTGCCGGCGGGCGCCGACATCGTGGCGCGTGTGCACTACAAGAAGACCTGGATCACCGAGGGCGAGGAGTTCGTCGACCAGAGTCGCATCGGTCTCTACGTGACCGACGAGAGAGTGCGCGCACTCGAATCGCTCCTGCTGTCGTCGCCGGAACGCACGGGCGGACTGAGCCTGACCTTCAGCCAGGAGGTGACGGAGGACGTCAGCGCGCTGGCCGTCCTGCCGGAAGTCGCGATAGAAGCCAGGGATGTGCAGGTCGTGGCGGTGGCGCCGGGCGGGACCCGTGTGCCGATGCTCTTCCTGCGCGAGCCGGACACCGCGTGGCCGACCCGCTACTGGTTCGACACTCCGATCGACCTGCCGGCCGGCACGACCATCGAAGTCAACGCCAGACTGCATCCGGGGGGGAGGCATGCGCCGGGCCGATCCTTGATCGGCGCCGATCCGTCAGCGCCGATCCGGCTCGTGGTCGACTGCGCAACCGGCGAAGTGCCAGCGGATTGAGGCGATCCGCGACATCCAGGAGCGAAGCCATCCATGAGCAGATTCGTCACCTTCTCGACGATGACGGCGGGGCCGGCGCCGAACTGGACCGCCAGGACTTGACGGCGCAGGTTGTCACGCCGGCGTCGCGGTGAATTCCCGTCCCCCGCTCACGTCGCTGCCGGGCGGTTGCGCGAGCGGGCGTCAGACGGGGTCCGCTCGGCCTGGGGGGCCGTGCCTTCCGGAAAGAACTCGTCGTGCACGGCGCGGACCGCCTCGTCCACGTGCGTGTCGGCGATCACGCAGGCGATCTTCATCTCCGAGGAGCTGATGCAGTCGATGTTGATGCCCTCGCGCGCGAGCACCGCGAACATCCGGGCGGCCAGGCCGGGGGTCGACGCGAGGCGCGATCCGACGATGGAGATCTTGGCGACGTCGCGATCGACCGCTCCCGCCGCCGCGAGTCCGCGCGCCTTCCAGTCCTCGACGAGTTGCGTGGCGCCTTCGACGTACTCGTCGTCGAGCACGAAGGTGATGCGGCCCAGGCCCTCGGCGCTCGCGCCCTGAATGATCAACCGCACGCTGATCGCCCTGGCCGCGAGGTCCCGAAAGACCTCCGCGGCCAGCCCCGGGCGGTCCGGCACGTCGATCAGGGTCACCTTGGCGATCTTCCGGTCGCTGCTGACGCCGACCACCGCCGCCTGCTCCATCACCATCTCGTCGCCTCCGCGGATCCACGTGCCCTCGCCGTCGTGGAAGCTCGAGCGCACGTGGATCGGGATCCGGTAGGCCATGCACACCTCGGCCGCCCGCGGGTGCAGAACCTTGGCGCCGCTGGACGCCATCTCGATTGCTTCCTCGTAACTTATCTCCCGCCACCGCGTCGCGTGCGGCACCGTTCGCGGGTCCCCCGACAGCACGCCGTCGACGTCCGTGCAGATCTCGCAGACGCCGGCGCCGAGGGCCGCCGCCACCGCCGCCCCGGTGATGTCGCTCCCGCCGCGGCCGAGCGTCGTGACCTCGTGGTCCCGCGTGATGCCCTGGAAGCCGGTGACGATCACCACCCGCTCCCGGTCCAGCTCCGCGAGGATCCGCCGCGTCTCGATCGATTCGATGCGCGCGATGTTGAAGGCGTCGTCGGTCCGGATCCCGCACTGCGACGCGGTCAGCGAGATCGCCGGGATCCCCTGATGCTGCAACGCCAGGCCGAGCAGCGAGACGGAAACCTGCTCGCCCGTCGCCAGCAGCAGGTCCATCTCGCGGCCGCGCGGGTCGTCGGACACCTCGTGCGCCAGCGCCACGAGCTCGTCCGTCGTCCTGCCCATGGCCGACAGGACGACGACCAGCCGCGGGCTGGCGCGGCGGGCGCGCGCCACCCGCTCCGCGATCGCGCGAATCCGCTCCGCGGTGGCGACGGAGGTGCCGCCGTATTTCTGGACGACGATCGGCGCGGCGTCCGCCGTTGCGGTCATCGCCGCGCCTCCCCCGCGCCGGTCGCCGCCGCGGGCGCACCGGCCGCCGCCGCGTCGATCATCCGACCCGCCGCCGCGCCGGCAGCCGGCCGCCGCGCCGTTCCCGGCGCACCGGCCGCCGCGTCGAGCTGTGCCGTCAACTGGTGCAGGAACAGGCCGACGTCGGTCACGATGCCGGCCGTCTGCGACGAGCCGCGGTCCGCGAGCTTGGTCACCACCGCGGGGTTGATGTCGACGCACACCACCCGGACGTGCGACGGCAGCATGTTGCCGACCCCGATGCTGTGCAGCATGGTCGAGAGCATGACGACCATGCTCACGCCGCGGAGCGCCTCGGCGTAGCGGTCCTGCGCCGCGATCAGGTCCATGATGGTGTCCCGCAGCGGCCCGTCGTCGCGGATGCTCCCCGCCAGCACGTAGTCGACGCCGTGCCGAATCGCTTCGTACAGGATGCCCGACCGCAGCAGCCCCCGATCGACCGCCGCACGCAGGCCGCCGGCGCGGTTGATCGCGTTGATGGCGCGCATGTGGTTGCGGTGCCCTTCCTCGACCGCGGTGCCCGCGTTCAGGTCGATCCCGAGCGACGTGCCGAACAGCGCGTGCTCGGCGTCGTGCACCGCAAGCGCGTTCCCGGCCAGCAGCACGTCGACGAAGCCGCGGCGGATGAGGTCGCAGAAGTAGGTCACGCCGCCGCTGTGGACCACGACCGGGCCGGCGACGAAGGCGATGCGCCCGCCGTTGCGCTTCACGTCCGCCATCATCGCCAGCACCCGGGCCACGCTGACCTCGACGCGCCGCTCGGTGGACACGTCGTTCACCATGAACGCGAAGCCCAGCCGGTCGCGCTCGCGGAACTCGGGCGAAACGCGGATGCCCCCGACGCCGCAGACGACCGCGTCCCCCACCGCCACGTCGCGCAGCTTGCGGCAGGCCGCCCGCCCGTCCTCGACGACGATGACCGCATCCATGCGCTGGCGTTCGACCTCCAGCCACGTCCCGCCGTGCCGCACGTAGGTGCGGTGGTTGGTCGTCGAGTAGAAGTCGTCGGGCACGCACCCGGCCTGTTCGGACCGCTCGAGCACGGCGTCGCGCTCGGGGGTCGGATGACAGCCGAGCGGCATCAGGTCCTCGAGCAGCTCGGCCAGGACCGTCTCGCCCGGCGCCGTCACCTTCAGCTTGAGATGCGAGTACTCGTCGTTGGTGCGGCCGATGTCGAACCGCAGGACGTCGAACCGCGCCCGCCGCTCGATCACCTTGTCGAAGATCGCGTTCAGCAACTGCGAATCGACCAGGTGGCCTTCCGCCTCGACGATCTCGCTCCGCTCGGGTCGTGACGTCATCAGCCGGACACCGGTTGATGGGCGTGCCGGCGCTCCGCCATGAAGGCTTCGAACTCGGCCAGCGAGCGGCCGAGGGCGGTGGGCGCGGCGACCGACGGCGCCATGACGTCGGCCGTCTTGTAACCGTTCCCGGTAATGCAGACCACGGTGCTCTCGTCGCGGGGAACGATCCCCTGCTCCACGAGCTTCCGGGTCACGGCCAGCGTGGTGCCGCCGGCCGGCTCGGTGAAGATGCCCTCGGTCCGCGCGAGCAGCCCGATGGCGTCGACGATCTCCGCGTCCGTGGCCGCCGCGCCGCTGCCCCCGGACTCGCGCACCGTCCGCAGCACGTGGAACCCGTCGGCGGGGTTGCCGATGGCGATCGATTTGGCGATGGTGTCCGGCCTGACCGGCTCCGGATAGTCGAGCCCCTCGTCGAGGGCGTGGATGACCGGCGCGCAGCCGGCCGCCTGCGCGGCGTGGATGCGCGGCGGGTCGCCGTCCACCAGCCCGGCGTCGAGCAGATCGTGGAAGCCGCGGCCGATGCGCGGGAGCAGCGTCCCGCCGGCGACGGGACATACCACGTGGCGCGGGAACCGCCAGCCGAGCTGCTCGACGATCTCGAACCCGTACGTCTTCGCCCCTTCCGCGTAGTACGCCCGCAGGTTGATGTTGGCGAACGCCCAGCCGTAGCGCTCGCCGACCTGAGTGCAGAGACGGTTGACGTCGTCGTAGGTGCCGTCGATCGCGACCACGTGCGGACCGCTGACGGCGGACCCGATGATCTTCCCCGGCTCGAGGGTCCGCGGAATGAAGACGTAGCAGTCGAGACCGAGCCGGGCCGCGTGGGCCGCTACGCTGTTGGCGAGGTTGCCGGTCGACGCGCACCCGAAGACGCTGAACCCCAGCTCGCACGCGCGCGTCGCGGCGACGGGCACCACGCGGTCCTTGTACGACAGCGTCGGATGGTTTACGGAGTCGTCCTTGAGGTAGAGCTCGCGCATCCCGAGCGCCGCGGCCAGCCGGTCCGCCCGGACGAGCGGCGTGAATCCCGAGGTGGTTCCGGTCCGCGGCTCGCCGTCGATCGGCAGGAACTCGCGATAGCGCCAGAGACTCGCCGGACGCGAGGCGATGCGTTCACGCGAGACGGCGCGCCGAACGGCGTCGCGGTCGTAGGTAACCTCGAGCGGCCCGAGGCACTGGTCGCAGACGTACAGCGCCGCGGCCGGAAACGGGGTCCGGCACAGGGAGCATCGAAGGCCGGTGAGGTAGCTCATGAGCAGCGTTCTCCGCGTGGCAGAATCGGCATCCAGACCGGTGGCCGCGCATGGAAGTCGAACGCCTCGATCTCCGCCAGCGCGGCCTGCACCGCCCCGGCGCTGCACGGCTCGAGGGTCACGACGAAGGGCAGGGCCGACTTCGGCCAGTCCGGCTCCTGCAGCACCGCATCGACGTTCAGGCCGTGGCGCCAGAAGACGCCGGCGAGCGAGGCAATGATACCGGGCCGGTCCGCGATGACGAAGCGCAGGTACTGCGAGGCCTCGAAGTCGGTTTCCACCCGCGCCGCCGCCGCCGGCCGCCACGAGCGGGGCGCGGGGACGCCCGCCCGCGCGATCGCTTCGAGGTCGGAGACGACGGCCACCGCGGTCGGATCGCCGCCCGCGCCGAACCCGCGGAACGCGGTCTCGCCGCCGCGCGCGCCGTCCACGACCACCACGTTCTGGCTCCCGTCGGCGCGCGCGAGCGGTGACGTCACCGGCACCAGCATCGGCTGTACGGACGCGATGACGTCGAGGCCGTCGCCGCCTGTCACTTCCGCCCGCGACACCTGCCGTATCGTGCAGCCGAGCCGCCGCGCGTACGTGAAGTCCACCGGCTCGACCGGCCGGATCGAGCGTAACGGGATCGCCTCGGCGGCCACGCGCCGGCCGAGGCCCACCGCCGAGAGAATCGCCAGCTTGGCCTGCGCGTCGCCGCCGTCGACGTCCGCGGTCGGGTCCGCCTCGGCGTAGCCCCTGTCCTGCGCCTCCCGCAGCGCGTCGTCGAACGAAACCTGCTTCGCTTCCATGCGCGTCAGCATGTAGTTGCAGGTGCCGTTCAGCACCCCGAGCACCCGCTGCAGCCGATCGCCGGCCAGACCTTCCCGCAACGCCCGGATGATGGGAATGCCTCCCGCGACCGCCGCCTCGAACAGCAGGTGTCGTCCCCGGTCGGCCGCGACCCGCAGCAGCTCGGCGCCGGCATGGGCCATGACCTGCTTGTTGGCGGTGACGACCGACTTGCCGGCCTCGAGCGCCTGCCGGATCCAGTCTTCCGCCGGCTCCAGGCCGCCGACGACCTCGACCACGACGTCCGCGTCGGAGCGCAGGACGTCGTCGAAGTCGGACGTCCAGACGGCGGTGGGCGGCGCCCAGTCGACGACCTTGCGTTCGACGCGCCGGTTGCACACGTGCGACAGGACCAGCGGGCGCCCGTCGCTCTCGCACAGGATGCGCGCCACCGACCGCCCGACCGTCCCGAATCCGACCAGGGCGACTCTGAGCACGGAAATGCTGCTGTTCAGAAAAAAAGGCCATCACCCGGCTTGCGGATGATGGCCCCGGGATCACTACAATGTGTCGGCTGCGTCATCCGCTCCCGGCGGCCGCGTCCGGCGGCGCGGTCCGGGCGGGCATTGCGGCCGGTCGGCCGGTCGGCATGGCGTTGACGTTCCACATGACGGCCCGTTGGTCTCCAGGCAATCGATCTTTATACTCCGTCCTTCTTCGACCCGTCAAACCGGCGCAACGGCCGCCCGGCCCCCGCGGGTCCCGCGCCGTGCGGGCCGGTCACGACCACAGGTGAGTCTCCGCATGTCCTCGAAGTGGAAGGACCTGCCGACGGAAGCCATCAACCCGGCCAGCCTGACGCTGGATCAGGTGTCGACGGAGGACATGATCGGCCTGATGCTGCGCGAGGACCGCAAGATCCTCACGGCGGTGGCGCGCGAGAAGGCCCGCATCGCGACCGCCTCCGACCTCATCACCGCGGCGCTGCAGAAGGGCGGGCGCCTGATCTTCGTCGGCGCGGGGACGAGCGGCCGGCTCGGCGTGCTCGAAGCGGCCGAGATGGGACCGACGTTCAGCACCCCCGCGCACCTGGTCCAGGCCATCATGGCGGGCGGCCGGGCCGCTTTCTTCCGCTCCCAGGCGGGGGTCGAGGACAATTTCGAGGAAGGGGCGCGGGCCGTCGCCCGCCTGCATCCCACGCGCAGGGACGTCCTGGTGGGCATCTCGGCCAGCGGGATGACGCAGTTCGTGCGCGGCGCCCTGACCCGTGCGCGCCGCAACGGGGTCAAGATCATCTTCGTCACCTGCTGGCCGGGCACCGAGCTGCAGACTTTCGTCGACATCGTCATCTCCCCCGCGGTCGGGCCGGAGGTCATCGCCGGATCGACCCGCCTGAAGGCCGGCACCGCGACCAAGATGGTGCTGAACATGCTGACCACGGTCCCGATGGTGCATCTCGGCAAGACCTACGGCAACCTCATGGTCGATGTCGACGCCGGTTCCGAAAAGGCGCGCGACCGGGCGCGGCGCATCATCACGACGGTCACCGGACTCGACCACGAGGAGGCCGGCAAGCTGCTGCAGGAGGCCCGCTGGAACGTGAAGGCTGCCATCGTCATGGCCCACGCCCACGTCGGCTATCCCGAGTCGCTGGCGCGCCTCAAGCAGGCGAACGACTCGGTGCGCGCCGCCATCGGCGAGGAGATCGACGGGCGGCTGCGCGACTCCATCACCCCGCGGTGACCGATGCTGGTCGACCTGACGGTCGTCGCGGCGTACCTGCTGCTGGCGGTATGGGGCGGCCGCCGCCTGGCGCGCGGACGCTCGACCCTGCGCGACTACTACCTGACCGGGCGCCGCGCGCCGTGGTGGGCGGTGACGGGCTCGATCGTGGCGACGGAGACGAGCACGGTCACCGTCGTCAGCGTCCCGGGCTACGCGTTCGGCGGCGACCTGACGTTCCTGCAGCTCGCCCTCGGCTATCTCGCGGGCCGCGTGGCGGTCGCGTTCGTCCTGCTGCCGGCGTATTTCAGCCGCGACCTGCTGTCGGCGTACCAGTTGCTCAGCGTGCGGGTCGGGCGCGCGTTCGGCCAGTGCGCGGCGGCGGTCTTCCTGATCACGCGCAACGTCGCCGACGGCCTGCGCCTCTTCGCGACCGCCCTCGTCCTCGCGGCGATGCTCACCATCGCCGCGTCCACGGTCGGGCTCGCGGACCCGCCGCAGACACCGGTGATGATCGCCGCCATCGTCGCGCTGGCCGCGGTCACGCTGACCTACACGTGGCTGGGCGGCATGACCGCGGTGGTCTGGATGGACGTCGTGCAGCTCGCCGTCTACCTGACCGGCGCGCTCTTCGCGGCCGCCACGCTGCTCGCCGGCATCCCCGGCGGCGCCCGCGAGGCGTGGGCGGCGGCGGACGAGGCGGGCAAGCTGGTCACGTTCGACTTCGCCTGGGATCTCCGGCGGGACTACACGTTCTGGTCCGGCGTCTTCGGCGGCGCCGTCTTCACCGCCGCCACGCACGGCACGGATCAGATGTTCGTGCAGCGCTACCTGTGCAGCCGGTCCCTCGCCGACGCGCGCCTCGCGCTGATCGCCAGCGGGGTCTTCGTCTGCGTGCAGTTCGCGCTGTTTCTGGGCATCGGCGTGCTGCTCTGGGCCTTCTACGCGGCCGGCGCACCGGGGGCCCTCGCCTCGATCGCCGCGGACGGCGCCGTGCAGGCCGACCGCGTCTTCCCGCTCTACCTGATGACCCACCTGCCGCCGGGGCTCCGCGGGCTCGTGCTGGCCGCGATCGTGGCGGCCGCGATGTCGACGCTGTCCTCGTCGCTGAACTCCTCCGCCGCATCGACCATAGGCGACTTCTACCTGGGCCGGACCGGCCGGGAACGGTCCGAGGCGCAGGCGCTCCGCGCGTCGCGGCGGGCGACCGGCGCGTGGGCCGCGGTGCAGGCGACGGTGGCGATCGCCGCCATCGGCGTGTCGCAGCGCATCATCGACGACGTGCTCGCGGTGCAGTTCTTCAGCGGCGGGCTGATGCTCGGCGTCTTCCTTCTCAGCGTGCTCATCGCGAGGCCGACGCCCGGGGTCGGGATCGCCGGGCTCGCCGCCGGTCTGGTCACCATCGCGACGGTGAGCCTGGCGAGCGACCTGTCGTGGCAGTGGTATGTCCTCGTCGGCTCGGCCGCGACGGTCGGCGCGGGCTGGACGGCGGACCGCATCCGGCCGTCGCCGGGGCGCGGAGGCGCGGAATGATCGGCATCGCCGCGGCGGCCCGGGTCCTGGACGAGGCGGTCGCCGGGGGCGTCTGCCCGGCCGCGGTGGCGGAGGTCGGCAGCCGCTCGGGAACCCTCTGGCGGCACGCGGCCGGCCGGCTCACGTTCGACGCCGGCAGCCCGCCCGCGACCGCCGACACGATCTTCGACCTGGCGTCGCTGACCAAGGTCATCGCGACCACGACCCTGGCGATGCGCCACGTCGACGCCGGCCTGACCCCGCTCGACCTGCCGGTGGCGGCGGTTCTCCGGACGTGGCGCGGGACGGATCGGGAGATCGTCACGGTGCGGGACCTGCTTGCCCACGCGTCCGGTCTGACCGCGCACCTCCCCTTCTATCGCGATCACGTCGGGCGGGCGGAGTTCGAGCCCGCCATCGGCCGGTTGCCGCTGGAGTACCCGCCGCGCACCCGCTCGATCTACAGCGACCTGGGGTTCATCCTGCTCGGCTTCATCCTGGCCGACCGGCATCCCGCGCGGGCGGGTCTGGCCGCGCAGTTCGACGACGTCGCGGCGCGGCGCGGCTGGGGGGAGCTCCGGTTCCACCCGCCACCGGAGTGGCGCGTCCGCACGGCGCCGACCGAGCGGGATCCGTGGCGCGGCCGGACGCTCGTCGGCCACGTGCACGACGAGAACGCCTGGGCGCTCGGCGGCGCGGCGGGACACGCGGGACTCTTCGGCGCCGCCGGCGCAGTGGGCCGGTTCGCACGCGACGTCCTGGCCGGCTTCCACGGCGACGGCCCGCTCGCGTCGCCGCCGACGTTCGACCTCTTCCGGACGCGGACGGCGGTGCCCGGCAGCTCGCGGGCCCTCGGCTGGGACACCATGCTGCCGACCTCGTCGTGCGGCGCCCGGCTGTCCCCGGCCTCGATCGGCCACACCGGCTTCACCGGGACGTCGCTCTGGATCGACCCGGCCGCCGACCGCTACCTGGTCCTGCTGACCAACCGGGTGCACCCCTCCCGTTCCAACCAGGCGATTCTCGCCGTGCGCCCCGCGTTCCACGACGCGGTGATGGCGGCCGGGTGAACCATGGCGCTGACCGCGATCGACTGGCTGCTGCTCGGTCTGACGCTCGCGGCGCCGATCGCGGTCGGCATCGCGTACGGCCGCCGCGCCGGGCGCAGCCTCTCGCAGTACTTCCTCTCGGGCCGCGATCTGCCCTGGTGGCTGGCGGGAACCTCGATGGCGGCGACTACGTTCGCGGCGGACACGCCGCTGGCGGTCACCGGCATCGTGGCCGCCGGCGGCGTCGCCGGCAACTGGCTGTGGTGGAACGCGGCCCTCGGCGGCATGCTCACCGTCGTCTTCTTCGCCCGGCTGTGGCGGCGGGCGGGCATCCTGACCGACGTCGAATTCGTCGAGCTGCGCTACACGGGGCGCGCCGCCCGCGTGCTCCGGGCGGTGCGCGCGCTCTACCTCGGACTGCCGGTCAACTGCCTGGTGATCGGCTGGGTCAACCTGGCCCTCGCCAAGGTGCTGTCGGTCGCGCTCGGCTGGGAACGGCTGACCGGCGTGCTCGTCGGGCTGGCCGCCACCGGCGGCTACGCGGCCCTGGCCGGCCTCCGCGGTGTCGTCGCGGCCGATCTGGTGCAGTTCGCGATCGCGCTGACCGGGGCCGTCGCGCTGGCGTACTACGCGCTGACCGCACCGGGGGTCGGCGGGATCGACGGCCTGCTCGCCGCACTGCCGGATTCGACCTTCCGGCTGTGGCCGGCGGCAGGGGCGGCGGACGGAACGCTCGCGGGCGGCTCCGCGACGCTGGCGCTGCCGGTCGTGTCGTTCGTCGCCTACCTGGGGCTCCAGTGGTGGGCGAGCTGGTATCCGGGGCAGGAGCCGGGCGGCGGCGGCTACGTGGCGCAGCGGATGATGTCGGCCCGCGGCGAGCGCGACGCCGTGCTCGCGGCGTTCTGGTTCCTGGTCGCGCACTACTGCCTGCGCCCGTGGCCGTGGGTGCTGGTGGCGCTCGCCGCGCTCGTGCTCTACCCGAACCTGACCGACCGGGAAGCGGGCTACGTCCTCGTGCTGCGCGACCACCTGCCGCCGGGGTGGCGCGGCCTCCTCGTCGGCGCCTTCTTCGCCGCCTACATGTCCACCGTCTCCACGCAGCTCAACTGGGGGACGTCGTACCTGGTCAACGACGTGTACCTGAGGTTCGTGCGGCCGGACGTCGGCGAGGCGCACCTCGTGCGCGTCTCGCGGCTGACCACGGTCCTCGTGATGGCGGCCAGCGGCGCGCTCACCTTCGGCCTGGAGTCGGTGCGTCAGGCCTGGGAGTTCGTGCTCGAATCCGGGGCCGGGGTCGGACTGGTGCTGATCCTGCGCTGGTACTGGTGGCGGGTGACGGCGGTGTCGGAGCTGGCGGCGCTGGCCGCCGCCGCCGCCGGGTTCGTGTTCGTGCGGTTCTTCACCGCCGTTCCGTTTCCCGACTCGCTGCTCTACCTGGTGCCGTGGACGACGGCGTGCTGGATCGCCGCCACCATGGCCACGCCGGCCGAGCCGCTGGCCCACCTGATCCGGTTCTACCGCCGCACCCGGCCGGGCGGTCCCGGCTGGCGCCGCATCGCCGCGGCCGCGGGCGAGCCGCCGCCCGCTCCCCTGGCGCCGGCGCTCCGCCGGTGGGGCGCCGGCTGCGCCGCCGTCTACCTGACCCTCGCGGCCACGCACGGCCTGCTGTTCGGCTCGGCCGCCGGCGCCGCCGTATTGCTGGCCTGCGCCGCCGCGCTGACCGCGTGGCTCCTCGGGAGTCTGATCAGCGACCAGCCGGCGGACCCCCGAACGGGTCGGCCGGACCCGGCCCGGACCGCCCCGGTGCGCCGGCCGCCGCCCCCGCCGCCGGGCCCGCGTTGATGAACACCCACCCGCTGTACTTCGACCGCCCCTTGTAGAGGGCGATCGACGTCTCCTCGCTGCGGCTCACGACGCCCGCGACGTTGCCGTCCGCCCCGCCCGGCGCGCCGTCCCGGCGGTTCGCGAACGGCCGGACTCCCCGCATGAATCCGGGTTCGTCCCGCGCCTCGTCACCTTGACGCCGGCGCAGCGGTCCGTCTTCCGCCGGCCCCGGTGCGTCGTCCGCCGCCCCCCCCGCGCCGCCCGGCCCGGAGAACTCCGCCAGCTCGGACTGCAGGATGAGCCGGAACTCGCCGTCCGCGGTCATCGGATCGCGGTAGGCGCGGCGCAGGAACCGCCCTTCCACGAGCGTTTCGACGTCGGGCGGATACGCGCCGGGAGTCCGCCGCTGGTAGAGCATGATGGCCCGCGCGTACTGCTCGCCGCGGAAGATCAGCTCGGCCTCGCGCTCGCGCTGCGCAGCATGGCGCCAGGCGGGCAGCGCCATCGACAGCACGAGGCTCATGACGGCGAGGGCGGCGAGCAGGGCCGCCATCGCGAAACCCCGCTGTCCGCACCCGGGCCGGCGCATCGTCACGGGCTCCTACCAGTCGGCGTGGGCGGTGCCGTCGAGGGCGATGCCCTCGGATCCGCTCCTGACGTCGTAGACGCCCTGGACGAAGGGATCCGCCGGATCCGGTTCCGCCGGCACGACGACCCAGGTGTCGGACGAGCGCGTCGTCGGATCCTCGGGAATCGAGCGCAGATAGCCGGCGCTCACCAGTGCGTGGAGGTCCGGCGGATATTCGCCGAGGTCGGCGTAGTACTGATCGATGGCGTCGCGCATGCGGAAGAGATCCTCCTTGAGCACCGCCTCGCGGGCGCGGGTGACGGCGTTGCCGTAACCGACGAGCGCGATCGTCGACAGCACGGTGATCAGCGAGATCACGATCGTCAGCTCGATGAGCGTCCAGCCGTGCGCACGCCGCCAGTTCCGCATCGCGTCACCAGTCCCGGTAGCGGGTGCCGTCGAGCGCCGTGCCCCGCGACCGGGTATGGACGTCGTACACGTTGTCCCCGCCCCAGCGCGTCGCATCCGGATCGTCCTGGTACGACCGCAGGCCCCAGTCGGTGCTCTTCGTCATCGGATCGACAGGAATCCGCCGCAGGAAGCGCAGCACGCTCCCTGCGTTCTCGTCGATCGGCTCGACGCCCTCCACCAGCACATCGAGGCTCGGCGGATAACCCTGGTTCTCGGGATCGATCTCCGTGCCGCCGATGATCCCGAGGTCCACCGCGTCCTTGTAGCGGTCGATCGCGGTCCGCAGCTCGCGCAGCGCCCGCCGCAGCTCCGCCTCCCGCTGCCGCTGCATCGTCACCTGCGCGAGCGGCGCGACCGCGGACGCCAGGATCAGCAGGATGGCGCTGACCACGAGCAGTTCGACGAAGGAATAGCCCCGCATCCGCCCCCTACTGCTCGCCCCGCTGCGCATCGTCGGCGTGCCGATAGTACGTGGAGAGACCCAGACTCAGCACCTCTCCCGCCTCCGTCTCGTCGCCCTGGCTCAGGACGATCTCTTCGATGACGAGGAACTCCGGCGCCGTCTCGAGCGCGTGAACGAAGCGGCGCATGTCGCGATATGCGCCGCTGAGCAGCATCGACACCCGGAGACGCGCCAGACGGCTGTCCTCGTCTCTTTCCGGCGCCGATGCGCGCCGTTCCATCAACAGGCCGTGGTCCGCGGCGAGCGCGGCCAGCCGGGCGAACGTGAGCGCCCGCGCGGCGGCCAGATCGCGCGGCAGGATCTCTTCGTGGAACGTGCGCAGCTCCGCGTCCGCGCGGGCCCTCCCGTCGGCGGCCAGCCGGGCGCTCTCGAAGCGCTGCCGCGCGGCTTCCAGATTCGCGCCCGCCGCCGCCGCGCGCCGGCGGGCGTTCTCCACCATGACGGTCCGCGGATAGACCGCGAGGGCGTACAGCCCGGCGTCCACGATCAGGCCGGCCGCCACCAGCGCGACCATCATGCGTTTCTCCGCGGTCACCCGCCGGACGAACGCCAGGGTCCGGGTCATGAATCCCCCCCGCCGCGTCTGCGCCGTCCGCCGTCCCGTCGAGCCGCACGAGGCGCCCGCGCAACTGCGCCCGGTACATCCCCTCGTCGTTCAGCTCGCCCCGCCGGGCCAGCACGTCCGCGAAGACGCCGGTCGCTTCGAGTCGCCGGATGAACGCTTCGACGTCGGCCACGGTACGGCCGATCACGGCCAGATCGACGCTGGTCCCCGCGTCGTCCGGGTCCGGACGCACCGCCGTGAGCATCACGTCCGCCGGCAGGGTCTGCTCGATGACGTTGAAGAAAGCGGTCCAGGAGAACAGCCGCTGCTCGATGAGCCGGTTGACCTCTTCCGCCGCGACGGCCAGCGACGCCGCCGCATCCGGGGGCAGCTCCCGTTCGAGTCGGGCCGTCTCGGTCGCAACCGCGGCGGCTTCGCGCTCCGCCGCCGCGGCCTCCCGCGTCAGCGTGGCGTGCGCCCTCGACAGCTCCACGAGGCGCGCGGCGCCGAACGCCAGCACCGCGACGACCGCGATCCCGAGTCCGGCCAGCGCCAGGTGGACCGCGCGGTCGTTGTAGAACGGACGCGTCGCCAGATTGATTCCCGGCACGTCACATTCCCACCGTCCCGGTTTCCCGCAGCAGCACCCCGACGAGCGGGGCCAGGGCGTCGAGCGCGGCCCGACTCGAACCGTCCGGCTCCGGCACGAGGGGCGTCAACCGCTCCGCGATCGGCTCGACGGCGACCGCCAGCCGGTCCTCGACGGCCCGCCGAACGCCGCCGCCGGCGTCCGGGGCCGCGCCGCCGCCGGCGACGAGCGCGCGGGAGATGCCGCCGCCCCCGATCCGGTCCTCGTAGTACATGGCCGTCCGGTGCACGAGGTCGCCCAGCGGCTGGCCGTCGCCCGCGACGGTCCGGAACAACAGCGGATGCCGGCCGCGCACGACGGCCAGCGTACTGGAGCCGGCGCCGACGTGCACGAGCAGCCAGTCCGCGCCGTCGTCGCCCGCGCCGCGCGCCAGCGCCGCGTCGATCAGACCGAAGCTCGCCAGATCGACGAGGCCGGCATGCGTCCCCGCCGCCGTGCAGACCTGCTCGTATTCCTCGACCACGGCGCGGTGGGCCAGGACCACCACGAACTCCTGCTCGCCGCCGGCCGTCAGCCGGCCCGGGGTCCAGTCCACCTGCGCCTCGTCCACGCCGAACGGCACGGTCCGGCGGACCTGCCAGCGAATCATCGCGTCAAGATCCGACGCCCGGGCGGGAACGGTGGCGAACCGCACCAGCGACACCTTGGCCGCGCCGTCCGGCAGCAGCAGCGCGACCCGCCGCGGGCGGCGCGGAAGCTCGTCCAGCACGCCGTCGAACGCGCTCGCCACCGCCGGCGCAGCCGCCAGGTTGGGGCCGTGGACGGCCGGCGTGACGGCTCCCTCGGGCAGCGCCGCCCGCGCGTGCCCGCGCACCACCGGCCCCTGCCGGCCGGACTCCATCAGCACCGCCGTCACGTGCCCGGGGGCGACGGACACGGCCGCCGCCGGGCCGGGCGTCGTGAACAGCGATCGCAGCAGACCGCGAGCATCAGGCAACGAAGGTGACCTTGTTGATCTCGTGCAGGGTCGTCCGCCCCCGCAGCACCTGCTCGACCGCCGACTCGCGGAGGAAGCGCATTCCCGCGGTCCGCGCCGCCTGCTTGATCTCGGACGCGGGCCGCCGCCCGATGATCAGCTCCCGGATGTGGTCGCTCAGGTCGAGCATCTCGCAGATCGCGGTCCGGCCCCGATAGCCGGTTCCGCCGCATTCGATGCAGCCGCCGCCTGCGTAGAAGGTGTGCCCCGCCGCGACCCGCGGATCGATCCGCGCTTCGCGCAGCTCCGCTTCCGGAATCGTCACCGGACGCCGGCAGTCCCGGCAGATCGTTCGCACCAGGCGCTGCGCCAGCACGCAGTTGAGCGCGGAGACGAACTGGTACGCCTCGACGCCCATGTTCAGGAACCGCCCGAGCACGTCGATCACGTTGTTCGCGTGCACCGTGGTGAAGACCAGGTGTCCCGTCAGCGCGGACTGAATCGCGATCTGCGCCGTCTCCGGGTCACGTATCTCGCCCACCATGATCTTGTCGGGATCGTGCCGCAGGACCGACCGCAGGCCGCGGGCGAACGTCAACCCCTTGCGCTCGTTGATCGGGATCTGCGTGATCCCCTTGAGCTGATACTCGACCGGATCCTCGATGGTGACGATCTTGTCCTCCGACGACGTGATCTCGGCCAGCGCGCCGTACAGCGTCGTGGTCTTTCCGCTGCCGGTCGGGCCGGTCACCAGCACCATGCCGTACGGCTCGGCGATGGCGCGGCGGAAGCGCTTCAGCTCGTCGGCGGGGAATCCGAGAATGTCGAGCCGCAGCTCCCGGAACTGCTCGCTGATCGACTCCTTGTCGAGGATGCGGATCACCGCGTCCTCGCCGTGGATGCTCGGCATGATGGACACGCGGAAGTCGATGGTCTTGCCGGGCATCCGCAGCTTGAACCGTCCGTCCTGCGGCACCCGCTTCTCGGCGATGTCCAGCTCCGCCATCACCTTGATGCGGGAGATCACCGCGCTGTGGAACTGCTTGTCGATCGGCCGCATCGCGGCCTGCAGCACCCCGTCGATGCGGTACTTCACGTGCAGGGCGTCGTCCTGCGTCTCCACGTGGACGTCGCTCGCGCGCCGCTGGATCGCGGTGTAGATCAGCGAGTCGACCAGCTTGATCACCGGGCTGATGTCGCTGGTCAGGCGCTCGACGGTGAGGCTCTCCTCGGGCGCGTCGTCTTCGCGGAGAAGCTGCAACTGGAAGCTCTCGGTGGCCTCGTCCAGGACCCGCTGCGAGCTCTCGCTGCGCGTGAGTATGGACTCGATGGCGGACGGGGTCCCGACGGTCACCGTCACCGGCGCCCCGAGCAGCAGCGCGAGCTCGTCGATCAGCGGCAGGTCGGTCGGATCCGACACGCTGATCTCCAGCGCCTCGCCCGTGCGCCGCCGGGGAACGAAGCGGTAGCGCAGCATCAGGTCGGCGGGTATCGACCGGAGGAGATCCTGATCGACGTAGTACCGCTCCATGTCGACGTACTCGAGGCGGTACCGCTCGGCGAGCGCCCGCGCGCGCTCGACCTCCGCGGCGGCGTCGAGTGTCCCGGTCCGCTCGCGAGGCGCGGCGGCGCCGGCCGCGGGGTCCCGCGTCGGGTCCGCCGGTGCGGCCGCCGTGATGGGATCGTCGGTCATGAGACGATGGCGCCGAGCTGCAGCAGCGGCCAGTACAACGCCAGGAGCAGCCCGGCGATCACGATGCCCATGATCACCAGCAGCAGCGGCTCGATGAGCGTCATGAAGCGGCCGAGCGTCGTCTCGATCTCCTCGTCGAAAAAGTCGGCCACCGCGTTCAGCATGTCCTGCAACGCCCCGGTCGACTCGCCCACCTCGACCATCTTCACGGCCACGGGCGGGAAGAGCCCGCGGGCGTGCATGGACACCGAGAGGGCCCGGCCCTCGCGCACCTCGCGCGCGACGGCCTCGAGGTGGCGCGAGACGTGGCGGTTGCCTACCGAACGCGCCGTCACATCGAGGGCGTTGACCAGCGGAATGCCTCCGCCGAGCAGGGTGGCCAGCGTCCGCGCGAGCTGCGACGTGGCGAAGCGGGTGGCCACTTCACCGACGAACGGCAGGCCGAGCAGCAGGCGATCGAGCTGCGCGCCGCGGCCCGGCCGGCGGCTCCAGGACCACAGGGCTCCGGCGACGGCCGCGGCCGCGAGCACCAGCAGCCAGAAGAACTCGGTGAGCACGGCGGAGACGCCGGTCAGCACGCGCGTGGCGAACGGCAGCGTCGCACCCATCGAGTCGTAGAAGCTCGTGAACTCCGGCACGACGCGCACGACGATGATGGCGACGACGATGCCGGACAGCGCCAGCAGGATGGCCGGATAGATCAGCGCCGACACGGTCCGGCGGCGTACTCCGGCAACGACCTTCACGTAGGCGACGTAGCGCCGGAGCGTCGCTTCCAGGTTGCCGCTCTTCTCCCCGGCGAGGAGCGAGGCGGTATAGACCCCGGGGAAGAGATCGCCGTGGCTGTCGAACGCGTCCGACAGCGCCGCGCCGGCCCGCACCCGCTCGTGAACGTCGTCGAGGACCGTCCCGAGGACCGGCTGATCGGTTCGCTCCCGCAGGATGTCGAGCGACTGCAACAGCGGCATGCCGGCCTTGAGCAGCGCGGCCAGCTCCTGGTTGAAGACCGTGAACTCCCGCGCGCCGGGCCGCCGCTTCCATTGGAAGGAGGCGCCCGACCACGCGAATCCGCCCCGCCGCCGGAGAGACAGGAGCTGGAGTCCTTCCTGCTCCAGATCCTGCCGCAGACGGACCTCGCTGTCCGCGACACGGACCTGCTCGACGATTTCGCCCGAGTCGGTTCCGAGGCGGCAGCGGAACTCCATCGGCGCAGGCGGTCAGTCGTCGCCGCCCCAGATCCGTTGCGACAGAAGGACGTCCAGGACACGGCGCACGAACCTGCGGGTCTGCGGGTAGGGCGGGATTCCCCCATGCCGCCGGACGACCGACTCGCCGGCGTTGTATGCGGCCAGCGCGTCCAGTGCGTAGAGCGGTCCGAACTCGTCGAGCAGCGCCCGCAGGTGGCGTGTGCCCGCGTCGATGTTGGCCGCCGGGTCCAGCGGGTCGCCGACCCCGTAACGCTTCGCGGTGCTCGGCATCAACTGCATCAGGCCCATTGCGCCGGCGGCGGAAACCGCGTCGGCGCGGTAGCTGGACTCCACTTCGATCAACGCGTGCACGAGACGCGGGTCGACGCCGTAACGCTCCGCCGCCTGCTGCACCAGACTCGCGTACGGGCGTTCCGAGATGGCCCGCGGCAGGTGCGGAGGCCGGGCATCCCGAGGGGATTCCACGGATTCGCGGCGCGCGGTCCCGGTGTGCGGAGGGAAACCGGCCAGGTCGACCGGCTCGGGATCCGGGACCGGAACCTGCCGCGGGTCGAGGAAGACGGCAGTGTCGATCCGGAACGCCGGCAGGACCGACGCTCCCCGGCCGTCGATCTCCAGGATGGACCGCACCCGCTCGCGTGCATCATCTATCCCTCGATTGGCGATGAACGCAACGGGCGCCCAAGCGAGCGTCAGCATCGTCGTCGCGCAGCACAGAACCACTCCCCACTTCAGCAACATAAGTCACAGCCTGCCAAGTCCGCACGCCGCCCGTCGAACCGTCGACCCGCCCTGGAGCGGGGTCGGGCCGGGGAACCTGCCGCGGTTCGGATTACAGCGGCTCGAAGTACGTGTAGAAGACGCGGAGACCGAGCTCCCGCGTGTCCTGGGCCTCGCCGTCGATCTCCGCCGGCGTGAACGTCCTGTCGACCCGCAACTCCAACTCCACGAAATCGTCCGTTCCGAGATCGGCGGCCGAAATTTCCTCGTCAAGGTGGACGACCTGGTTCGTCGCGACCTCCACCTCCCGCAGCACCCGGTCACCGATTACGAGCGACAGCCGCGGCGCCGAGTCGAACAGGTCCGGACGGCCGTCGAACTCCAGGACGAGCCGGGAGTCGCGGTTCGGATTTCTGAACCCGAGGACGCCGCGGGCGGTCGTCCAGCGCCACCGCCGCCGCCCGTCGCCGCTGAACTCCACCGGATGCCACCCCGCGCCGAACGTGACGAAGCTGCTCCCGTGCTGCGGCTCGAGCCGGATGCTCGCCACGCGGTACGCGAGCCGGCCGAGATCCGCGCCGGCGAGGGGAACACGCGCGCCGTCCACGGCGGAATACAGGCCGGCCGCTATCACCGATTCGCCGACGTAGGGATACATCGGAACAATCACGCGCCGCGAGTACTCGATCGATCGGCCCGCCCTCCACTGCGACGTCGGTACCGGCGGGTCGTGGTCCTCGGTCCACAGCACTTCCCCGCGGTCGTCCAGGAAGTGGACGAACACCCGGTAGTCCTCGTCCAATCCGCCCTCGACGTAGGGCGCAACGTCGAAACGAAACCGCAGGTCGAGGGGAGCGCCGAGCGGCACCGCCACCCGCTCCACTCCCAGGGTCACGGTCGCCACCGGCGGTTGCGCCTCCGTACAGCCGTACGCGGCCGCCAGCCAACCGGCGGCCGCGACCCCGATCATGGCGGGTTTCCTGCCGTGCATAAGCGTTCATGCTAACTTGTCGCGGGGATCTCCGGCAATGCGCCGGGAGTCTGCGCCGTAGAACGGTGTAGACTTCCGTGGGGGCCGGTCGGGGCGGCGAGCGGCGCCGCAGGCGACGATTGACGGGCCAGGCCGCCGGCCGGGTCCCGCCTGCCGCGGGTGTGCGTCTCCTCGACGGCGCCGCAGGCGACGATTGACGGGCCAGGCCGCCGGCCGTTCCGCGCCGCCGGTCCTTTACCCTTTCCGTCGGGAAGTGATTCGCGCATGACACTCGAAGCGCTCGGCATGGTCGAAACGAAGGGCCTCGTCGGATCCATCGAGGCCGCCGACGCGATGGTCAAGGCGGCGAACGTCCTCCTGATCGGCAAGGAATACATCGGCGCCGGCTACGTGACGGTAATGGTGCGCGGCGACGTGGGCGCGGTCAAGGCGGCGACCGACGCCGGCGCGGCGGCGGCCCGCCGGGTCGGAGAGTTGGTCTCGGTGCACGTGATTCCGCGACCGCACCACGAAGTCGAGAAGATCCTGCCCGCGGCCGGGGACGCGCACTGACCGGCGCCCGGTTCCGCCGGTGGGCGTGACCGCTGCGCCCGGTTCCACCCGTGGATTTCCCGTCGTGCGGGCCGCACGCGTGCGGCCCGCGAACGGGCGGTCCGCGATGTCCTGCTTCGCCATGGCCGACCCCGATTCGTCGTCCGACCTCGATCGGCGTTCCGCCGAGGAAGCACGCAGCCTGGCCGAGCGCGCCCACCGGGCCCGGTCCGCCCTGGCCGCGCTCGGCCAGGAGCAGGTCGATCGGATCGTCGCGGCGATGGCGGAAACTGCCGCGCGGCATGCCGACGAGCTCGCCGCCGCCGCCGTCGCCGAGACCGGGTTCGGCGTGCGCGCGGACAAGGTCCGCAAGAATCTCTTCGCCGCGCGCACCGTGCACGATTTCATCCGGCCGATGAAGACCGTCGGTGTGCTGCGGCGCCTCCCCGAGCGCCGGATCGTCGAAATCGCCGAGCCGTTCGGCGTGGTGGCCGCGATCGCGCCGTCCACCAACCCGACGTCCACCGCCATCTACAAGTTGCTGATCGCGATCAAGGCGCGTTGCGCGATCGTGCTCAGTCCGCACCCCGCGGCGGCGGACTGCATCGGCCGGACCGCGCAACTGCTGGAGAGCGCAGCCCGCGCGGCGGGCGCGCCGGCCGGCGCCATCGGCTGCATGCGAACGGTGACCATCGCGGGCACGCAGGCGCTGATGCGCCACCCGCAGGTCGCGGTGATCCTGGCGACGGGCGGCATGGGACTCGTCCGCGCCGCCTATTCGGCCGGCAAGCCGGCCTACGGCGTCGGTCCCGGCAATGCGCCGGCGTACATCGAGCGCTCCGCCGACGTCGGCAAGGCGGTGCGTGACGTTCTGACCGGCAAGACCTTCGACAACGGCCTGCTCTGCTCCGCGGAGAACTCGGTGGTCGTCGATGCGGCGATCGCCGGGGAGGTCCGCCGCGAGTTCGAGGCGCAGGGAGGGCATTTCCTCGGCCGCGGCGGCGCGGACGCCCTCGCCGGCGTCCTGATCACCCCCCGGCGGCTCCCGCATCCGGACCTCGTCGGCCGCCGCGCCGTCGAGATCGCGGAGCGGGCCGGGCTGCAGGTCCCGGATCGGACCCGCGCGCTCATCGTCCCGCTGCAGGGGGTCGGCCGGGACCATCCGCTCTCCATCGAAAAGCTCTGCCCGGTGCTCTCCTTCTACGTGGTGAAGGACTGGCGGGAAGGCTGCGAGCGGTGCCGGCAGATCCTGACCTACGGCGGCATGGGCCACACCATGGCGATCCACTCCCGCGACGAGTCGGTGATTCTCGAGTTCGCGCTCGAGAAACCGGCTTTCCGCATCGTCGTCAACACGCCGGCCACGCTCGGCTCCATCGGAATGACGACGGGGCTCGATCCGTCGATGACTCTCGGCTGCGGCGGCCACGGCGGCAACGTCACCTCGGACAACATCTCGCCGCGGCACCTGCTCAACGTGAAGCGGCTGGCGTACGAGACGCGCACCGCGTCTCGAGCCGCCGCCGACCTGGCCGCACCCGAGCCGCACGACCCGGACGGCGCCGCCGGGAGCGGACCGCGCCGGCCGCCGGCCGGACTCGACGCGCGCCTGGTGGCCGACCGCGTGGCCGCACTGCTGGACGCCCCCCGCCGGCAACGTGCCGCGGACGCGTCCCCGGCTCCCGAGCCCCGTCCGCCGGCCCCCGGCGCCGAACCGCCGGTTCCGTTCGTCTGCGAGGACGACGTGCGGACCGCCATCCGGGAGTCCCGGTCGATCGTGATCGGCGCTCGCACGATTGTCACGCCCGCGGCGCGCGACCTCGGGGGGGCGCACGGAGTCTTCGTGGAGCGCTGAGCGTTGCGCCGGCGCGGACCCGCCGGTAAACGGCGCGGCGCCCGGCGGGTCCGTCGGCGGGCGGTTTCAACCGGCGAGGCGCAGCCGCACCAGCGTCCATACCGCCGAGACGAAGTCGCGCCACGAGATCTTCTTGCCCGCGGCGATGCTGCGTCCCTGGTAGCTGATCGGCACCTCGTGAATCGTGACCCCTCGCTTCAGCAGCTTGGCCGTGATCTCGGGCTCCACGTCGAAGCGGTTGCAGGTGATCCCGAGTTCCTGAAACAGACTTCTCCGGACCAGCTTGTAGCACGTCTCCATGTCGGTCAGCGCCGATCCGTAGAGGAGATTCGTCAAACCGGTCAGCAACCGGTTCCCGAGCGCTTGCCGCACCGACATCTTCACCGGCGCGGTGCGGAAGCGGGAGCCGTAGACGGCGGCCGCCCCCAACGTGTCCGCCAGCGCCAGGAGCGTGGCGTAGTCGGCCGGGTCGTACTCCAGATCCGCGTCCTGGGCGATCACGTACTCGCCGGTGGCGCGGGCTACGCCGGTGACCAGCGCAGCGCCCTTGCCCCGGTTGACCCGGTGCTCCACCAGCGTGATCCTGCCGCCGGATCCGCCGGCGCGCTCGGCGAGGAGTTCGCGTGTGCCGTCCGTAGAGCCGTCGTCGACCACGATGATCTCCGCATCGTCGCCGATCGCCTCGACGCGGTCGAGCACGGCCAGAACGGTCGCGCGTTCGTTGAAGACCGGAACGATGATGGAGAGGCGCATGCGTCAGCCGCCGCGCACGGATTATAGGGCGCAGCAGATCGTGCATCGCGGCCGGACCCCCTGGCGTGCGGAAACTGCAAGGGCCGCCGCGAGACCGCCGGGAAAACCGGCGGCCGGCGTTGGACCGAAGTTTGCACCCGCGAACGCTCGGATGCTCGGAAAACTGCGGTCGGCGGCCGTGATCGGCGTCGAGGCGTCGCTGGTCGACGTCGAGATCGACGTCTCGGGCGGGCTCCCGACTTTCGCCGTCGTCGGTCTTCCCGACTCGACCGTGCGGGAGAGCCGCGATCGGGTCCGCAGCGCCATACGGCACGCCGGGTTCGAGTTTCCCGAGCGCCGCATCACCGTCAACCTCGCCCCGGCCGACGTGCGCAAGAGCGGGGCGTGGTACGACCTGCCGATCGCGCTCGGGCTGCTCGGCGCCATCGACGTCCTGCCGCCCCGCGTCTTCGAAGATCTCCTCGTCGTCGGCGCGCTCTCACTGGACGGCCGGGTGCAGCCGGTGCGCGGCGTGCTGCCCGTCGCCCTGCTGGCCGCGCGCCACGATTACCGGCTGGTGCTCCCGGCGGACAACCTTCGGGAGGGGCGCATCGTCGAGCAGGTCGGCCTGCACCCCGCGGCGGCGCTGGCGCAAATCGTGGCCGACCTGAGCAGCGGCGCCGAGACCGCGCCGCCCGCACCTGCGCCCGCGCCGCGATCCGCGCATGCGGCGCTCGACCTCGTCGACGTCCGGGGTCAGCGGGGCGCGCGGCGCGCGGTCGAGATCGCCGCCGCCGGACGGCACAATCTGCTGCTGATCGGGCCGCCCGGCGCCGGCAAGACCCTGCTCGCCCGCCGCCTGCCCGGTATCCTGCCGCCGCCCACCTTCGACGAGGCGGTCGCTGCGACCGCCATCCACTCGGTCGCCGGCCTGCTCGAGCCGGCCGTGGGTCTGCTCGCGGAGCGTCCCTTCCGCGCTCCGCACCACAGCGCCTCGGATGCCGCCCTCATCGGCGGCGGCCGTGATCCGCGGCCCGGAGAGGTCAGCCTCGCGCACAACGGCGTCCTCTTTCTCGACGAGATCGTGGAGTTCGAGCGCCGCGCCCTCGAGGCGTTGCGGGAGCCCCTCGAGGACGGGGTGGTCCGCATCGCACGGGCGCTGCGCACCGTGCAGTTCCCTTCCCGTTTCCTGCTGGTCGGCGCCATGAACCCCTGCGCGTGCGGGTATGCGGGCGAGGGGTCCGATCGCTGCCGGTGCAGCCGGACGGATATCGATCGGTACCACGACCGGCTGTCCGGTCCCCTGCGCGACCGGATCGATTTGACCGTCCGCGTCGAGCGTGTCCCGTTCCAACTCCTCGCCGGCGATGGTCCCGCCGAGGACTCGGCGACGGTCCGCGAGCGGGTGCGCCGCGCCCGGGAGCGCCAGGCCGCCCGCTACCGCGACGAGACCTGCAGCACGAACGCCGACCTCGCGGGACCGCGGCTCAGGGAGCATGGCCGACTCGATGCGGAGAGTCTGGCCCTCGTCGAGCGCGCGATGCAGCGGCTCGGGCTCACCGGGCGCGGATTCGACCGTATCCGCCGGGTGGCCCGCACCATCGCGGATCTGGACGCTGCCCCGCGCATTCGCAGAGCGCACGTTGCCGAAGCGCTCCAGTACCGCGTGTTACACTAAGGTTCCACGCCGTAGAGCGGCGCAGAACCCTGGAGGGTCGGTCGGACGGCAAGCGGAGCCCCGAGGCGGAGATCTCCGGGCACGGTTCTGTGTCGTAGCCCTGGAGAGGGTTGGTTGGGCGGCCGGCGGAGCCGCAGGCGACGATTGACGGGCCGGGTCGAGGAGCGCTTTCTTCATGATTCGACGGCGCTACGCTATCATCGTAGCCGACCGGGCAACCGGCGCGGTACGGCGTTTCACCCTGTCACTCGGTCTGGCCGTTGTCGTGGCGACCGCCGCGGTCGGCATCCCGCTCGGCTGGATGCTCCACACCGGCCTGGACGCCCACGCCGAGATTCTGCGCCTGCAGTCCAGCAACGCCCGCCTCGAGATCGAGAACTCGGGATACCGCGCCACGGCCACGGAACTGATCGGCAACATCGCGTCGCTCCAGGCGCTCATCGACAATCTGGCCGCGCGTACGCCGCTCGACGTGGTGCGGGTGCGGGCGGCGGTGGAGCGCCTGCCGGCGAGACTGGCGGCGTCCCTGCGCCCCGACGCCCCGGTCCCGATCGCCAGCCAGACCTTCGGCCACCTCCGCCACCTGCTGGACGCCCTCGGCCGGGAGCTGCAGGCGGTGCGGCGCGGGGTGGCGCTGCGCGAAGCGCTCGTCGAAGCGACCCCCACGCTCTGGCCGGCGTCCGGCTGGGTCTCGGCCGCGTACGGCTATCGCCGGGATCCCTTCACCGGGGTCCGCGAACATCACCCCGCCCTCGACATTTCCACCCGCCCCGGCGAGCCGGTCCACGCGACGGCCACCGGGCTGGTCGCGGCGGCGAAGCGCAGCGGCGCCTACGGCAACCTCGTCGAGATCGACCACGGGTTCGGTCTCCTTACCCGCTACGGCCACCTTTCGACCTTCGCGGTGCGTCCGGGCGACACCGTTCAGCGCGGCGACCTCATCGGCTACGCGGGCGCGACGGGCCGGGCGACCGGCAACCACGTCCACTACGAAGTGTGGGTGAACGGGCGGACGATCAACCCCCTGCGGTTGATCGCACCCGCGGATGCGCTGGCCGCCAACTAGCCGACGTACGGCGTCACGATAATGCTGGACACCTTACTCGCCAAGGTCTTCGGCACCCAGAATCAGCGCGATCTCAAACGAGTTCAGCCGCTCGTCGCCGCCGTCGGGGAGCGCGAGGACGACGTCCGGGCGCTGTCGGACGAAGACCTCCGCGCGCAGACGGCGGAGCTTCGCCGGCGGCGCGACCAGGGCGCGGCGCTCGACGATCTCCTGATCGACGCCTTCGCGGTCGTGCGCGAGGCGGGGCGGCGCATGCTGGGCATGCGCCACTTCGACGTGCAGCTCGTGGGCGGCATCATGCTGCACCGCGGCAGAATCGCGGAGATGAAGACCGGCGAGGGCAAGACCCTCGTCGCCACCCTCGCGGCCTACCTCAACGCGCTGGCCGGCAGGGGCGTGCACGTCGTCACCGTCAACGACTATCTCGCCCGCCGCGACGCCGACTGGATGGGCCGCATCTACCGCTTCCTCGGGATGACGGTCGGCGTGATCCAGCACGACCTGCGCGACGCCGAGCGCCACGCGGCGTACCGTTGCGACATCACCTACGGCACCAACAACGAGTTCGGCTTCGACTACCTGCGCGACAACATGAAGTTCGACGTGGCGCAGTTCGTCCAGCGCGGCCATCACTTCGCGATCGTGGACGAGGTCGACAGCATCCTGATCGACGAGGCGCGCACGCCGCTGATCATCTCCGGACCGGCCCAGCAGTCGACGGAGCTGTACTACGAGGTGGACCGGATCATCCCCCGGCTCGAGCCGGGCGCCGTCACCCAGGGCAACGTGCCGGCCGAGCGGCGGGCGGAGCTCGAGGACACCGGCGACTTCCTCAAGGACGAGAAGCACAAGACCGTCTCGCTGACCGAGAGCGGCATGGCGATCTGCGAGAAGCTGCTCAAGCATCGCCTGCAGCCCGGCGGGCTGTACGACCCGGCCAACATGCCGCTGCTGCACCACATCAACCAGGCGCTGCGCGCGCACAGCCTCTTCGAGCGCGACGTCGACTACATGGTCAAGGACGGGCAGGTGGTCATCGTCGACGAGTTCACGGGCCGCCTCATGCCGGGCCGCCGCTGGAGCGACGGGCTGCACCAGGCGGTCGAGGCGAAGGAGAAGGTCAGGATCGAGCGCGAGAACCAGACGCTGGCCACGGTCACCTTCCAGAACTACTTCCGCAAGTACGACAAGCTGTCCGGCATGACCGGAACCGCCGTGACCGAGGCCACGGAGTTCGCCAAGATCTACGAGCTCGACGTCTTCGCGGTCCCGACCAACCGCGAGCTGATCCGTATCGAGGAACCCGACCTCGTCTACCGCACCGAGAGGGAGAAGTACACCGCCATCGTCGACGACATCATCGAGCAGCAGGACGCGGGCCGGCCGGTGCTGGTCGGCACCGTCTCGATCGAGAAGTCCGAGCGCCTGTCCGCCCTGCTGAAACGCCGCGGCATCAGGCACGTGGTCCTCAACGCGAAGTACCACGACAAGGAGGCCGAGATCGTCGCCCAGGCGGGACGCCCGGGAACCGTGACGATTGCGACGAACATGGCCGGCCGCGGGACCGACATCCTGCTGGGGGGCAATCCGGAGCACATGGCGCGCCGCCAGGCTCTGGCCGACGAGGCGGCGGAGCGGCTTCCGGCCGGCGAGGAGAAGTTCGTCGACGACGAGGAGTACGTCTATTTCGCGCTCGACGGGTTCCATCGCGTCCCGCGTCCGGAATGGGAGCGGCTTCACGCCCGATACAAGGCGCGGACCGACGCTGGCCACGAAGCGGTCGTGAACGCCGGCGGACTGCACATCATCGGCACCGAGCGGCACGAGGCGCGGCGCATCGACAACCAGCTTCGCGGCCGCGCCGGACGGCAGGGCGACCCGGGGTCCTCGCGGTTCTATCTGTCGCTCGAGGACGACCTGATGCGGATTTTCGGATCGGACCGCATCCAGGGCCTGATGGACCGCCTCGGCATGGAAGAGGGGGTGCCGATCGAGCACGGCATGGTGACGAAGGCCATCGAGCGGGCGCAGAAACAGGTCGAGGCGCAGAACTTCGCCGTCCGCAAGCACCTGCTGGAATACGACGACGTGATGAACAAGCAGCGCGAGAACGTCTACGCGCTGCGCCGGGAGCTGCTCGAAGGGACGATCGCCCTCGAGGACGACGAGGAGATCGACACCCACGAGTACGTGCTGACGCTGGCCGAGGGCGCGATCGACGAGGCCGTCCAGACGCACTGCGGGCGCGACGTCGATCCGGACGAGTGGGACCTCGACGCCCTCCGGCAGGCCGTCGAGGAACTGTTCGGCCTCGATCCGGAGGAGCTCGACGCACTCGATTTCGACGACAAGAGCCCCGACGAGATGCACGACGCGCTCTGGTCGCTGGCGCGGAACGGCTACGAGGAGAGGACCTCGGCGCTCGACGGCGGCGTGCTGCGGCGCGTGGAGCGGGATCTGATGCTCCAGGTGGTCGACTCGCAGTGGAAGGACCACCTGTACGGCCTCGACCACCTCAAGGAGGGGATCGGCCTCCGCGGATACGGCCAGCGCAACCCCCTCGTCGAGTACAAGCGCGAGAGCTTCACGATGTTCCAGGCGATGAAGCAGCGGATCGACGAGGAGACGCTCCGTTACCTCTGGCGCCTGCGGCCCGTGGTCCGCGACGGCAACGGCGGCGGGCGGCCGCCGGTCCGGGCCCGGCCGGCGACGCCGCTTTCCTTCAACGACCCGGGCCGGCCGGCGCCGGCCTTCGCCGCCGGCGGAGGAGCCCCCCGTCCGGCGCGCACCGGGGGCGACGACGCCGCCGTCAGGACGGTGCGCCGGGACATGCCGAAGGTGGGCCGCAACCAGCCGTGCCCCTGCGGCAGCGGCAAGAAGTACAAGAAGTGTCACGGGGCATGACCGGCGGGTGCAGCATGACAGTCAAGACCGACGCGTCCACCGACCGGCTGACCAGCGCGACCGTCGAGACCGCGTTGACGTTCGACGACGTGCTGCTCCGCCCGCGCCACTCGGCCACGCTGCCGCGCGAGGTCGACGTGGGCACGCGGCTGACGCGGCGCATCCCCCTCAACCTGCCGCTCCTCAGCGCCGCCATGGACACCGTCACCGAGTCGCGGATGGCGATCGCCATGGCGCAGCTCGGCGGCATCGGGATCGTGCACAAGAACCTCGACGTTCCGGCCCAGGCGTCCGAGGTCGACCGCGTCAAGCGCTCCGAGAGCGGCATGATCGTCAATCCGATCACGCTCTCCCCCGAGGCGCGCATCCACCAGGCGCTCGAGCTGATGAAGAAGTACCGCATCTCGGGCGTGCCGATCACCGAGGACGGGCGCAACGAGGGACGCCTGGTCGGGATTCTGACCAACCGGGACCTGCGGTTCCACGGCGACGTCCAGCGCCCCATCGCCGAGGTGATGACGCGCGAGAACCTGATCACCGTGCCGGTCGGGACGACGCTGGCGCAGGCGAAGGACATCCTCCATCGGCACCGCGTCGAGAAGCTCCTCGTGGTGGATCGGCAGTTCAATCTGCGCGGCCTGATCACGGTCAAGGACATCCAGAAGGCCATCAAGTACCCCAACGCGTGCAAGGACTCGCTCGGCCGGCTGCGGGTCGGCGCGGCCGTCGGCATCGCGGCGGATGCGCTCGAGCGGGCCGAGGCGCTCGTCGCGGCCAACGTGGACGTGCTCGTCCTCGACAGCGCGCACGGGCACTCGCAGAACGTCATCGACACGGCGGTCCGGCTGCGGCAGGCGTTCCCGTCGGTCGACCTCGTCGCCGGCAACGTCGCGACCGCCGGCGGCGTGCGGGCGCTCGCCGAAGCCGGCGTGGACGCGGTCAAGGTGGGGATCGGCTCGGGATCGATCTGCACGACCCGCATCATCGCCGGCATCGGGGTCCCGATGGTCACCGCGGTCGCCGAGTGCGCGTCCGCCGCGGCGGAGTACGACATTCCGGTCATCGCCGACGGCGGCATCCGCTACTCCGGCGACCTGACGAAGGCCCTCGCGGTCGGGGCCAGCGCGGTGATGATGGGCAGCCTCTTCGCGGGCACCGACGAGAGTCCGGGCGAGCTCGTCCTCTACCAGGGCCGCAGCTTCAAGGACTACCGCGGCATGGGCTCGATCGGGGCGATGCGCAGCGGCAGCACGGATCGCTACTTCCAGGAGGAGTTCGAGCCGTCGGCGCCTGACGACAGCCAGCAGAAGCTCGTGCCGGAGGGCATCGAGGGCCGCGTCCCCTACAAGGGCAGCGTCGCGACGATGATCCACCAGTTGGAGGGCGGGCTGCGGGCCGGCATGGGGTACTGCGGGGCGCCGGACCTCGCAGCCCTCAGGCGCGACGCGGAGCTGGTCCGCATCACGCCGGCCGGCGTGCGGGAGAGCCACGTCCACGACGTGGTCATCACCAAGGAAGCCCCGAACTACCAGAGCGAATAGCCCCGCGGTCCTTCACCGCGCCACGGGTCCGGCGATCGTGATCTCGCGATCGTCGCCGTCCAGATCCGCGATGCGGACGTGCACGGCCGGATCGGGCGGGCTCCGCAGCCGATCCGCCCACTCGATGGCGACTATGGCGTCGCCGGCCAGCATCTCGTCCAGGAGCGGCTCGACGTCCGCGACGTCGTCGCGGCCCAGGCGGTAGAGGTCGACGTGATGGACCAGCCGCCGCCCCGGATACTCCTGCATCAGCACGAACGTCGGGCTGCTGACGTCTTCCGGACGGCCGCCCGCGCCTTCGACGAGTCCCCGCACGAAGGCGGTCTTGCCCGCGCCCAGCTCACCGTACAGGAGCACCGCGGCCCGCGTCGTCCCCAGGGCCGCGGCGAGCTCGCGGGCGATCCGGATCGTGTCCGCCTCGGCGCGGCTGACGTGCGTGGTCGTCACCGGTCGTCGCCTCCCCCTCTCAACTGCTCGACCGCCCCCCCGAGATGGCGCGCGACGTCCCGCGCCAGCAGACCGGTCTCGCCCATCTGGCGCGCCGCGAGGTCGCCGGCCAGGCCGTGGAGGTACACGGCCAGCGGGACGGCCGCCTCGACGTCTTCCACCTGCGCGAGCCAGGCCGCCACGACGCCGGTCAGCACGTCGCCGCTGCCTCCCCTGGCCATGCCCGGATTGCCGGTGGTGTTGATCGAGACGCGGCCGCCCGGCGCGGCGATGACGGTGCGGGCCCCCTTGAGGACCACGTGCACGCCGTGCTCCACCGCGAACCGGTGCGCGGCGCCGACCCGATCCCGCTGCACGCCGGCGACCGTGGTGCCCACCAGCCGCGCCATCTCGCCCGGGTGCGGCGTGATCACCACCGGCGCCTCCGGCGCGCCGCCCGGAAACCGGGGCTCCTCCGCCCAGACGGTCAAGGCGTCCGCGTCGAGCACGAGCGGTCCGCGGCCGGGCCGATCGAGCAGCGCGCGCACGATCGCGCGGCATCCCCGGCCGGTTCCCAGGCCCGGTCCGGCCGCCACCACGTCCCACGGCCCCGCCAGCAGGGCCTCCAGTCCGTCACCGGTCGCCACGCCCTCCTCGTCCGGCAGACCCAGGGTCATGTACTCGGGTTCCTGAACGACCATTCCCAGGCACGACGCCGCGGTGGCCAGCGTAACCAGGCCGGCCCCCGCCCGCAGGGCGCCGAGCCCGGCCAGCCGCGCCGCGCCGGTTCTGCCGCGCGAGCCCGCGACGATCGCGAGGCGCCCGTAATCCCCCTTGTGCGATTCCGCGGCGCGGGCCGGCACGGTCGGACGCAGCGCAGCGGCCGCGAGCGACTCGATGCGCGGGCCGTCCAGCCCGGCGATGACGGCGGCCGGAATCCCGATGTCCGCCACGATCACTCGGCCGGCCGGCTCCGGGCGGATGGCGAGGGCCAGCTTCGGCGCGCCCAGGGTGACCGTCAGCGCCGCCCGGATACATGGATCCGCCCTGCGGGACACGTCGCTCAGGAGGCCGGAGGGCACGTCAATTGCCACCACCGGACCGCCCGCCGCGTTGACGTCATCCGCCACGTCGGCGAGCAGGCCGGCCAGGGGGCGCTTCAACCCTGTGCCGAACAGGGCATCCACGACGAGGCCGCCCGCATCGAGCCGCGGCCGGCACCGCTCCCAGTCGTCCGCATCGACCACTTCCGCCAGCGGGATCCCGAGCCGCCGCACGCGATCCAGATTCACGCGCGCATCGCCGGCCACGTCGTCCACCCGCCCGAACAGGATCCCGGCGACGTCCCACCCGCGCTGCCGGAGCAGCCGCGCGACCACCCAGCCGTCGCCGCCGTTGTTCCCGCGACCGCAGAGAATGGTCGCCGCGCCGGGCTGATTCGATACGTGCGCCTCGATGCCGGTGACAACCTCCTCACCGGTGCGCTCCATCAGGCGCAGTGAGGGCACGCCGTGATCTTCGATGGCGCGACGGTCGGCCTCGCGCATCTGGGCCGGCGTCAGGACGCGCATCCGGCGATCCTACCCTCACCTCCCGCGCCGGATCCGCGGGTTGATCCTGCTCACAGCCGCGGGATCAACGGCGTTTCCGCCCGCGCTTTCCCGCGTGGCGCTGCAGGCGGCGCCATGCGGGGACGAGCGTGGTGGCGCTCACCACGGTGCCGCCGATGCTCAGAACGATGACGACGAGGTCCCAGAGCGGCGCTCGTGGTAGAGGAACGGGAAGTCGAGGCTGTGCAGCCCCTGGTACAGCCAGCGCCGCAGCCGCCGGGTGTCGTCGGTTCTCAGCACGATTCCGCCGTGACCCGGATCCGGATAGAGCCATGTCTCATCCGGATCCTCGTAGCGGACTCGCAGCACCGGCGGCGAGCGTGTCCCCCGCGCGTCGTAGTAGTGGTCGTCGAACTCGTGCAGCCACACCGTGTCCTGCACCGGCACGCCGGGCATCGCGGCCTTCGCGAGCTCGACCAGCGACTCGCCCTCCAGGCGCCTCTGTACGTCCAGGTGAAGGTGATGACGCCGAAGAACAGGCCGGCGTAGTGATGTCCGGTGAGACACATCACGCAGCCGAGGAGCGACGACCAGATGATCACCGCCCGCAGCCCGCAGCGGCTCGTCGGGGGCTCCGGGATCGGCGACGAGGCCGCCCGCCCGCGCCCCCTCGAGCGGCGACACGGTCACGCCGGCGAGGTCGAGCGCAGGGGCGCGCGCAAGGCGTTCCTCGTTCGCCATCCCCGGCATGCGGGCGTACATCATCACCACGCCCGACACGAACCAGGCAACGAAGAGCACGCCTCCGGCTATTCCGAGCCAGCGGTGGACGCAGACTGTCCACCTGCGCCAGTCGAGCCGATGCTGCAGCGATCGTATCGTGCTCAATTCGTGCGGACCCGTACGGTGGCCATGACGTTGAACGGCTCGCCCGGGTAGAGCTGCCGGCTCCCGAGCGACGATTGCCAGTACGCCGTGTTGGTCACGTTCGTCAGGTTGAGCGCATACTGCACCCGCCCTCTCGTGTAGGACACCCCCAGGCTGAAACGCTCGTAGCCGTTGAATGCGACGCTCTCGAAGTCGTTCAGGAACTGGCTGGATATGTACCGGCCGGTCCCCACGACCGAGATCCCGTTCGGCCAGAGGTACGAAGTGGAGAGGGTCACCGTGTGTCTGGGCGACCGCTGGGGCGTGTTGCCGGAAAGCACCGCGCCTCTCGACGTCGTATAGTCGAGGAAGCTCGCCGCCGTGAACCCGTAGCCCAGATCGAGCAACCAGTCGGGGGTCACGTAGCCCTTCAGCTCCGCCTCGAAGCCGCGCGCGCGCAGCCTGCCGATCTGCTCGTAGATCCCGGCGCCGAGCGACCGCGTCAGGTTCCGCTTCTCGATCTGGAACACCGCCGTGCTCAACTGCAGACGTTCCCCGTTGAGCCGCAGGCGCTGCCCGGCCTCGTACTGGACCCCGTATTCCGGATCCAGCGGCGTGCCGTCCACGTTCACGACGTACTGCGGTTGAAACGACGTGGAGTTCTGCAGGTAGAGATCGAAGGTCGGCGTCGTCTGGTAGACCAGTCCGACGCGGTGGTTGAAGTCCTGGAAATCGCCTTCGTCGACCGGGCCTTCCGACTCCACGCCGCCCTCCACCGGGTTTCGGTGCGTCCTGCGCCTGAAGTTGTCGAAGCGGCCGCCGACGACCAGCCTGAGAGCGGGCGCGAGCGTCAGCGTGTCCTGCAGAAACAGCCCGGAGGAGCGGCTCGTCTGGTAGTCGAGACGCGTGAACGGGAAGGCGTCGAGGTCGACGTCCACGTGTGTCTCGACAGGATTGAACAGGTCTATCGGGGCCGTGTTGAAGTTGGCCCCGGCGCGCCGGTCGGTGCGGTTCGGGTAGTACTGATAGTCCCATCCCGCCAGGACCTCGTGCTCGATGCCGGTCGTGAACCGCGCGCTCAGCTCCGCCTGGTTGACGAGCGAGCGGCGATGGTGGAAGAAGTACAGGAAGCCCCGGTTCACTTGGCTGGGCGGGGTCACGTCCAAGAACTCCGCGACGAAGTACTCGTCGTCGAAGCGGCGGTATCCGAGCGTGTCACGGAACACGACGTTGCCGCCGAGGACCTGCGAGTAGCTGAGCCGCAGGTTCTGGTCGGCCGCCCTCCCGAAATCCTGCGGCGTGTTGTAGCGGCTGTACGGCGGCACGTTGGGAATGGACGCGCCGTCGTCGCCGCTGATGGCGCGCGTCAGCGGATCGCCGATGATGCCGCGCTCGGCACTCGGGACGAAGCCGCCCTCCAGCGGCACCAGCGGGATGCCGCTGTCGCCGCTGACGCGGTTGTGATCGACGAAGTAGCGCACGTCGAGTTGCGCCGAGTTCGATGCCCGCCACGTCAATGACGGCGTCACGTTGAGCCGCCTGGACGGATCCTGCCGATAGTTGGTGGCCGATTCACCGGCGGTGTCGAACCGGTAGAAGACCGTGTCGCTCAGGCGTCCGCCCGCGCCGAACGTCCCCCGGTAGATGTCCCAGCGCCCGCCGGCCAGCGAGGCGTCGTAGGCGGGGTCGGGCCCCGGTTTCTTCAGGACGATGTTCACGGTCCCGCCGAGCGCGCCGGTGCCGTACAGCACCGACGCCGGCCCCTTCAGGACCTCGACACGTTCGACGTTCGCAAGCTGGGTGGTGATGCGGTTCCCCTCGTTGCGAATCCCGTCCACCATCTGCACGTTCTCTCTGAAGCCGCGGAACGTGAAGTACTGGTAGACGCCGTAGTTGGTGTACGCGTTCACGTTGGGCACATGCCGGAGCGCCGTGACGACGTCGTTGATGGCGTGCGTCTCCAGGTACTCCCGGTTCAGGGTGTTCACCGTCAGCGGCTGATCGCGCAGCGGCGCTTCGACCCGCCCGATCGTCGGCGCAACGGCGGCGCCCCGCACGGTGATCTCTTCACGGACGGCCGCAAGCTGCAGCCTCGCGTCGACGGTCCGCTCGCCGGCGGCGAGCGTGATCGTCCGTGCGTGGAGACCGAAGCCCGGGGCGGCGATCTCCAGACGGTACTCGCCCGACACGAGGTCGGCGAACCGCAGGGTGCCGTCGTCCCCGGTAACGCCGGTCCGCCGCGCGCCGGAGCCGGTGTGAATCAGAACGACCGGCGCGCCGACGACCGCGCCGCCGTCCGTATCGGTCGCCCGTGCGACAAGCGAAGCGTCCTGCGCCGAGGCCGCGGTGGCCAGCGCCAGACACAGCGCGATCGCAGTTCCCGAAGTCATGAAGGCCTGCAACTGAACCCCTTTCCGGCTTCGTGGATTGGCGGAAGCGAATCCGGCGAGATCATACGGAGGGCCCCGAGGCGGAACAACTTAAGAGTTGCTTAAAACCGTCTTCAGGAACGCGTCAGGTTGGCCCTCCGACACGGGACGTGACCGTCGACCGACCGCCACCGTCTCCCGCCGCTGCAGGGGACGCGGCCGGCATGGTTCTGTCACACTGAGAGGTCGGCCGCCACATACCTCCTGCTCTCGGCGACGACGTGGCTGCGCCGCCGTGGCCCGGTTCGACCGATATCGGCGATCTGTCCGTCGGCGTCATCGGCTGCACGGGCTGCACGCAGGGTGGCTCAATGGCACCCGCCACCCCGGAGTGGACCGCGACGGGCACCGGGGACAGGAGATAATCCGGGGGTTGCCGTCGATGCGCGGCGACGGAGAACCGACCATGCAGACAGCCATCGACGTCGACGGTCGCCTGGGCGATGCGGAGAGCGCCAGCGTTCGGGTCCTGGATCGCGGATTCCTGTTCGGCGAAGGCGTCTACGAGACCCTGCGCACCTACAACCGGCGGCCGTTCCTGCTCGACCGCCACCTCGCCCGGCTCCGGGCGTCCGCGCAGCGCATCGCCCTGGAGCCGCCGCTCGACGATGCGGCGTTGACCGCACGCATCCTGACCACCATGCAGGCCGTCGACGCGCCCGGCGAGCGCACCATCCGCCTGCTCCTGACCCGCGGGGCCGGCGAGCTCGGCTACGACATCGAGAATTGCCCGGCGCCCACGGTCGTCGTCATCGTCCGGCCGCACCGGGAGACGCCGACCCACGTGGCGGCGCGCGGCATCGGCATCGTGCGGTCGTCCGTCATGCGCAACCACCCGGACGCTCTCGACCCGCGAATCAAGTCGAACAACCTGCTCAACAACGCCCTCGCGATGCAGGAGGCGCTGCGGGCGGGCGCGGCCGAGGCGCTGATGTGCAACCACCGCGGCGAACTGGCCGAGTGCGCGCAGTCGAACCTCTTCCTGGTGCGCGGCGGCGCCGCCCTGACCCCGCCGCTCGGCGCCGGCATTCTCGAAGGCGTCACGCGCAACTTCGTCTTCGAGGTCGGCGCGTCCGCCGGCATCCCCGTACGGGAAGAGACCCTGCGCCCCGCCGACCTCGCCACCGCCGACGAGCTCTTCGTGACCAGCACCACCCGCGAGGTGCTCGCGGTCACCCGCGTCGATGGGGATCCCGTCGGCGACGGACGGCCGGGACCGGTGACGCAGGGGCTCGCCGCGGAGTTCCGGCGCCTGGCCCGCGCGACGGACGACGCTCGCGCCGGGTGAGCGCGGCGGCCACCGCCGGGCCGCCCGCACGGGCCGCGGTGAGCGCGGCGGCCACCGCCGGGCGCCCACGCGCCGGCCACGCCGTCGTCAATCCGCGTTTCCGGTATACGCGTCGAGCGGCGGGCATGAACAGACGAGATTCCGATCGCCGTGCGCGTCGTCGATGCGGCCGACCGGCGGCCAGAACTTGTTCTCGGCGACGAAGGGTCGCGGAAACGCCGCGGCCTGCCGGGTGTAGGGATGCGTCCACTCGTCGCCGGCGACCTCCGCCGCGGTGTGGGGGGCGTTCCTGAGCACGTTGTCGACCGGGTCCGCCCGGCCGGTCGCGATGTTCTCGATCTCTTCCCGGATCGCCAGCATCGCATCGCAGAAGCGGTCCAGCTCGTCGAGCGGCTCGCTCTCGGTCGGCTCCACCATCAGCGTGCCGGGGACCGGAAACGACACCGTCGGCGCATGGAAGCCGTAGTCCATGAGTCGCTTGGCGACGTCCTGCACGGTGACGCCCGCCTGCGTCTTCAGCGCGCGCAGGTCGAAGACCAGCTCGTGCGCGACGCGGCCGTTGCGGCGCGCATAGAGCACGTCGTAGCGCGATTCGAGCCGCGACTTGACGTAGTTGGCGTTCAGGATCGCGTACTCGGTGGCGGCCTTGACGCCGCGGGCGCCCAGGAGGCGGACGTAGGCGTAGGAGATGAGCAGGATGCTCGCGCTGCCCCACGGCGCGGCGGCGATCGGCGCGATGGCTGCATCCGTCGCCGTCTCCTCACCGAGCGGATGCCGCGGGAGGTACGGCGCCAGATGCCGGGCGACCGCGATCGGTCCCATGCCGGGCCCTCCCCCGCCATGCGGAATCGCGAACGTCTTGTGCAGATTCAGGTGGCAGACGTCGGCCCCGATGTGCGCGGGCGACGTCAATCCGACCTGGGCGTTGAGATTGGCGCCGTCCATGTACACCTGACCGCCCTCCGCGTGGACGATGCGGCAGATGTCCTGGATCGCGCCCTCGAAGACGCCGTGCGTCGACGGATAGGTGATCATCAGGGCGCTCAGGCGCGGCCCGTGCGTCGCCGCCTTCGCCCGCAGGTCCGCGACGTCCACGTTGCCGTCGCCGTCGCAGGCCACGACCACCGGCTGCAGACCCGCCATGACCGCACTGGCCGGATTGGTGCCGTGCGCGGAGGCGGGGATCAGGACCACGTCGCGGTCGCGCTCCCCGCGGGCGCGATGGAACGCCCGAATGACCAGCAATCCGGCGAACTCCCCCTGGGCGCCCGAGTTGGACTGCAGCGACACGGCGTCGAAGCCGGTGACGGCGCACAGGAACCCTTCGAGCTCCTCGATGACCTGCCGGTAGCCGCCCGCCCGCGACGGAGGCGCGAAGGGATGGACGTTGCCGAACTCCGGCCAGGTCACCGGCTCCATCTCCGCCGCTGCGTTCAGCTTCATCGTGCACGAGCCGAGCGGGATCATCGACGTGTCGAGACCGATGTCCTTCCGCTCGAGCCGCTTCAGGTACCGCATCATCTGCAGTTCCGAACGATGGCGGTCGAAGACCGGGTGGGTCAGGAACGGCGTCGTCCGCCGCAGCGCCTGCGGCCAGTCCGGGGCCGGCAGCGGCTCGTCAGGCGCGGGGCCGGCCGCGGCCGGCCCCGCGCCTGCGGCGCGGGCGAAGACCCCGAAGATCGCGTCGACGTCCGCCGGGGTCGTCGTCTCGTCGAGGGCGATGCCGACGTCGCCGTCCGGGTGATACCGGAAATCGATCCGCGCGGCCGCCGCCGCCGACCGCACCGCGGCGGCCGTTGCGGCACCGGAAGGGTCGACGCGAAGCGTGTCGAAGAACGCGTCGTGTCGCCGGGCGACGCCGAGCGCCCCGAGCCGCTCGGCCAGCCGCCGGGCCAGTCCGTGCGCGCGCAGGGCGATCTCCCGCAATCCGGCGGGGCCGTGATACGCGGCGTACATGCCGGTCACGTTGGCCAGCAGCGCCTGCGCCGTGCAGATGTTCGACGTCGCGCGCTCGCGCCGGATGTGCTGCTCGCGGGTCTGGAGCGCCATCCGGTAGGCGGGACGCCCGTGCGCATCGACGGAGACGCCGATCATCCGCCCCGGCATCTGCCGGGCCCAGGCGCGGCGGGTCGCGAAGAACGCGGCGTGCGGTCCGCCGTAACCCAGCGGCACGCCGAAGCGTTGCGCGTTGCCGACCGCCACGTCCGCGTCCATCGCGCCCGGCGGCGTCGCCAGCGTCAGCGCGAGCAGGTCGGACGCCGCGACGACGAGCGCGCCCGCCGCGTGCGCCCACGCGGTCACCGGGACCAGGTCGTGCAGGCGGCCGGAGGCGTCGGGCGACTGCACCAGCACCCCGAACAGGTCGTCCGGCCTGCCGCCGTCCCGCGCCGCGTCGACGTCGGCCACGTCGACCCGGATTCCGAGCGGCTCGGCGCGCCCCCGCACCACCGCGATGGTCTGGGGAAAGCAATCGCAGGAGACCAGGAAGCGCCTTGCATCGGGACGCTGCCGCCCCTGCAGCCGGAACGCCATCGTCATCGCCTCGGCCGCCGCGGTGGCTTCGTCGAGCAGCGAGGCGTTGGCGATCTCCATCCCCGTCAGATCCGTGACGGCGGTCTGGAAGTTGAGCAGCGCCTCCAGCCGGCCCTGTGCGACCTCGGCCTGGTACGGCGTGTAGGGGGTGTACCAACCGGGGTTCTCGAGCAGATTGCGCAGTATCACCGGGGGCGTCACGCAACCGTAGTAGCCGAGGCCGATGAACGACCGCCGCGGCTCGTTGCGGGCGGCGAGCGCCCGCATCCGCGTCAGGAAGGCCGCCTCCGATTCGGCGTCGGGCAGGTCGAGAGGCTCCCGCAGGCGAATCCCCGCCGGGATCGCCTCGTCCATCAGGGCGTCGAGGGACGGTGCTCCGACCACGTCCAGCATGTGGCCGAGATCCGCCGCGCGCGGCCCGATGTGGCGGTCCGCGAAGCCGGTCGCCGCGTCAGCCATCCGCAGCTCGGCCGGCTCCGCCGACGAGCTCGCCATAGGCCGCCGCGTCCAGCAGCATGCCGGCGTCGTCGGGATCGTCGAGCGCCAGCACGATCATCCAGGCGGCGTGCGGATCCCGGTTCACCGTCTCCGGGCTGTCGGCCAGCGTCCGGTTGACGTCGACGACCGTGCCGCCGACGGGACAGTACAGATCCGACACCGCCTTGACCGACTCGATCGACCCGAACTGCTCCCCCTGCCTGAAGGAACGCCCCACCTCCGGCAGCTCCACGTAGACGACGTCGCCGAGCTGCTCCTGCGCATAGTCGGTGACGCCGACATGGCCGCGGCCGTCGGCGACCCGGATCCACTCGTGGTCCTTCGTGTACTTCAGCTCTTCCGGATACATCTCGCTGGCCCCTCAATCGTCGCCTGCGGCTCCGCGTGCCGCCCAACCAACCTCACCGGGAGTCTGCGCCGTTCTACGGCGCAGACTCCCGGCTCGGACGCCGATAGAACGGCATCCGTACGACCCGCGCCCGCAGGCGCCGGCCGCGGACGTCGATGGACAGCTCCGTGCCCCGCGCCGCCAGCTCGGCCGGCACGTACGCCATGCCGATGGCCTTGCGGAGAAACGGCGTCAGGGTCCCGCTGGTGACCCGGCCGACGCGGTCGGCGCCGGCATGGACCGCGTGGTCGCGCCTCGCGATCCCGCGCTCGAGCAGCTCGAAGCCGACCAGCCTGCGGCTCGGCCCGGTCCGCTTCTCGGCGAGCAGCGCCTCCCGGCCGATGAACGGCCCCTTGTCCCAGCCGACGGTCCAGCCGAGTCCCGCCTCGATCAGGGTCGTCGTCTCGTCCATGTCGTTACCGTACAGGCGCAGCCCCGCCTCGAGCCGGAGCGTGTCGCGGGCGCCGAGCCCGGCCGGGCGCAGGCCGTGCGCGCCGCCGGCGTCGAGCAGCGCGGACCAGACCGCAGCGGCCTGACCCGGCGGCACGAACAGCTCGAAGCCGTCCTCGCCGGTGTAGCCGGTCCGCGAGATCGCGGCGCGTACCCCGGCCACCTCCCCGTTCGCGAACGTGTAGTACTCGATGCCGTCGACCTCGACCGCCGTCAGGAGTTGGAGAATCTCCGCCGCCCGCGGTCCCTGCAGGGCGATCAACGCGTAGCGGCGGCTCGCATCGACGGCGACCGCGTCGCCGGCCGCCCCGATCCGCTCGCGGATCCAGGCGACGTCCTTGGCGATGTTGGCGGCGTTGATCACCAGCAGATAGTGCCCGGCGGCGAGCTGATAGACGAGCAGGTCGTCGACTACGGTGCCCTCCGGAGTGGTCAGCGCGGAATACTGCGCACGCCCCGGCCGGAGCCGCCCGGCGTCGTTGGACGTGATGCGCTGCACCGCCGCGAGCGCGTCGCCGCCCGCGATCTCCACTTCGCCCATGTGGCTTACGTCGAACAGCCCGGCCGCGGTCCGCACCGCCTGGTGCTCTTCGGCGACGCTGCTGTACTGGACCGGCAGGTCCCAGCCCGCGAAGGAAGTCATCCGCGCTCCCAGGACGCGGTGCCGGGCGTGCAGGGGCGTAGTCTGCAGAAAATCGGCCGTGGTGCGGGCCATCGTGTGAAGGAAGGTCGGCAGTGCCGATGCCGCGCGCCGGCCTCGCTGCCGACACCCCGCAACCGTACTACGCGGTCGCGGAGAGGGTCAAGAACACGGGTGCGTCACGGACACCGGGCTACGCGTCGTCCTCCCCGGCGGGCAAGGTCGAACCCGCGTCCGACGTCCGCACCGGCCTGTCGGTCGCGCCGCCGCCGTAGCGCAGGTAGGCTTGCAGCGTGTGGTAGCTGATGCCGAGGATGCGACAGGCCTGCCGCTTGTTGTTGCCGCAGCGGTCGAGGACGATCCGCGCGTAACGACTGCCCCACGCCCGCATCGAATCGTCCCGCACCAGCGACGGTTGCAGATTTCGCACGTAGTCCCCGGTTATCGTCGCCGGCAGGTCGTGCACCCGAATGCGCTTCGCTCCGCAGAAAGCCAGCACGTGCTCGATGACCCGGCGCAGCTCCCGGACGTTGCCCGGCCAGTCGTAGGCCGTCAGCGCGTCCATGGCGCACGGCGCCAGGCAGCGCTCGGGTGCTTCTTCATGCTGGCGCAGGAAGTGGTCGGCCAGCAGGGGAATGTCGGACCGGCGCTCGCGCAGCGGCGGGACCTGAATCTCGACTCCGCTGAGGCGGTAGAACAGATCCGATCGGAAACAGCGCGTTTCGACCATGCTCCCCAGCCTGCGGTTCGTCGCCACGATCAACCGAACGTCGAGGAACCGCGTGCAGTGGGACCCGACGCGTTCGACGGCCAGTTCCTGCACCACACGCAGCAGCTTGGCCTGAGCCGCCGCGGAGAGGTCGGCGACCTCGTCGAGAAAGACGGTGCCCTCGTTCGCCAGCTCGAACTTGCCTGCACGCCCACGTACCCCCGTGGCCGTCCGATCCTCGATGCCGAACAGCTCCGCTTCGACCAGCGTGTCGACGATGGCGGCGCAGTTGACGGCGACGAACGGACCTTCGTGCCGCGCGCTCCGCTCGTGGATCTGCCGGGCCACGAGCTCCTTGCCCGAGCCGCTCTCGCCTTCGATCAACACCGCGAAGTCGGTAGTCGCCACCCGGGCGATCTGGTCGCGCAATCTGACCATGCGCGGAGCACGACCAATCAGCGGCACCGGTGAATCGGATAACTGCATGCTGCCTGCGCCCCTCCGAGGTTTCGATCCGGTCTCCGTCGATCAACATCGGTGCCAGATCGGAAACGCGGCCGGTTTCCGGCAGTTCGACGGACCGGTCGCCAGGTCCCCGACCGCCGGCCGGCCCGCCGGGTAGTCGCTACCCGTGCGGAATCGGTTCGGACTCGGACGTGGTCCGCCGAGTGGGAACTCCCTACCCGAGCAATCAGCGTACGCGCCACCTTCCGGCCTGAAAATCGAACTCGTGGATCCGGACGCGAGCGGTCGCTCCGAGGATTCGCACCGCGGCCTGATGCCCTTCCCGGCTTCTCAGATACAAGGTGCCCGAGGTCGCGGTCCCCAGCGGCGTCACGCTCAGGATGTCACCGGCGCCGAGCCGCACCGGATCCGCGCCGGTCCCGGCCGGCGTCGTGGAGCCGATCGGCGGCACGACCGGGCTCAGCTCGAAACGCACGCCGCCGAAGTGGTCGCCGAGACGGGCTTCCACGTCGATGGGCAGATCGACGCCGCCGGCGATGTCGGACGTCCGCACGCCGTTTCCGTTGGTGTCGACGTAGCTCCGGAAGCCGACGCCGTTCACGCCGGCCGTAAAGCGCATGCCGACCGAGGCGCCGCGCCGGGCGGCGGTCGCGCGCGCGAGCATGATGCGGCCGCTGAGGAACCGGGCCGCGTCGATGACCCGCTGCTCGTGCCGGCCCGTGGTGATCAGCGGCACCGAAATGCCGACGGCAACGACGACGATGCCGGTGGCGACCATCGTCTCGACGAGCGAGGCGCCGCCTTCGAGACGTGGAAACACGGAATGCCCCCTCCGGATGGGAGGCAGGGTCCTGCATCAGGACCCTGCCTCGTCGGACCGGCGTCAGCCCGCCAGCCCGTCAATCGTTGCCTGCGGCTCCGCTTGCCGCCCAATCGATCCTCGCCGGAAGTCCGCGCCGTTCTACGGCGCAGACCTCTGGCGGCCGGCGGGAACGTCGATGCGAACGAGGGGGCGCAGACGCAGGAAGGTCTTCTCGCCGATCCCGCGGACGTTCATCAGGTCCTCGATCTTCTCGAACCCGCCGTGTTCCTCCCGATACTCGATGATGCGTTGGGCCGTCCGCTCGCCGACCCGGGGCAGGGTCCGCAACTCGGCCGCCGTCGCGGTGTTCAGCTCCACGGTTTCCGCCTGCTCCGCCTCCGTGCTCTGGAGTGCGGCAACGCCGGGCTCCGCGAATGCATGACCGTGGAGCGTCATGACGAGGAATCCGGCGCACAGTGCCGTGAGTACGAACGCGCGTTGCATGGTCAACCTCCCGGTGCGTGGTGCTGCCGGCCGGCGGCGGCCTGTCCCGAACCCGCATGCGGCCCCGCTTCGAGCAGCAAGGTGGATCGAGGGGCTCGGGTCGCGCCGGCCTGTCTCGGCAGGGCCGCTCCTCACAGCAGCAAGATGCGGGCCGTTCGGCGGCGAGGCCGTCCGGCGCCCAATCCGCAGTGCATGCGGCGTTCAGCCCGGCGCGGAAGGCAGGCGCACGGGTTCGAACCACCGGAACCGTCACCGCGGGTTGTCGACTCGGACGGAACGGGCGACCGGAAACGCGTGCGCCGGGCGAACGACGGGGCTGGGCGCGCAGCGGGGATTTCCGGGTACGGCCGGCCCGCGCTCCGGGCGCGGCACGGTCGGCGGCCAGGCAACCGGCGGAGACGCCAGAGGCCGGCGCCGCGGCGGTACGGTCCTGCGGCGACGGCGGGAAACCGCGGCGGAAGCGCTCGCGCGGCCATGCCGGGTCACTCGCCGGACGCCCCTTGGAGAGCAGCCGGTTCTGCTATCATCGGGTGTTTGGGCTGATGCCGATGACCGCGACCGGAAACCTCGCCGTGCTCGGCGCGCAGTGGGGCGACGAAGGCAAGGGGAAGATCGTCGACCTCCTCAGCCCCGCCTTCACCGTCGTCGCCCGCGCGCAGGGAGGGCACAACGCCGGTCACACGGTGACCGTCGACGGCGAGGAGTTCATTCTCCACCTGATTCCCTCCGGCATCCTGCATCCCGGCGTTACGTGCGTCATCGGCAACGGCGTCGTGGTCGATCCTGCGGCGCTGTGTGCCGAAATCGACCAGCTCCGCGCCCGGGGCATCGACACCACCGGCCGCCTGCTCGTCAGCAGCCGCGCGCACGTCATCCTGCCGTATCACCGCGACATCGAGGCGGCCTCCGAGGACCGGCTCGGGGCGCAGCGCATCGGGACGACCTCGCGCGGCATCGGGCCGAGCTACGAGCACAAGGCGGGACGTTGCGGGGTGCGGGTCGGCGACCTGGCCGACGGACGGCCCGGCGGCCGTCTCGCAGCGCTGATCGAGGCCAACGCCGCGGAGCGGAATCGAGCCGTGGCGGGACCGGCGCTCGACTGGCGAGCCGTCTGGCGGGAAGCGGTCGGCGTCTGGGAGCGGCTCGGGCCGCTGGTCGCCGACACGTCGCGCTATCTGCACGACACGCTGGAGGCGGGCCGGCCGGTGCTCTTCGAGGGCGCGCAGGGGACGATGCTGGACGTCGACCATGGCACGTACCCCTACGTAACGTCGTCGAACGCCACGATCGGCGGCGTGTGCACGGGACTCGGTGTCGGCCCCCGGGCTATAGACGGCGTGCTCGGCATCGTCAAGGCCTACACGACGCGCGTCGGCGAGGGACCGTTCCCGACGGAGCTCGACGAGCCCCGGGCGGAACGGTTGCGCGAGTGGGGGCGCGAGTACGGCGCCTCGACCGGGCGTCCCCGGCGTTGCGGCTGGTTCGACGCCGTCGGCGTGCGCTACGCCGTCCGCGTGAACGGGATGACGGCGCTGGCCATGACGAAGCTCGACGTGCTCGACAACCTCGACGAGCTGCGCATCTGCACCGGCTATCGCCGCGGCGGCGAAATCCTGACCGTTCCGCCGGCGACCATCGACGGTCTTGCCGCCTGCGAGCCGGTATACGAAACGATGCCCGGGTGGGCCGGGTCCGGGTGCTCCGCCGGCGTGATCGACGAGTGCGACCTGCCGGCGGCGGCGCGGGCCTACCTGGCCCGGCTCGAAGCGCTGAGCGGCGCCCCGATCGCAATCATCTCGACCGGTTCGGATCGCGGCGACACCATCGTGCGGCAGGACTCCCCCGTCGGCCGCCGGCTCGGCGCTTGCGTGCCCGTGCGCGAACACGCCCGCTGATCGTCGAGGTCCTCATGGTTCCGATGCAGGGGCGGCGGTGACCGGACCGCGGGCGGCCGCCTTGGCGTGCCTGGCGGCCGCCGCCCTCGCCGCCTGTGCGCCGGCGGTGTCCGGCCCGACGGCGGCGGACGCCGAGGCCTTCGTCGGCGCCGCCGAAGCGCGTCTGCTCGCGTTGCGGCGGGAAGCGACGCGCACCGCGTGGCTGCGGGAGAACTCCGTCAGCGCCGACACCACCGCGACGGCGGCGGCGGCCGGTGCGGCGTTGACGGCGGCGACGGCCGAGCTCGCCCGGTCCGCCGCGCGCTTCGACGGACTGGAACTGCCGGAAGCGACGGCGCGCAAGCTCTCGCTGCTTAGGACGGCGCCGGCTGCCGTCGCACCGGATCATCCGCCGCTCGAGCAGGAGCTGGCCGACGTCCTGGCGGCGCTGGAACGCACCTACCGCGCCGGCGCGTACTGTTCCGGGGCCGATGTCGACTGCGTGGACCGGACGGCGCTGGAACGGACGGCCGCGGCGCTGCGCGACACCGATCGGCTGATCGAGCTCTGGGACGAAGGACGCGCCCTGGCCGCGTCGATGCGGTCCCGTTACGAGCGGTTGGTCGAGATCGCGAACGCCGGGGCCGTGGCGCTGGGCCATGCCGACGCCGGCGACCGCTGGCGTTCGGCCTACGGCCTGCCGCCGGACGCCCTCGGGACCGAGATGGAGCGGCTCTGGAGCCAGGTGCGCCCGCTCTACGAGTCGCTGCACTGCCTGGTTCGCGGCGAACTGGGCGTGGAGTACGGCACCACGATCGCGCCGCCCGGGGAAGCAATCCCCGCGCATCTGCTCGGCGACCTGGGGAACGGGCGCTGGTCCAGCGTCTACGGCCTCGTCGCCCCGTCCACCCGCGGCCGTGGATACGACCTGACGCGCCAACTGGAGCGCAACCGCGTGGACCCGCCGGAGATGGTGCGGTACGGCGAGCGTTTCTTCGTCTCGCTCGGCTTCGACCCGTTGCCCGCCACCTTCTGGGAACGGTCGCTCTTCGTCCGGCCGGCGGACCGCGAGGTCGTCTGCCGTCCCCGCGCCTGGAGTCTCTACGGCGAGAACGATCTGCGTCTCAAGATGTGCATCGAGGCGGCCGGCGACGACTTCGTGGCGGTGCATCGCGAACTGACGCGGATCTACTATCAATGGGCGTACCGGTCGCAGGATCCGCTGTTCCGAACCGGCGCCGCCGACGCCTTCCCCGGGGCGGCCGGCGACGCGGTCGCGCTGTCGGTGACCCCCGCGTATCTGGTCGACGCGGGTCTGCTGGATCGTCCGCCGCCGGACGCAGCCGATGTTCCGTTCCTGCTCCGCAAGGCGCTCGACGAGATTCCGTCTCTCCCGTTCGCGCTGCTGGTCGATCGGTGGCGCTGGCAGGTCTTCGCGGGCGAGGTGCGGCCCGACCGCTACAACCAGGCGTGGTGGGAGCTGCGCGAGGCGTACCAGGGCGTCCGGCCCCCGACGCCGCGGGGCGCGAGGGACTTCGATCCGGGCGCGACGCGCCACGTCGCCGCCAACACGCCGTACGTGCGGGACTTCCTCGCCGGCATCCTGCAGTTCCAGTTCCACGGCGCGCTCTGCGCTGCGGCCGGCGACGACGGCCCGCTCCATCGCTGCACGATCGTCGGGAGCCGCGAGGCGGGCGCGCGGTTGCGGGCGATGATGGAGATGGGCGCCAGCCGCCCCTGGCCCGACGCGCTCGAGGCCGTCACCGGCGCCCGGCGGATCGACGCCTCGGCCCTGCTGGAGTACTTCGCACCGCTGGCCGCCTGGCTGAACGCGCAGAACGCCGGCCGCGGGTGCGGATGGCAGGGAAGGCGCGATTCCCGGACCGGCGTTTGACGGAGGTCACGCCGAGGATCAGGCTGCGCCGGTGTACTCCGCGTCGGTCACCGCGCCGAGCCAGGTCGTCGTCGACTCGATATTGACGGCCAGATGCGTCATCGGACCGTCCGCGGACGCGCCGTGCCAGTGGCGCTCGCCCGCCGCGATGCAGGCGACGTCTCCCGTTTCGATCTCCCGCACCGGCCCGCCGCCGCACTGGAGCCGGCAGCGGCCGTCGAGCACCACCAGAAGCTGCGGCCCGCTGTGCGTATGCCAGTGGGTGCGCGCGGCCGGTTCGAACTCGACGCGGAAGGCCTTGACCGCGGGAGCATCCGACAGACCGGGCATGCGCGTCATCCGCGCATGCCCGGTGAAGGTGTTCGGATCGGCCGCCTCGGACGCGAGCGCCGCGAGCTGCGCAACCCGCATCGGTTCGCTCACGACGCCGTGGCCGGCCGCCCACCGTGGCGCATGATCATGTAGATCGCGGCGCCGGCGATGAGCGCGACGATCAGCGTCCCGACGTTGAACAGGCCGCTCGACACCACCAGATAGCCGACCGATCCGGGCAGCAGCGCGTAATAGACGAACGGGATGACCGTCATGCGGATGACGGAGCCTTCGCGCCCGAGCAGGCCGACGACGGCCGAGGCGGCCACGACGTTGTGGACGCAGATCATGTTCCCGGCCGCGCCGCCGATGGCCTGCAGGGCGACGATCCAGGTCGGATCGACCGCGATGCGCTCGCCCATGTTGAACTGGAAGAGCGAGAACATCATGTTGCTGACCGTGTTGCTGCCGGCGACCGCCGCCCCGATCCCGCCGATGAACGGCGCGAAGATCGGCCAAGCCCCGCCGGCCAGCGCGGCGATGCCCTCGGCCAGCACGATCGGCATCCGCTCGTACCCGGCGGCCCCGTCGTAGCTGTTCAGGAAGACCTGCACCATCGGAACGGTGAAGACGAGCGCCACCGACGCCGAGGCGGTGACCCGGAGCGACGTCGACCACGCCTTCTTGTACGCGGGTCCCGGGATGCGGTGCAGCGCGTACGTGATGAGCGAGGTGACGATGAAGATGAAGCCGGGCAGATAGAGCGGCTGCACCGCGTTGGCCGAGATCGACGTGCCGAGCATGTCCGGCCAGGTGATGGTCCAGCTCTGGAGGGCGCCCTGCAACGGGGTGAGCAGCCGTGAGCCCAGAAGCAGCAGGGCGACGATCACGTAGGGCGACCAGGCCTTGAGCATGCTCATCGAGCCGCTGGCGTGGGCGACGTCCTGCACCTCGATGGACCCGGTCCACTCCGCCGGCCAGTTGTCCTTGCGGTCGAACTCCCAGGCCTCCTCGGGTTCGGGAACGAGGAAGCCGGCCCGCGCCGCGAAGACGACGACGCCCAGGCCCACCACGCTCCCGATCAACGCCGGGAACTCCGGTCCGAGGAAGTAGCCGGCCGCGAAGTACGGGATGGTCATGGCGAGGGCCGCGAAGATCGCGAACGGCCAGATCCGGAGCCCCTCGGCGAGCGACTTGTTCCGGCCGAAGAACCGCGTCATGAAGGAGACGAGAATCAGCGGAATCAGGGTGCCCGCGATCGCGTGGAGTACGGCGACCTTGAGGCCGATGAAGGCCAGGAAGTCGGCCCATTCCGGGTAGCCGATCCCCGCCGCGTACTCGGCGATCGCAGGGTCCGCGGAGAGCCCGGTGTTGACCCCGACCAGGATCGGCGTGCCGGCGGCGCCGAAGCTGACCGGGGTGCTCTGGATGATCATGCCGGCGGTGACCGCGGCCATGCCGGGAAACCCGAGGCCGACCAGCAGCGGCACCGCGACGGCGGCCGGGGTCCCGAACCCGGCGGACCCCTCGATGAAGGCGCCGAACAGCCACGCGATGATGATCACCTGGACGCGCCGATCCGGGGTTATGTCCGTGAACCCCTGCCGGATCGTCTTGATGGCGCCGCTCTCCTGCAGGGTGTTCAACAGCAGGATGGCGCCGAAGATGATGTACAGCAGCGTCGCCGCGACGATCAGCCCGTTGATGCTGGCCGCGACGACCTGCAGGCCGGGCACCTGCCAGACCAGCAGCGCCAGCGCGACCGCCACGACGTACGACAGCGGCATCGCCCGACTCGCCGGCCAGCGCAGACCGACGAGAAACACGGCCACGGTGATGATGGGAAGCAGTGCGAGAATCGTCATGACTGCGATGTTCATCGAGGGATTTCCTCCTCAGAGGCGGCTTATGGTACCGGAAGACGGATCGACACACAACGGCAGGCTCGGGTCCCGCGCGTGGTACGATGACCGCGTGGCCCGCACGGTGACGGTGGCCAGAGCCGAGAGCTTCGGTCCGGGAGCGCGGAAGAAGGTCTTCGCCGGAGACCGGCGCATCGCGGTGTTCAACGACCGCGGCACGCTGCATGCCGTCGACGATGCCTGTACGCACGCCGGCGGCTCGCTCTCGGAGGGCCCCTGCGAGAACGGCGTCGTCACGTGCGGCTGGCACGGCGCGCAGTTCCGGCTGCGCGACGGCAAGGGCCTCGGTCCGCCGGCCTGGCGCGGTCTGACGGTGTACCCCGTTGCGGTGGCCGACGGCCTCGTCGTCGTCACCATCGACGACGCCCGGCAGTCTGCGCCGTAGAACGGCGCAGACCTCCTGGAGAGGGTCGGGCGGAAAGCGGAGCCGCGGGGCTACGATCGTCGGGCCGGCGGTCACGGCCGGGTCCCGCACCCCGCGAGACGCACGTGCTCTACGAACGTCCCGCCCTCGAACGCCGGGTCCTCGCGGCGCTCGACGCCGAGCCTGCCCGCATCCCCGTCGTGCTCGGCGGATGCGGCAGCGGCCGCACCTCGTTGCTGGCCCGCGTGGCGGCCCGGCTCGGCGAACGGCGCAGTCGGTACATCGACGTCGAACGCGTCGCGTCCACGCCCGAACGCGTCCTGGCCGCGGTGACCCGGGACCCGTCATCCGCCGCCGGCTTCGAAGCGCCGCTTCCGGCGGGACGCCATGCGCCCCGCGCCGCGTTCGAGGCGTTGCTCGGGTTCCTCGAACGGCGCGACGGCGCGCCGCCGGTCCTTCTGCTCGACGAGTGGCTCGAGCTGCGGACGCTGGAGAGCTTCCCCGGACTCCGGGGCGCGGTTCACGAGCTCGTCGACGCGTTCGTGCGGAGTCCGAAACGGTTCGTCCTGGCCAGCCGGTTCGCCAACCGCACGCGGCGGCTCCTGCGCGCGTTCCCGGCCCACGTCGAGGTGATCCACCTGCCGCCGTTGAGCCCGAACGAAGTAACCGCGGTTCTGCAGCGGGGCTCGGTGGGCCGCGCCGACGCCGGGCGGACCGAGCTCGGCCGGATCCTGCATGCGCTCGCGGAGGGACGTCCGAGCTACGTGGGGACGCTCGCCGCGACCCTCTCTTCCATGGAGAATCGGGGAAGAGATCCGGTCGGCGCGCTCGCGGCGCAGATGGCGGCGGGAGCGCCGCTGAGTCACCTGTGCCGCTTTTCGTACGAGCTCCGGCTGCATCGGGCGCGAGGATACGGCGCCCTCAAGGCGATTCTGGGCATCCTCGCCGATGCGGAGCCGTTGACGCTGACGGAGATCGCGCGCCGTTTCGGCCGCACGCCGGGTTCGACGAAGGACTACCTCTCCTGGCTCGCGGACGTCGACCTGATCGAGACGCACGAAAAACGCTACCGGTTCGCCGATCCGCTGCTGCGGTTGTGGGTCCGCCTGCACGGCCGGACGGCCGCTCCCGGCGACCGGGAACGCGCGGCGGCGGCACTGGAGTACGCCGCTGCACGCCTCGCACACGGCGAGACGCCACCGGCGACGCCGATGCGCCCGAGGAACGTGCGGCCCACGCGGCCGCAGAACCTCATCGAGATCGATTGACGCCGTCCGGCTGCGCACCCGCGACCGAGACGCGAACGTGCGGCCGCAGACGCTGCAAGGCCTTCGCGCCGATGCCGCGGACGTTCATCAGATCCTCGATCTTCTCGAACTCGCCGTGTTCCTCCCGATACTCGATGATGCGTCGGGCCGTCCGCTCGCCGACCCGGGGCAGGGTCCGCAACTCGGCCGCCGTCGCGGTGTTCAGCTCCACGGTTTCCGCCTGCTCCGCCTCCGTGCTCCGGCTTGCGGAAACGCCGCGTTCCAGAACCGCCAGCGCCTGCCGGGCAGCCTCCCGCTCGGCCTCCTTCTTGCTCCGTCCGGACCCCGTCGCCACGCATCGATCGCCGACGAGCACCTGCACCGCGAATTCCTTCCGGTGATCCGGCCCGGCGGTGCTCGCCAGGCGGTATTCCGGCAGCGGCTGCGCGCGGGCCTGCAGCCACTCCTGAAGCGCCGACTTGTGGTCGTGCGTGCCGGCCGGGGATACACCGTCCCGCCGGAGCCGCTCGAGCCGCGGCCGAAACACCCGGTCGACGAAGGCGGATGCAGCATCGTAGCCCCCGTCGAGATGGATCGCCCCGACGACCGCTTCGAACGCATCGGCAATCAGCGACTGCTTCCGGCGCCCGCCGGTCTTCTCCTCGCCGCGGCCGAGCAGCAGGTGGTCGCCGAGCCGCAACTCGTCGCCGAGTTCCGCGAGAGAGGCGGCCGACACGAGCTGCGCCCGCGCCTTCGACTTGCGTCCCTCGTCGTAGTCGGGAAACCCTCGGAACAGACGGTCCGCGATCACCAGCCCGAGCACGGCGTCGCCGAGGAACTCGAGCGACTCGTTGTCTTCCACGACCCCGGTTTCGTCCTCGTGGGCGCGCGAACGGTGCGTCAGCGCCCGCTCGATCAGGCCGCGGTCCGCGAACCTGTAGCCCAGACGCTCTTCGAGCGCGGGCCATTCGACCCGCGAACGATCGGCGCCGGCCTGGGTGCCGCTCCGGTAGTCGCCGAGCAGGCGCGTCGCCCGGGCCGCCTCGTCGGCGCGCACCGACAGCCGTACCTCGCCGAGCCCGTCGATGGCCAGCGGGAACAACGCATGGGACACGTCCGACGAGACAAGCGTGCGGATGCCATGCGTTTCGAGAAGCGCCCTGGCAACGTTCGCCTCGACGTCGGATTGCGTGCGCAGCACCACCGCCAGGGCAGTCACGCCCGCGCTCCCGATCCGGCCCCGGGCTCGCGCCGGCCGCCGTCCCGCCCCGGCTCGTCGATGCGCAGGAGCACCATGGTCATGTCGTCGTGCTGGTCAGCCTCCCCGACGAAGTCGTCGATGTCGCGCAGGATGCGCTCGTGCAACGTCTCGGAAGGAACGGCGTCGTCCTCGAGCAGGCGGGCGAGCCTCTCCTCGCCGAACAGATCGTCCTTCTCGTTCATCGCCTCGGTCACGCCGTCCGTGAACAGCACCGCCAGGTCGCCGGGCCGCACCGCCATATGGTGTTCTTCCAGCAACTCGGCGAACTGCCGTTCGAACCCGTGCAGACCCAGCACGAGGCCGTCGGGCGCGAGCACGCGCACGATGCGCCGGGCGCCGTTCCGCGAGGCGTGGATCAACGGCGTATGCCCGGCCCGCGCATAGGTCAGCGTCCCCGCGTCGAGATCGACCACGGCGTACAGCATCGTGATGAAGCTGCGGCTGTCGAGCGCCCCGGCCATGATGCGATTGGCTTCGATGAGAAGTTGCCGCGGAGATTCATGGATGTAGCCCAGGCTGAGCATGAGTCCCTTGAGCTCGGCCATGTAGAGCGCGGCGGACGTTCCCTTGCCCGAAACGTCCGCGACCAGCAGGCCCAACCGGCGCTCGCCGAGCCGAATGAAGTCGTAGTAGTCGCCCCCGACCTCGCGCGCCGGGCGGCAGACCGCGGTCACCGACAGTCCCGGAACGGACGTGGCGTCGCGCGGCAACAGCGACATCTGGATCTGGCGGGCGAGGCGCAGCTCGTTCTCGAGACGCTTCTTTTCCGCCGCCTGATGCAGCAGGCCTTCCACGCTGGCGGTCATGGCGTTGAACGACTCCGCCAGGTCGCCCAACTGGTCTCCCGACGCGACGCGGATCCGCTGGGTGAAGTCGCCGCGGCGGACCCTGTCGGTTCCGATGGAGAGCGCGTGAATCGATCCGGTGATCGACCGCGCCAGAGCGAATCCCATCACGAACGCCGCGAGCTCGATGACCAGAAACAGGACGGCGAGGACGGCCAGCAGCAACAGAAAGAAATACCTGACCCCCAGCTCCTCGGCGCCGACCCCGGCTCCGAAGAACTGCGCCGAGAACGCGGCGGCCGGGACCCGGATGAACAGGTTTCCGGCTTCCACGGCGCCGCTCGTCCAGTCGACGGGATCGAGAAACACGACCCAGGCCAGGCCCTCGGTCGACGCCAGCCGGGCCGGGTCCAGCGCATCGCCGGCCGGAAGCGACCCGAACGGGTCGAGGTCGACGCCGGTGGATGTCTCGATACGCGCCTGCACCGCCGCGTCCAGCGGCACGTCGATGACGACGGCGCCGACTTCCGGCCGGTCCACCCGCGCGACGGCGCGAACCGCAAGCGGCCACTGCGACCCGACCGTGACGAGTCCTGCGAATCCCTGTTCTGCGACCCACTCGGGCAGTCGGTCCGGACGCGGGCCGCTGCTCCACGGGCCGTCGGCCGCCGGCACGCCCGCGGAGGTCCGCCCCAGTACGAGCGCCGAAGCCCCCGGGTACTCCTGGCGCAGCGCCGCCGCCGGCGGCTCGAGCGCCGCGGAAGCCGCCATGCCGCTCGACAGCCGCGCCCCGATGGCGGCCGCGGTCACCCGCGCGTCGGCGACCACCCGATCGATCTCCCGGCGGACGATCTCCGAGCTCGCGGAAAGCACCGACATCGCACCCGCCACGGAGAAGAACGCCACCACCAGCAGGACCGGCACGAAACCGATGAACACGTACGAGAGGATCAACTTGCGGCGGACGCGCCACAGCAGACGCCGCCGCAGGCGCGCGACCGAGCGCAGCAGCACGTGGCCGAGTCCGACGGCCAGTGCGAGGGAGGCGCAAACGTCAAGCCAGGCGAGCAGCGACGCGCCGCTCGAGGCGAAGGGAAACAGGAGGATTTTGGCGCCTGCGCCGGCAAGCAGCAGCCGCCCCGGCCACGATCGCGCCAAGGTTCGAGGAAACGCCTGCAGCCGGTCTCGAGCCATCCGTGCTCTCTCGAATCGTATCAGATGCCGCTCGCATCCGACGGCTCGGCGACCGGACGGTCCCGCGCCCGGCGTCGAGAGCCGCTAGAATACCGTCCGCGCCGTCCGACGCACCGACACGCCGTCCGCCGACGTCTCCATGCCGCGTGGCCCCTCGACCCGCGATGTCCCCACTACGTCCCCGCTGCGCAACGGGTCGCTCCTCGTGCGGAGCGTCGCCGGGGGGGCGTTGATGGGGCTCGCCAATCTGGTGCCGGGCATCTCCGGGGGCACGATGTTGCTGGCCGCGGGCGTGTACCCGCAGTTCATCGGCGCCGTGGCGGAGATCACGACCTTCCGGTTCAGGGCGCCGGTACTGTTGCTGCTCGCGTGTGTCGGCGGCGGCGCGGCCGGCGCCGTGGCCGTCGGCGCGGGATTGATCGGAACGCTGCTCGATCGCTACCCGTCCGTCATGGGCAGCCTGTTCATCGGCCTGACGCTCGGCGGCGTACCGCTCCTGTGGCGCATGCTGCGGCCCGTGGATCGCACCGTGATCGGCAGCGGGGGGGTCGCGGTCGCCCTCACGGCGCTGCTCGGGGCGCACGATCCGGGGCGTGTCGTCGGGGACGGCGCGCAGGTTCAGGCGACCGCGTACGTCATGCTCGCGATCGCCGGGTTCTCCGGCGGCGCGGCGATGATTCTACCAGGGGTCTCCGGCGCCTACCTGCTGCTCGTCCTCGGCCAGTACCGGCCGATCGTCGACGCGGTGGCGGAAGCCGCCGCCGGCGCACGGAGCGGCGATGCCGCCGCGGCCGCCGAAACCCTGCACGTGCTGCTGCCGGTCGCCGTCGGCGCGGGGCTGGGCGTAGTCGGCGTGAGCAATCTCGTCAAGCTGCTGCTCGCGAGGTTCCGGCGCAACACGCTCGGTTTCCTGCTCGGCCTGCTGGCGGGATCCGTGATCGGCTTGTGGCCCTTCGCCGGGGTCCCGTCTCCCGCCCAGGCCGGCGCGGGAGCGGCGCTGGTGCTGACGGGATTCGCGGTCTCCTGGACGATCTCCCGGCTCGGACGCGACGCGTAGCGGAAATCGCCGCCTTGCGGCTCCGCTCTCCGCCCAACCAACCCTCTCCGGAAGTCCGCACCGTTCCAGCGGCGCGGACTCCTGGCCGGCGTCAGACGTCCCGCGTAGATTCCGCGACCCACGCGAGGTAGGCGGGCTCGCCGTCGACGACGGGCAGCACGACGAGCTCCGGCACCTCGGCGGGATGGAGCTCCCGCATTCGCTCGCGGATCCGACCGACCCGGTCCCGGGTCGTCTTGATCATGACGAGCTGCTCCTGCTCCTCCTCGACCACCCCGCGCCAGCGGTACGCGGACCGGACCGGCGCCTGCGTCGTGACGCACGCCGCGAGACGCTCCTCGACCAGCGCCCGCGCGAAGTCGGACACGTCTGCGCCATCCGGCCACGTCGTCCAGGCGACCACCGCGGCTTCGTCGTCTCCGGCCATTCGCGCCAGGATACCCCAGGTTCCCGGCCGAATCGCGGACGTCCAGCCGGTTCCCGGCGGCCCCCTCGCCCCGCCGACGCACCGGCCGGATTCCGCACGAGATGCGCCCGCGCGGCGCCGACCAGGGTTGACCGGCCTGGAGGTCCGTGCTAGGATCGAAGAACGAATCAAGGACGCGGGGTGGAGCAGTCCGGTAGCTCGTTGGGCTCATAACCCAAAGGTCGGGGGTTCAAATCCCCCCCCCGCTACCAATTCAGTTCTCTCAGTTCGTGGCCCGTCCGGGCAGCATTCCCCTTTTACTTTCTGGAGCACGCAGTCGGTTCACGCGAGCCGCGGCGGTTTTGTGCGGCGCAGCGTCGGTAATGTATAGTGGCACGTCCCGCCCGCATGGCAGGCTCCCCTGCCGCCGGTGTCTCGGGATGCCCCTGAGGAAGGAGTCCGGGAATGAAGCTCGTCACTGCGATCATCAGGCCCCATGTTGTCGACGACGTGCGCGACACGCTGTCCCGTCTCGGCGTGACCGGCCTGACCGCCACCGAGGTGAAGGGGTTCGGGCGCCAGAAGGGGCATACGGAGGTGTACCGCGGGGCGGAATACTCCATCGACTTCGTCCCCAAGGCGAAGCTCGAGGTGGTCGTCAAGGACGAGCAGCTCGACGCCGTGGTCGAGGCGGTCAAGTCGGCGGCCCGCAGCGGCCAGATCGGTGACGGCAAGATCTTCGTCAGCGACATCGAGCAGGCGGTTCGCATTCGGACCGGCGAGATGGGCTCCGACGCGCTCTGACGCCATCCACGCAGGCCCGGCCGTGGCCTCCTGTTCCGGATCCGGAACGCGGCGGCGCAGGCCGTGACGTTCACCGTTTCCCGCACCGGCTCCCGAAGGATCAGACCCATGACCCACTACCTGTCGAGAATCGCCTTCACCGTCGCCGCCGTCGTGCTGGCGCCACGCCTCGCGTGGGCGCAGGGGAACGGCATCGATTCCGGCGACACGGCGTGGATGCTCACCGCGAGCGTGCTCGTGCTGTTCATGACCATACCCGGCCTGTCCCTGTTCTATGCCGGCCTGGTCCGCTCCAAGAACGTGCTGTCCGTGATGATGCAATGCTTCGCGATCACCTGCATGGTCACGATTCTCTGGACCGTCTACGCCTACGGGCTGGCGTTCGGCGACGGCGGCGGACTGAACGCCTTCATCGGGGCCGGCAAGCTGTTCCTGTCGGACGTGGGCGTCGAAACGGTGTCCGGATCGATTCCGGAATCCGTGTTCCAGATGTTCCAGTTGACCTTCGCGATCATCACCCCGGCGCTGATCGTCGGGGCGTTCGCGGAGCGCATGAAGTTCTCCGCGATGATGGTCTTCATGGCCCTCTGGCTGACGGTCGTCTATGCGCCCGTCGCCCACTGGGTGTGGGGCGGCGGCTGGCTCGGCGCCCTGGGGGTGCTGGACTTCGCCGGCGGCACCGTCGTCCACATCAACGCGGGGATCGCGGCCCTCGTGCTGTGCCTCGTCATCGGCCGCCGCCGGGGCCATCCGGGCACCCCGATGCCGCCCAACAGCCTCGTGCTGACCGTGGTGGGCGCCTCGATGCTCTGGGTCGGGTGGTTCGGATTCAACGCCGGCAGCGAGCTGGCCGCGGACGGCGTCGCCGGCATGGCCATGGCGGTCACCCACATCGCGACGGCCACCGCCGGCTTCACCTGGATGCTGGTGGAGTGGAGGAATCACGGGAAGCCGAGCGTCCTCGGGATCGCCACCGGCGCGGTCGGCGGACTCGTGGCGATTACGCCCGCCTCCGGGACGGTGGGTCCGATGGGCGCCATCGCCATCGGCGCCGCGTCCGGCGTCTTCTGCTACCTGGCCGCCGGCGGTCTGAAGCGGTACTTCGGCTACGACGACTCGCTCGACGTCTTCGGCGTGCACGGCGTCGGCGGTTTCGTCGGCGCCATCCTGACGGGTGTGTTCACCGCCGAGGCGTTCGGCGGCGCCGGTCTGGAGAACGGCATCGGCGCGCAGGTCTGGCTGCAGTTCATCGGCGCGGCGGCCACCATCGCCTACAGCGGCTCGCTCACCTTCGTCCTGGCGAAGGCGATCGACGCCACGATGGGACTGCGGGTCACCGCCGCGGAAGAGTCCGAGGGACTCGACATCGCGCTCCACGACGAGACCGGATTCAACCTGTAGCGGCTGTCTGCCGCCGACGAAGCGCGGGGTTCCCGGCACGGGAACCCCGCCGCCGGGCTGGCCCCAGGATTGACGGGCTACCGTCGGTCCGTTTCCTCGACCCGCCGGGCGAGGGCTTCCGCGACGGCGCCGGTCGTCGCCTCTCCCCCGAGATCGCGGGTGACGACCGCGCCCTCGGCGAGTTGCGCCTCGATCGCCCCCACGAGCGCCGCGGCCGCCGCCCCTTCCTGCAGGTGCTCGAGCAGCATCGCGGCGGTCCACACCTGGGCGATCGGGTTCGCGACGCCCTGCCCCGCGATGTCCGGCGCGGAGCCGTGGACCGGCTCGAACATCGACGGCGCGGTGCGCTCCGGATTCAGGTTGGCGCCCGGCGCCAGACCGATGGACCCTGCGATGGCGGGGCCGATGTCCGAGAGGATGTCGCCGAACAGGTTGCTCGCGACGACCACGTCGAACCAGTCCGGATGCTGCACGAAGTGCGCGGCGAGGATGTCGATGTGGTACTGGTCGGTCGCCACGTCGGGATACTCGCGCGACAGCGCCTCGAACCGCTCGTCCCAGAACGGCATGCTGTGGATGATGCCGTTCGACTTGGTGGCGGAGGTGAGGTGCCGCGCGGGGCGGCGGCGGGCCAGCTCGAACGCGTAGCGAAGCACGCGGTCGACGCCGCGGCGGGTGAACACCGCCTGCTGCACCGCCATCTCGTCGTCCGTGCTGCGATACAGCCGCCCGCCGATCTCGGAGTACTCGCCCTCGTTGTTCTCGCGCACGACCACGAAGTCGATCTCGTCCGGCCGGCGGTCCGCCAGCGGCGAGCGGACGCCGGGCAGCAGGCGCACCGGCCGCAGGTTGATGTACTGGCCGAACGCCCGTCGAATCGGAATGAGCAGCCCCCAGAGCGAGACGTGGTCGGGAACGCCCGGATAACCGACGGCGCCGAGGAAGATGGCGTCGTGCCGGCGCAGCGCTTCGAGGCCGTCCTCGGGCATCATCCGTCCGGTGCGCGTGTAGTGCTCGCAGCCCCAGTCGAAGGACGTCCACCGGCAGTCGAAGCCGAAGCGCCGGCCGGCCGCGTCGACGACCTGCATCGCCGCGGGCACCACTTCCTGCCCGATGCCGTCACCGGGAATGACCGCAATCGAATAGCTCGCCATCGGGACCTCCTGTGCGCCGTTACCGTACGACCTCGGCCTCCCGCAGCGCCGCGATCTCCTCCTGCCCGTAGCCGGCCGCGGCGAGCACCTCGTCGGTGTGCTGGCCGAGCAGCGGCGCCGGCCGGCCGGGCGTGAGCGGCGTGCCGGAAAGCTTGATCGGCGTGCCCAGCGTCGACAGCGCGCCCAGCGTCGGGTGGCGCGTCTCGACCACCATCTCCCGCGCCCGGACCTGCGGATCCTGCAGCACCTCGCGGTAGTCGTTGATCGGCCCGCAGGGAACGTCGTGCGCCTCCAGGCGCTCCAGCCAATACGCGCGCGACTGCTCCGACGTCACGCGCTCGATCAGCTCCGCCAGCACCGCCCGGTTCGCGACGCGGGCGGAGTCGCTCTCGAAGCGCGCGTCGTCGAGCCACTCGGGATGGCCGAGCAGCTCCGCCAGGCGCCGGAAGATCCGGTCGTTGGCGGCGCCGAGGGTGATGTAGCCGTCCGCGCAGCGCACCGCCTGGTAGGGCGCGCTCATGCGATGCGCCGAGCCCAGCGGTCCCGGCACCGCGCCGCGCGAGAACAGCTCGGTCGCCTCCCAGACCGACAGCGCCACGCCGGCGTCGACGAGCGACGTGTCGACGTGCTGGCCCTCCCCGGTCCGCTCCCGCGCCCGGAGCGCGGCCAGGATGCCGCAGGCGGCGAAGAGGCCGGCTCCCAGATCCGTCAGCGGCACACCCACCTTCACGGGGGGGCGATCCGGCTCTCCGGTCACCGACATCAGCCCGGACACCCCCTGCGCGACCAGGTCGAAGCCGCCCTTGTGCGCCGCCGGCCCGGTCTGGCCGTAGCCGGAGATCGAGGCGTAGACGAGGCGGCGGTTCAGGGAGCGCAGCGCGCGGTAGCCGAGCCCGAGCCTGCCCAGGACGCCCGGGCGATAGTTCTCGATGAATACGTCCGCGGTCGCGGCCAGCCGCCGCAGCACGTCCGGACCGCCCGGGGCCTTCAGGTCGATGACGATGCCGCGCTTGCCGCGGTTGACCGCGTTGAAGGAAGCGCTGTCGTCGCCCCGCGCGCCGGCCATCCGCCGCGAGGAGTCGCCGGCCGGCGACTCGACCTTGATCACCTCGGCGCCCATGTCGCACAGTAGCATTGCGCAGAACGGGCCCGCCATGACCTGCGTCACGTCGAGTACGCGGACGTCCGGCAGCGCGCGCGTCATCGGTCCCTCACCCGCCGCGCTTTGCCGCGGTCCAGGAGGTGCTCGTCTTGTCGACTCCGCACGTCGTCCTCGATCGGGACGGCCCGATCGCCACCATCACCTTCAACCGCCCCGAGGCGCGCAACGCCATGACCTGGCCGATGTACGACGCGCTCGTGGAGCTGTGCGACACCCTCGAAAGCGACGCCTCGGTCCGGGTCGTCGTGCTGCGGGGCGCCGGCGGCAAGGCGTTCGTCGCCGGCACCGACATCGGCCAGTTCCTGACGTTCCGCACGGAAGAGGACGGCCTGCAGTACGAGCGCCGCCTCGACGCGGTCGTCGACCGGCTCGAACGGGTGGCCAAACCGACCATCGCCGCCATCGACGGGGCGACGACGGGGGGCGGCTGCGCCATCGCCGCCGCCTGCGATCTGCGCGTGTGCACGACCCGGTCGCGGTTCGGCGTGCCCATCGCCCGCACCGTGGGCAACTGTCTCTCGGTCGCGAAACACGCCCTGTTCCTCGATCTCGTCGGTCCTGCCCGCCTGAAGGAGATGCTCTATACCGGGCGGCTCTTCAGCGCCGCGGAAGCAGCCGCGGCGGGTCTCGTGAACCGCGTCGTGGAACCGGACGACCTCGACGCGGTCGTGGGAGAATACGCCGAGACGTTGGCCGCCAACGCCCCGCTGACCATCCGCGCCAGCAAGGAGATGATTCGCCGCGTGCAGGCCCATCGTCGCATCGAGGCGTCGCTCGGCCGCGACCTGATCGTGAGCTGCTACACGAGCGCCGACTTCCGCGAAGGTGTCCAGGCGTTCCTCGACAAACGCCCGCCCCGCTGGACGGGCCGGTGAGATTCTACCGTGAGGCAGGCAATGACGCGGTCCACGACATCCGTGACGAGACGCCGGCGCAACGGCGACGGCCTGACCCGGAAGGCATTCCTGGAAACGGCGGGGGCGGCCGCCGTCACCGCGCTGTGGCCCGGCGCCCGCGCTCGCGCCCAGGACGCCGGCGCCCAGGAGCCGCCGACGGCGGGCGCGCGCGAGCGCATCGCCCGGATCGTCCGCGAGTACGACGCCCAGGGCGACCATCGGACCGGCTCGCCGGTCGACGCCGAGAGCGGCCGCTGGCTGGCCGACCGCGTCGACGAGGCCGGTGTCGTGCCCGATATCGAGTGGATGGGCTTCTCCCGCATCGACGTGCAGGCCGCGTACGTCGAGGTCGGCGACCGCTGGGCGGAAGGGGTGCCGCTGTACGACGGCGGCTTCACGGACGCGGCCGGGGTGACGGGCGCCCTGGGCGCACTCGACGGCGGCGGGGCGATCGGACTCGGCCACGTCGGCCCCCGCGCCGGGGCGGACTTCCACGCCTGGCGCCGCGCCACGGAACAGCGGGCGGCGGTGACGGTGACGGGCGGCGCGGCCAACGGGGTGCCGGACGGGCTCGCCCTGCTGAACGCGCCGGACTTCAAGGCGCCGTTCGGCCCGCCGGTGCTGCAGGTAGCGAGCCGCCACCGCGCGTGGCTCGACGCCGCCGCGGCGGCCGGCGCGACCGCGCGGGTGGTCGCCCACGTGACCCGGCGTCCGGAAGAGGTGTTCAACGTCACGGCGACGCTGCTCGGCGCGGAACCGTCGGCGGCGCCGGTCGTCGTCATGACGCCGCGGAGCGGATGGTGGACCTGCGCCTCCGAACGCGGCGGCGGGGTCGCCGTCTGGCTCGAGATGATTCGCGGCATGGCGGCGGCGCCGACGCCGCGGCGCACCGCCGTCTTCCTGGCGTCGACCGGTCACGAGCTGGGCCACTACGGCCTGGAGGAGTTCCTGCGCACCCGGTCGCGTCTCGTCCGCAGCGCCGCCTGGATTCACCTCGGCGCGAACTTCGGCGCCGCGGTCGGCGGCGACCCCCTGCTGCAGGCATCGACCCCCGAGCTGCAGGACCGCGCAACGGAAGCGCTGCGGCGCGCCGGCGAAGCCCCGGTTCGACGGCGCACCGCCGGGGAGCCGCCGGCCGGAGAGGCGCGCCACGTTCACGACGGGGGCGGGACCTACCTCTCGATCGTCGGCGCCAACGGGCTGTTCCACCACCCGCGGGATCGGTGGCCCGACGCGGTCGACGTCGACCGGATCGCCCGCTACGCGCGCGCCTTCACCGATGTCGGGTTGCAGTTGGCCAACGGTTGACGGCGGCGAGCGCGTCCGACACGATCGAGGCGACGGCGGCGAGCCCGGCCCCCACGTCGCCGTCCAGGTGCAGGCGGAGCCAGCGCCGGCGGCGCGCGGCGAGCACCGCGCAGTCTCCCGCCGCCTGCGCGTCCTTCACCGCGCCGAAGGTGAGCTCCCGGCCGGGGACCGGGATGTCGACCGCGCGGACGCAGGTGAGGACGAGGAACAGCCCGTCCGCCGGACCGCCCTTGTGCGCCTGGCCCGTGGAGTGCAGGAAGCGCGGTCCGAAGCCGACCGTCGTCGCCGCGCGTGTCGCGGCCCGCACCCGATGGCGCAGCCCGTCGAGAATCCGCCGATGGGGATCGCACATCTCGAGATAGGCCAGCACCGCGAAATAGCTTCGGGGACGCAGCCGGTGGAGGTGCGCGATCACCCACTGCTCGAGCGACGCTCCCGCACCGGCCGACCGCCGCAGCGCGGTGGAGTACGGACGCGCCGCGTACGCGGAGATGACGCCGGCGTCGCAGGCCAGCTCCGCCAACGGACGCGCCGCCGCCGAGCGCCCGCTTTCCGGACCCCGGCTCGTGATGGCGCGTGTCGCGACCTTGCTCGCTTCCACGTCCGGCTGATCGAAGGGGTGCACGCCGAGCACGGCGCCCGCCACCGCCGTGGCCAGCTCCCAGCGGAAGCACTCGGCCGCTACGTCGTAGCGGTCGCGTGGGTGCAGCCGGACCACCGGGTGACCGGCCTGCGCCAGCGCATCGAGCGCCTCCTCGCGCCGTTCGTCCGGCTCGTCGTCGAGGGTGGTCGCCACGAACAGGCGATCGTTGCCGTAGGCCGGCGGAGCGTCCAGCCGCTCGCCGTCCACGGGAATGATCCCGCGTCCGTCCTTGCCCGTCGACTCGGCCAGCAACTGCTCGATCCAGGCCCCGAGTCCGTCCAGCCCTGGCGAGGTCACGAGCGTCGCCTTGTCGCGCCCGGCGCGGGCCGCCAGCCCGAGCAGCAGTCCGAGCCGGACCCCGGGATTGCCCGCCGCGGCCGACTCCGGACCGCAGGCGTCCGCCATGACGCGGGCGCGCGTCAGCAGCAGTCGCACGTCGAGACCGATGAGCGCGGCCGGCGCCAGTCCGAAGTACGAGAGGGCGGAATACCGCCCGCCGATGCTCGCCTCGCCGTGGAACACGGCCCGGAAGCCGCGTTCCGTCGCCAGGCGGTCGAGCGCCGAGCCGGGGTCCGTCACGGCGACGAACCGGGCCCCCGCCGCCTCGTCGCCGGCGCGCCGCCGGACGCGCTCGAAGAAGTGCGCGTGCAGCAGACTCGTCTCGAGCGTGGTCCCCGACTTGCTGGAGACCACGAACAGCGTCCGGTCGACGTCCAGGGTCGACTCGAACGCCCGGACCTGCGCAGGGTCCGTCGAATCGAGCACGCGCAGCTCGACCCCGCCGGCGGGTCCGAAGATCCGTTGCAGCATCTCGGGACACAGGCTCGACCCGCCCATGCCGAGCAGCGCGGCGGAGTCGAAGCCGTCCCGGCGCACGCGATCCACGAACGACTCCAGCCGCCGCACTTCGGGACCGTCCGGCGCCGGGACGTCCAGCCAGCCGAGCCAGCGTCCCTCGTCAGCCCCGGTCCAGACGGTCGGATCCCGCTGCCAGAGCCGTCCGAGACGTCCCGCCGGCGTCCACGAAGCGGCCTCCTGCTCCACCGCCTGCCGCAGGGCCGGCGGCGCCGCGACTTCCCCGATCAGGTTCGTCTCGACCAACGTACGCTCCATTCCTTCCCGCCGGCAACCCCGTGAACGCCGGAGTGGGCGGGCGGACGACCGGCTCCTTCGCGCCGCACCGTACCGCGTGGTCGCCCGGCGACCGCGTGCATGCGCTGCTGAAGATCGTCCGTCAGGCGCGTCAGCCCGTTGCTGACCGCCACCGGATAACCGGCGGGGCGATCGATCCGCAGAACCGCCGCCGGCAGCGTCTCTACCGTCTGCTGCGCGCGTTCGCGGATGTCGTGCATGGCCGGAGCCGGCCGCAGGCGTCGTCCCCGGCGCATCACCTGCGCGAGCAGCGCCCTCCCCCGTCGCGGCGGCGGTTCGTCGGCGCCGGCAAGGAGGTCGTGGGTCGCCCGCCCGCCGTCCGTGACGCGCCAGACCTGTTTCACCCCGGGGTACGTACCCTTGCCCGGGCTCAGCTTGAGCACCGGCTGCGCGATACCCGCGCGTTCCACCTCGACGAGCTTGTAGACGCCGCCGAGCGCCGGCGCGTCGGACGACGTGCTCAGGGCGGTGCCGACGCCGAAGGCATCGATCGGTGCGCCCCGACCCACCAGCGCGGCGATGCGGTGCTCGTCGAGGTCACCGCTCGCGAAGATCTTCGTCGCGTCCAGTCCGGCGGCGTCGAGCCGCGCCCGGACGGCCCGGCTCTCGGCCAGCAGGTCGCCGCTGTCGATACGCACGCCGAACGGGGCCAGCCGTGCAGCGGCGATCCGGTCGACCGCCCGCGCGCTGTCGTAGGTATCGATGAGGAGCACCGCCTGCTCGCCGTACAGGTCCATGTAGCGGACGAACGCCTCGGTTTCGGAATCGTGGCTCATCACCCAGGAGTGCGCCATCGTGCCGGACAACGGCAGACCGAACGCCCGCCCCGCCTCGACGTCGGACGTCCCCCTGCAGCCGCCGACGAACGCGGCGCGGCCGGCCAGCACCCCGGCCGCCGCACCGTGCGCGCGACGGGCGCCGAACTCGTACACCGGGCGCCCGCCCGCCGCCCGCACCATGCGCGACGCGCGGCTCGCCACCGAGGTCTGGAACAGCAACGTCGACAACAGGGCCGTCTCGACGATCTGCGCCTCGATCAGCGGCGCCGTCACGCGCAGCAGCGGCTCGTTCGGAAAAACCGGTTCCCCCTCGGTCAACGCCCAGACGTCGCCGGTGAACCGGAACCCCGGCAGGTACTCGTCGAAGAACCGCGCCGGAACCCGCCGGAGCTGCGGCACCTGCCGCAGGTACTCGATCTCCCGCGCGGTGAAGCGGAGGTCTTCCAGCCAGGCCAGAGCCGGCTCGAGCCCCGCCGCCACCAGGTATCCCCGCTCCCGCGGCAGGTCCCGGACCGACAGCTCGAACGTGGCGGACCCGGCCGGTCCGGCGTCGAAATAGCCGGCCGCCATCGTCAGCTCGTAGAGGTCGGTGGACAGCGCGGTCGGCATCACCGTGTAATGTACCATTCAGGATGGCGCCAGGCACCCGCTCCGCGCTGCTCGTCGTGGACGTCCAGAACGACTTCTGCACCGGCGGCGCGCTGGCCGTTCCCCGGGGGGATCGCGTCGTCGATCCCATCAACCGCCTGCTGGCCGCCTACGCGGCGGCGCACGCGCCGATCTTCGCCTCCCGCGACTGGCATCCGGTCGAGTCGTCCCATTTCAGCGGCCGGGGCGGACACTGGCCGGTCCACTGCGTGGCGGACACCGCCGGCGCCGCATTTCACCCGCGGCTTCGCCTGCCCGCCGCGACGGCCGTGGTCAGCAAGGGGCAGGCGCCCGACAGCGACGGCTACTCCGCCTTCGACGGCTCGCTGCCCGCGGGCGAGACTCTGGCAGTCGCGCTCGACGAGCGCAACGTCGGCCAGCTGACCGTCTGCGGACTCGCCACCGACTACTGCGTGCGGGCCTCGGTGCTCGACGCGCGGGCACGGGGGCTGGACGTTTGGGTGGTGCAGGATGCCATCGCCGCCGTGAATCTGCAGGCCGGCGACGAAGCCGCGGCGCTCGACGAGATGCTCGCCGCCGGCGCGAAGCTCGTCACCCTCGACGACGCGCGGGCTCTCCTCGGCGGCGCGGCGTGAACGGCTGCTTCCCGCGTGCGGCCGCGCCGGTCCGCAGGGCCCGTCCCCCCCCCCGGGTACGCGAGACAGCGCGCCGGCCAGCATCTCTGCAGGCGGCGCGCCGTGAAACGCGGCGCCGAATCGTGTCGCCCGGCGTCCGGCGTCAGTTGCTCCGGACGGGCGACGGCCCCCCCTCGAACGTCAGCATGTAGTCGCGAATCGCCTCCAGTTGCCGCGGTCCGTCGCTGTCGAGCTGCGGGTAGGGCGACGCCGGAAAGTCCGTCCAGAACATCGGCATGCGCGTGCCGGGCTGGATCTCCAGCGGCGCCCGGAGCCAGTCGACGATCCAGTCCGGCTGCAGCCGTTCACGCGCCATCCGCAGATCGGGGGCGAGGTTGTCCGTCGGCTGATCGGCGGGGATGGTGTCCAGCACGTGGCACTGCTGGCACCTGAGCAGCTCGAACAGTTCCCGCCCTTCGCGCGGCACGACCGCCGCGGACAGCGTCTCGTGGGTCCGGAACTCGCCCACCGTGTCGGAGATGGCGCCGAAGTAGTCGATCACGCCGTTCCAGTGCGCGTCGTCCAGATCGAACGTCGGCATGCGGACGTCGAGCCAGGGGCGGATCGGGATCGGGCCCTGGAGGAACGCGTACAACCAGTCGGGCTTCACCTTCGCGCCCTCCGGCGTCAGCATCGGCGGGGCCAGCGACGGATCGTCGACGAGCGCCACGTAGTCGCCTCCGTCCTCCTCGATCTCGTGGCAACCGATGCAGTTGCGGCGCCGGACCAGGTTCCGGCCCTCGCGCAGGGCGTCGTTGCGGGCCGAGCGCGGCACCTTCGCGGCGAGCGGCTGCACGTCGCTCTGGAAGCTCATGATGGCGGTGGCGAAGAGCTTCGCCTCCTCCTCGCTCATCCCGAAGTCGGGCATCCGCAGCTTCTCGAGCGGCTGCAGCACCCGGTTCCGGTCGAATGCCCGCGGATCGCGCATCTTCTGCTTGAACCAGTCGACCTTGGTATGCGGGATGTCGTGGACGAAGGCGAAGTCGAGCCGCGGCAGCAGCTTCGATCCTTCCTCCGACAGCTCGATGCCGATCGGCTGCGCGTCCTCGAAGCCCGCGACCTCGTGGCAACTGAAGCAGCCGTAGCGGCCGATCACCCGTTCGCCGAGGTCGAGCCGCTGTTCCTCGATCGACATGCCGCCGACCAGCGCTTCCGCCTCGGCGGTGGGCAGGATGGACTTCGCGTAGTCCAGCAGCACCTCCGTGACCTCGCTGTCCTCGTAGGTCGCTTCCGCGCTCCGCCCCTCCGGGCCGGTGAGGCTGCTCAGATACGTCGCGACGTCCGCCGCCTCGCGATTGGTCAGCCGGAGATCCGGCATGTACGTCTCGCTGCTGAAGTGACTCGGATCACGCACCCAGTCGAAGAGCCACTCGTAGCTCGTCTTGCTGCCGACGTTCTGGAGCGGCTGGCCGAACGTACGCCGGGTGCCGGCGGCCAGACGGTTCCGATCCTCGGTGATGTGGCAGGCCAGGCAGCCGACCGACTCGACGAGCGCCCGCCCGCGCTCGACGCTCCCGCGCGGCGGGAACAGCACCGCGAATTCGTGGTCCTCCGAATTCGCGAACAGGTACGCGACCGCCGCGTCGATCTCCACCTCGTTCCGTACCGCGTCCTCCGGGCTGCTGGTGTTCGAGTTGTACCAGACGCGGGGCATCCACGTGCTCGGCTTGACCGCCCGCGGGTCGCGAATCCACGTCGACACCCATTCCGGCGAGAGCTTCGCGCCGATCTTCGTGAGGTTCGGACCCGGCTTGCGGAGACCCGTGAAGCCCGTGGTCGTATGGCACGCGTAGCAGCCGGCGCGCTCGTACAGTCCGTAGGCCAGGTTCAGGTTCTCCGCCTCGTCCACGTGGACGGTCTCCTGGTGGCACTTGGCGCAGGAGGCCTCGGTCATGTCCGTGGGCAGCATCGGGTAGTCCCACAGGTGCGGCACCTCCCAGCCGTACTGCTCCTCCCACGCGTGCATCTGCTCCTCGTCTCCGGGGGTATGCGACGCGTGGATGAAACCGATCGACTGCCCCATTCCCTCGTGACAGACCGTGCAGCCGGTGGTCGCCAGCGGATGCGGCGACGCACTGCCGACGTAGGTCTCCAGGTTCGGGTGCGTGGTGTACGGCTGGGGATACGCCTCGTAGCCCTCGCGGTCGATCGCGATATGGCACGTCCGGCAACGATCCATCTTCTGGAACCGGATGAAGTTCAGCTCGTCGTGGACGTTCGGCGTTATCGTCTGCTGTACCGTCAGGCTCGGCGCCATGAAGTCGAGCAGCGGCGCGTTCAGCAGCACGTCGCCGACGAAGTCCACCTGCAGGTCCTCGACCTGGGCGGCCAGCCGCGTCGCCTCCGCCGTCAGATCGCGAATGGCCGCGTCCGCGTCGGCCACCCCCCCGGTGTATTCGCCGATCTGCGCCCGCAGGCCGTCGCGCCGGGCCACCAGCCCCTCGACCAGCAGGCCGAGCTCGACCCAGCGGTCGTACATGGCGTCGATCTCCGGCCGCACCGCTTCGGCCTCCTCCGGATGTTCCTCCCGCAGCTCCTCGTAGTCGTACCGGGCGACGTCGTAGTCCGCCTTCTGGAAGTTGTACTGCTGGTTCGCCAAGTAGTAGTCCGCCTCGACGTCGGACAATGCGCTCTCGAGCCGGGCCACCTGCTCCGCGTTGGCGGCGAGCTGCTCCTCGGCCGCCGCGCGCTCCGCGTTCAACTGTCGCAGACGCTCCTGGTCGATGCCCGCCACCGCCGCCTGCTGACTGAGCGAAGTGACGTACTGGTCGAGCAACTGGAACTGCCGCTGGTAGCCCTTCCACTCGCGGTCGAAGTCGTCGAAGACCATCCAGATGGTCGTGAAGAACAGGAACAGGCTCGACGCCGCGAAGACGACGTTGAGGAAATCGACGTTGTAGGCGTGTCCGACGCTTTTCTTGTTGGCCATGGTGATCTTAGATGTTGAAGAACCACTCCGGAATCGAGACGACGTATTTCAGGTTCACCAGCCAGCGGCTGAACATCTTGATCGGCAGCGACAGCATCATCAGGAACAGGAACGCGCCGACGTAGAAGCGCGCCGGCCCCATCTTCTCGTAGTAGCGCTTCAGCACGGTCCTGGCGAGGATCACCGGCACGATCGTGACGTAGGCCAGGGACACGAGGATGCCGAGCCCTTCCCGCACGAGTATGTTGTCCGGAAGTGCGGCGCCCATGCCGCGGACCCAGAGGTACTCGGACAACTGGACGTTGTTCAGCGCCTCGAGCTTGTGAACGTCCCAGTACTCGAACGGCCCGAAGAAGTTCCAGTTCGGCCCCCGGAGGAACGTGCCGAGCACGATCAGCGCCGACCACAGGATCACGAAGCCGAACAGGAAGATCGTGATCTCCGCCTTGCGCTCGTTGAAGGTGTAGTAGCCGTTGCCCTTCGGGTTGGTGTCGATGTACGGGATCGCCATCAGGCCCACGATGATCAGGCTGGGCAGCACCACGCCGGCGAGCCAGGGATCGAAGTAGACCAGCATCTCCTGCAACCCGAGGAAGTACCAGGGCGCCTTCGACGGGTTCGGCGTGTTGGCCGGGTTCGCCGGCTGCTCGATGGGCGCCTCGAGCGCGATGGACCAGACGACCAGGATCGCGCTGCAGAGGACCAGCGAGATGAGCTCGGTATAGACGAGGTCCGGCCAGACCCAGACGCGGTCCGACTCCTGCTTCTCGATGACGTCGTCCCCTGCCGCGACGCGGCGATCGTTCATGACCGCCTCGCGCATCGAGTACCAGGTGAAGAAGACCACCAGGAAGATCAACGCCACGATCGGCACGTTGTCCGGCTTGGCGATGATCAGCACGAAGTTCTCGTCGGTCAGGCCGAACAGGAAGAAGGCGGTCAGAAAGCCCATCAGGCCGTAGCCGACCGATTTCTTCGCGAACGCCTCGCGCTTCCAGACGATCAGGACGAGCGCGACGACCGAAAGCAGGAAGAACAGCCGCGGGTCGGCGACCAGGTTGAAGAATCCCTTTATCGCGTCCATGGTTTGGTCGATCTCTTGCAGTCGGGTACGGTCGGGTGCATCCTCGCCCGGCGTCTACAGCGGCCCCGAGATGCCGCCGTCCTTGCGGACGCGCCAGAAGTGCACGGCCATCAGGAATCCAATCACCAGGGGCAGGGCCACGCAGTGCAGCACGTAGAAGCGCAGCAGCGCGCCCTCGCCCACGAACGTGCCGCCGAGCAGCGCGAAGCGCGCGTCGTCGGCCGCGTGGATCAACTGCACGTCGCCGATCGCCAGCAGTGAGGCGCCGGGGCCCTCGTAGCCGAGGAACGGCGTCGCGCGGGCCATGTTCGAGCCGACCGTGATCGCCCAGATCGCCAACTGGTCCCACGGCAGCAGGTAGCCGGTGAACGACAGCAGCAGCGTCAGCACCAGCATGATGACGCCGACGTTCCAGTTGAACTCCCGCGGCGGCTTGTACGACCCGGTCATGAAGACGCGGAACATGTGCAGCCACACCGTGATGACCATCGCGTGCGCGCCCCAGCGGTGCATCTCGCGCATGATGCCGAGCGGGACGTGCTCGCGCAGCCCGACGATGTCCGAGTAGGCGTACTCCAGCGTCGGCCGGTAGTAGAACATCAGCAGCACGCCGGTGAACGTGAGGACGAGGAACAGGAAGAAGCTCAGCCCGCCCATGCACCAGGTGTAGCGGAGCCGCACGCCGTGCTTCTTCAGACGCACCGGGTGCAGGTGCAGGAAGACGTTCGACAGCATCACCAGCACGCGGTTGCGGTCGTTGATCGGGGCGTCGTGCCGGAAGATCGACGTCCAGACCTGCGTGTCGGTGAGCCAGTTCCAGGAGCGCTCCAGCGCGCCCGCCTGCGGTTTGATGGATTTCGCCTTCGCCATGATTCAACAGCTCTGATCTCTTTCCCAACCCGTCAATCGTCGCCTTGCGGCTCCGCTCGCCGCCCAGCCAACCCTCTCCGCGGTCTGCACCGTTCCACGGCGCAGACCGCCTCCTAGACAGCCAGGAACGCTTCGGGATCGGTCCACTGTCCCAGTTCCTCCTGGAACTTGCGCGCCTTGTCGATCAGGATCTGTCCATCCTCGGCCAGCACGATCCGCGCGCGCTCGAGAGGACGCGGCGCCGGCCCCTCGAAGTTGATGCCCGTCGGCCGGAACCCGCTGCCGTGGCACGGACACTTGAACTTGCTCTCCGCCGACAGCCAGTTCGGCGTGCAGCCGAGGTGCGTGCAGGTTACGAGCAACGCGTAGAAGCCGGACGATTCGTGATAGTCGTCGAACGGCGTCCGCACGACCCAGACCCCGAACCGGTCCTTCCAGCGCTCGTCGACGCCCTCCCCGTACTCGTCCGGGAAGCCGATCGTGAACTGTTGCGGCGGCTCGTTCAGCACGTTCGGGAACATGAAGCGGCCGGTCGCAGCCAGACAGCCGGCCGTCGCGGCGGTGAACGAGCCCCACGCCAGACCCATCCATCCGCGGCGCCCCATCAGCGGGGACGTGTCGTCCGGCGTTCGCGGCACCACGCGATCCGCCAGCTTGGCGGCGGCGCTGGTGGTTCTTTCGACGAGAGCGGCTGCACCGGCCGCACCGGCCGGGGCTTCCGCCTCCGCCGCGGTCTCTTCACGTGCGGCGGGCTTCTCGCGAAACAGCAGGATCACCAGGATGTGCGCGACGAACATCGCGACGCCGGTGATGATGACGGCTATCAGGGGATTCACGCCTCGTGCCTCCGTCGAAGTCTCGCGGTCATCGGTTCTCTCCGGACAGCATCGCCTCAGCCGGTCAGCCTGGTCGGCCGATTCAGAAGATCGAGGGTCTTGATCGCCAGTTCGCGAACCCGGAGGTTCTCGTCCGTCTCGCTCAGCGCCTCGATGGGCTGCCGCAACTCCGCCGCACGCAGCGACGCGGCCGCCTGCAGGCCGCTGACGATGACCTCGCTGACCGGATCCAGGGGCTCGTCGGCGCTCGCCCGCCGCGTCACCATGCGCGTCACGTACGCGCGATCGAGCATGCGGCGAATCACCGGCATCCCGTCGCGCCGGCCGTGCCGGGCCAGCGCCACCGCGGCGTTCCACTGCACGTCGGCGGCCGGGTCGTCCAGCGCATTGCGCAGCGTCGCATGGTCCCTCGATCCGGTCAGGGCGCCGAGCGCGTAGACCGCCATCTTGCGCACCCCTGCGTCGTCCGATCGGTACATCGCCTCGATGTCGTCCACCGTCGACTGCTCGCCGAGCGACGCCAGCGCCCAGATGACGCTGATGCGCGTCTCCGTGTCGGGATCGTCGAGGGCCGCCGTCAGCTCGCCGACGGCGGCGGGCGGCGGCGACGCCAGCCGCCCGATCGCCAGCGCCAGGTAGCGCCGCACCCGCGGGTCGTCTCCCTCCGAGTCGACGAACGCCTGGACGATGGCCGCCCCGAGCCGTGGATTCTGCTGCTCGGTGCGCGGATCGTCCAGCACCCGCGAGAGTTCGTACGCCGCCGGCCAGCGCCGCTCGCGGCCGCCCGAGCGCACGTCCGAAAGCAGCTCCGCCGGGGTGCGCTCGGTCGTGAGCAGCATGCGGAAGCCGCCGTACACGAGCACGATCACACCGACGACGGCGAGGGGGATGAGGAAGAACTGGACGGCCAGAGCCGGCGCCGCGGAAAGGGGACTCGGACGGGAGGCGGCTTCGCGCTCGACCAACTTCGGCATCGCTAGAGTGAAACAGACAGCGTGCCTGGCGGGTCGCCGCGGCGCCACGCGTATCGCGACACCATCCGTCAGGCGGTAAAGGGTACTACGGTGCGCCGCTCCGGTCAAGGCCGGCCGGCTCTCGGCCTCTCCCGGCTCGCATGCTGTCGGCCGGACTGCGTCGGCTCCCGTCCCGGCCTCACCCGAGCTCGACGCCGCGGAAGAAATAGCCGAGCTCCGTCGCCGCGGTCTCCGGCGCATCGGAACCGTGCGTGGCGTTGCGCTCGATGGACGTTCCGAACTCCCGTCGGAGGCTCCCGGGCTCCGCCCTGGCCGGGTCCGTGGCGCCCATCAGGTCGCGCCAGCGCCGGATCGCGTCCTCGGCTTCCAGGGCCAGGACGATGGCCGGACCCGACGACATGAAAGTGGTCAGGCTGTCGAAGAACGGCCGGTCGCGGTGGACCGCATAGAAGCCCTCCGCCTCCGTCCGCGTCAGGTGGACCAGGCGCATGCCGCGCAGTGCGAAGCCGCCCGTCTCGATCCGCTGCAGGATGGCTCCGGCGTGCCGGCCGGCTACGGCGTCCGGCTTGATGATGGCCAGCGTGCGCTCCATTTCGCCCTTCAATCGTCGCTTGCGGCTCCGCTGGCCGCCCGACCAACCCTCACCAGGAGTCTGCACCGTTCCACTGCGCAGACTTCTAGCGCAGACTCTCCATGATGTCGTCGAGCACGGCCTTCGGGGGCCGCACGCGCGCCTGCGGCAGCGTCGCCAGCGGTTCGTCCACGAGATTCAGGACGTCCAGGAAGTCGGGCTTGACCGGCTCCACGTAAAGCAGGCCGGTAGCGAACTCGCCGCGGCTGCGCGTCTCCTGCAGCACCCGCATCGCCTGCACCTTGTTCAGCGGATCGTAGTCGGCGTCGAGCTTCTTCAGGTACAGCTTCGACCCGTCGTGCAGCTCGACCTCCCGGGTCGTTCCGGGCTCGTAGTCGACGCTGATGTCCTCGAAGAAGGGAACGAAGTCGAGTTCCTCGAGCGGGTCGTCGTGCGCCTTCGCGTACGCGTAGCTCTTCGTCGACCCCTCGTGGTCGTTGAACGTCACGCACGGCGACAGCACGTCGAGCATCGCCGTACCGCGGTGACTCAGGGCCGCCTTCAGGATCGCAGTGAGCTGCTTCTTGTCGCCGGAGAACGAGCGGGCGACGAACGACGCGCCCAGTTCGATGGCCAGCGCGCAGGTATCGATGGGCGGCAGATCGTTCACGACCCCGGTCTTGGCCTTCGACCCCAGGTCCGCGGTCGGCGAGAACTGCCCCTTGGTCAGGCCGTAGCAGCCGTTGTCCTCGATGATGTAGATGATCGGCAGGTTCCGGCGCATCAGGTGCACGAACTGGCCGATGCCGATGGCCCCGGTGTCGCCGTCGCCGCTGACGCCGATCGCCACCAGGTTCCGATTGGCGAGCATCGCCCCGGTCCCCACGGACGGCATGCGGCCGTGGACCGCGTTGAATCCGTGCGCCGACCCCAGGAAATAGGCCGGACTCTTGCTGGAGCAGCCTATCCCGGAGAGCTTGACGACCCGTTCCGGCTCGATGCCCATCTCGAAGCAGGCGCCGATGATCCGCTCGGAGATCGCGTTGTGCCCGCACCCGGCGCAGAGCGTCGTCTTGGAGCCGCGATATTGCCGGGCCTCGAGCCCGACCCGGTTGACCTTCTTCCGTGCCGGCGATGTTGCGACTGCCACCTGTCTTCTTCCCGCGGTGCTTCCCGGGCTGCGACCCGCTATTCCCCACCCACGCCGGCCTTGCGCGGGACGCGCGAGGTGTCGGCGCCGGTCTTCTGCACGCGATATCCTTCCTGAATCAGCACGCTGTCGGTGATCGACCGAGCGTCGATCGGCAATCCCGAGTAGTGCAGCACGCTCCGCAGCCGGCGCACGAGGTCCGGCCCCAGATCCAGCTTCATCAGGCTGAGCATCTGCCCGTCCCGGTTCTGCTCGATGACGTAGACACGTTCGTGGCGCTCGATGAACGACGCCAGCGCGGGCCTGAAGGGATAGGCGCAGACCCGGTAGTACGACGTCTCCAGATCGGCCTCCGCCTTGAGCTGATCCCGGCTCTCCACCACCGCCCAGTGCGTGGTGCCGTAGGCGACGACGCCGATCGACGCCCGGCGGTCGATCTCCACCACCGGCGCCGGCATCCAGTCCCTGGCGTTCTCGAACTTCTTCGCCAGACGGTCGACGTTGCTCTGGTAGTCGTCGGGCCGTTCACTGTATTGCGCCCACTCGTTGTGGCCCGAGCCGCGGCAGAAGTAGGCCGGCATGTCGTCGCCCGGCACGCTGCGGTAGGGCACGCCGTCTCCGTCGACGTCCCGGTAACGTCCGAACCGCCCGATGCGTTCGAGGGTCTCGTCGTCCAGCACCTTGCCGCGGTCGAGCGGCTTTTCCGGGTACGGAAACGGATCGGACATCCAGGTGTTCATGCCCAGGTCGAGGTCGGTCATGACGAAGACCGGCGTCTGGAACCGCTCCGCGAGGTCGAAGGCCTCCAGGGCCATGGAGTAGCACTCGCCGACCGACGACGGGAAGAGCATCAGGTGGCGGGTGTCGCCGTGCGACAGAAAGGCGGTGGATAGCACGTCCCCCTGGGCGGTGCGCGTCGGCAGGCCGGTCGACGGACCGACCCGCTGCACGTCGAAGATCACCGCCGGCACCTCGCCGTAGTAGCCCAGACCGGCGAACTCGCTCATCAGCGAGACTCCCGGGCCGGACGTCGAGGTCATGGCCCGCGCCCCGGCCCAGCCGGCGCCTACGGTCATGCCGAGCGCCGCGATCTCGTCTTCCGCCTGCACCACCGCGAACGTGGCCTTCCCGGTCGCCTCGTCGATGCGGTGCTTCTGCAGGTAGTCGATGAGCGTCTCGCAGAGCGACGACGACGGCGTGATCGGGTACCAGGCCACCACGGTCACCCCGGCCATCATCGCACCGATGGCGGCGGCCGCGTTGCCCTCGATGAGGACTTTCCCGGCCGTCTCGTTCAGCGGCTCGATCACGTAGGGATCGCGCTTCTCGAAGTGCTGCTCGGCGTAGGCGAAACCCACGTCGAGCGCCTGCTGGTTGAGAGCGACCGCCTTCGGCTTGCGCCCGAGTTGCTTCTGGAGCGCCTGCTCCATCCCCCGGAGATCGATCTCCAGCAGCCTGGCCAGCACCCCGTCGTAGATCATGTTGCGCACGAGGCGGCGCAGCTTCGGGTCGGTGCAGACGCCGGCGACGAGCTTGTCGAACGGCACCGGATAGAAGATCAGGTCGTCCCGCACCGTGTCGAGGGCGAGTCCCTCGTCGTACACGACCGCCGCCCCCGGCTCGAGAGACAGCACGTCCTCCCGCGCGGTCTCCGGGTTCATCGCCACGAGGAAGTCGATTTCCTTCTTCCTGGCGATGTAGCCGTCCCGGTTGGCGCGAATCGTGAACCAGGTCGGCAGGCCGGCGATGTTCGACGGGAACAGGTTCTTGCCGGAAACCGGCACGCCCATCCGAAAGATGGAGCGCAGCAGCACGAGGTTGGCGGTCTGGCTGCCGGAACCGTTGACCGTGGCCACCTGAATGCTGAAATCGTTGACGATCCGGCCGGCGGCGCGAGTGATGGGAGCTTCTTGAACCGCGACTTCAGCAGGCGCCATGCATCCTCAGCTCTGGAGAGCGGCAGCGGCTTGTCCACGCACTGCCCCGTTTCTCGTCAGTTCAACCCCGAATGTTAACACGACGTGCGTTTCCGAAGCCGCCGGCCCTTCAGGACCCGCCCCTGACGGAGCCGCCCCGGCCCGCCGGACCCGCGGCCCGTGCGCCGAGTCGCCGGGCCATCGCCGCGCCGATGTCCGCCGGGCTCTCCGCGACCGTCACCCCGGCCGCCGCGAGCGCCGCCTGCTTCTGCGCGGCCGTTCCCGCCCCGCCGGCGATGATGGCCCCGGCATGCCCCATGCGCCGGCCCGGCGGCGCCGTCCGCCCGGCGACGAACCCGACCACCGGCTTCCCGAAGCCGTCCCCGATGAAGGCCGCGGCGTCCTCCTCGGCCGTACCGCCGATCTCGCCGATCAGCACCACCGCCTCGGTCGCATCGTCCGCCGCGAAGAGCCGCAACGCGTCGACGAAGCTCGTGCCGATCAGCGGATCGCCGCCGATGCCGATGCACGTGCTCTGGCCGAGTCCGAGCCGGGTCAACTGGTGCATCGCCTCGTAGGTCAGCGTCCCGCTCCTCGACACCACGCCGACGCTCCCCCGGCTGCCGATGTGCCCCGGAATGATGCCCGCCTTCGCCTTGCCGGCCGACAGCACGCCGGGACAGTTCGGCCCGACCAGCCGCGTCCGGCGATCCTCCAGAAACGCGATGACCGGCAGCATGTCCTGCGTCGGGATGCCCTCGGTGATGCAGACCACGATGTCGAGATCCGCGTCGGCCGCTTCCAGGATGGCGTCGGCCGCGGCCGGCGGCGGGACGAAGATCACGGATGCGTTCGCCCCCGTCTCGTCGACCGCCCGGCGCACCGTGTCGAAGATCGGCCAGCCTTCGTGCGTTGCCCCCCCCTTGCCGGGGCTCACGCCCCCGACCACGGTCGTGCCGTAGCGCGCCGCCTGCCGCGCGTGGAACGTTCCTTCCCGGCCCGTCAGTCCCTGGACCAGCAGGCGGGTCCGTTCGTCGATGAGCACCGCCATGGTTCCGCCCGGCTCAACCGGCGGCCAGCGCCACGACCCGCGCCGCCGCCTCGCCCATCGTGTCCGCGGTCGTGAAGTTCAGGCCGCTCTCGCGCAGCATCTTCTTGCCCGTCTCGACGTTGGTGCCCTCCATGCGGATGACTACCGGCAGCTTCACGGCCAGTTCGCGGACCGCCGCGATCACGCCCGCGGCCAGCACGTCGCAGCGCAGGATGCCGCCGAAGATGTTGATGAGCACGGCGGCCACGTTGGGATCGGCCATGAGGATCCGGAACGCGTTCCGGATCTGGTCCGCGTTCGCGCCGCCGCCGACGTCCAGGAAGTTGGCCGGTTCCCCGCCCGCCAGGTGGATGATGTCCATCGTGGCCATCGCCAGGCCGGCGCCGTTGACCATGCACCCGATGCGGCCGTCGAGGCGGACGTAGCTCAACCCGTGCTGCGAGGCTTCGACCTCCAGAGCTTCTTCCTCCGCGGTGTCCCGCAGCTCCCGCAGCTCCGGATGCCGGAACAGGGCGTTGTCGTCCAGGTTCACCTTGGCGTCGAGAGCCAGCACCTCGCCGCCGGCCGTCACCACCAGCGGGTTGATCTCCAAGAGCGCGGCGTCGAGGTCCAGGAACGCGCGCGAGGCGGCCAGCATCGCGGCCGCCGCCCGGCCCGCGGCAGGCTGATCCAGACCGAGACCGAACGCCATCCGGCGGGCCTGGAACGGCGCCGGCCCGGCTACCGGATCCAGCGCTTCCCTGAGGATCGCCTCCGGCGTAGCGGCGGCCACCTGCTCGATGTCCATGCCGCCGGCCCGGCTCGCCATCAGCACCGGGCGCGCCAGCGCGCGATCGACGACGAGCCCGACGTACAGTTCCCGCTCGACGTCGAGCCCCTCCTCGATCAGCAGCCGCCCGACCCGGCGCCCGGCGGGACCGGTCTGCGCGGTGACGAGCGTCATGCCGAGCATCGCCTCCGCCGCGCGCCCGGCCGCCGCGGCGTCGGACGCCGCCTTGACGCCGCCTCCCTTGCCGCGCCCCCCGGCGTGGATCTGCGCCTTGACGACGACCCGGCCGCCGAGCCGCTCGGCGACGGCGCGCGCGTCGGCCACCGTGAACGCCGCCGCGCCCCGCGGGACCGGCACGCCGGCCGCCGCCAGCAGCTTCTTGGCCTGGTATTCGTGAATCTTCACGAGCCGTCGAGGTGGTCAGACGTCGATGATCTTCACGAGCTCCTGCACCGCGGCGGCCGACTTCTTCAGCGCCGCGTCCTCGTCCGCGGTCAGCTCGATCCGGATGATCTGCTCGAGGCCGTTCGCCCCCAGCTTGCACGGCACGCCGACGAAGAGGTCGTGGATGCCGTACTCGCCCTGGAGGAAGACCGAGCACGGCAGGATCTTCTTCTTGTCCTTGAGCACCGCCTCGACCATCTCGACCACCGCCGAACCGGGCGCGTAGTACGCGCTGCCGGTGCCGAGCAACTTGACGATCTCGGCCCCGCCGTGGGCCGTCCGGCGCACGATGGCGTCGACGGTTTCCTTGTCGAGCAACTCCGTCACGGGGATGCCGGCGACGGTGGAATACCTGGGCAGCGGCACCATCGTGTCGCCGTGCCCGCCCAGGACGAACGCGTGGGTGTTCTCGACGGACACGTCCAGTTCCTGGGCGATGAACGCCCGCATGCGGGCCGAGTCGAGCACGCCGGCCATCCCGATCACCCGCTCCCGCGGCAGTCCGCTCCGGCGGAACACGACCTGCGCCATCGCGTCCAGGGGATTGGTGACGGGCATGACGATGCAGTCCGGCGAGTGCTGCATCACCTGCTCGGTCACGCTGGTGATGATCGCGGTGTTCTTCGTCAGCAGATCGTCCCGACTCATGCCCGGCTTCCGCGCGAGCCCCGCCGTGATCACGACGATGTCCGACCCGGCGGTGTCGGCGTAGTCGTTGGTGCCGAGCACGCGGGCGTCCGAACCCTCCACCGGGCACGCCTCGAGCATGTCGAGACCCTTGCCCTGCGGCACCCCCTCGAGAATGTCCAGGATGACGACGTCGGCGAGCTCCTTGTCCGCGATGCTGCGCGCCGCGGTGGCGCCGACGTTGCCCGAACCGATGACCGAAACCTTGCGATTCATGCTGCTCCTGCTCCGACTCTGCTACATGTTCGCGATGATCGCGTCCGCGAACTCCGACGTCCCGAGCTTCCTGGCGCCCTCCATGAGGCGCTCGAGGTCGTACGTCACGGTCTTCTGCCGAATCGTGCGCTCGATGCCGTCCTCGATGCTCGCCGCCACCGCGCGCCAGCCCAGGTAACGGAACATCATCGCGCCCGACAGGATGACCGAGCTGGGGTTGATGACGTCCTTGTCGGCGTACTTCGGCGCGGTGCCGTGCGTCGCCTCGAAGAACCCGACGTCGTCGCCGATGTTGGCGCCCGGGGCCAGCCCGAGGCCGCCGACCTGCGCCGCGCAGGCGTCCGACAGGTAGTCGCCGTTGAGGTTCGTGGTGGCGATGACGTCGTACTCGGCCGTCCGCGTCAGGATCTGCTGAAGCATGCTGTCGGCGATGCGATCCTTCATCACGATGCGGCCGTCCGGATCGCCGTCCCACTCGCCGATGGTGCGGTCGCCGAACTCCTCCTTCGCCACCTCGTAGCCCCAGTCGCGGAACGCCCCTTCGGTGAACTTCATGATGTTCCCCTTGTGGACGAGGGTCACGCTCCGGCGGTCGTTGTCGATCGCGTGCCGGATCGCCATGCGGACCAGACGCTTGCTGCCGGTGATCGAGATCGGCTTGATGCCGAGGCCCGAATCGCGCCGGATCCGCTTGCCGAACGACGTCGCCAAGTAGTCGATGAGCTGCTCCGCCTGCGGCGATCCCTGCTCCCACTCGATCCCGGCATAGACGTCTTCCGTGTTCTCCCGGAAGATGACGACGTCCATCCGCTCCGGATGGCGGACCGGCGACGGGGTGCCGGCGAAGTAGCGCACCGGCCGCACGCACGCGTAGAGGTCCAGCAACTGCCGGATCGACACGTTCAGGCTGCGGATGCCGCCGCCGACGGGGGTGGTGAGCGGGCCCTTGATCGCGACCTTGTACGCCCGGGCCGCCTCGAGCGTATCGGTCGGCAGCCACTCGCCGGTCCGGTCCCGGGCCTTCTCGCCGGCCAGGACCTCGAACCAGACGACGCGCTTCCGGCCGCCGAAGGTCTTCTTCACCGCGGCGTCGAAGACCCGCACCGACGCGCGCCAGATGTCGCGGCCGATGCCGTCGCCCTCGATGAACGGCACGATGGGATCGTCGGGCACGACCAGCCCGCCGTCCTCCCGGCGTGTGATGGCCGTGCCTTCGGTGGGGGGAATCAGATTCGTGAATTCCGGCATGTTGCGCAGTCTCGCACGCTGACCACGGGACACCCGTGGTAGGAATGAGCCGGGCCTCAGGTCGTGCCGCTGCGGCCCGTTACGAAATCGTCAACAGAAACCGTGGAAACCTTGTGGAAGTATCCTTCATGAGTCGAGGGCGACCCGCAAACCGCCGGTCCGTTCCAGCGTCTTGCACCATCCCGGTGCGGATACCCCTCCCGGCGGCGCCCGACGCACGCCTCGCTCCGGGGGGCCATTATACTGGAAGAACGTCACACGTTCGGCCCCGGCCCTTTCCAGACCCATGAAGATCGTGATTCCGGATCCGCTCCCCCCGGCCGCCGTCTCGCTCCTCGAAGCCGAGGGGTGGGCCGTCGACACCCGCAACGGCCGCTCTCCGGCCGAGCTGCGCGCCGACCTGTCCGACGCCGACGCCCTCATCATACGGAGCGCCACGACGGTCACGGCGGAGCTGATCGCCGCCGCGCCGCGCCTCAGGGTCGTCGCCCGCGCCGGCGCCGGCGTCGACAACGTCGACGTCGAGGCGGCCAGCCAGCGCGGCATCCTCGTCCTGAACGCGCCCGGCGCCAACAGCGTCAGCGTCGCGGAGCACGTGTTCGCGCTGATGCTCGCGTCGGCCCGGTCCGTGGCGCTCGCCGACGCCCAGATGAAGGCCGGACGGTGGTGCAAGACGAGCCTGCGCGGCGTCGAACTGCGGGGCAAGACGCTCGGCGTGGTCGGCCTCGGCCGCATCGGGCGCGAGGTCGTGCGGCGTGCGCTCGCGTTCGAGATGGTGGTGATCGCCCACGATCCGTTCGTCGCCGCGCAGATGGCGGACGACATCGGCATCGAGCTGGTCCCGCTGGACGCGCTGGCCGAGCGGGCCGACTTCATCACCCTGCACGCGCCGTCGACCGACGCCACCCGCGGGCTGCTGGATCGCGCCCTGCTCGCGCGCTGCCGCCCCGTCGTTCGCATCATCAACACCGCGCGGGGCGACCTGGTGGACGAGGACGCGCTCGCCGACGCGCTCGCCGCGGGACGGCTCGGTGGCGCCGCACTGGACGTCTTCCGGCAGGAACCGCCTGCCGACACCGCTCTGACCGGCCTGTCGCAGGTCGTCGCGACGCCGCACATCGCCGGCGCGACGGCCGAGGCCCAGCAGCTCGTCGGCCTCGAAGCAGCCGCCGGCGTGCGCGAGTACCTCCAGTCGGGCTTCGCCCGCAACGCCGTCAACTATCCCTCCATCGCCCCCGACGCGCTCCGGAGTCTGCGTCCCTACCTCGTGCTGGCGGAACGTCTGGGCAGCCTCCTCGGCCAGCTCGCACGGGGCCGGATAGCCGGCGTCGGCCTCCGCTACTACGGGAAGCTCGCCGACGAGCCGCACGAGATGCTGGCGAGCGCCGCCCTCGTCGGCCTCCTCGGGCAGGTGCTGTCGCAGGCGGTCACGCTGGTGAACGCCCGTGCGGCGGCCGAGCAGCGCGGGCTGGAGATCGTCGAGTCGCGGAGCTCGCGCCCGAGGAACTTCACCAGCCTCGTGTCGTTGAAGCTGCACACCGGCGACGGCGAGCTGTGGGCCGAAGGCGCGGTGTTCGAGCCGGAGCAACCGCGCCTGGTGCGGCTCGACGGGGTGGAGGTCGAGGCGCCGCTGGAGGGCGCCCTGATCGTCATCCGCAACCGCGACCGGCCGGGCGTGATCGGGGAGGTCGGTTCCGTCCTGGGCCGCCACGGCATCAACATCGCCACTTTCGCACTCGGACGCGGGGCGGGCGGAGCCGTGGGCGTCGTGCGCGTCGGGGCGGGCGGTCCGGCGGATGCGGAGGCCCGGGCCGAGCCGGGGGTGACCCACGACGTCCTGGAGGAAATCCGCGGGATCGCGGCGGTCGAGTCGGCCGGCCTGATCAGACTCTGAGTCGATCCCGTCACGGAAGGACGAGACGGTGCCGCGCCCCGTTCCCGTCGACGAGGATCACGCTCGACGCCTCGACGACTTCGACGCGGTACCCGCCGGGAACGGGGTCCCCGCCGCCGACCAGGAGCACCTCGCCGCTGCGCGTGGTCAGAATGCCCGTCCGCTCGGGACCGTCCCCTGCGTCCGCCGTCGCGATGCCGATCAGTTCGACCGCGGGTCTGCTCGCCCGCGGGCGGCGGGAAACGGCCGGGCCGGTGCGTGGGGACTGCGGGTCGAGCGTGTCCGAACGCGGCGGCGGGGGCGGCGGGGCGAGGGAGAACGGATTCCGGGCGCCCATGCGGAGCGCGGGCGCTTCCGCCAGGCGCTGCCGGAGACGCTCCATGTCCGCGGCGAGATCCGCTGCCGCCGCAGAGGGCCGCGCCGCGCCGCGGGCGGCCGGGACGACCGGCGGCGGGGAGGACACCCCGACTTCCCCGCGCGGCGCGGTGGCCGCGGCGGCCAGCCACGCCGCCACCAGCACCACGGCGCCTCCGCCGGCGGCCAGCGCAATGCGTGACGGAGACATCGACATCCTGCCCGATCAACGAGCCCGGCCCGGCCATCGTCGCCTCAACGGCTCCGCTCTCCGCCCGCCCGACCCGCTCCGGGATTCTACGCCGTTAACGGTGCGGACTCCCGGCGTACTTCGCCGGCGCGGTCGACGTGCGGGCCGCAGGTGCGTGCGGGCCGGGTGCTCGCAGCGCCGGCCGGCGTGGTAACATTCGCCGTGCACCCTGCTGTGCCGGCCGCGGCGCACGCTTCCACCCCCTTCCCCACCGCGACCGTCGTAATCCCCGCCCGCTACGGGTCGACCCGACTACCCGGCAAGCCCCTGCTCGACATCGGCGGGCGATCGATGATCGAGCACGTGCACCGTTGCGCGACGCAGGCGACCACCGTGCAGCGCGTCCTCGTCGCCACGGACGATGCCCGGATCGCCGATGCCGTGGCCGCGTTCGGCGGAGAGGCATGGCGCACCCGCCGCGATCACCCGACGGGCAGCGACCGGCTCGCGGAGGTCGCTCGTCGGTTGAGCAGCGACATCATCGTCAACGTCCAGGGCGACGAGCCGCTCATGCCGGCCTCTCTCATCCAGGCCGTCGTCGCCGCGCTCGCCGCCGACCCGGCCCTCGGGGTCGCCACCGTGCGCTGTCCGATCACCGACCCCGGCGTGCTGTCGGACCCGCACGTCGTCAAGGTGGTCGTCGACGCCGGGGGCGACGCCCTGTACTTCTCCCGCGCGCCCATCCCGTACGCGCGCGAGACGACGGCGGAGCGCGCGCCCCTCGGCTACCGGCACGTCGGCCTGTATGCGTACCGCCGCAAGTGCCTGATCGAGCTGGCGGAGATTCCCCCGACGCGGCTCGAGCGGATCGAGCAGCTCGAGCAGCTCCGCGCCCTCGAATCGGGTTACCGGATCGGAACCATCGCCGCCGACGAGGCTCCCATCGGCGTCGACACGCCCGCCGATCTCGAGCGGGTGCGCCACGTCGTCGCCACCAGAGCACGCGAATGATGGATCGCGCAGATCCGACTCCGCACCCCGTCAAGTACATCTTCATCACCGGCGGCGTCGTCTCCTCGCTCGGCAAGGGACTGGCCGCCGCCTCCATCGGGGCGTTGCTCGAAGGACACGGGTACCGGGTCACGCTGCAGAAGTTCGATCCCTACGTGAACGTCGATCCCGGCACGATGAGTCCGTACCAGCACGGGGAGGTGTACGTCACCGCCGACGGCGCCGAGACGGATCTGGACCTTGGACACTACGAGCGCTTCACGAACACGGTGACGACCCGCAACCACAACTGGACGACCGGCAAGATCTACCTGTCGGTGATCCAGAAGGAGCGCCGGGGAGACTACCTGGGGCAGACGGTGCAGGTCATCCCGCACATCACCAACCAGATCAAGGACAGCATGCGGACCGTCGCCCGCCAGGGCGGCATCGACATCGTGCTGATCGAGGTCGGCGGCACCGTCGGCGACATCGAGAGCCAGCCGTACCTCGAGGCCATCCGGCAGTTGCGTCAGGACCTGGGACGCGAGAACACCCTCTACGTGCACCTGACGCTGGTTCCCTTCATCGGCGCCGCCGGCGAGCTGAAGACCAAGCCCACGCAGCACAGCGTCCGCGACCTGCGCTTCGTCGGCATCCAGCCGGACATCCTGCTGTGCCGCACCGATCGGGCGCTGCCGCAGGACCTGCGGTGCAAGATCGCGCTTTTCTGCGACGTCGACGAGGAAGCGGTCGTCACGGCGAGAGACGTCGACAGCATCTACGAAGTGCCCCTCGCGCTCTCGGGCGAGGGCATCGACCGCATCGTCCTCAAGCGGCTGGGTCTCCCGTCCACCACGCAACGGCGCATGGAGTCGTGGGAGGGGCTGGTCGAGCGGATCCGGAACCCCACCGACGCCGTCACCGTGCACGTCGTCGGCAAGTACGTGGGCTACGAGGACTCCTACAAGAGCCTCAGCGAAGCGCTCTCGCACGCCGGGTTCGCGCACCAGTTGAACGTGCGGATCGAATGGGTCGAAGCCGAGGCCCTCGAGTCCGGCGACGACGATCCGCTCGGCGACGCCGACGGGATTCTCGTCCCCGGTGGATTCGGGGACCGCGGCAGCCGCGGCATGCTGCGGGCGGCCGAGGTGGCGCGCCGGCGCCGGATCCCCTACTTCGGCATCTGCTACGGGTTCCAGTGGGCGGCGGTCGAGTTCGCCCGGCACGTCTGCGGGCTCGAGGACGCCGACTCGACGGAGTGCAATCCCGGTACGCCGCACAACGTCATCTACAAGCTGCGGGACCTGCTCGGCGTGGACGACCTCGGGGGCACGATGCGGCTCGGCAGCTACCCGTGCGACCTCACGCCCGGCACGGCGCTGTACGAGGCCTACGGGAAACCCTCCATCTCGGAACGTCACCGCCACCGCTACGAGTTCAACCGGGCCTACGAGGCTGCGCTGACCCGGGCGGGGCTGGTGATCTCCGGCCGCTCGCCCGACGGGAAGTTCGTCGAGGCCATCGAGATTCCGGACCATCCCTGGTTCGTCGCGGTGCAGTTCCATCCGGAGTTCCAGTCGAAGCCGCTGGCGCCGCATCCGCTCTTCTCCCGGTTCGTCGGCGCGACCTACCGGCACCGGCTCTCCGCGAACGCCGCGGCGGAATCGCTCGCCTGACCCGCGGCGCGCGACCGCGGCGCCCGCGCCCGGCCGGGCGCGATGCGGCCGCAACCGGCGCGGCCTCTATAATCGACCGGTGCGAACCGTTTCCGCCGGCGGCGTGCATTTCGGCGGCGGCCACCCCCTGGCGCTGATAGCGGGTCCCTGCGTCATCGAGAGCGCCGGCCACGCCGAAGAGCTGGCCGAGGCGGTCCGCGACGTTGCGGCCCGGGTCCGGGTGCCGTTCGTGTTCAAGGCATCGTTCGACAAGGCGAACCGCACCTCGCTGTCTTCGTTCCGCGGTCCGGGGCTGGCGCGGGGGCTCGAAGCTCTCGCGTCGGTCAAGCAGCGCGTCGGCTGCCCGATCCTGACCGACGTCCACGAGCCGGCGCAGGCGGCCCCGGTCGCCGAGATCGCCGACGTGCTCCAGATCCCGGCGTTCCTGTGCCGGCAGACCGACCTGATCGTCTCGGCCGCCGCCACCGGCCGCGCGGTCAACCTGAAGAAGGGACAGTTCCTCGCGCCGCTCGACATGCGGCACGTGATCGCCAAGGCGACGGCCGCAGGCAATCACCGGGTGCTCGTCACCGAACGGGGAACTTCGTTCGGCTATCACGACCTGGTCGTCGACATGCGTGCGTTCCCGCAGTTGCGGTCGTTCCACTATCCGGTCGTCTACGACGTCACCCACAGCCTGCAGCTCCCCGGCGCGGGCGACGGGGTCACCACGGGGCAGGCCGAGTTCATCGAGCCGCTCGCCGCGGCCGGGGTGGCGGCGGGCGTGGACGGCCTGTTCTTCGAAGTGCACGAGCGGCCGGCCGCCGCCCCGAGCGACGGTCGGAACGCCCTTCCCCTCGCGCGGCTGGAGCCCCTGCTGCGCCGCCTCGTCGCCATCCGGCACGCGGCGCAGCCGGCCGCCGTCGCCGGGGAGGCGACGTAGATGGCGGCCGGCCCGCAGCCGGTCACGGCCCGGCCTGCACGTCCGGGCGGCGCGACCCTCGATCTGGCCCGCCGCGTGCTGCGCATCGAGGCCGAAGCGGTCGGAGCGCTCGCGGACCGTCTGGACGAACGATTCGACGCCGCCCTCGCCCTGCTGATCGCGTGCGGCGGCCGGGTGATCGTGACGGGCATGGGCAAGTCGGGCATCATCGCCCGCAAGCTGGCCGCCACCCTGTCGAGCACCGGCACGCCGTCCTACTTCATCCATCCCGCGGAAGCCGTCCACGGCGATCTCGGCGCCATACAGCCCAGCGACGTGGTGGTGGGCATCTCGCGGAGCGGCGAGACTCCCGAGATCCTCCGGTTGCTCGAGACCATCCGCCGGCTGGACTCACGCCTGATCGCGATGACCGGATCGCCCGGCAGCACCCTCGGCGAGGCAGCCGACGTGACTCTCGACTGCGGCGTGCGCACGGAAGCCTGCCCGTTGAACCTGGTCCCGACGGCCAGCACCACGGCGGCACTCGCGCTCGGCGACGCGCTGGCCATGGCGCTGCTCGTCGGCAAGGGATTCCGCGAGGAGGACTTCGCCCACCTGCACCCGGGCGGGCAGCTCGGAAAACGGCTGCTGCGCGCCGAGCGCCTCATGCATACCGGGACGGAGCTTCCGACCGTGACGCCCGCCGCCGCCGCCAGCGACCTGATCGCCGCGATCGGCGCCGGCGGCTTCGGCATGGCCTGCGTGGTCGACGGCGACGGGCGTGTCGCGGGGATCGTCACCGACGGCGACCTCCGTCGGCACCTGGCCGGCACGTCCAGCCTCGCCGGGAAGACGGCGCGTGATCTGCTGACGCCGGATCCCGTCACGATCGGGCCTGCGACGCTGGCCGTGGAGGCCCTGAACCGGATGGAAAGCCGGCGGATCACGTCGCTCATCGTCGTCGACGAGGAACGGCGTCCGCTCGGCCTGGTCCACCTGCACGACCTCTGGCGCACCGAGCTCTTCTGACGGAGACGGATGACCGACACGCTGGCGCTGCTGGCCTCCCTCGTCACCCTGCTCCTCGGTCTGGCCGTCGGCAAGGCATGGGAGCGCTACAAGCTGCAGGACGGCCGCTGGATCGACCGCCGCAGGATCCGTGAATCCCCGCACTACACACTCGGACTGAACTTCCTCGTGTCGAACCATATCGACCTGGCCGTCGAGGAACTGACCAAGGCGATGGGGCTCGATTCGACGGCGCTCGAGATCAACCTGATCCTGGGCAACCTGTATCGCGAGCGCGGTCAGGTCAGCAAGGCGATCGCGCTGCACCAGCGGCTGTTGCAGCGCCCGAAACTCAGCACCGTGGAGCAGGCGTACGTGCAGCTCTGCCTGGGGCTCGACTACAAGCGCGGCGGTTTCGTCGATCGCGCGTTCCAATCGTTCTCGGAGGTGATTCGACTCGATCCGGACAACCAGTACGCCCTGCTGAATCTCGAGAAGATCCACGAGGAGCAACAGCAGTGGCAGAACGCCCGCGCGGTCCGGCAGCGCATCACCAACCTGGCGCCGGCCGGCGAGAAACCGCGCGACCAGGCCATCCTCGCCTTCATCGAGAACGAGCTCGGCCTCCAGTCCGTTCGCAACGGCGCCCCGGAGCAGGCCATCCGCCACTTCGAGACGGCGCTCGATCTCGACGGCCGCACCGTGCCGGCGTCACTCAACCTCGGCGACGTCTACATGACGCAGGGCCGGATGACCGAGGCGATCGCGATCTGGGAACGGATCAGCCGCACCGCACCCGAGCGGTCGTACCTCGCCTTCGATCGGCTCGAGAAGGCCTACGGGCGTCTCGACGGCCCGGAGCGGTTCGTCAATCTCTGCCGGAGCCTGATCGCCGCGAACCCCCAGGACTGGCGGGCGCGGCTGACCCTCGGGCAGCATTTCGCGAACCGCGGCGACCCGACGCGGGCGCTCGACCTCTTCTTCGAGTCGCTCGTGCACAACCCGCACGCGCTGGCGGTGCACCAGGCGATCTGGCGGGCGCTGACCACGCTCGACTTCGACCCGCTCCTGGTGCGCCGCTACGTGGAGCTGACCCATGACGCGGTCTTCTATCTCGACCCCCACGTCTGCATGCGCTGCCGCTACCGCAGCACCGAGCTGCTCTGGCAGTGCCCGCAGTGCCACGAGTGGAACACCTTCGTGGAAGAGCGGATCGCACCCGCGGAAGAGGCGGAGGAAGCTCCCGCCTGACGGCGCGGCCGACTCATGCTGAGGGTGGCCCTGACCGGCGGCATCGGCACCGGCAAGTCGTACGTGGTCCGTCTGCTCCGCGGCCGTGCGGTACCGACCATCGACGCCGACCAGCTCGCGCGGGCCGCGGTCCAGCCGGGCCAGCCGGCCTCCGTACGGCTGCGCGACCGGTTCGGGCCCGACCTCTTCGCTGCGGACGGCTCTCTCGACCGGATCCGTCTCGGCCGGCTCGTCTTCGCGGACGCAGCCGCCCGGGCCGCGCTCGAAGCCCTCGTCCATCCGCCGGTCCGGGAGGCGGTCGACGCGTGGTTCCGGCGCTGCCGCGCGTCCACCGGAGCACGATTCGCCGTCGCGGACATCCCCCTGCTGTTCGAGGCCGGACGCGCGGACGCTTTCGACCGCGTCGTGGTGGTGGCCTGCGATCCCGCGCTGCAGCTCCGGCGGGTCATGGCCCGGGACGGGCTTCCCGCGGCGGACGTCCGCCGCCGCATCGCCGCGCAGCTCCCGATCGCCGACAAGGTCGCGCGCGCCGACGCGGTGGTAAGGACCGACGGCTCGTTCGACGAGACCGACCGACAGGTCGCGTCCCTCTGCCGCGCGCTGTCCGCCCCGGAAGATGCGTGAATCGACGATCGGCCGCCGGCCGGGACGCCGGCGCGGCTCAGGTGCGCCGGTGAAGGCGCTGCTCGGCCGCCCGCACCGTATTGGACAGCAGCATCGCGATGGTCAGCGGACCGACGCCGCCGGGGACCGGCGTGATCGCGCCGGCGATATACGCCACGTCGGGATGGACGTCGCCGGACAGCACCCGGCCGCGCCGGTCGAACGCCGCGAGCTTCTGCGAGCCGGCGCCGAAGATGGACGCCACCTGGCTGCGATCCGTCAGGGTGTTGGTGCCGACGTCGATGACCGTCGCCCCGGACTTGACGAAGTCGACGGTCACGAAGGCGGGACGGCCCACCGCCGCCACCAGCACGTCGGCCTCCGACGCCACCCGCGGGAGGTCGACGGTCCGCGAATGACAGATCGTGACTGTGGCGTGGCGGTGCAGCAGCAGCAGCGCCAGCGGCTTGCCGACGATGTCGCTGCGGCCGATCACCACGGCCCGCCGTCCGCCGAGGGCCACGCCGCTGCGATCGAGCAGCTCGATCACGCCGGCAGGGGTGCAGGGAGCCAGCCCCGGCGTCTGCTGCACCAGGCGGCCGACGTTCCCCGGATGAAATCCGTCGACGTCCTTGGCCGGGTCGATCGCCTCGAAGATCCGCCGCTCGGCGTCGTCTCCCATACCTTCCGGCAGGGGCGACTGCACGAGAATGCCGTCGACGGCCGGGTCGGCGTTGAACGCCTCGACCACCGCGAGCGCCTCTTCGAACGCGGCGGACTCGGGCAACCGCTCGAGCGCGGTCCGGATCCCGAGCTCCTCGCCGTGTCGAATCTTGTTGCGGACGTAGACCTCGGACCCCGGATCGCGGCCCGCCAGCAGCAGCCCGAGGGCCGGAGAGCGACCCGCGGAACGGCGGACGGCGTCGATGCGCGGCCGCAACGCGTCCCGGATCCCGGCCGCAACGGCGGCGCCGTCGAGTATGCGCGCGGTCGTCCGGCCGGCGCTCGAGCTCCCCGCAACGGTCGATGAGACAGGCACGTCTTTCGAGTCTACCGCGGGTTCGGTACAATGCGGGCCGGCCGCCGACGCCGGCGGGAACGACGGGAGGCACGACCACAGATGAACACGACCCCTTCTCGCGGCATGTGGAGCTCCCGCACCGGCTTCATCCTCGCGGCGGCCGGCTCGGCCGTCGGCCTGGGCAACATCTGGGGGTTCCCGACCCAGGTCGGGCAGGGCGGCGGCGCCGCGTTCGTGGTCATCTACCTCGCCTGCGTGATCCTGATCTGCGCGCCGATCATGGCGGGCGAGATCGCGCTCGGCCGCCGGACGCGGCTGAGCCCGGTCGGCTCGTTCGCCGCGCTCGCCCCCGGGCGGCGGTGGTGGCTGGTGGGCGGGCTCGGGGTGCTGGCGGGGGCCGGAATCCTCTCGTTCTATTCGGTGATCGCCGGCTGGGCGGTCGCCTACGTCTGGTTCGCGGCGACCGGCGCGGTGACCGGCAGTCCGGACGACGTCGGCCGCTTCTTCGCCGAGTTCACGGCGAACGGACTCGTCAGCGCGGTGCTCGCCCTCTTCGTGATCGGAACGACGGCCGCGGTTCTGCTCGGGGGGGTCCGCACCGGCATCGAACGGGTGACGAAGGCCCTCATGCCGCTCCTGTTGCTGCTTCTGGTCGCGCTCGCGCTGCGGGCGGTCACGCTGCCCGGCGCGGGGACCGGGCTGGCCTACTACCTGGACCCCGACCTGAGCCGGCTCGCCGACGTGCAGGTCTTCACTTCGGCGCTCGGGCAGGCGTTCTTCTCGCTGAGCCTCGGCATGGGATGCATCCTCACCTACGGCAGCTACTTCCACCGCCGGGAGGGCATCGCCGCGTCCGCGCTCTGGATCGTGGCCCTCGACACGTCGATCGCGCTGCTCGCCGGCTTCATCATCTTTCCGGTCGGATTCTCCATCGCCGGATTCGATCCCGGCGCCAGCGGGCCGGGTCTGATCTTCACGGTGCTGCCGCGCCTCTTCGCCGAGATCCCCGGCGGCCAGGCGTTCGGCGGCGCGTTCTTCCTGCTGCTCAGCGTCGCGGCGCTCACCTCGACCATCTCGCTGCTCGAAGTCCCGGTGTCGCACTGCGTCGACGCCCTGGGCTGGTCGCGGACGAAAGCGGTCGGGGCGGTGGCCGGCGTCGTCTCCATGCTGGCCCTCCCGGCGGCGCTGGGCAACGGCGCGGTCGCCGTGTTCACCAGCCTGCCGGGACTCGGCATCGGATTCCTGGATCTGATGGTGAACGTCTGGAACGAGTTCGCCCTGCCGATCGGCGGCTGCCTCACCGCGATCTTCATCGGCCGGATCTGGGGAGTGAACGGCGCGCTCGAGGAACTCCGGGCGGAAAGGGCGTGGTTTCCGGCGCCGGAGACGTGGGCCTTTCTGATCCGCTGGATCTGCCCGGTCGCCATCGCCTCGATCCTCCTCGCCACCCTCGTATCGATGCTGTGACTTCGCCGCCGCAACCGATTGGAGCGTGACGTGCAGACCCTGACCGATCAGGTGACCGCCCTCGACGGTCTGGTGTGGCAACCGTTCGCCATGCCGCTCGTGCTCGTGCTGGTAGGCATCCTGATCACGGTCAGCACCGGCTTCGTCCAGGTGCGGCGCTTCCCGCTCGCAGTGCGGCGCACGATCGGCAGCGCCGTCGCGAAGCCGGGGTCGGGAGCGGGCGAGGGAGCCATCACGTCGTTCCAGGCCTTGTCCACCGCATTGGCCTCGACCGTCGGCAACGGGAACATCGGCGGCGTGGCCACCGCCGTCCTGCTCGGGGGGCCCGGCGCGATCTTCTGGATGTGGGTCACCGCCGCCGTCGGCATGGCCACGAAGTACGCCGAGGCGGTGCTCGGCGTGCGGTACCGCGTCACGCGCGAGACCGGCGAGCTGGCCAGCGGGCCGATGTACTACATCACCCGCGGCGTCCCGCACGGCGCGGCCGGGAAGGCGCTGGCGTACATGTTCGCCTTCTTCGGCGCCGCCACCGCGTTGTTCGGCACCGGCAACATGGCGCAGTCGAACACCGTCGCGCGGACCTTCACCGAGGCGGCGCGCGATCTGACCGGACTCGACGTCCCGGTCTGGGTCCCCGGCCTGCTGATCAGCACGGCGGTCGGCCTCGTCCTCCTCGGCGGCATCCGCCGCATCGCGGCGGTGGCCGAGCGCCTCGTCCCGTCGATGATCGTGCTGTACGTCGCCGCCGCGGTCGTCTACGTCCTGCTCAACGCGGCGCAGATCCCGGCCGTGCTGGGGCAGATCGTCGCGGGAGCTCTGCAACCGGCGGCGGCGTTCGGCGGCTTCGTCGGCGCGTCGGTGGCGCAGGTCATCGCCGCCGGGGTCAGCCGCGGGGTGCTCTCGAACGAAGCGGGTATGGGCAGCGCCCCCATCGCCCACGGCATCGCCAGGGTGAAACATCCCTCGGAACAGGGCATCATCGGCATCTTCGAAGTCTTCATGGACACCATCGTCGTCTGCTCGATGACGGCGTTCATCATCCTGACCTCCGGGCTGTGGACGGATCCGGCCTACCAGGGATCCAGCGGCGATCTGACGGCGGCCGCGCTCGGCACGGCGGTGCCGTTCGCCTCGCTCGTAGTGGCGCTCTGCTCGTTCCTGTTCGGTTTCTCGACCCTCATCGGCTGGTCGTACTACGGCGAGAAGTGCATCGAGTTCCTGTTCGGATCGAGCGTCATCCGGCCGTACCGCGTGGTCTTCACGATCATGGTGCTCGTCGGCGCCGTCGTGTCGGTGCCGCTCGTGTGGGCCGTCGGCACCCTGCTGAACGGCTTCATGGCCTTCCCCAACCTGATCGGGATCGCGTTCCTGGTCGGCACGGTGCGATCGCTCACGATCGACTACTTCGCCAGGCCGTCGACGTAGGCCCGGACCCGGGCGGCGGGTCGTCCCCCGGCCAGCAGATCGCCGATCACCGCTACCGCGCCGGCGCCCGCCGCCAGCACCGCCGGCGCCCGCTCCAGCGTGATCCCCCCGATGGCCACCACCGGGGTCGCCGCGGCGCAGCCGGCCGCCTCGCGGACGAGCGACAGGCCGACCGGACGACAGCCGGTGTCCTTGGTTGTGGTCGCGTAGACGGGACCGACCGCCGCGTAGGTCACGCGTCTCGCCAGGGCGTCCCGGAGCTCCCCGGCCGAGTGCGTCGACAGTCCGACGACACCGCTCTCCCCCATTACCGCGCGCGCGTCTTCGACCGGCAGATCGGCCTGTCCGAGATGGACGCCGGCCGCACCGCACACGCGGGCGACGTCGGCGCGGTCGTTGACGATGACTGCCGCTCCGTAGCCCGACGCCCGCGCGACGACGGCGTCGCACCAGCCCTCCAGCACCCCGCTCGCCGCGCCGGGAGCCCGAAGCTGCACGAGCCGGGCGCCGCCGTCGAAGTACGCCGCGGCGAGGTCGGGCACCGTCCAGCCGTGGCGGGCGGCCACGCCGGCATCGACGATCGTGTAGAGCCGGGGCAGTTCAATACGCATCGCCCCCCCGGGCCGCCTGCTTCCCGGTATCGATCAGGCGCCGGCAGGCGGGCGTGAGCACCTCGACCCCCGCTTCCGTCAGCAGCACGTCGTCCTCGATCCGCACGCCGCCGAAGTCGGGCACGTAGACGCCGGGCTCGATCGTGAAGACCATCCCGGCCGCCAGCGTCGCATCGTCCGGGCCGGCGGAGCACGTGCGCCGCTTCCCGACCCGCGGCAGCTCGTGCACCTCGATCCCGAGCCCGTGCCCGGTGCCGTGCCCGAAGCGATCCGCCAGCCCGCGGCGTTCCAGCACCGCCCGGGCCGCCCCGTCGACGTGGCTCGCGAGCACCCCGGGCGCCGCCGCGGACATTGCCGCCGCCTGGGCCTCGCTGACCGCCCGGTGCAGCCGACGCATTTCCGATGTGGGCGGCCCGACCGACACGGTGCGCGAGACGTCGACGCAATAGCCCTCGTGAACGCCGCCGAAGTCGAGAATGACGAGGTCGCCGTCGGCCAGCCGGCGTTCCGTCGGGTGCGCATGCGGCAGCGCTCCGTTCGGACCGGACGCCACGATCGCGTCGAAGGCCGGCCGCTCGAAGCCCGCATCCTCGATCAACCGCTCGACGTCCCTGGCGACGTCGAGCTCCGTGCGGCCGCGCCGCGCGCAGCGACACGCCGGGCCGACGACCGCGGCGAGCATCCGGCCCGCCTCCCGCAGCGTGTCCGCCTCGTGCCGGTCCTTGATCATCCGCCCCCGCTCGACGAGCTCCACGGCGGGGGTCAGATCCACCTCCAGCGCCTGCTGCAGCCACGTCCAGCGCCGCACGCTGAGATGATCGGCCTCGATCGCCACCCGGGACGCCGGTCGCCGCCGGAGAACCTGGCACAACGTCTCCTCGTAGGTGCTCTCCACCTGCACGGTTTCCAGCTCCGGGGGGGCCACACCCTGCTGCAGGAGTCGCCTGACCGCCTCGACGTACCGGAAGTCGACGACCAGACGCAGGCCCGGCGGCTCGCGCTCGACGACCACGATGCCGGCGCTCGCCCGCAGGTTGAGGAGGTAGAAGAGATGCGGCAGGGCCGTGACGACGAGCGCGTCGAGGCCCCGCTCCGCCAGCTCCCGCCGGAGCGCCGATGCTCGGCCGGCCAGCCGTTCCCGCGGTGCGAAGCGCATGGCGCGTCATTCTACGATCACGCCCGGCGGCGGCCCTCCCGGCTCGACTCGCAGTCGCCCGTCAGCGCACGATGCGGGGCGTGAGAAATATCAGCAGCTCGTCGGTCCGGCGCCGCTCCGCCCGGCTCCGGAAGAACCAGCCGAGGATCGGCACCCGGTGGATCCCGGGCACCCGCCGGTTCGATCGCGTTCGGGCGCTCTCGTATATGCCCCCGATTACCGTCGTGGCGCCATCCGCGACCTGCACGGTCGTGCTGGCGCTCTGCGTCACGATCGGCGGCACGCCGTTGACCTCGCGGGCGAAGTCGGCGAAGTCGTTGCCGATCTCGATCCGCATGATCACGGTGTCCGCCGTGGTGATCTGCGGAGTCACGGCCAGACGCAACGCCGCATCCCGGAACGTCACCGTCACCGTGTTGTTGGCCACGGTCTGGATCGGAATCTGATCCCCCTGGGTGATGGTGGCCTGCACGTTGTTCTGGGTCGTGATCCGCGGATTCGACAGGATCTTCACGTGGCCGTCGCTCTCGGCGGCGGAGAGCACCACGTCGAGGTTCAGCGAGCCGTCGATCGCACCGAGGGCCAGCCCCAGCGCGGCGCTCGCCGACGGCGCCCGCAGGTCGACCGCGGTGCCGCTGTTCTCGGTCTCGCCGGCCCTCGGGTCGGCCCCCGCCGCCTCGGGTCCCTGCACGCCTCCGGCGCGACCGCTGACGCCGCCGCGATTCGGAAACGCCAGCGGCGTGGTGTCGCCGATCTCGGGTGCGACCCGCCCGGCGACCCCCCACTGCACGCCGAGCTCGCGCAGATAATCCTGGCTCGCCTGCACGATCCGGGCCTGTATCTCGACCTGCGGTTCCGGACGATCCAGCGCGTCGATCAACTCCTGGGCGGCGTCGACACGCCCCTGCAGGTCGGCGATGACGAGCGTGTTCGTCCGGCCGTCCATCTGTATCTGCCCGCGCTGCGACAGCACGGTCCGGGTAACCAGATCCGCCATGTCGACCGCACGCGCGTAACCCAGCGCGCGGACCAGGACCACCAGTTCCCCGGCCAGCGCCTGCTGCTCGGCGCGGGCGCGCCGCTCCTCCTCCTCGGCGGCCAGCGTGTCCAGGGGAGCGATGCGCACGACGGTGCCGTCGAGCTCGTACCCCAGCCGGTTGGCGCGCAGGATGACGTCGAACGCCTGATCCCACGGCACGTCGACCAGCGCCACGTCGATGGCGCCCGCCACCTGTGGATCGATCACGAGGTTCAGGCCGCTGATCTCCGCGAAGGTCCGCAGCACCGACCGCAGTTCCGCGTTCTGGAACTCCATCGAGACCGGGGCGCCGGCATACTCCCCGGAGCCTTCACGCTCCTCCTGCAGGACCGCCTGCGCCCGGAGCACGCCGACCGGGAAGACCGCGCCGCCGTCCCCCGCCGGGACCTGGCTCCCGCCAGCCGCCAGCAGCAGGGCCAGCAGCCGCGACGCGAGCGCATACCGCAACGCGCCGTTCCTGCTCATCGGTCCTCCTCCGCCGGGCGCAGGGTCAGATGCACGGTGCGCCCGCCGCCGCGCGCCGGGACGCCCCGGCCGTCCCGGACGATCACCACCCCGCCGGCCGTCACCGACCGCACGGATCCGTCGAACAGCGTCTCGCCGCCGCGGAGCAGATGACTCCTGCCGTCGCCGGACTCCAGGACCGCGACGTAGGCACCGTCGACCGACACGAGACCGCGCAGGGTCAACTCGTCGACGGCGACCCCGGCGAGGCCGCGAGGACGCGCCGTCTCCGGCGATGCACTGCGCCGCAAAGGGTTCACGAACGGGTCACGGCGCCCGTCGGGGTCGTAGGGACGAGCGCGATGCGGCAGGACCCGCTCGCCGGTCGGCGGCTCGGAAGCAGGTGTCGCGCGCACGTCGGGAGGCGCACTCGAGGCATCCCCGGCGGGGGCCGACTCGCGAAGCACGTAGGTGGTGGCCGTGCACGTCACCGAGATCGTCGCCGCCGGCGTCCCCGGCGCAAGGGCGCGGATCGACATCCGGCCGACGGTGACGATCCGCGGCAACCGGCTCACCTCGTCGAGGAACGCGGCGAGGTCGTGGAATCCCCCCGTCAGCTCCAGCCGGACCGGCCACTCCTCGAACGGCTCCCCCGCGCGCGTCGCCTCGACGGTGAAGGCCTCCATCGTCAGACGGGAGCGCGCTGCGATCCCCTGCAGCCCCCGCAAGAGCGCGGGCGCCTCGTGCGGCCCCGGCAGGGCGCGGCGCAGCGCCGCGAGGCGCCGCCGCCGCCGCTCGACGTCGGCTTCGAGCTCCGGCAGCCGACTGGCCGCATCACGCGCGCGGACGACTTCTGCGCGGCTCTGTTCCAGCTCCACGCGCCGCATCGCCACCAGTTCGCGCCGGGGTCCGACCCACAGGAGGCGAAACGCCAGCACCGACGCGACCGACAGCAGCACTCCCGCCGCGAGCAGGCGGTATCCGGACCCTTCCGGCAACCTCGGTTTCATCGTTCACGGTCCAGCGCCGGGAACGGCATCCTGATCTCGAAGCTGACGATCGTCCGGGCGCCGGACGCCTCGCCGCGTTGCGAGTCGACGATTTCGACCGGCATGCCGAACGCGCCCGCGGCTTCCAGCGCCGCCGCATAGTCGGACACCGTCTCGAGCGTCACGGCGTGTCCGCGTACCACGACGCCGGCAGGGTCCTCACGCACCTCACCGAGCCACAGGCCGTCCGGAAGGGCGCGACTCGAGTGATCCAGCATCCGCACCGCAGCGTTCCGGCGGGCGTGAAGCGCTTCGATGCGGTCCATGCGCCCGCCCAGATCGGCCTGTCGCGCTTCCGCGGCGCGCACCCCCTCGACCGCCGGCGCCAGGCGCCGGAGGGTCGCCTGCGCATCCGCCAGCGCCTGCGACACCTCCGCGGCCTCGCCGCGCAGCGCCCATGACCACCAGACCACCAGCGCCACCGCGACGACCACGATCGCCGAGCCCCCGACCGCGGTCGTCCAGGCCGGCCTCCGCGCATCCGGCAACGCGCGACGGTCCTCGGCGGAGGTGAGCAGGTCGATGCGAATCATCGGTCCCCCACCCGGCGCAGGGCGAGCCCGGCTGCGACCCCCACCGTCGCCGCCACGTCGACCGGCTTCTCACCGGCGGCGCTCACGCCGCCGACGGTCACTTTCAGGAACGGATCGAACCGCTCGAGGGGCGCATCGAAGCGCCGGGCCAGCGCCGCAGCGAATCCCTGTCCCCGCGAGGCGCCGCCACTGAGCACGATGCGATCGAAGGGGCCGGAAGCCTGGCTCGCGGCAAAGAAGTCGAAAGTCTTCTCGACCTCGAGCAGCAGGTTCTCCGTGACCTCCTGCAACGCCGGCTCGGCGTCTTCGAGAGCGGCGCCCCGGACCGCGCCTCCCTTCTTCAGCCGCTCGGCCTCCTCGAACGAGAGAGCGCGCCCGTTCCGCAGCGCGTCGGTATACGCATTCCCGCCGGCCGCGATGTCACGCGTGAAGACGGATCTGCCGTCACGGACGATGTTGACGTTGATCGTGCTCGCCCCGGCATTGAGCAGGGCGACGAGACGCCCGCCGTCCCGGCCGCCGTTCAGCGCATACGCGTTCTGGAGTGCGAACGCGGCTACGTCGACGACGGCCGGTGTGCAGCCGGCCTTCGCGACCACGTCGGCGTACTCCGCGATCGCCGTCTTCTTCGCCGCCGCCAGCAGCACGACCATGGTGGGCTGCCGGTTCGCGTCGTTCCCGCCGCGGTCGACCACCTGGTAATCCAGGTTGACGTCGCGGAGGTCGAACGGAATGTGGTGTTCGGCTTCCCAGGCGATCGAACCGGCGAGCTCCGCCGGACTCATTCGCGGCATCGTGATCTCTCTCGCGACGACGGCGCTGCCCGGCAACGACAACGCCACGTTCCGGCCGCGAATGTCGGCCCCGGCGAACAGCCTGCGGACGGCGTCCGTCACCGCGGGCGCGTCGACGACCGCGCCCTTCACGATGCTCCCCAGAGGCACCGGCTGCACCCCGGCCGCGGCCACGACTTCGCCGCCGGCGAACCGTTTCAACTCCACCGCCTTGACGGCGCTCGAGCCGATGTCGACGCCGACGAGCGACCCCGGTCGCCGCAGAAAGCCCGAAAGAAATCGCATCGGTTTCCGCCCTCCGCGATTCCATGAAGCAAACGTCATGCCGCTCTATCGATCCGACAACCGGTCCCGCACCAGCCTTGACACCGGCTCGCGAGCGTTTGTAGGATTTACGGATGTACCGAGAAGAAACGGTGTGAATACGTGTCGACCTATGCTCCCAGCCGGAAAGAGATCGTGCGCGCCTGGCACGTCATCGATGCCGACTCGAAAGTGCTCGGGCGGATCGCGACCGTCGCCGCGCGCCTGTTGCAGGGCAAGCACCGCCCGCAGTATGCACCCTACCTCGACACCGGCGACCACGTCGTCATCGTCAACGCGTCGCGTGTTCGCATGACCGGACGCAAGGAGACCCGCAAGCTGTACCGCACGCACAGCGGCTACCTCGGCGGGCTGCGCTCGGAACGCGCCGGCACGATCCGCCGCAACCACCCGGAGCGACTCGTCGAGTCCGCGGTGCGCGGCATGCTGCCGAAGACGAAGCTCGGCAAGGCGATGTACCGCAAGCTGAAGGTGTACGCCGGGCCCGAGCATCCCCACGCGGCCCAGAAGCCGACCACCTGCGAGGTATCGTGAGCGCAGCACCTGCCCACTACGGAACCGGAAGGCGCAAGACATCGACTGCACGCGTGTTTCTGCGGCCGGGCACGGGCGCTTTCACCGTGAATACCGTGTCGCTCGAAGCCCGCTTTCCCACGGCGTCGCTCCGGACGAGGATCACGGAACCCCTCGTGCTTGCGGAGTCGACGGACAAGTACGACATCTTCGCCACCGCGGCCGGCGGCGGCGTCTCGGGTCAGGCCGGCGCGTTGCGTCTCGGGATCGCGCGCGCCCTGGTCGAAGCGGATCCCGAGTTGCGGGCGCCGCTGAAGAAGGCCGGGATGCTGACGCGGGATCCGCGCGGCAAGGAACGCAAGAAATACGGGCTGGCTGGCGCACGCAAGCGATTCCAGTTCAGCAAGCGCTAGGAGTCTGCGCCGTGGAACGGTGCAGACTCACGGTGAGGGTTGGTCGGGCGGCAAACGGAGCCGCAGGCGACGATTGACGGGCCAGGAACCCCGGGGCGACCGCCGCCGCGTCGCGTGCCGGATGGAGGAAGCTTGACGCCGTTGACGATGCAAGAGCTGCTGGAGGCCGGGGTTCACTTCGGCCACCAGACGAAGCGCTGGAACCCCAAGATGAAGAAGTACATCTTCGGCCAGCGCAACGGAATCTACCTGATCGACCTGGGCAAGACCGTCGAGTGCCTGCGCGTGGCGGAGGACTTCGTCATGCGGCTCGCCGCCGACAACCGCACCCTCCTCTTCGTCGGCACGAAGCGGCAGGCGCAGGATCTGATCGTCGAGGAAGCCCAGCGCTGCGGCATGTACTTCGTCAACGAGCGTTGGCTCGGCGGGCTGCTGACGAATTTCACCACGATCCAGCGCAGCCTCGACCGCCTGCGCGAACTGGAAACGATGGCGGAAGACGGTCGGTACGACAGCCTTTCCAAGAAGGAAGTGGCGCGCCTCGAGAAGGAGAAGCGGAAGCTGCACCGCAACCTGGACGGCATCCGCCAGATGTCGCGCCTTCCGGACGCGGTGTTCGTGATCGACACGCGCCGGGAGAAGATCGCCGTCGACGAGGCGCGCAAGCTCAGAATTCCGGTCATCGGTCTGGTCGACACCAACTGCGATCCCGATGACGTCGACTACGTCATTCCGGGCAACGACGATGCGCTCCGCGCGATCCGGCTCTTCGCGACGCGGATCGCCGACGCCGTCATCAGCGGACGCGGCCTCGAGGAGGCCACGGAAGCGGGCGACGCCGGGGCGGCGCCGGCCGCCGCCGAGGCCGCGACCGCTCCGGCATCCGTCTGACAGGCACAGTTACCGATCCGTCACGCCGGCGGACCGACGGCCCCTTCCAACGCAAGAGATCGAGGCGATGGCAATCAGTGCGGCGCAAGTCAAGGAATTACGGGACAGGACCGGCGCAGGCTTCATGGAGTGCAAGGCGGCGCTGAGCGAAGCCGGCGGCGACATCGAACAGGCGGTGACGATTCTGCGAACGCGGGGCCAGGCCAGGGCGGCCAGGCGCGCGGGCCGCACGACGTCGCAGGGACTCGTCGGGCACTATGTCCATCAGGGAGGACAGGTCGGCGTTCTCGTCGAGGTCAACTGCGAGTCCGATTTCGTGGCGCGCACCGACGATTTCCAGACCCTGGTCCGCGAAATCGCCATGCACATCGCCGCCGCCGATCCGCGGTACGCCAGCCGCGAGGACGTGCCGGCCGCCGATCTCGAACGGGAACGCGCCATCTACCGGGCACAGTTCGAGGCCTCCAACAAGCCGCCGGCGATCATCGAGAAGATCGTCGAGGGCAAGCTCAACAGCTACTACGAACAGGTAGTGCTGGTCGACCAGCCGTCGATCCGTGACCCGAAGACGACCATCGGCGCCATGATCACGGCCGCCATCGCGAAGCTCGGCGAAAACATCACGGTCGCCCGCTTCGCGCGGTTCAAGGTCGGCGAGGCCGCAGGTTAGGGGCTGCGTTATAATCCCCTCCGGCCGCGCACCGTCTCCGGGATTCCCGCTTTACGGCCCGGAACGGAGCCGGCTCGTTTCCCGATGACCGGACGAGCCTGTCGGCGTGTCCTCCTCAAGCTCTCGGGCGAGGCGCTCGTCGGGGAGCAGTCCTTCGGCATCGACTCGGCCGTCGCCGAACGACTCGCCTGCGAGATCGCGGCCGTGCGGGCGCTCGACGTCGAAATGGCCATCGTAATCGGCGGGGGCAACATCTTTCGCGGTCTGGCCGCAAGCGCCCGCGGCATGGATCGCGCCACCGCCGACTACATGGGGATGCTGGCTACGGTGATGAACGCGCTGGCGCTCTCGGACGCTCTCGAACGGAACGGCGCCTCGACGCGGGTCGTCACCGCGATCGAGATGCGGGAGGTCGCCGAACCGTACGTGCGGCGCCGCGCCGTCCGCCACCTGGAGAAAGGCCGCATCGTGCTGTTCGCGGCCGGGACGGGGAATCCCTACTTCACCACCGACACCGCGGCGGCGTTGCGCGCGATGGAGATCCGGGCCGACGTCCTGCTCAAGGGCACGAAGGTCGACGGCGTATTCACGTCGGATCCGCTGATCGACCCGACCGCCACCCGTCTCGATCGCATCTCGCACCGGCAGGTGATCGAGCAGGGACTGAAGGTGATGGACGCCACGGCGATCTCGCTGTGCATGGACAACGGCATGCCGATAGTGGTCTTCAACCTGCGTACGTCGGGCAACATTCGGCGCGCCGTACTGGGAGAGCCGGTGGGATCGCTGGTGACCGCCGCGCTTCCCGGCGACCGCTCGGAGGTAGCCGCATCATGACCGTGACCGACCCTGAATCCGCCCACGCCGACGCCGAGCGGCGCATGGACGGCGCCGTGGAGCACGTGCGCCGGGAGCTCGCCGGCGTGCGCACCGGCCGCGCCTCCGTCAACCTCCTCGACAGCGTCCGCGTGGAGGCCTACGGCGCCCGGATGCCGCTGAATCAGGTAGCCAGCCTCTCCGTTCCCGAGTCGACGCTCATCGTCGCGGCGCCGTTCGATCCGTCACAGACGACGGCCATCGAGAACGCCATCCGCAACGCCAACCTCGGTTTGAACCCCAGCAACGACGGCAAGCTCATCCGGATCCCGGTACCGACGCTCACCGACGAGCGGCGCCGGGAGATGTCGCGACTCGTGCACAAGCTGGCCGAGGAGGGACGGACCAGCGTGCGACAGGTCCGGCGCGACGCGAACGACGTTCTGAAGCGGCTGCTGAAGAACCACGAACTGTCCGAGGACGACGAGCGGCGCGCGCTCGACGACATCCAGAAGCTCACGGACGCCCACATCCGGAAGATCGACGCTCTGCAGAAGGCGAAGGACGCGGAGCTGCTGGACCGCTAGAGCGACCTTCGCCAGCCGTCACCGCGGTGGCGGCGCGCTTCGTCATGTCCACGCTCTCGCACCTCGAATGCTCGGCCGCCTGCGGGGCGGCCCCGCTGGATCCGGACCAGGTCCGGCACCTGTGCGCCTGCGGGGCGCCGCTGCTGGCGCGGTACGATCTCGACGCGGTCGCCGGCCGCCGGATGCGCGACTCGCTGCGCGACCGACCGCCGACGATGTGGCGCTATCGGGAGGCGCTGCCCGCGCCCGGCGGGGCCGGGCCGGTGACCCTCGGCGAGGGCTTCACCCCGCTCGCCCACGCCCGCCGCCTCGGCGCCGCGGTCGGGATGGACCGGCTCTACATCAAGGACGAATCGGCCAATCCGACCGACTCCTTCAAGGCCCGCGGCCTGTCGGCGGCCGTCACCGTCGCCCGGCGGCTCGGGGCAACCACGGTTTCCGTCCCGTCGGCCGGCAACGCGGCCAACGCGGCGGCCGCCTACGCGTCCCGCGCGGGCCTGTCCGCCAGGGTCTTCATGCCGCGTGACGTCAAGACGCCGTTCATCCGGGAGTGCGAGCTCTACGGCGCGGAGGTAACGCTGGTTGACGGCCTCATCACCGACGCGGGGCGGGCGGCCGCCGAGGCCAGCGCCTCGCGCGGGTGGTACGACGTGTCGACGCTGAAGGAGCCGTACCGCGTCGAGGGCAAGAAGACGATGGCCTACGAAATCGCCGAGCAGCTCGGCTGGGAGTGGCCGGACTGGATGATCTATCCCACCGGGGGCGGAACCGGCATCGTCGGGATGTGGAAGGCCTGTGCGGAGCTGGAGGCCCTCGGGTGGCTGCCGGCCGGCGCGCGGCGGCCGCGGATGGTCTCCGTGCAGGCGGAGGGATGCGCGCCGATCGTCCGCGCGTTCCATGACGGCGCCGAGCGGGCGACCCCCTGGGCGGATGCTCGAACCGGCGCCGACGGACTGCGGGTCCCGCGCGCCATCGGCGATTTCCTGATCCTCCGCGCCCTGCGCGCCAGCGGCGGCGCGGCAGTGGCCGTCAACGACCCGGACATGATCGCGGCGATGCGCGAGATCGGCGCAGCCGAAGGAATCAGCGCGGCCCCCGAGGGAGGCGCTACCCTGGTCGCCCTGCGCGCACTCCTCGCCCGCGGCACGATCGCGCCGTCGGACCGCGTCGTGCTGTTCAACACCGGCGGCGCGCTCAAGTACCTCGATCTGCTCGGTATACAATAGAAGATTATGGCTGTGGCGGCTGTCCACGGCCACGGGTCCTGCCGCCGCCGACAGGAATGGGCCGCTAGCTCAGTTGGGAGAGCGCCGCGTTCGCAACGCGGAGGTCGTGGGTTCGAGTCCCATGCGGTCCACCAGCCATTCTCCCGCCGGTCATGACGATGACGACGACCGCGCCGTACCGGGCCGTGCTGCGCTGCATCCAGGGATGCGCGGGCGAGCACTCCCTGCTCGAGCCGATCTATCGATGCCCCACGTGCAACGACCTGCTGGAGGTGTCCCACGACCTCGACGCGCTCCGGGACCGTTCGGCGGGTTCCTGGATGCGGCTGTTCGACGAGCGCTACAAGCGGACGACCTGGCCGTACGGCTCCTCCGTGTGGGGGAAGCAGGAATGGGTCTGTCCCGACATCGACGCCGGCGCCATCGTGTCGATGGACGAAGGGGGAACCAACCTCTTCTGGGCGGAACGGTTCGGCCGGGAACTCGGGGTCGGCGATCTGTGGGTAAAGCTTTGCGGCAACTCCCACACCGGCTCCTTCAAGGATCTGGGGATGACCGTGCTGGTCTCCCTCGTCCGGCAGATGATACGCCGGGGCGTCGCGATTCGCGCCGTGGCGTGCGCCTCGACCGGTGACACGTCGGCGTCCCTCGCCGCCTACGCCGCGGCGGGCGGCGTCCCCGCCATCGTGATTCTGCCGCGCGGCAAGGTCTCGACGGCGCAGCTCGTGCAGCCGCTCTCGAACGGGGCCACCGTGCTTGCGCTCGACACCGACTTCGACGGCTGCATGGCGATCGTGAAACGGCTTTCCACCGAGGAGGGCATCTATCTCGCGAACTCGATGAACAGCGTCCGCCTGGAGGGACAGAAGACGGTCGGGATCGAGATCGTCCAGCAGTTCGACTGGGAGGTGCCCGACGTCATCATCATTCCCGGGGGCAACCTCGGCAACGTGAGCGCCCTCGGCGCCGGGTTCGACATGATGGAGGCGCTCGGCGTGACGGCCCGCCGCCCGCGCATCGTCGTCGCCCAGGCTGCCGCCGCCAACCCCCTGTACCGCGCCTACCGCAACGACTGGCGCTTCGAGCCGATCAAGGCGGCCACGACCCAGGCGTCGGCCATCCAGATCGGCAACCCCGTCTCCATCGACAAGGCGATCCGCACGCTGCGGCGGTACGACGGCATCGTCGAGCAGGCGACGGAAGCCGAGCTGGCCGACGCCTCCGCGCGCGCGGATCGCACCGGCATGTACAACTGCCCCCACACGGGAGTCGCGCTCGCGGTGCTGACCAGGCTGCGGGCGCGGGGCGCGATCGCGGCCAGCGACCGCGTGGTGGTCATCTCGACCGCGAACGGGCTGAAGTTCACCGACTTCAAGCTCGGCTATCACCGGGCGTCGGTCGCGGAGCTGCAGCCGCGTCTCGCCAACACCCCGATCGATCTGCCGAACGACTACGACGCCGTGCGCCGGGCCGTCGCGCGGGTCACGGAAACCTGACGCGCGAGTCCTTGACACCGTCGCCGGGCGCCATCGACAATATTCCATGCCGGTTCCGCGCATCACGAAAGAAACGCTGAAAGAGCGCCTCGACGCTGGCGGCGAGGCGGCGCCGGTGCTCGTGGACGTGCGTCTCAAGTATCCGTACGAACACAGCACGGTGCGGCTGCCCGGCGCCGTTCGGCTCGCGCCGCCGGATTTCGAGTCGTCGTCGCTCCCGCTCGACCGCGACATCGTGACGTACGACTCCGACCCCGAGGAGATCGTCGGCGCACGTGTCGCCGCGGCGCTCCTCCGGCAGGGTCACCGCGCCAGCGTGCTCCAGGGAGGCATCGTCGAGTGGCTCGCCGCCAAGCTCCCGACCGAGAGCAAGGACGCGCCCAAGCAGAAGCCTCCGGTCGCCGGCGCCCTCAAGGGCTGACGACCGTGGGGTCGCGCACAGGTCCATGACGCCCGTGCGCCGGCTCCGCACCGCCTTCGTCCTGCTCGCCGGCCTCGTCCTGCCGGCGGCGGCGGGCGCCCAGTCTCCCGCCGGTCCTCCCGTCGCCGAACTTCTGGCGAGACTGCAGGCGCGCTACGATCGCATCGCGGACTTCTCGGCGGACTTCGAGCACCGCTATGCCGGCGGCGTGCTGCAGGCCGCCGACGTCGAGCGCGGCACCGTGCACGTCAGCAGGCCCGGACGATGGCGTTTCGACTACGTCAGTCCCGAGCCGAAGCTCTTCGTCTGCGACGGTGCGACGATCCATTCCTGGTTCCCCGCCGACCGGCAGGTCATCGTGAGTCCGCTGCCGGCCGGTGAGGGCGCCTCCACGCCCGCCGCGTTCCTGGCCGGCGAGGGCGATCTGCGCCGCGACTTCACCGCCCGCTACGCCGCGGGGCGCCCGGCGAACGGAGCGTGGGAGATCGAGCTGACGCCGGTGCGGGGCAGCGCGGACTACGAGTCCCTGACCCTGACCGTCGACCCCGGCACGCTGGACATACTCGGGATGGCGACCACCGACTTCCAGGGCGGCGTCTCCACGTACGTGTTCTCCAACGTCAGGCAGAACCAGGGTCTGCCCGATACGTTCTTCGTGTTCGACGTTCCCGCGGGCGTCGAGGTCATCGCCGATGACGGTTTCGTCCGCTAGGAGTCTGCGCCGTAGAACGGCGCAGACCTCCCGGAGAGGGTTGTTCGGGCGGAAAGCGGAGCCGCGGGGCGACGATTGCCGGGCGAGCAGGTTGGGGCTCCGCCTGCTGCCGGTCGCCCTCGCGCTGACGGTCTCGGCCTGTGCGAGCACCGGGGCCCTGCGCGAAGGACAGCGCGCGGAGCGCGAGCGCGACTACGACCAGGCTGTCATCGCCTATACGCGCGCGCTGCGGGAACGGCCGCACGACCGCGAAGCCCAGCTCGCCCTCGACCGCGCCCGGCTCCGGGCCGCCCAGATGCACTTCGCGGAGGGGCGGCGGCTGGCGCGTCGGTCGCGCTGGCGGGAAGCGCTCGACGAATACCAGATCGCATACGAGCTGAACCCGGGCATGGGTGATCTCGACCGCGCGCTGCGCGAGACGCGGGACGCCGTGCGCGCGGAGCTGGCGGCCCTGCCGGAGGGGCGGACGGCGCTCGAGACGCTCATCGACCGCACCCTCGACGCCGCGCCCCCCGGGCTCGACCTGCCGAGGGACATCGCGCTGCCCGACACCGTCGTCTTCGCCAGCGAGACCGCGCGCGCGGTCTTCTCGGCCCTCGGACAGCTCGGCGGCGTGAGCATTCTCTTCGACGCCCAGTTCCGCGACGCGCCGTTCGCGGGCGACCTGCGCGAGATGACGTTCGATACCGCCCTCGCCGTCGTCGCCGCGAGCACCGGGAACTTCTACCGCGTGACCGCCCCCGGCGCCGTGACCATCATTCCGGACACGCCGGCCAAACGGCGCGAATACGAGGAAGAGATCATCCGCACGTTCTACCTGAGCAACGCGGACGTGACCGAGACCATCAACCTGCTGCGCCTGGTGGTCGACCTGCGCCGGCTGGCGGCGGTGACCGCCACCAACGCGATCTCGATCAAGGACACGCCGGAACGCATCGACGCCGCCGCGCGGCTGATCCGGGCGATCGACAAGGCGCGCGCCGAGGTCGTCATCGAGGTGCAGTTGCTCGAGGTGGACCGCCAGACCCTGCAGGAGTACGGTCTGCGGTTCACGTCCATCGGCGACAACTCCGAGGTCGGCGGCGGCGATCGGGCCGTCCTCCGTGACGACGGCAGCGCAGCCGACGGTCTGGATCTGTCCGTCGCCGACGTGGCCCGCGTCAGCGGATCGAGCCTCTTCGTCGCGAACCCGACGAGCCTGCTGGTCCGACTGATCGAGACCAACAGGAGCACCCGCATTCTGGCCAACCCGCAGCTCCGGACGTCCGACGGCATCGCCGCGACGGCCCACTTCGGTGAGCGTGTGCCCGTGCCGGTCACGACCTTCTCGCCGATTGCCGCCGGCGGCATCAATCAGCAACCGATCACTTCGTTCAACTACGAGGAGATCGGCGTCAACATCGACATCACGCCGCGCATCCACCACAACGACGATGTCTCCCTGGCGATAGCGGTGGAGATCAGCAACATCTCCGGGGACGGCTTCGGCGGCCTGCCGCAGTTCGGCAGCCGCTCCATCACCACCATGATCCGGCTCCGCGACGGCGAGACGAACATCCTAGCCGGCCTTATTCGCGACGACGAACGGGAAACGCTGGGCGGCATTCCCGGCCTCAGCCGGATTCCGCTTCTGGGACGTCTCTTCGGCCGCACGCGGACCGAGACCCAGGAAACGGACATCGTGCTGACGCTGAGGCCGCACATCATCCGCGGCCTCGCCCTCGAAGAGGACGACCTGCGGCCGTTCCGCGTCGGAACGAGCGAGATGGCCGGCGTCACGGGCGCCGGCGCGCCGTCGATCCCGTCGCGGGTGCAGCCACAGCCGCCGCCGCGGCCCCGCCCCGGCCGCCAGTTGCCCGGGCTGTCGCCGGGCACGCAACGGCCGATCGCCCCGCCGGCGCGCACGCCCGATCGCTGAACGGCGGTCTCGGCGGGCGTCACTCCTCGACGGCGACGCGCGCCCCGAGCGATCGCAGGCGGTTCACGACGCTCGCATAGCCCCGCTCGACCGTCTCCAGCGGACTGATGCGGCTCTCGCCGTTCGCGGCCAGCGCCGCCGCGATGAGCGCCATCCCGGAACGCAAGTCACGCGTGTCCAGGGTGCGCCCGTTCAGCGCGCGGCCTCCCTCCACGATGATGCGGTGGGGATCGCAGAGGAAGAGGTCGGCGCCCATGCCGCTCAACTGCTCCAGCGCGAACAGGCGCAGCTCGTACATCCAGTCGTGGATGAGGGTCCGGCCGGCGGCCTGCGTCGCGAGCACGGTGACGAGACTCACCATGTCGCTCGGGAACCCCGGCCAGGGCGCGGTCGTGATCTGGCGCACGGCGCGCGGCCGCGACGGCCGGATCAGGAGACGGTCGCCCTCGACCCCGCAGCCGACCTGCATGCGGCCGAGCACGGCGGTGAGCGGTTCGAGATCCGATCCGCGGACGCCGCCCACCTCGACCTCGCCCCCGGTGATGGCGGCCACCACCGCCCAGCTCCCGGCTTCGATGTAGTCGCCGCAGAGCCGGTGCGTCGTTCCGCGCAGCCGCGACCCGCCCGCGACCCGGACCGTCGGCGTGCCCGCACCCTCGATCTCGACGCCCATGCCCCGCAGGCAGGCGCACAGCTCCACGACGTGCGGCTCACAGGCGGCATGTCGGATCCGGGTGACGCCGGACGCCGCGGCGGCGGCCAGGATGGCCGTCTCGGTGCCCGTGACCGACGCTTCCTCCAGGTAGAACGACGCCGGAACCAGACCGGCCGGCGCCTCGAACGCGTGCCGCTCCCCCGCCGTGTCCCGCACCCCCATGGCGCGCAACGCCTGCAGATGCGCGGCCAGCGTGCGGCGGCCGGGAAAGTCCCCGCCCGGCGGGGCCAGCGTAGCGCGGCCCAGCCGCGCCAGCAGCGGTCCGACCAGCAGCACGGAGCCGCGCAACCGTCCGACGAGCCGCGGGTCCGGCTCGTCGCTGCGAACGTCCGCGCACCGGACCCGCAGCGTCGTGGTGCCGATACCCTCGACGTCGGCGCCGAGTCCCCGCAGCAGTTCGGCCATCACCCGGACGTCGCCGATCCGCGGCACGTTGGTCAACGTGCACGGCTCGTCCGTCAGGAGACAGGCCGCAAGCAACGGCAACGCGGCGTTCTTGTTCCCCTCGACGCGCACCGACCCGCCGAGTCGATGGCCGCCTTCGACGATGAGTGTGGACATGCCGTCGCCTGGACGTTCTCCGTTCAGGGTGACGCGTCGAACTCCCCGAGAAACACGACCTCCGGAGCCAAGGTCACGCCGTACTTCGCGGCGACCTCCGCCCGGCACCGATCGATGAGGGTCCGAACGTCCCGCGCCCGGGCTCCCGGATCGGTCACGATGAAGTTCGCGTGCACGGGCGACACGCGCGCGCCGCCGACCGCGCACCCCTTCAGGCCGGCGCCATCGACGAGCGCCCCGGCGGCGCACGGCACGCCGGCCGGAAGGCGCTGGCGATCCGGGTCCGGATTGCGGAACACGCAGCCTGCGCTCGGTGCGTCGAGCGGTTGGGTGCGCTTCCGGAACCGCAACGAGGATCGCGCCTCCGAGCGCAGATCCGCGACGCGGCCGTCCTCCACCGCGAACTCCGCCCAGAGCACCACCTCGCCCGTCCGCTGCACCCGGCTGCGGTCGTAGCCGAACGCCATCCGGTCGCCGGGGACACGGTGGACGGCGCCGCCCGGCCCCAGCAGGCCGACGGCGGTGACGAGCTCGCCGATCAGCCGGCCGCGGAAATGCGCGTTCCCGCAGACGGCGCCGCCGACCGTGCCCGGCGTGCCGGCCCAGGTCTCCAGGCCGGCGAGGCCGCGATTGATCGTCCAGCGGACCAGCCCGTTGAGGGTGACGCCGGCCGCCGCCCGCACCGTGCCGGGCGCCGTCTCCGCAACCTCGCCGTGCCGGAACCGAACGACGAGCCCGCGCACTCCGGCGTCGCCGACCAGCACGTTCGATCCGCCCCCCAGCAGGGTGACCGGCAGGTCGAGCCTGCGGGCCGCACCGACCGCGGCGGTAACTTCCTGCGCGGAGCGCGAATCCAGAAACCAGTCGGCCCGCCCCCCGACGCGCAACGTCGCCAGCGGGGCGAGCGGCTCGTCGCAACGGATGCGCCGCGGGTCGAACACGGTGGCGAGCATCGCCCGCAGGTCCCGGTCGACGGCGCACCGCCGTTTCCTGTCCCCTGCCGAACCAGCACCGGCGCCCGCCGGTGTCACCGATTCAGGCGCGCTAACCCTCGCACCCCGCCCTCATGAGCGCCTCCCGTGCGGTTCGCCGGTCGCACCGCTCGAACTCGATCCAGTCGCCGGGAGCGAGTTGCCCCAGCACGGGCACGTCCGCCGTGACGACCGTCGCCACGCGCGGGTACCCCCCGGCCGTCTGGCGATCCGCCATCGCGACGATGACGCCCCCGGACGGCAGGACCTGGACGGCGCCGATCGGCAGTCCCTGAGACAGCAGGCTCGGACCCGCCGGTCCCGGTATCGGCGCACCGTCCAGACGATACCCCATCCGATCCGACTCCGGACGAATCGTGTAGCGCCCGGCCTCCAGCCGGCGGAGGACCGCCGGTTCGAACAGGCCGGCATGCGGACCGGGCAGGACGCGCACGCGGGCGCCCCCGACCGTCGCGCGCCGGCCCCACTTCGCGGCCGGCGACTCCCGGCGCGGCACGCCTCGCGACGGACCGCTGCGCAGTCGATCGCCTGGCCGGAGCGCCCGCCCCGCCAGCCCGCCCATGCCGCTGCGCAGGTGCGTCGACCGGCTGCCGAGCACCGGCGGCACGGCGAAGCCGCCCGCCGCCGCGAGATACGCCCGCGCCCCCGCCGTCCGCCGCCCGAACGCCAGCCTCTGGCCGCGCTCGGCATGCAGGACCGTTTCCGTCGACACCGCGCAGGCATCGAGCCGCAACTCGAACGCCGCCCCGGCGACGCCGACCCGCATGGCGGCCTCGAAGCGGAGCACCGGGCCGACCAGGGTGACCTCGAGCGTGGCCGCCTCCGGCGGGTTGCCGACCAGCCGGTTCGCCCGGCAGTGGGCGGTCACGTCCATCGCGCCCGACACGGACACGCCGTAGTGTTGATATCCCCAGCGGCCGGTGTCCTGGACGGTCGTCAACAGGCCGGCGTCCTCGACCACCAGTCCCGGCTGCCCGCCGGTCACGGCCGGCCGGTCTCCAGGCGGTCGTACGACGCCTCGTCGATCGGTTCGAAACGCACCAGGTCTCCGGCCCCCAGGAGAAACGGATCGCTGCGCGACATGTCGAAGATGCGCAGCGGGGTCCGTCCGACCAACTGCCAGCCTCCCGGCGAGGCGACCGGATAGACCCCGGTCTGCCGGCCCGCGATGCCCACGGAGCCGGCCGGCACGTGGACCCGCGGCGTCGCCCGCCGGGGCGCCGCGATCCGTGGATCCACCGCGCCCAGGTAGGCAAATCCCGGTTGGAACCCGAGCATGTAGACGCGATACGGCGCGCTGCTGTGCCGTTCGACGACCTCCGCCTCGCTGCACCTCCCGAACCGCGCGACGTCGGCCAGATCCGGTCCGCGCGCGCCCCCGTAGCACACCGGGAGCGTGACCTCGCGGCGCGGCCGCACCGCGTCCCGGCCGGACGGCGCGGCCGCGGCGGCGGCGGCGGGACCGCCCGTATTCGTTGGGCTCGGCGGCTCGTCCCGGCCGGACGGCGCGGCCGCGTCGGCGGCGAGCCCGCGCAGCAGGGCGGAAATTTCGTCGACGTCCCCCAGCCGCGGGTCGAAGTGGACGGTGACCGTCGCGAACGCCTCGACCACGTCACGGACGCCGCGCACCCGGCGCCGGCGCAACGCCTCGGCCACCGCGACGCAACGCGCATTGACGTCCGGATCCAGGCGCGCCGGAAACGCGAGCACCAGTGCGGCGTCCCCGTCCCGGAACAGCTCCCACTCCCGCGGCGCGGGTTCCGCCATCATGCACCTGCCGGCGCCGGCGACACACCGAGCCGCCGGCACAGCGTGTCGCGCAGCCCGCCGAAGTCGCCGTTGGACATCAGGACGATGCGATCCCCCGGCCGCGCCTCGCCGACGATCGTGTCGCCGATGGCTTCGATCGTCGGCAGATGTCTCGCCCGCGTGCCGGCCGCCGCCAGATCCTCGACGAGCCGCGTCTCCGACAGCCTCTCGCCGGCCGGCAGCGCCGACCGAAAGACCGGGGCCACGAGCACCTCGTCCGCCGCCGCGAGCGCCGCCGCATAGGCGGCCTGAAAGACGCGCCGGCACGAGGTGGCCGACCGCGGCTCGAACACCGCCCAGACCCGGCCGTCCGTCGGCGCCGCACGCAGAGCGGCCAACGTCTCGCGCACCGCGGTCGGATGGTGCGCGAAGTCGTCGTAGACGGCCACGCCCCGCCCGATCCCGCGCAGATCGAGCCGCCGGCGCACGCCAGCGAAGCCGCCGAGGGCCGCCGCCGACACCTCCGGACGCACCCCCACCGCGGTCCCGGCGGCGACCGCCGCCAGCGCGTTCCGCACGTTGAAGTCGCCGATCACGGGGAGGTCCACCCCGGCCACCGCCTCGGCGCCGTGCAGCACGTCGAACCGCGTGCGCTCCGCGCCGTGCTCGAGGCCGACGGCCCGCCAGTCGGCCCCGGGCTCGATGCCGAACGTCTCCACGCGGCAGTGCGCGGCGTCCCGCAGCGCCCGTGCTTCGGCGTCGTCGTGTCCGAGCAGCACGCGGCCGTTGGACGGCACGAGCGCGAGGAAGCGGCGGAACGCGAGGCGCAGCGCCGCCAGGTCGGGATAGACGTCGGCGTGGTCGAACTCCAGGTTGCCGACGACCGCGACGAACGGCAGATATTTCAGGAACTTGGCCGTCTTGTCGAAGAACGCGCTGTCGTACTCGTCCCCCTCGATCACGAACAGGCCGCCTGCCCCCAGCCGGTAGCTCGCACCGAAGTTGCGCGGGATCCCGCCCACGAGGAAGCTCGGGTCGGCGCCGGACTCGACCAGGGTCCACGCCGTCATCGACGTCGTCGTGGTCTTGCCGTGGGTGCCCGCCACGACGATCGGCCGCGCGTCCCACAGAAACCGCTCGCGCACCATCTCCGGCAGCGAGACGTAGCGCATCCGGCGCGCGAGCACCGCCTCCACTTCCGGATTGCCGCGGGACACGGCGTTGCCGATCACGACCACGTCGACGTCGTCCGGCACGTGATCGGCGTCGTATCCGAGCAACGGTGCAATCCCCTGATCGGCCAGGAAGCGGTCCATCGGCGGATAGGCATGGGCGTCCGACCCGCGCACGCGCAGACCCTGGTGCTTCAACATGGCGGCCAGGGTCGCCATCGCGGTCCCGCAGATGCCGATCAGGTAGACGCTGGTCATTCGACGGCCGCCTCCTCGACGATGAGCCGGCCGGTCCTGGTCGCTTCCACCGTCACGTCCACGCCGAGCGGCGCCGTGAGCAACGGTCCGGCCGCATGCCCCGTCGGCAGACCGAACAGCACCGGACCCGGAACGTCGCCGAGCAGGTCGGCCAGCACCGACCGCGCCGTCAGACCGGCCTCCGGTTCGTCGCATCCGGGGAACTCGGCGCAGACGACGGCGCCGGCGCGGGACAGGATTTCCGCCTGGCGAAGCTGCACCAGCAGCCTGTCGATGCGGTACGGACGCTCGCCGATCTCGTCGAGCAGGAGCACGAATCCGGAAGGCGGATCGAAGGCGAACGGGGTCCCGAGGGACGCCGCGAGCTGGGTGAGGGTGCCCCCGAACAGCGGCCCGCGGGCCCGCCCGCGTCCGAGCACCTCCAGTCGGTCCGCCGCCAGCTCGCCGCAGGGGCGGGCATGCATCAATTGACCGAGCAGAGAGGCCCGATCGTAGCCGGCGGCGCCCGCCGCCAGGTGCACCAGCATCGGTCCGTGAAACCCGATCAGCCCGCAGTGCGTCGTCACGTAACTCAGCAGCGCGGTCACGTCGCTGCTGCCGAGCAGCACCTTGCGGCCCGCGCGCGTCTCGGCCGCATCCAGCCACGGCAGCACCTGCGCGCTGCCGTAACCGCCGCGGACCGCGAGCACCCCCGCGATGGACGGATCGCGCCATGCCGCCGCGAATGCCCTGGCCCGCCCTTCCGCCGGTCCGGCCAGGTACTTCCGCCGGTCGAAGACCGCAGGCTCGAACACCGGCGTGAACCCGAGCGCCCGTACCTCCGCGACGCCGCGGTCGAACACGGCCCGGTCGAACGGACTGGCCGGCGCGATCAGCGCGATGCGATCCCCCGCGCGCAACGCCGGCGGCCTGCGCATGCCCTACCGGGACTCCCGCATCTCGCCGGCGAGGTCCTGGTGCTCGGCGCAACCGACCACGTCGTGCAGCCGGGCCGCGGGCGGCGGACGCCACCGGTCGTCGCCCCGCAGGAACCGTTCCCGGGCGCGCCGCTGCCGCCCCAGCGCCTCCTCGACGCGGCGCTCGGCCAGCGTGCCGTCCTCGACGGCATGAATCAGACTCTCGATGACCGCCGCCTGCGCCGCCGGGTCCGGCTTGCACAGCAGCACCAGATCACATCCGGCCCTGACCGCTTCGATGGCCGCGGGAGCGGGCGCCCGATGCTTCGCGATCGCCCCCATCGCCATGTCGTCCGTCACCACGAGCCCGTCGTAGCCCAGCTCGCCGCGCAGCAGGTCGGTGACCAGCGTCCGCGACAGCGTCGCCGGCGACGCCTCGTCGACCGCCGGATACCGGACGTGGGCGGTCATGATCGCGGCCGCACCTGCCTCGACGGCCGCCCGGAACGGTCGCAGCTCGACTTCCTGCAGGCGCGCCGGCTCGTGCTCGACGACCGGCAGCTCCAGGTGGGAATCCAGGCTCGTGTCGCCGTGGCCGGGAAAGTGCTTCCCGCACGCGGCCACGCCCTCCGCTTCGACCGCCCGGATGAGAACGGCGCCGAGACGGGCGACCTCGCCCGGGTCCTCCGACAGCGCCCGATCTCCGATGACCGGGTTGTCCGGGTTCGTGTGCACGTCGAGCACCGGTGCGTAGTCCAACGTGATGCCGACGCTCCGCAGCTCACGGGCGAGGGCGCGGCCGAACCGCTCGACCAGATCCGCGTCGCCGCGCCGTCCGAGCGCCGCCGCCGGCGGCCACTCCGTGAACGGCGCCCGCAGGCGCTGCACCCGTCCGCCTTCCTGGTCGACGCTCACCCAGGGCGGAACCGCCGAGAGGCGCTTGACGTCGTACGCGAGTTCGGCCACCTGCAACGGGGCTTCGACGTTGCGCGCGAACAGGATCACACCCCCGAGATCGAATTCGCGGGCGATCGCGCGCAACTCCACCGGGAGCGCCGGGCCTGCAAAACCCGCGACGACCAGTTGCCCGATACGACGCTGCAAACCTGCAGGCATTCAATAGACGGCGACGGCGGCAGTCCGGGCCACCGGGCCGAGGGGCTGCCCGGACGTGCGGGCGGGCGTCGACGCCGACGAACCACCGATGCGCCCATTATAATTCCGCGCGTGCAGGTTCACGCGTCGGCTCCCACGCGAGTCGACCTCGCGGGCGGAACGCTCGACATCTGGCCCCTCTATCTCCTTCACGAGAACGCACAGACCCTGAACGCGGCCATCACCGTCCGGGCCGAGTGCCGCCTGACGCCCAATCCTGACGGCCGGCTGCGCATCGTCGCGGAGGACACCGGAACGACGGTCGAGGCGGCGCACTGGTCGGAACTGGGCGCGGGCCGGGCATCGCGTCTGGTGGCCCGCGTCCTCCGCTTCTTCCGCGCCGAGGGGCTCACCGTCTCCACGCGGTCGGCGGCTCCCGTCGGGGCCGGTCTGGCCGGATCCTCGGCATTGAACATCGCCCTCTGCGCCGCGCTCGCGCGCTGGCAGGACCGGCGGCTGGCCGGAGAATCGCTGATCGGCCTGGCCCTCAACCTGGAGGCCCAGGTGCTCGGGGTCCCGACCGGTGGGCAGGACTACCGGCCCGCCACCTACGGCGGGATAGCGGCGCTCGAAATGGGTCCGGCGGGTGTGACCCGGGTGCCGCTGGACATCGACGCCGAGGCGCTGGCGAGCCGGCTGGTGCTCGTGTACACGGAGCAGTCGCGCGACTCCGGCATCAACAACTGGGAGGTGACGAAGCGCCGCATCGACGGCGAGCCGGAGGTCACCTCCCTGTTCGACGAAATCCGCGACGTCGCGCTCGGCATGCGGCGGGCCCTCGAAGCCGAGCGCTGGGACGACGTGGCCCGCCACGTCGCACTCGAATGGGACCTGCGCAAGCGTCTGGCGCCGGGAATCACGACCGCCCGCCTCGATGCGCTCATCCGCTGCGGCCGGCAGGCGGGCGCCCAGGCGGCCAAGGTCTGCGGCGCCGGGGGCGGCGGCTGTCTCCTCTTTCTGGTCCCGCCCGGCCGCGCAGGAACGGTGCGCGGCGCGCTGGCGGAAGCCGGGGCCCGCGTGCTGGACTGCCGCATCGACACCACGGGTCTCGAGATCAACGTGGACTGACCGGCCGGCAACGCTGACGGCGCGCGATCAGTCGGCGACGAAACTCAGGTAGTTCGACGGCGTGACACGCATGTTCACGACCTCGCCGGACGCGCCGAGCGATCGCCCCGGGCGCTGATTGATCGTGAACACGAACGCCCCGGCGTCGCCGATCCGCAGGTCGATCACCTCCTGCGCGGCGAGCACTTCCCGCTCGCCCGAGCCCAGCACCCGCGAGATCACCGTGTCGCCGTCGACGGAGGCCAGCACCCAGCAGTCCGACGTCGGGCTGATCTCCATGGTGAGCCGCCCGACGTCGGCCGGCGGCGGCGCTTCCGCACGCGCCGCGGGGTCGACCGGCGGCTCCGCTTGCGACGCCGGGAACGGTTCGGACGCGGGCGCGGACGCCGGCCCGGTGTCGCCAGGCGAGGCCGGCATCGGTGGCGGCCGGTCATCCGACAGGACCACGACCAGCAGCCACGCGACCAGCGGCACCATCAGCAGCCCCAGCTGGACCACGCCCCTCGCGGTTCGCTGCCGCTTCGCGAACTCCTCGTTCGCGCGCCCCTCGATGGTCGCATGCAGCGTGGCGACGGAGGCTTCGTCCGGAAACCGGGCTTCGAACCTCGCCAGCGTATCCTGCGGATCGAGTCCGACCGCCTCGGCGTACGAGCGCACGAAGCCCCGGGTGAAGATCCCGCCCGGCAGGTTCTCGATCTCGTCGCGTTCAATCGCCTGCAGCTTGGAGACGGGGATCTTCGTGGAAGCCGAAACTTCCCGCAGGGTCATGCCGCGCGCCTCGCGCGCGGCGAGCAGGAACTTGCCGAAAGGCGCCGGAGCAGGGGCTGCCACGAGACCGGCACGTTAAACGAGGGTTCCGCCGCTGTCAAACGCGGCCCGCAACGCCTGTACGCGCGCCGCGATGCGCATCCCGCGATCCGCGGCGGGAGCGGATCGAAACAGCCGGATGCCGGCCACGCCGGCGGCGCCGGTCGCCGCCACCGCCGCCGCATCGGCGACTCTCACGCCGCCGATCGCAAGGACCGGCCGGCCGACCGCGCCCGCGATCTCCCGCAGCGCAGCGAGGCCGAGCGACGGCCGGCCCGGTTTCGACGCGGACGCGAACACCGTACCCGCGAGCAGATAGTCGACCGCGCCGGACGCCCCGGCGCGCCGCGCGGCGGCTGCATCGTGCACCGACCGCCCGACGATCCAGCGGCGCGGGCCGAGGGCGCGGACCCGTACCGCGGACCGCTCGTCGTCCTTCAGATGCACCCCCGCCGCCCCGGCCGCCAGCGCCACGTCCGGCCGGTCGTTGACGATCACGCGCGCGCCCGCGGCGCGGGTACGGTCCACGGCGCCGCGCACGAGGGCCAGGAGTCCGCGGTCGGACAGGTCCGGCTCCCGGATCTGCACCAGGTCGACGCCGGCGTCCGCGCAGTCGGCGATCAGGTCCAGAAGCTGCCGCGCCGCGAGGTCCTCGTCGCCCGTTCCGGCAGTCGTGAGCGCACGGCGATCGGTCACGAGACAGATCAGGGACGACGACCCGAGCGGCCCCGGTTCGCGGTCCATGCGCGTCACCGGGCGCGCGGCCGGAACGAGCGCCGATGCACGTCCGAGTATCCGAACCGGGCGACGGCATCGAGATGCGCGCGTGTCGCGTACCCCTTGTGCCGGTCGAACCCGTAGCGCGGATCGATGCCGTGCAACCGCACCATCTCCCGATCCCGGGTCACCTTGGCGACGATGGACGCCGCGGCGATCGCCGCGCAGAGCCGGTCGCCGCCGACGACTGCGCGCTGCGGCACGTCCAGTCCGGGCACGGTGAAGCCGTCGACGAGGGCGAATGCCGGCGGCGGGTCCAGCGCCGCCACGGCCCGCCGCAGCGCATCGAGCGAAGCGTGATGCACGTTGAGCCGATCGACGTCGGCCGGCGGAGCCGCGGCGACCGCCCAGCGGGCGCCGGCGGTGATCTCCGCGCAGAGCCGCTCGCGCTGCGCCGCCGTCAGCAGCTTGGAATCGCGCAGGCCGGCGACGTGCCGGCGCGGATCGAGCATCACCGCCGCGGCCACCACGGGGCCGGCCAGCGCGCCGCGGCCGACCTCGTCGGCCCCCGCGACATGCGCGAAGCCACGCCGCCGCAGCGCGTTCTCGATGGTCCGCCGCGCGACCTGCCGGCGCCGCCGCGATGCCGGTCGCGCCACGGTCCGGGGCGTCACGCCGCGCTACCGCCGGCGCCGCTCCCGCATGCGCGCCGCCTTGCCCCGCAACTTCCGGAGGAAGTAGAGCTTCGCACGGCGCACGCGCGCGGAGCGCACGACCTCGATCCGGTCGATCATCGGCGAGTGCAGTGGAAAGATGCGCTCGACCCCCTGACCGAACGACACCTTGCGGACGGTGACGGTCGACCCGGCCCCGCGGCGATGCTGGCCGATGACGAGCCCCTCGAACACCTGAATCCGTTCCTTCTCGCCCTCGGTCACCCGCACGTGTACGCGAACGGTATCGCCCGACCGGATGCCCGGTCGCTCGACGAGCTGGTCCTGCTCCACCGCTTCGATGGCCTTCATGCCTCTGTCTCCTGGTTGGTCCCGCGCGCCTGCAGCTCGCGAAGGCACTCCCGTTCCTCGTCGTCGAGATGCGCGCGCCGCAACAGATCGGGCCGGCGACGGAGTGTGCGTTTCACCGCCTCGCGCTTCCGCCAGCGCCGAATCTCGCCGTGATCGCCCGACACCAGCACCTCCGGCACCGCGTGTCCGTTCAGCTCGGCCGGACGCGTGTACGTCGGATAGTCCAGCATGCGGCGCGCGAACGAGTCGGTCGCCACCGACTCGTCGTTCCCCACGACGCCGGGCACCTGCCGCGACACGGCGTCCACCACCACGGCCGCGGCCAGCTCGCCGCCGCTCAGGACGTAGTCGCCGATCGAGATCTCGTCCGTGGCCACCTGTTCGCGCACCCGCTCATCGACGCCCTGGTAGCGCCCGCACAGCAGGACGACGTGGCCGAGGCGGCTCAACCGGACCGCCGCGTCGTGCGAGAAGGTCTTCCCCTGCGGCGACAGGAGGATCACCGAGTCCGGCCGCCCCCGGCGCTGCCGCACGTGATCGACGGCGCGCACGAACGGCTCCACCTTGAGCACCATGCCGGGACCCCCGCCGTACGGCGCGTCGTCCACCGTGCGGTGACGATCCGCCGTGAAATCCCGCAGGTCGTGCACCGCCACGTCGAGCAGGCCCGTTTCGCGCGCTCGGCCGACCACGCCGACGGTCGTCATCTGCTCGACCAGGGCCGGCAAGACGGTGACGACGTCGAACTTCATCCGCCCGTCCCCGCCCCGGACCGCGCGCGTGACGAGCGCCGGCCGCGGCCGCGGGCCCTCCCGGCCTGCATCCGATTCACCTCGAGCAGCCCGTCCGGCGGATCGATGACGATGGCGCCTGCTTCCGCGTCGATCGAAACGCAGATCCCGGCCACCAGAGGCACATCGACCTCGCGGCCCGCCCGCCGGACGACCAGCCGCTGCGCCCCGGACGGTCCCTCGATGCAACCTACCGTGCCGACCTCGCCGCCGCCCACCGTCCGCACCGCGCAACCGATCAGCTCGTGCTCGTACCAGGTGTCCGCCGGGAGCGGATGCAGCGCCGCCTCGGGCACCCGCAACTCGGCCCCCCGCAGCCGCTCCGCTTCGTCCAGCGTCTCGATCCGCTCGAAGGCGAGCACCGGCCGCCCGCCGTGAAACCACGCCTCCCGGATCCGGAACGCGACCGGCTCGCCCTGCTGCACCAGGAACAACTCCCCGCCGGCGCGAAAACGCGCTTCCGGAAAGTCGGTCTCCGGATTGACCACGACCTCGCCATGCCTGCCGTGGGTCCGGGCCACGACGCCGACGACGGCCATGTCCCGCCAGGAGCCGTGCTCCATGGTCTCCGTCACTCCTCGCCGTCGAGGAAGTCGACCGCCGCCCGCGTGCCGTCGCGCTCGGCGGCGATGTCGGCCAGGGCCCGCACCGCCGACGCGGTGCGGCCCCGGCGGCCGATCAACTTGCCGAGGTCTCCCGGGTGCGTCGTCAGCGCGATGCGGACGCCGCCGCGGTCGACCTGCTCCTCCACCTGCACCGACTCGGGGTGATCGACGAGCTGCTTCGCGATCACCTCGACGACGTCCCGCGCGCGGCTCACGAGACCGCCGACTCCGCCGGCGCCGCCTCCTCCGCGCCTGCGGCCGCGGCGGCCGGATTGCGCGCGATCAGGGTGCGTACCGTGTCGCTCATCTGCGCCCCCCGCGCCACCCAGTGCGCGATGCGGTCGCGCTTCACCACCAGCGCCTCGGGCTGCGCGGTGGGGTCGTAGTGCCCCACGACCTCGCGCGCGCGTCCATCGCGCGCGCTCCGCGAATCGATCACCACCACCCGGTAGAAGGGACTCTTCTTCGCTCCCTGCCGCCGCAGTCGAATCGTCAGCATCCTGTCTCCTTCGCCCGCTCCGCCGCCGCGCGGCCCGCGGCGTCAGCGCATGGTCGGCAACGCCATGCGCCGCCGCTTCCCCTTCCGCCGGCCCGGCCCGCCGACGGTCTTCAACATCTTCCGCATCTCGGCGAACTGCCGCAGCAGCCGGTTCACCTCCTGCACGGTGGTCCCGCTGCCCCTCGCCACGCGGCGCCGGCGACTGCCGTTCATCACCGCGGGGCTCCGCCGCTCCTGCGCCGTCATCGAATCGATGATGGCCACCATGCGGGTCAGCGCGCCCGCATCGACGTCCGCCGCCGGGATCCGCCGGCCGAGGCCCGGAATCATGCCGAGGACCTGATCCAACGGTCCCATCCGGCCGACGGCGCGCATCTGCTGCTTCAGGTCGTCGAGGGTGAGCTCGTTGCGCCGGATGCGCGCCGCCATCGAGACGGCGTCTTCACGGGCGATCGACTGCTCGGCCCGTTCGACCAGACTCAGCACGTCGCCCATGCCCAGCAGGCGCGACACCAGCCGCTCGGGCCGGAACGGCTCCAGATCGCCCACCCGTTCGCCGGTCGCGGCGAACGCGACGGGCACGCCGACCACCGACACCACGGACAGCGCCGCCCCGCCCCGCGCGTCGCCGTCGAGCTTGGTGAGCACCACACCGGTGACGCCGAGTCGGTGGTTGAACTCGCCGGCGCTGCGCACCGCGTCCTGCCCGGTCATCGCGTCGGCCACGAACAGCAGGTCGGAAGGCGTCACCGCATCGCGGATGGCGACGATCTCCTGCATCAGCTCGTCGTCCACGTGCAGGCGCCCGGCGGTGTCCACGAGCACGACGTCGAAGCCGAGCTGCCGCGCCTCGGAGACCGCAGAGGCGGCCCGGCGCACCGGGTCGCCGGCGCCTCCGTCGTGAACCCGCAGCCCGGCGTCCCGTCCCAGAACCGCGAGCTGTTCGATGGCGGCCGGCCGCCGGACGTCGGTGGATACCAGCAGCGGATGCCGGCCCTGGCCGGTCAGCCAGCGACCCAGCTTCGCGGTGGTGGTGGTCTTGCCCGAGCCCTGCAAGCCGACGAGCAGGACCACCTGCGGCCGGTCGGCGGTGGTCGAGAGTCCCCCGCGGGACTCGCCGAAGAGCTTCAGCAGCTCTTCGCGCACGATGGCGACCACCTGCTGGGACGGGGTGAGGCTGTCGAGCACCTCCCGCTCCGTCGCTCGATCGCGCACCCGGTCGATGAACGCCCTGACGACCTTGAAGTTGACGTCCGCCTCGAGCAGGGCCAGCCGGATCTCGCGCAGCGTACGCTCGACCGCCTCCGGCGTCAGCCGCACCTCGCGGCGCAACGATCCGAAGACGTCCTGCAAACGCGAGCCGAGTACCTGGAACATCGGGACGGCCCGCTCCCGGCCGGGCCACGTGGCGAGAAGCCGTAACCTACTCTCAGGAAACTGGTCAATTTAGACCGTTCCGGCCCGTGGCGTCAATGGCGATGAAAGTCGCCGCGCCCGGTAGAGTGCGATTGACCCTGGAGGTCGAAGCTGAACCGATGCCGCGTCCCCGCGTTTCTCCTCCTGGGCGGCGATGCCGGACTGTCTGATCGCTACCTTCCGCCCTCACGGATGCGCTGCCGCAACTCCTCGATCTCCGCACGCTGCTCCGCGAGGGCCTCCCGCGGTTTCTCGGCGGCGGCGGACCGGTTGCGGCCGGCGAAACGGAGGCGCTCCGACGAGGCGAGCCAGGAACCGCCGCGCCACACCCGACGCGTACAGGCCCCGCCCTGCGTCCGGGCCGAGCCCGGCGGTGCGGGGCGCCCCGCGTGGTCACCGCGCCATACCTCAAGCAAGGCCGCGAGGGGGCTCCGTCCACGCGCGGCGCCGCCGTCAGACGGACGACAGACGGTGGCCGAGCTTTTCCTTCTTCGTGCGGAGATAGCGCGCGGTGAACTCGGTCGGCTCGATCTCCAGGGGGACCGACTCCTCCACCGCGAGCCCGTAGCCGTCGAGGCCGACGAACTTCCGGGGATTGTTCGTCAGCAGGCGCATCGTGCGCACACCGAGGTCGCCCAGTATCTGGGCGCCGATGCCGTAGTCCCGCTGATCCGGCTTGAAGCCGAGGTGCTCGTTCGCCTCGACGGTGTCGAGTCCCTGATCCTGCAGCTCGTAGGCACGGATCTTGTTGGCGAGCCCGATGCCGCGCCCCTCCTGGTTGAGGTAGAGGAGCACCCCGCGCCCCTCGGACGCGATCCGCTCCATGGCCCGCGACAACTGCGCGCCGCAGTCGCAGCGGGTGGACGCGAGCACGTCACCGGTCAGGCACTGCGAATGGACGCGCACCAGCACCCGCTTGCCGTCGCCGACCTCACCCCGCACGAGCGCAACGTGGGTCCGCCCGTCGATGAGGCTGTCCCAGGCGGTCACGGTAAAGGGCCCGTGCGCGGTCGGAAGCTGCGCCGACGCGAGCCGCTTCACGAGACGGTCGTGGCGCATCCGGTGCTTGATGAGGTCCGCCACCGTGATCATCGCCAGATCGTGCCGGCGCGCGAACCGGTCGAGGTCCGGCACGCGGGCCATCGTGCCGTCGTCGTTCATGATCTCGCAGATGACCCCGGCCGGATACAGACCGGCGAGCCGGGCCAGATCCACCGCCGCCTCCGTCTGGCCGGCGCGCACCAGCACGCCGCCGTCGCGGGCGCGCAGGGGCGATACGTGGCCGGGCTTGGCGAGGTCGGCCGGCCGGGTCGCCGGATCTATCGCCACCCGGATCGTCGCGGCCCGGTCGGCGGCCGAGATGCCGGTCGTCGTGACGTGCTTCGCGTCGATGGGCACGGCGAACGCCGTCTCGAACCGCGACGTGTTCTCGCTGACGATCATCGGGACATCGAGCTCGTCGAGACGCTGCCCGGTCATCGAGAGACAGATCAGACCCCGGCCGTAGCGGGCCATGAAGTTGATCGCGTCCGGGGTGACCTTCTCCGCCGCGATGGTCAGGTCGCCTTCGTTCTCCCGGTCCTCGTCGTCGACCACGATGACCATGCGGCCGAGCCGGAACGCTTCGACCGCCTCCTCGATGGTCGCGAAGCGCGCCCGCGGCGCAGCTTCGCCGGCCGCGGCGGCTGACTCGTCCGGCTTCCTGTCGGTCATCTGGTCCGGCTCTGCGTCAGCCCTTCAGGACGCCGCCGAAGGTCTCGACGGCGCGGGCGACGTACTTGCCGATGATATCGCACTCTACGTTGACGGCATCGCCGGCGCGCCGGGCGTGGAGATTGGTGTGCCGCCAGGTGTGGGGAACGATCTGCACCGTGAAGCGATCCGCATCGAGATCGGCGACGGTCAGGCTGATCCCGTCCACCGCGACGGATCCCTTCATTACGATGCAGGGTGCGAGATCCTTCGGAAAACGCACCGCCACCCACCAGAAGTCGCTTTCCCGCTCGACGCCGGCGAGGCGCCCGACGCCGTCGACGTGCCCCTGCACGAAGTGCCCTCCGAGCCGATCGGAAGGCAGCAGGGGACGCTCCAGGTTCACGACCGCCCCGGCGCGCAGATCCGCCAGATTGGTGACCCGCAACGTCTCCGGCGAGACCTCCGCCTCGAATCCCGAAGCATCGAACCGCACCACCGTCAGGCAGACGCCGTTGACGGCGACGCTGTCGCCGAGCGCAAGCTGGCCGCCGAGCCCGGTGGCGATTCGGATCCGCCTTCCCGACGGGAGCTCCCGGGCCCCGACAACCGCGCCCAGCCCCTCAATGAGTCCGGTGAACATCCGCCTCCATCAACAGGTCCGGCCCGCAGGCGCGGACGGACAGGGAATCGATACGTCCGAAGACCGCGCCGCGGTCCATCCAGGCGACGCCCGCCGGACCCAACTCCACCGGCGCGACGAACACCTGAACGCGGTCGACCAGACCGGCCTCCCACGCCGCCTCGTGCACCAGCCGGCCGCCTTCGAGCACCAGACTCGTCACTCCGCGCGCGGCGAGCCGCTCGAGGGCGTCGGGGAGAAACCGGCCGGCGTCCAGGCGTTCGATCTCCGCGCCGGCGTCCGCGAGCCGCGCCTGCCGCTCACGGTGCGGCGCGGATGCCGACTCCACGGTCAACACGACGACCGGCCCGGCCTCCAGTGTACCGAAGAGGCGGGCCGTGGGCGGCGTGCGCAGCCGGCGATCGAAGACGACCCGCGTCAGCGGCAGCGCCCGCGGCTTCTCGCGCGCGGTCAGCAGCGGGTCATCGACCAGGACGGTGGTCGATCCCACGCCGATCGCATCCACCTCGGCCCGCAACGCGTGCACGACCTGGCCGGTTGCGGGCGAGGTCAACGCCGTTCGCGCGCCGGGCCGCGCCGCGATGCAACCGTCGAGACTGACTGCGACCTTCAGCGTCACGAACGGCCGCCGCTCGGATACCCAGGTGACGAACGCTTCGTTCAACCGCGCCGCTTCACGCGCCCGCAGACCGACGTCGACCGCTATCCCCCGCCGCCGGAGGAACTCGATTCCCTTGCCGTTGACGACGGGATTCGGATCCGGCAACGCCACCACCACCCGGGCGACGGCCGCTTCGACCAGCCGTTCCACGCACGGCCCGGTGCGCCCGCGGTGGCAGCACGGCTCCAGCGTGCAGTACATTGTCGCGCCTCGCGCCGCGGCGCCGGCTTCCGCCAAGGCGCGGATTTCCGCGTGATCGCCGCCGGCCCGCTCGTGATAGCCGGAGCCAACGACGACGCCGCGGTCGTCGACGATGACCGCACCGACCATCGGGTTGGGGCTGGTACGCCCGCGGCCCCTCGCGGCCAGCCGCAACGCCTCGCCCATGTGTGTGTCGTCCTGCGCGGTCGGCGGCATCGGCGCCCTCGCGGACGGTCTCGGCCGACCCGGCACATCCGCCTCGTCGCCAACCATGATATCGCCCGCGGAGAGCCGCGCGTATTCGCCTCCGACCTGACGCTGATCGAGTGACTTGACCCGACCGGGGTCACCACGCGCGCTCGAACAGCGCGTCCACGTAGTCGTCGGCCGAGAACGGCAGCAGGTCGTCGATCCCCTCGCCGACCCCGACGTAGCGGATGGGGACGCCGAGCTCCCCCGCGATGGCCACCGCGACGCCGCCCTTCGCGGTCCCGTCGAGCTTGGTCAGGACGATGCCGGTCACCCCCGCCGTCTCCAGGAACCGGCGCGCCTGGGTGATGCCGTTCTGCCCCACGCTCGCGTCGACCACCAGCAGCACCTCGTGCGGCGCTCCGGGCGCCGCACGGCCGGCGACGCGGCGTATCTTGCCCAGCTCGCCCATCAGGTCGGCGCGCGTATGGAGGCGGCCTGCCGTATCGACGAACACCACGTCCCGGCCCCGCGCCCGGGCCGCCGAGATCGCATCGAAGACGACCGCCGCCGGGTCGGCGCCGGCGCCGGCGCGCACGACGTCCACCGCCGCGCGTTCCGCCCACACCGCGAGCTGTTCGACCGCCGCCGCCCGGAACGTGTCCGCCGCGCAGATCAGGGGCGTCCGGCCGTCGATCCGGCAGCGGTGGGCGAGCTTCCCCACCGTGGTGGTCTTGCCCGTGCCGTTGACGCCGACCACGAGCACGACCCGCGGCGCGGGAACCTCCACGGCCGGCGCGACGGCGCCGGCCAGGACACCGAGAATCTCGGCCTTCACGCGCGCCCGAAGGTCGCCCGCGCCGTCGTCGCCGACGCACGCGACGATGCGCCCAGCCGTCAGCACCCCGACGTCCGCTTCGATCAGCAGCTCTTCGAGGGCCTCGAGCGTCTCGGCGCTCGGACTGCCGCCGGCCGCGGGCGCGCTGGTCAGGCGGTCCAGGCGACCCGTCCAGCGTTCGGCCGTGCGCCGCAGCCCTGCGCGCAGCCGACCGACGAGGCTCATTCGTCCAGCTCCGGCCGCTGCCGCCGCAGCATCAGCTCCTCGACCGCCGCGCGCGGCGTCTTGCGGCCCGCGATCACCTCGGCCATCTGCAACGTGATCGGCAGTTCCACGCCGCGCTGCGCACCGAGCTCGAGCGCCGCCTGCGTCGTGCGGACCCCCTCGGCCACCATCCGCATCCCGCCGAGCACCTTGCCGAGCGCACGCCCCTTGCCGAGCTCGATCCCGAGCTGCCGGTTGCGGCTCAACCCGCCGGTGCACGTGAGCACCAGGTCCCCCAGCCCGCTCAGGCCGGCCAGCGTATCGCGCCGGCCGCCGAGGGCGCAGGCCAGGCGCGAGATCTCGGCCAGGCCCCGCGTCACCAGCGCCGCCACCGCGTTGTGTCCGAGCCCCAGCGACTCGATGCCGCCGGCCGCGATGGCGATGACGTTCTTCATCGCGCCCCCGATCTCCACCCCGACGACGTCGTCGCTCGCGTACAGCCGGAAGCGGTCCGACCGGAAGTCCTGCTGCACCGCCGCCACCGCCTCGGCACGCCGGCCGGCCACCACCACCGCGGTGGGCACGCCCCGCGCGACCTCCGCCGCGAAGCTCGGGCCCGACAGCACCGTCACCGCCCGCGCGTCGCCGACCTCCTGGGCGATCACCTCGGACATGCGGAGGAGCGTTCCATCCTCGATGCCCTTCGCCGCGCTGATGAGCGTCGCGTCCGGCCGGCAGTGCGGCGCCGCCCGCCGCAGGACGTGGCGCGCGCCGTGCGACGGCACCGCCGCGACCACGTACACCGCGCCGTCTACCGCGTTCTCCAGCCCCGCGCCGGCCTGCACGGACCGCGGCAGCTCGACGCCGGGCAGGTACACCTCGTTGCAGCGGCGGGCGCCGATCCGACCCACGAGATCCGCATCCCGTCCCCAGAGTCGCACCTCGCGCCCGCACCGGCCGAGATGGATGGCGAGCGCCGTGCCCCAACTGCCGCAGCCGAGCACGGCGACCGGTCCGGTCACCGCCACCCGCACGTCCTCCTGCTGAACATCGTCGTGTGGAGACCGGCGCCGGGCGTTGCAGAATCAGTCCCGACGCGTACCCGAGTATGCCCGATCCCGGAAGTCGGCTGCGTCACGCCGCGCCGCCCGGAGCGGCGCCGAGGCGAGACGATGATACGTCGAGCCGCCCGGTCCCGGGCGGCTCTCGTACAGCGAGACACGAGCCACCGTCCACGCGATCTCGGGCAGCGCCGTCCCGGCCAGCACGCCGCGCAGCCGGCGCGCCCCACCCGCTCGTGCCCGGCGCACCCGGCCCAGCGTGACGTGCGGCTCGAAACAGGCCGGGCCCGGTCCGTAACCGGCGTTCTCCAGACGTCGCCGGAGGAGTCGCGCCACACCGGCGACCTCCTCCCCTCCCCGGCCGGGTCCCATCCAGATCACGCGCGGCGCGCCGGACGGCGGAAAGACGCCCGCCACCGACAGCGAAAGACGGAAGGGGGACCGCGGGAAAGGCGCGGCGCCGACGCCGGCGAGCGCGGCGGCCCTGGCGTCCGGCACGTCGCCGAGGAACGCCAGGGTCAGGTGCAGCCGCGCCGGCCGGACCCACCGGATCGACGCGCCGAGCCCCGCGGCGCGCCTCGCCAGCGACGCGCCGACCTGCTCCGCGACCGCGCGCGCGGGATCGTCGAGGTCGATGGCGAAGAACAGACGCACCAGGAAACCCGCGGCGACAGCCTCGCCGCCTGCAGTCAGGAACCCGCGGCTGCGGAACGCAGCAGCGCGCGCCGCAGGAGATCGAGCGCGGCTTGCGACGCCTGGAACTTCACCCGTTCGCGATCGCCGGGAAGCTGCACGCGCCGGACGCGCGGCGGTTCCGCCGGTCCGGCCAGGGCCAGACACACGGTGCCGACCGGCTTGCCGGGTGTCGCCCCGCCCGGGCCCGCGATGCCGGTCACCGCGAGGCCGAACTCGACGCCCGCCGCCCCGCGCGCCGCCGCCGCCATCGCCTCGGCCACCGGCTCGCTCACCGCGCCGTGGGTCTCGATGCGCCCCGGCGGGACGCCCAGGGCCACCTTGGCGTCGTTGCTGTAGAGCACCCAACCGGCGTGGACGTACGCCGAGCTGCCCGGCACGTCCGTCAACCGCGACGCGATCAACCCGCCGGTGCACGATTCGGCGAGGGCGACGCGCGCGCCCCGCCGCTGCAACAGCTCGCCCACGACTTCCGGCAGGGATCGTCCATCGGTGCTCACCACGCAGCTTCCGAGCACGCCGGCCAGTTCCGCCACGGCGGCATCCAGGACGCGCCCGCCCGCCTCGGGGTCGTCGCCGACCGTCGACAGGTGCAGATCGATCTGCCCCAGCGACGCGAGGATCGTAGTTTCGACGGGCGGCCGCCGCGCCGCCAGCGGCTCGTAGATCGGCCGGGCCAGCTCATCGACGTGCGACTCCGTCCGCCCCGTCGTCCGGAGCATCCGCCGCTGGACCCGCCTGCCGCCGGCCGCGGACGCCAGCCGGTCCGCCACCAGCCGGTCGAACATCGGCCGCAGCTCGCGCGGCGGTCCCGGCAACAGCACCAGCCGGACCTCGCCCGCGGTCAGCCAGAGCCCCGGCGCGGTGCCCCTCGGATTCGCCAGAACCTCCGCCCCGCGCGGAACCGCCGCCTGCCGGCGGTTGATCGCCGGCATCTCCAGGCCGCGCGCCTCGAACCGGGCGCGGATGGCTTCCACGATGGCGGGCGACTCCTCGAGCGGCGCACCGAGCAGTTCCGCCGCGACGTCACGCGTCACGTCGTCCGCCGTCGGCCCGAGCCCGCCGGTGACGATCACGATGTCGCCCGCGCCCAGGGCGTAACGCAGGGCGCTCGCGAGGCCGGCCGGCTCGTCGCCCACCACCAGCTTCTGGACGACATGGATCCCAACGGCGTTGAGCCGGTCGGTGATGAACAGCGAATTCGTGTCGGTCTTGTGCGGCGTCAGCAGCTCGGACCCGACGGCGATGACGACCGCGGTCGACGGACCGCCGCCCCGTTTCTCCGTCATCCCGGCGTCACCGCGGGCGCGACGGCGGCCAGCACCCGGACCGTTGCGTAGGCGTAGAGTCCGGCGACGACGTCGTCCGCCATCACCCCCCACCCCGCGGGCAGGCGCTCGGCTGCGCGGGCGGGAAACGGCTTGACGATGTCGAAGACCCGGAACGCCAGGAAACCGGCGAGGAGCCCCATCCAGGTGACCGGAATCCAGAACAGCGCAATCAGCATGCCGGCGATCTCGTCGATGACGATGGCCCCCGGATCGGAACGGCCATAGTGACGCTCCGCCGCCGCCGCCGACCGGACGCCGACCGCGAGCACCGCCGCCAGCAGCAGCGCTTCGAGAACCGGACCGCCCGTGAAGCGCACCAGCAACAGCAGGCAGACGCCGACCGCCGAGCCCCACGTCCCGGGCGCCACGGGAGCCCGCCCGACGCACCCGGCCGTGGCGAACAGCAGCGCCAGCCGGGACGTCACCGGGCGCCGGCCGTACACGGGCCGCCGGCATCGAACGCGAAAACGTGCATCGTCCATGGAAGGTACCACGTCATGCTATGGTGACCCGCTGCCCGCTCCCGGCGCCGCCGCCATCCCCGTGCGCACCGCGTCGTGGGCGAAGACGACCACGCCGGCGGGTTCGCCGCGGCGGCCTGCCGCAGGAGCCGCGAGCCGGGGACGGGATCAGCTTGTCGCGCCCGCAGGCCGCCAGCCACGCGATGATCGAAGCCGTTCCCAACATCAGCGAAGGCCGCCGCGTCGACGTCGTGCGGGCGGCCGTGGCGGCGATCGCGGCGGTGCCCGGCGTGCGGGTGCTCGACCGGTCGTCGGACCCCTCCCACAACCGGTCGGTCATCACGCTGGCCGGCGAGGCGGACCCGTTGCGCGAGGCGGTCCTGCGGCTCTTCGACGTGGCGGTGAAGCGCATCGACCTGCGGCGGCACCGCGGCGTGCACCCCCGCATCGGCGCCGTCGACGTCGTGCCGTTCGTGCCCCTCGGCGGCACGTCGATGGAAGCCTGCGTCGCGCTCGCGCACGCGACGGGGCGGGACGTGGCCGAGCGCCTGCAGGTGCCGGTGCTGCTGTACGAAGCCGCCGCGACGGCGCCCGCCCGGCGGCGTCTCGAGCACGTGCGGCGCGGTCAGTTCGAGCACCTCGCGACGAAACTGGTCGAACCCGGCTGGAAGCCGGACTACGGTCCCCCGCGGCCCCATCCTTCGGCCGGCGCCACCGCGATCGGCGCCCGCGGACCGCTCGTGGCGTTCAACGTCGACCTCGCGTCCGACGATCTCGACGTCGCGCGGCGGATCGCGCGGACGGTGCGGGCGAGCGGCGGCGGCCTGCCGCACGTCAAGGCCATCGGCGTGCGCCTCTCGTCACCGCGGCGCGATCACGTCCAGGTCTCGATGAACCTGACCGACTACCGGCGCACCCCGTTGTCGGAAGCCCTGGAGCGGGTAGCCCGGGAAGCGGCGCGCGAGGGGGTGGAAATCGCCGGCACGGAACTCGTCGGGCTGGTTCCGCGAGCCGCGGTCGACGGCTCGGCCAGCGGGAAGCCCATGCTCGACGTCATTCCTCCGGACCGGACGATCGAGGCGCGGCTCGAACGCCGCTCTCCTTCTCCTCCCGGCCGTCGAGCAGCCCCTTGAGCTCCGCCATGAACTCGCCGATGTCGCGGAAGTCCCGGTAGACGGACGCGAACCGGACGTAGGCCACCTTGTCGAGCGCCTTGAGCTCGTCCATCACCGCCGCGCCGACCTCCGCGGCGGGCGTCTCCCGGTCCGGACGCTCGTGCAGCGCCGCCTCGACCCGGTTCGCCACCGCCTCCAGAACCGCCACGCTCACGGGGCGCTTCTCGCACGCCTTGAGCATGCCCGCGATCACCTTCCGGCGCTCGAACCGCTCCCGCGTGCCGTCCTTCTTGACGACCATGTACGGAATCTCGTCGATCCTTTCGTAGCTGGTGAACCGGCGCTCGCAGCGGGCGCACTCGCGGCGGCGGCGGATGGCGTCGCCCTCGCGGCTCTCGCGCGAGTCGACCACCCGGTCGTCGAGATGACCGCAGAACGGACACTTCACGCGCTCGCGCCTCCTTTCCGGTCGGGCGCCGGTCCGTCCGCGGCGCCGCCGGCAAGGTGACCGATGCCCGCCGGCCGGATCCCTTCGTGCGCCATCAGGACGACGCCCGCGATCGTGACCGGCAGGAAGGAGATGGCGTGCGCCACGAGTCCCGCCCCGACCGCATTCTCCGCACTGGCCGCGAACAGGGTCGTGGCCCCGACCTGGAAGGCGGCGTGGTAGCCGCCGACGCCGGCCGGCGTCGGCACCGCCACGCCCAGGACCACCGGCGCCAGCACGATGCCGGCGCCGGCCGGCGACATGTCGACGCCGAAGGCCACCGCAACGAGCCACAGGCCGGCCGTGATCGTCACCCAGACCACCACCGTCCACACCGTCGCCCACACGAGCGGGGCGGGCCGGCGCATCACGCCGAGTCCTTCCGAGAAACGGTGCGCCAGCTGCGCGAGCCGCCGCGGGAGACGGCCGGGCAGGACCGCCGTCACGCGCGCCACCCCGCGGCCGACCGCCGCCGGACGCGCAGCCGCCGCGCACGCCAGTCCCAGGGCGCCGAGGGCGAAACCGGCCGCGACGACCGCCCCGGCGTACAGCGCCGGCAGCAGCCCGCTGTCCTCGACGCCGGGACGCGGATCGAACAGGGCGACCGAGAGACCGAAGATCGCCAGGATCACCGCGAGATCGAGCAGCCGCTCCAGCACCACCGTGCCGATCGCGGCGCTCACGTCGAGCCGCTCGCGGCGGGCCAGCACGTACGGTCTGAGGATCTCGCCGACGCGTCCCGGAAGAATGGCGGTCGCGGCGAACCCCATCACCGTCGCCCGCAACGCAACGCCGAGCTGCACCCGGCCCAGCGGCTCGAGCAGGTGGCACCAGCGCACCGCCCGCGCCAGGTACGTCGCCGCCGTCGCCAGCACCGCGAGTCCGAGCAGATCGAGCCGGGCGCCCGTCACCGCGTCCGCTACGCGCTCGAGGTCCGCGCCGCGCAGCACGAACGCCATCAGCCCCGCTCCGATCAGGCCGGCGACGAGCGTCCGGAGGTGTTTTCGCATGCGGCACCGACCGTACACCATTTCGTTTGCCGTCGCGCCGTCGTCCCGGTAAGCTCTGAGTCTGCGCCGCAGGAACGGCGCAGACTCACAGGCAGGCCCGGTTGGGCGGAAATCGGAGCCAAAGGCGACGATTTCGGGTTATGTCTCTCCAGTTCCGCACGAGGGTTCCCTGTTGCCATCCAGCGCTTCGCTCTTCGAGACGTCCCTTGCCGGCGTCGCGGTGCACCGCCGCGGCAAGGTCCGGGACATGTACGAGGTCGGCGAGCACCTGCTCATGGTCGCCACCGACCGGATCTCGGCCTACGACGTGGTGCTCGGCTCCGCCGTTCCCGACAAGGGCCGGGTCCTGACGCAGTTGTCGGCGTTCTGGTTCGGGCGCACCCGCCACATCGTCGACAACCACCTGATCTCGACGGATCCCGGCGCGTATCCGGAGCCGCTCCGCGCGCACGCGGCGCTGCTCGCCGGCCGCTCCATGCTCGTGCGCCGCACGAAGCCCATCCCCATCGAGTGCGTGGCCCGCGGGTATCTTTCGGGCTCCGGCTGGAAGGAGTACCAGCGGGACGGACAGGTCTGCGGCGTCCGGCTCCCACCGGGCCTGCGCGAGTCGGACCGCCTGCCGGAGCCGATCTTCACCCCCGCCACCAAGGCGGAGACCGGACACGACGTCAACATCAGCGAAGACGAGGCGGCCCGCCTCGTCGGCTCGGATCTCGTGGCGCGGCTCCGCGCGACGACCCTGGCGCTCTACGAACACGGCGCGGCCCGCGCGGCGGCGCGCGGGATCATCGTCGCGGACACCAAGTTCGAGTTCGGGGTCGTCACCGCGGGCGGTCGCGACGAGGTCATGCTCATCGACGAAGTGCTGACGCCCGACTCGTCGCGGTTCTGGCCCGCCGCCCGGTACGAAGCGGGCGGGCCGCAGCCCAGCTTCGACAAACAGTACGTGCGCGACTACCTGGACGGCATCACGTGGGACCGGAAGCCGCCGGGGCCGGCGCTCCCCGCCGACGTGATCGCGAACACGCGGGCCAGGTACGTGGAGGCCTACCGCCTGCTGACCGGCCTCGAGTTGCGCGACGAAGCTCACGGCCGCGCGGACGGCCATCCCGACGACGGATAAGGACGACGCGCGCGCGAGGAACTCGACCGCCGGAAGAGCGCCGCCCACCGGCTGAAGCGCACCGGCTGACACCCCCCTGCTCCGGATCGTCCCGCCCCCGGAACCCTGGCGGTCGGCGGTGATGCCCGACGCCCCGGCTCCAGGCGTCCGGCGTCGACGCCGCGCCACCCGCCCGCCGCCCCCCCTGTCGCCGGGGGTCCATGCTTGACGGCGGCCGCGCGCGGCCGCTAGAATAGCAGACTCGGTGGGGGACTGCTAACGCCACCATGGGGTAAGGCCGCACGGAGGGTCCGTCGCACGGCCGAGGAGGATTCTTTCACGAAGGGAGTAGCAGAGTTCATGGCTGCCAAGGTACGACCACTTCACGACCGCATCATCGTCGAGCGCATCGAGGAAGGCGAGCAGCAGGTCGGCGGCATCATCATCCCGGACACGGCCAAGGAGAAGCCGCAGCAGGGCAAGGTGATCGCGGTCGGCAAGGGGAAGATCAAGGACGACGGCACGGTGACGCCGCTCGACGTCAAGGCGGGCGACACGGTGCTGTTCGGCAAGTACTCCGGCCAGGAGATCAAGCTGGACGGCGACGAATTCCTGATCATGCGGGAGGACGAGATCCTCGGCGTCATCGAAAGCGAGTAGCGGCGACCACCGCCATTTCAGCGATTGGAGTTCCAGAATAATGGCCAAGCAGATCGTCTACGGACAGGATTCGCGCCAGAAGATCATCGAGGGCGTCAACCAGCTCGCCAACGCCGTCAAGGTCACCCTCGGCCCGAAGGGCCGCAACGTCGTCCTCGACAAGAAGTTCGGTTCGCCCACCATCACCAAGGACGGCGTCACCGTCGCCAAGGAGATCGACCTCAAGGACCCGCTCGAGAACATGGGCGCGCAGATGGTCCGCGAGGTCGCGAGCAAGACCTCGGACATCGCCGGTGACGGCACCACCACGGCGACCGTGCTCGCGCAGGCGATCTACCGCGAGGGGGCGAAGAACGTCGTGGCCGGCGCCAACCCGATGGAGATCAAGCGCGGCATCGAGACCGCGGTGGACACCCTCGTCGATGGGCTGCGGTCGATGTCGAAGACCGTCAGCGGCAACATGATCGCGCAGGTCGGCACCATCTCGGCCAACAACGACTCGACCATCGGCACGATCATCGCCGAGGCGATGGACAAGGTCGGCAAGGACGGCGTCATCACCGTCGAGGAGGCCCGCACGCTCGAGACCTCGCTCGAGGTCGTCGAGGGGATGCAGTTCGACCGCGGTTACCTCTCCCCCTACTTCGTGACCGACGCCGAGCGGATGGAGTGCGTCCTCGAGAACCCGATCATCCTCATCCACGAGAAGAAGATCAGCTCGATGAAGGACCTGCTGCCGCTCCTCGAGCAGGTGGCGCAAGCCTGAGCCGGCCGCTGCTCATCATCGCCGAGGACGTCGAGGGCGAGGCGCTCGCGACCCTCGTCGTCAACAAGCTGCGCGGCACGCTGCAGGGCGCCGCGGTCAAGGCTCCCGGCTTCGGCGACCGCCGCAAGGCGATGCTCGAGGACATCGCCATCCTGACCAACGGCAAGGCGATCACCGAGGACCTCGGGCTGAAGCTCGAGAACATCCGCGTCGAGGACCTCGGCAAGGCCAAGAAGGTCACCATCGACAAGGACAACACGACCATCGTCGAGGGCGACGGGACGCAGGGCGCCATCGAAGGGCGCGTCAAGCAGATTCGCGCGCAGATCGAGGAGACGACCTCCGACTACGATCGCGAGAAGCTGCAGGAGCGCCTGGCCAAGCTCGTCGGCGGCGTCGCGGTGATCAAGGTCGGCGCCGCGACCGAGACCGAGATGAAGGAGAAGAAGGCCCGCGTCGAGGACGCGATGCACGCCACCAAGGCCGCGGTCGAGGAGGGCATCGTCCCGGGCGGCGGCGTCGCCCTGCTGCGCGCCTCCCGCGCGCTGGCCGACCTGGCGCTCGACGGCGACCAGCAGATCGGCGTCAACATCATCCGCCGGGCACTCGAAGAGCCGATGCGCTGGATCGCCCAGAACGCCGGTTTCGAGGGCTCGATCGTCGTCCAGAAGGTGGGCGAGGCGAGCGACGAAGAGGAAGGCTTCAATGCGCAGAGCGAGAAGTACGAGAACATGGTGGCGGCGGGCGTGATCGACCCGACCAAGGTCGTGCGCACCGCGCTCCAGAACGCCGGCTCGATCGCGGCGCTGCTGCTGACCACCGAGGCGCTGGTCTCCGAGATCCCCGAGGAGAAGAAGGAGCCGGCCGGCGGCGGCATGGGCGCCCACGGCGGCGGCATGGGCGGAATGTACTAGGCCCGCATCCGGCCGCTTCCGCGCGACGCCGCAAGGACGCCCGGGCAGGCCAAGCGCCTGTTCGGGCGTCTTCTCTATTTGTCGTGGGGAAACCGGCGCGCCCGCTCTCCCGACGCGTGTCGGCCGGCGTGTCCGGCTGCCGGGCCCCCGCCGCCGGTCAGCGCAGGTTGAAGAACAGCTCGAGGTCGACGAGGACCGCGACCGGCTCGCCGAAGAGCATCCCGGGAACGAAGCGCCACTGCCGTGCGGCGGCGACCGCCTGCTCGTCGAGGCCGAACACCTTGTCCAGCGACCTGCTGACCGTGACCTCGCCGACCTCGCCGCTGGGCAGGACGATGACGTCCAGCAAGACCGTCCCCTGAACCCGCGCCCGCATCGCCTCGGCCGTGTACTGCGGCGTCACCTCCCGCAGCAGCCGCGGAATGGTGAGTCCAGCCACTCCCGGACGGTAGACGCCGCCCCCGACGCCGCCCCCCTCACCCGGACCGAGCCCGTCGCCCTGCCCCGGCCCGGCTCCCCCGCCGTCGCCGGTCCCGGCGCCGCCGCCGGTCCCGCTCCCCCGGGCGGACTCCGACTCGGCGCGCAATCCCTCGAGCACGCCGGGTCTCGTCTCTGGCGCACTCGCGACCGGCAGGGCGGGAATCGAAAGCTCCTGCGTCTCGAGAGGCTCGGGCTCCGGTTCGGGTTCCGGCTCCGGTTCGGGTTCGACCGGGACGGGCTCCTCGATGGGCACGCTCAGCGCGGTTTCCTCCGGTCCCTCGAGCTGGGCCAGCGGCGGCAGTTCCAGGGATTCGTTGCCGCCGCCGCCGCCGCCGCCGCCCGGCCCCTCTTCCGGGATCCATACGATGCCGTCGAACTGAACGGGCTGGATCGCCTCGTAGACCTGCTCCGGAGCCAAGCTCAACACCAGCGCGGCGATCCCGAGCCCGACGGCGTGACTGGTGAGCGATGCCGCCAACGAGCCGCCCACGCGCTTCTGGCTGACCCGCAGCAGGAACTGCGCATCCGCCGGCGCGACGTCGTCCGGCAGTATCGAGAACGTCCCGTCGGTGGTCCGAGCGCCGGAGGCGACCGCCGCGTCGTCGCCGGCGCCCGCCGCGCGAGCCGGCTTCAGGCGCAGGGGGCCGGCCCCTCGCGCCGCCGTCGAGCGGCGACGCCGCCGTTCAGGCGGGGTGTATGACGTGTGCGACGGCGGAAACCGGATCTGACCGAGCCCGAGACCCTGGCTCAAGGGTGCGCCTCCTCATTCCATTTTGCCCAACTTGTCGCGAATGAGCAACTTGGCGACTTGGCGGCCCGGGAGCCGTGCCGCACCGAACCGGCGCAGGGCGTCGTGCCGCACGCGCGCGAAGGGCGCGGCCGGCGCGCGATCAGACGCGCCCGCCCCACGCGCCGATGGCTGCGTTGCCGCCGCCGTAGGCGTGCATCAGGGCCAGGGCGTCGGCGGCGCGGGGCTCCCCGGCCACGGCGACCAGGACGCCGCCGCGCGCCGTGAGGGCCTCGAAGATGAACCCGTCGTGCGCCTGGAATCCGGCGCGGCGCATGGTGGCCGCCACGCCGCTCGCGCCCAGGCCGCCGTCGTCCCCCTGGAGCGTCTCCACGAGCAGGCCGTGGGCGACCGCGGCGCCGAGTCCCCGCACGTCGACGACCGCCCGGCCGGCGCCGACGCCGAAGGTCTTCTCCAGCAGCTCGGTGACGTCCGGGGCCTGCCTGGCCAGAATCGAGAGCGCTGCCGGCGGGAAACCCTCCCCGGCCAGCGCGGTAAGCCCGCGCGACGCCCATGCGGCGTCCTGAAACACGCCGACCGTGAAGCACGGTCCTTCTTCATACCTGGCCATGGGTCGTGCGCTGCCCTCCGCGCGCCTGAGTCCCGGCGCCGCCGCATTGTAGCACCGTTCGCCGGCGCCCGGCGGCTCCGCCACCGGCTTCAGATGACGATCCGACCCTGTCCCACCCGGCGCGTCACGCGCACGCGATCCAGGTACTCCAGCAACGGGATGGCGAACTTGCGCGTGATGCCGAAGCGCTGCTTGAACCAGGCCACGTCGATCCGCACCGGTTCACCGGCGCCCGTCTTCAGTCCCGCCACGTCCGCCCGGAGACGGTCGAGCACGTCCCGATGAAACACCAGGGTGTCGAGGCGCTCCACCTCGCCGTCGCGCAGCAGCAGCTTGAGCATCCGGTCGACGAGCGCCTCGTCCCGGCCCTGCTCCCGCGCCCAGGCGGCCGGATCCGGCGGCGAGAGCTCCGCGCGCCGGAACAGGCCGGCGAGCACGTCCTTCACCCGCGTCTCGTCGTCCGTCAACACGATGCGGTGCGTCGACAGCGCGAGATGGCGCCCCGCCCCCAGCCTCCCCTCGGCAACCAGAGCGCCGGCGACGTGCTCGAACAGGGCCGGACCGGCCTGCTTCGCCAGGCGCTCGCGCGCTTCCTCGCGCGGGAGGCCCGGCTCCAGCGGGTGAGCGCGATGATAGTCATCCACGGCGGCCAGCAGCCCCTCGCGCGCCGCCGCGACCGGCGCCGCCGCGACCAGGCGCTCCCCCATCGCCACCAGGTCGCCCCGCTCCACCAGCGGCGCGACGACGCCCCGCACCTCGGCGAGGTTGCGGCCGACGCGGGGGCGCGAGCGCACCGAGGGCCACCCCCGCACCGGCTGCTTCCGACACCATCGTCAGCACCGCCGCCGCGTCGTCGAGCGCGTCCAGGCGCCGCAGGCGTTCGAAGCCCGCCGCCGAGCGCAGCCGCCCGGCCGGAGGAGCCGGATCGAGCACGACGCCGCCGCCAATCGTGATCATCGGCGAGTAGGCGCGCAGCACGAACCGATCCCCCCGGGTCAGGGCGACCGGCTGCTCCAGATGCAGGCGCGCGAACGCCGAGCCGCCGGGCTCCAGCACGCCCGGGAACACGGGCGGTCGTTCCGCGGCGCCGCCCGCCCCGTCGGCCCCGGCGGAACGCGCCGCGCCGATCGCCAGGCGCGCCATGACCTCGCTGGTCCCCTGGTGGAACCGCACCCGCGCCCCGTACTTCAGCGGCCGGGCGCCGGCGAGCAGCGTGACCCGCCCGTCGAACCGCCGCGCCGCGCAGAGACCGTCCGCTGTCGTGAGGGTGTCGCCGCGCTGCAGGTCGTCCACGCCGACGGCGGCCAGGTTCACGGCCACGCGCTGTCCGGCGCGCGAGCGGGACCGCGGCTCGCCGTGCACCTGCATGCCGCGCACCTTCACCCGGCGGCCGGCCGGCAGCAGCGTCAGCTCGCCCTCTCCGTCGATGACGCCGGACGCCTGGGTGCCGGTGACCACCGTCCCGAAGCCCTTCACGCTGAACGCCCGGTCGATGGGCAGGCGGGGCACGCCGCCGTCGCGGCGGCCGGCGACGCCGTCCGCCAGCGCCGCGAGTTCGCGCCGCACGTCGTCCAGCCCTGTTCCGGTGCGCGCCGACACCGGCACCAGGGGCGCTCCGTCGAGGAACGAGCCGGCGAGCAGCTCGCGGGTCTCCAGGCGCACGAGTTCCAGCGTCTCCTCGTCCACCAGATCGGACTTGGTCAACGCCACGAGACCGCCGCCGACCCCCAGCAGACGGCAGATGTCGAAGTGCTCGCGGGTCTGCGGCATCACCGACTCGTCGGCCGCGACGACGAGCAGCACGCAGTCGATGCCGCTCGCGCCGGCCAGCATGTTGCGGACGAACCGCTCGTGCCCCGGCACGTCGACGAAGGCAAGCTGCGTGTCGCCGTGCCGGTACGGCGCGAACCCGAGGTCGATCGTGATGCCTCTGGCTTTTTCTTCCTGCAGCCGGTCCGGGTCGACACCGGTCAATGCCTCGACCAGGGTGCTCTTGCCGTGATCGATGTGTCCCGCCGTGCCGACCACCAGGTGCTTCACGGATCCGATCATCGCACGGTCACGCCGCGCGCGGCGGCCGGTCATCGCCGCTCGTCCGGGTGAGCATCGCCGCGCCCGCGGCGGCGCTATCCGATCAGTGCGACCTGCAGGTCGCCGACGTTGGTGTCAGTCGGTCCGGTGCGGACCAGGTCGCCGAGCGCCTCGAAGAAGGTGTAGGAGTCGTTCGCGGCCAGGTAGTGCTCCGGCCGATGCAGGCCCCGCTCCGTGGCGCGCGCGGGCGTCGTGGTGTCGACCAGGGCGCCGGCCGCGTCGGTCGGTCCGTCGACGCCGTCGGTGCCGACGCTGGCGACGACCGCCTCCGGAAAACGCCGGGTCAGATGGAAGGCCGCGGCGAGCGCGAACTCCTGGTTGCGTCCGCCGCGGCCGGCGCCGGTGACCCGCACCGTGGTCTCTCCCGCGGACAGGACGCAGAGCGGCCGCGGCTGCTCGTGCGCCAGGCGGGCGATAGTCCGCACGTAGCTCTCGCCCGCCCTGCGGGCCTGGCCGGTCACCGGCTCGTCGATCACCGCCAGGGCGAAACCCAATTCCCGCGCTCTGCGCGCCGCCCCGTCGACGGCGTCCCGCCGGCTGCCGATCAGGTGGAACGAGGCGCCGGCGAGCCGGGCGTCGCCCGGCTTCGGGCTCTCCTCGACATCGCCCCGCGCCCCGCGTTCGAGCACGTTCAACGCCGCCCGGGGCAGTGTACCCGCCCCGCCGGCCGCACGGCAGAGCGCCAGCGCCTCGGTGAACGTCGTCGGATCCGGCGTCGTCGGTCCCGAGCCGATGACGGCCGGATCGTCCGGCGCGGGATCGACGACGTCGGATATGGCCAGAGTCACGACGCGCCCCCCGGCGGCCACCGCCAGCCGCCCGCCCTTGATCGCGGACAGGTGCTTCCGGACGCAGTTGAGCCCGTCAATCGCGACGCCGGCCCGCAGCAGGACCGACGTGACGGCCGACTTGTCCTCCAGGGTGAGACCTTCGACCGGCGCGGCGAGGCCGGCCGACGCCCCGCCCGACAGCAACAGGACCATGACCTCGTCCGGCGCCAGACCGGCGGCCAGCGCCAGCGCCCGGCGTCCCGCCGCGACGCTGCCCGGCGTGGGCGCCGGGTGCCCGACGGCGAACCACTCCAGGCCGCCGGCGGGAGATCCCGGCTGCGGCGAGGCGACCAGTCCTTTCACACCCGCGCGCGGCGCCGCCGGCACGAACGCCGACGCCATCTCCGCGGCGGCCTTCCCGGCCGCGACCACCACCGGCGTCCGGCCGCCGACGGCATCGTCCACGGCGCCCGCCCGCAACGCGCGGTCGACGAGCGTGGATGCTCCGGCTCCCGCTATACCGTCGCGGACGATGGCGAGGGCGTGGCGCCGGAGGGTTGCGAGGGTCAGAACGAAAGCTCTATGTCGGTGCGGAGGGTCGACGGGGTCAGTGGGTCGGCTGCCGATCCGAGGACGCGGACAGGCGGGTCACGCCGTCGATCTGGCGCAACAGCCGGCTGACGACCTCGTCGCCGCGCCCTCGGGCGCACAGGCGATCGACGTGCCGCATCAGCTTGCCGAGCGCGGCGTCCACGTCGGTCATCGTCTTGTGCGAGTAGTGCTCGCGCTGCTGATCGAGGCACTGCCAGTGCTTGCGCAGCTCTTCGCGGTAGAAATCGGATCGAACGGAAGGCGCGCGAACGAGACAGCCACTGTCGGGATGCGGCGAGCGGGCGGGCTCGCTGTTGGTCACCGGCATGGATTCGTTACCTGATCAGTCTAGCGACCGCGGTTCCGCCCTGTCAAACCTGCGCGTCCGGCCCCGGGGCCGGACAGGCTCAGGCCCGGAAATCGTCGCCTTGCGGCTCGCTTCCCGCCCCAACCAACCCCTCTCCAGGAGTCTGCCCCGTTCTACGGCGCAGCCTCCGGGTCCTCGTCGGGCGCTTCGAGCGCCGCTTTCAGCAGCTCGTTGACCAGTCGCGGGTTGGCCTGGCCGCGCGTCGCGCGCATGACCTGTCCGACGAGGAAGCCGAGGGTGCCCGTCTTGCCCGCCCGGTACTTGTTCACGGCGGTCGGATGGTCCGCCAGGGTCTGCCGCACGACGGCTTCCAGCTCCCCCGCGTCGCCGATCTGCGACAGCCCCTCCGCCTCGACGATGGCCTCGGGCGAACGGCCGGTGTCGGCCATCCGCTCGAACACGCGGCGGGCGACCGAATTGCTGATCGTCCCGGCGTCGACCAGGCGGATCAACGCGCCGAGCGCCGCCGGAGTCACCGTCACGCCGGTGATCCCCACACCGAGGGTCTTCATCCGGTGCGCCAGCGGGCCCATGATCCAGTGCGCCGCGGCCCGCGGGTTCTCGGCCGCCTCCGCCGTCTCCTCGAAGAACGCGGCCAGCTCGTGGTCGTCGGCGAGCGGCCCCGCGTCGCGTTCCGGCAGGCCGTACCCGGTCGTGAACCGCCGCTTGCGCGCCTCCGGCAGTTCCGGCATGCTCGCCCGCACACCCGCGACCCACTCGGGGTCGAGCACGAGGGGCGGCAGGTCCGGGTCGGGAAAGTACCGGTAGTCGTGCGCCTCTTCCTTCGTGCGCATGGAGACGGTCCGGCCGCCGGCGACGTCCCACAGGCGCGTCTCCTGCACGACCGTCCCGCCGCGCTCCAGCAGCGCCGACTGGCGGCGGACCTCGTGGTCGAGCGCCCGCTCCAGGAACCGGAACGAGTTGAGGTTCTTGATCTCCACCTTGACGCCGAGCGCGTCGGCCCCCCGCGGACGCACCGAGACGTTGGCGTCGCACCGCAGGCTGCCCTCCTCCATGTTCCCGTCGTTGACCCCCGCCGCGAGCAGGGTCCCGCGCAGGCGCTGGAAGAAGCGGGCCGCCTCGGACGGCGCCCGCAGGTCGGGCTCGGTGACGATCTCGGCCAGGGGTACGCCGCTGCGGTTGTAGTCGAGGTACGTCTTCCGCCCGGAGTCGGGGAACCCCTCGTGGATCGACTTGCCGGCGTCCTCCTCCATGTGCACGCGCATGATGCGCACGCGCCGCGTCTCCCCGTCGGCCAGGTACTCGACGCAGCCGTCCGTCGCGAGCGGCTCCTCGTACTGCGAGATCTGGTAGCCCTTCGGCAGATCGGGATAGAAGTAGTTCTTGCGCGCGAAGATGGAGGCCTCGCGCACCGTGCACCCGAGCGCCGCGGCGGTCCGCACGGCGTGCTCCACCGCGCGCTGGTTCAGCACCGGGAGCGCGCCGGGGAGCCCGAGGCACACCGGACAGACGTGACTGTTCGGCGGCGCGCCGAACGCGGTGCTGCAACCGCAGAAGATCTTGGTCTCGGTCAGGAGCTGGGCATGGATTTCAAGCCCGATGACCGGTTCGAACGGCATGAGCTCCGGGGAGCGGGCCGCCTCAGGCGTTCGGCCCGGCGCGCCGCACGTCGTCGTCGGCCGCGGCCTCGAACGCCTTGAAGTTCTCGGCGAACATCCCGGACAGCCGGGCCGCCTGCGTGTCATAGGCGGCGCCGTCGCTCCAGCTCGCGCGCGGGTGCAGGCTGTCGGCCGGCACGTCCGGAACCCGGGTGGGCACCTCGACGTTGAAGACCGGATCGGGCGCGTACGGGACGTCGTCGAGCGCCCCGGACAGCGCGGCCGCGATCATCGCGCGTGTATGGCCGATCTTCATCCGGCTGCCGACGCCGTAAGCGCCGCCGCTCCAGCCCGTGTTGACCAGCCAGACCCGGGAGCCGTGATCCGCGATCCGCCGGCCGAGCAGCTTCGCGTAGACCGTGGGATGATGCACCATGAACGGCGCGCCGAAGCAGGTGCTGAAGGTCGCCTTCGGCTCCGTGATCCCCTTCTCCGTCCCCGCCACCTTGGCGGTGTAGCCGGACAGGAAGTGGTACATCGCCGCGGCCGGGGTCAGCCGCGAGATCGGCGGCAGCACCCCGAACGCGTCGCAGGTCAGCATCACGATGTTGGCCGGGTGGCCGCCCTGCCCCGACGGCACCCAGTTGTCGATGAACGAGATCGGATAGGCGCCGCGCGTGTTCTCCGTCAGCGAGTCGTCGTCGAGATCCATCGCGCGGGTCGCCGGATCGAGCACGACGTTCTCGAGCACGGTCCCGAAGCGGCGGGTGGTGCCGTAGATCTGCGGCTCGGCTTCCTCCGACAGCCGGATCATCTTCGCGTAACAGCCGCCCTCGAAATTGAAGATGCCGCGGTCGCTCCAGCCGTGCTCGTCGTCGCCGATGAGCCGGCGCGCGGGATCGCTCGACAGCGTCGTCTTGCCGGTCCCCGACAACCCGAAGAACAGCGCGGTGTCGCCGGCCGCGCCGATGTTCGCGGAGCAGTGCATCGGCATCACGTCGCGCAGCGGCAGGAGGTAGTTCATGACGGTGAAGATCGACTTCTTGATTTCTCCCGCGTAGCTCGTGCCGCCGATCAGGACGAGCCGCCGCGCGAAGTCGAGCAGGATGAACGTCCCGGAGTTGGTTCCGTGGCGCGCCGGATCCGCCGTCAGCGACGGGATGTCGATCACGGTGAACTCGGGCGCGTGATTCCCGGGCGGCGACCCCGGCGGCTGCTCCAGGAACATCGTGCGCGCGAACAGGCTGTGCCACGCCCGCTCGGTGATGATGCGCACCGGCAACCGATACGCCGGGTCGGCCCCGGCGAAGCAGTCCTGCACGTACAGCACCCTGTCGTCGAGGGCGCGCGCCACCTCGTCGTGCAGCGCTTCGAACCGCGCCGCGTCGATGGGACGGTTGACGGTCCCCCACCAGACGTCCGCGGACGTCGAGGGCTCGTCGACCAGGAACTTGTCGTTCGGCGACCGCCCCGTGTGCGGCGTGGTCAGGCAGACCAGCGGGCCGGTCTCGGCGACCGCGCCCTCGCGGTTGCGCACGGCCTCCTCGTAGAGCGCCGCGGTGCCGAGATTCCAGTGCAGGTGGCGGGGTCGTGCGGTATCGAGGATCGACGAAGATGTCGCTTGCGGCGATGCATCCGGCATAGGTGACCAAACCTTAGTCGGGCGACGTCCGCGAAGTCAAACGGGCCGGGGTATCATGTGCAGGATCGCGGCCGGGCGCCGGGTAAACGCCGCGCCGGCCGCCTGCGTCTCCCTCGAACAGAGAGCAGCTTCCAGACCGATGGCCGTCACGGACACCGCGCGCACCGGTCGCCAGGAGCGCGCCGCCGTCGATTCGCAGCTCGCCGACGAAGTGAGCGCGCTTCTCGCCCGCGGAGACCGGATCGGGGCCGGCGAACGCTTCACGGAGATCATCGAGCGCCATCAGCGCCGTGCGACGCGCATCGCCTACTACTATCTGCGCGACCCGGCGGAGGTCGACGAAGCGGTCCAGGATGCCTTTCTCAAGGCCTTCGTCAACATCCGGTCGTTCCGGGAGCGGTTGTACTTCGAGCTCTGGTTCACCCGGATCCTCGTCAACGGCTGCCTCGACCGGCTGAAGTCGCGGGCGCGCCGCAACAGGTGGATCGTGCCGGCCGGCGACGACGACCGCGAACGACGTGACGCGCTCGAGCGGCCGGCTCCCGATCCGTCACCCGAAACGACGCTGCTCCGCGCCGAGCGCCGGGCGGAGCTGCTCGCGGCGGTCGATCGCCTGCCGGAACGGCAGCGCGCGGTGGTCGTCCTGAGCCAGTTCGAAGGGCATGCCACCCGGGACGTGGCCGCGATGCTCGATCTGACGGAAGCCACCGTCCGCGTGCACCTGTTCCGGGCAATCCGCTCGCTGCGCCGAATTCTCGGCGCCGAGCACTGGTTCGCGGAGCAGCCCACGGCGCGGGGGGAAGAGGCGACACGGGCATGAGAACGCGGGTTCGCCGGGAGGTCGGGAAGCGGCTGGCGGCCCTGTGGCCCCACCGCCGGTCGGCGCACCCGACCGACCGCGAGCTGGTGCGGTTCCTGGTGGAAGCCGACAGCGGGAACCCGGCGGCGGGAAACGCGCACCTCGCTGGCTGCGCCGACTGCGCGGCCCGCGTCAGGACCCTGCAAGCGGGTCTCGACCGCATCACGTCGACCGCCGAGGCCGCGTTCGACGACGCCGTGCCCGCGTGGCGGCTGGTGCGTCAGCGTCGCCGCATCATGCGCCGCATTCAACGTGCGGCCGGCGGGCAGGGCTCCGCCCGCATCCTGCGGTTTCCGACCGCCGCCGTCCCCGCCGCAGCGGGCGGGCATCCGGCCCGCCGGTGGCTGCCGCTGGCGGCCGCGGCCGGCTTCCTCCTCGCCGTGGGCATCGGGCAGGTAATCGACGGCCGCCGCCAGCCGGCCGCGAACCCGCGGTCGGCCGCCGGCGCGCCGCCGCAGCCGATCATCGGGCCGTCGGCCGGGCCGCCGCAGGCCGTCGCCGACGAGCAGTTCATGCGCGAGCTGGAAGAAGCGCTGACCTCCTCCCGCGTCACGCCGCTCGTCGCGCTGGACGAGATGACGCCGCGCGTGCGCGCCGCGTCGATCGACATCCGGTAGCATGGCCGCGTCGATTTTCAGGAAGGGCCTCGATCTCAAGCACGCCGTCGCCGGCGAGCTGGCGCGCGACTACCACAGCCGGCTTCTCGATCGGATTCGCGAGGCCGACTTCACTTGGCGGACCGGACGCCTCACGCTGCATCTCGCCAGGGAGTTCGGTTTCTGCTACGGCGTCGACCGCGCCGTGGACTACGCGTATCAGACGCGGCGGAAGTTCCCGGACCGCACGGTGTTCCTGACCGGCGAGATCATCCACAACCCGCACGTCAACGGCCGGCTGCGCAGCGCCGGGGTCCGGTTCCTGAGCGACCCCGGCGAGAGCATAGCGCAGGTGACCGCGGACGACGTGGTGATTCTGCCGGCCTTCGGCGTCACCATCGCGGACCTGGAGCGTCTCGTCGCCTGCGGCTGCACGCTCGTCGACACGACCTGCGGCTCCGTCCTCAACGTCTGGAAAAACGTCCGGCGGTATGCCCGCGACGGCTACACCGCCGTCATCCACGGCAAGGTGAAGCACGAGGAGACGCAGGCGACGGCGTCGCAGGTCTCCGTCACCGCCGGAGGCCGCTACGTCGTGGTCCTCGATTGCGAGGAGACCGGCGTGCTGTGCGAGTACATACGCGGGCGCGCGGACTCCGCGACGTTCCTCGATCGACTCGGGCACGCGTGCTCCCCCGGTTTCGCCCCCGCCCGCGATCTGGCGCGGGTCGGCCTCGCCAACCAGACGACGATGCTGATGGCGGAATCGCTGGCGGTCGGCGACATGGTGCGCCGGGCGATGCTCGACCGCTACGGCGAAGCCGCGCTCCCCGAGCACTACCGGGCGTTCGACACGATCTGCAGCGCCACCCAGGACCGGCAGGACGCCGTGGTGAACCTGCTCGACGGGCGGCGCTTCGACGCGGCGATCGTGATCGGCGGCTACAACAGCAGCAATACGCGCAACCTGGCGCGGATCTGCGCGCAACGGGTCGCGACGTACCACATCGCCGACCCGTCCTGTCTGGAGCCGGGGACCGTCCGGCACCTGCCGCCCGGCGCGCGGCCGGGAGCCGAGATTGCGACCCGCGACTGGCTGCCGGCCGACGGGCCGCTGAGCGTCGCGGTGACGGCGGGCGCGTCGACGCCGGACAACGTCGTCGGCGAGGTCATCGAACGGCTGGGCGAACTGGGACGTTGACGGGCCGTAAACGGTGCGCCCCGCGCGTCCGTCTTCTGCTTCCGAGGGACGGGCGCCGGGGGTATTCTGACGGGGCACGCAGGCCAGGACGGAACTGGCGGGGAATCTGCGATGAGCAAGACGCGCGGATGCATGACGGTGGTCCTCCTCGCGGCGGTTCTCTCCTTCACGGCCGCCGCCGAGGCGACGCAGCGTTTCAAATGGTGGCAATCCGACGAGGTCGCGTCCGAGATCGGCCTGACCCGCGAACAGGGGGCCGACATCGAGGCGATCTTCCAGTCGCTCCGGCCGAAGCTGCGGGAGCTGGCGCACCGCCTCCATCGCGAGGAGGACGAGCTGACCGCGATCATGCACGCCATGCAGGCCGAGGAGTGGGAGGTCGCCCTGCAGATCGACAAGGTCGAGGCGGCCCGCAGCGCCCTCAGCAAGACCCGCACCCTGATGCTGTACCGGATGCACAGGACGCTGACGGCCGATCAGAGCGAAGCCCTGCACGCGATATGGGAACGGCGCAGCTCCCATGGCCGATCGCCGTCTTCCCGCAATCCCGAGTAGTACTCGGCCGGTCCGGGCTCCTCTCCGGCCGTCGTGACGCCCCCGTCCGGCGGCCGGCATCGAACCGGCCGCGCACCCTGCGCGTCTACGATCGCCAGGGGAAGATTCCCGCATCTGCGCGGGTCTACGTACCCCGAGTCAGGAGGAGCGCCTTGACCAGCCACGTCCGTGTTCGATCCGTTCCATCCGTCGTCGCGCTGCTCGCCGCCGTGTGGCCTCTTCTCGCGCCGTGCGCGGCGCACGCCCAGACTTTCGGGGCGACCGCCGGCGGCGTGATGCGGCAAGCGGCGCTCCAGGCCGGCCGGAACGCCCAGCCGGCGCGCCGCTTCGACCTGATGCTCGACGACGCCGTCCAGCGCGCCCTCGAGCGCAATCTCGACATCGCGGTCCAGCGCATCAACCCGCTCGTGCAGGACATGCAGGTCGCGACCGCCAACGCGGCATTCCTGCCGTTCGCGTCGTCCGGCTTCGGCGTCAACCGGCGCACCAGCCCCAACCGCTCGCTGTTCGACGGCGGCGGTCTCCGCGGCACCAACATCGTCAGCGACCAGGGCAGCTACGACCTGGGGATCAACCAGCGCATGAAGTGGGGCGGCGGCCAGTACAACGTCCTCTGGAACAGCAACCGAGTGGAGTCGAACAACATCTTCACCAGCTTCAACCCGAGCTTCGGCGCCAACATGTCGCTGGAATACACCCAGCCGCTGCTGCGCGGCTTCCGCAACGACCCGCAGCGCACCCAGCTCGTCGTCTCGCGCATCAACCGCGACATCTCCGACGTCGATCTCGAGGAGACGATCGTCAACACGCTCGCCGACGTCCGCCGGGCGTACTGGGAGCTCGTCTATGCGCGCGCCGCGGTCGACGTACAGCGGCAGGCGCTGGCGCTGGCCGAGCAGCTTGTACGTGACAACCGGGCGCGCGTCGAGATCGGCACGCTGGCCCCCATCGACGTCGTGCAGGCGCGGTCCGAAGCCGCGCAGCGGCGCCAGGCCGTCGCGGAGGCCATCCAGAGGCTGCGCACGAACGAGCTGGCGCTGAAGCAGCTCATCGTCGGCGGCACGTCGGACGAGCTGTGGAACGCGGAGCTCAATCCGACGGACGAGCCGCAGATCGACGCACCCCCGATCGACATCGAGGCCGCGATCCGCGGGGCGCTCGAACAGCGCACCGACATTTCCCGCGTACGGCAGCAGATCGACATCAACGACGCCAACCTGGCCGACCTTCGCAACAGCACCCTGCCGGCGCTCGACGTGATCGGCTCCTACCAGTTGGCCGGACAGGGAGGCCCCCGGCTGGTGCCGGCCGGGAGCTCCTTCGAGGCGATCTTCGGGGGCGCGGGAGGCGTGATCCCCGGCGGCTACGGTGACGCCATCGACGACATCGTCGACGCCGACTACCCGTTCTGGAGCGTCGAGTTGCGGATGACGTATCCGCTCGGGCAGAGCGCCGACAAGGCGGCGTACGAGCGGGCGCGGCTGCAGCGGCAGCAGAACGAGGCCCAGATCCGCCGCATCGAGCTCCAGATCGCCGCCGAGGTGACCAACGCCGCCATCCAGATCGACGCGCTCCAGGAGCGCATCGAGGCCGCCATCCTGGCGCGGGAGCTGGCGGAAGAACAGCTTCGGGCGGAGGAGAGCAAGTTCGAGGTCGGCCTCTCGACGAACTTCCTCGTCCTCCAGATGCAGCGCGAGCTCGCGTTCGCGCAGGACATCGAGCTGCGCGCGATCTTCGACTACCAGTTGGCTTTGATCGAGTTCGACCGGACCCAGCGCACGTCACTCGGCGCCGCGGGCGTCACCATCGTCGGCGGCGTCGGCGGCGTCGGCGGCGTCGGCGGCGTCGGCGGCGTCGGCGGCGTCGGCGCGCCGTAAGCGTCCGACAGGAACACAACCATGAGGAAGACCTTCTTCGTCATCGTCATCCTCGGCGGTGCGATGGCCGCCTACGGCTTCTACAGCGTACGAACCGTCGAGTTCGTGCCGGACGTCAGCACGGTCACGGTGACGGAGGGCGACATCGTCGACACCGTCGGGGCGACCGGGGCGCTCGAAGCGGTGACGACGGTCCAGGTCGGCAGCCAAGTCTCCGGGATCATCCAGGAGCTGTACGTCGACTTCAACTCCATCGTCCGCGAGGGCGACGTCATCATGCGCCTCGATCCGTCGCTGTTCGAGACGCAGCTCGAGCAGGCGCGCGCCAACCTCCTGCGCTCCGAGGCCGAGGTCGAACGGCTGTCCGTCGCGGTCGACGACGCCGCGACGCAACTCAGGCGGTCGCGCGAGCTCGCGGCGGACCAGCTCATCTCCGAGACCGAGCTCGAGGCGGCGGAGGTCACCCTGCGGTCCGCCCAGGCGCAGCGCAAGTCGGCCCAGGCGCAGGTGCGGCAGTCGCAGGCCTCGCTCAGCATGAACGAGGTCAACCTGGAGCACACGGTCATCCGGGCGCCCATCGACGGCATCGTCACCTCGCGGCTGGTCGACGTCGGCCAGACCGTCGCGGCCAGCTTCCAGGCCCCGGAACTGTTCGTCATCGCGGCGGACCTGACCAAGATGCGGGTCATCGCGAACGTCGACGAATCGGACGTCGGCCGCATCCGGCCGAATCAGCGCGTGACGTTCACCGTCGACGCCTTTCCAGCCGAGGAGTTCGAGGGCGCCGTCTCGCAGATTCGGCTGGAGCCGATCGTGACGCAGAACGTCGTGACCTACGCCACGGTCATCGACGCGCCCAACCCCGAGCTCAAGCTCAAGCCGGGCATGACCGCCACCGTCACCGTAGAGGTGGCGCGGCGGGAGAACGTCACCCGGATTCCGAACGCGGCGCTGCGGTTCCGGCCGACGCCGGCGGTGTTCGCGGCGCTCGGCCAGCCGGTGTCCCCCGAGTTGCAGACGGGCCGGCGCGCCGGCGCCGGTGGAGGATCCGGCCGGGGCGCGGGCGGCGCGGAGCGGTCCGGCGGCCCGGCGCCCGGCGCGGAGCGCCCCGGCGGAGGCTTCGGCCCCGGCGGAGGCTTCGGCCCCGGCGGAGGCGGAGCGGGCGGCGGCTTCGGCGGAGGCGGAGCGGACCCGGAACGGCGGCAGCGCATGATGGAACGGATCCGGCAGATGTCGCCGGAGGAGCGCCAGGAGTTCTTCGCGCGCATGCGGGAGCGGCGCGGAGCGGGCGATCCCGGCCGCGCGGGCGGCCCCGGCCGCGGCGCCGGCGGCCCACGGCGCCCGACGAACGTGCAGCAGAGCCCCAACGTACCGGCGGTCGAACGGGGCGCCAGCACGATCGACGCCCTCTTCGCGCCGATCGAGGTGCAGGAGACCACCGGCCGCGTCTGGGTCCTGGACGGCGGCCGGCTGGCGAGCCTGAACGTGCGCCTCGGGGTGACGGACGGCACCGCGAGCGAATTGCTGCGGGTAATGGGCCCCTCCGCCGCCGGGAGCGGATCTCCCCCGCCGGCGACCGCAGCCCCGGCGGCACCGGAAGCGATCGGCGCCGGCCTCCGGCTCGTGACGAACGTCACCACTCCGGACGCGGGCGGCCCGGCCGTCGGCAACAGCGGCTCGCCCCTGATTCCGCAGTTCCCCTTCGGGCGCCGCCGGCGCTGAGGAGCCGGAATGCCGATCATCGCCGTCGAGGACCTCACGAAGACCTACGCCATGGGCGACGTGGAGGTGCGCGCGCTGCGCGGCGTGACCCTGGCCATCGAGACCGGCGAGTTCGTCGCCGTCACCGGTCCGTCGGGTTCCGGCAAGTCGACGTTCATGCACATCCTCGGCTGCCTCGACCGGCCGACCCGCGGCCGCTACCTGCTCGACGACCGGGACGTCTCCCGGCTGTCGCGCGACGAGCTGGCCGAGGTGCGCAACCGCAAGATCGGCTTCGTGTTCCAGGGCTTCAACCTGCTGGCGCGGACCACCGCCCTGGACAACGTCGAGTTGCCGCTGCTCTACGGCGGCTCCCGTCTGAACGGTTCGGCGCGGCATGCGCGGGCCCGGGAGATGCTGCACGCGGTGGGACTCGACGACCGGATGGACCACCTCCCGAACCAGCTCTCGGGCGGCCAGCAGCAGCGGGTGGCGATCGCCCGCGCCCTCGTCAACCGGCCCGCCATCCTCCTCGCGGACGAGCCGACCGGCAATCTGGACTCGCGCACGAGCATCGAGGTGATGGACATCTTTCAGCGTCTGAACGAGGAGAGCGGCATCACCGTGCTCCTGATCACGCACGAGGCCGACATCGCCGAGTACGGCAACCGGATCATCCGCTTCCACGACGGGACGGTCGCGTCCGACCAGCCCAACGCGGCGCGGCGCGTCGCCGGCGACGAGTTCGCCGCGCTGCCGGGCGGGAGCACCGGGACGGAGCGGCCCGCAACTGCGACCGCTTAGGCAACCAGGAAACGAGGCCAGAACATGTCCGTGATCATGGTGCTCCGCGTCGCGCTGAAGGCGCTCGGCCGCAACAAGATGCGCACCAGCCTGACCATGCTGGGGATGATCATCGGCGTCGCGGCGGTCATCACGATGGTGGCCCTCGGCCGCGGCGCGCAACAGGAGATCGAGACCCAGATCAGGTCCGCGGGCACGAACATGATCATGGTCCGCGCCGGCAACTTCCGCCGCGGCGGGATCAGCATGGGCATGGGCCAGTCGCCGCGGCTCAAGGCCGAGGACGTCGAAGCCATCCGCGAACAGGTGCAGGACGCGCAGTATCTGGCGGCCGGCGTCCGCACGCGGGACCAGGTGGTCGCGGCCGGTCAGAACTGGAACACCACCATTCAGGGCACGGACATCGAGTTTCCACAGATCCGCTTCTGGGACATCCAGCTCGGAACCTTCTTCACCACGACGCACGTCCAGAGCGCAGCCAAGGTGGCGGTGCTGGGGTCCGTCGTCCGCGACAACCTGTTCGGCGAGGGCGTGGACCCGGTCGGCGCGCGCATGCGCATCCGCAACCAGTCGTTCCAGGTGCTCGGGGTCATGGCCTCCAAGGGTTCGGGCCAGTTCGGCGAAGACCAGGACGACGCCATCTTCGTGCCCTACACCACCGTCAACAAGAAGCTGCGCGGGCGCGACGGCACCAACATCTCCGAGATCACCATCTCCGCCGCCTCGGCCGACCGCATCGCCGCCGTGGCCGACGAGATCACCGCGGTGCTGCGCGTGGAGCACGACCTCGGACCGGGCGAGGACGACGACTTCATGGTCCGCACGCAGGAGGACATGACGAACATGCGGACGCAGACGACCCAGACGATGACCGGGCTGCTGGCCAGCATCGCCGGCGTCTCGCTGATCGTCGGCGGCATCGGCATCATGAACATCATGCTGGTGTCGGTCACCGAGCGGACCCGCGAGATCGGCCTGCGCATGGCGGTCGGGGCCAAGGGGCGCGACGTCCTGCTGCAGTTCCTGGTCGAGGCGATCGTGCTGAGCCTGGTCGGCGGGCTGTTCGGCGTCGGGCTCGGCTTCAGTCTGTCGGAAGGGCTGACGCAGTTCCTTGCCTGGCCGACCTCGGTGCCGGCGGACGCGGTGGTCGTCGCGGTCGGCTTCGCCGCCGCCACCGGCATCTTCTTCGGCTTCTACCCCGCCCGGAAGGCGGCGCAGCTCGACCCGATCGAGTCGCTCCGGTTCGAATAGCACCGCGGCGCGGAAACGGCCCGTCACCCTGGAGAACGATGAATCGACCGACCCGGAGACGCCGGGCGGCACGGCCTGTCAGGGAGGGAAACATCATGCAGTTCACGACCGTCCTCACGAAACTCGCGACCGTCCTCGTCGCGCTGGCCGCGCTCGCCGCACCGCCCGCGGCGGCGCAGCATCCCGATTTCTCCGGCACGTGGCGGCTCGACCGGGACGCCAGCGACATCCCCGAGTTCGGCAGTGGACGCGGCGGCGGCAGACGCGGCGGTCCGGGGGGTCGCGGCCGGCGGGGTGGACAGGGTGGATTCGGCGGGGCGGCAGCCACCCTCGTCATTTCCCAATCGTCCGACCTGCTCACCATCGAGCAGCGGACCCCGCGCGGCAGCCGCTCGGTCAGCTACCGCCTGGACGGCGGCGAGAGCACCAGCCGCGGTCCGCGGGGCGATCTGGTGACCACGTCGAGCTGGGACGGCGCGGTTCTCCTGACGGTGGGGACGATGGAAATCTCGACGCCGCGCGGTAATTTTTCGATGGATGTCGTCGAGCAGCGCTCGCTGAGCGCCGACGGCCGCACGCTGACGGTAGAATCGATGCGCATGCTGCCGTTCGGAGAGGTCGCCTCGAAGCTGGTCTATCGAAAGGACGTGCCCCGATGATGCGTTTCCTCGATCCCTACGCCGAGTGCATCCACGACACGCTCCGCATCGTGGCGGGCTACGCGTTCATGCTGCACGGCGTCCAGAAACTGTTCGGCGCGTTCGGTGGGCCGCAGGTCGAGCTGGTGTCGCTGCTGGGCCTCGCGGCCCTCATCGAGACCATCGGCGGCGCGCTCATCGCGCTCGGCCTCTTCACGCGGCCGGCGGCGTTCGTCGCGAGCGGAGAAATGGCCGCGGCGTACTTCATGGGCCACGTGGCGCGCGAAGGACAGTTCCTCTTTCCGCTCGCCAACCGTGGCGAGCCGGCGGTCCTCTACTGCTTCCTGTTCCTGTATCTCGCGTCGGCCGGCCCCGGCGCCTGGAGCCTCGACGCGCGTCTGCGCAAGGACTGATCGGCGGCGCACGGCGGGCCGAGGGCGGCCAGCAGGCGGCCTGCCGTGCGGCCGGTCACCGGATCCGGCAGCTCGGGCGCGACGGCCGCCAGCGGCTCCAGGACGAAGCGGCGCTCGCGAAACCGGGGGTGCGGCACGTCGAGCCCGGGGCGGCGGACCACGAGGTCGCCCATCAGGACGATGTCGAGGTCGAGGGTCCGCGGCGCCCCCGGGTACGGCCGCTCCCGCCCGCGCTCCCGTTCGATCCGCAGGAGCGCGGTGAGCAGCGCCGGCGGCGCGAGAGCGCACGTACCCACCACGACGCCGTTGAGATACGGAGGCTGCGGAGGCACGCCGACCGGCGCCGTCTCGATGAACGGCGACACCCGGATGGCGTCCAGGAGCCGGTGGAGGGCGGAGACGGCGTACGCGAGATGCGCGCGCCGGTCGCCCTGGTTGCTGCCGATGGCGACGGCGGTGACGCGGGGAACGGCGGCCGGGGTTTCGGGCAGGGCGCCCGTTACGACTGCTGCTTCGCCTTGCACGTGATGCAGACCCGCGTCCACGGAATCGCGTTCAGACGGGCCGCCGCGATCGGGTCGCCGCAGTCGCGGCAGATGCCGTATATCCCCTGATCGAGGCGCTGCAGCGCCTCCTCGATCGCCTTGAGGATCTTGGCGTCGGTCTGCTTCAGCTTGAGCTGGATGTGCACCTCGTTGTTGCCGCTCGCCTGATCGGCCATGTCGCCCTGGCGGGTGTTGTTGTCCATCGGCGTCGCGAACTTGGCGCCGCGCTCGGCCAGAATCTCCGTGCGCTTCCTGAGCAACGCGTCCCGGTAGACAACCTCTTCCATGACCCGGCCATTCCCCTTTCGGCGGCTCGCCCGGAAGCTCAATCTGACAGTGTAGCACGGTTCATCCGCCGGCGTCGGCGGCCTCGGATCCGGAGGATCCGGCTACTCCGCCCGCAGGTCAGCAGCGGCTTGCGCCCCGTCCGAAGCGGTCGTCACCGGACCCGTACGATCTCGTGGTTGCGGAGCTGGTGAGCCACCAGCCACGGCGAAAACGCCGAACTCGGCCGCCAGGGCATCGACGTCGTCCTCGCTCACCACAGCCCCGGAGACCCGCGGCCCGCAGGCCGGATGACGGGGCCAGGCCTCCAGGGCGTCGACGATGGCCGCCACGTCCGCGTCCAGGTCGTCGGCGCAGGACCGCGACCGCTTCCTCCCAGGACCGTCGACGGCGATCAGCAGCACGCCCACGTCGCGGACAGCTCGCTCCCCCGGATTCCGTCCGCTTCGATCCATTCAGTCTCGAACCTGAACGGCATACGCCTCCTCGATGCCGGCGGGCCATTCGTCCCTGCCCAGCGGGTATCCCCTTGTACTCTCCGGTCTCGCGATTCACCAGACGGCCTTCGAGCACGGTCGTGCGGTGAATCTCGCGTTTCCTCGGCCCGGCGTCGTTGCGGAGCGCGCATCATTGAACCCCAATCGACTCCGCCCGTGTGAAATTCATGAACTTGCCGACCGAAATTCGACGCGCTCGGCGCAATTCAATGACGCCCAGCGCATCCCGCGTTGTCGGCTTGTCGAGACCATCGTGACCAAGCAGTGACCGAATTGCGGCGAGGCTGATCGGGTGGCGCCAGATCGGCCACGTGAATGCGAAACTGCCGTTACGCTCGCGCGTCCCGCCGAGAACGCCCAACTGCGCGGCACCGGCACGCAACCGCGGCACCACGGTCAACGCGGAGAGCCCGATGGCCGCGAGGCGGTTCGCGCCGTGCTGCGTCGTTTCCCTGGTCTTCGAATCCGTCGGATCCGTCGCGCGCAGTGCGTAGCGCACGTCCTCGTGCGGGTCCCATCGGAACGAGAACGTGCCGTCAGGACGCGTCCAGGTTTCGAACAGCGCTTCGCGCAGGCAATCGGCTTCCTGAATCTCGGTCTTCTTGCGGCCAGCGCCTCTGCGCGGCGGCACCGATTGCCGTGGAACGGACGCGAGGCGGGACATGAAGCAAGATCGCGTCAATGAGGACGCGAAGGGCCAATAGCCACTGTGTCTTTACCGGGCCGGCAGCTCGACCATCCGAATCGGGCTACTCCGCACGCAGCGTCAGCAGCGGCTTGCGGCGCAGCACGTCCACGCTCGACGCGACACCCACCACCAGCACGACGACCGCCGTCACCAGCACGCCGCCGACGTTGACGGCCGGGGCCGGCGTCCACGGCACGTCGAGCACCTGCCGCGTGAGCACCCAGGTCAGGGCCAGCGCCCCGATGGATCCGACCATGCCGGCCAGCGTTCCCAGCACGCCGTACTCGAACAGGTACATCACGGCGATGAGCCGGGCGTTCGCGCCGAGCGTCCTGAACACCGCCGCGTCGAAGAGCCGCTGGAACTTCGTCATCGCCACCGAGCCGACCAGGATCAGGCCGCCGGCCAGCAGCGCGATGGCGCCGACCACGGTGACGGCCAGCGTGACGTAGTCGAGCACACGGCGGAACGTACGGATGATCTCCAGGCCGTCGATGACCGAGACGTTCGGGTAGCGGTCCACCAGGGTCCGCTGCAGAGCGCCGCGGGCGTCGGGCTCCGCCGGTCCCCGCAGGAAGCTGATGTAGCTGTGCGGGGCGCCGTCGAACGTGCCGGGGCTGAAGAGGAACATGAAGCCGCCGCTGCGCGAGTCGTCCCAATCCACTTCCCGCACGCTGGTCACGCGCGCCTCGACGCCGCGGCCGAGCACGTCGAACCGCACCGTGTCGCCGAGCCGCATGCCCCGCTCCGCGAGACTGTCCTCGATGGACACCTCGGGTGAAGCGGCCGGCGCGGCGTCCCAGAACTCGCCGGCGACGACTCGTTCGTTCTCTTCGAGACGATCCCGATAGGTGACGGTGTACTCGCGGCCGAACCCGGCGCGCCGAACCGCCCGGCGCCCCTCGATCGACGTTTCCGGCCCGGTCACCGCCGTCACCCGGGCGCGCAGCACCGGTATCAGGGCCGGCGTCCCCACACCTCCCGGGCCGCCGAGCCCGGCGTCGCGGAAGATGCGCGTCACCCCCTCGGCCTGATCCTGCTGCACGTCGATGAGGAACATGTCGGGCATGTCGTCGCGCAGCTCGAGCGAGAACGACGCCAGCAGGTTCGCCTGCACGGCGTGCACGCCGATGATGAAGAAGCTGCCCAGTCCCACCGCGAGCAGCACGACCCGCGTCTGATTGCCCGGGCGACGGAGATTCAGCGCGGCGTGGCGCAACGGGAACCAGCGCGCCGCCTCCAGCGGGCGCGTCATCCGGACCAGCGCCCGGCCGAGCAGGTGCAGCGCGCCGGCCACGCCGACGAAGCCGCCGGCCACGTAGGCGCCGACCTCCAGCGAGGCGGCCTGCCATGCGGCCACCCCGACGAGTCCCAGCCCGACCAGCGCCGTCGCGGCGAGCCGGATCGGGTCGCGCGGCGGCCCGGCCGGCGCCTCCCCCTGCCGCAGCAACAGCAGCGGCCTGGCATGACGCGTGTCGAGCAGCGGCACCAGGGCGAACAGCAGCGACACGAGCAGTCCGACCGCCAACCCCTGCAGCATCGCCGACGGCGTCAGGTCGGTCGACACCACCTGGAAGCCGGTGGTCGCCGCCGCCTGCGCGGCCAGCGAATCGGGCACGGCGGCCAGCACCCCCCAGGCGACGCCGATACCGAGCAGCGCTCCGCCGAGTCCCAGCAGCGCCACCTGCACCACGTAGACGGCCAGCACGTCGGCTGCCGTGGCGCCGAGGCACTTCAGGACGGCGGCGCTGCGGAGTCGCTGCTGCACGAATACCCGCGTCACGCTCCAGACGCCGATCCCGCCCAGGATGACGATGACGAACCCGATCAGGCTGAGGTAGTTCTCCGCCCGCGAGAAGTTGCGCTCGATCCGGTTCTCCGTCCGCCGGTAGGAGCCGATGCGGACGAACGCCTCCCGCAGGTCGTCCCGCAGGCGCCGCACCAGCGGCTCGATGGACTCGTCCGGCACCCGCAGCAGGAGCTGGCGTTCCGCGCGGCTCGCGAACCCCAGCAGACCGGTCTCCTCCAGCGCGGCGCGCGCCACGAGGACGCGCGGACCGAGGCTGAAGCCGCCGAGCTGACGTCCCGGCTCGGTCACGATGGCGTCGCGAATCGTGAACGCCTCGTCGCCGATCAGGATCTCGTCGCCGATCGCGACGCCGAGCTGCGGCAGCAACTCGCGTCCCACCAGCGCGCCCCGATCCCGGAGCAGCGCCGGCGAGTACGCGGCGCCGCTCTCCAGCGCGAACCGTCCGTAGAAGGGGAAAGCCGGCTCGACGCCGCGGACCTCCACCACCTTCGTCCGGGGGCCGGCCGGCAGGCGCGCCATCGTCACGGTGTCGACCGTCTCGGTCAGCTCCGCGCCGACCACCTCGGCCGCGCGCGCCTCGATCCGGCCGCGCACCTCGTCGGACCACGGCTGGTCCGTCCGGACGTAGACGTCGCCCGCGGTCAGGCTGCGGGCCTCCGCCGCGAGGGCGGTGCGGACGTTCTGCACCAGGGAACGGAGGGCGACGATGCCGCCCACGCCGATCGCGACGCAGCAGAAGAAGAAGATCAACCGGCGCCACGACGCACGCAGCTCCCGGTACGCCATGCGGAGGATGAAGCCCATTGATCCGCTCAGGCGGTCGCGCCGGCCGGCTCGAGAGCGCCCGCCGGAACCGCCGCGCGCTCCGTTCGACCGTCACGCATCGCCAGGGTGACGTCCGTGCAACCGGCCAGCTCCGGGTCGTGCGTCACGAGCATCAGCGTCGTGCCGCGGGTCCGGTTGACGTCGACCAGCAGTTCGATGACGTGGCGGCCGTTCGCGCTGTCGAGGTTGCCGGTCGGCTCGTCGGCCAGCAGGATCGGCGGCTCGTTCGCCAGCGCCCGCGCGATGGCGACCCGCTGCTGCTCCCCCCCGGAAAGCTGCGACGGGTAGTGATGCCCGCGGTCGGTCAGCCCCACGTCGGCGAGCAGCCGGCGTCCCCGGTCGGCCGCCTTCGCGACCCCGGCGATCTCCAGCGGCACCATCACGTTCTCGAGGGCGGTGAGCGAGGGAATCAGGTGGAAGAACTGGAACACGAAGCCGATCTTCGCCCCGCGCAGCCGCGCGAGACGATCCTCGTCCAGGGCCGTGATCTCGGCGCCGCCGATCCGGATCGCGCCGGTCGACGGGGTGTCGAGGCCGGCGATGAGCCCGAGCAGGGTCGACTTGCCGCTGCCGGACGGACCGACTATCGACAGCGACTGCCCCGCCGGCACGGACAGGTCGAGCGGGTGGAGAATCGTCAGCGCACGGTCGCCGCTCCGCACCGTCTTCGAGACGCCGCGCAGTTCGATCATAGGACTCAAGGCGCTACCTCCTGCTCCGCCGCAATAGCCTGCAAGAGCGGCTCCAGCGACGGCCAGAGATGCTCGGCGACCCGCGCCGCGCCGGCCTCGTTCGGGTGGATCCGGTCGGCCTGGTTCAGCGCCGGGACACCGGCCACCCCTTCGAGGAGGAACGGCACCAGGGGCACGCCGCGGCTCTCCGCCAGAGTGCGGAACACGTCACGAAAATTGGACGTGTACGCGGCGCCGAAGTTCGGCGGCGCCTCCATTCCCGCCAGCAGCACGCGAATGCCGCGGTCCAGCGCGCGATCGATGATCCGCGTCAGGTTGTCCTCCATCTGCTCGACCGGCAGCCCGCGGAGGGCGTCGTTGCCCCCGAGGGCCACCAGCAGCACCCGCACGTCGCCGTCGAGGGCCCAGTCGAGGCGGCGCAGACCGCCCGCCGTCGTGTCTCCCGAGACGCCCATCGCCGCGATCTCGATCCGCCATCCCGCGGCGTCGACGCGGGCCTGAAGCTGCGCCGGATAGGCGTCCTCCGGGGCCAAGCCGAGACCGGCGGTGAGGGAGTCTCCGAGGATCACCACGCGGGGACGCTGCGCTGCGTCGTGGCGTTCCACCCCCTCCAGACCGACTTCCATCGGCTTCGACCTGAGCGCGGGCGTGCCGCGCGCGGTCTCGGCGACGTCCGCCGGAGCGCCGCCGCACGCGGTCCACGCCACCGCCGCCACACACAGCGCCGCCGCCGGACGGAGGCTGAACGTCACATCGGTGCTCCGGAGATACCCACGCCGTCACCCCGTCAGTCAATTCTACAGCCGGCGCTTTCGCGGCCCGTCTACAGCCGGCGCTTTCGCGGCCCGGTGAAGCGCCCGCGCGGGCGGCGGCCGGAACGCGCCGTGTGAATCCACCAGCCGTACGCGGCTAGGTTGATCCCGCACGCGAGAACGCCCAGCACGAGTTGCGCGCGGCGGGTCAGTCCCGCCGGGTAAAGCACCGGAAGCAGGTAGTGCGCGATGAAATCGCCCTCGTAGCCGGCGACGCCCGCTTCCGCGCGCAGCCACTGCTCCACCGGGGTCAACGGACAGATCGCACCGGCAAGCTCGATGCCGACGCCCCAGGCGACCGCCGGCACGTGCGCCCAGGCGAGCCGCGGCCAGCGCGGGACCGCGAAGCCGCCGAGCACGACGAACCCGACGAACGCCAGGTGCACGACGACCAGGAGATCGGCCATGACCCCGTAGAGCATGCAGGCTCGAGTATGTCCCGAACGCCGTTGGCGCCCTTCATCTGCGACTCGGTGAACGCCGTCGTTGACGGGAGTTGACGGGACGACCGATCCTCGCATATGATCATGGTCTACTAATTTTTTCGAGGTAGACATGGTAGACATAAAGGTCGCCGACGAAGTGTGGATCTCGACGGCGCTGCTGCACCGGAAACTCCCTGATCGCCCTGATTTCTCCGTCGGAGAGATCGTCGCGCAGGCGGCTGCCGAGCGCGTCACGGGCGCGCCTCCGCGCCGCAGTGTCCAGGTCCATGCCTATCTGCACTGCGTCGCCAACAAGGCCCCCAATGCGGGTCGTTACCGCATGCTGGTCGAGACGTCGAAGGGACGCCGGCGCCTGTTCCGGCCCGGGGATCCCTGCCACCCGCGCCGCCTGGGCGGGAAGCAAACGCCGCGCGAGTACGAACTGCCACCGGCGTACAAAGAGCTGCTCGCGTGGTACCGCCAGGAGTACGTCGGTGAGAGCGCCGCCCGCGCGATGGATCCGATCCTGGCGCTGCGCGGCGTCGGCCGGGACCTGTGGGCGGACGAGACGGCCGACGACTATGTGCGGCGGCTGCGCGAGGGTTGGCTGTGAGCCGGATCTTCTGGGACACGAACCTGTTCGTGTACCTCGTCGAGGACCAGGGGGAACGAACGGAGCAGGTACTGACGTTGCGACGCCGGATGCTCCAGCGCGAGGACGAGTTGCTTACGTCGGCGCTCACGTTGGGTGAAGTCCTGGTCAAACCCGTGGAGGCCGGCGACGAAGATCTCCGGCAGCGCTACGAACACGCGATCATGGCCGGTGCGACGGTGGTGCCGTTCGATGCGCGGGTCGCCCCCCGCTTCGCCGAAGTCCGCCGGGATCGGACGATTCGCGCGCCGGACGCCATCCAGCTCGCCTGCGCGGCGGCGGCCGGAACGGATCTGTTCGTCACGAACGACGATCGCCTGAGTCGCAAGAACGTCCGCGGGATTCAGTTCATTCAGTCTCTCGATCGAGCGGCGCTCTGACGCCCACGCACCGGCGCGCTGCCTCGTCGGCCACGAACGCGTCCGCGCTTTCCCCGGCACGTAGGGTGACAACCGGAGTTGCACCGGCGTGCTGCCTCTTCGGCCCGCCCGCCATCCGCGGATGGCGGGCTTCCCTGGCCGTTGCGACGACGTTCCCGGGCTGGACGAAGGCCGCCTGACGCGCAGGTCGGGTGACAACCGGAGTTGCCGGTTTCGTGGCTCCGCCCGATCTCCTCCCGCCGGAGCGGGAGGCAACCGCGCTACGGCGCGCGACCTGCGGCGGGAAAAGCGCCGAGCGCCGGCCAAGCCTGCCGGAATGGGGGGCAACCGCGCGGCGGCGCGCCCGGGACCTGCGGCTCCGTCGCCCTCATCTCCCTCTTCAGCTTCGCGCGCCGCGTGTCGTGGCACGAGTACTGCCGATGCTCCGGCCGGACATTCTTCAAGGGAGGCTTCATGAGAAAGCTGGTCGTCGTCTGTTTCGTAACCGTCTTCGCTGCCGCGTGCTGGGAAGACACAAGCCAATCCTCCGTCGTGCTCTCGAGCCTGCCGGCGTTCCAGGGTGCGACCGCCGCTTCGCCGCTGCCCGCCGGCCGCATGCAACAGGTTCAGAGCCGAAGCGCCCCGCGCGAGGCTCCGGCTCAGGACGTTTCCGATGGTCTCGCTGCGCCCGACGCCACCCGCCGGCGGGGGGAGTCCATCGAATCGTTCGTGAGCCGGATCGTCCGCCGAATGCAGACTTGCCTCCAGACCTCGCACCTGATTCAAGGGACGCGGTTCGAGGCATGCGGCGCGCGCCGGTCGGGGTACGGGTACGCCGTGCTCCACCGGCCCGACGGCATCGTGATCGACGGCGCGGACACGATGACCGTGTACGTCTGCCACGGGCCGACGAATCGTCTCGTGTTCCGCGAAGGCGATCTCGAGCGCGATCGGACGACGCACGTCGCCGTGCGCGTGGGTTCACCGGGCGGCGGGCGGTACTGGCGGCATGCCCACGTGCGCTGGTCCGGCGACCCGTGCAGGCCGGAGCCCCCGCCGGCGCCGGCCGCGCGGACCTACGACAGTTGTACGGCGCTGCGGCGGGACTGGAACGACGGGGTCGTTTCGGATCCCTATTCCTGGGACCCCTACCCGTATCCCGCCTCGTGGAGATCGGTGGAACGCCAGACCTACCTGGCGAACGTCGCCCGACACGGTGAAGGCGGCGGGGACACGTACAACCACCCTCTCGACTCGAACGACGACGGACACTTCTGCGACCCGGGGGATGATGGCCTGTCCACTGCCCCCACACCGCGGGTCTACGAATCGTGCGAGCTTCTGCGCATGGACTGGCGGGGCGGGATCGTTTCGGATCCGTCGAGTCGCACCTCGTACCCGTATCCCGATTCGTGGGAGGCGGCGGAGAGGAACGCGTACCTGCTCAACGTGGCGGAGCATGGCGAAGGCGGCGGAGACGGACTACGAACATCCGCTCGATTCGAATGATGACGGCGTCTTCTGTGATGCCGGAGACAGCACCGGCCCGCTGTCGCCCGGCTCGCCGCCGAAGCCGGCGGAATACCGTTCCTGTTCCGCACTTCTCGCCGTCTGGAATGACGGAGTCCGTCGCGACCCCTCCGACTGGGATGGCAACCCTTACCCCGTTCTGGATTCGTGGTGGACCGCCGAGCAGGCAACCTACCTCCGCAACGCCAACCTGGACGACGGCGGTCCCGGCTCCGGCGACGGCCATGCGTGCGGTCCGGGTGACGCCGGCGTCAACTAGCCCGACAATCGTCGCCGGCGGCTCCGATTGCCGCCCAACCAAGCCTCACCAGGAGTCCGCGCCGTTCTACGGCGCAGACTCCTGGCTGTTCAACGCCGGGGCCGCAGATGCGGTCCCGGCGTCGTCACCGTCGCCTTCCCGGCCCTCGGCGCCAGCGCGGCGAGCCGCGTCGGCGGATCGTCGCTGTCGGAACCCGACGGTGACCAGCCGACCGCCCGTACTCCGCGGAAGACGACGCCCGCCGCACACACCGCCGAGCGGCCGCGACCCGCCTCGCCCGCCGCTGGCCACGCCCGGAACGACAGGTAGATGCGCCCGTCGATTTCAGGTACGATTTCAGCCCGATGAAGGTTTCGGCAGCGCGCGCCGGCGGTGTCGTTATCTGCGCGGCCGCCGCGGCCGGCGCCGGCTCGGAACGCGCCATGCCGACGACACAGGGGCTGACCGCCATCGCCGGCATCGAGGTCGGCCATCACACGCTCGCTGCGCGGCCGACCGGCTGCACGGTCGTCCTGACGGAAGGCGGCGCGACCGCCGCGGTCGACGTCCGGGGCGCGTCGCCCGGGACCCGCGAGACGGCGCTCCTCGATCCGGTCAATTCCATCCAGCAGGTGCACGCGATAGTCCTGTCGGGCGGCAGCGCGTTCGGCCTGGCCGCCGCCGACGGGGTGATGCGCTACCTGGACGAGCGGGGTATCGGGTACCGGACGCGGACGGCGCGCGTGCCGATCGTGCCCGCCGCCATTTTGTACGACCTCGGCGTCGGCGATCCGGCGGTGCGCCCCACCGCCGATTGCGGATACCGGGCGGCGCGCGCCGCCCGCGGCGACGGCATCGAGGAAGGCAGCGTCGGCGCGGGCGCCGGCGCCACCGTCGGCAAGCTGGCCGGACCGGACCGCGCCATGAAGGGCGGCATCGGGACCGCGCTGATCGAACTCCCGGACGGCCTGCAGGTCGCCGCGCTGATGGCGGTCAACGCGGTCGGCGACGTGTACGAACCGGAAACCGGCACCCTGATCGCCGGTGTGCGGAGCGAGGACGGGCAGCGGCTGGTCGGTGCGCGAGCCCTGCTGCGCGGGCCGGCGCCGGATGCCCCGCGCGGGGAGAACACGACGATCGGCGTCGTCGCCACCAACGCCGCCCTCGACAAGGCGCAACTCGGCGTCGTCGCCCGGATGGCGCACGACGGCCTCGCCCGCGCCGTCCGTCCGGCGCACACCCCGGTGGACGGAGACGCCATCTTCGCCCTGTCGACCGGCAGCCGGACGAACACGACCGGCCTGTTGCGGATCGGCGCCCTGGCCGCCGACGCCACCGCCGACGCCATCGTCCGCGCCGTGCGCGCCGCGGACGGCGTTCCGGGTTACCCGGCCGTTCGCGACCTCAAGGAGAGCACACCATGAACGCTGTCGTTCTTGCGGCTGTCGGTCTGATCGCGGTCTTCTCCGGGTACCGGTTCTACTCGAAGTTCATCGCCGAGAAGATCTACCGGCTCGACCCCGACTTCCAGACGCCGGCGCACGCCATGCGGGACGACATCGACTACGTGCCGACGAACCGCGTCGTCCTGTGGGGGCACCACTTCACCGCGGTCGCCGGCGCCGCGCCGATCATCGGCCCCAGCATCGCGGTGGTCTGGGGCTGGCTGCCGGCTTTCCTGTGGGTCGTCATCGGCACGATGTTCTTCGCCGGCGTACACGACTTCGGCGCCATCTGGGCCAGCGTCCGCAACAAGGCCCTGTCGGTCGGCTCGCTCACCGGCGAGGTGGTGAGCCACCGGGCGCGCAACCTGTTCATGGTCGTCGTCTTCTTCCTGCTGCTGATGGTCAACGCCGTCTTCGCGGTCGCCATCTCCGACGCGTTCATCGAGACGCCCGCGAGCGTCATCCCCGCCTGGAGCGCCATCGTCGTCGCGGTCGCCATCGGGGTGCTGCTCTACCGGGTGGGCGTCGGCATCACGTGGCCGACGGTGGTCGGGACCATCATCCTCTACGCGGTCATCGCCCTGGGCGACATCTTCCCGGTGGAGCTGCCGGCCGCCTTCCTCGGGCTCGGCCCCGCCGCGCAGTGGATCCTGCTCCTCTTCGCCTACGCCGCGGTAGCGTCGATGCTGCCGGTGTGGCTGCTGCTCCAGCCGCGCGACTACATCAACGGCATCCAGCTCTTCGTCGGCCTCGGCATCCTGTACGGCGCCGTGCTCATCGCCAGTCCGGAGGTCGTGGCGCCGGCCATCAACCCGAACCGGCCGCCCGCGACGCCGCCCATCATGCCGCTGCTGTTCGTCACCATCGCCTGCGGCGCCATCTCGGGCTTCCACGGCCTGGTCAGCTCCGGCACCACGTCCAAGCAGCTCAACAAGGAGACCGACGCCCGCTTCGTCGGGTACCTCGGCTCGCTCGGCGAGGGGTCGCTGGCGATCGTCGCCATCATCGCGGCCACCGCCGGCTTCGCGACGCTCACCGACTGGGAGGCGTTCTACGTCGCCCGGCCCGACAACCCCGACTTCACCTTCGCCAACCTCGGCGGGGTCACCGCCTTCGTGCAGGGCGGCGCGCGCATCGCGACGGACGGGCTCGGCCTGCCGCTGGGTTTCGCGCAGACCCTGCTGACGGTGATGGCGGTCCTCTTCGCCGGCACGACGATGGACGCCGGGGTCCGCCTGCAGCGCTACATCGTCCAGGAATGGGGCGCCATCTACAGGATCCCGGCGCTGACTAACGGCTACACCGCCACCGGGGTGGCGGTCGGGGCCTGCCTGGTCCTCGCCTTCGGCGCCGGCGGCGCGGACGGCAGCGGCGGCATGGTGATCTGGCCGCTCTTCGGCACCACCAACCAGCTCCTCGCCGGGCTGACGCTGCTCGTCATCAGCGTGATGCTGGTCAAGCTGGGACGGCCGTCGAGCTACACGCTGGTACCCATGGTCTTCGTGACGTCGATGGCGCTGCTGAGCGCCCTCTACCAGTTGCGGAGCCTCTACACGGCCGGCAACTACCTGCTGGTCGCCATCGACGTCGTGATCATCATCACCGCCATCTTCGTCATGCTCGAAGCGGCGTCCGCCCTGATGCGCGAGCGGCGCGCCGCCGCCGCCACGGGGGCGGGCTAGCGCAAAGAGGCGGCAGCAGCGATGGCCAGGTCGTGGCGCCGCCGGCTCGGGACGCGGCTCGCCCGGATCCGCATGCTGCTCGGCGAGTTCTACACGGCGCCCTACCGGGGCGCCGTGGCCCGCGCGCGCCGCGACGAGGACGACCTGTTCATGCTGTTCGTCTTCGCGGAGCTGCTGGGCGTGCCGAATCCCGGCGCGTACTACACGCTGGAGCTCCAGCCGCTGCTCCTCGAGCGCTTCCACGCGTGGCACACCCGGATGGGTCTGGAGCACTCGCCCCTTGACCACTTCCGCTGCTGTTGAGGACCTCCTCGCGCGCCGCATCGTGTTCGTCGGCGGCAAGGGGGGCGTCGGCAAGACGACGACGGCAGCGGCGCTCGCCCTGGCCGCGGCGGAGCGCAGGCGCACGTGCCTGGTCGTGTCGACCGACCCGGCGCACTCCCTGGGCGACATCTTCGAGCGCTCGATCGGCGACGTCGAGACCGCCTTGGCTCCCGACCTGACCGGGCTGGAGATCGATCCCGACCAGGCCGCCGCGAGCCACATCGCGAGCGTCAAGGAACGCATGAAGACGCTGGTCCACCCGCGGTTGTACGACGAGATCGACCGGCAGCTCGACCTCGCGGCCCATGCGCCGGGCGCCACGGAGGCGGCGCTGATCGAGCGGGTCGCCGAGCTGCTGGCGCTGGCCGGATCGCGCTTCGACCTGGTCGTCTTCGACACCGCCCCGAGCGGCCACACGGTGCGGCTGCTGTCACTGCCGGAGGTGATGAGCGCCTGGATGGACGGCCTGCTGCGCCACCGCGAGCGGTCTTCCCGCCTCGGGGCGATGCTGGGACGTCTCGGGGGCAACGCGGGTCGAGGGGACGAGCTGTCGCTGATCGACGAGCACGCGGACCATCCGCGGGACAGTCCCGAGGCGCGCATCAACGACGTGCTGCAGGCGCGCCGCCGCAAGTTCGTGGTCGCCCGCGAACGCCTGCTCGACGCCGGCGGCACCGCGTTCGTGCTGGTGGTCAACCCGGACCGTCTGTCGATCCTGGAGAGCCGTCGGGTGGTTGACACGCTGGCCCGGTTCGACCTGCCCGTCTCGTCGCTCGTCGTCAACCGCTTGCTGCCGGACACCGCGGAGGCCGCGGGCGCGTTCGTCGACGCCCGCCGGGCGCAGGAGCAGGCGTATCTCCGGGAGATTGCGGAGGCCTTCCCGACGCTGCCCCGCACCGTCATCCCGCTCCGGCCGCACGACGTGCACGGCCTCGACGCCCTGCGCGCCATCGGCGCCCGACTCGCCGCCCACTGACCAATGTCACCACTGCTGGCCGCCCTGTTCTGCATCGCCGCCTACGCGGCCGCCTACCGCGTCTACGCCCGCTTCCTCGCCGAGCGGGTCTTCGCCATCGACCCGGCGCGGCCGACCCCCGCGGTCCGCCGCCGCGACGACGTCGACTACGTGCCGGCCAACCCCTACGTGCTGTTCGGCCACCAGTACGCCTCGATCACCGGCCTGTCGCCGATGCTGGGCCCCGCCATCGCGGTCATCTGGGGCTGGCTGCCGGCGATGCTGTGGGTGGTGCTCGGCGCGATCTTCATCGGGGCGGTGCACGACTTCGGCGCGCTGGTGGTATCCATCCGCGCCCGCGGGATGTCGATCGGGAAAGTGACGGAGAACCTCGTCGGGCCGCGCGGCAGGACGCTGTTCCACCTCGTCATCTTCTTCCTGATCGCGCTGGCGATGGGGGTGTTCGTCCACGTCATCGCGGTGCTCTTCTCGCCCGACTTCTATCCGCAGGCGGTGCTGCCGAGCGGCGCCCTGATCTTCGTGGCCGCGGCCATGGGGGTGGCCGTCCACCGCGGCGGGTGGAGCATCCGGAGCCTGACCCTCGCCGGGCTCGCCTTCGCCCTGGGGTTGGCGTTCCTCGGCATCCGCCAGCCGGTAGTCGGCCCGTCGCTGGCGCAGTGGAAGTGGCTGCTGCTCGCCTACGCCTTCGGCGCCAGCGTCCTGCCGGTGTGGCTGCTGCTCCAGCCGCGGGACTACATCAACAGCCTGCTGCTCTACGTCGGCGTCGGCGCCATGTACGTCGGGTTCGTCGCGACCAACCCGTCGTTCGTCGCACCGGCCGTGGATCCGGCCCCCGAGGGCGCCCCGCCCATCGTCCCGTTCGTCTTCGTCGTCATCGCCTGCGGGGCCGCGAGCGGGTTCCACGCCCTGATGTCGTCCGGCTCCACCGCCAAGCAGCTCGCCACCGAGGGCGACGCCCGCTTCGTCGGCTACGGCGCGATGATCGGCGAATCGCTCCTCGGCCTGATGGCGGTGCTCGCCTGCACGGCCGGGTTCGTCTCGCGCGAGGCGTGGCTGGAGCGCTACGTGAGCTGGCAGGCGGCCGACAGCCTGGGCAACAACATCGCCGCCTTCATCGGCGGCACGACGCACTTCCTGCAGACGCTCGGCATTCCCGAAGCGGTGGGCGGCACGTTCGTCGCCGTCATCGTCGTCTCGTTCGCCCTCACGTCGCTCGACTCGGCCACCCGCCTGCTGCGCTACAACGTCTCCGAGATGGGCGACACGCTGGGCGTCGGCGCGCTCTCGAACCGCTACGTCGCGTCGGGCATCGCGGTCATCGCCATCTGGGCCTTCGCGTTCATCCAGGTGGACGGCGAGTTCGCCGGGTTGATCCTGTGGCAGCTCTTCGGCACCACGAACCAGCTCCTCGCCGGCCTGGCGCTGCTGGCCGTCACCCTCTACCTGCTGCGGCGGGGCAAGCCGCTCGTCTACACCGCGGCGCCGATGGTCTTCATGCTGCTGTCGACCCTGACGGTGATGAGCACCAACCTGGTCGACTTCTGGAGCGCCGGGCAGTGGCTGCTGCTGGCCACCGGGGCGACCGTCTTCACGCTGGCGGTGTGGCTGGTGCTCGAGGCGGCGCTCGCCATCGTCCGTTTCCGGCTGAACCCGGTGCCGGAAGGGCCGGAAGTCGTGTTCCGGGAGACGACCGGCCCTTCGCCGGGCACGACCTGAGATACTGCCCATGCCGCCCTCTCGCGGGCTGTTTCCCCCCCGACCTCCGCCCCTGCCGTGCAAGCGCCCCGGCGGCTCGCAGGGCTACTCGTCGCGCACCACGACCGCGGTGCCGCAGGTCAGCAGCTCCGCGGCGCCCTGCATCACCATCGACGTCTCGAACCGCACGTCGTCGTCGGCGAAGTACGGATGGACCATGAAGCCGTCGTCGCCCAAGACCGCGGCCAGGATCTGGTGCCGGCGCCCCGCCGCGTCCAGGCGGGTCAAGCTCGTCGAGCGGGGATGGATGGGCCATGCACAATTGTCGCACGGGAGCCGGCATGACGAACCGGCTATCCCGGCTAGCGAGACGCCTGGCGGATGCGCCGCCGGAAGTCGGCGGCGTCGGCGCACGTCACCGCCACGGCCATTGCGGTGTCGATGGAGCGTCCGGCCAGCAGATCGACATCGGCCGCAACGCCCTCGGGGACATCGACGCCACGAGCCCGCAACGCCGCGACAACAGCCTCCACGCGTGCCCTCGCCTCGGCCTTCGCTTCACCCCTCGCCTCGGCTGTCGCCTGCAGAGAACGGGTCAGCGGGTCGTCCTCGGGCGTCGTGCCGTCGCGCTCCCCCAGCGCCCGGCCCACACGCTCCAGCGCCCGCCACACCGCCGCCGACAACGGCTCCTCGGTCAGCGCGAGGTGGATCTCCGACGCCGTCCAGCCCGGAAACGCCGCGCTCTCGGCCGCCTGCCGGTAGCCGCCGCCGGCGTCTCGCACGTGAATCGCGAGTCCGGACGCGCGGACCGACCGCTGCGACGGCACCAGCACCCAGATCTCCGGGAACCCCCACCGCTGGTACTTGCCCAGCTTCCAGCGGCGCACGTCCGTCGTGTGATCCACCTCCAGCACCACGTCCGGCAGCGGACCCGTGTACACGTTCACGCGCCCGCGCGTCTTCCACTGCGCCGGACGCAGGTACACGACGTTGTCGGCCTGCAGGATCTGGCGCGGGCGCCCCGTCGCGTCCAGGCGGGCCAGGCTCGTCGAGCCGAAACACTCGATGGCCGCCCCCCGCACCGACGCCATCCGGGCCGCCAGCATGGCCAGCCGCTGCCCCGGCTGCTCGTGCCAGGAGGAGACGTCGCGGACCCGCCAGGCCGTCCCGGCGCGCGCGTCCCAGTACTCGATACGCTCGTCGGAGCGCCCGAGCTCGTCCACGCTCAACGGAAACGATTCACAGCCCGGCAGATCCGGTGCCTCGTCGGCCGGCGCGGGGGCGGAAGGATCGGTGTGCTGCTCCCTAGCAGCCTGTGGCAAAAGTCGGGCGCGGACTCGACGGATCCCGCCGCGTGTCCTACACTGCCTGCATGGCGATGGGCAAGCGACCGGCGGCGCGGCAGGCGCCGCCGATGTGGGTGCACAGCGAGGACCTTCCGACGAGCGATGGACATCCGTTCTTCGAGCGGCTGAACCGGATTCTGGAGGAGTCCGGGTTTGACGCCTTCGTGGAGAGGTTGTGCTCGAGCTTCTACGCGGAACGACTGGGCCGTCCGAGTCTGCAGCCGGGGCGGTACTTCCGGTTGCTGTTCATCGGGTTCTTCGAGGGCGTGTCGTCGGAGCGGGGAATTGCGTGGCGGGTGGCCGATTCGCTGAGTCTACGGTCGTTTCTGGGCCTGGACCTGACGGAGGCGGCGCCGGACCACTCGACGCTGTCGCGGACGCGCCGGCGGATCGACGACGAGACGCACGAGGCGGTGTTCACGTGGGTGCTGGAGCGCGCGGCGGAGGCGGACCTGGTTCGGGGGAAGACGATCGGCATTGACGCGACGACGTTGGAAGCGAACGCGGCGATGCGCAGCATCGAGCGTCGGGACACGGGAGAATCGTACGACGCGTTTCTGCAGGGGTTGGCGGAGGCGTCTGGGATAGCGACGCCGACGCGGGCGGAATTGGCGCGGTTCGACCGGTCGCGGAAGGACAAGACGGCGTCGAACAAGGACTGGCAGTCCCCGCAGGACCCGGACGCAAAGATCACGAAGATGAAGGACGGTCGGACGCACTTGGCGCACAAGGTGGAGCACGGGGTCGACATGGACACGGGTGCCGTCGTAGCGGTGACGGTGCAGGACGCATCGGAGGGCGATACGGCGACGCTGCCGGAGACGCTGACGAAGGCGTCGGAGCAGGTGGAGGCGGTGCAGCCGGACGGACGTGAGGTCGAGGAGGTGGTGGCGGACAAGGGGTATCACAGCGACGCGACGCTGGTTGCGCTGGACGAATTGGAGGTCCGCAGCTACATCTCGGAGCCGGAGCGCGGCCCGCGCCGCTGGCAGGACAAGCGGACGGGCGAGACGCCGCCGGAGAAACGGGCTGCGCAGAAGGCGTTGTATGGGAACCGCCGGCGTACTCGTGGGGCTCGGGGTCGTCGTCTGCAACGGCGGCGTGGGGAGCTGGTGGAGCGTCCGTTCGCTCATCAGTATGAGACCGGGGGCATGCGGCGGGTGTGGGTGCGCGGTCATGAGGAGGTTCGCAAGCGCGTGCTCATCCAGGCGGCGGCTTGCAACCTGGCGCTGCTCCTGCGCCGCCGGACGGGCACCGGCACGCCCCGGAGCCTGCAGGGGCGGGCTCTTTCGGCCATTTTCCGCTGGATCGAGTGTCAGATCGGCCTCTGGGGGCGTCTGAGGCCCTTCTGGGGCCTCCAGTGGGTGCCGACCGCGCTCAACGGCCCAATCGCTCATCGCCAAGCCACTTGAACAGGCGACTCAGCGAGACACACTTCTGCCACGGGCTGCTAGCGTCCACGAACGGGGATGGATGGGCCATCCGCCATTGTCGCACGGAACGTGCTTCGCTTCCGCGGCGAGTCTCGACGCGGAACGGGCGCGGGTCACGCAGGAGGGGAACACGAACGGAGGCACACGGTTGACACCGCAGCACCACTGCACCAAGGTCGCGGCATGAGACTGACGGTGAACCTCTAGCCGGACCTCTGCGCGGTCGCCGTCTCGTTCGCGAAGGCGGAGGACTGCACCGAGATGATCGTCGTCTTTCCCGCCCCGTTGGGCCGATCAACCCGTAGGTGCTACCACGCGTGATCTGCAGGTCGACGCGATCCAGCGCGATCGTCGTCCCGTACCACTCGGACAATCCCGTCGCCACAATCAGTGGCGGGCCGGCCGGGCGGACGCCGGACCGCGCCGCAGGACGGTCGGTCGCTCCGGAGGATGATGAGTCCCCACGCCCATTTGGGGAGCACGCGAACGTCATGTCGCGTCAGATCGATCATGGCCACCGCGACCACCGAGACCGCGAGCACGGCCAGGACGATGACAGGTGTCGGCATGGTGCCTTCCACGGCGCACTGAGTTTTCCGGGCTGGTGCGCCAGCCACGCGTGCACGGGAGCGGGGCGACGTTCACAGGGGTGCGCGTTCTCATCCTGCCTGGAGCGAGCGCACGACGTTCGTGCGCGTGGCGCGCCACGCCGGCCAGGCGCCGGCCGCCGTCGTCGTGGTCAACAGCGTGAGGGCGGCCGCCACCAACGTGGCGGGGTCGTGGGGTGACACGCCGTAGAGCAACGCGGTCAGGACGCGGGTCGCCCCCAGCGCGACGACCAAGCCGAACACGACGCCGACCACAACCGGCGCCAGGGCCTGCCGCACGATGGCCGTCCGGGAGGCGCCGAGCGCCATTCGCACGCTCAGCTCGCGCAGCCGAAGTCTGACGGACAGCGATACCGTTCCATACAATCCGAGCACGACTAGGCCCAGCGCGAGAACGCCTGTCCCACCAAGGACCGTCGCGGCAACCCGGGGCAACAAGAGGACGCCGCCGATGCGCGCGGTCAGCGGTTGCACGTCGTACACGGGCACCGCCGGATCGATCGCGCGCATCGCGTCCACGAGATGCGCCATCTGCGGCGGACCAGCGGGTGACCGTCGCACGACCAGCGCCGCGGCCTGCCAACCCGACGGATCCTGCAGGATCGACGTAAACACCATGGGTCGCGTGACGTCCCCGAGCGTGCGGTTCCTGAAATCGCCCACAACGCCTACGACCTCCACCGTCCGAGTCTCCGGAAAGCCCACCCCGATGTGCTGACCGACGGCCTGTCGCCGGTCGGGCCAGAAGCGGCGGACGAACGCGTCGTTCACGAGTGAGACCTCGACCGCGCCCGAGCGGTCCGACGCGTCGAATTCGCGTCCTTCGATCACCGGCACGCGAAGCGCTCCGAGGGCGCCGGGACCGGCTGTCCCGGCGTCGACGAGCGGAAGCTCGTGCGACGCCGCGCCGTCGTGTCCGGACAGGCGGAGTCGGGTGAGCCGAACACCCAACGACAGCGGGACCGGCTGAATCCATCCTGCGGCCTCGACGTTCGGAAGCTCCCGGACGGCGGCGGCCGCGCGCGGCAGGTAGCGATACGCCTCGTCCTGGTCGTGGCCGGCCAGCGCCGGGGCGACACTCGCGACCGCGACGCCTCGCGTCTCGAAGCCGGGGTCGACGTGAATCACGGCAAGAAGACTGCGTAACGCGAGACCGGCGACCACCAGCAGCAACACCGCCGTCGCGGCCTGGCCGGCAATCGGCAGCATCCGCCACGTCGTGGCTCCGCCGGACGCGGATGCGCGGGAGTCGGTCTTGAGCGTCTCGACGATGGACAGGCCCGACGAGATCCGCAACGCCGGTCCGAGCGAGGAGACCACGATCGACCCGAGGACGACGATCACCGTGAGGCCGAAGACGCGCCAATCGGGCACCAGGTGCAGATCGATGGCCGTCGGCACCCCCGGCAGACGGATCTCGCCGAGCATCGGCCCGACCCACGCGGTCAGGAGCAACGCGACGGCGGCCGCGACGCCCGTGAGCAGGATGCCCTCGGCGAGCAACGGACGAATGATCCACCATCGATTGGCGCCTACCGCCAGTCGGATGGCCATCTCGCGCTGGCCATCGACCGCGCGCGCGAGCACGAGATGCGCGACGTTGACCGAGCAGACCAACAGCAGGAGCAGCGCGACCGCGAGGACGCCGGCGGCTCCGAATCGGGCCAGGACCTTGGACACGACGGGGTGAATGGACGCCTCCGACAGCGGCGTGAGGGCAAAGGAGCGACCGGCGTTCGAGTGCGGATACCGCCGGGAGAGCGTATCCGCCAGGACGACAACCTGCGTGCGAGCCTGCTCGAGCGTCGCGTCGTCCCGCAACCTGGCGTGCACCCACCACTCCAGTTGTCCGCGGTCGTCGGCCGACTCCCCGCCGGCGTCGTCGAGCGGCTGCCAGAATTCTGGCGCGACCCCTCGAAACAACCCGGTGAACCCCTCCGGGGCAATCCCGACGACCGTTCGTCGCCGGTCGCCGATCGCCAACTCCCGGCCGATGATCCGGGGATCGGTCCCGAAGTGCCGACGCCACGCGGCGTGACCGAGAACGACCACCGCGCCCGGCTGGTCGGCTTCCTCGAACGGCCGTCCGAGTGGGAACGATACGCCGAGCGTGGTGAAGTAGTTGGGGGAGACCTGTTCGCCGACTGCGATCCTGCGGTCCAGTCCGGCGCCACCCGGCCGAGGTGGGCGAAGAGCCGCAACAGTGCGTCCTGCGTGACGTCGAGGGCATCATCCCGGTTGCCGACGAGTTGCAGGGCCAGAACGTAGGCCGGCCCGCGCACGCGGCGGGCCAGCTCCTCGCGCGCCGCCCGCCGGCCCGCCTGCGCCTGGACGACCAGCGTGCGATCGGAGTCGATCCGCCGTGCGAGGGGGACCACTCCCGTGGACGGGAGTGCCATGTCCGTGTCCACAACAGTTCCTTACGGAACGTGTCGGGAGTTTATTCACGTGCGTGGAGCAGAACGACCCGCGCGGACGTCGCGGCCGCCTACTCGAACACGACGCGCTCGAAGCTCGGCGGATCGTCGTCGGCGAAGTGCGGATGGACCACGAAGACGTCGTCGCCCACGACCGCGGCGGTGGTCGCCTGCTCCCCGTAGGTCGCCGCCGCGGCAACTTGCGCGCTGGCCCAGTCGTCGTCGCTCGTCAGCGCCACCACGCGGTTGGCCGAGTTGCTGACGATGGCGAGGCGGCCCGCCGTCCAGACCATGCCGTCCTGCCCCGGCACCTCCTCCGGCAGCGCCACTTCCGCCGCGGCGCCGGGATCGTCGAGCGGCACCTTCCAGAGCGCGGCGCCGCGCGCGACCAGGAGATAGCCGCCGGGGTGATGGACGATACCGTTGGGACCGGCCCCGCCGTCGTCGAAGCGATGGAACACGCCGGCCGACTGGTCGGCGTCCACGCGGTAGATGACGTTCATCCGCGTGTCGGTGACGTACGCCATGCCGTTGTCGGTCACCGCCACGTCGTTGGCGAAGTGCGCCGCGTCGTCGCCGGCGTCGACGGTCGCGGCCAGGTCGATCATCGCGATTCTCTCGCCGGTGGTGAGGTTGTAGATCCCCAGCTTGGCCTGCCCGACGCCCCCGCTCGCGAAGACGGAACGGTCGGCGTTGGCCACCAGCAGCCGGTCCCGCGCCTCGTCCGCCTCGATGCCGACCGAAGAGACCAGCTCGTCGTCCTCCACCAGCGCCTCCACGCGGCCGTCGGGGTGGATGTGGAAGACCGATCCCTCGGTGAGCGATCCGGTCAGCAGCCGGCCGTTCACCATGTCGTACTCCACGCCTTCGGGGATGAACCCGCCGCGCTCGGCGACGATCCTGTCCGGCAGACTGGCCGCCGCGGGCGGCGCGGCGGGCGGCTCCGCCTCCGGAATGGCGACGGCCGGGGGTTCCGGCTCGCCGCCGCATCCGGCGGCGAGGATGCAGGCGAACGCGATCACGAGAATCTGAGTGCGCATCGGATACTCCACCCTGAACGGTTCTGCCCTGCACCGAGGCCGATGCAGGCGATCGAGAACGTCCGGTCACGCATCGGGCACTCCACGCCGGTCGGGTCCTTCACCATGCCGATGCTCCGGCTAGTATAGGATGGCGCAGCCGGCGATCGACGCCGGCGCCGACGAAAGACCGACCCATGCGCGACTTTCTGGCCCAGACCCTCGCGGAGAGCCCGACCCGCGAGTGGATGGTGTACCTGCTCGGCAACGTGCCGGGCCTGCCGCCGATCGCCCAGTCGTTCCACATCATGGGGATCGCGGCGGTGGTCGGCTCCATCGTGATGGTGGACCTGAAGTTCCTGGGCCTGGCGCTGCCGGGCCAGAACGTCAGCGAGATGATCCGGCGGCTGTTGCCGTGGACCTGGTACGCCCTGGCCGTCAACGCCGTCACCGGACTGCTCTTCGTCCTGGCGCGGCCGCTCCGCTACTTCTACAACCCGGTCGCCACCTTCAAGTTTTCGCTCCTGCTCCTGGCCATCGCGCTGGCGTTCGTGGTCTACCGGATGAACCGCAGGCAGCACGGCTACTGGGAGCAGTCGGCCGAGCGGCTGCTCGCGGCGCGGATCATCGCGGCCGTGTCGCTCCTGCTCTGGATCGGCGTCATGCTCGGCGGGCGCTGGATCGCGTACTCCGAGTACATCACCGATCCTTTCGAGGTGCCGTTCGTCTGGGAGGATCTGCAGGCGTACCCGTCGATCTGGCAATGGCTGCAGGACCACCCGATCTCGCAGCACATCGGCTTCACCTGGTGGTTCCCGCTGCTGGAATCGATCCACGTGATCGCGATCGGCGTGGTGGTCGGCTCCATCATGACGGTCGACCTGCGGCTGCTCGGCTTCGCCGCGCTGCGGTACCCGGTGAGCCAGGTGACGGGCAAGCTGCTTCCCTGGACCTGGGCCGCGTTCGTGGTGGCGGCGGTCACCGGCTTCGGCATGTTCGCGACGCGCGCGCCGGCGTACGTGGAGAACCCGGCCTTCCAGATCAAGTTCCTGCTGCTGCCGCTGGCGTGCATCAACATGGCCGTCTTCCACGTCCGGACGTTCCGCGGCGTCGGCGCGTGGGACACGGCGCAGGAGCTGCCCGCGGCCGCGCGGGTCGCCGGCGGCGCGTCGCTGCTTCTCTGGGCCGGGATCATCATCGCCGGCCGCTGGACCGGCCACATCATCTGATCCGCTCCATCGGGGGTTTCGATCCGCGGCCGTCCCGCGGTGCGGCATACAATCGCGCCGAGACTCCGACTCGTTCGCATCCCCGGGGAGGACGCCATGTCACGATTTCGCCGTCTCACCGTTCCGTTCGCCGCCGTCCTCTTCGTGCCCACTGCGGTCTGGGCGCAGGGCGAGCGCGACGACTTCCACCACCTGGGCCGGATCAACAAGGCGTCGATCGTCATGCTCACCGAGGCGGGGCTGGTCCCCGAACCGCTCGGGGCGGCGATTGCCGCGGGCGTCGCGCAGGTGATCGCGGAACAGGACGAACCGGGCTCCCGCCGCTCGTCCGACTACCTCGTCTTCGAGGAGCGCCTGGTCGAGGTGGCCGGCCGCGACGCGTCACGGCTGCACACCGGCCGGAGCCGGCAGGACATCGGCTCGACGTTCCGGCGGCTCGCGCTCAGGGAGGCGCTGCTCGCGACCTACGAATCGCTCCTCGCGCCCCGCAACGCGCTGCTGGCGCTGGCCGAGCAGCACACGGGCACGGTGATCCCCGGCTACACGCACGGCGTGCAGGCGCAGCCGACCTCCCTCGCCCACTACCTGCTGGCCTTCGTCGCGGCTCTCGAACGCGACGCGAACCGTCTCGAAGAAGCCTACGCGCGGGTCAACCGGAGTCCCCTCGGCGCCGCCGCGCTCGGGACGTCCGGCTTTCCCGTCGACCGCGAGCGGCTCGCCGCGCTGCTCGGCTTCGACGGCGTCCTGGAGAACTCCTACGACGCCAACCACGTCTCCTCGGTGGATTCCAAGACCGAGCTCGCCTCGGCCCTGGCCATCTCGGCGATCGCCGTCGGGCAGTTCAGCGAGGACGTGCAGGTCCAGTACCACGATCCCGCGCCCTGGCTGCTGCTCGACCGCTCCCTGACCGGCATCAGCAGCATCATGCCGCAGAAGCGCAACCCGATCGCGCTGGAGCGCCTCCGGCAGACTGCGAGCACCGTCCTCGGCGACGCCCAGACCGTCTTCCTCACCGCCCACAACACGTCGACGGGCATGATCGACTACCGCGGCGCGGGACAGGTCCTCGAGACCGCGGACAAGGCGCGTGAGATGTACAGGCTCTACGCCGACGTCGTCAACGGCCTCGCGGTCGACCCGGAGCGGTCGCTGGCCGAGGTGGACGCCGACTACGCGACGATGACCGAGGTGGCCGACACCCTGCTCCGCCACGCCGACGTCCCGTTCCGCGTCGGCCATCACTACGCGTCGGAGCTGACCGAGTACGGCCGGGCACACGGCAAGCGCCCCAAGGAGCTGACGGCGGAGGAGCTGCTGCACGTCTACGAAGAGACCTACGGAGAGCCCCTGCCGGTCAGCGTCGACCGGATTCGGGAGGCTCTCGATCCCGAACGGATGGTCGCCAGCCGGCAGGGTCTCGGCGGCCCGCAGCCGGCCGAGACGCAGCGGATGCTGCGGGACGGACGCGGGCGTCTGGACGCGAGCCGCGGCTGGCTCGAAACGGCGCGCGGCGCGCTGGTGGAGGCCGAGACGGCGCTGGAGGCTGCGTTCGACGCGCTGGCCTCGAGGGCAACGAAGCAAAGTCGCCGGCTGCAGGGGGGCGACTCGGTTTCCGGGGCAAGACCTTGACAGATATATGACCAGTCAGGAAGACTGGTTGGATGGAGACGATCAACGCGTCCGACTTCAAGTCCCGCTGTCTGGCCATCCTCGACCGCGTGCAGTCAACCGGCGAGCCCGTCGTCATTCTGAAGCGCGGGCGACCGGTCGCCGAACTGTGCCCCGCTCGGCAGACCGAGGCGGAGTATCCCCAAATGGAGTTGAAGGGAACCGTCACCGTGACCGGTGACATCGTCGGGCCGGCGGTTCCCGAGGACCACCGGGACAGCCTGCGGCGATGAGGGCGCTCCTCGACACGCACGTACTGATCTGGTGGCTCGATGACCTGGATCGATTGTCGGCGGCGCAGCGCTCGGTCGTCGGGACGGCCCACCGCGAGTCGCCGTTGCTCCTCTCCGACATCTCACTCTGGGAAGTGGCGACGCTGCACGGCCTCGGACGTATTCGCCTGACGCTGCCGCTGCGGGAATGGCTCGCAAAGGCAGCAGCCCCGCCGCTGGTGCGCAGACACGGAATCTCACCGGCAATCGCTGCGGAAACGGCCGCCCTGCCCGATTCGTTCCACCGGGATCCGGCGGATCGGATCCTCGTGGCGACCGCCCGCGTGCTCGGCGCAACTCTTCTGACGCAGGATCGTCGAATCCTCGACGCGGCTCTGGTCGATACGCTGCGCTGAACGCACAGCCGTCATCCGACGCCAACGGTGGCGACGACATCACCGCTCGGAGACGAGGACAGATGCTCCGACGTCACCCGTCGTGTATCGTCACAGTCTCGTACCGCTACCGCGCCATTCTCGTCACCCGGAGGAGGTTCGCCATGGCGTCCGCCCGAGTCCCGCTGCCCGTCGTGACCGTTCTGCCGCTCCTGCTCTGCTGGACGGTTCCCGGATTCTCGGCCGCCCGGAATCCTCCCGCCCCGGAGCAGGAGCGGGAACCGGAACGGACGGCCGAGACCGATGAAGCGGACGAGGACGACGGCGAGGGGGGCAACCGCCGCGGGCGGCGCAACCGCAACGGGATCAAGCCGTACGACGACGTGATCACCGACGCGGCGGAGAGCGACGACGGCGTTTTCACGGTCCACCGGCTCGACGGCAAGGTGTTCTACGAGATCCCGGAAGCCGAGCTCGGCAAGGAGTTCCTCTGGGTCAGCCGGATCGCCCGCACCACCGAGGGGGTCGGCTACGGCGGCCAGGCGCTCGGCAACCGGGTCGTGAAGTGGGAGCGCCACGGCGACCGGGTGCTGCTGAAGAGCGTCTCCTACGCGATCGTGGCGGACGCCGAGCGGCCCATCGCCCGCGCCGTCGAGGCGGCGAACAACGACACGATCATCAAGGCGTTCGGCGTCGAGGCGCTGTCGGAGGCCGGCGCGCCGGTCGTCGACGTGACGTCGCTGTTCAGCATGGAGGTGCCGGAGTTCAGCGCCCGGTCCCGTCTGCAGGCGCGCGGGTTCGCGCGGGACCGGTCCTTCGTCGAGAGCGTGGCGGCCTTCCCCGCGAACATCGAGGTGCGGACCACGCACACCTACACCGTGCCGCCGCCGTCGGGCGCCGCCCAGAACCGGACGCGGACGTCGTCCCGGCGGCGCGGCATGCGGCCCGGCAGCGCCACCGTGCTGCTGCACTACAGCATGGTGAAGCTTCCCGAGGAACCGATGCAGCCGCGGCTCTTCGACGAGCGGGTCGGCTACTTCTCGGTCCGGCAGATCGACTACGGCCGCGACGAGCACCGCTCGCCGCGCCGCCGCTACGTCACGCGCTGGCGGCTGGAGAAACGGGACCCGGACGCCGCCGTCTCCGATCCGGTGAAGCCGATCACCTACTGGATCGATCCCGCCACGCCGGCGAAGTGGGCGCCCTACATCAAGCAGGGAGTGGAAGCCTGGCGGCCGGCCTTCGAGGCGGCCGGGTTCAGCAACGCCATCGTCGCGCGCGAGGCGCCGCCGCCGGAGCAGGACCCGGACTGGAGTCCCGAGGACGCGCGCTACTCGGTCATCCGCTGGTTGCCGTCGACGGTCGAGAACGCCTCCGGGCCGCACGTCCACGACCCGCGCACCGGCGAGATCCTGGAGGCCGACATCCAGTTCCACCACAACGTCATGAACCTGGTGCGCGACTGGTACTTCGTGCAGGCGGGGCCGCTCGACCCGCGGGCGCGGACGCTGCCGCTGCCCGACGAGCTGATGGGCGAACTGCTGGCCTACGTCGCGGCCCACGAGGTGGGACACACGCTCGGCTTCCAGCACAACATGAAGGCCAGCTCCCTCTATCCGCCCGAGAAGGTGCGCGACCCCGACTGGGTCCGGACGATGGGCCACACCCCCACCCTGATGGACTACTCGCGCTTCAACTACGTCGCGCAGCCGGAGGACGGCATCGCGGTCGAGGACCTGATCCCGAAGATCGGCCCGTACGACGTCTGGGCCACGAAGTGGGGCTACACCCCGATCCCGGACGCCGCGAGTCCCGACGACGAGAAACCGACCCTGGATGCATGGGCGCGCGAGCAGGACGAAACACCGTGGTACCGCTTCTCCACCCCCGGGGCGCAGAACGCCGACCCCGGCCAGTTGACCGAGGCGGTGGGCGACGCCGACGCGGTGCGGTCGACGGCCCTCGGCCTGAAGAATCTGGAGCGGGTGGCGGCGATGCTGCTGGCTGCGACCGCCACCGAAACGGCGACCGGCGAGCCGTACGACGACCTCGACGAGCTGTACGGGCGGCTCGTCGGCCAGTGGGCGCTGGAGATGAACCACGTCGCGGCGGTCGTCGGGGGCGTCCGGTCGCAGCAGAAGCACGTCGGGCAGGAGGGCGTCCGCTTCGAGACGATCCCGCGCGAGAGCCAGGCCGAGGCGGTCGCGTTCCTGAACGAGCACGCGTTCACGACGCCGACGTTCCTGGTCGATCGCGCTGTTCTGCGGCGGATCGAGCCGGCCGGCGCCCTCGAACGGATCCGCGCAGGCCAGGCCCGAGTGCTCCGCTCGCTCCTGAACGCCGGCCGCATTCGAAGGCTGGTCGAGCAGGAGGCGATCGACGGCGATGCGGCTTACGCGGCGACCGATTTCCTGGCCGACCTGCGGGCGGGACTGTGGGCCGAGCTCGAATCTCCGGATGTTCGCATCGACGCCTGGCGGCGCAACGTCCAGCGGGTCTATCTCGACCTGATCGACCGCCAGCTCAACGGGCGGCCGGCCGCCGGCGGCGACGCCCGGCCGTTCCTGCGCGGGGAGCTGCGCGCGCTCGACCGCACCATGGGCGCGGCGTTCGCGCGCGTTTCGGATCGGGCAACGCGGTTGCACCTGGAGGACGTGCGGGACACGATCGCCCGCACGCTCGATCCGCCCGGCGCGTCGGCAGCGTCCACCGCCGGCCGGGCGCTCGCGGGATTCGACGAGGATGTGGCGGAATTCGACCTCCACCCGACGGACGGTCCTTTCGATTCCTGGACCGCGGGTCGGACGTTCGACGGGCCGGCGTGCTGGCCCGATTACGCCGTGCGAGTCGCTCGACCGCACGGGGACTGGTGAGCTCCTTGACGCGCCGAACGCAGAACATGGTTTCATGGCCTGACGAAGTCACTCTCCACGAGGGCTGTTCCATAGTGTCGCCCCCGGTACGTCCCGTGATCGGACCGGAGAAAGCCGCCGCCACGGCGAAGCGCCCGATCGAGAAGAACGCGGCCTGCTGCCGCGGTGCATCCGCGCCCGTTCGTGCGCGGGTCTGTACTCCGCGCGCGAAAGCACGTCGTGAAGCCCACTGCCGCGGTGCATCCGCGCCCGGGGCGAACCGCGCCCGCAGATAGTCGGCGAACGCCGCATCGAAAGCCGCCGGCGTCATTGCTGATCCCCGCCAGGTTCGCTCCCGGTGCAACCTCCTGCCGCTCGAACGCCTCGCGCGTGTCGAAGAGGATCAGGGGCGTCTTGAACGGCAGGTCGTCCGCCAGGCGCTCGCTCACCCGTGCGTACGCGCGCTCCGCCGCCGCCCCGACGCGGTCGACGTCGTTCGCCAGCGCGGCGCCGTAGCGGATGTCGAAGTGTTCCGTCTCGGAGGCCTGCCATTCGACCGCCGCCGGGCGAGGATCCTGCGCGCCCTGCGCCGTACCTGCCCCCGCGGCCTGGGCCGGATGGCTCACGCCCTGCCACGGCCACACCGCGGCCCCGACGCCGGCGCCCAGCAGCAGCGCCAGAACCCATGCCGCGACCCGTCTGCGGGAGCACGGCCGCGGGTCGACCGGCAGGTCCAGGATCCGCCGCACCCGTCCACTGAGGGGACCGTCCGTCGCGCCGACCGCCGGCGCCGCCTCGCGCCCGCGCCACTCCTCCAGGGCGGCGAGGGCCGCGGCGTAGCCGACGCGGTCGCCGCTCGCCACGAGCGCCACGTCGTCGCAGCAATGTTCCCGCTCGGCCCGGATTCGCCGCGACACCCACCAGACGGCCGGGTGATGGAAGAGGACGGTCTCCCCCAGCGACTGCAGCAGGTTGACGAGGTAATCGTGCCGGCGGACGTGGGCCAGCTCGTGCGCCAGGATCGCCTCGACCTGCGCCGGCGTCAGGTTGGCGAGGGCGGCGACCGGCAACAGGACGATCGGCCGCAGCCACCCGACCACGGTCGGCGTGCCGACCAGACGCGACTCCACGACGCGCACGGCGTTCAGAAGGCCGAGGCGTAACGCCAGCCGCGTCCCCAATGCCTGCCAGCGCGACGCGGGGGCGGCGAGTCCGGCCTCGTAGAGCCGGTGCACCCGCCACAGTCCGCCGCCCATCCGGACCAGCAGCAGGGAGACCCCGGCGAGCCACACCGCCACGACCCCCGGCAGGGCCGCGGCGAGACGCGCGTGGACCGCGTCCATCGAGTCGCGGGCGACGAGCGCGCGGCCGCCCGTCGCGCCGGCGCCCGGTGCGCGGGCCGTGGCCCGGTCCGCGCGCGCGACGGGCTCGACCGTACGCGCCCCCTGCCAGAGGACGGCCGCCGTCACCACGGGAGCGACGAGCAGCGTCACCAGTCCGCCGGAGGCGACGGCGTAGCGCGTGTCGGCCGAGCGGCGCCGGCAGAGCCACAGGACGCCGGCGATGGCCAAGCCGAGGAGGGCTCCCTGCCACACGAAGTGCAGCAACGTCCAGCCGGTAATCTCGATCCAGTCTCTCATCACGCTCCCTCCCGCTTCCCTTCCTGTTCCGCCAGCCACGCGCGAATCTCGGCGAGCTCTTCGGGCGAGGCCTTCTTCGCGGCCAGCGCCTGCATCACCAGCCGGGCCGCCGAGCCGCCGAAGGCCCGGTCGGCCAGATCCCGCACGAGTTGCCGCTGGATCGCGCGCTCGGAGCGCGCCGACCGGTAGACGTGCGTGCGGGCGGACGCGTCGCGGCGCACCAGGCCCTTGTCCGTCATGATCTGCAGCAGCTTCAGCACCGTCGTGTACGCGTTTCCCCGCCCCATCTCCTCGGCGACCTCGCGGACCGTGCTGGGTCCATGCGCCCACAGGACGCGCAGGATGGCGAGTTCGGCGTCGGTCGGTCGGCGGCGGGTGGCGGTCATGCCTTCTACGAACCCGTTCGTAGCACCTAATATACGAACTTATTCGTAGATCGTCAATACGAAGATTCTCGTACGTCGAGACGGCCGGCCGCCCCAGCGCGTTGGCAGGATTGGCGACACCAGCGGCGCGCGACCCATACGTGTGCACGTGGATTTCGCGATTGAGCCCGAGGCGGCGTGACAAGTTCAGCCGGCGGTCGTACGTCGGCGGCGCACGGCAAGGATGCGGTACGGCGCAACCGGGTTCATTCCCCGGTCGACTGGAGCGCCTGCCGGGCGATCCGTTCGAGCCGCGGCTGGATGGACGACATCACGGCCGCGAACACGACCAGCGCCCACCCCACCGCCAGGATCACCTGGACGCCGACGAGCAGCCACGCGCCGGCCGAGACGGGGACGATGCCGGGATAGTCCTGGGCCAGCGCCCGGAAGAACGCGAAGGCGATCCACTCCCCGATGCCGGCGTCACCGGCGCCCTCGAACGCGGCGGGGCGGAAGCGGGCCAGCATGCCGCTGAACCCGGCGAACACGACGATGATCGCCAGATATCCGATCGCGAAGCCGCCGATCGGGATCCACATGACGCGCAGGTACTCGGCGAGCTGCCGGTAGACCTCGAGTCGCGGCTGCAACCAGCCCGCGGCGGCGCGGGCGGCCTGGAACACGGCGATCGGGACGGCGACCATCGCCGCGGGCACGCTCACCGCGGCGTTCAGGAGTGCGTCGGCGCGAGGCCGGCCGCCGCGAAGCCCTTCGTGCATGACCCCATCGACCGCAAGAACCAGCACCGCCAGCGATCCGAGCGCCAGCAGAACGGGCGGCCGCGCGAAGCGCCGCCCCGCCGGACCGGCGGTGAAGGCGCCCGCGATGAGCGCGGTCGGCGGCGTGACCAGGAAACACGACAACAGTCCACCGACTCCCAGCGCCGGCACGAGGCCCGCGCCGATCAGGGTCGACATCGCCAGGGTCTCGACTGTGGCGTCCCGGTAGCCGTGCAGGCGTGACGTGCCGAGTCCGTCGACGAGACCGACGGCGAGCGCCACCAGTGGGGGCGCGATCCACATGACGCCGTTGCCCGGCACGAGTCCGGCGAGCAGGGCCGCTGCCATCCCGGCGACCGTACCGACCAGGATTCCCGCCGAACGCCCGACCCGCTCGCGCATGCGCAGGCCGAGCCCGGCACCGGCCGCAAGACCGCACCCGGCCGCCAGCAGCACGTCGTTGTGCACGCCGGAAACCGCGTACGCGAACGGGACGACGACGACGATGACCGGACCGGCGACCTGCACCGAGCGCCACGCCATCCGGATGAGCTCTCCGGCCCCGACGCAGACACGCTGCCGTGCTATTCGTGACATGCTGTCCCGGCGGATCGTAACAGGTCGCGGCGGTCGGTCTCACCCTTCGTTCGTAAAGGGCTTCTGTCCATACGCACGCGCCGAACCGTGTGGGAGGGATGCCGCAACTGCCCCGCCGGCTCGCGGCCGGGCACGCTGCGGGACGGACGGCGCCAGCGCTTCGCGTGCTGTTACCAGCACGCAACCGACAGGGAAACAGCGCGCCCGACTCGGTGTCGGTTTCCTCTTCCGCCGTGTCAGTCGGCGTTCTGCCGGGCGCTGCGGCGGGCAATCCGGTCGAGCTGCGGCTGGATCGCCGACATCACCGCGGCGAAGACGACCAGCGCCCAGCCGACCGAGATCACCAGTCGGGCACCCACGAGCATCCGCGCGGCAACCGAGACCGGCGTGATCCCGGTGTGGCGGATCGATGCAAGGATGGGATGGCAGCCCGTTCTCAGCCGGACGAGAAGCGCCGGCAACCGCCGGAGAGACCCGAAATGATCGCCATCCGACGTGCATCCGCGGCAGACCTCCCGTTCATCGCGGGCGTCATGAACCACTACATCGCGACCTCGACCTGCACCTTCCATCTCGAGCCGCGCACGCCGGAGGACTACGGGGCGTGGTTTCGCGGCCGGACCGCCGCCCAGCCGGTGACCGTGGCGGAGCTCGACGGCGCCGCCGCCGGATTCGCGTACCTTTCGCCATGGCGACCACGCGAGGCCTACCGTCGATCGGTCGAGGGCTCGGTCTACGTCCACCCCGACCGGCGTCGCCGAGGGATCGGGCGGGCGCTCCTGACAGACCTGATCGAACGGGCACGATCACTCGGTCATCGAACCTTGATCGGCGGAACCTGCACCGAGGCGGAAGCCAGCCTGGCCCTGCAGCGCGCGCTCGGCTTCAGGACGGTCGGCGTACTGAAGGACGTGGGCTACAAGTTCGGTCGCTGGCTCGACGTCGAGCACACGCAGTTGATGCTGTAGCAGCGCCGGGAAGCCCGCGGCCGGCGCCGGTGAGGCCGTCGTTCGACGCTGCGCGCTCCTGCCGGAACGGGCGCCTACCCGCCGCAACGGCGCAGTTCGAGTTCACGGCCGTCTATAGCGCGAGCCCGGTGAGGAGCAGGCTCACAATCGACGATTCCCGGATCGCGCCGCGCTATCCCTGCAGGCGCGGTGTTTCGAAACCGTCGATCATGGCCAACGCCAGAGCCACGGTCGGAGGCAGCGTATTGAACGGACCATGTCGCGTCGGGGGCAGGTTGGTGAGGATCTGGACCGTGACCAGTCCGACGACGGAGCCGTTACCGCGGAGGCTCCGGAGCCGTGGGCGAAACGGCGCCGAGCCGGAGCAGCAGAGCCTCCATGTCGGGCCAGCGTCGACCGAGGTTGGCGTAGAAGATCCCCTGGGCGATGGTCAGCGGCGTCCAGCCCCGCTGGTTGACCGGGTTCAGCGCCGAGCCCTGCTCCAGCAGATGGAGGACCAGTTCCTGCGAGCCGCGCATGACGGCGCCGTGGAGGGCCGCGTCGCCGTTGTCGTCGATGGTAGTGACCGAATCGCCGAGCTCGATCATCAGCTTCACCGCCTCCAGCGCCTCCTCGGCGCTGCCCGGGCTTTCGCTCGCCGACCAGATGCCGACGCCGGCCGCGACCAGCAGCGGGGTGGTGCCGTCCTCGTTGGCCAGCAGCGGGTCGGCGCCCAGCTCCAGCAGGAGGCGCATCATGTCCAGATCGACCGCCTTGGCGGCGAGCAGGAACGGCGTGGCGCCGTTGCGGTTGAGCATGTTGCGGTAGCCGTCGCGCGGCTCCGCCGTCTGGCGGGCATTGACGTCGGCGCCGTGGGCGACGAGCGCGCGGGCCAGCTCCAGGTCGGTGACGGTCCCGGTCGGGAACGCCGCCGGGTTGTTGTAGTGCCGGTTCGGGCGGCGCGTCCAGACGAGCTGGTGCAGCGGCGTCCAGCCCGGCTCGGCCGCGGTCGGGTCGGCGCCCTGCTCCAGGAGCTGCCGCGCCACGTCGTAGTGCGCGTTGATGACCGCCAGGTGCAGCGGGCTGGTGCCGTCCGGCAGCGCGAGGTCGACGTCCGCTCCGGCCTTCACCAGCGCCTCGACGGTGTCGCCATGGCCCGCGCGGACTGCGAACGCGAGCGGTGTGAATCCCCCGTCGGAGCGAACGTCGACGTCCGCACCGGCCGCCACCAGGGGCGCGACGACCGCTGCGTGGCCCTCGGCCGCGGCCCACATCGATGCGGTCTGGCCGCGCCATGCTTCGCGCGCATCGACCCCGGCGCCATGTCGAAGCAGCGCGGTCACGCTGTCGACGACGCCGGTCCGCGCGGCGGCCATCAGCGGCGTCTCGCCCTGCGGCGACGCGCGATTCGGGTCCGCTCCGGCGCCCAGCAGGGTCGCCACCACTGCCGCATGCCCACCGGCCGACGCGAGGGCCAGCGGCGTCACCCCGTGGCGGGTCGCGGCATCGACTTCCCCGCCGGCTTCCAGCAGCCGTCCGACGGCCGCAGCATCCCCGCGGTGGGCCGCCCGGTGCAACGGCGTCGCATCGTCCGCCGCCTGTCCCGCGGAAATCGTCGGCAAACTGAAACCGGCCGCCAGCGCGCTCACCGCGACCACGCAGAGACGCAACCCACCGGCCCCTGACCGCCGCGGGGAAGATTCTCTGCCCGTCACGACAAGTCCGCTCGTGTGCACCGCCGCGCACCGCGCGTGTCGATGCGGCAACGGCCCCGCACCGTACGCCGAAGACAGGGAGCCCGCGCGCGAACGACCGTCGCGGGCGCGTCGATGCGCATTCCGATACTCCATGCGCACTTCAATCTACACATCAGCGAGCGGAACCAGCTCCTTCAGGCGCCCGGTGCTGTCGCCGAGCCCGTCGTCGAGCCGGACCCCCGCCTTGTCGAGCTGGCTGACGAGCAGGTTGGTCATTGGCGTGTCGCGCGGATACCGGAGGTGGCGCCCGCCCTTCAGGTGTCCGCCGCCGCCGCCGACCAGCATCAGCGGCAGGTCATAGTGCAGGTGCTTGTTGCTGTCGCTGAGCGACGCGCCGTACAGCAGCAGCGAGTGGTCGAGCAGCGAGCCGTCGCCGTCCGGTGTCGACGCCAGCGTCTCCAGGAAGTCCCGGAAGAGCGTCACGTGGTAGGTGTTGATCCTGGCGAGCTGGGCCAGCTTCAGCGGGTCGTAGCGGTGATGCGAGATCCCGTGGTGCGACTCGGGAATGCCGATCTCGGGATAGGCGCGGCCGTTGAGCTCGCGACCCAGCATGAAGGTGAACACCCGCGTGATGTCCGCCTGCCAGGCGAGCGCCGCGAGGTCGAACATCAGGCCTACGTGCTCGGCGTAGGACTCGGGAATCCCGATCGGGCGAGCCAGCTCCGGCAGCTCGGTGTCGCTCTGCTCGGAGAGCTGGATGCGCCGCTCGATGGCGCGGACCGCGTCCAGGTACTGCGTCACCCGCGCCCGGTCGCCCGCGCCGACCTCCCGCTGCAGGCGCGCGAGGTCGGCGGTGATGGCGTCCAGGATGCTGCGGTCCTTGCGGAACTGCGCCCGCCGCTCGGCCGTCGAGCCGCCCTCGCCGAAGAGGCGCTCGAAGACGACGCGGGGGTTGTTCTCCATCGGCAGCGGCGTCGTCGGGTCGCGCCACGCGATGGTGTTCATGTAGATGCAGCTATAGCCGTTCTCGCAGTTGCCGACCAGGAAGTCGCGGTCGATGGCCAGCTCCAGCGAGGGCAGCGGCGTCGTCCGTCCGAACTGCCCCGCGGCGATCTGGTCGGCCGTCATCCCGGCCCGCACGTCCGCCCCCTCGGTCTCCTTCGGGTGGACGCCGTTCAGCCAGGTCGCGGTCGCCCGCGTATGCTCGCCGTTGCCGTCGCCGAGCGCCTCGGCCTGCCCCTGGGCCAGGCCGCTGAGCACCACCATCCGGTCGCGGAACGCGCCGAGCGGGCCGAGGGTCGGCGACAGCTCCAGCGCGGTCTTCGCCGGCGGCGTCCACGACTCCATCGCCATGCCGTTCGGCAGGTAGACCCACCCCAGGCGGCGCGCCGGCTCGGCCGCGCGGACGCCGATCCCGGACAGGGCCGGGGTCATCGCATCCAGCATCGGCAGCGCCAGCGCCGCGCCCACGCCGCGGAGGAACGTGCGCCGCGGCAGCGTCTTCCCGGTGATGATCATGATTCCGCTCTCCTCATCCTGAACGGCAGGCTCTCGACGATCCCGACGACGAGCGACGAGAACCGGTAGTCGTTCCCGGCCGCGTCCCGCACGATGGCGCGGACCGCCGGCGCGTCGTAGTGCTCCAGGCCGCGCCCGAGCGCGTAGGTCATCAGCTTCTCGGCCAGCGTGCCGACGAACCGCTCCGGCTTGCGCGCCAGCGCGGCGCGCAGTCCCGCCGCCCCGTCGAAGCGGGCGCCGTCGGGCAGCTCGCCCGAGGCGTCGATCGGCGTGTTGGCGGTGGTGCGGGTGCGGAAGCGCCCGACCGCGTCGAACTGCTCCAGCGCGAACCCCGGCGGGTCCATCAGCCGGTGGCAGCTCGCGCAGACCGGGTTCGCCCGGTGGCGCTCGGTCGCCTCGCGCATCGAGAGCGCTTCCCCGCCGTCGGTGGTCTCCTCCAGCGCCGGCACGTCGGGCGGCGGCAGCGCGGGCGGCGTTCCGAGCAGGTTCTCCAGCACCCACTTGCCGCGCAGCACCGGCGACGTCCGGTTCGGATACGACGTGACCGCGAGGATGCTGGCGTGGCCCAGCAGGCCCCGCCGCGCCTCGTGCGTCACCGGCACGCGGCGGAAGTGGCTGCCGTAGACGTGCGGCATGCCGTAGTGACGGGCCAGCCGTTCGTTGACGAAGGTGTAGTCGGCGGTCAGCAGGTCGAGCACGCTGCGGTCTTCGCGGAACACGCTCTCCACGAAGAGCTCGGTCTCGCGCCGCATCGCCTGCCGCAGCCCCTCGCCGACGTCGGGAAAGCGGTCCTCGTCGGGCACGACGGCCGGCACGTTGCGCAGGTAGAGCCACTGGCTGGCGAAGCTGGTGACCAGCGCCCGCGCGCGGTCGTCGGCGAGCATGCGGCGCGTCTGGCGCTCCAGCACCGCCGGATCGCGCAGCCGGCGGGCCGCTGCCAAGTCCAGCAGCTCGTCGTCCGGGATGCTGCTCCAGAGGAAGAACGACAGCCGCGACGCCAGCTCCAAGTCGCTGATCGCGTAGTTGGTTCCGGGCGCCGCACCCACCGGGTCCCGCTCGACCCGCAGGACGAACTCCGGGCTGGCGAGGAGCCAGCGCAGGGCCATCTCGACACCGGCATCGAAGCCGCCCTCCCGGCGTCCTTCTTCGAAGAACCCCAGCAGCACGTCCAGGTCGGCGTCCATCACCGGTCGCCGGTACGCGCGGCGGGCGAGGTTCGAGAGAATCCGACCCGCGCATTCGGTCTGCTCGGCGTCCGTCGCGCCGGCCGGGCGGCAGACGAAGATGCGCCGGCGGCTCGGCGTCTCCTCCGCCGGCGGCCCGCCGCTCGCGGCGAACGGCCCGGTGACGGTGACGCTGCCGAGGTACGGCTGCACCCGCGTGTCGCCGCCGGTGATGCTGGTGTACGGCCGCAGGTACGGTTGCCGCAGCGTCTCCGGGTAGGCCGCGGTCCGCCGCACGAAGGTCACGCTCAACTCGTGCGGCCCGGCCTTGACCGGCAGGTGGAACTCCCAGTCGCGGTCGATGGTCCGCTGCCGGTCGCGCCACGCGCGGTACTCGTCGCTGTCGCGGGGGGCATCCATCGGCGGCGGCCCGCCGACGGTGAACGTGCGGACCAGCGCGCCGTCCAGGCTCGCCTCCAACGTGTGCGGCACGTCGAAGACGGCCAGATTGTCGCCCGCGTTGCGGGCCAGGCGGACGCGGAAGACGTAGTCGGCGTCCTCCGGGAACACGTGGCGGAACATGGCGCCGCCGCGGGTGCCGAACGGCATCCCCGCGACCCGGTCGTCCTGCGGCAGGTCGCTGGCGAGGCGGAAGACCTCGGCGGTGGCCGACGGCGCGGGACGTCCGACCGCCACGCGGCTGATCCGCCGCGCCGCGGCGAGGTAGCGCTCCAGCAGCGTCGGCGAGACGCCGAGCACCCCGGCGATGTTGTCGAACCCGTAGCTGGCGCCGTCGGCCGGCAGCAGCTCCGCGACGTCGATCTCCAGATCGAGGAGGTCGCGAACCGCGTGGTGATACTCGGTCCGGTTGAGCCGGTGGAAAGCCTCCGTGCGCCCCGGGTTCGGATCGTCGGCCGCCGCCCTGTCCAGCTCGGCTTCCAGCCAGCCGATGAACCGGTCGTAGGTCGCCGCATCCGGCCGCGGACGCGGCGCTGGCGGCATCGCGCCGGCGCGCAGCTTGCGGGCCACGGTCTCCCAGACGTCCGGCGCGCCGGCGACTCGCGTCACGTCATGGGTGTCCAGCGCGAGGTCGGCGGTGCGCAGCCGTTCGTTGTGGCAGGCGACGCAGTAGCGGTCGAGAAGCGCCCGCTGCCAGCCGTCGGCCGTTGCGTCCTGTGTCCGAGCGGCAGACTGGGCCCGGAACTCCGCGGACTCGGCCGCCTGGGCCGGAACGGCCGCGACGACGAAGGCAGCCACCACGCCGCACCGCAGCAGCGGGGACCATCCGCGACGGAAGCTCCGTTTTCGTGGTCCGGGCATGGCCCAATACGATCCATGTATTATCCGGGGAGCGTCGGGAGCGTGTCAATCGGACGCGTGATGAAGGAATCACCACGACGATCACCGAAGTCGTTCGAGCTCGGCCGGCGTGTAGGGAAACAGATCCAGCCCCACGGGAAATCCGAGCGGCAAGTAGTCGCCGACCCGCTCCCGGAACGGCTTGTCCGAGCACTCGAATGCCAGGCAGACGTCGACGGCGCTCCCCGGCGCCGGAATCCCGTCGACGCGAGAGCCGAACCAGACGATGCGTTGCACCTCGAACCGCCGAGCGCCGATCTGTTCCGCCCAACGACGAACCGCCTGTTCAACGGTCTTCGTTTAACGGGTGATTTGTCAACGTACACGGGCATGGAATGGGCCGTGAGTGTCGAAAGCCCGCGCGCGCCAGTTCGTCACGCAGCCGCCCGATCTCCCGGTCCTGTTGCTCAATGACAACATCCCGAGGGTCCTGCTCGGGAGGAGCCTTGTCCAAGATGGCGCGTATGCGGCGCAGCAGGCTCACGCCCCTTTGCTGTCGGCTCGGCGCGCCAGAACCTTTACCCCATCACGTTGGATTTCGCCCGGACCCGGTAAATAAAGACGTTGCGGTTTTCTGGCGGACACTGACCACGCGAAAAACGACGCCGAAAGATCCATCGACTTCCATTCCGAGTTTTCCCCGTTCTGACAGCCGGTCCAGGAACCTCCGACCCTTTTCGTATTCAGGGTTGGAACCGTTGGAACCCTTTGTCCAAACGATGCACACTTCGCTGGACCGCGTATGCGATTCAGCGACCAAACGGTCTACGTCGCTCAGGCGAAACTGATACATCTTTCCGAGCGGATCGCCGCCAAGGAACCAAACCATGTGCGGCTCATTGCCATAAAATTCACATGACAGTGAATTCGTCCGGAGGAACCGCGCCAATTCCCCCCCGCGCGCCGGGAGAGGGTACCCCAATCCACGAGAACGAGCACGGTCCACAAGTAGTATGTTCCAGCCAAGGACGCTGGCTAGGAGGACCGGGCAGAACCCACCTGCGAATATCCGAACCAGGGACCGCCCCAGCCCGGCGCGCAGGCCGCGACCCTTCCACAGCGCCTCCAGCGCCACGACCGACATCAGCACGAGCGCGACGTAGACCGGAGCCAACAGCCGGCCATTGTTAGCGCTGATCGGGCCGAAGGCGACTACCGACGCCGAGACTGTCATGAAAGTCAGATAGACGAACATGAAAGCCGCGTGCGGCGCCAGCGGATTGCCGATGGCGTCTTTCAGCGACCATTGAACGTGGAGACCTCGGCAAACGACCGTTCCCGTCGCCGGCAGCAACAGCAGGGCGCCGACCGCCGCTACCATGGCATCATATGCTCCTGCCGAGTCCACCAATGTCTGCACCGGCAAGATGATGTTCTCCGGCAGTGCTTGCAATTGCGTGCGGGTTGGCAGCACCCAACCTCCCAGACCTTCGAGAACGAGTTGGATGTTCTCGATCACGGACCGCTCCGCCGGCAATCGCTCGCCGGCAGGGGTGCGGGAAACCAGCAGATTCCTGAATAGCCACAGGGCTAGCGGGGCCGCCGCGATGAACACATAGGTCGCGGCCTGCGCCGCCGCCGTGAGCCTGCGGCGGTTTGCACCTTCCGGCTGTGCAAGCCGGAAGTCGGCCAGGATCAACAGGAGTCCGGCGGCTATCGTCGTGACGCCAACGTACCGAGTCAACGAAGCCAATGCGGCGAACGCCGCGGCAAGAAGGACGGATCGCCACCTGCCACGGGTCAGAAACCGTTCGACGTTGACAAGGGAGAGCAGTGTGAACAGGATGAAGAGCGGTTCTGTCAGGACATGCGCCGATACGTACGAGCCCGGCTTGAACAGGACGATAGCCAGCGAACCGGCGACAGCGGCGGGCCGCGAAACCGGAACACGGGGCTGGATGAGTATCAGACTGCCCAGGTAGGCAATGAGACCGAACGCGATCGCATTGATCCAACGGGCGGACCCGGGCGTTTCCCAACCGATCGACTCCGCCGCCGCCAGAAGAACGGGAAACAGCGGAGGCCACAGCGTGGATGCCCGACCGGAGGAGTCGAATTCGACGAAACCGTTACCCGCAGCCAGATTCTTGGCGAGAGACATGTAGTAAATCGAGTCATGCGTGATCCCTGCTCCGTGTTCGGAGGTGAGCAGCAGCACCAGGGCGAACCCGAGCATACCGCAGGCTACGGGAATCGAACTGAACTTCCCCACCATGGGTGTCCCATTCGTTGTTTGAACTTCAGCGACCCCCCCCCCAGGGGGGGGGGGGGGGGGGGAGGGGTAAGCCGGTCAAAGAACGCCTCCAGCGTCTCGGCGCTGCGCTCCTTGCCGGCCCACACCACCGCCGACGATATGATCGACGAGAGTGTTCCGCCGGCATTTGAAATTCGGCGGTGACACGTTGCCCTGTCTTCCGCGTGTCCCCCCGGGGGGCGGCGCGGTCTACTGTTCATCCAGCAGCTTGCAGAACAGGATGTTGATGATTTCCTGCGCCAGATCCTCGTGGCGAGTGTACCATGGCGCCCTGACCGAAGCCAAGGGGGACACCATGAAGCGCAGCATCGTTCTGGCCGTCGTGCTCGGCGTCGGCGCCCTGTCGCTCGGGCTCGTCGCGGCCCAGGACGCGATGGTCGTCGAGGTCGAGCAGCTCGAGGACAACCTGTACGTTCTGCGGGGACAGGGGGGCGGCGGCAACACGGCGGTCTTCGTCACCAGCAACGGGGTCGTCGTGGTCGACTCCAAGAACCCCGGCTGGGGCCGGTCGATCCTGGACGCGATCGCCGAGCTCACGAGCAATCCGGTGACCACGCTCATCAACACGCACAGCCACCACGACCACGTGAGCGGCAACGTCGCCTTCCCCGCCAGCGTCGACATCGTCACCCACGAGGTCACCAAGGCGAACATGCAGGTGATGCGCGCCTACAGCGGCCGCACCGAGCCGCCGGCCAACGTCTTCGCCGATTCGATGGGCCGCGGGCTGCCGACGCAGACCTTCTCGGAACGGATGTCGATCGGCAGCGGCGCCGACCAGGTCGATCTGTACCACTTCGGGCGCGGGCACACCGGCGGCGACGCCTGGATCGTCTTCCCGTCGCTGCGGACGCTCCACTCCGGCGACATCTTCCCCGGCAAGAACCTGCCCTTCCTCGACGCCAACAACGGCGGCAGCGGCGTCGCCATCAGCGACACGCTGCAGAAGGCGCACGACGCCATCACCGGCGTGGACACCATCATCACCGGGCACAGCACCCAGATGACGTGGGCGGACCTGCACGAGTACGCGGCGTTCAACCGCGACTTCCTGGCCGCGGTGCGGGCCGGGCGGGCGGCGGGCCACAGCGTGGACGAGATCGCCGAAGGGTGGGCGATGCCGGCCGGTTACGACGGCTACCGGGCTCCGGCTCCGGCCGGTCTGCGGAACAGCATCCAGGTGATCGTGGACGAGATCGAAGGCGGCGGTGCGCAGTAGCTCGATCGTGTAGTGGCTTGCCCGGCACGCGGCGGGCAAGCCCCATCGCGATGCACTGCGCCGCGCTCGGCTCCGGAGCGCGCAGGGCTTGCCCGGCACGCGGCGGGCAAGCCCCGAGCCTTCGACTTCTCCGTCCGCCCTCCTCGAGGTCCAGGCCGGTGCGCCGCCTCACTCCGTCAACGCGTCCACGAACACCCGCACGCGGCGCGCGTTGACCCCGAGGTCGCCGACGCCGACGCGCGACAGCGAGCGGACGTCGACCCGGCTGCCGATCTCGCCGGCCGCCGTGACCCGGACTACGACGTCGTCTTCGAAGCCGAACCAGAACGTACGATCCGTCGCCTCGATCCGGAAGGCGTCGGGGTCGGTCGCCACCAGTTCCCACCCCATCCGCCGCACCGTCGCGAGGGCCTGCCGGAAGGCCTCGGCCGGGGCGACCGGCAGCAGCGCCGGCCGCAGGTCGGGATAGGCGGCGTGCTGCTGCTCGGCGAGAGCGGCGCCTTCGTAGTCGGTGCGGCCCGGCGTGTTGAGCGCGACCGCCGCGACGAACGCCGGCGGGTTCCCGGTATCGGTCGTGACGTCGTGGATCGGCGGTGCGCCCCGCGCCGAGATCGTCCTGCTCACCGGAACGCTGCCCACGACCACGGCGACGGCCAGGGCGGCGCAGGCCGCCCGATCCGCCAGCCCCGTCCCCCGCAGGATCCGCACGCCGAGGACCACCGCGCTCACCGCAGCAACGAGCAGCCCGGCGGCGAGCGACAGCAGCGCCGGTCCCAGCGGTACGAGGCCGATGCGGTAGCCGAGCGGCGCCGCGGCGACGATGGCGGCGCCCGCCGCGGCGCCCCACGGCGCCCAGCGCGTCAGCCTCACTGCGCCGGCCCCATGCCGGTGAACGTGAACTTCTGCACCCAGTCGTTGGGGATGCCCGGCCACGACGGATCGACCTCGAACTGCGGCACGCGGCCGTCCTGTTCCGCGGCCGCCGCAGCGCGTTCCGGCAGCGCGAACACGTAGACGGCGTTCGACCGCCCGCCTCCGACCGGCGCCGCCAGGTACTGCCGGCCGCCGACCGCGTAGGTGATCGGGAAGCCCTGCACCGAGCCGGGCAGGCGCGTCCGGAACAGCACGGCGCCGGTCTCGACGTCGTGGATGAACAGGTTGCGGTCCGTGTCGGCGCTCACGACGAGGCCGCCCGCGGTGGTCAGGGCCGCCCCGCCCGGCCGCGTGGCCGTCGAGTGGCGCCAGAGGATCCCGCCGGTGTCGATGTCCATGGCGATGAGGTGGCCGGCGTGCTCCCCGCTGGCCGGGTGCACCCGGCTCCCCCGCGAGAACCAGCCCCGGTCGGCGTAGTAGTCGTTGCCCTCGACCTGCTCCAGTTCGGTGAACATGCCCCGCACGCAGGTCGGGTGGATGGGGATGTAGAGCGCCTGCGTCTCGGGGTGGTAGGCGCTCGCGCGCCAGTTGCGGACGCCCCCGAAGTCGGGACAGAAGTCGAGCTCGACGCCGGCCACCGGGATCATCTCGGGCCGGTAGGTCACCGCGCCGGTCCGCGGGTCGACGTCGAGGACGTTCTGATAGCCGAGGTCGTGCGCGGCCACGAAGGCGCCGGTCGCCCGGTCGAGCTCCCACAGGATGCCGTGCTTGCCCATCTTGAACAGCGACTTCCGCCCGCGGTGATCGATGAGCACGCTCTCGAACACGTCGTCGAGGTCGTGGGTCTCCCCCGGCACGAACTGGAAGTACCACTCCAGCTCCCCGGTCGCGGGATCCAGGGCCAGCACGCTGTTCGTGTAGAGCGCGTCGCCGTCGGTCTTGCGCGAGACGCGGGCCCACGGCTTGGCCTGCGAGGTCGACCAGTAGGTCAGGTCGGTCTCCGGGTCGTAGCTGCCCGGGATCCAGGAGTCGGCGCCCGCGCGGAAGGTCAGCGGCAGGTCGCCCCACGTGTCGCCGCCCGGCTCGCCGGGACGGGCGATGGTCGACGTGCGCCACACCTGCTCGCCGGTCTCGGGGTCGTGGGCGGAGATGAAGCAGACGTCGTTCTTGTAGTTCTGGCAGCCGGTCATGCCGGAGACGACGTTGCCGTTCACCACGATCGGCCCGCTCGTGTAGCGGTAGCCGAGCCGGTAGTCGGCGACGGTGTGATCCCAGACCACCTCGCCGGTGGCCGCGTCGAGGGCCACGATGTGGGCGTCCGAGGTGTTGACGTAGATCCTGTCGCCGTAGATCGCGATGGAGCGGGTGCGCATGCCGGCCCCGACCGAATCGAGGAAGTCGGTCGAAGCCTCGAACCGCCGGCGGTACTCCCAGATGCGATCCCCGGTCACCGCGTCCACCGCCTGCACGACGTTGCGCGGGCTGGGGATGAACATCACGCCGTCGTGCACCAGCGGCGCCGCCTGGCTGAGCCCGGGACCGAGCTGCCAGCCCCAGACGAGCTGCAACTGATCGACGTTCCCGCGATCGATCTGATCCAGCGGGCTGTAGCCCCAGCCGTCGAGCGTGCGCCGCCAGTGCAGCCAGTCGGCGGGGTCGGGATTCTGCAGCATCGCGTCGGTGACCGGCGTGAGGTCGCGTCCCTGGGCGCCGGCGGGGACGCAGCCGAGAAGCACCAGAAGAGCCGCCCCCGTGGCGCCTGCGATCCGTTTCGCCAACTGACTCCGAGCCCGTCCCTTCATCACGGTCATCGGCGGCCCTCCCCTGTTGCGTTTCCCTGACTATAGCCGACACGCCCGCTCGCCGCCCGCGGGTTTCGACGGCACGTGGAAGCCTGCGGCGTCGGGGGAATGCCGCCCTGCGAGACACGTGCACGCCGCTTGCCCGCCGGTCCCCGCCCGTGAAAGCGGCAAATCCGAAGCGGGCCATGGATTCTGCCAATATTGTTCGGCATATCCATGGTAGACTGTGGATGTGCCGGAGGCCTGGATCGACAGGACGTTCCAGCCGGTGCTCACTGCACCGGCCGACCACTTGCGGCTCTTTCCAGTATGGCTGCTGCTCGGACCACGGCAGGTCGGCAAGAGCTCGCTTCTGCACAAGTGCGCCGACGGCCATGCCTATGTCAACCTCGACGACCTCGCCACGCGGGAACGCGCCAATCGGGATCCCGTTCTGTTCGTGCAGGAGATCAAGCCGCCTTTCGTGATCGACGAGATCCAGTACGCGCCGCGGCTGCTGAGCCCGATCAAGCAACTGGTGGACGTGGGCGGCCTCGAGCCGGGCGACGTTCTCCTGACCGGTTCACAGAGCTACCAGGTGATGGAAGGCGTGACGGAGACGTTGGCCGGGAGGGTGGCTATCCTCAATCTGCTCGGCCTCTCGGACGAGGAAAAAGCACTGCCCACGATCCTGCCACCCGACGACTACTTCCGCAGACTGCTCGAAACCGGTTTCCCCAAGCTGCATGGAATCGAAGATCGCGCCGCACGCGATCTGTACCTGTCGTCGTACGTGCAGACCTACATCGAGCGGGACATTCGCGAGCTGCTGCGCCTCGAGAAACGCCGGGAGTTCGAGACCTTCGTCAAGCTGTGTGCGTTGCGCACCGGACAGATCGTCAACTACGACGATCTCGCCCGCGACGCCGGCATATCCGCAGTCACGGCCAAGAGCTGGCTCAGCCTGCTGGAAGACGGCTTCCTCATCCGGCTACTGTCACCGTACTTCACCAACCGGACGCGGAGGATGATCAAGAGTCCAAGACTCTACTTCCTGGATGCCGGCCTCGCTGCCTGGCTCGGCGGCTGGCGCACCGCGGAGGAAGCGCGTCTCGGACCGATGGGCGGCGCCCTCTTCGAGACCCACGTGCTGGCGGAGGTGGTCAAGCGCTTCCGCCATCGGGCGCGCCAGGTGGAAATCCATTTCTGGCGCACCCGCGACGGGCAGGAGATCGACTTTCTGATCGAGAGCGACGGCAGGACCTGGCCGGTCGAGGTCAAGCTCGGCTCGCCCCGCTATGACCGCCTGCCGCGGCTGGACCGGATCGCCGGGCCGAGCTGGCAAGCGGGGCAGGTGATCTCGCTCACGGCCCCCGCGGAGCCTGTTCGGATCACCGACGATTGGACGCTGTGCGCGCCCGGCGCGCTGAACGTCGGCCGCCGGGCAGCCTCAGGCGCACGACATGTCGTGAGCCGCGCCGAACCGGTGTGAACACTACCCCGGCACGGGCAGCTCGGCCGTGTGGAACGCCTCCAGCGTGTCGATGGCGTCCAGCGGCTGCCGGTCCACGTCCCACCGGAACTGGCGCAGCACGATGCGGTCGGGCAGGAAATCGGCGATGGTGAACCCGTGGTCCTCGACGGGCGCGACCGATTCCTCCATGTCGAGGTGCTCGGGCGGCGTCGCGCCGACCCCGCGCACCACGGACGGAAAGCCCCGGACCGAGGTGCCGATCGGGCCGGCGAGCACCGCCGTGACCGGCCTTGCGTTGAGATTCAGGGCGCCCGCGCGGTGCATCCGCCCCATGCCGATGGCGTGCAGGTCGCCGCTGACCACGAGGGGCACGCGCGCCCGCTGGCCGGCGATCGCCTCCACCAGCCGGTCGTGCTGCCGCAGCCAGCCCGCCTGCCAGTAGCCCTTCTCGATGGCGGTGGTCAGCTCGCCGGTCTCGCGGTCGAGCACGTCCGGGTACCACTCGCCCCACTTGCCGGCGCTCCAGCCGAAGGGGTTCGACGGCGCGTGTACCAGGTGCCGCGTGTCCGTCGCGCGGGTGCGCTCGAGCAGCCAGCGCTCCACCTGCCGGTCGATGAACACCGCGTTCGGTCCGGAGAGGCTCACCGTCCGGCGCACGTCGTAGAGCAGGATCTCGGTCAGGCTGCCGTAGCGCAGCGTGCCGAAGCTTTCGGAGAGGTCGCCCCGGTCGCTCGTCCCCGACCACGGCAGGCCGGGCGGGCGCCGCGCGTCGGGCAGGAACTCGGGGTAATAAAGCTGTTGCGTGGCGCGCGCGAGCTGTAGCTGGAACCACGGGATCGGGAAGTTCGCGATCTCGTCGGTGACCGCGTCGTTCTCCCAGTGGTCGTGGTCGTCCTGCAGGAAGCAGATCGGCGTCGATCGGAAGTCGGCGCCGTAGACCGGCACGATCTGCGGCCCCGCCGCCGCCTTCATTGCCGCCTCGTTGCTCGCGCCGAACACCGACGCCGAGAAGTCGAAGTTCGACCGCCGGCCGGCGGGGCTGAGCCGGCCCGCGTTCTCGCCCTGCCAGGTGTGCAGGTCCCAGTAGATGTGATCGCCGTTGGCGACCGCGGCGTCCGGCGCGAACGACAGCGCGCGCCGCAGCAGGCGGTTGCGGATGGCGGTCGGCAGGAAACCGCTCCGGTCGCCTATCCCCGCATAGGTCCCGCCCGGGCCGCCGGCGCAGGTGAAGAAGAGCATCCGGAACCGCTCCGGACTCGCGTCCGGGGCCGGGAACGTCGACAGCGGCCACGGCTCGCACAGCGCGGCGCCGTCGGCCCCGACGAGGGACAGCTCGTAGCGGCGCGCCGGGTCGAGGCCGGTGGCGTGGAACTGCCAGTACTCCCCCGCCGTGTCGTTCATGCGGCCGGTGACGCCGGTGCTGCCGACCCGCAGCGTCGGCGCGGCGGACAGCGGCCGGTCGAACGACGCCTTCAGCAGCACGCGCGAGTCGCTGACCGCGGGCAGCAGATGACGCACGCGCCCGGCATCCCAGTCCCGGGCCGCCGGCGGCGCGCCCTGCTCGGCCAGCAGGTCGAGCGGCAGCCGCCCGAAGACGGCGGCGCCCAGCGCGCCGGCGCTCCCGGCGAGGAATCTTCGACGGTCGACGGGCCATGGCGTGGTCATGATCTTCCTCCGCGGCAAGGGGGACGGCCGCCCGCGGCTCATTGTAGTGCGTTCTCGGATGGCGTCCGCCCACCGCGCTACACGGAGCGGCCCATATGGCGAGGCTGTCGGCTGCTACAATGAGGCACTCTACCAGGAGAGACAGTCCAGCCGTTCGTGACAGCCGCCGTTCCGGATCCCGCCACGATCAGGAGGTTGCTCATGCCCCGTCGATTCCTGACGACCGCCGGCGCCATCGCGCTCGCCTCGGCCGTTCTCGCGTTCCTGCCGGCCGACGCCGCCGCCCAGGGCTCGAGCTTCCGGACACCGGATGGCCACCCGGACCTGCAGGGCGTCTGGAACTTCTCCACCGCGACGCCGATGGAGCGGCCCGCGGATCTCGCCGATCTGGCGACGCTGACCGCCGAGGAAGCCGCCGCGTGGGAACAGCGGCTCGCCGAGCAGCGCGCGGCCAACGAGTCGGAGCGTGAGGACGCCCCGCTGGGGGCGCGTCTCGGCTACTCGGTCCGCATCTGGTTCGAGCACGGACACACCCTGTCCGAGCAGCGGACGTCGCTGGTGATCGATCCGCCGAACGGACGCATTCCCGCCGTCAGGCCGGAGGTGGAGGCGCGGGCGGAGCTGCGCCGCATCCTGCGCGGCCGGCACGCGCACGGACCGGAAGACCGCGGCGCTTCGGAACGCTGCCTGCTCGGGTTCAACTCCGGGCCGCCGATGACCCCGAGCGCCTACAACAACAACGTGCAGCTCTTCCAGACGGCCGACCACGTGGCCATCCTCAACGAGATGGTGCACAACGCGCGCATCATCCCGCTGGACGGCCGCCCGCACCTGCCGGCGCATCTGCGGCAGTGGGTCGGCGACTCCCGCGCGAGCTGGGACGGCGACACGCTGGTGATCGAAACGCGGAACTTCCTCGGCGAGACCTCCCTGCGGGGATCGAGCGCCAACCTGCGCCTGGTGGAGCGCTTCCGGCGCGCCGGCCCCGGCACGCTGATCTACGAGTTCACGGTCAACGATCCGACGAGCTGGGCGCGGCCCTGGACGGCGCAGGTGCTGATGACCCGCACCGACGAGCCGCTCTACGAGTACGCCTGTCACGAGGGCAACTACTCCATGGCCAGCTCGCTCTCGGGCGCGCGGGCGATGGAGGCGCGGGAGGCCGCGGCGGGCGGCGAGTCGCCGTAGTCGGCGACCGCCCGTCGGCCGGATCGTCTACGCTGAACGGCGAGCTGCAGAGCGCCGGGGCACGCTCAGGCGGCGCGCTTGCCGGTGACCGCCTCGCGCAGGCCTTCGAGCAGCCCTTCGAGCTTTGCCATCTGGATCTCGAGGGTGTGCATGCGGGTGCCGAGTACCTTCTGCTCAGTGACGAGTTCGACGAAGCGGTCGTCGTTTCGCTTCCCGGCGGCGGCCAAGTCGGCCTTCAGATCGCTCTTCAGCTCGGCGAACCGGGCTTCGCTGCGCTGCTCGGCTCGCGTGATGTAGCGCCACAGCAGGGTGAACCCGGTGACGCCGATGGCGGCGAGGGTGGCACCCGTGCCGAGGATGGTCCAGATCTCAGGCGTCATGCGGTCAGTCTCTCCCGAATCCGCGGGGCAGCTCGATGTCTCGTGATATGAGTCACTTGCGAGATTCTACGGCGAACGCTGCCGGAAAGGAACTGAGAGCCTGTGCGTCCGTCCGGTCCGCCCATCCGCGGGCGAGGCTCCGCCGTCTGACGTCGTCATCGAGCACACGCGCGCACGATTCCCAGTCCACGCGCTCGACCTCGTGGTACCGGAGCGCGAACGGGTGCCGCTCCGGCACGGCGTCGATCGTCCGGCGCGCCTGCTCGACCCTGCCCAGCGCCACCTGCACCCAGACGTCTTCCAGCGTGTCCGGCAACTGGCCGAAGAGCTGCGAGATCCGTTCGAGACGCTGCGACAGGAGCTGGCGCACGCGGTCCTCGACCGAGTTGGCGTAGCGCATGTTGTAGACGTCGACCTCGGCGCGGATCTGTCCGATGCGCTGAATCCGTCCCTTGCGCTGCTCCAGCCGGGACGGATTCCAGGGCAGGTCGAGATTGACGAGGGCGCCCCTTCGCCCGGCTCCTCGTCGTCTTCTTCCGCCTCGTCGAACCCCCGCCAGTCGTCGAGGATCTTCTGCACGGTCAGCCGGCCGGCCTCCATCGTGCTGCCCATGCGGCGCAGCAGCAGCGTGCGGAAGAGCCCCGTGCTCTCCCGCTGCGCCAGCAGTCCGCAGAACGCCTCCGCCGCATGGTAGGCCTCTTCGAGAAACGGCGGAAACCGGATGGCGTCGGCATCCGACTCGCCGTGCAGCCGAACCCTGACCGGCGTGAGGTACGGCTCGCCGGTCTCCGGGTCGGCTGTCGTTTCGAGGTGCTCCCGCGTCCGCAGCACGATCGTCCGGATGTACGGGTTGTGGCGCTCCACCAGACGGTCGAACCCGCGCCCGATGCGCTGCCGGTCGGACGGCCGCAGGTCGTCGATCGCGCGGCCCGGCGCATACGCCTCCGCGTCGGCCAGTCCGAGCGAGCTGCGCAGGATCTGGAAGTCCTTCCCCTCCGAGCGCGGCGGCAGCGGATTGCGCCACCACTCCCAGCGCTCGTCGAACCCGGCGGGCGGCGCGGCGTTGCCGAGCACCAGATCGAGCGAGGCCTGGGCGTTGCGCCAGCGGCTGCCCGGTCCGCCGAGCACCGCATCCGAACCGCGGGCCAGCGCGTCGAGCAGATCGCAGGCTTCGATCGGATGAAGCTGGACCGGCGTCGCCGTCGCGAGCAGCAGGCTCTTCGTGCGCGGGGAGATCGTCCACAGAAACCGCAGGAGGTTGTTCGGATCCGCCGGCCCGAACGCCGCGTCGGGACCGCGACGCCGCCGGCGCGCGCGGTGCGCCTCGTCCAGGATCACGCATTCGAACCGCATCTGCGCCAGCAGGTCGACGGCTCCCGATCCGTGCGTGATCAGTCCGGTCGAGACGATCCCGATGCGGCGGGGGCAACGGCGAATCGACCCGGCGCCGGCGCCCGGATGCTCGACGCCCCGCTCGTCCACCCACTGCCGTCCATCCCACACCGCCGACGGCAGGCCGAGCAGCGTGTCGAGTTCGCCCTGCCACTGCCCGACCAGCGACTTCGGGGCCAGCACCAGCACGGGCCGCTCGCCGACCAGCGCCATGAGCTGCGCCGCCATCGCAAGCTGGAGCGTCTTGCCGAGACCGACCTGATCGGCCAGCACGAACCGCGCGCCGTGCGGACCGCGGTGCGCGTCGAAGGCGAGCTTCACAAAGTGCTTCTGATGCTCCCACAACCCCGCGTCCCGGCGGTACACCGGCGCCTCGACGACCGCGGACGCCGGCTCCGGGTCGGCGCGCCAGCGGTCGAGATCCCGGATCGGTTCGCGGCGCGCGAGGCGGTCGAGGTCGCCGACGACGAACTCGGCGAGGTCCACGGCGAAGGGCGACGACCAGAGCGCGTCGAATTCCTGCTGCACCCACTCGACGGCCTCCGGCGCGTCGTCCTCCCAGACCAGCTCGTAGTTCAGCCGGAACGCGCTGGCCGATTCGTTCGCGCTGCCGAGGAACGCAGTCCGCCGCCCGTCCGCCAGGGTGATCACGCCCGCCTTCCCGTGGATCAGGCCGAAGGCGTCATCCGGCAGCACGCGGACGGCGAGCCTGCCCGACCGCAGGCGCTCGTAGAGGCGGCGGAAGCGGGGCCGCGCCGCCTCGCCGAGGGCCTCCGGCCGCGATGCGCACCACTCGCGCCGCATGGCCGCGCGGGCCGCCCGGGCGATCTCCGCGTCGGCCCGCGACAGGTGCGAGTTGCAGACCACGCGCACCTCGCCCTGCACCCGCTCGAACGCCTCCCCGGCGACTTCGAGGATGGAGGACGAGAAGTAGCCCGCGATGCGGTCGTAGCTTCGCGCCCCCTCCAGACGGGGCTTCAGGAAGCTCGCATCGAGCGGCCGGCGGCGGGAGGAGTGGCGTTCGATCAATGCGCTGTCGTCGGCAGGCCGAGACCCGGCCCGGTGAGGGCGGCGGCGTGCTGCGTCAGACCGCCGCGGCTTTCAGCAATCGCAGGGTGAACCTCTCGTCTTCCTCCACCAGCTCCGGTTCGGTGCCGTTGTGCTCCCGCATGCTGCGCATGATCTTCCGCGGTATGCCCATCCCCATGTGCTCGAGGTATCCGTAGTCCCGCATCACGTCCTTCAACAGCTCGTTGCGGGCGCTGCGGCATCCGCTCCGCATGCGGACCGGCGTGATGCCGTTCGCCAGGCGGCCCGGCGAGACGACCTCGAGCCGATCCGAGTAGATGCCGAGCTCGATATCCGTTCCCGACAGCAGGTAGTCGCGGTGCACGATCGCGTTGACGATCGCCTCGCGAACCGCCTCTTCGGGATAGTCCCATCGCGGCCGCCGCCGTACGCCGTCCTGCAGCGTCACCGATGCGATGTTCCGCCTGACGAAGTCCACTGCCTGTTCCACGAGGCCGGGTTCGAGCACGGCGCCGCCGGCGCCCTGCAGAGGAACGAGCGGCCCGCGCAGCGTGCGGCGCTCCCCGGCGTCGTAGTCCTTTTCCCGACCGAAGTAGGCGGCGGCATCGATCTTCGCCTGCGGCAGGTACCGGCTCGAATTGCTGCCGAAGAGCAGCAACCCGGCGACGGTCGCCGGCTGCCGGTCGCTGTCGTCGAGGAACTCGGTGTTGACGAGCAGCGATGCCCATTCGGCCTCGCGCGCCGCCCGCCACTCCTGCTCCCGATGGTCGACGAGCGACCTCCAGTGCGTCTCGTCTTCGTTCCTGGCCCATGCCGCCGTCTCCCGCCGCCATTCGTCCGACGGCGTCGACGAGGGCGTGTCCTGCTGCCGCACCTGCCTGAAGTAGTCTTCGAGGCGGCGGCGATCCAGATCCGCGATCGACGTGCCCGACACCGGTCGAAGCTCCGGGCGGAAGGCGCCGCGCCGCTGAAACAGGCGCGCCAACTCCTCGGGGCTCGCCTCACGGCTCGTGCTGCCGACGCGAATGCAATAGGTGCGCCGCTGGTCGTGCCAGACGTGGTGCACGCTCCATCCGCGCTCCACGTGCACCGCCGCCACGTCACGGCCCGGTTCGACGTCCCGGACGATCTCGAAGTACGGAATGATCTCCGGGCGGATCTTGTCCCGGCAGGCCTGCATCACCCATTCTTCGAGGCGCTGGTACGTGCGCGCTCCTTCGTCGTCATCCTCCGTGCGGGCCGGCGAGTCTCTCCGCGCCAGCCCGCGTACGCTCCCGTCATCGTCGACCCCGAGCAGGACGTACCCGCCTCGCAGGTTGGCGAACGCGACGAGCTCCTTCGCCAACTGACGATTCTCGATCACGTCACGCTTGAAATCGACGCCGGAATTCTCGCCGTTCGCGATCAGCTCGCGAAGCTCCGTTGTCGTCACCGCCACACCTCAGAAGCCGTACTTGCGCCGCCGCCGCTCGAACGCGTCCTCGCCACCTTCGAGCAGCTCCTGGATCAGCTCTCTCACCGGCCGGGCGTCGATGGAGCCCATGTGCTCCGGGACGGCGCTGGCGCTCCCGGACTCCGCTTCGCCGGAGGCGCTGAGTCCGAGAATGAGTTCAGCGTCTCCCAGCACCGGGATGTTCGCGTTGTGGGTCGCGAACAGAAACTGGCGGCGACGTTTTTCCTCCCGCATACGCGGCACGACCCCCTCCGTGATGAAGCGGTTGTCCAGATCGTCCTCGGGCTGGTCGACAATGAGCGGCGCCGCAGACTCGAGCAGCAGGAGCAGCAGCACGGCGGTCGCCTTCTGACCGGTGGAAAGCCGATCGAGCGCCTGCCAACTTGCCGTCTCGCCCGGCGCCGCGGTATTGAGTTCGATCTTCGTCGTGGATGGAAGATCGAGTTCCTCGATTTTCATCAGGACCGCGCCGGACGCCTGGGCCAAACGCTCCGCCTGCGCGCCGACGACGCCGAACCCCTCGGCGAGAGCGTCGCCGCCGTCGCGGCACGCTTGTACGAACGCGCCGAGCGACAGACTGTCCGCCTGCCGCAATGCGCTGATCGTCTCGGACAGTCGCCCACCGACTTCCTCACGGAGGACTTGAAACAACGACTCGCGGTTCCCTGCGAACTCCACCCGCACTCGGACGCGACCCTCCAGCTTGCGGGTGACGCGCTTGCCGGCGCGCTCGAGCGCCCGGAACTCGCCCGCCTTCACATCCTCCCATTCGGCCAGCAGGCTCCGGCGCCGCTCCTCCTCGCTCTCCTCTGCTCGTGACAACGCCGACTCCCGCTCACTGAGGGGTCGCAGTTCCTCGATTCGACGCCGGAGCCGAATGAACTCCTCGCCGTCGATGCGGGCCTTCTGGAGCTCCCGGAGCTTCTTCTCGTACGTGGACTGCACGGCGGCGCGGCGCGCCTGGAACCGTTCGCGAACGTCCCGCATGCCTTGATCCGCACGGTCCAGCGCCGCAGTCAACGCCTCCCGTACTCCATCAAGATCTTCGCTCAACCGCTCCACCACGTGGTCAGCATCGGCCAGGATCTCCTTCCCGGGAAGATCGTCCAGCGCGCGTTGCGACAAGAACGCCCTGTCTATCGGCAGCGCCTGCTGCAGCCCTTCCAGACAGGAGCGGAACGGCTCCAGACGCTCCGGTACGGTGTCCAACACGCGCTCCTCTCGCACCAGGAGACTCTGTTCCTTGAGATCCTCCTCCAGGCCCGCATCCCGGTATCGCTTCAGCGTCTCTTCCAGCCCCGGCAAGGCAGCCAGCCGTTCGTCGATGCGAGCGCGCTCCTTCCGGGCAGCGACCATGCGGCCGCGCGACCGCTCCAACTGCTGGCGCAGTTCCTGTTTCCGGGCGCTCACGGAATCGTCGCGCTCCACGAACCGCTCGAGCAGCCGGGTCAGCTTCTCCGGGCTCCCGGTGAGTTCCGAAATCTCGTGCTGGCCGTAGATCTCGATGCCGGGAAAGACGTCCACCGCCGTCACGTTCAGCACTTCACCCGTCTGTTCGTCGCGCACGACGGGGAGGTTGGGGATCGTACGCTCGATCCGGTAGTCGCGAGGCCTCGGGCGATGACAGCGCACGAGGAGAGACACCTTCGTGCCGCTTCGAAGCACGTTGCGGATGATGCCCTTGTGAATCGCCCGCGCGTCGTCGCCAAGCGGCTCCAGTCCGAGCACGTGGCGCAGGCTCTCTATGACAGTCGACTTGCCCGCGCCCCGGCCGCCGACCAGCACGTTCAGATTCCGATTGAAACGAACCGCCGCGCTGTCCAGGAAGCCTCCCTGCCACGTCATCGCGACCAGCTCGGCATGCTCTTCGGGAGAAGGCTCGGTGTGCAGGCGAATCCGCGACCCGGGGTCGAGGAACGCCTGCCGCAAGCCTTCTATGCTGACATCGGACATCTTGACCCAGCAGGTAGCCGATGGCTCGGCGAGATCATCCGGAGCCTTCACGTCGCGGGCATTCACGACCGCAATGGCGAGATTGGATTCCGGCGCATGTTGCCGACGGTAATGGGGGTTCTTATTCTCTACGATCGGTCGTATGTCCTCCGGAAGGTCGTTAACCGAACCGGGAATCTGAATCGCGTGGAGGTTGTCGTCCTTCCAGGCACGGATCCTGGCCTGCCCCTGGAGCGCTTGGAACAGCCCTTTCTCGTTTGTCACGTGGGCCGCGATAGAAATGCCGCCCTGGCCACGAACGCACGCGAGGAGATCCGTAAACGGTTTATCGCAGACATCACTGGACGCCGTCGTTTTGCGAACGCCGAGCGCGCCGAGACAGCGCCCCAGTTGTTCGTCAGTGAAATCAGGCGGATAAAGACAGAGCACGTGTATGCCTTCGGTCGAGGTCAATTCGAAGCCGGGAAACACCCGGATACTGCTCTCTGCCGCCGCAGCGCGGATAGGCGAGATACCCCCCACATGATTGTGGTCCGTCACGGCCAGCACCGTGATCTTGAGAGCCTCCGCCTTCTCGACCAGCTTCCGCGCATAAGTCTCATCGTCGAGTGGCGAGGGTTGGCCGCGGTATATGTCCGAGTAGTGGCGCGGATTGACCTGCAACGCGCACCTGCGGAACTCGGCGCCCGCCGGTTGGCGCAACGCGATCGCGATCGGATCGTCCTTGCTCAAGTTTTCCTCCACTATCCTCCGACGCTTGGAAACGCCTGTCCTGCCGTGATTCCGGCTCGATCACGCGCCGCTGTCATCCATCCGTCCCATCCATCCCCGAGCAAGGCTCCGCCGTACGGCGTCATCGTCGAACACTCGCGCGCAGAATCCCAAGCTCGCCGGCTCACCTTCATGGTACAGGAGCGCGTACGGGTGACGCTTTCCGGCGCCGCGATCGTCCGCCGCCGGTCACTTCGAGGATGAAGTACGAAAGCAGCCGGCAGACGCGCTCGTAGCTTCGCGCCCCTCCGGACGAAGCTTCACGAAGCTCGCATCGAGCCGGCGGCGAGAGCAGTAGGCATTCGAGCTTCATCGCGGCATCAGGACGGGGCCGGTGCAAAACCGAAGAATGCGTGGTGGAGAACGATGGGTTCGGCTGAGTCCGGACGTCGATGCCGGCTCCTTCGCGCCCATGGCGCGGCAGGAAAGCTGGAAAGCCCCAGACGTTCCGAACGACGCCCCTTGCCGGTCAGGTACGCGTTGATGCGTGTGGCGGCCGAGGCGGCATCCCCTGAGAGCAGATACCCGGCCATGAAACCCGAACGCGTGATTGCCCGCGTACTTCCCCGTCACGAAACGGTTGATCCCTTCGATGACGTACTCGCGGCAGAGCTCGGCGCGATTCCCGTGACCCGTTTGCGCTCGACGATCGCGTGTGGATCGTGTTCGTCGTACTCCTCGCGGATGTCGCTGAAGAAGATCGGAATGTCCGTGCGTCCGTCGGGCCTCGAAACGTGCCGGCTCGACCGCGACTCGGTCCCCGGCAACACGGTCATCTTTCTGCACCACGCGGCGACTCCCTCCGCCAAATACCGCTCGCATCCCGTCTCGAAGACGCTCCGTGATCTCCACTTCGCCGGCGCCGGGATGGACTTCCGGATAGTCCGACGCCCGTTTCCAGCCCGCCTCGAGAATCTGCAGAATCGCGTCGCAGCGTTCGCCGTGGATGTCGATGAACTGCCGGCCAAGCACGCCCAACCGCGGAGAAACGTCCAGCGTCATGTCGCTCGACCGCCGTACGCGCTGTCCCTGACCACCGCGTCCGCATCCTCCAAACCGCACACGCCCAACCAGTGCCGCCGGGCCGCCGGCTTGATGATCGACACTTCATCACTCGCGCGCACCCGCAGCTCCCGCAAGCCGACCAACGCCTCCGTGACTCGGACCTCGGTGCGTTCCCCTATCCGCGCCAGCACCGACTTCAGCGGACCATCGGGCTTCACGATCTTCACCACCGAAGGGCCAAGCCGGTTCTCGAGCACGAACCGGACGACCCGATGCGCGAGGGTGCCCCAAGCGTAGTTGAAAGTCGGTGGCGACTCCTGCCCGGCTGATGTGGTATCAGTCGGGTGTTCACTCAAGGAGGAGAGGCCACCGATGAAGAAACCGTACAAGATCGTGTCGGGCGCGTCCAAGTCCGCGCCGAGCAGCCGGGAACTGGCGGACTGGCTGGCGAAGGACGGGCAACTGCTGATTCCACTGGTCGAGCTGCTCGAGAAGGGCGAGCGGGCCATCGACGAGGTGATCGACGTGATGGGCCGGGCGACCATCGAGGCGGTCCTGCAGATGAGCGCCGAGCAGGTGGCGGGACCGAAGGAGCAGGGCCGCCGCGACGCCGACCGGGAGCTGTACCGGCACGGCGTACAGGCGGGGCGTGTGGCGTTGAAGGAGCGGCAGTTGCGGGTCGACAAGCCGCGGCTGCGCAAGAAGCGGCCACCGGCCGACGAGCCGGGCGAGGTGGAGATTCCGGCGTATACGGCGTTGCAGGCGAACCGGCGGCTGGCGGACCGGATGCTGGAGCTGGTACTGCGCGGCGTATCGACGCGCAAGTACGAGACGGTGCTGCCGGCGATGGCCGAGCAGGTGGGCGTGAGCAAATCCGAGGTCTCTCGGGAGACCATCGAGGCGGGGACGCGCGTTCTGCGGGAGTTGGCCGAAGGGGACCTGAGCGAGCTGGACGTGCTGGTGGTCTACCTGGATGGGATCGTGTTCGGGGACTACCACGTGCTGGCGGCGGTGGGGGTCGATGCCGGTGGCCGCAAGCACGTGCTGGGGCTGTGCGGCGGCGCGTCGGAGAACGCGCAGGTAACCGTCGATCTGCTTGAAGCTCTGGTGGCGCGGGGTCTGCGGGCGGACCGCCGGCGTCTGTTCGTCATCGACGGCGCCAAGGCGTTGCGGCAGGCCATCGGCCGGGTGTTCGGGTCGTCGAACCTGGTGCAACGTTGTAGAAATCACAAGGTACGGAACGTGTTGGGACATCTGCCGAAGGAGCAGCACGAGCAGGCGCGTGCGACGCTGCGAGCGGCGTGGAAGCTGGACGCGGACGAGGGCATCCGGAAGCTGGAGCAGTATGCGTCGTGGCTGGAGCGGGACTGGCCGTCGGCGGCGGCGAGCCTGCGCGAGGGGCTCTCGGAGTTGTTCACGGTGAATCGCCTGGGCCTGCCGACGCCGTTGCGCCGCTGCCTGACGACGACGAACATCATCGACTCGTCGCACGCGGGGGTTCGCCAGCACACGAATCGGGTGAGCCGCTGGCAGAGCGAGGAGATGGCGGTGCGGTGGGCGGCGGTGACGTTCCGGGAGACGGAGAAGCACTATCGCCGGATCACGGGCCATGAGCATCTATGGATGCTGAAAGCGCACCTCGACGAAGAGAGCGGCGCGCTTGCCGAGACCCGGAAGGTAGGGTAACGTGTTCTGTCGCCGCCGACTTTCTACTACCGGCGGGACACCCTCGGATCGGCCGTCGGCCTCGAGGCAGCCGTGCGATCCCGTACCGCAGTTCGGCCAGCGTTATCGTGGGGACCGCAAGCGCCGGCTCGTTGACTTCGAGCCACGTGGCCACTCGGCTTTCCGGCTTCGCCTGGTCAGTTCCGACAGGACATTGGTGTCGAGCAGGATCACGTCAGATCCACCGGTTCCTGCGACTGCCTGTGCTCGTGGATGAACGGCTCGATGTCTTCACCCGGCTCGACGAGCGCGATCAGGTTGTGCGGGAATCCGGTTGCAGCGGGGGCCTCGGCGGCCTGGTCGAGGATCGACCGCGCCAAGGCTTCGAGGCTGCAGCGCGCTCCTCCGCTCTTCGCTTGAGCCTCGTCTTCGATTCCGCCGACAGGTTGCGGATCGTGATGCTAGCCATATGGCTTCCTCGTACTGTCTCCCTCGATGATTGCATGCAATCGTCGAGGAAACAATCTTCCGCATCGTCCAGGCCTCGCGGTATCGGCGCCGACCGGATCGCCTCGTGCTCTGCTGGAACGTCAACCCGGCGCGGCAAAGGAGCTATACTGGCGGCACTGGCTCCGATGCTGGCAGGGCTGTGCAACGGTCCGAGGCGCGGCGGAGCGCGGCGCGCGCTCGCTTCCGCCGGTACGGTCATCGGACTGCTCGTGGCCACGAGCCTGGAGGCGACCGCAGGGCCGGCGCCGACTCAGCGGCGCGCCACTCTCCCTTCGGCGGCGGACGCGCCCGACGCCGTCACGTTCAACCGGGATGTCGCCCCGCTTCTCTTCGAGCACTGCTCCACCTGTCACCGCCCCGGCGCCGCCGCTCCGTTCAGCCTCCTGACCTACGACGACGCTCGGCCGTGGGCCCGCGCCATCAGGCACGCGACCTCGACCCGCTCGATGCCGCCCTGGAAGCCGGAGCCGGGGTACGGCGGTCCGTTCGTCGGCGACCGGCGGTTGAGCGACGCGCAGATCGATCTCATCGCCAGGTGGGTCGACGCCGGGGCGCCGGCCGGGGACCCCGCCGACCTCCCGCCGCTGCCGGCAGGGCTCGGCGGCTGGCGGCTCGGCGAGCCGGACCTCGTCATCGAAATGCCCGAGCCGTTCGTGCTGCGGGCCGACGGGGACGACGTCTTCCGCAAGTTCGCGATCCCGATCCCGATTCGGGAGACGCGGTTCGTGGCGGGCCTCGAGTTCCAGCCGGCAGTCCGCGGCGCCGGCTCCGCGTGGGCGTCGAACCCCAGGGTCATCCACCACGCCAACATGCGTCTCGATCCGACACCGGCCTCCCGCACGCTCGACGCGCGGGACCCCGAACCCGGCTTCGACGACGTCACGCCGTTCGACGCGCAGTTTCCCCTCGGCCATCTGCTCGGCTGGACGCCCGGGCAGGACCGGCCGCTGGTGGCCGAAGGGATGGCCTGGCGCCTGGACGCGGGCGCCGACCTGCTCCTCGAGCTGCACCTGATGCCGAGCGGGCGACCGGAGGTCGTGCAGTCCCGCATCGGGTTCCACTTCACCGACGAGCCCCCGACGAAGATCCCGTTCACGATCCGGCTGGGGAAGCAGGACCTCGACATCCCGCCCGGGGCGGCCGACTACCGCAGCCGGGACCGGTACGTGCTCCCGGTCGACGTCGAGGTGTACGGCGTGCATCCGCACGCGCACTACCTGGCCCGGGAAGTGCGGGCGCGGGCGACGCTCCCCGACGGGACGAGCCGGCGGCTCCTCTACATCGCGGACTGGGACGCCTCCTGGCAGGACTACTACTTCTACTCCGAACCGTTCCTGCTTCCCAGAGGCACCGCGCTGTCGATGGAGTTCCGGTTCGACAACTCCGTGCGCAACCCGCGCAACCCGCACTTTCCCCCGCGGCGGGTCACCTGGGGCCCGAGGTCGTCGAACACGATGGGCGACCTGTCGATTCAGGTCCTGGCGCGCAGCGCCGCCGATCGCGAAATCCTCGCCGCCGACCGCCGGCCCCTCGAGATGGCCGAGGACATCGTGGGCTTCGAGATGGTCCTCGCAGCCGAGCCCGACCAGGTGACCGTGCACGACGACGTGGCGCGCCTCTACCTGCTGTTCGGGAAAGCCGAGGAGGCCCTCGCCCACTTCCGGGAGTCGGCGCGCCTGGAGCCCGAGTCTCCCGCCGCGCAGTACAACGTGGGGACGACGTTACTGCAGCTCGGCGAACCCGACGAAGCGGTTGCCTTGTTCGAGCGGGCGCTGCAGCTCGATCCCGCATATGCGCCGGTGCACAACAACCTCGGCGCGGCGCTGCGATCGCAGGGCAGGCTGGAGGAGGCGATCCGCCGCTTCCGCCGGGCGGTCCGGGCCCGGCCCGACGACGGGGACGCGCTCTACAACCTGGCGAGCACGCTGACGTTGCAGGGCGAGTTCACGGAGGCGATCGCGCTCTACCGGCGGGTGCTCGCGCTGCTGCCCGACGCGCCGGAGCCGTTCGCCGAGCTCGGGTGGCTCCTGGCGACCCAACCGCATCCCACCCCGCGTGACGTGCGGCAAGCGGTCGGCCTTGCCGAACACGCGGCGCAGCTCACCGGTCGCCGGGACGCGCGGGTGCTCAACACGCTCGCGGCGGCCCATGCCGCGGCGGGCCGATTCGACGAGGCGGCGGCGACGGCTCGCGCCGCCCTCGCGCTGCTCCCCGCCGGCGGGAACGAGCTTGCCGCCGCGATCCGGCGCCTGCTGGACCTGTACACGGAAGGCCGTCGGTACCGGCGGCCACGCTGACCGCGTCGTGCCGCGTTGCGCTTTTCATGACGCCGGAAGCCTCGTTCAGGTTGGCCATGCCGAACCGGTGGTGCGCACGCCGGGCGGGTCGCCGACGCGGAGAGAAACCGTTCGACGCTACCGGAACGCCGTTGGATTGAGCCGCCGGAGGCGCGCCGCGCGTTCCGTCTCGCCCTGGCGCTCGAGCGCTTCGGCCAGACCGGTGACGGCGGCCGTGGAGCCCGAGTCGAGGGTGAGCGCCTCGGCGAAATGTCCGCCTGCAGCGGCCCAGTCGGCCATCTGGAGCTCGAGCAGCCCGAGGTTCACGTACGCCACCGCATCCCGCGGGTCGGCGCGAACCGACGCCCGGAACGAACGCCGCGCCCGGTCCGTCCGTCCGAGGCTGGCGTAGGCGGCGCCGAGCAGGTTGTGCGTCCGGGCGTCGTTCGGGTCGCCGGCGACGGCCCGCTCGCCGAGCGCCGCCGCCGCGGGGTATTCCCGGCGCAGGAAGTGGAGCGCAGCCGCGTGGTAGAGGGTCTCGGCGCCGTCGGGATCGTCGCGTTCCATCAGCCGGACGATCGGCTCCAGGCTCGCCGCGTCACCCAGGTCGCCGAACAGCGACGCGAGGCGTTCCCGCGCAGACGGGCTGGAAGGCTCCAGCGACAGGGCTTCGCTGGCCGCGGCGACCGCGGCGTCGAACGCCCCCTGCAAGGCGTGCGCGCGGGACAGCGCCAGTTGCAGCGCAGCGTTCGCCGGATGCCGGGACGCGAGTTGCTCCAGCAGCCGGGTCGCCTCCTGTTCGCGTCCACTCCGCGCCGCCGCGTCGACGAGGCCCGTCAGTCCTTCCGGGTCGGACGGGTCCAGGCGGACGGCTTGCGCCAGGTCGTCGTAGGCGGTGGCGTAGGCCGCCGCGTTCAACTGCATCAAGCCCCGGTTGCGCCACTCCCGGGCCGTCGCCGACGCCACCGCCGACCGGATGGCGGGAGGTGGAGTGAACCGGTCCGAGAGGGCGCGCAGGTTGCGGGCGTTCTCGTTGGGCGAGTCGCCGCCTGTGTAGAGACCGCGGGGGGCGGAGAACTCCAGCGCGTTGTGGTCGTCGGTCTGGAGCGGGGCGCCGGCGCTGTAGTGCTGCAGAGCGCTCCCGCTGCCGACGAAGAGCGAGAGCACGCTGAACGCGTCCCGCACGCCGACCGCGGCGAGGGCGGCGGCGACGCCGGGCCGTTCCCACGCCGCGGCGATCTCGCGCAGCCGGGGCTCCAGCGGCGCCGCGCTGCCGATCAGGAGCACGTCGCCGTCGCCCACGAGCCACATGGCGCCGTCCGGGAACACCGACAGGAAGGTGCCGGTGATCGAGCGCAGGTCCTCGTCGCCGATGCCGTACGTATGCGCCCACTGGCACAGGATGCCCCGGGGCTTCAGCCGGTCGCGCGCCGCCTGAAAGAACTCGCGCGTGAAGAGCGTCGCGACGCCGGCCATCCAGGGATTCGACGGCTCGGAAACGATCACGTCGTAGCGCTGCGACGACAGCAGCAGGTGGGAACGGCCGTCGGTCAGGATCAAGCGCGTGCGCGGATCCTCGAGCGCCGCGTCGTTCTCGGCCTCGAACCAGGAGGACGCCTCGACGACCTGCGGCGAAATCTCCAGCATGTCCGCCCGCCGGACGGGATGTCGCAGGGCCGCGCCGAGCGTGACGCCGCTGCCCAGCCCGATGATGCCGACGTCCCGCGGATCGGGATGCAGCAGGAGCGGCAGGTGGGCCAGCAGGCTCTGGGTCGCCATGTCGGCGGCGTTCGAGGCATCGACCTTGCCGTCGATGGCGAGCGTCAGGCTGCCGGCGGTCCTGCGCACCGAGACGGCGCCGGCCGCTCCCTCCTCGTAGTACAGGACCTCGCCCGCCTCCAGCGCCGCCTGCAGGTCCTGCGTCGGAACGTCGGGCACGTTCCAGTACGTACCGCTCGAGATCAACGCCCGATTCCAGTCCGGCAGCGCCGCTCCCGCACCGACGCCCGCCAGCGCGACGGCCGCCGCCGCGAACCGCGCTCTCCGGCCGACGCCGGCCGTCGCCAGCAGGAGGCTGCCGCCGCCGATGCCCAGCGCGCCCGCCGCGAGGACGGTCTGCTGCAGGCCGAGGAGGGGGACGAGCACGAAACTCCCCGCCAACGCGCCGGCGATCGCCCCCACGGTGTTCACGGCGTACACGACGCCGGCGTCGAACGAGACCGTCTCCGCCCGCCGGGCCGCCACCGCGACCGCCAGGGGGGAACGCTGCGCCGAGCGCGACGGTCATCGGCAACAGCAGACCGGCCGCAAGCGCGACCTGCACGGCCATCACCGACGCGAACGCCGCGCCGGGCTCGGCCGCCGCACGCGCCATGGCGAGCGACAGCGGCGCGATCAGCCACAACGCGCCGAACGCCCCCAGCGCGGCCAGCATCAACGTCATGCCCAGCCAGACGATCCGATGTCGCCGCCACCGGGTCAGCCGCGCGCCGATCGCCGCGCCGCAGGCTAGGCCGCCGATGAACGTGGCCAGCATGGCGCTGAACGCGTAGGTCGTCGGTCCGATGACGAGGGCGAGGATGCGTGTCCAGGCGACCTGCCAGGTGAGGGCGACGAAGCCGGACAGACCGAGCGCCGAGGCGGCCAGCCACGTTCTTCCGACGAGGGGCGACGGGTCGGCATGCCGCCCGGCGACCGCCCTGTCACCCGCCCTGCCGGGGCCGTCACCCGCCCTGGCGCGTCCATCACCCGACTTGCCGGGCCGCCGTTGTCGCCGACGAGCGACTGGCGGGCCCTGAGCCGGCGGGACGGTGGACGCTGTCGCCGGCAACGTCCGGCGCGGCTCCACGGCGTACAGCGCCAGCCCCGCCGCCCCTGCGCCGGCCGCCACGTTCACTGCTACGCCGACCAGCGTGGCGCCTCGAAGCCCGAGCCAGGGCAACAGGACGAAACCGGTCAGCCCCGCGCCGAGGGCCGCACCCAGCGTGTTCAGCGCATACAGGGCGCCCGTCTCGGTCCCCGCGTCCTCGGCCCGGCCGGCGAACCACCGCACGGCCAGGGGAAACGTCGCCCCCATCGCCGCGGTCGGCGCCAGCAGCACCGCCAGGCTCGAGAGAAGGCGGATCAGGCCGAACCAGGCGCCCCCGTCGCCGTCGGCGTACGCGGCGGCGAGTATCGGCTGGAGTCCGGTGAGCGCCGCGGGGACGAGCAGCGCGCACGCCGCGATCGCGCATTCGAGCAGGGCATAAAGGCGCAGGGTCCGTCGGCGCGAGAGCCGGAACGCGAACCGGCCGCCCAGCGCCGCGCCCCCGGCCAGCCCCCCCATGAACGCCGCCAGCACGGTCCCCGTGGCGGCGACCGTGTTCCCCATGTGCAGCACGAGCAAGCGCGACCAGACCACCTCGTAGACGAGGGCCGCCGCACCCGACAGGAAGTAGATGAGGAGAAAGAGGCGGCGCGCTCGGGGATGTCCCATGAGCCGTTGGACTTCGACAGGCGCTCGTCTCCGGGGCGACCGCCCCCGAACGGCACTCTCTCACAGGCGCCCGTCCAGCGCAAGGAGCAGGATCGGGTCCCCGCCGTCCCGCCGCGACGCGGCTGCCGCGCACCGGTTACAACCGCGCTCGTCCAGTCGTGAACAAGTGCCCCGTTGCGTTCCTCCGGGCGCAAGAGTAGAGTGCATCGAGTGGGTGTCGCCCATAGAGACAGGCCTCCACGTGGTCCGAAGCTCCGGAGCGGCGGCGAGTGCCTGTGGCAACAATGAACGTCCCGAACCTGCAGCCTCGTGAGCTGTTTCATGGCCGCGACCGGGGTAGACGAATACCACGACCCGGCAAGCGAATACCGGCGCGATTCTCGTGCTGCAAACGCGCGCAGCAGGCCACCCAGTACGGTTTGGAGGTGTTCAGATGCCGTATCGCAGGATCCGGACGGGTCGGACAGGTCTGACGATCTGTCTCGGGCTGACGCTGTCCCTCGTCGGCGCATCGGACGCGAGCGCTCAGGTGACGAACGCGTCCAGCATCGAAGGGATCGTGACGGACGCGACCGGCGGCGTACTGCCCGGCGTGACGGCGACGCTCGAGAGCCCGCAGTTGATCACGCCGCAGGTCACGCGGGTGACGGATGGCGCGGGAGCCTATCGGTTCACCGATCTGGGCATCGGGACGTACACGGTCACGTTCGAGCTTCCCGGCTTCTCGACGGTCATCCGCGAAGGCGTCCGTCTCACGGATCGGTTCACGGCCCGGATAAACGTCGAGATGGAGCTCTCGACCGTCCAGGAGACCATCACCGTGAGCGGCCAGAGCCCCGTCGTCGACGTGACGAGCGCGGCCACCGTGCAGACCCTGACGCGGGAGGTGATCGAGTCGGTTCCCAACTCGGGCGGCCAGTTCGAGCTGATGGCGATGGCTCCGGGCATGCGCGTCGGCCGGATCGACGTCGGCGGCAGCACGATGGCCAACTACCAGTCCGCGCGCGCCTACGGCCAGCGCGGTCAGATCACGCCGACCCTCGACGGGATCAACACGCGGCAGTACACGTCCTCGATGGGCTCCTACTACGACTACGCGTCGCTGGACGAGGTCACCATCACGGCCGTCGGCAACACCGCGGAGGTCGCGACGGCCGGCATGAACTTCGCCGCCATCATCAAGTCCGGCACCAACGAGTTCCACGGACGCTACTTCGGCGCGTACCAGAACCGCAGGATGCAGTCCGACAATCTGGATGCGGCGCTGATGGAACGGGGCGTCACGCAGGGCAGCTCGTTCAAGGACTACAGCGACCTCTCGGGGTCGCTGGGCGGCCCCATCTGGAGGAACCGGATCTGGTTCTATGGAGACTACAAGCGGCAGCGCAAGGCGCAGAACGAAGTCAACTTCGCGCTCGACGGCGGGCCCGACGGCATCTACCTGACGCCGGACGACACGACCGAGGACGGCCGCGGGGACGGCCGGCGGGAGCTCAACAGCCAGACCGTCAAGACCACGTTCCAGCTCTCGCAGAACTACCGGATGGACGCGTTCTATCACCGCAGCGGCAAGGTCATGCCGGAACGGTTCGGCACCCAGTTCCGGCCGCTCGAAACGACGAACGACTACCTCTTCAACCCGCAGACCGGCAAGGTCGAGCTCAACGGCACGCCCAGCAACCGGCTCGTGTACAGCCTCACGCTGGGCCGCCACTACTACCTCGCCGACTATCAGCCGCGGGCCGGCGTCGACACCCCCACCCGCTTCGATCGCGTCTCCCGCCTGTATACCGGCTCGGCGCCCCGGGCCGACAGACGCCCCCGCAACCGGTGGCAATACCTGGGAAGCGTCACCTACTATCCGGGAGGCGCCCACGCGATCAAGACCGGCGTCCAGATTTATCGGGAGACGCACGGCACGGGGCAGGCGAGCCACGCCGGCGGCAACTTCATCCTGGAGTACGAGGGAGCGACCCTGTTCGATACGGGGATGGCGGGGAATCCGTACCGGGTCACGTTGTTCAACTACCCGCTGGATCCCACCAACCGGGTGGACGTGAACTCCGCGTACGTCACCGACGAATGGCGCGTGACCAGGCGGCTGACCGCCAACATCGGCCTGCGGTACGACCACTACGCCTCCTACGTGCCCGAGCAATTCAAGGGCGCCGACGATTTCGGGCTCTTCTTCCAGGGGCAGGTCGACAGACTGGACGTGGTGGACTGGAAGGGCCTCGCGCCGCGCATCGGGCTCGCCTACGATCTCCGCGGAGACGGCAGGACCGTGATCCGGGGCGCGTACAACTACTTCCAGCAATCGCTCGGCGACAGCTTCGCCTCGACGTACAACCTCAACGCGATCGCCTCGGCGACGTACGTCTGGAGGGACTCGATCCCCGACAATACCTACACGCCGGGAGAAGTGGACCTCAGCCTCGACGGCCCCGACTTCGTCAGCATCACCGGAGCCGCCAACTCCATCCTGCCGGACGATCCGCAATACGGCCGCGAGCTCTACCAGTCCAACACGCAGGAGGTGTCGCTCGGCATCCAGCACGAGCTGCTGCCCTCGGTGGCCGCCCGCGCCGTGTACGTCTACAAGCGCGAGGCCGGTCTGTTCGACACGCGGGGATCGACGGCCTCCGGGACGCAGGGCGGTCCGAACGTTCTCCGCCCGCTCAGCGCCTACACCGTCCCGGTGAGCCGTCGGGATCCGGGGCCCGACGGACTTCTGGACACCGCCGACGACACGGGCAGCATGATCCACTTCGCCGACTACGGCGACGAATACCGGGGCGCCGAGTTCGTCGGGAACCAGAGGATCAACTATCCCGAGCCGGACTTCTACCACAGCTACGAGTTCACGCTGGAGAGGCGGTTGCGGGACGGGTGGCAGGGCCTCGTGTCGTTCATCGGCACGCGGAACCACCGCTGGCTCCCGAATGCCAGCCTGGTCGACTTCGTTCCCCCGCAGGTCGCCCTCCATGGGCTCGACGAGACCTGGGAGTGGGGCATGAAGGCGCACGGCAGCTACATGTTCCCGGGAGACATCCAGCTCGGCGTGTTCTATCAGGCCCTGAGCGGCTTCCCGCTGCAGCGGACCGTGCGGTTCCTGCGGAACGACCCCGACGGGCTGTTCCACTTCCGCAACCAGGGTACGCAGACGATCCGGGTGGAGCCGTACGGCGCGTCGAAGCTCACCGCCCAGCACGTCTGGAACGTCCGTCTGTCGAAGTTCCTGGACATGGGTCCGGGCCGGTTCCAGATGGCGGTCGAGGTGTTCAACCTGCTCAACGCGAACGACATCCTGCGCGTCCAGCAGGTTTCGGGCCCGTCGTTCGGCAACGTGCTGGAGAACATCCCGCCGCGGATCGCGCGGATCAGCGCGACCTACGATTTCTAGGAGTTCGTGGTCGGCGGAACGGGCTGCGCCCCCACCGGAGCGCGGCCCGTTCTCCTTGGGGCATGCCGTCGTACGTGCATGCGCCGATGAGACTGACGAGCGCCCCCACCGGAGCGCGGCCCGTCGCTTCGGGGCTGGAGGAGGTTTCGATGCATGGAACGAAGCCGGCTGCGGAACTTGCCGTCGGCGTACTGTTCGCCGGTGCGCTGGTCTGCACCGCTCCGGTCTTCGCCGAGAGCCGGCCGCCCGGGCCCGAGCGCTTCGAGGGACGCATCGCCAATGCGGGCACTTTCGGCAACGTCGGCAGCAACTTCTTCAGCATCCAGGTCGACGAGTACACGAGCGACGACGAGTTCATCGAGTTCATGGAGATCCTTGCCGCCGGCGGTCCAAGACGGCTGGAAGATGCCTTCCCGAGGTCTCGAAAAGGGCGGATCATCATCAACAGCCTGGGCTACGACATCGCGCTCGTACGTTCCACGCCGACCGAGAGTGGGCGCGTGGTCCGGGTGTTCACCGTCCGGCGCCTCGGTTTCGACGAGTCGGCGCGTCAGACCCGGAGCCGCGAATATCCGTTCGGCATGATCGAGCTCGACCTCGACCATGATGGCAGAGGCGACGGCGTGCTGGTCGTGGCGGCCAGGCTTCAACTGAACCCGGACGGGAGACTCGAGGTCGAGATGTTCAGAGAGACGTTCGGCACGCCGGCGTTTCGACTGATGAACGTGGAGGCGAGGTGACCCGCGTCCGGGAGCCGAGAGGTGTCGTCCTGCAACGTCACGGACCACACCGCCATCGCCCCGGCCGCCCCGCGCCTTCGCGGACCACGTCGGCCGACGGCCCCCGGACGTCCCAGACCAGCCCCAGCCACGACAGCAGCACGACGCCGTAGTGGGTCGGGTCGACCTCCCACCAGTAGAAGCCCTGGCGCTCCGAGGCCGGGTAACGGTGGTGGTTGTTGTGCCAGCCCTCGCCGGCGGTGACCAGCGCCAGCCAGAAGCTGTTGCGGCTGGCGTCGTCGGTCTCGTAGCGGCGGCTCCCGAAGCGGTGGCCGATGGAGTTGACGGCGAAGGTGACGTGGTACAGCAGCGTCGTGCTGCAGAAGAGTGCGACGACCACGAGCTGCGCGCCGCTCGTCCCCAGCTCCGGCCGGGCGACGCTCAGCCAATGCCCCAGGCCGAACAGCGCCACACCGAGGCTGACGGGAGCGACGTAGTGGTGCGTGTCGAGCCACCGCAACTCCGGAAACCTGGCGAAATCGCGGATCCATTCGAGCCGGGTCCGGTCGTTGCCGGCGCTCATGATCCAGACGGCGTGCGCCCACAGCATCCCCTTGACACCCGGCGGATGGACGTCCATCTCGGTGTCCGCGTGCCGGTGGTGCCAGCGGTGATGTCCCCCCCACCACAGCGGCCCGCGCTGCGCGGCCGAGGCGCCGAGCCATGCCAGGACGAACTGGAACGCGCGGCTGGTCTTGAACGCGCGGTGGCAGAAGTAGCGGTGGTAGCCCGCCGTCAACCCGAACATCCGGACGAACAGCGTCACCAGGCCGACGACCACCGCCGTGCTCGAGACCCCGGTCCAGAAGACGCCCAGGCAGGCGAGCTGGACAGCGAGAAACGGCAGGTTCCTGAGCCACTGGATCCGATCGGGCTCCGATGTCCCGGTCGCGGCCACGGGTCCGGCCGTCCCGGTCACGTTTGCATCCGACACGCGGGCATCTCCCTTCCGTGCGCCTTGCGGTGCCGCACAAGCGCCGGATCTTATCGCATCCGTCGGCCTGTCCGAGCCGGATCCGGACGGGCGACACGTTGGGCGAGAGGAATCCGCGGCAGGCCGAGGACGGGGATACCCTCCATCCAGCCGGTTCGGTGCAACCCGCATGCCATGCCGCCCGTGCGCTCGGCCAGGCATGACGGCGAGGACCCGGTGCGGCATTTCTCCCATCCAGGTGCGAACAAGTCCGCACCGCGCCCTGCAGGCGACCCCGGCTCGCGAATGCGGCGCTCGTCACCGACAGCGTCTCATGCCGGCCGGAAACGTCGCGACGCCCGGCGGCTACGGCGACGTGTACAACATCGGGCAACACTACCGCACGGACATGATGGGGCTGCCGCGGGATGCTACGGCGCCGCCCTGCCGACCCCGGCATGCCATGCTCCGGAGCCAGCCCTCGAACTGGCCCGGATCATGCACTGCGGGGAGATGAAGACACTCGGATGGACGACCACATGATGGACACACGGGCACGACGGCGTACTGGAATCCGGAGCGGGCTTGCCGCTCTGGCCGTGCTGGCACTGACCGCTGCTCCCGCCGGCGCGCGACAGGACCTCGGCAACCTGATGCGCGAGAAGCTCGACCGCGCACAGCGCCTCTTCGAGGCGGTCGTCCTCGCGCGCTTCCCCGCCGTCGCACGCGAGGCGGGCGCACTGCTGCGCATCAGCGAGGAATCCACCTGGACGCCGACGGCGGCCCCGGCCTATCTCCGCTACGCGTCGCAGTTCCAGGAGGCCGCGCGGGACCTCGGCCGGGCCGCCGCCGCCCGTGACATGGAAGCGGTCTCGACCGCATACATGACGGTGACCTCCACCTGTGTGCAATGCCATCGCCTCCTGCGGGAATCGAGGCTGGCGGGGACCGTCCGCGACCCGTTCGCGGCGGATGCCCGGCTCACGGTACGTCCGCCGTCCCGGACAGGTGACGCAACGTCGAGCGGAATCCGGCGCGACGGCGCACTCACTCGGATGACTTCGGCGGCGCCGCGCCGGCGGACATGAACCGCGGCTTCTCCAGCTTGCGCTCCATCTTTCTCAGCGCCGCAGGCCCCGCAGGAACGCGTCCGGGGCGACGAACCGGGTGTGGTACTGCCGCCAGTCTTCCTGGTGGCGGTGATGGACCGGATCGTCTTCGAGCGCCGGCGAGGCGTCCGGGTCGTAGTCGGGCATGTCGTGCGACGGGAGCGGGCCGACGGTCTTGGAGTGGGCGGTGTTGAAGTCGCCGTCCTTGACCCAGCCGTCGGTGACGAGGACGAAGTCGCGGCGCCAGCCCTCGGGCGGGGGCGGCGGGGCCGTGAAGCGGAGCCGGAGCTCGTCGCCGGCGTTCATGATCACGTAGCGGTCCTCCACGCCCGCGAGCAGCTCGCGCACGTCGCCGAAGCGGGTGTGGTAGCCGACCAGGTCGCGCCAGCGGGGCCGGAGGCCGGCCAGCTCGTAGCGCGGCAGCTCCAGGCGGCGCGGGCCGACGTACTCGGTCACGGAATAGCCGCGGTAATCGAGATCGGCGACCGTCGGCGCGAGTCGCCGTGTTTCCAGCAGAACGTCGTCGCGCAACGGCGCCCAGGCGATCCGGTCCCAGTAGATCTCCAGATTGGTGCGCAGCCGCAGCCGGCGCGGATATCGCCCGTCGGCCAGGCGCTCCACGGGAACGACCATCGTCTTGAGCTTGCCGGCCGGGAATCCCAGATCCCGGTGCATGACGGTCCAGCGCCCCTTGCCGTCCAGCGCCTCCACCGCCACGCCGCGGGGCGCCGGCAGGCTGCTCTGGCCCAACGCGACGTTGATGCTGCTGTCGGTCGGGTAGATCCAGCCGTAGGCCAGGAGGCGAAGCGCGGGGTACGCCTCGGCGTCGGAGCCGAGCTCGATCTCCAGGAAGTGATCGCGCGTGATCCCCTGGTGCGTCCCCCGCTCGAAGGTGGCGACGTAGCGCCGGTCGGGCTGCCGGACGAGGTCGCTCACGTCGTCGCCGGCGTCGTCCCAGGCGCCGGCCACCGGCCGCGACGGCCCGGTGACGATGGTGTCGAGGGGCGCCGGATCGCGCGCGAAACGCTCGTCGACGAAGACCTCCGTGTCGGCCGGGTGGTCGACGACCAGCAGCGACGCGTGGTCGACGAAGTGGGTCTCCCACAGTTCGGCGGTGATGCGCAGGTCGTAGTGCCCGTCGCGCGGGGCGAGCTGCTCGCCGCGGATGAGCACGCGGTCCTCGGTCTGCGTCACCCCGGCGGTGTCCTGCGCGTTGATGCGCATCCCGAGCGGCGACCGCCAGAGGACGTCGGTGACGAAATGCAGGCCGGTGCCGTCGTCGGCGAAGAGCCAGGGGCAGGAGCCCTTGAGGCGCTGCTCGGCGACGAACACGCCGCGCGCCGGCAGGTCGAAGTCGGCCTGCACCACGCCGTTCGGCCACGCCACCCGCGCCACGTCGATCTGCGGCTGCGCGCCCAGACCGAAGTGGACCGGGGCCCCGGTCAGCACTTGCTTCTGCACGAGGAGTCCTGCCCGCGCCTCGATCTCGCCGCCGACTCCGAAGGCGTTGATCCGCTGATCGCCGGCCGCGACGTGGGCCCGCGGGCGGATCTGCTGCCAGCCGTAACCCGCGCTGCCCCGGCCGAGGAGCCGGACCGGCGCGCCGTCCTCCACCCCGACCAGGTCGAGCCAGCCGTCGGCGTCCAGATCGACGACGGCGAAGATTTCGGCCGCGACCGGCGCATCGAACGCATCGTCCCGGAGCACGGACCGCTCGTCGGCCAGCCAGACCCGCGTGCCGTCCGGTCCCGAGCCGAGCAGGTCGAGCGCTCCGTTGTTGTCCAGGTCGGCCAGCAGCAGCCGCCGAGAGCCGGGCGCGGCATCGGCCGCAACCGCGGACCATTCGACAACGCGCTCGCGGTTCCAGGCCCCGTCGTTCCAACTCGTGCGCCACACGTCCCCCGCGGCGTCCAGGCTGACGACGTCGAGCACGCCGTCCGCGTTCAGATCGCCCAGGGTCAGAGCGACGACTGGCTGCGTATCCCACGCCGGCCACCCTCCGAACCGGCCAGCCTGCAGGTTCTCGAGCGGATGTACGCCGCCCGCGGCATCCAGCAGAACCGCGTCCGGGTCTCCGTCGACGTCCAGATCGCCCCAACCGAAACCGCGCAGGCCGGCCACTTCGGGGAACGGCCGCACCGCCCCGAACGTACCGTCGGCGTTGTTGCGCAGCACCCACGGCGCGTCGTCCAGCGGACCGTGGACGATGTCGAGGTCACCGTCCATCTCGACGTCGGCCGCCCAGGCGCCGTAGCCCGCGAGGCTCCCCATATCGATGGCGTCCGCCGGCGCCGGGGTCATCTGCTCGAAATCACCCTCCTCGCTCCGTGCCAGGAGACTGAAGCCGCCCGCGCCGACGATTGCCAGGTCCATGCGATAGTCGCCGTTCCAGTCGAGCGGCAGCAACGCTTCCGCCGCCGGCCGCGTTCCGGACGCATCGCCCGGAAAAGGGAACTCCGGCCCCGCGTCGGCCTCGCCCACCCGGCGCACGACGGCGCCGTCGACGGCGACGATCACCGGTGTCGCCTCCTCGCCGCCGTGCACTGTCGCGAGCGCGGCGGGAGCCGGCATCCCGGCCGTGACGGTTTCGATCGGTTCCGCAACGTAGGCGAGCGTCTCGTCCGGCGGCGCCGCGGTCGCCGGCGGCGACGGCATGCGCAGGAAGCGCACCAGCGGCGCTGCGATCTGCTCCGCGGCGACGCTGACCACGGCCAGGTCCTCGCGGAACGCCGGGGTGCGGACCAGCACGTTCCGGAGCAACTGCGCCAGGGTCGCCGCACGCGCCGGGTCGTCGCCGGCCGCGGCCGCGGTCAGTCCCTCCAGTTGCGTCACGGCCAGCTCCGGCCAGGCCGCGCTCAGCCGGGTCAGACGTTCGATCGTGCCGCTCAGAACGTCGCCGTCGTCCGTTCGGGCGGCCCACCGCGCCCGCTCCAGCAACACCGCGAGGTTTTCCGGCCGGCGCCCCAGGACCTCTTCCAGCCAGCGCCGCGCTTCCGGCAGATCGGCCTCGGCGCCGCTCCGCTCCAGTTCCTGGGCCAGGGCGAAGCGGGCCCGCACATGATCGGCATCGAGCGCCGCCGCGCGCCGGTACTGCGCGACCGCCTCCTCGAACCGCCCGGCGAAGCTGGCGAGCTGGCCCTGCAGGAAGGCGACCGCGGCGCTGTCCGGCGCCAGCGAGTGGGCGGTCTGCAGGGCGGCCGTCGCCCCCTCGTCGTCGCCGACGCCCACCCGGGCCACGGCCAGATTCGCGTGGATGGCCGGCTCCCGCGGCGCCAGCTCGCTCGCCCGGACGAACTGGTCGCGCGCGTCGCTGAGCAGCCCTACTTCCAGCGACGCCAGTCCCCGGTAGAAGATGCGGACGGTCTCCCGGTATTCGGCCGAGCGCGGCGACGGCAGGCCCGCCGGTGGGCGCGCGAACCAGTACGCCGCGCCGGCGACGACGGCCAGACCGAGCACGGCCGACACGAGCCTGCGCCGGGGGCTGGAAGCGGGTGGTCCGGAGGCACCCGACGAGGAAGCAACCGACGAGGAAGCGGAGGAACTGGATGGGCGCACGTTCACCACCATGAATCCTTGATATTCTTGCGAACCGTAACATGGTCGGCAAGCTCGCACGCGCCGTCGCACTGGCCCTCGGAACGACTGTCGGCGTGGCCTCCGCGCAGACGCCCGATTCCTCCCCGCTCATCCTGACGGCCGCGCGACCGGACCCGCAGGCGGGGACGCTGACCATCACCGGCGCGGGCTTCGGCCGGACCCCCTTCGTCACCCTGGACCTGGTGCCGCTGGCCGTCCGTTCGGCGACCGATACCGCGATCGCGGCCACCGCGCCGCTCTCCCTCATGCCGCCCGGCGACTACGTGCTCACCGTCAGCCGCGGCTCGGGGGCCGGCGAGCACGCGTCGCTCGACGTTCCCCTGCACGGCGGCACGGCGGCCGGCGGGTCGTCGCCGGCCACCCGCTCCGGCGTGGGGACGAGACCGGCGCGGGCCACCGCGGGCGGCGACGCGGACGGGCCTCGACTGGCCGCCGACCCGGGCGCCGCGGCGGCGACCGTCGGCGATCGGATCATCACGGTGGCGGAAGTGGATCGCGAGTGGCGCCGGCAGGATCCGGGCGGCTTCATCGCCCTGGCGCGCGAGATTCACGACACCCGCTGGCGCTTCACCGACGCGCTGGTGGCCGAGGAACTGATCGCGCGCGAGGCGGCCGCGCAGGGCCTGACCCCGGAGGCGCTGCTCGAACGCGAGCTCCCGCCGCGGATCGTCGAGATGCCGGAATCGGCCGTCCGGTCGCTCTACGCCGACGTGGGCACGGCCGCCCGGGGCGCCAGCTACGAGCAGATGGAGCCGGCCCTGCGCGCCTGGCTCGAACGGGTGACGGCGCGGGAGCTGGCGCGCATGAACTACCTCGAGGAGCTGACCGCCGTATCCATCAACGCCGAGCTGGCCCTGGACCCGCCCCGCGTCACGGTGGAACGCACTGCGCAGGATGCGCCTCTCGGCCCCGCGACGGCCCCGGTCGAGCTGGTCGCGTTCGGCGACTTCCAGAGCGCCGACTACGGCCGTTTCGCCGCGGCGTTCACCCGTGTCCGGGAGACGTACGGCGGCCGCCTCCGTCTCGTGTTCAAGCACCTTCCGCCGCCCGACCGCCCCGCCGCGATCCAGGCCGCGCAGGCCGCGCAGTGCGCCAACCTCCAGCATCGGTTCTGGCCGTTCCACGACGCGCTGCTCTCGCGGCCGGCGGTGCTCGACGCCTTCCGCCTGCGGCAGGCGGCGGGCGAGGCGGGCCTGGACACGTCCCGCTTCGACGCCTGTCTCGCCGGCGGGACGACGCGCCGGACGATCCTGGACGCGCTGGAGGAGGCGGTGCGCTACGGCCTGCACGCCAGCCCGAGCTTCCTCGTCAACGGCCGGCTGGCGCCGGAGCCGCCGCCGTTTCTGCCGCCGTTCGAGTTCTTCACGCGCCTGGTCGAGGAAGAGCTGCTGCGGGCGTCACGGCGCGGACGCTGAGCGCCGGAGGCCGGCCGCCTCGTCGATGACGATCCGCTGGTTGGCGGAGACGTCCGCGAACCGTTGCGTCACGCCCGACGGCCACGTCACTTCCAGCGCGTCGACCACCGCGTCCCGGCCCAGACCGAACGTCAGGGGCAGCTCGCTCTGCGAGGCGTAGCTCGACCCGCTGCGCACCCGCCGCCACTGCGGGCCCGACGCGGCGGTCACCCGGACCACCGCCCCGATGCCGCGCCGGTTCGAACCTGCGCCGACCAGACGGACGCGAAGCCAGTGGTTCCGGTTGCCCCCCTCGTTGCGGAGCAGCCGGGCCGGGCCGTTCAACGCGGTGACGACGATATCCAGGTCCCCGTCGCCGTCGAAGTCGGCGTAGGCCGCCCCCCGCCCCATGGCCGGCCGGCCGAAATCCGCGCCCGCCGCCGCGCCGGCGTCATGGAACGCGCCGTCGCCCCGGTTCCGCAGCAGCAGCGGCGGCTGGCTGAGCCGCGCCCGCGCATCCAGCATCCCCTGCGACTCGTCGGTGCCGCCGTTCGCGGCGAAGATGTCGAGGTGTCCGTCGAGGTCGACGTCCAGGAAGAAGACCGCCCAGGTGACCGACTGGTAGCTGGCCCGCCCCACCGCGGTTCGGGGCGCGGCATCGACGTAGAAGCCGTCCCCCGTGTCCCGGTAGAGACCGAGCATCTCGTGGAGGAAGTTGCCGACGAGGATGTCGGGCCGGCCCGACCGATCGTAGTCTGCGGCGTCGACCCCCATGTTCGCGCGGGCCCGTCCGCGCTCGCTGAGCGCCACCCCGGCGCGCAACCCTTCGTCGATGAAGCGGCCGGCGCCGTCGTTGCGGTACAGCTTGGCCGGCACGCGGTCGCTCCCGACGAACAGGTCGGGCCAGCCGTCGGCGTCGTAGTCGAGGACCGCGACCCCCATCGCCTTGTCGGTCGGATCGTCGAGGCCGGCCCGCGCGGCGACGTTCTCGAACCGCCCGCCGCCGGCGTTGCGGTACAGCGCCGGCGCCACCGGCCGGTAGGCATCGGGCCCGCAGTATCCCGGTGGATTGCCGCAGCCGGCTTCGAGATCGGGCGACCAGTCGACGTAGTTGCCCGCGAACAGGTCGACCAGCCCGTCCCGGTCGTAGTCGAGCCACGCGGCGCTGACCGCGAACCGGCCGTCTCCGATGCCCGCCGCCGCGGTCACGTCGCGGAACGTGCCGTCCCCCGCGTTGCGATACAGGCGCCCCCCGTCGACCGTGGTCATGAAGACGTCGTCGTGCCCGTCGTTGTCGTAGTCGGCAACGGCCGCGCCGAGGCCGTAGACCGCGGCGCCGTCCAGGCCGCTGCCCGCGAAGACGTCGGCGAAAGTGCCGTCGCGGTTGTTGCGGAAGAGGCCGTGGCGGGTCGCGGCGGTGGATCGCCAGCCCCGCCCGTTGACGAACAGCAGGTCGGACCAGCCGTCGCCGTCGAGGTCGAGCACGGCGACCCCGCCGCCGAACAGCTCCGGATACCGGTGCTCCCCCGCCGCGCCGTTGTCGTGCGTGAAGTCGATGCCGGCCTGCCGCGTCACGTCGGTGAACGTGACCGTCGTCGCCGCGGCGGACTGTACGGGCGCGCCGGCCTGGGCTCCCGCGTCGGCCCCGCAGAGGAGCAGCAGCGCGCAGGCCGCGCCGACCGGCACCTGGCGCCACGCACCACCGCGAGGCGCGGTCGTCGCCGGGGGCGTCGCGCGGCGGCGGATGCCGGTCGCAACGGGGCGCCGCGTACGACGGCGGCAGGACATGGCGGACGAGACGGCATCCATCACGGCACGCCCCCGGCCGGCCACGGCGTGCGGCACGCCGCGCCCCGCTCGTAGCGCCGGAGGTTGTCCTGCAGCCGGCGGGACACCTCCGTCAGGCCGGCCCGGCCGGCGCCGGTGACGAGATCGCGCTGCAGCGCCGCCGCCCGGGCGTAGGCGCCGACCTCCGCCAGCGCCATCGCCATCGTCTCCCCGAGGTCGAGGGTTCGCCCCCGCGATGCGAGGCGATCGACCATGGCCAGCGCCCGGGCGCCGTCGCGGACGCGTTCGTCGGGCGCTGCGGCCAGCAGGCGGGCGAGCGCGTGCGCCGCTCCCGGATCGTCCGGGTACGCCTCCACCGCCTGTTCGAGCCGGGCGCGGGCGTCACCCCAGCGGCGCAGGACGACCAGCGCCATCGCCTCTCCGAAAACGGCCTCGACCAGATCCGGGTTCATCCGCGACACCTGCCGGTACTCCGCCAGCGCTCCCTCCGGATCGCCGGACCGGCGGAGGCTCCAGGCCAGCCGCAGGCGCGCCTCGGTGTACGACGACCGCGCCCGCAACGCCGCGGCGAACCGCTCGGCCGCCTCCCGGTGCCGGCCGTCCCCCTGCAGCAGCACCCCCAGGCTGTAGTGCGTCTGGGGCAGCTCGGGCGCCTCCGCCGCGGCCCGCTCCAGCTCCGCGCGCGCCGTCCGGGCGTCGCCCCGCAGATAGAGGGCCGTCCCGAGCCGGTGCCGGAGCTCTGCGTCGGCCGGGTCGAGCTCCAGACCGCGCCGGAACGCCGCCACCGCACCGTCCCAGTCCTCGCGGTCGAGCGCCTCGATCCCGCGGGTCTCGTACGCCTGCGCGCTCTCCAGCAGCCGGTCGAGGGCGGCCATCAGCGGGTCGGCCGGACGGATGTCGGCCGCCTCGCGCCGCCGCAGGTGTTCCTGCGCCCGATCCGACTCGCCGAGCCGCAGGTAGGCCTGCCCGAGCGGATAGTGGGCCGCCGTGGCCGACGGCTCCCGCTCCAGGATCTCCTCCAGTCCTCGCGCGGCCCGGTCGAACTCCTCGCGCATCAGGGCGACGCGGGCCAGCCCGAACCGTGCGGAGAGCGAATCGGGATAGAGCGACAGCGCCCGCTCGAACAGCGGCCCGGCCGCCTCCGCGTCGCCCTGCGCCAGACGAACGTCGCCCAGCCAGACCAGGACCGCCATGTCGTCGGGTTGCAACCGTCGCGCCGCCTCGAACCGCTCGGCCGCGTCGTCGAGGGCGCCGGCGTCCCGGTGCAGGTGGGCCAGGTAATAGGGCCAGCGCACGTCGGCCGGCGCGAGCGCCTGCGCGTTCCGGAACGCCGGCGCCGCCGCACTGGGGAACTCCGCCGCCAGCAGGACCATGCCGAGCGCGCCGTAGACCTCCGCCGCATGGGCGGAGCCGGCCGTCCCGCCGGCCTGCAGGTCGGCTACCGGCCGCCATCGCGCCTGCACCTGCTCGCGGACCGAGTCGCTGACCGATGAGAGGTCGGGAAGAACCACGGGCGTCAACGGCTCGAACGGGCGGCCGGCCGCCGTGCTCCCCTCCCGGCCGGCCGCGCCGGTCCTGGAAGTACCGGCTCCGCCGCACGCGGCCGCGAGGAGCACCGCCGCCAGGAGCGACCCGACGGCGCAGCGGGCTGGTGATCTCGAATCGGTCATCGAGTCCCCCCTCGGCCGGATCGCGTCTCCCCCGCTCCAGAGTCCGCCCGTGATCGATCGACAGCGCCGACGATGCGCCGGGGCGGCCGCATCGCGGCCGGCCGCCCCGGCGGATTAACGGATCAGGAACAGAACAGGTTGCAGCCGTCCCGGCGCTCGCGACGGGTCGACGGGGTGGAATCCTCGACCGTGCGGTCGATCTTCATCATGATCAGGCCGATCGCGACGCCGGCGCCGATGAGCGCCCAGACGTTGCGCGGCCGCATGCGACCACGGTCCCCCTGCCCCGCCGGCGCCTGCACCGCCGCGGCCCGGCTCTCCGCCCCCTTCTGGACGGAGGCTCCGGCAATCACCGCCGCGTCGTCCGGCGCCGACCGCGCGGCGGTGACCTCCGCCGCGGCCCGCCGCGCCGAGTCCAGCAGCCGTCCCGCGAACGCCGACGGGGCGTATGCAATCAGCATCGCCAGCGCCAGCGCCGTCACCCGCTTCCAGCTCGTATTCGCAATCATCGTCTCCATCTCCTCTCGATGCAGTGCGAACGCTAGCGCCGCCAAGCCCGTCGCGAGGCTCCGTGTTCGGCCCCAGCTCCCGCCGCCCCAGGAGCTTGCGCCGCAGAACTCGCTTCGTTGCGTTCTACAAGCGCAAGCTCCTAGAAGCGCAGGTTCGCGTACACCTGCAGCACCCGCGCATCGAGCACCGTGATCGGCCGGCCGAACGCGATGCCGATCGTGTTCTCGATCGACTGGACGGAGTTGGAGTTGAGCGCGTTGTAGAGGTCGATGCTGGTGTCGAGACGCATGTCCCCCACGTCGAACGTCCTGAGGAACCGCAGGTCGAGCTGCGTGAACCGCTTCGTGAAGTACTGGTTCGGCGCCGTGATCGCGAGCGTCCGGGTGGAGCTGCCGGCGAAGCCGGTCCGCGTGCTCGTCGGATCGCAGGTGCCGCTGCCGTCCGCCCAGCAGTGGATGTCGGCGTTGGTGAAGTCGCCGACGGCGTTGATCGGCGTGCCCGGCGTGTTCTTGTAGATCCAGCTCAGCGTGAAGTCGGACGGCAGCGGGACGTCGCCGTGCATCCGGAAGTCCGCCAGATTGCCCCACGTGTGCGTGTGACTGCAGTTCGGACCGCCCGCCGGCAGGCTGTTGAACAGGTCGCGCGGCTGGTTCGGCTCGTCCACGGTGAAGCAGTTGTTGATCGATTGCGTCCCCAGGTCGAGGCCGCCCGTCACGCGGATGCCGTTCGGCAGGCGGCCGTCGACCGAGAAGACGAACCCGTTCCAGACACGCGTCTGATTGCCGTACTTGTCGGCGAGCGTCACCAGCCGCTTGCTCTGCCCGAACAGCTCCGGCCGGATGTCGTAGTAGCCGCAGAGCACCTGGTTCGGCGAAAGGTCACCCACCACGTCGAACAGCCGTCCGCCCGACGGCGCCGAGATGCAGTACTCGTCGTAGTCCGCGGAAGTCGTCAGCAGGTTGTCCGACACCCAGTAGCCCCCCGACCAGTTCCGGTTGTAGCCGGCGCTGACCGACAGCCCGGTCAGCAGTTCGCGCTGCATCTCGGCCAGGAAGTCCCAGGTGTAGGGCCGGTTGTCGTACAGGACGTCCGGATCGAAGGTGGTGGCGGGACAGGCGTCCGGGCTCGACTCCGAGCAGCCCTCCAGGTTGCCGAAGACGTAGTCCTCCGGACCCAGATCCGGGAACTGGCCGTAGTTGACGTTGTCGATGCCCCCGCACTCGCCGTTCGCGGCGAAGTTCCGCGTGTCGCAGTCCGGGATCCAGTTCCGGTTGACGTCCTGCCAGGCCCGCCACGCCGACGAGACCGACGACGTGAACGGGTGGAACTCGCGCGTCAGACGGCTCCGCGTCAGCTCGTTGAAGCGGCCCATCGACACCTTCACCGCCGTCCGGCCGTCGCCCGTCAGGTCGTAGCTGATGCCCCCGCGCGGGTTGACGTCGGTCCAGTCCGGCACGCCCCGCAGTTCCGGCACCGTCCGCGCCGGAACGAAGGGGCCGGCATCCAGCTGGGATGCCGGGAAGCCCATCGTGACGTAGTCGGTCCGGATGCCGCCGGTCAGGGTCAGGTTCCCGACGGTCCACGAATCCTGGACGTAGAGGCCCAGCTCCGAGTGCATCCGCTCCTGCTGGAAGTACGGCTGCGCGTAGTAGTAGAGACGCAACGGATTGCCGTTGAACAGCAGCCACCACAGCGTGTCCGCATGGCCGGTGGTGCGCTCCTCGTCGTTGAACGCCTGCTCCAGCGTCATGCCGACCCGGAAGTTGTGCGAGCCGGTGACATACGACAGCCGGAAGTACTCCATGCTCCGGCCGGTCCGCGCGCGCGGGGCGATGTTCAGGAGCGGCGAGCCCCATCGGTAGCCGGTGGCCGCGTCGCGGATGTGGCGGTCCTGGCCGTCGACGACGCCGGTGGCCGGGAAGTTGACCCAGCTCGCCGTCTGCCAGCCGCCGCCCGCCTCGAGCAGCAGGCGGTTGGTGACGGGGGACGTCCACGAGCCCTGGACGACGCCGTTGGGCCACATGTCCCACCCGTTCTCGTTCTCGATGGCGAACTGACCGGTGTAGCCGGTTGTACAGCGGCAATCCTTCTGGATGTCGAGGAAGCTCGCGAAGCGGTGCCGCTCGGCCGCCTGCCAGGTGAGGCGGACGGCGTGGGTCCGGTTCCAGTCGTAGTCGTAGGCCGGACGGCCGGGGTCGCGCTCGTGGAACAGGGTCCGGGTGTTGTAGAAGCCGGGCGCGCCCGGTCCGCCGCGCAGGCCGAACGGGTCCTCGATTTCGTGCGGTCCGGCCACCCGCATGTCGGGGAACGGCGCCGACGCCAGCCCGAACTCGTTGTGCCCCTGCAGCGCGTTGAAGAAACCGCCCGGCGGCTGGATGCGGCGGCCCCACCGCGCGATGGAGCCGTAGTACCACGCCTTGTCCGTCACGATCGGACCGCCGATGGTCCCGGCGGCGCGCCAGATGTTCACCATCTGCGGCGGCTCGATGCCGAACTCCTTCAGTTCGGGCGTCAGGTTCTCCGACTGCATGCCGCTGCCGGAGTACTTGGTGTTGACGGACGCGGTGAAGACGTTGCTCCCTTCGCGCGGGATCGCGTTGATGGTGGTGCTGCCGGAGCCGTTCTCGGCGCCCATGCCGGCGATCTCGACCTGCATCTCCCCGATGGTGTCGGAGTTGGTGATGTAGCCGGAGCCGGACGCGGTGCCGATGTAGTACTGGTTCCGAAAGCCGTTGAACGAGGCGCGGGTGCCCGGCTTGCCGTGGTAGAAGCGGTAGGCTCCCTGGGCCGACCAGGTGTCGCGCGTGCCGCCGACGTCGGCCTGGTCCTCGGTGAATCCCGGGGTCACCTGGGCGATCGTCTGCAAGCCGTAGTTGCCCACCGGGAGCACGTCCAGCTCCTCGGTGTCGAGCACCGCCTGCTGCCGGACCGTCTGCACGTCGACCACCGGCGCCTCGCCGGTGACGGTGATCGTCTCCTCGACGGAGCCGACCGCCATCTGCGCATCGACGGTAGCGGTGAACCCGGCGCCGATGGTGATTCCGTCGCGGACGACGGTGGAGAAGCCGGGGAGCGTGAACGTGACGGTGTACGTCCCGAGCGGAAGCTGCACCACGCTGTAGAGCCCGGCGCCGTTCGTGAACGCCACCTGGGCGGCACCGAGCGCGGGGGAGGTCACCTCCACGGTGACACCCGGCAGGACGCCTCCGGTGTTGTCGGCCACCTGACCGGAGATACCGCCGAGTTGCTGCCCCGACGCGCCGCCGGGGCAGGCGAGCACCGCGCAGATCGCGGCGGAAGTCCGAACGCCCGAACGGAACCGTTGCCTGAACGCGTGCGACATCGACACACCTCACGATCGAAACGGAACGAATCGCCGTGCCTCTGCGTCCAACCCGTTCAGGCTTGTGGCCTGTACGGCCGAAGCAGTCCATTCGCGATTGTAGTGTCGGGGATCCGTGCGCGCAAGAAGCGTGCGAACCCGTGCATGTATACTGCGGGACATGCTGGCGAAGCCCGGATCGAAGACAGCAGTGCTCGCCGCCGCGGTGCTCGCCGCCGTCGCATCCGGCGCCGCCGATGCGCAGCCGCCGCCGGTGTTCCGGTCGGGCGTCACCCTCGTGACCACCGACGTCATCGTCCGCGACGGCGATGGGCAGTTCATCCCCGACCTGACCCGCGACGACTTCACCGTCTACGAGGACGGCCGGCCGCAGACCCTCGCGTCGCTGGTGCTCGTGCACGGCGGGCGGGTGTTCAACCAGTTGCTCCCGCCGCCGCCGGTACAGGAAGGGATCATCCTGCCGGGGCGGACGGCGACGGCAGGGACCGCGACGCCGGGACGGATCTTCGTCATCTTCATCGACGACCTGCACATCCGGCCGCCCGACACGCCGTTGATCCACCGCGTGATGGATCTGCTGCCGGAGACGCTGCTCCACGAGGGGGACGAGTTCGGCATCATTTCGAGCGGCAAGTCGGCCATCCGCGTGCAGATGACCGCCGACCGGAACCGGCTGCGGGCCATCGACCGGGCGGTGGGCGAGGCGTTCGACCCGCGGCAACTGATCGATCGGGCGACGCAGCTCTCGTCGCTGGGCGAGTCGCGGTGGCGCGCCCACGTCGCGTTCAAGACGGCGATCGAGACGGTGCGCGGACTCGAGCAGATCCGGCACCGGCGCAAGGTCTTCCTGTACGTCAGCGCCGGCTACAACTTCAACCCGTTCGACGACAGCCGCGTCAACGCGCGCATCGAGTCGATGCAGGAAGCCGGCTTCTTCCGCGACACCCGGTTGCCGGAGTTCGACGAGCCGGCCCTCGATCAGTTCACGACGACCGACGCATTCGGCGAGGTGTTCAGCGACTCGGAGCTGCACAACGAGCTGCTGCTGCTGATCGACGCCGCGAACCGCGCCAACGTCTCGTTCTACACGATCGACGTCCGCGGACTCACCACCATCCCGGATCTCGACTTCGACCTGCGGACGACGGAGTGGAACGAGTACATCCGCAGGCAGCACTCGTCGCTCCGGACGCTGGCGGAGCTGACCGGAGGGATCGCAGTGGTGAACCGCAACACGTTCCGCGAGGCGTTCACCGAGATCGACGCCGAGACGAGCGACTACTACGTGCTCGGCTTCTACTCGTCCAACCCGGACGAGACGCGGCGGACGCGGCGGCTGCGCGTGGAGGCGGCGCGGGAAGGGGCGCAGGTCCGCTCCCGAACCCACTACATGCTGCCGTTCCCCGACGCCGGTCCCGCGGCGCCGCCCGGCGCGGCGCCCGTCTCGCCGACGGAAGCGCCGGGGACGTCGCGCAGGTAGGCAGCGGCCTCGCCGGGGTCACCGCCCGACCGGACTCGTGTCGACGATCCCGACGCCTTCCTCGATCGTGATCCGCTGATTGGCTTCGAGCGGCCCGGCTTCGTCGACGCGCCCACCGGGCCAGACGACGCGCACCGCGTCCACGCGCGGAGCGCCGCCCATGCCGAAGGTCACCGGCAGCTCGCTCTGCGACGCGTAGCTCGACCCGGTCCGCACCCGCCGCCAGCGGGTTTCGCCACCCGCCGTCACCTCGACCCGCGCACCGACGCCGTCGCGGTTGGCGGTCGTGCCGACGAGGCGCACCCGCAGCAGTCCGCCTCCCGCCGTGTCGTTGCGCAGCAGCCGCGGCGCGCCGCCGTTGGCCGTGATCACCACGTCGAGGTCGCCGTCGCCGTCCGCGTCCGCGTACGCCGCCCCGCGGCCGACGAGCGGCGTCTCCAGGCCTCCGCCGGCCTCGGTCACCTCCTCGAAGCGCCCGCCGCCGCGGTTGCGGAACAGTTGCGGGCGCTGCGCGTGGCTGACCCGCGACTGGACCCGCCCGACGTCGTCCGCCACGTGGCCGTTCGCGGCGAAGATGTCGAGGCGGCCGTCGAGGTCGGCGTCGAAGAAGAAGCAGCCGAACGTCAGCGTCAGCAGCGTCGCCCGGCCGAGCGGCGAACGGGGCGCCTCGTCGATGAACAGCCCGTTGCCCTCGTTGTGGTACAGGGCCAGCATCTCGTTCGAGAAGTTGCCGATGACCAGGCCGGGCAGTCCCGAGTCGTCGTAGTCGGCCGCGTCGGCCCCCATGCCGGCCCGCGCCACCCCGGTCTCGCTGAAGGCGACGGCGGCGGTGACCGCGACGTCCTCGAAGGTGCCGTCGCCCCGGTTGCGGAACAACTGGTTCGGCTGGGTGTCGTTGGCCACGAACAGGTCCATCCAGCCGTCGGCGTCGGTGTCGAGCATCACCACGCCGAGCGCCTTGGCCGACGGCGCCCCCACCCCGGCCTGCGCCGTCACGTCCTCGAACGTACCGTCGCCCCGGTTGCGGTAGAGCGTGCCGCTCTGTCCCGAGTACGACTCCGGCGTGCAGTACGACTTGGTCTCGCCGTCGAGGGTGCAGAACAGGTCGGTCTCCGCCGTCCACTCGACATAGTTGGCGACGAACAGGTCGAGATTCCCGTCGCGGTCGTAGTCGAACCAGAGGGCGCTGGTCGAGAACCCGGGGTCGCCGACCCCGGCGGCGGCGGTCGTGTCGGTGAACGTGCCGTCGCCCCTGCCTCTGTACAGCCGGTTCGGTCCGAGCGCGGTCAGGTAGAGGTCGACGTGCCCGTCGTTGTCGTAGTCGGCCGCGGCGCCGCCGATGCCGTAGACGGGCATCTCGAGTCCGGACCCGCGGGTGGCGTCGGTGAAGGACCCGCCGCCGTCGTTCCTGTACAGTGCCGGCGGGGTGCCGGCGCCCCGCCCCGGCCAGTCGGTCGAGTTGACCAGCAGCAGGTCCTGGCGCCCGTCGCCGTCGGCGTCCAGCCAGATCGCGCCGGCCCCGAGCGTCTCCGGGAGGTACTTCTCACCGAAGGCGCCGGTGTTGTGGGTGAACCGGATCCCCGCGTCGGCGGTGACGTCGGTGAACACGACGGGCGCGGCCGGGGCCGCAGCCGCGGTCCGGGAGACCGGCTCGCTCGCGGCGAATTCCGCGTCGCGAACCGCCTCTCCGGCCGGCGCACGGCAGCCGGCCACGGCCGCGAGCAGTACGAGGGCGTGCGGCGCCAGCCAAGCCTGCGTCATGGCTGCGGTCCGGCCGGGGCGCCGTGTTCGTGGATCGCCTGCCGCTCGTTGTTGTCCTCCGGCGACGCGCGCCGGAAGGGACCGGTGATCGCCTGGGCCGCCTCGTCCGCCTTGAAGCGCTCGTAGAGCACCCGCTCGCGGGCCGCCTCCTCGGGGCGGCCCGCCCCCTGGTGGCTCAGCATCAGGTTGTAGTGCGCCTGCAGGTCCTCCGGGTCGATGCGCAGCACCGCCTCGAAGGTGGCGACCGCCTCGTCGAACCGCCGCTCCAGGAAGTGGATGCGGCCGATCTGGTTCAGCACGACGCGGTCGCGCGGATACTGCGCCCGCGCCGCCTCGAACTCGGCCAGCGCCTCGTCGTAGCGTCCCAGCGCGCGGAGCGCGGTGCCCAGGAAATAGTGGGCGCGCGCCAGCCCCGGCGACAGCGCCAGCGCCTGTTCCAGCAGCGGGACGGCGGTTTCGACGTCCCCCTCCTGGAGGCGGGCGCGGGCCACGTTGACCGGCCCGTCCGGGTACTCCGGCTCGATCTCCATCACCTTCCGGAAGGCCGCCTCGGCGCCGCGCAGATCGCCCTGCAGCAGGAGGCCGATGCCGTAGTCGTTCCAGCGCTCGCGCAACGACGGAGCGGGCACCCGCGGGACCTCCGGCAGCGGCGCGCCCGCGTCGATCACCCGGAGCGACGCCTCCGCCTCCGCCATCACCGTCGTCGGGATGTCCGGAATCGCCTTGATTCCGCCCGAGACGTCGCGGGTGTCCCCGGTGAACGCCCAGACCGCATCGTCGTGGTCGGCGGTCGGGGGCGGCGCCTGCGGATCGCGCACCCCGGCGAACGCCCACTGCGTGTTCCACCACGCGAACTTCCGGTAGTTGACCCTGGCCCGCAGAAAGATGCGGTCGCCCGCATCCTCGGGCACCCGCAGCCGGTAGTGGACGGTGTCGGCGGCGCCGGGCGGAATCAGCCGCACGTAGGCCACCGACCGCGTCATCCAGGCGTTGCGCTTGTTGATCGGGTTGCCGCGCGCGTCGAGCTGCAGGCTGCGGTAGAAGTGGGCGCCGGGATCCACGGGACCGCTGCCGCCGTCGGCCGCCGCGCCGCTGTGCAGCAGCACGCGTCCCCGGTCGTCGACGGCCTCGAACTCCACCCATACGTCAAACGCATCGACGGTGCCGCCGGGGAAGAAGTGCCCCACCTTCCGGGTCCGCACCACCACCTCCACGCGCACCGACTCGCCGCGGCGCACGGACACCGGGGCCAGGTCGAGCGGCGCGATCACCTCGGCGGGCGCGGTCACCACGCCGCCGGCCCCGAAGCGCGCCGATTCCTCCCCGACCGCGAACGTGCTCGCCAGTCGCGGCCCGGCGGCCCGTTCATCCGGCGCCCGCGGCGGCGGCGCCTCCGCCGCCCGGGTGATCCCGAAGACGTCGATCGAGATCTGCCCGGCCCGCAGGAAGTCCTGCACGATCTGCAACTGCTCGGCGTCGCCGTTGACGTACGGCAGCGCGGTGTTGGCTCCAGGGAAACGGTGCGAACGCACGTAACCGTCGCCCGCCGCCGGATCGTCCGACCGCACCAGCGGCATGTGGCAGTCGTTGCAGGTCAGCGGCGTCTCCGGGTAGTAGAACGACCGCGCCCCCTGCCCCGACACGCCGGACGCCTGCCAGTTGTCGTACTCGTTGAAGCCGCGGATCCAGCGGTAGCCGTTGACCGGCACGTCCAGGTGCACCTTGTGGCAGGTCGAGCAGAACTCGGCGCTGTCCTCGCGGTGGAACGGCTTCAGGAAAGTGCGCCGGTGCGGCTCCGGGGCCAGCTCGGTCACCAGATCGTGCGCCCAGCGCAGCAGCGGCGCCTCGCTCGCGGCCAGGTCGTGCAGCGGCGGATACTCGACGACGAAGTCCCCCTGCCCCATCGTGCCGCCGACGTGCACGATCGAGTGGCACGAGGTGCAGCCGAGCCCCGCCTGCGCCTCCGGCGTGTCGATCTGTTCCCGGATCGGCCGGTCGAAACGCCCGTTGAAGAAGACGGCGTGATCGTGGCAGCCGGCGCACCACTTCGACGGCCGGGTGCCCACCACGTCCTGCATGTACTCGATGGAGCGGCGGTACCACTGGTTGTTGAACGACGAGAAATGGTGGGCGGAGGCGTGCCACTGCTCGTAGATGTCGCGGTGGCACCGCCCGCACGTCGCACTGGCGAGGAAGAAGTCGGCCGGAATCACGCCGCCGGTGTTCGTCCGGGCGGAAGACGGGAAGAACGGGCTGTCCGGACCGTCTCCCTCCTCGTCCATGGTGGCGGGCGGACGCACCGGGTTGACGATACGGTGCGTCCGCCGCCAGTCGGCGTCCCACCCCGCCCGCGCCGCCGGCGTCAGCACCGCGGCCGCCGCCAGGGCGACGAGAGAACCCCGGATCGCCCGCGGTCCGGGGCGGACGTCCGGCGCCGCGCGCCACAGATGCGCCGCGACGAGCGCCGCACCGGCCGCCGACGCCGCCACGTGGAGGTTCAGCAGCCACTCGTACGGCCGCGTCGCGCCCAACACGAGCACGCCGCAGCCGAGCAGCAATCCGGCGCCGAGAAGACCGAGGCCCGCGGCCAGGAGGCGTCCCAACGACCGCACGCGGCGCCGGATCCACAGGCCGGCCCCCGTCCCCAGCGCCAGTCCGAGCAGCGGATGCGCCACGACCTGGGCCACGTAGCCGAGCGACGCGCTCGGCGCGGCGACCAGCCACATGGCGTTCAGCAGCAGCAGCGCGAAGCCGGCGAGAAGCAGGACTGACAGGCGACCCGGCGCGGCCGGGCGCGAAGGTTCCGCCTCCCCGTTGCGGGTTCGTGGAGCCGTTCCGGTCATGTTCGCCAACAGCTTCCATTGTAGCCGCCGGCGCGGACGTGACGAGCCGCGTCCCCGAAGCGCTCCCGTCCTCCGGCCACGATCGAACGCCGTGCCCACTCCGCGCCGCCTCCGGCGCACGGACACGCTCCGGCGCTGCTCCGGCCCGATCGGCCGGGGCGGATCACGCCGCTTCCAGCGCCCGGCGCGGCATGCGATACCACGCCACCCGGCCGGATTCGATCAGTGCCGCGATGCGATCGTCGACGTGCACACTCGACACGGCCGGACGGCAGACGGATCCGGTGAACCGGGTCAGGAACCCGGCGTTGCGCATCGCCCGCGCCGTGTCCCGCCCGTTGGCCGAGTACGAGACCTCCACGGCCACGTACTCGGTCTCGCCCTGCGCATTCTCGGCCTCGAACACCACGTCCGCCTGCACGTAGCTCCGGACCGCGTCGTCGTTCATGTCGGCGCCGGCGGCGCTGGCCAGATCGAACAACTCCCCGCCGTCGAGCACCCGGCGCTGCCGCAGCCCCATCGACCGTGCGATCAACCCGAGGTTCCGCTCGGCCACGTTCCGGGCGTGCGCGCCCTTGAGCACGCCCAGGTCGTCGCGTATCGACTTGAACTGCCGGTTCATGTCCGTCCTCAGTTCCGCGACGTCCGTCTTCAGTTCCGCAATCTCCGTCTTCAGTTCCGCAATCTCCGTCTTCAGTTCCGCAATCTCCGTCTTCGTCTCTGCTCTGAACGCTTTCGTTCCCGCGACGAGGTCCGCGACCTGCGACGGCAGCTCCAGCACCTCCCGCGACAGCAGGCGCGTGCGCACCGCCTCGAGCCAGTCCGGATGATCGTCGAGCACGCGAACGAGGTCTTCGATGGTGTCGATGCGTATCATGGCTCCGACCTGGGCACGTTCCGCGCCAACGAGCCGGACGGCTCGCCGGCGCGGCTCTTTCCGGATCGTACCAGCAACTCGACGTCCCGTCGACCATCGCGAGGCGGCGAAATGGAAACGGGCGTTTCCGGCTTGGCGGTCGATTGGTCGTCCGCGCGATGCCCCGCCCCGCCGGCGAGCTATACTCGTAGACAATCGACACAAGCTGGACGCTCGCCGCCAACCAGGAGAACATCCCCCATGCTGCGCAACCTCGCCAGCCGTACGCTCGCCGTTGCATCGCTCGCCGCCGTCGGGATCGCACCTCCCGAGGCGGAAGCACAGGGCGTCGGCCAGCTCTTCATAGAGGTGCTGGACACCGTCTCGGGCGAGCCCGTCACCGACCTGACGCCCGAGGCCTTCCGGATTGAGGAAGACGGACGGGCCGGCGGCGTGGTATCCGCCGAGGTCGGCGGCGCCCCGATGAAGATCGCCCTGATAGTCGACAACGGCGACGCCATCGCCGGCTCGAACGCCATCGCCGACCTGCGCCGGGCGCTCGACGCGTTCCTGGACACCCTCGATCCGGCGCACGAGGTGGGACTGTTCACCATCGCGCGGCAGACGCGCCGCCGCGCCGACTTCACGTTCGACCGGGTGGAGCTGAAGGACGAAGTCAGCGGAATCTTTGCCGACCAGGGCGGCGGCGCGCGGGTGTTCGACGGCGTCCGGGACACGTGGCGGCGCCGCTTCGAAGACGACGATCCGTTTCCGGTGTTCGTCATGGTGCTGACGGACGGGACGGAGGGCAGCGGGTTCGTCACCCCCGGCGAGTTCGCGGAGCTGGGCCGGCAGTTGACGGCGAACGCGGTCACCATCCACGCGGTGCAGCTCTCCACGCGCGGCGGCAGCGCCATCACCAGCATGGCCACGAACCTGACCCAGAACACGGGCGGCGTCTTCGAGGTCATCAACGCGTCGAGCGGCCTCGACGACGCGCTGACGAACTTGGCGAGCCGCATGAACGCCCACTACGAGCGGGTGTCCAACTGGTACCGCGTGCTCTACGAGCGGCCCGACCCGCCCGGCACGCGCCTCACCGCCGGTGTGACGGCCCGGCCGGGCATCCTCTTCAATCTGTTCATCGACCGCCGGATGCTCCAGTAGCCCGCGGAGCGGGAGCGGCCGTTCCGGTCCGCAACGGCCGCCCCGCGGCGTCCCGCCAGCCCACCTCGCGTTGTCTCGAAAAACCCGCTGACTTTCCGAACGAGCGGAGCAATATAAGAGCTTGGTCGTCGAGTCGGCGTAGTCGCACGGTTCTTCGGATTCCGGAGGAGGTGGACATGTCGTCCCACAAGCTTCTCTCGGCAGTCCTGGGATCGGGGCTGCTGCTGTTCCTGCCTGGCTCCGCCACGGCGCAGAGCATCATCGCCGGGCAGGTAACCGACTACACCGGCGGCGTCCTGCCCGGCGTCTACACGGTCACCTTCACGCTGCCCGGCTTCGGGACGCAGGTGCGCGATCAGCTCGCGCTGCAGGCGGACGTCACCGTCTCCGGCGAGGCGCCGGTCGTCGACGTACAGCAGGTGCAGCGCGTCGACCGCGCCGCGTGGCACCACACCCACCGCTGGTCCTACGCCGGGTCGATCTCCTACGTGACCGGCTCGCACAACCTGAAGATCGGCACGAACATCACGCGGGGCCAGAACCGCTTCTCGCGCCAGGGCAACGGCCACGGCTACAACCTGTACACGGACGCCCCCCATCCGCCCGGGAGGACGATCGATCTGGGGCCGCCGGCTGCGACCATCCCGCCGCCGAGTCGAACGTGGTCGCCGGCCTGCCGTGCGGGACGATCGGGACCCCGAACAAGTTCGTCGCGCTGAACAACCCGACCCTGTGGACCGCCAACCTCGACTACAACGGCGTCAACGTCAGCACGAGCGAGGGGTGGTTCCCCCACATCCCGCTGAACACGGTCAAGTTCGAGCCGTACTGGACGCAGGTGGACGTCAACCTGCAGAAGCTGTTCAACGTCGGGAACTGGCAGTACGACGCGCGCATCGAGTTCTTCAACGCACTCAACACGGGCGTCGAGGTCTGGCACTCCGGCTCGCGGAACGGCCGCAGCAGCACCGGAGCCGGCTACCAGAGCCTGTCCAACTGGGAGCGGGCCGAGAAGCTGCTCGAAGGGCGGGTCATCCGCTTCGCGGTCACGGCGCGGTTCCCTCCCGCGAGTCTCCCGTTGACTTCGGCCGACGCGCCCGTGTAGGCTTCCCTATCGCTTGGACCAGGAAAAGGCAGTCCGGCCGCGGTGTTCCGTTGGCGCTGTTCTGAGGGAGGTAGAAGCACATGAGGTTCGGGAAGCTTCTCTTGATCGTCTGATCGTCGCAGCCGGGGGGCTACTGGCGTTCCCCGCGGGAGCGGCGGCGCAGAGTTCGTTCGCCGGCCAGGTTACGGACAACACCGGCGGGGTCCTGCCGGGCGTGACCGTCCAGGCATCCAGCCCCGCGCTGATCGAGGGATCGCGCATCGCCATCACGGACGGTTCGGGCCTGTACAACATCGTCGACCTGCGCCCCGGCACGTACGCGATCTCCTTCACGCTGCCCGGCTTCGGCACGCAGATTCGCGACCAGCTCGAGTTGCCGGCCAACTTCACGATGAACATCGACGTGGCGATGTCGGTCGGCGGCATCGAGGAGACCGTCACGGTGTCCGGCGAAGCGCCGGTGGTCGACGTGCAGCAGGTGCAGCGCGTCGAGGTCCTGACCCGCGAGGTCCAGGAGGCGATTCCCACCGGCCGCAGCATGTGGTCGTACGCGCTGCTCATCCCGGGCGTCAAGGTGCACAAGCCGGACGTCGGCGGCACCTCCGGGGCGCAGCAGTCGACCATGACCGGGCGCGGTCTCGACGGCCGTCACACCACCGTCCAGATGGACGGCATCATGATCAACACGCTGATCGACGACGGCCAGTTCCAGGCCTACCTGAACCCGATGCTGAGCGCGGAGACGTCGTACACGACCACCGGCATCAACGCCGAGACCCAGACCGGCGGCCTCCGCATCAACATGATTCCGGCCGAGGGGGGCAACAGCTTCAGCGGCCAGTTCTTCGGCGGCGGCACGCCGGCGCCCCTCGCGGCCAAGAACTGGAACCACCGCCTCGGCGCCCTCGGCATCCAGCAGGACGGGCTGCCCGAGATCGTGCGGATCTACGACTTCAACTCCGCGGTCGGCGGCCCCGTCTTCCGCGACCGACTGTGGTTCTTCTCCACCGCGCGCCGCAACGTCATCGACAACGCCATCGCCAACAGCTTCCAGCGTGACGGCTCGCGCGGCATCGACGACAACAGCATCACCAGCGCGGCGACCCGCCTGACGTGGCAGATGGACGACAACAACAAGCTGTCCGCCATGTTCGACAAGGTCCGCAAGCGCCGCTTCCACCAGCACACCATCGTGCAGGACGTCGAGACCGTCTCCGGGTCCTGGACCTCGCCCCACTACGACACCGGGCAGGCCAAGTGGACGTCCACCATCAGCAGCCGCATGCTGGCCGAGTTCGGCTTCTCGCTCGTCTACGAGGATTGGGATCCGGGCAGTCAGCCCATGGGGCCGGTCGGCCTGAACGGCGAGCAGGAGGCGATCTCGCGCGAGCGCCCGGCCGGTGCTCCCGTGTGCTCGTCGACCCCCTGCTTCTGGGACCCCGGCTCGCCGGAAGCCAACCTGCAGTTGATGACCGGCGACCCCTGGTACCGCATCGTGCAGCACCGGGACGCCCACCTGAACAACTTCCAGTTCGGCGCGAAGTACTGGGACGAGAACAACTACAGCCACCGTTGGACCTACAACGGGTCGCTCTCCTACGTCACCGGCTCGCACAACTTCAAGTTCGGGTTCATGTCCACGCTGGGCAACAACCGGTTCTCGTACACCACCAACGCCGACGTCGGCCGCCTGCACTACCGCGACGAACCGCACCCGCTGGGACAGACGGTCGACTGGCTGGCCGCCAATTGCGGCCACTACGCCAATACGGACGTGGCGGCGGCCGGGAACTGCGGCCTGCGGGGCACGCCGGATCGGGTCTTCGCGACCAACCTTCCGTCCTTCTCCCGGCACGACCTGAACTACAACGCCGGCTTCTACGCACAGGATTCCTGGACGATCGACCGGTTGACGCTGAACTACGGGCTCCGGATGGACATCGGCCGTGCCTCCGTGCCGGCGACGCCGAAGCCGCAGGGACGCTTCGTCGACAGCTTCGCGTATGCGGCGGTTCCGTACTGCGGAGCGAACCTCTCGGGCAACGTGGAAGATTTCTGCCTGCCCACCTTCGGCCCGGACTGGTCGCCGCGGTTCAGCGCGGCGTACGACCTGTTCGGCGACGCCCGGACGGCGTTGAAGTTCGGCTGGAACAGGTACGTCCGCGATCTCGGCGCCAACTACCCGCGCACGTACTCGCTGGCCACGCGGGCGACCGACGAGCGGGACTGGTTCGACCAGCACCTGTGCTACATGGTCGCCGGCGCCTGCGACAACGCCTTGCGCGGCAGCGGCGCCGGCGAGTGGGCGCCGTCCGGCCTGAACCCGTACGGCAGCAACTGGGACAACATCGCCCAGGACTGGGAGATCGGCGACGGCGCGGACCAGTTCGGCTTCCGGACGCCCAACCAGCCCGACCCGGGACTGCTGCGGGAGTACAACCAGATGTGGACGGTCGGCCTCCAGCAGGAGCTGACCACCGGCATATCGCTCAGCGCGGAGTTCCGCCGGCGGACGTTCCACAACACGCTGTCGACCGACAACCTGGATCGGACGTTCGCCCACTTCGGGGCGACGCCGAACGGAACGCCGGATCCGGCGTTCGCCTGCTCGGCCACGCTGACCTCGGGCTGCCACTTCCAGTTGCTGCGGCCGTACCCGTTCGCGGGGGCGATCACCGTCTTCAACGTGGACGGCGCGAACCGGACCATGACGAGCAACCTCCTCAACCGCAACCGGCCGTCCGACTACACGCAGGTCTACACCGGCTTCGAGCTCAGCCTGCAGGCCCGCTTCGACAACGGCGGCACCCTGTTCGGCGGCTGGTCGGTGGAGGACCAGGGCCGGCTCAGCTTCAGCTACGACGAGTTCGGCGGGGCGGGCGCACGGTTCGGCGGAGAGGCGAACAACTGTCCCGACACGATCTCCATCGGCGACAACCCGAACGATCTGTGGTACTGCAACGCGAGCGGCTACCCGCGGCCGTACCGCCACGAGTTCAAGTTCTCCGGCACCTATCCGTTCTCGGCCGGCCCGCTGGGCGACTGGCAGGTGGCCGGCTCGTTCCAGGCGTATCCCGGCGAATCGCAGAACTGGGGCGGCTTCGCGGAAGGGTTCAATCTGCACCGTACGTCGGGCAACGCCCTGCTCAACACCTACGACCCGCTCTTCTACGGCCACGGCAACTGCGTGGACCCGTGCGTCCTGGGAGGCAGCATCTTCCCCGACGGCCTCACCACCACCGGCACCGGGACCACCAGCGTCTGGCTGCCGATGGTGCCGCTGAACAGCGTGAAGTTCGCGGCGGCCTGGACGCAGCTCGACGTCAACCTGCAGAAGGTGTTCAACATCGGTTCGTGGCGCTACGATGCGCGCATCGAGATGTTCAACGCCCTCAACAACGGGGTGGAGATCTGGTACACCGGATCCCGCCAGACGCACGGCGTCACCGGCGCGGGCATCCAGACCGCGTCCAACTTCGAGCGCGTCGAAAAGATCCTCGAAGGCCGGGTCATCCGGTTCGCCGTCACCGCGCGTTTCTAGCGGCTTCTTCCGGCTGCGGAGCCGGGGCGTTCGCCTCGGCTCCGCGTCGTTTTCGCGGCGCCCTCTGCTACCGCGCCTCCCTTCCCCCCGCCCGATCCTCCATCCGATTCACTCGCGGCGGGTGTATCATCGATATGACGGTCGTGCCCACGCCGCCCCGCAAGGACCCGATGTTCGATACCCTGGCCATCGTTCACCAGTTGACGGAAGCCGGCATCGATCGTGACCATGCCGACGCCATCGCCACTGCCGTCGCCTCGGCCGCCGAGCACGGCGACCAGGTGACCGGCCCCGAGTTCCGTGCCGGCCTCGCCGAGTTGGAAACCCGATTGATCAAGTGGGTGCTCGGGATCGTTCTCACCGTTGCAGCCCTCCAGACCGCAATCCTGGTCGCCGCGCTGCGGCTTCTTGGCTGAACGTGGGACCCCACGGCGCGACGTTTCGTGCTCACCGGGCGATTCACCCCGTTGACGGCCGGTTCCAGAACATTCCACAAGGAACACGGGACTCGTTCCGGTGGTCGCATCCACCGCCATCCACCGCGGAAAGTCCGCTGGATCGTGGGATAATGCCGGCGTGCGCCTGACGCATCGCCGACTCCTTCCCGCTTCGACCGCGGCATTGCTGGCGCTGGTTCTGGGTCCGGCGGGCGCCGGCACGGCCGCGCTCCACCATGTCGGCGCACCCGCCATGGACGCGTGGTTCACAGATGAAGCGGCCGCGGCCGGCATCGACTTCGTCCACTTCAACGGCATGTCCGGGGAGTTCTACTTCAGCGAGATGGTCGGTCCGGGCGCCGCCCTGCTCGACGTCGACAACGACGGCGACCTCGACGCCTATCTCGTCCAGGGCCAGATGCTCGGCCCGAGCAGAACGCTCGCGGACGCCACGGCGCCGCCGCCGCTGACCGACCGGCTCTACCGCAACGACCTGGTGACGCCCGCCGGCGGAACCGGGAAGCTGCGGTTCACCGACGTGACCGCCGCAAGCGGCCTCGACGTCCGTTCCTACGGCATGGGCGTGGCTACCGGCGACTTCGACAACGACGGCTGGGTCGACGTCTACCGCACCCGGCTCGGGCCGAACCAGCTCTTCCGCAACAACCGCGACGGCACCTTCACGGACGTGACCGACGAGACCGGTACCGGCGACCCGGCCTGGAGCCTGTCGGCGGCGTTCGTCGACTTCGACCGCGATGGCTGGCTGGACCTGTTCGTCGCCAACTACGTCGATCATCACGTCGGCGACGGGCGCGCGTGCTTCCGGCGCACCGGCGAGAAGGACTACTGCGGGCCGCAACGTTTCGCGGCGGTGCCGGATCGCCTCTACCGCAACCGCGGCGACGGCACGTTCGCCGACGTGACGGCCGCGGCGCTGGCCGGCGGCGAGTACGGCCCCGCCCTCGGCGTCGTCACCGCCGACGTCGACCGCGACGGGTGGCCCGACGTCTACGTCGCCAACGACGGCGCACCCAACCAGTTGTGGATCAACCGGGGCGACGGACGGTTCCGCAACATGGCCCTGCTGGCGGGGGCCGCCGTCAACCGCAACGGGGTCGCGGAGGCGAGCATGGGGGTCGACGCGGCCGACTTCGACGGCGACGGCGACGACGACCTGTTCATGACGCACATCGTCACCGAGACCAACACCCTCTACGTGAACGACGGCTCCGGGCTCTTCGACGACCGCACCGCGCGGGCGGGACTCGGCCCGCCGAGCCTCCCCTTCACCGGATTCGGGACCGCTTGGTTCGACGCCGACAACGACGGCTGGCTGGACCTGTTGATCGCCAACGGCGAGGTCAAGGCGGTGGAGACGCTCGCCCGCCGCGGCGACCCGTTCCCGCTGCACCAGACCAACCAGCTCTTTCGCAACCTGGGCGGCACGCGGTTCGAGGAAGTGACCGATCGGGCCGGACCGGTGTTCGCGCTGTCGGAGGTGAGCCGCGGCGCCGCGTTCGGGGACGTGGACAACGACGGCGACGTCGACGTGCTGCTGACGAACAACAACGGGCCGGCGCGGCTGCTGATCAACCGCATCGGCCAGCGCAACCACTGGGTCGGGTTGCGTCTGGCGGGCGGCCCCGGCCGCCGCGACATGCTCGGCGCGAGAGTCGCGGTGTTCCGGCGCGGCGGCGGCCCCGTCCTCTGGCGGCGCGCACGGGCCGACGGCAGCTACGCCTCGGCCAACGACCCGCGCGTCGTCGTCGGCCTCGGCGCATCGGCGGGCATCGATCGCGTCCGCGTGGTCTGGCCGGGCGGCCGCGTCGAGGAATGGACGGACGTCGACGCCGGCCGCTGGACGACCCTGATCGAGGGCACCGGGCGAGCCCCGGAGTAGCGCCATGCCAGGAGACGAGCGTCGCCCGACGCGATACCGGACGGTGGGCCGGGCTGCGATCCGGATCGCAGCCGTTTGCGCGCTGCTGGCGGCCGTCGCACCGGGCACGATCGCGCCGGCGGCGCAGCGCGCGACCGAAGGCGCGGACCTGCAGCCCGTCGAGCTGCCGGACGTCAGCCGCATGCACCCGGCCGTGCAGGAGCAGCTCCAGGAAGCGTACGCGGCGCTGCGGCGGCTCCAGCCCGGACCTGCGGAATCCGAGGACGCCGCTCCCGTCACGGAACCAGGGTCGGCCGCGGCGCGGAGCGCCGCCTACGGCGCTTTGGGCAAACTGCTTCTCGCGGCCGAGTACCTGGACGCGGCGGAGCGCTGCTTCCGCAACGCCCGGCTGCTGGCCGGTGACGAATTCCAGTGGCCGTACTACCTCGGACGCCTGTTCATGAAGAAGGGTGACCTCGGCATGGCGGGCGCCTACCTGGAGCAGACGCGGCGGATCCGCCCGGACGATCTGCCGGCGCTTGCGTGGCTGGGACACGTGTACATCGAGCTCGGCCGCCCGGAACTGGCGATGCCGATCCTGAGCGAGGCGCAGGCGCTCCATCCGGAGGTCGAGGCGGTACAGTACGAGCTGGGCCGCGCCGCTCTCGCCCTGGAGGATTACCCCGCCGCGGCGGGCTATCTGGAGGCGGTGCTGGAGAGGAACCCGGGCGCGACGATCGCCCGTTACCCGCTCGCCATGGCCTACCGCGGGCTGGGCGATCTGGAGCGGGCGCAGGAACACCTGGACCTGAGCGGCGGACGCGCCGACGCGGGCTACTCGGCCGGCGCGGCAGTCACCCTGCCGGATCCGCTGATGGCCGAGGTGAACACGCTGCTCCGCAGCCCGCAGTCCCACCGCGACCTGGGTCTGCACGCCGGCACGAACGGAGACTGGCCGGAGGCGGTGCGGCAGTTCCGCCTGGCCGTGGAGCTGGCGCCGGAGAACGCAGCCATGCGCCAGAACCTGGGCACGGCGCTGCTCCGCGTCGGCGACGCCCGCGCCGCCCTGACCGAGTTGCAGGCAGCCGTCAACCTCGATGGGCGGCTGGCCGGCGCGCACTATCTGCTCGGCATGCTCTTCGAGCGCAGCGGCCGGGACCGGGAGGCGATCGATCGCTACACGCTGGCCGTCACCCACGACCCCAATCTGGACGCCGTCCACCTGCGCCTCGCCGACGCGTTGCGCCGCACCGGCCGCCTCGAAGCGTCGCTGGCGTCCTACCGCCGCGTCCTCGACCGGGAGGAGGCGCGCTTCGGCGAGGCGCTGGCGCTGGCTCGGCTGGGCCGCTACGGGACGGCGCGCAAGCGCCTGGAGACGGGCGTGCAACTCCATCCCGGGCAGCCGGCCTTCCCGCACGCGCTGGCCCGCCTCCTCGCCGCCGCGCCCGACCCGGCGGTGCGTGACGGGCTGCGCGCGCTGGAACTGGCCCAGGCCGTCGCGGCGGAGCACAGGACGGCGGGGGTGGCCGAGACGCTGGCGATGGCGTTCGCGGAACTGGGCCGCTTCGGGGAAGCGGTCGAGTGGCAGCGCTTCGCGATGACCGTCGCCGCCGACTCCGCCCGCCCGGACGTCGCGCGGGCGATGTCGGCCAACCTGGCCCGCTACCAGCGGCGCGAACCGTGCCGGACGCCCTGGCGCGACGACGAACCGGAATACAATCCCGGGCCGGACGTCGACCCGCAACTGCTCGATCCACCCGCCGCCTTCTGACCGCCCCGATGCGGCCCCGGTCGGCAGCGCCCCGGGAGTCTGCGCGCGGAACCGTGCAGGGCTCCTCTGGCCAAGGGTCGGGCGGGCGGAAAGCGGAGCCGCGGGTGACGATTGATGGGCTACCGGCTGCCGCCGCCGGCCGGCACCCCGCCGGCGTTCGCCCGCGCCCGAGCGAGCTGCTCCGCCGTCATCTGCGCTTCGAGCGCATCGCGCGCCGCGACGAGAGCTCCGCGGCGGTCCCCCGGCGCGGTCTGCGCGGCGGCGACGCTGAGCAGCGTGTGGGAGGAGACGAGGTCGCGCGGTACGCCGCGACCCTCGGCGTAGGCGAAGCCGAGGGCGGCCTGCGCCTCCGGGTGGCCCTGGTCGGCCGCGCGGCGGAGCCAGCGCGCCGCCGCCGCGTCGTCCCGCGCGACGCCGCGCCCGCCGGCATACGCGGATCCCAGGTTGTACTGCGCGATGGCGTGGCCCTGCTCGGCCGCATGGCGAATCCAGCGCACCGCCTCCGCGGCATCCCGCCCGACACCGCGCCCCTCGCCGTACATGGCACCGAGGTTGGCCTGCGCCTGCGCGTCCCCCTGCTCCGCCGCAAGACGATACCAGCGCACCGCCTCCGCGTCGTCCCGCGCGACACCGCGCCCACCCGCGTACATCGCCCCCAGACCGGCCCGCGCCTGGGCGTCTCCCTGCTCCGCCGCGAGACGCAACCAGCGCACCGCCTCCGCATCGTCCTGCGCCACCCCGAGGCCGTCGGCGTACAACATCCCGAGCCGGCCCTGCGCCCCGGCGTGGCCCTGCTCGGCCGCACGGCGAATCCAGCGCACCGCTTCCGCCGCGTCCTGCGCCACCCCGCCGCCCACCATGTACAGCATCCCGAGCTGGATCTGCGCCATCGCGTGGCCCTGTCCGGCCGCCAGACGCAGCCAGCGGACGGCCTCCGCGTCGTCCTGCGCCACGCCGCGGCCCTCGCCGTACGCGAACCCGAGGTTGGCCTGCGCCTGCGCATCCCCCTGGTCGGCCGCGAGACGATACCAGCGCACCGCCTCCGCATAGCTCCGGGCGACGCCCCTTCCCGCGGCGTACAACATCCCGAGCTGGCCCTGCGCCCCGGCGTGGCCCTGCTCGGCCGCGAGACGGTACCAGCGCACCGCCTCGACGTCGTCCTGCGCCACGCCGCGGCCGGCTGCGTACGCGAACCCGAGGTCGGCCTGCGCCTCGGCATCGTCCTGGTCGGCCGCGCGCCGCACCCACCGCACCGCCTCCGCCGCATCCTGGGCCACCCCGCGCCCCGCCGCGTACATCATCCCGAGCCGGCCCTGGGCCTCCGCCAGCCCCTGTTCCGCCGCGAGACGCAGCCAGCGCACCGCCTCCGCGTCGTTCCGGGCCACGCCACGACCCTCGGCGTACAGTGCTCCGAGCCGGAACTGCGCCCCGGCGTGGCCCTGGTCGGCCGCACGGCGAAACCACCGGATCGCCTCGGCGCCGTCCTGCGCCTCGCCCCTGCCGGCGGCTGCCCGCGACCCGAGCCGGAACTGCGCCTCCGCGTCCCCCGCCGCGGCCGCGGCCCGCAGGGACTCGGCGTCCTGCGCCGGCGAACAGACTGCGAGACCGAGACAGAATCCGCACGCGAGCAGCAGGGCGACGCACCGTCGTCCCGTGACGCGGGCCGGCCTCGGCCGCATCACACCTGCATGCCGGAAAGGGACTGCCGGACTGCGAGACATGGCGCACTGGAAGAGACGACGCATTGTAACGGGTGCAGGCGTTCCGGGTGTCCGTCCTGATATATTCCACCCCGGTGTCGCGATCGCGAGTCCGTGCGAGATCGACCGTCTCGAGAGCCGTCGTTCAGGGCATCGCCGCCTGCCTGCTCGGCGCCGCGGCGTGGGGGTGCGGCGGCGCCCCCGCCCCGACGTTCGACGAACGCACCTCCATCCTGCCGGAAGGAGCGCCCTCCGACGCCTTTACGCCGCGGGCGGTCGGCGAGCCGCGCGCCGAGAACGAGCGGCCGCAGATTGCCCATCTGGAGATCGCCGACCTGGACCGCGACGGCCTGCCCGACATCCTGGTCTGCGATGCGATCCGGAACCGGGTCTCCTGGATCCGGCAGGCCCCGCGGGGAACCTATACCGAGCGGTCCGTCGGGGACGACATCCTGGCGCCCGCCCACGTGGAGCCGTTCGACGTCGACGGCGACGGCGACCTCGACCTGCTGGTCGCCAGCCTGGGCGAGCTGTTCCCGAGCAACCTGCGGATCGGCTCCGTCGTCGTCCTCGAGAACGACGGCGACGAGCGCTTCACGCGCCACGTCGTGGCGCAGGGCATCCCGCGGGTCGCCGACGTGCGGGGGGGCGATCTCGACCGCGACGGCGACGTCGACCTGGCCGTCGCCGCCTTCGGCTACGACAACGGCGAGACGCTCTGGCTCGAGAACCGCGGCGGCTGGGATTTCGACGCCCATGTCCTGCAGCGGTTCTCCGGCGCCATCAACGCGATCCCCGTCGACCTCGACGGCGATGACGCCCTCGACATCGCCACCGTCGTCAGCCAGGAATGGGAGGAGATCTGGGCCTTTCGCGGCCGGGAGCTGACACCCGAGCTGCTGTGGGGGACGACGAACCCGGATTTCGGATCGAGCTGGATCACCATCGTCGACCTCGATCGGGACGCGGACCTCGACATCCTCTACAGCAACGGGGACGCCTTCGACTACGCCCCGGCCAACAGCCGGCCCTGGCACGGCGTGCAGTGGCTCGAGAACCACGGCGGGCTGGAGTTCGAGCTGCACCGCATCGCGGATCTGTCCGGGGCCTCGAGCCCGCGGGCCGCGGACCTCGACGGCGACGGCGATCTCGACGTGGCGGTGGTCAGCGCCTACAACCGCTGGAACGACGAGAGCGCGCACAGCCTCGTCTGGCTGGAGAACGACGGGCGGATGCGGTTCGCACTGCGCCGCGTGGCGCGTTCCCCGACGCACCTGGTCACGCTGGCCGCGGGCGACATGGACGGCAACGGCACGCTGGATCTCGTCACCGGCGGCATGCATGTCAGCGGCCCCTACGACCGCATGTCGCGCGTGACGCTCTGGAGCAACCGTGGGTCGACGACGGCGCCGTGACGCCTCCCGCGGGACCTCCTCTCCCGCTGGTGATTCCGGGCCGCGTCCCGGTGGCGCCGGAGACTCGGCGGGAACCGGCCCGCCCCCGCCCCCCACCCGACGATCGCACGCTGGCGGGCGCCGGTGGGCAACATGGGCCGCCGTCGGGGCGCTCGTCGCCGGCGCCGCCCTGTACGTGGGCGTCTCCGAGGTGCAGCAGGCGGCCTACGCGGCCCGCCTGCCCCCGCTTCCCGACCTCGCCAACCGGACGGCAGCGATGCGCGACCACCTGGAGGCGGCGGATGCGGCTGCACGAGCCCGGCCCGCGTCCGCCGCGGCGGCGGGGGCGCTCGGCCTCGCGTACCACGCCGACATGTTCTACCCCAGCGCGGAGCGCGCCTACGCCCTGGCCGAGGACCTGGGAGGCGGGTGGCGCTGGACCTACTACCGGGCCCTGGCGCGCGGCATGCGCGGGGACGCCGTCGGGCTGACCGGCGGCCTGCGGCAGGCCGCCGCCGCCGCCCCCGACTTCGGCCCGGCCTGGTGGCGGCTCGGCGAGGCGGAATTCAAGGCGCGTCGCTACGATCGCGCCGCCGAGGCGTGGCGCCGTGCGCTGCCGCTGCCGGAACCGTCGCGGCCCGCCCAGCCAAACGAGGCGCCGGCGCCCGCCGCCGGCGCTCCGGTCTCCGCCTATGCGGCCCTGGGCCTCGCCCGTCTCGCGATGGTGCAGGGCGATGCGAACGGCGCGCGGGCGATGCTGGAGGAGGTCACGGCGCAGGCACCCGGATTCGGACCCGCCTTCAGGCTGCTCGGGGACGCGTACGCGGCGCTGGGCCGGGCCGGGGACGGCGCGCGGGCGGCGCGAATCGCGGATGCGCTGCCGCAGTACGAGCCCTACCCGGATCCGCTCCACCTGGAGCTGGTCCGGGAATCGCGCAGTGCGACGTTTCTCCTGCAGCAGGCCGCGACCGCGGACCTCGCCACCAACGCGGCGTGGCGCGAGTACCTGTTGCGGCGCGCCCTGGAGTTCGAGCCCGACCACCTCGACGCGCTCTCGGAGCTGGCCACGATGTTCCGGCTGCTCCGGCGCTACGACGAAGCGCTCGACGTGCTGGAACGTCTCCGGCGCCTGCGGCCGGGCGACGCGCGCGTGCTCGCCGACGCCGGGCGGTGCCTGTCGGGCCTGCGGCGTTACGCGGAGGCCGAGGCGGTCCTGCGGCAGGCGCTGAACGGCCTGGACAACGCCCACACCCGCTACGAGCTGGGATTGGTGTTCGACCGGCTCGGGCGGCTGAGCGAGGCGATCGCCGAGTACCGGCGGGCCCTTGACCGCAACCCGAACCACGTGCAGGCGCTCAACAACCTCGGGGTGGCGCTGGCGAACCAGGGCCGGCTGGGCGAGGCGACGCGCCGGTTCGAGCGCCTGGTCGCCGTCGATCCCGATGACGCCGACGCGCAGGCCAACCTGGGCCTCGCGCTCGCCGCTGCGGGTGCGCGCGACCGCGCGGCGCGGGCGTTCCGGGAGGCCCTGCGGATCCAGTCGGATCACGAGGGCGCGCGCGCCGGGCTGCAAGACCTCGAATCACGATGACACCGTGCCGGTCGCGAACCCTCGCCAGGAGTCCGCACCATGCTACCGGCGCGTACTCTCGGCGCGGCTCAGGCGGTTTCCAGCGTCCTGCGCGGCATGCGATACCACGCGATCCGGCCCGACTCGATCAGCTCCGCGATCCCGATCGTCCACGTGCAGGCTCGCCACCGCCGGACGACAGGGGCCCCGGTGAACACCGCGTCGACCGGCGCCGGACCCGGCGAACGACAACCGGGGTTTCGGGATCATGGGATAATGCCGGGGTGCGCACGACTGCCCCAGGCCTGCTCGCCCTCGGGCTCGCCGGCATCGCGACGGCGTGCGGCGGGTCCGCATCGGCGCCGGAAACCGGCGTTGCGGCTCCGGCGGACTTCGTTCCGGCCCCGGCCCCGGAGGCTTGGTTCACCGACCGCGCGCAGGAGACGGGGATCGATTTCGTTCACTTCAACGGTATGTCCGGCGCGTTCTATTTCAGCGAGATGATGGGCTCCGGGGGCGCCCTGTTCGACTATGACGACGACGGCGACCTCGACGCCTACCTCGTGCAGGGTCAGATGCTCGGCGCGGGCAGAACGCTGAACGAGGCCCTGATTCCGCCCGCCGGCCCGGGTCCGCTCACCGACCGCCTGTACCGCAACGACCTCGCGACGGGCGAGGACGGAGCTCCCAGGCTGCGCTTCACGGACGTCACGGGGACGAGCGGCCTCGCCGTCGGCACCTACGGTATGGGCGTGGCCACCGGCGACTTCGACAACGACGGCTGGACCGACCTCTACCGCACGCGCCACGGCCCGAACCAGCTCTTCCGCAACAACGGCGACGGCACGTTCACCGACGTCTCGCGCGCCTCCGGCACGGACGACCCGTCCTGGAGCCTGTCGGCGTCGTTCGTCGACTTCGACCGGGACGGTTGGCTCGACCTCTACGTCGGCAACTACGTCGACTACGATCCGGACCGGGAGGAAAACGCCTGCACCACGCTGACCGGCGAGCCGGACTACTGCGCGCCGAAGAGCTACGCTTCCGTCCCCGACCGGCTCTACCGCAATCGCCGCAACGGCACGTTCGCCGACGTGACGGCCGAGGCGCGGGTGGGGGGAGACTTCGGCCCGGCGCTCGGGGTCCTCACGGCGGACTTCGACGCCGACGGCTGGATCGATGTCTACGTCGCCAACGACGGCGAGCCGAACCGCCTCTGGATCAACGGGCGGAACGGCGGGTTCGCCGACGACGCGCTGCTGGCCGGCGTGGCCGTCAACGGCGACGGGGCGGCCGAGGCGAGCATGGGCGTGGACCTCGGTGACTTCGACGGCGACGGCGACGACGACCTGTTCATGACCCACGTGGCGACCGAGACCAACACCCTTTACGTCAACGACGGCCACGGCTTCTTCGAGGATCGCAGCGCCATGACCGGCCTGGGACCGCCGAGCCTTCCCTTCACCGGATTCGGCGCCGCGTGGGCCGACTTCGACAACGACGGCTGGCTGGATCTGCTCGTCGTCAACGGTGCCGTCCGGGTCCTCGAGCCGCTCGTGCGGGTCGGGGATCCGTTCCCGCTGCACCAGCGCAATCAGGTGTTCCGCAACGTCGGCGACGGGCGCTTCGAGGACGTAACACCCCGCGCCGGCCCCGCGTTCGCGCTCTCGGAGGTGAGCCGCGGGGCGGCGGTCGGCGATGTCGACAACGACGGCGATCTCGACGTCCTCGTGACCAACAACAACGCGCCGGCCCGCCTGCTGATCAACAACGTCGGCCACCGCAACCGGTGGATCGGCCTGCGGCTCGCCGGCGGACGGGGTCCGCGGGACATGCTCGGGGCGCGCGTCGGAGTCTTCCGCGACGACGGCGCCGTCCTCTGGCGGCGCGCGCGAGCGGACGGGAGCTACGCCTCGGCGAACGATCCGCGCGTCCTCGTCGGCCTGGCCGACGCCGCGGCGGTCGACCGTGTCCGCGTCGTCTGGCCGAGCGGCCGCGTCGAAGAGTGGACGGACGTCGGCGCCGGTCGCTGGACGACCCTGATCGAGGGCTCCGGTCGAGCGCAGGAGTAGCCGATGCTGCGCCGCCTCCCGGCCGCCGCGGTCGCGTGCGTGCTGCTAGGATGCGGCCCGGCCGGGCCGGACGTCGGTGACGGCGAGCTGCTGCCGGTAGCACTGCCGGACCTGACCCGGATGCACGCGTACGCGCAGGAACAGTACCGCGAAGCGCACGCGCAGGTGACGGCGCGGGAGGCGGACCCGCGGGCCGACGCGCGCGAACGGAGCGCCGCCCACGGCCGGCTCGGCATGCTGCTGCTGGCCGGCGAGTACTACGACGCGGCGGAACCGTGCCTTCTGAATGCCCGGCGGCTCGCGCCGGACGAGTTCCGCTGGATCTACTACCTGGGGCATCTGTTCGGGAAGAAAGGTGACCTCGCACGGGCCGTGGAACACTTCGAGAAGGCGCTCGCCATCCGGCCCGCCGACTTCCCGACCCTGATCCACCTCGCCAACGCCTACATCGATGCCGGGCGGCCCGAGGCGGTGGCCCCGGTGATGGAGCGGGCGCGCACCCTCCGGCCCGGGGACGCGGGCATCCGCTACCAGCTCGGCCGCGCCGCCCTCGCGACCCGGGACTACGCCGGCGCGGTGGAGCATCTGGGAGCGGCGTTGCGGCTGAACCCGCGGGCGACGATCGCGCACTATCCACTCGCGGTCGCCTACCGCGGCCTCGGCGATCTCGACAACGCCCGCCGCCACCTGGAGCGCAGCGGCAACCGCTCGGCGAGCGGCTTCGAGGCGGGTCTGAGTTTCGACCTGGAAGACCCCCTGCAGGTCGAGCTGCGCGAGGTCCTGCGCAGCCCGCAGCTCTACCGCGACCTCGCCCTGCAGGCCGACGCGAACCGCACTTGGCCGGAGGCGGCCAGGCTGTTTCGACGTGCGGTCGAGATGGAGCCGGACGACCCGACCCTGCGGCTCAGTCTGGGCATCGCGTTGAACCGGGCGGGCGACTCCCGCGCCGCGCTGCCGGAGCTGGAGGAAGCAGCCCGCCTGGATCCGGCGCTGGCGCAGGCGCACGACGCCATCGGGGCCATCCTGGAACGCGCCGGGCGCGACCGGGAGGCCATCGACCGCTACCGGGCGGCCGTCGAGCACGCCCCCGACGCGGAAGATACCCACCGCCGGCTGGCCGACGCGCTGCTGCGCACCGGCCGCCCGGAGTCCGCGGCGACCCACTACCGCCGCGTCATCGAACTCGACCCGGGAACCGCGGAGGCGCGCTTCGGCGAAGCGATGGCGCTGGTGCGCCTGGACCGCCATCGGGAAGCCCGGCAGCGGCTGATCGACGCGACGTTACTCCATCCCGAACAGCCGGCGTTCACCAACGCGCTCGCGCGCCTGCTGGCCGCGTCGCCCGACCCCCGGGTGCGCGACGGGCGCCGCGCGCTGCAGCTCGTGCAGGGCGTGGTGCAGGATCAGAAGACGACGGCGGTGGCCGAGACGATGGCGATGGCGCTGGCCGAGCTCGGGCAGTTCGGCGTGGCGGTCGAATGGCAACGGATGGCGATGGAAGTCGCCCGTGACGCCGGCCGCCCCGACATCGCCCGCGAGATGTCCGCCAACCTGGACATGTACACCCGCGGGCGGCCCTCGCGCACGCCGTGGCGTAACGACGAGCCCGAGCTGCGGCCGGGACCGGCCGTCGAACCGGGTCTGCTCGATCCATGACCTGCCTGCCGCCCCGCGCGCCGCGCGTGATCCGCCACACGCGCGACCCGCCCGTGACGCCCGGCCGCGACCTGCGGCAGGATGCCGGCGGACCGCATCGAACGGCTCCTGCCGCGTCTTGACATGGTTCGGCACGCGCTATACGGTCGGCGGAAATGCCGAGGAAAGCGTTGTCTACCGCCCTTCTCCGTTACGCCCTGCTCGGCGGACTGCTCGCGATTCCCGTCCTGGGCACGCCCACGAAACGTTTCTCGCAAGCCGTCCACGCCCAGCAACCGCCCGCCACCATCCTGGTCCCGCCGGTGCTGGCGGACACCCGGTGGCTGCAGGCGGCCCGTAACGCGCAGCTCGCCACGACCGGCGCGTTCGACGTGTTCACGGACTTCGGGTTCACCGACCGCGTCACGGACAGCGGCATCACGTGGAAACACCGCATCGTCAGCGACGCCGGCAAGACCTACAAGGCGGTCCACTACGACCACGGGAACGGCGTGGCGGTAGCCGACGTCGACGGCGACGGTCTGGACGACCTGTACTTCGTCACTCAGGTCGGGAGCAACGGACTCTGGCGCAACCTCGGCGGCGGACGCTTCGAGGACGTCACGGCCGCGGCCGGCGTCGGCGTGACCGACAAGATTGGCGTCACGGCATCGTTCGGCGACATCGACAACGACGGGGATCCGGACCTGTACGTCACCACGGTGCGGGGCGGAAACCGCCTGTTCGAAAACGACGGCGGCGGCCGGTTCCGCGATGTCTCCAGCGCCGCGGGGGTCGACTACGACGGCCATTCGTCGGGCGCGGTCTTCTTCGACTACAACCGCGACGGCCGGCTAGACCTGTTTCTCACCAACGTGGGTCGGTACACGACCGAGGAGATTGCCGGGGACGGCTACCGCTACTACGTCGGCTTCGAGGAAGACGCGTTCCAGGGCCACCTGTTCCCGGAACGCGCCGAGCAGAGCATCCTGTACCGGAACGACGGCGGCAACCGGTTCACCGACGTGTCCGCGGCGGTCGGACTGCAAGACGTCCGCTGGTCGGGCGATGCGAGCCCGCTGGACGTCAACGAGGACGGCTGGCCGGATCTGTACGTCCTGAACATGCAGGGGAACGACGGTTACTACGAGAACGTGGGCGGCGAGCGCTTCGTCGCGAGGGGCCGGGAAGTCTTCCCGAGAACGCCCTGGGGCGCCATGGGGATCGAGGTCTTCGACTTCGACAACGATGGGCGCCTCGACATCTTCGTCACGGACATGCACTCGGACATGAGCGTGGAGGTCGGTCCGGACCGCGAGAAGCGCAAGGCCGACATGCAGTGGGCCCCCTCGGTCGTCGGGGACGGCTCGACGAGCATCTGGGGCAACGCCTTCTTCCGGAATGAGGGATCGGGACGTTTCCGGGAAGTGTCGGAGGCGATCGGCGCCGAGACCTACTGGCCGTGGGGGCCGAGTTCAGGCGACCTCAACGCCGACGGCTACGAGGACGTCTTCGTCGCCGCCGGCATGAACTTCCCCTTCCGCTACGGCATCAATTCCGTCCTGCTGAACAATCGCGGCGAGCGGTTCATGGACGCCGAGTTCATTCTCGGCGTCGAGCCGCGCAGCGGCGACCTGACCGTGCCCTGGTTCGAGCTCGGCGAAGCGGATCGGCGGCCGGGCTACACGGGCCCCCGCCGGGACGTGATCGTCCGGGCCGCGCGAGGCTCCCGCGCCGCGGTCGTCTTCGACCTCGACGCGGACGGCGATCTCGACATCGTGACCAGCGAGTTCAACGCCGCGCCGATGGTCCTGGTCAGCGACCTCTCGGAACGTCGTGAGGTCCGCTTTCTCAGCCTGACGCTCAGGGGCACCACAAGCAACCGCGACGGCCTCGGCGCCCTCGTACGGGTCACTGCCGCCGGACGCACGTACACGAAGCTGAACGACGGCAAGTCCGGCTATCTCTCGCAGAGCCTCTCCCCGCTCTACTTCGGACTCGGTGGCGCGGACCAGGTCGACAGGATCGAGGTCGTGTGGCCGTCCGGCCGAACCCGGACGGTCTCCGGACCGATCGCCGCCAACTCCCGGATCGAGGTCACCGAAGAGTGAGCAAAAAGGGAGCAGAAATATCAGCCGCCCAGCTTGAAGACCACGCCGAAGGACATGGTGAAGTCGCGGTGATCCTCGCCGTCCTTGCTCACCAGCGAAGACCTCGGATTCCTCTGATCGGGCGTGGGATAGAACGTGTTCCGCAGGTCCACCTGAATGCGGAACGCCGTGTCTTCGTTCATGTCGATGTCGATTCCGCCGCCCGGCTGGACGGCAAAGTGCGTGGCCGTGTGCGAAAAGAAGTCGACCTTGCGCAGCGCACGGGCCCAGCCCGCCATGAAGTGGACGAACGGGCGCACGTTGCCCGCCTGCACATGGAAGCGGGGCCCCACCACCGCACCGATGGTCTGGATGCCGACGTGGCACGGCACCACCTCGGATCCCTGCTGCTCGTTGTAGGCGGCGAAGGCGGGCGAGCACCACTCGGATTCCGGCCGGTTGAAGGAGAATACCTGGAATTCCTCCGTCGGCAGGGGCGGCACGACGTACTCCCGGGAGTCGCTCGGCTCGATGCCGCGGCGGAAATGACCGTTGAGGTCGAACGCGATGGACAGCGAGTCGTTCAGCTCGAACGAGGAATCGAAGAAGAAACCCCAGGGCAGATTGCTCGCGTTGACGGCCAGGAGCTGGTTCGACAGCGACGAGTACCCGATGGAGATCTGGCCATCCCGCTGCGCAGCCGCAGACTGCGGCAGGCAGACGGTCAATACGGCGAATCCACACGTCAAGACAACAACCCGTCGCATCTTCGAACCTCCCCCTCAAGACGCTCCAGCGGCCCGACAGACTACGTCTGAAACCCGACACTGGCGTTCGGCGAGCGTGTACCCTAGCAGCCGTTTTCTGACAAGTCAAACCCCATCCGCGTCCCCGTACCGACAGCTAGCCATCTAGCCAAGCTAGCTAGCTAGCTCGTCAATCGTCGACTGTGGCGCCGCTCGCCGCCCAACCAACCCTCGCCAGGAGTCTGCACCGTTCTACGGCGCAGCCCCCCGGCGACCCGCGAGATCGGCCAGCGCGGCGTCGATCCGCTCCTGCAAACCCTCTGCATCCGGATCGATCCGGAGCGCCTCGCGATAGTGCGCGACGGCCTGCTCGAGGTCACCCTGCATCTGGAGCGCCGTGCCCAGGTTGGCGTGCGCGAACGCGAAGGCAGGGTCGAGGGCGACCGCCTGCCGCAGGTGGCCGATCGCCTGGTCCAGCTCGCCTTCGGCGGCCAGCAGCAGCCCGAGTTCGTTGTGGACGACCGGCGCGCCGGGATCGAGACGCGCCAGCTCACGGTAATGGCGAATCGCCTGCTCGGGACGGCCCTGAAGCTGGGCCGCGAGGGCCAGGTTCGCGTGCGCATCGCGGAAGTCGGGCTCGATCGTGATCGCGCGGCGGAACTCGACGACGGCCTCGTCCAGCCGTTCCCGGGACGCCAGGGCGACGCCCAACATGTTGAGGGTCTCCACGGTGGGCGGCGCGAGCTCCAGCGCCCGGCGCAGGTGTGCGACGGCATCTTCCAGCCGGCCCAGGGCGTGCAGCGCCATGCCCAGCGCGGCGTGCGCCTCGGCCGAGCTCGGATCGATGGCGAGCGCGCGCCGATAGCGCTCGATCGCCTCGTCCGGGCGGTCCAGCGCAACGAGCGCGTTGCCGAGGTTGGAATGCGAGTCGGCGTCGTCCGGCGCGAGCTCCAGGGCCCTTTCGTAGTGGCCGATCGCCTCCGCGGGTCGGCCCAGCGCAGCCAGCGCCGTCCCCAGGTTGCTGTGGGCGAGCGCGTCGTTCGGGTCCACCGCCAGCACCTGCCGATATTGCCCCGCCGCGTCGTCCAGGCGTCCCCGGGCCTGAAGCTCGGTGCCGACGTTGAGAGCGGTGACCGCCCGCATGTCGTCCATGCAGAGCACCGGCCAGTTGCAGAAAACGAGCGTGGTGACAGCGACCACGCCGGCCCACTGCGCCCGCCGATCCCATCCCTCCACGGCCATCCGTCGGGCCTCCACGACGGCCGCCGCCGTGAAAGGAATCAGCAGGGGGACGAGGGGATACCGGTAGCGCGCCATGACCGCGAACAGCACGACACTGGCCGCGTAGCCGCCGAGCAGCAGGTACAACAGCAGGAGCTGCCGGCGGCGGCTCCACGTCAGCCAGAAGCCGGCGGCGGCCAACGGGGCCAGGATGCCGAAGTGCCAGAAGTAGCCGGTGATCCGCAACGGAAACGACCAGTCGGCGTGACTGAGCTGGTCCTCCGTGTCGGCCACCTCGGATGCATTGAACGCCAGCACCACCTTGCGTCCGGTCAGGCGCAGCCAGTCCGTCGGATCCGTCCGGACGTACTCCAGCGCCCGCCGCATCCAGTAGCGTGAGACCTGCGCCGGGGTCAGCGTCGCGCCGAGTTCCCGCTCGGCGACCTGGGTGGCGTCCTGGCGCTCGAAGCGCGGGTCCCCCCGCCCGAACACCAGCGGCCGATACGTGCCGTCGGCTGCGGGATTGTTGCCGATGTAGAAGTTCGGCCCGAACTGCGCCGTCGTCAGCACGAACTCGCCACCCACCGCCGCGTTGCGCGCAGCGACAGGGAGAATCACGAGGACCAGCCCGAGGACGAGCGCGCCCGCCCGCACGAGACGGTCGCGGCGCGGCCCTGCCGGGAGCGCCAGCCAGCCGAGCACGGCGACGACGAATACCAGGGCGTGCTCGCGCGTCAGGAGCAGCGCGCCGAGGGCCAGCCCCGGCCAGATCCACGCCCGGATCGGCGCGGGCCGCATGATCAGCCGGGAGAGCAGCGCGAGGGCGACGCAGATCAGGAACAGGCCGAGCGAAGCCTTCTGCAGCAGACCGTCGAAGAAGATCGCCGGCGCGTAGACCGCGAGCAGCAGGCCGGCCACGATGCCGGCGCTGCGGGAGAACAGCCGGCCGGCCGCGACCGCGAGCAGCACGCACGATGCCGCCCCGAGCCCGCTCTGGACGAGCCGCACGGTGAGCGGATCGGTTCCGAACAGTGCGTAGACGGCACCCAGGAAGTACGGGTACAGGGGCGCCTGGTAGAAGACCTCGCTCCCCAGCCAGTCGCCGGCCAGGATCTCCAGACCCCAGGCGTGGTAGCTCTGCGCGTCGCCCATCGTCAGCCCGAAGAACGGCGCCGAGCGCAACTGCCAGACGTGGACGAGCCGAATCGCGAGCGCGAAGCCGAAGATCGCGAGCAGATGCCGGCCCCAGCGGTCGGCGCGCCCGGGCGGGCCCGTGGACGTCCCGGGGCTCCCGGCCGCCGGCGGCATGCGGCGCCGCCCGGCATTGGCGCGCCGCGACCGGCGGCGAGCAGTCATGCCGTCTCCCCCGCACGGAACGACGAAGCGCCGGCCGCGATCGGGCCGCTGTACGCTGCCAGACTGCCTGCGCGGTCGGCTGTTGTGAAACGAGGGATCATTTGACGCCAAGGGCCGCTCGCGGACGGCCCGGTACCTATCGGGGACGCGTCATCGCCCGATCTCGCCGATACGCGCGCAGCCGCTCGCGGATGGCGGCGGCCACGTCGCCGCGGCCCGGCGGCACCCGCTCCAGCGCGGTCTCCGCGGTGGCCACCGCCCGGTCGAGCGCACCGGTGGCGGCGTAGGCCGCGGCCAGAACGTCGAGAACGCCCGGCTGCACGCGCCCGGTCAACTCCGCCGCGCGCTCCGCGAGCCGGACCGCGCGGGCCGGATCGCGCCGGGCCGGATCGGGATGCGTCACCAGGAGCCACGCGAGTTCCGCGAAGGGCTCCGGCGCGCCCGGCTCGGCGACCATCGCTCGCCCGTACAGCGCCACCGCCTCGTCGAGCGCACCATGCATCATCGAGGCGTTCGCCAGGTTGTAGAGCGCGTCTCCGTCGCCGGGACGGAGCCGCACCGCCTGCCGGTAATGGTGTATCGCCCGCTCGAGATCACCCCGCAGCTTCAGCGCCGCGCCGAGGTTGTTGTGCGCCACGGCGTACGCGGGATCGACCCCGAGCGCGCGCTCGAACTCGGCCACCGCCTCCTCGATCGCGCCGAGTTGCAACAGCGCGGTGCCGAGGTTGTAGGCGGCGGCGGAAGACTCCGGGGCCAGCCGCACCGATTCCCGGTAGTGCTTCACCGCCTCCGGGATTCTCCCGAACTGCGTATAGAGCAGCGCCACGTCGTCGTGGAACGTCCGCTGGTCCGGGTCCGCGGCGAGCACCATCTCGAAGCCCACGATGTCCTCGGCCAGCTCCATCGGACGCCGGTCGCGGACCAGCCGGTCGAGGTCGGCGGCGCGACGCGGCACCACCTGCATCCACAGGTCGCCCATCTCGTTGGCCGAGAGCTGCCCCCAGGTGACCCGCCGCGGCGGCGCGTGGGGGTTGGCGGGATTCGCGGCGGAATTGTCGTAGGTGAACTCCATCGCCAGTTCCGTCCCCCGCGGCAGCAGGAAGGGCTCGGCGTAGCGATAGGAATCCTGCCAGTGGAAGTCCCAGTCGTCGATGGCGATGAGGGGCCGCCGGCTGCCGTCCGGCAGCGTGGCGTACCCGCGCACCCGCCTGGCGAGGTAGTGCGCATGCGGCTGAATGCCGTGCACCTCCACGTCGACCGGCAGCACGTAACGATCCGCACTCCGGTAGTCGGCGGCCCCGGGCGGAATGTCCAGGTCCTGCTTCCCCAGCCGGATCGTGAACGGAATCTTCGTCGGCGGCTCGGCCGCGAAGAAGAAGCCGATGCGCGACCGCACCGCCTCCGGCTCCCCGCTCGGCGTCAGGTGCAGTTCCAGCAGCAGATCCGAGCCGGGATCGAGGGTCCAGGCCATGCCCTCGGCGGCCAGGGGCCGCACCTGTCCGGGCGTCCAGCCCAGAAAGAAGCCGAAGGGAAACCGCGCCGCGAACGGGGTGACGCCGTCGTAGCCCGGCGCCGGATCCGCGGCATCGAGCTGCCGGGAAGCCGGCGTCGGGTCGATCTTCATGTTGGCGTGGTGGACGACCCTCGGGTTCCCCGGTTGGAACTCCACGCCCCGCACGTAGCGCCGGCCGGGAACGGGAATCGGGATGACGAACTTGCGCAGTACGTCGGTCCCCTCGGCCTGGAGCGCGTACGGCTCCGGCATCTCGACCACGAGGTCCGGCTCCCCGAGCCGCCACCCGCTGAAATCCGCCGGCGGCGGTGCGAGATGGGTGCGATCTCCTTCCGGCGCCCCGGCATCCACCCAGGCCGCGATCAGCTCGATCTCGGCGTCGCTCAGACGTTGCTCGCCGACGAACGGCCCGCCGTATCCGGGCTCCGGCTTCCACGGCGGCATCGAGCGCGTCCGGGTGGCGTTGCGGATGGCGCGCGCCCAGGGCCGCACCTCCGCGTAGGTGAGCACGCTGAAGGGCGCTACGGCGCCGGGGCGGTGACAGGCGCCGCAACGGTCGCGCAGCAGCGGGGCAACCTGGTTCGTGAACGTAACGGCCTGACCCACGGCTGACGGCGCGGGCCGCGCGGCGCCCGCATCCGCCGCGTTCGGTTCCAGGCCGACGCCCAAGACCACCACCGCGGCGTACCACATACGCCGATACCCGCGGACGGCACGCACACGTCTGCGCATCGACCGCAGTGTAGCAAAGAGAGAGCCTGAGCAAGTAGAGAGCAGTAGAGCCGACACCGGCGTGGCAGGGTCGTCCAGGAGCATCGGGGACACCGCCCGACGGTTGGCATGATACGTGCCTCAGCTTGCGAGCGCGACCACCAGCGCGGGGCAGGGCGTCGTTCCGGTAACGACCAGGCACTCGGCACAACGTGCGGACGGGGCTTTGGTGCCGAGGGTGGGGATCGAACCCACACGGCCCTCACGGGCCACGGGATTTTAAGTCCCGAGTGTCTACCAGTTCCACCACCTCGGCGCATGACGCCGCCGAAGACCGATACATCGTACTCGACACGCGGTGGCCCGCGACGACTGGAACGCGACGGCCTGGTCACACGCCGCGTGACCGCCGGCGGGCCGCCACGCGTGCGCCCCGCCGCATCGGCCAGCGCGTACCGGCGCACGGGTGCGCGTCAGAGGCGGGCCGGCTCGACGTCGCCGCCGCGATACGCGGCCACCACCCAGGCGAACAGGACCCCGACGCCGATCAACGTCAACGCCAGGTTGACGATCCAGCCGACGAACGGCAGGTTCACGGCGACGAAGACGGCGACGAGGCCGAGCAGCAGGGCCGGCGCCAGTCCGCCGGAGTCGTACGAACCGAGGAAGGTGCGGCCCAGGAAGAGGGCGACCGGAAGCTTGGCGAGGTAGATCCCGAGCCCCCACAGCGCGAACGCGACGAGCGCCACCGGCAGGCCGACCAGCGTGACGCCGGCGATGACTGCGGCGACCGGCATGGCGACGACGCACAGGAACCCGACACCGAGCGTCCGGAGCGCCGTTGCGGGCGTCTCGAACCGGACGTCGGCGGCGCCGGGCGCCAGCCGGAACAGCAGCCAGCCGGTCACGAAGGCGGCGACCAGCCACAGCGCCTGTCGGATGTAGAACGACGTCGTCAGGTACCGGCTCGGCGATGTCCCGTCATCCGCGAGGCGCACCACGGGCTCGGCACCGAGCGCGGCGGCGGGGTGGATCTCCGGGTCGTCCGGATCGGGAACCTCCGCGGTCAGCGTCCCGCCGATGCGACTCCGCGGCCCCACCGTGATGCCGCGGGTGGCCGAGGCGCCGACGTTCCGTTGCACGGAGCCGGTGATGCCGATGAAACCGCAGGCGGCCCGCACGTCGCGGGCGATCCCGCCTTCGACCGCCAGAGAATCGCTGTAACTGGCGACGCCGCCGTCGATACTCCCCCCCTCGGTGATGCGAACGTCCTGCGCGAACGCGTAGAGACTGCCGCTTACCCGGCCCTGGACGACGACGAACTGGCCGGACGCGAGGACCGAGCCGCCGACCTCTCCGTCCACGTCGACGTACTGCGCCCAGGCGACCACGTTGCCGTGCACCGTGCCGCGGATCACCACGCGCCCACCGCCGGTGATGACGTCGCCGGTCACGACGCCGTCGATGGCCACCCGCTCTCCCCGGATGAGGAGCGTGTCGTCGATCGTCTCGTCGGCCGAGACCGCCACGGCGCCTTCCGACGTTCTGACCACGAAGGCCTCGCCGGGAACCGCGACCGCAACGAACGTCATCGCCAGCAACCCCGTCACCGCCACGCGCCGCGCACCGCGGGCGACGACCAGCATGACCAGGAGCAGCAGCGACGTCGGCTCGACCGCGTGGTCCAGCACACCCTCGCCGAGCGCCTCCAGCAGGACGGTCCGCTCGACGCGCACGGCGGCCAGTCGCACCCGGCACCGCTCACAGCGGCCGGCGCTCCCGGACGCGGTCCGCCGCGGGCGCCTCGAGCTCCTCGTCCGCCAGCATCACGAGTGTCGATTCATCGGGACACGTCATCGTTCCGTTCCTGTCCGGCGCGGTCCGTTGCCGTCCGGCGCGGTCAGCACGCCGGAGCTGTTGCCGGCCGCGATACACCAGCACCGCGACGTGACCGCGCTCGATGCCGAGGATCTCTCCGATCTCCGCGTAGCCGATCTCGTGGAAGTAGGCGAGCACCAGCGGCGCGCGGTACCTGACCAGCAGCGCCGCGACGGCCCGGCGCACCTGCCGGCCGCGCTCCCGCACGAGCAGCGCGTTCAGCGGGCCGGTCTCGCGCGACGGCGCCGCCGCCCGCTCGACGTCCGCCGCGCCGAACAGGCGGGTCTCCCGGCCCCGCCGCCGCAGCCGGTCGATGCAGTGATGACTCGCGACGCCGAGGATCCAGCTCGCGAACGGCCGCGACGGGTCGAACTGGTCGAAGCGCTGCCGGGCGCGGAGAAACACCTCCTGCGCCGCATCCTCGGCCTCGTCGGGAGAGCCGAGCAGGTAGCGGCAGGTCTGCAGCACGCGGCGCGCCTGGGCCTGATACAGCGTGTCGAAGTCGGCGTCGGAACGGGTCGCCGTCTCGTCCCGCCGGGCCCCGGTCATCGCCAGCGGTCGGAGCATGCCGCCGGCCAGCGCCGTCACCGCGTTCATTCCGCCGCCCTGCACGCCCGCATCATGCCGATCCTACGCGCCGGAAGCGCCGGGATTACAGATCCGCCGCGAACGCTCGATCGTCACGGCGGCGGCGTCGCGCGGAAGCGGAACGCCCGCGGCGCCAACACTGCGATCAGTGCGGCCGGGCGCCGCCCCGGACGTTGGCGAGGACGCGGGTGATGGTGGCGGTGAAGGTGTCGACGTCCCCGTCGAACGGACCCGCCACGACCGCCCCGCTCGGAATCTCGATGGCGACCGCCACGCCGCCGTCGACCGGCGTCACGATCCAACTGAACCCGCGCAACGCGACGGAGCGCTCCTCCGCATCCGGGTTGTGCACCTGGTCGAACGTCCCGAGGGTCAGTTCCAGCACCCGGCGGACATCGTCGTCGGCCCACGCCGCCGGCTCGGGTCCCCCGAAGTCGACCTCGGTTTCGACGACGTCTTCCTTTCCCTTGAGCAGGACCTCCACCTTGAACGTCATCGTGTCAGATCCCCGCAAGCTGCTCGGCGAGCCGCTCCGGGTCCGTGACCGGCTCCTGACACGTGAAGTTCGTGCAGACGTACGCCGTCGAGCGTCCGTCGATCTCTCGCATGGCGCCGACGAACGGCAGCCGTCCGGCCAGGCGCGCCTGCGCGTCGCCCGGCCTCACCCGCAGCCGCACCGCGAAGGGCAGATAGCGCCGCGCCACCACCCGCTCGAGCGCGCGCGTCTCCGCTGCGCCGGGCTCGCCGACGATCACCACCTGCGTGGCAGGGGCATGATGGCGGACGAGGGCGGCCATCATCAGGGGCACCGCGCGCGCGGCCGGCCCGAACCGCGGCCCGAACCGGGCGAGCGTCTTCTCCACCCTGGCCGCCGCATCCGGGTCGTCCCGCAGGCTCATCAGCGTGAGGAGGTTCCCGACCGCCACCGAGCCGGCCGCCGGCTCCGCGCCGTCGTACTCCTCCTTGACCCGCAGGAGCACGGAGGGATCGTCTCCGGTGGTCGCGAACCAGCCGCCCCCCGCTGCGTCCCAGAAGAGCGCGTCCTGCCGGGCCTGCAGCTCGACCGCCCAGTCGAACCATGCCGGCTCGCCGGACGTCTGGAACAGCTCCAGCAGCCCCCAGACGAAATAGGCGTAGTCCTCGGCGTAGCCGTCGATGGAGACGGCGCCGTCCCGCGCGCGCCGCCGCAGGATGCGCCGGTCCGGGTCCCACAGCCGCTCGCGCGCGAACGTCGCCGCCCGGACAGCGGCCTGGAGGCTCCGCTCGGCCGCCGCGCCGTCGAGCACGTGTGCGGCCCGCGCCAGGGCCGCGATCATCAGCCCGTTCCACGCGGCGAGCACCTTGTCGTCCAGATGCGGCCGGGGCCGCCTCGCACGCGCATCGAACAGCGTTCTGCGCGCGGCGCCCAGGGCCGCCGTCACGTCATCCACGGTGCGGCCGGTCAGCTTCGCGATCTCGCCGACGTCCTGCTGCAGGTACGGGATGTTCCTGCCGCGGAACTCCCCCATCGGGTCCTGCGGCGCGTTGCCCCCGGTCTGGATCCCGAGCCGGCGCTTCGCCACCTCCGCGTCGCCGCCGAGCAGCGCGTCCACCTCGGCGGCGGTCCACAGATAGAAGGCACCCTCGGACTTCGCCGCCTCCGTTCCCGCCGCCTCCGGCGGCAGGCTGTCGGCGTCCTCGGCGGAATAGAAGGCGCCCTCGGGACTCGTCATGTCGCGCCGCACGTACTCCATGGTGTCCTCGGCCACCTGCAGCAGCGCGCCGGCGCCGGCCGCCTGTCCCGCCTCCAGGCAGGCGAGGACGAGCTGCGCCTGGTCGTACAGCATCTTCTCGAAGTGCGGGACCCGCCACGCGGCGTCGACCGAGTAACGGTGGAAGCCGCCCCCGATATGGTCGCGCATGCCGCCGCTCGCCATCGCCTCGAGCGTGGCGACCGCCATGCGCCGGGCGTTGACGTCGCCCGCGCGCGCCGACTCCCGGAGCAGGAAGAACAGCTCGGACGGCCGGGGGAACTTGGGCGCCCCGCCGAACCCCGCGTGCCGCGTGTCGAAGGAGGAAGCGAACTGCTGCACGCCGGCCGCGAGCGCCTCGATCCCGGCGACCGGGCTCCCCGGGGCCGGACTGCCGACGGCGTCCGCGGCGCCGGCCGCGGGCGCCGACTGCTTCCCGCGCAACCGATCGAGCACCGCGTCGGCCGACTGGAGCAGCTCGCCGCGATGGGACGCCCAGCGCGCCGACACCTCCCGCAGGACGTCGGGAAACCCCGCCCTGCCCCACCGCGACTCCGGGGGAAAGTAGGTGCCGCCGAAGAACGGCTTCAGATCCGGCGTCAGCCAGACGCTCATCGGCCAGCCGCCCGAACCGGTCGTCGCCTGCACGAACGCCATGTAGACGCGGTCGACGTCGGGACGCTCCTCCCGGTCGACCTTGATCGACACGAAGTGCTCGTTGAGCAGCGCCGCGATGCCGGGATGCTCGAACGACTCGTGCTCCATGACGTGGCACCAGTGGCAGGTCGAGTAGCCTACCGACAGGAAGATCGGCTTGTCCTCGCGGCGCGCGCGGTCGAACGCCTCGGCGCCCCACGGATACCAGTCCACGGGGTTGCCGGCGTGTTGCTGCAGGTACGGACTCGGCTCGCCGGCGAGACGGTTCGGCAAACCGCTCACACCCAGCGGGTCGCCACGTCATGCGCGGCGAAGACGGCGTCACGGCTCGCCAGCACCGCGCGCAGAGAACGCGCCTGGAAGATGAAGAGCCCGTCGAACGGGTCGCGGTGGTGCGGCGGCAGCACAACGGAGGCGATCATGTCATCGACCTGGGGGACGGCCAACACGTGTGCATTCCAATCGTCCAGCGGCAGAGACGCTTAGTCGTCGGCCACCCGCCGGCGCGGTGCGATCGTCATGCTTCCCCGCCAGTCCGGGCGCCCCGCGGGCAGGAGCCGCGCCACTTCCGTTCCGTACCGTTCCTGACGATGATGATCGGTTCTCCTCGACTGGCTCGATCGAACAGGTCGAACGGGTTACGCGCGCAGCCAAGTGATCGTCACGGTCACCGTACGTGATCATCGCCGCAATGTACAGGTGCGTCAACCTCCGTCGCGAACGACGGCCGCGTCATCCCGTTACGCCCAGGTGAGCGTCGCGGTGCTTTGCCCGAACGAATCGGTCTCCACCCCCATGCGCTGGAGCATCGTGACGAACAGGTTGCAGAGCGGCGCGTTGTGCTCGCCCTCGTGGGCGACGTGCTTCCCGTGGGCGAAGCCGCCGCCCGCGAGGAGGATCGGCAGGTCGACCGGGGTGTGCGCGTTGGCGTTGCCGAGGTTGCTGCCGAACAGGACCGTCGACTTGTCCAGCAGCGAGCCGCTCGCGTCGCCGCGCGCCTGCAGGTCGGTCAGCAGGTCGCCGAAGGCCCGGACGATCTCGGCCTCGATCTTCTTCAACTGCGCGATCTTGGTCTCGTCCTGCCCGTGGTGCGACAGGTTGTGCTGGTCGACGCTCACTCCCTGGACCTGCGGCACGCTGCCGTGGTCGTGGATCATCATGCTGATCACGCGCGACGAATCCGTCTCCAGGATCAGCGGGATCATGCGGAACAGCAGCCGGATGCGACCGACGAGGTCGGCGGGGTCCGGGATGTCGGTGGGCGGCTCGTCGTCGACCACCGGCTTCGGCCGGTCGAGCCACGCCTGCACCTCCGTGAGCTCCTGCTCGGCCGCTCGCACCGCGTCGAAGTAGGCGTCCAGTTTCCGCTGGTCGGCCGCGCTGACGCGCCGGCGCAACGACGCCGTCTGCGACTTGAGCCGGTCGAGAATGCTGCCGCCGTCGTTCAGGCTCTGCGCCTCGCGCTCCACTTCCTCCGGCGTCCCTTGCAGGAACAGCTTCCCGAACAGGTTGGCGGGGCTGGTCTCGGCCGGCACCATCGCGCCGCTCGTGGTGAAGGACTGGCTCTGGGAGCTCAACGTCCCGAGCACCACCGACGGGAAGCGGGTCACGTAGCCGAGATGGTTCGCCGCCACCTGGTCCAGTGATACCGTGTTGCGGAAGCCGTCCAGCCCGGGGCGCCGCGCCGCGGTCAGCCACGTGATCTCGGAGTTGTGCGGCTGGCGGCCGGTCTGCTCCTCGTGCGAGAGGCCGGAGAACAGCGTGTACCGCGAGCGGTGCCCGTCGATGAGGTCCAGGTACTCGGTCGCCTCGTAGCCGGCGCCGGCGGTCCGCGGAAACCACGACGACGAATAGAGCCCGAGCGTGCTGCAGATGGTCACCATCCGCCGCGGCGCTTCGACCGCCGCGGCGCGGGCCAGCGCCGGCGCCATCGATTCGAGCAGCGGCAGCCCCAGGGCGACGCCGGAAGCCCGCAGGAAGGTGCGACGATCGAGAGGGCGGCTCAGGGTCATGGCTAGCGGCTCCTGAAGAGATCGTTCTGCACGACCTCGTGAATCATGGATCTGAGGGGGTAGCCGACGCCGCCGATCCGGGCGACCACGCGCTCCACCGCATCGCGGTCCGCGAACTCGATCTCCGCGCCGGTGGCATACACCAGAAACTGCGAGGCCAGGTGGCGGGCCATCTGCTCGACGTCGTTCCGCAGCATCAGGCGCTTGTAGTCCTCGATGCCGGAGAAGGCCTCGCCCGCCGGGGTGACGCCGCTCGCGTCGACGGCCGGGCCTTCGGTGTACGGGAGGGCCACCACGAAGTCGCCGAACGTCGTCTCGCCGCCGGAAGCCCGGTAGCTCGTTCGGAACCCGCCGATCGGATCGAACGACTCCAGGGCGAATCCCGGCGGATCGATCCGCCGGTGACAGCTCGCGCAGACGGGGTTCGCGCGATGCGCCGTCAACAGTTCGCGAATCGTCGTCGTGCCCCGCGTGTCGGGCTCCAGCCCCTCGATGCCGGGGGGCGGCGGAGCCGGGGGCTGCCCCAGCAGGTTGGCCAGCACGAAGTTGCCGCGCGGCACCGGGGACGTCGTCGTGCCGTTCGCGGTCACCTTGAGCACGCTGGCCTGCGTCAGCAGCCCGCCGCGGGGACTGTCGGCCGGCAGCGTCACCCGGCGCATCTGCTGTCCGGCGACGTCCTGCAGGCCGTAGTGCTGCGCGAGGCGGCGGTTCACGAAGGTGAAGTCGGCGTCGATCAGGTGATCCACGCCGCGGTCCTCTGCGATCAGCGCCGCCAGGAACAGCTCGGTCTCGTGCGCCATCGCCTGTCCGAGCTGATCGTCGTACTCGGGATAGAGCCCGGCGTCCGGGCTGGTCGCCCGCAGCTCGTAGAGCCGGAACGCCTGACCGGCGAAGTCCCGCACGAACCGTTTCGACCGGGCGTCGTCCAGCATCCGGTCGACCTGCGCCGCAAGCACCGCCGGATCCGCCAGCCGGCCCGCGCGCGCCGCGTCGAAGAGCTCGTCGTCCGGCATGCTGCGCCACAGGAAGTAGGACAGCCGCGAGGCCAGCGCGAACTCGTCGAGCGCCCCCGCATCCCCCGCCTGGTACAGGAAGGCGGGCGCGCTGAGGATGGCGCGGAGCGGCACCCGCACCGCCTCGAGGAACGGCCGCCCGTCCGCGAGCAGCGGCTCGGCGAGGCTGGCGTAGGCTTCGAGCTCGCCTTCGACCAGGGGCCGGCGGAACGCGCGCGGCGCGAACCGCGCCACGACGTCGACGACGTGCGCGTAGGGTTCCTGCGACAGGCGGATCTCGCCGGCGTCGTCGAACTCGACCCCGGCCAGAAGCTGCCGGGTGCTCGCCGGCGGCCAGACGTCGGGATCCAGAAGCGGCCCCTCGATGGTCAGCGACCTGAACGCGATGCCCTCCCCCGGATAGTCCTGCATCCCGCCGTAGCCCTTGGAGGGATCGTCCAGTTGCAGAAAGGACTCGGCCCCCGGCGGCACGTCGAGATCCGCCACCGAGAGCCCGATCAGATCGCCCGGGCGCAGGTACGGAGTGTACTCCACCGCCCGCGGACCCTCCAGGTCGAACACGCCGATCAGCTCGTCCAGCGACGCCGCCACCCCCGCCATCCGCCCGCGGTACACCGTTACCGTCACCGGTGTCTCCGCCTGGTACGGATAGGCATCCACGGTAACGCGGTAGCGGCCCGGCGCGGTCGCCACGAAGCCCTCGGTCGCGCTGTGGAACGTGTACGTCGAGCCGAAGTCGAAGAACGCCGCGTAGGCGTCGTCCAGCTTCTTGACGATGCCGAGACCCAAGGCTTCCGCCTGCTCGATGAACGGCAGGTACGGCGAGTCGACGTACTCGATTGTACGGGCGACGGGAGCCGGACGGGGCCCCGTCCGGATCGCCGCGTCGAGCGCCCGGTCGGCCGCCTCGAGGTACGAACGCACGTGCAGCGGCGACATGCTCTGGTTGGCCGCCACCGTGTCGAACCCGCCGGAATCGGCCTCCGCCGGCAGCCCCTGGGACAGGTCCAGGCCGACCGCTTCGTCGACCTGCAGCAGGTCCTGAATCGTGTAGGCGTACTCCAGCCGGGTAAGCCGCCGCAGAGGCGTGCGCAACTCGCCGCGGGCCGCGAGGTTGGCCTCGACGAGCGCGCGCTTCAGCGATCCGAGCGCGGTCTCGACCACCGCCGGATCGGGCCGCCGGACCGTGCGGGGCGGCATCTCCCCCTTCTCCACCCGCTCGTAGATGCGCTCCCACGCCCGGAACGTCTTGCGGTCGGTCAGGTCGTAGCCCAGACTGCCGATGTCGAGCGGCGTCACCGTCCGGGCGCCGTGGCACGCCATGCAGGATGTTTCGACGAGCGGCTTCACGTCCGCCTCGAACGACTGCGCAGCGGCGGCGCCCGGCGCCGGACCCGCGAGCAGTAACGCAAGACAGGCCGCGCGACTTCGGTTCATGCCACCCCCCTGACTGCGGCCGGAAGTAAGTAAATGCTCACCTACGATAGCAGCCTCTGCCCCCTTCATCAAGCCTGCTGCGGACAGCCGGGATTCCGAGCGGACACGTCGAAGGCCGGCAGCCCCGGCAGCGACGACCGGAGCCGTCCCTGCTACACTCCTTGCGCAACTGCCAGGCCCCCGGAGAACCTCCACCGGCCGGGCAGGCAGGATGAACCGGCCAATCTGAATCGCCTCGCCGACTGAACATGGCAGACGCCCCCACCGCAACCGGGAATGGAGCGCGGGCGACCGTCCCAGCCCCGATGTCCGTTGGGGCGAAGAGTCGTCCCGGCGGCTCCCGGCGAGGCCCACCGGGTTCCGAAACAACGTCGGAGACGGGTGAACCGGCCACCGCCGGGCGCAGGCGGCTGACGGCGGCCCAGCGCCGGACGCAGCTCATCGAGGTAGCGATATCGGTATTCGGACGACTGGGCTTCCGCGGCGCCACCACGAAGGCCATCGCCGACGCCGCGGGGGTCAGCGAAGCGACCATCTTCCGGCACTTTCCGTCGAAGGCCGATCTGTACATCGCGGCTTTCCGGCAGCGCACCGGCGTCGGCACCGCGCAGTTCGTCACCATGCTGGAGAGTTTCGCGGACCGGCGGGAGGACGAAGCGCTGCTGCGGGCGCTCGGCAGGGCGATGCTGACGGGCTACGAACAGGATCGCGATCTGCACCGCATGCTGATGTACGCCTGGCTCGACCAGGACGAGGCCGCGAACCGACGGATGTGGCAGCAGATGCGGGAGTCCCCGCTCTTCGAGTTCCTGGAGCGCTACGTCGCCCGGCGTCAGGCGGAGGGCGTGTTCCGGCCGGGCGATCCCGCGCTGCTCTCCGGCGCGCTGCTGGCCGTGCCGGTCCACTACGCCGTTCAGACCAAGCTGTACGGCATCGGCCCGGACGCACGCGACGAGGAAGTCGTCGAGCTGTACGCCCGGTTCCTGCTCGGCGGGCTGCACGGGGCGGGCTCGGGCACGCCGCCCGGACCGGACGCGACGGCGTGAGCCAGCCGGCGGACCGGCGCTACGTCTCGGGGTCCTTCCACGCCTGGTACGAACCCAGCGTCCGCAGCGACGGTGCGAACTCGGCCAGGTGCATCAGCGCGCGGGCGCAGCGCAGGTCGTTGCGGTTCGCGGCGACGTCGGCGTAGAAGAGATACTCGAACGGTCGATCCGGAATCGGCCGCGACTCCAGCTTGGCCAGGTCGATGTCGCGCAGCGCGAAGACGCTGAGCGCCTTGAAGAGCGCCCCCGGTCCGTTCGACACCGTGAAGACGATGGTCGTCTTGTCGGGCGTGCCGAGCGGCGCCGGATCCCGGCTGACGATCAGGAACCGGGTGAAGTTGTCCGCGAAGTCCTGGACGCCGCTCCTGAGGATGGCGAGGCCGAACACCTCGGCGGCCCGCTCGGAGGCGATGGCGGCGCAGCCGGTCAGGTCCTGCTCCCTGATCATCTTGGCGCTGCCGGCGGTGTCGTAGGTGGGCACCATCTCCACCCCGTCGAGGGTGCGCAGGAAGCGCTCGCACTGGGCCAGCCCCTGCGGGTGCGAATAGACCTTCCGCACGTCCTCGAGGCGCGTCCCCTCGCGGACGATCAGGTGGTGCACGATGGGCTGCTTGACCTCGGCGACGATGGGCAGCTCGTGCTCGAGGAGCAGGTCGTAGTTGCGGTGGATGCTGCCGCCGATGGTGTTCTCGATGGGCAGGATGCCGTGCGTCGCCTTGCCCTTCGCTACGGTGTGGAACACGTCGTCGAACGACGGCCGAGGCACGAGATCCGCGTTGGAATTGAACCGCAGGGCGGCCGCCTCGCTGTAGGCTCCCGGCTCCCCCTGATAGGCGATGCGCACGCTGTCGTCCCCCTGTTGCGACTCCTAGAAGCGGATCGCCAGCCCGGTGGACAGGCGCCAGAAGGACAGATCCTCGACCAGGTAATCGGCCAGACCGAACCCCGCGGGCAGGTGGAGCGAATCGAGATCGTTCATCGTCACGTTCCGCACGTAGCGCAGGTCGACCCGGAGGCCGAGGCTGCCGCTCAGAAACCCCAGGAAACCGCCCCCGGCGTCGAGCCCGAGGCCGCCGCTGCGCGCCGCTGCGCCGTCGCTCAGGACCTCCTTCCGCAGCCAGCCCATGCCGCCGACCACGTACGGCCGGAACCGACCGAACGGAAAACCGACCACGGCGTTGCCCATCAGCATCGTCACGCGGCTGTTGTCGGTGAACGCCGCACTGCCCACCGCCTCGGACGTCCGGCCGAAGTCGAGCTCGAACCCGAAGCCGCCGGCGACCGTCGACGCCAGCGACGCCCCGATCGTCGTCACCTTCTCGGAATCGGCCCGGGTGGCGAACGACCGGCCGATGAACGGCGTGAACACGGTGTCGGCGCACGCGGGCGCCGGAACGGCCGCGCTCGCTGCGACCGCCGTCGCCGCGATGACCAGGCAGCGCGTCCATTGCCATCGTTTCTCTATGTCGGAACCTCCCGTTGATGGCGCGCCCCGAGGCGCGTCCGGGTGCATGATAGCAGTCGCCGGCGTCTATAATCGCCTCATGGCGGCTCCCCCCGACCCGATCCGGACCACCCCGCCCGCATCGACCTTCGCCGCGCGGGGGGCCGCGCCTCGGCCGGCGGCCGCGCGCGACGACGCGGTCATCTGCGAGCGGTGCGGCGCGGAGATGTTTCGGATGCACGCCGTCCGGCGCTGCCCCGCCTGCCGCTACAAGACCGACTGCTGCGTCTGGTGATGGACCGGCTGCGCTCCCGGGTACGAACGGATTCCGCCGAGTTCCGCGCCAACCGCGCCGCCATGACCGCGCTGGTCCGGGAGCTCGCCGAGCGGCGCGCCGCCGCGCGCGGGGGCGGCGGGCCGGCGGCGCGGGACCGGTTGCGCGGCCGCGGCAAGCTGGCGGCGCGGGAACGGATCGACCGGCTGCTCGACGCCGGATCGCCGTTCCTGGAGCTGGCGCCGCTGGCCGCGTACGGGATGTACGACGGCGCCGCGCCGGGGGCGGGACTCGTGACCGGGATCGGACGCGTGTCCGGGCGCGAGGCGATGATCGTGGCCAACGACGCCACGGTCAAGGGCGGCACCTACTTCCCCGTCACCGTCAAGAAGCACCTGCGCGCGCAGCGCATCGCCTCCGAAAACCGCCTGCCCTGCCTCTACCTGGTCGACTCGGGCGGGGCCTATCTGCCGCTGCAGGCCGAGGTGTTCCCGGACCGGGAACACTTCGGCCGCATCTTCTACAACCAGGCCCGGATGTCTGCCGCCGGCGTTCCGCAGATCGCAGTGGTGATGGGCTCCTGCACGGCGGGCGGCGCCTACGTGCCGGCGATGTCCGACGAGACCATCATCGTGCGCGGCGCGGGCACGATCTTTCTCGGCGGGCCGCCGCTGGTGAAGGCGGCCACCGGCGAGGAGGTGACGTCCGAGGAGCTGGGCGGCGCCGACGTCCACACGCGGCTCTCGGGGGTGGCCGACTATCTCGCCGAGGACGACGAGCACGCGCTGCGCCTGGCGCGTACCGTCGTGTCGACCCTGCCGGCCGCGGCGGGACGGCCGGCGAACGCCGACCGCGCCGCCCCGGAGGAACCGGCCTGCGATCCCGACGAGCTGCTCGGCGTGGTGCCGCCCGATCCCCGCACCCCGTACGACGTCCGCGAGGTCGTCGCGCGGCTCGTCGACGGCTCGCGCTTCGACGAATTCAAGGCGCGCTACGGCCCCACCCTGGTCACCGGCTTCGCCCGGCTGCACGGGCTGCTCGTCGGCCTCGTCGCCAACAACGGGGTGCTCTTCTCGGAGTCGGCCCTCAAGGCGGCCCATTTCATCCAGCTCTGCAACCGGCGGCGCGTGCCGCTGGTGTTTCTGCAGAACGTCACCGGCTTCATGGTGGGCCGCGAGTACGAGCAGCGCGGCATCGCCAAGGACGGGGCCAAGATGGTGAACGCGGTGGCCAACAGCGTCGTCCCGAAGGCGACGGTGATCATCGGCGGGTCGTTCGGCGCCGGCAACTACGGCATGTGCGGGCGCGCCTACGACCCCCGCTTCCTCTGGACGTGGCCCAACGCGCGGATCTCGGTCATGGGGGGCGAGCAGGCGGCCAACGTGCTGGCGACGGTCAAGGCGGACCGGGCGGCCCGTGGGGGAAGCGACCTCACCGAAGCGGAGATCGAGGCGGTCCGGGCGCCGATCCGGAAGAAGTACGAGCGGGAAGGCTCGCCCTACTACGCCACCGCCCGCCTGTGGGACGACGGCATTCTGACTCCGGCCGAGACCCGCGACGCGCTGGCGCTGGGCCTGACGGTGGCGTGCCGCGCCCCGCTCGAGGCGCCGTCGTACGGCGTGTTCCGGATGTAGCTCCGATGTTCACGCGCGTCCTGATCGCCAACCGGGGCGAGATCGCCGTCCGCATCGCGCGCACCTGCCGCGCCCTCGACATCCCCACGGTCGCGGTTTTCTCGGACGCCGACCGCAACGCCCGTCACGTCGCCGCGACGGACGCGGCGGTGCACATCGGGCCTGCGCCGGCGGCCGAGAGCTACCTGTCGGTCGGACGCATCATCGACGCCGCCCGCACCCACGGCGCCGACGCGGTCCATCCCGGCTACGGCTTTCTCTCCGAGGACCCCGCGCTGCCCGCGGCGTGCGCCGACGCGGGGTTGACGTTCATAGGTCCCCCGGCGGAGGTGATCGCCCGCTTCGGTTCGAAGATCGACGCGCGACGCGCGGCGGCCGGCGCCGGGGTCGCGGTGGTGCCCGGCGGCGAGCCGGAGGACCAGTCCGGCGCCGCGATCGCCGCGATCGCCCGGCGAACCGGCTTCCCGCTGATTCTGAAGCCCGCGGCCGGCGGCGGCGGCAAGGGGATGGTGACCGTGCCGGCCGACGACGTCCTCGAAGACGCCATCGCGCGGGCGCGGCGCGAGGCGCTGGCCACGGCCGGCGACGGCACGCTGTACGTGGAGCGGCGGATCGAGCGGCCGCGGCACGTCGAGGTGCAGATCGTCGCGGACCGCCACGGCGCGGTCCTGCAACTCGGCGAACGGGACTGCTCCACCCAGCGCCGCCACCAGAAGGTGATCGAGGAGTCGCCGGCCCCCGGCCTGTCGGCCGGCCTGCGCGCCCGCCTCGCCGCGGCGGCGGTGAAGGTGGCGCGTCACGCCGGCTACGAGAACGCCGGCACCGTGGAGTTCCTGATCGACGGCGCCGGCGACGACGCCGGGTGCTGGTTCCTGGAGCTGAACACGCGCCTGCAGGTCGAGCATCCGATCACCGAGCTCGTGACCGGCGTCGATCTCGTCGAGGCGCAGCTCGCCATCGCGGCGGGACGGCCGCTGTCATCGACCGCGGCCGAGTCGCCCCTCCGCGGCCACGCCGTCGAGTGCCGCGTCTACGCCGAGGACCCGGCCAGCGACTACCTGCCCCAGGCCGGCAGGATCACCGGCTACCACGAGCCGGCCGGCCCCGGCATCCGTGTCGATTCCGGGGTGGGAGCCGGCAGCGACGTCCCGGTCCACTACGACCCGCTGCTGGCGAAGCTCGCCGCGTTCGGGGGGACCCGGGAGCAGGCCCGGCGCCGGGCGCACGCGGCGCTCGGTGACATGGCGGTGCTCGGCCTGCGGACGAACGTCGGCCTGCTGCGGCGCATCCTCGCCCACGAGGCGTTCATCGCGGCCGACGTGCACACCGGGTTCCTGACGGAGCATGCACGGACGCTGCGCGAAGCGGAGCCGGACGAGACGACCATCGCCGCCGTAGCCGCCGCAGTGAGTGCGGTGCAGGCGAAACGAGACCGGCGCACAGCGGCCGCCGGCGGCGCCAGCGCCGACCTGCAGTTACCGGCCGGCACCGATTCCGGCGACCGGGCCCCCGGCGTGTGGAACCGTCTGGCGGGCTGGAGGCTCGTCGCGGCCGATGACTGAACCCCGCTCTGAACGGTGGATCGTCACGTGCGGAGCGGTCACCCGTCCGGTTCACACCCGGCGCGGCGCCGACCACGCCACGCTGGAAATCGAGATCGGCGGCGCCGGCGGCGCGCGGACCATCACCGCCACGATCGTCACCTGCTCCGAGGATGCCTGCGTCGTCTCGATCGCCGGGCGGTCGACGGTGGTTCGCCTCGCGCCGCACGACGGCGGCTATCAGGCCATGACCGGCGGTGACCTGCTCACCGTGACGGCCGCCGCGGAGGCCGTCGTGGATGCCCGCGAAGGCGACGGATCGAGCAGCGGCGCCAGCACGACGCCGTCGGACAGCGATGCCCTGGCCGCGCCGATGCCGGCCACCGTCGCCGCCATTCTGGTGCGACCGGGCGCGGTGGTGGAGGCCGGCGACACCCTCTTGCGGCTCGAAGCGATGAAGATGGAACTGGCGATCCGCGCCCCGGCGGCCGGCCGCGTGGCGACCGTCGAGTGCCGCGTCGGGGATCTGGTGCAGCCGGGCCGGCCACTGGTCGCGCTGGAGCCGCGACCGGTGACGCCGACGGACGAGGCGCACGGCGCCTGACGCGGTCCGGCCACGCTGCGCAGGCGCATCGGCGCGCTGCGATCCGCATTGCCGACCGCTTCCGCGCCGGGCGCCGCGTCAGGAAGCCGCCGCGCTCCCGGCCGCCTCTTCGGACGCCTTCGCGGCCGGCTCGGGCGCCGGCGGGACAACGGCCTCGTAGGGCTCCATGTCGATGGCGTCGTAGTCGGGCGGGCACCCGAAGTCGCGGGGCTGGGGCGCCGTCGGGTTGCCGACCGTGACGCACAGGCCGCAGCCGATGCACTTGTCGACCCGGACGGCGCAGACCATGCGCCCGTAGACGTCGGGCTCCTCGACGATACAGTCCTCGACGGGACAGGCGGCCTGACAGATCGAGCAGGCGAACGCCCCGAAGCAGCGCTCCGGGTCGATGACGGCGATTTTCTTCGGCGGCCTCTTGCGAGGCCGGTTCATCATCTTGGTCCACATGGGCAGCGCCATTATACCGGACTTCTCGCAACGATCCGGTGACGGCCGGTGGCGGGCGGAAGCCCGGCCGAATCGCGCGCGATTCCCGCCGGCGGCTCCTACGTCGAGCGGCCCCGCGCCGCGACGGCCCAGACCGCCTCGACGACGCCGTTGCGGACGGCGTACATCTGGTCGTAGAGGTTCACCACCGGGTCGCAGTGCGAGACGATCAGCTCCAGCTTGTCGCCGACCGCGTAGGTGCGGCTGGCGTCGTCCCCGTAGCGGAGCGTCCCGAACTCGTCCGAACCGGAGGTGTAGCTCATCCCGATCTCGCCCTTGACCCGGGACCACGGGCGGTTGATGGTGCACGCCTTCGCCCCCGCGTCGGTGGTGGCGCGGCCTTCGTACTGCGCGTTGAGCACAGTGGTCAGGATGGTCAGGGCCGGCTGGAAGTCGCTGTAGACGTCGGGGTCGTCCGCCCCGCCGATGTCGATGTACTGCGCGTCCATGAAGACGTAGCTGCCCACCTGCACGTCGGTGAAGCCGGGCGTCTGGTGGTCGATGTTGTAGGTGCCGGTCCCGCCGCCGCTGAAGATCTCCGTGTTCAGGCCGGAACGCTGCATCCGCTCGCGGGTCTCGGCCGCCGCGGCGAGCCGCTCCAGCGTCTGCGCCTGACGAGCCGCGAAGCCCTTGACGTGCTGCGAGCCGCCGTCGTAGCAGAGCATGCCCCGCAGCCGCAGGCCGGGCAGCCGGTCGACGAGCTGCGCCAGTTCCAGGGCCGGCGCGCCCGGGGTGATGCCCGTCCGGTGCCCGCCAGGGTCGAGGTCGACGACCACGTCGGCCACCACCCCGGCCGCCGCGGCCGCCGCGGACAGATCGCGGGCGTTCGCGGCCGTGTCGGTGGTCTGGATGAAGCCGTCGCACCACTTCCGCAGACTCATCGCGCGGCGGATCTTGAGCGGCGTGACGTTGCTCGTCGTCATCAGCAGCTTCTCGACGCCGTGGTCGAAGAGCACCTGCGCCTCGCTGACCTTGGCGACGCAGATCCCGACCGAGCCGGAGTCGATCTGCATCCGGGCGATGGCCGGACACTTGTGGGTCTTGGCGTGCGGCCGGCTCGCGATGCCGTTGCGCGTCACGGTGCGCTGCATCGTGTCGATGTTGGCCTCCAGCGCATCGAGGTCGACCACCAGAGCCGGCGTATCGAGGTCCTGGATCGACAGGCCGAGGCTCGTCAGCTCGCCCCCGGTCTGCTCGGCGCGGCGGGTCATCTCGGCGCCCGTGTAGCCGTGGACCGCCGAGGGCACCCAGACGGCGGCGCCGGCGCCGGCCGCCTGCAGAAAGTGACGACGCGAGAACGGTATGGTCATGGCGTTGTTTTACTCCATTTCGCGCGGCATCGCCAGATGCACGAGGACGGCGGTGACGAACAGCACCCCGGCGGCCAGCGTCAGCTCCAGACGCGCGGAACGCAGCAGCGCCCGCGTGCCGGCCATGTCGCCGAGCCGCGGGGTCAGCCGCCGCCAGTTGTACGCCCCGACGGCGCCAGTGGCCAGAAAGAGGACCACCTTCAGCAGCAGAGCGCGCCCGTAGCCGGTCGACCAGAGATCAGCGACCGAACCGACGTAGAGAACGCCGGTGGCGACACCGGAGGTCGCAATCGTCGCAACCGCGGCGACCGCGATCGGGGAGAACCGCCGCACGAGATCGCCGACGCGCCCCTGCTCCGCTGGATGACGGGCCAGCCTGGACGTGACTGCCGCCAGCGCGGCCAGCGTCCCGATCCACGCGCCGGCCCCCAGACCGTGGACGACCTGTGCGAGCCACGGCAGGCGCGTGTCGAAGCTCGCCGCGTGCCCGGTCACCGGCAGCGTGGTCCAGGCGCCGGCCGCCGCGAACGCGGTCAACCACCAGCCGATCCGCGGCTGGCGCGTCCACACGACGACGGCCGCCGCCGCCAGGACCGCGACGCCGGCCTGCCGTTGCCACCCGCTCGCCCAGCGACTCTCGATGCCGACGACCCGCACCAGTTCCAGCGTCACCGGCTCGTCGAGCCCGAAGACGGACCACGTCTGCGCGTACAGCCGCGCCGCGGCCGCAAGGACGCAGAGCCCCGCGGAGCCGGCGGCCAGGATGCGGAGCTGCCGTTCGACGCCGCCGCCGCCGAGCTCGACGACGCCGGTCGCCGGCGCGAGCAGACGGCCCATCGCGACAGCCCCCGTCAGTCCGATCGACCCGACGTAGGTGATCCACTTCGCGCCGGCAAGCAGGACGAGCGCGAAGGATTCACCGTCCATGGCGGCTGGGGGGACGCTCGACCGAGCACGACGCCCGTCAGCGAACCGTGAGCAGCGGCTAGTCCGCGGCGCGCACGATGAACGCGAAGTCACCCCGCTGCGTGTGCCCGTCGTCGCCGGCGGTCCGCCACTTCACGGTGTAGGTCCCCGCCTCGAGCTTCGACGGCAGCATCGCCGTCAGCGACCTGTCGTTCTGCACCTTCGTATCGCCGAGCGCGACCTCGCCGTTCGTCCCTTCCAGGATCAGCCGGCTGATGACCGGATCCGGCGACTGCGTGAACCAGATCCGGATGTGGCGCGGCGACTCCACCAGGACCGCGTCGGCCTCCGGCATCGTCTTCTGCACCGCCATGTGCGCCGTCGCGACCGCGGCCGCGGCGACGATCAGCACGAGACAACATCCCAACGTCTTCATCTTCTGCATCGTCGTTCCTCCCCACCCTCGGTGCGTCTGCGATACCCGCCATCGGAACATGTCGCGTTGACGAACTTGCGCTCGGACTGCCGCCCGCCTGGCCCGGTAATCGTCACCTGGCGGCTCCGCTGCCCGCCCAACCAACTCTCACCAGGAGTCTGCACCGTGCTACGGCGCAGCCCCGGGGTCGGGCATGCAAAACGCCGCCGGGGCGGCGCATCGCTCCAGCACTTTCAGAACCCGACCTCCGCACCAACGTACGCGCTCCGGCCGAGCTCCGCAATGCGCTGTCCGGTGAACGGATTGAACGAGTTGAGGTGGTTGACGTAGGACTGGTCGGTCAGGTTCTGCACGCCGGCCCGCAGCGTCAATCCCTCGTTCATCCGCACGCCGGCCAGCAGATCGATGGTCGTCCAGCCCGCCGTGGGCGCCTCGAACCGCGCCGCCGCGACCCGCTCCTGCGCGGCCGTGTTCGTCACCAGCACCTCGAGCCGGCGGGTCCGGGCCGGATTGTGGATGTCGAGCGTGTACTGCTGCTCGAACGGCGGCACGCCGAACAGCGGCTCGTCGAACAGCAGATCCGCGGCCCGCACGTACGACCAGCCGCCCCGCAGGTCGATCCACGGCCCGGCGGCGGAGGTCGCCGTCAGGTCCAACCCGGCGAACCGCGCGGCGTCCGCCTGGACGTAGCGGAACACCTGTTCCGGACTCAGCGGCAGCCGCTTCGTCAGGTTCGGGTCCGGCGCCACCGTGATGTAGTCGGCTACGTTGCGCAGGAAGACGTCTATCGTGAACGTCGCCTCCGCGGCGCGCAGGGTCGTCCCGACGTTGTACTCCAGGCTCTTCTCGGGCACGAGGTGCGGATTCCCGACGAACTCCGCCGCGGTCTGGAACTTCACGGCGGGAAAGCGGTCGGCATACCGCTCCAGCGCCGACGGGTTGCGCACCGCGCGACCGGCGCCGAGCGTCAGAAGCCAGTTGCCGGTCAGGCGCAGGCTCGCGTTGGCGGCGGCGCTGACGCTGGTGTTGGCCTGCGCGAACCGATCGCCCGACACGAGCATCGGCGCGCCGTGGCCGGCCGTGTGTCCGCCGTCGCGCCCCATGTCATGACCGGCGCCGTGGGTCATGTCGGGACCGTGCGGCACGCCGTTGTCGTGGTGGTTTCCGGATTCGGCCGTGCACTGCACGGTGACGCAGTGGAAACGCCCGTACACGTCGTGCAGCCCGTAGGCCGGGATCGCGTGGGCGGCGAAGAAGGAGGTGATCTGCCCCACCTGCGCCTGCTCTCGATCCACGCGCACCGTGGCGCCGACGGTGCTCCGCCCTCTGTCGACGAGCACCTGGGCGTAGCCGCCGGCGTTGGTCAGCGTCGCGTCCGGCCAGACCGGATGCCGGTCGTGGTGGACTTCTCCGGTCTCGCGATCGCGGACGGTCCGCGCAGCGTTCTGGCGCAGCCGGTAGGCGTCGCCCCCCAGCTTGTAGCGGAGCGGTCCGGTCTCCAGGGCGGCATGGAACCGGCCGCCGACGGTGTCCGCCGACGCCGGGAGATCGACGCGGATGGGGAAAGGCGGCGTTCGGTGAGGGTTCCGCAGCGCGGTCGGCTTGTCGTCGTTGTTCATCAGGTGATCCTTGAGGTTCACGTACGCGCGGGCCGCGACCTCGGTCAGGACGCCCGCCGCCGGCGTGTGCAGGAACTGGAGCGCGTGGGACTGCGTCTCGAAGAACGTGGCGTCGAGAATGCGCCCCGGGTAGTCGATGTCGTTCTGACGCTGATGGCCGCCGCTGTACTCGAAGAGGGTCCGCCGGCCGAGTCTGGCGCCCAGGTCCCAACGCGTATCGAACGACTCGTAGTCCCCCTGCACCGTATCGCCGGCGCCGTCGGTGTAGTCGCCGCCCATCCGGGTGTTGTGCTGGAACGCGAACCGCACCCGGTCGGAACTGCCGTGCAGGCTGGCGAACCCGTCGCTGGCGCCCGCGTTGCTGCCGTAGTTGTAGCCGGCCCGACCACCGATCTCGAAATCGCCCCCGCTGAACGCCGGCTTGAACGTCTCGGCCTGAATCGCGGCGAGCGTGCCCGCGCCCCAGGTCAGCGCGTACGGTCCCCGCACCACCCGCAGCGCCTGCAGGGCGTGCGGGCTGACGTGGCTCAGGGCCGAGTCCATGCGGGCCGGTCCCGCCGCGAACGTGCGGGTACCGTCGACGAAGACGCCGATCTGCTCGGCGTACAACCCGCGAATCGACGGATCCAGGTTGATTGCCCCGCGGCGGAGTGCGGTCACGCCCGCATGGCTGCGGAGCGACTGGACCAGGTCCCGGGCGACGCGGCGTTCAATCTCCGCCGCCGGCGTGACCAGCTCCGTAGCCACCTCCGGCATCAGGGCGGTGACGCTCACCTCCTGCGCGAACGATCCGACCCCGAGCGTTATCGCGACCTCCACGACTCCCGGGCCGGCCGTGAGCGGCTCCTCGTGCATCGAGAACCCGAGCAGACTCGCCGCGAGCAGATAGTCGCCGGCCGGGACGCCGTCGAGCGCGAACCCGCCGCTCCGATCCGTGACCGTCGACGCCACGAAGACGCGCCCGGTGGTCCGCAGGACGACCGTCGCGCCGGGCAGCGCCAGCCCCTGCGCGTCCGTCACCGAACCTGTCACCGCCCCGCGCTCCTGCGCGTGCAGGACCGGGGCGACGGTCAACCCCGTCAACAATAGGAGGGCGCAGCAGCACCGCGCCCTCCGACATGCAACTCCGTACCACTTCGACATTGCGATCTACCCCCTCGAGCGCGCCGTCCGGCCGGCGGCGTGCCGCGAGCTGCGCAAGCGGCCGCCGGACGGCCACGCACCGCCAAGACACAAGCAGGAACGGTAGCGAGACGACCGCTAGATGCGGGGCGGTGGAGGTGAGGGGGGGTCGGCCGGAGAGACGGCGGTGCGGCGGGTTTCCATGACCCGCTCAGTGCTCGACAGGTCGGACGTGAACTCGAACGCGTCGGGCGTGAAGCCGGTCAGGCCGAGCAGCCCGACGAGCGCATCGTCGAGGGAACTGCACCCGACCATGCCCGGCTGTCCGTGCGCAACGTCGGTCTCCGCGGTCCGGCCGCCGCGCTGCATCGGACACATCGCCCCGTGCTCGCCCCCTTCGCAGCAGGCGGGCGCGGCCGTCCCGTCCGCGATCATCACCGCCCGGCAGCAGAGTGCGGCCGGCAGCAGCACCAGGACGGCGAGCTTCCAGACGATGACGGCGGTCACCGTGCCGGTGCGGAACGAGCGAACGGCGCGCATGAGTGCCTCGGAGCGTCAACCGATCATAACCGTTCTCGGGAACTGCGAGTCGTCTTCGAGACCTGTCTGCTTCCTCACTGCTCGACGGCGCGCGGCACGTCGCGCAGGCGCTCCTGGACCGTGCCGGGAATCCCCAGTCCGGTATCGGCGCCCAATCGGCCCAGCAGGGCCGCCGTCGCCGGCCAGCTCTGGAACTGGAACGACTGCTTGGCTCCCTCGGCCAGCCGGTAGGCCGTGCGCCCCTTGAAATCGCGCGCGTCGATGTCCGCCCCCTGCTCCACCAGGTACGTCACCACCTCGTCGAGACCGCGAAAGGCGGCCCCGTGCAGGGCGCTGAAATCCGCCTCGTTGACCGCGTCGATGTCCGCCCCGGCCTCCAGCAGGATCCGCACCGCCGCCTCGGCGCTCGGCGACCGCACGCCGCGCGGCTGCCGCGGCCGGTACGTCGAACGGCCGAGTCCTGCCGCGACCATGAACGGCGTCGTCCCGTCGGCGGTCGTCAGGTGCTGGTCGGCGCCCGCGTCGAGGAGCATGCGGAGGATGGCGGCGCTGTCCCTCGCGTAGTCCGCGCCGGCGCCCTCCGGCACGCTGGGCCGGTTCGCCTCGTAGGCGGCGACCCACAGCGGCGTGGCACCGCGCAGGTCGCCGGTCCCGCACGCGAACGGCTCGAACGCCCCCTTGCGCGGATAACCGATGTAGTCCATGAGCATCGCCGACGTGGCGATCCGTGCGTTCGGATCCGCCCCGCGGGCGAGCAGCGCCGCCACCAGCGGCAGCGCGCGGCCGGCATGCAGGCCCCGCCGGCCGAACGGGCTGCGCCGGCGGCTGTCGCCGTGGCGCCGCCGCCAGTCGCCGTGCCACGTGGTGACGCTGCCCACCGCGGCGTGGAGGGCGCGCACGCCGCCCATCGAGCCGTTCGGATCGGCGCCCCGCTCCAGGAGCTGCAGGGCGAACGCATCGTGGCCGACGACGATGGCGTACACCAGCGCATGCGTGCCGTCCACACCGGTCTCGTTCACGTCGACGCCCGCCGCGACAAGGGTTTCCGCCATTGCGACGTCCCCGTTGTGCGCGGCGTAGAGCAGCGGCGTGAAACCGTCCGCGGTGGAGGCATGCGGGTCGGCGCCGGCGTCGAGGAGGGCGCGCACGACGGCCGCATGGGATCCCGCCACCGCCCACATGAGCGCCGTGCTCCGTGTCTCGGTCGTGGCCGCGTTGACGTCGGCTCCATGCCGCAACAGCGTCTCGACGACGCGCAGGTGCCCGGTCCGCGCCGCGGTCATCAGCGGCGTCAGCCCGCTCGTCCGCGCCGCCCGCGTGCTGGCGCCGGCCGCCAGCAGCTTCTCGACCATGGCGGGGCTGGCGTTCTCCGCGGCCCGCTCCAGCGGGGTCACGCCGTTGTCGTCGGCCGCGTTCACGTCGGCCCCGGCGACGAGCAGGAGGTCGACCATCTCCAGGTCGTCGCGATGGGCCGCCCAGAGCAAGGCGGTGGCGCCGTCGGCGCGTCGTGCGTCAACGGCGGCACCCTCGGCGACGAGCGTCCGCACGGTTGCGGTATCGCCACCGGCCGCGGCCATGACCAGTCGCAGGTCCTGGGCGGCCGCGGTGTCCCCGACGACGGCCACGCTCGACAACAGCACCCACGGAAGCACCCGACGCGAGACCGTACCGCTCATCACCGTCTCCTTGCCTTCCAGCGGGTGAATCGGGCAAACGCGACGTCCCCACTATATGCAGCAACCGGCGGCGCGTCCATAACGATGCAGCAACCGGCGGCGGACGAGTTGCCTGGAAGCATCTGCCGCCATCACGAGGCGGCGGCGGACAGGGGTGGCGCCCGGCATCGCGATGGGATGACGCTATGATGTCCCCATGCGCACCACGATATCCATCGACGATGACGTGCTGGCGGTGGCCCGTGCACTGACGGCGAGGACCGGCACGAGCCTCGGGAAGGCCTTGTCCGCTCTTGCTCGCCGCGGGTTCCGGCGCCCGCAGGTCGATGACGAGAACGGCCTCCCCGTTTTCCGGGTCGCTGCCGACGCTCCGCCGATTACCAGCGAGGACGTTCAGAAGGCGCTCAGCGACTGGCCATGATCCGGTTGCTCGACGTCAACGTGCTCGTCGCCCTCGCCTGGCCCAACCACGTGCACCACGACGCCGTGCGATCGTGGTTCACCGAGACCCGCACGAGCGGCCGGGCGACCTGCTCGCTGACCGAAGCCGGATTCGTGCGCGTTTCGTGCAACCTTCCGCGGTGAAGCAGTCCGTGACGCCGGCCGAGGCCATCGCCCTGCTGGGCAGGCTTACGCGACTGGAATCGCACGCCTTCTGGAACCTGGACCGTTCCGTCACCGCCCTGCCGCGGGGAATCCTCGCCCGCATTCAGGGATACCGTCAGATCACCGACGCCATGCTTCTGGCCCTCGCCGCGCAACACCGCGGCCAGCTCGCGACCCTCGACGCAGGGCTTGCCAGCCTCGTCTCGAAGAACGAACTGCGTTCGGTCTGCCCGATTCCGGTCTTGAGCCGCGCCCGTGCGCCGCGCGGACAGGCGGCGCGCCCCTTGCGATAGGATCCGGATTCATGCCCTCCGCATACGAAGACACCTACCGTCGCGCACGGGAGAACCCGCGGGACTTCTGGGCCGCCGCCGCGGAGCCGCTCTTCTGGCACCGGCGCTGGGACACGGTGCGCGACGACACGCGCCCGCCGTTCCACCGCTGGTTCGCCGGCGGCCGGTTCAACACCTGCTACAACTGCCTCGACCGCCACATCGACCGCGGCCGCGGCAAGCAGCTCGCGCTGACCTACGACAGCCCGGTCACCGGGACGATTCGCCGGTTCACCTTCACCGAGCTGCGCGACGAGGCGGCCCGCGTCGCCGGCGCGCTGGCGGCGCAGGGGGTGACCGCCGGCGACCGGGTCGTCATCTACATGCCGATGGTGCCCGAGGCGGTGATCGGCATGCTGGCGTGCGCCCGGATCGGGGCGGTGCACTCGGTGGTGTTCGGCGGGTTCGCGCCGAAGGAGCTGGCCGCCCGCATCGACGACGCGCAACCGAAGCTGATCCTGTCGGCCTCCTGCGGCATCGAGGTCGACCGGGTGGTGCCGTACAAGCCGCTGCTCGACGCGGCCATCGAGCGCTCGTCGCACAAGCCGGAGCGGACGATCATCCTGCAGCGGCCGCAGGCCGAGGCTCCGCTCGTCGACGGCCGCGACCTCGACTGGCGCGCCGCGTGCGACGGCGCCGCGCCGGCCGACTGCGCGCCGGTGGCCGCTACCGACCCGCTGTACATCCTCTATACCTCCGGCACCACGGGCGTGCCCAAGGGGGTGGTGCGCGACAACGGCGGCCACGCCGTCGCTCTGCACTGGAGCATGGAGCACGTCTACGGCGTCGGGGCCGGCGAGGTCTACTGGGCCGCGTCGGACATCGGCTGGGTGGTGGGCCACTCCTACATCGTCTACGCCCCGCTGCTGCGCGGGGCGACCACCATCCTCTACGAAGGCAAGCCGGTCGGCACCCCCGACCCCGGCGCGTTCTGGCGCGTGGTCGAGCAGCACGGGGTCAATGTGCTCTTCACGGCCCCGACCGCGCTCCGGGCGATCAAGAAGGAGGACCCCGACGGCGCGTACATGCGCAGGCACGACCTGTCGCGGTTCCGGACGCTCTTCCTCGCGGGCGAGCGATCCGACCCCGACACCCTGATCTGGGCGCGCGACCGCCTCGGCGCCCCGGTGATCGACCACTGGTGGCAGACGGAGACGGGGTGGGCCATCGCCGCCAACTGCGTGGGCCTCGGCACGCTGCCGGTCAAGCCGGGGTCGCCGACGCGGGCCGTCCCGGGCTACGACGTGCGGGTGCTCGGCGAGGACGGGAGCGAGATGCCGTCCGGGCAGATCGGCGCCCTCGTCGTGAAACTGCCGCTGCCCCCAGGTTGCCTGCCGACGCTCTGGAACAACGACGACGGCTACCGCCAGTCGTACCTGTCGCGCTACCCCGGGTTCTACCTGACCGGCGACGCGGGCTACCAGGATGACGACGGCTACCTGTACATCATGAGCCGCGTCGACGACATCATCAACGTGGCGGGACATCGCCTCTCGACGGGAGCGATGGAGGAGGTGCTCGCCTTCCATCCCGACGTGGCCGAGTGCGCCGTCGTCGGGGTCGCCGACGCCATCAAGGGCGAGGTGCCCATCGGCTTCGTGGTGACCAAGGCGGGCGTCACGCGCGGGGCGGACGCGATCGTGCCGGAGCTGGTGGAGCGGGTCCGAGCCTCCATCGGCCCGGTGGCCGCGTTCAAGACGGCCACCCTGGTGCCGCGCCTCCCGAAGACGCGCTCCGGCAAGATCCTGCGCGGCACCGTCAAGAAGATCGCGGACGGCCAGCCGTACACGACCCCGGCCACGATCGACGACCCGGCCATCCTCGACGAGATCGCCGACGCGTTGCGGGCACTCGGCTACCCGAGGAACGCCGGCCATGAGTCTGCGCCGTAGAGCGGTGCAGACTCATGGTGAGGGTTTGGTTGGGAGGCAAGCGGAGCCGCGGGCGACGATTGACGGGCTGGAGTCGCTGATGAAGACGGATTCACGCGGATGAAATCCCACGGCGCGCGGACGGCCGCCGGGTCCGCACAGGTCGCGGAGCGGTTGCGTGACCACTTCCGCGACGCGTGTTACGCCGCCGTCGTCTCGGCTCGGCTGTTCGGGAGCCACGGCGCAGGGCGCGCGCACCGCGAGAGCGACGTCGATGTCGCGATCCTGCTCGACAGACGACTCGTTCCGACGCGCCCGCAACGCTTCGACCTGCGCGTGCGGCTGACGAGCAATCTTAGCCACGCGCTGGAGAACAACGACGTCGATCTGGTGGTCCTCAACGACGCCCCGCCACTGCTCGCGCGGCACATCATCCGTACCGGGGCCGAGGTCTTCTGCCGCGACCGCAGACCTGGACCGCGAGTTCCGCCACGACGTTCAGATCCGGGCAGCGGACCTCGCGCCGTTTCCCGAGCGGTACCGGCGGATGACGCTGGACGCACTCGGCGGATGACGTTCCTGGTCGAGCGTCTTTCGGGAGCTCAGGAAGCACCTCGATCATCTGGAGGAGATGCGCCCCGCGGATCTCTGCGACCGCCATGCGCCGCTCGCAGACCGGCAACATGTGGTTCATCGCCACGCGCCTGGAGAATCTGACGCCGGAGGATCTGGCCGAGCGGGCGAAGAAGCACATGCGCTGACGCGAGTGGAAACGGATTCGGTCGCCGGCAAAAGCGGCTGGCTCCGCTGCCTCGCCCGGCCCCGTGGCGAACGCCCGGGATGGTCGAGCTTGACGGTCTCAGGCTCGGGCGAATTCACTGTGCGGTGAATCCGCACGCGGCCCCGGCTGACGGCCAGCCCCCGTGAGCGTGTGGGGTGCCGCATTTGTTACCTTGACAACGGGGCGCCGGATGCCAAGAATGGCTCCCGGGAGATCACGATGGAACTATCCAGCCGAACGCACGGCGACAGGCGAATCGAGACGCCCACAAGAGTACTGGGTATCGATTTCACGAGTGCGCCACGACCGGGAAAGCCCATCACCATGGCAACCGGCGCGCTGGCGGACGGCAAACTTCGCATCGAGTCCGTGCGTTTGTCCCCATCGTTCGAACGCTTCGAAGAGGAGATAGCCTCACCCGGCCCCTGGATCGCCGGCATCGATTTCCCTTTTGGGCAACCTCGAAGGCTCATCCGGGCGGTTGGTTGGCCCCAAGAATCGTGGCGCGCCTGCGTCCGCCACATAAAGGACATGGGAAAAGAGAGCTTCGAAAGAGCCGTCAAGAACTATACTGACCGGCAGCCATACGGCGACAAGGAACACCAACGCAACACGGACAGACATGCCAGATCGAAGAGCCCGATGAAGCTGGGCCGTCCACCTGTCGGGAAGATGTTCTTCCAGGGAGCGCCCCGAATCCTCCGCTCTGGAGCGAGCATCGTGCCCTGCGCGTTGAACGACAGTGATCGGGTGATCGTCGAAGCCTATCCCGCGTTGACTGCAGAAGCCTTGGCAGATACGAGGAGCTACAAGAAGCAAACGCGGTCGCATGAAGACGCTCGACGTCGCATCGTGGTCGCGCTTACCGGAGCGCGATGCAAAGCCAAGTACGACTTGATTGTGCACATCGACTCCACGGAATGCCGGGACCTGATCGAGGATCCGGCAGGCGACTTGCTCGACGCCGTTCTGTGCGCAATTCAGGCGGCGTGGTCTTCCGTGCAACCCGCCTACGGCGTGCCCGAGACGTGCGATCTGCTGGAGGGATGGATAGTAGACCCGTCTCAAGTGGCAACTGACCGAGGACGACGGGAACATCCTGCCGTTGCCGTCGATCTCGGTCGAGAAGAGAAGCCTCGAGGTCGGAAGCCGATGCGACCTTCGGAATCGACGCTGCTCGAACGCATTTCCACTGATCCGTCGATATGCCATGGAAGGCCATGCATCCGGGGATTGCGATACCCGGTCGACATGATCCTGGAACTGTTGAGTGCCGGAATGAGAAGTGAAGAGATCCTCGCGGACTACGAAGACCTGGAACGGGAAGATATTTTGGCGGCGCTTGCTTTCGCTGCACGCCTGTGCCGAGTGAAACGAGTCCAGGCGCTGGTTTGAGATGAGATTCCTGATCGACGCGCAATTGCCGCGACGGTTGGCGCGTTGGCTGAGAACCGAAGTACACGACGCAGTCCATACGACGGAACTGCCGGCCCGAAACCGCACCGAGGACGCGGAGATGAATGCCCTGTCGATAGGGGAACAACGTGCTGTCGTCACCAAGGACGCGGATTTCGTCGACACGTTTCTGTTGCAGCATGCGCCGCACAAGCTGCTTCTGATTGCTACTGGCGACATCAGCAATGCGGAATTGGCCGGACTGTTCGAGGACAACATCGACGATATTGTTCGAGCTCTCGAAACATCGGACTTCGTCGAACTCGGTCGTTACTCCTTGATCTCCCACGTGTGAGCAGAGATGGCCCGCCGCCAAGTTCATCCACGCGGCAGGAGAATCTGACCCCGGAGGAGCTGGCCGAACGCGCGAAGAAGCACATTCGCTGATCCGCCGCAGCACCGTGTTCATCGGCGCCCCGTGCGTTACCCCGTCATCTCCAGGTCGTCGGAGCCGGAGCCGGCCGCGGCGAGCCGATCCCCATGGCGCCGGGCCTGTCCGCGAACGGTCACGCCACTTCCTGCAGCTTGCTTGCCAGATCGCGTCCTGCGGTGGCCGGAGGCAACGATTTCCCGTCGGCGTGATAAAGGTCGATAGCCTCTTCCACGATCACGCACAGCTCCGCGAACACGGCGCGCTCGTCCGGTCCGTGACAACCTCCGAGCAAGAGACCTGGGCAGCTTCCCACGTAACAGCCATCTTCATCCGACCATTCCACGATCTTGACGTAGCGGGCGCTCTCCCTCATCGCTGTGCCTCCTCGACGGCTCGACGGACGGCGAGAATCTGGTACCGGCGCGCATCGTCGCCAAGCGTCCCGCTATCGTAACGGGTCTGGTCACCTTCGGGTGCACGAAGTTCCGATGGTTTCCCTTCCCGCCGCGGTTCACGAACCCCCGCGCGCTCCAGCTCCGTTGAAACCAACTCCCGAATCTTCGGCGGCACGGGTCTCGTTCGTCACGATACGACGATTGGACACGGACGCCTGGTCTATCGCAGCACCGTGCTCATCGGCGCGCCGGCGTACCCGGTCATCTCCAGGTAGCCCGACCCGGCGACGCGCGCCCCGTCGCGCGTGCCCCGCACGTCGACCGCGCCTTCCCAGTAGGTGACCCCGGTCGACCGCCCGGTCTCCAGTTCCTGCGCGTCTATCGCCGCCGTCACGTCGAGCTCCAGGGCGTGCGGCGGGACCGTGATACGCCAGTCCACGGGGTAGGCTGCGCCGCTGGCCGGGGACGTCCACCGCCGGCCCGGCACGAGTCGGAAATCGCCGGCGCCGAGGTGGTGCACTCCCGACGCCGACACCAGCGTGCCGCTCGAACGCGGGTCGCGCGTTCCGTCGATCCGCCCGCATGACGTAGACCATCAGGTCGGTCCCGTCGTCGAGCTGGATCGAGAACCAGTCCCAGCCCGCCTGCGCCGGCTCCAGGAAGCTCGTCCCGAACTCGTGGTCCATCCAGCTCGGACCCCTCGACGTCGAACGTCTCGCCGCCGGCCACGAGACGGCCGGTGGTTCGGAGCCCGCGTGAGCGAGTAGTAGTGCGAGGCGTTACCGGTCTCGGCTCCCTTCCGGCTGAAGCCGTTCACGCCGTGCAGCACGGGAGGCCCGGTCGGGTCCAACCGCAGCTCGATGGCGAGCGCGCCGTCGTCGCTCGCCGCCGTGAGCCGATGGACCCGCGGGGCGTCTTGGTCGAGCGTCACCGCCCACCCGTCGTTCCAGACGTGCAGCGTCTCGGTGCTCGCCCCCGCCCAGCCGACGCCGGCCCGGTTCAGCCGCTCGGCGACGTGATGCGTCCTGCGCTCGACGTCCGTGACCGCGAAGTGCGCCATGTACAGGTCGCGCACCGCCCAAGCGCGACGGGGTTGACCGGCTGCCGGTCGACGCCGACGCGGAAGAACGTGAGCTGGTAACCGAACCGGCGCCCGTCCGTCGACCGCAGGTTGCCGTGTGTAGTACCACCATTCGATGCGGTAATCGGGATGCGCCCGCGTGGTCGCGCGGAAAGACCAGCCTGTAGCCGGGATCGGCGGCCTTCCAGGCGCTCCCGATCCGGGCCGTCAGCGCTCCCCTTCCTGGCCAACGCCATGCATACCGGACGCGAGCAGCGCACCCGCCACCACCGCCGCCGGTACGATGGTCCCATCGATGCCCCGCCCTCCCGCTCGTCTCCCCCATCTGGACAATCGTGCCACACCCGCGGCGCCGGTGCGGACGCGGCCGACGCCGTTCGTCAATCGACGTCCACCGGCCTCTACCCTCGCGCAACCCCCACGTCGCCGATGTCGAACCGGGCGGCCAGACGGGCCGGATAGAGCCCCGCGAGCGCCGCGGCGGCCACGACGGCCACCGTCGCCTGGGCCAGGAACCCCACCGGCAGGTGGAACCGGATCGTCCAGCCGAAGCTCTGCACGTTGATCACGTAGATGAGAATCAGGGACAGGGCCAGGCCGACCGCGAGCCCCACCGCCTGCGTCACCGCCCCGAGCACGCCCGCCTCGATGACGATCAACCGCCGGAGCTGGCGGCGGTCCGCGCCCACGAGACGGAGCATCGCGATCTCGCGCCGCCGCTCCAGCACCAGGGTCAGCAGCGTCGCGGCCATCCCGAACAGCGAGACGCCGATGGCGATGACCTCGAGCGCGTAGGTGATCGCGAACGTCGCGTCGAAGATGCGCAGCACGTTGGCGCGCAGCGACGCGTTGGTCGTGATGAACAGACGCCGCTCCGGTCCCAGAGCGGCGCGCAGCTCGTCGCGGACCGTCGCCGTGTCGGCGCCGGGCGCCAGGTAGACGGTCAGGCCGCTCGGCCGGTGCGGGCCGAAATGGCGCTCGAACGTGCCGATGTCCATCACCACCAGCCCGCGGTCGCTGGAATAGTCGAAGTAGACCGCCGCGACCTCGAACGGCGTCGGACCGGCGGGGGTCGGCAGGCGCACCTCGCAGCCGACGTCCACGTCGTACTTGAGCGAGAACGCCTCGGAGACGACCACCCGGTCCCTTCCGATCGCACCCGCCATCGCCGCCGTCCCATCGGCAGGCGCCTTGAACAGCAGTCCCCCGCGCTCGAGCCGCGTGGCGAACCGGCCCGCCCCCACGGTGATCGTCGAGCCGCCGTAGGGCACGTCCATGCCCGTGAAGCCGTCGACCGCCTCCACCGCGGGATGGCCGGCGATCGCGGCCTCCGTTCCGACCGAGATGCCGCCCCGGTCGGCGGCCGGTGACCGCCGCGCCGTCGACACGAACAGATCGGCCTGCACGGTCTGTCCGATCCAGTAGACGACGGTCTCGCGGAAGCTCCCGACCATGATCGCGATCGCCGCCATCATGGCCAGGCTGACGGCCAGCGCGGCGACGGAGATGGAGAGCCGGGAAATCGCGCCGCCGAGGTTGGCGTGGGCCAGCCGGCCCTCCACTCGGAGCCAGCGCGCCATGGCCGCACCACCGGCCCGCCGGAAGCCGAAAAGCACCGCCGGCATCGCCATCCCGGCTCCGAGAACGACCGCGAGCGCGGCCAGCATGCCGAAGACCGGCAGTCCTCCGACCGGCCCGAGCCCCGCGAGCCAGGCGCCGACCGCGAACAGCGCCAGCGGACCGGCGATCCACCTCCAGCGCAGCCGCGCCCGCGCGTCCAGGTCGTCGTCGCCGCGCACCGCGGCCAGCGGAGTCAGGCCCGCCGCCTCCAGGGCCGGCGCCGCCGCCGCAACCAGCGCCAGCGGCAGGCCGACCGCGAACGCCAGGACCACCATCCGCGGTTCGAGCGCCGGCACCGTGGCCGACGACACGATCCAGAACTGGCTCACGGTCGAGGACGTCAGCCGGACCGCACCGTGCGCCAGCAGCCAGCCGAGCGGCGCGCCGAGCGTGCAACCCGCAATCGCCAGGGCGCCCGCCTCCCCCAGGAACAGCCCGACGACGGCGCGGCGGGTCACGCCCAGCGTCCGCAGCAGGCCGATCTCGCGCCGCCGCGTGATGACCGACACCGAGACCGTGTTGTAGACGAGAAAAAGCCCGACGAGGAGCGCGATCAGGCTGAGCGCGGTCAGGTTGAACTGAAACGCCCGCAGCATCCGTTCCACCTCGGCGCCCCGCGACGCCGGGCGGCGCACCGTAGTCCCGGCCGGCACCCGCGCCGCGATCTCCTGCTCGGCCCGCACGACGTCGACGCCGTCCGCCAGCCGCACGTCGACCCGGTCGACCCGCCCGAGCCGGCCGACCGCCCACTGGGCGGCGGCGATGTCCATCAGGACGAAGTTGCCGTCGAGCACGCGGGCCGGTCCGTCGTCGCCGAGGATCCCGGTCACGCGCAGGGTGACGGTCCCCTCGCCGACGACCAGCGCGACCCGGTCGCCGACGTCGAGCCCGTGGCGTACGGTGAACGGCCGGGTCAGGATGACTGCCTGCGGATCGGTCAGCAGATCGAGAAACCCCTGGGTGGTCACGAGACGCGGCGTGTCGCCGTCCACCAGCGGATAGTCGCGAAACGGCCGGTCGCGCAGGATGTCGACGCCGAGGAGACGAACCGCCTCCAGGACCGGCGCCGCACCGTCGGGCGCGACCTCCAGCAGCACGTCGGCGTCGATTACCGGGCTGACGAGGCCGTACTCCCGCAGCCACCCCAGATCGGCCAGAAGGGTCTCGTCGAGGCCGACGCCGGGCACAGTGAGCTCCAGGGACGTCCGGCCGGCCAGCGCGTCCAGCGCCGTCGAGAAGCCGCGGACCGAGCTGGCGTTGGCGAGCTGGATGGCCACGACCACGGCCACGCCGACGGCGAGGCTGGCGACGGTGGCCACGCTGCGCAACGGCTGCTGCCGGAGGTTCCTGACGATAAAGGCGCGGAAGAGCCCGGCGGGCGCGGGCGACGGCGGTCCGGCCGTCACGAGAGGTCGCGGTCCGGCCGTCACGACGCCGATCCAGCCGCGGCGAGATCCGTGGGCGCTGCCGCGGCCGCCGCCGGCGACCGCGACTCGAGACGCACGATGCGGCCGTCCCGCATCTCCACCGTCCGATCCGCAGCCGCGGCCACCGTCGCGTCGTGGGTGGCGAGCAGCAAAGCGGCGCCGGAGCGGCGGTTGACCTCCTGCAGGAGGGCGAGGATCCGCGCCCCGTTCTCGCTGTCCAGGTTGCCGGTCGGCTCATCGGCGATGAGCAGGACCGGCTCGTGGACGACAGCCCGCGCAATCGCCACCCGTTGCGCCTCGCCGCCCGAGAGCTGCGGCGGCGCATGGTCGAGGCGGTGCGAAACGCCGACCCGCTCGGCCCACTCCCCCGCCCGCGCCATCGACTCGGTCGGGTCGCGACCGGCGAGCAGCAACGGCAGCCCGATGTTCTCCGCCACGGTCAGCGTCGGCAGCAGGTTGAAGAACTGGAACACGAAGCCCACCTGCTCGCGCCGCAGCCTCGTCAGGGCGTCGTCGTCGAGCGCGGCCAGCAGGCGCCCGGCGAGCCGCACCTCGCCCGCGGTGGGGCGGTCCATGGCGCCGCACAGGTGCAGCAGGGTCGACTTCCCGCAGCCGGACGGGCCGACCACCGCGGTGAAATCCCCGGCGTCGAGCGTCAGGCCGACCCCGTCGAGCGCGGTGACCTCCGTGTCCCCGCGACGGTAGCGCCTGCGCAGGTCTCGCGCCTCGAGAACGGCCATGTTTCCACGATACACGAGACGGGTCGCCGCGACCCGGCCGAGACCGGCTGAGTCGCCGCCCGGCAACCACGAGATGGCCGCGAGCCGGGCCGTCGGCCCGCCGGCGTCACCGGCCGGGAAGCGCCACGTACCCGCGGCGCGCCCGCACGCGGTGACCGCCGCCGCGGACGCGAACCCGGATGCGGTGATAACGCCCGTCGCGAGGGGCGGCAGATGGGTAGGCGAGCGTGTACTGGTGGTTCAGCTCCTCGGCGATCCGCTCGGTGGCCGGCGCCAGCTCCGGGCTGTCCGCGATCACTTCCGCATAACCGCCGCTCTCGGCCGTGATGTCCCGGAGCAGCCGCGCGTTGACGCGGTCGTTGATGGGGCGCCGCTCCGGCGCGTCGATGCCGATGGCATAGACGAAGGCGTCGCTCAGTCGTATCTGCCAGCGCACGTCCTCGCGGGTTACGTCGCTCGCGGTATCCGACCCGTCGGAGATGAGCACGACGGCGGCGCGGTCGTGGGCCCGGTGGGCGAACAGCGGCAGGGCCATCATCAGTGCGTCGTAGATCGCCGTCGCCCCGTAGGGCCGGACGGCGTCCAGCCGACCCCGGAGCAGGCTCGGACCGCGGGTCCACGGCGCCGCCAGCTTCGGGTCGTGGTTGAACACCATCAGGAAGACCTCGTCGCCCGGCTCGAGCAGGTCGACCAGGAAGCGCCGCAACGCCGCGCGGGCGTCGTCCATGCGCTGCCCCAGCATGCTCTGGCTGACGTCGAGGAGCACGCCCAGACTGACCGGGACCCGGCCCCGATCGAACTGCGTGATGCGCTGCGGACGGCCGTCCTCCAGGATTTCGAAGTCGTCGCGGGCGAGGTTGCCGACGAGGCGTCCCTCGGCGTCGCGCACCGTGGCCGTCACCTTGACCAGGTCGACGCCGGACCGGAAGCGGGGTACGGACCGGCGCTGCTCGCCCGCCGGCGAGGCGTCGGCGACGAGCACGAGAAACAGCAGGACGCCGGCAAGTCCGGCGAAGGGCACGGACCGCGAGCCGTCGGACACGGGCTGGGCTCCTCCGAGCGCTGGCGCCGTCATTATAATCAGGGTTCCGTGAGTGCGCCTTCCTACGTGCACGGCGCCGCCGACACCCCCCTGCTGGGCGAGACCATCGGTGCGAACCTGGCGCGGACCGTTGCCCGGCATCCGGATCGCGACGCCCTCATCGTCCCGTTCCAGGACTTCCGGGCCAGCTATCGGGAACTCTGGGATCTGACCGCGCGACTCGCCCGCGCCCTGCTCGCCCGCGGCATCGCCAGGGGCGACCGGGTCGGCATCTGGGCTCCCAACCGCTACGAGTGGGTCGTCACCCAGTATGCGACGGCCCGCGTCGGCGCGGTGCTGGTGAACGTGAACCCGGCGTATCGCGCACACGAGCTCGAGTACACACTCAACCAGTCGGGGCTGCGCCTGCTCCTGCATGCCGGACGGTTCCGCGCCGCCGACTACACTGCCATCGTCGACAGCGTGCGCGCCCGGTGCTCCGCGCTGGCCGAGACGGTCGTCCTCGACGACGAGTGGGACGCCTTGCTGGAAGAGGCGGCAGGAGTCGACGACACGGCGCTGGCCGAGCGGGAGGCGAACCTGAGCTTCGACGACCCGATCAACATCCAGTACACCTCCGGCACCACCGGGGCGCCGAAGGGAGCCACCCTCTCGCACCACAACATCCTGAACAACGGCTATTTCTGCGGCGAGGTCCTCCGCTACACGGAAACCGACCGGGTCCTGATCCCGGTCCCGTTCTACCACTGCTTCGGGATGGTGATCGGCAACCTCGCCTGCACCACCCACGGCGCCTGCATGGTGGCCCCGGCCGAGAGCTTCGACGCCGCAGCCACGCTGGCCGCCGTCGAGCGCGAGCGCTGCACGTCGATCTACGGCGTCCCGACGATGTTCATCGCCCAGTTGAACCACGCCGACTTCGCCGGAACGGACTTCTCGTCGTTGCGCACCGGCGTCATGGCCGGCTCGCCCTGTCCGGTCGAGGTGATGAAGCAGGTCCGGGAGCGGATGAACGTGACCGGGATCACCATCTGCTACGGGATGACGGAAACGTCTCCGGTCTCGACCCAGACCCGCGTCGACGACCCGGTCGAGAAACGGGTCGGCAGCGTCGGCCGCATCCATCCCCACGTCGAGATCAAGGTGATCGATCCGGAGAGCGGCCGGATCGTGCCGCGGGGAACCTCCGGCGAGCTCTGCACGCGCGGCTACCCGGTGATGCTCGGCTACTGGAACCAGCCGGAAGCGACCGCCGCCGCCATCGACGCCGCGCGCTGGATGCACTCGGGCGACCTGGCGACGATGGACGGCGACGGGTACCTGAACATCGTCGGCCGCATCAAGGACATGATCATTCGGGGCGGCGAGAACGTGTACCCGCGCGAGGTGGAGGAGTTCCTCTACCGGCATTCCGACGTGGAGGATGCGCAGGTCATCGGCGTCCCGTCGGCCCGCTACGGCGAGGAGGTCATGGCGTGGGTCAAGCCGAAGGCCGGCGCCGCCCTGACCGGCGAGCAGCTCCGCGCGTTCTGTCACGGCTCCATTGCCAGCTACAAGATCCCGCGCTACTGGAAACTGGTCGATGCCTTCCCGATGACCGTCACCGGCAAGGTGCAGAAGTACCGCATGCGCGAGATCGCGACGGCCGAGCTGGAGCTGGAGGGGGCTGCCGGCATCGAGACGGCCTGATCGGCAGCAAGGTCCGATCGGGCCGTCGAAGAGGCTCGCCCGCCGCCCGCGCGCGGAGCTCGACCGGGCCGACCACTCCGGCGTCTGTCCGGCTCTCCCGACGCGCGCGGGCGATGGAATCCTCGCAGGCCGCCTGCCCCGCTCAGTCGGTCTTGGGCAGCGGGTAGTTCACCATCCAGTTGACTTTGAACCTGTCCGTCCACATCCCGTAGTACGCCCCCCAGAACGTCTCCTGCAGCGCCATGATGACGGAGCCGCCGTCCGACAGCTTCGCGAACAGCTCGTCGCACTGTTCCCGGCTCTCCGCCTCGACGGCGATGGAGAAGTTGTTGCCGACCTCGAGCGGCGGGCCGAAGCTGGACGAGTCGCTGCCCATCAGGAGGCTCGAGCCGATCGGCAGCGCGACGTGCATGACGCGGCCCTTCTCCGCTTCGGACACCGGCATGTCCGGCGGGCCGTCCCCGAACGTCTGGAGCGATTCGAACTCGCCGCCGAAGACCGACCGGTAGAAATCGAACGCTTCGCGGCAGTTGCCGTCGAACGTGAGATATGTTCTCAACAACATGCGTACCCTCCTTGGCCTCAGCGAGCGCAGCATACTCCCTCCGAACCGCGGCTCGCCCGCCCGACGGCCGGGATTTTCCATCGACGAAGCCCGCCAGGGTCGAGCATCGCGCAGGCAGGCCAGAGCCGCCGCGGCCGGTGCGATGCGAACGCCATCGGCGGATCTTGCGAGAATGGACTAATCTGAAGGCATGCCTACTCCACACCACGCCTTCACGAACGTCTCCGCCGGGCGCGCGGGACGTCGCTCCACCTCTCGCTCTCGGCGCCGGAACGTCCTGGTCGCCGCCGCCATCGCCGGCCCGCTCCTGGTCGGCATTCCGTTGACCGTACACGCCGACGAGGAGACCGCGCGCATCGACGAAGCAATAGTCGTCCTGCAGGAGATCATGAACGCGCCCGACGCCGCGATTCCCGAGTCGCTCTTCGAACGGGCGGGCGCGATCGCGGTCTTCCCGTCGACCGTCAAGGCGGGCTTCTTCCTCGGCGGGCAGCGCGGTCACGGCTTCATCACGGCCAGGGACGAAGACACCGGCGAATGGTCCGCGCCGGCGTTCCTGACGTTGACCGGCGGGAGCATCGGCTTCCAGATGGGCGCCCAATCCGTCGACGTCATCCTCGTGATCCAGAACCGGCGCGGCCTGTCGCGGCTGCTCGACAACCAGTTCAAGCTGGGCGGCGGCGCCTCGGCCGTCGTGGGGCCGGTCGGCCGCAGTCTGGAGGCCTCGACCGATCTGCAGTTGACGGCCGAGATCCTCGGCTATTCCCGCACCCGCGGCGTGTTCGCGGGGGTTGCACTCGGCGGCGCGACGCTCCGGGCGGATCGCGATGCGAACGAGCGGTTCTACGGCGAGCGGCTCGACTCCAGACGGATCGTGCTGGACGGCGAGACCGGGAACGCCCTCCCGGCTGCGGTGACGAGGCTGCGACGGGCCCTGGACAGTCTGACACCGGACGACGAGGACGACTCGAAGTAGACGTGCGCACGGGGGCGCCCGGTTTCCATCCCGCGCCACCGGCGCCCCCACCCGGGGGACTACGCGGCGATCAGGCCCCGACTCCTCGTCTTTCAGCCGAAACCCCTCGGCCAGCTCCGGCTCCCGATCGTCACCCGAGCGCGCGGTGTGCGATGTGGTCGCCGTGAGTTGCCGGCGCCGCAAGCGTCGACGACGTGCACGCGGGCACCGAGGCGCCGCAGGTTAATCGGAGACGAAGAAGACGAAACAAAAACCCCGAGCCGCCCGAAGCTCGGTGATGAGCTCCGGACGTCCGGGGTTTCGATATCGGGCCCCAAGGGGACCGACGCGTTCGTTCAGAACGAAGCGCGCCCTATTCGGGCTCGGTCGGGTCGCGGCCGTCACGCGGCGCGCCGGTGCCGGACGAACCCATGAACAGCTTGCGGCCGTCCCGGAAGGTCAGGTCGCGGCCGTTGCCCTTGTTCGAGCCGTCCTTGGCCTGGTAGCCGTCCACGATGATCTCGGTGCCCGGAAGCAGCGACTGTCGATTGAAGCCGCGGCGGAGCAGCGTGTTCGGCGTGCCGCCCTCGACCATCCAGACGGTCTTCGAGCCGTCATCGTTGGTGACCTCGAGGTGGACCCACGCATGCGGGTTGATCCACTCCATCCGGACGACCACGCCCTCGAGGTGGATCGGCGCATCGGCGTCGAACTCGGCCGAGAACGCATGATGGGCCACCACGGGGACGGCAGTCGCAGCCATCGCGATGGCCACAACCGTAAGGACTACCTTTGCTCGCATCGGTTTCACCTCCTGTTTGACAGCGGAACGGGTTTCGGCATTATCGCCAATCTCTACGTGTTCGTCAACCTGCGTCGCCCCGGGGTTCGCTCTCTACCGCGGGCCGGGCGCCTCGCCCTCGTAGGCCGAGCCGTAGCCGCTCGGGCGATACGTCGGCGTCAGGTCGGGATCCTTGCGGAGGTGCCCGTACATGAGCTCCTCGGCGAACTCCACGCACTTGTACTCGAGGAGCTGCATGTTCTCGTCGATCCGGCGGTAGAGCGGCAGGCTGATCGACCAGGGCCGCGTGTAGGTCTCGGGATCCTCGATCGTCGCCTCGTAGTTCAGGTGGTACGGGCTGGTCGCGGTGTACCGCTCCACGACGCGGATCTGGTTGCTGTGGTGATTGCCGTTCCGGTCGAGCCACGTGTCCGGCATCTGGGCGGTCACGTCGATGACGAGGGTATCCCCGTCCCACGAGCCGAGCGAGTGGCCCATCCAGGCGTCGACCGGCGCCTCGAAGTCGGGCCGGTTCATGTAGACGACGCGGCTGGCGCTGGCGAACTCGTAGGCGAAGAGGATGTACTCCTCGGTCTGGACGATCTGGAACGGATACGGCTGGTAGGTCGCCCGCGGGATGCCCGGCATGTAGCACTTGGCGGCGGGATCGCGCTCCACCCAGTGCTGCGCGTTCTCCTGCTGCTGCGCCCGCGCGGCCGCGGTGTACGGGATCTCGCCGCCCTCGACGATGCCCAGCCCGCCGGGAACCGCGAATATGGCGCCGAGCTCGACCACCGGGCCGTGGCTGGCCGCGTGCGGCTCGATGTTCCAGTGGTGCGAGCCGATGGCCTGAAAGATCCCGTTCAGATCGGGCACGCCGAAAGCCGTCCGGGGCGCCATGTAATCCTGGCCCGCCACGCTCGTCGCGCTGACGGAGAAGACCATCGCCAGCGCCAATGCCCCGGCCGCCGCCGTGGCAATCATCTTGCCGTTGAACCTCTTCGGATTTCGCATTTGAGGATGTCTCCCCGCCAGGACCGCCACACCGGGTGATGTCGCGAGCCGCCAGCAGACTGGTCCGCCCCCCCTCCTCGGAAGGGCCGGAACGTGTTGACGAAAGTGGGCAATTCTATACATGCGGCTCTCCGGCGCTGTCAAGGCCGGTCTGCCAGCCGAATCTACGAAAGCAGGCCGATCAGCCGCGCCCCGGCGGCCACCCCGGTCCACACCGCGATCGAGAAAATGCCCGCGGCCTTCGGCCACACGGGTCCGAGCTTCGCCTCGTCCATCCGCGCCATCCGCCGCCGGACCGTGAACGCGAAGATGAGACCGAGCACGAGCAGCTCCATCTTCCACCAGAAGAAGGGGCTGTAGTACTGCTTCATCGCGGTCGACATCACCGACGGCCAGCCGGTGACGAGCAGGGCGACGAGGCCCCACACCATCCACGGCATGGCGTCCTCCGACACCTTGGACAGCGGCACGCGCGTGAGCCCCACGCCGAGCAGGCGCAGGTCGACCACCAGTATGGCGCCAGCGAACACCGCCAGCGCGAGCAGGTGCATCACCTGCACGATCGGCGAGAACCACGTCTCGTTGAGGATGTACGCGCTGATCGGGTGCTCCTGCATCCAGAGGAAGAACGGTTGCAAGGACATCTTCTAGCCTCTCAAACCCAGGTTGCGCCACCACTGCGGCACGAGATCCTGATAGGCGATCATCCGCCCGACGACGATGATCGAGGACCAGAACGCGATCGACAGAACGCCGGCGACCTTGGCCGGGAACGGGGGCGACGGATCGTTGTCCCACTGATCGACCGTCTGGTACGTCGTCGCGTGGAAGTACCACATGTTCAGGCCGGCCAGGATCAGCAGGAGGTTCTTCGTCCAGAAGTAGAAGTTCGAGTAGAACCGCATGGGGTCGCTGAACAGCAGCAGCAACCCGGTGACGATGCTGATCACGAACCCGACCATCTGCCACGGGAACAGCCGCGCCTGGACCTGGGTGATCGAGCTGTTCAGGTTGCCGAGCCCGGCCAGCCGCACGTCCATCATCATGATCAGGCCGGCGAACATGCACATCCCGATGACGTGCGACGTCAGCATGATCGGATAGGCGTTGAGCGACTCGCGCAGGGCGACGCTCGACTCCATCGCGCCAACCCATTCGAACCAGCTTCGCATGCGTCAAGCTCCTCCGGCCCGGATCATCGCATGTAAACGGCGGCGCTCACTCGGCAGGGGGAGTGCAACGCGGCGTGGGCGGATCCGTGTAGCTGTCGCGGTAGACGCTGTGGCAGTTCGAGCAGGCCTCGGCCACGTCGCCGGTCATCAGGATGACGTCGAAGTCGTCGTATACGCGGGCCTGCGCCCACTCGTAGGCCGTCTGCCCCGCCGCCCGCAGGCCGGCGACGTACTGCTTCCAGTCGTCCCGCTCGACCGGGGCCGGCGCGCCGATGCGGCCGGGCTCGTCCTCGTCGAGCTCGCAGTTGCGCGGAAGCTCGATCAGGTTGGCGGCCTCCACGAGGGCGACGGCCGCGTTCTCGAGCGCCTCCCACCCGGTATAGATGTTCGCGAAGCGCGCGGAGGTGGAGTCGCCCTCGACCGCCTCGACCGGATCGTCGGGGTTGTTCGTCTGCGCATCGAAGATCAGGTTCGAGTTGGGAAAGAGGATGCCGCGCATCACCTCCGCCAGATCGCCGAACGGCTGCGGCTCCTGCTGGGCGCCGGCCGTACCGGCAGTCAGCAACATCATCATGACAACGGCGCTCAGTATACGCATTCGTTCACCCTCCGATCCGTGAACCATCCGGGCAGACAGCACCAGGCCGCCAATACCCGTCGCAAGGCTCCGTGTTCGGCCCCCAGCCCCCACCGCTCCAGGACCTTGCGCTTCAGAACTCACGTCGTTGCGTACGGCGCAAGCTCCTGGCCGGGCGCGCAGTGTACCCCGTCGCCCGCGAACGGGTCAACCACGAAGGCGCCCGGCGGACCGTGCCGGCCGGCGCCGCCGCCGCGGTATAGACTCAATGGCGAGACTTCACTTCGAGGAGGATGCGTGACCATGTCGAGTCCTACGAGAGTCGTGCCCGTCCTGGCCGCCTTCGCCGCCGCCTTCACCCTGTCGATGGCCGCCGATTCGTCCACGCTGACGGCGGCCGAGGCGGTGCAGGATGCGGCCGCCGCGGCGCCGGAAAACCCGATCGAGGCGACTGAGGAATCGGTGCGGGCCGGCTTGCGGGTCTACGGCCGCTTCTGCCGTTCGTGCCACGGCATTCGCGGCGACGGCCGCGGCCAGAGTCCGTCGCCCGGGACGAGGCCGGCCAACCTGATCGACGACGAGTGGGTGCACGGCGACACCGACGGCGAGATCTACAACGTGATCCGCCAGGGGGTCCCTCCGAAGTACGACATGGACGCCTGGGAAGGCCGCATCACCGACGAAGAGATCTGGCACGTCGTCAACTTCCTGCGCTTTCTCGCCGCGCGGTGAGCCCCCCTGCCCGGCAGCCCGGTTGCGCAACCGGGCTGCCCCGGACCCCGACCGCCCGCGGGCGGCGCAGCGCGAGATTCACGCATATGGCCGTGGACGTGGCGGAGTGCGGAAGACGCGTTCATCGGGCCATCCGCGAGGGGCGGACCTCCGCCCGCAGGATCACGGCGGGCACGACGAACATGTTCAGCGCCGTCACTCTGCGCCCCCGGCCCCCGCAGCATGTTCAGGTCGGATCCGAAGATCTTGACGGCGATGTTGGCGCGCGCCCCCGACAGCATGTGATCGATACGATGCGAGATCGGCTGCCCGATGGTGATGCCGGTGCCCGGCACCAGCGACAGCCGCTCGCGGATTTCCTCCAGACTCGTGTCCGGCAGCGTCACCGCGCTGATGACCAGCTCCCTCGTTGAAAGCCGGCAGGAACGCGCGGCCCATCCGCGGGACCGTCGCCAGCGACACCGCGAACAGCAGGCCGCGGCGGCGAGCATCACCCTTCATTCCGGGGCGAACGCGAAGACGACCTCCGAACGCCCCCCGGCGCGATGATCGCCGCGAGCGTCGACAAGGTCTTCGTTCCACGCCAGCGCGAACTGCGAGCCGGCGCTGCGAATGGCCGGAATGAGAGACGCCGTCGGGTTGTCGGTGAGCCGGCGCGGGCCGCCGTCCGGAACACCGCTCGCAGCGAACCGCTGGAAGAAGACGTCGTGGGGCCGGCCGGCCTCGACTTCATCGGACCACGCCAGCCCGAATCGCGTGCCGTTCCAGGCGACGTAGGCGCCGATTGACTCACCCGCCGTATCGGTTACGCGCGATGCCGTTCTCTCGACTCCGTTCGGCAGTTCCTCCTCATCGACCACCGCAAGATAGACCTCCGCGTTGCCATCGCGCGTGTCCCACCAGGTGACGGCGGCGCGCCCGGCCCCGAAAGCGAGATCGGGATAGATGGAGGATGCACCATCGTCGAAGCTCAGCCGTTCCACCGCCGCCCGGTCCCGGCCGATGCGCGCCAGGAAGAGCTCGTGGGCGCGCGTCTCCAACTGCGCATCGAAAACGACCCAGGGGACGCCCTCGTCATCCACTCTCAGATTCAGGTTCCACGTGGTGCGGCTCGCGGCGGCGATGTGGTGCGCCACGCCCAGCGGCTCGCCGTCGAGACCGAGCTGTTGCGCCCGGACGACTGTCGAGAACTCCCGTTCGGTATCCGCCGCCCGGCTGCCCGTCGCGTTCCTCCCGGCGCCGCCGCTACCTGGCACGCGGGCCATCTCCTCGATCCAGACACACTGGATCCGATCGCCAACCACGGCAACCGCCGCCGCCCGCCCACGCCTTCGGGGATCGGAAAGCGTTCTCGTCCAGCGCCGCGTACCGGCGGCTGTCCACGCCCCGACCCTTGCGCGTGACGAGGAGTCGTCCGCCGCCACTTCGTACCACGCGACGACGAGGTCGTCGGCAACATCCGGATCAAGAACATCGATGCTCGGCTCGTACGAACGGCCCGCGTCCGCCGTCAGGCGGTACTCCTCGGAGACCGGCCGGCCACTTCCGTCAAGAAGCCGTGCATAGATCTCCGGCAGCCTATGCCGGGTGTCGTGCCACGCTACCGCGAAACCGCGAGGATGCGCCGCGAGGCTCGCTTCGTATGCCCCGCGCCCGCTCCGGCTGATTCGTACGGTCTCCGACTCCGCGCCCGCGACGAGTGCGGCGCACAACCCGGCCGACAGCAATGCCACGCCCGGCAGAGACCTGACCACGAGGACCACGAGTCTCGGCAATGGGGGCTTCCGGGTTTATCGCCGGTGGCGGCGCCAGCACCAAATGGCGAGCAGGCCCAGGACGGGCGCGCCGACCCGGAGCGGGGCCCACAAGCCGTCGTCCGCCCCGGAGGCCGGCGGCACGGGCAGCGGCTCGACAGCGTCGGCCGACTCCTCCATGCGGAACCCCTCGATGTTCATCGTCGTCAGCGCCGGACGCGACTCGTTCCACCGGACGAACTCCTCGGCCGCGGCCGCGGCGGTCTCGATGTCGGCGCCGATCGCCTCCTCCATCGCCGCCCGGTAGGCTTCCAGCGCCGGACCCGGAATGTTCATCACGGCGCCCTGCTCCAGCACGTAGCGCAGCAGCCTGGGATTGCCGCAGGTGTGCTGGGCGCAGCCGACGCCATGGGTCGCGACGCTCTCGACGTGCTCGCGGAGCAGCCGCTCGGTGGTCGCGTCGTCGGCCGCCCAGTACCCCTTGCGAATCGTCTCGACCATCCGGCCGGTGATGTCCTGGTAGGCGTGGGGCGAGTGCTCGTCGAAGAACGCCTTCAGGTCGAGACCGTACCGGTCCTCGACGTACACCGCGAACGACTCGTTCCACATCGCGTCGTCGACGGTCTCGGGCACCGTGGCGTCCCAGCCCCAGAGATACTCGACGAACGCACGCATCTCCCCTGCACCGGCGTAGCCCTCGCGCTGCATCCCCTCGATCCAGGTGGGGTTGACGTAGCGCGTCCTGAACTCCGCGCCGAGGAACTTGTCGATGCCCGTCATCTCCGGCTGGCCGGGGTCGCGCGTGTTGGTGACCACCATCTGCGGGCTCTCGCCGTCGATGCTCCGCACGGCCGCCGCGAGGCCGCCCATGTACATGAAGAAGTCGTCGTTGTCGAGGGCGCCGTAGAGCATGGTGGAGCTGCTGTGCACCACCTTCTCCGTGCCGGACAGCGCCAGTCGGAACACGTCCTCCATCGGCTCGCCCCAGAACCCGTTGCCGTAGCCGTGGCCCATCTTCGACAGGTACTCGTCGGCCATCGGCCGGTCGCTGTCCCAGGTGCCGCTCGCCGCGGCGATGCGCGACGTGTTCAGGTTGAACGTCCCCGGCGGCTCGTCGAAGATCCGCACCCCGGCGCGCCGGTCGGCCTCCTCCTCGGCGTATCCGCGTTCCATCAGTGCGGCCTTCGTCGCCAGATAGTGGCGGCGGACGAAGTTCTCGGCCTCCTCGAGCACCTTCACCCGCTGCACCGCCTCGTCCATGAGCCGGGTGACGTTGTTGAACATCCCCTCGGCCGCCGAGGCGATCACGATGTCGACCCGCGGCCGCCCGAGCTCGTGGGCGGGAACCACCTCGACGTCGACCACCTTGCCGCGGGCGTCCCAGACGGGGCGCGTGCCGAGAAGATGGAAGATCTGCGATTCCAGCACCCCCTCGTGCCGCATCGTCTCGGCGCCCCAGATCACGAACGACACCTTCTCCGGATACCGCCCGTGCTCGGCGAAGTGGTCCTTCAGCAGCCGCTCGGCGAGAAAGACGCCGAGGTTCCACGCGGCCGGCTTCGGCACCTTGTCGGGATCGATGCCGTAGAAGTTCTTGCCGGTGGGATACGCGTCCGGGTTGCGGATGGGCTCGCCTCCGTTCCCCACCGGGACGTAGCCGCCGTCGAGCGCGTGCAGCAGGTGGTCGAGCTCGCGCGGACCCGATTCGACGATCCGCCGCTCCATGTCCGCCGCCATCACCGTCGTGTCGTCCGGCAGCAGGTCGCGGTCGACCGACACGATCGCGTCCACGGTGCTGGCGCGCATCTCCGGCGCCGGCGTGCGGCCGAAGGCATGCAGGCCGTACGGAATGTTCTGCCCCCGCAGCTCGATCAGGTAGTCCTCGATGGCGTGCAGCGTGTCGTGCTCGATCTCCGCCCCGGTCCCCAGCTCCAGCCCGAGGTCCTTGACCATTCCCAACTCGGCCGCCTGCCGCCGGATCTCGTCCGCGTACGCCTCGGCGAGCTGCACGTTCTTGTGGACGTTGTTGTGATAGTCGTCGACGCTCTCGCTGAGCGCGGCCAGCTCCGGCGCCAGGCCGCTCCTGACGAACGGCGGCACCATGTGGTCCACCAGCGTGGCCATGCCGCGGCGCCGCGCCACCAGGCCTTCGCCGACGACGTCGACGTTGTAGACGTACAGGTCGGGCAGGTCGGCGATCAGCGCGTCCGGGGCGTCGGCTTCGGACAGCCCCATGTCCTTGCCGTCCAGCCATTCGAGCGTGCCGTGCGTCCCCAGATGAAGGACCGCGTCGGCCCCGAACCCGACCGGCTCGGGCGCCCGCAACCAGGAATAGGCCGCCACGTACTGGTGATGCGGCGCGAGGTCCCTGGCGTGATACAGCTTCTCGCCGTCCTCGCCCCAGCCGCGCGCCGGCTGCGGCAGCACCGCGACGTTGCCGTAGCGCAGGGCCGGGATGATCAGGCTGCCGTCCCCGGCCATCAGCGTCGCGTCCTCGGGCCGGCCCCAATCGGCAAGCATCTTCTCCCGCAGCTCCGGCGCGTAACCCTCCAGCCACCGCAGATAGTCGCCCATCCAGGTCCGGATGGCGCCGCCGCCGGCCAGCAGCGCGTCGAGCTCGCCGGGGGCGTATCCCCCGACGTTGCGCGCCCGGGTGGTCATCCGATCGAGCAGCGACGCGGCCGACAGATCGACCTCGTCTCCGCCGAGGTCGTAACCGGCCGCCTGCATGCGCCGGAGGATGTTGGCCAGCGACTCGGCGACGTTCAGGTAGCTCGCGCCGATGCCGGCTTTTCCCGGCGGGTAGTTGTAGAAGAGAACCGCGACGCGCTTGTCGGCGTTCGGGGTCGCGGCGAGCGCCGCGTAACCCAGCGCGCGCCGCACCGCCATCGTGACGCGGGAGTCGATCGCCTGACTGGAAACGACCGTCAAGCCGGTATCCGGATCGGTGCGACGCTCCTTGCTCCCGACCACGGTAGGGGCCACCAGTCCCGCCAACTCCGGCACGGCGACCTGGAAAGTCCCCTCGAACATCGACAGCCCCTGCGCCGAGGCGCGCCACTCGGCCTCGGTCCGCCCGTAGAGGCTGATCAGGCTGAGCACCGGGATGTCGAGCTTCCGCAGTGACTCCCCGGCGTCGGGACCGGCGAAGCGGAACAGGAGCGCCAGCGCGACGTCGGCCCGCGCCGCTCCCGCGGAATCGCGAAGCAGCGTCTCGAACGCGATGCCGGCCGGGTAACCGAAGATCGGGATCGCCTCGGCGCCCTGCCGCTCGATCTCCCCGATGACCGCATCGACGAGCGCGGTGTCGCCGGCGTCGTAGTTCGATCCGTAGAAGCCGACCGCCACGCGCGGCGCCCCCGGCCGGCGCTTGCCGGCCGCGCGCCGCCAGGTATCGAACGCCTCCCAGGTCGCGAACACGCGGCCGCTCGATCCGCCTGCGCCCGCGGCCGGTCCGTCGGAATCCGGGTAGTAGTAACCAGCCTCGAGACTCGGCTGCGGCTCCGGCACGGTGAAACCCGCCACACCGGCGGCCGACAGCACGTACTTCAGCAGCCCGACCTGGTTGGCGAAGCCCGAGTGCTCCCAGAACGCCCGCGCCCGGCGGTCCCAGGCCACGCCGCGCTCGACGTAGCGCTCCCGCGGCAGCAATCCCTCCCCGACGCCGAGCACCAGCCCCCGGCCGGTGATGCGGCCGACGAGGTCGACGTCGTACGTCGCGTCGAAGCGCTCGAGTGTGTGCTGGTCGTGGACGTGCAGGACGAGGACGTCGCTGCGCAGCACCTCCTCCGGATCGACCGCGTCGAGCAACGATTCGGTCACGAACGTGACCGAGACGCGGTCCCGCAGGTCGGGACGCTCCTCGAGCACCGCCTTCCACGCGCTCAGGATGCCGGGCAGGGTGGAATCGCCGGTGAGGTAGGCCAGCCGAATCTCCTGGGCGGACGCGGAGCCGGCTGCGCCACCGATCAACAGGGCTGCGCCGGCCAGGATGCAGGCCGTCCGGCCTGCGCATCTCCCGACCGCCTTGCGTCGCCGCGGGTGTACTGCCGCTCCTCTCATGCCGCACCTCTCAGTCGGGCACGTAGACGATCTGCCCGTCGGCCAGGCGATAGGCGGTGCCGAGGCGTTCGCCCTGCCCGCCGAGCGTCTCGCCGGTCAGCTCGTACGCCGTGATCTCGGTGCCCCGCTTGACGATGATTTCACTGAGGCCGTCCGCGTTGGTCTTGACCAGCGTCACCTCGCTGTCCGGATCGACGAGGTCGCCGATGCGGTACACGGAGAAGAGGGTGATCATCAGGCCGACGATGAACACCACCGACACGTCGAAGATGTTCGCTACCCCGGAGAGCGGGTCTTCGTCTTCCGTGTCAGCCGGCGACGGCAGATGCAGAAAGCGTCCCATGGTGTCGTTCCTTCGGCATGACGCCGCGCAGCGCGTCACGCGCGATCTCGGCGGCGAGCCGCTCGGCCAGGAAGCGCTGCTCGCGCACGGTCTCGTTGACCCAGCCGTGGCGCACGATCTGGATGACGTAGGCGACCGTCCCGGCCGCGAGGCCGACGATGGTGGTCGTGAAGGCGACGACCATCTGACCCGCCATCGCCTCGAGGTTGCCGGCCGTCAGCGAAGCCAGCGCCGTCCCCATCGGAATGAGCGTCCCGAGCAGGCCCAGGCTCGGTCCCACCTTCACCAGCAGGCGCGACCCGTTCAACGTGCGCCGGACCCGCTCCTCCCGCTCGAGGACGAGATGCTCCAGCCCGCCGTCGGCGAACGACGGCTTGCGGCGCTCGGCCTCGATGTCGCGGAGGAGACCGCGGAGCGGCGCCGGCAACTCCGCCTGCCGTGCGGCGTCCGCGCCCAGGACCGGGCCGGCGTCCAGCCACGCGTTGAGGTCGAAGCCGGTTCGCTCCCGGCGCCGGGCGAGCCATTCCGTGAAGCAGCCCCCGGCCATGAAGACCGCCGCGCCGACCGCCGCCCAGAGCAGCGCGATCACCGGGAAGCGCAGCACCTGCGCCAGGGCGAACAGGCCGTTCTCGAGCGTCCCGAGCAGGTTCACCCCCGCCTCCGCAACGCGTGCAGGCCACCGAGGGCGACGACCGCCGCGAGGCCCAGGAGCACGCCCGGATGGACGCCGGCCTGAATCATGTCGTCCGCCGCGAGATTCATCGCCTGCGCGGCGCGCCACCCCGCCTCCATTCCCGGAGCCGCCGCGACCGCCAGTCCGAGCACACCGAGCACGGCCAGCGCGTCCTCCCTGACCGCCGGCGGAGCGAATCGAGGATCGCGTCCCGAGCAGGCCGCCGCAAAGGCGATGACGCCGAGCGCCAGCAACCACGCGGCCCACGACGGCAGGCCGTAGCCGACCAGCATCCGGCTCCACAGTCCACCCGCCAGTCCGGCGGCCAGCGACACCGCCAACGACGCGGGCGCGCCGAGCGGACGCGCGAGGGAGAGGCCGGCGACGCCCCCGACGGCCACGCCCGTCCATCCTGGAGCCGATTGCAGCCAAGCGACGCCCATCAGGAATCCGGCCGCCGCCGCGAGGGCGCCGCGACCGTCCCGCACGGAGGCCGCGAAGACCGCAGCAGCCAGCGCACACAGCAGTCCGGCGGCATGCAGCAGCAAATGAAGAAGCTCCGGCGATCGGCGTTCCGGACAGCCGCCTCACTGTAATACGATTGCCCCGGACCACGCCGCCGACTTCAGGAAATCTTCAGGAAGTCTTCAGAACGGAGCACGCGAGCGCTCACTACACTCGACTCCCGTGTCGGGCCTCTGCGTCAGCGGCTCGGCAGCGCCCGGTTTCCGCACGCCGGCGCCCTGTCGTCGAACGAGAGGAAAGACATCATGACGACGCGGTATCCCGCCCTGCTCGGCATCCTGCTGTCTTCGCTGGCTGTAGCGCCTGCCGCCGCACAGGCGCCGGCGGCGGTAGCCGGCACCGTCACCGACTCGTCCGGCGGGGTGCTGCCGGGCGCCACCATCGAGGCGCGCGCGGGGCTCCGCGTGGTGTCGACCGCGACCACCGGGGCGGACGGGCGGTACCGCCTGGAGCTGCCCACGGGTGGACGCTATCGCTTGACGGCTCGACTCGACGGATTCGCGACCGGCGCGGCCGATCTGCTCGCAGCCGCCGGCGCCGCCGCCGCCGACTTCCGGCTCGACATCGCCCCGTTGAACGACACCGTCGTCGTCACCGCGTCGCGGACCGCCGAAGGCAGCGCGTCGGTCATGGAATCCCACTCGATCTTCACCGCGGACGACATCGAGACGCTCGGAAGCCACTCGGTGGCGGACGTTCTGCGCTACGTGCCCGGCCTGAACGTCGAGTCGACCGGCCGGGAGGGCCAGCTCGCGTCGGTCTTCGCGCGCGGCGGCGAATCGGACTACAACCACGTGCTGATCGACGGCGTACGCGTCAACGCCGACGGCGGCTCCTACGACTTCGGCCGTGTCTCGGCCAGCGAGATCGAGCGGGTCGAGGTGGTGCGGGGCGCCCAGTCGGCGCTCTACGGCTCGGACGCGATCGGTTCCGTCATCCAGATCTTCACCAGGCGGGGGACGCCGGACAGCGGTCCGCGGCTGTCCGGCTCCATCGAGGGCGGCTCGTTCGGAACCGCGCGCGGCGACCTGCGCCTGCTGGGCGGCGCCCAGCGGCGCATCGACTACCAGGTCGGCGTCGCCTATCGCGGCACCGACGGCGCGTTCCAGGACCGCCTCGTCGAGCCCGACCGCTTCGATCAGCAGTCGATCGACGGCAACGTCGGCGCGATACTCGGCGACAGCACCAGGCTGCGGACCGGGTTCCGCTACAGCAACGCGCGCGCCAACTCCGTCGGTCCGATCACCTATGCGCCGGGCGACACCGGCACCGGTTACGACACGGACGATCTGACCTGGCACCTCGACTTCGACCAGATGCTCTCCTCGCGCATCGACCATTCCGCGACGGTGAGCTATTTCCGATCCGGGCGCCAGTCCGTGGACGCCGTCGGCGATCCGCAGTACCGCGTCCTCGCGATCCTCGAAGGACAGCCGGGCGCGCTGTATCCCGCCGGGCCGCGGCTCGTACGGCTGCTCGACCAGACGGCGTTCGACACATTGGCCGCCGATCCGTCCGGCCTCGGCGCCGGCCGGTTCCTCGCGCAGAGCGGCCCGTACAGCGGCTTCGACTGGCCCTTCGAATTCGAGGCGCAGTTGCGGCGGCCCGCGGCCCGCTACCAGCTCAACGCGACCTGGCTGGAAAACCAGGTACTGAGCGCCGGCTACGACTACTACCGCGAGACCAACGCGCTCGACGAGCTGCAGACGGTGGAGAACCACTCCTGGTTCGTGCAACAGCAGTTCAACGTCGCCGACGCCTGGTTCGTCACCGCCGGGACGCGCATCGACGACAACGCCCACTACGGCACCTCGATCAATCCGAAGCTGTCGGCGGGCGGCTATCCCCTGCCGTTCCGCGAGGGCCCGTTCTCTTCGCTGAAGGTGTCGGCCAACGTCGGCCGCGGCATCAAGAACCCGAACTTCTCGCAGTTGTACGGCTCGCAATGGGTCGACGGCGACCTGTCCCTGCTGCCGGAGCAGGCGGTCACCGTCGACGCCGGCGCCGAGCTGACGTTCGACGACCAGCGCTGGCTGGCGCGCGTCACCTGGTTCGCCAACGACTACGAGGACCAGATCGCCTGGTCGCCCTCGGCCGGCGGCGGGGGCGACGGCGTGGCCGACTACGTCAACATCGACGGGTCGCGCGCCGACGGCATCGAGCTGGAGTTCGGTCTGCAGCGGCCGCTCGGCGGGCTGACCGCGGGCGCCTCTTACGCACTGGTGGACACGGAGGTGGTCGCCAACGTCAACACCAGCGAGCAGTTCCAGCCCGGACAGCCGTTGCTGCGCCGGCCGCGGCATTCGGCCAACCTGCGTGTCGGCTACACGCAGGGGCGCGGCAGCCTGCACCTGAACCTGCGGGTGACGGGTGACCGGCACGACAGCGCGTTCCTGGGGCTGCAGCGTGTCTCCGACGGGCGCGGGGTCGACATCACCGTCAATCCGGGTTACACGCTGCTCAGCGCGGGCGGGCAGTTCCGCGTGCGCCGCGACCTGACGCTGTTCCTGCGCATCGACAACCTGACGGACGAGATGTACGAGAGCGCGCTCGGATATCCGGGGCTCCCGCGTGCAGTCGTCGCCGGCGGACGCTTCGACATCGGTAGCTGACGTTGCACCGCGTGCTGTTCCGGGTGCACCTCTGGGTGGGCGTGGCAGCCGCGCTCTACGTGCTGGTCGTATCCGTGACCGGCGCCGCGCTGGTCTTTCGCATCCACCTGCAGCGCGCCGCGCACCCGGAGCTGCTCACGGCGAGAAACGACGGACCGCAGGCGGACATCACGACCGTCCTCGAAAGCGTACGCAACGCGTACCCGAACGGCCGGCTGACCGGAGTCGACGCGCCGACCACCGTGCGACCGACCCATCTCGCGTACGTCACCGAGGGCGACCGGTTCCGTACCGTGCTCATCGATCCGGTCACGGCCGCGGTGCTGGGCGAGCTGCCCGAGCATTCGGCGGTTCGCACGCTGCAGGACCTGCACTTCGACCTGCTCGCCGGCCGGACGGGCCGGGCGGTCAACGGCATCGGGGCGCTCTGCCTGCTTCTGCTGTGCCTGACCGGGCCGTTCATCTGGTGGCCGGGCCGGGCAGGATGGCGGCGGGGCTTCACGGTCGACCGGCGTCGCCCGTGGAGGCGGGTGACCTGGGAGCTGCACGGGGCGGTGGGCATCTGGACGCTCGTGCTCACCGCCGGCTGGGCCGTCACCGGCGCCTGGTTCGTGTTCCCCGACGAGTTCCGCGCGGCGGTCGATCGGATCTCCCCGCTGACCGCGGTCAGCCCGCCGCAATCGGAGCCGGGCGGCGCCCCTTCCGACGGACCGCGCCCGAGCTGGCGCGAGATGGTCGAGCTGGCTCGACCGGCGGAACCGGGCGCGTTCGTCGCGAGAGTCGTGCTGCCCGCTACCGACAAGGCGCCCTTCCGGGTGCTGTTCGCCGATCATCGGCCCACACCGCTCGGCTTTCGCCATCTGCGGACGGTCTACCTCGACCAGTACACCGGCGAGCGGCTCGCCGCGCCGGTAGCGACCGCCCCCACGCTCGGCGACACCGTCACGGCCTGGGTCGGTCCGCTGCACTTCGGCAACTTCGGAGGGCCCGGCATCCGCGCGGTATGGCTCGTCACCGGTCTCGCCCCGGGCCTGCTGGCGGCGACCGGCCTCGTCCTCTGGTGGACGCGCGCAGTCGCCCCGCGATGGCGTCGGCGGCACGTGCTGCGGTCCGGCGCACCCGTCGCGCCGACGGCGCAGGACGTGACGTGAGCGCATGAGAGGACCCATGAATCGCACGCAGGAACACGCGGCGGCCGACGCACTTTCGGCCGCGGAACGACGACACCTGTTGCGCCGCCTGGCCTTCACGGCGACCGCGGCCCTGGATCGGGCCCTCGAAGGGTTGTCGGGAGACGCTGCCCTGTCGGTGCTCGTGCGTGGGGCCCGACAAACGCCCCGCCCCGAGCCGCCGGCGGCGGCCCGCGGAATCTGGAGCAACCCGGCCCTGCGATTCACCGCGCTGACCGACGCAGACCTCGAGGCGATCGCCGACCGGCAGGCAGGGAACGCACGGGCCGCGATCGAGGAGGTGCGCCGGTGGTGGCTGGCGGAGCTGCTGACCTCCCCGGCCCCGTTGCGGGAGAATCTCGTTCTCTTCCTGCACGGCGTGTTCGGCTGCAGCACGGACGCGGTCGATATCCCCCACGCCCTGCACGGGCGCAACGCTCTGCTCCGCCGGCAGTGCCTGGGCACCGTCCCGGATCTGCTTGCAGCCCTTGTCGTCGATCCCGCCATGATGATCCAGATCGGGATGGACGAGCACCGGCGGCTGCGCGTGTCCGATCGCCCCGCCAAGCTCGTCCTCGACCACTGGACGGTCGGCGAAGGCGCCTACGAGCCGCGCGACGTCGAAGAGCTCTCGCGGGCGCTCACCGGCTGGATCCTGGCAGCGCCCGAAGGCCGCGAGCCGGCGCGGGCGCTCGACCCGCGGGCGCCGCGGGCGGCCCGGCGCACCGGCCTCGCGCCAACCTTCCGGTCCACGGAGTTCGACGCCGGCCCGAAGACGATTCTCGGCCGTACCCGCCCGTTCGATGCGCGTTCGGCCGTCGGATGGCTTGCGTCGCACGAGGCGACCGCCCGCCGGTTCGGCCGTCTGCTGATGGCCTATCTCGGGGTCGAGAACCACGATGCAGCGCTCGAGACGCGGCTGCTGGCCACGTATCGGACCACCGGCGGGTCCATCGAGGCACTGCTCCGCGAGATAGTGCGGTCCGACGCCTTCTGGTCGGAGTCGTCGCGGTGGGCCTTGATCAAGAGCCCGGTCCATCTCGCCGCCGGCGCCTGCCGTCAACTGGGCATTTCGGCGCCGCCGCTGGCGGAGGTCGCGCGCTGGCTGGAGGCGTGCGGCCAGACGCTGTTCGACACCCCCGACAACGGCGAGGGCGGCTGGCCCGGACAGGAGGCATGGGTCACTCCCGCGGCGCGTCTCGCCGTGCGCTACCACCTGGCCGCCGCCCTGGCAGGCCGATTGCCCGCCCTCGGCTTCCAACGTCCGGACTCGCCGACCGGTGAAGCCGCCGGTACGCTCACGGTACCGATCGAGACCACGCTTCGTGAAGCCTCCGCGGCGACGTTGATCGAGCGGCTCGACCCTGCCCCGGGGCTGGACACCGAAGCGATCGAACGGGAAGTCTCCGGTAGCGGCTCACCGGACGGACAAAGCGCCTTCATCCGGCGCGTGATGATGTCTCCGCAATACCAATTGGCGTGAACGCCAACGTGGAGGACCCGATGAGCTCCATCTCCCGACGCGACCTGCTGACCTGGTTCGCCCTCACGCCAACCGTGCCGTTCTTCGTCCGGCGGAGCGCACAGGCGGCGACCGTTGGATCCGAGTCGAGCCACGACGGGCGCGTCGTCGTCGTCCTGCGCCTGCGGGGCGGCAACGACGGACTCAATACCGTCGTTCCGGTACGCGACGACCGCTACTATCGGGCCCGCCCGACCATTGCCATCCCCGCGCGGCAAACGCTGCGGATCGACGGGAGCGACCTCGGCCTGAACCCGTGGCTCGCGGACGTGCGCCGGCTGATGGACGACGGTCATGCCGGCATCGTGCAGGGCGTGGGCTACCCGCGGTCGTCCCGGTCGCACGCTCGCGCGACCGAGATCTGGGAGACGGGCTCGGTGGCCGCCAGGGCGCCGGAGCACGGCTGGCTGGGTCGGTATCTGGACCACGCCTGCGAGTGCGGCGACGAGCCTCTGGCGGGCGTGCAGTTCGCCGAATCGCTCGGGCGGACGCTGGCTTCCGCCTCGGGCCGCAGCGCATCCATCGGCCATCCGGAGCTGTTGCTGGGGATGGACACCGCCGCGACCGTCGCCGACGCGGCGCGTGGTCCACGCGCGTCTCGACTCGACTACCTGCGGCAAATCGACAACGGACTCGCGCACGCCGCCCGCCAGCTCCACCGCGCCCGGGCCGGGACGGGCGGGGACTTCGGCTATCCCGATACGGCGTTCGGCCAGTCCCTGCGGTGGACCGGCGACATGATCGAGACGGGCTGCCCGACCCGCGTCTACTACGCCTCCATCGGATCGTTCGACACCCCTTCGGCCGCTTCCTTCGACACGCACATCGATCAGCTCGCAAAGCACCGGATCCTCTTCACCGAGCTCGGACGCGGTCTGCGGGCCTTCGCCCGTCATCTGCGGCGGACCGGACAACTCGACCGCGTGCTCCTGCTGACGTTCTCCGATTTCGGCCGCCTGGTCGCGGAGAACCGCAGCGGCGGCACGGAGCACGGCGACGCCGGCGTGCTGTTCGTGATGGGCGGCCGGGTGCGGGCGGGCCTGCTGGGCGAGCCGGCTGATCTCGGCAAGGTCACGCGCGGGGGACTCGACGCAACGGTCGACTTCCGCGACATCTATGCGGACGTGCTGCGGCACTGGCTCGGCATCGATGCGGCCGAGATCCTCGGCAACGAGGTCGGTTCGTTCCCCATCGTGAACGCGTGATGCTGGAGATCCACCATGCACAAGACGCTCCCGGTACCGATCATCTCGCTGCTGCTGCTGAACGGCGGTTTGCTGGATGCGCAAGGCGAAAACCACCTGCAGACGCTGCAGGGCGAGTGGACCGTGGCCGCCGCCGAGCAGCGCGGGCGGCCGTTCGACGTCATCGTCGGAGGTGTGCTCACCATCACCGGCGATCGCTTCACCCTGCTTACCGCAGCGGACAACGAATTCCAGGGGCGGATCCGGATCGACGCCACGCAGTCGCCCGGACACCTCGACTTCGTCCATGACGACGGCCTGTCGTGGGAGGCGATCTTCGTGGCGCAGCCGGACTTCTTCCGTCTCAACTACGTCGAAGCGGACACAGACACCGCGCGCCCGACCATGTTCGTCACCACGGCGGATACCCCCGGCACGGTGATCGTCATGCAGCGGTGAACGTACGGGTGCGCGTTGTCATCGAGAGGCGGCCGTGGGCGACGAAACCGGCGCCGTCCCCACCATCCTGCCCGGCGGCGGTCACCTGCAGGCCGCGCAGCGACCGAAGAGAATCAACTCGTGGCCGTCGACCTCGAAGCCCTCGGGCGCCAGCCCCTCGACTTCATTCGGACACCGATGGACGTCGAACGCCTGATGGCAGGAGCGACAGAGGAAGTGGTGGTGATGCGGGCGCTCGGCCAACTCGTACCGTAGTCCACCACCCGGAAGATCCACTTCCGACAACCACCCCTCGGCAGCGAGGGCCTTCACGTTCCGATAGACGGTCGCCAACCCGAGCGAGGGCACGATCCGTTGACCGTACTCGAGGACCTCGTCTGGCGTGAGCGGGCGCTCGACGCACCTGAAGACGCGACGGATCGCGCCGCGCTGACGGGTGTCTCGCTGCATTCGACAACGACCGTGACCCGGTTGTCGTCAGCCTGCTGGATCCGCTCGCTCCTCGTCGGCGCATACCGAGCAGGCGCCGGCTTGGCAGACACGCGCACTCTGCATCAGAGCGCCTGCGAGGGTCAGGCTGCCGGCGGCCGACGTCACGGTCTCGGGCAGCGGCTCGAGCCACCCCGCGAGGGAGGCTGCCCAGAGCGCGGCCCCTCCGCCAAAGATGAGCATCACGACCGCGTTCTTGCGGGCCGGACCCAGCACGAGCATCGCCGCGCCGAGAACGACGGTCCCTGCCCAAGCGGCTCGCTCGACGCCTTCGGAGAGCGCGAGCGCGGGTGCCGCCGCAACCAGGAACGGTGTGAGAGCGCAGTGCAGGCTGCACCAGGCCGCCGCGCACGCCGCCAGTCGCGACCCGGACACCAGATACGCGCTTGACGGAACGGTTGCGAGAAAGTCCTTCATGATGTCGTGTCCACGGCGGGAGCGCACATGGCAGGATGTGCGATCCCGCTCATCATGATAATGGATTCTCATGTTCGTGTCACGACGGGTACCCGACGGCCGCTCTACGGCGCCGACTCCTGGTCCGGGAGGGCGAAGACGTAGAGGCCGTTCCCGGACGGGGGCTGGTAGATGTCCGGGCTGAGCACCCCGCTCAGGCCGCGGAAGATGCAGACGCCGGTCGGGACCGCGACGTACTGCTTGCCGGCCGCGGCGTACGAGATCGGGGAACCCGTGACGGGACTGGCCGAGCCGTCGAGGGCCTGGACGACGTTGCCGGGGCTCGCCAGGAACATCACGGATCAACACGACCAACGTCGGCGCAGCCGCCACCGACCGAGCGCTCGTCGAATGCGTCCGCACCCCAACCCGAGGCCGATGCCGCTCGATGCGAGGCCCCCGAGGCCGAGGGCGATCAGGCCGATGTCCCAGAGCGGCCGGCGGTCGTACCAGAACGCGAAGTCCAGGCTGTGCAGCCCGTTGAAGAGCCACCGCTCCACACGGGTGAACCGGTGCTCGCGGGCGACGATCCGGCTCAGGACCGGATCGACGTAGACCCACGTTTCCAGGGGATCGCCGAACTTGACGCGCAGCACCGGCAGCGGCGCCTGCCGCGCGCGCGAGCTGCCGCGCGCGTAGTAATAGGAATCGTAATCGGCCAGCAGCGCGGACTCGACGACCGGCGCGCCGGGCGCCGCCGCCGTCAACCGCGCGAGCAGCGACTCCACACTGAACGGCTCGTCGCGCACCGTCAGCGTGTCGGCCGCGACGAGCAGCGGCCCGGACACCACGTTGCCCGCGACACCGTCCGGCCGCCGCGGCGGCGCGGCTACACCGTCGACGGCGACCCTTTCGACGAGCTGGTCGCCCGCGGCACCGTCCGGCCGCCGCGGCGGCGCGGCCACGGGCCGCTCGACGTCGATCCTGCGCGCCCCGAAGCGCAGGGAGTAATACGGATCGTCCTGGATGCGCAGCAGCTCGATCTCCTTCACCGGACGCCCGCCGGCGATGCGAGCCCACCCCCCGGCATCCAGCGCCGGGAAGCGCGCCAGGTCCACCGGCCCGCCGGACAGCGCATCGCCCGGGACGTCGAGGCCGCGGGCGCTGGTCCAGGCGTAGGGCTCCATCGACAGCAGGCCGCTGAACACCCAGGTCAGCGTCACGAATCCGAAGACGACGCCCGTCAGGTAGTGCCAGCGCATCCAGCCGGCGTACGGAATTCGCGTCCGGAAACCGTTGGGCGACCGGGCGTCCCCGTGCGGCCCGCGCCACCGGAACCGGGTAACGCCGAGCAGCAGCCCGATGACGGCGAGCAGGCAGCCGAGGGTCGACGTCCAGACCACGACGTCGTACCAGAGCGGCTGGTTCGTGCGCAGCGCCGTGAAGTAGATCCAGTGCGGAATCGCGCCGATCCACGCCAGCGCCCGGCTCCGGCGTGTGGTCACCATCACCACCTCGGCGGTCCGCGGCGAGACGTAGAGCTCGGTGCCGGCAGCGTCGTCGACCAGCAGCTTGTGCAACGGAAGCCGGCCCCGCTCGACCAGCGTCCACTGATCGGGCTGCGTGAGCGTGCCGGCGTAATCGACGGCATCGAGCGCCCGACCGGTGAACCGGCTCGCGACGGCGGCGGCCGCGGTCGGTCCCACCGGGTCGAGGCGCTCCCCGGTGTCCGCGAACACCGTCACGCCGTCGAACCGGTAGGCCGGCCGGTCCGTCACGGTCAGCAGCGACGCGCGCCGAGGGGTCGGCGACAGGTGCGCCCGCCGGGCCGCCGCGGCCGGCGCCAGCGCGATGCGGTCCAGGTCCAGCGCCGGCAGCCGTTCGAGCCGCAGCTCCGGCGTCAGCCGCGGCATGTCGCCCGTGTACATCATCACGATGCCGGAGGCGAACCAAACCACGAACAGGACGCTGAGCGGGATCCCCAGGTAGCGGTGGATCAGGATCAACCACCGGTGGAACAGATTCGTCATGCCGTCAGACCATCGTGTCGTCACGTTCTTGCGTCGTGCCCGTCGCCCGGCAGCGTGATGCGGAAGGTGCTGCCGCGCCCGTCCTCCTGCTCGTGGCTGAGCCGCCCGCGGTTGGCTTCGACGGCCCAGCGGGCGATGGCCAGCCCGAGACCGGCGCCGCCGTCCCGCGCCCCGCCGGCAGCCGCTGCATCGAACCCGGACACGCGGTACAGACGATCGAACAGGTAGGGCGCGTGCTCCTCGGGCACGCCGGGACCTGTGTCGCTGACTTCCAGGACCGCGCTGCCGTTCGACGCCGACACCCGGACCTGAATCTCTCCGCGGGCCGGCGTGTACCGGATCGCGTTGTCGACGAGGTTGATGACCGCCTGCCGCAGCACGATCCGGTCGCCGCGGCAGGTCGGGCGCCCGTCCCGCACGACGACCAGCGCCTGCTGCTTCTCCTCGGCCAGCACGCCCAGGTGACCGGCGACGTTGTCCGCGAGCGCGGCCAGATCGATCGCGTCGTGGACACGAGCCCGGTCGCCGGCGTCCGCGCGCGACAGGGTCAGGAGCCGATCGACGAGACCGCTCAGCCGGTCGGCCTCCTCCAGCATGCTCTCGATGACGGCGCGGTACGACTTCGCGTCGCGGGGCTCGCGCAGCGCCACTTCGCCGACGCTGCGAATCGCCGTCAGCGGCGTCCGCAGCTCGTGGGACACGTTGGCCGTGAACCGGCGCATCTGGGTGAACGAGGAATCGAGGCGGCCGAGGGTCTCGTTGAACACCGCCGCCAGGCGTCCCAGCTCGTCGTCGGGGTTGTCGATGGGCAGCCGCTCGCCCAACCGGGACGCAGTGATGGCGCGCGCCCGCTCGGTCATGTCGGCGATGGGCGCCAGCGCGCCCCGCGCCAAGTAGTAGCCGCCGAGTCCCGCCGCGGCGACGCTCAGCGGCAGGCCGAGCAGCAGCACGAGCGCGAGCTCGCCCACCTCCTGGCGCATCAGCGCCTCGGACCGGCCGACCTGGACGATGACCGGCTCGCCCCCGATGACCGTCCGCCGGCCCAGGATCCGGAACGGCGCCGGCTCGCTCGCCACCGGGACGATCCCGCCGTCGGCACGGTCGAGCAGCCCTTCGCTCTCCGGCACCGGGAGCCGGCGGGCGACCGCGGTCCGGTAGATCGACGCGCCGTCCGGCGTCCATACCTGCAGCCAGGGACTCTCCTCGCTCCACGGATCCCCCTCGAACCAGGAGAGCGCTCCGTCCGGTCCCCGCTCGGCCATGCCCGCGGCCCAGCGGAAGTCGCTGCGCAGCATCGCATCCAGCGCCCGCGACGCGTTGCGCGTCACGATCGACAGCACCGCCGCGGCGTAGATGGCCAGCACCACGACCATCACCGCGACGTGCCACGCGGTGAGCCGGACGCGCAGCGTGCGCGGCAGCCACGGCGCGGTCATGAGGCGCCCGCCTCGCGCAGCACGAACCCGACGCCGCGCACCGTGTGGATCAGACGGACCGGTTGATCGGCGTCGATCTTCCGGCGCAGCCGCGAGACGTGCACGTCGATGACGTTGTCGAGGGTCGTGCTGCGGGCCGCTTCCCGCCAGACCTCGCGGGCGATGGTGTCGCGCGAGACGACCTGGCGCGCGTAGCGCATCAGATGCAACAGCAGCTCGAACTCCTTGGCGGTCAGCTCCACCGCCTGTCCGGCCCGGGTCACCCGGCGCGTCGCGCAGTCGATGACCAGCGTGTCGACGGTCAGGCGCTCGGCGTCGGCGGGCCGGCCGCGCCGGGCCACCGCCCGGATGCGCGCCAGCAGCTCCGCGAAGGCGAACGGCTTGACCACGTAGTCGTCGGCGCCCGCGTCGAGCCCTACCACGCGATCCTCCAGCGTGTCGCGCGCGGTCAGGACCACCACCGGCGTCTGGAGCCCGCGCCGCCGCACCGCCGACAGGATCTCGATGCCGTCCCGGCCCGGCAGGCGCAGATCGAGCAGGATGAGGTCGAAACGATCCGCGGTCAAACGGAAGAAAGCCGCCTCGCCGGAGGTCTCGACGACCACGTCGTAGCCCTCGCCTTCGAGGCCCTGGCGCAGAGCCGCGGCCACCTTCAGCTCGTCCTCGACGACGAGCAGCCGCAACGGGCGTGCCGCCGGCGCGCGGCGGCGGCCGGTTCCGGCCTCGGGCAGGCTCATCCCGGGCGGCATCTGCGTAGAATATCGGCCAGACCGGCCGCAAGGGAAAAGATTTCAGAGGATCTTCAGGATCGATCGTCCGAAGAGCACTATCATTGTCGGGCGGGCACCGCCCCGACTGAGTCGCTTCACGCGCGCATCGACGGTGCCGCCGAAGCATCGCTCCGTCCGCAGTGGAGAACGGCCATGAAGTGGAACCTGCCCGTTCTGATCGCCGTCTGCCTGACCCTCGCGACCGGACTCCGCGCGTACACAGGCCACGAGCCGGCAGGATTCTCCGAGCCGGCAACCGCCGGCGCCGGCCACCATGCCATCGGCGAGATCTACGACGAAGAACGGACGATCTTCCTCGCGGGCGAGGTCGAGTCGTTCCTGTTCGGGAATCCCCACTCGCTGCTTCACGTCCGGGTCGTGGACGACGGCGGCCGCGCCCGCACCTGGGCCGTGGAGTGGCGGGCCGCCAACCGGCTGTCGCGGGCCGGACTGACCGGCGACGCGCTGGCGCGCGGGGACGCCGTCATGCTGTGCGGCCATCCGGGACGCGATCCGGCGGCCTATCGGCTGTACCTGCTGAACGTGGCCCGGCGCGCCGCAGGTTCGGCGCCGGCGCGGGCGGAGCGCGAGGCGCTCTGCGAGCGCGAGGCGAGCCCGGAGATCACGGAACTGCCGACCCGGTCGTCGCGGGCGCGCGCCGCCGGGGTCGCGGCGCGGTAGCCGGATATCCCCGCTCTCCGGCGCCAGCACTTCCGCCTGCGCGGGGGTATCCGCCAAGGGCTTGTTCCTGCAGCCGCCCGCCGGCCCGACAATCAACCCTCTCCAGGAGTCTGCGCCGTTCCACTGCGTGGACTACTCCCGGTGGTCAGCGGACGGTCCGGCCGCGCTGCTCGTCGCCCACCCAGTAGATGTTGTGGCAGTTGTTGCAGGCGTTGTAGACCACTTCCCCGCTGTCGAAGATGCGGTCCGGGTCGCGGGCCTCGGCGGCCTCCAGCGCCACCGCGGCGGCGTCCATCATTTCCTGGGAGTAACGGTACCACTGATCGGTGTCGCGTGCGCGGCTGCCGAGCATCAGCAGGTTCCCGGACTCGATGAGGGTCATCGCGGCGCCGGTCACGGCGAGCCACTCCTCTTCCGTCTCCGGCTCCCAGTAGTTCTCGCCGTTCTCGTCCCAGATGGTGCCGACTGCGTCCCACAGGGCATCGGCCGAGGCGTCGATCATGCCGGCCATCAGATCCCGGGTGGTGTGACGCATGTCGAAAGGGGGCCCGGCGGGCTCTTCCGCCGCGCAACCGGTCATCAACAGGGCTCCTGCCAGCACGAGTCCACAGATCGTTCGCATTGTCGTGTCCTCACCGCGCATTCGGTGATGCGCAACGCGCGTCCGCCCGACGATGGTGACGGATAGCGTCGAAACCTCAGGTACCCATGGTACGTACGTCGCTCCGGCGAGGCAACCCGCCGGGGGGAGGGATCCGCCGCCTGTCCGAGTGCAGCCGGCCTGGCCCCTGGAGTCGAGCAGCCGATCCGCACGTCGAGCAAGAGCCGGGTCCGCCGGCGATGACCCGACCGGGGTCCGTGCGTGCCGGAGCCGGCCCGGTACAAGGACGAGGAGCCGGTCCCGTACAGAGAAGAGCCGGGGTCGCAGGCGCCCCGGCCCTCCCGTCACGATCTCACGCAGGCGGTTACGGGCGCGGGACGCCGACGTCGCCCTTCGCGTTGCCCATCCCGACGTACTTGAACCGCTGCACGCGTTTGCCCTCGTAGGTCTCCGTCGTATAGACGTTGCCCATCGAGTCGACCGCGATGCTGTGGTTGCCGTAGAACTGGCCCGCCATGCGGCCGCCGCTGCCGAAGCTGTAGAGGTACTCCAGCGGCTTGCGGCGCAGCACGTGAACCTTCTCGTTCATGCCGTCGGCGACGTAGGCGAAGGTCTGGTCCGGGTCGGTCGAGAACGCGATGTCCCAGACCGCACCGGCGCCGAGGGTCTTCGTCATCAGGTAGATCTCTTCGACGAACTCGCCCGCCTTGGTGAACACCTGCACCCGGTTGCCGGGACGGTCGCATGCATAGACGAGGCCGTCGCTGGTCGGGTCGGCGCAGTGCACCGGATTCCGGAACTGCGGGGTGCCGGACTTGTCCCGGCTGACCGCACCGTGGGCCGGCGCGTTCTCCAGGTCGTAGCGCGGCAGCTCGTCGTCGCTCGGCACGTTGCCGTAGGCGCCCCAGAAACGCTTCAGTTCGCCGGTGTCGCCGTCGACCACCGCCACGCGCTTGTTGCCGTAGCCGTCGGCCAGATACGCCTCGTTGGCCCCGGCGTCGAAGGTGACCTTGGCGACCCGCGAGTAACGCGTCGTCGAGTTGCTGTCGGGCTCGGCAAAGCCGTCCTCGCCCACCTGCAGCAGGAACTCGCCGGTATGCGTGAACTTCAGGGCGTGCGAGTCGTCGCCGCCGTTGCCGCCGACCCAGACGTTGTTCTTGTGGTCCACCCAGACGCCGTGGTTCGACTCGGGCCAGTCGTAGCCCTCACCGGGGCCGCCCCAGTGCTGGATGAGGTTGCCCTCCTGGTCGAACTCCAGGATGGGCGGCGCCGGATGGCAGCACGCTTCCGCGAACGGCGGATCGAGGGCGGCCGGGATCTCGTTCGGGGCGAGGTTGCCGCGGTGCACGATCCAGACGTGGTCGTCCGAGTCGACCGAGACGCCGATGGTCGAGCCGAGCAGCCAGTTGTTCGGCAGCGGCTTCGGCCAGAACGGGTCGACCTCGAACATCGGCGCGTTCGGGATCATGCCCTGAGCCCCGACCGCGCCGCTCTGGATTCCGCCCCACACCAGGACGGCGGCCAGCAGGACGCCGAGGCTCAATACACTCAGTTTTCGCATCATGTCAGGGTCCTCCTCAGACTCCTCGCGGAGCAACAGACACCACGCCCCCAAGAACGCTGCGCACAGACTGCCACCGACCGGCCGGGAACGCAAGCCCGAACCGGATTTTTCTGTACGGCGCAATCGAGCGGGGCGCTGGGGGCTCCCCGCCTTCGTAGTGGATACGCCCTCGCCGGATTCCGGCCGGCAACCTGGTCACGGTGATAAGGTGCACGAAGCGTCCCGGTACACCGCGTGTTCGCGGTCGCCGCGTCGACAACGGTCCCGAAGGAGCGTCCCGATGACTCGCAGGATCACCCTCGTCGTTCTCGCCGCCGGCGCTCTCGCCATCGGGAGCGCACCCGCCCGCGCGCAGGACGCGGCAAGTCTGCCGGCGGCGACGCCCGAATCGGTCGGCCTCTCGTCCGAGCGGCTGCAGGAGGCGACCCGGCGGCTCCAGACCCACGTAGATGCCGGGGACATCGCCGGCGTCGTGGCCGGGGTGCTCCGGCGCGGCCGGCTCGTCTACCTCGAAGCGCTCGGCGAACTGGACCGCGAGCGCGGCCTCGCGATGCGCGACGACGCCCTCTTCCGCCTCTATTCGATGACGCGCCCCATCACCAGCCTGGCCGCGATGGTCCTGTGGGAGGAGGACCGCTTCGAGCTCGACGACCCCGTCTCCCTGTACCTGCCGGCGTTCGCGGACCAGCGGGTCTTCGTCGACGCGTCCAATCCCGACCTGGCGGCGACCCGCCCCCGGCGCACGGAGATGACGGTCGAGCACCTCCTGCTGCACACGTCCGGCCTCGGCAGCCGCGGCTCCGCCATCTACCGCGCCGAGCAGGTCCGGCTGCGGTCCATCACGCTGCCCCGGATGGTGAGCAACGCCGCGCGCGTGCCCCTCTTCGAGGATCCGGGAACGCGCTGGCGCTACGGCATCTCGACCACCATCCTCGGCCGGCTCGTCGAGGTCTGGTCCGGGATGCCGTTCGACGCATTCCTCCGGGAGCGCGTGTTCGAGCCGCTCGGGATGACCGACACCGTCTTCCGGGTCGACTCGTCCCGGGCGCACCGCTTCGGACCTGCCTACCGTCCCGGCCCGGACGGCGAGCTGCGCCCGTACGCCATCGAGGCGGTGCCGTTCACCGCGCAGCCGGCGCTGATCGAGGGCGGCGTCGGGCTGGTCTCGACGGTCCGGGACTACCTGCGCTTCGCCCGGATGTTCCTCGACGGCGGCGAGCGGGACGGGGTGCGCGTCATCGCTCCCGCTACCGTCGAGACGATGACCGTCAACCGCGTCCCCGACGCCCTCCTCCCCATCGGCTTCGGCAACCCGCAGCCGGGCCGCGGCTGGACGCTCGGCTTCTCGGTGGTCATGGACGCCGAGGCGTTCCCGTACCCCGTCAGCGAGGGCACGTTCTGGTGGGACGGCTCGTCCGGCACGCGGTTCTTCATCGACCCGGTGGAGGACATGGTGACCGTCATCATGGCGGCGGCGTCACCGGCCTACGGAAACGGGTTCCGGGAGGCGTTCACCGAGGCCGTCTACGCCGCGATCGTCGACTGAAGGCCCGTACTCGACACTCGCTGGTCGTGGACCGACGGTCGGTTGTCGGTGCTTGACCGGTGCGGTGTTGGCATGGCCGTGATGTTGTCGAAGACCTGCGATGCGCTGCGAGACGCTGGCGCGTCGGACGAGAAAGCTCAGACCGCTGCCGAGGAGATCGCGAGCTTCGAGAATCGGCTGGCCGGTCTCGAAGCGGACATGAGACTCCTGAAGTGGATGGTGGGCATCAACCTGACGGCCACCATCGGCATTCCGATCCGCCTGCTGTCATCCTGATTTCGAGATCGGCGCTCCGCGCAGGGCAGGGACTTCGTACTCGATCAGGCGCCGCTCCAGCAGGTCCTGCAGCAGCCGTTCCACATCCCCCTCGAGCACGTCCGGAGGCACCTCGTATTCGGTGGACAGACGCTCCACGATCGCGCCGCGCGCGGCGCGCGCCCCGATCAGCTCCCACACTCTCGCGGCGACGCCGTCCAGTCCGAGGTAGCGCCCCGACCGCATGTCGGCCACGATGATCTGGTCGTCCACGCCTACGAAACGCGCGTGATCGGAGATCTTCAACACCCCACCGGATTGCGCCGTCTTCGCCCCATTCCTCATGCCGCCCAGTCCAGCCATGTACGGTCCCCCCTGCGAACGGCGTGTTGCATCCACGCATCCAGCGTCAATGTCGAGAGCAGGCCGCCGAGATCACGGGCGTGTCCCTGACGGGCGAGATGCAGGGCGTTCCGCAGCCGTTCACGATTGACGATGCCGAAATCGACCAGCATCGACGACGCGGCGATCCGTTCGAGAACCGGCCATTCCCGGCGCAGGCCCGTGTACGCCGCGTGGCCCGTCGAGGCGTTCTGCCGGCGGCGCCGGATCTCGTCGGGCAGCACGCCTCGCATGGCGCGCCGCAGGAGCGCCTTCGGCTCTCCCGGAACCGCCTTCAGGCTCCACGGAATGGCGAGCGCCAACTCGACGAGCGGCCGGTGCAGAAACGGATACCGGATGTCGCACGCCTTTTCCAGGTAACCGCGCAACAGGAAACCGGTGATGCGGCCGATTCTCTCGACGTGCCACTGGTCGGCCACACTCCGCCGCGCCGGCGGCATGCTCCCGTTCCCGGCGCGCTCCTTCAGCCGCCATCGGCGCGCGAAGGGGCGTGCGATCCAGTCGGGCAGCTCCGGCGACTGGTCGTAGCTGATCAGCGGGCGGCTCGCCAGTGGCCGCAGGCAGTACCGCGACACCACGTTGCCCAGCGGTATCTGCAGCGCGCGCTGCCAGCCGTCGAGCTCCCGCCACAGCGCCGCGATCCGCCCGCGACGCGCCAGGTCCGCGAGATGCACCGGCGCCTGGCGCTTGCTCATGACGACCGCCTCCGCGCCGATGCCGGTCAGCAGAATCGGTACGCCGTTCCCGGCCATCAGCCGGCGGTACCGCTGGTGCACGCCGAAGAACGCCGCGGCCGCATGGGGCTCCTCCCAGTACCGGACGGCCTCCCGCAGCCGGCTGAACGGATGGTGGGCGTCGCCGTCGATGCAACGCTGCTCGACGCCGTGCATTCGCGCGACGGCGCCGGCCCACTCCCGCTCGTCACTCCACGTCGATTCGTCGAACACGACGCTGATCGCCGAGAGCCGCGAGCGGCCACGCCGCCGGGCGGCGACGCTCACGATCGACGACGAGTCCAGCCCGCCGGACAGATCGGACCAGACCACCCCGGCGCCGCGCATCCGACGTTCGACGGCGTCGGAGAAAGTCTCCCGGAACTGGTCGACGCAGTCCTGGTGGCTTCGATTGCCGGTTGCGTCCGGATTGCGCCACTCCCAGTACCGTTCGATGCGGACACGCCCGTGCTCCGCGATCAGACGGTGGCCGGGCTTGAGCCGCGACACGCCGCGGTACGGCGTGCAGTCGGCGTCGGCCCGATCGACGCCATGGGCGAGTCGGTCGGCGACGAACTCCAGATCGAACGACGGCACCTGCGTGCGCGCGGCCAGAACCTGCCCGAGCTGCGTGGCGAAGCAGATTGCGTCGTCGTGCAGGGCCACATACAGCGGTCGGACGCCCAGCGGGTCCCGCACGCACAACAATCGACGCCGGGCGCCGTCCCAGAGCCCGAATGCGAAGTCCCCGATCAACTTCGATGCGCAAGCGTCGCCCCAGGCCTCGTATGCCGCGAGCGTCAGCCCGGCGTCATCGGTCTCCGGCGCGGCGCCGTGAGAACGCAGCGCGGCAATCAGCTCCTCCCGATTGTCCAATCGACCGTCGAAGACCAGGGCGCAACGCCGGCGCTCGCCGCTCGACGACCCGGTGTCCGCCAGGCGGGCGCCCCCGGCGTGAGCCGACGCCCAGGCGAGCCCGATGGAACCGCCGATCCATGCACTCCGACGACACGGGATCAGGAGTTGCGCGGCCCGATTCACCCGCCCGAGGGTCATGTGATCGACCGGCCCGCCGTCGAGCCTGTAGACGCCGCTGATTGCCTGCATCGTCTCCTCGGCCTGCGAAGTACTGAACGGGGATCTGGTTCCTACGTGGAAATGATGGGCACGTACGGCTCGTGCCGCCAATCGTCGCTCGAATCGTCCAGCACCTCGCCCAGGCACTCGACCCACGCGTGGGCGCCGAACGGATAGCGTTTCACCCCGATGTGCAGCGTCGCGGGAACGCCCCGCCGGCGCAAAAGAAGGTAGATGGTCAACGCCCTCGGCAGGCAGTCCAGCCGGCGGCGCCAGTAGCAGCGCGTGGCGGCCCGCACCGCTTCGAGCGTGCGCTCCACGATACGACGCGGCGCCGTGGATTCGGAGATGCTCGATCCCCGACTCCACCAGCGTACGAACCGGTAGACACGAGGGAAGCCGAACGTGAAGAAACCGATATCCAGAAGAACGAAGATCAGGAGCGCCCGGCCCGTGAGGCCGGGTCGTGCATTACAGATTTTCATCATCTCGTCCGTCTCGCGTCGTCAACGTGGATCGCCGGGCGGGCAGTCGAACAACGTCAACCTGCCCGCCCGACGATCGCGCTCGACACCTCGAAATCAGCCCCCCCAGAACATGCCGCCGTTCATGCCGTCGAGGCAGAAGCCGAAGCAATCGCCGGTCATCACGTCAACGGCGCCGAAGTCGACGATTCGGGGTGCGGCGTATGGCTTCTTCCGCTGGCGACGTTCTCGTGGTGTGGTCATGCTTTCCTCCCGTGTATAGACCGAGGTTGACGCCGTAAACACATGTATTGTGACGCATCGGTCTCGGCACGACATTGCGTCCGGTCAGCCGGATCGATGACATGCGTCAATCGTCGCCGGGACCCGGGAAACGCGGTATTGCATCACCGCGACGGGTGAGAACATTCGAGAACCGAGCCGCTGCCCCGAATGACTGACGTGCGCCAAGAAACGAGAGTCGCGACTTGTCGTGCAAGTCGTGACAGGTGATCGATGGGACCTCGTGACCAGTGCCTATCCAGTGAACTTGTAGCCGACGCGGTGCACGGTGACGATCCAGCGCGGATCCGACAAGTCGTCTTCGATCTTCTGGCGCAGCTTGGCGACGTGCATGTCAACGGTACGGCTGAGCGGGGAGAGCGCGTCGTGACCCCAGACCGAATCCAGGAGTTGATCCCGACTCACTACCTCACCCCGATGCTCGATGAAGTACTCCAGCAGCCGGAACTCGCGCGGCAACAGCAGCAAGGACATTCCGCGTTTCGTGACTTCACGGGTTCTGAAGTTCAGTGTCACGTCCCCGAAGGAGTGGGTGTGCGCCTGCTGTGCGAACCGCCGGGAGCGACGCAGCACCGCCTCCACGCGCGCGACGAGTTCCATGAAGCTGAACGGCTTGGTGACGTAATCGTCCGCGCCCGCCTTGAGGCCGACCACCTTGTCGAGTTCCTGGCTCTTGGACGTGAGCATCACGATGGGGATCGTGCTCCCGCGTGACCGCAGCTTTCGGCACACTTCCACACCGTCCACCACGGGCAGCATGACGTCGAGAATGACGAGATCGATCCCGTCCTGACCGGCCAGACGCAGGCCGGCGGCGCCGTCTTGCGCCAGCAGTGTCGCATGGCCCTCGTACTGAAGACCTTCCGACAGCGCCGTGGCCAAGGATCGGTCGTCCTCGACGATCAGGATTCTGCCCACGTCGCCCTCGTGCGGTCCGCTCGCGCTCCGGCACGGGCTTCGAAACCCGCTCCGTCCGTCGCGGCCGGAACACTGGCGCTCTCTCGATCAGCAGCTTCGTCGGCGATAGGGATCAGAACGGTAAAGGTAGCTCCGTGTCCAAGGCGGCTGTCGATCTCGACCTTGCCTTCATGGGCGTGCACGACCTGCTGGACGATCGCCAGGCCGAGGCCCGTCCCGGCGACATCTCCCGGAGCGGTCGCCCGATAGAACTGATGGAAGATCCGCTCATGGTCATTCGGCGCGATACCGATGCCTGAATCCGTCACACTGACGGCGACGTAGTCGTCACGCCGCAACAGATGCACGGCGACCTGTCGTGACCGTCCCGAGTACTTCATCGCATTGTCCAGCAGATTGACGAAAACCCTCGTCATCTCCCGTTCATCGACTCGGACGACCGGCAGCAGGGTGTCCGGGCACCTCACCGAGATCGTAAAGCCTTCCCCTTCACGGCGAGCATCGACCGCGCTGACCGCGGCACCGACGACGTCTTCGACCGCAACAGGCTCCCGGCGATATCGCACCTCCGCGGCCTGGATGCGCGCGAAGTCCAGGACATTCTCGATGAAGTGTCGAAGGCGGTTGCTCTCGTGCTCTATGTGGCGGCCGTACTCGACAACCTTATCGGGCGAAGTGACGCGCCCGCAACGGAGCAACTCACCGAACACCGAGATCGACGCGAGCGGCGTCCGAAGTTCATGGGTCACGCTCGCCACGAACGCGTTTCTGATCAGCGAGACCCGCCGCTCCCGGTCCGCCGCGCGCCACGTGAGCAGCACGCCCCCGAGCACGGCTATTGACATGAGGACCGTCAACCCCCAGCTCGTGAACGCATTGGATTGAAGAACCTGCGCGGCGGCAGTGTGGCGGCTGCGCGCGGACAGCTCCCAATCCCGGAACACGAAATCAAGGCGCGCAGCCAACGCGTCGGCTCGGCCCGACCCGTCATGGGTGGTCGTCACCACGCGGCCCGTCGCATCGGTCGCTCGCACGATCAAATTGTCCTGCACTCCTTCCCGAAGCAAGTTCATGGCGCCGGCGATGGCCCGAGGCAGATACTCCTGTTCGAATCGCTCGCTGTCGATCACGAACCCGACGATGCCGACGATTCTTGCATCGGCATCGGTCGAATCCGTGTCGGTGACAAACCGATAGACGGCGCGGTTATCGAAATCCGCCTCGTCCACATAGAGATCGGCTCGATTCAGATGTAGCCGTTCCTGCGTCGGCAGCAGAGTGCCGGCGCGAAGCAGCGTACTGGCGCGTAACACGACCGCCTCCGTGTTGACGTCAGCCCCGACGTCGATGGTGCCGGTCGCCGGATCGTAGTACCGCGTCAGACACAAGCATCCATCGAGGACTCCGGCAAACAGCACTCTGGCCGCCGAAGTATCGGCACGGTCGAAGTGTCGCGCGATCTCCTCGAACTGCTTCCCGGCCAGGACGCCGCCTGGAACGTCCAGCATCTCGTCCGCCGCGTGCTCGTACACCTGCCGAACGTCGGCCACAACTTCGTTCAGATATCGGGTCAGTGTCGTCCGCCGAGCGATTTCCTCGACCCTCGCCAGCCGTCGGCTCGACACGTAGTGCAGCACGAGAATCACGAGCAGCGGAACCAGCACGACCGCCACGTCCAGACGCCAGCGACCATGGAACGCTCCGAGTCTGCGCATGGCGATCTCCCTCGACGCCCGCGGTACCGTTCATCCGATCCGCGGCAATCGTCACGCCCCGGCCCCTCCGCGGCGAACGACGACGCACTGCCGCGACAGCGGCTGCTCGGCATTCAGGGACCATCCGAGGTCGCTCGATGTCCTGGGCCCCATCACGTCGTTCAATTCGTCAAGCCGAGGCCGTTCAGCGCCACGGGCGTCGTCAACACCCCGAATCCTTCCGTGTCGTCGGATGCAAGCCGCTGCACGTCCGGGATCACGATCCAGCCCTTGTGCACGCGAACGACGCCGTCGTCGCGGAGCTGCTTGATCAGCCGGCTGAGGTGTTCGGGCGTGACCGCGATCAGACTGGCCAGTTCCCAGCGCTTCAACGGCGACAACAGGCGCACCTCTTTGCCGCCGCCGTTCGGCTTCGCGGCCGCGGCGAGCCGTCGCAGAACGCGTTCCAGCCGCTGCCGTGCGGTCTTGACCCCGAGGTCCGCCATGTGGTGGAACTGGCTGAGCACTTCGCGGCTGTGCATGCGGTGCACGTGCCAGGACAGGCCCGGTTGATCCGCCATCAACTCCAGAAACGCCTCGCGCGACAGGCGCCGCACCGCGCAGGAGGTGACCGCGACCGCGCTCGCCGGATGCGATCGCCCCACCATGACGAAGGCCGCGCCCAGAAACCACCCGGCGCCTCGAAGTCCGAGAATCTGTTCGCGCCCGCTCCCGTCGAACCGCACGAGCTTCGCCAGGCCGTCCTCGATGAAGAAGATGTCACCCGGTTCGCACCCCTGCCGAACCAGCACCGTGCCGACGGGATAGAGTTGCGCCGCCGGCAGGAGCGAGAGCCACGACGCCAATCCGCGTCCGTCTTCCGGGCCGAACGTCCCGATACCGTTGTGTACGCTGCGTGTGTGAACTGACATGCGCGGATGGTGGCTCACCGAGCACGTAAATGTCATTTCTGACACGTCAAAGTTGTAAGGCAACTGTAAAATCGCGACGGTGGTCGGCGCCTGCGCCCTACCCGTCCATCTTCCAGAATGCGATGCCGCCCGCCTGCTTGCCGACGTCGACGACCCCCACCCGCTCGGCCGTCGGCACGTGGTAGACCTCGACCGTGCCGGGGTCGGCGCCGACGCCTTCGAGGGTGACGAACGCGTACTCGCCGTCCGGAGTGATGGCCACGCCGTGCGGGATGGTGCGCGTGGTGGACACCCGCGCCCGCTCGACGCCGGTCGCGAGATCCCAGAAACCGACCGCGTCACCGTTCTTGTAGGTGGCGACGAGCGTCGCCCCGTCGGGGGTCACGGCGAGGTTGTAGGGGCCGGCCCCGGTCCGGAAGGCGCGCAGGATGCGCCAGGTCCGGAGATCGACCTCGAACACCCTGGCGACGTTGTTGCCGGTGACGTAGGCGATCCCGTCCGCGGTCGGCGCCGTCACCCAGGTGGGCTGCACGCCGTCGCCGAGCGGCAGGCGGCGCGCGATCTCGAACCCGAGCGCATCCAGCTCGACCAGCTCGCCCCCCATCATGTTGACCGAGTAGTGCCGCGTGCCGTCGCGGCCGAGGCGCGAGCCGTGGGGCATGACCCCGGTGTCGATGCGCGCCACCTCCACCATCGTCTCCACCTCGACGGCCGAGATGCTGCTCGGCTCCATCCCGCCGTGCAGGTTGAAGTTGACGACGTACAGCAGCCCGGTGGCCGGCGAGACGTCCAGGGTCGCGGGGAAGAGCCCGAGCGTGACGTCGCCGACCCACGCGTCGGTGCCCGTCTCGTACTTGTGGACGCTGCCGAACGGGAGCCCGTGCGCGATCGACACGTACCAGTGACGTCCGTCCGGATCGACGGTGATGCCGTGCGGCCCCTCGATCTCGTTCGGGTAGCTGCCGACCGTGATCGTCTTGACCACCTCCGCGCCGCCGGGACCGTAGCGGACCAGCGCCACCTCGTCGTCCGACTCGGCGCAGACATAGACGTAGTAGCTCCGGGCCGGCGGGTCTGGAGCCGCCGACAGCGGGATTCGCACGGCCCATGAGCCGAGCCCGGCCGCCAGGACGAGCGCGAGCGCACCGGTCGATTGCATCTTCAACGCATGCCCCCGGTTCCCTCCGTCCTCCGCACGGCGCGCCTGGACCCCGGCTACCGGGGTTCGCCGATGACCCGGCCGGGGCCGGTCTTCTCCCTGAGCCGCACGGCCCAGAGTCCGCTGTTGTAGTCGGTGAAGAAGATGTGCCCCTTGTAGGGCTGCGGCCCCCAGACGAACGGCGCGTTCGGAGCGAAGCCCTCGGGATCGAACGGCACGAAACGTGCGATCTCCCGGCCCTGCCGGTAGAGGTCGCCCATCAGTTCCCCGGACACGTCGACGACGCGCAGGCCGCCGGGGTAGTAGAAGCCGACGTAGAGGACGTCGTCCTCTACCCAGAGGTTGTGCGAGCCCGCTTCGGGCACCTGGTACCGCGCAACCTCCCGGGGATCGTCCCAGTCGCTCCAGTCGATGACGTGAATCCAGCCCGCCGTCCGGAACGGCGTCTGCGCGTCGTCACGGTCGTTCGCCAGCCCGCCGTAGGGATACGCCTCGTCCCCGGCGAACAGGTAGAACTTGCCGGTCGACCGGCTGCGGTACGGAAACGCGGCGTGGTTCCAGCCGTTCGGATACGCGTAACGGCCGAGCTCGACCGGCCGCGCCGGGGTCCCGCCCCGGCCGCCCCCGCCGACGTCGACGGCCACCACCCCGTCCGTCCAGTTCGAGGAGAACGCGATGCCGTCGGCGACCCACACGTCGTGCACGCTGCGGCCCTGCGTCCGGAGCTCGAAGCGCCCGACCCGCTCCGGATTGCGCGGATCCTCGATGCTGACGACGTCGTAGCGCCGCCCGGCGCTGAGCGCGTAGACGTGATCCCCGGCCACGAAGACGTTGTGGACCCCGCCGGTGAGCTGATCGGTGAACTCCGACAGCACGGGAACCCCCTCGCGGGGATTGGCGGCGCCGAGCACGACGAAGCCGTTGCGGCGGTTCGAGGCCCCTTCCCGGCTGATCACGGCCAGTTCGCCGTCGGCGGAGACCTTCACGTCGTTCACGGTCCGGGCGTCGACCTGCACCTCGTTGACCTTCTCGATGGCGGCCGGATCGGTCACGTCCCAGAAATAGGTGTGCCCGTCGGCGCCCCAGGTCCCGGTGACGGCGTAGTCCCGGCCGTCGGCGCCCTCCCAGACCCACAGGTCCGAGGAGCGGCGGTCGAGCACCCTGCCGCGCCCGACCACCTCCACGTCGCGCGCCACGTCGCGCGACTCGATGGAGACCGTCCGGGTGGCGGTATGCGTCCCCACCGTCGCGACCACCGTGTAGGTGCCGGAACGCTCCGCCACGAAACGGCCGTCGGCGGCGATCTGGGCCGGGGCGCCGGCGGCGACGATGGCGGGCGCGGTCTCGCCGCCCACCGCGAACCGCACCGGCACTCCGGGCACCGGCCGACCCCGGGCATCCGCGGCGACGGCCGTGAAGCGCAGCACGTCGCCGGTGCGCGCCGCATCGGCGCCGACCTCCAGCACCAGCGACGCCACCGGGTTCTCGACGACCTCGAGCGTCAGGGCGTCGCTCTGGGTGTCGACCGCCGCGGTCACGGTGACCGTCCCGGCGTCCCGCAGGCGCAGGAACCCGAACCGGTCGATGGCGGCGACGGCCGCGTCGCTCGTGGCGAAGGCGACCGGCACGTCGTCCCGGCGGGCGCCGGCCGTGTCCGTCACCACGACGTCGAGGCGCGGCCGGGTCCCCGCGTAAAAGATCTCGGGCACGTCGGCAAAGGCGACCTCGGCGATCGGCGGCAACGGCACCGTCACCGGGATCTCGACCCGCACGCGGGCGTCGGGACGCCGGCTCCTGTCGCCGGGGTCGGACGGGACGAGGGCGATCAGCGTGAACTCGCCGGGCCGGTACGCCTCGACGCGGCCGGTGCGGGTCACGCTGACGCTGCGCCGCGCGCGGGAGTAATAGACGACGGTCGCATCGTCCACCACCGCGCCGCCGGCGTCCCGCACCGTGGCGGACAACTGCGCCGTCTCGCCTATCTCCAACGTCAAGTCACCGGGGTCGACCTCGAGACGCAATCCCGCCCGCGTCTCGCCGCCCTGGCCGCGGACCATCAGCGCGGCGCACGCCAGCAGGAGCACCAGGCAGGACGCAGCGCGCGCCATCCGCACTGCTCCGCGACGGGGCCGCCGAGCCGCGCGTCCGCCCGGCGCCGGCGCCCGGAATCCGCTTTCATTGCTCACCTGCCACCCCTTCCCTCGCTGCGAACCGGTCCCCCGCCACGCCGATCGGAGACCGCCGGACCCGCATGTCGTCCGTACCGCCCGCCCCATTGTATCGCCGCCTCGGATCGTCGCGGAAGGGAGCAGAATCTGCGACGGACCCGACGGCGGCGGCTGGCCGGATCTGCAACCCCGCGCCTGCCGCAGCGAAAGTCTTCAATACTGTAAATACATGCAAACAAGGAATTTGCATCTGTTCTGGAAACCACTTTCGCTTGACACGCGTCTGGCACGATCCTAGAATACGTATCGCAGCACGCGCATCGATACCCTCGAACAAGAACGGAGAGCCCATGTCGAACCCGGAACGGATAGCCCGCGAGCGTTCCAGAGCCATCGAGATCGCGGTCGGCCAGATCGAGAAACAGTTCGGCAAGGGCTCGATCATGCGCCTGGGCGCCCAGGGCGCGGTGTCCGCGGTGCCGAGCATCTCCACCGGATCCATCAGCATCGACTATGCGCTGGGCATCGGCGGCGTGCCGCGCGGCCGTGTCGTCGAGATCTACGGCCCCGAATCTTCCGGCAAGACCACCCTTGCGCTTCAGGTCATCGCGCAGTCCCAGCGGACCGGGGGCAACGCGGCGTTCGTCGACGCCGAGCACGCGCTCGATCCGATCTACGCGCGGAAGCTCGGGGTCGAGCTCGACAACCTGCTCGTCTCGCAACCGGACCACGGGGAACAGGCGCTGGAGATCGTCGAGACGCTGGTGCGCTCCGGCGCCATCGACGTCGTCGTCGTCGACTCGGTCGCCGCCCTCGTGCCGCGGGCGGAAATCGAGGGCGAGATGGGCGAGGCGCAGGTCGGATTGCAGGCCCGCCTGATGTCGCAGGCCCTGCGCAAGCTGACCGGCGTGGTGGCGAAGTCGCGCACCTGTCTCCTGTTCATCAACCAGCTTCGCGAGAAGATTGGCGTGATGTTCGGCAATCCGGAAACGACCACCGGCGGCCGGGCGCTGAAGTTCTACTCGTCGGTGCGCGTCGACATCCGCCGCATCGGAGCCATCAAGGACGCCGACCGGGTGACCGGGGGACGCACGCGCGTGAAGGTGGTCAAGAACAAGCTGGCGCCGCCGTTCCGGGTGGCGGAGTTCGACATCATGTACGGCGAGGGGATTTCGCGCGAAGGCGACCTGCTCGACCTGGCGGTCGAGCGGCGCATCGTCGAGAAGAGCGGCGCCTGGTTCTCCTACGGCGGCGAGCGCCTCGGGCAGGGCCGCGAGAACGTCAAGACGCTGCTGCGCGAGAAGACGGAACTGTTCGGCGCCATCGAAACCGAAGTGCGCAAGGCGCTCGGCCTCGCCCCCGACGCCGGCGCCCGACCCGCACGTGTCGCCGAGAGCGCCACCGCCTAGCTAGAGGGGGCTGCGCCGCAGAACGGTGGCGACTCCTGGTGAGGGCTGGCTGGGCAAGCGGCTGGACGCGCGCGGTAGCGGCCCGCCGCGCCGCCCGCTACGGCTCGGCGTCGGGGGCGACCGTGTGCGTCCCTTCGGCCACCGGACGGATGATGAAGACGCGCTCGCCCGGACGGATCAGTCCCAGCTCCCGGCGGGCGAGCTCCTCGATGAAGCTCGGGTCTTCCCGCAGCCGCCGCACCTGCTCGCGAAGCGCGTCGTTCTCGCCCTTCAGGGCGGCGATCCGTTCGGCTAGGCGGGACTGCTGGCGGCTCGCCATCCTGGTGGCCAGCAAGCCGCTCTCGCCGACGAGGGCGTTCGCCACGAGCGCGCAGGTGGCGAACAGCAGCAGGTAGTGAATCGCGCGCCCGGCCGGCCGTCGCCGCCGCGCCGGTCGCGAAGACGCTGATGGATCCGCAGCCACTATCTGCGCCCACCATACACGAAACCGGCCCGTTGCACCTAATCGACCGGACGCGCCCGACTTCGCGGCGCGTTTCACGGGGACGAGGGGTACTCCATGGTGAACGGGTCGGGCAGCGGGATGCCGGTGGTCGCGCCGCCGGCCAGTCCCGCCAGCGTGATGTCCGGATGGTCCGGGTCCCCTGCTTCGATGGTCGTCCGGTCACCGACCACCAGCACGACCAGCCGGTCCGGATGCAGGTACTCGCGCGCCACGCGCAGCACGTCGTCGCCGCTGACGTTCCGGATGCGATCGCGGTAGGCAACGAGATACGACGGATCGCGCCCGGTGTACTCGTCGTTCGCGAAAAGCCGCGCTGTCGAGGCCGCGCTGGAGAAATTGCGGCTGAACGTCTCGACGAAGGATGCCTTCGACGTGCGGAGCTCGGCTTCCGAGACGGGCTCGGACCGGATGCGTTCGATCTCCTCCAGCACGATCGCCGCCGCGCGCGCTACCGTTTCGCTCCGCGACTGGAAGCTGACCCGGAACGCGCCCGGAAAGTACGTGCCGAACCCGAACGACGAGTAGGCGCTGTAGGCCAGCCCCTCGTCCGACCGGATGCGGGTCAGGAGGCGCGCCGTGAAGCCGCCGCCGCCGAGAATGTCGTTCATCACCATCAGCGCGTAGCGGTCCGGGTTGTCGCGCATCGTGGCGAGATGGCCGATGACCACGCGCCCCTGGTTCACGTCGTCCTTGTCCACGACGTAGACGCCGGGTCGAATCGCGTGGTCCGGCGCCGGCACCGGCGTGGAGACCGGCTCCCGCGCCGGCCAGTCGGCCAGCCGCGCCTCCAGCCGGGCCAGGAAGTCGGCCGGCTCCACGTCGCCCGACACCGCGAAGACGAAGTTCCCCGGATGGTAGTACTCGCGGTGGAAGGCGACCAGGTCGTCGCGCGTGATCGCCTCGATGCTCGCCCGCGTCGACGGCGTCGTGGTGAAGTGCCCGGCGCCCCGCAGGAGCCTGCGCCACTCGCGGACCTCGATGCTCCGGGTGCTGTCGTTGCGCCGCTCCATCTGCTGCAGGGCCTGGCTCCTGGCGAGCTCCAGCCGGTCCGGATCGAAACGCGGGCGCCGCAGCATGGCGAAGAGCAGGTCGAGCGAGGCGTCGAGGTCCTTCGTCAGGCAGTCGACGCTGGCGCTTCCCGCGGTGTCTCCGATGCTGCTCGACAGCTCCGCGGCCAGGAACGCCGCCTCCTCGTCGAACGCGGCGGGAGCGAGCCCGCCCGCGCCGCCGGCGCGCATCTGGCTGCCGGTCAACGCCGCGAGACCGGCCTTGCCCGCCGGCTCGAGATACGCACCGGTCCGGACGATCACCGAAACCGTCACCAGCGGCAGGGCGCGATCCGGCACGACGTAGACGACGACGCCGTTGGACAGCTCGTGGCGATGTGCGGCCGGGTCCGGCGGCTCGAACGACAGGTCCTCGAACACCAGGTCGCGCGGATGAGCCGGGATCGGCTGGGCCACCGCCGCCGGGACGGCGAGGCCGACGAGCAGCACCGCCATACAGAACGACACCACCGACCGTTGCGCCCTCGTCACCGCCCACCTCCCGTCTCCTCCATCCGCTGGCGAACCAGTGCGACCAGCGCTTCGGCCATGTCGCGGTTCTCCGGGGGCGCCTGGCTCACCATCTGCTCCGCCTGGGCCAGGAACTGCTCGAGCCGCTCCGCCGGCATCTGTCCGAGCATCGCGCGCACCTGGCGGATCTGCTGCCGCTCCTCGTCGCTCAACCCGGCCAGCAGCGGATCGTCCTCGGTCTCCGCCCTCTCGTCGCGGTAGTAGACGGCGACGGCGCGCGTCTCCGGCGTGAAGTACGTGTTGGCGACCCGCATGACGTCGGCCGCCGAGACCGCCTCGTACAGGGCCGGATCGGTGTTGATGTGCTCCCAGCCGCGGTTCCCTTCGCGGATGAGGAGCTGCATCATCAGCCCGAAGTTGCTGCGCAGGCCGCGGAACGTATCCGCGGCGTTCTGGTTCTTGACCTTCTGCAGCTCCCGCTCGCTCACCGGCTCGGTCTTCAGCTTCTCGAGCTCGGCGTAGATGGCCTGTTCGACTTCCTCCGGGGTCCGCCCCTGCCGGGCGGTCCCGCGCAGCTCGAACCGCCCCTCGAACTGGAAGCCCGCCTGGCCGCCGAAGGCGCGGGTCGCCACCTCCTGCTCCTCGACCAGGGACCGATACAGCCGTCCCGTCCGGCCGCTGAGCAACTGCCCCAGGACGACCAGCGCCGGCTCGTCGACGTGGCCGTCCGGCACCGAGTGGTAGCGGACCACGACCTGCGGGTTCGTGTCGGCGTAGGCGACCATCCGTTTCTCGGCGAGCTGCGGCATCTCGCGGGTGCGCGGCCGGAGCGGCGGGCGGGCGCCGCGCTCGAGCCGGCCGAAGTACCGCTCGGCCAGCGCGATCGCCTCGTCCGGGTCGAAGTCGCCGACCAGCGCCGCGGCCAGGTTGTTCGGGGCGTAGTAGGTGTCGAAGAACGCCAGGGCCTCGCCGCGCGTGATCCCTTCGAGGTCGCTCGGCCAGCCGACCACCGGCCAGCCGTACGGCGACGACTGCCAGAACATCGCCTCGAACTGTTCCTGGAACTTGCCGATCGGCGTGCTGTCGGTCCGCAGCCGCCGCTCCTCGTGCACCACGCTGCGCTCGGCGTAGAACTCCCGGAACACCGGGTTCGCGAGCCGGTCGCTCTCCATCCAGAACCACAGCTCCAGCTTGTTGGCCGGGACGTTGATGAAGTAGATGGTGAAGTCGTAGCTCGTGCCGGCGTTCATGCCGGAAGCGCCCGCCGCCGTGTAGATGCGGCTGAAGTCCTCCTTGATCAGCAGATCGCTCTGGCGGGCGAGCAGCGCCTCGAAGTCGTCGAGCAGCTCCTGGTGGCGCGGGCTGCGCACGGCGGGATCGTCCGGATCGTCGATCTCGCCGAGGTGGCGCCGGCGGTCGAGCGCCGCCTCCGCGGCCTGGATCTCGGCCCGCAGCGCGTCGAGCCGTTCGATGATCTGCAGATCCTCCTCGATGTTCCGGGTCCCGATCGTCCGCGTTCCCTTGAACATCATGTGCTCGAATAGATGCGCCACGCCGGTGATGCCGGGCCGCTCGTACACCGAGCCGACCTTGGCCACCCAGCCGGCCGCCACGTTCGGATCGCCGGGCCGGGGCACCAGCAGCAGGGTCAGGCCGTTGTCGAGCCGATGCTCGATCACGTCGACCTGCTGGGCGCGGGCGGAGCCCGCCAGAACCAGCGCGATCCCGAACACGAAACCCAGGAGCTTTCTCATCGCATGCCTCGTCATGTCGCAGGGGAGGATCCGGCGTCCACGCGACCCCGGCCGCACGTTCACCGGCACGGTACACCAGTCTCGGCGGGACGCCAAACCGCGCCCGACGGGTGCCTTGCGCGCGGGGGGCGCCGTGGGGTATTTTGGTTGTTCCAAGCCCCGACGCCCCTCCTACGTGCCGAGGTAGCTCAGTCGGTAGAGCACATGACTGAAAATCATGGTGTCGCCAGTTCGATTCTGGCCCTCGGCACCACCTCTGAACCATGAAGGGCACCCGCCCGCCGCGCAGTCACCGACTCCCTGGAGGACGCTCATGGCTCACCGCGCCCACGGCCCGTTCACTCCCGGCGCATCGAGCCCGTCCGCGGTCGAGACGGCAGGCACCCCTTCGCTCACCGGGCTGAACGAGCGCTTCGTCCAGGACCTGCCCCCGTTCCCCTCCCGCGCCGCCCTGCTCGCCCTCACCGACCGCGAACTGCCCTCGACCGACGGATTGCCCATGCCCGACAGCATGCGCCAGAACCCGCACCTGAACTACATGTACAACGCTTTCCGCCGGTTCTTCCGCGACCGTTCCGACGTCTGCGTAGCCGTCGACCTGCTGGTCTACGCGGCCGGACCGGAGGACGCGGCCGGCCGCGTCCGGGCCGTCTCGGTCGCCCCGGACGTTCTGGTGGCGTTCGGCGTGGACGGCCGCCTGCGGGACTCGTGGGTAATCTGGCAGGAGGGCAAGGCGCCGGACTTCGTGCTGGAGGTGGCGTCGGAATCGACCTGGAAGCGGGACCGGGACGAGAAGCCGGCGATCTATGCGTCGCTGGGGGTGGCCGAGTACTTCCTGTTCGATCCGGTGGGCGGGCACTTGGCCCCGCGCCTGCAAGGGTATGCGTTGCGCGACGGTACGTACCGGGCGTTGCCGGTCGAAGTGCTGGCGGACGGCGAGCGGGGCGTGCGCAGCGCGGTGCTGGGGCTCTGCGCGTATCTGCGGGGGCCGGAGCAGGTGCTGCGTTGGCGCGACCCGGCGACCGGGCAGGATCTCGAAGACCCCGAGGAAGTCGAGACCGCCCGCGAGGCCGCCGAGGACCGCGCCGCTCGCGAGACCGAAGCCCGACGCGCCGCCGAGGACCACGCCGCTCGCGAGACCGAAGCCCGCGAGGCCGAAGCCGCCGCCCGACGCGCCGCCGAGGACCGCGCCGCTCGCGAGACCGCCGCTCGCGAGACCGAAGCCGCCGCCCGACGCGCCGCCGAGGAGGAAAACGCCGCGTTGCGGGCGCAGATTCGCCGGCTGAGCCGCGGGCCGGACAGGTAGACGCCGCAGGAACCGGCCCCGCGCTCGTCCCGGAGGTCTCGATTCCGCCGCCGGTCTCCAGGCGCACGAACCTGCACTCTCCGATTCCGAACAGATCCGGCGGCCGCCCCCGCTTCCCTCGGAAGGCCGGCGTGTATGATGGCCGAGTCCGGGAAAGACACGAGCGCGGGCCGTTCCGCGCGGCCCACGAGGAAGTTTCCGATGCGACAGTCGAGCAGCGTATGGACGGCGGTGCCGGCGGCGGTCGGAATCGCAGCCGGCGTGGAGTTGCACGCGCAGCAGGAGGTCGAAGGGGCCAACGCGGTGCTGCCGTGGGCCTACGTGCTCAACGAGCCGGCCGGGGCCGCCGAGGCGCCCGATCCCGACGAGGTGGTCACGGTGCCCGGCTCCAGCATGTCGATGCCGCGCTCGGCCATCAACATCGACGCCGGCCCGCCCGACTGGCACCCGGACGGCCATCCGCCGATGCCGGAGGTCGTGGCGCGCGGCGGCGGTGACGGCGTCGTCGCGTGCGGCTACTGCCACCTGCCGAACGGCCAGGGCAAGCCGGAGAACGCCGGCCTCGCGGGCCAGCCGTACGAGTACCTCGTGCAGCAGATGACCGACTGGCGAAACGGCCGGCGCAAGCCCGGCGAACCGCGCATGGGACCGCCCGCGTTCATGGAGCGGATCGGGCTCGCCGCCACCGACGAGGAGGCCCGGATCGCGGCCGAGTACTTCTCGTCGATGGACTTCAAGCCGTGGATCCGCGTCGTGGAAACCGACGCGGTGCCGGAAACACGCTTCGCGGGCTGGATCCACGAGGTGGTCGAGGGCGTCGGCGTGGAGCCGATCGGCACGCGGGTGGTCGAGACGCCCGTGGATCTGAAGCTGACCAAGCTGCGTGACGACTCGTCCGGCTTCATCGCCTACGTGCCGTGGGGCGCGGTGGCGCGCGGGCGTGCGCTCGTCACCACGGGCGGCGCCGACTCCGTGGCGTGCACCATCTGCCACGGCGCCGACCTGCGCGGCATCGGCCCCGTGCCGGCGCTGGCCGGACGCTCGCCGACCTACATGGCGCGGCAGCTCTACGACCTGCAGACCGGCGTGCGCGACGGCGCGTGGTCCGACCTGATGGACGCCGCGGTGAAGAACCTCACCGTGGAGGACATCGTGAACATCGTGGCCTACACGGCCAGCCTGGACCCGTAGAAGAACGGCCGACGCCGACCGGACGGTGCAATCTTCCCGGCTCGAGCGTTGCGGGTCCGCGCGCCGGCACTTTGCGCCCTATCGTGCTGACGGCGCGCAACGGGCGGGTTTCGCTGGAACGCACTACGGCAGCATCACCGCCCCGAGCGCCGCCGCGGCGGCCAGGAGCGACCAGAGCTGCGTCCGTTCCCCGAGCAGCAGCGTCCCTGCGCCCAGAACCATGGCGGCCGCAAGCAGGAAGTACCAGTAGAGCTCGGTGAACGACTCCCGCCGCTGGACCACGCCGCGGGCCGACCGCTGCACGTCGGACAGGATGCGCAACGCCACCACGTGGTCCGGCTCGGCCCCCAGCTCGAAGTACCGGCCGCCGCCGGCCTGCGCGACGGCCCGCAGCGAACGCCGGTCGAGCACCGAATGAATCGGCGGCTCCGGCTCCTGGTACCGCCCCGGCGGAAGCTGCGGGATGAAGCCGCCGACGGTCGTCCCCACCCCGATGACGTAGACGCGGACGTTGCGGACCCGGGCCAGCTTCAGGGCGCGGGCCACCTCCCCGCTCCACGACTGGCCGTCCGAGAGCACGACGAACGCCCGCGCCCCGAGCCGCGGGCCGTACAGCTCCTCGTCCTTCTCGATCATCCGGACGCCCCACGCGAGGCCGTCCTCGATGTTGGTGTTCCAGCTCGTGTCGTCCCGCAGCCGGAACGGCGGCTCGTCGGCGAGGTGATCGAGGAAAAAGAAGAGCGCGTTGGGATCGTTGGTCAGTCGCACCTGCGGCGCCGCGCGATGGGCGAACAGGGCCAGCGCCACCCGCTCCCGGCGCCAGCCGAGCACCTCGGCGAACGTGCGGATCCACGCCACCGACCGCTGCCACCGGTCGGGCGCCACGTCGGTGACCCGCATCGACGTCGATCCGTCCTGCAGGACCACGAAGTCGACGCCGGCCGTCTCGATCACGGACACGAGGGCCTGCGGGCGCGCCAGCGCCACGATCACCAGCGCCGCGGCGACGGTAACCGCCAGCCAGAACGCCAGCCCCCCGGCGAACCCGCGCCGCTCGGGGACCGGCGCGGTCCGTGAGGCGCGCAGGTGTCGCACGGCGCGGCGCCGTCTGGCGAGCTGCCACAACCAGACCGGCAGCAGCAGGGCCGGACCGGCCAGCAACCACAACAGGAGCGGCTCCGCGAAACGGATGGACGGCATCATCCGCGCTTCATCCCCGTTTCCGGATGGGCGGCGTCATCCGCGCTTCATCCCTGTTCCCGGACGGGTTCCCAGCGCGCACACATCGTCGCTTCCGGATGCGTCGCACGCTTCATCCGCGCTTCCGGATGCGTTCCCCGGCGCCGAGGGTCGGCGACTCGTCCATCTCCGGGTCGACGTCCCGCTGCACCGGCACGTAGATCTCGATCTCCTCCAGCTCGCCGTCCTCCGGCGCCTCGCCCTCGCGGCCGTGCTGGCTGCGCCGCGCCGCCGGCAGCTCGGCCCCGGACGCAAGATCGGCGCGGAGCCGCAGAAGGTACTCGTAGTTCCAGGCGGCGTCGAGGTGGCCCGGGCTCTCCTGCAGCACGCCGAGATAGACGTCGATCGCGCCGTCGAGCGCCCGCAGCACCTGCTCCCGGTCGACCTCCGGATCGAGCGCCGCGCGAGCCGCCGCGTTGGCCAGGACGAACTGCAGCGGGAGGTTCCCCGACACGTCCGGCGACGCGTCGGCGTAGTCGGCCAGCAGCCCCGCATGGTCCCCCCGCCAGTACCGCAGCGCCGCCCGCCGCGTCTCGACGTCCGCCCGTGTGGCGCCGAACAGCCAGGGCACGGCCCCGACGACGTCCAGGGACCGCTCCAGCTCCGCGTAGGCGGACTCCGCATCGTCGAAGGCGAACGTCGCGATCTGCTGCTGGGCGTTCGCGACGCGGCGGTCGATGCGGCCCGCCGCCGCCACCGCCGCGGCGATCCCGCCCAGGATCAATGCGGTGACCAGGTACTTGAATGCCGCCTGCATCAGGGGAACCTCCGGAAGTGCCTGACGCTCAGGGTCAGGGTCGCCGCAGCGAGCCAGAGCAGCACCGCGGCCAGCGCGAACGAGCCGAACCGCGGCTCGTGGGCGGTGTAGCGCCGGATGCGGATCCGTCCCTCCGCCAGCTCGTCGATCTCGTGGATGGCGGCCAGGATCGCGTCCTCGTTCTGGGCCGGAAAGAACTTCCCCCCGGTCCGCTCCACCGCCAGCTTCCACTGCTGGTCGGAGACCACCTCGCCGAGCGCCTGATCGTAGGCGGTCCGAATGAAGTAGACCGGGATCCGGTTGTCGGCCGCCTCCTGCATGATCTCGTCGAGGGTCAGGTCCTCGAACCGCGCGTGGGTGTCCTGCCCGTCGCTGAAGATCACCATCAGGTTGCCGGCCGCGCCGAGGAAATCGAACGTCCGGAAGAGTTGCACGCCGCGGCTGATGGCGTTCATGACCAGCGTGCCGTGGTCCGGAAAGCGCCGGTACTCCTCCGGGGTGCCGATCAGGCTGATGCTGAGCAGGATGTTCTCGTAGTCGGTGGTGAACGGGGTGACGATGTACGCCTCGTTGCCGAACTGCACCAGCGACGTAAGGTCGTGGTACGGCCCCTCCATCCGGCGCCGGACGAAATACTCCGCCGCCGAAACGTTGGCGAGGAAGGTGTTGCCCGCCTCCAGCCGCTCGGTCGCGAAGGCGGTGTTCATGCTGAGCGACGCGTCGATCAGGATCGCGATGCGGTGGCCCGGGTACGACTCTTCCTCCTGCACGAGCGCCGTGTGCGGGTCGGCCAGGGCCACGGCGAACAGGCAGAGGCCCGCGAGGAAGATCGCGAACGTGACGTGCCGCACCGGCGCCAGGTGCGCCCGTGGAGCGAGCCGGCGCCCCGGCAGCGCCGGGAGCACCACGTTGGCCGCGCCCGGCGCACGGGGCCTTGCGCAGCGCCAGATCAGCACCCCGAGCGCGGCTACGACCAGACCGCCGAACGCCATGACCGCCGAGTCGCGCCGCAGCAGGGACGCCTCGCCCCAGTCCGACAGCACGAGGCCGGCAAGCACCTCGCCGGTGCGCGTCAGGACCGCGTTCAGCGTCTCCATCGGTTCGTCGCCCACTCCCGACAGGTGCGATACACGCGGCTCAGGCGCCGCCACGGGTCGAACAGCTCCACCTGCAGCCTCTGCAGCGCGTCGATCCCGGCGTCGAGTCCGGCTGTCAGCCCCCCTGCCGGCAACTCCGCCGCCGCGCCGTACCGCGCCGCGCCGAAGCCCGCCAGCCCCGCGCGGAGCGCCGCCGCCGGCCGTACGCCCTGCAGCGACTCGACGCCGATTCGCTGCAGATCGCCATCCACGTCCCGCACCGTGACCGCGGCCCACACGGACACGTGCCCGCTTCCGAACAGGCGTCGCCGCACCGGCAGCCGGCCTTCCGCAACGGCGTCTGCCCTGTCGCCCGCAGCGTCAGCACGCTGCGCCACCGACCGGCCGACGGCGAGCGCCGCCGCGATGCGGAGCGCCGCCAGCCCCCGCGCCACCAGGTCGAACGTCCAGCCGCCCCCCTCCGCCGCCGCCCGCACCGCCCGCAGCTCGCCCAGCACCGCCCGCGCGATACGCCAGGCAGGCACCCGGTCCTCTCGCGCCACTGGTGCGCCCCGCCACTCCCGCCGCGCACGGACCCCTCCCAGCAGGAGCACGCCGGCAGCGACCACTGCTACCGCAACCGCCGCGATGCCGGTCAGGCTGGCGCGGAACAGGCGCGCCTCGACGTCGCCGAAGGTCTCACCCGGCAGTTCCCGGATGTCGGCCGCCGCGGCCGGCACGAGCGACAGCACCCGGACCGACTCGGGTGGCAGCACGTAGGCCAGCTCGCGGCCCTCGGTCGCGGTGGTTCCGTCGAGCGAACGCTCGATGCGGTAACGCAATTCCAATGGCGGCAGCTCCACGTCGAGGCCGAAGTAGTCCTCCCCGATGATCCGGAGCGCGTAGCGGTACTGGAAGAAACGGCGCGGGCCGCGCACCATGTCGTCGTAGCGCTCGCCGTCGAGCACCTCGAACGGCGACACGCCGAGCGTCTCCGGCTCCAGCCAGAGCAGGTCGGGAACCACGCGGGCCGTATCGGTTTCGACCACCGCGCACGTCAGCACCATGTCGAAGCGTTCGCCGACGTGGACCGCGTGGCTCGCGATCCGCCGCCAGCACTGCATCGCCTCCATCGCCACCGTGTCGGGCCCCGGCCGGGCCGCCGTTGACACGCGGCTCTCCTGCGAGGGGCCGTAGGCACGCAGGCTCACCGTGTCCAGGCCCGGCTGAACCGTCGCCGACACGGGCCATGGCGCGGCAGCCACCAGGGTCAGACCTCCGGCCAGTATCCGGCGCATCTGCAACGCGCTCCTCCCTATCGCTTCCGCAGCCGGCGGTCGGCCAGGAATTCGACCACCTGATGGTGGAAACGCTCGGCGTCGGCGCCCAGCCGCAGCACCTCGAGGCCGAGCCCCGCTGCGTGGGCCTCCACCTCGTCCTGCCACTCCGCCACCCGCTCTCCGAGCCGCCGCACGTCGTCGGCGGACAGCAGCCGCGACTCGCCCGTCTCGACGTCGCAGCCCTCCACCCAACCCGCCGACAGCCCCGGCAGCTCGAAGGCGTGGCGGCTGTCGATCAGCACCACGAACACGTCGTGGGTGGCGTTCAGCGCAAGCAACTCGTCCAACAGCGGCCCGGTGTCCTCGAAGAGGAAGTCCGACACCACCGGGACCATCGACGGCTTGCGCAGCAGACCGAGAAAGCTGTCGTCGATCCGCCGCGGCTCGTGCGCCGAGCGTTCGAGGACCAGGTCCTGGTACGCCTCCAGGCAGTGGATCGCGTGGTTCCGGCCGATCTGCGGCCGCACCAGCAGGCGTCGCGACCGCGAATCGAACGTGATCAGCCCGACCCGGTCCTGGAAGAACGCCCCCGCCAGGGCCAGGGTCGCGACCGTCCGTGCGACGACGGTCGCGATCGGGGCCCCGGCCGCGCCGCAACGGGTCGAGAGCGACGTGTCGGCCACGATGACCAGGCGCGCCGTGCTCTGCTGCTCGAACTCGCGCGTCACCAGCGGACTGAAGTTGGTCAGGGTCGACTGCGGCCAGTCGATGGACGTGAGCCGGTCTCCCGGCTGCCAGTCCCGCAGGCCCGCGAACTCGAACCCCGCCCCCTGGAAGACGCTCGGGTGCGCCCCCGCCATGTGCTCGCGCATGCGGCGCACGATGATCAGTTCGATGTCCTGGACCTCGGTCCAGCTCACCAGCTCCTCGCCGGCGCGGGCGGTCACGGAATGGGCACCCGCTCGATGATCTCGCCGATCACCGCGTCGACCGAGACCCCCTGGCCGGCCGCGTGCGGCGCCAGCCAGATGCGGTGGCCCAGCACGTAGCCGGCCAGGTCCTGTACGTCCTCCGGGTAGACCTCCGCCCGCCCCCGCGCGAGCAGCGCCCACACCTTCACCAGCCGCCCCCAGCAGATCGTCGCGCGCGGCGAGCCGCCCAGGTCGACGTAGCGCTCGACCAGCTCCGACGGCGACCGCCGCAGCCAGTCCGTCTCGGCGTCGTAGGGCCGCGACGCCGCCACCAGCCGCTGGATGTAGCGCGCGATGGCGTCGTGCAGGAAGACCCGCTCGGTGATGCTCGAGCGCAGCTCGACCACCCGCTCCTTCGACATCAGCCCGGCGAGCGAAACCTTCTTGAAGTCGAAGCCGACCAGCCGCTGCTCCTCCTCCGGCGGCAGGTAGCCGATGTTCACCATGATCGCGAAGCGGTCGGTCGCGGCTTCCGAGAGCGGGAACGTCCCCTGACCCAGCTCGATGGGGTTCATCGTGGCGATGGCGAAGCTGAACGACGGCAGGCGGTAGGTGTCCTTGCCGACGGTCACCGTCCGATCCTGGAGTCCCTCGAGAAAGGCGCTCTGCGACTTGAGCGGGATGCGGTTGATCTCGTCGAGCAGAATGACCTCGGCCGACGCCAGCGGGCCGAACTCCGTGATGAACTGCCCCGTCGCCGGGTTGATCATCTGGAAGCCGACCACCTCGGTCGGCTGCAGATCCGCCCGGCCCTGCAGGCGCGCGAACTTCGCGCCGCTGATCGCGGCCAGGATGACGCCGAAGAACGTCTTGCCCACTCCCGGCACGCCGCGCAGCAGCAGGTTGCCGGCGTTGACCTGCCGGTTCTCCTCCGCGTCGTAGGTGGTCGGGATCTCCGACAGCAGGACGGTGTTGGCCAGCACCTTCTCGCGCTCGTAGCCGACCAGCGCCTTGGCGCCCTCGGCGACAATCGCCGCGTGAAAGTCGATGGCCTCCTGCAGGTCCGCGTGCATGACTGCGTCAGATCCTAGCAGTCATGCAGCCCCGGGGCCGGACGCCCCTGCGTAGGGTATACTTCCCTGATCGGCTCGCCGGAGTCCCCATCGTCCAGAGGCCTAGGATCCAGCCCTTTCAAGGCTGAGACACGGGTTCGAATCCCGTTGGGGACGCCACTCCCTACTCGACGCGATTTCCGCGGAAACCGGCGCCGCCTGGAACGCCCACGGACGCTGGCCAGGACCGACGGAGCGCATGGGCATCCGGACGCTGGGCGGCGGCGCCCCGGTGCCGCAGCGTAGGGTGGGCGTCGCCCCCCCTACGCCCTTCAGTTGCACGCCGGCGAATCGAGGTCAGGGGGGGCCGGTGGCCACTACCGCGCGTCCGGTTCCCGCACGATGTCCGGCGGACTCGGCTCCGCGCCCAGGGTTCGCAACAGGGCGGCCGTCGTGTCGGACTTGGCGAAGTTGCCGCCGGTGTGGATGCCCTCGGCGATGACGAGCGGCGTCCACCGGCGGTTGTTCTTCGCGTCGATGTCGGCCCCGCGGTCCACCAGGAACTGCACGATCGAGTCCGCCCTCTCCCGCCAGGCCGCGCCGTGCAGGGCGGAGTCGCCCTTCTCGTTCACCGCATTTACGTCGCCGCCCATCTCCACGATCAGGTGGACAGCGTCGAGCGCTTCGCCTTCGGTCGACCGGGTGATACCCGGCTCGTGGCCGATGCCGGCCGCGTGCATCAGGGGCGTCGTCCCGTCGACGGTGGGGATGAAGGGGTCGGCGCCGGCGTCGAGCAGCGCCCGCATCACCGGCAGATCATTCGCCTTGGCCGCGATGGCGAACGCCGTCGCCCCGCGCATGTTTCCCAGATGGCCCTTCACCCGGATGTGGAAGCCGGGGGTCCGCGCCGTCTGGCGGTCCGGGTCGGCGCCGTGCTCGAGGAACGCGCGCACCATCCGCAGCCGGTCGGCGGCGTGCAGCCCCCCGAACGGACTCCACTGGTTGCCCTCGGCGACGCCGTTGGAGAGGTCGTTCAATTCGGTGTCCCACTTGCCCGCCGCCCAGTGCAGCGGCGAGAAGCCGGGCCCGCGGTTCGGGTCCGCCCCCTCGTCCAGCAGGAACTCCGCGTAGTGGAGGTGGCGGCGAACGGTGGCGACGAGCAGTGCGGTGGTGCCGTCCACCGCCGCGGCGTTGACGTCCGCTCCCGCCTCCAGCAGCGCCTCGGTCGTCTCGCGGTAGCCTTCCCGCGCCGCGAGCACGAGCGCGGTGTACCCCGTCGTGGTGCGCGCATCCACCTCGGCCCCGTGCTCGAGCAACAGGCGCACCACGTCCGTGTGCCCTTCCCACGCAGCCCACATCAGAGCCGTCTGGCCGTTCGTGGCTTCGCTCGCGTTGACGTCGGCACCGCGATCGAGCAACGGGGTGACCGCCTCCAGCACGCCGCCGCGCGCGCAGGTCATCAGCACCGTCTCGCCCGTCGCCTGGGCGCCGTGCGGGTCCGCCCCGGCCTCCAGCAGCCGCTCGACCATCCCGGGGCTGACGTTGGTGCAGGCGAGCACCAGCGGGGTGACCCCATAGCGGTCGGCTGCATCCACGTCGGCGCCGACGGCGATCAGCAGTTCGGCCAGATCCGCACGATCCCACTGCGCCGCCCAGTGCAGCGCAGTGAAGCCGTCGGCCTGGACGCCGTCCACCGCTGCCCCGGCTTCGAGCAGCGCACGAACCGCCCCGGCGTCCTGGCTCCTGGCCGCGTCGGCCACCCGCAGATCGGGAGGGGCCGCGACGACGATCGCGGACGACAGCAGAACGACGGCCGCGGCGCTCATGAATCCGATGGTTGTGCGCATCTCTTGTCCGTCCTTCGAACCCGAACCCCGCGGGAAGAGCCGCGGCGCACATACGTCGCCGCGAACACTCGCACCCGCTGATTACACACTCGACAACCGGCCCCGTCGGCCAGCCGAGCGTCGTCCGCGTCAGTAGCCCCCATGGCGCAGACTCCTAGACGCCCGACAGGATCGGCAGCTCGCCCGTGCTGTCGCCGAGACGCTCGGCGGGCATGCCCATCTTCTCGAGCAGCGTCAGGTGCATGTTGGCCAGCGGCGTGCCCTCCGGCAGCCGGACATGACGGTTGCCCTTCAGCGCGCCGCCTCCGGCGCCGGCCACGACGATCGGCAGGTCGAGCGGATCGTGCGCGTTGCTGTTGCCCATGCCGGCCCCGTAGACGACCATCGACTGATCGAGCAGCGTCCCGTCGCCGTCCGTCGTCGCCCGCATCTTCTCCAGGAAGCGCCCGAAGATCTGCATGTGGAACGTGTTGATCTTGGCCAGCTTGACCAACTGCTCCTCGCGGTGCCGGTGGTGCGAGACCGGGTGGTGCGGCTCCGCGACCCCGATCTCGGGGTAGGTGCGCACGCTCTTCTCGCGCCCGACCAGGAAAGTGCAGACGCGGGTCAGGTCGGCCTGCCAAGCGACCAGCATCAGGTCGAACATCAGGTCGGCGTACTCCTCGAAGTCGGCGGGGATGCCGGCCGGCTGCGCCACCTCCGGCAGTCCGCGATCGCTCTGCGACTCGGCGATCTGGATGCGCCGCTCGATGTCGCGCACCGAGTCGAGATAGCCGGCGAGCTTCGAGCGGTCGCCGCGGCCGAGCTGCCGCTGCAGGGCGGAGATCTCGGCGTTGACCGAATCGAGAATGCTCTTGTCCCGGCGCAGCGCCCGCGCCCGCGCGGCGGGCTCGGTGCTGTCGACGGCGCCGAACAGGTGCTCGAACACCGCGCGCGGGTTGGTCTGCATCGGCAGCGGCGTGTTCGCGTCGCGCCAGGCGATGGTGGCGCTGTAGGCGCAGCCGTACCCGTCCTCGCACTGCCCCACCAGCTCGTTGGCTTCCAGCGACAGCTCCAGCGAAGCGAGCTGCGTGTCGTCCCGGAGCTCGCGCGCCGCGAGCTGATCCATCGACACGCCCACTTCGAGGGTGCTGTTCGTCCCCGACGCCTTCACCGCGTGCGCTCCGGTGAGGTAGGCGGCCTGGCAGCGCGAGTGGTCGCCGTCACCCTCGTCCAGCCGCTGCTTGGCCTCCTTGTTGGCCATGCCGCTCAGCACCAGCAACTGGTCCTTCACCGGGGTGAGCGGCGAGAGGATCGGCGTCATCTCCAGGGCGCCCTCGGTGGGAGGCAGCCAGCGGGCCATGCTCATGCCGTTCGGTACGTAGATGGCGCCGAGCCGCTTGACCGGCTTCGCGGCCGTGTTCCGAACGGCGGCGAACGCCGGCACCATGCCGTCGAGCAGCGGCAGCGCGATGCTCGCCCCGAGACCCCGCAGCATCGTTCGGCGTGACAGGCACTTCTTCGTGATAACCATCAGAAACTCCTCAATTCCCGGGTCGAAGCAGGGGATCTACGCCATGGGTTATTGCTGTACGGCCACCGCCGCCACATCGCGCGCCCTGCGCATCTGGAACGGCGGACTTTCGACGATACCGAGAACCAACGACGACCAGCGGTAGTCGGCGGCCGCCGCGTCGCGCAGGATGGCGCGGACCGCCGGAACGTCGTAGTGCTGGACGGGCCGGCCGAGGGCGTAGGTCAGGAGCTTCTCCGTGAACGTGCGCACGAACTCCCCGCCCCGGTCCAGCAACGCCGCGCGGAACTCTGCGGGACCGTCGAACGCCGTCCCGTCCGGCAGCACCCCCGACGCGTCGATCGGCATAGTGCCGTCCGTCTCCCGCCAGCGGCCGATGCCGTCGAAGTTCTCGAGCGCGAAGCCCAACGGGTCCATCCGCAGGTGGCACGTGGCGCAAGCAGGGTTCCGGCGATGGGTCGCCATGAGCTCCCGAATCGAAGCGGGCTCGTGTCCGTCGCCGGCCGCCTCCTCCAGCGCCGGCACGTTCGGCGGCGGCGGCGGCGGCGGCGCGCCCAGGATGTTGTCGAGCAGGTACTTGCCGCGCACCACCGGCGAGGTTCGCGTCGCGTAGGACGTGACGGTCAGGACGCTGCCGTGGCCCAGCAGCCCGGCCCGGTTGGGATCGCGCAGCGGCACGCGGCGGAAATGCGCCCCGTACACGTTGCGCACGCCGTAGAACCGCGCCAGCCGCTCGTTCAGATACGAGTAATCGGCCGTCAACAGCTCCGTCAGCGGACGGTCGTCGCGCATCTGGCTCTCGATGAACAGCTCCGTCTCGCGCTGGAATGCGTCCCGCAGATTGTCGTCGAACTCCGGGTAGGCGCTCGCGTCGGGATCCACCGCCCGCAGGTTGCGGATGTGCAGCCACTGGCCGCCGAAGTTGCGGGCCAGCGCCGCCGCCCGGGGATCGGCGAGCATGCGCCGCACCTGATCCTTCAGCACCGCGGGTTCCCTGAGCCTGTCCCCCGCCGCAACGTCGAGCAGTGCGTCGTCCGGGATGCTGCTCCACAGGAAGAACGAGAGTCGGGAGGCCAGCTCCAGGTCGCTGATCCGGTATACGCCGCCGGCCGCGAGGTGCGGGGGGTCGCGCTCGATGCGGAACAGGAACTGCGGCGAGACCAGCAGCCGCGCCAGCGCCTCCTGAACGCCTCGCTCGAAGCCGCCCTCGCCGTGTCCGGCGCGGTAGAACTGCAGCAGAGTCTCAATGTCCGCGTCGGTTGCCGGACGGCGATAGGCGCGGCGCGCCAGCGCACCGAGAATCTGCCTCGCGCACGGCTCCTCGTCGGCTTCACCGGCGGGACGACAGGTGAAGATGCGGCGCCGGCTCGGCGTATCGCCCGGACCGGTCGGATCGAACGGTCCCTCCAGCCGCACGTAGTCGACGTCCATCCGGGGCGCTTCGTAGGTGGAGCTTGTATGACGCGGCGGCAGCAGCGTCGGCGCCATGCCCTCGGTCAGCACGCTCTTGCGGACGAAGGCCACTCCGAGCGAGTGCATGCCGGCCGAGGCCGAAAAACGCGCCTCCAGAGAATCATCCGCGGTCAGGTGATAGGGCGACGTCCGGTAGATGCCGCTGCCGGTGCAGTGGGGCGAGTCGGAGTCGTTGCACTCGCCGCCGATCGTGAACCGGGTGACGAGCGCGCCGTCGAGCAGCACGTCGATCTCTTCGCGCGTTCTGATGGCGCGGATGCGCGAGTTGGTGAAGTTGCGCCCGAGCCGGATCTTCACGAGGTACTCGCCGTCGAGCGGGAAATAGTGACGGATGAGCGTGCCGCCGCGCGTGCCGTACGGCAGGCCCTCGTTCATGCGGGCATCCTGCCGGAGCCCGCGCGACAGGTTGAATGTCTCCACCGACGGCCCGATGGTCGGGTCGCCGACCGCGAGCTGGCTGATGCGGCGCGCCGCGAACATGTAGCGTCCGAGCAGCGTCGGCGACATCGACAGCACCTCGGCGATGTTGTCGAAGCCCTGGTCCGACTCGTCGGCCGGCAGCAGCTCGACCGGATCGATCTCCAGCGCCAGCAGTTCGCGGACGGCGTTGCCGTACTCGAAGCGGTTCAGGCGGTGGTCGGCCACCCGACCCGGATTCGGGTGGGCGGCGGCATCGCGATCGAGCGCCGTCTCGAGCCACGTCACGAAGGCGTCGAGCGCGGCCGGCTCGGGACGGCGGCGGCCGGGCGGCGGCATCGCGCCGCTGCGCAGCTTGCGGACCACCTTCTCCCAGATCTCGGCGCCGCCGGCGACGTGCCCGACGTCGGCGGCGTCGAGCAGGAGCCCCGCCGTCCGCAACCGTTCGTTGTGGCAGGCGACGCAGTAGCGGTCGAGGAAAGCGCGGGGGTCGAGCGCTGCCGGTGCGCCGCCGGCGGAAGCAGCGTGAACGGTCGGGGCCTGCACCGGGCGCGGCGCAGCCTGCACCGGGCGCGGCGCAGCCTCCTCCGCGTGCAGCCCCGGGGCGCTCGGAGACAACGCCGCGGCCAGGACGGCGATGCACCCCAACGGCGCGACGCGTGACAACCTGAACATCCTGCCCTCCTCACTCCACCGCGCGGGACGGTACGCGGACGGCCGGCCTTCCGGAAAGGTCGTCGAACTGCGAGCGCGTTCTGCCGCGTAGTATAGCAATCAACCGCCGTTGCGCGCGGGTATTTCGACGCCGCATCCCGCAGCCGCCGCTGAAAGTCGGAAGCGTCCGTGCAGTCGAAAGCCGCGGCGACGAGCGCGTCGAGCGGCAGATCGGCGACACGCTGCAGTGCATCGGCGAGGCCGGCCGGTACGTCGATGCACCGTGCGCGAAACGCCGCCGTCTTGCGCCCGGTCCGCACTCTCGATACAGTGCGGATCGTACGGGGAGGACACCCATGCCCAAGTCGACACGGAACGATGCGAGCGTCAGTCGGCGAGCGTTTCTCAAGCAGGGCGCGACCGCCGGCGTCGGCGCCACCGCCCTGGCCGGTCTCGGCGGGCGGAGCAGCGCGGCCGAGGCGCAGAACTTCTGGGACGCGTCCGCGGATCTGGTCACCATCGGGGCAGGCACCGCGGGACTCGCGGCGGCCGTCTCCGCCCTCGATCACGGCGCCTCCGTGATCATGGTGGAGGAGAACACCGACATCGGCGGGCACGGCCTGTGCTCCGGCGGCAACGTGCACCTCGGCGGCGGCACCAGTAACCAGCGCAAGCACGGGGTCGAGGACTCGGCGGACCAGGTGTTCATCGACTGGATACGCCACGACCACATGCAGAGCCGCTACAGCGACCGGGACCTGGTGCGCGCTTTCGCGGACGAGAACGCCCCCACCTTCGAGTTCCTGATCGAGAACGGCGTCAAGTTCCAGGACCACCTGGTCGGGCCGACCCAGGCGTCGCGGGTGCGGCGGCAGCAGCGCACCATCCAGTGGCCGGTCGCGAGCGAGCGCGTGACCCACCACCCGACCCGAGTGGGCTCCGGCCTCGTCCGGGCGCTCGAGAAGAGCGCGCGGGCGAAGGGCGCGGAGGTCCTGCTGCGCCACAAGATGACCAGCATCGTGCGGGAGAGCCCGTCGTCGGGCCGGGTGCTCGGCATCACCGCCGCCCACGACGGCCGCACCGTGAACATCAGGGCCCGCAAGGGGGTTCTGGTGGCCACCGGCGGCAGCACCAGCAACGTGACCCTGCGCCGCACCTTCGACCCGCGGCTGACCGACGAGTACCAGGTGGCGGGCGAGCCGTGGTCGCGGCAGAGCGGCGACGGCGAGCTGGCCGCGATGGCGGTCGGAGCCGCGCTGTGGGGCACGGCGAACCAGACCTGCGAGGAGGGGATCGCCATCTCGAAGACGCGCCACATCGGGTGCCGGTGGGGCTACTCCAGCCTGATCTGGCAGACGGACAGCCGCATCTTCGACCTCGCCCGCGCGTCCGGGCTGACCGTCATCGACTGGCAGGACCTGATCCTGGTCAACCAGACCGGCCGCCGGTTCTGGAACGAGGTGGACGCCCGCTACGACTTCTTCGCGGCGGCCATGGCCTGGAGCGGGGACGAGAACAAGCTGAACGGCGGCGGGCCGATCTGGGCCGTCTTCGATCGGGACGCAGTGGATCGGGAGGAATGGGATCCGCACCCGCCGAACGTCGACCTCGACGGCTACTTCTTCCAGGCGGACACGCTGGCCGAGCTGGCCGGCGCGATCGAGAACCCGTACCAGTCGCTGTCGATGTCCGGCGCGACGCTGGAGGAGACGGTCGCCCGTTACAACTCCTTCGTCGACCTCGGCGAGGACGAGGATTTCGGCAAGCCCACGCCCCGCTACAAGATCCAGCGACCGCCGTTCTACGCCGCGTGGTCGACGCCGATCCTGCACGACTCGCTGACCGGGCTGCGCACCAACACGAAGGCGCAGGTCGTCGACACGCGCGGGCAGGTCATCCCGGGGCTGTACTGCGCCGGTGAGTCGCAGGGTGGCTTCGCCCAGCACGGCCTCGGCCGCTGCCTGGTCTTCGGCCGCATCGCCGGCCGGGACGCGGCGCTGAACGGCGGGACGGCGCAGAAGCCCTGAAGATTGGGTGACGGCAAGTGGCGGCGAGTCCGTACGAGTGTCAATGACCGATCGAGCGTCGGCAACCGATCCCGTCCAGCAACCGGTCTCGCCCGCCGCCCCCCGCGACGAGGATTCGAAGGCGGTGTCCCATCCGACGAGCATCGCCGTGTGGGGCGTTCCATCGCCCGTCGTCGTGAACCATCGGTTCGTGGCGAAAGTGGGCGTGAAGTGCTCGGCCGGGTGTCGGTTGGCGGGCCGGCCGATCACGGTCCGCAACGAGGCGGGCGCCGACGTCGGGCACGGGCGGCTCGGTGAAACTCCCGAGCCCGGCACCGCCGCCTTGCATGCGGCACAGGTGACGCTGGACGCCCCCGTGGAGGAAGGAATCCACGCCTGGACCGCCGCGTTCGACGCCGCGGGGCCGGATTCGCCTCCGCCTCACGAAGCGGGGCCCGGGCACACGAACGCCACTGCGACTTTCGGCTTCCGCACCGTGCCGCCTCCCGATCACCGTGTCACGGTGACGGTATGCGGCTGCGGCACGGAGGCGCCCCTTGCCAACGCCGAGGTCCGCGTGGGCGCCTATCGCGCGGCGACCGACGTGAACGGACAGGCGCTCGTGGAGGTGCCGGAGAGCAGCTACGACCTCTATGTGCGCAAGGCGGGTTACGCGCCGCACACCGGCAGCGTGGAGGTGTTCGGCGCCGTCACCGTCCGGGTCGCCGTCGTGCGTGCGGCCGACGCCGACCCGGACGAAGAGCAGGTCTGGATGTAAGCGCCACCCGCAGGATTCCGACACACCCGCCAGCCGCGAACGCTTCAGGTCGTGCCGACCGACGTAACGATGCGTGATCCTTGACGCCGACACCGGGGCGACGTACGGTTCCGTCCGTGGGACCCGACGACGCTGGGCGTATCGTGAATCGGACTGTGACTCGATCGCAGCGAAGCGAGCTGCCGGCCGACCGCAGGATCTGATGGATGTCGACTCCCTCTCAGCGGCAAAGGACGCCGAGACCCCGCAAGGAAGCAGCGATCACTCGCGCCCCCGAGCAGCGGCCTCCGCCGCCCGGCGCTCCTCCTCCCGCGCCCCGGCCAGGATGTTCGTCAGGCCGTAGTTCCCCTCGTGGCAGGCGTGCTCGAAGATGGGGCCGATGGTCCGCTTCATCGGCATCTCGGCCGTCCACGCCATGTCCCACGTCTCCGGGTCCTCCACCGTGAAGCGGTAGATCAGGGTGTCGTCGGCCACGCGGGTGAACCGTTCGGTGACCCGGAGGGCCGGGCCGGAGCCGCGGAACGGGTTCTTGCCGTTGAAGTTGGCGGTCTCGACGACCAGAGTGTCGCCCTCCCAGCGGCCGCGCGACCGACCCATCCACCCCCGGGCGCCGGCCGGCGGCGCCGGGCGGCCGTCGAGCGGGATGATGCGCGCGTCATGGATCATCTCGACGAGGACCATGACGTAGTCGCGGTTCTGGACGATGTGGTAGTTGCTGTTGTAACCGGCGTTCATCATCGGCGGTCCGGCGCCCCGCATGATGATGCAGCGGGCCCCGAGCGGCAGGTTCTCCGCCCGGTCGTACTGCCCGCCGCGCGCCTCGCGGGCCGCCCGGCGCTCCTCGGCGCGGCGTCGCCCCTCCGCGTTCACCGCCGGGATTCTGCCGTCCGGCGGCTCGATGATCAGCGACGTCCGCAGGTTGCGCGCGAAGGTCGACTGGCTCCGGTCGAGCCCGAACTGCGTGAAGTCGTAGTGCACGTCCGGAATCGTGCCGGGGGTGGTCTGCGATGCCTCGCGCTCGGCCCTCCCCTGCTCGATGGCGGCCGCCTCCTCCGGCGTGTAGAACGCCTTGGTCACCGACGCGGGCCGTTCCAGCGGCGTGTACGTCTGGTTGGTCCAGAAGCCCTGCAGGTCCGGCTGGTCGTCCGGTGTCCGGGGCGCGGTGTAGGTCTGCCCCGCCGCCTCGCCAGCCGCTGCCGACGGCCCCTTACCCGCAGCGGGGACGGCGGCCAGAGCGGTCACGATCCCGGCCGATACGAGAGCGCGATGGTTCATCTCGAATCTCCTTCTCGCTGGTTCTCGCGGGGCGCGCATCCAGCCCCGCGGTTCAGCCGCCACGCAATCGATCCCGCGCCACTCGCCATCGAAGACGAGATGCGGCCGGCCATCGGACGATCCCGTTACTCGTCGAAGTGGACCTCCGCGATCGCGATCCCGCTCTCGCCCGCCACGGCGTACAGCAGGAAGATGCGGCCGCCGGCGGCGTCCTCGAAGATCGCGGGATCGCGGAGCTGGTTGACGTGCCCGTAGGCGGTGCTCCGGACGGACGGCTCCAGCGGCGCGTCGGCGCCCTCCCAGTCGAACTCCGGCCGCAGCACTTCGATGCCCGGCGTCTCCGTCCAGGTCATCCAGTCGCCGGAAAGATCAATCGTGCTCAGCTTGATGTGCTCCGGCGCCTCGTCCACCTGCGTCCAGAAGACGTAGAGGGTGTCGTCCCGCTTCAGCAGCGCCGCGTGGCGCATGCCCGGGTTGAACAGCAGCGGCCCTTCCTCGAAACCGCTCAGCGGATCCCGCGACCGGTAGAACTGACCCGGCATCGACATGGCATAGGCATAGCCTTCGTGCGCGAACACGCGCATGTAGGTCCGGCCGAGACGCTCCGGCCGCGCCTGGAAGCGGATGCCGTCGGGCGAGGTCGCCACGCGCGTCACCTGCGTGCTCACGCCGTCCAGGCCGTGGAAGTACATGACGATGCGGCGGTTGGCGTCGTCCACGTGCACGTCCGGGGAAGCGATGTGGGGCGTCGTCGCCTCGAACAGACCGTCGTGCGACATCGGCACGCCGCGGCGCTCCTGCGACGCGCGCAGCCGGGCCGCGATTTCCGGGGCGACCTCCGGCGGCTCGGTCAGGAAGTGCGAATCGGCGATCTGCAGGCTGCCGGGCGGGTGGATGGTCCACGGCCCGAGCAGGTCGTCGGAGTACGCCAAGCGGATGTACAGCCCCTTGTGGTCGGCGAAATAGAGGTAGTAGGCCCCGAGCGGGTCCTCGACCCACTCGGGAACCTCGATCAGGGACGGGCCCTGGATGTTCACGCCAATGCTCGGGTGCAGAGCAGGCGTGATGATCGGCCGGTCCAGGAGGCGCTCGACGCGCACCTCCGGATCTGTCGTCTGAGCGCCTACCGCGGCGGCGCCGAAAGCCATCGCCACGGCCGCGGCCACGACAAGCGTTCGCATCGTCGTCACGTCGTCACCCCGTCACCCCTCCAGCGCTTCCCTGCGGTTGAACGCCGGCGCCTCCCGAAGGGTTGTCTTCAGGGCCTCCAGAAGCTCGGCTTCCGAAGCTTCCTGACAGCTTGACCTCGGGTACCTCCTCAATCCAGCCGATCCACCACCGCCCGGACTGCTTCATGACCGCCGTACAGGTGTCCTTCATGGCGCGCCCAACCGGTCACGGCCGGAGCTCGCGGCCCAGGCTCTCGAGACGCCGCGCCCCGGCGAGGATCCCGTACAGCCCGTAGTTCCCTTCGTGGCAGGCGTACTCGAAGAGCGGCCCGTCCGTCCGGCGGAACGGCATCATCACCGTGTACGGCGCGGTGTAGACCGTCGGGTCCGTCACGGTGAACTCGTAGGCGACGGTGTCCGGGTCGATGCGGGTCAGCCGCTCGATCAGGTGCATGTCCGGCCCCGTGCCGCCGCTCTGCCCGCCCCGGAACTGCGTGGTCTCGATGACCAGGGTCTCCCCTTCCCAGTGCGCGCGGGACACGCCGGCGTACTGCCGGAACGGCGGCTTCGCGGTGTCGCTGTCGATCGGGATGATCCGCGCGTTGTGCACCATCTCGTTGAGAATGGTCACGTAACCCGGCGTCTGGAACACCATCACGTTGTTGTTGTACGCGCTCGACCGCATCGGGGGACCCGAGTTGAAGCCCATGATGCAGCGGTCGGCGAGGCTGCGGTTCTCGTAGGAGTCGTAGCGGTGCTCCTCCTGGTAGGCGCGGCGCTGCGCCGCGGCCCGGACCGCGGCCTCGGTCCGCGGGGGCAGCCGGCCGTCGGGCGGGTCCACGATCAGCGACGTCCGCTTGTCGGAGGTCAGCTCGATGCCCCGTTCGTACCAGAACTCGTTGTAGGAAAGCACGCCACCCTCCGAACGCGGGCGGTAACCGGCCGCGCCCTTCTCGGGGTCGAAGAGGTCGCGGTTCAGCCGCACACGCTCCGCCGCCTCGAACGCGGCCGCGTCCTCCAGGGAGAGCCGCTCCCGTCCCTCGAACTGCGCGGGCCGCTGGAACGGCGTCAGGGTGCGGAACGTGAAGGTGCCGGACACGTCCGGCTGGCCGTCCGGCGTCCGCATCGGCATGGTGCGCTCCCCGGACTGGGCCGCAGCCGGCGGCGCCGCGAGCGCGAACACGACGGTCAGAACGAAGAACGCCGCGAGAGATTTCCTGAGCATCTTCCAGCCTCCTTGCGCCGGCGACAGCCGGCGCCCTCTCGACCGATCACAGTAGACGCGGGCGCGTCCGAACGCAAGCGTCCCGATCGCCCTGCTCCACACCGTCCGGATGCCGCCCGTGCCTCAATCCTCCTCCTCCACACGGTCCGGATGCCGCGTCATCCAGGTCGTGACGGCGCCATCATCTCGTCGATGTCGCCGATCCGCCGCGTGAGGAGCTCGTGCAACTCGGGCGCCGTGACCTCGCCGTACCCATGCACCAGACGGTTGCGATAACGGGCCATCAGCACCAGCCGTTCCGACTGCTCCCGCGACACGACCTGCACCTCTCCGAGTTGGCGCGCGACCTCGGCGGACTCCGACGGACCGCGCGCGAATCCCTTGGCCAGCATGTGCCGGGCGATGTCCAGCAGCGCCTCGAGCGCCCGGCGCAGGTACGACTCGCCCGCGGCCACCATCCGCGGATCGCGGTGAAGTCGTCGAGGTCGTCCAGCGGCAACGTGCCGGCCTCGTCGAGCAGGCGGCGGATGAGGGCCACGCGGTCGGCGACGACCGCGCGGCTGACTCGCCCGGCAGTCATGTCGCGGGCGCGAGCAGCATCGCGCGGCGCGCCCTCTCGTACGGCAGCAGGTCGCCGGCGCGCCGCAGCACGTACAGATCGAAGAGGTCCGCGTCGAGCTCGCGCCTGGCGAAGATCCGGTCGCCGCGCACGATGGCCAGCGCCAGAAACGGGGTGGCCCGCGCCGCGTCGACCAGATCGACGGGTGCACGTGTCGCCAGGTGCAGGGTTTCTTCCAGAGCGAGGGTCTTCCCGGTCGGCTGACGCGAACCGTAGAGCACGCCCACGTCCAGATCCGAGTCCGGGCGCGCCGTCCCGTCTACTCGCGATCCGAACACGTACAGTGCGCACACGTCGCGGTCGTGTTCGGCGACGGCCCGGAGGGACCGCGTCGCACCTTCCGGCAACGGCATGCCGGAGTATACGCCCCCGACGACCCGCGTCGCGGCCGGTGAGGTACATACGCTGCTCGATGCGGCGACGATTGTCGCCGAACCTGTCGGGCTATCCTGCTCGTGGCGCCCGACCCTGTCGGACCCGCGGGACGACATGGTGGTGGAAACGGCAGTGAACGGACAGGCGGACTTGCTGGTCACCTTCAATCTGCGGCACTTTCAGCCGGCGCCAAAGGACCTTTAGCTCTCGAGCGGGCCGGCGGCGGCCGACCGCCTGGACGGGGAGACGAGATGCCATGAACGGCGCCCCCGTCACGTCCTCTCACGACGGCGCCCGGAACGCCACCAGCGCTGCGGAGTTGATGCCGCCCACGGCGCGGTTCCCGTCACGTCCTCTCATGACGGCAGCCGGAACGCCACCAGCGAGGGCGACTCGCCGCCGACGGTGAGTGCGATGTACTGCCGGCCGTCCAGCAGGTAGGTCATCGGCGTCCCGATGGCCCCGCCCGGCAGATCTATCGCGGCCAGGGCCTCGCCGGACGCCTTGTCGTAGGCGACGAGCTGCGGCCCGTCGTCCGCACCGCCGGCGGTCAGCGCCTGCACGAGCAGGGTCTTCGTCAGCAGCGGGCCGTTCCGGCCGCTGTCTCCGCCCAGCGGGGGCAGATCGAGGTGGCGCAGCAGCGGGTGGTTGCGGATGCGGTCGCCGTCGCCGAGGGGCGTCATCCAGAGGTGCTCCCCCGTGTTCATGTCGATGGCGGTCATCCGCGAGTACGGCGGCTTCCAGAGCGGCAGGCCCTGCGGCATGACCGGCGTCCGCCGCGGATTGCCGCCGTCGAGGAACGGCGCCCCGCCGCGGCTCAGGACGTACCGCAGGGTCGAATCCTCGCCCGGGGCCGGCTCGCGGAACCGCATCACCGAGTGGGCGTTCCGTGACGGGACATAGAGGACGCCGGTCTCCGGATCGACGGCCGCCCCGCCCCAGCTCGCCCCGCCGCCGGCGCTCGGGCGGAAGATCGTGCCGTCGAGGGACAGGGGCGTGTACAGCGGACCGAGGCGGAAACCCTCCACCGCCTCCACCGCCATCCGGCGGACCTCCGGCGTGAAGTCGATGAGGTCGTCGAGGGTCGCGCCCTGGTATTCGAACGGGGCCGGCCGCGTCGGAAACGGCTGCGTCGGCGACAGCACCTCTCCTTCCAGGTCCGTGTCGGTCGCCACCGGCCGCTCTTCGATCGGCCAGATAGGCTCGCCGGTCACCCGGTCGAAGGCATAGACGAAGCCCTGCTTCGTCACCTGCGCCAGCGCCTTCACCCGGCGCCCGTCGACGGTGACGTCCAGCAGGTTGGGACCGGTCGGGTTGTCGTAGTCCCAGACGCCGTGGCGCACCATCTGGAAGTGCCAGACCCGCTGCCCGGTCTCCAGGTCGACGCAGACGAGGCTCTCCGCGAACAGGTTGTCGCCGATCCGGTGCCCGCCGTAGTAGTCCGAGGTCGGCGTGCTGGTCGGCAGGTAGACGTAGCCGAGCTCGGGGTCCGCCGCGATGCTGCCCCAGACGTTGGTGTTGCCGGAGTAGCGCCACGCTTCGTCCAGCCACGTGTCGGAGCCGAACTCGTCGGCGCTCTGCGGCACGGTGTGGAAGTCCCACTTGTGCCGGCCGGTGCGGGCGTCGTAGGCGCGGGCGAACCCCGGCGCGTTCTCCCTCCCGAGCAGGTAGTCGTGCACCGACGAGCCGACGATGATCGTGTCGCCCACCACCAGCGGCGGCGAACGGGACGGCGGCGGCAGCCGGCTGGGGTTCTCGCGCGCCCGCGGGATGCCCTCCTCCAGGCTCACGCGCCCGTTGTCGCCGAAGTCCGTGGCCGGCAGACCCGTCCGCGCGTCGACCGCCGTCAGGTAGCCGTCGCCGGTGCCCCAGATGATGCGCGCCTCGTCGCCGTCCTCCCACCAGGCCACCCCGCGGTGGTTCCAGGGAGACGGCAGCGGCGGGCTGCCGGCCTCGTAGACGCGCGGGTTGTGGATCCAGAGCGTCTCCCCGGTGCGTGCGTCGACCGCCGCCGCCTGGTACAGCGGCGTCGCCAAGTACAGCACGCCGTCCACCATGAGCGGTGTCGCCGACAGGCGTGCGATGCCCGGCCGGGTCACCCAGAGATCCGGATTCGCCGCCTCGAGGCGCTCGAAGACCGTCTCGGCCGCGACGAGGGAAACGCCGCTCTCGTCCTCGACCGGCAGATGCGTGTCGGCGGTGCGCCAGCGCCACGCCAGCTCCAGATCCGCGAAGTTGTCGCCGTCGATCTGGTCGAGCGGCGCGTACTTCGTGCCCCAGGCGTCGGCGGCATAGGTGCGCCACTCGCCCCCGGCGGCGCCCTGCTGTGCCCCGGCGGGCGCGGCCGCCAGCCACGCGACCAGCAGCGCGCCCCCCAGGATCCCTGTACTCCGGCTCATCGGACGCGCGCTCCTGTCGATGTCGCTCTCCCGCGGAACGGTGCACACCCCCGCGCCGACGCGGGCTACTTGAGATCGGCGAACGACACGTCGCGCGCCCGGAACGCCGCGGTCAGCAGGCGGCCCGCGTTCACCGCGGCCGGCCAGCCAGCGTAGAAGGTGACGTGCAGGACCACTTCGGACAGCTCCTGCGGGGTGACGCCGTTCTGGTCGAGAGCGCGGTCGATGTGCAGCCGCAGTTCGTTGGTGACGTACAGGGCCTGATTCACCGCCACCGTGACGAGGCTGCGGTCGCGCTTCGACAGCAGCGGCCGTTCCCAGATGTCGCCATAGAGCAGGCTGTTGCGCAGCGCGCCGAGCCGCGGCGCCGCCGCGTACGCGTCGCTCAGCCCGCCGGGCGTCGTGATCGCCTCCGGCAGATCCGGCGCGCGCGGCAGGTCGCCCAGCGTCAGCCCCCGCGCCTCGAACGCCTCGGCCGCCGTCAGCGACGCCTGCACCCCGGTCGGCCACCCCGCGTAGAAGGTGACGTGCAGGATGATCTCGGAGATCTCCTCCGGCGTCAGTCCGTTGTCGAGGCCGCGCGGGACGTGAATCGCAAGCTCCTCCCGCGCCAGGGCCTGGAGGGCCGCGATCGTGATCAGGCTCCGGTCCCGTTTCGACAGGTAGGGACGCTCCCAGATCTCGCCGTAGACCAGCGAGTTCCGGAGTTCACGCAGATACGGGGAGCCGGCGTACAGATCGGGCGCCGGGAGGGCCGGCGCAGCGGTCTGCTGCGCCGCCGCGGGCGCGGCGCCGACCGTCGGGTGTCCCAGGACGCCGGCGAACGCCACGGCGGCGGCGGCCAGGAGGTTGGCTGGACGTGATTTCTTCATGATCGATGCTCCCCGGCGATCCGGAAACCTCGGTTTCGGCATCCTGCCGGCCCCGTCCGTTCGACCCTTTCCGCGGGCGACCCACGGCGGCTGCATTTCCTGTCGTGCGGCGCGCGGCCGGTGAAGGACGACTACCCACCGCCACGCGCCCACGTTCTCCGCGACAAGCTTGTCGGCTTGCGTGATCCCGTCATCGAAGAGCGTACTGTATTCCATGAGCCGCGGCATCCAGCGAGCCACACCACGGCGTCTCGTGTTGCACACCGGCGGGCATGGCGATGGGATCACCAGTCGCGGCACGCGGCCGGACACGGTGTTCGGCATCGCGATCGCTCCGGACCGCATCACTGTCGACGAGTGACCGGACCGCCAGTCCGATCGCCTCCTCCATCCGTTCAGTGTAAACGGGTTGCGATGCGCCCGACTGCGCCGCCGGCCGGGCTGCCAGGTGACGAGCTTGTCGGTTCGGCGGTATGCCTTCGTTCGTCGTATCCTTCGCATCGCGTTCAACAAGGTAACCCGCTTCTCGGTGGCGTTCGGTGGCAAGCTGGTGACGGTCAGGATTCGGGCATCCGGAGCCGGCGGCAACGCGCCGCCGCCGAACCGCCGGGGAAACGGCCGGAGCGGCGGACTCGGCGCGCGGCGAGGTCTACCGCCGGACCGATCGGGGCTGGCGGCGGCGCCCGGTCGGCAAGCCCCATCAGCCGCTCGACGACGACCCGCTGCACGGATCGCCGCACCGCCCGCTCGTAGGCCGTATCGGCCCGGGCCTCGAATCCGGCGTCGATCAGCGCGTCGAGCACCTCGCCCAGGCCGGGCAGCGTCTCGTCGAGCATGGCCTGCTCCACCAGCCGCGCCGCGCGGGCGGGGGTCAGAATCTGCGAGACGGTCAGGTCCGCCGCGACGATGGCCGGCGTCAGCGCGTCGAAGACCGGACCGGTGCGGCGCGGAAACAGCTCCCGGTGCAGGCCGTGACCCGGCGGCCGGGGCGGGATCTGCTGCAGCACGCTCTCCGGCAGCGTCAGCTCCGCCGGGTCGAGCGTGCGCAGCAGCGCGGCCAGCGCCGCGCGTTGCCGATCGCCCGCAACCGGAGTCAGCGGCACCCGGCCGTCGCTCCGCAGCGCGTAGACGTAGTCCACGCCGCCGAGGGCGGACGCCGCCGCGTCGATCTGATAGCGATGGTGCAGGTAGAGCGGCACCAGCGCCTCTTCCAGCGTCGCCAGGGGCCGGCCGGCGGGAATCGCGCTCTCGCCGAAGCGGTCGAGGGCGACGCGGCGCACCTGCAGCATGCGCTCCAGTTCGCGGGCCGGATCGGTCCCGTTGGCCCACTGGTGGACCCGCGGGTGGACGGCGGTGTCCTGGTTGGTCAGGTAGCGCAGGTCTTCCTCCCACGCCTCGTCCAGCAGCCGGCGCAGCGCCGACGCCGCGTCGGCGTCCGCCGGATGGTCCCGATAGCCGTACGCGATCGCCACCTTGTCCCACGCGCCGATGCCGACGTCGTAGGCGTCGGAGAGGTCGATCTGCGCGTCGGGCCCCAGCGTCACCAGCGGATGCGGATAGTCCATGACCGAGATCCGCCCCCGGCTGCTCGCGTAGTAGTTGTGGCCGAGCCCCAGCGTGTGCCCGACCTCGTGGGCCGACAACTGGCGGATCCGGGCCAGGGCCAGCTCGGCCAGCGCCGGCGGCTCCTCGTCGCCGCGCAGATAGGGCGAGAGCAGCCCTTCGGCGATCAGGTAGTCCTGCCGGACGCGCAGCGACCCGAGGGTGACGTGTCCCTTGATGATCTCGCCGGTGCGTTCGGTCCGTCCTCTCGTCAGCCTCTGCAAGCGCGGCGCCGTCAATCCCGAATGTCGATGCCGTCCGGGGCGACAGCGAGTCCCGAAGGCACGTTCGGTCTGCGTCCCCTGCTTGCAATGCCTTGGCGTGACCCGGCGTGACGACGCGCAGCAACAAGCTTGGGGAACGGCGTCGCGGACTACTCGAGATCGGAGAACGACACGTCCCGGGCCCGGAAAGCGCGGTCAGCAGACGCCCCGCGTTCGCGCGACGGGGACGTCCAGCGGGCCTCCAATCGGGGACCCGAAGTGGGAACCTGCGTGCGTCGAACCGTCAGTCGCGGAACGGCTCGGATTCGTGGACTACCACCCGGAAGCGCCGGAAGCGGCTGTAGGTGGCGGTGCCGTCGACGCGCGAGCGGCTCCGGCGATTGCTGTACCGCTCCCGCATCTCGACCGGCACGAGGTGGTCCAGCGCTTCGGGCTGCTCGTAGCGCACGGTGACCAGCGACTCGACGTCGTCGTCCTCGATAGCGAGCTCGGTGACCAGCACGCGGCCCGCGGCCGGCTCGATCCAGTAGCGGCCCCGCGCCGGCAGATTGCCGCCCCGACGGCGGCGGATGACGGTGGTCGGCCACGTTTCCCGGAACGCGACCACCCAGACGTCGCGGTCCGGCCCGTCGATGCCCAGGCTCGGCGATCGGTCCCGCACGCGCTCGAACTCGAACCGCGGCTTGTACGACTGACGCAGGAAGAGCAGGGCCAGGGTCGGCGTGTTCGTGTTGCGCTGGACGTCGCCGACGTTGTAGCGCGCGCTGTCGGTCAGGATGCCCTGTACCTGCCGGTCCAGCGTGGCCGCGCCTTCGAGAAAGAGCTGGGTCAACCGCTCTTCGCGGTCACGCACCCGGCTGCCGTTGGCCTCGAAGACGTCCCGGAAGCCGAAGTACCGCTCCGAGCCTTCCGGCCGCACGAGCAGGTAGTCGGACCGTAGCGTGACCCGCTCGTAGGAGTCGGTCCCGAACCGCCCGAACCCCGCCTGCGACGAGGCTCGCTGCTGGTAGCGCTCCTCCATCACGACGCCGGAAAGCTGCGCATGGAGCGCTTCGACGTACCCGGTGGCGCGGGCCAGCACGGTCGGCAGCGACGGTTCCTGCGCGCGGCTCGCCGGCGGCGACGCGACCCCCTGCGCCAGCCCGGCGCTGATCGCCAGCGCCGCGAGCCAGCGGATCCGCAGGCCGGCGACTGCGCGTCCGACATCTCGTCCCTGCATCGAGGCCACCTCCCTGCGACTATACCGACGGCTGCGGCGTTCGGCCAGCGCGGACCGGTTGGCCGTATCGGCGAGTGCGGTCAGGCGGTCGGACGGGAGGCCGGCCGCGGCACGGCAGCGGCCCGCACCAGTTCCCAGCCGTGGAACACCAGCGCCAAGCCGGTGAACCGCGCCGTCCGGTACTCCCGGCGCAGCGTCTCGTCAGCCAGATACCGGGGCAGTTGCGCCGCCGCCTCTTCCGCCGCCGCATCCACCGCCCGCTCGTCCTGCTCGCCCCGCTTGACGTACTTGAGCTCGATCACGTAGCCGTGGCCCATGTCCGGAAAGCTGACCAGGTTCGGCGCCAGACAGATGTCGGCATAGCCCTTGCCGAGCTCCCGCTCGGAGTGGAACACGAAGTGCTCCGTGGCGCCCAGGTAGGCCGCCAGGAAGCCTTGCAGCACCTTCTCTCCGGCGATGTAGTCGCGGATGCCCGTCTGGCGGGCGATGGCCTCCGCCAGGTAGTCGAGCACCGGGCGCCACGCGCCGCGGTAGGCCATCCCGTGGATGCGACGCTCCAGCGCGTAGAAGTCGGCGGCGAACGCGCCGACATCCTCGAACCCCTCGCGCAGGTGGCCGTACAGCAGCCGCCTGACGGTCTGGTTGGGGATGCCCAGGCGCGGCATGCCCTCGACCGTCCCGCGGATGCTGAGCAGGCCGAAGTAGTGCAGCAGGGAGAGGAAGTGCTCGCGCTCGCTCAGCCGCTGCAGCGGAAAGCTGGCGCGGATGCGGCTGTCCGCCTGTTCCTCCGCGATCAAGTGGCGGAGCAGGTCGAAGTTGCCGTTCAGCTCGGCCTCGCCCTTCGGGACGTACTCCTGCGCGCTCGCCTGGCGGTCGACCAGCAGCAGGTGGCGCAGCTTGCCGTAGTCGATGCGGACGTTGTGGTCGATCAGGTCGCGGGGCGCGCCCCGGTTCGCAATCGACTCCCGCAGGTAGTGGAGCACCATGTCGGTGTTGTAGACGTCGCTCGTCACTCCTTCGGCGAAGCGGTAGCCGTCGTACCACTTGCGCATCACGTCCAGCGCGGCGTCGACGTCCTGGTCGAGGGCGCCGTGGTAGCGGTACGTCCGGAGGACGTCCCGCACCTCGCCCTCGGTGAAACCGAGCATCTCGTTGAACCCAGGCCGCAGACTGATGTTCGTGCCGATGTTGAAGCCGCTGGTGACGTCGTCCATGGTGATCGGCGAGACGCCGGTGACGAACAGCCGCTCGACGGATCCGGTCTGGGTCGTGCCGGCCTTCAGGGTGCCGAAGAAGTTGCGGAAGAAGCCGCCGCCGTGGGTGAACGAATGGTACGCGTCGGCGCCCTGGTGGGCGAGGATGGTGTTGGCGAAGTTGTCGTACTCGTCGATCAGCACGTACAGCGGGATGTCGTGGTCGCCGACATACAGAAACAGCTCGTCGAGCTGGCCGGTGATCGACGGCCGCCCGAGGATGGCGCGCGCCGCCTCCCCGTCGAACAGGTCCCGATTGCGGCGCAGCGCGTACCGCAGATGGCTGGTGCAGTAGTCCTCGAAGTGCTCCTCCAACGTCGGCAACGCCTGCTTGAACGCCGAGAAGTCGAAGTACAGCACGACGTAGCGGCTCTGGTTGCCCGTCGGCTCCCGGCCGACGTCGGTGCCGGCAAAAACGGCCTCGAAGTCCTTGACCTGAGTGCGGTCGTAGTAGGCGTTCAGCATCGTCAGCCACAGCGACTTGCCGAACCGCCGCGGCCGGATGAAGAACACGAAGCGCTCCTGCTCCAACGTGCGGACGAAGCGCGTCTTGTCCACGTAGAGGCAGCCGTCGAGACGAATCCCGCGGAAGTTGCCTCGCCCGTAGGGAATCGGCGGGTACTGCGCCGGCACACAGCCAGTTTACCTCACCGGCCCTGCCGCGGCCTCACACCCTCACCCCCGGTCGCCGACCGCGGCCTCGACGAGGGACCGGGGCGTTCGACAGGTGAACCCAGCGTGGCCGCCTGTATCGACGGCCTCCGTGTACGTACATCTCGACGAGGAGGACTCGGGGCGCTCGACGGGCGAACCGGCCCCGCCCTGGCCAAATGGGCAAAAGCGCCCGTCAACTTGGTAACATGGGCTGGTAACGCGATTCGATATTCGCCATGGTCTCGGCCATGGCGTGTCGGGACACGGAAGCCCGAACGGTTGCCGAAGGGGCTTCGCTGCCCGGGCGGCCGTCCTGGCGACGGCTGTATGAGCAGGCGCGAGGTCGTGCCGAGGCGGCGGAAGCGCGGTCGGAAGCACTGAAGTGGGCGGAGGTGAAGCCGGACGGCGCGTGAGTAGCGGAGCGGCCGACGCCCCGCCGGACCCCGGCCGGGCCGCGTCGCAGGATGACGCCTCCTTCCGGCCGCCCTGCGTCTCCTTGGATCTCGAGGTCGGCAGGGACGACAGGATCCATGCCCTCGGGGCAGTGCGGGCTGATACCGGCCGCAGTCTGACGCATTCGGGCGGCGGTCTGGCCGACGCGCTGGAAAGGCTGGACGACTTCGCCGCGGGCGCGTCCTTCCTGCTGGGACACAACCTGATTGCCTTCGACCTGCCCCGCCTGGAGGCGGCGAAACCGGCCCTCCGGCTTCTGAAACTCCCGGCCGTCGACACGCTGCGTCTCAGCCCGCTCGCCTTCCCCCGCAACCCCTATCACAGTCTCGTCAAGCACTACCAGGACGGCGGTCTGAAGCGCGGCCGGGTGAACGATCCCGAGATCGACTCCCGCATTGCGCTGAAGCTCTACGGCGACGAGTGCGAGGCGCTGGCGAAGGCCGCACCGGACCTGCTCGCCGCATGGCACTGGCTGTGCACCCCCGAGCCCGGGGGCGTGGACCGCGCCCTGGACGGGCTCTTCTGCCGGCTTCGGAGGGCGGACCGGCCGTCGCGGACGGCGGCTGGGGCGGCGATCGGACAGCGGCTGGAGAACGCCGCCTGCGCGACCCGGGCACGCGATGTCGTTGCGCAAGCGGACCAACTCGGCTGGCCGCTGGCCTATGCCCTGGCATGGCTCTCCGTGGCGGGCGGCAACTCGGTGATGCCGCCCTGGGTGCGCCACCGGTTTCCGGAAGCGGGGCGACTGGTGCGCCGCCTCAGGGACGCCGCCTGCACCGATCCGGCCTGCGGCTGGTGCCGGGAGCGCCATGACGCGGTCAGGGAGCTGAAACGCTGGTTCGGTTATGACGGTTTTCGTCCCGAGCCGGCGGATGCCGACGGCAGACCCATGCAGCAGGCCATCGTCGAGGAGGCGATGGCGGGAAGACATGTTCTGGGCATCTTGCCCACCGGGACGGGGAAGTCGCTCTGCTACCAGATCCCCGCGCTGTCGCGCTACGACAAGACCGGTGCGCTGACGGTCGCGATATCGCCCCTGGTCGCCCTGATGGCGGACCAGGTGGCCGGCCTGGAGCAGCGCGGCATCGGCTGCTGCGTGACCGTCAACGGGCTGCTGTCGATGCCGGAGCGGGGCGGCGCCCTGGACCGGATCCGGCTGGGAGACGCCGGCATCCTGCTGATCTCGCCGGAGCAGTTGCGCTCGCGCTCCCTGCGGCGGGTTCTGGACCAGCGCGAGATCGGCGCCTGGGTGCTGGACGAGGCGCACTGCCTGTCGAGCTGGGGTCACGACTTCCGGCCCGACTACCGCTATGTGGGGCGTTTCATCCGCGAGAAAGCAGGTGAAGGACCGATACCTCCGGTCCTGTGCCTGACCGCGACCGCCAAACCCGATGTCGTCGGGGACATCGCCCGGCACTTTCGGAACGAACTCGGTATCGAACTGGCCGTGTTCGACGGCGGCGCGGAACGCGCCAATCTCGCCTTCGAGGTGATCCCGACCACGGGAGGAAAGAAGTTCTCGGACATCCTTCAGGCCCTGACGTTTCATCTGCCGCCCGACGCGCAGGGCGGCGCGATCGTCTACTGCGCGACGCGGCAGCAGAGCGAGGACGTCGCGGAATACCTTCAGTCGAAGGGGGTCGCCGCGGACCGTTTCCACGCGGGCCTGCCTCCGGAGACGAAGAAGGAGGTGCAGCGGCGCTTCATCGCCGGCGAGTTGCACGCGATCGCGGCCACCAACGCGTTCGGGATGGGGATCGACAAGCCGGACGTGCGGCTGGTCGTCCACGCCGACATACCGGGCTCGCTCGAGAACTATCTCCAGGAGGCCGGCCGCGCAGGGCGCGACCGCGACCCGGCGCGCTGCGTTCTGCTCTATGCGGCGAACGACGTCGAGCGCCAGTTCGGCATGTCGGCGCGCTCGCGTCTCACCCGCGCGGAGATCCACGGGATCCTGAGAGCCCTGCGCAATCTCGACCGGAAGAAGCGCTTCGACGGCGACGTGGTGGCGACCGCCGGCGAGATCCTCGGGGAGGACGAGGAGAAGGTATTCGAACGCGACTCCGCGACCGACGACACCCGGGTGCGCACCGCCGTCGCCTGGCTGGAGGAGTCGCAACTCCTCACCCGCGAGGAGAATGTCGTGCAGGTGTTCCCGTCCTCGCTCCGGGTGAGTACGGTCGACGAGGCCGAACGGCGGCTCGCCAACGCAAGGATCGCGGATGTGTATCGCAGGCAGCTTCTGCTGATCGCGGAAGCTCTGATCGGCGCGGGCGCCGACGAGGGGGTGAGCACGGACGAGCTGATGGGGATCTCGGGGCTGAGTCCGGAACGGGTGCGCGGCGCCCTGTACGACCTGGAGCGGTTCGGCATCGCCGACAACGACACGGCGCTGACCGCGTTCGTCCACACCGGCGTGCACCGCTCGTCGCGGAAACGCCTCGAAGAGGCGGTTGCCTTGGAGACCGCTCTCATCGCCCACATGCAGGAGGCCGCTCCCGACCTCGGAAAGGGAGACAGTTCGTCACTCCACCTGCGTATCGCCGCCCAGGTGCTGCGGGACCGGGGTCTGGCCGATCCGCTGCCGGAACTGCTGTTCCGGATCGTCCGGAGCATCGCCTTCGACGGAAGGGGCGAGGACCATGGCGCCGCGGGCAGCCTCACGGTCCGCAAGCGGGATGCGGAGACCGCGCGGATTACGCTGAACCGCGAATGGGTCGCACTGGAGAAGACCGCCGGCATGCGCCGCGAGGCGGCCGGCCGACTGCTCGAACATCTGCTCGACTGCCTGCCGCCCGGCAGCCGTGGCACCGATCTTCTGGCAGAGACCACGCTCGGAAAACTCCTGCAGGCGATCGAGTCCGACCTGGTGCTCAAGAGCAAGGTGAGGAACCCGGCCAAACTGCTGGACCGGGCCCTGCTCTGGCTCCACGAGCTGGAGGTGATCCGCCTCAACAAGGGGCTGGCGGTGTTCCGCCCGGCCATGACGATCCGGCTGGCGCAACGGGACCGCCGCGGCTTCTCCAGGGCGGACTTCGAGCCCCTTGCGCTTCACTACAGGGGACAGGTGCTGCAAATCCACGTCATGGTGGAGTTCGCCGAGCGCGGCCTCGCGGCCATGAGCGAGGCGCTGCGTCTGGCCATGGACTACTTCGCACTCACGCAGGAGGGGTTTCTCGCCCGCTGGCTGCCTGGTCGGGACCGGGAGATCGGCCGGCAGACGACGCCCGCCTCCTGGCGCGCCATCGTCGAGAGCCTGGGGAACCCGGTCCAGCAGCGCATCGTGGCCGACGAGCGGGAACGGACCAACGTCCTGGTCCTCGCAGGGCCCGGTTCGGGCAAGACGCGCGTGCTGGTGCACCGCATCGCCTGGCTGATCCGCGTCAGACGGGAGAACGCCCGGGGCATCCTCGCGCTGGCCTACAACCGTCACGCGGCCGTCGACATCCGTCGCCGGCTGACGGAGATGATCGGCGACGACGCGCGCGGCGTGACGGTGCTCACCTGCCACGCGCTTGCCATGCGCCTGGCGGGCCAGAGCTTCACCGGCCGGTCGGAGCGCCCGGACGACGGGACGTTCAGGGACGTGATGCGCCGTGCCGTCGCGCTGCTCCGCGGTGAGGAGCTGTCGCCGGAGGAGGCGGACGAGCGCCGCGAGCGCCTGCTCGCGGGCTTCCGGTGGATTCTCGTCGACGAGTACCAGGATGTCGGTCCGGAACAGTACGAGCTGATATCGGCGCTGGCCGGACGGACAATGGAAGGCGACGCGGGCAAGCTCACACTGTTCGCCGTCGGCGACGACGACCAGAACATCTATGCCTTCAACGGAGCGTCGGTGGAGTTCATTCGGCGCTTCGAGGCCGACTACGGGCCGAAGCCCACCTACCTGACCGCCAACTACCGTTCGACGGCCCATATCGTGGAGGCGGCCAATGCGGTGATCGAGCCGGCGCTGAACCGCATGAAGGCGGGGCATCCCATCCATGTCGACCGCGCGCGAGAGAAGGACCCGCCGGGCGGAGCGTGGGCGGCGCTGGACCCGGTTTCGCGCGGGCGGGTGCAGATCCTGCCGGCCGGAGGCGACCCGGTCGGCCAGGCGCGGGCCGTCATGGCGGAGTTGCTGCGTCTCTCCGAGCTGGCGCCGGAATGGGACTGGTCGCGGTGCGCGGCCATCGCGCGCGAGTGGGAGTATCTGGTTCCGGTGCGGGCGTTCTGCGAGGCGCACAACCTCCCGGTACAGATGGCGAACGAGGACATCCCGAATTTCTGGCGCCTGCGGGAAACTCGGGCGTTCGTCGAATCGCTGCGCCGGCGCAAAACGCGAATTGTCGACGGCGCGTCCCTGCGCGGGTGGGCCGACGCGGGGTCGTCTGATCCCTGGCACGATCTGCTGCGGCAGGCGGTGGAGGAACATGCGGTGGAAACCGGCGGCGGAGAAACGCCGGTGGACCACTTCATCGAGTGGCTGGCCGAGTGGGGCCGGGACATACGCCGCCGCCAGCGGGGGCTGCTGCTGCTCACCGCCCATCGCGCCAAGGGGCTGGAGTTCGATCATGCGGCGGTCCTGGACGGCGGCTGGGACCGCGTGGGCCGCGACGAGGATCCGGACGCGCCGCGCCGGCTGTACTACGTGGCGATGACGCGGGCGCGGCAGACGCTGACGCTGGCGAGGCTCGACGGCTCCCGGAGCTTCCTTGCCGAACTGGCTGACCATCCCGCCACGATCCGCCGCGAGGCTGCCGAGCTTCCCCCGTGCCCGGAGGCGGTGGAGTATCGCCATGTCCGGCCCACCCTTCAGGAGGTCGATCTGGGGTTCGCCGGGCGCCGCCGCGCCGGCGATCCGATACACGGCGCCATCACCGCACTGTCGATCGATGATCCCCTGGACGTGCGGGTCGGAAAGGACGGGCGTTGGACGTTGCTGGACCGGGCCGGCCGAACCGTGGGACGCCTCGCCGGGTCGTTCAGGCCGCCGTCCGGGTCACGGTGCCGGTCGGCGGCAACGTTCGCGGTCGTGGGCTGGAGCCGGGAGGCGTCGGACCCGAAATACCGCGACGCCATGAGATGCGATGCCTGGGAGGTGGTCGTGCCCGAACTGGTGTTCGAGCGATGTCGACGGTCACCGAGATCTGCGTCAAAGTGAACGCGAGTCGGTTCAGACGCCCGTCCCATTGCCGTGTTCGTCAAGGTCTTGAAGAAGATGACGGCTGTGGTCGCTGTGCAAACCGCGTCTGCGCGGTTTGCACACGCCTGTGGGCGCGGTTGTTTGCGTCCACAGGCGTGTCGGCGTCCACAGCCTCCGGGCTGGCGCGGCGAGCGGCGGTTCGTTCGGATAGCGTAGACAGCGGACGCAGACGTGGGGTGAGGGCCCGGGTACAGTCGGCTGCCTCGCCCGCGCCCGCCGCTCGGCGACACGACCGCCGAACGACGCCCTTGCTCTGCACCCGACAATCCTGTAGAACGTGCATCCGTAACCCGCCGCGTTTCGTCGACAACCCAGCCGCGGCATCGGAGGAATCCAGAACGATGAGTGACGTATCGACCGGAGCCGAGTTCAAGCAACAGTTGCGGGAGGGGACTCCCAAGCTGGGGCTGTTCCTCAACTCGCACAGTCCCACCGTGGCCGAGCAGCTCGCCCACAGCGGCTACGACTGGCTGCTGGTGGATTCACAGCATGGCCCGATGGGCTTCGAGACCCTGTCTGCAATGATCGCCGGCATCTCCAGCGGCGGCGCGAAGTCGCTGGTGCGGGTCGCCGGCTGCCACGACCGCGGCGGCATCCAGCAGTCGCTCGACGTGGGCGCCGACGGCGTGCTGGTGCCGTACATCAACACCGCCGAGGAGGCGCGGCAGGCGGTGAGCTGCTGCCGCTATCCGACGGCAGGCACCCGCTCGGTCTACTTCCCGCAGCGCAGCATGAACAAGGGCGGCCTGCTGGGCTACGCCGGCGCCGCCAACGACAACGTGATCGTGGCGCTGCAGGTGGAGACGGCCGACTGCATCGCGAACATCGACGAGATCGCCGCGGTGCCGGGGGTCGACCTGCTGTTTCTCGGACAGAACGACCTGTGCATGTCGCTCGGCCTCTACGAGAAGTACCAGTTCCCCGAAATGTACTTTTCGGACGAGCTGCGCGACGCGACCGACCGGCTGCGGGCGGCCGCCGCGAAGAACGACGTGATTCTCGGGCTCTTCCTGTTCGGAACCGACCGGGTCGGCGAGTTCCTGGAAAAGGGCTTTCCGTTCATCAGCGTAGGCAACGATCTGCACCACGTCCTGACCCAGGCCGGGACGTACGTCGGCAACGTCGAAGCGATTTCGCAGGACAGGGGCAGGCAGCCCTGGCGGCGCCGCGAGACGGCGCTGTTCTAGAAACACGACCGGCAAGAGAACGGGAGGACGGCTATCCGTCTTCCCGTTCCACCACCAGTCTTGTGAACGGTACGTCCCGCACGTCCGCGGGAAGCGCTTCGATGGGCCCGATCGGTTCGTGCGGGGTGACGTCGGCGTTCCGCGCGGTGAACGTCGTCCCGCTGTCCGTTCCCGCGTCGTAGCCCATCAGGTCCATCTCGATCCGCGGCGCCCAGCATGCTCCCTGACGCAGGTTGCTCCCGTCGACGCCGACGAACCAGTCCGGACTGGGCGCGATCATCGACACCAGGGTCAGGAACGGGAACGCCTCGTCGACGTCGAACGCGAGCGTGACCGTGCCGGGTGATGAAAAGGAGGCTTCCTCCCCGCGGATGCAGCCGCCCGCACGCCCGCGGTCGACCTCGGCCTGCACCTCGTCGCAGAACGCGGTGACGGCGCCGGTCTCCGCCATGCTCTCGATGCCGTCGGTGGCGATGCCGCCGCTGTTCCAGAACGAGACGTCCCCGCCGTGCGTGGTTCCGACCACGCGGGAGAAATGCGCGCCGGACGGAAACGGCGGCGAACTGCCGTGGGACGTCGCGTTCCACGTCGCCCTGAACGTCACGCCGTACGTCGCCGACCGGGAGCACTCCACCGTCGCTCCGGGAGTCATCTCGGTTCCGGACGGGGACAGCGGCGCACCATCACCTTCGGCGCAGCCGGCCCACCCGGCCGGACAGACCGCGACGATCAAGGCGAGCCACCGTCTCCTGCCCGTTCGATCCGCTCCGCCGGGGCGCCGGCCGGCGGATGACGGCCGCGCTCCGCTCGGCGTCGATTCCCGGCCCACAAGTGCTCCTCCGCGCTACGGCGCCAGCCGGCGGATGACGCCGTCGTGCTTGTTGAGCAGGAAGACCCGACCGCCGGGTCCCGTGTCGATGCGCACGTCCGCGCGGTTGGCCGGCGGGCGCCCCCGGCTGACGTTCTGCTCCCGGATCAACTGCAGCAGCGTCTTCGGACCGCCCCCGTCGTCGAACAGGACGCGGCGCATCGCGTCCTGGCCGCCGGCCGGCGGATCGTCGGCCGGGAAGTGGAAGACCTCGCCGCTGGGACCGTCCCCGAACAGCACCAGGTCCTCGAGCTGCGGAATGGCGTCGTCCCGGTAGACGACGAGGCCGGTCGCCGCGGAACTGCGCTGGAAGAGGGGATCGAGCTGCCCGTACTCCACCACCGGATAGGTCAGGCCGGCCTCGCCGCGCGGATCGACGAGGCTGACGGCGCGGCGGCTGATGAACCGGAAGCTCCCCTCCCAGTCGTTCCAGCCGAGGTTGCCGCCCCGCGGCACGAGGCTGATCTCCTCGACGATGTTCTGGCCGATGTCGGCGACGAACAGGTTGCCGTTCCGCGTGTCCCAGGCGAAGCGCTGCGGATTGCGGACCCCGTAGGCGTAGATCTCGCCGAGCGTGCCGGCGTCGCCGTCGCTCGCGAAGGGGTTGTCCGCGGGGATGCCGTACCGGCCGTTCGCGCTGTTCGAGCCGAGCGGATCGATGCGCAGGATCTTGCCCAGGATCGAACCGAGGTTCTGGGCGAGGTCGAGCGGATCGCCGCCGCTGCCGCCGTCCGCCGATCCGACGTAGAGAAGGCCGAAATCGGGATCGCCGGGCGCCGCGAGCGGATTGAAGCCGAGCTGTCCGCCGTTGTGGTTGCGGAACGGCTGCTCCACGCGCAGCAGCTCGCGCGGCGGGCCGCCGTCGTAGACCGCGGCGGCGGAATCCGCGGCCGTCCACTCCAGCAGGATCGTGTCCTGCGCGTCGGCGCCGCCGTGCGGTACGAAGTCCGCCGGCGGCGCCGTGTTGCTCGTGTCCGTCCAGGTGTAGAGCTTGCCGAAACCCGGCGCGCCGGGCCGGCCGAACTGCGGATGGACCGCGAAGCTCTGGAATCCCCGCTCGCGGCGGGAGGCCTCGACGTCGAGCCCCCAGCGCGGATCCGTGAGATCGAGATAGCGCGTCACCGTCGCGCCGTCGTAGCTGACGGTGTAGACGAAGCCCCACATGTCGTTCACGAACAGGCGTCCGGTGCCCGGCTCGTCGACCAGCCGCATCATCCGCGCCGCCGCGCCGCCGACGAACGGCAGCGACGCGAACTCCTCGACGCCTACGGTGATGACGCCCTCGGTCGCGGGAAGGGGGTCCGGGAACGGGTCGTTGGTGGTCTGGCCGGCGACCGCCGAGGCCGCCAGCACCACCGCCGCCGCGCCGAGACGCACAATCATTGATCTATCGCCCTTCGTAGACGTACTGCATGGTCGTCCGGACGCTCCGCTCCGGCGCCGCGAAGTCGCTGTACTCGTCGGGGACGCGGTAGGCCGCTACCACGTCGTCCACCGAGCGGCCGGCGGCTTTCCCGTTCTGCGCCTTGCTGACCACGTCGTTGTAGAACGCGCTGAAGTCGACGAACTCGGCCCAGGTGACCGGCGTCGGGTTGTGGCCCGGAATCACCGTGTCCACGTCCGGGATGCCGGCGGCCGCCTTCCCGAGCGTGGCGCCGAACGCGGTCGCGCTGCCGTTGCCGTTGACCACGTCGATGAACGGCAGGCCCTTGCGCTGGAACATGGCGAAGATCGCGGTGTTGCCGCCGCCGCCCATCCCCTGCACCGTCGAGGCGTTGGCCAGCATGTAGAGGTTGTCGGTGATCTGCTGGACTTCGAGGTCCACCCGTTCCTGCTGCGCCTCGTGGGTCGCGGCCGTCACCAGAACACCGGTCAGCGTCAGAATTCCCAGGCACGCACTTCGTCTCATCTCTCGCTTCCTCCTCCGGCGCCGGAATACGGCCCGCGCGTCACTATAACCTGCGCCGCCAGGATCGGGTCGTCGGGCGGCGGCAGGGCGGCGGCGCCGGGCGGAGCTGCCCGCGGGTTCATCCGGCTGCCCGAACCGCTCCGAACCGCACCCGGCGTTTCCCGCAGAGGTAGAATCGGGGCGTCCGGCGCAACACACGGCGCCACGGGAGTCCCTACCATGCACCGAGAGCAACCGACGTTGACGCGCACGCGACGGTTCCTGGTTCTCTTCACCCTGGTTCTGATCGCCGCTCCTCTCGCCGCGCAACAGGAACAACGATTCGACCTGCTCGTTCGCGGCGGCCGGGTGGTCGACGGCGCCGGAAACCCGTGGGTGCGCGCCGACGTCGCGGTGCGCGGGGACCGGATCGTGCGCATCGGCCATCTGCCGAACGCGACCGCCGAGCACGTGATCGACGCCGAGGGACTGGTCGTGGCGCCCGGATTCATCGATCCGCACACCCACGCGGTGCGCGGCATCTTCGACGTGCCGACGGCGGACAACTACCTGCTGCAGGGGGTCACGACGCTGACCGAGGGCAACGACGGCAGCTCGCCGTGGCCGATCGGCGAGCACCTGGCGCGGATCGCGGAGACCGGCATCAGCCCGAACTGGGGGGTCTTCGCCGGCCAGGGAACCATCCGGCGCGCCGTGATGGGGAGCGACGACCGCGACCCGACGCGGGACGAGCTCGACCGGATGCGGGCGCTCGTCGCCGAGGCGATGGAAGAAGGCGCCTTCGGACTGTCGACCGGGTTGTTCTACGTCCCCGGCAGCTTCACCTCGACGGAGGAGGTCATCGCACTCTCCGAGGTCGCGGCGGAGTACGGCGGCATCTACATCTCGCACATGCGCGACGAGGCGCTGCGCCTGCTCGACTCGGTGCGGGAGACCATCCGGATCGGCGAGGAGGCGGGCATCCCGGTGCAGATGACCCACCACAAGGCGATCAGCCGCGACATGTGGGGCCGGAGCGCCGACAGCCTCGCGCTGGTGGACGCCGCGCGGGCGCGCGGGGTGGACATCACGATCGACCAGTATCCCTACACCGCCTCGCAGACGGGATCACCGCGGTGGTCCCGCAGTGGGCGCAGGCGGGCGGGACGCAGGAGCTGATCGCACGGCTGCAGGACCCGGAAACGCGCCGGCGCATTCGGGAGGAGATCGTCTATCGCATCGAGCACGACCGCGGCGGCGGCGATCCGGCGAACATCGTGATCGGCCTCTGCACGTGGGACCGGACGCTGGAGGGCAAGAGCCTCGCCGACATTCTCGCCGAGCGGGAGATCGAGGTCACCGTGGCCCACGCCGCGGACCTGGTCATGGAGATCGTCGAGCGCGGCGGCGCCCGGGCCATCTACCACGCGATGGACGAGGGCGACGTCGAGCGCATCATGCAGCACCCGGCCACCGCCATCGGCTCCGACGGCGGCGTCTCGGTCTTCGGCGCCAGCGTGCCCCACCCGCGCGAGTACGGCGCGTTCGCCCGCGTCCTCGGGCGTTACGTGCGGGAGCGCGGCGTGCTGACGCTGGAAGAAGCCGTGCGCAAGATGAGCGGCGCCACCGCCCAGCGGCTCGGCCTGCAAGACCGCGGCCTGCTGCGCGAGGGGTTCTTCGCCGACGTCGCCGTCTTCGATCCCGACCGCGTCATCGACCGCGCCACCTTCCCGGAGCCGCACCAGTACGCCGAGGGCGTCGAGTACGTGCTGGTCAACGGCGCCCTGGTGGTCGACGGCGGCGAGCATACGGGCGCGCGTCCGGGCCGTGTGCTCTACGGGCCGGGCCGGCGCTGATCCGGTCGCGCCATCGGGATGACCGGCCCCGTCGATTCCGCCGCGTCAAGCATGCCGAACGTCGTCCGCCGAATCCGGACGCAGGTCGAACGTCACCCGGACGAAACGGTTGCGCTCGTCGCTGACGAGGGCCGGCTCGGTCCCGTTGAAGCGCGTCATGGCGTGGCGCATCGTCAGCCAGCCCCGCCCGCGGCGCTCCATCAATCCGCGGACGACCATGGCGTTCGCCATCATCTCGTTGCGCGAGCGCGGTGCGCCGCCCTGCCGCGCCTGCTCCACCGTCATGTGGTTCGGCAAGGCGCCCGGGCTCGTGACCACGACGCGGTCGTCGAACACCTCCAGCAGGATCTGGGATCCGACGATGGCGTAGTCCCGATGGATGACCGCGTTGACCAGCGCCTCGCGCAGGACGTGCTCCGGCAGCGGTGGAACGTCCCGGCGATGGAGCCCCTGGTAAACCTCGCGTCTTCCCAGGCTCCGAAACCACCCCATCGCACGGCTCACCTGATCTTCCAGACGCCCCTTGCCCTCCCCGGCGCTCAACACGTCGGCCGCCTGATCGGCGCCGCCGTATGCGGCGCACTGCACGAACAGACTCAGCGTGTGCGGATAGGCCTGGGGATCGCGTCCGAACACCATCAACCCGTATAGCGTGGGACGGAGCACGCCGCCCAGCTCGTCGACGACGCCGGCGTTCCGCAGGTCGTCGTCGCGCGCCGGCTGCGGCGCCTCCTCGGTCTCGAGTCCCTGGGAACGCATGAAGGACCGGACGGCGCCGAAGTCGACGTCCTCGATGGAAGCGGACGGAACGACCTGCTTCTCGGTGAGGACGAACCCGAACGCGTTCAGCAGCTCCTGAAGCTCCGACGGCGACGGCGCCACCGTCGCCCGGCTGCATCGAATCCAGAATCGGCCGTCGGACACGAACGGCTCGTAGCCGCGCTGGTGGCGATGCACGTCGACCCAGTGCACCCACCCGTTGCCGGTATCGCGGCGCCCGCACCGTGCGGTGATCGGCTTGCCGCAGCCGGTGTGCAGCAGGTTCGCCAGCCGTTCCTGCACGGCATCAGGACTCGCGCCGACGCCGACAACCGTTCCGTCGTCGTCGACGCCGAGCACCAGCAGCCCGCCGTCGCCGTTCGCGAAAGCGCACAGGGTCCGGGCGATGGCGCGCAAATCTCCGCTGCTGCGTTTGAACTCCGTGCGGGCATCTTCCCCCGCACCGATTCGCCGCTGCACGTCAGGCCATTCCATCGTCCTCGCGGCCGAATCGTTTGCGCCAACTCGACGAAACCTCACCGCGCGGGTTCGCGTCAATCCTGCGGCGGCTCGATTTGCGGATACTCGATGCCGAGCTGCTCCAGGTAGGTGTCGTAGCGTGACGGGTCGTAGTACAACTCCTCGAGCTGCGGCCTGAAGCGCTCCATGATGTCCCGGTTCAGCCAGATCGCCGGTTCGTCCTGCTCGCGCAGGAACGTGGTGTACTGCCGGTCCTGCGTCTGGTTCTGGAAGTAGTCCCGCGCCTGCTGCACGAGCGCCGGCCGGAGCAGGAAGTCGAGCAGGGTCAGCGCCTGGACCTTCGCCCCGGCGGTCGATCCCTTGTGGGCGATCGGCGTGGCCATGGCGATTCCCTTGTTCCAGTTGTGGCCCGCGCCTCCGGCGATGTTGGCCGGAAACCGGAGGGTGGCGGTCGGCACCACCCACGAGATGTCGCCGATGTCGTCGGAGCCGCCGCCGCGCCGCTCGTTGTCCGGAATGCGCTCGGCGCCGTCCAGTTCCTCCTGCACCTTCGTCAGCAGGCCCTGATCCTCCACGCCGAGCATCTTCTGCACGGCGCGGGCGAAGCGCTGATCGTCCTCCGACCAGTCGGGCATCCCGACCCGCTGGATGTTGGCGAACATCGTCTCGGCGATCACCCGGTTGTGGTGCTGCGGCCAGGCTGCGCCGAGGACGCGCGACGTGACGGTGGTGTCGGTCATCTTCGCCGCGCCTTCGGCCATGGCGTCCCCGATCCGCCACATCCGCATGATGTTGTCGTAGTCGCTCTCGCGGAAGAAGTACCAGACGCTGGCGGTCGGCGGCACCACGTTCGGCTGGTCGCCGCCGTCGCTGATGACGTAGTGCGAGCGCTGCTGGATGCGCAGGTGCTCGCGGCGGAAATTCCAGCCGATGTTCATCAGCTCGACCGCGTCGAGCGCGCTGCGGCCGTTCCAGGGGTCGCCGGCGCCGTGCGCCGATTCCCCTTCGAAGGTGTACTCGACCGAGACCATCCCGTTGCCGCGGCTGTCGCCCCAGGCGGTCGTCATTGCGCTGCTGACGTGGCTGTAGAGGACGATGGCGACGTCGTCGAACACCCCCGCCCGAACGAAGTGCGCCTTGCCGCCGAGCTGCTCCTCGGCGATGCCGGGCCAGATCACGAGCGTGCCGTCGATCTGCTCCCGTTCCATGATCTCCTTCACGGCGAGAGCCGCCGCGATGTTGACCGCCTGGCCCGAGTTGTGCCCCTCGCCGTGCCCCGGCGCCCCCTCGATCAGCGGCCGGCGGTACGCCGCGCCGGGCATCTGCGACGACCTCGGGATGCCGTCGACGTCGCTGCCGAGCGCGATCACCGGTCGCCCGGAGCCCCACCGGGCGAGCCAGCCGCTCGGCATTCCCGCCGTGCCCAGCTCGATCTCGAAACCCTCCCGCTCGAGGATCCCGGTGAGGTAACGCTGGGTCTCGAATTCCTGGAAGCCGAGTTCGGCGAAGCTGAACTGGCTGTCGACCATCCGCTGGATGAAGACGCGGCGATCGTCGACGTCCGCGATCACCGCGGCCTTGAGCTGCTCCAGCCGGTCTTCGGCCGCGGACTGTGACCCGGCGCCGGGCCGCGGCCCGGCGGCAGTGACGCCGGCGGTTCCCGCGGTGGCGACGACGGCGGCGGTGGCTGCAACGACGACCTGTCTCGAGAGCATGAAGCGCACAATCGTCCTCCTCGACACCTCGGCATGGGGCGCGCCCGCAACACGCCGCGGTTCATCCCGTGACGGACAGGCGTACGATGCGTCACCGCTTGCGCATGCGCGCGGTGAACGCACTCGGCGGAGAAGTCACCGGCCGAAGATCTCCTTTACCGGACCGATGCGCCGGCATCGCCGGCAATGCGGCGCGCTCAAGGCGAAGCCGGAAAATCGGCAATGGCGGTCGCGACGTGCGTCTCGCCGCTCCCGCAGGCACGCTCGCGGCCGTATCCGTCCCGCCACGGTCCGTGTACACCGTGACGCCGTGCGCGGAAACAGCGCGAAGACGGACCGGTCAACGGAAATCATAGCAGTGGTCCGTGAGCGGCGGCCCCGGCGCAGTGCGAGGATCATCCGCGCCGGGCGGGCGGGGAGGCGTCCGAACCGAGGGGTCTGGCCGGCACCCCTGCATAGGTACCGGGTCCGTCCAGGGTCACGTGCTTCGGCACCAGGCTCAACGCGCCGATCTGCACGCCGGGACCGATGGTCACGCCGATGCTGATCAGCGATCCGAGCCCGATGGTGGCGTGGTCTCCCAAGCGCACGGGCGCCGTCTTCACGAAGCCGCGCTCGACCGTATGGCCCGACAGGTGAACGTCGCCGCCGATGACCACGTCGTCGCCGAACTCGAGCAGGTTGTGGTCGCTCACCGCCAGGCTGTTCACGTACACGCGGCGTCCGACGCGGGCGCCGTTCAGGCGCAGGTAGGCGCTCCAGATGGGCGTCCCACGGAACAGCGTGCCCGCGAACAGGCGCACGATGTGGATCGCGACCATGTAGCGCACCCAGTCCAGCAGCGGCCAGTCGAGATCGGCGAGTCGCATGTCGGCGTCCGGTCGCGTCCGCCAGCCGGTCACGCGGGTGGCGACGGCCGATGCGAACATCAGCACGATCGCGAACAGCGCGTACGACGGGACGACGGCGAAGCTCGCGGCGACCATCCGGGCGGCGGGGTCGCCGGCGGTCCACGCGATCAGCGGCTCCCACACCGCCATGACCGGCAGTACGGCGAGACCGCAGACGATGCCCTGGACGACCACGAGCGTCGCCACGGTCCACGCGAGACGCGCGCTCCCGGCGGCTGTTCCTGCACCCCGCGGCCGGGACTCGCGCCCGGAGGCCGGCTCCGGCTCCAAATCACTCATCGCGCAAATCCCCTGCCGGCACGACGGATCCGCCGCCGGTCGCGCCCATGGCGCAACGAGCAACGAACGCGCCGGCCGGCCCGTGCGATCGGCATCGCGTCGCCGCTACCCCGCGTCGAGCTCGTCGTACGCGACGCCGAGCACGCCGCGCAGGCTGAGCAGCGGAAACGGCGACACGTGGCCCTCGAACCCGCCTTCTCCATGCTGCCTGTGTCGAGTTTCGCGCGCGGCGGCGCCGTCACTGGCCGAATACGTCGTCGACGAGGAATTCGAGCGCCGGCACGCTGGTTGCAGCCAACCTGTCGCCGCGTCGTCGCACCTGTTGCCGCGCGTATCCATCGGGGCCGGATCCAGTATAGACGGTGACGGTGCGCGCCTCGACGTCCACCAGCCACGCCTCCGGGATGCCGGCCTTGCCGTACCGGGGCACCTTCTCCAGCCGGTCGTAGCGCAGGGACGAGTCGGCCACCTCGATGACGAGCAGGATGTCGCCCGGCTCGGGATGGCGATCGGCGTAGGCGTCGCTCCGGCGCGCAACCACCAGATCGGGTTGCGGCTCGGTATGCCTGCCCAGGCGCACCGGGTTCTGGATGCGCACGTGCGCCCGGCCGGCCAGGCGTGTCACGATCAACTCGTTCAGGCGATCCACGAACCACGCGTGCGGCGGGCCGATGGGCGTCATTTCCAGAATTTCCCCATCGATGAGCTCCACGCGGTCGTCCTCGGAGAAGATCCCCGCTTCGCCCATGCGGGCGAACTCGTCGACGGTAAAGCGGTACCGCTGGACCTCGGCCACGCGTGCCGGTTCTGCCGCTACCGCCATGGTGCGCTCCTCTCGTGTGCCGAGCGAGCCATGCCGCATCATAGCCAATCGGCGACGGGGATGGTCACCCAGGTAGAATCGGACTGTCGGAGCCTCGGGCTGCTACGGGCGCGGCACCGGCAGTCGAAGGAGCGTACCCAATGACACCACATCTCCTGCGTTCCCGGATCATGCGTCGCGGCGCGCCGGCGACCCTCGTCCTCGCCGTCTGGACGGTGGGCGCACCCGTCCTCGGCCAGGAAACGGCCTCCGCCACTCCCCCGGTGGTCTGGGTGCTGGCGACCGGCGGAACGATCTCCGGCGGCGGCGCTTCCGCGACCAGTCTGACCGAGTACCGGGCGGGCGCCTTCTCGGGCGAGGAACTCGTCGCGGCGGTGCCGGACCTGGCGCGGCACGCGACGATCCGGGTCGAGCAGGTCGCCAACGTCGGCAGCCCCAACATCACCTTCGACGACTGGGTTACGCTCGCCAGCCGCATCGACGCCATCTTCCGCGACGAACCAGCCACGGCGGGGGTCGTGATCACGCACGGCACCAACACGCTGGAAGAGACGGCCTACTTCCTCAACCTGACGGTCCGCCACGACCGGCCGGTGGTGCTGGTGGGCGCGCAGCGGCCGGCCACCGCCATCAGCGCCGACGGCCCGCTCAACCTGCTGAACGCGGTGCGCACGGCGGCGGCTCCGGAGGCGCGCGGCAAAGGGGTGCTGGTCGTCATGAACGACGAGATCAACGCCGCCCGCGACGTGACCAAGACCAGCACCTACCGGATCGAGACGTTCAATTCCCGGGACCTCGGGTTTCTCGGCTACGTGGACGGCGACCGGGTGGCCTTCTACCGGCAGCCGACGAAGCGCCATACCGCCGACTCGGAGTTCGACCTGACCGGTGTCACGGCGTTTCCGCGCGTCGACATCGTCTATTCGTACGTCGAGCCGAACCCGGTGCTGATCGAGGCGCTGATCGACGACGGGGTCGACGGCATCGTGCTGGCCGGCACCGGCGCCGGCGGCATGTCGCGCCGCGAGCGCGACGCGCTGGAGCGTGTGGCCGCGCTGCCGGCCGACGCCAGACCGGTCATCGTGCGATCGAACCGGGTCGGGAGCGGCCGCGTCGTACCGCGCACCGCGGATGACGAGCTCGGCATGGTCGCCGCGGACACCCTGAACCCGCAGAAGGCGCGCATCCTGCTGATGCTCGCCCTCACCCGGACCCGCGAACTCGACGAGATTCGCAGGATGTTCCGGGAGTACTGAGCCACCCGGACCCGACAGCGCGGCACTGCTCATTCCGGCGGTAGCCCGTGTCGAAACGTCGCCGGCGTTCGCCGACGCGGTCCCCGCCGGCGTCAGCGGCCCTCCGACGGCAGGGCGAAGACCCAGATCACGCCCCCCTGCGGCACCAGCTTCTCGGCGTCGAAGTGGGCGTTCACGGCGCGCTGCATTCCCGCCGCATCGACGCCCCAGCCGGACTGCACCGCGACGTACTGCACGCCGTCGATCGCGTAGGACGACGGCACGCCGATGATCCCCGAATTGGTCCGCTGCTCCCAGAGGACCTCGCCGGTCTCGGCGTCGAACGCCCGGAAGTGGCGGTCGTTGGTGCCGCCCGCGAAGATCAGGCCGCCGCCGGTGGCGAGAATCGGCCCCCAGTTCTGCGAGGTGCCGAACTCGTGCGTCCAGACCGGCTCGCCGGTGGCGAGGTTCCAGGCCTGGATCTCGCCGATGTGGTCGGCGTCGTCCACCACGAACACCGTCTGCGACGCGCCCGTGAAGCCGCGGCCCGGCACGTAGTCCACCTCCACGCCGACCATGGTCGAGCAGAGGTTCTCGTTCGCGGGGATGTAGAGGTATCCGGTCTGCGGGCTGTAGGCGGCCGGCGGCCAGTCCTTGCCGCCCCACAGCGACGGGCAGAAGGTGGCCGGCTTGTTCGTTCCGGGCTTGCGCTCGAGGTCGTACTCCGGCCGGCCGGTGACCGGATCGATGGCCGTGAACACGTTCTGGTCCACGTAGGGCTGCGCGGAGACGAAGCCGATGGAGTCCGCCTTCCGTTCCAGTATCCACAGGTACCCGTTGCGGGCCGGGTGGACCAGCGTCGGAATGGTGCGGCCGTCGCGCGGGACGTCGATCAGGAGCGGCGCCGAGACCTCGTCCCAGTCCCACGAGCCGTTGTGGTGGTACTGGTGATATCCCTTCAGTTCGCCCGTGTCGGCGTCGAACGCGACGACGGAGTTGGTGTAGAGGTTGTCGCCGGGCCGCTGGTCCCCGATCCACGGGCCCGGGTTGCCGGTGCCCCAGTAGGTCAGGTTGAGTTCCGGGTCGTACGACCCGGTGATCCAGATCGAGGCGCCGCCGGTGCGCCACGTCTCGCCCGGCCACGTCTCGTTACCCGGCTCCCCCGGTCCCGGAATGGTGTGCGAACGCCACACTTCGTCGCCGGTCTCGGGATCGAGCGCCACCACGAAGCCGCGGATGCCCCGCTCGCCGCCCGACGCGCCGACCATCACCTTGCCGTTCGCCAACAGCGGCGCGATCGTCATGTAGTAGCCGGTCCGGTAGTCGGCGACCGCGGTCTCCCAGACCACCTCGCCCGACACCGCGTCGAGGGCGACCACGAACGCGTCGTGCGTCGTATGGAAGACCTTGTCGCCGTAGAGGCCGACGCCGCGGTTGGTGCGGTGCGGGTGGGCCATGTCCTCCGGGAACTGCCGGTTGTAGATCCAGAGCTGCTCGCCGGTCCGCGCATCGATGGCGATGACCCGGTCCTCGGGCGTCGTCACGAACATCATGCCGTCGTTGACTATCGGCGGCGACTCGTGACCGGACGTCACGCCGGTCGACATCGACCACACCGGCACGAGATCGGCCACGTTCTCCGTCGTGATCTGGTCGAGCGGGCTGTAGCCCCAGCTATCGTAGGTGCGGCGGTACATCAGCCAGTCCCTCGGATCGCCGGCGCGCAGCCGCTCGTCGGTGACCGGCGCATACGAAACGTCCGGCTCCTGCGCCGGCGTCACCTCCGAGGCCAGCGTCACGGCCAGCGCACCGGCCATCCCCATCGCGACCCATCTCCCGAACCGCAGTGTCGTCATGTCCTCCTCCACCCGCATGCGTGCATCGCACGCCGTCGGTACCTGCACGTACGGCTGCGAACGCCTCCGGCCGCACTATCCATCCAACGTGGTCATCAGTACCCACATCGGATTGTTGCCCACCTCGTAGGTTTCGAGAGGTGTCAGATCGCCGCTCTCGTGATCCACGCGGTACGACGCGAGCCGCCCCGACTGCTGGCCGGCCGCGAACAGGAAGCGCCCGTCCGGATCGAGGCCGAAGGCGCGCGGCACCGGCTCGGTCCCCACCCGGCCGGCCGCCGTCAGCCGCCCGGTGGTGTCGTCCACCCGGAAGCTCGCGACGCTGTTGTGGCCGCGGTTCGGCGCGAACAGGAATTCGCCCGTGGACGAGATGCGGATCTGCGAGCAGGTGTTGTTGCCCGTGTAGCCGGCCGGCAGCGTGGAGATGGTCTGCAGCGGCGCCAGCGTGCCCTTGTCGGAGTCGATCGAGTACGCCGTCACGCTGCTCCCCTGCTCGTCCGAGAAGTAGACGACGTCGAGGAACGGGTGGAACGCCAGGGCCCGCGGCCCCAGGTACTCCTCGGGAGCGTGGAACGGCGGGTCGTTCGGCGTCAGGCGGCCGGTCCGCTCGTCGAACCCGAACTGGTAGATCCGGTTCGGCCCCCGGTTGGCGATGTGCGGGACGTAGGCGAACCGGTTCGATCGGTCGGTCAGGATCGCATGCGCGCCGTGCGCGGTGTAGCGCCACTCGACGGGCGGGAACGTCGCCACGCCGTCGTCGTTCACCGCGTGCACCGCCGCCGTGCTCTGGTAGTAGTAGGCCGAGAGCACGAAGCGCCCGGTCCGGTCGGTGGAGACGTAGACCGGCTCGCCCTGCAGCGGCGTCGTGCCGAGAAACGACAGGCTCCCGGTCCGTTGATCGACCCGGAAGCTGGAGATCTCCTGGCTGCCCCGCCGCCCGACGTAGAGCACGCGCTTGTCGGGCGAAAGCGCCAGCGGCGCCGGCCCGCCCTCGATCGCCACGTCCTCCTGCCAGCTCAGCGCGCCGGTGGAGGAGTTCGTCGTGAAGATCGAGATCCTATCGTCATCCTGAAGCGCGACGTACATGTGATGCCGCGTCTGCCGCCTGCTCATCGTGCACCTTCCTGATCCTGGGACATGGTCTTGCGCGGTGCGCCGAGCCGGTCGCAACGAGCGGCCGGCGGGTCGCAGCGGCGGGCGACCGCCGACGCGTCCCGCCGCCGATCGAGAACCGGCTGCTAGAGTTCCCGAACGCGCACGTTGCGGAACTTCACCACGCCCAGGCCGTACTGCAGGGCGATCGGGCCGTCGGTGAACTGCGTGTCCTCGACGTCGACCATGTGCAGTCCGTTCAGCGTCACCAGGATCCGCGAGCCTTCCACGCGGATGTCGTAGCTGTTCCACCGCCCGCCGGTCATGACCACGCTGCTCGGCGGCGCGATGTGGACGATGCCGCCGGTGCGGTAGGTCTGGTCGGCGCGGGTGTCGTAGATGTTCACCTCGTACGAGTTGCGGTCGTTGACGCTCCCGGGATCGGCGCAACGGACGAAGATGCCGCTGTTGGCCGGCTCGTCCACCCAGAAGTCCAGGGTCAGGTGGAAGTCGGCGTACGACTCCTTCGTCACCAGGAAGCCGCTGCCGCTGTTCGCCTGCACGACGCCGTCGACGATTTCCCAGTTGGCGTCGCCGATCGGGTTGAAGTTGTCCAGATCGGAGCCGTCGAACAGGACCGTGAAGTCCTCCTGGGCGGACACGCCCGGCAGGTGGACGCCGGCGATTCCGATGCCGAGCAGACAGAGAACGACGATTGACGCGCGCTTCATGTGGAGCCTCCCTCCAGGTTTTCGTGGCAGGCGGCGAGTATAGCGCGACCCGCCAACGCGCCCCATCGCGGCGCGACCGGACGCGCGCCGCCGATCGCCTCCTTTCTGACGCCGATGCCCGCTCCGGGGCGCAGCACTTCGCCGGCCCGGAGGGAGAGCCGGCGATGCGGTCGTCGCCGCTTCCTTCAGCGGCCACGCCGGCAGCTCGAGCGCCGCCGCCGAAGCGGCTACGCCAGCAGCTCGAGCAGCGCCGCCGACACGCCGTCTGGCCGTTGCGGCGCCAGGTCGTGCCCCGCGCCCTCGACGATACGCCGCGCCACGAGGTTCGTGAACCGCCGCCGGTCCCCCGTGGGGTCGTCCGACGGCCGGCCGAAGCCGCTGTCGTTGCCGCGCAGCACGATGGCCGGCACCGTGACCGGCGGCCGCGCGGCCAGTTGCCGCTCGACGTCGAGGAAGCGCTCCTCGCCCGGCGCGTAGCCGTGCCGGTGCCGGTAGGAGTGAATCACGACGTCGACGAAGTCCGCGTTGTCGAACGCGGCGGCCGAGCGGTCGTACGCCTCGTCGGTGTACTCCCAGGTCGGCGACCAGGTCTCCCACAGATAGCGGATGATCGCGTGGCGGTTCGCCTCCAGGCCGGCCCTGCCCCGCTCCGTGTTGAAGTACCACTGGTACCAGAGACGGGCCTCGGCCGCCGCCGACGGCGAGGGAGCCGACGGCGACACGGTGTCCTGCACGGAATAGCCGCCGATGGCGACCTGTGCACGCACCCGCTCGGGATGCAGGATGGAGGTAATGCACGCGGCGCGGTTGCCCCAGTCGAAGCCGGCCAGCGCCACCTGCTCCAGGCCGAGGGCAGCGGCGAAGTCGGAGACGTCCTGGGCTATCGCCGCCTGCTCCGCCATCCGCGGGGCGTCGGGATCCCGGAAACGGGTCGTGCCGTAGCCGCGCAGGTACGGCACGAGCACCCGGTAGCCGGCTTCGGCCAGGGGCGGCACGACGCCGTCCCACGCGCGGATGTCGTAGGGGAAACCGTGCAGGAGGATGATCGGGAATCCGGCGGGGTCGCCGCTCTCCTCGTAGCCGATCTCCAGCACCTCGGTCTCGACGGAACGCAACACGGCCGGGGCGGCACCCGCCTGCGCCGGCGCCCGCGCGCCTCCGGCACGCGTCGAGCCGCCGGCCGCCGCCAGCGCGCCGGCGACGCCCGCGCTCTTCAGGAACTCTCTCCGGCTCGGACCCATGACCGTTCCTCCTCGGCGATGGCGTGGTTCGTCCAGGCTACTTCCTGATGCTGTAGAGCTTCGACGTGGTGCGAATCAGCAGCCGGTCGCCGGCGATGGCCGGCGACGCCATGGCCATCTCGTCCAGGCTGTTGACGCCGATCACCTCGTACTCGCGGCCGGCGCGGATCACGTAGGTGTCGCCCTGCTCGCTCAGGGCGAAGATCCTGCCGTTGTAGGCCCACGGCGACGACGTGAAGCTGGCCCCCACGCGGATCCGCCGGCGCCCGTAGACCGGCTCGCCGGTGACCGCGTCGTAGGCCTCGAAGAAGCCGCGGTCGAGCAGGCTGTAGTAGATGTCGCCGTAGATCAGCGGCGAGGTGTTGTAGTTGCCGGCCCGCGGCTGGTACCAGGCGACGTACTCGTTCGACCGTTCACCTTCGGCGAGCGTGATGTCGCCGCTCGCGCCGGGCCGGATCGCGTAGGCCGGACGGTGTTCGTCGCGGAAGTAACCGGAGTTGACATACACCAGACCGTGGCTCGAGAACGGCGTCGCGATGGCCGCCCACGACATCCGCCCGTCCATCTCCCACAGCAGTTGTCCGTCGAGATCGTACGAGCGGATGCGGTTGACCCCGGAGGTCACGATCTCGGTGCGCAGCGCGTTCTCCCACACGTAGGGCGTGGCCCAGGTGGACACCTCGTCGCGCGCCGTCCGCCACAGCTCTTCGCCGGTCCGCTTGTCGAGCGCCGCGAGCCACGACTCCTCCTCGTTGTCGTAGAGGATGATCACTTTTTCGCCGTACACCACGGGGCGAGGAGGCGGAACCCCACTCGGAACGGGTGCGCCGATCGGGAATCATGACGCGCCAGACCTCGTTGCCCTCCATGTCGAAGGCATAGAGCCCCAGGTCGCCGAAGCGGACGTAGACGTGCTCGCCGTCGGCGGCCGGCGTCTCCGACGCGTAGGTGTTCTTCATGTGGCGCGGGAAGGCCGGCCGGCCGTGGTTCACCGAGCGCTGCCACAGGACCGCGCCGGTCTCCAGGTCCAGGCAGTAGACGCGCCAGTCATGCTCCAGCGGCACCGGCTCCGGCCGTCCCCGCGGCGCGTACAATCCGGGCTTCGGCTGCTCGAACTCCCCCACCGCGGTGACCGTGGTCAGGAAGACGCGATTTCCCCAGACCACCGGGCTGGACCAGCCGAGCCCGGGAATGTCGGTTACCCACTCGACGTTCTCCGTCCGGCTCCACTGCTCCGGCAGGTCCGGGTTGTCGGCCACCGCCGCGTTCATGGTCGGCCCCCGGAAGTGCGGCCAGTTGTCGTTCGCCGCCGCCGGCTGCGCCGGGGCAAGAGCCGCCGGGAGACAAAGGGTGAGCACCATCCGCTTCATCGGTTGACCTCCAGTCAGCGCCCGGTCATGCCATCCCGTTCCGCGGCATTTCCGGCTCCACGTTCGTGGACCGGCTCCGGTCCGTTTTGCCGTTCGGTCATGCCCGCCCGTTCCGAAGGACGGCGACCCCCTCTACATCATCGCACGCACGGCGATGGCGCGTAACCTCCCGCGGCCACGGGGCGCCGTGGCCGGCGCCGGGTGGCTCAGCCTGCGCTGCGTGCGCGTCCGAGCATGGTACGCGTCCGTACAGAAGAAAGGGCCCCGACCCGTGCGGATCGGAGCCCTCTCAAGTTGGCCTGCGATGGTGGCGTTGGGTTTACCCCGTCTGCGGGGCGTCCCGCCACCCGTCGGAGTGCGGGAGGTCCCTACGAGGACGCCACCTCCGCAGAGCCCGTATCATGGTCGTCCACTGGATCACCTCCTTGCTTGGGCACACCTTTTCAACGGCGGGTCCCAACCCGCCCGGCCCCCGGCGTCGCCCAGACCCGCCGGTTGCCGCCGCGCCGAGGCGCGGCAGGGTCTCCTTGATACTCGGCCACCGGGCGCCGGTTGTCAAATCGCGCCGCGGCGGCGCCGCGCGGTGGACCGCCCCGCCGAGCCGCGGGATCCCCCCTCCCGGCGCCTTGCCCGTCGCGACCCGGAATCATGATGTGCGCCGACGAAGTGCCGACCTCCATGACCCAGGAACCGGCCCGGGTGTAACTGCCCTCCTCGGTCGGGAAAACCCGTCGAATCGCCGTTGGCGAACAGGACGGCGATGGTGATGTGCATGTTCGCCGATTCGGCGTCCGCACCGTTCAGCGTATAGCAGACGCTGCCGAAGGCGGACACCTCGCGGGTGCCGTTCGCCTCGGCCTCCTCCCGCCGCGCGGGCGACATCGCCCCGCGTCGGTTACATCATCGCACGTGACGAGCCGCGGCGGCGGCCTCTCGGTCCCCGGAAACGCAATGCACTTCCCGGCTCCGAACCCCGGCGTGCAAAGAACTCCTTGGCGGGGGTGACCGGCGGGCGGCGCCGGCGCAGGTCGACTACCATCGGAGGACGGCGGCGGTGCACCGCCGCCGTCGCCGGAACCTACCTGAGCCCGGGCTACGGCTTCGGACTGGGCTGCGGTGGTCGTGGACGCGGAATCTACGCGCCGGGACAACGACGGCGTGTTCCGCTGGGCCGGCGCCGCGAACACCTATTTCCGGATTCGACCCCGGCGGCCGAGCTGATCGGCATGGTCTGGACCCAGTTCAACCCGTTCGCGGCCTACGACCTCGAGCGGGAGTTCCAGGACGCTCGTCTACGAGGCGCTGCAGTGACCATTCACGCGCGGCTACTCGTCGAGGCCGAACGTGTATACCGTGTTCCCCACCGCCCATGGTGACGTACTGCGCCCCGTCGACCGCGTAGGTCATCGGGTTGGCGTTGACCGGGCCGCCGAGCGGGATGTGCCAGAGCTCCTCGCCGCTCTCCGCGTCGAGCGCGAAGAAATAGCCGTCGACGGTCGCGCTGAATACGACGTCGCCCGCCGTGGTCAGTACCCCCGGAGCGGGGCCCGCGGCTTCATCTCGAACTCCCAGCGGACGTCGCCGGTGGTCGGATCGATGGCGCCCGGATCGCGCTCCGGTAGTTGTCCATCGGCTGCGGCGACTGCACGCCGCCGCCGGTATAGCGCTCGCCTTCCACGTAGTCCTCGTCGCGGGATGAAGAACTCCCCCTCGCCGTCGAACGCGTTGACGTACAGCAGCCCGGTGCGCGGGGTTGTAGGCGGGGCGACCACCAGTTGGTCGCGCCGCCGGCGGTGGGGCGCCACCACGGTCCCGCCGGGCGTCGGGAAGGTGTCCGGGCAGCCGGATCGGCCGGCCGTTCTCGTCGAGCCCCTCCGCCCAGGTCTGCAGCGCGAACGCCTTGCCGAGCAGGAACTCGCCGGGTCTCGCGATCCAGGGTGTAGTAGAAGGCGTTGCGGTTCGCCCAGAGCATCGCCTTGCGCGGCCCGTCCTCCATCTCGATGTCGGCGAGCACCGGGATCTGGATGGCGTCCCAGTCGTGGACGTCGTGCGGCGTGAACTGGAAGTACCACCGCATCTCGCCCGTATCGCCGTCGAGGGCGAGCACCGAGTCGGCATACAGGTTGTCACCCTCGCGCACGTCGCCGTTCCAGTCCGGACCGGGGTTGCCGGTGCCCCAGTAGACCAGGTCGAGCTCGGGATCGTAGGAGCCGGTGATCCAGGTCGGCGAGCCGCCGGTGCGCCACGAATCGCCGGCCCAGGTCCGGTTGTCGGGGTGGTCCGGCCCCGGAATCGTGTAGGTCCGCCACACGCGCTCCCCGCTCTCGGCGTCGTACGAGTCGAGGAACCCGCGGATGCCGAACTCCCCGCCGGCGATGCCGGTCACCACCCGGTCCTTGACGACGAGCGGCGCCGCGGTCTTGCTGTAGCCGCCCCGGTAGTCCGCCACCTCGGCGTCCCAGACCAGGTTGCCGGTGCGTGCGTCGATGGCGACGAGATGGGCGTCGAGGGTGCTCATGTAGAGCGTCTCGCCCAGGATGGCGACGCCGCGGTTGTTGCGCCCGCAGCAGATGCGCAGGTCGTCCGGCAGCGGATGCTCGTAACGCCAGAAGGGGCGTCCGCTCGTCGCGTCGACCGCCGTCACGTTGCTGGGCGACTCGGTGATGAACATCACCCCGTCGACCACCAGCGGGGTCGTCTCCGTGCGATCGAGCTGGCGGATGTTGTAGGCCCACTTCAGTTCCAGGCCGGCGACGTTGGTCCTGTCGATCCGGTCGAGCCGGCTGAAGCGCTGGCCGTCGAGCGTGCCGTTGTACATCAGCCAGTTGTGCGGCTCGTCCGCCGCGGCGAGCAGGCGCTCCCAGGTGACCGGCGCGAACTGCGGCACGCCGTCGCCGGCGGCCGGCTCCTGCGCGGTCGCCGGCGAGGCGGAGGCGAACAGGGCGACGGCGACGAAGATGGCAACCCGTCGTCTCATGGCTTCATGCTCCTCTGCCCGGCCGGACGGCATGTCGTCCAACCGGCACACGTGATGTCCTGGCGGTATCGGCGAACCGGCCCCGCCCCCGCTACTCCGGCGCGGGGAAGTACGCGATCATCCCGCCCCGGTTCGTCCCGAGCCAGATCTCGCCGCCGATGCGGACCGCCGCGGTCGACGCCTCGAAGCCGTCGATCCGCGGGTGCCGGAAGATCCGCCGGACCTCCAGCGTCTCGGGATCGATGATCGCCACGTTGGAAGTCTCCTCCGGCGTCCCGTAGTCGCCGTGCCCCGCGGCCAGGATCAACGCGCCGCCGTTTATCGACCGCAGGTTGTCGGGCCGGAAGCCGATCGGCACCACGTCCTTCTGCCGCGGCGTCCTGCCGCGCGACAGCCGCGTGAGCTTCTCGCCGCGCCAGCCGGCCACGTACAGCCAGCGGCCGTCGGGCGCTATCTCCAGGCCGTTCGGCGTCGTGTCGTCGGTGCCCGGGATCACCGACCAGCCCCGGGCGGTACTCCACTCCCAGACGTCCCCGGTGGACGTGCTCGTCGCGGCGAAGCCTCCTTCGGGAAGCGCCACCACCGAGTTCAGGCGCAGGCCCTCCGGCGCCACCGCGCACCCGACCCACTCGAGGGTCACCGGCAGCGCGCCGGCGTCGAGCTCGAACACTTCGATCGACTCGCGCCGGCCGTGGTGCACGACGTACAGCGCATGCACGCCGTCCTCCCCCGGCTTCAGGTACAGGCCGTGCGCCCTGAACTCGTTCTGCTCCAGCTCCTCCGCGTCCAGGGGACCCGGACACGCCGGATAGGTCGCCGTGTCGAGACGCTCGGTCCGCTCCGCCGTCGGGAAGAGGACCGACGTGGTCTTGTCCGCCACGTCGACGAGGTGGATCCGACCGCCCTCCCGATTGCCGGACACGACGACCCACTCGGCGCCGGGCACGATGGCGAGATCTTCCGGGCCGACCAGGCCGCAGATGAAGCGGATGTCGCCGACCGGCTCGCAGCCGTCCGCCCCCTGCTCCGCGGCGACCCAGGTCCCCGACAGCACCACCGCAACGCCCAGGGCCAGAAGCTTCCCTGTTCTCACGATGTCCCTCCCGGCCGTTCATCGCCGGCTCTCGACCGTCGCCACGCGGCCGTCGCGGTCGCGATCCCCTTACGACCGCCGCGAAACCTGCAAATCACCACGATGATACTTCAGCGACGAGAAGGCAGTTTCCGCCATGGATCCGCCATCGGACGCCGGGTCGACAGGACATCTTCAGCGGCGCGAATCTCGCATGGATGCCGGGTGTTGCCATGGCGTTCATGCAGGGTGTCCAGCCGCGCGTCGGCTTCACCGACCTCCTGAACATGCCGGAGGATGGACGCCGCTACGAGATCTACGAAGGGGAGCTCGTCGTGGTCCCGTCGCCGCTGCCGCGCCACCAATTGGCCGTGCTGGCCATCGTCCGGATTCTGGACGCCTACGTCACCAGGCGCGGCGGCATCGTCTTGACTGCCCCGCTCGACATCGAGTTAGACGAGTACGACGTTGTGCAACCGGACGTCCTGTTCTTCCGGGCGGAGCGCCGCCACCTGTTGCAACCGCACATCGTGACCCGGCACGCGCCGGACATCGCGGTCGAGGTGCTCTCACCCTCTACGGCCTCGACGGACCGCGGCCGAAAGACGCGGACGTTCGCGCGCTACGGTGTCCCGGAGTACTGGATCGTCGATCCTGTCCTCCAGCAGATCGAGATCCATGCGCTCGAGGACGGCGCGCCTACCGGGAAGCGCCGGGCGCAGCGGGGGACGAGATCGTGCAATCCGTCCTGCTCCCGGAGCTGACGTTCGAGGCGGCGCGCGTCTTCGAACGCCCATAGAGGGGGCGTTACCAGGGCCGGGAGCGCGGGCCGGGGCGCTTCGGCCCGCTACCACCGACCGGCGGTCCGACTGCACGGTCCGGATCGGGCCGCGCGACGCCCGCGACGGCTACACCACCCGGTGCAGCAACGCTTCGCCGGCCGCGAGCCGCCGGCAGTTCTCCACGGCCACTGCCAGGCTCCGCTCCAGCGTCTCGCGCGTCAGCCACGCGAGGTGCGGCGTGCAGACCACGTTGTCGAGTTCGAGAAGCAAGTTGCCCGCAGCCGTCGGCTCGGTCTGGAAAACGTCGAGGCCGGCGGCGCCGATACGGCCGGACCGGAGTCCCTCGACGAGCGCCGCCTCGTCGATCAGCCCGCCGCGCGCCGTGTTGACGATGACCGCGCCCGGCTTCATGCGGGCGATGGCGCCGGCGTCGATCAGTCGCTCGGTCTCCGGAGTGAGCGGCACGTGGAGCGAGACGACGTCACTCTCGGCCAGCAGGCCCGCGAGCGGGCGGCGCTCTCCCACCGCATCCGGCTTCTCGCTGCGGCTGGCGAACAGCAGGCGCGCCCCCATCGCCTGCAGAACCGGGGCGAGTCGGCGCGGCACGGCGCCGTACCCCACCAGCCCGACGGTCCGGCCGCATACCTCGCCGTAGCGGTCCTGGAGATCCGCCGGCAGGCTCCAGCCCCGCCCGGACCGCGTCGCCGCATCGAGCTGGCTCACGCGCCGCAGCGCGCCCAGCATGAGCAGCAGCGTCATCTCGGCGACGGCCTGCGTGTTGGTGCCGGGCATGTTGCAGACGGCGACGCCCCGCCGCCGGGCCGCCTCCAGATCGATGGTGTTGACGCCGACCCCGATCTTCTGGATCAGCCGCAGGCGCGGCGCCGCGGCGACGACCTCCGCGGTGACCGGTTCGAGCAGATGCCACAGGGCCCCCGTTGCGGGCAGGAGTCGCCCGAAGAGGGCACGGTCGGACGTCGCGCAGACGGTGACGGAAAGTCCTTCGCGCTCGAGCGCCGCGAGCCGCCTCGTCAGACCGGGACCGGCCGCATAGTGGTAGACGACGTTCATGACTGGTGACGCCGCAACGACGCAACGACACGGACACCCACCGCCGCGTAGGCCGGTCTCGACGTTCTGACCGGCGCCGCCGCAACGACGCAGCGACCCCGTGCCGCCGCCGCGCTGCGGATATGCAACCGGCCGGTCGGGCCCGCCGCGGGCGACGCCCCACCCGTTATCGTACGCAAGTGGGCGGGTATGTTCGTACTCTCCATGCCCCGCCCGCCGGCGGGCGGGACGCCGCTCGTTATCATACGCGGACGGTGCCCGCACCCGATCCCGTCATCGTGGCCGCGCTCCGGCGCATGGGCATCGTCGGGCGTCCGGCGCCGCCTCCGATGACCCCCCTTGCCGGCGGCGTTTCCTCGGACATCTGGCGCGTGGATCTTCCCGCCGGACCGATCTGCGTGAAGCGGGCGCTGGCCAGATTGAAGGTCGACGCGGTCTGGGAGGCGCCGGTCGAGCGGAACCGCTACGAATGGGAGTGGCTGCGCGAGGCGGACCGCATCGCACCGTCGAGCGTGCCGCCGCTCGTCGCGCACGACGCCGAGGCGGGCTGCTTCGCGATGGGCTTCCTGGATCCGGCGGCCCATCCCCTCTGGAAGGCGCAGCTCCGGGACGGCATCGCCAGCGAGACCACCGCGCGCGCGGTCGGGGAACGCCTGGTCGCGATCCACAACGCCACCGCCGGCCGCGCGGACGTTCGGGCGCGCTTCGCCACCGACGACATCTTCTACGCGATCCGGCTGGAGCCGTACCTCGCGGCGACGGCGGCGCGGCATCCCGACCTCGCGGGTCCGCTGCAGGTAATCGTCTCCCGCACGGCGGAGACGAAACGCGCGCTGGTGCACGGCGACGTCAGCCCGAAGAACATCCTGATCGGCCCGGAGGGCCCGATCTTCCTGGACGCCGAGTGCGCATGGTACGGCGATCCTGCGTTCGACCTGGCGTTCTGTCTGAACCACCTGCTGCTCAAGTGCCTCTGGACACCGTCCGCGACCGCCGCCTTCCTGCGTTCCTTCGACGCGCTGGCGGCGACGTACCTCGCGGAGGTTCAATGGGAGGGGCGAGCCGGGATCGAGGAGCGGGCGGCGCATCTGCTGCCCGGCCTGTTTCTCGCCCGCGTCGACGGCAAGTCGCCCGTCGAGTACGTCACCGCGGAAGCGGACCGGGAGCGCGTGCGGCGAACCGCCCGGCCGTTGATCCGGAAGCCGGTGTGCTCCCTCGGCGCGGTGCGGCAGGCGTGGGCCGCGGAGCTCGACCGGCCGGCGTAGCCAGCAACCACCCGACGGATCGAACACCGCGGACTCACCCTCCCAACGCCGCCGGCGACACGCAGGGGCGGTCCGCGGAACCGAGACAAAATGGATGGAGCCAACGCATGACGACGTCATCGCACACGATCGAACGGGTGTCGGGCCGCCGGATCTGGGATTCGCGCGGACGTCCGACCGTCGAAGCGGACGTGCGTCTCCACGGCGGCGTCATCGGGCGGGCCATCGCGCCGGCCGGGGCCTCGACCGGCAGCGGCGAGGCGGTCGATCTGCGCGACGGCGGCGCATCCTTCGGCGGCCATGACGTGACGGCGGCCGTGCGCAACGTCAACGCGGAGATCGCACAGGCGTTGCGCGGGCGGGACGTAACCGATCAGGCCGCCCTGGATCGGACCCTGGTCGACCTCGACGGCACCGGGAACCGCGGCCGGCTCGGCGCCAACGCGCTCGTCGCGGTCTCGATGGCGGCGCTCCACGCCGCCGCCGGCGCCGCGGGCCGGCCATTGTGGCGCCATCTCCTCGGCGACGGCCCCGCCCTGCTGCCGCTGCCCGAGGTCCAGATCTTCGGCGGCGGCGCCCACGCCGGGCGGCGGGTCGACGTCCAGGACTTCATGGTGCTGCCGGTCGGGGCTGCAACCTTCGCGGAGGCGCTCGACTGGACGGCGGAGGTGTATCGGGCCGCCGGCGCGCGGATGGCGAAAGCCGGACGGCTGCACGGGGTCGCCGACGAGGGCGGCTACTGGCCGGCGTTCGACACGAACGAGGAAGCGCTGGAGTTCCTGCTGCGGGCCATCGAGGACGCCGGACGCACGCCCGGTGACGACGTGGCCATCTCGCTCGACGTCGCCGCCTCGGAGTTCCACGCCGGCGGGTGCTATCGACTCGGTCTCGATCGCCGGGAACTGGACAGCGACGCGCTCGCCGAGCTGCTGATTGGCTGGCTCGACCGGTATCCGATCGCCTCGATCGAGGATCCGCTGGCCGAGGACGACGTGACGGGGATGCAGCGCTTCACGACCGCGGTGGGCGACCGCGTGCAGATCGTCGGCGACGACTACCTGGTGACCAGCGCGGCGCGGGTCGAGCGGGCCGCCCGCGACGGCGCCTGCAACGCGCTCCTCGTCAAGCCCAACCAGGCCGGCACGGTGACCGAGACGCGGTCCGCGCTCGAGGCGGCGCGGGCCGCCGGTTTCGACACCATCGTCTCGGCCCGCTCGGGCGAGACGGAGGACGTGACCATCGCCCACCTGGCGGTCGGCTGGCGGGCCGGCCAGTTCAAGGTCGGATCGTTCGCCCGCTCGGAGCGGATGGCCAAGTGGAACGAGGTGCTGCGGATCGAGGAGGCGGCGGGTGACGCGGCCGCGTTCGCCGCGGCGGTCCGGCCAGCGGCGACGCAGGCCCGGTCTCTGGTCGGCCGACCGCTTCGCCTGTCCCGCGTTCACGCTCGACTGGCCGCCGGCGGAGTGACAGAATCAGGGGGTCGGCGCCACCGCCGGCAACATGCACCCGATGCGACAAGAAAGTGAGGCGACAGCGATGAGAGTTTCCAGCCTGACGGCGATTGGCCTGGCCGCAGCGATCGGACTCGGTGCGCCCGTGGCAGTGAACGCGCAGACCGACGACGCGGCGGGGGCGTTCGTACGGGTGGCCACCGGCTACAGCCTGACCCCGAACATCACGTACCATCGCGCGGGCGGACAGGATCTGACCCTCGACGTCTACCGGCCCCGCGCCGCGTCGGGACCGAGCCCGACGCTCATCTACATTCACGGCGGCGGCTGGACCAACGGCAGCCGGCAGGCCTCCGCGCTGACCTTCCTCCCCTACCTGGAGATGGGCTGGAGCGTGGTCAACGTCTCCTACCGGCTGGCCGACGCCGCGCACGCGCCGGCCGCGGTCGAGGACTGCCGCTGCGCCCTGCGCTGGGTCTACCGCAACGCCGGGCAGTTCAACTTCGACCTCGACCGGATCGTGGTGACCGGCAACTCCGCCGGCGGACACCTGTCGCTGACCACCGGCATGCTGCCGGCATCGGCCGGACTCGACCGCCAGTGCCCCGGCGACCGGCGCCGCCTCTGGACCACCGGCGCGACGTCGACCGCCCCGCTCGAGGTCGCGGCGATCGTCAACTGGTACGGCATCACCGACGTCTACGACCTGGCCCACCGAACGCCGGGAACCTCCGGGAACTTCACCGAGGCGTGGCTGGGGAGCCGCAGCGACCGCGACGCGGTGGCGAGGCGCGTCTCGCCGACCAACTACGTGAACGGCGACACCCCGCCGATCCTCACCATCCACGGCGACGCCGACTCGATCGTGCCCTACGACCACGCGACGCGCCTGCACGCGCTGCTCGACGAGTGGGGCGTGCCGAACCGGCTCGTCACGATCGAGGGCGGCGGGCACGGCGGGTTCAGCCCGGAGGAGAACCAGCGCATCTACGCGGCGATCCGGGCGTTCCTCGGCGAGCACGGGCTGGGGCCCGAACCGTCGAACGACTGACGCCCGCCACGGGGTCTGGGTGCGCCAACCGCGGCGAACGAGCTGCTGCGCCGACGCGGCGGGCCGGAGGCCGTGGTGGGAACGATATGCGGGGCGGTCGGTCAGGAACGGCTCGGACTCGTGAACCAGGCCGCCGCCCCGCTACGCGCCACCAAGCCGTTCGGTCAGCAAGCGCATCAGCCCAGCTCGGGATGCTGCAGGTGGTGGTCGGTCGCCGCCTGCCAGGCGTGCGCGAGGCGCAGGATCTCCGCCTCGCCGAACAGCTTCCCCGTGAAGCGCAGGCTGGTCGGCGAGCCCTCGAAGAAGCCGCTCGGCATGCTGATCTCCGGGTGGCCGGTCAGGTTCGTCAGCCGCAAGTCGCTGCCGACGAACAGATCGAGGTCGCCGAGCGTCTCGTGCACCTGCTCGATGATCTGCATCCGCAGGCGGTTCGCCTGCAGGTAGGCGATGGCCGGGACGAACCGCGACGCCCGAAAGCTGTCGGGCCAGCGGCTCTCCTCCGGCGCCTCGCGCATGCCGTCCAGCTCGGCGTTCACCGTCGGCACGTCGAATGCCGCCGCCGCCTCCGTGCCCAGAATGAAACCGATGGCGTCGGCCGGCACGTCCGGCAGGTCGAGCGGCGCCAGTCTCACCCCCAAGCCGCGCAGCGTGTCGAGGGCAGCCCGGTTGTTCGCCAGCGTCTGCCGCTCCCGCGCCGCGCGCCCCGGGCTCTGGGGATCGTCCTCGATGGCGGCCTCGTCGAAGCTCGAGCGGAGGTAACCCACCCGCAGGCCGGCGAGGTCGGCCTCCGCGTCCCAGTTGAACGGCACGTCGAGAACCGTGTTGTCCCGCCCGTCCGGTCCCCGGATGGCGTCGAACACGAGCGCGCAGTCTTCGGCCGACCGGCACATCGGTCCGATCTTGTCCATCGTCCAGCTCAGGGCCATCGCGCCAAACCGGCTCACCCGGCCGAACGTCGGACGCAGGCCGGTGACTCCGTTGCGGGTCGAGGGCGAGATGATGGATCCGCGCGTCTCGGTCCCGATCGCGAAACCGACGAGCCCCGCGGCGGTCGCCGCCCCCGAGCCGGCAGACGACCCGCTCGCCCCCTGTTCCGGGTTCCAGGGGTTCCGCGCCCGGCCGCCGAACCAGCGGTCTCCCGACGCCAGGGCCCCCATGGAGAGCTTGGCGGCGAGAATCGCCCCTGCCTCGGTCAACCGCGTGTACACCGTGGCGTCCGTGTCGATGGTCTGCCGCCGATAGGGGGACGCCCCCCAGGTCGTGCGGGTGCCGCGGACGGCGAGCAGGTCCTTCGCTCCCCACGGGATCCCGTGCAGCGGCCCGCGGTAGATGCCCGCCGCGATCTCCTCGTCGGCCTGCCGGGCCTGGCGCCGTGCGATGTCTTCCGTGTAGCTGACCACGCAGTGCAGGGTCGGGTCGTGCCGCCGCAGCCGGGACAGGTACAGCTCGGTCAGCTCGGACGGCTTCACCTGCCGGGTCTCGATCAGCTTCGCCAGGTGCGTGACGGGCAGGAACGCCAGATCCTCGTCGGTGGACGGCATCGCCACCGCGATCTCCGCGCGCCGCATCGGACGGCGTTCGGCAGGCAGCGTCATCCCGGGCGGCGCCGGGTTGAACACGATGGCCGGCTGCGCGGCGTTGCCGAGGTTGGCGGCGCGCAGCGTCCGGACGTCCGGCCGGCCGCCGGGTCGGTTGAGGCGCTCGGCTATACGCTCCAGATCCTCCGGGGGAAACGCCAGCCCGGCGATGCGCTGCGCCGCCGCGAGCATCTCCACCGTTACCTCGTCGGCGTCCTGCGCCACCGCCGCTAGCGCGCCGGGCATCAGGGCGGACGTGATCCCCGCCGCCGACAGGCCGGTGATGAAACGCCGCCGGTTCACCGCGAGCTTCTGTTCATCCATGGTGCGGTCACCCTCGCCTGGACACGTTCCGCCTGGAACCCGAAGATAATCCCGTATAGGGTACATGACGAGCGGTCTTGTATCCGGGTGGGATCATGCCAGTCATGCCAGTACGATTCAACATCACGATGGACGAAATGCTCTACCGCCGGCTGAAGGATGCCTGCCCGCCGAAGGGCGTCAGTCGCTTCATCAGCGACGCCGTGCGCGCCCGCCTTCATCCCGATCAGGACGCGCTCGAAGCCGGTTACAAGGCGGCGGCTCGCGAAGCGTGGCGCACCGAGCTGGCGGACGCCTGGGAAGTCACCGAAGTCGAAGATTGGCCGCAATGAAGGGATACCCGCGTCGCGGAGACGTCTACTGGGTATCGCTCGATCCGGTACGAGGCGCCGAGATGTCGAGTCGCTCTACCCGGGCGAGGCCATCGTGTCGGTGAAGGGCAAGCGGGCTCGAGTTCTCGGAGACCAGATTCGATCGCTCGATCGGCAAAGACTGCATGGCCGCAGCGGGCGGCGTCGACGCGTTAGTCGACTAACTGTTGCGCGTCTTCGAGACGCTCTGGCTCTTCGCGCCGTGACGGCGCGCGGCCGAATTCACCAGCCGTACTGCCCCTTCGACACCAGCGCGAACGATTCCCGGACGAGCGCCCGCAGGACGTTCATGTCGATGTCCTCGAGCTTTTTGATGTAGAGGCACGACTTCCCGGTCGTGCAGCGGCCGAGCTTCTTCATCAACGCATCGTGCCGCTGGAAGCCGGTCATGATGTAGACGGTCAGGCTCTGCTTGCGCGGCGACACCCCGGTCTCCATCCAGTCGCCTTCGCGCCCGGTCGGGTACTTGTAGTGGTAGCTGCCGAACCCGATGATGCTGTCACCCCACATCGCCGACGGTTCACCAGTGACGTCGGCCATCAACTCGACGACGCTACGGCAATCCTCCCGTCGCTTGGCGTTCTCGATGCGGTCGAGGAAGGCCTCGACGAGCGCGTCCGCAACCAGCTCGTCGAACTCATCCAGCCGTGAGGCGCGAACCGCGGATGACTCCGACCATCCGCCTATCGCTCACAGCCCTGTCTCGCGGTCCTCGAACACCCGTTTCAACGCCTCGCGCGCCGCCCGATGAACCGGCACCCCCGGCAACACCTCGTCCTTGATCCGGATCGCCTCACCCTCGTTGCCGACTCCCAATTCCCTGCACAGCACCGCGATATCATCCCGGTCCTTGAACCTGCCCGCCACAAGCTTCATGGCCAGCAAGTGCTGCGCCGAGGCACCCGTCACGGTCAGATATTGCGACTGGTACAACGTCCCCGCCCGCTCGTCGGCCCCCTTCGGCAACACGACCGCCGCCGGCTCGTTGAACCACCCTTCCTCGAAGCCGCGGCGCCTGCCCACCGCTCGTGCCGCCTCCGTGAGCTTTTCGCGGCCGCTGTCAACACGCACGTCGAGATCCACCGTTCTCCGATTGCGGTCGAAAGCCACGCTCATAGCGGCGCCGCCGAACAGGTAGACATGCGCCCGCGCGCCTCGCATTCCCAGTTCCGCCGACAACTCCTCGAACAGCTCGAGAACCTGCTTACGGCCAAGGGGTCCAGCCAAATCGCTCCCCTCCCCGCGCGTCGAGATCCCGGGGGTCCGGAATCGCACCGTGCCGCAAGAACGCGGCGGGCGCGAACATCACCGAGTACAGTCGCGCCCAGGGCGTATCAGCCAGCACCCACGTGCTGTCCAGGAACCGCTCGCGCTCGTCCACCCATCCCGGCCGCTCGTGACCGTGTAGCCAGGCCACGTGCTCCACCATCGCCGCTACGAGCGCGTCCCACTTCGTCCCGGTCAGCGGCACCCGCGCCCCAAGCGCCTCGTGCTGCTCCTCCGCGCTCCGCGCGTGGAAACTCCGCGGGAGCTGACACACGATCCAGCGGGCGGTATCTTCCTCCGACCACCCCTCCTCGACGCCCCGCAGAAAATCCGCCAGCAGCAGCGGCGGCAGATCCGCCCCTCCGACCCGCTCAGCCGCCGCGTGTGCCACTTTCTCGGACTCCGGCAAGTTCCCGTCCGACTTGTCCGCGGCGCGTACAGACCATCCGCCGCGCCTCCTGACCCCCATCACCGCCGCCGTCCTCGCCCGCGCCTGCTCGAACTCCCGCCGCGCAGCCCGCGCGGATCCCGGATGCCACACCAAATTATGTCACCACCATCGGGTCTCCACTTTCTCCATTTTCTACATCGTGACATTCCCGCGCTTCGGCTCCGCGGGGGCGATCTCCGGCTTGCTCTCGCGGGCGAACAGCATGTTGAACGCCTCCCCGCAGATCGCATGGAGCGTCGCGCCCCGGTCGAGCGCCAGCCGCTTCAGCTCGTCCCGGACAATCGCCGGTACGTGCACCGTCAGCGACACGGTGCCGACTCGACCTGGCGGCACAGCCGCCGGCGAACGGCGATCTCCGAAGGTTGATCACGGCGCCCGGCACACCATCGCACGGACGCTTCCGGTGATCCCGCTGCTCGATCAGCTTCGCGTTTTCCTTCGAGGCGTTCGATGCGCACGTCCCGATGATCCCCCCAGCGGCGTTTCTCGGTGAGACGGCGCTCCTCTTCGGCCGTGGCCTGGCCTCGCCGAGGGCCGATGCGAATCCGCCTCTTCAAGGAATAAGGGAGGATTGATCTGCGTGGAGACGCTGCGGGAAACGGGGAGCCCCGGTGGCCGCCGCGCGCCGGCCGGGTCCGGCTGGCCTCAACACCCGCTATCGAGACGCCTGAGCAACTCCCGTGCGAGGTTGCAGAAGTCCGTGTAGCAGTCACGGACCGCCTGTTGATGCGCACCGATGGCGCCGTGGGCCGGCTTCAGCAGGAACATGGGGCGGTTCGCCTCCTGCGCCATCGGCATGAGCGAGCGGTAGTCCTTCAGGTGCGCCAGACAGTTCGCGTCCTGGCCTTCCGGCACGGATGGCGGACCGCTTTCCGTTACGGCTTTCGCGTATTCCGACGGGATCCTGTCGATCCACCGGCCGTAGGCCTGGACGGGTCTGGACAGTCGGGTGGAGTGCCGCATGATGACGTAGCCGAGCGGCTTCATGTTGCCCGCCGGCAATCGAATGTCCAACTCCGCCGGCTTCCTTGCGGCGCGCTCCCGCCAGGCGTTCCGCCAATCCCTGAGAATCGGCCCCACGTTTCTCAATCCCTGCAAGGAAAACAGGTCGGGAGCCAGGGGAATGACGACACGGTCGCCGGCGACCAGGGCGGCGCGGTTGATCGCGCCGAGATTCGGACCGACGTCCAGCAGCGCCAGGTCCGCTCCGAACTGCTCTCCGGCCCGTGAGATCAACCGCGCGAACGCCGTCGTGACGCGGAACGCCCGCTTGTCCCCGTCCAGACACTTCGGCCATTGCGTGGAGAGCTCGTCTTCCCTTCTGGAGAGCCCGAGATCGCCCATCAGCAACCCGATCTTCTCGCCGATTTCCTCGACGTGCGGAGACTCGACGATATCCCCGGTGCCCTCGAACAGCGGGGCGACGCCCTCGTCAATCGTGCCCTGGTTCCCATTTCTCCACAGACGTTCCAACTCTGTCTCGTCAAGAAACATCCCCGTCAGGTTGGCCTGGGGATCCAGGTCCGCGGCGATGACGCGCCGGCCGCGCTCCCCGAGCATCCAGGCCAGGTGATAGACGAGCGACGTCTTGCCCACGCCCCCCTTGTTGTTGAAGAAGGCGACGGTCGTCATGGCCGCCTCCGAACGGTGACGAGGACGAACACGTCCTGAACGTCGAACTCCGGCGGTGGATTACCGTTTTCCGCCAACGTCCTGCGCGCCGTTTCTATGCCGATTCCGAAGCGCTGCATGAAGCCCATGTTCTTCATCGCTTCCGCGATGGTGGGGTTGCGGTAGGAGGTCGCTCCCTGTCCGAAATTGTCGCGTCCGACTTCCCCGAACGCGGTGCCCGGGCTCAGGATTTCCACACGGTCGACGAGCCAGGAGATCCGCACGGGAGTGTTTGAACTCTCGTAGTTTCTGTGAATCGCCGCGTTGCGGAGGAGTTCGCGGAGGGCCTCGTAGGGATAGCTTCGTTCCTCGACGTGCCGTTCTCCGCGCGTATCGAGCGCATGGGGAATGTTCAACCTCAGCAAACGGTCCGCTTCCCGCAACTGCTCCGGCAACGGTCCGGAAAGTTCAGCATGGTCGAGTATCTCATCCGTCACGGCGGTCCCGCCGTAGCGGACGAACTGCAGATATGCTCCGGGAAACCAGTACCGCGGATCCCTGCCCAGCATGAGGATCGCCGTGACCGTGGGCGCACCGTTCCGCGCCACGAGACGCAGCGCCTGCAGTTGCTCCTCCCGATTACGGCGGTTCTCCGTCAGGACTTCCGGAGAAACCGCACAGGGCAGGTAGTCGTTCTCTCGAACGCCCGCATGTCCAGGTCGGCCTTCACCGTCGCCCCGGCGACGCCCTGCATGTCGTAGGGAACGTTCCCCCAGCGGCGTTTCTCGGTGAGACGGCGCTCCTCTTCGGCCGTGGCCTGGCCTCGCCGAGGGCCGATGCGAATCCAGCACCGGCCGTCCGCCTTTAGCGGCGGATTGTCCGAGGGCTCGACCTGGACTACCGCGACGTCGCAGTTGCGCAGCCGCTTCCTGGCGACCTCCATGACGGGGAAAGGCAGGATCTTCCCGTCCGTCCGCAGCCCGCCGAGCGTCCGGAGCAAGCCGTCGTCGATGGCCGAGCCGGCACAGCTTCCGTCGTCTCCCAATCCGATGAAGAGAAGTCCCGGTGCTCCGTTCCCCGGCAGATCGTTGGCGAACGCGCATATCGCCTCCCGGAACTTGTCGAGATCCCGCACGGACGTGGTGAATTCCACACCGTCGCTCTCGCCGCTCTCGATTCGGTCGAGCAGTTCTTCGTCGCCCAGCATGCCTCTTCCTTCCGGTTTCCGATGCGAAGTCTTCGTCCGATTATGACGCCGGATGTGCGCGGCGAGTGATCGGCGCCCCCCTGCGGGGCCGGGAGGCACCTCGGACAGGTTCCGCGTCGCACCGGGAACGGCGGCCGGATTCACCAGCCGTACCGACCCTTCGACACCCGTTCGCAGGACTCCCGCGCGGGCTCGCGGCAAGGTGGGACGAGCGAACGACGGGCGTGAGAGGGGCCGCGGTTCCGCCGGCGGGCGGAGACCGCGGCCCCGAGGACTACCAGCTCAACTGCGTCGACAGCCGCAGCATCCGGCCGAGCACGTAGCGGCTCGGCTGCGCATAGACGCCCGACGTGTAGTTGTAGGACGCCTCGGCGTACCACACGTCGGTGTTCGTCACGTTGTAGATCTCGAGCTGCGGGCGGAACTCCATGCCGCCGGCGTTGCCGATCCACTGGAAGCTGAAGTTCAGCATGTTCGTCCGCGGCAACTGGTGGATCGTGCCGGCCGGCGCGACCGGCACCGTGATCGACGACTGCACCATGTCGGGTATGACCGGCATGCCCGGCTCGCAGGGCGCGCCGTTGATGGTGGCGCCGTGACACCGCGGCGCGCGGCCGTGGGACCCGCCGTCGGCGGTGTACACCGTGTTCCGGTTGATGAGCCAGTTGACCGGCAGCAGCTCGTCCACGCGCTGGATGTCCCCCGTCAACCGGCCCGTCACACTGTTCAGCACCAGGCTGAACTGCATGTTCGCAGGCAGCGGGAAGTAGCCGCCGAGCTTGAAGTCGTTCTTGAAGTCGACCCCGTCGTAGGCGACCTGCGCGCCGCCCGGCAGGCTGACGTTGTACCGGTTCATGTCGTTGCGGTCGCAGAAGCGGTCCCCGTTCGGGTCGCCCCGGTTGTCGCACTCGCTCGTGATCTTGCGCTGCGTGGTCAGGCTGGAGATGAGCTGTCCCCCGCCCGGCAGCCGGGCGTTGAGCGCCAACTCGATCCCGTTGTAGACGCCGGTGTGGCCGATCGGGTTGGTGACGAGGTTGTCCACCTGTCCCACCAGGTCCGTGCCCGCCAGGTCGTAGACGTTGAAGACCTCGCCGTTGAGCGGGTTCACCACCTCGACCGCGCGGAACGACCCCGGCGCCTCCCAGTGCCGGTTGTAGATGAACATCCCCTCGTAGCCGGTGTCGGTGAAGAGGATGTCGTGGAACGACCGGCGGTACCAGCCGACGCTGAGGGAGACGTTGCGCGTGAGCTCCCGCTCCACGCTGACCGACGTCTCGATGTTCCACTCGCGCACCAGATCCGGGTCGATGTCGTCGAGGCGGCGCGTGCCGAAGTTCGGGGGCAGCCGGGCGAAGTCGAGCTCGTGGTCCTGCACGATGCTGTCGCCGTTCGGATCGCTCCACGGAAGGGCGAACGTCGTCAGCGCCATCGGATTCACCCGGTTCGGCAACGCCGTGGTGGTCGGGGTCAGGTACTTCCCGGTGCTGAACTTCAGCGCGGTGCGGGCGTCGCCGAAGACGTCCCACGCGACGCCGATGCGCGGCGACCACTCGGGCCCCCAGCAGGGCACGCAGGTCACCTCGGCGAAGTCGCGTCCCCTGGCGAAGCGGCCGTCCGGGACGCGCTGCGGGGGCACCGACCCGTTGAGCCAGTCGGCGCGCAGGCCGCCGGTGATCGTCACCCGGTCGACGGTCCAGGCGTCCTGGATGAACCAGCCGGTCTCCTTGACCGAGTTCAACCGGATGAACGGGTAGTTGCCTGCCAGCACCTCGTAGGCGCGCCCGTCGCGGATGTTCATCCGGCTGATGTCGCCGTTGTTGAAGCGGTGCTGCTCGGCTGTGCCCCAGGCGTAGGAGAAACCGGTCTTGAAGTTGTGCGACCCCGTGACGTAGGACACCGAGCTCATCACCCGCTCGCCCGGCAGGTTCCAGGAGAAGTCCTCCACCGAATCGAACTGGATGTTCCGGTCGAGGTCGCGCTTGTGCACGAACTGCAGCCAGTTGTCCGACCAGCGCGGGAAGACGGTGTTCGGTTGCGGGTCGCTGCAGCAGTCGGCGACGCCGGAGCTCCCGTAACCCGCCTCGATCAGCAGCCGGCTGCTGATCGTCGAGGTCCACTTCGCCTGTCCCTGCCAGTAGGGCGCGTGGTGCCAGCCCTGGCCCTTGTTCTGGTAGTTGCGGGCGGTCTCCGGGTCGGGACCGCGCTGGTCGTCGAGCAGGAATGCGGATTGAATCCAGGCAGACTCCGGGGTGGCGCGCCACGTGCCGCGGTAGCGGGCCTCGTGCGGCAGGTCGATGAACGGTCCGCGCCGCTTGTTCAGCCGATCGAGGGTGGCGCTGAACTTGTTGTTCGGATTCGCCTGCCAGGTGAGCCGGGTGACGCTGGAGATGATGTCCTCCTCGTTGAAGAACTGGCTCCGGTCGTCGAACAGCCAGCCCGGCTCCGGCGTCCACGCGCCCCAGTAGCGGACCGACTCGTGGAACCAGAGCTGGTCCTGGACGATCGGCCCGCCGATCGACCCGGAGTAGTCGAACAGCTTGTTGAAGTCGGCCGCCTCGGTCGTGCCCGCCTGCCGCAGCCGGTCGGAGTAGTTGTTGGCGATCCAACCGCCCGCGGTGTGGCCGACGTAGCCCTGGCCGCTGAAGGTGTTGCCGCCTTCCTTCGGGATGATGTTCATGACGACGCCGCCCGCCTGCATCTCGGCGTTGCCGCCGCCGCCGCCCGCCTGCACCGCCATCTCCTGCGTGGCCAGGTCCTGGTTGTACATGACCGGGACGCCTTCGAGGGCCAGCAGGTCGAGGGCCATGCCCTCCTGCATCACGGTGGTGTGCTTGGCGTTGGCGCCGCGCGCCTCGAGCTGCAGGTCGTTGACGTAGCGCGAGCCGCCGACGTCTACCCCCGCCATCGACACGCCGGGCACCATCATCGCCTGGGTCCAGGGGCTGCCGGTGTTGATGACGTTGTCGAGCACCTCGCGGGAGAGCACCTGCACGCGGGCCGCCTGCTGCACGTCGACCACCGGGGCCGCGCCGGAGACGGTCACCGTCTCCTCGAGGGCGCCGACCGACAGTTGCACGTCCAGCTCCGCCGTGAACTCCGACGGCAGGTCGAAGTTCTCCTGCACCACCGTGCCGAAGCCGGCCAGCGAGAAGGTCAGGCTGTAGATGCCCGGCCGCAGGTTGACGATGCTGTAGCGCCCCTGGCCGTCGGTCACGGCGACGCGGCTGCCCTCGATGAGCGCCGGACTCGAAGCCTCCACCGTGACACCCGGAAGGATGCCGCCGGTGTTGTCGGTGACCTGGCCGCCGATCGCGCTCTGGGCCGCGGCCGACGCCGGCCACAGCGCCAATCCCGCGACGAGGAGCCAGGCGTACTGGGTCCTACGGACGCACTGCACGATTCACCTCCGTTCCGTGAGTGTTTCCGACGAACGAGGCGCGCCGGAGATATAGCGGAGACCTATGGAGGGACCAGCTTCGGCAGCGGAAGGGAGACACGACGCGGCGCAGGCCGGTCTGCATCGATGAGGCCGCGGACCATCGCCGCGGAGAAGTTCGCCCCAGCATCGCTTCCGCTCTCCGGGTGAACGCCAACCACCGACGACGCGAACTCGACCGACGCGTGACCCGGACCGGAGCCGCGGCGCGCGGGGGCGCGGGCGGTGGCCGGGCAGCCTCCTCACTATACTCCTGACAGTCCCCGGCGTCCCCGGCGTCCCCGGCGTCCCCGGCGCATGCACGCACGGACCGTTCACGAACGTGTCGGGACGCCCGCCCTTGACGTTCGTCCTCCGCCGGGGCATGCTCGGCACGAACGGCTGCCGCCGGCCGTCGGCCGTCACCGCCGGGCGCCGGCCGGACCGCAACACGGAGGACCGCCATGAGCAAGCGTTTCGCAGGAGCGTCGGTCGTCGCCGTGCTCGTCGCCGCGGCGCTGGTCACCCTGTCCGCGTCCGGCCGCGCCGCGGGCGAGGTGCAGGCCGAAGACGCGGACATCAGCGGCGTGGTCACCAGCGCGAACGGCCCCGAGGAGGGCGTCTGGGTCATCGCCGAGACTACGTCCCTGCCGACGAAGTTCGTCAAGAGCGCGGTGACGGGCGACGGCGGCCGGTACCTGATTCCCGACCTGCCGGACGCGACCTACGACGTGTGGGTGCGCGGCTACGGGCTGCTCGACTCGGAGCCGGTGACCGCCGCGCCGGGCGACACGGTGGACATCGAGGCGACGGCGGCCGCGACGCCGGCCGAGGCGGCCCGGATCTACCCCGCCAACTACTGGTACTCGCTCATCCGCCCGCCGGCCCCGGCCGAGTTCCCCGGCACCGGGGAGGACGGCAACGGCATCGCCGCCAACCTGCGGCACCAGGACCAGTGGGTCGACATCCAGAAGCAGGGCTGCATGCTGTGCCACCAGCTCGGCAGCCGCATCATCCGCGAGATCGACAACCTCGACCAGTTCGACTCCAGTCTCGAGGCCTGGGACCACCGCGTCCGCATGGGCCAGCGCGGCGGGCAGATGACCAACGTCATGAACCGCTTCGGCCGCGGGCGCGGCCTGCAGATGTTCGCCGACTGGAGCGACCGGATCGCCGCCGGGGCGGTGCCGCCGGCCCCGCCCCGGCCCCGGGGTGTCGAGCGCAACGTCGTTGTCTCGATGTGGGAGTGGGGCACCGAGATCGACTACATCCACGACGAGATCACGACCGACAAGCGCGATCCGACCGTCAACGCCGGCGGCCCGGTCTACGGCGTGAACATCTCCAACGACGCGCTCACGATCCTCGACCCGGCGACCCACACCGCCACCAGCCTCGACGTCCCGCTGCGCGTCGACCCCGACACCGTGCCGGGGATGATCGCGCTCTCGATGCCGGCGCCGTCGCGGTTCTTCGGGGACGAGCTGATCTGGAACGACCCGGCCAACCCGCACAACCCGATGATGGACCGGAAGGGTCGGGTGTGGATGACCTCGGCGATCCGCAACCGCGCCAACCCCGACTACTGCAGGGAGGGTTCGGACCATCCCTACGCGCAGTACTTCCCGCTGGCCGGCGGCTTCCGGTCGGCGGTGTTCTACGAGCCGGACCAGGAGCAGTTCGTGCTGGTCGACACCTGCTTCGGGACCCACCACCTGCAGTTCGCCGAGGACGAGAACGACACCCTCTACTTCAGTGGCGGCGGGCAGGTCATCGGCTGGATCGACACGCGGCTCTACGACGAGACAGGCAACGAGCAGCTCGCCCAGGGCTGGTGCCCGACCGTGCTCGACACCAACGGCGACGGCGTGATCACGAAGCCGTGGAACGAGCCGGCGCAGCGCGGGCGGGAGGTCGGGCACGACCCCGCCCTCGACACGCGCGTGTCCATCGGCAGCTACGGCGTCATCGCCGACCCGACCGACGAGAAGGCGGTCTGGATCAGCTCGAACCGGTTCCCGGGCCGGCTCGCCCGGCTGCACGTCGGCGACGACCCGCCGGCGAGCTGCGTGACCGAGATGTACGAGGTGCCGTCGGTCCTCGATCCGAACGTGCCGCCGGAGAAGCGCGGGTTCGGCTCGCGCGGGATCGACATCGACCGCGACGGCGTCGTCTGGACGGCGCTGTCCGGATCGAGCCACCTCGCCAGCTTCGACCGGCGCCAGTGCGCCGTGCACAACGGTCCCAGCACGGCCGAAGGGCGGCACTGCGTCGAAGGCTGGACCCTCTACCCCACGCCCGGCCCCACGATTCCCGGCACCGAACCGCCGGTGCGGGCCGACTACCACTACTACAACTGGGTGGACCAGTGGAACACCCTCGGCCTGGGCAAGGACGTGCCGATCGCCACCGGATCGAACTCGGATTCGCTGCTGGCCCTGGATCCGGACACCGGGGAGTGGATCGTGCTGCGGGTGCCCTATCCGCAGGGCTTCTTCACCCGCGGACTCGACGGCCGCATCGACGATCCGGACGCCGGCTGGAAGGGGCGCGGCGTGTGGGCCACCTACGGCGCGGCGGTCACCTGGCACATCGAGGGCGGCGTCGGCGTCAAGCCGGGGATGCTGAAGTTCCAGGTGCGTCCGCATCCGCTCGCCAACTGAGCGACCGTGGGCCCGACCGGTCTCTCGAACCGGTGAACCGGCGGCGCCCGCACCGTGAACCGGGAGCCCTCGCGGAGGCGATTCCGCGGGGGTCCCGGCGGTCCGCCGAGACGACTGCGACACGATCGACGAACTGGAGGTACACGATGAGAAACTGCATCCCCGCGCTGCTGGCGGCGGTCGTCGCGTTCGGCACGCTCGGCGCGGCCCCGGCCGCGGCCGGGGACGTCGAGATCACCGAGTGGGTGGTGCCCTGGGAGAACACCCGGCCGCGCGACCCCTACGTGGACGGCCAGGGACGCGTCTGGTTCGTCGGGCAGCGGGGCAACTACCTCGCCTATCTGGACCCGGAGACGGGCGACTTCCGGCGCTACGAGCTCGACCCGGGCACCGGTCCGCACAACCTGATCGTCGACGACGACGGGTTCGTCTGGTATGCGGGCAACCGGGCCATGCACATCGGAAAACTCGACCCGGACACCGGAGACATCGAGAAGTTCATGATGCCGACTCCCGACGCCCGGGATCCGCATACGCTGACCTTCGACCACAACGGCGACATCTGGTTCTCCGTGCAGGGCGGCAGCTTCGTCGGCAAGCTGGGCACGCGGACCGGCACCGTCGATCTCATCCCCGTCGAGGGCCGCGGCCGGCGCCCCTACGGCATCGTGGTCGACGCGAACAACCGCGCCTGGTTCTGCCAGTTCGGCACGAACAAGCTCGCCACCGTCGACCCGGAAACGCTGGAGCTCGAGGAGTTCGACCTTCCCCGCGCCGAGGCGCGGCCGCGCCGGCTGGCCCTGACGTCGAACGGACACCTGTGGTACGTCGACTACGCGGGCGGCAACCTCGGGCGCTTCGATCCGGCCACCGGCGAGGTGCGGGAATGGGCGGTCCCGGGCGGCGCCGGGGCGCGGCCGTACGGGATGTCGGTGGACGACCGGGACCGGCTGTACTTCGTGGAGTCGGGGACCATGCCGAACCGGTTCGTCGGCTTCGACCCGGCCACCGAAGAGTTCTTCGCCGAGACGGAGATCGCGAGCGGCGGCGGGACCGTGCGCCACATGTACTACCACGCGCCGGGGCGCGAGATCTGGTTCGGCACCGACACGAACAACATCGGCCGCGCGCGCGTGCCGTAGCCAACCAACCCTCTCCGGGAGTCTGCACCGTGCTGCGGCGCGGACTCCCGGCCCGGAAGCACTTGGCCCAGTACGACACCATCGCCGAAGCGTACCGGGACTCGAAGCAGCTCCCGTTCCGCAAGGCCATCGAGCGCTACACGCTGTTCGAGGCGCTGGGCGACGTTCGCGGAATGACGGTGCTGGACCTCGCCTGCGGCGGGGGTTTCTACACCCGCCTGCTCAAGCGGGCCGGCGCCGCCCGGGTCACCGGGGTCGACGTTTCGGCGGAGATGATCCGCCTGGCCGAGCACGAGGAGGCACGGACTCCGCTCGGCTGCGCGTATCTCCGCCGGGACGTCGCCGACCTCGAACCGGAGCCCGGAGCAACGGATCTGGTCGTGGCCATGTACCTGCTGCACTACGCCGGCACCCCGGCGAATCTCCTCCGCTTCCTGCGGGTCTGCCACGCCGCGCTGCGGCCCGGCGGACGGATCGTCGGCTTCAACGACAACGTCCTGAAGCCTCCGCGGGGGACGGTGTCGTGGCGCCAGTACGGCGTCGAGAAGACAGGTCCTCCGTCGGCCCCGAACGAAGGAGACCCGATCCGCTACCGGTTCACCAATCCCGACGGCCGGCAGTTCGAGTTCCACAATTTCTTCCTGAAGCCGGAGACCTACCACGACGCTTTCCGGGAAGCCGGATTCCACGACTTCCGCTGGCTCGGCGTCTCCCTGGAGCCCGGCGAGCGGAACAACCCCTTCTGGGACGACTTCCTCGCCAACCCTCCGGTGATTGCCTACGCGGCGGCGAAGTAGACTTGACGGCGATCGGACCGCCCGACGGTGCGCGGGCCGCCGCGGATCCCGAACCATCGGAGGACCGCGACTCCGGAGCGTCGGAGGAGGATCCGGAGGAGCGAGACGATGAGCCGTTTTCGAGTCGGACCGGGGTTCCTGGTCGCCGCCGCGTTCATCGGACCGGGAACCCTGGTCACCGCGAGCCGTGCGGGCGCCGGATACGGGACCACGCTGCTCTGGGCGGTCCTGTTCTCGGTGGTCACCACCGTCATCCTGCAGGACATGGCGGCGCGGGTCGGCCTCGCCGGCCGGCGCGGGTTCGCCGAGGCCATACGCGACAGCCTCGCGAACCCCCTGCTCCGGGCGGGGGCGCTCGGCCTCATCGCGACGACCATCCTGGTCGGCAACGCGGCGTTCCAGACCGGCAACCTGCTCGGCGCGTCGCTCGGCGTCAGCCTCCTCACGGGGCTGCCGCAGGGGCTGCTGGTCGCGATCGTCGGCGGGCTGGCCGGCGCCCTGCTGATGACCGGCACCTACCGGACGATTCAGAACGCGCTGGTCGCCCTGGTGGGACTGATGAGCGTGGTGTTCCTTCTGACCGCCGTCCTCACCGCTCCCGACCTCGGCGAGCTGCTTTCCGGGCTGCTGATCCCGCGGGTCCCTCCGGGAGCGCTGCTCACGGTGCTGGCGCTCATCGGCACCACCGTCATTCCCTACAACCTCTTCCTCCACGCCAGCGCCGTCCTCGAACGGTGGCCGGACGCGGACCGGAACGAACGGAACATCCGCGAGAGCCGGCAGGATACGCTGTTCTCGGTGGCGCTCGGGGGCCTGATCACGGCCGCGGTGGTGATCGCCGCCTCGCCGCTGCTCGGGCAGGGCGCGGACGCCGCCGACGCGGCGACGGTGGCGGCGCGCCTCGAACCCCTGCTCGGGAGCGCGGCGCCGCTGTTCTTCGGGATCGGACTCTTCTCCGCCGGCCTGACTTCGGCGATCACCGCGCCGCTGGCCGCCGCCTACGCGGCAGGCGGCGCGATGGGCTGGGGAACCGATCTGCGAAGCGGCCGCTTCCGCCTGCTCTGGGGCTTCGTGCTGCTGACCGGCATGTTCTGCGGCATCTTCCTGGGCGCGTCGCCGTACCAGATCATCCTGCTCGCCCAGGCCGGAAACGCCGTGGTGCTGCCGCTGGCCCTGGTGCTGCTGCTGATCGTCGCGAACCGCAGCGGCATCATGGGCCGGTACCGCAACTCGCGGCTCGCCAACGTCCTCGGCGCGTTCGTGGTTTTCGTGATCGTCGGACTATCGATGGTTCAGTTGGCCCGGGTTTTCGGTCTGGCGGGGTAGCGTAGTACTCCGACACGGTGCACACCCCCATGACCCGGACGGAAAGGCCGCCGGACGGATTGACGCGGATCCCTTCCGGGAACGGCGCTGCATCGCCCCACGGTGCGGAACCAGCCCGCCGCCTCGTGGATGCCGGCGGCTGGCGCACCGCCGCGGGCGCCGGCGCTCTGGCGGCGTCCTCGAGGTCTACACGTGCGAGCGCGAGTACTTCCTGGCGCACCGCCGCGGGCGCCGGCGCTCTGGCGGCGGCGCTGCTGGCGGCGGCGCCGCCGTCCGCGGCTCCACTGCCGGAGGCGGCCTACCTCGACGGTCCTCCGCCGGCCCACGCCGGCGGCTTCGGCGGCGACACCTGCCACGCCTGCCACTTCGAGAACGACCTCGACGCCCCCGGCGGCTCGCTCACCCTCGGCGGCGTGCCGGACACGTTCGACCCGTCCGTGACCTACCGCATCACGGTGTCCCTGGAGCGGCCGGGGATGGAGCGCGCCGGTTTCCAGCTCGCGGCGCGCGCGGGCGGCGGGGACGAAGCAGGCGGACCGGCAGGCACGCTGGAAGTCGTGGACGGCGACGAGCGCGTCCAGGTCGTCACCGCTTCGGACGGCGTGACTTACGCCCAGCACACGGCGCCGGGAACCGCGCTCACCGGCCCGGAGACGACCTCCTGGACCGTCGAATGGCGCCCGCCCGCCATCGACGCGGCGGCGGTCGTCTTCCACGCGGCGGCCAACGCCGCGAACGACGACGCATCGGAGTTCGGGGACTTCATCTACACCGCGTCGGCGGCGGCGCGTCCCGCCAGCCCGTGACGAGCCGGTCAAGGGCGGCGGTCGGGAGCCGCTCCACGAATCGACCGCCGTTGCTATGATTCGTATTCGCTGTCGTCAGGGACGCTCAGGGAAAGGATCATCTTGCACGCCGCCAGGGTATCGACAGCCGCAGGATGGCTGCCATGAGGACGGTGGGTTTCGTCGGCTGGCGCGGGATGGTCGGCTCGGTTCTGCTGGACCGGATGCAGTCGGAGGGCGACTTCGGCGGCTGCGAACCGGTGTTCTTCTCTACCTCCCAGGCTGGACAGCAGGGTCCCGAAGCCGGGGGCGGCGAGGCGTTGCGTGATGCGAACGACGTCCGGGCCCTCGCCGAAACCGACGTCGTGGTGACGTGCCAGGGCGGCGACTACACGAAGTCCGTCCACGGCGCGCTGCGGGAGACCGGCTGGAACGGCTACTGGATCGACGCCGCGTCCGCGCTGCGCATGAACGACACCAGCGTCGTCATCCTCGATCCGGTGAACCGCCGCGTCATCGACCAGGCCCTCGACGCCGGCACGAAGGACTTCATCGGGGGCAACTGCACCGTCAGCCTGATGCTGATGGGGCTGCAGGGTCTCTTCGACCAGGGGTGGGTCGAGTGGATGACCTGCATGACCTACCAGTCGGCGTCCGGCGCCGGCGCACGGCACATGATCGAGCTGGTCCGCCAGATGGGCGAGCTCGCGGGTTGCCGGTCGCCCGGCCAGACGGCGCTGGAGCTCGACCGTCTCGTCACCGGGCGCATGACGAACGGCGGCCTGCCCGCCGACCACTTCGGCGTGCCGCTGGCCGGCAGCCTGATTCCCTGGATCGGCGGGTCGATGGACAACGGCCAGACGCGGGAGGAGTGGAAGGCGGCCAGCGAGGCCAACAAGATCCTGGGAACCCGCCGGTTCGTTCCCATCGACGGGCAGTGCGTGCGGGTCGGGGCGATGCGGTGCCACAGCCAGGCGCTGACCGTCAAGCTGACCTCCGACGTCCCCCTCGCGGACGTCGAGGCCGCCATCGCCGGCGCCAACGACTGGACCGCGGTGGTGCCGAACGAGCAGGAGGCGACGTACGACCGGCTCACGCCGGCCGCCGTCTCCGGCCGCATGCACGTTCCGGTGGGCCGCATCCGGAAGACGACGTTCGGCGACGACTACCTGACCTGCTTCACCGTCGGCGATCAGCTCCTCTGGGGCGCCGCGGAGCCCCTGCGGCGCATGCTGCTGATCCTGCTGGGCAGGCTCTGAAGCAGCTCGCGCCGGTGCGCCACCCGAAATCGCGGACGTCCACTGCCTGCCGGACAGCTACGGGCGCCGCGGGAACTCGACGGCGCCGCGCCCGCCCGAATCGGGGGCCGGGATGCCGGTCAGCGCGCGACGAACGGGAGTCCGATCAGCAGCGCGGGGTCCGCGTCCGTCTTCGGCACCAGCTTCTGGGTGCGCCCGTGCTGGTTGTCGCCGCCGTACAGGTTGCCCTCGGCGTCGACCGAGAACGCGTGCACCTCGAGGAACCCGGTCGGCCCGTCGTTGGAGACGTTCCACGTGTACAGCCGGTTGCCGTCGAAATCGAGCTTCACCATCTTGAGCGGCCGCAGGTCCGAGACCCACAGGTGATCCTCGCTGACGATGAGATCGAGCGGCAGGCCGAAGCCCGACCACGTGGCGAGGTGATCGACCTCGGGGTGATATTCGCCGGAAGCCTCGCCCGAGATGCGGAACTTCTGGACGCGCCCGTTGGCCCGGTCGAGGGCGAAGATCAGACCGTCGGGCCCGACGCCCAACGCGTGGATGCCGTTGAACCGGCCCGGCCCCGCGCCGAACCCGCCGAACTCCGACTGGTAGCGGCCCTCGGCGTCGAGGATGACGATGCGGTGGTTGTCGAGCCCGTCCGCCACCAGCACCCGCCCGTCGGGCAGGAACGCCACGTCCTGGGGCCGGCCGAAGTGGGTCTCGTCGCTGCCGCCGACGTTCTTCTCGCCCAGCGTCATCAGCAGCTCGCTGCCGTCGTTGGAGAGGACGAAGATCTGGTGGCGGCTCTCGTTGATCACCCAGACGCGGCGTTCCGGGTCGTAGGGACTGATGCGGATGCGGTGCGGCCCCGGCCCGTCCGATTCGGCGCACAGGTGGTCCCACTGGTCCCAGACCTCGATCGGGTTGCCGTCGCCGTCGACCACCAGCAGGCAGTTCTGCCAGGTCCGCAGTTCGGCGTCGCGCAGCGCGTTGATGCCGATGGAGCCGACCCAGCCGGCGAACTCCGGAGGCACCGGATCAGGCAGGCGCGTCTCCCCCCGCTGCGAGATGAAGATGCGGTCCGGCGACTCGGCGAACACGCCCGAGTTGCCGCCGAAGGCGAAGCCCTCCGCCGCGAACGGCTTGTGCCAGCCTTCGACCACCTCGTACGGACCGGGGCCGACGGGACCCGGATCCTGCGCGGTGGCCGACCCGGCGAAGAAGCCCGCCAGCAGCAACGCGCCTGCCGAAGTGAAGTGCCGCATGATCTGGAACCCTCCACGGTCCGGCCGGCCCGAACCCGCTGCTCGTCTCTCGAACCCCGCGTCCCCGGCCCTCGCGTGCTCTGCACGCAACGCCGCCGAGTATACACAGGCCGTTCCACCGGCCGCGCCGCGCTGTGGTAGGGTTCCCGCGCCGTGATTCAGACCCAGGCCGCGCTCGACGCCCTCGTCGCGCGCATCGCGGGAACGGACCGCGTCGGCGTCGACACCGAGGCCGACAGCCTGCACTGCTACCACGAGAAGGTCTGCCTGCTGCAGGTGGGACTCCCCGGCGCCGACGAGCTGGTCGATCCGCTCGCCGACGTCGACCTCGCGCCGCTGCTGGAGAGGCTGGCAGGGACCGGGATGGTGATGCACGGCGCCGACTTCGACCTCCGCATGCTGTACCGCCTCGGCCTCGGCGCGCCGTCCGGCGTGTTCGACACCATGATCGCCGCGAGGCTGGCCGGCGCCGCCCGCTACGGCTACGCCGCGCTGGTCGCCGAGCACTTCGGCGTCACCCTGCCCAAGGGCCAGCAGAAGGCGAACTGGGCGCGGCGGCCGCTGGGGCCCGCCCTGGCCCGGTACGCGCGCAACGACACGCACTATCTCCTGCCGCTCGCCGAACGGCTCGAACACCGCCTGGCGGAGCTCGGCCGCCTGCCGTGGCTGGAGCAGTCGTGCCGGCGCGCCGTGGAAGCCGCGCGCGTCGTGCGCGAGCGCGCTCCCGAGACCGAGTGGCGGGTGCGCGGCAGCCACGCGCTCGGGCCGCGGGCGAGCGCCCTTCTGCGGGCGCTGTGGTACTGGCGCGAGAACGAGGCGCGCAGCATCGACCGCCCCCCGTTTCACATCCTGTCGAACGCGGACCTCGTCGAGGCCGCGCGGCGCCTCGATCGCGGGGACAAGCTATCGCCCCGCGGGCTGCGCGGAGCACGGCGGGCGCGTTTCTCGCGGACGGCCGACGAGGCTCTGGCTCTCGATCGGGCCGAGTGGCCGAAACGCCCCGCGGGCAAGGCGCGTCCGCGGCTCACCAGGACGGAGGAGAAGCGCGTCGCGACGCTCAGGGAGCGGCGGGACCGAACCGCGCAGGAGCTGGCCATCGACGCGGAGTTGATCGCACCGAGGGCCGCGCTCGAGCACATCGCCACCGAGGGCGACGACGCGCTGGACGCGCTGCTTCCGTGGCAGCAGTCGCTGCTCGGCCGCCCCGATTGAGGATGCGCCTCGCCTGACCACGGCCACCCGGATCATCGGCATACGTCCTGAATCATCGGTATACGTCAAGCCTGTTGCCGATTCTCACAACAAGCACACGCACGGCGACATCCTCGATGCGGGCGATGATCCGATAGTCACCTACCCGGTATTTCCAGAACTCGCCCCGTCTGGGCCCCTCGAGCGCTTCGCCGATACTGCGTGGATCGTCCAGTGCGGCAACGCGACCATACAGAGCGGTAGACGCCGGGATACGTCATCAGGCAAGCGCAGGGGAACGGCATCTTCGTGCATCTCGCCGCGGGCGCAGGATCCGGACAGCCGCACGTCCACGAGCGCGTCCCGAGCGCGTCCCGATAGGCCCGCGAGCAGGCCCTCGCGAACCGGACGCTGGTAGCGCTCGCGCAGGGCGCCAGCGAACCGAACGGCGCGCCTCGGTCCCGGCGGAACGACCTCGGGAACGACCCCGGCGTTCAGCGCTCCCGCCGGACGATCCCGATCTCGCGGTCCCGGCGATACAATGGGTGTCCGAGCCGCCAACCATCGATCCGCGGAGATCCCCCCATGAACCGACAGAGCGCCTTTCGTCCGCTGTCCGCCGCGACCATCGGGGTCTGCCTCGTCCTCCTCTCGCTCGCCGCGCCGGCGACCCGGGCGCAGCCGCCCATCGTGCAGCCGGGCGCGCCCGGCCAGCCGAGCCGGGTGATCTCGGTCGCCGAAGCCTCCGACCTGGCCGGCATCCGCTACACCGAGGCGGACGTGCAGTTCATGCAGGGGATGATCTCCCACCACGCCCAGGCGCTCGAGATGACCGAACTGCTCGACACGCGGACCGGGAGCGACGCGATGCGGCGGATGGCGCGGCGCATCGAGCTCTCGCAGGAAGACGAGATCGAGATGATGCAGGAGTGGCTGCGGGAGCGCGGGCAGGCGGTCACCGCGATCGACGCGCACCATGCGCCCGGCTGGCAGCCGATGCCGGGCATGCTCACCGCCGGGGAGATGGAGCAGCTCGCGGCGGCGGACGGCGTCGCGTTCGACCGGCTGTTCCTGGAGCTGATGATCGAGCACCACCGCGGCGCCCTGACCATGGTCGAGAACCTCCTCGACCAGCGCGGCGCGGCGCAGGATTCGCAGCTTTTCGCCTTCACGACCGACGTCACCTCCGACCAGACGGCGGAGATCGACCGCATGGACGCGATGCTCGCGGAGCTGTCGCCCGACCCGCGGGTGCAGCTCGCGTCCGGCTTCGCGGACGCCGGCCAGGCGCTGTGGAACATGGCGCTGGTGACGACGCGGCCGAAGCCCGAGGGCTTCTACGATCCCCGCAATCCGGCGGGACGTCCCATGCCGGTCGAGCCGGATCCGGAGCCGGAAACCGAGCCGACCGCTCCCCAGCCGGCCGAGGCGGAACAGGAAGCGGCCGCCGTGGAGCAGGACGACGGGGACGAAGACGACGCGGAGGACAACCCGCAGCGGCGCGGCCTGCTCAACTTCGGCAACACCGACCTCGCCTTCGCCGGCGACCGGCTGTTCCTCGGCAGCTACCACGGCTTCAACACCTACCGCGTCGAGGTTCCCGCGTCGCCGCAACTGGTCGCCTCGGTGGTCTGCCCCGGCGGCCAGGGAGACGTGTCGGTGGTCGGCAACCTGCTGATCATGTCCGTCGAGCAGACCCGCGGGCGGCTCGACTGCGGGCTGCAGGGGGTCGCGGAACCGGTCAGCGAGGCGCGTTTCCGCGGCATCCGGATCTTCGACGTCGGCGACATGCGCATGCCGCGCCAGATCGCGGCGGTGCAGACCTGCCGGGGATCGCATACCCACACCGTGGTCACCGATCCCGACGACGAGGGCAACGTCTACGTCTACGGGTCGGGGACGGGCTCGGTCCGCCCCGGCGAGGAGCTCGAAGGCTGCTCGGACGAGTCGCCGGCCGAGAACCCCGACACCGCGCTGTTCCGCATCGACGTCATCCGGATCCCGCTGGCGAGCCCCGAGGAGGCGGCCGTCGTCGGCCGCCCCTTCGTGTTCCGGGATCCCGAGACCGGCGCCGCCGCGGGCCTGTGGCCGGGCGGGGACCACGGGCCGGGCACGCAGCGCACCGCCGAGAGCAGCCGCTGCCACGACATCACCGTCTTCCCGGAGCTCGGTCTGGCCGCCGGGGCGTGCTCCGGCAACGGCATCCTGCTGGACGTCTCCGACCCGGTCAATCCGGTCCGGCTCGACGACGTGATCGACCCCGCCTTCGCCTACTGGCACTCGGCGACGTTCAACAACGACGGCACCAAGGTGATCTTCACGGACGAATGGGGCGGCGGCGGGCGCCCGCGCTGCCGCGCGTCCGACCCCCGCGAGTGGGGCGCGAACGCCATCTACGACATCGTCGACGGCAGGATGGAGTTCCGCAGCCACTACAAGCTGCCCGCCCCGCAGACCGAGCGGGAGAACTGCGTGGCCCACAACGGCTCGCTCGTGCCGGTGCCCGGCCGCGACATCATGGTGCAGGCGTGGTACCAGGGCGGCATCTCGGTCTTCGACTTCACCGACTCGTCGAACCCGGTCGAGATCGCGTTCTTCGACCGCGGTCCGATCCACCCGGAGCGGTTCGTCATGGGCGGCTTCTGGTCGGCGTACTGGTACCGCGGCTACATCTACGGCTCCGAGATCGCCCGCGGCCTCGACGTGCTGGAGCTGCTGCCGAGCGAGCACCTGACGGAGAACGAGCTCGCCGCCGCGGCGTCGGCGGCACCCGCCGCGTTCAACCCGCAGCAGCAGCAGCGCGTCGACTGGCCGGTGCGGCCCGTCGTGGCCCGCGCCTACCTGGACCAGCTCGAACGCGGCGACGCGCTACCGGCGGAGCGCCGGACGGCGTTGTCGAACCTGCTCGACCGCGTGGATCGGACCGGCGCGCGCACCGACGCGCCAGTCGCCGCGGAGCTGACCTCGGCGGCGGCGGCCCTCGAGAACGACAGCGCGGAGGCCGGCGGGCGCACCGGGCAGCGCCTCCGCGGGCTCGCGGAGACGCTGACGAGCCTCGCCGCTCGCCTGCGGTGAAAATCGAGAGCAGGCGAAGATGCGGTCACGGGGTGACGGTCCCGTGGCCGTCGCTTGCTCTGCGGGCCAGGGAGGATCCTGCCGGGAGCGGTCTTGACGCGGCGGGATCACAAGCGTAGTGTTCACTCAGTAGCGTCGAGTTGCAGGCGTGCCGGCGCACGTCGAGACCAAGGGGGGAGATCGAGGATGCAGACGCGCGTATCGCTGCGTTGGGTTGCTCTCGCCTGTCTGGCCGCCCCGGTTCTGGCTCCGTCCCCGGCCCTGGCGCAGGACGAAGCCGGCATCGGGGGAACCGTCCAGGACAACACCGGGGGCATTCTCCCCGGCGTGACCGTCGAGGCGCGCAGCCCGGCGTTGATCGAGCAGGTGCGGACGGTCTTCTCGGACGGCGCCGGCATCTACCGCTTCACCAACCTGCCGTCGGGCACCTACTCGGTCACCTTCATGCTGCCCGGTTTCAGCACCGTGGTGCGCGAGGGAATCGTGCTGCGGGGTGCGTTCGTCGCGGACGTCGATGCCCAGATGGACGTCGGCGGCGTCGAGGAGACGGTGACGGTGGCGGGGGCGGCCCCGCTGGTCGACGTCAAGACCACACGGCAGCAGTCGGTCATGCCGGCCGAGCGGGTCAACGTGCTGCCGGGTGCGGCGGGCCTCACCAGCGCCGCCGCCTACGTACCGGGGGCGATCCTCGGTGAGGGCGCCAACAACCACAACAACCTGCCGAGCCTGCACGGGTCGGACCCGCTGGACGGCCAGCCCGCCATCGACGGCGTCAAGACCGGGGGGCAGCTCCAGGGGCGGAACGAGTGGGGCGCCGGCGTCGGCACCGTCACCAACGAGGCGATGGTCACCGAGGTCGTCTTCGACACCTCGTCGCAGTCGGCCGAGTTCGCTCAGAGCGGGGTGCGGACCAACCTGGTACCCAAGGCGGGCGGCAACGAGTACTCCTTCAACATCTTCGCCAGCGGCACGAGCGGCGGTTTCCAGTGGGACAACCAGAGCCAGGAGCTGAAGGACCTCGGCTTCGAGTTCGCGCCGATCGACCACCGCTACAGCTTCAACCCCGCCGTGGGCGGGCCGATCATCGAGAACCGGCTCTGGTTCTTCGCCTCGATGATCGAGAACCGGAGCCGGCAGTACGTCCTCGACCGGTTCTGGGACCTCGACGAGCCGTCGACGCCCGACGGCGTCACCGCCGACGACCTGCGGGCATTCACCTGGAGCAAGAACGGCAACTACAACGTGCGCCTCACGCACCAGCTCACCCAGCGCAACAAGCTGACGTGGAGCTACTTCCAGGAGCCGAAGTCGTCGCTTGCCTCCCAGGAATTCGCCTGGGCCGGCCGCCAGAACCCGGAGGCGTGGTACGAGTTCAACGGCAACCCGACGCGCATGGTGACCGGCCGCTGGACGGCGCCGCTGACGAACCGGGTGCTCTTCGAGGTGCACGGATCTTTCATGCAGGCCGACGTCAACACGAACCCGGTGGATCACGGGGGCGAGGCCCGGATGCCCAAGATCGACTGGTCGCTCGGCACCATGACCAGCAGCTCGTTCCAGAACCACCACAACCACGACTTCCACCGCCGCCTGAACGCGTCCGTCTCCTACGTGACCGGCTCGCACAACTTCAAGGCGGGCATGAACTTCGCCAACAACCGGACGGCGCTGGCCTATTCCGGACCGGGTGATCTGTACAACGGCTACTTCTTCAACGGGTTCCCGATCGCCGTGCTGGTGGCAGGCAACGGCAACCAACGGCAGGGAATCATCCAGGACTGCGACTGCGGCATCTACGTGCAGGACGCCTGGACGATGGACCGGGTAACCATCAACGCAGGCTTCCGCTTCGACTGGTTCCAGAACTCCGTGCCCGGCGGCACCCGGGAAGCAGGCTGGTTCGCGCCGGAGCTGACGCTGCCGGACCCGGTCGTGGAGAACATCCCGAACTGGAAGAACTTCAACGGGCGGTTCGGCATGGCGTACGACCTGTTCGGCGACGGCGCGACGGCGGTGAAGTTCTCCGCGGGACGTTACGTGGCCAACGAGGGCACCGGCGTCACCCAGGGCTTCAACCCGATCTACCCCTACGGCCAGCTCGACTACCGGCCGTGGACGGATCTGAACGGCGACAACACCGCGCTCAACCCGGACGGAACACCTCAGCTCGACGAGATCGGGCCCTCGAACAACCCGAACTACGGCACGTCGGTCATCACGACCGAGTACGATCCGGACTTGCGGCGCGGCACCAACTGGGAGTATGCCGGCGGCGTCGAGCGGCAGTTGGGTGACGGCTGGGCGCTGAGCGCGATGTGGCACCGCCGCAGCTACACCAACTTCCGGTGGACCGACAACCTGAACACCTCCGCGGACGACTGGCACCTGGCGGGAACGTGGACCGGACCGACCGACCCCGACCTGCCGGAGATCGCCCGCGGCGTGCAGGTTCCGATCTACGTCACCGCTCCCGACTTCGACATCCAGACCGGAAACGATCTGCTGACGCGGGCGACGGAGGATTGGCGGACGTGGAACGGCTTCGAGGTGATCCTCGACGGCGAACTCCCCCGCGGCGGCTTCATGACGGCGAGCGTCACGTCCGGCACGAGCACGAACCACTTCTGCCACCAGGCGATGTTCGACACGCCGAACCGCCTCCGGCACTGCGAGACCCGGATGCCGTACCGGACCATGGGCAAGCTGTCGGGCGCGCTGCCGCTGCCGTTCGACACGATGATCTCCGGGCTCGTGCAGGTGTTCCCGGGGGCGCCGATCAGAGCCACCTACCAGGTCAGCGCCGTCGACTTCCCTGCCATCGTCAACCTCGGCGACGTCGACGCGGTGAACCCGAACATCGAGGTCAACCTGATCGAGCCGGGCACCGTGTTCGAGGACTACACCACGCAGATGCAGTTGCGGTTCTCGAAGGTGTTCACGGTCGGCGACGTCCGGACGCGGGTCTACATGGACGCGACCAACATCACCAACCGTGCCCGGATCACGAGCCGGAACCGCTTCTACGGCGGGGGGGGGGTCAAGAACCCGGACTTCCTCCGGATCAACACGATCGAGCCGGGGCGGCGGCTGTCGTTCGGCATGCAGATGTACTTCTAGCGGATCGGCCGGATTCACCGTGGAACGCCGGAGAGTCTCCGGGCTGTCCGGCGTTCCCTCTTTCGCTCGGTTGCCGTCGTTCGCTCGTTCAGCTCGGCGGGTAGGTCATGGGTGAGCAGCGCCGAAGTGAGGCAACGGGACTGACCAATCCAACCGTGTCCGTTCGAGGTCGCCATGCATTTCTCCAGCCGGTTCTCGCCTTTCCCCCGCCCGCTTCTCCACCTGGTGTGCGCCGCCGCGCTTCTTCCGCTCGGCGCGCAGGAAGCGTTCGCCCAGGAAGAAGGGCGCATTCAGGGCCGGGTGTTCATCGACGGCACCCGGGAGCCGGTCGCCGGCGCCCTCGTCCGAGCCGACCCGCCCATCTTCGGACCCGACGGCAGCCGGCTGCAGTTGGCGGAGCCGCTGGAGACCGTCACGGACCGCAACGGGCGCTTCGCGCTCACCTGGATGCGGAGCGGGATCTGGAACACGATGGTCTCGGCCGAGGGCTTCGAGGACGCCATGCTGCGGATCGAGGTGACGCAACGCGGGTCGAATGCATGCACCGCGACCAAGATGCAGCAGTGCATCCAGCCGATCGAGTTCCACATGGCCCGGCTCAAGGTGGATGCAGCGGAAGAGGTGGAGGCGGCCCTGGCAGGGGTGAACGTCGAGAACGTGGATCTGGAGCAGGCCAAGGCCGACCTCATCGCGGCCGACGCCGCCTACAACCGCCAGGACTTCCGGGCCGCCATCGACGGCTACAACAGGCTCCTCGCGAGATGGCCGCAGATGACCGCCCTCTACCAGGACGTCGGAGACGCGCACCGGGCGCGGGCGGAGTTCGACGCGGCGATCGCCGCCTACGAGCGCTATCGGGCCGCCGCACCGGGCGACGACCCGGTCGAGCGGAAGATCGCCCGGACGAAGCTGCTGATGGGCGACCTCGCAGCGGCCGAAGACCTTGCCGCCGCGGGGGGCTCCGCGTCGCGCGAAGATCTCTACAACCTGGGCGAGGTGGCGTTCGGCGAGGGCGACGTCGACGCCGCCGCGGGCTGGTACGAGAAGGCGTCCGCCGCCGATCCCGGCTGGCCGCCCCCGGTCTTCAAGCTGGGCCTGCTGGCGCTGAACCGGGGCGACATCGAGGGCGCCAAGGTCCTGTTCCGGAAGGTCGTCGAACTCGATCCCGACTCGGCGGAGGGGGCGCAGGCCCAGGGGATACTTGCCGCGCTGCCCTGAGGCAGGTGCGGGGCGACGATGCCGTTGGCTGCTCTCGACCGCCGCGCGAGCGTTCCCCGGTCGCGCCGGTCCTCTCGTTCCGGCGTCGGTACGGGCCGGAGGCTCACAACCCGGAGGTTGCCTGGCATGACCGCCGAAACCGATCGTCACCACTCCGCTGCCGTGATCCTCGCCGCCCTCGCGCCGATCGCGTTCGGCGCGCCCTGGACGATTCCGGTCGCGTCGGCGCAGACCCGGTCGTTCTTCGTCAGCGTCACCGACGCCGGCGGCGCCCCGGTCACCGACATGCGGCGCGAGGAGCTGATCGTCGAGACCGACGGCGAGCGCAGCGTGACGCTCAATCTGGAGCCAATCGACTGGCCGGTGCGGGTGACCGTGTTCGTCGACAACGGGCTGGCCAGCCCGCCGGTCCTGGACCACATGCGGGAGGGACTGCGGCGCTTCGTGGAGGCGCTCCCTCCCGACGTCGAGGTGGCGATCGGCACCATCGGGGGACGGCCGCAGATCTGGGCCGAGCACACCACCGACCGGGACGAGCTCCTGGACGCCATCGGCGTGATTGCGCCGGACATGGAAGGCGCGGCCAGCTTTCTCGATGCCCTGTACGAGGAAGCGGAGCGGCTGCACGAGGATGCGGAGGGCGAGTACTTTCCGGCCGTCGTGATGGTCGCGACCAATGGTCCCGAGGGGAGCAGCCGGGTCCGGCCGCGGCCGTTTCGAGAGATGATGGAGCGGCTGATCGCGAACAGCGCCGCCCTCCACACCCGGATGTACACCTTCACCTCGATCACGGGAGTCAAGCAGGGCGGCGACCAGATGCGCTGGGGCATGGACATCGGCCGGGCGACGGGAGGCAGCTACGAGGGACTGAGCTCCGCGCTCGGGTTCCGCACCCTGCTCCCGCGGTTGGCCGAGGACCTCGCCCGCAAGCACCGGCTGGTGAGCAACCAGTACCGCCTGACCTACGAGCCGCCGGCGGGTGCGACCGCGCAGTCGGTGATCAGGGTGCTGACCTCGCGCCCCGGCATCAACATGGTGGCGACGCGCAACGGGAACGTGCCGTAGGGGATCCGTCTCTGCTCGCTACTTTTCGCGGAGCATGTCCGTCGGATCGATCCGCGCGGACCGACTACCGGACATGCCGGCAAGGTTACGTCGATTCGTCGCGTTCCGCCTGTCGGCCGCGCAGAAACGCCACGTCGTCCGCTACGCGCCCGAGCCGGTCACCCAGCCGGTCACCCAGCCGATCAACCTTCGCGTCAACGGCCTTGACGTTCTCCGTGATGCCCGCGTGCGCTTCGCGGTTTTCCTTCCGTAGCGACTCGAACCGGGTTTCGTTCTTCCGGTCGAAATGCGCACACAGTCGCCAGATGAACACCATGAGCACGGCCATGATGCCCGCGCCCGCCAGCATGCTGTTCACGTCCATCGTTTACATTCTAGGCCACGTTCATCAGCCAGTGAAACCCCGTGGTTTCCGCATGGCTGGGGCAACTCCATTCTTCCGGGAGAAGCCCGTCGAGCTGCTGCCGAGTAAGGTGCTTGTCAGAAGTCTACCGAAATGGCCCGCGGCGTCCGGCCTCCCGATCGGCTCGTGTAGGATCGCCGCGTGACGCACGACTACATCATCGTCGGGGGCGGCACCGCCGGCTGCGTGCTCGCCAACCGGTTGTCGGCCGACCCCGACGCCGGCGTGCTGCTCCTTGAAGCCGGTGGCAAGGACGACTACTTCTGGATCGACATCCCCGTCGGCTACCTCTACACCATCGGCAACCCCCGCACCGACTGGTGCTACCGGATCGAGCCGGACCCCGGGCTCAACGGCCGCACCATCGGCTACGCCCGCGGCCGGGTCCTCGGCGGCTGCTCCTCGATCAACGCGATGATCTACATGCGGGGGCAGAAGAGCGACTACGACCACTGGGCATCCCTCGGCAACCGCGGCTGGGGCTGGGACGACGTGCTGCCGGTGTTCAGGCGCTCGGAGGACTACCAGCACGGGGCCGACGAGTGCCACGGGGCCGGGGGCGAGCTGCGGGTCGAAGAACGGCGGGTGAGCTGGGAGATCCTCGACGCGTGGCGGGACGCCGCCGCCGAGTGCGGGATTCCGAAGATCGCCGAGTTCAACCGGGGCGACAACTTCGGCAACGCCTACTTCCAGATGAACCAGCGCGGCGGCCGGCGGTGGAGCGGCACCAAGGCGTTCCTGCGCCCCGTCATGCACCGGCCGAACCTGACCGTCCGGACCGACGCCCAGGTGCGGCGCCTCGCGGTCGAAGCGGGCGCCGCCGGCCCGCGCGCCACCGGGATCGAGCTGTTGGGGGGCGAGCGGTTGACGGCGCGGCGCGAGGTGCTCCTGGCCGCCGGCGCCATCGGTTCGCCGCAGATCCTGCAGTTGTCGGGCATCGGTCCCGGTTCCCTGCTGCAGCGGCGCGGCATCGAGATCGTCCACGACCTGGCCGGGGTCGGGGAGAACCTGCACGACCACCTGCAGATCCGCACCATCTACAAGGTGCAGAACACCGTCACCCTCAACCGGCGGGTGCACTCGCTGTTCGGCAGGGCGGCGATGGGGCTGGAGTACCTGCTGTTCAAGACCGGCCCGCTGACGATGCCGCCGTCGCAGCTCGGCGCCTTCGCCCGGAGCGATCCGTCGCGCCCGTCGGCGAACATCGAGTGGCACGTGCAGCCGCTGTCCCTCGACAAGTTCGGCGACCCGCTGCACCGGTTCAACGCGATCACGCCGTCGGTCGCCAACCTGCAGCCGACGAGCCGCGGGCACGTCCGCATCAAGGATCCGGATCCGCTGCAGGCGCCGGCCATCACCCTCAACTACCTGTCCACCGACGAGGACCGGCGGGTCGCGGTGGCCGGCCTGCGGTTCACCCGGCGCATCATGGCCGCGCGGGCCCTGGCGCGGTTCGAGCCGCAGGAGTGGAAGCCCGGTCCCGACGTCGACAGCGACGAGGCGCTGGCGCAGGCGGCCGGCGACCTCGGCACGACGATCTTCCACCCCGTCGGGACCTGCAGGATGGGACACGACCCGCTCGCCGTCGTCGACGACCGGCTCGCGGTGCACGGCGTGTCCGGCCTGCGGGTCATCGACGCCTCGGTGATGCCCCGGATCACGTCGGGCAACACCAACGCGCCCACCGTCATGATCGCCGAAAAGGGAGCGGAGTTCGTGCGCGAGGACGCGGCGGGGCGGTAGCCCTCACACCGCCCTGGCGGTCTTCGCCGCCTCGATCTCCTCGGCGCTCATCCCGAGCACCGACGCGAGGATCTCCTCGGTGTGCTCGCCGAGCAGCGGCGAGCGCACCACGTCCGCGGGCGAATCGGACAGCTTGATCGGATTGCCGACGGTGAGGTACTTCCCGCGGGTGGGATGGTCGACCTGGACGACGGTGCCGGTTCCGCGCAGCGACGGCTCCTCGGCCAGCTCCTTCATCGAGAGAACGGGACCGCACGGCACGTTGAGCGGGTTCAGGACCTCCATCACCTCGAACTTGGTCCTGGTCTTCGTCCACTGCTCGATGGCGTCGAAGACCTGCTCGAGCTTCGGCAGGCGCGCCTCCGGGGTGTTCCACTCCGGATCCTCGAGCCAGTCGGCGCGGCCGATGGCGCGGGCGAGGCCGTCGAAAGCGGCGGCCTGGGTGATGACGTAGATGTAGGCGTTGGGATCGTCCTCCCAGCCCTTGCACTTGACGATCCAGCCGGGCTGGCCGCCGCCCGAGGCGTTGCCCGAACGGGGGGTGGCCTCGCCGAAGGTGCCGTTGGGATACTGCGGGTACTCCTTGAGCGGACCGTGCGCCAGCCGCTGCTGGTCGCGCAGCTTGACCCGGCAGAGGTTGAGGACGCCGTCCTGCATGGCGCATACGACGCGCTGGCCGCGGCCGGTCTTCTCGCGCTGGAAGAGCGCGGTGACGATGCCGAGGGCCAGGTGCAGGCCGGTGCCGGAATCGCCGATCTGGGCGCCGGAGACGGTCGGCGGCCCGTCGTCGAAGCCGGTGGTGCTGGCCCCGCCGCCGGTGCACTGCGCGACGTTCTCGTAGACCTTGCAGTCCTCGTAGGGACCGGGGCCGAAACCCTTGACCGAGGCGTAGACGATACGCGGGTTGATCTCCTGGATCCGCTCCCACGAGAAGCCCATCCGGTCGAGGGCGCCCGGCGCGAAGTTCTCGGCCAGCACGTCGCACGATTCGATGAGGCGCGTGAAGATCGCCCGGCCGGTCTCCGACTTCGTGTTGACCGTGATGCTGCGCTTGTTGTGGTTCAGCATCGTGAAGTAGAGGCTGTCGACGCCGGGGATGTCGCGGAGCTGACCGCGCGTGGCGTCGCCCACCCCCGGCCGCTCCACCTTGATCACGTCGGCGCCGAACCAGGCGAGCAACTGCGTGCAGGTGGGGCCGGACTGCACGTGGGTCATGTCGAGAACACGAACTCCGTCGAGCGCTTTCATGTCGGTCTCCGTCTACTTCGGCGAGCCCTTGATCCGGATCCGCTCGTCCACGATCGTCCTGCTGAGCAGGCTGACGCACGCATGGAGGGCGCGCAGGGTCGGCACCTCGACGCCGGTCACCTCGGCCAGCTCGACCACGGCGCCGAGCATGCCGTCGATCTCGAGCGGCTTGCCGACCTCGACGTCCTGCAGCATCGACGTCTTGTGCTTGCCGACGCTCTCCGCTCCGGCGATGCGCCGCTCCATCGACACGCGGAAGCCCGCGCCCAGGCGCTCCCCGACCGACTGCGCCTCGGTCATCATCGCCGCGGCCAGCGCGCGGGTGAGCGGGAACCGGCAGATGTCGACCAGCGTCGAGTGCGTCAACGCGCTGATCGGGTTGAACGTCAGGTTGCCCCAGAGCTTCAGCCAGATCTCCGAGCGGATGTCGGTCAGCACGCGCGCCTTGAAGCCGGACCCGGTGAGCAGCTCGGAAACGCGCAGGACGCGCGCCGACTCGCTGCCGTCCAGCTCGCCCAACGGAAAGCGGGTGCCTTCGACGTGCCTGATGACCCCCGGCTCGTCAATCGCCGCGGCCGGATAGGCGATGCAGCCGATGATGCGGTCCGGATCGACGGCGTTGAACAGGACCCCGCCGGGATCGACGGTCTCGACGACGCGGTCGGCGTAGGGTCCGCCCAGCTTCTGGAAGTACCACCAGGGGATGCCGTTCTGCAGCGTCACCAGGCAGGTGTCGGGGCCGAAGAGCGCCGGCAGGTCGTCGACGACCGCCGCGATCTGGTGCGCCTTGAGCGCGAGCAGCACGACGTCGTGCGGTTCGAGGTCGCGGATCCGGTCGGTTGCGGTCAGGTTGTCGGCGACCGATTCGCCGTCGTCCTCGATCAGCTTCATGCCGTTCGCGCGGATGGCGGCCAGGTGCGGGCCGCGGGCGATGACCGAGACGTCGTGCCCCGCGCGGGCCATGCGCACCGCCATGTAGCCGCCGATGGCCCCGGCGCCGACAACGCAGACTTTCATGAAGGGTCCTCCGCTCCGAAGAGGGCCTTGGCGGCTGGACACCGAGCCGGACTCGCCGGCCGCCGGCAGAGAATCGAACGCGGGATCGGCCTGCCGGCGACCGTCCGGCCGCCGGAGCCGGAGTCGCCCCGCCGCACCGCGACGGGAAAACGCGGTGCTACTGCGAGCCGCCGGCCGCCTCACGCTCCTCGGCCCGATGGCCGGCGAGAATGCCGTCCATGCCGATGTTGCCCTCGTGGCAGGCGTACTCGTAGATCGCGTCGGTGGTCCCCAGCAGCGGAATCAGGACCGTCCACGGCCGGGTGTACGTCGTCGGATCGTCGATGGTGACCTCGTAGTGCAGTGTCCGCGGGCCGACGCGCGTGAAGCGCTCGGTGACGCGCAGGTGCTCCGACGACAGGCCGCGGAACGTCGCCTGCGGCGAGTAGTTGGCGGTCTCGACCACCAGCGAGTCGCCTTCCCAGCGCCCCCGCGAGTCGCCGTGCCACAGCCGGACGTCGTCGTCGAGCGGCGGCGTCCCGTCGATCGGGACGACGCGCGCGTCGTGGTTCATCTCGTGGTAGATGACGACGTGGTCGGGACTCTGGAAGATCTGGTAGTAGCTGTTGTAGCCAGCGCCGAGCCGCGGCACGCCGTAGGTGACGCAGCGCTCGGAGAGCGGCCGGTCGGTGTAGGAGTCGGCCGGGTGGTCGCGCCGGTGCGCACGCAGCATCTCCTGCCGGTCGTGCGCGGAGGCGGTCAGCGGCGGGATGCGGCCGTCGGGCGGATCGACCACCAGCGAGGTCCGGTTGTCGAAGTCGCGCTCGACGATCCAGAACTGGTTGTAGTTGCCGGTCGTCGGATCGTAGGACGTTGCCTTCGTCCGCTGGATCGCCGCCAGGACGAGCTGATCGCCGAACAGGGCGTCGCCGTCGTCCACAGCCAGCTCGGCGGCGGCCCTCAGCTCCGCAAGCTCCTCGTCGGACAGCCGATCCTTGCCCTCCCACTCCGGCGGGCGCTCGAGCGGCGTCGCGTTGTTGTTGGCCCACACGCCCTGCAGATCGGGCTGGCCGTCGGGGGTACGCGGCAGCGTCCAGTCTCCGTCCTGGGCGGCGGCCGGCGCCGCGATGGCGACTGCGGCGAGCGCAGCGGCCAGCGGACCAATCGAGTTCAGGCATCGTCTACGCATCTGGAATCTCCTCGTGCGCGCCTTCTGACGGGGCGACGGGGGCGGCGCGCAACCTGTAATTGTAGCGGCTCGGGCGGGCGGAACGCCACCGCTCGGGGCGAATCGTGCCGCGTTCCGGCTATTTGTCGAACAGGCCGCGGTTGGCCTCCGCACGCGCCTCCACGCCCCCGAGATGCTCGTCGAGCAGGTAGCCCTCGGCCACCAGCGCTTCGGCGGCCCGCATGATCTGCGCTCGGTACGCCTCGAAGCTGCCGTAGCGCTCCTCGACCGACGGGCGCGGGTCGCCGGACGCCTCCCGGTCGGCCTTCGTCCGCGGAAACGGGATGTACCCGCCGGCGAGACCGAGGAGCGCATCGGGCGCCCCGATCGCCGGATTGCGCAGGTTCCAGCCGGTATGGGTGGCGACCGGCGTCACGACGGCGGGCATGCGCAGCACGCCGATCTCGTTGTTGTCGGCATCGAGCGCCGGCACACGGACCCCGTACTGCCCGCCGGTACGGACCGGGGGATGGCGGTCGATCCGTCGCTTCGTCGCGAACTCCCCGCCATAGTCGAGGCGGTCCGGCTGCTGAACCGCGGTCGGATACTCCACGCCGGGCAGCGCGGTCCAGCCGGCCTCGTCCGCGCGCCAGCCGACGAGGGTGCCGTCGGCGATGCGCGGGTGGAAGCTCGGCGGCGGCGGCGTCCCGTCCGCGACCCAGCGGTCCAGCGCCAGGAACAGCGCTTCGAGGAACGGCTGGTAGACGTTCGGATTGGGGGGCAACTGCCCCCGACTGGACGGACCGCGGACGGGGCCGTGCTGCGAGCCGCCGAAGACGTAGATCCGCACGTCGTCCGGGATCGTGCTGTCCCGCCGCCCCGTCGGATCCGTGACCACCAGAGACCCGCTCCGGTGCCAGTACTCGGAGCTCGTGTCGAAGTGCATCACCTTCGGCGCGGCGCCGCCGGCGCGCGCCCGCCGCAGCAGACTGTCGGTCCGGCCGGTGAACGGGTCGGTCTCCTCACCGTAGGTGAACGGGAAGACGTCGACCGGGTAGAGGTGGCCACTGTGCTCCGTGGCGGTCCGTGTCGGCGACGCGAAGCGGTGGTTGAAGAAGCCCTGGCCGCCGCCGGAGATGACCGGCATCACGCCGTCGAAGACCATGCGCCCCTGCTCGTCGGCGTTGAACCCTTCGTACAGGAACGTCCGCAGCGCTCGGCCGCTCTGCGAGCGGCCCTCGCCGATCACGCGCCGGGCCAGCGGCCGGCCGCGGACGTCGCGCAGCGGATTCATCGACGAATCGTCGTGGCGCAGGAAGGACACGAAGTCGCGGATCGCCGCGAATCCGGCCCCCTGCACGACGGATCCGAACGCCTCGTAGGTCAGCTCGTAGATCATGCCCGGCTCGAAGCCGCCCTCGAGCCGTACGTCCCCTTCGATGAGCCCGCTCCCCTCCTCGCGCGGTCCTCTGGTGAGGATGAACTCCCACCGGTCGCGAGGGACGAGCTCGGGTGCGTCACGCTCCCGGTGGCGGCGGGTCAGTGTCGCCCGCGGCAGCGCGGCGACGATCGGCTCGAACGCGAGCTGGCGCCGGTCCGACACCGCCAGGCGATCCGTGGCTACGTCGCTGATCATTTCCGCGCGGACGGTCCCGGTGATCGGCACGTAGTCTTCGTCCAGCGCCACGGGGGCCTCGAGACGCAGCAGCGGCGGCTCGGGCGGCACCTGGGCGATCCAGCCGCTCCAGACCGTGACGTAGCCGTGCCGCAGGAAGAACGGCTGCATGCCCCACCGTCGGCGACCCCGGTTGTTGACGTCGTAGAGCACGGTCGGCTGCGCCAGCGAACGGTCCAGGGGCGCGATGATCTCGAAGTCTCCGTAGAACTCCACCCGCCCCTCGCCGTTCTGCGCGGCGAGCCGGAGATCGACGACGGCCTGGTTCGCCTCGTGCTCGGGGTCGAGCGCGTACACCACGCGCCCGCGGATCCTCTCGTAGCGCCCCACCTTGTCCGGCACGTCGTCCGCGAAAGGCTCGCGGGAGGTGATCCGCACCTGGATGACCTCCGCGCCGGCCGGCGCCGCGACCGCGAGGGTGCAAAGGAACAGCAACGTGGCGATTCCCTCCCTGAAACTCATCACGTTTCCTCCTCCCGGCGCCGCGGCCTCACGCACCGGTACCGACCGCAATCCGGCGCAATAATCGATTGGTAAGAGTCTCGGCGCGTATGGTCGCCCGAACGAACGACCGCAATGCGTCTGTTGCATTTTCCTGTACGTTCACGTCCCGATCATCGAACTTGGAAAAGAACTTCTTGGGGATGTGCGGGTTGTTCAGCGTCGCTCCACGAGCGTTCAGGTACTGCGCCCTGAGCCTGAGTATCTTCAGCATCCTCGTGGGACTGTAGCCGTCAGCCAGATCCATCTCGGACCTGTACTGTTCCTCGCTCCACTGCCGCTTGTGCAGCGCCCTTGCATCGTTCCGACTGTACACTTCCTTGTCCCCACAAATGATATGAACGTCCTCCAGCGTAAGTCTGCTGCCGACTCTTTCACCGATTTTGAAGTCCGGGGCGATGTAACTCTCAATCTTTCCAATCCAGGGTTCCATGTCGTCAGGTCCCAGCACGAGAAGGCTGCCGAGAACTTGACCGGTCGGATCGTAGAACCCGAACATCCAGATTCTGGACCTCCACTTCCTTATATGGTCCGGTCCCACGTCCCGGGCAGTCGATACCGTTCTTTTCGTCGTGGACTTCAGCTCGACCGGCGCGGAGTAACGTCGGCCGTCCTCCTCGAAATCGTGGAACGCATCCACACCGGATCGGCCTCCACCGGCTCTCAAGTCTGCGATTTGCAGCATCTCCGCCTCGCGTCTGTCGTCCTGAACCGCCACTCAGGCCCCCAGCGCATCAGCTACGGACGTCGCGACGGCGTACCCCACGGGCGGGCACACGGAGTTCCCAATCTGACCGAGTATCTGGTAGGCGGATCCTTCAAAATTCCAGTCGTCGGAGAATCCCTGCAGCAGGGCGCAATCCTGCACCGACATCCTGAAGTGACCGTTCTCCGGAGGAAACATCGCGGCCGCCTTTCGGCTCTTCTGAACACCATTCGGCCAGATCCGAAGCTGCTCCCAGATCGCCTGGCTGGCCCTGCTGTTCAGAACGCTTGTGGATTTTCTGGGCCCCGTGAAACCGGACCGGAGTGTCGGCGCGAAGCAGTCAAACCCGATGTCCCGCAGCCCGAGCGCCGCTCTTGCACCCATGGTGTATTCCGTGCAATGAAACAGATCGTCTCGATCCAGATGCGTCGGATCGGGAATGCGGAAGGCGTGGGCAGCCTCAAGTGATCGAAACCCTGCGAAGACAACTCTCTTGCGGACCTGCGGCACGCCGAAGTCCGACGCCAGGAGCCGAAACTGAACCAAGCGATACTTCGACGCCAGTGGCGTCAGAATGACTTCGTCCACGTATCGGCCGAACTTCCGATCGAGGAGTCCGGGCACGTTCTCGGCGACGAACGCAGCGGGCTCGATTCTGCGCACCGCGGAAACGAATGCCGGCCACATGTCTCGATCGTCCCCCCCGCCGTTGCGCCTCCCGGCGATGGAAAAGGGCTGGCACGGTGGACCGCCGTGGACCACGTCGACGGTCCCGGCGAAGGAGGACCAGTCGACCCGGCTGACGTCGCCGTCCGAACCGCAGAAAACCCGCCAGCCCGGACGGCTGCGGCGAAGAGTGGCGCCACAGATTTCGAGAATGTCGAAACTGGCGACGTGATCGAACCCGGCACGCTCGAAGGCGAGATCGAGGCCACCGCCGCCGGAGAAAAGCGACAATGCCCTCAGTCCATGGCGCCGCCGTTGCCGCATGAGGTCATCTGGCCGAAGATTCGGCACGTTGACGGCCACGGAGCCGCGCACGAGCTCACCGTTGCGGGCGGCCTTCTTTCTGCGCCTCGATCTAGCCGATACGCAACGATACCAGTCGCGTTTGTCTTCCGATATGTCGTACGGCATTGCGAAACCACTTGGTGCTGGCTGGACGCTCGATGCCCGATCTACAACGCCGACGGCGGATGATCGTGGAACCAGACCAGATGTCCCACGACCAACGCCGCATCGCGCCGTCCCGTCGAGACCGTCAGCGTCCGGGCCCGGCCCGCCGATGCTCTACTTCGCCAGCGGATCCGGCCGGAGCTGGAAGTGCACCACCTTGCTCGGCGTCCCCTTGCCGGTCTCGGTGTGGAACGGCGCCCGCGTGCCGTAGGTCGCCCACAGCCCGCGGCCCTTCCAGCCGGCGTCCGGGTCGTCGATCCGGCCGTCCATCCACTTCGTGTAGAAGCCGAGCGGATACGGCACCCGGATGACCACCCACTCGCCGTCCTTCAGCGCGAGCAGCCCCTCCGACGCGTTGCCCGTGTTGATCGGGACGTTCTCGCCCAGGCCGAACGTGTCGAACTGGTCGACCCAGGTGTAGTAGCTGCCCTCGGCGCTGCCGGAATCGTCGACGCCCTTGAACTTCGGCAGCGGCTCCTCGTAGAGCGTCCAGCCCTCCGGGCAGTGCTGGCCGGTCGCCTCCGGGCCGTTCAGCGGACCGGCGCACCTGCTGCGGTCGAAGCTCGCCATGTGCCCGCTCGCCAGCGGGGTCCAGACCACGCCGTTGCGGTCGATGTCCATGCCGCGCGGCGAGTAGCCCTGCACCGTGGCCCCGGGGTTGTCCCACGGCACCTCGAACACCTCGAGCAGCGCCGTGTTGGGCGGGTCGTCGCCCGGGTCGAGACGCAGCACCGAGCCCGGGAAGCCGAGCGACGAGCCCCAGATGGTCCCGTCGACCGGGTTGTAGGCCACGCCGTAGAAGCCGGTGGTCACGCGGTGGTCCTTCGCGGGATCGATCGGCTCGTTCGGCTCGGTGTACTCGTCGCGGCGCCCGTTGCCGTTGGTGTCGAGCACCAGGGCGGTCCAGCCCTGCGAGGCCTCCTCGTCACCGGTCTCGAGGAACATCTTCGTGTTCAGCCAGCCGATGACCGGCCCGCCGCCGCTGGTCCAGAGGGTGTCGTTCTCGTCCTCGGCGAAGATCAGGTGGTGCGTGCTGTAGCAGGTGCCGACCAGCGTCATCTCCCCGGTCGCCGGGTCCCAGACGGCCAGGTGCCGGTTGGCCCGGGCGTTGGGGAACGCCTGCGCCGACGGATGATCGGACCCTTCGAGGCACATCTCCGGGTTCTGCGGTCCGCGCACGCGCGAGGTCAACCAGACGCGGCCGTCCTGGTCGAGCATCGGGTTGTGGACGTTCGTCTGGCTGTTCCAGATCGCCTCGTCCCCCCAGTAGGGCGAGGAGGCCAGCGGCGGGCCGGCCGCCACCGGGGTGTCGGGATCGCGCACCGGCACCGGTATCTCGCTCGACGCGTTGGCCACCGGGTCGAGCACCGGCACGTAGTCCGCGCTCGCCTCCAGCGCGCCGTAGATCGGGCCGTAGGCGTTGACGGTCGGGTTGCGCTTGTCGGTCGCGATCTCGTCGTGCAGGTACGCCTTCGGATCGGCCCAGTCCCATTGCGACACGACGATGTTGCGCTCGACGCCCTGCGGCCGGGGCGGCGCCGCGGGCAGCTCGCCGGCCATGATCCGGTCGGTCCAGTCGGCGAACATCTCCAGCGCGGCCCGGCGCCCCATCCGATTGAGGCCGTTCGACATCGAGCCGCCCGCCTGCCCCGACTGGATGCGGCGGTCCCAGGCCGCGACCATCGAGTCGAACTCGCCCAGCTCCGGCGGCACCTCGCGGGTCGCCTTGTTGCCGAGTGCGTGGCACGCCGTACAGCCGCCCGACTTCACGGTGCGCATCCACTCCGCCTGGCTGCGCATGTTGGGCGAGATGCCGTTGCCGTCGGGCCCGGTGCCGGGGAACTCGCCCCGCGCAGGGACCTCGATCAGCGACAACCAGTGGCCGGCCGGGTAGTACTGCGCCGCCGCAGCGGCGTCCGGCGCGACCACCGCCGTCAGGTCGAGGCTCGAGCCGGGGGTCGCGCGGACCTTCTCCGAGTCGACCAGGCCGTAGCCGCGGACCCACACGTCGTAGGTCGCGTCCGGCAGGTCGGGAATCACGTAGCGGCCGTCGTCGTCGGTCACGACGATGCGGTTGAACCGCGTCGGCAGATCGGTGGTCTCCGCGATCACCCAGACGCCCGCCTCGGGGCCGCCGGGACCGGTCACCACGCCGCCGATGTCGTCGGCGTCCACCGCCACCGCCTGCTGCGCGACGGCGCCGCCGGCCGACACGAGCACCAGAACCGCGCCGAGCGCCGCCGCGGTACCCGCCCGGTAGAGCATGTCACTACGCATCACTCGCCTCCCCTCACGTTGTTCGCATCCCCGGTCCACCGGACCGGCCGGCTTCGGCCGCCCCGGTTCGATCGCGTTGCCCAACAGGCCGACAGTAGCATCTTTGCCGCGGCGGCGACATACCGGGGCGCTACCGCGGCGCTGTACGGTCGAGCTGGTCCACGTGCACGCGCGCCACCATTTGCATGTAGCCGCCGGCGCGCGCATACCGCGCGTCGGCCGCGGCCAGCAGGTGCGTGCGCGCCTCGGCGTCGTTCCGGAGCGCCTCGTGATAGAGGCCGACATACAGATGCGCGTAGAACAGACCGGACAGCCGACCCCGTTCAGCGGCCCTTTCACCCGCCGCCATGACCTCGGTCGGCGTCAGTTCGCCACGGAACATGCGGTAGATTTCGCGCATCGGCGCCCGCGAGTCGGGACCGACCGGCAGCAGAGCGGCGAGCGCCGCGTCCGGCGATTCCGCGCGCGCCACGCACAGGAAGTGCCAGGCCGCGTTCTCGACGTCGTTGGGGTTGACCAGGCGGTGCGATTCGAACTGCTCCCGGCAGTCCCGGTAGCGACCGACGTAGTAGAGCGCGATCCCGCGTTGCCAGAGCTGCGGCGCGGCGCGCGGCACGAGCGCGGCCACATCGTCGAAGCCGGCCGCCGCTTCCGTCAGACGGCCCGCCGCGAAGTCCTCGACCGCGCGGTCGAGCACCGCCCGCGCGTTCTGCGCCGCCGCCAGGCCGGCGCCGGCCAGACCGATGAGCGCCGCCGCCAGGATCCACCGACTCCGGAACCGGATTCCATGCGTCATCACGACGCCAATACTACGCCGTTCCGCCGGCGGGCGCCCGACTCCCGCCCCTGCGGCGGCCGATGCGCCGTTGACGGGCCGGGTCGTCCGCGGCCGGGCTCGCCGTTCCCCGGAATCGTGATTCGGGAACGGCCGTTGCGCTACACTCGCAACGTTTTCGGTGTGCTTCCCCGCCGGACGGAATCCGGCGGCGGAAACCGAGGGGGGACAGCATGACACGCACACGTTCGTTCGGCATCGCCCTGCTGCTGGCGGTGGTCATGGCCGCGCCGGCCGCCACGCAGTCCAACAGCATGAGCTTCTTCATCACCAGCGCCGGTCCCGGCGACGGCGCCGACCTCGGCGGCCTCGACGGCGCGGACGCGCGCTGCTCGATGCTGGCCGAGGGGGCCGGCGTCGGCGGCAAGATCTGGCGCGCCTACCCGAGCACCACCGGCCCGACCGGCGTCAATGCGCGCGACCGGATCCATCCCGTGTGACGTTGCACGGGGTTCCGCCCGGCTTTCGTGCGGGTCCCGGCCAGCCGCACAAGGACACGAGGGATCCGGCAGAATGAGCATCGCGACGCCGCCGCGCCGTCCCGCATCCGCCCTGTTGGAGTGCTTTCCGTTGATCGTCCAGCCGCTCGCGGCGCTCTCGGACGACCAGTTCTACGAATTCTGCCAGCTCAACGACGATCTGCAGATCGAACGGAGTGCGCGCGGAGAGCTGCTGATCATGACGCCGGCGGGATTTCAGACGAGCCATCTCAATCTGCGAATCTCCATTCAACTCGGCCAGTGGGCCGAGCGAGATGGCACGGGAGTGGCAACCGATTCCTCGGGAGGCTTCATCCTGCCCGACTCCGCGGTGTTCGCACCGGACGCGGCGTGGATTCGCAACGACCGGCTCGAAACCGCGCCGGAAGAGAAACGGCTGCAGTTCCCTCCGCTGTGCCCCGACTTCGCTGTCGAGCTACTCTCGCCGACCAGCTCACTGCGACGGACGCAGGCGAAGATGCAGCAGTACCTCGACAACGGGCTGCGCCTTGGCTGGCTGATCGCCCCGTTCGAACGCCGCGTGTACGTCTACCGGCCGGGCGCCGCCGTGCAAGTGCTCGACGATCCGGGCCTCGTAGACGGCGACCCGGTGCTCCCCGGGTTCAGGCTCGACCTGCACCGGGTCTGGTAGAGGCCGTTCGCAAGGTTGCCGGTCACGGGGACTAGATGACGCTTGGCCAAGTGCCGCTCATGGGAACAGGCTCGCCATCATCCGGAGGCAAACGAAGTGCGGCGGGGGCCCTGATGACTACCGGCGGCGGCCCCCCCCCCTCTGCGCCCCCAAGCGCCGTCGGGATGTTGGCGGCCGCGCTCATCGCCGGCGCGGCCGTCCTCGGCGTCGCCGCCGCGCTCTCGCTGGAACCGATCGTACCCGAGGCAGCCGTGGAATACCGCCCGATCCGGGTTTCCGGGGACGGCTACGTCTCCTCCGCAACCTGCCGGGCCTGCCATCCCTCGCAGTACGCCACGTGGCACGGGTCGTTCCACCGCACGATGACCCAGGTCGCCACCCCCGCGTCGGTGCGCGCCGACTTCGACGGGGTCGTGGTGGACGCGGTGCCGGGCCGTCCCATGCGGCTCGAGCGGCGCGGCGACGAGTTCTGGGCGGAGTTCGACGATCCCGGCTGGGAAGGCGACCCGCGGGACCGTCCTCGAATCACCCGCCAGGTGGTGATGATCACCGGCTCGCACCACCAGAACATCTACTGGTACTCTACCGGCCACGAGCGCGCGCTCAACGTGCTGCCCGGTGTCTACCTGCTCGACGAGGAGCGCTGGACGCCCCGCAACGCCGTCGTGCTCGCGCCGCCCGGACAGGGGGTGGCGACGCTGGACGGCCACTGGAACGCCGTCTGCATCGACTGCCACACGACGCACGGCAAGACCCGCTTCGACACGCCGTTCCGCTCGGAACCGATCCGCGGCCAGGCCGTCGACACCACGGTAGCGGAGCTCGGCATCGCCTGCGAGGCGTGCCACGGGCCGGCCGAGGCGCACGTCGCGGCCAATCGGAATCCGTTGCGCCGCTACGCGCTCCACGCCGGCGGCGCGGCCGACCCGACCATCGTCGAGCCGACGCGGCTCGATCCGCAACGGTCGTCCCAGGTCTGCGGGCAGTGCCACAGCATCTGGGAGTTTCCCGACACGGCGCGCGAGCGCGCGGCCAGCGCGGGGGGGCTGCCGTATCGCCCCGGCGACGAACTGCGGGCGACGCGCTTCGTCGCCCAGCCGCGGGTCAACGGCCGGTCGCCGGCCATGCAGGCGCTGATCGCCGCGGATCCCGACTTCGTCCGCGGATCGTTCTGGCCCGACGGCCTCGTCCGCGTGTCCGGCCGCGAGTACAACGGCCTCATCGATTCGCCCTGCTTCGCCGACGCGACGGCGCCGGAACGCACGCTGTCCTGCTTCTCGTGCCACACCATGCACAAGACGCCGGCGGATCCGCGCCCGGTGGCCGCGTGGGCCGACACGCACCAGGTTGCGGCCGGCATGGACGGCGACGCCGCGTGCACCCGGTGCCACGGCGGCATCGCCGCGGATCCGGGCGTGCATACGAACCACGCACCGGATTCGGCCGGCAGCCGCTGCTACAACTGCCACATGCCGTACACCTCGTACGGCCTGCTGCGGGCCATCCGCAGCCACACCATCACCAGCCCGTCGGTCCGCGAGAGCGTCGAGGTCGGACGGCCGAACGCCTGCAACCTCTGCCACCTGGATCGTACGCTCGCCTGGTCGGCGGAACACCTGCGAGACTGGTACGCGCAGCCGGCGCCCCGCCTCGACGACGACGAACGGTCGGTGGCCGCGTCCATTCTCTGGCTGTTGCGCGGCGACGCCGGCCAGCGCGCCCTGAGCGCCTGGAGCTACGGCTGGGAACCGGCGCAGGCGGCTTCCGGCACGGCCTGGATGGTCCCCTACCTCGGCGAGCTGCTCGGCGATCCGTACGACGCGGTACGTTTCATCGCCGCGCGGTCGCTGCGCACGATCTCCGGCTTCGAAACGCTGCGGTACGACTTCACCGGCGACCGGACGGAACGCATCGACGCGGCCGTCGGCGCGCTGCGGGCCTGGCGGAACAGCACGCGCGCGCGCGCCCGCCGCGATCCGGAGCTGCTCTTCGGGATCGACGGCGCTCTCGACACCACGGCGATGCGGCGCCTCTTCGACCAGCGCGACACGCGGCCGCTCTTCCTCCGCGAATAGCACGACCGTGGCAGCCAGTCCCTCCCCGACGCGGCCCGACTACGTCCGGCGCCACCTGCGCTTCGGCTGGTGGTCGCTCTTCGTCTTCCTGCTGCTCGGGGCGGCGCTCGAAACCCTGCACGGCTTCAAGGTCGGCTTCTATCTGGACGTGTCGAACGAGACGCGCCGGCTGATGTGGACGCTCGCCCACGCGCACGGCGCGCTGCTCGGCCTCGTCAACGTCGCCGCCGGGCTGTCGCTGCGCGACCTGCCGGCACTGCCGGGCCATGCCCGCCTGCCCCTGATCTCGATCGCCCTCGTCGCGGCCACGGTGCTGCTGCCGGCCGGGTTCTTCGCGGGCGGCGTCGCCTTCTACGCCGGCGATCCCGGCGTCGGCATCGCCCTCGTGCCGGTGGGTGCGGCGTGCCTCGCGATCGCGGTATTTCTGATGGCGCGCGCGGTGTCTGCGGTGTCGGACTCGTTGGAGAGCGCCGGCAGGACCCGCCGGAAGGGCTGAGCGTCCCTCGCCGCCGCGCGGGCGCCGGAGCCGCGGGTCCGGCGCCGACGGACTCGAACCGTACGCGACGAAGGGAGCCCCGGGTGAGACTCCCTTCTCTACTACCGTGCCCGAGTGGGCGATTGTGGACGGCGCCGCTACCGCACGGTGACCCTCAGATCGCCCGCCGTCAGGAACATCGCGTCGGACACCCAGGCGCGGAGCGTGTAGGTGCCCGGCGCATCGAAAGTGACCGTCGCCTCGAACGTCGCCGAGGTCCAGCCGTCGCCGGCGACGTGGGTCGCCGGATCGTCGGACGAGGTGGGCGCGGTCAGCACGCCGTCCACCTCCCGCTCGAATTCCCGTTCTTCGACCGAACGCTGAAAGCCGTCCGGCTCGAAATCGCCGTCGGCCGGGCCGCGATGGACGATCCACTGCAGCGACAGGCCATTGCGCGGCGGGCGCGGCTTCTGGTACCAGCGGATGTTGTCGGGCGCGCGCGGCTGCCCGTCCGGCGGGATCAGCGCGGGGAGACGGCGGCGCGGCGGACGCGGCGGCAGCTCGGTCGGCAGCTCGTCGTCGCGAATCACCGCGGTGAGCGTGAGCGGCTCGCCGACCCCGACCCGCTCGGCGCTGGCGGACACCTCGACTTCCGGCGGCCGGTTCGCGAACAACTGCTCCAGCGGACGCCCGAACCCGGTGCGGGAGTTGGACGTGATGGTGCTCTCGTCGATCTCCCATTCCGGCTGCAACCACCCGTAGGCCCGCTGCTCGCTGCCGTGCGCCGTCACGGACCAGATGATGCCGTCCTCGGGGTCGGGGCCGGTGTCCGCCGGCATCGGCACCGTGAACTGATAGCGTTGCGTCCGCGGATAGAAGTACGTCGGCTGCCCGCGATCCTCGGCGCCCGGCGAGAAGTAATTGTCCGGACCGACCGGAAGGCTCGGCTGCTCCCGGTAGTTGCGGTTCAGGTACCCGAAGTGGAACAGGTAACTGCCGTCGTCGTTGCGCGTCCAGCCTTCGAAGATCGGCTGGACGTCCTGCCCGCCGTCGAACCGCTGCTGCGGCTGCGAAACGATCGGCACGTCGCGGGGGTTCACCTGCGCGTGGGCGGCGCCCACCACGCCGACGGCCACGACTGCGACGGCCGCGCCGATGACCCAACGGGAATACGTCCTCATGATGCCCTCTGTCGTATCGACAACGAAACGAAAAAGCACTCTGCGGAGGCGACCCCCGCAGAGTGCTTCGGTCCTGACCGTGACTCCGCAACCGCGACGGGTAGCCGACTAGCCGCCCGTCAATCGTCGCCTGCGGCTCCGCTTGCCGCCCAACCAACCCTCACCAGAAGTCTGCACCGTTCCACGGCGCAGCCCCCCTAGTCGTCGTTGTTCGCGCGGGCGTCCAGCTCCGCCTGGTACTCCTCTTCCGTCAGGTCGTACCAACTGATCCAGCCGAACGCCATCTCGTCGATGGTCCGGCTGCCGCCGCCCGTCCAGTTCAGCGGATCCACGTTGCCGCGGTGCGACTCGGTGTTGTCGTGGTAGCTGATGACGTGCAGCTTCGTGCCGGCCGGATACATGGGCTGGGCGTCGTCCGCGTAGTTGTAGACGATGTGCCAGTTGAAGTCGAAGTTGACGCAGCTCACCATCTCTGTAGTCGAATCGGGATAGATGAGCTCCAGGCACTGCCGCTTCCCGAGGAAGTGCATGTGCGGCTGGAAGCCGGTCAGCCGGCCCGGCAGATACATCGTCGCGTAGCCGTCGTGCCGCGTGACCTGCCCGGCCGGGATGTCGAGCTCGCCGGCCTGCCCGAGCTGCCGCGAGTAGAGGATCTTCTCGGGAACCTCGCCCTCCGGATAGAGGACCAGCCCCAGATCCGTCCGGTCGACCACTTCCTCGCCGATCGAGTGGTAGTGGAAGCTGAAGCGGACGCGCGAGCCGCCTTCGAAGATCTTGCCGGTGCCGTCCGGGTACTTGTCGGCGTTCTTGCCGACCGCGTACTCGTTCAGGAAGAAGTCGTTGGAGCTGTCGTTGAGCGGCGCGTCCGGATCCGTGACCGCGTAGGTCAGCGCGTGGTGCACGACGCGCAGATCGCCCGCCTTGGTCTGGATCGCCTTGATGTAGCGGTCGTTCGGGATGCCGGAATCGACGATGTAGTCGCCCCACCAGTCGCCCGCCTCGGCCGGCACGGTGTGCGGCGGCGAGGTGACGACGACGTCCGGCTCGATCTCCCAGGCACCGAAGTCGGGCAGCTCGACCGCCGGCGGCGCGTCGGCCGGGTTGCCGCGCGGGGCGCCGGCGTCGGCCCAGGCCGCGACGAGATCGATCTCGGCCTGCGACAGCGACCGGTCCTGCTTGAACTCCTGGATGCCGACGTTCGGGTCGACGTGCCACGGCGGCATCTCGCGCGCGACCACCTTGTTCTTGATAGAGCGCGCCCAGGGCCGCGTCTCCTGGTAGTTCATCAGCGACATCGGCGCCATGTTGTTCGGCCGATGGCAGACCTGACACGAGCGCTGCAGGATCGGCTCGATGTCCTTGTGGAACGTCACGTCGTCCGTCTGTGCGGCGACGACGCCCGGCAGCAGCACCACGACTGCGGCGGCCGCCGCGACCAGCGCCATTTTCCTCATCTGAACACCTCCAGGAGCGGCGCACACGTACCGTGTGCAGAACCGCCTGACAGAATCGTGCCCTTAGTTTATCGCCATCGCCCGTCGCGAATCAACCGCCGCGACGGTCTTCGAGATACCGCCAGACGAGGTGCGCCGTCGCCCGCACCCCCACCGGCAGCGCCGCGTCGTCGGCCCTGAACGTCGGCGAATGGTGGCCGCCCGAGGTCGTGCCCGGCTTCTGCGTGCCCAGGAAGTAGAAGAACCCCGGCACCTCGTTGGCGAAGCGGGCGAAGTCCTCGCCGGCCATCCACGGGTCGGCCAGCGACACGCGGTCGGCGCCGGTCACCTCTCCCAGGACCTCGACCGCCCACGCGGTCAGCTCCCGGTCGTTGAGGACCACCGGGGTGATGCGGTCGTACTCCATCCCGAACGAGCCGCCGCCGGCGCGCGTGACGCCGTCCACGATTTCCCGCATGCGCCGCTCGACCGTGTCCTGGACCTCCGGGTCGTAGGTGCGCACCGTCCCTTCCAGACGGACCTCGCCCGGGATGTTGTTGAATCGGGTCCCGCCGTCACCGGCAGCGCGTCCATGTCGGCGCGCACCGCGACCACCGGTCCGGGGCGCCCGCCTCGCAGCACGGCCACCACGCCGGTATGGGCCACGCCGGTCCGGACGTCGTCGAACCCGAGGCTCGTCAGGTGATCGGCCACGAGTTGCGCGGTCTCGAACTCGCGGTTGCCGAGCTCCGGGTACTGGTGAATCCGATGGCGGAGTTCGGTGATCTGCGCGATGACACGCTCCACCTCGGCATCGATGCGCGCCTGCTGCGCGGCCGCCGGCGCGACGCCGGAGCAGAGGACCAGAAGGGCGGGCAGAATTCGTTGCGGCATTCCTCAATTCTACCGGCCGCTACCGGATTGTGGAGCGGACCGTCAGCGGCCGCGTGCGCGTCGAACCGACGCCGCTCCGGCTCGACATCACCGGACGAGGGCGCGTTACGGATCGACATCGGCAGGCAATGGACGATCAAATCCCCAGATCGGTGTCCAACCGACTCGCTGCCACCGCGCGGACCCCGGCGGCCAGCCGGTAGGAGTCGCCGCCGGCGTGGACGACGATCGCCTCGGAGAGATCCAGGTCGGCGAGCGCCGAGCGCATCGATCGCGTGACCTTCGGCGTGGTCGTGCGCTTGATCTCGATCCCGATGCGCCGGCGCCCTCGGGTAATCAGCAGATCCAGCTCCGCGCCGGTATGCGCCGCCCAGAAGTGGACACGCTCGTCCCGCAGGCCCAGCCGGTCGATGATCGTCTCCAGCACGAATCCCTCCCACGACGCTCCGGACTTCGGATGCGTGTTCAGGGACCGCATGTCGCCGATGCCGAGCAGTGCGTGCAACACGCCCGTATCGCGAAGGTAGATCTTCGGCGCCCGGACCTGCCGCTTGGCGATGTTCGCGTGCCAGGGCTGCAGTTGACGCACCACAAGCGCGCCGGTCAGCAGATCGAGATAGCGGCGCACCGCGCCGTCCGAGACACCGAACGACCGCGCGAACTCCGACGAGTTCCAGATCTGCCCGTGCCAGTGGGACAGCATCGTCCAGAAACGGCGCAGCGTCGGCCCCGGCACCCGCACGCCGAGCGCCGGCAGGTCGCGTTCGAGGAACGTCCGCACGAAGTTCTCGAGCCAGAGAAAGGCCGCGGCGTGCGAGCGAGCCAGCCATGCTTCGGGAAAGCCGCCCCGCAACCAGCGCCGGTCGAGACTGCCGGCGCCGATCTCGTCCGGACTCAACCCGCCCAGGCTGTGGTAATGGATGCGCCCCGCGAGCGATTCCGACGACTGGCGGATCAGGTCGGGCGAAGCGCTGCCGAGTACGAGGAAACGGGCCGGCCGCGGTCGGCGGTCCGCCAGCACGCGCAGGACGGGGAACAGGTCGGGACGGCGCTGCACCTCGTCGATGACGACCAGACCACGCAACTCCTCCAGCACCAGCAGCGGGTCTTCGAGCAACCGGTCGAGATCCGCGGGATGCTCCAGATCCAGGTGATGGGTGCGACCCGCGTGCGCCTCGGTCACCTGCCGGGCCAGGGTGGTCTTGCCGATCTGCCGCGGCCCCAGAATGGCGACGACGGGAAACGCCCGCAGCCGTTGCCGGATGGTTCGCACATGGCCGGTCCGCTGGATCATGCGCGCGAGACTACCATGAAATCTCGATGGCAGCCGTCTGGATTTCATGGTTACGGCTCGCGGCTCGCGGCTCCCGGCGCACGGCGTCTGGTCCAATCGACGACTTCGCCGCGGGAAACGCGTCGGTGGTATCGAGGTTGCGCGTCTCCCGGCTGAACTCGATCCCCACCAGATGGATCGGCCGGTCCAGGTGGCGGTACTCCGCCGCGCAGCCCCGCTCCCGCAGTTGCGCCGGTTCGGGTCCGGATCCGTGCGCGTCATCGCCTGCGCTCCGCCGATCCTGCCCATCATGTACCCGAGACGGCTGACATCGACTGCCTTGCCGTCGGCGACATGCTTCCTCCGCTATACACTGGTCGCCATGAAGGCGACGGAGCAACGCGTCTTCACTCCCGGCGACGGCGCCACGCCGCCGGCGCTCACCGGCCGCAAGCGGGAGGAAACGGTGTTGACCCGCTGCCTGGCGGACCTGCTCGGCGGCGCCTCCCCGCCGCACAACGTCGCTCTGACCGGGCCGCGCGGCAACGGCAAGACCGTGCTGCTGAACTGGTTCAAGCGCGCGTGCCGCGACCGCGAACCGGAAGTGGACGTGGTGGCTCTGACGCCGGCCGACGTTCCCACGCGCGAAGCGCTGATCGACGTTCTGGCGCCGTCGTCCGCGGTGACGAGGCTCGTCCCGAGGAAAGTCGGCGTGGCGGCCGTCGGCTCGGTCGAACGGGCGCCGCCGTCCGGGGCCATGAGGAACCTGCGGACGGAATTGATCGCCCGGTGCCGCAAGAAGCCGCTGGCGGTGCTGCTCGACGAAGCGCACACGGCGGACGTCGAAGTGGGCAGGATCCTGCTCAACACCAGTCAACAAGTGCGCGACGAGGCGCCGTTCCTGCTGGTGATGGCCGGCACGCCGGGCCTGCCTGCGCATCTCGGCGCGATGGACGCATCCTTCTGGAGCCGCCTGGGCGCGGGGCGTCTGGGCATCGGCTTGTTGAGCGCCGCGGCCACCCGCGCCGCCGTGGTCGAGCCCCTGGCGGCCCACGGCGTGGGCATCGACGATGACGCCCTCGCGACAGTCGAGGAGGGCAGCCAGCGCTATCCCTACTTCGTCCAGCTCTGGGGTGAGGCCCTGTGGGAACAGCGCCTGGCCACCAGTGCGACCCGGTTGACCGCCACCCACGCGGCTGCGGCGCGTCCCGATGTGGCCGCCCGGACCACGGACTACTACGAGGACCGCTACCGGGAACTGGAAACCCGTGCCCTGCTGCCCGCGGCCGTCGCCACCGCGCCGCTGTTTCAGGCCGGCGCCGACGCAACTGCTTCCGATCGCGCCATCGATGCGGCTCTCGCCGCGACCGGCGCCGACCGGGCGGACCGGCTGGCGGCGCGCGAGGAACTGCTTGTCGGGCTTGCTCCACGTCGAAGGCCACGACGTTGCGCGTCTCCCGGCTGAACTCGATCCCCACCAGATGGATCGGCCGGCCCAGGTGGCGGTACTTCCCCGAGTAGCCCCGCTCCCGCAACTGCGCCAGCGCCGCGCCCTCCGGCCCCGACTCCACCACCTCGAACTCGAACAGGTACACGTCTTGCCGTCGATCGCGGGAGGCGCGAGGATGCGTTCCCTCGCCGCGTCGGGAAACAGGTCGCGATTCCGCTCCAGCGCGCCGCGAAGCGCCGTGTGGCAGTAGCCCTCGAAGCGCTCCCGCAGGGTTTCCAGGGTGTCGTCGAACGCCGAGAAGTTGAAGCGCAGGATGACATGGAACTCGGCCGCCGACTCGCTCCCGGTTCCGGCGGCGACCCGGCCGGCCTGGTTCAGGCGCAGCCCGACCCTTGTACTTGGCTGTTGCTTCGCTGGCGCGAGTTTGACACGGTCGTACCCGCGAGCCATCGGGCCGGATTGCCGGCGCTCAACCGAGCAGTCGAAGCATGCCGGCCACGGCCGCGATTACGGCGCCGGCGACCGCCACTCCGGTACCGATGGTCCACTTGATCAAGCGGAGTTCGAGAGCGATCAGATCGTTCCGAGCCGCTATCGGTTCGGCGGTGCGGCCATCTGTTCTGTTCCATAGCCACGTGGAGAGCAGCGCCACCGGCGCCAGCATGATCCACGACGAGGATCCTGCATGTCCTTGCAGCGTATCATCGATTCGCGCGTGCAGCCCGTGCAACCCCCTGGACGGATGACGCGGTCCCGCCTCGATGCCCGGCCGCACGAGCGCGAGCGGCTCCGGCCGCCGAGAACAGGGCCGGGCAAGTTGTATAATCCGCCTTTGTCCCCCCCACCGGTTCGCACGTGGAGCAGTCCCACCCTCCGGCACGAGTGAACACGGTCTGGAAGCCGGGCCGTCCGAGCCATCTAGCGCCCCCCCCCGATCCGCCGTCGCGCGGCGTCGGCGACGCGGGGCGACTCGCCCGCGCCATGATCGTCTACGCGCCGCGCCGGACTGCCTTGGCGCTGCTGTTCCTGCTGGCCGCCAGCGTCACCGAGACGTTCGGCATCATCATGCTCTTCCCTTTTCTGGACGCCATCGGACTCGCCGGGCAACCGGGGGAACGAGGTCTCGTCGTCGAGGCGGCGGCGCGGGCGGCCGAAGCGGCCGGCGGCGAGTTGACGTTGCCGGTCGTGCTCGGGGCGTTCCTGGCGCTCTCCGCAGTCCGCGCGGCGACGGGCTGGCAACGGGACGTCCTGCTGGACCGTATCTGCTTGGGATTCACCGACCGGGTACGCGAACGGATCGTTGCGGCCGTCGCCCGCACCAAGTGGGAATTTCTCGCCGGCCAGCGCCAATCCGACGTGCAGTACGTGCTGACGACCGGCACGAACCGCATCGGCCGGTGCGCGTCCCAATTGCTGCACCTCACCGTGGCGGCGGCGCTGGTGCTCTTGCAGACCGCGCTCGCCTGGCTGATCTCTCCCGCGGTGTGCGGCCTGGCGATGCTGGCGGGCGGGACACTGCTGCTGCTGACCCACCCGCTGATGCGGCGCTCGCGCGTTCTCGGTGCGGAACTGGTCGGCGCCAACCGGGCGCTCTTCGCTGGCGTCACCGACTTTCTTGCCGGCATGAAGCTCGCCAAGAGCTACGCTGCGGAGAAATCGCACGTCCGGCGCGTTGTCGAGGAGGCCGCGGCCGCGCGACGGCGCGCCCTGACGTCCACGATGGCGCAGTCCACGGCGCACGCGGCGCTCCACCTGAGCACTGCCGTGGCGCTCGCGACGTTCGCGTGGTTCGCGGTATCCACCGCCGCGCTGCCGCTCCCCGAACTGCTGATCCTGGCGGCGGTCTTCGTCCGCGTGCTGCCGGCGCTGGCCCGGGCGCAAGGCCACGCGCAGGAGATCGCGCACATGCTGCCCGATTACGCCTATGCGCAGGACGTTCTCCGGGTATTGCGGGACGCCGCGGAAGCCCCGGCCGGAGGCGACAAGCCGCCCTTGGCGCTGCGCCGCGGAATGGCCGTGCGCCGCGTTTCGTTCGTCCACGCGAACGCGCCCGGACCGCCGGCGCTGGCGGCGGTCGACCTGGACGTGCCCGCGGGGACGCTGACGGCGATCGCCGGGCCGTCGGGGGCCGGCAAGACCACGCTCGCGGACATCCTGCTCGGCCTGCTCGAACCCGCCGCCGGCGCGGTGTTTGTCGACGGCGTGCCGCTGACCGGATCGAACCTGCGCCGCTGGCGCCGGTCGGCTGCCTGCGTCCCCCAGGACCCCGTACTGTTTCACGACACCATCCGCGCGAACCTGCACTGGGCGCGGCCGGAGGCGTCGGAGGCCGAACTGTGGCGCGCGCTGCGTCTGGCCGCCGCGGAGTTCGTCGCCGGATTGCCCGCGGGACTCGACACCGTCGTCGGCGACCGCGGCGCCCGGCTCGCCGGCGGCGAGCGCCAGCGGATCGCCCTGGCGCGGGCGCTCGTCCGGGAGCCGACCCTGCTCGTGCTCGACGAAGCGACGAGTCAGCTCGATGCCGAAAACGAGCGGCGCGTGCTGGCGGGGCTCGAATCGCTGCGCGGGCGCATGACGATGGTCGTGATCGCCCACCGCACGGCTCTGCTGGAGGCGGCGGACACGATCGTCCTGCTCGAGGCCGGCCGGGTCGCCGCCGCCGGAACCTGGAGCGAGTTGGCGGCCGACCTGACGGCGCTCGAGGGCGCGAACGCCAGGGAACACGCCACGGACAGCGCCGTCCATGCCCGGTGACGTCCGGGCGCAGCAGAATGAATACAGCAGGAAGGCAACGACGTGGGGCGCGTGATTTGGGGCGAGCCGGCGGCAGGCTGACCTGATCGTGGCGGTCTCCGACGCAGCGGGCGACGACCTGTCGCGCGTGATAGTAGTCCTTCGCTTCAGGGCGCATCGCACAAATCTCGCGAAGGGTCACGCCGCGAAAGATCTCAGCGTCAGGATCCGTGTCGAGCAGCGCCGATTCCATGTCCGACAACCGGATGCGGCAGGTCCAGGTTCCCGAGGCCGGCCAGCGCCGGGCGCCAGCCGGGGAAGACGCCGTCGGCCCGCGCGAGGAACCAGTCATCGGACACGTTCCAGGTATGGCGGTCGCCGTGTCGAACCAGCATGAAGCCGGCGCCGTGGGTCCGGTAGACGCAGCCGCGCGCCCGAACGACAGCCTCGACCAGCGCCTGATCGACGCCGCGCGGCACCTGCGGCCAGCCGCCCACCCGTGCAAGCTCGCCGCGGGTAATCAGCAGGGCGCCCCCGGCCAGGGTCGACGTTTCATAACTCTCGCCGCTCCCGCGGTGGCAGTGAACGGTGCGATCCGACGCGGCCAGATAGACGAACTCGACTCCCTTGCCCACCACCGACGCCTGGGAGTACTCCCGCGCGAGCACGAGGTCCCATATGTGGTCGGCGCCGTACAGGTCGTCGTCGTCCATCTTGGTCAACAGCGTCCCGTTCGCCACCGCGGCGGCGGCGGCGAGCAGGACGCCGAGAGGCTCGCGTGCGGGCAAATGCACCACTTTCACCGGGTGCGGCAATTCGGCGCCGCGCCGCTCGACCTCCGCGACGGGTCCCCCGTGCAGCGCCAGCACCAGCTCCAGCCGGGGATAGGTCTGTCTCGCCACCGCAGCGATCGCCTGCGGCAGCCGTTCGGGGCGCCTGGTCGCCAGCAGAATGGACACCAGGGGCGGCGCCTCCTGGCCGAGTTGCCTGATGCGCCCCTGAAATGAATGGTCCCGCAGAGCGGCGCGGCGCATCCTGATACCGAGCAACTCGCGCATGCCGACGTCGATGCCGCTCACGCCGGTGGTCATCAGGTCGTGGAGGTCGGCGCCGAGCAGCGAACGAAGTCGCGGACCGCCATCCGCCAGATGCACCACGGCGCCGGTGGCGGCCATGCGTGCCAAGTCGCCGGCCCGCGTCACGATGCCGGCGTGGTATGCCTGCACGTCCTCCACGTGACGACACCGGCGAAGCCGGCGCAGATCGTCCCGGTGCACGACGCGTTGCGCCTCGACGCCGGGCGGCAGCCACGCGATCGGCCCCAGCGCCGCCACCTCGTCCGCCGCCGCGCGCGGCCATCCGAACGGGTTGTATCGCCGCGAATCGAAGGTGGGCACGACAGGCTGGCGCGGTGCCTCCGGCGGTTTCGATGCGCCCGGCATCGGCGGGTTCCGAGCCGGTCCGCTCCCTAGCCGTTTGCCCGGTTTCCAGGTGACCCGCAGCCACCGGTTCCGCATCCAGTGCCGGAGATACGCCCAAGCTACCCGCCGCTTTCTGGCCGCCCGCCACCGAACCACATATTTCGGGAACGACGATTTCATGTTCTCCGGATTCGGCGCCGGAGATGCCGGGGGACCGCATGCAGACGCTTGACTGCTTCTCGCCCCACCACGCCGGCCAACCACTTCAGGAACGACCATGCCTCCCGGTAGCCGTGGAGGTTCCTTGCCCGGCCCCGCAAGCGCTCCCAATCGGTTGGAGATCCTACCACCTTCGTTGATGCGGTGCGATCCGCGCTGCCCGGCGGCGCGTCGAGCCGGATCTGCAAGGAACGCGCGGATACCGTCCGCGCATCGCCGAAATCGGCCGGGCCGCCACCGGCGCGACGCGCCCGATGGAGCGCCCACGCCCTGGTGATCGACACCCGGGATCCGTCAGGGAGGATCGAGACGGCGATGACCGCGCCTCTAAGCCTGGCGCGCAGGCGATGCACCAGGTTCGGGACGAACACGGCGCCGGCGGGAACGGTGACGTGAAACGGCGATGCGGGAAACTCGTCGAGGGCGGCGCCGGCCGGAGCGACGCGCACGCGTGGGTCCGGTCCGAACACGTCACGGAGCCAGGCCAGTCGCTCGTCGTCGTCATCCGTCGGCGTTTCGATTCGCACCACCAGGTCATGCACACGATCCGCCAGGATGTTCGCGGTGGCCTCGATGACCTTGCGGGCTGGGTGATGCGCCGCATCGACGGTCACCACGTACTGGGGCACCGCGTAAATGCGACCGGTTCTGGCGCGGCGGAGCCCGTCGTGCGCGATCAGGTGGGCCACTTTTCCGTGCTGGATCCAGTAACTCCGCGTCTTGGCGTCCTGGTCGTCCTCGGCTGAGCGGCCCTGGTGCCAGACGAAGGCATCCCCGACCGGCACCAGCAAGGCGCCGCGAGTATATGCCCGGTAGCCGAGCTCGGTGTCCTCCCATCCCCAGCGTGCGAACGACTCGTCGCTCCCGCCCACCAGCCAGTAGAAGCTCTTGCCGATGCCGAAGTTGCCCCCCGTCATCGCGTGAAACACGTCGTCGGCCCTCGTCGTCAGATCGTCGGTTCTGCGCATCAGGCCTTCGGTCCGTTGAGGGTCCGCCGGCCGGTCCGAAAACAGCTCCCGCAACGACCCCGGCCGGCGGCGGATCGTCTCCGCGTCGATGCCGTCCGTTGCTACATGGGCGTGAGATCCCAATGTCAGGGCGTCGGAGACGGCATGGTGCCACCTGGCGTGCGCCACCATCCAGTCCGACTCGGCCAGCACGTCGCTGTCGAGAAAAAGCAGGATGTCGTGGGTCGCCGCCCGGGCGCCATTGTTCCGCGCCCGGGCCAGACCGAACCCACGACGTTCCTGCCGCACCACCTTGACATGCAGCTGCGTTGAACAGGGCTTGCACAGCGGCGGCTCCGACCCGTCGTCGACGATCACCACTTCGAACAGCCCCCGCGGGTAGGTCTGGCCTGCGAGCGCCGCCAACGTCTTCGCCAGCGTATCGGCGGGCGTTTGGTAGTACGGGATTATCACGCTGACGGGCAGGGTGGGCGTGAAGGTATCCAGCGGCTCCACCGCCACCTGCCGCCAGTCGTTGTACCGGACGGACGCTGGCGGAGGGCTCATCTCGACTGCCGCACCGCCGTGCGGACGGATCGCTCCGGTCGCCGGTTGGCGCTTCGTTTTCCGGCTACCCAGGCTACCCGCCGCCGAAGTGCGCTGGTCAGCCCCTTCAGGAGCCACCATGCCTCTTCGGGACCGCGGATGTCCCGCGCCCACTCGAGCAGTCGCTCCCACTTGGTGGCGTAGCCCGCCGCGCCATCCGATGTGGAGGCACGCGACATCCGCTCCGGCGGCGCGCAGGTGGTGAGCTTCAGGGAGCGCGCGGACAGCGCCCGCGCATCGCCGAAGTCGGCGGGGTCGCTCCCCGTGCGGCGCGCCCGATGGAGCGCCCACGCCCGGGTGATCGACACCCGGCCCCTCCCGTCGGGAAGGACCGCGGCGGCGGTGGCCGCGCTTCCCAGCCCGGCGCGCAGACGATGCACCAAGTTCGTGGCGAACGCGGCGCCGGCAGGCAGCGTGACGTGAAACGACGCGGCGGGAAACTCGTCGAGGGCGGAGCAGGCCGGGGCGACACGCACGCGCGGGTCCGGGCCGAACACGTCCCGGAGCCACGCCGAACGCTCATCCTCGTCACTTGCGCACGTTTCGACGCGCACCACCAGGTCGCGCTCGCGGTCGGCCAGGATGTCTCCCGCGATCTTGACGACGTGCTCGACCGGGAAAGATCCCGCCTCGATGGTCACCACGTACTGGGGCACCTGGAAGATGCGGCCGGGGCTGCGGCGGCGGAACCCGCGGTGGGCGATCAGGTGGGCGACCTTCCCGTACTGGCGCCGCAATCTCCGCTCCCCGGCGTCTGCGTTCTCCGCCAAGCGATCCTGATGCCAGGCGAAGGCGTCCCGGACCGGCACCAGCAGCCCGCCCCGGGTATAGGTCCGGTAGCCGAGCTCGGTATCCTCCAGTCCCCAGCGCACGAACGATTCATCGAATCCGCCCACCAACTCGTAGAAGTCCTTGCGGATTCCGAAGTCTGCCGAGGTCACAACCCTGAACAGGTCATCGGCCCTCGACGTCAGATCGTTGGTCCTCAGCAGGTGGGCTTCGACCCAGGCCGGCTCCGTCGGCCGGTCGGAAAACAGCGCTTGCAACGACCCTGTCCGACAGCGGATCGTCTCCGCGTCGAGGTCGTCCACCTCCACGTGGTTGCGGAATCCCAACGTCAGGGCGTCGGAGACGACGTGGTGCCACCGGGCGTGCGCCGCCATCCACCCCGCCTCGGCCAACATGTCGCTGTCGAGGAAGAGGAGGATGTCGTGGGCGGCCGCCCGCGCGCCGGTGTTCCGCGCCCGGGCCGCGCCGAACCCACGGCGCTCCTGACGCACCACCTTGACATCCAACGGGGTCGACCGGGGCTGCGCAAGCGGCGGTTGCGAGCCGTCGTCGACGATGACCACCTCGAAGAGGTCCCGCGGGTAGGTCTGACCTTCGAGCGCGGCCAAGGTCCTGGCCAGCGTCTCGGCGGGAGGCTCGTAGGCCGGAATGATCACGCTGACCGGCAAAGTGGGCGTGAACGCCTCCGGCGCCGGCACGTCCACCTGCCGCCAGTCGTTGTACTGGATGGACGCGGGCTTGGGCATCATCGTGCGCTGGTCCAATCTGCCACGGTCTTCCCCGCCCCGGTTCGCCGCGAGGGTGTCCCGTCGGCAGTTGAGAGTCGGCGGCGACGGTGCTTCCGTCCCCTACGCCGCCTTCTGCATCTCGTCAAGGGCGCCATCCCCGTCATCAAGGTGCGCCTTCAGCATCCGGAGACGGCACGGGTGGGCGTTTGCGCTGCACCGTTCGACCGACTGTACCACGATGACGAACCTGCGGTCCGTCGATCCCGGTATCGTCGCAACGACGGAGTCCGTGATCCGGGCGGCCACCTCGGGACGCGCCGCAGCCGCGTGGGTGGCGGTCAATCGGGTCGCACTGGCGGCACTGTGGCCAGGCGCTGTTCCCACAGGCCTCACCCCAGAGCCGACGAAGTAGGGATAGCGCTCCCAACACGTCCGTGACGGCAGCAACACGTCGGCCAGGACCTGCTCCGTCCGTATCCGGCTCGGGGACAAACCGCGCGACGTCCACGCCGCCCGCATCGCGGCAGGCGCGTTCGAACCAGTTGAGGAGCACGGTCTTGCCGTTGCCGCGCGGCCCGATCAGGGCCACGTTGTGCGGCGGGGCCGCGCCGCACCGCAGATCCCCAGGCACTGCGCCAGGGCCTCCTCTTCCCGCTCGCGCCCGGTGAGGGCCGGCGGGATGGCGCCCACTTGCGCTACACTGGTGCTTGAATCGAGGCCGGGCAGCGCAGTGGTCGACTGCCTGTAGCGATTCTCCAGCCCGGCGTGGCGCATGGCGGTCCGGGACCGCTGGATCGGTTGGGATAATCGGAACTCGGGCGCGGAATCTCCCCAGCGGGTGGTCAACAACAGCCGTTTCCTGTTGCTGCCGTGGGGTCGCGGTGAAGAACCTGGCCAGCGCCGCGTTGGCGCGCGGCCTCGGGCAGTTGGGCGGCGGACTGGCCGCGCCGCCCAACCGGGTCGCGTTGGGGTGCCACCCGCGGTCGAGGGCGCATGGACCGGCACGGCGCCGGGGTGGTGAGGCGCCCAGGACGGTCCTGGTTTATTCCTGTGGTCCGGGATGCGCAGCGGCGGCTGCGGCGCGTTGAGATGCGAGCCGCCGCCCACCGCGCCGCTCCACCCGACCCGGCGTATGCGGCGGCGGAGGCCGTCTTCGCGTCTTCGCGGGTGCTGCATCTCGCACAAGATCCTTGGCAGCCTGTGGCAAAAGTCGGGCGCGGACTCGACGGATCCCGCCGCGTGTCCTACACTGCCTGCATGGCGATGGGCAAGCGACCGGCGGCGCGGCAGGCGCCGCCGATGTGGGTGCACAGCGAGGACCTTCCGACGAGCGATGGACATCCGTTCTTCGAGCGGCTGAACCGGATTCTGGAGGAGTCCGGGTTTGACGCCTTCGTGGAGAGGTTGTGCTCGAGCTTCTACGCGGAACGACTGGGCCGTCCGAGTCTGCAGCCGGGGCGGTACTTCCGGTTGCTGTTCATCGGGTTCTTCGAGGGCGTGTCGTCGGAGCGGGGAATTGCGTGGCGGGTGGCCGATTCGCTGAGTCTACGGTCGTTTCTGGGCCTGGACCTGACGGAGGCGGCGCCGGACCACTCGACGCTGTCGCGGACGCGCCGGCGGATCGACGACGAGACGCACGAGGCGGTGTTCACGTGGGTGCTGGAGCGCGCGGCGGAGGCGGACCTGGTTCGGGGGAAGACGATCGGCATTGACGCGACGACGTTGGAAGCGAACGCGGCGATGCGCAGCATCGAGCGTCGGGACACGGGAGAATCGTACGACGCGTTTCTGCAGGGGTTGGCGGAGGCGTCTGGGATAGCGACGCCGACGCGGGCGGAATTGGCGCGGTTCGACCGGTCGCGGAAGGACAAGACGGCGTCGAACAAGGACTGGCAGTCCCCGCAGGACCCGGACGCAAAGATCACGAAGATGAAGGACGGTCGGACGCACTTGGCGCACAAGGTGGAGCACGGGGTCGACATGGACACGGGTGCCGTCGTAGCGGTGACGGTGCAGGACGCATCGGAGGGCGATACGGCGACGCTGCCGGAGACGCTGACGAAGGCGTCGGAGCAGGTGGAGGCGGTGCAGCCGGACGGACGTGAGGTCGAGGAGGTGGTGGCGGACAAGGGGTATCACAGCGACGCGACGCTGGTTGCGCTGGACGAATTGGAGGTCCGCAGCTACATCTCGGAGCCGGAGCGCGGCCCGCGCCGCTGGCAGGACAAGCGGACGGGCGAGACGCCGCCGGAGAAACGGGCTGCGCAGAAGGCGTTGTATGGGAACCGCCGGCGTACTCGTGGGGCTCGGGGTCGTCGTCTGCAACGGCGGCGTGGGGAGCTGGTGGAGCGTCCGTTCGCTCATCAGTATGAGACCGGGGGCATGCGGCGGGTGTGGGTGCGCGGTCATGAGGAGGTTCGCAAGCGCGTGCTCATCCAGGCGGCGGCTTGCAACCTGGCGCTGCTCCTGCGCCGCCGGACGGGCACCGGCACGCCCCGGAGCCTGCAGGGGCGGGCTCTTTCGGCCATTTTCCGCTGGATCGAGTGTCAGATCGGCCTCTGGGGGCGTCTGAGGCCCTTCTGGGGCCTCCAGTGGGTGCCGACCGCGCTCAACGGCCCAATCGCTCATCGCCAAGCCACTTGAACAGGCGACTCAGCGAGACACACTTCTGCCACGGGCTGTTGGGCCGTCGACGAAGAAGGGCCACACCCAAAATCATGAAAGACCCTGACTCGCCTGACTCGCCGTTGGATGACAACGTGGCGCAGTTCATAACCGGTAGCAAGCGGCTGCGGGAAGTCTGGCCGGACCGGTTCAATGTTCACCCCCTATCCCCCCTCCCCCCCCCCCGGGGGAGATGGGGCGTCCGCAATCTGAAATGGTGGTGGGCCCGTCTGCCCAGAGTCGTTTTGCGAATGATGCAGACCCCAGCCATTGCCGGCGATATGGCCAGGGCGTTGTCGCACGGGGATCTGGAGCAGGCGCAACGCATGGCCATCACGGCAGCACAGGCAAGCGTGCATCCGCAGCATGTGATTATCTCCCGCAAGTATGGTTTTCTCTGGTTGAGTACTCCGAAAGTGGCATCACGGAGCATTGTCGCAGCGCTGATGGGCGTCGACCCCGACGCCGAGATCATCGGCAACAAGAATTGCCTGAAGGTTTTGGCGAGGTACCCCGAAGTGAAGAGCTATTACAGCTTCGCCTTTGTCAGGCATCCTTTCGGCAGGGCGCTCTCATTCTATGCCCAACTGCAACGCCGGTACGAGAGCGACGAGGGAAAAATCCCGCGCATGATGGAACAGTTTCACCGCTCAATTGTCAGCCGTTTTTTCGGACTGGCGGAAGTGAGTGAGTTCGACGGCTATTGCCGATGGCTGAACACACCGTATGGCTCGGACGCACTCGCGGATCATCACTTCGGTTCCCAGCATCTGATTATACGGGCTGGGCGTAATCGGCTGCCGGATTTCGTTGGGCGCATCGAGAACATCGAGGCAGACCTCGACCGTGTCGCGGCCCACCTGAATATGCCAAAATTGACGCCGCCGCTGTTGAATACGGCGGTCGGCTGGACGGCAACGCCGGGAGCGTGGCAAGCGGCAAGATCCAAGCTGGCCGCTCAACTCAACGAGGAGAACAAGGCACTCTTGGCGAAACGTTACGCCGACGATTTCAAGCTGTTCGGCTACTCGCCCAAGACCTATCCGTCGCCACCCTGAGCAGAGCTGCCACCTCGAACGGCGTGAAGGGTTTCATTTACTCACCGACGCCCGCCGGCGGCCGCAACACCGTCGTCGGTTGGGAAACGCCCGGGTCCGCCCGTCGGGTCAATGCGATCGCGTTCGGTCTCATTGCCTATCCGGGCAGTCTGATACTCACCCAGCCCGTGTTCCGGTTTCGCGACTCGCCGCGGTCGCCGGTTCGCTGGCTATCGTCCTGTTCAAGCCGGGCTCGTACGTATCGGCGCATGTCTTGACAGAACCGCTCTTCATCCCGTTCACACTGCCATCATGCCGCCGCCGGCGAAGCCTGCAAGATGCTGTCCATGAGTTCCAGGTACCGCTCCATCGACGCGGCCACGGAGTAGTGCCCCGCCCTCGCGATCAAGAGCTCTCGGGAGATGGGGCGATCGAGCGTATCCCGTATCGCCCCCGCCAGCGCCCGCCAGTCGCCCACCGGCACCAGGCGCCCCCACTTGCCGCCGTCGAGTATCTCGCGGGGGCCGCTGGGGCAATCCGTGCTGACGACGGGCGTTCCGCACGCCATGGCTTCGATCAGCACCGTGGGCAGCCCTTCATGGATGGAAGAGAGCACGAATACCCGCGCCTTCGCCACGTAGGCGAACGGGTTGGGCCGAAACCCGACAAAATCGACGTGCGCCCGGATGTCCAGCTCGCGGGCGAGGGCCGTCAGCCTGTTCAGGTCCGGCCCTTCGCCGAGCACCACCAGCCGCGCGGGACGCGACCTCAGCACGTCCGCAAACGCCTTGAGCAGCGTCGGCTGGTCTTTAGCCGAGATGTCGAGTCGGCCGGCGGTGAGGACCACCGGTGTGCGCGGGTCGCCGAACCAGGGATGGTCCACCCGCGACCTGGCCTGTTCGCCCAATGCGGGAGTCACCACCGGGTTCGGAATGACCGATATCAGGCCGGCCGCCCGCGGAGCCGCGCGCCGCAGGTCCTCGGCCACGCCGAACGAGACGGCGACAATCGCGTCGGCGGCGGGCACGAGCCACTTCAGGAGGCGGTTCGCCGTGCGGAACGTGATCCCTTTGCCCTGACCTTCGATCGTGTACGTGTTGTGCTGGCTCACGATCAGGCGCAGGTGCCGGGCAAAAAGCACCTTCGCTAGCAGAGCCGTCAGGTTCCCGAACGTCAAGGCGGAAAGCAGCACTGCGGGCCGCTCGCGCCGGACGTAGCGGATCAGCGCGGGCAGACAGGTCGGGGTCTTCCACGAGTTCAGATTGATCAACCGAACGTCCTCCGGCGCCGACCCCCAGAGCGCCCCGCCGCCGCGGGTGACCAGGAGATCGACGGCGAACCCGCGCTGGGCCAACTGGCGCGCAACCTCCAGCACGACGCGCTCGGCCCCGCCGCCGGCGAGCGAGGGCACGAACAGCGCGACCCGTCGGCCGGCCCCCGCGCCGGGAGCGAACACGCGTTGCACCGTCGCAATTGTAGGTGCTTGTCCGTTCAAGATAAACCGTTGCCCCCGGGGCCGCGGCGGCTGCGGCGCCCGATGGCGACGGCGAACGCGACGACCATCGCTGCAAGCACGGCCTGATACACGGTGTACGCCCACGCGGCGCCCAACGCGCCATGCGTGGGCACAAGGAGGAGCAGCGTGGCCAGTTGGGCGGCCAGGGCGGTGGACGTCCAGACCAGCGAAGGCCACGCGCGGCCTGTCGACGCGGGCAGGACGCGCAGCACGGCAACGCTGACGAACGCGAACGCGCCGGGAATCATGATGCGCAACGGCTCGACGGCCGCCTCGAAGTCCGAGCCGAGCACGATGCGCACGACCGGGCGGTGCAGTGCGATCAGCAGTCCGTAGATGGCGACGGCCAGCGTCACCGCCACCAGCGTGAACCGGCGCGACAGCCTCCGCACCGCGGCGCCGTCCGAGGCGTACCACCGGCGGCTGTACTCGGCCTGCACGCTCAGGGACAGCGGCTCCGCCGGCGTGGTCGTCACGTCGATCAGGCGCCGCGCCGCCCGATAGAGCCCGGCCTGAACCGGGCCGATCAGCGCGCCCACCAGCAGCACGTCGAGATGCCCGAACAACGCTCCCACCTTGGTCTGCCCGAACGACACGAGTTGAAACCGAACGACGTCCCGCGGAACCCCGACCGACCATTCGTCGAGGAAGCGCGGCAGCCGTTCCCGTCCGGCGGACAGAGCCGCCGCGGCGAACAGCCCGATCCCGGTGACCGCCGCCCCGGCGACGACGGCCCACGACACCGGCAGCAATCCGCCGCCGGCCCGCCACACCGCGAGCAACGCCGCGGTGCGGACCAACGCGCCCGCCACGACGGCCGTCAACCCCAGGGGCAGCCGGTCCGCGAGCCGCAAGGCCGCCAGGCTTTCCAGATGCGTCGCCATCAACAGGCCGGCCAGTCCGCCCACCAGCATGGCGCCGGCGTGCGTCTGCGCCACGCCGACCACCTCGCTGGCCGCCAGCGTCAACGCCGCGAACGCCGCGTAGGCCGCGAACGCCAGCCCCTGGACCGCGACGAACGCCAGCCGCAGCGTGGCGGCGGCGGCCTGATGCCCGGCGATCATGTCGCGGGTCACAAAGGCGGTGATCACGTCCTGGCCGGACACGCGCATGAAGGCGTAGACGATGGCCGCCGTGCTCGTGACGATGGCCAGCACGCCGAAGTCCTCCGGCCCCAGGATGCGTGCGGAGAGCACCAGCAGCGCGACGCCGCTGAGGAACTGGGCGGCGGTCACCGCGCCCATCCAGAGCGTCTGGCGCGCCACGCGCGCCTCGGACGCCGGGTTCGACCGCGGGGAAGCGACGTTCACGCGCCTTCCAGCAGGGGCACGATCGCATTCAAGTGCCGTCGCCGCGTGAAGCGCAGGGCGCAGCGTTTGCACGCCGTTCCGCGGTTCAGCCGTTCCAGCAGACGCGCCGCGAGGCTGTCGTGCTTCATTACGCCCAGCTCGATGGCCAGGTCCGGTTGCAGGTCGTGAATCCAGTAGCAGATCGGGACTCCGCGCAGCCACCAGACGACGAGGGCCGCCGCGACGCCGATTGGAGGCGCCGTGCTCAGCAGGACAACGCCCGGCCGCCGCGACGCGATCCCGTGGACGGCGGCCTGCGCCGTGAAGAAGAGCCCGGCGGCCATGCGGGCGAGCAGGCTGCGCTTGCCGAACGAGCTCAGCGGAAGGCGCCGGCTCCCGGGCGTCCCGACCCCGCGTCGTTGCGGATGCGCCGCCATCGACGACAGGAAGCCGACTCCCCAGACCAGGTGCATCGTGGCCAGCACAACGGGAACGAGGACGACGGCGAGGGGATCGCGGCGGCGAAGGTCCGCCTCCACGGACCCGGCCGCCAACAGACCCAGATAGCCGAGCGGCAGCGCCGCCGCCCCCGGCGCGCCGGTCACGGCCAGCGCCGAGGAAACCGCCAGCCCCAGCACCAGCAGCGGCGGGGCCACCTGTCTGACCCGCGCGGAGGCGGGGTGGGTTCTCAGCATCACCGCCTTCCACCAGCCGTAGTCGAAATACTGCCGCGCCAGGGCCCGCAGCGTGTCGCGCGGACGGTAGACGGCCGAAACCCCCGGATCGAACCATACGACGCCGCCGCGGCGCCTTGCAGGCGGTCACGTGGACCCGGGCCGCTGGGCGTCAGTTCGTTCGAGCCGAGGTTGACGGGTCGAGGACGTCGCTGTCCACGACGTCCTGCGTGCCCTTCAGGCAGTCGGCGATGTAGATGTACATGAAGGACCGGGGCTGCCCCCGCCGCCCCGGATCTCGAGACCTCGACCGCGACGGTGCGCTAACCTTGCGCCGGCAACGCCCCGGCGATGAAACCCCGCCGCCGGTGACTACGATCTGCTGCTGCGCCATGGCGACCGCCCGACGCCCCCTGCCCACTGCATGCCGGCGCGCTTCAATCGTGCACCGACGATCGCTTGCAGCCAGCCTCGACCACGCCCGAAAAGGATGGATTCTGGCACGCGGCACGACTCGCGTCAAACCGTGTGGTAGAACCCCGACAGATCGTCTTCAACGGCCGCCGGGGAGCGCACGCGGCGAGCGCCTTTGCCGTCTCACACCTTGCCGACGCCGGACCGTGCGACGGCCAACGACCACGCCTTCCTCGCAGGCCGATTGTTCCTGCTGTTCCTGGCGTCGTGAACCGACCGGTACCCGTCACTACCCGTCACCCGCACGGGCAGACCGGCGTCAAGGCGTCGCAACCCGGCCCGTCTCTCTTCAGACTGGTCCGCGCGAGCCAACCCGCTTGAAGTGCCCCGCGCACCGGGCGGCCTGCCCGCGCGCGCCGGCGTGCCCGTTCGGGTTTGACGATCGCCTATCGTGTGGTATTATCAGTCGATTACTGCCCATCGCGCGGGCCGCGAGTGTGAGTCCGCGCGAGGAAATCCGGTAATCCGCCCTGTCGAGCGGGGGGCGAAAGGCGGAGAAAACATGGACATCGGTATTGTCGGTCTGGGCGTGGTTGGATCGGCCATAGAACACGGATTCGGAAAACTGGGACACAACGTGAAGGCACATGACATCAAGTTTGACACTCGGCTTGCCGATCTACAGGATGCAGAGATTACGTTTATTTGCGTTCCGACTCCGCAATCGGAAAACGGCCGCGCGGATGTCGGCATCGTAAAGCAAGTGGTCAGAGATCTGTCAGCCGGACTTCTCTACCGGGGTATCATAGCAATAAAATCAACAGTGGAACCGGGCACCACGGAGACGTTGCTCAATGAAAATCCCGGGGCCCGAATTTGTTCTGTTCCGGAATTTCTGCGTGAAAGGTGCGCAATATCCGATTTCGTCGAGCATCATGACGTATGCGTCATCGGCACAAATGACAATCGAGTCTATGAAGTGGTCAAGAGAGCACACGGCCATTATCCGAAGCATTTCGTGCAGCTCTCACCAACGGAAGCAGAGATATCGAAATACTTCAGCAACTCCTACAAGGCGATGCTGATTGTATTTGCCAACGCCTTTTACAGGATATGCAAGAAAACAGGAAGCGATTATACAGCAGTGAAAAATGCCGTTTCCAAACATGGACCTGTCGGAGATCACTACCTGGATTGCAACGAAAATTTAAGAGGATTCGGCGGTGCATGCCTGCCCAAGGACACGCGCGCTATTATAGCTTTGGCGGAAGATCTGGATTTGGACATCGACATCTTGAATGCAATAGTGACCGACAACGACAAGTATCCAGTCGATATCTTGGAAAATCCACTGGAGAATTAGACGGATGAAAGTAATGGTGACTGGATCGGAAGGTTCCTTGATGCAGCAAGTCATCCCCTTGTTGTTGGAGCAGGGACTGGACGTAGTTGGGGTCGACAACTTTTCCCGCTACGGCGTCATAGAAAGACAGAGGGATTACGAATTTGTACAAGGTGATTTAACGGACAGCAATTTCGTGCATGGTTTAATGAAAGGCATCTATGGTGTGGTGCAAGGAGCAGCGCAGATTTATGGAGTTGGTGGTTTCCATCGGTACCCGGCAGACATTCTTTCAAGGGATACAATGTTGCACCAGAACGTCCTTTGGGCGATGCAGAAATGTCGAGTCGAGAAGATCGCCTACATAAGTTCTTCCATGGTGTATGAGCGTTGTTCCACTCATCCCAGTTCGGAAGAGATGGCGATGGAATCCTTGGTGCCTTCTACTGACTATGGACTCAGTAAACTGGTCGGCGAAAGACTGGTGCGAGCGTTCCATCGACAGTACGGCATGAAATATGTGATCTGGAGGCCATTCAACATTATCACTCCTTACGAAGAAGGAGAGGAAACGCAAGGAATGAGTCACGTGTTCGCGGATTTTATCCAGAATATTGTACGTTTGCGGAAGAACCCCCTGCCCATCATCGGGAGTGGAGAACAAGTGCGCTGCTTTACCTGGATTGGAGATGTTGCCGCCGCAATCGCGGCTTATTCTTTCAACAAGAAGACAGATTGCGAGGATTTCAACTTGGGTTGCCAGGAGCCTATTACCATGAAGGAGTTGGCGTTGTTGATATTTGAAACCGCCCAAAAGATGTCCCTGCTCTCACATGATGAAAGAGAATTATCTTTTGAGACCGTTGCGCAGTACACGGATGATGTAATGATGCGAGTCCCGGCCGTTGCCAAAGCCGAGAGGTTGTTGGGTTGGAAGGCCCGGATCAAGGTCCGGGAGTCCGTACGCTATTGCTTGGAGCATGTCAGCCGCAGTAGTCACTCCCCTACCTTGTGACCGACCGACTCCCCGTTTGAAATGCGTTCTCTGGCAGTCTGACCTAATCCTTCACCCGGATGCGACACCTGCCATATCCCGGTGACCGCCGCCCCGGCGGCACGCGCGCCTCGGACGCCGGGTTCGACCGCGGGGAAGCGACGTTCACGCGCCTTCCAGCAGGGGCACGATCGCATTCAAGTGCCGGCGCCGCGTGAAGCGCCGGGCGTAGCGTTTGCACGCCGCGTCGCTCATCGCCTCGTAGCGGCGCGGGTCCTCCACGAGCCGGCGAATGGCGTCCGCCATCCGTGTCGGTCGGCCGGGTTCCACCAGCACGCCGGTGACGCCGTCGACGACCAGGTCGGGAATGGCCCGGTAGTCCGTGGCGATCACGACGCACCCGAAGGCCATGGCTTCGATGATCGACACGGGTTGTCCCTCGGTGAAATAGCGGGTCGGCAGCAGGAAGAAGTCACTGGTTTCGAGCAGACCCCGTTTCGCGTCGCCGCTGACAGGTCCCGTGTAGCTCACGACGTTCTCGAGGCCGTTGGCGCCGACGTACTCGTGAAATCTCGCTTCCGCCCGCGCCGGGGACAGCGGCGCGGGATCGTCCGGGGACGACAGGAAACGCCCCGCAAAGACGGCCTGCAAGGGGATTGCCGTCGTGTTCCGCAGTATCGCCACGGTCTCCAGCACGTCGGCGTAGCCCTTGGACTGGATCAGGTTGGACAGGAACAGCAGTCGAACGGGTCGACCCGCACGCAGCCGCCGGCCGCGCGGCGCGGCGGGCGGGGCGCAGGGCAGACCGTTCGATATCACCACGATACGCGCTGCGAGCGTCGGATCGAAATCGAACATGCCGCGGAGCCGCTCGCTCAGGACGATGATCCGGTGCGTGCGCCGCAGCGTGTGGCGGATCAGGAATCGCCAGACGCGCGGCTGCGCATGGTAGAAGGCATCGTAATTGCCTCCCTTGACGTGGGCGACGATGCGGCACCCGCTCAGCCGGGCGCTCCAGATCATCGGCAGGTCCCGCGTGAAGCCGGCTCTGGATCGGGAGATCGTGACGTATACCCGGCGATAATGTGCGAGCAACCCGCCGCCGAACCGGGCGAGGGGCCGCAGCGTCTCCAGGGAGCGCCGGAGCGTGAATCGTCCGAGCGAGGACGCGTCCCTTCCCTGCACGTTCACGATGCGGCAATCGCAGCCGCGCGCGCGTAGCGCGCCGCACAGCATCTCGAAACTCAGCGACTGCCCGTGTTCCGGAGGCGGGAGCGGACCGACCAGCATGAGGCGCGGGCGTGTCAACTGCCCCCTCCGGTCTCGGGCATACCCCGGACGCTGCACCGACCTACGCCCGCGAAGCACACCACGGTCGACGGTCCTGCGCGTCGGAACAGGTCATCTACTGCGCTGTTTCACCGAGGTTGCGCCGGCGAAGTCGCGAGAAAGCTTCTCGACGTCGTCGCAGAGCCGACGACAGAGGACGTCGCGCGAGTAGCGGCGCCGGACCAGTTCCTGCGCGGTTCGGCCCATCTCCTCGAGACGCCCGGCGGGCGCGCGCCGGATATCCCGCAACGTCTCCAGGGCCTCGTCCGCGTCCCCGTGGGCGACGTGCCAGCCGACGTCGTGCCGCCCGACGATGTCGGTCGCGTGGCAGACGCGCGGAGCGAACAGCAGGATGGGACGCCCGGCCGCCAGCGCGCCGTAGATCTTGCACGGATGCGAGATTCCGACGGTCCGATCGCCGACGGACACCACGTGCACGTCGGCGGCGGCGAGGGAATAGCGCAGGGTCGCCAGGGGCTGATACGGCAGAGAGCGGATGTTGGGGGGACATCCCCGTTCGATGGCCGCCTCGATCTTCCGCTTGCCGGTGCCGCCGCCGACGAAGAAGAACGCGAGCCTGTCATCTTCCCGAAGCTGCAACGCGGCTTGCAGCAGCGTGTCGAGCGGATGGGCAGGACTGTGGTTGCCGCTGTACATCACGACGCGGCGCCCTTCCCCGACGTGTTCCCGGCGCCAGGGGTTGTCGGCGTGGTCGATCCACTCGCCGGCATCGTTGTGCGCCCACGGCGGCAGGATGGTGGATTTCGCCGTCACGCTCGCCTTGCGCGCCACGCGCCCGGCCATGAAGCGGTCGAGGTAGACGATGCGCGCGGCGCGGCCGAGGATTCCGCGGTTCAGCCGTTCCAGCAGACGCGCCGCGAGGCTGTCGTGCTTCATTACGCCCAGCTCGATGGCCAGGTCCGGTTGCAGGTCGTGAATCCAGTAGCAGATCGGGACTCCGCGCAGCCACCAGACGACGAGGGCCGCCGCGACGCCGATTGGAGGCGCCGTGCTCAGCAGGACAACGCCCGGCCGCCGCGACGCGATCCCGTGGACGGCGGCCTGCGCCGTGAAGAAGAGCCCGGCGGCCATGCGGGCGAGCAGGCTGCGCTTGCCGAACGAGCTCAGCGGAAGGCGCCGGATGACGGCCCCGTTGCGCATCTCCCACGACGGGTACCGTCGGGCCCGGTTCTCGTAACCCCGATTGGCGGTGAGGACGAGCACGTCGTGGCCGCGGCCGGCAAGCGTCACGGCCACGTCATGGAGATACTGGCCGGTGCTCGACGGGTCCGGTACGTAGGTGGAGTTCAGGATCAGGATGCGAGACCCGTCCCGGAAAACGCCGCCTGACGGCGCCGCTTCCCGCCCGAGCGGGCCGTCAGGACTCCGCGCCGTTCCGCTGCGCCGGCTCCCGGGCGTCCCGACCCCGCGTCGTTGCGGATGCGCCGCCATCGACGACAGGAAGCCGACTCCCCAGACCAGGTGCATCGTGGCCAGCACAACGGGAACGAGGACGACGGCGAGGGGATCGCGGCGGCGAAGGCCCGCCTCCACGGACCCGGCCGCCAACAGACCCAGATAGCCGAGCGGCAGCGCCGCCGCCCCCGGCGCGCCGGTCACGGCCAGCGCCGAGGAAACCGCCAGCCCCAGCACCAGCAGCGGCGGGGCCACCTGTCTGACCCGCGCGGAGGCGGGGTGGGTTCTCAGCATCACCGCCTTCCACCAGCCGTAGTCGAAATACTGCCGCGCCAGGGCCCGCAGCGTGTCGCGCGGACGGTAGACGGCCGAAACCCCCGGATCGAACCATACGACGCCGCCGCGGCGCCGCAGCCGCCAGTTGAGCTCGTAGTCCTGGTTCTTGACGAACGTGGGATCGAAGCCCCCCGCCGCTTCCAGCGCCGTCCGGAACCAGGCGCCCATATAGACGGTGTCTGTGGGACCCTCGCGTCTTCCCATGCGGTAACTGACGCCGCCGGAACCCGGAAGCGTACCGACCGCCAGCGCGAAGGCCCGTCCGACCAGCGTCGCGCTGACCACGTGCTGCCGTCCCCCGACGTTGACGGCGCCCGTGCGGGCGAGCGCGGCGACGGCGCGCCGCACGTAATCGGGCCGCAGCACCGCATTGGCGTCGCACCGCACGACGATCTCTCCCGTGGCCGCCCGCAGCGCACAGTTGAGGCCCGCGGGCGTCGTCCGTGCGGGATTGGGCACCCGGCGCACCGTCGGATAACGCCGCCGGAGCAACTCCGCCGTGGACGCCGTGTCGGACCCGTCGGCCACGATGACCTCGATGGAGCCGGCATAGTCCTGGGTCAGGACCGCATCGAGGGCCACCGGCAGGGTGTCTTCCGCGTTCCGTGCGGGGATGATGACCGAGACCCGCGGCATATGCGCATCAGGCATGAGTGGTTCTCGCCGGGGGCGGCGCCTTGCAGGCGGTCACGTGGACCCGGGCCGCTGGGCGTCAGTTCGTTCGAGCCGAGGTTGACGGGTCGAGGACGTCGCTGTCCATGACGTCCTGCGTGCCCTTCAGGCAGTCGTCGATGTAGATGTACATGAAGGACCGGGTCTGCCCCCGCCGCCCCGGATCTCGAGACCTCGACCGCGACGGTGCGCTAACCTTGCGCCGGCAACGCCCCGGCGATGAAACCCCGCCGCCGGTGACTACGATCTGCTGCTGCGCATGGCGACCGCCCGATGCCCACTGCATGCCGGCGCGCTTCAATCGTGCACCGACGATCGCTTGCAGCCAGCCTCGACCACACCCGAAAAGGATGGATTCTGGCACGCGGCACGACTCGCGTCAAACCGTGTGGTAGAACCCCCGACAGACGTGTGGGGCATGTGAGGGCGAACCGACGCCGAAACGACCCGTCAGTCAGCACTCCGCGCGGAGACGCGGGCGTGGTCGAGCACGTGAGCCATCAGCGAGGGAATGCCGGGCTCGTATCGAACCGGCGGAAGCTGCCCGGGCGGGCGCCAGACGAAGCCCATGCGCTGCAGGGCGGCCAGGGCCGCCTGCACCGAGGCGGGTTCCCGGTTCGGGGCAAGGCCGCCGGCAACCGCGGACTTCAACTCCTCGTAGGACAGCACCGGCGTGGATTGGAACCGGGCGGCCACGCACGCGGCAACCGGCAGCCAGCCCGACTGATCCAGCTCGAGATACCGATCTTCGTAATAGTCCGTGACCCGGGCCGCCACGTCGGGCCGTGCCGCGTCCGCGTGGGCGGCGGTCAGCCGGGTCGCGCCGGCGGCCAGGCGCCGGTCCCACAGGGCCTCGCCCCAGAGCTGGATGAAATACGGATAGCGCTGGCTGTCCTCGACCGCCGCGTCGAGTGCGCCGGCGTCGATGCTGACGCCGCGGGCGGCCAGCGGCTCGACCAGGGCGGCCCGGGCGGCCGCGTCGCTCAACAGGCCGATGCCCAGGCGGCCCTTGCCCAGGCGGTTCCAGAAGGACGCGTTCATCGCGCGGAGCTGCGCCGGCAGGCCCGGCGTACCGGCCAGGACCAGCAGGAACGGCGCCTTGTCGCGCACCTTCTGACTGGCGTTGAGCAGGATGCGGCCGACCTCGACGTCCAGCGTGTGCGCCTCGTCGAGCAGCACCGTCAGTGGCCTCTTGCGACAGCGGGCGGTCATCCGCGCCGCCAGTGTTCCGGTCACCCGGGACGGCGCCGCCCATTCGACCGATCCGACGGCCGTGAAGCCGAGTTTCCGGGGCAGCAGCTTCGCCATCCCGGCCGGCGGCGACAGGACGTCGATCAGTGCGTCCCGGCTCGGCACGTCGCCCGGGGTCAAGTTCACCACGTCCACGCCCGTCCCGCGGTCGCGGCAGGCGCGTTCGAACCAGTTGAGGAGCACGGTCTTGCCGTTGCCTCGCGGCCCGATCAGGGCCACGTTGTGCGGCGGGGCCGCGCCGCACCGCAGATCCCCCAGGCACTGCGCCAGGACCTCCTCTTCCCGCTCGCGCCCGGTGAGGGCCGGTGGAATGGCGCCGTCGCCGGGCGTGAACACGCGTTGCTCGGTGGCCGTCACGGCAACCAGTGTAGGCCGGCGCACCGGCGCCGGCAACGGAATCGGCCGGCATGCGGGCGAGGTCGAGGTCCTCGCCGGCCGCCGCAAGCGGCGTAGTCGTAACGGGCGGCGGCGCGTCAGGGGTCGGCCACCGGGTCGACGGTCGAGGCGAGCGCCAGCGTCCGCCTGGCCGACGCAACGACCGGCCGCTCGATCAGCTTGCCGTCGACCAGCAGCACCCCGCCCTGGTTGCGGTCGTAGGCCTCGACGATGCGCCGCGCCCAGGCCACCTCTTCCGCCGCCGGCGAGAACGCCGCCTGGATCACCGCAACCTGCGTCGGGTGGATGGCGGCCTTGCCGTCGAAGCCGAGTCCCCGGGTGCGGCGGCTCTCGGCGGCCAGCTCGTCGAGGGCCGGCACGTCCATGAACGGCGAGTCGAGGGCGCCGACGCCGGCGACGGCGGCGGCGACCACCACCCGCGAACGCGCGTAGAGGGCGGCGTCCCAGCCGACCTCGCACCCGACGTCGGCCGCGAAGTCGATGGCGCCGAAGAAGACCGCCGACACGGTGGGGGCGGCGGCGGCGATCTCCTCGGCCGCCGCCACCCCGCGGGCCGTCTCCACCATCACGATCAGGGGCAGGCCCGGCAGGGCGTCGCCGAGAGCCTGCGCCGCGTCGCGGATCTCCTCCGGACCGTCGCACTTCGGCAGCATCAGCGCGTCGGGCCGGATGCCGGACTGCCGCACCGCGTCCAGGTCGCGCCGGCCGAGCGCGGTCTTCGGGTCGTTGATGCGCAGGCTGACCTCGGCGCGCACCGGGTCGCGCTCGGCGAACAGCGCCAGCGCCGCGTCGCGCGCCCGGTCCTTCGCGGCGAACGAGACGCCGTCCTCCAGGTCGATGCAGACGGCATCCGCCCCGGTGGCGAGCGCCTTCGGGTAGCGGTCGGGACGGGCTGCGGGAACGAACAGCAGGCTGCGGCGCGCGCGGAAAGCCGGCTTGTCGGACATCGCCTCAGACCGGTTGCGGCTCGGCCGCCCCGGCGGCGAGCCGCACGGCGAGATCCCGCACCGTCGCCGCGGCGTCGAGCGCCCGCAGGAAGTCGAGCGCCGCCTCGACCGCCCCGAGAGAGACGGCGCGCCGGGCGCACGTGGTGAACTTGCCGTCCCGCTCGGCCCGCGACGCCGGGCGGGCGGGATAGCCGCGCGCGCCCCGGACGGAGCGCTCCAGCGTCCGCCCGCCGGAAAGGCGCAGCGTCACCCGCGCCTCGGTGAGCGGCGGCGACTCGCGGCCGAGCCGGTCGTCCGCGCGCATCGTGACGCGCGGCACGAGGCGCGCGACCCCCGGAGACCGCATCGCCGCGGGCTCGAACGTGTCGATGCCGACCCGGCCGAACGCCAGTGCGGCGGCGGCGCAGTAGTGGAGGCTGAACTTCCCTTCGAGTCCGGTGGCCGGCCGCGCGTGGATCAGCACCGTCGGGGTCACCGGATCGACGTCGATCGCCACCGCCTCGACCCCGGCCGGATCGATGGCGTGCTCGCGCCGCAGGTCGATCAGCGTGTCGATGGTCGGGTGGGTCGCCGCGCACGAGGGATACAGCTTGACGGTGATGCCGCCCTCGACGATCTCCCAGCGCCGGCCGAGCCGGTCGATGGCCTCCGACGGGTCGCGTCCGGCGCTCCGCATCGCGACCAGGAACCCTTGCGGGCCGTCGACGGCCTGCTCCGACGCGGTGAACGACTCGCGCGCGAGGAGCGCCGCCAGCACGCCGTTGCGGGCGGCCAGCCCGCCCTGCAGCGGCTTGACCATCGTCCCGAAGTTCTCCTTCAGGCCGCACGCCTCGGACGCGGCGATGGAGAGCGCCCGCCCCGTCGCCTCGGCGTCGAGCCCCAGGACGCGGGCGGCGGCGGCGGCGGCGCCGATGGTGCCGATGGTCGACGTGCAGTGCCAGCCCTGCTCGTAGTGGGCCGGGTTCATCACCGCGCCGAGGGCCGCCTCGACCTCGAAGCCGACGACGTAGGCGTCGAGCAGCGCGCGTCCGGACGCCTCGGCCGCCTCCCCCGCGGCGAGGCCGGCCGCGACGAGCGGCGCGCTCGGATGCGCCAGCGACACCCAGCACATGTCGTCGAAGTCGAGCGCGTGGGCGGCGGTGCCGTTGGCGAGCGCGGCCCAGGTGGGACCGGCCGTCCGATCCGTACCGAGCACGCTGCACGCGCCCGGCCCGCCGTCCGCCCGCGCCACCCGCTGCACGATGCGGGCGGCCGGCTCGCCGGCGCCGGCGAGGGCGACCCCGACGGTGTCCTGCACCGCGTCGCGGGCCGCTGCCCGGGCCGTGGCGGGCACGTCGACCGACGAGACGAACTCGGCGAACCGGGAAATGGCGGTCATGGCTGCTGCCTCCAGCGGGGTTGAGGTCCCGTCTGCTCGTAGCCGTTCCCGGCGCCGCGTGGATGGCGTCCCGGTCCTGCCGCCGGCGGGGTTTCCGGTCCGTCCAGTCTAGTCGTTGCCGTAGAAACGGGCGATCCGCGCGAGCCGGTCCTCGATCTCCGCCGCCGGGATCCACCGGCCGCCGATCATGACGCCGGCGGGGCCGCGCACGTTGGCCACGTCGTCGAGCGGATTCGCAGCCAGCAGGATCAGGTCGGCGCGCCGTCCCACCGCCACCGTGCCGAACTCGTCCGCCGCGCCGAAGTACTCCGCCGGCCGCCGCGTGCCGATCTCGAGCACCTCGTAGGGCGTCATGCCGACCTCCACGTAGAACGCCATCTCGTGGTGCATGGCGAAGCCGGGCACGCTGAAGATCTGCGGCGAGTCGGTCCCCAGCGCGATGTTGGCCCCGCCGGCGTGCAGCGCCGCCAGGATGCGCCGGCGCAGCGCCGCCACCCGCCGGTTGGTCTCCGCATCGGTGGCCCCCAGCCGCGTGTCCACCGCCTGCCGCCAGCGGTCGACCGTCTCCGGGGGCATGTAGCGCACCTCCGGCCGCTCCGGCAGCACGTCCACCGAACCGCGGTCGTTGTAGAACGCGGTCTCCCAGAGCACCATGGTCGGCACCACCCATGCACCGGCGTCGACCGTCGCCTGCACCAGTTCCGGGATGCGCGACTCGTCCACCTGGTCGATGAGCGCCCCGACCGCGGCCAGACCCCGCTCGTCGTCCGGGCGCACGTCCTCGGGGACCAGCGCCTCGACGTAGTTGTCCAGGTGATCGACGGACGCCTGGCCGAGCTCGAGCGCCCGCTCCAGGCCCACGAAGTCCGACACGTGCCCGCCGAACGGGATGCCGACCTCGGCCGCGGTGGCGGCCAGCGCCTCGAACACCTCGGGGGCCAGTCCTTCATGTGTCTTGATCAGGTCGTAGCCGTCGGCCCGGTAGCGGCGGGCGAGCTGCTCCGCCTGCTCCGGCGTGGTCACCCGCGCGCCGCTCATCGACACGCTGGCCAGGTACAGGTGCGGACCGAGCAGCCGCCCGCGCTCGATCGAAGCACGCAGGTCGAACTGCGACGGATCGCCCTGCATGCCGCGGACCGTCGTCACCCCGTTGGCGAGGTACAGGAACAGCAGGTTCCGGATGTCCTCGTCGCTCATGCGCGGGTTCGGCAGGTGCCCGTGCATCTCGGTGAGCCCCGGCAGCAGATAGTGGCCGTCCGCCTCGACGACCTCCACTCCCTCGGCCGGCTCGACGCGGCCGCTCGGGTCGATGGACGCGATTCGCCCGTCGTCGATCACCACCGTCCGGTGCTCGAGGACCCGCTCGCCGTCCATCGGCAGCACGTTGACGCCGACGAACGCCAGGTCGCCTTCCACCACGGTCCGCGGCTCGCCGCCGCAGGCCCCCGCCGCCGTCACGGCGGCCAGCAACAACGAGGCCCGAGCGACACCCCCGAAACGGCTTGATGGACGCGATCGGCGACGTCCACGAGACCCGCGCAACAACGAGGCCCGAGCGACACCCCCGAAACGGCTGCCCCGTGCGTTCCGAGCGCCCACCATGGTCACTCCCCCACTTGCGGAATGTCATCGTGTCCGAGACGACTGCCCCGTACGTTCCGACTGCGCGCCGGCGACTGCGAAGCCAAGCCAGCCGAACCCTTGACCTCCCCGCCGCGCGCGGGCCGCGGAGACGGCCCCCCGACCTCCCCGCCGCGCGCCGGTCGCCGCCGCGCACCCCCGCCGGTCATGCCTTCACCTCCGGCCGGGCGCCGGCGTACTCCGGCACGTGCCCCCGCCTGTAGACCATGAACGTCCGCTTGTAGGTGATGACGACGGTGCCGTCCTGCTTGAAGCCGCGCGTCCTGACGGTCACGATCCCGACGTTGGGCCGCGACTTCGACTCGCGCCTGTCCAGCACCTCGCTCTCCGAGTAGATCGTATCCCCCTCGAAGACGGGCGCCGGCAGCCGCACCTCGTCCCAGCCGAGGTTGGCCATCACGTTGACCGACAGGTCCATCGTCGACTGGCCGGTCACCAGGGCCAGGGTGAACGTGGAATCGACGAGCCGCTGGCCGAACTCCGTCTTCTCGGCGTACGCCGAATCGAAGTGGATCTTGTTGACGTTCTGCGACAGCAGCGTGAACCAGACGTTGTCGGCGGCGAGCACGGTCCGGCCGAGCGGGTGCCGGTAGACGTCGCCGACCTCGAAATCCTCGTACACGCGGCCGGTCCAACCTTCCTTGACGGGCATGGCTTCTCCTGAAGACCGGCGCTCCGGCAACGGACTCGCGGGGCGCCTCCATCGGGAGATTCTAAATCAGCGCCGTCAGACAGCCGAGCTCGGCGGGGAATCGCGTCCGTGTTCGCCTGTCCGAGCAACCGCAGGACGCCGACCACGGCGGCAACCCCGGCCGCGACAGCCGCGAGTCCGGTTCCGACGATCCACTTGATCAGACGGAGCTCCAGGGCGGCGAACCCGGCGCGAATCGCGGCGGTGAGCTGATCCGGCGTCACGTGGCCGCCGTGATCGGCGGCCTGCCGCACGGCGTCGGTGATCGCTTCGACCTGCGCCGGCGCAAGGTCGGCGGCCGTCAACGCACGGGCGATGGCGAGGTGTCGAACATCCGCATGAGCGGAACACGTCAGATGACGCCGGCATCCCGCCACACAGCCACGGTGTCCGGCCCGTAGCCGAGCTCGGCGAGAATCGTCTCGGTATGCTCGCCGAGCTCGGGGACCGCGTCCATGCGCGGCTCCGCGCCGTCGAGGATGGCGGGCGGCAGGGTCGCCCGGAGGGGGCCGGCGCTCGACGGCACCTCGCGCCAGCGGTCGCGGGCCCGGAGCTGGGGATGCTCGGCGAGCTGGGCGACGGAGTTCATGCGGCCGTTGGCGATCCGCGCCGCGTCGAGGCGGGCCGCGATCTCCGCGGCGGTCAGCGCCGCGAAGACCTCGCGGATCGCCGCCTCGAGGGCGTCCCGGTGGGCCACCCGCTGCGCGTTCGCGTCGAAGCGCGGATCGGTGGCGAGCTCCGGCCGCCGGAGCACCTCCGCGCAGAAACGGCCCCACTCCCGCTCGTTCTGCAGCCCGAGGAACACCGTCTCCCCGTCGGCGCCCTCGAACGGGCCGTACGGGGCGATGGCGGCGTGCCGGGCGCCGCTGCGGGCCGGCGGCGTCCCGCCGTACAGCGTGTAGTAGAGGGGAAAGCCCATCCACTCGCCGAGCGCCTCCAGCATCGAGACCTCGATGGTGGCCCCCTCCCCGCTCCGCTCGCGGCGGAAGAGCGCGGTCAGCACGCCGGACCAGGCGTACATGCCGGCCGCGATGTCGGCGACCGAGATCGACGACTTCACCACCTGGTCCGGCGTGCCGGTGATCGACACCAGCCCCGCCTCGGCCTGCACCAGCAGGTCGTAGGCCTTCTTGTCGCGGTAGGGCCCGGTGGCGCCGTAGCCCGAGACGTTGCAGACGACGAGCCGCGGCCGGCGGCCGCGCAGCGTCCCCGCGTCGAGCCCGAGCCGGTCCGCCGCGCCGGGCGCGAGGTTCTGCACGAAGACGTCCGCTCCGTCGATGAGCCGGCCCACGACGTCGCGCGCCTCGGGGCGCTTCAGATCGAGGGTCAGCGACTCCTTCGAGCGGTTGAGCCAGACGAAATGGCTCGACAGCCCCCTGACCGTCGCGTCGTAGCCGCGGGCGAAGTCGCCCACCACGGGGCGCTCCACCTTGATGACCCGCGCGCCGAGGTCGGCGAGCTGCCGGGTGGCGAACGGCGCCGCCACCGCCTGCTCCAGGGCGATTACCGTCACCCCGTCGAGGGGAGCGGCCATCAGAAGGACCGCGGCAGGCCGAGCACGTGCTCGGCGACGTAGGAAAGGATGAGGTTCGTCGAGATCGGGGCCACCTGGTAGAGCCGCGTCTCGCGGAACTTCCGCTCGACATCGTAGTCCTCGGCGAAGCCGAAGCCGCCGTACGTCTGCAGGGCCACGTTGGCCGCCTCCCACGAGGCGTCGGCCGCGAGCAGCTTGGCCATGTTGGCCTCGGCCCCGCACGGCTTCCCGCCGTCGAACAGCCTCGCCGCGCGCGCCCGCATCAGGTCGGCCGCCTCGACGTTGACGTGGGCGCGGGCGATCGGGAACTGCACGCCCTGGTTCTTGCCGATGGGCCGGTCGAAGACGATCCGCTCGTTGGCGTACCGGACGGCGCGCTCGATGAACCAGCGGCCGTCGCCGACGCACTCGGCGGCGATCAGGATGCGCTCGGCGTTCAGCCCGTCGAGCAGGTAGCGGAAGCCGCGCCCCTCCTCGCCGATGCGGTTCCCGGCCGGCACCTCCAGGTTGTCGAAGAACACCTCGGTGGTCGCGTGGTTCATCATCGCCCGCAGCGGCCGGATCGTGACGCCGCGCCCGACCGCGGCGCGCAGGTCGACCAGGAAGACCGACAGCCCGTCCGTCTTCTTCACGACCTCCTCGCGCGGCGTCGTGCGGGCGATCAGCAGCATCAGGTCGGAGTACTCGGCGCGCGAAATCCACACCTTCTGGCCGTTGACGACGTAGCGGTCCCCGTCGCGCACCGCCATCGTCCGGAGCTGGGTGGTGTCGGTGCCGGTGGTCGGCTCGGTCACCCCGAACGCCTGCAACCGCAGCGCGCCGCTCGCGAGCTGCGGCAGGTACCGGCGCTTCTGCTCCTCGGAGCCGTGCCGCAGCAGCGTGCCCATGATGTACATCTGCGCGTGGCACGCCGCCGCGTTGCCGCCGGAGCGGTTGACCTCCTCCAGGATGATCGCCGCCTCGGTGATTCCCAGCCCCGAACCGCCGTACCGCTCCGGTATCAGCGCGGCCAGGTAGCCCGCCTCGGTCAGCGTGCGGACGAACTCCTCCGGATAGGCCTCCTCGCGGTCGAGGTCACGCCAGTACGAATCGGGAAACCGCCGGCACAGCTCGCCGACGGCGCTTCGCAGATCCTGGTGCAGTTCGGTATCGGCTACGGTCACCATGCTCCCTCGCTGGCGGCGGCGTTCGCGCCGTGAACGTTCCGCCGCCGGTCCGCGAGCATCAATTCGTCCGGAACACGGACCGCGCCGCCTGCACCAGCAGATTGATGACGAGCAGGCTCACGCCGGCGAGAACGATGTTCATCTTCGCTTCGAGTCGCACCGGTCGAGACTCGAAGCCGGCGATCTCTTCCGAGGCTTCGCGCGCCGCCTCTTCCGAGGCGCCGGCCTCTCTCAGGGCCGCGCAGGTCTTCGACAACGTGACCGCCATGTCGATCTCCGGTGAGACGTCCGATCCGGGGTGGCCCGAACCAGCTCGAACATGCTCCGAGTATACGGGTACGCCGGGCCTGGCGCAGCCGGACGCGGACGGGGCCCGGCGCAGCCGGGCGCCGTGCGTCCCGGACCGGTGTAATCTTCCGTTGTGCCGGTCACCCTCGGCTCGGAACGCCTCCTCGCCTCCGGCATGCTGGCCGGCCGGCGCGTCGGCGTCGTCTCGAACCCCGCGTCGGTCGACGGCAGGTTTCGCCACGTCGTGGACCGGATCGCCGCGCAGCCCGGCGTGACGCTGGCCGCGCTGTTCGGGCCGCAGCACGGCTTTCACGCCGACGTGCAGGACAACATGGTCGAGACCGCCCACGCACGCCATCCGCGGCTGGGGGTGCCGATCCACTCGCTCTACAGCGACACCCGGGAGCCGACGGCGGAGATGCTCGACGGCCTGGACCTGCTGGTGGTCGACCTGCAGGACGTCGGCACGCGCGTCTACACCTACGTCTACACGATGGCCAACTGCCTGCGGGCGGCCCGGCGGTGCGGGCTGCCGGTCGTGGTGTGCGACCGGCCCAATCCGATCGGCGGCGAGGCGGTCGAAGGACCGGTCCTCGACCCGGCGTTCGCGTCGTTCGTCGGGCAGTTCCCCATCCCGCTGCGGCACGGACTGACGATCGGCGAGCTGGCGCGGCTGTTCAACGACCGCTTCGGGATCGGCGCCGACCTGGAGGTCGTGCCCCTCGGCGGCTGGTCGCGCGCGATGTACCACGACGACGCGGGCGCCCCGTGGGTCATCCCCTCGCCCAACCTCCCGACCCTCGACAGCGCCCTCGTCTACCCCGGCGCGGTGCTGCTGGAAGGAACGCTGCTGTCCGAGGGACGCGGCACCACCCGTCCGTTCGAGCTGGCGGGCGCGCCCGGCATCGATCCGGAGGCGCTGACCGGCGCCCTGAACGGACTCGACCTGCCCGGCGTCCACTTCCGGCCGGTGACGTTCGAGCCGACCTTCCAGAAGCACGCGGGCCGCCCCTGCGGCGGGTGCCAGATCCACGTACTCGATCGGCGAGCGTTCCGTCCGGTGCTGGTCGGGATCGCGGTGATCACGGCGTGCCGGCAGGCCCTCGGCGACCGTTTCGGCTGGCGCGAGCCGCCGTACGAGTACGAGCACGACAAGATGCCCATCGACGTCCTGGCCGGCTCGGCGACGCTGCGGCACCGGCTCGGCGCCGGCTCGACCGCTGCCGACGTCGCCGCGGGCTGGGAACGCGATCTGGCGGCGTTCGACGCGATCCGGCAGGGGTTCCTCCTGTATTGAAGCCCGCCGCCGGCGCCACCCGGCGCCGCGGGTCCGGGTTCGAGTGTTATATGCTCATCCATCCGTCCGATGGCGAAATCCAGAGGGCTCCGCGTCGATCGCGCCATCCGCATCATCGGAGCGCCGACCCGCGTGCTCGCGGCGTTCTTCGACGCGCACGCGCTGGCCGCTTGGTGGGGCGTGCTCCGCTCCGTCACCACGCCGCGTCCGCTCGGCGTCTACGCGCTGGAGTGGGGCGCGGCGAACGGCTCGTCCGGCGGCGTGTTCCACGGCACGGTCATGGAGTACCGTCACGGCCACGAGCTGTTCGTGGCCAACGCGTACTGGCTGCCCGCCGGCGGCGCGCCGCTCGGCCCGATGGGGCTCGAGATCACCTGCCGCGTCGACGGACCGGCCACGCGGGTCCGGGTCCGGCAGAGCGCCGTAGACAACGGTATGCGGTGGAAGCGCTACCAGGACGACGTGACCTCCGGATGGAAGGTGTCGCTCGACGCCCTGAAGCGGTACATCGAGGACGGCGCCGCGCCGCGGCCGCCGGCACGGGGACTCCAAGGCAGCGGGTAAGCCGGGAGATCGGTCCGTCGGTCCCCACCCCGACAGCGACTCGATGACACCCGACCGCATCGTCATCGTCGGCGGCGGCGTCGTCGGCTCCAGCATCGCCTGGCATCTCCGAACCGGCGGTTTCGCCGGCGAGGTCACCGTCGTCGAGCGCGACCCGACCTACCGGCGCGCCTCCTCGTTTCTCGCCATGGGCGGCGTGCGGCAGCAGTTCGGCTCCGCCGCCAACATCCGGCTCGCCCAGCACGGCATCCGGTTCTACGAGCGGTTCGACACCGTGATGCGGACACCGGATCATCGGCCGCGGGCGTGGTTCCGCCAGCGCGGCTACCTGTTCCTGGTGAACGACGAAACCGCCGCACGTTTCGAGCGCCGCTATGCGCGGCAACGCGCGCTCGGCGCGCGCGTCGAGCGCCTCGACGTCGCCGCCATTCGCGACCTCGTGCCCGATCTGGCCCTGGACGACATCCGCTTCGGCGTCTTCGGACCCGACGACGGCTACGCGAGCCCGCGCGAGGTGCTGGCCGGCTTCCGCCACGCGGCCGCGGCGGCCGGCGCGCAGTACGTCACCGGAGAGGTCACGCGCCTGCGGGTGGCGGGCGGCCGCGTACACGGCGTGACCCTCGACGGCGGCGCGTCGCTCGACGCCCGCGCGGTGGTCAACGCCGCCGGCCCCTTCGCCGCGAAGCTCGCCGCGCTCGCGGATCTCGATCTGCCGGTGACCCCGGTCCGCCAGCACCTGTTCCGCTGCGCCCTGCCGCGCCGCTGGCCCCACCGGTTCCCGGTGGTTATCGATCCGGGCGGCGTTCACTGGCGCCACGACGACCCGGTGACTCCCGGGGATCCGGATCGGATCGTCGTCGCCCGCACGAAGCTCGACGAGCCTCCGGGCGAGAACTTCGACTGCGACCGGGATCGCTGGACGACCGACTTCCGGCCCCCGCTCGTCGCGCGCCTGCCCGCCTTCGAGGCGGTCGAGCTGCTCGAGGGCTGGGCCGGCCTCTATGAGATGACGCCCGACCACAACCCGCTCCTGGGCGAACACCCGGAGCTGGCGGACTTCCACCTCGCCAACGGGTTCAGTGGGCACGGGCTGATGATGGCCCCGGCGACGGGCGCGGCGCTGGCCGAGCTGCTGATGACCGGGGCGTCCACGCGGCTTGATGTCCGCGCGTTCGACCCCGGACGCTTCGCGCGCGGCGAGGAGTTCCGGGACGACGCGATGATCTGATCACGGCGCCGATGCACCTCGACGACTGGCTCGAACACGCGCGGCGGGACGCGGCGCACCGGGGTCTGCCCGATCTGGAGCCGCTGCTCGACATGCTGTTCCGGGCCACCCGTGCGCTCCGCGCCGCCGACTGGGCGGGAACCGGCGGCCATGCCACGGCCGGCGGCGACGATGGCGCGGCCGGTGAGGACGCCGTCGCCACCGACCCGCCGCCCCCCGCCGGCCGGGGACAGGCGATGATCCTGTCACCCGGGACAACCATCGCCGATGTCGGGCCGGCCCTGCGCCGCGGAGAGATCACCTCCGCCGCCCTCGTGGAACGGTGCCTGGCAGCCGTCGCGGCGCGCGACTCCACCCTCAATGCCTTCATCACCGTGCTGGCCGACGATGCGCGGCGACAGGCGCGCACGCTGGATGCGGAACTGGCGCGCGGCGTCGACCGGGGACCGTTGCACGGGATCCCCGTCTCGCTGAAGGACGTCATCGATCTGGCGGGCGCCCCGACCACCGCCGCCTCGCGGCTGCGAGCCGGACACCGCGCGGCGAGGGACGCGCCGGTCACCGCGCGCCTGCGGGCGGCAGGCGCCATCTTCGTCGGCAAGTGCAACCTGCACGAGTTCGCGTTCGGCACCACCGGCGAGGAGTCGGCCTGCGGTCCGACCCGCAACCCCCACGCGCCGGCGCACGTACCCGGCGGTTCGAGCAGCGGCTCGGCGGTCTCCGTGGCGGCGGGGATGGCGCTGGCCTCGGTCGGTACCGACACCGGAGGGTCCATCCGCATCCCCGCCTCGGCGTGCGGGGTGGTGGGGCTGAAGCCGACCCACGGCGAGGTGAGCGCCGCAGGTGTGGTGCCGCTGGCGCCGTCGCTGGACCACGTCGGCCCCATCGCGCGGTCGGTACGGGACGCGGCGATGCTGTACCGGATCATGCGCGACGGCCCGCATGGCGGCGACGGCGCCGCGCACGAGGATGAACCGCCCGTCGATCCCCGGCCGCGCCTCGGCGTCCCCCGCCGGTACTTCCTCGACCTGCTGGAGCCGGCGGTGGGCCGCGCGTTCGCCGCCTCCGTCGAACGGCTGGAGCAGGCCGGCTGCCGCATCGACGACGCGGACGTCCCGCACGCCGCCGACACCGCCCCGATCTACCTGCATACACAGCTCGCCGAGGCGGCCGACCACCACCGGGCGGACCTCGACGACCGGCCGGACGAGTACGGGCGAGGGGTGCGGCTGCGGCTCGAGCTCGGGCGCTACGTGCTGGCCGAGGACTACGTGCGGGCGCAGCGCGGGCGGCGGTTGCTGACCGCCGAGGTCGACGCCGCGCTCGAGCGCCGCGCGGCGCTGCTCCTGCCGACGCTGCCGGTCGCGCCCCCACGCCGCGGCGTCGGCTCGATCGCCATCGGGAAGACCACCGCAACCACGCGCGCGCTGACGTTGCGGCTGACCCAGCTCTTCGACGTCACGGGACACCCGGCGATCTCCATCCCGTGCGGGACGGCGGGCGGGCTGCCGGCGGGCGTGCAACTCGTCGGGCGGCGCGGAGAAACAGAGCGCCTGCTGACCCTGGCCGCGGCCTGGGAGGACGCCGTCCGCGGGTAGCGGCTCCTAGCCCTTCGCCTTCGCGTGCAGCTCGCCGTAGCTGCCGCCGGGAGTCGCCCCGGTCTCCACCGGCAACCCCGCCTCCGCCCAACCCTCGTGCAGCACCGCGCCCGTGGCCCGGTCGCGGGCCCCGCCGAAGCCGCCGAGCACGTTGCTGACGTCGGTGTAGCCGGCCGCGGCCAGCATCTCGGCCGCGCGCGCCGAGCGGCCGCCCATCTGGCAGCCGATCAGCAGCCTGGCGTCGGCCTCCTGCGTCGCCTTGAAGACGGCCAGGAAGTCGAGGTTCGGCTGCATCTGTCCGGTTGCCGGGTCGAGGTGCAGCAGCGGCACGTTGATGGCGCCGGCCGGGTGCCCGCGGTCGTACTCGGGCGCCGAGCGGACGTCGACGTAGGTGTAGCCCTCGTCGGTCTGCAGGGTACGGGCGTCCTTGACGCCGACGTGTTTCACGCTCATGACGTGCGCATAGTAGCATTGCCCGCTTGATCGCACGGCTCTTTCACGAGTGGGAACGCCGCCTGGTCGCGGTGACGACGGATCGTGTCGTCCGGCCGTTCGAGTGGGGCCTCGACTGGATTCCGGACGCCGAGCGGGCGGTCGCCCGGCGGACGGACGATGCAGGCGCCGACAACGCGGACTCCCCCGGCGAGACCCTGCGGGCGTGGGCGGCCGACGCCACCGCCCACAGCGAGTGCTTCTACGCCGCGCCCCGGGGCCGCGACTTTCGTTTCGACGGGCGACGCCTGCGCTTCCCGAGCGCGGTACGGACGCCCCACCCCGAGAACGACACGGTCCACGCACGGTACTTCCCCGCGCCGTTCCGTCCCGGCGAGCGCCGCCGCGCCGTCGTCGTGCTCCCCCACTGGAACGCGGACCCGGACAGCCACGTGGTGCTCGCCCGGCTGCTCGCCCGGTTCGGGGTCAGCGCCGTCCGCCTGAGTCTGCCGTACCACGACGCCCGCATGCCGCCGGAGCTGCACCGGGCCGACTACATCGTGAGCGCGAACGTCGGCCGCACGGCGCAGGTCTGCCGCCAGGCGGTCCTCGACACGCGGCGCGCCGTCGACTGGCTCGAGTCGCGGGGATACGAGCGCATCGGCGTTCTCGGCACCAGTCTCGGCTCCTGTCTGGCGCTGCTTGCGGCCGCCCACGAGCCTCGCATCTCGGCGGCGGCGCTCAACCACATCTCGCCGTACTTCGCCGACGTCGTCTGGGAGGGGCTGTCGACCGCGCACGTCCGGGCCGGACTCGAAGGCGCCATCGATCTGAAGCTGCTGCGCGACCTGTGGCTGCCGATCAGCCCGGCGCCCTACCTGGACCGCATGCGCGGGACACGCACCCTGCTGATCTACGCGCGTTACGACCTCTCGTTCCCGGTGCGACTTTCCCGGCAACTGGTCGCCGAGTTCCGCCGGCGCGGGCTGGACCCGGAGGTATTCGTGCTGCCGTGCGGCCACTACAGCACCGGGGTTGCGCCGTTCAACTGGCTGGACGGCTTCGTGCTGGTGCGCTTTCTGCAGAGGGCCCTGTAGCGTCCCCGGGGCGCGGTTCTACATCCAGACGTGGAGATAGCGCAGCAGATTCCATACCGCCTCGTAGAGCAGCCCGGCCAGCTCGCGAACCAGGGGCGTCATGTCCCCCTCCGTCACGGCGTCCGCCACCGTCACCGGCTCGGTGAACAGCAGCCAGATCGTCGCCGCGGCCAGAACGGCGGCCACCAGACCGGCGATGCCGACGAGGCTCATGCTGAAGCGGGCCAGTGACATGGCAGGAAACGCTCCACGGGGTAAGACGAACGGAAGCGTGTTCCGGTTTACACGGTCTTGCACGATTATCGCACGAATTCGTCCGCCGGCGCCTCGACCGGCGCGCCGAGGTCCAGCGCCGCCAGCGACGGCGCGACCTCCGGCGGGCCGACCACCACGACGCGCAGGGCGTCCGGGTCGAGGCGGCGGCGCGCCGCACCGGCCGCCGCCTCGGCATCGACCGCCGCCACCCGCGAGACGAAGGTCGTGTACTCGTCGTCGGGCAGCCCGAACAGCGCGAGGCGCAGCGCCGCGTGCGCCACCTGCCCGGCCGTCTCGAAGTTGCGCGCGTAGCCGCTGGTGAGGACCGGCCGCGCCGCCGCCAGCTCCTCCTCGGTCGCCGGACGGACGCCGCGGATCTCGCGGATCTCCCGCACCGCCTCCCGGATCGCGTCGCCTGTCGCGGCGGCGTCGACCGCCGTCTGCAACGTGAACGGCCCCCGGCCGCGACGGCCGTCGAACGCCGTGCGGACGCCGTAGGTGCAGCCCCGGGCCTCGCGGAGATTGAGATTGAGCCGGCTGACGAACTGCCCGCCGAGCACCATGTTCATCACCACGACGGCGGGGTAGTCGGCGGCGCGCCGCGCCACGCCGAGGTGCCCGATCCGGATCTCGGACTGCACCGCGCCGGCGCGCGGCACGAACGTGAGCCGGTGCTCCGGCGCGGCGTCGACCGGCGCGCCGTCCCCGGCGCACGACCCCGCATCGCTCGGCGCCGGGGGCGCCGGAGCCGCCACGCCGGAGACGAGCGGCGCCAGCTTCGGACCCCGCGCGTGGTCTCCGCCGCCGGCCGCGACGAGGGTCCAGCGCTCCGGAGCATAGTGGGCGGCGTGGAACGCCCGGACGTCGTCGATGGACATCCCCGCGAGCGCCGTCCCGGAGCCGGCCGGCGGGTGGCCGTAGGGACGCGCGCCGTAGACCGACCGCAGGAACGCCCGTTCTGCGACCGCCGCGGCGACGTGCCGCAACCGGGCGATGCGGGCGATCCGCAACGCCCGGACCCGCTCGACCTCCTCCGGGTCGAAGCGCGGCTCGGTCGCCAGCTCGATCAGCAGCGCCAGCGCGTCGCGGGCGTGGCGTGCGAGCGCGGTGACGGACAGCACCGTCGCGTCGCTCGTGACGTCCGTCCCGAGACGGCCCCCGAGACGGCCGAGCGCCTCGTGCAGTTCGATCCCCGACCGCCGGCGCGTGCCGTCGTCCAGCAGATCCGCGGTGAAGGCGGCGAGTCCCTCGCAGCCCGGCGGGTCGGCCGCCGAACCGGACGGGACGAGCAGCACGAGGCTGACCAGCTCCGCCTCGCCGTGTTCGACGGTCCAGAGTCGGACGCCGTTCGCGTGCGTCTCGCGTTCGATGGCCGGGAAGCGCAGCGGCGCCGGCGCGCCGACGGGCGGCAGCCCCCTTCTATCGACCGCCACCAGGCGTCTCCGCCGGCGTCGAGCCGGGCAGCGCGGCGTCACCGCGGCCGGCCGGGACGATGCTGAGGGCGACCCGTGACGCGGTCGCGAGCCCCGCCGCCACCGCGGCGGCCACGCTCCCGCGGGTCGCCTGCAGGTAACGGTCGAAATCGGCCGCCAGGTATGCGGGCGTGCCGGCGTACACGTTGTACAGATTGAGCTGGTCCGACCGACCGCCGAATCCCCCGACCGACTGCCGGCTCCACGCGAAGTCGGCCTCGACGAGATGACGAGCGCGTTCGAGCTCGGCGTCCGTCGGGCCGTCCGCGGCCAGCCGGGCGATCTCCGCGCTGACCACCGCCTCGATCTCGGCGAGCGTGCGACCGGGCGCCGCCGTCGCCACCACGCTGAAGTGCCCGGCGAGCTCGAACGAGGACTGGTGCGCGGTCACGTCGGTGGCGAGCCGGCGATCCTGGAGCAGGGCGCGGTGCAACCGGGAGGACTTTCCGCCGCCCAGGACCGTCGCGGCCAGATCGAGCTCGGCGTCCCGCGGTCCGAACAGGGGCGGAGACACCCAGCCGAGGTACAGCCGGGGCGACTCGACGCGATCCTCCAGGAACAGCGCGGCGGCCCGGTCCCGAGGCGGCGGCGCGGCCACCGGCGGCGGCGCCGGCCCCGCCGGAATCTCCTCGAAGTGCGCGCGGGCCGCCCGGATCGCGTCGTCGGCGGCGACGTCGCCGGCAATCGCCAGCGACGCGTTCGCGGGGTGGTAGTACGTCACGAAGAACTCCCGCACGTCGTCGAGGTCCGCCGCGCGGACATCCTCGGACCAGCCGATGGTCGGCCAGTGGTAGGGATGATCCGGCGGGTAGCGGGCCGCCATCAGGGTCATCGCCGCGAGCCCGTACGGCCGGTTCTCGTAACTCTGCCGCCGCTCGTTCAGCACGACGTCGCGCTGCGTGTCCAGCTTCCCGCGGGTCAGGGCGGGCAGGAGGTACCCCATGCGGTCGGACTCCATCCACAGCGCCCGCTCGAGGGCGCCGCGCGGCACCACCTCCCAGTAGTTGGTGCGGTCCGCGCTGGTCGACCCGTTCAACGTCCCCCCCGCCTCCTGCAGCGGCCGGAAGTACCCGCTGTCGTGGTGCGCGGACCCCTCGAACATCAGGTGCTCGAACAGGTGTGCGAAGCCGGTCCGCCCCGGCCGTTCGTTCTTCGACCCGACGTGGTACCAGACGTTGACGGCGACGATCGGGCAGTGGTGGTCCTCGTGCACGATGACGTCGAGCCCGTTGTCGAGCGTCACCTTGACGTGCGGGATCCCGGCCGGCACGCTGGTCCTCCTGGCCCGTCAATCGTCGCCTGCGGCTCCGCTTGCCGCCCAACCAACCCTCTCCGGAAGTCTGCGCCTTCTACGGCCCGGACTCCTGGTCGCCGAGAATCTGCACGACCACCTGACGGTTCCGCGGGCGCGTGTCGAGCTCCGCGAGCACGATCTGCTGCCACGTGCCGAGCCGCACCCGCCCGTCCGTGAACGGCAGGGTCAGCGACGGCCCGAGCAGCGCGGCGCGCACGTGGCTCGACCCGTTGTCGTCGCCCCACCGCTCGTGGTGCCGGTAGGCGCCGTTCCGCGGGGCCAGGCGCTCGAACATCGAACCGAAGTCGGCCACCGCGCCCGGCTCGTACTCGATGGTCGTTATGCCGGCCGTCGAGCCGACGACGGCGACGGTCACGATGCCGGCGGACAACCCGGAGCCCGCCACCGCCGCGGCCACCACTTCCGTGACGTCGCGCACGTCGCCCTGTCCGGACGTCCTCGCCTCGTGCGTGACGGTATGGACCATGGATGCACCCGGAAGCCGTGATCCTACCAGTCCCGGCGGTCTGGCCGCTCCCGCACCGGCGAGGGTAGAATCCGTACACTCCCATGACACCGATGCTCAGAAGCCTGCAACGGCGATCGCGCTCGTTCGCGTCCGTGCTGGCCGTCTGCCTGACGGCCGTCGTCATCCAGACGGGGCGGGCGCAGGAGCCGGCGTTGACCTTCGATCCGCCGGCGGAGTGGATCGCCGCGCCGGTCTCGTCGCCGATGCGCCTGGCGCAGTTCACCCTGCCGAAGGCGGCGGGGGACGCCGAGGACGCCGACCTCACGATCTTCTACTTCGGCGGCGCCGGCGGCACCGTCGAGGCGAACCTGGAACGCTGGACCGGCCAGATGCTGCAGCCGGACGGACGGCGTTCCGCGGACGTCGCGACGACCACCACGTTCATGACCGGCGACCTGGCGGTGACGCTGCTCGACGTGCCCGGCATCTACGCGGCGGAGGTGCGCCCCGGCTCGGGGATGCGCTACCACAAGCCGGAGTTCCGCCTGAAGGCGGCGGTGGTCGAGACACCGGCCGGACCGTACTTCTTCAAGCTCACCGGGCCGGCGCGGACCGTGGCGGCGTGGGACGAGCCGTTCGTCGCCCTGCTCGAGGGCGGTCCGCTTCGAGTAACGGCCCGCCGTTCCCCCCTGCAATCCCGGCGTGCGCCGTCGTACGAGGAGGCGCGAGGCTCCGAGCCTGCCTGCTCAACGCTCTCCCCGACCGGCATCCGTCACCCCGGATCCCGGGACCGGCGGCGGCTCGACCGGATCGGCCGGCGGCGGGACGGACGGCGCGGCGGCGGCCGGCGGCGGGACGGGCGGCGCGGGTGACGGCGGCGGCGCGGGCAGGCCGGCGGACAGCGACCCGCCCGGCCCGGACGGCTCCGGCGAGAAGCGGTTCAGGAGGAGGGCGCCGAGTCCCGCGGTCCACGCCGCGTACTCCAGAAAGAAGCCGGCCAGGGCCAGCAGCACGCCCAGCCCGCGGAAGAACCCGCCGGCCATCCCCACCGCCTCGCCCGCCATGGTCGGCAGGAGAATCAGCGCCACGCCGGCCCAGACGCTCGCGTAGGCGGCCGAGCGCGACGCACCGATCCGGGTGCGGATGAACTGACCGGCGCCGAGGACCGCGCCGCTGAACCCGACGAGCATGACGAGCACGGCGGCCATGACGACGAACGGGAGCAGCAGGAGCAGCGGTATCCCCACGATGGAGATCACCAGCACCAGGATCCCGGACACCAGCACCGGGACGGCCAGCATCTGGGCCAGGACGCCGACGACGCCGGCCTTGAGCGGCTCGGCGCGCGCGCGCCGCGCGATGCGCTCCACGGGGCCGCGGCCCACGAGCACGACGGCCGACGCCAGCAGCGCCAGGAAGAAGAGACGCATGACCGTCCCGATGAGATCCTGGCCGCGGAACCAGCCGTGCGGCCAAGGCCCCCAGGCCCAGCCGACGCCGGTGAACGGACCGAAAGCGTGGAACGGATTCCCCCCGAGCCCCACGTGGGTCACGGAGCCCCGCAACGCGGCCGACGGTGCGCGCCGCAACGACCCGCCCACGACGGTGACGTCGCCGCGCACCACCGCCTCCGGACCGAAGCGGGCCCGCCCGGCGACCACCGTGACGTCCCCGGTCACTTCGCCGTCCACCGTGAGCGGGCCCAGGATCACCGTCGCGTTTCCGCGGATCCGCTCGTCCCGCTCGATCCGGATCGGCCCACCCAGGCGGAACGCGTCCCCGCGCGTCGTCGTCCGGCGTTCCGGCGCGCGGTTGGATCGGTCGGCGGATGGGGCGCCCGCAGCCGCCGGGGTCTGCCCGGCGGGCGCGGGCTCGGCAACCGGGGGCGCAGCGTCCGGCTGCTCCGCCTCGGCAGGCTGCTCCGCCTCGGCAGGCTGCTCCGCCTCGGCAGGCTGCTCCGCCTCGGCAGGCTGCTCCAACACCGCGGCACTGTCGGCCGCCGCGAGATTGCCGGCGGACTCCTCTTCCTGCACCTCCACGGCCGTGGACGGCGCAACGGCAGCAGGAGTCGTCCCGGCCTGCGCCGGCGTCGGAGCGGCCGGCTCGCCGGCGCCGAACAACTCCTGGCGCGCCGCTTCGCTCAAATACGTGACACGCAACACCAGATCGGCGTCGTCTCCGAACATCCGGCGCAGCTCGAGCCCGGACACGGGGGCGCCGTCAACCGCCACGACCCCGTCACCGAGCGTGACCACACGCGCGACGCGGCCGGCGTCGGTGGACGTCAGGGTCAGACCTTCGGGCCCGAGGGTGACCTCGAAACGCTCGCGGACGGCGGCGGCCAGCGCCACCTCCTCGGTGGTCGGCTCCGTCTGACCGGCCGAAACCGGCCCCGTCAGGAACGCGAACAACCCGATCCAGTACGCGGCGACGCCGATTCCCATCCGATAGCGGCGGCTGATGTGCCTGGCCAATGCTCCCTCCCGGCTCTCGCCCTCTTCTACGTGTCTACGCAGTCGGGGAACCGGGCGTTCACGGTCCGGGTCGGCCGGCTCGCCGTCAATCGTCGCCTGCGGCTCGGCTTGCCGCCCAACCAGCCCGCGCCGGAAGTCTGCAGCGTTCTACGGCGCAGCCCCCTGACGCCCGCGCAGGCCGAGCGCGTGCTCCGCGATCACCCTCCGGTGCAGTTCGCTCGTGCCCTCGCCGACCTCCAGCGTTTTCGCTTCGAGCAGCAGGCGGCCGACTTCGTACTCGGCCGAGAATCCGTAGCCGCCGTGGATCTGGACGGCGTCGAGGGCGTTGGCGGTGGCGGCCTCGCTCGCGGTCAGCTTCGCCATCGACGCCTCCACGGAGCAGCGCTCGACGCCGGCGTCCTTCATCCGGCCGAGGCGGTAGACGAGCGCGCGGGCCGACTCCGTGCGGCAGATCATGTCGGCGATCTTCTGCTGGATCATCTGGAACTCGCCGATCCGCCGGCCGAACGCCTCCCGCTCCGCAGCGTACGGCACGCTCAGGTCGATGGCCCGCTGCGCCTGTCCCACGCAGCGCGCGGCCACCGAGAAACGCCCCATGTCGAGCGCCGCGCCGAGGATCGGAAAACCCCGTCCCACCTCGCCGAGGACCGCGTCGTCCCCCAGGGCGACCCGGTCGAAATGGATGGTGGCCAGATTGTCGCGCTTCAGCGTCCGCATCGGCAGATCGCCGATCTCCACCCCCTCGGCGCGCGGACTCGACCAGGAAGGCCGTGACGCCGCGGTGGCGCTGCGCGGGATCGACCGTCGCCGCCACCAGCAGCAGGCCGGCGTGCGCCGCGTGCGAGATGAACACCTTCGATCCGCTGAGCGACCAGCCGCCGCCGGTGCGTTCCGCCCGCGTCTGCACCGCGGCCAGATCGCTGCCGCCGCCCGGCTCGGTCAGGGCGGCCGCGGTCAGCACCGATCCGTCACAGATCGCCGGCAGCCAGCGGTCACGCTGGGCACCGGTCCCGAAGCGGGTGATCGATCCCGCGACCAGCGAGTTGGTCACCGAGACGACCGACGCCACCACCCAGTCGATGCGGGCCAGCTCCTCGCAGATCACGCCGTAGGTCACGACGTCGGAGCCGCCCCCGCCGTAGGCTTCCGGCAGCAGCGGCGTCAGGTACCCCAGCGGCGCCAGCTTGCGGATCAGCGCCGCCGGATACCGCTCCGCGCGCTCGTGCTCCTCGACGAACGGCAGGATTTCGCGTTCGGCGAACTCCCGGACGGCGGCCCGCACCTGTCGCTGCTCCACCGTGAGGTCGAAATCGGCGGTGCGGCTCGGCGCGGTCGGAGCCGCGGCGGTCGTTACGGACATCGAGCACCCTCGTTGCGGCGGCCCGCCACCCAACGGAGCGCGGCGGCCAGATCCACCGCCGCCTGCACGAGCCGTCGAATGCGCCCGGCGAGCTCCGCCGACGGCGCGCGCGACGCCGTGAAATCCTCTTTCGTCGCGTAGACGTAGCGCGGAATGATGTGGCAGCGGAAATCGAACATCAGGCTGTTGGCGAGGCCGACCGGCGACATGTAGCTGCGGTGCCCGCCGGCCGCGCAGAGGAACCCGACCGGCTTCTCCCCCCAGGCCTGCCCGGTCAGCTCCACGAGGTTCTTCACGGCGGCGTTCAGATCGTAGTTGTAGACGGGCGAGGCAATCAGGACCGCGGCCGCGGAGGCGACCTTCTCCGTGACCGGCGCGATGGACGGGTGGTCGTAGCAGGCCTCCCCGTCACAGATCGGCAGGTCCCACTCCCGCAGATCGAACAGCTCGTACGGCGCGCCGATGGCGCCCAGCGCCTCGCCGGCGGCCACGGCCAGCGTATGCGAGCGGCTGGCGGGGTTGAGGGAACACGAGACCACGAGCACGGGGCCGCCGCCGTTGTCGAGCACCGGATTCACCGCGGGGAAGTATAGTGGCCCGCTCGACGGGCGGTGCGAGGATCGGCCGGTGATTACACGACGCCGCGCTCGCGGAGCGCCGCGACCGCCGGCGCCGAGTAGCCGAGGGCGGTCAGGATCGCGTCCGTGTGCTCGCCGAGCGCCGGGGCACGGCCCCGGATGCCGGCCGGCGCCGCCGACAGGCTGAACGGCGTCTCCGCGACCGGCGCCTCCACGTCGGACCCGGGCGACGCCACCGACCGCAGGAATCCGATGGCCTGCACGTGCGCGTCGTCGAGCACCTGCTGCGGCGAGAGCACCGGCCCGGCCGGGATGCGGGCCGCATCGAGGGCGGCCAGCGCTTCGTCCGTCGTCCGCTTCCCGCACCACGCCGCCATCCGCTCGCTGATCGCCGCCCCGTGGTCGCCGCGCGACCGATCGTCGGCGAAACGCGGATCGTCCAGCCAGTGCGGCTCGCCGACGAGCTCCGTCCAGCGCCGGAAGAGCGGCTGGCCGATGCACTGCACCAGCACCCAGCCGTCACGGGTGCGGTAGGCGTCGGACGGCGCCTGCGTCTGGCTGCGGTTGCCGGTGGCCACCCGGTCCGGCCGGATCATGGCCTGTTCCATCAGCATGCCGTTGGCGATGGTGAGCGCGGAGGCGAGCAGCGACGCCCGCACCTGCTGGCCCTGCCCGGTGTCGCGCCGTACCAGCAGCGCGGCCAGCGTGCCCACCGTCGCCACCAGGGCGGTCGTGAAGTCGACGTACGGGCAGTAGGCCCTGGTGGGCTCCCCGGGGCGGCCCGACAGGTACATGATGCCGGACATCGCCTGCCCGATCCCGTCGAACCCGAGCCGGTGGGAAGACGGTCCGCCGGCCCCGAAAGCCGAGACGCTGGTCAGGATGACGTCCGGCCTGACGGCCGAGAGCGCCTCGTAATCCAGCCCGAGCGCCTTCAGGGCCGCGTCCGGCAGGTTCGCCACCACCACGTCCGCCGTCGCCACCAGGCGCTGGAGCACGTGCTTCCCTTCCGGCGCGCGCGGGTCCAGGGTCATCCCCCGCTTGCCGCGGTTCACCTGCAGGTAGAAGGCGCCGTCGCCGTTGTCGGTGACCGGCATGAGGAACCGGTCCTCCCCGCCCCGCGCCTTCTCGACCCGGATCACGTCGGCGCCGAGGTCGGCGAGCAGCGCGGCGCAGAACGGGCCGGCGATGAAGCGGCCGAAGTCGAGGACGCGAATGCCGTGGAGCGGATCGGGCATCTGTGGGAACCGACCTGTAATCGCGGGGACGGAACCCCGGGGCATACCGCGTCAGGCAGGGCAAGGGCGATCAAGAGATCTGGTACAGCCCCGGTCACCAGGCGAAACTTCGTCATCGACAGCAGGATCGAGTCCCGGCATCTGCCAACGAAGTGCTCGCGCAAGCCGGGCTGTCCAAGCGGTTCCAGTCCGTTTCAGCCCGCAGTTTACCGTCGGGCGCCGGAGCTACTGCGGCAGCGGGAGCTGGCGGCTCTCCTTCTCGCGGGCCTGGTCGAAGGCCGGCAGCGGCTCGGCGCTGCGCACCTGCTCGAGCCAGAACACGCCGTCGTAGGGGATCGAGTTGCCGCGGGTGCCGATGAGGTCGACGTCGCCGTCGCCGTCCATGTCGCGGACGAGGAACTTGTCGAACATGCCGCGGACGCGGCGCGACACGTCGTGGCGGGTCCAGGTCCCGGCCGGATCGTCGGGCTGCTCGAACCACGCGAGGCGGCCGGCGCGGTGCGTCGGGGACAGCTCGGTGGCGTCGACGTCGCGCGGGTCCTGGCTGTAGGCGCCGGAGAAGGCATCGAGGCGGCCGTCGTCGTCGATGTCGGTCAGCACGAAGCCCACCAGCCGGTCGGGCGCGAGGCCGCCGATGGTGTGTCGCCGCCACGCGTCGGTGAAGCCGGCCGGCTGCTCCAGCCACGAGAGGCCGTTGCGCTCGTCATGGATGGCGATGTCGATGCGCCCGTCGCCGCTGAGGTCGACGAACTCCATGTTGAAGCCGGTGACGATCGCTTCGGGCTCGATCTCGATGCGGTGCTCGACGAACGCGATCGCGTCGGTGGTCACGTTCTCGAACCAGAATATCCGCCGCTCCATGCGCGAGCCGCCGATGACGTCGAGGTCGCCGTCGCCGTCGAGGTCGAACGGCTGCGAGTTGATGGGCACGATGACGCGCGCCAGCTCGTGCTCGACCCAGGCGTCGCCGTCGAGCGGGTCGTCGGGGATCGCGAACCACGAGACCGGGTGCTTCTCGGTGGTGCCGCGCGGCGGGTTCTGGCCTCCCTTGTTCGCGGCCACCACCTCCGGCCGGCCGTCGGCGTCGAAGTCGGCCAGGAAGACGCGGATGTAGGAGCCGCGGTCGAGCGTCGAGGCGGGAATCACCCGCTTCCACCGCGCGGACCGACCCTGCTGGCCGGGGTTCTCGAAGTAGATCAGGTGCGACAGTTCGCACGCCACGACGACGTCCGGGTAGCCGTCGCCGTTCATGTCGCCGACGGCCACGTCCTCCGCCGCGCCCGCCTCCTCGCCCTCGGCCAGCGTGTAGAGGTCCCAGGTGTCGGGATCGTCCGAGCCGTAGGCGATCCGCACGTGCCCGTCCGGCACGCCGTCGTAGGTGGTGTCGGACTCGTGCACGGAGACGACGTCGAGGTGGCCGTCCCGATCGAGGTCGGCCATCTCCAGGCCGTCGCTACCGGCGAGGGCCACGCCGCCGACCGCGAGGTCGTCGATGATGTGCTCGCGCCAGGAGATGTACTCTCCGCCGGCCGCCCGCGCGCGCGTCGGTGTGTCCGCCACCGCCGGCGGGCCGTCACCCGACCCGCCCGCGGACGCGCCTGCCGCGCCGGTCGTCCACCCGACGCCGATGGCCAGCCCGACCACGACCGCAACGCCCGCGCCGACCCGCGCTCCGCGGAATCCGTCAGGTGACGTCACGACCATCCTCCTCCTCGCCTTCGTTCGACGTCGTTTCCCGGATTCCCGGGCGACGCCGCGCCAAGTGGATGAGCGGGCGCGTGACCCCGCTCCGCCTCATCTCTTCGGGGCCGCCCCCAGGACGCCGCGGCGCCGCGCCGCGGCTCGTGAAGCCCTCCATGGCAGCCTCCACTCGCGCCATCCGCGCCCGAAGTTCGGAGAGCTCCTCGAGGATTTCGTCATCGCCCGTCTGCCTGCGGGCGATTCGGTCGGAGAGATCCCGGTATACGGTGTGGATGAACCCGGCAAGCGTCACGGCGGCGGCGACAATGGCGATCAGTTCGGGCGTCATGGCGCGCTCGCCGCGGGCTTCACGTTTATCGTCACGTTGACGGGAACGACGTGCACCGTGTCGTCGGCCACCGCCTGCAGCACGTACGTCCCCGGCTCGCTGAAGGCGACCCGCGTGACGGCCCGGCCCCCTTCGCCGATCGCCGGCACCTGCGGATCGAACGCCACCTTGCCCGGCCCCCGCCAGTGGAGCCAGGTGACGGCCAGACCGGTGGTGGCGGCGTTGCGCGGATCGACCACCGCCTGCGACTTGGGCCCCCGGCGCGGCGTGCGCTCGGCGAGGCGCGGGTTCGGCGGCGGGACGCCGTCGTCGCCGGCGATGACGGCGATCGTGATGGAATCCGGCAGGGTCACCTCCCGCTCGCCGGCGCCCTCCAGGCGGATGTACGGCCGCTGGTTGTCGGCGTAGCCCTGGGCCGAACCGGTTCCGCGATTCAGCCGCCGCACGCCGGCGTCGATCTCCCAGACCGGCCAGAGATGCCCGTATGCGTAGTCGGTCCGGCCGTTGTGGGTGACGGTCCAGGTGAGGTCCCGATCGCGCTCCCAGTCGGCCGGCACGCGCACGGTGAAGACGAACTGCTGGCGCCGGTTGTAGAAGTGCGTCGGCTGGCCGCGGTCGGCGGGTCCCGGCGCGAAGAAGTTGTTCGGCCCGACCGGAATGATCGGCTGCTCCTGGTAGTTGCGGTTCAGGTAACCGAAGACCATGGTGAACGACCCGTCGTCGTTCCGCTCCCAGCCCTCGAAGACGGGCTGCACGTTCCGGCCCCGGTTCCAGCGCTCCTGGGCCGCCGCGGGGAACCCGATGCACACGACGAGCAGCGCGGCCAGACAAGCCGCGCCGATGATGCGACTCTCACCCCTCATGATGCTCTTCTCGCGACCTCATCTCGACCACGACCCCAAGAGCGAAGCCCCAGGCGACCCGCGACCGCAAAGGCTTCGCTCGAATCCATGCGCCGGGCCCGACGGCCCTTCCGCCAGCCCGTCAATGGTCGACTGCGGCTCCGCCTGCCGCAACCAACCCTTGACCAGGAGTCCGCACCGTTTCATGGCGCACACTCTACTCGTCGTTGTCGGCGGCGAGCGCCTCCCGCTCGGCGATCTCCTTCTCGAACGCCTCGTCGTCCAGCTCGTACCAGCTCACCCAGGCGAAGCTCATCTCGTCGCTCGAGCGCTGGCCGAAGCCGGCCCAGTTGGTCGGGTCGTCGTTCCAGCGGTTCGCCTCGGAGTTGTCGTGCCAGCTCGTCACGTGCAGGAGGGTGCCGCGCGGCAGCAGCGGCGCCACGTGGTCCTCGTAGTTGTAGACGATGTGCCACCCGAAGTCCCAGTCGGCGCAGCTCAGGATCTCCTTGCTGTTGTCCGGGTAGATCGCCTCCATGCACTGCCGCTTGCCGAGGTTGTGCAGGTGCGCCTGGAACGCCGTGATGTGCGCGTTCTCCTTCAGGCGGTAGTAGCCGTCGTGGCGCACGTTGGACGCTCCGGCCGGGATGTCGAGGTCCTCGTCGTCGCCGACGTGGGCCGAGATTAGCTTGCGCTCCGGCACGACGCCCTGCGGGTAGAACTGCAGGCCGACCCGCGTGCGGTCGGTCGTCTCGACCCCGATCGAGGCATAGTGCATGTTGAAGCGGATCTTCGAGTTGGCCCTGATCAGCCGGCCGGTGCCGTCCGGGAAGATGTCGCCGTTCTTGCCGAGGGCGTACTCGTTGAGGAACTCGCCGATGCCGCTCGTGTCCTCGGTGTCCTCGTTCACCATGCCGGTGACCGCGTGGTGCACCACCGGGAAGCCCTCGATGGACGGCTTGGTCTCGACCGCCTTGATCCAGCGGTCCTCGGTCAGGCCGGACCCGGACTCCAGGTTGCCCCACCAGTTGGGCGCCTCGGCCGCGACCACGAACGGCTCGGGGATCTCGACCACCCAGTCCGGCTCGCCGATCTTCCACTCGGCGATGTCGCGGAACTCGCGCGGGGGCGGCAGGTCGGCGGGGTTGCCCCGCGGCGCGCCGGCGTCCACCCAGGCGGCGACGGTGGCGATCTCCTCGTCGCTCAGCGAGTAGTCGTACTTGAAGCCCTGGATGCCGATGTTGCGGTCGATGTACCACGGCGGCATCGTGCGGGTGACCACCTTGTCCTTGATCGACCGCGCCCAGGGCCGCGTCTCCTCGTAGGTCAGCAGCGACATCGGGGCGATGGACCCGGTGCGGTGGCATTCCTGGCAGGAGCGCTGCAGGATCGGCGCGACGTCCCTGGTGAACGTGACCTCGTGCGCATCCTGCGCGGCGGCGATCGAAGGCGCGGCGGCGACGCCGAGCACGAGCGCGGCGACGGCGGCCAGTGCGAATCGGCAACCGGTTGTGTGTGTCATCTGCAAACCTCCAGAGCCGAGCGAGTCGTGTATCGAGCGTGCGTTCCGGCCGCAAACGGCGTTTTGCGCCCGGAAGCCTGCGCGGCAGAAGCGCCGACGCAGACGACGCCGTCGCAAGTTGCCTATTGTGAACCAGCCCGCGCCGGTATGCCAAGCATTCTTCGCGGCGCCGACGTCTGGTACATTTGGAGCCGCGATGAGCACGCCGGCACCCGTCCGCGACGCCGCCGCCATCCGGCTGGGCGACGACCTCGCGCGCGGCCTGCGGAATGAGCCGACCGTCCGCCTCGCCTGGCTGTTCGGGAGTCGGGCGCGCGGCACGGCGCGGCTGGACAGCGACGTCGATGTCGCCGTGCTGGTCGATGACGCCTGCGCCGCCGGGACGACGGCGGTCAAGAACACGTATTTCCGGCTCGTTCCGACGATGGCCGACGCCATCCGCAGCGACCTGATCCACCTCGTGCTCCTCAATCACGCACCCCCGTTGCTGCGGCACCGGGTCATCCGCGACGGCATCCTGCTGTACGCCCGCTCGGACGCAGAGCGTGTTCGCTTCGTACACCGCACGCTCAGGGAATACCTGGACATGGAACCCCGGCTGCGCGAGCAGACCCGCCTGCGGATACGCCGGCTGAAGGAGGGACGGCCACGCCCATGATGGTCGACACCAGGATCTTCTCGAGGCGGCTCGACGCACTGGAAAGCTACTTGCAGAGGCTGCACGGCCTCGGCCGGGTGAGTGAGTCCGACTACCTGGCCGACCCGAACACCCACGATCTCGCCGCGCGCTATCTGCATCTGGCGATGGAAGCGACGATCGACATCGCCAATCACTGGATCTCCGAGGCCGGCCTCCGGGCGCCGGACACGAACCGCGACATCTTCGTCGTGCTGGAACAGGCGGGCGAGATCGACACCGCGCTCTCCGACCGCCTACAGGGCTGGGCCAGCTTTCGCAACGTGCTCGTACACGACTACCCGGCCATCAATCACGGCATCGCCTATAACGCGATCCGCGACGATCTCGGCGACCTCGACGCCTTCCGCCGCTGGGCGCTCGGCAAGCTCCACGCCGGTTGAAGCCTCCTGGAAACGGCCACTTCCTCAGAACCGCGCCGCGAAGGTGACCCGCAGAACGCGCCCCACCAGCACCTCCTGCGCCTGCTCGAACGTCGCGTCGTTCACGCGCCGCCCGCGCGAGCCGGAGCGGTGCCGCAGCTCGATGCCGTTGTTCAGCGCGTTGAAGGCGTCGAGCCGCGCCTCCCAGCTCCAGGCTCCCGCAGTGAACGTGCGGGCGATGCTCAGGTCGAGCGTCGTCCAGTGCGGCAGGTACTTGACGGTGTCCTGCGGCATCAGCTCGACGTCGTAGAACGACGAGTAGCCGAGCTGCCCGGACCGCAGCGAAGGGGCGATGGCGCCGTCCAACCGGCACGGCGCGATGCAGTTGTCCGCGGTGTAGAACGGCGCGACGTAGTTCAGGTTGTTGGCGTCGGTGCCGCGGGAGTCCACGCGGAACGACTCCTCCCCCACCATGCCGGTGCCGATGGCGTTTCCCGTCGCCGGGTACGCCTGGTAGGTGCCGGCCAGCCGCAGGCCCCACGCCAGCGGGAGGGAGCCGGACAGCTTGAACTCGTTGCGCCAGTTCCGGGGCGTGGTGTACTCGTCGCAGAAGCGGTACGAGTTCGGGTCGGCGGTGAAGTAGTCGCCGCGCGACTGCTGCAGGATGATCCCGCAGTAGTTCTCGATGCCGCCGGCCTCGCCGCGGCCGGGCGTCTCCGCCGTCCAGCCGCCGAAGACGGTCCCGCCGTTCGCCAGCCGCGCGCTGATCCCGAGCTCGAAGTTGCCGAAGACGTCCGGGAAGTGCCCGAACACGGTCTCGTCCAACTGCTCGGTGCGCCTCTCGGAAGCGGGATGAATGCCGTAGATCGGGATGATCCCGGTATAGGGGGCGGGGGCCAGGAAATCGATCTCCTTCACCCAGTTCTGGTTGTCGATGAAGCGCACCGTGCCGTCGGGAAGCTGCTCGAAGTCGAACGTCCGGTTGACGAACGTCCGCACGGTGTTCTCCTTGGTCGACCGGCGCCGGTACTCGGCCATCAGCGACACGCCGGGGGCGACCTCGTGCTGCAGGGTGACCGAAATCAGGTCGTCGAACTTGCGCTGCAGGTCCGGATGCGGCTTGCGGGCCGAGCCCCCGCCCACGCCGGTGGCGAACGAGGCGTCGGCGGTCGTGCCGATCTCCCAGTCCTGCACGACGTTGTCGCCGTCGGTGCCGTAGGGGTTGGCGCAGGTCCCGGTCCGCTCGCAGCCGGGAGCGCCCAGCGGGGTGCTGGTGCCCGGCATCAGCGTCACGTCGAACCAGTCGCGCTCGTCGGTGCGCGACGCCGCGCCGGCGTAGTTCTGCAGCCGGAACACGCCGGTGATGCCGAACGCGTGGTAGTAGCGGTTCCAGCCGAACTTGAGCGCCGTCCGCCCGCTGCCGAAGATGTCCCAGACGGCGCTGAAGCGGGGCGCGATGTCGGGACCCATGGTGGGCATGCAGAGGTCGAGCCGGCCCAGCGCCACCAGCTCCCGCGGGTCGCCGGACACCGGGGCGCAGTCGGGGGCGGCCGGGAAGAGCGCCGCCGTTGTGAACCGGCCGGCCGGCTTGCCGACCGCGGGGCTCGACGGCTTGGCGATCTCCATCCGCATGCCGGCGTTGATCGTCAGCCGGTCGATGGTCCAGGAATCCTGCGCGTAGAGGGCCGTCGAGTACTTCACCGCGCGCGTGTTGAGGTTCGGCGTGTTGGAGACCAGCACCGACTCGGGCGCCCCCAGCCGGCCGCAGTCGAGGCCGGCCGCGTCGCACCGCGCGTAGGGATGGCTCGCGTCGATCCAGCTCACGCGGTGGTCGAACGGGCTCAGGCCGCTGCTGTAGTTCACCAGGGCGATGTCGGCGTTGCCCGACTGCCCCTCCGTGATGTGGCCCCAGTCGTTCGTGAAGCCCATGCGGAAGTTGTGCGAACCGGTGACGTACGAGAGCGAGGCGAGGAAGCTGGAGGCGTACGGCAGGCTCGTCTGGTCGAGGCCGCGCGACGAGTAGCTGTACCCGCCCAGCCGGCCGTCCACCCGCCGCACCCCGCCGCCGTCGGGACCGCCGCCGTACCAGGGATGCACCGCCGCCCCGTTCAGCCCCTGCATGGCCGCCTGCTCGGGGCTCATCGAGTCGGGATGGCACGGCGACTCGATGCACGTGAAGAGGTTGGCCGGCCGCTCCACGACGATGCCGTCCTGGTTGGCGAAACGATCCGCCTGCCCGACGAACGAGAAACCGCTCTCGAACAGCATCCGGTTGCTGAGGGTCGACGTCCACTTGGTGTTCGCGTTGTAGTAGTTGATGGTCTCGACGTTCGTCGAGGCGGTGTCGCGGTCCTCCAGGGCGCTGAACTCGTGGAACCGGTTCCGGTGCGCCTTGTCGATGTACGCCACCCACTTGTTGGTGTCGGTGACCTGCGTGGTGACCCGGGCCAGGACGCTGCGGATGCGGTTGTCGTCCACGGCGGTCGAGCCGTCCCGGTTGGTGGCGTTGAGGACTTCCTGGTTGGTGCTCCACTGCCGGCCCGCGGTGAAGAACCAGATCCGGTCCTGCCGGATCGGCCCGCCGAACCCGAACTGGGCGTCGTAGGTGCTCTCCAGCCTGGGCGTCGTCCCCTCCGTGACGCCGACGCGCCGCAGCCGCTCGTTGAAGTTGTCCTGCGACAGCGCGCCGGGCGTGGTGCTGCCGAAGAGCGACCCGCTGAAGCTGTTGCCGCCCTCGCGCGGGATGATGTTGATCCGCACCCCGCCGTGCCCCGTCTCCGCGTTCATCGCGTTGGTGGAGACGGACATCTCCTGGGTCATCTGCGGGTTGTTGTACGGCTTGACGCGGCCGTCGTCGAGGAAGGTGTTGAGCGTCATGCCGTCGACCTCCAGGGTCGTCTGGCGCGAGCTCGCCCCGCGGCCGAACATCCAGCTCTGCTGCATCGCCCGCGAGCCGCCGACGTCGGGCCGGATCGGCTTGACGCCGGGGACGAGGGCGGCGTAGTTCCAGAGGCTGCCGCCGGTCGGGATCGCCTCCTGGGTCTCGCGGGTCAGCGTCTCGACCCGCGCCACCCGCTGCACGTCCACCACCGGGGCCTGGCCGCTGACGGTGACCGTCTCCTCGAGCGCGCCGACCGCCAGCGTCGCGTCGACCGTCAGCGTGAAGTCGCCGGGCAGGGTCAGTCCGTCGCGGAGCACCGTGGAGAACCCGACCAGCGCGAACGTCACGACGTAGTCGCCGGGCTGCAGGTCGACGATGGTGTAGCGGCCCGCGCCGTCCGTGACCGCGAAGCGCGAGCCCTCGATCAGCACCGGGCTCGACGCCTCCACCGTCACCCCCGGCAGGATCCCGCCGGTGTTGTCCGTCACCTGCCCGGTGATGCTGCTCTGCGCGTGCGCCGCCGCCGGCAGCGCCACCGCGAGCGCGGCGATCCCGATGCGCCAGAAAGCCTGTCTCATGACGATTCCTCCTTCGCCTGCGGACCGGCCGCCCGCTCCGTGACGGTCATCTCGGTTCAGGGACGGCGTCGAGGTCCCGCCGCCGCGCGGGCCGCCGCCAGCGTGTCGATCACCTGCGCGTCCTTCCATCCCGTCAGCATCGCCGCCCGCTCGGCCGCCGGGACCGCCTCGGCGGCCCGCCCGAGGGCCAGCAGGGCGACGGCGAGGTTGTTGTGCGTCTCGGCCCGGTCCGGCTCTATCGCGATGGCGGCGCGATAGCGTCCCACCGCCTCCGCCGGCCGGCCCGCCGCATGCAGCAGGATGCCGTAGTTGGTAAGCGCGCCCACGTGCGCCGGATCGTGGACGAGCGCCGCCTCGAACCTCGCCGCGGCGGCGTCCAGCCGTCCCGCGCCACCCTCGATGATGCCCAGGTTGTAGTGGGCGGGCGCGAAGCCGGGGTTCAGGCGCAGCACGCGCAGAAAGCGTTCCGCCGCCTCCGCCGCGCGCCCCGCCTCCAGGTAATAGATGCCCAGCTCGTGGTGCGCCCGGTAGTCGCGCGGGGCGTCGCGGGCGCGCTTCTCCGCCCCGGCCAGGTCGACCGCGTTCGCCTTCCGCGTCAGGGCCCGCGCCAGCCGGGCGCGCTCGGCCGGCGTCCGGGTCCGCACCTTCACCACCAGCTCGGCCATCTCGTCCGTCGACCGCCGGCCGTAGCGGACGCGGCGCGGCGGGTGGTTCGGATTGCTGCGGTTGGCGGCGGAGTTGTCGTAGACGTAGCGCATGCGCAGCGTGGTCCCGGCCGGCAGAAACAGCGGATCGACCAGGCGGTATTCGTCCTGCCAGTTGAAGTCCCAGTCGTCGATCCGCACCAGCCAGCGGCGCGTGCCGTCGGGCAGGGCGGCGAATCCCTGCAGATCGCGGCCCAGGTAGTGGGCGTGGGGGTAGACCGACAGCACCTCCACGTCGACCGGCAGACGCAACTTGTCCTCCACGACGTGCGCCGCGGCGCCGGCCGGGATGTCGATGGTCTTGTCGCCGAGCAGCACGGCCGTCGGGGCGCGGGTCGCGGGAGCGTCCGCGAAGTACAGGCCCACCCGCGGCGCGATGCGGACCGGGACGTCCGACGCCGGCAGGTGCAACTGCAGCACCAGGTCGACCCCCGGATCGAGCCGCCACGCCAGGTCGTCCGTCTCGAACGCCGGGATCCGGCCCGGCGCCCAGGCCAGCAGGTGCCCGTCCGGGAAGCGGGCGTCGTCGTCCTGCCCGTCGTCGTAACCCGGCGCCGGGTCCCGGCGGTCGAGACGGCGGGCCGATCTCGCGGGGTCGACGAGCAGCCGCGCATGGTGGATCGCCCGGCCTCCCGGCCGGAAGTCGAACGCCCGCACGTAGCGGGTGGTCGCCAGCGGGACCGGAAGCACGAAGTTGCGGTACTCGTCGTCCCCGCCCGCCGCGAGCTCGTACGGCTCGGACAGGGTCAGCACCAGGTCGGGCGGGCCGAGCCGCCAGCCGGAGGACCGGACGGGCGGCGGCGCCCGGTCGGCCGGGGCCCCTTCCACCGCGCCCTGCTCCACCCAGCGCCCGATGAGGGCGACGTCGGCGTCGTCGAGCCGCCGCTCCCCGGCGAAGGGACCGCCGTGGCCCGGCGCCGGCTTCCAGGGCGGCATCGTCCGCGACGCGGTGGCCTGCCGGATAGCGCGCGCCCAGGGGCGTACGTCCTCGTAGGTGACGAGGCTGAACGGGGCGAGGCCGCCGTCGCGGTGGCAGCTCGCGCAGTGGGCGTGGAGGATCGGCGCCACGTCGCGCGTGAAGGTCGGGGGCTCGGCGGCGGCCGCCGGCGCCGCCGCGCACCAGACACCCGCCAGGAGCGCCGCCCGGACAGTCATGGTTGCGGCCCCGGTCAGATGCCCCAGCGGCCGACGTTGAAGATCACGCCGACGCCGACCCGCAGCTCCCTGAAGTCCCCGCCCCCCGCGAGGTTCGCCGGATCGTAGATTCCCTGGATGCCGTCCCCCGCCCCCGGCAGCGATCCCATGCTGTCGTGGAACAGGAAGTTCGACGAGGAGTCGACGACCCGGAACGAAGAGGCCGACCGGGAGGGGTGCGGCACGAACGAGTGCGCGTAGGCCACGTCCAAACGGAACCCGGCCCGCTCGCTGATGGGAACGTCGACGCCGAATCCGGGCATGACCGCGAAATTCGTCGCGGTGTGGACGTAGAAGTCGATCTTGCGGACCACCCGGACCGCGCCGGCGAGCACCTGCACCCAGGGGCGCACGCCCCCGGGCTCTCCGAAGTACAGGCGCGGCCCCGCCCCGGCGCCGATCGAGTTGATCTGCACGCCGCAGTCGCCGGGGTTCGGCGACAGCGTCGGCGAGCACCAGAGCGCCTCCGCGCGGTGATACGACAGGCCCTGGAACTCCTCGTGGCGCGACGGCGGCACGACGGTGATCTTGTTGGCGGCCGCCGCGGCCTGCGCCGCCCGGGACAGATTGACCGGGTGCTCGCCGGGCGGTATGCCGAAGTTGAACGCGCCGCTGGCGCGCCAAGCGATGGCCAGCCGGGAGGAGATGTTGGCGGTGCCGCTCGTATACCAGCCGCCGGGCAGCAGGCTGGAGTTTTCGGCGAGGCCGTCGTTGCGGACGAGACTGTAGCCGACGCCGAAGTCTCCGCCGCCCTGGGCCGAGGCGGGCGGCGGCGCCGTCAGAAAGGCAAACGCAACTGGAATTCCGAACCACGCGCGGATGCTCATCGACGTGCCTCCTTGCAGGACGACGACCTGCGTCTTGCACTCTGGCGATTCGCCCGCGGCATGTCAATCACAAAGCAACCGCGCGCGAAGGAACCGCCAGGGACCGGCTCCGCCGCGTGTCAGCGTGATACGGCGCGCGGGCGCGCGCGAAGGAACCGTCGGGGACCGGCGCGGCGGCGAGTCGGCGTCATGTAGACTGGCTCGGTGTCCACCACCATCCCGCCGGAACCTCGCGACACCGCGGCGCCGGGAGCGGGGTCGATACGGCGAGACGCATGGGATCGAAACGTCGTCGCCGTCTGCGTCACCATCGCCCTCTCCGCCGTGACCCTGGCGTACGGCCAATGCGCGACGCACGGGCGCATCGACGACACCAATGCACAGGTCGCTGACATCCGCGCCGAGATGCGCGCCGAACACGCCGAGATGCGCGCCGAACACGCCGAGATGCGCGCCATCCACGTGGCTCTGGCCGAGATCGGCAAGAACGTTGCCGTGTTGATGGACCGCGCCGTGCGCCAACCCGACGCCGGCTAGGAGTCTGCGCCGCAGAACGGTCTGCGCCATTCTACGGCGCAGACCGTCAGCGCCGCAGCCTGAACACGTACAGTGCGTTCCCGGTGTCGGGATGCACGATGTCGGGGCTCAGCAGCGCCGGCACCCGGCGCGGGCTCCCCCCGCCGAGACCGGTCGAGACGGCGACGTACTGGGTGCCGTCGACCCCGTAGGCGACCGGGAACCCCTGCACGGACGTCCCGAGCCGCGTCTCCCAGAGCACCTCGCCGGTGGCCGCGTCGTGCGCGCGGAAGTGGCGGTCGACGTCGCCGGCGAAGGCCAGCCCGCCGGCCGTGGTCAGCACCGCGGTCATGAACGCGGCGCGCTGCTCGATGCTCCAGCGCTCCTCGAGCGTGTCGACGTCGTAGGCCGCCAGCTTGCCCAGGTTGCCGTCCGTGCCCGGCATCTCGAACCAGGTCCGGTCGGCCTGCGAGCCGCCCGAGCCGATCTCCAGCGCCACCTCGCGGCCGGCGATCTCCAGGCAGCTCTGGCTCAGCGGGATGATCAGCGAGCGCGTCTCCGGGCTGTAGCCCGTCGCGTGCCAGTTGTGGCCGCCGGCGGTGCTCGGGCACACCGACACCCAGTCGCCGATGCCGGCGTCGGCGATGTCCCGGCGGTACGTCACCACCCCCGTCTCCGGATCGATGCGCTCGAACACGTTCTGGAAGACGGTCTCGACGTGCCCGAGGTACTCCCCCGTCTCGCGGTCGAGCTTCCACAGGACGCCGTGCTTGCCGATCGTGAACAGCGCCTTGCGGCCGCCGCTCTCGACGAGCACCTGCTCGAAGCCCTCGTCGAGGTCGAGCGCTTCCCCCGGCACGTGCTGCCGGTACCAGCGGATCGAGCCGTCGGCGGGGTTCAGGGCGAGGGTCGAGTTGGTGTAGAGCGCCGGGTCGTGGACGGTCAACCCGCGGCTCGCCGGCACCCACGGCTTGGCCTGCGCCACCGGCCAGTAGAGCAGGTCGAGCTCCGGATCGTAGCTGCCGGGAATCCACGAGTCGCCGCCGCCGCGCAGGGCCAGCGGCAGGTCGCCCCACGAGTCGCCGCCCGGCTCGCCGGGGGCCGCGATGGTCAGGCGGCGCCACAGCTCCTCGCCGGTCGCCGCATCGTGCGCGGTGATGAAGCAACTGTCGGGCATGAACCGCGAGCAGCCGTTGATCCCGTTGACGACCCGTCCGCCGGCGACGATCGGACCGCTCGAGTTGGAGTAGCCGTCGTTGTAGTCGGCCATCCGGGTCTCCCAGACCAGCTCGCCGGTGCGGGCGTCGAGCGCCACCACGTGGGCGTCGCGCGTGCCCATGAAGATCTTGTCGTCGTAGATGGCGAGGTTGCGGCTGTTGGCCCCGCGCAACGCCTCGGGAAGCGGCCGCCGGTACTCCCAGAGCAGCGTGCCGGTGGCGGCGTCGAGCGCCTGCACGACGTTTCCCGGATTGGCGAGGTACATCACGCCGTCGTAGACCAGCGGCGTCGGCTGGTTGCGCCCGTCGCTCATCGACCAGACCCAGGCCAACTGGAGACCGCCGACGTTGTCGCGGTCGATCTGGTCCAGCGGGCTGTGCCCCCAACCGTTGTAGGTGCGCCGGTAGATCAGCCAGTCCTCGGGGTCGGGATCCAGCAGCATCGCGTCGGTGACCGGGGCGCGCTCGGCGACGGGATGCAGCGTGTACGTTCCCCCCGGCAGACCGGCCGCCGCGGCGAACGCCGGCGGCTGGCCGGTGGAGGCCTGCCCCGCCGCGGGCGCGGTGACGCCGCCCAGCGCGACGGCGCCCGCTTCGTAGCCGTTCTGTTGCAGGATGTAGGCGACGATGCTGGCGTACTCCTCCGGCGCCAGCGAGCCGCCGGCCCCCGGCGGCATCGTCACGCTGACGAGCTCCAGCAGATCCTCGACCTCCAGCTCGCTCCACCCGCCCTGGAAGGTCGGACCGACCAGCTCCGGCGCCTCGAACGAGCCCCGCAGGTTCGGCATGTGGCATGCCGCGCACGCCTGGTCGTAGAGCGCGCGGCCCGCCTCGGCCTCCGCCGCGGTGTACGCGGCCGACACGAGCTGAGCCGACGCAACCGCCGGTACCGCCAGCAGCGCCGCCGCGGCAACCAGCGCTACGCAGGCCCGTCTGTCTGGAAACCGGTTCTTCGGTCGTGGATGCATCAGTGACCCCCGTTTGCTCCGCGCATCGTACCCTCGAGACGCGGTCATCGCTAACGATTTCGCCCCCGCATCACGTGGGGCGGTCTTCCACCGCGAGCGCTGTGAAGAACCTGCGATCCGCGGACACTCTGGTTGGGCGCCCTGTTCATCCCCCGGCGGCGGCGGAGCATCCGGAACCCGACTCAACACCCGGGCGAAGAGGTCCGGATCGGCCCGGCGGGCTCTCTGCTCCGGGTAATCCACCGTCAGCAGGGCCGAAGCCTTCTCGGCAGCCGCGGTCGCGATGAATTGATTGAATTCTCCGGCCGTTCCCGCCAGTCTACACGCTGTCCAATCCGATGCCGAAGACCGCACCGCGATTCCTGGCGCTGCTGCGCGGCCTCAACGTCGGCGGGCAGAACGTCATCGGCAAGGACGACCTGATCCGCTGCTTCGAGGACCTGGGGTTCCAGAGCGTCCGGACCTACATTCAGAGCGGCAACGTGCTGTTCCGCACCGCAGAAACGCGTGTCCGGGCACTGGCCCGCGCCATCGAGACGCGGCTGTCGGAGCGGCTCTCGAACCCGGTGCAGGCCGTCGTCTTCACCCGTGCGCGCTACCGGGCCGCGGTGGCGGCGGCCCCGGAAGCGTGGGGCCGCAACGACGACCGGAAGCACAACGCGCTGTTCACGCTGCGCGGAATCACCCCGCGACGGGTCATCACGCAACTGCCCGTCCCGAGGGAGGACATCGAGACGCTCGCAACCGGCCCCGGCGTGATCTTCTGGTCGATCTCGAAGCCGCACCAGACCCGGACGACCTGGATGAAGCTGGCCGCGGCGCCCGTCTACCAGCGCGTCACCGTCCGCAACCACCGGACCGTCCTCAGGCTGCGCGAGCTGCTCGACGAGTCGTAGCAATCCGTATTTCCGGACGGCCGGCCCGTTCCCCGGGGCAGATCGGACGGCCGGGCCGGCGGCGTCAGAGCCGGGCGCGCTGCTTGTCGGCGCGGACCCTGCTCACCAGCAGCCGGTCCGGCAGGTACCGCACCAGCCAGCGCACGAGCATCGACATCCGCCACGGAAACTCGCAGACCTTCTTCTTCCGGCGGATGGCGCCGGCGATCAGCTTGGCCGCCTGGTCCGTCTCCATGAGAAACGGCATGCGGAAGCGGTTCCGGTCGGTCATCTCCGAGCGCACGTAGCCGGGATGGACGATCGTGGTCCGGATGCCGGCCAGCGCCCAGTCCGGCCGCAGACCCTCGACGAGCCGGGTGAGGGCCGCCTTCGTCGCGCAGTAGCCGGCCGCGCCGGGCAGGCCACGGTAGCCGGCGAGACTCGAGATCACCACGACGTGACCGGTCCGGCGCTCGCGCATCGCAGGAATCACCGCCTCGAGGGCGTAGAATGCGCCGAAGACGTTCACGCGGAACTCCGCCTCCAGCGCATCCGCATCGGGCGCCAGCGCGTCGGTCCCGTGCGCGACCCCGGCGTTGGCGACGAGGAGGTCGACCGGGCCGAGCCGTTCCGCGAGGGTCCGCACCGCGTCGCGGGTCTTGTCGCGCCGGGCGGCGTCGGCGGCGACGCACTCCGCGCGGGCGCCGGTCACGCGAATCGCCGCGGCGAGGCTCTCCAGGCGATCCAGGCGGCGGGCGGTCAGTCCGAGGTCGTACCCGTCACGGGCCAGCGCGAGGGCCAGCGCCCGCCCGATCCCGCTCGACGCGCCCGTGACGACGGCAACTCGTCTCATGCTCTCAAGACCGAAGCGGAGCGCGCAGGACGGCCAATCGCCGATTCCATCCCGCCTCCGGCAACGGTACGTAGGATTCGCCGCCGTGGGTCAGCCCAGCCGGGCCAGCCGTTCCCCGCACTCGGCCACGCCCGCCTCGATCCCGACGGCGCGGTACAGATCTCGCGCACGCCGCCAGAGCGCCCGTGCTTCTTCGACCTGCCCCAGTTCCTCCTTCAGGATCGCCATCGGACGCACCGCGTTCGCGTAGTCCAGCCTCGCCGCGCCTGCGTCCCCGTGACCATACAACGACAGCGCCCCGTCGTAGCACGCTTCCGCCTCCGCGAACCGTCCGGAGTGACGGTGGACGTCTCCGAGATGCCGCACCGCGTGGGCCAGCCGCAGCGGGTCGCCCACGGTCCGCGCCACCGCGACCGCTTCCTCGTAGCAGGCGCGCGCCGCCTCGTGGCGCCCGGCGTCCTGCTCGACATGACCGAGCTTGCCGAGCGCCGCGACCAGTTCCCGATCCGCGCCCGTCTCGCGGCAGACGGCGACCGCCTCGACGAGATGCCGCCGGACCCGCTCGGCGATGGCCCGCAACTCCACCTCAGCGACCGGCGGCGCGGTCATCGCGTCGTGACGCAGGGTCCACGCCTTTCGGATGAGAACCACGGCGTCGGGGGTGGAACGCATGAGAGTCATGATAGCGAGAAGTTTGCGGCATATAAGCTCCCTCCTCCCTCTCGACAGTCCACCATGTACAAGCGGACAGGAAATCGACTCGGCGCCTCGTCATTTTTCCGACGCCACAACCGCGTGCTGGCCGATCGCCCCGCAACGTGCTCGCCGCCCGCTGGAAACGAGGCGCGGCGCGCGTCGTGCGATCCTCAATGTCGCGCAACGTCCCCTGCAACGCGTCACGCTGCGTACACGGCTCGGCACCGCGCTCCCGGACGGCGCCGACTGCGCCCCCGATGCTACACTTGAAAGACGATGCCCGAGCTGCTCACCCTGGCCGGTCTCAACGTCACCGTCACGCTGGGTGTCGCGTTCCTGCTTTGGCGTGCCCTCTCGGCGCAGATCAGCGCACTGAACCAGCCGGTGGAGGCGCTCGCCCTGACTGTAACGGACCTCGACCGGCGCCTCGCCCGCCTCGAAGGCTGGCGCCACCGGCCGCCCGCCTGAACCCGAACCGCCGGTCCGCCGAGACCGCCGCGGCGGTCTCGGCGGCGGCCCCGCGCGCATTCCCGGCTCGCTCGTTGCCCTACGCTCGACGCGATCCCATGCCCCATCCCTCGCGCGTCGCGCTCGTGGCCGCCTTCGCCGCCGTCTACGTCATCTGGGGCTCGACCTACCTCGCCATCCGCTGGGGCGTGGCCGAGATCCCGCCGTTCCTGATGGCCGCGGTGCGCTTCCTGGCCGCCGGATCGGTGTTCACCGCGTGGGCCGTCCACCGGGGGGCGGCGCGGCCGACCGCGCGCGACTGGCTGACGACGGCGCTCATCGGCCTGCTGATGGCGGCCGGCGGCAACGGACTGGTCAGTTGGGCGCTGCAGCGCGTGCCGTCCGGCATCGGCGCCCTGCTGGTCTCGATGGTGCCGTTCTGGGTGGCCCTGGCCGACTGGCTGCGGCCGCGGGGCGCGCGCCCGCCGGGACGCGTGATCCTCGGATTGGCGCTCGGGTTCGCGGGGGTCGCGCTGCTCGTCAATCCGACCGACGTCGCCGGGGCGCGCACCCTCGACGCGGTCGGCGCCGGCGTCATCGTCGTGGCCAGCCTGCTGTGGGCGGCCGGCTCGGTCTGCTCCCGCTACGCCCCGCAGCCGGCGTCGCAGGCGCTGTCCTCCGGCATGCAGATGCTCGGCGGCGGCGCCGTACTGCTGGCGATGTCGGCCGCGTCCGGCGAGCTGGCCGGACTGGACTGGAGCACCGTGTCCCCGGCCGCCTTCGGCGCCTGGACCTACCTCGCGGCGTTCGGTTCGGTGGCCTACGGCTGCTACCTGTGGCTGCTGAAGGCGTCGACCCCGGCCAAGGCGGCCACCTACGCGTACGTGAACCCGGTCATCGCGCTCGTCCTCGGCTACCTGCTCGCCGACGAGTCGCTCTCGCTCTGGTCGCTGGGGTGCTCCGCCGTCGTCGTGACGGGGGTGCTTCTGGTCGTGTCGAAGTAACGCCGCCCCGGCCGGCTGCGGCAGTTGGCCGGCAGCACCCCCTCCAGCCCGGACCGGTCCTCGCTGTACGTGACGTCCATCACGCGGCCTTCCCCGGCGCCGGTCCCGCTCCGTGCCTGCTCATTGCTGCCGCTCGGACGCGATCTGCTGCAGATAGAGGTTCTCCAGGCGCTCCACCGCGGCGCGGAAGCCCTCCGGGTCGACGAACGTGTCCGGGCTGTACTCCTGCCCCGCCTCGTACTTGTCGTGCAGGCCGTACTGCCCGCCGTGCGCCGCCACCCAGACGTCGATGTCCAGCGCCTTCTGCTTGCGGAACGTCTCGGCGAAGTCGTCGGCCACGCCGGGGTAGGTGGGATCGACGACGAGCCGCTTGCCGGGATTGATGGTGGCCATGTTGGCGATGGCGACGTTGTAGTCGCGGCCGCCCTCCGTCACCGTCATCAGGTAGCTGGAGCTGCCGGAGGTGTGTCCCGGACTCGACATCACGGTCAGGCGCGCGTCGCCCAGCGCCAGCACCTCGCCGTCCTCGATGATCCGGTCGACCGCCACCGGCCGGAACGACTGCCGGCCGCCGAAGTGCGGATCGCTGAACCCGCCGTCCTCGAGCACCGGCGCGTCCCCGGCCGTCGCCCACATCTCGGCCCCGACCGCCTCCTTGATCTGGGCCAGGGCGGCGGTGTGATCCCAGTGCGCCTGCATCTGCAGCAGCACCTTCACGTCCTCGAGCCGGAACCCGAGCGATTCGATGTTCTCGCGGATCAGCGGAATCGAATCTTCGAGCCCGGTGTTGATCAGGAAGTGCCCCTCGTCCGAAGTGACGAGGAACACGGCCAGGTCGTAGGTGCCGACGGCGTAGAGGTTGCCGATGACCCGGTGGCCGGGGAACGGCCGCGTCCAGCCGTCGCGCTGGGCGGCGAGGGAGGCCGTGAAGACGAAAACGAGCGCACAGGCGGCGACGGGAACGATCGGACGGCGCAGGTGGATGCTCATGGCGGTCACCTCTTCCTTTCGACAACGGCGAGCCGGGCCGCGAACGTCACACCGCGACCCGCGCAAGCCCGACGTCGGGTCATAGCGGCCAGCAAACCCGCGGCGCTCACGGATGCGAGAATTCGATGGCGCATCGGAAACCCCTCCGTGGGGTGTCGAATCCGTCCAATATACTCCCTCGCCCCCCGGAACGGTCTCCTCCGGACGCGCGCCGCCGGGTATCCGAGAGCTTGCCAAGCAAGGGGCGGGAATCAACCCCCGGAACGGTCTCCTCCGGACGCGCGCCGCCGGGCTGATACCATGCCCGTCAGGCTGGAAATCACCACGCGGGAGGGTCAGATGCGCTGTCGATTCCTCGTCGCCGGGTACATGGTCGTCATGCTCGCCACGTCGCCGGCTGTGCCCGCCGCCGGCCAGCTCCGGGACGGCGCGCCGGAAGGCTGGTCCGCGCCCCGGACACCCTGGGGCGATCCCGATCTGCAGGGGCAATGGAACAGCCAGACGTCGACCCCGCTGGAGCGCCCGCTCGAAGGACGGCTGGCCGGGACGGACACCCTGACGCCGGAAGAAGCGCAGGCCATCGAGACCGCCAACCGCGCCGCCTTCGACCTGCCGCCGCGGGAAGGCAGCGTCGGCAACTACAACGCCTTCTGGCGCGACGTCGGGACGGCGCTCACCCGGACCTCGCTGATCGTCGATCCGCCGGACGGACGCATCCCGCCGCTCTCGACCGAGGGCGCGGCGCGGATCGCCGCCGAACGCGCGGAGCGAAGTCGCCGCGGACCCGCCACCTCCCCCGACACCTACAGCGACCTGAGCCAGTGGACCCGCTGCATCTCGCGCGGCTGGAACGGCATCGGGAGCTGGTACAGCAGCAACTACCAGATCTTCCAGATTCCGGGCTATGTCGTCGTCTACCAGGAGCTGATCCACGAACCGCGGATCATCCCGCTGGACGGCCGCCCTCACGTTCCGGAGTCGATCCGGCAGTGGCTGGGAGATTCGCGCGGCCACTGGGAAGGCGACACGCTCGTCGTCGAAACGACCAATTTCACTCCGAAGACCAACTTCCGCGGCTCGCGCGACACCCTGCACCTGACGGAGCGCTACACGCGCGTCGACGACGACACCATCGATTACCGGTTCACGATCGACGACCCGCACACGTTTCAGCGGCCGTGGACCGTGGTGCGGCCGATGAACCGGATCACCGACCGCGTGTCGATCTTCGAATACGCCTGCCACGAGGGAAACTACGCGATGGAGGGCATCCTGGCCGGCGCACGGGCCCAGGAGCGGGAACAGTGATCAGGAGACACGGCCAGGAGGAGAAACGATGGCGGTTCCCGACCGGCGCCCGCTCATGACGGCGGAAGAGTTGTTCGAGCGTCCGGACGATGGCTGTCGCTATGAACTCGTGGAAGGAGAGTTGATCCCCATGACGCCCGCGGGAGCGAGGCACGGCGCCGTCGCCGTTCGCATCGCCCGCCTGCTGGACGAGCATGCCGAAGCACATGACCTCGGGGTCTGTGGAACGGGCGAGCCCGGCTTCATCCTGCGGCGGAATCCCGACGTCGTCCGCGCCCCTGACGTTTCTTTCGTCGCCAAGGAGCGCATTCCAGCGACGGGCATCCCCACCGGCTACTGGCCGTTCGCGCCGGATCTCGCCGTCGAGGTCGTCTCGCCCTCCGATCGGCTTTCCGACGTGCACACGAAGCTGGCCGACTACTTCTCGGCGGGCACCCGCCTGGTCTGGGTCGCCGAGCCCGAGACACGGGTCGCCTACGCCTACCGCTCGCTGCATGACGTGCAGGTGATCGGCGAGGACGGCGAGCTGGACGGCGGCGACGTGCTGCCGGGATTCCGGTGCGCGGTGCGGCGGCTGTTTCCGTAACACGTACGGCGGACGCGACAAGCCTCGGCACCGCGAACTGGTCACGCGCCGGCCGCCGGCGTCCGGGCCGTAGCTCAGGCGCGGGCGTCGTCGTTCTCGATGCGGCCGTCGACGATCCGAATCAGGCGGCGCGCGCGCGCCATGACCCGCGGATCGTGGGTCGAGAACAGGAAGGTGACCTGCTGCTCGCGGTTCAGGGTCTCCATCATCTCCAGCAGCGCCTCGGCGGCGGCCGAATCGACGTTGGCGGTCGGCTCGTCGGCCAGCACGACGGCGGGACGGGCCGCGATCGCCCGCGCGATGGCCACCCGCTGCTGCTGGCCGCCCGAGAGCTCCGCAGGGCGCCGGTGCTCCATACCCTCCAGCCCCACGCGGGCCAGCAGCGCCATCACCCGGTCCCGGCGCTCCGCTTCCGCGACGCCCTGGACGGCCATCACGATCTCGGCGTTCTCGTAGGCGCTGAGGACGGGCAGCAGGTTGTAGGCCTGGAACACGAAGCCGATGCGGTCGCGGCGCAGGCGGCTGAGCTCCTTGCGGGAGAGCGTGCCGAGGTCCGCCCCCTCGAGTCGGATGGTGCCCGACGTCGGCGTGTCCAGGGCGCCGATCAGGTTGAGCGCGGTGGTCTTGCCGGACCCCGACGGGCCGCTGATCGCCGTGAACTCCCCGCTGCGCACGGTCGTCGTGAGGCCGCGCAACGCCTCGACCCGTTGGTCGCCCTGCTGGTAGACCTTCGTGACGTCGTCGAGCGCGACGACCGGGGACTCACCGTTGCCGCTGTTCACGACCGACCACCTTCCGGATGTCGCGCCGGCCATGAACCGGTGACAACGATGCAGGGCGGGATTTCACCATGCACTCCTACTGGAAAACTCACGGGTTTCATCCATGCGCGGGTCCGGCCCCGGTCCGGCCCCTGCCGGGTGGAAAACTCAGACCAGGCGAATCGTCTCCACCGGATCGGCCTGCCCCGCCCGCCAGGCCGGATAGACGCCGGACAGGAGGATGGCTGCGAGCGCCGACACGCCGATGAGCGTCACGCTCTCGCCGTATATTCCGACCCTCAGCGTGGTCGACATGCCGACGCCGGCGATCTCGGCCTGATCCGCCGGGATCATGCCCGATACGTCGATGCCGGTCGAGGCGAGGTAGAGGTACGGCCCGACGGTGACCGCGGCGGCGGCGGCCAGACCGATGACGGCCAGCCAGGCGCTCTCCAGCATGACCAGCCGGAAGAGCTGCGACGGACTGAACCCGACCGCGAGCATGATGCCGAACTCGCGCAGCCGCTCCATCACGCTGACGAACAGCGTGTTGAAGATCCCGGCGGCCACGAGCACGGCGAGCACCAGCATCATGACCTTGGCTCCGCCGACCTTCATGGCGATGAAGACGGCCAGGTCCGGCTGCAGCTCGTGCCACGCCAGCACGGCGACGTCCTCCGGCGCCGCGGCGCCGAGCCCGGCGACCACGGCGTCGCTGGCGCGCTGGTCGTCGACGAAAGCGGCGATCTGGATCGCCTCGTCCGGCGCGAAGCCGACCACCTCCCGCAGCGTGTCGATCGGCAGCAGGCAGATGCCCGCGTCGACGCTCGGCGAGCCGGTGCGCACGATGCCGGAGACGCGCGCGAGGGCGCTCACGATCTCGCCCTCCTTGTCCGTCAGCGTGTAGACCAGCTTCGATCCGAGCTCGACGTCCAGGTTCGATCCGAGCTTCTCACCCAGGATGATCCCGCCGTCGGTCGACGAGCCGAAGAACTCGCCCTCGACGATCGCCTCGATGAGCGACAGCGTCTCGTCGTCCTCCTGCTCCGGCGAGACCGCGATGAAGCCGGCCCCGACGTTCTCGCGCGCGGTCGCGAGCATGCTGAACCCGGTGATGCGCTCGACGACCCGGATGACGCGCTCTTCGTCCGCCGCGAGCCGCTTCAGCCGGTCCGTCCCCTGCACCGTGCGGGTCAGCGTCGGGCTGTCGAGATACTCCGGATGCTGGATCGTCACGTGCCCGGCGCCCAGCCGGGCCGCCAGCCGGATCATGTCGGCCCAGTTGCGATCCTGCATCGCCATCATGATGACGGACAGGAAGACGCCGAAGACGATCGCCGAGAGCGTTATGTACGTGCGGCGGCGATTGCGCCAGAGGTTGCGCCACGCCATCGTCGCGAGACTGCTGCCTTTCATCGCGCCACCCCTTTTTTCTCTCCGCGGCCCCCGCGGTCCGCCGCCCGCTCCCGCCGCGGCTCCTGTCGCCGGCCGCGGCGCATCACTGATGCCGCATCGCCTCCACGGGACTGATGCGGGCCGCCTTCGAGGCGGGATAGATCACCGCCAGGAGCACCAGGACGAGCAGGTTCGCCGTCGGGACCATGAACGTGGCCGGCGTCACGGCGGCCCGCCAGACCGTCGCGAACGTGGCGCTCAGAACCTGGACCCCGCCGAGCGCTCCGGTGTCGATGCCGAACTCGACCAGGTACCACAGGGCCGGCACGGCGAGCGCCATGCCGATCGCCAGGGCAAGGCCGGCCTGCAGCCCGCTCTCCACGAAGATGAGCGACAGCACCTGGCGCGGCTCGACCCCCAGCGCCTTCAGGACGCCGAACTCGCGGATGCGCTCGAACACTGCCATCAGCATCGCGTTCAGGATGAGAATCGCGACGACGACGTAGATGACCGCGGAGACGATCTGCATCGACGCGCTGGCCGAGTCCAGATAGGTCGCCAGCGTCGGCAGCAGCGTCCGCCACGACCGCGCGTCGAGATCGGGGGCAAGCCGCTGCACCGCTTCGACGGCCGCCGGCAGATCGAGGTCGTCGGGCTTGCGCACCACGATCCGGTGCGCGCCCGACGGCATGACGAAGAGGCCGCGGAACGCCTCCTCGGTGAGAAAGACCGCGGCGCGGTCCACGCCGTCGCTCACGCTCTGCAGGATCCCGCGCACGGCGTAGAGATCGTTCGCGATGCTCCCGTCGGCCGCCTGGCTCAGGACGATCAGCTCGCCGCCGACGGCCAGATCGAGCGACCTCGCGAGCCGTCGTCCGACGACGACGCCATAGGGATCGTCCTCGTCGAGCCAGGCTCCCTCGGCAAGGCGTGTCGAGATGGCGCTGACGCTGGCGTCGTCCCGCACGTTCACGCCGCGCAGCGAGGCGCCGGCCGCCGACACGCCGGCCGCGGCGAGCCCTCCCCCGACGAGCCGCGGGCTCGCCCGGAACCCCGCCGCCTCCAGTGCGGGAATCAGGACGTCGACGTCGTCGATCAGCGTGTAGAGCGACGGATCGTCGAGATACGTCGGCGCGTGGAGCTGGAGATCGCCGATCTCGACGTCGGTAACCGTCCGCTCCATGTCGACGAGCATCCCCTGGAGCATGGCGAACCAGACGACCATGGCGAACAGACCGAACGCCATCGCGGCCACCGTGACCACGGTCCGTCGGCGGTTGCGGCCGATGTTCCGCCACGCCATCTTCAGGATGCCCATGCCCGCCTCGCGCCCGGGACCGCCGCCGACCTCGGATCACGGCGCCGGGACGACGGCGGCGAGCACCAGAACGATCGCTGCAACGCAAGGTCGAACCTTCATCTTTCCCTCCGTGAACTCCGCCCCGCCCGCCGAGCACGGGGCCGGCGCCCGGGGCGACTCACTTCGCCGCGGCGGCCGCCTCCTCGGCGCGCGACCCGGCCAGGATGTTCGTCAGGCCGTAGTTGCCCTCGTGGCAGGCGTACTCGTAGAGCGGCTCCGGGTTGCGCCACATGGGGAGGGAACCCTTCCAGGGCTGCGTCCAGACGTTCGGATCATCGACGGTGAACTCGTAGTCGAGGATGTCGTCCGAGACGCGCGTGAACCGTTCCTCCACCACCAGATCGGGCGTCAGGTCCGCGTTGAAGTTGCGAATGAACGCATGATCGTTGAAGTTGCGTGTCTCGACTACCAGCGTGTCACCCTCCCAGCGGCCGCGGGAACTGCCCGCGAACTGCCGGACGGACGACGGCAGGTGGGGCCGCCCGTCCAGCGGGATGTACCGGACGTCGTGAATGTGCTCCTGCAGGATCAGCACGTAGTCCGGGTTCTGCACGATCAGGTAGTTGTTGTTGTAACCGGTCGGGAAGGACGGGACGCCACGGTACCAGAGGCAGCGGTCGCCCCCGTCGAGCTGCTCGTAGGTAGCGGCCGGCAGATCGCCGCGCCGCACCGCCGTCCGGTGCGCCGCGTCCGGCGACGCGAGCCATGCCGCCACGCGCTCGGTCACCTCGGGCAGCCGCCCGTTCGGCGGATCGGTGATGATCGACGTCCGCAGGGTCGGAACGACCGTCCGGCCCCGCTCCATCCAGAAGTTGTTGTACGCCCCGACGTTGCCGCCCGCCTCGGTGCGCCGTGCCGGCGCCTCCCAGAGCTCGGCGTTCCGGTCGACGCTCCGTTGCGCGATGGCGGCAGCCTCTTCCTCCGTCAGGAACTCTTGCGTGCCCAGCTCCACGGGCCGCTGGAACGGCGTCAGGGTGGCGTTGTTCCAGACCCCCTGGAGGTCCGGATCGCCCCACGCCGTGCGTGGCGATCCCGCCCCTTCCTGGGCCGTCGCCGGCGCGGCGAATGCCGCAACCGCGATTACCGCGAACACGACAGCGAAACCTCTACGGCTCATCGCACCCCTCCTTGCCGCGCCGCGCGTTGCGGCGCGGTCCGGTTCTCCGGGTTCCTGCTCATCATGCACCCCCCCGCCAGCGGGGCGCAGCGTGGAACCGGCCCCTGCGGGACGAGCCGAACCACATGCACGCCCGCGCCGACCCGCGCCTGCGCCAATCACGATCCGCGGCGCACGGCGTCAACCGTCCGATCACCTGCCGGCCGCGGCTTCCGCCTCCTCGGTGCGGGCGCCGCTCAGGATGTTGATCATCGCGTGGTTGCCCTCGTGGCAGGCGTACTCCCACATTTCGCCCGCGGTCACGCCGCGCTCCGCGTGATCGGTGGTCATGGGCGCCGCCGCGGTCCACGGCCGGGTGAACGACAACGGATCCTCCAGTGTGAAGGTGTAGTCGATCGTCTCCGGCCCGACGCGGGTGAACCGCTCCACCAGGCGCAGGCCGGGGCGGGCGGCGCGCCACGGGGCGCTCCACCAGGTCTCGGGCTTGTCGACGAAGTTGAGCGTCTCCACCACCAGCGTCCCGCCCTCCCAGCGTCCGCGCGCCTCGCCGGTCCACTGCGGAATGCCGGTCAGGGGCCGGCCGTCGAGGGGGACGACCCGCAGTTCGTGGTACATCTCGTGCAGCATCACCACCTGCCCCGGCGTCTGCAGGATGCGCATGTTCATGTTGTACGGCTGCAGCGGGACCATGTTCGGCAGGCCGTCGGTGATGCAGCGTTCGCCGGTGTCGAGGTCGGTATGCGAGTAGAACGGACCGACGCCGTAGCGGGCCCGCTCGCGGTCGCTCTCGACTCTCTTCTCCGGGATCCAGGGGATGACGCCCTCCGGCGGATCGACGATCAGCGCGGTGCGCCGGTCGCCGACTATCCGGGTGCCCGCGTCCAGCCAGACCTGGTTGTAGCCGCCGACGCTGCCGGGGGCGGACTTGCCGTCCGACGCCGCCCGGCGCGCAGCGGACTCCTGTTCGATGGCCGCGGCTTCCTCGTCGGTCAAGAGCGCCCGGTCCGCCTGTCCCGCCGGCCGCTCCAGCGGCGTGAGCGTCGCCGACGTCCAGAGTCCCTGCAGATCGGGATCGCCCCACGCCGTTCGCGGCGCCGTCCAGCCGCCGTCGGACCCGGACTGCCCCGCGGCCGCCGCCGGCAGCAGGACAAGCGCCGCCAACGCGCCGGCCACCGATCCGCCCCATCCGAGGAATCTTCGACTCATCGCACTTGCCTCCTGCTCACGCAGCGGTCGGCAGCTAGCGGCGCTCGTAGGGCGCGCCGGTGCCGGACGAGCCGACGAAGAACTGCGAGCCGTCGGGGAACGTGATGTCCCGCGCGTTGGCGGTGTTCGAGCCGTTCTTGGCGCCGAAGCCGTCGATGACCAGCTCGGTGCCGAGCGGGACGGAGTTCTTGTTCAGGCCGCGGCGCATCAGGGCGTTGGGCGCGCCGCACTCTATGGCCCAGGTGACGACCTCGCCGTCCTCGCCCTCGACGTCGATGTGGATCCACGAGTGCGGGTTGATCCACTCGGTCTTCGAGACCGTGCCCACGAGCCGCAGCGGCCGGTCCGCGTCGAACTCGGCGGAGAACGCGTGGTGGGTCTCCGCCGGACCGGCCGCCGCGAGCAGTCCGAGCACGAGCAGGCCCGGCCCGAGCACGGCCGCCCGCTTCGTCGTCACCGCCGCGTGCTTCGTTCGCATCGTCTTCCCTCGATCCCGCCCGGTCCGGCTACCTGACCTGCACCCGCGCGGCGTCGACGTCGACGCCGGTCATCAGCTCGATGTTGCGGCCGTTGCCTTCGTGGCAGGCGTACTCGAACAGCATGTGGCCCTCGGGGGCCCGGCGCAGGGCGTTGAACTCGATGGTCCACGGCTGCGTGAACACGTCCGGATCCTCGATGGTCGCGGTGTAGCGGATCGTGTCGGCGTCGACGAACGTGAAGCGCTCGACCACGTGCAGGCCGCCGCTGTGGAAGACGCCGTGCCCGCTGGTCAGCGCGCTGCCCGGCGCCCCTTCCGGCGGAGCGCCGTGCCCGACCGGCCAGGTGTTGTCCGTGAAGTTGGTGACATCGACCACCAGCGTGTCGCCCTCCCAGCGGCCGCGCGAGTCGCCCATGCCGAGGCGGATTCCGGACGGCAGGTGCGGCCGGCCGTCGAGCGGAATGTACCGGTAGAGGTGGTTCCATTCGTAGAGCATGATCACGTAGCCGGGAATCTGCAGGATCTGGTAGGTGTTGTAGCCGACCGGCAGGTGCGCCCGAGGCAGCGCCGACGGCAGGCACTTGACGCGCGGGTCCAGGTGGGCCAGCTCGTCCTGGCGGGCCATGATCTCGTTGCGCTGCTCGGCCGCCCACGGCTGCAGCGGCACCTTCCCGTCCGGCGGGTCGATGATCATCGGCCGCGCGACCCGTTGCGGGCGCGGCGGCGCGTCCGGGTCGGGCTCGAAGAAGCGCGAGAACGCGGCGCCCTGGCCGCGGTTGGCCCCCTCTTCCTGCCGCCACTCGTCGCTCGCCCGCGTCTCGAGCGGCTGCGACGCTCCGGGCAGGTAGTAGCCCCGGAAGTCGGGATCGCCCCACGGGGTGCGGGGCGGCTCGAAGTCCACCGGCTCGCCGCCCCGAGCGTGGACGGGGGCGGGCAGCGCCGCGGGGCCGAGCAGGCCGAGCGCCGCCAGCGCGGCGGCGGCGGCGGCGAAACCGATTCGTCGATGGGTCACCGCGCACCTCCCTCCGGCGCCGCCAGCGCCTGCAGGATGAAATCGACACAGTCGTAGTCGAGAAGCTGGAGCCTGTCCTCCATGCGGCGGTACAGCGGCATGCGCATGGTCCACGGCCGGGTGAAGACCTCCGGGTCCTCGATGGTCACCTCGTAGTCGATGTGATGGGGCGTGAGCGGCGTGAAACGCTCCACCACGTGCAACCGGTCGCTGTGGAAGTTGCCCGCCGCGTCGAACCAGGTCAGGCCGTTGAAATGGGTGGTGTCGACCACCAGGGTGTCGCCGTCCCAATGGCCGCGCGAGTCGCCCATCCAGAAGTCGTTGGGCAGCGGGTGGTCGCTGCCGTCGGTGTAGATGATGCGCACCGCGTGCGCGTACTCGTAGGTGATGACCACGTGGTCCGGCGTCTGCAGGATGCGGAACGGGAACGGCATGTAGGTGCTGCGCGGCACCCCCGGCAGGTAGCACTTGCGCACCGGATCGTCGGTGAGCCGGTTGGCGTAGTTCTGCTGCTGCTGCGCCGCCGCCCACGGCTGGTAGGGAATTTCGCCCCCCTCGACGACGCCGAGCCCGGCCGGGACGCCGTCCTGCGCATTGTGTGGTCGGACGTCCCAGGACGCCGAGTTCAGCGTCTGCCAGATCCCGTTCAGGTCGGGCTGCCCCCCGGAAGTCCGCGCAACGTCGGCCTGGCCCGCCGCGGCCGCGACTGCCGCAGCCGGGGCCGCGACCGGTGGCGACAGCGACGGCGGCGACGGTTCTGCCGGCGGCGACGTCAGCGCCTCCAGGTACGCCGCCACCTGCCGCACCGCGTCGTCGTCGAGCTCGCGACGGGAGATGGGCGGCATCTGTCCGTAGCCCTCGCGGACCACGGCCAGGACGTACTCGGCGTCGAACCCGAACGGGACCAGCGCCGGGGCGATGTCGCCGCGGCCCGCCGTCCCGTGGCAGAACTGGCACACCTGCCGGTAGGGCCCCGCGCCCGGGTGATCCTGCACGGCGACGGCGGAAGACGCCATCGCGAGCACGATCGACACGACGGCGAGAGAGGTGCGACTTGTCGGCAACGTCCGCTTCGAGTCCACGGTACAGCCGAGAACGATCGACACGGCGGCGAGAGAGGTGCGACGCACCACGGCTACTCCTGGAACAAGGCTCCTGACGCCCCAAGAATACTCGATTCCTCGCCCCGCAAGAGACCACGGCGAGCCGTTCCGGGCCCGCCGGCACCACGCCTCACAGGCGCGCGGCGGGCCGTGATACAGTGGGATTCGTGCGCGGATCGTATCCGACGCGCCCCGCTCCGAACCCTGCGCCACGACTGCCGTAACCGGTTAGAGACGGCCTGTGACCGCTTATCACTTCATCGGAGAGGGCGACTTCTCGAACCGCCTGCAGGCAGCCGGCCGCGAGCCGGCGCGCCTGCTGGCGCCGGTTGCGGCGGCGGTGCGCGAGGCCGGCCTGCAGGTGGTCGCGGACCAGGCCGTGCCGTTCACCGGCGGGGGCGCCACGCTGGTCTGGGTGCTGGCGGAATCGCATCTGGTCCTGCACCTGTGGCCCGAGTTGAATCGCGCCACGCTCGACCTGCACATCTGCGACTATCGGGATTCGAACCGCGGCAAGGCGCAGCGGCTGCGAGACGCACTGGCGACGTTCTGCTTCGCGCCGGGGTCGGCCGCGTGGCGCGAGCTGGCCGTCGGCGGAGAGGATCCGGCCGCCGGCTGATCGTCTGCTCGACAGGGCGAACCCGATCTTCCTGCCGCACATGCCGGCGCGGGCCGGAGCAGCTCAGGGTGAGACGTTTTCGTACCACTTCAGGTTGGCGGTCCGGCCGCCGATGCAGATCAGGTCGATGCGGCCGTCGCCGTTCAGGTCCGCCACCGCGCATCCCGACGGGGACATGTCCTCGTCGAGAACCTGCCGCGACCACGCGGCGCCGTCCGGATCGGTCGCCGCGTAGAGATGGAGCCGGCGGGTGTCGCCGCGGTCGCCGGTGACGATTTCGTCCCGCCCGTCGCCGTCGAAGTCCGCGGTGACGATGGTGTGGCCGCTGCCGATCTCGTCGAGAACCTGCCGCGTCCACTTTCCGCCGTCCTCGCGGTAGACGACGACCTGCGGGCCGTGCCACGGCTCGATGGTCGCCACGAAGTCGCGCGCGCCGAGGCGTCCGACCTCCACCTCGCTCGCACCGCTCCGGGGCCACGGCGCCGGAGCGCCGTCGGCGACGGTCTCGCGGCTCCAGGCACCGTCCAGGTACCGGTGCACGTGCACGCCGGTGAAGCTGGCGGTGAACACCGCGTCGCCCGCCGGGTCGCGCCACGGCTTGACGAGCAGGCCGTGCACCACCCCCCGACCGGCGTCCGTGACGGTGCGCCGCCGCCAGTCGTCGGGCCGGTACCAGTAGACGGGCACCGCGTCGCGGTACTCCGGCGGCTCGGCGGCCGGGCCGGAGAGCGGCGCGCTGACCAGCACCGGGCGGCCCGTGCCGTCCGGGTCCGCCCACCGGATGCGGTGCACGGTGGGGGTGCGGTCGACCTCCCGGATGCTCCACGGCGCGGTCGGATCGTTGCGGTGAGTCAGCAGGCTCAGGATGCCGAGGCTGCCCGCGTGCGTCGTTCCGAACTCGTGGGCGAGCGCGATCTCCGGAATCCCGTCGCCGTCCAGATCCCGCGCCGCCGCGTTGATGGAACGGTTCAACCCGGCGGTCAGGACGTGCCGCTCCCAGCCCGGATTCTCGTACCAGGCCAGCTCCCCGATGCGGGTCGACAGGCCGATGACGTCCGGGCGCCCGTCGCGGTTCAGGTCCGCCACCACCGGCTGGTAGCCGCTGGTCAGATCCCCGTCGATGGTGTGGCTCACGAAACGCGCCCCGGCGGCCCCGCCCTCCTGGGCGCCGGCCGCGCGCACCCCCGGCGCGCCCGGCGCCAGGGACGCAACCGCGAGCGCGAGGAGACCGTGGTGAAACCCCGCGCAGCACCGCGACCGGCGAGGCGTGCGTCCGGCAAGGCGCGGCGAGGGAACATGTCGAGCCGCCGGACAACGCAGATTCATTCGATCCCCCTTCCGGTCGCGTTCCGTCCCGCCGATCCGAGCGGTCGCGATCAGGCGCGCGGCATCCACTCGCCGCCGAGCACCGTCCCCCGCGGGAAGAGGCGCTGGCCGCCGGTGCGCACGTTCTCGTAGTTGTCGACGAAGTCGAAGAGGCCGTGACGCAATTCCAGCAGGGCCAGGTCGGCCCGCGCCCCGACGTGGAGCGTGCCGCGGTCGTTCAGGTGCGGGAAGACGCGCGAGGCGTTGGTGGTGACGCAGGCCACCACCTGCGACAGGCTCATCCCGGCGTCGAGGAACTTCGACATCACGTTCGGCAGGTCCACCACCCCCGGCACGCTGCGGCTGGTCGTGTTGCCGTCGGTGGAGATGGTGTCGGGCAGGAAGCCGGTCTGCATGACCTGATCGAAGGTGTCCCAGCGGATGTGGCCGGTGCGGCCGTTGGCCACGTCGAAGCGGACGCCCCGGCGCCGCGCCTCGAGTACCGCCGGCCGGATGCGGCCGTCGTCGCCGACGATGGCGTTGGGCGGCGGCGCGTACATGTGGGTGACGACGTCGCCCGGCTTGAGCAGCGCGAACAGGGTGGAGAGCGGCGATACCGTCTGGCCCATGTGGATCATCACCGGCAGGTCGAAGGCCGAGGCCGCCGCCTGCGCCCGGCGCAGCACCTCGACGTCGTCGGCCGCCACGTTGCGCGACAGCCGCGCCTTGACCCCGACGACGCAGCCGCGGTGGCGCGCGATGGCCTCCCGCGCCGCCCCGACGTCGGCCAGCTCGAGGTCCATCGTGTCGCCGCCCGGCAGGATGCCCCGCCGCCCGATGTTGACCAGCACCCGCCCCTGCTGCGGGGCCGCGCGCGCCACGGCCACCTGGTCGGCGATGGCGTCGGCCCCCGCCGAGCCCGCGTCGACCCACGCGGTCACCCCGTCCTCCAGACAGATCCGGGGCCCCTGCGCCTCGCGGGCGTAGTGGGTGTGGACGTCGATCAGGCCGGGTACGACGATCCGGCCGCTCGCGTTCACCACCTGCGCGCCGCCGGCGGCGATGCCCGGCTCCACCGCCGCGATGCGGCCGGCGGCGATCGCCACGTCGCGGACGGCGTCGATCCCCAGCGACGGATCGATGACCCGCCCGCCCTGGACGACGAGGTCGCAGGTCGCCGTGCGCGGGCGCGCCATGCCGGCGCCGAGCGCCGTCCCGGCGGCGAAGACGAATCGACGGCGGGTCATCGACATTTTCTGTCCTCCCCCGGATCGGTGCGCTCTCATCGTGTGCGCCTTCGGCTCGGCGTGTCAACCGCGCCGGGCTACATGTCGTTCCGCGCGGTCTCGATCAGCTTTCTGATTGCGGCGACAGGCGCGGCGGCGGCGCCGGGGCGTCTGATCCGGTGCTGCAGCTCGCGGTCCGAGGTATAGACGGCTTTCGGCGCGAGCGAACGACCCACCGGTCAGGGATTCCGCTCGGCCCCGTCACGGGTGCAGCAGGTTGCGTGAGGGCGGTAGACTCGGACCGAGCCGCACCATGGGCAAACCCACCGTGCGGCGGGAGGTCGGAACCATGACGATTCACAGTTCGCTCCGCCCCGGACACCGGCGGCAGCTCGGCGCGTGGCGGCTCGGCGGCCGCCTGCTGATCACGTTCTTCCTCGCCACGACGACCGCCGCGGGCCAGGACGCCGGCAAGCGCCACCTGGAGCTGGCCGACTACCTCTCCTGGGAGACCGTCAACGATCCGCAGATCTCCCCCGACGGCGCGACGGTCGTCTACGAGCGGCGATTCGTCGACGCGGTGGCCGACCGCATCCGGACCGAGCTGTGGGTCATCGGCGCGGACGGCTCCCGGAACCGGTTCCTGACCGCGGGCGGCGGTCCCCGCTGGTCTCCCGACGGCACCCGGATCGCCTTCATGCGCACCGCCGAACCCGGCGGAGCGCAGATCTTCGTCCGCTGGATGGACGCCGAGGGCGCCGAGAGCCGGGTCACCCGGCTGGAGAACCCGCCGTCGCAGATCCGCTGGGCGCCCGACAGCGGATCGATCGCCTTCCGCGCGGTCGTTCCCCCCGCACCCGATCCGGACTGGAGCATCGACATGCCGCGCGCGCCGGAGGGGGCCACGTGGACCGCCCCGGCGCGAATCGTGACCCGGCTCGACTACCGCCGTGACGGGTCCGGGTACTCCCCGGCGGGATACCGCCACCTCTTCGTGGTCGGCGCCGACGGCGGCGCGCCGCGGCAGGTGACGAGCGGCGACTTCCACCACGACAATCCGCGGTTCACGCCGGACGGCGGGGGCATTCTGTTCTCCGGCCTCCGCGAGCCGGACGCGGAGTACGCCTGGCGCGAGTCCGAGGTGTACCGGGTGGACCTGGCGACCCGCGAGATCACCACCCTGACCAGGCGCGAGGGCCCGGACGCCAACGCCGTCCCCTCCCCCGACGGCCGTGCGGTCGCCTACACGGGGATGGACCACACGACCGACACCTACCGCGAGGAGGGTCTGTACGTGATGGCGGCCGACGGTTCGGCGTCCCGGGTCGTCGCCACCGAAATGGGCCGGCGCCCCGGCATCGTGGCCTGGGCGGCAGACAGCAGCGGGGTGTATCTGAACGCGCAGCTAAGGGGCGCCAGCAACCTCCACTTCGTGTCCGTGGACGGCGAGATCCGCACGGTGAGCAGCGGCAACCACATGCTCTCGGTCTCCTCGGTCAGCGGGAACGGGATCGCCGCCGGCGTCGTCTCCCACTACCACGTCCCCGGCGACCTGGTCGTCTTCGCCGTGGACGCGCCGGAGGAGATGCGCACGCTGCACCGGACCAACGCCGGGCTGCTCGCCGACGTCCGCCTCGGCGACGTCGAGGAGATCTGGTACGAGTCGCCCGACGGCCTGGACATCCAGGGCTGGATCGTCAAGCCGCCGGACTTCGCTCCGGACCGCAAGTACCCGCTGATCCTGCGCATCCACGGCGGCCCGCACTCGATGTACAACGCCGGCTTCGACTTCAAGAACCAGGATCACGCCGCGAACGGCTACGTGGTCCTGTACACGAACCCGCGCGGCAGCAGCGGCTACGGCAGCTCGTTCGGCAACGAGATCAAGAACGCGTATCCCGGCAAGGACTACGACGACCTGATGGCCGGCGTCGACGAGGTGCTCGCCCGCGGCTACATCGACGAACGGAACCTGTTCGTCTACGGCGGCAGCGGCGGCGGCGTGCTGACGTCCTGGATCGTCGGACGGACCGACCGGTTCACCGCGGCGGTGGTCAAGGCGCCGGTCACCAACTGGCTGAGCTTCGTCGGCACCACCGACGGCTCGAGCTGGTACCGCAACTTCGAGAAGCTCCCCTGGGAGGACCCCGAGGAGCACCTCCGGCGGTCCACGCTGATGTACGTCGGCAACGTCGTCACGCCGACCCTGCTGATGACCGGCGAGCGCGACCTGCGGACCCCGATGGAGCAGACCGAGCAGTACTACCGGGCGCTCAAGCTGCGCAAGGTGCCGACCGGAATGATCCGGCTGACCGACGGCTGGCACAGCCGCAGCCTGCCCCCGACGAACTTCCTGCGGGTGCAGCTCTACCTCAGGCTGTGGTTCGAGCGGTTCATGGCGCCGGGGAACCCGGCCACCGACCAGTAGGGTCGACCCGCTGCGTGCGATCGTCGGGACCCGGCTGCGAGCCAACGCCGGGTCCCGGTCGCGATAAACCAAACCGAGGTCGGCACGCACTCCACAACCCCTGCTTGGCCGCCGGCCTCCCGCAAGGCGGACGGCCTGGACACCGCGCCGCTGTCGCCCTGACAACAACCTTGAGCAAGTGGCTCCATATTCAAGGATTGACATTATCCTTGAATATGGGGGTCGAATCTGCCCCGTGCAGAATTGGATCCGAGAGCAGCAGCTACAACCCATGCTCCGCGGACTTCGTGCCGCCGCCCCCCGAAGATGTAGCCGGTCTGCTGGACGATCTGTTCGCCTTCTGCAACGACGACTCGCTTCCGGCGCTGGCGCAGGCGGCGATTGCCCACGTGCAGTTCGAGACGATTCACCCCTTCGTGGACGGCAACGGCCGCACGGGACGCGTGTTGATCCACCTGATCCTGCGCCGGCGCGGGCTCGGGCTGCGCGTCCTGCCGCCGGTTTCCCTCATCCTGGCAACCTGGTCGCGGGACTACGTCAGGGGTCTGGCAGGGACGCGTTACGTCGATGCGCCGGACTCCGCCGAGGCGCATGCGGGGACCAACTGCTGGGTCGCGCTCTTCGCCTCGGCGTGCCGCCGGGCGGTCGAGGACGCCAGCCGCTTCGAGAAGGACGTGCGCGCGCTGCAGTCCTCCTGGCGCGAGCGCGTTGGGCACACGCGCCGGGATTCGGCGGTGCGCCTGCTCATCGACGCATTGCCCGCCGTCCCGATGCTCACCGCGTCCACCGCGGCGGCGCTGATCGGGCGGTCGTTCCAGGCGGCGAGCCAGGCAATCGACCGGCTCGTGGGCGCGGGCGTGCTCGTTCAGGTCAACATCGGGCGGCGCAACCGCGCCTTCGAGGCGGCCGAGCTGATCGAGGCGTTCACGGCCCTGGAGCGACAACTCGCGAGCCCCGCTGGCGACACGCGCGTTTCCGAGCCCGCCCGCCGCGTGCCCCGACGACAGAAGAGATGAACGGCACTGGCCGATTGGCGATATCTACTTTTCTTTTCGCCCGATCGGCTGGCATCTGCTTTCCGAGGCCGGAGACTGATTCAGAATGACTCTGCCGTACGACATGGGGAACGCTGGCGATCTGCTCAAGCACAGCGTGCTCGCGGAGTTCGTGCGCTGGCAGTGCGGGCTGGACATGCCGCTCCGCTTCATGGACCCGTTCGGTGGCGAACCGTGGGGACGACCCGTCCTCGAGGTCACGAGGCGCGTGCGCGCCTTGTCGGCAGGCGCGTTGCGGGCGGCGCAGTCGGACATCCACAACGGTCGCTACTACGGCAGCGGGCTCGTGGTTCGGCGCACGGCCGCGGCAGCCGGGGGGCGCCGCTTCCGCGTGCTCAGCGGCGACACCTGTCCGGCGCGACGGGACCGGCTGCGCGCTTGCGACCTGTGGATGCTGGACGAGGCTCTTCCAGGGATCGGCGCCGACTCGAGCCAGGACCGCTACGACGGCTATCGTGCACTCGGGCCAATCGCCCGCGCTTCGAGAGAAGGCGGTCTGCTGCTCATCGATCCCTTCTTCGACGACTTCCTGGAACAGCGGGCGCGAACGGTCGTGCCACAGATGAGAGCCGTGGCCGAGCGCGCGGCCGTACTCCTGTTTGCACTGAACCAGAATCCTCGCAGTCGGATCGGCCGGCGGTTCGATGCGCTTCTGGAGGACCATCTTCGCGGTGCGTGGCGCATGACCTGCCCGCCGCTCCGCCACTCTGTCGTCAGGGGAGAGTCGAGCTACCATGCAGAGGTCGTGCTGGCTGCTCGCCTGCTGCGGGAAGGGAAGCGCGTTCGAGACGTCGATGTCCTGCACCGGTGCCTGACGGAGTTCGCGAAGCTCCTGGCCCGGCGTTCTCGGCGTGTCCGCGAAGCAGCTCGAACCCGGATCGTCGGACACTGAACCGCCGTCGAATCCATCACCTTTCGTCCCGCGCCGAACCCACACGTGGAAAGGGCGGCTCACCCCAGTCCTAGTCTATATTGGACTTGATACTATCACGAAAGCTGGGAATGACCGGCAGCGTTTCCGAACCTCAAGCCGTCGACATCTTCCTGATCTCCATGCCGACACCGTGCGGATTCCGTGGCCGTGCTGCGGCACCAGCGCGGGCCATCGCTGCCGTCTACGCCTCGCGAAGCACATCCATAGGATCGACCCGCGCAGCGCGGCTTGCCGGTAGCCAGCAGGCCAGCAGGCCGACGCAGATGACCACCGTCGTGACCACCGTGAACGTCAACGGATCGAACGACCCGACGCCAAACAACAGGCTCTCGATGATGCGGCCGACCGCAGGCGCGGCCAGCAGGCCAAGCAGGAGGCCGCCAGCGACAAGCGCGCCCCCCTGTCCCACCACCAGCCTGACGGCCTGTCCCCGTCCGGCCCCAAGCGCCATACGAATCCCGATCTCTCGGCGGCGTTGGGAAACGATGTAGCTGAGCATGCTGTAGAGGCCGAAAGCGGTAACTGATAGCGCCACCAGCCCGAAGCTCAAGGCACACAGGGCGTAGAAACGTGGTCGTGCGGCTTGCGCAGACAGAGCCGTATCGAGCGCCGTCGCATCGACCCGTGCTCCCGGACGGAGATCGGCGACCGCCTCCCGTAGAAAGGAAACCACAGCGATCGGATCGCCTTCGGTACGGACGACGACGAAAGGCATGCGACCTGTCCCCCCTCTTCGTATGTCGTCCAGGCCGGGCTGAAGCATGGACAGATAAACGGCGCCGTCGTCAGCATCAACGGGCACCAACCCGAAAGGAGGCCTGATGTCAGCCACGACACCGATGACCACCCACTCCAACGGGCCGCGTTCCCCGTCGCCCCTGCCATCACGATGGTCGAAGTAGCGCGAAGCCTGCGAGGCGGCCGCGATTCGCTGCCCGACCGCTGCCGCCTCGCTGCCAAACGCGTTCTGGGCAAAAGACTCGCTGACTACGGCCACCCGCGGAGCGCCCTCTGTGTCGCCATCCGTAAAGAACCGGCCGGCTCGCAGGCGCAGCCCCACCACATCGGCGAAATCCGGGGTCACGTCTCGAATGAACGCCGACATCTCGCGCCCCGGGTCGCTCGTCGCGCTCCCCCGCCCGACCTCGAACGGCCAAAGCGAACCGGTGCGGTTCAGTAAGTGATTCGCCGACAGCGCCACGGCATCTACGCCAGGTAGAACTGCAATCCGCTCCAGTCGCGCAAGCAACTCCGCCGCTTTGCGCCGCGCGCGCGCATTCCTCGCCTCGACATCGGCAAGACGGTACGGCTCGGCACGCTGGGCGATGACAGGATCGGCGATTTCCGCGACCACCACGTTGGCCCTCTCGAAGCCAGGATCGTACGTGACAAGGGACACGAAACTCCGCAGCAGCAAACCGGCGCCGGCCAGAAGCACGACCGCCAATGCCACCTGCGCCACCGCCAGTACTGCCTGCCCCCGGTTGGCTCTGAGACGACCGAAGCCTCCGGCGGATGCGGCCGTCGCGTCGTTGAGCGTGCGCGCCAGATCGACCCGCGACCATACGAGAGCCGGCGCTGTGCCGAACAGAACCCCGGCGACCACCGACACCGTCGCTGTGAACGCGAGCACGCCCTCATCAATGCCCACCTCGGCCAGCCTGGGTACGTAGCCCGGCGTGAGCGCCGGCGCGGCGCGCACGATTCCAGATGCCACAGCAAGACCAACCGCCCCAGCTATCGTACTCAAGACAACGCTCTCAACCAGCAGTTGGCGGACAATCCGGCCGCGCCCGGCCCCGAGCGCCCCCCGAATGGCCAACTCTCTCTGCCGTGCGATCCCGCGCGCCAGGAGCACACCGGCCACGTTGGCGCACGTCACCAACAACACAAGCCCGCTCGACACAGCGAGTAACAGAAGCGCGGGCCGGAACGGACGCCCTTGGTCCTCGCGCATCGAAGTAACCCGAGTCTCGCGATGTAACCCGGGGAGGCGCGGTTGCTCGGATACCGCCCGCTCGATGATTACGCGCGCTTCGGATTCCGCCCGCTCCGGCGACACGCCGTCCCGAAGGCGTCCGACCCCCATGAACGAGCGCGCATTCATTGGACCGGCGCCAGAAGCTTCTGTTTCATACGGGGACACGACGAGCGGCGTCCAGATGTCCGTCTCCGGGAACGGGAATCCAAAGTCCTCCGGGAGCACCCCGAGCACGGTGTGCGGTTCTTCGTTCAGCACGACCGGGGCGCCGATAACGGCCTGCTCGGACCCGAACCGGCTCGACCAGACGCGGTAACTCAACAGGGCAACCCGCTGCGCGCCCTCGATCGCATCATTTTCCGTGAAGAGTCGCCCCAGGTGCGGCGACGTCCGCAGCAACTCAAAGACGGACGGGGTCACCTCAGATCCGGCTAGGCGAACCGGTCCGTCCGGACCGGACCACCTGGAGAGGCGCGACCGGAACCCCCCAAGCTGCTCGAACGAGTGCGCATCCTCCTGTAGCTGCCGTAGCTCGACAGACGACAGTGTGACGGCTCCCGAAAACCCTACCGGCACCTGCCCCACGCTCACGACCGCCTCAGAATCCGGATACGGCAGCGGTCGCAACAGAACCCCGTTGATGACACTGAAGGTCGCAGCGTTGGCGCCGATACCGACAGCCAGGATCAACACCGCGGCCAGCGTGAAACCGGGGTTCGCGATCATCCGCCGCCCGGCTTGGCGCAATTCCCAAAAAAGCCCGCCACCCATGGTGTTCAACCGAACAGCGCGTCGATCACTTCGGCCTCGCGTTCATTATCCAAAAGGCCTATCCAAGCGTTGGTCACCACACCATCGCGATCCACCATCAGTAAGGTCGGCGTTCCACCTACTGGCAACAAGCCAGAACCCAGAAAAACAACCGAATCAGGCGCGACGCCCTCCGACGCCAGGTAGTCACCGATGACGCCAGCGTCACGCGGGGGCGCCACAACCACGATCTGTGTATCGCCACGATCTACCACGACCAGGCGTCGATAGAACGGCATCGATTCCTGACAGAAAACGCAGTCGGATTGCAGAACCATGATGAGCGAGCGAGTAGCAGCGGAAAAATCAATCTCAACGGAAGGATCGATCCTCTCTCCAACCACCGAAGCCTCTAAATCATTTATGTTTGGCAGTAAAGGACCATCCCTTAGCAACCCTGTCGAGATCGCTACCAACAGCACAATCCCGACAAGAACCGTAACCACGTCGGCCACACGGGGCAGAGAAATCTTCACCCACGCCCTCCTTCCAAAAGGCCGCGCGGCAGAAAGACAGCCAGATCAGCGTAGCACTTGCTTTACCAATCACAACATGACCCAGTCTCAAGCTCGTACGTGTGGCACCAGTCCCTGCCGTCTGGGCCACCCTCGAGGCAGCACCTATGCAACACATAGTGATAACTTCTCGTCGGTGCGGTCGGCAGGAACGGACCACAGCCTTCGCCCTTGCAATCCCAACCCATGTGCCAACACTCGTACGTCTGCACGTCACCGCCGCCTGCCCCTGCGAACAGGTAAAGCGCAGCCGCGAGCACGACAAACATCCGAAGAACAGAACGTGTCATTTGTCTACCCCCTTTGTCGCGAGACGATAGTCCCTATTAGCTAGCTGCTAGACAGACAGCCACGACCGCAACCGACGGCTTCAACGTCCTCATTTCCTTTTACTCCCCTTCCTGGCTTCGTCAGAAAGCTCAAGCACCCATCTGCTTACGATCCGATCAGTCAACCTCCCGTTTTGTAGACACCGAAGTCGCCGACTTCTGATGACAATTTCCCCAATATACCCCGGGGGGGGGGGGGGTCAAGTCTTTTTGGTTTTTTTGGGATAATTTCTACTGGTGTCGATCCGCTCCCGCTTGACGTCGCGGGAAGATGGGCGCCATTCGGACCTGCGGACCCGCGACCCGCTCGCCGGCTCGACCGATCCCCGGAGCGCGGGCAACGGCTCGCTGATGCGAATCGCCCCGGTCGCCCTGCGGTTCTGGCACGATCGGCCGTGCCTGATCGCCGCCGCCGCCGACCAGTCCCGCACGACCCACGGCACCGAGGAAGCGGTGGACGCCTGCCGGGCGTTCGCGGCGCTGCTGGCGGACGCCATCGCCGGGACCCCGCGCGCCGACGTCCTGGCCCCGAGGCGGTTCGCGAGCGCCGGCGATCGCGCAGGTCATGGCCGGTAGCTGGCGCGGACGTCCCAGGAACGGGATCCGCTCCAGCGGGTACGTCGTGCACACGCTCGAAGCCGCCATCTGGTCCGTCGCCCGCACCGGGAACTTCCGCAACGCGGTGCTGCTCGCGGCCAACCTAGCCGACGACGCGGATACGGTAGCGGCGGTGACGGGACAGCTCGTCGGCGCCCTCTACGGCCTGAGCGGCATCCCCGGCGACTGGCTCGACCGAGTCGCCTGGAAGGATCGGCTCCTGGAGACGGCGCGGCGGTTGCTGTCGGCGTCCGGCGCCGACCGGGAGCAGTCGGGCGGTAGCCGGAGCACCGCCGACCGATAGCGGCGCCTTCACGGCCCTTGAGCGACAACTCATAAACCCTGACCGACGGCGACACACGCGAGTCCGGGCCCGTCCGCCACGTGCCCTGACGGCGACACGCGCGCTTCCGAGCCCGCCCGCCGCGTTCCCCGACCGGGAGAAGCCGAGCGGGCAGTCGGAGCCCGGCGACCGGTATCCGGATTCCGCGCGCACGAGTGACCCGCTACTCCGGCATCGGCAGGTAGGCCAGCCGGTCACCGCGGTACGATCCCAGCCACAGTTCGTCCCCGATCCGAATCGCGGTGGTGGACGAGACGAACCCGTTCATGGCGGGGTGCACGAACACCCGCTCGAACTCCAGGGTCTCCGGATCGATGGCCGCCACGTTGCTCGTCTCCAGCGTCGGCTCCCGCGGATCGGTGATCGAGTTGCCGTCCCTGTCGGTGTGGCCGGCGGCGTAGATGACCGAGCCGTCGAGAGCCATGCGCAGGTTGTCGGGCCGGAACCCGAGCTGGATGACGTCCTTCTGCACCGGCGTGACGCCGCGCGACAGGCGCGTGAGCTTCTCCTCGGCCCAGCCGGCGATGTAGAGGGTCCGGCCGTCCGCCGACACCTCGATGCCGTTCGGGGCGGTGTCCTCGCTCTCCGGCAGCACCTGCCATCCGCTGTCGGCCTGCCACTCCCAGACCCCGATGCCGGCGTTCGTCGTGGCGAAGCCGCCTCCCGGCAGGGCCGCCACCGAGTTGAGACGGGCGCCCTCCGGCGCCACCGCGCATCCGGTCCAGGCCAGGCTCGGGGGCGTGCTCCCGGCATCGACCTCGAAGAACTCGATCGACTCCCGGGGACCGTGATGAACCACGAGCAGGGTGTGGATGCTGTTCGCCCCCGGTTCGAGGTAGAGACCGTGCAGTCGGGACGCGTCCGGGTTCGCCAAGTCGAGCGGACCGGGGCATTCGGGATAAGCCTCGGCATCCAGCCGCAGTTCGCTGTCCGGCGTCGGAAACAGCACGGACGAGGTCTTGTCGCTCACATTCAGCAGGTGCAGCCGGCCACCCTCCCGGGCGCCGGACGTGATGGCCCACTCCGCACCCGGGATGACCGCGACATCCTCGGGGCTGACCATGTCGCAGATGAATTGGACGTCTCCGACCGGGTCGCAGGGGTGCTCGCCGGTGACCGCGAACTGCGGCGGTTCCGGCGCCGTTTCGGCGGCGGGTTCCGGCTCGGGCGCCGGCCCGCCGCAGCCCACCTCAATCAACGTGAACAATCCGAATGCCGCCAGCTTCGCCGCGCGCATGACGTCCCTCCTCCGGGATCGAGATGGCGACAGGATATCACCCTGCCGGCATGCACTCTCGGAAGCTCCTTTCGCAAGTGACATAATACGGCCGATGCCTTCTCCATCGTTCACGCGCCGCGAGCTCTTGCGGGGAGCCACCGCCGGAATCGCCACCGCCGCCGGGATCGCCACCGCTACGACCACCCCCCGCAACGGCGCTGCCAGAATCGCCACCGCCGCCGCGAGACCAGGCGGCCGGGCCGCCACGCACGCGACGACGCAGCCTGACGACAGGATCGGGCCCTACGCCGACGATGTGCTGCCGGCCGGCGTCCGTTCCCGGTTCGTCGCCGACGTCAACGGCCTGCGCATGCACGTCCTGGAGGCCGGATCCAAGGCGGGCGCCCGCGCCGGGGTCCTCCTGCTGCACGGCTTCCCCGAGCTCGCCTATAGCTGGCGGCGGCTGCTGCCGGCCCTCGCGGCGGCGGGGTACCACGTCATGGCGCCGGACCTGCGCGGCTACGGCCGCACCGACGGGACCGGCGTGCGCTACGACGACGACCTGCGTCCGTTCCGGATGCTGAACGAGGTGCGGGACATGCTCTCGCTGGTGGCGGCGTTCGGCTACCGCGAGGTCCACCTGGCCGGCCACGACTTCGGATCGCTGGTGGCGTCGTGGTGCGCGGTCGCCCGGCCGGACGTGTTCCGCTCGGTCGTCCTGATGAGCGCGCCGTTCGGGGGGACGGCGACGCTGCCGTTCGACACCGCCGACGCGCCCGCGGCCCGGGCGCCGGCCGACGCCGCGGCCACCGACATCGACGCCGATTTGGCCAGCCTGACCCCGCCGCGCCGGCACTACCGCCGCTTCTACGCCACGCGCGAGGCGAACGACGACCTGTGGCGGGCGCCGCAGGGAGTGCACGACTTCCTGCGCGCCTACTACCACATGAAGAGCGCCGACTGGAGCGGCAACCGGCCGGAGCCGCTCCGCGCGTGGTCCGCCGCGGAGCTGGCGCGGCTCCCCCGCTACTACGTCCTCGACCTCGGCAGGGGCATGGCGGAGACCGTGGCCGAGCACATGCCGTCGGCGGCCGAGATCGCGGCCTGCGAGTGGCTGCCGGACGACGAACTGCGGGTCTACGCCGCCGAGTACCGTCGGACCGGCTTCCAGGGCGGGCTGCAGTGGTACCGCAGCGTGGCGTCGGTGTCGTCCATCTTCGGCGGCGGCGTCAACGCCGACCTGCAGGTGTTCGCCGGGCGCACCATCGACCAGCCCTCGCTCTTCATCGCCGGCGCGCAGGACTGGGGCATCCACCAGCGGCCGGGCGCCCTGGAGCGGATGGAGGCGCAAGCCTGCACCGACCTGCGCGGCCTGCACCTGCTCGACGGGGCCGGGCACTGGGTGCAGCAGGAGCGGTCGGCCGAGGTCAACCGGCTGGTGCTCGACTTCCTGCGCCCGCTGTGACGTGCACCCGCCGCGCCCGACCGCCGACTCACGGCGTGTCCGGCCCGCCCCGCGCGTAACAGACCGTCGGCACGCCCGGAAAGCGGTGGTAGCATACGGATCGTGATGCCCCTTCACTTGGTTCGAATCGGCTTGGTGCTCGCCGCCCTCGCCGGCATGACCGCCGGGGCGGCGGCGCAGTCGCTCCCCACCCCGTACCGTCTCGTCGACGAGTGGCCCCACCTGCCGTCGCACATGAACGGCGGGAAGTGGGGCGAGACGATCGGCGTCGACCGCGACGCGGACGGGAACGTCTGGGTCTTTCACCGCTGCTTCAACAACCAGCCGCCCGGCGCCGCCACCTGCGTCGGCCGGGACGACGACCCGCCGGTCGTCAAGTTCAGCCCCGACGGCCAGCTCCTCGACAGTTGGGGCGAGGGGGTCTTCGCGGCCCCGCACGGCTTCCACATCGACGCCGAGGGCAATCTCTGGGCGACCGACTACAACGGCAGCGAGACGGTGCTCGGCATGCCGGCCGGCGGGCGGGGACACCAGGTCTTCAAGTTCAACCCGACCGGCGAGATCCTGATGACCCTGGGCCGGGCGGGGATCGCGGGCAACGGGCCGGACACCTTCGACCGGCCGAGCGACGTGGCCGTCAACGCCGACGGCGACATCTTCGTCACCGACGGCCACGGACCGAACAACCGGGTGGTGAAGTTCGACCGCAACGGCCGCTTCCTGATGACGTGGGGCGGCCCGGGCGACGGGCCCGGCGAGTTCGACCAGCCGCACACCCTCACCCTGGACAGCCGCGGGCGGGTGTTCGTCGGCGACCGCTCGAACAGCCGGATTCAGATCTTCGAGCCGGACGGCACGTTCGTCGCCGAGTGGAAGCAGTTCGGGCGGCCGAGCGGGATGTTCATCGACGAGGACGACGTGCTGTACGTCACCGACTCCACCTCGAACTCGCGGAACAACCCCGGCTTCAAGCGCGGCATCTACATCGGGAGCGCGGTCGACGGGACGGTGCACGCCTGGATCCCCGATCCCGACGTCGAGCACCAGGACGAGCGGCGCATCTCCGGGGCGTCGGGCATCACCGCCGACCGCCAGGGCAACGTCTACGCGGCAGACGTCGGCCCGCAACGGATCCGGAAATACGTCAAGCAATAGCGCTCGTCCGCATGCGGCCGTCCGGGCCCCGGAAGTATGATACCGTCGTGGACAGGCGCAGGCTCCCCGCCGGCATCCAGACCTTCCGCCAGATCCGGGAGGAAGGCTACTACTATGTCGACAAGACCGCCTTCGCCCGCCGGCTCGCGGACGACGCCGGCAAGCACTATTTCCTCTCCCGCCCCCGGCGCTTCGGGAAGAGCCTGTTCGTGGACACCCTCAAGGAGTTGTACGAGGGGGCCGAGCCGCTGTTCCGCGGCCTAGCCGCCCACGACGGCTGGGACTGGTCGCAGCGCCATCCGGTAGTGCGGCTGGACTTCTCCGGCGGCAATTACAAGCGGCCCGGCGAACTGGCGAGGCGCGTGACGGAACAACTGGCCGACATTGAAAGCGAGGCGGGCGCGCCGGCTTCCGAAGGCGCCACCGCGCCGGGGCGGTTCGCCCGTCTGCTGGCGGCGTTGCACCGTCAGGCCGGGCGGCGGGTGGTCGTGCTGGTGGACGAGTACGACAAACCGATCCTGGACGCCCTGAACGATGCGCCGGATACCGCGACGGCCAACCGCGACGACCTGCGCGGGCTGTACGGCACGATCAAGGCCTGCGACGCCCACGTCGAGCTCACCTTCATCACCGGGGTGAGCCGGTTCTCCAAGGTGAACCTGTTCTCGGACCTGAACTTCCTCACCGACCTCACCCTGCACCCGCGCTACTCGGCCATCTGCGGCTACACCGAGGCCGATCTGGACACAGTGTTCGCGCCGGAGCTTCCGGACCTGGACCGCGACCAGATTCGCGCCTGGTACAACGGTTACAACTGGCGGGGAAGCGAGCGCGTCTACAACCCCTACGCCATCCTGCATCTCTTCGCCAGCCGCGAGTTCGAAACGCACTGGTTCGAGACCGCGACGCCGCGGTTTCTGATCGAGACGCTCATCCGGCGAGGCTTCTCCGCCCCGGACCTCGAAAGCGTTCACGCCAGCGCCGCGCTGCTGTCGGCGTTCGATGTGGACGAAATCGCGCCGGAGGCCCTGCTGTTCCAGACCGGTTACCTGACCATCGTCGATGAGGAACGGTCCGACGGTCGGCCGCTGTACCGGCTGGGTTATCCGAACCGGGAGGTGCGGCGCGGCCTGAACGAGAGCCTGCTGAACGCGCTGGCGCCGAACTGGCGGACGGCGGGGGACGGCGGCGCGCTGCGCCGCGCGCTGGCGGCGGCGGACTGGGCCGGTCTGGAAGCGCTGTTCCGCCGGCTGTTGGCGGGCATCCCGCACGACTGGCATCGGCGGAGCGACATCGCACGCTACGAGGGCTACTGGTCCAGCGTGTTCTACGCGTGGTTCCAGGCGTCGATGGACGGCGTGGCGGTGGAGGACGCCACCAGCCGCGGCCGCCTGGACATGACGGTGCGACTGGGAGAGAACGTCTGCCTGTTCGAATTCAAGGTGGCGGAGCGTTCGGAGCGCGGCGCGGCGCTGGCGCAGTTGCAGGCGCGCCGCTATGCGGACAAACACCTCGCGCCGGGTCGGACGGTTCATCTGGTCGGCGTGGAGATCAGCGCCGAGTCCCGTGACCTCGTGGCGTTCGAGACCGTCACGTGTCCCGGACGGTGACCGGCGCGCCGTCGCGGAGGCGTCAAGCCCGCCGGGCGGGCGCCGTTCACGGCGCTGCGGGATGCGGTAGACTCGCGCGGCATATGACCGCCAGCGGGAGGACGGCCCATCGGGATCCGTCTTCCCCGCCCTCCCTTTCCCGGATCTTGGTGACCGATGGGTGACCAGGCGCCGTCGCATCAGCCCGTCCGGACGGCCCGCGTGGACGCCGCCAGGCTCGGCGTGGTGGTCCTCGTCGGGGCGCTGCTCTGGCTCGTCCCGACCCCGGGCGGCGTCGAGCCGCGGGCGTGGCAGCTCCTCGCCGTCTTCGTCGCCACCATGGTCGGTATCGTCCTGCGCCCGCTGCCGATGGGCGCCCTGGCCTTCGTGGCGGTCTCCTTCGCCGTGCTCTCCGGCACCCTCACCATCGCGGAGGCGACCGGCGGCTTCGGGAGCACCGTGGTGTGGCTGGTGGTGGCCGCGTTCTTCATCGCCACCGCCTTCGTCAAGACGGGGTTCGGCGCCCGCATCGCGTACCACTTCATGCGCCTGCTGGGGAAACGGAGCCTCGGTCTCGCCTACGGCTTCGTCGTCACCGACCTGGTCCTGGCCCCCGCCATCCCCAGCAACACGGCCCGCGCCGGCGGCGTCATCTTCCCCATTCTCAAGTCGCTCTGCGTCTCTCTCGGCAGCGACGCCGGGCTCGGCACCCAGCGCCGGATCGCCGGCTTCCTGACGTTCACCGCCTACCAGGGGGTGATCGTCACCAGCGCGATGTTCCTCACCGCGATGGCCGCCAACCCGCTGGCGGCCCAACTGGCGGCCCAGCAGGGGGTGGAGATCTCCTGGGCGCTGTGGGCGGTGGCGGGGTTCGTGCCGGGCGTGCTCAGCCTGCTGGTCGTGCCCGCGCTGATCTACCGCCTCTATCCCCCGCAGATCACGCACACGCCGGAGGCGCCGGCGCTGGCGCGGCGGCGGCTGCGCGAGATGGGCCCGATGTCGCGCGACGAATGGGTGCTCCTGATCGTGTTCGTCTTCCTCCTGACCCTCTGGATCTTCGGCGGCGCGCTCGGCGTCAACGCCACCGCGACGGCGCTGGCCGGCGTGGCCGCGATGCTCGCCACCGGCGCGCTGGCCTGGCAGGACATCCTCGAGGAACGCAGCGGCTGGGACACCCTGATCTGGTTCGCGGTGCTCGTCATGATGGCGACCCAGCTCGGCGAGCTGGGCCTGCTGGCGTGGTTCACGGACCGCGTCTCGGGGGTGCTGGGAGCGGGCCACTGGCTCCCGGCGTTTCTCGGCCTGAGCCTGATCTACTTCTACGTGCACTACTTCTTCGCCTCGAACACGGCCCACGTCAGCGCCATGTACGCCCCGTTCCTGGCCCTGGCCATCGCGGTGGGCACGCCGCCCGTCCTCGCCGCTCTCGTCCTGGCCTTCTTCAGCAACCTGTTCGCGTCGATGACCCACTACGGCACGGCGCCGGCGCCGATCCTGTTCGGATCCGGCAACGTGGACATCGGCGACTGGTGGCGGCTGGGGGCGCTCATCAGCGTGGTGAACATCGTGATCTGGCTGGGGGCGGGGAGCCTGTGGTGGCGGGTGCTGGGCTTGTGGTGACCGCCGGTGACGCTGTGACCGGTGGTTTGCACCCGCCGGATTCTGCTATGCTTGCGCGTCATGCAAAGCAGCGCCTTGTGCATCGTCGCCCTGCTGGTCACGTTCGAGAGGCCGGCCGGCGCCTATCTCGACCCCGGGAGCGGCAGCATGATGCTGCAGGCGCTTCTCGGGGGCGTCGCGGCCGTGGGTGTCATCGCGAGGCTCTACTGGCATCGTCTCAAGTCTGTCTTCGACAAGCTGCAACGTCCCGAACGCTGACCGTCAGGGCCGCACCGAGCGCGCCGGCGTCCCCCCCTCCCGGCCGTCCGTGCCGCTCATGACTGCTCGAGAGCCACCCCCACGGTTCGATACGGGTTCGTTTCGCGACCCCGACACCCGCGTTCTTCACTACAACGGAGCGGTATTCCGCTGCCTGTCGGCCCGGGCCCTGGAGGATTGGCAGCGGCTCGTCGAGACCGACTTTCATGCCCGGTTCATGGCCGATCGCCGCCTGATTCCGACGCGGTTCGTAACCGACATGGAGTCGTTGCCGCCGCTCGCGCCCCGTTGGGTGGCGGTTCTGGAGCACGAGCCGGTGCCCGTGGTGTCGTACCCGTACGAGTGGTCGTTCGGCATGCTCAAGGACGCTGCGCTGCTGCAGCTCGACGTGACCCGCGCCGCGCTCGACGAGGAGATGACCCTCAAGGACGCTACCGCGTTCAACGTCCAGTGGTGCGGCGCGCGTCCTACGTTCATCGACGTCGGATCGTTCACGACGTACGTCGCAGGGGACCCCTGGGCGGGATACCGGCAGTTCTGCGAGACGTTTCTCTATCCGCTGCTGCTGCAGGCGTACCGCAACGTGCCGTTCCATCCCTGGCTGCGGGGAAGCCTGGAAGGGATCGCGCCGGAGCAGTGCCTTGCGTTGCTGTCCGGCCGCCACCTGCTGCGGCGCGGCGTGCTGGCCCACGTCTACCTGCAGGCGAAGGCGCAGGCCCGCTACGAGGATACGCCGGGCGACGTCCGGCAGGAATTGCACGCCGCGGGCTTCGGCGCTGCGCTGATCAAGCACAACATCGACCGCCTGCGAAGAACCGTCGAGGGGCTGCGCTGGGAACCGGGGCGCTCGACCTGGTCGGAGTATCAGCGGGAACACTCCTACGACGACGCCGACCTGCAGCGCAAGGCCGGTTTCGTCGAACGGATCCTCGCCGTTCGGCGCTGGCCGCTGGTCTGGGATCTCGGATGCAATACCGGCAGCTATTCCCGTCTCGCCGCGAAACACGCGGACTACGTACTGGCCCTCGACGCCGACCACGTCGTCGTCGAGCGTCTGTACCGGGCGCTCGACGACGGCGGACCCGCGAACGTCCTGCCGCTGGTGGCCGACGTCGCCAATCCGTCACCGGGCCTGGGGTGGCGCGGGCGCGAACGACTGCCGCTCGGGGACCGTGGCGCACCGGCGCTCATTCTGTGTCTGGCGCTGGTGCACCATCTCGTGATCGGCCGGAACATTCCGTTGGACGACTTCGTGGACTGGCTCGCGCATTTCGGCGCCGAGGTGATCCTGGAGTTCGTCGGCCGCGACGACCCGATGGTGGACCGGTTGCTCCGCAACCGGCGGGGTCGGGAAATCGACTACTCCGAAGCCGCGGTGAGCGCGGCGCTGGGGCGGTCTTTCGGCGCCGTCAGTAGCGAGACGCTGGCCTCCGGCACCCGCACGCTGTACCACTGCCGGCCCTGACTGATGCGGATGAACGGTCCAGACAGTTCGGAACTCCGGTTGCCGGTGTGGGCGCGCATCGCCGACGGCCTCGCGCTGACGCTTGGCGCCGCCGTGCTCGTCTGGGTTGTTTTCGGAGCGGTTCGGATTGGTGCGCTGTTCTCCATGACCACGCCCTGGCGGGCGTTGTTCGGACTGATCGTCGTTTGCGGCCTGCGGCACTATCTGGTGCGCACGCGTCCAGTGCACCAGCGTGTTCGGGACTGGCTGCGTCATGCGGGGCGGCGACCGCGTTCGGCGCCACGAGAGTCGGTCGCCGAAGCCCGCCTCGAAACCTTGCACGTCGCCGGCCTGTGGAGCCTCGCCGTCGCGCAGCCGATCTTCGATCTGGTCGGGCGCAGCCCCGAGTTCCTGGTGGCCCACGACACCCGGCCAGGCGACCTTCTGGTGCTGGTGACGCTGCTCTGCTTCGGTGGTCCGGCCGGCTGCCTGCTCGCCATCCATGGCGCTGGACTTGCCGGCGGTACGCCGTGGCGGCGGCGTGTCGCAACCGCGGTCATCGGGAGCCTCGCGGGCCTCGTGGCGCTTGCGACGCTCAAGTCGCTCGGCGGTTCGCCCGTCACCCTCCTCGTCGCACTGGCCGCAGCCACCGGGGCCGGTGCGGCGCACGCGTACCGCCGTCTCGCACCCGTCCGACTGTTCGCCACGTTTCTGGCGCCGGCCGTGGTCGTCGTGCCGCTGGTGTTCCTGCTCAACCCCGGCGTCGGCCGCCTGCTCGCGCCGGCCGAGGAGGCCGGTGGGCTCGACGGCGTAACGTTCGGCGCCACGCCGCCGGTGGTGGTCGTCGTCTTCGACCAGTTCCAGCTCGCGGCGCTGCTCGACCGGGAAGGGAACATCGACCGCGCCCACTTCCCGCACTTTGCGGCGCTGGCCGACGACGCCACCTGGTTTCGCAACGCGACCGCGGTGGGGGAGATGACCCGGTATGCGCTGCCCGCGATTCTGACCGGCACGTATCCGTCGCCCGACCGCCTGCCGGTATCCGCCGATCACCCGGCGAACCTGTTCACTCTGCTGGGCAGCCGGTACCGGCTGCACGTCGAAGAACCGCTGTCCGAACTCTGTCCGGCGTCGTTGTGTCCGCCTGAACGCGCCGCGTTGGGCGCCTGGCTCGCTGGCGTAGTGCGTGACCTCGCCGTCCTGTATCCGACCGCCGTATTGCCGGAGGAGCTGACCGTCGGGTTGCCGCCGGTGAATCAGACCTGGAACGACTTCCTGGCGAACGACACGTTCCAGAACCGCTGGCGGGCGGCGCGGGTTGACGACCGGCGGCAGGAGGTCATGCGTTTCATCGAGTCGATCACGGCCGCGGGACCGATGCTGCACTTCCTGCACGTGCTGCTCCCGCATGAACCGTGGCTGTACCTGCCGACGGGGCAGCAGTTCACGGCCCAGCGCCAGAACGTCGGCCTTCGGGGCGGCAGGTGGGTCGACGATCGCTGGGCTGCGGCGCTCAACCAGCAGCGCTACCTGCTGCAGTTGGGATACGTCGACACGCTTCTCGGCAGGCTTGTTGCGCGCCTGCGCGGGGTGGGCATCTACGACGACTCGCTGATCGTCGTCACCGCGGACCACGGCGCCAGCCTGCAGCCGGGTCAGTCGTTCCGGCGACCGACGCAATCTTCGTTCGCGGACATCGGGGCGGTGCCGCTCTTCGTGAAGCGGCCAGGACAACGAGCGGGTACGGTGGTCGATGCCAACGTCGAAGTGATCGACATCCTCCCGACGCTGGCGGCCGAGCTCGGTGTCGAGTTGCCGTGGACCAGCGACGGCGTGAACGTCCTCGATCCGGCGCATCCGCCGCGACCCTCCAAGGTGATGTTCTTCAACGGCGCGAGAAGCCGCGTGGAGGCGCCGGGCGATATCGTCGCCGCCCTGGTCGAGAGCGCGGCCCGGAAGTTCGAATGGTTCGCGACCGGCGACCCGCTGGACATTCGCGCCTTCCACGGCCGCTACGGGGAGTTGATAGGCCGCCCGGCCGACCCGCTGCGTGCGGCGCGGCCCTCCGACCTGCAGGTGGTTGTCGACACTTTGCCGCTGCTGCGGGACGTCGATCCGGAAGCGGAGTTCCTCCCTGTCCACATAACGGGTGCGGTGACCGGCCTGCCGGACGGTGCGCCGGTCCCGATGCTGGCGGTCGCCGTCAACGGGGTGGTCGCGGCGATCACCCGGCCGTACGCGTTTCCGTTCCTCGGTCGCCGCGCCGCCTGGGAGGTGATCATCGATCCTGGCCGGCTCGAAGCGGGCGCCAACGCGTTGGAAGTGTTCGAGATTCGCGGGGAGCCCGGCGACGGGTCCGTCGCGCTGGCGACCGCGGTCGGCTCCAGCCCCGCTGGTTCGTGGCCCAACCTCGTCCTGGACGCGGAGCTTCAGGTAATCGGGGCGCAGGCGTCCGGTTTCTACGGCACGGAGTGGGCAGGTGCGCGCCCGTTCCGCTGGACCCGCGGAGACGCGCGGCTGCGGATGCCGCTCGATTCCCGGCCGGCGGAGATCGCGATAGACGTGATGATGACGGGCCCGCCCAAGCAGCTCCGTATCGCGGCCGACGGATGCATGCTCTTCGACCGTACCATCCGGGGGCGCTGGGCCGCCACGTTCGATTTGCGAGACTGTCGGCTTTCCCCGCCCGAACTCGATATCGTTCTGCAGAGCGATACGCACGTTCCCGGGACGCGCGACAAGCGCACGCTCGGCGTCGCCGTCAGATCCATCGAGCTGCGCGGCGCCGTTCCCGCGCCGTGACCGAGGTCGCTCCCACCGTCTCGCCCCGGAGCGCTACGGCAGCGCCAGCGCAATCAGCTCCGCATCGGCGCCGCCGCGGCCCACCGCGACCACGAGGTACTGCTTCCCCTCGTGAAGATACGTCATCGGGTTGCCGCCCGGCGTCGCGGGGAGCGGCACCGAGCCGACGTGCTCGCCGGTCTCCTTGTCGTAGGCGCTGATGGTGCGGGTGCCGGCCGCCATCAGCAGGGCGGCGTCCGCCGTCGGGTCGCCGGTCGCCCCGACCAGCGCACCGTCCGCCGCCGACTCGAAGCCGCGCCCGCCGTGGTTCATGATCAGCAGGGTCGGGGTCACGAGCGGGCCGGAACTGATGCCTCCTCCGCCGCCCAGCGGCGGCAGATCCAGGTCGCGCAGCGCCGGGTGGTAGCGCGGGCCGTCCCCGTGCGGCACCATCCAGCTCTGCTCGCCGGTGTTCAGATCCATCGCGGTCACCCGCTTGTACGGCGGCTTGAACAGCGGCAGCCCCCGCGGCCCGGACAGACCGACGCCCCACGGATCGGTAAAGTACCCGACCGTGGCCGGCGGGTCGTACGGGACGACCTCCACCACGATCAGGGTGCTGGACGACGAGACGAAGAGCCTGCCGGTCTCCACGTCCACCGCCGCGCCCTGCCAGTTGGCGCCGCCGCCCGCCCCCGGCACCTGGATGAACGGCACCTCGGCCCCGCGCACCACCGGCGGCGAGAAGATCGGCCCGAACCGCGCCCGGCTGGTGATGATCTCCAGCGCCTCGGCGCGCAGCTCCGGCGTGAAGTCGATCACGTCCTCGAGGGCGAAGCCCTGCCGGTCGAACGGCGGCGGCTTCGTCGGGAACGGCTGGGTCGGCGAGTACCACTCGCCCGGCACGTTGCCCTGCGGCACCGGCCGCTCCTCGATCGGCCAGACCGGCTCGCCGGTGACCCGGTCGAAGACGTAGGTGAAGCCCTGCTTGCTCACCTGGGCGATGGCCTTGATCGGGCGGCCGCCGACGGTGACGTCGAGCAGGTTGGGCCCGGTCGGGAAGTCCCAGTCCCACAGCCCGTGGTGGATCGCCTGGAAGTGCCAGACACGCTCGCCCGTCTCGACGTCGACGGCGACGATGCTCTCGGCGAACAGGTTGTCGCCGGGCCGCATGCCGCCGTACCAGTCGTTGGACGGCGTGCCGGTCGGCAGGTATACGTAGCCCAGCTCCTCGTCGACCGCCATGTAGGACCAGACGTTCGAGTGTCCGCTGTAGCGCCACGATTCGTTGCCCCAGGTGTCGGCGCCGAAGTCGTCGCCGCGCGGAATGGTGCGGAAGATCCACTTCATCTCGCCGGTGCGCGCGTCGTAGGCCCGCACGTGGCCGGGGGACGCCTCGCGCAGGGTGAGCCGCGTGTCCTGCACGATGCTGCCGACGATGACGGTGTCTCCCGCGACGGCGACCGGTGACGACCAGGTCATCCGCGACGCATCGATCTCGCGCTCGAACCCCGCGGTCAGGTCGACGTAGCCGCCGGTGCCGAAGTCCGGGTAGCGCCGCCCGGTGCGGGCGTCGAGGGCGACCAGCCGCTTGTCGTGGCTGGCGATGAAGATCCGCGCGTCGTCGCTCTCCGAGTCCTTCCAGTAGGAGACCCCGCGGTGGTGCCAGCCCATGTTGGGCGGCCGGTCCAGGTAGGCGTAGATCTGCGGATCGTAGGTCCAGACCGGCTCGCCGGTGCCGGCGTCGAGCGCCGCCACCTGCCCGAGGGCGGTGCTGACGTAGACGAGGCCGTCCGCCATCAGCGGCACCGACTTGAACTGGCTGGGGCGGATCCGCGCATTGGCCTCCGCCACCGCGGTGGACAGCGACGTCCAGCGCCAGGCGATCTCCAGATCGGTGAAATTGCCGGCGTCGATCAGATCGAGCGGCGAGTACTTGGTGTTGGCCGCGTCGCGCCCGATCGCGTGCCATTCCCCGTCGGGGACCGAGGTCTGCGCAAGCGCAGAACCGGACATGAACAGGACGGCCGCCGCGAGTGGAACGAGACGACGCTGCAGACTCCGGATCATCGGTGCACCTCTTCCCTGCCGCTCGCCGGTTCGGCCGCGCGTGTCGGAACACGTATCGACATCGAGTGTCTGAACACGCATCCATCATATCGCGCGGGCCGGCATCCGGAGCCGCGGGCGGCGCCCGCTATACTGGGAGGTGCTCCCCGACGAACCCCCGCTCTCCGGGAGTGGTTCCATGACGCACGACCTTCGAACGGACGTTTCGACCGTCGAACCCGACCCGATCGCCGGCTCGAATCCCGACGCGCCGGCGCGGATCGACGTCGCCATGACTCGAGCGGCGAGCTCGCGCCGTACTTCCGCATGGGGGTGCGCGAAGCGTGGACCTGGAGCCGTACCGACGGCGCGCGCATCCGGGTCGCCGGCGCGGCGGCGGGCGCCTTCACGGTCGCCGACCCGAGCCGCGTGCCGCCGGGTCTCGACCGCAAGGCCCTCGATCGCCTGCCGGCGAGCCGTACGCCGCCGGAGGCGTCGCGTCACGCGCGCGGGATCGCCCGGCGGGTGACGCACGCGCAGGCGGGCGCGGACGACACGGAACCGACCGGCCGGCGGTAGGGAAAGGGATGGATCTCAACGCGTTCGACCTGCTGCTGCTCGTCCTCGTCGGGCTGCTGGTCCTGCTGGGGCTGCTCAAGGGGCTGACACGGCTGCTGATCGGAATCGGGGCGCTGGTGGCGGCGTTCATCCTCGCCGCCCGCTTCCACGCAATCGCGGCGGCGCCGGTCCTGCAGGCGATGGGCGTGCCGGAACCGGCGGCGAACCTGATGGGCTACCTGGCGATCTTCCTGGGCACGATGCTGGCCGGCGCGCTGCTCGGCCGTCTCCTGCGGGGCATGCTGAAGGCGGCGATGCTCGGCTGGGCGGATCGACTGGCCGGGGGCGCGGCCGGTCTGGTCGCCGCCCTGCTCGTCGCCGCGCTGATCGTTCTCCCGGTGATCGCCTACGCCCCGTCCGGCGAGCGCCTGCTGCGCAACTCGGTGCTCGCGCCGTACGTGATCGTGGTCGCCGACCTGGCGAACGAGCTCGTGCCGGAACGGCTCGCCGAGCAGTACCAGGAGCGCATGGACGCGCTCCGGCGACACTGGAGTCAGCAGTGGGGCGCGGCGGACGCGGGAGCCGCCCGGGAATGACGGGTCCGCCGGCGGCCGGTCCGCCGGCGGGCGCGGATTCGCGGAGCGCGACGTCCGGGTGGCGCCGCGGGCCGCCCCCTTGCGCGGGGGGCGGACGATGGCCACGACGGCGATGGAACGTCCCGGCAGGGCCGTGGACGCAATCTCGGTGGAGGGTGTCATGAACCGGCTGCGCAGCCTCGTCGTCGTCGCGGCGCTCGTCGTGATCGCGGCCGCCGTCGCCGCCCAATCGGAACGGGAGATCATCATCCGCGGCGGCGAGGTCTTTACCGACGGGAGCCTGCGGACCGCCGACGTCCGCGTGGTCGGCGCAACCATCGCCGAGATCGGCGCCGGCCTGGAGCCGCGCGATTCGGACACGGCGGAGATCGACGCCGGCGGCCTGCTGGTGCTGCCGGGCGGCATCGATCCCCACGTGCACCTCGGCGGCATCCGGATGGACGACTACACGTCCGGCTCGGCCGCGGCCCTGGCCGGCGGCATCACCACCATCTCCAACTTCGGCGGCGTCGCGGCCGGGGAAACGCCGGCCGAGACGCTGGCGCGCGCGACGCCCGAGATAGAAGCGCAGACCATCGCCGACGTCATCTTCCACCCGATCGTCTCCGATCCGTCCAGCGCGACCGCCGACTCGCTCGCGGCGCTCGCCGGCGCCGGGCAGACGACCATCAAGGTGTTCATGGTGCGGCCCACCTTCGACGCCAACGCCCCCGGGTTCGTCACCACGATGCACGCAGCGCGCGAGACCGGCGTGCTGATGATGATGCACTGCGAGGACGCGGCCATCGTGCAGATCACGGCGGAGCGGATGGTCGCCGAGGGACGGGGTTCGCTCGCCTTCTTCGCCGACGCGCGGCCGGTCGCGGCCGAGGAAGCGGCGACGCAGCGCGCGGTGGCGATGGCCGAAGCGACCGGGACGCCGATCTACATCGTGCACCTGTCCTCGGAACGCGCCCTGCGGGTCGCCGAAGCGGCGCAACGGCGCGGCCTGCCGGTCTACGTCGAGACCCGCCCCATTTACCTGCATCTTACCTGCATCTGACCCGCGAGCGGTTCGACGGTCCCACGCCGGGGCTGTACATCGGCCAGCCGCCGCTGCGCGAGCAGAGCGACCTCGACGCCCTGTGGGACGGCATCGCGCGCGGGACCGTCCACGTGGTGGCCACCGACCACGTCGCCTACACCCGCGAGCAGAAGCTCGACCCGGCGCAGAACGTCGCGCAGCACCGGGCCGGCATGAGCAACCTGCAGGTGATGCTGCCGATGCTCTACTCGGACGGCGTCGTCGACGGGCGCATTTCCCTGGAGCGGTTCGTCGAGGTGACGTCGTCGAATCCGGCCCGCCTGTTCGGGCTGTATCCGCGCAAGGGGACGATCGAGGTCGGCTCGGACGCAGACCTCGTGCTGTGGGATCCGGACGAGACGCGGGAGATCCGCAACGAGGACATGTTCTCGGGCAGCGGCTACTCGATCCACGCGGGCCGGTCGGTGACCGGCTGGCCGCAGCTCACGATTCGGCGCGGCGCGGTGGTCTATCGCGACGGCGAGGTGCTGGGAACGGCCGGCAGCGGCGAATTGGTGCGCCGCGAGCCGTGGCGGGAACCGCCGCTCTGACCCGGCGGCGCTGCCAGGCTCCGGTCGTCGGCGGACCTGCCGTGCCCGCGCCCGGCGCTTTCAGGCCCTGGTCGTCGCGATGTCGGGACTCGCCGGATTCACGATCACCTGCCGGGTCTTCGGCACGACGACCAGGTCCATGTCCTCCATGGGGATCGCCTCCGCACGACGGAGGGGGTTCATTCAGTCCAGCCGTTCGGCGCGCGTGACCTGCAGGACGGTTGCCTGCTCACAGCCGCGCGACTCGCTCAGGGTCGCCTCGACCAGGACCTCGTCTCCGATGACAAGTCCCTGCACGTCGCCGGTCAACGCGTAGCGCTCCTGTCCCTCACCCGCTTCGCGCAGGGTCAGGCAGCCGCCGGCGTCGTCCCCGATCCGGCCGCTGCGGCGCAGCGTCCCGTCCGGTTCCGTCACGTGGAACGCCGCCGAGACCGCCAGCGGCCGGAAGTAGACGTCCACGAGGACGAAGTAGTGGGTACGGTCGGCCGTGGCCCAGTCCGGCACCTCGACGGCGGTGGACATCTCGCCGCGCTCGCTGGTGACGAGCCGGGCGAGGACCTCGAAGCTGGAGCGGGTCGCCCCCATGCCGAGGTACACGGGCGTGAGAGCCGGGAGATCGCGAGTCTCCACCGTGACCTCCACGCCCGGCGCCCCGCTGCGCGGAGAGAAGACCGGGGCGCGGGTGTGGACGGGATCCAGGGGCTGCATCACGCGCGTTTCATCCTACGCCCGCCCGGACACGAGATCCAGCGCGCGCCGGTAAACCTCGGCGGCGAAGACGGGATCATCGGAGGCGCAACGTGAACTCGCCGCGCTCGTAGTGCCAGAGTTCGGCCGCCATCGGGAAACGCCAGCCATGATGGGGAAATATTTGTCAATCGCAGCCAGAGCCGGCTTGAATCGCGACATCGCGGTGGAGCACCAGGGTCCCGGCGGCGGAACGTTCGTTCACGGGCCGCCGCCGTGTCTCGATTTCCGGTGGCGTCGCCGCCAAAGACTGCTACACTGGGCGGGTTCGATTGCCGGCCGTCAGCGCACGGTCGTTCAGGCGCGTGGCCGGGGCGATACGCCATGAGAACACTTGCTGCGCCCGCCGCTCTGCTCGCCGTCCTCTCCGCGGCCGCGGTCCTGTCCGTCGACACCGCAGCCCGCACCCCTGGTCAGGAGGCTGTTCCTGCGCCCGCCCGGTCGGTCCCCGATCACACGGAGCTGACCCGGATCGTGCAGCGCTACTGCCGGACCTGCCACAATGACCGCATGCTGACCGGCAACCTCTCGCTGGAGGACTTCGACGTCGGCGCGGCGGCGGCCGGTCCGGGGGAGGCCCTGCGCACGGAGAAGATGATCCGCAAGCTGCGGGCCAACATGATGCCCCCGCCGGGCGTCCGCCGGCCGGAGGCCGCGACGCTGACCGCGCTGGTCGAGACGCTCGAATCGGTAGTGGACGAAGCGGCCGCCGGAAATCCGAACCCGGGCTACCGGACCTTCCAGCGGCTGAACCGGTACGAGTACGAGCGGGCCGTCGAGGATCTGCTGGGGCTGCGGATCAACGCCGGCGACTACCTGCCGCTCGACACGATGAGCGCCAACTTCGACAACATTGCGGACGTCCAGATGCTGTCGGCGACGCTGCTCGACGGCTACCTGCGGGCCGCGACCGAGGTCGCCCGGCTCGCCGTCGGGAATCCGAACGCCGCGCCGAAACAGACGACCTACTCGAAGTCGCGCGCCTACTCGCAGTGGGACCGGGTGGAGGGCGCGCCGTACGGCACCCGCGGCGGGTTCTCGGTCCTGCACAACTTTCCCGCCGACGGCGACTACCTCTTCACGATGGCGTTCCAGCACACGACCACCGGCGGTCTGTCGGGATCGACCATCCGCAACGAGCAGATCGAGATCTCCATCGACGGCGAGCCGGCGGCGCTGCTGGCGATGGACCAGTGGCTGCGCACCTCCGACCCGAACGGCGTGTATCTCGAAGTCGAGGAGCCGATCTTCGTCCGCGCGGGCCCCCGGCGCGTCTCGGCGGTATTCGTCCGGCAGTTCGAAGGGCCGGTCGAGGACGTGCTGGCGCCGCACGAGTGGTCGATCGTCGACACCGAGATCGGCGACCTCGGCTACGGGATCACCGCCCTGCCCCACATGCGCGACTTCATCATCGACGGTCCCTACGACGTGACCGGGGTGTCGGAGACGCCGAGCCGGCAGCGCATCTTCACCTGCCGCCCGACGTCGCCCGCGACCGAGCGCCCCTGCGCCGAGGAGATCGTCACGCGGCTGGCCACACGCGCCTACCGCCGGCCGCTGACCGGGACTGACGTCGCCGATCTGATGGCGTTCTACGAGGCGGGCCTGCACGGCGGCGGTTGGGAGACCGGGATCCGCACGGCGCTCCAGGCGACGCTGGCCAGTCCCGACTTCGTGTTCCGGCTGGAGCGCCCGGCGGGAGCCGTGAAGCCCGGCGAGAACTATCGGATCTCGGACGTGGCCCTGGCGTCGCGTCTCGCCTTCTTCCTGTGGGCCGGGCCGCCCGACGACGAGCTCATCGCGCTGGCGGCCGAAGGGAAGCTTTCCGATCCGGACGTGCTCGACGCGCAGACGCGGCGGATGCTGGCCGATCCGCGGTCGGAGTCGCTGGCCACCCGGTTCGCGGCGCTCTGGCTGCGCCTGCAGGACATGGATCAGGTCCAGCCGGACGCGTTCTGGTTTCCGAACTTCGACCGGCAACTCGCCGATGCGATGCGCCGCGAGACGGAACTGCTCTTCGACAGCTTGGTGCGCGAGGACCGCAGCTTCTTCGACCTGTTCACGGCCGACTACACGTTCGTGAACGAACGCTTGGCCCGGCACTACGGCCTGCCGAACGTCGCCGGGCATGAGTTCCGGCGGGTCCCCCTCACCGACGACCGGCGGCGGGGCCTGTTCGGCCACGGCTCCGTCCTCATGCTCACGTCGATGGCCAACCGCACGTCGCCGGTGCTGCGCGGCAAGTGGGTGCTGGAGGTGATCCTCGGCGTGCCGCCCCCGCCCCCGCCGCCGGCCGTCCCCGACCTCGACGAGACGGCGACGGTCATCGACGGCCGGGCCCTGACGACGCGCGAGCGGATGGAGATCCACCGGACGAACCCGACGTGCAACGCCTGCCACCGGTTCATGGATCCGCTCGGGCTGGCCCTGGACAACTTCGACGTGATCGGCAAGTGGCGGATCCGCGAGAACGGCATGCCGCTGGACACCCGCGGCGAGATGTGGGACGGCACCCAGGTGTCGAGCCCGCAGGGGCTGCGGGCGGCGCTGCTCGACCTGCCGATCCCGCTGGCCCGCACGTTCACCGAGAACCTGATGGCGTACGCCCTCGGCCGGCGGGTCGAGCACTACGACATGCCGGCCGTCCGGGCCGTCACCGCGGCGGCGCGCGCCAACGACTATCGCATGTCGTCGTTCATCCGGGGCGTCATCGACAGCCCGGCGTTCCGGATGCAGCGGGCGGAGGCGGACGGCGTCACGACGGAAGCGCAGTAGAAGCCTGCGCCGCAGAACGGCGCGGATTCCTGTAGGGGTTGGTCGGGCGGCAATCGGGCCGCAAGACGCAGATCTTCCGGCGAGCGCGGCAGGAGCAGGAGACAGACGGCAAGACACGGTGGGAGACGGATTCATGTACATCACTGGCAAGCACATCCCTCGGCGTACGTTTCTCCGTGACGCCGGCGCCGCCTCGCTGGCCCTGCCCTTCCTGGATGCGATGCATCCGGCCGGCCGGGTGTCGGCGGCCGCGAAGGCCGCGCTCGATCCGACCCGCCTGGTCTGCATCGAAATGGTGCACGGCGCGGCCGGATCCAACGCCTGGGGCGGCACGCAGCACCTGTGGAGCCCGGCCGCAGCAGGCCGCGACTTCGACCTGGGGGCCGGCGCCCTCGGCTCGCTGGAGCCGTACCGCGAGCACCTGACGATCATCAGCGACACCGACGTCGGGATGGCCGAGGCGTTCTCGCCACCGGAAATCGGCGGCGACCACTTCCGGACCAGCTCGGTCTTCCTGACCCAGTCGCATCCGAAGCAGACGCAGGGTTCGGACGTCCGCGCAGGCACGTCCCTGGACCAGATCCACGCGCAACGGTTCGGGCAGGACACGCCGCTGCCGTCGATGCAGCTCTGCATCGAGAACGTCGACCAGGCGGGCGGCTGCGCCTACGGCTACACCTGCGTCTACACCGACTCGATAAGCTGGGCGTCGCCGACCGAGCCGCTCCCCGTGACCCGCTCGCCGCGGGTAGCCTTCGAGCAGCTCTTCGGAGTGGGGGGCACGGCCGAGGAGCGGGCCGCGCGGCGGAAGACCGATGCGAGCATCCTCGACTGGATGACGTCGCGGGTCGCCCGGTTGACCCGTGAGCTGGGACCGACGGACCGCCGGCGGATGGAGCGCTACCTGGAGAACATCCGCGAGATCGAGCGGCGCATCCAGCGGGTCGAGGAGCGCAACCTGAACGGCGAGCCGCGGGAACTGCCCGAGGCGCCGGCCGGCGTGCCCGACTCGTTCGACGAGCACGTGAAGCTGATGTTCGACGTGCAGGCCCTCGCCTTCGAGAGCGACGTCACCCGCGTCTTCTCGTTCAAGATGGGCCGCGACGCGTCGGGCCGGGTCTACCCGCTTAGCGGGACGGACAAGCCGTTCCACTCCGCCTCGCACCACGGCGGCAACGAGGACGCGATTCTCGAGTTCAACAGGATCAACACCTACCACGTCAGCCTGCTGCCGTACTTCCTCGACAAGCTGAAGGGCACCGTCGAGGGTAACACGCACCTGCTCGACAAGAGCGTCATTCTGTATGGCTCCGGCATGGGCGACCCCAACCTGCACAACCACAAGCGCTGTCCGCTCATCGTGCTCGGCCACGCCAACGGCCGGCTGCCGGGCGGCCTGCACGTGCGCGCGCAGGAGGGAACGCCGATGGCGAACGGGATGCTCACCTTGCTGCACGCGCTCGGGCACGACGACCGGGCGAGCTTCGGCGACAGCACGGGCACGCTCGCGCTCAACGCCTGAGCGAACGATTCGGCAGACGGAAGACACGGGGAGTTCGCGTTTTCTTCCGGGGTCCGACGCTGTCGGATCTCGGAATTCTGGAGAAGAGTCATGCACCGATCGCTGCGCTGGGGATTCACGGCGGCGTTGTGCGCGCCGCCGGTCCTGCTCGCCGTACCGGCGGATGCGCCGGTGGCGGACGCGGCGAGCCGGGGCGACGTCGAAGCGGTGAGGAGCCTGCTGCAGCGGGGCGTCGACGTACAGACGGCGCAGGCCGACGGCATGACGGCGCTGCACTGGGCGGCGATGCGGAGCGACGTGGAGCTGGCGGAGACGCTCGTCTACGCGGGCGCAAACCTGGAGGCGACCACCCGCATCGGGCAGCACACGCCGCTGCACGTCGCCAGCCGCTCCGGACAGCCCGGCGTCGTCCGCGCGTTGCTCGAAGCAGGAGCCGATGCGCACGTGACCACGACCAGCGGGGCCACGGCCCTGCATCTGGCCGCGCAGGCCGGCAGCACCGAGGCGGTGGCCGCCCTGATCGACCATGGTGCGGACGTCGATGCGCAGGAGAGCACCTGGGGCCAAACGCCGCTGATGTTCGCGGCGGCGGCCAACCGCGTCGGTCCGGTCAACGTGCTGATGGAACGGGGCGCGGATCTGGAGATCGCGACCCGGGTGGTCGATCTCCCCGCCCTCGACGCGGTGGATCGCGCCGCGGCCTACCGGCGGCAGGAGGTCCTCGACGGGTTCCGGGCCGGCGCGCCGCCGCACGAGCAGACGGGCTGGCAACCGACAGCCGCCCAGGTCCAGGCCGCGATCCGGGCCGCCCGGCAGGTGCAGGCATTCCCCGAGACCGCGAAGGAGGACAGTGACGGCCGGCGGCTGTCCCGCGGGACGCCCCGCGACTACACCGAGCGCGTCGGCAGGCAGGGCGGCCTGACCGCGCTGCTGCACGCCGCCCGCCAGGGCCACACCGACGTGGCGATGGCGCTGATCTATGCCGGGGCCGACATCGACCGCGTGAGCGGCGACGGCACGAGCCCGCTGCAGATCGCCGCGATGAACGGGCACTTCGACCTGGCGTTGCGCCTCGTCGAACGGGGCGCCGACCCGAACGTCGCGACCGACGGCGGGGCCACGCCGCTGTTCGCCGCCCTCAACCTGCAGTGGGCGCCGCGGGCGCGCTATCCGCAGCCGCGCGCGCACGACCAGCAGGAGGCCACCTACCTCGACGTCATGGAGGCGCTGCTCGAGGCCGGCGCGAATCCGAACGTGCGGACCAACAACCACCTCTGGTACATGTCGTACAACCACTGCTGCTCGGAGAGCGTCGACGGCGCCACCCCGTTCTGGCGCGCCGCCTACGCCACCGACGTCGCCGCGATGCGGCTGCTGACGGCCCACGGCGCGGATCCCGGCATTCCGACGCGAGCCCCCGAACCGCGGCGGCGGCGCGCCGGCAGCGGGCCCGATCCCTCCGGGCTGCCGCCCGCGGTGCCCGGCGGCCCCGGCGTCTGGCCGATCCACGCCGCTTCGGGTGTCGGTTACGGCGAGGGCTTCGAATCGAACGCCCACCGCCACGTGCCGGACGGTTGGCTTCCGTCGGTGAAGTACCTGATCGAGGAGGTGGGCGTCGACGTCAACGCCCGCGACCACGACGGCTACAACGCGCTCCACCATGCCGCGGCGCGCGGCGACACGGAGCTGGTGCGGTACCTGGTGAAGCAGGGCGCCGACGTGATGGCGATCAGCCGCCGCGGCCAGACCACGGCCGACATGGCGAACGGCCCGTACCAGCGGACGCTGCCGTTCCCCGAGACGCTGGCCTACCTGGAAGGCCTCGGCGCAGTGAACAACGACAACTGCGTGTCCTGCTGACCACGAGTCGCCAAGCGCCACCCATCTATCTACTACATCTAGTACCGACGGGACACCCTCTGTGCGGAACTCGACGGCGACCGCCCCGCCGGAGACGACGCAACTACACAACCCACGGCGACGGCGTGATCTGGACAACCCACGGCGACGGCGTGATCTGGCTCGCAAGATCTCCAACGCGCGGAATTGGAACAAGCCCTTCGCGACCTGACGACTCCGCCGTTCACGGAATCGGACTTGGAACGCGCCCGCAAGCTGGTAACGCCGCCGCAGGAACTGGAACGCGCCCGCGAGCGCCTGCTGGCAGCAGGTCATCCCGCCGAGCGAGCGACCGGTCACCTCGTTCCGCAACGCCCGATAGCCGTCGCGTTCCGCGCAGAGGAAATCGACGAACCGCCAGTTGCGTTCGTAGAGCGCGAACGCCTCGCGCCGCGTGACGTACGGCGCCCGACGATTCCAGCACAGCAGCTCGAGGTTGGGGTAGTCGGCGATGCGAACGGTCACGTCGTCCCCGCCCCGCATACGTGCAGTCATAACAAGGCTGCGAGTCGCGCCGTGCCGGCGCCGCCGGCGGGCGTGTCCGCTGCAGGCGTCAGGCGCGCGCCACCGCGAACGCCGTCACGTTGCGCGTCTCCTTGCTGAACTCCACCCCGATCAGGTGGATCGGCTCGCCCGACGCGCGGTACTTGTCCGCGTATCCCCGCTCCTTGAGCTGCGCCAGCGCGGCTCCCTCGGTCGCCTGCTCCACCACCTTGAACTCGAACAGGTAGACGTTGCCCCCGAAGCGCACCGCCATGTCCGCGCGTCCCCGGTTGCTCGAGTCCTCCACCGTGACGTCGAACCCGGTCGCCGCGAAATAGGAATAGAACACGCTGGCGTAGTAGCCTTCGTAGTCGGCGACGGCATTGTTCGTGTACCACTCGTAGGGAATGCTCGCGAAGAACGCCTGGAACAGCGTCTCCATCCCCGTGAAGTCGTTGGCCTCCAGCAGGTCGTACAGGCGATCGCTGTTGGCGGTCTGGCGCGTCGCATCCTGCACCAGGCGCCGCAGCAGGCTCTCGTTCAGGCTCTGCCGGACCTCCCGGTTCGGGTATCCCAGGCGGTAGCGGCGGACGCCGCCGCGGTCCCGGACGTGCTTGATCGTCAGGTAGCCGGTCTGGAACAGCAGCGCCTCGGTAGCGATGGCGCCGACGTCGAACGAGGAGAGCAGTTCGCTGCTCGTCAGCATCCCGTCAAGCTCCAGTGAACCGACCCGGCGCTGGAACAGTGTCTCCACGAGAAACGTCGGCGTGGCGCTCTCGAACCAATAGCAGCCGAACTCGCGTTTGTCGAACAGGAGCAGGATGTCGAACGGGTTGTACACCTTCTCTGCGCCCCGCCAGTTGTAGCCGTTGTACCAATCGCGGAGCCGTTCCCGGTCCAGGCCCGGCAGCTCCGGGGCGAACACCGTGTCGAGGTCCGTCTCGGTATAGCCGCAGATGACCGAATAACGCGGGTCGAGCGTAATGTCGGTCAGGTTGTTGAGGCCGGAGAACACGCTCACCTTCGAGAACTTGCTCACGCCAGCAAGGAAGGTGAATCGTACGTGGGCGTCGCTGGACTTGATCGTCGAGTACAGCCCCCGCAGGTAGTTGCGGTTGGCGCGGGCGACGTCGGGCGTATCGAGAGAGTCCAGAATCGGCTTGTCGTATTCGTCGACCAGCACCACCACGCGCCGGCCGGTACTTGCGTGCAGCGTACGAAGAAGATCACGAAGCCGTTCGGGCGCCGTGTCGTGCTCCACCGCGACCCCGTTGTCCTGCCCGGCGGCGGCCAGTTGCGCCATCGCATTGGTATGCACGTACCCCGGCTCGCCGAAGTGTCCACCGCCGAAATCGAGCCGCACGACGGGATGGCGCAGCGACCAGTCCCAGCGGTCATGGATGTGCAATCCTGCGAACAGCGGCTCGCTGCCCTCGAACAGTTCCTTCATGGTGTCCAGCAGCAGGCTCTTGCCGAACCGCCGCGGGCGCGACAGGAAGTAGTGTTTGCCCTCGTCCAGCAGTCGGGCGATGAAGCCGGTCTTGTCGACGTAGTAGCAGTCCTCCTCCCGCAGCTCGCGGAACGTTTGCAGTCCGATCGGCAGTCTCCGTCTGGTCATTGGTCGATGATCTCGAGCGCGGCGGCGTCGAGGCCCAGCGCCCGGAGCACGGGACCGAATTGACCGGCGAAGCTCCCCACCACAGGTCCTTCGATAGTCAGATGATGCTCACCGCAACCGAGCACGAGGGAATCCGTCACGTAGCCGGACCGGCGCCCGAAACGGACGTCTTCCTTCCGGTAGGTCCGCGGCGCGCCGACCTCGATGACGAGTTTCTGCCTCGGCACGACGCCGACGACGACGCGATCGATGAACAGCAGAACCCACCGCGCCCGCGAGTCGCCGTCCACCGCCTCGAACAGCGCCACCGGCCGCGGCGCGGGAGGCGGAACGACTATCTTGGGATCGGGCGCTTGGGGTTGCTGGCTGCCGATCTGCCGCAGGACCGCCGGCGCCGACACCGGCGGGATGGTCGACAGCTCCCCGTGCAGAAGGCGATCGCGCAGCCGCGATTCGACCGCCTTCAGGTATTTCGACCAGAGCGCTTCGATCTGCTTGCGGTCGGGGAGCAGCATCGACGCGTTGTCCAGCACCAGGTAGTCGTGGGCGACCGGCCAGTCCGTCGGCCCTTCGGTCACCATCAGATCCGCGATGGACGCGGCCAGCGGCTCGGCCAGAGGATCGCCGACCAGCACGCGCAGGGGATCGACCGGGTATCGCTCACCCGCCGCGACAGAGTCGCCATCGCGGTCGCCGCGGTCGAAGGCGCTCGTCAACGCCTCGTCCAGCCGTGCCCGCACATCGACGTCGCCGAGCTGCTTCATCGCCGCCGCCGCGAACGCGCTTCCCGCGAGCGCGTCCCGCGCCTTCTCGATATCGAGTCGACACGGATCGCGGGCCAGCCCTGCGAGCCGAACGAATCCCGCCTCGACACGCGCCTCCGCGCGGCTTCCGTGACCGTTCCACTCGCGCGGCAAACTGATCGACAGTCGCTTCTCGACGTCCGCTATCTCTTCTCCGGCCTGCTTCTCGTTCAACCCTTGCATGTTCTGCAGGATCGCGGCGAGACCGTCGGCGACCGCGCGCCGCTGTTGCGGAGCCAACGACGCGAGGTCGACCGGCGGCGTCAGCGTGAGGTCCGGCTCGCCGTCGTCGGCAAGGGCGCGCAGCAGCGCCAGCTTCGCGAACTCGTCCGGGATCTGCGCGCGCAGGATGCAGTCGAGCAGAAGCTTGCGGTTGTGATCGATGCCCGGCACGCACTGGTGGATGCGAAGCGCTTCGACGAGCGCCAGCCAGTCGGCGCTCCGATACGTCTGTCCCGGGTCGTACATGCGCGCCACGCGCAGATAGACGAGGGCAACCGCCCCTTCGAAAAGCTCCTTCAGCCAGACCTCACCGTAGGTCTTGAGGACGTGCCCTCCAATCCGCTTGGCCGCTTCCTGGCCGATGGTCCACGCCGCCAGCGTGAACGGGTTCCCACCCAGGAGGATGCGCCAGCCCAGCGTCAGGCCCTGCACGTAGTATTGCCAGGGCGTGATCTTGCGGTAGAGGTGCCGAGCCTTCTGCACCCGCTCGAGCGCCGTCACGACTCTCGTCACGGTCCAACCGGCGATGTCCACGACCGGCGTCTGCCGCGCCGCCTGCAGGAGCTCGCCGATGACGGAACGGGCACTGAGCGCGATGTCGCCGATGCGCACCTCCATCTCGGCTCTGTCCGCGTCCCGCTTGTACAAGCGGGCGACTTCCTTCACGACGTCACGGAGCTCGGCAAAGATTGCGCCCCCATCGAGGCTGACGATTCGCCCGTTCTTCTCGTGCACGTACCGCCGCTCGCGAACGCCCTGCCACACCCGCTCGCAACGCGCCTGGATCAGCTCTCCAAGGCGCGCGTCCAGCTCCGACAGCGGCGCGTCCGTCCCGGTGGCGCCCGGCCGCAGGAGCGCGCGGTAGGACTGCTCGGTCGGCGAGACGCCCTCGGCGCGCCACCGCTCCTCCACCTCGCGCAGGTCCCGGGCACGCCGTTCATCGATCTGCCGCTCGACCTCCGCCACGAGCGTGCGGTCGGCGGCCCGGGACCGCATGAGGCCCAGCGCGAAGCCGAGCGCGCCGGAGCCGAGCAGGACAACCGCCATCCCGACCTCGATGGACGCCGACAGGGCAAGGACCACGCCGAGCGACATGCATCCGAGCCCCGCGGCGAGCCAGCCGACGGGCGCACTCATCCGCAACATCGCATGGAGTCTCCTTCGGCTGCTCGTACGGATACGCACAACGCGATCACCGCACGCCTGACAGTACCGGTCGTCGCCGTGCCATTGCAATGCAGGATCCTGCTCGACGAGCGCTTCGGGAGAATCCGATGAGCGACAGAACCGACCAGAACCCCGGCCGCGGATCGCCGACGAATCGTGACCGGGCGCGCGCCGGTGCGGTAGACTGGGCATCCTTCACGGGAACTAAGGAGGTCACGATGCGGGACGCCGAAACACGACGCGGCCTCGTCGGCGCACTGGCCTGCACTCTGGCGTGGACGATGGTCGCCGCCACGCCGGTGACCGCTCAGACCCTCGACATCTACTGGATTGACGTGGAAGGCGGAGGCGCCTCGCTCGTCGTGGCCCCGACCGGCGAGTCGATGCTCGTCGACACCGGCTGGCCGCAGCCGGAGGGCCGGGACGCTGCCCGGATCGTGGCCGCGATGCGGGAAGCGGGGCTCGAAAAGCTCGATTACATGCTGATCACGCCTTCCACACCGACCACGTCGGCAGCTTGGCCGAGCTGGCCGAAGTGGTCCCGAACGAGCGCTTTCTCGATCACGGCGGCGAGACGGAGGAGCGGAACCAGCAGTGGCGCAACATCTACCTGAAGGTCGCAGGCGACGCGCGGATGGTCGCCGACGCCGGCGACATCCTGCCGTTGGGGGACGTCGAGGTGCGGATGATCTCCTCCAACATGGAGCTGATCGCCGAGACCCTCGACGGCGGTGGACCCAACCCGCACTGCGCCGGGGCGGAAACCAGGCCACCCGCCTCGGCGGAGAACCAGCGGACCCTGGGGGCGCTGTTCAGCTACGGCGCCTTCTCGTTCCTGAACCTCGGCGATCTCGACTGGGACATGGAGATGAAGCTGTCGTGCCCGGTCAACCGGCTGGGGACGGTCACGCTCTACCAGACCAGCCGCCACGGCGCCTTCGACGGGGCCGGCGCTCCGGCGCACCTGCGGGCCATCAGCCCGCAGGTGGTGGTGTTCAACAACGGCCCCCGGAAGGGGATCACCGCGCCGCACATGTACGACCGGGTCGCGGACAACCCGGACGTCGAAGGCATCTGGCAGGGGCACCTGGCCCTCACCGCCGAGGGGCACAACACGGCGGACGACATGATCGCCAACTTCGGGGAGTCCGAGGACTGCGAGGGCCACTGGCTCAAGGCGTCCGTGCAGGCGGACGGCACGTTCACGATGACGAACGGCCGCAACGGATACAGCCGGACCTACACGGCCCTCTGACCGCGGACGCGGTTTCGTCCGACGCCGGTCGCCGGACGAACCGCCGGCAGGGCCGATACACCGAGACGCACCGGCGCGTATAATCCTCTGCATCCTCACTTGGCGTTGCCGTACGTGTCGGACACCTGACGGTTCGTCGGTAGCCGTCGCTCGCTCGTTCGGAGGCGCCGTCGGAGACGCGGAGGCCGGGACACGAGGGGGGAGCATGCGGACCGGAGCCACGGCCCCGACCGTCGCCTTGCTGGCAGTGATGTCGGCAGGATGGAGCCTGCCGGCGGAAGCCGCCGACCTGCGGCTCAAGCAGGCCATCCGGGCCGGCGACCACGCCACGGTGCGGACCCTGATCGAAAACGGCGCCGACGTGAACGCGCCCGAGGCCGACGGCGCGACGGTGCTGCACTGGGCGGTCCGCTGGGACGATCCCGAATCCGTCGACCTGCTCCTCCGCGCCGGGGCGGACGCCGACGCCGCGAACGCCTACGGCGTGACGCCGCTCCCGCTCGCCTGCATCAACCGCAGCGCACCGCTGGTCTCGCGGCTCCTGGCCGCGGGGGCCGACCCGGACGCGGCCACCTCGATGGGGGAGACGGCGCTGATGACCTGCGCGCGGACCGGCAAAGTCGACACCGTCAGCACGCTGCTAGAGCACGGCGCGAGCAACGTCAACGCGCGGGAAGGGTCGCGGGGCCAGACGGCGCTGATGTGGGCGGTCGCGCAGGGCCACCCCGAAGTGGTGCGGACCCTGATCGAGCACGGCGCCGACGTTCACGCCCGGACCCGGAGCCGCTCGCTGCTCGTCAGCGTCGGCGGCCGGGGCGACGAGCGTGCGCGCGAGCTCCCGCTGGGCGGGTTCACGCCGCTGCTGTTCGCGGCACGGCACGGCCGGGTCGAGAGCGCCAGGCTCCTGCTCGACGCCGGGGCGAACGTGAACGAGACGGGGCCCGACGGCGCTTCCGCCCTGGTGACCGCCAGCTTCAGCGGCCACGGCGGGCTGGCCGCGTTCCTGCTGGAGCGGGGCGCCGAACCGAACGCGGCAGGCGCCGGCTACGCGGCCCTGCACACGGCCGTGCTGCGGGCCGACGCGACGCTGGTCAGGACGCTGATCGCGCACGGCGCCGATCCCGACGTCCGGCTCACCGGGGGCAGCCGGGTGCCGCGGGCGACCAACTGGTGGATCCTGCCGGCATCACTGGCCGGGGCCACGCCGTTCCTGCTGGCCGCGAAGTACGCCGACGTCGAGATCATGCGCATCCTCGCCGACTACGGCGCCGACCCGTTCCTGCCGTTGCGGGACGGGACGACGCCGCTGATGATGGCGGCGGGGGCGGACTGGAGCAACGGCGAGATCGACCGCCACTACCGACGGGTGCCGCCCGAGGTCGCCGAAGCCCTGCACGCGGACGAGCGGCCGAACCTGGAGGCAACGCGGTTCGCCCTGAGCCTGGGCGCCGACGTCAACGCCCGCAACGACGCCGGCGACACCGCCCTGCACTCCGCCGTGTTCAAGGCGTGGCCGGGGGTCGTCGAACTGCTCGTCGAGCATGGCGGCGACATGCAGGCCATGAACGAGCGCCGGCGAACACCGCTGCAGATGATGTGCTACGAGGGCGACCGGCTCGTGCGTTGCGCCGGCTAGGAGTCTGTGCAGCAAAATGGGCATGCAGCCCCTGTCATGGGAGTGTGCGTCGCAGAGACCATGCACGCGCACGACGCGGAACCAGGAGTCGGAGCCGCAGGAAATCGATGCGGGCGTTGACGACGCTGAGCGAGGAGCCGACCGGCGAGCCGAGACCGGACGAAGAGGTAATGCGATGTCACACGCGAGAGCGCGCCAGACAGTGACGAGGCGCCAGTTGACGGCGGCACGTCCGGCCAACCGCGTGGTGGGGCTGGCCGTAGCGGGGCTCCTGTGCCTGTGCGCCGGCTCGGCGGCCGCGGGCCCGGAAGCAGGCAACCCGCAGGTACCGGCCGTGCAGACGGCAGCCGCCGAAACCGCGCCGTCCATCGCCGCGCCGCAGGTGCGGGCGATGCTCAACCGCTACTGCGTCGGCTGCCACAACGACCGGGGCGCCGCGGCGGGAAGCGTTCCGATCTCCCTGCAACGGATCGACGCGGCCGACGTGGCTACGCACGCCCCGGACTGGGAGCTGGTGGCGTTGAAGCTCCGCGCCCGGATGATGCCCCCGGTCGGCCGGCCGCGCCCCGACGAAGCCACCTACGACGCGGTGGCGGACTGGCTGGAAACCGAACTCGACCGCGCCGCGGCCGACGATCTGAATCCGGGCCGCACGACGGTGCACCGCCTCAACCGTCTGGAGTACGGCAACGCGGTTCGCGATCTGCTCGGGCTGGAGGTGGATCCCGAGGCGCTGCTCCCGCCGGACGACGAGGACGAGGGCTTCGACAACATCGCCGACGTGCTGTCGGTGTCGCCGACGCTGATGGAGCGCTACCTGTACGCCGCCCGGCAGGTCAGTCAGCTCGCGATCGGCGACGCCGCGCTGCGGCCCCGCTTCGACACCTACCGCGTCCCCGACCGCGAAATCCAGGACGAGCACAACAGCGACGACCTGCCGTTCGGCACCCGCGGCGGCATCGCGGTGCGCCACTACTTCCCGCTCGACGGGGAGTACAGCATCCGGGTCGGGCTGCGCCGCAACTTCTACAACTACATCCGCGGCATCGGCAACACCGCCCACCAGCTCGACGTGCGGCTCGACGGCGCCCTGGTCGCCACGTTCCTGGCCGGCGGCGGCCTGAGCACGGACGCCGAGCGGTGCATCGCCAGCTTCTGCGGCAGCTCCGGCATGGGCGGGGCCGAGTGGGAGCGGTACGCGAACCACGCCGACGACGACTTCGAGGTCCGCGTCCAGGCGCAGGCGGGGCTGCGGACGGTGGGGGTCGCCTTCGTCCGCAACCCGGCCATCGACGAGGGCGTCCTGCAGCCGCCGGTGGACATGTCGACCTTCGGCTACAGCACCGACGAGGAGATGGACGGCAACCCGGCGGTGGGGAACGTCGTCATCGGGGGTCCGTTCGACGGCACGACCCCGCAGCAGGTGACGAGCCGCCAGAAGCTCTTCGTCTGCAACCCCGAGGCCGACGGCGCGGAAGCGGACTGCGCCCGGGAGATCATCCGCACCCTGGCCCGCCGCGCCTACCGGCGGCCGGTGACCGCAACGGACGTCGAGCATCTCTACGGCTTCTTCGAGTCGGGCCGGGCCCGGGGCGACTTCGACGCGGGCATCCAGACGGTGCTGGAGCGGGTCCTGGTGGATCCGGAGTTCCTGTTCCGCGTCCCGCGCCCGCCGGCGGATCCGGACGTGACGGTCTACCGCATCGGCAACGTGGAGCTGGCTTCGCGGCTGTCGTTCTTCCTCTGGAACAGCATCCCGGACGACGAGCTGCTCGCGGCGGCGGAGCGGGGAACGCTCTCGGAGCCGGCCGTCCTGGAGCGGCAGGTGCGCCGCATGCTCGCCGACCCGCGCTCGGACGGCCTGGCCCGCAACTTCTTCGACCGCTGGCTCGAGCTGCACAAGATCCGCAACGTGGCGCCGGATCCGACCGTCTTCCCGGCGTTCGACGAGAACCTGCGCCAGGCGATGCAGCGCGAGACCGAACTGTTCCTCGCCAGCCAGCTCCGCGAGGACCGCAGCGCCATCGACCTGCTGCGGGCGGACTACACGTTCCTGAACGAGCGGCTGGCCCGCCACTACGGGATTCCCGGCGTGTACGGGAACCATTTCCGGCGGGTGACGCTGCCGGACGGGCAGCGGGCGGGAATCATCGGCAAGGGGAGCATCCTGACCCTGACTTCCTACTCCACCCGCACGTCGGTGGTGAACCGCGGCAAGTGGCTGCTCGAGCGGGTGCTCGGGGCGCCGCCCCCGGCGCCGCCCGCCAACGTGCCGCCGCTGGAGGAGAACACGGATGCCGGGGCGCCGCCGAGGTCGCAGCGCGAGCGGATGGAGGCGCACCGCGCGAATCCGAGCTGCGCGGTCTGCCACCGGCTGATGGATCCGCTGGGCTTCGCGCTCGACAACTTCGACGCGATCGGCCGCTGGCGGACCACCGACGATCCGCGGTTCCCGGGCCAGCCGGGTCCGCCCATCGACGCCTCCGGGGTCACCCCGGACGGTCAGCGCTTCGAGGGACCGGGCGGGCTGCGGCAACTGTTGCTCGACCGGCGGCGGGAGTTCACCCGGACGGTGACCGAGAAGCTGCTCACGTACGGACTCGGCCGGCGGCTGGAGCACTACGATCGGCCGGTGGTCCGGCGGATCGTGCGGGACGCGGCGGGCAGCGGCTACCGCTGGTCCGCCCTGATCATGGGTGTCATCGAGAGCACGCCGTTTCAGTTGAGGAGGGTTGGATCATGATCGTCACGAAGAAGGCCATCCCGCGCCGCACGGTGCTGCGGGGGGTGGGCACGGCGCTGGCGTTGCCGCTCCTGGACAGCATGGTGCCGGCGTTCACGGCGCTGGCAAAGACCGCGGCGAACCCGACGAAGCGGCTCGGCGTCGTCTACGTGCCGAACGGGATCATCACGCAGGAGGGCGACTGGACGCCGACCACCGAGACCGCCGGCTTCGAGCTGCCGCGGCTGCTGCGGTCGATGGAGCCGGTGCGCGAGCATCTGACCGTTCTCACGAACCTGGACAACCGCGCCGCCTTCGCCCGCCCCGGCGAGGCGCTCGGGTCGCACTCGCGGCCCGCCGCGGCATTCCTGACCGGCCTCCACGCCGAGCAGACGCAGGGATCGGAGTTGGATCTGGGCACGTCGATGGACCAGTTCGCAGCCCAGGTGCTAGGGCGTCAGACGCGCCTGCCGTCGCTGGAGCTTTCACTGGAGGGCGCCGACACGTTCAACGGCGTCAGCACCTGCGACACCGGCTACAGTTGCGCGTACCTCAACATCTCGTGGCATGACCGGACGACGCCGATGCCGCGCGAGACGAACCCGCGCATGGTGTTCGAGCGGCTGTTCGGCGACGCCGGCAGCACCGACGCCGGCGTGCGGCGCGACCGCGCCAGGCAGCAGCGCAGCATCCTCGACGCGGTGATGGACAAGGTGGCCACGCTGCAGGGCGGGCTGGCCGGCGAAGACCAGCGCAAGCTGAACAACTACCTCGACGCGGTCCGCGAGATCGAGCGGCGCATCCAGATCGCCGAGTCGCAGGCCGACCGCGAGCTGCCGCTGCTGGAGTCGCCGGCCGGGATTCCGGTCTCGTTCGAGGACCATGCGCGGCTGATGTACGACCTGCTCGTGCTGGCCTACCAGACCGACACCACCCGCGTCTTCACCTACATGATCGGCCGCGAGCAGAGCGGCACGACGTATCCGCAGATCGGCGTCGCCGACCCGCACCACCCCCTGACGCACCACCGCGGGGACCGCGAGAAGATCGAGAAGGTGAAGAAGATCAACGAGTACCACGTGCAGCTCTTCAGCGAGTTCGTAGCCAAGCTGGCCGGCACGCCGGACGGCGACGGCTCGCTGATCGACAACGTGATGCTGCTCTACGGCGCGCCGATTCGGGACGGCGACGCGCACCAGTACAACAACGTGCCGCTCCTGCTGGCGGGACACGACGGCGGCCGCATCCGGGGCGACCGCCACATCGTCTACCCCGCGGACACCACCCCGATGACCAACCTGCAGCTCACGATGCTGCACCGGCTGGGCGTCCGCGTGGAGCACTTCGGCGACAGCACCGGCAAGCTGAAGGAGCTGTCCGGCCTGTCGTAGCTCGTCGCTTCCTGGCGGCCGGGGCGGGATCCGTCACCCGGCCGCCACAACCATCCTGCTCTACCAGGGGCTCGAGCCGTTCCGTCCGGCCTGCGACGAATCCGAGAGGTGGTCACGCGCAGGCCGCGGACAAACGCGATCTGCACTTACGGCCCGGCGAAGTTGCTCGGACGGCAAGCGGAACAGTCCGACGGCTCCTGTCGGACTGCCTGCCCGCCTCCTCGCCAGCTACACGTCCTCCTTCAACGTCACCGCGTCCAGGAACGGCATCATCGCGCGCAGCTCGGCGCCGACCTTCTCGATCTGGTGCGCCTGCTCCTGCTTTCGTTGCGCCATGAACCAGGGCCGGCCCGCCTTGTCCTCGTCGATCCACTTGCGGGCGTAGGTGCCGTCCTGGATCTCCTGCAGGATCTGCTGCATCGCCGCGCGGGTCTCGTCCGTCACGACGCGGGGGCCGCCGGTGTAGTCGCCGTGCTCGGCGGTGTCGCTGACCGAGTAGCGCATGTAGTTGAGGCCGCCGCGGTAGAAGAGGTCGACGATGAGCTTCAGCTCGTGCATGCACTCGAAGTAGGCGACCTCCGGCTGGTAGCCGGCCTTGACCAGGGTCTCGAAGCCGGCCTTGACCAGGGCGCTGACGCCCCCGCAGAGCACCGTCTGCTCGCCGAACAGGTCGGTCTCGGTCTCCTCGGCGAACGTGGTCTCGATGACACCGGCGCGGGTCAGGCCGAGCGCCTTGGCGTAGGAGAGGGCGTGCTCCTTGGCGTGGCCGGTGGCGTCCTGCTCGACCGCGATGAGGGCCGGCGTACCGCCGCCCTCGAGGAAGACCTCGCGGACCCGGTGGCCGGGGGCCTTCGGCGCGATCAGGGTGACGTCGACGTCGGCCGGCGGCTGGATGGTCCTGAAGCGGATGTTGAACCCGTGGGCGAACATCAGCATCTTGCCGGCGCTCAGGTGCGGCGCGATCTGTTCGGCGTAGATCCCGGCCTGCGTGGTGTCGGGGGTCAGGATCATGACGACGTCCGCCCACGCCGCGGCGTCGCCGCCGGCTGCGACGGTCAGTCCCTCGGCCTCCGCCTTCGCCTTCGAGCGGCTGCCGGCGTGCAGCGCCACCCGCACCTCGACGCCGCTGTCCTTCAGGTTCAGCGCATGGGCGTGCCCCTGCGAGCCGTAGCCGAAGATCGCGACCTTCCTGCCCTGGATGCGCCCGAGGTCCGCGGAGTCGTCGTAGTAGATCGTTGCCATCTGCTCAATCCTCGCAATGTCGTGTGAATGAGGCTCGGGGCGTGCCGTCGTCGGCCCGGCGCCGGCGTTCGCGCCAGAAGTCCGCTGAAGCGAATCGAACGCGACAGTCTACGGTCCGCCGCCGTCCGCCGGCGGACGGGCGCATGCGAAAGGCCCCGGCTGAAGCGAATCGAACGCGAAACGCGACAGTCTACACCGAGTACGACACGCTGGGGTCGGCGCCCTCGGCGTCGTCTTCGGCCGCGTTCGGGAAGAACGGCTCCTCGCGCTTTTCCGGATCGATCATCACGCTGCGGGTGCCGCGCATCATGCCGACGCGTCCGGTCCGGACGAGCTCGATGATGCCGTAGGGACGCAGCACCTCCAGCAGGCCGTCGATCTTGTCCTCGGTGCCGGTCGTCTCGATGACCACCGAGTCGGGCGCCACGTCGACCACGCGCGCCCGGAACACGTCGACGAGCTGCATCACGTGGGTGCGAGTGCCGGCGTTCGCCGCGACCTTGATCATCGCCAGTTCGCGAAAGATCGCCGGACCGGTGGTGATGTCGTGCACCCGCAGCACGTTGACCAGCTTGTAGAGGTTCGCCTCCAGCCGCCGGGCGCCGATGGCGTCGGTCCGGACCACGATGGTCATGCGCGAGGCGTTCGGGGTCTCGGCGTGGCCGACGGTCAGCGACTCGATGTTGAAGGCGCGCCGGCGGAACAGCGACGCGACCCGGTTCAGGACGCCCGGCCTGTCCTCCACGTAGACCACGAACGTGTGCCGCTGGATCGTCCCCGTCATGCCCGCTCCCTGTTCCCGGCCAGCCGCCGCCCGTCATTCGTCAGCGGTCTCCACGATCGGCGCCCGCCGAACTCGTGCATGTCGTGCGAATGCGAAAGGTCGCTATTCGTCATCGGCGGTCTCCACGATCGGCGCCGGACTCGGACGCCGGATCATGTCGTGCAGGTCGGCGCCGGCCGGCACCATCGGGTAGACCGTGTCCTCCTGCTCCACCTGGAAGTCGATGACCACGGTCCGCTCGTCGGCGCGCGCCCGCTCCACCGTCGGCTCCACGTCCCGGCGGGTCTTCACCGTCGCCCCGCCGAGGCCGAAGCACTCGGCGAGCTTCGCGAAGTCGGGGCTCAGCAGCGGCGTCGCCGCGTAGCGCCGCTCGTAGAAGAACTCCTGCCACTGGCGGACCATGCCGAGATAGCCGTTGTTGATGATGGCGACGTTGATCTTGATCTTCTCCTGCGCGATCGTCGCCAGCTCGGCCATCGTCATCTGGAACCCGCCGTCGCCGGCCACCACCCACACCTCGGCGTCGGGCCGGGCCAGCTTCGCGCCGATCGCGGCGGGCAGGGCGAAGCCCATCGTGCCGAGGCCGCCCGACGTGATCAGGGTCCGCGGGTCGCGGTGGTGGTAGTATTGCGCCTCCCACATCTGGTGCTGGCCGACGTCGGTCACCACGATGGCCCGCCCGCCGGTCATCCGCCAGATGTCGTTGATGACGTGGGCCGCGTAGAGATGCCCGCTGTCGGGCAGGTTCTGGATGTCGCGCACTGCGACGTCGCCCTTCATGTCGTTGATCTTGTCGAGCCACGCGGCGCGGTCGCCCGCCTCGACGAGCGGTGCGAGGTCGTCGAGGACCGCCGCCAGGTCGCCAGCGAGGGCCACGTCCACCTTGACGTTCTTGTTGAACTCGGCCGGGTCGATGTCGATGTGGATCTTGCGCGCGTTCGGGGCGTAGGTGCGCACGTTGCCGGTGACCCGGTCATCGAAGCGCATGCCGAGGGCGAGCAGCAGGTCCGCCTCCTGGATGGCGGCGTTGACCCACGCCTCGCCGTGCATCCCCATCATGCCCATGTTCAGAGGGTGTTCGGCCGGCACCCCGCCGATGCCGAGCAGGGTCATGGCGACAGGGATGTCGGCGCGTTCGGCCAGCTCCCGGACCTGCATCGTCGCGCCCGACAGCAGCACGCCGTGGCCGGCGAAGATGATCGGCCGCTTGGCGCTGTTCAGCAGGTCGGCCGCCCGCCGGTACTCCGCGTCCGAGGCGCGCAGGTCGGGCCGGTAGCCGGGCAGCTTGACGTCCCGCGGGTTCCAGTCACCTTCCGTCGATCCCTGCTGCGCGTCCTTCGTGACGTCGACCAGCACCGGCCCCGGCCGGCCGGAGCGTGCGACGTACAACGCCTCGTGGATCACCGGGGCAATCTCGTCGACGTGCGACACCAAGTAATTGTGCTTGGTGATCGGCAGCGTGACACCGGTGACGTCGGTCTCCTGGAACGCGTCCGAACCGATCAGCCTGCTGCCCACCTGCCCCGTGATGCACAGCACCGGCGACGAGTCGAGCATCGCCGTCGCGATGCCGGTCACCATGTTCGTGGCGCCGGGTCCGGAGGTGGCGACGGCCACGCCGACCTCCCCGCTCGCCCGCGCGTAGCCGTCCGCCATGTGGGTGGCGCCCTGCTCGTGGCGCACCAGCACGTGGCGGATGGGGTACTCGAGCAGCGCGTCGTAGGCGGGCAGGATCGCCCCGCCGGGATAGCCGAAGACGGTGCTGACGCCCTCGCGCACCAGCGCTTCCCAGATGATCTGCGCGCCTGTTCTCATCGAAGCCATCGCCTGTTCCTGTTCCGCCGCCTCGGCGCCGGGCCGCGCGTCCGTACCGTAGCAGCGCGGGTTCTCGCCCTGCCTCCCGTTTCACCCCATGGCGCGGAGCGCCGGGCCGCGCTCCCCGGCCGCCGATCAGTCGGTGACCGCGCCGGTCGCCGCCGACGAGACCAGCCGCGCATACTTGGCCATCACGCCGCTCTTGAAACGCGGCTCCGGCGCGCGCCACGCGGCGAGCCGCGCCCGCAGCTCTTCGGCGCTCACCTCGAGCTCCAGCTTCCGGTTGCGCTCGTCGAAGAGGATCGTGTCGCCGTCCCGCACGACGGCTATCGGTCCGCCGCGGGCCGCCTCCGGCGCCACGTGACCGGCCATCATGCCGCGGGTGGCGCCCGAGAACCGGCCGTCGGTCAACAATGCCACCGACTCGCCGAGCCCGGCCCCGACGATGGCGGCGGTCACGCCGAGCATCTCCCGCATGCCCGGCCCTCCGCTCGGTCCCTCGTAGCGGATCACCACTACGTCCCCCGGTCGAATCCGCCCCTGCTCGACCGCCTCGAACGCGCCTTCCTCGCTGTCGAACACCCGCGCCGGCCCGCGGTGGGTCGCCGGCTCGTGGCCCGCCACCTTCACCACGCAGCCGTCCGGGGCCAAGTTTCCCTTGAGGATGACGAGGCCGCCGGTCGGAGTGATGGGATCGGAGACCGGCCGCACCACCTCCTGCCCGGCGGTTTCCGACGCCGCGTCCGCGACCTCCCCGATGGTCTGCCCGGTCACCGTGCGGCAGTCTCGGTTGAGCAGTCCCGCCTCCTGCAGCCGCTTCGCCACGAGGCCGATCCCGCCGGCGCGGTACAGGTCGGTGGCGACGAACCGCCCGCCCGGCTTGAGGTCGGCCAGCAGCGGGGTCCGTTCGCTGACGCGATCGAAGTCATCGATCCGCAGGTCGACGCCCGCCTCGTGAGCGATGGCCAGCAGGTGCAGGACCGCGTTGGTCGAGCCGCCGGTGGAGGCGACCGCCGCGATGGCGTTGTCGAGCGCGTCCCGCGTGACGATCCGCCGCGGCCGCAGATCCTTCCGCACCAAGTCCATCACCAGCGCGCCGGCGCGGCGGGAAACCGCGCCCTTCTCCGCTTCCACCGCCGGCACGCCGTTGGCGCTCGTCGGCGACACGCCGAGCAGCTCGCAGACCGTCGACATCGTGTTGGCGGTGAACTGTCCGCCGCAGGCCCCCGGCCCCGGACAGGCGACATCCTCGAGTGCACACAACCGCTCGTCGGTCATCCTGCCCGCCGCGTGGGTCCCTACCGCCTCGAACACGTCCTGGATCGTGACGTCGCGCCCCTCCCACCGTCCGGGCGCGATCGAACCGCCGTAGAGCACCAGACCCGGGATGTCGAGCCGCACCAGCGCCATCACCCCGCCCGGGATCGTCTTGTCGCAGCCGACCAGGATCACGATGCCGTCGAACAGGTTGCCGCGCGCCACCAGCTCGATGGAATCGGCCACCACCTCGCGGCTCACGAGCGAGGCCTTCATCCCCTCGCTGCCCATCGTGATGCCGTCGGAGATCGACACCGTGTTGAACTCCATCGGCGTGCCGCCGGCGGCCCGGATGCCCGCCTTCACCTCCGCGGCAAGGTCGCGCAGGTGGTAGTTGCACGGGCCGATCTCGATCCAGGTGTTCGCCACGCCGATGATCGGCCGCCGGAGGTCGTCGTCGGTGAAGCCGACAGCCTTCAGCATGGCGCGGGCCGGCGCCCGGCTCGGTCCCTCGGTGATCGCGGCGCTCCTGCGCGTGGTCATAGCAAAAAGGCCATCACCCGGCGTCGGATGATGGCCCCCCAGTGGTTGTCAGTCGATGGTGTCGGGAACATCATCCGTTCGCGGCCGGCGCGAGCACGCCGGCCACGATAACGATGACCGTGGCGATGCCGAGCAACTCCCGAATGATGTTCATGGGTCGAACGGCCGCCTCCAGCGGCTTTGTCATTCTACCGCGTATCGGGTCGAAACGGTCAAGTTTATGATGTTTACGATTTCATAACGATTATCAATGAACAACCGTCGTTCGGGGCGCGGGCCGGTCGAACCGCACGGTCTCGCACGCCGCGACGCGGGCTGCCGCGAAGGTGGACAACTGCGAACCGGCCTCCCGCGGCCATCCGCCGCAGAAGATTCGCACGCTGCGGCGCGGTCGCCGCGAAGGTGGATCGGGAGCGGCGCGCGGTGCGCTATCATCCACGGAGACGGAGCGCCACGGCGCGCCATTCCGAAGGCGGAGAAGGAGGATGTATAGGATGGCAGAGCGAGCAGAACAGTACGGAGCGGGACTCGGCCTGCGCCTGCTCGCGGCGGCGGCCGTGGCGGGGATGGCCGGCTGTTCCCCGCCGCTCCCCAACCCGACCGCGACCGTGAGTGACGTTCAGGTGAGCATCGCGACGAACCCGGAGACCGGCACCCCCATGGGCCGCAGCATCACCGGCTCGGTGCAGCTCGCGGATCCGGGCACCCCGGCCGAGAGCGACCCGTACCCGCGCATCGAGGCGTTGATCTGGCGCGGCGAGAGCCGCTCCCGGCGCACCTGCGAGCACACGTTTCCGGACGGACTCGTGGCGGGTGAGGTGTACGAGTTCGAGATCATCTGCAGCGCACCAGGCAACGATATGTCGTTCATCGTTCGCTCGGGCGGCGAGCGCGACAGGACGTACCCCTGCGACGGCTGCGAACGGAGGCCGCTGCTCTGAGCTGAAGGACCGGCGCGTCCGATCGTGCTCGGGTGCATCCCGAGTCGGCGCCCGAGCCCGTTCGCCAATCGTCGGTCTGCCGATCGCCCTCCGATCGGCTGGATGCGCCCGTAGCTCAGCCGGATAGAGCATCGGTCTTCTAAACCGAGGGTCGCTGGTTCGAATCCAGCCGGGCGCGCCACCACGTCTCGCACGTTACGGTTCCGACGATCCCGTCGAACTCCCTTCAGTCGACAGCGATCGCAGCTCGAAACGCTCATCGGGCCCGCGATCGCCGGGAATGCGGTGCGCTGCGCCGGCCTTGAGGTCTTCCGGCCGTCAGAACGCGTAGCCCATGACGTACAGGCCGACGCCGGTGATGCACGTGAGCCAGAGTCCCGCGTACGTGAACCGCCCCCAGCGCCGATGCTCCGCGCTGAACGATCCCGGCAGCACGCGGGAGAAGCGGCGCCAGGAAAGAACCGCGAGGACGCACCAACTGGTGAACGTCGGCGCCGCGACGGCGAGATGCGCCGCGAAGACCCCGTACATCTCCGGCGTGCCGTACCAGGCGCTCCGGGCGAAGGCCGCCGCGCCGGCGCCGAAGCGGATGCTCCCTTCCAGCAGCAGGACGGCGACGACCGCGGCCAGCAGCAGACCCGCCTGCAGGTTGCGGTGCTCGCGGCGCCGCCGGCGCGCCGCCAGCCGCAGCGCGTAGGTCATCAGGAACGGGGCGGCGACGAAGAACACGAACGCGAGGTCGATGAAGACGTCCGCGCGCGTGCCGAGAAAGCCCTTGGTCGGCATGTGGTTCCACCCGGCGGCGCGACCTCCGTCAGCAGCCCTGTCACGCGCGCCGCCGAAAGCCTGAACCGTGATTCCAAGGTCGGGATGTGTCACCGTGGCGTCCATCCGCCCGCGTCGGTTCCGCTTCCTGGCCACCCGTGGGAGTCACCCGACGGGGCGGATATCGCACGCACGTGAAAACCCGACTTCGTCTGTCGTTCCCGTGTGCGCCGAAAGATCTCCTGGACGTCGTAGCCGCACTCGGCGGCAAGCTCGTCTCGTATCGCACGAACTTCAGCCACGATCGGAGCAACTCGCATCGTCGACTGAGTCCCTTCGCCCCTCGGCTCCTTACAGGCGGCAGCGCGCCCCGCCGGCGTCTCCGCCGTGCTCCGCGATCCGGGCGCCGAGGATCTCCAGCACCTCCGGATCGCACCGGGCCTGCATCTCCTCGAAGAGGAGCCGCTCCTCGGTGTGAATGTGCGCCTCGAGCAGCTCGCCGAAGGCGGCGAGCCGCTCATCGAGGCGGGAGGTCGAATCGGCGGCAAGACCGCGGATCATCGCCCGCATGGTCTCGTGCTCGGCGATCAGCGCGCGCGTGCGGGCGGCGCCGTCGTGCAGGTCCCGAGCCGCGGCCGGAAAGACGTGCGCCTCCTCGACCGCGAAGTGCGGCCGCAGGTCGGTCTCGAAGAACTCGACGAGGCGCGCCGCCTGCTGCGCCCGGTCCGCCGGCCAGTCGGCCCGCGGATTGGTCGACCGCCCCAGGATCAGCCGCCGGGCCATCACCAGGCCGTGGTGGTGGTCGCGCGAGAGCGGGACGAGGCCGGGGTGTCGTTTCATCGCGGTGCCCGGCGCGCCGAGCGTCCTTGACCCGGATTGTAGTCTGTGCAGATGCGAGCAGCCTGCGCGGGCATATGGATGCCCCTTCTCGCCGCCACCTGCACGATCCTCGTCACCCCGTTCGCGGCGCACGCCCAGGGCATCGGTTTCCAGGGCGGGATGACGGTGAACCCGGAGCAGGTCTACGTCGGGACCCACCTCGAGTTGCCCCTCGGATCCGATCAGCTCGTCCTGCGGCCGGCCATCGACGGCGGGTTCGGCGACGACCTGCGGGTGGCGGCGATCGGGGCCGAGCTCCGGTACCGCTTCGATCTCGGGAACTCCGGCTGGCGGCTGTCCCAGGGCTTCGGGCCGAGCGTCTACGTCGCCCGGTTCACGAGCCGGTTCCGGGAAGCGGAGCGGACGGACGTGACCGGCGCCTGGACCTACGCCATCGGCGTGGTCCACGAGGGCGGGTTCTTCACCGAGGTCAAGGGAGGCGGCAGCCGCGGTTTCGCCATCCCGATGCTCCGGATCGGCGCGGGATTCACCATCCGGCCGAAACGGCCCTGAAGTCCGACCGCGCGCCGCCCCGGGGCACGTGCGCTCCGGGCGAAGACGACGTCCCCGCGACGCACTTACGAGCGGTCGAACCACTCGACGAAGCGGGAGGACGGCTCCTCGACGATCATGACGCGGACGACCCGCTGATGCTCGTGCATGAGCTGCTTCGCCGCGGCCCTGGCGTCATCCGCCGACGCGTACTTCGCGGAAGCCGCGGGCAGGTTGACCGCACCGCCCCTGACCGTCGTCACCAGCTTGAACATCGTCCTCCCCGAATCGCGGGGCGATCATATCACCGGCGCGGCGCGGGCGGCTGCACGGCGCTCCGGGCGTCGATCGGGCCGGCCAGCTCCCGCCACGCGGGCGTCCCCTCGGTGCCGAGCAGCAGGTCGACCACCAGGCCGTAGCTGGCGATCCCGGCGTCGACCCGGTTGGCGCGCAGGTACCGGTCGTAGACGCGGGTCGTGCTGCGGCGCACCACCGGCACCGCCCCGCGCAGACGCGCCGCAATCGCCCGCAGATCGGTGCGCGGCCCGTCGTCGAGGCCGGCCCAAACCCGGCCGCGCGCATCCGCCGGCAGGTGGCGCACGAGCTGCTGCGAGAGAAACAACCAGGCGTTGTACCGACTCTGCGCGTCACCCGCGAAACAAATCAGGACGCCGACGAAGTTGGCCTCCGCCTCGTTCGCATAACCGGCCAGGTGGGCCCACTCGTGGGCGACGATGAACGGACGCTCGAACGGCAGCACGGCGCGGTTGACCAGCACCTCCAGGGAGAACGGGCTCAGCATGCCGTCGATGCCGGCCCGACGGAAGAACGCGCCCAGCAGGGTCGCCTTCGGACGTCCCGCCACCGCCGTCCGGCCGGCCCCGAGACGGCGCTGCACCCGCTCGAACGCCGGCCCCAGCCGCTCGGGCAGCTCCGCGAAGGCGGGCCACGGCCCGGCCGCGGCCGGCGCGTGGAGCGCGTTGAGACGGTCCACCGACTCGACCGCCAGCGACGCGAGCGCGTCGGACGAGATGCGGGCCGCGTCGTAGTCGAGCTTCGCGGCCAGCGGCTCCCGCCGATAGTTGAGCCCCCACATCGCCAGGAAGACAAGATAGACTGCGGCTCCCACCGCGACGGTGTGCAGCGTCAGGCGCGCGACGGCGGCGGCGCGACGGCGCAATCCGGATCCGGACCGGCGAAGGTCCCGCCACCACCAGACACCGAGGACGAGCACTCCGGCAATCGCCAGGACGTCGAGCAGTGAGAACCCGACCAGGCCGGAGACCGGAGTCACCATCCGCTGGGCGGCCGGGTACCACTGGCGGGAGTAGACTCGCTCGACCCACGAGGCCGACGTCGGCGCGAGGGCCGCGACGACCGCGAGAGCGATGATCCCGGCCGCACTCCACACCCGGCCTCCGGCAAGATGCACAAGCGCCGCCGGGGCCGCCGGCGCGCTACGGCCGCTCGGCGCCTCCACGTCCGTCACCTGTGGTCGTTCCAGGCGAATGCCGCGACCATTGACGAGGACAATCCGCCACCCGGCATTTCGACGCTGTCCTGCCGAGCAGCGCCACTACGACCGGTCCAGCCGGACGCCGCGATCGTCGAAGACGACGAAGTGCTTCGGGAGGATGCGGACGACCACCCGTTCGTCCGCATCGAGGGGCTCGTCCACCAGCGCCCCCACGCGCACGCCCTCCGTGGCGACGGTCACGAGCGACCGCCCGCCGTACGACTCGCTGGATACGACGCACCCGGGCCAGCCGGCGCCCTCCCGGTGGAGCCGCACATGCTGCGGGCGAATACCGACGGTGACGTCCCGGCAGAACTCCTCGTCGATGCGGCCGGCCAGCGACACGGTCCGGTTGCCGACGAGGATCGCCTGTCCGTCCTTCTCGAGAATGGCCGGCACCAGGTTGATCGGCGGCTGGCCGAAGAGCCGCGCCACGAATTCGTTCACGGGCCGGTCGCGCACGTCGGCCGGCGTGCCGGACTGGACGATCCGGCCGCGGTCGAGCACCGCGATCCGGTCCGACACGGCCAGCGCGTCGTCACCGTCACGGGTGGCGTAGATCACCGTCCGGTGTTCCGGTTGCGGACGCAGACCCCGCAGGTCGCGCACGAACGCGCGGCGCGCGGCGGCGGAGTACGCCGGGTCGCGGCTCAGATCGTCGACGAGCAGCAGATCCGGCAGATCCGCCCGGTTCGGGGCAGCCCCCTTCGAGCCGACGTCCCGCCGTGTCCCGTCCTGCGACGTGATGGAGAAACGCACGTTGCCGGCGTCCTCGGACCACTCTCCCGGCGGCTCCCGGTCGGATCCGTCGAGCGCCATGTTCGGGAACGCGTAGCGCCGAATCGAAACGCCGCGCCATTCCTCGCTGCGCCATGCCGGTGGAAAGCCGTCGTCGGGGCTGGCGAACCGCCACCCGCGGACGAGCCCCGGCTTCGTCTGCCCCGGTTCGCGCGCATCGTCCGACCCCATGAACACGCCGTCGCTGCCGTCCGACCGCTCGCCCACGAACTGCAGCAGGGTCGACTTGCCGGCCCCCGCCGGCCCGACCACGGACACGATCTCGCCCGACCGGGCGTAGAGCGACAACCGGTCGAGGACCGGCCGAGAGCCCTCGTTCCGCCGGGTAATCTCGTCGAGGAAGAGGTACATGACGCGCGCCAGCCCGTCAATCGTCGCCTGCGGCTCCGCTTGCCGCCCAACCGACCCTCTCCGGGAGTCTGCCGTTCTACGGCGCAGATTCCCGGCGGCGGCGAGGCCCATGGTACACTTTCGAATGCCCGGCGAAGAAGAGCTGACCTGGGGCCGATCGACGGTCGAGACCGCCTGCCCCCTGGACTGCCCCGACACCTGCAGCTTGGCTGTCTCCCTGGAACGCGGCCGGATCACGAAGATCGATCACTCGCCGCGGCACGCCGGCACCGACGGCTTCATCTGCAACAAGGTCCGCCGCTTCGACCGGCGCGTCTACGGCGAGGAACGTCTGCACTATCCGGGTTCGCGACGCGGCGCGAAGGGCGAGGCGAGCTTCAACCGAATCACCTGGGACCAGGCGCTCGAGACCATCGCCGGCCGCATGCGGGCGGTCCGGAAGGAGTTCGGGGCCGAGGCCGTTCTCCCGCTGTCCTACGGCGGATCGAACGGGCTGCTGTCGCAGGACACCAACGACGCCCGCCTCTTCCGCGCCTTCGGCGCCTCGCGGCTCGCACGCAACGTCTGCGCCGCGCCGACGACCGCCGTGACCGCCGCGCTCTACGGCCGCATGCCCGGCGTGGCCTACGAGGACTACCGCCGTGCGCGGCTCGTCGTGATCTGGGGGGCGAATCCTTCCACCTCCGGGTTCCACCTGGTGCCCCACGTACGGCAGGCGGCGCGGGACGGAGCGACGGTGGTCGTAATCGATCCGCGCCGGACCCCGCTCGCCAGGCGGGCGGACGTCCATCTGGCGGTGCGTCCCGGGACCGACGTGGTCGTCGCCCTGGCCATCCACCGGTTCCTCTTCGAGCACGGTTTCGCGGACGAGGCCTTCCTCGCGGAGTGGACGCGCAACGCGGACGAGCTCCGGCGCCGCGCCTCCGAGTGGACGTTCGAGCGCGCCGCCGCCGTCGCCGAGGTGGATCCCGACCTGCTGGAGAAGGTGGCGGCGCTGTACGCGGAGACCTCCCCCGCCGTCATCCGCTGCGGCTGGGGCCTGGAGCGCAACCGGAACGGCGGCAACGCGGCCCTGGCGGTGCTCGCGCTGCCGGCCGTCGGCGGAAAGTTCGGCGTGCGCGGCGGCGGGTACTCGATGAGCAGCTCCCGCACCATGCCGCTGTCCGAGGAAGACTGGATCGAGACCGGCGAGCCGCCGACGCGCCTCGTCAACATGAACCAGCTCGGGCGCGCGCTGACCGAGTACGACGACCCGCGGATCAGGATGCTGTTCGTCTACAACTGCAACCCGCTGGCCACCATGCCGGCGCAGAACAAGGTGCTGGCCGGCCTGAAGCGCGACGACCTGTTCACGGTGGTCTTCGATCAGGTGATGACCGACACCGCCCGCTGGGCCGACGTCATCCTGCCGGCCACCACGTTCCTGGAGCAGTACGACCTGGCCCTCAGCTACGGACACGGCGCGGTGCAGCTCGTGCAGCCGGTGATCGAGGCGGCCGGCGAATCGAGGCCCAACGTGGAGGTCTTCGCCGAACTGGCGGCGCGGCTCGGTATCGAGATCGACGAGCTTCAGCGGAGCGACACCGGCGCGCTGATGCACGTGGCCGGCGCCCTGCCGGACCACGCCGGCGAGGAGCTCCTGAGCCGCGGCATCACCCGCGGCAAGGCGCCCGCCGCCCCCGTGCAGTTCGTCGACGTCTTTCCGCGGACGCCGGACGGCCGGATCGACCTGCTGCCGGCCGCGCTCGAGCGCGCCGCCCCGCTCGGCCTCCATCGCTTCCGGCCGGAGCCGGCCCCCGACCGCTATCCGCTGGCGCTGGTCTCCCCCGCCAGCGACAAGACCGTCTCCTCGACGCTGGGCGAGCTGCGCACGCGGCAGGCCCGGCTGCAGATCCATCCGCACGACGCGGCGGCGCGGGACTTGTCGACCGACGACGTGGCGCGCGTCTTCAACGACGAGGGCGAGATCCACTGCGCCGTCACCGTCGAGCCGGACGTGAAGCCCGGCGTGGTCAGCCTCCCGAAGGGCCTCTGGCGGCGCAACACCATGAACGGAGCTACCGCCAACGCCCTGGTGTCGGACGATCTCACGGACGTGGGCGAGGGCGCGTGCTTCAACGACGCGCGAGTGGAGGTGACCCGCGTGTTGACGGCCGAGATCGGAGGGCGGAACATCGCGATCTGGACCGGCCCCGCGGCGCCGAAGCGGGTGCACTAGAGCCGGCGGACGGGGACGACAACGAACCCGGCTCGTTGCGAACGGAGGAAGACCGACGATGGCCGACACGCCGCCCGGGGGACGCTCCGTCAAGTGCGTCAAGTTCCAGAAGGAGATGCCCGGGCTCGACGAGCCGCCGTGGCCCGGAGAGCTCGGCCGGCGCATCTACGACAGCGTGTCGCAGGAGGCGTGGAAGCTCTGGGAAGAGCGGATGAAGATGATCCTCAACGAGTACCGCCTGATGCCGTGGCAGAAGGAGGCCCAAGAACTCGTGGCGCGGCAGATGGAGGAGTTCTTCTTCGGCGAGGCATCGGCCCTGCCGCCCGAGTACGTCCCGCCCCAGGCGAAGCAGTAGCGGCATCCCGCCGCGGCGCCGGCTGCCCTATGCCGTGCCGGCTTCGACCGGAATCTCCGGCGCCACCTGAAACGCGAGCAGCCCGTGCGCGGTGCGCACGGCGGCGACCACGTCTGCGGGCGTTTCCCCGCGCGCGAAGACGAACCCCGGGCAGGCGGCCCCCTCCGGCCACGGGACGAGACGCTGGCCGGGCCTGGCCGTAATGACCACCTCTTCGATCAGCGGCACCGAGCGGGCGGCGTCGAGTCCCTCCAGGCGCAGGTGGATCCCGGCGCCCGGCACCGGGATCATCATGACCGCCGCCGCGCCGCGGCTCACCCGATAGCGGGCGGGCGGCCGGCCGAGCGCGTGGCCGAGCAGCACCTCCTCCAGGGAACAGCCGCCGCCCTCGGGCCCGTCGAAGCGCAGGACCCGCGAGCAGAGCCCGCCGATGGGCCGCGCGGCGACCTCCAGCACGACCACGCCGCGCGGACCGAGGCGGCACTCCGCGTGCACGGGACCGTGCGTCAGACCGAGCGCCCGGACCGCGGCCTCCACCTGCCGCACCACCTCGCGGCGTTCCTCCGCCGGCAGGCCGTCCGGGGTGACGTAGATCGTCTCTTCGAAGAACGGTCCCTCGAGCAGGTCCGGCTTGTCGAAGATGGCGAACACCTGGAGATCGCCGCCCGTCACCACGCCTTCGAGCGCCACTTCACGCCCCGGAACGTACTCCTCGACGATCATCGCGTCGTTGGCCGGATCGCGGAGCGCGCGGACCTCGGGGGTCGCAAGCAGACGGCGCAAACGCCCGGCCGCGGCGACGAGTTCGGCCGGCGTGTCCGCTCGGATGACACCCCGGCTCGCGGACAGCCCCGGCGGCTTGACGACACACGGACAGGCGACCCGCTGCAGCAGCGCGTCGTTGCCGGCGTCCACCGGGATCGACCGGAACCACGGCGTGCGCAGCCCCGCCGCCCGCAGGCGCGTGCGGGTCTCGAGCTTGTGCCCGGCGACGCGGACCGCGCCCGGTGGATGTCCGCGGAGCCCGAGCGCGCGCGCCGCGAGGGCGCCGATCAGGGCGGGGCGATCGCCGACCGCCAGCACCGCATCGAACGGTGCGGCGGCGGCCGCTTCGAGGATCGCCTGCACGGCCCCGTCCTCGTCGTGGAACCGGATCGGCACCGCCCCGTCCCGCCAGGGATCGTCGAGCCGATGGCAGCGGTCGGTGGCCAGGGCCAGCTCGACGCCCAGGCGGGCGGCCGCGCCATCGAACGACCGGACCTGATACCCGGTCGCGGCGGCGACGAGCAGCACGCGCGGGGCGCCGGTGCGCGAGGCGGACATGAGAGGAGAGCTGCGTCTCGGACCGGATTCGAGCCGGCAACCACCGGAACGTCAGACCAGAGCCACCTGCCCGGTCGTCGGCTCGGCTCAGCAGTACCACGGCTCGTTCAGGTACGGCACTTCGATCCGCCGCCTGACCGGCGCCGTCGTGACGGCCGCCGGGACCCGTCCGTCGTGCGCACGCAGCCGGATGGCGTCGAACGTCTCATGCCGCGGGGCGTTCAGCCGCCGGCCGACCATTGCGCTGACATCGTCGGCCAGCCGGTCCACGCAGGGATCCGGGTGCCGCCACGGGTAGACCAGTTGCTCGGCGTCGAACGGGCCGAGGCGCGCGCGCAGATCCTCCAGCTCGCGCAGCCGCGAGCCGGCCGTCACCAGCAGCCGCAACGCGAGCTGGACGGGCGCGACCTGCTCGACGAGATCGAGCCGCTCGATCGCGGCCAGCATCTCGCGATAGCCGTCGACCGTGGTCCACGGCGTGAAGGCGACGAAGGTCGGCGCCAGGAGCAGGCCGGCCGCCCGGCAGAGCGCCACGGCGCGAACGGCGTCGTCGCGCGTGTGGCCCTTCTCCAGACGGCGCAGGATCGCGTCGTCGAAAGACTCGACGGCGCTCGTGACGAACAGGCAGCCGGTCTCGCGCAGCCGCGGCAGCAGATCCGCGTGGGCGAGCAGGTGCTCCACCTTGATCGTGACGTCGTAGGTCAGGCCGGGAAACCGCCGGACGACCCCTTCGACCACCCGCATGGCGTGCCGGAAGCCGTTGAAGAAATCGGGATCGCCGAACGTGACGTGCTCCGCCCCCTGCTCGACCTGCGCCGCCACGTCGGCGACCACCACCTCCGGCCGCACCACGCGGAACCGGCCGCCGTAGACCGGCACGATCGGGCAGTGCCGGCAGGCGTGCTTGCAGCCGCGGCTGGCCTCCGTGTAGCCGGCGATCCTGCGCGCGGCCCCGTGCCGCAGCGCCGCGTAGCGGCGGAGCGGCGGCAGCCCGGCGCGCCAGGGTCGAATCAGGTCCAGCCGGGGCGGACGCGACGAAGGCGGGACCCCGGCGTCGTCACCCCCGGCAATTCCCTCGGCGAGGCGGACCAGATCGGCCTCGAACTCGCCGCCCAGCAGATGGTCGACGCCGATCGAGCGCAGGAACTCGCGGTTCAACGGCGCATAGAGACCGTAGGCGCAGAGCCGGGCGGCAGGGTTGAGACGCCGGACTCTCTTCATGACCGGGACGGCGAGGCGCGTCGCAGTGTGCATCGGGAGGTGAAACGCGACGAGGTCCGCGTCGGCCACACCGGCGTCGAACGGCTGCCGCGACAGGTCGAGGCAGGCGACGTCGATCCCGGCGCGCCGCAGCCACGCCGCCGGCGACGCCAGACCGAACGGCTGGCGGCCGAGCTCGTAGGTGGCGACGAGCGCGACTCTCATGGCGCGGCGGGCCGCAGCTCGACCTCCGCAGCGGTCGGCGGCGGCGTCGCGAGACTGACGGCGACGAGGGTCAGAATCGACAGCGTCAGCGCCGGGTACGCCGTCTGCCAGCCGAAGAGATACACCGGGTCGCCGTCCACCGCCCGGGCCAGGCCGACGATCTCCCAGACGAGCGTGGTGAGCATCCCGGCCAGGATGGACGCGACGCCGCCGGCCCGCGTCGCCCGCCTCCAGAGCAGCGCGCCGAGCAGCGCGGGAGTGATGCCGGCGCCGTACATCGTGTAGGCCCAGAGCGCCATCGCGAGGATGGTCGGAAAGAAGTTGCCGGCGACGTAGCCGAGGACGCCGACCGCGACGACGATCACCCGCGTGTAGAGCACCACCTGCCGGTCGGTGACGGCGGGATCGACGAACCGCTGCCAGACGTCGCGGATCAGGTTCGTCGACGGGGTGAGCAGGAAGCTGTTGGCGGTGGAGACCACGATCGCGGCGGCCCCGCAGACCAGCAGCACCCCGAGCACCGGCGGCAGCACGTCGGTGGCGACGCGGATGACGATCTCCTCCGACTCGGCCACGCCCAGCCCGCCGACGGTCAGGCTGCCGAAGATACCGGTCGAATCGATCAGGGTCTCGACGAGGATGGTGCCGGCGATCCAGCCGATCACGGCCAGGCGCGCCGCCCGCTCGTCGCGCGCCGAAAAGAACTTCTGGTACATGTTCGCTTCGCCGAGCAGCAGGAACATGGTCGGCAGGAACAGGGCGAACGCGGCCTGCGCGCCCATGTCTCCGAACAGCGACACCTGGTGCGGCTCCAGCGCCGCGAGCGACGCCGACAGCCCCCCGGCGTCGCCGATCAGGAACGCCACCCCGAACATCACCGCGATGGTCATCACCAGGCCGTTGCCGACATCCAGGTAGGCGATCGACAGCATGCCGGCGAGCGACGTGAAGAGAATGCAGAAGACCGCCGTGATCAGCGCGCCGGTCCCCGGATCGACGCCGGCCACCAGCGCGAGCAGGCGGCCGCCGCCGCGGAACTGGTACGCCGCGATGGTCGCGTAGGCCAGCACCGTGGTCAGCGTCCCGAGCACCCGCGCCGCCGGCCCGTAGCGCAGTTCCAGGATGTCGGGCACCGTGTACTGCGCGATGCGGCGCACGCGCGGCGCGATGAACCAGACGAGGGCGATGCCGGCCCACGCCCCGGCCGACTGCCACAGCGCCGAGAATCCGGAGCGGTAGCCGAGCCCGGCTCCGCCGAACAGGCTGCCCGAGCCGATCCAGGTGGCGAGCAGCGTGAAGACGAGCACGCGGGCCGGCAGGCGCCGCCCGGCGACCAGGAAGTCGTCGCCGGTCCGCACCCGGCGGCTGCGCCAGGCGCCGACGAGCACGAGAACCGACATGTAGACGATGACCGCCGTCAGCATGCCGGCCATTGTGGATCATAATGAGTGCTCCATGCCGCTCGACGAGTACCGGCGCAAGCGGGACTTCGACCGGACGCCCGAGCCGAAAGGCGGCGAAGGGCGCCGCGCGCGGCGGCGCGGGACGGGGCGCGGCGGCGGCGGGGGTTATTTCTGCGTCCAGAAGCACCTCGCCAGCCATCTCCACTACGACCTGCGGCTGGAACACGACGGCGTCCTGTTGTCGTGGGCCGTCCCGAAGGGCCCCTCCCTCCAGCCGGTGGACAAGCGGATGGCGGTGCGGACCGAGGACCACCCGTACGAGTACGGCAGCTTCGAGGGAGTCATCCCGGAGGGCTACGGCGCGGGCATCGTGATGCTCTGGGATCGCGGCACGTGGACGCCGGAGGTCGCCGACGTCGATGCGGCCCTGGAGAAGGGCGACCTGAAGTTCGCGCTCGACGGCTACAAGCTCAAGGGCTCTTGGGCCCTGGTGCGCACGAGTGACCGGGCGGGGACGGCGCCGCGCCAGCGCGGCCGCAACTGGCTGCTCATCAAGCACGCCGACTTCTGGTCGGGCCCGATCGACATCACGGCGTTCGCGCCGCTCAGCGTCGAGAGCGAAGGGGACTTCGACGACATCCTCGCGGCCGACATGCCGGATCTCTGGATCACCGGCCGTCCCGCCACGGCCCGCGGCAACGGCGGCGCCGCCGCGCTGACGCGCGAGGTGATCGAGCGGGCGGCGCGGAAGATCCTCGCGCGCCGGGAACCCGAGGGCGAACGACCGGCAGGGAACGCGCGCAGAAAGCGTCCCGGCTGAGGACTACTGCAGGAGGCGTTGCGCCAGCACGCTCCAGACCGCGTAGGCCAGCCGCCGCCGCGAGTGCCGGGCGATCTGGCGTTGCGCGAAGTGGCCTGTGACGAGCTCGCACTCCGCAGGAACGTCCCCGATCGGCAGCAGCTCCTTCTGCTCCGCCGCGTAGCGCGCGAGCACGTCCGGCGGGGGCGTGGCGTTGTTGGCGATGGCGACGTCCACGGGCCGGCCGACGGCGTCGCCGACGCGGCGCACCGCCTCGCCCACGGAGAACCCCCGCATGCCCCGCCCCTCGGTCAGGATGTTCGTCACGAGCACGACGGGCCCGCTGGTCGCCCGCACCGCCTCCGGCACGCCCCGGACGAGCAGGATCGGCATCAGGCTGGTATAGAAGCTGCCCGGTCCGATCACGACCGCGTCGAAGCCGCGGATGGCCTCCGAGGCGGCTTCGTGGACGTTCGGTTCCGGCTCGAGCCAGATTCGCCGGATCCGCCGCCCGTCGGTCTGCTCCCGATCCACGCCGACCTCGCTGACCGCGCGTGCGCCGTCCTCGTACTCCGCGTACAGCGTCGACTGCTCCACGCTGACCGGCAGCACGCGGCCGTTGCAGTCGAGCAGCGTCCGCAGGCCGTCGACCGCGGCGAGAAAATCGCCGCTGTACCGCTCCATCATTGATAGGAGCAGGTTGCCGCCGGTATGCCCGCGCAGGCGTCCGTTCTCGAGCGCGGGCAGGCGCGAAAGGAGCAGGCGGCGTGCTTCGCTCTCGTTCCTGGCGAGGGCGAGCGCGCACTTGAGCACGTCGCCCGGGGGCAGCACGCCGAGTTCGTCCCGGAGCTGACCGGAACTGCCGCCGCTGTCGAACATCGTGACGACGGCGTTCACCCGCAGCCACGGGTTCTGCTTGAGGCCGCCGAGCAGGCTCGGCAGCCCGGTCCCGCCGCCGAAGCACCCGACGTTGACTTCCCGCAGCCGCACGCGGCGCATTATGCCATACAGCCCGCCCGCCCCAACGTCCGGATCCGGTCCACTCGTTCGCGGTCGTGATGAAGAGGATCTCCGACAAGTCGAACGGGATCTCGACGAAGTCGCGGAAACGGCGCCGGTTTTCCGGATTTGCACAGCCAGGCAGCTAGGCTCGTCAGCCACGCGTCACCATCAGTGCTTCAGGAGGCAGGGACTCTCGAGCCGTCCCATGCACGATGGCTCGCCAAACGCCGCGCCCTCGACTATCTCATCACCGAGCACGCCATCGATCTGCCGCTGGTGCACCGGAAGGGTCGGTTCGAGGTGTACGATCTGCGGGACGAAGCCCGGATGGTGCGGCGTGATTCGCCGACCGACGGGAATCGAACGGCCTCCGCGCGGGCCGCGGGCGCCACGTCGCAGCATCGGTGTGGCAGCGCTTCTCGCCCGGCGCCGATTGAGCGGCCTCCGCGCGCGGTCGGGAAACGCCACGGGTTCGGCCGGTCATGGCCGTCATGAACACGTACCGCACTCGTGAGTTCGTCCCGGCCCGCGGTCTCGCGGGCGGGCATCGGATGACCCTGTACACCTGGGGCCGTCCGCGACGCTTCCCGCGGCTCCCGGCGCCGGTGCGCCGGTACTTCGACGTCGCGCCGGACGCGCGGGTGCTGGCGCACTGCCACTGGCAGCCGTCGCCCGCGGCCCGGCCGGCGCTGCTGGCGCTGCACGGGCTCGAAGGCTCGAGCGGGGCGCACTACATGCGCGGGCTCGCGGACAAGGCGTTCGCGGCCGGCCTGAACGTCGTGCTGCTCAACCAGCGCAACTGCGGGGACACGGAGCATCTCTCGCGCGGCCTCTACCATTCGGGACTATCGTCGGACCCCGCCGCCGTCATTCGCGAGCTGACGGAGGTGGATCGACTGCGCGCGGTCGCCGTGGTGGGCTACTCCCTGGGCGGGAACCTCGGACTCAGGCTGGCCGGCACGACGCCGCCGGGCGCCTTGCGGGCCGTCTGCGCGATCTCGCCGACCATGGACCTCGCGCGGTGCGTGGACGCCCTGGAGCGGCGTCGGAACGCGATCTATCAGTGGAACTTCGTGCGCAACCTGAAGCGCCGCATGCGCCGGAAGGCGCGCGCCGTGCCCGGTGTCTTCGACCTCGACCCTCTCGACCGGATCCGCACCGTCCGCGAGTTCGACGACGCGTTCACGGCGCCGCACCACGGATTCCGGGACGCCGCCGACTACTATCACCGGGCGAGCAGCCTGCGGGTCGTCGACCGCATCACCGTGCCGACGCTGATCATCAGCGCGGAGGACGACCCCTTCGTACCGCCCGGGCAGTTCCGGCACGCGGCGGTCACCGCGAACCCCCGCGTCTCCATCGCGATCACCCGGTACGGCGGACACTGCGGCTTCCTCGCGGCTCCCGCTCCCGGCTTCGACGGGTACTGGGCGGAGCGGGCCGCGGTGGACTTCGCCCGCCGCCATCTCGCGCAGGCGCCCGCAGAAACGCGTCAACCTGCCGAAAGGTAGTCGCGCAGGCGCTTCGCGAACGCCGGTCCCGCGCCGCGCTCCTCGTGCTTGAAGTACACGTAGACGTCGTCACAGGCGTCCGTGCTGCTCGCGATGGTCTCCGCCCAGCGCGCCAGATCTGCGTCCCCGTAGCCCTGATCGCGCAGCCTGAAGTACCCGTGGCGGGCCGTCACGCGGACCGGCGTGCGCAGCCGCTCGCTGTCCGCGACGCAGAGCGCCGCCTCCCGCGCGGCCAGGAGCTCGGTGACCGCGGGGTCGTGCCACGAGGCGTGCCGGAACTCGAACGCGGCGCGCGCGCCCGGCGGCAGCGTGTCGAGGAACCGCGCCAGCACGTCGACGTTCTTCCGGAACGACGGGGGCAACTGAAACAGCAACGCACCGAGCTTGTCGCCGAGGGTGTCCGCCGCGTCGCAGAACGCGCGCGTGATCTCCGCGCAGTCGGCGAGCCGCGCCTCGTGCGTGATGCGGCGCGGCGCCTTGAGCGTGATGCGGAATCCGGAAGGCGTCACGGCGGACCAGCCGGCGAGGAGGCGCTCCGTCGGCAGGCGGTAGAACGTATAGTTGATTTCGACCGTGTCGAGACGCTCCGCGTAGTACGGGAGCATCTTCTTCTGCGAGCACTTCTCGGGGTAGAACGACCCCTTCCACTCGGGGTAGTTGTAGCCGGAGGTCCCGACCCGGTACCGAGGCATGGTGCGCGGCGCTCAGCTCCCGTTCCGCGGCGCAGACTAGTCCAGGTCGAATTCCCGAGCCGGCCGCGTGACCGGCTCGTTGCCCGCCTGCTTCAGCGCCTCATCGAAACGTCTCGACAGCGCATCGCTGCGCCCCTTCTCGTCGGCGACCGACTGCTCGAAGAGCGCCTCGCGGCGTTCGGCCTCGGCGGCCAGAATCCGCTGCGCGTCTTCGATCGCCGGCGTGTCTTCGCGCGGGGGCTGCCGGTGCGAGATCACGCGGCGCAGGTCGGCGTCGATGACCAGGGTCGAACCGCAGCAGGGACAGCCGACCTCGAATTCCGAGGAGAGCCGAGGCATCGCACCGACGCCTAACCTTCCTCTTCGTAGTCGCCCTCGAGGGGCGGGATGAGCCTGGTCGGGGGACGGAGGGCTTCCCGATGGTCGTAGACCGGAACCCCGCCCACGTGCACGGGCACTCGGCACGCCGGCCCCTTGCGGTCGATCACCACGGTCACCGGACTGCCCTCGACGCCGTCACGAAAGCTGACACGGCACCCGCACGCAAGCCGAGCGTGCTCGAATCCTTTGAGCATGGGAGAATGATACTACAGTCCGGCGGACGTTCCCTCCGGCCGGCCCGCTCCCGCCGCGCGGCAGGCCGTGTCCGCGTGCCCTACAACAACGCGTCGATGTCCCGCTGGAACTCGTCGCGGGTGGCGATGCCCATGTGCGTGCGGCAGAGCGTGCCGTCCCGATCGATGAAGAAGGTGACCGGCAGCCCCCACACGGGGCCGTACGCCTCCTGGAAATCCTCGCGTCCGAGCCCGACCAGCATCGGATAGTTGACCTGGAACTGGGCTGCGAACGGCCGGATCTGCTCGGGCGTGTCGTCGACCGACAGCCCGAGCACGACGAGCCCGTCGTCCCTGTACCGGCGCTGGAACTCGACGAACCACGGAATCTCGATCTTGCAGGGACCGCACCAGGTCGCCCAGAAGTTCAGGAGGATGACGTTGCCCCTGAGCTCCGCCAGGTTCACCGGGTCGCCGTCGATGTCCCGCAACGTGAAGTCGAGCGGCGCGGGCCCGGCGTCGCTGTCGCAGCGTCCATCCTGGGCGGTTCCGCGCTCGAAAGGCGCAAACGACAGCACCGTGACGCCGCGCGCCGCCGGCAGCGTCAGGAACCCGAGGGCGAGCGCCGCGCCGACCGCCACCATCCACCGCCTGGTCCTCATGTCCACTCCTGCTGAATCGGCGTCCTGCCCGTCCGGGCTCGCCGCCCGCAGCGGAACGTCCGGCTCCGCGGGGCGGCCGGCGACGGCGCCACCCGCCGCTCGGACTCCAGACTAACGCCTCCGGCCGGTGGATCTCAAGCGGCTGCGCGGGCGTCTCCGCCCGACCTGTCCACCGGGGAGTCCGCCGGAGTCACCTTCAGGTGACGGTCCCTGCCGGCCCGCCGGCCCACGAGCAACGGCACGCGCCTTGCTCAAGACGATCGGACGATTGCCGGCGGCAGGATCAAGGGATAAGATGAATCAAGGTGCTGTTCGCCAGCCACGCCCACCGGATGCGCCGGCCGCCGCGAGGTGTTCCATGCCACGAAATCGACCCGGATCCCGACCCCGCAGGCAGTTGACTGCCCTGCTCGTGTTTCTCGCCGCGGCGCTCGCTGCGCCGGCCGCCGCCCAGCAGTTCGCGCCGTACTACGGCAAGAACCGCGTCAAGTGGGACAAGTTCGACTGGCACATCTACACGACGGATCACTTCGACATCTACTACTACCCGGAGCTCGAGGAGCACCTCGAGCGGGTGGCGGCCTACGCCGAGAGCGCCTACCAGCAGCTCAGCGCCGACCTGCGCCACGACCTGGCGTTCAGCGTCCCGCTCATCGTCTTCAAGACGCACAGCGAGTTCGAGCAGCAGAACATCTTTCCCGGCGGCAGTCCCGAAGGGGTCGGCGCGTTCACGGAGCCGTACCGCAACCGCATCGCCCTGCCGATCGACGAGCCGCCGGACGGGCTCTACCGCCTGATCACGCACGAGCTGACCCACATCTTCGAGTTCGACATCATCCCGCGGTCCATGATCCGCCAGACGGTGCCGCTGTGGGTCGACGAGGGCCTGGCCGACTTCATGGCCGGGGTCTGGCGCCCCCTAGACCTGATGCAGGTGCGGGACCTGGCGGTCGCCGACATCGTCCCGTCGATGACGGAGTTCGAGCGGTACGGCGGCTTCGCCAGCGGCCGGGTCGTCTACAACCTGGGCCACGCCGCCTTCGAGTTCATCGAGGAGCGCTGGGGGCTCGAAGGGCTGCGCCAGTTCCTCTTCGCCCTCCGGCGCAACGCGATCGGCGGCGGCGAAGATCCCTACGAGGAGGCTTTCGACCTCGAAGCGGAGGAATGGGACGACGCGTTCAAGTCGTATCTCGACGACCGCTTCGAGGCGTTTCGCGACAAGGAACGCCCCAGCGACTACGGGCGCAACCTCGCCCCGGATCCGCTCCGGAGCAGCTATCCGGTGGTCTTCTCGCTCGAAGCGTCGCCCTCGGGCGAGGTGATCGCGGCGATGGCGGTGAACCGCAAGGACCGCGAGGCCGACATCGTGCTGCTGTCGTCCCGGACCGGCGACGTCATCCTCAACCTGACCGAGGGTTTCGATCAGGAATTCGGATTCGACTACATCAGCCAGCCCGGGCTGCGCTGGAACACCGTGCCGTGGATGTCGTGGTCGCCGGACGGCGATCGACTGGCCTACATCGCGCGCCACCGGAAGGGCAAGGCGCTCGTCATTCAGAACGTGGTCACGCGCGACGTCGAGCAACTGATCGACCTCGACATGGTCGACGAGCCGGAATCACCGGACTTCTCGCCCGACGGACGCACCGTGGTCTTCTCCGCGCTCAATCGCGCCGTCGGCGACATCTACGAGATCGATCTGGAGACGAAGGAGGTCACCAACCTCACCAACAGCGCGCTGGCCGACTACGCCCCCTTCTACTCGTCGGACGGGAGCACGGTCATCCACCTGTCGCGGGTCAGCGGCAACAACAAGCTGTTCCGGCTCGACCGGGAGACCGGGCAGCGCCGGCAACTGACGTTCGGGACGCACGACGAAGCCGGCGGGCAGTTCATCGACGAACGCACCATCGTGTTCGCGTCGACGGCCGTCGATCCGACGCAGCCCATCGATCCGGACACCGCCCGCGACGGCGAGATCTTCAATCTCTGGACGCTCGATCTGGAGAACGGCGCGCTGCATCAGCTCACCGACAACGCGACCGGGGTGGTCAACCCGATCGTCCTCGCGCCGGACGAGGACTCCGACCTGCCGCGCATCGGGTTCATCACCTACTTCAAGGCGGAGTACGGCCTGCACACCATCGAGTACGACGAACCGCTCTACACCGCCGACGCCACCGACTTCGGCGGTCCGGGTCCGCTGATCGACTTCCAGGCGCCGCTGACCCACACCCTCAACCCGGCCAACTCGCGGCGCAAGGGCCGGTTCGAGAACATGTACATGCAGGGCCGGCCGAACTTCGGCGTCGGCCTGACCAACAGCGGCGACGTGCTCGGCGGCACGATGATCAGCTTCGCCGACGTGCTCGGCGACCAGATGTTCAACATCCAGGCCTACTCGATCCAGACCTACCGCACCTACGGGGCGTCCTACGTGAACCTGTCGGGCCGGCTGCAGTACGCCCTGCAGGGAATCTCGTCCGAACAGTACTTCTACGGCCTCGGCGCGTACTTCGCTCCCAGCCTCGCGTTCCTCAGCCGCGACGACGCCATCGCCACCCGCCGGTCGAACGGCGGCAGCGCCATCGGCATCTATCCGCTCGACCGCTTCCGGCGCCTCGAGTTCTCGGCCGGCGTCTACAACTTCAAGGAGACGTTCGCCAACGAGGCCCTGCAGGCGCAGTCCGACGCGTTCCAGCGGCAGCAGTTCGGAACCACGCTGTTCCGGGACGGCTCTTTCATGCCGTTCGGCACGCGCTTCTTCCAGGAGACGACCGTCTTTCGCGAATACGGGCCCGTGTCCGGCAACACGCTGATGGCGGGCTACGAGTACGCGCCCGGATTCGGCGGGTTCCTGTCGCGGCAGACCGTCGATCTCGACGCCCGCTACTATCTGCGGATCGCCGAGAACGGGGTCCTGGCGTTCCGCGGGCGCGCCTTCAACAGTTGGGGCGATTTCCCCGACTTCATCTTCTTCGGCGGGCAGTCGGAGATGCGCGGCTACGACTACCTGCACTTCCTCGGCCACAAGGCGTTCCACGGCAACGTGGAGCTGCGGTTCCCGCTCGTCGAGGCGATGGCGACGCCGATCGGCATCCTGGGCGGCATCCGGGGCACCTTCTTCTTCAACATCGGGGCCGCCGCCATCGCCGGTCAGCCGTGGAACCTGTGGTCCACGGGCGACGAGTTGGTGCGGCCGGTGATCGGGTACCGGGCGAACTACCTGGAGAACGTAGAGGGCCGGGCGGTGGAGCCGGTCTTCGGTCCGCCCGCCCTCGTCAGCGGGTTCCGCCTCAACAACGCCCGCGCCTCCTACGGCTTCGGTCTCACCACGTTCGCCATCGGCTTCCCGATCCACCTCGACTGGGCGTGGCCGACGCTCTTCAACGAGAACTGGGAAGACACCGTCTTCTCGACCGAGGCGCAGTACGCCGGATTCCTGCGCGGCAGCGACTACTTCCGGAAGGTGCGCTTCTCGCTCTGGATCGGCTACGACTTCTAGCCCGGTCGCATCCGCGCACTTCGTTCCTCCCTTGGGAGGCCCGCACCGACGGGGGGCGTGCAGGACGGCTAGATTTCGGTGAGCCGGAGTACGCTGTCGTTCAGGTCGAGCGCTACGCGGTAGTCGCCCAGGAACGTGTGGCCGATGATGCCGCCGATGTGGAAACCGAGCAGGGCGCTCGGCCGGTGCAGGTTGAGGACGACGACGGAGAAGTTGTCGAACCGGATCCGGTCGAAGCCGAGATTGACGCCGGGCAGCAGGAACGCATCGTCGTCCCACCCCGATGTCCCGTAGACGCGCAACGGGATGTGCCGGACCGGAACCATGCCTAGCGTGTTGGCGGTGCTCAGGCTGATCGAGATGACCTCGCCCCCGGTATCGACGATGAAGCTCTTCTGAACCGAGCCGTTGATGACGCCGCGTACCAGCGCGAGGCGGTGGAAGCGCATCGGGAGCTCGACGTCGGCGGGCGGCGCCGGCGGCAGCTCGCGGGCGACCACGAGGCGGTGGTTCTCGTAGTCGACGACGGCCGACATGCCGAGCGCCAGCGGCGAGAAGCTGTTCTCGCTGCGGGTGGCGGGCAGTCCCGTCAGCGGCGGGTTCTTGATGAGGGCCGGGACGTTCTCCACGACCAGGGTGCCGATTTCGACGGTGTCGGCGCGTCCCAGCTCCAGTCCGCGCATGCCGACCCGTCCGACGCCGGCGCTCAGGGTGTTGGTGATCGGGCGAACGCCGACACGCTGCGCCGTCGCCTGCGAGAGCACCATCTGTTCGGCGCCGGTGTCGACGACGAGGTCGATCTCGTCACCGTTCACCCGCCCGCGGACGATCACCTTGTCGCGCGCGAGCCGGAACGGGATGGTGTGCACCGCGTCCAGCCGCTCGGGCGTAACGTGAACCGGCACGCGCTCCCCGAACGAGCGCAGGAAACGGATCTCGGACCGCGCCCATTCGATCTTCTGGTCCATGCGGGTGCCGGTCAGATCTTCGACGTACGACTCGAACGCATCCGCGGCCAGGTCGTACCGCTGCATGCGGCGATGGATCGACCCGAGGGTGTGGTAGAACTCGCCGCGCGGGTCGCGGGCGACGGCCGCCTGCAACTCGACCAGCCCCTCGCCGAGTCGGCCGCGCGCCGCGAGACTGCGACCCAGCCCGTGGCGGGCCATGGCGCTGCCGGGGTCGGCGGCAAGGACCTCCCGGTACACCTGCTCTGCTTCCTCGAAGAGACCGAACGCCCACAACGCATCGCCGTAGAGTGCACGATAATCGGGATCGACCGGACCGAGGCTGTGGAGGAAGTCCGCTTCCTGCTGGGCGCGGGAGAACTCCGCGATGTGCAGCAGTGACTTGAGCAGGCCGCCCGATGCACGCAGGAGCTGCTCGGGCCGGGCGCCCTGCTTGGCGTTCTCGTAGGCGGACAGCGCCTCCCAGTACCGCTGGTCCCCGTAGAGCAGGTCGGCGAGCTGCAGGCGCACCTCGCTGCGCGCGGAGTCGGCGGTCGATTCCGCCCCGATGATGATCGGCGCCGCGACGCAGAGGGTCAGAGCGACGATGATTCCCCGGACCCGCATGAGATCCTCCTGCCGCAAGACCGCCCGCGGCACGACTCCACGGGCCCACGGCTGAACCGGTGCGTGCAACTATGCCCGATTGCCCCGATCAAGACAAGACCGAAGGAGATCCGACCTCCGCCGGGCTACCGCGTGTAGTGCTCGATGGGAACGCCGTCGTACATCTCGTCGACGCGCAGGATCTGGGCGTTGCGGCTGTAGGTGCCCAGTTCGTAGTCCTCGCTCATGATGAGCGCCTTCACCGGCTTGGTCGGGCAGACTTCCGCGCAGAGACCGCAGAACGAACAGCGCGACAGGTTGAAGTCGAAGTAGTCGAGCACCTTGATCTTGTGCCCCGGCTCGCGGTGCCCGCCGAGGTTGATCAGCTCGTCCGGACAGGCCTTGGCGCACTGATCGCACACGATGCAGGTCTGCGCGCCGGTCTCCGGCTCGACCTGCAGGCGCAGCACCCCCCGGAAGCGGGGCGCCACCGGGCGCCGTTCCTCGGGGTACTGGAACGTGAACGCCGGCTGCGGGGTGTACTTGAGAGTGACCCAGAGTCCCTTCAGCAGATCCACCAGGAACACGGTCCGAAAGAACTTGGCGAGAAACAGCACGTCGCCCTACCCCCGATCCTCGACGAGGACAGGCTCGGTCTGCCCCGCCATGATCACCCGCTGCTTGCGGAGGATCGTGTTCTCCTTGCGGATCTTGTCCTGCAGCCGCATCAGGCCGTAAAGCAGTGCCTCCGGACGGGGCGGACACCCCGAGACGTACACGTCGACCGGCACGATCTTGTCGACGCCCTGCAGCACGCTGTACGTCGGGAACGGACCGCCCGCGTTCGAGCAGCTCCCCATCGAGATGACCCACTTCGGCTCCGGCATCTGGTCGTACAACCGCCGCAGCACCGGCGCCATCTTCTTCGTGACCGTGCCCGCCACGATCATCAGGTCGGACTGCCGCGGCGACGCGCGAAACACCTCGGCTCCGAAACGTGCGATGTCGTAACGCGACGTCGACGTCGCAATCATCTCGATGGCGCAGCACGCCAGACCGAACCCCATCGGCCAGAGCGAAGACTGCCGCGCCCAGTTGAGCACCCGATCGAGGTTGGTCGTGATGAAGTTGTCTTCGAAGCGATGATCGATGAGACCCATCTGGATGGCTTCCGCCGCCGGCCGCGCGGCCGGCGGGCGTTCGTGGAACCGCCGCTACTTGCCCTCGTACCACTGGGCGTTGGTTTCGATGAAGCTCTCCCACTCGTCCGGCACCTCGTCGTTGGCGAAGATGGCCTCGACGGGACACGCCGGCACGCAGGCGCCGCAGTCGATGCACTCGTCCGGGTGGATGTAGAGCATCGTTTCAGCCTCGAACTCTTCCTCGTCCTTGCGCGGATGGATGCAATCGACCGGACACACGTCGACGCAGGCGGTGTCCTTGGTACCCACACACGGCTCACAAATCGAATAGGCCATTCATTCCCTCCGAACTACGCCTCGCACCAGTTCGTGCAGACAGGATACACGGCATTCCGGCCAGGAATCAAGACACGGAGATCGGGTCCGCAACGGCGGGCCTGCCGCGTCCGGTGGACGCCGCCGGAGGACCCGCGGTACCATCGCCGGCGGCATGACGGCTCCCGTTCCCGCCACGCTCATCCGCGGGCGGCCCGCGCGGTCCGCCGGGCTTCCGCGCGGCGCCAAGCCCCCGTGGTTGCGCGTCAAGGCCCCCGGCAGCCCCGGCTACCTGCGACTCGCCCGGCTGACGCGCGATCTGGCCCTGAACACGGTGTGCCGCGAGGCGAGCTGTCCGAACATCGGCGAGTGCTGGCAGCACGGCACCGCCACGTTCATGATTCTGGGCAGCATCTGCACGCGGTCGTGCGGCTACTGCAACGTGGTGCACGGCGCGCCCGGCGCGGTGGACCGAGCCGAGCCGGCGCGTCTGGCGGAAGCCGTCGCGGCGCTCGGTCTCGAGTACGTGGTCGTCACCTCGGTCGATCGAGACGACCTGCCGGACGGCGGCGCCGCGGTGTTCGCCGATACCATCCGCGCCGTCCGGCGGCGCGCGCCCGGCTGCCGCGTCGAGGTGCTCGTTCCCGATTTCTCGGGCCGCGCCGGGGATCTGGAGGCCGTGCTCGACGCCAGCCCCGACGTGCTCAACCACAACCTGGAGACGGTCGAACGCCTCTATCGCACCGCCCGGCCCGGCGGGCGCTACCGCCGGGCCCTGCGCCTGCTCGACCACGCGCGGCGCTACCGCTCCTCGACCCCGACCAAGTCCGGAATCATGGTCGGCCTGGGCGAGTCGCGCGGCGAGATCCGGGCGGCGCTGGCGGATCTGCGCGGCGTCGGCTGCGACATCCTGACCGTCGGCCAGTATCTGCGGCCGTCCGCCGCCCATCTCCCGGTCGCGCGCTACTACCACCCCGACGAGTTCGCAGCGCTCAAGGAGCACGCCCTCGGCCTGGGTTTCCGGCACGTCGAGTCGGGACCGCTCGTGCGCAGTTCCTACCACGCGCACGAGCAGGCCGAGGCGTTCGACCGCTCCGCCTCGCAGACCCGGTGATCCACGGCGAACCGGATCAGCCCCGCTTCGGCCGGTAGACGTGCGTGGCGCGCCCGAAGAAGACCTCGGCGGCCTCCGCGAACGTCTCGGAAACGGTCGGATGGGGGTGGATCGCCCCGGCGAGATCGGCCGCGGTCAGCCCCTTCTCCACCGCGACGACCCCTTCGGCGATCAACTCCCCCGCCCCGGCGCCTACCAGTCCGACCCCGAGCACCCGGCCGGACCCGGGCTCCAGCACCAGCTTGGTCACGCCCTCCGGCCGGTCGAGGGTGAGCGCCCGTCCGGACGCGCCCCAGGGAAACCTGGCGATGCCGACGCCGCGGCCGGCTGCGGCGGCGTCCGCTTCGGTCAGGCCGCACCACGCCACCTCCGGGTCGGTGAAGACGACCGCGGGCACCGCCCGCGGGGCGAACGACGCGGCGTGCCCCATGAGCGCATCGACCGCGACGCGGGCCTCCGCGAACGCCTTGTGCGCCAGCAGCGGTTCGCCCGCGACGTCGCCGATGGCGAAGATCGACGGCTCGGCGGTCCGGCGCTGCGCGTCGACCCGGATGAACCCGCGGGCGTCCCGCCCGACCCGCGTCCGCTCCAGCCCGGCCCCGTCCGAGTTCGGCGCCCGCCCGACCGCCACCAGCACCTGATCGAACCGCTCGGTCCGCACTTCCCCGCCCGCCGCTTCGAGGGTGACGTCGATGCCGTCGGCGCGGGCCGCCAGCCCGGTCACCGACGTGTTCAGGCGCACCGCGCGCGCGGTCTTCGCCATCCGCCGCGCGAGCACCCGCACGAGATCCGCGTCGGCGCCGGGCAGCAGGCTGCCGGTCATCTCGACGATCGTGACGGCAGACCCGAGGACGGCATGGACGGTCCCCAGTTCGAGGCCGATGTAACCGCCGCCGATTACGAGCAGCGACGCCGGGATCCGCTGGAAGTCGAGCGCCCGCGTCGAGTCGAGCACCCGCGGATCGTCGAGGGCCAGGCCCGCCGGGCGGGCCGGACGCGACCCGGTCGCCACGATGGCGTGCTCGAACGCGACCGTCCGCGCGGCGTCTCCCGCTCCGTCGCCGGTCGGGGTCACGCGGAGGGTGTGCGCGTCCTCGAACGCCGCGCGGCCCTGTACGTACGTCACCGCCCGCTGCCTCGACAGCAGGGCCAGCCCGCCGGTCAGCTTCGCGACGACCTCGTCCTTCCAGGAACGCAGCCGGTCCACGTCGATGGCCGGCTCGCCGAACGACACCCCCCAGGCGGCCGCGGCGCGCGCGTCGGTCACCACCTTCGCGGCGTGCAGCAGCGCCTTCGACGGCATGCAGCCGCGGTACAGACAGACGCCGCCGGGGCGCGGCGCCTCGTCGATGAGGGTCACCGGCAGTCCGAGGTCGGCCGCGAGAAACGCCGCCGTATAGCCCCCCGGACCGGCGCCCACGATCGCCAGCCGCGTCGTCTCCGTCATGAGGGTCGTCTACACTACTACAGGAGGTCGGGCAGATGACCAGAGCCGCCCTCGCAGCGGTCGGACTCGCCGCGCTGGCCGCAACCCTCGTCCCTGCCGCGCAGGGCCGGCAGTTCGGAACCACCATGACGCCCCTCTTCGCGCCGGTCGACGTCGGCGCCGACGTTGCCGCGCTCCCGCCTTCCGAGCGCGCGGCGCTCGCGCGGATCATCGATGCGGCGCGCGTGATGGACGCGCTGTTCCTCGAGCAGGTCTGGGCCGGCAACCCCTCCCTGCTGCTCGCGCTCCAGGGCGATCGCAGCGCACGCACCCGCGCCCGGCTCGCCTTCTTCCTGGTCAACAAGGGACCCTGGTCCCGCGTCGAGGAGAACCGCCCGTTCGTTCCCGGGGTGCCGCCCAAGCCGGAAGGCGCCGCCTACTATCCGCCCGACGCCACGCGGGACGAAGTCGCGGCCTGGATCGACGGGCTCTCCCCCGAGGAACGGGAGGCGGCAACCGGCTTCTTCACCGTCATTCGCCGCGGTCCGGACGGCGGGTTGCGGGCGGTGCCGTACAGCGTCGAGTACCAGGGACCGCTGGCCGTGGCGGCGGAGCACCTGCGGGCGGCGGCCGACCTGACCGCCGAGCCGACGCTGGCGCGCTACCTGCGGACCCGCGCGGACGCCTTCGCATCGAACGACTACTACGAGAGCGACGTGGCGTGGATGCAGCTCGACGCCGCCGTCGAGCCGACCATCGGCCCCTACGAGGTGTACGAGGACGAATGGTTCAACTACAAGGCGGCGTTCGAGGCCTTCGTCACCATCCGCGACGATGCCGAGACGGCGCAGTTGGCGCGCTTCGGGACGGAGCTGCAGGGCCTCGAGGACAACCTGCCGATCGACCCCGCCCGGCGCAATCCGGAGCTGGGCGCGCTGGCGCCGATCCGCGTCGTCAACGTCGTCTTCACCGCCGGTGACGCCAACAGCGGGGTGCAGACCGCCGCGTTCAACCTGCCGAACGACGAGCGGGTCATCCGCGACCACGGCTCGAAGCGCGTCATGCTGAAGAACGTCCAGGAAGCGAAGTTCCGCCAGGTGCTGGCGCCGATCGCCACGATTGCGCTGCCGTTCGGCGAGCAGGCCGACGTCTCGTTCGACGCGTTCTTCACCCACATCCTGATGCACGAGCTGATGCACGGGCTCGGACCGCACGAGGTCGAGGTGGACGGCCGCGCCACCACGGTCCGCCAGGCGCTGCGGGAGACCTACAGCACCATCGAGGAAGCGAAGGCCGACGTCTCGGGCCTCTGGGCGCTCCACTTCCTGATCGACAGGGGCGTGATCGACCGATCCCTGGAGCGGTCGATCTACACGACGTTCCTCGCCTCGACCTTCCGCTCCATCCGCTTCGGCATCAACGAGGCGCACGGGCGCGGCGTCGCGATTCAGCTCAACACGTTCCTCGACGCCGGGGCGGTGACGGTCGGACCCGACGGCCGCTTCCGGGTGGACCACTCGCGGATCCGAGAGGCCGTCGAGGGGCTGACGAGCCGCCTGATGACGATCCAGGCGCTGGGCGACTACGACGAAGCGAACCGCGTGCTGGAGACGCTGGGCGTGGTGCGGCCGGAGGTGCGCCGGGTGCTCGACCGGCTGGGCAACGTCCCCATCGACATCCAGCCGCGGTACGTCACCGCGACGGGCCTCTGAGCCGCGCACGGATCCGGCCTGACCTCACGCGCCATGCGGATCAACCGGACGCCCATCCCGGCCCTGCTCGCCGTCGCCGCATGCGCCGATGTCGCGGACCCCGAGCTCGTCGAGCGCTTCCGCAGCACCTGCACGCAGCTTGCCGCCGACGCGTCGGCGGCAGGTGCGCCGGTCGTGACCGGGAGCGACGGATGGTACTTCGCCGTGGAGGAAACGGCCGCCCTCGGCGCCGCGGCGGCCGGCTCGGGCGCGGCCGCCGCCGAGATTGCGTCGGCCGCCGAACGGCTTCGCCGTGACGGCATCGAGCTCGTCGTCGCCCCCGTTCCACCGAAGGGCGTCATCTACCCCGATCGGCTCGCGCCCGGACTCGACGTGCCGATCCCGGTGCGGCGGCTCGACGCGACCCTGCAGGACGTCTACGGCGACCTGCAGGCGCAGGGCGTGCGGCTTGTCGATCTGACCGAGGCGTTCATCCGCGACCGGTTTCACCACGAGGGTCCGCTCTACTGCCGGCAGGACTCGCACTGGTCCGGCGTCGGCTGCGTCGTAGCGGCGCAGATCATCGCGGCGGCGGTTCGCGATTCGGCCGTGCTCGACGCGGCGCCTCCGCAACCGTACGGGCTCGCCTGGTTCACGACCCCGATCCGCGGCGATCTGTGGCGACACCTGCCGCAGCCGCAGCCGCGCGAGGAAATCCGGGTGCGCGGCGTCATCGAGCCCGCGGATCCGCTCCTGGCGCCGATCGCGCCGGACGGCGACGCCCCGGTCGCGGTCGTCGGAGATACGCACGCGCTCGTGTTCCACGGCGGCGAGCCCTACCATGCGCGCGGGGCCGGCGTCGCCGACCAGCTCGCCTTCGAGTTCCGGCAGCCGGTGGCCCTCTACGCGGACGAGGGAGACGCACCTGCCGAGGACGCCTGGAGTCTTCCCGCGCTCGGCGAACGGACGCGGGTCGTGATCTGGATCTTCGCGGCGGCGCGGCTGCTCGGCGGCGCGTGACGCCCGGATCAACGCCTGCCGGAAGCGACGGGCGTACCCGCCTCCGCCGGCGTCTCGAGGATCTCGCGCACCACGTAGATGGGTTTGCCCTGCGACTCGTGGTAGGTCCGCGCCTGCAGTTCCGCGAGCAGCCCGAGCGTCAGGAACTGCATCCCGGCGAGGATCAGCAGGATGCCGAGCAGCAGCAGGGGTCGATCGCCGATCGACTGGCCCGCGAAGAGCCGCACGTACCCCAGCCAGGCGGTGATGGCGAGTCCGGCCGTCCCCATCAGCAGGCCGGGCGGGCCGAAGATCTGAATCGGCTGCGTCGAGTAGCTCAGGAGGAACTTCACCGTGAACAGGTCGAGCACGACCCGCATCGTGCGCGACAGGCCGTACTTCGACGCGCCGAAGCGCCGCGGCCGATGGTTGACCTCCACCTCGGCAATCCGCACCCCCTGCTCGCTGGCGATGGCCGGAATGAACCGGTGCATCTCGCCGTAGAGCCGGAGCGACCGGACGACCTCGCCCCGGAACACCTTGAGGGAGCAGCCGTAGTCGTGGAGCTGCACGCCGGTCGTGCGCGAGATCAGCCAGTTCGCGAGGTTCGAAGGCAGGCGGCAGGTGAGCCACGGATCCCGGCGCTTCCGCCGCCAGCCGCAGACGATGTCGTGCCCGTCGTCGAGCATGCCCAACATCATCGGCAGATCGCGCGGATCGTTCTGCAGATCGCCGTCCAGGGTCGCGATCACTTTTCCCCGGGCGTGCGCGAAGCCGGCCGCGAACGCGGCCGTCTGTCCGAAGTTCCGCCGGAAGGCGATCACCCGCACGTGCGGGTCGCCGGCCTGGAGCCGCTTCAATGCCGGAAACGTGCCGTCGGTGCTGCCGTCGTCGATGAGCAGAAGCTCGTACGACCGGCCCCAGGCGCCGAGCGCGGCGGTCAGCTCGCGGTGCAGCTCGGCGACGTTCGGCTCCTCGTCGTAGAGAGGGATCACGACCGACAGGTCGGGAGCCGTGCTCGATTCGGCCGCGGGCAACCCCGCGGAAACGGTCGATTCCAACAGGTCGGAGGCCGCGGGCAACCCCCGCGGAAGCGGTCGATTATAGATCGCCGGTCCGCGGCGCGCGGCGCCGCCTCCAGAGGATCCACGTCAGACCGCCGGCGACGATCAGCCCCACCAGGACGAGGGAAACGACGCGGCCGTTGGCCTCGATGAAGGCGACGGCGTCGTCCCCGTAGCGGACGGACAGCACGCCGACCGCGAAGTACCGGAACCCCCGCGCCAGCGCGATCGTGGTCGCGAACCGCCACACCGGCACCGCCGCCACCCCCGCGAGGAGCACGAAGATCTTGAACGGCGCCGGCGGCGGCAGGATGGCCGGCACCGCGATCGCCAACACGCCGTAGCGCTTCGACAGCGCCAGCGCCCGCGTCAGCCGGGGGCCGCCGAACCGCCGCCGGACCAGGGCCTCGCCGCCGGTGCGTCCGATGAAGTACAGCACCAGGCAGCCGGAGACCGAGCCGAGCGTCGCCATCAGCGCGTAGTAGGGCATGCGCGCCTTGTGCTCGATCACCAGCATCACGACGAGCAGGTCGTTGATCTCCGGCAGGGAGAGGAAAGACGAGTCGAGGAAGGCGACGAGGAACAGTCCCGGCCCGCCGATGCCGAGGGCGAAGGCCTGAACCCAGGTGACGATGCGGGCCACGGACCCCGGCATTATAGCAACCCACGGACGCCGACCGACCCGGCGAACGCCGGCGTCCGTGGATCCCGCCGTCCCGTCAGAAGCCCACCCTGAACGTCACCTGCGTGGTCAGGCCGCCGAGATCGATCTCGTCCTCGAGGAACCCGTTGTCGATGCCCACCACCCCGCTCACCTCGTGATACTGCATCTCCAGGCCGAACGCGTACCGATCGCCGAAGGGAAACCGCACTCCGCCGAGGAGGATGCCGCCGACGTCGGCGCCCTCGGCCACGAAGCGGTCGGTGAACAGGTCGTAGGTCCCGAAGCGGTCGAAATCGCTGAAGTCGATGAAATCCCCGAACTCCTCGTAGCGCCAGGCGTAGACCCCGATCCCGCCTCCGAAATAGGGCTGCACCGGCGCATCGCCGAACGGCAGGAAGCGGATCGTCGCCGTGCCCGGAACGATGCGCAGGCTGAAGTCCTGGGCGATCTCGCTGCCGTCGATGTTCACGTAGTCGTGGTAGACGCTGGGTACCGTCCGCTGGTAGTAGCCGAGGCCGAGACTGACCTCGAAGTGGTCGCCGAGCGCGACGTCCCACGAACCGCCGACCGACCGGCCGTCGAAGTCGTCGAGCCGGAACGCGAAGACGTTCAGGTTCTCGAGCAGCACGTCGCGGTCGATCCGGCTGTCGAACCCCTCGACGGCGAACCGCCCCGCGGTCAGGGTGACGGACTGCTGCGCGAGCGCCGGTCCGGCGCCGAGAACGCTCAGGACGGCGACGGCGGCCACGGCGCCGGTTCTCCAGGTGATGCGTAACATGCTGGCCTCCAGTGTGTCGAAACAGGCGTCCGAATCTGCTGTTGCTGAACACAGCACGATCGATGCCAGTTCGACGGCGCGCCGGAACCCGCATCCGGATGCTTTCCCGGGCCAGCCGTAGCGGTCGGGGAAAAACCGTTTTCGACGGGAATCGGTGTGGAATCGAAAGCAGGAGCGCGTCGGCCGGACGACGTCACCCCCGCGCCTCGTTGCAGGCGCGGCGGCGCTCGGTGTCACGGATCGGTGTCAGCCCGTCCGCTGCAGGGAACGGCCGCGAATGGTGGCCAGCATGGCGTCGTGCAACAGGCCGTTCGTCGCCACGACCGAGCCTTCGCGGGAATCGAAGGCAGCCCCGGCCATGGTGGAGACCCTGCCGCCGGCCTCCGTCACGAGCAGCGCGCCGGCCGCCATGTCCCACGGATGCAGGCGCTGCTCCCAGAAGCCGTCGAACCGGCCGGCCGCGACGTAGCAGAGGTCGAGCGCCGCGGAGCCGAGTCGGCGCACCGCCCGCGCCTCGGCCACGAAGGCGCCGAACAACCCGATCACCTCGTCGACCGTCTCGTGCACGTCGTACGGAAAGCCGGTGCAGAGCATTGCATCGACCAGCGCCGGCGTCGCGGACACGTGCAGCGGCGCGCCGTTGAGGCGGGCGCCGGCGCCCGCCTCGGCAGTGAAGAGCTCCTCGCGCAGCGGATCGTAGACGGCCGCCACGGCCGGCGCGCCGTCGATCTCGAGGGCCAGCGACGCGCAGAAGATCGGCAGGCCGTGCGCGTAGTTGACGGTGCCGTCGATCGGGTCGAACACCCAGCGGTGCGTCGGTCGGGCGGGGCGGCCGGCGCGGTCGTCGAGCTCTTCCGCGAGGACCGCGTGGGACGGGAACCGCCTCCCGATCATGTCCCGGAACCAGCGTTCGATATCGAGGTCGACCTGCGTGACCAGGTCGATGACGCCCTTCTTGTCGACCTGCACGTCGGCGCCGAAGTGCGCCCGCTGCATCGCCCCGGCGTGCAGGACGGCCTCGGCCGCGGTGGCGACGAGCAGCGGATCGATCACCCCGGCGCAGCGGCGCGCGCCCGGACCGCTCGGGGTCATTCCGCCGCGTCCAGTTTCTTGACCATGCGCACCTCCATCCCGCCCCCGGGAATCCGCTGCAACGTGATGTCGTCCATGAAGCTGCGCATGAAGAAGATGCCGCGCCCGCTCGACCGGAGGAGGTTCTCGGGAGCCAGCGGATCGGCGACGGCGTCCGGGTCGAAGCCCGGTCCCTGATCGAGCACGCGCACGACGAGACGCGCCGGCTTCCCGCGAGGCTCGAGCCGGATCTCGACGGTCACGCGCTTGGTATGGTCCTCGGCGTTGCCATGCCGGATCGCGTTGATTACCGACTCGCGAACCGCCACCCCGACCCAGTGGGTCGCCTCGTCGTCGAGGCCCCCGACCCGGCCCACGTGATCCGTCAACGCCTGGACCACGTCCAGCATGTCGAGATGGCTTGGAAAGTCGAGGCGGATGAGATTCCCGGCGGGAGGCATGCGCTGGCGGGTTACGGCTAACGATACCCGGCGCCGGTGCGGCCGGGCAAGCGCCGGCCGTGCAGTATAGTGGGCGCGCATGAGCGCCCCGGCAGCGACTTCCGTCACCGTGGAGCCGGCGCGGCGCCTGCGCGGGCGGCTGCGGGTTCCGGGCGACAAGTCGATCTCCCACCGCTATGCGCTGCTGGCGGCGCTGGCCGACGGGACGTCCACGATCACCGGCTGCTCCACCGGCGCCGACTGCCGCTCGACGCTCGCCTGTCTCCGCTCCCTCGGGGTCGCAATCGACGCAACGGCCGGCAGGGGCGGAACCTCTACCGTGACCGTCGCGGGCCGCGGACTCGGCGCGCTCGCCCCGCCGACCCGTGTGCTCGACGCCGGCAACTCGGGCACGACCACGCGCCTGCTCGCGGGGATCCTCGCCGCTCATCCGTTCGACGCAGTGCTCACCGGGGATGCGTCGCTGCGGCGCCGGCCGATGCGGCGCGTCATCGATCCGCTGGAACGCATGGGAGGACACATCGCAGCGGACGGCGGGCGCCCTCCGCTGCGCATCCACGGACGGCCCCTGGCGGGCATCACTTACGCTCCTCCGATCGCCAGCGCGCAGGTCAAGAGCGCCGTGCTGCTGGCCGGCCTGCACGCCGAGGGAGTCACCCGGGTCCGCGAAGCGGCGCCGACGCGGGATCACACCGAGCGTGCGCTCGAGGCGTTCGGCGTGCCGGTCCGCCGCGACGACGGCGCCGTCGCGGTGGCCGGCGGCTCCCCGCTGCACCCGGCGGCCCTGTCGGTGCCGGGAGACCCCTCGGCCGCCGCCTTCTGGGCCGTCGCCGCGGCCGCCGTCCCGGACTCCGACGTCACCATCGAAGCGGTCGGCCTGAACCCGACGCGCACCGCGTTTCTCGACGTCCTGCGCCGCGCCGGCGCCGGCGTCGAGATGCGCGTCACGGACACCTCGGGCGGCGAGCCGATCGGCGACGTCCGGGTCCGGCCGGGAGCGCTTCGCGACGTCGCGATCGGAGCGGCGGAAGTGCCCGCGCTGATCGACGAACTGCCCGTCCTCGGCGCCCTCGCCGCGCATGGGCCGGCGGTGGAGGTCCGCGGCGCGGCCGAGCTGCGGCACAAGGAAAGCGATCGCATCAGCGCGCTCGCGGCCGGCCTGCGGGCCGTCGGCGTACGGGTCGAGGAGCGCCCGGACGGGTTCCGGGCCGAGCGCGCCGGCACGCCGCCGGGGGGCGCGGCGGACGCGGCCGGCGACCATCGGCTGGCGATGGCGTTCGCGGTGGCGGCGCTGGCCGGCGCCGGGCCGAGCGCGATCCAGGGCGCCGGCGTGGTGGAAGTCTCCTATCCCGGCTTCTTCGCCGCCCTGGACTCGCTCCGCGCCTGATCCGAACGTGAACCGCGCGAGCCCGTCAATCGTCGCCTGCCGCTGCGCTTGTCGCCCAACCAGCCCGCACCGGGAGTCGGCACCGTTGCGCGGCGCAACCCCTGGCGGCGGACGCCGGCCCCGCGGCAGCTCTCGCAGGACCGCGCTCCTTGCTACACTCCGCCGCGTGCGAACCGACAAGGTGTTCCTGGTGGGGTTCATGGCGGCCGGCAAGTCGACGGTGGCCAGGGCGCTCGGCGCCCGCATCGACTGGCGGGTGGAGGACGTGGACGCGCGAGTCGAGGCGCGCGAGCGCAGCACCGTGGCCGACATCTTCGCGACGCGCGGCGAGACCTGGTTCCGCACGGCGGAGCGCGCGGTGCTCCGCGAGCTGCTGCCGCTGCGCCACACGGTGGTCGCCACCGGCGGCGGCACGTTCGCCGACCCGGCCAACCGGCGGCTCATCAACGCCGACGGCGCGTCGGTCTGGCTGGACGTCTCGTTCGAGACCGTTGTCGACCGCATCCCGCCGGACGGCCGCCGGCCCCTCGCGGCCGATCGGACGTCGATGGAGGCGCTGTACCGCACGCGGCGGTCAGCCTACCGGCACGCCCACCTGCGGCTCGAAGCCGACCGCGCGCCGGCCGGCGAGCTGGTCGAGCGCATTCTGGAATGGCTCGGGGAGTGAGCGGGCAGCGGGCGGCTCAAACCGCATCGACGGTCGACGACGCGACGCCCGGCTTGACGCCCGCCTTCCGCGCCGCCCGCTCTTCGCGGCGCCGCAACTCGGCCGCGTAGGCGTCCGCCGCCGCGCGCGATCCGAGGATCCACCCGATCACGATCCCGAACACCAGCACCGCCGGGATGAACACGAAGTGGCCGGCCGTCATGTCGAACATCAGGCCGCCTCCGGAGGATCGTCGTCGTCCGGAACCGGACGGCGGCGGGCCAGCTCGGCCAGGTCGCGCTCGACCTCGGCCTGACGCCGGGACAGCGACCAGAAGTAGCCGAACGCGAGAATCCAGACGATCGAGTAGGCGGCGATGAGGAACGGCGCCGCGGGCAGGCGGTCTTCTGCGGGCAGCTCGTCGATCGGGACGAACTGCTCGACGGGCGGCGGCTGCGCCGCGGCCCGGGAAGGCGCCGCGCACGCGGCCACCGCCGCCAGGACCAGAGCGAGCACCAGCGGCAGCATATGCCTCCGGCCGCCGCTTCCAACGTCGGAGTTTCCGGAGTTCATCGCCGGCACGCGTCGCATCCCGTGAAGAGGTCAGTAGTCTTCGTCATACGCCAGTCGCAGGCGATCGACCTCCGCGCGCTGCTCCTCCAGCCGGCGGCGACCGTCGAGCATGACGAGGAACAGCGCGAGGTAGGCCAGCACGCACCAGAGGAACGGAATCCCCATCGTCAGCGGCAACTGCGGAACGACGGTGGTCTGCGGATGCAGCGTCCGCCAGACGTTCACCGACACGTAGACGAACGGGACGACGAACATCCCGAACAGCGCCACCCCGGCCGCCAGCTTCTCGGCGCCCGGCCCGCCGTACTTCCGCAGCAGGAGGTACGCGACGAAGATCATCTCGAGAATCAGCGCCAGCGTCGTCCGCACGTCCCACGGCCACCACGTGCCCCAGGACACGCGGCCCCAGAGCGGTCCGGTGATCAACCCCATCAGGCCGAAGACGACCGCCACCTCGGCCGCCGCGACGGCGAGCCGATCCGCGGCCGGCCGCTCCCGGAACAGGTAGACGCCGCTCGCCACCCCGCAGACGAAGATGGCGATGAACATCATGAACCAGGCCGGCACGTGGAAGTAGAAGATCTTGGCCACCAGTCCCATGGTCGCCTCGTACGGCGCCATGGCGATCGCCACCGGCGCCGCGGCGAACAGGGCCGTCGCAACCACGAGCAACACGGTAGACCGGCGTCCCGTCATGCGCCTCATTCTGTCATGAGCGGTTCGAATGTCCAAAACGCGAGCGTCAGGAAGACCGCATCGAAGAAGACGATCAGCGCGAGCCAGAACCGCGCCAGGTCGAGGTTCGGATCCGCCTGGATCAGCGCCAGCGTGCCGTTGACGCCGGCGATCAGCACCGGCACCGTGATCGGATACAGCAGCACCGGCAGGAGCACCGCGCGGCTCCGGGTGCGCGCGAGCATCGCCGCGAAGAGCGCGCCGACGCCGGCGAAGCCCACGGTGCCGGCCGCGAGCAGCCCCACGAACAGGAGGGCGTGCTCGAAGAACGACGGCGAGAAGAACAGCGCCACGAAGAAGACGACCACCACCTCGACCGCCGCCATCAGCAGCACGATGCCGAGCAGCTTGCCGGCGAAGATGGCGCCCCGCTCGACCGGCGCGAGCAGCAGTCCGCGCAGCGCGTCGTGGTGCAGCTCCCGCTCGAACGCGCGCCCCAGGGCGAGCTGCCCGGCGTAGGCGAGGGCGACCCAGACGATGCCCGACTCGGCCCCTTCGACCGGCCGTCCGGCGCGCACGAACGCGAACGAGAAGACGAGCACGCACGACGCGGCGAAGAAGGCGGTCGTGTAGAGCATCTCGCGGCTGCGCGATTCGACGCGCACGTCCTTGCGCAGGACGAGCCAGGCGATCCGCAGCGCCTCACGCATCGGACGCCGTCCTCGGGGCGCGCTCGTCGGCCACGGCCGCCCGGTAGCGTTCGCGCAGCGTGGCGCCGTCCTCCGCGAGCGGCGCCGTGCGCCCGGCGCGGAGCACCACGGCGCGGTCGAGGAGACCGTCGACGACGTCGAGATCGTGGGTCGCCAGCAGCACGATGCGGCCGGCGGCGCGCAACCCGCGCAGGCGCGCGACGAAGTCCCCGACCGACCGTTCGTCGAGGCCGGTGAACGGCTCGTCCAACAGCACCAGCCGCGGCTCGTGCAGCAGCGCCCGCTCCAGGGCCAGCCGTTGCCGCATGCCGCGGGAGAATCCTCCGACCCGGTCGCCGCCGCGGTCCGCGAGGCGCGCCCGCGCGAGCGCCGCCGCCACTCGGCCGGCCGGTTCGGTGTCGCCGTACAGCCGGGCGAAGAACTCCAGGTTCTCGCCGGCGGTCAGCTCCGGGTAGAGCTGAAGATCGTGGGAGAGATAGCCGAGGCGGCCACGCAAGGCCGCGCCCAGCTCGCGCGCCGGCCGGTCGCCGTAGAGGACCTTTCCGCGCGACGGTGCGATGAGCGTGGCGAGCACCCCGAGCAACGTCGACTTGCCGGCGCCGTTCGGTCCGAGCAACCCGACGATCTCGCCCGCTGCAGCCGCGAGGGAGACGCGCGAGAGCGCCCGTTGGCGGCCGTAGTGGCGCGACACACCGGCGACCCTGAGCCGTTCGAAGTCGAAGGCGCCCGCGGGGCTGGGGGACGGCATGGGGTGGAGAAACCGGGGCGCCGGCGGGCCGCCGGGCTACCCGGCGCTGCTCGACCGGCTGGTGACGGGCGGCGCCTGCGCAGCGGTCACGGTCGGGCTGAGCAGGACCGGCGCCATCTCGTCGTCGAGCTCGGCGTAGATCCGCTCGAGATCCGCCAGCAGCTCGCGCCGCCGGTTCGCGTACTTCGTAGCGCCGATGCGCCCCGCGCGATGCTGCTGCTCGTTCTTCACCAGGTCACGGAAACGCTTCTCCCGGCGCGCCTCGAGCCGCCGGCGCCGTTCCGCGGCCGCGGCCGCCCGGTTCGGCGTGGCGGCGCCCCAGGCCCCGGCGGCCAGGAACACGAACGCCACCCCCAGCGCCAGCATCGCCGGCAGCCGGCTGTGATGGGGAAGGCCGGAGAGTTCGAAGGACACCGCCGCGCCCGCGTCCAGGAGGGGGCCGGCGGCAAAGATGAACGTCCGGCCGTCCGCGCCTTCCGGGTTCATGTCCGCACGCCGGGCGATCTGCTCGGACGCGACGTCCATGTCTCCCCATTTCTCCACGACGAGCAGCAGCGACTCGAGCGTGACCGGCAGCGGCTGCTCGAACGCCAGGCTGCCGCCCGAGTACGGCAGCACGAAGCCGACGCGGAGCGGCGTCGTGCCCGGCGCGAAAGGACCGGGCACCGACACCTGCGCCCCCGCCGCCACCGCGCGCGGGGTGGAACCGCCCATCAGCGTCGTGCCCGTAGCCCCGGCCGGCAGGGACAGTGCGACCGGCGTGTCCGGCTCCACCGGCACGTCGCGCCAGTTCACTATGTCCAGCAGGTAGTAGACGTTGAGCGCTTCCTCGCCCATCTCGACCACGATCCGCGAATCGGCGCCGAAGTTCACCGTCCCCGATTCCGCGGGCTCGTCGGCCCCGGCCGGATCGGCGGCGCCGACGAGCATCAGCCGGATGCCTCCCAGCCCCGGCACCGGAAACGGCTGCGACTCCAGGCGCACGCCGTCGAGCTCGGTGGCCGCCACAACGGTCGCTCCGGGATTCAGCGTCAGGAACTCGGCGCGCCCCTCCGCATTCGTGACCGCGGTGGCGACGTTGTCGCCTTCGCGCAGCTCCACCGGGTGATCCGAAACGTTGTTGGACAGCGTGCCGCGAACCACCCGCACGGTCACCGTGCCGGCCGGCAACTGCGGATCGGGGAGCGGAATGCCCGACATCTGGCGCGGATCCGGCTGCGCCGACGCCGGCGAAGACAGCAGGACCGCGACGGCGGCGAGAAAGACCGCACCGAAGACCCATCGCCCGATCACGACACGGCGCGCGGTTCCCACTCGCTCCGCCTCCTCCTGGATTCCCAGGCCCTACAGCGCCGCTCCGCACGCCTTGCAGAACTTCGCATCGCGCTCGTTGCTCGCGCCGCAGCCGCCGCACAGCAGACGCGTCGCCCGTGCGGCTCCCGATTCCGGCCCGGCGGCACCGGCCTTCGTCAACCGCTCGGCGAGCTCGCGCTCGATCGCGTCGCGGCAGGTCGTCCCGTCCACGTCGAGCTGCTTCAGCAGCGAGCGGGCGCGGAAACGGAGCCGGCCGCCCATCTCGTGGAAGTCCGTGTCGGACACCTTCCCCATCGCGCGGTCGAACTCCAGCTCCTTGAGGGAGCGCAGCACGAGCGTCTTCTCCCGCTCGAGGGCCGCCCGCGTTCTGCCGCCCACCATCTCGACGCGCTCGGTGAAGTCGCGCGCGAGCAGCGGAACGATCATGCGGTAGACGGCGTAGCCGACGCAGGCTCCGGCCCAGGCGGCCAGAACCACCAGCACCAGAGGCGCGATGCCGCTCGGCCGCACCGTGACCACCGCGATGGTCGCGCCGGCCAGACCGGCGAGAACGAAGAAGTGCCAGGAGCGGAAGGTCGCCGGCGCGGCGTCAGTCGAGGTTCCGGAGCTCATCATCCAATCGGGCGTCGAGCTCGGCGTCGATCGGCTCGGGCGCCGGCGCCGCCTCGCCGTCCGCGACCCTGCCGCGGCGCGACCAGCGGACCGCGACACCGCCGACGGCCACGAGACACCCGAAGCCCACGAGATACGGAAAGAGCCACGCCAGACGGTTGAAGCCCTCGTCGAGCGGCGCGCCGAGCGGCGCCTGGCTGCCGTACGCCGCGATGAAGTAGTCGAGGATCTCGCGCTCGCCGCGGCCGGCCTCGATCTGCTCGCGGAGCTGGCCGCGCATGAACTCCGCGCCGGCCGCCACGAGCTGTTGGGAGCCGTCCGCCGCCGTGACGTAGCGCGGCGGCGAGGAGCAGCGGCAGTCGGCCAGGGTGAAGGGCGGGCAGTCGCCGCACATGCAGACGAGCCGGCGCTGCAGTTCGGCCTCGAGCGGTGTGGTCGCCGTATACGACTCCGGCGGCGCCCCGACCTGCGCCCGCGCGGGCGCCGCCAGCCCCGGCAGGACGAGGGCCAGCACCAGCATCGTGGTCGTCACCCCGGACGCCGCGCCGACCTCCGAGCCCGGCGCCCGGCTGGCCAGAAACGCGAAGCGGCTCTCCGGCAGCAGGGCGATTCCCGTGCCGAGCGCCAGCAGCGCGAAGCCGAACCAAATCCAGTTCACCAGCGGGTTCACCGTCACCTGGAACGTCGCCGACTGATCGCTCATGTCGTACGCCGCCAGCACCACGTAGACGTCCTCGCTCAGCCGCCGCCGCATCGCCACCTCGGTCGTCGGCTCCGTCTCGTGCTTGCGGTAGTACCACCGGCCGGGATAGAGCTGGCCCACCTCCCGGCCGTCCTCGAAGACCGTCACGTGCGCCGTGTGCATCTCCTTCGCGCCGTCGTCGGTCACGCTCAGCCGGTCGTGACGCACGCCGAAGCGCCCCACCTCGACCTGCTCGCCCGGCGACAGCAGCACCTGCTCCGTCTGCCGGTAGCCCGCGCCCGCGAAGCCCAGCATCATCAGCACGATGCCCAGGTGCACCACGTAGCCGCCGTAGCGCCGCCGCGACCGCATCACCAGACCGATCATCGCCGTGACGAGGTCCGTCCCCGTCACGCTGCGGCGCACGATCGCCCCGCGCACGAACTCCTGCCCCACCGTACCGACCACGAAGCCGCACAGCGCGAAGCAGATGCCGGAGACCCACACCCGAAAGCCGAGGGCATACAGCACCGCCGCCGTCGCCACCGCCGTCACCGCCGGCCACAGGAACTGGTGGCCCAGGTTCGACAGCGTCGACTTGCGCCACGCCAGCAGCGGCCCGATGCCGGTCAGCAGCAGCAGCGTCAGGCCGATCGGGATCATCCACTTGTTGAAGAACGGCGGCCCCACCGTGATCCGCTGTCCCGTCACCGCCTCGCTCAGCGTCGGGAACATGGTCGCGAACAGGATGAAGAACGCCGAGAACAGCAGGATCCAGTTGTTGGCCAGGAACGCCGCCTCCCGCGAGATCCACGACTCCAGCTCGTTGCGCCCCCGCAGCAGCGGCAGCCGGTAGACGACCAGCCCGAAGCTCACCAGCACCACCGCGCCGATGAAGACGCCGAACATCAGCGCCAGTTGCGGGTCCTCGCCGAACGCATGCACCGACTGCACGATGCCGGTGCGCGTCATCGCCGTCGCGAACAGCGTCAGCGCGAAGGCGAGGATCACCAGCGAGATGTTCCACACCCGCAGCATGCTGCGCCGTTCCTGCACCATCACCGAGTGCAGGAAAGCGGTGGCCGGGAACCACGGCAGCGCCCCCGCGTTCTCCACCGGATCCCAGCCCCACCAGCCGCCCCAGCCCAGCTCCTCGTAGGCCCAGATCATCCCCAGGGTCAGCCCCAGCGACAGGAAGAACCACGAGAACATCGTCCACCGCCGCACCGCCCGCAGCCACGAGTCGTCCAGGTAGCCGGTGATCAGCGCCGCCATCCCGAAGGCGAAGGGCACCGTCATCGCCACCAGTCCCGTGTACAGCGACGGCGGGTGGATCACCATGTACGGGTTCTGCAGCAGCGGGTTCAGCCCGCGGCCGTCCACCGGCGACTGGGTCAGGTAGGTCGCGAACGGATCCTTGTTCACGATCATGATGCTCAGGAAGAACATCTGCACCACGGCGATCGTCGCGATGACGTAGGGAATCAGCTCGCGGTGCCGCTCCCGGTTGGTCTTCACCGCGATCGCGCCGAAGACCGACAGCAGGAAGACCCAGAACATGATCGAACCGTCGAGACCGCCCCAGTACGACGTCAGCCGGTAGAACAGCGGCTGGATCGAGTCGGAGTAGCGGTCGACGTAGCGGATGGAATAGTCGCCGATGACGAAGGCGCGGACGATGATCGCCGACGCCAGCGTCATCAGCGCCGTCACCAGGTAGAAGGCGCCGACGCCGCTCTCGACCAACCGCGGGGAGCGTCGCCGGTGGCCGGCCACCGCCGCGGCGGCCGCGTAGGCGCAGGCGACGAACGCAGCGAGGAGCGTGTAGCTTCCGAGTGTCGCCATCGGAGTACGACCTCGATTCAAGGGTGTCGGAGCCCGTCAGGGCCGTGGAATCCCGCTCGGCGGCGGGATCGTCCGGGCCGCTTCCGGCGTGACTCCGCGATCAGTTGCCGGCGCTGCCGGTACCCGAAACGTACGCGCCCGCCACGGCCGGCTTCTCCTCGTACTTCGACGGGCACTTGGCCATGATGCCGTTCGGGTCTATGTACAGCGTGTCGCCGTCCAGCCGCCCGGTCGCCACGACCTCCGCGTGGTTGTCGAACGTGTCCGGCACGATCCCGGTGTAGACCGCGTGCAGCACGTGCGTGCGGTGCTCCACGCTGTCGGCGATCTCGAAACGGTAGTCCAGGCTCTTCGGGCGGCGCATCACGTTGGCCGCGTAGCCGTGCACCTGCAGCGGCTTGCCGTCCCACGTCGCGGGATCGGCCATGACCTCCTCGACCTCCAGGTAGTACTGCGCGCCGTCCTGCATCGTCGTCCACAGCAGGCCGACGAAGGCGGCGCACAGAATGCCGGTGGTCAACAGGATCCTGAGAGCTTTGTCGGGCATGAACAACCTACTCCTTCTTCTTCTTCGACAAGACCACCCTGACACATGCTCCCGCCGAAGTGCAAAGCCAATCGCGTGCTGCCCGACGGCGAGTTCGACGTGACAGCGCAACCGGCCCTCATGGATCGGACCCGGACAACGCCACGACCTGCAACCGCCGGCACGCAACCCGTAACTTCCTGAACAGGATATCGCCCGGACCGCGGCCCGTCAACGCGCGGCGGGGCGCCGCACCGCCGGCGGACGCGGCTACCGCATCGCCCCGGCGTCCGCCCCGAGCTCCCGCACGAACCGGTCGACGAGCGCGACGGGCAAGCCGACCACGTTCGTCCAGGAGCCCTCGATGCGCTCGACGAAGCGCGAGCCGATGCCCTGCACGGCGTAGGCGCCGGCTTTGTCGTCCGGCTCGCCGGTCGCGACGTACCGGGCGATCCGCGCCGTGTCCAGGGCCGCGAAGGTCACGCGCGTCACCTCGACGGCGTCCAGAACGTTCCCGCCGTGGGCGACAACCACGCCGGTCAGCACCTCGTGGGTGCGCCCGGACAGCCGGCCGAGCATCGACTCCGCATCCCGGCGGTCGGCCGGCTTGCCCAGCACCAGGCCGTCGATGAGCACGACCGTGTCGGCAGCCACCACGATCCGCCCGCCCGCCCGCGGCGCGACCGCCGACGCCTTGCCTGCCGCCACCCGCGACACGTACCGCCGCGGCTCCTCGCCGTCGAACCGGGTCTCGTCGACGTCCGCGGGAACGACGTCGATCGCATAGCCCGCCTCGCGCAGCAGCCGCGCGCGCCTCGGCGACCGGGACGCCAGGAGGAGGCGCACGGCGCGAATGATACACTCGACTTCGTGACCCCGGCCCGGCACTGCGCGGCGCGCGCGCTCGGCGACGTGCTGCGCCGGCAGCCGCTTTCCTACGGCAAGATCCGCTTCGCGTGGACCGCGGTGGTCGGCGCCGCGATCGCCCGCGCGACGACGGTCCGGCTGCGTTCCGACGGCACCCTGCTCGTGCGCGCGGCGAACGACCCGTGGCGCCGCGAGACGTACCGCTCGCGGCGCATCATCCGCGAACGGCTGGCGGAGCTGCTGGGGACGGGCGTGGTCAGGAAGATCGACGTGAAGAGCGAAGGAGCGGAGCATCATGCGAGCAGCGGTCATCGCCAGCGCCGTCCGGTTGCCGACCGGCAAGTTTCTCGGGGCGCTCAGGGACCTGCCGGCGACGGATCTCGGATCGCGGGTCGTCCGTGAGGCGGTCGCACGGGCCGGCATCGAGCCGGACGCGGTCGACGAGTGCATCATGGGCAACGTCGTCTCCGCCGGCCTGGGCCAGGCCCCGGCGCGGCAGGCCGCCCTGGGCGCCGGCCTCCCCGACCACGTCGGCGCCCTGACCATCAACAAGGTCTGCGGGTCCGGCCTCAAGGCGGTCATGCTCGCGGCGCAGGGGATCGCCGCCGGCGACATCGACGTCGCGGTCGCCGGCGGCATGGAGTCGATGAGCAATTGTCCCTACATGCTGCCGAAGGCGCGCAGCGGGATGCGCATGGGCAACGGGCAGGTGCTCGACGCGATGATGCACGACGGGCTCTGGTGCGCGGTCGAGAACTGGTCGATGGGCGAGGCGGCCGAGGCGGTCGTGGAGCGCTACGGGGTCAGCCGCGAGGACCAGGACGCCTTCGCGGCGGGCAGCCACCGGAAGGCCGCGACCGCGGTCCGCGAGTGCTTCTTCAAGGACGAGATCCTGCCGGTCGAGATCCCGCAGCGCCGGGGCGACCCGATCCGGCTCGAGTACGACGAAGCGGTGCGCCCCGACACGACCGCCGAGTCGCTCGCCCGGCTGCGGCCGGCGTTCAAGAAGGACGGCGGCACGGTGACCGCCGGCAACGCACCGGGGGTGAACGACGGCGCAGCGGCGACCGTCGTCATGGCCGAGGAGCGCGCGGCGGGGCTCGGCGTCACGCCGATGGCCCGCATCGTCGGGCAGGCGTTCAGCGGACGGCCGGCCAAATGGCTCCTGATGACCCCGGTCGAGGCGGTCCGGAAGCTGCTCGCCAAGGTGGGCTGGAGCCTGGACGACGTCGATCTGATCGAGCTCAACGAGGCCTTCTCCGCGCAGGCGGTGGCCGTGATCCGGGAGCTGGGGGCCGACCCGGCGAAGGTGAACGTCAACGGCGGCGCGGTCGCGCTCGGCCACCCGATCGGGGCCAGCGGCGCCCGCATCCTGACCACCCTGCTCTACGCGCTGAAGAACCGCAACCTGAAGCGCGGCGTCGCCACGCTGTGCCTCGGCGGCGGCAACGGCGTCGCCCTGGCGGTCGAGCGCGCCCGGGGGTCTGCGCCGTAGAACGGGGCACTCCCGGTGAGGGCTGGTTGGGCGGCAAGCGGAGCGCAGGTGACGATTGACGGGCCGGCGCGCGGCGCGGCCGCGTCGTCGCCGGGAACCACCAGCGGGGCTCCTGCGTCCACCGTCCAGAGACGAGCATGTGGAGCAGGTGGTCCCGGATCGCTCTGGCGCTCGCTGCGCTGGGGGCGGTCGTTTTCTTCGGCCTGGTGGTGAATCAGACCGCGCAGCTCGTTACGCTGGCCACCGCCCTGCATCCGACCCTCGGATCGGCCGTGCTGGGGATCCTGCTCGTCGTCTACGCCATCTGTTTCTTCGTTCCGATCGTCCTGTTCTTCCGGCTCCCGAAACCGCTGCAACCGCCGCTGGTCGACGAGGGGCGGGAGTTCGAACGGCACCTGCGGGCCCTCGGCCGGCGGCTGGCAGGCAACGAGCGGGCGGGTCCCGGCCCATTCCGGACCCGCGAGGAGATCGAAGCCGGGCTGGACCGGCTCGGTGCGCGCGCCGACGACATCGCCCGGCGCTCGGCGTCGGAAGTCTTCGTCGCCACCGCCGTCTCGCAGCACGGCAGCCTCGACGCGCTGGTCATGCTCGGCGTGCAGGCGAAGATGGTCTGGCGCCTCGCCCACGTCTACCACCAGCGGCCCGGCGCCCGCGAGCTCGTGCACCTGTACGCCAACGTCGGCGCGACCACCTTCATCGCCGGCGAGCTCGAGGACATGGACATCGGCGACCACATCCAGCCGGTCGTCTCCGGCGTGTTCGGCTCGGTGGCCGGCACCGTCCCCGGGCTGCAGACGGCCAGCACCGTCTTCGTCACCTCCGTGCTGGGCGGCGCCACCAATGCATTCCTGACCCTGCGCGTGGCGATGATCGCGAAACGGTACTGCGCGGCGCTCACGTCCCAGCCGCGCCGGAGCCTGCGCCGCGCCGCCGTCGTGCAGGCCGGGACGATGCTCGGCGGCATCGTCCGCAGCGGCGCGCGCCGGGTGTCGCAGGCGCTGCTGACCGCCTCCGGCCGCACCGTCAGCGGCACCGCCCGGCATCTCGGCCGGCGGGTGCGCGCGGCGGGCCAGGCGCTGGCCGACCGGATCGGCCCGTCGAAGGGATAGAAGCGCCTATCCGGTTGCCAGCGGCGCCTGGCAATCCGTTTCAGCACTGACGTCGAGCGGCCACCAGCTCGCGAAGTCCGCATCGGAGGCGGCGAGCGGCACCACCAGCGGGAACCCTCCCGGCTCGAACGCCCCCGTTCCGCCCGCCTCGGCGTACCGGCGCGCGAGCGCGTCGCGGAAGCGACCGACCTCGGGCGCGTCGAAGAGCGCGTAATAGAGCTGCCTGGTGGTACCGGAGCCCTCCCGCCGGACGACGCCGATACAGGTCGGCGCGGGGGCGACGGCCGACAGGCCCGACTCTTCCGCCGTCCGGAGCACTTCGTTCGGCGACAGCACGCTCCCGAGCGCGTCGCGATACTCCGAGTGCAGCACGAGCGGCATGGCGGACACGGCCGGCGAGGTCATCGACTCCATGGTCCGGGTGAAGATCTGCTGGAAGAGCTCGGCGCGAAGCTGATCCGACGGCTGCAGCACGAGCAGACCGGCGCCCGGCTGCATCGGGCCGCGGAGCGCCAGCGTCCACTCCGAGACCAGCTCCGCGTCGATCACGTACGGCTCCGCCAAGCTGCTCTGCACCGTCCGCCAGAACAGCCAGCCGAGCACGGCCAGCGCCACGATCGCGATACCGACCTTGCGCATCCGTTACTCCGCCGGCTCGACCCGCGGCGGCGCGTTGCCGGCGGCGGTCGGCACGTAGAGGAATCCCTCGGCCAGCATCGTCACGCCTCCTCGGGTAACGGCCGCACGCCGTCCACTTCCCCGCCCGGTTCGCGGCGCCGGCCTCCAGTCAGTACTTCAGCCAGGTCCCCTGCAGACCGGTCTGGCCGACGCCCGGCTGCGTCCAGTCGCAGACGCCGTCGGCGAACATCTCGCGCAGCTCGGCCTCCTGCTCGGTCGAGAAGGCCGCGCCGTAGTCGCCCATGTCGATCGGCCGCAACTCGCACTTGACGACGTCGCTGGCGAGCGGGGCGCCGGCCACCTCGCGCGGCGCCGGGGCCGACGGATACAGCGCCTCGCACCGGCCGCGGCCGCGGACCTGCTCCTCGACGATGCGGGTCGGATCGTCGTCCCGCGTCCAGCAGGCGTCAACCAGGTCGGCCGGTTTCGCGCGTACCACACGGTCGATCCGCGGGCCGTCCCCGTCCGCCTCGGCCAGATTCGACAGCCACCGGTCCATCTGCGCCAGCGCGCCGCGCAGCACGGGACTGCTGCTGCTGTAGAGGCCGTAGCGGTCGTCTTCGACCAGCATCACGTGGTTGTCGGTGCGCCCGTTCGCCTTCCGCAGCCGCTCGCGCATGGAGAACGAATGGTAGCGGACGTGCACGTCGCCGTTCTCGCGGTCGTCGCTGTAGGCGCGGTAGTCGATGATCGGCGTCTCGGACAGCCCGCCGCCGCCGTTCGTCAGTCGCCCGCTCTCGTAAGCCAGCCGCACCGCCTCCGGATCGGCCACCGTCCGCTCCGCCTGGAAGCGGCCGTCCCGGTCGTAACCGCCGATGCGGCGGTTCAGGTCGAGGAACTGCGCCGGGGTGATGACCCCGTCGTTGAGCGCCTGCAGGCCGTACTGCACGCCGGCGTTGTCGAGCGGCCGGCGCGCGAAGCCGGTTTCGGCGTCCCGCCCGTAGACGTTCACGTAGTGGCTGTAGACGTCGCAGCGCGCGCCGTCCGGATTGTCGGTCGGGTGATAGCGCAGCGCCTCGGGCAGCACGTCGGGACAGAATTCGCCCACCTGGACCCGTCCGGCGTTGACCGACACGTTCGGCATCGTCGCCAGGTTCAGGAACCCGGCGACCGCCCGCTTCTGTTCCTCGGTGAACGGCAGCGCCGTCTCCCGGAAGTAGCGGTCGAGCAACCGCGCGTCGGTGATCATCGGAATGGTGCCGAAGCCGACATCCGGGAAGCTGCAGCCCGGAATGATGCCGTCGAGCAGGCCGGGATAGTTGTCGGCGATCTGGTGGTTCTGGTACGACCCGCCGGAGCAGCCCCAGCCGATGGTGTACCGCGGCCGGCCGTAGGCCTCGATGAACCGCTCCTTGACCATCATCATCGTCTCGGCCGCGAGCAGGTCGTTGCAGTTGTTGCCGTAGACGTTGAGGCTCGCCGAGGCCACCGCGTAGCCCTGGCGCAGCATGACGTCGTCGGTGACGCCGCCGGTGCGCGCGCCCTGGCGGTACCAGCCGTTCACGCAGCCGCCCCCGAACGTGTAGATGAGGCGGCGGTTCCAGCCCGGCGACGGCGTCCACGCATCCGGGTCCGGGTTCCCGGCGCCCGGCGCGTGCAGCATCGCGATCTGGTAGACGGCGCGGTTGACGGTGCCGGTCTCGAGGCGGACGACGTAGGGCACCTCGGCGCCGGTCAGCGTCGTGGTGGTCGCCGCGTCCGCCGGCAGCGCGCCGGGGTCGGCCAGCGGCTTCAGCGTCCCGTCCGCGGCACGGTAGGCGTAGTCCACGCGGCGCGCGACCGAGCAGTGCTCGTCCAGCGGCGCGCCGAGCGTCTCGCCGGAGGGCAGCTCGAACGCGTCGGTCTCGCAGACGAACGGCTGCTCGTGCGGTCCGGAGAAGACCGGGCCTTCGACCGGATGATTGACGAGCTCCAGCGCCGCGCCGGGTGCGTCTCCGGCAACCGTCACGGACACCTCGTTCGCGCCGTGCGCCAGGCCGTCGACCAGCCCCACCAGCCGGCGCCCGCCGGCATCGACGCGGAACGCCGCGGTCGCGTCGGCGCCGTTGACCGCCACGCGCACGTCGGACAGCGCGACGTCCGCCGGCACGTCTATGCGCAGCAGCGCGTCGCCGCCGCTAACCATGTCCGGACGGCCCGACAGCACCGTCACCTCGACCTCGCCGGCCGCGTGGGCGACCCCGGCCAGAACCCCCGCCGCCAGCACGGCGACCGCCGCTACGCTATTGATGATTCTCTGCTTGCGCATGGATCTCTCCCCCTCGAGTCGCACTCCCATGTACAAGATTACACGCATGAGTCGTAGAACGCCCGCTCCGGAGCGATGTCGCCACGGACGATGCGAGCGGCGCGCCGGGTCCGGAGCAGTCCCGCCGGCGGGCCCGGGCTCGGCCGCATCTCCCGGCCAAGAGCGTCAGTCGCGGCGACGTGATCGTGCCGACGCGGGCGGGCTGGACAGGCGGGCGCGCTGCGCTTCTTCCAGGTTGCGAAACCTGAACACGCCGCGCGGACGTACGCCCGGGGCCAGGGACCGGTAGCGCGCGCAGTGACGAATGAACCGCTCGAAGCCGTCCGCCGGGCGCGTCCGGACCGGGGCGGCGTTCATCTCCTCGATTGATCGAAAACGCTGGACGGTCATCCTATTCGTCCGGAGCGTCCGGCAGATCGAAGCGCTGCCGAAGTGCCGCGGCGTCCTGTCGATCAATCGCCCGAACGGTCCCTTTCTTCAAGCGGTGGAGCGCCGCCGGTGTCGCGACACGCACGCGAACTCCCTCGATCGCCTTGATTTCGGCCTCGACCGAATCGAAGCTCGCCGTCGGCGGCGCCCGCCGGGAGGACTGTTCGTCACGCGGCATCGACAGGCAGCTTCCCGCGATTTCCATCGGGCTGGCGCCTACAGCCGCTCCTCACGGAGCGCCGCGGCGCCCGTCACTGCGCGCGCCACGTGCTCGCGGGTGTTGTAGACGTGCGGGCAGAGCCGCAGGCCGCCGGTCGCAGCGCCGGCGATGCCGTACCGCTCGTACAACGCGTTCACGAACGCACCGCGCCGCGCAGAGTCCACCACCGCGATGGCGACGCCGCCGCTCGACTCGGGGTCCATCGGCGTCACCAGTTCGAACCCGGCCTCCTTGAGTCCGCCTTTCAGCATCGTCGCCAGCTCCACCACGCGCGCCTCGACCTTCTTCATCCCGAGACGGTCATGAAAGGCGACCGTAGTCCCTACGGCGGCCAGCGCCGCGTCGTCGCGCTGCCCCAGCGACTCGAACTTCCGTGCGCCCTTGGCCCGCGGCTCCACGGCGTCGCCCCAGCTCGGGGCGACGATGCCAGGCCAGATCTCCTCCACCCGGTCCGCGCGGACGTAGAGCAGGCCGACCTCCTTCGGTCCCATGAACCACTTGTGGGCGCTGCCGGTGAAGGAGTCGCAGCCGAGGTCGCGCAGGTCGACGTCGAGCGCCCCCCAGCTCTGCGCACCGTCGACGTGCACGTGAATCCCGCGGCGGTGGGCGGCCTCGCACAGCTCGCGCACGGGAAGCCGCAGGCCGCTCACGTTGGAGACGTGCGTCAGGGCGAGTACCCGTGTTCGCGGTGTCAGTGCACGTTCGAACACGCCGATCAGCTCGTCCACACCCGACGGTGCGACCGGCGTCGTCACCTTCTTCACAGTGAGTCCGTAACGGGCCGCGCGCACCTCCCAGGCAACGTTGTTGGTCGGATGGTTCTGATCCCAAACCACGACCTCGTCGCCGGCGTCGAGGGGAACGCCCGCATTGACGACGTTGTTGGCCTCGCTCGTGTTGCGCACCAGCGCGATCTCGTCCGCCGTGACGCCGAGCTGCGCCGCCACCGACTCGCGCGACTTCTCGAGCAACGGGCCGAACTTCGCCCGGTTGGGGAACGAGCAGTCGATGTCGATGTCGCGCGTCAGCTCGCTCACCCGCTCGGCCACCACGCGCGGCGACGGGCAGAGGTTGGCGGCGTTCATCGGCACGCGCTCGTCGCGGAACGCGAACTGCCGGCGCACCTCCTCCCAAAGCGCCTCCGGCCCCTCGCCAGGATGCGCCTGCGCCCCGGCGGGCCGGCCGGCCAGAAGCGGGTGAACGACGCCGCCGACCGCGAGCGTCTGCAGGAACCGGCGCCGGTTGGTGTCGACGGTCATGGGAACCTCCGGGTCACCGCGTTGCACGTCATCGAGTTGTTCCCATAGCCTACCCCCTCGGCACTCCGACCGCCGACGCGGAGAGCGCACGGTGGCGGGGCGACAGCCGTTCAGCGGCGCCGACTACCGTTCGACGGTCCGCTCGGGCGCCAAGTCGAGGCTCCATTCCGACAGGACGGCATGCCGCGGCCGCCAGGCCGCCCCGGACCTGCGCCGCTCGAACTGGTACGCGCCTATGAAGGAATGCCCGGACCGGAGACGCCACCGGACCCCGACGCGCGACCGGGAGCGCACGAAGCCTCGGCGCTCGAAGGCCAACGACTGGTGAAGCCACGGCGACACGCGCGCGGCGGGGCGTTCGAGCTCCACCTGCTGGCGGTAGCGGTTGAAGTCGCCGCTCTCCCGCCTGCCGACATGGCGCTCGTAGAGCGTCGTGCCCTCTACCCGGACGCCCCGCCGCAGCAGCGGATACGTCAACGCGGCGTGCAGGCGGTGATCCCAACCGAAGCCGGAGCCGAAGTCGGTCCGTGTCCGGTCGAGCAGAATGTAGCCGAGCGTCATGCTTGCGACGTCGCTCAGCATGAACTCCACGTCGGTCCTGGCGCGCCGGTCGTACACGCTTCCCAGCGAGTCCCGGATGCGGGCGACGCCGCCGACCGTCCAGTCGATCCGGTCTGACGCAAGGACGCCGATTTCGACCTCCGTCCACGACTGGATGTCATCGGCGGCGACCGGACGCTCCCCGAGCAGGAGCAGGCCGAGCACCATGACGGACGACGCGGCAATCCTGTGCATCCCTCCCCAAAAGCAAGCGGGCCGCCGTGGCAACCCACGACGGCCCGCTCCGCCTGGTCCCGGTTCGCGGGAATAACGCTCCGTCGAACTACTTGAGGTTCGAGTAGTCGCTGGAGCTCAGCATGAAGACCTCGATCCCCTCGAGCGGCGCGGGGTACTTCGCGCGGAGCTCGTGCCACTCCGGGTCGTCGCGGAACCCGGCCCAGACCTCTTCGCGGTGCGCGCGGTCGCGGTAGGCGAGCATCCAGACCAGCCGGTTCGGATTGTCGAGGTTCTGCCAGACCGCGACGATCTCGGCGCCGTGCTTCTCGAAGATGGCGACCTCGCCCTCGCGGAAGCGCTGGTGCAGCTCGTCGATGCCGCCCTTGCCGTCCATCGGCGGCCGGGCGGTGTACATGCGGATCTCGAAGCAGCGCGCGTCGGCGCCCACGTTGTTCGACAGGTCGGCCGGCAACTGGGCGGCCGGGCCGCACGGCGCCGGCGGATCCTGCTCGGCGCCGGCCACGCCGAGGAAACTGAAGCCGATGATGACAGCGAGTGCGAGTGTACGCATCACGATCCCCCCTCTGGATTGCCGAATTCTGCACCGCCACCGGCGCCGCGCGCTCGCGGCCGACACGGTGCGCGTCGGACGGCATTGTATGGCAGGCAGTCGTGTCCCACCAATCGGGCCGCGGACCGCCACGCACGGCAGCTCGGACCGGCATGCAGTTCGGCTGACCGCCCGGTCGAGTCTTCCGCCCGGCCCAGATGCACGACCAGCACGTCCACGCTTCTGACTAAACTCGACGAACGCCGGATCCGACCCGTTCTGGTCGCTGCTGAACGCCACGCTGGCGTCTCCCGCGTCGACCCGGTACCGACGGCGGGAACGTTCCCACGAGGAACACCGATGCCGCTGACTCGAACATCGCCGTCGCGCCAGACCTCGACGGCCTCGCCGGTCGCGACGTCCACGGTGATCGGATCCAGCTCGAGGCAGCCGGCGAGCACCCGGAAGACGCCGCCCGGTCCGAAGAGCCTGCCCAGCCGGTCGTCGAGCGACGGGAAGACCCGCTCCCGGTGAACGATTCCGGCTGGCTGGCTTATCAGCCCGTGGCAGAAGTGTGTCTCGCTGAGTCGCCTGTTCAAGTGGCTTGGCGATGAGCGATTGGGCCGTTGAGCGCGGTCGGCACCCACTGGAGGCCCCAGAAGGGCCTCAGACGCCCCCAGAGGCCGATCTGACACTCGATCCAGCGGAAAATGGCCGAAAGAGCCCGCCCCTGCAGGCTCCGGGGCGTGCCGGTGCCCGTCCGGCGGCGCAGGAGCAGCGCCAGGTTGCAAGCCGCCGCCTGGATGAGCACGCGCTTGCGAACCTCCTCATGACCGCGCACCCACACCCGCCGCATGCCCCCGGTCTCATACTGATGAGCGAACGGACGCTCCACCAGCTCCCCACGCCGCCGTTGCAGACGACGACCCCGAGCCCCACGAGTACGCCGGCGGTTCCCATACAACGCCTTCTGCGCAGCCCGTTTCTCCGGCGGCGTCTCGCCCGTCCGCTTGTCCTGCCAGCGGCGCGGGCCGCGCTCCGGCTCCGAGATGTAGCTGCGGACCTCCAATTCGTCCAGCGCAACCAGCGTCGCGTCGCTGTGATACCCCTTGTCCGCCACCACCTCCTCGACCTCACGTCCGTCCGGCTGCACCGCCTCCACCTGCTCCGACGCCTTCGTCAGCGTCTCCGGCAGCGTCGCCGTATCGCCCTCCGATGCGTCCTGCACCGTCACCGCTACGACGGCACCCGTGTCCATGTCGACCCCGTGCTCCACCTTGTGCGCCAAGTGCGTCCGACCGTCCTTCATCTTCGTGATCTTTGCGTCCGGGTCCTGCGGGGACTGCCAGTCCTTGTTCGACGCCGTCTTGTCCTTCCGCGACCGGTCGAACCGCGCCAATTCCGCCCGCGTCGGCGTCGCTATCCCAGACGCCTCCGCCAACCCCTGCAGAAACGCGTCGTACGATTCTCCCGTGTCCCGACGCTCGATGCTGCGCATCGCCGCGTTCGCTTCCAACGTCGTCGCGTCAATGCCGATCGTCTTCCCCCGAACCAGGTCCGCCTCCGCCGCGCGCTCCAGCACCCACGTGAACACCGCCTCGTGCGTCTCGTCGTCGATCCGCCGGCGCGTCCGCGACAGCGTCGAGTGGTCCGGCGCCGCCTCCGTCAGGTCCAGGCCCAGAAACGACCGTAGACTCAGCGAATCGGCCACCCGCCACGCAATTCCCCGCTCCGACGACACGCCCTCGAAGAACCCGATGAACAGCAACCGGAAGTACCGCCCCGGCTGCAGACTCGGACGGCCCAGTCGTTCCGCGTAGAAGCTCGAGCACAACCTCTCCACGAAGGCGTCAAACCCGGACTCCTCCAGAATCCGGTTCAGCCGCTCGAAGAACGGATGTCCATCGCTCGTCGGAAGGTCCTCGCTGTGCACCCACATCGGCGGCGCCTGCCGCGCCGCCGGTCGCTTGCCCATCGCCATGCAGGCAGTGTAGGACACGCGGCGGGATCCGTCGAGTCCGCGCCCGACTTTTGCCACAGGCTGTTATTACGGCTGACGTTCAAGTTCTCGACCGGACGGCATGAAATCACTCCACTGGCTTATCTGCGCTCGGCGAGAACGCGAGAAGAAGATCCTGGTATCCGAATGGACCTCCTGTCTCGTCTTGGCCCACATGTCATCGAACACCGGCTCGCGATCCACGGCCCCATGAACTCCATGAATCGTTCCCGGCAAGCCCCACCAGAGACGAACTCTGCCAATCAACTCGAACTCCAAACGCAAGGCTCACAGGTTTCACGATCGACCCAGAGGCGGCCATGCGATCGATTGAGCGCCCGATCGATGCTCCTGCGCACCGGAAGACGCCCCTCTCGGGGCTCGAACGCCAGACGGTAGGCGGGGCGGCCCCGAAGAACTTCTTCACCCTCGAGCGTGACCGTATAGCGAGCAAACAGCTCCTCGTCGACGTTGATGGCATTCTCATTCTCTTCCCGGGATTCGACGCCCCCGCGAATGCGGCGCATGCGTTCACGAAACTCCGCCTCACGCTCTCCTGCCTCCGCCCGTTCGTCATCATTCAGTGAACGGCCGTCGACGGATACCCGTCGCTCGAAGTGGGCGCCCTCGATCGGAATGACCTCGTACTCCGCAGTTCGTTCCTCCTGTACGTTGCCTTCCGCGTCGAAACGTCGCTCCACCCGGGTCAAGGACGCCCTGTAGGTTCCGCGAAACTCGTCGTTGTCATATCGTTCGCCGCGCTCGAGCATGCATTCAACGATCGCGTCGGCATCGGATTCCGCGGCCTGGCCGGGCGAACCCACGCATCCGCCAGCACGGCAGCAGAGACCGTCGTGAACACCGCAAGAACAATCGAGCTCCGGAACCAACGTGTCGCTTTCGTCATTTCCTCATTTCCTCATTTCCTCCAGAACCGGATCGACTTCATTGAAAAGCAACTTGAACAAGACCACCTCGACAGGTCGAATGAGGCGTCCGAACAAGTGGACCGGGCGAAAGCGGTCAGTCCTGTCCGGCATCGGGATCGAGCGTGCTCAGACGGTTCCAGAACACGCTGGTCCGGACATCCTGGCCATCGACGGTCGAGACCGGCGGCCGGAGGATGAGCTGCCCGTCGCGGAACTCGAAGGCGCGCGGCGCATCGACGCCGATGCGCTCCGGATCGAGATGGCCCGCGCGGTGGTGCACGACGACGCCCCCTTCCGTGTCGACGGTGAAGGGACCGAAGTAGCTGGCGTAGCTCCCCATTGCCGCGTGCGCCTCCAGCACCGTCGGCCGGGGTCCTTCGTAGGGCCGCCGGTCCGGCCGCATCAGGTGCACCGCCATGTAGCCGGAGGGCATGTAGATGAGATAGCCCGCGGCGAACTGCGCCGTCGGGATCTCCGTGCCGTCCGGGGTCCGACGCTCGATCCGGTCGATCTCCCAGAAACCCAGGAACCGGCCGGCTTCGTCGCCGAGGTCCGGTGACGGTTCGACCCTCTCCCAGACGTTGCGCAACTGGATGCCGGTGGTGCCGTAGGCGCACCCGCGGTCCGTGACGTAGGAATCGGGACACTGGAGGCCGGGCACGAGGACGAGCCGGTCCGCGTCGAACTCGTAGAACGGCTCGAGGCGGCCGCCGGTCAGACGCGGGTTCAGGCTTCCCGCAATCCGCTGCGACACGTAGCCGCCCGCCTCGTCGAGCGCGTACGGCCCGAAGTACGCGGTGTAGCGCTCGACGGCGGCCAGCGCGTCATCCGTCGCGGGCCCGCCCGGTGCATCGGCCGCCCCTTCCTCCTCCTGCAGGACGAGGCCCATGCGCTCGCCGTCGAACATCAGGAAGGCGAGCGTCTCCGCGAGACCGATCGTCGGGTGCATGAGGTCGGACAGCGGCGCGCCGGTCTGGTCGTAGCGTTCGACCCGCGCGAGCCGCCACGTTCCGACGAAGGCCGCCGCCGGATCGACCGCCTCGGAGGCTTCCGTCGCGTTTGCGTCCGGCGCAACCCTGGGCGCGGGCGCCGGGGCCTGGCAGGCGACCACGCCGGCGGCGAGGACCACGGTTGCCGCACCGCACGAGAAGAACCCACGGCGTTGGATGTCGCTCATCGTGGTCATCCGTTCACTTTAGCTGCTGGCGAGGGCGGATGTGGATTTCAGCCGCGATGCCGCCGCCCCCGCATCGCGCCGCTGCGGGCGCCGCACAGACGTCTCCCGCAGACGGCGCAGACGACGGCGGTAGAATGAAGCGCGCCACCCGGCAGTCACCTGGAGGTTACGTCATGGACAGCAGACCCGCCACGTGTCGTCGCCTCACTCACTGGATCGCACTCGCCGGCGTCCTGTTCCTGGCCATGCCGGCCGGGGCTGCGCCGCAACAGGACCGGGACGAGGATCCCCCGGGCCTGCCCGCCGTGCCGTTGCCGGACGAGCCGCTCGTGCTGAACACCCACGCTATCGAGAAGATCCGCGTGGTCGTCGTCGCCCGGGGACTGGAGCACGCCTGGAGCATGGCTTTCCTGCCCGACGGCGGCATCCTGGTCACCGAGCGCGACGCCGGGCGGCTGCGGATGATTCGCGGCGGCGTACTCGACCCGGAGCCGCTCGACGGCGTGCCGGCGGTGCTGTCCAGGGGTCTGGCCGGCCTGATGGACGTGGCGCTGCATCCCGGGTTCGATGAGAACCGGCTCGTCTACCTCAGCTACACGCGGCCCCTGCCGGGCGAGACCGGGACCGTCGCCGTCGTCCGGGGACGTCTCGACGGGATGGCGCTGCGCGACGTGGAGGACGTCTTCGTCGCGGAGCCGTTCGGCGGGACCACCGCGGGAGCCCGCCTCGCGTTCGCTCCCGGCGGTCTGCTGTATCTGACGGTCGGCGGCGCCTTCCGCACCGACCCGCTCGATTCGCGCGCGCAGGACCCCGGCACGCACGCCGGCAAGCTCCTGCGGCTGCGGGACGACGGCACTGTACCCGACGACAACCCGTTCGCCGGCCGACCGGGCTTCAAGCCGGAGATCTATTCGCTGGGACACCGGAACCAGAACGGGTTGACCCTGCATCCGGAGACGTTCGCGCCGATGACCGTCGAGCACGGCGTGCAGGGCGGCGACGAGCTGAACCTGATCGAGGCCGGCGGGAACTACGGCTGGCCGGTCGTGTCCTACGGACGGCAGTACACCGGCGTCCGCGTCGGCGACGGGTTCTGGGCTCCCGGCATGGACGAGCCGCTGATGTTCTGGGTGCCGTCCATCGCGCCGTCCGGACTGACCTGGTACACGGGGGATCGGTTCCCCGCCTGGAAGGACAACCTGTTCGTCGGCTCGATGCAGACCGGGCGCATCCCCGGCACCGGACACCTGGAGCGGATCGTCTTCAACGAGGACGACGAGGAGCTGGCCCGAGAATGGCTCCTGACCGAGCTCCGCCAGCGGATTCGCGACGTGCGCCAAGGTCCCGATGGTCTGCTCTACGTGCTGACCGACGCCGACGATGGAGCCCTGCTCCGCATCGAGCCGGTCGTAGAGCCGTAGAAGCCGGGTTGCGTCGAGCGGAGCATGACTCGATCCAGGTGGCGTCGCGCGTGAGGATCGTTCACTTCGCCGATCTCCACCTGGACTCCGGGTTCGCCTGGGCGGGCGCCGGCCGGCGGGCAGCCAGGCGCCGGCGGCAGGCGGTCCGCGACGCAGCCGCAGACCGAATTGACCACCAGCATCAGGGTCGGGCAGCCAGGCGCCGGCGGCAGGCGGTCCGCGACACGCTGGACAGCATCGCCGCGCTGGCGCGTAGAGTCGAGGCCGACGCCCTGTTCTGCGGCGGCGACCTCTACGAGCACGAGAGGGTCACGCCGGACACCGCCCGGTTCGTGCAGGCGACGTTCGCGGCTCTGGACCGGCCGGGCGTGGCGGACGCTGAAGACGAACTGGCCGCCGCGAAGCGCCGAATGGAGCGCGTCGAGAGGCTCGACCGCACGTTGGCCAGGACGATCGAGCTTGCCGATCTCGAACGATTCCGGCGCGTGAATCCCGAGGCGCCTGAGTCCCGATGGCGCGGATTGATCCCTGGAGCGGCCATCATCCTGGATCCACCGACCGCGCGGATCAAGGACAACCGGCACGGCAGACAACAGACCAGGACGCAGGCGTACAATGGCGACGACCTCACCCCGAACGAGGACGGGAATCAAGGGAGAAACGAATGCGCGCCACTCCGAGAGGCTTGTCTGTCGCTTTGCTGCTGGCGCTCGGCTCCGGCTCCGGCGTCGTGATCTCCGCGCAACAACCAGCGGGAGACGACAACGTGGATGATTCGATAGCCGTGCTCGTCGGCCGGCTCGATCTGGAGCGCTACAAGGCGGTCATCAAGGGACTCACCCGATTCGGCGACCGGCGGCAGGGCACCGAGCGCAACCGCGAGGCCGTCGACTGGATCGAGGCGCAGCTCGAGGCGGCCGGCTGCCCCACCGAACGGCTCCACTACACCTACGATCCACCGCCCCGACCCGTCGGTGCGGCGCGTCCGCGCGTCCCGCGCGCCCCCTTGAACCCGACCGAGCCGACCCCGACCGGCGGGCGCATCGGACGCAACGGAAGCGGTCCCGGCGGCAGCTCGATCTTCGGCTACCGGCGCCGCACCGGCGTCGTCCGCGATCCGTCGATGCAGCCGGACGAGGTGTTGCGCGCGCTCAACCTGGAGGAGCCGACCAACGGGGAGCGCTCACAGGTCTACTGCACCAAGGTGGGAAGCACCCGGCCCGACGAGATGTACATCCTCGGCGCCCACATGGACGGGCACGGTTTCGGCGAGGCGGCCGACGACGACGCGTCGGGCACCGCGCTGGTGATGGAGCTCGCGCGCATCCTCGCCGCGCCGGACGTGCGGACGGACGTCTCGATCCGCTTCGCGCTCTGGAACAACGAGGAGACCGGACTCAACGGCAGCCGGGCCTACGTCGAGCAGCGCCGCGAGCGGCAGGGCCTCGAAGACCCGCCCGGCTCCGGCCGCTACCCCGAGCCGCGCTGGCTGGGGATGATCCAGCACGACATGATGCTGTTCGACCACGGGGCGCCGGGACCGGACGGCGTGGTGAGCCGGGACCAGCGGCGCGAGGCGGACGTCAACATCGAGTTCCAGTTCAACTCGGATCTGGCCGACGAGTCGCGCGACCTCGCGTTCCGCTTCAAGGCGGCCAACGACGCCTACGCCACCGACTACCCCGCCACGGTCGGACCGCACATGACGAACACCGACTCGACCCCGTTCATGAACGTCACGCCGTCGATCAGCCTGCGGGAGAACGAGCGCGGCATGCACATCGGGGCCGGCTGGAACCCCCACTGGCACCAGCCGACCGACGTCTACCACACCTACACCGACGACGACTTCCGGCTCGGACTGAACGCGGCGCAGACGACGCTGGCCGCGATTGCGGAGCTGGCCGGGGCGACGATCGGCGCTCCTCGTTAGCGCGAAGGTCAGAGGTGCCGCCAGCGCAAGAGTCGCCGCTCGACCCGTTCCGCACACGCGAAGAGCAGCAGGACCACGCCCATGATGATGAGGATGAGCGCGATGGTCAGCGCGGCGTTGTAGGTGCTCTGCGCGAACTGCAGCAGATAGCCGAGGCCCCGACTGGACGCCACGAACTCGCCGACCACCGCGCCCGTGAACGCGAATCCCACCGCCACCTTGAAGCTTCCCAGCACCCAGCTCGTGACCGACGGGACGTACACTTCGCGCACCAGGGTCCGCCGGCCGCCGCCCAGCGTCCGCACCCGTTCCACCAGCCGTCGATCCACCTCCCGGACGCCGTTGTAGACGGCGAAGAAGATGAGCACCGCGACGAGGATGGTGGCCAGGGCCAGCTTCGACGCCAGCCCGATGCCGAGCCAGATGACGAACAGCGGCGCGAGGATGACGCGGGGGATCGCGTTGAGCAGGATCATCACCGGCTCGAGCAGGTCGGCGACCGGCGGGGCGAGCGCGGCGGCGAAGCCCAGGACGATGCCGAGGACGAGCCCCGCGAGCAGGCCGGCGAACGCCGCGGCCGCGGTGGCTCCGAGGTGCGGCCACAGGTCCCCGCCGGCCGCCAGGGTGAACATGACCTGCGCGACGGCCGACGGCGGGGGCACGTAGAAGGGGTCCAGGACGCCGGCGCGCGACGCCGCCTCCCACCCGGCCGCCAGGAGCAGCAGCGCGACGCCGCGACGCACCAGCCGAGTCCGGCGCCGGCCCGTCATGGCGCCGCCGGCTCCCGCGACCCCTCCGCCGCCGACTTCGCAGACCGCTCCACGACCGGCTGTGGAGGCCTGTCCGCGGCCAGCTCGTCCCAGAGACGCTGCAGGAGCGGCCCGAAGGCGGGGTGACTGCGCGCCTCCAGCACCCGCCGCGGCCGCGGAATCGCGACGCGGTGGCGGGCGCGGATTGCGGCGCGCGGCCCGTGGCCCAGCACGTGCACCACGTCGGAGGCGCTGATCGCCTCCTCGAGGTCGTGGGTCACCAGCAGCACCGTGAGCCGCTCGCGCTCGACCCACTCCAGCAGCTCCTGCGTGATGCGGGTCCGGACGATCGCGTCGAGGGCGGCGAACGGCTCGTCCATCAGCAGCAGCCGGGGCCGCAGGGCCAGCACCTGGGCGATGGCCACCCGCTTGCGCTGACCGCCGGAGAGCTGGCCCGGATAGCGGTCGCCGTAGCCGGCCAGCCCCAGCACCTGCAGCCAGTGCTCGGCCTGCTCGTCGGCCGCGGCGGGCGCCACCTCCCGGATGCGCAACCCCAGCGCCACGTTCCGGCGCGCCGTGCGCCACGGCAGCAGGGCGTCGTCCTGGAACAGGAAGCCGACGTCGCGCACCCCGATGTCGAGGTCGACCGTGCCGTGCAGCGGCTCCAGCAGGCCGGTCACCACCCGCAGGATGCTGGTCTTGCCGGAGCCGGAGGGACCGATCAGGGTGGCGAACTCCCCCGCCGCCACGTCGAGATCGATGCCGTCGAGGACCGGCTCCCCGCCGTAGCCGACCGCCAGCCCCCTGACCCGCAGCATGGTTCCCGCGGGCCGTCCTAACCGGCGAGGGCGCCGGCGTCGAGCAGGGTTCCGAGATCGACCTGGCCCGGTTGCAGCAGACCGGCGACCTCCTGGGCGCGCATCACGCGCCCCGCCGCCTCGACGTCCACGTCGACGCGCTCCGGGTACAGCGACTGCCGGTAGCGCTCGATGACCCGTTCCAGTCGGGCGACGTCGCCGCCGGCCACGAGCGCCTCCGGAAGCGCGGCCACGATCTCGGACGGCGGCAGCGTGCGCGTATCGACCAGGCCGGCGGCAAGACCGGCGGCCAGCTTCCGTATCTCCGGCAGGCGCCCGTCGCGTTCGGCCGCGCGCACCGAGACCCCCATGAACGCATAGGGACCGCCGAGATGCCGCCGCGCCGCCTCGATCTCCATGAAGTTGACCAGCTCGCGCCCGCCCGCCTCGACGATCAGCGACAGGGCCGGCTCCTGCAGCATCGCCGCGTCCACCTGCCCGATCCGCAGGGCGTCGAAGACGTTGGTGCCGATGGCCGCGAACCGCACCCCGCCCGCATCGGCGCCGGCCTGGTCGAGCAGGAACAGCAGCAGGGCGTGGTCGGCGTTGCCGAGGGCGGAGATCCCGACGGTTCGGCCGTCGAGAGCCGCGACCGAATCGATCTCGGCGGCGCGTTCCGGCGCCGCCGCGAGCGCGAACAGCGGCAGACGCCCGGTCGATGCGACCCGCCGGATGGGCGCGCCGTTGGCGGCCGCCTGCAGCGCGACGTCGAACGAGGTGCCCGCATAGTCCACGGCGCCCCCCACCAGCGCCTGCATCGCCGCGTTGCCGCCACGCGTGTAGACGAGCTCGACCGCCAGCCCCTGCGCGGCGAAGTGCCCCCGCACCCGCGAAACCTCGTAGGGAACGACGCACAGGAGCTGGCCGCAGAAAGCGAGACGGAGTCCCGTCATGCCGTCCCGCGGCTCGCCGGCGCAGCCGCTGACCGCGATGACGCCGGCCGCCCCCGCCAGGCCCTTGAGGGTGGCGCGCCGATCCCACGCGCCCGGCTCGGGCCAGCGCTGGCCGCGCAAATCCGGCTCGGGCGTCGACCTCGACACCACCCCGACCAGATTCGGATTCGTCGCCTCGCAGCAGCCCATGGCGCGCACGATACCACGCGAGCGACGCCGTCCCGCCCACGCCTCCCCCGCACACCCTCGCACCTCGCTCACCCACTCACACCCCGAGGACTCACTCATCCTGAGGCCCCCGAGGTTCGTGCTGGCATGGAAAGTCATGCTCGTAACCGTGAGCCGCGAGGCAGGGCGGGCGAGGGATGAGAATACGGGAGTCATATTTTGCTCATAGTGCTGATGTCGACCGGGAACGGTGGCAGCGACTATCAGTGCACCTGAACGGCACCGCGGAGCGCGCAGCCAGATTCCTCGACTCCGCGGGTCTTGCCGAACTCGGCCGGGTGAGCGGATTGCTGGATGACCTCGGCAAGTACGCCCGATCAGTTCCAGGCACGCCTCGACGGCAGCAATAGTCCCGGTTGCCGGCGCGGGCGTTCCGCAGGTGAATCAGGAGGGTGCGGCGATGTGAGATTCCAGCAGGAACGAACGAGCGCGGCGCTCGCCAGCACCTTTGGCACGATGGAGCCAAGTCCACACGGCCAGCGACGCCCTGACGCGCCATGGTGCTCGTCGCGTCAGGAAACGCCGGCGTTCCGCCGCTGGCAACTCGGCGACACGTTCCAGGTACATGTCGATGGTTGTCTCGAGCGACGCGACGGCCACCCGCAACGATCCGCCATCGACGGCGATGTCGAGATCCGCGCAGATCGCATGCCACCGCTGGCCGCGTCGGTAGGCGTAGCATCGCAAGGCGGTCATGTCGGCTCCACGGGCCGCCGGGTGACGTCCCGCACCTGTCAGACTAGCACATTCGCGCTTCGGGGGACGTGGGCGCTCGACGTCCCGCGAGGCTCGGGTCTCGCACGGAGGGTCGCCATGGGGCTACGGCGTGAAGTTGCACGTCTGGGGCGAGTACGCCTGCTTCACCCGGCCGGAGATGTAAGGTCGAGCGTGTCTCCTACGACGCGATGACTCCCTCGGCCGCGCGCGGGATACTCGAAGCGATTCACTGGAAGCCGGCCATCCACTGGATGATCGACCGGATCCACGTTCTGAAGCCCATTCGCTTCGAGAACCTCCGGCGCAACGAACTAGCTAGATAGCTAGCCAGTTACCGCCAGCTTGAGTCCTCCCCCGCGCGTGGGGCGGGGATTGAAACATGCACACCGTGACGCGGGCGACCGCGCGCCGGCCCCGCCCCCCGCGCGGGGGCGGGGATTGAAACGGCAGGACCGGCGGGTCGAGAGCCCCATGCAGCCAGGGCTCGCACGGCGTGGGTTTGGCTGGTGCATCCGGATCGGCGTCCTCGCGATTGCGCTGATCGGTGCTGCATCCGCCACGGGCGTCCGGCACGAGGATCACGCAGCCGACCAGGACTGCGCGGTCTGTCAGCTCCGGGCCCAGCCCGCCGCCGAACCGTCCGGATCCCCGCAGACGGGGCTCCCGGACGCCCTGGAGCCGCTCACGCCGGCTCCCGCTACCGGATGGACTGCATCCGGTCACTCCCGCCGCCTCCCGGCCCGCGCCCAGCCCGCCTAGTCCCGTCACGCACTGGTTTCTGTCCGTCGCGACCGCCGGCGAGCCGGTGAACGCGACAGCTTCCGCGCCAACGCGGGGATGGAGAACACGGCCTCACGGGTCGGACCGGTCTCGTCTACAAGCCTCGGACGCGTGGTCGCTCTATGGCAGCATCTCGAACAGCTTCAACCGCCCGAGCATCCTGGCCCCAGACGCCGAGCGCGAACGGGCCGCACGACCCCGAGACCGCCACGCAGTTCGAGCTCGGCGCCAAGGCCGCCCTGACGCCGGAGCTGTCGTTCACGGCGGCGGTCTTCACGATCGGCGCCTTCCGGTGAGCCTATTTCCCGGGCGCCGCTACTATGGAAGGGAGATGACTACATGCGATCCCGGGCCGACTACGTGATCGACATTCACTCCGAGTCGGATGAGCCGACCCGATCCTCGGCGGGACCGTGGACCATCGACTCGGGAGGTTTCGAGGTGGAACGCGACGGCACGGTCAGCCGCCACCGCGATCTCGTTCAGCATCCTGACGGTGTGAGAAGGATCCCATGACCGGACGGCGGATCGCGAGCATCGACGCCCTTCGGGCCTGGTCATGCTGCTCATGCTGGTGGACCACGTACGCGAGACGGTCTTCCTGCACGCGCAGGTCGGCGATCCGGTGGATGTCGCGACGACGCCGCCGGCACTGTTCCTCACCCGTTCGCTGAGCCACATCTGCGCGCCGGTCTTCATCGCCCTGACGGGGCTGGGCGCCTGGTTCCACGGCTCGACGCGCACACGGCGCGAGACGTCCGTGTTCCTGCTCGAGCGCGGCGCGTTCCTCGTGCTGCTCGAGCTCACCGTCGTCGGGTTCGCCTGGACCGCGGAGTTTCCTCCTTCAAGGTTCTTCCTTCAGGTCATCTGGTGCATCGGCATCTGCATGATCGCGCTCGCGGGACTGCTGCACTTGAGCAGGCCCCGGCAACTCGCCGTGGGCGTGCTGCTCGTCGCCGGACACAACCTCCTCGACGGCGTCGTCCTCACGGACGAGTCCTCGTTCTTCGTGCCCTGGGCCATCCTGCACCAGCGCGACGTCATCGAGATCGGCGGCGGCGTCACGGCGCGGACGAGCTATCCCGTCCTGCCGTGGATCGGGGTCGTCGTCCTCGGCTATGCGATGGGGCCGTGGTTCGCACGCATCCGAGCGGAGGGAACGGCGGTCCGCCGCGTCGCGACGCTGGGCGCCGCGCTGCTCGTCGGCTTCGGGGCGATCCGCTGGCTGAACGTTTACGGGGACGCGCCCTGGTTCGTCGCCCACGACTCGCTGACGACGCTGATGAGCTTCCTCTCCCTCACCAAGTACCCACCGTCCCTGCTGTTCCTGCTGGCGACGCTGGGGGCCGGCGCCATGCTCCTGGCCCTGTTCGACGCGACGGGGGATCGGCGGGTCACCGCCGCGATCGCGACCTTCGGGGCGGCGCCGATGTTCTTCTACGTCTTCCACCTGTACGTGCTGAAGGCGGGGTACCTCGTCGCCTACGCCCTGCACGGACCGAATCAGGGCGGGTACTTGAGCGTGCCGAGCGTGGGAGCCGTGTGGCTCCTGGCGGCTGCGCTCGCGGTGCCGCTCTACTATCCGACCCGTGGATTCGCCCGCTGGAAGCGGAGACGCAGGGATCTCGCCTGGCTGCGTTACTTCTGAGACGGGCCGGCAACCCGGGCGGCGAACGGCCGGCTGCCGGAGCCGACCCCGGAGGTGGCGGCGTGGCTGGCGTCGCCGGAGGCGGCGCGGCTCGCCGACGTGCGCGGCGGGCGCCTGCCCACCGACACCTGCGAGCAGTTGGACGGCGGCGACCGGTGCCTGTGGTACCGCGGCATCCCGTCGTTCCCGACCGCCTGCAACAACCACTACCAGATCGTGCAGAACCCAGACTTCGCGGCGATACCTGCAGGAACACATCCACGACGTGCGCTTCATCGCCCCCGACGGACGCCCGCACGTCAACCCGGCCATCCGCCAAGTTCGCGGGCGACTCGCGCGGCCACCGGGAGGGCGACACCCTGGTCGTCGAGACGACGCACTTCAAACCGCCGCGCCTTCATCCGCAACTTCCTCGGAACCGTCCGCCCCCCAGGGCATCCTGGGCGCCGGCCACCATATCGCGACCGATTCCCAGGGCAAACTCTACCTGGCGGCGACGGGCGCGGGCATGCAGAAGCTGACGTTCAGGGGGATGTCCGGAGCCCGTGAAGAGCCGGACCGCCGGGTGAATGCTCAGGTCCATCTCGTACGGGAACGGGGCCGCCGAGGTGATCGAACCGTTGACCGCATCAGCCAGTAGGAGAAGAACAGCCCGGCCGCGCCGCCGCCCAGACCCAGCAACACGCTCGCAGTCAGCAACTGCCGGACCAGCCGCCACCGACCCGCGCCCAGTGCGAAACGAACGGCCATCTCCCGGCGCCGCTCCCCGGCGCGGGCCAGCAGCAGTCCGGCCAGATTGGCGCACGCCGGCGAGAGCACGAGTCCGACGAGCAACCCGTTGACACCGAGCCGGGGGCGGCGGGCAGACTTCGCAACCTCGGCTCCGGAAGTGGTCGTGCAACAATGTACCGTGACCGAGGAACAACGCAGTCCAGGGCCGGATGCATCGCCGCTCGAATGCGGCGGCCCTCCGCCGCGCACTGCCGGGGGAAACCGATGGCAACTTGTACACGCAAGGAGTTTCTGGGCCTCGGCGCCGTGCTGGCCGGCGGGTCCGTCGCGGCCAGGCTGCCGATCGCAGCGGCGCAGGAGCCCGCCGGCGAGGCCATCCGGGCAGACCTGGCGGTGATCAACGCCCGCGTCCACACCGTCGACGACGCCCTGCCCGGCGCCGAGGCGTTCGCGGTCCGGGGGGACCGGTTCATCGCCGTGGGCAGCACCGACGACGTGCGGAACCTCGCCGGTCCGAACACCGAGATCATCGACGCCGCGGGGATGACCGTCACGCCGGGGTTCATCGACACCCACTCCCACCCCGGCGGCGTGAACGAGCTCTACGGCGTGAACACCAACCTGCGGACGGTCGCCGAGATCCAGGCCGCCCTGCGGAGCAAGGCCATCGACACCCCGCCCGGCCGGTGGGTGCGGGGCTTCATGTTCGACGACACGAAGGTGGTCGACGGCCCGCTGCACCGCACCCACCTCGACGCGGCGGTGCCCGACCATCCGGTCAACGTGGCGCACCGCGGCGGGCACACCAACTGGTTCAACAGCACCGCGTTCGCGCTGGCCGGCATCACCCGCGACACCCCGGATCCGCCCGACGGGCGGTTCGCCCGCGACGCCGACGGCGGGCTCTCGGGCATGGTGGCCGAGCACGCCCGCGACGTCTTCGCCGACGTTGGCGAACGCGAGGAGCTCACCGACGAAGAGCAGCGCACCCGCGCCCGCGAAGGGATGGCCTACATCTCGCGGCTGATGACCGCGGCCGGCCTCACCACCGTCCACGACGCGGGGGCGAGCCGCGGCCGGCTGGTCGCCTATCAGGACGCCCGCGAGGCGGGCGAGCTGCGGCACCGCGTCTACGCCATGGTCCGCGGGCCGTACGAGCACCTGCGCAACGCCGGCGTCCACACCGGCTTCGGCGACGAATGGGTGCGCATCGGCGGGGTGAAATACGGCGCCGACGGGTCCGCGTCGGAACGCACGATGCGGATGAGCACGCCGTTCGAAGGCCGGCCGGACGACTACGGCATCCTGACGATGTCCCAGGCCGAGATTCACGAGGTCGTCGAGGAGGCGCACCGCCACGACTGGCAGGTGGGCATCCACGCCAACGGGGACGTCACCATCGACATGGTGCTGAACGCCTACGAGCGGGTCCTCGACCGCTGGCCGCACCCCGACCGCCGGCACCGCATCGAGCACTGCTCGCTCGTCAACCCCGACCTGCTCCGGCGGATCCGGGACACGGGCTCGATCCCCACCCCGTTCTGGACCTACGTCCACTTCCACGGCGAGAAGTGGCGGGAGTACGGCGCCGCGAAGATGGAATGGATGTTCGCGCACCGCTCGTTCCTCGACTTCGGCATCCCCGTGCCGGGGGCGTCCGACTACACGCCCGGGCCGTTCGAGCCGCTGATGGCGATCCAGAGCATGGTGACCCGCCGGGACTTCAACGGCCGGGTGTGGGGGGGCAGCCAGCGGGTGACCGTGGACGAGGCGTTGCGCATCGGCACCCTCCACGGCGCGCGGGCGTCCTACGAGGAAGGCGACAAGGGCTCGATCACCGCCGGCAAGCTCGCCGACTTCGTCATCCTCGAGCGGGACCCGCACGACGCGGACCCCGACGCCATCAAGAACATCGGCGTCGTGCGCACGGTGGTCGGCGGACGGACGGTGCATCCGGCGACCGCATGGTAATGCGTCGACGGCGAATGCCTTTGCATAGTGGTGGCGCAAGCCCCTGCCTCAGAAAAACTTAAGAGTCCTACTTCGTGCAGTTCGCCGGGAACACCCGCCGAAGTGCCGACGGTCCTCACCAACCTCTGGGGCGGCTATCGGACCACCGGCGGCGCGCCGGTCGAGCTCGGCGGCGCGGTGCGGGTGGTCGGCGACCGTCAGGCCGACAACGCCAACACGATCAGCCTGAACGGCTACGCGCGGGCCGACGCCTGGGTCGCGTGGACCTACGCCGGCGTACGGCTGGCGTTCAACGTCGACAACCTGACGGACACGGCGTACGCCTCCTGGTCCGACGTGTTCTACCTGGGCCACACCGACCCGTCGTTCTTCTACGCCAACACGCTGATGCTTGGCGCTCCGAGGACCTATTCGGTCATGCTCCAGACGCGGTTCTAGCACCCCGTCGGACCCGCATGGCCCGCTTCGACGACCGGCATCTCCACGCGTGACGGCCGGGCTCGCCTGTTTCGGCACCGCCGCCCGACGAGGACCGACTCTCCACCCCACCGATCCGCACGATGCAGTGCCGGACGATGTAGTAGAGTCGGGAGACAGGGAGGAAATCGATGGACTTCGACGTTGAAGGTCACCTCGGCGCCGCGGAGCGCTCCGTATCGTCGCTGGAGCGCGGCGGACGGCCCGCCCGCGCGGTAACGCTTTCTCGCAGCTTCGCGACGACGGTCGAGGACTTGTGGGACGTCGTTACGAACGGCGAGCGTATTCCGCGCTGGTTCCTGCCGATCAGCGGCGCGCTCGAGCTCGGCGGCCGCTATCAACTCGAGGGCAACGCGGGCGGGGTGATCACGGTGTGTGAACGGCCGTCACATCTTGCGCTCACCTGGGAGTTCGCTGGGGACGTCAGTTGGGTGGAGGCGCGTATCTCGGACGCCGGAGCAGGCCGCGCGCGGCTCGCACTCACGCACACCGCGCACCTTTCGCCGCACTGGGACGAGTACGGGCCGGGCGCCGCCGGCGTCGGCTGGGAGATGGGCCTGCTGGGGCTCGCGATGCACCTCGCGCGGCCGGCCGACCCGAAGCCGGACGAAGCCGCCTTCGTCGCGTCGCGGAGCGGCAAGGCGTTCATCACCGGCAGCAGCGAGGGATGGAGGCAGGCGGCGATCGCGGCCGGAACGGACCCCGGCGCCGCGCAGGCGGCGGCAAGGCGCACGACCGCGTTCTACACTGGTGAATCGGCCGAACCCGCCTGACGCACGCGTTCGACGTCGATGCTGCGTCATCTGGTCGCTGTCGGCGCTCCCAACGACGGCCCCGTGGCGCTTCACTCCGGCAGTGCGAAGACGTAGAGCGCGTTTCCTCCCTCCGGCTGGTAAATCTCCGGGCTGAGCTGCGCGGTAAGGGTCCGGAACGCGCCTCCCAGCGAGGCCGGAACCGCTAGGAACTGCCGCCCGCCCGCCTCGTAGGTGATGGGATAGCCGTGCGCCGCGGCGCTCAGGCGAGTCTCCCAGAGCACGTCGCCCGTTTCGATGTCGAACGCCCGGTAGTAGCGGTCGCCGTCGCCCGCGAAGACGAGGCCGCCGGCGGTGGTGAGCGTCGACGTCAGGAAGGCGGCGCGCTGCTCGTGGCTCCAGAGCTCCTCCATCGTCCGGACGTCGTAGGCGGCCAGCTTGCCGACGTTGCCGCCGCTGCCCGGCATCTCGAGCAGCTCGTAGCGGCCGGCCGTCCCGCCGCCCCCCTCGGTGAACTCCACCGCGCGCCCCGTCAGGTGCATGCACGCCTGGTGCAGCGGGATCACGAGCGCACCGGCGCCCGGATGGTACGCCGACGCCTGCCAGTTGTGGCCGCCCAGCAGGCTGGGGCAGGCGAACACCCGCTCGCCGATCGCGATGTCCTGCAGGTCCTCCCGGTAGGTCAGCTCGCCGGTGGCCTTGTCGATCGACCCGAAGATGTCCTGGTGGACCGTCTCGCGCAGGTCGACGAACGCGCCGGTCCGGCGGTCGAGCTTCCAGAGGATGCCGTCCTTGCCGATGGTGAAGAGCCACTTCTCGCCGTCGGCATCCACCAGCACCCGCTCGTAGACGATGTCGAGGTCGAGCGTCTCGCCCGGCGCGTGCTGGAAGTACCAGTGCACCTGCCCCGTGCTCGGGTCCAGGGCCAGCGTCGAGTTGGTGTACAGCGCGTCCTGCCGCGTCGTCATGCCGCGGCTCGACGCCACCCACGGCTTCGCCTGCGCCGTGCCGATGTAGAAGAGCCCCAGCTCCGGGTCGTAGCTCCCCGGGATCCAGGCGTCGCCGCCCGCGCGCAGATACGGCGGCGTATCGCCCCACGACGCGTCGTTCGGATCGCCCGGCAGCGCGATCGTGGATGTGCGCCACAGCTCTTCGCCGGTGTCGGGATCGTGGCCGGTGATGAAGCAGCTCTGCTCCGTGTAGCGGTCGCAGCCGTTGGTGCCGGTGATGACGACCCCGTTGGCGATGACCGGGCCGGCGTTCTGGCGGAAGCCCTGCGTGTAGTCGGTCTTGACCGTCTTCCACACTTCCTCGCCGGTCCGCGCGTCGAGGGCGACGATGTTCGCGTCGGCCGTGGCGAGGAACAGCTTGTCGCCGTACAGCGCCAGCGTGCGGGTGGCGCCGGCGCGCGCGTCGTCCGGCAGCCGGTGGCGGTACACCCAGATCACGTCGCCGGTCGCCGCGTCGAGCGCCTGGACGACGTTCCCCGGGTGGGCGAGGAACATCACGCCGTCATGCACCAGCGGCGTCGTCTGGTGGTTGCCCGGCCGGACCGAGATGGACCATTCCAGCTTCAGGTCGGCGACGTTGTCGCGCGTCACCTGATCGAGCGTGCTGTAGCCATGGCTGTTGCGGGTCCGGCGCCAGCTCAGCCAGTCGCCGGGCGGCGGGTCCGCGAGCATCTCGTCGGTCACCGGACGCAGCTCCTGCGGCACCGCCTGGTTGACGAACCGCGACGACCGCCGCCGCGGCCGCTCACCCGCCCCCGCCGCGCGGCGCGCCTCTTCCATGTCCGCCGCATCGCCGATCGCCACCCCCGCATCCACCATCAAAGTGCGGTCGCCCGGCACGGCGCCGTTCGCCTCCAGCAGGTACGCCACCAGATCGATGTAGGCCTGATCGCCGAGCACGCCGGCCTGCCCCGGGGGCATCTCGTCGCGCAGGTAGGCGAACAGGTCGTCGGTCGTCTGCCCCAGCCAACTGTTCAGGAACTCCACCCCCGACAGCGGCGGGGCGTGAATCATGCCCTCCAGGTTCGGTCCGTGACACTGGCCGCACTGCACGCCGTAGACCGACCAGCCGTCGGCCGCCTGGTCCCTGGTGAAGGCGCCGTCCGCGCCGGGGGCCTGCGCCGCCGCGACGGCGACACCCGGTCCGGCGGTCAGGCCACCGGCCACGATCAGTCCGGCAACCGCCGACCGGACCACCGCCGCCGGATTCCGTTTCCGGAGCGCGCGAGGGGTTTCACGGTCCGCTCCGCGACAAAGCGATCCGACGCCGACTCGGGTTCCCTTGGACATGATCCGCAACTCCTCCGTGCGTGAGACGGCGCCTGTACACGCGTGGCCGCCCGTCCCGCCCTTATATCACCAACCCGGCGGCGCCCGCCACGCAGGCGGGGTCAACCGGACCACCGTCCGTCCCGATCGAATGGCAGCACGCCGCGTCACTCCGGCCGGCGACTGCCGTGCGCGTCAGTCTCCCGATACAGGTGTCCCCCAATCGAATGGCGGCACGCCGCGTCACTCCGGCAGGGCGAAGACGTAGAGCGCGTTGCCCCCCTCCGGCTGGTAGATCTCCGGGGCGAGCTGCGCGGTGAGGCTGCGGAACGCGCCGCCGAGCGAGGCCGGCACCGCGATGAACTGCCGCCCGCCCACCTCGTAGGTGATCGGATAGCCGTGCGCCGCGGCGGCGAGGCGCTCCCCGACAAGCCGATCCCCGCCACCCGCGGAGGCCGGCGGTCCACTGCTCCAGGAGTCCGTGGCGAACGCCAGCGACGCCCTTGCGGGCCTGCTTCAGCGCCATCCGGGGGAACCCATCCGCGAGAACGCAGCGTGGCTAACGCCGACGACCCACCTGCGAGCCTGCTTCCTGCAGCGCCCGGCGACGGAAACGTTCCCTCCTCGGCCACGGCGCTACGGCTCGTCCGGCAGCGGGCCGAAGTCGGGCGGCGGCGCCCGGTGCCGGGTCGCCGCCTCGTAGGCGGACGCCGCCTTCAACACCGCGGCTTCCTCGCCGGGGCCGGCCCAGAACATCATGCTGATCGGCAGCGGCGTATCCAGCAGCGACCGTTCGTAGCCGGGGACGGCGTCGTACCCGTCGCCGGCCGCGTTCAGGACGAACCGGGGCTCGTAGACGACATCGTTGAACCCGGCCGGCACGACGATCTCGGGAGCTCCCGTGAGCGCGGTGATGGTCTGGGTCGCCCCCGACGCGCCGCGGCCGTTGACGCTCGGCTCGCTGGGGCCGCCGACCTTCTGGTGGGGCAGCGTGTTCTCGGGATTCACCAGCACGTCGAGCCGGTTCTCGCGCATCACCTTGCCCAGCACGAGCTGCATCACCGCGCGCATCTGCATCCGCTCGGTGTTCCCCTCGGAACGCACGTCGTCCAGCCCGGCCCAGTTCGCCGATCCCGCCTCCGCCGCGGCGGAGAAGTACTTCGTGTTGGCGTCGAGGCTCGCCACGTCGATGACCCGCTCGTCGCCTCGGCGGGCCAGGTACTGATCGATGTGGAAGGCGAAGCTCCGCGTCGAAGGCGAAAGCGTCACGCGGCGCAGATTGATCCGGGGCGAGAGCGGCGCGGCGCCTTCCGCAAGCTGGACCAGATAGCGCTTCGACGTCACGTCGTGGCCCGGCACGGCGAACTCCAGGTCGCCGGCAGCGGTCGTCTTGGAGAAGTACTCCGGCATGTGGATCGGCAGGATCTCGGCCAGCGCGTCCTGGAACGTGTACTCCATGTCGGGCACGGCGGGATCGTCGGGATGGAGGGGGTCCCGCGACTCGACCAGCGTCGCCCCGAGCCGGTCCCGCAGGACGGTCTTGATCTCGTCGTCGATCCGCTCGCTGATCGCCGCGTCGTTCGGCGTGTGCTCGACCATGTACTCGCGGACGATCCCGATGCGCATGCCGGCCAGTGGCTTCTCGCCCGCATCGTCACCCCGGTCCGCGGGAACGTCCTCGACGACGAAGCCGGCGTAGGGCTCCGCGGAGGCCAGGGCCTCCGGCACTGCGGTGTAGATGTCGCGGGGATCGAAGTAGCCGAGCGCCGGGTCCCGGAGCGCGTCCAGCACGAGGGCCGCATCCTTGACCGTGCGGCAGTTGAGACCCGCGCGGTCCACCAGCGGGTTCGATCCGACCGCTCCTCCATACGGGATCAGACCTTTCGTCGTCAGCAGGCTGACCACGCCGTTGCGGGACGCCGGCCCCTTGCAGGATCCTCCCGTCTGCTCGCAGAAGGCGCAGGTGACGAGGTTCGCCGACACGGCGACGCCGGAACCGGAGCTCGAGCCCCGCGGCGAGCGCTCGGTGTCGTAGGGGTTGCAGGCCTGGCCGCCCCACGTGCTCCGCTCCGCATATCCCAGATACCGGGCGGTCGAGGCGGCCGGCCCGCCGGGATTTCCGATGCCGCCGTTGAACTCGGTGGCGTTGGCCTTGGCATAGATGATGGCGCCCTTCGCCCGCAGCCGCTCTACGATGGTCGCGTCGGCGGGAGGCGCATCCATGGCGAAGTCGATGTCCGCCGCCGTCGTGGTCCGCATGTCCTTCGTGTCGTAGACGTCCTTGAAGGCCAGGGGAATGCAGTACATCGGCAGCCGGGCCAAGTCGGGAGCGGCGCCGTAGTGCGCGTCCAGCTCCACCGCCCGCTCGACCGCGTCGGGCTGCTGTCGAAACGCCTCGCAGACCGCGGGACAGTCCGCCGGCAGCTCCCCCGTCGAGGGATGCGCGTCGCAGGCGCCCTTGCAGGTCACCGAACGCTCGCCGCGCAGGTTGAGCGTGCTGAGCGCGTTGACCTGACCCGCATTCGGCACGCCGGCCACCATGCCGAACTGCGCCTGCACGGTCGGGTCGGACTGTGTGGGCTCCATTCGGCCCAGGTCCAGCGGGATGCCGGCATACCGGTCGAAGTCCGGCAGGACGCTCGAGACCGGGACGGTGGACGTGGGATACCGGACCGGCGAACCGGCGCGGACCGGGCCGCTCGCGGGCGTGATGGGCGCGCCGTCGCGGGTAACCAGTTGCGTGCAGGCGCCGTTGTAGGCCCCGGCCCGGTCGACGTAGGCCCGCACCAGGCCCTCGCAACTGATCCGGCCGTCCTGGATGGCCCGGTGAATCCCTTCGACGGTCGCTTCCTCGAGTTGGAACGGGTCGGACTGTCCCGCTTCAGGCTGCGCGAGTGCGATTCCGGACAGCAGCAGAGACAAGGCTCCGGCCGCCAAGAGCCTTTGCCCGAACTCGTGCTGCATTCGAGCGGGGATGCATCCCACCTCGTTTGGCGCTCTGTTCAACACCCGGCGTGCTCGCTTCCGAGCCGTTGTCAAGCCGTCCATGGTCAAACCTCCCGACCTGCCCGCGGCGCATCCCGTCGGTCAAGCCCTTGAAGGTCCTGTTCCTCCTGGCGCTTGCCGCCCAACCAACCATCACCAGGAGAGTCTGCACCGTTCTACCGCGGAGTCTCTACGGAAGCGTCAGGGCCACCAGCTCCGCCGGTTCGCCGCGCGCGCTGATCGCCATCGCGATGTACTGCTTGCCGTCGATCATGTAGGTCATGGGAACGCCGCTCTGGCGCTTGGGCAGCTCGAACTCCCAGACCGTCTCGCCCGTCTGCTTGTCGTAGGCGTAGAACATCTCGCCGCCGGCCCAGGTGGGGGTGGCGAAGAGCCCGCCTCCTTCGCCGGCGAAGACCAGCGTCTTGGTGACGAGGATGCCGCTCCGCTCCGGCTTGCCCGTCCGCGGGACGTCGACGCCGCTCAACGCCGGGTGGTTCCTGACGCAGTCCGGCGTGTCGCCGTTCGGGATCATCCAGACGTGCTCGCCGGTGTTCAGATCGATGGCCGTGATGCGTCCCCACGGCGGCTTGATGAGCGGCAGTCCCAGCGGTCCGATCTCACCGCACCCCTGCCGCGCGGCGGCGCCGCGGGCACGCCGCCTTCCGCCGCCGCCCACGAAGTCCATGGTCGAGCGGTCGGGGTCGTTGATGAGTCCGGCGACGGTCGGGGCGGTGACCGAGGCCACGTAGAGGATGCCGGTCTCGGCGTCCACCGCGCCGCCCTGCCAGTTCGCGCCCCCCGTCATCTGCGGGAGCATCAGCAAGGCGCGCCGCCCGTCCTGACCCGCCAGAATCGGGGGCGTGTAGATGGGACCGAGCTGGTACTCCGACGCGATGCGCCGCGCCTCGGCGGCGAGTTCCGGCGTGAAGTCGATGAGATCGTCGTTCGACACCCCCTGGCGGTCGAACGGGGCGGGCCGGGTGGGGAACGGCTGCGTCGGCGCGGCCTGCTCGCCGGGCACGGTCGATGCGGGCACCGGGCGTTCCTCGATCGGCCAGACCGGTTCGCCGGTGACCCGGTCGAACACGTAGGTGAACGCCTGCTTGGTCACCTGCGCCACGGCCTTGATCTCCCGGCCGTCCACGGTGATGTCGACCAGCGTGGGCGGGGTCGGGATGTCGTAGTCCCAGATGCCGTGATGGATGAGCTGATAGTGCCAGACGCGCTCACCGGTCCTGGCATCCAGACAGACGAGGCTCTCCGCGAACAGGTTGTCGCCGGGCCGATGGCCGCCGTAGAGGTCGTTCGTGGGCGTCTCGACCGGCAGGTACACGTAGCCGAGCTCGTGATCGGCCGACATCGGGGCCCACACACCGGTGTTGCCGCTGTAGCGCCAGGAGTCGTTCTCCCAGGTGTCGTTGCCGAACTCCCCCGGCTGCGGGATGGTGTGGAAGATCCACAACTGCTCGCCGGTGCGAGCGTCGAATCCGCGCACGAACCCCGCCGGGAAGTCGGGCGACGGCGCGGTGGCGCGCAGCGCCGCCCCGACCACGACCACGTCGCCGACGACGAGGGCCGGCGAGTTCAGGCCGATCTGGCCGGCTTCGACGGGCCGGCGGTCGAGCCCGTCGTTGATCCCCTCGAAGAGATCGACGACGCCCTGCTCGCCGAAGCCGGGCACCGGCAGACCGGTGGCGGCGTCCAGCGCCACGAGGTGATAGCCCCTCGTGACGTGGATGATCCGTGCGTCGTCCTGCCCGTCGGTCCAGTACGCCACGCCCCGGCCGGAGCTGGCCCGTACGGGCGCGACGTCGCCGCGCTCGCCCTCGTCGAGGCGGTACATCCACAGCGTCTCGCCGGTGGCCCCGTCGATGGCCACGACGTTGCGCCGCCAGCCGGCGGAGGTGTACAGCACCCCGCCGACCATCAACGGCGTCGCCTGGTAGTTGAAGTCGACACGGGGGCCGAAGTTGTCCGTCCGCCACCGCCACGCGATCCGGAGGTCGGCGACGTTGCCGCGATCGATCTGATCGAGGGACGAGTACTTGGTGCTGCCTATATCCCCGCCGTAGTACCGCCACTCACCCCCCCGGGCGCCCTGTTGCGCCGGGGCCGAGCCCCCCGTGACGAGCAGGACGGCGACAACGACCGGAATCGTCCGGATACACCGATTCAACAGCGCCGACATGTGGTGCTCCTGTTCTCCGGGCCGACCGGAAATGCGCGTCCTCGAGCCGCTCGGCGCCACGGCCGGCGTCAGGCGTGAGCCAGGGTTCGCCGCAGCGCGGCCGGGAGCAGCGGGAAAGCGCCCAAGCTCTTCCCGCCGCTCCCGCGGTTGCGTCCGCGTGTCAGTTTCCGCCGGAATTCGTCTCGGTGGACGGCCCCGGGAACGGATACCCGGGCGGCCCGTACGCATAGTACGCCCCCAGGTCGTCGATCTCGTCCATGTCCGGATACAGCACCCCGAAGGCGGGCGCCTCGCGGCTGCCGCGCGGCGAGTACCAGACGGCGCCGTCCCGGGTGATCTGGATCTTCGGCGAGTCGGCGTGGCGTTGCGGCTTCGGATAGAACGTGAACTCCTCGGTGCGCGGGTTGAATCTCCACAACGTGGCGCCGTACTCGCCGTCGGTGCGCTGGCCGACGTCGGGCGCCCAGATGTTGTCGTCCGGGTCGGCGGCGACGTCGTACGGCTCGGCGTTCTGCTGCGGGATCGTCCACTCGGTCATCCTGCCCGTGGACTGGTCCAGCTTGACCAGCTTGCCGGGCCGCTTGCCGGCGGAGTAGATGCCCCACCAGACGTTGTTCTGCGAATCGACGTTGAGCCGCCGCGTGTGCCCCGGGTAGGTGGGCGCCGTGAACTCGGTCCACGAGTTGTTCGAGGTGTCGAACTTGACGATCTTGCCCCCGCTCCACAGCGCGATCCAGATGTTGTCGTTGCGGTCGGCCACCACGCCGTAGGGAATCGCGTGCGGGGTCGGTATGCGGAACACCGACACCCCGCCCGTCGCCCGGTCCCACTTGCTGAGGGCGCCGCCCATGATCCAGCCCACGTAGATGTTGCCCTTCGAGTCCATGGCCAGCGACTGCATGAACTTCGTCGGGTTGCGGACCACGTCGTCGGGATCCATCTGGATCTGATGCTCGAACTCCTCCGTCTCGGGGTTGAACCCCAGGAGCCGCTTCTCCTTGGCTCCGGTCCGGCCCCGGTGCTCCGGCAGCCAGATCAACCCGGTCGGATCGATGAGTATCTCGTGGTTCCCGTTCCGCGGATCGGGGTAGAGCCACTCCCACTGCTCGCCCGTCCGGGGATCCAGCTTGACCAGCCGGTGCGGGACCCCGCGATCCACGAGCCAGACGTTGCCGTCGGCGTCGAAACGGGGATCCTGGCCGTAGCGGCGGACCCTGTCCCGGGCCCATCGCGGGTCGTTGGTCCCTTCGTCCGCACCGTCCACGGGCAGGTAGTACTCGATGTACATCGCCTTGCCGAGGGCCTCTTCGTCGATCGGCGTCTGCTGCTCGATGCGGACCCGCCGACGCTTGCTGTCGGGCCCGAAGTTCTCGACGACGTACGCCAGCAGGTCGTCCCGGTCCTGCCGCCCGAAGCGGAACGTCGACGCCCGGAACGAGAGCAGCCCCTGCGCGTAGCGCGTGGGATCCTGCTCCCCGAGCGTGCTGCCGACCATGTGGTCGATCCAGGACATCCACTGTCGCTCGGTGCCCGGACGCGTCGGGAAGAAATTCTCGCCGTGACAGAGCATGCACACCTGCTCGGCGACCTCCTTGCCGGGTCCCGGCGGGTAGATCTCGTCGTAGCTCGCGTATTCGAACGGCCCCGCCGCGCCGCGCTCCATGGCGGTCCGGCCGGCCGGGATGACCAGCGGGGGCGCATCCCCGTCGAGCGCCCGCAGGGTGAGGTCCACCTCGGCCGCGTCCCCCGCCTCGACGACGAAGGTCTGCGCGTCGGACTCGAGATGCTTGGTGCTGGCGCTGATCTCGTATTCGCCGGGAAACAGGGCCACGGCCCGGAAACGCCCGTCGTGGGTGTAAACCATGTACACGATCCCTCTGTCGACGTTGCGGATGTAGACCTGGGCCGCCTGGAACGGCTGCGACGCCGTGACCGTCCCCGACAGCGTCGCCGTTCCCGGCACGGCCGCCTGCAGGCCGGTCCCGGTCAGGGCCAGGACCGACGCGCACGCGGCCGCGGCCAGCAGCCCGGCACGAGATCGACTTGCGCCACGAGTTCTCGAAAGCACCATGGTCCGCTCCTTGGACGATTGACGGGATGTGTCGGGACAGAATGCGCCCCGCGGCAGGCCAAGTCAAGTCCGGGGCAGTTCAGTTCTCCCGAGCCGCGCCGACGTCGCCGCGCGGTGCGAATGACGCGTCACGTAGCCGTCCGTGAACTCGACCAGGCGGTTGCACCGATCCGTGAGCCACAGGTACTCCTCGTCGCTCCACGCCCCCTGGGGCGGCAGGATCTCGCACAGAAGCGCCTGCAAGGCTCCTGGGACGTGGGCGATGCGGTCGTCGCCGGACTGCTGGCCGCCATTTCTCCATCCTGCCACATCCGGGGGAATACCCCCATGGCCCTCGCCTCCGCGACGCGATCAGCCGCCGGACTGCGGAGCGTCGAACAGGGCGGTCACCCCGACGAGCCTGGCCGCCACCGTCGAGAGTCCCAGCCGGTGGTCGCCGGGGTCCAGCCAGCGCCCGACGCCTTCGCGCACCGCCGCCGGACGCGCCTTGAGCCGCACGTAGACCGGCTCGACGTCGAGGTCGTAGTGGGTGAAGCCGTGCCGAAAGACGCCGGCCCGCTGGACCCGATCGACGAGTTCCGCGGCGATGCCGGCCTGATCGAGGAACCCGCTCACGGACTCGCCGGCGTCCCGCTCCGGCGGCGACCAGAGGCCGCCCCAGATGCCGTGCGGCGGTCTTCGTTCGACGAGGCAGGCACCGCCTGGATCCACCACTACGAAGAAGCGGCTGCGCTCGAGGCGCCGCTTCCGGCGCGTCGGCTTTTCCGGGTACCGCTCGGTATCCCCCGCAGCGTACGCCTGACAGTCGTTGCGCACCGGGCAGTCGGAACAGCGCGGCCGTGTCCGGCGGCACACCGTCGCGCCCAGGTCCATGATCGCCTGCGTGTAGTCCGCCGCGCGTTCCGCCGGGGTGTGGGATTCCGCCATGCGCCAGAGCTCGTCGAGGGTGGCCACGGAAGACACGGCCCCCGCGACCCGGTGCCGGCGCGCCAGAACGCGCTTGACGTTCGCGTCCAGGATTGCCGCCCGCCGGCCGTAGCCCTGGGCGACGATCGCCGCCGCCGTGGAGCGGCCGATCCCCGGCAGCCCCTGGACGTCCGCCACGTCGTCGGGAAAGCGCGCCCCGTGGTCACGGACGACGACGTCCGCGGCGCGATGCAGGTTGCGCGCCCTGGCGTAGTACCCCAGGCCGCTCCACAGGTGCAGCACCTCGTCGAGGTCCGCGCGGGCCAGGCTCTCCACGTCCGGGAACCGCGCGACGAACCGCTCGAAATACGGAACGACGGTGCGCGCCCGGGTCTGCTGCAGCATGATCTCCGCGACCCACACGCGGTACGGTGTCCGCTCCCGCTGCCAAGGCAGGTTCTTGCGGCCGTGGACGTCCCACCACGCGAGCAGGCGGCGGGCGAAGGAGCCTTCGGCGGCGCTGCGCATCCTCCATCAGGCGGTTCGGCGAACGGCCCGGACCTCCCGGCCCATCCGCTCCTCGTAGACCTTGATCATCGCGCTCTTCGGCTCGTCGCCGAACCCCATCTCGATGGCCGCCCGGTAGGTTGACACCATCGCCTCGACCAGCGGCAGCGAAGCGTCGAGCTGCGCCGCCGCCTCCTGGATGTTCACGATGTCCTTGTAGGCGGCCCGCAACGAGAAGTCGCCCTCGAATCGGCGTTCCAGGATGCGCGGCACGAAGTGCGCGGCGGCGAAGCTGCGGGCGCTGCCGGTGGTGAGGACCTCGGCGAGCTGGCCGGGTTGCAGTCCGGCCTTCACCGCGAAGGGCAGCACTTCGCAGAACGCGGCGATGTTGACGTCGTAGACGATGTTGTTGACCGCCTTCATGAGCTGCCCCATGCCGGCGTCGCCGCAGTGGACGACGAACTCCCCCATGACGTCGAGGTACGGCTTCGACAGCGCGAACAGCTCGGCGCTGCCGCCGAACATCATGGTGAGCGTCCCCTGCTCGGCCCGCAGGGGCATCCCGGAGACCGGACAGTCGGCGTAGGCCAGCCCCGCGTCCCGGGCCCGCCGCGCGAGCCGCCGGGCCGCCCGGTGATTCATGGTCGTGGCGTCGACGACGGCGGGGGTCCCGCCGCCCCGGACCACGCCCCGCTCGCCGAACAGCACCTCCCCCGCTTCCCTGTCGGTCGGCACGCAGAGGAAGATCAGCTCGGCCCGCCCGGCCAGCGCCGCCGGGTCCGCCGCGGCGGAGGCACCGTCCTCGTTCAGGGCCCGCGCCGCCTCGGGGAGCACGTCCCAAACGACGAGCGGAACGCCCGCCTTCAACAGGTTCCGGGCCATCCCGGAACCCATGCGGCCGAGCCCGATGAATCCGACGGTGCGGTCGTCCATGCGCGCGCAGCATAACACCCTGGCGCCCGGAAACCTCGGAATGCAGGCTCCCAGACGGCGGCAAGGTCGAGCACGACCCCGGGGAGCACCGTCTCGCCGGCGAGGACGCCCGCTCCGGTGCTCCGCTCCACGCTGCCGTCCGCCCGATGGATCGTTGCCTGCCGCCGAGCCGGATCGATCAACCAGCCGAGCCGGGCGCCGTTCTCCCGGTATTCCTCCACCTTTCGCCGGACTGCGACACGGGAATCGGAGGGTGAGAGCAGCTCGAAGACGACGTCGGGAACAGCGGCGGGAATCCCTGCCTGTCCTCGGCCGCGGGCTGCGCGAGGCGCGCGCGGAGGACCCGGGCCACGTCCGGCGAAGCACCGCGCAGCATCGTTCCATCCTGGCTGCGCCGGGCGCCGCCGGCCGGGAAGACGGGGCCTGCCGCAGCGCGCTTGCGCCGGGACGCCGCCGGGTCCATCATGGTCGAATGCGGGCGCCCGGAAGAGCAGGACGCCGCGCCGGAAGGGCGACAGAAGCCCGCCGCCGGGACGACGAAGATCGGGACGGGGAGAGACCCGCGCCCGGAACGAAGGAGAGCCGCAATGGAGGACCGCGCCCGCTGGATGATGACGATGGCGCCGCCCCTGACGACGCGATGGTACGGCCTCGTGCTGGTCGGGGTGCTCGTCGGTCCGTGGACGGCGGTCACGTGGGCGCAGTCGACTGCGCCGCCCGCGACGGCCCCGGCCCCGTTGCGCTACGCCGACGCGGTCGAACGGGCGCGCGCCCTGGTGCGGGCGGACATCGCCGAGCGGGGCTATCCCGGCATCGCGATTGCGGTGTCCGTCGACGGGGAGACGGTCTGGTCGGAGGGCTTCGGATACGCCAACCTGGAGCACCGGGTCCCGATGTGGCCGTCGGTCAAGTTCCGCGTCGGCAGCATCTCGAAATCGCTGACGGCGGCGGCGGCGGCGACGCTGGTCGAGGACGGCCGCCTGGATCCGGACGCGCCGATTCAGCAGTACGTCCCGTCGTTTCCCGAGAAGGCGCATCCCGTCACGACGCGGCAGCTCGGCGGCCATCTGGCCGGGATCCGGCATTACCAGGGCGACGAGAACTTCATCCGCGACCCGTACCCGACGGTACTCGACGGCCTGTCCATCTTCGCCGGCGATCCGCTGCTGCACGAGCCGGGCACCGCCTACGCCTACACGAGCTACGGCTTCAACCTGATCAGCGCGGTGGTCGAGGGCGCCGCGAAGCAGCCGTTCCTGGACTACATGCGCGAGGCGGTCTTCCGCCGGCTGGGCATGCGCGACACCGTGGCCGACTTCGTCACCCCGATCATTCCCGGCCGGACCAGCTACTACGTGCGGGACGCGGCGGGGAGCGTGGTGAACGCGCCTTGGGTGAACAACAGCTACAAGTGGGCCGGCGGCGGCTTCCTCTCGACGACCGGGGACGTGCTGCGGTTCGCCAACGCCCACCTCGACGACGGATTCCTGTCCGAATCGTCCCGCGAGCTGCTGTTCACCGAACAGCGGACCCGCGACGGAGAGGGCGTCGGTTACGGCTTCGGCTGGTTCATCCGGACGCGCGACGACGGGCGGCGTCTGCTGTCCCACTCCGGCGGCTCGGTCGGCGGCACGTCGATGATGGTGATGGAACCCGAGACGGGGGTGGTCGTGGTCGGCCTGATCAACCTGACCCGCGCGAACAACGGCGTCGTCCGCGAGGTGCTGGATCTGTTCATCGACGCGGCGGCGACGGCCACGGTGCATTGAACCTCTCTCGCGTTCGGATCGTGCGGTTGCGGGGCCTGCGGGCGAAAGTTCGCAGTCTCGCGGGATTGCGCGGCAGGCGAGGGGACCATCGCGGGTAAACTCCCCGCATGTCATCGGAGCAGATCTACGGGAAGACGGCTGACACTTGGCGGACAGCGCGGCTCGCCGCCGCACTCCTGCTGTGGGTCCTGCCTCCGGCGGGCGCGACACGGCTGGCCGCCGCGCCACAGGAGTCCCCCGGGCCGGAGCGCGCCGCGCTGTCCACCGCGGACTCCCGGCCGCTGCGCTCATCGGCGGCTCCGCAGCAAGCCACGACCCCGCCGGCGGGATTCCAGCCTGCCGGCCCCGCGATCGACGGTCCACCCGCCCCGCTGCCGCCGGCCACCATCACCCGCGACGCCGATGGCGGGGCGACGGTCCGCGCCGTCCGCCTCGATGCACCCTTGCGGTTGGACGGCGTGCTCGACGAGCCGATCTACGCCCGCGTCGAGCCGTTCGGCGGGTTCATCCAGCAGTCCCCAGACGAGGGGGCTCCGGCCTCGGAGGGAACCGACAACTGGATCTTCTTCGACGACGAGTCGATCTACGTGGGGGCCCGCGTCCACGAGTCGGTTCCCGAGGCGGAGTGGGTCGCCAACGAGATGCAGCGCGATTCGTTCCAGCTCATCGACAACGACGGGTACATCGTCGTGTTCGACACCTTCTACGACCGCCGCAACGGCTTCGCCTTCCGGGTCAATCCCATCGGGGGCTTCAGCGACCAGCAGGTCACCGACGAAGGCAACCCGAACCCCGACTGGAACCCGGTCTGGGACGTGCGCACCGGCCGCTTCGACGGCGGCTGGACGGTCGAGATGGAGATTCCGTTCCAGTCGCTCCGTTTCCGGCCCGGCGCGGATCAGGTGTGGGGCATCCAGTTGGGCCGGGACATCCGGTCGAACTACGAGGAGGCGTATCTGACGGCGGTGCCGATCTCGGCCGGGCCGGGTCAGTTCCGCCTGTCGGTCGCCGGTACCCTGGTGGGGCTGGAAGTGCCGGGGGACAGCCGCACGTTCGAGATCAAGCCCTACGCGATCGGATCGCTCAACACCGACCGGACCGTCGCGCCCCCGATCTCGAACGACGGCGACGGGAGCGGCGGCGTCGACGTCAAGTACGGCCTTACCGAGAACCTGACGGCGGACTTCACCTACAACACCGACTTCGCGCAGGTCGAGGTGGACGAGCAGCAGATCAACCTGACGCGGTTCAGCCTGTTCTTCCCGGAGAAGCGCGAGTTCTTCCTGGAGAGCCAGGGCATCTTCGACTTCGGCCGGGTGGCCGGCTTCGGCGGCTTCGGCGGATCCGCGCGGGGAATCCTCAACGCGCCGCCGGGCGTATTCCCGCCCGGCGACGCGCCGACCCTCTTCTTCAGCCGGCGCATCGGCCTGGACGAAGCAGGGCGGACCGTGCCGATCGTGGGCGGCGGACGCCTGACCGGCAAGGTGGGCGACTTCAGCGTCGGGGCCATCAACATCCAGACCAACGATTCTGCCGCCACCCGCGCCTCCTCCACGAACTTCAGCGTGCTCCGCATCAAGCGCGACATCCTTCGCCGGAGCCGCGTCGGCGCCATCTTCACCAACCGCTCGGTCTCGTCGAGGGGCGACGGCGCGAACCAGGCCTATGGACTCGACGGGTCGTTTTCGTTCTACGACAACGTGAATTTCTACGGCTACTACGCCCGCACGAACACGCCGGGCCTGCAGGGAAACAACGAGAGCTACCAGGCGGCGTTCTCCTACGAGGGCGATCTCTACGGACTCCTCGTCGATCACCTGCAGGTCGGCCGGAACTTCAACCCGGAGATCGGTTTCATGCGCCGCGAGGACTTCCGGCGCAGCTACGTCTACGCGCAGTTCAGCCCGCGGCCGGAAGGCATCGAGGCGGTGCGCCAGTTCACCTGGGGCGGGAGCGTCGACTACATCGAGAACGGCGCGGGACAACTCGAGACCCGCATCCTGTCGGGCCGCTTTCAGACCAGCTTCGAGAACAGCGACAGCCTGAGCGCGGACGTCCAGCAGGATTACGAGTTCCTCCCTCGCCCCTTCGAGATCACCGGCGACGTGACCATCCCCGTCGGGGGCTACGAGTTCACGGACTTCCAGGTGTCCTATCGCATGGGACCGCACCGCCGGGTGGCGGGGGGCCTCTCGTTACAGCACGGCGAGTTCTTCGCCGGCGACATCACCGCGGTCGGCTATTCGCGCGGCCGCATCGAGGTCTCGCGGCAGTTCGCGGTGGAGCCGAGCGTCTCGCTCAACCGGATCACGCTGCCGCAGGGGAGTTTCACGGCCCGGGTGGCCACGACGCGGCTCACCTACACCTTCACCCCCCGCATGTTCGCCAGCGCGCTGCTGCAGTACAACTCCACCAACAACGTGCTGAGCACGAACGTGCGCCTGCGCTGGGAGTATCAGCCGGGGAGCGAGCTGTTCGTCGTGTACAACGATCAGCGGGACACCTGGCTGAACCGCGGCTTCCCGATCCTGGAGAACCGCGCCTTCGTCGTGAAGCTCACCCGGCAGTTCCGCTTCTGAGCCGAGACGGTCAAGCCCCGCGCTGGTGTCATCTGTGTACGCCACCAATGTCGGTTCGCGAAGCGCTTCTCGACCTCCTGGCGCATCAGGCACAGCGGCGCCGGACACGATCTACACCCGTTCGAAGCGCTTCTCGATCTCCTGCCGCGACAGGCGCAGCAGCACCGGACGCCCGTGCGGGCAGACGGTCGAGTAGGCGGTCCGCCGCAGTTCCTGGAGAACGTACGTCATCTTCTCCATGGTCAGGCGGTCGTTCGCCTTGACGGCGGCGTGGCAGGCAGTGCCGGCGGCGATCCGGCCGATCGCGTCGCCGACGACCGCGCCGCGATCGAGGCCCTCCAGGTCCTCGGCGAGGGCGCGTACGGCGGTCTCGCACGCCCCGCGGCGCAGCAGGGCGGGGACGGCAGCCACCCGGACGCTGTCGCCGCCGAACGGCTCGACCTCGAAACCGAGGCGGGAGAGATCGTCGGCGTGCGCGGCCAGGGCGTCCCGGGCGCCGGCCGGCAGGGCGATCAGCAGGGGCTCCAGCAGGCGCTGCGACTCCAGCGACCCGCGGGTCAGCCGCTCCGTGACCTGCTCGTACAGCACCCGCTCGTGCGCCACGTGCTGGTCGATGATCACCACCCCGTCGTTGTCGACCGCGATGATGAACGTGTCGCGGAACTGCCCCAGGGGGATCAGGGGCGCAGGTCCGATACCGGATGCGGCCGCACCTTCGGATGCCTCGACTGCACCCGTGACGGCGCCGCTGGGCGCCCCTCCCGTCCCGGCGGAAGCGCCGGCCGCGCCCGCCGGCCGGCTCGTATCCCACGCGGCAGTGCCGCCCCCACCCGCCGACAGGTTCGGAGTCGAAGCGGCGCCGGGGACTGCCGGCCGGTCACGAACCGCGCCGGGACGACCGGTCTCACCCTCCCGGCGGCGGAAGACTTCGGTCACCGGCCCCCACCGGCTGGCCGCCCCCATCCCCGCGACGATGCCGGGAATCGCGTGCGTCCGCGGCTCGGCCGGCGCCCCGCGCGGCGGCGCGAGCGACACCTGCGGCACGGCTTCCTGCCCCAGCGCGGCGGCCAGCCCGCGCCGGACCACCTCGTGCACCAGCGACTGCTCCAGGAACCGCACCTCCGCCTTGGTCGGGTGGACGTTGACGTCCACCCGCTCGTGCGGGAGCTCCAGGAACAGGTGCACCTCGGGGCTGCGCGGCTTGATGGTGGCGCGGCTGTAGGCGTCGTTCACCGCGTGCAGGATGGTGCGGTCCTTCACCGCGCGGCGGTTGACGAACAGGTGCTGCGGACCGCGGGCGGGCCCGGCGGCGGCCAGCGCCGCGGCCAGCCCGGACAGCCGAATCCCCGCCGCCTCCTTCCGCACTTCGACGAGCCCCGGCCGATCTCCGTAGACCTGGAAGAAGCGGTCGGCGAACGCCTCCACCGGCGGGTAGTCGAAGAGGGTGCGCGGACCGCTCCGCAGCCGGAAGCCGACCCCGGGATGCGCGAGGGCGAGCTGCGTCAGGGCGCGCGAGACGTGTCCGGTCTCGGCCCCGTCCGACTTGAGGAACTTGCGCCGGGCAGGAACGTTGTAGAACAGGTCGCGAACCTCGACGGTGGTGCCCTCCGGCAGCCCGGCCGCCGTCACCCGCGCCTGGTCTCCGCCGTCCACCGCGACCTCGACGCCGCTCGCCGCGCCGCGGGCGCGGGTGCGCAGCCGCAGATGCGACACCGACGCGATGCTGGGCAGCGCCTCGCCCCGGAAGCCGAGGGTGGCGATGGCGGCGAGATCCCCGAGGCTGCCGATCTTGCTGGTCGCGTGGCGCTCGACCGCCAGCTCCGCATCGTCGGGCGCCATCCCCTCGCCGTCATCCTCGACCCGAATCAGCCGCTTGCCCCCGAGCTCCAGCGTCACCGCCACCCGCACGGCGCCGGCGTCGAGGGTGTTCTCGACCAGCTCCTTGACGGCCGAGGCGGGCCGCTCCACCACCTCGCCGGCCGCGATCTGGTTGGCGAGACCGGCCGGAAGCCGGTTGACCCTGCCCATCGCCGGCCCGCTACCGGCGTGCGAGCGCGGCCTGCGCGGCGGCCAGCCGCGCGGTCGGTACGCGGTACGGCGACGCGCTGACGTAGTCGAGGCCGGCGTCCTCGAAGAAGTCGATCGAGGCGGGGTCGCCGCCGTGCTCCCCGCAGACGCCGAGCTTCAGCTTCGGCCGCGCGCCGCGGCCCTTCTCCACCCCGATGCGCATCAGCGCGCCGACCCCTTCGGTGTCGAGGGTCTCGAACGGGTCGCGGGTCAGGATGCCGCGGTCCTGGTAGTCCTTCAGGAACTTCCCGATGTCGTCGCGCGAGAACCCGAAGGCCATCTGCGTCAGGTCGTTGGTGCCGAACGAGAAGAAGTCGGCGTCGGCCGCGATCGCGTCGGCGACGAGCACGCTGCGCGGGATCTCGATCATGGTGCCCACCAGGTACTTCACCTTGACCCCGGCCGTGCTCATGGTCTCGGCCGCCACCCGGTCGATGACCGCCTTCTGGTCGCGGAACTCGCCGACGTGGCCGACCAGCGGGATCATGATCTCGGGAACGACCTTCGTTCCCTCCTGCGCCAGCCGGCAGGCCGCCTCCAGGATGGCGCGCGCCTGCATCTCGGCGATCTCCGGGTAGCTGATCGCCAGCCGCACGCCGCGGTGCCCCATCATCGGGTTGAACTCGTGGAGCTGCTCGACGCGCCGCAGCAGCGCCCGCCGCTCCTCGAGGTCGGCTCCGCCGCCGCCCGTCGCCTCGGCGCGCGCGATCTCGACCATCAGCTCCTCGCGCTTCGGCAGGAATTCGTGCAGCGGCGGGTCGATGAGGCGGATGGTGACCGGCTGGCCGCGCATCGCCTGGAAGACGCCGTAGAAGTCCTCGCGCTGCAGCGGCAGCAGCTCGTCGAGCGCCGCCCGCCGGTCGGCCTCGGTCTCGGCCAGGATCATCCGCTGGACGATCGGGATCCGCTCCTCCCCGAAGAACATGTGCTCGGTGCGGCAGAGGCCGATGCCGCGGGCGCCGAAGGCGTACGCCGTCGCGGCCTGGTCCGGCTGGTCGGCGTTGGCGCGGATGCCGAGGCGGCGAACCTTGTCGGCCCACCTCAGCAGCTTCGAGAAACGGCCGTAGATGTCCGACTTGCGCCGGTTCAGCTCGCCGGCCAGCACCTGCAGGATCTCGCTCGGTTGCGTCGGCACCCGGCCGATCTTCACCTCGCCGGTCAGCCCGTCGAACGAGACGTAGTCGCCCTGCTCGAACCGCTGTCCGTTGACGGTCACGACGCGCCGGGATTCCGAGACCTGGAGCTCCCCCGCCCCGACCACCGACGGCTTGCCCATCTGCCGGCCGACCACCGCGGCGTGCGACGTCATGCCCCCGGTGGCGGTCAGGACCCCCTGCGCGACGTGCATGCCGTGGATGTCGTCCGGCACCGTCTCCTTGCGGACCAGCAGCACGTCGCGGCCCTGGTCGGCCCAGCGCACCGCCTCGTCGGCGTTGAAGACCACCTCGCCGCAGGCGGCGCCGGGCGACGCGGGCAGCCCGCGCGTCACCGCCGGCAGCGCCGCCCAGGCGTCCGGATCGAAGACCGGGGCCAGCAACTGCGTCAGCGCGTCGGGATCGACCATGCGCACCGCGTCCTCCGGCTCGATCACCTTCTCGGCGACCAGGTCGGTGGCGATCACCACCGCCGCGTGCCCGGTGCGCTTGCCGTTGCGCGTCTGCAGCATGTAGAGCTTCTCGTCCTCGATGGTGAACTCGAAGTCCTGCACGTCCCGGTAGTGCTGCTCCAGGCGCTTCGTGATGGTGCGCAGCTCCTCGTAGGCGCGCGGCATCACCTGCTCGAGCTCGCGGATCGGCTGCGGCGTGCGGATGCCCGCCACCACGTCCTCGCCCTGCGCGTTGATCAGGAACTCGCCGTAGAACTCGTTCGCCCCGGTCGCCGGGTTGCGGGTGAAGCCGACGCCGGTGCCGGAGCGATCGCCGGTGTTGCCGAACACCATCGCCTGCACGTTGACGGCGGTTCCGATGGCGTCCGGGATGTCGTAGATGCGGCGGTACTCCTTGGCGCGCGGGTTCTGCCACGAGCGGAACACCGCGTCGCGCGCCATGCGGAGCTGGCGCCGCGGGTCGAGCGGGAACGGCTCGCCGCTCTCGCGGATCACCACCGCCTTGAAGCGGTCGACCACCTCGCGCAGGGCGATCTCGTCGAGCGCGGTGTCGAGCTCCACGCCGCGGTGCGCCTTCACACCGTCGAACTCCTCCTCGAACGCCTCCTTGGGAATCTCCAGCACCACGTTGCCGAACATCTGGATGAAGCGCCGGTAGCTGTCGAAGGCGAACCGGCCGTTGGACGTGCGCACCTTCAGCCCCTCGACGGCGCGGTCGTTGAGACCGAGGTTGAGGATGGTGTCCATCATGCCGGGCATCGAGAACCTGGCCCCCGAGCGGACCGACACCAGCAGCGGCTGATCGGGCGACCCCAGCTTCGCGCCGGTCATCTTCTCCAGCTTCGCCAGATGCCGGTCCATCTCCGCGTCGATGGCCGCGGGCACCCGCCGGCGCTGCTCGTAGTAGACCGTGCACGCGTCGGTCGACACCGTGAATCCGGGAGGCACCGGCAGCCCGGCGTTGGTCATCTCGGCCAGGTTGGCGCCCTTGCCCCCCAGCAGGTCGCGCATCGTCCGGTCCCCCTCGGCGGAACCGCCGCCGAAGAAGTAGACGTACTTCGCTTTCGACCCGGCCTGCTTCGCGCCCGACCTCCCAGTGGAAGATCCGGCCCTGGACTTGTTCTCCGACGGCTTCTTGGGCATGCGTATGGGTCCGGTTTCCTGCTGGAGCGTCTCTCGATGGTGGACGGCGCGACCCGCGCGGCTATTCTAGCTTGAACGCCCGCGCACGATCCGGGAACGCGGCGCGGTGAAGGTGGGCATCATGGCCGGCGGCCAGACCATGCTGACCTCGGCCATCGAGGAGAAGTCGACCCGCGTGGTGGAGGTGCTCCTGTCGGCGGTGTCGCCGATGGAGCTGATGGCCGGCAAGCTGCTCGGCGCGGTCGCGATCAGCCTGCTCATGATCGGCCCCTACCTCGGGCTCGGCCTCGCGCTGCTCTCGTCCTTCTCGATGTTCGGTCTGCTCGATCCGTGGCTCATTCTCTACCTGCTGATCTTCTTCCTGATCGGCTTCTTCGTGATCGGCTCGCTGATGCTGGCGGTGGGCGCCGCCGTCAACGACATGACCGAGGCGCAGTCGCTCCAGATGCCCTGATGCTGATCGTCATGGTCCCCTGGTTCATCTGGCCGGCGGTGTCCCGCAACCCCGGCTCCGCGCTCGCCGTCACCGTGAGCCACCTGCCGCCCGTCAACACGTTCGGGATGATCCTCCGGATGGCGTCGAGCCAGCCGCCGCCGTGGTGGGAGGTGTGGCTGTCGATCGGCACCGGTCTCCTGTCGGTGGTCGCCGCGGTGTGGGTCGCCGCCAAGGTGTTCCGGATCGGGTTGCCGGTGTACGGCAAGCCGCCGAACCTCAAGACCCTGATCCGCTGGGTGCGGGCGGCGTAGCGGAGGTCCCGGCGGCGTCGTTCAGTCGCCGGCCGGGTCGAGCGCCTCCAGCAGCGCCCGTCCCACCTTCGCCGTCACGCGCCGCCCCAGTCGCGCGAGCGGCCCCCCCGAATCAGCCGGCGGTCGTCGATGGCCCGGAGTTGAATTCCCACATCTTGCTGGTCCCCGCCCGCCGCTCCGAAAGCCGCTCCCGACCGCCGAGGCTCCCTGTTGCATTGCACAATTATGCATTGCTGTGCTATGTATTAGGCAGGAGATGGGGAGCCGACCCGCGGGACACGACACGCGATGAACATCAGCAAGGACCTGGTCGCCGCCTCGGCCGCGCCGCTCGTCCTCGCCATCCTGGCCGAGGGCGACAGCTACGGCTACGCCATCATCAAGCGGGTCCGCGAGCTGTCCGGCGGGCAACTCCAATGGACGGACGGGATGCTCTACCCGGTGCTGCACCGCCTGGAGCGGCTCGGCTGCGTCCAGGCGCGCTGGGCCACGGCGGAAAGCGGCCGGCGGCGCCGGTATTACCGCATCACACAGGCGGGACGGACGCACCTGGCGGCGCAGCGCGAGCAATGGCAGGTGGTGGACGACACCCTGCGCGGGATCTGGCGCACGCTCACCCCGGCTTCCGTTCCCGGCTAGCTGCGGATCCACCGCACGACGAGGGCGCAACGACATGACCACAGACAACGAGATCCTCGAAGAACAGATCGCCCAATGGCGGGCCTGGCTGCGCCGCCGGCCGGCGATCCGCGCGGCCGACGTGAAGGAGCTGGAAGCGCACATGCGCGATCAGGCGGCGGCGCTCGTCGACGCCGGCCTCTCCGCGGACGAGGCGTTCCTGGTGGCCGTCAAGCGGATGGGCAATCTCGACGCCGTGTCGCGCGAGTTCGCGCGAGAGCACTCCGAGCGACTGTGGAAACAGCTCGTGGCGGCGCCGGACGGCACGGGCGAGACCGGGCCACGGGCTGCCGGGGAGACCCTCGTGGTCGTGACCCTGGCGGCTGCCGCCGCGCTGGCCGTGAAGCTGCCGGAGCTGTTCGGCTACCCGCCGCTGGTCAACGTGGACGAAGAGCTGCTGCCGTTCTACTTCCGCAACATGAGTTTCTTCGTGCTTCCGCTCCTCGCGGCCTACTTCGCCTGGAAGCGCCGGCTGGACCGGGCGGGATGCCTGCGCCTGACGCTGACCTTCGCCGCCGCCGCCCTCGTCGTCAACGTCCTTCCGTTCACGCCCGGCGGTCATACGCTGACGCTCGCGGCGCTGCACCTGCCGATCGCGCTGTGGCTGGCGGTGGGCGTCGCCTACGCCGGAGGGCGCTGGCGCGACGGCGGGCGGCGCATGGACTTCGTGCGCTTCTCCGGCGAGCTGTTCATCTACTACGTGCTCATGGCGCTGGGCGGCGGCGTGCTCACCGGTTTCACCCTCGCCACCTTCGCCGCCATCGGCGCCGACGCCGCGTGGTTCGCCCAGCAGTGGCTGCTGCCGTGCGGCGCGCTGGGCGCGATCATCGTCGGCGCCTGGCTGGTGGAAGCCAAGCAGAGCGTCGTCGAGAACATGGCGCCGGTGCTGACGCGCCTGTTCACGCCGCTGTTCGCCGCGGTGCTGCTCACCTTCCTGGCCACCATGATCTGGACCGGCAGCGGCATCGACGTGGAGCGGGAGGTGCTCATCGCCTTCGACCTGCTGCTGGCCGTCGTCCTCGGCCTGCTGCTCTACGCCGTCTCGGCGCGGGACCCACAGGCTCCGCCCGATGCGTTCGACGCATTGCAGCTTGTGCTCGTGGTCAGCGCCCTCGTCGTCGACGGCGTGGCGCTGGCCGCCATCGCGGGGCGCATCTCCGAGTTCGGCTTCAGCCCGAACCGGGTGGCGGCCCTGGGCGAGAACCTGATCCTCCTCGTCAACCTGGCGTGGTCGGCGTGGCTGTACGCGCGCTTCCTGGGCGGCCGAGGCTCGTTCTCCGCCCTGGAGCGCTGGCAGACCGACTACCTGCCGGTCTACGCGGCCTGGGCCGGCTTCGTCGTGGTCGTCTTCCCGCCCCTGTTCGGCTACCGGTGAGCACCGCGTCAGTAGCGCCTGACGCGGGTCTCGCCCATCGTGTTCGACAGGTGCAGTCTGAGGAGCGGCGCCCCGCCGTTCGCCCCGTCTGCGGTCCGGGTCCGGATGCGGTCGGTCTCTCCCAGGATGGCCGCGGCGTTCGCGTCGGGCGCGATGCGCACGGTGTCCGGGACGACGAGCCGGAGTTCGCTCATCGTGTTGCTGACCGTCAGGTCGGCGACGGCGTCACGGGGCCAGTCGCCGTGCAGATCGATGGTCAGGCTGCCCATGCGGCCCGAGACCTCGAGGTCCCGCGGTCCCGCGTTCCCGAGTCGTTCGAGGCGGACTTCGCCCATGCCTCCATCCACGCGCACCCGGCTCGGCCGGCCGGCCAGCGGCCGGCTGAAGTCGAGTCGATGCTCGCCCATGGACAGCTCGGCCTGCAGATCGGTCAGGTGCAGGCCGCCGAGGTCGGTCCGCGATTCCCCGGTGCTCAAACGCAGGGTCAACGCGATCGGAACCTGTTGCGGAATGGTGACCGTCAGCGAGTTCGGCGCGCCGCGGTGTCCGTCGACCGCCTGCGCGGCCAGCCGGACCCAGAACGACTGGGTGGGGCGCAGATGAATCACGGCGGCGGGGCCTCCAGGGTCGCCGGCCGGCGTGTGTTCCTCGATCAGCTCGTAGTACCCCCTCGCGTACGTGCCCTCCACCCGGACGCCGGCGCCGGCCGGACCCGGAAGGACCTCGAACGCGCCGTCCTGCAGATCGACGTCGAGTCGCAGCGGCTCGCCGGTCGCCCCGGCGACGGCCTCCGCCGCGGCGCCCGGAACGGCGATGGTCCGGGTGACCGGCTCGGGCGTCGGCTCGCCCAGTCGCTCGACCGTGGAGGTCGCCCAGACGAAGCCGGCCACCGCCGCCGCCGCGAGCATCAGGACCATCGCGACCCCCGCGGCCACGACGACGAGCACGATCTTCTTCCACGCGGTCTGTTGCGCCATGCGTCAGCTCCTCCGCTACCCGCTTGGACGGCCGGCGTGTCGCCGCGGTTCCCTGCGGGTCGCGCACGGGACGACTCCCACAGCACAAGGGTGGGATGATCCGCAGCATTCCCGCGTCTGGCGGCGGATGGCGAGGGGATTCCGGCGACTCTCTATACCCGGAACGCCTCCACGAAACGGTCGAGGCGCCCGCCGGCCCCGCTCATGGCCTGCTCTATCCTGGCCATCGGCACGGACAGTCTCATCCGCATCTGATCGCCTTGCCCCTGGTACTGCACCTTCTCCACGACACCCGCCTGGACCAACCGCGGCAAGACCGACTTGAAGAAAGGATTCGCATTGACGCCGAGCCGCTGGCGTATCGTCGCTTCGTTCAATGCGGTCGCGCGGAGAAAGCCCCGCAGGAACCGCTGCACGAGAAGGAGGTCGCCGTCAGGAACAGGAATCTGCACCGGCGGTTCGGCGTCGGCCGCCTCGCCGCATCCGATTTCGAATCCCGCCCGACGCAACTCGTGTCGAATCCGGACCGGATCGAACAGCGCGACAGGATCCCCGGCATCCAGGCGCGCGACGCCGGCGACCTTGCACTCCTCGTCGAGCGGCGTCGCGGATACCTTCTCCGAACCGTCGAGCTCGATACGTTCGAAATCGCAGTCCAGGAACGCGCAGTTGCACAAGTGCGCTTCCGCCAGGCTCGTGGCATGAAAGTACGATCCGGACACCTTGATGCCCTTGAAGCGGCGCCATGGCGCCGCACGGCACTGACGGCCTCGGAGACCGCGGATGCCGGGAACGCGCCCTTCTCCATGGCCGACCGTATTGCGGCGTGATCGCCCTCGACCAGCATTCTCCCCAATGCCCGTCCCAGGTAGAACAACCGAAAGTCCTCATGATCGAACGCCAACGCCTTCCGACCGAAGCTCGTCCTGACCACCAGCAGCGCGTGCTGCTTGATTCTCTCTCCGATCTGCCGTTTCACGGCTGCCGTCTTCTCTGTGGCGTCCGCGAACATTTCCACGAGGATGCCGATCACGTCCGTCTTCAGTTCATCGGTCGCGCTCAACCACATTTCCTGCGCCAGCATGGCCAGCAACTCGTGATGCTCCTCGTCCGTCAATATCGCCCGCGGCGGATCTCCGGAGGTGTCCAGCCACTTGAGCCCGGCTTCCCGTTCAACCAGGCCGCCCACGAACTCGTGAAAATAGTCCTGTGGATCCGGTCCGAGCCGGTTCAACAGTCCCGGCAGGTCGTCGTCTCCCGCGACATCGACAAGTCGAGTGGCCAGTACGGCGCGCGTCAACACGGGATGTTCGCTGCCGAGCCGTTCCGCGGCTGCATCGAACAGCGCGTCCGGCGCACGCACGTCTCGTCGGCGCGCGTACTCCATGAATGCATTGCGGTCCCAGCGATTCAACGACACGCGGCTGAACGCGGCGTTCCCTCGGGATCCGATTCCGTCGAACAGCCTGCTCTGGGATCCGAAACTATGATAGTCGAAGTACGCCTTGCGAGCCGCCACGAGAAGCGTGCCGGCGGATCGGAGACTCGCGACCAGATGGCCGAGTGCGGAAACGGCCTCGCCGGACGACGCCTCCACGATCATCTCCTCGAAACCGTCGAACGCCGGTACGAGCACACCGAGGCGCACCAACTCGAGAAACGCCTCGTAATACAGGAGCTGAAAGCGCAGTCGGTTCACGAGCGCCGAAACGACGACGTCATCGAACCGGAGAAACGTCCGCCCCCCCGGTGGAATCGGGACGAGCAGCCAGTCCGATCGCCCGGCCTTGTATGCTTTCGCCTGCTCGACGGCCAGGAAATCGATCAGCGACGTTTTTCCTTCGCCTGCATCCGACGTCAGGTAGACGACCGACGTCGTACCGGCTGTTCCGCGACCGAGCATCTCGATCAGTGTCTCGACCACGTCCTCCCTTGCGGAATCCTCGTCCGAGGACTCCGGTTGATCGAGGAAATGTCCGGACGGCTTGACGAAGCAAGGCGGCGGCGACACGTACGAGCAGATGCGTTCCGCCAACAGCGGGACGCGTGCGACGCGATTCACGATCCACGATTCGGCGCTCAGCCTCTGATCATCTTCTTCGACGATCAACCCCTTCGGACGCTGATGCAACCTTGCGCTGATCGTTTCGTCCCGAATCTGAACCAGCAGCTCACCCTGACTCGTGTCCACGTCATCAACGTGGTCGGCAAAGCAGGTCACGATCCGCCTGAAGTCATCGAACTGCATGGATGCCTCCTATATTGCGACCTGCGTGTACTTCGCGGTCTTCAGACGCCGATACCGATCCGGTGTCGATGAGTGCAACCACGGTGCGTTCCAGTCCGAGAGCAGGCAAGCAAAACCCATGCCACGGCATGAGCCACCCCAGCAGGATATCGATGCCGGCCCCCGGGCGCGCCTGCATTCGCGCTACATACGCGGGTTGAGGTCACTCCGCCGGCACGATCTCGGAAACGTCGGCGAGCTGGAGGATGACCTGCTCGACCTGCCGCATCAGGTGCAGGCGGGCGCGCCGCAGCGTCGGGTCGTCGGCCATGACGAACACCTCGTTGAAGAAGCGGTCGACGGCAGGACCGATCCTGGCCGCTTCGGCGAATGCCTCGCGGAACCCCGCACCAGTTTCCACGGCAGCGTCGATCACCGACCGGCGCGCCTGCAGCGCATCGAGCAGCGCCCGCTCGGCCCGCTCGGTGAGCACCGTCTCGAACGGTTCGCCGGAAGAACCGCCGGCCGACGCCCGGGTCTCGTCCGCCGGCAGCTCCCGCGCGATGTTCTGCACCCGCTTGAAGACCACGGCGAGCGTGCGAAAATCGGCCGTTTCGGTGAACTCCGGGAGGACCTCCAGCTTGCGGCGCGCGTCCAGCGGCCGGATCCGGTCGAGCGGCTGGTGGGTAACGGCCCGCACGTTGCGCCGGTCGAATCCACGTTCTTCAAGGAGGTAGCGGAGCCGTTCGAGGAGGAAATTCACCGGCCTGAACTCAAGGGTGTAGCCGCGCTTTCCGTCTCTTCGGTCGACTGAACGCACTTCAGATTCATGTTCGTCAAGAACGACTCTCACGCGTTCCCGATCGAGTCCGGTGTCCTCTGCGATGCCCCCGACGAACCTGTGTTCCTTCCACCTCGAGTCATCAAGCGCCCAATACACCCTGGACCAGTCGTCCTTCGTGTGCACATTACGAGCGGGCTCGAGAATCTGTCCGACCGAGACCCGAACGTCCAGACCGGTCAGCTCGGGAAGGTCGATCAGGATCCGCAGCATCCCCTGCGCTTGGCGGCGGATACCGAGGGGATCGCGCGAGCCGGTCGGCTTCTCCCCGGCGCCGAACAGGCCGACGATGGTGTCCACCTTGTCGGCGAGCGCCACCGCCGCCCACGTCACCGCCGCCTCGCCGAGCGCGTCCCGCGACGGCGGGTCGTCGGCGCCGACGCCGATAGGCAGATAGTGGTGGTAGATGGCCTTCCAGACCGCCTCCGGCTCACCCTCCTCGCGTGCGTAGACGCCGCCCATGACGCCCTGCAGCTCCGGGAACTCGCCCACCATGTCGGTGGCGAGGTCGGCCTTGCAGAGCGCCGCCGCCCGCCGCGCGTCCCCGGCTGCATCGGCTCGGCCGAGCACGTCCGCCGCGATCCGCTCCGCAAGCGCCGCCACCCGCTCCGACTTCGCCCGGTAGCTGCCGAGGCGCTTGTGGAACAGGAGCGTGTCGAGCCGGTCGAGCCGGTCATCGAGCCGCTGCGCGCGGTCCGCATCCCGGAAGAACCGCGCGTCGCGCAGCCGCGCCACCAGCACCCGCTCCGCGTTGCGCGCGATGCGCTCGTTGCGGGCCGGGTCGCCGCCCGGCGTGTTGGTCACCGCCAGGAAGTGCGCCGAGAGCCGGCCCTGTTCGTCGACGACCGGGAAGTAGTGCTGGTGGTGCACCATGGTGGTCGAGAGCACCTCGTCCGGCAGCGTCAGGAACTCCTGCGGAAAGGTCCCGGTCACCACCGCGGGATGCTCGACGAGATCGGGCACCTCGGCGTGGAGGGCCGACTGCCGGTCGAGCGACGCCAGCCGCCCGCCGACCGCGGCGGCGCGGGCTTCGAGCTCGCGGGTAACGCGGGCGCCCCGTTCCTCCCGGTCGATCAACACGCAGGCGTCCGCCAGGCGCTTCCGGTAGTCGGCGAACGACAGCACCTCGATCGGCTCTCCGGGCGTCCCCTCGTTGGCGAAGAACCGGTGTCCGTAGGTCACACTGCCGGCCCGCACCGGCGCCACGCCGGATGCCTCCGCCGTCGGGGTCCGGCCGATCTCGAACGGCACCACGCGCGAGGCGTACAGGAAGACGAGCCAGCGGACCGGACGGCCGAAGAGGAACTCGCCGCGGCCGTCGTCGAGGGCGGCGTCCCAGCGCATCGCCTTCGGAAACGCCAAGTCGCGGAGCGTGGCGGCGAGGACCCCGCCCAGCACCGCCCGGGTGGCGTCCCCGGCCTGCCGGCGGTGGCAGGCGAGGTACTCCCCCTTCGGGGTCTGCACGCGCGCCAACTCCGCTACGTCCACCCCCTGCTTACGCGCAAAGCCGAGCGCGGCCCGCGTCGGCGCGCCGTTCGCATCGAAGGCGGCGCGGCCCGGCGGGCCGGTGATCGTTTCCTCCAGGTCGGACTGCCGCTCGGCCAGCTCGGCCACCGTCGCTACGAGCCGCCGCGGAGCGACGAACGTCCGCACGGGAGTGCGGTGCTCGATCCGCGCTTCGTCCAGACGGGCGGTCAGCCGGTCGGCGAGCTGCTTCTCGAGGCCCGGAATCCAGCTCGCGGGCATCTCCTCGCAACCGATCTCCAGGAGCAGCTCCCAGTACGCCATGCTCATGCGTCCCCGACCTCCACGGCCGCGGGGCGCCCCCTGTCACTGTCCGCTGCGTTCCCACCCGCCGTCGCCGCGGCGGCTCGGTCGGCATCGACCTGGCTCGCCTCCCACGCCGCGTGCGCCCCGGCGATGGCGACGGCCAGCTTCCGGACGCGCAGGATGTAGGCCGCCCTCTCGGTGACGCCGATGCTGCCGCTGGCGTCGAGCAGGTTGAAGGCGTGCGAGCACTTCAGGCAGTGATCGAGCGCCGGCAGCGTCAGGCCCGACGCCAGCAGGCGTTCGCCGAGCGCGTAGTAGCGGTCGAAAAGGTCGCGGTGCGTCCGTCCGAACTCGCCTGCGGGTAAATCTACCTGACCGAAGGCATACTTCGACTGCTCCACTTCCTCGCGGTGCCGCACCTCGCGGTAGGAGACGCCGGGCGCCCACGCGAGGTCGTACACGTCGTCGACGCCCTGCAGGTGCATCGCGATCCGTTCGAGTCCGTAGGTCAGCTCGACCGAGATCGGCGCCAGGTCCAGGCCGCCCGCCTGCTGGAAGTAGGTGAACTGGGTGATTTCCAGCCCGTCGAGCAGCACCTGCCAGCCGATGCCCCAGGCCCCCAGCGTCGGCGACTCCCAGTTGTCCTCCTCGAAGCGGACGTCGTGGCGCGCCGGATCGATGCCGCACGCTTCCAGGCTGTCCAGATACAGCCGCTGCGCGGCGTCCGGCGATGGCTTCAGGATCACCTGGAACTGATGGTGCTTGAAGAGCCGGTTGGGATTCTCGCCGAAGCGGCCGTCGGCCGGCCGCCGCGACGGCTGCACGTACGCGACGTTCCAGCGCCGCGGCCCGATCACGCGGAGAAACGTCTCCGGGTGCATCGTCCCGGCCCCCACCTCGACGTCGAGGGGCTGCTGCAGCAGACACCCCCGCTCCGACCAGAAGCGGGACAACGTGAGGATCAAATCCTGGAGGGTCATGGAGAACCAAACGTCCTGGCTCGGCGTCGTCTGCGTCGGCATCGTCTTCTGCGGCGCAGACTCCCTTCAGCGCGCGTTCACCCAGACGGGGCTCGACCAGGCCATGACGATCCGCCCGCGGACCGGGCTGCGCTGGCGGAGGCGCAGGTAGTAGATCGCGTCGTCGCGGAAACCGACGTCGCGGCCGGACCAGGTGAAGTCGAGCGCGTCCGGCTGCAGGTCGTGGATCACGCGGAAACCGCCGTCCGGCTCCGAGTAGCGGAGGATCTCCACCTGCTCGATGACGTCGGTCCCGTGCGCCGTGACGTCGAACCGCGGCGCCAGCGCGGCGGTGGCGGCGGCGCGCTCGCCGCACTCCGGCGACGTGCCGGCGCACGGCTCGGGCAGGGGCGCGGCCAGCGCGATCTCGCTCCCCATCGGCGCATCGTTCACCCGGAAGTCCAGCAGGATGCGCTGGCCGGTCGTCCCGTAGGTCCGCCGCGCGTGCAGCGCATCGAAGATGGCCTCGCGCGTCAGCGCCGGCGCCCGCACCGCGGCCAGCCCCCAGTGCGGCTTGCCGGGCTGCGAGCGGTGATCGTCCGAGGCCGCGATCGTGCCGAGGCGCAACCCCTGCATCCAGGCGTCCTGCGCCGAGATGCCGGTCCGTGCGGACGTCGATCGGTTGGTGAACTCGCTCTGCTCGAACGCGAGGGGATGGCCGGGGTCGTACGCCTCGCTCAGGCCGTGCGCCGAGTAGATCTCGAAGTTGCGCCGCAGCGCGGGATCGTGCGCGTCCCAGGCCAGCGGCTGCGGGAACTTGTTCGTATGGTGCGGAATCGTCAGCGCCTCGCCCGCGGTCAGCGCGGCCCACAACTCCGGCAGCGTCACCTGACCGGGCGAGAGCAGCGGCCCCGGCGCGCCGCGGAAGTAGACGTTGTGGTGGCCCCACGGCGCGGGGAACGACGCCTCGTAGGCGTGCAGCGTGACGAACTCCCCGGGCGCATGGTGCGCGTCGGTGGCCGCGGTGTACTCCTGCCAGACATGGGGTCCGAGCCCCCGCGTGAAGCCTTCGCGCGCCGGGCCGGAGCTGTGATCGGTCATCGCGTGGAAGTCGAGCCCCGACACCCGGCGCGCGTAGTCGAAGACGTCGCTGCCCACCCCGTCGAAGCTGTGCTCGGTGTGCGAGTGCAGATCGCCCCACCACGTCCGCTCCGCCGGCCGCTCGGCGAACACCTCCATCGGGTTGCTCCGCGTCCGGAGCAGGTCGGCGCGGGCCACCGCCTCCAGGCGCACGATCCCCGCGCTGCGCGGCGTGAACGGCACGGTGGTCCAGCCCTGCCCGGCCGGAAACTCCACCGTCCGCGGGAGGTCGACGTCGCCCTGCAGGACCCGCAGCGTCACCGTCTCGTGGAACGGCGCCGCCGGATTCGAGCGCAGATCGACCGCGGCGAGATGCAGCTCCGCCCGCTCGCCCGTCACCAGCGCGGAAGGACCGGCGAGCAGCAGTTCGGTCGCGATGCCGCTGCGTGACGTGAGCGTCGCGTCGTGTGCGACCGGCTCGAACCTGCCGCTGCCGTCGCGGTCGACGCTGACCAGGATCGGCTCCGGCCCGGTCGCGACGATCGCCGCACGCATGCCGCGGCTGCCCGCCGCGGTGTCGCCGTAGACCACCCGGATCGTCTCCCCCTCGCGCAGCGAACCCGAGACGACGTTCGCGCGGACGACGAAGACGTAGCGCTCCGACCGCCCGTCGAGCCCCGGCCGGGCCGACTTCACCAGGAAGTCGGACGTTTCCGATTCCACCTCCGCCTCGACCCGGACGTCGGTGCCGGAGCCGTACGCCGCGACGTAGTGATCGTCGGTGGGATCGGAAGCCTGCAGCCGGTTCGCCGAGTTGCGCTCCCCCGCGTGCCAGGTGTCCGGCAACTGCACGCGCAACGCGCCGCCCGGCGCGATGCCGCCGCGCCCCACCGTGTAGGTGACCGTCCAGGTGCCGTAGTGCCCCGCGATCCCGAACACCGGCGCGACCGCCACGGTCTCCCGCGGCTGAACGGCGCCAACCGCCAGCACGCCCGCCACGACGCACGCCGCCACTGCCAATACTGCTCTACCCATGCGGGTGATGGTAGCCCGGAAATCGTCGCCTTGCGGCTCCGGTTGCCGCCCAACCGACCCCGCACTAGTCCGCGCCGTTCTCGCGACGCCGACTCCTGCACAGGGACCGTGCATGACCGTCGGCGTCGGCCGTCAGTCCGGGTCTTCCAGCGAATCGTAGAACTTGATGACGTCGCCGCGGTCTCCGGACTCGTTGAACGCCATCCCCGCCCGCGGATGCTGGTTGAGCACCCCGGTCATCATGTAGGGGTAGTCGAAGCCCCACTTCAGGGCGTCGCGCAGCGGCTCGATGTGGTGCTGGATGCAGTGCAGCACCGGCCGCAGGCGGAACTTGGGGTTGTGCAGGAAACTGAGCAGCAGCTCCATCGGGCAGTTGCCGGCCCCGCGCCCGAGACCCGCCATGCTGGCGTCCAGCCGGTTGGCCCCCTTGATCGTCGCCTGGATGGTGTTGGCGAACGCGAGCTGCCGGTTGTTGTGGGCGTGCATCCCCACCTGCTTCCCGGCCGGCGCGGCGTAGCCCTGGAAGGTGGTCATGTAGTCGTCGATCTGCTCGCAGTAGAGTGCGCCGAAGCTGTCGACGATGCAGATGACGTCCGCCTCGGACCGGGCCACCAGGGTCAGCGCCTCGTTCAGCTCGCGCTCGGGGACGGTCGACAGCGCCATCAGGTTGAGGCTGGTCTCGTAGCCCTTGTCGTGGGCGTCCTTGATCATGTCGAGGGCCAGCGGGATCTGGTGGATGTAGGTGGCCACCCGGATCATGTCGAGCACGCTCTCCGACTTCGGCAGGACGTCTTCCGCGTAGTCGCTCTTTTCCGCGTCGGCCATCGCGGACAGCTTCAGCGGCGTGTCGTTGTCGCCGACGATGCGGCGGATGTCGCTCTCGACGCAGTGCTTCCAGGGTCCGAACTGCCCGGGCGGGAACTGCCGGCGCGAATTGACGTAACCGATCTCCATGTAGTCGATGCCGCTCTCGACGCAGGCTTGGTAGACCGCCTTGACGGTCTCGTCCGAGAACTGGTGGTCGTTCATCAGGCCGCCGTCCCGGATCGTGCAGTCCATCACCTTGATCTCGGGGCGGTACGATATCCAGCGGTTCGCAGGGGTGTCCCGCGGCGCTCCCTCACTCATCGCACGGTCTCCTTTGTCGCGTCGTCGCTACTGCATCCGATCCTGCTGATCCTACAGGGTTCTGCGGCGCCGTGGCGCCGATCGGGCCGGGAGCCGCGGCCGGCGCATCGATCCGCGACCATGGCCGTTCGCACGGATCCTGCCGGAACCCGCCGCCATCGACGGACCTCGAAGCTGACGGCCCCTCGCGACGGGCGCGTTCGTATCCAGGAACTCACGACCGTTCATGCAGTTCCGGGCCGCGGTCCCGCTCCCGGCGAGGAGCCAGAGCGCGGCAAGCACCGCGGTCCGACGGAAGAGGTCCGGGGGCTTCCCATCGACGATGTATGATGAGGACATGCTTCTCGAAGTGCTCACGGCGGCGGCGGCAGTGGTCGCGGCAATCACAGGGCTCTGGAACACCGTCCAGATCGGCCGGCTCTCCGGACGGCCCGACACTCTCACGACGCAAGTCAACTCGCACGTGAACGCGCCGGGGCTGCACGCGCACTGACCGAGGTTCAGCCGCACCTTTTCGTAGTGCGGGGCGATGGCCACCCGATGCGGCGGCGCCTCGACGGCCGCCTGCCACTGCGTGAGACCGACGTAGGAGCCGCCAATCATCCCCACCCTGCCGTTGGACCACGGCTGGCCGGCGGCCATTCCACCGCGTCGTAGCCGTCGGCGGGCTCCTGCCGCAGGGCGTCGAACTCGCCCCCCGAGCGGTGGCGCCCGTGGGTGTCCTGGTTGAGCAGCGCGTACCCGCGCTCCGCGAAGCGGCGGCCGACGGCCGCGTCGCAGTCGCTGCCGGGGCCGGGCGAGCGGCGGTTGTAAGGCGTCCGCTGCACCGGGAACGGTCCCCCGCCCGCCGGCGGGTACACCTCCGTCGCCAGCGCGACCCCGTCGCGCATCGGCGCCTGCTCGATCCGGCAGGTCCCGCCGTCCTGCGCGCCCTGGGTGCCGGCGCCGCACCCGCCGCGCCGGCGACGGCCGGGATCAGGCCGGCCACCAGCGTAACCACGACGGGGTCCGTCACTCGCTGCTTCTCCATCGTGCCTCCTCCCGCCCTACGGCACCGTCAAGCCGACGAGCCGGTCGGCCCGGTCGGCCCGGTCGAGATCGCGACAGGTCGCGACGATGTCCTCGAAGCGCGCTGCGGAGACGGGGATGCCGGGGACGACGCCGCTGATGCGGCGCACCTGCTCGTCGAAGTCCCAGATGAACTCCCGCCCGGTGGCCTGCTTGGTGTAGCTCCGTCCGTCCTTCGTGAAGATGGTGATCCGCGGGCCGAAGAGCGTCATCTCGTGGGACGGGATGATCGTGACCCGCGTCATGAGGTCGAGGACCTCCGGCGGGTCCGGCGCCCCCGGCAGGAGCGGCAGCCCGCGCCGCACGACCCCGTACGCGGTGTGGTACCGCGTGCTGCCCACCGCGGCCGCGCCGAGGTCCTCCCGTCGGACGGGGAACGCCGGACTCGGGTACTGCGTCTCCAGCCAGTTCACCACCGCCTCGACACGATCCACGTCCTCGTAGCGGATGTCGTGCTCCTCGCAGAGCTGCGCCGTGACGTCGACGTGGGCGATGTTGTACCCGGCCGTGGAGTAGATGCGGTAGAGGGTCTCCAGGAACAGCCACTCCTCGCCCAGCCCGCCGGTGAGCGCGTCGAGGCTGGTCCGGGTGTCGCCGACGAAGCTGTAGATGAGATCGCCGCGGTTGTTCCCGGCGTAGGCGTGGTAGAAGCCGGCGTCGCCCTCCAGGGCGGCCTCGCCCGCCTGCCGGCCCTGCTGCGCCAGCGCCACCGCCAGCGTGGCGTCGCGCGCCGCGGCGCTCTCCCGCAGGCCGCGGCTCTCGAGATTGCCTCCCGCCAGGTTGACGCAGATGCCGATCGCGTTGGTCAGCTCGTCCTCGCTGAGGCGCAGGATCTTCGCGGCCGCGACGGCGGAGCCGAAGATGCCGAAGACCGGGCCGGCGTGGAAGCCGCGCGCCATCAGCGTCGGAATGAAGTCGGCGGCCATTCGCAGCATGACCTCGTAGCCGGCGACGAGGCCGGTGATGAAGTCACGGCCGGACGCCCGCTCCGTCTCCGCGGCCGCGAAGGCGCACGGGATGATGCACGTGCCGGGATGCGTGAGCATGCGGAACGTGTCCCACTTGCCGCCCGCCAGGATCAGCTCGGCGTTGGCGAAGACGGCGCCAACTTCCTGAACTTCTGGGGGGACCGCACCCAGGACCGCACCCCGCAGGAACTGTTCGACCGCATCAGGGTCACGATGCCTCCGGACCGGCCGGGCCGCCTCGGCGACCAGACCTACCTCGACGTCGTCGCGTACCTGCTGCAGGCGAACGGCGCACCGGCCGGGGACGTGGCGCTGACGACGGGCACGGCGGTGTCGATCGGCGCGGTAGCCACGGGACGAACGGCGCCGGTGCCGGAGATAACGGCGCAGACCGAGGGCCGCACGCGGACGCCCGTCACGCGCACGGCGGCGGCAGCCGCGGCGGGCGGCGTGACGGTCGCGGGCGAGGTGGAGAACTTCACGCCGGTCAGCGACGAGCGGTTGCGGGATCCGGACCCGGGCGACCGGCTGATGGTGCGGCGGAACTACCAGGCCTTCCGACGCGAAGTCCAGGCAAACCATTGAAAATATCGGATAGCAGCCTGTGGCAAAAGTCGGGCGCGGACTCGACGGATCCCGCCGCGTGTCCTACACTGCCTGCATGGCGATGGGCAAGCGACCGGCGGCGCGGCAGGCGCCGCCGATGTGGGTGCACAGCGAGGACCTTCCGACGAGCGATGGACATCCGTTCTTCGAGCGGCTGAACCGGATTCTGGAGGAGTCCGGGTTTGACGCCTTCGTGGAGAGGTTGTGCTCGAGCTTCTACGCGGAACGACTGGGCCGTCCGAGTCTGCAGCCGGGGCGGTACTTCCGGTTGCTGTTCATCGGGTTCTTCGAGGGCGTGTCGTCGGAGCGGGGAATTGCGTGGCGGGTGGCCGATTCGCTGAGTCTACGGTCGTTTCTGGGCCTGGACCTGACGGAGGCGGCGCCGGACCACTCGACGCTGTCGCGGACGCGCCGGCGGATCGACGACGAGACGCACGAGGCGGTGTTCACGTGGGTGCTGGAGCGCGCGGCGGAGGCGGACCTGGTTCGGGGGAAGACGATCGGCATTGACGCGACGACGTTGGAAGCGAACGCGGCGATGCGCAGCATCGAGCGTCGGGACACGGGAGAATCGTACGACGCGTTTCTGCAGGGGTTGGCGGAGGCGTCTGGGATAGCGACGCCGACGCGGGCGGAATTGGCGCGGTTCGACCGGTCGCGGAAGGACAAGACGGCGTCGAACAAGGACTGGCAGTCCCCGCAGGACCCGGACGCAAAGATCACGAAGATGAAGGACGGTCGGACGCACTTGGCGCACAAGGTGGAGCACGGGGTCGACATGGACACGGGTGCCATCGTAGCGGTGACGGTGCAGGACGCATCGGAGGGCGATACGGCGACGCTGCCGGAGACGCTGACGAAGGCGTCGGAGCAGGTGGAGGCGGTGCAGCCGGACGGACGTGAGGTCGAGGAGGTGGTGGCGGACAAGGGGTATCACAGCGACGCGACGCTGGTTGCGCTGGACGAATTGGAGGTCCGCAGCTACATCTCGGAGCCGGATCGCGGCCCGCGCCGCTGGCAGGACAAGCGGACGGGCGAGACGCCGCCGGAGAAACGGGCTGCGCAGAAGGCGTTGTATGGGAACCGCCGGCGTACTCGTGGGGCTCGGGGTCGTCGTCTGCAACGGCGGCGTGGGGAGCTGGTGGAGCGTCCGTTCGCTCATCAGTATGAGACCGGGGGCATGCGGCGGGTGTGGGTGCGCGGTCATGAGGAGGTTCGCAAGCGCGTGCTCATCCAGGCGGCGGCTTGCAACCTGGCGCTGCTCCTGCGCCGCCGGACGGGCACCGGCACGCCCCGGAGCCTGCAGGGGCGGGCTCTTTCGGCCATTTTCCGCTGGATCGAGTGTCAGATCGGCCTCTGGGGGCGTCTGAGGCCCTTCTGGGGCCTCCAGTGGGTGCCGACCGCGCTCAACGGCCCAATCGCTCATCGCCAAGCCACTTGAACAGGCGACTCAGCGAGACACACTTCTGCCACGGGCTGATAGGGATTTCATGTCCGTCAGGTCCTGTAGCGGGTCGTGCGAGGTCCGGCAGAATCCGATGGGAAGCGGGCGATGACGCTGGCGCGCAAGACGACTCAGGGTGCAACCGTTGGGTCGGGCAGTCGGGAGTCCGCGCGAACCACGGCGGCCGGCGAGATGCTGGGTCGTTCTACCCATCGCCCCCGTACGGTCCAAGAAAACGTTCGCCATTGAAGTGAATGAGGTGCTCGGGCGCATCGGCCACCCAGACCTCGGTCTCCCAAGCGATCTCCGGCAAGTACTCGCGCATCGTCGCGCGGTTGAGGAACGTCGTCACGAAGACGAGTCCGGCTGTTGACCCGGCGAAGAGATCCTTGAGTTGGTTGTGGCGCAGGACGTTCACCGGACCGTGCGACGTGACGGCCTCAACGAGGATGAGCCAGTTGCGGTCGACATGGTGGATCACGACGTCCGGCATCTTTCCATGCGGGTCGATCTCGACGCCCAGATCGTGCAGGTACTCGTCATCGTAGAGCAGGTGCTTTTCGGCCGTGTCGCCGACGTAGATCACGTACCCGCCAAGCGTGAAGCGCGGCGCAAACTGCTCGATGATTTCCCTGACGAGCACGTTCTGCCCGCCCGCTGTGAGTTCGAGCGACTGTCCGTTCGGGAGATTGACGGCGATGAACTCCGTCCGCCGTTGCGTCTCACGAAGGCGGTCAACTCCTCCCATCGACGCGAGATACGCGCCGAGGTTGCGGTCCCAGGCCTCGGTCTCGACGCTCTGTAGCAGTTCAAGCGCTGAGGGTTCGATCTGATAGACGTTTCTCGGACTGTTGGGCGGACGGCCGGGATCATCCGGGTTGGGCGCGACCATTCCCATCTCGATGAGCTGGTGGAGCGTGAAGCGGCGGATCGTCTCGCGCGTGTTCGGCGCGTACTGCTTGCCGTAGTTCTCGGCCATCCAGTCCATGAGTTCCGTGACACCGCGGAGCGGCGCTTTGGCATCGGACCAGGGAGTCACTGGCGCGAGGTCGAGCAAGCCAAGCAGTGTGAGGGCCGACCGCTCGTTGCACTGCGCCCGTGGCGCTCCCATCGCCTTCAGGACACCTTCAGCGGCCTTCACCCGCTTCTTCACCGCGACCGGATCGTCCCCTCCACTCATGGCACGAACCTCCTCTCGGACCAGTCGATCGACCTCATCCTGAGTCGGCATTGAGTGATCGACATAGCGGCCGAGGCGATCGAGGTCCCCGCCGGCCGGAAAGCGCAACGACCGCAGATCCTCGGCATTGACCTGGGTGTGTCCGCTGAACTGCCGGAAGTACGCGTCCACGACCGTGCTGTTCAGGAAAACCGCGAGTCCCTTGGCCAGGTTCTCGGTCAGCCCGGCGTTGCCGCCGTGCAGCACATTCAACTTGTTGTCGAACGCGACCGCTTCCGCGTCCACGCGCGCCGGATCGTATACCGCGGCGACCACGCGGCGCCTTTCCTCCTTCGCGCTAAAGCGGCGGACCAAGACGTTACCAGCCTGCCGGCAGCAGGAGTTCGTCGTAGGGGCCGGACACGGCCAAGGCGTTCGGCTTCGAGCCGGACGCTTTGGGCCACGCCACGAATCCCTGGGCGAAGTGCCGGGGCGTGATCAACGGGGCGTCCCCGGCGGCCGCCTCGACGTGCAGGCGGTCCTGTGCTCGGAACCCGACCACACGACCCGTGGAGACCCCAACTCCCTGGCCGGCGAGGGTGCTGGGCAACGCTCGCATCTGCGCGGCAATCTGGGCGTCAATGCCGTCGGGCACGACGTGCAGCACGCATGATGGATCGCCCGGAAGCACCATCTCTGTCTGGTCAATCGTCCGCTCCGCGAGACCTTCATCGACGGGACCGTACGAAGTCGTGATTCTGACTCTGCCGGGCGTCCCTCGGCGGATGCCGTGGAAAATTACGTTCTCCTGCAGCACGGCGTCGCCGGCAAACGCTACGTCACGCGCGTCATAGACATGCACGCGGCGGAACGCCAACTCGCTGGTGAGCGCGCGCCGAAACGGCCGAAAGTACGCGCCGTTCATGAAGCTGCGGGGGGTTATCGCGACGAGTTCGCCGCCGTCTTCAAGCAACTCAAGAGCGAGCCAGACGAAAGCGGGAGTACAGGTTGCTGGTTTCGATTCCAACCGAACTCATGCCCCCCCGTTCCGCGCTCTCGCTTCGGAGCTTGCGATACGGCGGGTTCAAAATCGCTGCGTGAAAGCGAGGGCCGTCGTTGATGCGAAAGAGCTCCCCATTGTTGAGAAGGCGGGACGCCGCGAGGACGAAATTCTCCTGACGCAGCGTTCCGGTGAACAGGATACCTGCGGCGTCGCAGACTCCACGGCAGTGCTCGAACGTGCGGCCGAGATCCGCAACGAGACGGTCGTCGATCTCCCAAACTGTCGCGCTCAACGCATCGGGCCGGGTCGAGGTTGGGCGGGTACAGAGCGCAGCGACGACGGCGGCTGTGAGCATGCCGCTCCCACCACCCGCGTCGAGCAGACGGAGTTCCCGCGGCGGCTCGGAGACCCGCAACATACCGGCCATGAACCGCGCTACACTGGCGGGCGTGAAGAACTGGCCGAGACCCGCGCGGCGCTCCGGATCCGCCGCGATGCGGCTCGAGATCTCCAGCCGCTCAAGATCGAGACGATCTAGAAGAGTTGCGGCGGTGATCCCCGAATGGACGGACCGGCTGATGAGTTCTTCGGCGGCCACTGTTCTCTCCCTCGGGGATGAGGGTCAGGCAATGCGACCCCCGCTACAAGTCCGGCCGAATGCCCTTTAGTTAGGACGTCCGGCAAGTGCCGCCGAAGTCCTCTTGCGCTCTCAGCCAGGACGACCTTCCGAAGTTCCCGCGGTCCGTAGACGCCTCTGGCCTATGAGTTGAGTTCCGTCTGGGTGGGATACTCGCGTCGTCCTGACGGAGCGCAGGGAATCGTCACGTCGGGCCAAGATTCCATCAACGAGGCTCAGTGCGCGTGACTGAATGGCTGCCGCCAGTTGACTGCAAACCGATGGGGTTATCAAGCCCTTGACGTCTACCACCGTCACTCCAGGTGCAAAGCGGTTCTGATGGGTATTGCGGAGGTCCGGGCGCGGAATAATCAGCCCGGTCGACCATTCGACCGGGAGAATCGAGACGGGATTCCGAAAAGCGATGTTGACGTCGTACAGGTGTACATCGCCCGGGGTCCAACCGGGACACGACACTGTCGCATAACACGAGACGGCCAGCGTGCGATACCCTGGGAGTTCGGCGTCGGCTGGATACCCTCGAAGTTCGCGATGAACCCACGTCGGGACCAGTGTCGGCTGATGAAGATCACTTGCGCATGACCGGATGGTCAGCAGAGCTTGATTGAGGTCGGGACGACCTGTTTCCAGAAGATGGTCCCGGAGTGTACGGAGTCGTCCAATCGCGTTCGTGAGTGCCTCACGCGGTATTTCCTCTGTGCCGATGGTGGTCACAGCAACCTCGCCCGATTTCGCGCCGCTCTGCATGGGAGTCGTCTCATGACCGAGGTGCCCTGCGGGCGATCCCGTACCGATGTCCGTCCGCACCCTCAACTTCGGCCGACCGGGGTCGTGGGCGCGGATGGCCTCTCAACCTTCTAGTTTAACGCGTTCGACGACTCTTCGACGAGGGCCGATCAGGGCCGGGGTCGATGTGAGGGCTGGTGCGGCAAGACCGCTCTTGGCCGCCGTCGCTCGGAGTGACCCGTTCGCGAGCAGGCAGTCAATGAGGCCGCGGGGCCGCCCCGCGGAAGACGTCGCTCGGAGTGAGCCGTTCGCGAGCAGGCAGGGGCCGAACCCGGCGCGGCAGCATGACGGTGGCGGCCGGGATTTGGCGGTTTGTGGGAATCATCGGCGGCGTGAAGGTCTGGCGTGGGTCGACACCGGGAGACACCGGAGGGTCGCTGCGGGTGTACTTCGCTGGCGCCGGCACAACCTGCTCGATCGGCCCCTCCTCCGCCTGGCAGTCGTAGACGTCGGAACTCACGAAGGCCATGCCGACCAGGACGCTCAGGGTGTAGCCTGGGCGCTCCCTCGCTCTCCAAGCCAGCCCCGCACCCGCGCCCGCTCGTCCGACGCGGCCGTCGTGCTCGACGCAGGTTCGGAATCGTGGCAGGCCAGCCGCCGTCTCGACGCCGCCTCCACCCAGGGCAGAGCATGTAGTCTAGGGTCTACGTCGTAGAACGGTGCGTCAGCAACTACTGCGGCGCAGACTCATGGCAGGAGGTCTCCCATGGCGCTCGCATCCCGTCACCTCGCGAAGCCGCTTCTCGCGGCGGGCATCTTCATCGCGGCCCTGTTCGTCTCGGTTCCCTCGGCCCAGGAGGCCTACCTCCACCTGAACCCCGTGATCGAGAAGCTCGAGCAGGGCAAACACGTGTTCGGGGTGAGCACGGCCGATCTGTCGCTGCAGAACGCGCGGTCCCTGGCGGGCGATCCGAGCATCGACTACGTGTACGTCGACATGGAGCACAACCCGCTGCGGTTCGAGAAGCTCGAGCAGTTCGTGGCGTTCCTGGTCGCCAGCGACAAGGCCGGCATCCTCGCGCGGGGAAACGCGCAGGCGCATCCGCCGGTGTTCGCCCGCTTTCCGCCCTACGGGCGCGAGCAGACGCAGTGGATCGTCAAGCACGCGCTCGACATCGGCCTGATGGGCATCCTCATCAACAACGTCGAAACCCCCGAACAGGCGGAGAACATCGTGCGGACGATCCGTCCCCGCCAGCTCCGATCGTCGGCCATCCCGAATCCGCCCGGCGTGCGGGGCACCGTGCAATGCCCGTTCTGGGGGGTCGGGCGCGCCGAGTGCCGGCGGCGCGCCGACCTCTGGCCCCTCAACCCACGCGGTGATCTGTTGTTCTGGGCGATGATCGAGACGCGGGAGGGCGTGGAGAACGCCGACGCCATCGCGCAGGTGCCCGGCGTCGGGGGCTTCTATCTGGGAGCGGGCGGCGACCTCAGCTCGTCCTACGGGGCGGAGAGCGCCGAGGATCCCGAAGTGGCGGCCGCCTTCGAACACCTCCTGGCGGTCTGCCGGGCGCGAGACCTCGCGTGCGGCGGCACCGTCACGCCGGCCAACGCCGCCCTGCGGATGGAGCAGGGTTACCGGATCTTCAACTTCGGCGGCGCGAACGGCGGCCTGACCGCGGCGAACGCGGCGGCGCGCAGCGCCGTCCTCGCGGCGGGGGCGCAGCGCTGAAGGTGCCCGGCTCGGCCTCTCCGAATCCGCGACAGGCCCGGGCGCCCAAGCCGGCCAGACACCCGGCAGCCGTTTCGCATTCCGGAGGGAACGCGGTGGAGCGGACCGCCGGGTGCGGTCCGCTCCGTGTTCGCAGTCGGCGTGACGGCCCAAGCGGTCCGGGCCGCGATGAGACGCCGGAGCCGCGGGTGCCCCCCGTCCGCTACCGGCCAGCCGCGCGCCGCTCGACGGCACGGGCGCCCGTCAGCGTGCCGTCCATGCCGTAGTTGCCCTCGTGGCAGGCGTACTCGAAGATCGGCAGGTCGCTCTGCCGCATCGGCAGCTCGACCGTCCACGGCGCGGTCCAGGTGGTCGGATCCGTGACCGTGAAGGTGTAGAGCAGCGTGTCCTCGTCCACCCGCCGGATCCGCTCCACCAGGTGCAGGTTCTTGCTGGAGTTGCGGAAGCTGGTCTCGCGCAGGAAATTCTTCGTCTCGACGACCAGGGTGTCGCCGTCCCAGTGCCCGCGCGATACGCCGGTCCACTGCGGCAACGCGCCGTGATCGCTGCCGTCGAGGGGAATGATCCGGGCGTTGTGCACCATCTCGTTCAGCAGCACCACGTGGTCGGGGGTCTGGAAGATCTGCACGTTCATGTTGTAGGCGGCCGGCAACATCGGCGGTCCCGAGTTGAACCCGGTGATGCAGCGCTCGCCGAGCGGGCGGTCCTCCGGCCCCTCGGTCGGCCGCTGATTGAGCCGCACGCGCTCCGCCGCGCGCTGCGCGCCCTGCTCGGTCAGCGGCGGGATCCGGCCGTTCGGCGGATCGATGACGAGCGAGGTGCGCCGGGTCTCGACGACGTTGTCCCCGCGGTCCCACCAGAAGTCGTTGTAGGCAAGAGCGAGGTCGCGGCTCTCGCGGGTACCGTTCACGGTGCCGCGGTCGGTGGTGATCTGCTTCCGCTGCTCGCGGTCCCGATCGGCGTTGTTGGCCAGCACCCGCTCCGCGGCGTACTCGGCGCTCTCCTCTTCGGAAAAGAACGCCTGATCGCCCAGCTCTTCCGGACGCTCGAGCGGCGTGACGGTGCGGAAATCCCAGATGCCGCTGAGATCCGGGTGGCCGTGTGGCGTGCGCAGCGTCGCGGCGTCGGCGGCGGATTGCGCGGCGGCGGTGGCGGCCAGCAGCAGCACGAGCGCCGCGCTGCCGGCGATCTGGAGAATCGGTCGGATGGTCATCTTCTGCACCTCATGCAAGAGACACGTGGTAACGACAGAACGACAAGTATGACGCCAGGCAGCCCGCGGCGAAAGCTCCGCTGCACTCAAGCGGCAATGCGTCCCGGTTGGCCGCGTCGCTGCTCGGTAGAATTTCCGTTCCTCGTGCGCGCAGGCCGCCGGACACTCGCGCCCCGCTTTCCGGAATGCGAGCGCCAGGCAGACCCGCGCGCACATCACCACGGGCCTCCCACCGTCGGGATCTCTCGAAACGACGTTCCGGGATACGACGGGCCGCTACTTCTTCTCCGTCGCCGCTTCCCGTTCGTCGGCCCGGTGCCCGGACAGGATGCCCTCCATCGAGTAGTTCCCCTCGTGGCAGGCGTACTCGAACAGCGGGATGTCGGTCCGCCGCATCGGCATCGAGGCCGTCCAGTCACTGGCCCACGTATCCGGATCGGTGACCGTGAAGGTGTACTCCAGCGTGTCGTCGTCGAGGCGGGTGAAGCGCTCGACCAGCGTCATGTTCGCGGTCGACGTGACGCCGGAGCCCCCGGAGGTGAGCGGGATCCACTGCCGCTTCTCGTTGAAGTTGGCGGTCTCTACGACGAGCGTGTTGCCCTCCCAGCGCCCGCGGGAGTCGCCGGACCAGAGACGGATGCCCGGATCGAGCGGGGCGCGGCCGTCGAGCGGCACGATGCGCGGGGTGTGGACCATCTCCGTGTAGATCACGACGAGGTCCGGGGTCTGGAAGAGCTGCATGTTCTGGTTGTAGGCCAGCGGCGTGATCGGCGGGCCGGCGTTGAAGCCGACGATGCAGCGGTCGGAGGTGTTGCGATCGGTGTACGAATCGGCCGGGTGTTCGGCCATGTACGCGCGGCGCGCCTCCGCCCGCCGGGCGCCGACTTCGGACAGCTCCGGGAAGCGTCCGTTGGGCGGATAGACGATCAGCGACGTGCGCCGCGTCTCGATCGGGTTCGTGCCCCGGTCCATCCAGAAGTTGTTGTAGGCGCCGACGTTGCCGCCGACCTCGGTCCGCCGCGCCTCCGCCTCCCAGAGCTCGACGTTGCGCTGGATCTCCGCCGCCTCGGCCTCCGCCGCTTCCTCCTCCGTCAGGTACGCCTTGTCGCCCAGTTCCTCCGGCCGTTCCAGCGGCGTGATGGTGCGGAAGTCCCAGATGCCCTGCAGATCCGGCTTCCCCCAGGGGGTCCGGGGCATCTGCGCCGAAGCCGGCGCCGCCGCCAGCGTGATGACCGCGATCGCCGTGCACGCCGCCGCGAGATATCGACAGCTCATCTCACCCTCCTCCTGCTTCATTCGTACCGGTCTCAGGTATGCGGATCGTTCCGTTCCGAGAGCACCGCCACCGCCTCGGCCACCAGCCGCATGTCGTCCCGCAGGCTCTCGGTGACCACGTCGAAGTGGGTACGCAGGCGCTGCTCCGTCTCGGTGACCTGTCGCCGAGCAGCCGCATGTCGTCCCGCAGTCCATCGGCGATTGCGCCCATACGGGCGCACATCCGCTGCTCCGATTCCGCGATGGCGGCCCGCAGCACTGCCCTCCACCCCCGCGGCGGCGGCGAGTGCAGATCTGTCGTGCAGCCACTGCCATCGTAGCATCGTCGGAGAGCAAGAGCCGTGCCGCCGCATGTCGCTCCGGCTGCGACCATGACGTTTCCTCGGTCGCTACCGCGATCCTGTCGGCTCGGCTTCCGCCGCGGCCCGCTCCTCGGCCCGAGCCCCGCCGAGAATGCCCTCCATGGCGTAGTTGCCCTCGTGGCAGGCGTACTCGAACATCGGCCCCGGCGTCCTTCTCATCGGCACCACGGCGGTCCATGGCCTCGTCCATGTCTCGGGATCTTCGATGGTGAACTCGTACCGGAGGCTGTCCCGGCCCACCCGCGTGAAGCGTTCCACGACCTGCAGGTTCGCAGTGGATCCCCTGAAGCCCGCCTGCTCGTCGAAGCTCCTGGTCTCGACGACCAGCGTCCCGTCCTCCCAATGCGCCCGCGAGTCTCCCACCCACTGGCGGATGGCTCCATGCGGACGGCCATCGAGAGGAACGATGCGCGCGTTGTGCACCATCTCGTTGAGGATCACCACGGTGTCCGGGGTCTGGAGCAGTTGCACGTTGTTGTTGTACGCGGAGGGCACCATGGGCGGCCCGGCGTTGAACCCCACGATGCAGCGATCGCCGAGGCTCCGGTCCTCCCAGGAATCGGCCGGGTGGTCACGCAGATACTCGCTCCGCGCCGCGGTTCTCTCCGCCGCCGCGGCCGTCAACGGCGGAATTCTCCCGTCCGGCGGATCCACGATCAGCGACGTGCGCCGATCCTCGACGAGCGCGTTTCCCCGGTCGTACCAGAACTCGTTGTAGGGCACGACCCCGCCCTCGGACTCCGGCGGATAGATGGCCCCGCCCTTCTTCGGATCGACCAGGTCGCGGTTGAGGCGGCGGTTCTCGCGCGCCTCGAAGTCCGCCGCCTCCTCCGCCGTCAGGACCGCCTTCCCGGCCAGCTCGGCGGGGCGCTCCATGGGCGTGATCGTGCGGAAGTCCCAGATGCCCTGCAGGTCGGGATCGCCCCAGGGCATGGCGGGCGCTGTCCAGCCGTCGGAAACGGCCGTCCGGACCTGACCCGCGGCGACGTTCGACGCCAGCACGACGACGGCGACGGCTGTGAGCGACAACGCACGATGCCGGCCCTGCATGTGAACCTCCTTGCCTGTCGTGCAACGGAATCAGCCGCATCGTAAGCGCGCCGGGAAATCGAAACAACCCTTCGTTGCCGGACTCGCGCGACGGAGGTCTTGTAACCGCGTGCGCACGGTTGCGGGCTGCCGGCGCGGGGCCCCGGCCCGGCTACGCGCACGGGAACAGACGGTCGGGGGCTACCGTTCCCGTTCCGAGAGCGTGGTGACCGCCCGGGCCAGCAGCCGGACGTCGTCCCGCAGGCTCCCGGCGACCACGTCGAGGCGGGTGCGCATGCGCTGCTCCGAGGCGGCGACAGCCTCGGCCAGCAGCCGGACGTCGTCCCGCAGGCTCTCGGCGACCACGTCGAAGTGCGTGCGCATGCGCTGCTCCGAAGCGGTGACCGCGTCGGCAACGTGCGCGCGCATGCGCTGCTCCGACTCGCCGATGGCGGCCCGCAGTTCCGCCTTCGTCGCCAGCGGCGCTATCGCCGCCCGCAGATCGTCCGTGGTCGCCAACTTCGGCAGAATCTGCTCGTGCCGATCGACCCGACGTTCGACGTCTTCGATACGCTGTTCCATCTGCTCCGTGCGCATGGCCGCCCTCCACGTCACGACGGCGGCTGACCGCGACGCGCGCGACCGCCGCCATCGCAGCACCGCTTTGTTAAGCAAGAACCGCGCCAATATCAGGGAGCCGGCAGCGCGAACACGAAGAGGTTGTTCCCCGCGCTCGGACGCAGTTCCGGCGTCAGGGCGGTGAAGTGCGACGAGGTGCCCCCGGTGCCGGTACTGACCGCCACGAACTGCCGCCCCTCGACGGCGTAGGTGATCGGAAACCCGGTGATCGGCGAGCCGAGGTTGATCTCCCACAGCACCTCGCCCGTCTCGTGGTGGAAGGCCCGGAACCGGCCGTTGACGTCGCCCCCGAAGACGAGCCCGCCGCCGGTCGCCACCAGCGACATGGTCGCCGCGCGCTGCTCGTGGAGCCAGACCGTCTCCCCGGTCTCGGCGGAGATGGCCCGTACCGTGCCGGCGTTGTCCGTGCCCGGAGCCAACTGGTGCCGGTAGGCGATGGCGTAGAGCTCGGAGCGGCTCTCCGAGCGCGCCGCAGGGGAGTCGTCGGCGAAGACCTGCGTCGCCAGCATGCGTGCGCAGGTGTTGCGCAACGGCATGTACATCGTGTTGGTCAGGGGACTGTAGGCGCCCGCCTCCCAGTCCTTGCCGCCGTTCCAGGTGGGACAGGCGAAGACCTCCTGTCCCAGCGACGTGAAGACGACCTCGGCGTTCTCGGACACCGCGCCGGTGGCGCCGTCGATGTCCCCGATGACGTTCTGGGTGACGGTCGGGGTCGCCCAGAGGAACTCCCCCGTCGCCCGGTCGAGGGTGTACACGACGCCGGTCTTGCCCGGAACGCCGGTGAGCACCCGGCGCGTTTCGCCCGGCTGCAGCCGCGGGTTGATCCAGGGCACGGCCTCCGGGTCCGGCGCCACCGCGGTGTCGACGAGAATCCGTTCGAACGGGTGATCGAGATCCCAGTGGTCGTTCAGGTGCTGGTAGAACCAGACGATCTCTCCCGTATCCGCATCGAGGGCCAGCGTGGAGTTGTGGTACAGGTGCTTGTTGCCGATCCCGCCGAGCATGAACTTCGGCGCGGGGGCGGTGACGGACGTCCCGACGTAGACCAGGTTCAGCGCGGGGTCGAAGCTGGGCACCATCCAGGCGCCGACGTGGAAGCGCTCATCGAACGGCACGCCGCCCCAGCTCTCGTCTCCGGGCTCGCCGGGTCCCGGGATCAGGCGCCGGCGCCACAGCTCGGCCCCCGTCTCCGCGTCGTGCGCGACGACGACGCACGCCTCCGGCCCGCCGCGGGGAGAGCAACTGCGCCCCGATACGACCTTGCCGTCGGCGATGATGGGACCGGCGCCCTGCGTCGCCGGGTTCACCCGGTAGTCGAGGACCTGCGTCTCCCACACCATCTCGCCGGTCACCGCGTCGAGCGCATGGATATGGTCGTCGACCGTGGTGTCGATGATCAGCCGGCCGTGGATGGCGATGTTGCGGTTGTTGGTGGGGAACGTACCCCGGCCGTAACTAACTGTCGCTTCTGGACTTGTGCGATCCGTCCAGGATGTCGCTTTCCTGGAACTGCTCCTCTGGTGCTCGTTCGTGCTCGCCGCGTAGCTGATTGCGCACCTCCCGGTGCGCTGTCCGGATCGCTTTCTCGGCGACCCGCGGGATCGCCGCGAGCGTGTACCGCATGGTTGTCGTCAGCTGGTGGTGACTCATCAGGTGCGCGGTGGTCGCAAGATCGCTCGTCGCTTGGTAGATCAGCGTCCCGAAGCTGTGGCGCAGGTCGTACGGCCGTACACCGGTCAGTCCGACCTCTTTGGCCGCCTGCTGGAAACTTCTGCGCATCGCCGAGTTCCAGAAGTCGCCGTAGCAGTCGAGCTCGTCGAACCGCCGCAGCGCCTCGATCGCCTCGGGAAGCAGAGGGACGATCCTGCCTCCGCTGCCCTTGCCTTTCACGCGCGGTGCGATCCGCAGGGCGTTGTCGGCCCACAGGATGTCGTCGGGCCGCAGCCGCCGCAGCTGGGCCTGATGGAGTCCCGTCCACGCCATCACGGTGCATCGGGCCCGCATCTGAGGGTGCTTGATCGCGGCCAGCAGCGGCATGATCTGGTTGTAGCGCAGACCGCGTGCCTCGAGCGGGTTGCTGCGGACCCGCGGGAACGCCGGCAGCGGCCGTTCGGCGTCGCCGTCCGTGTACCCGCAGGTTCTCAGCATCCCCTTCAGCGACGTTATCCGCAGTTTCACGGTGGACGGTTTCCGGCCTTGCGCGAGCCAATCGCGGATGGTCTCGTCGATCGTGGCGGCGTCTATCGACTGCAGGGTGCGCAGCGGTCCGAGTGCCGTCAGCCAGGCTTTTCCGTTCCCGACCTGCGACCGCACGCTCGGCGCTCCGCGCCGCGCGTGCGCGTACCGGTCCAGCGCCTGGGCGAGCGTGGTGCCGTCGCGGCCGATCCCCTGTTCGTCGCGCAGCGCGGCCCGCTCCCGGATCCGCCAGCTCTGCACGTCCCGTATCCGGGTGCCGGGCAGGAAGGTTCGCGATCGGGTCGCCGATCCGACCTGCACGTAACCCTCGATGGTGCCGTTGGTCCGGCGCCGGACGCCGGGGGCGAGCCGCTTGTGCCCGCGGGCGGTCATCCGACTCGTCCGGCGGACGGCGCCGGCCGGTCCGCCGCCGCCCGGTTGGGCGGTTCCGCCCACCGGAGTGCCGGGAAGTGCTTCCGCAGCTCGATCTCGAACGTCCGCCGCCCGTACTCGTTCAGGGCGTCCCAGTGGGCGCTCAGCGTGCCGAGCACGGCGGCGAGGCGTTTGTCGTCGGTGACGAAAGTCTCCTCGTCGGCGTGGCGGGACGCGGGGTTGTCGGTCAGTCCGAACAGGTAGTCGGTCGACACGTTCAGGCAGACCGCGATCCGCTTCAGCGAAGCGACGCTTGTTCCGCGGCGGTCCATCTCGATGTTCGAGATTCCGGAGGCGTCGAATCCGTCCCCCATCGCGGCCGCCACGTCGCGTTGCTTCATCCCTGCGCGCTTGCGCGCCTTCCGTATTCGCTGTCCGGTTGATTCCGTCACGATCCTGCTGTGATTATTGCAGAACCCCGCCGCTTGCGGAATTGCTCTCGCGTCATGTATTTTTCCTGAAAATGACGCGTGAGCAAACGAGGCGTATTCGTTCCCGTCTGGAGGCGGTCGGCGCCGATCACCTGCTCCTCGCGTCGTACCTGCGGGTGTCGCAGGCGACGATGTCCCGCTGGCTGCGGGTCGGCGGCGTCATGACGGTCGATGTCCCGGCTCGCATCGACGAGGTGCTGCAGGTCCTCGAGGAGGCCGAACGGGCGGCCGATCAGGCCCGCGACGCCTACCTGGTCGAGCGGGGGCTGCTGTCCCGTTCGCAGGCCGCGACCGCTGAGCTTCCCCCGGACCCGGCCGGTCCGTTCGGAACGCCGGGCCGCCCCGGTGCGGCCGAACGGGCGGGTGCATGACTCCGACCCGCGTTCTCGCGCGTGCGGCGGCGGCCGGCGTGTCGGCCTGTCCGGCCGGTGTCCGGCTGGCCGATCTGCTTCCCGGCGCGGCGTTGCCGGATGTTCTGTTCGTCGACGACGTCGCGGCCTTGCTGCGCTGCAGCCGCTGGACGATTGAGCGCCGCCTCGACGACGGCACGTTTCCGGTGCCGCCCCTCGAGTCGATCGACCGCCGTCTGCGGTGGTCGCGGCGGTGCGTCGAGGAGTGGATCGCGGACGGCGGCCGCGCGCGGGCGGCGCGGCCACTGCGTGCCGGACGAAGGCGTTGATTCGATGGATCGGGTTGCTGCCGACCGCTCGCCGGGACCGTCACGCCGACCCGTTTCGTGGTCGCGGCTGGAAGCGATGCTCCGCGGGCGCCGCGGCTGGCGGCGTGTCGGTTCCGAGTGGCACGGGCCGTGTCCGGTGGACGGCGTCGGCCGGGACACGTGCTGGTTCCGTCCCGGTTCGGTGCGGGCGGTCGCGGCCGGCTGCCGGCACTGCGGCGGGCGGCTCGACGGCCGCGCCTTTCGGGCGCACCTCGAGGCCGTCGTCGGCGGTGCCGCCGACGTGGAGACCGCCCCGGCGGTGGTCGCCGCCGCGGCTCCGGACCCGCGGCCGGGGCGCGTGTGGGGTGCTTCGGTGGCCGTGTCGGCCGACTCTCCGGGTCGGCGCTATCTCGTCGCCCGCGACCTCGTCGAGCATGCCGCGGTGCTTCCGGCGTCGGTGCGCTGGCTGTCGGCGGCCGCGGCGTGCCGGGTCGGCTGCCGGCCGGTCCTGCCGTCACGCGCGGCCGGGGCCATCTTGTACCGCTTCGCCGGACCCGGCGAGGCGGACACGCACTTCGTCCAGATGGAGGCGGTGACCGCGGCCGGCCGGCGCATCCGCTTCCGCCGCGGCTGGAAGCGTCCGTCGGTCGCCGGCAGCCGGCTTGCGGCCGGTCGGCGGGTCTTCGTCGCGGCCGTCGGCCGACCGGGCGCCGGCTGCTGGCTCGTCGAAGGGCCCGTCGACGGACTGGCCGTGCTGCGCCTCGCGCGCCTGGGTGGGCTGCGGCTCGATGGTGCCGGCGTCCATGCGGTCGCCGGGGTGCCGGGCCCGTTCAGCGTCCGGGCCTGCTGGGCCGACGGTCCCCTGACGCTCGCCGCCGACCGCGACCGGGCGGGCGATCTGGCCGTGATCCGCCTCGCTTGCGAGCTTGCCGCTGCAGGCCGCCGCTGGCGGGTGCGGCGGACTCCGCACGGCGTCGACTGGTGCGACGCCGTCGCGCACTGGTGCCGTCCCGGCGCTCCCGCCGGATCCTTGCCGTTCCGTGTCGATTGAGACTCTATTCTCGTGGGAGGTCGCGCCGATGGGTGATCCGAGTCCCGTCATGGACGAGCAGCTCGAGTCGGCCGTCAGGCGCGCCACGCGGGAGCTCGATCCGGCCCGGCGCGGCCCCGGCTCGGGGTCCGGTTCCGGTCCTGCCGACCAGGGCTGGGAACCGCTGCGCGACGTGCTCGACGTCGACGACGTCCGGTACCTGCCGGCGGTCGTCCTGCCCGGACTCGCGTGGGCGGGCCGGCTCGTCCTGTTCGCCGGCGACGCCAAGCTCGGCAAGTCGACGCTCCTTTCGCAGGCGGTCGGCTGCCGCGCCACCGGGGAGGCGTTCGCGGGGTCCGTCTCGGAGGTGTCCGGCGCTGTCGCGATCGTGACCGAGGAGCCGCCGGGCCTTCTCGCGACCCGGCTTCGCCGGTCGGGGATCGCCGAAGCGATGCGCGGGCAGGTCTACGTCGTCGATCCCGGCCAGGGGGCGGACCGCATCCTCGCCGCGTGCGCGCGCCGGCGCCCCGCGCTCGTCGTCGTCGATTCGTTCACCGCGTGGGCGGTGGCGGCCGGTGCGGAGTCGCTCGCCGACGCGGCGGTCATCAGGCGCGCGATGAACTCGCTCCGCGATGTCGTCGCCGCCGGCGCGGCGGTGCTCGTCGTCCATCATCTCCGCAAGTCCGACGGTCAGATCCGCGACTCCTCGGACCTCGCCGCGTCGGCCGACATGCTCGTCACCTGCCACGCGGTCGACCCGGCCGGCGAGCGCGTCCCTTTCGCGCAGTCGGACCGGCGGCGTCTGTCTTACGTGGGCCGTTGGCCGCAAGACTCGATCACGCTCGACTTCGACCGCCGCACCTGCCGGTATCTGTACGTCGACGGCGGTTCGGGGGCCGGTTCGGGAGCTTGTCCGGATGGCATCGACAGATGACCGGTCTCGCCGGTTCTCCGACCGGTCTCCTCCAGCGGAGAGATCCGATCCGGCTGGAGACTTGCAACGCCGCCGCAATCGGCGCGCCGATTCCATCGCCGCCGCTCCCGGCGGAGCCGAGGCCGTCTTCCGGGCCGCCGTCTCCGATGCGGGCCTCCGCGCCATCTGGTCTGTCGTGCCGAAGTCTGCCTGGCCGTCCGATGACCCGGACCATCGGCCCGCCGCGCTTGCTGCGTGGTCCGAGGCTCGACTGTTCCACGTCGCGACCGCCGTGTCGCGGATCCGTGACAGCGCCGCCCTGCCGTCGTCGGCGACGTGGCGGCCAGTAGCGATTGAGTCGCAGGACGGCTCGGACCGCCTCTCGGGCGTGCCGGTCCGCATCGGCAGCGCTGTCGGCGGTTTGCGCCTCGACCGCATGCTGGTCGACCTGCTGTCGTCGGTCCCTGCCGGCGACGGCCTTTCCGTTCTCACGCTCGTGGTCGAGGCGACCGGTCTCCCGGAGCGCGTGTCGCCCAACCTGCGGGCCGATCCGCTGCTCCCCACGAATCTCGCGATGGTGTCGCCTGCCTCGTCGTTCGCGTCGTCGGGCTTGTATTCGCCGGCGGCGCGGGTCCATCCGTCCGACGACTGTGACCTGTTGCCCGGTTTCGGTCGGGCCGTTCACGGTCCCGTCCTTCCGCTCGCGCTGTACGACCTGACCGCGTCGCCGGATTCTCCCCGCCGGACGTCGAGCGCCGACTTGGCGCTGCGGATCTGGGTCGAAGCCGTCTGTCTGGTGATGCATCGCGACTGGCCTCGGGCCTGTCTGGGCCCCGTGTATCTCCAGCAGTCGCTGCGGTCGTTCCTGGGGTGGTTCTACGGTCCCGCCCTCCCTTCTCCCCGCAAGTACTGGCGTCGCCTGCTTCGTGCCGCCGCGGCCCTCGACTCCCGCGCCGCCTGGTTCCCGTACCGTGATCCGGTCACGGGTGCGGTGAACGTCCGCAAGGTGGTCTCGTTCCTCGAGCTCCCTTTGTTCCCCCTCCAATTGGACGATCCGGTGTCGCTCGTCGTCTGGCTCCCTCCGGGCTCGCGGACCGGTCCTCCCGTCGACCGTGCGGCCCTCCGCTATTGGGGCAGGCGTTCCCAGGTCGCCTACCGGGCCCTGCTTGCGCTCGCCTACCACTGGTTCCGGCCCGGCGTGAACCGCTTCGAGCTCTATCCCGGCAATTGGCGTCAGAGCTACGACCCTTGCCGGTACGAGCCGTATTCTCCGCAACGGCTTGTCGAGCTTTGCTATCCGACCTCCTCTGCCCGCAACCGTCGGGTCCTGTACTCCCGCGCCCGCGCGGCGGTTGAGCGTCTCGCCGAGGCCGGCGACGTTCAGCTCGACGGCGATCGCATCCTGCCGCCGCGACCCGGGGTCGCCAAACACCGTCTGAACGGTTTCGATCCAGCCTGATCGGTCCTGCGGCCGGGCGGGCTGGCGGTCCGCCAGCCCGGTTCTGCTTACCCGGTGATCTGGTCCCGCGTGTTCGCCGCGGGTGCCGATCCGGCTCTCTTCGGCGGTTGTTCGATCCGCCCGTCGGCGCCTGTCGGTGTCTCCGCCGGCGGTTCGTCCGCCGGCTCTCTTGGTACGGTCCGCCGGCTCTCTTGGTACGCTTGGCGCGATTCTTGCGGATTTTCTTCGCCCCTTGTTCGCGTGCGGAAAATTCCCCGCCGGCTCTCTTGGTACGCCCCGCGGCTCTCTTGGTACGCCTGGCACGCTCCTTGCGCTGCTCGATATGGCGTTTTCGCCCCTGTTTTCGCCCATTTTTTCACATTTTTGTCGCGCCGCGGGGGGCGCTTTTCCTCCCGCCGGCTCTCTTGGTACGCTTTCGCCCGGTCCGCCGGCTCTCTTGGTACGGTCCGCCGGCTCTCTTGGTACGGTCCGCCGGCTCTCTTGGTACGGTCCGCCGGCTCTCTTGGTACGATCGCGTCCGAAACTTCCTGTCTTTCCGGGCGTTTTCGCGATCGCCGACGTCACGGCGTCCCGACTCTGACGTCGACAGACGTCAGAGTCGGGACGGGACGCCTTCGCCCTGGGGGGCTACGGCGTCCCGCCCGACGACACGGTTCGGCCCGCCGCGGCGGCGGCAGTGGCGGGGGTGTCGCGCGGTCGAGGCTCGCCGGCGGTCCGGGTGGCGTCGGTCGCCGCCGGTGTCGGCCGGCATCGTTGCGGGCCGGTGAGCGCGGGAAGTCCGGACGCGGCGACGGCCGGTCCGTAGACCGCGGCGGCGGTGACCGGGTGCGCGCGAGTTCGTGCCGGGTTTACGTCGTCGGTTTCCGTCCGCCGGCGGTTGCCGCCCGTGGGCGGACTCGGGCGGCGTCGATTGAGCGTGGTTCCGTCGGTGGCCGCGGACGTGACGGGTTGGTCGCCGCGCGCGGGGAGCGCCGCACGCTCGGGAGCGCTTCGAGCGGTTGACGGCGCGTAGCTGGCGATCTTCAGCGGTTGATGCCCTCGTGCACGGGCGTGGTTCGCTCGGTTTGCCTGGTCGGGTCCTGTATCTCTGATCCTGTTGTGGTGGTCTGATGGTCCCGGCGTGTCGTGGGCGGTTCGTTGGCGCTCTGCTTGCCGTTGTGCCGTTCGTGGTTCCCTGCATCGTGGTGGTGCCGGGAATCGCGGCACAGACCGTTCTCGCCGGTCTGGGGGACGGTTGCGTAGTTCGTCCTGCCGGTGCTTGCTCCCGTTCCCTACCTCGGCAGGTGAACAGCGCCGGCTGGTGCTCCTCGCTCACCCGCTTTCGTGTGCACGCGGCGGTCTCGGGCGTGATGTCGATCCCGATCGCGTCCGCGCCGATGCGCGTCGCCGCCACCAACGTGGTGCCGGTTCCCGCGAACGGGTCGAGCACCGTCCGGCCGGGTCCTCCTGCGCTGAGGGTCAGGCACCGCTTCGGGAGATCGATCGGGAACGCCGCGGCGGGCCCGGTGCTCTGCTCGGCGTCGATCACCCACACGTCGTCGGCCGGGTCGGTCGGCCATTCGGCCGTGCGGTAACGGTAGTGCCGCTGCTTCGCCAACAGGAACACGGTCTCGGTCGTGCGCGCGGGCTGGTCGCGTGCCGGGTCGGGCAGGCAGTGCCGCCGGCACCAGGTCACCGCGGCCCGTACGATCCACTCGCGCCGCGCGAGTGCGTGCGCGACCCGCCATGGCACGCCCAGCAGGGTCTTGCGGCGCAGGCCGAGCCCCATGCCGCCCGGCCGGTCGAGCAGCCGCTCGCCGAAACGCCGGCCGCGTTGGCGGGGATCCCGGTCCTCGTGTGGACCGCCCGGGCGGCCGCGTCCGCTGTACGCGGCGGCGCCGAGGTTCAGCCACGCGGTGCCGTCCGGCTTCAGGACACGCTTTACCCCGTCGAAGACCCTGCAGACCCGCTCGATGTATGCCGCGGGCCGGGGCAGGTCAGGGATTCGGGCAGTCGGCGATGTCGAAGACCCTGCAGACCCGCTCGATGTATGCCGCGAGGGTCGGCTCGTTGCCGATCGCGTGCCGGCCGGCCGCAGCGCGTTGCCAGAAGTACGGCGGCGAGGTTATGCAGATGTCGACCGTGGACGCGTCCAGGCTGTGCAGCACCGGGCATGCCGGGCCGGTGATCCAGGTCGCTGTGGCGCCGGTGGCGGGGTTCCGCCACTGCTCGCGCGGATACGGTGAGGTGTTCATCGGGTCGCGGTCAGCGCGTAGCTGTCGTCGTCGGTCAGCGCGAGGCGTTCGTCGTCGTTCAGCCAGCGGGCGCTGCTTCCCCGTCCCGGCGTGCGGGTGACCGCGAGCACGTGGTCGCACTGCTCGGCGATGTTGCGGACGTGCGAGATCACGCCGATCATGTGGTCGTCCGTCGCGGCGTCCTCGAGCGCCGCGAGCGCGGTGTCGAGGGTGTTGCGGTCGAGGCTCCCGAACCCTTCGTCGAGGAAGAAGCACTCCAGGCGGCCGCCCCGCTGGCCCATCGTCTCGATCATCCCGAGCGCCAGCGCGAGCGACGCGAGGAACTGCTCGCCGCCCGACAGGCTCGCCGGCGACCGGACGCCCCCGGTGGCCGTGTCGGTGACCCGCCACTGTTCCCCGGTGTCCCGCGGGTCCAGGAACGCGTACCGGCCGCGGGTCATCTGTTCGAGGCGCCGCGACGCGTGGCGGAGCAGCTGGACCGACCGCCGCAGCGTCAGCCACTTCGGGAACGCTCCCGCCTTGAGCGTGTTCTCGAGCTCGGTCAGCCGGTTGACGCGCGTGTCCGACGCCCGTTTCTCGGCCTGCAGCGCCCGCAGGATCGGTGCGGCGGTCCGGAACCGCTGCGCGCGGTCGGCCGCCGTGGCGGCCGACCGTTCGGCGTCGCGGCGTGCGTTCCGCACTCTTTCGGCCCGCTCGTGCGGCGCCGCGTCCGGCGGTGCGCCGTCGTCGTCGAGCGCCGTCAGCTTGGCCGTCCCGTCGGCCCGTGCCCGCGCAGCGTCGCGGCCTGCGGCGTCGGCGGCCTCGAGCAGCCGTTCCCGCGCGGCCTCCGTCGCCGCCGCGTGATCGAGCAGCATCGCGGCGTCGGCGGCCGGTGGTGCGGCGGGCAGTCGGTCGTCCGCTCGGAGTGCGGCCGCCGCCTCGCGGATCCGGTCCCGGTCGCCCGCCAGCGCGGCGGCCGCCGCCGCCCCTTCGGTGGACCGGAACCGTTCCCGGCACCGGCGGGCCGCGTCGGCGGCCTCGCGCGCCTTGTCGGCGGCCGTCGCGAGTTCGTTGCGGTGCAGGATTGCAGCCCGTTCGGCCGTCACGGTCGCGTTGATCCGTTCGCGTGCGCGGCGCAGCGCGTCGGCGTCGTGTCCGGTTGCGGGCGCGTCTCCGCTCGCCTGTTCGTGTTCCTTCCACGTGTCGGTGGCGGCGGCCAGCCGTTGTGCGCTCGCTGCGGCGGCCGTCGCGGCGTCGGTCGCCTGTTCGTCCAGCCGTTTCCGTGTCTCGCCGCCCACGGCGGCCCGCTCTTGCTGCTCGTGGTGCGCTGCGCGCAGCCGTTCTCCGGCTGCCCGGTGTCGTTCCAGCGCCGTCCGGGCGGCGTCGGCGGCGGCCTGCGGGGCCGCGGCGGCGGCTTCGGAGGGCGGCAGCTCGTCGGCCGCTTCGAGCCCGAGCAGCGTCGCCAGCCGTTCGCGGTCGCCGGCTGCAGCTTCCTGCAGTCGCTCGATCGTCGCCTCGAGGTCGGCGTGTTCGCGTTCGCACGCGGTTATGTCGCGGGTGCGCCGGTCGGCTTCGGCGTCGGCGGCCCGCGCGGCCCGCGCGGCCGCGGCGTGCTCGCTCTCTGCGCGGTCGAGGCCTTCGGCCGGCCGCGGCGACCACGCTTCCGGGAGCGGCCGTTCGCACACCGGGCACAGGTCTCCGGGGCTGCACGCGGCGGCCGCGTCCGCGGCCGCGTTCTGTCGTCGCGCTGCGGCGAGTGCCGCTCCGGCCTGTTCTTCGCTCGCCCGCATCGCGTCCTGCGCGAACCATGCTTCGCCGGCCAGGTCGACCAGCCTGCCGGTCCGCTGGTCGGTCTCGGCGAGCCGCCGTCGGGCTTCGCGCAACGGTTGCGTGTACCGGCTGTCGTGCAGCTGCAGTTGCACGGACATTTCCGCGGCCAGTGCGGCGGTCCGGTCGGCTTCGGTCGCCAGGCGCCGTTCCTGCCGCTCGTGCTTCTCCCACGCTTGCCTGCGTGAGGCCGCCGCGGCGGCGGCCTCGTCGTGTGCGCGGCGCGCCTCGTCGGCCGCGGCTCGGAGCCGCTCGTGCGCGGTCCGGCGCTCGGCGTGGTCGTCGATGCTGCGCTGCAGGTCGTCCAGCAGCCTCCCGGCACGTTCGGTCGCGGCCAGCCGGTGCGGGTCGGCGGCCGGGGCGTTCCGCAGTGCGGCGGCTGCCTTGGCGGCGGTTTCGTCGGCAGCGGCCGCGCTGTCGGCCAGCCTGCTCTCGTCGGTTCCGAGGGCTTCCAGGGCCTCCGTGCGGTCGGTGACGGTGGTCAGGGTCCGGCGGGCCGCCGCGCACCGCTCGACCGTGTCTGCGGCCGTCTGGACCGTCGTCAGCGCCGCTTCGGCGGCGCTCTCGCGGCTGCGTGCGGCCGCCGCTTCCCGCTCGGCGTTGTCGGCGGCCGTCGCGAGCGCCTTCAGGTGTCCGTCGACGTCGTCGGACTGGTAGTCGAGTTCGGCGGTGATGTGCGTCGCGGTCTCGCCGGCCCGCCGGAGGGCGTCCGTGACGGCTGCGGCGGCGCGTTCGAGGTCGGCGGTCTCCCAGATCTGCTGCAGGATCCGGGCGCGCTGGCGCGGGTCGTCCTCGCTCAGCAGCCGCGCGAAGCGCCCCTGCGGGAGCACGATCGTTCGCAGGAACGCGCCGGCGTCGAGCCCGATCAGGTCGCAGATCCGGCGGTTCGTCTCCTTGACGCCCTCCCAGGTCTCGACCGGCTGCTCGGTGTCGTGGAACCGTTCGAGGACGCAGTTGGCGGCTCCGGCGTCGCCGGTGCGCCGGCGCTTGAGCATCCGGGTCACACGCCACTGGTTGTTGCGGGCCCAGAAGTCGAGCGTCACCCGCAGGTGCCGGCTGCGGTCGTTCAGGATCTCCTGGTTCTGTGCCGCGACCGACGTCTGTCCGTACAGCGCGTACGTGATCGCTTCGAGGATCGACGACTTCCCCGCCCCGGTGTCGCCGATGATGGCGATCTGGTTGCGGTGGTCGAACGCGATCTCGGTCGGCGGGTCCGTCCCGAAGGACCGGAATCCCTCGAGCCGCAGTCTCGTCGGTCGCATCTGGTTTCCTTGTTGCGGGCGGCCGCCCGTCCGGGCCGGTGGGGCAGCGTCCGGGGCGAGTGTGCCGGTGTGGTTCGGCGGCTGACCGGCCGGCCGGTCGTTCCGGCCGTCCTGCGGACGGTGCGGCGGTCGTTCGCGGCGGTCGGGTGGTCGGCACCCGGTTCGGGGGTCCGGTCGCCGCCGGTTCTGCCGCGGGTGTCGGCTGTAGCGTCGAGTCGTCAGTCGAGTGCGGCGTGCAGGCGTTCGCGCAGTTTCGCGACCCGGTCGGCGGCGGCGGCGGTGCCGCCGAAGTCGGTCGTCGACGGCGTCTCGCCTTCCGCGAGTGCGGTCGCGAAGAGCGCGGCGGCGTCGGCATCGGGTTCCCGTTCGTCCGGCATGCGCGTCTCGCGCCACTCGCGGTACAGGGTCCGGAGGTCCGGTTCGGGTTCGTCGCGCCACCGGTAGTCGGTGGCGGTGCGGGTCTCGTCGTTGCGGACCCGGTTCGTCAGCTCGTGGACCGCCGCGGTCGGCGAGCGCGCGAACAGCTGCTCGGCGAGGTCGTAGATCCGTTCGTCCGAATGGACGACGGCGCGCACGAGCGTGTCGTTCAGTGCTCCGCCGGCGGCGGCCCGGTGCAGCTCGTCGGCGTTTCCTTCGAAGTCGAGGAGCCGGCGGCCGGTCGGCAGCGGCGCCTGCCGGACAGTGGTCCCGCCGCCTTCGACGTCGACGATCAGCGCGCCGCGCGGCGCCTCTCCTTCGCCGAAGTCGCCGGGCACGAGCGACCCCGGGTAGTGGCTGTGCACGCCGCCCGGGCCGGTGTCGACGGCCTGCGGTTCGTGGATGTGCCCGAGGGCCGCGTAGGCGGCCGCGGGGGCGCGGCAGCCGAGGATCCGGCGGCGGCTCGCGTACGCGGTGCTGACCGTGACCCGCCGCTCCGACTTCCCGACCGCGGCGCCGTCGACGTACAGGTGGCCGGTGTGGAGCACGGTCCCGCCGGACCGTTCCCGTTCGGCCGCCGCGTCGCGGAACAGCCGCTCGTGGAGGCGGTCGAGGTGGTCGGCGTACGTGCGGTGCATCGCGTCCGGTTCGGTCCGCAGGGCCCGCAGCGCGCGGGCCGCGCTGACGAACGGCACGCAGACGATGTGCGCGGTCTCGCCGGCGTCGGTCCCGAGCCCGTTCACGGTGACGACCGACGGCACGGTCACGAAGCGCAGGCGACGCGGCTCGACGGCGCTCAGTTCGTCGAGCGCCCGCAGCAGCCGGAAGCTGTCGTGGTTGCCGGCGATGACGATCGTCGTCGCGGTCGCCGCCATCGCGCGCAGCGCCCAGAGCGCGGTGTGCAGGGCGTCGTGGCCCGGCTGTGCGGCGTCGAACACGTCGCCGGCGTGGAGGATCAGGTCCGGACGCTCGTGCTCGGCGACTCCGATCAGCGCGTGGAGCGCTGCGCGCTGGTCCGGCAGCCGCTCGTGTACGCCGAGGCGGGCGCCGATGTGCCAGTCCGCGGTGTGCAGCAGTCTCATCTCGGTACCGGTGGTGGTGATGGATGGGGGGGCGGCGGCGGCGCTGGTGGCCTTGGTGCTGGCGCTTCTGCGGCGCGGCTCGTCCCGTTCAGGCCGCGGCGAGCGGCAGGATCAGGTCGGCGCCGTCGTTGCGCGGGTTGTTGATGGCGTCGCCGACCGGGTCGGTGCGCAGTGCCCGCTGCCCGTGCAGCCGGGCGATCTCGCCGGCTTCGTGCAGGCCGGCCTGTGGGTCGAGCCAACGCAGCACGACGCCGGGATCGTCGAGCAGGCTCGGCTGCCGGCGGTGGATGCGGCGGACCACCTCCTGCGGTTCGGTCGTCAGGACCGCGAAGGTCGCCGGTTCGCTGCCGCCGGCCGGCGGCTCCCAGATCGCTGCCAAGTGGAGCAGGCCGCCGTCTGCGGCCCGGATGTAGTGCGGCGTCCGCGGCCCGCCGGTGCGGCGCCACTCGTACCAGCCGTTGACCGGCAGCACGCACCGGCGGAGCCGGAACGCTTCGGCGAAGGTCGGCTTGGTCGCGACGGTTTCGGAGCGTGCGTTGACGGGTGCGAAGCCGCGGTCGCGCGACCACCGCGGGTGCAGTCCCCAGCGGAGGCGCCGGAGCTCGCGTCCGGCCCCGTGGCCGGCGTCGCGGCACAGCAGGTATGCCCGGCCGGGCGTGCCGTTCCACGTCGGAGGCTGGTCGGTCGCGCGGACCGCCGGAGCCGCGGTGTCGTACAGCTTCGCGACGGTCGCGGTGTCGACGTTCTGGACGATGCGTGCGCACATGGTGGGGTCTCCTCGTCGTTGACGGTCGATCGTACAGGGCCGGCCGGGCCGCCTCGGCGGCGTCCGGCTGGTGCGGCGACGGGGGCGTGCGGGCGCGGCCGGCGGTGGTGCCGGTGCGTGTCTACGAGTGGTGGATCAGTCCGCTGAGCGTCAGCGCGGCGGCGATGCCGTACGTGGTGCCGGCCAGGACGAGCGTGTGGATCTGGCGCACGGCGAGCCGCGACCGCGCCAGCGCCCTGCGGCTCAGGATCGCCGCGGTCGCGGCGGCGGTTGCGGCGGCGGCTTCTCCCCACGGCGCTTCGGGGGGCGCCGAAGGCGCGAGGATCGGGATCGCGATGGCCACGATCGGACTCGCGACCGCGAAGGCGGCGACCGCCGGTGGCAGCATCCCGGTCAGCGGCGGCGGGAAGCGCAGCTCGTCCTCGATGATCCGCTGTTTCCACGTCTTCGTGCGGCGGGGGTTTGCGCTGTGCGGCATTTTCGTTCTATTTTCGCCTCCGCGCAAGCGGTGGGTGCATCGAGGGGAGGCTTCAGTGAGCAAGTACAGCATGGACAACCCGGACCCGCGGCGGTTCGTTCCGCCGCGCGACTTTCATGAGCGCTGGCTCGTGACGAGTGCCCAGCAGACCACCATGAACGCGCGGGTTTGCAGGAGTGTGATGTCCTTTGGAAGGACGCTCTCGCGAAGCTTCCTCACGCGCTCACCGCCCGCGACAGATCACTTCGCGGCGAGGAGCCGCGGACCGCCGTGCAGGATGAGGCGGTTGTCCAGTGCATCAAGAGCCTGCGGAACCCACCGGCGGAGTTGCTCGTGCAATGGAGAAGAGAGGGTTCGGCTGCACCGTACCTGTCTGAGCGGGTTGGTAGGACCAAGCTGGTCCTGCCGTGCGGCACCGGGAAGACGCGCGTGTCCATGCGGATCGTCAAGGAACTGTGTTCCGACGCAGGCACGCGAACCCGCACCGGCAGGCATCGGCTTCAGAACGGGATGTACGGGATGTCGTCGTCGGTGGGTTCCTAATCCTCTTCGTCCTCGTCCCCCTTGTCGGGTTGGTCGTCGTCGGTGTGGCCGTAGATGTGGTCGAGCGTGGCCTCGACGACCTTCAGGGTCGACGGGGCGAAGTCGCGGTGCCTCATCCATTCGAGGTAGTCGGCGTGCTCGGCGATCGGTGTGCCGTGGTACTTGCCGAACGCGAAGAGAATCTCGCCGTTGTCGTCCCGCGTGAACTTGCCGGCGGGGTCGACCATCTGCGGGTTCCCTTCGGCGTGCAGCGTCTCGGCGTCCGCGCCGTCCGCCATCCGTTCGAGGATGCGGACCGTCATTCGCACGTCGTCGCCGGCGTCGTGTGCGTTGAAGTCGTCCGGTTCGCCGCCGACGAACTTCCGGTACGCGTCCGTCAGTTTGCGCGGCTCGCGCCGCTGCCACAGGCGCAGCGGGTCGACGACCTTCCGGTCGTCGATGTTGAAGGCCATTCCGCTCTCTGCGAGCTCGCGTTCCAGGAGTTGCAGGTCGCCGTTGATCGCGTAGCCGCACAGGTCGCAGCCGTGCAGCACCGCGTCGACCTCGCCGGCGATGTCCCGGAAGGCCGGTTTGCCGGCCACGTGTTCGTCGGTGATTCCGTGGACCGCGGTCGTCCGCGCTTCGATCGGGGTTCCGGGGTCGACGAGCCACGAATTGCTGTCGATCGACCCGTCGGGGCGCAGGACCGCGATCGCCAGCGAGATGATGCGCGCTTTGGCCGGTGAGCCGCTCGTCCATTCGCTGTCCAGTACGGCGAGGGGGCGCTTCAGGTTCGTAAGCTGGTGTCTCTTGTCGTTCATGGGTGTTGCCCTCTTGGTGGTGATGCGGTGCCCGCGGTTTCGGGTTGAGCCGGCCGGGGCAGATGTCGTTCGAGGATGCGCGGTCCGCGCGCGGACCGCCGTGAGTACCGCGGTTGTGCACGCGGTGTCGATCGTCTCGGCGGTTCTCCCGCGACAGGGCCGATGGTTGTCGTTCCACCGCTTCAGACTGGCGAGCTTTCCCGTTGTGCGGGATTCGGCGTCGATCAGCCCACGTTGCGGCGGCGCGCCGCCGGTGTTTTTCTGCGCCCGTTACCGCCCCTCTCCGCGGCGTCGTCGTTCCAGCGCCGGGCCTCGGCGGCCGCCTGGGCGTTCGGCCGCCGCGCGGCCGGCGTTGCGGCGCACACACGGCACAGGGTGTTCGGGGGTGCTCCGAACACTCCGCAGCTGCGGCATGTCTTTGACGCGCCGTCGCGTGGGCAAGGCGTGACGGCTGCGATCCCGGCGTCCGTCCGGCCGCTTGCGCGCAACCCGCACGCCGTGCATACGACGCCGCCGACGTGCTCGGTCCACCGGTGCGTCATCCACGCCGTCGTGTCAGGCATGCCGGTCCGGTTCTCTCTCCGCCGTCTCGCCGATCGCGAACGCCTGTGCTGCAGCCAGCGTTGCAGCTTGGGCCAGAACGACTGCTCTCGTCGGTTCGTTGGGAACTACGGCAGCGAGTTACGCCGCCTCTACCAGAGCGTTGACCGCTTGTGCGGGAGCACATTTCTGGTCGGCGGCTGTCCGAGACGCCGGTTCCAGACACTCCCGGTCCGGTCCGTTTACGTCAACCCTCCGTTGTCGGTCCTCCCACCGTGGTCGTGGGTTGTCTTCGTGGAGGAAGTTTGGTGCCCGCCGGCTGCGGGTTCACTGGGCGCGTGGTCCTGACGGCCGTCGCCGGCTTGTGCCCGCCGAAGACGGGCGCTGCTTGCGGAACGGTTGACTGGACGGAACTGGACTGGCAGGTTGCGTGCGTGGCCGTTCGGTTCGCCCGCGCTGCGGTCCCTTGCCTGCTACCAGGAGTGGTGGATCGTCTTCTTTTGCTGACCGGTCCACTGCGCAGCTCGCCCGCGAGCCGTGATTCAGTCAGCGCATCGCTGCGGCCGCCCGTCTGTTCCATCGGGGTCTGCGCTCGTATCGTTCGCTTGGCTGTGATCCGGGTGTTTCTGGCAACTGTCGCGGGGGCTGGTTGACGGGGCGTCGAGCGGTTCCGGCGGTCGGCGGCCGTTGTTCGGTTGGCGGATCTGCAGCGGTGCGGCGTCGCTGCTCGGCGTGCCTTCCGTGGCGGCCAGCAACGGCGCCGCGGCGGCCTTCAGCTCGGTCAACGCTTGGCGCAGCTCGGCGAGTTCCGGGTCGGTGTAGCCTCCGAGCCGATGCGGCTGCAGCCTGTAGCCAGTGGTGCGGCGTTCGCGGCGCGCTTGCTGCCAGTACGCGGCGGCCGCCCGCTCCAAGCGCTCGATGCGCCCTTCGTCGAGGATCTGTTCGATCTGGTCGCGTCGGTCGGGGTCGACCGGGCCGGGCGGGCGGCCGTCCAGCAGGGCGAGGCGGGCGTACAGTTCGTTCGCTTCGAACGGACCGCTCCGTTCGATCACGTCGTGGCGCAGGCTGTCGCTGGTGTGCGTGATGATGTGCCAGCCGGGCGGCAGCCCTTTCGGATCGGCGTCGCCAGCGTAGCGGACGCTCGTCTGTTGGAGTTCGGGGTCGGCCTTGTGGCCGTGCGGGTTGAAGCGGCTCATGGGGTGTCCTTTCGGTGGGACGTCAGGCGGCGGCGGTTCGCGCCCGGCGGTCGAGGTCATTGAGCGAGGCAGCCCCCGGTTGTCCTGCATTGTGGAGCCGCGTGGCCGAGATACTGCGATGTGTGAATGTGTTTCCACGCCTTTGTCAGCGAGCGCGGCTTCTGCGTCGTGGAGCATGGCGAGTATGAACTCAATATTGAGTCGTCATACTCGCCGGTCATGATCTCTTGTGAGTTCGCGCTTTACAGGATGCTCACTGCTTCGCGCATGACCTCCTTGTAGAACCCGGCGCCCATTGCGCCCAGGCGGGCCCATTCGGCTTCTGTTCTCGTCATGATGGACGGTACCGCGCATGACGGGACGGCCAGGATCTGGCCTGTTCGCCGGATCGTCTTATGGACGTGTTCTGCTTCGTTGTTGACGATGACCAGCACGTCGATGTCGCTGTCATCGTGCCAGTCGCCTCGTGCTTTGGAGCCGTAGACCATGATGTCCTTGAGGGCGTCCGCGTGCTTCTCCGCCAGCGTCTCGCGGAAGCGTTTCAGCCAGCGTCGTTCGTCCGGGTGCCACCCTTTGTCAGCTCGGCGGCTGTCGGTCGTTCCTCGTCGGCGTTCGTTTCCATGGGTCGTGCTTGCTGTCGGGAGTGTCTTGCCGCTTCGCGTTGGCCCTTTGCGTTCCGTCAGCTTGCACGGTCAGGCCCTGGTGGCCGGCCACGTCCGCCAGTCGAGCTCGTCGAGCCAGGCGGCGCGGTCGTCGCGCGGCGCGACCAGGAAGCGGCCGAGGTCGGCGGAATACTTCGCCTGGTGGTACCGGAGGTGGATCCGCTCGTCGTCGACGGCGAGGATCTCGACCTTGCCGGTCGCGTGCGACATCACGTACTTGGCCCGTCGGGCGAGACCGGAGCCGCGCGTGATCGCCTGCTGGAAGATCCGCCAGCCGTCGACGATCGGCACCTCGTACGGGGCGTTGCCGGCTGTCGGCCGGCCCTGGAACAGGTAGTACGGCGGGCAGCCGATGAAGCTGAGGTGCTCGTACATCGCGGCGAGGACGTCGGGGTCGTCGTTGATGCCCCTGATCAGCGGGCACTGGTTGACGCAGACCACGCCGCTGTGCAGACAGGCGTCGATGCCCGCGACGGCCTCGTCGGTCAGCTCGCGCGGGTGGTCGAAGTGCGCCATCAGGTAGATGCGCTTTTCCGGCGTCGAGTATTTCCGGAACGCCGCTTGCAACGCTTCGTCGCGCAGCACCCGGCCGGGGTCGAACGCCGGCATCTTCGACCCGATGCGGATGATCCGCACGTGCTCTATGCCCCGCAGGGCGTCGAAGATCTCCACCAGCCGCCGCGTGCTCATCAGCAGCGGGTCGCCGCCGGTCAGCAGGACGTTGGTGATCTCCGGGTGTTCTGCGATGTACGTCAGCCCCGCGCTGACGTCGTTGGTCGCCTCGTCGTTGTCGTTCATGAACAGCCGCTTGCGGAAGCAGTACCGGCAGTACGCGCCGCACACCTCGTTGCACAGCAGCAGCGCGGTGTCGAAGTACTTGTGCTGGACGCCGCGGGCGACGGTCACGGCTTCTTCGTTGCTCGCATCGAGGGCGCCGTACTCGTCGAGTTCTTCCGTCCGCGGGATCACGAGCTGGCGGATCGGGTCGTCGGGATCGTTCCAGTCGATCAGGCGCAGGTAGTAGTCGTTGAGCCTGAACGCGTACTTGTCCGCGACCGGCCGGAGCGCGTCGCGTTCGGCGTCGGTCAGCCGGTCGAGCCGGTCGAGCTTCGTCACGTAGCGCGGTTTGCGGTCGACCGTCTGCGCGGCGGGCCCCGCCGTTGCTCCGTGTGGGGTCTCCGGCGTCGGCCGGTCTCGGTGGTCGGCGCTGGTGGTCGCTTGCTGCGGCTCTTCGTCGGTCTCAACGGGTGCTGGTGGTAGTGGCATCGGTCTGTTGTTCTCCTTGGTTGTCGGCCGATCGGTGCCGGCCGGTCGCGGTGGTTGTCCGGTCGGGCCGACTGGCGTCGCGTCAGCCCAACGCGTTGGGCACGCGGCGGATGCGGCGGTGCCGTTCGTGCTGGCGACGCCGCACGGCGGCTGGCTCGGCGGTCCCGCGGTGGTCGTTCCCGGTGGCCGCCGAGCTGTGCGGTTCCGGGGCGCGCCGTGCCGCCGGCCGCGGTGCCGCTGCTCGGGAATGTACGTGCTCCACGGTCGCCGTGACGGCGGCCGTGGAGCCGGTCGGTTCCGTCGGGCTTCGTGCCCGCGTCGCGTGCGGCCGTCGGGCGTGTCGTTCAGGCGGCGTCGAGGTCGCTGTCGGGCACGAACGCCCCGAGGCGCTGTGCGGCCCGGATTACCTGGTCGGCCCGCCTGCGGAGCCTGTCGGCCTTTTCGCGGTGGTGGTCCAGCGCCGCCCGCGGGGTGTCGCGCACGTACCCGGTCAGCGCCTTGTTGAGGCTCGTCGTTTCGGGTGCGGCGCTGTGCGGCTGGTCGGTCACGGTCAGCTCGACGTCGTTCCACGTCGTCTTGCTGACCGTCTCGACGATTTGTTCCTGTTCGCGCAGCGCCGCCATCGCGGCCCCTACGGCGGCTGGGGCGTCGATGTTCATCCGGTGGCGGAGCGCGAAACGCCTCTTCGCGGCGGTGTCGCCGCGCGGCGGCTCTGCGCCGTACACGGTGAATCCGAGTTCTATCCGCCGGCGGATTTCGGCTTCGCAGTCGAGCGGCGTCACCGGCCGTTTCGGTCCTCCCGGACTCGGGCTCGCCCCGCCCGCGCCGTCCGGCGGCGCGCTCAGCCACCAGTCGCCGACGTCGTCGATCCGGTTCCCCGGTCGGTCCGCCGTCGGCGCGGCCATCCGGAGCGGCAGCCAGCCGACGTACGTGTGGTTGGGTTCGTCGCCGTACGTGACGTCGTGTCCGAACAGCACCGTGCCGGTCCGCTCGTTGCGGTAGATCCGTACGTCGTTGGTCCGCATCGCGTCTGTGACCTCCGCTGGGTGTGGCCGCTCGGCGCGCCGGTTGCGCGCTTACGGCCGCGTACTCGGCGGTCACCGTCCCGCGGTGTGTGCGCGGCCCGCCGGCCCATGTCGTGGTGGTCTCGGGTCGTGACTTGCGCTGCCGGCTGCTGCGGCGTCGTGGTCGTCGGGGGAGGTCGTCTTCGGGGGCCGACCTCGGCGGCGCCTGGGATCGGAGGCGGCTCGGCCGGGGTGTCCTCGTTGCGGTGTCGCGGTGACTGTTGTGAGTTCGCCGGGCTGCCGTTCGCTCGGCCCGTGACGGCCGTGGCTGGTCAGCGGCTCAGCGCGGCCGCGGGGGTCTCGCGCCCCCGTGCGTGCGTCGGCACGCCGGCCGCGCTCGGCGCGGGCTGCGCGGCCGCGGCCGGCGGGCGCATCTGGTTGAGCGGTGTCAGGGTACGGTCGACTACCCCGTGGTGCGGCAGGTCGCGGACCTCGTTGTACTCCTCGCGGATGAACGGGTGGGTCCGCACGGCGGTGTTCATCGCCTGCCAGAGCCGCTCCCGGGCGTCGGTCGGCACCCCGGCGGTCTGGAGGTTCTGCAGACCGGGCGCGCTGTCCGGCCCGGTCGGCACGGTTGCCGGATCTCCGCCCAGTGCGGCGATCGTCGCCGCGTCGGCGTGCATACCCCGGTGGTCGTTCACCCCGATCGTCAGCTCCGTGTACGGGTTGTCGGGGTCGTCGCGGTCGCCGGGCACGACCATCGTCACGGTCAGCGCGTCGTTGCCGTCGGGGTCGGGGCTGAAGTGGTACTCGACGTGCTGTTCGACGTCGACCGGCACCCAGCTGGCGTCGCGGTCCAGCCAGTGGTCCTCTTCGGGTCCGGCGGCGGCGTCGTAGTCGGCCTGCATCCGTTCGGCGGTGAGCATCCATCGTTCGAGCGCATCGGCGGCCGATGTTTCCGGCAGCCCGTCCGCGAGTTCGGAGGGCTGGTCTGCGAGTCCCCGTTCTGCTGCCGGGTCGTCTCTGCCGTCCCGCGGCGGTGCGTTGTCGAACGACCGCTCGGGATCCGCCGCGCGGGCCGCGGCGTCGATGGCGTACCGGATTCGCTCGGCCGTTTCGCCCGGCACGCCTGCGCTGTGCAGGTTGACGAGCTCGCCGGCGGTCGGTGCGGCCGCCGGGTCGCCGCCGAGGGCGGCGATGCTCGTCCGGTCGGCGTGGACCCCGCGGGCGGCGTCGATCCCGAGTTGCAGCGGGACCGGCTCGCCGGCCGTCTCGTCGTACCCGGTCAGCTGGACCGTCACGGCGTCGCCGTGTCCTTCCCGGCGGGTCCCGACCTCTCCCCCGTAGGCGTCGCTCCACGCGTCCCACGCTTCGTCGGGGGTCTTCGCTCCGGTCTCCGGCCAGTCGTCGACGGCGTCGTTGAACAACGCGTCCGGCTCGCCGGGATGGTCGTAGTAGCCGGCCATGTCGGGGCTCGTGTACGGCCCGTCGTCGAAGCCGCCGGGCTGCGCCACCCGGCCGGTCTCGGCGTACTCGGCGACCGCCATGAACGCGTCCAGCGCCTTGCGGGCGGCTTCCGTTCTGCTGTCCGGCATCGTCAGCCTCCCTCAATGGTCCGCAGCACCGTGCGTCCGCCGCCGTCGTCGGCGACCACGAACCGGGGCGACCCCGGGTCGCTCCACACGCACGCCGCGTCCGGGGGCGTCGCCGTCCGGTGCAGCGCGCGCACCAGGCGGTCGACGGCGCGCGTCTGCGGCTCGCTCCACCCCGACGGGGCGCCGTCGATCAGCACTTCTCCGCTAGCCCGGTCGCCGGTCAGCGTCAGCAGGCGCCCGTCGTCGTCGCTCGCCTGCAGCGTCCACCGCCGAGGCTTCTCGTCGGTCAGCGCCGGGTACGCGGTGTGGAGCAGCGCGTGCAGGTGGTCGTCCCCGAGCCTCCCGTACGCGTGGGCGTGTGCGGCCGCGAGCAGCGTCGGTACCGCTATGGCGGGCGGGCGCGCCGGGCTGGCGTTCGACGCCACCGCTGCCGCCCACGCGGCGAGGCCGAACGGCAGTGCGTCGATCGGTCGTTGCCGGCGGATCTCCGGCAGCTGTGGTGCGCCGTCGTGGACGATGATCTCGAGTGGTCGTTCCCCGCTCCCGCGGTCCCGTACGGTCAGGCGGATGTTGTCGCTGCTGCTGTGCAGCCCGTCGGGCCGCGGCCCGCGCGGCGACGCCGCGTTGATCCGCACCGGGCGGTCGCCGGGGTCGCCGGCCGCGATCAGGCGTTCGAGCGCCGTGTTCGCGGCGGTCGCCTCCCGGGCGTCGCGGTCGCGCTGTTCCGGTCTGCGGCGCTGCCGCTGCAGGTGCTGGCGCTGCGCCTTGGCGAGCGCGGTCGGCCCGAACCGCCGCCGTGCCTCGTCGACGCCGATCTCGTCGATCCGTCCGTCGATCCGCGGTGCTAGCGGCAGCAGTTCGTCCGGCCGGTTTCGCCGGTCGCGTGCTCCGGCGGCCGGAAAGACGATCTCGTCTCCGTCGACCGGGTCCCGGGTCGTGACCGCGTAGTGTGCGAAACAGGTGTCGAGCGCGGTTGGTCCGGTCATGCCGTCGAGTCTACCGGGCATTCGCGGCGTTTCCGTGTTCCCGGCCGGCGCCTGTCGCCGTCTCGTTCCGTCCGCCGTACAGCGGCCCCTTGTGTCGGATCCGAACCGCTTCAGCGGTACGCGCGCGCCGCCCTCCCGCTTTCCATTCACCTTCTCACCTCCTGCCCTCCCTCCCTGCTCGTAGGCGTCCTCCGCTGCGCCGCATCGCGGCGCTTGAACCGTTGGTGTTCTTCGTGCGTGGTTCGTTCGTTGCGCGCCCGCGCGCTGGTGCCGCCGGTACCCTGTTGGCTGGCAGGTGGTTCCACTTTCATGTCGGTTTCGTTGGCGGTGCTGGTTCGTCAGGAGGGTTTTCCGGTCTCCGGTGCTGACGCCGAGGCGTTGCAGAGGCGCCGTCTCACGGTCGCTGCCCGGTACTTGCGTGCGATGTTCCGTCCCGACGACCACGTCAGTCTGGTTGCGCGATGCGAGCGCACCGATCAGGTCGGCCGGGTTCATCAGTGGCAGTGGCCGCTCGATCAGGCGGTGGCGCGCCTCAATGCCTACGATGCGTTGAACAACAACGGCTGGAACGTCTACGTGTGCGTCAACCCGGTCCGTCGGGTCGATGGTTCCGACAAGCCGTACGGCCGCACGCGCGCGCACGTCGCGCGGGTCGCTCGGGTGCAGATGGACCTCGACTTCATCCGCGAGGCCGACGGCGATCGGCACTGGCCGGCGTCCGAGGGTGCGCTGCCGCAGATGCGGGCGGACATCGCGGACGGCGTGATTCCTCCTCCGCACTTCATCCTGTCGACGTCGCCGGGCAAGTTCCAGTGCCTGTGGACGCTCGACCACCGCGAGGCGCCGCCGAAGGAGCTCGCCGAGTTCTATTCCGGCCTGTTGAGCGACCGGTACCGCGCGGATCCGACGACCTGCACGGTCGCGACCGTCCTGCGGCTGCCCGGCTACTACAACCGCAAGCCGTCGTATCGGGACGCCCCGCCGCTGGTCGTCCCGTGCCGTGATCCGAATCGCGACCTGCGCCCCGACTATGACCCCGAGTTCCCCGATCGGCGGTTGCGCGACCGGCGTCCGGTGATCCTGGACGATTTCCGGGCATTGAAGCTCGTCGTCCCCCGCGATGTCGTCGCGGGCCGCATCCGCAACATGTACAAGAAGCCGTTCTCGCCGGCGATTCCGTACGAGCGGATGGTCGCCGACCTGGACGTCGACCGCGCCACGCTCGCTCCGGAGGTCCGGGCCACCGCGGCCCTCTGCCGGGCTGCGCTGGCTGAGCGTGGCGTGACTGCCATTGAGCCGCGCGGCGGCATCCCGCAGCCGCCCTTCCCGGTGCAGTCGCCGATGGAGCGTGCCGCGGCTGCCGCGGCAGTCCGCCGTCCACGCTCGGCGGACGCTGCTGACCGTTCTGGTGCTCCGTCCGCTTCGCCCGGTTCGCCCGCTCAGTCGGGCCGTGCGTCTGGATCCGGTGCGTCGCCGGGTGAGCTGGCTGTGGCGGCGGGTCGTTCCGCCGGCCCCCAGCCCGGTTCGGGCGTTGACGGTCGTTCTGGTCGTGCCGGCCGCCCGAAGGCGGTCCCTGGGTCGTCGGTCGCCGACAAGGAGGACCTCTACCATGCCATCCGGGCCTTGCGGGCCGGGGTGCCGGTCTCGCAGATCGAAGCCGAGCTGACCCTGCACCGCGAGGTCGGTTCCGGCGCGAAGCGGTCCGCGCGCTCGTACGCGCAACGGACCGTTGACGTGGCCCGTCAGCTGCTAGAAGAGAAGCGCGAGCGGGACCGCCGTGACTTCCGCTACGCGGCCGCCGCCTTGCGGGCCGGCCGGCCGGCCGACGAGGTCGAAGCGGCGCTCGTGGTCCGCCGCGAGGCGGCTACCGGTCCTGGCAAGGCGGCGGCCGCGTACGCGCGCCGGACGGTGGCGGCGGCCACGCGGGCGCTTGCTCGCGGCTCGCGATCTCGTCCGGGATCTGCCGGGCCGCCTGCGGCGCCCTCCGCGCGCGGTTCCTCCCCGCGCCGTCCGGCGCGGCGGCGCCGCCGCTTCGACGACCCGTCGCTGCGTCCCGGCGAGGCTCGTGCGGCGCTGGTCGATCAGCACGGGCGCCTGCGCCCTCGTACGCGGGTCCGCGTCGTCGATGGTCTCGTGCGTTCCGACGAGGTCCGCTACACCGCGCGCGAGATCGGCATCGCGGCCGGTTTGTTCGACCCTGCGGTTTCCCGCGCTCCCGGCGCTCTTCCCGGCGGCGGCGGTTCCCCGCCGCCGGACGGTCCGGCGGCGGCGGCGTCCCCGCCAAGTGTCGATGACTCGTCCGACGGTGCGGTCGCTTCGTCTCGTGATGTCGGTTCCGCCGGTGCCGGTTCGCGTTCTCCGGTCGTCCTGTCGCCGGCCGGAGCGGCTGCTCCGTCGCCGCCCGCGCCTCCTGCGGGTGCCGGCGCGGCCGCCGAGGCCACGCCCGGGCGGGCTGCCGTCCGGGATGCTGCCCGGCGGCCGTGAGCGGCGCGTGTGCGCCGTTGTGCGGCGTCGGCGGTGTGTTGGGATCCGGTCTTGCGGTCGTTACGCTACCTCCGTTGTGCGGCCGGCTGGGCCGCCCGCCTGGGAGAGGGGCCATCGAATGAGGCAGCAGCAATTTACGGTTCCGGCGGATGGGCGGTCGCTCATCGTCGCCTGTCCGGAAACTCTCGACGAGTTCAACGTCGCGTACGAGATCGGCTACGTCGTCTCGACCACCGCGGAGCAGCGGGAGCAGTGGGGCCTCGACCCGTTCGATCGGGTTCCGGTCCTGCCGACCGAGGACGCCCTGCGGGTGTTGTTCGCGGGCGAGGATGATCCGATCCTCGAGGAGTTCGACCCGGCGCTGGAACCGGACCCCATGTGGACGCCCGACGATCCGTCCGCACCGGACGTCGATCGGGTCGCGGCCCTGCATGCCGAGCGGCAGCTCGATGCGCGTCTGACGGTCCGCGCGTCCCAGGAGCTGCTCTCCGGCGCCCTGCCGGCCGTCCCGTCGCTGGCCGATGCCCCGGCTCCGCTTGCCCAGGGCGCGTGACGCGGCCGCTCCCGGCGGTCCCGTCCGCTGCTCTGCCGCGGGACCGGCTCCTGTGCCGGTTCCTGCCTCTCCGGTTACGCTTCCGTTGTTCGTTGCGGCTGTTTCGCTGGCGCGCTCCGCAGCGCCGGTCGGCGGCCCTTTTGGGCGGAGGTGCGCGGTGGCGAAGCGGTACCGGGTCGAGCCCCGGGGGGGCTGGAAGCTGGGCGTCAAGACGGCCCGTCCGGCGTCTGATCTGCACGGTCCGGCGGCCCCTCTGACGGCTGAAGAGGAGGCCCGGGAGGCTGAGCGGGCCGCGCGCCGCGCGCAGCAGCTCGAGGATCGGCTCCTGCGCCGCGACGAGCAGGACCGCCGGCACGATCCGGACACTGAGCTTCCCGCCCAACCTCCCGAGCGCCGCCCCTCCCCTACCGGCAAGCGGCGCACCCGCGATCATTCGGACCCGCTCGAGAGCTTGCGGTCGGCTTCCAAGCCGTCCACGTCGGTCTGGGTGCAGGACAACCGTCCCCGGTACCGCAAGGAACCGGCGGACGAGCGGTTCGCCGAGCGCTTGGTGTCGAACGGCCGCGCCGTCGTGCACGACATGCGCTCCGCGGTGCTCGCCGGCTACCAAGCGGTCGTCGACTTGCGGTGGGTCACTCTCACGGATCCGTACCTGGCGTCTCCGGCGCAGGTCCGCGAGTTGTCGGAGCGCCGCTCGCGCGACTTCGAACCCGGTCGCGCGGACCTGCGGGCCCGCACCGCGGTCGCCGAGGACGGCCGCGTCGTGGCTCCTCCGCTCGGCTTGTCGCTTCGCGCGGTCCGTGCCGATCCGGCCCTGCTCGCGGTGGCGGCCGGTCTGCGCGGCGGTGCGGCCGACGAGCCTGCCGTGTCGGCCGACAAGCTGCGAGGCAAGGAGGAGGTGTACGGCTCGGCCCAGTACTGGGTCGGCCGCGCTCTCGAGGAGCTCGAGATCGCCCACACTCAGCTGTGTCTCGACGATCCTGCCGCCGCTCTTGCGGTGGAGCGCCGCTGGTCGGCTGAACGCGCCGATATGCAGCGGGAAGTCTTCGGGCTGCCGCATGCTTCCGAGACCCAGTCGTTGCTCGACGGCATGGCCGACTACCATGCCGAGGGCGGGCCGGTCTGGGAACGGATTCGGCTTGACGCCGTCGTCTCGACTGCTCTTGGGCGGGATCTCGGCATTCCTGGCTGCTTGCCCTCCGTCGGTTCGGAGCCGCGTCTGCTCGACACCATTCGGGCGGAGGACCCGGACTCGCCGTTGCTACTGGTGCCTCCCGGTGTCGATGAGGCCGTTCACGAGGCGGTCGTCACCGCGGCGTTGCAGGACGTCCGCAAGGTGGTCGTCGCGTCCCGCGACGACCCGCAGTTGCTCGACTCGATCGAGGGATGCGTTCTGTCGGCGGTCGCCGACGGGCATGTCGCGTATGCTGCGTCGGTCGAGCGGTCGCGCGGCGACGCTGAGCGGATCGGTCCGCCGGCTGCCGCGGCTCGTCCGTTGACTCCCGAGGAGCGTCGTCTCGGCGACCTTGTCGACGTCGTGACCGTGCGGTCGGGTTCGCGTGTGCCCGTGGACGGTTGTCCGGGTCTTTCCGTCTCGATGGACGCGTTCTGCGGTCAGCGCACCGCGTCCCCGCGGTTCGCCGGCGGTGACGGCGGCCTCTCGGCCCGCCGGGATGCGGCTGAGCCGCTCGTCGATCGCCTTGCCGCGTCTCTCGTCGCCGCCGAGGACGACGCCGGCAATCGACCGCCCGGCGACCGCGACGCCGTCTGCGCGCGTCTGTCGACCGCTCTGTCGGCGCACGTGTTCGATCAGGTGCTCCGCGCGGGCGCGGACCCGGCTGTTGACGAGTGGGTTTCGGGCGTTGTGTCGGCCGTCGAGGTCGATGCGGATCGGATGCGGGTCGAGTTCGACCGCCGGGTCGACGACCGCGATGCCGCGGTCGAGCGCGTCGACCGCGTCGTCGATGCCTTTTCGGCGGCCGGCGTGTCGGTGGTGAGGGCGGCCGTGTCGCCTGATGCTCCGTTGGCTCCGGCGACGTTCCGGCACGGCGACGACCGAGACGAGGTGTGTGTCGACCCCCGTGTTCTCCGTGCCGACGACCGGTTGACGAACGATCGTCTGGCGGAGAACCACGCCGAGCTGTTCGCGGCGTTCGGTCGCGCGACCGCCCGCTGGGACTCCGGCCCGCGGGCCGGCGAGGCGGCGGCGTTCTACGGGGCGGCCTCGCCCGCGGTTGCCTCTCGGGGTGCCTTCCCGGCCGACTCCGTCACCGCCGGCGATGCTCCGCAGCAGTTGCGCTCGCGCGGTCTCGTTACTGCCGGGGTCCGCGAACAGCTGGTCGTTGACGCCTACGCGCACGCCCAGATGAAGAAGGCGTGGCCGGACAGTGCCGCGGAAGTCACTGAGCGGCTTGACGATTCGCGACGGGCCGGCGTCGTGATTTCGAAGCGTCTGCTCTCCGCTTTCCCTTCGGTCGTCGATCGGCTCGTCGCGTCGAGGGCGTACAAGCACGAGCTCGCCGAGTCGGTCCGCGGTTCCCTCGCGGTGACGGACCGCTTCGTTCGCGATCTCGCCTGTACGCCGGGCGGCGGGTCGGTCCCGGATCCGCCGGTCGCGCCGGCCGCGGCCGGGGCCGCCGCCCCTGATCGCCGGCCCGGTGGTCGCGAGCACGCCGAGGCGGTGTCCCGCTGAACTGGTCGGCCCAACGCGTTGGGCCCCGGTTTCCTTCCCTTTGTTGAGTTTCGGCGGTTCTTGACTCGGTGCGCTTTAGCCTGCGGCCGCGGGCGGTACACGTAGCGGTTGGATTCATTGGTCGCTACTTGCGTCTCTGATGACCGCGTACGGACTACAGCTAACCGGCTCCGGTTCTTCCTTCGGCATTTGCGGCGGCGTAGCGGTGCCGCCTCTGGTTGCCTCTGCGGCGTGTTCTGCTCCTGTTGAGGCAGGTTCTTGCTTGGTCTCTTTTTCCCGACGGTAGTCGGTGGCGTCGGTTGCTCCTCGTACGGCACTGCCGTATGAACGTGCCGGCGGCCCGGCGGCTTTCGGAATCGCGTCGCTACGCTTCCACCGTCTTTCAACTCTGGGAGCTCACCCCGCCGACGTCGGCGTCGACACTGCGGGCAGTTTCCACGGTAGCGCAACCGTGATTCCAGGAGGAGCACGCATGGAAGTCACAGAACCGAGACCGGCCCTGCAGGGCGAGACCCCGCAGAAGCGGGGCGGCGTCGCTCAGGGCCCGACCCGCGCCCAGGTGGTCGAGAAATGGGGCCGCCAGATGGCGGCGGACCTGCGGATGGGCAGGTCGATCCTCCAGCGGGAGCAGACCGCGCGCCCGCCGACCACGTTGCCGCTCGTCCGCCGGGACGGGCGCGGCAACCTGTCGACGCCGCCGCCGCATACCTTTCGCGGGATGAACCCGCTCATCCTGCGCACCGTGGCCGCGGCCCACGGCCTGCCGGACACGCGTTTCGCGATGCGCCAGCAGGCTGAGTCGTTCAACGAGCAGCACGGCGTGACGAACATCCGCAACGTCGTGGCGGACTACAAGGGCCGTATCGAACTTCCGAACTCCTCGAAGGCCTCCGACCTCGCGTATGTCGAGAAGCGTGACGTCAAGTTGGCCAAGGATGGGCCGAACTTCGACCATGAAGGCCGGCCGATCGAAGGCAAGGCCGGCGATTTCGTGAGGGACGAGAAGGGCCGGAAGTGCCGCGAGACTGTGGTCTTCGAGGGCATTCGGAAAGAACACGGGAAGCGTGACTACTACAACGTCGACCATCTCGATCTCCCGGCACTCGAGCCCCGCGCCCCGGTGCGCGAGAACGCCCGCGAGTATTACGCGACCAACTTGATGACGCCGGCCCGCTTGGCCGGGCTCGAAACCCGCGAGGACAAGGAGATGCTCGGCAAGGTCTCCCTGTCGGCGCACAAGGAGACCGCTCCCGACGGTACCGAGCGGGACTCGTTCGTGCTCACGAGCGGGCCCGAGAGTTCGTTCCCGTCCCGGGACGCGTATCTGTCCGCCCTCACCCACGAGGTCTGCCGTTTCCATCAGTGCCGGGACGGCGACGCCGACGCGCTCGCGACGGCGCGCGCGAAGCCGGAGGACCGGATCGGCATGCCCGAGTACGCGCGTTCGGAGCTGACCGCTTCGGCCGCCTCCCTGGAGCGCATGACCGAGGTCGGTTCCAAGTGGCATCCGCCGGCCTATCCGCCGGAGCGGCAGCGCGACATCCGTGAGGCGCAGGCTCAGGTCCTCGAGGTGCCCGAAGGGCTGGCGGACCTCGGAGAGCGCGTTCACCGGACGTTCCGGTTGTCGAACGGCCAGGCGCCGACTTCGTACGAGCAGCGGCAGCGCAACCAGGAGCGTCGCGAGCAGCAGCCGACCGTCGACACCGCGGCCCGCGGTTTCGGTCACACGCCGACCGGCACCCGGATCGCGACCGGTCAGGTCATCGACCCGGCGGGCGGTGGTCCGGGCGGCGGACAGCAGCAGGCGCCCCCGCCGACGGCGTCGCCGGCGCCCCCCGCGCAGGCGGTCCGGAACGAGCCGGCTCCCGAGAAGCCGGCTCCCGCCAAGGCGACCGCGGAGCCGCCGGCTCGTGAACCGGCCGCTGCGGTGCCGGCGCCCGACAAGCCCGCTTCCGGCAAGCCGGACCGTGTACCGGCGGCCGGGGGGGCGGCGGCAGCGGCCCGCGAGGCGACCGCGGGCCGCCCGGGCCGTGGCGCGGCGGCGCAGCCCCCGATCGGCAAGGACGCGCCGGCGTCGCCGTCGGCGCCCGAGCCGGCCGCTGGGGCCAGGGCGTCCAAGCGGCGGTCGCGCCAGCGCGACCGTGCCGGCGACAAGCCGAACCACTAGTCCGCTCCAGCGTCCGACCGAAGCGGACCCTTCGCGGCCGCTCGTCTTACCGAAGGGGCGGGCGGCCGTTTTGTCTGTTCGTCAGGTTGCTTGCGAGTTGTGCCGCTCCGTGCTGGTCCGTGGCCGTTTCAGCGGCGATTTCGATGTTGCTGCCGGCTTCGGTGCTCCGTCTCCGCGTTCAGCCCCCTCGGAGCATTCCTATCGCTGTTCCTGCCGTGTACGCGGTCACGCAGCTAGTCGCGTGGATTGTGCTCTTCGCGCTCACTTCTTTGACGGTCGTCTGGCTTGCTGCCGCCGCCATGATGGCAGCCGTTCGTGCGGCGTTCGGTGCTGCTGCGATGCCGACGATTACCCGTGCCGTGTCGCGCTCCAGCAGCGCGGCCGACGTCACGCCGGCGGCCAGCCACACGAGAGCGTCGGTCCAATCACTGATGATCACAGTCACTCTTCGATTTCCTCCCAGCCGTTTGGGTCGATCGGTTCGTGCTCGCCGCACCAGTCGGGGTCGAGGAGGCCACGGTTTTCCACAGCAGGGGCGTCGCGCGTCCATGGCTCGTCAACATCGACAGCACGATCGTGTCCTGCCCGTCCGCCGCAAAGCTCGTCCAGTCCAGCGCGACGACCACCTCGGTGCGGACGCCGACGACGTACGGCGTCCAGTATCCGAAAAAGGTCCAGACGTCGACACCTCGATTGCTCAGGAGTCGGTCCACCTGCTTTACACCATGCTTGGTCAACGTGCCCATCGCCTGGGCCAAGCCACGTCCCACCGCATGGATCGCCAGCGAAGCACTCGTCAGCACGCCGAGGGTGGCGTTGGCCAACGACAGCACGCGCTTGGCATGCAGATCGCCGTCGTACAATGCGGTGATGAAATTCAGGAGGTCGTGTCTTCGGAACCGTTGTCTGGATGACGCCGGCCGGATTTCACGTGGATGCATGGAATCATATTCTAATTCAAACACGCGCCAGTTCGAAGGCTCGTGCTGCGGTCGAAACATGTGCGACTGGCGTCAGGCCAAGTCAGTTGGATCCACGCAGAGTGTGGCTTCAAGGTCGAACGGGTCTGCCTGTCGTGCTTCACCTCGAGCCCAAAGGGAACCCCTGACGACAGGGACAAGAGACTGGCGACAACGGTGTAAAGTACTGCATAATAAAGACTTATAAATGAAGGGATCTCTGAGAGTTCCCGCAGCGGTTCCGGCGGACGGAGATCGTCGCCGTTTCACTGCTGTTCGTCCTGATGGGCGTTGTTGCGCTTCACTTCGTTCGGACCAGCGGTTTCTTCTGCACCGTGACTCGCGGGTAACATTCCCGGCGGTGCTTCAGCAGGTCCTTGCGGGCCTGTGCGGCGCTTGTCGTGCCGGGAAGCGTCTTGCTGCACCGTTCGCAGATCGGCACGTGCGCTATCTTCACGGTTCCCGGCCCCGCGCCCGGCAGTTTTCGCTGCTCGATCCACCCGGCCAGCACCGGTGAGCTTGCCGGCCCCGTCGCCGGTGTTGTTACGGTTGCTCGGCGGCCGACCGCGCTGCTCCTGCTCCGTTCCTGGTTCCGTTCCATAGGTTCTTCCTCGGCAGTCTAGTTCTCTCGGTTCGGCGCCCTCGTTCGCGTTCGGTCTGTCGGGATCTTGTCTCGCTCCAACCCGTTGGGCTCTGCGCTTGTCGGGCGTCGCTCACCGTTCGCCGTTTGTACGCTAGCTGCGTGTCCGTGTCGGTTACTCGCGGCAGCGCGCTTGCCGACCTGATGGTCGACGCGTTGGCGGCCGGGCCTGCGGAGGTCGAGCGGGTCCGCGCGCAGCTGCTTCGTCTCGATCCGGCGAAGTCGCTCCGTTCGTTGCTCGTGCAGGTCATCGATCCCGAGCTGCTGGCGGCGGTTCTCGGTCCGCGTCACGGTCCGGCGTGGGTCCAGCCCTTGCGTGCGTTGTACGAGCGCTTCCGGCGCATGCACCCGGCCGATTGGGTCGACGTCGTCGACGCGTGGGAGCAGCAGCGCCGCCGCTGGCTGCCGCCGGCGGCGGCGCAGTCGCAGTCGGGCACCGCGGCGGGTGCTGACGCGGTGCCCGGTGGGGCCGCGGTCGCGGCTCGTCCGTATCCGGGTTCCGGCGCCGGGCCGGGGGGTCTGTCGCGCGGTGCCGCGCCGTCGGCTGCTCGTGCTGCCCGGCGTCCTGCTCTTCCTTCCCCGCCGCTCCCGTTTGCTGCCGTTTCGCGACCCCGTGCAGCGCCGTTCGGCCGTGCCGTCGTGCTCGACGACGACGAGCACCTCGTGTCGGAGGGTGTCGACCCGGTCGTTCCCGGCGTTGTGTCGTCCGACGTCGAACTGGCCCCCGCGGTGCCCGCCGCGCCGGCGGGTCCGGTACCTGTGGTCCGTTCCGGCCTGTCGGGCCGTTCGTCGATGCCCGGCGGTGCGGGTCCGCGTCGGCCGCGGCGTCCTGTCGCGGCGGCGGCCGCGCAGTCGGGCGACGGCGAAGGTGGGGGCGGCGGTAGCGGCGGGGCTGCGCCTGTCGCGGGTTTTGTTGCCGTGGTCGGCACGCGCCGCTCCGCGCCGGCCGGTGCGTCCGCGGACTCCGGTGCTGCCGACGATGCCGCTTCCGGCGCTGCCGGTGCTCCTGTCGGTGCCGAACCGCTGCGCTCTCCGGCCGCTTCGGACGCCGTTGCCGACCCCTCTGCTGCGGCGTCGTCGATCGCGGCCTCGCCTGCCTCTGGTGCCGACGACGTCGTTGCTGCGGGGCCGGTCGCTGTTCCTGTCGGCGCCGTCGACGGCCGCATCCTGGAGATGCTCGTCGAGGCCATGCATGCGTCTGTTCAGGCGGTCGAGCGCGTCGCGTCGCTGTGGGTCGCGTCGGGCGGCGACGCCGCCGCGTGGGACCTGTGGGTCCTGCCGCCGGTCGTGCTCGACCGTCTGCGGGCGGTCGAGCGCGAGTTCGTCGCTGCGGCCCGGTGACTCGGCTGTCGCTACTGTTCTCCGTGTGGTGTCTCTATCACCGTCCCGACGACCGCGGCCGTGATTCGCCCGACGATCGGCGCGTCCGCGAGCCCGATCGGCCGTCGCTTCCCGCCCCCGAGCCGGTTCGGCCTCCCGCTCCTCCGGAGCCCGAACCGTTGCGTGAGCACGCCGTCCGCGACATCGAGCTCGGTCGTGCCCATGACGGGCGCCGCGACCGCGGTCCCCGCGGCGGTCCGCGGCTGACGGGCGCCGAGCGGGAGGCGCTGGTGCTCGAGACCCTCGGTATCTTCCGGGTCGCGACCCGCAAGTCCCTCGTCGTCCACTGCTTCGACGGCCACCCGTTCGCGGCCGGCCGGTCGCTCGCGAAGCTGCGCCGCAAGGGTCTTGTCGGCGTCCGTACGGTTTCGAAGGGCCGCTACGGCTACCAGGTCTTCATGCTCACCCCGCGCGGCCGCGATGCCGCGGCCGCCCGGCGGCGCCGGAAGCGCCAGCCGGAGGTGCGGGCCGTCGAGGCTCCGGACCAGCGTTTCTGGGCCTGGACCGCCGACGACCGGCGGCTCCGCCACGACCACCAGCTACTTGATGCGGTCGTGCAGGACTGCGCCGACGACCTCCGCGCGGGTGCGCGGATCCGTCGCGTGCGGATCGATTCCGAGCTGCGCGGCCTGCTCGCGTCGGCGGACGCTACGGGCCGCCGCGACGGCGGTCCCGCGGGGGCGCGGTGCGCCCGCCGTGAGGCGGCCCGCGTGGTCGGCTTGCGGGTCTTCGACGAGGACGTGCCGTTGCCGGACGCTCTCGTGGAGCTCGAGCGTGCCGACGGAACCGTCGAGACGCGCGGCATCGAAGTGGCCACGGGTTTCTACACTGCCCCGCAGGTCCGCGAGAAGCAGCGCGCCGGGTTCCGGCTGTTCCGGTTGCGCTCCGATCGTCAGCCGCGCCGGCGGATCCAGCAGGACGAGGAGTTTCCCCTCGCGTGGGGGCGCGGCGGGCGGTGAGGTGGTCATGCGATGCACCCGTGGCAGGTTTCGCTCGGCTTGACGGTCGCGACGTTCATCCCTCTGGTCGTGTTCGTCCATTCGGAACTCGGATACCTCGGCCCCTACTGGGATCTTGCGTGGGACGCGTACGCGTTCCATCTCGTCGCCGTACCGTCGGCCACCTTCCTGCTCATGGTGTTCGGTTTCTATCACGTTGCGCGCCTGCTGTTCCTCGGCGATGTCGGCTCCCGGATCCAGGTCCTCGATCAGTCGATCCGCGAGGGTCACACCGGGGACCCGGAGCTCGCCGAGGCGCTCGGGCGCGAGGAGTCCGGTGAGTACGACAGCTGATCCGCGGGGGCGTCGGTGAGTGCCGTCAACCTGCGTGGACAGCAGCAGTGGGAGGGTTTTCACGTACTCTGCCGGCCGCCGGAGCTCGCTCACATCGATCGCCGTTTCTTCGGCCTGATCTTCGTGCTCCTTGCGGTGCTTTGGCAGGGCGTCGGCTCCTTTCTGCTCGGTCTCGCGGCCGCTGTCGGCGCGTACGTCGGTTGCCGCGTCATGACTTGGCGCGACCCTCACTTCTTCACCGTGCTGCGGCTGAGCAGCCGTTACGACATCGCGTGGGCCGATCCGGGCGCGCCTCCCGAAACTTACGGTGCGTACCTGTTGGACGTGCCCGTCGAACAGCTCCGTGCCGGCGAGTCCGGCCCCGAGGGGGCTCGGTAGTCGTGATCGATCTGCTCAAGCCCAAGGAGGGTTCTCTCGGCACTTATCTGCCCTATTGGGGCTTCGTTGCTCCCGACGCCGTGCTGACGACTGACGGACAGATCCTGTTCTTCTTCGAGCTCTGGCTCGACACGGTCGACGGCCGCGGTCCCGACGGCCTCGATGCGACCACCCAGGCGTGGCAGCGGTTGCTGGCGGCGGTCGAGCCGCCGCACCGTGTCTTCGTCCTCTTCGAGCGTCCCGAGGTCGGTCTCGATGTCGGCGATCTGCCCGGCGACACGGTCGCGGTGCTCGCGCAGCGCAAGCGCCGCGCGTGGGTGTCGCGGCGGGTCCGCCGCATGGCGTCGTATCTGGTTGTCGCCTTTCAGCCCGGGATGCGTCATCACGTGCGGGTCGAGTCGTCCCGCTGGTGGCTGTCGAACGTGCGCCGCTGGTTCCGGGACCGCCGTCGTCAGGAGCACCTGACGTTCTATCTCCGCGAGGTTGTCGAGCGGGTGCTGGTCGAGTGCCGCACGCTGTGCAAGCAGTACGAGTCGCTCGTCGACGCCGTCACGCCGTTGCGGCGGCTCGAGGGCGACGAGATCGGCGGCCTGCTGTTCCGCGTCGTCAACCAGGGTCAGGGCGAGTGGTCGCCGACCGCGAAGCCGCCTCCCTACGGGCTTAACTGGCGACTCGCCGGCGAGACGGTCACCTTCGAGAGGCAGTACATGCGGGTCGGCGACCGGGTCGTTGGCCTCTTCTCGATGGCCTTGCCGCCGCAGAAGTCCGGTGCCAACGCGCTCGGCGAGCTGTGGGCGTTGCCGTACGACTTCACGGCGGTCCTGGAGTGGCGTTCCGTCGACAAGACCGCGGCGCTCGCCCGCATCCGCGCCGTCCAGAAGCACTACAACACCCAGCGGTGGTCGTTCTGGGCCGGGATGACCGGTACCGAGGGCACCGACATGGCGCTCGACGACGCGCCGTCGTCGGCCGCGGTCGACCAGCTATACCGCGCGGCTCTGGAGGTCGATACGTACGGCGTCGCGTACGGCGACTGCAACCTGTCGATCGCCGTGTCCGCTGTCGACCAGTCGGTCCTCGATCAGGTCGGCGCTTTGGTGCAGCGCGTGTTCGTGCAGGCGGACGGCAAGGCCGTCAGGGAGCGGTACGGGCAGGCCGCGGTGTGGTTCCAGCGGTATCCCGGCCAGCGGCTGCGCCCGCTTGCGCGGCCGCTCCTGATCTCGTCCGGTCAGGCGGCGGCCCTCGCGCCGCTGTTCTCCGGCGCGGTCGGCTACGGCCGCTGCGACCACCTGGACGCCCCGTGCCTGACGCAGTTCGAGACCCGCTGGCGGACCCCGTACGGGTTCGACTTGTTTGCCGGCTCCGACGTCGGCCACACGCTCGTGCTCGGCTCGACCGGTAGCGGGAAGAGTTTCCTGCTGAATTTCCTCCTGCTGCAGGCCCTCCAGTACAACCCGCGGGTGATGATCCTCGACCTCGGCGGCAGCTACCGGTGGCTGACGAGCCTCCTGGGCGGCAACTACCTGTCCATGCACGTCGGCGGCGACGGGCAGGGCCGCCAGCCGTCCCTGAAGCCGTTCTCGTTGTCTCCGAACGAGCGGACCTATCAGTTCCTCACCGCGTGGGTCGAGCGGCTGCTCGCCATCGGCGGCTATCAGCTCCAGCAGGGCGATGCGACGCAGATTCGTCGCACCGTCGAGGATATCTATGCGTACGACCGCGACCAGCAGCAGCTGGGTCAGTTCGTGCGGCTGCTGCCGCAGCCGATGTGGGACCCGCTCGCCCGCTGGATCGGTACGGGTCCGTGGGCGCCGACGTTCGACGGGCCGCCCGACGAGTTCGACGTCGGGCGCGAGCGTTGGCAGGTGATCGACCTCGCAGGTGCGCAGCAGCATCCCGACTGGTGCGCGGCGGCCCTGTTCTTCCTGCTGGAGAAGCTCCGCCTCGTTGTCGACGACGACGCCGAGATCGGCGCGTTGAAGTTGATGGTCGTCGACGAGGCGTGGAAGTACGTCTCCGATCCGGCCGTCCTGTCGGCTCTCATGGAGGCCGCGAAGACGTGGCGGAAGCGCAACGCGGTGCTGTTGCTCGCCACGCAGTCGGTCGTCGACCTGACGCATTCCGACCAGGCCCGCGCGCTGCTCGAGATGCTGCCGACGAAGCTGCTCCTCTCGAACCCGGCGTTCCCGCCGGAGGCGGCCGGGGTGCTGAACCTGTCCGACGCCGAGTTCGAAACCGTCCGCGGTCTTGAGGCGAAGCGGGAGCTGTTCCTCCACAGGGCCCAGGAGAAGGCCGTCCTCCGTCTCGAGGTCGACGACGAGACCTACTGGCTCGCCACCAGTTCGCCTACCGATGCGGAGCTGCGGGCCCGGATGGTCGCCAAGTTCGGGCTCGCGGGCGCGCTGGTGCGCCTCGCGGCCGGTGAGCGTCCCGACGACAACATCGGCGTCCGGGAGGTGGTGGCGTGAAGTTCGATCGTCGTGTCGTCGCTCCCGCGTTGCGCGCGTTCGTGTGCGGTTTTCTCGTCGTCGTTCCGGCGGCCGCGCAGCCGCCTTCGGCGGCACCGCCTCCGGCGCGTGAACCGGTGGTCCTGGAGCTGCCCGAAGGTCCGCCGCCGGGCGCCGACCTGACCGCCGAAGAGATCGATCGCGTGCTCGCGGGCGTGGAGGCCGAGCTCGACCTGCTCCGCGGCGAATCCGGCGCCGTGCCGCCGGACGCGCTGTCGTGGCCCGATCTGGCGCCGCTGGCCGAGCTCGCGCCCATCCGGCGTGTTGTCGCCCCGTCCGACCGGTCGATGCCGGTACTGACGACGACCCTCCGCCACACGACCTTGCAGCTCGCTCCGGACGAGGACATCGTCGATTTCGTGCTCGGCGATTCGTTCTACTTCGATGTTCGCGGCACTGACAACATGGCTTTTGTCAAGCCGATGGACGACCGTCGCCGGACGACGCTGTCGCTCGTCACGGCGGCTTCCCGGACGTACTCGTTCGACCTCTTTTCGACTACAGAGTTCCGTCCCGACGAGGTCCTGATCGTCGAGTGGCCGGAGTCCGGCGGCGCCGGCGCCGATTCGGTCGCGTCGGCTCCAGTGCCCGGTTTCGATCCGGACGCGTACGATGTCGGCTTCGTGCCGGTCGGCGTCGTCGCCGACTACCGGCGCCGTCTCGCTGCGGCCGAGCAGGACGCCCTCGACGTGGCCGCCGAGGCGGCGCGCGAGCACGCGCGCGTCCGCGCGCTCCGCGAGGCGCGCTTCGACGACTACATGCGCGTGTATCCGCGGCGCGTCCAGATGCGCTATCGGCTCACGCCGGAGATCCGGCGCGCGCCGCTGTTCGTCAATCAGATCTGGACCGACGGTCAGTTCACCTATCTGCGGAGCAGCGCCCAGGAGTCGCCGGCCCTCTATTCGCTGACCGGCGTCGAGGGCGCCGAACCGGTGTTCGTGAACTTCACTCTGTCGCCGGACGGCCTGTACGTGGTCGATCACGTCCTCGGCGCCGGTTATGCGCAGCTGCACGGCGCCCGCGGCGAATGGCACCTGTGGGACGTGCCGCCGCTCGCTATGCTGGCGGAACAGCCGCTGCCGCGCGGCGGCCCGCCGCACTGGGTGCCCACCCGCAGCTCGAAGTCGTGGGTGCGCCGTCACCCGCGGCTTACCGCGACCCTCGTCGGCGCGGGTGTCGCGGCCGTCGCGCTCGCGCGTGCCCGGCCTTGGGCCGACTAGTGCGGTCGTCCGCTCAGCGGGTCCTGGAACCGGTGGTCTCCGTGGTACATGCACGACTGTTCGTTGCCGGCGCTGCCGCTTCGTTGCTGTTCCAGTTTGTCGCCCCGTTCGCGGCGGCCGCGCCCTTGCCGGCCGGTGTGCAGCCGCCGCAGCCGCCGCAGCCGCCGGCGGCGCCTGATATGGTCGGCCCGCGGTTGCCGGCCGATCCGGACGCCCCTTCGGACCCCGCGGTCGACGGTGCCGTTCCGGACCCCGAGCCGCCTCCGGCGGGCGACGATCCGCCCGCTGTCCCGGCTGCGCCTCACGGCGAACCGCCGCCGGGGCCGGATCCTGCTTCGCCGCCTCCCGGCGGTGCCTCCCTCGTGGCCGGCGCCGAGCCGTCTCTGACGTTGGCCGAGCGCGCCGCGGCCCTGTTGGGGGCGGTCCTCGACCCCGATGCGCCGCAGGACCGGGTGCCGGTCGGCGGCGGGGCGGCCGATCTCGCCCAGTCGCTCTCCCGTGCGGTCTTCTCGGCGCCCGTCGCGGGTTCGATCCCCTACGTCGTGCAGGCGCAGGTCTATCACGACGTGTCGCTGGTCTTCCCGCCGGGTTGGCGGGTCGTCGACTTCCTGCTCGGTGATCCGGACCGCTGGGCGGTCGCGGCCCGGCAGAACTTCGTCTTCGTCAAGCCCGGCGAGCCCGGTTCGCGGACCAACCTCACTGTCGTGTTCGCCACCGGAGACCTGTTGCAGATCGACATGCAGGAGATCACCGGCTTGGCCGGCGTCCGTCGTGTCGGGCGTGTCTACGTCGGTCCCGAGGACTGGCTCGTCGACAGGATCTTCTCGCTCCTGCCGCCGGCCGTCCGGGAGCGCGTCGCGACGTCGCCCGCTACGGTCCATCAGCTGCTCGCCGACCCCGTCACCGTGGTCGGCCTGTACGGCGGCACCGGTGCGCTCCCGAGTCCTTTCGGTTCGCTCGCGCAGGCGCCGGACCCTGCGGCTGCCGTTCCGGCACCGTCGCCGTCGATGCGTTCTCCGGCCGCCATCGCTCCGCTGGAGCCGCCCGAGCCGGTCCGTGCCCATCCCGGCGCTCGTCGTGACGCCCCGTCGGCGGCTTCCGGTTCCGACGCGTGGGTGGACGCGGATCTGCCGCGGTTCGTCGCCGGGACCGACCTCGCCGGTCTCGACGAGCAGCTCCGCGCGGCCTACGACCGGGTCGAGCAGGCGCGCCGCGCCGCCGGCGACCGCATCGCGGCCGCCCAGCTGGGCATCGAGGCGGACCTGGAGGCGCTGCGCGAGCAATACCCGGAACGGATCCAGTTCAGCTACGTGCTCGAGCCGTACCTCGACCCGTACACGGAGCCGTTCTGGCACTTCGGCTTCTGGCACGACAGTGAGCGGACGTTCGTCCGCCTGCTCGCGCCCGACCCGGCGTTCCGGGACGAGGAGTCCGGCGACCCGGTGGCCTCCGAGCGCCTCGACGACTACCTGTACCGCCTCGACCGGGTCGTCGACTACGGTTCGGTCGCCGTGTTGTCGCCCGACGACGGCCGGCTGGTCCGGCTGTACTTCCGGCGCCGCCGCGAGCTGGAGGGTCCGTAGGTGCGGGCGTCGCGTCTGTCCTGTGAGGTCTCGCGATGAAGATTCCCGGCTTCAAGGACGTCCGTCTCCCGGCGGGCGCCGTGCCGGCCAACTGGCCGCTGCTGCTCGGAATCGGGTTGTCGGTCGTGTTGCTGATCGGCATCCTCATGACCGGTGAACCCGTCGACCGCCAGGACGATCCGCTCGACGTGCCGCCCGCCGAGCCGGGTTCGGTCGAGGTCGTCGACCCCCGCGACGTGTCAGGCGTCCAGGCGGATCTGGACCGCCGCGCCCGGGTGCGCGCCGCCGAGGCGGCCGCGGAGGCGCGGCGCCGGGCCGCCGAGCAGGAACGGATCCAACGCCAGGCGGACGCGGAGGCGCGCCAGCGGGCTGCGCAGCTCGCGCGTGCGCAGGAGCAGTTGGCGATCCTCCGTGCCCGCGGCCAGCAGGCCGAGCAGCCCGAGCAGCGCGATCCCGTCGACGTCATCGCCCGTACCTCCGGCGAGGCCGACCTGCTGGAGACCCTGCGGCTCGAGGACATCGCGCGCCAAGTGAATGCGCGCCGTGCGCCGACCGTCGTCAGCTCGGCGCGCGGCATCGGCGAACGGCAGCACACCCTCCGGGAGGTCGATCCGCTGCCGCCGCCGCGCGCTCCGGTCGCGTCCCGGCCGCCTGCCGGGCCGCCCGCTGCGGGGTCGCCGCCCCCTCGGGGACCGGCCGCTCCGCCGCCGACCGCTGGTCCGTCCTTCGATCCGTCGGTCGGCGCGGGCGTTCCGCGCACCCGCGACGAGGCTCTCGGCCGCCGTCCGCCGCCGCTCGGCGATGCCGGGTCGGCGGGTCGGCCACCCGGCGGGCCGCTGCCCGGGCGCCGGCAGGCGCCGGCCGAGTTCGACCTCGGCCCGCCGGCCGACGGCGGCGGTTCCGGCGACCCGTCGGGCGTCGTCGTCACCCCGCGGGACGGGTCGGCCGACCGGCTCTACGAGGGAACGATGATCCCAGCCGTCCTGCAGACCCGGCTGGACGGCGAGTTCTCGGGGCCGCTCTCCGCGCAGGTCACACGGCACGTTTATTCGCCCGACCGTCAGCGGATCCTGGTTCCTCGCGGCACCGTCGCGCTCGGCGAGTCGGTGGGCGTCGAGGCCCTCTGGCAGGGACGGATCGCCGTCTCGTTCCACCGCCTCCTCTTCCCGGACGGCCGTTGGGTGCGCATGGAGTTCGCCGGCATGAGCGGGCTCGGCGAGACGAGTCTGCGCGACCAGGTCGACCGCCACTACCTGCAGCTCTTCGGGGTCGCGGGCGCGGTCGGCGCCTTGGCGGGCTTCTCGCAGAGCGGCGGCCAGCAGGGCGGGTACCGGTCGGCCGCCGCGGAGCAGATCTCGGCGTCCGCGCTGCAGATCGTCGGTCAGTTCTTGAATCGTCTGCCGACGATCACCATCCGGGCCGGCCACCGGGTCAACATCCGTCTGATGAACGACCTGCTGATTCCCCGCGAGGCCCAGTGGGAGGTGGTCCAGTGACCCGCTCAGCCCAACGCGTTGGCGTCGTCGTCGCTCTCGTCGCCGGTCTGGCCGTCGAGTCGGCTGCCGCGGCGCAGCGGTTCGACCGCTACGGGCGGCCTCTCGCGGACGCTGGAGCGCCCCTGCTGGCCGGGCCGCCGCGCGGCGGTGCGGCGTGGCGGGTGCCGCGGCGGGTCGGCGCGGTGCTGCCGCTCGCTTTCGACGCTCCGACGTTCCTCGCCGGCGGCTTCACGGAGTTCCGGCTCGTTCTGCCGTTGCTCGGCAACGGCTTCGAGACGGTCGAGCTGCTGGTCGTCGATGTCGTCGCCGAAGGGGCGGATGCCGGTCTGTCGGCGCTCCCGCCGGTTGGTCCGCGCGGCCTGACGGCCGCGTATTCGGGTGCTGTCCGGGACGCGCCGTCGTCCACTGTCGTGCTGGCGGTCTACCAGGGGGTCCTGTACTCGCGCGTAGCGTACCGTGACCACGTGTGGGTACTCTACTCGGACCACTACGGGAGAGCGTTCGTGGAGTTGCACCGGCGGCCCGCCGGGGCGCTCGGTCCGGTGCCGGGGCCGCGGCCGCCCGGCCTGCGCCGCTAGCGCCGCTCGGCCGCTGGTCGCGGGGGTTGGAATGGAACGCAAGATGTCTGGTTCGGATTCCTTTCCCGGTCGTCGCCGGCGCCGCCGCCGGGTGCGGTGGGTCGTCGTGCCGGTCGTCTTCGTCGCCGTCCTCGGGGTGCGCGTGCAGCCGGCCGGCGCGTTCCTGTCGGCCCTCGACCCGGCCGGCTGGGCGGTCGTCGCCCAGATGGCGGCGGTTCTCTCGCAGAGCATCGCGATCAAGCGGCAGATCGAGAACGTCCGCAACCAGGCGCGCGCGGAGTTCTTCGGCAAGCTGGCCCCGCTGCGCGGCAAGCTGTCCGCGGTCGCCGACCGGATTCGCGACACCCGCTCCCGCGCCGGCGCGGCGGTCTACAATCCGCGCGACTACGTCACGGATCTGGTCATCGACCGGCTTCCGGACTTCAACCGCCCGTTCGACGAGTGCGGTGTCGGCTCTCTGGTCGACTGCATGCCCGCAGACGCAGTCCTGCCGTCGGCCGCCGTCGATGGTTACGTCGCCGCGCTCACGACTGCTACTGCTCCCGCTCCCGATGCTTCGCCGACCGAGGTGGCGCTTAGCGCTCAGCTGCACGAGAGCTTCCGGTACGTTCACGACTACCTGCGGCAGCGGCATACCGACCGCCAGTCGGCGGTCGAACGCGCCGCTGAGCGTCGCGCCGCCAGGCGCGCGCGGGTCGAGCACATCATCTCGATCGTCGAGGACTGGCGCGGCTGTCAGCCTGCCCCGTCGGCCGGCGGCGTTGTCGATCCTGACGTCGACGACCGTCTGCCGTGCGCGACCAACGGCGGTCTCGGCCGTGGAGACGGCGCCGGCGTACGGGGCACGCAGGGCGAGCTCCAGGGCCTGCTCGCGCAGCTCGACGCCGTCGACCGCTTTCAGGACGGCGACCTTTCGCAGAACCAGATCGATACCTTGCAGACTCGGGTGTTGCTGCACCTCGGGCGGGTCGAGGCCGTGCGGGCCGAGCACGAGGCTCGTGTCCTGGAGGATCGGCAGCGTGAGGCCATGGAGGCCGAGGCGGCCCGGCGCCGCAATCTGCACCTGCAGGGGCTCAACTGGATCTGTCAGGGCGAATACGGTCCGCGCAGCTACTACCGCCAGCCGTTCCCTCGGCCCGATCCGCTTCCGTCGCTGGCCACCGATCCCGCCGCTCTGCCGTGTCTGGAGATCGGGGACCGCAGCGAGGAGATGATCGACCACCTGCGCACCGTGCGGCTCGGCGCTTGAGCCGAACGGTCACGTTGCTGCTGCGCTGCTGGCTTTCGTGGAGCCGACCATGTATTCCGAAGAACCCCGCTCCATTCTTCTCTCCCGTGCTTCTCGCGACGGCGGTGGCCGGCGCAGTCCCGGCGTCGTGCGTCGCGTCGTCGCGGCTGCCGTGGTGCTCGTTTTCGTCGCCGCAGTGCCGCGTTCCGCCGACGCCGGCTTCCTCGCGCTGCTGGCGCAGATGAAGCCGTATCTGAACACGCTGATCGACCAGTGGGAGAAGTACTCCCGTATCCTCGAAGACCACATGGACTCGGTCGCCGGCGTCATGCAGCCGTTCTCGGACATTCACGCCGGTGTCGAGGAGCTCATGGACACCCGTGGCCTGCGCGGTCTGTACCGTCTCGGCGACTCGTACCGGGCCACGCTGACCGACCCGTCCTGCTATCGGTTCCCCGTCCCGGCTAGCTGCACGGCGTTCGCCGACTTCACGCCGCCGGAGCTCCGCGAGTTGTACTACACCGGCGTGTACGCCGTTGAGGATGGTGCGCGCACCTACCGGCAGTTCGAAGAGGATGTCTACGGCGACGGGGCGCTGTACACCGTTCCGTCCGTTCAGGAGGTTCTGCGCGTCGTCGGCAGCGCTGCCGCGGCGGACCCCGCCGCCGTCGAGGCCGCCCAGCGCGCCGAAGCGGCGGTCAACCGCAACCGTTGGCAGCTCCGCCGCATGCGGTCGCTGGCCGACCGTGGCAGCTACTTGGCCCGTCAGTTCCTGTTCCGTTCCGATGACGGTCCCGACGACTGCCCGACCGAGTCGCCCGTCACTTCCACCGGTGCTGTGAATCGCGACGCCACCTTTCTTGATCAGGCCGTCGGAGCCGACTGTCTGTCGTCGCGCGCCAATGCCGGCTCCCCGCTCGAGCAGCAGGCCCATCTGTCGTCCATGGAGAGCGCGACCCTGCAGGCCGGTTCGCTTATCTCGGTCGTCGACATGCGGATGCTCGAGCTGGAGCGCCTCGCGACCGGCCTTGCGGCCGAGCTCGACGCCGAGGAGCAGGCCGAGGCGGCGCGCCGGCGCCGCCTGGAGCGCGCGGCTAACGTGCTGGCGTGCGGCGAGCACGCCGCGTACGCGGACGGCGGGGGCGGCTGTCTGCCGGTCATGGACGCCGACACCATGCAGGCGCGTGCGGACGCGCTGCTCCGGCGCTCGTTCCAGTAGCCGTCTTGGCACCCGTGCGGCATCGTCGGGTTCCGCCTGTCCGGTCCTCTTGGGCTGTTCGCGCTCTTTCGTCGCCCTTCTTGTCCGTCCTGTTCGGCGCTCCGTCGTCGTTTCGCGGTGACGGTTCCTTGTCGTGGTCCCACCGGGTCCGGCTGTGGGTATGGTTGTCCCTGTGACCTGTTCGGCCGGCGTCCTCCGCCGAATCCGTTACGGTGGTCGTTCCCGGACTCGTCGCTCCGGTCCCCGCGGGCTGTCGTTCCGCCGTTCGGCGCTGCGGTTCGTCGTTGCGGTCGTCGTGCTGCTGATCCTCCCGCTGTTCGCCGCTCGGCCTGCGGCACAGACGGTTACGTTCACGACCTGCATGGGCACCAGCCCCCAGATGGCCGTCTTCGGCCCCGGCGGTGAGCTCGACAGCACGGCCGGTCCGCGCACCGGGGTCATGTTGCCCCCGGACTCGATGATGGCAGCGGCCGTCATGTGCGCCGAACAGTTCGCCCAGACGGACATGGTCCCGATCGGGTTCCAGCTATGGGGCTCGTTTGCGCTGATCATCGTCATCTGGACCGGCGTCACGATGATGCTGTCCGGCGGGATCAACATGGGCGAGATCATTAGTCTCGTGCTCCTGCTCGGGCTCCCGTGGGCGATCCTCACCTGGTACTCGAACCCGGTCGGCACCCCGTGGGGCGACCAGACGTTCGTGCGCATGATCACGGCCGGCGCACAAGCCATCGCGTGGGATCTGCTCGCCGGGTCGTGGGAGAACTTCAGCAGGCGGATCACGAGTTCCTTGCGGTCGATCTGGACCGGTCAGATGCTCGGCGAGCTCAAACAGAAGGAAGCGCAGGCTGGCGCCGCCGACGCCAACGCGCCCGCGGAGGATGACGACGACGGATGGTGGTCGGGCATCACGAGCGGGATCAGCGACGCGATAGACGTGATCACGGACTTCATCCCGAACCTGATCCGCTCCTGGATCCTGGCGTGCATGACCGCGGTGCTGGTCCTCCTGACCATCATCCCGGCGGTCGTTATCTACTGCTCGTACCTGTGGTCGTTTCTGATCATCGTCGCCGCGACCATCATCGGACCGCTGCTCGTGCCGTTTGCGTTGATTCCGCAGTTGTCGTTCTTGTTCTGGGGCTGGTTCAAGACGTTGGTCGGCGGGGCCGTCCACATGATCGTCGCCGCGGCGGCGTTCGTGGTCGTGCAGCAGTTCATGACCTTGCCGCTCGACCGGCTCGTGCATGCGTTCGGCGTCCAGGCGGCCTCGGCGAACTGGGACGTCGCCGACCTGTTCATGACCGGCATCGACGTGTTGTTCGAGTCGGGACCGATCATCGTGCTCGCGTACTTGGGCGCGTTCAAGATCAACGAGATTGCGAACATGATCGTGAGCGGCGGTTCCATGCCGGCCTCGGGGATGATGGACCGGGTCCGCGGCGGCCAGTCGATAGCAGGGATGGGGCGGTCCGCTGGCCGTTTGGTGCGTGGCGGCAGCGGAGCCTCGAAGGTGCTCGCGATCGGCGGCCCCAAGGGCAAGGCCGCCGCGGCAGTGCTGTCGGTGGCGACGAAGTGAAGTCGCGTTACGGTCCGGGGAGCGTCGACTGCAACGAACCGGTTGAAACGGTGGCTCCGAAGTGATCTTTTCTCGTCGTCTTTCGCCTCTCCGGCGAGCGGCGTGGCTTGCAGCTTGCGTGTTCGCAGCCGTGGCGTTGTGGCCTCATCCGGCGGCCGCGCAGGCTCCCGGCGTGTACACCGGTTGTGTCCGGAACGCTATCGAGACTCATCCGCGTCTTCAGCTCGGTGCCGATCAGGTCGGAGCGTTCTTCGATCCCGATATAGCGCTCGACGCGGCCGCCACGTGCATGGGCGAGATGGCCAATGAGGTCACGGTCCCGGTCGCACGCGGGATGATCGGCGCTTTCGCGCTCATCTATCTGATCTGGAATGGCATCATCTTCATGTACGGCGGTCGCATGGATCTCGGTGCCATCCTGCCCGTCGTGCTGTTGATCGGTTTCGCGTACGCGTTGCTGGACAACTACTACTATGATGATCCCACACCCACTCCGTGGGGCCTCAGCCGCGGTTTCGCGTCCCTGCTCATCGAACCGCCGAAACAGCTCGCCGACCAGCTGCTCGATGGTGCGCAGGTCACTCTGCAGGTTGCTTTCACCGAGGCCCGCGCGGCCAACGCCCGGCAGATGCTCGCCGCCCGTGAGCGCTATGTGGCCCTCGACAGCGGCAGTCTGTCGGGCTTCGTCGGTTCCCTGTTCACCAATGCTCGCGAGTATGTCCTTACGGTGACCGATCTCATCACGTTCGGCATCCGATGGATGTTCATCGCTTTGCTTCGCGACCTGACGACTTTCCTGATGTGGATCATCGGGTTCATCGTCTACTGCCAGTATCTGTGGGGTTACTTCGCCGTCGTCCTTCTCGTGCTCGTCGGTCCTCTGTTCATTCCGTTCATCCTCGTCGACCAATTGAACTTCCTGTTCTGGGGCTGGTTCAAGGCTGTTCTGCAGTCGGGGATTTACCTGCTCACCGCCGCCGCCATGTACGCGGTGGCGGCCTCCATTCTCGTCGCGCCGCTGCTCCGGTTCTCGGAACTCCAGACGCCGACGTCGGTCGATTCCCTGGTCGGTCTTGTCGACTGGTTTTTCGATTTCGTGGTCGAGTGGTTGCCGTTGGTCGTCATGTCGCTGTTCGGCGCCTTGAAGGTCGGTGCGGTCTCGGGCGCGATCATGGCCGGTGCGACGCCCCCGGCCTCGGGCATTTCGACCGCGGTTCGGAACGCCGAGTCGGTCCTCGGTTCCGCGGCGTCCCGGTTTGGTGCGCGTCCGTCCGCCGGTGCTCCTGACGTCCTGTCCCAGTCGACGGCCCGGCAGCGCGCTTACGGTGCGGTGCTGGAGGCGCGTCGCCGGACCTCTCTTCCGCCTCCGGTCGAGCCGTCCGCGCGTATCGACCGCCGACCGCGGCCCTGGTCAGACCGGCGTCGCAGCTGAACCGCTTGTCTAGCTAGCTAGCTAGCTAGCTAGCCGGTCGTGCGGATTTCGATGCCGGCGGCGCGGAACATCTCCGCCGTCTTTTCCTTCGCTTCTTCCAGAGTGCGGCTCAGTTCGTCCCTGGCCGTTCTCGCGTTGTCGGCTGGCGGTCCGGCGTTGTTCGGTCACGTTTATGCTCGGTGGCATTCGTCCGGTTGCTCGGGATCTCGGCCACGACACCGCTGCGGCTATGGCGGCCCATTTGTCGTCCAGCGTTTCAGCGTTCATTACCGTTTTCAGAACCGCCGTTTCCGTTTCCGGCCATGTGCGGATCATGTTCCGCAGCCTCGCGATCCTCTCTTCGCGTGTCTCGGACCGCGTTCGTTGCACTGCTTGTTGCAGTGTTGTTCTCGACTCTGCTGCCGCTTGCTCCAGTCTCCCGCATTCGTCGGCTGCCAGAACTGCTGCCGTGATTGCGGCGCTCAGTTCGTCTGCCTTGTCGCCCGTCACTTGTGGGAACAGTGGATTCAGCAGCCGGTGCCGCAATCCCATTCCGTCGACGCGGCTCGGGCATTCCTCGTCCGTTCGGGTGCCGTCGAGCAGATCTCCTGCTGCTTCATCCCAGATGGCCTCGATCTCGATCAGCGCCTGTTCGGCTTGGTCGATCACGTCGAGCGCTTCGCTGGTCGCGGAGCTCCCGCAGCCTGCGGCGGCCAGCGTTGCGGCGATTGCGGTTGCGGTGATGGTCGTCTTCATGGCGTTCTCCTCGGTGGTCGTGGTGGTTGTGCGCCCGTTGACACCGGTTGGCGCTTTGTCTTCAGGTGTCGTGGCTGCGGTGGCGTGGTGTCCGCACACCCGTTCTGCCGCCGGGCCGCGGAGCGGTCCGGGGTTCGGCGCGCGGTCGGGTTGGCGGCGCATTCGTCTATGGTCCGTGCAGGCTACCCGCTTTCCCGCGTGTGAGCAACACTGTTCCGGCGTGTCCGGGTCCCGCTGCACGCTTCCGGTTCGGCCGTCCGATTCCGTATCCTGTCTTTCGTCCGGCTGCGGCGGTGCGTCTGGTCCCGTCGGCCTCCCACCGGCGGATCTCGCTGAGGTCGCTCCTGCTGCACTGTGTCGTTCTGCTCCTGTACCGGTGCGCGGAGGTTCCGTCTCGATGGATGCTGGATCGGGATCTGTTGGAGGGGAGCGCTCGCAGGCCGACGCCTGCCGGGCGTTGGTCGAACTCGACCGCCGTCGCGGTTCGGTCACCGTCGACGACGTCGACTCGTTGCTGCCGGACGGCTCCGGCGCCGCCGAGCGGGCGGAGCTGCTCTCGGAGCTGGCGGTCGAGGGTGTGCTGGTGCACGGTGCCGCCAACGACCTGCAGGCCGCTCGCATCGCCTCGCCGTCCCGCCTCTACTACAAGGACATCCGTGCCCATACGCTGCTCGGGCAGCGCGGCGAGGAGGTCCTGTCGTACCGGCTGCGCCGTGCCGACCTGCTGGTCGTCCGTGCGGCGTCGCGGACGGTCGCCGGCGCTCGTGCGGCCGCCGACCGCATTCGTGCTTCGCTCGCCCACCGGTCGGAGCTCGGCGATGTGCTGTCGTCGCTGTCGGTCCTCGGCGGCCGGTCGGCCGTCCCGCGTCTGCTCGCCCGCCTCGACGAGGCGATCGCCGCCTGTGTGGCCGCCGAGCGGGCCGCGGTCCGCCGCTGGCGCGCGCACGGCGTCCCTGATGCGGTCCACGGGCGCGCCAGGGTGCGCATGTCGCGTGAGGTCCTTCGCCTGCGGGTGACGCCGTCGGTCGCCCGCGAGATGGTCGCCGCGGTCGGCCGTTCCCGGCACGATCTCGAGCGTCAGGCGAGCGTGCGGCTCATCGAGCGTGAGTCGCTCCGCCTGCGCATGCGGCTCGGCGACGGTTCCGAGTTGCCCGTCGAACGGAAGCTCCGCCGACCGGTCGACCCGCTCCCTTTCCTGGTTGGTGTCTCGCGCCGTATTCGAGTCGGCACCGCGGAGTCCGAGTCGGCCCGCCGGAAGCTCGCGGTGTCGAATCTGCGTCTCGTCGTCCTGTTCGCGAAGCGGTTGTATCGGCCCGACATGGGCCTGACGTTCCACGACCTCGTCCAGGAAGGCAACCTCGGGTTGCTGCGCGCGGTCGAGAAGTTCGACGCCACCAAGGCCCGTTTCTCCACCTACGCCGGCTGGTGGATCAAGCAGGCCATGAACCGGGCCGTTTCCGAGACCGGCCGGACCGTGCGCATTCCGTCTCACATCCAGGAGCTCTCGCACGAGATATCGGTCGTCGAGAACGAGCTCTCGGCCCGTTCGGCCCGGCGTCCGGATTCGCGGGCCATCGCGGACGCGCTCGGCGTCGAGCGCCGGCTCGTCGACCGTGTGCGCGCCGCGCCGCGCGTGTCGATGCGGATCGATGAGTCGCCCGGCGCCGGCGCCGAGGAAGACGGTGACGGCTGGGCGGCCCGGCTGCCGGACTCGACGGCTGTCGATCCGGAGCGCGAGACCTCGCACACCCGCGCCCAGGAGGTCTTGTGGGCTGTGATGCGCTGCGAGCTCCGCCCGCACGAGCAGGCCGCCGTGTGCCTCCGGTTCGGGCTTCATCTGCTCGCCGATCGGGACGGCATCCGGCAGTTGCAGACCATGTCGCGCGAACGTGTGCGGCGTCTCGAAGTGGCGGCCCTCGACAAACTGAAGTCGTCTGAGCACGCTGGTCGCCTCGAGGAGCTGCTCCGCGACCGCGCGCTGTGGAATCGGCCTGAACCGCCGGCCGGTCTCGCGTGAGTGCTGCCGGGTTCCGTCCGGTCCGATGTCGGGTCCGGGTGTCGTCGGCAGCTTGCGGCGGAGCTGGCCGCGCGTGGCGCGTCAGCGCCGCCTTCTGGCCTGTGTGGCCTTCGGCGGTTGGGTCGTCGCTCGTGTTGCCGTTCGCGTGGAACCTCCGGCGGCTGGTTGTACCGGTGGCACCGGTGTGTCCGGTCCGGCTCCGGGACCCAGCTCCGGTTCCGCGCCCCGTCGTTGAGTCGGTTTGCAGCCGGCCTGCCAGATGACTGTCTCGTCTGCCTGCGGCGCTCTCGTGTACTGTTCGAGTTGCTTGAGGACGTCCTCCCTGCTGGCTTCCGTGTTGTGTGTCACGTAGCTCCAGATTCCTGTCCGTTTGAGTTCGCGCCGCATCCCGCGGATTGTCGTCCCGCGGATGGGCGTCGTTCGTGTCGTTCCGTCGTTGCACGTCGTCCGCACGCTGGTGTCGTGGTTCTTTCCGACGATCTCGATTGAGTGGTACTGCGCGTCGATGATCGCCTCGTTCGCGTAACCGGCGACGTTTTTCTTGAGTCCCGTGTACCTGTCCGGCGTTCCTTCGATTGCCTTCTCGGCCATTCCGTCGTAGAAACGTGTCAGCCCGATCCACGTTTCGGCTATCCGGTGTGCTCGGCTTTTCGCCAGGCAGTTGACGGCTCGCTCCAGTGCCCTGCGGTCGTTCTGCGCCGCCACGGCTATGTCGAACAGGTCGCGTACCGGGTTCCTTCCCCCGCGGCCCGTCAGCTTGCCGTGCAGGATGCTCTCTACCGGTTCTATGGTGGCCACCTTGCCGAGGATGGTCATCTCCCTGTCCGTGCCGAGGTGCGCCGGTTCCGTCTCCCGCACGTCGAGTTCGCCGTCGCTGAACGCGAACACCATCTGGCGCTCGTTGTTCGCGATTAGTCGGCCTCCTGCTCTTTCGAGTGTCCGTACGCAGTGACCGTTCCGTTCCGCGTCCATTTGGCCGAGCGTGCCGGCTCGGTAGATCTTCACGTCTATGTCGTTGCTCTTGCGGTGGTTCCATGTCGCGGCCAGCACCGTGCCGCCGCCGAGCCCTGCCCGCGATCCGTCCCGCAGGACGTCGCGCAGCGCATCCTCGAGTACGTCGCGCACCCTCAGCCACAGCGCCGCTGCCGGTTCCGGCAGTTCCATCTCCGGTCTTGCCGTCATGCCGCTGCCTGTCGGCGCTCCGCTATCGCCATTCCGGCAGTGCGTTGTCTTCCACCAGCTCGAGTCGTTCGGCGTGCGCGTTGATCATGCGGACTGTTTCGTACCATGGCATGCGGACTCGGTGCAGGCCCGCCGCGAGCATGCGCCAGCTATACGCGCGTTCCGTCCACGCGCTCCAGAACTCGTCCGTCGTCGCCTCGTTGACCCATGCCTGTATGGCGTCGATCTGCTTTTCGGTCGGTGTGGCGGTCCGCAGCCCGTCGTACAGCTCGTCGCTCGTCGGTCGCCGTCGGTATCCGGCCGTCCGCGAGTGGAATACCAGCCGTACGGTGTGGCTTCGGCGGCCGGTGTTCATCGCCGCGTCGCGGTCCGGATGGAGCCGCCGGTACACCCCCGGGTCGGCCAGTTCGTTGCTGAACGCCTCCGGCGGTGCCAGCCGGCACGGCTCGTGGTCCTTCCAGTTGATGTCGGGCACACGTCGGTGCCGTTCCGTCCGCATCGGCTCTTCTGCCTGCCGTTCCATCCTACTCCTGCCGGTCCCGCGTGTGCGGCTGTCGGGTACTGGTGCTCGTCGCCGTTGGTCGTCGGCGGCCGGTCGGCCGCCATGACGGATGACGGAATGATCACGGAAGGGCGTCAACGACGCAGCTCGTGCGGAACGCCGGCGCGTGCTCCAACTCCGCCGACGCAATGAGGTCGTTCTGGCGGGCCGCCGTGCAAGGCAACTTTGTCTCGATGGTCCACTTCCGAGTGGCCCGCGAGATGCTGCGCGAGCAGCGGCCGGCTCCGGCGGTGTGCTCGGTACTGGAGCACCTCGTCGGCGGGGTCGCGCGGGCCGACCAGCATGAGCGCCGCCCCCTGGGGGGCGGCGCTCATGCAACTCGTGGACGTCTGCTCCTTCGTGAGCGGCGCGCCGACAGCATCGGCTACCCGATCGGCTTGTGTCGCATCGTCGTCTCGTGCTTACCGGTCATCGACGGCTTCCAGGATCTCGAGCTCGAATACGGCGTTCCGGATCGCGTTCGCGATCCTCGCGTCGTGGGCGGCTCGTGTCGCCAGCTCTGTTCCGGAAGGCGGTTCAAGCTCTCGCTCCGCTTGCGTCGCAGATTGGTCCGCCGTCGGCGGTTCCTGACCGATCGGTGTTGTCGTTCCTGCGGCCCTCTATGTCTCGCGGTGGTTCCTCGGCTTCGGCTGGTTTCGCAGTCCCTGCTTTGGCGCGAATGCCGGGCGGTCCCCGCGCCCCAACGCGTTGGGCTCGTCACAAGTCCAGCGCCAGTTGCTTGGTGGCGTCGTAGGCGACGAACCGCCGCAGGGTCTCGTGCGGATCCCGGCATGCCCGGACGGCCCGTGCCTCGTCGGCCGTCTTCACTGCGTGGCAGCCGCGGCACAGCCACCGCAGGTTGTCGGGCGTTCGAGCGCGTACGCTCCACCAGCGCCCGAGCTCGTCGGCGAGCGCGAGGCCGATCGCGTGGTCGAGCTGCAGCGGCTCGGGGGCCCATTCGTTGAACCGTTCGACGTACCGGTACGCCGCAGCGCTGCACTTGCAGCACCGCTGCCGCGGTATCAGCGGCGTCTGTCCGACCGGGTACGTCGTCAGACCGCGCGCGGCCCCGAACCACCGCAGGCACTCCCGGTGCCACCGTGTGCCGCGCCGATCGACCGGTTGCCAGCACCAGCGGCATCGTCGCGTTCCGTCTCTCGGCGGGTCCTTCCAGCTGCGCTGGTACGTCGATCCCGACAGACTGCGGATGACCGTGGCGCTCTCGGTGCGGTTTCTTTCCCGCTGCGGCCGGACGATGTGGCGGATGAAGCCGCGCATCGCGCGCCGCCGCGCCTGCGGCGTCGCTTTCCAGCGGGTCAGGTTCGGGGGAGGCTGCTTTCGCTGCTTGTCGGCGACTGTTTGCTGTGGTCGGCTGGCCTGGTGGTCAACGGTGCTGCTGCTGGTTCCGGTTGCGGTCTGCACTGGCGGTTCCGTCTTCTGCGGCGGGCCTGTTCGGCGGCTTGGGTGCCCCGAGGTCGGCGATCGTGGATCGTGCGATGCCTCGTTCGATGGTCTCCTTGCAGAACATCTGCCGCTCTGCCGTGTGCCCGACCGCTACGGCGGTCGCGAAAAAGCCCGGGTCGGATGCCACCTACCGGCCGATCTCGGCCAAGCGGTTCGGGCGGCCGACGACGCGGTCGACGTCCAGTCCGTTCGGCCAGTGCGCGAGCCCTGCGCCTGATGCGGCTTGCAGCACTGTCCATGCGCCGACTAGTTCGGCCGCGTCCTTGTCGGCTTGCAGGAGCGTCGTGCTTCCCATCGACGCCCATGCGTGCGCCATGCCGACCGCGCCGGCTCGCATCGTGGCGTGCTCGACCAGCGACTTTCCCTCCATTGCCGGTACGTGGACTTCCGTTTCTGATATCAGCCGTACCGACGGTCACCGTGACATCGGTGCCTCGGAGCATGTGCTCGATTGCGTCCAGTCGCTCCGCCGTGGTCGGCGCTTCCTTGTGCTGCAGCAGTGCATCGTAGTCGCGCGCGAGTTCGCGCATCCGTCCGGCGTCGAACTCGAACTGGTCGGCGGGAATCGGGGTGCCGAACGCCTGCGCCGGCATCGTCGGACGGCGTCCGCTCCTCCTTCGGTCGGCCACGACCACGCGACGTATTTTATCGTACCGTTCCGCTCCCTATCGGCTGGTGGTTGCCCGCTCTTGGCTCTGCTGGCGGCCTCCCCCGTTTGCTGTCCCGCTGTCCGGCCGTACCGGCGGCGGTGGTGCCTTGCCGATCTTGATGTCTTGTCGCGGCTCTCGGGTTGTTCTTTCGCGGCTCTGTTCGGCTGCCGTTTTGAACTCTTTCGGCCTTGCTGACGTTGCTGCCGTTATTGCTCTCGCTTCCTCGAGTGCCGTCCATGCTGTGCTGTCCATGACGTCGCAGTCGTCGCGCCGTAGCGCAAGTCCTGCGCCGTCCGGCGTCCGTACGGCGGCGGCGCTCTCGTTCGATGCTTCGTGCACTGCGTGGCCGGGGCCGTTGCCGTTTCGTATAGCGTGTCCCTGTCCGTACCCTGTCCGGACCGCGTTGCCTTGGCCGGTGCCGCTCCGCACCGCGTTTCCTGTCCCGTTGTTCACGATCGCGTGTCCGGCTCCGTCGCCGCCGCGGCGCGCGTGTCCGGTTCCTATCTCGCGGACCGCGTGTCCTCGTTTGCTTGTCGTGCAGATTGCGTCGCCTTCGCCGCGGCTTTGGTTGATGGCGTTGCCGCGTCCGTCGCCGGTCCGTTGCGCGGTTCCGTCCCCGCCCCAGAACCGCTTGGCTGAACCGTCTCCTGCTCCTTCCCGTCTCGCGTTGCCGCGACCGCCGAACCGTACGGCGTCGCCGTGCCCGTCTCCTTCCCGCCGTGCGTGGCCGTAGTCCTTGTGGCTTGCGATTGCGTTTCCGTTCCCGTTTCCTGTCCGCATTGCGTTTCCGCCGCTGTAGTTCAGTGCGTCGCCGGTGCCGCTGCTGTCGTTGCGCGCGGATCCGCTTCCTGTTCCGCCCCGTATGGCTTGGCCGTTTCCTGTACCTGTCCTTGTAGCGGACCGGTTCGCACTGGCGGAGTTGTTGATGGCGTTTCCCTCCCCGCTTCCTCCTCGTATGGCCGACCCGTCGCTGAGGGTCGTGGCGCTACCGTACCCCGACCCGCCCCGTAGTGCGTTGCCGAGGTGAGTGGTTACGCACTTTGCCTCGCCGGTTCCGGCTCCGTCCCGCACGGCGTCTCCGCTTCCGTGCCCCCATCGGATCGCGTCTCCCGCTCCCGTGCCTGTCCGCACCGCCGATCCTATTCCGTTGTGGTGCCGTTCGGCGTCTCCTGCTCCTGTCCCGGTCCGTATCGCGTCGCCGAAGCCCGAGCCTATTCTCTCGGCGTCGCCCTCTCCCGGTCCGGTCCGGATCGCGTCGCCCTTGCCGTCGTTCATCCGTACGGCGCTGCCGTTTCCTCCGCTCCGTCGAGCTGCTCCCGTTCCTTCGCCTGCCCGCAAGGCCATGCCGGCGCCGTCGCCGCTTCGGATGGCGTCTCCGCGTCCCGAGCCGACGCGGATCACCGTTCCGCGTCCGTTTCCTGTTGCGTGTATGTTCACGGCTTCAGCGCTGTCCAGCACGAGCTCGCGCTTCTTGGGGTCCCAACTGAGGCCGTCCTCCCTTTCGGGCAGCGTCACTGTCACGCCGTTTACGTTCTCGTCAATCTGTACCGTGATCGTTCTTGCTGCCGTGTTCGCCGGTGTGCCGATCTCCGCATTCGCCGGGACGGTCGCTCCGGCGTCGATCCGGCAGTTTCCGTGCAGCACGGCGCCCTTCTCGACGACGGCGCCTGCGCCGATCGAGACGCCTCGTTCTATCAGTGCCCCGGGATCGATCCGGGCGGTTCTGTGGATTCTCGATGTTGTTCGGACGTTCCCTTGGCCGTGCTTGTCTTCGTACGCTTGCTGCGCTCTGTGCAGGTCGTCGAGGTCGAGGTCCTGCCACATCGCCTCGCCTTGGTGTCCTTCGAGGATTCGTTCCACCGCTATTGCGGCGTCGGTGGCCTCGATCCACTGGCGTGCGCTTCCGGTCTCGGGCGGTCCGTCGAACAGCATGCTTGCGGTTCGTTCGTCGAGCTCCAGTATCTGGGTCGCCGCGCTCCGCGTTGTCGCGTTCTGCAGCGCCCCGGCGTCGTTCGACGCCAGCACCGTCAGCGTGTCGAGGCCGATTACCGGCTGTCCGTTCCGGCCGAGATTCAGCGTCTCGTCCATGTTGAGGTGGAAGCCTGCGTGCGCCATCTGCGGCACCAGCCCGGTGTACCGTTCACGGTCTTCCAGACTGTTCTGCTGGGTTGCAGTTGTTTCCACCTTGGCGATCGCGTCGGTCTGGAGTACTTTCCTTACAGGCGTATGCGGCGACTGGCTTGCCGTGAACCGGTTGTCCCGATATGTCGGGTCTGTGGGCTCCGGGTTCGTTCCGGCCAACCGGGCGAGGCTGTTCTGCAGGTTGCGCAGGGTCTTCCTGTTCATGTGCGCTCAGTGTACCGACTTCGCGGGGGCTTTCCTCCTTACAGTTTCTCTCGTTCGTTTGCTCTTTACGGCGCGGTTGCCTTGTCGTTGTTCGGGCATGGCTGGATCCGCTGGACTTCTCGTCGCCCGTGTCGCAGTTTCCTCCTCACCTTCGGATGAACACTCCCACCAACTGGCAGGCCGTATCGGTTGTTCCGGTGTGGAGATGTTTCGCTTCGTGCGGTGCCGGCTGGGCGGGACGCCGCGCCTGTTGCGCGGAATTGTCGTCCGGGTACGGAGCCGCTGCGCGCGGTTCGCCTTTCCCGGCTGTGCCGGCGTAACGGTGCGGTTCTTCCGCGTTACCGGCGCTGCCGGGGCCGTCCGGCATTGCCGATGGGGATCGGATCCGTCGGCGGTTTTCTCGTGCCGGGGGCGTCGCAGGCCCTGCGTGGTCGGGCCGCTGTGCTCTCCTGCCGCCTCGTTTCGCGTTCCGCCTGCCGGCTTGCTCTATCCGCGCGGCTGTCGCTGGTCGGTCGTGGTCTTCAGATGAGTGCTTGCAGGACGTTTTCGGCGCAGTGCAGTCCGTGCCACTTCGGTTCCTTCGGGTGCGTCAGCACGCCGGCTTCGTGCAGCTTGCTGGCAATCCTGGTTGCTTCCTTGGTCGTCGTGTGCAGTTGGACGGCTAGCTGGTCGGTCGTCCAGAACGGTCTCGTTCGCAGGATATTGATCGCCTCGTCGATCCGTACTGAGCGGGTTCGCCCGACCCGGTTCCTGTTCTCCCCTGTCGCCCTGCTGAGCAGATCTAGGCGTGCTGTCGCGTTCTCGGCGCCTCTTCGCACTTGGTGCAGGAAGTACTCGCTCCACGCGTTCCACCGTCCCTGTCGTGTGCCTTGAAGATGCTCGTAGTAGCTCTCCCGTGTCGTGTACAGCGCCTCGCTGGTCTGCAGTACCGGATGCAGGAATACCTCTCGTCTGTACAGCATCGCCGCGATCGCGATCCGTCCGATTCTGCCGTTTCCGTCGACGAACGGGTGTATGGCCTCGAACTGCGCGTGCGCGAGCGCGGCGTGCATGAGCGCCGGCAGGCTGTTGTCGAGCAGCATCTTTTCCCATTCGTGCATGCATTCGTGGACCGCTTCCGGCGCTGGCGGCACGTACGTTGCGCTGCGCGGCGTCGACCCCGGTGTGCCGATCCAGTTCTGCACGGTCCGGAACTCGCCCGGTTGCGCGTTGCTGTTGCGCGGACTCGCCATCAAGATCCGGTGCGCGTTCAGGAACAGTTCCACCGACAGTGCTTCGTAGCGTGCCCTTTCGAGTACGTAGTTGAGCGCTCGCGCGCAGTTCGCGGTATCGCTCAGGTCGTCGCTCGGCCCGCCTCTGCTTGCGGTCGTCTTCGCCGCTGTGTCGTCCGCCTCGCCGGTGTCGTTCATCCGGATCCGGCTTGCGGCTTCGCTGGCCAGCAGCTCGCGGGGCTCGCAGTGGATGTTTTCGATCCGGCTCGAGAAGACGGCCTCGCGGCGGAGGAACGGTTGCGCGGCCCATTTCGCGCGCGGGGTTTCTTCGATCTTTCCGGCGAGCCGGCTCGTCTCCCGGTCGGCCCTCGACAACGCGCTGACGAGGCTCGGTGTCCATTCGATGAACTCGGCCGGCTTCGGCGCCGGGATGAACGCGTCGTAGCCGTCTTGCCGTACCGTCCTGCCGTACCGTCCGTCGTCATCGCTCATTCGGCATTGCCTCCTGTCGGACCCCTTGGTTGTACACGTGCGGCACGTGCGTGGTTGGGTACCGGGGCAGCGGTACCGCTGTCCGCGGCGGTCCGGCGTCGCGGCTCCGGCGGGCCAGCCAGAGACTCGTTCTTCCCCACCGCTCGGCGTACCAGCCGTCGCGCTCGCAGTTCCGCAGCTCGCATGCGAGCTCCCAGCCGTGCACCGCCAGCCACAAGGTGGCGAAGTCGCATGCTCCGTTCGTCCATGCGGTGTCGAGGTCGTCGGCCTCGTCGGGGTCGATCGTTGCCGGTTCGTGCGGCTTGTCCTCGGCGTTCCCGTACAGGCTGATCGGCATCTGCTCGCCTCGTCGCGGGTCGTCCACGTCTTCGGCGGGGTCGACCAAGCGCGGCCCGAAGTTGTCCGGCAGCCGTACTATCCCGTCGAGGTCGGCGCGCAGCACGTACTCGTACGGCAGTGCGTCGGTACCGGATACCGACCACCTGCCGTTGCGTGCGTCTTCGTCGAGTACGGACTGGTTTACCAGTCCTACCTGGATCACGTGACCGTTCAGTCCGTTGAACCGTTTCAACTCCGGTTCTTCCTGGAGCCCGGTCGGACCCGCCACGTCGTATCCCTGTTCTTTCCATCCCTGTCGCCATGCGTCAGCCTCTGCTTGACTCCATTCGGGGTCGTCGTCGAGCTCTTCGGGGTCGTCGTTGGCGAAGTACTGCGCCCACGCTGCGGGGATTTCCTCGTGCAGGACGGCGTTGCTGCCCTTGCGGAGCACTTGTCGGTACATGTCTGTGTCCATGGTCGTGTTCAACCTTCCGCGTCGTCGGTTTCGCCCGCTTGGTCGCCGTCGGGCTCGGTCACCGGCGGCCTCGTTGTGGTCGCGCCGGGGTTCAGGTGCGCGGCCTGCTGTTCCCGCACCGTTGTCGGCGGGCTTGCGTTGTCAGGCGGCCTCTTCGTTCCTGGATGCATCGCTCGTGCGGGTGGCGGCGTCGGCTGCGTCGTTCGGGCGGGGTGCGGGCGTTGCGTCGTGCTGTGCTGCGGGACCGGGTCGCTGAACCGGCTTGATCGCCCGTCGTCGGTCGGTTCCCGGAACGGGATCAGGGTGTTTTCTGCTGCCCGTCGTGCCTGTTCTTCGCCGCGGCGGTCGTAGCGGGTCGTCGTCTGGACGTTCGCGTGCCCGGCCATCCGTGCGACTGTCGCGACGTCGGCGTCGGCGTCGAGCAGGTTCGTCACGAACGTGCGCCGCAGGTCGTGCGGCGAGCACGGTTGGATCCCGGCCTCGGCGGCCCGTTTCTTCACCCGCAGCAGCATCGCTTCCGCCGTCAGCCGGTCCGGCAGCACCCGCTGGTCCTTCGTTACCCGCCGCAGCAGCGGGCCCGGCGTATCTCCTCGATGGCGCAGCCACCATCGTATCGCGGCGGCTGTGCCGCTGTTCAGGTGCGTCAGCCGTTCACGGCGGCCCTTGCCGCGCACCCGCAATGTCTTCGTCGCGAGGTCGAGGTCGGCCACGTCGATGCCGGCCGCTTCCTGCCTGCGCAGGCCGCAGCCCGCCAGCAGCGCGAACAGCGCGGCGTCCCGCGCCGCTGCTGCTCCTGGCCGCCGGCATGCGGTGAACAGTGCGAGGAGCTCTCCGGCGTCGAGTGCCCGGCCGGCCGGCAGCGTTGATCCGCGCACGTTCGCCACGTCGCCGGCCCGCTGGTAGTCGTCGGTCCCGATCAGGCCGAGGCGCCATGCCGCCTTCAGCACGCCGCGTACCGCGGACAGGATCCGGTTCGCCGTCGCCGGCCGGTACCGTTCTGCGAGGACCGATCGCAGCGCCGTCACGTGGCTGAACCGGAGCCGCTCCCATTGAGCGGTGCGCGCGTCGGCCGCGCCGAGGATCCGTGCTGCGGTGTTCAGTCCGGACAGCATGCTGCGCCGCCCGCTCGGCGTCGTCAGCGACGCCAGGTAGGCGACTGCGGGGTGCCGCGCCCGGTCGTCTGACTTCCTCCCTCGCTGTTGCGGCGTCGGTTCGGGCGCGGCCCGTTGCAGCTCGTTGACCGTCTTCATCTGCGTTTTTGCTGCTTCAGAACAACGATGCCTGCGCTCGTCCGTGTCCCCCGCTCCTGTCTTGTGGTTCTCTCGCTGGTGCGGTCGTACTCCTCGGTTTGCCTGCTTCGACGGTCCGCTTGGCCGTTCCCACTTCCCGGCCGTCTGGGTCTGTTGCCGGCGACTTCGTTCCGCTGGTGGCTTCGTCGGCGCTTCGGCGTCTCGTTTCCGGCTGCTGTCCGGCTTTGGGTGTCGCCCCATGGACTTCTTGCGGCGGCTCTTCGACTGCGAGCGCTGGTGCATGTATCGGCCGTTCCCTGCACTGCGTGCAATCGATCTTGTCGTACGCGACGTCCTTCGTTTCGCTGTATGCGAGCGAGATCAGGATCCCGCAGGCGGTCAGGACGTCGTTCCGCCAGTTGCTTTCCGTCGTGGCGTGCCGCGCCGCGCCGCGCGCCAGGATCCGTGCGCTCTTCACGATGTCCGACGGCGCTGGCGTCGGTGGTTTCCAGTCGTCCATCTGTTCAGTCTGTGGACTTGGGCTCGCCGTTCCTGCTATGGTGCCCGTGATGCTGATTCCGAAGGAGCGTCGGGAACGCAAGAAGCAGGTCGTCTTCCGCTTGCGCGAGTCCCAGCTGCAGCGCCTGAAGGCTTTGGCCGCCGACAGTGACGTCACTCTTGCGTGGGCTGTCGAGTACGCGGTGCAGGAGTTGTTGCGCCGGGCGGATCAGCCGCACCAGCAGCCGGTGCTTCCGGATTCGCCTGGGGGTCGTCCTGGACCGTCGTCGGTGCTCGACGGCGTACCGGCCATCGCGGAAGCGATGGGCTTTCCGTCTCCGGGCAGCAACTCTGACGCTTCCGGCGACCTTGCTTCGGCTGCTGGTCCTGCTGTCGACAATGGTGTGGCGCCGGCTGGGGCCAAGTAGTTGCTCCCTGCTGGTGCTGCGTTCGTTTCTGTCTTCGTCCTGAAGGTCGCCAGCGATGCTGACGTCTGGGGCCACGTTTGGCGTTACGCCGCCGTCGCGTGCGCGCGTGGTCGTCGTGGCTGGTTGGCACCTGCGTGGTGGGCGCATCGTGCTCCGTGAGCCCCGCTACCGTTTGTTGGGACGGATGTTCGCGTCAAGTTCTGCTGGTTGAGGATCGACGCAGGCGGGCTGAATACGGGGTCAACGCGTCGCTGCCGCTGTGAAACTTCTCCGTTCTCGGTCGGCTGTGCGCATCGCGCTGGAGCGGTCCTGCTTGGCACTGCCCTGGGTGCGTCGCCGTGCGGTTGTCGACCAGTTACGCGATATCCTTCTTGTATGAGTCTACATCTAACCGCTTCCTGTTCCTGTCCGGGATCGGCAGCGTGGTGCGGCAGCGTCCGCGGGTAGTGTCCGCTGTGATCGCGGCTGCTGCGTCCTCCCTGGTTGCGGTTCGGCGGTGGAAACCGCCTCTGCTTCCGAGAATCGCCATTCTCGCTAGCGAAACATTTGTGCTGCACCGCACCATTCCGGGACCGCTGTTCTCGATCGGTGGCCCCCGCCGCAGGCGGGAACCGGTCTCGCCCCCGTTGCTGCGGGCCCCTCCCGGTCGGCTGCAGCGTTGCTGATGTGCGCCCGCGCTTTCTCCGGTCCCTGCTCCGATGTGCTGCGCCGCTCCGCTGCTGCGTGTGTACGCAATTCCTGCATTGCGGCGCCTTCTGGTGTCGGTGGTGCTTTCGCCTTTGATCCCCGCTCGTGCGGGGTGCGGTGCCGATGACGGCATAGTCCTGACGCTTGAGAGCGGTTGATTCCCGCGCGCGGGGGGCGTTCGCGGCCAATCCGGTCGAGCCCCGTGCGCGCGGGCGAACACGCTGGGCGGCTCGCTAACGACCTTCGAGGTTGATCCCGCCTGTGCGGGGGAAGTGGCCAGCCGCGGCGGTCCTGTGAACGCTTTTCCGATCTCGAGCAGCTCGTGGTCCCGGACTCGCTCCGCTTCTGAGAATTCAATCTCCGGATACGGCTTCGTCATGCTCGCGGCGACCAGTCTGCGTCGCCAGTTGTCCCATTTTGTCAATCGTTCATCGTCCAGATCGCTGCGTAGCAGCCAGGCGAGAGAATGCAGTCTCAGCCATTGGTGCGGGTGTGGAAGCCGCCGCGCCAGTTCGCGCGTGTCGATTGGCTTGTAACCTTCGATCCCGTCCTGCGTTCCGTGCTCCTGCAAGTACGCCCACGCTGTCTCCAGCGCCGCTCGGTAGTAGGTCGCTGCCCATACCGTCTTCGTTTAACGGGTGATTTTGTCAACGTACACGGGCATGGAATGGGCCGTGAGTGTCGAGAGCCCGCGCGCCGACGCTGTTCCTTTGGTGGATGTTGCATCGGATGCGGGAGGCCACGATGATTGTTGTTATCCTGCCGTTCTGCAGGCCACCGAGCGCAGCTACCGTTGGAAGCATCCTCGGGATTTCCGGCCGCCGAGCCTCGGGGGCAGCGTTTCGACACTTCACCCGGCGCGGCGGTCAGCCGCGGGTCGGTCGCGCGTCAATGCGCTCGTTTCGGTGCTGCACTTGACGCGGACGGCGGCGGCAGGCCGAATACGTCGGGGACGATGGGCTCGGGGGCACGCAACATCGTGGCGACCAGCGCAGGCAGGTCGAGGTTGCGTTGGCGGGCGGTGCGTACAACGCCGGCAAGGATCTGCTGGGTGTCGGCGCCCTTGCGGGTGCGGTTGCCGCCGCACACCTTGCGGATGACGACGGCGGGCCGGATGGCTTGTTCGGCGCGCCAGTTGGTGGCGTCGACCGACGGGTCCCACAGGAACGTGAAGAGGGCGGGGAATTCGACGGCCAGGTGGGCGGCGAAGCGCTCGGCGTCGTCCAGTGGCGGCGGGTTGTCGATCAGCCGGCTGAGCCGGGCGGGCAGTCGGCCGCGGGCGGTGGCCGGGCCGTGGTCGCTCAGGCTGCCGGCGTTGCGCCGGTCGCGCAGCGCGAGGCCGGCCTGCAAGGTGTCCTGCACCTGACCGACCCACCCGCAGTGGGATGCTCCTCCAGCAGATGCTCACACCGTCGAAGCAGGTGCTGCAGGCAAGATTGGTGCTCGCCGTTGGTGTAACGGCGGTAGACCACCCACCCGTCGCGCACGAGCACGCCGTCGAAGTCGGCTCCCGGGACCGCTTGGGCGTCGTCGAATCCGCGGCCCGCGCAGACGGCGTAGACGGTCGTCGTCGGGGTGACGGCCGCCCACAGCCAGTGGCCGACGGCGCCGACGCGCCAACCGGTCTCATCGGCCGTGACCACGGGCGCGTTGCGGACCTGCTCGCGCAACTGCTCGCAGGCCGGCCGCGCGTCGCGGGCCGCACGATGCAGCAGATGCTGGAGGCCCCCCGGCGTCACCTGCAGGCCGAAGCGGGTCTGCAGCAGGTCGGCGACCTTGGCCAGCGGCAGGCCGCCGTGCGTGTGCAACTCGACGACCAGCGCGACCACACCGGGGCCGAGCTGTGCGCTGGCCGCCCCCAACGCGTCGGAGGTCTGCAGGGCGTGGCGGCCCTGAATACGCCGCCGACACTGCGGGCAGTGGCCGACCTCGATGTCGAAGCGGCGCACCACGGGGCGCACCGGGGGAAGGTCTTCCTGATATTGCGACGCCGCGCCGGTCAGTTCGACCGCGCCGCCGCAGTCCGGACAAGTTGCCGGGACCGGCGCCGCAAAGGTCTCGCCGACGTGCGCCGGGCACGCTCGGCGTCCCTGCCGGCCATGGCGCGTACCGGGCCGTCGGCCGGGACGACCGCCGCGACCCTGCGGCCGCTTCTTGGCGAAAGGTGCGGCTTGCCGGCGTCCCGCCCGGCGCTCGGTCGCCAACTGCTGTTTCAGGTGCTCGTTCTCGCGCTCCAGCCGCTCGATCCGACGCTGCAAGCCGTCGTTCTGACGCTGCACGCGGCCGTTCTCGCGGTGCACGTCCTTGTGGCGCGCCAGTTCGTCACGCAGCCGCCCGATCTCCCGGTCCTGTTGCTCAATGACAACATCCCGAGGGTCCTGCTCGGGAGGAGCCTTGTCCAAGATGGCGCGTATGCGGCGCAGCAGGCTCACGCCCCCTTTGCTGTCGGCTCGGCGCGCCAGAACCTTTACCCCATCACGTTGGATTTTCGCCCGGACCCGGTAAATAAAGACCCCATACCTTGCTCATGTCCTCGCCGGCCGGGTGTTCCAGTCGTCTCAGGCTCCGTCGCGCATCCCTGAGTCCGATCCTTCCGATCCGGTCGAGCAGTCGCCCGTGCTCTCGTTCGTTTGTGTACGCGCTTTCTCGCAGTTGTTGCGGCTCCCCGGGTGAAACATCCGCAGCATTGGTGCCAATCTCCTCGTCGAGCAACGGTGTGTTCGGTATGTTCAGGGCGCACGTTCTGGTCAGGTGTCGTCGTAGGTCGGTCGCACCGATTCGGAATTGGTATCCGGACCGGTCGTCCCCGTAGGTTGCTGGTGCATTCCTGTGTGCGTCTCTCGTTGGCGACGACGATCCCGAGTGGCTGCGACATGCTCCTCCGTAATGATGATCACCTCGTCCAGTCGTGCAATCAGGACTCAGCCTGTCCGTTCCGGTTGCCGCGGGCTCGGCATCGCGGATGGCTTGGCTGTCGCCGCGTGTCTGGCGAAGCGGTGATTCTCCCCGGCGGGCTCGTTGGCGACCTTCGGCTGGGCTCCTGGCGTGCTCGGGGAATTCAGTCGGACTGGTACGGTAGCCGGGCGGTTTCTTGCCCGTGTGCTCGGGGGAATGGTTCGCTAGATGCCCCGGTCTTGTGACTGCTGGTGCTCTTGGCCGCGGCTGCTGCCGGCCGCTGTCGGTGCTGATGGTGGTGTCGGGGCGAGGCGGCCGTTGATCGTGACGGCGGTTCTCGCCGGCTGTTGCGCGTGCTCGCTGCCGGCGTCCCTCAGGCCTCCCGCCGGGTCCGCGCCGCGGTTGTCTCGGCCGCTGTCGTTGTGTCTGAACCCGGCCGCGGTTCGGGTCTGGCGCATGTAGTGCTGCTGCAGCGCCAGCGCTGCGGCGCGTCGCTCTTCGCTCCTCGGCGGCTCTCTGGTTTCTTTTGGTTGTGCGTCTTCGTTCGCTGCTTCCTGGGCCGCGAACGCGCGCGCGACCTCGCGGCGCTTTGCCGGGTCTCCGACCGTTGCGGCGCGCCGGTTTTCGTGCGCTGCATGCTGGGTCTGCCGTTCGTCGGGCAGCCGGCGTACTTTGGGGGTCCAGGTGTCCCGCACGGCGGCAAGGACGCCTTTGACCCGGTCGACGATTCCTGCACGGCCGTCTCCGGCGGCTCGTCGTGCGGTTCGCCGGCGGCACGGGGTTGTTCTCCCAGTTGCGCTTCGCCGGAATCCCGGCGCATATCGTCGCTCATTGTTTCCTCGCTACCAGGAGGGTACCGGGTTGCCGGGTCACGGCTGTTGTTCCGCTTCCGTTCAATCCCCCAATCAGCCTGGGCCCGTCTGTACCGGAATCGGCTCTCCGCAATCGCTTCCGCTCGGGTGTGCCAGTTGCTGCTCCGTTTCCCTGCCGGCTGTTCTGCCTGCAGCCGCTTGTCGCGCCGCAGGTCGAGCACGGTGGTGCGTCCTCGTCGTTGTCGATGCCGTACGACACGATCGGTGCACCGTTCTGCCGTGCACGCGGAGCGGGAGCGTCCGTCGGAATCGCCTCGCCGAACGTCAACTGCTCGCCGGTCTCGGCCGCGACCTCGCCGCTGACGTTGACACCCGCGTGGAACTGCGCCTCCGGCGAGAGGAACTTCGTCGCCAGCCAGCGGAAGACGTAGTCGACGATCGACTTGGCCACCCGCACGTCGGGATTCTTCGTGAGGCCGGCCGGCTCGAACCGCACGTGGCTGAACTTGTTGACCAGAACCTGCAGCGGCACGCCGTACTGCAGCGAGTAGGAGACGGCCTGGGCGAACGCGTCGGCGAAGCCGGAGATGGTCGATCCCTCCTTGGCCATCACCAGGGAAAGATCTCTCCAGGCGTGCCGTCGTCGAACAGCCCGACGGTGATATCGTCTTCGCGCCGATTACTAGTGCCCATGCCCATGGCTGCCGCACGCTCAGCGCCTGCGTTGGCGCTTCTCTGGTCGCGCTGGTGTTCAAGCCTGTCCTCGTTGTTGTATTGGCTGCTCTCTGGTGCTTCTCCTCTCGTAGCTGATCCCGTGGCGCCGCAGTACTGCCTCCGCGTTGTTTGCGCAAACCGTACAGTACGTGATGCCTTCCGGCTCGGTCGGGGTCGCGATTATGGTCGTCGCACGGCTCGGCCGCCCATCGACAGTGCACGCTATGGTCGCGCACGTCGGTGTTTCCATGCGCGCTGGTTTAAGCTCTCCGGTTGCGCGCCGTCGCGCTTCGGCGTACGCCGCTTCGTCGTCGGGTCCGTGCCTTTTTTTCTCGGCCTCGGTCGCCAGCCGGTCCCACAGCAGATTGTCGACGTCCCGGGTCAGCCGTGCGAGCTTCCGCCGGTCTTGCTGGACGATCACGTTCAGGCGCCCGAGCGCGCGTTTCAGCCACGCGATCTGGCGTTCGAGCAGCGCCGTGCTGTTGGCGCGTGCAGGGCCGGCCTCGTCGGTCGTCGTCGGTTTGTGGTTCACGGTTACCGCGCTTTCCTGCTCTTGGTGCCTCCTCGCGGTTTCCGCGCCGTCGGCTCTCGTCGGCCGGGCGGGGTGCTCCCGCTACCCGCTGTCCGCTCTCGTCGGCCCGTGGGCGGCGCCTCGTCTGGTTGTGTCGAGTGTTCGTTGTTCCTACGGCGCTGGCCGGCACGACCGCTGTCTTGTACGGCGGTCACGACGGTGTGCAGCGCTGGTCCTGCCGGGTCGGATCCTGTTCCTCGTGCGGCTGTTGCGCCGTGCGTGGTTGGGCCTCTGTTCGTTGCGCCCAACGCGTTGGGCTGCGCACGAGGCGCCGGTTCGCCGGGGGGGGGTGATTCGTCAGAACGGGATGTCGTCGTCGTAGTCGGCCGTCTGGTGCGCTGGCTGCGCGGTGGCGGCGCTGTCGTCCTCCCACGCCGGCGCGTGGTCGACGGTTTCGTCGCCGGTCGGTGCGCGCTTCACCGTTTCGCCGTTCGGTGCGTCGCTGGAATCGGGCAGCAGGTCGGTTAGCTGCGGGAACGGCTCCTGCTGGATACGGTCCGCGATCAGCTTGAACCGGTTCCGGACGTTGCCGTTCCGGTCCTCCCAGACCTCCATGTTGAGGCGTCCGGCGGCGTGCACGTGGTCCCGGCGTTCGTAGCCGGCCAGGCACTTGCCGAGTTCGCCGAACGCGATCAGCTCCACGAACTCCGGCGTCTCGCGCTCCGCCTTCTGGCGGCCGTCGTACAGGCCGACCAGCAGCGTTGCTTCGGTGTAGGCGTTGCCCGCCAGCGAGTACCGGGTCGTCGGTCCGTCGCGGACGATGATCCCGTGCACGAACCCGTGCATGAATGCGAACCGGCCGGTCTTGACCTTCTTGTGCCGGCTGTTCTGCCGCCCGTCGCCTTGCTGGTTCATCCGTCACTTCCTTTCCACTGAGCGTACTGCGACCCGCGGCCCCTTCGTTTCGCCGCGTGCGCGGCTGCGCCGGTCCCTCGTTGTGCCGCCATGCGGCTGGTTCGCGTCGCCGTCGAAGCGCCTTTGGCGCTCCGCGCGCTCCGCGCGCTCCGCGCGCTCCGCACACCCGTACTCCCATACTCATACACTCTCCGTCCCCTCCTGCTCGCTGCCGTTCGTCCGCCGCGGAGCGGCGCCCGCCGATTCGGCGCGTGGTTTTCGATGTATCCGGCGCTTTCGTCCGTGGTTCACGCCGCCCATTCGGCTGCGGCTGGCGGTTGGTACGCTCACCTGCGCGGTCGCGGGCCGCGCGGCGGCTGTCCGTCCGGTTCCGTTCGATCTCGTCCTCGGGAGTGGTGCGTGTCTGCTGAAGCGAAAGAGTTCTCGGATCTGTGGGGGGAGTTGATCCACTCCAACCGGTGGTTCCGCGGTGCGACCGTCTTTCTGAGCTTCGTCAACTTCGTTCTCGTTGTGCTGGTCGTCGTCCAGGCGACGGCTCCGGACCCGCTGCCGCTCGTTGTTCGCGTCGACGAGGTCGGCCGTGCCGAGGTCGTTGATGTCGAGCTCGACCGTGCCACTCTTGATCAGAACTCCCCTGTCGTCGGCTTCTTCCTCAATCAGTTCGTCGAGGATCACTTCTCGCGGCGTCACGCGCTTAGGGCCGAGCGCTGGCAGCGCAGTCTCAACTTCCTGACTGCCGAGCTCCAGCGCACCCGCTACGACAACGATGTCGAGGAACTGGCGGCTTTCGTGGCCGATGTCAACCGGCCGGAGTTTTTCGTCGAGAACGTCGTCGTCCGCGTCATCCCGCAGCCCCACCCTCCCTATCGGGCCGAGGTCTTCTTCGATCGGATCGAGCGCTTTGGCACCGTCGATGTGTCGCGCGAGCGGCTCACGTTGTCGACCCAGTTCCTCTTCGCCGACGAGGTGCCGTCCGAGGCGTTGCTGATCAACCCGCTCGGCCTCGTTCTCACCTACCTGGAGGTGCAGCGCCAGCTCGTCGGGGGGAGCTCCGGTGGCTGATGCGGCCGCCGGGGCGGCGGCCGACTACTTTGACGCCGCGCGGCGTCCGCCGTCGTACCCGGTGGACGCTCCGGCGAATCTGGTCGCGTTGTGTGGCGGCGCCATCAGCCGCGACCAGGCGCGTTTCCTCGTGCACGTCATGTACCTCGGCGGCCTGTTCACGGCTGCGCAGGCCGAGGCGTGGCTGGCCGCGCACGTCGCCGGTTGGGGCGACGGCCGCGACGCCGACGGCCGCTGCGGCGATCGGCAGCGTTTCCTGGAGTCGCTGTTCCTGCCGCGGTGGCGCGGCTCGTCGCTCGCCGAGACGCGTTCGCTCGCCGGCGGTGCCGCGCGCTCGTACGCCCACTGCGCGTGCCGGAAGGTCTACGAGGCGGTCGGCATTCCGCACAGCCGCTACCGGCGCCGCGTCTCCGCGCAGGTGGCGATGCAGCGCCTGCTGGTCTTCGACTTCATCCTCGACCACCACGACGGCTGGGCGTGGTACGGCGCGAGCCGGCAGAAGCTCGACCTCTTCGGGGCGCTCGGCGTGCCGGTCGACCTGCTCCCGCAGCGCGTGTACACGAACGACGCCGGTCAGCGCACCCAGCGGTTTTTCGTCGACCACCTGCCGATCGGCGTACGCGGCTGGAAGCTCGTCTTCCCGTTCGCGTTCTGCGAGGACCGCACCGCGGCTGCCGCGGTCGCGCGGCTCGATCCGTACAAGCCTCTCTGGTCGGCGTTGCGTGCACAGGGGTTGTGCGTGCATGTTGTTGTGGTCGGCCAGGTTGCCGACGCACCGGAGTGGCGGAGGCGCCTCGCGGCGTTCGAGGAGCTTCCCGGTCCCGGCGATCGGCGTCGTCTGTTCGATCGGGTGGAGACTTATCTCCTCGAGCGGTTTCTCGAAGCCGGCGACGCCGGCGTGCGGCGCGCCTACGGCGGCGGCGACGCCGCGCAGGCGCGCGTCCGGTCGTTGAAGGCCGGCTTCGCCGAGTCTCCGTCTGGTGACGGCGTGATGTCGCTGACCGCGTGGCGTTCGGAGCGCTTCTCGTCGCACGCGTGGCTGGAGGCATGGCGGAGCCGCCGTTAGCCGGGAGCGTCTGTGATGAAGCCGTTGCTCCGCCTGTTGTTCGCCGTGATGGTCTCGGTCGTCTGTTTCTTCGTGTTCCCTCTCTCGCTCGGCTCCGGGGGTGCTTTGGAGGCCCTCAGCCGCGAGGCGTCGGACGTGCCCCGGGCTTGGCGGGCCGACTTGGCGGTTCGCTTCCTCGGTGTGGTTCCCGACCCGGACGTCGACCCGTTGCTCTACGTCTTCCGGGAGAACTCGCCCCGTCTGTCGTGGTACTTCGTGCTCATGAGCTTCTTCGCTCCCGGCGTCCTGTTCCTGATCTGCAGTTCCATCGGCGAATCCGTCGTTCGGGTATGGGTTGGGCGGATCGTCGATGTTCGCACCCGGGGCCGGCTTCCGCCGTGGCCGTTGCGGCCCGATGACGCCGCGCCGCGCCTGTGCATCGGAGAAGTCCATTACAAGACGAAGCTCGCCGAGTCTCCGCACCCGAAGTGGTTGATGATGCCCGAGAAGGGCCTCTATACGGGGTTGATCATCTTCGGGGCGGTCGGCACCGGGAAGACCACGTCGTGCATGCGTCCGTTCTGCCGGCAGTTGCTCGAGTGGCAGAGCGGCGATCCCGCGAAACGCGCGGCGGCGTTGGTGTTGGAAGTCAAGGGCGACTTCTGTTACGAAGTCAAGGAGATGCTGGCCGAGTACGGCCGCAGTGAAGACTACATGGAGCTGTCGCTCGAACGGACCGGGTGGCGATGGAATCCGTTGAACGCCCCGTGGATGGACACCTATTCGCTTGCCTATTCGCTCGCGTCCTTGGTGAACCAGCTATTCGGCAAGTCCAAAGAACCATTCTGGCAGATGGCGTACACGAACGTTATCAGATGGGTCATTCTGACCTACCGGGCTCTGCCGGGTTCGTGGTTCACTTTCGCCGACATCTACAAGTGCATGCTCGACAAGGAGGAGCTTGAGGCTCTCATAGACCGCCAGACGTCGCACGTCTACGGCCAGTACGAGTACGAGGTCCACGTGCACGCGTCCGATTACGACGCCAACCGGGAGCGGCTCACCAGGGTCATGGTCACCGAGCAGGATGTCGAGAAGTCGATCGAGCAGGCCGGCCAGCCGGTCGAGGGCGCCGGTGAGCGCCATCAGCTCACCTTGCGTTGCCTCGGCCCTAAGAAGGCGGCCCGTGAGCACGTGTTCAAGTGGGAGCGGTACGGAGATCGGTGCATCCTTCACACCGGCGATGTCGGCTATTCGGTGATCGCGTGGGAGATGCGCAAGGACGGTGCGACGCTCGACTTCGGGGCTGCCGTCATCAGGTCCCCGCCGCCCGAGGATCTGGAGCTCAACAAGGAGATAGACCGCTGGTACAAGACCGACTGGTTGGATCTCGACGAGAAACTCCGGTCGTCGATCGTCGAGGGCATGAGCGTCTTCCTGGCCACGTTCGTGGTACCGTCGGTGGCCCGTATCTTCTGTCCGAAGAACCCCGAGTTGATGACGGCGGACGAGAAGGCGATGATGATGCCGTCGCTCGACCAGCTCATCGAGAGCGGCAAGGTCCTGGCTTTGAACATGCCCGCCGGGACCAATCCGGCGCTCGCCCGCGCTGCCGGGGTGCTGCTGAAGCAGTCGTGGTTGTCGACCCTGCTCCTGCGTCCGAAGGAGATGAAGGTCGGCCCGAAGGACAAGTTCTGGCGCCCTGCGGTTTTCATCTGTGACGAGTATCAGATGTTCGCGACTTGCGGCGGGTCCGATCCGAGCGGTGACGAGAAGGCCTTCGCGCTTACCCGGCAGTCGAAATGCGTTCCCATCGTCGCGACGCAGTCGATATCGAGTCTCAAGTCGGCCCTCGGCGACGACGATACGTGGCGCGCGCTGCTGCAGACGTTGCGGTCGCGCATCTTTTTGTCCCTTGCCGACGACTTCTCGGCCCAGAGGGCGTCCGAGCTGCTCGGTCAGGTCAACCGCATGCGGGCGTCGTTCTCGCTCAGCGAGACGACCGGCAAGGCTTCGGCGTCGTTGCTGACCGGCCGCATGGGCGGCGGCTCGGCGTCGGCTGGATTTTCGAAGTCGTATTCGGAGAAGCGGGAGCCGCTCTTTCACCCGCGCGATCTGGTCCTCCTCGGCGTCTGCCAGGCGGTCGCGCAGATCTTCGACGGCGCGGTCGTCAAGGACGCGACCCGCGTCTACCTGAAGGCCGACTACCGGCCGCGCAGCGAGCCGTACTGGAAATGGTACCGCGAGGTCCTGTCGAAGGCCTCATGATGTGTAGCCGGGTCGCGTCGCGCCGTTTCGTCGCGAGGTCCGTCCCGTGACCGCTCTAGGGGGCGTGTCGACCCGCGAACTGAGCCTGTCGTCGCTCAACACGATCTTCCCGTGGATCGCGGGCCTGACCGGCAACGAGCAGGTCACCGAGATCATGGTCGTGTGTTCGCGGTCCGGGTCCGTCCACGTTTTCTACGAGGAGGGCGGCAAGTTGCACCGCATCGACGCCCGCGGTGCCGATTCGCGGGCCGTCGAGCGCCTCTGCTTCGCGTGTTCGCGTCCGCTCGGCGCCGATCCGGTGCACACGCCGCTCATCGACGCCCGCCTGGAGGACGGTTCGCGGGTCGCGGTCTGCGTGCCGCCGGCTGCCGAGGCGCCGGCGGTCACGATCCGCCGTTTCCGCAAGGTCGTGATCACCGCTGCCGAGCTGGTCCGCATGGGGTCGTTGCCGCAGGCTGTGCTCGACGCGATGGGCGCGGTGCTCGCCGAGGGCGGCAACGTCCTTGTCGCCGGCGGGACCGGCAGCGGCAAGACCACGTTGCTCAACGCGCTCATCAAGATGTTTCCCCGCAACCACCGGATAGTCGTGATCGAGGACACGATCGAGCTGCGGGTCGAGCAGTTGAACACCGTGCGGCTCGAGGCGCGGCAGTTGAAGCAGTACGACTTGTCGATCCGCGACATGGTCCGGCATGCGTTGCGGCAGCGGCCGGACCATATCGTGGTCGGCGAGATTCGCGGTGCTGAGGCCCAGGACGTCCTCCAGGCCCTCAATACCGGTCACGGCGGCTCTTTGACCACCATTCACGCCAACACGGCGTGGGACGCGTTGTCGCGGATGGTCGCGTGCGCCGCGCAGGCCGAGGACCGGCTGCCGTGGGACGTGCTGTGCCACTCGGTGGCGTCGGCGTTCGCTCTCGTGGTCCATCAGGCCCGACGGCCCGACGGCTCGCGCGGCGTGTCGGAGCTCGTGCGGGTCGATGGTTACGACTCCCGTTCGTGCGAGTGGAAGGTGTCGCGCTTGTGGAGCCACCGCCGACCGAAGGCGCCGGCGTTCACCCCGGTGCGCCCCCCGGTGGCCGTCGCGCGTGTCGATGGTCGCGCCGTCGCGGTCCGTCCCGGTTCGGGGCGTGTTGTTCCGGTCGACCTGTCCGACCCCGAGACGCTTGCCCCGCCGGGTGTTCCGGGCCTGCCGTCCCGGTCGGTTATCGCGATGTGGCCGCCTCGGCCGCTCGCCTCCCTGGAGTCGGTATCGGTCCGGCCGCCCGCGGATGCGGTCCCGGTCGTGGTCGTTACCTATCCCGACGGCCTGCCGGTCCGTGTCGACCCCGGTGCTCCGCCGGGTTCGGATGTTCCCGTCGCGCCCGGGGGCGCCGCGTTCGATCCCCGATCCGCGCCGCCGCCGTCGACAGTTTGATCCGTGGAGGATTCGATGCCGTCCGCGCCGCTTGGTCCCGTAGATGTCGTCGAGATGCAGGTAGATGGCGCGCTGCCGCCGCTGCCGCGGGACGGCCCGCAGGTCCGCTCCGCTTCGGCCGCCGGTCCGGGCCTCGTTGAGCCTGCTCCGGCGGCGCCCGACCCGTCGGTCGCCAGTGCCGACACGCCGGCCGATGGCGTCCCGCCGGTCGCCGTCGGTGGCGGCGGTGCTGCCGCTGTCGGTCCCGACGGTCTGTCGCCCGTCACTGCCACCGGCGAGTCGGTTGTGTCTCAGCCGCCTGCGGTTCCTGGCGTTCCTGCGGGCTCGGGTGCTGCGGACGCCGAACCTCCGGTGTCGGAGCCCGACCCGGCGGTTCCGGATGGCGTGTCGGAGTTCGACCCGGCGGTTCAGGATCTCGTGGACGCGCAGGGCGGTCTTCAGGTCCCGGCCGCCGTCGGTGACAAGTTGTGCGCGATGATCGCCGACCCCGGCGGCGGCGACGGGGTTCCGTTGGCGTTGAGTTCTTCCGCTCCTGCGGCCGAGCAGTCCGTCGGGGCGGCTGGTGTCGCCGGCGTCGCTTCCCCGCCCCGCCGGCGGCTCGTCCAGCGCGCCGAGCCGGCTGCGCTTCCGGAGCTCCACGCCGAGAGTCTCGGGCATGCGCTCGGCTATCGGCAGCCCGGCGAGCCGGTCGAGCTCGACCTTGAGCAGGAGCTGTTGTCGGAGCTCGAGGCGGCCGGTGTCAGTCTCAAGGAACTGACTTTGCGGTACGAGCAGCTCGATGAGGTCGAACGGCGTCAGTTCAGGCTCTTCGAAGTTCAGCGGTCGTTCCGCCGCACCCTCGACAACATCGGGGAGCTCGCGGCCGTGGCGGCCGCGAAGGCGCGTTTCCAGGCGGAGCGCTCCGACCGTCTTACGCGCGCGCTCTTCCAGGACGTCGCGGCCCTGCGCGCGTACGTCGAGCAGGCCGAAAAGCCGCTCGAGGCGTTCGTCGCCCGCCTCGACCAGCGGGTCAAGTACGTCGACAACCTCGTCGACACCGTTCGCGCGAAGCTCGAGGCGGTCGATCAGACCGCCTACGACGTCCAGCAGCGCAGCGAGTGGATGAAGGACGAGGTCTACCGCGCCGCCGGGACGCTGCGCGGCGCCGGCGGCGCCGTCCGCCGGCTTGCGCTGGTCGGCGGCCTCGCCGGCGCGCTCGTCGGCGGCTTTCTGGCTTTCGTCGTCGGTCTTGCGCTCTGGCTGGCGTTCGTGCCCGGTTGATCTGCCGCTTCGGTCGTGCGCCCAACGCGTTGGGCGGCGCCTGCGCGCCCTCTGTTCGTGCCGATGTTCGTGTCCTTCCCGCTGCCCTGCGGACGGGTGTCCTTCCTGCGCTCTTCCGTACTCGTTTCGCTGTCCCGGTTTGCCGTTCTTCGGCTGCTCCCCGACGCCTCCCGGTGTCGCCGGCCGCACCGGCGTCTGCCGGTACGGTTCCGTGTGGCGGTCCGTGGTCCGGTCTGGCCGTCGTGGGGAGGTGCTCCAGTATGGCGCGCATGGACGCGGCGTTCGTCGAGCGGGTCGAGGCGTTGCGCGGCACGGCCCGCGCCGCTCTGGACGGGCGGCGCACCGCGGTTGCGGTCAGGGCCGCCGCGCACACCGGCGACGGCGACCTCGGCCGTCTGGCCGGGTCGGTCCTGCGCTCGCCGGTCCGTCTGGCCGGCCTGCTCGACAGTGCCGACCGGCAGGACCCGTTCCTGCTCGCGGCTCTGGCCGGCAAGCGTGCTCTCCAGGATGCGGCGGGCGTCGTTCCGTCGCGGGGCCGTATGGCGGCGCCGGAGACGGTCCTCGAACGCACCGCGCGGTCGGCGTTGGAACGCCACTGGGAACGCTGCCGCGCCGATCCGGCCGCCGCCAAGGACCAGGAGAAGCGGTGGTCGGCGCGCCGGTCGACCCTGCGTGACGGTCCTCTCGGCGGTGCGTTGGCGGCCTTCGAGTCGACCTACGGGGCGGCGTGTTCGGCGGAGCGCGAGGCGGCTCTCGGGCGTCCGGTCTCGCTGGTCCCGCCGGCCGGCTGGAAGCCGCAGGGATCGCTCCGGTTGACCGGTTACGATGACGACCGGTGGGTCCGTTTCCGTGCCCAGCGGGTCGTCGAGGCGCAGGCGCCGGCCGACTGGCCGGTCCGCCGCGGTGCCCCGGGCCGCGGCGCGCCGGGTCTGCCGTACGGCGCTCGCGTCGATCGGCTCGCCCGCGGGCGCTTCCGCCCCGTGCAGGCCGTTTCGCGGATCGCGTTCCAGTACCGCCTCAAGCGCGCCTTGCGGCGCGGTCCGGAAGCTACGCGTTCGTTCCTGCACGGCGTCGCGTCGTCTCCGCGCCGTTCCGCGGCCGCGCTGCGTGCTCGGCTTGATCCGATGCTCACGGCGGCCTTGGTCGGTCAGCCGGCCATTGACGGTTTGTTGCGCGGCAAGCCGCAGGTGGACCGGTCGACCCCGCTCGGTCGCTTGCACGAGGCGGCGGTCCGGTACGACAGCGCGTACCTCGCGGAGGCTCGTGCGAGCGGCGCCGATCCGGCGGGCCGCCATGCCGATCGTGTGCAGCACCGCGCGTTGCGCGGCGGTCTGCAGGGCGACCCGGAACTCCGGCGGCTCACCGGCGCCGTCGTCAACCAAGTGTGGCGCGGCGGGGTTGGGCGGCCCGACGTGCGCTTCGGGGTCGATACCGATCTCGGGGACGAACTCGTGCGCGGCAAGATCGAAGGCGACGTGTACGACGGCTGGCAGGCCCGTCGCGCGGGCGTCGTCGAAGGCCGGCAGGGCGTGGACCTCGATATGCAGTTCTCGCCGGACTTCCGGCCCGACTACGCCGGTGTCCGCGGCGAACCGGCCTCCGCCCGCACCGACTGGGCCGACGGCGAGTATACCGTAGACCGCATGGACGCGGATCGTCGTACGTTCGACGCGCCGCCCGATCGGGGTCCTGCGGCGGATGCGGTTGATGGTTCCGACCGGCCGCTTCAGCCGCACGGTGATCCGATCCCTGTCGGTGACCCGCAGGATCCGGGTCGCGGTGCCGATCTGGCGGATCGTTCCGATCCGTCGGACCGGTTGCCCGTTGATCCGGTCGCCGCCGATGAGCCGGAGGCTCCGGATCGCGGGATCGATTCGCGCGAACGTTCAGGTTCGGCTTTCCGTCCGGCCGGCGACCCGGTCGATCCGGCGGGCTTGCCGCGCGCCACCATCGTCGTTCCCGCGGAGGCGCTCGAACGGGTCCAGGTGCCGCCGGAGCTGCTCGACCGGCTGGTCGAGCAGCCCGACGGCTCCTTCCTGGTACGCGACGATCCGCTGATCGATGCCGTCGTGCCGCGCGAAGACGGGTCGTACGAGGTTGTCTTCAAGCCCGGCCTCGCCGCGGACCTCGTCCAGTTTGACGATGCGGCCCGGGTGGCGTCGGAGACCCACGGCCTGCGCACCGAGCGCCAGCTCGTTCAGGTCCGCGACCTGAAGGCCCGGGACGAGTTTGCCCGGATCTCCGGCGAGTCTCTCGCCGATGCGGTTGCGCACGGCCGCGCGCCGTTCGAAGTGCCGCGCCACTGGTCGGGCCGCTCCGCGTGCGAGAACCCGGCGACCGGTCAGTCGTACGACGGTCTGGACGGCGACCGTCTGCGTGCGGCGGCGATCGCGCACGGCGACGTCGCCGACCTGCGTTTCGCCAGCCGCGACCAGATCGAGGCGGCCGGCGGGCGTGTCGCGGCCGACGCGAAGGGCGTCGTCGTGCACTCCGAGCGAGAGGTCGCCGCGCAGCCGTTCGCCGCCGACGGCCGTGTCGACCTGCACGCCGATCCGGTTCGGTACAAGGTGGCGTCGCCGGTCGTCCTCTATCAGGTATCGACGCAGGTCGAGGGCCCCGTCGACTTGCCGCGACAGTCGCTGCGGCCGCCGGTCCAGAACCTGAACGTCTACGACGTCGCTGAGGCGGCCGGCGTGCCGATCGCCCGCGGCTCGGATGCCGACGCCCGATCGCGGTTCGTGCCCGCCGAGGGTGCGGGATCGGCGAGCAGGCGCGTCAGTGAAATCAAGCTCTATGACTTTCCGGGGCAATCGGTGCCGCAGCGTAACGCTCAGGTCCTCCGTGCCATCGTGGATGTGTTGCAGGACCCGGATTGTGTTCCCGCTGGTCCGCGCCTGCCGCCCCCGCGCGAGCCCGGGTTCCTTCCCGAAGAGCTTGTTCCCGGTGATCCGCGCCTGCCGTCCTCGCGCGAGCCCGGGTACGATCCCGACAAGTTTCAGAACTGGGTTGTCCGGCGGGAGCTTGCCGGGTACATGGCGGTTGAGCGTGCCGCGGCCCGTATCGGCGTCGCCTACGAGGTCAGGTCGACGGCGTTGTCGGAAATGCCTGAGTTCCGCACGGCCGCGGTGCGGTTGCTCAGTCAGCCCGGCGAGGCGGCTCGGATCAGCCGGGAGGCGGACCGGATGTCGCGGTGGATAACCGATGGCGCCACGGATCGGCTTCACGACCGCGGCGAGTTGACCGAGCACGAACGTCGCTCCGGCGCAGCCCCGTCTGCGGCCGGAGCCGCTCGCGGTCACTCGCGTCGACCCGAGGAGGCGTACCAGTCGCGCTAGTGGCGCCGCCGTTCCGGTCGGCGCGGCGCGGCCGGTTCCCGGAGGGTGCTGATGGTTCAAAGGTTCGCGTGGTTCGGGGCCGCCGTGTGGCTGGCCTGCTGTCTGTTCGTCTTCGGTCCCCACGCGGTGGTCGTCGTCGACGCCCAGCAGTCGTACAACCCGGTCGGTTCCGGCGGTCCGCTCTGGTGGGTGCCGGCGAACGACAGCTCGTACTCGAGACATCACGACCGGTGGTTCGAATCACCGGTCGAGGAGCTGAACGCCGGTGCGGCGACGTCGTTTCCTCCGGCGGGCGCCGTCGAGGCGGACCCGTGGCTCGGCGAGGTCGCCGGTGCGCCGCCGAACAGCGCGTGCGACTTTCAGGACGGCACCGGGCTCGACACGGCCGGTCCGCCGGACGCCGACGGCAACGTTCCCGAACGCTGGAACGACCGCACTGCCGCCGGCGGGTGGGGTTTTGCGGGGCTGCAGTCGTCGGTGCACGTGCTCGAATGGTGGCAGGGTATCCGGTACGCCGGGTTCCTGACCCCCGCTGGAGCCGTGCGCGCCGACCTCGACCCACAGGTCGCGGGACTCTACTTCCCGCCGGGAGTCGTGGGTCGCAACGTCTACCGGTCCGACCGGTTCGGCTTCTTCTCGGTCTTCGCCCGCGACGGCTCGGGGGCCGACCGTCCGTTGCCGCTCGGCCCCCGGGGGGTGGACTGGATCTTACCGGTCCGCGCGGAATGGCGCCTTTGGGGGTCCGACGCAGCCGAGGGCTTCGTGATGCCGTGCGTCGGCGTCTCGATGGTGAAGATGCACGGCGTGCCGGCCGACATGGACGGCGACCGGGCGTTTCCCGGCTTGCCGGTCGGTTCCGACGACGCCGACTGCTGGTCGTCGGCGCGGCCGTTCATCCTGCGGGCGAATTCGGAGGCGCGTTGCGAACCCGATCTCCGGGTCCGCCGTTCGGCGACCGAGCGCTTCTACGCCGGCTTCGTCGACGGCGTCGAGTACGAGGTTGCCGGCGAGGACGTCGCGGTTCGCGTGCCTCACGACTACGGCCAGCCGTACGCGATGACCATGTATTCTGGCCAGGCCGGGATCGGCCGCAGCACGCCGCCCTTCCTGATGGCGCGCCGCGGCGAGGTCGCTCTGTTCACGGCCGCCGAACTCGCGCGCGCCGAGACCGGGGCGGTCGAGAACTTCGCGGCCTTGCCGTCGAACTGGAACCACGGCTTCACCACCGGTGCCGATTATCCGGATCGGCTCGACCGTTTCCGCTCGAACCAACGCGTCGACCCGTTCGGCGGCGACTCGTACGGGGCTGGCGAGGTCGACCTGTACATCGCCGCCACCGGCGACGCCGACTGCTTGCGGATGGGGACGGCCGACTGGGACGCCGTGGTCGGCGCGGTTGATCTGGAGTGCGCGATCGTCGTCGCCGGCGACGAACAGCGGGTCCGGGCGTCCCGGATGACGGCGCAGGGCAATTGGGCGTCGCCGGGCGGCGCGGTCGCCGAACGGACCGCGGAGGTCGGGCCGCTGCACGCCGGTCGCGGGCCCGACGGGGTGAATCCGGAACCGCGGGCGCTGGCTTGGCGGCAGGGTCGCGGCTGGGTGCCGACGGCCCGCCAGCAGGATGTCCGCAACGGTTGGTCGGAGCTCGGCTACACGTGGTTCGAGCACCGGTCGTCGACGCTCGGCTGCCTGTGGCTGGAGTACGATGTCAACGACGACCCGGCCGCCGGCCTGGTCGCGGACGCGCAGACCTTGGCGAGCTACTGGGAACGGCAGGTCCCGTTCCGCCAGACGGCGGTTGAGCGCGAACGGGCCCGGAGGGCCGAGGACTGCGCCGATCTGCCGTGGCATCCGGATCCGCAGGAACGGCAGCGGCGCTTCGCCGCCTGCGAGTCGGCTGGCCGCGCTGCGGTGCGGCGTCTTCAGCGGCGTGTCGACGAAGCGTTGGAGAACGCGGCCGGCTGGATGGCCATCCGCGACTACCGGACGCAGGTCCTGCCGGAGTTCGTGAGGGCGTTCGAGCAGGTTTCGGCAAGCGGGTTGTCGTACCAGGAAGGACGGGGCGTGCTGATCGCGAACGGGCGCAGCCTCGGTCCGGGCGGCAACGCGTGCGTGACCGCACCGGATGGCGGTGCCGGGTTCGACGAGAGCGTTCGTCCGGCCAGCGTGCTGGCCGCGGCCGGGGGCGGTTCGATGTGGTACGGCGAACCGTTCGACTTCGCCGGTGCAGGCGGCCGTGGTTCGTACTCGCAGGTGGCCGGTAACCGCGGCCGCACGACAGGCTTCTCCGATGCGGTGCGGCGGCCCGGTACCGCGTATCCGCCCGAGCTGACCGGAGGGGTGGACTTCAGCGATGTCGCCGGCGGCGGCACGGTGTGGCGCGACTTCGCGTGTCCGGCCGAGGTCGAGGGCTTCTACGGCGTCGGGGCCCGTGCGGTGGGTCCGCAGACGGTTGACCACAGGGTGGACCCGCAAGCTGCTTGGAAGTCTCTCGACCCCGAGATCGATCCTACCGATCCGGCTGCCCGTTACGGCGTCGGTCTTCCTTGCGTGGACGCCGGCGATCCGCTTGCCGACGCGTACAACGTGCGTGGCCGCAACCGTGACTTTTCGGTTGCCGGAAACCGGTGCTTTGATCCGGCAGGGGCCGGTGTCTACGGCGTGGGCGGACACTCCGTCTACGAGCTTGAATACGCCGGCGACGGCCCCGGCACCCGCGATCCCGGCACGGTCGGGCTGACCGAACCGGCCGCGTACGCGCTGGTGGCGGGATCGGAGCATCTGCGGCTCGAGCCGCCGACCGGGTTCTTCCACCTGCAGCTCGGCTACCGGAGTCTCGACCTCGAGCGCGACTCGATCTGGTCGGCCTACGGGGCCCCGGAACGCGGCTGGCTCGTATCGGGCGAGGAATATGCCGGCACACCGCCCGGCTGGTGTCCGGCCGGCGACTGCGTGGGTTCGCCGCCCGTCGACTCGGCGTTGCTGCTCCACGAGGGCCCGGTGAGTGCGTTCGGGGCGATCATCCCCGGCGGGCGCGGCGGCTGCCTGCTGGAGTTCCATAACCGCTCGGCGGCCTACGCCCGGTTCGGACTGTGGGATCTGCCGTACGGTTCGGTGTTCGATTCCGGTCAGCGGTTGTTCTGTCTGCTTCCGGTCGATGTCGGGCCGAGCGGGTTGTGTCCGGGGCAGAGCATCCCGTGATTCGTCGCCGGGGGTTGCTGCGGCCGCTCCATTGCGGCCCCCGGCCGCGTCACCCCCTCGCGCGCTTTTCGGTGCTCGTCTGGGTCCGGTCTTCCCGTTCGATCAGATCTTTCCAACGCCTGTTGCATCCGCCGTATCTGCCCGTTCCACTGTTCTAGTCGGCTTGTGTAGTGTCTGTTGCAGTGCAGGCACGGCGGGTCGCTGCCGGCGCCGCGGGCGAAGTAGCCGACCCACGCGTGGATCAGGCTGTTGCGGACGATGCGTTCGTACTCGCTCTTTGTCACTCGCCTCTCCTCGCTTGCCGTAGCCGGCCGAGACGGCTTCGGTTTCGGCGGTCGCGCTGGTGGCATGGCAGGTCACCACTGCAGCCGACACCGATGCTGCGGTGAGCATCACGCTCGCTGTTCACGCACGGTCGGCGCTCGCCCCAGCGCCGCGACCAATTCGTTGTGGTTGTCGAACTCCGGGACGATGTCGAAACCCGCTACTTCGTCGTCCCATCTCCACCCGTCCGGGAGATCGCTGTCATCGAACGTCAGGTCCGCGTAGACCCTCTTTGCTTCGGCGAGCGGGATCATGTCGCCTGCTCTGTACCCCTTCCACGGCAGGTCGGGCCGGCCCGCGGATGGCAGACTGTTCGCGGGTCATCTCCTCGTTGCGGTTGTGGTTCCGCTGTCGCAACGCCTCGGTCGCTCGTCGTTAGCCTTCGGCGGAAAGCGCCGTCCGCTGTCGAGTCGCTTATGTCCTCCTCTGCTGGCCGCCGCGGCGGCTCGTTTCCGGTTCGTCTGTCGATCAACGTCACCGACCGGACTTCCGATGCGCTCGACCGCTGGTCCGACCGTACCGGCTGGTCGCGTGCCGAGCTGGCTCGCGAGGCCCTGGATGCTGGTCTGAAGCTTCTCGCGGATCGTTTTCGCAAGCGCCGCGAACGTCGGGCCCAGCGTGCCGCGACCGCGTCTGACGACGAGGACGCCGTGCTCGGCGTTGGCGGTGTCGACGACTTCGGTTCGCTGCGCGACGAACCCCGCTTTCGCTAGCGGCTTCTCATCCGCCCCTTTGTCGCGCATCTTTGCGTTCGTGCTGTCGGTAGCGTGCTGTCGGTAGCGTCCCGTCTATCGCTTGCTGTTCCTGCTCGGTTGTTCCAACGCGTTGGGCTCGGCGCCGTTATGTTCGTGTTTCCGTTCACGGGTCTCGTTGTTTACTCTTCCAGTGGATGCCTGTCTGGTCGGCCGTGCTGGATTGCCGCTTGGCCGGTTCCGCCGGTTGGTGTCGCCGGCGCCTTCTTTCGGCCGGGGTGTGTCGGCTTCCCTCTTGTTGCCGACAGTTCGGCTTTGCTGGGCTCGGTGCTCTCCGCTTCGTTTGCCTTGCGGCGGCCGTGCCGGTGATCGTTGCCGCGGTGGCTTGGTCCGCCGGTCTGGTCGATTACGTCGTTGCCGGCGTCGTTCCCGCGTCGTGTCTGGTCGTGCCGGATGGCCGGCCTGCGTACTCGCCTGTCCGTATCGCTTTCCATGGGAGGTTCCGTCCTGTCTGACGGGCCGGATTCGGATGCTCCCGTCGAGGCGCCGTTGTACACCTACGCGGGAGTGCGCGACGTCAAGCGTGCCGTCGCGAGCGCGAGGCGGGTCTTCGTGGTCGTCGACCCTGATGCGTCCGTCCCTTGCCGGGTCTCGAAGCGCGATGCGCGGCGCATGCTGTCGTCCATTGAGCGCCAGCGGCGCGGCGTCGTCGTCACGGTCAGGGTGCGCGGCGACGACGCCGTCATCCGTACCCTGCAGTGGCTCGGCGATTCGACGCGCATGGTTGCGCCGATGCCTACCGCCGGTGATGCGTCGCCGGCCCGAGGGCCGGCTTCCGGGCCCCCTTTGTCGTCGTCCTCCGTCTCTCGTCTCGGGGATCCCGAGTGATACTCATTGGAGGGTTCCGGCTTCATAGCCGGTGTCCGTGGTTCCTTCTCGTTTTGGTGGTGCTCGCCGCGGCCTGTGTTGGTTCGGCGCCTGACGCTCCGATCGTTCCGGCGCCGCTCGCACCAGACTCCGATCCGCTCTCGGCAGCGACTGACCTCGTGGCCCCCGAGCCAGCTGGCCGGCATGCCGATTGGTCGGTGTCGCGTACGCCGCGCTCGCTCGATGGTCTCGAGGATGTCGTCGTCTACCGGCGTTCCGATTCCGCGACCGGCGTACCGTCCGGCTCCGTGGTGCTGTACGCCCGTTGCTTCGGCGACCGCACGGAGGTCGAGCTCCTGTGGGGCGAGCGCCTCGGCGACGACGTGTTCGACGTCGATGCGCCTCTTGAAGCGACCAAGCGGGTCCTCGTCCGCTTCCTGCCCGATCCGCTGCGCACGTTCCTGTGGTCGGTCGGATCGTCCGGCGGGTCGTTGTTCGTCGATCGTCCGCTCGTGTTCCTCCGGAACTTCGTTGTCTCCGACGAGGTGCTCCTGCAGACCACCTCGTCGGTCGGCGCCGTCCTGTTTGCGTCCTTTCGGGTGTCGCCGCTGGCGTTCGAGTCCGTCCAGCAGGTGGCGCTCGCGTGTGGGTGGATCCTCGATGCCGAGGCGCTCCTCGCGGCCCGTACGGCCGACTATGAAAGCGTCGTCGCGGTCGAGCGCCAGGAGGTGCTCGACACGTACGTCGGGAAGCCGATCCGTGGAGGCCTGCAGCGCTTCGGCGTCGAGGCCGGTCTCCTCTTCGTCGACCTGCCGGCGCCGGTCGACCGGGCCTATCTCGGTATCGGGGTCACCGTGGCCCAGATCGAGCTCGCGCTCGCCCGCGGTGAAGGTGTGGTCTGCCTCGTCGGGACGTGGATCGGTGACGAGGTCCTCCTCCGCGACTGCTATCCGGAACGCGACGTCGACTTCGGCGCCGCGTCGCCTTCCGAATCCCCTCCACCGCCGCTCTAGCGGTCTTGTTTCGGCCCGTCGGCCGCTGCTCTCGGTTTGCCGTGCTTGCTGTCGCGGTGCCGGTTGTGCGGCTTGTCGCCGCTGTTCCTAATCGGTCGGCGGCCTGTGGGGGTCCGGTGCCGTTCCGTCGTCCGCCTTGGCTGTCCGTGGGATGTACGAGGCGCTCGCGCAGCGGATGTAGTCGGCGATGATCGTCCGTCCGATCGCGGTCTCGCCGTTACCGCGCTTGTAGAACTTCAGCGTCACGTTGCCGCTCACCGAGATCGGTTCCCCTTTCTCGGCCGCCAGCAGCCGCTCCTGCTGCGCTTTCGAGAAGGCGATCACGTCGACCCATTCGGTCAGCTTCTCCCGTTCCTCCGGCGGGACTGTCGGCGCCGCCATGTTCACGCCGATGCGTGCGGTGGCGAACTTCTGGTCGCCTTGTTCGACCAGCTTCGCCTTCCTGGTCATGTTGCCGCGGTACGTGGCGTCGCAACCGCGCGGGATCGCGCCCGGGGCTGGTGTCTTGCTCATTGCATCTCCCTCGCGGTAGCTGTCTCCGGCGTTCCCGCCGGTCCGGTGACAGCGTAGTGAGCGATGGTTCGGTGCCTTGCCCGGCCGCGTGCGTTTCCTTTTGTTCGTCGCGTAGTGGTTCCATCGCCGCCGGTGTTGTCGCTGCTTGGTTCAGCGGCTTCGGTCCGCGTGACCGCGACCGCTGTCGGAGGCTGCTCCGGTCGCCGGCCCCCGCGGCGTCGCTGGCGGCGGCGTCGGCCCTCCTATCGGCGGCTCCTCGTGCTGCTGGCTGCCGTTCAGCGTGCTGTGGCTGGCGATGTCGCTGGCCTGCTCTATCATCGTTCCGTCTCCGATTTCGACTCCGTCACCGAGCTTGCTGTACGGTCCGATGTTGCACTCTTGCCCGATCTGGCAGTGGCCGCCTGTAGTGGTGTGCCGTCCTACGGCGGTTCCTTTCTGCACGTTCGTGTTGTGCCCGAGCTCTACGCCTTCGCCGATGTCGGCGTTGCTGCCGATCCAATTCCCGCCGTCGGTTTTGACCCGTACTCCGACCCGCGCGTCGGTCCCGACGATTGTCTGCTCGCCGAGTACGCACCATGCATTTACGCTGGCACCGTCGTGCACCTCGCAGCCCGCGGCTAGGCGGCAACCTTGGCGGATTCGTGCGTTCCGTCCCACGGTGCTGTCGAGGCCGACCACCGGGTCGCTGCTGATCTTGACGTCGTCTCCGATAGTGGCGTCGGCTCGCACCGTTACGCCGTTCCCGAGTCGGCATCCCGCCCCTATCGTCGCGCCTTCGCCGACTTCCACGTAGCTGTCCAACATCGTGTCGGCACCGATGGTCGCACCGGCGTGGACCATGCATCCCGTGTCGATCGTCGCGGACGGGTGCACGGTTGCGGTCGGGTGGATCTGTGGTCGGTGATGCCCGGCGTCGCTGTCCCACTTCTCGTGTCGCTCCATTGCGGGTCCTGTCCTGTCCGCTCTGCCTGAGCGTTCGGGTCCATGTCACTTGCGGTGCCGGCTCTTCTTCGCGGGCTTCGTGTCCGGGTCGTGGGCGGTTCGTCGTGCGGACGTTCGGCGTTGCCTGTCGTGCAGCCTACCGTTTCTGCTGTTGCGCGCTGACTTGTCGGCGTGCGTCGTATCGTCGTGCGGCTCGTCGCAGCCAGCTCGGCAGGTGCTCTGCGCTGATCACGTAGTTCGGCTGCTCCCCCGGCGGCAGTTTTCTCAGCGTGCCGTCGACCGCCTGCTTCTCCCGTGTCACGGGGTCGAGCTCGTATACCGCCGTCAGTCCCGGTCCTGCCGTGAAGGTCAGCATCCTTTCGACCTCGAACGCTTGTTGCGATTCGTCGTCTTCCATCACGCTGCCGTGGTGCCCCAGCGGGACCTCGAGTTCGGTCTCCGTCCGGTCGTCCGGCAGCGTCTTGGTGCTTCTGACCGTCGCCTTTTTGGCGATCACGTTGCGCATCCCTTCGTTCGGGTCATGAGTGCCTCTGCGGGTTGCCGTCCCGCTTCTCACCTTCCGTTACCCGCGGCTGTGCGGTTTCTGCTCTTCCCGGTCGGCTTTTGTCTCCCCGCCTGTCTGTTTCTTTTGGCGTCGCGTCGCCTCTCTCCCGTTATGCTGTCGTACGGAAACTGGCGTACAGCTGTACGCCATTCGGCTGTTTGGTGGCGTTGCCGCGCCGGCCTTTCTGACTCTCCGTTCAGTCGTTCAATTGGATGCCAGCAGACCGTGCTTCTCCATCCTTCAGACAGGAAGGGAGGCATCATGAACGGAAACGGTGATCGTCGGTTGTGGTGGTTCGCACGCGGTCTCTTCGCGGCTTTCGTCGTCGGCAGTGCGCTGTGTGGCGCGCTCGGCGCCGCCTCGACGATGCTGCTCGGAACGCTTCTCGTCGTCTGCTCGGTATCACCGTCCAGGCGACGCGCGTTGCGCCTGTTCGTTCGTGCGCGCCGTAGCGCTGTTCGCTTGTTCGTGGAGCCGCGGTGCCGGCGTCGTCTCGTTGGTGCGACCGGCGGCGCGGCGGTGTTCGTGCTCGCAGGCACCGATGTGTTCGCTGCCGATCCGTGGCAGGCGGCGGCGAAGAACATCTGCGATGCGTTCTACGGCCCTATCGGCAGGGGCCTGTCGCTGGTCGCGGTGGTCATCGGTGGCCTCATGTTCGCGTTCGGTGAAGGCGGTTCGAAGTCCGCCCTCGCCGGGTTGGCGTTCGGGGCCGGGATGGTCCTGCTCGCTCCCCAGTTCCTGAACTGGCTGGGCTTCGGCACGATCGCCTGCTGATTCGGCTCTTGCGTTCGGGCGCCGTGCCGTACGCCGCGGCGCCCCGGTGTGTGGGTACGTTCTCTTGCGTCGGGAGGCGTTCGGTGCGTGATCCGGTGGTCGCGGAGTCGATTGACAACCAGCTCGGTTCGTCGCCCCGCTTTGGCGCGCGCACTGTCCCGCCCCGACCGGTGCAGTTGCGTTTCGTCGCCCCTCACGTGCCCGGCCTGTCCGCCGGCGGGCGGGAGGTTGCTGGTTTGGGTGTTCATCCGGATTACGCCCGCGTCGCGGCGAAGAAGCCACGCCTGGTGCGCGCTCCGTTCCGGCCATGGCGTCTCGTCCGTTTCCGATGTCGCCGCCGGTCGGCGACGTCACTGGCGCGGCGGCCCGGGACCTCGACGGCGGCCGCTCCGCGCCGCTTCGTCCGCGCGCGCCGTACCCGCCGGTGCCGCCGTTGTCGCCTGTCCGTCCGTGTGTGCTTGGCGGCGCCGCTTCGCGGCAGCACGACTGTTCCCGAGATGCTGGTCTGTCTCGGTAGTTCGTCGGTCGGGGGGACGCCTTCCCGGCGTCTATGGTGGTCTGGTGTTCTCCCCTCGCTGATTCGTTCGTGCGGCCGCCGGTTTGCTCCCGTGCACGCTGCCGTCTCGTTGTTCTTTCCTCTCGTCGTTTCTGCCTCGCGTTCGACTTCTTCTCCTTGGTGCTGCTCAGCACGGCTTCTGCGAGCGGATCATCCGCCGCCATCGGCGCCGGCGGACTCCGCTCAGGTTCAGACTACCGCTGGATCGCGGATGATCCCTGCGAGGGCGGGGGAACGGGGTTCTGGATCGTACGCATCCGCGATGAGGGCGGCGCTCGATGCGCGTGATTCCCGCGCTGGCGACGGGAGTGACGAGCACGATCGTCTTGCTGCGGCCGTCTCCGTCGGATGATCTCCGCGCTGGCGCGGGGGAACCTACTACTCATCGTCGTCCCGGCGGATGATCCCCGCCTCCGCGCGGGGGGTAGCGTCGGCTAGTTGGTGAACCTTCGACGTGTGCCGACTCCGTTCTTCTTCCGGGTGCCGGCTGATCCCCGCCGTGGCCGGAACTCCGGCTTTGCCGGCCGGCGGCGCCGGGCGGCGCGTAGGAGCCGCCGTTGGCGGTAGTGGTGCGCCCTCTTCCACGCACATGCGCTCACGTCTTGCTGACCAGTCCAACGCGTAGGGCCGAACTGCCCCATCGGATGTGCGGCATCGATTGCCGGTGCATGTCGGTGCGTTGTCGCTCGTATCTCTCTCTGAAGGTCGGTCCGCCGTTCGGCGGCTGCTTCGCCAGCTGGTCGCGTCGCCTGACTCCGATGTCTGTCTCTACTGGTTATCTCCTTGTTGGTGGTGTTTCCAGAGCAGTGCGGTCCTGAAGGACGCCTGTTTCTGGCAGCTACGGGGTGGCGTGCTGCGTCGACTGGTCCACTCGAGTTCTCTCCGTCGACCGGGTCAACTCATTTCAGTCGCCGGGTTGTTCCGTCTCCGTCGACGTCGCACCGACGACCCGCGATCAGCCTTCCCGCAGGGAAAAATCGCCTGGGTGAGCGACCCGCTTGGGGGTCGCTCACCCTCTGATTTCACCAAGAACTCTTGGGTGTCAGGTCGGGTAGCTGTTGCTACTCATCTTTGCGTCGACCGTAACCGCCGAAAGGCGGCGTCCACGGGGTCGATTCAGGCGACCAGTCGCCAGTCGCCGTCCGGCCGTCAGGCCCCGTCGTTCATGTGATGCTGTTCTCCCGTTGTATTTGCTGGCCCGAAATGGGTTGCCGCGGTCGACTGGCCGCAGAATGCTCCGTCGACTGCCGGACCGTCGTTCGGGCTCCGGGGCGACCAGTCTCCGTAGACCCGTTCCGTGGGTCGACCGGTCTACGTCCGGATGGGGCGGATCGGCAACCTCTGTCGGTGGTCCCTCCAACAGGCCGAACGCAGGCCCCAAGTTTTCGCAGGGTCGACCCTGTACGCGTCGTCGGGCGCGTCGTCGAACGATCTGTGCGCGTTCCGGCGGGTCGCCGGTCCGTTATGCTGGTGATCACGCCGTCGGACAGATGGTGTTCGGCTGGTCGCAGGAGGTTCCGTGGATCGCCCGCTCACCAAGCTCGCCGTGTTCCTCGAGCACAAGCAGGTGGTTCAGTTGGCGGAGTTCTCCCGCATGTTCGGGGTTACGCGCTCCGAGGTCGTCCGGGAGGCGCTGCATCTCGGCTTGCGGCGAGTGCGTCCGCGCCTCGAACAGATTCGCCAGGTTCGTGACCGTGAGGCCGTGACCGGCTTCGGCCAGGCTGTTCGCCCGTCCCGCGGTCGTGTCCGTGGAGCTGGTCGTGGTCGCCGGCCTCCTTCTCCGGCTCAGCAGTTGGCCGACTATGCGCACTCGCTTGAGTCCCTCGCACCCGATGCGTCTCGCGACCAGTTGCAGCTCCTGATCGCCACGCAGGCGAAGATGATCGGCGTCGCTCCCGATGATGCCCAGGACGTCATCGAGGAGGTCGTCGCTGAGCGCGAGCAGGCCGCGGCTGGCGGGCCGCCGGTCAATCCGAACCTGCCGCCGGACGCGTGATCGCCGCTGTCCGACCGCCTGACTTTCGATGCCGCTCAAGCCCGTTCTCGCTCCCGATTCCGACCCTCTCGATCGGCGGGTCAAGTTCAGTCTGTCGCGCCGTCAGGTCCGCGACCTTGAGCTCGTCCAGCGGGAGTTCTCAATGTCGAGGTCGTGGATCATCCGTGAGGCGCTCGCGGCCGGTCTGCCGTTGCTCGTCGCGCGCCTGCGCGACATGCGGCGCCGCGGGTTCCGTCCGCGCGGACAGCTCGTCAACAAGCACGTCGCCGGTCCTCGCCGTGGTCCGCGCTCCGACGGTCTTCGTGACGACCGGTGGGTCCGTCGGCCGGATGTCAAGCCGGAGGGCACTCGGCGGCCGAGAGTGGACTTTCCGGACCTCTGAGTAGCTGGTGGCGTTGCGGGGCCGGTACCGCTCTACGCGTTTGGGGTCGTCCTGCTGTACGCCTCCTGGTGAACGTTATCGCTTGACGCGTCTGTGATCGTTCCTCTCGACACGAAGACGGCCGCGCTGCCCGTGGTGGCGCCGTACGCGCTCCGGCTGTGCCTTCTGGCAACGCGTGGCTCTGTACGCCGGCGTACCGGTTCGTTTCCAGCTTGCTGATGGGTCGTCCTTGCTCGACGCCCAACGCGTTGGTGTCGTGACCCGCTCGGTGCCTTGTTGCGCATTGTTCGTCTCCGCCCGTCCGTGTTGCCTCCCGCTCGATGGCTTCGTCCGTTTGCGCTCTCTATCCTTCCGGGGCCGTCTCCTCTGTACGTGAACCGGCTGGTCCGGAACTCGGCGGGATCTCGTCGGCGGCCGATTGTCGATTCGATGTCTTTCGGACGCCATCGTCCGCTGCTCCCGTTGTACGGCGATGTGTCGTCTCCTGTGCTGGCGCTCCCGTTGAGCCGTGGTGTTGATGCGTATGCGGCTGATTGGGTGCTTGATGCGACTCGGGCTTCCCCGCGGCGTCTCGGTGTCCACCAATAGCTGCTCGATGTCCCTCACCGCCGTCTTCGCGGTCAGCTTCGTGTCGTCGATCGGTCCTCTCCTGTGCAGGTTGCTGTCCGGTCGGCAGCTCGGCTCAGTGCACCCGCACCACCGCCGTTCCCTAGTGAGGTCGCGCTCGATCGCGTCCCGCCTCGTCGTCGCGGCGCCCGCTGGCTCATAGTGCCTGCCCCGCTCGACGGCTTGGCGGCGGTCTCGTTGAGCGTCTCTTTGCGCAGCCGACCGGCCCGTGCGGCACGGTCGGTCCTCGTCACGGCTTGGCCGGCTGCTTGAGGTGCATCGTTGCGCTCGGCGGCGCTCTTGCTGCTGCCTCGTCGGCCGCGTCTCGGCTCTGCGTACTTTCGGCGCGGCGTCGCGCTCTACGTCGGCTCTCGTCGCTGTATGGCCCCTGTACGCGTCCCGCCGATGTCCGTCTGAGGGTCGCGCTCTGGATGTCGCTTGGCTGCGGCTTCGGCAGTCGTTCGCGGCTCGGCCGTGCTGTTTGGTGGGCGCTTTCTTGACGCTGTTCCGGTGGAGTGCGCGTCTGTACGCGTCGTGCGGCTGGCCGCTGTACGTGTTCGGGTTTCCGTTTCGCTCAGCGTATTCCGTGCGGTCTCTTGGTTGTTCGCTCGCTCCGTTTCGACAAGCTGGCGGTTCGGCGTCCATCGGCGACGCGCAGGCATCGTGGCGGGGGCGACGCAGTCGCCCCGTCTGCCGGACATTAGTTGGCGTCCAACTGTACGTCACTAGCAGCCTGTGGCAAAAGTCGGGCGCGGACTCGACGTATCCCGCCGCGTGTCCTACACTGCCTGCATGGCGATGGGCAAGCGACCGGCGGCGCGGCAGGCGCCGCCGATGTGGGTGCACAGCGAGGACCTTCCGACGAGCGATGGACATCCGTTCTTCGAGCGGCTGAACCGGATTCTGGAGGAGTCCGGGTTTGACGCCTTCGTGGAGAGGTTGTGCTCGAGCTTCTACGCGGAACGACTGGGCCGTCCGAGTCTGCAGCCGGGGCGGTACTTCCGGTTGCTGTTCATCGGGTTCTTCGAGGGCGTGTCGTCGGAGCGGGGAATTGCGTGGCGGGTGGCCGATTCGCTGAGTCTACGGTCGTTTCTGGGCCTGGACCTGACGGAGGCGGCGCCGGACCACTCGACGCTGTCGCGGACGCGCCGGCGGATCGACGACGAGACGCACGAGGCGGTGTTCACGTGGGTGCTGGAGCGCGCGGCGGAGGCGGACCTGGTTCGGGGGAAGACGATCGGCATTGACGCGACGACGTTGGAAGCGAACGCGGCGATGCGCAGCATCGAGCGTCGGGACACGGGAGAATCGTACGACGCGTTTCTGCAGGGGTTGGCGGAGGCGTCTGGGATAGCGACGCCGACGCGGGCGGAATTGGCGCGGTTCGACCGGTCGCGGAAGGACAAGACGGCGTCGAACAAGGACTGGCAGTCCCCGCAGGACCCGGACGCAAAGATCACGAAGATGAAGGACGGTCGGACGCACTTGGCGCACAAGGTGGAGCACGGGGTCGACATGGACACGGGTGCCGTCGTAGCGGTGACGGTGCAGGACGCATCGGAGGGCGATACGGCGACGCTGCCGGAGACGCTGACGAAGGCGTCGGAGCAGGTGGAGGCGGTGCAGCCGGACGGACGTGAGGTCGAGGAGGTGGTGGCGGACAAGGGGTATCACAGCGACGCGACGCTGGTTGCGCTGGACGAATTGGAGGTCCGCAGCTACATCTCGGAGCCGGAGCGCGGCCCGCGCCGCTGGCAGGACAAGCGGACGGGCGAGACGCCGCCGGAGAAACGGGCTGCGCAGAAGGCGTTGTATGGGAACCGCCGGCGTACTCGTGGGGCTCGGGGTCGTCGTCTGCAACGGCGGCGTGGGGAGCTGGTGGAGCGTCCGTTCGCTCATCAGTATGAGACCGGGGGCATGCGGCGGGTGTGGGTGCGCGGTCATGAGGAGGTTCGCAAGCGCGTGCTCATCCAGGCGGCGGCTTGCAACCTGGCGCTGCTCCTGCGCCGCCGGACGGGCACCGGCACGCCCCGGAGCCTGCAGGGGCGGGCTCTTTCGGCCATTTTCCGCTGGATCGAGTGTCAGATCGGCCTCTGGGGGCGTCTGAGGCCCTTCTGGGGCCTCCAGTGGGTGCCGACCGCGCTCAACGGCCCAATCGCTCATCGCCAAGCCACTTGAACAGGCGACTCAGCGAGACACACTTCTGCCACGGGCTGCTAGGCTAGCGGAAACCGGACGCCGGGGTGTCGTGTCGACTGCGCGGGGAGCTTGTCGACGCGGTGATGTCGATGCTCGGATCGGGTCTCTCCGAGGGGGTTGATCGGTGCTTGGGCTCGACGCCGGTGGGGGCCGGTTTCTGTATTTTCTATCGCGCTTTACTGCTCCCCGTGTGTGTGAGGAGCTGCTAGCCCTCGACGCGTAGCGGGTTGATCCCCGCGTGCGCAGGGGATGGCTGGCCGTCGATGATCGCTCACAGGGCGCGGTGGGTTGATCCCCGTGTGCGTGGGGGACGGCGGTTGGTCTGGCCAGCGCGCTGGACGTCCGGGGGTTGATCCCCGCGTGCGCCGGGGATGGTCCGAGAGTGTCGACCTCACCGACGGTTGATCCCCGCCGGTGCGGGGGCCGGGTTCCCAACGCGCCTGCACTTCGTCGGCTTCACGGTTGATCCCCGCGAGTGCGGGCGAGGTTTGAACAGAGCCTTGAGGGGATGTTCGGCCCCAGGTTGATTCCCGTCGGTGCGGGGGGGTGCAACCGGCTTCCGTCGTTCGAGAAATCGCTCGTGGTTGATCCCCGCGCGCGGGGATGCCGCGCCGATCAGTCTGAGAGACGTGCGGTCTTGGGTTGATCCCCGCGCGTGCGGGGGATGCCTTCGACGATCGGCTTTATTCGCAGACGACGCCGTCCCGGTCGGCGTCCTGCATGAACGGGTACGCCGGGTGGTCGCGGCTCACTGGGGCGATTCCGTGCGCCCTCGCCTCCGCGTAGCTGATCCGCCCGTTTCGGTTGTCGTCCCACGCGGCGAGCGCCGCGCTGGTGTCTGCGGCGTGCGCACTTGGCCCGAGCCCCGGGCCGGCTGGCGGGAGCACGACCGAGGCGAGCCGCCGCCAGTGGCTTCGTACGGTTGCAACCCCCGCAGCGGCGAGCAGACTTTCACTCCCCGGCCGGTTCGCTCGTTCGCGGCGGACCGTCGTGCAGAGCTGCGGAGTCCCGCCGTTCGCCGGATGGCCGTTGGTCTTGCAGCGGCTGTGCGGGTCGCCGGAGGGCGGGAGGGCGTTGATCGGAAGGTTCCGTCCCGTGGTTCGCAGGATCCGCTGTTGGACGCGGCCGGCGCCGCTCCGAAGCGGCCGCCTGCGGCCGACGGTCTCTTCCTGGCCGGGTCGGTCGGCGCCCGCTTGGTGCGTGGCCAGTCTGGTCGATCGGCGGGATCTGCCGCCCGTGCCTGAGATCGTTCGTCCCGGCGACGCGGCCGCGCTGCCCCGCACGCTCGATGCTGCGGCGCGGTAGCGTGACGAGCCGTCGGTGCCTCTTCGTCCGCGTGGGCGCTTCCAGCCGCCGCTGCCCGTCCGTCCTTCTGTGCGGCGCGGCAGCCGCGAAGCAGCACGACCGCGACGGCGCGCTGTTCTGACCCGTTAACTTCGCTCGGCGGCGTCGTGGCCGGCGAGGGGCACTGATCGTCGAGGGCGAGAAGGCGGCGCACGCCGCGTCGTCGCGGCGTCGTTTGGCGTCTGCCCGTTCAACCGGCGGTGGCGTCCGGCTTTGTCCGTACTGTACGGGCGACCCAATCGGCCACGGCGCCGGTGCGCGTCGGGTCGCTGACGGCTGGGCGTTCTCGGTCGTCTGGATCGTGCGCGTACCAGCACGTCCCGCCCAGCTTGCTGACTCCGCGGTAGACGAGGCCGATCCGTTTTTCGGCTCGGAGGATCGCGTAGCCGTTGTCGACTCGCTTGAGTCGGACGCCGGCGGGCAGTTTCGCCATTCCCTGTCTCCCTTCGTGTTCTGCGCGTGCCGCGCGGGGTGTCTTTCGGTGCCCGCGGGGCGTCTCCGGCCGGTTGATCGCCGGGTCGCTGATCAGTTCTGCCGGCACGATCTGCGGTGCCTTGCTGTCGCCGACCGGCGGTGGCACGTGGCGGCCGAATCCGTAATACCACTGGCCTGCTGTCGTCAGGCCCTTCCGAGATCGCGCCAGCTTGTCGTACGCGTCGTGGCCGAGCTGGTTGGCGAGCTGCAGCTCCCGGGCAACCAGCACGATGCTGCCCCGGCATTCCGCCGGTGTCGCTCCTGGCTGTGCCGGGTGGTCGGGGTGGTTCGGGTCCGTATGTGGCAGGACTGCGGTCCTTCTCTCCGTCGGATCTGGCCCCACAGCCTGTGCAGGTTGCGCCGCGTGTAGAAGCCGTGCGGGTGCCGTTTGCCGGGGTTCGCTACCCGCCACGGACAACTCTTGCACGGCGCCCTGATCGTTTCCGGTTCCGACATCATTTTCCCTCAGAGCTCTCGGTGGTGCGTTTGCGAGCCGACCGGGATGGCGCTGGCCGCCAAGCGGCTGCGTAGTGGGCGTTGGTTCGGCCGTGCTCGGGCCTGTTTCTCGGTGGCCGTCCTGTCCGGTTCGGCGGCTGCTCGTTGCCTTCGTCCTTTTCCCGTCATGACCTCGGTCTGTTCGGTCGCCGGCCCCCTGGTGTTCCCGTTTTCCGTGCCGCCTCGTCGTCCTTGCAGCGCTTTGGCGACGGATCTGCGGATCGGTGCGCCTTCAGGTGCGAGTTCGGCCGTCGCGTCGATGAACATGTCCTGCAGCCTCGTTACGCCGAACTCCGTTCTCGGTGACCGCCCGATCCCCTTCATCGCCTCGTGCACGACCTCGTGTTCGTCGCTCGTCAACGTCGCATGCCACGTCACGGTCCGGTTCCCTCCCCACTGCGCTTCGAGTTCCGCTCTCAGCATCAGGTCGTCCGCCACCTGTACGGCCTGCGACCGTTCCGGTCCGCTCTCCTGCAGGCCGACGGCCGCGTAGCAGCTCTGCTGGATCGCGGTTCGCAGTCCGATCAGCTTGCCGCCCAGGTTGCCGTCCAGTGGGCGGATCCAGTCCCCGACGTACGTCTCGGCTGCGTCGTGCCACAGCGCCTCTAGCTGCGTCGGTCTGGTTTCCGCGGCGCACAGGCGCATCACCAGGAGGCTGTGCCACAGCACCGACACCGGTGTCTCGGTCTGGCCGAGCCAGCGGTTGATGTGCCCGAGCCCGCGCGTCACGTCGCGGATGTCGATCTGTTCCGCCGTCAGTCGGTACAGGCACAGCGGACCCGAGTGGCTGAACGACATCCATCCGTCGAACGGCTCGTGGACCTCCGGGGTCCGGACGTTCGGTGCGGCTTCGCTGGCCGCGTCGGCGGTGCCTCGTCGGCCTCCTCGTTTACCGTGGTTCTGCATGCTTCTCCTCTCGGTGGCGGTTTCGGCTTCACGTTTCGCGGTTTCAGCTCGCAGTCGGTAGCCTTGCCGGCGGTGTTGTGCTCCCCGGCTCGCTGTCGGTGCAGCTGTTCGGGATTCATGTTGCCGTTGTCGCGGCAGGTCCGGTGGGCTCGTCCGGTCGAGCACGAAATGTCCGTCGGCGATTCCCGGGCGTGCCGGGCTCGGGACCGACCGCCGGGTTGCAGTGTCCGGCGGCCGGCTTCCGGGCTGTGGATGCTGTCCGCGCTGCCGTCGCACCGGAAGTCTTTCTGATTACCGCTGCTGCGGGTCTCGTCTCAACACCGCCGGTCTTCGGTTCCCGGTCGGTCGCGCCCGCGGGTTGCATGCGGTGGTCCTCTCCGGCCGCGACCTGCATGCCGGCCGCGACGTCATCGCTCCAGCGCTTCCCGGATCGCGAGCGCCGTCAGCGCTTGGCGCGCCGCGTTCCCGACCGAGATCCGGATCTCCCCGCTGCCGTACGCGCCTGTCCCGGCTCGGTCCGGCCAGCCCGCGGCCCACCAGCGGCGTACCGACGCGGTTTCGCGCTCCGCTTGCGCCTCGAGGTGCTGCGCGTAGTTGGACAACCGCTTTCTCGCTTCGTCGGTCATGATTTCCTTCATTGTCAGTGCCGGCTCCGTCGTTTTTGCTCCGCCGCGGTCGTCGTCGTCGCGGCTCGTGTTCGGGCCGCTGCTCGTGCCTGCCCAACGCGTTGGGCTGTTGGTCCGGGCGGTCGTGCCGGTCCGCGGTCTGTGCGGGCGCTGGTCGCTTGTCGGAGGTCGGTCCCGGTTCGTCTACCGCGGTGCGCCGCCCTGCCGCGCACACTCGGAGGCATCTTGCCGATCCTGCCCGGCGTTCTTCCGGTTATCGGTCTATCGTCCTCGACTTCACTCTCGTTCGGCCGCGAGGCTGCTTCGGCCGGCTCGATGTGCGTTGCTGGGACCGCTGGTCGGGTCCGTACGCGTTTCCATCTTGCTTCGGCCTGCGCCGGTTCCGGTGATTCTCCTGCTCACTTCGACGACGGCGACCATGTGGGCGTGGATCTCGTCCAGCTGTTCGACCACGTCGCGGATCAGTCTTGCCCGATGTCGGGTCGCGAAGCTCGACAGCGCTTTCGCGACACGCGCCAATTCGTCGGCCGCCGGGTGGCCGGCCTCCTTGATGGTCTTCGATTTCATGTCGATCCCGACTTGGTGGACGTTGACTTCCTTCCAGTCGAGCTCGACCAGCGCGTCGTGCTGGTGCTCCAGCGTCGCGGCGTTCGCTGCCGCTTCGGCGAGCACGTCTGTTGCGTCCTGTCGTGCGCTGCGCCGGATCTCTTCTTTCCAGTTGTTCCCCGTCGTCGCGCTGTCGCAGGGCCTTCGTAGGTCTCGAACCCGACTTTGCACCGTGCGTTGATCTCGTCGTAGAAGTCCTTCGCGGTCAGCGGCGGGTCGGTCGGCCCCGCTGTCGGCGGCCGTTCGGCTCCGCTCGGCTGCGTCAGCCAGTCGTCGCCGACCGCGACCGCGCGGCTGTCCGGCAGTCCGTCGTCGTTCCTGGCCGTGATGTCCGGTTGGTTGAGCGCTCCGGGCAGCCAGCCCGCGTACGCGTAGTTCGGTCCGTCGACCGGATCGAGGTCGTGCCCGAACGCGTACTCGCCGGACGGCGCGTCTCCTGTGTAGTGGAAGTACACGCTGATTTCCTCGATCGCCGGTTCGGCGCCTCCTTGGTTGGCCGTCCGTGTCTTGGCTTTCGGTTCTGCCATCTTGCCTGTTTCTTTCCGTTGTCGTGGTTCGTTCGCGGCGGCTGTCGAGGCCGGGTCGTGCTTCCTTGGCCCGTGCCGACCGTGGTCGTCTCGTCCGCGTGGGCCGTGCGGTCCCGGCCCACTGGTCTTCGCCGTGGTGTGGGGTTTGGTCCTCCGGACGTTCCCGTGAGCGCACGTCCGGGCTCCTGGGGGTCGGTCGTCCTCGGGCAGCGTGGTGGTGCCGGGCGGTTTTCCGTTGCCGCACCGACCGCGGTCGGCTTCAGTGTCGGTCCCGGCTCCTGTTATGGCCGGCCTGCGGTGCCCAGAGCGCCCGGAACCGTGCCGTCGAAGTGTTCCGGTACGTGTCGCCCGGCGCGGCCGGCGCTCCGGGGGGTCCTCCGGAGGACGTCTCGGAGCCGGTCACGCCTGCAGACCGGCGACGTCTCCCGCCGGTGGCGCTTCGTCGGGCAGTTGACGTGTTGGTGGCGGTCCGGGCGGCGCTGCCCGTGCACCGTGCGCGGTCGCAGGGTGCGTCCCACGCGCTCGCTGTGTGGCGGTGCTACCCGTCCAGGCGGCGGATCTCGTCCGCCGTCGTCGCCGCCCGCGGCCGCGGGTCGTCGAGCGTGCCCGCGCGAGCCGCCGTACCGCGTCCAGCGGCAGCAGGCGGTACTCGGTCTGCTCGACGCAGACGTTCACGTACGGACCTTCCCGCAAGGGTTCGTTGTTGTGCACGTGGCCGTGCACGTTCGTCGTTCCGGCCGGCACCTCGGTCAGCGGGACGTGCGTCGGCACCGGCGTCGGCGCGCCGGTGATGACCAGGGTCATCCAGGTCGCGTCGCTGCCGGTGTCGGTCTCGGGCGCGGGCGGTGCGGCCGGTTTGCGGCGCGGCATGCTGTTTGCGTTCGCGCCGGAGCGTGGTTCGCGGTGGCCGTCGCTGCTCGGGCTCGCCATGGTATTCGGGGGAGTGTTCTTGGTGACTCCCGTCCTGGTCTCTATGGCGAGTACATCGGCGTGCCACAGGGTTGCGAAACCGGTCAGGAACGCCTGTGACTGTCGGAGATCGAAGTCCCGACGGCGGCGATCGCGGCGCGTTGTGCCGAACAGCACGCGGCGGATGAATACGTGGCGCAAGCCGAATGCGTCGATGCATGGATCGAAGCCTTCAGACGTCTTCAGCAGACTGTCCTTATCCAGCCCATCGCGACCGGCTCCGTCGGGGGAGGCGGGCGGCCTCTGAACACTTCGTTGACTCCCCCGTCGCCAAGGTTGCTGACCCTCAGTCACGATGTCGAGAGGGCGTACGGCGGTGCTGCATAGCTGCAGCTCGGGTCACCAGCTGAACACCTTCCTTGCGGCTTCGGCGTACTTTCTGCGTTGCCGGCGTTCGTTCTCTTCCTCCTCGTCCTCCGGGAACCGGTGTCGGTCGCCGAGGGCGTCTGTGAACAGTGCCGCCAGTCTGTTCGCGTCGAGCTCGGTGTAGGCCGTCGTCAGAACCGCGGTCCTTTCTTCTTCGTCCGGCGTTTCGCGCCCGAAGGCGAGGTCCGCCGGCACGGTCACGACGTTCGTCGTCCCGTCGACGCGTTCGGTCATGAGCCGGAACGTGATCTCGTGCACCTGGCGGTGCTCTCCCTGCGGCGTCGCCGACGGGTCGGCGCCGTCCGCGAGCACTTCGACGCTCGTGATCCGCGTCAGCCGGTCGTACCAGTCCTGCTGTTCGAGGTTCTTGTCGCCCTGCATCACGCTGTCGTCGAGGCCGTTCCGGCGCAACGCTCTGTACAGCGCATGCTGTTGCAGGATCGGCAGATCGTTCGCGTAGAGCAGTACGTGCTTTGCTCGCGCCCTCACCTTCGGCTGTCGCCAGCGCGCCGGCGGCCATTCGTCCCGGGCTGCGACCGGCCGCCACTCGAGGAGGACTTCGGCCGGTTGTGGCAGCTGCGCGCCGATCGCGGCGGCTTCGCGGCGGTCTTCCAGTCCGAGGGGGATCCGTACGCCCGTTGCACGCATCGTGTCGTAGATGCACCGGAGCGTTTCTTCGCGCAGACGGCGCACGAAGGCGTTCTCGATCACGGTGGTCCGCTCCGGCGGCTGCAGCCGTATCTCGGAGCAGTGCCCGACCTCTATCCCTGCCGTCCAGCTGTGGTTCCGTTCACGCTCCGGCAGGTACTCCTGCAATGGATCGACGACCGCCATGCAGTCGCTCGCCCAGCGTCCGAACACGCTCACCGGCGGTCTGTCCTTTTCCTGATCGTGGAACACCGAGATCTTCACGCCCTCCCATTCCTTCGTGCTCAGCGCGCCGGCGTGGAAGTCCGACTGCGGCGTCGGCGTGCCCTCGATCTGCACCGGCACCGGGAAGTAGCGCGCTGCCGTCCGTGCCGCCGTGCGCCATTCGTCTGCCCCGGGGGTGCTGATCGTGATGGTCGTTCCGACCGGTCCCTCCGTGTCGGCCGTCATCTCGATCCACGCTGTCTTGCGGCCCTCGAAGTGGTCGGGTTCCAGGGTGGTCTTCCACTCCTTGAAGCTCGGGTGCCCGAGACCCGGCGCCGGTTTCGACCGTACTTGAACCTTCTGGCCGGACAGCATCGCGAAGCCCATTCCAGCAGGCAGTTCCCGATCCTTCACTGCGCCGTCGCGCCAGTCGTTCCTGCCGTAGCTCAGCAGAACCGCCGGGTCGTCGATGCCGTGTCCGTCGTCCTCCACCTCCACGGTACCGTTCGTCTCGTTGATCCGGACCGTGATCCGGGTCGCGTCGGCGCGGCGCGCGTTGTCGAGCAGTTCGGCGATCATCTCGTGCGGGCTCTCGACCTGGAACGCGCGGGCGATTTCTCCCGGTTGTCCGCTCGCTGTTGCGTTCACGTACGGGCGGGTCTCGGCCATGTTCTTCTCTCTTTCCGGCACAGGCTGCCGTGTTTTCCAGTATGGGGTCCGCGGCGTCGGTCGCGGTGCGCCGTGCGGCCGCCGCGTGGGCGACCGCGGTGGGTCGTGACGCTCTGGTGGTCGTGCCTCGTCGGCCGGTCGCGCTGCGCCGGTGCTCCCGGTCGGACCCCCCTTCCCGCGGTGCCCGTGCCCCGCGCGAGGTCGTTATTGCTTGTAGTCGACCGGCGTCAGCTTGCCGCCGTCCGGCTCGATTAGATCCATCCTGGCGATCAGGCCTAGCAGCCTGTGGTTAAAGTCGCGGACGGCTGGCCCCTGCGCGTTCGGGTGCCGTACACTCTCGGGCATGGCAATGGGCAAGCGACCGGCGGCGCGCCAGGCGTCGCCGATGTGGGTGACCACGGCGGACCTTCCGACGAACGATGGACATCCCTTCTTCGAGCGGCTGAACCGGATCCTGGCCGAGGCGGGGTTCGACTCCTTCGTCGAGGGTCTGTGCGCGGCCTTCTACGCGGACCGGCTGGGCCGGCCGAGTCTGCGTCCGGGTCGGTATTTCCGGATGTTGTTCATCGGCTTTTTCGAGGGGCTGTCGTCGGAGCGGGGGATTGCGTGGCGGGTGGCCGATTCGCTGAGTCTGCGGTCGTTCCTGGATCTGGACGTGACCGAGGCGGCCCCGGATCACTCGACGCTGTCGCGGACGCGTCGGCGGGTTGACGTGGAGACTCACGCGGCGGTTTTCACGTGGATTCTGGAGCGTCTGTCGGCTGCGGGTCTGGTTCGGGGCAAGACGGTCGGCATCGATGCGACGACGCTGGAAGCGAACGCGGCGATGCGCAGCATCGAGCGTCGGGACACGGGCGAGTCCTTCGAGGAGTTCATTCGGCGGTTGGCGGAAGCGTCTGGGGTGGAGACCCCGACGCGGGCGGATCCGGCTCGGTTCGACCGGTCGCGGAAGAAGAGGAAGACGTCGAACCGGGAGTGGAAGTCGCCGCAGGATCCGGACGCGAAGATCGCGAAGCTGAAGGACGGTCGGACGCACTTGGCGCACAAGGCGGAGCACGGGGTGGACCTGGAGACGGGGGCCATCGTCTCGGCGACGGTGCAGGCTGCGTCGGCCGGCGATACGGCGACGCTGCCGGAGGCGCTGATCATGGCGGCCGAGCAGGTGGAGGCGGTGCAGCCGGACGGTGGAGGGGTCGAAGAGTATGGTGGCCGACAAGGGGTATCACAGCGACGCGACGCTGGTGGCGCTCGATGCGGTCGGGGTTCGGAGTCACGTATCGGAGCCGGAGCGTGGTCGGCGCTGCTGGCAGGACAAGAAGACGGGAGAAGACGCCGCCGGAGAAGCGTGCTGCGCAGAAGGCGCTGTATGCGAACCGGCGTCGCGTGCGGGGGCGTCGGGGTCGTCGCCTGCAACGGCGCCGTGGCGAGTTGGTGGAGCGGTCATTCGCGCACCTGTATGAGACTGGCGGTATGCGTCGGGTGTGGGTGCGCGGCCACGAGAACGTCCGCAAGCGGGTGCTGATCCAGGCGGCCGCGTGCAACCTCGGGCTGCTTCTGCGCCGGCTGACCGGCGTCGGTACGCCCCGGAGCCTGCAGGGGCGGGCTGTTTCGGTGATTTTCGGGCTGATCAGGGGCTGGATCGGCCGCTGGGGGCGTCTGACACGCGTCTGGGAGGCCGAATGGAGGCCGGCGGCGTCTGTCGGCTCACTCGCTCACCGCCAAGCTGCCTGAACAGGCCCGCTCAGCGAACAGACTTCTTCCACGGGCTGCTAGGCGGCGCCGACGAACGCTCTCCGCCGCTCCTCCTCGCGGGCCGCCGAATCCAATCGTCGCGGCGACCTCCCGCGTGCCGAGATTCGAGGTCATGACAACGATGGCGCTGCTGAAATCGGTCGTCCGCCCCACGGCGTCGGTCAGGCGGCCCTCCCCCATCACCTGCAGCAGCATGTCGAACACGGCGGGATGGGCCTTCTCGATTTCGTCGAGCAGCACGACCGAGAAGGGCTGCTCGCGGATCTTCGCGGTCAGCAGTCCTTCCGCGGCCAGCGACCCGCCGATCAGACGGTCGACCGCCTGCGCGTCGACGTACTCGCTCATGTCGATCCGGACCATCCGGCTCGGGCTCCGGTACAGGAACTCGGCCAGCGCCTTGGCCATTTCCGTCTTGCCGACCCCGGTCGGCCCGATGAACAGCATCGAGCTGACGGGGCGCCCCACCGGGGACAGCCCCGCCTTGACGGTGGCCAGCACGTCGACCACGAGATCGACCGCCCGCGGCTGCCCCATCACCCGGCGCGAGAAGAACTCGCCCGCATCTTCGAGCCGCAGCGGCTCGTCGTCGTCGAGCAGGAATCGCGGCAGGCCGGTCTCGCGGGCGAACGCCGCCACGACCTCCTTGCCGGTCACGACCTGCGCGGGTCGATCCGCCAGCAGGTTCTTCAGGAACCGCAGCGGCCGGCCCGGCTGGGCCGAACAGGTGGCGAACCGCCGGTGCAGGCGGTCGAGCGTCTCGATGGCTTCGTCCGTCATCGAACCGGCGTCCGCGCCGGCGGCGCGGCGCAGAATCGTGCGGGCTTGCCGGCTCGTCGGCTGCGACATCTCGATCCGTTGCAACGCGGCCAGGAGCTGCGGCTCCTCACGTTCGACGACGGAAAGCTGTTCGGGCGCGCATTCCGCGATCATCTGCAGGTCGCCGCGCTCGACGTGCGGGCGGAAGAACGCCGCGATGCCCTCCACGGCGCCGCTCCCCCTGCCGACGCCGAGCAGCTCGACGAAGTTCTCGACGTGCAGCACGGCGCCGGCGCGCGACGCCTCCCGCACGATCTTCCCGGCAGCGCTCCTGCCACCTGCCGAATCCCGACATGCCGGCCACGATCCGCGCGCCGGTGGTCGACCAGAACGGGGTCCTCCCCAACCGAAACCGGCGGCGACGGCGGACCAGTTCGTGCACCACCGCGGTCTTGCCGACGCCGGCGGGTCCGACCAGCAGGACGCTGGGGCGATGGTCGCTCGACAACGCCTCGGCCAGCCGGGCGAGCGGCTCCGCCACCTCGAAAGCCCTCGGCAGCGACGCCCGCGTCAGGTCGGTCGCCACCTCTTCCAGCACGGATTTCGGCTGCTCTCGAACGTCGACCTGCTCCCGCTCCTCCTGCGGCGACCGGATCTTGACCGCCACCCGCGACTCGACCACTTCGATGCCCCGGGTGCGCTGCAGCGCGACGAGTTCCCGCAACGACCGGGCTGCGCCGCGGCGGAACAGCGCCGCGCGCACGTCTCCTTGCAGTTTCGCCTCGAGTCGGCCGGCGGTGGCCGCAACCGCCTCGATGCCTCGGCCGGCGGTGGCCGCAACCGTCTCGATGCCGAGGACGGGCACGTAGGCGACGTGCGCCTCCTCGCCGTGATCCCAATGGACGTAGTGGAACGTCAGGACGACCGGCTCCCGCCAGCCGATCGTGGCGCGCGGCGGCGCCAGCTCGATCTCGATCCGCGCGGGCCGCGGGACGCCGGCGGCCCGCCGGCGGTGGACGTCGCCCGCGGGCAGCGCCTCGACCAACTCCCGCACGCGATCCGCCACCGCTTTCGCCAGCCGGGCCGCGCCGTCGTCGAGGCGCGAGACGTCGGGGAAGAACAGCGGCTCGGCCAGCAGCAGCTCGTTGTCGAGGGCCTGGACGAGCGAGAAATAACGGAAGTCGAGACTCGGCATCGCGCGGCGTCAGGACGTCCCGGAAACATGCTACCCCTGCCGGATCAGCGGCGGGACGATTCTCGTGCGCAATGGCGCGACGATCACCGGACCTCCCGCCAGCTCGCGTCCTTCCTTCGGTCGACCAGCGACCGACAAGGTTGGAACGGCGCGATCGCCTGAAGTGCAACCGGATCGATCGCGGGCCACGGACGCTCCATCCCCGAGCACGCAACAGCCGCCGCTCCGGCACTTCCACGTAGGCCAAGTAGTAACTCGCGTCCATCCGTCCGGTGACGGGGTCGTAGCGCGCCACCGCGGTTTCGCTCGGGCCGCGGCCGGCGTTCGCCAGGAACACGTGCACCTCCAGCAGCCCCGATCGCGGCGACCGAAACAGACCGATCTCCAGCAACTGGCCGACCGGGCGTGCCATCCGGCGACGCCGCCCAACAGCGACCCGCCGCGGTGGAACTCCACGTCGGCGCGCGCAAAGCGGTCCGTGGACCGGAAGTGTTCCAGCACAGCCCACGGATTGCTCAGGTACGCCGAGAGAACGCGGCGCCGACGGCGGGAACCAGCCTGATGGTCAGCGCTTCCGCCTTGCCCGGCTGGAAGAACGGTCCGCGCAGGGTGGCCTCCACGTACTCGAGTTCTTCCGCACCCCGTGCGGAACGCCGGAGACCCGTCGCGGCGCTCACCGCCGTCACCTCGACAGGCGCGATTCGGCCGTCTTGCGCCGCCGGCCCGGGAGCCGGCGGCGCCGGCGGTGCGACGAAGGTCCGAGCGATCCCGGCGGGCGCGAGCGGATGCTCCCCGACCAGGGCGCCCGCCGTCCGCGCCAGCGTGATGAACTCGCTACGATACCCGAACGCGTCCTTTCCCCGCGCGCCCCGCGCGAGCTCGACGACGTCCGCGTAGCCGAACGTGTCCGTGTAGTCACCGCCGCGCAGGAGCTGTCCGAACGCCGCGGCCGCCGCGCTGAACCGATACGTCTCGCTCGTGTCCGCCAGGGCGTCCACCACGTCGGCCCGGCGCACGGGGAACTCCAGCAACTCGCTCTCCGCCGCCTGCGGCGTCTTGTAGCGCAACCGCACCCAGGCCAGCTCGTCCGCGGTCGCCGGCGCCGCACCGGTCGCCGGCGCCGCGCCGTACCGCAGCGGATCGATCAGCTCCCCGCCGGACCCCGCCAGCGCGATCTCGTACAGCGCGGTCACCGTATGCCCCGCCCCCAGGTCGCCGGCATCGACCCGATCGTTGTTGAAGTCCGCGCGCTCCAGCGCGCGCGTCTCGTACCCGATCAGCCGGTACTCGGCGACCGTCGCCGGATTGAACTCCACCTGCACCTTCACGTCGCGCGCGATGGTCAGCAGCGTCCCGCCCATCTGCTCCACCAGCACCTTGCGCGCCTCGCGCAGCGTGTCGACGTAGGCGGCGTTGCCGTCGCCGATCTGCGCCAGCTCCTGCAGCAGCGCGTCGTTGTAGTTGCCCGTGCCGAAGCCGAGTACGCTCAGGCCGATCCCCCCGGCGCGCTGCCGTTCCACCAGCTCCTGCAACGCCGCCTGGTTCACCGTCCCGACGTTGAAGTCGCCATCGGTCGCGAGCACGACCCGGTTGATGCCCTCCGGCTCGAAGTGCGCCCGCGCGACCGCGTAGGCGAGCCGGATGCCGTCGCCGCCGTTCGTGGAACCCCCGGCCCGCAGGCGGTCCAGCGCGGCGAGAATCGCGGCCTTCTCGTCGCCGGGGGTCGCCTCGAGCACCTGCCCCGCCGCGCCCGCGTAGACGACGATGGCGACGGTGTCCGCGGCCCGAAGCTGCGCCACCAGGAGCCGTAACGACGCCTGCAGCAGCGGGAGCTTGTCCGGCGCGTCCATCGATCCGGACACGTCGAGGAGAAAAACGAGATTGGCGGGCGGCAACGTCCGATCCGGCGGCTCGTACCCCTGGAGACCGACGTGCAGCAGATGCCGCGCGGGATGCCACGGACTCGGACCGACCTCGGCATGCACCGCGAACGGACGCGCCGCGTCCGCCGGCGCCGGGTAGGCGTAGTCGAAGTAGTTGACGATTTCTTCGACCCGCACCGCGTCCCGGCGCGGCAGGACCCCGTGGTCGAGGAACCGGCGCACGTTGGCGTACGAGGCGGTATCGACGTCGATCGAAAACGTCGACACCGGCGCTTCGGCCACGCGGCGCACCGGCGTGTCGTCCACGGGCGTGTAGCGTTCGCGGTCGACCGCGGGCGCCACGGGCAACGAATCATGCGGCCAGGCCGCGGGACCTGCGCCCGCCACGGCCTCCGACACGGGCGGCATGGCCTGCGGTGCCGGCCGAGCGGCAGGCGCCTGCGCCGCGGACGGCGCCGGCGGAGCGGCAGGCGGCGGTGGCGGCGAGGCGGAGCGGCCCGGCCCGCCCGTCTCGACGGCGCCTGGCGGAACGCTGTGGCTGCTGCACGCTGACGCCGCCATGACCAGCGCCACCGCCACCGGGGTGGCCGCCACGTATGCCGTGCTTCGCCATCTCATCTTTGTACTCCTCCGATCGCACCGTGTGTCCGCATCCGTGGACGATCCCGCCCGGTGCGGGCTGCACGCCGGTGAAGAGAGCAACAACCGTACCACCCCGGCCGGTGCAACGCGGGAACCTCGCGATCGCACCCGATCAGCGCGTCAGGGTCCACGTGTGGATTGCCGACCAGCCGCCGTCCGGCGGACGCAGCTCGAAGGTCAACCTGAACCAAGAGTCACCCGTCGCCCGCGGTCGAGCCTTGGGCGTCTCGTGCACGACGCCGGGCGTGGCCGGGGTATGATGACGTATTGTTGACGTGAACGATCCCGCCTACAAGTGGTTGTTCTCCCGGCCGCGCATGGTCCGGGATCTGCTGCACGGCTTCGCTGCCCGCGAGTGGAGCGGCGCGCTCGACTTCGCCTCCCTGACCCAGCTCCCGCCGAATTACGTCAGCCCGGACCTGCGCCAGCGCCACGGCGACTTGGTGTGGCGCGTCCGCTTCCACGACGACCGGTGGATGTACCTGGTGCTGCTCCTGGAATTCCAGGCCGCCGTCGACCGCGCGATGGCGGTCCGCATGCTCACCTATACCGCCCTGCTGTACCAGAAACTGATCGGGGAAGGGGTGCTGCGGGAGCACGGCGCACTGCCGCCGGTGCTGCCGATCGTCATCTACAACGGCGGCCGGCCGTGGACGACCGCGGCGGACGTGTCCGAGCTGATCGCGTCCGGGAACGCGGCGCTGGAGCGGTACCAGCCGTCGCAGCGGTACTTCCTGCTGGACGAAGGCCGCATGGGGAGCGCGGACCTGCCGCACGACAACTTCGTGTCGGCCCTGATCGCGCTGGAGACGAATCGCGACCGGGCGCGGCTGCCGGCGCTGTTGGACGCACTGATCGGCTTGCTGCGGGAGCAGGGGGACGCGGAGTTGCAGCAGGCGTTCCGAGCGTGGGTGGCGCAGGTGTTGCTGCCGCGCCGGTTCCGTGGGACGCCGCCGGAATCGTTGCCGGAGCTGGAGGAGGTGCGAACGATGTTGGCGGAACAGGTGCAGGAGTGGACCGCGCAGTGGGTGGCGGAAGGCCGCGAGCAGGGACTCGAGCAAGGCCGCGAGCAAGGCCGCGAGCAAGGCCGCGAACAGGGACTCGAGCAAGGCCGCGCGGAGGAACGCGCGCTGCTGTGCCGCCTGGCGGAGCGCAAGTTCGACGGCGCCACGGCTCGACGGCTGGCCGTCGCGATGGCGGACGTTGCCGATCCGGATCGCTTGGCCCAGGTGGGCGACTGGATCATCGAGTGCGGGACGGCAGCCGATCTGCTTGCCCGCGTCCGGGATGCCGGCCGACCAGGCGCCTGACGCGAAACGAGGCGGCGCCGTATCCCCCCTGCTTCATCTTGCTGACGCGCGCCGCGCTCGGTGTCAACCCGCGAATCGCAGGCGGCCCTCGGCCAAGGAAAACAAGGACAGCCCCCACTCGCGCGGGAAGTACTCCTTGACCGCCACCAGCTTCGCCAGACGCTCGTCCCACGCCAGATACGTCACCCCGAAGCCGCCCGCTCCCAGCACCGACCGCACCGTGAAACCACCCACCGACGCCCCCGCCGGCAGAACGTCCCCCGCGTCCGTCTCCCACGTCGTCATCGCGTCACCTTCCCTACTCCAGCGACCTCGCCACGCGGAACCCGATGACGTTGTGCCGCACGCCGGCGTCGCCGCCCTCGCGGGCGGCAGCGCGAAGCATCGCCGGGACGTCGAGCCAGGAGCCGCCGCGCACCACACGGCGACCGCAGGCCCCGCCCGTCGTCCGCCCCGCCGTCGTCGGGCGCCCCGGCATAGTCGTCGTGCCAGCAGTCCTCCACCCACTCCCGAACGTTCCCCAGCAGGTCGAACAGTCCGAACCCGTTCGCCGCATACGACCCCACCGGCGCCGTATACGTCATGCCGTCCTCACACCGACCACCGGGACCACCGGTCCGGCCGTTCTCGTACGCGCACTGATCTGCCTCGCCATCTCCCCAATACCGCTGCGTCTCCGTCCCTGCCCGCGCCGCACGCTCCCACTCCGCCTCGCTCGGCAGCCGGTACCGCTCCCCCGTCTCGGCGCTCAACCACGCCACGTACGCCTGCGCGTCACGCCAACTGACGCACACCGCCGGGTGCCGGTCCGCCTGCTCGAACCCCGGGGCGCGCCACGACGCGTTCTCCCGCACCCGCACCTCCAGCTCGTCCGTCACCATCTCGCATCCCCCTGGCGTGGGGATGAAAAGGGACCCCGTGGCCATCTGAAAAGGGACCCCCTGAGCACTCAAGGAATGGCGGTCCTCCGGCGATGAATCGATGGAACGAGACACGGTCGTCTCGTCGGCATCGCCAGGAGGACGCGGAGGTGATCAGGATGAGTCAGTGGGCCGAGGTCCGCCACCTGCATCTGGTGGAGGGGGTACCGAAGAAGGAGATCGCGCGGCGTCTGCAGTTGGACGTCAAGACGGTGCGCCGCGCCGTAGACCGGCCGACGCCGCCGGCGCGGGTGTCGCCGCCGCGGGCCGGCAGCCTGGACCCGTGGCGGGACCGGATCGAGCAGTGGCTGCGCGAGGACCGGAAGTTGACCGCGAAGCGTATCCGCCGGTTGCTGCTGCCGCTGGCCGGCGCGGTCTCCCCGCGCACGGTGCGCCGCTGCGTGGCGGCGCTGCGCAGACCGAGGCGTTCGAGGCGTTCCGGGGCGGGTGCAGGAAGCGTTGACGCTGGAGCGGCGGCGCCTGCGAGCGATGCCCACTCACCTTTCCCGCCACCTGCCGCGTCGTCGCCCGGGTGGCCGACAAGTTCGACCATGTGCAGGTGGACCACGTCACCTGCTCGGTGCCGATCCGCCACGCCTATCAGCCAGTGTGGGTGAAGCCGTATCACGACCGGGTGGCGGTCGCCGTCGGCGCCGAGGTGGTTGCGGAGCATCCCCGGGCGTTCAGCCGGGGCGCCAAAGTCCTCGATGCGTTCCACGTGCTGCCGTTGCTGGAACGCAAGCACCGGGCGGTGGCCGAGGCGACGGCGCTGGCCGGCTGGCGGCTGGCGCCGGTGTGGCAGCAGGTGCGGGTCGAGCTGGCCAAGCACACGCGCAAGCCCGATCAGGAGTGGGTCCGGATGCTGCGGTTGCTGGAGACGCACCCGACCGCGGCCGTCGAACGCGCGCTGGCCGCCGCGCTCGAACGGCATTCACCGCGCCTGGAGACGGTGCGGCTCCTTCTCCGGCAGCAGCAGGCCGACCCGCCGCCGGTCTGCCCGCCGGTGACGGGGGTGCGCCCGGAGCGGGCCGGCCGACTACCTGGCCCAGTTGGTGCATCTGGAGGTGACCGAACGCCGGGAGCGCCGTATCCAGCGCTGTCAGGCGACATGGAAACTGCCCTCCCTGGTCGGAGGGAGGAGTCAGCTATTGGCGTCCTTGTAAAATCGAACAAATCTGACCTCGGGTCGACCCCAAGATGTTGTGGCCCGCGGTGGCATCGTCAGACCACCAGCGTGCGCGTGTGCTCGCCGTCGTCAAGGCGCCTCGCTACGCTCGGCCCCCGCTTCGCGGGGCTCACGGCCTTGACGACGGCTCCGCGCACGCTCGTCCGGGCTGGCTCTTGTCTGTCGATGCTCAATCCCCGACCCCAAGATGTTGCGGTCGACGATCTGTTCAGGTTCGTTCACTTTCGGATGACCGTCGACAGTCAGCAGATGAAGAGATGCGAGGATGTCGGCCCGTGGGCGGGGAGGCCACGGGCACAGACGAAGAAGTCAGACGAGGTGGAGGCGATGCTGCACCTGCGGGCACTCGGTTGGGGGCTGAGACGCATCGCCCGGGAGTTCGGGTGCAGCAAGAACACGGTGAGACGCTACGTCGCGGCCGACGGCTGGATGGCGTACAGCCGACGGGCGGGCAGCGGCCAGCTCGGGGAGCAGGAGGCGTGGCTGAAGGAGCGCTTCTTCCAGCATCACGGCAATGCCGAGGTGGTGCGCCAGGACCTGGTCCGGGAGCAGGGGATCGACGTGAGCCTGCGCACGGTCGAGCGGGCGGTGGCGCCGTTCCGGCGGCTGCTGACGGCCGAGGCGAAGGCGACGGTGCGGTTCGAGACACCGCCGGGACGCCAGTTGCAGGTTGATTTCGGCCAGCGGCGGGTGCCGATTGCCGACGAGCGGGTGCGCGTCTACCTGTTCGTGGCGACGCTGGGCTACTCGCGGCGCTGCTATGTGGCGGCGTTCCGTCACGAGCGGCAGTCGTCGTGGTTCCGCGGCTTGGAGGGCGCGTTCCATCACTTCGGCGGCGTGACCCGGGAGGTGCTGATCGACAACCCGCGGCCGCTGGTGGTCGGTCACGACGCGTCGACTCGCGAGGTCGAGTTCAACCACCGATTCCTGGCGTTCGCGGCCTACTGGGGGTTCCGGCCGGCGGGCCTGCGCGCCGTACCGGGCCCGGACGAAGGGGAAGGACGAGCGCGGTGTCGGCTACCAGGAAATCGTGACCGCTGACAAGTACTCACTGCGTTGTAGAGGCGGACCCTCGAGTCTGCATCGAGGCGGCGCCGCGCGACGCGCAGGAAACGGCGGCCGGCGCCCGGCGCCGCAAGCGGCCAGGACGGGCGCCGGCCGTGGCGCCGCCGCGCTCTCCGGCGGCGCCCACTCATCATGACCGGCCCTGGACGCACCCGCGCGCGCCCGGCGCGGCCGTGACCGCCCCGGTTCCGGCATCGGAGCGTGCTCGCAACACGAAAACCGATGTTGTCATTCCGGTTTCCGGCATCGTTCCTGTTGCGGTTGGCCGAGCGGAGGTTCCCCGGATTGTTGTTCCACGAACCGCCGCGCAACACACGACGACAGGGGGCCGGTCAGGCCCCCGGGACGGACGGACGCGGATCGAACCACCCGTCCCGGAAGATCGCACGGCGCAGCCGCCACGTGTCGGCATGCGCCGCGTGCGCCACCCACGCGGTGACGCGTTGCTCCACCTCGGCCCGCGAGACCGCGCCGGCGCGCCACCCGTCGCGCAGCCCGCGCAGGCGGTTGCGGAAGCGCCGCACGTTCGCGTCCGGCAACCGCCGCCGGCCGCCGGGCCGCAACTCGAAGCCGAGGAACGTCGCCGGCGCGGCCGTGGCCGCAACGTACGTCTTCACCGGATGCAGCGACAGCCGGCGCCGCGCCAGAAACGCATCCGCCCGCGCCCGCCACGCGGCGAGCCGCGCCGGGTCGTCGGCGAACAGCGCGAAGTCGTCCACGTAGCGGAGGTACGGCGCGCGCAGCGCCTCGGCGACGAAGTGATCGAACCGGTCGAGGTAGACGTTGGCGAAGAGCTGGCTCGTCAGGTTGCCGATCGGCAGCCCGCGACGGCGTTCGTACGGCGTGAACAGATCGTCGCCGGGATAGTACAGATGCACCGGCTCCTGCGGGTTCGAGCCGTCGATGATGCGGTCGAGCACCGCCAAGGTCCGCCGGCAGGCGATCCGGCGCCGCAGGTCGGCCTTGAGGATCGCGTGGTCGATGGCCGGGAAGTACCGGAAGACGTCGCCGCGCAGAACGTAGCGATGGCGATCGCGCAGCCGCGCGTAGCGGACGACGGCGCGGTGCGTCCCCTTGCCGACCCGGTTGGCGTAGCTGTGATGGATGAAGCCGCGCTCGAACAGCGGCGCGACGACCGCGTGCACGGCGTGATGCACCACCCGGTCGCAGAACGGCGCCGCCGAGACCAGCCGCCGCTTCGGGTCGGTCACCTCGATCTCGACGTAGCGGCCCGGCCGCCACGTCCCGGCCCGGAGCCGGCGTTCCAGCCGCAGGGCCTCGGTCTCCAGATTGGCCAGGAACGCCGCCGGAACCGGCGTGCGCCGCTTGCCGGCGACCGCCCGCAGCGCGGCGGCGCAGAGCGCCTCGAACGCGGCGATGCCGTCGAACAGGTCGTCACGTCTGCGCGGCATCATGGGCCCTGCGCCAGCCGCCGACGAGCCGGCCGGTCTCGTCGAGGGCGCGCGCCGCGTACGCGTAGCGCCGCGCGTCGAGATGCCGCAGATCCTTCGCCAGCCGACAGAGGAAACCGCAGCTTCTCGAGGCCGAGGTTCGCGGCGGCCAGTTGCGGCCGGCGGTCGCGCGTGTACGTCGCGTCGACCAGCCGCTCCAGCACGTCGAGCGCCGTCGCCTGCAGCCGGTCGCCGAGCAGGAACTTCTGCCGGCGCGGAAACTGCTCCACCACCGGAACCAGCCACAGCACGAACCGGTACATCGCCTCCAGCACCGGTCCCGTTCGCTTCGCCGCGTCCACGTTCGCCCCTCCATCCCGCCCACGGCGGCGCCGGGGGGCGCCGCCCCCCGGCCCCCCCAAGAGGTAAAGGAAGTAAGGATGCAAGATCTAATCAAGCGTCCTCGCAACACGAAAACCGAGGTGGCCGTACCGGTCCCCGGCATCGTACCAGAGGCGGGCGGCCGAGCGGAGGACCCCCGGATCGTTGACCCACGAACCGCCGCGCAACACACGACGACCACACTCTCCGCCGCGCGTCCAGGCCGCCCCGTCGCTCGGCGCGCCCCTGTAGTCGTCGTGCCAGCAGTCCTCCATCCACTCCCACATGTTCCCCAGCACGTCATGCAACCCGAACCCGTTCGGTGCATACGACCGCACCGGCGCCGTATTCCGATGGCCGTCCGGACAGGGCGCAAAGTCATCCCATCCGTTCGCGTACCGGCACTGCCCAGACGCAGCCTCCCCCCAATACCGCGCCGTCCTCGTGCCCGCCCGCGCCGCATACTCCCACTCCGACTCGCTCGGCAACCGATACGTCGCCCCCGTCGCCCGGCTCAACCAGCGCACGTACGCCTGCGCATCCTCCCAACTCACGTTGATCACCGGCCGGGTCCCCCGGCCCCAACCCTCATCGTCAGGGTGATACCCGTTACATCCCCCGCCGCGCACGCACGCATCCCACTCCGCGAACGTCACCTCCGAAACCCCCAGCGCGAACGGCGCCGACAGCGTCACCCGGTGTTGCGGTCCTTCACCGTCAGATCGATCGCGCTCCGACGCCGGCGACCCCATCCGGAACGTCCCCGCCGGAATCACCACCAGCTCCGGACACCCGGCGCAGTCGTCGCGGAACACCTCGCCGGCCGCATACGACCGCACCGAAGATGGATCCGCACCCAGCAGCGCACGTATTCGTACGTTGCTGGTGAGCTCCTCCGGCGTCCGGCCATCCCCATTCCGTGCGTCAGAATCCGCACCGTGCGCCAGCAGCACCTCTACGAGTCGACGATTGCCCTCTTCCGCTGCAACATGCAGCGGCGTATCCCCAAACCGATCCCTGGCATCGACGTCAGCCCCCCGGTCCAACAGGATCTCCGCTACTTCAGTGGCGCGGATAGTGGCGCGAGTGCTCCCGGTTCTCGTAGTCACGTGCAGCGGCGTTATATCTCCTCGCCCCACGTTGACATCGGCCCCACGGTCCAGCAGGAGCACCACACCTCTGGACCACCCGCTGCTGACAGCCTCATGGAGCGGAGTCCATATGTCCCGCCCTCCACCTACACTCCGGGCATGAATATTCGCACCTCGATCCAATAGAAGCTCCAACGCCTGAAAAGCTTCGGAACCTGCTGCGTGATGCAGTGGCTGCTTGCCGTATTGAGTCCTGGCTCCGATGCCTGCGTTGCCGTCCAGAAGGACCTCGATGACGTCGACCGCGTTGCCTGCACTCGCGATATGTAGCGGTGTCTGGCCTTCCGGAAACAGCACAGGGTACCGTACTGACACCGCAAGACGCTCCGCCAGCATGGCGCCGATCAGCTCACCGGGAGATGATGGAAGTCGAGCGTCGACAGCAGCCCCCTCGGCCAGCAGGCGCCGCGCGATGTCGTCAAGATTCAGGACTGCCGCATAGTGCAGGTCTGTCCAACCGTTGTCCTCCACACTGGTCGCCGACCAGCGACGACCCAGCTCCGGGGAATATGGTAGTGTCGGCGGTGGCGGCGGGTTAACCACGTCGCCCGTTACGCGCAGTTCGTCGGCCGGTTGATGCGCCGGCCGACCGGGTGGCGGTGGCGGCGGGTTAACCACGTCGCCCGTTACCCTCACTTGTTCCAGCTCTTCCAGCAGGAGATCGAGGTCGCCCTGACTCAGATAGCCAGTTTCCATCCGTTCATTTGCACCCTCCCACGCCCTGATCGCAGCGCGCGTGCGGGCGCCGAAGATGCCGTCCGCCCCACCGGGGTCGAATCCCGATGCCGAAAGGCGTACCTGGACGCGCCGTTTCGTCTCCCGGTCCAGATTGAGCGCGTTTTCCGCCGTCTCCGCCAGTCGTGCGATTGCCGCCAGCGTCAGTCCACCGGTCTGAGTGCCATCATCTGGTGGTGGGTTATCAGCCGCGTCGTCATCCGTAGCTGGCGTCGCCAGCGCCGTCGTGCCGGCCAGACGTGCGAACTGCTCGGGAGCGCGCAGATCCAGCCCGCCCGCCGGCATCCCCACGGCGCGCGCGAAGTCGCGCGCCGCCTGCTCGGTGCCGGATCCCCAGACGCCGTCAATCGCCCCGCTGTACTGTCCCAGACGCCGAAGGTGCTCTTGCACCTGTGACACCGGCACGCGCTCCACCGGCACGGGCTCCACCGGGGAAGATGATGAGCCGGCCGGCGGCGCGGCGCCCGTCCCGCCGCCGGCCCCACGCCCCGACTGGGCCGTGGAACCGCTACCCGCGGGAAGCGGAGAAGCGACCGGCGGCGGATCAACCGTCGGCACAGCAAGACCGTCCCACGGCGGCCAGCCCGCGACCCCGACCGCCACCGCCACCACGACCGCCGCCGCCAGCCCATACGCCATCCCGCGACGCCACTTCACAGGCGACGGCGGCGGCGCCCCGTCCTCCGCCGACTCGTCATCGGCCGAACGCCCCCCGTCAGCCGGCGCGGACACCACAGCGCCCGCCGACTCCACCGCCCCGCCTGCGGCCAACAGCTCCCGCCACGCCGACACGCTCTGCGGCCGATCCTCCGGGAACAACGCAAGCGCCGACGACACCGCACGCGCAAACCCGTCGCTCACCCCCGACACCGAACCCACCGGAACCAGCGGGTCCACCTTACCCACACGGCTCGGCGCATCCGCAGGCGGCTTCCCGCACACCGACGCATACGCCAGCGCCCCCAAGCCATACACGTCCGTCCACGGTCCCTGTTCGCCATCCGTCCGATACTGCTCAATCGGCGCATACCCAGGCGTCACCAGAGACGTCACCGACCGCGACTGCGCCCCCAACGCATACCGCGCCGACCCGAAGTCGATCAGCACCGGCGTCCCGTCCCCACGCAACATCACGTTCGACGGCTTCACGTCCCGGTGCAGAAGATCCGCCCCGTGCACCAACTCCAGCCCGACAGCCAACCCGTCCAGCAGCAACCGAACCCGCGCCTCCGGCATCGCACCCGCCGCTTCCAGCTCCTCCGCCAGACTCCGCCCCTCCACATGCTCCAGCACCAGATACGCCGTCCCCCGCGACTCGAAGAACTGATGCACTCGCACGATGCGACGATCGTCGAACTTCGCCAGCGCCCGCGCCTCGTCGAGAAACCGAGACAGACCCCACCGGTAGTCCCGAACCGCAACGCCCGTCCGCGGAGCCAGCGTCCCGTCCCCACGACGCGCCGCCCACTCGCGCGGGAAATACTCCTTGACCGCAACCAGTTTCGCCAGACGCTCGTCCCACGCCAGATACGTCACCCCGAAGCCGCCCGCTCCCAGCACCGACCGCACCGTGAAACCGCCCACCGACGCCCCCGCCGCCAGAACGTCCCCCGAGTCCGTCTCCCACGTCGTCATCGCGTCACCTCCCCTACTCCAGCGACCTCGCCACGCGGAACCCGATGACGTTGTGCCGCACGCCGGCGTCGCCGCCCTCGCGGGCGGCAGCGCGAAGCATCGCCGGGACGTCGAGCCAGGAGCCGCCGCGCACCACACGGCGACCGCAGGCCCCGCCCGTCGTCCACGCCCCGCCGTCGTCGGGCGCCCCGGCATAGTCGTCGTGCCAGCAGTCCTCCACCCACTCCCGAACGTTCCCCAGCAGGTCGAACAGTCCGAACCCGTTCGCCGCATACGACCCCACCGGCGCCGTATACGTCATGCCGTCCTCACACCGACCACCGGGGCCACCGGTCCGGCCGTTCTCGTACGCGCACTGATCTGCCTCGCCATCTCCCCAATACCGCTGCGTCTCCGTCCCTGCCCGCGCCGCACGCTCCCACTCCGCCTCGCTCGGCAGCCGGTACCGCTCCCCCGTCTCGGCGCTCAACCACGCCACGTACGCCTGCGCGTCACGCCAACTGACGCACACCGCCGGGTGCCGGTCCGCCTGCTCGAACCCCGGGGCGCGCCACGACGCGTCCTCCCGCACCCGCACCTCCAGCTCGTCCGTCACCATCTCGCATCCCCCGGTCGTGGCGTGATCCGTCGCCGCGATGAACGCCGCATACTCCGCCCGCGTCGTTTCGTACCGGCCGATCGCGAACGCCGCCACCTGCACCAGGTGCGCCGGCTGCTCGGCGGGGTTGGGCGCGACCTCCCACGGCGGCCGCCCGGCGCCGGCGCGCCCGGGATCGAGCGCCTCCGAGCCCATCCGGAACGTCCCGGCCGGCACGACCACCATCTCCGGGCAGGTCGTACAGTCGCGGAAGACCGTCCCGGGAGGCGGCCCGACTCCATCCGGCGCCGGAAGCCGGGCGGAGCATGCGGCTGCGGCCGAGACCGACCCAAGGGCCAGCACCAGACCGACCACACGCGCGGTCGGCCGCCGCGACAGCGGTCCGGTTCGCGCATCCGGCGCCGCGGCCCGGCGTCCATCATCCGGAGTGACAACATCGGCACGCATACGCCGACTGATTGCGTCCATGACTGGTCCTCCATACGCGCGCCGCCGACATCCCCAAAAACACCCTGCCTCACCTCCCGGGTAGTGACGCACTCGACGACGGGCCTACTGTAATCGCCAGCGTGAACGGTCCGCGCACGCCGCCCTGGAGGGTCGTCGCCTCCACCGCATAGGTGCCGGCACCCAGTTCGAGAGCGATGTGGGCGTTTGTACCCACACCACCATCGTCGTTCTCCTGCAACAGATCGGTACCGGTTCCCGCTCCGGTCCACAGAGCCAGCCACGTGTCGACGCTCGACGACGTCAGGTCGACCGTCAAGTACGCAGCGCGGTCGAGGGTGAAGTTGTAGTACCGGGCGTACTCGCCGGCGTCGTAGTTCACCGAAACGCAACTGCCGTCCCAGGCGCCGAAACGCTGCCGGGTCCCGGTCAACGGGCCCAGATCCTGCACGCAATCCGAGATGTCGGTCTCCATGCCGGGGGAAGACAGGTACCCGAGGTCAAGGCGAGTGAGGTTGGGCAACTCGACCAGACCGGTTGGAACCGGTAACACAAGCCTGTTGCCATCGAGAATCAGCGTCGCCAGGTGCATGAGCCTCCCAAGCCCGTCCGGAATCGGTCCGGTCAACCGATTCTCATCGAGACGGAGCTCCCGCAGATTGACGAGATTCCCCAGCTCACCGGGAATCGGACCGGTCAAGTCATTCTCATCGAGGCGGAGCTCCCGCAGATTGACGAGATTCCCAAGTTCGCGCGGGATTGGACCGGCCAGCGCGTTGCGGGACAGGTGCAGCACTTCCAGTCGGGTCAGGTTCCCCAACTCCGGCGGGACAACGAATCCCGCGCTGGCGCCGCAGGCGTCATGGTGACCCAGCGCCCCGGATAGCCGGAGCGCCTTGAGATTGGCGAGTTCGCCGAGCTCCGGCGGAAGCGTACACAGGTCGTTACGGGCAAGAGACAGCAGCTCGAGCCGGGTCAGGGACGCGATCTCGGGCGGGATTCGGCCCGTAAGGCCGTTGCCGTTCAAGCGCACGGCGATCACCTGACCGGCGTCGTTCGTGGACACGCCGTCCCATTCGCGGAGCGGCCGATCGCTGCCCCAATTGGCGCTGTCGTCCCATCCTGCACCGTTGGTCGCGTGGTACAGCGCCATGAGCGCATCGCGTTCAGTCTGGGCGGCGGCGGCGGCGCCAATGACCAGTACGAGTGCCGTCACGATCGTCCCCGGAAAAGGTCGCATGTTCGTTACCTCCTCGATACCTGGGTTGGCGCGTCATCACCTCACGGTCCGCCGCACCACCAGAAGTTCTGCGTCACGTAGACGCGGTCGCCGGCCACGGCCACCCCGACGCCGGTCGTGTCGTACCGGGCGCGCAGGATGTTGTTCCGATGCCCCGTACTCGCCATCCAGCCCGCCACCGCGCGTTCCGCAGCGCCGCGGTGGCGCCGCGTCGAGTCGCGGGCCATCCAGATGTTCTCGGCCGTTCCCCACCCGCGGCAGCCGGCGACTAGACCGGACGTCCGGTCACTCGCCGTCCGGCCGAACGGGTCGACGTGCGCGAAGTAGTCCCGGGCGGCCATGTCGCCGCTGTGGGCGGCGGCGACCGCCGCCGTGGCGTCGTCCCAGCGCAGCGGCGCCAAGCCGCGGCGCGTCCGCTCGGTGTTGATCCGGGCGTGCACGTCGCGGGCCATATCGGCCGCGAGCCGCGCGAGCGAGGAGGGTGTGAGACGCCCCTGCGGCTCGGCTACTCGGCGCGCCGCCGGCGCGTCCGCGGGACGGACGAGAAGCAGCAAGCTCAAGACGCCGGCGGCGCAGGAGCGCAACGTCATGGCCATGAGTCCTCCAACGACTTCAAGCTGCGCGTGGTGACGCGGCCGGAGCCCAACCGCCGCCGAAGCAACAACCCGCCGCCGAAGACATCCCCGCGGTCGGGAACCATCGTTATCAGCGCCCCTTCACGAACGGTCGCCGCCATGCGCGCCAGCCGGTGCGTCGTCCGGAGCCTTCGAGCATCGCTCGCCATTCCCCCGTGGTCTGCGGCCGATCACGCGGCTCCACCGCCAGAGCCCTCATCACCGCCGCCGCCAACTTCGGACTCACTGATCGTTCCGCCGCCTCGGCCACGTCCGGCAGCCGGTCGTCCTGCACCCGCGCCACGGCGTCGTCCGGCGCCCGCCCGGTCAATGCCTCGTACGCCACTGCCCCCAGCGCATAGATGTCCGTCCACGGCCCCTGTTCACCTTCTTCACCATACTGCTCGACAGGCGAGTACCCCGGCGTCACCAACGTCTGCACGACCAGCAGTCCCCGGCCGTCCGCCTGCCGCGCCGCGTCAAAATCAATCAATACCGGCTCTTCCGTCTCGCGCATCATTACGTTGCCCGGCTTGATGTCACGGTGCAACCACCCGCGCGCGTGCATTGCCGTCAAGCCGTCCAGCAGCGGCGCCAGCAAGGCCGTCACCCGCGCTTCCGACCACGGCCCGGACTGCGCCAGCGCCGCCGCCAGAGTACGGCCGCGCACGTATTCGGTCACGAGGCACAACGCCCCGGAAACCAACATCCCCTCCTGCACACTCAACAAGTGCGGATGCCTCAGTTGATTCAATGCCCACGCTGCATCCTGAAACCGTCTGAAGCCCCCGTTGTCGTCGACCGCTTCTGCGTCCACCCGCGGCAGCAGGGTGTCGTCTCCGGCGTCGATTCCTTCCCCGGCGCGAAACTCCGACCGGCAAGTCTCCCGAACACGCGGAGAATATTGCTTCAACGCCACGAGACGAAGCGACAGCGTGTCCAACGCCAAGTACGTCATGCCGAGCGCGCCGGCCCCCAGCCGGCCCTCGATCACGAAGCGTTTCACCCGATCCCCCGTCTCAAGCGTTCCACGAAACAAGAGGTTCCTCACGTCGACGTCCCTCTCGTCGCGCATGGCCTTCGCAGCAGCCCAAGCCGTCTCGCCCGTTCCGCCGCCATCGACTCCTCCGGGCTCATCGAACGTCGCCCGCCAAGCTTCGACGCTCCGCGGTCGATCGCGCTTCTGGACCGCGAACGCCGTCATCACCGCCGCAGCAGTATCTGCACTTACCCCTTCGCTGCGCAGGTCCGGCATACGATCCAGCCGCGCTCGGTTCGACGCGGAATCCGGCCGCCTGTGTGTCAACAACTCGTAAGCGACGGCGCAGGAGGAGAATCTTCTGCGCCCGCGTCTGAGCTGCGATCCAGCAGGAAGGTGAGAGTTCCCATTCCTTCGGCAAGACCGTCCACACACTCGCCCGTCCATGTCAGGGTCTCAACGAGTGACGCCCGAAAACCAAACGGCCCCTGATCCAGGTCCCCGAAGCCGGGAACGAACGCGTAGCAGCCAGGCCGGTTGCTCAGCTCCATACGCCGCGACCCCAAGTCCTGCACTTCGCGTGCGGCCTGCTCCCAGGCGAACGGTCCGGGCGGCTGGGACCAGGCCTTCACCCCGAGAAGCAGCGCCATCGAGACGAGGACCGGCAGCGTCATGCGCAGCGATGTTTTCCTGACGGCGCTCATCGTAGACATCGAATCTCTCCTGTTCTTTTCAGCGGACCAGTGAACTCGGCCATGGTGTGCGGCAGCAAGCGGTATTCCCCTCTTCATCACTCGTTCACCGTGATGTTGCCCCGGTCGTCGACGACGACCGTCGCGACAAGTTGTCTTTGCCCGCCCGGGGTCAATCGCCGCTCTCGAAACTCGTGTCGCTGGACGGGATGCACGACCCGGCCTCTGACGTCGACCTCGGAACTGTTGAGGCTGTACGGATTGTAATAGATACGATATTCTCCCGGAATCGCCTGCGGCTGCAGCCACACCTCGTTTCCGGGACCGTTCAGAGAGTCCTCTTCGAATCTCGCGTCGCTGCTCGGATACGTCCTAGCTCCGAAGTAGTACTCGTTGCCGTTCGGATCGACGACATGTAGATCCACATCGTCGCCCCGAACCCCATCCCACGAAATGGTGACGAGGATGAACTTCCGGCGCTCCAGGTCGGCGATGCGATCTTCCTGTTGCCCAATCTGCTCCTGCTGTTGCCCGATCTGATCCTGCTGTTGCCCGATCTGCTCCTGCTGCTGTGTAATTTGTTCCTGCTGTTGCCCGATCTGATCCTGCTGTGTCGCGATCTGATCCTGCTGTGTCGCGATCTGATCCTGCTGCGACGTGGTCTCTACCCTGCAGGCTTCCAGATCGTCGCGAAGCACACCCTGATCCTCCAGCTCCCGCTCCAACGCGTGGTTCCGGTCCCGCTCATCCTGGAGATCGCGCTGACACCTCGACAACTCCCCCCGGAGCTCCCCGATCGCACTGTCGAGCTCGTCGTGAATCCCCTGCAACTCCTCGTTGTCCTCCACCGCTTGGCGAAGGTCCTCGAGCGCGTCGTCCAGATCGGCCTGCGCCGCCATTCCCGTGTTCGGGAAATGCGGAAAGATCACGACCGCGAGCAGGATGAACGCACCTAACGCGGACACGAACAGGTCCAGCGCGGACATGCTGAAGATGTTGATCTCACGGTTCTTTCGCTTCATGGCTCCTCGCCAGTCCTTCCCCTAGCTAGCTAGCTAGCTAGCTAGCTAGGGGAATCCGTCCCGATGCTAGTAGCCGAGTATGGCCTGGAACCGATAGCTGCCCGTCGCAGACAAGAACCCACTTGCGCGCACGTAGTACGTTCCCGGCGACACCCTCTGCCGAATCTCGAAGTTCGACCCATCACCGTCGTCGTCGTCGAAATCTAGCGATGCGCCGTCGTAGTACAACCCGCCGACGGTGTCCATACCGCCCATCGTTCTGACGGTCAACGTGCCGGCCGACGCCACCTCGACGGCGAAGTAGTCCACGTCACCTCCTTCATCGATGCTCCCTGGCACCATCCGCCCAAGAGCGACTCGCGTTGCCGTCGCTTCGAGGTCTCCATGATCGTCGGCGCTTCCGACGTCGCCGTCGACCGTCACCGTCAGCGTGAAATCGCCGGTCTCGCCCGCAGAGAGTGTCGTCGCCTCGATGGTGTAGCTGCCAGCGTCCAGAAAGCGCGCAATACGGGCGTCCAACGGCTCGGGGCCGCCGTCGTCGTCCTCCTCCAGCGCGACGGCGCTACCGGGAGGCGGTCCGCTTCTGAGAGCCAGCCAGGAATCCACCTCCGCGGACGCCATGTCCATGGTGACCGTCGCCGCTCGATCCAGCGTGAAGCCGTAGTACACGGCGTACTCTCCTTCTGGATAATGCTCCGTCACGCAACTTCCGTCGAGGGTATCGTTCCGGGTATACCTCCACCCCGACAGCCGGCCCAGTTGCCGCGAGCATTGATCGTCGGCGCTTCCGACGTCGCCGTCGACCGTCACCGTCAGCGTGAAATCGCCGGTCTCGCCCGCAGAGAGTGTCGTCGCCTCGATGGTGTAGCTGCCAGCGTCCAGAAAGCGCGCAATACGGGCGTCCAACGGCTCGGGGCCGCCGTCGTCGTCCTCCTCCAGCGCGACGGCGCTACCGGGAGGCGGTCCGCTTCTGAGAGCCAGCCAGGAATCCACCTCCGCGGACGCCATGTCCATGGTGACCGTCGCCGCTCGATCCAGCGTGAAGCCGTAGTACACGGCGTACTCTCCTTCTGGATAATGCTCCGTCACGCAACTTCCGTCGAGGGTATCGTTCCGGGTATACCTCCACCCCGACAGCCGGCCCAGTTGCCGCGAGCATTGATCGTCGGCGCTTCCGACGTCGCCGTCGACCGTCACCGTCAGCGTGAAATCGCCGGTCTCGCCCGCAGAGAGTGTCGTCGCCTCGATGGTGTAGCTGCCAGCGTCCAGAAAGCGCGCAATACGGGCGTCCAACGGCTCGGGGCCGCCGTCGTCGTCCTCCTCCAGCGCGACGGCGCTACCGGGAGGCGGTCCGCTTCTGAGAGCCAGCCAGGAATCCACCTCCGCGGACGCCATGTCCATGGTGACCGTCGCCGCTCGATCCAGCGTGAAGCCGTAGTACACGGCGTACTCTCCTTCTGGATAATGCTCCGTCACGCAACTTCCGTCGAGGGTATCGTTCCGGGTATACCTCCACCCCGACAGCCGGCCCAGTTGCCGCGAGCATTCGCCCGGCGATGGATCCGCACCCAGCAGCGCACGTATTCGTACGTTGCCGGTGAGCTCCTCCGGCGTCCGGCCATCCCCATTCCGTGCGTCAGAATCCGCACCGTACGCCAGCAGCACCTCTACGAGTCGACGATTGCCCTCTTCCGCTGCAGCATGCAGCGGCGTATCCCCAAACCGATCCCTGGCATCGACGTCAGCCCCCCGGTCCAACAGGATCTCCGCTACTTCAGTGGCGCGGATAATGGCGCGAGTGCTCCCGGTTATCGTAGTCACGTGCAGCGGCGTTATATCTCCTCGCCCCACGTTGACATCGGCCCCACGGTCCAGCAGGAGCACCACACCTCTGGACCACGCGATGCTGACAGCCTCATGGAGCGGAGTCCATCTGTCCCGCCGCCCTCCATATTCACTCCGGGCATGAATATTCGCACCTCGATCCAATAGAAGCTCCAACGCCTGAAAAGCTTCGGAACCTGCTGCGTGATGCAGTGGCTGCTTGCCGTATTGAGTCCTGGCTCCGATGCCTGCGTTGCCGTCCAGAAGGACCTCGATGACGTCGACCGCGTTGCCTGCACTCGCGATATGTAGCGGTGTCTGGCCTTCCGGAAACAGCACAGGGTACCGTACTGACACCGCAAGACGCTCCGCCAGCATGGCGCCGATCAGCTCACCGGGAGATGATGGAAGTCGAGCGTCGACAGCAGCCCCCTCGGCCAGCAGGCGCCGCGCGATGTCGTCAAGATTCAGGACTGCCGCATAGTGCAGGTCTGTCCAACCGTTGTCCTCCACACTGGTCGCCGACCAGCGACGACCCAGCTCCGGGGAATATGGTAGTGTCGGCGGTGGCGGCGGGTTAACCACGTCGCCCGTTACGCGCAGTTCGTCGGCCGGTTGATGCGCCGGCCGACCGGGTGGCGGTGGCGGCGGGTTAACCACGTCGCCCGTTACCCTCACTTGTTCCAGCTCTTCCAGCAGGAGATCGAGGTCGCCCTGACTCAGATAGCCAGTTTCCATCCGTTCATTTGCACCCTCCCACGCCCTGATCGCAGCGCGCGTGCGGGCGCCGAAGATGCCGTCCGCCCCACCGGGGTCGAATCCCGATGCCGAAAGGCGTACCTGGACGCGCCGTTTCGTCTCCCGGTCCAGATTGAGCGCGTTTTCCGCCGTCTCCGCCAGTCGTGCGATTGCCGCCAGCGTCAGTCCACCGGTCTGAGTGCCATCATCTGGTGGTGGGTTATCTGTCGGTGTGCCATCCGGACCCTCTCCGGACTCAGACCCATTCCTGCTATCCCCATTCACCACCGGGTTGGGCCGGGGAGGGTAGTCAACCAGTCCTTGGCCGGAGTCCATGCGGTCGATGGTCACCAGCACCCCCGCCACCAGCGCCCCTCCCGCAATGAGACTCAGCCCCCAAGCCAAGCTTCCCCGGGAATGGTCAGGTGTCCCGGACGTCCCGGACGGCGGCTGCATGACCGAATCATCGCGGACGCCGAGATCAAGAACAGAGCCGACCACCGGCGACTGTACAGGCGGCGGCACCACTCCGTCCTCCGCCGACTCGTCATCGGCCGAACGCCCCCCGTCAGCCGGCGCGGACACCACAGCGCCCGCCGACTCCACCGCCCCGCCTGCGGCCAACAGCTCCCGCCACGCCGACACGCTCTGCGGCCGATCCTCCGGGAACAACGCAAGCGCCGACGACACCGCACGCGCAAACCCGTCGCTCACCCCCGACACCGAACCCACCGGAACCAGCGGGTCCACCTTACCCACACGGCTCGGCGCATCCGCAGGCGGCTTCCCGCACACCGACGCATACGCCAGCGCCCCCAAGCCATACACGTCCGTCCACGGTCCCTGTTCGCCATCCGTCCGATACTGCTCAATCGGCGCATACCCAGGCGTCACCAGAGACGTCACCGACCGCGACTGCGCCCCCAACGCATACCGCGCCGACCCGAAGTCGATCAGCACCGGCGTCCCGTCCCCACGCAACATCACGTTCGACGGCTTCACGTCCCGGTGCAGAAGATCCGCCCCGTGCACCAACTCCAGCCCGACAGCCAACCCGTCCAGCAGCAACCGAACCCGCGCCTCCGGCATCGCACCCGCCGCTTCCAGCTCCTCCGCCAGACTCCGCCCCTCCACATGCTCCAGCACCAGATACGCCGTCCCCCGCGACTCGAAGAACTGATGCACTCGCACGATGCGACGATCGTCGAACTTCGCCAGCGCCCGCGCCTCGTCGAGAAACCGAGACAGACCCCACCGGTAGTCCCGAACCGCAACGCCCGTCCGCGGAGCCAGCGTCCCGTCCCCACGACGCGCCGCCCACTCGCGCGGGAAATACTCCTTGACCGCAACCAGTTTCGCCAGACGCTCGTCCCACGCCAGATACGTCACCCCGAAGCCGCCCGCTCCCAGCACCGACCGCACCGTGAAACCGCCCACCGACGCCCCCGCCGCCAGAACGTCCCCCGAGTCCGTCTCCCACGTCGTCATCGCGTCACCTCCCCTACTCCAGCGACCTCGCCACGCGGAACCCGATGACGTTGTGCCGCACGTCCAGCTCGTCCGTCACCATCTCGCATCCCCCGGTCGTGACGTGACCCGTCGCCGCGACGAACGCCGCGTACTCCGCCCGCGTCGTTTCGTACCGGCCGATCGCGAACGCCGCCACCTGCACCAGGTGCGCCGGCTGCTCGGCGGGGTTGGGCGCGACCTCCCACGGAGGCCGGCCGGCGCCGACTCGCCCGGGGTCGAGCGGATCCGAGCCCATCCGGAACGTCCCGGCCGGTACGACCACCATCTCCGGGCAGGTCGCACAGTCGCGGAAGACCGTACCGGGAGGCGGCCCGACTCCATCCGGCGCCGGAAGCCGGGCGGAGCATGCGGCTGCGGCCGAGACCGACCCAAGGGCCAGCAACAGACCGACCACACGCGCGGTCGGCCGCCGCGATAGCGGTCCGGTTCGTGCAGCCGACGCCGCGGCCCGACGTCCATCATCAGCAGCAGCAGCAGCACACGCGGCGCCAGTGTCCATACCGTTCCCAACCGTTCCCCGTACGCGCGTCACCGAGCAGGAACTGTTGCCGGCGCGGAAACTGCTCCAACACCGGAACCAGCCACAGCACGAACCGGTACATCGCCTCCAGCGCCGGTCCCGTTCGCTTCGCCGCGTCCACCGTTCGCCCCTCCATCCCGCCCACGGCGGCGCCCCCCGCCCCCCAAGAGGTAAGGAAGCAAGGATGCAAGATCTAATCAAGCGTCCTCGCAACACGAAAACCGATGATGACGCGCCGGGCCCCGGCACCGAACCAGTTGTGGTTGGCCGAGCGGAGGTCCCCCGGATTGCTGTTCCACGAACCGCCGCGCAACACACGACGACCACACTCTCCGCCGCGCGTCCAGGCCGTCCCGTCGCTCGGCGCTCCCACGTAATTGTCGTGCCAGCAATCCTCCGTCCACTCCCACACGTTCCCCAGCACGTCATACAACCCGAACTCGTTCGGCGCATACGACCGCACCGGCGCCGTATTCCGATGGCCGTCCGGACAGGGCGCAGAGTCATCCCATCCGTTCGCGTACCGGCACTGCCCAAACGCAGCCTCCCCCCAATACCGCGCCGTCCTCGTGCCCGCCCGCGCCGCATACTCCCACTCCGACTCGCTCGACAACCGATACGTCGCCCCCGTCGCCCGGCTCAACCAGCGCACGTACGCCTGCGCATCCTCCCAACTCACGTTGATCACCGGCCGGGTCCCCCGGCCCCAACCCCCATCGTCAGGGTGATACCCGTTACATCCCCCGCCGCGCACGCACGCATCCCACTCCGCGAACGTCACCTCCGAAACCCCCAGCGCGAACGGCGCCGACAGCGTCACCCGGTGTTGCGGTCCTTCACCGTCAGATCGATCGCGCTCCGACGCCGGCGACCCCATCCGGAACGTCCCCGCCGGGATCACCACCAGCTCCGGGCAGGTCGGGCAGTCCTGGAACGTCGCAGAACCGGATGGCTGCATGACCGAATCATCGCGGACGCCGAGATCAAGAACAGAGCCGACCACCGGCGACTGTACAGGCGGCGGCGGCTCCCGCGGCGCGACGTAGCCGGCCGGCACCTCGCCCGCCGGCATGGCGAGATCGCTCCACGGCAGCCAGCTCGCCACGACCACCGCGACCACCACCACCGCGGCCAGCCCATACGCCGCCCGGTGGCGCCACTTCACAGGCGACGGCGGCGGCGCCCCGTCCTCCGCCGACTCGTCATCGGCCGAACGCCCCCCGTCAGCCGGCGCGGACACCACAGCGCCCGCCGACTCCACCGCCCCGCCTGCGGCCAACAGCTCCCGCCACGCCGACACGCTCTGCGGCCGATCCTCCGGGAACAACGCAAGCGCCGACGACACCGCACGCGCAAACCCGTCGCTCACCCCCGACACCGAACCCACCGGAACCAGCGGGTCCACCTTACCCACACGGCTCGGCGCATCCGCAGGCGGCTTCCCGCACACCGACGCATACGCCAGCGCCCCCAAGCCATACACGTCCGTCCACGGTCCCTGTTCGCCATCCGTCCGATACTGCTCAATCGGCGCATACCCAGGCGTCACCAGAGACGTCACCGACCGCGACTGCGCCCCCAACGCATACCGCGCCGACCCGAAGTCGATCAGCACCGGCGTCCCGTCCCCACGCAACATCACGTTCGACGGCTTCACGTCCCGGTGCAGAAGATCCGCCCCGTGCACCAACTCCAGCCCGACAGCCAACCCGTCCAGCAGCAACCGAACCCGCGCCTCCGGCATCGCACCCGCCGCTTCCAGCTCCTCCGCCAGACTCCGCCCCTCCACATGCTCCAGCACCAGATACGCCGTCCCCCGCGACTCGAAGAACTGATGCACTCGCACGATGCGACGATCGTCGAACTTCGCCAGCGCCCGCGCCTCGTCGAGAAACCGAGACAGACCCCACCGGTAGTCCCGAACCGCAACGCCCGTCCGCGGAGCCAGCGTCCCGTCCCCACGACGCGCCGCCCACTCGCGCGGGAAATACTCCTTGACCGCAACCAGTTTCGCCAGACGCTCGTCCCACGCCAGATACGTCACCCCGAAGCCGCCCGCTCCCAGCACCGACCGCACCGTGAAACCGCCCACCGACGCCCCCGCCGCCAGAACGTCCCCCGAGTCCGTCTCCCACGTCGTCATCGCGTCTCACTCCGACTCATTACCGAAGGACCGACAGCCACGGATGCCCACAGCGCACCCAGACCGCCGGGTGGTCTTCCCGGCCCGGACCCGCGCCGACGCGAACCGTTCCAGCGTCGACATGCCGAGATGGCGGACTCGCGATTCCGTCGCTGCACGAGGTCTACTCCCGCCGGTCCGTCACGTCATCCGTCCGTTCCTCGACGATCTCACCCGTCTCCGGGTCGCGCACCAGCCTCCTGGCGGCGTCCGGCGCGTCCGGCGCCGATGCCCGCCCGGCGCACGCGCCGCCCCGGGCATCCAGCGGGCCGCCGGGTCCGCCGCCCGGCGCACGCAGCACGTCGAACCGCGCCGCGGACATCTCGTAATCCGCGAACCGAATCCGGTCCGTCGGCTCGACACGCGCCTGCCGGATCCGTGTCCATGTCCGTCCCACCAGGACGAACGTGCCGCCGGTGCTGCCGCGGTCGGTGAGGGACACCCGCCCGTCCGGCAACAGCGTCACCTCCGCGTGCCGGCGCGACACCGTCGGGTCGCTCAACCGATACGCGCAGCGCGGGTCCCGGCCGACCCAGAACGTCAGCTCCGTCCCGACCGGAGGCCGGGCGCCGTCACCGCGCCCCTGCGCGTCCACTTCCAGTCGATCCGGGGTCGGCGCGACCGGCGACGCATCCGGCGGCCTCGCCGTGCCGTCCCACTGCGCCCGCCACGCCCCCACGCTCTGCGGCCGGTCCGCCGCGTCCACCGCCAGCGCCGCCATCACCGCTCCCGCGAACGCCGCGCTCACCCTGGAACGCGCCACCCGCGCCACCGGCGCCACCGGATCCGTCCGCAGCCGCGCCGGCGCTTCCGCCGGCGCCCGACCGCTCAGAGCCGCATACGCTACCGCCCCCAGCGCATACACGTCCGTCCACGGTCCCTGCCGGTCCGCCGCCCCGCCCTCGGTCACGTACTGCTCAATCGGCGCATACCCCGGCGTCAGCACCGCCGCCACCGAGCCCGAGTGCCGCCCGAATGCCTGCCGCGCCGCACCGAAGTCGATCAGCACCGGCATTCCGTCCGCCCGCAGCATCACGTTCGACGGCTTGACGTCCCGGTGCAGCAGCCCCGCCCCGTGCACCTCCGCCAGTCCGTCCGCCACCGCACCGAGCAGCGCCCGGACCCGCGCCTCCGGCAACGCCACTTCCGCCTCCATCTCGGCCGCCATGCTCCGCCCTTCGACGTAATCCGTCACCAGATACGCCGTCCCCCGCGCCTCGAACACCTGATGGACCCGTACGATGTGGCGGTGATCGAAACGCGCCAGCATCCGCGCCTCCTCCAGGAACCGCGCCAGCCCCCACCGGTAGTCCGCCGCGTGACCGCTCGACCGCGGGCCGACGGCGCCGGCCTCGCGCCGCGCCGCCCACGCGCCCGGAAAATACTCCTTGACCGCCACCGGCCGCCGGAGCTTCGTGTCCCGCGCCAGATACGTGACGCCGAACCCGCCGACGCCCAGCACCCTGACGACCTCGAACTCCCCGCACAGCGCACCCGCCGGCAGCGCGCCGTCGCCGCCCACCGGCGACCCGCCGACGCCGGGCCCGGTCCGGCGACGAAGAAAACGCGCCACGGCGCCGCCGATGTCCGCCGCACCGCGCCGGTCCGCGCCCCTGGCCACCCTGCGTCCCCCCTGCCGTGATTCGCCGCCGTCTTATCGCGTCGCCCCGACGACGTCCCGTTCCGTTTCAGGATGGCCAGCGGTCCGAACACGATCCGGCGTCATCGTTGTCTCCCTTCGAGCGGTTTCACATCACCCAGCCACCGGTGCGTTCATCCGCCGTCCCGGCCGGGCGCCCCGCGGGCGGATGCTCCGGAAGCCCTCACACCGTTCACGGCGCACTGCCATCTCGTCATGGCTCCTTGTCGACGACTTCTCCCGTCCCGGGAACTCGTTTCTTCGGCGCATCCGGCGCGAGGCCCGCCGGCTTCGGCCCGGCGCGGTCCGAAGCGCCGCCACCGCCACCACTACCGCCACGGAGCACCGCCAGTCGCGCCGCCGCCATCTCGTAGCCGCCGAACCGGACCCGATCCGTCGGCTCGACGTACGCCTGGCGGACGCGGGTCCACTCCCGGCCGTTCAGAACGAACGTCCCGCCGGTGCTGCCGCAATCGGTGACGTAGAAGCGTCCATCGGGCGCCAACACCACCTCGGCGTGCCGTCGCGACACGCTGCCGTCGGCGATGGGGTAGTCGCATCGCTCGTCACGCCCGACCAGGTACGTCCTGATCCTGGACATCCTCACAGCAGCGACCGCAGCAGGTTCGCGGTCATGGAGCCGCCCGACTGCACCGCCTGCCCGCCGCCCTGGTTCGCGATGCGCTCCAGGAACGCGGCCGTGAACTCCTCATTGCCACTGCCCGTGTTCACGAACACGGTGGACACGACCCGACCTTGTCCGCCCGTGGCGAAGGACGCCGCCTCGGCCACCGCCGTCTCAACCTCTTCCGGGTACGCGGGGTTATCCGTAATCACGACAATCTGCTTCGTTTCCGCCTGCGCACGCCATCGCGCGCGCGCCGCTTCCCGCAACGCCGTCAGAAAGGCTTCCGGATCGTCGGGATTGCTGCCGCTTCCCAAACCCATATTGGGCTCCAACGTTTCGACGAACTGAGCCAGACGCCCGCGGTTCGCAGTCGCTCCGCTGAGGTCCGTCAACTCGAAGACAGTCAGGGACCGTTGCCAATTCCGGTCGCCAAACGCCACGACGCCCACCGCGACGCTGGGCATGAGCTCCGTCAGAACCTCGGTCAGAGCGTTCACTTCCCGCTTGAGTCCGTCTATCTGTGCCCGCATGCTGCCCGTGACATCCAACGCGACGACGAGATCCAGATGCGGAAACTCCGCCTCGGCCAAGGCAGCCTTTGCATCTTCGGCATCGCGCCGCGCATCTTCGGCATCGCGCCGCGCACGCGCCGCGTCCCGCTCTGCCTCCGCCAGATCGCGTCGCAGATCCCCGACGACGCGCTCGATGTCGTCCAGGATTTTCCTCAACCTGGCGTTGGTCTCCGCTTCCTTTCCCAACTCGGCGAGCGCCGAGTCCAGATCGGCCTGATCGGCCATCCCCGTATTGGGGAAATGCGGCAGGATCACGATCGCGATCAGAATGAACGCTCCCAGCGCCGACGCGAACAGATCCAGCGCCGACATGCTGAAGACGCTGACCTCGCGACTCTTCCGTTTCATGAGCAGTTCTCCCGCAAGCACCGAGACGTCACCGCCGCCGGCATCGCCGCCACCGACCGCGAGCGTTCCCCGACCGCGATCCGCGCCGCCCCGAAGTCGATCAGCACCGGCGTCTTGTCCGGCCGCACCATCACGTTCGACGGCTTGATGTCCCGGTGCCACATCTTCGCCGCGTGCACCGTCTCCAAACCCGTCGTCAGCGCCGCCAGCAGCCCGCGCACCCGCGCCTCCGGCCACACGCCCCCGGCGGCCTTCAACTCCGTTTCCAGATTCCGCCCTTCCACGCGCTCCATGACCAGATACACGCTCCCCGCGGTTTCGAACACCTGGCGCACTGCGGCCCCACCGTTCCGTCCCCCCGCCGCGCCGCGCACTCGCGCGGGAAGTACTCCTTGACCCGCCGCCTCGCAGTCGAGGCTCCTGTCCCACGCCAGATACGTCACGCCGAAACCCCCGGCACCCAGCACCCGGACGATCTCGAACTCCGCCAGCCGCGCACCCGGCGCCAGCCGTCCCTCTTCGTCAATCATGACAACGCTCTCCCCGTTGGCCACGCCAACTCATGGCGCCTGTGGAACTTTTATGCCCTTTCATCGATCTCCCGGATTCGGCGTTTGATCATGGCGTGGCGGTCAACGTCACCGACCTGTTTTGCCAAGTTCAGTGCAGTTTCCAGAATGGCGCGCCCTTCTTCCGAGCGGCCGAGTCTGTCCTGTGCGTCACCCAGACCGTAGCAGGCATCGATATGCTCCGGCTTCAGGCGGAGCACTTCGTCATAGTCGGCAATCGCGTCCTCGTACCGGCCAAGGCTAAACTTCGCGAGGCCACGGCGATGGCGCGCATCGACGTGATCAGGCTTCAGGCGGAGCACCTCGTCATAGTCAGCAATCGCGTCCTCGTACCGAGCAAGTCCAGACTTCGCGACGCCCCGATTGTAGCAGACCTCCACTTCATCCGGCCGCCGGCGAAGCACATCGACGTAGTCCGTGATGGCCTTCTCGTACTGGCCCAGCGCCAACTTTGCGTCGCCGCGTCGCCGCCGGACGTCCACCAGATCCGGCTGCAGCCGGATAGTCTCATCGTAGTCGGTGATGGCGTCTTCATATCGGTCCAGTTCGAACTTTACATCGCCCCGGCCGCGCCAAGCAACCATCAGATCCGGCCTCAACCGAATCGCTTCGTTGTAGTCTGTGATAGCAGCCTCGCGCCGGCCGAGCGCTGACTTCGCGTCGCCGCGACCGTGCCAAGCGGCCACCAAGTCCGGATGCAATCGGATCGTTTCGTCGTAGTCGGCGACGGCCTCCTTGAACTCGCGGAGCGCCGACTTCGCATTCCCAAGACCGTGCCAAGCAGCCGCCAGCTCCGGTTCCAGCCGGACCGCTTCGTCGTAGTCGGCGACAGCCTCCTCGTGCCGGCCGAGCGCCGACTTCGCATCCCCACGACCGCGCCAAGCAGCCGCCAGCTCCGGTTCCAGCCGGACCGTTTCGTCGTAGTCGGCGACAGCCTCCTCGTGCCGGCCGAGCGCCGACTTCGCATCCCCACGACCGCGCCAAGCAGCCGCCAGCTCCGGTTCCAGCCGGACCGTTTCGTCGTAGTCGGCGACAGCCTCCTCGTGCCGGCCGAGCGCCGACTTCGCATCCCCACGACCGCGCCAAGCAGCCGCCAGCTCCGGTTCCAGCCGGACCGTTTCGTCGTAGTCGGCGACAGCCTCCTCGTGCCGGCCGAGCGCCGACTTCGCATCCCCACGACCGTGCCAGGCGGCCACCAAGGTCGAATTCAATCGGATCGCTTCGTCGTAATCGGCGACGGCCTCCTCGTACCGGTCGAGCGCCGACTTCGCATCCCCACGACCGTGCCAAGCGGCCACCAAGGTCGAATTCAATCGGATCGCTTCGTCGTAATCGGCGACGGCCTCCTCGTACCGGCCGAGCGCCGACTTCGCATCCCCACGACCGTGCCAGGCGGCCACCAGGGCCGAATCCAGATCGATCACCTTGTCGTAGTCGACGATAGCATCCTCATGCTGGCCAACTTCCGCTTTCACGCCGCCTCGACTGTACCACGCCTCCACCAAGTCCGATTTCAAACGAATCGCTTCGTCGTACGCGGACTCGGCCCTCTTCAATTCGTCCTTCTGCCGACTCTTCTGATGGAGATAGCCCATAGAAAACCAGGATCTGGCTGCAAGATCGTCGTCGGTTCCTTCTGCGACAGATGCGACCGAGCGCCATTTCCCTATGGCTCCTTCGTTGTCGTTCCGGCTCTGCGCCAACAACGCTGCGGCGATTGTCCGATCCACCACGGATGCGACGAAATTCTGCTCGATCTTCTTTGCCTCGTTCACGATCTCGCCGACTTCATCTGGAACGTCGAGCTGCTGGCTGGTCAGACTTTGCATTGCCGTCTTCATCAACCCCTTGACTTCTTTAACGCTTTCCTTGGCTTCATTCGCAGTTTCCTCGGCCCTATTCGCAGCCGCTTCAGTTGCTTTTCTGCTACTCTCAATATTTTTCTCGGCTTCCTCGTTGAGTCTCTTGGCTTCTTCCCTGAGTCTCTTGGCTTCCTTCTCGTATGCCTCCTTGAGTTCATTGGCTTCGTCCTCGGATTTTCTCTTGATACTTTTGATCTCGTTAACCTCCTTTTCTGCATCGGCACGAAGCCCTCGAAAGCTATAAACACCAATAGTTCCCAGTCCTGCGAAGAAAAGCGAGATCGTCGTAACGATGAGGGCAACTAAACTTATCAACCGATCGAGCGTTCTCGCCTGTTCGTCCAGAAACTCAGCCTCGAAATCCTCCACCCCGTCCGCGACAGTCTCCGCCGCGCGCATCGCCTCGAACGCATTCCCCGCCGCCTCTTCCACCTCTCTCGCCGCCACTTCCGCTGCCGCCGCTGCCGCGCGCACCGTCGCAAACGTCTCCGCCGCCGCCGCGCCTGATGCGTTCGCCGCCGCGCGCACCGCCTCCGCTGCCGTGCGCGCGGCTTCGGCCGCATCGCGCGCTTTTTGCGCCGCCGTACCCGCCGCCGCACGCGCCGCCTCCGTGGCCCGGCCGGTCGCGCTCGCCACTTGACCCGCTACTTGCGCCGCATTCGTCACCGCCGCTCGAACCGCTGCAATCGCCGCTTGTACCTCAACCTCGGCCCGGTCCGCCGCTACCTCGACTCGACCCGCCGCGCCTGCCACCTCGCCTACTACTTCGTCAGTCACCCCACCTGCCGCCGCAGCCGCCTCTTCCACCGCCTCGGCCGCATCGCGCGTCGCCTCGGCCGCCTCGGCCGCCGCCTCGGCCGCATTACGCGCTGCCGTCGCCGCGTCACGCGTCGCCTGTACCGTTTTGACCGTAGCTTGCACCGCCCGCTGGTGCGATGCGCAACCGCCCGCCAGCACCAGCATGGCTGCAAACCAGATCGCAACACGCCTGACACGGTACAACGTCGTCATCCGTGCCCTCCTTGTTCCTCTCTTTCAATCTTTCACAGTCCGTACTCGGAAACGCCCTCACGGGTTCCACAGCGGCACAGGAACGTCGCCGAGCAGCACGGCGTCCCCGCGCGCAATCGCCGTGGGAACGAACGGCTCGATCCGCTCTCCGTTGACGTGCGTGCCGTTCGTCGAATTCAGGTCCTCCACCCACAGCCGGCCGTCGCGGCGCTTCACCCTGGCGTGCCGGCGAGACACGCTCCGGCCGTCGAGCACCGCGTCCACCAGTCCGCCGTCCCGGCCCAGCACGAATCCCCCCTCGTCGTCGCAGCGTCCCAGGCCCGAGCCGTCGAACGGCATGGCCCGGCCCGGCGCAGCATCCCCCGGACCACCGCGGCCGGCCGCCTCGCGTGCTGCTGGAACGACGTTTCCATCGGTCCCGCGGACCAGCGCGCCGGCGCCGCGTCGCCTGAACCTCTCGGAGGCGCTTTCGATGACCCTGACCACCTCGCGTCTCGGCTTCCGCAAACCCAGCAGCAACGCCGCGAGCACGAGAGGCGCCAAGAACACGACCAGCGTGATCATCATCCGCCGGTTCTCCGCCGCCACCCGTTCGGCCACCCGCATCGCCTGCGCCACCGCCTCGTCCGTGACCCGGCCCAATTCCGCCTTCGCGTCGTCGAACGCACGCCGCGCCGCCGCCGCGGTCCGCGCCGCCGCCTCCGCCGCCGCTTCGGCCTGCCTTCTGTCGGCCACCGCGGCTTCGGCCGTTCGCCGCGCCTCCGCCGCGGTCCGCGCCGCTTCCGCTTCCCGGACCCTGCGCTCCGCCGCCTCCGCCGCCTCCGCCGCCGCTTGCCGCGCCTCCTCGAGTTCCCGTCTCAGCGCGTCGTCGGCAGCGCCCCCCTGCTCTTCGGCTTTCCGCCAGCCCTCGGTTATGGCCACCAGCCGGTCGCGGCGCGGCGGATGGGTGGACGAGCCCCGGGGGTCCGCGAGGATTCGCATCGTCGCCAGCGCCTGCTCCAGACTGGCGCCCATGCGATTCAGAATGAATCCCGAATAGAAGTCCGCTTCGAGCTCGGTGGGAGGCGTACTGCCGGTGCCCAACGACGTGTGAAAGCAGAGGTGATGGCCAACCTCATGGGCCATCACCGAGATCGGCCCCCACTCGGAACCCGTCCTCCTTTCCAGGTCCAACAACAACGCCGGATCGTAGGTAATCACCCTGTACGGATCGCATCCTCTGCAAGCCTCGCCGGGATCGAACACTAGCGTCCCATCCGGACGCACCCTCACGATCAAGGCGGCCGCGTTGTTACTTCCCTCGTCGACCACAATCTCGAAATTCTGCGGCAACCCGGAGGCGGCCACGATACCAGCGACGGCGGACTCCGCCTCCTGCGGGGTCCGAAATCCGAACGTCTGACTTGCCGCCAACCCCGGAAGCCCCACCAGAATCGACGTCAGCACTCCCGACGCCACACCGCGCCAGCCGATGCGTCGCATCACCATCCCTCCCCCGTTACTTTCCGGACGACAACCGCACCGTGAACTCGAGGTTGCCGACATGCAGCCGCGCGCCGCTCCGGAGCGGCTTGCTGGCGCCCGCCTCCAGCGCAGCGCCGTCGAGCGCCGTGCCGTTCATCGATCCGAGGTCCTCGACCCGTAGCGATCCGTCCCTGGCGAACACGCGGAAATGCCGGCGCGAGACCTCCTCGTGGTTGAGCACGATCGCCCCGTCGAACGGATTGCGCCCGACGACGGCCCCGGACGGCTCCGCGATGGCCCGGCCGGGCACCCGCAACGCGATCTGAAGACCGTCTCCATCAACTCCGGTCAGCAAGACGTCCGGCACCTGCTCGACGAGCCGGTCACTCGCCTCCCGCGTCGCCATGGCCGTCCGCGCACTTTCCGCCGCCGCCTCGGCGGCCGCTTGGTCGCGCGCCGCCCGGGCCTGCGACCGCCGGCTGGCCACCCACAGCGCCATCAGCACCACGGACAGCGTCCCGCCTGCCGCCACTGCCCACATCACGTACCGTTGCGCCGCCGCAGTCTCTTCCTGCGCCCGCTCCCGCTCCCGTTCCGCCGCCGCAGCCTCCTCCGCCGCCCGTGCGGCGCTAGCGCGCGCCGCCGCAGTTTCTTCCTGCGCCCGCTCGCTAGCGCGCGCCGCCGCAGTCTCTTCCTGCGCCCGCTCCCGCTCCCGTTCCGCCGCCGCAGCCTCCTCCGCCCGCTCCCGCTCCCGTTCCGCCGCCGCAGCCTCCTCCGCCCGCTCCCGCTCCCGTTCCGCCGCCGCAGCCTCCTCCGCCCGCTCCCGCTCCCGCTCCCGCTCTTCGCGCTCCCGCCGTTCGTCCTCAAGCGCCGCCGCCAGTCGATCCCGCTCCTGCACCGCCGCCTCCAACCGGGCGGCTTCCGAGGGGCACGGTTCGCCCGCCAGCGTCGGCTCCAGGCCGTGCTCGCCGAACGTGCGTATCAACCAGTCGGCCGGCACCGCGAACTCGCTCCCGCTCACAGAGGTCGGCGGGACGACGTACTCGACCATTGCGCCCGACACCTCGCCACAGTTGTTGAACAGCGGAGACCCGTGCATGCGCCGGCCGACCAACGCATTGTGCCGGATGGTGTCCGGCGCGGCCGGGTCGGACCCGGATGCGGGGCGGACGTCCGTGATGCTGCCGGGGCCGATGTCGATTGCGCCCGTGTCGTCAATCGCGGCGCCATAGATCAGCCGGCCCTGTTCCACGCGGTCCGTGGCGAACGGATACGGCATCGGCAACGGACCATCCACCTCCAGCAGCCCCAGCCGGGAACGAACGTCGTACGCGACGCCTTGGGCCGGGTACTCGTCACCCGTCGACACGCGCACGACGAAGGTCTCGCCAGCGACGCCGTCCGGGCCGTCCGCGTCGACGTGTGCAATGACGTGCCCGGCGGCATCGGCGACGAAGCCGAGGCGCGCGTCGCTCTCCGCGTCGGACGCCCTCACGGTAACGATCCCGTCCGGCCCCGGCGGCTGCCCCGCCACCAGCGCCGCGCTCGCCGGCAGGAGTCCACACACGGCGATCAAATACGTCCCTCGTCTCATCCCATACCTCTCGTCACGATAGTCCCGGGTCCTGGAACACCCGTCTCGATGCTCACGATCCGGCCGGGCGCCGCCGTACCGGTCTGGTCGGCGCCTCCAGCTCCGCGAACCGGCTCCGGACCGATCCGGGACCGGTGTGCCGATAAACGACCACCGTCGTGTTGTCCTGACTGGACCGGCCGGCGTCCTCCACCATCCGCAGCAGGGTCGAAACAACCTCGGCTGCAGTCGATCGCGCGCCGCACGCGCGCGCTATCTCCGCCGCCGACAGCGTCTGCACCCCGTCGCTCGCGAGGACGAGCTGGTCGCCGGCGCGCAGCGGGCGTGGCGCCTCGCCCTCGTCGACCAGGGTCAGCTCGTCCCCCATCACGGCCGAGCGAAGCTGGTTGGCGGACGCGTCCCTGGCCAGATCCTCCGGCGTCATGCGTCCGGCCCCGACCAGCGCCTCGAGCACCGGCCGCATCGAGTGGTCCGCGTTCAGGCGTCGCAGCCCGTCGTCGCCCAAAAGCCACAACACGGAATCGCCGACGCTGATCCACCAGAACGCGTCACCCGCGACGACGCACGCCAGCAGCGTGCATCCCATGCCGGCGTACCGCGGGTCCCGCGTCGATGCCCCGCCGACCTCGGCATTGGCCGCCTCCAGCGCCTGGCGCAACCTCTGCCTGACGCCGCCGGCCGTCTTCGCGAAGTGACCGGCGAAGGTCGACGCCGCGACGGCACTTGCCTTCGCGCCGCCGAGATGACCGCCCATCCCGTCCGCGACGATCAGCAGGAGGTCACCGCGGGGTGCACCGTCCCGCGCGCGAAACGCGAGCATCCGATAGGAGTCCTCCTGGTAGCAGCGCGTACCGGTGATCTGATCGCCGGCCAGAAGATCCGACAGGCCCTGCATCACGCCCCGCCGGTCCCGCCCTGGTCTTCCCAGCAGAATCGTTCTCCGCACAGCGGCACGAAGTGCAGGGTCGTCTTGCCGATCCGGATGTGGGCGAACGGCTCGAGAGCCATCGGCGTGAGCACCGGCTCGTCGTTCAGGTACGACAGGTTCGTCCCTTCGCCGTGCTGCACGTAGAAATTCCGTCCCTCCGGGTCGTAGGTGATCACGACGTGACGGACGCGCGAGATCAGCGCGTCGCCATGGTCTATCGACACCCGCTGTGTCCGTTCCCGCCCCACGGCGTTCACGCCATAGCCCAGCGTGGCGACGTGGCCCTTGCCCGGACCGTCCACGATCACCAGCCACCCGGCGGGCGGATCGTCCATCGCGTCCCGGGCGGCGGGGTCGTCCGCAGGATGCGCGGGTCCGGGGCGATAGAGTCTCGTTCGCTCCCGGCCAGGTTTCGTATCGTCGGTGGGAACGGTCGGATCCATTGGCTTGGTAGGCTTGGTCGGAGCGGACGGCGCAACCTCACCGAACCGCTGGGCATTTTCCACGGGCTCCCGGGACGGCCCGCTCTGGCCGTGGATGATGTTGCCAACCGCCGGGTCTCGCCACACTTCCTTCGTCATGTGTGCCCTTCTCCTCAGGCGACGGGCGACCCGCGCCTTTCGTACAGGCGATTCACCAGGTTTCTCAGGCAATACTGGCCGACCCGGTTCAGCGCCCCTTCCTCCCGTCCCTGCACCACGTGCATGACCGCCATCAGCACCGCCGACTGCAACAACGCCAGCAGCGTGGTGTAGAACGCTACGCCCAGCTCTCCCGTCACTTCCTGCATGCGTTCCGGCTCGGCTCCCGTCCCACCCCCGGCGGTCGCGAACAACTCGCCGGCATTGTCCAGAGCGAACGCGATGCCGACGACGGTGCCGATGAAGCCGAGCGTCGGGATGAGCCAGACGAGATACCGGAGCAGGTTGTAGCGCAACTCGATCTCGTGCTGGTACAGCTCGACCAGCGAATCGAACACCGCGTTGACCTGTTCGGTGGAGCCACTGCTCTGAAACTGCAGGATGACGCTCGTCAGCAGGCGCTGCAGCCAGTACCGCTCTTCCGGATCGCTGCGACGGACCTCCTGGTAGACAGGCCCGAGATCCTTTTGACGCAAGACCACGGTGTCGTCTTCCGGCAACAGCCGCCGGTCCAACTGCTCGCGCTCACGGCTGCCGGACAGATGCCTCGTCAGCAACTCCCCGAGACCGACGAAGAAGGCGATCCACATCACGTTCTGAATGGTGAACGGATACGGAAACCTGTCGGTGTGAAGGTCCAGCAGCAGAGCCGCCACCTGGTCCTCCTCCGGCGCGGTCCACATCAGCGCCGAGAGAACGCTGATCCACGTGATGCCGGCCAGCACCGAGCCACCGAACGCGATCGCTCTGCCGTTCATGTGACTACCTCAATCGGCCGATCCTCCGAACACGAACGCCCGATTGTTCATCGGACAACCCTTTCTCTCTTCGTAGATTCGATGTCGCCGGCGCCGAACTCTTCCGGCCCGGATTGCGCTTCGACCATGAAATATTTGGAACACAACCACAGCACGGTCACCTCACGGTGTTTCCCAACATGGGTGAGAACAGACTCCCGTAGCTGATGCCTGTCCGTAATCTCCATGACGCTCGTACCCCTTCCGTGCCTGACTAGGCCCAGACTTCCTGTGGTCGGCGTAAGTGACGCTTCCAGCGCGAACCAAACGTCGGGTTGAACGGAACGAGCCCGCCGCTTGGACCGCCAAAACGACGGCGTGGGGACTTGCTGCGCTGCGACTGCCGCGACAGTCAACAGAAGACCGCGATGACGATTGCTGCGATTCGCACACGCACCGCTACGGGTCAGCGCAACGCCCCCGTCGGGTCGCCACGCGTGGCCGGTTCGGCCAACCTCTCCAACGCCGCCACCAAGGCGAGGTTGAATGGGTTGAACCGTCAGCGACTTGCGGCCGGCGAGGCTAGCTGCTAGCGCCCCGTCGGCCGGTTCGATTCTTGCAGAGAGAGAGAGAGAGAGAGAGAGAGAGAGAGAGAGATGATACGATCCACCGCTTGGACGCCCGCCGTGTGCCGCGGACAGGGTGGACGCGAATCTCCGAGCGACCATGGACCTAAGGATTTCGCATGTTCCCCGCGCTGTCAAGTTGCGCTCACCCCCGCGCCGCGACGCCGACGCGATACCGCAGCGCCCGGATGGCGTTGACGGCGGCTGCGGCCCCGGTCAGGGTCGTGACGCAGGGTACGCCGTAGAGCATCGCGACGCGCCGCATCGTCAGGTCGTCGAAGTACGACGGATCTCCTGAAACAGGAGTGGGTGAGCTTGAGGCCGGTCTGCGGGGCACCGGGAGGTCGCCAAAGGCCCTCGTTGCGCTCGGAGCGCCTTCCCCGCGCGCACCCTCACCGCGGCTGTCAAGCCGCTGCGCGGCTCCTCCGCTGCGCTGCGGCCCTGCGGGTGACAGCCGCGGCTGAGCGTGCGGGAAGCCCTGGCGGGCCAGCCGGAAGGCTGGCCCTGATTCAACAGAACGAAGCGCAGCAGCACCGGGGAGCCGCTCCGTTGTCGCGGACAACCGCTGCCGCAGACGCGAGAGGCGCAAGGGCGGAGCGAAACCACCGAGTGCCGTCTCCCGCGCTGGATCTGGAGAAGACGGGGACCACCGCCGCCTTGGCCGTCACCGCACGTCGGCACCCGGTTTGCGAAACGATTCCGGTCGTACTCGGCGCGGCGGCCGGGGGCGCCGCGTGCGGGCGTGGGCCGGCGGCGGGGTTGCGAAACGCAGGGGCTTCCTGGTCTCATTGGGGGTGCGTCACCACGACCCACGAGGAGGAGAACCCCATACGTCTGACCACACTACTACGGCGGCTGTTGGGTGTCACGCAGTTGTACGTCGAGCAGGTGCAGTTCCGCGCGGCGGGCCGGCTGAGCGTGGCGGTGCGGCCGTCGTGGCGACGGTCCCGCTGCGGGACCTGCGGGCGGCGGGCGCCGCTACGACCGGCGGCCGGAGCGCGGCTGGCGCCACCTGCCGTGGGGCCCGGCGACGGTGTGGCTGCGGTATGCGCCGTGGCGGGTATCATGCCGTCGCTGCGGGGTGCGGGTCGAACAGGTCTCGTGGGCCGCGAGCGGCAGCGCGTTCACGGCGTCGTGCGAGGAGATGGGTGCGTATCTGGCGCAGACCATGGATCGGACGGCGGTCAGCCGTCTGACGGGCATCTCGTGGCAGGCGGTCGGCAGCATCGTCGAGCGGGTGGTGGCGCGGCAACTCGAACCGGGGCGGTTGCAGGGGCTGAAGCGAATCGGCGTCGACGAGTTCAGCTACCGGCGGCGGCACCACTATGGAATCACGCCAAAATAACTTGCCCGTTACACCGGTCGCTCTGCTATGCTCGGCGTCATGAACGCCGTAACGCAAGCGGTGCAAGGAAAGTTCAACGTGTTGGGGCCGCTGTTGGACGAACGCACGCGACGCCTCTGGGCCGCGGCGGAAGCCCGCGCCATTGGCCGCGGCGGAATTACACGGGTTGCCGAGGCGACCGGGCTGTCGCGCGGCACGGTGCGGGCAGGCGTGAGGGAACTGGATTCGTCCACGCCGCCGGCACCGCGGGCGGGCGGTGCGCGGATTCGTGCTCCGGGCGGCGGTTGCAAGGCGGTGACCGAGCGCGACCCGGGTCTGGTCAAGGCGTTGGAGCATCTGCTCGACCCGTTCACCCGGGGCGACCCGCAGGGACCGTTGCGCTGGACATGCAGCAGCGCGGCGCGCTTGGCGGAGCAATTGGGGGCTGAAGGCCGGAAGGCCTCCCCGCCCCCAAAACACCAGACCTCCGGCTGATTTCTTGCCGATCGCGCGCGGGGTGGTCAGGAAACCACCATCGCGGCCCGACTCATAGTGAAATCACACCTTGAGTGCGGACGGAGCGCTCGCAAATCTCCACTCGTGAGAGGGGGTTTTCTGGCTGACACTAGTTAGTGTCCGCCAGAAAACCGCAAGTGGTTGATTTACGGGACGTTATCCCGGTTTCAAGTGGCGAAGATCGTCCGGATGTCGTATTCTTGCGGGTGAAAGCCTCGATTTCGGCTCCCTGCGGGGAATCTTCGCGACATTGCGATCATGAGAGAAGTACACAGGCGGCAGTTCCAGCTCGGCCAGGCGCCGATCGAGAAAATCCGTATCGACCCCAAGTCGCGGGACGACATTCCGGCGGTCTTGAAAGGGCTTCAGCACGTCTGGGACGACGAGGCGTTGCGCGCGCGGCTGTCGGCGCTGCTGGACGAGCATATTCTGCCGGAGACCGACCGCACGGTCGGACGTCCGGGAATGGATCTGTGGCGGATCCTGGTGTTGGGGGTCCTGAAGCAGGGGCTGGGTTGCGACTTCGACCGTCTTCACGACCTGACGAACCATCACGAGACGATACGCGCGTTCCTGGGACACGGCGATTTCGGTGACAAGACGCATTACGAGTACCAGACGCTGGTCGACAACGTGTCGTTGTTGACGCCCGAGTTGTTGTCGGCGGTGGGGCGTCTGGTGGTGGAGAGCGGCCACAAGGTGGCAAAAAAAAAGCCTGGCGAGCCATTGCGCGGTCGGTGTGATTCGTTCGTGGTGGAGACGGACGTGCATTACCCGACGGACGTCAGCCTGTTGTGGGACGCGATGCGGCGCCTGTTGCGGGAGACGGGGCGTGCGGGGGTGAAACACGCGGTCGGCCGGCGGCGTCAGTGGCAGCATTCGTCGCGGGAGGTCAGGAAGCTGTTCAACCGGGTGCGCTCGACGCGGCGGGCGCAGCAGCATCCGGAGCGGGTGGAGGCGTATCTGGCGCGCTGCCGCGCCCTGGTCGAGCGGGCGGTGGACACGCTCGACACGTTGCGGGGCCAGGGCGTGGGGGAAACCACCTGCCAGTCCATCGCAGGCTTTGTCGTGCATGCCCGGCGTCAGATCGAGCACGTGGAGCGCCGTCTGCTGCGGGGCGAGACGGTTCCTCACGAGGAGAAGGTCTTTTCGATCTTCGCGGAGCACACGCGCTGGATTTCCAAGGGCAAGGCGGGCACGCCGGTCGAACTCGGGGTGCCTGTCGCCCTTGTCGAGGACCAGTATCAGTTCATCCTGCACCACAAGATTCTGTGGGAGGGCGAGGACGTGGACGCGGCGGTGCCGCTGGTGGAGGAAACGCAGGCACAGCATCCGGAACTGCGGGCGTGCAGCTTCGACCGGGGCTTTCACAGCCCCGCCAACCGACTCCGGTTGGACGCGCTGCTCGACCTCAACGCGCTGCCGGGCAAGGGGTATCGTTCGAAAGCCAACCGGGAGCGGGAAGCAGAGGCGTCCTTTGTGGCGGCTCGGCGTGCGCATCCGGCAATCGAGTCGGCCATCAACGGGTTGGAGCATCGGGGCCTCGACCGTGTCCGCAGCCATGGCCCGGACGGCTTCGCGCGCACCGTCGCGCTGTCGGTGCTGGCCGCCAACCTGCATCGCATCGGGTCGATTCTGCAAAAGCGCGAGCGCAAACGACGACGACGCGCCGCCTGAGCGGCCGGTTCCCGACAATCCTGCTGTGAACCGACCCGTCGAAAGACGGGAAGGCCTCCCCGCCCCCAAAACACCAGACCTCCGGCTGATTTCTTGCCGATCGCGCGCGGGGTGGTCAGGAAACCACCATCGCGGCCCGACTCATAGTGAAATCACACCTTGAGTGCGGACGGAGCGCTCGCAAATCTCCACTCGTGAGAGGGGGTTTTCTGGCTGACACTAGTTAGGTGGCTTTTACAGCCCGTGATCCCCATGCGGCACCCCGCAATGTCAACCGGACTCGGCTGCACTTCAGGGACCGGCTTCGGACCATTTTAGACCGGACTTCGGTTCGCGACGGTCGGCTCCTTGGCTAGCAGCCTGTGGCAAAAGTCGGGCGCGGACTCGACGGATCCCGCCGCGTGTCCTACACTGCCTGCATGGCGATGGGCAAGCGACCGGCGGCGCGGCAGGCGCCGCCGATGTGGGTGCACAGCGAGGACCTTCCGACGAGCGATGGACATCCGTTCTTCGAGCGGCTGAACCGGATTCTGGAGGAGTCCGGGTTTGACGCCTTCGTGGAGAGGTTGTGCTCGAGCTTCTACGCGGAACGACTGGGCCGTCCGAGTCTGCAGCCGGGGCGGTACTTCCGGTTGCTGTTCATCGGGTTCTTCGAGGGCGTGTCGTCGGAGCGGGGAATTGCGTGGCGGGTGGCCGATTCGCTGAGTCTACGGTCGTTTCTGGGCCTGGACCTGACGGAGGCGGCGCCGGACCACTCGACGCTGTCGCGGACGCGCCGGCGGATCGACGACGAGACGCACGAGGCGGTGTTCACGTGGGTGCTGGAGCGCGCGGCGGAGGCGGACCTGGTTCGGGGGAAGACGATCGGCATTGACGCGACGACGTTGGAAGCGAACGCGGCGATGCGCAGCATCGAGCGTCGGGACACGGGAGAATCGTACGACGCGTTTCTGCAGGGGTTGGCGGAGGCGTCTGGGATAGCGACGCCGACGCGGGCGGAATTGGCGCGGTTCGACCGGTCGCGGAAGGACAAGACGGCGTCGAACAAGGACTGGCAGTCCCCGCAGGACCCGGACGCAAAGATCACGAAGATGAAGGACGGTCGGACGCACTTGGCGCACAAGGTGGAGCACGGGGTCGACATGGACACGGGTGCCGTCGTAGCGGTGACGGTGCAGGACGCATCGGAGGGCGATACGGCGACGCTGCCGGAGACGCTGACGAAGGCGTCGGAGCAGGTGGAGGCGGTGCAGCCGGACGGACGTGAGGTCGAGGAGGTGGTGGCGGACAAGGGGTATCACAGCGACGCGACGCTGGTTGCGCTGGACGAATTGGAGGTCCGCAGCTACATCTCGGAGCCGGAGCGCGGCCCGCGCCGCTGGCAGGACAAGCGGACGGGCGAGACGCCGCCGGAGAAACGGGCTGCGCAGAAGGCGTTGTATGGGAACCGCCGGCGTACTCGTGGGGCTCGGGGTCGTCGTCTGCAACGGCGGCGTGGGGAGCTGGTGGAGCGTCCGTTCGCTCATCAGTATGAGACCGGGGGCATGCGGCGGGTGTGGGTGCGCGGTCATGAGGAGGTTCGCAAGCGCGTGCTCATCCAGGCGGCGGCTTGCAACCTGGCGCTGCTCCTGCGCCGCCGGACGGGCACCGGCACGCCCCGGAGCCTGCAGGGGCGGGCTCTTTCGGCCATTTTCCGCTGGATCGAGTGTCAGATCGGCCTCTGGGGGCGTCTGAGGCCCTTCTGGGGCCTCCAGTGGGCGCCGACCGCGCTCAACGGCCCAATCGCTCATCGCCAAGCCACTTGAACAGGCGACTCAGCGAGACACACTTCTGCCACGGGCTGCTAGGCGTTCACCGCCGGTTCGCGAGGACATCCGTCCACGAGGACATCCGTCGGGATCCCGCACACTTGGGCGGCGGCTTCATCGACGGACCCTTTGGTGCCTTGGGTACGTGCGGACGCCGATCCGGTCCGGCGCGAGATGATCCTGCGCATGTTCAGCAACTGGAGGAGCGTGGACGTGCTGTTCCAGAAGAGACACAGTGCCTTCGCTTCCTGGACGGTGCTCGTCACAGGGACCCGCGGTACCGAGGCTCTTCTCGCGGCACACAGCCACTACGGCCGTGTTGTTCGTCCAGGCGCGTTGCACCAGAAGCACCCAGCCTGCACGCGACAGATGCGACTCTGCCAAGCCGGCCTTTGGCGGGCCGTGGTCGCCGTGCCGCCGGGGCTGGGCTACCAAGACGCACTGGCAGGGATGGCACTCCCGACACGCGACCCGGACCGGCCAAGCCCAACGGCCGGCAGCCGCACCACGCGCTCTCGACCGCCTTCGTCCAAAACGTAGGGCCGGGCGCTACTGCGGAGATTCGACGCTCAGTGGTGCCGGATCGCCCTTGTGAGTTCGCAGGCCGGCCAGTTGGAACAGCCCAGGTACGGTCCGTACTGCCCCTCCTTTCGCCCAAGCCATCCGTCGCACCGGGGGCAGTCCGTGACCTGGTGTCTGCACTTGGGGCATCGGGCAGGTCCCCGGTCCCGCACCGGCAGTCCTTGCTTGCAGTTCGGACACAGCGGCTGCGTGTGCTCGCAATAGGGGTAGTTGGAGCAGCCGTAGAATCTGCGGTCGTCCTCACTCGGCCGCGGCACGAGGCGTCCCGTCTTGCATTCGGGACAGGGCGGATCCTCCGCATTCGGCAAGCCGAAAGTCTCGAGTCGGCCGCCCGCTCGCAGGAGTTCCTCGACGAAAGCCGAACGTGGTCCGCCCTCCTCCAGCAAGTACGTCCGCCGCTTGGCCCGCGTCAGGGCGACGTAGAAGATCCGGCGCTCCTCCGCGTTTGGGTGCTCTTCGGGCGCGGCGAGGACCAAGTCGAGGAGCGGGTCGTCGGTGATCTCGGTCGGGAACCCGTACCGGCCCGTGCAGATGCCGAGCACCACGACGTAGTCGGCCTCCAGACCCTTCGCGGCGTGCACGGTCCGGTAGGAAAGGTCCAGGCCGGGATGGTTCCGCTGAAGCAGTCTCATGTCCGGCATCAGGTGCCGGTACCGGCCGAGGAGGAGCACGCTCGGCCGGCCTTCCATCTGGGCGGCCTCGGTCGCGATCCGGTCGAGCGCTTGGTGCAGAAGCGGATTGGCGCCGTCCCCACCGACGCCGATGCAGACGCCCGGCCCGCCCACGCGCCGGACGGGACGCACCTTCTTCACGATCTGCGCAGGATTGCTGAGCACGAAGCGGGTGGCCACGTCGCACAAGCCGTCCGAGCATCGGAACGTCGTCTCCAGATCGGTGCGCGCCCCTGCGCCGAAGCGCTCCTCGAACCCTCGTATGACGGCGATGTCCGATCCCGCGAAACGGAAGATCGCCTGCCAGTCGTCGCCGACCGCGAAGAGCTGGGCGGCCGGCGACTGGTCTAGGAGCGCCTTCAGCAGCGACGCTCGGCCTGGCGAGATGTCCTGGAACTCGTCGACGAGGATGTAGCCGAAGCGATTGCGGTAGCGTCCGGCGGACACGTGGTCCGCCGCGCGGTTGATCATGTCGTGGAAGTCGATCTCGCCGGCATCGGCCAACTTCGCCTCGTAGCGCTCGAAGATCGGGCGGAACACGCGGAGGAACGCCTCGCTGCGGCCGCCGTCGCGCTTCCCGGAGGCCCGTTCTTCGACCGCCTCGATGGACAGGCGGGCACCCTTGAAGTGCTGCAGGAAGGTGGCCACCAGTTGTGTGAACGGCGCCACCCGTCCCTGCTCGTTGAGCACCGCGAATATCTCTTCCCGGGGAATCGGGTTCAGCGCCACGCCGTGGGCTCGCAGCTTGTCGGTGAGACGCTTCGTCAGCTGGCCGGCCGCCTGTTCGTGGCTGAAAGTCTCGATGAGGGTCGTGCAGTGCTTCGCGTGGAGTTCCAGCTTCCACTTCCGCGACGCCGTGTACTCGGCGCGGTCGATGAATGGCGGCGTGTCCCCGTTCTCAGAAAGTGCAAAGTGCTCGATGTAGATTTTCGCGTCGGGCAGGTAGAAGTCGGGCTTGTACTGGGCTTTCTTCGCGGTCGCGGTGTCGTGTTCGTAGGGGGGTTCGTACTCGTAGCGGACCCCGTTCAAGTAGAGGAAGTTCGCGATGACGCACTCCTCGAAGCTCTTGACCGATTCGCCCTGCAGAGACCGGATCTCCTGGTTGCGGACGTAGTCCCAGTATTCGCCCCGCGACCGGAATTCGTGCTTGCTGCGGTAGGGGGTGGTGCCGTACGCGAGCCACCGGATCAGCGCTCGGCCGTGGCGGGTGTGGCCCTGCAGCTTCGCGATGATACCCTTCAGCAGGTCGAGTAACGCCCCGTCGTCGACCGCCGCCTTCGCGAGTGTGGGCCGGCGACCTTCGGCCTCCCCGATGATCGAAAGCCCCAGAGAGTGGAACGTCAGCACGCTCATGGTTCCGCCCGCGCTCGCGCCGAGGCGTTGTTCGACGCGCTGCGCGAGCTCGTCACGTGCGTTGCGTGCGAATGCGAGCAGCAACAGTTTCTCCGGCCTTCGGTCGCCGCGCTCGACAATCCAGCCGGCCTTCGCCACCATGACCGATGTCTTGCCGCTGCCCGCGGCCGCAACCACCAGATTGTGGTCGTCGTCCACACACACGGCCCGACGCTGTTCTTCCGTGAGGGGGCGCGCTTCGACGCGGTCCAGAAAACCACGGGAGCGTTCGAGTTCGCCCACCAGGAAGGTACTGTTTGCCCGCTTTCGCGCCGCTTCCGGGTCCGACAGGAACGAGCGGATGCGCCTCATCGAATGGACGACAGGTTCAGCGTCGAGTCGCTCCGGCCACGACTGCGGGAACACGGATGCCGCCCGTTGCACCTCTTCGACCAGCAACGAAAAGACGCGGCGGCGCACGTAGCATCGCGGCGTCTTGAGGTCGGCCAGTCGGGCATCGATGACGCGCAGCTCATCCGCATGCTCCGCCAGGAATTCACGCCACCAGGCGATTCGCGCTTCCTCAACCGCGGCGGCCAGCGCAGCCGCTTCGCGGCGCCGGAGTCCCGACACGACGGTATCGCCAAGGGCGGTGCGGATGCGAACGCCGCCCCAAGCCCATTGCCGTTCCAGCGAGACGGCCTGAATGTGCCGCATCTGGATTTCCTGCGGCCCGAAAGGCATCGTCAGCCGGAGCGCCGCCCTTCTGAGTGCCGCCGCCCTCGCGTCCCGCGGTCGCACGACGGCGAACAGCAGCGACGCCAGACCGACGCGCTCGAAGACCGGAGAGCGTTCCTGAGGGCGGTGTGTGAGAGAGCTCGGCATTCCTTGCGCGTCAACACCTATCTGTTCGGCTGCAGACCTGCACACGGTCGCCGGGCGACCTCCACGAGCATCTTGTAACTGGCTATGTATGCAATGGTTTAGGTGGTGTTGCCGGCCCGCGTTCCCCATACGGCACCCCGCAAGGTCAACCGGACTCAGTTGGACTTCAGGGACCGGCTGCGGACCTTTCTAGACCGGACTTTGGTTCGCGACGGTCGGCTCCTTGGCCAGACGTTCACGCCAGTCCGCGAGGACACCCGCCGAGATCCCGTACGCCTCCGCAACGGCCTCGTCGATCTCGCGCCGAATGGGATCGGCGTCCGCCTGCGCCCAGCGTTGCAGCCGCGCACGGCACAGGCGGTCATAGATGGCTACCAGCGCACCCTGTGCGTCCGTCGCATCGTTCAGCACCGCCGGCACACGGATGGACCCGAGTTGCGCCACCGACCAACTCAGGTACATCAACATCTTCGTCCGCATGTTGAGCAACTGGAGAAGCACCGGCGTGCAGTTCCACACGAAGCACAGGGCCTTGGCCTGCGCCCGCGTCTCCGTCACGACCGGCATGAACCCAGATCCGAAACTCCTCGCCGTCGCACACACCCCGACCAGCCGGGCGTTGTTGACTCTCGCGCGGTTCATCAACAGCACCCAGCCCATCCGCGCAAGGTACGACCGAACCATGCTTGCCTTCCCCGATCTCGGTCGCCAGCGCGCATCCGGGCTGCCTGCCAGCAACACACGAAGGTCACTGGACACGGAGTCGAACACGTCCACATCCTCTTCCGCTGAGGATCCGTCGGTCACCTGCTCGAAGGCATCCCGAACGCGCCGGCCGTCCGGCCCCATGTCGTACAACGCGCTCAACTGGCACAACCCGGACGCCTCGCGGACCTGGGCTGCCGCTTCCGCGAGTTTGGGATCGTACCACTGCACAGGTGCCCAGTCGCCGGCCCGCACGCGATTCTCCGGCCACTCGCACACGCTGCCGACCTCCTCGACCCGCCGATTCCGGATCGCGGCCACGACATCCTGGACGGCTTTGACCGTTCTCGGGAAGTGCCGGAGGTTCACGAACATGGTTGCAGCCCTGTCCACCATACTAGGAAATCCGCCGCCGTCCGTTGTCGTCCTGAATGGTCCGTAAACGCCTGAATCATAACTAATTACCACCCATCCACCGGCTTGACGAGGGCCGGTTCCGTCCTCTACGATCCTCCAGTATCCGCCATTAAGTGAGGGGATTACTGGTAGGCCATGGAACTCCCGACACGACCCCGGACCACCAAGCCCAGCGGCCGGCAGCCGCACCACGCGCTCTCGACCGCCTTCGTCCGAAACGTAGCACAGGCCGGGCGCTACTGTGACGGCGACGGCTTGTACCTCGACGTGCAGCCGACCGGCACCCGCAGCTGGGTGCAACGGCTCGTCATCCGCGGCCGGCGCCGCGAACTCGGGCTCGGCGGCTTCCCGCTCGTCCCGCTCAAGGACGCCCGCGCCCAAGCCCTCGCCAACCGCAGGCTCGCCCGCGCCGGCGGCGATCCGCTCGCCGAGAAGCGGCGCCTCAAGAGCATGCCGACCTTCGCCGCCGCCGCCGAGGCGGTCCTGGCGCAGATGCGGCCCGGCTGGCGCAACCCCAAGCACGGCAAGGACTGGCTGTCGAGCATGGAACGGTTCGCCTTCCCCCGGCTCGGCAAGCTGCCCGTCTCCGAGGTGACGAGCGCCGACGTGGTCGAGACGCTCCGCAAGGTCTGGCACGAGCGGCCGGCGACGGCGCGGCGGGTTCGCCAGCGCATCAGCACCGTCATGGAGTGGGCCGTCGCGTTGAACTACCGCGACGACAACCCGTGCAGCCGGATCGGCCCGATCCTCGGCCCGCAGCAGGCTCTCGTCCGGCACATGCGGGCGCTCCCGCATCGCGACGTGGCGGCGACGGTCGAGACGGTGCGGGCGTCGGGCGCGGCTCCCGTCGTCAAGCTGGCGTTCGAGTTTCTCGTGCTCACAGCGGCTCGGTCCGGCGAGGTGCGCGGCGCCGAGTGGACGGAGATCGACACCGAGGAGCACGTCTGGACCGTCCCGGCCACGCGGACCAAGGCGAAGCGCGAGCACCGTGTTCCCCTGACTCGCCGCGCCGAACAGGTCCTCGACGCGGCGCGGACGCTCAGCAACGGGAACGCGCTCGTCTTCCCGAGCCCGCGCGGCAAGCGGTTCAACGACATGTCCCTGTCGGGACTGCTCAGGACGCTGGAGGTCCCCGCCGTGCCTCACGGCTTCCGGTCCACGTTCCGGGACTGGGCGGCCGAGGAGACGAACCACCCGCGCGAGGTCGTCGAGGCGGCGCTCGCCCACATCGTGCAGAACAAGGTCGAGGCCGCCTACGCGCGGTCGGACCTGTTCGAGCGGCGGCGGCGGTTGATGGACGACTGGTCCTCGGTGGTGGTGGGGCGGTAAGCCATTTAATAACAATTACTTACAGGCGTCCTGTCGATCACTTCCCCTCATCGTGTCCCTCGTTGCCAACCGGATGTTAGCGGGCCGGAAACGCGGGCCATGGGGCCATGGGGCCATGGACGGATACGGGATGTGCCACATCGGGCTTTGGCGAGAGCTGCGCCCCCCGACCCCGCATGGAGAATAGCGGCGCGCTGCCCCGGCCCGAGCCACCGCCGGCGCGACCGTCGCCGCAGCCGCGGGCCGGCGGATTCATGAGCGCCGGGCACCCCTTGGCGTCTGGCGGCGCACTGCCGGCGTGCGCTGCCGGACGTTCGCGGACTGACTGCACGTCTGGCGGCCCGTGGCGGCGGTTGCGCCCCGCGGCATCCGAACCGCCAGCGTAGAATCCTGGCACCATGCCTTGTGTATTGAGCGCGCAGTGGCGATCGTGCGCAGTGGCGATCGTGGCTGCCATCGGCGCGGGCGTCTGCCGGACGGACGCGGACATGCGCGGACTCTTCGGCGGTGGCGGGTGCGCGGGCAGGCGGTTGACGATGGCGCGCCGCTGGACGCAGACCGAGGACACTACCGTGCGGCTCGCCACGGCGCTCGACTACGAGGACGGTGGCCAGCGTCTCCGCGAGCTTGCCGACCGCCTCGGCCGGACTGAAGCGGCTGTTCGGTGGCGGGCGTGGCGGCTGCGAAGCGGCCCAGCTCGAGGACGGAACCGAGTGACCGGGGGGCCGTCCGGACATCGGCCCGTGGAGGGCCGCCTCGAGCACGAGGCCATGACCGGCGGCACTCTGACGAGGGCGGCGCTCGTGGAACGGGTGGTGGATGTCGCCGACCTCACGAAGAAACGCGCGGAAGTCATCGTTGAGACCGTGTTCGGCAGCATCGCCGAGTCCCTCCGCCGAGGGGAGAAGGTCGAACTGCGCGGCTTCGGTAGCTTCGCCTCCGGCCGCGAGCCCCACCGGGGCCGCAACCCGAGGACCGGCGACCGGGTGGACGTGGCCGGGTCAATGGGTTCGCTGGTCCCACGCAGATTTCGCGGTCCTGACGAACCAGTTCTCGATGGATGAGAATCCCGGATGTTCCGTCCACGTCCATACCGGATGTTTCCACAAGTAGCCTCGTCGCGCGTAATACAGACCGACACACCGAATATCGGGGAAGCTCGGGTCCGTCTTCCGCTCGTGGCGGGACAACAAGAAGTACCCGAGGAGTTGGTCGATATCCGTTACGCTGATCGCGTCGTTCCTCGTCGTCTTGAAATCGACGAGCAGACCTCCAGCGATCAGGTCACCATCGGCGCCACCCACAATCTCCGAGGAAGATCCGAAAGTTGGATTCAGGATGAGAACCTCATCCCCCCCAACCAGAGAATCCCATGGGACGATATCGAGCATCGCAAGTAGATCTGCCACATCAGCGGCGGAGGCACCACCATCGAAGTTGGGATCGAGGGTGCCGGCGCGGACGACAATGTCAAGCTTGGCCAGACGGATGGCATGAGCGGCGAGGGCGGAAAGCTGGGCGCGATCCGGATCCGTGGTTTTCGAATGCCGAGCTACAGCCGCCTGGGCGTCATCCACGGCCTTGCGAGCGCGTGCGCCAACCTCTTCAGGGTGTAGTCTCTGATCGGGATAACCGCCAGGAATCGACGGGTCGTAGAAAAGGTCGTAGCCGCACCATGTACCGGGGCTCGATTCGCTCCACAGCTTATCAGCAGCGGTCTCCGCAACCCATTGACTCGCCACGGCGTGCGGCGCTCGGCGTTGAAGTTCAAACCGGAGCAGGTAGTCGAAAGCACCGCCGACGATTCCAGCATCGCCCCGGCATTGCCCCTCGGGGGGCTCAACGCGCAACGGGACGGGGATGGCGCGAGGCGGCGGAGGACGCAACGGCTTGATCTTGTCCTTCACTGCTGGTTGTTGAATGAAGGCCTTCAGTGACACCGATTTCTCTCCCTGATAGCCCGGCATCGCCCGCACCCTTGCAGCGTCTCCAGGACTGCCATCAGGCCAGTAATCGCAGAACCCCGACGAGCAGCGCACCGACAACCAGCCCGGTCCCGACTACCCACTTGATGAGCCGCGTTTCCATGCGGGCCTGTTCCGCGCGCACCTCGGCGCTGTCCGCGCGGGTCGTCTCTCGCAACGTCTCCACGCTGGCACGCACCGTTTCGATGTCGGCCCGGGTCGCTTCACGCTGCGAGGCCAGCGCCGTGCGTAGCTCGGCGATGTCGGCGCGGGTCGCCAGTTCGCGCCCATGCTCGGCCGCAGCCTCCCGCGCAACGTCGACCACCGCAACGGCGATCTCCTCGCTGGCGCCAGCCGCTGTCAACGTCTTCACCGCAGTGTGAGTGTCGAACAGCATGACCGCAGCTTATCACGGGGTCCGGGTGCCGGTGGGACGCTCGCCCGCGGCGATCCGTGGGTTCGATGCGCCTCGGTTCCCCGGCTCGTCACGCGTTCGCCGGAACTGCTGGCGAGCCAGACAGGTCGGTTGCCGTCCCCGCGGCCGTCCGGCGTTCACGCCACGCGAAACGCGGGGCGGTGTTCACAGACGGCAACGTCGGCCAGCACATCATCCGCCCGTGCTCCCCGGTGTCAAGGCGCGGCGCTCACGCGCCGCCCCGCTTCGCGGGCTCGCGGCCTTGACGCCGGCTCCGCGCGCGCTCCAGAGCGGCAATTGTCCGACGATGCCGGACTCTGACTCTGCCAGACGCCAACGGTGACACCCAGCGACCGCACCCGCGCTCCGGTCAGCGCCAGCGAGAATCCTGCAACGGACCATCGACGAGGGGTGGGGAGATGATCGGAGCGGGAGAAGCTCACATGGCACGTCCCATCGCCGAACCCGCCACGACCGGTCAGCAGCAGTCAGGCACCGGGACCCCAACCGAAATGACCGCGGTCCCGGTCGATCACGACCACGAACGGGGTCAGGCGCGAACGAGTGCCGACATCACGTACGATGAGGGTCGAGCGCGACAGGACACGAATCGGAGCGCCGGGACATGCGACGATCCGGGCAGGCGACGACGGCGATCCAGGAGCGGTGAAGGAGACGACCGAGCGAACGATCAGGGACACGAACAAGCGGCGCAGAAACGGCTGGCTCCTGATGTTGGATGTGATGAGCCAGCCGACCCAATGTGCGTACATTGGGGCTGGCGAGGGGCCGCGCCCCTCGACCCCGCACGGAGAGACGGCACCCCCCCGCGCCGGCCCTGGCCCGCTCCGTGGAGCCGTTGTCGCGGCGGGCGACGGCGGCATGCGCTCGGCGTCTGCGAATCGCCTCTCACCGGTCGCGCCGGACAACCTGTCCCAGCTCGGCGTCGAGATAGCCGGCCCAGTCGTTCATGAGCCGCCGTCGGCGCTCGAACAGGTCCGACCGAGCGTACGCCGCCTCGACCTTGTCGCGGACCGTGTGCGCCAGCGCCGCCTCGACCACCTCGCGGATCGGTGGGTGGTTCGCGGGCGGCGGCGTAGATCCGCAGGTGATCCGGTCGGGCCCCGAGCCCAGCAGTCTTTCAAGCCAGTCGCGTTCGGCGGGGTTGACGCTCAGGTCGTACTTGCGCTTGACCTCGACGATGCGGTGCGCCATCCACGCGCCGTTGTGCTCGGGCCGCCACTCGGCCGCGTCGCGGTCGCCCTTGCTGCGGTTGACGCTGGCCGTCGCCAGTGTCAGGTTGTCGTGATCCTCTGCGATGCGCCGCAGTTCCGACTGGCTGAAGCCAGGCGCCCGACTGTCCCACGCCTCGGCAAGTGCGACGATGTGTTCGCGGTCGAGCCCGTCGCCGGGACCGACGTTCGTGATCCGCGTCTGCGTGTACGCCGTACAGGCCGGCGAGCCGTCGCGGCGGTGGATTTCGGTGTCCGCGACGTTCCAGCTTGGACGCTGGTAGCCGGCCCGGCCGGCTTCGGGCGCGACGCGGATGCCCCGCCACCGGGTCGTCGTCGGGTCGGTGACCCTCACGCTCCAGCGCGACGACTCCGCGTTCTGGTAGATGACCCAGGTCGCGGCCTCTCCGGCACCCACGGCGTCGACGACGAATGGCTGGCCGTCGAGGTCGCCGCGGTATTCGTCGGGGCGCAGAACATTGCGGTTCGACGCGCGGACCGTGTTGCTGGTCAGCTCGGCGGTGATATTCATCTGGCGCGGCGCGGTGCTGTAGTGCGCCGTCGCGTGGCACAAGACGCGCTCGTCCTTCTGCGCTTCGCGGCGGTCACAGCGCCAGTCGATGCCCTCGAGTCGCCGCGGCTCGGTGACGGTGATGCCGGTGCGCCGCCCCGTGACGTCCTCTGCCGTCGAGCGTAGATCGAACTGTCCGGGCTGCTGTCCGGTCACCCGTCCGGCGTCGTCGACGGTGGCGACGGTCGTGTTGCTCGATGTCCAGGTCGCGGAGACATTCTCGCGCCGCGAGCCGTCGGACAACCTCAGATGCGCACGGAACTGGGCCGTTTCGTTCGCTCTCAGGCTGTCGGGACCGTCGATATCCAGAGCTACCGCGTGAGGGGCCGCTGCGTTGACGGTTAGCGTCAGCATCGCCTGCCGCGCCTCGAAGGAGAAGGTAATCGTGGTCGTTCCAGAGGCGGCTCCTGTGACGAGTCCGCTCGTGTTGACCGTTGCGATGCCTAGTTCGCTCGATGTCCAAGTTCCGGCGTCGCCGACGGCGCAGTCGTCCGTTTGGTCGCTGTACGCGGCGCAGGCAGTCAGTTGGACGGTCTGGCCGACTGTCAGTCTGCCGGTCTCAAAGTTCTCCGGCGTCTCGATCCGGACGCTCTGGAGTGTCCGGGCGGTCGGTCGCGTGGTCGTTGGCGTCGGCGCGACCGGCGAGGAGTCGTCGCTGCAGGCGGCCGTCATCAGGCCGGCTGCGGATACCAAGGCGGCCAGTGCGAGACCTGTCACGTGTTTCATGCGGTTCGATGCTTCCGTTCCGCGTTGTGGCGGTCGTGGTGTCGAGTTGATCCCAGCCGGCCTACGCCGTCCTCGCGGATCTGCTCCGGGAGCCGCTACGTCGGCGACGCTCCGGCCGGACTCTTGCCCTTATCGGGATCGCGCCGGGCGGGGCTCCGCCGGGCCGTCTCGGCAGCGGATCCAGTGACTCCGCCCGCTCCCGCGCCTGCTCCACGGTCTTCGCCACGTCCAACGCCGCCGTACCGCTCCTTGGACCGACACGGCACCCTGCACGGTGCAACGGACGCCGCCGCGCCCGCGCTGGACGACCAGCACGGCCGGCGACTCCTCCAGCATCCGTTCGTCTTCGCCGGACGGGCTGTTGGTGAAGCGCTCCGGCTCCCCCGGCCTTCGCCGGCTCCTGCCGCCACTCGAAGTCCTTCTCTTCTTCCGTCAGGTACTCGGGATCGGAGCCGCGCCGGGTCACGCCGCATCCAGTCTGCCGGATTCCGGCCGCGCCGACGATCCCGATGTTCCGGCAGCCCGGCGCGGAGCGCCCGCACGCACGCGGCCACGGCCTCCTGCTGCATGCCGTCCGCGTGTCGGGCTCGGTCGCCAGCGCTCCCGCGCTCCGGCGGGCTTCCGCCACCATCTAGCGCTCGGCGAACACCGACGAGGGGCGCAGCGCCGGCGAACTTCTGCACCTGCGTCGGAGTCACCGATCCGTCACCGCTCCGCGCCTTGCACCGGATCGCCACGCGGAAGCCGTCACGCTTGATGGCCACGAGGTCGATGCCGGCGTCATGCGACGGTAGGGGGACGCCCACCGTCGTCCGATCCGGCCACTGCCGGATATCGCCAGCACTCGGCGATCTCCCAACTCGGGATGCCTGCGGCGTGCCGGAGCACGGCGTCCTCGAACTGTGTCCCGTCGAACCGCCGCGCGTCCCTGTCAGCTTGCAGGGCCGCGAGCGTCTCGTTGAAGCTCGAAGCCTGATCCGCCATGATGGCGTGGAAGTGTACATCGCGAGGGCCGTCAGTCCGAACGGGACCGTCAACCGATACCGCCGCCGCTCCTGGTCGTTGCGGCGGGACCGGTTCACCACCGAACGGGCGCGGCCAGTCGGCGGCGAGCGCCGGCCGCGACCGCGGCATCCCTTCCCGGAGGGACTCCTTCGTTGGGGAGCGACCCGGCCCGGCAGGTGTGACGGAGGAACACCGGCCGGGGCCGAAGACCGCAGGTCTGAGGCAGGGTCGCTCCCCAACTTCCCCCCTGTCCCTTTCGCTGTACGTGGGGGGTGGTGTATTGTGATGGGATCTGGTTGATATGGAGGGAGTTGGCCGTCTTGTGATTGTAAGCTCAAGTGTGACTGGGGGTGTAAGTTCGGCCGCTTGTCCTCCTTACCCCCTTACTGCGGCATCATCGGTGTAAGTTCGCCTCGGTCTCTATTGTGATCCAGGTTGTGATCAGGCGGCAGGTTGGATCACACCCTCCCCTCCGTCGCCCGGTTCCTCATCGTGCTTCCGCACCCCTCGCCTCCTTGTCCTCTGCTCCGATTCGTACGCCGGTAATGGATCCCGTCGATCCCGTTCGGTTCGCTGTCATCTTTCCACGCCGTGTCTTGCCCGGTACCGTACCATGCCGTTCACCTTCCTGACGCGCATGTTTCTCCAGTGTGTTCCGACCTGTTGTCAACGCGCACCCGGTTGCTATGTGGCGACGGTCCCGGCCGGCGCGGTTCGGATCGTGGTCGATGCCGGTCTCGTTCACGGGACGGACCCCTGCGTCCGTCCACAACAGCATCGTCCGCGACGGCGGCCGGCGAGTCACCGGAACGGCCGGAGCGAAGCGGAGGAACCGCAGCAGCGGTTTGACTCGCCGGTCGCCGTCGTGGCATTCGGGCAAAGGCTCAGACCGCACGCGGTCGCGAGTCACACGCCGGATGGGAGAGTGACTCGCCCTTTTCGTACCATCGGGATCGTGAACGCCACCCGGTGTCAGAACCGCGACGAGTCCTCCGTGCGCCGCGTGCCGGCAAGATAGGCGGCCCAGTCGCCCATGAGCCGCCGCCGCCGCTCGAACAGGTCCGAACGGGCGTAGGCTGCCTCGACCCTATCGCGGACCGTGTGTGCCAGCGCCGCCTCGACCACCTCGCGCGGGTGGTCCGTCTCCTCGGCCGCCCAGTCCCTGAACGTGGAGCGGAAGCCGTGTGGGACCGCGGCGACCTTCAGGTTCTTCAGCGGCCTCGACAATGCCAGGTCGGTCAGCGGCTTGCCCTGCGCCGTCGGGAACACGAGCGGGCAACCGCCGCCGAGCGTCCGCGCCGCGTCGAGGAGCTGCACCGCGGGACCGCTCAGCGGGACCCGGTGCTCGCGCAACGCCTTCATGCGTTCGGCCGGAACGGTCCACACCGCGGCGTCCAGGTCCATCTCAGACCACCGCGCCCCCCGCGCCTCGCCCGGCCGCGCGGCCGTAAGCACCATGAACTCGAACACCAGCTTGACGACCGGCCGGACCGACGCGGCCCGGATCGCCGTCAGCGCCGCCGCCACCTCGCCATGCGGCAGCGCCCGCATGTGCCGCACGACCTTCCGCTGCTTGCCGAGCACCGGGCCGAGCCGCTCGGACGGATTGTCGGTGCGATACTGCATCGCGATGGCCCACTCCAGCACGGCGTGGATGCGCTGGCGCACCCGCTGCGCCGTGTCCGGCTGGTTGTGCCAGATGCGTTGGAGCGTGTCGAGCACGTCGGCGCTGGTGATCTCGGAGACGGGCCGCGCGCCGAGATACGGGAAGGCGTGGGTCTTGAGGGTCGCCCACCACTGAAGGCCGTGCTTGGGGCTGCGCCAGCCGGGCCGCTTCTGCTCCAGCACCTCGGCCGCCGCCTCCTCGAAGGTCGGCGTGCGCTGGAGACGGCGCTTGTCGGCAAGCGGGTCGCCGCCCTCGCGGGCGAGCTTGCGGTTGGCGATGGCCTTCTCGCGGGCTTCGGCGAGCGGGACCAGGGGGACGGAGCCGAGTCCGAGTTCGTGCCGCCGGCCGCGGATGACGAGCCGCTGCACCCAGCTGCGGGCGCCGGAGGGCTGGACGAGGAGGTAGAGTCCCTGGCCATCGCAGTGTCGTCCTGGCGTGGCGTTTCGGACGAAGGCGGGCGTCAGTCGCCTGTCGGGATGGCGGCCACGGGGCTTTCGGTGTCGGCCGGCGGCGTACCTCACATCATGCATCACCCTATTATATGGCGGAAGGTGCGGCGCCACGCAAGACGTTCCGACCCGTTCAGTCCACGGTGAGCGAGGTATAACTCACTATTACGCGGCCGCTTATGAACGCTTGCAGACGGTGCAGGACGACACGGGACGCCTAATGATGGACGACTGGTCCGTCTACGTCGCGGGCAGCGCCAGGAGCGCCGGCTGATGATCGCCCATCTTCGGGGCCGGGCGGGCGCTCTCGTCCGAAGCGGCTGGACGCGCCGCGAAGCCGAGTGGCTGGCGTTGGTCTGCCTCCACAGCGGCGTGTTCCTCCGCTCCCAGTACCTCGCGTTCATCGGCCGGACGAATCCGGCGCTCGCCAACCGCTTCGTCCGCCGGTGCCGCAAGCACGCCGTCGAGCAGCCGTGGAACGGCTCCCGGCTCCGCATCTGCCGGATCGCGGCCCGGCGCATCTATCGGGCGCTCGGCGCGGAGCACGTCCGGCACCGCCGGCCGGCCGCGCCGGAGGTCGTCCTGCGGCGGCTGCTGTCGCTCGACTACGTGCTCGAAGGTCGTCGTGGGCCGTGACCCGGTGCGGCTGGCGGCGGCCGGGCGGGTGCTCGACCGGTGGGCGGCTACGCCTCCCGACTCCGTCAGGATGTCGCAGGAGGAGGCGGCGGCTGAGCTGGCGGCGATCAAGAAGGCGATCGCGACGAGCGACTGGGCCGCGCTGGACCCGTACGGCGGGCTGAACCCCGCGATCCAGCGCGCGTGCGGCCTCGACGCCGCGTGCGCCGGAGGCCGGAGATCGAGGGCCGCGATCACGAGCGGCCGAACGTGGCGCTCGACGCGGGTGCCGGAATCCCCGGCCGGCCGCTACGGCGGCGAAGCCGCCTGACGGGAGACGAACCACGCCGGCAGCGGACGCCTCAAGACCCCTGCGGGGCTCCGGCGACGTTGTCGCTGACCTTGAGTCAGCGCTTGCCCGCGTGGGATAATCGATTCAATGAGGTAGCCGTGCCCGAACAGAACACCAGCGAGCAACTCATCCAGCAGGCTGCGGACTCTGTCGCGCAGGAGGCGGATTCGGATGTTCTTCTGCTGAACGGGCCGATGGCGCGTCCGCTGGACGCTCAAGTCATCGATCTCTGCGCTTCGAGGAAGCGACGGCGTTACGTTCTCCTTGTCTTGGTCACCGAGGGTGGAGCTGCGGATCCCGCATATCGGATTGCCCGCTGTCTTCAAGACCACTACGAACGCTTCAGCCTGTTCGTGAGCGGTTACTGCAAGAGCGCCGGAACGCTGGTGGCGCTGGGTGCTCACGAGCTCGTCATCGCCGACTACGGTGAGCTTGGTCCTCTTGACGTACAGATGTCCAAAGAGGACGAATTGGGTGCGACACGTTCCGGGTTGACCGTGTTGTCGGCCTTGTCGACCTTACAGATGAAGGCCTACGAGGCCTTCGAGTACTTCCTGCTGGAGACGAAGAAGCGCAGTTCGGGGCTCATCACGACGAGAACCGCCATTCGTGTCGCGACAGATTTGGCCGGGTCTCTGTTCGCGCCGATCTATGAACATGTTGATGCCATGCATGTTGGTGAGGCTGGTCGCTCCCTGGAAATCGCACACAGATACGGCGAAATCCTTTTGGAATCGGGCCAGAACTGCAAGCCGGGTGCGCTTGGCGAACTGACGAGCCACTATCCGTCCCATGGTTTTATCATTGACAGGTTCCAGGCGCAATCCCTGTTCAACAACGTGCGCCGCCCACGTCCGGACGAGATCGCGTTGGCCGCTCAGCTTGGCCCGGTGGCCCGTGATCCCATCCTTGGGCGGGGGATACTCAGCTTTCTCAACTCGGGCCTTGACGCATCATCCAGTGAGACAAACGATGTTCAAGAGCGATCTCGCCCGCGTGCTGTCGGCTCAACCGGCTCAGATGGATCAGGTGGAGATCCAGGAACGGACGCTGATCAGACTGAATCGACTCTCGCGGCAGGACCCCGTGCAGCTAGCGAAGGACTACCAGGCTGAATCGCTCAAGCGACTCGCCCGTCTGGTGGAGAATGCGTCGGACCGGCCCGTGAATCACAAACGATAGCCGTTTCTCGCGAGCGTTTCGGTACGATGGGCGGTGAGTGTCGTCCTGCTTCTGGGCCGCTCTGGATGTCTGCGGTGGCCCGAATGTCGTGACAAAAAGCGAGCTTGCCGTCCTCGACCCCGCTTGAGCCGGAGGCCGGTCGAGGGAGGCGATTTACGGCCCGCCGGACATGGCGGTCGACGCGGGTGCCGGAATGGACCCGTGGCGGTCGGAGTACCGGCAAGGCTGCCTGACGAGACGAGCCACGCGGGCAGCCGACGTGTCCGTGGAGATATCCACATAAGTTGTTTACATGCAGTGTTTTACAGGACAGTTTCTCGTGGGTTCCCCTCGTTGCATCCCCCGTTCTGAAGCGGATTTCAGAGAACGTCGGCCACCGGTCGAGAACCGATCCGGACTGGACGTGCCCGGCCGGCGTCGACGGCTCTTGCCGCTGGCCCGCGTGACGAGTTCTGCGCCGGTGCTGGTCTTCGTCGGCCGTGCCGGCCGGGTCGGCGGCTGGCTGGTCGCCTTCGGCGTCCGCCTCCGGCGCGGGTTTCTCCGCCGGGCCGGGTTGAGCCGTGAGTTCTTCCCACTCCGCCACGAGGCCGAGAATGTCGTCTTCGCGCAGGCGGCGGGCCTCGGACCGCTGGAGTTCCTCGTCCCGTGACGCCGCCTGCGGGCGAACCGGCTGGTACGCTTCCAGCGCGTCTCGCAGCGCTACCGCCAACGCATGCGCCGAGTCGGCCAGCCGAGGCCGCTCCCTGACGGCGTTCGCCCAAGGATCCGGATCCACGTCGAGATAGCGCAGGTCTTCATCGAACCGCGTCCGAATGTCGTCGCAGATGTGCGCGATCGCGTCGGTGCGCCAGCGGAACAGTTCGCGGCGCTTCGCCCGGCGAACGTCCGGCACCCACTTCGTGAAGGCGTCAACTTCCGCCCACTCGGGGGCGTCCGGTGGCAGGAGAAACAGTTCGTCGATCCAGCCGCTGAAGTACGGCGACTCCAACGGCGGAGGCGCGGGGAACCGCCGCGAGACCAGACACAGCATGAGTCCTGCGTCGTCGGCGTCGAGGGCGCCGCCGTCCGCCGTCAGGGCGTGGCGTTCGCGCAGCCACTCGTCAGTCGTCCAGGAGGACTCGAAGCACGCGTCAGGCGGTTCTGGTGCGGGTATGCCCCGGTCGGCGAGGTGTGCGGCGGCGGCGTTGCGCAGCGCTTCGTGCGAGTCCATCCAGGTGTTGAGTACGGCGCGGGCCAGTGGATGGTCGCCCCGTTCGATGGCGTCCAGGATGGGCCGCAGAAGTCTCTGGTGGGGCGCCCGGCTCGCGTCGCGGAATCCGTCCAGTTGGAGATGGCGGACACGGGTGTTCAGTTGCTTGCGGACACCCGTGGCTGCGGCGCGATGCTGCAGGGCGCGTGTCACGACGTTCCGGCTGAACTCTACGCTCAGCAACCGGAAGATCTCGTCCGATGATCGGGATTCGCGGTCGGGCGTGGCGTCGGCTGTCACGATGTTCACTCCTTGCCTCCGCAGAGCGCGGCAACTCCGCATCAGAGCACAGCGGGCATCTCGACCGCAACGGCCAGCGGTTGCGCGGCACGGCATCTGACGGCTGCGGTTGCGGCTGCGGTCACCGTCGACGAGGACTGCACTCCGTCGGCGCGGGGGTCGTCCGGGGGTCGTCCGAGCGCCGTGGTAGGATGGCTCGTGCTTGATACCCACGCGCCCGCCGGCTGGCCGACTCCGGCGCGGCATTGCCGGTATCGTACTGCGGTTGGTTGAGGGACCATTTTGATGCGCACTTTGCTTTCCAAGGCCGGAGCATGCGGGCGTGCAGCGATCGTCCGTTTCGGCGCCGTGTTGTGCGTTGTCGGAGTCTCCTGTACGCAGCAGGGGCCGCCGACCGTAGATGATGAGGGAGTCGACCAGCCGAATGTAGTAAACGAGGGGAGCACTCAAGCGACTTCGGGAGGAACTCCACCCCAACCGACGGGGACCGCGACGAGCAGTGCACGGCGGTCGCTGACGGCCGCTTTCGAGAACGTGCCGGCGGGGCACGACGGCGAGAGCGCCTTCCGTTTCCGGGTCGCCTTCAGCGAGGACATCGCCACCAGCTACAAGACATTGCGCGACGAGTCCTTCACGGTGACGGAAGGCGAGGTCACGGCGGCGCGGCGCATCGACGGCCGCGACGACCTGTGGGAGATCACGGTCGAGCCGGACTCGCGCGAGGCGGTGACGGTCACGCTCCCGGGCGGCCGGGCCTGCCGCACGAGCGGGGCCGTGTGCACCGGCGGGAACGACCCGGCGCCGCTCAGCAACAACCAGTCGGCGACGGTTCAGTATATGGATAGTAGGGCGCTGACCCTTTCAAGCCATTTCTATGTTCTGGGAGTAGAGACTGTGGAGTTCGAGCGGTTCGCTGCCCTGAACACGGGCGGTGCCATTGAATCCCTGGGCGACGACTTGCTGCTCGCTACGCCGAGCGGCAGGCTTGCGCTGATTACGTCGAACGGAGCCGTGGAGTATCTCGACGGACAGGTTCCGATGAATCACAGCGCGCTGGATGCGATCGATCTCGATCCGGTAGTCAAGGGTCGCTTTCGAGTCGCGGACATTCTGCTAAAAGAAAACTCGGCTGGGGTGGTTGAGCTGTTTGTCACCCACCACTATTTCGGGGGGGGGGGGGGGGTAACTGTGACTATCGGTTCAGGTTGTCATCCACGACACTTGTACTGGAAAGAGAGAACGTCCCGGTACTGTCGCCCTGGAAAACGATCTTCGACGCGGAGCCATGCCTGACCCTCCCTGTCCTTGTTCTTGGAAACCAGGCGGGCGGAAAGATGCTGACGGATGGCCCCGATCACTTGCTGGTCATAATTGGAGATCATGGCAAGGACGGGTTCGGAAGGGATCGGGTCCCGATTCTGCCTCAAGATCCCAACTCGCACTTTGGGAAGCTTGTTCGTATCGAAATCGGAACTGGCGCAGCGAAAGTACTGACTCTGGGCCATCGTGCTCCACAAGGACTTGCTCGAGACACAGACGGCAATTTATGGGCAACGGAGCATGGAATGCAAGGCGGCGACGAACTCAACCTGCTTCGTCCGGCTAGCAACTACGGCTGGCCTCATGTCAGCTACGGTCTCACGTATAGTGGCAAAGCAGTGAATGACAGTGGCGAAATAGGCCAGCACGACGGCTTCGCACAGCCTGCTTTCACTTGGGTGCCATCGATAGGGATTTCTGGCATGGTTGTGAACGACGCGCGTGAGTTCCCATTGTGGAGAAACGACCTTCTAATCGCTTCGTTGCGTGGTCGTTCGATCTTCCGGGTTCGCCGTTCCGGCGATCTCGTACGGTATGTCGAGAAGATTGAAATCAGTCCCAAGACACGAGGTGGGAGGATACGGGACATAACATATATGGCTGACGGCCGTCTGGCCTTGTTAGTCGACAGACGCAGAATTGTTTTCTTAAGCCCGTTGTCGTCGGCGGGCTGAGTTGAGGTGGTCCCGCTTTTCGGATAGCTGGAGCCCCATGGTGTCTGGACGCACTTCACCCGACCCGGTCTCGACAGCTTCTCTTGGCCAGACCGGCCAGCGGCGTACGTCGCAGTGAGAAAACCGTGTCGGGCGTGCCCAGTGCGCGTGCTCACCCACCTTCGCTCGCGCTCTTCGCCGTGCTCCCGATCGGCTCCCGTTTTCAGGTCGGAATCGGCTCTGGTGTGGCCCGCGATGGCGGCAGCCCGGCTCGGGCCTGGTCTGGCACGCCGCGCATTCTCCCGCAGCAGATTCGCCTGGCGCAGCATCTTCCGGTAGTGTGCGTGCGGCAGGGTAGCCGACCGGGCAATCCCGTTGAGTTGATCCCGCTGCTCGTCGGTGAGCGTGAGTGGTGCCAGTGGGCGTCCGCGTGGCATTGGCAGTCTCCCTTGCTTGAAGACCGCCCATTGCAATGGCCATTTGAGGGCCAGGGCGCTAGCCTGGAAAATTCATGAGGCGCCCGGCCTGAGTAGAGACACAAAAGCCTCCGTGTGCTAAAACGCTGTTGACGACAGATGTTTTCGGCACGACGGAGGCTCTTGCGTGACGGACCCCACGATAGCACAGTCTGTTCTGTTCCCCGATCTGTTCGACAAGCCGCTCGTGGCCACGTTCGACCGCGAGCAGTCGAGCTCGGATGGCGGCGCCGTGCTGCTCAAGGCCGCCGAGCGCGTCTACGGGTTGGTCAAGGCATTCGGCCGGTGTCTGATTGACCGCCGGGCACCGGAGAAGGTCCGGCACACGCTCGAGGACCTGGTGGGCCAGCGGGTGTTCGGCATCGCCTGCGGCCATCCCGACGGCAACGATTCGGACCAGCTCGCCGATGATCCGATCCACAAGTTGCTGCTCGGGCGCGACCCGGTGGCGGGCGGTCGGCTGGCGTCGCAGCCGACGGTCTCGCGGTTCGAGAACGGTGCGGGCCGCGTCGCGCTCTATCGGCTCGGGCGCGAGTTGGCGGCGTCGGTCATCGAGCGGCATCGCCGCCGGCTGCGCGGGCGGGTGCGACGCATCACGATCGACCTCGACCCGACCGACGACCCGACGCATGGCGCGCAGCAGCTGACCATGTTCAACAGCTACTACGACAGCTGGTGCTACCTGCCATTGCTGGCCTTTGTGAGCTTCGACCGTGAGGCGGAGCAGTATCTGTGCGCGGCCGTGCTGCGGCCCGGCACGGCGCAGGCGTCCGACGGCACGCTGGGCGTGCTGTGTCGGCTGCTCGCGCTGCTGCGGTCCGCGTTTCCCGAGGCGCGCTTTCTCGTCCGGCTCGACGGCGGCTTCGCCACGCCAGAGATCTTCGACTTCCTCGATGCCGAACCGCGGCTCGACTACGTCGTGGCGATGGCCAGGAACGCCGTGCTGTTGCGGGCTGCCGAGCACGTCATGGTGGCGGCCCGCACCGAGAACATGCTGCGCGAGAAGACGGCGCACTTCTACCTCGACACCCGCTATCGCGCGGGCACGTGGGCTCGTGAGCGCCGCGTGGTGATCAAGGCCGAAGTCGTGCAGCTCACCGGCCGGCAGCCGCGGGACAACCCGCGCTTCGTCGTGACCAATCTGCGCCAGACGCCGCGCTTCATCTACGAGAAGGTCTACTGCGGGCGCGGCGACATCGAGAACCGCATCAAGGAACTGCTCGACGGCTTGCAGATCGACCGCACGAGCTGCACCAAGTTCTGGGCAAACCAGCTGCGGGTCCTGCTGACGGCCGCCGCCTACGTGCTCATGCAGGAACTGCGGCTGAGGGCCGCCCGCACCGCCTGCGCCCGCACCCAGGTGACTTGGCTGCGCGACCGGTTGCTCAAGGTCAGCGTCCACGTCGTCCGCTCCGTCCGCCGGCTCGTCCTGCACCTGCCGCGAGCGACCCCATACCGCGACGTCTGGCGGCACCTCGCCCTCGCGCTCGGGGCGCGCGCCGGATAGCGCGCCGTCGCCACGGCAACCTCCGCGCCCCGGATGCTCGCCAGCGCCCCTGCGCCCGACCTGTCGGCGCTTGCCACCTCATGCGTGCCGTCACCTCGCCCCGGCCACTGCACCACGCTGCCACCTACCACGCGCCGCGTCCGAAAACGTCCTTCGCGCGACGATCAGGCCCTGCCTGGGACCGATTCGATAACCTCACGAATTTTCCGGGCTAGCCGCGCGGCGGCGCGGGTGCGCACAGGACGTTGTCGATGAGCCGAGTGGCGCCCACCCACAGGGCGCCCGCGATGCGCACCGGGCCGGCGACCGTCCGCACGGGTTGCATCTCTTCCGGATCGACGAGTTCCAGGTACTCGAGGTGGATCCGCGGATCGGAGGGGATGCAGGCGGCGGCCCGCTCGCGGACGACGGCGGCATCGGTCTCGCCGGCGGCAATCTGCCGCCGTCCGCTACCCAGCGCCCGGTACAACGCCCCCGCCACCTGGCGCTCGTCGGGGCTCAGGTGCGCGTTCCGCGAGCCACCGCCAAGCCGTCGGTTTCCCGCACCACCGGCACCTCGACGATGTCGACCGGCACGTTCAGGTCGCCCACGAGACGGCGGATCACCGCCAGTTGCTGCGAGGCGCCGCACCACCTCGGCGATCGGCCGGCCGCCCTCCACCTTCACCGCCGCGGCACCGCCCTCCTGCAGCAGCCGGCCGGCGTTGCGGATGGCATCGGACAGTTCCACCTGATAGCTCAGGAAGGGCATGTCGGCGACCAGCAGCGCCCGCTCGACGCCCCGGCTCACCGCGCTCGCGTGGTGCACCATGGCGTCGAGCGTCACCGGCAGGGTGCTGTCGTGGCCCAACGCGACCATGCCCAGGGAGTCGCCGACCAGGACGACATCGACGCCGGCGCCGTCGAGCAGGCGCGCCGTCGGGGTGTCGTAGGCGGTCAGCATGACGATCTTCTCGCCTGCCAGCTTCTTTCGTCGCAGCTCGGTGATTCGCACCCTTGCGGGCGCCATGATGACCCTCCCGTCTCAGGCCTCGAGCAACCGCGCGGCCGCAGGCGGAAGCGACCGCACGCGAGCGGGAGCAGGTGGCGCCCCGTTGCCCGATACAGGGCCGCCACGCTGTCTGGGCCGCCGTCGACGACGGCCAAGTGCGCGGCGACCGGCAACCATCGGCCGCGCGCACGGATCATGGCTCCCGGTAGTCTCTGCGAACATCGGCGGGGTGTCAATGACCGCGGGACGAGATCGCGTGGCCGCGCGCCCAGACTAGCGTAGCATAGCCCCATGCTGCACAAGTCCCCGGCGGAACGGCTCGTGCCCCTGCTGGCAGCGGTCATCATGCCGGCCACGGCGGCGCTGGCGCATGCGCACCTGGAGCCGGACCTGACCGCCGCGGTCCGCGCGGGCGACATCGCCCGCGTCGGCGGCGAGGGCGATGACATGCTCAAGGGTGGACGCGGGGACGACACGTTCGCCTTCGGACCCGAGCCGAACGGCGAAAACGTAATCCGCGACTTCAGCGACGGCCGCGGCGAGCAGGACGTGATCGAGCTGGAGAGCGACTTCTCGTTCGACTCTCTGGTATTGACGGCGAGCGGCGACGATGTCGTCATCACCGGCAGCGGCGAGGCCGGCAGCATCCACGTCACCCTCGAAAACTACCTCGTCGACCACGAGATGAGTGATCTGGGCTCGGACGACTTCCTCTTCTCGTAGGTGTCCCACTTCGCCAGTGGGTCCGTGCACTTGCACTCGAACTCCAGCGCGTCGTCGCATGTGGTGACGTTCGGCATAATAGAGCGGACATGAGAGAACCCCGGCAACCTGAGCCGGCCGGCGCGTGAGGAGCGGAGCGGCCGACGCCCCGCTGGACCCACCGCTGGACCCCGGCCGGGCCGCGTCGCAGGATGACGACCCCTTCCGGCTGCTCTGCGTTTCCCTGGATCTCGAGGTCGGCAGGGACGACAGGATCCATGCCCTCGGGGCAGTGCGGGCGGATACCGGCCGCAGTCTGACGTATTCTGGCGGCGGTCTGGCCGACGCGCTGGAAAGGCTGGACGACTTCGCCGAGGGCGCGTCCTATCTGCTGGGACACAACCTGATCGCCTTCGACCTGCCCCACCTGCGGGCGGCGAAACCGGCCCTCCGGCTTCTGAAACTCCCGGCCGTTGACACGCTGCGTCTCAGCCCGCTTGCCTTCCCGCGCAACCCCTATCACAGTCTCGTCAAGCACTACCAGGACGGCGGTCTCAAGCGCGGCCGGGTGAACGATCCCGAGCTCGACTCCCGCATTGCGCTGAAGCTCTACGGCGACGAGTGCGAGGCGCTGGCGAAGGCAGCGCCGGACCTGCTCGCCGCATGGCACTGGCTGTGCACCGCCGAGCCCAGGGGCGTGGACCGCGCCCTGGACGGGCTCTTCTGCCAACTTCGGGGGCGGGACCGGCCGTTGCAGACGGAGGCTGGGGCGGCGATCGGACGGCGGCTGGAGAACGCCGCCTGCGCGACCTGGGCACGCGACGTCGTTGCGGACGTGGACCAACTCGGCTGGCCGCTGGCCTATGCCCTGGCATGGCTTTCCGTCGCTGGCGGCAACTCGGTAATGCCGCCCTGGGTGCGCCACCAGTTTCCGGAAGCGGGGCGACTGGTGCGCCGCCTCAGGGACACCGCGTGCACCGATCCGGCCTGCGGCTGGTGCCGGGAGCGCCATGACGCTGGCAGGGAGCTGAAGCGCTGGTTCGGTTATGACGGTTTTCGTCCCGAACCGGCGGATGCCGGCGGCCGACCCATGCAGCAGGCCATCGTCGAGGAGGCGATGGCGGGAAAACATGTGCTGGGCATCTTGCCCACCGGGACGGGGAAGTCGCTCTGCTACCAGATCCCCGCGCTGTCGCGCTACGACAAGACCGGTGCGTTGACGGTCGTGATATCGCCCCTGGTCGCGCTGATGGCGGACCAGGTGGCTGGCCTGGAGCAGCGCGGCATCGGCTGCTGCGTGACCGTCAACGGGCTGCTGTCGATGCCGGAGCGGGGCGACGCCTTGGACCGGATCCGGCTGGGAGACGCCGGCATCCTGCTGATCTCGCCGGAGCAGTTGCGCTCGCGCTCCCTGCGGCGGGCTCTCGACCAGCGCGAGATCGGCGCCTGGGTGCTGGACGAGGCGCACTGCCTGTCGCGCTGGGGCCACGACTTCCGGCCCGACTACCGCTATGTAGGACGTTTCATCCGCGAGAAAGCCGGTGACGGACCGATACCTCCGGTCCTGTGCCTGACCGCGACCGCCAAACCCGATGTCGTCGGGGACATCGCCCGGCACTTTCGGAACGAGCTCGCCATCGAACTGGCCGTGTTCGACGGCGGCGCGGAACGCGCCAATCTCGCCTTCGAGGTGATCCCGACCACGGGAGGAGAGAAGTTCTCGGACCTCCTTCAGGCCCTGACGTCCCATCTGCCGCCCGACGCACAGGGCGGCGCGATCGTCTACTGCGCGACGCGGCAGCAGAGCGAGGACGTCGCGGAATACCTTCAGTTGAAGGGGGTCGCCGCGGACCGTTTCCACGCGGGCCTGCCTCCGGAGACGAGGAAGGAGGTGCAGCGGCGCTTCATCGCCGGCGCGTTGCGCGCGATCGCGGCCACCAACGCGTTCGGGATGGGGATCGACAAGCCGGACGTGCGGCTGGTGGTCCACGCCGACATACCCGGCTCGCTTGAGAACTATCTCCAGGAGGCCGGCCGCGCAGGGCGCGACCGCGACCCGGCGCGCTGCGTTCTGCTCTATGCGGCGGACGATGTCGAGCGCCAGTTCGGCATGTCGGCGCGCTCGCGTCTCACCCGCGCGGAGATCCACGGGATCCTGAGAGCCCTGCGCAATCTCGACCGGAAGAAGCGCTTCGACGGGGACGTGGTGGCGACCGCCGGCGAGATCCTCGGGGAGGACGAGGAGAAGGCATTCGAACGCGACTCCGCGACCGACGACACCCGGGTGCGCACCGCCGTCGCCTGGCTGGAGGAGTCGCAGCTCCTCACCCGCGAGGAGAACGTCGTGCAGGTGTTCCCGTCCTCGCTCCGGGTGAGCACGGTCGACGAGGCCGAACAGCGGCTCGCCAACGCAAGGATCGCGGATGCGTATCGCAGGCAGCTCCTGCTGATCGCGGAAGCCCTGATCGGCGCGGGCGCCGACGAGGGGGTGAGCACGGACGAGCTGATGGGGATCTCGGGGCTGAGTCCGGAACGCGTGCGCGGCGCCCTGTACGACCTGGAAAGGTTCGGCATCGCCAGCAACGACACGGCGCTGACCGCGTTCGTCCACACCGGCGTGGACCGCTCGTCGCGGAAACGCCTCGCAGAGGCGGCTGCTTTGGAGACCGCACTCATCGCCCACATGCAGGAGGCCGCTCCCGACCTCGGAAAGGGAGACAGTTCGTCACTCCACCTGCGTATCGCCGCCCAGGTGCTGCGGGACCAGGGTCTGGCCGATCCGCTGCCGGAACGGCTGTTCCGGATCGTCCGGGGCATCGCCTTCGACGGCAGGGGCGAGGACGATGGCGCCGCGGGCAGCCTCACGGTCCGCAAGCGGGACGCGGAGACCGCGCGGATCACGCTGAGGCGCGAATGGGTCGCACTGGAGAAGACCGCCGGTATACGCCGCGAGGCGGCCGGCCGCCTGCTCGAACATCTGCTCGACTGCCTGCCGCCCGCCAGCCGAGGCACCGATCTGCTGGCCGAGACCACGCTCGGAAGACTCCTGCAGGCGATCGAGTCCGACCTGGTGCTCAAGAGCACGGTGAGGAACCCGGCCAAGCTGCTGGACCGGGCCCTGCTCTGGCTCCACGAGATGGAGGTGATCCGCCTCAACAAGGGACTGGCGGTGTTCCGCCCGGCGATGACGATCCGGCTGGAGCAGCGGGACCGGCGCGGGTTCTCCAGGGCGGACTTCGAGCCGCTCGCGCTTCACTACAAGGGACAGGTGCTGCAGATCCACGTCATGGTGGAGTTCGCCGAGCGCGGCCGCGCGGCCATGAGCGAGGCGCTGCGTCTGGCCATGGACTACTTCGCGCTCGCGGAGGAAGAGTTTCTCGCCCGCTGGCTGC
>CBDCCN010000002.1:0-504281 GCA_965214865.1 Vicinamibacterales bacterium
AAACTCGGCTGGGGTGGTTGAGCTGTTTGTCACCCACCACTATTTCGGGGGGGGGGGGGGGGGGTAACTGTGACTATCGGTTCAGGTTGTCATCCACGACACTTGTACTGGAAAGAGAGAACGTCCCGGTACTGTCGCCCTGGAAAACGATCTTCGACGCGGAGCCATGCCTGACCCTCCCTGTCCTTGTTCTTGGAAACCAGGCGGGCGGAAAGATGCTGACGGATGGCCCCGATCACTTGCTGGTCATAATTGGAGATCATGGCAAGGACGGGTTCGGAAGGGATCGGGTCCCGATTCTGCCTCAAGATCCCAACTCGCACTTTGGGAAGCTTGTTCGTATCGAAATCGGAACTGGCGCAGCGAAAGTACTGACTCTGGGCCATCGTGCTCCACAAGGACTTGCTCGAGACACAGACGGCAATTTATGGGCAACGGAGCATGGAATGCAAGGCGGCGACGAACTCAACCTGCTTCGTCCGGCTAGCAACTACGGCTGGCCTCATGTCAGCTACGGTCTCACGTATAGTGGCAAAGCAGTGAATGACAGTGGCGAAATAGGCCAGCACGACGGCTTCGCACAGCCTGCTTTCACTTGGGTGCCATCGATAGGGATTTCTGGCATGGTTGTGAACGACGCGCGTGAGTTCCCATTGTGGAGAAACGACCTTCTAATCGCTTCGTTGCGTGGTCGTTCGATCTTCCGGGTTCGCCGTTCCGGCGATCTCGTACGGTATGTCGAGAAGATTGAAATCAGTCCCAAGACACGAGGTGGGAGGATACGGGACATAACATATATGGCTGACGGCCGTCTGGCCTTGTTAGTCGACAGACGCAGAATTGTTTTCTTAAGCCCGTTGTCGTCGGCGGGCTGAGTTGAGGTGGTCCCGCTTTTCGGATAGCTGGAGCCCCATGGTGTCTGGACGCACTTCACCCGACCCGGTCTCGACAGCTTCTCTTGGCCAGACCGGCCAGCGGCGTACGTCGCAGTGAGAAAACCGTGTCGGGCGTGCCCAGTGCGCGTGCTCACCCACCTTCGCTCGCGCTCTTCGCCGTGCTCCCGATCGGCTCCCGTTTTCAGGTCGGAATCGGCTCTGGTGTGGCCCGCGATGGCGGCAGCCCGGCTCGGGCCTGGTCTGGCACGCCGCGCATTCTCCCGCAGCAGATTCGCCTGGCGCAGCATCTTCCGGTAGTGTGCGTGCGGCAGGGTAGCCGACCGGGCAATCCCGTTGAGTTGATCCCGCTGCTCGTCGGTGAGCGTGAGTGGTGCCAGTGGGCGTCCGCGTGGCATTGGCAGTCTCCCTTGCTTGAAGACCGCCCATTGCAATGGCCATTTGAGGGCCAGGGCGCTAGCCTGGAAAATTCATGAGGCGCCCGGCCTGAGTAGAGACACAAAAGCCTCCGTGTGCTAAAACGCTGTTGACGACAGATGTTTTCGGCACGACGGAGGCTCTTGCGTGACGGACCCCACGATAGCACAGTCTGTTCTGTTCCCCGATCTGTTCGACAAGCCGCTCGTGGCCACGTTCGACCGCGAGCAGTCGAGCTCGGATGGCGGCGCCGTGCTGCTCAAGGCCGCCGAGCGCGTCTACGGGTTGGTCAAGGCATTCGGCCGGTGTCTGATTGACCGCCGGGCACCGGAGAAGGTCCGGCACACGCTCGAGGACCTGGTGGGCCAGCGGGTGTTCGGCATCGCCTGCGGCCATCCCGACGGCAACGATTCGGACCAGCTCGCCGATGATCCGATCCACAAGTTGCTGCTCGGGCGCGACCCGGTGGCGGGCGGTCGGCTGGCGTCGCAGCCGACGGTCTCGCGGTTCGAGAACGGTGCGGGCCGCGTCGCGCTCTATCGGCTCGGGCGCGAGTTGGCGGCGTCGGTCATCGAGCGGCATCGCCGCCGGCTGCGCGGGCGGGTGCGACGCATCACGATCGACCTCGACCCGACCGACGACCCGACGCATGGCGCGCAGCAGCTGACCATGTTCAACAGCTACTACGACAGCTGGTGCTACCTGCCATTGCTGGCCTTTGTGAGCTTCGACCGTGAGGCGGAGCAGTATCTGTGCGCGGCCGTGCTGCGGCCCGGCACGGCGCAGGCGTCCGACGGCACGCTGGGCGTGCTGTGTCGGCTGCTCGCGCTGCTGCGGTCCGCGTTTCCCGAGGCGCGCTTTCTCGTCCGGCTCGACGGCGGCTTCGCCACGCCAGAGATCTTCGACTTCCTCGATGCCGAACCGCGGCTCGACTACGTCGTGGCGATGGCCAGGAACGCCGTGCTGTTGCGGGCTGCCGAGCACGTCATGGTGGCGGCCCGCACCGAGAACATGCTGCGCGAGAAGACGGCGCACTTCTACCTCGACACCCGCTATCGCGCGGGCACGTGGGCTCGTGAGCGCCGCGTGGTGATCAAGGCCGAAGTCGTGCAGCTCACCGGCCGGCAGCCGCGGGACAACCCGCGCTTCGTCGTGACCAATCTGCGCCAGACGCCGCGCTTCATCTACGAGAAGGTCTACTGCGGGCGCGGCGACATCGAGAACCGCATCAAGGAACTGCTCGACGGCTTGCAGATCGACCGCACGAGCTGCACCAAGTTCTGGGCAAACCAGCTGCGGGTCCTGCTGACGGCCGCCGCCTACGTGCTCATGCAGGAACTGCGGCTGAGGGCCGCCCGCACCGCCTGCGCCCGCACCCAGGTGACTTGGCTGCGCGACCGGTTGCTCAAGGTCAGCGTCCACGTCGTCCGCTCCGTCCGCCGGCTCGTCCTGCACCTGCCGCGAGCGACCCCATACCGCGACGTCTGGCGGCACCTCGCCCTCGCGCTCGGGGCGCGCGCCGGATAGCGCGCCGTCGCCACGGCAACCTCCGCGCCCCGGATGCTCGCCAGCGCCCCTGCGCCCGACCTGTCGGCGCTTGCCACCTCATGCGTGCCGTCACCTCGCCCCGGCCACTGCACCACGCTGCCACCTACCACGCGCCGCGTCCGAAAACGTCCTTCGCGCGACGATCAGGCCCTGCCTGGGACCGATTCGATAACCTCACGAATTTTCCGGGCTAGCCGCGCGGCGGCGCGGGTGCGCACAGGACGTTGTCGATGAGCCGAGTGGCGCCCACCCACAGGGCGCCCGCGATGCGCACCGGGCCGGCGACCGTCCGCACGGGTTGCATCTCTTCCGGATCGACGAGTTCCAGGTACTCGAGGTGGATCCGCGGATCGGAGGGGATGCAGGCGGCGGCCCGCTCGCGGACGACGGCGGCATCGGTCTCGCCGGCGGCAATCTGCCGCCGTCCGCTACCCAGCGCCCGGTACAACGCCCCCGCCACCTGGCGCTCGTCGGGGCTCAGGTGCGCGTTCCGCGAGCCACCGCCAAGCCGTCGGTTTCCCGCACCACCGGCACCTCGACGATGTCGACCGGCACGTTCAGGTCGCCCACGAGACGGCGGATCACCGCCAGTTGCTGCGAGGCGCCGCACCACCTCGGCGATCGGCCGGCCGCCCTCCACCTTCACCGCCGCGGCACCGCCCTCCTGCAGCAGCCGGCCGGCGTTGCGGATGGCATCGGACAGTTCCACCTGATAGCTCAGGAAGGGCATGTCGGCGACCAGCAGCGCCCGCTCGACGCCCCGGCTCACCGCGCTCGCGTGGTGCACCATGGCGTCGAGCGTCACCGGCAGGGTGCTGTCGTGGCCCAACGCGACCATGCCCAGGGAGTCGCCGACCAGGACGACATCGACGCCGGCGCCGTCGAGCAGGCGCGCCGTCGGGGTGTCGTAGGCGGTCAGCATGACGATCTTCTCGCCTGCCAGCTTCTTTCGTCGCAGCTCGGTGATTCGCACCCTTGCGGGCGCCATGATGACCCTCCCGTCTCAGGCCTCGAGCAACCGCGCGGCCGCAGGCGGAAGCGACCGCACGCGAGCGGGAGCAGGTGGCGCCCCGTTGCCCGATACAGGGCCGCCACGCTGTCTGGGCCGCCGTCGACGACGGCCAAGTGCGCGGCGACCGGCAACCATCGGCCGCGCGCACGGATCATGGCTCCCGGTAGTCTCTGCGAACATCGGCGGGGTGTCAATGACCGCGGGACGAGATCGCGTGGCCGCGCGCCCAGACTAGCGTAGCATAGCCCCATGCTGCACAAGTCCCCGGCGGAACGGCTCGTGCCCCTGCTGGCAGCGGTCATCATGCCGGCCACGGCGGCGCTGGCGCATGCGCACCTGGAGCCGGACCTGACCGCCGCGGTCCGCGCGGGCGACATCGCCCGCGTCGGCGGCGAGGGCGATGACATGCTCAAGGGTGGACGCGGGGACGACACGTTCGCCTTCGGACCCGAGCCGAACGGCGAAAACGTAATCCGCGACTTCAGCGACGGCCGCGGCGAGCAGGACGTGATCGAGCTGGAGAGCGACTTCTCGTTCGACTCTCTGGTATTGACGGCGAGCGGCGACGATGTCGTCATCACCGGCAGCGGCGAGGCCGGCAGCATCCACGTCACCCTCGAAAACTACCTCGTCGACCACGAGATGAGTGATCTGGGCTCGGACGACTTCCTCTTCTCGTAGGTGTCCCACTTCGCCAGTGGGTCCGTGCACTTGCACTCGAACTCCAGCGCGTCGTCGCATGTGGTGACGTTCGGCATAATAGAGCGGACATGAGAGAACCCCGGCAACCTGAGCCGGCCGGCGCGTGAGGAGCGGAGCGGCCGACGCCCCGCTGGACCCACCGCTGGACCCCGGCCGGGCCGCGTCGCAGGATGACGACCCCTTCCGGCTGCTCTGCGTTTCCCTGGATCTCGAGGTCGGCAGGGACGACAGGATCCATGCCCTCGGGGCAGTGCGGGCGGATACCGGCCGCAGTCTGACGTATTCTGGCGGCGGTCTGGCCGACGCGCTGGAAAGGCTGGACGACTTCGCCGAGGGCGCGTCCTATCTGCTGGGACACAACCTGATCGCCTTCGACCTGCCCCACCTGCGGGCGGCGAAACCGGCCCTCCGGCTTCTGAAACTCCCGGCCGTTGACACGCTGCGTCTCAGCCCGCTTGCCTTCCCGCGCAACCCCTATCACAGTCTCGTCAAGCACTACCAGGACGGCGGTCTCAAGCGCGGCCGGGTGAACGATCCCGAGCTCGACTCCCGCATTGCGCTGAAGCTCTACGGCGACGAGTGCGAGGCGCTGGCGAAGGCAGCGCCGGACCTGCTCGCCGCATGGCACTGGCTGTGCACCGCCGAGCCCAGGGGCGTGGACCGCGCCCTGGACGGGCTCTTCTGCCAACTTCGGGGGCGGGACCGGCCGTTGCAGACGGAGGCTGGGGCGGCGATCGGACGGCGGCTGGAGAACGCCGCCTGCGCGACCTGGGCACGCGACGTCGTTGCGGACGTGGACCAACTCGGCTGGCCGCTGGCCTATGCCCTGGCATGGCTTTCCGTCGCTGGCGGCAACTCGGTAATGCCGCCCTGGGTGCGCCACCAGTTTCCGGAAGCGGGGCGACTGGTGCGCCGCCTCAGGGACACCGCGTGCACCGATCCGGCCTGCGGCTGGTGCCGGGAGCGCCATGACGCTGGCAGGGAGCTGAAGCGCTGGTTCGGTTATGACGGTTTTCGTCCCGAACCGGCGGATGCCGGCGGCCGACCCATGCAGCAGGCCATCGTCGAGGAGGCGATGGCGGGAAAACATGTGCTGGGCATCTTGCCCACCGGGACGGGGAAGTCGCTCTGCTACCAGATCCCCGCGCTGTCGCGCTACGACAAGACCGGTGCGTTGACGGTCGTGATATCGCCCCTGGTCGCGCTGATGGCGGACCAGGTGGCTGGCCTGGAGCAGCGCGGCATCGGCTGCTGCGTGACCGTCAACGGGCTGCTGTCGATGCCGGAGCGGGGCGACGCCTTGGACCGGATCCGGCTGGGAGACGCCGGCATCCTGCTGATCTCGCCGGAGCAGTTGCGCTCGCGCTCCCTGCGGCGGGCTCTCGACCAGCGCGAGATCGGCGCCTGGGTGCTGGACGAGGCGCACTGCCTGTCGCGCTGGGGCCACGACTTCCGGCCCGACTACCGCTATGTAGGACGTTTCATCCGCGAGAAAGCCGGTGACGGACCGATACCTCCGGTCCTGTGCCTGACCGCGACCGCCAAACCCGATGTCGTCGGGGACATCGCCCGGCACTTTCGGAACGAGCTCGCCATCGAACTGGCCGTGTTCGACGGCGGCGCGGAACGCGCCAATCTCGCCTTCGAGGTGATCCCGACCACGGGAGGAGAGAAGTTCTCGGACCTCCTTCAGGCCCTGACGTCCCATCTGCCGCCCGACGCACAGGGCGGCGCGATCGTCTACTGCGCGACGCGGCAGCAGAGCGAGGACGTCGCGGAATACCTTCAGTTGAAGGGGGTCGCCGCGGACCGTTTCCACGCGGGCCTGCCTCCGGAGACGAGGAAGGAGGTGCAGCGGCGCTTCATCGCCGGCGCGTTGCGCGCGATCGCGGCCACCAACGCGTTCGGGATGGGGATCGACAAGCCGGACGTGCGGCTGGTGGTCCACGCCGACATACCCGGCTCGCTTGAGAACTATCTCCAGGAGGCCGGCCGCGCAGGGCGCGACCGCGACCCGGCGCGCTGCGTTCTGCTCTATGCGGCGGACGATGTCGAGCGCCAGTTCGGCATGTCGGCGCGCTCGCGTCTCACCCGCGCGGAGATCCACGGGATCCTGAGAGCCCTGCGCAATCTCGACCGGAAGAAGCGCTTCGACGGGGACGTGGTGGCGACCGCCGGCGAGATCCTCGGGGAGGACGAGGAGAAGGCATTCGAACGCGACTCCGCGACCGACGACACCCGGGTGCGCACCGCCGTCGCCTGGCTGGAGGAGTCGCAGCTCCTCACCCGCGAGGAGAACGTCGTGCAGGTGTTCCCGTCCTCGCTCCGGGTGAGCACGGTCGACGAGGCCGAACAGCGGCTCGCCAACGCAAGGATCGCGGATGCGTATCGCAGGCAGCTCCTGCTGATCGCGGAAGCCCTGATCGGCGCGGGCGCCGACGAGGGGGTGAGCACGGACGAGCTGATGGGGATCTCGGGGCTGAGTCCGGAACGCGTGCGCGGCGCCCTGTACGACCTGGAAAGGTTCGGCATCGCCAGCAACGACACGGCGCTGACCGCGTTCGTCCACACCGGCGTGGACCGCTCGTCGCGGAAACGCCTCGCAGAGGCGGCTGCTTTGGAGACCGCACTCATCGCCCACATGCAGGAGGCCGCTCCCGACCTCGGAAAGGGAGACAGTTCGTCACTCCACCTGCGTATCGCCGCCCAGGTGCTGCGGGACCAGGGTCTGGCCGATCCGCTGCCGGAACGGCTGTTCCGGATCGTCCGGGGCATCGCCTTCGACGGCAGGGGCGAGGACGATGGCGCCGCGGGCAGCCTCACGGTCCGCAAGCGGGACGCGGAGACCGCGCGGATCACGCTGAGGCGCGAATGGGTCGCACTGGAGAAGACCGCCGGTATACGCCGCGAGGCGGCCGGCCGCCTGCTCGAACATCTGCTCGACTGCCTGCCGCCCGCCAGCCGAGGCACCGATCTGCTGGCCGAGACCACGCTCGGAAGACTCCTGCAGGCGATCGAGTCCGACCTGGTGCTCAAGAGCACGGTGAGGAACCCGGCCAAGCTGCTGGACCGGGCCCTGCTCTGGCTCCACGAGATGGAGGTGATCCGCCTCAACAAGGGACTGGCGGTGTTCCGCCCGGCGATGACGATCCGGCTGGAGCAGCGGGACCGGCGCGGGTTCTCCAGGGCGGACTTCGAGCCGCTCGCGCTTCACTACAAGGGACAGGTGCTGCAGATCCACGTCATGGTGGAGTTCGCCGAGCGCGGCCGCGCGGCCATGAGCGAGGCGCTGCGTCTGGCCATGGACTACTTCGCGCTCGCGGAGGAAGAGTTTCTCGCCCGCTGGCTGCCCGGTCGGGACCGGGAGATCGGCCGGCAGACGACGCCCGCATCCTGGCGCGCCATCGTCGAGAGCCTGGGGAACCCGGTCCAGCAGCGCATCGTGGCCGACGAGCGGGAACGGACCAACGTCCTGGTCCTCGCAGGGCCCGGTTCGGGCAAGACGCGCGTGCTGGTGCACCGCATCGCCTGGCTGATCCGCGTCAGACGGGAGAACGCCCGGGGCATCCTCGCGCTCGCCTACAATCGTCACGCGGCCGTCGATATCCGTCGCCGGCTGACGGAGATGATCGGCGACGACGCGCGCGGCGTGACGGTGCTCACCTGCCACGCGCTTGCCATGCGCCTGGCGGGCGCGAGCTTCACCGGCCGGTCGGAGCGCCCGGACGACGGGACGTTCAGGGACGTGATGCGCCGTGCCGTCGCGCTGCTCCGCGGCGAAGAGCTGTCGCCGGAGGAGGCGGACGAGCGCCGCGAGCGCCTGCTCGCGGGCTTCCGGTGGATTCTCGTCGACGAGTACCAGGATGTCGGTCCGGAGCAGTACGAGCTGATATCGGCGCTGGCCGGCCGGACGCTGGATGACGACGCGGGCAAGCTCACCCTGTTCGCGGTCGGCGACGACGACCAGAACATCTATTCCTTCAACGGCGCCTCGGTGGAGTTCATTCGGCGCTTCGAGGCCGACTACGGGCCGAAGCCCACCTACCTGACCGCCAACTACCGTTCCACGGCCCATATCGTGGCGGCGGCCAATGCGGTGATCGAGCCGGCGCGGAACCGCATGAAGGCGGGGCATCCCATCCGTGTGGACCGCGCGCGCGAGACGGACCCGCCGGGCGGAGAGTGGGCGGCGCTGGACCCGGTGTCGCGCGGGCGGGTGCAGATTCTGCCGGCCGGAGGCGACCCGGTCGGCCAGGCGCGGGCCGTCATGGCGGAGCTGCTGCGTCTCTCCGAGCTGGCGCCGGCATGGGACTGGTCGCGGTGCGCGGTCATCGCGCGCGAGTGGGAGTATTTGGTTCCGGTGCGGGCGTTCTGCGAGGCGCATGACCTCCCGGTACAGATGGCGAACGAGGACATCCCGAATTTCTGGCGCCTGCGGGCAACTCGGGCGTTCGTCGAATGGCTGCGCGGGCGTGAGACGCGAATTGTCGACGGCGCGTCCCTACTACGCGGGTGGGCCGACGCGGGGCCCTCGGATCCCTGGCACGATCTGCTGCGGCAGGCGGTGGAGGAACATGCGCTGGAAACCGGCGGCGGAGAAACACCGGTGGACCACTTCGTCGAGTGGCTGGCCGAGTGGGGCCGGGACATACGCCGCCGCCAGCGGGGACTGCTGCTGCTCACCGCCCATCGCGCCAAGGGGCTGGAGTTCGATCATGTGGCGGTCCTGGACGGCGGCTGGGACCGCGTGGGCCGCGACGAGGACCCCGACGCACCGCGCCGGCTGTACTACGTGGCGATGACGCGGGCACGGCAGACGCTGACGCTGGCGAGGCTCGACGGCTCCCGGCGCTTCCCTGCCGAACTGGCTGACCATCCCGCCGCGATCCGTCGCGAGGCTGCCGAGCTTCCCCCGTGCCCGGAGGCGGTGGAGTATCGCCATGTCCGACCCACCCTTCAGGATGTCGATCTGGGGTTCGCGGGACGCCGTCGTGCCAGCGATCCCGTACACGGCGCTATCACCGCGCTGTTGATCGGTGATCCCTTGGACGTGCGCGTCGGGAAGGACGGGCGTTGGACGCTGCTGGACCGGGCCGGCCGAACCGTGGGACGCCTCGCCGGGTCGTTCAGGCCGCCGTCCGCGTCACGGTGCAGGTCGGCGGCAACGTTCGCGGTCGTGAGCTGGAGCCGGGAGGCGTCGGACCCGAAATACCGCGACGCCATGAGATGCGATGCCTGGGAGGTGGTCGTGCCCGAACTCGTGTTCGAGCGATGTCGACGGTTAGGACAGTGATCAATACAAGTTTGCCAACTGGCGTAACGCCCCAGGCCCGTGATTCTTGGGGCTCGCGCCCGCGAACGTGGCAATGTAGTTTCCGTCACCGTCCTTACCGAGATCTGCGTCAGAGTGAACGCGAGTCGGTTCAGACGCCCGTCCCATTGCCGTGTTCGTCAGAAGATGATGATGGCTGTGGTCGGCGTCCACAGCCTCCGGGCTGGCGTGGCGAGCGGCGGTTCGTTGGGATAGCGTAGGCAGCGGACGCAGACGTGGGCCGGCAAGTCGGCATGCGCGGCGACGGAATCTCGCCCCGCCGTCGGCGGCGGCCGGCCGAGCGGCGACACCCTTCCGGGACGGACAATTCAGAGGGGAGCGACCCGGCCCGGCAGGTGTGACGGAGGAACACCTGCCGGGTCCGAAGACCGCAGGGATTCGGCAGGGTCGCTCCCCTTCTTGACCCTGACCCTTTCCCTGACCCCGTGCATGGATCGTACGTGGTCACCAAGGTCAATGGAGTCAAGGACGTAGAGAATTGCAAGTGTGATCCGGGGTGTGACTGGAGGTGTGACTGAGGGTGTAAGTTGACCACGCCAGCCTTGTTACACCCTTACTGCGGCACTTCACCTGTAACCTTCGCCTCTGTCCCGGTGTGATCAGGCGGCGGATCTGATCACACTCTCACTCCCGCCCCCGTCTCCATCACGCTCGCCGCGCCGCTCTCCTCACTTGTCCCGGCTCTGATCTGCTGCGCCTCGGTACTGGTTCCCCGTCGAGCCCGTCTGGTTCGCTGCCGTCTTTCCCGGCCTCACTCCGTTCCGTACCGTACAGTGCCGTTCACTTTCCTGGCGCGTATGTTCCCCGTGCGCCCGACCTGTTGCCGACAGACCCGGCGCGCAGGTTCCGATGTGCGCGCGGCCGTGGTCGATGACGGCCCGTTCGACGGGCGGAAGCGGAGCTCCGCATAGCCAGCCACCACCAGCGCAGCGGCCGGTGCGTCACCCGCAGGGCCGGAACAACGTGGAGGAGCCGTGCGAAGCGCGGCTTGACGCGCCGGCCGATGCGATGGTTCCGCACGCCGGCGGCGGTGCGGCGGACTGTCTCCCTGCGGCGTTCAGCGGAGCGGCGGAGGTTCCGGCCGGCTGCCATTCGCCAGATAGGCCGACCAGTCGTCCATCAAGAGCCGCCGCCGCTCGAACAGGTCCGACCGCGCGTAGGCCGCCTCGACCTTGTTGGGGACCACGTGAGCGAGCGCGGCCTCGATGACCTCCCGCGGATGGTCGGTCTCTTCGGCCGCCCAGTCCCGGAACGTCGACCGGAAGCCATGGGCCACGGCCGGGATGTTGCAGTCCTTGAGGATTCGGGTCAGCGTCGTGCCGTCGAGCTGCCTTCCCCATCGGCCGGGGAACACCAGCGGGCTGCCGCCGTTGCCGAGCGTCCGCGCCGCGTCGAGGATCTCGATGGCTCGGCCGGACAGCGGCACTCGGTGTGCGCGGAGCGTCTTCATGCGGACGGCGGGGACGGTCCAGACGTAGCCCGTCGTGTCCATCTCGGGCCACTGCGCGCCGCGGACCTCGCCGGAACGCGCCGCCGTGAGGACGAGAAACTCGACCGCCAGCTTGCCGGCCGGCGTCGCCCGGGACGCCCGGACCGCCGCGATTGCCGCCGCCGCCTCACGGTGGGGCAACGCGCGCATGTGCTCGACGACGGCCTGCTGGACGCCGAGCACGGGTTCGAGCCGGTGGCAGGGATTGTCGGTCCTCATCTGCATGGCGATCGCCCATTCCATCACCGCGCTGATGCGCTGGCGCACGCGCCGGGCCGTCGTCGCCTTCACGTGCCAGATCGGCGTGAGGACCTCCAGCACGTCGGCGCTGGTCACGTCCGAGACAGGCATCCGGCCGATGCGCGGGAAGGCGTAGGTCTCGAGGCTCGCCTTCCAGTGCCAGACGTGGCCGGAGCTGCGCCAGCCGGCCTGCTTGTCGGTCCAGACCCGCTCGGCGGCCTCGGCGAAGGTGGGCATGCGCTTCGCGCGGCGCCTGTCGGCGAGCGGATCGCCACCCTCGCGGGCGAGCTTGCGGTTGGCGAAGGCTCTCTCGCGGGCCTCGGCGAGCGAGACGAGCGGGAAGCCGCCGAGCCCGAGTTCGCGGCGGCGCCCTCGGATCGCGATACGCTGGATCCAACTGCGGCTGCCGGTGGGCTGGACGTCGAGGTAGAGGCCGTGTCCGTCACAGTAGCGCCCGGCCTGGGCGACGTTTCGGACGAAGGCGGTGGAGAGGGCCTTGTCGGGATGACGGCCCTTGGGCTTGCGTTTCCGGGGTCGATCCGGGAGCGTCATACCTGCCTATATCCCCCTCATTATGTCGCGGAAGTGGCAGGATTCTAGCGGACGGCGGGCGTCTCGTCAAGACCCACGTGCGGCCGATAAACAGCTATTAGTCAGTAGCTTATGGACTGTGCCGGACTATCCTGAACACTGCTGGAGACTGCACTCCTAGTGACGACGTGTCAAGCCTTGCGGCTCCTTCACTGCGTTCCGGCCTTTCAGGTGACACGCCGGCCACCGGCGCGGTGTTGTGCGTTTATGGGCCGAACGCAGGCGTCCGGCCCGCGAACGGACCGGAACCCGCCACGTCCTCGAACCGCTCCCCGTCCGAGTCGTCGACGGACACGCGCGCCTCGCACCGACGGCTATGGAACCCGCACCCAGTTCCAGGTGCGGCGGCCGTCGAGGGCCGCAGATCGGACGCGGGGAGGACCTATGGCATCATCAGTGGTGCAGAGGGACCACCGGATCCGGTGCAGCAGGACGGGCCGGCGCGTGCAAGAGTCGCGCTACTGCCCCACGTAGAGGGGTTGCGGTCACGGTGATCGACGGGAATCAGAGGGTGGCGAAGGAGAGCGGGCGCGGGTCGGGAGTCGAGGTCACGAAGCGGGACCACGACGACAGGGAGCGCGACGAGGGTGTGATCCATGCTGCCCTCCGATCACAACGAAACAGGGGCTCGAACTTACACCAGAGATGCCGCACGAGAGGTGTAAGGAGACCCGCGCAATCAACTTACAGCCCGAGTTGCACTCCAATTTACGCCCAAATCGCCCCGACGCCGCCCAAAAACCCTTGATTCCATTGACCAAACCAGACATGTTCGATCCACCAGCGGGGTCAGGAAAAGGGTCAGGGGAAAGGAGGGGAGCGACCCACCGCAAAACTGGCGTTTTGCGGGCCCGGCAGGTGTTCCTCCGTCACACCCGCCGGGCCGGTCGCTCCCCTTGAATTCTTCCATCCTGGAAGGGTCCTCCGTTGGCGAACGTCGGAGAATGCGCGACGTTATCCGGCCACCTGCCGCCGGTGTTGTTCGTCCAGCATCGTCGAAAGCTCCTGCCAGTAGTCGACCACTGCCGCACACCAATCGGAGAGGTCGCGCTCTGAAACGTAGGGTAACGATATACCTGATTGACCCGGCCGGTCGATCCGATCTACGCTGATCCTGCGACACAAGGTGCGCGTGGCCCGACATCGGGCTGCTCGCTGAATACGAGACCCGCGCCAGCGGGGACTGCTAGCTATAGCTAGGCGAGGACTAGCAACAGGCCCGGTGACCCATTCCGGGGAGTCGGGCGCGATGCCCACAAGGGAGGGGCACGTAGATGCAGGCACGCAGCATCGTGGCGGCGGTTGCGATCATTGGCGGAGCGTCACCCGCGTTGGCCCAGGAGCCGACGTACAGTCGCGCCGACGTAGAGGCGGCGATCAGCATCGGCGTCCGGGGGCGGGTCGACCGCATACAGCACAATTGCACGGCGCGCCTGGGAGGCAGTGGCGGATTCTGGGGGCGAGCGATTGGTGCGGGCGTCGCCGGGGCCCTAGATCAGGCACCCTCCGGGCAGTACAACGAGGTTCGGGAGTATCGGATTACGGGGCAGCCACCTATGGCGCGGGTCGCCGAGTATGCCAACGGTGCCAGCCGACGATACCAACCCGTCCCGGAGGCAGGAGACGACGGGATCGCCGCGATCATCGCGGACGATGTATTCACCGTGTGGGCCGACCCGGAGACGGACGGCAACATGATCGCCGCCGCACAACTCGCGGAGACCGGCGTTGAACACATGGTGATCCGGCGACGCGGAGACAACGAGGGGGAGACGATGGTGCAACCCCTGTCGCTTGAACTCGCCAGCGAACGAACCGTGAGCAACCTGTTTGGTTCGTCCGTCGAGCTACAGGGAATCGTCGCCACGTTCGCTAGTGCGGACGTGCGCGCCATAGCCGAACGTGGCGACGTAGAGGCGATCCTGATTACCACGGCCGGGGAGTTCAAGTGCAACCTTGACGACACCCGGATCAAGCGCGGTTACAACCCGCAAGACAACGACTGAGGGCGGTACCGGCTCGGCGACATCCCGGGACCGGGCGGGGCCGCGAAGGGGAACCCACGATACGAGGTCATGGGCGTGACGCGCTTCTGGCGCTACTCGCGCGAGCAGATGCAGAAGCTGATCGACGCCGGGCGCGTCGTGCAGACGGCGCCGGGTCGCGTCCCTGCCTACAAGCGGTATCTTGATGAGATGCCCGGGAAGCCGTTGCAGGACCTGTGGTCGGACATCCCGCCGGTCGGCCCGGCTGCACGTGAACGCCTCGGCTACCCGACCCAGAAGCCGGTTGCACTGTTGGAGCGCATCATCGCCGCATCGTCAAACGAAGGTGACTTGGTGTTGGATCCGTTCTGCGGCTGCGGGACGACGATTGACGCGGCACGTCGGCTCAAGCGCCGCTGGTGCGGCATCGACATCTCCGCGTTCGCCGTCGACCTGGTGAAGGAGCGCCGACTGAAGGACCCGACGATTCCGACTCTCGGTATCCCGGCTGACCTGGAGAGCGCAAGGAAAACTGGCCGCAGAGCAACCGTTCGCGTTCGAGTCCTGGGCGGTTACGCGGTTGCCGGGTTTCGCACCGAACGCCCGGCAGCGAGGCGACGGCGGTGTTGATGGCCGCGCAACGCTCGCCGTTGCCCCCGAGGATGCCGATTCCCGGCTCGCCTTGGCGCAAGTCAAGGGTAGTCGGTCCTTCAACGTGTCACACTTCCGGGATTTCCGGCACGTCATGGAACGCGAACGAGCCGCGCTCGGCTGCTTCGTGACCCTTGAGCCGGCCCCGGCGCGTCCGCGGGCGGACGCGAAGACCGCTGGCCGTGTACACGTAGCCGGACGACCGTACGATCGACTGCACCTGTGGTCGATGGCGGACTACTTCGACCGCCGATGGCCCGTACTGCCGGTCATGACGGATCCGTACTCGGGTCGTCCGCTCAATCAGCCCGAGTTGTTCTGAGTGCGCCTACTGCCATCCGTTCGGCTCCCGTCGTCTTCACCCGACGATGAACTCCCGAAATAGTACGTTGCGACGTTGAGCGCAAGGCTCCCGAGAATCCCAAGCGCTTGACCGATGAACAGCCAGTACTCACCGGGAATCCTTTCGGCGGCCGAGTCGTCCCTGGGCAACATCCCGAGGAGGTGGTACAGGGTGAAGAAGAAGCCATACAGCAGTAGTACTGCGACCATGCCGCCAATGAGCACGCGCGGCCTCACCTCATCGATGCCGCGACTCGCGCCGTCCGGCGAAGCCTTGAACATTCTATAGATGAGTAACCACATGAGAAGCACCACGACAACGCCGCTTAGCACGGTCAAGGGCCAGGGAACACCCGGGTTGTACGGCGCCCCGTGCGTCACTCCGCGTGACGCAGCAGCGTCCGCAACTGCCGGCTCCTCGACCGCAACCTGCTCAGCTTGAGCCGGCTGCGGTGCACTGGGCTGAGCGTGACAAGTTGCTGCCAGGACCATCACGAGAGCCACGACGATCATGACCGTGCTCACGTGGCTAGCGGTTCTCACCAAGTGCCTCCTTTGTGGATGCGGAATACCCGTCGGGTGGGACTTGGACCGATGGAGACGGCCGTGGATGACACCTCCGACTAGCCCGACAGTGCGACGGACTCCCTACTCGCTGGGTGCCGAGGCCGGCAGCACCACGCGCTCGATGGTCAAGAGACGCTGGTCGAGCTTCGCGAGAGCGACCTCGACTCCGTCGAGACGCGCATCGAATCTCTCCATGCTAGCGCGCATGTCGCGCAGGTCGGCACGGAGATCATCCACGCGAGCGTTCACCCCGGCGATCTGTGCCGAGAGCAAACCGGCCACCACCAGTCCCGTCCCGACGATTGTCCCGATGATGGCCTTGGTGTCCGTACCCACGCCCATAGCAGCCCGTGGCAGAAGTGTGTCTCGCTGAGTCGCCTGTTCAAGTGGCTTGGCGATGAGCGATTGGGCCGTTGAGCGCGGTCGGCACCCACTGGAGGCCCCAGAAGGGCCTCAGACGCCCCCAGAGGCCGATCTGACACTCGATCCAGCGGAAAATGGCCGAAAGAGCCCGCCCCTGCAGGCTCCGGGGCGTGCCGGTGCCCGTCCGGCGGCGCAGGAGCAGCGCCAGGTTGCAAGCCGCCGCCTGGATGAGCACGCGCTTGCGAACCTCCTCATGACCGCGCACCCACACCCGCCGCATGCCCCCGGTCTCATACTGATGAGCGAACGGACGCTCCACCAGCTCCCCACGCCGCCGTTGCAGACGACGACCCCGAGCCCCACGAGTACGCCGGCGGTTCCCATACAACGCCTTCTGCGCAGCCCGTTTCTCCGGCGGCGTCTCGCCCGTCCGCTTGTCCTGCCAGCGGCGCGGGCCGCGCTCCGGCTCCGAGATGTAGCTGCGGACCTCCAATTCGTCCAGCGCAACCAGCGTCGCGTCGCTGTGATACCCCTTGTCCGCCACCACCTCCTCGACCTCACGTCCGTCCGGCTGCACCGCCTCCACCTGCTCCGACGCCTTCGTCAGCGTCTCCGGCAGCGTCGCCGTATCGCCCTCCGATGCGTCCTGCACCGTCACCGCTACGACGGCACCCGTGTCCATGTCGACCCCGTGCTCCACCTTGTGCGCCAAGTGCGTCCGACCGTCCTTCATCTTCGTGATCTTTGCGTCCGGGTCCTGCGGGGACTGCCAGTCCTTGTTCGACGCCGTCTTGTCCTTCCGCGACCGGTCGAACCGCGCCAATTCCGCCCGCGTCGGCGTCGCTATCCCAGACGCCTCCGCCAACCCCTGCAGAAACGCGTCGTACGATTCTCCCGTGTCCCGACGCTCGATGCTGCGCATCGCCGCGTTCGCTTCCAACGTCGTCGCGTCAATGCCGATCGTCTTCCCCCGAACCAGGTCCGCCTCCGCCGCGCGCTCCAGCACCCACGTGAACACCGCCTCGTGCGTCTCGTCGTCGATCCGCCGGCGCGTCCGCGACAGCGTCGAGTGGTCCGGCGCCGCCTCCGTCAGGTCCAGGCCCAGAAACGACCGTAGACTCAGCGAATCGGCCACCCGCCACGCAATTCCCCGCTCCGACGACACGCCCTCGAAGAACCCGATGAACAGCAACCGGAAGTACCGCCCCGGCTGCAGACTCGGACGGCCCAGTCGTTCCGCGTAGAAGCTCGAGCACAACCTCTCCACGAAGGCGTCAAACCCGGACTCCTCCAGAATCCGGTTCAGCCGCTCGAAGAACGGATGTCCATCGCTCGTCGGAAGGTCCTCGCTGTGCACCCACATCGGCGGCGCCTGCCGCGCCGCCGGTCGCTTGCCCATCGCCATGCAGGCAGTGTAGGACACGCCGCGGGATCCGTCGAGTCCGCGCCCGACTTTTGCCACAGGCTGATAGCGTAGCACACCCCGTCGAGGTGGACTGAGGTGGACGGAGCCTGTGTGAGCGGCGGCAGGGAACGCCAAGCGACCCGAGAAACGGCTCCAGTAACGGTTCAAGGCGTCCGCCCGAATCCGACTCAAGAACGCGGGTACAACGAGGGGAACAGGCGCACCACGACATCAGAAGTCGCATAATATCAGTAGTTTACAAGAAACAGGTATCGGAAACCTTGGTAACCTGCGATCACCCCGTCACCGTCGTGTCCAAGGACCAGAGCAGGCGTGGCCCGATCGGATACGGTCCTGCCTGGTACGGAGGTGTCTTTTCCGTTGGGGCCGAGGCACGCCCTCGTTGGCGTTCTCGAGAATGCCCTTCGGCCGCAGTTCACAGCTCGCCCCGAGCAGGTCGCAGCTCTAAACAGTCGTACCGTGCACCATGCCGACCGTCAGGTGTACGCGAGGTCCCCGCGCGCCGTGATTCTGCAACGAGGCGGGATGGCGGAGTTCAACGTTGTACGCGACCGCTGACGGACCACGTCACCGCCAGCGGGACGTTGCGATCATCAAGGCAGGCGTTTCGAGCAGGCGGGCCGGCGTCGTACGCGTCAGGCTGTCGTCGGAGGTGTCTCCAACTCCGGCCACCACGCCGACAGGCGCCGGTGAATCGCGGCGACGACGGTAGCGGCAGATCCGGCCTCCGAGAATGCGCGGGTCGGAACTTCTTCCAGTGCGTAGTACGCCATCGACACGGCGTTCGTCTCTATCACCCGCCTCACGACAATCGGACTCGGGTGTATGTCTGGTTTCTCCTCAATGTCGAAGACGTAGATCCAGGCGTGAGGGTCGGCATCAGACGCCTCTGGACGTTGCAGCGCATGTGTGCCGTCAGCTTTCGAGATGAGGTCAGGTCGACCGAGATGTGGTTGCCAACTGTCCCATACGGCTTGTGGAATCGCGAGTGCTGTGCCTACGGACCGCGGGTGCACGCCAAGCTGGAACTTGAGCATCATCTGGTAGAACGTGCGTTTGAACACGTTCGCGATGTTCGGCCCTTCGATTCGTTCGGCGAGCCACCGTTGGTTGTTCTGGAGAACGCCCGCGAAGTCCGAGCCGTGTAAGCGGAGGGCGTCCTTGAGATTTTGGACGGACCGGCGATACGATCCGTGAAAGTCCATGGTTTGCAGTTCAAGGACACCGAACCGCCCGACGCGTACGCGCCCGGTGTCGGCGGTCGCGAGTTCGACGAGCGTCATGTCGAAGGACAACTCTGGCGAACGGTCCGTCGCCCTCACCGAGATCTCGCCACCGAGCTTGTTCTGTAAGTAGACGACGGCCAGAGCGCCGTCCGTCGCCTGACTGACGATTCTCTCCCGTGTGGCTTGATCGGCGGCGGAGGGCGCCGGCACGACGATCGTCGGTTGACCGGGCGCGGTGCCGAACAGCCGGCGCACGACATTCTCTATGAGGTTGGGATCGAGTGCCCGGTACGGGCAGACAAGCCAGTCCTGCCTGCTGCCATTGCTGGCGTTGTTTATCGTGCACACACCGGAGGATGACGCATTCTTGACGCACTCGCGCTTCTCGTTCGTGGCAGCGGTCAGAAAAGGACACTCGCCAGCCGCTTGCGTACGGAGTGCTCTCGCGCTTCCGTGGACATGCGGGAACGTGCGGTAGCCGAACCACTCGCTGACGAAATTCCCGCGGCTCTCCGTCATCGATCCGAGTCCAACAACATCTGTTGGGACTCACGCGCAAGGTCGGATGCTGCTCGCGCGTAAGCTTCACAGATGTCCATTCCGACCGCCCGCCGTCGAGAGGCTACCGCGACGGCCAACGCGCGGCCGCTCCCGCAAAACGGATCGAGAACAGTGCCGCCGGGAGGGCAACTGCTGCGGATGCGAGGCCGGATCAGAGACTCGGGGAACGTTGCCGTGTGTCCGTTTTCTCCCGGACGAGCATACTGCATGATGACGTCGTTCGACCCGGTCTCGGTCTCGGACATGTCGTAGTAGTACCTGGCTCGGCCGTTCGTTGGCCGCACGACGAAGTGAAAAAAGTGTTCATGGCTCAAGCGGAGACGGTCCGTTTCTGGACGGGGCGGGACGTTCGGCTTGTGCCAGATCAGGTCGTTGCGTAGGATCCAACGCTTCTCCTGCATCGCGATGGCGAATCGGGCCGGAACAAGCAGCAATTGCTTCTCCTGACGGTAGCCACCCATCGGGGTTCGCCGGCGGTCCCGTGAGGTTCCTCCCAATCCCTGACGGCCACTCTGGCGAATGCTGGACCAGCGCGCGAAATAGGTGTCACCGACGTTTATCCAGAGGCTGCCAGACGGTTTGAGCGACGGGCGGAACAGCTCGAACATCTCGACGAGATGGGCCACGTACCAGTCTGGAAGAGGCTCCAGTCCGAGCGTACCGCCGTTGCAGCGGTACCATTCATAATCAGGAATGTCGTTCTTGTCCGCGCCCGTCTCCAGCCAATCCTGGAAGATGTTCCAGTTGTGGTCTTGCTCGTACGTTCGATGGCCCCAGTACGGTGGACTCGTGAGCAGAAGGTCGACGCTTCGAGGCTCCAGCGACGGCAGCAGGTCGTAGGCGTCGCCCTGCAGCACTGTGGCTCTCGGGCTATCGGTCGCGGAGGTGACCGTGCGGGAACTACTGCCGATGGATGTCAACGCTCATCACCCTCGACGAAACTCCATCCAGCCCTCGGTGCCAGAAGTGCGGACGAGGCGCAACGAAGCCAGAGTCTCGCCCTGACGCCCCGTCCGGCACTCGCGCCCGACGGGCGGCGGCGGTGCTCAGAGCGCTCCAGGTTGCGAGGCGCTCGTGAAGTTCCGCGGCCCGAGCACCGAATCATGCTACCACGGGCGCGCGGACGGCCAAGACGACGGGTGTGTGAATCCTCGGCGACACCTGCCGTGAGCGGCGACCGGTCCCAGTCCGTCCGCGGGCAGCGACTGTAGTCCGCTTGGAGCCGGTTCAGAACGAGGGATGCAACGAGGGGAACGTATGCCACGAGACAGCATAAGGCTATTGGTTACAATACGTTACGGACCATCTGCATCGGAAGCCCTGGAAGTCCCACGATTCCGCCGGGCGATCAGCAGGCACTCGTTGATCGACGTGTGCGTGGACGGATTCGGCTCCCGCGGGTCGTGGCTGCACACGATCATGCCGATGTGGAACCGGGAAGCGAGGAACCGCCGCTCGCGAAGTCCCGATGCCCCGGTGCAGGCGGTCACGGGCATGATCTTCGCCAGCATCCCGCCATCCTCGGCCAGCAGCTTCTCGGCCAGCGGCGTAAACATGGTTCTGATGCTGTTCGCGTCGATGACGCCCGCTGCCTCGGCGTCGCTGGCCGCCAGCCGGTCGCGGATCTGAAGCTCCCGCCGTTGCAGCTTCTTCACGACATCCGGAGTGAACTTGCGCCCCTTCTTGTCGTTCGCGGTGAACGGCGGATTCATCATGACGAGCCGGCGGTCCTCAACATCCTGCACGACCTCGGGGTCCACGGCCGACGAGTCGAAGAGCCCACTCTGTCCGCTACCGTCGTTGTCGGCTGCGAGCGCCGCCGCTGGCCCCACCACGTCCTCGTCGGTCAGCAACTCCAGCGACCCGAGCCGGACCGCCTCGCCATCGACGGAACCGTAGGGCATCGCCCGAAGAGCCATCTTGCGGTAGTCGACCGAGGGGTTGGCGAGCGTCATCCGCCCGGCCGCCATCTGCAACGACACGGGATTGATGTCCAGACCGGTCACGAGCCGCTCGACGGCGTACTTGTGGAACTCGGCTGCGCCGCGTTCGCCGCCGCCGGCCTTGCGGATCCGGTCCTTGACCGCCTCCAGGTACGCGTTGAGCGGCGTCCCGCTCCCGCAAGCCAAGTCGGCCATCTTGAGCCGCTTCCAAGTCCGCCGCTCCGCCCACTCGGTCTCTCCGGTCGCGTCGAGCGCCAACTCGGCCAGCAGCCGCGCCGCCGGCTGCCGCGTGAAGAACGCGCCGTCGGACACCTGGTTCCCGAGGACGCGGCTGAACAGCTCGCCGGCGTACTCCATCCCCATCGACACGTAGATCTCGGCGTTCTCCTTCGCCATGCGGCGACCGCCCGCACGGCCTGATTGACGCCGCCCAGCGCGTCCGCCGCCGCCAGCGCCTCAAGGACGTTGAGCGCCGGCCGGAACACCGGCTCGTAGTCGTACCGGAGCACCGCCGTCCACGCCTCGCGCAGCACGGCGACCGGTTCGCTGCCGGTCGCCGCGTCGTGCAGCAACCCGACACGGGCCAAGTCCGCCGCCTGCCCCTTGGCGCTCTCCAGCCGCGCGTGCAGCAGCGCCGCGTTCATGAGCAGCAGCACGCTCACCGTGCACGCATCCGCATGGGTGTCCGTCTCCTGCAAGTGCTCCATGCCGAGCACGGAACGCAGCCGCCCCTCCAGCCCTTCGCGGCTCAGGTGCGCGGCTGCGCGCCGGACCGGCTCCATCAGCAGGGTTGAAGTCCCGGACCTCGTTCCCACGCAGCCCGGACTTCTCCATCACTTCGACGCGCAAGTCGCGGCCTACGCCGTCCTCCCGGATCTGCTCCAGGAGCCGCTGCGTCGGCGACGGGCCGGCCGGGCGCTCCTTCTCGGACCGACCCCGCCGGGCGGGGCGCCGCCGGGGCCGTCTCGGTAGCGGGTCCGGTGACTCGGCCCGCTCCCGCGCCCGTTCTACGGTCTTCGCCACGTCCACGCCGCCGTGCCGCTCCGTGGACCGCGACGCGGCCTGCACCGTGCAGCGGACATCGCCGCGTCCGCGCTGGAAGACCAGCACGGCCGGCGACTCCTCCAGCATCCGTTCGTCATCACCAGACGGGCCGTCGGTGAAGCGCTCGGACTCGCCGGCTCGCGTCGGCTGCCGCCGCCACTCGAAGCCCTTGTCCTCCGTCAGGTACTCGGTGACCGGGGGCCGCGCCGGAGGCCGAGGCGTCACGCCATGCCGGCACCTCCGCCAGCGCCACGGCGTGTTCGGCGTGGCCCCGAGGTCCAGTCCACACGCCCATGCGCGTCACAGCGCCGTCGCGGACGACTAGAGGTTGGCGAACGGGCACTTAATCCTCCGGCGGAACGTAGATCTGCAACAGGTGCGAGATCTCGTCCTCGATCCGTCCGTCGTGCGCCCGCAGCGCCCGCAAGACCTCGCCGAGCACCTTCCACTCCTCGCCGAGCGTGTCCATCGACAGGCTCGTCTCCGCATCGATGCCCCGCGGCAGCGGGACCGGCACGATGACGTATCCGTAGCGCTTCCCCGGAGCCTGCCTCATGCAGCGGCCGACGATCTGGATCACGTCGGTCGGGCTGCGGCGCGGAGCCAGCAACGCCACCGCGTCGAGGCTCGGACTGTCCGTCCCTTCTCCGAAGATCCCGACGTTCGCGATCCCGCGCGGCTTCTCGGCGTCCGCTGCCGCAAGCTCACGCAGCGCCCGCCGCCGTTCGCGTACCGAATGCCCCGCGTCGAGATGCTCCACGGCATACCGCCGCCCGGTCCCCACGAAGCCGCCATCGGCGAAGTACCGCTCGATCTCCGAGCGTCCCTCGTCTCTCTTGAGCCACCTGACCATCTGGCTGGAACGCTGGACCTTGTTCAGGAACGCCAGTGACCGGCTCACTCGCACGCCGTCTCCGACCGTCCCGCTGGCGAGCGCCACGCCGTACACCAGCCACGAGAGCGCGTCGCGGGTCGTCAGCCCGCGGGTCTCCTGCGACTGCTCGAACAACTGGACGATGCGGTTCGCCGCCGCCCAGGCTCGCTCATCCACACCGATCGCGATGATCCGGTAATCGGACAGGAATCCCTTCTCGACCGCCTCCTTAGTACGGCAGCCGGTAGGCCACGGGCCGAAGATCGACTCGTCCGACATGCTGGCGATGACCCACTTGGTACGGTCGATGCGGGCGACCTTCGCGTTGCTCGCGTCGTAGACGCGGGGCGTCGCCGTCTGGTACAGCCGGTAGCGGGCCGGGAACGCCTCCTGGTCATGGCACAGCGTGAACACCCGCAGCCGCTCGCCCTGCCGCCGGCTCTTCGCCGGCCGCAGCTGCGCCGTCCGGTGCGCCTCGTCCAGAATCAGGACCTGGGCGAACTGCTGCTCCGCCAGCAGCGCGTCCGCCGTGTGGTGCGCCGACTGGTAGGTCGAGAAGATGATCCGAAGGTCGGTCGAGTCCAGGCCAGCGCGCAGCCACTCGGCCACCGCGCCGGCGTTCTGGGCCACCCGGCAGCCGACTTCGGCTACCCGGACCTGCCCCGTGTCCCGCGTGGGGTCCGCCGCCAGATTCGGATCCCGCTCGATGTCGACGTGACCCGCCGTCGTGTCGCTGCACACCGCCAGCGTCCGAACCGGCCGGCCGATGTGCGACAGGTACTCGCGCCGCACCTGGGCGATCAGCGCGATGCTCGGCACGAGCACGACGCCGAGGTGGCCCGGCTCCGACGACTCCGACAGGATCCGCATCGACACGCGGGTCTTGCCGGTCCCGCACGGCAGCACGAGCGTCACCCGCGCCGGGTCGTGCGGCATCCAGTCCGCTGGATTGCTGCCGCGCCAGCGGTCCCGATGTTCCGGCAGCCCGGCGCGGAGCGCGAGCACGCACGCCGCCACGGCCTCGTCCTGCATGGCCGTCCGCGGGTCGGGCTCGGTCGCCGAGTGCTCCCGCGCACTGTCCCGCGCCTCGGCCAGCGCCGCCTCGAAGTCGATGAACGTCACGTCGGCGACGGCGGCGGCGTCCTCCGTCGCCGCGCTCCGGCGGGCTTCCGCCACCATCCAGCGCTCGGTGAACACCGACGCCGGCGCAGCGCCGGCAAGCTGCTGCACCTGCTTCGTCGTCACCGATCCGTCGCCGCTCCGCGCCTTGCACTGCATCGCCACGCAGGAGCCGTCACGTTTGACGGCCACGAGGTCGATGCCGGCGTCGTGCGACGGCAGGGGGACGCCCACTGGGGCCGCGCACCCCGCGCACCGGGCGGCCTGCCCGCGCTGCGCGCCGGCGCGCCGTTCGGGCTTGACGATCGCCTCTCGTGTAGATATAGTCCGTCGGATCCGGCGCATCGCGCGTCAAGAACCTCGATCCTCTCTCTTTCTACATTTCTTCATGTTCATGAATAATTCATCGAGGTATGCCCTCCCCGCTGGGCAACGCCCGGGAGAACGCTCCGCATTGCGCGGCTGCCTTCTTGCGCTGTTCGCCCTCTGCGCGGTGGCTTTCTGGATACGCGCAGCGCACATCGCTGCGACTCTACCCTATCCGCAGCATGTCGATGAAGTACATATAGCGCAGTCGGCGGCCAACATTCTGACGACTGGGAATTATCATCCGGGTACCTTCAACTACCCGTCCCTCCCCAAATACCTTGCGGTAGCAGCGATGAGCGTCGGTTTCATCAGCGCCGCGCCCGAATTGAGGCTTGAAGAGAGTCCGATCGACATAAGGGATAATCTTGGGAGCGTGTCTTTTCCATTCTATACCCTTCCGGGCGTTGTCGAGAAAGCGCGGTGGCTGTTTGCGCTATTGTCGGTCGTGGCGGTCGCGGCGAGTGGAGTCGTGGCCTACCAACTGCTGGGTCGGCCCGGTGCTTTGATACTTGCGCCGCTCGTGCTTGCACTCTCCTACTACTTCTTTTTTCTCTCCCATAGTTATCTGAATGTCGATATCGTCGGCACTTGTTTCGTCGCGCTGGGCATGGCCGCAGTGCTGCAAGGCGCTACTAGTAGTAGCCGTCCCAGCCCAGCCCCTACGCGGGGCTCGCTTTGTCACACCTTTGTCGCACCGGCAATCTGTGTCGGCCTGGCCGCCGGCAGCAAGTACACCCACGGCCTTCTTCTTCTTCCCGTCATGCTTGCAATCTATCTGTTCATGGAGCGCGGTCGCCGGCTCCAAGCGACGGTCATCGCCATAACGATAGCTGGCCTGTCGTTCCTCGCAGTCGTTCCATACAGCGTGATCGCTCTGCCGGATTTTGTGAACGGACTCGCCAGAGAAGCGTACCATTACGCCACCGGACATGTGGGCTTCGAGGGCGACTCCGGACTGGACCAGCTCGTTTACTATGCGTCTCGCCTTTATCTTGATTTCGGGGTCGCCGGCCTTGTTCTGTGTTTGATTGGCCTGATTTCCGCCGCCTATTCAGACTGGCGCAGGACGCTTGTCCTCATCTCATTTCCAGTGGCTCTTTTCGCTCTACTCTCGGCGCAACGAGTCCACTTCTGGCGCAATATATTGCCTGTTTTCCCATTGGTCGCAGTATTTATTACTTGCGGTATTTACTCCCTTCATGGGCGGTTGATGCGCGTTGCTTGGGTCCGCCGGATAGACGTTCGCGGGCTTCAAGGCGCAATCGGGGTGGTCGGTTTCTGGGGGATCTTTGCACTGGGCTTGAACGTGCCACTCGGCAAGTTCGCCATACAAATGGAAGTCGCTGGCGAAAGTCGCGTGAGAGCCGTGGCTTGGATAAAGAGGCATGTCGCTACGGACGCGACTGTGATCGTCCCGGAGGAGCTCCATCTCGACACCCGGCCGCTGGCCTCTGTCGGCTATCCGATACGGGTAGTGGGATTCAAGGCCCTCGACACGGCGCAGAGCATTGACTCGCTCATGGCGGAGATTCCCGGGCCAGTGGTTGTGCTCGTTCCGCGGTGGGTCGCGGACCTCCGGTTCCCGGATGCAGACAGCGCCAAAGACAAGGCGGCAGCCCTGAATGAAGCGTCGATGCGAGCGCAACTTGCGCTGTTGGCCGACTTCAGTCCCCAGCGTGGCGTGTTCATCAATAGTCAGCGGCGGAATCCCGGATTCAGCATCGCCAGCCTTAGCTACCCCCCCCCCCCCCCCCCGGGGGGGGGACTTTGGGACGCCACCGCCGTACGCTCCGGCCACTCCAGGTAGCGCCAGCACTCGGCGATCTCCCAACTCGGGATGCCTGCGGCGTGCCTGAGCACGGCGTCCTCGAACTGCGTCCCGTCGAACCGGCGCGAGTCCCTGTCGGCTTGCAGGGACGCGAGCGTCTCGTTGAAGCTCGAAGCCTGATCGATCATGATGGCGTGGAAGTGTACATTGCGAGGGCCGTCCGTCGTTGGGGAGCGACCGGCCCGGCGGGTGTGACGCCAGGAACACCGCCGGGACCGCAAACACCAGTTTTGCGGTGGGTCGCTCCCCAACTTCCACCCTGTACCTTTCTCTGTACGTGGGGGGTGGTGTGTTGTGGTGGGACTTGGTTGATATGGAAAGACTTGGCGGCCTTGTGATTGTAAGTTCAAGTGTGACTGAGGGTGTAAGTTCGGCCGCTTGTCCTCCTTACACCCTTACTGCGGCATCATCGGTGTAAGTTCGCCTCGGCCTTCGTTGTGATCAGGCGACAGGTTGGATCACTGTCACCCTCGTCGCCCGGTACCTCATCGTGCTTCCGTAATCCGAATCTCCTCAATCTCGTGTGGGTAGGGGCGGGGCCAGTTCGATGCCTCCACAGCAGAGGAACAGCATCGAGATGAGCGGGCCGGACGAGTGGAAGCCGTAGGCGCGGCGCGCGATGACCCGCAGCTTGTTGTTGATGCCCTCCGCGAGCCCATTCGTCATCCGCGTGTCCAGGTAGGCCGGAATGCCCGCGGCGTGCTTGCGGATCGTCCTCGCCAGCTTGACGAACGGGGCGAGACGGGACCGCGACGCCCAGTCCAGCCACTCAGGTGGTCGAACAAGCGGCCCGGAAACGGCGCAGGGGTGGGTAAGCTAGCAGGTGCCAGCTTACCCAATGTCCGACATTGGGCTGGCGATGGGCTCCGCCCCTCGACCCCGGTACGGGACACGCCGCGTTGCGGCGGTTCAGACCGCGCCGCCATCGGCGGCGGGCGGCGGCGTCCGCGGCCGGGCCGGACGGCCTACACCCGGCCGACGGCGAGGTAGGCTTCCCAGTCGTCCATGAGCCGCCGCCGCCGCTCGAACAGGTCCGACCGCGCATAGGCCGCCTCGACCGGGTTCTGGACGACGTGAGCCAGCGCCGCCTCGATGACCTCCCGCGGATGGTCCGTCTCCTCGGCGGCCCAGTCCCGGAACGACGAGCGGAAGCCATGGGGAACGCAGGCGATGCCGCAGCGTTTCAGCAGCCGGCGAAACCGCATGACGTCCAGCCGCCTGCCGCCCCGGCTGGGAACACGAGCGGGCCGTCGCCGAGCGTCCGCGCTGCATCGAGGACTTCCATCGCGCGCCGGCACAGGGGCACCCGGTGGTCGCGCTTCATCTTCATCCGCGTGGCCGGGGTGGCCCACACGTGGTCCGTCGTGTCCATCTCGTCCCACGCGGCGAGCCGGATCTCTCCCGACCGAGCCCCCTGAAGTTCTGCTCGTACTTTTCGGTACAACGCCGGCCGCATCAACGGGCACGAGTATCTGAAGCAGCAGTTGACAACGAAGCGGGGCGTCACGTTCGAGGCGCTGGACAGCGGCATCTTGCACTGCGCGAACCCCCAACGCATGCAGCGGCTGGCGGACGGGCTGAAGGCACCTCCGCCGCTGGAGCCAGCCGTGCACCTCCTCTCGGCAACTCGGACCACTGCCGAGGCCAGATGGCAGCATGGGGTCGGCTCGGGACGCGGCATGGAGCGGGCGGCGGCCTCGCAGGCGGAACCGGGCCGGCGCACCAGGACGAGAGATCGAAGGCCACGGTGCTCAACGGAGAAACCGAGGCGGCGGACAGCGAGGCGAACGAACGGGAGATCGAGGATGTCGGCAAAGTGGACACGGACGGGCAGATCGAGAGGGAAAACGGCGGCCGGAGGTGTGATCAGACCCGGCACCTGATCACACCAGGAGCACCAGTCCGATCACACCTGAGCCGAAGACGATGGGGTCGCTTTCCGGTGTAACTGCATCAAGCGTGACGGATTACAGGGGGCGTCACACCCGGTGTCACACGCCCAGTCACACTTTCCCTCTCCAAACCATTGATTCTGTTGACCAAACCGAACACGCACGATCCATGCACGGGGTCGGGTGCGGGGTCAGGGGAAAGACGGGAGCGACCCCGCAAAATTGGCATTTTGCGGCCTCGCGGCCGGCTTGTGTGGTTACACTCGCCGCCGGGCCTCCGGGGTCGCTCCCGTCTTGAAATCGTCCGTGGCCGGAAGGCTCTCACAAGAGCGCTGCTCTGACCGTACGGCTCCGGCGATACGAGACGCCGCGAGGTGCCTTCATCGCAAGCGCAAGTCCGGACTGACGTTCCGAAGCAGCGCGTCGACCGTTTCCAGGGTGCCCGCGGGCACGTCCTTCGCATCGTCTCCCAGTTGCACGGTCAGTCGGAATTCCAGCCGTACGCCGGCCGACGCCTTGACGATCTCGTCCAATGCATCAACGAGATCCTGCAGCGCGTCGGGTTCCAGCAGAGCCGACGCCTTGTGGACCGGGATCGGCGGCTCGATGGTCGGCGTCCTCAGCTTCACCGTTGCCGCAGCGGTCACGTCACAGGGCCACGCGCCGCTGCCCGGAACCGCTTCCAGCCAGCGCGCCGCCATCGCGTCGTCGATGGCGCGACGCAACACCGACCAGGGGATGGGGCGACCATCCTGAGCGGCCAACGCGGCGGCGAGCGCCAGCACGTTCGCTTCGCCTGATGCCCACGCATCGGCGGCGGCGTCCGGCAAGAGGCGCTGCACCGGCAGCGGCGCCATCGGCGCGCGGAGCGTGGCAGTCACCGTCAGCACGCCGGCCGGCACCGCTTCGCCCTGGAAGCTGGCCGGTCCGTTCAGCAGCCAGAGGCCGCCCCGCTCGACCGCCTGCTCGATGGCGGCTTCGACCTCCTCTCGCGGGCAGGCAGGGATGGCCTCCGGCTCGTCATAGCCCTCGTGCGGGACCATCACCGTCCGGCCGCCCGCGAAGTACTCGACCACGTCGGCGACCGTGACCGATTCCCCGGTCCAGAGCGCCGGCAGTGATCCAGGGGTCAGGACGCCGGGCTCGATATCCGACAGCGTGGTCGCGCCCGGCAGGAAGACCTCCAACGCCGGCTCGGCGAGCGCCGCCGCGTCGATCGGTCTCCGCCACCACGTCTTGACCGATCGGTCGGGCCGCACCAGCGACGCCACGAACAGACCGTCCTGCACACCCCGGTCAATCGTGGCGAGGATCTCCTGTGCCCTGAGCATCTTCGGCAGTCGCGGGTTCTCGGCGAACGCGCTGGCCAGGTCCTTGACGCGACGTGACGGTTCGTCGTCGCGCCAGAGGTCGTACGGTCCGCCCGGCAGCAGCGCCTCCGCGTTGATGGCCGTCTCCTGGATACGTGAACGCCGGTCCGCCTTGATCGTCGCAAACAACGGCTCCGCGCCGATCGGTACCCGGAACGCCTGTATGCGGTTCTCCGGATCCACGCTCACGACGACGGTCCATGCCTGCCGTATGGCCTCCGGGATCCGTCGCCGGGCCGCCGCGGTCCAGGCTGAAAGCCGTTCCCCGCGGACCGGATCCTCCGGCTGGCCCTTGAGCTGGGCCTGCACCTCCTCCCAGCCCAGGTACTCGCGAACGCACGTGCGGACGACTTCCAGGCCATCGGCGGAAGGCGCCACGAGCACGACGGCGTTGCGCCGACTGCGCGGCCGGTCCGGGCCGGTCGTCTCGTCGATGAAGCGGCGCGCGGCGCTGCTCGGCCGGGCGGCGGCCGAGACGGCCCGTGGCGGCAGGATCGCGAAATGAAACTCGCCGTCGTCCTCGATGTCGCGAGGCCGCTCCGGCAGCATGTGCACGCGTACGCCAAGAGCGCGCGTACCCTGGGTCAGGCTCTTGGTCGCGCGGACATCCTCCAACAGTCTCAAGTCGACCGCCTCTGCGCTGACCCGGTTGGCGCAGGCGTCGTGGTGCATCTGCTTCAGGTTCGGCCGGTCGCCGAGCCGCCACGCCTTCGGCAGAGGCACGGGACCACCGTCGGCGGCCGGTTCGTTCCCGAACTCATTCTCGTCCAGGAACCACGACACCTCCATCCAGCGGCGCAGCGCCTGCTCCAGCGCGATGCGGTCCGGTCGCGTCGAGCCGACCAAGGCGACCAGCTCCGGCGTGTGCGCCTTCTGGCCGATCGGCTGCGAGCCGAGGAACACGGCGCAGACCGCCTGCTCCAGCTCGCGTCCCTTCAATCCCGGCTGCTCGGCCTGGATTCCCCGTGCCTTGGCCAGCTCGCCCTCCAGAATCGCGGCCCAATCGTGCCCGCGGCTCTCGGTCGCCTCCCGCGTGGCGATGCCGGTCAATTCGCGGGCGGCCTCGGCGATGCTGCCGCGGTCGGGCGCCGGCAGAAACACATTGGGACCGACCAGCGGGGCCGCGTCCCAGGGCTCCGCATCGCGAAGGGCGATGGCGAACGTCCGCAGAATGCCGCGCGTCCGCTGGAACCGGTCGAGTTGCGTCCACCGGGTGTAGAACAGGTCGGTCAGGTCGGGGTGGAAAGGATACCCCCGGGCGAAACGCGCCTCGACGTTCTTCCGATCCTTGCGGACAGCGTCGTCGAGCGAAGCGAGGTTGCCGACGGCTGTGGTCACGTGCGGGAGGAAACGGTCGGTGTCGGCGATCGATTCCGGTGTGAAGAAGCGGCGGCGCAGCACCTCCGCCACGTCCTCGCGCTGGACGGGCTGTACGCCTTCCTCCTTCTGGCGGTTGAAGATGGCGGCGATCTGCGCGCTGACCGTCTTTCCGGCCTCGTCGCTCGTCGCCGGGTCGGAAGCGAGCAGCGACGCTACCAGCGCGCAGCGGTCGACCTTGGTCACGGCCTGGCACAGGTACTGAAAGAAGTCGATCAGCCTGCCGCGCCACGTCTCGTCCACGGCGACCTTGCCGCGGGCGAACATCAGCACCTCGTCGACCAGCACCAGCGTCGCCAGTCCCTCGGCCTGTGGCCGCGCCAGCAGATCGACCAGCAGCGGCTCGGCCGGCGGCGTCTCGCGTTCCTCGTCCCGCCCCTCGGCGTGAAGCGCCTGGATGCCGGCCCCGCCGGCGATCTGAAAGGCCAGCACGCTCCACGGGTGCTTCAGCCAGCGCAGCTCGCCCTGCGGCCCGCGCACCTCCATGCCCTTCTCGACGTCCAGCTTGTCGAAGGCGAGCGCCGCCACGCGAGCCGGGGTCAGCGCCGCGCCCGCGTGGGACTTGAACTGCTCCACGGCAGGCAGTTTCGGCAGCGCCTCGGGGTCGTGCGCCAGATGGCGCAGCGTCACCAGCGTGTGCGTCTTGCCGCCGCCGTAGGTCAACTCCAGTTGCCGCACCGCCTTCGTGTTCCGGCCGGCAAGCCGCAGCACCACGTCCTTCGCCAACTCGCGGAGCGAGAAGGTCGGGAAGGTCAACGCGAAGAAGCGGACGGGATCCTCGTAGATCGGCCGTGCGCCGCGCTGCATCATCACGTCGTGCAGGTCGGCCGCGAAATCGGCCAGCGACAGCTCGCCGGTGCGCACGTCCTCGCGCAGCGTCACCACCCGGTGCCACGGTGTCCAGGGCAGTCGTTCGTGACTCATGATCAGGAGTCCGGCCGAAGGGGAAGCAGGCGGACTCGATTGTGGTCGGCGTGCAGGACGACGACCGCGCCCTGCTCCAGCTCCGGTTCGTGCTTCCCCAGCGCCTTCACCAGCACCGTCGCCGACTCGACCGGCAGGACGCGATGCGTCCTGAGCAGCACGACGCTGGGCCGGCGGCCACCGCCAAGGGCCAGCAGGCGGCCGAAGTCGAGATCATGGGTCAACAGGACGAACCCGCGCCGGCGCGCCCACAGGAGCACTTCCGCGTCGGAGGCCGCGCCGTCACCGACCGCGCTCCAATGCCGCGCCTCGATACCCGCACGCGCCAGCGCCTCGACCCAGCGAGGCGACAGGTTCATGTCGATGAGAATCCTCAACTGGAGCCGAGCGCGACTTCCTGCTCCTCGCTGCGCCACGCGGCATACGCGAGCGCCTGTCGAATGTCGTCGCGTTCCAGATACGGGTAGGCCGCCAACACCTCGTCCGGGTCATGGCCCGCGGCCAGCAATCCCACGACCATTCCTACGGTCACGCGAAGCCCGCGAATGCAGGGGCGCCCGCCCATGACATCGGGATCCTGCGTGATTCGATCCAACCGGGTCATGGCTATCAGCCCGTGGCAGAAGTGTGTCTCGCTGAGTCGCCTGTTCAAGTGGCTTGGCGATGAGCGATTGGGCCGTTGAGCGCGGTCGGCACCCACTGGAGGCCCCAGAAGGGCCTCAGACGCCCCCAGAGGCCGATCTGACACTCGATCCAGCGGAAAATGGCCGAAAGAGCCCGCCCCTGCAGGCTCCGGGGCGTGCCGGTGCCCGTCCGGCGGCGCAGGAGCAGCGCCAGGTTGCAAGCCGCCGCCTGGATGAGCACGCGCTTGCGAACCTCCTCATGACCGCGCACCCACACCCGCCGCATGCCCCCGGTCTCATACTGATGAGCGAACGGACGCTCCACCAGCTCCCCACGCCGCCGTTGCAGACGACGACCCCGAGCCCCACGAGTACGCCGGCGGTTCCCATACAACGCCTTCTGCGCAGCCCGTTTCTCCGGCGGCGTCTCGCCCGTCCGCTTGTCCTGCCAGCGGCGCGGGCCGCGCTCCGGCTCCGAGATGTAGCTGCGGACCTCCAATTCGTCCAGCGCAACCAGCGTCGCGTCGCTGTGATACCCCTTGTCCGCCACCACCTCCTCGACCTCACGTCCGTCCGGCTGCACCGCCTCCACCTGCTCCGACGCCTTCGTCAGCGTCTCCGGCAGCGTCGCCGTATCGCCCTCCGATGCGTCCTGCACCGTCACCGCTACGACGGCACCCGTGTCCATGTCGACCCCGTGCTCCACCTTGTGCGCCAAGTGCGTCCGACCGTCCTTCATCTTCGTGATCTTTGCGTCCGGGTCCTGCGGGGACTGCCAGTCCTTGTTCGACGCCGTCTTGTCCTTCCGCGACCGGTCGAACCGCGCCAATTCCGCCCGCGTCGGCGTCGCTATCCCAGACGCCTCCGCCAACCCCTGCAGAAACGCGTCGTACGATTCTCCCGTGTCCCGACGCTCGATGCTGCGCATCGCCGCGTTCGCTTCCAACGTCGTCGCGTCAATGCCGATCGTCTTCCCCCGAACCAGGTCCGCCTCCGCCGCGCGCTCCAGCACCCACGTGAACACCGCCTCGTGCGTCTCGTCGTCGATCCGCCGGCGCGTCCGCGACAGCGTCGAGTGGTCCGGCGCCGCCTCCGTCAGGTCCAGGCCCAGAAACGACCGTAGACTCAGCGAATCGGCCACCCACCACGCAATTCCCCGCTCCGACGACACGCCCTCGAAGAACCCGATGAACAGCAACCGGAAGTACCGCCCCGGCTGCAGACTCGGACGGCCCAGTCGTTCCGCGTAGAAGCTCGAGCACAACCTCTCCACGAAGGCGTCAAACCCGGACTCCTCCAGAATCCGGTTCAGCCGCTCGAAGAACGGATGTCCATCGCTCGTCGGAAGGTCCTCGCTGTGCACCCACATCGGCGGCGCCTGCCGCGCCGCCGGTCGCTTGCCCATCGCCATGCAGGCAGTGTAGGACACGCGGCGGGATCCGTCGAGTCCGCGCCCGACTTTTGCCACAGGCTGCTAGAGTATATGCGTGACGCGGCGCACAATACGTCACGGCGTCGGCCCGAGCGGCAACGCCGCCTTCCGGGCGGGCGCGACGCCCGCGATCGCGGAGATGTGGTTGGAGACCGACTCCAGGGTGGCGCGTTCCTCCGAACCGGACGGGGACAACTCGATCACCGCCTGCAACACCCGCGCGAATAGCGCGTGGCGCTTGAGGCCGTAATCGTCGACGTACTCGTTGACCTTCGCCTCGTTCCCGGCACGCCAGAGGCGCATCAACCGGTGCGCCTGGTCGATCAACGGCGGCTGGCGGCCATCCGGCGTTCGATGGCCGAGCGACTTCGCCGTTCTCCGGTGCCAAGGCTTCAGCGTCACCTTGCTGCCGCCGCCGGGACCGTCCGCCGCGCCGGCATCTTCCTCCGGGGCCGGCTCGTCGTCGTCCGGCTTGCTGCCGGACGTGCGACCGCCGCGGGACAGGATGTCGTAGCGATCCGTCAGATCGCGGTCCGACAGGTTGCAGGAGATCGCGTAGAGGATGCAGGCTCCGATGGGCGCCTCGCCGAGGCCGAAGTCGTTCCGGTGCAGCAGGTAGTACGTGGTCACGTCATCGAGCCCGCTGGCGGCCTCCGCGTCGCCGTCGTGCGTCAGCACGCGGCCGACCACGAAGTCGACGACGAGCCGCCGCACCTCCCGGAGGAACTCCGACACCGTCATCCGGGAGCCGGCGGCGTCAGCCTTCTTGATGACGGGATACTTCGAGAACGCTTCGAGCGCCGGCCCGGTCGCCGCCCACACGAAGTCGGGGCCGCGAATGCCGGCGTCCCAGAACTCGCGGAGCTGCTGCGAGATGTTCGCGCGCATCTCGGCGAGCACCGCGGTGTCCCAGCCCGCCCGTGTCGCCGGGCGCTTTCGGCAGACGATCCAGATGGAGGAAGCCAGGGCGGCGGACTGCATGGCGCGCGTTCTCGCCAGCCGCTCCGTCTGAATCGGCCACGAGCCGTCCACCACGAGCCCGGATCGGATCAGCGCCGAGACCAGCGTCTCCCACGCGGCTGGCGACTTGTTCGCGAAGACGACGACCAGCCGGCCGTCGTCCCGGAGCGCCGCGTGGAAGCGAGAGAACGCTCGCGCCATGCCATTCTCGTAGTTCCGCTTGGATGCCTTCCGGTCGCCACGGAAGCGGGCGGCGTCGTCGATCAGCTCCCCGTCGTTGGCCGCCGCGTTCCACTTCGGGCCGAGCGGCGTCTCGAACGCGGCGTCGAGTTCCGGCGTCAAGCCCCGAAGTGTACGCCGCAGCCAGACGTGGAAGAAGTCCATCAGGTCCGAGTACGGAATGGCGTCGTAGTAGGGCGGGTCGGTGCAGATCAGGTCGAAGCCATCGTCCCCGTCCGCGGCGGCCTGCGGCTCGGTCGCAGATTGGCGTAGCACGGTCGGGGCCGGTGCGTCAGGCGTGGCGGCGAGCAGGTGTTCGCAGACCTCGGCCGTCCACTCTACTGCCTGGACGAAGCCACCGCTCGTGTCTGCCAGCGGACACGCCTCCACGAAGTCCCAGACCATCGGCAGTGCGAAGCGAGCGAACGTGCTGCGGATCTGCTCAGGATTGTTCGTCCAAGTTGCCAGGACGCTGCCGCGATCCGCAAGACGGCTGATCGTCGGCGTCAGGGTCGCCACCGCCGCCTCGCGCCATGCATCGGGCCAGTCGGCCATCGCCTCCGGAAGGCGGCGAATCTCCTGCACGAACGTGCCCAGCGCCAAGAGCTGGCGATTCGTGAAGAGGGTGCGCCACGTGTCGAAGCCGTAGCCGTCGATCGAGAAGGCCCGCGACGCTCCAATTCCCGCCTTCGGCGTCGGATCTTCCGGCAAACCGAACGGAATCTCCGCGTAGAGTCTGTCGAGATCCGCGGCCGCCACCCGCGCCGCCCGCAGTTCCAGCTCCGTCGGCAGCCGGTACTCCTTGCCGGCCGGCCCATCGACCACGACCGCCGTCATGACCTCGCCCAACCGCCCGGCGCGGCCGTCGAGCCGCAGGTCCTCCATGGTCATGATCGTCGGACACAGCGGGCACGAGACGCCTGACCGGCTCATCGTGCCGCCACCGATCTGCCGGTCATGTTCGCGCCGCGGGGCAGCGGCGGCCTCGCCGGGTGCGCCGTCGACCTCGACGCCGAACACGACGCCGTCGCGCGCGGCGTTCGGCGTCATCGTCAGCACCACGCGCTTGGCGCCCTTCTTCGCGAGCCAGCGGGTCTTGAGCAGCGGGATCGTGGCGCGGCAGCCCTTGCAGCGGACCGTGCGCGCCCAGAGATAGGCGACGGTCGGTTTCGCCACCCAGCGCGGCCTACGCCGATCCTCGAGCCAGGCAGCATCGAACTCCGAATTCAGCGACCGGACATCGGTCTCGCCGTCCGCGTCGGGGCTGAGAAGCGTCAGCGGTCGCGCCTCGAACGGCTCCGCTCCGGGCGCGAGCGCCTGAAACGCCGCGTACGTCGGATAGCGGTCAGCGAGCCGTCGCCGCGCCGCCTTCAGCACCTGGCGGCCCCACGCGCGCACGTGCCAACTGAGGTCCGCCTCCATCGCCGGCCTGGTGTCGAGCAGCTCCGGCTCCGCGTCGCCCGCATCACCCAGACCGAGCTTCGCGCGTTCGCGCCTCAGCGCGCGGCCCTTGAAGCCTTTCCCCTTCAAGAACGCGGTCATGAAATCGCGGTCCCGCAGCGCGAAGTCCGGCAACGCCCGGGTCTGGCCCGCGAGTTTCCGCGGGTAGTCGAGCGTGCACTTCAGGATGAACCACGCCACCGGATTGATGTCGACCGCCGTGGCCTCACAACCCAACCGCATCGCTTCCAGTGGGATCGCGCCGCCGCCCGCGAACGGATCGAGCACCCGCGGAGCACGACCGCCGTAGGCTTCACGAATCCGCGCGCGGAACCACTCAAATTCCGTGTCCTTTGCCCGGTTCCAGTGCAGGACCCCGCCTCGGGTCTCGCGCTTCCGTCTCGCGACCATCCGCCCGCCGACGCGCTCGTCTTCCACGGTCTCGACGATGGTGCCCGCCATCCGCTCGTAGATCGCCTGCCGCTCCCGAAGGCCGCCTGGGTCCGGCGTCAGCGCAGCGATCAGCGCCGCCCGGCACGCCGCCAGCGGACGCCGCGCCGGCCAGATGTGCAGCGTCGAGATGTGCCCGTGGCGGACATTCTTCTCGTGCACGGCGTCGATGGACACCTGCTCCAGGGGAAATGCGACCTCAATCAGGCGGCGCTTGGTCATGACGATGCTCCCCGCCTTCGCTCGGACCGCTGGCATTCGCCGCGGATGCACTCGGTTCTACGGTCTCCGGCGCGTCCTCCGCCGCAGACTGAACTGACGAGGCGGCGATGGCGTAGGCGGAAAAGTCCCGGCTCCTCGCGAGCAGCTTCGCGAACGGGTCACGCACCCGGACCAGCCGCGGCCGGGGCGTAGCGCAGTCGTAGACGACGTACAACCAGTAGCCGCCCCGCAGGTTGCAGGCCTTGGCCCATTCGTTCTCGGACAGCTCGATGCTTCCGGTTCCGGCCCCGCCTTTGACTTCGATGGCGCGGCGGCTTCCGTCGGAGCCTTCCGACAGGAGGTCGAACCCGGGCCAGTCGCCGAGCCCGGCCCGCCGCGCCAGTTCGGGACGGGACACGTCGCGGACGGTAGCTCCCGCCGCTTCCTCTCGCGCTTGGGCCAGACGCATGGCGATATCCTCGACCAGCGCGGTGTGGTGCTGCCGGTCAGCCGGGTTTCGGGTCGGCAGCACGAGGGCGTGCGCCACCATGTCCGCGTCGCCCGCCACGACCAGCGACGGCTCCCTTTGTAGCAGCTCCAGACGCCGCTTTTTGTCGGCGGCGAAACGGCGCTGTTCGTCCTTCACTCTGGCCAGCTCCGCCGCCGCTTCCGCGTCGCCGGCCCGTGCCTGCCGGCTTGCCCGCCGCCGTTTGGCGATCAGTTCCGCCGCCTTGTGATCGCATCCGCGGGCGAGCCAGTCGAGCCTCTCCGGAAGCGACTGCTCGATCCGCGCCCGATGCTCGTCCACGAGGCGCGCGAGCGCTCCGCCGACGAGCCATTCGCGGGCCGCGTCGGTCAGGCGAACCGCTATCCGCGCCAGCGGCACGCCGCCGGGCGCGACGCCGCTTGCCCCCCGCAGCAGCAGCAGGTGCTCCAGCGGGCAGGGCTCGATGGCGCCGTCACCGTCCTGGCGGAGTCCGACGAGCCGGCTCTCGACGACCTCCGGGTCGGCGCCTTGGCCCCTGAGTTCGTCAACCACGGCGAGTGGCCCTGCTGCCAGCGGCGGTCGCTGGCGGACCACCGACACGCGCGCCAGATGGAACAGGTACGGCGCGTCGGCGTGCGGGTCGACGAAGACGGCTCCGCGCCGGGCCTCGTCCGCGTGCCGCGACCGCAGGACGGCGCAGAATCGGTCGAACACCGGTTCGCCGGGGCGCAGCCAGATGACCTCCGAGGCGTTCGCCGGCCGGGACAGCGTGAAGCCGCCGTCTGCGCCGGGGTAGGCCTCGATCTCGCTCAGGACCGGATCCAGCCCGCCCGGACGCTCCTGCGCAAGCTGGAAGACGCCGTCCGGGGAGCCGTCCAGGCGCAGGCCGACGAGCGGTACGGCGGCGGTCAGGAACCGACGGACGTAGCCGGGCAGCAGCCGCCGGTACGGTTCCTCGTCGACAGCCGCCCGCAGCGCGGGGAGGCGGCTCTTGACATCGCCGCCCCCGAAACGCGCCCGCTCGCGTTCGCCGAGCGCGCGTGTCTGCTCCGCCGTCAGCAGGCCGGCGATGCCCTTGACGGCCGACGAGGCTCCCTCCTCGGTCGACGCCTGCTCCAGGTAGTCCTTCAGCGACACGTTCTCGAACAGGCGGCCCACCACGTCGAAGACCTTGTCCGAGTCGAGCTGCTGGCGGATCAGCTCCAGCTTCTCGAGCAGCGTCTTCAGCACCCGTCCCTCGCGCGTCTCGCCGGCGAGCAGGTTGACGATGACGACAGGGTCGTGCCGCTGTCCGTAACGATGGATCCGGCCCATCCGCTGTTCGAGCCGCGCCGGGTTCCAGGGCACGTCGTAGTTGACCATCAGCCAGCAGAATTGCAGGTTGATCCCTTCGCCCGCGGCGTCGGTCGCGACCAGACAGTTGGCCCCGCCATCCTCGCGAGGCCGCCGGAACAGCTCCACCTGCGCTTCCCGCTCCCGGTAGTCGAGGCCGCCGTGAATCAACGCGACCTGCCCGGTGAAGCCGAGGCCCTCAAGGCGGCGTACCAGGAAGTCCGCCGTGTCCCGATGCTCGGAGAAGACGATGAACTTCTCCAGGGCGAAGTCCCCGTGGCGCAGAACTTCCCGGAGTTTCTCGAACTTGGAGTCCTCCGCGTCGCCGACCAGCCCGCGGGCCTGCGAGAGCAGCGCTTCCACCTCTGCGCGCTCGTCCCGGAGCTGCGCCAGCGTCGGCGCGACGATGCCGCCCAGCGCGCGTTCCTCGAACGCCTCGTGCCCTTCCTTCGCACCCGACTCGTCGGCATCCTCGTCCGCCGTGCGCGCCTCGAAGAAATCGGGGGTCTCCCCGAGGCGCTTCTGGCGGCGCTCCAACTCGTCCATCCGCCCGGCGCGGACCAGCCTGATGGCCTCGTCCAGCCGAACGAGGCGGCGCTCGAACGACCGCATCAGTGCGTACGTCGAGCTGGCCTGCCGCCGTTGGAACACGCTCATCGCCAGACGCGCCGCCGAGCGGTTCAGGACGCGCGCCCGGTTGTAGGTTTCCGAGATGTAGTGCGTCGTCGCCTCGTACAGCGCCTGCTCGGGCGGGGTCAACCCGTAGCTCAACGTGTCGCACCGCCGTTGCGGATACAGCGGCCGGCCGTCGAAGCTGACCATCTCCTCCTTCGTGCGGCGAATGAAATGCCGTCGCCGTTGCGCCTCCGGGAAGGCACAGAAGGCATCGAACGTCGCCAGCGTGTCCGGAGCAAGCAGCCGCCACAGGCAGTAGTAGGGGAAGTCCTTGCCCATGTGCGGCGTCGCGGTCAGGAGCAGCAGGTGCGTCGCCGACCACCCCAACTCCCACCGCGGCTCGTCGGCCGGCAGGCCGGCGAGCGCCGAAGCGAGGCGGTACCGGTCCGTCTTCCGGACGGTGGAGTCCGGCCGCTGGTCGGCGGCCAGCTTGTGCGCTTCGTCGAACACCACGAGGTCGTACGGCGCCGCTCCCGACGCCACCGCCTCGCGCAGCCGTCCGAACATGCGCTCCCCGGCCAGCGTGTCGAGGCTGACGATCACCCGGTCGCTCTCCGCTTCCTCGAACGGACTGCCGGCGCGCGCGTCCGCACCCCGCACGATCCGGAATGGGAGCGCGAACAGCGTCCGCATCTCGCGCTCCCAGTTGCCGACCAGTCCGGCCGGCGGCACGACCAGGACGCGCTTGATGAGACGGCGGGCCAGCACCTCCCGCAGGTACAGGCCGGTCATGATCGTCTTGCCCGCCCCGGCGTCGTCGGCGAGCAGGAACCGGAGCGGAGACAGGGCCAGCATCCGGTCGTAGACCGCGATCCGCTGGTGCGGCAGCGGATGGACCAGCGAGACCTCGGTCGCGAACGCCGGATTGGCCAAGTGCCCGTAGGAGAGGCGCGTCGCCTCGGCCACGGCCGTGACGACGGCGGGGCGGGCGGTGAAGTCGACCGGGGGCGCAGCCGTCGCGTTAACCGGCGTCTCGGGGCTCTGCTCCGACCGCGCGTTCCGGGCTTCCAGGTCGATGACCTGCCGCCACGCCAAGCGGGCGGGCTTCGTCTGGCCGTTCTCCCAGCGGTTCACCGTCGCGAACGAGACCCGATCCGCTCGGCGAGTTGCGCCTGGGTCAGATCAAGACGTTCCCGGATGGACTTGATGCGGCGCGGGTAGTCCGCTGGAACGGGGGAATCTGCCTGCACCGCTCTGAGAAGGCTCGGGCGTTTGCGAGTTGCGACGTGCCGCGGCTCACAACTGACTTGAATATAACACATGCTATATCCGAGACCGCGAACGAGAGCGGGGGGCCAGCAACACCTGTCGGCTCCTCGGGGCTCGGCGGCCCCGGGGACCGCTCCACCGCGGCCCCGTAGTCGGCGTGCCCGCACCGTCGGCGCCGGAACCCCGCTTGGCTCTCGCGGTTCCCCTTTGCGTGATACCCGCACGCCGATCCTCTTCCCTCTTGACGGAGGGTTGGGGGTTCGACCCTTCTTTCGGCCGGTTCGGCCCTCTTGACCGTTTTCCTCCTTGTCCCGCAGCACTGTGCGGGGTTCCATCGCACCTTGGGCGGTTCCTCGCGTGGTGCGTTGTTGCCGTTCGGGGATGATGGTGGGCCTGCCGGGATTCGTCTCATCGTCTGTTCGGCGCACCGAACGGACGGTGCGAAGGCCACCTCCGCTGGGTGTTACTTCCTGCGGCCGCAGTCATCGGCGATGGTGGTGGATCACTGCTTTCCCCGGTCTCCGCCGGGCAGCGGCTTGCCCTTGAGCGACAGCAGCACGCCTCGCGGGCGCCCTGCCCGGTTCGCGAAGCAGCACGGGTGCCCGCCGGCCCAGGGCGGGGGCCCGCCCTCGAGCAGCAGCATTCCGGTCGGGGTCGCCGCGAAGTCGATCGTAGCCTGCAGCAGGTCGATGTCCGGTTCCTGCGGGTCGGCCGGCTTGCCGGCCAGCCGCGCCATGGGGTTGCGCGCGTGCAGCTTCTCGTCGCGGACCACGTCCCACTCGTACGGCGCGCGCGACGCGGCCGTCATCTTTCGCGCCAGGGCCGCGACCTCCTCGATCTCGGCGTCGTCGCGGCGCAGGGGCCGCTGGGTGTAGTACGACGTGATCGCCCCGACGCGCGTCCGTTGTGCACGATCGCCCGGTACTCGACCGGCCAGCCGCGGGCGCGCCGCAGCAGGCCGCCGATCCACGGCCGCCGCCACACGGGCACGACCGTGCGCGGCCATTCCTGCAGGCATTCGGTCAGCCGCGCGTCTATCGGCAGCGCCTGGCGCTCGTCGTCGTCGGTCGCGTCGCCCTCGGCGTCCATCCGCATCTTCGTGTCCGCGCTCGCGCACGGGTCGAAGCGCATCATCGACCCGGGCGACCGCGCGGCCGCAGCGGCCGCAAAAAAAAAACGCGGCGTCAAGCCGCACCTGGTGCGGTCCCTCGCGCTCGTGCTGCAGCAGGTCCTCGCGCTCGAACATCGCCACGCGCTCGGCGGGCACCGCCGGCACGCCCGCCCGGGCGGCCAGCTCGATCCAGTTCTCGAGCGCGAGCGCGCAGAATCCTTCCCGCCGCGGCCGGACCTGTCGGTCGGCCAGCGGTCGTCGGCTGCCAGCGGCATCTCGCGCTTCTCCTTGTTGACGCGTTGCTGCGCACCGCGTGTGCTTCCGCCGGCTCGGCGGTCGCGGTACGCTGCCGCGCTGAACGCGCGTGCGTTGGCGTTGCTGACGGGAGATTGCGACGGTTGGGTTGCCGAGGCTGTCTTCGGCGCTCAGTTCAGCTCGTATATCAGGTGATCCCGCGGCCGCTCGCGGTGGTCGCGCGCGAGCTGCGCGGCCAGCTCGCCGATGAGCTGCCGCACGCGTTCCGGATCAGCTTCGCTGTCGCCCTTCGGCTCCTCGCCGTCGGCGATCCGTTCCATCAGCGCGATCACCGCCTCGCGCCCCTTGGGCTGCACGCTCTGGAGCCGGTCGTCCGAGAGCAGGCCCGCGAGCGGGTTCTCGAGCCGCGTCGCCGGGCTCGGCGCCCCCGCCTGGGCGGCGTTCTCTCTGGCTATCGCTTCGTCGAGCCATCGGGCGGCGCTCAGGAAGTCGGCGTGCGCGGCCCGCACGTCGGTGTCGGTGTACTGGACCTTCGTGAGCACATGCTCGGGCTCGATCCCGTCGGCTTCCTCGGCGCGCCGGTCCGGCCGCCGGGCGGCCGAATCGGCCTTTCGGCGGTCGTTACTGCGCCCGACGGCCTCGTCTTCGGCGGTCGCTGTCCCGTCGAGGACTGCGAGCGCCGCCGCCAGTTCCTCGTCGGTCGCGCGCATCTTCCCGGCCAGCTCGACCGGGCGTCCGGGATCGTCGACCAGTTCGTGCTGCTCGACGCCGCCGGGCGAGCACGTGTGGACCGGGCGCCCGCCGGTTTCGTCAAGCCGGTGCGCGTCCCACCAGTTCGGGTGCGGGTTCTGCGGCGTCGCGCCGTCGTACCGCCATGCTACACGCTCTCGCTCCTGCTTCGTCATCGTTTCGCTCCTCCTCGTCGGCGTACCGGCGGTGCGGTCGGGTGCCGCACATGTGGAAAGCCGCCCCTCGTCGTGGTCTTCTCACGCCGCCGAAGCCTCGGCGGCTTCCGCGCAGGTCCCGCACCGTCCGTCGTATCCGTCCCCGCCCTCGGCGTACGGCGCGCGGCATTCGCGGCCGCTCGCTGGGCGGCTCCCTGCCCGTCGGCGGGTATCGTTTGTACGTGCCTCTGTTGCTGCTTCTTGCCGCTGCTCTCGCGCCGTCGGCCGAGCCGGCCTTCCACTGTGCGCCCGTGGGCGCCGTGGTTGCCCGCTCGTGGCCGCATCCGACCTGTCCCGGGCTCGTCGCGGTCCTCTGCCGGCATGACCCGCTCCCCGGTTGGTGGGACACGCTCTGGCTCTTCGGTGCCCGTCCGGGCCGGCCGGAGGACGGCTTTGAGGTCCCTCTTCACGGCACCGGCGTCGAACGTTTCGAGTGGCTGGATTGTCCCGGCCTCCCGGTTGCCCGGCTGGTCGACCGCACGCACATGGGCACACTCACCGAACGGTTCGTCCGTGTCGGCCCCGATGGAGCCGTGGGTCTTCGCCGGTCGCCTGCAGCTGCCGCTTCCGGCTGTCCCTGAAGCTGGTTCCGGCGTCCGTCCGCCTGGGCGGCGCGGTTTCTCTATCCCGGTGTGGTCGTGGTGGAGTGGCGTCTCTTCGGCGCCGCACCAAGCGCATTCGCCGGCCGGGCTCGTTTCCCGGGTTCGCGGTTCGCTGTCCACTGCCACGATTCGCCGCCTGTTTGCGCACCTGATCCCATGACCAGACTTGTATGTTGTCACGCTTCGTCCACGCTCGTGCGGAACTTCCGCGTCAATCCGTACCGTCGAATCACCGAGGCGGCGCGTCCGTTGCCGGTTCTGGTTGCGTATCGCGCGTTCGTGCGCGCGCGCTTCGCCGGCCTGCGTTCGCGGGGATCGGGGCGGCGCTCCGTCGGCTCGCGGCGCGCCGCGTAGCCTGCCGGCGGCCTGCGCCTTCGGCCGGACCGGTCTCGGTTGCCGGCCGCGTCGGCCCTGCTCTTCCCCTTTTCGTACGGTGGGGCGGGGCCCCCGTGCGTCCGCATGCGCGTTGACGTCGTCCCGGTACGGGTCGTGGCACTCGCGGCACGGTTTTTTTCCGCTCCTGCGGCCGCACCGGCATGGTCCCAGACTCTCGCACCTGACGAACCGTCCGCGGGCGGTCCCTGCGGCCGTTCAGCGCCGTTTCATCCGGCCGCGGTGGTGTGGTAGGCATCGTCCGATGCGGCGTTGCCGCTGGTCTTGCCGGTGACCGCGGACCGACTGTCTGTCTTCAGGGGTTCGTGCTCATGCCGGCCCCTTGCCCGCGCTCGCGCAGGTCGTCCTGGTCGTCGAACCGAAGCTGTTGCAGCACGACCGTCTCTGCCCCGCCGTTTCCCGTCAGGACCACGGGCTCTGCGCCGTACGGGATCCGCATGTCCATCTTCGGTCCCCGCATCGCTTTGAGCACCGCATGGAGAGTTTTTGTCGAGAGCGCGAGCGGTTTCGGCCCCGGCGGCGCCGCCGTTCGTCCGTCGATGCTTGCGTCGGCCGGAAACAGCGGTCCCACCGTCGAGGCGTTCGTCGCCCGCAGCTCGAGCACGGTCCTTCCCGGATCGGCGTCGGCCGTTTCCGCCGGCACTCTCCCGACCGAGATCCTCGCCAGTCCGTGGTCGGTCTCCGGCAGGCTCGCGAGCGCCTCGATCGCCTTGGTCCTCGGCACCCCGACGACGTCCCAGGCCGGCATCGCGTCGCCGTCGGCGAAGATTCGGCGGAAGGTCGCTGCGGCGACGTGCGGTGCCGCCGGCACGCTCTGCCAGGCGATCCTGCGCGGATCGCCGGTTGCCGGCGTCAGCCGGTAGAATGCTCCGCCGTCGGCTGCGGCCGTGAAGGCCGCGCCGCTGATTTCCTGCCTCCGGCACCCGCCGAGCGTTCTCAGGGCGTCGACGTCGAGAACGATTCCCTCGGCGTCGGCGGCGGTTCGGTTCGCGTCGGCCGGTCCGCGCGCCGCCGTCCGCCAGCGCAGGGCCCGTTGTCCGTCGGTGACGTACAGATGGGCCGTATCCGGCGGCCCGTCCATCACGAGCACCGCGCAGCGGTACGTCTTCGGCGACAGCGATCCGGGTCGGTACCGGCCGATTGTCGACACGGCGGCCTTCGCGGCGCGCTTCATCGCCGCCGCGTCGGTCACGAGGATGTCTCCCTCGGCCTCCTGCCCCGGTTCGTAGCCCGCGGCGGCGTGGGCTGCCGCTCCTCTCGCGGATGTCACGTCCATCGTTGGTTGCTCCTCCGGCCGGTGCCCGTCGTTGTGGTTGCCGGGGTGCTTCGCCGGCTGCGCTGCCGACGGAAGCAGGGGACCGTCCGGCTTCATCGGTTCTGCGGAAGTGCCGGGACCCCGGCCGCCTGCAGGAGGTGGTCGCGTTCGCTCCGTGCGTTCTCGATCTCCCGGGTCAGCGCCGCGACCTCGTCCGGATCGTTTGCGAACGCGGTCCGCTCGGTCACGAGCCTGTCGATGCGCTCGTCGAGCTCGGCCTGTTTCTTCCGACGCAGGAATACCGCGTCGACGCGCCGGACCTCGAAGCGCTCGAGCTCTTCCTCGGTCAGAGGTCTGTTCGTCGTGAACTCGCCGTAGCGGTGCTCGGACTGCCCGGGGCCGTCGAACGCCCTGCGCATCGCCTGGTCCGCGTCGACGGGCAGCCGCACCCACTCGGTGGTCACGCCCCTCGGAAGCGTGAAGGTGCTCACGGGCCGGAACAACATGGTGTACACGGGGCTTCCGGTGTCGGTCATGTTCTGTTTCTGCGGCCGCGCTGATCCGGATTCTCGTCGGCGCGGCGGGCCTGGTGCCCGTGCGCACGGTGGCTCCGGCGGCCTCTTGGCCGCGGAGCTTCCCTGGGCCTTGCGAACAACATGGGTGCGCGCGTCCGCTCCCTTAGATCCAGCCGTCAGCGGTTACGGGTGCCGCTGCGTCGAAAAGCGCTGCTTCCGGGTCCGTGTCAGGCTGCGTCAGAGGCTCTCGTTTCGAGAACTTTGCCGCGAATGCTTTCGCGCCGGCGCCGTCCGAAAGCCCGAGCTTGTCGGGATCCACCAGCAGCACGCTCGCGCAGATTGGGTCCGCGAGCCGGGCCAGACGCGCGAAACGCCGCTGGCTCTTGCCGTCGGTGTCCGCATTCGGCCAGAGCATGACGTTGCGGCCCCTGAGCCACTCCAGGGCCTCCTCGACCCGCAACCAGCCCATGGTCTCGAGATCCCAGTACTCGGCCACGGCGAAATCCGCGAAGGTGGCCGAGAGATTGCCGACCGCGCTCATGTTCTCGTCGCCGCCGTCGATGATCACGACAGCCGTGGGCGGGGATGCGGCCGTGAGCGCCCACTTGGAACGCGCCCCGCGGATCAGCCAGTCCTGAAAGCTGTGGACTGCATCGTTCTTGTCTGTCATGCCTGCCTTCCCCCCTTCCTCTTTCCTCCGGTTCGTTTTCCCTGCAGCGTGATCCTGCGGAGTCGTTATCTCGTGGTTACCGGGCTGCGCCGCTGGTGGAGGTCGCTGGCGGCGAGAATCGGGAACGCGGGAGGCAGGGTCGCCGGAGGGATCTCCCGGAAGATCACGGTCCTGCTCGTGGCCGATCCCGACGCCAGACCGACGGGCAAGGTGAGGAAAGCCCGCGAGTACGGCATCACGGTCCGAAGCAAAGAGAGCTTCGAACGCGAGTTCTACGTCGCGGAGTGAGGTTGAGCGGCGTGGTCGCGCCGAAGCCTTCGCCGCGCCCTTCGGTCCGGGGGCGTCATTCCTTGCCCCGGCCCGGCTGCTTGGGCGGCGGCGGCACCGCCTTGCGCGCGATGCCGAGCCCGGCGGCGATCGTCGCCGGCTTGACCGGTCGGCTGCTTGCGACGATCTTTGTCGGCCAGTAGTACTCGTCGAACCTGCGGACCAGCCGGCTGCCGGCCGCCAGGTAGTACCGCGTGCCGTAGCCTCTCGCGTTCGTGTTGCGCGCGGCCGCGATCTCGACGGCTCCCTGCGGGAGCCCCTCGGTTTCGGGGATGCTCGTGTCCAGGGCGGCTTCGAGCGCTGCGATCGCCTTCTCGCGCTTGAGCACCCGCCGGATCTTGCGCGCGTTGCGCTTGCCGGCTGCCTCGGTGTCGATGCGCGTTCCCCGGCACGCGAGGATCGTGCCGCACACGTCCGGCTCGTCGGCCGACTCCTGCCAGTGCACGAGCACCAGCCGCCGGGCGATCAGGTGTCGGCCGTCGCCGACGGGCACGGCCAGCCCCTCGAGGCGCGCGAGGTCCTTCCGGCTCCGCAGTTGCGGCAGCCTGCCGAACCGCCGCGTCGCCACCTGCCGTGCGGTTCCGTCCGCCGTGTGCCGCGTGCACGAAGCGATGCGGCTGCGGATCGCGCGCGCCTCCTTCTCGTCGGCGTCTCCGGTGGCGACCGCCGTCATCGCGTCAATCCGCTTCCGCTTGTCGTCGTCGGCCGCCTGCGCCCGCGCCTCCTCGGCCGCGGCCGCCTCGGCGGCGGCTTCGACGGCCGCCTTCACCCGCCGGTGCGCGGCGATCTCGGGTCGTAGGCGTCCGAGCTTGTCGACGAAGGCTGCCGTGCCGGTTTCGAACTTGCAGCTTTCGACCTCGTCGAACAGTGCATCGACCAGGGTCCCGGCGTCGATGCCGTCGAGTCCGGAGATCCCGGCGATGCTTGATGCGTCGTCGCGGCAGGCGACGGCGGCGTTTACGCGTTCGCCGGCCTCCGTGAACACTGTCCTGTACGAGGGCCAGCCGGCCGTCAGGATCTCGCCGTCGTCCGTCCGCACCCCGGCACGCCGTGTGTCGTCCGGGTCGGCTTCTGTCCAGGCTGCCGTGCCCGTGTGCCGCAAGCTGCCGAGCGTCGGGATTGTCAGCACCACCTGCTCGCCGCTCTTGACGGCGCGCTCGAATCGTTCGATTGTCATCGGCTGTCCTGCTCCTCTCCTTGGACGGTTCAGGTGTCGAACCGCATTGCCTCGGTCAGGCGCCGCACGCGCTCGGCTGTTCCGCTGTTCGGGGCCGGCGTTGCCGCCGCTCCCCGGCGCGCGAGCATGCTTGCGGCGATCAATACCTCGGTCACCGCCTCGATGCCGTCGCAGTGCGAGCAGTCGTACTCGATGGCGTCCTCGTCGCCTTCGACGGGCCGGAAAGCGCCTCTTTGCGGGTCTCGCTTCCGGCCTGCGGCCGCAGTGCGATTCCCGTGGTCCTGCCGGGTGCGAAGCAGCACGGGTGGGCGCCGAGGAAGTGCGGCGGGCCGCCCTCGATCAGCACGATCCCGTCGGCCGTTGCCGCGAAGTCGACCGTGTAGTGGATACCGTCCCAGGCCCTGCTTTCGTTCGGCAGTCCTTCATCCCACGCGATCATCTCGGCGAGCGCGCGGGCTCCGCGCGGCCACTCGAACGGCGTCGGCACGATCCCGGTCAGCAGGCCCGCCAGCCTGGCGACCTCCTCGATCTCATCGTCGCGGCGCCGCAGCGGCCGTTGCGGGTAGTAGGACGAGATGCCGTCGAGGTCGCCGTCGGTCACGAACGCGCGGTACTCGCGCGGCCAGCCGCCGTCGCGCTCGACGGCAATCCATGGCCGCTGCACGATCGGCAGCATTTCGCGCGGCCGTGACTCGGCGACCGCGTAGAACCGCGGGTCGTCGAGGTACAGCGTCCGCCGTCCGGCTGCGTCGCAATCGCCGCGCGTCGCCATCCGGTGCTTCAGCTCGCCTCCGGCGCAGCAGTCCCACCGCAGCATGTCGTCGGGTCCGCAGGCTTCGGAGGCCGCCTCGAGCGCGGTGGTCAGCCGTTGCCGGTGCGCTCCCGGCTCGTCGAAGTGCAGGGCGTCGTCGCGGCGTATCTCGGTGACTACGGTCGCCGGGATCGCCCGGACGCCCACCGCGGCAGCGGCCACGGTCCAGTCGGTCAGGGATATTGGGCAGAACGGTGTTCTCATCGGCATCCGCGGCCCGGGTGGGACTGGACTGTTTCAGGGATGCGGCTCGCGATCCATTCGAGCAGGATCGCCAGGGTGATCAACCCGGTGACGAGCAGGACGATTCCCATTGGCTGGGTGGCGTCTCCGGAGCCTTCCTTGTTCTGGAGGAACAGCCACGCGACGTTCTGGAGGAACAGCCACGCGACGGCGAAGAGGAAGGCGGTCACGACCGCCCGGCGCGCCTACCGGACCTCGAGGAGGATCCAGAGTGCCGGGTCGAGGATCTGGAGCGCCAGTTCGATGAGCATTCCGCAAGCAGCCTGCCGTGCGCTTGCCGTTCGGTACCGGCCTGTGTCCGCGATCCCGTGTTCAGCGGCGCGGCCTGCGGCGGTCAAGGTTCGGGGTCGGGCAAGGACGGACATTCTCCGGGTTCGATGTTCAGCGTGCGCCGGGCCTGGAGCGCGGCGGGGTTGAGGAACACGGTCGTGCGGCCGGTTCTGATCTTCCGGAGGACGCCTTCCCGCTCGAGCCAGCGAAGCTGGCGCAACACCTTGTCCCGGGACGTTCCCGGACCGGCGGCCTCGGCCGTCGTGCAGTGCGTGCGCAGCAGCGCCGCGTCGAGCACTTCGCGGTCCAGGTGCGGCGCCGCGTCGAGTATCCGCACGCGCCGGGCGTCGGCGCGCCGGCGGTATCCGGTCCAGACCTTGCGCGCCCGTGTGGCGGCGGTGGCCACGGCGCCGATCATCCAGACCGTCCAGGCCTCGAGCGCCTCGGGTCCGGCTGCGGTCTGCAGTCTTCGTAGTCCCCGGTAGTACTCGGGCCGGCGGGCGAGGATCTGCATGCTCGGAGCGAGCAGCTCGGCCGCGGGTCCTGCGGCCCGGCGCAGGAGCAGCGCGTTGAGCAGGCGTCCGCTCCGGCCGTTTTCCGTCCTCGAACGGGTGGATGGCCTCGAACTGCCAGTGGCTGACGGCCAAGCCCCACAAGCTGCGGCCGGCTCGCGGATCGTCGAGGAATCGCCACAGCGCCTCGAGCATCTTCTCGAGCCGCTCGCGGCCCTCGGGCGGCGTGTAGAGGTTCGCCAGGGCGTGGCCGATGTGCACGCGTGTTGCGCGCACCGGCATCGTCCGCTGCTTGATCCTCGAGCACCATCCGGACAGCAGGGACGTGCTCGGCGCGGCGGGGCCGTCGGCGCCGGTCGCGTCCCGCCATGCCCTGGCGACGGCGACGGCCTGCGCCGTCGGGTCGGCGGCGCACCGTGCGTGCAAGCCTTCGGCGATGGCTTCGGTGGTGGTCTCGACGTCTTCTATCCGCGAGGACGCCCATGCCTCCTGCAGCAGGGCTCCCGAGCGGACGGCGTCGTGCTGGGCCTCCGAGGTCACCGCCGCCTCGAGGCTGCGGATTGCCGCTTCGGCGCCGGCTGCGGCTTCGCGCACCGCGTCGGTTTCATAGCGGCCGTCGGTCGCAAGCGGCGGCAGGTCGTTCCAGGGCTGTGCAGCAGCTCGTGGTTTCAAACCTTACCTCGGCTGGCTGGTCGCCGGCGGCGCGTCAAGTCCGCGGGCAGCAGTCGCAAATGCGCCGCTCGGTGCGTCTTGCGAGCGCGTCCACGTCGCCGGCGGCGGCCGTCCACGATGTCGCCAGGCCGGCATCCGGCATCTCGCGCGCCGATCGCGCGCGGTCGTGGCATTCGGCCGCGAGTGCCGCGAGCACGTCGGCGACGCCGATCTCGTCCGTCATGCGCTGGATCGCCAAGCGATGATCATCCCTCGGACGTTTGTCACGTTGCATGTGTGGACCAGTGGTAGCTGAGCTGGGGCCGTCGCCCGGCAACGGCGTCGGGTCTGGCGCGCCGCTTCCTTTAGTGCACGATATGCGGTGCGCCGCGGCGCGGGACGCAGGGTGTTTCGACGTCCGGGATTCTGGACCGCGCGCGCGTCGCTGCGGATCGCGTCCGGACCGCTCTCCTCTAGGCTTCGATCATGCGTCATCCGTTCCTTGTCGGTTCCCACTTCGGCGGCGTTGCCTTCCGGCTCGCCGTCGCCGGCCTCGTGCTGCTGTCCGCCCTGGCGGCGCGGACGTGCGTAACGAGCGCCGGCTCGGCAGCAGCCGCGCAGGGCGCGCTGTCCGGGCCGATGTTCGCTCATGTTCCGCCAGGCGTCGCCTGGGCGGTTTCCATCGACCCGCGGCCGCTGTTCGCGTCTCGGGAGGGCCGAGCCCTCGTCGGCTCGCTCGTCGGAGCCCCGGCCGTCGGCGCCCACGCCGACGCCGTGTTCGTCAACCGTCTGCTGCTGGCGGGCAGCGGCCGGTTTCCCGCCTGGGACGTGCTCGTCGTCTCGGGCGCACCGACACTCGGCGACCGGCACATGCTCGCCGATCTGAGCGGCGTCCGCTTTCAGCAGTACCCCGCCCTGTCGGGTCCTCCCGGGGCGCCGGCCGGCGTCTCGCCGCTGCTGGTCGCCGTGCGCCGCTCGACGATCGGGCCGCGCCTTGTCGAGCCGGCCGTCGAGCGCCTCGCCCGGAGTCATCTCGGGGCCGGTCCGGAGCCGGCCATGTGGGCGGCCGGTCACTTCGACGACGTCGTTCTCGGCTCGGCTGCGATGCCGGCCCTCATCCCGCCACGCGCCGATCCCTATGGCCGCTGGGGCCGCGTGGCCGTCTTCGGCCGGGGCCTGACGTTCGATGGCCTGACCTGGCAGTTCACCGCGGAGTTCGACCGCCCGCAGCGTGCGGCCGACGCGGAGGTCCTCGTCGACCTGGCGCTCGATCATTTCCGCGCGGCGGGCCGCACCCCGCCCGTGCTGCAGCTCGACAGGCGCGGTGGCCTGGTCTTCTGCCATGTTGTCTTCGCCGAGATCCCGCTGGCCGGCCCGATCGCGCGCTGACCTTTCACAGGCCGACAGCGTCCCGGCTGGCGTCCCGGAACCTCGTCGAGTTCAACACGCTGCAGCGCACCGCCGGCCTGAACCTGCTGGTGAGCTACCGGGTCGACGCGGGTACCGTCTTCTATGCCGGCTGTGACGACCGCTGCCGGCAGGTCGACCGGATCATCGGGGACGACCTCGACGGCGACGGGATCGAGCAGTACCGGAATGCCGGACCGCGCCGCCGGGGTCGTTCCCCGGCCGTCAGCTCGCCCGGTAGTCGTCCCACAGGATGATCCCGTCCAGTGACCGCAGTTCCCACAGGTTGCCCCGCGCGGTCCACACCGCGACGTGGTTGAAGCCGGCATCGGCCGCGGCGTCCATGTCGCAGCCGTCCGGTATCAACGGTCCGGGGCCGTAGTCGACCGCGCCGTCGCAGTCCATCGCGAGCTGCTCCTCGTTGATTCCAACGCCCTCGTGTCCGTCCGCGGCGGCTTCGCCGCTCCAGGGGTCCTGTGCGGCGTACTCCTCTTCCCCCCGCATCCGGCTCCGCCAGCGGAGCCCGGGTTCGGGGTTTGGAAGGTCTCGGCCGACCTCGATCCGCTTGAACGCCATCCGCACCTCTGCCGGAAGCGCCGCCAGCGTCTTCTCCTCGGTTTCCAGCCACGCGAACGGCGCGTCGTCGGTCCGCCGGTCGGCGCAGTGGAGCGCCTGCTCGTCGCCGGCGTGCCAGGTGCACACGCAGAACACCTCCACTGCCGCCGGGGCCCTCCGGCCCCGCGCTGCGGCGTCGACGCGGATCCGCGCCGGCCACGCGTCGGTCGACGCCCCGGGATGTTCCCGCTCGATTTCCGCGAGCCCGCGCCACTCGGCTTCGAGCCACAGCCGCTCCGCGTCGGCGTCGTACCCCGGCCCCGTCGTGTAGGGCGGTGCCGGCGTTTCCGCGTTGTTCGGGCTCATACCGTCCCTCCGGCCGCAACGATTCCGTTCCCGCCGTGCGGCGGCGGCGCGCCGGGCAGCGGCGGCCGGCGCGGCATCTGGTAGAGCTGGCTCCCGCAGCCGTCGTCGGCGTCGACCCGGATCACCTCTGCCGGGTTGCCCGTTGCGTGAAGCGTCAGGTGCGCAGCCGGCGCCGCGTCGCGCGCGAATGCGATCAGGTGGCCGCTTTCGAGCGTGACTGACTGCTCGGGTCCGCCGTACAGGCAGGCCGCGCGCTCGCGGGCTGCCGTTCCGGCGCCGTCGGCGCCTGTGACCTCCAGCGTCCCGTCGCCGAGCCGCAGATCCAGGGCCGGGTTCTTTCCCCCGGCCGCTGCCCGGGCGCGCAAGAGGGCGTAGAACAGGGCCTCGCGCCCGACACTGGCGGGCTTTGCGTGCCGGGGCGCCCTGCGGAGCAACTTGCGCCATGGCGGGGCCTTGCGGCGATCGTCGGCCGCAGGCGGGTCGATGTCCAGCTTCGACCCGCCGGCCGTGATGCTCCAGCCGCTGTCCCCGCGGAGCTCGATCTCGACCGACGTGCAGTCTCCGGTGTCCCGCAGCAGGTAGAGCAGCGCCTCGCCGGCCGGGGTCGGCAGCCACATTTCGGGCTGCGGTCGCACGGGGTTTTCCCCCACTGCCGGTCGGGCGAGCGCACCGGCTTCGAGCCGGGTCGTCGCAAGCCCCGTGCCGTCGGTGGCGACCAGCCGCAGGCGGCAGTCCTCGACGGCCGCGTGCACGCCGTCGAGCAGGTAGCCGGGCGGTTTGACCTCCTGCCCGTGTCCGACGGTCAGCCGGAGGGCGTGGCGCAGCTTTCCGCTGTCGATGTGGGCGAACCGCGGCGGCTCGGTCGCCGTTTGTCCCGCCGCCGGGGCGGACTCGGTCGCCGGTAGCTGTCCGGTGTACGCCCCGGCGCTGTCCGTCTGCCGTAGGCGCAGCCGAAGGTAGCGCTCCCGCGCGCCGTCCGTCCGGAGCTCGATCCTGCCGGTGGCCGGCAGCGGCTGCAGCAGCCGCTCCAGGATGGCCGGGTCGATGCCGACCGTACCCGCCTCGGCGCAGGCCGCCACCAGGCGCACCCGCAGCCGGGTGGGCCCGCGGCGGCTTTCGACGTCGAAGTCGACGGCCGGGCCGGCCATTGCCGCCGTCAGGCGCACCGCCGTTGGGTGATCCTTGTCGTCGGCACCGCGTGCCCGCAGCAGCCGCGCGGCCGTGCGCAGCGCGTCGAGCAGCCGGCCGGTCGGGACTTCGCAATCCATCCGTTGTCCTCCTTCCCGGTCTGTTCCCGTGGTCCGCCCCGGTGACGGCGGCGGCGGGCAGGCGTGCGGTCCCGGTCTCGGCCGCGCGCCTGTCCTTCCTGTGCCTTGCGCCGCGCTTCAGGGCGCTGGAAGCAGGCCCTGCTCGCGGTACGAGTAGTACCCGGCCTCGGCGACGATCACGTGGTCGAGCAGCTCGGTGAACAGCAGCTCGCCGGCTTCGGCGATGCGCCGGGTCACGTCGTGGTCGGCGGCCGACGGCGACGGGTTGCCGGAGGGGTGGTTGTGCCACAGCACGAGCGCGGCGGCCCGGCTGCGGCAGGCGATGCGGAAGACCTCGCGCGGGTGCACGGGGGTCTCGTTTCCCGTTCCCCGCGACAGCAGCACGTCGCCGCCGGTGAGCAGCTCGTGGCGCGCGTGTTGAGCAGGAGCAGCCCGGCGTGCTCGACTTCGAGGCAGCCGTACCGGGCGATCAGGTAGCGGGCAGCGGCGGCCGGGCCGTCGCAGCGGCGCAGTGTCCCTTTCGGCCGCTGTTCCAGGCTGCGGCGCCCGAGTTCGACGGCTGCGGCCAGTTTCAGCCCGGCGGAGCTGTCCCACAGCGTCGGCGCGGCGTCGCGCATCGTCGGCGCCCGCCCCCGGCGCCGGACGTAGTCGCCGCAACGGGCGTCGATGATGCTGGCGACCTCGGCGTCGTCGAGCGCCGCCAGGCCCTGGCGGCGCGCCCGCGCCCGCAGGGCCGCGGCCGTGGCGGCCGGTTCCCGGTACGTCGTCGTCATGTCTCTTCCCTCCCGGGCATTCACATACCTGGCTGGCCGGTGGCCAGGAGGCTGTATTTTCGGCTCAAGCCGCGCAGTCGCGGCTGTGTTGCTCCATCTTCCGACGCGCCGTGCGCTGGGCGTCGATGCGCTCGTCGCGGGCGCCGTTGTAGAGGTCGCACAGCGATCGCAGCACCGCGTCGATGAGGGCATAGCCCGCCTTCGAGCAGTAGCCGCGGCCCTGGACGGTGCGGCAGGTCGGGGTTGTGGTCTTCATCGTCCTTGTGGTGTAGTGGCAGAGGTTGTGGTCAAGCAAGTATGTAAATTCCGATCTTCGTGCTCATGCCGGTCTCTGCCCGTTCCTCTGTCACTCCTGCAGGACGACGACCGCTGGGTGCCGGGCCAGCGCCTCGAGCGCGGCCGCAAGGCGGTCGGCGAGCGGGGCGCGCGGCGGCGCGCAGTCCTCGCGCCTTCGATGCGCCTCCTCGTCGATCAGGGCTGTGGCGCACTCGAGTTCGTCGTTGATGTAGCGGTGGTCCGCTCCGCGGCCGTCCGGGCCCCGGCTGACGTTGACCCACAGCAGCAGCACCAGTGGCTCGCACTTCGAGGTCAGTGTCCTCAGTGTCCTCTGTCCGGGCCAGGTAAGGAGTTTTTCATCGAGCTCTCCGCTGCCGTCGCTGAGCGCGCTGCGCACTTGCAGCTCGACCTGGGTCGTCGGCAGGGCGCGGTCTTCCTGAAGGTGATGGTCCGGTATCGGCGCCGTCGACGGGTTCTCGCCGTTTCCGGCCCGCCTGTTGTTGCATGGCGTCCGCCAGAGCGGGGCGCCGATTCATGCGTGCTTGTCGATGCGGAGCTCCGTTTCTCGGTTTCCCTGGACGCGCTGCCACCGTCGTCTGACGATCCGCATCACTTCGCGTCTCGTCCGTCTCTTGATCGGTTCTCCGAAGCCCTGGTACGGGAAGAACGACCATCCTGCCGACAATCGGTTCCTCATGAGCAGCCCGATCGGCCAGTCCTCGGTCTCGTCTCCGTAGACGACGCCCTCTGTTGCTTCTGGTCGCATCTTCTTCTGGTGAGGATTTCCGCGGCGGTCTCGATGAGCGTGGTCGTGAACTCGGAATCCGGCGGTTTTCCGTGCGCGCTTGCGTCCAACCGGATGCTGGTCGTCGGTTTCCGGTTGCTCTTGAGGGTTACCGCGTGCGAGCCCGCGATTATCGTTCAGCTTTCCTCTCTTCGGCGGCGCATCGGGCCGGCCGGCGTTTTCGGTCGCGGGCTGTACCGCGGTGGAAGCGGGGGCGGGATTCGAACCCGCGACGGGCGGCTTATGAGACCGCTGCGCTACCAGACTGTGCTACCCCGCTGTTTCCTTGCAGACCTTGTGGCCGTGGGCGCTGCCCTCGGCCTCGCGCGGCGGCGGGGGCGCCGGCGCCCCGGTACCCTGCCGCCGCCACCGAGATCGCGTGCGGCCCGAGGTCGGGCTGCCTGCTGAATACCATACCTGCGGTTGCAGGGACGGGCAGGATTCCGCACGGCATGTATGCGATTTGCGTGGCAGGCGGCCCGGTGACCAATTCCGGTCGCGGGCCAGGGAGGTTGCCATGATGAACCACCGTATGAGGGCACTCGTGTTCACCGTCCTCGCCGCCGCTGCCGCGGTCACCTTCGCCGCCGCGCCGGCCGCGGCACGGGGGCCCACCCTCACGGGTGGGTGGGGGGCAGAGAGCGAGCTGAACCGGACCATCACGGCCGCCGTCGAGCAGCGCAACCCCCCGTTGAAGGACGCAATCGGAGCCATCGGCGAGACATTCTTCAGCCTCATCCTGTTCGGCCTCTCGGTTGTCATGGTCATTATCGGGGGCTTGATGTTCATTTGGGGCGAGGGCAATCCAGAATCGCAGATTTCCGGGCTCGTCTTGATTGTTGCCGGTGCGGTGATCTTCGGGTTCCTGCACCCGGACCTGACCGTCTCACTGACGCGGGACGGCCTGTGAGGCCGAGGCCGCGGCTCTAGGCCGCGCGTGATCGCGAAGCTCGCGCTGTTCCGCGCTGTCATGCGATGTCGCCTCCGTGAGGTAGACGATCGTCTCGACGGCTTCGCGCTGCGCCCAGAACGGGCTGCAGGAGCCAGGTTGCGTTGGGTCGTGTTCGGCTAGCTGCCCCCGCGCCAGGCGCGAACCAGCCTGCGCAGGCGCTCGACGAGTAGAAGGGATTCGGCGCCGGCGGCGTCGCCGCGGTCGCCGAGGGTGGTCTGCAATGTGCCGTGCAGGGGTCGGGTGCGGCGCGCGAGGCGGGCAGGAGCGCGGCTCGCCGAGGCCGTTCGTCGACTCGTCGAAGCGGTCATCGAGGCGGTCAGAACATTGCGTGGACGTCGTCCTCGTCGATCCAGCCGTCCCGCTCCAGGCGGGCTGCGGCGGAGATCTCCCGCATGCGGTCGCGGTCGTCGTTGCCGAAGCCGTCGTCGAGCGCGTCGCTCAGCCGGGCGTGCATGCGCTCGAGCTGCTCTGCGCGCGCCTCGTCGCCTCGTTGCCGGGCGGTGTCCTCGCGGGCCGTGAACGCGCGGTCTAGCGCGGCCGCGGCGGCGTCGTACTCGTCCTGGCTCACGCTGCCGTCCGCTTCGGTGCGGTTCGTCGGCGGTTCCGCGCCGTTCTCCGGGGCGGCGCCGCTGCCGTTGTCCTGCTCCGGGTGCGGGTTCAGCGGCTGCTCGGCCGCCTTTGCTCCGCCGTTGACGGCCACGTCGAGCGCCCGGGCGGTCCAGCCGTCGAGGGGCGCGCCGCTCTCGTCCTCCTGCTGCAGGTGGGCAATCAGGGCCCTCATCCGTTTGGCCTCGGCGCCCCTGCCGGTGTCGGCGGTGCGCAGCGCCTCGTTGATCTCGAGGTACAGGCAGTACTCCTCGCGTGGGTTCATGGTGGTTTCCTTCCTGTGCGTTTCGGGCGCACCGGCGCCGTGCCGGCCGGTGCGGCGCCGCACCGCTGTCGGGCCGTGTGCTTCTCCGGCCTGCGCGCCGGTCGGTTGCGATCGCGGTGCGGCGCTCGGCGGTTACACCGCCGGGGGTTGCGCGACGATGTCGCGGACATGCTGTACGCGGCTTCCCGGCCGGCGCGCCGGCGCGCCGCCTCCTCGGTTCCGGTCCGGTCGTGGTCGTTCTGGCCGGCCAGGGTGAGCGGCGGCGGCCGGCGCCGACCGGTGGTCAGGCGGTGTGCTGTTCCGGGCCGGTTCCCGGCGGCGGCCGATTTCCCCCGCCGGGCGGCGGAGGGTGGCCGGTTTCGTGGTCCGCCGATCGGGATCTCAGGGAAACTTCCTCAACTCGCGGCCAACGAGACTAGCGCGCCCGCCGGCGATCGAGCGTTTGCGTCCGGTTCCGGCCGGGGCCGGCGGCCGTATCACCGGACGGTGCGGCGCTCGCAGCGGCCTGATCGGTATTGCGGGCGCGTTGTGTTCGCTTTCCGCGGCTGCGTGTCCGTTCGCGGGCGGCGCCGGCGTCGGTGTCGACGGCGCCGCAGGGCCGGTCCGTGCGTGTCCCTGTCCGGTTCCGATCGGTTGGCCGCCGGGTGCCGGCCCCGCGCGCTTCGCCTCTCTGGGAGTGGTTGGCGCGTCGCTCCCGGCGTTTTGCGCCGGTTCCCCGGTCGCTTTCCCGCGGGCGCCGCGCGGCTGTTCGTTCCTGTCCTGCACCCGGCTCTTGAGTCGCTGCCGCTTCGGCGTGTCCTCTCGATCGAGCACCGTATTGGCTGGAACCTCGATTCCCGGCCGCGGCTTCCCTGCCCGCGTTCCGTGCCGGTTCTCCGGCCGTCCTTCGGCGGGCGCTGCCGGGCAGCGGGTCGTCGCGGATAGCGTATCTGACCGTTACGCCGCATCGGGCGTCCGGCCGCCGCCGGCGCCGTTGCCCTTGTCGTGGGGTCGGGTCTGGCGAATGGCCAGGACCGGGCCTTCCGGATGACGCGGCGCCAGCTTTCGATTTCTGCAGTCGGCGATGAGGTCGGGTGCTTCGAGCACTAGCTGGCCGATCAGGATCTCGCTCCCGGCCGGTCCGACGATGGCCTCGGTTCGCGTGGCGAGGTCTCCGATCTCGATGGTGACGTCGGTCACGGGTCGCTCTTCCCGGCGTTCGTCCGCGTAGACGACGGTTCTCGTTTCCCAGTGCTCGAGCCCGAGCTCGGTTGCAATCTCCTCGGGGATGACGAGGGTCACGGCCCTGTGTCGACCACGCCTTCGGCCGTCGCACGTCGCACGTCGGCCTCGGCGCGCAGACCGAGGCGAACCGCTCCGCGGTCGTCCCTGTTCTCCAGTGTCACGCTGGCTCGAATCTCTCCCATCGTCCTGGTTCTCCCATTATGGTGCACCCGGACCCACGGGCCGGCGCCGTTTCGTCGGAGCCGGCATTGAGATTTTCGCCTCCGCGTTCCTTTCCGGCGCCGCGCTGCGGCAGCCTGAGCCGGCCTGCGGCGGCGGCAGGATGACCGCATCCGAGGGTGCGGACGCGCGGGAGCCGCGCCCCGGGTTCGGCACGGCGCCGAGGGGCTCGCCGTTCGCGAGGTCGCGGCGCTGTCGCCAGGGGCTGCCTGCGGGACGCTTCGAGCAGATACGCGGGCTGCCGCCGGGCCCTGGTTGACGTCAGCCGCGGCGGGCGTCGGCCAGTACGTCGTGCACGGCGTCGCGCAGCTCTGCGGCGGCGTCCAGCAGCCTGTCCGTGCTGTACTCTGCTTCGGTCGGCGGATTCAGTTGCCGTTCGACGCCGGTCGCCGCCTCGTGGAGTGCGTCGAGCGCCGCGGGGCTGACGCTGCGGCGCTCGTCAGCCCCGCGGGCGGTTTCGGGGGCCTGTGGCGCCGGTTCTGCGCCCCCGGTCCTGCGGGGGTTGTCGGGGTCGGCGGCCGACGCGCGCGGCGTGCACCGGCTCGGGTCGTGGTGCAGATGCCATCCATCGTAGTACCAACTGGAGCAGCGCCTGCACTGCCGGTGGAGCAGGCCGTCGACGAGTTTCGGCGCGCTCCGGACGTCGGTCGCGCCGGTTCCTGTGGGCGGTTGGTGAATCGTGATCGTGGGCATCGGTTCTTTCGTCGGTGCGGCTGCAATGCGAAGCTGCCGCGTGCCGGCGGCGGGGCGGCCGGGTGCGTCGTTGCGGGCTCAATTGCCGGTGGCCCGGGGGCGCCGCCTTCCGTACGGTCTGTTCGGCGCACGGGTCGCGGCGTACGACCGGCGGCCCGAGCGGGCGTGGCGCGTCGATGACGGCTGCCGCCGCGGCGGCGATGTGCCGCTCGGGCTCGCGGGGGCGGCAGGTTCGTGCCGGCCTCGTCAGGGCGGCTGCATCTGGAATGCGTGCACCATCAGCGGGGTGAGCGGCGCGACGACGCCCGCGGCGAAGATCAGCAGTCCGATTCCTTCGGCGACGCTGCGCGTCTCGTCGCCGCCGAAGTGGTCTGTCGCGCGGAGCCACGCCCAGGCGCCCGCCAGGATGGAGATCGCTGCGCCGATGCGCACGGCGGGCAGTTCCAGGGTCGTCAGGATTGCTTCTGCTGTTTCGGGCATCGTTCCGTGTCCTGGGTTTCTGTCTCCCGAGCCTGGTCTTCCCCGCCGTCCCTCTGCGGCTCGATCCCGCTGTCCTGTCCGATCGTGATCACGGCGCCGGCGCCGACGCGCGGGTCGCCGGTGTCGTCGGCGGCCGCGTGGGCGGCTTCCCGGCACGCCTGCCGGCGGGCTTGTTCCTCGGTCTCGTCTTCGACATCGCACTGGGTGGCTGCGAGCAGCTGGTGCTCCCGTTGCCCGGCCGGCTGGCGGGCGTCGACCGCGGCGTGGGTGTGCTGCGGCAGCGCGTGGGTGTACTGCGGTGGCGTCAGCAGCCGGTGCGGGTAGCCCAGTGTGCAGATCCACTGTCCGCCGGCTACGGTCACCGTGCGCCGCCGCCCGTCCGGCTCGCGCACGCCGAGCTCGAAGGCGATCGCGGCTACCGGCCCCGCTGCGAGCGGTTCGCGGTCGCCGTTGCCGCGGCGGCTCCTCCAGCGCGCGGTTGTTCCGTCACGGCAGCGGACGACGACCTCGACGTCGTCGACCGCCGGGATGCGCTTGTACCAGTCGTAGCCGCTCAGGTACCTGTTCTCGGCGAGTACGAGCGGGCCTTCGTTCTGCGCGTCGGCGCGGCCGAGCGCGGCCTGCAGCGCGTGTGCGTCCAGCCGCTCCGGGGCAGCGCGCATGCGCAGCAGCGGCCGCCGGGCCACCGTCAGTTCCAGGGCCGCCAGGCGGCCGCGCCAACAGCCGTTTACCGGCGCCCGCCATGCGGCGAGCCGCGGGCGCGCCGGTTTCAGCGCGATGCCCATCCGCTGGGCGTCGCGGTACTGTTCCCAACTCGGCGCGATGTCGTCGTTGGCGGTGGCGAGCCCGCCGAGCGTGCGCAGGGCCGCGGCCCGGGCCGCGGCGAGCAGCCGGTCGGCCGCTTCGTCGTCGGTCCGGCCCCACGTTCCGGCGGCGTCGGACAACTGCGGGCCGTCGCGCCCGTCGAGCGACCTTTCCTCGGCGCGTGTGCAGAGCCGCTCGCCGAGGTCCTTGAAGCCGGCCGAGGCGCGCAGCACCGGCATGCCGCGCAGCCGCGCCGTCCGGCCGCGGGACCGGACGTTCGGGCCGAACCCGGGGTCATGCTCGGCGTGCACCCCGATCAACCCGAACTCGCACTCCTCGCGGCGCAGCGCCCCGGCGAGGAAATCCTCCTGCGGCGCCGGGTCGCCGGGGACGCGCGGGTCGAAGGCGGCGTGGACCCGTTTGCGTTCCATGGGGATTGTCGTCTCCTCTCCTGCTACTGGAAGTTGAAGTTCTCTTCCGCCTCGGCTCTCGGCTGCCCGAATCGCGCGTTGTCCGGCAGCCGGTCCCGGAAGCGCTCCGGGATCTGCCCCTGGATCCACAGGTTCGTGGACGTCGTCGGCTCACGCTCGTCGTCGAGCCAGACGATCCGGAGTTCTGCCCCCCCGAACCCGCGCGGCCACGGGAGTCCGTCCTCGGGGCCGAGCCGGTAGTGTTGCCCCTCGATCCGGACGCTTTCCGGTTCTCCACTTGATGCCACGTGCTTCAACCAGAAGTGGCATCTGCGGCACAGTCCGAGCTTCTTTCGCTCCTCGGCCCCGACGCGTGCCGGGTCCTCGGCAGGCCGTTCCGCGAGGCATTCGACGCAGGTTCCCGGAGTTGTCTTCTTCATGATTGGCATCGGGGGCGGGGTTGCCGCTCCGGCGTCTCCCGGCTTGATCCGAGGGTGGTCCCGTTCTGTGTTCGACGCCGAGCCGCCGCCGACGGGCCTTTCCCGAGGTTGTATCCCGCCGCGGCCCTCAGTCCGTTCCGGTCGGCACCGCCGCATCCTATGCGCTGCGCCGCGGCGCGTGCAGGGGACCGCCGGGGCCTTCGGCGGGTTCCTGTCCTGCCCCGGCCGTTGCGGCAGGCCGTTCGGCGTTCGGCTGTCCGTCGGCCGGGTCGAGGGCGGCGAGCTGCCGCAGGTGGACATCGATCTCGTCCAGCTCGGAGTCGAACGGGTAGGGGTAGGGCTGCTCCAGGTCGGGGTCGCCGGTCCAGTCCTCCGGCGGGTGGAAGTTGACCAGGTAGTCGTTGCGCACACCGGCCCGCGCGAGTGTGCGGCGCACCCAGGCCTCGAAGGCGCGGGCCGCCATCTCGCGCGTGGTGCTCCAGTAGGGCCGGCGGGCCGGCCGGCGGCGGTCGAGCAGCCTCGAGCGCTCCGCCAGCCCGCTCTGGCGCAGCGTCCCGCCGCAGGCGCGCAGCAGGCGTCCGAGCGGCGTCGGCGCGTTCTCGCGCGCCAGCAGCTCGGTGGCGGGCCGGCCCCTGCGGCCGCCGCAGCCGGCGGCGGTGTGGTAGTCGAGGGCGTGGAACCACTCGTGGGCGAGCGAGCCGGCGCCGCGCGCCTTGGTGATCGCGATTACCTGCAGGTCCGGCTCGTAGTGGGCGAGCGGGGCGTTGCGCCCGCCGTTGCCGCGCGCGCCGAAGGCGAGGGCGAGGGTGCGGCCGAGCGACAGCGAGGAAGCGTTCCAGCCGACGGCGGCGGCGAGGTCCTCAAGGGCCTGCGCGGCGGCGGCCAGCTCGTGCCCCCGGCGGTCGTTCTCGACCCAGTTGCCCCACTGCACGCCGCACATGCCGAAGCGGGCGTCGAAGGCGTCGGGGTCGGCGGTCTGCACCGTCTGGGTGGGCGTGCGCGGCAGGTTGTGGGCGGGGCGCTCGGGCGGCAGCGTCCGCCAGCGCTCCCATTCGGCGTCGAGGGCCTCGCTCTCGTCGGCGATCGTCCGCCGTCCGGCGGCTGCGTCGGCGGCCTTGCGCACCCGGCGCCAGCGGCCGGCGTGCCGGCGGTAGACGCCGTACTCGCGGCGGCCGTCGGGGCCGACGGTGTAGCGCACCGAGTAGCGCCCGGCCGCCTTGCCGCCCTTCGCTGCGGCGTCACGGTCGAGCTTTTTCCTCAGTGCCTCGGCGGCCTCGCGCAGCGTCGCGCCGCCGGCAAGGCTCCGGCCGGTCTTCGAGCGCCAAATGTCGATCCGGCTGCCGGAGTCGGTGATGTACACCCGTCCGAGGTCGTGCTGGTGTCCGCAGGCCTCGTAGAGCGCCGTCCGATGCGCGATCTGTTCGGTCTCGTTGCTCCCGTAGCCGCTGTTGCGCACGAGCCGCAAGGCGGCGTCGGCGTCGAGCCGGCCATTCATCAGTGCGAGGCCGGTGGCCCGGTAGCCGCGCCAGACATCGGTGGGCTCCGCCTCGTCCGCCGTGCTGCGGCGTTCGGCGGCGGCCTGCAGCCCGAGGAAGCGTTCGGCAGACCGTCCGCGCGGGGTGCGCAGCGCGTCGCGCAGGACCCGCAGGCAGGCCGCGTCGGCGGCCGGACGGCCTTCGGCGGCCCAGGCGGCGGCCAGGGCGTTCCAGTCCGGGGCCGGCCAGGACTCGGTCAGCCCGCCCCGGAGTTCGGGGTCGAGGCGCATGCTGGTGCGTAGCTGCAGCGCCGCGCGGTGCTTCCGGGCGCCGGGGATCTCGGCGCCGAAGTCGTCGATCCGCTGGTCCATCTGGCGTTCTTCTTCCTTGTATCGTCCCGTCGCCTTTGACGGCGTCGTCCGGTGCGTCCGGGCGGTGAGTCCTCTTTGTGTGGTCTTTCCGTGCGGCGCCGGCCGCGGCGTCTGGCGGGGCTTGCTACGGCCTACGTCGGCGGCCTTGCGTTTCGTCCTGGCTGATTCCCTGCTCGGGGAACTGACCGGTTCTGCTTTATCCGTGCGGACCGTGCGTGTCGGCGGGCTCGTCCGGTTGCGCGTCGCCGTCCCCGTCAGTCTCTTTCCTCGTCCGTCGCCGCTTTCCCGCCCGTTCCTGGGTTTCCGTCCCGGCGTCGGTTGTCGGTTCGGCGTCGGCCGCCGGTTCGTCGTCGGCGCCGGCCTGCTCTGCCGGTGTGGTCCCGGTCCTGACCGCCGCGGCGGGGGTCAGGCGGTAGACGCCGGTGCGGGCACGCTCGAAGTGGTCCGACTCCTGGAGCGTGCGGTACAGGACGCTGGAGCTTGCCGCGGCGTTGTCGGGCAGCAGCCCGGCGTCCATCAGGGCCTCGCGCGCCCTGCGGCTTGCGATCTCCCCGCCGTTGCGCCAGGCCATCTCGACGAGGGCCGGCTCGAGCCCCGAGCTCTCGAGAGCGGCGTCGCGCTCGGTGTACAGCTCGGCCGGCTCGTTGCCGCCGTCGGTCTCTTCCGCTTTCGCGCCGGCGAACAGCGCGAGCGTGCGGCGCATCGCCGCGAGGTTGCGGCGGTCCTCCTCGAGCTCGGCCACGCGCCGCTTGATACGCCGCGTGGTCGCCGTGATCAGCTTGCAGACGTTGTCCTGTGACAGTTTCATCGTTTTCCGCCTTCGCTCCGCTCCCCCGCTCGGGGGGCGCCGTCGTTCCGTCCGTCAGCCGGTCGGCTCCGGCTCCTTTCGTGCGGCCCGCGAGTAGCAGTCGGCCAAGTCGTACAACGCCTCGTGCACCGCGGTTGCCTGCTTGGTTCCCTTGTCCGTCTGTGAACTGAGCGCGATGCTTTCCGCGGTCAGCTTCGTCGCTGCCGCCTCGGCGGCCAGCTAGGCGTCGTGCACGTGCTTGACGTCGACCCGGGCTCCGTGGTCGCGGGCGTCGGTCGCCTGCTCGAGCGCCAGGTGCAGCTCCGCCGCGCTGTTGTGCGCATGCTCGCGCGCCCGCCGCAGGGCCGCCTGAGCCGCGGCTGCCTTTCTCGGTGTCGATTCCGATCAGCCGGCTCTCGCGGCCGGCGCCGCCAGCGGCGATCCATGCCCGCCGCTCGCGCCGCGGACGCCGCGCCGAACCGGTCTCGTGCGTCGTCACGACTATCGACCCCGATCTCGACCTCCGTCTGCATGCGGCCCAAGTACCGGCCGCCCAGACGGCGTTCGTTGCCGCTCCTGGTCATGCCGGTCACGGTTCGGCCGACTGCGCCTCGTGGTCTGGTCAGCCGCACCGTCGGTGTCTGGTGGTCCATCTGCTTCTGGAGCCCAACGCGTTGGGCTGGCGGCGCCCGCCCGCCTGTTCGGTATCGTATCGTTCGGTGGAGGGAGTTTCGGTTCCCCGGTTGTTGCCGCCGGCCGGTCATGTGGTCCGGTGGTCCCGCGACCGCGCCGGGAAACCGGTCGTCGTGTACGCGCCCCACCGGCCGCTCGATCCGATCGTCGCCGATGCGGCGTTCGATCTGCTCGGGTTAACTGCCGACGACGCGTTCGTCGACTTCGGTTGCGGCGACGGGGCGTTGCTGGTCCGCGTCGCACCGCTCGTCCGCGCCGTCGTCGGTGTCGAGCTCGACCCGCGTCTCGTCGTTCGCGCGCGCGCCGCGGTGTCGGCGCCCGGTCTCGCCGGCCGGATCCGGGTCCTCCATGAGCCGATCGGCTGGAGCGTGCCGTCCGGCATGACGGCCGGCCTCTCGCACCTGCTGTCGTGGGGTACGGTCCAGGTGCTCGCTTGGCTCGCCCGGGCGGCGCCGCCCGGTTTCCGTCTCGCCGCTGTCGATGAAGGCACTGTCGGTCTGCCGCCGTCGTCGGCGGAGGTCCGCGTGTCGCTGCCCGGCGGCGGGCGGCGTCGGGTGGCGCTGTTCGTGTTCGGCTAGCGGGCCCCGTTCGCCGTAGGCGTGTGACGGTGACGTTCGTGGCTGTAGTTCGTCGCGTCCTCGGCGCAGCTCGCCGTGCCGTCGGGTGCGGTCTACCGCTCCGTCGTTCGGTTGCAGTCCGGGGCTGCCGGCGGCTCGAGGTGTGCTCGACCGGTCAGGTCTGCTCTTTAGCTGCCCGGCTGCCCGGTTCGCCGATCGCCAGTTCGCCGCGGTCGATGGTGCGCGGCTGCGATCGTGTCAGCGGTATCGCGGTCCAGCTGAGCCGGTACGGCCACCTGCCCGGTAACAGACCTGCTGCTCTCAAGGCTGCTTGGCGTGGTGTTTCGGCGGGTACCGCCCGCCATGCTTGCGGGGTCGCCGGGGCGGCGGCGAGGCCTGTGAACCACAGCGGTCTCTTGCTCGTCGGTCTGGTTTCGGCCCACGGGTTCTGTTCTACGGTCGTTGTGGTCCCCCGTTCGTGCACGGTGTACCGCTCCGTCTTGGGGTCTGGTCCCGCGTTCGTCCGGATCTTCCAGCCTTCCGGTACGAGCGGTGTCAGGATCTCGGTCCACTTGGTTGCCGCGTCGTTCTCGGCGCTCGTGATCTGTACTCCCGTGATGCGGTTGCTGCCGGCGTTGCTTTCCAGCTCGATCCGTTCCGCGTCGTCCAGTGCCCCCGTCAGCCGCATCCGCAACGCCCATCCGTACATCGGTGCATCGGCGATGTCGGCGTCGCCGTTCTGTTCCAGCATCTTCAGCGTCGCGGTCGCGCCGTGCAGCGCGGTCAGCGCTTCCGCGTTGCCGTCGCGCACCACGCGGCGTCCGATGGTCTCGAGTCTCGCCGTTCCCGTGTCGTCGCACACGGTTCTCAGATGCTGGCATGCGGCGGCCAGCCGGCCTTGACCCGCCTTGGTGTGCCGTCCCGGCGCCGCGACCTCGGTGAGCAGCGCCAGGCCGAGCTGCAACTCGTGCGCGTCCGTGCCGATCTGCTGGATGCTTTCGTCGGCGGCCCCGCACGTCAGGGTGCGCCGCTGAGGCGGTTGGGTGTTTTCCCATGCGATCGCTGCCCGGCATGCCGCGTGCCTGACGTGTTCTGCGATCGTGCCGCGGCGGTGGAAGCCGACCGGCTCGAGCGTTCCCGGCACCAAGCCGATCGTCCTCGGCCGTTCGATCTGGCGCGCGCATTCGAGTTTCAGCTGTCCCGTTCCACTGTTGAGTTCGTTCTGCATTGCGTCTCTACTTCCGTCTCTCGGTCTGTGGGCTGCTGTCGGCGGGGTGTCGGCGATCTTCGGTAGTCCTCTTGAGTACCAACACTGCCGCCTCGTCGGTCCCCGTCCCACGGTTCGCCGATGTTGTCTTGCGCACTGATGCCCCTGTCGCGCCGCATCACGAACACGGTCCGGTTCCAGCAACCATCTGTCGGCGGGTCCAGTGCGTACCACCGCTTCGCCATCGCGTTCGGTGTGATGGACGGTGTCGTCTCCCTCTGGCCGCCGCGCTATTCAGAAGATGCCGGACCATCCGCCCACGACTTCCGGTCCCGCCTGCTTGACGAGATTCTCGGCTGCCTTGTCCGAGCCGTTGCACGGCTGCACCTGCGGGTTCTCCGCGGATCGCGCGATGTTGTTGCGGGCCCTGAGGGCGGCGCAAGGCCTGAACGCATTCGGAGCCTGAAACCGGGCCACGAACGGGAGAGACGCCGGATGCCGAGAGCCGCCGAGCACGGTCCAGCACCGCACGTACGGGAGCCGGCGCAGTACGCCTGTCGACATCGGTACCACGTCGGGCCAACCCTGCAGAGGCGACGGCAGGAAGGGAGACCATGACCGATCAGAAGGCGTACGACGAGATGAAACGGAGCAGCACGGCCGAAACGGTGCGCAGGATTCTCGCCCCGGTAATGGACCTGCACGGCCTGGCGGCCGAAGCGAACCGGATCACACGGCCCCGGCCCGCGAGCCGCGCGCTGGCGTGGACCGCCCAGCGTGCCGTGAGCGGCGAGACCCTGGAACGGCTGATCGAGATCGCCGACCACGTGACGGAATGGAAAGCCGACCTGACGCTGTACATCGACGGCGACAGCGGTCCCGTGTACCTGCGTCGATGGTGGCTGCACCGGCAGCAAGCCGAGAACGGCTCAGGAGGCGAACACGGGCTGTACGTCCACCGCTTCGAAGCGTCGGACCCGGCGGCACTGCACGATCACCCGTGGCCGTCGGCATCGCTGATGCTGTCCACCGGCGTCAACGAGACCTCCGAACAGGGCACGACCACCATCGACCCCGGAACCGTCGTCATCCGCCCGGCGCGGTTCCGACACCGCATCGAGTTGCACAGGGCCGCCGACGGCACCCCGCGCCACGCACTGACCCTGATCGCCACGGGCAGGCGGGAACACGGTTGGGGTTTCGAGCAGGACGACGGCACGATAGCCGAAGTGACCGGCGACCGCAACGCCAGCCGGCGCCGAGCGCTGACCGAAACCGACTGACGCCCAAACAGCAGCAAACACGGCTGGCGGCCCCGGAGCTCGACCAGTCGGGTCCAGTCGGGCCCGCTCGATCCGCTCCCGCGTGTCCCTGATCCGTTCGTCGAGGTCGGTGACCAGTGCTGTGTGGTGGTTCGCCGCGAAACGGGCGATGGCGGCTTTCATCTTGTCGCTCGGTTCGTTGTCGTCGGGGCATTGCCGCGATGGTGCCGTGCGTCGTCATCGGCCGCACCTGCGATACGTGGATCCGCAGGTGATGCACGCTCGAATCGGCGAGCGTCTTCCGGATCGCTTCAGCGTCCGTTAGTCGTTCCGTCAGCCGGTGGAGGGTGTGCGCCACGTCGCCGGCGATGCGCCTGCGGTCGTACGCGGCGCCGTTGTCTTCGGGGGTTTCCTGGATTCCGGCTGCTCGGCGTGCTTCGAGCTCCAGGTGGCAGTCGGCTGCGCCGATCCGGCACGCGGCGGGTCCCGGCTCGGGCGGCTCCCGCGCGTCGGCCGGTGTGGTCAGCCAGGGGTCGCCGACCGTCGCGACTTTGTGTCGGTCGTCGGCGTTCGTGTCCGTCCGGAGGGCGAGCGGGAGCCAGCCGTCCCACGAGTACCGATTGGCGGCGTCGTCGGTGATGTCGACGTCGAAGTCGTACCGGGCCGGGCCCTGGCTCGTGAAGTAGATTCGGACGCTGTGCGTCCGGGTCTGCTCGCTCGTGGTCCGCGAGTGTCCGGTTCGAGTCGTCAAGATCTTTCTTCCTCGTTGCAAGGCTTGCCTTCGGTCTTCCGTGCCCACCGGCTCGCGCCGGTCTGCTGGGCGCGGTGCGGGCTGCTGGCCGCTCTGGTCGAGCGTGCGGGCGGCGGTCAGCCGTCCGCCGGTGCGCCACCGCCTGCCGGTGGTTGGAGCGGCGTTTCCTCGCACGTTGCGGCTCGTTCTGCTCGGTCGAGCAGGGTTCGTACGAGCTTCAGGTCCTGCCACGCCTGCCCCTTGAAGTCCGGGCGCCGGAGCAGGAACGCCGGGTGCCACGTCGGCACGAGCAGCGCGTCCCGGTACCGGTACGTCCGTCCGCGCAGCTTCGAGATCGGCGTCCGCTGGTCGCCGAGCAGCGTCCGGGCCGCGACGCCGCCGACTGCGAGGACGACTTCTGGGGCGACGCTGTCGACCTGTGCGTGCAGGAACGGTGCGCAGGTGTCGATCTCGTCCCGTTCGGGATCGCGGTCGCCGGCCGGGCGGCACTTGATGACGTTGCACAGGTACGCGTCTTCGCGCCGTACTCCGATCGCGGCCAGCATGCGGTCGAGCAGCCGCCCCGACGGGCCGTTGAACGGGATCCCGGCTGCGTCCTCGTGCGCTCCCGGCACTTCGCCGGCCACGAGCAGCCGTGCGTCGGGTGGTCCGGTTCCGAACACGATCTGCGTCCGCGCGCCGTGCAGTCGGCACCGGGTGCACGGGCCGAGCTCCGCCCGTATTGTTTCCAGCCGCGCGGCTGGGTCGAGGTTCCGGTTGGCTGTCGGCAGATCGTCGTCCCACAGGCGTGCGGTCCGCCATGTCGTTTCCGCGTGGATGGGCATGGTGCGGCGTCGTTCGGTGTCTGGTGCCGAGGCGTGGTCGCTCTGTTCGCGCGCCAAGTTCGACGCACCCGCGGGGGGGTCGGCTTGGATGCCGGGGGTGTGATCGTTGCTGGAACCGCGTCCGTGGTCTGCAGGCTCTGTGCGTGCCGGGTGCGCGGGACGCGGTCGGCTGTCGATCCTGCGTGTCGGGCTGTTTCTGCCCTGCCGACTCCGGGGTCGTTCTTGGTCGGGCTGCGGTCCCTGTCCGTGGCGGTTGTCGTCGTTGCTCCGGCGTCGGGGCGCGTTAACGTTGTCGGCGGTTCCCCGCAGGCTTGCGGTTCGGCGACGGGTGCAGTTCCACCTCGACCGGTGAGCCGTCCGTGATGCGCAGCGTGGCGGTGAGGCCTGCGGGCACGTGCGCCCGCACGCGCCGTGCCCAGTCGGTCAGCGTGTCGCGCGCCGCGTCCTCCGGGGAGCGCAGCAGCCGGATGGCTTCGTGTCGGCTGTCTTCCTCGAACTCGCTCTTCTGGCTCGTCCAGTTGTCGGACTCGGCGTCGTCGGAGGTGCAGGAGTACGCCTTGACGATGATGTCGGTCAGCTCGCCGACCCCGATGGTGCTGTCGGCGGTGACGAGCGTCTCCGCCTCCGCGGGGCACCGGCCTGCCTCTTCGTACCCGAACGCCAGGTCCGCCGGGAGGCTGATCGTCCCGGTGCCGCCTCCGGCGTCTTCGGTCGCGACGTGGAAGGTGATGGACTTCGGCCGACCGGCTTTCAGCGGTCGGCCGACGGCGCGGCTGCCTTCCACGCAGGCGTTCGCCGACCCGTCGTCGAACTCGACGATCGTCTCCACTTTGACGATGCGCGTCAGCCGGTCGTACCACGCGTACTTCTCGTAGCGCGGTTTCCACCGGAAGACCCGGCCGGTCTGGCCGGTCGCTTCGAGGGCGCGGTGCAGCGCGTGCTGGTCCGGGACCGGCATGTCGGCGTCGAAGACCAGCACGTCGTCGCGGCCGTCGATGCCGGCGGCCGCGGTACGTTCGTCTTCCTGTTGCTGCTCTGCATCTTCCTGGGGCGGTAGTTTCCACGGTTTCCGATGCCGATGTTGTATAACCCATTGATAGTAAAGGGTTTTACCTCCCGTGCTGAAATGCCTTCCCCTCAGCGTGTCCCCCGTCCCGAAGGCGAAGCCGGCGCACCTCACGGACCCGCCGCGGACGGCTCCGGACTACGTCAGGTCGTCGCCCGAATCCTCACCGGCCGAAACCGACCGACGTGACGGCAACCGCACGTACTCTCGCCCGGAGGCCTCCTGCCTGTCTCGAAGGTCCCTGAACATCGCGTCAACGTCGTAGTTGAACCGCGCGGCGTACGCCTGCCGGATGGCCCGGAGTTCAGCGATGATCGGGTCCGTCTCCCTCGTCTCCATGGTCGTACTCCTCCATGAGTTCATTGGGTGTGCAGATCACCGGCGGTTCGTAGCCCGCCTTGCGGCACGCGCGCTCGATCCGCGACCGCGCGGCGGCGCCCGCGATGTGTCGGAGATTCCACGTGAGCAGGTAGTCGACGCTGTTCACGGCGGCGATGCCGACGTGCGCGGCATCCGCGGCTGCCTCAGGTGGAAACGCCCCGAGTGCCAGCAGCCTCCGAGTCAGCGACGCGGAGTCCTCCGAGGTATCGAGACGCGTGACCATCTCCAGCGCCGTCAGCCGAGCGCGCGCGGCATCCGCGTCACCTGCCGCAGCTTCCGTCAGCACAAGCTCCGAAGCGACGAGAACAAACCGGTCCGGCGCGGCGCGCCACCACTCCCGCGTCATGGCCTGCTGCGCGGCCACTATCAGGTCGCGTGAAGGCCGTGCCGTCAGGTAGCTGACGATCGAGGTCTCGACGTAAACACTGGGCTTCGTCATGTTCGGACGCCGCCCTGGTCGCTGGACGGTTCGGCGAACGGCTGCGGGAGACCGGCGACGATGCGGACGGTCTCGACGCTCACGTGAACGATCCGCCGAATCGCTGCGACGAGATCCTCGGGTTTCGAGAACCAGCCGTTCGGATCGTTCACGATCCCGCTCTCCCGGTCTCGCCTGACCCGGTAGCGGTCGATGAACCACGCGATGGGCGTGCGGCCGTTGACCACGTAGTCGTGAGCCTCGGCCGGAATGCCCGCCAGCCGGACGTGATCGTTGACGATCAACACGGTCCTGTCACCATCGGCGAAGCGCATGGCCCGCTCCCCGAGTCGGAAGTGACGTGATTGCAGCCCGCCGAGCTAGGCGGCGACGATCTCCAGCGGGTACTCAGCGCAGGTCTCGTAGCCAAGATGCAGGGCCGCCAAATCTCGGCCAGCCTCCGCGAAGGCACCGAAGTCGGCCGCCATCGGGATCCTTGGCAACGCCTTGGCCAAGTCGTTCGCGAATCGCTCGCGGTAGGCCGGCGCGTGGAGCACGCCGTACACGTAGTCGAAGATCGCGTCCTTCGTGATCGCCTCGTTGCCGTAGTGCTCCTGGAAGGCGCGCAGGGCGTCGTCCGTGATGTTGTCGACGCGTTCCACTCCGGTCGCGAACAGTCCGGCGTCGTCAAAGACACCCCGGTGGGTACTCGGGGTAGGTCCATCGCGGGAAACACTGGCCGAATTCGAGGAAGTGGAGGTCGGGCATTCGGTCGGCGACGAGAACCGAGAACGGCTTGTTGGCGCCGACTCCCGGGACGCAGATGACGCGATTCTCCGCTCGTACCGGTACCGCGGGAAGCACTGCCCTTTCGACACCAGCTCCAGGTCCGGCATCGTGTCGGCCATGAGAGCCGAGAATCCCTTGGTTGCGCCGACGCCCGGGACGCAGATAACGCGGTTTGTCCGTCCGTCCGTCCGTCCGTCCGTCCGTCCTCAAGAACCGTACCAACTCCGCCCGCCGCCGGGAAAATGCTGTCCTGCTGGTACTTTCGGTTGACGAGCACGTAGTCGACATAGCAGTGCTGCTTGACGAAAGGCCGGTACTGGGTAATCCAGATTCGCTCCGGCGAGTACTGGACCGGCTTTCTGCGACTGAGGTTATCGAGTAGGGCTTGGTCCCACCGCACGTACCGAGTGTGGAGCCGCACGGCATCGTCGACGGAGTATTCGGGATGCTCCTCTCGGACCCGCATCGCGCCCATGTACTCGCCCACCATCTTGCGGGCGTTCTCGGCGCAGGCGGCGCGGGAGAAGTTGTAGATGTAGACGTCGCGGCTCGTCGCCAAGCCACGTGAGTACAGCCGGAAGATCGCCTCGTTCGATTTCCCGGCCTTCGCCGCCTTCGACCCCATCGGATAGAGCGCCTGGAACGCCTCGTCGCGCTGGCCGATCCAGTCGTGGTGCCGGTCGGCCGTGATCTCCCGCCAGTCGTCGATGCCGGCGATCGAGCCCGCCTTGCGCAGGATCGCGAGCTTCTCCTCGCGCTTCAGATAGTCACCGATGTCCCGGTAGAGGATGCGGCAGCCTGCGTGCGCGGCGTTCGGGTTGCGGACCAGGATCGTGATCGCGACCGGCGCACGGGAGCCCTGGCCGAAGGCGTTGTCGCCCTCAGCACGGCGCTTTTCGCCGGAGGTCCGGGCGTTCCCTCGCAGGTTCAGCACGTAGACGCTGCTGAACTCCTCCACCAGACACGCCCGCACGCCGGAATCGACGTTGCCGTCGATCCACGAGCCGTTCGTGACGAAGGCGACGACGCCCTGTTCGTCGATCCGGTCCGACGCCCAGCGGATCGCCATCTTGTAGGTGTCGTACAGGCTGTTCTTGAGCGTTGCGGTCGAGCGTGCAGCGTAGGTGTCCGCCACGCGTCGTTCCAGTTCGCGATAGTCCACGTTGGGGTTGTCGTCCGCCGAGCTTCGCTGCCCCGCGGACCAAGGCGGGTTGCCGACGATCACCTGAATCGGCAGCTTCTGCTGGCGCTCGACCCGCTCGCTGTTGTCCGGCAGCCACTCCCTCGGGAAGCCGCTCCGCTCGGTGTGCAGGTTGAACGTATCGGTCAGCGCGATGCCACGGAAGGGTTCGTAGCCGCTGTCGGCGCCGCGACGGCCGTGGAACGCCTCCTCGACGTGGACGGCCGCGATGTAGTACGCCAGCAGCACGATCACGTTCGCGTGCAACTCCTCGCGGTACTTCCTCGTCAGATCCTCGTCCCGCACCAGGCCGGACTGAAGCAGCCGGACGAGGAAGATGCCCGTGCCCGTGAACGGGTCCAGCACGTGCACGCCGGGGGCGCTCAGCGTGCGGCCGAACTCGTCCTTGAGGACGTGGTTGGCACTCTTGAGGATGAAGTCGACGATCTCCGGCGGCGTGTAGACGATCCCGAGCCGGTCGGCCTCCTTCTTCAGCGCCGTCGCGAAGAACTTCTCGTACAGCTCCATCAGCACGCGCTGGCGCGCCGCGCTGTTGTCGAGCCCGCGCGCCCGCAGACGGACGCTCTCGTAGAAGCCCTCCAGATCACGCGTCTCGTACTCGAGCCCGAACTCGCCGAAGTCCCGGCGCAGCCCGTCGAGCGCCCGGGCCACGGGGTTGGTCCCGGCGAAGTCGTACCCCTCGAACAGCGCCTCGAAGACCGGCCGCGTCAGGATGTGCTGCGCCATCATGTCGATGGCGCCCTCGCGGGTGATCGACTCGTTGATCGAGACCTTCAACTCGCCGTGGAACTCGTCGTACCACTCCCGTAGTGCCGTGTTCTCGGGGCTGTCGAGCAGCCCCGCGATCCGCAGGACGAGGCGCGAGAAGATGGCCGCGACATCCTTCGCCCACGTCTCCCAGTACTTCCGGTCGCCGCACTTGTCGACGATCTTGGCGTAGATCGCCCCCGGTGGCAGGTCGAGCGGCGCGAACGGCAGGAACTCCGCCACGCCGTGATCCCCGTCCTCGCCCGTTCCGTGACCGCTGAAGATGATGCGGCTCGTCGGCGTGCGGTTCAGGTCGATATGGTTGATCTCGGCGTCGAACCGGTCGTCGTGCGAGCGCAGCGCCCGCAGCACGCCCCACACGGCCGCGAACCGCTCGTTGTCGTCGAGCGCCGCGGCCGGGTCGACACCAGCCGGCACCGCGACCGGCAGCACGATGTAGCCGTACGTCTTGCCCCGTGCCTTCCGCATCGCACGGCCGACGGCCTGCACGATGTCGACCTGGCTGTTGCGGGGACTCATGAACAGCACGGCATCGAGCGCCGGCACATCGATCCCCTCGGACAGGCAGCGGGCGTTCGACAGGATGCGGCAGGCCCCCTCGGACGCCCCCTTCAGCCACTCGATGCGGGCCTTGCGGTCGAGCGCGTGGTGCTGGCCATCAACGTGCCGGGTCTCGCACTGGAGCGCCCCAGCCTGCTCCGCCGCCGGCAACTGCTCGACGGCCTGCGCCACGATGCCATCCCAATGCGCCGCCAGCCGTTTGGACGACTTGATGGTGTTGGTGAACGCGATTGCGCGGCCGAGGGGCTGAATCGAACCGTCGCCGGCCGGCCGGTTCTCCGGGTTCTGCAACGCCCGCCAGCAGCCGACGATCTTGGCCGCGTCGTCGAGGTTGATCTCGTCGCCGCCCGACGCCAGATGCGCCTGCAAGGCCGCACCGACGTGCCGCTCCGAGATGGCGAGCACGACGACCTTGTAGTCTGCGAGCAGGTTTTGCGCGACGGCCCGCGAGAACGGCAGCCGGTGGAACTCCGGCCCGAAGGTCGCCGCGTCGTCCATCGAGAACACCTCGACGCTGTGGCTCGCGGCCTTCGTCTTGGCTCCCTCGGTATAGAGGCGCGGCGTCGCCGTCATGTAGAGTCGATGGGAGGCGCGGACCCGCTCGCCGTCGTGCACCAGCAGGAACGGTGAGGTCTTGTCGCCGGGGCGTTCGACACCCGTCGTCCGGTGCGCCTCGTCGCAGAGCACCAGGTCGAACGGCGGCGCGCCGCCGTCCTGCGCCCGCTCGACGAGGCGGAGGGACTGGTAGGTGCAGAAGACTACCGTCATGGCGTCCGGCGTCCCGTCCCGCAACGCGTCGCCGACGGCGGCGGGGTCCGTCGTCACCGGAATCTCCAGTTCCCGCAGCGAGGCGTCCTCGTCGTTGCGCCCGGCGCGGGTGTCCGAACAGATTCCGATGTAGCGGTGCGGCACGGTCCGCTGCTCCGCCCACGCCCGCATCGACTGCTGGAACAGCGAAATCGAAGGCACCAAGTAGAGGACGCGCCCCCCGACGCCCGCCATGATCTCGGCGATGCACATGGCAGTGAACGTCTTGCCCGTGCCGCACGCCATGACGAGCTTGCCCCGGTCGTGCTCGTCGAAGCTCCGCACCACGTCCTCGACGGCAGCCTTCTGGTGTGGAAGTGGACTGAATGACTCGGGACGCCAACGGAGTGCTTCCGGTTCTTGCCGTTGCAGGTTCGGCCAATCGATGGGTCGGTCGGCGAGATCGTTGAACCGCACCACCTGACAGGCCGGTGTCAGGCCATCGATGGTCTTGACGGCGTTCGGCCCCCACGCATGGCCGGTATCGACGACCATGCGCCGCGTGAACGGTTCCCGCGCCGATGCGGAGATGAACGAGTCGAGGGCGTCCTTCGAGATGCGGGTTCCCGGCGCGTGGAACTTGCACTGGATGGCGCAGCAGCCGCCCTCGCGCTCCTCGGCGACCAAATCCACTCCCGTGTCCTGGCCCGAGAAATCCGTCCGCGTCGCCGCCCATTCGGACCACAGCCGGACATCGGAGAACCGGTCCGCGTACAACGGGTCTTCGCGGAAGTACCGCCGCATGAGGCGCTCGAAGAGCGCCCCCCTCCCGGCCTGCGAACCGGACTCGGCCCGGATCTGGTTAAGGGTCTGCTGAAAGCCGTAGCTCATCGGTACTCTCGCCCGAGGCGGTTCCCGGTCGCCGTCTCGGATGCCCGTGAACACCGTGCGGCAGTCGCGCCTCGAGTGGCGGTCTCGCGTCGCGCCAGCGTCGTGATCATATCGTGGCGGCCCCGGACGGTTGCCCCGCACGCGGCCGGCGGCGGCGATGTGATCCTTCCAGAATGGAAGATTTCCAGGGGAGCGACCCGGCGCGACAGGTGTGACGGAGGAACACCTGACGGGGCCGAAGACCGCCAGGTTTTCGGAGGGTCGCTCCCCTACCTTCCCCCTGTCTCTTTTCTCTGCACGTGGGGGTGGTGTGTTGTGGTGGGATGTGGTTGATATGCAAGGACTTATCGGGTGCGGGGTTGTAAGCTCAGGTGTGACTGGGGGTGTAATTTGAGACTCCGGGGCTGCTTACACCTCTCGTGCGGCATATCTGGTGTAAGTTCGGGCCTCCGTCTTGTTGTGATCGGGCGGCAGGGCTGATCACAGCCTCGTTCGGTTGCCCGTCTCCGTCCCCGTCCCGCTCCGTGACCTCGACTCCCATCCTATACCTGATCTCCGTCACGACCGCCGCCTGCTGATTCCCGGCGATCGCCGTGAGACCGCCGCCGTCCCGATCTGGATCGGTGGCATGAGGCTTGCTGTCGGTTCCGCTGCCCGGATCCGGCGTCGCTGGATCGGCTGTACCCGGCTCGGGGCTGGCGTGTTCGGCGGCGGGTTCGAGGACGTAGTGGCTCCGGTCCGTCGAGGGCCGGACGCCCGCGTTCGGCCGTAAGCGCTCAAGACCGCGCCGGTGGCCGGCGTGTCACTCGAAGAGCCGGAACGCAGTGGAGGAGCCGCAAGGCTTGACACGTCGGCTGCCGGCGTGGTTCGTCTCGTCAGGCAGCCTCGCCGGCGCGGCGGCGGGGGTCCACTCCGGCACCCGCGTCGAGCGCCACGCCCGGCCAGTCGTGATCGCCGCCCTCGACCGCCGACCTCCGGCGCACGCGGCGTCGAGACCGCACGCGCGCTGGATCGCGGGGTTCAGCCCGCCGTACGCGTCCAGCGCGGCCCAGTCGCTCGTCGCGATCGCCTTCTTGATTGCGGCCAGTTCCGCCGCCGCCTCCCGCTGCGACATCCTCACGGCCTCGGGAGGCGTCGCCGCCCACTGGTCGAGCACCTGCCCGGCCGCCGCCAGCCGCACCGGGTCACGGCCCACGACGACCACCTCGACGGCGCGGCCGGCCGCGAGAAGCGCCATCCACAGAGCCGAGTGCTGCGAGCCCCATGTGCGGACCGCGCTCACCGTCTCGTCCTCGTCGGTCTGCACGAACAGGAACGTCGCCCGCCCGCCGTCGAGAGCCAGCGGCAGCTTGTGGGGGAAGTAGCGCTGCTGCGCCCCGACCGCGCCTTGGTAGAGCCGGTGCGGCAACACCTGCTTCGAGATCCCCGCCGCGGTCAGCGCGCTGACCTTCTCGTCCTCGGTCGGGAGCCACGCAGCGTGCGGATGTTCGAGCACGTAGTCGAGCGACAGCAGCCGCCGTAGCACGACCTCCGGCGCGGCCGGCCGGCGGTGCCGGACGTGCTCGGCCCCGAGTGTCCGGTAGATGCGCCGGGCCGCGATCCGGCAGATGCGGAGCCGGGAGCCGTTCCACGGCTGTTCGACGGCGTGCTTGCGGCACCGGCGGACGAAGCGGTTGGCGAGCGCCGGGTTGGTCCGGCCGATGAAGGCGAGGTACTGGGAGCGGAGGAACACGCCGCTGTGCAGGCAGACCAGCGCCAGCCACTCGGCTTCGCGGCGGGTCCAGCCGACCCGCACGAGAGCGTCCGCCCGGTCCCGAAGATGGGCGATCATCAGCCGGCGCGCTTTGCGCTGCCGGCGACGTAGGCGGACCAGTCGTCCATCAACTGCCGCCGCCGCTCGAACAGGTCCGAGCGGGCGTAGGCCGCCTCGACCTTGTTCTGCACGACGTGGGCCAGCGCCGCCTCGACGACCTCGCGCGGGTGGTTCGTCTCCTCGGCCGCCCAGTCGCGGAACGTGGAGCGGAAGCCATGAGGCACGGCGGGGATCTCCAGCGTCCTGAGCAGTCCCGACAGGGCCATGTCGTTCATCCGCTTGCCCCGCACGCTCGGGAACACGAGCGGGTTGCCGTCGTCGAGCGTCCGCGCCGCGTCGAGGATCTCCAGCGCCGGTCCGCTCAGCGGCACCCGGTGCTCGCGCTTCGCCTTGGTCCGCGTGGCCGGCACGGTCCACACGTGGTCCGCCGTATCGATCTCGGCCCACTCGGCCCCGCGCACCTCGCCGGACCTCGCGGCAGTCAACACGAGGAACTCGAACGCCAGCTTGACGGCGGGAGCGGCGCTCGACGCCCGCACCGTCTCGACCACCGCCGCCACGCCGCGATGCGGCAGCGCCCGCATGTGCTGGACGAGGTCCCGTTGCGACCCGAGGATCGGTCCGATGCGGCTGCACGGGTTGTCGTCGCGGTAGTTCAGCGCCACGGCCCACTCCATGACGGTGCCGATGCGCTGGCGCACCCGCCGCGCCGTCGCCGGCCGCTCGTGCCAGACGGCCTGCAGCGCCTCGACCACGTCGGCGCTCGTCACCTCGGAGACGGGCAGCTTGCCGAGCCGGGGGAAGGCGAAGCGTTCCATGCTCGACAGCCAGTCCTTGCCGTGCTTGGGGTTGCGCCAGCCGGGCCGCATCTGGGCCAGGACCGCCTCGGCGGCGGCGGCGAAGGTGGGCATGCTCTTGAGGCGGCGCTTCTCGGCGAGCGGATCGCCTCCGGCGCGGGCGAGCCTGCGGTTGGCGAGCGCCTGGGCGCGGGCGTCCTTGAGCGGGACGAGCGGGAAGCCGCCGAGTCCGAGTTCGCGGCGCCGGCCACGGATGACGAGCCGCTGCACCCAGCTGCGGGTGCCGGACGGCTGCACGTCGAGGTAGAGGCCATCGCCGTCGCAGGAACGGGCTATTGGAGTCCGCTGACGTTCATCGAAGTCAGAAACTGACCTTAAGTATCTGATTAGTAATCGTTTGTGATTCGTCACGCCGGACTGTCCCGGTCAGAACGTCGCGTGCAATCCGCCGACTTCCTGTATATCATTGGGGAATGGATTATGTGACCCGCGACGCCCCGAAACCCGGGAAGACCAAGCCCAAGGGCCGACACCCCCACCACGCACTCTCCGCCGCCTTCGTCCGTACCGCGCCCGTCGGGCGGCACGCTGACGGCAACGGGTTGTACCTCTACGTCCAGCGCACCGGCACCCGAAGCTGGATCCAGCGCCTCGTCATCCGGGGCCGGAAACACGAACTCGGGCTCGGCAGCGTCCATCTGGTCACGCTCGCCGAGGCCCGCGAGAAGGCGCTCGCCAACCGCAAGCTCGCCCGCGCGGGCGGCGACCCGCTCGCCGAGCGGCGCCGCGTCCAGGGCATGCCCACCTTCGCCGAGGCCGCCGCCACCGTGGTCGAGGCGAAGCGGGCCGGCTGGCGCAGTCCGAAGCAGGCGACCGAGTGGCTCCGCAGTCTCGAGCGTTACGTCTTCCCGCGCATCGGCAGCCGGCCCGTCTCGGAGGTCGACAGCGCCGACGTGCTCCAGGTCCTCACGCCCATCTGGCACGTGAAGATGCAGACCGCCCGGACCGTGCGCCAGCGCATCCGGGCCGTGCTGGAGTGGGCCGTGGCGATGGAGATGCGCAAAGACAATCCCTGTGACCGCATCCTGCCGGTCCTCGGTGCGCAGCACGAGGTCGTGCAGCACCGGCAGGCGCTGCCGCACGGGCAGGTCGCGGCGGCCATCGCGACGATGCACACGTCGCGGACGATGCCAGCCGTCAAGTTGGCGTTCGAGTTTCTGGTCCTGACCGCCGGGCGGTCGGGCGAGGTGCGCGGGGCGCTGTGGGCCGAGATGGACACCGAGGCCCGCGTGTGGACGATCCCCGCCGAGCGGATGAAGATGAAGCGCGGCCACCGGGTGCCCCTGTGCGGGCGTGCGCTGGAGATCCTCGATGCGGCACGGGGACTCGGCGACGGCGGTAGCCCGCTGGTGTTCCCCGGCCGGAGCGGCAAGCAGCTCGACGAGAAGCGGATGCTGCGGGTGCTCCAGTGGCACCGCGTCGCCGCTGTCCCACACGGCTTCCGGTCCTCGTTCCGGGACTGGGCGGCCGAGGAGACGGACCACCCGCGCGAGGTCATCGAGGCGGCGCTGGCCCATGTCGTGCGGAACCCGGTCGAGGCGGCCTACGCGAGGTCGGACCTGTTCGAACGGCGGCGGCGGCTCATGAACGACTGGGAAGCCTATCTGGCTGGAGAGCGCCGGGCGGCGCACGCGCCGGGGCGCTGATGCCCGTCGGGCGACGTTGCGGCCTGAACCCCATCCCGGTACGATCGGCGGCGGCCGGAGCGCCGCGCAGGCCCCGGCGCACGGGGACCGTCAGGGAGCCGAGTGCCACGACGGCGTCCGGCGCGTCAAGCCCGCGCACGCACGGGCTCCTCCGCTCCGCTCCGGCCCTTGCGGGTGACGCGCCGGCCGCCGTCGCGGACGAGGCTGGTTGTTGGACGGACGCGGCCGTCCGTCCCGAGAACGGGACCGGCCTCGACCACGATCCCGACCCCGCCGCACATGCCCACGACCCTGCCCGCCAGACAGGACCACCGGGAACGGTACGGACCGGCGTGAGGCGCGGAAAGACGGCAGCGGACCGGACGGGCTCGACAGGGATCCAGGTACCGGACGCAGGAGATCGGAGCGCGGGACAGTGAGGAGGGCAGAACGGGAGCACGATGGAGACGGGGGGCGAGGGCAAGCGTGTGATCGGATCCGCCGCCTGATCACACCATGACCGAGGCGAAGGTTACAGGAGAGGTGCCGCAGCAAGGGTGTAACAGGACCGGCGTGACCAACTTACACCCCCAGTCACACCTCCAGTCACACCCCGGATCACACTTGGAATCCTCTAAACCCTTGACACCATTGACCGTAATGACCACGTACGATCCAGGCACGGGGTCAGGAAAGGGGTCGGGGTGAGAGAGGGGAGCGACCCACCGAAAACCTGGCGGTTTTCGGACCCGGCACGTGTTCCTGCGTCACACCTGCCGCGCCGGGTCGCTCCCCTCTGAATTGTCCTTCCAGGAAGGTTGAGGTGGTCCGCCTGCCCGGCGCGGGCGACCAATGGTGCGTCGGAGGCTCAGAAGTCGAACCGTGTGGCAATGCCGATGCGCCGCGGCGGGTTCGTCAGGTAGCCCACGCGGGCCAGCGTGCCACGCTCCTGGTCGAGCGCCAGGAAGGCACGCTCGTCCGTGACGTTGTTGATGAAGAAGGCGATGTCCCACGCGCCGCTGAGCACGCCGACGCGAACGTTGAGGATGTTGTAGGCCGGCAGCTCCGGCTCGAAGGTGAAGGTGCTCTGCGTCAGCGGCCCGCCGATCGTGTTCGGCAGCGCCAGCAGGTCGACGGTGCCGAAGCCGGCCGCCTGGTCGCCGATCTGCGTGTAGCGCGATCCGACGTGCTGGAACGTGCCGCTCAGATACCCGACCCAGCCGCCCATCAGCCAGCGCCACGTCGCGGCCGCCGTGGCCTGGACCAGCGGCGTGGTCGGCATGCGCCTGCCCGCTTCGATGCCCGCGATGATGCCGGTGGAGCTCCCGTCGGCGTCGAACGATTCCAGCGTCGACTGCAGCCGGCCGTCGGCCACGCTGGCGGCGACCGCGAAGTCGAACAGGGGCGTCGGCTGCGCGGCCAGCTCGAGCTCCATGCCGGCGCTGCGCGATTCCGGCACGTTGAAGATGATTCGCGACGAGCAGGAGCCGGCCGTCACCGTCGCCTGCAGGTTGCGGATGTCCATGAAGAAGCCGGAGACATTCAGCGTGCCGCGGCCGCCGAGGAACGTGGACTTGGCGCCTGCCTCGTAGTTCCACAGCTCCTCGTCCTCCCAGGTATCCCGGTTGCCGAACGTCTGCAGATCCCGCGGCGTGCAGACCGGGGTGTTGAGCGGATCGTTGATGCCGCCGAGGCGGAAGCCCTTCGAGACCTGGGCGTTGACCTGCGTGCTGTCGGTGACGTCGTAGCTGGCGATGACCCGCGGCGCCGCGCCCCTGGCCGCGATGTCGCCGCGGTTGGTCCCCGCATCGGAATAGATGCCGTCGAAGGTCTGGACGCGCCGCTCGTCGAAGTCGTACCAGCGCAGGCCGCCGGTCAGGTGGAAGCGTTCGGTGACCGCCACCGACACCTCACCGAACACGGCGAACTGGTCGAAGTCGTACAGCAGGTCCGACCAGAACAGCTCGTCGCGGGCGGCGTGCTCGCCCCGGGTGGGGATGCCGGAGGCGGCCTCGAAGCCGGTGACCGGCAGGTTCTGGCCGTAGCGCCGCTCGGCGTTGCTGTAGAAGAAGCCGCCGACCCAGTTGAGGCGTCCGGCCGCGCCCGACAGCCGCAGCTCTTCCGTCACGGCCTCCGCGGTCGTGGCGTCGATCAGCGGCGCGTCGAGCGTGTAGACGTTCTCGGGGAGCCCGATGGTGCCGCCGGCCACGCTGGCGGCCAGCGCCGTGGAATCGCGGACGACCTCGACGTCGCGGCTGGTGACCGACGTGATCGACGTCAGGAGCACGTTGCCGAAGTCGTACTCCACCTTCACGTCGCCCAGCAGGAACTGGTCGGCGTAGGGTTCGTCGAACTGCGTGAACAACTGGCGCTCGCCGAGGGTGAATGCCGGCCGCGTGGTGGTGAACGGATTGGCGAGGATGTTGTACGCGTCGATCCGGTTCCAGCCGTCCATCGACACGTCCTGGTAGAGGGCGCGCGGGGTGATCGAGAAGCGCTCGTTCGGCTGCACGAGCACGGCCACGCGCGCGCCGGTCCGGCGGCCGCCGTTGACGTCCTCGCTGAGGCTGCCGTCGGGCTGCACGGCGTCCATGAAGCCGCCGAGCACCGTGTTGTAGGCGGTGACGCGGGCCGCCGCCGCCGCGCCGAGCGGCACGTTGAGGGCGACCTTGGTGTTGTTGCCGAACCCGCCCGCCCCGAGCGCGTCGAAGCCGAGCTCGCCCGTTCCCTCGAGCACGCCGAGCTCCGGCTGGTTGGTGATGTAGCGCACCGTGCCCGACAGCGAGCCCGATCCGAACAGCGTGCCCTGCGGGCCGCGCAGCACCTCGACGCGCGACATGTCGAACAGATCGATGTCGGGCGTGAAGAGGGAGAGCGAAATGACCGACTCGTCGAGATAGACGCCCACCTGCTCCTTGACGCCGGGCTGGTCGCGGACTATCTGGCCGGCCGAGACGCCGCGTATCGCGATCTGGCTCTGGCCGGGGCCGAGGTTCTGGACCGAGAAGCCGGCCACGTTCGCCGAGACGTCCTCGATGCTCTCGGCGCCCCGGTTGCGCAGCGTCTGCTGCGTCGGCGCCACCATGGAGAAGGGCACCGACTGCAGGTTCTCCTCGCGCTTGCGGGCGGTCACCCGGACCGTCACCTCCTCGGCGAACTGCGGCACCTCGCCGGACTCCGGCTGCTCGTCCTGTTGCGCCGCCGCCGGAAGCGCCAGCGCCAGCGCAGTGGCCATGAGTGCCGCGATGCGGACGATCGATCGTGTGTCTCTCAATCTTGCCTCCATGGTTGCGGGGAAACGCAACCCAGTTTTCTCCAGAGCCGCTTGCGAAATCCTTGGGGCTTGCCGCTTGGCGCAGTCCTCAATTCTCCTGGTGAGCGCCCATTGGCCGTGGACGGCCGACTGGACTGCCGCCTTCGGGTGAAGAAACCCCGCCGATGACGGATTCTGCAAGGAGCTCTCTAATCTACCATTGTAGAAACTCGCGCCAGCAGGATCAACGATTCGGTTGCGGCAGCGAGCCGTCGGCGGGAGCGGCGAAACGCTGCCGGTCCGGCGGCCGATGTCCCAGTCGGACTTGTTCGACCGTCGCCGACGGCTCCTGGACGATGGGCCGCCTACCTCACCACTGCTCGACCGCGATCCCGAGACGTGGCTTCGGTGCTGCACGGCGCGGTTCCTGCCCATGGCCCGGCGGATTGCCGGTGATGATGCGACCGCACAGGATGCCATCCAGGACAGTTGGATCATCGTGCTGGAGAAGCTCTACCAGTATCGTGAAGCCGCGGAGCGGAGAAGAGCGCGGACGAGCTGAAGCGGGCAGAGCCAGGAAGCGCGCCGTGCGGCGAAGAACGCACTGGCCCGCAGGCCGAGTTGGTCAGTCTGCACGGATTTCTCCGGACGCCGACGGCGCGTCTGGCTGGGCCAGCCGCGTGTCCATACCGGCTTCGCCGAACGGTTACGTCCGGGGGTCCGGGGTCCGGGGGGTAACCGTTCGGTCAAGCCGGTATCCGGCGTTCGGTAGTCGGACAAGCATCGTCGAACAGCGAGCCGATCCGGTCCGGGTGCCCTCCGTGCGCAGGGGACATCGACCGGTGCTGGCCGTCGACAACGCCAGCGTCCGGTTGGCCCGGCCGCATGTCCATACCGGGACGACCGAACGCTTACCGTCCGGGGGTAACCGTTCGGCCAAGCCGGTATTTTGTACTGGTAACGCGGATCGATATTCGCTATGGTCTCGGCCATGGCGAGTCGGGACACGGAAGCCCGACCGGTTGGCGAAGGGGCTTCGCTGCCCGGACGGCCGTGCTGGCGGCGGCTGTATGAGCAGGCGCGCGATCGTGCCGAGGCGGCGGAAGCGCGGTCGGAAGCGCTGAAGCGGGCGGAGGTATCCGCGCGTTGCGAAGCGGGCTATTGGAAGTGGCAGTTCGAGTCGTCGCGGCGCAAGCGGCTGGCGGCGGTCGAGCAGTCGAAGGAAGCCCGCAGCGCGGCGAAGGACGCGTTGGCGCTGCAGTCGGAGGTAGCCCGTCTCGGCAAGCTGCTTGCGGATGCCGGCGTCGAGTCGGGCCGGTACAGCGAGACGTCGTTGCGCCGGGAGGTTGCCCGGTTGCGCAAGGCGGCGCCGGCAGCGGAGGTCCAGGCGGCCGAGATTCGCCGGCTGCACAAGGTTCTGTGCAAGGAGCGCGACGACAAGGCGTCGCTGCGCCGGCTGCTGCACGAGACCGTCCGGCTCTACGATGGGACGCGGCGGCTTCGCGACCAGCACGACCGGGTTGTGTCGCTGTCGGACGAGGTTGGGCGGCTGCGGTATGCGTTGCAGCGGTCCGAGGCGGTGAAGGAGCGCCTGAAAGTCCGACTGCAACGCAGGGCCGAGTCGGCGCGGGCGATGTCGCCGGCTGCGTCGGACGTCGCTCTGCGCCAGGCTCTGGCGAAGTCGCGTCGCCGGAAGGCCGCGCTCGTCCGGGTGCGGAAGGAGAACGCGCGGCTGCGTCGGACGGAGGAGGCGTTGCGGCGGCGGGTCGGGACGCAGGAGGCGGAGCTTGTGAAGCTGCGTGCGACCCGGGCGGTGCTGTCGAAGGCGTTGCACGGGCGCAAGAGCGAGAAGCGGGAGCGGCCGGGCACCGGCCGCCCGCGCGGCCAGCGGTGTGGCGCTCCCGGCCACGGCCGCACGCCGCGTTGCGGCCTGGAGGAACGCATCGAGGAGCGCAGTCTGCCGGCCGCTGCGCGCCGATGTTCCGGTTGCGGGAAGCCCTACGCGGCGGTCGGTGTGGAGGAGTCGGCCCTGGTCGAGATCGAGGTCCGCGCCCACCGGCGGGTGATCCGCCGTCGCCGCTGGCGCCGGAGTTGCGCGTGCGCCTCGTCGCCGGCGGAGGTCTCGGCGCCGCCGGCGCCGCGGCTGTTCGACAAGACGCCCTACGGCACCAGCGTCTGGTCGCGGGTGCTGTATGAACGCTACGCGTGCCTGCGCCCGCTGCAGCGGGTCGGCGCCTGGCTGGGCGACCAGGGGCTGCCGGTCTCGTCGGGGACGCTGGCCGACAGCGTGCCCCGCTTCGTGCCGCTGTTCGAGCCGGTAGCCGGGGCGATCCTCGCGCACCAGGAAGCGGCGGCGCTGCGCCACGCCGACGAGACCACGTGGCGCGTGCAGGCGCTGCGCGGGGAGGGCCACTCGGGCCGGGCCTGGCTGTGGACCGCGGTCGGCAACGACGCGGTGCGCTTCCACATCGACGCGAGCCGCAGCGCCGAGGCGGCGGCGAAGCTGTTCGGCGAGCTGGCGCCCGAGACGGTGATCGTCTGCGACCGCTACAGCGCCTACAAGCGGCTGGCGCGGCTGCTCGGCGGCACGGTCGTGCTGGCTTTTTGCTGGGCGCATTTGCGACGCGACATCATCCAGTGCGCCGCCGCCCAGGTCCGCCTGACCGGCTGGTGCGAGGCATGGCTGGCGCGGATCGCCGCGCTCTACCGCCTGAACGAGGCGCGGCTGGACTGCTACGACCCCGACATCGAGCGCCAGAGCGCGGCGTTCGACGCGGCGCAGGGTGCGCTCGCGGCGGCGCTCGACGGCCTGTTCGCGACGGCCCAACGGGAACTGGCCGACCTGCCGGAGCACGCGCGCGAGGGCAAACCGTTGCGCTCGCTCGTCAACCACCGCGAGGGGCTCAGTGTGTTCGCCGACCGTCCCCGGGTGCCGCTCGACAACAATCTCGCCGAGCGGCTGCTGCGGGGGCCGGCCATCGGACGGCGCCTGTCGTTCGGCTCCGACAGCGGAACCGGCGCGCAGTTCACGGCGCTGATGTACTCGGTGGTCGGCACCCTGATACTGAACCGGATCGATGTCCTGCGCTGGCTCGAAGCGTGGCTGGCGGCCTGCGCCGACAACGGCGGCCGGCCGCCGGACGACACCGCGGCGTGGCTGCCCTGGTCGATGGACGCGGCGCGCCGACGCGAACTGACGGCGCCGACATGACCGCTCCGGTCGAGTGCCGCTACTACGGCCGCGACTTCACGACCGCGGAGATGGCGCTGCTGCGCGCGCTGATCGCCGGGCCGCCGGCGCTCAACCGCCACGCCCTGTCGAAGGAGTTCTGCCGCCGCATCGGCTGGTACAAGGCCGACGGCGGGATCAAGGACATGATGGCCCGCGTCGTCATGCTGGCCATGCACCGGGACGGCCGCATCGAACTGCCGCCGCCGAAGTGGCGCCAGAACCGGCCCGGGCCGATCACCTTCGGGCCCGACACCGAACCGCCCCGCTTGCCGCCGCCGACCACGCTCGACGCCGTCCGCCCGCTCGAGATGCGTACCGTCGTGCGCGGCGACCGCGGGGGGAAGCTGTGGAACGAGTACGTCGCCCGCTACCACTACCTCGGCTACAAGACCCTGGTCGGCGCCCAGATGCGCTACGCCGTGCACGCGAGCGACGGCACGCCGCTGGCCATGCTCGGCTTCTCGACCGCCGCCTGGACGCTCGCCCCGCGCGACCGCTTCATCGGCTGGTCGCGGCGACTCCGCGAGAAGAACCTGCCGCTCGTCGTCGACAACCCGCGCTTCCTGATCCTGCCCTGGATCCGCATCCCCAACCTCGGCTCGCACATCCTCGCCCTCGTCCGCCGCCAGCTGCCGGCCGACTGGACCGCGCGCTACAAGACGACCCCCGTGCTCATCGAGACCTTCGTGGAGACTCCCCGCTACACCGGCGCCGTCTACCGGGCCTCCGGCTGGACCCGCGTCGGCGCCACCCAGGGGCGCGGTCGCTACAACATGAACAACCGCTCCGACAAGCCCAAGAAGGACATCTGGCTGCGGCCCCTCCGCAAGGACTGGAAGCGCACCCTCAACCGGTAGAAGCAGCCAGATACCGGCTTGGCCGAACGGTTACGTCCGGGGACGGCTTCGTTGGTCCGGTTTGTTCCGGCTCACAGGGTGGGGTGCACCGTGGGGACGACACCCGACCTGCCGTCAGCAACCCGTTAATTGTGAGGTGCTTACGCGCTTTTCGTGGCGGTCGTCGCAGTAGCGCCCGGCCTGTGCTACGTTGCGGACGAAGGCGGTCGTCAGCGCGTGGTGCGGCTGCCGGCCGTTGGGCTTGGCGGTCCGGGGTCGTGTCGGGAGTTCCATTTCTGCCAGTATACCCCTCAGTGAATGGCGGATACCGGCGGATCGCACCGGACTGGAACGGCTCTCGTCAAGTCGGTGAACTGGTTGTAATCAACGATTATTCAGCCATTTACGGACCATCTCGGACGGTATCGGACTGCACCGGATTTCTATGTATGGTGGACACGGTTGCAGCATCGGCCGCGCCGGCGGGAGGACGATCCCGGCCGCGGCGGCGCGGCGCGCGTCCCGGGCGGCGGCCTGCGGGTGCGTGCGACGGCTCATCGCCCGGTAGATGGCTTTGCGGGCGGCGCCGCGCAGGCGTTCGGCGAACTCGTTCTCGACGATGCTCGTTCTCGTAGTCAGCGCGAGCTGCAGCTCCGGGTCGCGGTCGACGTCGGCGATCACCCACCACAGGTTCTCACTGCTCCACGACTCGTCTCCTCTCGTCGGTACTTCTGTCACCGACGGTAGACCGACCGACTTGATCCGACGCCCGTGGATGTTCATCTCCGCCGGTTGCTCGTAGCGGTGTCCGGTCTGTACCCCGAACCTCACGCCGTTCCAGGTCTCCGTGTATTCGCACCCGTACAGGAACTCGCCTTGCGGTGTTGCGATGCCGTCCAGGCTGACCGGGAGCGGGAAGTGCTTTGCTGCGGCCGGGCTGCGTTCTCCCAGGTGCTGTGCCCCCAGTTCACCGGTTCGATGACCACCCGTGTGCCGTGCGGCCTCGGCGCCGTTTCGTCTGCCGGTTCGACGGCCGCTTGGATCCTGCCGCGGAAGATGTCGGGGTTCAGCATCGCCCGCCACCCGCCCGGCGCTTCGTCGGCGCCGTCGGGCCGCTTCGGCCGCGACTCGATCGTCACGTACTGCATCGCGAGTGCAAGAATCCGACCCCGGCCGGGTTCTCGGCGTCGACGACCTCGTCGTTCCAGCCGTTGCGGCCGAAGGAGAGCAGGACCTTCGGGTCGGTGACGCCGCAGCCGTCGTCGGTGACGGAGATCCGTCCGGTGTCGTTCGAGATCGTCACGTCCACGGCAGTCGCCCCCGCCTGCCGGGCGTTCTGGAGGAGCTCCACGAGGATCTGGGCCGGCGTGGCGTCGAACAGGCGCGCCACTTGGTCGACTGCCGCCGCGTCCAGGTCGGCGCGGATGAATCGGGGTGTGGGGGTGCTGTTGGTCATGTGTCGTTCTCTCGGTCGCGTGCGCCGTTGTTCCGGCCGGCGGCCGCGCCGCCGGCGTCCGGGGACCCGTCGGTGTCCGGGGTGGTCGCGTGGAAGGTGACGGCCATTGGTTCTTCTTCGGGGTCCCACAGCTTCTGCCAATCGTCGGCGGTGATGCCGGTCAACAGGAACTCGCGCTGTTCCTTGCTTAGCTGCGGCAGTGCGTACTGGATCTCCTTCCTGCCCGCGAAGTACCGGTGCAGATCGTCGATGCCGACCGGGAGCTCCATTGTGTTCTCCCGGCCCGAGACCGGTGAGCGGCAGCGGCACCGGCACCCGTCCTCCTTCGTCGGTTCGACGTGAAGAGGCCCGCTGATCCTCGCGAACGTATGCGTCGTCATGGTCGTGTGTTCCGTGCTGGTCGCGGTGTCGCCGCCGCCGGTTCGCGGCCGGTCTGGCCGCACCGGTTTCGGCGAGCCTGTTCGGTGTTCGGGCGGCTGCGCGACCGTTCGGCCCGTACCGTCGGCCGTCAGCTATTCGTGCAGCGCCCGCATGCGCGCCAGAGCCCCTTCGCCGCTCAGCCGCGCGAGGTTCAGCACCGGGATCCGTGCTCGCTCGGCCATGTGGATGCCGGTCGCGGTGCCGCCGACCGGGACGCCGTTCGGCGTCCAGCAGACGACCGCGTCGACCGGGTCGGCGAGCGATCCGCCGTGGATGATGGCCGCGTTCCGCGCATGCAGCTTCCGCGATCCCTGGCTGAGACGGTGCCACCCGCGGTGCACCTTGCTGACGATTGATTCGGCCCGTGCGGCGGCGGTGCGGTCCAGCACGTGACAGTGCCGGCCGTGCAGCCCGTTGTAGCCGCGCCACGGCAGCCACAGCTCGGTTGTGCCGTCCGGGGCGCCGGCCGCGAATGCGCTGTCGGCGCCTTCGGCGCCTCCGGTGCGCAACCGCCAGCCCGCGGCCCCGAGCTCCGACGCGATGGTCGTCATCGCCTCGAGTACGTGGACGGGTGTGTGCCTCGAACCGATGCCGGCGTACGTGGGGCTGCTCATCATGGATCCTCCTTCGTCGGGCCGCCGTTGTCCGGCTTCGTGCGCTTCGGGGTCCGGGGGACCGCTTCGCGTGATCTCGTCGTCGGCGATTCGCCGCTTAGCGTCGTCCGTTACCGGCTGTGCCGGTACGCGTCCCCCCCCCGCTCTTCCCTCTACCATCACCCGTCGTACTCCCCTCCCGTGCTCGTTGATCGTCGTCTCCGCTGCCGCCGCGCGGCGGTCGTCCCGTCGGGACTTGTCGGGCGGTTTCTTGTTCTCCTGCACGTCAGTCGTCGTCCAGGAACAGCTCGGCGACGTACCGGTCGAACACCCACACGGCCGCGTAGAAGACCGCGCAACTTGCACAGACCGCGCCCGCCATCGTTGCGGTCGACGTGTCGCCGGCCATGCAGATGCCGATCGGCATCGATGTCATTGCGGTCACGGGTGCCCCGGTCGCGAGGGTCTGCCACTGCGTCAGCCACTTGGTGTGCTGTTGCCATGCAAGCATCGTCGTTGTGGCGACCAGTATCGAGATCGTGGTTTCGATCATCGTCAACTTCGTCCTCCGTGCGCGGCGTCGTCTCCGTTGTCCGTCGCGTCGATTCGAGTGTCGTCACACGCAGCTCCAGATCTCGTGTCCTTCGAACGAGCACGAGACGTTGCCGTGGTCGTTGACCTCGATCGTGTTCCCGTGGGCGGCGTCCGGGTCCCGGTGCAGGGTCTCGAGGACTTGCAGGTCCGGTCTGAACCGGTGGTTGCGGTCGACCGTCAGGCAGTGGACGTCGATGTGCGGTCTCACGAGGGCCGTGAGCTCGTCGAACAGCCTCTCGTTACCCGGGTGTCGGATCAGTTGGCCGAACTCGTCCGTCGGCACGTCACCGTACTCGTCGTACTCGACGTCGTCGCACAATTCTCTTGCCCGAGTGATGTCGTCGTCGGCGGCGCCGGCCCACCGGAGGACTTCGACGGCGAAGTACTCCGGTTGGCTGTCGCGGTCGAGCGTGTACTCGGCGATGTGGTCGCCCATCCAAGCGAACCGGTCGTACCGTCCGTCCGCGGGGGCGAAGCGGGGCTGATGGTCGCGAGCTCGTTCGGTCATCGGTTCTCCGTGGACGCTGCTGCGCCTGCGTAGAGGGGTCGCGGTGCGCGGCACCTGCGGATCCCGTTGCGGGTCGCCGCCGCTGGCCGGCTGTTCGCTGCGGCCTGTCGCTTGTAGTGTGTCGCGCGGCGTGTGGTGTAGCATTCGTCGCTTCGTGGATGTTGCCTGCGGGCTTTTTCGGGCGCAGGTTGGTGCGCCGGCTGGTCGTGGCCGTTCCGCTCGTGCTCGGCGTCGCTGTGTGCCGGCGTCGGCGACGCCCGTTCGTTGTCGCGTCGGTGACGGTGGTCTGCTCGGCGGTCGCCCCTCCGTCGTCCCGCGTACGCCGCGGTCCCGGCACCGGCCGGCGTCGCTGTCGCCGTGTTCGGTGCGCCGGCCGCGCACTCCCGCGGTGTCGTGCGGGCTGGCTCGCGTTCGCGGATGGGGTTGTTGCCCTGCTCGCTGTGGCTGCGGCGGCTGCCGCGTGTCCGCCGTCCGTGACATCGCCGACGGCGTCGGCTGTGCGGGCTGCCGCGGCGGTATCGGCGCGGCTGGTCCGCGGCCGGGTTCGTCGGTGCGGCGCGAGGTGCCGCTTCTACGCTGCGGTCGTTGTTGGCGCCTTCGCTGGTGGTCCGGCTTCGGATCCGTCGTACGTGCCGTGTCCGTGCGGCGGTCCGGCCGTCACGGTGATGCCGGGAAGGCGTCGTAGGTGCGGCCGTTGAGGGTCCGTCCGGTGGCGGTCTTGCGCGGTCCGCCCCATTGCTTGAAGAAGAACGCCACCTTCTGGACCCGGTACGTCCGTTCGAGGTTCACGATCCAGTCCGGGTGCATCGGTCTCGCCCGCGGACCGCTCTCTCCGCCGCCGATCACCCAGTCGATGCCTGTCAGGTCGACCGTCCCGAGGTCTTCGAGCAGCGGCTCCATGGATGCGAACCGGATGGTCGCCGGCGTTTCGCGCAGCGCGTCGAGTCGCGGCAGCCCGTGCCGCCGGTCCTCGCCGCTGACTCCGAGCCAGACGTTCGGCAGTCCGCCGATCCGGCGCAGCGGTCCGTTCAGCAGGTCGCGCATGCGCCGGTGGCGTTTCGTCAGCACCTGGAAGGTGTGCCGGCTGGTCTCTTCCATCACTCGCCCGACTGCTTCGATGTAGTCGACCGGCACGTCGGGATGGAAGAGGTCGCTCATCGAGTTCACGAAGATCCGTTTCGGCTTCCGTCATCGGCGGGGACGGTCGAGCATCTCGGGGGCGAGTCGTAGAGGGTGTCCCGCCGGTAGTAGAAAGTCGGCGGCGACAGAACACGTTACCCTACCTTCCGGGTCTCGGCAAGCGCGCCGCTCTCTTCGTCGAGGTGCGCTTTCAGCATCCATAGATGCTCATGGCCCGTGATCCGGCGATAGTGCTTCTCCGTCTCCCGGAACGTCACCGCCGCCCACCGCACCGCCATCTCCTCGCTCTGCCAGCGGCTCACCCGATTCGTGTGCTGGCGAACCCCCGCGTGCGACGAGTCGATGATGTTCGTCGTCGTCAGGCAGCGGCGCAACGGCGTCGGCAGGCCCAGGCGATTCACCGTGAACAACTCCGAGAGCCCCTCGCGCAGGCTCGCCGCCGCCGACGGCCAGTCCCGCTCCAGCCACGACGCATACTGCTCCAGCTTCCGGATGCCCTCGTCCGCGTCCAGCTTCCACGCCGCTCGCAGCGTCGCACGCGCCTGCTCGTGCTGCTCCTTCGGCAGATGTCCCAACACGTTCCGTACCTTGTGATTTCTACAACGTTGCACCAGGTTCGACGACCCGAACACCCGGCCGATGGCCTGCCGCAACGCCTTGGCGCCGTCGATGACGAACAGACGCCGGCGGTCCGCCCGCAGACCCCGCGCCACCAGAGCTTCAAGCAGATCGACGGTTACCTGCGCGTTCTCCGACGCGCCGCCGCACAGCCCCAGCACATGCTTGCGGCCACCGGCATCGACCCCCACCGCCGCCAGCACGTGGTAGTCCCCGAACACGATCCCATCCAGGTAGACCACCAGCACGTCCAGCTCGCTCAGGTCCCCTTCGGCCAACTCCCGCAGAACGCGCGTCCCCGCCTCGATGGTCTCCCGAGAGACCTCGGATTTGCTCACGCCCACCTGCTCGGCCATCGCCGGCAGCACCGTCTCGTACTTGCGCGTCGATACGCCGCGCAGTACCAGCTCCAGCATCCGGTCCGCCAGCCGCCGGTTCGCCTGCAACGCCGTATACGCCGGAATCTCCACCTCGCCCGGCTCGTCGGCCGGTGGCCGCTTCTTGCGCAGCCGCGGCTTGTCGACCCGCAACTGCCGCTCCTTCAACGCCACACGCCCCGCCTGTACGCCGTGCCGGTACAGCTCCCGGTCGGCGTCGCGGCGGCCCTGCTCCTTCGGTCCCGCCACCTGCTCGGCGCTCATCTGCAGGACCGCCTCGATGGTCGCCCGGCCCATCACGTCGATCACCTCGTCGACGGCCCGCTCGCCCTTCTCGAGCAGCTCGACCAGTGGAATCAGCAGTTGCCCGTCCTTCGCCAGCCAGTCCGCCAGTTCCCGGCTGCTCGGCGCGGACTTGGACGCGCCCGACACGATCTTGTACGGTTTCTTCATCGGTGGCCTCTCCTCCTTGAGTGAACACCCGACTGATACCACATCAGCCGGGCAGGAGTCGCCACCGACTTTCAACTACGCTTGGGGCACCCTCGAGTCGTACGTCGAAGCCGTTCTCGTACGGATGACCCGTGATTCCCCTGAACCGTTCCGCCATCCGTTTGGCGTAGCAGTGCGCACAGCTGGGGCTGACTGGCGCACACCCCGCACCGGGTTCCAGCTCGCGTCCGTCCACTCGATCGGCGTGCGCTCGCTCATGGCGCGGCCGTCCCGGGCCTCAGTGGTGCAGCCTTTCGACGAGGAGTTGCCCGCTGGCGTGGATGCCGTTGCGCCCGAAGGCCTCGCCCGTCTGCTTCCGGGTTCGCGTCTGCTGTGCCCGGCGGTCATCCCTCTCGTCTGTGTCTGTCCGCCAATCGGTCACGCTCATGGCACCACCTGCATATTTCGTGCTCGTCGTCCCATTCCGGTGGTGTGAACCGGATCTTGCAGATTACGCATTGGCGCTTCGTAACCGACCGAGCCTTCGTCGGCTGTTCGGGTTCTGCTGGTCCTTGCAGCGCTTCGAGCATACTCTTCTTTTTCCCCACTGGATCGCCTTCCTTGGGTCGCTTGCTGTCGATCCGGTCGCCTCGCTCGATCTCGAGGAGGCACTCCGGGCAGCGTTGCTCGGCGTCGAGCGGTCGGTGCGGCGCCTTGCACAGTTCGCATCGGCCTCTTCGGCCGGACCCGGTGTCGTGCCGACCGGTCCGTTCGGCTGGCTTTTCTCGGCGGTCGGCTGACGCGCCTGCGGTTGCCGGCAGCCGGCTCCGGAGGACGTGGCCGCCGGGGCCGCGTGCGTCACCGGCGATGCGGCGGCCGGGCTGGCCCGTGCGGGCGCAGAGTCTGGTGTAGACGTAGGTTCCTCGTCGGTAGACGCGGCACATGGTGGTTGTTTCTCGATTCCGGTCACGGCTGACGAGGTTACGGCGGCTGACGCGCGCCGGTCCCGCGCCGCAGACTGCGGGGCCGGTTCGCCTCGCGGGTGGAATTGATCACCGACCGTGACGGTTTCGGGAAGAGCTTTCTCTTGGATCCCGCTTGGTGGGCCGTTCGTCGAACTCGCCCGGCGCGTCGAGCTTCTCGCGTGCCGCTCTTGTGGTCCTCCTTGTTGTTCTCCGCATCACTGCTTCCGCGTTTCGGTCTCGTACCGCTGGGCGGCGCGCATGTCGTGCAGGATCTCCATGATCTTGTCCGGCAGTCTGCTCGTGACGATGCCGGCTTCGTCGGGGATGCCGCGCCCGGTGATTTCGTGGCGTGCGAACACCTCGCCGTCATTGATGGTCAGGCTGAGTCTCATCATGGCTGGTTTCTCCTGGCGTCCGTTCTCAGGTGGCGGCTCGGCGTGCTTGCGGTTCCGCCGCGTCGCGTCTCGCGTGCGCGGTCGTTGCCCGCTTTCCCGCGTACTGCTTCCAGCATCGCGTGCAGTAGGTGCGCCAGCAGCCGGCCGGCAGCGTCCAGTGGAAATCCTCCCCGACCGCGATCGGCCGTTTGCACTGGCCGCACGGGTGCGGGGGCAGCTGGAGGGCGTCCTCCAGGATTGTGCGGATCGTGGCTGCTGTGCGTTGGCGGCCGCCGTTCGCGAGGTCTTCGAGGACCTGCTGGAGGGTGGCGTGCTGCTGGGGGCTCAGGGAGATCGTAACCAGTTCCCGTGCGTGTCCGTGTTCCATGTGTCGGCTCTTTCTCCTCCGTCGGTGCGGGAATGCCGGTCGGTCCGTCGGTCCGCGCCGCCGCGGTTCGCTTGAAGGTCCTTGCCGACCTCGGCAGCCGTGCCGGCGCGGTCCCCGTCCGGCGCGGTCCCCGTCCGGCGCGGTCCCCGTCCGGCGCGCCCGGCCGGGTCAGTGCAGGGTCGTTTCGTCGGTCTCGACGTAGAAGTCGAACCGGCACTCCTCGTCGGCGTGCTGCGGCACGATGCGGTTCCGGCGCCACGAGTACACGCGGAACGTCCCGCCGGTCGGCGGTGCTTGGCCGCGTTCGTGCAGGTACCGGTCGACGGCCCGTGCGGCGGCCTCTTCGAGGTTGGCCGCGTAGACGGTCGCGGCGTGGTCGAGCTGTTCGCGGGCACCGTCGTGGTGGGTCAGGCTGTCGATCACGGTGTGGTACAGGTGTTCGATCGCGGTCGTCATTCGGCTCGATCCTCCGGATCGGGTCCGGGGTTCGCGCCCCGCGCGGCGCTTCGGGCCCCCCGCTTTCGCGGGCGCCGGCGCCGGCGCGTTGCGCCGGTTCGTCGAGTCGTCCCGACGCACGCTGTCGAGCCGATTTAGGCTGGTCGATCTCGATGGCGGATCGACTGGCCGTGTGCGGTTTCGCTGTACCGGGTGGTCGATTCGTTCGCCGTTCGCGGGTGGGCACCGCTGCCCCGGTCTGCTGGTCCGGCGGTTCCGGCGCTGCGGTGACTGACAGGCCGGGCAGCCGTTCGTCGTGGACGCTGTTACGGTGGTTCCCGCCGTCGGACCCCGCCTACCATCATACACTGCTCGGCGTACCGTCGTCACCTTCGGTGCGGCCCGTCCGCTTGTCCGTTCGCTCCTCCTGTGCCCGCTCGTGCCGGTCGTTCAGCTGACCGGTGCTGCGGCGGTCGCGCTCCTGGCGGCAATGCAGGCAGATAGCCGTGTCGCTGCTCCCGTAGAAGACCCTGCCGCAGATCCTGCAGCGCTTCGGTCTCGGCACCTCTTTCTCGTTGTCGATCTCCACTGTCATCGCTCGCTGTCCGGTGGTTCGTCGGTTGCGCGTCTTCCTGTTCGGTCCGTTCGTGGTCGCGTCGTGTCCTGTCGGTGCGCCGCCGGCGGCGATCGTTGCGGCAGCGGTGCGTCGAACAGCAGTGCCGCGGCCGTCATCAGACGGGCTTCGACGGTTCCGGCGTCGGCGGCCGGGTCGCTGTTGTGCGCGGTCGCGATCAGCGTCCCCCACTGGTCTGCGCGGCGGATGCCTCCGCCGTCGCCCGTTCGGGTCACCGTGCCGATGGTCGTCGTCCGTCCGTTGCGGTGCACGTTCCACCGCTGGCCGTTGTCGTCCGCTTGCCGGAAAGCGTACCGGCCGTGCCGGTACCCGGTCCGCCCGGCTCCGTTCAGCCGCTCGGCCTCGGCCAGTCCGGCCGGCAGCCGGAGTCGCAGGACGCCGTGCGGCGTGTCGCGGGCTGCTCCCGGCCGGGCGTCGCCGCGTACCTGCTCTCCGACCGCCAGGTCGCAGCTCTCGCGCCAGTCCACGGGCTCGCGCCGCCACCGTTCCGCGAGGATTGCCCGCACGAGGTCTTCGCGGCCGGTGTCCATGGTCTCGACGTCGGCCGGGTCCTCGCGGTCGTACTCGTTCCGGACGTGGCGGTACGGTTGTCGGTTTGGGGTTTCCATGGTTGTTTCCCTGGGCCCGACCTGTGGGGTCGGCTCGGCCGCTCTGCCAGCCGGTTCCGGCTGTGTGGTTGCCCGCGCGGGTCCGCGGAGCGCGGCCCGGTCGGCCGGGGTCGGAAGTCGCTTGTCGGGCCGCCGGGTCGCGGTCCCGTGGTGCGGGTGCGTGCCGGGCTGGGCTGGGCGTGTCCGGTTCAGGCCGGTTTCGCGGTCTCGCCGTTACCGGCTCGCGGCGGGTTCGGCGGGTGCGTGCTCGGCCGGATCCGGGCCGCTCCGGGCGGCGGCGGCGGCGGCGCCAGCCGCTGCTTCCGGGCGCGGCTGCGGAGCGTCGGCGTGCGTGCCGATCTCGACGTTCGCCCGCATGGCCGCCTCCTGGGCCTTCAGGCGCCGCTCAATGCCTTCCATCGACCACGGCGCGACCTCGTCGTCGGGCTGTTCGGCCGGCTCGTTCGGGTCCGCGGGGCGCGGCGTCGCCGGCATGCGGCTGATCGCGCGCAGGTCCGCGTGGTCGCCCTTGCGCTCCGGCACCAGCACCGTCTCTTCGATCCGTTCGACCGGGATGCCGCGCCGGCCGGCCAGCTCGCACAGGTGCGCGGCGCCCTTGTTGTCGCCCTCCGGGGCGATCGCGATCACCACGTGCGGCTCTATCTCGTTCAGCAGCGTCTCGTTGCGTTTGTAGGCGGCCCTGCGCCGGTCGCGTTCCCAGTCGGTCGGGTACTCGTCGCACGGCACGCCGGCGTCGGCGGCCCACCCGGACGCGGCCCGGTCGACGCCCCGCGACGCGCCGGTCACGAGCCGCATCGGGGCGCCGTCCAGGCGGTCGCGCACCCGGTTCAGCTCCCGCCGCACGACGTTCGGGTCCTGGAGGCCGAGGTCGCCGCAGACCGCGACCCGCACCTCCTGGATGTCGTCGGCGGGGTCGCGGTCGCGCTGCCGCGCCGGGATGAGCGGGGGCTGCCGGTGCCGCGGCGGCTTGTCGGGGGCCGTGAACGATACCCCGACCTTGGCGCCGATCCGGCGCGCGATCGTCATCGCGCCGTCGGGACCGTTCAGCGTGTCCTGCGCTTCGCGCATCGCGTCGGTCACCGGCCGGTCTTCGGACAGTTCGCGGTTCACCACGTCGGTCTCGACCTGCCGGCGCAGGCCGTCGATGCTCCGGTCGATGCGTTCGAGCTGCCTGTCGGTCGCCCCGCCTTCCTGCAACCGGTCCCGGTACGCGGCCAGTTGTTCGGCGTCCGTCCACCGCGGGTGCTGTTCGCGGAGCTTCTGGAGCCGCTGTTCGTCGCTCTCGCGCGGGTACCCGGCCGCCATGATGTGGCGGTTGACCGCGTCGTCGTACGTCCGCAGGTCGTCCGGGTCGGCGCCGGCTTCTTCGAGCTGTCGGCGGATCTTCTCGAGCGGGTTGTCGCCCGGCGTCGGCGCCGCCTCGGCGGGCGGCCGGCTCTCGTCGGGTCCGCTCCGCGCGGCGTTCGCTTCGCCGGCTGGCCCCGCGCCCGCACCGAGCCCGATGTCCAGTTCTTCGATCGTCTCGGCCGGCTGCCCGGGCTCCGGTTCCACGAACCGCTCCATCGCCTTGGTCGCCCGCGCGGCCGCCTGCGCCCGTTCGGTGTCGCGGGCCCGGTCGCCGCGGGCCCACGCGGCCGCCGCCGCGAGCACTTCGCTGTGGCACCGCTTCGGTGTGCAGTGGCAGGCGAGTTGCTTCCCGGCGAGTTTCGCGAGCGCCTTCGGGTCTATGCGGCCGGCGTCGATCGACCGCGCCAGGTGGCTTCGGTACTGGTCGATCCGTTGGTTCCGTTCGCCGTCGTCGTTGCGGTCGTTCAGATGGAACGGGTTGCCCCAGCGGGTCTCGCGGTCCACCCGCACGATCCGGCCCTCCTCGATTCCCTGGTGGACCTCGCGGTCCTTTAGCTTGACCGTCAGTCCTCGCGGCAGGCAGTCGTATGCGCCCGGTTGCGCCCAGTCGGCGTCGACGGCCCGGCCGGGGAGCTGTTCGGCTGCCTCGGCGGCGGACCGGCCGGGGTGCGAGCGTGCCCACGTCGGGTTCGGCGACGCCTGCCCGCGGAACCGCGCTTCTGCATCGAACGTCCCGAGTTCCCCGCTCGCGGTCCGGTTGCCGCCTCGCGTGTCGACCACCTCGGCGGCGATGCCGAGGTACCGGGCGCCGTTGAGCAGATGCTCGGTCTCGACGCCTCTCGCGCCGTCGAACGCCACCACTAAGTGGGGCTGCTGGTCGGCCAGCATCTGGTGGTTCAACCGGAACGCCGACTGACTGGTCGTGTTGCGGGCGTCATACTCGTCGTAGTGGACGCCCCGCGCGCGGGCCCAGACGGCGGCGGTGCCGACCACGGTTCCGGTCGTCCGCGCGGTCTGCATCGCCAGCCGCAGCACCGCCGGGTGCGCGCGCTGCTGCAGTTCGTCGAGTTTGTCGACCACGGTCCGGGTCCGGCCCTTCGTGTACCCGCTGGCCGCGATCACGACCCGGATCTCCCCGTTCTCTTCGCGGCTGCCGTTGGTCAGGTTCGCCGCTTCTTCCGGCGCCGGTCGGGCGATCGGGCCGGCCGGCCGGGTCTGCGCGGCCGTCCGCGCGAGCTCGCCGAGGTCGGTCAGCTCGCCGGTCTCGGTCCGCGTGATCCCGTGCCGGACGTCGACCTCTTCGACCGGTATGCCTGCTCCGGCGGCGATCTCCATCATGTGGTTCGTTCCGCGCGCGCTTCCCTGCGGGAACGCGACCACCACGTGCGGGTCGCCGTCTTTGAGCATCCGTTCGTTCCGCCGGTACCCGGCCGACCGTCCGTCCTGCTCAAAGTCGGCCGGGTAGGCGTCGACGCCGATGCCGTGCCGTTCCGCCCACGCGGCGGCCATCCGGTCGGCGCCGGCCGCGTCGCCGTGCACGACCCGCATCGTGCCTCCGTCGAGGCGTCCCCGGACCTCGTTCAGCTTGCCTTCGAGCAGCCCCCGGTCGGTGAACTCGCGGCTGCCGCACACCAGCACCCGCACCTCGCCGGGCGGCGGCGCCGGGAACGCTTCCTCGGCCGACGGTCCGTAGTTCCCTTTCGTGCGCGCGAGCTTCGGCTGCGTGAGCGCCAGGAAGTTGTCCGGGTCGTCGACCAGGTGCATCTTGCCCGCCCGGCTGATGCCTTGCAGCATCGCCATCGCCTGCGCTTGGCAGGCCATCGACCGCCCCGGCTGGTGGAAGCGGTCGCTGTAGGCGTCGTACGCGTTCTGCGCCCCGACGCCGGCCGCTCTCGCGGCCCTGATCCACAGCCAATCGTAGAACGCGGTGCCGGTGTGCGTGCCCCAGAAGCGCTGGCCGTGCTGGAAGCCGCGCAGCGGCCCCTCGTTGCGGCGCACCTTGTCGGCCTTCTTGGCGTCCCAGCCGTTGCTCCGCACGGCGGCCGGGCCGCCGCCGCCGTAGCACTTCGCGGCCTGGTAGACCGCCTCGACGATGTTGCCGCTCTCCGGGTCGCGGAGCCGCATCGCGCTCAGCTGCTTGCCGAGCGCGGCGTCGCTGCGGCTGCTGATCTCGAGCACCCGCAGCCGCGGCGCCGGGCCGGCGGGGTCGCGGTGCTCGCTGTAGAACGGCGGTTCGTTGCTCGGCATGAACCAGCTGTTGCTCGCTTGAGCCATCGTCGTCGTCCTGTCCGGCCGTTCTGGCCTGCTGACCGTCGTCGTGTCCGACCGTGCGGGCGGTCCTGTCGGTGGTCGCGGACGTCGTGCCGGCCGCCTGTCCGGCCGTCCGCGGTCGTGCTGTAACTGCTCGTTTCGTGCGAGTGTACCGGGCTGCCCGGCGGTCGCCGGCGGTTATGTTTCGCGCATGCGAAGGTGTCGTCCCGCGGCGGCGGTGGTGGTGTCTCTGGTAGTTGCTCTCGTGTTCTTCGGCGGGCCTCGCGGCGGCGTGTCGGCGGCCGGGTTGCCGTACGAGGCTCTGGTGGCCGTCGAGGCGGAGCGGCACCGTGTGGATCCGCTTCTCGTGCACGCGATCATCGCGGTCGAGTCGGCGTACGACCGGTTCGCTGAGTCTCCGGCTGGTGCGCAGGGCCTGATGCAGCTGATGCCGGCGATCCAGCGCGACCTCGGGGTCGGCGATGTGTTCGATCCGCGGGAGAACGTCTGCGGCGGGGTCCGGTACTTCCGCTGGCTGGCCGATCAGTTCGGCGTCGTGCTTGCCGTGGCCGCGTACCACGCCGGCCCGGCCGCGGTCCGCCGTCACGGTGGGCTGCCGCCGTTCCCGCAGACGCGGGCCTACTTGCGGGCGGTCATCCTGGGGCTGGTGCGGCTGCGGGAGGGTTACGCGGTTCGGTGACGTGCGTCGTCACCGCGAACGTCCCGTGTCGCGCTGGCGCGCTCTGCCGGAGTCGGTCGCCGATGGACGGTTCGGCGGCTGACCGGCTGTTGCCTGGTAGATGGTTCCGTAGCCTGTGTCGCGTGTTTCCTCTATCCTTTCGAACAGCTCCTCTGCTCCTTTCCATGTCTTGTGGTTCAGGTAGTGCGTGAGCCCGCGTGCTTCGAGGGAGTTCCGCGCCGTTGCGGCGTCACGGCTCGGGATCGCTGTCGTCAGCGGCTCACGGTCCCTGCATTCGGTGATCGAGGTCAGCAGTTCACTGCCGTTTCGAGAGACTCCCGGTCCATCCGCAGCGCCGTCGCGATGTCGAACAGGTCCCTCGTCGGGCTTTGCGTCCCGCGGCCGAGGAGCTTTCCGGCGAGGATCTGGCTGTTGGACAGGATTTCCTCCTCGCGGCCGCCGATCGATACCTTGAAGGAACCGAGTTCGGGAACCGTCGCTCCTTCGAATACGTCGATTTTCCCTCCGTTGAACTCGACGACGACCTGGTCGGATCTGTGTTCGACCGCTGTCGCTCCCATCCGTTTCATCTTCTCGTCGAAATTACTGCCGTAGTCGGGTCGCAGCCGGTCCAGGCCGGTCTTGGGAGGCACTTTCAGGTCGATGTCCGTGCTGTTCCGGTGCCTCCACTGGCTTGCCAGTACGGTTCCTCCGCCGATTCTCCAGCTCAGGTTCGGGATGAGTTCGTTCATCGCGTTCGCGAACTCGTTTCGTTTGCTCGCCCACAGTTGCCGTGCCGGTACCGGCAGGCTTCTTTCCTCCATGGTTCCCCGTCTCTACTCGATCGGGAAGCCGTTGGCGGGTACGAGCTCCGGTCTTTCGGTGTAGCTGTTCAGCATCCTTTTATCCGGTCGTATCCCCTGTACCGGGTCGTTTTCACCGCTCTTGCGAGCATGCGCCAGCTATATGCCTGCTCGACCCATGCCATGAGCCATTCCCGCGGTGTCGCTTCCATCATCCATGCGCCCAGAACCGTAACGTCCCGTGGCGTCGACCGTGCTCTCCGCATCGCGTCGTACAGTTCCGCCGCAGTCGGTGGTTCCCGGTACCCGCTGCATCCTGATGCGAAAACGGCTCTGACGGTTCTCGCGTTTTCTGCCGCGGTCCGTGCTGTCCAGCTTCAGGCGGATCTCGTCCGCCCAGCCGGTCGGTGCGAGATCGTCGCTCCACGCTTCCAGCGGCGCCAGTTCGCACGGTGTCCGGTTCGGGTCCCCTCGGCGCGTCTGCATCGCTGCCCGTGATTCTAGGTTTCTCGTTGCTTCTGTTTCAAGCGCGTGGCGGTGTGGAGAGTTGGAACCGCAATCGATCCGGGTACTTCGCAACCCGCGCCGCGATGCAGCGCGCCGCTGCTGGGCGGTTGGAACGGGTGGTCGCGTGGCTGCACGCTGGCGAAGCCGGCGAGGGCGAGGACTCGATGTCCCGGCTGCGTCGCCGAGCCGTCCGGCGGCTTGATGGCCCGGTGGGCGCGGAGGGCCTGTTCGAGCAGCTGCCGATCTTGCCCGTCCCGCATCCGGATCGACCGTGGCGGGCCGTCGCTCACCCCGATCCTCCGCTTCGAACACCTGCACGCCGGTCGCTCAGGTCGCGCAGCACCCGGTGCGCCGCAGCCCGCTCCGCTGCTTGCGCCGGTGCTTGCCATCCGCACTGTCCGCACGTCATCATCGTGCTCCTCGCTGCCCGCTGTGCGGGCAGTCCGTTCGAGCCGACCGCGGTCGTGGTCGACCTGTTCCGCCGGCGACAGCTGCCCGAGCTCCGCGGCCGTCCTCGTCGTCGGCTCCACAGCCCCCCGGTGGTACCGGGCCGCGATGTCCGGTCGCTCCGTTCGCAGCCGGGCACGTGTAGCTGGAACACGCAGTGGCGGCCCCTTCGGACGGCATTCGATACTCGGTCTGTGGTGCTGATCAAGACTCTCAAGGTGTGCGTGAAGGACCGGCACGTCCCGGTGCTGTCCCGCATGGGTATCGAGGTCAATCAGGTCTGGAACGCTGTCAGCGCCCACCAGCGCGATGTCTTCCGGCGCGAGGGCAAGCTGCTGTCCGGCTTCGACCTGCACCCGTTCACCGTCGGAGCGAGTCCCGAGTTCGCCCTGATTGGCTCGGTCACCATCGACGAGGTCCGCGACCAGTACGCCGTCAAGCGGAAAGCCGCCGGCAAGGTGCGCCTGCGCTGGCGCAAGTCCCGCGGGAAGCGCCGCAGCCTCGGGTGGGTGCCGTTCAAGTCGCAAGGCGCGAAGTGGACCGGCAGCGCCGTCCGGTTCGCCGGCATCGACTTTCGTGTCCGGGACTCCTACGGCCTCGGCGACTACGCGTTCCGCGCCGGGGCGTTCGTCGAGGACGCCCGCGGCCGCTGGTACTTCACCGTCGCCGTGGCCGTCGATCCGGAACCCGCCGGTGGAACCGCCGCGCTCGGCATCGACTTCGGGCTGAAGGACATCGCCACGGCCAGCGACGGCGACAGGCCGGAGCACGGACGCTGGTACCGATGTACACAGGACGCGGTCGGACGGGCGCAGCGCGCCCGCAAGCCGCAGCGCGTGCGGGCGCTGCACGCCAAGGTCAAGAACCAGCGGCGCGATGCCCACCACAAGTGGAGCCGCTCGGTGGTCGACCGCGCCTCGGAGATCGTGATCGGCAACGTCTCGCCGTCCGGCGTCGGCAAGACGAAGCTCGCGAAGTCCGTCTACGACGCCGGCTGGGCCGGCCTCGAGACGATGCTGCGGTACAAGGGCGAGCACGCCTGCATCAGCGTCACGGTGGTCCCGGAGCGGAACACGACCCGGACCTGTTCGTGCTGCGGACGGATTCCCGCGAGCAGTCCGGGAGGTAGAGCAGGTCTCGGAATGAGAGAGTGGATGTGCTGCGACTGCGGCGCCCGGCACGACCGGGACGTCAACGCAGCGTGCAACATTCTCGAGCTGGGGCATCAGCTTCCTGCAGAGGGAATCTCCGGCCTTTAGGCCGGGGAGGATGTCAATGGAACACTGCGCCGAGGAACAGCAGGACGAAGATCGCCGGTCCGCTGGTCTCGACGACCGTCGGCTTGCAGTAGCGCTGCAGGTACCCGCTCTCGCCGACCAGTTCCCGTTCGCGGCTGGAGAACGCGTACGGGAGCGTTCTCTCGAGCTCCAGCAGAGCACCGAACTTCGCCTTGCAGAGCTGATGGTCCATCGGGTACGTCTTCGGTCGGGCCTCTTCCGGCTCCGGTTCACGCTGGACACCTCCAGGCCCTTGACGCCATGCTTCGCGGCGTCGCGTCTCAAGTCGTCGAGGCTCTCGGTGCCGTACTCGCCTGTGCTGGCGTCCCGGCCGGGGTGGCGCAGCGACACGGCTCGGCGTGTCGCTGTCGCGGGTGCCGTCAGCAGGTAGCGGGGGTTTCGGGGTCCGGTAGTCGGTCTATCCAGTTGGTCTTCATCATTTCGTCCCCTCGGGTTCCGGCGCCTCGGTGACTCTTACCCGCAGCGTGCCTCTGGTCTGTGCGTTCAACGTTCCGGCCTGTCGGACGCGTCTGCGTCCGATCCAGTTTCCCGTGGCCGTCTCGCGGCGGATTGCCGGTTGCCTTCGGTGGTGGCGGGCTTCGGTGGCCGGCGGCCCCGTGCGGCGGCGTTTCGTGGAAGGTGTCGTCAGCGGTTGCGCTTACCTGCGTGCGGCGACGTGTACGCGGCTGGTCGCGACGTGTTCGCGCCAGCTGTCGCGCATCCGGTCTGCGAGGCCGCTGCTCCATTCGCCGACCGTCCGGCTGCTTCGTCGGATCAGCGAGTCGGTGCTCGTGCCGGCGTCGTCGGTCGCTTGGGTGCGGTCGCTTCCCGCCTCCTGCCGCAGCCGGTCGAGTTGCGTGCGCGCCCACGGGTTGCCGAGTTCTGCTGCCCGCGCGTACCAGCGCGCCGCCGCGGCCGGGTCGGCGTCGACGCCGGTGCCGGTCTCGTACAGGGCCCCCAGGTTGCCGGCTGCGGTCGCCGACCCGGCCGCGGCGGCGGTTTCGTACAGCTCCCGCGCCCGCTGCAGGTCCTGCGGGACGCCCTTGCCGCGCAGGTACGCGGTGCCGAGTCCGGTCTGCGCCAGGGTGTTCCCTTGCCGGGCGGCGAGCCCGTACCAGTGGACGGCGGTCGCGGTGTCGGCGTGGACGCCGAGTCCGGCTTCGTGGACGACCCCGGCCATCGCCTGCGCGGCGGCGTGGCCGGCTTCGGCGGCCCGCACGTACAGCGGCGCGGCCGCGGTGTAGCGCCCGCTCGCGCTCAGCGCGGCTGCGCGCCGGTACAGTCCGTCGGCGTCCTCGGTCGACGCCGCGTCCTGTCCGGCGTCGGTGCCGGGCGTCCTCGTCGCGGTGTCTGCCGCGGCCTCGTAGAGCGCGGTCCAGCCCGTCGCGAGCGCCGTCCATGCGTCGGGTCCCCGCTCGGCTCCGATCACGAGCGCGTGGATCGCGACGACCGCGGCCGCCAGCCGGCGGAACGTGAACGCGTGTGCCGGTGCGGCGTGCGGTTGCGGGTCCGCCGGCGGCGGGGGCGTGGTGCCGTTTGCTCGATCGGTCCGGCGTGTGCGCGCCTCCTGTGCTTCGTCCCATTCGCGTTGCCGTTCGCGCCGCCACTCGTCGCGCTCCCGCCGCGCTCGCTCCTCCGCGGGGTCCGGTTGTGGCGGCCGTGGCCGCTCGTCCGCCGTCCGGCGGTGCTTCCACTGTTCGAGCAGCGCCGTCAGCCGTTCTGCGTCGCGGTCGTTCCGGGCATCGTTGACCGCGGTCATCCACGCATGGCGGGTTCGTCTTCCGGCGTCGTCGTCCGCCAGATCGGGATGCATCGCGCGGACGCACCGGCGCCACAGCTCCTTCGTCGTACGCTCGTCCATCGTCGTCTCCTCGCTCGGCGCGTCGGGTGCGCCGTACGTTGCCGCTGTCCGTTCTCGTTTGTGGTCGCGGTGCCGTGAACCGGTTGTCGGCTCTACGTCTGCTGCACGCCTGCAGGTTCCGGATCGCTGTCGTGGTCGCGTGTCTTTCGGTGCGCGGCTCGTTCCTCGCGCTAAGGTGTTGCCGTCCAGCCGGTTGCCTGTTGCCGTTCGATCCGCCGATCAGGTGGAGTACCGGCCCGAAGCGGAACTCCGCTCCTTTCACCGCGCGGACGTTTGCGGGTTTCAGTTCCGTGACGGTCATCCGCTTCGCTCCCTGCGCTGTCGCTTCGCGGGCCCGCGGTCGCGTTTTCGATCAGCCGGTCGATGCCGGGATATTCGCCGGTAGCGCCGGACCCGCGTCGCGGCGGCCGTGCCGCGTGCGTTCAGTCGGTAGGTCGCCGCCATGGGGTTCGGGTCGCTGGCATCGACGAGTCCCAGCTCCTCGAGCGTGCGGGACGTTTCCAGCGGTCGTGCCGGGCCGCCGACGGTGCGGCGCATGCTGGGCCGGCGGACTGCTCAGGGCGAGGCTCGTTTCGTCCAAGCTCCGCCGGGTACTCGGGTGGTTTCATCGCTTGTGCGCGCGCTCGGCGTTTCGGCCGGCGCTGCTCCGTCTCATTGGCCGCTGTTGACCTGTCCGGTCCGGCCGTTCCGCAGACGCTCGATGCCGGGGAACCGGTGGTCGGTCCGGTAGGGCGCGATCAGGGCCGCGCGGCGCAGCGTCGGGGTGTCGACGGCCAGGAAGTCGAACTCGTGCTTGCGGCTGCGCATGTTCGTCCGGGCGTCCTGCGTTCCGAGCCAGATACGGTCCGCGGAGGTCTCGGTGACGATGAGCTCGTAGTAGTCGGCGCGCACGGACAGCTTCGGCGCGTCGAAGGCGATGATCATGTCGCCGTCCTCGGTGACCGCGTACCCGACCGGCCGGACCTCGGTCGTCCGCCACCCGTCGTCGTCAAGCATTCTCCGGATCCTCGCGGCTGCGTGCCAGGTCGTCGGGTCGAGCTGCTCGCGGCGTCGTCGCTTCCCGTCGCCGCGCAGCGCGACGTGGCCGTTGCAGTAGAGTGGCGGGTCGCACTCCTGGTAGACGTGGTTGCTTGAGTCCCGGAACTGCTCCGGCGTCTGCCGGATCGGGTTGCGGTCGGGGCCCAGAGCGCGATCGGCACTCCGTCGTGCTCCAGCGTGCGGTGGCGGCGGACCTGCTCGGCGGCGGTAGTGCCGTCGTCGGTGAGTTCGTATCCGCTTCCCTCCGTACCCCGGTCTGTGGTGCGGATCAGTCCGAGGTCTTCCAGCTCGCTCAGCGTCTCGTCGGACGGCGGGTCCGTGGTCCGCCGCATAGCGTGCGGCTGGTCGGTCAGCGACAGGACCCTCTTCGAGCACGGCGGCGTGCGGGGGCGGTTCGATGTTCTCGACCATGCTGTTGTTCTCGCGGTGCGAATCGACCGATAGTCGGTTCTGGCTAGTCGTTTCGCCGGGGTAATCGCCTACGATCGGTCGGTTTCCGGGGTTCGCGGTTAGTCGATTCGCGACCCGTGTCGGCCGCGTGCTCGGCGGCGGTCGCTTGTGTGCGCCGGTGCCGATGTCGCCGGCGTGGACGCGTTCGGCGTCGCCGGGCCTGCTTGGTCGGGTTGTTGTGTCCCTGTTGTGCGGCGGCCGCGGCGGATCGTGTGGTGCGGTCCCTCAGTGGTACAGGCCGCGCACGACCAGTTCCTCGGTGCCGTACACGCAGTTGCGCCCGCAGTCGTCGCACGGGTAGTTGGCGGCGTCCGGTTCGACGCTGTCCGCGGCGGCCCCGCAGGCGATGCAGACGCCGGGATGGTCGTGGTCCTCGATGGTCTCCATGATGGCCTTGAAGGTCACCTCGGGGTGGACTGCCGGGTTCCCGGCCGTCGGGGTGGCGGACATCTGTCGGTTTCCTTTCCGGTCCGGCGCACGGCGCCTGTCGTCGCCGCGTCTCGCGGCGACCGCTGGGTTGCGGTCGATCGGTCTCGGCCGCGCTGTGCGCGCGCTTGGTTGCAGTCGTGCGTGGCGCTTCTGTCGTTGCTGCCGGGGGAGCGGTGCTGCTGCGGCGTTGTCCTGCCGCGGTTCCGGCCGACCGTCGTGTCCGGGTGTTCGGTTGTCCGGCGGGTCCTGTGGTTCGGCTTCAGCCGTGGCGCTGCCGTTCCGGATCGGCCGGCAGGGCCAGCAGTTCCGGTGCGAGCGCGTCGGCGTCGTACGCCTCCGGGGAGCCGCTCAACCGTGTCTTGACGTCGTTGAGCGCCGTCTCGGCGTCCGGTGCGTCGGCCCACGCGAAAGGCGGTCGGCGGTACGGCTCGGCGGTCGTCTGGATGAACCAGTGCATCGGGCTCCTCCTTTGGTGAAACCGGATCTGTCGTCCCTGGCTGTCGTTCGCCGGGTTGCGACCGTCGGTGCTCGTCTTCGCGGACCGCGGCGCCGTGCGGCCGGTCCGGCGCTTGCCGGTCTGTTGCGCATGCCGGTTCCGGTGCCGGGTGAGCGGGGCTGGCTGTAGGGTGGCGTCCGCGGCTGCTCGTGGTGCGGCGGTCGGTGCCGCGTCCGCCGGCTCACTGCCTGGTCTGGTTGAGTTGCCGGGCCCGGTAGATCTCGCTCAGGTGGTCGACGAGTTCCTGGTCGCGGCCCGCGTACTCGGCTCGCAGGGCCTGCTGTTCGCCGGGGCTCAGCTTCAGCGCCCGGAAGCCGCTGACGATACGGTCCTCGGCCGGTCCGCGCGTGCCGTCCTTCGTGTCCTTCGCGCCGCCCGCGGCGCCGTTCGGGGGAGCCGGTTGCTGCTTGTCGGTCTTCGCGGCCTGCGCGGCGGTCTGCTCGCGGCGATGCAGTTCGTGCATCGCCGCGTCGAGCAGTGCCTGGCCGCCCTGCGGGTGCCGGCGCCGCAGCGCCGCCGCGGTCTCGGCGGGCAGCCGCCGCAGCGTGGCGTCGATCCGCTGTTCGGGTCCCTTGTCGGCTGCGGGCTCGGCCTTGCGGCGTTGCCGCGACCTGGTACCCATGTCTTCCGGGACGCCTTGTTCGCCCCGTTCCTCCTCGGACGCGATCGCGAGCAGCTGGACGGTCAGGTACCGCCGTTTCATCGTGATCTGCGCGGCGTACTCCTTGAGGTCCCTCAACTCGTGGAGCGGCATCCAGTTCGGCAGCATGCCGCCGTCCTCGTGCATGACGATCACGGCGATCAGCTTGTCGTTCTGCACGCAGGTCAGCGACAGCCCGTGCCGCACGAGCGGCTCGGTGACGATCTGGCGGATCGAGGCGATGCTCGCGAAACTGTACTTGACCGTCTCGTTCGTCCGCGTGCTCCGGTACTCGACCTTCGAGTCGTGCGGACAGGTGCCGATCTCGCCCTGCGCCTTCGCGAAGCTCGCCATCAGCTTCTTCGAGGCCTCGATCTCCTCCCTGGCCGTCATCGGCGGCCGGATGGCCGCCAGCAGCGGGGCGAGCGGCTTGTCGATCAGGTCGTACCAGCCGGTGCTGTCCATCGGGTTGAGCGGCGAGATCGGCGCGATGGCGTCGGCCGCCATGCAGGCGGCGGTCACGGCCGGGTCGTCGGGCAGGTCGGCGGCGGGCTGCCGCCCGTTCGTCGGGGTCTCGGTTGCGGTGGCGGTCTCGGCGTTCATCGTCTCGTCCTTGTTCGTTCTGTTCGGCTGCCGGGTGGTCGTCGGTCGGTGTCGGCTACGCTTGGTGGTCCGTCTTGCCGGCGGCCTCCCGGGCGGCGGCGTTGCGTCCCCGTCGGATCGTGCGTGCGGCGAGCGCGGCGGCGTCCGCTGCCGCCCTTGCGGCCGGTCCGATCCGCCGGTCGGCGATCTCGGTGTTCAGCGCGGTCGTCCGGCCGCCCGCGGCACCGATTGTCAGCGCCGCCGCCAGCACTGCGGTGCCGTGGTTCGCCGCTTCGGCGAGGCATTCGGCGATCGCCGCCTGCTCGGCCGGCGTCGCCGACCCGGTCTTGTCGATCGCGGTGACGTGCTGCGTCAGTGCGGCCAACTGCGCGTCCGTGTTCGCGAGTGCCGCGTGCGTGCGGGTGATCAGGGTCCGCAGATACGGCCGTACTCCGCGTCTCGTGGATTTGGGCATCGGTTTCTCCGTCGGCGTTGCGGCGCCCGGCGTTCGTCGTCCGCGTCTGCGGTCGATGTCCGGTCCGCTCGGCCGGCTTCTGCTGTGGTGGTTGCGCGCCGCGGGCGTGGCGCGCGGTGCTCGTCGTCGCCGGCGGGGTCGGTGCCGGTCAGTGGACGCTCGGTTTGCCGCCGTGGGCGGCGGCGCGGAGGATGTCGGTCATCGCTTCCGTGAGGCGGATCGCCTTTTCGATCCCCGTCGGCTCCTCGGATTCGAGGATCCGGGCCAGTGTCCTCCGGCTGTCGTTGTCTCCGAATCTGCCGGTCAGTGCGGCGGCCAGCATGATCGCGTCGCAGACCGCGTGGTTCAGCGCGCGTTCGCTCCGTTCGCGTTCGGCGGCCGTCGGCGCTTCCGTGCCTGTCGCGCTGTCGGCCGCCGCCGTCGCGTCGAGCAGTTCGACGATGCTGTCGTGGGTGCGTGCGAACTGCCGGCGTGTCGCGGCGATCGCGGCCCGCAGCCGCCGGCGGACGGCGGATGCCGTGCTGTCGCGCCGTGCCGTCCGCGTCCGGTGGACGGCGGGTTTCGTCGTCATGGTGGTTCCGTGGTCCCGCCGTGATCCGGTTTCACGCTGCGGCGGCGCCGTTGCGCGGTGTCGTTCGCGCCGCCGACGGGCCGCTCATGCGGCTCGGCGGCGTCCGCGGGTGTTAGTCCGGCCGTCCATTCGGCGCCGTGTTTCGGCCGCGCGGGCGCGCGTGCGGGCGGCTTCCTTGCGGTGCAGCGTGCGCGTGCGGGTGCATTCGGGGCAGCGGCCGGGGTCGGGCAGCACCCGGCCGCACGTCTCGTCGTCGGGCGGCCATTCGGGTCCCGGGCACAGCCACCGTTCCTCGCTGACTGGTCGCGGAGCGGTGTTGTCGTTCATCGTCGACGTCGTGTTCCTGTTCGGCGGCGCGGCTGACGCCGCGTGTTTCTTCGAGTGTAGGAACGCCCGGCGGAGCCGTTGGACCGCCGGCTCCGTTCAGGTGCCGCCGGCGGTGCGCCGCTGCGGCTCCGTCCGCCGCCGTGGCCGTCCGCTGGCCAGCAGGCGCGTGCTCAGCCGCCAGATCCCTTCCGGTCCGCCGGTGTCGTGCCGGACGTTCCGTGTCCACAACCCGAAGCCGGCGCACATGACCGCGACCAGCGCCGTGACCGCGATGGTCCCGCGGTGGTCGAGCCGCCCGTGCAGTCCGAGTCCCCACCCCTGTGCGACCGCGGCGAGCGTGATGTTCGCGATCACATAGATGCTCAGGCTGCGGCGCCCGCACGAGCGCAGCCACGTGCCCGTAGGGGTCGTCCACGCGTCGGCCGGCAGCCGGGTCGCGGCCATCACGGTCCCGAGTGCGAGCAGCGCACCGCCGATGTAGGTGATCTCCTGTCCGACGCCCGTCGTCAGGTGGTCGAACCCCGACCGGGCCGTCTGGCCGGCCGCGGCGGCCGTGATCAGCGCGCCGGCCGCGGCGACTGATCCGGCGGTCGCCGGTTCGACCGTCCGGTGGCGTCCCGCCCGGTACCACCACAGCCCGGCCAGCATCGCGGCCGCGGCCTGCCAGAGCGTTCCTGTCGGCAGCGTCCCGCTCAGCGCGTCCTTCGTCTGCGCCCACTTGACTTCCAGGGACGCGCGCAGGCTGCCGCCGTACAGGCTGCTCTCCCACGCGTTGTAGTCGGCCGTCCACGCGGTGTACGGGCCGCCCAGCGGGCCGGCCGCGCGCAGCGCTTCGGCGTCGGCGTGGATCGCCCAGATGGTCGCCGCCGGCGGGACCGCCGCCGCCGCCGCGGCGAGCATCCACGGGCGGCACCGGCGGTCGCGTACCGCGCCGCTGATCAGCACTGCCGTGACTGCGTACGGCAGCAGGATGTCGCCCGGCCAGACCAGCAGCGCCTGCAGCAGTCCGGTCGCCCCCAGCGCGGCCAGGCGGGCGCGGTGGCGGCGGGTCCAGCCGGGGTCGTCGTCGCGCTCGCGCGCCGCGGCGAGCGCGATCCCGAACACGCCGGCGAGCAGCCACAGGGTCGTCTCGTCGAACGCTGTCTCGACGCACCACCACCACGTCCACGACAGCCAGTCGAGTTCGCCGATCACGGTCGGGTCCGTGTAGGCGGCGCGCGGGTGCAGGAGCCAGCGTGCGTTCAGCGGGATGATGGCCAGTACGGCCGCCCCCCGCAGCCCGTCCAGCCACGGGAGCCGCTCGCCTCGTCCGCCCGCTGCGGCCATCGGTCGCCCTGCCTGTGCGTCGTTCGTCCTATTCGGCGGGTTGGCGGGCCGGATCCCGGGCGGCCGCCGCCGCGGCCCGTTCGTCGAGGCTGTCGGGGTCGCGGTCCGGTCCCGTGTCGGCGACCCGCAGGCCCGCCCACAGCTCTTCACGCCACTGTTCGTCGGTACGTACCGGTACCGGCGAGGCGCCCGCGTCGGCGTCGGCGGCGGCTTCGGCCGCCCGGCCGTCTTTGCGGGCCCGGCGGTCGTCCTCGGCCTGGGCGTCGCGCAGCCAGTCGGCGACCTGTGCGGCGTCGGCGACCACTTCGCCGGCCCGTACGAGGGCGGCGGCCTGTTCAAGGCGCTGCCCGAGCTGCTGGGTGCGTTCGCTGACGTGTTCGGCTCCCCGGAACGCCGCCTGCGCGTCGCGGAACGGTCCCTGCTGGTGCCGGACGGCTTCGTTCCACCGGTGCGCCGACACGAGGTCCGCCTCGGTCGGGTCGGGCGGCACCGGCGTCCAGTACCAGCCGGTCGTCCGGCCGTCGTCGAGCGGGTCGTCCATCAGGAGCAGCGCCACGGCGACCTGGATCTCGTACCCGCGGGCGTGTATCAGCCGTGTGTGTTCGGGCATCGAACTGAGCGTCATCGCTTCGCTCCTGCGTTTCCGTCCGGCAGGAACCACCCGCGGGTCGCGGTCTCGACCCGCCGCGGTTCCACCGTCGCGGGCGTCCCGACGTTGCCGTCGATCCGCCCTTCGTGCCGTGGAAGTCTGCCGGTCGGCGTCCGGGGCGTGCCGGCCTCCGGGGGCCGTGCGGCGGCGGTCGCGGCGGGGCGGGGCCGCGGGCGCTGCGGCCCCGCTCGGTAGTTGTTGCGCAATGGCTGCCCTTTTCCGGTTCGCGGTCGTTGCAGGTGCCCGGGCCCGGGCGCGTGCGTTCGGTTTTCCCCCAGGGCGGCGGGGCCGGTGTGTGCTGTAGTGCCCGCCGGCGGGGCCGGTCGGCGGGCCGTCGTCGTGTCCGGTCGTCAGTGTACCAGCGAGGGGTCGGGCTTCAGGGCGTCGATTCCGTCCGGATCGGTCGGTGCGTCCCACCACGGCAGTTCCGCGATGTCGTCGATCACGGCGGCCTGCACGGCCTGCCGGTAGTCGATCTCCGGGGTCCCGCCGGCCAGTTCGGCGATCGTCCACGCGAGGTCGCGCACCGTGTCGAGCGGCGCGGGCCGCGCTCCGGGCGCGCAGTCGGCCGACCAGCGCCGGCGGTCGTACCGGGTCATCAGTTGCGCCGGGACTTCGCGGCCGTACCGGGCTGCCGCGACGGTCGCCGCCCACGCGGCGAGCGTGCGCCGCTCGAGCGCGTCGCCGGCCCACGTGCCGAGCAGTGCCGCGGTGTTGTCGAGCTCCGTCCATGCGGCGTCGATCGTGTCGGCCGGCGAGTGCCGACCGCAGCGGATGCGGCCGCGCCCGATCTGCACCTCGTAGCGTGCGCAGACGATCTCGGCTCCGGTGCGCACGAACCGCCAGGAGGCGGTCGCGGTCAGCCGCGCCGCGCACACCTCGTGCTGCACGGTCACGGCGGCCTCGACGGCTCCGCCGGCCGCCGCGCGGCCGCGGGTCGGTCCGTACGCCGCGCGCAGCGCCCACCAGTCGCCGTGCTCGGTCCACCCGGTGTCCCAGCGGGCCGGTGCGCCGCGGCCCGCTTCGGCCACCGTGGCCGTGAACGCGTCGGCCGCTTCGGCCGGTTCGACGGTGTGGCTGACGTTGCCGGCCCCGAGCGTGCACGTGCTCCACGCGCGGCGCGCCGGCGTCGTCAGCGCACCCCGCCGCGGCCACGTCAGCGCGATCCCGCCGTCGGTCGGGTGCGCGACGGCGTCGCGGTTGCGGAACGGTGCGATCGCCAGCCGCGGCAGCGACGCCAGCAGGGTCTTGAGCGGCACCGTGCTCCACGTCACCGGCCGCCCGCGCCACAGCGTCGGCGGGTCGCCCGTCCGCCGGCAGGCCGCGGACGGCTGGCGGCGGGCCTGGTGGCCGGTCCCGTGCACCGGCAGGCGGGCGGTTCGCGGTCGGGTCTTCCGGGAGCGGTACGGCGGCGTGTGCATCGCGATGGCGTTCATCTGTTGCGGTTCCGGCGCGCGGACGGTCCGTCGGCGCGGTACGAGTGTAGGTGCGGTTCGGTTGTCCGGCGGACGTTCGTCCGCTCCCGCCGTGGGTCGTCGGTGGCGGCGGCCGGACTTGTGGCCCTGTTGGCTGTCCTGTCAGTCGAATCGGTGCAGCGCGGTTGCGAACCGGACCCCCCGCCGGTCGACGCCGGTCGCGTCGAGGTCGAGCGCGGCCAGTCCGCCTTCGGCGTCTCCGTGCACCACCACCGGGTTGTGGAGTGTGCCGTCCATCCCGAGTTCGGCGTCGATCCGGACCACCGGGTTGTCGGTCGTCAGCAGCAGGCAGGCGCTGTCGGCGTCGATCTTTCGGCTGCCGTGCTCCGGCACCGTCCAGCCGGCCCGCCGCAGTCCGGTGCTCGCGACCCGCTCGTCGGCGACGTACGACCGCACGGCTGCGGTGCTCGTGAACGTCCGCTCCGTGCCGTGTTCGTCGGTCAACGTCACCGTGTCTTCTGTCCCGGGGGGCTCTGTCGTTCTGTCGCTGCTGCCGCTGTGTTCCAGCCGCGCGTGCGCGTCCGCGCAGGCGTTCAGGTGCCTGCAGATGCGCAGCGCGTGCGCGCGGTGCTGGGCGGTTACCGGGTCGTCCGCCATCGGTGGTCGGCTGTGAGTTGCCGTCGCCCGGGTCTCGGCGGGATCCTCGGACCCCGGTTCGCCGAGTCGGGCGGGTGGTCGCCGGCGGCTTGTCGCCGGGCACGTTCCTGGCCGCCGGCAGGGTTGCCGGCGGTGTCCCAGCAGGGTTGTCCCGGCGTGCCGGCCGCGCGGCGCGTCCGCCCGCCCGTTTCCCGCGGCCGCCTGTCGGCGGGTCGCGCGGAAGCTGTTCGAAGTCTTGCCGGTCGGTGTCGTTGCTCTCGGAGTCCTGCGTGTGCCACGTGGAACACCCCGTGGTGTTCGTTGCGTTCTCGCCCGGTCGGCTCCCGGGCTGTTGGTGCTCCTGCCGACGGCTGCGCGCTCCGGCGTCGGTGGCAGTTCAGCGGTCCGTCGAGGTTGCCGGCGCGTCGCACGGCGTCGTTTCGGGCGGCCGGCGTTTCGGCTGTCCGTTCCGGTTGCCGGGTCGGTCGTGGTTGCTTGCCGAGGCCCGCTCGGTGCGGTCGCCGGCGTCGTCGTCGCCGGCGGCTCCGATCGTGACCTCGGTCACGTCGTCCGCGATCGTGACCACGGCGCGGCGTCCCGGGGGGACGTGTTGGCGCACGTGGGCGGCCACCGAGTCGTGGATCCGTTGCTTGACGCCTTCGGTCGGCTTGCCGAGCGCGGTGTGCGCGGCCGCCGCGCACGTGCTGGCGAGCTCGGCGTCGTCGTCGCTGGCCCCGTCGAAGTCGCAGTCGTCGTACCCTCCGCGGGCGGTCGCGTCCACGAGTTGCGCCCCGAGGTCCGCGTGCCCGGTCCTGTCGACCACCGCGTGCACTTTCGTCGCGAAGGTGTCTTCGAGTAAGGGGTGCGGCGTCCTGGCGATCCAGTCGCCTTCGATCTGCTCGCACGCGTGGTGTCGGTTCCCGGTGCCCTGATTGTCAGCTCGAACGTCACGGCCGCTATCGGTCCCGGTTCGAGTTCCGCCTTGCGGCGTTCCGTGGCGGGCTTCCGGCTGTCCTACGACCTCCAGCCGCCGTCCGGCGTCGTCACGGTCACCGTGACCGCGGTGATCGTGTCGAGAGCGTCGTACCACGCGTACCCGGCCATCTCGTCCACCTGATCGACCGCCAGCGGTCCGGTTCCGTCGGCGTCGAGCCGGTTCAGCGCCGCCCGCAGCGCGTGCGCTTCCAGTCGTTCGATCTCGGTGGCCATGCGCAGTACCGGTCGTGTTCCTGCAGGGTCGAGTTCGAGTGCCGGGCTGCCGGTCTTGTAGAAGACGCTGACGAAGCTGCGCGGCGGCTGCCGCCGCGGCAGGCGGGCCCGCGGGGTCGGCATGTCGATGCCGCGCCTGCCTGCTTCCCGCCACTGGTCGAAGGTCGGGACGACGTTGTCGTCGCCGCGCATCTTCTCGGCGAGCGCCTGCAGCGCGGCTCCCGTCGCCGTGTCGATCAGCCGCTCGGCGGCCTCGTTCGTGACTGCGCGGTCGCGGCGCGGCACCGTCAGCTGCAAGCCGTCGGTCGTCGTCACGTCGGCGTACGCGTGCAGCTCGAGAGGGGCGGTCGAGCAGTCCGTGGCGGGCGTCCGGCACCGTCAGCGACGGCATCCCGCGCAGCATCGCTTGCAGCCCGAGGAACGACAGACGCGGCTGTTCGCCTGCGAAGCGGCCTTTGCGGATCCCGGTCCTCCCCCCGGCGCACCGTTCCACGTGGATGCAGCCGTTCAGGAACCCCTTCTGGTCGATCCTCGTCCCGTCGACGTAAACCGGTACGGGCAGGTGTCTTGCGGTCATGCCGATCACCTGCAGCCAGTTTCTCCTGGTCATGGCTTGAGTCGGGAAGACGACCGTCGTGCCGTTCGGCACGGTCCCTCGTCCGGTCTCAGATCTTCGACCCGCGCTTCGCTGGTTCCGTCCCAGTGCTCCCGGCTCAGCCGCAGCCGCCACCCGCGTGCGTCGCCGCCGCGGCGCGGGCGTGACTCGATCACGCAGTCGGTGCACGCGAGCGAGTCGAAGCTCATGCCGGTCTCGTCGTTCCCCCGGTCGCGCCGGCCGGCGCCGGAGTGCAGCACCAGCGCCGGATCGTCGATCCCGACCCCGTCGTCGGCTACCCGGACCAGCAGCTCGTCGCTGCCCGGTGGCCCGTCCGTCACGCTGATATCGATGCGGGTTGTTCGGCTCCGCCTCGCGTTGTCGAACAGCTCCCGCAGCCTTTCGTTGAGCGTCCCGTCGAAGAATCGGCTTCTGGCCCCGTCGTCGACAGTCGCCCGTACGGTCCCGTTCTGCTTGGTCCTGCTTGGCCTCGTGTGTGATCGCGGTTCCCGCGATTTCGTTGCGGCCACCGCTCGCGTTGTTCCGTTCGGCTTCGCCGCCGCCGTGTCGCGGACCAGTCTGCTGCGGCTCGCTGTCGGTCGGCCCCTTGTGCGGTGATGGCGCCCGTCGGTCGGCGTGTGCGCCCAACGCGTTGGGCTGCCCGGTGTTCAGCTCCGCCAGTCTGTCCAGAACCACGTGCAGCGGTTGGTCCCGCGTCACGCTCTCGAGGCGTCGTTCATGCGTTCGTGCACCGCGATCAGCTCGGTGATGCTGATCGCTTCCGCTTCGTCTCTCTGTAGCGCCGCCCATGCTGCGTCTTCGGCTTCGCGGATCATTGAGCTCTCCTTCGATACCGGGTTACGGCCGGATCGTGCTTCTCGATGTTCCGGTCGGCGGTTTGCGGTGACGGACGGCGGTGCCGCTGTGCCGCATCCGCCCCGACGGGGGCGTGGTCGTCCTTGCGTGCCCATCAGGGCTTAGTGCGTCGGTTGTTCGCGCGGCAGCGCTCGGCGCGCGCCGCGCCTCTCTCACCTCTTACCTACTTTCTCTCCGTCCCCTCCCGTGCTCGTTGCTCCGTCCGTCTGCGCTCCGGAGGAGCGCACCGGCCCTTTGGGCCTTCGTTCGTCGTGCTGTCGTGCCGTCATGCGTTGATTGTCTCTCTGGTCTCGGCCTCCGGCCGGCTTGGCGGGCCGTGGTCTTTCTCGCGGCGTGTCGCCGTTGCGTTCGCCGTGTCGCTGATGTTGCGTGTCAGCCAGTCGGTGATCGTCTGCGCCTCTGCTGCGGCTTTGCGCACGGCGTTCGGGTCGTTCTTGAGCGTTTCGAGCCAGTGGGCCACGTAGGCGTGCCCGTGGCGCGGCGTGTGCCCTATGCGGAGCAGGTCGCCGGTCATCATCGCGGCGATCTCGGCCACCAGTTCTTCCAGCGCGTAGTCGGCGCTCCCGAATCCGCTCCGGTTCTTGCTCGCCGGCCGGTCGAGTCGGCTCGGGTGCATCGTGGCGTGGCCGAGCTCGTGGAGCAGCGTGTGCCGGTACCCGTCGGCCGAATGGAACTGCGCTCTTTCGGGCATCGTGATGGTGTCGGACGACAGCCGGTAGCTCGCGCACCCGCCCTTTTCGTGGATCAACGTCACATGGGTGTCTCGGACCACCTGGTCTACCTTGTCGTTCGCTTCCCACGCCGGGGCTTCGCGCGTCAGTGCGGGCAGGTCGTCGAGGCCGTCTGCCTGCTCGACGTTGAACACCCACTGCGTGCGCATGAACACGGTGGGATTGACGGTCTCTTCGCCGGTTACCTCGTCCTTCGTCGGTCGTGCTCCGTGGCGCAGCACGAGGATCGGAACGCCTTTCTCGCCTCTGCGGACCATTCCGCCGCGCTTGCGGATCTGATGGAAGCCGGCCCACCGGGGGTCGCTGTACCCGCGGTTCGCCGCCGCCGACAGCAGCATCACGAGGTTCGAGCCCCGGTAGTCGCGGTCCGTGGTGAAGTTGCACGGTCGGAGCCTCTGTTCCCTTCGCCACGGCCGCATCCACGGTGCCGTGCCGGCTTCGACGGCCTCGATGATCTCGTCGGCGAAGTGTTCCGCGTATGCGGTCCTGGTCATGGCGCACTTCTCCCTTGGTTGGCGGCTTCGAGGGGAGCCGCTGTTGGTTCTCGGTTGGTTTCCGGCTTCCGGTACGCCGGTTCGGCGGTGCGTGTGGGTCGTCGGCGGCGGGGTGCGTCGGCTATCGGCGTGCGGCTCGCCGTCGGTCGGCTGCTGGTGATTGCCGGTCCTGTCGTTGGACGCCTTGGCGTCCCGGTGTCCGTGTCCTGTGTGTCAGGCTCCCGGGCACACGTGGTGGGCGAGCACAGCGCCGATCTCGCGGATGTCGATGTTCCGGTTGAAGGTCTTCTTGAACGTCGGCTGTGCGTTTCCGCTCACCCAGATCTTCAGTTCGGAGTCGAGGTCGCCGACGCCGGGCGTTTCGATGCTGAAGTGACTGATGGAGCGGTACGGGGTCGAGTGCCACTCGATCTTCTTGCCGGTCATTCCCTGGACGTCCATCGTCAACAGCCGGCGGTCGGTGAACGCGAAGGCGTCGCGGATCAGCCTGTACGCTTGGTGGATGTGCTCGTCGGCCAGCAGCACGTCGTGGAAGATCCGCAGCCCCTCGGCGTCCGGGATCGCGCCGGCGTTGCCGGTCAGTCCTGCCATTACTCCCATGGGCTTTGCCTCCTCGTTGCCGATTGTACGGCTCGGTGTCCTCTCTGGCGGTGTCGTCTTGTTGACCGCGGTGTTGTTCCCGCAGTATTTCTTCCGGTGTCCGTCGCCTGCGCACGCCGTGGAGGGCGCGTCCCCGCGTGGGCCGTTTCGGGCCTCAGCTCGGTTCTGTCGATCCTTTCCTTTTGTCCTTACCCGGATTCGTGCCGCCGCTGTTTCGACCTGTGCTTCTTCCTCGAACTGGCCGTTGTTGCGCGGTTTGTCAGAATGGTCCGCACAGCACTTGCAGCACTGCGTTGCGCTCGTGGTGACCTTCCGACCTCCCGTGAGCCGATATGGCGGCAACCGCTACGTCAAGTCCTTTCCGTGCCACAGCCAGTATCTGTGCATGCCGTTTGCCCAACTTGTCTATCGCCAGAGATAGCAGGGCCTCGCATGCCTTCGTAAACTCTTCTCCTTTCTCCGTGTTCCCTTTTACCCCGGTGTGCGTGAAGGAGTTTCTGGCTCGATGCATGTTTCGAAACGTTATCCACTATTGCGTTTGAGTAGGCCGTGGCTTACCTGTCAATTGGGGTAAACTTTCCTTTAGCACGTCAATGAGGTTGGTTGAACCTTTCTTTGGTGCTTGTGCCCCTAACTTTGCCTGAAACATCACCTCTTGGCTGAACACTGAGACAGCAGTGTCCGCGCTATAAACCGAGACGATTGCTGCTTCCATGAAATCTAAACTTATTCTCTCTATTTCATGATCGGTCATCTGTTCATTTCTTCCAATACCGCTGGGTGGCGGTCCGATTGCCTCGCAGGCTGCCTGCTTGCCCCTTTGGCGACCGGGCAGCTCCCCGTTCATTCCACATATCCCGGTTTGTCAGCCCGGATTCCATGACCGAGATCTGTGACCACGATGTCTCCCACGTTGAGCGGTTGCTTGCCGCCCGTGGTTCGGATGGACATTGACAGGTGGTCCTTTTCCTCTTGGGATTCCCGCTGCTCCCGCGCTTTCCAGCTTTCGTCTGGCTCTTCGTCGTCGTAGTATTCGTTGTGGTCCTCGTCGTACATCGCGATCTCTGCTGCGGTCGCTCAAGTCTCCCGTTCTGCTCCCGTCGGTGCCTCCTCTGTCTTTGGCTGCTGCCGGGCAGTTAACTTCGCGGCCGTTCGCGGTTGTTCGTGGTTCGGGCTGTGTCTCCGTCTCTGCTCGGTCGTGGAGGGGGGTCTTTCGGTAGTTGTCCGATCGCCGGGTACGCCTGTGGCCTTTTTCTCGTTGCCGCTGGTTCCAATCGTGGTAGTTCGCCCAGCTCCTTTGGTAATCGCGGCTGTTCCGGTTCCGTCGCCAGAACCTCTTTCTGCTTTCCGGTCGCCATGCCTTCCTTTGCCTTTTCCATAATGTTCATGATGCCGTACCGCTGGTGTTTTATGAAATGGTCCATTGCTCTTTGATGCAGTCCTGTGTCCAGTTCTTCCGTGCTGTGGATCTTGTCTTCTCGGATTCCCTGTTTGCTCGTGGTCGCTATCGTCAGCGCGTGGTTGTCTGTTCGTAGCTCGACTCGTTCGTACACTGCTTCGGCTATTGCTCGGATCGCGTACTCGGCCGGCCGCTTCGCTGCCTCTTTCAGGTGTTCAGGGTAATTCCGGATCTCTTTGCTCGCCATTTCGGCGTAGTGCTCGCGCTGTTTGTACCAGTTTCCGAGAATCCTTTCTATCTTTGCTATGTACTGGCCGTTCACTACCATCTCCAGGCTTTTTGGATCTTCGATGGCGGCAACCGCGTAGTCGTACAGGTCCCGGACCGGCGGGTCCCACCCTCTGTCTCGTATCTTGCCGTTCAGGATTTGCATCGTGCTTAGCAGCCCGTGGCAGAAGTGTGTCTCGCTGAGTCGCCTGTTCAAGTGGCTTGGCGATGAGCGATTGGGCCGTTGAGCGCGGTCGGCACCCACTGGAGGCCCCAGAAGGGCCTCAGACGCCCCCAGAGGCCGATCTGACACTCGATCCAGCGGAAAATGGCCGAAAGAGCCCGCCCCTGCAGGCTCCGGGGCGTGCCGGTGCCCGTCCGGCGGCGCAGGAGCAGCGCCAGGTTGCAAGCCGCCGCCTGGATGAGCACGCGCTTGCGAACCTCCTCATGACCGCGCACCCACACCCGCCGCATGCCCCCGGTCTCATACTGATGAGCGAACGGACGCTCCACCAGCTCCCCACGCCGCCGTTGCAGACGACGACCCCGAGCCCCACGAGTACGCCGGCGGTTCCCATACAACGCCTTCTGCGCAGCCCGTTTCTCCGGCGGCGTCTCGCCCGTCCGCTTGTCCTGCCAGCGGCGCGGGCCGCGCTCCGGCTCCGAGATGTAGCTGCGGACCTCCAATTCGTCCAGCGCAACCAGCGTCGCGTCGCTGTGATACCCCTTGTCCGCCACCACCTCCTCGACCTCACGTCCGTCCGGCTGCACCGCCTCCACCTGCTCCGACGCCTTCGTCAGCGTCTCCGGCAGCGTCGCCGTATCGCCCTCCGATGCGTCCTGCACCGTCACCGCTACGACGGCACCCGTGTCCATGTCGACCCCGTGCTCCACCTTGTGCGCCAAGTGCGTCCGACCGTCCTTCATCTTCGTGATCTTTGCGTCCGGGTCCTGCGGGGACTGCCAGTCCTTGTTCGACGCCGTCTTGTCCTTCCGCGACCGGTCGAACCGCGCCAATTCCGCCCGCGTCGGCGTCGCTATCCCAGACGCCTCCGCCAACCCCTGCAGAAACGCGTCGTACGATTCTCCCGTGTCCCGACGCTCGATGCTGCGCATCGCCGCGTTCGCTTCCAACGTCGTCGCGTCAATGCCGATCGTCTTCCCCCGAACCAGGTCCGCCTCCGCCGCGCGCTCCAGCACCCACGTGAACACCGCCTCGTGCGTCTCGTCGTCGATCCGCCGGCGCGTCCGCGACAGCGTCGAGTGGTCCGGCGCCGCCTCCGTCAGGTCCAGGCCCAGAAACGACCGTAGACTCAGCGAATCGGCCACCCGCCACGCAATTCCCCGCTCCGACGACACGCCCTCGAAGAACCCGATGAACAGCAACCGGAAGTACCGCCCCGGCTGCAGACTCGGACGGCCCAGTCGTTCCGCGTAGAAGCTCGAGCACAACCTCTCCACGAAGGCGTCAAACCCGGACTCCTCCAGAATCCGGTTCAGCCGCTCGAAGAACGGATGTCCATCGCTCGTCGGAAGGTCCTCGCTGTGCACCCACATCGGCGGCGCCTGCCGCGCCGCCGGTCGCTTGCCCATCGCCATGCAGGCAGTGTAGGACACGCGGCGGGATCCGTCGAGTCCGCGCCCGACTTTTGCCACAGGCTGTTAGTACTGTAGTCGGTCGCCCTTCCACCAGCGCCGTTTGCTGTCCGCTGTTGGGTTCGGGATTTCCTCGATAAAGATCGATTTTCTGCTGGTCTTCGAACAGGATTGCTCTCAGTGGAGCCCTCCAGTTCCATGCTTCTCCTCCTGCCTCTTCTGCTGCTGCTTTCAGCTCGTCGTCCCATCCTCTTGTTTCGGTTCTTTCGTCGTAGCTTGCATCGATGTCGTTACTCAGGCGGTGTCCCCATCGCGCTCCGAGAATCGTTCCTCCTCCTATTCGCAAGCCCTGTCCGTCTGGTGTTCGCTCTTTTGTTATGTACCGTGCGAGGAACTCCCACGTTCTCCGGTACAGCGTCAGTGCCGGCTCCGGCAGCAGCAGTACTTCCACTGTTCAGACCATGCGGTTGAGTTCCGCGCAACGGTGCATGTCCTGCAGTCCCGCTCTGTGAAGGGCGCGCACCAGTTCGGGCCACGTGTACGCGCCTTCCATTTCCGCTGTCCACAGTTCTTCCATCGTGGCCTCGCTCAGCCACGTGTGGAGGATCGCCTTCTGCCGTGCCGACGGTTTCTCGGCGCGCAGAGCGTCGTGGAATTCGGCGTTCGTGGGTGTTCTTTCCCATCCCGCGCAGCTGCGTATGAGCCGGATTCTTACGGCTTTGCTTTTCCTTCCGAGATCTTCCGGTCCGTGCTTCGGCAGGAACGTTTCGAGAAAGGCCTTGTCGCTGCGGTGATCCGGAAACGCCTCGGGGGGGGCGAGCGTTTCGGGCTCGGCGTCGCGGTTCCGCGCCTTGATCCGTTCCCGTTTTCGTCGCCACTCGGCCAGGTCCATTCTCTTTCTCCGTGCTCACTTGCGTTGCTTCAGTCGTCGGTTGCACCGCTCGCACGTCACGGCGTCGATGGCTTCGGTCATGCGAACCGAGTGCCGGAAACCGACGTACCCGCGGCACTCGGAAGGCTTGGTAGACCAGAAAATCCGGTCGTCCGGTTTCCGGCCTTCCTTCTTCGCCTTTGCGGAGCCGATCCAGTCCCAATGCACTTTGGTGCTCATCCGGTAGTCTCGCTCGCCCCCATTGCTCTGTGCAGTACTCGGGCTCCCCGTGTCCGTTGCGCGGTCGCCGGTTTCGCCGCTTTGTCCTTTCGCGTGTGCGCGTCCAGTTCTTGGTCCGGTTCGCTCACTACTAGCGGTCCGTGGTTCCCTTTTCTGAACTGCCGCATCAGTTTATCACCCGCGTCGGGTTCCTCGCCCTTGAGGCCGTCATGGCGCGCTCGCGGCTGCTTGTGCCGCGCTGCTTGGTCCCGCGGTTCGCGCTCTGTGCGCGTTCGCTCATCGCCTTGCGTTTTCGCTGCTTGTTCGCTACGGTTGGGCGGTAGGTACGCTGTCGCCATGCCCGCACTGGTGATCGTCGAGTCTCCCGGCAAGACCCGCAAGATCAACGACATACTGGGTCGTGACTACGTGGTCCGTGCGTCGTTCGGCCATGTTCGCGACCTCCCGAAGCCGCGCAAGCGCAAGCCCGGTGCTCCGTACGTGCCGGTTTCTCTCGGCCTCGATGTTGCGGCTGGCTGGAAGCCGGCCTGGGAAGTCGCCGACGACAAGAAGAAGGTCGTCTCGGAACTTCAACGGCTCGGCCGTCGCGGTCCCGTCTATCTGGCCACCGACCTCGACCGCGAGGGCGAGGCGATCGCTTGGCACCTCGCCGACCTGCTCGGCGGTCCGGAGGAACGGTTCCGCCGTGTGACGTTCTCGGAGATCACGCCGGCCGCCGTCAGGGTGGCGTTCGAGCAGCCGCGCGGGATCGACCATGCGCTCGTCCGGGCCCAGCAGGGGCGTCGCTTCCTCGACCGCGTCGTCGGTTTCAAGTTATCGCCGTTGCTGTCGCGCCGTCTGCGCGCGTCGTTGTCGGCCGGCCGTGTCCAGTCGGCCGCGCTCCGCCTGCTCGTCGCTCGTGACGAGCAGATCCGGGTCTTCGTCCCGGCGGCGTTCCACGGCGTCGACGTCCATCTCGTGGTCGGAGAAGGTCTCGACCCGATCGTTGCGTCCGTCGTCGACGCGGACGGCAACGTTCTCCGCTTCGACGATCGCGCTGCCGCCGAGGGGCTCGCCGCCGGCCTTGAGTCGGTCGAGATCAGGCTCGATGCGGTCGAGACGTCCGACGTGTCGCAGAACCCGAAACCGCCGTTCACGACGTCGACCCTTCAGCAGGCCGCTTCGTCGCTCCTCAAGATGTCGGTCTCCGACACCATGGCGGTCGCGCAGAAGCTCTACGAGGGCGGTCGGATCACGTACATGCGCAGCGACGCGGTCGCGCTGGCCCCGGAGGCGCAGACGACGGCCCGCGACTGGCTCGTCCGGGCGTTCGGGCCCGCCGCGGTGCCCGGACGGTCTCCGACCTACCGGTCGAAGGCTGGTGCCCAGGAGGCCCACGAGGCGATCCGGCCGACCGATCCGGCTGTCGGTCCGGAGGCGTTGACCGATCCGAACGAGCGCCGGCTGTACGATCTCGTTCGGCGGCGCCTGCTGGCGTCGCAGATGACGCCGGCGCGGACTCGCCGCACGACGTGGAAACTCTCGGCGCCGTCGCCCCGTTCGGGTGCGCGGGTCGCACTGGTCGCGAGGGGTCGGGTGGTCGTTGACCCGGGGTTCCACCGGGTACTGCCGCCCGCGTCGGCGGTCGACGAGCCGCCGGCGGTGCCGGACCTCGCCGAGGGCGCCGTGTGGGGTCCCGGCTCAGCCAAGGCCGAGGTCGCAGATTCGTGGACCAAGCCGCCGCCGCGGTTCACCGAGGCGTCCCTGGTCGCGGAGCTGGAGTCCGCCGGTGTCGGGCGGCCGTCCACGTACGCACAGATCCTCGCCGTGCTCGTCACGCGCCGTTACGTGCTCGTCGACGGGCGCGTCTTCGTCGTCACGCCGCTCGGGCGTCTGGTTTGCGGTCGGCTGGAGCGGCACTTCCCGAAGGTCACCGACGTGACGTTCACGGCCGGGCTCGAGGAGTCGCTCGACCGGGTCGCGCAGGGTCGGATCGACCACATCGAGCTGCTCGACCGTTTCCACGACCAGCTGGTTCGCGAGCTCGCTACCGCGGAGGCGGATCCGGGGTTCGCGCCGCCCAAGCCGACTGTGGTCGATTCTCCGTGCGCCGCTTGCGGCGGTCCGCGCGCGGTGTTGCTGGAGCGCGGGCGCCTCGTCGTCGCGTGCCGTACGTGCTCGCCGCCGGCCGACGTCGAGTGGGCTCCCCGGAAGGCGCGCCGGGTCGCGAAGCGCGTCGAGTCCGACGAGAAGGCGGCGGCTGAACAGGCGGCGGCGGATCAGCGCATCCAGGTTCGCTGCAAGGCGTGCGGCGGTGCGCAGCAGCGGTGGAAGCTGTCGACGGGCGGCTATCTGCACCTGTGCCAGGCGTGGCCGGCCTGCTCGGGGGCGTACGTGGAGGCGGGGCGCGCCGGCCGCGCCAAGCCGGGGTCCCGCCGCAAGGCTGCCCCCCGGCCCGCGCGGCGGGCGCCGGCCCGGAGGCGCAGTGCGTGAGTGCGTTACCGCGCCCCCGCCGGCCGCGGCGGGCGTCCTGCCGCCCCGCTCGTTCGTCTATCTGCCGGTTGAGTTGCCGGGCTGGCCGCTGGTCGAAACCGTCGAGCTCGCGGTGTCGCCCGACTGGACGTCCCTGCGATCCTCTGCTGCCGCGGCGGCGCTCCATCGGGAGGCCGCGGCCCGTGATATCGTCGAACTGGTCGATGTGTCCGCTCTTGCGGGCCTGCCGGGCGCCGAATCGCCGGTAGGCGTGCTGACGGCGCCGCTTTTCGGTGGGCGGGCGTCGGCTCCCGTCGAGTCGCTCTTCTGTGCGTCGATGGTGTTCGTCGGCGGTGGGCCGTACGACGATCTCGTCACGGTGCCGCCGGCCGCCGCGCGGGCCGATTCGCGGCTTTCATCTTCCGGTCGCTTGCTCGGCTTCCTGCTCCCCGGGGCCCCGCCCGCCGCTCTGTACGCCGTCCGCCCCGCTGTCTGGCACGATTGGCTGGTTGTGCGGGGGCTGCTCGCCAGCGATGTGCCGGACCGCTGGCGGTCGTACACGGGCTTCACCGAAGTGGCCGCCGATCCGTGGCCCGGTTGCCGTCCGATCGCGTACGGTTGCGCGCTCTTCGAGGCGTTGCGGGAACGCGGCGTGGTCGCCGCGGCGCGGACCGTGCCGGGCTTCGTCCGGTTGGTCGGCTGAGCTTTCGTTGCCGTCGCTCGGTGAGCGAATGCGGCGTGGATGTACTCACGTTTGGCTCTGGCAACTAGGATGATCTGAACCACCTGCTCCAACGCTGCAAGCAGCTCCGGGAGGACCGTCCGGACAGTCCCTGGGCGGGCGACGTGGCGGCGGTCCTGCGGGCCGGCCTCGACCTGCGGGACCGCTGCAACGCGGGAGCGCTGAGCGAGCACGGGATGGCCACGGCCCGCGGCCGACTTGTGGCCCGGCTCGGGCGGCTGGTCGACGCCCCGCCGCCGCTCGACGACGCCGAGCGCTTTGCGGCGCACCTGGCCAACGAATTCCCGGCCGTGTTCCTGTTCTTGTGGGACCCCTCGCTCGACGCCACCAACTGGCGCGCGGAACAGGCCCTCCGGCCCGCCGTGGTCATCCGCAAGGTGTGTGGCGGCAACCGCACCCGCCACGGCGCCGACACCCAGCAGGTCCTGGCCAGCGTCGTGCGCACCGCGCGCCAACGCGGCCTCGACCTGCCTCCGCTGATCACCGCGATGTTGCGCGCCGTCGAACCCGTTGTCCCCGAACTCCTCGGCCTTCCGCCGCCGCCCCCATAAACGGGCACCGTCCGAACCTACGACCTCGATGTGCGACCCGTCCCCGCGGCGTCCCCGCCGCAGCAGGGGAACGACCGCACCGCCCTCGGTCGCCACCGAACCTCACGGAGAAGCTGACGCCGATGCTCCTGCGCGCCGGCTTGGCGTTCGGTGTCCCGTGGCATCGCGACCGAGGAGGCAACCCGCGCGAACACTTCGGTTCCAGCAACCTCGTCGAGGCGCTGCAACCTCCCCACGCCAAGTCCACTTTCGGCCCGTGTCTATTGGGAGATCACCCGCTAACAGCCCGTGGCAGAAGTGTGTCTCGCTGAGTCGCCTGTTCAAGTGGCTTGGCGATGAGCGATTGGGCCGTTGAGCGCGGTCGGCACCCACTGGAGGCCCCAGAAGGGCCTCAGACGCCCCCAGAGGCCGATCTGACACTCGATCCAGCGGAAAATGGCCGAAAGAGCCCGCCCCTGCAGGCTCCGGGGCGTGCCGGTGCCCGTCCGGCGGCGCAGGAGCAGCGCTAGGTTGCAAGCCGCCGCCTGGATGAGCACGCGCTTGCGAACCTCCTCATGACCGCGCACCCACACCCGCCGCATGCCCCCGGTCTCATACTGATGAGCGAACGGACGCTCCACCAGCTCCCCACGCCGCCGTTGCAGACGACGACCCCGAGCCCCACGAGTACGCCGGCGGTTCCCATACAACGCCTTCTGCGCAGCCCGTTTCTCCGGCGGCGTCTCGCCCGTCCGCTTGTCCTGCCAGCGGCGCGGGCCGCGCTCCGGCTCCGAGATGTAGCTGCGGACCTCCAATTCGTCCAGCGCAACCAGCGTCGCGTCGCTGTGATACCCCTTGTCCGCCACCACCTCCTCGACCTCACGTCCGTCCGGCTGCACCGCCTCCACCTGCTCCGACGCCTTCGTCAGCGTCTCCGGCAGCGTCGCCGTATCGCCCTCCGATGCGTCCTGCACCGTCACCGCTACGACGGCACCCGTGTCCATGTCGACCCCGTGCTCCACCTTGTGCGCCAAGTGCGTCCGACCGTCCTTCATCTTCGTGATCTTTGCGTCCGGGTCCTGCGGGGACTGCCAGTCCTTGTTCGACGCCGTCTTGTCCTTCCGCGACCGGTCGAACCGCGCCAATTCCGCCCGCGTCGGCGTCGCTATCCCAGACGCCTCCGCCAACCCCTGCAGAAACGCGTCGTACGATTCTCCCGTGTCCCGACGCTCGATGCTGCGCATCGCCGCGTTCGCTTCCAACGTCGTCGCGTCAATGCCGATCGTCTTCCCCCGAACCAGGTCCGCCTCCGCCGCGCGCTCCAGCACCCACGTGAACACCGCCTCGTGCGTCTCGTCGTCGATCCGCCGGCGCGTCCGCGACAGCGTCGAGTGGTCCGGCGCCGCCTCCGTCAGGTCCAGGCTCAGAAACGACCGTAGACTCAGCGAATCGGCCACCCGCCACGCAATTCCCCGCTCCGACGACACGCCCTCGAAGAACCCGATGAACAGCAACCGGAAGTACCGCCCCGGCTGCAGACTCGGACGGCCCAGTCGTTCCGCGTAGAAGCTCGAGCACAACCTCTCCACGAAGGCGTCAAACCCGGACTCCTCCAGAATCCGGTTCAGCCGCTCGAAGAACGGATGTCCATCGCTCGTCGGAAGGTCCTCGCTGTGCACCCACATCGGCGGCGCCTGCCGCGCCGCCGGTCGCTTGCCCATCGCCATGCAGGCAGTGTAGGACACGCGGCGGGATCCGTCGAGTCCGCGCCCGACTTTTGCCACAGGCTGCTAACCGAAGACCTTCTGGCCTGCTTGGCTGTGATGGTGATGCTCGTTACGCGTAGAGGCGGGACGCATCTGTAGCGGCGTGCCGGTACGAGCGTGCAGGCTCGCAGGATGGTCCCCCGCATGCAGAGCCTGCACGCTTGCGGATCGGTTGTGCGTCGGTGCTCCGTGGCCCGAGGGCCGGGATTTACCGGAACGCGCGGTCCAGGACTCGTGTGGGCCTCTTCTTGCTCCCCTGTTCGTCGGGTGCCTCCTGGACGATGGGCGGGTTTGCGCCGCCGTGGCGCACGGCGGAACCTGCGCGGTGGTGCCGGTCGCTTTCGAAGGTCTCTTGACGATTTGTTGTTCGCTCTCGCGCGGGCAGGGGATGTGGAAAAGACATCACTCCATCGGCTTCGCCGGACTGGCGGATGTATTCGATTGTCATCGTTGCCAGACTGTACGGCTGCGGTCGCAGTCTCCAGTCGTCGTCGCTATCGCCGCTGGCCTCTCCGGCGAGATGGTCTTCATGTTCTTCGCACTTTTTGCTGTTCGCCAGCGCGTTTCCTTGTCGCCTTTCTCCTCGAACACCAGGCTCTCGCCGGCGCGACTCCGGCTCAGACTGACGGCGTATTCCCGTAGCGCCTTTGCTCCGGGTCCCTTGTTTCGGAGGTGGCCGTTGATGCCCAGCGCCTCGAACTGGTCGTCGGCCTCGACCGCCGTCATGGTCATTCGCCGGTGCTTGCCGCCGTGGGTCACCGCCTTGACTACGATTCGGTCGTCTTCGACTCCCAGCAGCAGTTGGGCGTAGCGCGCATTCATCAGCGCGCTGGCGCCTGTCTTTCCGATCTCGTAATGGCGTCGTTCCTCTCCTGGCGCCAATCCCCTCAATCGCTGGTGCGCGTTGTTGCCGATCTTGCCGTACGCAACGGTCCAGGTCAGTGCCGCCTTTGCGACCACGTCGTGCCGGATGGTATTGACAGCGATCTCGACGCTGACCGGGTCGATGGCGGCTGCCTTGTCGATGTCGTACACGTCGCGCGCCGGGTGGCGGTGCGCGCGCTCCAGCTTTCCACGGAGGATCTGGGCCGTTGATAGTACTGTCTCCTCGCGCCCGTCGACCCGTGCTGTTGTGTGGCCCTTTCCGATTTCGAGATCGTGGCCCCACACTTGTACTTCACGGCTCGTTGCGTGGTCTTCGCCCTGCCTGATCCTGTACATGTTCAGCTCTGCGTTGTACTCGGCTGTCGCCCCGAGCCTGTCGATCTCCTTGTGCAGCCACGTGTAGGCGTTCCCTTCGAGTTTCTCGAGCGTCGTGTTCTTGGCGACCTGGATGTCGATGTCGAAGCTGTTGCGGTGCTTCCATCTGGCGGCGAGGACGGTGCCTCCCCCGATCCGGTATTCGATTTCCGGCTGTAGCTGCTTGAGTGCTCTTCCCACGGCGGCGCGCGTCTCGAGCCAGAACTCGCGGGCCGGGGTCGGCAGTGTCAGGTGTTCCATCGTCTTCGTTACATGCTCAGGCGGTTCAGTGCTTCGGCGATCGCGCAGCGTTCGATGCCGGCCCGTTCCAGTGCGGCAGCGAGTTGCCGAAACGTGTAGGCGTGTTCGGTCCACCCGTCGAGCACCTCGATGTCCTCGGCCTCGCTGCTCCAGGCCTCCAGGATTGCCTGCTGGCGTTCGTTCGGCGTCTCGGCGTGCAGGGCCGTGTAGAACTCCTCGCTCGTCGGCGGCTCCTTCCAGCCGGCGCAGCTGCAGGCCAGCCGCATCCGGATGGTTCTGCTCTTCGGTCCGGTGTCTGTAGGTTCTGTCGGTGCGTTCACCATCGCGCATTGCTCGGGGGTCGCTCGCGTGTCGGCGAACCTCGCCGCCGGCAGCAGTTTGGGGAACGCGGGGCGGTAGGCGTGCCGCGCTGCGTACTCGAGGATTGCCGGCGGTGCGTCGTCGTCGATCTCGATGTCTTCGAGCGGTCCTTCCTCGTCCCGCTCGGCGCGCCATGGGTCGAGCATGCCGGGTGAGTTGTAGTCCCTGTACGGCAGTTGCCTGCACTTCATCTCAAACTCCCTCTGGCGGCTTATCCTTGCGTGGCGTGGATGACACCGTGGTTCCTGTGCTCCCTCTCTGTCAGGTCTTCAGTGCCGCGCCCGGCTTCCAGCTTGTCCATGCTGTTGCGTCACGCGATCGGGAGAGGGCAGATGATCGGCGGTCAGGGATCCTCCTTCGTAAACTTCTCGATTACGAATATCAGGTTGTCGGCCATTTCCATCAGGTTCTCGATCTTTCGATTTCGTGCTCCCTTGCGTTCATGGGTAGATCCTTTTCCCGCTTGTCATTGCGGCCTGTTCGGCCGGCCAGGTTGGCCTCGTTCTGAGCTCGGCTTCCTCTCTCGACATGACCAGCAGGTCCATCGCTGGGCGCCGGCGCGTCGCTTCCATGCGTATTCGGCCGCGGATGTCCAGCGTATCTGGTTCCTCGGTGATGATCAGGAAGTCGAGGTCGCCTGTTGGCCTTCATGTCGCCCCGTGCTCCGGATCCGAACAGGAGCACTTCTTCCGGGTTCGCTTCCTCGACTATCGTGGCGAGGATCGTCGCCAGTGTTTCCGGATCCGGGCTGCCGTCGGCCCGTATGCCCCACCATGCCGGATCGTCGGAGTCGTACGGGATGTCGGGATGTTCTTCGGCCATTGTTCGGTGTCCGTTCCGCGACCTGCTGTTTCTCAACCGTTGTTCCGGCCGGTTCCGCGCAACATCGTACTCTGCTTTTCACGCCCGCTCAACCTTCCTTCGCCGCCTCCATTGCGGGCCTGTTTGGGCGCTTCCGTCTGCCTGCGGTTCATCCGTTGGGCGCGCATCAGGCGGTGCCGGCGTGGGGGAATCTGCTGTCGGTCGGGTCGGTTGCGCGGGTCCTGCTTCTGGCGCGTCGGTGACGCGTTGATCCCGGGCAGGCCGGTTTCATTCCGGCGCGTTCGTGCTTCGGGGCGGGGAGATCGGCGTCTGCGTTGGTATTCGCGTCTCGGGATCGGGTGGTTGCGCGTGCTCTCGCGTCGGTCTGCGTTGCTCCGACGCTTCAACGCAGTCCTGCGTTACGCTCGCGGAACGGTCGGCGTTCCTGTTCGACTTGTTGTTCTTGCCCGTGGTCGGGCTCTCCTGGTCGTTGTGCCTTCCCGGCGTCCGCGGTCTCGCTTTCCCAGTCCAGATTCTCCCGGTGTGTTCGGCTTCCGCGGAAGCGGTGTCGAGCTCGTCTCTTGTCCAATATGTCATCGGTCGGAATCGTATTTGTGCACCTTGTGCCGCCTTGTCTCGCTTCTCGGCATCGTGCTCGATGTTCCAGTGGAAGATCGCACCGCGCTCGACCAGGTTCCTGTCCTGTTCGGATTGTTCGGATACTTTCCGACAACCGGATTTCCGCCTCGTGGTCCGGCGTCTGTCGATCGCGGTCGATCAGACGTGCGCGGAATACATCGTTCTCGACCTCCAGCACGATGCCTTCCCAGCGTGCATGCGTGCAGTTGTCGTCCATTTGCGGATAGTCTACTCGTCCGGCCGGCCTGTGCGCCGGCGATCACGGTTGCCGTGACTGCTTCCCGCTCCGGGCCGCTGCGACCCGGGGTTGGCGGTCGTGGCTCCGTGCGCTACTCGCGCGGTAGTCCTTCACGCTGTTCCGCACTCTCTGCGAAGAACCGGTGCGTTCCGGTGCCGGGCACGCGGCGTGCGTTGCGACCCGCGCTTTCGCAGTGCCGTCGGAGGCGAGCTCCCTTACTTGAACGTGTCGTTCAGGCGGTTCCGCAGGCCGGCTGGCCCGAAGCACGCCGTTGCGCTCAGGAGGCTCACGCCTGCGCCGATGCACGCAAAGACGTACCAGTCGAAGGCGCCGCTGTTCTGCACCAGCCCGGTCATTCCGCCCGCGGCTGCGATCTCGCCGGCCCAGATCAGGTGCCTGCGGAAGTTCCGCCATGTCGGCGTGAAGAATGGGTCGTTCGTTGGCCGGTTTGCTTCGCGGTGTGTCATCGCTTCCTCGTCGGAACCGCTTCCATTGTACTTCCGGCTCTCTCTTCCTTCAGGTCGACAAGGAACTCTTCCTTGAACCGCTGGTGCAGGTGCACGGCGGTCTTCTCGTCGCTCATCGTCAGCAAGATCGCCAGCCCGAGCTGTGCGGGTCCGCGGCCGCCGTATCCCCATTCGATTCCCGTCGGCGAATGGTTGATCACCTCCAGCGACGCCCGCCAATCGAGCAGGTCGCCGTCGACGGTCACGTGGGTGGCTGAGCGGTCCGCCACCCGGCGATGGTGCCGCGCAGTGCGCTGGTCGACGCGAGGCTGCGGTCTATGCGCAGGCACGCGGCGGCGGTGTTGTCCTGCTGTGGCGTCTTCTGCTGGAGCGTTCGTCGGACCAGCCGTTCTGCGAGGCTTCTGGACGGCTCCGCCTCGTCTCGTTCGGGCGCCGCCTCTTCGGCGATTTGTTCGTCCGACAGGCTGTCGACGCCGTCGCTGGCCAGGATCACCGCATCGCTGTCGAACACCGCCTCGGCCGCTGTTGACGCGCCGATCCGCTTGATCTCGTCTCCCATCACGACCGAGCTCAGGCTGTTCGGCATGCCGGGCGTGTTGTGGCGCTCGTTGAGCGCTTCCAGCGCTCGACTCGCGGCCCTCCGGCCGTACAGCGGCGAGTCGCCGACGCTGATTCACTCGATTCCGTTCCTGGTCGCTGCCGCGGCGACGAGTGTCGTTCCCATCTCCGTCAGTCCACGATCGCGGCTGACCCGGTCGCGGACGGCGTCGTTCGCGGCGTCCAGTGCGTGCCGCAGCCGGCCGCGGCTGCCGGCGCTGCCGGCGTTCTTTCGCCAGTCGCTGACGAATGCGGCGGCCGCGGTCTCGGACGCGACTTCGCCGTCCGCGTGTCCGCCCAGGCCGTCGCACACGACGGCCAGCGGCGGGTCGTCGCTCAGGTTCGTGCCGTCTAGTGGTGTGTCCCATAACTTTTTCTGGACTGGACTTCAGGGTATTCGGCGGCGTCCAGTTCGACGCCGTCGGTCTCTGCGCCGCAGGCGACGCACAGACCGGGATGATCGCGCTCCTCGATGGCGTTGATGACGGCGTCGAGGGTGACGGCGGCATGCGCTCCGGGGCGCTCGGCTCTTGCCCTGGCGGTCATGGGCGGAGTCCTTTCGGGTGTTGACGGGCGTGCCGGGTCCGGCGGCCGTCCCGGGTCGGTGCTCGTCGGGCGTCGCTGTCGACCGCACTGCTTTCCGTCGAGGGACCGGGATTGCGCGGACGTTATGGCGTTTCCGGCACGTGGCCGCCGGGCAGCCGCCGGCCGGCTCCGTCGCCGGGTCCGTACTGGCGGATGGCCGTGATCGCGGTTCCGGCCTTGCCTTTCCACCGCCGGCAGGCGGCGGCGATTGCGGCTTCGGCGTCGACGGCCTGGAGGAACAGGGTCGTGACGGGCTTGCCGCGCCCCGTGGTCAGGGTCACGCGGTAGAACCCCGTATCGTGCGTCGGTTTCTTCATGTGGCCTCCGGTGCGGGCCGATGGCCGCAACTGCCCGGGCGGTCTCGTCGGTGCTGCCGGTCTCGCGCGGCCGGCGGCTGCGGAGCCGGCGTCGACCCTGGTGCGGCGGTCCGCCCAGCGGCTCCGGGGATCGCGGCCGGTGTTGTACGATGCTTCTTGTGCGCCGGGCGGTTGTTCTTCTGCTCGCGGTCTCGGTCTCCGGCTGTCCGGACCCGTACGCTCCCGGGTCGGTCTCTCCGCCGGGGCACTCTCCGGAGCCTTCCTTCGAGTATCTTCCCGCCGGTTCGACCCGCTTCGATGTGCTCGACCTCGGCTCCCTGCGCCTCCGGCCGGGCTTGCGTGACCTGGCTGAAACTTGGTTCGATGACCGCTTTCGTCCCGAGTCCGCCGATTCGTCTGCGCCTGTACGTTTCAGCGATGTCGACAGCGTTGTCATCGCGGGTCTGCCGGATGGGCGCGAGCTCGATGTGCTCGACGCCGCGGAGGGAGTCGGCTGGTCCGTCGGCGCGAGGCTTCTCCTCGCCGGCGGGTCGCAGCTTCTCGTTGCGGCTCCCCGGGTCGCTGTCGCCGGTCCCTCGACCCTGGTCGAAGCGGTCCGGGAGCCTCCGCCGCGGACCCGCGGGGATCCGGTCGACAGGCTTGTCGCTTCCTGGAGCCCGGTCCGGCGGGGCAAGCCGCTCTCGGTGGCGTTCGTCTTCCCGGAGCCGTCTTCTTCGGGTCCGCCCGTTGCGGACGGCGGCGGTTCCGCCGGCGACTGGCTCGTCGAACGGTTGGAAGGAGTCCGCGGCGGCGCCGGCTGGTTCGACATCGTTGCGGACCGCTTCGTCGGCGAGCTGCGCTTGGAGACCGATGCCGTGCTGGACACGCTTGCGGCGGCGCTTCTCGCCCGCTTCGTTGGCGCCGTCGTCTCCGAGGAGGCCTGCGCGCACGATGTGGTGGTCGACGTCGACTGGGCCGGGCCCCGCGCGTTCACGGTGAGCGTTAGCGGTCCGGCTGAGCCGTGGCTCTCGGACTGGGCTGCGCGCTGACGCGACGGGTCTCGGGAAGCGGTCGCCGGCCTGCTGGCCTACATCCACTCGCGGTAGGCCCGGCGGGCGTCGCATACCTCCTGGACGGCCGTGCGGGCCGCCCGGGGGTTCTCCTCGGGGCCGACGGCCCGGGCGGTGCGGCGGGCGCAGGCGATGTCGAGCGCCCGGTCGAACCCGTCGGCGATAGCGCAGTCGAGCTCCTCTTCGGCGGTCAGGCGGTTGTCTCCCTCTCTCCCCGGGGGCAGGGGCAGCAGCCGGCAGAGTGCCCGGTGGAGCTGCTCGCCGTCGATTCCCTGCACCACTGCCGCGGCCCACCCGCGTCCGTCCCCGGCGGTCGCGATCCAGGTGAACGGTTCGGAGTCGGCGGGCCGCACGTGTAGCTGCCGGCGGAGCGTCCCGGCGCACCGCTCGGCCTCCTCTCGGTCCGCGTCGGGGCGGCCGCCGAGCGCGCCGGCGTCGGCGAGCCTGCCGGGGTCGTTTCCCGAGGTCTCCCGCAAGGTGATGCGCGCGGGCGCGGTCTCCAGACCTGTCTCGCCGGCCGCCGTCAGGATGGCCTCGCTCAGTCGGTCCCGCAGGACCGTGTCCTTGCGGCCGGCGTTCTCCGGGTCGTTCAGCATCCCGAAGATGATCCTCGTGACCCGGTCGGCGAAGTCGAGCGATCGGCCTGTTTCCGAGAGGCCGGTAGCCGGACTCCCGGGGTTTGCGTTCTCCATGGTCTCCTCGTTCCTCGGAGCGCTTCCGCGCGTCCGGGTTGTACCCGGCCCGTCCCGTGGGCTCCTGCCGCTTGGTCCGTGTGCAGCGCCGGCTGGCCGCGCGTCCGGAGCCGGCCGGCCGTTCCGGTTCACTCGGGGGCGGCCGCCCACGAGCCGTGCGCGTTCAGCCGGTAGGGGCTGACGGTGATGGCAGGTTCAACGTACACAGGCTCGAACTGTCCGTCCGGCGAGGCGCAGATCACCCATGTCGCCGATGTCGCGGTCGGCGGCCAGAGGCCGTTCGGTTCCGGTTGCGGGATTCCGGTCACTCCTGTACCGGTTCGGAACGGCACCAGCGGGTTCGAGTACTGTGCGCTGAACGGCATTCCGTAGCCGATGCTGTCGCACACGTGCCACAGCCGGCCCTGGAAGTCGACCGTGTACGTGAAGGTCGGCAGGTCCTGCTGGTCGCGCAGCTCGTAGAGCTGGCGGAGGAGCCGCTTCTCGGTGAAGTTGACGACTCCGGGCATCCCGACCTGCCGGTTCGATTCCGAGAGCAGCTCGGCCGTCTGGGCGGCCTGATCGCGGTTGGCCGAGGATTGGGGGTTCCCCCTGCAGTTGGACTGGCCCATCGACGCGGCGACCGCCGGCAGCAGGGCCAGTGCGGTGATTGTTCTCTTCATGGGTCGTTCTCCTTGCGGCAGCGGGTTCGCGGACGTTACCGGGCGGCGGCGAGGTTGTTGATGAAGCTGCGCAGGTTCGCGGGCAGGTGTATGGGGTCGAGTGTCGCTGCCTCGACGAGGATCTGTTCCCGCATCGCCGTGCGCTGATTGCCCTCGCTGGCTTCGTACGCGGTGCGCAGCCGTGCGAGGTGGGAGATCTTGCCCTGTACGTACGACGGCGACTGCTCGAAGACTTCGCGCTGGGCTTCCCGGAACTCCGGCGCCCAGTAGCGGTAGATCGAGAGGCTGCCGCCGGTGAAGGCGAGGGCGAGCGCGCCGATCAGCGCGGCGGCGACGCCGGCGGTGATCATGATTCCGTCTTTCATGGTGGATTTCCTCCTGGTGTCGTTATGCCGGGCCGGCGCTCTCCTGCCCGGTCTCACCGAGCGGTCGGTGCGAAGACCACCTCCGCCGGGGGTCGTCCCCTGCAGCCGCAGTCTTCGGATGGGGCCGATCCCCCTTGACGCTTCAATGACACTTGCACCTGCCCGAGGCCTGGAAGGCCCCGAGTACGGGCGGCTTACGATGTCTCCGCGTTTCGTCGGCTTGTGCTGACCGGTTCGGACCACAGCGGCCCCTGCCGCGCTTCATGTCCGTTCTCCCACTTCACGCCCGCGCGGCGTCTCCTGCCCGGCGGCCGCTGCCGACAGCGTACCGGCGACCGTCCTGATCCAGCTCGCGCCTGCGGTCACGATCCCCATGAAGAGCACTGCGCCCGGCGGATGCGCCCCGCCGCCGTCGGCGCGATGAGCCACGCGGATTCAGGTGGTCCCGACTGGCCGTTGTCAGCTTGCCGGGTGGTTTCGCGCGGACTCCTTTTCCTCGCAGGCGGCCCGGCGCAGTTGCGCGCCGTATCGTGCGCCTTCTTCTTCCGAGACGCCGAGGTCCGACAGTATCTTCCGCGCGGCGCGTCGGCTGATGAGAACCTGCAGGAACTCGGGGTCGGGCTGGCAGGCGATCTGCGCCCGGTTCGCCCAGAGCAGTATGGAGGGCAGCTTCGCGCACCGCAGCCCGGTCTGGGCGTCGATAAAGTGGAGCGTTTCACGCCACCACGGCGGAAGGCCACCGCGGCGCGCCACGGTGTGTAGCGCCCGGTCGAGCACGCCGGGGGTCGCGGGGATCCGGTCGCCCTCGCCAGCGACGGCCCAGCCGGCGATCAGCAGTTCCGCGATGTCCAGGTGCCGGTTCCTGCCGGTTGCCGGCGGTGTCCGGGGTTCCATCCTGCGGGGACCGTTTTATCGGGTGTCTGTGCGGGCGGATCTGTCGGTGTCGTTCCGGAGCGGCGTGGCGGCCGGTGGCCGGCAGGAACAGCTCGCTGGCGGACGGACCGGCTCCGGTTCCGATGCTTCCCGATCGTGGCCGGCGAGGTCCTCCATCGTGGCCGGATAAGGTTGGCGGGGCGACCGGGCTTCGCGGAGCGCAGGGATGGTCGGGTTCCGCCTTCTGGCGCTATGGTACAAGACCTCCCAGTCCGGTAGCGTGACGACAGAACACGACATAAGCTATTTAGTGTCAGCCAGAAAACCCCCTCTCACGAGTGGAGATTTGCGAGCGCTCCGTCCGCACTCAAGGTGTGATTTCACTATGAGTCGGGCCGCGATGGTGGTTTCCTGACCACCCCGCGCGCGATCGGCAAGAAATCAGCCGGAGGTCTGGTGTTTGGGGGCGGGGAGGCCTTCCCGTCTTTCGACGGGTCGGTTCACAGCAGGATTGTCGGGAACCGGCCGCTCAGGCGGCGCGTCGTCGTCGTTTGCGCTCGCGCTTTTGCAGAATCGACCCGATGCGATGCAGGTTGGCGGCCAGCACCGACAGCGCGACGGTGCGCGCGAAGCCGTCCGGGCCATGGCTGCGGACACGGTCGAGGCCCCGATGCTCCAACCCGTTGATGGCCGACTCGATTGCCGGATGCGCACGCCGAGCCGCCACAAAGGACGCCTCTGCTTCCCGCTCCCGGTTGGCTTTCGAACGATACCCCTTGCCCGGCAGCGCGTTGAGGTCGAGCAGCGCGTCCAACCGGAGTCGGTTGGCGGGGCTGTGAAAGCCCCGGTCGAAGCTGCACGCCCGCAGTTCCGGATGCTGTGCCTGCGTTTCCTCCACCAGCGGCACCGCCGCGTCCACGTCCTCGCCCTCCCACAGAATCTTGTGGTGCAGGATGAACTGATACTGGTCCTCGACAAGGGCGACAGGCACCCCGAGTTCGACCGGCGTGCCCGCCTTGCCCTTGGAAATCCAGCGCGTGTGCTCCGCGAAGATCGAAAAGACCTTCTCCTCGTGAGGAACCGTCTCGCCCCGCAGCAGACGGCGCTCCACGTGCTCGATCTGACGCCGGGCATGCACGACAAAGCCTGCGATGGACTGGCAGGTGGTTTCCCCCACGCCCTGGCCCCGCAACGTGTCGAGCGTGTCCACCGCCCGCTCGACCAGGGCGCGGCAGCGCGCCAGATACGCCTCCACCCGCTCCGGATGCTGCTGCGCCCGCCGCGTCGAGCGCACCCGGTTGAACAGCTTCCTGACCTCCCGCGACGAATGCTGCCACTGACGCCGCCGGCCGACCGCGTGTTTCACCCCCGCACGCCCCGTCTCCCGCAACAGGCACCGCATCGCGTCCCACAACAGGCTGACGTCCGTCGGGTAATGCACGTCCGTCTCCACCACGAACGAATCACACCGACCGCGCAATGGCTCGCCAGGCTTTTTTTGCCACCTTGTGGCCGCTCTCCACCACCAGCAGCCTGTGGCAAAAGTCGGGCGCGGACTCGACGGATCCCGCCGCGTGTCCTACACTGCCTGCATGGCGATGGGCAAGCGACCGGCGGCGCGGCAGGCGCCGCCGATGTGGGTGCACAGCGAGGACCTTCCGACGAGCGATGGACATCCGTTCTTCGAGCGGCTGAACCGGATTCTGGAGGAGTCCGGGTTTGACGCCTTCGTGGAGAGGTTGTGCTCGAGCTTCTACGCGGAACGACTGGGCCGTCCGAGTCTGCAGCCGGGGCGGTACTTCCGGTTGCTGTTCATCGGGTTCTTCGAGGGCGTGTCGTCGGAGCGGGGAATTGCGTGGCGGGTGGCCGATTCGCTGAGTCTACGGTCGTTTCTGGGCCTGGACCTGACGGAGGCGGCGCCGGACCACTCGACGCTGTCGCGGACGCGCCGGCGGATCGACGACGAGACGCACGAGGCGGTGTTCACGTGGGTGCTGGAGCGCGCGGCGGAGGCGGACCTGGTTCGGGGGAAGACGATCGGCATTGACGCGACGACGTTGGAAGCGAACGCGGCGATGCGCAGCATCGAGCGTCGGGACACGGGAGAATCGTACGACGCGTTTCTGCAGGGGTTGGCGGAGGCGTCTGGGATAGCGACGCCGACGCGGGCGGAATTGGCGCGGTTCGACCGGTCGCGGAAGGACAAGACGGCGTCGAACAAGGACTGGCAGTCCCCGCAGGACCCGGACGCAAAGATCACGAAGATGAAGGACGGTCGGACGCACTTGGCGCACAAGGTGGAGCACGGGGTCGACATGGACACGGGTGCCGTCGTAGCGGTGACGGTGCAGGACGCATCGGAGGGCGATACGGCGACGCTGCCGGAGACGCTGACGAAGGCGTCGGAGCAGGTGGAGGCGGTGCAGCCGGACGGACGTGAGGTCGAGGAGGTGGTGGCGGACAAGGGGTATCACAGCGACGCGACGCTGGTTGCGCTGGACGAATTGGAGGTCCGCAGCTACATCTCGGAGCCGGAGCGCGGCCCGCGCCGCTGGCAGGACAAGCGGACGGGCGAGACGCCGCCGGAGAAACGGGCTGCGCAGAAGGCGTTGTATGGGAACCGCCGGCGTACTCGTGGGGCTCGGGGTCGTCGTCTGCAACGGCGGCGTGGGGAGCTGGTGGAGCGTCCGTTCGCTCATCAGTATGAGACCGGGGGCATGCGGCGGGTGTGGGTGCGCGGTCATGAGGAGGTTCGCAAGCGCGTGCTCATCCAGGCGGCGGCTTGCAACCTGGCGCTGCTCCTGCGCCGCCGGACGGGCACCGGCACGCCCCGGAGCCTGCAGGGGCGGGCTCTTTCGGCCATTTTCCGCTGGATCGAGTGTCAGATCGGCCTCTGGGGGCGTCTGAGGCCCTTCTGGGGCCTCCAGTGGGTGCCGACCGCGCTCAACGGCCCAATCGCTCATCGCCAAGCCACTTGAACAGGCGACTCAGCGAGACACACTTCTGCCACGGGCTGCCAGACGCCCCACCGCCGACAACAACTCGGGCGTCAACAACGACACGTTGTCGACCAGCGTCTGGTACTCGTAATGCGTCTTGTCACCGAAATCGCCGTGTCCCAGGAACGCGCGTATCGTCTCGTGATGGTTCGTCAGGTCGTGAAGACGGTCGAAGTCGCAACCCAGCCCCTGCTTCAGGACCCCCAACACCAGGATCCGCCACAGATCCATTCCCGGACGTCCGACCGTGCGGTCGGTCTCCGGCAGAATATGCTCGTCCAGCAGCGCCGACAGCCGCGCGCGCAACGCCTCGTCGCCCCAGACGTGCTGAAGCCCTTTCAAGACCGCCGGAATGTCGTCCCGCGACTTGGGGTCGATACGGATTTTCTCGATCGGCACCTGGCCGAGCTGGAACTGCCGCCTGTGTACTTCTCTCATGATCGCAATGTCGCGAAGATTCCCCGCAGGGAGCCGAAATCGAGGCTTTCACCCGCAAGAATACGACATCCGGACGATCTTCGCCACTTGAAACCGGGATAACGTCCCGTAAATCAACCACTTGCGGTTTTCTGGCGGACACTATTTAGTGAGCTTCTTGCAAAACCCTGCGGAGAGGCGATTTTCGGTCTGGACAAGCGCAGGCAGGATGCCGGTGGGCAGTTGCGTTCGACGAGAGGGTAACATGGCAGCAACTCGGCGTTGAGCGTGTCGCTCACCGCTTTGGTATTCGCGGGAGGTCAACTGCAGCATGCCCCGTATGCGAGATTCCTTCGCCCCCTACTGGCAGTCGATTCAGAATGCGCTGTTTCCCGATCTGGAGCAGGAGCTGGGACCACTGACCGCCAAGCAGCAGCAGTTGGTGCAGACCTTGGAGGTCCTCCGCATCGAGCAGTGGATTCCCCCGCAGTTTGGGGCGCCGGGGCGTCCGCCGAGCGACCGCACTGCGCTGGCGCGGGCATTCGTGGCCAAGGCGGTCTACGACATGCCGACCACGCGGATGCTGCTGGACCGCTTGGACACCGACGTGGCGCTCCGGCGTCTATGCGGCTGGGAGCGGCGGAGCCAGGTGCCGAGCGAGTCGGTCTTCTCGCGCGCCTTCGCCGAATTCGCCCGCTCGCAGTTGCCCCAACGGGTGCACGAGGCGTTGGTCCGCAAGACCCACGGCGACCAGTTGGTGGGCCATCTCTCCCGCGACTCGACGGCCATCGAGGTCCGCGAGAAGCCTGCCGTCAAGGAGAAGGCGCCGACGCCTCCCAAGCGCAAGCGGGGACGGCCGAAGAAGGGCGAAGAACGGCCGAAGCGGCGCACACGGCTCGAACGGCAGTCCACCATGACCCTGCCCGAGATGCTTGACGACCTGCCGACCGACTGCGATGTCGGCACGAAGAAGAACAGCAAGGGATACCGCGACACCTGGGTCGGCTACAAGCTGCACATCGACGTGGCCGACGGCCAGGTCCCCATCAGTTGCCTGTTGACCTCGGCCTCGACGCATGACAGCCAGGCCGCCATTCCCCTGGCGACGATGTCGGCCGAACGGACGACCAACTGCCATGACCTGATGGATTCGGCCTACGATGCCGAAGCGGTCCACGAACACAGCCGCTCACTCGGCCACGTCCCGTTGATTGACATCAACCCCCGCGGCGACAAGGCGCTGGCCGAGGAGCTGAAAGCTGAAGCCCGGCGCCTGCGGTGCATCGGCTTCCAGCTTCCTGAGCAGGTCCGGTACAACGAACGCACCGCGGGTGAGCGCGTCAATGGCCGACTGAAGGACGAGTTCGGTGGCCGCCATGTACGCGTCCGTGGCGCCTCGAAGGTGATGTGCCATTGCATGTTCGGCATCCTCGCCCTCACTGCCGACCAGCTCCTGCGCCTTGTGACATAACCGACGTGTCGGCGGACCGGCCGCATCCCATCGCCATGGCCGGACCGCCATCAGCGCATCTACCCGTGTCCCTCAACGCCCGTCGAGAACACCGTCGAAGCCGGCTGTCTCAGCCCTCTCCGCTTGCCCACACGTGCTGTAGAACGAGATCGGAGGCGACAAACCCAAGGGCGATGGGACTCCAAGCAGGAAGGACCGCCATCAGCCCATCGAGCCGAATCCCCCACGAGTTCTGCAAGTGGCTCAGGAGTGAACGCGGCGACGACGCGGCTGGCGAGCCGATCTGCGTCGAGACCCGCGAGCAGTTCGACGAGGCGGTAGCGGAGCTGCTGCGGACCGGCCGGCCGATCGAGGCCCCGTCGGTCGAGGCGCTGGCGGCGTGGGATGTCGACCTCGAAGACGACGAAGGCGGGATCGAGGGGTTGTGATGGCGACGCGGCACGAGAAGACTGAGGAGTACCACGAGCAGTTCGCGGCCCGCATCATCAAGGCCCTGGAGGCGGGGACCGCGCCGTGGCAGAAACCCTGGAAGGCCGGCGAGCGCATCCTGCCCCACAACTTCGGCAGCGGGCGCGACTACCGCGGCGGCAACGCCGTCTACCTCGCCATGAACGCGCTCGACCGCGGCTACGCCGACCCGCGCTGGGGCGGCTACCGCCAGATCCAGGAAGCCGGCGGGCACGTCCGCAAGGGCGAGAAGGGCACGCCCATCCTCTACGTCGACTTCAACCGCCGGACGACGGTGCGCGACGAGCGGGGCAAACCCGTGCTCGACGACGCGGGCCATCCGAAGATCGAATCGGTCCGGCGCGACCGGCCGCTCGTCAAGCTCCACTACGTCTTCAACGTCGAGCAGACCGAGGGGCTCGACCTGCGGCCGCTGCAGACCGCAGCTCCCGAGTGGGAAGGGCACGAGCGGGCCGAGGCGCTGATGCGCGCCAGCGGCGTCCGGATCGACCACATGGCCGGGGACCGGGCATACTACCGGCTGTCGGAGGACCGTGTGGTGCTCCCGGAGCGCAGCCAGTTCGCGTCGCAGGAAGCCTACACGCACACGGCGCTGCACGAGCTGGGGCATGCCACCGGGCACCCCAGCCGGCTGAACCGGCCGACGCTGGTCGGCCACGGCGGGTTCGGCTCGGAGACCTACGCGAAGGAAGAGCTGCGGGCGGAGATCGCCGCCATGATGACCGGCGAGAAGCTCGGCGTCGGGCACGAGCCGCGGCACGGGACGGCGTACGTGGGGTCGTGGGTCAAGGCGCTCGAGAACGACCCGCGGGAGATCCGGTCCGCTGCCGTCGATGCGCAGCGGATCTCCGACTGGTTGATGGCCCGCGAGCGGGAGCGGACCGCGGACAAGGAGCAGCCATCGCCGGAGCCGGCCAGCCGCGAGGACGCGACCGCGCCGGCGCCTGAGCGCGAGGCGATGGCGGTCCGGGCCGGCAACGGCGGCGAGCGGGCCGAGCAGGCCCCCGGCCGGCCAGTTGCGCCGCAGCGGGACGCGGGATTCAGCCGATGAGCGGCGCCCGCTCGCTCGCCCGGCCGGAGCGCCGAATGGGGCGACGCGCAACCCCGCGACACGCCCCAGCGAGGGCGCGCAACCCTTCCTGGAAGGAAGAATCAGCCGGGAGCGACCCCGGCCGATGGATGTGACGGAGGAACACCCATTGGGCCAGAAAACCGCAGGTTTTCGTGGGGTCGCTCCGGGCATCACGGCCGGCGCAACATGCAGCCGTTCGCTGAGGCCGAACGCTCGATTGAGGCTGCCAGGCCGGCCGGATCCGACCCGGCGACCGGGTGTCAAGAGTGTGACTTCGGTGGTGATCCGGCAGCCCGGATGCAATCACACGCCGACGCGCAAATTGGACCGTCGCCGGATCCGCCAGACCGGCGCAGTGGAGCCGCACACCAGTTGTAGAGAATCAACCGCAAGCCGCTATCATTAGGGTGGATCGGCTTGCGGACGGGCGTTCCGTCAGCCGTGTCACGAGACCGGGAGAAGCAGCGCATGGCGCGGGGAACACCGAGGAAGCGCCGAGAGCAGGCGGCGCCGGCGAACAGCGGAGCCACGACTGGCCACGAGGCCGAGCTGTGGGCGATGGCCGACGCCCTGCGAGGCTCGATGGACGCCGCCGAGTACAAGCATGTCGTCCTCGGCCTGATCTTCCTGAAGTACATCTCCGACGCCTTCGAGGAGCGCCGCGACGCCGTGCTCACCGAGTGGGGCGAGGACGCCGCGGAGGACCGGGACGAGTACGTCGCCGAGAACATCTTCTGGGTGCCGCCGGAGGCCCGCTGGGCGCAGCTTCGGGCGCAGGCGCGGCAGCCGACCGTCGGCCTGACCGTCGACCGGGCGATGGCAGCCATCGAGCACGACAACCCCGCCCTCAAGGATGTCCTGCCGCGCGACTATGCCCGACCCGCGCTCGACAAGCGCCGGCTCGGCCAGTTGATCGACCTCGTCAGCAACATTCAGGTCGGCGACGCGGACGCCCGCTCCCGCGACGTGTTGGGCCGCGTCTACGAGTACTTCCTCTCGCAATTCGCGAGCGCCGAGGGCAAGAAGGGCGGCGAGTTCTACACGCCGCGCTGCGTCGTCAGGGTGCTGGTCGAGATGCTCGAGCCGTACCGCGGCCGGGTCTACGACCCCTGCTGCGGCTCGTCGGGCATGTTCGTGCAGTCGGTCGCGTTCATCCGCGCCCACGCCAGCGGCAACGGGAACGGCGGCAGGGCCAAGGCGGACATCAGCATCTACGGCCAGGAGTCGAACTACACGACGTGGCGGCTCGCGAAGATGAACCTCGCCATCCGGGGCATCGAGGGCCAGATCGCCCACGGCGACAGCTTCCACAACGACCGGCACCCGGACCTGAAGGCCGACTTCATCCTCGCCAACCCGCCGTTCAACGTCTCGGACTGGGGCGGCGAACGGCTGGCGGACGACAAGCGCTGGCGCTACGGCGTGCCGCCGAAGGGCAACGCCAACTTCGCCTGGGTGCAGCACATGGCGCATCATCTGGCACCCGGCGGGACGGCCGGCATCGTGTTGGCGAACGGGTCGATGTCGTCGAGCCAGTCGGGCGAGGGACAGATCCGGAAGAACCTGATCGAGGCCGATCTGGTGGACTGCATGGTGGCCTTGCCCGGGCAGCTCTTCTACTCGACGCAGATTCCGGCCTGCCTCTGGTTCCTGGCCCGCCGCCGCCCGCGGCTCGGCGAGATCCTCTTCATCGATGCCCGCAAGCTGGGCCGGATGGTGGACCGCACCCATCGCGAGCTGACCGACGAGGACATCGCCCGCATCGCCGGCGCCTACCACGCTTGGCGAGACGGCGCGGACGCCTATGAAGACCTACCGGGCTTCTGCAAGAGCGCCCCGCTCGAGGAGGTGCGCCGGCACGGCCACGTGCTGGCGCCGGGCCGCTATGTGGGTGCGGAGCCGCAGCCCGACGATGGCGAGCCGTTCGATACGAAGATGCAGCGGCTGGTCTCGGAGCTACGAGCGCAGCAGGCCGAGGGGGCGCGGCTCGACGCCGCCATCACTGAGAACCTGAAGGCGTTGGGTTTCGGAGACGAGGGGTCGTGAGCAACGCCGACGAGCGGCGCTGGCAGCAGCGGCTCGACAACTTCGGGACAGCTCTCGCGCAACTGACGAGCGCCTGCGAGCGGGAGCGGTACGACGATCTCGAACGCGCCGGCCTGATCAAGACGTTCGAGTTCTGTTTCGAGCTGTCGTGGAACGTCCTCAAGGACCTGCTCTTCTACGAAGGGCACGAAGTGAAGGTGCCGCGCGCGGCAATCCGCAAGAGCTTCGAGGTCGACTACATCGACGAGGACGATTGCGAGACCCTGCTCGACGCGCTAGACAAGCGCAACCTGTTGAGCCACACGTACTGGAGCGACGTGGCGCGGGAAGCCGAGACTCTGATCAAGGAACACTACTACCCGGTCCTGGTGCGACTCCACCGGGCTCTGGACGCCAAGCGGACGCCATGACGGACGGCCTCAAGGATGTGCATCGTGAAGCGATCATCGCCACGATCGCGGCAAACGACCGCGTGGAACGGGCGGTGTTGTTCGGGTCGCGCGCGACCGGAACCAACACGATGTCCTCGGACGTGGACATCGCCCTGTTCGGTGACCGGCTGACGCTTACGGACCAAGCTCGGCTCGCCGCAGCGCTGGACGAGATTCCGATGGCGCAATCGGTCGATCTGTTGCTGTACGGCTCAATACGAAACGGGTCGCTCCAAGAGCATATTCGGAACCAAGGCGTCGAGTGGTTCGCGCGCCCGATGAGAAGGTGCAGCGATCGCGCGGTGGCGCCGTCGTCTGACGCACGCGATTCGGCACTCTCGCAAGAGTGGTCAACGATGCCGTTCACGGACGCGTTCCTGATCAACCCTACGGTTCCCATTGAACGAGGTAGCCCAACTCCGTTCGTGGACATGGCCGCGATCGATCCGGGCCGTCGCGCTGTGCACTCGATGGAAGTCCGGGAGTTTCGAGGCAGCGGCTCGAGGTTCCAGCACGGCAAGATCGCACGCTACTACGCCAGCTCCGACCTGAATACTGGACACGGATCAACGGAGTTCATCGTCGTACGTGGCCGGTCGGAGGTTACCGATTCCCGGTACGCGTTCTACGTCGCGCGGTCTGATCTGGTTCGGGGCTATGCGATAGGCCAGATGACGGGTACGTCAGGACGCCAACGCGTGCCGGCCGAATCACTCGCGCACTTGGATGTGGCGGTGCCGCCGCTCCCCGAACAACGCGCCATCGCTCACATCCTCGGCACGCTGGACGACAAGATCGAGCTGAACCGTCGGATGAACGCGACGCTGGAGGCGATGGCGCGGGCGCTGTTCCGGTCCTGGTTCGTCGATTTCGACCCGGTGCGGGCCAAGATGGAAGGCCGCGACCCGGGGCTGCCGAAGGACATCGCCGACCTGTTCCCCGACCGGCTGGTGGATTCGGGGCTGGGGGAGATCCCGGAGGGTTGGGAGGTGTCGGAGATCGGTGCGGAGGTCGATGCCGTAGGTGGCGCAACTCCCAGCACCAAGGAACCCGCCTACTGGAACGGGGGTCGGCACCACTGGGCCACGCCCAAGGATCTCTCAAAGTTGTCGTCGCCGGCGTTACTGGGGACGGATCGGAGAATCACGGACGCGGGCGTTCAGAAGGTCAGTTCGGGTCTTCTCCCGGTTGGGACGGTGCTCCTGTCCTCGCGCGCTCCTATCGGCTACCTAGCCATCGCGGAGGTGCCGACCGCCGTAAACCAGGGCTTCATCGCCATGATCTGCCGGAAGCGGCTGCCGGCCCTGTATGTGCTGTCGTGGTGCTACGAGAATCTTGAGCACATCAAGGACATCTCAGGTGGTTCCACGTTTGCCGAGATCAGCAAGAAGGCATTCCGTCCTCTTCCCGTAGTGGTGCCGGTGAACAGAGTCCTTGGGGTGTACGACAAAGCAAGTCGCTCGCTGCACGATCGCGTTGTCTCGAACACGAGGGAGTCGGCCCTGTTGGTCTCTCTGCGCGATGCACTGCTGCCGAAGCTGGTCTCCGGGGAACTGAGGATGAGCGTCCGCAAGCCGACGCGCCAAGGGGCCGAACAACAACCGCGTGCATCGGTCGAGACGACGGCGTGACCTTGGAGGAACGGGCCTCGTGAGCGCCGCCACGCTGTCGGAATCCACCGTCGAGGACATCGCCCTCTCCTGGCTGGAAGGGGTCGGCTGGTCCGTTGCGCGCGGGTCCGACATCGCTCCCGACACGCCGAATGCGGAGCGCGACGACTACGGCGAGGTCGTCCTGGAGGAGCGTTTGCGGTCGGCGCTCGCACGGCTCAATCCCGACCTTCCCGGCGACGCGGTCGATGATGCCCAGCGCAGACTGGTCCGTCTCGCAGGGGCGACGATGGAAGCTCGCAACCGCGCGCTCCACCGCATGGTCGTCGATGGCGTCACGGTGGAGTACGTCGCGGCCGACGGGGCCGTCCGGGGCGGGCAGGTCCGCGTGGTCGACTTCGACGTGCCGGAAGCGAACGACTGGCTCGCGGTCGACCAGTTCACGGTCGTCGAGAACAAGCACGAGCGCCGGCCCGACATCGTGCTGTTCGTCAACGGACTTCCGCTGGGCGTCATCGAGCTGAAGAACCCGGCCGACGAGAGCGCGACGGTCCGCTCCGCGTTCCAGCAGCTCCGGACCTACAAGTCGGAGGTCCCCACGCTGTTCGCGTTCAACGCGGCGCTCGTCGTGTCGGACGGCCTGGCGGCGCGCATCGGGACGCTGACCGCCCCGTGGGAGTGGTTCAAGCCGTGGCGGACGATCACCGGCGCGACGCTGGCCGACTCGACGCTGCCGCAGTTGCAGGTGCTCGTCGAGGGGATCTGCGCTCCGGGCCGGCTGCTGGCCCTCGTCCGCGACTTCACCGTGTTCGAGGACGACGGCAGCGGCGCGCTGACGAAGAAGATAGCGGGCTACCACCAGTTCCACGCCGTCGAGACCGCCGTCGCCGAGACGTTGCGTGCGGCCCGGTTGCAGCAGGACGTGGACACGCAACGCGAGCTGACCGAACGCGACCGTTCCGGCCGGCAGACGGGCGGAGCTCCGGGCGACCGGCGCATCGGCGTCGTCTGGCACACGCAGGGGTCGGGCAAGAGCCTGACGATGGCGTTCTACGCCGGCCGCCTCGTCCGTGATCCCGTGATGGAGAACCCCACCATCGTCGTGCTGACCGACCGCAACGACCTCGACGACCAGCTCTTCGGCACCTTCGCCCGCTGCGCCGATCTGCTGCGCCAGCTCCCGGTGCAGGCCGAGAGCCGCGCGGATCTGCGGGTCAGGCTCGCGGTGCAGGCGGGCGGCGTCGTGTTCACGACGGTCCAGAAGTTCTTCCCCGACGAGAAGGGCGACCGGCATCCGCTGCTCTCCGAACGCCGCAACATCGTCGTCATCGCCGACGAGGCGCACCGGAGCCAGTACGACTTCGTCGACGGGTTCGCCCGCCACATGCGCGACGCCCTGCCGAACGCCTCGTTCATCGGGTTCACGGGCACGCCGATCGAGCTGGCCGACGCCAACACCCGCGCCGTGTTCGGCGACCACATCAGCGTCTACGACATCCAGCGGGCGGTCGAGGACGGGGCGACGGTGCCGATCTACTACGAGAGCCGACTCGCGAGGCTGGCGCTCGACGAGCACGAGAAGCCGCGCATCGACCCCGGCTTCGAGGAGGCGACCGAGGGCGAGGAGGTCAACCGCCGCGAGAAGCTGAAGACGAAGTGGGCGCAGCTGGAAGCCATCGTCGGCGCCGAGAAGCGCATCGCGCTCGTGGCGCAGGATGTCGTCGAGCACTTCGACCGCCGGCTGGAGGCGATGGACGGCAAGGCGATGGTGGTCTGCATGAGCCGGCGCATCTGCATCGACCTCTACCGCGAGTTGGTGCGCCTGCGCCCGGACTGGCATGACGACAGCGACCGGTCGGGCGCCCTGAAGGTCGTCATGACCGGCTCCGCATCGGATCCCCCGGACTGGCAACCGCACATCCGCAACAAGGCCCGCCGCGAGGAGCTGGCGAAGCGGTTCCGCGACCCCGGCGACCCGCTCCGGATGGTGCTGGTGCGCGACATGTGGCTGACCGGCTTCGACGCCCCGAGCCTGCACACGATGTACGTGGACAAGCCGATGCGCGGCCACGGGCTGATGCAGGCCATCGCGCGGGTCAACCGCGTGTTCCGGGACAAGCCGGGCGGGCTCGTCGCCGACTACCTCGGACTCGCCCATGAGCTGAAGCGGGCGCTGGCGACGTATACCGAGAGCGGCGGCACGGGACAGACGGCGCTGGACCAGGAGCAGGCGGTCCGGGCGATGCGGGAGAAGTACGAGGTCTGCTGCGGCCTGTTCCACGGGTTCGACCGGACCGCGTGGATCGACGGCTCGCCGGCAGAGCGGCTCGGCCTGCTGCCGGCCGCGCAGGAGCACATCCTCGCGCAGGAGAACGGCAAGGACCGCTGCCTGAGCGCGGTGCGGGCGCTGTCGCAGGCCTTCGCGCTGGCCGTGCCGCATCCCGAAGCGATCCGCATCCGCGACGACATGGCGTTCTTCCAGGCCGTCCGGGCGGCGCTGTCCAAGCGCGACGACTCCGAACGGAGGGGCGACGGGGAGCTGGACCACGCCGTGCGCCAGATCGTCTCGCGGGCCGTGGCCCCGGACGGCGTGCTGGACATCTTCGCCGCCGCCGGACTGGAGAAGCCGGACGTGTCGATCCTGTCCGAGGAGTTCCTGGCCGAGGTGCGGGGCATGCGCCAGCGCAACCTCGCCGTCGAGCTGCTGCGGAAGCTGCTGAAGGGCGAGCTGGCGACGCGGCGGCGCAAGAACGTCGTGCAGGCCCGCTCGTTCGCCGAGATGCTGGAGCAGACCATCCGCCGCTACCAGAACCGCGCCGTCGAGGCCGCGCAGGTGATCGAGGAGCTGATCGGGTTGGCTCGCGAGATGCGGGCCGCAAGCGCCCGCGGCGAGGCGCTTGGGTTGTCGGACGACGAGCTGGCGTTCTACGACGCGCTCGGCCTCAACGACAGTGCGGTGCAGGTGCTCGGCGACGGGACGCTGCGCGGCATCGCCCGTGAACTGGTCGAGACCGTGCGGAGTAACCTGACCATCGACTGGACGCAGCGGGAGAACATCCGCGCCAACCTCCGCCGCCTCGTGAAGCGGGTCCTGCGGAAGCACGGGTACCCGCCGGACAAGCAGGAGTCGGCGACCCGGGCTGTGCTGGAGCAAGCTGCGGTTCTGTCGGCAGATGTCCCCGGAGCCTGATCATGCCCGTTGACTACTCGATGAGAATCTCCCGGCTGACCGTCGACAAGCTGGGCGTCAAGCTGTACGACAAGGTCTCCGCCGTCATCGCTGAGCTCATCGCGAATGCTTACGATGCCGACGCCGCCAAAGTGACGGTTCGAGCGCCGATGGGGCAGTTTCTGGCGACCCGGGCCGGGGGCACCGTGTCCGACAAGGGTTTCGACATCCAGGTTGTCGACGACGGAATCGGCATGACGCCCCGGCAGGTCCAGGACTTCTTCCTCGTTGTCGGAGCCGAGCGACGCAACGACGCCACCCGAGGCGAACTCTCCCCCCGCTTCGAACGCCAGGTCATGGGCCGGAAGGGCGTCGGAAAGTTGGCCCCATTCGGCATCTGCAAGACCATCGAGCTGATAAGCGCCGGCGGTACCTACACCAACGGAAGTAGCGACTCCGGTCCTACGGGTTATCTCACTTCCCACATTATCCTCCACTACGACGGAATCGTGGCGCTGAAGGACGAGCCGGACGAACGCTACAAACCGACTGTCGGCGACCAAGACGAGTCGTACTCCCCGGTGTCAGGAACGCAAGTCATCCTGAGAAATTTTAACCACCGGAAGGTTCCTGACATCGCGGTTCTCAGTCGCCAGCTCGCCCAGCGCTTCGGCATCAAGGCGGAGAATTGGCAGGTCCAACTCGTAGACAACACGCAATCCGACCCGTCACCGGTGACGGTGGGCGGTTTCGACATCCAGACGATGCCGAACACAAGGCTAACATTTCGTCACGACGGCACCGTACATCGCCCAGACGGCGACCTCGCTAAAGAATTGACCGCCGGCTTCTGCCACGAGGGCACGTTTCGTCCCGTCACCGGGTGGATGGCCTACTCGAAAGCTCCCTACAAGGACGAGCTCATGGCTGGGGTCAGAATCTACTGCCGCGGCAAGATCGCCGCCCAGACATCCATCTTCAACCAACGAGCCGGTTTCACCGGAGAGCACAACATTCGCTCCTATCTCGTCGGTGAGCTCCATGCCGACTGGCTCGACGAGGACGAAGACCTCATTCAAACCGATCGAAGAGACATTCTTTGGTCGGACGAACTCGCCGCTGCCTTCCAGGTTTGGGGCCAGCAAATAGTCAAACGGATCGGCACACTGTCGCGCGACCCCATGCGGAAGGCGACCTTGGACCTGTTTTTCGAAAACGGCGAAGTCCATGCTCGTATCCTGAAAGCGTATCCCACCGATGAGCAACAAGGCATCCGTGATCGCGCCAAAGATGTTGCCGAATCGTTCGGGCGTGCAATAAGCAGGGGGGAAGTCGAAGACGTGAGCGTCGTCAACGAGCTGGTCGATCTTAGCATCACCCTCGCTCCGCACATCACGCTCAATTCGATGATGAAGGAAGCGGTTGCCCAAGCCGACACGCCACTCTCCGTCCTCGCTTCGTTTCTGCGCACCGCGCGACTGGCAGAGCTGTCCTCGTTTGGGAGAATCGCGGAGGATCGCCTCAAGGTCATTGACCGTCTTCAGATTCTGAAGGGCACCGATGGCACCGACGAGAATGACCTCCAGCAGCTGATCGCAGATGCTCCATGGCTGATCAACCCTGAGTGGGCGCCGGTGACCGAGAACCAGACCTTCTCCAGTTTACGCCGGGAGTTCGAGAAATTCTACGAAAACGAGACCGGTCTTTCCATTTCGTTGTCCGATTTTCAGGAGACGGGCAAACGGCCGGACTTCGTCCTGTCCAGTCAGGAAGGCACGGTGCAGATCATCGAGATCAAGAAGCCGCATCACAGACTGTCCAACGCCGAAATGGACAGGATCGTCACATACTACGATAACATGAAGGCATTTTTGAATGACACTGGGCACACCGGATTCCGCAAGCACTTCGCTGACTTCCACGTCACCGTCGTCTGTGACCGACTCGCGTTGACCGGCTCCCAGCGCGCCGCCTTCGAGGGTTATCGCGCCCAAGGGAAATTGACGCACATGGATTGGACAGCGTTTCTTCTGAAATCGGAACAAGTGCACCAAGACTTCCTGAGCGAGGCGCGTCGGCAGCGTGCTACGAGCCCGGCGGTTTCCGAGGACCGCTGAAGGACATGACTTTGACGGCAATCGATGTCTTCGCCGGACCCGGCGGATTGACGGTCGGCCTCAAACGTGCGGGCTTCCGTGTCGTCGCCGCGGTGGAACTCGAGTCCCACTCGTTCGCTACCTACAAGGCGAACCACCCAGAGGTCAGGTGCCTGAAGCAGGACATCGGGACCGTCTCCGGCGCTGCCCTGCTGGAGTTCGCGAGGACGAACGAGATAGATCTTCTGGCAGGTTGTCCGCCGTGCCAGGGTTTCACCAGTCTGACAGCGAAGTACAAGTATAGAGCAGATCCTCGTAACGAACTCGTCCTTGAGATGGCCCGCCTGACAGAGGAAACGCGGCCGCGGGCGATTATGATGGAGAATGTCCCTGGTCTAGCGCAGAAGGGCGGATCCCTTTGCGATCAATTGCGATCGCGACTCCAAGCCCTCGGCTACCGGCTAACGGAGGGGATTCTGCAGGTCGCCGACTATGGTGTTCCGCAGTTTCGACGACGCTTCGTTTTGCTCGGAGGCCGGGGCTTTGAGATCGCGCTCCCCGGGGCGACTCACTCCGATGCGCCGACCGCCGGCCTTTTACCCTGGCGGACGGTACGTGACACGATCGAGAATATGCCCGAGCCCATTACTCTGACCGAAGCCAAGGCTAGGGGTCAGGTCGAGCGGTCCGACTGGCATGTCGTCCGGGAACTGTCGCGCAAGAACATCGAGCGGATCAAGGCGGCGAAAGCAGGGGAGACATGGACGCGCATTCCGGAACACCTCCGACCATCCTGTCACCGCGATGGCTATATTGGGTTTACAAATGTATACGGGCGAATGAAGTGGGACCGTCCGTCACCGACGATCACCGGCGGTTGCACCACTTTCAGCAAGGGGCGCTTCGGCCATCCGAAAGCCGACCGGACGATCTCCGTCCGGGAGGCGGCTCTGCTACAGACCTTCCCTCGCGACTACCGGCTTGATACACCGTACATGGACTATGTCTGCAACATGATCGGCAACGCGCTTCCGTGCGACTTCGCCGAAGTTCTGTCGCGGCGATGCGTCGATCAACTTCGCCAGTAGTCCCCACACATTTCGGCTACGGAACGGCGGTCGGGTTGTTTCTTGGCACTCTTTTCGGTGCCAACGGGCGGCCGAAGGGATAGAGTGAGCGGCATTACTGCTGGCCGATACGGTTGCAGCGTCAGCCTGCCTGTCTCATGCCGGCGGTGGCGTGTCCACCCGGCAGGGGAGGGCCGCAACGACTACCGTACTTGCGTCGAGCGGCGGGCCGATGGAGTGACTGTCGTGTGTGTGTGCCAGCCGGGCTGCCAGCCATTTCTGCCTTTGTTAGCGGTTTTCTGGCTACTTCAGGCCCGTTCAGATCGCCCCGGACCCAATGAATATGGGATCTATTGGGATTTGGGCGGTGTGTATACGGACTCTTCATCCTTGGTTGGCGGCCGATCGGGTCCAGCAAGCGTCGCTGGCAGGTCCAGGGCTGTGATGACCCCGCCGAGGCGGCCCGCATCGCGGAGGCGGCGGTGCGCTTTGATGGGGCGGCCGTTGGCGGGTCTCTATGCCACGGTCAGCGTCGTCGCCCCCAACAACTCGGTGCGGGTCGAGCGGGGGGAGTTGCTTTCCGAGGGCGTTGTCCTTCCGCCGAAAACGGCCGCATGGCTCGCAGGGCTCGTAGACGGGTCCGGTCATCAGTGCGGTCCGCTTCCGCGCCCGCGATTTGTTCGCGCCCGGTGGTCGGCTGGGTCGGTCGTGGTCCCGTTTCCCTGCCGTCGCCGTCGTCTCCCGCAGGTTGTCCAGCTCGGCCTCTTCACTCCTCTGCCGTTCGAGTATGTCGGCGATCCTGCTCTCGGCTGATGCCACGGCCCGCAGGGGCCGGGCTGGCTGGCGCGTCGACCCTGCCGGACACCGTGGTATAGAACGTGGGCATTTGACATGCCTTGGCAACCGGTGGCTAACCCAAGTCGTATTTCAGCTCCATCGGCTGGTCGGTTCCATTCGTCCGTGGGCGCCGGGTTGATTGGTCCGGCGATCCGCCGCCGGCGCCGGGATGAACCGGTTGGCGTCCTCGGTTCGATCGGAGGAGTACGGGCGGCGGCGCGGGTAGGACGGGTGGGTCCGGTCGGCCTGTATCGTCCTGCCTGGAAACCGTTGCCGTGTTCGTTCGACTAGGCCGACGGGATCCCGGTGTTGCTCCAGGCCGTTGATCAGGCTTGTCCCGGCCCGAGGGCCTGAAGCCAGGCGCGCCATGCCAGGGTGAGGCATGCTGCGGCGTGGATGAAGAGGAAGGTGCTGAGGAAGAAGGCGGAGAGGATGGCGGCGAAGAACGCGCCGCGGGCGCCGCGGGACCGGCTTTGCAGGCCGTGCTCGTTTGCGTGCAGGGCGAAGCCCATCAGGATGATGATGGTGATGAGCGTGATCCCGTAGAGGATCAGGGGCGGTTTGCTGAGCGTCATGGTCGGGGTTGCCCTTTCGATTCCGGCTGATCATCAGTCGCCGTCTTCGGGGTCGATGAGGCCGTTGGTCTGCAGGGCCGCCACGAAGCGCCCGTCCGCCGCCGGCGGCCGGATCGTGTTGCGCCCGCGCGTCTTCGGCGCGTGCAGTCCGAGGGCGATCAGCACGGCTTCGTCGTTGTTGAACAGCGTCTCGCGGCCGTGGATCCAGATCCCGAGCCTGCGGGTCCCGTTCACGTTCCGTTCGATCAGCGCGTGCTTCCCGAAGGTCACGATCGTGACTGGGTCTTCGTTCTTCAGCGTTCCGGCCGCTACGACCTCGGCGCCTTCGCAGGCCTTGGGAGCGCCCTTGGCGATCATCACGTACGTGTCGCTGATGCCCGGCGCTCTCACGATGTAGACGTCGATGCCGTCGCTGGTGGCGCCGGCGTGGTCGAGCCAGCCGAGCCGCGGTTCCTGCGGCCCCATCGGCTCGGTGCTGTGCGCGTCGAGCAGGACGAACGTGTCGGTGCGGGCGGTTTCGTACATGGCGTGCTCCTTTCCGGCCGCCGTCCGGCGTGCCGTTGGTGCTTGCTGTCCTTTTCTGTCACTGCCGAGGGCCGCCTTCGGGCGGTTGCGTCGCGTTCACGCTCCGCCATGGCCACGGCGGCGGGTCGCCGTGGCGGCTTCTGGCGCACATAACGTTGGCCGGGGTCTGGTCGCCGTTGAGTGCGGCCTCCACTTCCTCACGGATCCAGGCCGGACCGAGTGCGGAGACGATCAGCATCAGCGCGTACGGCCGTTCGGCGGCCCAGCGGCACAGGGCCCGGACCTGATGCCCGAAGAAGTCGTTCCCGAGGCTCAGCGCACCCCAGTCGAAGATCAGCAGCTCGGGTTCGCCGACCTCGGCGGCGGCGAATGCGTCGTGGACCCGGGCCTGCAGTTCGAGCCCGTGTGCCTGCCGCCAGTGTGCGGTGATGGCGTCGGCCAGTGCGGCTTGGTCGTCCCCGGGGTCGAGCACCAGCGCGGTGCGGATGGTCCGCGGCTCCTCGGTCGTCGTTCTGCGGCTGGTCATACTGCTTCGGGCTCCTTGCCTCGAGGGTTTGCATGCCGGCGGGCGGGCGTTTCCGCCCGCCCGGGTTGTCTCGCTTGGCGCCGAGCGGTTACGAGGCCAGCTCCGCTCCGCTCGTCGCGGCTGCGCTGCCGGCGGCGTCGCCGGCGACGGCCTCCAGCCTCACGACCGCGGGCTGTCCCGCCTCTAGGCGGATCGTTGCCGTCGTCCCGGCCGGGACGAGTTCGCGAAGGCGGTCGGCCTCGGCGCGCAGGCTCGCCGCGGCGGCCTTTGTCTCGGATTCGACCAGCCGCAGCGCCTCGTGGCGGCATTCGCTCCGCCAGGCGGCCTGCTGCGTCTCGTGGGCGTCGGCGTCGACGTCGTCGCTGCTCTTGTAGGTGGCGTCGTGGAGCAGCTGCTCGAGCTCGGCCGCGTCTATCGCTGCATCACGGGTCAGCAGCACGCCGGCCGCGGCCGCCTCCCAGGGTTCCGGGTCGGTGATGGCCATGTCGGCGTCCAGCCGCAGCGTCGTCTCGCCCGCGCCCGTCTGGCCGCCGATGTCGAGCTCGAAGGCGATCGCGGCTACCCGCTCGGACGGCAGCGGGTCGCCGTTGCGGCGGACCTCTTCCAGCTCGACCGCTGTGCCGTCGGTCTCGCGGGTGACCAGCGTGCGCACCCGCCGGATGCGGGGCAGCGCGTCGTACCAGTCGTACCCGTTCAGGACCGGCTCGGGCGCGAACACGCGGTTCGCCCGTCCGGTGCGCTCGAGTGCCCCCTGGTCCGCGGCCGGGGCCGCGGCGTCGAAGACGAGCGGGTCCTTGATCTGCCGCAGGTCCGACAGGCCGATCGTGCATGCCCAGCGGCGCCGGCGTTCGTGCTGGTCGCGCGGGTCGGCTCGCCAGCGGAACAGGAGCGGCTCGGCGCCGGGCAGCCGCACGCCGTTGGCGGCGGCCTCGTGCCGGTCGCGCACACGTACGCGGCCGACGCCGGCGGAGGCCAGGGCGCGGTGGATGGCTGCGCGGGCGGCGGCGCGCAGCCGCGTTGTGCAGTCGTTCTCGACCACCGCCTGGCGGGCGGGCAGCGTTAGCTGCAGGTGCCCGGCCTCGACGATGTCGACATCGACTGTCCACTCGACCCGGCTCCCGCGCCAGGCGCGCGGCCCGGTCGGCAGCTCAATCACCGCCGGTAGTGAATGGTCGCAGACGATCTGGCCCCAGAAGTTCAGCCGCTGCAAGCGGCACGGGCCGCTGTTGCGGCGCACCGCGAATCTCACGCCCTCCCATTGCTCGATGTGGTCGGCGTCGGCGCAGAACGGCTCCCGGTATACCTTCTGCCCGTCGAGCCACACTGGCAACGGGTAGAACCGGGCCGCCTCCTTCAGCGCCCTGCGCCAGCGCAGGGTTTGGTTCGGTTCGATCGGAATCGTGACCGTCGTGCCGCTGGCTTGGTCTTCGGACGCCTTGCCCCGGCGCACGGCGGCGCGCCGGTCGCCGGCGAAGACCGCCGGTTCGAGGTCGACCTCCCATGGGCGCCCCCGGCGCGGCGTCGAGCGCACGCGCGCCCCGCAGCGGGCGAGCTAGAAGAAGCCCATGCCGGCGGCGTCCTCGCGCGCCCCGGGGCCGTCGGTCCAGACGCTGCGGCCGAAGGAGAGCAGCACCTGCGGGTCGGCGATCCCCGCCCCGTCGTCGGTGATCCGGAAGCGCGCCTCGCCGGGCGGGATGTCCGCATCCCCGTCGGCCTGCAGCATGTCGGCGGCGATGCGGGTCGCCCCCGCCCGCCGCGCGTTCTGGAGCAGCTCGGTGACGGTCTGCTCCGGCGTGCCGTCGAAGAAGCGCGTCACCCGCGCGAGCGAGCCCGCCGCGTCGACTTCGGCGCCGATCGTCGCCCGCTCTGCCCCGTTCTCGTTGCCTTCCCTCTCGTTCATCTCTACCTCCGGCTGTAGAAGTGTTCCTCTCCCCTGCTTTGGCGGGCGGCGGCGGCGCCCCGGGTGTGTGGCGCGGTCGCTTCGCGACCGGCTGCGCGTTCTCCCGGTGCGTGGGGCCTCGGTGGTATCCTTGCGTGGCGTGGATGACACCGTGGTCCGGTTGATTCGTCTCTGCGAGCTCTTCAGCGCAGCGACCGGCCTCAGCCTGACCACCGTGTCGCGTCATGCGACCGGGAGCGGAGACACGATTCCCCGCTTGCGCCGCGGCGGGGCGATCACCACGCGCCGCGCCGAGCGCGCGTTCCGGTTCCTGTCGGACCGTTGGCTTCGGTCCTCTCCGTGGCCGCCGGATGTGCCGCGTCCGTGATCGGCTCCGCTGCCTCTCGCGGTCCCGAGCACGGTTTCGACGACATGTTGCTGACCGACGCCGCTGGTCTCGTGCGCTTGTCCTGCTGCGCCTGGAGCCGCGGGTTGCAACGCCGACACGTCACCTGGTCGGTGTTTTGCGTCATGCGCACCGGGCGGCGGAAACCGATGTTGCCCCGGCAGCTCGCTGGCCGAGTCGACCAGAAGACCTTCGGGTCCGGCTTCCTGCCCTTCCGGCTGTTCTCGAACTGGCCGTTCCAGTCGTGGTGGATCTTCGTGCTCATGCCGGTCTCTTCGTGTTCCTCTGTCACTCCTGCAGGGCGTCGACCGCCGGGTGCCGGGCCAGCGCCCCGAGCGCGGCCGCAAGGCGGTCGGCGAGCGGGGCGCGCGGCGTCCCGCCGTCTCCGCGCCTTCGGCGGTACTCGTTGATCAGGGCCGCGGTGCGCTCGAGGTCGTCGCAGGCGTAGCGGAGCTCCGTCCCGCCGTTGTCCGGGGCCCGGCTGACTGCCGCCTGCAGCAGCAGCGGCTCGCGGTTCGAGGTCAGTGTCGTCACCCTGGACCGCATCCCGTGCGTCGCGTTGAGCTTGCCGTTGCTGTCGCTGAGCACGCTGCGCATGTCCAGCAGGACGTGGGTCGTCGGCAGGGTGCATTCCTCCTGCCGGTCCTGCGGGCCGGCGGCGTCTTGGTCGCTGCAATCCCCCGGTTCCGGTGCGAAGGTGATGGTCAGGCCGGCCTCGTACCAGGCAAGCTCGCGGCACAGTCCGGCGAGGTCCGTCTTCCCGCCGGCCGTTCCCTGTTCCAGCCAGCGTTCGATGGTCCGCACTGCCGACTCGAGGTGGAAGGCGGCCGACCACCAGTCGTCCGCCGGGCGCGGCGTGCGGCCGTACGGGGCGGTCTCGTTCAGGCGGTGGGCCGCCGCCGCGGCCGCGATGCGCTTGAGCGCGGTCAGCAGCCGCTCGCGGTGCTCCGGCTCGATTTTCTCTCCGGCGTCCGGTTCGATCGGCAGTCCGTTCGGCCCGCTGCGGGTCAGCGTCAGGGTTGCGGGTTCGGGCGCGCCGCTGCGGCCGGTGTAGACCGCGCGCCGCAGTACGGGCCGGTCCAGGTGTGCGTTGATCTCGATCGCCACGGTCGGCTCGTTGGCCGGCGTCGGCTCGTGCGTTACGAGCAGTCCCCCGCACAGGGCCTGCGCCCAGGCGCGGGCGGCGGTCTGCAGCCGCGCCCGGGGGGGCGTCGTTCCCGGGTCGAGGGCCGCGTACGCCGTCGCGCACCGTTCGACGTCGGCGGTCAGCGTCCTGATGTCCAGCGTCATGTCCTCCTCCTCGTCGGTCCCCTTCGGGTTTCGTGCTAGGCGCTTCCTTCGTCGCCGGGCCGGCCGGGGGGCGTTATCGCCGTGTCGGTCACCGTCTCGCGGACGATGTCGGTGGCGAGCCGGGCGTGCGTCGTCCGGCAGCATGTCGGTTCCGCTCACCTTTCCGGCCGGCCGGCGTCCGGTTGGCCGGCTGGCTGGACGCGCGGCCACGGTGTCCCGTCTGGTTCTCCAGGTCGCCTTGAAACCGGGCCGCCGGTGCCTACGTGCTGCAGTCGGCCGCCGGCGGCAGCCTGCCCGCGGCCGTTGCGCCGTCGGCCAGGCTTCGGTAGCCGAACCTCCGGGCGCCGAAGAAGCCTATGCGCCCGGCGCCGCCGCGGGCGCCGTTGCTCTCCTTCTCGAGGTCGCGTCCGTAGAGCGCCTCCATCCTCGTCCACCACGCGATGTCGCACGGCGTACCGCGCAGGTCCCCGAACTCGGGGTCGAGGCCGGCACTGTCGGTGCGCATACGCGCGTGCACGGCCTGCAGCGTCGCTCCGCCCTTGAGGAAGCAGTAGACGCAGTTCGACAGACCGGCCTCGGCCGGCAGCCGCAGGTCCCAGCCGCGCGCGGCCCAGAAGGCCTCGACGTCCTCGCGGGTGGTCGCCGCCTCGTCGAGCGGCATGTACACGTGCTCGCCCTCGGCCGCGGCGGCATGGGCGGCACGTGCGCGCACGCGGTCGATGCGCCGCGGTTCGTCCTTGCGCAGCCCGATCAGCGTCACCCGCTCGCCGCCGGGCCGCGGCCGGTACCGGCTCGACCGCGCACCCGGCCAGAACTGGTCGTAGCGCTGTTCCGGCCGCACGTGCGGCCGGCTCCAGCAGTAGGCGTGCTTGCGCCGGAAGATCGGCTCGGGCATGGCGCCGCCGTGCTCGAGGTGGATCTGGTAGCGCACGGCCGGGTCGATTCGCGATCCGGCGGCGTGGTGTCCGAGGCGCGGGATGCGGCCGGCGCCGCCGAGCCAGTCGTCGACGAACCGGCGCGTCGGCTCGATCTTCAGATGCCTAGTGCAGCTACGCCGGAACTGGTTGGGCACGTAGCCCGCCCACGAGAGCAGCTCCTCGTACACCTCCCCCCGCCAGTGGAAGCCGTCCGGATCGGCGTCGCCGCGCGGGCGCGCGCTCACCAGCCGATAGGCCGGCAGCCGCGTCCATTCGCCGCGGCGGGTGTCCTCGTAGGTCTGGAACTCGATCTGGAAGAACGGGATTCCCCAGGCGCTCGCGCGCTCGCGGCAGCGCGCCACGAACCGGTACGTTTCCGGGTGCTCGGCTGCCGTGTTGTTGAACACCACCACGTCGCCGCGGTCGCGCTCGAGCGCCCCGCGCTCGAGCAGCGAGAACAGCAGCATTCCGCTCGACCGCCCGCCGGAGAACTTCACCACGTGCGGCAGCCGCTCGTGGGCTCTGTCCCGATAGGCGATCGGGCTTCCGGTCCGCCGTCCGTTTCCTTCGGCTCGTCGCATCGCATCGGCCTCGGCCGCTCCGGTCCGGCGTCGGCTCTACCGGTTGACCTTCTGCGGCGGGTCCTCGCAGGAGCGCACTGCCAGGACCGTGCGGACGATGCTGGCCGCGACCGCCGCGGGCGTCGCCTGCTCCTGCACGGCCAGCCGCTCGATAGCCGCTCGCACCACCGTGTTCCCGATTCCTATGCGGGTGCGGGGATTGCCGGTCACCTCGCTCCCCGGCTCGTCGACGATCGGCCCGGCGTCGAGTGCTGCCCTGACCTCGTCGGGCTCCATCAACTGCATCAGTCCGGCTCGGAGCGCCGAGGCTGCCGTCTGCGGCCACTCGGCGCCGCCGTACAGCTCGACCGCCTTGCCCGGCTGCAGCTCGAGCTCGAAGCGGTGATGCTCGGGTTCGGTGGCCTCGGTCCGGATCTCGGCGACCCGCGCGCGTACGACCGCGGCCGTCGCGCGGTCCCGGTCGGCGCGGCTGTCCGGGCCGTCGTCTGCCGGGTACCCGACGCGCGCGAGCACGCCGGCGACCTCGTCGGCGTGGCTGTCCGGGCCGTCGTCGACCAGGAGGAAGACGCGGTGCCCGGCGCGCGCGAGCACGCCGGCGACCTCGTCGGGCGTGCCCTCGACGACCATCGCCTCTTCCCGGTTGGCGGCGTCGGGGCCGGCGATGTAGCCCGCGGTCACCCGCGCGCTGCCTGGCAGTGTCACGCCGGCGGCGTGCCCTTTGCCTGCCGGCGGTGGCCGCAGGTCGACGTCGTACTCGGTTTCCGCTGGAGCCTGCGGGTCGCAGGCCGGGAGGATTCTGAGCTCGCGGCTCGGCATCGCCGTCTCCTTTTCGCTGTTGGTCGGCGCCGTCGTTGGGGCGTGTCGTTGCCGCCGCCTGCGCCGGGGCCGCTGTCTGGCCCTCGCTGCTGCCGTCGTTCAAGTGGCCTTCGACGGTTTGTCGTGCTTGGGTGCGCCCGGTCCGGAGGTGCGTTCCGTTGCACTCCTGAAGATGGAGTGCTTCGAGCTTCTCGGTCTTCGACCTGCCGGACGTGGCGGCGGTCTTCTGTCCGCCCCGACGGCCGAAGGACGCGCCAGCCGATTCGACCGCCGGCGTGGATGCGGCGGCCGTGGCCCGGCCGCTGCCGCCGCTCGACGAGGTGATCGACGCCGGCAAGGTGCTCTGCCTGAACATGCCGGCCGGCACGAACCCCGCCCTCTCCCGCGCGGTCGGGGTGATGCTCAAGCAGGCGTGGCTCCAGACGCTGCTCCGCCGGCCCGCCGAGATGGCGCGCCGGCCCGCCCGGGAGTGGCGGCCCGCCCTGTTCCTCTGCGACGAGTACCAGAGCTTCGTCACCGTGGGCGAGGACGACCCGGCGGGCGACGAGAAGATGTTCGCGCTGACGCGCCAGTCGCGGCTCATCCCGATCGTGGCGACGCAGTCGATCTCGTCGCTGCGCGCGGTGCTCGGCCAGTCCGAGGCGTGGCGGGCTCTGCTCCAGACGCTCCGGACCCGCATCTTCCTGTCGCTGGCCGACGATGCGTCGGCGCAGATCGCGAGCACGTTGTGCGGCCAGGTCTCGAAGATGAAGGCCAGCTACACGGTGTCGGAGCAGACGGCGCGGGCCGGCGCGTCGCTGCTCTCCGGGGCGGCCGGCGGCGGGACCGGCAGCGTCGGCGCCAGCAAGGCGTTCAGCGAGCGTCGCGAGCCGCTGTTCCATCCGCGCGACTTCACCCTGCTGGGAAACTGCCAGGCCATCGTGATCCCGTACGACGGCACCCGTGCGCTGGACGCGAGGCGAGTCTGTCTGAAGCCGGACTTCCTGCCGCGAGACCGCCCGTACTGGCGCGCCCGCGAGGCGGGAGACCTGTAGCAGATGGAGCTGACCATCGCCGACCTCAAGCCGTTCCTGCCCGGGCTCGAGGAGGCGCTCGACGACGAGGCGGTCTCGGAAGTGATGATCAACGAGCCGGGGACCGTCTTCGTCGAACGCGCCGGCCGAATGGCGGCGCTCGACGCGCCGGCGCTGACCGCCGAGGCCGTGGCGCGTGCGGCCGTCCAGATCGCGCGCCCGCTCCGCAAGGACCCGCTCGCCGAGCCGATCATCGACGCGCGTCTGGCCGACGGCTCGCGCGTCGCCATCTGCGGCCCGCCGGCCGCGCCCAGCGCCGCGATCACGATTCGCCGCTTCGGCGGACGGGCGTTCACTGTCGACGACCTGACCGCGAGCGGCTCGCTGCCGGCGGCCGTGCTCGACGAGACGGCGGCCGTGCTCCGGAATCGGCGCAACATGCTGATCTCGGGGGGCACCGGCTCAGGGAAGACGACGCTGCTGAACGCCCTGGTGTCGCTGCTGCCGGCCGAGGGCCGCGTCATCTCCATCGAGGACACGCTGGAGCTGCGACTGCGCCGCGCCAACTGCCTGCGGCTGGAGGCGCACGGGCTCGCCGGTCGCGACGTGACCATCCGAGACCTGGTGCGCCACGCCCTGCGCCACCGGCCCGACCACATTGTCGTCGGCGAGGTGCGCGGCGCCGAGGCGGCCGACCTGCTCCAGGCGCTGAACACCGGGCACGGCGGCAGTCTGGCCACCGTGCACGCGAACAACGCCGCGGCGGCGCTCTCGCGCCTGGCGACCTGCGCCATGCAGGCGAGCGATGCGCTCCCCTGGGCCGTCGTCTGCCGCGGGATCGTCGACGGCATCGAGGCGGTCATTCACCAGACGCGGACGCCGGGCGGGGCGCGCCGGGTCGACCAGATGGTCCGCGTCCGGGACTACGACGCGGCGGAGAACCGCTGGATCGTGGACCCGATCTGGCCGGCGACCGCACCGGAAACGCTGGCGCGGTCGCCGGCGCGGTCTGCATCGAGACGGCGGAAACGAAGGCAGAGGCGTTGAACACGACGGGAGGAATGCATGAACAGGAGTGAACGCGGCGACGACGCGGCTGGCGAGCCGATCTGCGTCGAGACCCGCGAGCAGTTCGACGAGGCGGTAGCGGAGCTGCTGCGGACCGGCCGGCCGATCGAGGCCCCGTCGGTCGAGGCGCTGGCGGCGTGGGATGTCGACCTCGAAGACGACGAAGGCGGGATCGAGGGGTTGTGATGGCGACGCGGCACGAGAAGACCGAGGAGTACCACGAGCAGTTCGCGGCCCGCATCATCAAGGCCCTGGAGGCGGGGACCGCGCCGTGGCAGAAACCCTGGAAAGCGGGCGAGCGCATCCTGCCCCACAACTTCGGCAGCGGGCGCGACTACCGCGGCGGCAACGCCGTCTACCTCGCCATGAACGCGCTCGACCGCGGCTACGCCGACCCGCGCTGGGGCGGCTACCGCCAGATCCAGGAAGCCGGCGGGCACGTCCGCAAGGGCGAGAAGGGCACGCCCATCCTCTACGTCGACTTCAACCGCCGGACGACGGTGCGCGACGAGGGGGGCAAGCCGGTGCTCGACGATGCAGGGCATCCGGTCGTCGAATCGGTCCGGCGCGACCGGCCGCTCGTCAAGCTCCACTACGTCTTCAACGTCGAGCAGACCGAGGGGCTCAACCTGCGGTCGCTCCAGACCGCAGCCCCGGAGTGGGAAGGGCACGAGCGGGCCGACGCGCTGATGCGCGCCAGCGGCGTCCAGATCGACCACGTGGCGGGCGACCGGGCATACTACCGGCTGTCGGAGGACCGCGTGGTGCTGCCGGAGCGGAGCCAGTTCGCGTCGCAGGACGCCTACACGCACACGGCGCTGCACGAGCTGGGGCATGCGACCGGGCACCCGAGCCGGCTGAACCGGCCGACGCTGGTCGACCACGGCGGGTTCGGCTCGGAGACGTACGCGAAGGAAGAGCTGCGGGCCGAGATCGCCGCGATGATGACCGGCGAGAAGCTCGGCGTTGGGCACGAGCCGCGGCACGGGACGGCGTACGTGGGGTCGTGGGTGAAGGCGCTCCAGAACGACCCGCGGGAGATCCGGGCCGCCGCCGTCGATGCGCAGCGGATCTCGGACTGGCTGATGGCCCGCGAGCGGGAGCGGTCGGCGGAGCAGGAGCAGCCATCGCCGGAGCCGGCCAGCCGCGAGGACGCGATGGCGCCGGCGCCCGAACGCGAGGCGATGCCGGTCCGGGTCGGCAACATCGGCGAGCGGGCCGAGCAGGCCCGCGCCCGGGCGGCTGCGCCGCAGCGGGACACGGGACCCAGCCGATGATCGGCGGCCTCTCGCTCGCCGAGCCGTCGCGCCCGAATGGCGCGCCGCACAACGCCCCGCGACGCGGAGGCGAGAGCGCTCACCCCTTCCTGGAAGGAAGAATCAGCCGGGAGCGACCCCGCCCGAAGGGTGTGACGGAGGAACACCCATTGGGCCAGAAAACCGCAGGTTTTCGTGGGGTCGCTCCCGGCACAACTCGGGGGGGATTATCGGTAGTGCGCCTCGCTCGGGGAGCGCGATCGTCGAGCAAGGACGGCGCTTTCCAGCCGACGGCACTGCGGCCACAGTGTGATTGCGACGGTGATTCCAGTCCATCGTCCCAATCACGGTCCGGCGCGGCGCAATAGGGCGTGTGGAGTTCGGATTTGCCGTCGACCGAGAGCCGGCCACCAAACAGGCCTCGAACGGTCGGCGAGCGGGCGATGCTCCCGCGACCGAGCACGCTACGGCCGCGGGGATGTTGACAGTCGGCTGACGCAGTCCGACCGATGCACGGCGACTCGGCGACCCGACCCAGGAACATCGAGCCGGGTCGATGAACGCAGGCGGGAGACGCGGCGGCGACGCCAGCCTGCACGATCCCCGCACCGAAACCGAACGACGCGCTGCGTCCACCGTGCCCGCTGGATCGGGTCAGTCCAACCTTGGACGGCACCTTGACCCGACGCTGCCTCCAGTGTCGTGGGCAAGAGGTTGCGGGGTTGCGGGTGCACTTGAGTCGCGACTACAATGGGGTTCTCGGTTGCGAATCGGTGGAGTCTCGGGGACGCACGGAAGAAGGAGGTTGACATGCCGGCCCGCAGTTCGAGTACGATCGCGCCGAGCGCCGCTACTAGCAGCCTGTGGCAAAAGTCGGGCGCGGACTCGACGGATCCCGCCGCGTGTCCTACACTGCCTGCATGGCGATGGGCAAGCGACCGGCGGCGCGGCAGGCGCCGCCGATGTGGGTGCACAGCGAGGACCTTCCGACGAGCGATGGACATCCGTTCTTCGAGCGGCTGAACCGGATTCTGGAGGAGTCCGGGTTTGACGCCTTCGTGGAGAGGTTGTGCTCGAGCTTCTACGCGGAACGACTGGGCCGTCCGAGTCTGCAACCGGGGCGGTACTTCCGGTTGCTGTTCATCGGGTTCTTCGAGGGCGTGTCGTCGGAGCGGGGAATTGCGTGGCGGGTGGCCGATTCGCTGAGTCTACGGTCGTTTCTGGGCCTGGACCTGACGGAGGGGCGGACTTTGCGACTGTGTGGATCCGGCCACTGGATTCTGGGCGGTGGGGCAGGTCCAGTAGGTCGCATCTGGCAGGCGTTGCATGGCAGCGGATGGGGGGCGGAGAACAATGAGTCGGGTGACGCGAAGGTTGTCAAGACTGCCGTTGTTGTACGTGTTGTACGTGGCAGTGGGTGTTGGGTCTCGGTTGCGATCACCCAACCGCACCATCAGACGACAGCGGGGGGCTTGCATCGCCTGGCGATGGGGGGAGTGCGCGGATTGAGTGACGGTAGATATCTGGTCTTCGTGCAGCTCGTCGTGGACGGCCGAGTTATATCGGGACGATGAAGCGGTCCGTAGTTGGGGTGGTGTCACGGGCTCTCTGGTGAGTGTAACCAATGTGGATACGATCAGGCTACGCATAGAGGATCCTCAACTTGGCGGCACTGTGTGTTTTGGCCTCCGTGCTACAGTTTTTGGGAGACGAGTCTGGGGGATCGGAGGGGGTGGTCGAACTTGCGACGACTGTTGCGTGGCGGTTCCCGGGAGTGGCGACACAGCCTACATGACGACGCGAGTTTCGATGTGCGGTTGAGTCTGACGACCTCGAGGATGTCGCGCCGCCCCACGCGTCGCCCGCGGGATTCGTCCCGCGCGCGAAGGTCGGGCTCCGCCGATGGCTTTCGGCACGCGTGGCGGAGGTTGGAGGACCGTCACAAACGTCAAGGGGCAGTGGCGCGAGTTGCGTGGAGGTGATCCATGAGTTCACGGGTATCGCAGGGCGGTCTTGCAGGTCTGCTCGCCTGCATCTTCCTGATCTCGGCAGATGGCGCAGAGAGCCCGGGACCGCACGAGCAAAGGCAGCGACGACAATTGCGACCAGAGCAGCAAGGTTTAGGAGGTTGGGGGGCTGCAACCATCGCTGCTGCGGTGGCCACCGGAACTGCCTCGACCGTCGAGGCACAGAGCCGCACAGCGCTGCACGAGGCCGTAGGGCGTCAGGATCGCAATGCCGTGTTGCTGCTACTAGACCGGCGTGCGAACGTGGACGCGCGCGACGGCCGCGGATGGACGCCGTTGCACGAGGCCGTGCGGCCGGCCTGGCGGGCGCTCCGGGGCGTATCGCAGACTGTCGTGGCGGATCTGCTGGACCGTGGGGCGGACGTAGGGGCGCGTGACTCCGTCGGCCGTATGCCGCTGCATCTGGCGGCGGGTGGACAGCACCCAGGCGTCGTGGTCGAGCTGTTGCGTCGCGGGGCAGACGTCAACGCACGTGATGCACGAGGTCGGACGCCTCTGCATGAGGCCGCACGGGAGGGATCCGGCGACGTCATGCTAGCGTTGCTGGATCGCGGGGCGGACGTTGATGCGCCGGATGCTCTGGGAAGGACCCCGTTGAAGGCGGCGCAGGAGGACGCGAGCCGGGATCCAGGCGAGCTTGCGGAGTTGCTGCGCTGGAAGGGTGCCGACGTGGAGGGGACGCCGTTGGAACCGGGCGAGGTACAAGTTGAGGTGAGTGTCTCGTCCGTGCTGCGCGTGTTCGGACCCGAGCGCCACGAGCTGGCCTACGTCGAGGCAGTGCTGTTCGGCCCGTTCTTCGAACGCGGGCGTTCCGACGAGTTGACGATCCGGCGTGTGCCCGATCCGACTCGTGGGGCGCTTGATGTTGAGTGGTTCAGGAACCGGGATGGACGGGACCCGTGGCGGGCGTTTCGGAGCTTTCGGGGGGACGTAATGGAGCTTTATCGGGGTGCACGCCTGTTGGACCGCGTTCGGGCGGACCTTAGTTGGCTCGTCTTCGAGGGCTTGTCGCACTCGCCGCGGACCGGCTTGCTGAGCGTGCACCTGCTGGACGCAAATCCAGGGAGCGGTCCGAGTGACTTGGTGGTCTTGCGCTATGAGCAGACGACGGCCACGGTAGAGCGGCTGCGTGTCACCTACGACGAGACGTCCACACTGATGGCGTGCCGAGGCGCCGAGCGTCCTTGGCCTCCCAGGCGTCCCCCAGGCCGCACGGCGCTCTTTAGGCCATGCCGGCTGGATGTCGGGCGATTGGACGCGTATCTCGCCGCGATGCCGGTTGCCTCTGGCAAGAATACCGAGTTCGACGGCGTTGCCGCTACGGCGGCGGGTTGGCTCGACTCCGCGTTGAAACCGTGACGTCGGATGCCGAGCCAGCGTACATTGGGTACTTCGACGCCGACGGCAGCGTGAGGCGATCGAGGCGTTGGAGGAAGCCCCGGGTCTCGATCGAGCACCAGAGGTGACCTCATGAAGTAGCGGTGGTGGGTGGCGGCGCGGTCACCGCAGCGTCGGCCCAGAACCCAGTCCATGAGAGGTTGCACGAGGCAGTGAGCAGGGGCGACCGCGGCACGGTGTTTGCGGCTGCTCCACCGCGGCGCGGATATCGAGGCGCGTGACGACCGGGGAGGACACCGTTGCACGAGGCGGCGCGGAGGTGCCGCTTCCGGCTGCCGCGGATCTGGCCAGGTGTCGTGGCGGATCTCATCGGCCGTCGGGCGCGCATCAATGTGCGCGACGACGCGGCGAAGACGGACCCCGCTGCACGCGCCCGAGCGTATTACACTTTCGGCAGCCGGGAGGTCGCGGTCGAGCAAGCAGCCGGGCGGACGTCGATGCCTGATACGGTGGCGGCAGATGCGCCGCTGCGGGTGGCGGAGGAGCACGACAGGACGGAGGTCGCTGGGTTGTTGCGCGGCCGGGAAGGAGCCGACATCAAGACCCAGCGGGATCGCGCGGCTGGCGTGGTCGTCGAAGTGACGGCGTCCTTGGTACTGCACTCCTTCGGGGCCATAGGGCAGTCCGGTTGCCAGGAGCGGAAGCTCTTGTCCAGGTTTCGCGATGCGCTGCACGTGACCTGCGAGCATGGTGAAGGAGTCGTCGGTCGCTCCGTGCTATCTGCCGGCGGCGGTGCGTCGCCCGATCAACCGTGAGATCCCACACCAACCGTCACCGACCCCAAGTCTTCTGCCAGCCGTCGTGCCAGCCGTTTCTGGCTCTGCCAGCCCCTTTCGGGCTGATTCGGACCTGTTTAGATCTCCGATTCGCCAATAAAGACGGGACTCTCTACGGATTCCGGTAATCTACAGACGGACTCCCAGTCGTTCCGCGTAGAAGCTCGAGCACAACCTCTCCACGAAGGCGTCAAACCCGGACTCCTCCAGAATCCGGTTCAGCCGCTCGAAGAACGGATGTCCATCGCTCGTCGGAAGGTCCTCGCTGTGCACCCACATCGGCGGCGCCTGCCGCGCCGCCGGTCGCTTGCCCATCGCCATGCAGGCAGTGTAGGACACGCGGCGGGATCCGTCGAGTCCGCGCCCGACTTTTGCCACAGGCTGATAGGCATGAGCCACTTGTGAAACTCGTAGGGAGTGCGACTCGATACGGTCCGGCGGCTCTGGAGAGTAATGTTTCCTGGGTTGCCGAAATCGGCGTCTGGTCTTACAAGAACCGGCGTCAAGCGAGAGCCTGGAACAGGCGGCTGTAACGTGTTCTCGACCGCGCGTCGAGGACATCGGCGGCTGCCTGACGCCGGTCAGGCGATGCGGTGAGAGGGGCCGGTGGCCGGGACGTCCGGGACATGGTCGCGGTATCCCTTGCTGTTCTTCTTCGTGCCGACATCGCAGTCGGTCGGCAGGTCGTCGAGCATCTCCGGCAGGGTCATGGTGGACTGGCGTTCGAGCCGTGTGCGCCGCTTCGGTCGTTCTTCTCCCTTCTTCGGCCGTCCCCGCTTGCGCTTCGGAGGCGCCGGCGCCTTCTCCTTGACGGCAGGCTTCCCGCGGGCCTCGATGGCCGTCGAGTCGCGGGAGAGATGGCCCACCAACTGGTCCCCGTGGGTCTTGCGGACCAGCGCTTCGTGCACGCGTTGGGGCAACTGCGAGCCGGCGAATTCGGCGAAGGCGCGCGAGAAGACCGACTCGCTCGGCGCCTGGCTCCGCCGCTCCCAGCCGCAGAGGCGCCGGAGCGCCACGTCGGTGTCCAAGCGGTCCAGCAGCGCCCGCGTGGTCGGCATGTCATAGACCGCCTTGGCCACGAATGCCCGCGCCAGCGCGGCGCGGTCGCTCGGCGGACGCCCCGGCGCCCGGAACTGCGGGGAAATCCACTGCTCGATGCGAATGACCTCCAAGGTCTGGACCAACTGTTGCTGCTTGGCGGTCAGTGGTCCCAGCGCCTGCTCCAGATCGGGAAACAGCGCATCCTGAATCGACTGCCAGTAGGGGGAGAAGGAATCTCGCATACGGCCCATACTTCAGCTTACCTCCCACGAATACCAAGGCGGTGGACGCCGCGCTCAACGCTGAGTTGCTGCTATGTTACCTTCTGGTCGAACGCACTTCCCACCGGCATCCTGCCTGCGCTTGTCGGGAACCAAAAAATCACCTCTCCGGAGGGTTCTGCAAGAGGCTCGCATGACATAGGGAATGGGAGTTACGTGAAATTACCTGTGGTGGAGCCTGCTGGCGCGGAGCTTTTCTACCTCTTCCAGAATTTCGTATATTTGCTCGCGCATGCGTTGCTCCCGTCATGGAGATCCGGACCCTGCCGGCTCTGGCCGGCGTACGGCGGGGTGGGTCCGGTGGCCGGTTGCGCGGGCCGTCGTCCGGCGGTTGCCGTTGCCGGGGCGGCTCGCGCCTTGCACTTCAGTGCAACAGCGCTTCGCACAGCGCCTCCGCCGTTCCGACCGGCACGGCGTTGCCGATCTGGCGCACCTGCTCGGCGCGGTTTCCCGCGAAGCGGTGGTCGGGGCCGAAGCCCTGCGCCTGCGCCAGCTCGTTTGGCTTCAGCATCCGGAAGCGGATGTCCAGCCGGTAGCGGTCGCCGTCGGGGGTCACCAGTCCGAAGCGGTCCCTGGCCGTCACCGTATCGAGCGGCGTGTTGACGCCGACGGCGGTGCCGGTGCCGTAGAACTTGACCAGGAACGGTTCTACCGCGATGTGGTTTCCCGTGCACAGCGTCGGCACGGGTTCGTCGAGACGCTTGGGTGCGTTGTGCGTGCGGTTCGCGAAGATGTAGGGCTCGATCAGGCTGATGGCCCCGCCGGTCGACACCGTCGGCGTCGGGTCCGTGATGCGTCGGGCGGCGGCACCGCTCTGCTGGCCGAGCAGGAACGGTTCGCACAGTGCCAAGTGCGCGCCGCTGGTCGTTATCGTCGGCACCGGCTCGTCGAGCCCCCGCGTGGTCGAGTGGTTGCGCAGGATCACGAGGAACGGCTCGCCCCGCGCTCCGCCGAGCTTGCGCAGTCCCGCCTCGATGCGGCGCAGCGTCGCCGGGGCCAGCGGCTTCTTGCGCGTGAAGATGCTCTTTCCCGGCACCGACCAGTCGATGATCTCGCGCGCGCCCCGCCAGCGGGCCAGTCCGTGGCGCTGCGGCTCGTCCCGGCGCTGGTGGCTCGGGGCCGGCCACCGCGGTCGCCGCTCGCGGTCGGCGGCGATGAACAGGCGGCGCCGCGTCGTCGGATCGCCGAAGTCTGCCGCGCACAACGTCCGTGCCTCCACCCGGTAGCCGAGCGAGGCCAGCGCGGCGAGGAACGCCTGGTAGGTCTCGCCGGCCCGGTCCCGGATCGGCCGGCCGGCGCGGTCGACCGGGCCCCAGGTTGCGAACTCCGGCACGTTCTCTATGAGGATCTTCCGGATGTAGAGTGCCTCGGCCCAGCGGAGCACGGTCCATGCCGACGCCCGCTGCTGGTCGGACACCGGCCGTCCGCCGCGTGCGCGGCTGTGGTGCGTGCACTCCGGAGCCGCGATCAGCAGGTCGAGCTCGCCGCCGTTGACGACGTGGCGCGGGTCCACCCGCTCGAGCCGCTCGCAGATGTGGCGTGCGGCCGGCTCGTTCGCTTGGTGTGTTTCGATGGCCGTCGGCCAGTGGTTGATCGCCGTCAGCTCGAGCCTGTGCCCCAGCCGCTCGCAGGCGCGCCGCAGCCCGCGGCTGGTGCCGCCGGCCCCGCAGAACAGATCGGCGGCCTGGATCGTCTTTGCCGCCCGCGCAGGCCTTCCCGGTCTGTTTCTCATCACGTCGTTCACGCCGGCGCGGCGCGTCGTGCGAGGCTTTGCGCTGCCTCGACGTCCCGCCGCCGGGCCTGCCGGTCCTCCCAGAGCTGCTCGAAGGGCTTCGGCGGCGGCGTGCGCTCGACCAGCCGGTGGCCGCGGCAGTCGCACCGGATCCCGTCATCCCAGCTCAGCTCGTGGTCGTACATCGGGACCGGTCGTCCAGGTGTGTCGCCGTTGTGGCCGGTGCCGACGTGCCGGATTCGTGCGATTCCGCACTCCCGCACGTGCAGTCCTCGCTGTCTTGCCAGAAGTACCCGATCACCTGCATTTCCTCTCCCCTGGGTCTATCTGCGGATTTCGGAGGAAGCGGTCGTTTTCGTCGAGAAGAGAATTGCTGCATGACGTCCGGGTATGGGGCGTGAAGGATCGCCGGGGTTCGGCAGAATCAGCAGCGCTCGCTCAAACATCGCCCTCGTCCGCCTGCGCCGTCGGCCGGTTTTGAGGTCGGCGGCACGCGCTTTCGCCACCGCAACCACTCTCCTGCGAGCGCCGGCGTCGGCGCCGGCAGGGCCAGTCGAAGCTGAAAACGGCGCCGGACGGCGCGGTCCAGCAGCTCCGGGTGATTCGTCGCCGAGACCGCGACGACATGGCTCGGCAGCGTGTCGATCTGCAGCAGGAGCGAGCTGACGACCCGCTTGATCTCGCCGGTTTCCTGCAGGTCGCCGCGTTCCTTCCCGACCACGTCGAATTCGTCGAAGAACAGCACGCAGCGGCGCGTCCGTACCTGGTCGAAGAGGCGGGAGAACCGGACGGCGGTCTCCCCGAGATAGCTGGTGATCACGGACTCGTAGCGGATGGAGAGCAGCGGAACCGCCAACTCCGTCGCGAGCGCCCCGGCGAACGAGGTCTTGCCGTTGCCGGGCGGACCGGTGAGCAGGACGCGGTGCTGCGGCTCCAGATTGTGCGCGCGCAGCAGGTCGGCGCGTCGATGCTCCTCGATCAGCTCCCGGCCGGCCTGGATTACCTCGTCGGGCAGTACGAGTTCCTCCAGCCGCCGCTCCGGCGACGTTGGGCCTGTCTCCGCGTGTGCGGGGCAGCCCGTTCGGGGTAGTCGTCTTCAGTTTTCTGTCACGGCCGGCTGGCCGTGATTGAGGCGGATGCGCGGTGGCGATCCAACCGACGGTGCTCACTCACAGGCGTGTCCGTCGTTCTCCCGATCGCGGGCCGTGTTCAAGTTGTACGTTCGCCGTTCGGCGTCGTCCCACCCGGTGCGGTACGTGCCGCCGTTGCGGTTGACGCCGCGGTTCCAGCCCGCGTCGCGCATGGCGGCGCAGTTGCGGTACTCCCGGATCGGCGGGTGGTTCGCGGGCGGCGGAGCGGAGCTGCAGGTGATCCGGTCGGGTCCCGAGCCCAGCAGTCTTTCGAGCCACTCGCGCTCTGCGGGGTTGACGCTCAGGTCGTACTTGCGTTTGACCTCCACGATGCGGTGCGCCATCCAGGCGCCGTTGTGCTCGGGCCGCCAATCGGCCGCGTCTCGGTCGCTCTTGCTGCGGTTGACGCGGGCCACGGCCAGCGTCAGGTTGTCGTGATCCTCGGCGATGCGCCGCAAATCCGACTGGCTGAAGCCGGACGCCCGGCTGTCCCACGCCTCGGCGAGTGCAACGATGTGTTCGCGGTCGAGCCCGTCGCCGGGACCGATGTCGGTGATCGGCGTCTGTGTGTACGCCGTGCAGGCCGGAGAGCCGTCGCGGCGGTGGATTTCGGTGTCCGCGACGTTCCAGCTTGGACGCTGGTAGCCGGCGCGGCCGGCTTCGGGCGCGACGCGGATGCCCCGCCACCGGGTCGTCGCGTCGGGGGCGGCTGCGTTGATGGTCAGCGTGGTTGTCGGCGTCGGTGTGATCGGCGGGGAGTCGTCGCTACAGGCGGCCGTCATCGGGCCGGCTGCGGTTACCAGGGTGGCCAGCGCCGGTGCGAGACCTGCCATGTGTTTCATGCGGTTGCCTTCTTCGGGGTTGCGGGGTGATTCGTCCCCTTTGCTTTCCGGTTCCGCTGCCGGTCGCCGGTGCGGTGGAAGCGTGACTGTTTGCCGCCGCCCGGTGGCCGGTCTCTTCAGCGGTCCCTGCGGCTATGCGCAGGCGCTGCACAGCGTCGGGTCGATCCAGGAGCACGGCGCGCCCGTCCGCAGGATACACCGGAGGCAGTCTTCGTCGGAGCATCCGCACGAGCGGCACCGGCGCTCGGCCGCCGTCTCTGCTGCGGCCGTCAGGTCCTCGTCCGCCGTCGGGTTCGTTCTCGTTTCTGGTTCGTTCATCGTTCGTCTCCTGTTGCAGAGGTCTCTGCGTCGCCAACGCCGGCTCCATGCGGCTTTCTGTCAGCGAGGCCTTCGCTTCGGGTTTCCAGTATGGTCTACTCCATCCGACGTCGGCGACGATCTCGGCCGGCGTCCGGCTGTGGTCTGAATGGGCGGTCGGGCGGCCGGACTTCTCTCTCTCGGGCTGCCGACGCCGGGCGTTCCGGCTTCGGGCCGGGTGGTGAGGCGATCGGCGGGGGTGCATGGTGAAGGCCGATTTTCCGGAAGGTTGTCGATCAGATTCGTTCCGGCGCAGGTTCTCGGGCCGGGAGTGGCGTTCTGTTCGAGCGGCTCATGAAGCAGTACTTCCGCCAGGACCTGCTGTACGCGGACCGGTTCTCCGACGTGCTGTCGTGGTCCGAATGGGCGTCCCGATGTCTGGACCTCGAGGCGCGGACATCGGGGTGGGACCTGGTCGCCGAGGAGCGGGGGGGGCGTCTGCGCCGTACAGTGCAAGTTTCATGCGCCGGGGACGCGGATCTCGAAACCGGCTCTGGACTTGTTCATCTCGGCGTCGGCCCGGGAGCCGTTCACGCGGCGGATGGTTGTCGACACCGGCCTCGTCCTGCGGACCCGGATCAGCGGGTTCGGGTTCCGCGGTGCTCGTTGCTGCCCGGCGGACCGGTTTCGGTCCGTCGCCGTCGGTGCTACCGCGAACGGTCTGCATGGGGGCGTCAGGCGGCCCGCGTGACGGCCGCCCGCCGCCGCTATGCGGACTCGGTCTGCCCGGTGTTGCTTCCTTCGTTCAGCGCCTTCGCGAGTGCGCGGTGTATCCGTTTGATTGCGGTGTCGTAGCAGCTATCGGTCAAGTACCCGCCGACCCGTAGGTGGACGGCCATGTCAGTGGCCTGCTGAAACTCTGCAGTGACCTCCGGCGGGACTCCAATCTGCTCGTGCAGCGGGTCTGCTAGTGCGCCGACCAGTATGTCGACTCTCTGTTTTCTGCTTGTCATCGTGGCGTTCTTGGCTCCGGCTCTTGCCCCCATTGGCGGATCCCGTGCTTCGCGTGTCCAGATCCGGGTCGGCCTCGGTGCTGTCGGCGTTGTCGTTCACCGGTCGCCGTCGGCCCGGGCTCGTGTTCGGTCCGCTTCCGTAGTCATCCGGCGCGGCGCAGCCGCAGCAGGCCGCAGCCGTACGCCTTCGCGCCTCCGAAGCCTCTGTGCACTTGGTGCAGCAGGTGCTCCGGTTCCGTGACGGTCAGCTCTCCTTCGAGGTCCATCGTCGCATAGCTGAGCGGTCCCGGTTCGTGCCGCTCGACGTGGTGCTGCTCGTAGTTGCGCACGGACACGGTGTCCTGGTCGGGTGTGAAGCCGTGCCGGCTTCCTGTGCGTTCGAGCCACCGCCGGCCGACGTCGTCGACGATCGTCGGCGTGACGGCCGCGCGGTCGGCCGGCGGGTGGCGGCGCAGTGCGTGCGTGACGGCATCGTGCCGCCGGCCCCGCGTGCGGTCTCCGGTCCTGGTGTGCGCGGTCGGGTTGGCGTGCAGCCGGAAGCGCAGCCGGTCGCCGCTGCGCAGCTCGGGCGCGAAGATCTCCGGTCCGTCGAGCTCGACGAGTTCGTGGCGGTTCACGGCCCGGCGGGCCGCCAGCACGACGAACTCTTCCGGTCCCACCGCCGCCCACAGGAAGTCGCCCCGCCGGGCCGGGTGGTCGGCGAACAGCGACCACATCAGCCGGTGTCCGCTCTCGCCGTTTCGGGCCGCGGCCCCGCTGTGGAGCAGCGGCAGGATCGCCCGCGTGTGTCCGTCCGCGCACAGCCGCACGCGGTAGAGCAGCCGCCGGTGGTCTTCCGGCCCCGACGGGGTCGTCGGTCCGTGCCGTTCCATCAGGCGGCCATCCGGAAGACGGCTTCGCTGCGGCTGCCGAACGTCCAGCGGGTGCGGCTGAGCGGCACGTCCGCCCGTTCTTCGATCCGCGCACCGTCCGGTGCGCCGGGTGCGTCGGTGTCGGCTGCCACTTCGCGGGTACGCGTCGATGTGCCTGTCGTGCGCAGTACCTGTTCGACGATCTCGCGCGGTCGGTCCGCCCGCAGTGCTGCGATGAAACTTTCGGCGTCGACCACGCGGGCGTCGATCGGCAGGCCCAGCGGGGCGCATCGTCGGCCCGGATAGGGTGTGAACGCCGGCCGCCGCAGCGCGTCGCGCAGGCCGTGCAGGTCGGCGTCGTCGTCTCCGCTCTCCCGGTTCCGCCGCCACACCACCGCGGTGAAGCACGTGTCGGTCCGGTACTCGCGCCGGCTCAGCACCGTGTGGGTGCGGTCGGCCGCCAGTTCCTCGCCGCGCGTGTGGTAGGGCATCTTTCCGTGTCCCGGTGCATGGCCGGCCTCGACGGACTGGAGGTCGACCAGGCGGTCGTCGCCCGAGTCGGTCCGTACGGCGTAGTGGAGCGCGCGGTCGAGCGCGGTCTGCCGTTCGGCTTCGTCCCGGCGGATCCCGAGTGCGCAGGCCAGCAGGCCCACGACGGCGCCGCGGCCCGGCCGCCGCCACGGCGGCCGCCATTCGCCCACTGCCGGCGACTCCATCGACCCGATCGGAGCGTACAGGGTCAGCAGCAGATACGGCTGTTTCGTGTTTTCTTCCGCATCGCGTTCTCACTTCGTCGCCAGTTTGATGATCTCGCTCAGCCGGCCGTTGCCGGCCGTCATGTCGAACGATGTCCGGCCGACGCTCGAGGCGCCGTAGATCGCGTCGTTGCTCTTCATCCACTGCTGGAGCGCGTCGATGAACGCCGCGCGCGGGTCCTGGTCGTTGCGGTCGACCGGCCGGCCGAACGCCGCTGCGCGGCTGCGCCGGCCGCGGTTGCCGCGGTCTGGACGATCCCGGTCACCTGTGCGGCGTCGCCGTGTTCGGTGTGCGGGACCAGGACCGTCTTGTCCTCGACCTACACGATGCACTTCGCGTTGTCGACCTCGTAGCCGAAGCACGTGATCCGCGCGTCGGTCGTGCTGGCCAGCCGCGTCGCCGCGCGCGCGGCGGCCGCGGCCGGGCGTTGCGTGCCGTCGCTGTTCGGACGGACGATCGTGTCGTAGCTCCGTGGACTCGTTCTTCCGCGCTGCGCCCGCACGGGCCGCCAGCCGTCGCTCCGGTTGCGGTAGTGCGACGACAGCGGCGGCCGGCAGGCTGACGACCGAGCCGGGCGGCCAGCGGCGCACGAACACGTTCGTGTTCTGGCGCCGGGTGTTCGCTCCGGGTGCGTTCATGAGGAGCGTCTCGGGCTCGAACCGCTCGCTGCGCTCGGGCGGGTCCGGATTCTGCATGAACAGCTTCCCCGTGCCGTCGATGTTCATCGCGGGCGCCGCCGCCAGCAGGTCCTCGTGCAGCTCGTCTGCCTCGGGCGGCGTCCGCCACCATCGGTGCCACACCGATTCGTCGGCCACGTTCATCGCCGCGCTCAGCATTCCGATCAGCAGTTCGTGGGCCGCGCCGTTGAGGTCGCTGCGCGGCCACGCGAACGCCGCTGGCGGGTCCGTCGTCCACCGCGAGACGACGTCGGCGGGCAGGCACCGTTCCACCGCGCCGCTGCGGCGGTGCAGCGGCAGCCAGCGGTCGCGGACCAGGTTCAGCGTGGTTCCGGTGTCGTTCATTTGTCTACCGCTCATCGGCCGGTGCCGTGAAGTGCTTGCTGAGGGCAAGACCCTGGCCCTGGTAGTGGGAGCCGGCGCCGACGCCGTAGATCCGCTCGGGCCGCGCGCTCATGCGCGAGTAGCGGAGACGGCCGACCGGTTGGCCGTGGCGGATCGCGAACGGCGCGTCGTGCGCCCGCACTTCCAGCACGGCCCGCGCGCCCGGCACCTCGCCGTCGGCGCCGTAGCCGAAGCCGGGGTCGAAGAACCCCGCGTAGTGGACCCGCATCTCGCCGCACGCCGAGTCGTACGGGACCAGCTCGGCCGCGTAGTCGGGCGGGATCCGTACCTGTTGCTCGGTCGCGAGCAGGTAGATCTCCTCCGGGTGGAGGATCAGTTCTCCGTCCGTGCCGGGCCGGATCGCGTTCCAGTAGTCGCGCGGGTCATGCCGCCCCGTCGTGCGGATCAGCGGCGCGTTCTTCTTGCCGTGCCAGCCGATCGGCCGGCCGCCGGGGTCCGCGGTCAGGTCGACGCTGAGCCGCAGTCCGTCGGCGATCTCGGTCGTCCGTTCCCCGTTCCGCCCGTGGATCAGCGGAGTTTCGGCCGCGACCGCCCGCAGTGCGGCGTCGTCGAGCTCGGCGTCGTCCCGCAGCAGGCGCAGTTGGGACAGGGAGGTTCCGTGGGCAACCTCGACCGAGAATGTCCGCGGCATCACTTCCGCGTACAGCGGTCCCTCGTAGCCGTGCGGTACGGTGTCGAATGCTGTCCCGTCGGCGGTCACGGTGCGGGTGAACACGTCCAGGCGGCCCGTGCTGCTCTTCGGGTTCACCTTGCCGCGCACATCGGCCGGCAGGTCGAGGCGTTCCTGGAGTCGTATCAGGTACACGCACCCGCACGTCAGCACCGCGCCCGGAGCGGTCAGGTCGATCGGGTGCATCGCTAGCAGCCTGTGGCAAAAGTCGGGCGCGGACTCGACGGATCCCGCCGCGTGTCCTACACTGCCTGCATGGCGATGGGCAAGCGACCGGCGGCGCGGCAGGCGCCGCCGATGTGGGTGCACAGCGAGGACCTTCCGACGAGCGATGGACATCCGTTCTTCGAGCGGCTGAACCGGATTCTGGAGGAGTCCGGGTTTGACGCCTTCGTGGAGAGGTTGTGCTCGAGCTTCTACGCGGAACGACTGGGCCGTCCGAGTCTGCAGCCGGGGCGGTACTTCCGGTTGCTGTTCATCGGGTTCTTCGAGGGCGTGTCGTCGGAGCGGGGAATTGCGTGGCGGGTGGCCGATTCGCTGAGTCTACGGTCGTTTCTGGGCCTGGACCTGACGGAGGCGGCGCCGGACCACTCGACGCTGTCGCGGACGCGCCGGCGGATCGACGACGAGACGCACGAGGCGGTGTTCACGTGGGTGCTGGAGCGCGCGGCGGAGGCGGACCTGGTTCGGGGGAAGACGATCGGCATTGACGCGACGACGTTGGAAGCGAACGCGGCGATGCGCAGCATCGAGCGTCGGGACACGGGAGAATCGTACGACGCGTTTCTGCAGGGGTTGGCGGAGGCGTCTGGGATAGCGACGCCGACGCGGGCGGAATTGGCGCGGTTCGACCGGTCGCGGAAGGACAAGACGGCGTCGAACAAGGACTGGCAGTCCCCGCAGGACCCGGACGCAAAGATCACGAAGATGAAGGACGGTCGGACGCACTTGGCGCACAAGGTGGAGCACGGGGTCGACATGGACACCGGTGCCATCGTAGCGGTGACGGTGCAGGACGCATCGGAGGGCGATACGGCGACGCTGCCGGAGACGCTGACGAAGGCGTCGGAGCAGGTGGAGGCGGTGCAGCCGGACGGACGTGAGGTCGAGGAGGTGGTGGCGGACAAGGGGTATCACAGCGACGCGACGCTGGTTGCGCTGGACGAATTGGAGGTCCGCAGCTACATCTCGGAGCCGGAGCGCGGCCCGCGCCGCTGGCAGGACAAGCGGACGGGCGAGACGCCGCCGGAGAAACGGGCTGCGCAGAAGGCGTTGTATGGGAACCGCCGGCGTACTCGTGGGGCTCGGGGTCGTCGTCTGCAACGGCGGCGTGGGGAGCTGGTGGAGCGTCCGTTCGCTCATCAGTATGAGACCGGGGGCATGCGGCGGGTGTGGGTGCGCGGTCATGAGGAGGTTCGCAAGCGCGTGCTCATCCAGGCGGCGGCTTGCAACCTGGCGCTGCTCCTGCGCCGCCGGACGGGCACCGGCACGCCCCGGAGCCTGCAGGGGCGGGCTCTTTCGGCCATTTTCCGCTGGATCGAGTGTCAGATCGGCCTCTGGGGGCGTCTGAGGCCCTTCTGGGGCCTCCAGTGGGCGCCGACCGCGCTCAACGGCCCAATCGCTCATCGCCAAGCCACTTGAACAGGCGACTCAGCGAGACACACTTCTGCCACGGGCTGCTAGGTGCGCGAGCCGTTCGGCGAAACTGCCGCCGTTGTCCCGCCGGCCGGCCAGGAAGCTCGCCCGCAGCCGCTGGCCCGATGTCCCGAGCCGCAGGTCCAGTGTCGCGGGCTGCACCTGCGCGTCGTCGATCGGCTCGTCGGCGGCGAGCCGGCGTTGCCGGATCAGCCGTTCGATCTCCTGCGACGGCAGGATTCCGCCGCGTCGGTTCTCTGTCTGTCTGGTCGCCATCATGCCTCTCGGCCCAACGCGTTGGGCTGTTCTTGTCGTAGTGTGCCGCTCGTGCAGACTGAGCGTTCTCCCGCGCGCCGATTGTCCGGCCTTGGGGACCGGTTTGTGCCCGCGCGTCGTTGAGGCGTCGGGGTCTGGCTGTCAGGTGCGTTCGTTAGGCGTTTGGTTGCCTCTGCTTCGTCTGTCCGGTCAGCGTCCTCGCGGTTGGCCGGTGTGGTTTGCCGCGCTGCTGCTGCGTTCGATGGTCGCTCGTCGCCGCCCCGGCGTTGCCGTTCGCTCCGGTGCTGTTTTGCCGCGTGTTGCTCTCCGTGGTTGTCCTCCCTCTATGGATTTGGGGTCACGTTCTCGATCGTGCTCATTGGTGTAGCGCCTGAGGATGTGTTTATACGACCATACCTTTGCCACATGATGTTGCCGACTTCATGAGTGACGTTCAACGGCGGATCTCTGGTGTTGTTCTGTTGCGGCGCGCGCTTCGTCCGCTGGCTTCCTGCTCCGCCGTTCGGTCGCGCCAATTGCGTGCGCGGGAACGCGGTCGGTTCTTCGTTACGCTTCGTTTCGCAGTCTGTGGTGCGGACGAGTCGTTCGGATGGAGCCACGGTGGATCGACGAGGCGTTGCTGCGCGAGTGGATGTCGGAGCTGCGTGACGGGTTCGTCGTTCGCGGCGGCGCGCCGCCGGAGTGCCGAACCGAACGTGACCCGGATGCGCGGCGCGACGCGATCGCCGCTATCGAGGAGGGTTTGGTGCCCCGTTTGATCGTCCGCCGCGACGACGGTGTGGGGACGCTGGATCCGGATGTCCTGCGTGCATGGCTGGTCGATCAGGCGAACCGGGCGGCCACTCCGGGTCAGGCGACGCGCTCCTTGGTGGCGGCGCTCGTCGTGCCGGTTGCGAGCTCTCCGGCGGGTCCGTGATCGGTTGGCTGTCGGGGGAACTGACTGGTGCCGTCCTTGCGGACCGGAACGGCCGTGCGTGTCAGCGCGTGGGGCCTGCGTTGCTGGCAGGCGGCGTTCTGCGCGCAACTTCGCGCGTTGGGAGTGGACTTCAGGCGCGGAGACCCCGCGGGGCGGGTCCGCTGGGAGGTCGCGTGGACCGTGTACGGCGGGCTGACGCTGGCCGAGCACGGCTCGGCCGCTGACGAGCGGGAGCGGTCGCTGTGTCTGGTCCGTGCCGGTCGGCCGCTCTGGCGGCTCTCGACCAGCATGCCGCGGTTTCCGGTCGTTCCGTGCCGTCCGTGTCGGTCGAGACGACCGTCGCTCGGCTGGTCGACGAGGCGAACGGCGTCGCGGCGTCCTGGTCGGTCCCCCCGGACGCACGTGGGGCCGGTGGCGGCCTGCTGGTGCCGTTGCTGACGGCTGATGAGGTCTGTGGACTAGCGCGTTCGTCGACAGCATCGCGGTCGATGAAGACGAGCACGTTCGGCGTGTCGAGGAGGCGGTCTGATGGATCTGGTCGGGGTGGCGGCTCGCCCTGCGGCGTCGGGTGGGCGCGTTGCGGCTGAGCCTGAGCGGCTCCTGGAGGGCCTGCAGCTGCGCGTGCAGCACGACTGGGGGTCGGCGCACGGCCGGGGCCGGTTTCGGCAGACCGTGGTCCGCGGCGGCGACGTGCTGCGTCCGGGATGACCGTCGTCGTCCGGAACGGGCGTCCGGAGCTGGTCGTCGATACGGATGGGCGCGATGTCGCGGCGTACAAGCTGTCCGGCAGCCGCGCGATGAGCCTGCGGGTCGTCGGTTCCGGCGCCGGCGCCGCGGTACGCTTCGGTTCCGGGTACGGAGACGCGGTGCGTGACGGCGCCGGCGACGGTGATGCGATCGTCTCCACCAGCCAGGGATCGAGGCGGTAGTGACGCGGCCAGTCCGCCACCAACTGCCCGAGGCCGCGCGCCAGCACGGTGCTGGCCAGGTTCTTCACCGCGACCCACGGCAGCAACAGGAAGCGGTTGTTGTTGACCACGCGCTGGAGATTCCGCGCCCGCGTCCGATCGTCCCAGCCGATCCACCGGTCCCGGGCCGCCATGCGCCACGCCGGGCTGTAGAACTGCAGGCAGCCGACCACCGCGCGGACCGGCCGCGATGCAAACACCAGATAGCGCAGGTGGGCGCCGAACGGGACCTTGTGCTCCAAGTAGTGGTAGCGTCCCACCAACTCCCGGAACAGCAGGCGCTGGACAGGCTCGCGCACCAACTCGACCCGCAGCGGCTCGACGGGGCGCACGCTGCCGAGCAGCGGGCGCCCCGGCTCCCCCGCCCCCGTCCGGGGAACGCGGGTGACCGAACCGACCGCGCGGCCCCGGCGCTTGGCCGGCAGCACCAGCGTCCCATCCGCATCGAGCCGCTCCAGGAACTCTCGGCACTCGCGGGCCTTCAGTCTCCCGTTCGGCCGCCGCCACGGCAACAGCTCGCACACGGTGCGCGCCAGCTCCATCCGGCTCAAGCCCGAACAGTCCCGCACGACCTCGCGGATCAGCGTCACCTCTTGCGCGCTGAAGGCGCGTCCCGAGAACCTCGTCGTCGCCACGGCCATCAAAGAGGCGTCTCCCTTCCCACGACACCGTAGCAAACGCCGCGCGAATGTCCAGGGGAGCGCGCCGGTGGAGACAGACCGAAGCGTCCAGGCGCCGTGATCAGGCCGTGGCGGCTGCCGCGGCTGTCCGAAAGAGGCCGGTGGGGATGCTGGACAGGGGCCGTCCCCGCGCAAAGTGCACCGAAGAGGGATCGTCCGCGGGCATAAAGCACTGGAAGATGGCGCCGGTGCTGACCCGCCGGCCGTCACACTTGAGATCGCCCCGATTGCCGTAGGGACGGACCGCTTCGAGATCCGATCCGAACGCGCGGGCCGCGAGCTTGACGAACCAGTCCTGGAACTCCACGCCCTTCTTCTCGTGAAAGGCCAGGCGGAACTGCAATCTGTAGAACGCCGCTTGTACTTCATTCATCTCGATCTGTTTCAGCCGTTCACGCCCCGAGTCGCCATTCGTTCCCCCGGCCGTCCGCGCCCCACGCGGTGTCGATCCGCCATGGGATCCACTTGTCGGACGCAAGAGCTGCTCTCCGGCCAGCCTCGCTTCAAGCTCCATCCGCATGGCGTCCATCTCGGCGCGTCGAACGTTCCTCCGGTTCATCGTCGGCGGCCAGGGAGCGCGGGGGGCATTGGACGTAGCTCAGGCCCGACCGCGCTTCCTCCGCCTGAATGTGCCAAAAATGGCCTCGAGGTCGTAATTGAACCGGGCCGCGAGCCGGTCTCTCACCGCACGCACCTCGGCCACGATGGGGTCAGTCTTCATCATCGTCCACCTCCACTTCCACCAGTTCTTCAGGGGTGCACAGGACAGGGGGATCGACGCCGCCTCGGCGACAGACGGATTCGATCCGCGGCCTGGCCACCGCGTTCGCAATGTGGCGGAAGTTCCACGTGACGAGGAACTCGACACCGTGAACCGCGGCAACAGCGATATGCGCCGCGGCCTGCGCCGCCCGTTCGGGAACCGCCCCGGCATCGACCAGCCGTTGCGCCAATTCGCGCGCTTCCATCGGCGCCGAAAGCCTCGTCAGCGACCCGAGAACGGCCAGTCGCGCGCGGGCGGCATCGCGGTCACCTGCGCCGGCTTCCTCCCGAACCAGCTCCGAGATCACGAGATCGAACCACTGCGGTGCGGTCGCCCACCAGTCGCGGGTGCTCTGCTGCCGACCCGCGATCACGACGTCACGCGCGGGCCGCGCCGTCAGATAGCTGACGATGCTGGCCTCGACGTAGACGCGAGGTCGCCCGGACGCCATCATGCCTCTCTCACACCCGGAAGACCTTCATTACCTCGTCTCCCAGCTAAACTTCGGTCAGGGCGACGCGGGTCGTCGCCGATTCCTCCGCGCATTGTACGCGTCGCGCCAGAAGTCCTCGCGCGACGCCACCGCGCGACCGCATCGCTCTCTTTTCCGTTGCGGCCAAGACGATAAGCAGATACAACTTCTTCTTTTATTAGGCCTCTATGACCCAACCGTCTCGGAGCCAGCATCCTGTCACGAATAGGATCGCTGAACCGATCAAAAAGTACGAAGCCCTTCTGTTCAAGAATCGCATGCAGAACGCCCCAGGTGCGAATTTTGACGCCTCCGATCAGGTTGTCTCCGCACACGACAACCAGACATGCATTGTCGTCCAACGTTCGCTTTACCGCGTCGAACGCATTGTCCATGTCGTAGAGGTAACGATGAACGACCTCGCCGAGCCGACGGTCACGAGCCCTCAGGTGTCTCAGCACCGGCGCCAACGCGAAATCCCGCTCGATGGATTCTCGAGGCACCCCGTCCAGCAACCGGCCTCGTTCCCTCCCCACGAATCGCTCCCGCAAGTCGCTCACGCTGAACGGCAGGACATCCTCCAACAGATACAGCTCGAGCTTGAAGTTCCGAAAATAATCCTGTGCGTTGATGTACGGCGGCGACGTTATGGCGTGCGAATGTCTTCCCACCCTACCGAAGTCAAGACGTGGATCGCAGACGTCGGCGCAGACGAAACGGGAGCCGGCGTTCTCCCTGCAACCGCCTCCGTAGAGCATCGACAGCTCTTCCAACAGCTCCAACATGATTCCATTCGGATCGAAATGCCGCCCGGCTCTCGACCGCCGCGCCTGCTGCGAAATGAACGGTTTCGGGCTTCGCTGATCGGCTCTCGAGCAGAGCCTGACGGCAAGAACGTAACTGAGAAGGACCGGCCAGCATTCCGGAGCGTCCCCGAGGGGAACGATCCTGCTGGCAGCTCGCAGACGCTCGAACTTGTCGAGGGTGCGCTGCGTAAACCAGTAGTTCTTGCCGTCCCAGTCGACTGGCAGCGGCGCCGTGGTTCGCTGCGCCTCGGCGGTCCAGGCCCTGCCGAGCTCCATGGCGCGAGCGGAATCGAATCCCCCGATCTTCACGTGGTAGAACAGCTCCGAAATTGGATTCAGATCCATGCCCGAAACCGGAAGTCCAGCTCGATTGGCCGCGACCAGAATCGCCCCCGATCCACAGAACGGATCGAGTACGGAGTCCGCCTCCGCGGCGTACCGTTCAATCAGGCGATCCGCCAGCCTGGACACCATCTTGCCCGGGTAGCGGTCCAGTCTCGTGGCCAGCCTCATTTGTCGCCAGCCGTCTTCAGTATCCAGGTCTCACCGAGTCCCGTCGAGTAGAACGCGTGATTGTGTCGAAGCGGGCCAGCATAGACGATCGCCGGAGGATCGGCCGTCGTCCTGACGTAGTTGTAGATCCCCAGAGTCTGCGGCTTGGTGCCGAGTGGACAGATGATTCTCGCGAAATCATCTCTCCCCGACCGTCCAAGGACGTCCGCGAGAGTTGCGTTCGTAGCGTCGGGATCCAGCGCATCGACCCTGCGAACGTGCCGTTCGCCAACGAGCGTCAGAAGGTCGTGATTGAACCGTTCCGTCCTACCGGCCCACTCTGGTTTGTACGAAGGGTCCGGCACCGCCAGGGTCGTCTTCATCGGCTGGATCAGTTCATGGACCGCCAGCGCTCGGTCGCCCTCGTACCCCAGAAACACCATCAGGTGAACGGGCCGACTCAGATCAGGACACGCTGAGAACCCAGGCGCCTGCTGAAGAGAGGCCAGTCCGAATGAAAGCGGAACGTACTCGGACGCCAGATAATCGCCCGGTTCACTGTACACGATATACAGTCTGTCCCAGAGATTGCGATCGTCCAGCCATTTCAGCATCATCAGCAGGTGCCGTTTCGTAAAGACCGATATGTCCATCACGACAGCGCCGACACCCGAACGATCCACAGCGCGGCGAAGGCTCTGCATGTTCTCGCGAAGGCTGGTGACCGCATCGCCCTCCGTGAACTCGAGAACCGTCAACCGTCCGCCCATCTTCTGGAATGCGGTCTCCATCTGACGATGGTTCTCTTCACGGATCGGATTGTCATCGTCATAGTGGAAAAGGACCACCTCACCCGGCGACCAGCTCCCGGCGCGGACCGCGAGGCCCTTGCAGCGCTCCTCGTGGCTCGAACACGTAACGAGCACAGCTCCATCCAGCAGGCGCCCAGTCGTCAGCGGTAGCTTCATCGAGTGTTCTCCGACTCGAACGAAAACCGATCCTGCCCGCCGTCTCCCGCGGAATTCACTACTGCATCCTTCAACCCCCGTACCGCGGAAGCCCTCTTGCCGGGTTGAAGCAGGCCTTGCAGTTGCTTGCACTTCAAGGTCGTTCTCCAGCGGAGCCGTGGGCTGATTTGAAGAACGGGCGCGTAAACTCGACAGATATTGAACTCCGTAGGTTGCGGATCGGAGCCGTGCTTCGGCTTGAACGCTGGAAGTCCTTCCTTGGGTCTGAAACACTCCCTCCCGCTCACCGACTGCAAGGATGTGCTTCAACGCCGCCATGGAGTTGTCCTCCAACATTTCCGGATCCTTGATAGTCAAACGAGCCGCCTCGGGCTCGCTCGTGTGCTTGAGCAGCTTGTGCCGCAGACAGTCGCCGAGATCCAGCAGGAAATACTTCAGCTCTTCTCCGTACCGCTCCACATTTCGGCTGAGTGTCGTAAGATTGTGTTGGGAGACGACATGTACGGCTTTGGACTGCCGGTCGGGCGGCAGAACGAGAACTCCCTTCGGTGGAGCACCACCGAAAGTGAGATGGTAGCCGACGCTCAGGAACTCCTGAAAGTAGCGGATTACTCCGGATCCCAAGAGCGCAAGATCGCTGAATCCGGCGAACCGCTTTTCTCTATGGCGTCCGGGCCTTCCGAGAAGAACGCGGTAGATGGCCGCATGACCGTAGTACGTTTTCTTTTCGTGCCGTTTGTCGTCGGGTAAACTGTTGAATTCCTCGTTCGTCATCTTGTTGAGCTTTGATACCTCTGTCAGGCACAAGGGCTGTTCGACTTCGGGATCGCTGAACCGAGGCAGAAGTTGATCCATGTCGAACGGTCGAGCTTCTTCGAGCGTGACCATGTTCTCTACGATGTGCCGCAGCAGCTCGTGATAGGCCTTTCGTTCGGCCGGGTCTTCCAGGTTGTAGACCAGGGGCACTCTCGTATAGTCGTGGATCTCTTGGAGTTCCTGCCCGGTCGTGGTCCCCGGCGTATCTCCGCTAGCCAGCTTCTTGGCGATCTTGATCGAAATATCCGGTGGACCGAGCTTGACTAGGCTGTTGACCACTCGTTGCTGGTAGGGAAAAAGATTCTCGTACTCGTCGAGCAGAACGACGAACATCGACGGTTCAAGTGATGAAATTTTGCGCCGCACCAGACGCAGGACGTCTTTGAATTGCTTCAGATCGAACGTCGCTATCGGAACGGAAGACGCTTCCTGGTAGATGAATCTGCGGCGGATGAACTCGGCCAATCGCCTGTGCACGTTCGAAAGTCTGGTTTGCAGTTCGACGAAGGAGACGCATAGCAGCCTGTGGCAAAAGTCGGGCGCGGACTCGACGGATCCCGCCGCGTGTCCTACACTGCCTGCATGGCGATGGGCAAGCGACCGGCGGCGCGGCAGGCGCCGCCGATGTGGGTGCACAGCGAGGACCTTCCGACGAGCGATGGACATCCGTTCTTCGAGCGGCTGAACCGGATTCTGGAGGAGTCCGGGTTTGACGCCTTCGTGGAGAGGTTGTGCTCGAGCTTCTACGCGGAACGACTGGGCCGTCCGAGTCTGCAGCCGGGGCGGTACTTCCGGTTGCTGTTCATCGGGTTCTTCGAGGGCGTGTCGTCGGAGCGGGGAATTGCGTGGCGGGTGGCCGATTCGCTGAGTCTGCGGTCGTTCCTGGATCTGGACGTGACCGAGGCGGCCCCGGGTCACTTGACGCTGTCGCGGACGCGTCGGCGGGTTGACGTGGAGACTCACGCGGCGGTTTTCACGTGGATTCTGGAGCGTCTGTCGGCTGCGGGTCTGGTTCGGGGCAGGACGGTCGGCATCGATGCGACGACGCTGGAAGCGAACGCGGCGATGCGCAGCATCGAGCGTCGGGACACGGGAGAATCGTACGACGCGTTTCTGCAGGGGTTGGCGGAGGCGTCTGGGATAGCGACGCCGACGCGGGCGGAATTGGCGCGGTTCGACCGGTCGCGGAAGGACAAGACGGCGTCGAACAAGGACTGGCAGTCCCCGCAGGACCCGGACGCAAAGATCACGAAGATGAAGGACGGTCGGACGCACTTGGCGCACAAGGTGGAGCACGGGGTCGACATGGACACGGGTGCCATCGTAGCGGTGACGGTGCAGGACGCATCGGAGGGCGATACGGCGACGCTGCCGGAGACGCTGACGAAGGCGTCGGAGCAGGTGGAGGCGGTGCAGCCGGACGGACGTGAGGTCGAGGAGGTGGTGGCGGACAAGGGGTATCACAGCGACGCGACGCTGGTTGCGCTGGACGAATTGGAGGTCCGCAGCTACATCTCGGAGCCGGAGCGCGGCCCGCGCCGCTGGCAGGACAAGCGGACGGGCGAGACGCCGCCGGAGAAACGGGCTGCGCAGAAGGCGTTGTATGGGAACCGCCGGCGTACTCGTGGGGCTCGGGGTCGTCGTCTGCAACGGCGGCGTGGGGAGCTGGTGGAGCGTCCGTTCGCTCATCAGTATGAGACCGGGGGCATGCGGCGGGTGTGGGTGCGCGGTCATGAGGAGGTTCGCAAGCGCGTGCTCATCCAGGCGGCGGCTTGCAACCTGGCGCTGCTCCTGCGCCGCCGGACGGGCACCGGCACGCCCCGGAGCCTGCAGGGGCGGGCTCTTTCGGCCATTTTCCGCTGGATCGAGTGTCAGATCGGCCTCTGGGGGCGTCTGAGGCCCTTCTGGGGCCTCCAGTGGGCGCCGACCGCGCTCAACGGCCCAATCGCTCATCGCCAAGCCACTTGAACAGGCGACTCAGCGAGACACACTTCTGCCACGGGCTGATAACCCTTACGAATAAGCGAGATAGCCCTCTACGAAGAAGAGCCACACCTTCGTGTCAGGCGATCGCGTCAGAACATATGTAGTCCAGACACGATCACGACGGCCAGTGGCGCAAGACGGATCGACATCAGTTTTCCGTTTCAGATGTCACCGTTTTCGTGGGCTCGGTTCGGGGGCCCGAGTATGGAAAGAGCGGACGTTTGATGTGAGCCTCGAAGAACCGGCGCGCACGCTCGTCGGACTTTCTGATGATTTCACGGACATCGACATCGTCGGACTGCCGTTCGGCCGGTGTGAGAGAGGATTTCCCGTACGGAGGATTCATGGCGTCAGCTCCTGGATGGTGAATCCGCCGGAACGAGTCCGATGTAAGCCTCAAGACGAGCGAGTCTTGGGCGAAGTTCGTCGAAAATGAGTTCAATCTTGTCGTCAGGTTCAACAACTTTGAACTTGAGACTATCTCGCGCCTCTACGATGTCGATCGCGAATTCGTGCGCGGGAAAGAACTCGACCAACGCTTCGTAATTTGCATTCCTTTGAGTCTGTCTCGACATGTCGGTCGGTCGGGCCACACGCTCGCAGTACAGCCGAGCGAGTCGACTATCGAGTCTCAGTGCGGCCAAGTCGTACGGCTCGATTCGTTCCAAGAGAGGACGCGCCACGCGTGTGGCAATTTCAATAGAACTTTCCAGCGCACGTTGTGGGGCTACCCCCTGCCTCAAGAGCTCATGCATGGAAGTGTCCATTGAAGAGAACGTGAGTTCCCGCACGTAACTCACCAGCTCCAGTGCTTCAAGCGGGGATTGGCGCTCGCTGGTGAAGAACTTCTGCGGCCGTTTACTGATTACTTGTGGATCTGCAACGCCCTCCGAAGGTGCTGTCGGCGAATGCAGTGCGGTGTCGCCTGGTTCAGGCGATTGGCCCGCGGATTGCTCTTCCTCAACAAGTCGGGGCATCAGTCTTGAAGTCATCCTTTCTGGCCGATCGAACTTGTACCCGCAGTATGTAGCCGAGAATAGTGGTTTGTCAATGCGCGGCGTGCGCGTCACTCGAGGACGGCGCGGATCGACTCGGCCAGGATCTCCACCGTGCGGTCGATCTGCGCGCTGGTGACGACGATCGGCGGGGCCAGTACGTAGGTGTCGGCCTTCACGCGGCTGACCAGGCCGCGGTCGATGGAGGCGCGGAGCACCGCGGCGCCGATCCCGTGCTCGGCCGGAAACGACCGCTTCGTCGCCCGGTCCTCGACCAGCTCCACCGCGCACATCAGCCCCTTGCCGCGGATGTTCCCTACGTGGGGGTGATCGGCGAGCGCGGCGTCGAGCCGGGCAAGCAGCTCCTCGCCCTTGGCCGCGGCCTGCTCCGGGAACCGTTCGTCCTCGATGATCCGCAGCGTCCGGAGCGCCACCGCGCAGCCGACCGGATGCGCGCTGTAGGTGTAGGCGTGCATCCACGGCTCGCCGGCCTCGTCGAGGGCCTCGGCCACCCGATCGCTGATGCCGATGCCGCCGAAGGGGAAGTAGCCCGAGGTGCTCGCCTTGGCGAACTGCATGACGTCGGGTTCGACGCCCCAGTGATCGAGGGCGAAGAGGCGGCCGGTCCGGCCGAAGCCGGTGATCACCTCGTCGGCGACGAACAGGACCTCGTAGCGGTCGCAGATCTCCCGGATGCGGGGGAAGTAGTCGTCCGGCGGCACGATGACGCCGCCGGCGCCCTGCACCGGCTCGGCAATGAACATCGCCACCGTGTCGGGTCCCTCCCGCAGGACGGCCTGTTCGAGCTCGTTGGCGGCGGCCACCCCCTGGCTCTCGCCCGGCGGCGCCTCGTAGCGGTACGGATCGGGCGCCGGGATGTGCGAGAAGCCCGGGACACGCGGCTCGAACAGCGGCCAGTAGCGGCTGAGCCCGGTGGCGCTCATCGCGGCCAGGGTGACCCCGTGGTAGCCGTCGATCCGGGAGATCACCTTCGTCTTGTCCGGCCGGCCGCGCAGCTTCCAGTAGGCACGCGCCATCTTGATGCTGCTGTCGGTGGCCTCGCCGCCGCCGCTCGTGAAGAAGAAGCGGCGGCCGCGCGGTCGATCCGGTTCGTCGGCTGCTGTGGTTTCTACTTGGCGGTCGTTCCCGCGGCCGGGAACCGTTCGAGCACCCGATCGAGCACTTCCGGCGACGGCACGAACCACCGCGTTCGGTAGCCGACCAGTTCGGTCTTGCACCCGAGCCGGCGCAGCAGCGCCACCGAGTCGCGGTTCGGGCCGTGCAGCTCGGTGCGCATGTCGCCCATGTGGCGCCGCCCGTCGATCCGCCACCCGTTCGCCAGCGCGATCGTGATCCCCTGCCGCTTCGTCTCGTCGAACAGCTCCGCGGCGCTCAGCCGCGGCCCGTGGTCGCTGTTCAGCCCGAGGCTCGCCCGGAACTGCCCGATCGCGGCTGCCGTCAGCACTCGTCCGATCAGGTGTTCGCCGTCGTCGGTCGTCAGCCGATAGATGCACAGGTTCCGTTCGTCGAGTCGGTCCCAGATCGGCAGCAGCAGGCCGGTCACGAGCCACAGCCGCGATTCCCGGAACGGGTCGGTCTGCGCGATCTCGCGCTGCCAGCAGTTGCGCCAGTAGCGTTCCGGGACCTCCTCCCACCGCGTCGTTTGCAGCGCGCGCTCGCCGATTGTCTCTCTCGTGGTCGGCTTGATCAGCCGCTGCCGGTGCTCGATGGCGCCGTTGTCGAGTACGTGGACCGGGGCGACGGTCGATACCGCGGCCCGCTTCGAGCGGCCGTTCACGAGCAGCTTCGCCGGGCGTCCCATCGCCAGTTCCGCGGTGCGCATCGCCAGCGCTTCGTCGTCGGTGGTCGGGCGGATGCGGTCGCGCCGCTGGATCTGGACGATCACCGTGTCCGCGTTGGCGTCGCCGTGCACGCACGCGACTTCGCGGTCGCTCACGGTCAGCGAGTCGGCGCGGATCCGTTCCACGCCTTGCGCGAACGTACCGGCCTCGACGGCTGCGGTGATGTTTGCTTCGATGCGTATCTCGACCGCCTCGAACAGATCGTTCTGTTCGGCGATCGGCAGCGCCAGCAGCCGGTTCAGGAACGTGTTCATCGGCGGCAGGTTGTCCTTCAGGCCTGTCGCGGTGCTCAGTCGGAGTCCGGTCGCCTCTTCGAACGACTGCACGGTCCAGCCGGCGATCGCGCGGTGGTGGAGGGCCAAGTAGAACTGCCGCAGTGCCGTCGTCGCGTACCCGGACTCGAAGTTGTCGGCGGGCCGGAAGAGCGCCTTCCCCCTGTCCCCCATCGAGGTCTGGCTGTCCCGCTGGCCGCGGGTGATCGCCCCGAGGCTGTCCAGCCGCCGCGCGATCGCGGAGATGAACCGCCGTTCGCCTTTCACGTTCGTGCTCACGGGCCGGAAGATCGGCGCCGTCTTCTGGTGGGTACGGTGAGTCCGCCCGAGGCCCTGGATCGCCTGGTCGGCTCGCCAGCCGGGTTCGACCAAATAGTGGATCCGGCGGTCGGTGTTCCCGCACCCGAGGTCGGCGTGGTAGCTGCGGCCGGTGTTGCCGGCGCCCGAGAAGACGAGGATGCGTTTCTCGCCGGCCATGAACGCCCGTGTCTCGGCCAGGTTGGCCGTTGCGGGGCGCGTCCGCAACGCGTTCCGCTCGCCGTTCTCGTCGGTGACGGTCACGATCCGCCGTGCGCGGCCGGTGATTTCCGCCACCCGCCGGTCGCCGAAGTGGTGCACGATCTGGTCGAGCGCGCTGCCGACCGGCGGCAGCGCGCCGAGTTCTTCGATCAGCTCGTCGCGCATCCGCGCCGCTTCGAGCGAGATCACGGGCTTGCCGTGTTCGTCCACTACCGGCCTCGAGAAGATCCGGCCGTCTTCGTCGGTGTACTCCTCGTGAAGCTGGACCGGGAACGCGTTCCGCAGGAACTCCAGCACGTACTCGCGGGGCGTGCAGTCGACCCGCAGGTCGTCCCATTCGTCGACCGGGATCTCGGCGAGCCGCCGTTCGGTCAGCGCCTCCCCGGTCGACACCAGCTGCACGACCGCCGAGTGGCCGGCGTCGATGTCGGCCTCGATGGCCCGCAGCAGCGTCGGGCACTTCATCGCCGTCAGCAGGTGCCCGAAGAACCGCTGCTTGGCCGATTCGAACGCGCTGCGCGCGGCCGTCTTCGCGGCCTTGTTGTGCGTCTCTCCGGACTCGGTGATGTGCGCCGCTTCCATCGCGGCGTCGAGCCGCCGGTGGATGATCTTGAACGCGTCCGCGTAGGCGTCGTAGATCTCCCGCTGTTCGGCCGTCAGGTCGTGCGTCAGGATGTCGATTTCTATCCCCTCGTACGACAGCGCGCGCGCCTGGTAGAGACCGAGCGCCTTCATGTCCCGCGCGACGATCTCGTGCGCGGCGACGCCGCCCTGGTCCATCGCCTCGATGAACGCCGCCCGCTTCTCGAACGGCGTGCGGTTCGACTGCCAGAGGCCGAGCCGCTGCGCGTACGCGAGTCCGGCGACGGTGCTCGCCCCGGTCGCCGACACGTACACGACCCGCGCGTCCGGCAGCGCGTTCTGCAGCCGCAGGCCGGCCCGGCCCTGCCGCGACGGGGCGATCTCGCCGCGCGGCCCTGTCCCGCCGGCCGCGTTCGCCATCGCGTGCGCCTCGTCGAACACGATCACGCCGTTGAAGCAGTGCCGGGCCTGCTCGCTGTCGTCGCCGGCCAGCCAGGCGACGATCTGTTCGAGCCGCGGGCGGTTGCCGTTGCGGCCCGGCGAACGCAGCGTCGCGTACGTGCAGAACAGGATGCCGCGCGCGTAACCGACGTCGTCCTTCTGGCGGATCCGTGACAACTGGATCAGGTCGTCCGGCCGGCCGCCCAGCGCTTCCCAGTCGCGGCGTGCGTCCTCGATCAGCTTGTCGGACTGGCTCAGCCACAGCGCCCGCCGGCGTCCGCGCAGCCACTGGTCGAGGATCACGCCGGCGACCTGCCGGCCCTTGCCGCACCCGGTGCCGTCGCCGCACATCCACCCCTGCCGGATGCGCGTCGGCGCCGAGTAGACGACCGACGGGTCGTCGCTCTGTTCGTCGTCGGCGCGGCCGTCCGGTCCGTCGACCCGCCGGACGTGCTCCCAGTCGTCTCCGATCACGTACTCGCCGCCGAGGTGGTGCGTGTGGGCGTCGGCGGCCAGCACGACGCTTTCTAGCTGGGCGTCGGACAGCGCGCCCTCGTCGACGATCCACCGCGGCACCAGTGGCCGTGCGCTCGGCCGCCGGTGCGGCACCGCCGCCATCGCGGCGGATTCGACCAGCATCGTCGGGTGCGCCTTTGCGCCGTCGACGACTACCGCGCACGGCGTCCACGGGTGGTACGGCCGATCGTCGCGCGTTTCGACGCCGGTCGGCCGGCCGGCCTCGTAGGCCAGCGGCACGGCGTCGTTCCACCGGCGGGCGCGTTCGCTGCTCGGCGGTTCATCTCGTCTGTTGCGGCGCGGCTTCGCCTTCGGCGGTGCGGGCGCGCCCGCGGCCGGTCCTTCGGCGGCGGCTGCCGTGCTGCCGCCGACCGTTTCGGTGATCGGTTCGGCCGCCCGGTACCGGGGCGGTGTCAGTCCGGTGACGACTTCCAGCAACTCGGCGGCCGTTTCGGCCCGCCCCGGTCGGGCCCGGTTGTTGCCGCGGTGGTAGATCGTGCTCGGCGGTGCGTCGAGCACCGTAAGCCGCGTCTCGTAGTTCGTGCCGTGGCGCTCGTACACGCGGCCTGCTATCTCGACCGTCAGCGCGATCTCGGGGTTGACCTGCTGTCGGGCCGCCAGGGCGTTCCATTCGGTGCTGCCGGGGCGGCAGCCGGCCGAAGTGATCGCGACCAGCCGTCCGTGCGGGCGGAGCGTCCGGTACGCGGCCATCACGTGCCGCAGGTCGGCGTCCCGGCGGGTGCGCGCGACCGCTGCGGTGCGCGAGAACGGCGGGTTCATCAACACGATGTCGGCCGCGGCACCGGTGCGGTCGCCGAGTTGCTCGGCGTCGTGCCGTGTCAGGTGGGCGTCCGGGAACAGCAGTGCCAGCACGCCGGACCGGGTCTCGGCGAGCTCGTTCAGCGTCAGCGCCCCGCCGGCCTGCCGGTCGACCCGCGTGGCGGCCATCGCGGCGAGCATGCCGGTCCCGGCCGACGGCTCGAGCACCCGGTCGGCCGGCCGCAGCGCGGCCGCGCGTGCGACCGCGAACGCTATCTCGAGCGGTGACGAGAACTGCTGCCGCCGTACCTGCTCCTCGTCGCGCCGGGTCTGCGGCGGCTCGAGGGCCGCGACGGCCGTCAACGCGGCCAGCGACCGCGCGGTCGGGCCGTCGTGCAGTTGCAGCGCCTTCGCGTACCGGAGCACGAACATCACGACCGCTGCTTCGGCTGCTTCGTACGCGGTCTTCCACGTCCACCCGTCCGGGCCGTCCAGCGCGCCGCCGCCGAACGCTGCCGTCAGTGCGCCCTTGAGGGTGTCGCGGTCGAGCTTCCGGCCCTGTTCGAGCACCTGCAGGAGCCGGTGGCCGGCCGCCACGATGCGGCGGGCGCTCGCGTTCGCTGACGGCCGTGCTGCGCTCGGCCGCTCGTACTGTGGCGGTGTCGTGTTCGGCATCTTGGTGGTCGCCTCGCCGGCGTGGCCCGGTGTTGGTGGGGAAAGCATGTGCTTCCGTTCAGATCGTCACCCCTTGCGCCCAACGCGTTGGGCTCGTCTACCGTTCCGTGTCGGCTGGATCGTGTACGCCGGGGCGGCGTTCCTGGTCGCGGGTGCTGCTCGGGTCTGTTTCCGGTTGCCTGCCACTTACGGGTCCAGGCGTACTGCGGGTGGGCGCCCGGGGCGGAACACGAGGTCGACGGCGCGGTTGCGCGGTACCAGGTCGACCAGGTGGCGGAGCGCGGCGTGCGTGAGCGCGTTCGTCAGCGCGACGTCGGGTGGCTGCAGGATCTCGCACGCTCGCTGGTAGGCGGCGTCGAGGAACCTTGTGTGTTGGGTTCTCTTCCACTCGTCGTCGTCCTCGTCGGCAGGGCGGCAGCGGTGGCACGCCTCGGCGAGGAAGTCGGCCAGTTGTTCCGGTGCGATGTCGGCGCCGGCGGTCACGGCCACCTGTTCGTCGGGCCAGTTGGCGCTCGGTGCCGGGACGACGACGTCGGTCGGCAGCGGCAGCGTCGTCGTTCCGCCGTCGGGTTGCTCGACAGTCGCCTGCACGACGATGGACTCGGCGCGTTCGAACGGGGGTCGGTGGTCGCGTCGCCGGTTGGTGTGGAGGATGTGCTCGCCGTCCTTGTGGCGGCACACGGTTCGCATGGAGCGGATGCGGGGTAGGGAGTCGTACCACGGGCGGCCGGCCACTTCGCTGTCGGGCTCGAACAGCCGTTCCGCGACGCCGTTCAGGCTCGCCGCCCGGTGCAGTGCGTGCTGGTCGCCGGTCGGGACGTCCGCGGTGAAGTTCACGAGGATCGCGCCGGGCGGCGGGACGGCCGCCGTCGGTCCGTCGTCGTCGTGCGCGTGTTCGCCGCACGCTGGTGCGGGAATCCACCGCAGCAGCTTGTCGTCAGGTGCCTTGTGGTCCCTCATGGTGCTCCGCGTGTTCGTCGTCCGCGGCGGGCTGGATCGGTCATCGGTCGGGGTTCCGGTCGATCGGGGCTGCACGGGGCAGTGCTTGGTGGTTACTGCCGCTCGTGTTACATGCGTGTTCGTGTCGTGGCCGTCAGCCTGTCGCGTCGGTTGCGGCCTCGTCGGGGCCGCTCTCGGTGTGCGGTGGTTGCTGCTTGTTACCGGTCTCGTTGCGCTTCGATGCAAAGGCGCCGAGGATTCGGTCGGCTGCTTGCTTCCACGCTGGTGTCGGGTCCTGCCCGTTCATTACGTGGTCGATCGCCCGGGCCGCGTCGTCGGGCGTGAGTTCTTGCCAGAGTCTCCGGTCGACCTCCGGCATGAACAGGTGTCGCGCTGTCGCCTCGTCGATCTCCAGCCGTTCGCGCGCGTGGTCGAACATGCTCGCGTCCAGCGTTGCTGCGCTGTCGTCCAGCCCGAACAGCGTGATGGCTGTTCCCGCTATGCATCCGCAAGTCTGGCAGTCTCCTGCCTCGTACACGAGGTCTGCATAACTGCTCATGTTGAACAGTTCCGGGGCGGTCCGGCCGGCTGCCCGCACTTCGTCGATGAAGCGCTCAGGGTTGTTTCGCAGGTCTTCCGTTACGGCGCTTCTCCGCTTTCGCGGTGTTTGCTTCAGGATGGCGCCGCGGAGTTCCCGCAGCCTTTCGTGGTGCATCTGATGCTCCTGTTCGTGTCGGGTCTTGTCCCTGTCGTTCAGCCGGTTGTCGGGGTCCAGCTTCCGATGTGCGCGTTCGGCTGCTGCCCGCAGTCTGCCCGTTTGTTTTCGATCGCCGCACGGGTTCCGGTCGTCGGGCAGCGGGCGCGTGACCGATTGTGTGGATGCTGGGGGTTCGGCCAAGTGTTGCGGCGATCGAGTCCCTCTCCGTGCGGCGACGTTCGTCGGCCCTATTCGCGCTCGGGTCCCGATTCGAACTGCAGGAACGCCGGCAGGCTGGCGGCTGGCGTCGCGTCGAACGGTTCGATGGTCTCGGCGTCCATGGCGGCGTTTTCGTCGGTCGCCGTGTTCTTCGTCTTGCTCGTTCGCGTGCGCTGGTCGCCGACGTCTGCGCCGTTCCCGCGTCGCGTGCTGTGCCGCTTTCTGTTCTCCGGCGCCGGGGGTGCCGGGACGTCCGCGCCGTCGCTTCGCGCCCTGTCTGTCGACGCGTGTGCCTTGCGGTCGTCGAACGCCGGGAAGCCGGGCGGCGTCCACGCGTCGACCGCCTGTTTCTGTGCCGCGTTCACGTCGACCGGTCGTGTGCCCTTGCTGGCGAACACGGCTTCGAGCGCCTCGGCGAGGTCGGTTTTCCGGTCGCCGGCGTGCGCGTCCGCCCACGCGTCGCCGAGCACGTCGCGCGCGATCTGCAGTGCGTCGTCCTTGCGGATCCGCTTCCAGTACGTGTCGGCGGCGGGGCGGAACCGTGCCGCGAACGGGACGTTCAGGCGGACGATCGCCTCCTCGAGCTCCGGCCGTGCCGCCGCGTCGGGCTCGAAGGCGAGCTGCGGTTCGATCGTGCGTGCGAACGCGGCCGCGAACAGCCGCTTCTTCTGTTTCTCGGTCAGCCGCGAGAACGCCTTGTACTGGGCGGCGCGGTCGTCTTCGCCCAGCCAGTCGAGAGCCAGCGTGCGCCGGTTCGCGGCCAGCAGTCTCTCGCCGCTCCGGAAGCCTTCCGGCCAATCGTTGTCGCGCCGCTGGCCGGACGGCCGCTCCGCCGTCTTTCGGACGTCGATGGCTGCCGTCCGTCCGTGCGCGGAGCCGGTTCCGAAGACGCTGCGTGCGAAGTGGAACGCCGCGAGTTCGACCGCGAGGTCGAAGTCGTTCGCCAAGTGGGCCTTGACGATGTTGCTGCGCACGCACCGCAGGTCGTCGACCAGGGCGCGCGTCATGCCGGCCTCGCTGCGTGCCTTCTTGTCCGGATCGACTTGCTGCCGGTCCTTCAGCGGCGCCACGTACCCGTCGTCGCCGACGCTCCCGTCGGCCGCCTCGCCGTGGTTGGGCGCGTCCTCGGGACGCACGAGGCCTCTGCGGACGTCGAGTTCGCCAGCGTAGTCGATCGTGACGATGCAGCCGCTCGACGCGCGGTCGGCGTCGGTGTACGTGCGGTTCTGTTCGCGGCGCCGATCGATCCGCCACAGCTCTTCTTCGAGCGCGGCGCACTCCCGTGCGGTCTCGTCGGCGTCGGCGTCGGTCAGCTGGCCGCTGTCGTCGGCCTGCTCGATGGCCGCCAGCCGGTCTTCTATCTCGTCCAGCCGCGCCTGTTCTTCGGGCGACGGTTCCGACGGTTTGCCGTGGACGGCGCCGTACTCGTGGAGGCGGTTGTAGTCGACCTCGATCGCCGTCTCGACCCACTTCCAGTGCGGTGCGATGTCGGCCGCGGCGGCGTCGAGCTTCTCGCGGGCGAGCCGGTCGAGCACCTCCTTGTCGAGCAGCGTCACGCCCCTCGCGTCGTCGGCGGCGAACAGGTCGCGTTGGGTCCGTCCGCCGGCCGCCTCGTAGTCGTCGAGGCCGACGAACCGGGCCAGGCCGTCCGCCATCGTCGTCATGCCGTTCCCGATCTCGTGTCGTACCCACGCGGCGTTCGGCGCCGCCTCGTGTCCTCCTGCGTCGGCCTGGTTCTGCAGCATCGTCCAGACGCGGCGTTGCCGCCCCTGGTCGGTCGTCGCCGCGAAGGCGGCGACCACTTCCATGGTGATCCGGCCGTCGCGGCACGCCTGGAGGATCTCCGGCGCCACGCCGGCCACCCGGAGCCGCTGGTGCACCGTGCGGGTCGAGACCCCGAACCGCTCGGCGATCGTCTCGGCGGTGTTCTTCCGGTCGGCGGCGAGCCGGCTGAACGCCTCGACTTCGTCGACCGGGTGCATCTGTTCGCGCGCGGTGTTCTCGGCCAGCGACAGCTCGTGGTCGGAGTCGCTCCCGCGGGCGAGCCGGCACGGTACCGGATCGTCGGTCGGGATTCTCCCCTCGGCGGCCAGCGCCTTCAGGGCGGCCAGTCGGCGGCCGCCGGCGACGACCGTGTACTCGACGCCGCCGGTCGCGGTGTTGCTTCGGATGCGCACGACAAGGTTCCCGATCACGCCGTGCGCGGCCAGCGACGCCTTCAGCTCGTCGAACTTCTGTTTGCTGCCGGCGGTAGTGCGGACGTTGGCGTCGGACAGCTCGAGCCGGTTCAGCGGGATCGTCTTGAAGAGTTCGTTGTAGTCCATGGTTGGGTAGGTTCGATCGCCCTCGAACCCGGCTCCTTCCGGTTCGCCTTGCCGGCGTCGCCGCCGTCGGCTGCTTCGGTGCCGCTCGTGCACTCGTGGGTTGGTTGCTGGTCGCTGACCCGTGCCGCGGTCGTCTCCGGCTCGTGCGGGTGCGCGGTTTCCTCCTGCCGGTCAGTCGGCGTCCGCGGTTCCTGCGGTGCGTTGCCGCGCGCCGTCGTTCGCTTCCGTCCGGTGCGCGGTGTACGCGGAACGTTCGGCAACGGCCGTACGGTGGCTTTGCTGTTGGCTTACCGCCCACTGGTCTGTCGAGCGCATGCCGCGCAAAATGCGGTCCGTGCGGCGGACGATAGCCGCCGCGGTCCGCTCGCTGTGCTCGCTCGACCTCAGGGTTCGCAGTTTCCGCTCGGTGCGGGCTCGAACGCTTGTCCCGCGGTACGGGTGGTCCGGCACGTCGTCCTCTACCGGGCTCGGCGGTCGTCGGCTCGCGGTCATTTCAGCCTCCAGAACGTCGCCGACAAGCGGCGCAGGGACTCGGCGCGGCTGGCGGCGGCAGATCCCGTGCATCCAGTTCGTCCGTGCCCGTCCGGTCAGCACGAGCGCCGAGCGGCGCGGGAGCGTCACGATCTCGTCGCCGTCCAGGCCGTCGCGCTGGTACGGCCTGACGGTCCCCCGCCGGAACCGCATCGCCTGGTCGGCCGCCAGGCTCAGCGACACGATCACCGGGCCGAAAGACGCCGCGTCGGCGTGCATCCCGATGCCCTGCCCGGGCATGTACTCGTTGACGATGGCCTGCTCGGGCATTCGTCCGAACAGGTCCTGGACCCGTTTGGCCAAACTCCACGCCCAGTCGGGGAACCGCGCGGTCGGCGTCGCCCGCGCCGTGCTTCGCGCCCTGTAGTCGTACCGGTAACCGTAGTGCTGGACCCGGCGCCCGATCTCGCTCGACCATGGGGCGGCGTCGATCTGTTCGACGATCTTGGACTCTTCGGCGGCCCCTATCTGATCGGCTATCAGCAGCGGTGTCTCGGCGACGCCCGTCGGATCGGCGTCGATGTGCCTGCCGTGTTGTTTCCCGTTGCACCTCGGCTGGTGCCGTGACCGCGGACCTCATGCCGGTCCCGCGCGGGCGCTGGCCGCACGTGCTGCGGCGCTTCCGCTCTCCCCGGCGACGGGCGGCTCGCGCGGGCAGTTGCCGCGGCGGTTCGCGCATGCGGCGGCGCCGGGATCGCCGTCGCGTGCGGCGTCGCTGTGGTTCGGTTGCTGGCGCACGGCCCCATGCGCGTCGACGAGCTTGTCGTCGCCCTTCTGTGTTGTGGCCGTGCCGCGGTGGTCCCGCTCACCGGCCGGTTCGGCATCGCGTGGCCGTGGATCCTGATCGGGCGTTCGTCTTCCGCGGGGCTGACCCCGCTCACCGGCCGGTTCGGCATCGCGTGGCCGTGGATGGCTTCCAGTTCGTGCGCCGCTACGCGGCCTGTTCGCTCGTCCGCTGTGCGCAGCGCGGGCACGGATGGAATACGTTCTTGGCGCGTCCCTCCGTCAGTTTCTCCTCCACCGACAGGCGTGACAGGTCCTTGCCGCACTCGGCGCACACGATCAGGACTACGTATTCGCCGCCGATTGTGGGTTCGTCCTGCTTGACGCGTCCGATTTCCACCCTGTACTCCACGATGCTTCCTCCTGTCAGGCAACTGCCGCCGCCGTGCTTGCTCCGGCCCGTGGATCGCTTTGGTGTGCGGTAGCGTCGCGAAGCCGGTTCCGGCTCCGTCGTCGCGCTCCGTCTCCCCTTTCGTTGCGGTGTCGTGCCCGCGAGGCACTGCTTGCCGTGCCGGGCGCGGTGTGCGCTCCGCGGTCGCGTTCGCGGCGTCACCGGCTCGCTCGGCCGCCGCCCCGGCGCCGTTGTGCGCGTTTCTTCGCGCGCTTCCCGACCCGCCGCTCGCGGCGCCGGTTCGGTGCCGGCTCGGTCATCGTGACCCGTGCCCGCCACCGGCGGACCGCGGCGGCGAGGTTCGCGGCCCGCGCCGGTTCGCCGGGGTGCGCCGTGAGCACCCGCGTCACCATGTCGGCGAACGCGTCGTCGAGGCGCCGGTCCAGCAGGGCGCTCAGGTCCCTCAGGTGGGTCTTGTCGGACCGGCGCCGCGTGGCCGCGTAGACGAGCATCGGCGGGCCGACCGGCGGCACACGCCATGCCCGCCACCAGTGCCGGCCTTCCGCGGTGTGGACGCACGAGACGAGCACTCCGCCGACCCGTACTTCGTACAGCCGCGGGTCCGGCCCCGTGTACGGGTCGCGCGTCGTTTCGACGTCCGCGACGTCCGGCCCCGACCCGGCCCACAGGCGCGGTCCGTGCATCCCGAGCAGGCCGGGGTCGTCGCTGACCTGGCGCAGTTCGACCAGCCGGGCGGCCGGCAGCAGCGCGTCGGGCAGGTAGCGCACCGCGGTCGACGTACGTGCCGTCCGGCAGCCAGCCACCGGCGCCGGCCGGCACGACGGCAGCCCGTCGTGGATTGCGGTGTCGTTGGGCGCATCGGGGTCCGGTACCGCAGCCACCATCTCGCGGCCGGTCCAGAACCGTCCCTGTGCCGTGAAGCCCGGCGGGTACGGGGCGGGCCGCTCCCCCAGCGGTGCGTACGTGGTCTCGCCTGTGTCGGGGTCCATCGTGTCTCTCCTACCGGCTGCCGCCGGTCGTTCGGGGTCGCCGTTCGATGCCTGCGTGGCTCGATGGGCGGCGAGGCCGCTCGGTGCGTCGAGGTCGTTGCGCGGCAGCGCACCCCGCGCGCCGCGCACCCTTCACACTCGTTACCCTCTCTCTTCTTCCGTCCCTCCCGTGCTCGGTTGTGTTCCTTGCCCGCGCCGCTTGCGGCGCGGCTGCCCGCAGGGCCGCCGGCGGTCTCGTGTCGCCGCCTCGATGGCGGCGGTGTGGGCGTCGCTGTCGCGAGACCCAGGCGTTGCGCTTGTGGCCGGCCGGCTCGACGTCGTTGTGCTGCCGGCAACCGGTTTGGTTGTGCTGTTCGGTTCCGGCGGGGGTGGTTGGGGCTGGTGCCCCTCGCGGTGCCGTGGTTTGCGGGGATTTCGGTCTGGAGTGCGATGCCGGGCTCGTCAGCCGTTCGTGATGCTGTACCGAAGGTCGAGCGACGTGTGCTCGACGCGGCGGCCCGCGTCGTCGATCTGTTCGTGGACCTGCCATTTCGCGGCCGGATGCAACGCCTGTTCGTCGGCTCTGCGGGCGCTGAGCACGGCGTGCGCTTGTCGGAGCGCCGCCTCGAAGCTCGCGGGCCTCTGTTCGTCGAGGCGGCGTTTCGCGGCGTGTCCGTTTCCGTTTCCGCGGCTGCTCTTCTGCCGCCGCCGGCGCTCGACCCGGCACGCGTCGCAGCGGGCCGCTCGGCCGACCTCCATGCGCCCGTCTCCGAGGCACCGTTCCTCGAACGGCTTGCCCGGTCCCGGGCACCGCGCGGTGTCGCCGTCTTCGTGCCGCCGTCGGCTCGCTGCCACGGCGCTGCTCAGCGCGTGTTCCTGGTCGAGGTTCGTCCTGCAGGTCTGGCACATCCTCGCGCTCGGCGACTTGCGCCTGCGGCAGCGCGGGCAGTGGTGTGTTCCGGCGTCGGCGGTCGTACGGACGATGTTGCTCTCGGACATGTTCTGGCATTCTAACCTGAGGCTTCAGCAAGTCAACCGGCCGTCCGTTGTCCGGTACCTTGGATGCGCATGAACCGAGAGGAAATTCCGCTCGACGACCTGGTGGGCGACGATGTCCTTCCCGGGGTGGACCTTGCTCCGGCGTCAGCTTCGTCGGCTCGCCGCCGCGCCGCCGCCCGCATCGAGGAGTCGGACGAGGCCGTCCGGGTCACGGCCGGCCGGCCGCTCCCTTCCGCTCGCGCGGGTGTCCCGTCGTCGTGCTCGCGGCCGGCGGCCTGTCCGTCCCTCGTCCGGCGTCTGGCGGCGTTCGTCGTCGACCTGCTGGTCGTTGTGTTGCCGGTCTTCGGTCTTGCGTTGCTGTTCGAGGCGCTGTCGGCTCGCGCGGGTCGCCTGCTGTTCGTCCCTCTGGAACTCGAGGTCGGCGCCGTTGTCGTACTCGGCTGGTTCGTGGCGGCGTTCGGTCCGCTCGTTCTCCGGGGCGGCACGCCCGGCAAGCGGCTCGCCGGGCTGACGGTCGTCGCCGCCGACGGCCGCCGGGGCGCGCTCTGGCGCCTTTTCGTCCGTCGCGTCGCGCTCGACGGCGTCCTGTTCGTGCTCGTTGTGGTCGCCGTGTGGCTGGCGATGTTGCGCCAGCACGGCGGCTGGGCGGCGGCCGACGACGTGAGGCTCTTCGCGCGGACCGACTGGTACGTGTTCGCGGCGTTCTTTGGCAATCTGGCGTTCTTGTACGCGTTGCTTCGCGGTTTCGATCCGGCCGGCCGATTTCTCCATGACCGTCTGGCCGCGGTTCGTGTCGCTGCGGTCGACGACCCTCTTGTCGCTCCTGTCGTCCACGCGACTGTCGATCCGGCGGTGGCCGAACGGCGCCCGCCGCGCGCGCTGCCGAAGCCGAGACCGCGGCGGACCAAGCCGCTCGCGGTGGGTGCGCCGGAGGAGTCGCGGTCCGTGTCGGACCCGCTGCCGCAGCCTCGCCTGCTTCCGCGGCACCTCTCGGATCTCGATGCCCCGGACCCGGTCGCGGCGTTCTGTCGGGCGGTCCGCGAAGACGGCGAGCGCCGCCGTTGGTCGCCGTCCGTGCTGCTCGACCGCGTCGTCGGCGTCGTCGCGCCGGTCGGCGACCGGTCGTCGGCTGAACCGGCAGCTTCCGCTTCGCTCCTGTCCGACTTCCGTTCCGTCTACCGGGCGCTGCGCGGGCGGGTTGCGTGAGCGCTCCGCCGGCTGTCGGGCTTACGGTGTCGCCGCGCCTTCCATTCCTCCGCTTGGTGGGTTTTGTGCCTGTCTTCCTCCTCCCCCGTTCCCTGTGGTTGCGCGCTTCGTTCTCGCCGCGTGCCGCTCGCTTTCTGACTTCCGTCGTCGTTCTGGCCGCTTCGGTGGTGTTCGGGCTCGTTTCCATCGTCGCCGCCCAAGAGGTCACGGAGCGTCATGACGACGACCGGGTTGTCTCGGTCTCGCGTCCGTTGGCCGTCGGTACCGAGGGCGACGTCCGCTCGGTCGAACAGACGTGCAGCGTTGCCGCAGGCGTTCCTGCCGAGGTGGCGTTCGACGTGATCGCCGGCGAGGACTCGTTCGCCTTCATGGTCGACGTCAGTCGGAGCGGCACTGCGTTCGACTGCACGGACGGCGGCGGGCTCGCCCATGAGTCGACCGACGACAGCGTGCTGTTGACTCGTACGTCGGCCAGTTTGTACTTCGGGACCGAGCGGGCCTCCGTCGCACCGGCCGTGGCGGCAGACTACTACCTCGTCAGCGACTCGCTGGTCCCGGCCGCGGGCGGCAATTTCGCGGTTGCGCGGATGGATCCGTCGGACAGCGGTCCGGCCGGCGTCGAGTTCGTGCTCGGCTACGGGCGCCGTGTGTCGTGGACCGTCGCTGACGCCCGCCGGCTCGGCCGGGTCACCGTCACGGTCCGCCTGTGCGTCGTCGGTTCGGTGTCCCCGGTCGCCGCGGATCGCGTCTGCGGGCATCCTGCGAGTGCCGCGCTCGATGTCCGGCTGGTTCTCGATCCGTTCGGCGAACAGGGGTTCGCGTCGGTCCGCCTGCTCGGTTCGGCGGAAGGCGAGGACGCGTACGTGGTCGAGCCGGACAGTGGTGCGACCGCGCTGGTGCGGGTCCTCGTGGAGCTGGTTTCACCGGCTGTCGCCGACCTGCCGTTGCGCTACGGCGCCGAGCCGGTGCCGGGCGGCGCGCTCGGTACCGGTCCGGCCCGTGACTTCATTCCGGTTGACCGTCCGGGCTCGCGCTCCGTCGTCCCGTTGGGCCACCGGTCGGTCATCCTGCCCGTCACGCACATCGTCGGCGACGACCGCATCGAGGTCGACGAGGAGTTCCGGATCTGGGTCGTCATCGAGGAACTGCCGGCCTCCGAGTACCGCTTGCCGGTCACGATCCTCGACGACGAGCCCGAGAGCGCGCCGGGTTTCATCCGTGTCGAGTTTCCGAGTCCGAATGGTTTCCTGGAGGGCGACCCGCCCCCCGGCATCGACTGTTCGGACCGCGTGGTCGGGCATCTTCCGGAGGTCTGTTCACCCGGCCAGCCGATCGTCCTGTACGCCACCGACCGTCTCCCGGAGGATCTCGTGTACGACCTGTCGACGGTCGCCGAGACTGCCCGGCCGGGTTTCGACTACGTGCCGATCCGGCAGCGTCGCCTCGAGCTCCACGAGGGCGGTCTGCAGTTCTTCGACCCCACCGAGCCGCTGCGGCTGCGGATCATTCCCGATCTGCTCTCGGAACCTGGTCCTCCGGAGCTCTTTCATCTCGTCCTCCGTGCTCTTGTTCCCGGCGAGGCCGAGCCGTACTTCGTCGAGATCATCCCGATCCCGATCGAGGACGACGACGCGGCGGCCGGAGGGTTCGTTTTCGGTGTCGCCGGCAGCGAGCCGTGCAGTGCGGGCGGTCGGGTCCTGCACGTCGACGAGCCGCCCCCGGACTCCGGTTCGCCGTTCGTGGCCGCCTTCGACCTGTCGGTGTGGATCGGCTCGTCGGCCGCTTCGCCGGACGGCTGTTCGGTTCCCGACAAGCGGCTCGAGTTCGTTCCCCGCCTCGTTCGCGGCGGCTCCGCGGGCGCCGCGCCCGCCGATCCCGGCGCCGATCTGGTTCTCGTTTCCCGCTCGTTGCGCTTCTTTCCCGGCGAGACGGCGGTCCTGGAGCTGCTGATCTTTCCGGACGAGCTCGCCGAAGGGGCCGAGGTCGTCGACGTCGCGATCGGCGGGCGGCGGCTCGTCGTGCGCATCGCCGACTATCAGGTCGATCGTGTCCTCGAGGCCGGCCGGCAGGCGTCTTTCCTCCGTTACGGTCGTCTGCTCGGGGCCGAGATGGCCGACTCCCTGGCCGCGCGGTTCGCGTGCGCGTCGGCCGCGGCGTGCAGCGGCGGTGATGCGGCCCCGGCGTTTTCGTATCCGGCGGGTCCTTCCCGCTCCGTCCTGATGGCCCGCTTCGCCGGGTTGCTGCGCTCGTTTGCGCCGTCCGCCGGTTCCGATGGTTCCGCGGTTCCGTTCGCTCCGCCGGCTGGGCCCGGGTTCGCGCCCGGGCTGTTGCGGTCGGTCGGCCGGGCCGCGGACGGCCTCTTTTATCAGGGCGATCCGCTCCAGTGGGCCAACGGCGCCTCCCGGCGTGGGCCGACCCCGTGGTCGTTGTGGTTCCGGTCGTCGTGGCGTGAGGTGTCGGACAGTGCTCCGACGGGTCGCTTGCTGCGCACCAGTCTGCTGACCGGCGTCGGCGGGCTCGACCGCGCTGTTGGAGCGTTGCGGGTCGGCGGCCTGTTCGGGCTCGCCCTCGGCCGCGACGGCCTCCGGTACGCGCATGTGCGGCGCGGTTTCCCCGGTGCGGCCGGGTGGGACGATCGTCCGACCCGCTGGTACGTGGCGGCGCCGTACGTCGGCTTCGTCCCGCACGCCCGTTCGCGCTTGTGGCTGTCCGTCGGCCGCGCGTGGGGCGGTGTCGCGGACCCCCCGGTTCTGGTCTCCGAGACCGCGCATCCTCTCGGCGTCGACAGTGAATGGTTGTTCTCGCCCCGGGTGTCGATGTCGCTCGTCGGCGGCGGCGGTTCGGTCACTGTCACCCGGTTCGGGGGTGTCGGTGTCGACCTGGAGGCCGATCTGTTCCGCGCCGCGGTCGCCCCGTCGACGGAAGTCGTGCGCCGCGCCCGCGTCACTGCTGACGGTCCGGCGGCAGTCGGTGCCGCTGCCGGGAGCGTCGTCGAGCAGTTCGAGATCCCCGTTTCGGACGCCGCGGCGGTTTCGCGCCGGCGCCTCGGCGTCCGCTTCGGTTCCCGCGTCGGCGGACCGTCGGTCGCGTCGCATCTGTCGGTCGCTCTCGCGCACCGTTGGGACGCCGGCGCCGACGTGGCGTGGGTCTGGTCCGGTGACGCCGGGACCGCTTCTCCGGCTGCGGTGTCGGCGTCCGACGTGTCGGTCGATTATCGGTTCCAGCCGGTCCATCGGCGATTCGCGTTCACGGTCCGGCTGCAGCTGCAGGTCGGCGGTGGCGTCGGTCCGGCCGCCGCGGGTCCGCCCCGCGGGTCGTCGCGGTCGGTGGCGCTCGACGGTGGTTTCCGGTGGGGGGCGTCGGAGACGCAGGCCGGGTGGGCGTTCGCGGTGCGGCCCGCCTATGGGGTTCCGAACGCCGGCCTGCCCGGCTGGTGGCGGCGCGACGTGCTGTCGCCGGCGGGTCTGCGTTGGCTGCAGCCCGTGCCGGCGCTCGACGCCGAGGCTGCGTACGCGTTCGCGAACGGTGCCCGTCTCGCACTTACGGCGGGGCGGCGGTTTGGAGCGGCGACGGTGCCCGCTGCGGGCGTAGGTGCCGGTGTGCGGTTCGACAGGCGTTGGTAGGGGGGCGTGTGATGCGGTATGGCGCTGGTTGCGTGTGGTCGGCGGCGGCGGCGGTGCTCCTGGTCGTGCTCGTCGGTGTCGCTTTCCCGGCGGCCGCCCAGGATGCCGGCCGCGGCGCTCCGCCGTTACCGGTGCCGGTGGCGGCGGGTGGTGACGGGCCGGTGCAGGACGCCGGCCCGGGCGCGGATCCCGGGCCGTGGCCGCGCGTCGCGGTCGGCTTCGGTGCAGGCGGCGCGTTCGGCGGTGACCTGTGGCGCGCCGTGACCGACTGCGGGCTCGGCGGCGACGGCGCCCGCGGTTCCGTGTGCGGCGCGTCGAACCCGTTCTGGCGCGAGTGGGGCGAGTACCTCGCGGACGCCGATTGCGTCACCCGTGCCGGGGCCGGGGCCGCCTGTCTGGACGGCACGTACCCGAGGGCTTTCGGTCCCGCCGTCGAGGCGGCGACCGCGTTCCGGATCTGGCGTGGTCTCGGGGCCGGTGTCGCCGGTGCTTGGCGGGCGCGGCAGGGACGCATCGCCGTGGTGGCGTACTTTCCCGATTCGTTGGTCGCCGGTGCCTATCAGGTGCTCGACAGCGAGACCGGACTCGAATGGGGTGACGTGTGGTCGTGGCACGTGGGGCCGCGGTGGACGTACCGGCTGTCCGCGCGGACCGACGTGACGGTCTCGGCCGGCCCGTCGTGGTTCTCGGTGCGCTGGCCGTTGGTCGACGATGTCGCGGAGTTGCGCTACGAGCCGGGCGACTACCTGCGGCGGGAGCCGGTGTTCGGTCGGCCGGTGGTCGTCGAGCGCAGGGGGTCCGGCTTCGGCTGGCACGCCGCGGGGGATCTGAGCTGGTATCCGTGGGGCCGGATCGGCCTCGGCGTGACGGGCCGCTGGAGCCGCGCCGATGTCGTGTTGTGGAGGGAGCCGGACGGCGGTGTCCCCGCCCCGGTGGGCGGCTTGGATGTCACCTTCGGGTTGCGTCTGCGGTTCTAGGTGGTGCGGTCGGGACGGCGGAAGGGCACGGGTGATGGTGATGGCGTATCGGTTCGCCCTGTCGGCGGCGGCGTTCGTGTCGGTCGGTATGGTCGCGACTGCGGCGGCGCAGGACGGCGCGCCGGCCGGCGCAACCGGGTTCGTGGCGGCTGCCGAGCACGGCGGCCCGGCGGTCGCGTCGGCGTCGGCGTTGGTGGACGAGGCTGCCGCCCGTGGGGATCTCGTCCCGGCGGGTTCGTTCGCTGCTTCGGGCGGTGGTCGCCGCGAGTTCTATCGCTGGACGGTGGCCGGCGTGCCGGTGCTCAGCGGGTCGGTGGCCCGGTTCGTTGACGCCGACGGGCTTCCCGTTTTCGTCAGCGGTGCCGTGGAGCGTGCCGCGTGGATGGACGATCCCGGTCTGGCTGCCGCGGCGGCAGCCTTGGTGTCGGGCGGGTGGGCCGCGTGGGAGCGCGCGGTCGCGGGGTTCGAGCAGCGTACGGGGCTGCACGCTGCTCCCCGGTCTGCTGTCGAGGCCGCCGCGGCCGCGGTGGGCGGGCCGGCCGCGCCTCCCGCTGTGGTGCTGCCGCCGGCGCCGGTCGCCGGGGCTCGCGGCCTCGCCGCCTGGGAGGTGCCTGCCTCGGACCTGCGCCGCTACTACGTGGGTTCCGACGGGGACGTCATCTGGTTCGAGGATGCGGTCTCTCGCCAGCACGGCCCTCCGCGCGCGGAGGGCGGCGTCCCGGTCGTCGGTGCCGGTATCGGCTACGACGGCGAGCAGAAGCTGCTGTCGGTGTGGCGCGGCGGCGGCGAGTACCGCGCGCACGACCTGCGCCGCGTGCCCGGCATCTACACGTTCGACGGGGCGTTCAACGCCCGTCGGGTCACCCGGTTGGTCGGCTGCGAAGGCCGTGCCCCGGTCGGGCTGGAGCGGCGGTTGCTCGCCCATGGTCCCGGTAACTTCTGGCCGCCCACGGTTACCGACGCGCACGCGCATCTCGGTTGGTCGTACGACTATTTCCGGCGCCTGCACGACTGGTGGGGCCTGTACGCCCGCGCGGTTCCGGTGGTGGCTGTCATCAATCCCGTCGGGTCGGCGTGCGTGGGCGGGGTCGCCGACAACGCTTTCTGGGTTTCCCCGCCGTGGGGTCCGTTCGGTCAGGGTGTGGCCGTCTTCGGGCTCGCCGAATCCGGTCGTTCCGGTTTCCGGCCGCTCGTCGGTCTCGATGTTGTCGCCCACGAGCTCACGCACGGCGTCGTCAACTACGCGGTTCGGGCCCGTACCGGGTCGTCGGCCGGTCTTCGTCGGCATGTGGTCCGGCGCTCGGGTGCCCGCAGTTACCTGTTGCCCGGCGGCGTGCACGTCGGCTGCACCCCCGAGCCGACTCCGGTCCGCTATCGTGTCGCCCCGTCCGGCGAGGAACGGTACGGGCACGTCCTTTGCCGGGCGGGTCGCCTGCAGCAGGGTTTCGACGACGGCGGCGCCGTCAACGAGGCGCTCGCGGACGTCTTTGCGGTCGCGGTGTCCCGCGATGCGGCGCGCCGCGGCCTTCCGGTGGCCGCCGACTGGGCGGTCGGGTCGATTCGTTCGCTGCGCCGTCCGGATGAAGCGGAGCGGTTCCTCGGCGGTTACCCCGCGCATTGGGATCACCGTTACGAGCAGGTTCTCTTCTGGGACCCGGACTGGCCGTGGTTCGTCGGCTGCACGAACGCGTACGTGCGGTATCGCGCGGACGGTGTCGTCCTCGCCGGCCCGGTGGATGGCATGCTGACTGGAGTGTCGTGCCTGTCCCATCCGAATTCGACGGTCCTGTCGCATGCCTTCTATCTCTCGGTAGCCGGTCGGGGCGCGTACGGGACCGCACCGGGTGTGTACGTGGAGGGTGTCGGCGATGCTGAGCGTGATCTCGTCGAGGCGGTCTGGTTCCGCGCGGTGCGGGATCTGTTTCCGGCCTCGGTGACGCTGCACCAGGCGGCCGCGATCATCCGGCAGGCGGCGCGTGAGCAGATGGGCCCGTTCGGCCACCACGCGGTTTATCGCGCGGTGTCGGACGCCTTCCGGGCGGTCGGTCTCGATTCGGGTCCCGGGTAGGCCGGGTGCTCGTTCCACGGGGTCTTCAGAGAGGCCGGTGCGGCGCGTCCGCGCCGGCTGTCGTCTGTACGGTCTGTTGCTCGCCCGATGTCGGTGGGTGTCCGGCCGGGCTGTCGTCGCGGCAGTGTCGGTGTCGGGCGGGCGGCGCGGCCAAGCGTGTCCGTGGGGCTGGTCGGCTGCGTGCCGGTGTGCCGATCGTCGTGCCGCCGCTCAGGCGGTGGCCTCGCCTCCCGGCGTAGTCGGTGTCGGCGCGTCGATCGGGTCGGCGGTCGTCTTCGTCTTCGGCGCCGGCCGGTTCTTTTTCTGCGATGCCGTCCGCTGCTCCCGGCGTGTCCGCCGTCTGTCCCGTGTGGCCGGCTTGGCGGGCTTGGCTGCGGCGGTTTCGTCCGCCGTGGTCTGCCGTCCGTCCCCCTGTGCGGCGATCCGCTCGACCAGTTCGAGGATCTGTGTGAGCGTCGCGCTGGCGATCTGGGTCTCGGCGGTTGCGGTGACGAGTTTCAGCGTGTTCTTGCGCACTTCTTCGAGTTTCTTGCTTCCCTCGCCGTCGCCCGTGCCGCCGTCCTGCGTGTTGTCGAAGATCTTGCGCACCGTTTGGCGCACTTCTTCCAGGTCCATTTGGGTTTTCGCGTTCAGCGTCACTGGCGGTTCGTCGCGCCACAGCATCGATGGTCTCGTGGACGAGCTCCGCGGTTTCGGCGGCTGACCGTGCGGCGCCGGCCGCCCGCAGCGCTCCGATCGTCGCCGTCAGCGTCGCGACCGTCGCGGCGAGCAGCAGTCCTGTCGGCAGGTCGATGTCCATGTCGGGGTCGGTCCTCTCCGGCTGGGTGGTCGCTGTTCCCGGTCTCATCGACCGGTGTTGCGGTGTCGTCCGCTGCACGAGTGCGTGCTTTCTCAGCAGTATAGGTATGGATGGTTTCGCTTCCGTCGGCGCCGTTGCTGCTGCGTCGCTGCTTGGCCCAACGCGTTGGGCTCACTGGTCGTCCGGCGTTGCCGGCGTCCGCGTTGTGGTTTCTTGCAGCTCGTCGTACGCGGTTGCTGACCGTCTGCTTCGCCCAACGCGTTGCTGCTTGCTCGTTCCGGCGTCCGCAGTCCCTGTGGTGAGGTCGTCCGGTGTGGTCCGCGGGGCTTCTCCCAGCCGGACGACCGCGCCGGCGGTGCGGTCGTCGGCGCGGTGAGCGTGAACTCTTCGGTCGGCATGACGTTCTTCCTTTCGCATCGCTCGGAGTTCCGTTCTGCGTGCCACGGTAGCTTGCATTTGGCCGCCGGTGCGGGCCGTCTTGCGTTCCCCGCCCCGTCGGCTCGTGCGCTTGCCGGCTCAGTGGCTGTATGCGGGCGCCGCGACGGCGGCCATTCGTTCCGGCGTGCGGTGCTCGCTGCGGTTGGGCGGTTGCGTTTCTGGCGCTTTCGGCGCCGACCCGTGGTCGAGCAGGTCGCGGGGGATGTCGGCCAGGAAAGGCGACGGCGAGGTTAGCTGCTTGCGGTCCCCGGACCCGTAGATCGACGGCACCGTAATGTGCAGCTCCGTGCGTGCCCGGGTCATGCCGACGTAGGCGAGCCGCCGTTCTTCTTCGGTGGCTTTCGCCGTGTCGGCTGCGTCCTTGAGGGTCCGCTTGTGCGGCAGCCGCTCCTTGTCGAAGCCTGCGAGGATCACGGTGTCGAACTCGAGACCTTTCGCGCTGTGGAGCGTCGACAGGGTCACGTTGGTCTCGCGTTCTTCACCTTCGCGGCGTGCGCGGATCATCTGCTGGGTGTGCTGCAGGAACTTCTCCAGTACGGTCTCGCCGCCTGGTCCGCCGTTCCGGTCCCCGTCGTCGTTGCGCATGTTCGCTTCGAAGTTCGCCGCGTCGTTGGCCAGCTCGGACAGGTTCTCGAGACGTTCCTTGGCGTGCGGGTCGTTCGACTCCCTCAGGTGGTTCCGCAGTCCGCTGTCGTCGACGGCGAAGTCGACCAGCTTCTCGAGCGGCAGCCGCGCGGCGGCCTCCTGGAGCCGTGTCGCGAACGCGAGCCGCTGTTCGAGCGTTTCCTGCTTGCGCGGACTGAGCGTCTGTTGCGCCACGGCGGTCTCGGTCCGGTTCCAGTACGTTGCCCTGCCGCTCGCGGCGCCCGTGGCCGGCAGCTGCCGGATCGTGTCCCGGTCGGCCTTGTCGAGCGGCGTTTTCGGCCTGATGGTCAGGAACCGTTCCGCCGCCCCGTCGTTCGCGCGCGGGTCGGCTGCCACGTACAGGCAGCTGAGTGCGTCCTGGATCTCGGCCCGTTCGTAGAAGCTCGTCCCGCCGCTGATCCGGTACGGGATGCCGGCGCTGCGGAAGCCCGCTTCCATGGCGCGCGACTGGGCGTTCGTGCGGTACAGCACCGAGACGGTGCCGTTGTCGCGATCGATCCGCTCGCGGGCCGCCGTGACCGCGTACTGGGCTTCGGTGGTCGCGTCGCGGGTCCGGTGGACGCGGGGCCGTTCGCCTTGCGCGGCCGCCGTCTCCAGGCTTCGTTCGACCCGGTCGGTGTTGTTGTTGATCAGCGCGTTGGCGGCGGCGAGTATCGATCCGGTCGATCGGTACGTCATCTTGAGGTCGACCCGCTGCGCGCCCGCGAAGTCGTGCTCGAAGTTCAGGATGTTGTTCAGCTCCGCGCCCCGCCAGCCGTAGATCGCTTGGTCGGGGTCGCCGACGGCGAACACGTTCCCGCTGTCGCGGGTCAGCTGGTGGACCAGCACGTACTGGGGCAGGTTCGTGTCCTGGTATTCGTCCACGAGCACGTGAGCGAGGCTGCGGCTGTGCCGCTCACGGACGTCCGGGTGCTCGTGGAACAGTTCGACGGTCTTCAGCAGCATGTCGTCGAAGTCGACGGCGCCGTTCGCGGCCAGCTTCGCCTGGTAGCTGGTGGCGAGCATTGCCGTCCTCTTGCCCTCGACGCTGTAGCTGGATGGTTCGCTACTCGGCTGCATGTGGTTCTTCGCGTGGCTGATTTCCTTCAGCACCGCTCGCGGCGGGAGCGCCCGCGGGTTGACGTCGTTCTCGATCATCGTCTCGGCCATTAGGCGCGTCTGGTCCCTGCCGGTGACGATCGAGAAGTCGCGCGGGACGCCGACCCGTTCGCCGTCGCGGCGCAGGATCCGTCCGCACAGGCTGTGGAACGTGCTGATCTGGACTGCTTCGGCGTCGATCGGGCCGAGGATCCCCCCTACCCTTTCCTCCATCTCCTTGGCGGCCTTGCGGGTGAATGTGACCGCGGCGACTGCGCCGGCCGGCACGCCGCGCGCCAGCACGAGGTAGGCGATCCTCGTGCAGATGACCTTCGTCTTTCCGGACCCCGGCCCGGCCAGCACCAGCACGGGCCCGTCGGGCGCCGTGACGGCCTCCCGCTGGCGGCCGTTCAGGTCCCCGAGCAGCGGCTCGATGTAGTCGGCGTGGGTCTGGTCGTCCATCGCTTGATCCGCTCCGCGGTTTCCCGAACGGTTCACCGGCCCGGTCCTTTCGCGGTCCGCCGGTCTACCGGCTGTGCTGCGGTGCGCCCCGTTCGCGCTCCAGCGCGGCCGCGTGCCCGAGCGCGGGCGTCGGCGCCACCGGCGGCGGCGGGAAGTCGGCCCCGCCGCCGCGTGCGATGGTCGGCATGCTGTTCGGCCGGTCCATCACGTCGGTCCGCGCGAAGTCCTGCGGTCCGTAGCTGGACTTCTGGAACACCGTGGTCACGGATGCGCGTCCCGGCGACTCCGGGTGTCTGGGGTCCCGTTTGGCGGCCTCGCGGGGCGGCAGCGCCGCCGTGCGCGTCTCCGGGCCGGTTGCGTCGGCCGGCCGTGTCCCGCCGGCGTGCCGGCTGATCGCGGCGAGCTGCATTTCGCGCCGGTGCGCTTCGAGCGCGCTCCGCAGGTTGTCGCCGGTCAGTCCGTCGCCGGCCCGCGTCTGGCCGGGGGCGTCGCGGGTGTGCATCTCGTTGCTGGACGCGATGCGGTCGAAGTGCGCGTCGATCCCGTGGCCGGCGTCGGCCGCGGCGGTCCCCCGGGCCGCGCGCGCGCGGATGTTCGCGACCGTTGTCCCGACGGCTTCGCGGACGTGCGGGCGGCGCGCGTCGGTCAGCGACTGCTCGGTCGGTTCCAGCGTCTCCCGTCGGTCGTCGTGTCGATCGGCTGCCATCGTCCCTCCGCTGGCCGTGTCGGCCGGGTTCGGGTTCGTCCTTTGGTGTCCGTGCCTGCTTCCGGTACTCTTGCGAGCGTACCGGACTCGCTGGCGGAACCGGGGCGGTTCCGCGGTCACGGAGCACGAGCGGCCATGCGTGTGATGCTCTTCCTCGGCTACTACGGGCTCGCGATGCTGTTCGGGTTTCTCCTCCGGGGCAGGTTCGACCAGTGGATGTACGCGAAGCCGCATATGCAGGAACGCCTGATCGTGTGGGCTGCCGATGCGGTGTCCCACGTCGAGCAGGGCGGCGAGGACCCGCTCGTCGTGCCGTTGACCGTCGACCCGCCGGCGTGGTCGCCGGTCATGCGGGCGACGCCGCTCGGCCGGTTCGTCCGTGCGGCCGCCGACCCGGGCCGCGCGGTGCCGGACGCCTCGCCGCCGGTGCGCTCCGGTCGTCCTCCGGAACGCGCGGTGCCGATCGAGCCCGGTACCGAGGCCCCGGTGTCGCTGGCGGCGGCGGCGCCGGCTGCGGCCGCCCCGGTGCCGCCGCCGGACGCGGTTCCTTCTCGGGCGGCTCCTGCGGACGCGGGCTACGGTGCGTCGGCGGCGGTGCGTTCCGGCGATCCGGTGTGACGGTCCGGCCGGGCCCGTGAGGGCCGGCGGTAGTCGGGGAGGTACAGGTGGCGGACGACCGACAGGACGGCGGCGAGCGGTACGAGATCGACGGGCGCACGTACCGGGTCCATCCGGTCGCGGCCCTCTTCCCGCTGATCGAGGGGCGCGACTACGACGACCTGGTCGGCGACGTCCGCGCGCGCGGCGTGCAGGTGCCGGTCACCGTCTCCGGCGACCAGATTGTCGATGGACGGAACCGTGTTCGGGCGGCGCTCGACGCGGAGGTCGAGGTCCCGCTGCGCGAGCTCTCGGCCGGCGAGACGGCGGTCGCGGTCGCGACCAGCTACAACCTGATGCGCCGTCAGCTCAGTCCGTCCCAGCGCACCGTGATCGCGTCCGAGCTGATGCGCCTGCGCGTGCCGCAGGGCGGTTCGCCGCCGTTTGACCGCAACGGCGGCGGCGCTGCACCGGCATCGGACGGCTCGGATTCGACCGACGGCGGCCTGTCGTTGCCGTTCGGCGCCCCGCCGGACCCGCCGGTGTCGCCCGATGCGTCCTCTGGCGGGCCTGCCCGTCGGGCTTCCGGGGTCCGTGCTCGGGCCGGGTCCGGTTCCCGGAGTTCTCGCGCCGACCCTGCTCCCGACGTCGGTCCGTCCAGCCGCCCGCAGCCTGACGGTGCGGCGCTCGACGGCGGTCTGCCGGTCGACCGGCTGGTCGGTTCCGGTTCCGGGCCGGACTCGGTCTCCGGTGCTGCTTCTCCGGCGGCCGACGGCGACGGGCCTGCCGAACCGGCTGCGGATTCTGCCGCTCCTTTCGACACCGTCGCAGGTGCCGATGGCGCTGGTGACGACGCCGAGCCGGGCGGCGAGCCGCTTGTCCGCCGCCAGTCCGAAGCCGCGGAGATGATGGGCGTCAGCCCCGAGTACCTGCGCGAGTTCGAGCGTGTCCGCGAGCAGGCTCCGGACCTCGTCGATCCCGTCAAGGACGGCCTGCTGACGGTCCGCGACGCGTACGCGATCCGCCAGGAGGATCTGGAGGTGCGCCGCCGCGCGGTCGAGAAGTGCCGCGCGGCCCGCGACGCCGGCCGGACGCTGTCGGCCGTCAATGCGGTCAAGTTGCTCGCCGGCAAGCCGCCGCGCTCGAAGTCGAAGTCGAAGGCCGCGGTTTCCGATGATGCCGATCTGCCTCCTCTGCCGTCGGTGACGCACGTGCCGGGCGCCGGTTCGCTCGGCGGCGGTCAGGCTGCGGCTGCGGCGCCGGCGGCGGTGCCTGCCGCGGGGGCGGCAGTCGGCGGAGCGGTTGACGGTGGGGCGGCTCCCGTCCCGCGGGCGGGGGTCGCGGACTCAGCGCTTCGGAACGGCGAGCTGTTCGTGCCGGCCCTCGTGCTCGCGGGCACGCGCATCGTCCTCGGCGAGATCGATCTCGATCCGTGCTCGTCGGAGGCCGCGCAGGAACGGGTCGCTGCGGCCGAGTGGTACGGGCGCTCGCAGGACGGTCTGTCGAACCCGTGGCGCGGCACGGTGTGGGTCTTCCCGCCGTTCGGCGCCGTCGACGCGTTCGCGTCGCACTTCGATCAGGAGCTGCGTGCCGGGCGCGTCCGTCAGGCCGGCTTCATGGGGCCGGCGTCGTTCGGCGAACCGTGGGCGCAGAAGCTGCTCGGTCTCCCGCAGCTGACGGCTGTCGTGGTGTCGCGCAAACCGACGTCGTTTCCGTCGTCCGACGGGTCGGATGTCCGGTCCGACTACGGGATGGCGGTGTTCTTCTTCGGCGTTGATTTGTCCGCGGTGCGGCGCAGCTACGCCCCGTGGGGCGCGGTGCTCGCCCCGGCTGCGGCGGGCTGATCGGTCGCGGAGCCGAGTCGTGTTTTCCCGCACTTGGGTGTCCGTGCTCGGCGCTTCCGTGCTGTTCTACCTGTTCAACGCCGCCATGCGTCCCGACGCGGGGTCAGTGCCGCCGACATCCGCCGACGTGCTGTTCGACGACCCGCTCGAGCAGCTCGCCCACTGTCTTGAGGACGTGCCGCTCCGCGCCGCAGAGGCGGCCGCGGTGGCTGTCCCGCCGCCCTCGGTCGAGTCCCTGTACCGCGCTTCCTGCCGGTCGGTTGTTACGGGTCCGTCGTTCACCCCGTTCGCTTCCCGGTACGGCGATCTCGCCCGCGATGTCGCGGCCGCGCTGCTGCGCCGCCAGGAGGCGTACGCGCGCGGCGTGCTGGCCGCCTCCGACGGTGCGGGTCTGGACCCGGACGTCGTCTGGCATGCCGCTCTCGGCCGTGCGGCGGTCGAGTTGCGTGCCTTCGGCGCCGACCTGCAGCGGTTCTACCGCGAGGCCGGTTCGGGTGTTCTGCTGCCGCCGATTGACGTCGGTCCCGACGTCACGCCGGCCGCTTCCGGGGGCTCGGTTCGTGGACGCTGACCCGGGCGCTCGCGCCGGCATCGTTCCGGCGTTGCTCCGCTACCTCGTTCCTGTCCGCTTGCAGCGGTACCGGCTGGTGGCCGCGGCCGCCGTGCCGCTGTTGATCACTGTCGCGGCGTGCGGTGGCGGTACGCTGCTGCCCCTGTCCGGCTCGTCGGCCGACCCGGTCGCCGGGTCGGCTGCGCGCTTGGCGCGCATCGGTTTGTTCGCGTCGCCCGCTGCGGCTGCTTCGGCGATGCCTCTCTCGTCGGTTCGTTCAGATCGCGCCCCGGCGGGTCGCGTCCGCTTGCGCGGCGTTGCGTCGCCGGCGCGCCTCCCTCGTGCGTGGCGGGGCCTCGCGGTCCGTCCGCCGGACTCGTGTGCGTACGACCCCGCCTACTACCGTGCGCCGCGCTCGTGGCCCCGTTTGCGGTCGGCGGTGCCGGGCCGCTGGAGGGAGCTCGCTGGCTGTGCGTTGTTCGAACCGGGCGGCCGCATCGTCGAGGACCGGGTGATCGTGCCCCGTGATGCGCACGCTGCGGGCCTCTGTGGTGCGCCGCCCGGCGTGCGGGTCGCGTTCGCCCGTGATCCCGACAACCGGCTGTTCCTCCCGGCAGCGGTCGCCCTCGCGCGGCGCGGCCCGGCGCCCGAACGCCCCGTTGACGTCTGGCTCCCGTTGGCGAACCGTTGCTGGTACATCCGTGCACAGGTGCGGCTCCGCCGCCGCTACGGGCTGTCCGTCGCGGCCGTGGAGGTTCGGGCGTTCGCGGCTGTCCTGTCGGGCTGTCCGGCTGCGGTGCCGACGCCGTCGTGCCGGCCCGGCGCGTTCTGGGACCCGTCATGGCGGTGATGTGGCGTCGTCGCGGCGCGGCGCGGTTCCCTTTCCGCCGGCTCCGCCGCCGCGTACGCGTCGTCGTGCGTCGGTTCTGTTCCCGCATGCTCGTCGTCGCGGTCGTCACGGCGTGGACGTATCCGTTCGTGTTGGCCCTCTGGTCGGCCCATCTCCAGTCGTTTGTGGCCGGCCGGCTGGTCATCGGGAGCGCCGCTCCGGTTCCGGTTGTCGGCGCCGCGGTCGTGCTGGTACCGCAGCCGCGCTCTCCTGCACCGGAAGCCTTGGCGGCGTATGGGCGGATCGATCCCGGTCCCGGCGTCGACGGGTCCACGGTCGAGCAGCTCGCGGTCTGGTTGTGGCCGGATGTCGATGGCTTCTTCGCCGCACAGCACCTCGCGCCGCGTCTTCCGTACCGGATCGAGGTCCGCAGGGCCGGCTGCCAGCCCGTCGACTTCGGCGTCCGCCGTTTCGCGCTCTTGTCGGTCTCGTCGCGGCGGCTCCGGCTGGAGGTTCCCCGGTGTCCGTCTTCGTGACCGTCCGGACTGTGTGGATGCGCGCCCGCGCCCGCGCGGCGTCCGTCCGTGTCCGCTGGTCGTGGCGCCGCCGCCGTTTCGTTGCCCGCCGGAAGGCGTCGCTCGCCGCGCTGTGCGTCGTCGTCACCGTCGCCGGCTCGTACCATTCTCCGGTCGTCTACTGGCAGTGGCGGGCCACGATCTTGTCGGGGGCGCCGTCGTTGGGCGGTCGCATTTCCGTGCAGCCGCCCAGCCGGGGCGGTGTCGTCCGTGCGGCCTCGGTGCGGCTTGTTCCGGTGGGGCCGGTCTTCGGTGGCCTACACCGGTTCCTGTCGCCGCCGCGCGCGGTCGTGCTCACGCCGTCGTTCGGCGGCCGCTGGCAGGCGTCGTGGTTCGCCGCGCCGCGCTTGCGGCCCGGGTGGTCCTACGCGGTCGTCGTCGCGGCGGAGCGTTGCCGGCCCGTGATGGCCGGGTTGGTGCCGGTCGGCTTTGTGGCCGCGCGGCGCGTCGATACCGTGATCGCGTCCTGCTGGCCCGAGCCTCCGCTTCGGCGTTCCCGGCCGCTTGGTCGCTGAACTGTTTCGTCGTCCGCACGGCCTCTGTACTGCTCCCGCTCTCTGTCCCCGTTGTTGCCGTGGTGGTTCAGACCCACGCGTTCGCGGTTGTCTTGCCGGCCGGCCCGCCGGCTGGTCTGTTCATGGGCTCGTCGCTACCCTGGTTCGTCTCGTGCGGCCGTCCAGGATCGCGTCCAGGATCCGTTTTCTTTCGGCGCTTTTCTCTGCCATTTTGTGCTCGATTGTGCTGTGCCCGGCTCGTCCGACTCGTCCCTGCTCGTTCGGCGGGGTTGCGTTGCCGGGACGTCGTTCGACCCACTCTCGCGGTGTGTCGCCGGACCTCGGACTCCTTTCGAATCAATGCTTTACGGTGCAGCGTGCTCGTTCGCCCGGTTCGTCCCGGCCGCCGTATGGTTACCGTTCGGGTGGCGTTGGCGGCTTGATGTCTCTGTTCTTGGTGGCGAGCGCCCCGAACAGGTACTCGCCTACGTCGTCGGGAACGTCGCGGCGGTGCTCCCAGAGGAGGTCGCCGGTCGCCGCGTCGAGCGCCTGGATGACGTCGTTCGGGTTCGGCATGTACATGACGCCGCCGTAGGCGAGCGGGGTGCCCGACTGGAAGCCCTCGGTGAGCCCCCGCGTCCAGACCATGCGCAGTTCGCCCACGTTGTCCGTGTCGATCTGATCCAGCGGGCTGTAGCCCCAGCCGTCGAGGGTGCGGCGCCACGTCAGCCAGTCGCCGTCGGCCGGCTGCTGGAGCATGGCGTCGGTGACCGGCGTGAAGTCGTCGTCGGACTGCGCGCCGACCGGGGACGCGCCCGACGTCAGCGGCACGACGGCGAGAACGGCGAGGGCTGCGCACCGCGGCGCGGGAGGCGAGGTATGCATCGTTCGGCTCCTGGTTCCTGTGAGGTCACACGTTGCCTGCCCCGCCGCGGCCGGCGCCGGGCACGTGGGTCATCCGGTCAGAGCGCTCCCAGCGCGCGGCGCTGCCGCTCCAGCCGGTGCGCGCGTTGCCGGGCGAAGCGGGCGACGCCCTGGTAGATCGACTCCTCGTCGAGGCGCGCCTCGGCGATCACGTCCGGCTCCGTGCCCCCGCTCCGCCAGCGGTCGTCGAAGTCGGCGTAGAGCGAGTACTCCTCGGTGAGGGAGCCGAGACTGGGAATCGGAGGCGCCCGTTTGGTCATCGTGCTGACGACCATGCAGTCGTAGCGCGACGCGTCGGGCAGCAGCTTCTCCCGGTATTCCGCCGGCTGGACCGCGAACAGCTCGGTGCTGATCACGGCCACGATGCGCACGTTGAGGCCCGCGGCCTCGAGGCGCGGAATCACGTCGACCAGGTTCTTCGTCGAGCTCGATCCCTGCACGAAGACGGTGCCCATCGGCGGCGCGCCGGGGTCGTACTCCCGGATCAGATAGAGCCCCTTCGCCGCCGCCTTCAGGTCGGTGTCGGCGAAGGTCGACCGGTCCGTCACCAGGAAGTCCGGCCGCGCGACGTGGATGACGATGATGCCGACCTCCTTGACCGCCAGCGCCTGCTGGACGGCGGCGAAGTAGCCGGGGGCCACGTCGTTGTAGTCCCAGAAATAGAGGTTGACGACCTGGCCGCGCGGCAGCAGGGTCCACACCTGCGGCGCGAAGATCCCGAAGTGGGTGCGGGCGTCGGCCGCCGTCTCCGGACCCGAATGGCCGGCCAGCACGTGCAGCACCCCGAGCTGGAAGGGGCTGTCCTGGTTCATCTGCGAGAACACCCGCGCCGGGGTGTACATCAGCGGCGTGAACGCGCCGTAGGTGCCCGAGATGCCCCACACCCCGGCGTACCTGCCGGGGTCGGTCGATGCGTTCTGGCTGACCAGCCCGATGATGGTCGACGCGTTGCCCGCCTCCTGTATCGCCGCCTTCAGCCGCGTGCCGTACGGGTTGTCGACCGGGTCGTAGTGGCCGAGCAGGTTCGCCTTCTCGACGTTGATCGAGCCGGACAGGTCCGCCGCCAGCGTCATGAAGCGCCCGCCGGTGACGTAGTTCAGCCAGGCGCCGATCTCGCTGACGGCCCGCCGCGGTCCCTTCTTCTCTCCCGGTTCGAGGAACAGGGAGATCCGCCGCTCGACATCCTTGCCGGTGTGCGGGTTGCGCACCACCACGTCCTGCGGCTGCGTCGGCAGGTTCTCCACCTGCAGGCGCTCGTCGAGGAACGGGTCGGCGGTGGGGTCGATGCCCAGCGACAGCGCGCGGTCGACCGTCGCCGCGACGTCGAGCACCCGCTCGGCGAGCCACGCGCGCAGCCCCGCCCGGCGCTCCATCACCGACATCACCGCGTCCACGTTCGTCTTGAACTGGATCAGGCGCTCCGCCTCGGTCGCCGGCACCCCGTCGCGGATGCCGTCGAAGCGGACGCCGTAGGCCTGCTCGAAGGACTCCGCCAGCGCGACGAAGTAATCGCTGTTCATCTTGAACGCGTAGGGGTGGGACGGGTAGCCGACGATCTGCTCTCGCCCGCCGATCCGCCCGTCGCGGGCCGCCGGCCACCAGCCCTTGACGGTCGGGCCGACCAGGATCATCGGCCGCCGGTCGTCGGCCGGCCACTCCTCCATGGCCCTGAACGCGGCCAGTACCTGGTCGAAGTCGTTCCCGTTCTCGACCGTGAAGACGTTCCAGCCCCACGAGACCCACTGCCGGACGATGTCGTAGTCCGCGTAGCGCGGCTTGACCACGCCGCCGACCAGGCTGTCGTCGATCCCCGCGTTGTTCTGCGACACGATCACCCGCAGCCGCTTGCCGACCTGCTGCGCCAGGGCGATGTTCTTCAGCTCCTGCGCATGCCCCTCGGTCAGGGCGAACTCGCCTTCGAGCGCCATGACCTTCAGCCCCGGCGGCGCCCCCACGTAGTCCCAGAACAGCGCCTTGCCCGCGGCGGTGGCGATGCCGATGCCGGACGGACCGCCGTTGACGTCGTTCGTCACGTCGATGGACTCGGCGTGTCCCGACAGTGCGCGGATGCCGCGGCCCTTCGCGTCCGCGAAGAGCGGGTGATCGGTGAGGCCGTTTTCCGCCAGCAGCGTCGCCAGCGCGCCGGCCCCGCGGCGGAACCCCAGCGCGTCGATCGGCAGCATCGCCACCTCGGGGTCGCAGGCGAAACGCGCGTCGCCGGTCTCTTCGTGCCGCCGCCGCAGCGCCTCGTACAGGATCATCCACAGTGCGTAACAGGTCGGTATGCAGTGACCGCCGGCGAGCATGAACTTGTCGGCGTAGGCGAACTTCGGCTCCCGCAGGTCGTAGCGCAGCCCGCCCGATGCCGGCCCCGCCAGGTGACAGGCCACGTTGTAGGGCGTGTAGGCCAGCGGCCCGCCGAAGTGCCCGGTCTGGGCGTAGTTGCCCATCAGACACAGGCTCATCGCGGTCATGAAGGCGACGTCTCCGAACCGTTCGCGGTCGTAGTCGGGCAGCTCGACCGCATGGGCTTCGAGCCGGTCCGCCGCCGAGACGGTGTGCAGGGTGACGGCCTGCCGGACGGACGCTGGTGTGGTCATGGCGTTGCTGGCGTTGCGGCCCGGCACGCGATTCGCGCGAGCCGGGCAGGGATCGCATACTACACGCCGGGCGGCTCGGTGTCAGCCCGCACCGCCGATGCTCGTCGAGACGCGGGCCAGGCGCGGCGCAGGTCATGAAACGGAGACAGTCGAGCCATGCACTTCAATGCCAAGGCCGTCCTGGTGACCGGCGCATCCAGGGGCATCGGGCGCGCGATCGCCCGGCAGTTCGCCGGACGCGGCGCGCGGGTCGCCGTGCACTACCGCAGCGGGCGCGCCGAGGCGGAGCAGACACTGGCCGGATTGCCCGGAGGACCGCACCTGATCGTCCAGGCCGATGTCGGCGACCCCGGCGCCGTGGAACGCATGGTCGACACGGCGGCGACCGGCCTCGGCCGCATCGACGTCCTGGTCAACAACGCCGGGATCTACGAGGCGCATCCGCCGGCCGAGGTGTCCTACGAAGAGTGGCAGGCGGGCTGGCGGCGGACGCTGGAGACGAATCTGCTCGGCGCCGCCAACGCCGCCTGGTGCGCCGCCCGGCACATGATCCGGCACGGCGGCGGCCGCATCGTCAACGTCTCGTCACGCGGCGCGTTTCGCGGCGAGCCGGACGCCCCCGCCTACGGGGCCAGCAAGGCCGGCATGAACGCGATGAGCCAGTCCCTCGCGCTGGCCCTGGCCCCGTACGGCATCTTCGTAGGAGCCGTCGCCCCCGGCTTCGTCACCACCGATCGGGTGGCGCACCGGCTGGACGGCCCGGAAGGAGAGGACATCCGCCGGCAGAGTCCGCTCGGCCGCGTGGCGACGCCGGACGAAGTGGCGTACGCGGTGGCCTTCCTGGCGTCCGCGGGGGCGGAGTTCGCGACCGGGGCGATCATCGACGTCAACGGCGCGTCGTACCTGCGCTCCTGATCACCGCGGGGGCGCCACAACCGCTTCGAGCGCGCCTCACACGAGCTGCGACAGCAGGGTCCTGGCCGAAACCACATCCCGTCATGGCTGGTCTTCGGCCTCGGTCTCCGGCCGGAAGCTCGCGTCGGGCAGGTACCGGACGAGCCACTGCTCGCTGCGGCGCACGACGCCCGACAGCTTCCCCAGGACTTCCTGCGCCCCGTGCGCGCCGAGGGCGCGGGCCAGCGGCGACCCCTGGTCGAGCGCGGCGAAGCTGCCGACGTGGAAGAAGTGGACGTAGCCGCTCTCGCCACCAAAGGTCAGAGCGCCGGAGGTGTGGTGCATCTCCGCCTTCTCGAAGTGCGGCAGCACGTCCCCGGCCATCACCCGCAGGTAGTCCTGCTCGCGGCCGGAGGCGACCGAGACCACCTGGACGACCGTCAGCGACGGCTCCGCGTCGTCGGGCAGCGGGTTGTCGAGCCCCGGCGTGGTGCGGAGCGCGTAGGTGGTGCGGTTGGTGATGACGCGCCGGATGCGGCTGATGACGGCGGCGCGCGCGGGATCGGCGTCGGCGGCGCGGTCGAAGCGCGCGAAGGTGGCGAGCGGGGTCATGACGAGGAACCGGTAGGTGTCGCCGAAGACGGCGGTCCGGCTGACGTTGCGCCAGGGCACGCCGGCTTCGCGATCGAGGACCGAGAGCTCGCGCTGCGCGGCCAGGAACTCGTCGACGCGGCCGGGATCTACATCGACGATGGTCATCTCGATCCAGGGCGCGACGTCCTGGGCCGCGGCGGCGCCTGGAACGACGCCGGCCAGGATCAGGACGACAACCATCCACCGCCCTGCCCCGTTCACACGACTTCGCAGGCGTGGCGACAGGGCGCGGGTCAGGAACCCGCTCGGTTTCTCGACGAGTTCGGTGTTCATGAGCTGCACGGCGCGTGTCGCGCTGGGACAGAAGAAGAGACTCGACCCGCTTGCCGGCAACCGGGGTTGAGGAGACTCCGACCAGCGCTCAGCACGACACGCAGTTGTGGTTGTTCTTCGAACCCAGACTTTCCAGCAGCGCCACCGTCTCCGGTATCGGCGAGACGCGCTGCACCGGACCGTTGGCCATGTCGGCCGTGGTCTGGCCGCGCCGGCTCACGGCGGTCACGTCGCCCCCCTGCTCGACCAGGTAGAGGATGAGCTCGTTGTCCCCGCGCGCCGCGGCGTGGTGGATGGCGTTGTAGCCGTTGTGGTCCCGCTGGTTGACGTCGGCGCCCAGCTCGACCAGATACTCGACCGTGTCCAGCCAGGCGTCCGGCGCATGCCGGTGGGCGTTGCCGGCGAAGCCCTCGCCGTAGCCGACCCCGGAGGCGGCGTGGATCGGATATACCCCCGGGTCGCCCGCCTTGTACGCCGGCAGGCCGGATGGATCGGGACCCATCGTCGTCAGGTCGGTGGCCACCCACAGGCCGGGCGCGGCCGGCAGCGCCGCGAACGGGTCCGGTCCGTCGTCGTTCTGCGCCGTGGTGCCGCCCCTCGCTCTGCGCGGCGGCGGCGCCCTGGTGGGAACGTGCGGATCCGCGCCGTGCTCGACCAGCAGGCGCATCGCCGGCAGATCGGTCGCGTAGGCGGCGCGCCAGAAGGCGGTGGCGCCCTCGGTGTCGACGAGGCCGCAGTTCCGGTTGCCGCACCCGCTGTAGACCATGTACCAGGGATGGCGCGTCAGGCGCGCGTCGGGGTCGGCCCCCGCCTCGAGCAGGGCCAGCATGACGTCCAGGTAGGTCGCCTGCTGGAAGCCGTGCTGCTGCGGCTGCGGGAACCGGGTGCGCGGCTGCCACTCGGCGTTGACGGTCGCCCACAGCGGCGTCACCCCGTTGAGGCTGGACGCGACGTCGGGGTCGGCCCCGCGCTCGACGAGCATCAGGGCCAGGTCGAACTGGGCGTTGATCGTCGCCATCAGCAGGGGGCCGGTGCCGTCCCCCGCCGATACCCGGTCGATGTCCGCCCCGCCGTCGAGCAGCGCCGCCGCCGCATCCATGTACCCCTGCCGGGCCGCGTGCAGCAGCGCCGTCAGTCCGCCCTGGGTCTCGATGGCGGGCGGCCGCGCGTCGGGATCCTCCTCGGGTTCCGGGGCCTCCCCGGACAGGTAGCGCTCGCGGCCCGCGAGCACCGCAGCCTGGATCTGGCTCGGCGTCGCCTGCACGTCGCCCGCCTCGAACGCCTCCATCACGCTCCGCTGCCGCCGCTGGGCCTCCGCGGCCAGCCGGCGATCGGCGACGAGATCGACCGTCTTCGAGGTGACGTCGGGATCGGCCCCGCGTTCCAGCAGCGTGCGGATGGCGTCCACGCGGTCCCGGGCCGCGGCGAAGATCAGCGGCGTCTGACCCCACGCCGCCTCCCGGGCGTCCACCTCGGCCCCGTGGTCGAGCAGGGCGGTGATCGCGGCGACGCTGCCGGCGGCGGCCGCCAGGTGCAACGGGGTCACGCCGCTGGTGCTCGTCGCGGCCATCGCGTCCGCTCCCGCCGACAGCAGCAGCTCGACCACCTGCGCATGGCCGGCGGTGCTCGCCACGTGCAGCGGCGTGTAGAGGCCGATACGCGTCACCGCGTCCACGGTGGCGCCGGCGTGAATCAGCGCCGCGGCCATCTCCGCGTCGCCGCGGTCGGCGGCCCAGTGCAGCGCCGACATGCCGTCCCCGTGCGCGGCGTTGGCGTCCTCGCCCCGCGCCAGCAACGCCCGCACCGCCGCCGCGGCGCCCTGCCGCGCGGCGTCGGCCACCGGCGTCGCGGCGGGGGCGGCCGACAAGCCGGCCCCGAGACCGACAACCGCGAGGAGCAGCACCGCGGCCGCGATCCCCGCACGACTCGACGTCGGAATCCGATGCACCGGCCTTCCCTCCTGGCCCGTCAATCGCCGCCTGCGGCTCCGCTTTGCCGCCCAACCAACCTCACCAGTCTGTCTGCACCGTATCTCTGCGGCGCAGACTGGATGGCGTCCGCCGCGGACAGCGCGAACGTGCCCGTGCTGTCGCCGAAGCGGTCCATCTCCAGCCCCAGCGACTGCATCAGCGTCAGCATCGCGTTCGCCATCGGCGTCCCGTCCGCCGCCTTCAGGTGCAGGTTGCCGGTCAGGCGGCCGTTGGCCCGGCCGAGCAGGATCAGCGGGCAGCGCCGGTGGTTGTGGATGTTGGCGTCGGCCATCGGCGAGCCCCAGATGATCGCCGTCTTGTCGAGCAGCGACGCGTCCCCCTCCATGGTGTCCCGCATCTTCTCGAGGAAGTACGGGAGCTGGCCGACGCGATAGGCGCAGATCGTGTTGAAGTCCATGATCCGCTCTTCGTTGTTCCCGTGGTGCGAGGCGGGGTGGAACGGCCGGTTGGTGCCGCTCTCCGGGAACACGCGGTTCTGCGCGTCGCGGCCCGTCTTGAACGAGATCACCCGCGTCATGTCCGTTTCCATGGCCAGCACCTGGAGATCGAACAGGAGCTGCATGTGCTCGGAGAACGAGTCGGGCACGCCGCGCGGGGCGTCGGGGAGCTCCCGCGTCTCGCCGCCGTCGTTGCGCCCCTCGACCATCTGGATGCGGCGCTCGACCTCGCGGACGTCGTCGAGGTAGCGGTCCATGCGGCGCCGGTCCACCGCGCCCAGTTCCCTGCGGACCTCGGCCACGTCGTTCAGGATCCAGTCGAGGATGCTGCGACGCGTGGCCCGGCGCTCGGCCCGCTCCTCGGGGGTGCCGCCCGCCCCGAACAGCAGCTCGAACGCCACCCGCGGGTCGCGGATCATCGGCAGCGGCTCGCTCGGCGACGACCAGCTTATCGAGTCGGTGTAGGCGCACGAGTAGTTGTAGGTGCAGCCGCCCGCCTGGTCCAGGTTCTCGATGCACAACTGCATCGACGGCATCGGCGTCGACTGGCCGAACCGCTGCGCGTAGAGCTGGTCGAGCGACGTGCCGACCCACAGGTCCGAGCCCTGGGTCTGCTTCGGATGGGACTGCGTCAGGAAGACCGCGGACGAGCGGAAGTGATCACCGCCGATCTCCGGCGGGCTGAACGCCTCGGCCATGCGCACGTCGGTGTTGCTGACGATGGTCAGGTAGTCGCGGAACGGCTCGAGCGACTTCAGCGCGTTGTCGGGCAGCAGCTCGAAGTCCGCCCCCACCGCGGCCGGCGCGAACAGATGGCGGCTCGCCCCCCACTCGTTGCAGCCGGGGAGGCCGTGGACCTCCTCGATGCAGACCAGGCGCGTCACGTCCGCCGCGGCCGCCGCGACGGCCCGGCCGAGACGGCCCGCCGGGGCCATCGCGTCGAGGAACGGCAGCGCCACCGTGGCCCCCATTCCGCGCAGGAACGTCCGGCGAGGCAGGTGCTTTCCGGTGATGAACGACATGGTTTCTCCTCTTGCCCGGTCGCGCGTTCAGTCGCCCCGCTTGCGCTGGAACGCATCGCTTCTCACAACGCCCATGATGAACGACGCCATCCGGTAGTCGTCCGCCTCGGCCCCGCGCGCGACGGCGCGGACCGTCGGCTGATCGAAATGCTCGACCCGCCGGCCGGCGGCGAACGCCAGCAGGTTCTCCGTGAAGGTGCGCACCAGCGGGATCGGCCGCGCCAGCAGCGCGTCGACCAGCTCGCTCGGGGACGTCACCGGGGTGCCGTCGTAGTAGTCGCCGCGCGTGTCGAGCGGGACCCCGTTCTCGCGCAGGCGCCACCTGGCCGTGACGTCGAAGTTGTCGAGGGCCAGCCCGATCGGATCGATCAGCCGGTGACACGAGCTGCAGCTCGGGTTCGACCGGTGCGCCTCCATCCGCTCGCGGGTGGTCAGGCGCCGGCCGTCCCGGACCCCCTCGGTGTCCTCCAGGGCCGGGATGTCGGGCGGCGGAGGCGGAGGCGGGGTGCCGAGCAGCACCTCCATCACCCACTTGCCCCGCAGCACCGGCGAGGTGCGGTTGGCGAGCGACGTGAGGACGAGCATGCTGCCGTGGCCCAGAATCCCGCGGCGCGTGTCGTCGGGGTACCGCACGCGCCGGAAGTGGCGCCCCGCCACGCCCGGAATCCCGTAGTGGCGCGCGAGCCGCTCGTCGACGAACGTGTAGTCGGCCCGGTAGAGGTCGAGCAGGCTGCGGTTCTCCCGCACCAGGTCGGCGAAGAACAGCTCCGTCTCGCGGCGCATCGCCCGCGCGAGGTTCTCGTCGTAGTTCGGATAGAAATTGGGGTCCGGCCGGACCTTGTCCATGTCCTGGAGCCGGAACCATTGCCCGGCGAACCGGCGGCCGAGCGCAGCGGCCCGCGGATCGGCGAGCATGCGCAGCGCCTGCCGGTCCAGCTCGTCCGGCGACAGGCTTCCGGCGTCGGCCAGCGCCTGCAGCTCGTCGTCCGGCGGGGTGCCCCACAGGAAGAACGACAGGCGCGACGCGAGATCGACGTCGCTCAGGCGGTAGCCCCGTTCCGGCGCGTCGACCGGCTCGCGCTCGAGCCGCAGCACGAAGTGGGGGCTCGCGAGCAGCGCCTCCAGGGCCGTCCGCACGCCCACCTCGAAGCCGCCGGCAGCGGCCCCCTCGTCGAAGAACCGCAGCAGGTCGTCCACCTCGCGGTCGGTCAGGGTGCGCCGATAGGCCTCGCGGCCCAGCCGGGCGAGGATGCGGCGCGCGCACGGCCGCGCCTCGGCCGGCGCGGTCGGCCGGCAGGTGAAGATGCGCCGCCGGCTGGGCGTCTCCGACAGGCCGGTCGCGTTCCGGGGCCCGGTGATGACGAGGTCGCGGACGTGCGGCAGCGTCGTGACGCCCGCCCCGCCGGAGCCGCCGCCGGCGAAGGACCAGTCGTGCGGGCGGATCAGGTCCTCGTAGGGCCCGTGGTGCCGCCGGATGAAGGCCGCGGCCACCCGATGCGCGCCGGCCCGGACGAAGACCGGCCGCGTCGCGGTGCTCACCCCGCCCCGGCCGTCCGCGTCGACGCGCCGGTCGGTGTTGTAGTGCAGCAGGGCCACCCGCTCGCCGTCGATCGAGACGTCGATGTCCTCGATGCGCGTGTTGGCCCCGGAAGTGAAAGTCAATCCGAAGACGTACTCCGCGTCGGCCGGAAACACGTGGTCGACCACCAGGCCGCCGCGCGTCCCGTAGGGCGCCCCCGCGACGTGATCCCACGGGTGCTGCGATACGTACTCCGAGTTGGTGTAGGTGTGATCGACGGCCCGGCCGCCGCGCTCGCCCACCGCGAGCCGGGCGATGGCGCTCGCCGCGTTCAGATACGCCTCCAGCAGTGTGGCCGACAGCGTCTGGGCGTCGGCGATGTTGTCGAAGTTGGCGCTGACCGGATCGAGCGGCAGCCAGTCGCCGGCGTCCACGTCCAGCACCAGCAGGTCGCGGATGGCCTGTTCGTACTCGGCGCGGTTGAGGCGCTGGAAGGGCCGGCTGCCCGGATCCGGGGCGAGCGCGGCGGCTTCGTCCAGGCGGCGCTCCAGGGTTTCGACCAGCGTCAACAGCGCGGCGGGGGCCGGGCGGCGGGGACCCGGCGGCGGCATCATGCCGGCCCGCAGCTTGCGGACCATCCGCTCGGCGACGTCGGCGTGCCCGGCCGCTTCCCTCACGTCGAACCGCTGGAGCGACAGGTTGCCGCGCCGGGCGCGGTCGTTGTGGCACGCCATGCAGGTGCCCCGCACCACGCGGTTGGCCTCGGCGTCGACCCGCGCGGTCTGCGCGACGCGCACCGCCGCCGGTCCCGACTCCGCGGCCGGCGCGGGCTCCGCCGCCGCCGTTCCCACCGCGGCCACCGCTGCCGCAAGCACGACGCCCGGGCCGACGACGACGGCAACTCTTCGTATCATGGATACACGCTCCGAGCCACGCGCGGGGTGGCGTATCAGTTTGCCCCGTCTGCGCCCAGGATTCAAGACCGATGGGCCGAAAACGGCGGCCCGCGTCAGCGCCGGCGCGGCTCGACGTGACACCTGTCCGACAGCCGGCGGAGATGTCCCGACAGCCGGCGGAGATGTCGTCGACCGCGCGCGTGAGGGCGTCCGGAACGCTCGCAGCGCCGCCGACGCGCAGGTTCCCCGCCGGCGCGGAGGGCGATATGATGGGCAGGGCCGCCGCGATCCGTGTCGGCCATCCGCAACTTCGCACCCAGTACCAACGCAACCCACGGAGCCCGCCATGCACTTCGTACGCTCGCTCTGGACAACCGCCCTGATCATCGCCGCCGCGGCCCTGCCGGCCGAGGCGCAGGTGGAGGCCCTGCCCGACCCCGTTCCCGACCCGATCCGGAAGGGCGACCTGATCGTGGAGGCCACCGAGTTCGTTCGCGCGCCGCGGACCGAGGAGTCGGCCCTGGACGCCATCACGAATCTGGCCTACGCCCGCATCCAGTACCTGACGCCGGTAGGGGACGGCTCGGGGCGCCTCGTCCTCAACGACCTGCGCGGGCTGCTGTACATGACCGACGAGAACGGGATGGCGCCGGTCACCTACCTGGACGTTCGCACCCGGGACGTCGGCTTCGACGACTCGATGTTCCCCAACGAGACCGGGCTGGTGGGAGTGGCGTTCCACCCGCAGTTCGCCGACGCCGGCGCGCCGGGGTTCGGCAAGTTCTACACCGCGTACAGCGCCCGGTCGGACAGCGGCCGCGCGGACTACCTCGACGGCGACGCCGAAAGCCACGAGAGCGTGATCCGGGAGTGGACGGCCGACGATCCGCGGGCGAACGTGTTCAGCGGCACGTCGCGGGAGGTCTTCCGGATCGGCCAGTTCGCCGGCAACCACAACGTCGGCGTCATCGCGTTCAATCCCACGGCCGCCGCGGGATCCCCGGACTACGGGCTCCTGTACGCCAGCCTCGGGGATGCCGGAGCGGCCAACGATCCCCGCGACTTCAGCCAGTCCCTCGGCGAACCCCATGGTGCGATCATCCGCATCGATCCCCTCGCCGGCGACGGAAACAGGGGGTACGGCATACCGCCGGACAATCCCTTCGCGGGCGAGGCGGGCGTCGCCCCCGAGATCTGGGCCTACGGTCTGCGGCATGCGCAGCAGTTCTCCTGGGACACGGACGGGCGGATGTTCCTGGGCGACATCGGCCAGAACTTCGTGGAAGAGGTCAATCTGGGCGTGCCCGGCGCCAACTACGGCTGGCGGCTCCGGGAGGGCACGTTCGCAACGGGCTACGCGGTCGGAGCCCGGCGCCCGGGACGGGTGTATCCGCGCCCGGCGCAGGACGACCGTCCCTTCGTGTATCCCGTAGCCCAGTACGACCACGGCGACGGCAACGCCATCGGCGGCGGGTTCGTCTACCGCGGCCGGGCCATTCCCGCTCTGCAGGGCAAGTACGTCTTCACCGACTTCCCGCGCGGCCGGGTGCTGTACATCGATGCGGACACGCTCGTGACCGGTCGCCTCGCCGAAATCCGGGAACTCCGGCTGATAGTGGGCGGCCAGGAACGCGACCTCGTCGAGGTGGCGGGGTTCCCCAACACCTACGGCCGCGGCGACCGGGTGGACGCGCGCCTCGGGATCGACTCCGCCGGGGAGCTCTACCTGCTGACGAAGGGTGACGGCTGGGTCCGGAAGCTGGAGCCGGCGCGAGCGCGCTAGGGCGCCGGGGCCACCGGAGCGCAGGTGCACGGGACGAGGCTCCACGCGGCTCACGCTCGTTACCTGCGCGGCGGTGATGCCGCGCAGGTAACCGTCGGTGGTCGTGTCAGACGGCGGCGAGCGTCTGCGCCATGTTGCCGAGCGCCCGTTCCACCAGTCGGCGCGACGTGGCGATGTTCATCCGCATGCGCCCGGCGCCGCCCAGGCCGTAGGCGGACCCCGGGTTCAGGTGGATGTGCGCGTGGTCCACCAGGTAGCGCTGGAACTCCAGTTCCGGAGTCGCGGACCCGTCCGCCGCCCGCTGCATGCCGGCCGCTTCCATGGCCGCGCCGACGTCGAGCCACGCCAGGTACGTGCCCTCCGGCTTGACGGTCTCCACGCCCGGTACGTTCGAGCGGACGTACGCCTCGACGAAGTCCTGCGTCCCGTCGATGTACTCCAGAAGCTGGTCGAGCCAGTCCTCGCACTCGTTGTAAGCCGCCTCGGCCGCGACGATCCCGAGGGTGTTCATCGCCTGCCGGTGCTGTCCGACCCCCCGGATCCGGTCCAGGTAGTCGGGGTGGTCGAGAACAGGTAGGCGCACTTCATCATGGACAGATTGAAGGACTTGCTCACCGACTTGTACGTGACGCTGTTGCGGACGACGGCCTCGTCGTCGAGCGTGGCGAACGGCGTGTAGGTATGGCCCTTCGTGACGAAGTCGCAGTGGATCTCGTCGGCGAGCACCACGACGCGGCGGCGGTTGCAGATCTCGCCGAGGGTCATCAGGTCGGACCGCGACCAGACGTTGCCGGTGGGATTGTGCGGGTTGCACAGGATGAACGCGTGCGTATCGTGGTCGATGCGGCGCTCCAGATCCTCGAAGTCCATCCGGTAGCGGCCCTTGACGAGTTGCAGCGGGCTCTCCTCGGCGACGCAGCCGACGACGCGGATGTCGGTGTAGAACCCGTTGTAGCCCGGCGTCTGCATGATCACCTTGCTGCCGGGCGGGCAGAAGGCGCGCAGGGTGCTGATGATGCCGGGGTGGACGCCGGGCGCGTGCAGAATCGTGTCGGGGTCGATGTCGAGCCCGTAGCGCCGCCGGTTCCAGTCGACGATCGACTCCTTGTAGGACGCCGGTATCGACAGGTAGCCGTAGTTCTCGTGCCCGATGCGGTCACGCAGGGCCCGGCTGATGGCCGGCGCGATCCGGAAATCCTGGTCGGCGGTGCCCATGCCGACCTCGATCTTGTCGCGGCCGTAGCGGGCGATCTGGGCGTCCCACTTCGACGAGTCGGTTCCGATACGGTCGTAGATGGTGTCGAAGTCGTAGCGGTCGCCCCGGCGCTGCACCGCGCCGCCGGCTTCCGCCGCCAGCGGGACCCCGGCGCCGACGGCGCCCGCGACCGCGGTCATGCCGGTACTGCGCAGGAAGGCGCGCCGGTCGAGCGGACTGAGCTTGGACATGTGCGGACTCCTCTCGTATTGCCTCGACTCGTATTGCCTCGACGTTCGACCACCGCCGGCGCGGGCGGCGTCGCCGTCCTGCCGCGCCGGCGCCGTCGTACGCCGTCGATGACAGCATAGATCGACCGGCCGCAGAAACAACTCCCTGGTCTTCGACGCGCCGACGCTCCGCAGTCGCCGCCTCCCCGTTGCGCCGCGCAGCAACGGTCGAAAATCGAGGCGGTCCTTGCGGATGCCCTGTCCCGCCCTTGACGCTGACCACCGCATCGGCAGGCTGGCCCGACCGGCAATCCTGGCGGATGCCGGCGCCAGCACGTATCCTCAAGCAGGAATGTGACGCGCGACGCGCGCCGAGTCGGCCCGCATCCGAACGGAGGAACCCAACCGCAGGGTCACCTCCCCCGCCGCCAAGGGCGGCCGGCGCACGAGCGGAGGAACCACATGCAGACGCCTGCCGATCGTTCCCGTCGAGGACTCCTGGTTGCCGCCCTGCTCCCGGCCTGCGCCGCGGCCCCAGCGGTACTGCACGCGCAGAGCGAGTCGGAGTTCGCGCCGGTCACCGACGCGATGCTCCGGGCGCCGTCGCCGGACGACTGGCCGATGTGGCGCCGCACCCTGGACGGCTGGGGTTACAGCCCCCTCGACCGGATCGACCGCGGCAACGTGGGCGACCTGCGCCTCGTCTGGTCCCGCGCCCTGCGCGCCGGGGGCCGGCAGCAGGGCGCCCCGCTGGTCTACGACGGCGTCCTGTACATGCCGAATCCGAGCGACGTCATCCAGGCCATCGACGCGGCCACCGGGGACCTGCTGTGGGAGTACCAGCGGCCGCTGCCCGACGACGCGTGCGAGCGCATCATGCCCGGCGTGTGCACGACGAACCGGAACCTCGCCATCTACGACGATCTGATCATCGACACCAGCGTCGACGAGTTCGTGTTCGCCCTCGACGCGAAGACCGGCGAGCTGGTCTGGGAGACGCAGGTGCTCGACTACCGGACCCATCCCGCGAACCAGAGCACCGGGCCGATCATCGCCGACGGCAAGGTCGTCTCCGGGCGAAGCTGCATGCCCGCGGCCGGACCGGACGCCTGCGTCGTCACCGCGCACGATGCGCGGACGGGCCAGGAACTGTGGCGGCGCCGCACCATCCCGCGGCCCGGCGAGCCGGGCGACGAGACGTGGGGAGGCCTGCCGGACGCAGAGCGCCGGCACGTCGGGACGTGGATGGCGCCGAGCTTCGATCCCGAGCTGAACCTCCTCTACATCGGCACGTCGGTGACCTCGCCGGCCCCGAAGTTCATGGTGGGGGGCGCCGACAACCGGCACCTGTACCACAACTCCACCCTCGCCCTCGACGCCGACACCGGCGAAATCGTCTGGTACTACCAGCACCTGAACGACCACTGGGATCTCGACCATCCCTTCGAACGCCTGCTCGTCGATACGGTGGTGCGGCCGGACCCGGCGGCGGTGCGCTGGATCAATCCGCGGCTGCAGCCGGGCGAAGAGCGCCGGGTGATGACCGGCATCCCGGGCAAGACCGGCGTCGTCTACACCCTCGACCGCGCGACGGGAGAGTTCCTGTGGGCGACGCCCACCGTGGCGCAGAACGTCATCAGCAGCATCGACGGCGCGACCGGCGCGGTCTCCGAGAACCCGGAGCTGGTCTTCGGCGGCTTCGGGCAGGAGGTCCTCACCTGCCCCACCGCCATGGGCGGCAAGGACTGGGAGTCCGTCGACAGCTCGACCGACAACCCAATGTATCCCGTATTCATTGAGAAAACGGCGATCTGAACGGGTCCGAAAAGGCCGGAAAGCGGCTGGCAGAACCGGAAACGGCTGGCAGTGCGGCTGGCAGTCGACCGGGTTTTGACGAGAGCTTCATGCGTCACTCCGGGCGGCGACTTCAAGCGTCTTCGCGTATCCGAACGCGCCGAGTGCGAGTCTCCAGAGGTCGATGTTCTCGGTAAGGTCGCCCCGCGTTCCGCTCGCCCGGGTTTCCAGATGGTACCGCGTGCGCTCGAATGTGCACCGGTGATGATGGACGATCGCCTTCAAGCCGCCGGCTCCCGTCGGGTGCATCCCGTGGTCGAGGCGTGTTCCCCTCGTTCGCTCACTGAGCCGTTGTACGGCCGCAGCGATTCCCTGTTGGTCCGCCGGGCCGAGGTCGTTCCAAAGGTCTTCGAGATCGTGCGTCTTGAAGCACTCGCCGTTCGGACTGGCTCTGATGGCGATGGCCTTCATGCTCTGTTCGGCCGAGAGGGCGAGCACGGCGGCGGCGGTCCAGGTGATCGCGTTGCGCCATTCCCGTTCGTTCATGAGCGGCTGGCCGGTTACTTTCGCGAACAGGGTGTTGTTCGCCGCCATCTCGTCGCGGTTTTGCCAGACCGTTTGAGAAGCACCTGCGAGAGTACGCTCCGCCATGCGGAGCCAGTCGAGCCAATTCTGTTGGAGGAGTCTCTGCGCCATCGTCCCTGTTGGGTTGGCGACATCGTACTGCCGAGCGCGACCTACGGCGCGGCCACTTCCACCAACTCGCCGTGGCGCACCGCGAAGCTGCGGGTGACCGGCACAGTGGGGGCGTCGGCGAAGGGCGCGTCGACGGCCCGGTCGAGCAGGCGAACCGTGACAATCGCCCCATCGATCTCCACAGAGCGTACGTGAACGCGGTCGCCGAGCAGCACGCTGCCAGCGTGATGCGGCCGGCCCTCGCGGTCGCGTGGAGAACACGCCGCTCCCGCCAGGGTGAGTGACCAGCACGGCCGCAATGTCCGCACTGCCGTTTCTGTCGAGGTCGCCGGTGGCGACCAGCTCCAGCCTCACCGTGAGGATGCTGGCGGGAACCCCCGGCGACCGGCTCCCTGAACTCGCCGTCCCGCAGGGTGACGTGGCCGGCATCGCGGAACCCGGTGGCGTACGTCGCGTCGCGCGCGGCGCCGGCATCAAGGCCCGCGGGTCCGCCCATCGCACAGCCCCCGAGCGCCAAGAGCACGACTCCGCCGGCCAGCTTGCGGATGTTCCGACCATCCTGGTGCGGGACTCGCTCGCCGCACGAGCCAGCCTCAAGCACGATCCAGAGCACGATGGCGACGATACCACGCTCCCCGGCTGACCCTTCGAGACTGGACCGCACGCACCGCAAGGGAGGGAGATCCGCGCCAGAGAATCAAGAGCGAACATCGTGCCGGCCGGCGAACCATGAGAGCAGATCGGACACGAAGATGCCGTGAGAGCGTGTAAATTGACCCCCTTCGATGATTACAGCGAACTTACAGCCGAAATTACACGCATCCTCTCGAAAAACCCCGGAATCATTGACCAAACCGAACACCAACAAACCAACCTCGGAACACATAAAGGGTCGGGGAAAAAGAGGGAGCGACCCACCGCAAAACTGGCGTTTTGCGGTCCCGGCCGATGTTCCTGCGTCACACCCGCCGGGCCGGGTCGCTCCCCAACGAAGGGGTCCCTCCGGGAAGGGTTGCCACGCTCGCGACCGGCTGCCACCGACTGGCCTCGCGCCAGTCTGGTGATGCTCCGGTCCCGGCGCAACGCAGGTGCGGCGGCGTTGTCGGTTGACGGTCCCCATTCGGAACGACGCCCTTGCGATATACACTTCCACGCCATCATGACGGATCAGGTTTCGAGCCTCAACGAGACGCTCGTGTCCCTGCGAGCCGACCGGGACGCGCGGCGCTTCGACGGAACGCAGTTCGAGGACGCCGTGCTTCGGCACGCCGCAGGCATCCCGAGTTGGGAGATCGCCGAGTGCTGGCGCTACCTGGAGTGGCCGGAGCGTACGGCGGTGGGCGTCCCCCTGCCGTCGCACGACGCCGGCATCGACCTCGTGGCCGTCAAGCGTGACGGTTCCCGCGTGGCGATCCAGTGCAAGGCGCGGAGCGGTGACGGATCGGTGACGACGAAGCAGGTGCAGCAGCTTGCCGGCGCTGCGCCGGCGTCGGTGTTCGCCGAGCGCTGGATGGTGGCGGAAGCCCGCCGGAGCGCGGCGACGACGGACGCCGCCGACGTCGCCGACGTGACGTTCATCGACTTCGAGGCGGCGCTGGCCGAGGCGCGGGACAGTGCGCGGGAGCACTCGGCGACCGAACCCGACCCGCGGACGGCCATGCAGGACGAGGCCGTGGCGGCGTGCGTGCGGGCGCTCCGCGCCGGGCTGCCGGAACACCGGGGCCGCTGGTGCGGCCACGACCCGCCGGGGCTGGATGCCGCGCGACGCGGCGCGTGCGACGCTCGTGCTGCCGTGCGGGACCGGCAAGACCCGCGTGTCGATGCGGATCCTGTCGGCGTTGTCGGAGCCGGGCGACCTCGGCGTGGTGCTCGTGCCGAGCATCGCGCTGATCGCCCAGGTGCGGCGGGAGTACCTGTCGCACCTCGGCCTTCCGGTGCGGGCGCTTGCCGTGTGCAGCGACGAGACGGCGGGCCATGTCGATGCCGAGCGGGATCCGGATCTGGCGGCGGACCCGACGCGCGACACTGGACAGGTCCGCGCCGCCGACATCGGCTGCCGGGTCGCCCAGAACGCCGAGGCGGTGGCGGAGTGGCTGCGCGCTGGCCTGGACTCGACCGACCTTCGCATCATCTTCTCGACCTACCAGTCGGCGCACCACACGGCGGACGCGCTGCGGTCGGAGCGCCAGTTCGCGCAAGTCCTGATCCTCGACGAGGCTCACCGGACGGCGCAGTTGCGGCCGGCGAAGAGCCGGCGGCAGGACGAGCAGGGTACACGGCTCGCCTTCGGCTTCGCGAGACGAACCACTGTTGCGGGCCGTGTGCCGCATCCACGGGGGCGCTGTGGAAGTGCCCGGTCTGGGGACGCCCGGTCAACGTCGCGCTGAATCTGAAGGTCGGCGAGGCGGGCGCCCCCAGCCCGTTGGAAATCTCGCGGGCGATCGTCGCCGATCACGCCTGCACCGGGGCCGCGAGATTCCCACACTCCCACAGCGGTCGTCGTCGATGACTGACACGGAAACGACGTTCATCGGAAGATGTGTCATGATGTGAGCCCGCAAGCATTAACCCGTCCACGGGATCGGGGCAACCTCAGTGAGTCTTGCGCACCAGCGCTTCGTGCACGCGTTGGGGCAACTGCGAGCGGGAGAATTCGGCGAAGGCGCGCGAGAAGACAGACTCGCTCGGCACCTGGCTCCGCCGCTCCCAGCCGCAAAGGCGCCGTAGCGCCACGTCGGTGTCCAAGCGGTCCAGCAGCACGCGCGTGGTCGGCATGTCGTAGACCGCCTTGGCCACGAATGCCCGCGCCAGCGCGGCGCGGTCGCTCGGCGGACGCCCCGGCGCCCCAAACTGCGGGGGAATCCACTGCTCGATGCGGATGACCTCCAAGGTCTGCACCAACTGTTGCTGCTTGGCGGTCAGTGGCCCCAACTCCTGCTCCAGATTGGGGAACAGCGCCTCCTGAATCGACTGCCAGTAGGGGCGAAGGAATCTCGCAGACGGTTCATGCTTCGTTCGACCTCCTGTGCAAATGTCCTTCTGGAACCATATCAAGCAGCAACGCGATGAGCGAGGCGCCAAGAGCCGTGCGCAACGCCGAGTTGCAGCTCGCATACACCCGTTGTGCTACCCTTGGCCGACTGCTCCACGGCTTCCTGCCCTGTCGGGCAAGAAAACCACCCCATCGCCGAGGTTCTGCAAGAGCCTCCAGAGTTTAGTAGGGTATGCGCCGGAACCGTGGAGCCACGGTCCCGGCGAAGGTCCCGGCGAAGAGGTCAGCCGAACAGCACGCCGAGCACGTCCGCTTCGCGCTCGGCATCGAGCAGGCCGATCCAGGCGTGCGTTACCATCCCGTCGCCGTCGACCAGCAGCAGGGTCGGCGTTCCCTGGACAGGCAGCGTGTCACGTTGAACGAACATGACTGAATCAGGAGTGATGCCTTCGGACGCCAAGTAGCCCTCGATGCCGGCGTCGAAAGGCGGGGCGACAACGACGATCTCAACGTCTTGGCTGTCGCGCTCGAGCAAGCGCCGGTAGAACGGCATCGACTGCTGGCAGAACCGGCAGTCGGACCGTAGCACCATCAGCAGGGTGCGGCCATCGAGGTCGAGAACGTCGCCTGCTCGAAACTCGACAAGCTCCGACTCGGACATGCCGGCGACGCCTGATGGCCGGAATTGCGATCCCACCAAGACCAGAATGGCTACGGCGACCGCGATCGTCGCGCCGTCTGCAAGCTGGCTGAGCCGCGCGCCTGTCACCGCTCTACCTCCGGCAGTTCGCGGACGGCGTAGCCGGACGGAATCCCGAACGTGTCCGCCGGCAGGGAGGCCCGTTCCGCGGATCGCAGCCGCTCGCCCGTCATGCTGCCGTCGGGCAAGTGCATCTCCCGGACAACGACCTCATCGGACTCGTCATCGATCCAGAGAACGGTCAAGGTGCCGTCCTGATGCTCCGTTGTCCACGCCCGCAAGACCATCGGGCCGTACGTCCTAAAGCCGCCCGAAGGTGACATTTCACCGCCATGATCATGCGCGTCGTCGAGACTGTGGTCGTGACCGTGTTCGGTCGTTGGCGCGGGCAGGAAGGAGACAATCGAAGGAACCGGCGCTTGCGGTTCCCAGTATGCACCCCGCGGGCCACGGATGGCGTTCTCCAGATCGTGGCTGATCGTGATCCGCTCGAACCGGGTTCTGATCTCCGTGGACTCGAAGGTCTCGCCTGATGGCGGGAACGGTCGACGTACATCCCGGCGCCACAGCGACACGTGCTTCGGCGTCAGGTACATTGTGCCCGTTCCAAGGCTGATCGTCTCCCCCTCGCCCGACTCGAATACCCGCTCGAACGTCACGACGACACCGGAGACCCCGCCGTTCTGCTGCTCGGCCGCCATGACGGCGCACGCGAGAAGCACAGCCAGCGACGTTGCGCCAACGACGATCCGTCGATACGACCTCAAGTTGTTGGTCATGCCCTTATCCTCCTCGTCCCGTTCCAGAAGGCCCTCGTTCCCGAGAGTTCTCGACGATTAGCTGTACAGGCAGTTCTGGTTGTGGAAATGCTCGTGCCGGCCGCACCCGTCACCGTTCGTCGTGAAAACACATCGTTCGATATGGTATTCCTTACCCCACCAGACGAAGCATTCGCCGTCGGGGCCGGACTCTTGCGCGCATCTCCGAAAGCCGTCGGGCCTGCACGTGATGCTCTCAGTGAAACACGTGCAGGAGCTACTGTAGGGGTCGATCCGGCTGTCCGCCGAAAGCATGTCGGTCGAGACCAGCAGCAGCAATACCGCGGAGAGCACAACGAGCCGCAGAATAGATCGCCGCATCAGGAACCTCCCACGAAGTGCCGGGCCATCAACTGGCCCGACGGACGGACGTGGTACACGATAGCCGCTCCGGAGGCTTTCGCGGAACTGGGGGTTTTCCTAGGCCGCTAGCGCGGCTTCATCGAGCGTCGCAATGGCCGCCCGGACCGACGCGATCTCCTCGTCACGACGCACCTGCTCTGCGACACGCGCCGCCGCGGCCTCGCAGTGCGCGTCGACGACAGCAGGTGTGGATACCCAGCCGTCGAGCACCTGTCCCGCGGCCGCGAGACGGTCGGCGTTCCGGCCCACGACGACGACTTCGACGGCGCGGCCCGCCGCCAGCAGCGCCGCCCACAACCCGGCATGCTGCCCGCCCCAGGTCCGCAGGGCGCTCTGCGTCTCCTCCTCCGGCTGGACCAACACGAACGTCGCCCGCTCGGCGTCGAGCGCCAGCGGCAGCCTGTGGACGAAAGGCCGGCGGCGGGAGCCGTCCGCGCCGGCGTACACCCGGCCCGGCCACACGTCCCGCGGCACCCCCGCGGCCGTGAACGCCGCCACCTTCTCGCCGTCGGCCGGCAGCCACGGCGCGTCGAGGTGGTCGATCACGTAGTCGAGCGCCAGCAGCCGGCGCAACGCCACGACCGGAGTCGCGTCGCGCCGAGGGCGAAGGTGCTCCACGCCCAACGCCCGGTAGAGTTCGCGGTCCACGATCCGGCACAGCAGCCCCGGATCGTTCCGGGAATCCTCCGGCATCGCTGCCGGGCCGCATCCGGAATCGTGCGGAATCTCCGTCGAAGTTCTGCGGAACACCCTCCGGAGCAGCGCGGAGGTCGCGCCGCGCAACGTCGATGGCGCGAGCTGGTCCCCGCCGTCCTCCCGCCGAGCCACCGACCGCGCGGCCACATCCACGGGACGGTCCTCGAAATCGGTCATCGCCCGGCTCCTCCGAATGGCGCGCCCAACCAGACGCACACCGAGCGCCTCCGCCGACCGTGCCGACTCGACAGGCATGGAGGCAGTTTACCTGACTGTCAATGGCCGCACAACGGCCATTCTCTCGTGTGCTGCCCAGCCCCCGAGGTCGCGTCGATGGCGCGCTGTTCAGCAACGTTTATTGCCGTATGTCCGGGCATCTGGCGGTCCAGTCCGGTCCCACGGCGTGCGCTCGTGGCTGACTTTGAAATATGAGCTTCTTGCAAAACCCTGCGGAGAGGCGATTTTCGGTCTGGACAAGCGCAGGCAGGATGCCGGTGGGCAGTTGCGTTCGACGAGAGGGTAACATGGCAGCAACTCGGCGTTGAGCGTGTCGCTCACCGCTTTGGTATTCGCGGGAGGTCAACTGCAGCATGCCCCGTATGCGAGATTCCTTCGCCCCCTACTGGCAGTCGATTCAGAATGCGCTGTTTCCCGATCTGGAGCAGGAGCTGGGACCACTGACCGCCAAGCAGCAGCAGTTGGTGCAGACCTTGGAGGTCCTCCGCATCGAGCAGTGGATTCCCCCGCAGTTTGGGGCGCCGGGGCGTCCGCCGAGCGACCGCACTGCGCTGGCGCGGGCATTCGTGGCCAAGGCGGTCTACGACATGCCGACCACGCGGATGCTGCTGGACCGCTTGGACACCGACGTGGCGCTCCGGCGTCTATGCGGCTGGGAGCGGCGGAGCCAGGCGCCGAGCGAGTCGGTCTTCTCGCGCGCCTTCGCCGAATTCGCCCGCTCGCAGTTGCCCCAACGGGTGCACGAGGCGTTGGTCCGCAAGACCCACGGCGACCAGTTGGTGGGCCATCTCTCCCGCGACTCGACGGCCATCGAGGTCCGCGAGAAGCCTGCCGTCAAGGAGAAGGCGCCGACGCCTCCCAAGCGCAAGCGGGGACGGCCGAAGAAGGGCGAAGAACGGCCGAAGCGGCGCACACGGCTCGAACGGCAGTCCACCATGACCCTGCCCGAGATGCTCGACGACCTGCCGACCGACTGCGATGTCGGCACGAAGAAGAACAGCAAGGGATACCGCGACACCTGGGTCGGCTACAAGCTGCACATCGACGTGGCCGACGGCCAGGTCCCCATCAGTTGCCTGTTGACCTCGGCCTCGACGCATGACAGCCAAGCCGCCATTCCCCTGGCGACGATGGCGGCCGAACGGGCGACCAACTGCCATGACCTGATGGATTCGGCCTACGATGCCGAAGCGGTCCACGAACACAGCCGCTCACTCGGCCACGTCCCGTTGATTGACATCAACCCCCGCCGCGACAAGGCGCTGGCCGAGGAGCTGAAAGCTGAAGCCCGGCGCCTGCGGTGCATCGGCTTCCAGCTTCCTGAGCAGGTCCGGTACAACGAACGCACCGCGGGTGAGCGCGTCAATGGCCGACTGAAGGACGAGTTCGGTGGCCGCCATGTACGCGTCCGTGGCGCCTCGAAGGTGATGTGCCATTGCATGTTCGGCATCCTCGCCCTCACTGCCGACCAGCTCCTGCGCCTTGTGACATAACCGACGTGTCGGCGGACCGGCCGCATCCCATCGCCATGGCCGGACCGCCATCAGCGCATCTACCCGTGTCCCTCAACGCCCGTCGAGAACACCGTCGAAGCCGGCTGTCTCAGCCCTCTCCGCTTGCCCACACGTGCTGTAGAACGAGATCGGAGGCGACAAACCCAAGGGCGATGGGACTCCAAGCAGGAAGGACCGCCATCAGCCCATCGAGCCGAATCCCCCACGAGTTCTGCAAGTGGCTCAAATAAGAAAATTATTATTGTTCGCGTGCAGATGGACTTCATCGGCGAGCGCCTCCGCGAGACCCGCAAGCTGCGCGGTCTCACCCAGTTGCAGCTCGCGCACCGCACCGGCATCGCGCGGCACCTGATCCCGATGGTCGAGCACGGCAAGTCGGGCCTGTCGCCGGCCAACCTGTCGGCCGCCGCCCAGGCACTGCGCGTCTCGGTCGACTACCTGTTCGGGCTCACCGACGACCCGACGCCCGCCGCCCAGCTCGCCTCGCGGGTCCGGGCGCTCGAAGACGACAGCGCCCGCGCCGGGGCGCTCGACGAGGGCGACTTCGTCGGCGTCTGGGAGGTGGCCACCGCCGCGGGCGGCGGGGCCGAGGTCGACCGCGAGCGGGTCATCGGCCGCATCAAGTTCCGGCGGGCGTGGCTCACGAGCCATGGCCTCGCCGCCGGCGACTGCCGCATCATCCAGGTGCTCGGGGAGTCGATGGAGCCCACCCTGGTGGACGGCTGCTCGATCCTCGTCAACCACGCCAGCCGGCGGCGGCGCGAAGGCGGCATCTACGTGGTCCGAACCGCCGACGGCTTGATCGTCAAGCGCGCCGGCAAGGAAGCGGACGGGAGCTGGCTGCTCGTCAGCGACCACCCCGACAAGCGGGCGTGGCCGACGCTGCCCTGGCCCGACGACGCGGCCGTGCTCGGCGAGGTCCGCTGGACCGCGCGGACGTTTCTGTGAGGGAGAGAGTCTATGGAACCGATCGTCAGTGAGATCGAGGGCGTCCGACCCGATGCGGCGGAGTGGGCGATGGCCGTGCCGGTGGCGAAGCCGCGGCAAGCCGGGGAGCGGGGAGCATCGAAGGCCGGCGCCGGCAAGCCAGCCGCACGCCGCCGCGTGCGGGTCGCCGAGGGCATCTACCGGGACCGGCACGGACTGGCCGCCACGGTCAAGGTCAACGGCATCCAGCGCGAGGTCCGTTTCCCGCCCGGCACGCCGCTCAGGACCATTCGGGCGAAGCGTGACGAGCTGCGGGCCAGCCTGCGGACACTCCCGGCAGGCGGCCGGCACACCCTCAGCCACGACGCCGGGCGGTACCTCGATCAGGTGGAGAGCACCCTGATCAGCTTCGGCGACCGCCGCCGCGAACTGCTGGCGTGGCTGCCGCGGTTCGGGCACCTGCGGACGACGGCGCTCCCGGCGCACCTGCCGATGCTCAACGCCCAGCTTCACGAGTGGCGCCGGACGCTCGCCGCCTCGACCTGCAACCACCGCCGCCACGCCCTGACGAACCTCGTCCGCGTGCTCTACGGCCGCCGCGCCTCGTTCGACCTGCTCGACCTCGTCCGCTTCGCCCCGCCGCCCCCGAAGCCCCGCTGGGTCGACCGCCGCCACATCGCTGCGGTTCTGGCGGAGATCCCGGCCGGATCCGTTACCGGCGTGCGGCTGGAGCTGATGCACTGGACCGGGATGCGGCCGTCGCAGATGGGCAGACTCCGCGCGGATGACTTCCGGCTCGACGAGCCGATCCCCTACGTGGCGGTTCCGCGAGGGAAGGGCGGCCGGATCGCCGCCGTCCCGCTGGTGCCGGAGGGCGTCGCCGCCGCGCGCGCCTTCCTCGACGCCGAAGCCTTCGGGCCGTGGCCCCGCAGCAGCGTCAACCGGGCGCTCGCCCGAGCAGCGCGCAAGGCCGGCCGGCCGGTGTTCACCACCTACCAGATCCGGCACTCGTTCGCAGCCGGCCTGCGCCGGGCCGGGACGGACGTGGCGGACATCCAGGACCTCTATGGACACACCCGGCCCGAGACGACCATGATCTATGCGCCACCGGAGCTGGCGAAGCATCTGGCGGCGCTCGAACGGCTGCGCAGCGACGACGCGGAGGGCGGGCCGGAACCGGCTGGCCAGCCCGTTCTGGCTGGCACTAACGGCTGGCAGGGTTAACGCGTGACGCACATAATGGATTTGAATAAGCTGGTTACGGCGTTCGTCGTTAGCGTGATACCGGACTGGGAGGCGGGGGCCTACAGCCCGCGCACCAACATGATGTACATGCCGCTGCGCAACGCCTGCGCGCGGATGGCGCCGCTCGACGATGGGGGCCGGTCGCTCTACAGCCTCAGCATGCGCAACGAGCTGGCGCCCGGCACCGACCGGCTCGGCGCGGTGTGGGCGATCTCCGCGGAGACCGGCGTGACGGCGTGGACCTGGGAGCAGCGCGCCGCCACGATGTCGCTGGCGGTGACGGCCGGGGGCCTCGTCTTCGTCGGCGACGTCAACGGCCGGTTCCGCGCCCTCGACGACGAGACCGGCGCGGTGCTCTGGGAGGTCAACCTCGGGTCGCCGGTCAGCGGCTTCCCCGTGACCTATGCGGTCGACGGCCGGCAGTACGTCGTGGCGGGCACCGGCACGGGCGGCAACGCCTCGCGCTGGAGCGCGATGACCCCGGAGCTGCGGCCGAGCAGCGGCAACAACCTCTTCGTCTTCGCGTTGCCTTAGGGCATAGCAGAGCGACCGGGTAACGGGCAAGTTATTTGGCGTGATCCCAACCGCAAAACGGCCGTCGCAAGAGCACGCTACGAACGCGCCGTGGCGCACCGGAAACGCGCCGAACAAGCCGTCATTCACTCGGCGCCTCCGGCCGGCTTATCCGCTGCGCAGCAACCGCGATGCCGGGATCGTCTTCGTCCGGTGCGGACCGCGCGATCAACTCCGCGGAATGATCAGCGATACGATCCACGTCCTGGACCAGCAGATCGAGTAAATCCGCGATCCGTTCGGTCGCGATCCGTATCCGCTCCAGGTTCCGCGCATCGATTTGATCCTGCCGAGTCATCGTGAGGTCTCCAATCCTGAATCATGACGGCCGCCGCCAGCAGCCGGTTGATGCGGTCAACCGTCTGTAGCGCCGCCTCCGTTTGCCCGTCCCGAACGAAACGCGACAGATGCGGCATGGCATCGATTGGTAGTCGTTCATGATTTGCGACACGGCTGTCCGGGTCAGAACGTGTGGCGGAATCCAACTCAATCCCGTATAGAATGGGTGAAATGGATGTTGTAGCCAAGACGGCCCCGACTCCCCGCAGAACCAAGCGCCGAGGTCGCCACCCCGACAAGGCCCTCTCGTTCGCCTTCGTCCGTTCCGCCCCGCCCGGTCGGCACGCAGACGGCAACGGCTTGTACCTGTTCGTCTAGCCGACCGGCACCCGAAGCCGGGTCCAGCGGCTCGTCATCCGCGGCCGGCGCCGCCGGTAGCGCAAGGGCCGTGTTCGCACAGGGCGAGACGATCGGAGAATGCCGCTACACCTTGTTCGGCGATCGTTATATGAGCACGCGGTCAATCGACAGGCCCGACGTGTTCCTGTTGGACGAGTGCACCGGGAGAACCTGGATTCTCAGCCGCAATAGGGGGGAATGGTTCCCGATCGACCGGTGATGAACTGACTTGGTGGCCACCGCGGCGGTCGCGCAGGAGCCGGACGACGAAGCGCCCGCCCACCGCCCACCGGCTTCCTGCTGGCGGCGCTGCCGATGAAGAGAGCGGGCGGCACGGGCGCGCCGGTCAGAACCGTCGCGCTGATCCCGCCGTCCTGACGCGGCGCCGGCTCTCATTCAGGGAGATACGGAATCGTCTGCGGGCCCTCGGGCAGGACGCACACCCGCGCGCCCGGGCCGGCCCGGTCGAGCTGCTCGCGCGTCGTCTCGGCGACGTCGTCGATGGGCGTCAGATGCGCTGCCCGGACTTCGTCCGGCGCGAGGCCGTCGGTCTTCAGGAATACGGCGGCGCGCTGCTGGATCTGCGCCTGAATCTGCACCTCCCACTGATCGTGCCGGTTGTGGCCCGGCGCGCAGATCATCTTCAGCAGCGCCTCCGGCGTCTCCCGCGCGCGGAGAATGTCCCCGTACTCGCCGTGCGACGGCAGCCCGTCGGCGCACTCGGCGGCGCAGACGATGGCCCCGCCCGGCCTGACCACCTGCGCCGCCGCCGACATGCCCTTCACGCTCTGGTACAGGTTCTGGTCGAGCGGGTAGCCGCTGTTCGTGGTCACGACCACGTCGAACGGTGCGTCGAAGGCCTGCATGGCGCTCTGCTTGACGCGAGCCGCCATCGTCCCGTGCACGGCGAAGATCTCCCCCGCCGCGACGCTCGTGATCCGCCGGTCGCGGTTGATCGCCACGTCGACGCTGAAGTGGACGCCCACGTGCGCCGCGATGCGGCGAATCGCGTCGTGGATCGGGTTGCCCTCGGTGACGCCCCAGCGCGCGTTCGGGCTGCCGATCATCTCCGCGTCGTGCAGCCGCATCGTCGTCCGGAACCCGGCCAGCCCCGGCGCCACCAGCTTCGGCCCGCCGCTGAAGCCGGCGAAGAAGTGCGGCTCGACGAACCCTGTCGTTATGCGGAAGTCGGCGTCGACCCAGTGCCGGTTCAGCCAGACCGGCACGTTCGGCTCCACCTCGCCCAGATGCACCAGTCCGTCCTCGTCGAAGGCGCTGTGGTTGACGATGCGGTAGCGGTCGACGATCGGCTCGCCGAGCATCTCGATCAGTTCGCCGCGGTCGTTCGGGCGATGCGTCCCGGCGGCGATCAGAATGACGATCCGGTCGTCGGGCACGTGGGCCAGTTCGCCCAGCAGGACGGGCAACAACGTGTGGCTGGGCATCGGCCGGGTGACGTCGCAGACCGAGATGGCGACGGTCCGGTCGGACTCGACGAGCGACGCGAGCGGCGGCGTCTCCAGCGGCATCCGCAGGGCGTGGCGGATGGCCGCCGCCTCGTCCGGCAGGCCGTCGACGTAGGACGGCTCCAGCACCGTCGTGCGGCCGTCGGGGAACTCGACCGGCAGGCGTCCGCGGCCGTAGGCGAGATCGACGTTCATGGCGGAATCATACCGCGCCCGCGCGAAGCTTCCTGCGGACCTGCGGCGCCCGCAGGGCACGGCCGGCAGCGTGTCCGGGAGTCTGCGCCGCTTCTGCGGCGCAGACTCCCGGCCCGCCGCCCGATACGAATTCACGCCGCGCCGACCGCCAGGACGCGCCGGACACCCGCCCCCGCCTCGGCGGCGCGCGCGACGATCTGCTCGTCGCTCAACGTGCTGAGCGGGTGCGTGACGACCACCGGTTCGAGAAGTTCGGCCCCGAGCGCCGTCCGCTGCACGTCGGCCTCGTGCAGGAACGCGTCGGTCACGATGACCGCCGTCGGGACGCCCCGCTCCTCCAGGCCGACCGCGTCGTGCAGACTGCACGACGTGCACGACCCTCAATCGCCTATCGCGGTAATCACCGCGTCGTTCTCGGCCGCGATCCGGTCGAGCAGGTCCGCCTCGGCCGGGCGCGAGAAGCTCGGCTTGGTGTAGAGGTTCACGCCGGCCAGCGTCAGATCCGCCTCCAGCCCGCTGACGACGTGGCGGAGCAGCTTCGAGGCGTTCCACTTGGCGTTGTCCAGCACGCCGATCCGCACCCCCTCCAACGTCGTCAGGCGGGCCGCCGGCTCGCGCGGCTCTGCAGTGACCGTCCCGCGGGGGTCGTAGACGATCCGTCCGTCCGGCAGTCGTCGTTCGCCGGTCATCGGCCGCTGCTCCGGATCACGTGGCCGGCCTCAAAGCGTGCACGTCCCGTCTTCGCACTCGCCGGTCGCCGGCGGCCGTCCGTCGATCGCCCGCAGCACCGGCGACGTCATGTGGCCCCACCCGGGCAGGAACGCCGAGAACCGGCCGGCCGCGCCGCCCGCCACGAACAGATGGATGTCGTCGGCTGACGGCACGATGGGGATGCGTGCTCCCGGCTCGCGCTTGTACCAGCGCGGGAGGTTCCGGTTGTAGATCTTCCCGTAGCGCCCTCCGAAGCTGATGTCGTCGAACGTGTTGGTCGTCGCCCACCAGAGGTAGCGCCGCACATCCTGCCGGGTCCACTGCCTCGCGGCGATCGTCGCGGCGTGCTCCGGGCCGATCACGACGGCGCACGAGCCGCTGCTGACGGCGTTGTTGTGCGCGATGGTGCTCATCGCCGAGGCGATGCTGTCGAGGATCCCTTCCGGGTCGTCGGCCACGTGGTTGGTGACGCTGTGCGGGCCCTCGGCGGCGATGCAGAAGACGGTGCTGTCCTCGGGGCGGTAGCCGTGCTCGACGTGGTACGGCGCCCACGGACCCGCCTCTTCGTTTTCGGCGATACAGAAGGTGTACTTGCCGGGGTGGCCCAGCGTGCTCTTGTCGAGCTCGCCGGGCCAACCGCCGCCGACGTTGAGCAGCACGAGACGGATGGCGCGGCCGATGGTGGCGTTGGCCCGGAAGCCCGAGCCGAAGACGTTCGGGCCGGCGTTCAGCCCGATCTCGTGCCGGACGGGCCCGTTCACCACGACCAATGGCGCCGCCATGTGGGTGGTCGCCTGCACGCCGTGGAGGTTGAAGGGACCGCTCGTCAGCGCCAGGAGCGCGGCCCGCACGACCGGCCCGTATTCCGGCCGGCAGCCGGCGAGCACCAGGTTGATCGCCAGCACCTCGCGCGTCAGGTTGCCCCAGCGCGGCGGGATGCGGGCTTCGAGACGGTCGGGCTCGCCCCCGAGCGCGTCGACCATCGCCGCCACCGTCGCCGGCGTGGGCGGGACCACGGGCAGGCCGTCCGTCCAGCCCTGCTCGAAGTAGTACTCGATCAGGTCCGCCGTTTCGCCGGCGTGCGGCGCATCCCGGGCGATCGGCATCGCCGGCGTCGTCATGCGCCGCTCGGAGTGACCGGCCGAAGCACGAGTGTCTTGACGACGGCGGACGGCATGTTGGGACTCTCCTCCACCGGGGCCGAATGCAGTCTACCGTACGTCCTTGAATCCCCGGCCCGCCTCCGCGAGCCGCTTCAGCAGCGGGGCCGGCTTCAGCCACTCGCCGTGCTCGTCGTGGAGGCGGCTCATCGTGTCGTAGATCGTCCGAAGGCCGACCAGGTCGGCCCAGAACATCGGCCCGCCGCGGTAGCGCGGAAAGCCGTAGCCGTGCATCCAGATGACGTCGATGTCGCCGGCGCGCAGGGCGAGGCCCTCGTCGAGGATCTTCGCGCCCTCGTTGACGAGCGGATACAGGCACCGCGGGACGATCTCGTCGTCGCCGATCGCACGCCGCTCGATCCCGAGCTCCGTCGAGACGCCGGCGATGAGCGCGTGGATGGCCGGATCCGGAATCGGGACGCGGCTGCCCTTCTCGTAGCGGTACCAGCCGGCGCCGGTCTTCTGCCCGTAGCGGCCCTGCTCGCAGATGCGGTCGGCGATCGGCGAGTAGCGCAGGTGGGCCGGCCGGGTCGGCGCCTGCGCCTTCCGCACCCGCCAGCTCACGTCGAGCCCGGCGAGATCCGCCATCCGGTAGGGCCCCATCGGCAGGCCGAAGTCGTAGACGACCCGATCGATCTGCTCCGGCAGCGCCCCTTCCTCCAGCAGGAAGTCGGCCTGCCGGCGGTAGGCGTAGAGCATCCGGTTGCCGACGAAGCCGTCGCAGACGCCGACCAGCACGCCCACCTTGCCCAGCTTCTTCGAAAGCTTCATGACGGTGGCGATGGTCTGCGCCGACGTGCGGGCGCCGCGCACGTTCTCCATCAGCTTCATGACGTTCGCCGGACTGAAGAAGTGGGTGCCGATGACCTGCTCCGGCCGCGACGTGGCGGCGGCGATGGCGTCGACGTCGAGGGTCGACGTGTTGGTGGCCAGGATCGCTCCCGGCTTGCACACGCGGTCGAGCCGGGCGAACACCTCCTTCTTGAGCGGCAGCTCCTCGAATACCGCCTCGATCACGACATCGGCCGCGCCGAGGTCCGCGTCGTCGAGGGTCGGCGTGATGCGCGCCAGCCGGGCGTCCATCTCCGCCTGCGACAGCCGTCCCTTCGAGACGGTCGCCGCGTAGTTCCGGCGGACGACGGCCATGCCGCGGTCGAGCGCCTCCTGCGACGATTCGAGAACCGTGACCGGCAGGCCGGCGTTGGCGACGCTCATCGCGATGCCGCCGCCCATGGTGCCGCAGCCGACGACTCCCGCCGCCGCTATCGGCCGCACCGGGGTATCCTTCGGCACGTCCGGGATCTTCGCCACCTCGCGCTCGGCGAAGAAGGCATGCCGCTGCGCCGCCGACTGGTCCGATTCGCGGAGCCGGTCGAACACCGCCCGCTCGTTCTTCAGCGCCTCGGCGTACGGCATCGTCAGCGCCTTCTCCACGCAGTCGACGCAGGCGTACGGCGCATCGAAGCCGCGGGCGCGCTTCGCCATCTTCCGGCGGAAGTTCTCGAAGATCTCCGGCCGGCCGCGCGCCGCGTCCAGGTGCTCCTCCAGCCTCGACGCCCGCCGCAAGGGCGCGCCGTCGGCCGCGAACTGCCGGGCCCGCGCGATCGCCGTCTTCACCAGGTCGCCTTCGACGCACTCGTCCACGAAGCCGAACTCGACCGCCTTGTCCACCGGGTGAAGCTTCCCGCCGACGATCACGTCGAGCGCCGCCTCGACGCCGATGAGCCGCGGCATGCGTTGCGTGCCGCCCGCGCCGGGCAGGATGCCGAGCGTCACTTCCGGCAGGCCGAGCCGCGTGCCGGGGGCGGCGAGCCGTAGGTGGCACGCCAGGGCCACCTCCATCCCGCCGCCTGCCGCCACTCCGTGGATGGCGGCGACCACCGGCTTCGGCGACGCCTCGATCGCGTCCAGAACCGCGGGCAGGGACGCCGCGCCCGGCGGCGGCGGCGCGCTGAACTCCCGGATGTCGGCCCCGCCGCAGAACATCCGGTCCGCGCCGGCGAGGACGATCGCCCTGACGGCGTCGTCGGCCAGCGCCTCGGCCACGCGCTCGCCGAGGGCGGCGCGCATGGCCCAGCTCAGACCGTTGACCGGCGGGTTGTCCAGACGCAGCAGCGCAACGTCGTCGTGGCGTTCGAACGTGACGGAACCGGGCATGCGCGACCTTCCTGTGTTTCCGGCGCCGGGCGCGCGATCCGGGGTTTCAGCGCGGCGCTCGGCCGTCGGGGAATATCCGGGATGCAGCGAACGCCCCACCGCGCACGATCGCCGCGATGGACGGAGCGCCGGCCCCGACCGCAACGATTATAGTTGCCGCGCGAGTCGGGTCTCCGGGCGTCCCGGGCGTCACTGCGCGCGGGACGACGAAGGCCCCTGGCGGGCATCCCCGCCGCCGACGCCGCCGAATCCGCTCCAGCACGATCGGCGCCCGTCGGCGGCGCCGGCTTATACTGGACCGATGCCTCCCCAGGCCGCGGAACACCTCGATCCGGAATCCCTGGTGGCGCGGATCATCGCCGAGCTCCAGGCCAATCCGGCGGCGCAGCGGATGCTGCTGCGCGCCATGCTGACGAACGAGTTCCTGGGGATGCCGGCGCGTCTGGACGCCATCGAGCCCGACGTCGGCGAGATCAAGCAGCGCGTCACCACACTGGAGCGCGACGTCGCCGAGATCAAGCAGCGCGTCACCACCTTGGAGCACGATGTCGGCGAGATCAAGCAGCGCGTCACCACACTGGAGCGCGACGTCGCCGAGATCAAGCAGCGCGTCACCACCTTGGAGCACGACGTCGGCGAGATCAAGATCGACGTGGCGGCCCTCAGGGGATACAGCCTGGAAGTCAGGATGCACAAGTGGATCCGCCCGTTCCTCAGCCAGAAGCTGGGGTTACGCCGGGCACACGTCGTGCAGGGGGCCGTTACGGACCCGGACCGCGATCTGCAGGAGGCGGTGTACGAAGCGGTCGATACGGATCGCATCACGATCGGACAGGAAGCCCGCGTCTTCGCGACCGACCTCATCCTGCGGGCGCGCGCGAAGGACCGGGCCAACGTGTGGGTCGCAGTCGAGGCGTCCAACGCTGTCGACGGACGCGACGTCGAACGGGCGCGCGAGTCGGCAGACGCACTTCAGGCGATCTTCGGGGAGCAATCGACGGCCGTCGTAACGGGGCATTCCATCCCGGCCGAACCGCGGCGACTCGCAGCCGCGAGCGGCGTCGAGGTGTTCCTCGTCGCCCCCAACCGCTGACCGTACGATCGCCCCGACCGGTGGCTTGCGAGCCCCCACGGGTTTCATGCCAATCCCGGATCGGCCGGCGCGCGGCGCAGCGACGCAGCCTGCTTCAGGCGGGCGCGTCTACAACCGTCGCCGCGTGACCGGTCGGTCGCCTGACAGCATGGCGTAGAACCCGTCGCGGTCCCCGGACGTGTCGGTCGTGAACCGCGAAATCACCGGGATGACGACCAGCGGCACGAAGGTCGTGACGTAGGACGGGTCGATGCCTTCCCCGTCCACCGTGAGGCAGTAGACGAGCAGCCGGTACAGGGCCGAGGCGCCTTCCGGTGCGCTGATCCCGGCGGCGAGGGCCAGCTTGAGGAGCGCGAACCAGATCAGCCCCGCCCCGTAGCCGGTCGCCATCCCCCACCAGGCGCCCCGCTCGGTCGTCCGCGGCCAGTAGATGACGTAGCCGACGGCGATGGCCGGCGGCACCACCATCGCGAAGCCGAACAGCAGGAGGTCGAGAATCGAGATGCTGGTCCGGGTGGCGACCACCCAGGCGGCCAGGGCGGCGACGACGGCGTAGACGACGGTCGTCGCCCGGTAGGCCCGGAGCCTTCGCGCCGAGTCGTAGCGGCGGGTGAACGGCAGCCAGTCGCGGACGAACATCGTCGCGCTCGACAGCAGGATCGGGCCGCCGGACGAGATGACCGCGGCGAGCACCGCGGCCAGGGCCACGCCGCCGACCACCGGGCTGATCTCCGAGGCGAGCGTCGTCAGGTTGCGGTAGCCGCCGAGTCCGGCGTCGAGCCCGTAGCGCGCCGTCGTCAGGATGGCGATCAGGCCGGCCAGCATCGGCATCAGGGCCGCGATGACTCCCGCAGCGACGAACGCGGGCGCGATGTGCCGCTCGTTCCGCGCCGCCGCCGCGTAGTTCGTGTAGACCGAGGCGGCCGGCGTGTGGATCGCGGCCGAGAAGATCATCGCGAAAACGGGGAGCCACCCCGCGCCGGTGAATCCCCACCACGCCGCGGTGTCGCGCGACGCCGCCGCCAGGTGCCCGCCGACGGCCGCCGTCACCCCGCTCCAGCCCCCGAGCTGCTCGATGCCCAACAGCCCGACCCCCAGCAGCCCGACGAGCACCACGACGCAATGGATGAGATTCGTGACCGCCGTCCCCCACAGGCCCCCGAGCGAAACGTAGGTGGCGAAGATGGCGGCCGCCACCAGCACCCCGGAGAACATCGACAGCGGCGTCAGGGTGCTGACGATGACGCCGATGACGTACGCCTCGATCAGGTTGACGATGACGTACTCGGTCTGCACGCAGAGGCTGGTCAGCCACTGGCAGCGGCGGTTCTCCCAGCGGAGCGTGAAGATCTCTCCGACGGTCTGCAGCCGCAGCCGGCGGTAGTGGACCGCGAAGAACAGGCCGACGAGCGACAGCGCCAGGAACGTGGCGACGCCGTACCACCAGAGGTTCCAGACCCCGCCGCTGATGACGTCGCCGGCCACGCCGTAGGTGCCGGCGCCGCCGATGCGCGTCCCCGCGACGCCCACCGCCACCAGCACCGTCGACATCCCGCCGCCGGCCGCCGCCCAGCCGGTCGACGTGGTCGTCCGCCGCGCCATCAGGCTGCCGATGGCGGTGGCGGTGATCAGGTAGAGGACGATGACGCCGACCGCGATCGTGTCCATGGGGGCGCTCGGTTCGGGCTGGACGTCTGGTCCGCCGACTCGCACCCCTGTCCGCGCGACGCCGACGACCGGCAGACCTTGCCGCTCCGCCGGTCGTTCGATCGAGCAGGCAGCGAGTCGGCCGTGGCGACGGGCAGGAAACCGCCACGACAGGACCGCTAGTGCGTGATCGCCTCGACGATGGCCTCGTACGCCGCGCGCGCCTTGGCGCGCATCTCGTCGTCCGTGGCGTCCTGGATGGGGTGCGGCACGTAGACGGCCTTGTCCGCCACGTCCGGCATGCCGAGCGCCACGGACTGCCGCTCCGCCGCCTCGACGAACTCGGTGGACGCCACCATCACCGTGGGAATGCCCCGCGCCTCGTAGTCGACCAGGTCGTGCACACTGCACGACGTGCAGGACCCTCAATCGGCGAGGGCCTGAATCACCGCCTTGCACCGCTCGGCCACCTCCTCGCGGAGGTCGGCCGGGGCCGGCCGCGTGAAGGTCGGCTTGCGCAACCGGACGACGTCGAGCCCCGGCTGCCGGGAACGCAGCAGCGTCTCGAGCTCGTCGCAGAAGACGTCGCCGCGCGGTTTCGAGATGTCGACGATCCCGACCGTGCCGGACAGCGCGCCGCCCCGCGCCGCGAGGCGACGGCCGATCGGCTCGCGTTCGTCGGTCGGATCGAGTATGACGGAAGAGTCGTGCATGCGGCCTCCCGACTGGATGCGGCCCACTCTAGCACACCCTGTTCCGTGACTCGCCCGGGCCGCTCCAATCCTCCGGCCACCTGATCGCTCGTGATAGCATGAATTCGTGTTCGACACTCATGCGATAGCCCGCGCCTTGGCAAACGCCGACCTCACGCCGGCACAGGTTGACGCAATCACCGACGCCGTGCGGCAGGCGGCGGAACACGAAGGACGGGATCTCGTCACCCGCGCCGACCTCTATCGCGCGCTCCTGCTCCAGACGGGCGTGCTCGTCGGGGCTGGGATCGCCGTCCTGCGGTTGCTCGGCTGACCCCTACGGGTCCGTGTAGAACAACTTCAGGAAACTACTCTTGCGTCGGCGCCGGAACCGGGGCATCGATCACCTGCGTAACCGCCTTCGATCCCAGCCCGCCGCTCGCCCACCCGCCGACCGCGGCGGAGAACTTCCCCGCCGTGCCGCCGGCCACCATGATCAGGACGTTCTCCGGCTGCGAGAACTTCGGGAACGGCCGGTCCAGCGCCGCCGCCGTCGGGCGGCCGTCGGGACCGAGCCAGTCCCGCGGCAACGCGCGGACGCCGGTCCCCTTCTGGCATTCCTCGTCGGGGAGCACGTCGCGCAACGGGCGGGCCGTCACCTCCTGAATCCGGGCGCGGAGGTCGTCCTTCGTAAAGCCGTCGCGCTCGAAGGTGCGCGCGTGCTCGGGCGAGACCACCAGCAGCGCCTGATCCATGCCGTGCAGCTTGACGTGGCGATGGCTTCGAGCGAGAACCCCATGCTGGCGGCCAGCGACCGGGAGCTGCGCGAGAGCTGGTCGCGGATGGCGCGCGGCGCCTCGGCGGCGAAGACGGTGACGGTGCTCTGGCCGCGGTCGAAGCCGCGTTCGACGTGGAGCGGCTCCCAGCAGCTCGCCTCTTCGTTCTCGCCGATGCAGGCGCCGAACTTGCCGGGCTGGCCGAGCGTCGCCATGTCGACCTCGCCGGGACGGCCGCCGCCGACGTTGCGGACCACGAGCTGCAGGGCGCGGCCGATGGTGGCGTTGGCGCGCGTCCCCTGGCCGAAGACGTTGCGCCCGCAGTTGAGCCCGATCGCGTGGCGGACGGGTCCGTTGACGACGAGGAGCGGACCGACGAAGTAGGTGGTGGCCAGCACGCCGTGCAGGTTGAAGGCGTCGGTGCAGGCCGCTTCGACCGCGGCGATGACCACCGGCAGGTACTCGGGCCTGCACCCCGCCATGACGGCGTTGACGGCGATCTTCTCCACCGTGGCCGGGGCCAGGTTGGGCGGCACGTCGGCCACCACGTCGGCGGGCCGCCGCGCGGTGCCGGCCAGCATCCGCGCCACCCGTTCCTCGGTCGGCGGCACCACCGGCAGGCCGTCGGTCAGGCCCTGCCGGTCCAGAAACTCGAACGGGTCGAGGTCGGCCGGCATGCGGACCCGCCGTGCGGCCAGCCTCGACGAGTCGCGCCGGGCCGCCAGCCGCCGGGCGACGTCCGGATCGTGGACCTTCGATCCGCAGCCGGGCCGCACGTCGGGCAGCGGCTCGCCCTCGCGCTCGACCACCGGCGCCGGGCTGCCGCACCGTTCGGCGGCGAGGCCGACCAGCGCCAGCAGGTCCGCCCGGCCGAAGCCCTCGAAGCTCGCCAGCACGTTGGCGTCCTCGGCGGCCAGCACCAGGGCGGGCACGGCGTCGAAGCCGTACTCCTCGGAGACGAGCAGCTCGGCGTCGAGGGCACGGGGGAACGTGAGTCCGTGCCGGTCTGCGAACGCGGCGGTCAGCGCCGCGTCGTCCTGCGACACGCCCAGGACGCGCAGGCCGGACCCGGACAGCGCCCGGTGCACCCGCTCGACGAGCGGCGCGGTCAGGTCGCACGTGGCGCAGTCGTGCTTGAAGAAGAAAATCAGCGTCGCGGGCGCGGCAGGACCATCGGGCCCGAACCCGCAGGGGGCGCCCGCGGCGTCGCGCAGCGCGAACGGGGCGGCCTTCGTGCCGGGAGTGGGAAGCGTCGACATGGCGACGCCAGTATAAAATAGGGGCCGGTCGATGAAGTCCGCGCTGACGGGTCTGCTGGCGGTCGTGATGGGCGCCAGCGCTGTCGTCGCCGCGCCGCGTCACGCCTTGTCCGCCTCTACTGCCTCTCCGGGAAAACACCGAGCGCTGTCCAGCCACGCCGGCGACGGTTCCGACGAACGGTTCGTCCCGGTAGCCGGCCCCAGGGAACACAGGGCGTTACCGATCCGCGGCGGCAGCGGGGACTTCGTCCGCATGAACGACTCGAGCGCCGGGGCGGCGCAGCCACCGCGGCAGCCGAACGGCGCCGACTCGCTCCGCGTCTTCCTCGACTGCGGCCCGTGCGACGACGAGTTCCTCCGCCGCGAGATCACCTTCGTGAACTACGTGCGCGACCGGCGCGACGCGCAGGTCCACGTGCTGGTCACCCGCGAGAACACCGGCGGCGGCGGGGACGCGTGGACGCTGGACTTCTACGGCCTCGACGAATTCACCGGCATGGACGACCAGCTCGTCTTCTACACGACGCAGGACGACACCGACGACAGCGAGCGCCGCGCGCTGGCGCAGATGCTGCGCCTCGGCCTGGTCCGGTACGCCGCGCAGACGCCGCTCGGCCAGCAGCTCGAGGTGTCGACCCGCCCGAGCGGACCGCTGGGCGCGCGCCGCGCGGCGAACGCCCGGCCGGAAGACGATCCCTGGAACTTCTGGGTCTTCCGCACTCGGCTCAACATGTTCTTCGACGCGGAAGAGCGCGAGTCGACGCGGTCGCTCAGCGGGTCGCTCTCGGCCAACCGCGACACGGAGATGTGGAAGATGCGCGTCGGCTTCTTCACCAACTACCGGGAGGACGCCTTCGAGCTCACCGACTCCACGTTCACCAACGTCCGGCGCAGCTCCTCGCTCGACGCCCGCTTCGTCAAGAGCGTCGGCGAGCACGTGGGCATCGGCTTCGGCGGGTCGGCCATCAGCTCCAACTTCCGGAACCAGGACCTGACGCTGCGCGCGGCGCCCGCGATCGAATACAACTTCTTCCCGTACTCCGAGTCGACGCGGCGGCAGTTCACGATGACCTACACCGCCGGGTACAACGCCTTCAACTATCTCGAGCCGACGATCTTCGACCGGCTGGAGGAGCGGCGCGCCAACCACGCCGTGCAGAGCTCGTTCCTGGTCAACGAGCCGTGGGGCGAGAGCGAGATCACCATGGAGTTCTCGCAGTTCCTCGACCAGCCGGACCAGCGCCGGCTCGTGCTGTACGGCGAGCTCGACATCCGTCTGTTCCGCGGGTTCTTCCTCCGCTTCGACGCCGACAGCTCGCTGATCCGCGACCAGATCTACCTGCCCCGCCGCAACGCCACCGACGCCGAGATCCTGGTGCGCCAGCGCCAGCTCGCCACCGACTACGAGTGGCAGTTCCGGATCGGGTTCACCTACTCGTTCGGGTCGATCTTCAACAACGTGGTGAACTCGCGGTTCGCCGGATCGAGCGGCGGCTTCACGCGCGCCTTCTGACCGACCCGCCCGCGCGACGTCCCCGCGGGTCAGTAGAACGGTGCAGACTCCCGGTGAAGGTTGGTTTGGGCGGCCGGGACGAACGCGGGAAGCGGAGACGGGAATCGATCGGAGTCTCGGCGCCGCCCGGCCATCCGAGGGTCTCCGGTGGTCCGAGCCGGATATGACGAGGTTGGCGTTCCGCAATGCCGGCGTCAGCAGAACGCCCGGATCAACTCGACCAGCACGTCCCGGCAGGCGTGCACGGAATCCATCTCGACGTACTCCTCCGGACCGTGGAGGCCCGCGCCGGTCGGGCCGAACAGCACCGCCGGCGTCCCCGCGCGCCCCAGAATCGCGGCGTCGGTCCAGAAGGACATGCCGGTCGGGCCGGCGTCGAGCCCGCGCCGGCGAAGGACCTGCCGCAACTCGCGGCAAATCGGGTGGCCGTCCGCGATTTCGTGGGGTGGACGCGTCAGCAGTTGCCGCGCCGAGGCGTCGAAGTCACCGTCCTCCTGCGCGAGCGATGCCAGCGCCTCCCGGACTTCCGTCAAGCCGATGTCCGACGGCTCTCCCGTCACCGTGCGGCGCTCGACCCCGAGCACGCAGCGGTCGGGATAGACGCTGAGGGCCTGCCCGCCGTGAATGGTCGACGCGTGGAGTGACGCCCTTCCCAGCCGCGGGTGGGTCGGCCCCGCTTCGAGACCGGCCTCGACCGCCTCCAGTCGTCCGAGCACGCGGCCCATGTGCAGAATGGCGTCGCGTCCGTCGGCGGGGCGGCTGCCGTGGGCGGCGCGCCCGCGCGTCTCGACCTCCACCCACTCGAACCCCTTGTGCGCGGTCGCCACCCGCAGATCCGTCGGCTCCGTCACCACCGCCCCGTCGGCCGAGTGCTCTTCGACCAGCGCTTCCGCGCCGGCGCTGGCATGCTCCTCGTCGGCCACCGCCGCCACCACCAGGCGCCCGCGCCGGAGCCCTCCGCTCCGCGCTGCCTCGACGGCCGCGTCGACCATCGCGGCCACGCCGCTCTTCATGTCCTGGCTGCCCCGCCCGTGGAGCCGTCCGTCCCTGACGACCGGGTCGAACGGCGCGGTCATCCCCTCGACGCCCACCGTGTCCGTGTGGCCGCAGAGCAGCAGCGCGCGGCCCGGCGCCGGGCCCTCGACGACTCCGACGACGTTCGGGCGACCGGGCGCCACGTCGGTCAGCTCTACGTCGATACCGCCGGCCCGAAGCGCGGCCGCGATCCGCCCGGCTACGGCCGCCTCGCCGGCGCCGCCGGGGACCAGCGAAGGATTGACCGAATCGATGGCGATCAGGTCGCGCGCCAAGCGGATGACGGAATCCAAGAAACTGGTGCTCCCGCGTATCGGCGCCAGCACAGGATCTGCGACCGGCCAACGCGAATCGATGGTAGCAGCCGGATGAGCCGTTTCCCGGCGGCCTGACGCATTCCCCTGCAAATGCGCCGGCGACACCGGATGGCCACGGGCACGGAGCACCTGGTTCCAGCCTCGGCATCCCCGGCGCGGAGGGACACAAGATGACTCGACCCACTCTCGTTCTCGGTCTCCTGACGGTGGCGGCAACGGTAGCCGCGTCGCCCGCCGAGGCGCAGACCACCTCAGACCACCTCTCCTTCGACCGGCTGGCGCTCCTGATCAATCAGGGCGACCGGATCAGCGTAACCGACCGCAACGGGCGTGAACTCCACGGACGGCTCATCGATCTGTCCCCCGGCGTGCTCTCGTTGCGTATCGATTACGCCCGCCACGACCTGGAAGAAGCCGAAATCTCCATCGTCCGCCGGCGGCATCGCGACTCGCTCAAGAACGGCGCCATCTCGGGATTCATCTCCGGCGCCGTCGTGGCGGCGATTCTGATGAGGGGCGCTGGGGAATACCACCCTGGCCACTTTGGGTTTGGTCTTCTCTTCGGAGCCGCCGGGGCGGCTATCGGCATCGGATTCGACGCGGCGTACGCCGCTCGCAGGTGATCTACACGGCGCGGCGTTCCACGCGGCGGGTTGCCGTCTCCCCCCTGCTGTCGCGCGACCGCCGGGGTCTGTCGGTGTCGCTCGGGTTCTGAACCGTCGACTGGTTCTCGGACGGCCTCGGTCCGAGTTCCGCAGCCCTGCCGGCCGCCGGTGCGGCGTGAGGCAGACGTCCGCCCACGCCGCCTTGCGGTCGAGGAGCGTGGGGGAGCCGGCCGACGAACTGCAGGGCGTCTCGGCCGTGGCGAGGCGCCTGCGGCCGGCCGTCGTCACGCCGGCTCGAGATAGTCCTCCCACAACTCCACGCAGACCTCGTCGCGCTGGTGCCCGCGATCGCCCCACAGCTCCCGGGCCGTGAAACACACCGTGTAGACGTGCTGCGGGAAGTCCCCGAACTGCTGCCCGCGCTCGTCGGTGTCCTGGAGCGCATAGACGCCGTTGTCGCGGACCACCGTGCCCCGCCTGCCGCGCGCGTAGCCCGGCAGCCGGGTGTGTCCCGGGGGATCGACGTTCCGCGCGCGGACCGTGTCGCCCGTGCGGAACCGCGCCGGCACGTCCAGATCGAGGAGCCCGAACCCCAGCGGGGCCTGCGGCGGACGCCCGCGCCGCTCGGGCCGCGGCGCCTGCGGATCGGCCGCCCCGCTCGCCAGCTCGGCCTCGGTGACCACCCCGTGCGCCCGGAGCAGGTTGACGAGCGCCGCGAACCACCGCTCGTAGTACGAGAAGCGCAGATAGTCCGCCGCCGGGACCCTCTCCTGCGCGAACCGAAAGCTGCCCCAGTTGCCGCCCAGCCCCCAGGGCGCGAGCAGGCGGCGCAGGCCGAAGACCCGCCCCTCCCACGGCGCGTGGAAGACCGGCTCGCTCGGCTCGGGCTCGACCGGCCCCGTGCCGCGCATCCCGCCCATGTCGTGGACGCCCTTCATCCGCAGCTTCCCTCGGCGAACGGCGACGGAGATGCGGCCAGCCGGTCTCTCCGGCCCCGTGCGGGCGCTTCGAGGCAGACGCCCTCCCGCGGGCCTTCGACGAGATGCGACCAGCCAGTCTCTCCGGGTCCCGTGCGGGCTCTAGTGCGACTTCCGCAACACCACCGGCTGACCGTGCGGCGTGTGCCGATAGGCGTCGGCCCAGGCCTCCTTGCGATCCAGCAGCGCGGGCGAATCGGTGAGCCCCTTGTCGGCGGCCAACCGCTCGAGGACGGCCACCCAATGGTGATAGTACCGGGAGCCGTCGTCGGGCTCGCCGTGGTCGGCCGCCGCCCGCAGCTCATCGGCCAGCGCCGCCGCCCACTCCTTCCAGGTGAAGTGGCCCTGCTCGGACAGCTTCACCGCGAGCGCGAACGCCTGCGCCTGCCAGGGGGCGGCGAACACCGGCCCCCCCTCGTCCCGCGGCAGCGGCGGCAGCGCGGCGACCCGCTCGGCGTCGACGCGCCGCCCAGGCGGCCGGCCGTCCTCACGCGAGCTCAAGGTTCAGCCCCCGGGGGCGGCGACCCGGGCGACGCCGATCATCGCATCGCGGGTGACGAGCCCGGCAAGCGCCTCTTCGGAGAGCCCTTCCGTGCCGGCCGGCCGTTCCGGCAGCACCAGGTAGCGGATCTCGGCCGTGCTGTCCCAGACCCGCACCTCGGCGTCGTCCGGCAGCTCGATCCCGAATTCGCGCAGCACGGCCCGCGGCTCGATCACCGCCCGCGCCCGGTACGGAGCCGACTTGTACCAGACCGGCGGGAGGCCGAGCGTGGGCCACGGATAGCAGGAGCAGAGGGTGCACACCACCAAGTTGTGGACCGCGGGCGTGTTCTCGACCACGACCATGTGTTCGCCCTGCGCGCCCGTGAAGCCGAACTCCGCGATCGCCGCGGTTCCGTCCGCGAGCAGCCGGGCCTTGTACTCGGGATCCGTCCAGGCGCGGGCCACGACCTGCGCGCCGTTCCGGGGGCCGATCCGATTCTCGTAGGCGTCGACCACCGCATCGAGCTCGGCGGGGTCGATCATCTCCTTCTCCACCAGAATCGACTCCAGCGCGCGCACCCGCAACGCGATGTCGTCGGGCACCACCTGGTGGTCGTGGTCGTGCTCCGCGGAGGCAGCCTCCGCTGCGCCGGCCGCCTCGGCCCCGCCCGCCACGCCGGCGGCACCCGCGGCGGCTTCCTTCAGAAACTCCCCGCGGCCGACGCCCCTGGGTTCGGAACCCGCCATGGCCTCTCCTCCGCGTGCCAGCCTGGAAATCGTCGCCTTGCGGCCCCGCTTTCCGCCCAACCGACCCTCGCCGGGAGTCTGCCCCGATCTACGGCGCAGCCCCCTGGTCGGGAAGCGCGAGGGCGATCAGCTCCGGCACCCGGCCGCCGCCGACCGTCAGCGCGATGTACTGCCGCCCGTTGACCAGGTAGGTCATCGGTGTCCCGATGGCGCCGCCCGGCAGATCGATCTGCGCCAGATCCTCACCGGTCGCCTTGTCGAACGCCACCAGCCGCGGCCCGTCGTTCGTCCCGCCCGCGGTGAGGGCGTAGATGAGCAGGTCCGGGGTCAGGAGCGGCCCGGCCCGGCTGCTGTCGCCGCCGAGCGGCGGCAGGTCGAGATCGCGCAGCAGCCGGTGGTTGCGGATCCGGTCGCCGTCACCCATCGGCTTCATCCAGACGTGCTCTCCGGTGTTCATGTCGATGGCGGTCATGCGCGAGTAGGGCGGCTTGAAGAGCGGCAGCCCCTGCGGCATCTGCGGCCGCGTCCGGGTCGGGCCGCGCCGCTCGATGACGGCCAGCGTGGCCCCTTCGCCGGGCTCCGGCTCGCGGTACTGCATCACCGAGTAGGCGTTGTTGGAGGGCACGTAGAGGATGCCGGTCTCCGGATCGACGGCCGCCCCGGACCAGTTGGCGCCGCCGCCGGCGCTCGGCCGCTGGATGGTCCCGTCCCACATCGGCGGCGTGAAGATCGGGCCGAGCCGGTAGCCCTCGACCGCCTCGATCGCCATCTGCCGGATCTCCGGCGTGAAGTCGACGAGGTCGTCGATCACCGCGCCCTGGTACTCGAACGGCTCCGGCTTCGTCGGGAACGGCTGCGTCGGCGACGGCCGCTCGCCCGGCACGTCGGTGTCGGTCGCCACCGGCCGTTCCTCGATCGGCCAGATCGGCTCGCCGGCGGCCCGGTCGAAGGCGTACAGGAAACCCTGCTTGCTGACCTGCGCCAGCGCCTTCACCGGCCGGCCGTCCACCACCACGTCGAGCAGGTTGGGGGCCGCCGGGAAGTCCCAGTCCCAGAGGCCGTGGTGGACCGCCTGGAAGTGCCACTCGCGCTCCCCCGTCTCGATGTCGAGGGCGACGACGCTCTCGGCGAACAGGTTGTCGCCGAGCCGGTGCCCGCCGTAGTAGTCCGGCGCCGGCGTGTTCGTCGGCAGATACAGGAGGCCCAGCTCCGGGTCGGCGCTCATGAACGACCAGACGCCTACCTTGCCGGTCACGCGCCACGAATCGCCCTCCCAGGTGTCGTTGCCGTACTCGTCACCCTGCGGGATGGTGTGGAACATCCACTTCATGCGGCCGGTCCGGACGTCGAAGCCGCGCATCCACCCGGGCGGCGCCTCCCGCGTGATGTTGTAGGACGAGATGGACGAGGGCGTGACGACGGTGTCGCCGACCACGAGCGGCGGCGACTGCACCGAATAAAGCAGCGCGTTCAGCCAGTCGCGGTCCCCGCGCTCAGCGCGCGGGATGCCCGCGGTCAGGTCCACCCAGCCGTCGTCGCCGAAGTCCGGACAGGGACGGCCGGTTTTCGCGTCGACGCAGATGAGGTAGCCGTTGCCGGTCCCGAACAGGATCCGTTCGTCCTCGCGCGCCGGGCCGTCGGACCAGTACGCGACCCCGCGCTGGTTCCAGCGCGCGGTCATGGTCGTGGTGCCCTCCTCGTAGGTCTTGGGGTTGTAGACCCAGAGCGTCTCGCCCGTCTCGGCGTCGATGGACGCGGCCTGCGAGGTGGGCATGTTGATGAAGAGGCGGCCCCCGACCATCAGCGGCGTGGCCTTCAGGTTCGTGACGTAGGGCGGCTGCGCGTCGCGCCAGCGGTTCGGATCGCGGCGCAGCAGCTCCTCGAAGATGAGCCGCGAGTCGGCCCACCACTCGCCCCCGTCCGGCGTGTCGATGCTCAGGAACGCGTCGGCCGACAGCCAGCGCCAGGCGATCTCCAGGTCGCCGAAGTTGGCCCGGTCGATCTGGTCGAGAGGGGAGTATTTGGTGCCGCCGAGGTCGCCGCCGTAGGTCGGCCACTCGCCGTTGGCCGGGGCGCCTTGCTGAGCGAGCGCCGGGACACCCGCCGTCGCAGCCAGGGCCAGGACGACCATTCCGGTCGCGCCGATCCGCATCCAGCATGTTCCATTGCGCATAGGTTGCCTCGTCATGCGTTGCCGCCGAAGGCAGTTGGTGTGCGGCCATCATAGCGCAGCGCCGCAGCCACCCGCTCAGGCGGGGTCCGGCGGCGTTGCCGGCGTCACGGACGGAAAGTAGCTGCGGTGGCGGCCGGCCTGCAGCAGGTCTCCCCGATCGATGTGGGAACACGAACCGCGACGCATGCCGCCGGGACCGCCCCGCTTCAGGCAGCCGCCTGTCGCCGGCGCACCACGCGGAACCCGAACCGACGGTCGGGGCTGGGCGTCTCGCGCACGCCGGCGTAGAGCTCCTCGACGCGCCGTCGGGCCCGCCGGAAACGCGGCGTCAGCAACCACAGCGCCGGACGCTGGTGCGTGACGCGCGTCGCGAGCAGCGTGCGCACGAACACGATCACGTCGTCCAGGTACTCGCCGGGCGCCGTTCCCGCAGCCAGCGTGCCGAGCTGATCCGCAGCGATGCGCTGCAGGGCATACAGACCGGGAACGGGACTGCCGAGGGGCCACCGCGCGATCTCCCGGCGGGTGATGCGCACGATGTCCGCCAGACGCTCGAGGGCGCGGCGGCACGGACGGGCGGGATGCCGGCGCCGCTGTCTGCTCGATCGACACCCCCCAACCCTCAATGACGAATCCGAGGCCCGAGCACGCAGAGCGCGGCCGCTGCAGCCAGCTTGTGGTCCTTGCGCCACGGCGTTCCCGCCTCGCGGCCGAACCGGGCGATGAGCGCGGCGACCTCGGCCACGTCGACACCCATCGCTTCGGCGGCCAGCGCCGTCGGGTCGGTCCTGCGAGGGTACCTCCGGACCTCCATGCGCTGTTCGGCCGCGGCTTCGGCCAGGGATTCGCGGTACAGCATGCCGTCGGCGGCAAGGGTCAGAGGACGCGAGCTCAGAACCTCCTCGAGAGAGTCGGGCAGCCTGTCGTACGGACTCGCGGGCAGGATCAGCACCCGGGCGCGAAAGGTCGCCAGCATCGCCGAAAGCGCGGCGGTCGCGTGTTCCGCCGCGGACCGTCTCACCCGGTTCACGAGGTCGATCGCCGTTCCGGTGTCCAGCTTCGAGGCCTCGTGGTGGTAGGGCGCGCTCGGGAGGCCCTTGTCGATCAGCTCGACGCGCCGCCTGTCGAGAAAGACGGGCGCGGCGTCCTCCACCGCGAGAGTGACCAGCTCGGCCCGGGCGTAGTGGTCGGAGACTCCGATCACGGCTTCGGCGACACCCATCGACGGGATTGTACCGCGGCCGTTCTTCGCGGCGGCGCAACCCCGGCAGCGGGCGTTCCGTATAGTGAAGGCGACGAATACAACCCAGGAGCTTCCATGACAAGACACCCCGGCCCCGTGCTCGTCCTCGGTCTCGCCGCATTCCTCGCCGCCGGTCCGCCCGCCGCCGCCCAGGAGCCGGTCGACATCCCCTACACCCGCTACGTGCTCGACAACGGCCTGCGGCTGATCGTCCACGAGGACCACAAGGCGCCGATCGTCGCCGTCAACGTCTGGTACGACGTCGGGGCGGCCGACGAGGCGCCCGGCAAGACCGGCTTCGCGCACCTGTTCGAGCACCTGATGTTCAACGGCAGCGAGCACTTCAACGACGACTACTTCAAGCCCTTCGACCGCGTCGGGGCCACCGGCATGAACGGCACCACCAACCAGGACCGCACCAACTACTTCCAGGTGGTGCCCACGACCGCCCTCGACATGGCGCTGTGGATGGAGTCGGACCGCATGGGGCACATGCTCGGCGCCGTCGATCAGGCCCGGCTCGACGAGCAGCGCGGCGTCGTGCAGAACGAGAAGCGGCAGGGCGAGAACCAGCCCTACGGCAAGGTGTTCCTGACCCTCTTCGAGAACACCTATCCGGACGGCCACCCCTACGACCACTCCACCATCGGATCGATGGACGATCTGAACGCCGCGTCGCTCGACGACGTCCGCACCTGGTTCGAGACCTGGTACGGGGCCGCCAACGCGGTGCTCGTGGTCGCCGGCGACGTCGATCCGGAGGACGTCAGGGCGCGGGTCGAGCGCCACTTCGGCCACATCCCGTCGGGGCCGCCCCTCGTCAAGCGGGACGTCGACCTCGCCCGCCGGACCGAGGAGAGCCGCATCGTGCTCCAGGACCGGGTGCCGCAGGCGCGCGTCGTCAAGGCCTGGAACGTCGCCGCGTTCAAGAACCCGGACCTCGATTACCTCGACCTCGCCGGCGACGTCCTGACCACCGGCCGCAGCTCGCGCCTCTACCGGCGGCTGGTCTACGAGGATCAGATCGCCACCGACGTCGCCGCGTTCACCCTCGGACGCCAGTTCGGCAGCCTGTTCATCCTGCAGGCCACGGCCCAGCCGGGGCAGGACCTGGCCGCGGTGGAGGCGGCCCTCGACGAGGAGCTGAACGCGTTCCTCGAATCGGGCCCGAGCGCGGCCGAGCTGGCGCGGGCGCAAACCAGCCGGCGGGCGTCCTTCGTCCGCGGCGTCGAGCGCATCGGCGGCTTCGGCGGCAAGTCGGACGTGCTGGCCGCCAGCGAGGTCTACCTCGGCAGCCCCGACGGCCACCGGCGGACGCAGGAGACGATCATGAACGCCACGCCGGCGGACGTCCACGCCGCCGCGGTCGAGTGGCTGAGCCGGGGCGCCCTGACCATCGAGGTGCAGCCCTTCCCCGCCTACGCCGCGGCCGAGACCGACGTGGACCGCTCGTCGGGACCACCCGAGGTCACCGAGTTTCCGTCGGCCTCGTTCCCCGAGCGTGAGACGACGCGCCTGTCGAACGGGCTCGACGTGATCCTCGCCCGGCGGGAGGCGGTTCCGGTGGTCGACTTCAACCTGCTGCTCGACGCGGGCTACGCGGCGGATCAGTTCGCGCTGCCGGGGACGGCCCGCATGACGCTGGACATGCTCGACGAAGGGACCACGTCCCGCACCGCGCTGGAGATCGCGGCCGAGCTCGAAGGTCTCGGCACGACCCTGTCGGCGGGCTCCAACCTCGACATGTCGACGGTCAGGATGTCGACCCTGCAGGAGAACCTCGACGCCTCCCTCGACCTCTTCGCCGACGTCGTCCTGCACCCCTCCTTCCCGGAGGCCGAGTTCGACCGCCGGCGCCGGCAACAGCTCGCGGCCATCGCCCGCGAGAAGGTCCAGCCGATGGGGATGGCGATGCGCGTCTTCCCCCGCCTGCTCTACGGCGAGGGGCACGCCTACAGCCAGCCGCTGACCGGCTCCGGCAGCGAGGCGGCGGTGAACGCGCTGCGCCTCGACGGGCTGCGCGCGTTCCACGACACCTGGTTCCGGCCCGACAACGCCACGCTCATCGTCGTCGGCGACGTGACGATGGCCGAGCTCGAGCCCGCCCTGGAAGCCCGGTTCGGAGAGTGGGAGCCGGGCGAAGCGCCCCGCAAGAACCTCGGCGCAGTGGAGCAGCAGGCCGAAACCGTCGTCTACCTCATCGACCGCCCCGATTCCGAACAGTCCATCATCTTCGCCGGTCACGTGGCGCCGCCGAAGCGCGACGCCCGCGATCTGCAGATCGCGACCATGAACAACATCCTCGGCGGCGGCTTCACGGCGCGCATCAACATGAATCTGCGCGAGGACAAGGGCTGGTCGTACGGCGCCCAGAGCCTGCTGTGGGACGCGGCGGGCCAGCGGCCGTTCATCGTCCTCGCGCCGGTCCAGACCGACCGGACGGCGGAGTCGATGGCCGAGATCGACAGGGAGATCAGCAGCATCCGCAGCGGCGGCGACCGTCCCCCCACCGCCGAGGAGCTCGCCCGCGTCAAGGACCAGCGGACGCTGACCCTGCCGGGCCGCTGGGAGACGAACCGCGCGGTCATGGCCGACATCGTCCAGATGGTGCGCTTCGGCCTGCCCGACGACTACTGGGCGACCTACGCCGGCACGGTGCGCGCCCTGACGCTGGACGACGTGAGCGCCGAGGCCGACCGCGTGCTCCAGCCGGACCGCATGATCTGGGTCGTCGTGGGCGACCGCGCGCGCATCGAGGAGAGCGTCCGGGCGCTGGGCCTCGGCGAGATCCGCTTCCTCGACGCGGACGGCAACCGCATCGACGGCTGAAACGGTCCTGTCGCATTCCCCCTTCGGTCCCGGTCAGCCCGCGCCGCTGGCCGGGACCGCTGCCCGCGCATAATCGCGATGCCTCCGGGACTCGATCGACTCGACCTTGACCACCGGCCGACGTCTCTGTAGTGTGCAGGATAGACGGTCGCCGCTTGCGAAAGGGGAACAGGCAATGGCATCGCTGATGCGGAATCTCGTGGAGCGTCGCGTGCCTCATTCCGTCGCGCTCTACGTCGGCGTGTCGTGGAGCTGCCTCACAGCGCGTCCGGCGGCCGGGTCGATGCGTTGACGGACAGTTTCCCGGTCGGTCCGAGGGTCGTCGATCCATCTCCTTGCGAGCTGCCCGGCGGGCGACCGATGGAGGGCAGGACGGTCCGCCTCGAGCGTCCCGACGCGGCGCGTGACGCTGCTCCCCTCTTCGAGGCGACCCACGGAGAAGGAGCCGACCCCCGCCAGTGGACCTACATGGCGTACGGCCCGTTCGAGAGTGCGGACGCCATGCGCGCGGTGATGGAGCGCCTCGTCAAGGGCTCGGCGGACCCGCAATGGTGGCTCGTCCGCGCGCTGTCTTCAGGGGCCCCGGCCGGCATGGCGGCCTTCATGAACATGGTCCCCGCCCATCGCCGGCTGGAGCTGGGCCACATCTGGTACGTCCCGGCGGCGCAAAGAACGGCGGTGAACACGGAGACCGTCTACCTGATGCTGTGCGAGAGCCTCGATCGGTTGGGATACCGACGCGTCGAGTGGAAGTGCGATGCCCTCAACGCCCGATCGATGAAGGCCGCGGTGCGTTTGGGCTTCAGCTTCGAAGGCATCTTCCGGCAGCACTGCATCGTGAAGGGACTGAACCGCGACACCGCGTGGTTCGCCATGCTGGATTCGGATTGGCCCCGGATCAGGGAGAACTTCGAGGCCGTCCTGTACAACCCCGGTTGCAGCGCATCACTGACGGCACTCAACGCGCCGTACGTGACCGTGCCGCCGGGCGGATGACATCCGATGCCGGATGCCGTCCGGTTCCGGCGAGACACGAGTGCGATTCGGGAGTCCCGGCGAGGACCGGCTAGGAAACCATGAACCAGAGGCGTCGCACGAACTGCAGGTAGACGCTCCGCAGATCCTGCGGGCGCCCGGCGTCGGTCGCGCGGCGGAGAGATTCGTACGGATCCCGGCGCGGCGGCGCGGCGGGGAGCCGCAGCCGCGGGTGGGCATTACGGGCGACGGTCGCCCCGTTCGCCTGTCGTCGTGTCGGCATGTTTCCTCCTCTGATGCCATGGCCATATAGGCAGGGCTGATCGGACCCTGCCCAACCAACCATCTTAACCCGAAGATGCATCGAGCGAAGTATCTTCCGGGTAACTTTCGTGTTGCTCGGCCGTTTCCCGGACAGGAACGGCAGTCCCGGCAGGCCACACGAGCCGGGCGTGGAGGGCCAGCCATCCGCCGGGCGCGCGGACTGCAGGGCCGGGTCCCATGGGGCATGGCCCGTCAGGCATCTGCCCCGATGGCGCGCCGATCCGGATGGCCGCAACCTGCCGCCGGCCGCACGGGGTTCGGCGCGGACTGCTAGAATGCGTGCATGGACCGCGCGAGGCGCGTGGCGTTCGCGGCGGGGGCCGTGGCCGTCGGATGCCTGGCCGGTCCGGCCCCAACCGCGCAGCAGCCGTCACGACCCGCCCCGGAGACGTACCACTGGGTCCTGCCGGTCGATCAGCCGTCCGTCGAGGTGGCGACGCTCCATCCCAACGACTGCTACGTGGTTCAGGCGGCCGCGGGGCTGGCCTACTTCGGGGAGCCGACCCCGGCGCTGCGCGATCTGCAGGACCGGTTGCTGATTCCCGTCGCGCACCGGGTGGAGACGCACGCGGATCACGCCGAGTGCACGCTCGGCATCTGCGTGGAAATCACTCGGATCGCGTCGGCCCTGGAGCGCGAGATGCGCTCGGTGAATCGGCGGTACCTGCGCCGTGTCGACCACCGCCCGACGCCGATCGACCAGTGGTTCGGCGGCGGTTACACGGACGTCGGCTCCGAAGATCGGGAGACGTTCAGAAGAGCGTCCGAACAACGCATGCTCTTCCAGCACCTGTCGACGGCCCGGCGGGGCAACTGCTACGAGGCGAAGGCGCCGCGGACGTTGACCATCCACGTGCGCGATCAGGGCCGGCGCCCGCACCGCACCGGCGTCTACCACGGCTTCCTGTACATCGAGCATCATCATCCGGACATCACGGGCAAGGCGGCCGCGGACTGACGAACCGCCGCGCACCGCCAGGAACCGGAGCAGGCGATCGGCGGGAACGCAGGCCACGCAAACCAGGAAGAGGAACGCACGACATGTTCAAGACACGACGCAGCGCAGCACGGGCCGCGGTTCTCGCGGCGACATTGCTCACGACCGGCCTGCTGGCGGCGGCCCAGGAAACGGATCCGACCGACGGGGCGGCGGCTTGGCGGTTCGAGGAGATCGGTGACGGCGTCTTCTTCGCGACCGGCACCGGCGCGATGACGACGATGAGCAACTCGCTGGTCATCGTCAACGACGACCACGCGATGCTCGTCGACACCAGCGTCACCCCGGCGGCGGCGCGCAAGCTCATCTCCGAAATCAAGTCGGAGGTGACCGACAGGCCGATCCGCTACGTCTTCAACACGCACTTCCACTTCGACCATTCCCACGGAAACCAGCTCTTCGGCGACGACACGGAGATCATCGGCCACGACTACGTGCGGTCGCAGCACCTGGCGGACCCGCTGAACCAGCGCACCAACCGGTCGTTCTCGGCCGCCATCCCCGGCCAGATCGAGCAGGTCAGGGCGCAGCTCGCGGCGGCCACCGACCCGACCGAGCGGACGCGGCTGGAGACGGACCTGCGCATCCGCGAGGCGCACTTCAACGCCATCCGGGAGACGGTGGTCAAGGCGCCCAACGTCACCTACAGCGACACGATGACGCTGGTGAAGGGCGGACGCGAAGTGCAGCTCCACTTCGTCGGCCGCGGCCACACCGGCGGCGACACGATGGTCTTCCTGCCGGAGGAGCGCATCGTCTTCACCGGCGACTTCTTCGTCGGCAGCCCCGGCGCGAACGGCCTGCCGTACATGGGCGACGGGTTCGTCAACGAGTGGCCGGCCAGCCTCGACGGACTGAAGGCGCTCGACTTCGACGTCATCGTACCGGGCCACGGGGCCCCGCTCCGCGACCGCAGCCAGATCGACGACCTGCAGGCCTACCTGCGCGACCTCTGGGCGCAGGCCTCGAAGCTGCGGGCGGAAGGGCTGTCGGCGGAGGAAGCGACCGCGCGCATCGACCTGAGCGGGCACGAGGACGCCTACGGGGTGCGCGCCAGGAGCGCCGACCCGCGCGCGGTGGTGCGGATTTACGAGGTGCTGCAGATCCAGCACCCGATGTAGGACGCAACCGGGGAACCTGCCGGGGCCCTCGCCGGCCTCCGGTTCGGTGCGGAATCGTGAAGTCGCCGGCCACACTTGCGGCAACCGGCACTCTTTCCGGCTGCCGGCCGGCGACGGGCGTCTGCACAGCGCGGCGGAGTCGCAGGCTCGTTCCATGCCGGTCACGACACGGACCCCGCCCCGGGAGGAGTGACATGCGAAGTCAACGAATGCCGATCATCGTCGCCGCCGCGAGCCTGACGCTCGCCGCCGCGGCGCCGGCCCCGGCTCAGGAAGAAGCTCCGCCGCGGGTGCTGTCGGCCCGCGACACCCTGCGTATCAACCAGGTCGGATCCCCGGAGCTGTCGCCCGACGGCGAGTGGGTCGTCTACACGCTCCGGACACGCGACATGGACGCCGACGACCTGGCGGCCGTCACCCACCTCTGGCGGGTGCGTGTCGACGGGACCGGCAACCGGCGGCTCACACGCGGTCCGAAGAACGCGACCGCGCCGGCGTGGTCTCCCGACGGCGGCATCATCGCATTCCTGGCCGCGCGCGGCGAGGAGGCGGACGCCGGGACGCAGGTGCATTTCCTGTATGCCGACGGCGGCGAGGCGTGGCAGGTGACGGAGCACGACGAGTCGGTGCGATCCTTCTCGTTCGCACCCGACGGCTCCGCGCTGCTCTTCACGGCGCGCGATCCGCTTCCGGAGGAGGAAGAGGAGCGCCGCAGGAAGGAAGGCGACGCCGAGGTGGTCGACGCGCTGCACCGGATGACCCACCTCTGGCTGCACGATCTGGAGACCTCCGAAACGCGGCGCCTGACCGAGGGCGACTTCACGGCGGCCAACCCCGACTGGTCGCCCGACTCCCGGCGGGTCGCCTTCGAGACGCGGCCGAATCCGACCGCCAACGACGGCTGGCGGAGCGACGTCCAGGTCATCGACGTGGAGACCGGCGAGCGGCGGCTCCTCCACGAGAACGGCGGCAGCGACACGTCGCCGCGGTGGTCGCCGGACGGGCGGACGATCGCGTTCGCCTCGAACGCCACCGCGTCGAGCAACACGCTGCACGACAAGCTGTACCTGGCGCCGGCGGACGGCGGAACGCCGCGGGTGCTCCTGGAGGACGTCGACCGGGACTTCTCGGTCCCCATCTGGTCCCCGGACGGGCGGTACGTGTTCTGGCCCACCGGCGAGCGCGCCTCCACCGGCCTGTTCCGGGTCAGCATCGAGTCGGGCGCGGTGATCACGGCGTCGGCCCCGGGCGGGCGCAACGCCGCCTGGTCGCTCTCCGCGGACGGAACGCGGTGGACGTGGATCCACACGAGCCCCGACCGGCCCGCCGAGATCCATACCGCGACGACCGACGGCGACCCGGTCCGCCTGACCGACGCGAACGCCTGGCTCCGCGAAGAGGGCGTGCAGCTCGGCAGGGTGGAGACCGTCCGCTGGACGAACAGCGACGGCGACCCGGTCGAAGGCGTGCTGACGAAGCCGGTCGGCTACGAGGAAGGCGTCGCCTATCCCTTCATCGTCAACCCGCACGGCGGCCCCACCGGCGCATCGCTCGCCGCCTTCAACGCCACGACCCAGTTCTTCGCGGGCAACGGCTACGTCGTCCTGCAGCCCAACTTCCGCGGCAGCACCAACTACGGCCAGGCCTTCGTCAGCGCCAACATCGACAACTGGGGCATCACCGACTACGACGACGTGATGACGGGCGTCGATCACGCGATCGCGATGGGCTGGGCCGATGCCGACCGCCTGATCTGCTACGGCTGGAGCTACGGCGGCTACCTCTCCGCGTGGATCGTCACCCAGACCGACCGCTTCCAGGCGGTGTCGCCGGGAGCCGGCCTCACCAACCTCTACAGCATGTACAGCACGAACGACATCCAGGACTACCTGGCGTCGTTCTTCGGCGGGACGCCCTGGACCGCCACCGACAACTACCGCGAGCACTCCCCCATGACCTACGTCGCCGACGTGACCAGCCCGGTGCTGCTGATGCACGGGGGCAACGACACGCGGGTGCCGCCGGAGCAGTCGGTCGAGTTCTACCGGGCGCTGCGGGACCTCGGCAAGGACGTCACCTTCGTCCGCTTCCCGCGCGAAGGACACGGCATCGTCGAGCCGCTGCACCAGATGGACCGGCTGCGGCGCTACGCCGCGTTCTTCGGCGAGCACGTGGACAACCCGCCGATCAGCGAGAACCAGCCCCACGAAGCGGAGCCGGCGGAAACCGAAGACGGCGAGGGGCAGTGACCATGCAGGCGCCGCCGGCCGGTACCGCCGACAGCGAGGAACAGCGAACCATGCAGTGGATGAGTGCTCGGTATACGCCCGGACACACGCCGGATCGCGGCGAGGCGCGGACGAGGATCACCGCGACGGCACCGCGCGTCGTCGGCGTCCTCGCCACCGCCCTCGCGTGGCTCGCGGGCGGCGCCCTCTTGACCGACGGCGCGCAGGCCCAGACCGACCAGCCCGGTATCCACCTGGACCTCGACGAGATCCGGGCCATCGCCAACCGCGTCCGCGCCGGCCGCAGCCTGCAGCCCGCCTCGTGGCCGAACGGGGCCCGCGTCGCGGTCCTGATCTCGTTCGACGTCGACAACGACACCATCCTCATCGGGCGCAACGCCGAACCGTCCATCGGCGCCATGTCGCAGGGCGAGTACGGCGCGCGGGTCGGCCTGCAGCGGGTCGTCGACCTCATGGACCGCCACGAGATTCCGGCATCGTTCTTCATCCCGGCGGTCAGCCTGGTGCTGCGGCCCGAAATGGTCGACGTCATCCAGGCCTCGGGGCGCCACGAGTTCGCCGTGCACGGCTGGATCCACGAGCTGAACAGCGCCCTCGACGCCGAGACCGAGCGCGCGCTCGTCATCCGCGCCACGAACTACCTGGAGCAGGTGACCGGCAGCCGGCCCGTCGGCTACCGCGCCCCGTCATGGAACTTCAGCCCCAACACGCTCGACATCATCCGCGGGCTCGGCTTCCTCTACGACAGCTCGCTGATGGCCGACGACCGCCCCTACGAGCTGCTGCAGAACGGCGAGCCGACCGGGATCGTCGAGTTGCCGGTGGAGTGGATCCTCGACGACGCGCCGCTGTTGAACCCGCGCGGCAACAGCTACACGCCGCCCCGCGCGCTGCTGCAGGTCTACATCGACGAGTTCGACAAGGCGTACGAGGAAGGAACGATGTTCCTGCTGACGACGCACCCGCACATCATCGGCCACCGCTCGCGCATGGTGATCCTCGAGGAGCTGATCGACCACATCCGGGCGAAAGGCGACGTCTGGTTCGCCACCCACGAGCAGGCGGCGCGCTACGTGAAGGAACAGGCCGGCCTGTGAGCGTCGAGCCCTGGAACCCCGCCGCCGACGGCCCGCTCTCGGAGCCGGCGCTGCGCCGCAAGCTCGAGGCGCGCGGCTACGCCGTGTCGCGCTACGTCTATCCTCCCGGCACGAGCTTCCCGCCGCACACCCACGACATCGACAAGATCGACGCGGTCGTCTCCGGCCTCTTCCGGATGACGATGGGCGATGTCGACGCCGTGCTCGAAGCCGGCGACTGCCTCGCCGTGCCGCGGGGCGCGGCCCACAGCGCGGAGGTCGTCGGGGACGAACCGGTGGTCAGTCTGGACGCGACGCGGGCGTAGGCATCAGATGAAGGCGCCGATGCAGGATCAATACCCGCAGACGTGGACAAGTATCGTAGAAAGAATGCCGAAACTCCTGAAAGAGTTGCAATCACGCGACTTCCTCGTCCACGATGGTCATGGCCGTCTTCCGCACATTCCGGACAAGGGAGTTTATGTCTTTTATGAGAACGGCAAGCCCCTATACGTAGGCCGGTCGGACAGAATGCGCGAACGCCTCCTGGAGCATGGTCGGGACAGCTCTAGTCACAATTCTGCATCCTTTGCTTTCCTTTGGCCAGAGAAGAACATGACGGATGCAATGCAGCGCACCGGGGATCAACCAGAAACGAACTGGAAGAGAACCAAGGCTTTCAGCGCCGCTTTTCGGAAATGAAGAGGCGGGTGCGCGAGATGAAAATCCGTGTTGCCGCGGTGACGGACACGATTGAACAGACATTATTTGAAGTGTACGCTGCGCTGGAGTTGGGGACGACGCGACAGCAAAACGGCTGCAATGATTTCGAAAATCATTAGGTAGACTGATGTCCGAATACCTCCACGACTGTCACGCTCTACACGGCCGGGTTACCGAAATTCTGTACGGCCACAAGCAAGACATTCATATGATTCAGGACCGACTCGCTCACGTGCGGTCAAGTCGCCGCTTGACATACGACGATGTCGAGAAAATTCGAGACAGCGATGTCTGGAATGCCGACATGTTCGGGTACTGGCCGCCCCAATCCGACATCGAAGCGCTTCTTCGCTCTACCGAGTGGGACTTCTGGAATTTACCCAAGCGCGAAGATCGGGCTATCAACAGCCTGCTGGAAATATTTCGGCAGATCGAACCGGTCTCAGTCATTCTCCGACTTGTCGTGCCCGAACACTACGGGATACTCAGCCCGCCCGTGGAGATGCTCCTCGGCATTGGTCCGTCTCGGCGGCACAAGGACAAGTACATGACTTACCTTGGCGACCTGCGGAGAATCCGGAATGACTGCGCCTTCACCACGGCCGCCGAGGTGGACATGGCACTTTGGGTGCTGCAAGTGGGCGTGCTGGACGGCCTGCTGAAGAATCGCCTGGATGAACACCAGTACGAGGACTTGCAGGAAGCGTTTCAGCAGGACATCAGGTTGCGCGAGATCCGCGTGGGGAACCTCACACGGCAACTCTTCAACGACATGTCCCGGATAGAGCTGGCGGAAGCGCTCCTGGCGACCAATGTCGAACTCGCGGGCCAGATCGCTGGAATCGAACTCGAAAAGCAAACTGGACAATTGATTGGAGCAAAGGCCGTTCGAAAACCGTTGAAGCAGATGGTCGAAGAAGCTATGCCTATGTTGTTGAGGGATACGGTAGACAAAGCCAGCGTTCCAGTCCAGGCCATGGCAGCCGTGCGCACTCGCAACAAGGCCGTTCACTTGGGCGATCCGCCGAGGCGGAACGAAGTCGAGTCTCTGATCGGTGTCGTGAAAGCCGTTGAAACCGTCATGCGTTGAAGCTGAACCGAGATCGGAGTTTGGTAACGCCGGCACCGCGGTTGCAGTCCATCGACGCGCAACCAGACGGCAGCGCGTTCCCGGATTCACGACTCATGATGTGAGTGGTCAATGAACGAGATCGGCTCGGTGTTTTCCGCCCCAGAGCTTCCTCCGGCACTGGTCGCCGACCTGCGCCGGCAGAACCCCTGGTGGAGCGGCGATCCCGCGCCCGTACAGCCCGGCCCGCGACGGCACCTCGTGGGACAGATTCGCCGGCGGCTGAATCTGGAGCTCGCGCCAATCGTGGCGGTGCGCGGCCCGCGACAGGTCGGAAAGACCACGGCGCAACTGCAGATCATCGAGGACCTGCTCGCGGAGGGCGCCCGGCCGAACACCATTCTCAGGGTGCAGTTCGACGAGCTGGGATCGCTGCAGGGTCTCGTCGACCCGCTACTGCGCATCGCGGACTGGTTCGAGCACCACGTCGCGGGAAGGCACCTCAACCGCTTGGCGCGCGCCGGGCAGTGGGCGCATCTCTTCTTCGACGAGGTTCAGATCGTCGGCGGCTGGCACGTCCAGTTGAAGTTCCTGGTGGACAACGCCTCCGTACGCACCATGATCACCGGCAGCTCCGCCCTGCGCATCGAACAGGGACGCGACAGCCTCGCCGGACGGATCAGCACGCTGGAGGCGGGGGTGTTCTCGTTGACCGAGATCGGTCCCCTGCACGGACTCGAAACCCCGAAGCCGTTTCTGCCCGCCAACGGCCTGAGCGAGATCGTCGACAAGACGTTCTGGACGGAGCTTCGCGAGCACGGCCGGCGGCACGCGGATTTCCGCAATACCGCATTTCGGCATTTCTCGGAACGCGGCGGCTACCCGGTCGTGCACAAACGCGGGCACACCGACTGGGCGGAGCTGGCGGATCTGCTGTACGAAACCGTGATCAGGCGCGTCATCCAGCACGATCTCCTGAACGGCAACGGCCGCAGACGGGACGCCTCGTTGCTGGAGGGGCTCCTGCACCTCGTCTGCCGCTACGCGGGACTCGCGCCGGCCGTATCGGAGCTGGCCGAGCAGGTCGGCCTAGCGTTGAACGTCCCCGTCGACGGCCGGCGGGTGACGCGCCATCTGAACCTGCTGGCCGACACCCTCCTCGTCCGACTGATCCCGCCGCTGGAAATCCGGTTGAGAAAGAACCGCGGCGGCGCCAAGCTGTGCCTGGCCGATCACGCGTTGCGAGCGTGCTGGCTCCAGGAAGCGGTTCCTCTGACACCGGCCGCGCTCGCCAAGCGTCCGGAATTGACGACACAGGCCGGCCATCTGGCCGAGAGCGTCTTCGGCTCGGCCGCGTGCACGATTGCCGGGCTCGACGTCGCGCACTGGCCCGCACGCGGCGCTGATCGCGAGGTGGACTTCGTCCTGACCGTCGGCGTCCGGCGCGTGCCGGTCGAGATCAAGTACCAGCGGCGGATCGATCAGCACCGCGACACGGTGGGCCTTCGTTCGTTCCTCGACAAGACGGTGAACAATGCCTCTTTCGGCATCCTGATCACCCAGGACGCGTCGGGGGTAGTGGACGACCCGCGGATCGTCAGTCTTCCGCTGTCGACGTTCCTGCTGCTGCGGTGAATGCGCCCGTCCCGTCCACGCACCACTCGGATCATCGCACGCCGACGAATGTTCAGAAGTGGAACGCTTCCGGAGCCGCGCCGAACAGTGCGGCCAACGAATCGTGACGACTGCGCTGACGCTTCATCTCTGCCCAGACCGTCGGATGCGAATTGCGCCGAATACTCCGCTTCACCCGATCGCGGTTGCCGGCGGGCCCCTCTCGGCGGATTGACAAACCAGCGGACTGTGAGTAGACACCATGAACTGAACATTGGGAAAATGCTCACAGAACCAGCGGCCGATTCTCTGCTGCCATGTGGGATGCAGATGAGCATCGATCTCGTCGACAATAACCACCCCTTCGGGGATGATTCTGGTGGGTTCCGTCGGATCGAAGATCCTTTCCGGACCGAACGCCTTCGCCATCTGCCGAATCAATTCGAAGGTCAGACTTAGAATCGAGCGGTAACCATCACTCAGATCGCCCACGGATATCTCCACGCCGTTCGCGTCACGAAACAGGATCGCGCGCGACGTCACGTCCTCCAACCTAACGTTCGACGGAAGGAAGTCACCCTGGTTGACGAATTCCTTCACGCGTTGCAGCAGGACGCCTTCGGGATCATGCTCCAGCGCCCGGAACTTGAGATCGCGCAGCCACTCCAGGCACTCGGTCAACGCAATACCCTCGTCGAACATGGAAAGATGCCGCGCCAGCAGGGATGTTGCCCCGAAGGACTTCCCGAGTCGCGCATCGCCCCCCGAAAAGCGACGGAAGGGTCCGAAGGACGCGGAAACCCAACCTTGAGGATGCGACCAGCCTACTTCCTTCGGAGGTGTCTTCCGGCAGCTTCTCGATTTGCTTCCCCGACATGAATTCGACGCCGAGGCCCGGCAGCATCAGAAGGGCCAGCGACTCCGCGTGATGAGCCGCTGGGCGCAGTTCGTCGCCCTCGGCCTGGGCCAACTGGCCGGCCTGCAGAGCCTGCGCGACATCGTCGGCAACCTGTGCGCCCAACCCCGCAAGCTCTATCACCTCGGCCTGCCGGCCCTCGTCAGCCGCTCGTCGCTGGCGCGGGTCAACGCCGAGCAGCCGTACACGCTCTACGAGGCGCTCTTCAAGCGCCTGCCGGTTCGTTGTCAGCAGCGGGCTCCGCGGCATGGCTTCCGATTCAAGAACAAGTTGCATGCGGTGGATGCGTCGACCATCGACTTGTGCCTGGCGGCCTTTCCGTGGGCGTCGTTCCGGCGCACGAAGGGCGCCGTCAAGCTGCACGTCGGCCTGGATCAGGCAGGACATCTGCCGAGCTTCCTCAGCGTCACCGACGGCAAGGCGGGTGACGTCACGGTGGCCCGCACGTGGACGTTCCCGGCCGGCAGCGTGGTGGTGGCCGACCGCGCGTATCCGGACTTCAAGTGGCTCCATCGCTTGCAGGAGCAGGGCGTGATCTTCGTGACCCGACTGAAGCGGGGCGTGAAGTACCGGGTGCTGCACGACCACGACGTCGACATCCGGACCGGTGTGCTGAGCGACCGGATGATCGAGTTGACCAGCGCGCGTGGCCGCAAGGCGTATCCGGGCACGCTACGGCGGGTCGGCTGCTGGGACGACGAAACGAAACGGAGCTGCGTGTTCGTGACGAACAACACGACGTGGGCGGGGAAGACGATCGCCGACCTGTACAAGTCGCGCTGGCGGATCGAGCTGTTTTTCAAGTGGATCAAGCAGAATCTGAAGGTGAAGCGCTTCGTGGGCCGCTCGAAGAACGCGGTTCTGTCGCAACTGTGGGTGGCGACGTGCATGTACCTGCTGTTGGCCTACCTGAAGTTCGTGCTGCGACTGAGCTGGATCCTGCACCGGATGCTACGGGTTCTGCAGCTCAACTTGTTCGACCGCCGTCCACTGGTGGAGCTGTTCACGACACCCTCGCCTCCGGGTTCCCCAAACCCTCAGATGCTGCTGTGGGGCTGAAATGTGGGACAGCAGTGTTCCATGACTGTCTGAGCTGTTCCGCTTGTCTGGGTTCAACGAGAGCCAGGGCGATCGCGCGAAGAAAGCTCGACTCACCCGAGCCGTTGTCACCCAGAATCACATGCCAGCCGGCGCACTCTTCCCTGGGGACGGACCACGTGTGCGAACGTAGGGAGCGGATGTTCTCGATCCTGATTGACGGAATGTGCATCCCGGATCTCTATGTCAACGGTATCGGAGTCGGAGGTGACCCCACCGATACACTCACTCCCCGCCGCCGCGCCGGTTCGCCTCCAGCGCCTCCCACAGCGCGGCACCCTCGGTATCGACCCCCGTTCCCGGTGCGATCACCGGGCTCAGCTCCAGGTGCCGGTCGGTCTCGGGATCGAACGTCGGCCACGGCGGCAGCCCCCCGCGGTTCGGATTGCCGGTGGCGGCGAACTGCACCCAGTAGCCGCGCATCGTGGCGGAGAGCGCGGTGTCGGCGTCGGTGTAGTCGCCGACCGGGGTGAGGCCGAGCGGGCGCTCGCCTCCCTCCTCGCTCCGGGTGAGGGTGCCGAAGACGTAGACCAGCTCCGCCGCGTGGTGCGATCCGAGATCGGCGCCCCAGGGGGTCGGCGGCACGTGGGTGAAGTGATACAGCCACGTCGGCGCGCCGGCCGCGGCCTGCGACTCGGCGTGCGCGCGTACCGGCCCGGCGAAGTACAGGTCGTGGATGACCTTGTCGATGGCGGCCTTCGCCGCATCCGGCGACGAGGCGTCGTAGTGCGCGAGCATCTCGTCGGCCAGCTCCGGGTAGACCGACCGGACGTAGCCCTCGAACGCCGCGGCGTCGGCGACGTCCATGCCGCGCGTCATGAGCGATCCCTCGTTGCCGTTCAGGCCGGTGATGAGCGGCACTGCGTGCTGCCGGCCGGCGCGGTACATCGCCAGCGGGTCGTCCGGTATGGTCCAGCCGTCGACGTTGGGGGCCCAGACGTTACCGGTCCGCAGGAACGGACTGCCCGCGTCGGCGTTCGACGCGGCCAGCACGTCGGCCGCGCTCGCGGCCCGCATCGCGGCCAGCGCCTCGTCGGCGTCCCCCGCGATGCCGAGCGCCGCCGCCACCCGCAGGCCCTGCGCCTCGGCCGCCTCCCAGCCGCGCGCCGTCGCGGCCAGCGGCCGGTCCCAGCCGTTGATCCAGTTGCTCTGGGCGATGGCGCCGTGGAAAAGCCCGCCCGCCTGCGGCATGAGCATGACGGACATGACCGCGCCGCCGCCCGCCGACTCGCCGAAGATCGTCACCCGGCCGGCGTCGCCGCCGAACGCCGCGACGTTGTCGCGGACCCATTCGAGCGCCGCCGCCATGTCCAGCAGGCCGTAGTTCCCGGACGCGCCGTGCGGCGACTCGGCGGACAGGGCCGGGTGCGCGAGGAAGCCGAAGACGTTCAGCCGGTAGTTGATGGTGACCACCACCGCGCCGTCGGCGGCGAGCCGCGTACCGTCGTAGATGGCGGTCGAGCCGGAGCCGCCCGTGTAGCCGCCGCCGTGAATCCAGAACAGCACCGGCCGCGGCTCGGCGGTCTCGCGCGGCGCCCAGACGTTGAGGAACAGGCAGTCCTCGTCCTGGGTGACGTTCCGGCCCCCGTTCTGGACGCAGATCGGGCCGCTCTCGGATGCGTCGCGCACCCCTTCCCAGCCGATGACGGGCTCCGGCGGACGCCAGCGCAGTTCGCCGACCGGCGGCGCAGCGAAGGGGATCCCCTTGAACGCGACGACGTCCGGGTTGCGCGCCGACACCGCGCCCCGGACCTCACCGCCCGTGACCCGGATCGGCGTCTCGGAATCGAGGACGGTCTGGGCGCCCGCCGGCACGATCCCGCCGGCCGCCGGGATCAACGCCGCGGCGACGATGCGAGCAGTCGCTGTATTCCAGTTCATGGACCTGTCTCCTCCCTGCGGCGATGCTGTTTCGGCGGGATCGAAACGAAGCAGGTTCGGGTCAGCTCGCGCGCCTCACGGAGGCACGTCTCGATGACGGCGAGCCGTTTCGCGACCAGCCCCGAATCGGTCATCGAACCGGCGCCGCGATCCGCCGGTACGTTCGAAGCACCGGCTGCAGGTCGAAACCACTCGTTCCGTGCACGCACTTCGACCACGGATCTCCTCCCTGCTGTCAGGATCCGTCCTTTCTCTCGCGAGCGGGGAACGACGACCGATCCCGTATCCTATCTCATGCCGCCCACCGTCCACACGCCTGAGCCCACCTGCAGCGCGGCCTTGAAAGTGTGATAATCGCGGGGTGCGCATGCAGTGCCGGAGCCTCGGGTGCGGCGCAGTTGCCGGATTGCTCCTGGCGGTTCCCGGCCTCGCGGGGGCCGGAGGCTCTTCCGGCGGCGCCCGAACCGCGCCGCAGACCTCGACGCTCCCCGCCGGCGAAGCGTGGTTCACGGACCGCGCCGCGGCGGCGGGCATCGATTTCGTGCACGTCAACGGGGCCTCGGGCGACTTTCACGTCAGCGAGATCCTGGGCCCGGGCGCGGCGCTGTTCGACTTCGACAACGACGGCGACCTCGACGTCTACCTCGTGCAGGGGCGGATGCTCGACCCGGGCAGCACCCGGGACGACGCCGCGCTCCTTCCGCCGGCGCTGCCGCTGACGGATCGCCTGTACCGAAACGACCTGGCTGTCCACGCGGACGGAACCCGCACCCTGCGCTTCACGGACGTCACTGCGGAAAGCGGCCTGGACGTGCGCTCCTACGGCATGGGCGTCGCCACCGGGGACGTCGACAACGACGGCTGGATCGACCTCTACCGCACCCGCCTCGGCCCGAACCAGTTGTTCCGCAACGACGGCGACGGGACCTTCACCGACGTCTCCCGGCGGACGGGCACCGGAGACCCCGCCTGGAGCCTGTCGGCGTCGTTCGCCGACGTCGACCGCGACGGCTGGCTCGACCTGTACGTCGGCAACTACCTCGATCACCGCCTCGACGCGCCCCAGCCGGAGTGTTTTACGCGCACCGGCGAACGGGACTATTGCGGACCGCAGGCCTTTGCGCCCGTCCCCGACCGGCTGTACCGCAACCGGGGCGACGGGACGTTCGTCGACGTCACGGCCGCTGCGGGGGTGGCGCGCGAATACGGCCCGGCCCTCGGGGTGGTGGCCGCCGACGTCGACGGCGACGGGTGGACGGACGTCTACGTCGCCAACGACGGCGAACCGAACCAGTTGTGGCTCAATCAGCAGGACGGGAGCTTCCGGAACGGCGCGCTGCTGGCCGGGGCGGCCCTCAACGGCGACGGCAGGACCGAGGGCAGCATGGGCGTCGACGCCGGCGACTTCGACGCCGACGGCGACGACGACCTGTTCATGACCCACCTGACGAAGGAGACCAACACCCTCTACGTCAACGACGGCTCGGGACTCTTCGAGGATCGGACCGCGACGGTCGGACTCGGGGCCCCGAGCGTGGCCTGGACCGGATTCGGCGCCGCGTGGTTCGACTTCGACAACGACGGCTGGCTGGACCTGCTGGTCGTCAACGGGGCCGTCCAGGCCAATCACCAGCGGTTCGCCATCGACACCCGGGACGTGTCCGTGCAGGCGGGGCAACCGCTGCCGCTGCACCAGCCCAACCAGTTGTTCCGCAACCTGGGCAACGGGCGGTTCGAAGACGTCACCCGGCGGGCCGGCCCCGTGTTCGCGCTGTCGGAGGTGAGCCGTGGCGCCGCGTTCGGCGACGTGGACAACGACGGCGATCACGACGTGTTGATCACCAACAACGACGGGCGGGCGCGCCTGCTGGTCAACCACGTCGGCCAGCGCAACCGGTGGCTCGGGCTGCGGCTGGTCGGCGGCGCCGGTCCCCGGGACATGCTGGGCGCGAGAGTCGGCGTGTTCCGCGACGCCGGTCCCACGCTGTGGCGGCGCGCAAGAGCCGACGGCAGCTATGCCTCGGCCAACGATCCGCGCGTGCTGGTGGGCCTGGGCGCGGCGGCCACGGTGCGGCGGGTTCGCGTCGTCTGGCCCGACGGTCGCGAGGAAGACTGGACGGACGTACCCGTGAACCGGTGGCTGACGCTCGAAGAAGGCACGGGCAAGAGTACGGAATGACTGCGAGACGGGGGTTGTGGGCCGGCCTCGTTACGGCGTGCCTGCTGCTGGATGTGGCGGGCGGCCACGCCGCGGGCGGGCTGTCTGGCGCAGCCGCGGCCTCGTCGCGGGGAAACTTGGTCGAGCCGGCCCTCCAGCCGGTCGCCCTGCCCGACCTCGGTCGCGCGCACCCGGCCGTCCGGGCCCAGCTCCGCGCGGCGCACGCAGCGTTGATCGCGTCGACGCCCGGGGAACGCGGGGCCGCCTACGGCCGGTTGGGCAAGCTCCTGATGGCGGGCGAGTACCTGGGCGAGGCGGAGCGCTGTTTCCGGAACGCCCGGCGACTCGCACCCGACGATTTCCGCTGGCCCTACTACCTCGGGCACGTCTTCAGGAGCACGGGACGACTGACGAAGGCGGCCGAGCACTTCGAGCGGGCGTTGCGGCTCCGCCCCGCCGATCTCGCGGCGCTCACGTGGCTCGGTCAGGTCCTTGTCGACGCGGGTCGGCCGGAAGCGGCCGAGGCGTTCCTCACCCGGGCGCGCTCCCTCCATCCGGACACCCCGGCGGTGCTGTTCCAACTGGGCCGGGCCGCCGCCGCAAGGCGGGACTACGCGAGCGCGGTGGCGCATCTGGAAGGCGCGTTGCGGCTGAACCCCGCCGCCACCGCCGTCCGCTACCCCCTCGCCATGGCCTGGCGCGGTCTCGGCGATCTCGAGAAGGCGCAGTCGTACCTGGATCGGAATGCGGTTCGCGCGGGCGCCGGAGCGGGCGTCACCCTGCCCGATCCCCTGATGGCGGAGGTGAGCACGGCGCTGCGGAGCCCACAGGTCCATTGGGACCTCGGCCTGTACGCCGGCGCGCGGGGCGACTGGCCCGAGGCGGTGACGCAGTTCCGGAACGCGGTTCGCCTGGCGCCCGACGCCGCGGTCGTGCGGCTGAACCTCGGCTTGGCGTTGAACCGCACGGGCGATGCGCGCGCCGCGCTGGACCAGCTCCAGGAGGCGGTCCGTCTGGATCCCCGGCTTGCCGGCGCACACTTCGCGCTGGGTACCCTCTACGATCGGAGCGGTCGCGACCGGGAAGCCATCGACCGGTACGCCCTGGCCGCGACGCACGACCCCGACCACGCGGAGGCGCACCTCAGGCTGGCCGACGCGCTCCGCCGAACCGACCGGCTGGAAGCGTCGCTGGCGTCCTACCGCAGGGTGCTGGAGCTCGAACCGGACTGGAAGGAGGCGCGGTTCGGCGCGGCGATGGCCCTGGTGCGCCTGACCCGCCACCGGGAGGCGCTGGAGGGCCTGCGCGCGGCGGCGGACCTCCACCCCGAAGAGCCGGCGTTCCCGCTCGCGCTCGCGCGCCTCCTGGCGGCTTCTCCCGATCCGCGGGTGCGCGACGGTCAGGAGGCGCTGGCACTGGCGCGCGCGCTGGTGGAGGAGCACAGGACCACGGCCGCGGCCGAAACGATGGCCATGGCTCTCGCCGAGCTCGGCCGGTTCGCGCAGGCGGTCGAGTGGCAGCGCGCGGCGATGTCGGGCGCGACGGCGGCCGGGCGCGTCGAGGCCGCGCAGCGGATGGCCGCCAACCTGGCGTTGTACAGACTCAACCGGCCCTGCCGTGCGCCCTGGCGGGACGACGACCCCGAATACCGGCCCGGCCCGCCGGTGGAACCGGGACTCCTGGATCCGCCTCCCCCGTTCTGAAAGACGCGCGAGTCGTCCCGGCCGCTGCCGGTCGATCGCGGCCGCCAGTCCGACCGCGATCGAGACGGGCGAAGGCGGAAGTCTGCTTGCCCGACTCTCACAGACTCAACGCCGGCGGGAGCGGCGGCCCGCCTGCATGGCGGCGGCGACCCCGGCCCCGGCCACGACACCGCCGGCAAGCGCTCCGACCCAGGTCGGGAACTGCAGCCAGACGGCCGCCCCGGCCACCGCGGCGGCGGCGGCCACGGCCAGCAGCACGGTGGCGAGGTACTTCGGGATCCGGATGGTCGCGCGCGCCTCCCACACGTCCGCGGCGCCGTCCGCCGCAGCCGGCGGCCGGTCGTGACGCGACCGGCCGGCCAGGAGCAGAACCAGCACGATCGCCCCGATGATCGCGATTTCGGACAGCCCCAGCATGAACTGCTCACCCGGTCAACGAGCCCGATGGCCCCGTAATCCCGTCGTCCTCGATGCCGCGCGGGGTGTCGCCACCGGCTGCTACTCCTGCGTGGAGCTCCCGCTCCCGCGCGCGAGCTCCACGATGGCGGCGGCGTCATCCTGGAGCAGGAGCCGCTCCCCCACCAGCTCGTCCGCCGCTTCGGAGACCGCGCGGACGTAGGCGGCGTGGTCCGGATACCGCGCCTCCAGCGACGGGCGCGGATCGCCGGACGCCTCACGCGCGGCCTCGGTGGCCGCGAACGGGATGAACGAGCCGGCGCCGGCGCACTGCGCCCCCTCGGCGAAGCCGGAGCGGCGCAGGTTCCACCCGGTGTGCGTCCCGATGGGCGCCGCGAGATTGGGGTGGCGGACGCCGTCCACCATGTTGCCGTCGGCGTCGATGCGTCCGACGAGCACCGTGTAGGCGTCGCCGTACAGCGGGGGCAGCGAGCGGTGCTCGGCGCGGTGCAGCGGGTTGTACGAACCGGAGTAGTGCACGCCCGGGACGTCGGGGAATCCGAGAGCCCCCGCGGCGACGAGGCCGCCGGCGGCGACGGTCGGGAACCGGCTCGGCGGCGGCTCGACCCCGTTGGCCACCCACTCGTACAGGGCGACGCTCAGGGCCGTCCGCGTCTGCGCGAGCGCCAGCGGATTGCTCGGGTTCTGGCACATCCCGCGGCTCGGCGGGCGCGTGTGGACGCCGGGACCGCCGCCGTGCTGCGTCCCCGACAGCAGGTAGACCCGCACGTTGTCCGGCAGCTCGACGTGCCCGCCCGCGGGGTCCGTGACCACCAGGGACGCGCGCGCCTGCCACAGCTCGGCCTCGCCGTCGCTGTGCACGATCTTCGGGCAGGTGTCGGAGGCGCGGCACCGTTCCTGCAACCCGTCCGTCCGGCCGCTGAGCGGGTCGGTCAACGTGGCGTAGGTGAACGGGAACTGATCGCCGGGGTACACGTGGTCTTCGTGCTGCTTCTGCCAGCGGCCCGGCTGGCCGAACTGGTAGTTGGTGAAAGTCTTGCGCGAGCCGGCGATGTTCGGGTGCATGCCGTCGAACACGATGCGGCCGGCGGCGTCCTCGTTGAAACCCTGGTAGAGGAAGTCCCGCAGCATCCGGCCGCTCTGGGAGATGCCGAGCGAGATGGCGCTGGTCGGCAGGCCGTGCGCGGCGAGCGGGTTCGGGTTGCCGCCCCGATCCGCCGACTCGTAGCGGAGGAACGAGATGGCGTCGCGCATCGCCGCGAAGCCGAGGCCCAGCACAATCGGGTCCCGCGCCTCGTAGATGAACTCGTAGATCGCTCCGCCGTCGAAGCCGGCCGGGCGGTCGATCTCGATCTCCCGGTCACTGACGTAGCGCCACCCGAGGTCAGCCGGGCGCTCCCGCTTCGCGTCCTGCGTCGCCCGCACCGAGAGCATCCCCCCGCGCGGCTCCCGCGACGCGGCCGGATAGGTCAGCCGGGCTCGCGAAACGGACTCGGCGTCGTTGAAGATGAACTCCTCGAGCGCGGGGCCGACGATCGGAGAGCCGTCGGAGTTGGTCGCCACCGGCAGATAGGCGACGATGTTCGACCCGGTCGGCGCCAGGTCGCCCTGCCACCCGACGCGGACGAAGACGAACCCGCGTTCCAGCAGGGCCGGCTCCGCCGCCCCCGCCCCGCCGCGATTCGAGACGGTGTGGAAAATCGCCCCGTTCCAGCGGGCCATGTCGACCGGCCGGTAGATCTCGACGGTGGCGCGGTACTCGACGCGCCCCGCCGCTTTGCGGGGGGCGCGATCCAGATTCACGATGTGCCGGTGGCGAGAATCGGCCGGGTCGACCTCGCCGGCCACGATGCCGCGCAGCAGCTCGTACCGGCCGACCTCGCCGAAGGACCGGCCGCCGAGCGCCGGCGACTCCGCCACTTCCAGGTCGAACTCGGTGATCCGGGCCAGACCGCTTCCCGGCGCCAGCAGGCCCGCGACGACCGCAACGACGACTGCGCGACTCGCTCTGCTCATGATGCGTCTCCCGCTCCCGATTCGATGATATCCCGCCCTCGGCGACACTCGTTGCCCGGCACACCGCCCCTGCGTCGGCTGACCGGCGGCTTCGGCACTCGTTTCCCCGGTACGCCCGTCGCCACGTGGCGTCGGGGGGGGTGCTGCGGCCCCGACGCCACCCGCAGGACCGGGATCGGACGCCCCGCGCAGCCGCGGTGCGCGGCCCTCCCTGCGGCTCCTGCCACGTCACCACCGCCCGCGCATGGAATCCCCTGCGCGCCTCGCGCAGAACACTGTATACCGTGCGCGGCTGCGGTTCAGATCGGACACGACAGGTTTACCGCGGAGGGCTCGGCCGCCTGGTCCCGGGCACTTGTTGACCAGGAGGCATCGTGCGGCGTTCCGTGCTCTCCCGCTCCAACCTGCGGATGAGACGCCGGGACCTTCGATTCAGGCGAAACGGATGTGATGCTCGTCGCCGACGTCGGTACGGCTGATGACGAGGTAACGGTGCGGCGCGGCCGCGGAACGGCCGACCGTACGGGCTTTCTGCCGCCGCCGGCGGACGAGACGCCGCCCGTCGACGTTGCATCCCCACATGCACTCGACGAACGCCGCGCGTGCTCCGGCCGCATCTACGGCAATCAGATCGATCTCCGTCCTGCCATCCCGGTAACGCCCCGCCCGCAGCGGCTGCCGGCCGAGCAGGCGCAACCCGGCGTCCGTAGCACATAACATGCTCAAGAGCATCATGCTTGGCGGCATGTACAGGCAGGGCCCGCGCGGGGCGCCGACCGGCGCAATCTCCGCGCGGTCGCGCCCCCTGACGGTAGCACCGTCTTTCTACCGGGACGCGACCTCGTCGATCCAGATCCGAATCCGCCGCTCGTCCTCCGTGACCCGCACGATGTCGCCGCGCAGCTCGCTCAGCCGCTCGACCGCGGCGCGTACGTCGAGCGTGTCGCCGTCCCCCGACAGGAGCGCATCGACCACCGCTATCGGTAGCTGGACGTCGACCGTCTCCATCTCCTCCTCGTCGCGCTCCTCCACCCGCACGGTGATCTGATCGCCCGCGCGTGCGACGCGCACCGTCTCGTCCTCGCCTTCGACGGTCACGAACTCGGTGTCGCCGACCTCCGTCAGCGCGCGCCACAGGTCGCGCATGGCGGGGACGTTGATCGGCACGTCCCGTCCGGCCAGGCTGAGCTGCCCGTTCGACAGGATGCGGTGCGGCACCAGGGCGATCATCGGCTCCGCCGCCGACAGCGGCACGTTGATGCTGACGTTCCCGGCGCCGTCGTCTTCGCCGGTGACGTGCACGTGCAGCCAGGGCTGGGGGGCGGCATCCTGGGCAACGGCGGTTCCGCCGACGAACAACAGACCGGCCACGACGAGTACGGACCACGATGCGCGAGTCGACATGGGGCACCTCCCGGCCACACGGTCTACGACGGGCGGAAGTGCGCGTCCTCGTGCGGCCCATGTCACCGTAGACGGAGGGGCGCCGACCGAAGTTCACGCCTGCGACGCGGCGCGCCCGGGAGGGTGTCACGGCCGGCCGTGAAGCGCGGCCAGGCGCGCGCGCTCGGCGGCGGTCAGCGGGAGGAACCCGGTCTCGTCCGGCTCGGACTTCAGCGGCTGGCACGGCCCGCACATGAGCGTGTGCGGAGAGTCGTTGTGCAGCAGTCCGAGCGCATGGCCGAGCTCGTGCGCGACGACGTGCCGGCTCACCATCGCGTCGCCCCGGTCAGGCCCCCGTGCCCGGCGGATCACGATGAGGAAGCGCGCCGGATCGAGGCGCGGCAGCGGCCACGTATACGACAGGATGTCCTGACGCGACAGCAGCACGACGACGTCGGCGCCGAGAGCCGTCAGCTCGGCCGGTGCGTCCGGCTCCGCCTCTCCGCCCGGCAGGCGGACACCGCGCTGCGCGACGGCGCGCGCGTAGTTCTCCACGGTGCGCGCCACCGGCGATGCGACGGCGATCCGCGGTCCGGCGAGACGGATGTCCACCCCGAGCTCCTCCAGCCGCGCGTTCCAGAACGCGATCGCCTGGCGCGCCGGCTCGACGCGATCGTCTTCCACCGACGGGGCGAGCACGAGAACGGACCGATCCGCCGCCGACACGGTCAGCCCACTGACGATTACGGCACCCAGGGCGGCCGCGGTAATCCTTTCCAGCAACGTTGTCTGCATGTGATCGCGCCCGAGACTCATGGGCCGCCGCATCCACTCGACCCGCGCTACGGGCGCAAGTTCCCCAATATAATGCGTCACAATTCGTGGCGAGGAAACCGACGTTCCAGCGCAGCAACCCGAGGGCGCGCACAGGGCATACCACCGCCTCCACGTCTCGTCCATCTCTCATCCCCCCGCAGTCGGCGAAGACTGCGACGCCGGCCGGCGGAACTGCTTGCTCAGCACCAGCTCCTGGCGTTGGTACGACGACCCGATCGACTTTCCGTAAATCTTCTCCGGCACGTCGAGGACGCGGCTGTAGACGAGCCGGCCGACCACCTGGCCGTGCTCGATCACGAACGGGGTCTCGTGCGCCCGGACTTCCAGGACGGCCCGCGTGCCGGTGATGTTCCTGTCGCCGTAGCCGAAACCGGGATCGAAGAAGCCGGCGTAGTGGATCCTGAACTCGCCCACGGACGGATCGAAAGGCACCATTTCGGCCGCGTACTGCGGGGGGACGCGCACCCGCTCGCGTGAGGCGAGGATGTAGAAGTCCCCCGGATTGAGGATCAACCGGCCGTCGGGACGACCGGGAATCGCATCCCAGAACCGGTCTATGTCGTAGTGGTCGACTTTCTCCAGGTCGACGAGCGGCGTGTTCTTCTTGCCCAGGTAGGCGACCACGTCCGAGTTCCGTTCGCCCTGCAGACTGACCGACAGCTTCAGGCCGCCGCGGATGATCGCGGTGCCGGGATTCGCCTCGTCGAGATAGATGAGCCCCTCATCCCTGTCCAGGCCCCGCAGGTGCGTGTCGGAAGACGGCGCCCGTCCCCGAATGAATCGAAGCTGGGACAGGCTCAGGCCCGGGTGTACGATCACGGAAAAGGTCCGCGGGACGATCTCCGCGTAGAGCGGCCCGGAATAGCCCTTCGGCACGAACTCGAACTCGGCGCCGTAGTCGGTGATCAGCCGCGTGAACACATCCAGCCGGCCGGTGGTGCTCTTCGGGTTCGCCTTGGCCTCCAGCTCGTCGGGCAGCCGGAGCTGCTCCATCAGCGGCACGAGGTAGACGCAACCCTTTTCGAGCACGGTGGGTCGCGACAGATCGAGCTCCGCCATGGCCAGGGCGTCCAGCTTGCGCTGCACCGTCGACTCCCGCCCGGGCAGGAAGCTGGCCTGCAGCCGGTGGGCGACGCGTCCCAGTCTGAGGTCGAGGCTGGCCGGCTGAATCTGGCCGTCCCGGACGGCCTCGGACGCATGGATGCGGCCGGCGCGAATCAGCTTCTGTATCTCCTGCGACGGCAACACGCCCTCGTGGAAGGCAGGTACCGTGCTGGCGAATTCGGGAAAGAGCTCGAATGCGTAATCGCCCGCCACCAGAGACCTTCACCGACCCCAGACTGGCTTCTATCGAATGGCGGAGATGAGGCAAGGAAGGCCCGGCGGATTCGCCGCCGCGCGACGGGAAAGGCCCACCCTGCCCTCCCTGGTGGCAGCCGAGCGTTCCGGATGGGCCAGATTCGCCGTCGCGCGATGGGAAGGCTCACCGGACCGGCGCAGCTACGCCTCCGGCGCCTGAGCAGAACTTCACCTGCTCAACGGGGCGGCACTGGAACCGGAGGCGGCTGCGGGGCCGGCGGCGTCCGCGGCGCGTAGATGTCCACGCCCTTCGCCTCTTCCTCGCCCGACGTCGCGACGCCTGCTTCCTGCATCACCCGCTCGAGCGCGGCGACGGTCACCGGCGACGGCTTGAAGTTGCCGAACCGGTAGCCGCGGGCGATCGTCAGCGGCGTCCAGCCGTAGCGGTTCTCCTCGTTCCACACCTCGATCCGGGCGCCGTTGGCGGCAAGGAACTCGACCACCCGTGGAAGGTTCTTGTAGGCGGCGCCGTGCATCGCCGTCTCGCCGTTGTCGTCGACGGCATTGATGTCGTCCCCGAGATCCAGGACCAGCTTCACCGCTTCGAGCACCTCGTGCTCGGTGCCGGCGTCCTCGCCCGGCGAGCGCGTGCCGAGGCCCGCGGCCGCCATCAGCGGCGTGCTGAACTCGTCGTTCTTCGCCAGCGGATCGGCGCCGAGCTCGGCCAGCGTGCGCATCAGCTCGGCGTCGGCGACCAGCGCGGCCAGCATGAACGGTGTCGATCCGGCCTCGTGGTGCCGGGTGTTGTTCAGGTTGCGCCGCGCCGTCATCCGCGCGTCCAGATCCGCCCCGTGCGCGGCGAGCTTGCGGACGAGGTCGAGGCTCGACATCCGGCCCGAGCCGTACGGCGCCGGGTCGTTGTCGCCGCCCCCCGGCTTGCGGACGCGCGGGATCAGGTGCAACGCGGTATACCCGGGGCCGGCGGCGTCAGGATCCGCGCCGGCGTCGAGCAGCGCCGCGGCGACGTCCCAGTGGGCGTTCGTGATCGCCACCATCAGCGGCGTGGCGCCGACGCGGAGCGGCCGGCCGGTGCGGTACTGCCGCTCCCGGCGGACCACCTCCTCGACCGGGCGGTTGACGGCGACGCCGGCGCTCAGCAGGGTGTGCACGACCCCTAGGTGCCCCTCGCGGACGGCGAACAGAAACGGGGTGAACCCGGAATCGAGCGGTGTGCGGAAGTCCGCTCCGACTTCGACGAGCGTCTCCACCACATCGGCGTGGCCCTCGGCCACCGCCCACATCAGCGCGGTCTGGCCGCGAGCGGGCTCCTGCGCCGCGAGGTCGGCGCCGGCCTCCAGCAGGGCGCGCACCGCGCCGACCCGGCCGGTGCGCGCCGCCGTCATCAGCACGGTCTCGCCGCCGGGCAGCGTGGTGTTCGGATCGGCGCCGGCTTCCAGCAGTCGCTCGACCATGGCGACGTTGGCGTTCTCGGCCGCGAGCGAGAGCGGCGTCACGCCGTACCGGTTCGCGGCGCGCACGTCGGCGCCCGCCGCTGCGAGCCGCGTCACCAGCTCGACGTCGTCGTGGTACGCGGCCCAGTGCAGCGCCGTCATGCCGTCCACCTGCCGCGCGTTGACGTCGGTGGACGTCCGCAGCAGGTCACCCACTGCGGCAAGATCCTGCCGCTGCACCGCATCCGCGAGCGGCGCGTCGGCGCCTGCCGCGGCCAGCGGCGATGCGCCGAGCAGCGCGACGGCGAGCCAAGCCCCCCTACCGAGCCAAGCCTCCCTACGGCGTATACGGCGCATCACTGTCTCTCCTCGGGTCTCTCCCCGGTGCTCCTCGGCGCTCCCCGCTCCCGCCGCTCCTCAGCCGGCCAGCGAAAGCGGATCGAGCAGCGTCTCGATCCGCCGCGTGCTGTCCGCGAACTTGTCCAGGCGCACACCCACCGCGTCCAGCAGCGCCAGATGCAGGTTCGCCATCGGCTCCGGCTCCGCGTACTGCAGGTGGCGTCCGCCCTTCGACCGACCGGCGCCGCCGCCGGCAACCAGGATCGGCAGGTTCGTGTGGTCGTGCACGTTCGGGTTGCCCATGCCGCTGCCGTACAGGTACAGCGAGTGGTCCAGCAGCGAGCCGTCGCCGTCCGGCGCCTCGGCCAGCTTCTCCAGGAAGTGCCCGAACAGCGAGACGTGATACTGGTTGATCTTGGCGAGCATGGCGAGCTTCGCCGGATCGTTGCCGTGGTGCGACGTCGGGTGGTGCGGATCCGGAACGCCGATCTCGGTGTAGGTCCGGTTGCTCGCCTCGCGGGACAGTTGGAACGTGACGACCCGGGTCACGTCGCCCTGCAGGGCCAGGAGCTGCAGATCGAACATCAGCTTCGCGTGATCGCCGTAGGCGGCCGGAACGCCGACCGGACGGTCGAGGTCGGGCAGCGGATTGTCCATCGTCTCGGACTCGGCCCGCTGGATCCGGCGCTCCACCTCGCGCACGGTGTCGAGATACTCGCTCACCCTGGTGCGGTCGGCGGGACCGAGCTGCCCCTGCAGGCGCGCGATGTCGTCGCGCACCCAGTCGAGCAGGCTCGCCCGGCGACCCAGCGCGGCGCGTCGCTCCTCCGCGCTGCCCCCTTCTCCGAACAACCGCTCGAACACGACACGCGGATGCGCCTCGGACGGCAGCGGCGTCGTCGGCGACGACCACGACAGGTTGTTCTGGTAGACGCAGGCGTAGCCGTTGTCGCACTGCCCCACCATGTCCATCAGGTCCATCGCCAGCTCGAGCGACGGAAGCCGCGTCTCCTGCCCGATCTGCTGCGCCGCGATCTGGTCGACGGTGGTGCCCAGGTAGTAGTCGCTGCTCTCGGTCCACTTCGCGGTGGCCGCGCTGAGGAAGGCGGCGTTCGACGTGGCGTGCGTCCCCGGATAGGCGTTCCGCAGCTCGAGGTTGGTCAGGACGGTGAGCTGCTCCTGGACCGGCGCCAGCGGGCTGAGGCTCGGCGACAGCTTCGTCAGCGCGCCCCCCGCGCCCGGCGGAGTCCAGCTCGCGATGTGCGAGCCCATCGGGATGTAGACGAAGCCGAGCCGCCGCACCGGGGCGGCCGCCGTCTTGGCCAGGGCCGTCATCGACGGCACCATCGCGTCGAGGAGCGGGAGCGCGACGGTCGCGCCCATGCCCCGCAGGAACGTCCGCCGCGGCAAGGCCTTCTTCGAGATGATCATGATGCTTTCCTCATCTGGAACGGCGCGCTGTCGACGATTTCCATCACGAGCGACGAGAACCGGTAGTCGTCCGCCTCCGCTTCGCGCACGATCCGGCGGACGGCGGGTCCATCGTAGTACTCGACCCCCCTCCCCGTGGCGAACGTCAGCAGCTTCTCGGCCAGGGTGGTGACGAACAGCTCCGGGCGGGCCAGCAGCGCCTCCTGCAGCTCGCCCACGCCGTCGAAGATCGAGCCGTCGAACAGGGTCCCGGAGGCGTCGATCGGCGCGCCGCCGTCAGCCGCCCGCCAACGTCCCACCGCGTCGTAGTTCTCGAACGCGAACCCGACCGGATCCATCAGCCGGTGGCAGCTCGCGCACGCGGGGTTGGCGCGGTGTCCGGCGAGCCGCTCGCGCATCGACAGCGCCCGCGTCCCGGCCCCCGTTTCCTCCAGCTCCGGCACGTTGGGCGGCGGAGGCGGCGGAGGCACGCCGACCACGTTGTCGAGGATCCACTTGCCGCGGATCACCGGCGACGTGCGCGTGGCGTACGAGGTGACCAGCAGGATGCTGCCGTGGCGCAGCAGCCCGCCCCGGGGCGCGTGGTCCTCGTCCCCGTCGAACTCGACGCGGCGGAACCGGCTGCCGTAGACATAGGGGATGCCGTAGTGCTTGGCCAGGCGCTCGTTGAGGAACGTGTAGTCCGCCTGCAGCAGGTCGAGCACGCTGCGGTCCTCCCGCATGACGCTGTCGACGAGCATCTCCGTCTCCTGCCGGAAGGCCTGTCGGAGGTTGTCGTCGAAGTCGGGGAAGATGCGCATGTCCGGGGCGATCGAGTCGAGGTTGCGCAGGTGCAGCCACTGCGCCGCGAAGTTGGTCACGAGGTTGCGCGAACGGGGGTCGGCCAGCATCCGCCGCACCTGCCGCTCCAGGATCTCCGGGTCCCCGAGCATCCGGCGCTCGGCCAGGTCGAGCAGCTCGTCGTCCGGGATGCTGCTCCACAGGAAGAACGACAGCCGCGACGCCAGCTCCAGGTCGTCGAGGCGATAGGCCTCGCCCGCCTCGAAGCCGTTCGGATCCTGCTCGATACGGAAGAGGAACTCGGGGCTGACCAGCACTGCGGCCAGGGCCATCTCCACCCCCGCCTCGAAGCCGTCCGCGGCGCGCGCCGCGCGGTAGAGCTCGAACGGCCCCTGCAGATCCGCCTCGGTCACCGGCCGGCGGTACGCGCGCCGCATCAGGTTCTGCAGGATGCGTGCGGCGCAGGCGTCGTCCTCGTCCGGTGTGGCCGGCCGGCAGATGAACACCCGCTCCCGGCTCGGCGTCCTGCCCGGCCCGGCCGCGTCGTACGGACCCGTGATCGACACCTCGTAGACGGCCGGCTGGATGCGCGGGTGCCGGTAGTAGTTGAAGTGCGCCTCGTAGGGCTGCCGGACGGTCTCGATGAGCAGCGACGGACGCTTCGGGAACGTGACGCCCAACGTGTGCGGACCGGCGGTCACCGGCATGCGGAGCTTCAGGTGTGCGTCGACGTTGTCGTGGGACGGCTGATAGATCAGCGCCTGGTCCTCCCGGTAGGCCGGCCGCTCCACCGTGAACAGCTCCACGCGCTCGCCGTCGAGCAGCAGCTCGACCTCGTGGGACTCGCTCAGGCCCTCGACGTGCTCGTTACGGTCGCGGGCCAGGCGCACCGAGACCTCGTAGTGGCCGTCGACGGGGAACGTATGGTGGACCACGGCGCCGCCCCGCGTGCCGACCGGCAGCCCCGCGATGTGCTCCTCCTGCGTCAGGTCCGGACGGATCCGCACCGTGGTCCCGCCCGGCGCGCGCCCGGCGCGGCCGACCGCGAGGCGGCCGATCTTCTCGGCCGCCGAGACGTAGCGCTCGAGCAGCGTCGGAGAGAGATCGCCGACCGTGACGTTGTCGAAGCCGTAGCTCGACGAATCGCCCGGCAGCAGGTCGGTGACGTCCACCTCCAGCGCCAGCAGGTCGCGGATCGCGTTGTGGTACTCGGTGCGGTTCAGGCGCCGGAAGGTGTCGGTGCGGCCCGGGTTCGGGCGCGCCGCGGCCAGGCCGTCGAGCGCGCGCTCCAGCGACGCGAGCGCGACGGTGTAGGCGGCCTCGTCGGGGCGCCGGCCGCCCGCCGGCGGCATCTGCCGCGCCCGCAGCTTCCGGGCGACCTTCTCCCAGGCCTCCCGGTTGGCGCCGAGCGCCTGCCGGTTGATCGTCTCGAGCGCGAGCCCGGCCGTCCGGGTCCGGTCGTTGTGGCACGACAGGCAGTAGCGGTTCACGAGGGCGCGGTGCGGCGTCTCCGCGGCCACCGCGGGAGCGACGGGCGACTCCTGCGCCTCGACAAGGGCGGCGAGGCTCCCGGCGCCCAACACGCCGGCCATGATCACGCCGACGCCGACTCGCCGAAGGTTCAGCATGCGTCTTCTCCTGCGCCGGGATTTCGCGGGCGACGGTCCGATTGGCCGTATTCTAGGCCACAACCGGCGGGCGGCCAAGCGCTGCGGCCCTGACCTTCGCCCCCACGGGAATTCTCGCCGCCCGTCTCGCTCGACGCGCCGGTCGCCGGAGTACAACCTGTGGCGAATCCGGCCCGGCCAGGAACGAGCGGGCGTGCCGCAAGGCTGGCTGCAAGCCGCCGGTCATTTGCACGCCCGATGAACTCATGGAGGAGTACGACGTCGAGGCGACGTTCAGAGATTCGCGCCGGGCAGAAGCTTCCGGGCGAGAATACGTGCGGTTGGGCCGCCTCGCGGATGGCGTCCAGTGAGCCGGCGTGAAGTCGGCGGCGGTCAGGTTCCGGGCGCTGGCGTACGTGTCGAACATCAGGTTCCCTCCTACCGCTTCACCTCGTCGAACATGGCCGTCACGTCGACGGCGACGCCGTCCAGCAGCGGCGAGGTCGCCGTGTCGCCGCGCGAGAACACGCCGTGTTCGACGTAGGCGCTCCCGGCGAGGGTCCGTACGGTGACGGTCTCGTGGCGGGGATCGACGATCCAGTACTCGGGGATGGCCCCTCGGCGTAGTCGGCGCGTTTGACGACGAGGTCGCGAGGCGGGTCGTCCGGGCTGACGACCTCCGCCACCATGTCCGCGCCCAGCCAGAAGCGGTCCTGGTTGCGGGCATCGGCACGGTCGCGGAGCAGCAGGAGGTCGGGTTCGCGGAACTTGCCCTCGCGGACGCGCATCCGCAATCCCGAGAACAGCACGATCCCGCCTCGTGGTTCGAGGCGGCGCTTGAACAGGTCGTACAGGAAGCCGAGGATGATCTGGTGCGTGGCGGTGGGCATCGGCAGTACTTCGACGCGGCCGTCGGTGAATTCGATCAGGCGGCGGGTGCGGTCCGTGAGCCACAGGTAGTCCTCGTCGCTCCAGGCGCCCTGGGGCGGCATGGCGTCGCCCAGGAGGGCGTTCAGCGCGTCCTGGGAAACCGCGGCGGTCGTGGCGTGTGTCATGGCGCCATCCTCGAACGCCTACGCCGCACGCAACGGCCGGAAGAACGTCCGCAGGTCCTCGACCAGCAGCCCCGGCTCCTCGATGGCGGGGAAATGCCCGCCGGTGTCGTAGACCGTCCAGTGCGTGACGTTCTCCGCCGGCGCGCCGAGGAACGACCGGGGCGGATGCGCCCGCAACGGGATGCCGACGAACTCCGCGAACCCCTGCGGGACGCGCACCGGACCCGCCGCGCGCCGCCGCCGGCGCGAGCTGCCCAGGCCGTTCGCGTGGTAGTAGCGGACGCTGGTCCCGATGGTGCGGGTGTGCCAGTAGATCGACACCAGGGTGAGGATCTGGTCCTTGCTGAAACGTGACTCGACGTCGCCGTCGCAGTCGCTCCAGGAGCGCAGCTTCTCGGTGATCCACGCCGCGAGTCCGACCGGCGAGTCGGTCAGCCCGAAAGCGAGGGTCTGCGGCTTGGTGCCCTGGATGCGCTGGTAGCCGGTCTCGTCGACGGACCAGAGGTTGGCGCGGGCGAGGTACTCCCGCTCCTCCTCGGTCTCCGGCTCCCGCTGCTGGCGCGGCGGGGCGCCGGGCGTGTGGACGCCGACCAGCCGGTCGGGGTAGCTGGCGCCGAGCACCCGTGTGATGCCGGCGCCCCAGTCGCTGCCGTAGGCGCCGAAGCGCTCGTAGCCGAGCCGGTCCATCAGGCCGACCCAGAGCTCGGCCGTGCGCACGACGTCGGTCCCCTCCGCCGGCTCACCGGAGAACCCGAATCCCGGGATCGACGGCGCCACGACGTCGAACGCGTCGGCCGGGTCGCCGCCGTGCGACGCGGGGTCGCTCAGCGCCATCACCGACGGGAGCATCTCCCAGATCGTCCCGGGCCAGCCGTGGGTCATCACCAGGGCCAGCGGGGCCGGACCGCGTCCGCGCTGGTGGACGAAGTGGACGCGCTGTCCGTCGATCGTCGTCGTGTAATGGTCGAACGCGTTGAGCGCCGCCTCGTGGGCGCGCCAGTCGTACTCGTCCCGCCAGTAGGCGATCAGCTCCTCCAGGTAGGCGCGGTCCGTGCCGTACGACCAGGGCTCTCCCGGCGAATCCGGCGGCCAGCGCGGCGATTCCAGGCGGCGGCTCAGGTCCTCGATCTCCGCGTCGCCGACCCGCACCTCGAACGGCTCGACGCCGGCCGGCAGCGACTCCTGCGCGAGACCCGCCGGACCGCCGCCGCCCGCCGCGTGGGTCCGGAACGGGCCGGACACGGTTCCGACCGCCGACGCCGCCGTTGCCGACGCACCCATCAGCTTCAGAAGCGTCCGCCGATCCATCCGCCGTTGCGATTTCGACATCGATTCCACTCCTCGACGCCCTCGCGCCGGCTGCCTCCGGTCTTCCTCGGACGGGACCTTGCCAGTCCACAGCCCGTCACGTGTTGCTGCCCGGATTCTCGATCAGGTTCCTCCAACGCGAGCACCCGATCCGAACCGGCTCGACGGCACGCCTGGTGGACCTGCTAGACATCCGTCAACCGGCCGAGCGGGCCCGTGCTGTCGCCGAAGGCTTCGACCGGCACGCCCAGCTTCTCCAGGACGGTGACCCACAGGTTCGCCAGCGGCGTGCCTTGCGGGTACCGTACGTAGCGCCCGCCCTGGATGCCCGCCTTCGTCCCTCCCACCAGCGCGATCGGCAGGTCGTCGTAGAAGTGGGTGTTGCTGTCGCTGATGCCGGTGCCGTAGAGCAGCAGGGTGTGGTCGAGCATCGTGCCGTCGCCCTCGGGCAGCGCGGCGAGCTTCTCGACCAGGTAGGCGAACTGGCGGAAGTGGTACTCGTTGATGCGGTGCAGCCGCTCCAGCTTCGCCGGTTCGTCCTGGTGGTGCGACAGCGGGTGGTGCGAGTCGGGCACGCCGACCTCCGGATAGGCCCGGCCGCTGATCTCGCGCGCCAGCATGAACGTGCTGATGCGGGTCAGGTCGGTCTGCCAGGCGAGAGCCAGCAGGTCCATCATCAGCTTCGCATGCTCGGCGTAGTCGTTCGGCACGCCGACCGGCTGGTCGACCACCGGGAGCTCGCGCGCGCTCTGCTGCTCGGCCATCTGGATGCGGCGCTCGATGTCGCGCAGCGCGTCGAGATACTCGTCGAGCTTGCTCCGATCCTGCGCGCCGATCACCAGCTCCAGATCGCTCAACGCCGCGTTGACGCTGTCCAGAATGCTGCGGTCCCGCCGCATGCGGGCGAGCCGCGTTTCCCGGTCCGTGCTGCCGCTGGTGCCGAACAGCATCTCGAACACGGCGCGCGGATCGTTCTCCGTCGGCAGCGGCGTGGTCGGCGTGCGCCAGGAGATCGTGTTGGTGTACGCGCAGGATGCGCCGCCGCACGTTCCCAGCATCGAGTTCGGCTCGATCCCCAGCTCCAGCGAGGTGATCTGCGTCTCCTTCGACAGCTCGCGGGCCGCGATCTGATCCATCGTGGTCTCGGCGTACACGTCGGCCCCGTTGGTATGCCGGAACGGCACGCAGGTCAGGAAGGTGCCGGCCGCGCGCGCGTGCGCCCCGCCGCCCTTGACCAGGTTCGCCGCCTCGTCGTTGAGGCCGCCGCACATCAGGATCCGATCCGCGAAGCCCCCGGCCGATTGCAGCGTCGCCGGCAGATCGTCTCCGCCCAGCGACCCTTCCGCCTTCGGCGACCAGTACGGCATCGACATGCCGTTGGGCACGTAGAAGATCCCGAACCGCCGCACCGGCGCGGCGGCGGTCCTGCTGGTCGCGGTCAGCGCCGGGACCATGCAGTCGAGCAGCGGCAGCGCCACCGCCGCGCCGATCCCGCGCAGCACCGTTCGGCGCGGCAGATGCATCCTGCTGATGAACATGCCTTCTCTCCCCTCGTTGCGGGCTCCGTGACGACCCTCCCGGCGCGCGCATCCGCCCCGGCGGTTGCGCAACTCCTGCAACGACGCTCCTGACGCGGGGCGTCTACCGGGCATCTACCCCGGCGCGCCCTCGTTCTCCGCTGTCCTGTTGCTGCGCGGCCGCCGCCGGTGAGACGTCGCCGGCGCCGGGTATGCGCTGCATCCGGAACGGATCGCTCGACACCACCTGCTGCACGAGCGACGACCAGCGGTAGTCGTCGCCCTCGAGGACGCGCACGATGCGGCGAATGGTCGGCGCGTCGTAGTACATGACGCCGCGGCCGAGCGCGTACGTGAGCAGCTTCTCGGCGACGGTCCTGATGAACTCGCCGTCGCCCTCCCGCAGCAGCGCCTGGCGGAACGCACGCGGGCTGTCGACGGTGGCGCCCGACAGCTCGATGGTGGCGTCGATGTCCGCCCCGCCGTCGCGGTCGCGCCAGCGCCCGATTGCGTCGAAGTGCTCCAGGGCGAAGCCGAGCGGGTCCATCCGGCGATGGCAGTTGGCGCAGACCGGATTCCGCCGGTGCGCCTCCATCCGCTCGCGCAGCGACGTCGGCCGGGACGCGTCGCTTTCCTCCAGCGGCGGGACGTTGGCGGGGGCCGGGGGCGGCGGCGCGCCGAGCAGCGCCTCGAGCACCCACTTTCCGCGCAGGACCACCGACGTCCGGTTGGCGTACGACGTGACGGTCAGCAGGCTCGCATGACCGAGCAACCCGTGCCGCCGGTCGTCGCTCCAGGGCACGCGCCGGAAATGACTGCCGTAGACGTCGTCCACGCCGTAGTGCCGCGCGAGCTGCTCGTTCAGGAACGTGTAGTCCGCCTCGAGCAGCTCCGGGATCGGCCGGTCGCCGCGCATCTGGCTCTCGAAGAAGAGCTCCGTCTCGCGCACCATGGCCGCCCGCAGGGTGTCGTCGAACGCGGCGAACAGCCGGCCGTCGGGCTCGTGCGACCGGATGTCGCGCATCTGCAGCCACTGGCCGACGAAGTCGTTCATGAAGCGGGTGGCGCGGCGATCGGCCAGCATCCGCCGCACCTGCGCCGACAGCACGGCCGGATCGCTCAACCGGCCGCCGGCAGCCAGATCGATCAGCTCGTCGTCGGGCTGGCTGCGCCAGAGGAAGAACGCGAGCCGCGACGCCAGCTCCAGGTCGCTCAGCGCATGGACCTCGCCGGGCCGCGCGTCTACCGGCCGGGCCTCGACCCGCAGCAGGAACTGCGGCATCGCGAGCAGCGTCTCCAGCCCGCGCTCGATGCCCGCCTCGAAGTCGCGCTCGGCGCGGCCCTCGCGGTACGCCTCCAGCAGCGCCTCGACCTCCGCCCCGGTGACCGGCCGGCGATACGCGCGCCGGGCCAGCGAGCCGAGGATCTCCCGCGCGCAGGTCTCCTCGGCGGCCGGCGCCGCGCCATCGGGACGGCAGACGAAGATCCGCCGCCGGCTGGCCGTCTCCGCCGGGACGGCGCCGTCGAACGGACCGGCGACGTAGAGCATGCCGATGGCGGGCAGATCGGTCACCGCGGCCGGGGTCGGGGCGGCGTCGGTGAACGCGACCGTCACCAGCCGCGTGCCGGCCGCGAGGGGCAGGCGGAAGCGCATCTCGTCGTCCGCCGTCATCCGGTACTCGTGCAGCCGCTGTCCCGCGACGTCGTCCTCGCGCGGCGCGATCAGCGAGCCGGGGTCGGGTCCGGGGTACTTGCCGCCGACCTCGTACCGCTTGACGAGCGCACGGTCCACGCGCACTTCGATCCGGTGCGCGCGCTCGCCGATCCCTTCGATGACCTGGCTCGTGCCGTTGCGCTTCATCCGGATCGTGAAGACGTACTCGCCGTCGAGCGGGAAGTGGTGGCGCACGGCGAGGCCGCCGTGGGTGGCGAACGGCATCCGCTCGTCGAGCCGGACGTCGCGGCGCTCGAACCCGGTGCGATACACCTGCATGACCGGGCGGTTGTCGGGGCTGCCGACGGCGGCGCGGCTGATCTTGGTGGCGGCCGCGATGTAGCGGGCCATCAGCGCCGGCGTGATCGACAGCACCTCGGCGTTGTTGTCGAAACCGAAGCCGGCCATGTCGCTCGGCAGCAGCGCCTCGCCGTCGATCTCCAGCCCCAGGAGGTCCTCGATGGCGTTGACGTACTCCACGCGGTTCAGCCGGCGTGCGACCACCTGTCCCGGGTTGGGATCGGCGGCGGCCATCTGGTCGAGCGCAGTCTCGAGCGCCGTCGCGAAGGCGTCGACGGCCTCCGGCTCCGGGCGCGGCCGACCTTCCGGCGGCATCTGCCCGGCCCGCAGCTTGCGCACCACCTTCTCGAGCACTTCCGCGTTGCCGGCGACGTCCCCGACGTCCAGCCGGTCGAGCATGAGGCCGGCCGTCCGCAGCCGCCCGTTGTGACAGGTGATGCAGTAGCGGTCGAAGATCGCGCGAGAGAGAGGCTCCGGAGGAGGCGCCGCTCGTCGTTCCGCCGGCGCGCGTGCCGCGTCGAGCTGCACGGCAGCGCCCGGGAACACGGCCGCGGCGGTCACGATCCCAACGAGTCCCACGGCGCCCGACAACTTCGGCATGAACATGATCGTCCGCCTCGTGGTCCGCGATCCGAAAGCCCGTTGTGCAGAGTCCGGGAACGCAGTATATCACCGGCGGCCTCGCCGACCCGCGCATCCCGCCAGCGGGTGAATCGGATGGACGGCTCCCGGCCGCCTGCGTATAGTGGGCCATACGGTCCCGATCGTCGTCGCAGCCGACACGCGGAACGCCAGGGATGCTTGAATCGTTCCTCCAGACGATTCTCTGCACGGCGATGACGGGGACCCTGCTGCTCTATTCCGGCGACGCCGGCGATACTTGGTAGTGGGTTGCATCATCGCCGCCGTCATCGGTTGGACGGCAGGCGGAACCGCAGGCGATGATTGACGGGCCGGGGATCTGCGCCGTAGAACGGTGCAGACTCCTGGCGAGGGTCGGTTGGGCGGCAACAAGCGGAGCCGCAGGCGAGGATCTACGGGCCAGGAGACAGGACAATGAGCGCCAGCATGTACCGGTCGGCGGGTTCGTTGGTCTTCGCGGCGGCGGTCGCTTCGGCGGCTCCCCTCTCCGCCGCGCAGGATCCGCGCGTGGTGGAGGCCGCGGCCGGACAGGACACGCGCGCGGTCCGCGCGTCGATCGACGCGGGCGCCGACGTCAACACGCCGTGGGCGGACGGCTCGACGGCGCTGCTCTGGGCGGCGCACTGGAACGACCTCGACATGGCGGACCTGCTGCTGGACGCGGGCGCCGACGTCAACGCGGCCGACGATCACGGCGTTGCGCCGCTCGACCGGGCCGCGGAGAACGCGAGCCTCGCGATGGTCGAGAAGCTGCTGGCGGCGGGCGCGGACGCCGACGCCGCGCGGGCCAGCGGGCTGACCCCGCTGATGGTGGCCGCGCACACCGGCAGTCTGCCGGTGGTCAACGCGCTGCTGGCGCATGGCGCGGAGGTGAACGCACGCACCACCGCGACGAGCGGCACCGCGCTGATGTGGGCGGTGGCAGGCTCCCATGACGGCGTCGTGCACGCGCTGCTCAACGGCGGCGCCGACCCCGGAACGTCTACCGCGGACGGCTTCACGCCGCTCCTGTTCGCCGCCGGAAACGGCGACATACGGCTGGCGGAAAGCCTGATCGCCGCGGGCGTCGACGTCGACGACACCGGCGCGGACGGCACGCATGCCCTGCCTTACGCCATCGCGAACGGGCGGGACGAGTTCGCGCGCTTCCTGCTCCGGCGGGGCGCCGACCCGAACGGCGCGATGGGCGGCATCCACGCGCTGCACGTGGCCGCCGGCGACGTCGGCACGTGGCTCGGCGACTGGTCGCGGCAGCACGGGCACGGCGGACGGTTCCGCGGGCGGAACCTCACCCCGAACCGGCGGCTCGCCCTGGTGCGGAAGCTGCTCGAACGCGGGGCCGACCCGAACGTGCGCATCACCACGTCGGCCATGTTCATGAGCTACATCGGCCACCCGACCAAGGGCGCGTTCGAAGGCTTCTCCTGCGGCACCGGAGATCTGCGGGGCGCCACCCCGCTCTGGGTGGCGGCGTACGCGGCCAACGGCGGCGGCGGCGCACTCGAGATCATCCGGACCCTGCTGGCCGCGGGCGCCGACCAGCACCTGACCACCGACGACGGCACGACCCCGTTCATGGTGGCGGCGGGTCTCGGCCGTGCGACCTACACGCCGCGGGAGCCGCGCGGTGTCAGGTCCGAGAGCGCCGAGGCGGCGGTGCGGATCCTGCTGGAAGCGGGGGCCGACGTCGACGCCACCAACGAAGCCGACTTCACGGCCCTGCACGGCGCGGCCTTCCGCGGCCTGAACGAAGTGATCGAGTACCTGGTGGCCGAGGGCGCCGACATCGACGCGCGCGACTTCCGCGGTCGGACGCCGTACCGCATCGCCGAGGGCACCAAGCAGTCCTTCCAGTTCCAGAGCTGGCCGGAAAGCGCGGCGCTGCTGGAGCGGCTCGGCGCCAACCCGCGGCTGGGCATTCCGGGCACCGTGCAGGAGAAGATCCGCGACGTCCCGGCGGCGACGAACGACCAGTTCCGAGGGCGGCGCACCCGGAGAGAACAATGACGGCATCCCGGAAGACCGTGCGCGCACGCCACGTTCGGTCCCCCGCACAGGAGACGGTCGGTTACCGAGATCCGCCAGCGAAGGCGGCCAGTGCGCGCAGGATGGCGATGCCGAGCGCCACGGCTGGTGCCGGCGACGATACCGGCGGCGGTAAGCACGACCCCGACGATCCACCGGATCAGCCGCGTCTCGGAGCGGGCGATGTCGGCCCGCGCGTCGGCGATCTGCGTCGAGAGCCGCTTGTCGACGCTCACCATCTCGGAGCGCAATTCGGCGAGGCCGCCTTGAACTGGTCCGGCGTGACTATGGTCGCCGCGTTCGACGGCCTGCTGCACGACATGCGTGATATAGTGTTCGCGACCATTGATACCCGGCACTTGGCTCCGGCTTCATCGATCTGGCGGTTGAATGCCACGCATGATTCCTTCAAGTCCGGCTCCGGAGACTCCGGACTCGGAGCGGCGCGTCTACGAACGGTTCCAGCCCCCCGGGAGCACTGAAGGTCATCGAACACAAGCTGACCCACAACTGCCGCAACACGACACGCATCGCCGAGTACGCGGCCGGCCTGATCGGGACCGAACCGCACGTCAAGGCGGATGCGCCCCAGGGTAGGCCGGTCGAAAAGAATCACCTGCGCCAGCGACGCAGAGGTGGTTCGGAAGGTTGCGGCTCGGCTCGATCAACTCGTGCTTCATGAAGACATCGCCCCCGACGAGATCGCTATCGTTTCCACCCGCACGCTCAAGAACTCCCCCTTCGCCCGCGACCACAGGGCCGGCCGCTTCGAGTTGGTGAACCTCGAAGACCGAGAGCGGCGATCGAGCGCTTCATCGCCGGCGCGTCGAGTGGTGTTCGAAACGCTGTATCGATTCAAGGGTCTCGAACGCGATGTCGTGATTCTGTTGGATCTCCCAGGCAGCCGCGTCACCGAAAAACATCGCTATGTCGCCGCGTCGCGTGCGAGGAATCTACTGGCGGTGGTCCATCTGGCCGGATAGCCACCGACATGACGCTGCCGTACGACATGGGGAACGCCGGCGACCTGCTGAAGCACGGCGTGCTGGCGGAGTTCGTTCGCTGGCAGTGTGAGCTGGGCAAGTCGTTCCGCTTCTTCGATCTGTTCGGGGGAGAACCGGAAGGGCCTGCCGTCGAGGGGTTCGCCCGGCGCGTCCGAACATTGCCGGACGGCGCATTGCGGGCGGCGCAGATCGGCATGGACGGGGGTCGCTACTACGGCAGCGGCATCGTGGCCCGCAACGCCGCTGCGAACGTGGGCCATGGTACCGTTCAGGTGCTGACTGGCGATCGCGTTTCCGAACGTCGAGAGCAACTTCGGGCGGCGGGACTCTCGATGGTCGACGAGGAGTTCCCGCGATGCGGTACCGGTGCCGATCACTACGATGCCTACGCCGCCTTCGGTGAGATCGTCCACGTCCTGAAAGACGATGACCTTGTGTTGCTCGACCCGTTCCACGAGTTTCTGCCCCGCAAGGCACCGACGGTGGTGCCCCATATGGCGAAGGCAGCCAGACGCGCGGCGGTTCTGTTGTTCGCGCTGAACCTTGACCCCGGCAACCGGGTTGGACGGAGATTCGATGCACTTCTCGAACGACACCTGCCCGGCGCGTGGCGCATGACCTGCCCACCCGTCAAGGGCGAGTTGAGATTCCATGCGGACGTGGTGTTGACCGCACGCCCGCTCCGCGACAGCACGCAGGAGGTACACCTCCTGCGACGGCGACTCGCGGATTTCACGAAGCACCTCGCCAGCGTCCTCGGTCTGCCCGCACGCAGACTGGAGCCGCGGGTGGTCGATGGGTGATGAGAGTCGATTCGACAGACATCTTCGGCGTCAACGGGCGGCGCATCCTCGACGGGGTTGGTTACCGGGCGTTCGCCGCGCCACATCCTGGCCGGCTGATGCACTACGTGGCGACCAGGCTGACGCCGTGGCCCAGGCGCTGTCGGCCACGCACGACCCGCTGGCGCTGTTCACACCGCAGATGCAGATGGAGGCGGCCGACCACACCGATGCCGCCGATGCCGCCCTGACGACGCTGGACGGGCGCTTTCCGAGGTACCGGGTGATCACCAGCGTCCGGGCGCAGGACCACATGTGACATGATCGAGTGACTCGGCGGCGCCGCCCACGCCGAAACGAGACTGCGCAGATGCCCGCCGCCTATCCCCGCATCCCCTACGGCGAAGCCGACATCAGGCGCATCCGCCTGAGGGGCTGGCTGTACGTCGACAAGACCCGGTTCCTCCGCCGGCTGGAGGAGGAGAGCTACGCCTTCCTGATCCGCCCCCGGCGCTTCGGCAAGAGCCTCTGGGTGTCGGTGCTCGAGAACTACTACGACCGCACCCGGGCCGACGAGTGGCACGCCGTCTTCGACGGCACGGACGTCGGCCGGCGACCCACGGAAGACCGCTCGCGCTACGTCATCCTGCGCTTCAACTTCTCCGCCTTCGACGACACGCCGGAGACGTTGCGGGAGCGCTTCGAGACCTACTGCCTCATCGAGATCCGCTCCGCACTGGAGCGGAACGCGGACCTGTTCCCCGACGCGGCCATCCGCCGCATCCTGGCGCACCCCTCCGTGGACGGCAAGCTCCGCGAGCTGTTCAAGTACGCCGGCGACCACGGCATCCCGCTGTACGGGCTGATCGACGAGTACGACAACTTCGCGAACACGGTGCTGGCGCACCACGGCCGGGAGGCGTACGAGTCGTTCACGCACGGCGGAGGTTTCTACCGCAACTTCTTCGCCACGCTGAAGGCGGGCGCCGGAGAGAGCGGGGGCGGCCTGGAGCGGCTGTTCATCACGGGCGTTTCGCCCATCACGATGGACGACGTGACGAGCGGCTTCAACATCGGCACGAACGTCAGCCTCAGCCCGAAGTTCAACGACCTGCTCGGCTTCACCGAGGCGGAGGTGCGCGCTCTGCTGGAGCTGTATCGCGAGCGCGGCGCCTTCGACCAGGACGTGGACGCGGCCCTGGCGGTGATGCGCGAGTGGTACGACGGCTACCGGTTCGCCAGGGGCGCACAGGGCGACCTCTACAACACCGACATGGTGCTCTACTACCTGAAGCACTCGGTGCCGAACGAGCCGATACCTGACGACCTGATCGACGTCAACGTGCGCATCGACTACGGCAAGCTGCGGCACCTGCTGGTGGCCAACCGGGACGCCGGCGCCCGGCTGAACGGCAACTTCGACCTGCTGCGGAACATCGCCGGCGAGGGGGGCGCCGACGCCGACATCAATCTCAGCTTCCCGCTGGAGGAACTCGAAGAGCCGGAGAACTTCCTGTCGCTGCTGTACTACTTCGGCCTGCTGAGCATCCGCGGTCCCGCCAACGGCAGAACCCGGCTCGGCATCCCGAACCAGACGGCGCGGCGACTGCTGTACGGCTACCTGCTCAGCGGCTACCGCGACGTGGGGATCTTCTCGGTCAGCCACTACCGGTTCTCCGGTCTGGTGGTCGACATGGCCTGCCGCGGCGCATGGCGGCCGGCGATCGAGTTCCTGGCCGAGGCCGTCGCCGCGCAGACCGGCATCCGCGACTACCTGGACGGCGAGAAGGTGGTGCAGGCCTTCCTGGCCGCGCACTTCAGCCTGGTCGGCCACTTCCTGATTCACTCGGAACGTGAGCTGAACAAGGGCTACGCCGACCTGCACCTGGAGCCGTTCCTGGCCCGCTACCCGGACGTCCGTTACGGCTACGTGATCGAGATCAAGTACCTGAAGCGCGGCGAAGCGGTGGTGGCGTCACGGCTGCAGGAAGCCCGGACGCAGTTGCGCAGCTACCTGGCCGACGTGCGCCTCCGCCTTCAACGGCCGGCGGTGCGGCACGTCGGCCTGGCCGTGGTGTTCCACGGCTGGGATCTGGCCGCCTGCGACGCCGTGGGCGACGAGACGGACGCCGGAACACCGCCAGCGGATTGACGGCCGAGCCGGCGCCGTCCCGGCCAGTTGCAGCGGCTCTCGACGTCGTCGGTCTCAGAGACTCCAGCCTGCCCGGTATTCCTCGTCGAGGAACGCATTGGCTTCGGGCACGTTCTTGACGCGCATCCGCTCGGCGTCCCACTCGATGGCGGCGCCGCTGCGGACGGCCAGGTTGCCGAGCAGCACGACCTCGGTGAGCGGACCGGCATGCTCGTCGAAGCTGGATCCGGCGGCCCCGTGCCCCTTGCAGGCGTCGATCCACTCGCGGTAGACGCCCGGCGACCGCGGGTACTTCTCCGGCGGCGGGCCGGCCATCAGATCCTCGTGCCGCGCGGTGGGAAACACGCGCGGCTCGCGGCCGTACATGTCCGCGCCGAGCACGCCGTCGTCACCAACGAAGAGCTGGCCGCTGCTCCCGCCGGGCAACTGCTCTCCGTCGGCGAGCTGGGGCGGGCGCGGCGGGGCGAGGCTGCCGTCGCGCCAGACGAAGCGGATCGGGGACCGGTCGCCCCGCGCCGGGAACTCGTAGACGATGCGCGAGACGGCGGGCGCGGTCTCGGCGAAGAGCAGCGTGGTCTCGGCCTCGATGCGGGTCGGCTGGCCGAGCTCGAGCGCCCAGAACGCCGCGTCCATGGCATGGCAGGCGATGTCCCCCAGGGCGCCGGTGCCGTAGTCCCACCAGCCGCGCCAGCGGAAGGGGTGATACGCCGGGTGGTACGGCCGATATGGAGCCGGCCCCAGGAAGAAATCCCAATCCAGGCCGGGCGGCGCGTGGTGCGCCTCGGTCGGCCGCTCGATCGCCTGCGGCCAGATGGGCCGGTTGGTCCAGTAGTGCACCTCGCGCACCGTCCCGATGACGCCCGCTTCGAGCCACTCGCGGATCTGCCGGGTCCCCTCCCCCGCGTGTCCCTGGTTTCCCATCTGGGTCGCGACGCCGCGCTCGCGAGCTGCCGTGGCCAGCACGCGCGCCTCCGCCACGGTGCGCGTCAGCGGCTTCTCGCAGTAGACGTGCTTGCCCCGCCGCATCGCCTCCATCGCGATGACGGCATGCGTGTGGTCCGGCGTCGCGACGACCACTGCGTCGAGGTCGGGTTCGCGGTCGAGCATCCGCCGGTAGTCCTGGTAGACCCGGGCGTCCGGGAACTCGCGGAACGTGCGCGCTGCGAACCCCAGGTCGGCATCGCACAGGGCCGCGACGTTCTCGCTGGCGCAGCCGCGGACGTCGGCGCGCCCGCGGCCGCCCACGCCGATTCCCGCAATGTTGAGCTTGTCGCTCGGCGCCTGCACCCCGGGCCCGCCCAGCACGTGACGCGGCACGATCATCACCGAGGCGGCCGACGCCGAGGCGGCGGCCACGAACCGACGACGCGAGACCTGCTTGCCCACTCCATTCCTCCACATCTGACGACGACGGCGCGCATGGTGAGAATCCGCGAGCGACGAGCCGGTTTCGAATCATAATCAATCGGTCCATCTCGGCACCGCGAAGGGAGTTCATCATGCTGCGCGCGTCCTGGCGTCGACGTCTGGCGGGTGTCGTTCTGATCGTGACCGCGGCGGGCGCCGGCGTCGCCGCCCAGGAGCGCGACGTGGCGCCGGTCACGGACGCCATGCTCCAGAACCCGAACCCGGCCGACTGGCTGAACTGGCGGCGGACCCTGGACGGCTGGGGCTACAGCCCGCTGGATCGGATCGACCGGGAGAACGTCCACCGCCTGCAGCTCGTCTGGGGCCGGCAGATGGCCACGGGCGCCAACCAGCCCACCCCGCTGGTCCACGACGGCGTGATGTATCTCGCCAACCCCGGCAACGTGGTCCAGGCGCTCGACGCAGTGACCGGGGATCGCCTCTGGGAGTACGGGCGGGACCTCGACGACCTGGTCGAGTCGGTGCTCGCCCCGCGCAGCCGTTCGATCGCGATCTACGGCGACAAGGTGTACCTGAACACGGCGGACGCCCACATCGTCGCGCTCGACGCCCGCACCGGCGCCGTGGCGTGGGACCACGAGGTCGCCGACAACGCGCTCGGCTACCGCTACACGAGCGGGCCGATCGTCGCCAACGGCAAGGTCGTGGCCGGCATGACCGGCTGCGAGCGCTACAAGGAGGACGTCTGCTTCATCTCCGCCCACGACGCGGAGACCGGCGAGGAACTGTGGCGGACCTCCACCATCGCGCGCCCCGGCGACCCGGGCGGCGACTCCTGGGGCGACTTGCCGCTGCTGTACCGCGCCGGGGCCGACTCGTGGATTCCGGGCAGCTACGATCCCGGAACCAACCTGACCTTCTGGTCGACCTCGCAGGCCAAGCCCTGGGCCAGCGTCACCCGCGGGACGGACGGCGACGCACTGTACAGCAACAGCGTGCTGGCCCTCGACGCGGACACCGGCGAGTTGTCGTGGTACTACCAGTTCACCCCCGGTGAGACCCACGACCTCGACGACGTTTTCGAGAGCGTGCTCATCGATCACCGCGGACGCCGGTCGCTCTTCAAGATGGGCAAGCTGGGCATCCTGTGGGAGCTCGAACGCGATACCGGACGGTTCGTCGCGGCCCACGACCTCGGCTATCAGGACGTCCTCGACATCGATCATCGGACGGGAGCCGTGACCTACAAGCCCGAGATGATTCCCGAGGCCGGCGTCGAGATAGCGTTCTGCCCCGACTTCGGCGGCATCCGCAACTGGCGGGCGTCGGCCTACCACCCGGAGACGCAGGCGCTCTACATCCCGATTCACCCGACCTGCGTCAGCGGCGTGTTCACCGGGATCGAGCGGATTCCGGGCGCCCGCTACTACGCGAACACCGGCTGGCTCTCGCGCGGCAGCACGGTGCATCCGGACAGCGAACCCCACCGCGGCCATCTGATCGCCATGGACATCGACAGCGGCCGCATCCTGTGGCGGCACTCGACGGCGACGCGACCCGGCGCGGCCGCGCTGACGACCGGCGGCGGGCTGGTCGTCAGCGGCGACACGGACCGCAACCTGTTCGTTCACGACGCGGCGACCGGCGATGTGCTCTTCCACGTGCGGCTGCCCGGGTCACCGCAGGGGTTTCCGATCACCTACGCGGTGGAAGGCCGGCAGTTCCTGGCGGTGCCCGTCGGCGGCGATCGGTCGAACGCGATCTACGCCTTCGCGCTGCCGCCGGACCGGCGGTAACCGGTTTCACCGCGGCTGCGGCGGGACGAGCCCGAGCCGCGTGACCAGCTTCGCGAGCCCCTGGCGGGACACCCCCAGTTCGCGCGCCGCCAGGCTCCGCCGGCCCCCGGCGCGCGCCAGCGCATCGTGCACGAACGCCCGGTCGAAGGCGCGGCGGGCCTCGGCCAGCGTCGGGCGCCGCTCCTCGGCGGCGCGGCGGATCGCGGCCGGCAGCAGCTCCGGCCCGACCTCGCCGTGCGGCGGCGCGGCGACGGCGAGCGCGGCCAGCACGTTCTGCAGTTCCCGGACGTTGCCGGGCCATTCGTGCGCGGCGAGCGCCGTCATCGTCTCGCGGGCGAGCCGCGCCCGGCCGCGGGTCTGCAGCAGGGTGCGGTCCCAGTAGTGCACCGCGAGCCTGGCGACGTCGCCGCCGCGATCGCGCAGGGGCGGCACGTGCAGGTGCACCACGTCGAGGCGGTACAGCAGGTCGCGCCGAAACCGGCCCTCGGCGGCCTCGCCTGCCAGCGTGCGGTTGGTCGCCGCGACGACCCGCAGGTCGAGGCGACGGGTGACGTTCTCGCCGACCTTGCGAATCTCGCCGTCCTGGAGCGTGCGCAGCAGCTTGGCCTGGGCGCGCGGCGACAGCTCCCCGACCTCGTCGAGAAAAACGGTACCACCCGAAGACTCCTCCAGGAGCCCGCGGCGCGACTGGACCGCCCCCGTGAACGCCCCCTTCGCGTGGCCGAACAACTCCGTCTCGATGAGATCGTCGGTGAACGTAGCGCAGTTGACGGCGGCGAACGTCTCGTCGCGACGCGGCCCCTCTTCGTGCAGGGCGCGCGCCACGAGCTCCTTGCCGGTGCCGCTCTCTCCTTCGATCAGGACGGGGAACGGCGCGGCGGCGGCTCTCCTGACGGCTTCGCGCAGTACGCCCATCGCTTCGCTGTCCCCTATCAACCGGGCAACGCCGCCGGCAAGCCGATCCGTGCGGCGCGTGTCGCGCCATGTCCCGTTCACCGCCACGAGGCCGATCACAAGCAAAGGACGCGCCAGCCGTCGGAACCCCGGCAGGCGCACGCTCCGGTATCCGCGCCTCCGCACCGGATCGCAGTTCCCACACTACAATCGCGTAGATGATCCGGCCGATTCTGCGCTATGGCGACAAGCTGCTCCACCGGCCCGCGACCGACGTCGACGAGCTCACGCCGCAGGTCGACGCGTTGATCGACGACATGATCGATACGATGTACGCCGCATCGGGGGTCGGCCTCGCGGCGCCGCAGGTCGGGGTGCCCCTGCGGCTGTTCGTGGCCGATCCCTCTTCCGGACACGAGGCGGGCGCCCTGGTCGTGATGATCAACCCGACGTTCCTGGAGCGCGACGGCCTGCAACGGGAGGACGAAGGCTGCCTGAGCGTACCGGGCTTCAACGCCGCGGTGCCGCGCCCGTCCCGCGCGGTGGTCCGCGGCCGGGATCGTGACGGCTCGTCGCGCGACGTGGAGGCTACGGGAATCCTGGCGCGCGCCTTCGAGCACGAAATGGACCACCTGGACGGCTCCCTGTTTCTGGACCGTCTGCGCGGCATCCGACGCGAGATGATGCTGCGGAAGATCAACAAGCTGCGCCGCGCCGGCAAGTGGTGAACGTCGTCTTCTACGGCACTCCGGACTTCGCCGTGCCGGCGCTGACCCGGCTGCTGGATTCGCCCCATCGGGTGGCCGCCGTCGTGACGCAGCCGGACCGGCCGCGGGGGCGGGGGCGGCGCGTGGCCGCGTCGCCCGTCAAACAGGTCGCGGCGGCGCGCGCCGTCCGCGTCCTGCAACCGGCGCGGCCGGGGGACGGCGCGTTTCTCGCGACGCTGTCCGCGCTCGAGCCGGACTTGGCGGTCGTCGCGGCGTACGGCAGGCTGCTGCCCGACGCCGCGCTCGCCGCGCCGCGCCTGGGCACCATCAACGTCCATCCGTCCCTGCTGCCGAAGTACCGCGGCGCCGCACCGGTGCAGCGGGCGATCATCGCCGGCGAGACCGGGACCGGCGTCACGATCATCCGTCTCGTGCGCGAGATGGACGCGGGCCCGATGTTCGCCCGGCGTACGCGGCCGATCGCGCCGGATGAAACCAGCGACGTCGTCGAGGCCGATCTGGCGCGGCTCGGCGCCGATCTGCTGCTGGAGGTCGTCCACGCCCTCGAAACGGGCACGGCGACGGAGCACGCACAGGACCACGCGGCAGCCACGTTCGCGCCCCGGCTGTCGCGCCGGGACGGCGAGATCGACTGGTGCGCGCCCGCGCCGGCGATCCACAACCTGGTGCGGGGTCTCCATCCCTGGCCGCACGCCTCCGGCGTGCTCGGCGGCGCCCGGTACCTCATCCATCGCACCGCGATCGCCGCGCCGGCGCAACCGGATCCGCCGCCGCCGGGCACCGTCACCGAAGCTTCCGGGGACCGGCTGCTCGTCGCCACCGGAAGCGGCGGCGCCATCGCGATCATCGAGATCCAGCCCGAGGGCCGGCGCCGGGTCGCGACCCGGGCGTTTCTCGCCGGTCATCGCTGGTCGCCGGGCGCGCGGTTCGATACCGTCTCCGCGTGACCGCGCCGGCCCGGCGGGCAGCCCACGACGTGCTCCGCGCCGTCCACACGGGGCGCAGCGATCTGGCCACCGCGCTCGACCGCGCGCGCCGGCGGTTGGCGGACCCGCGCGACCGCGCGCTCGCCGGCGAGATCGCCATCGGCGTCCAGCGCCGGCGGGCCGCGCTCGATCATCTCGTCGCGCAGGCTTCGTCCCGGCCCCTGTCGGCAATCACGCCCGCGGCGCTGGACCTGTTGCGGGCGGCCGCCTGTCAGCTCCTGTACCTGGACCGGATCCCCGCGCATGCGGCGGTCGCCGACACCGTGGAACTGGCGCGCGAGGCGGGCGTCGGCCGGGCGGCCGGCTTCGTGAACGCCGTCCTCCGGACCCTCGCCGGCGGCCGCCGGCGGCTCATCCTGCCGGCGGCGCCGGAAATCGATCCGCAGGACGGCGATCGGAGCCCGCGCCGCCGCGCCGTGCTCGACTACCTGGCCATCACCCTGTCCCACCCGCGGTGGCTGGTCGAGCGCTGGCTCGATCGCCACGGCCTGCCGGCCGTCGAGGCGTGGGCGCGGTTCAACAACGCGCCGGCGCCGGTCACGCTGCGCGCGAACCTCGCGCGGAACACCGCGGCGGAGCTGCGGGACGACCTCGACGCGCAGGGCGTGCGCACGACCCCGACCCGGCTGGCCCCGCACGGCCTCGTGGTGACACGGGGCGACGCGCAGTCGACGCCGGCCGCCGCCGAGGGACGCTTCGTGGTGCAGGAGGAGGCGTCACAGCTCGTGGTGGAGCTCGCCCGGCCCGCGGCAGGCAGCCGCGTCCTCGACCTGTGCGCGGCGCCCGGCGGCAAGACGGTCGGCCTCGCGGGATGCGCGGCCCCCGGCGGCTTCGTCGTCGCCTCCGATCTCAGGCCCCGGCGGGTGGCCCTCCTCGCCCGCTTCCTCGCCCGCGCGCAACCGCGGCGCGCGGCGATCGTGCGCCTCGACGCCACGGCCCCGCTCCCGTTCGGCGCGGCCTTCGACCGCGTCCTGGTCGACGCCCCCTGCTCGGGCCTCGGCGTTCTCCGGCGCGACCCCGACGTCCGCTGGCGGCGCACGCCCGACGACCTGCCGGCGTTCGCCGCGACGCAGTTCGAGATGCTCCGCCGGGCGGCGGAGACCGTGCGGCCGGGCGGGCGCCTCGTCTACGCCACCTGTTCGAGCGAGCCGGAGGAAAACGAGGAGGTCGTCACCCGGTTCCGCGACGGCCACCCCGAATACGACCTGATCGCGCCGGACGACCCCGGCATCGCCCGGGTGGTCGACGGCCACGGCTACCTGCGCACGCTGCCGTTTCGCGACGGCGTCGAAGCGTTCTTCGGCGCCGTGCTCGTGCGCCGGGGCGGCTGACCTTGTGCGGACGTCGAAACCTCCTCTACACTGGAAGGTCGGATGCGGTTCCGGGCACGACTCCTGACGGTCGGCAAGCTCGCGGTTCTCGCCGGCGCGCTCGGCGGCATTTTCGGCCTTTCCGTGTTCGCCGGCATGCAGGTCGCGCTGAAGACACGTGAAGTCTCGACGCCGGACCTGCGGGGCATGAGTCCGCAGGAGGCCGCCCGCCGACTCGCCGGCGTCGGGCTCCACACGCGCATCGAATCCCTGCGCCGGATCCACCCGGCGATCGAGGCGGGTCTGGTGGCCGAGCAGGACCCGCTCCCCGGCATCACCACGCGACGCCGGCGCAGCGTCAAGCTCTGGCTGAGCTCGGGTCCGAACCGCGGCGAGGTGCCGGCGCTCGTCGGCGAATCCGAGACGGGGGCGCTGCAACGGCTGCGCGACAACGTCTTCCTGCTGGAAGGCATCTCCGCAATCCGCTCGAACCGCTATCCGACCGACGCGGTCGTGGCGCAGGAGCCGCCGCCCGCCGGCAACGGCGAAGCCGTCTCGCTGCTGGTCAACCGCGGTGAGCGCGGCCGCACGTACGTGATGCCCAACCTCATCGGCGTGGCCGCGGACGGCGCCGCGGAAATCCTGCGCGCGCGCGGCTTTCGGGTAACGGTCGTCGGCGACCACCCGTACCCCGGCGTCGCGGCCGGCGTCGTGATTCGACAGGCGCCCGAGCCCGGACTGCAGATAGCCCAGAGCGAGACGATCTCGCTCGAGGTGAGCCGGTGACGGCGGCCGCGAACATCCGGATCGCCCCTTCCGTTCTGGCGGCAGACTTCGCTTCGCTCGGGGACGCCGTGCGCACCGTCGAGCGGGGCGGCGCCGATCTGCTGCACGTCGACGTCATGGACGGGCGGTTCGTACCGAACATCACGCTCGGCCTGCCCGTCGTGGAAGCGCTCGAGCGCATCGCGACCGTGCCGCTCGACGTGCACCTGATGGTGATCGAGCCGGAACGGCACGTAGAGGCATTCGTCGCGGCCGGGGCGGCGATGGTGTCCGTGCACGCGGAGGCGGCCCCGCATCTGCACCGCACGCTCTCGACCATCCGCGCCCTGGGGGCGGCGGCGGGGGTCGCCGTCAACCCCGGCACGCCGGCCGCGATGCTGGAAGCGGTGGCCGACACGGTCGACTACGTCGTCGTGATGTCGGTCAACCCGGGCGCCGCCGGCCAGCCCTTCATCCCGCACAGCGGGTCGAAGGTGCGGCAGGTCCGCGAACTGCTCGATCGGGCGGGAAACCGCGCTCCCGTCGAGGTCGACGGCGGCGTCGGTCCGGCGAACGCCGCGCAGCTCGTCGAGGCCGGCGCGGAGATCCTGGTCGCCGCGTCGTCCATTTTCGGGACGGCCGATCCGGCCGCGGCCGCACGGCGGCTCCGCGACCGGGCGCTCGCGGGCATGACGGCGGCCGAGAGCGCCTAGCCGCCCAGCCTGGCAGTCCGTGGCGACCTGCTCCTGTCGAATTCGTGTGCGTTACGCGGAAACCGACAAGATGGGCGTGGCCTACTACGCGAACTACTTCGTCTGGTTCGAGGTGGCGCGTTGCGAGCTGTTGCGCTCCCTCGGAGGCCGGTATCGCGACCTGGAGGCCCAGGGGGTGTTGCTGCCGGTCGTCGAAGCGCACTGCGACTATCGCGCCCCGGCGCGCTACGACGACGACCTCGACGTCCTCACGACCGGTTCGCTGCGCTCCCGGGCGCGGGTGGCGTTTCATTACGAGGTCCGCCGGGGTGTCGACCGGACCCTGCTCGCGGTCGGACACACCGTCCACGCGGCGACGGATCCGTCCGGCAGGCTGCGCCGGGTCCCTGCCGACCTGCAGGCGATGCTGACATGAGAGCGCTGGTCACCGGCGCCGCCGGCTTCGTCGGCTCGCACCTGTCCGACCGCCTCCTCGAGCACGGCCACGAGGTGATCGGCGTCGACTGCTTCACGGACTACTACCCGCGCGCGGTGAAGGACGCCAACCTGTCGTCGCCCCGCGCGCGGGCGCGATTCCGCTTCGTCGAGTCGAGCGTGCAGGAGGCTCCGTGGCGCACGCTGCTGGACGGCGTGACGCACGTGTTCCATCTCGCGGCGCAGGCCGGCGTGCGCACCAGTTGGGGAAGCAACTTCTCCGTATATACCGCGGCCAACGTCGACGCCACACAGGTGCTGCTGGAGGCCTGCCGCGACCGCCCCATCGAACGGTTCGTCCATGCCTCGAGCTCGTCGGTGTACGGGGATCACGTCGCCCTGCCGATGCGCGAGGACGCACTTCCCCGCCCCCTCTCGCCCTACGGCGTGACGAAGCTCGCGGCCGAGCACCTGTGCATGCTCTACCATGAGAATTGCGGCGTGCCGGCAGTCGCGTTACGCTACTTTACGGTGTACGGTCCCCGCCAGCGGCCGGACATGGCGTTCCACCGGTTTCTGAGCGCCCTGCTGGCGGAGCGGCCGATCGACCTCTACGGCGACGGCGAACAGACGCGCGACTTCACGTTCGTGGAGGACGCCGTCGCCGCCACCGTCGCAGCCGGCGAACGGGGCGCAGCAGGAGCGATCTACAACGTCGGCGGCGGCTCGCGCGTCTCGATGAACCAGGTGATCGACGTCCTGGCGCGGTGCGCCGGGCGCAACCCCGACGTGCGGCCCAACGCGCCGCAGAAGGGCGACATGCGAGATACCTTCGCCGACACGGCCCGCGCCCGCGCCGATCTCGAATTCGTACCCAGGGTGACCCTCGAGGAGGGCATTCACGCGGAGTACCAATGGCTCGCCACGTCCCTTGCCGTCACTTCCTGAGCCGGGTCGGCCTCGAGCTGCCGGCCGGCCTGATCGTCCTCGTCGCCGGGCTGGCGACGGCCACCGCCTGCGGGGGCCGCGAGGCGGAGATTCCCGCCCTGACCGAGGCGGACGCCGACGAGATCCTGTTCGAACGCGGCACCCGGGCGCTGACCGAGGAGGCCTGGTCCACCGCGCGCGAGTACTTCGTGCAGATCCGCGACAACTATCCGCAGAGTCCGCTGCGCGCCCAGGCGCGCCTCGGCGTGGTCGAGTCGTACGAAGGCGAGGGCACCGACGTCGCCTATCTCTCTGCCCTGAACGAGCTGCGGGAGTTCCTCCGCCTGTACCCGCCGACGCACGAACTGGCCCCGGAAGCCCAGTTCAAGGTGGGCATGGTCTACTTCAACCAGATGCGCCGCCCCGAACGGGACCAGGCCGAGACCCGCTCCGCCGTCGCCGAGTTCGAAACCTTCGTCGAGCTGTACGCCGAGTTCGCCGACCCGCAGCTTCTCGCGGAGGCGCGAGCGCACCTCCGCGAGGCCCGCGACCGCCTCAGCGATTCGAACTTCCTGGTCGGACGCTTCTACTACCGGCTCCGGTACTACCCGGGGGCCATCGACCGCTTCCGCGAGATCCTCGACGAGGATCCCGGATACACCCGCCGCGATGCCGTCTACTTCCACCTGGCCGACGCGCTGGCGACGACCGATCGCGGCCCGGAGGCGCTCCCGCTGTTCGAGCGTCTCGTTTCCGAGTTCCCGGCCACCGAGTATCTCGAGGACGCGAACCTGCGCATCGCGGAGTTGAAAGTCGCGATGGATCTGAACCGGCCCTGATCGAGGCCGTCAACCGGCGCTGGCGCGTTTCTTCCCGATGGCGTCGTCCCGGCGGTTGGCGGGCTCGAAGGGAGCGACCTTCGAATGGGCCAGCACCCCGCCGAACCGCCGGTAGTAGTCCAGCGCCGACCAGAGCGACGCCACCAGCACGAGCCAGAGCGCCACCTGGCCGAGCGCCCAGAAGAGCCAAAGCTGATTGCCGAGAATCAGCAGCAGGATCGCCACGACCTGCGTCACCATCTTGACCTTCCCGAGGGACGACGCCGGGATCGTCACCCCGCGCGCATAGGTCAGGCTGCGAAGCACCGTGATGGCGAGCTCCCGGCCGAGTATGACGGCGACCATCCAGGCGGAAGCCATCCCCATCTGCACCAGCGAGACGAGCGCGGCCGTAATCAGCAGCTTGTCCGCCAGCGGGTCCATGAGCTGACCGAGCTGCGTCACCTGCCGCCGGCGCCGGGCGAGGTAGCCGTCCAGCCAGTCCGTGAACGCGGCGGTGCCGAAGATGGCCGCGCCCAGGAACTCCCTGGGCACGCCGAAGACGAGCTCCGCCTCGAAGCGCGTCAACAACACCACGACGAGCAACGGAACGAGGAAGATGCGGGCCAACGTAAGCGTGTTCGGCAGGTTCATGGGGATGTCTACCGCTGGACCCGGCCGTCATTGTACTCCGGCCGCCGCTGCGCGGGCATGGGTCCGCGGGGCCGCCGCGGGGCCGCCGCGTGGCGACACGCTATGATCGGCGGTAATGAAGGCGCTCCTGCTCGCCGGAGGATTCGGCACGCGCCTCCGGCCGCTGACGCTCAACACGCCGAAGCCGATCGTGCCGATCTTCGATCGTCCGTTTCTCCACCACCAGATCGACCTGCTGAAGCGTGTGCCGGAAGTGGACGAGGTCATCCTGAGCCTCAACTATCATCCCGAGCGCATCGAAGCGGTCGTCGGGCGCGGTGAAGACGCGGGGCTGCCGATCCGTTACGTGGTCGAACCGCAGCCGCTCGGCACCGGGGGCGCCGTCAAGTTCGCCGCGCCGTACCTGGACGGCACGACCATCGTCTTCAACGGCGACGTCCTGGCGGAGACGGACCTGGCCGCACTCGTCGAGCACCACCGGACACGCGGCGCGCGGGCGACGATCGTGCTCGCGCCGGTCGACGACCCGGCGCGCTACGGCCTGGTCGAGACGGACGGTGACGGCAACGTGACGCGGTTCATCGAAAAACCCGATCCCGGAAAGATCACGTGCAACACGATCAACGCCGGCATCTACGTGCTCGAACCCGACACGTTCGACCGGATTCCGGTCGACACCAGGTACTCGATAGAACGCCGGTACTTCCCTTCCCTGGTCGAACGCGGCGACGCGTTCGCGGCCTACGTCGAGCACGGCTACTGGCTGGACATCGGAACCCCCGCAGCCTACCTGCAGGCGCACCGCGACATCCTCGACGGACGGTGCCGGTCGGGATGCGCGACGCTGGCCGGTCCGGGCGCGACGACGGTTGCCGGCGGCGCCACCGTGGCCCCCACCGCACGCCTGCGGGAGCCCTGCTTCGTCGGCCCCGGCGCCGCCGTGCATGGCGAAGCCGAGGTCGGCCCGCATGTCGTCCTCGGCCGCCGCAGCGTGGTCGAGGCCGCCGCCACGGTGCGTGACGCCGTCGTGTGGGCCGACTCGATCATCGGCGCCGGCGCGACGCTCGACGGCGCCATCGTCGGTCATCGCTGCCGCATAGGCGACCATGCCCGCCTGGGCGCGGGTCTCGTCCTCGGCGACGACTCGACGCTGAGCCCCCATACACGTTTCGGAGCGACCTCTTCGACATCATGACCCAGACGACCGATCCGAGCATCTTCAAGGCCTACGACGTACGCGGTCTGTACGACGCCCAGATCACCGCCGACGCGGCGCAACGGATCGGGCGCGCCTTCGTCGCCCATCTCGGCGCCGGCCGCATCGCGGTCGGACGGGACATGCGGACCAGCGCTCCCGAGATTGCCGCCGCATTCATCGACGGCGCAGTGCGGCAGGGAGCGGACGTGGTCGACTACGGCCTGATCGGAACCGACATGCTCTATTACGGCGTCGCCCGGGAGGACCTGGACGGCGGTGCGATGATCACGGCGTCGCACAACCCGAAGGAGTACATCGGGATGAAGCTGGTGCGGCGGCAGGCCCTGCCCCTCAGCGGCGACGCGGGCATAGGGGAGATCCGCGACATGGTGCTGGGCGGCGGCATCCCGCCGGCGCCGCGCTCGGCGGGCAGACGCACCGCGGCCGACATCCTGGCCGGGTACGTCGAGCACGTGTTCTCGTTCATCGACGTGGAGGCCGTCCGTCCGTTCGACCTCGTGCTCGACGCCGGCAGCGGCATCGCCGGACTGGTGGCGCCCCACCTGTTCGACCGGTTGCCGTGCCGCACGGCGCGCCTGTGCTTCGAAGTGGACGGCACGTTTCCGCACCACGAAGCGAATCCGCTGCTCGAGGAGAACCGGCGCGACCTCGTCGCGCGCGTCAGGACCGACGGCGCGGACGCCGGCATCGCCTGGGACGGCGACGCGGATCGCTGCTTCTTCGTCGACGGCGACGGCGAGTTCGTGGCCGGCGATTTCGTCACCGCGCTGCTGGCCGAGGCGTTCCTGCGCAAGCAGCCCGGCGCGAAGATCATCTACGACGTGCGCGCCAGCCACGCGGTCAGGGACACCGTGGCGACCTACGGCGGCACGGCGCTGATGAACCGCGTCGGCCATGCGTTCTTCAAGACGCGGATGCGGCAGGAGGACGCCCTGTTCGGGGGCGAGGTCACCGGACATTACTACTTCCGCGACAACTTCTTCGCCGACAACGGCTTCATTCCCGCGCTGCTCCTGCTGGAGCTCATGTCGGTCCACGGGCGAACCCTCGGCGACCTGCTGGCGCCGCTCCGCGAGACGTACTTCATCTCGGGAGAGATCAACACGCGCATGTCGGACATGGACGCGGTGCAGGCCACGCTCGACCGTCTGGCCGAGCGCTACCGCGACGGCCACGTGTACCGCCTCGACGGCGTCTCCGTCGAGTACGACTCGTGGCACTTCAACGTGCGGCCCTCGAATACGGAGCCGCTCATCCGACTCAACCTGGAGGCGACCAGCCAAGCCGAGATGGAACGGCGGCGCGACGAAGTGCTCTCGCTCATCCGACGCCAGGAGTCTGCGCCGTAGGACGGCGCAGACTCCTGGCGAGAGGGCTGTCGGGCGGCAGGCGGAGCCGCAGGCGACGATTGACGGCCCGGCGCCGGCGCGGCTGCCGCCGGCGCGGCGCCGGTGCTAGAATGAGGAATGCCACCCCCGAGCGGGAGTAACTCAGTGGTAGAGTGTCAGCTTCCCAAGCTGAAGGTCGCGGGTTCGACCCCCGTCTCCCGCTCCACGATCCCATGCGTCCGGTGAGCGGCGCCGACGACGGTACCGGCCGGCGCTCCCTCCCGGAGTTGGATCTTCCGGAAGGGGTTTCGTCGCTCGCGCAAGGTTTCGCCGTGACCGGCGAGGTCAGGGCGGCGGAGCACCTGATCGTCGAAGGCTGGCTGGACGGGAAAGTGTTCGTTCCGGACCATGAGGTCGCGATCGGCCGTCAGGGGAGGCTCACCGGCGAGGTGCTCGCCAGGAACGTCACCGTGCTCGGCCGGGCGGCCGGGCGACTGGTCGCGGAGCGCGTCGAGATTGCGGACGGGGCGACGGTCGAAGCCGAGATCGTCACGGCGAGGATCGTGATCGCGGACGGCGCGTTCTTCCAGGGCGTGGTCGATCCGACCGGGACCGACGCCGCGTTCGCCGTCTTCCGCCACGAACGCAGCAAGCGCAGGTAAACTGCCGGTCTCCTCCACGCCAGATGCGCGCGTCGCTGCACGACCCCGTAGAATGGCACCCGGAACGATGACGGATACCGGCGCCACGCTCACCCCCCGGACGGGATCGACGGCAGCGCGCATGCGCGACTTGCGGCGCACGTTTCACCGCCGGCCGGAACTGGCCTACGAGGAAGTCGAGACGGCGCGGACCATCATGGCCGAGCTCGACCACCTGGGCATCCCGTACGACTACGGCGGCAAGGGCGGCGGCGTGGTGGGACGCCTGACCGGGACCGGCGCCGGCCCGCGGATCGCCCTGCGCGCGGAAATGGATGCACTGCCCTGCGCCGAGGAGACCGGTCTGCCGTTCGCCTCCGAGGCGCCGGGCCGCATGCACGCCTGCGGCCACGACGTCCATATGGCGACGGTGCTCGGCGCGGCGGCCCGACTGGCCGCGGACCCGCCGCCCGGGTCGGTCGTATTCGTATTTCAGCCCGCCGAGGAACGGGGCGACGGCGCCCGGGTCATGCTGGATGCCGGCGCCCTCGAAGGCGTCGACGCGATCTTCGCCGGGCACGTCACGACGCAGTACCGGGTCGGCGAAATCATGGTCGCCGACGGTGTCATCACCGCCCATTCCGACCGCTTCGGTATCCAGGTGCATGGAGAGAGCGGGCATGGCGCCCGCCCGCACGAAGCGATCGACGCGGTGGTGGTGACGGGATTCCTCATCACCGCCATCCAGTCGCTGGTCTCGCGCCACGTGAACCCGGTCTCGCCGTCCGTGATCACGATCGGATCGGTCCACGCGGGAACCGCTGCGAACATCATCGCGGGGCACGCGGCTCTCGAGGGCATCATTCGCACCACCCGACCCGATACGCGAGACGAGATCATCGACGGGTTGCACCGGATCGCCCGATCGCTCGGCGAGCTCTACCGCGCACGCATCGCCGTCACCTTCGGAGAGAGCTGCCCCGCCGTAGTCAACACGCGGCGCGAGACCGCGGTCGCCGCCGCCGCCGCACGCGACGTCGTCTCGGACACCGGCATCGTCAGGCAGGAACACCCGAGCATGGGAGCGGAGGACTTCTCCTATTTCCTCCGGAAGACGCCCGGGTGCTACGTTCGCTTCGGCGCGAGCGCGGACGGCGAGTACGTTCCGCTGCACCATCCCCGCTTCGACGTCGATGAAGGCGTGCTCGAGATCGGCGCCCGCTTCTTCGAGCGCGCAGTGCGGCGCGCGGCCGGGAGTGAACGTCGGTGACCCCGCCGCCGGTCCTCCTGCCCTGAGCGGGGTTCCCGTTTGACAGCGTGCGGTGGGCGCGGCATGCTTACCGTTCCAGGGAGGATCTCCGAGTGCCCGACACACCCGCTCGTCCCACGCTCCGGCAACGCGTCGTGATGTGGATTCTGAACGTCCTGATGTTCTACGTCGTGGTGTTGTACCCGATCGTGCTGATGGCCAGGTTCCAACCCGACGACGTCGTGCACTACGGTTTCCTGCGCTGGATCGCGGTCGTATTCGTCCTCTACTGGGCGGCGCAGCAGCTATTCTTCACCGAGCGCCCCACCGAGACGCGCCCGGGCCGCCAGACGCTGGCCGTCACCGCCGCGGTCCTTCTCGTCATCGGCGCCTTCACGCCGATCGTATCGTTCTCGTTCATCGGCGACGTCGACTTCTTCCGCGGGGGATACGGCGACGGCTACATCCTGCTCATCATGGCGGGCCTGTCGCTGGCCCTGGCCGTCACCGGCCGCTGGAAGCAGGTGCTGGTTCCCGCGCTCGGCAGCCTGGCCGTGATCCTGTGGACCTTCCTGGGCGTCCAGGACACGATCTCGCAGGCCCGGTCCGGCGCGCCGGCGGAGCTGGCCGGCAATCCCCACGAGGGTCTGGCGGCGTCGGTGATGCAGTCGATTCAGTGGGAATGGGGCTGGGTCCTCCTGTTCGCCGGCGGCAGTCTGCTCGTCTACTCCGCGGCCCGCCGGGACCAACCGGAAGCCGCATTTCCGCCACCGGGAACGGTGGTCGCCGAGGACGAACCGGAGGCCGCTCCGCCGGCCGCGGCCGGCGCGGAAGCAACGACCGCCGAGGAAGCTGGAGCGCCCGCGGAAGAGGCCGCCCAAGCGCCGGCGGAGGAAGCCGCCCAAGCCGCCGATGCGCCGGTGGACGAGGCGGAAACCGCCGCACCGGCAGCGGCGGAAGCGCCTGCGACCGGCGCGGCCGAGCCCTCCGCGGAGGCTTCGACCCGGGAACCGCGAACGGCGCCGGCGGAGAGCGCCGCCGGGGAACCCGCGGCCGAACCGACGGAAGCCGCCCCGGAACCTGACGCCGTTGTCGACGCGTCGGCCAGGGAGGAGGAGCCCGGTTCCTCCGTGGCGGAACCGGCCGCGGAGGAACCCGAGACCGTCACGGCCGAGGAGCCCGAAGCCTCCGCTGCCGAACCAGCCGCCGCTGAACCGGAAGCCGGGACGACCGGGCCGGAAGCCGAGGAATCCGATGCCGCCGTCGCCGAAACCGCACCACCGGCGCCCGTGAGTACGCCGCCTGCCGAAGCCGCTACGGAGGAATCCGGGAGCACCCCGGCCGAAGCCAATCGGGCGTCGTCCACCAGCAAGTCCGCCCCGGCCGAGACGGCGGCCGGGGCGACCGACGAACCGGGAAAGTCGGGTTCCACCAGCCCGGCGACCGCCGAAACGAAGGAATAACGGACGGAAGCACGCACGCCGTACGGGTGGCCGAACGTGAAAGGCGTCCCGGGAATCCCCGGGCGCCTTTCCCTTGTACCGTTGCGCCACCCCCTTGCCAGCGACGGCGCGCGAGGCCGGCGAAGCGCTTGTAGAGCGGCCCCGCCGAGGAGCCGCCAACCTCCTGCTTCAGGCCAGGATGCCGTCGACGACTCTCCCGTGGACGTCCGTCAGCCGGAAGTCGCGGCCCTGGTACTGATACGTCAGCCTCGTGTGGTCGATGCCGAGCAGGTGCAGCATCGTCGCGTGCAGGTCGTGGATGTGCACCGGATCCCGGGCGATGTTGTAGGAGAAGTCGTCGCTCGCTCCGTAGGTCGTGCCCGGCCTGACGCCGCCGCCCGCCATCCAGATGGTGAAGCAGCGCGGATGGTGGTCGCGGCCGTAGGTCTCCTCGGTGAACACGCCCTGGCAGTAGGCGCTGCGGCCGAACTCGCCCCCCCAGACCACCAGCGTCTCGTCCAGCAGCCCGCGGTTCTTCAGGTCCTGCACCAGCGCGGCCTGCGGCTGATCGACGTCGCGGGCCTGCCGCTCGATGCCGCGCGGCAGCCGCGTGTGCTGATCCCAGCCGCGGTGGAAGCACTGGATGAACCGCACGCCCCGCTCGGCGAGGCGGCGCGCCAGCAGGCAGTTGCGCGCGAAGGTGCCGGGCTGGCGGGCGTCCGGGCCGTAGAGCTCGAAGACGCTGTCCGGCTCGTCGGACAGGTCGGTCAGCTCCGGCACCGAGCTCTGCATGCGGTAGGCCATCTCGTACTGGGCGATCCGCGTGCTCGTCTCCGGGTCCCCGAACTCCTCCTCCTTCAGCCGGTTCAGCGCGCCGAGGTCGTCGAGGAACCGCCGCCGCGTGCCCTGGTCGACCCCCGGCGGGTTCGACAGGAACAGCACCGGGTCGCCGGTCGAGAGGAACTTCACCCCCTGGTAGCGGGTCGGCAGGAAGCCGCTGCCCCACAGCCGGTCGTAGAGCGGCTGCCCGGTCTGCGCCGAGCCCTTCGAGATCATCGCCACGAACGTCGGCAGATCCGCGTTCATCGTGCCGAGCCCGTAGGACAGCCAGGCGCCGATGCTCGGCCGCCCGGCGAGCTGCGCCCCGGTCTGGAAGAACGTGATGCCGGGGTCGTGGTTGATCGCCTCGGTGTGCATCGACTTGATGAAGCACAACTCGTCGACGATCCCGGCCGTGTGCGGCATCAGGTCGCTGACCCACGTTTGCGACTCGCCGTGCCGCCGGAACGGGAACTTCGACGGCACGAGGGGAAAACGCTCCTGTGCCGCGGTCATGGTAGTGACGCGCTGGTTACCGCGGACGGAGGGCGGCAGGTCCTCACCCACCATCTCCTGCAGCCTGGGCTTGTAGTCCCACAGCTCGTGCTGCGACGGCGCCCCGGACTGGAACAGATAGATCACGCGCTTGGCCCTGGGCGCGAAGTGCGGCACGCCGGGCAGCCCGCCGGCCGCCGCCGGCGCGGCCCCGGGCGCCTGGGCGGACGGATCCTGTCCGAAGACGGTCGCCAGCGCCGCCGTGCCGATGCCGGTGCCCGCGAGCTCGAGAAAACGGCGCCGGGTCAACCACTGTTCGAGAGGCGCGTTCATCGTCATTCCTTTGTGATGGTCCCGTCGAAGTTCAGGATCAGGTTGGCCACCATCGTGTAGGAGGCCAGTTCCGCCACGTCCAGGGTCTCGTCGCGCGGAGACTCGCCCTGGGTGATCAGGTCCAGGGCCGCGCCGCGGTCGGTCCGATAGCGCTCCAGGTGCCGCTGGAACCCGTCGACCAGAATCGCCTCCGCGGCGGGCGACGGCCGGTGCGCGGTGGCGAGGCGGTAGGCGAAGTTCACGCGCTCCGCCGCGGTCTCGCCGCCCTCGGTCATCATCCGCTCGGCAAGCCGGCGGGCCGCCTCGACGTAGGTGACGTCGTTCATCAGGTTCAGCGCCTGCAGCGGTGTGTTGGTGCGGCCGGTGCGCACGATGCACGTCTCGCGGGTGGACGAGTCGAACGTCATCATGGTCGGCGGGCCGAGCGTCCGCTTCCAGAAGGTGTACAGGCTGCGGCGATACAGATCGTCGCCCTCGCTCTGGACGTAGTCGCCGTAGCCGCCCTCGACCATGTCGGCCCACAGACCCGCCGGCTGGTACGGCTTGACCGACGGTCCGCCGACCTTCTCGACGAGCAGCCCCGACACGGAGAGGGCCTGGTCGCGGATCATCTGGGCCGGCAGCCGCAGCCGCGGCCCGCGCGCGATCAGCCGGTTCTCGGGATCCGCTTCGTACTGCTCGGCCGTCACCCTGGACGACTGCCGGTAGGCGGCGCTGGTCACGATGGCCCGCTGCATCGCCTTCACGTCCCACCCGGAGTCGACGAAGGTGGTGGCGAGCCAGTCGAGGAGCTCCGGATGGCTCGGATACTCGCCCTGCGTGCCGAAGTTCTCGGCCGTCTCGACCAGACCGGTCCCGAAGTACATCTGCCAGAAGCGGTTGACGGTGACCCGCGCGGTGAGCGGGTGGTCCGGGTCCACGAGCCACCGGGCGAACGACAGCCGGTTGGCCTCCACCCCCTCGGGCAGCGGCGGCAGCACGGCCGGGACGCCGGGGACGACCTCCTCGCCCGGGTTGTCGTATGCCCCGCGGTTGAGCCGGAACGTCGGACGGCGCTCCGCCATCTCCTCCATCACCATGACGGTCGGGAAGCTCGCCCACAGATCCTCGCGCTGCCGCTCGAGGGCCGCGACCGCCTGCCGCGCTTCCAGGATCTCGAGGGGCGCGTACTGATTCAGGAAGGCCAGGCGCAGCTTCTCGGCCTGGGCCGGCGTGCGCCGGTCCGGTGAAATCCGGGCGATCGCGGTAATCGGCTCGGCCGTCGCCACCACCCCGACCAGTTCGGGCGACAGGGCCGCGCCGTAGATCCGGACGTCGTCGATGACCCCCTCGAAGCGCGGCTTCGCCGACCCGCTGGCGCCGATACGCAGCGGGTAGCGCTGCGGCATCCGGTTGCCGACGAGGTCGAGCATCGGCTTCAGCTCCCACGACTCGCCGTCGACGTAGATGCGGATGCCGCCCGGCGTCTTGGAGCCGTCGTAGGTCGCCAGCACGTGCTGCCACTCGTCGAGCCGCACGTCCTCCAGCGTCTCGGCGCTGACGCCGTCGTCGAGGATGCGGGTCGACATGTTGAACCGGAGCTTGCCCTCCTCCAGGTAGAGCCCCCAGCCGACCTCGCCCTGGTCGCCCGCGTCGGCACGCGAGACGATCACGCCGCTCGATGCCGTCGGGTAGATCCAGGCGGCGAGGGTGAACGGATCGTCGTAGCCGAGGTTCGGACTAGGTCCGGCGTTGATGAACCGCTGCCCGTCGAAGGCGGCGGCGTCCCCGACGCGCCCGTCGACGAACTGCGGCCGGCCGTCCTCGAGCACCCCGGTCACGAACCTCCCGTCGTGGACCCCGGCGATGTCGCCGTCGAGGGCGTGGTGGGCCACCAGGTCGTCGCGCAGCGTCCAGTCGACACGCCCGGCGTTGTGGAGCGATACCTCCCAGGCCGCCTGCGCCGCCGCCGCGTCCGCCTCCAGGGCGGCAAACGCCTCGCGGGCTTCCCGCAGCTTCTCGTCCAGCGCGGCCAGCTCCGCCTCCTGCTCTGCGGTCGGGGCGGTGACGAGCGGCGGCGAGTTGACGTACTTGAACGCCTTGCCCCGCTCCGGGATGTTGTTGAAGTTGGCCAGGACCTCGTAGAACTCCTTCTGTGAGAGCGGATCGAACTTGTGGTCGTGGCAGCGGGCGCAGCCCAGCGTCAGGCCGAGCCAGACGGTCGAGGTGGTCTCGACGCGGTCCACCGCGTACTCGACCAGGAACTCGTCGACGACGATGCCCCCCTCGCCGTTCTGGCTGTGGTTGCGGTTGAACGCCGTGGCGATCCGCTGGTCGCGGGTGGCGTCGGGCAGCATGTCGCCCGCGAGCTGCTCGATGGTGAACCGGTCGAACGGCATGTTCGCGTTGTAGGCGTCGATCACCCAGTCGCGCCAGCGCCACATCGTCCGCTCGCCGTCCGTCTGGTACCCGTTGGTGTCGGCGTACCGGGCCGCGTCCAGCCACTCGGAAGCCATCCGCTCGCCGTAGCGGGACGAGCCGAGCAGCCGGTCGACCGCCTTTTCGTAGGCGTCCGGCGAATCGTCGTCGAGGAACGCGCCCAGCTCGCCCGGCGTCGGCGGCAGCCCGGTCAGGTCGAGCGTCACCCGCCGCAGCAGGGTCGCGCGGTCGGCCTCCGCCGACGGCCCCAGGCCCTCCGCATCCAGACGCGCGAGAACGAAGTGGTCGATGGGATTGCGTACCCACTCGGGGTCGGAGACCGGCGGCAGCGCGGGCCGCGCGGGCGGGATGAACGCCCAGTGCGTCTCCCACTCCGCTCCCTGATCGATCCACAGCCGCACCGTCTCGATCTGCTCGGCGGTCAGCGGGTCGGCGCTGCGCGGCATCCGCAGCCGGCTGCTCTCGGTCACCAGCCGCTGGTACAGGCGGCTGTCCGCCGCGTTCCCGGCCACCACCGCGGGGCCGCCCAGGCGGCCCCGGTCCTCGAACAGCCCCTCCCGGACGTCGAGCCGCAGGCCGCGCTGGCGCGTCGCCTCGTCCGGCCCGTGACACGAGAAGCAGTTGTCCGACAGGATCGGCCGCACCTCGCGCGCGAAGTCGACGACCCGCTCCACCGCCTGCCCGCCGCCGGCGCCCGGCTCGGCGTAGCCATTCGCGGGCGCAAAGCCGCACGCCGCCAGGGCAACCACGGGAATCAGAAAACGCGCGCGCCGACATGTCGTACTCATGCACCTGCTCCCAACGGCACGAAGCCGTGGACCTCTGTCCAACGAACGGTTCCGACGCACGGGACGGCCCGGAGGCGTCGAACGGCGGTGAATCTGCCCGCCCCGAGCTGCGCTACCTGGAGATACGGTTGGCGGAGCCGCCCAGGAACAACCGCTCGCCGTTCGCGAGTATGAAGTTCCGGCCGACCGCCTTCTCGGTGCCGTCCTTGGCGCGGTAGCCCTCGACCGCGAGGAACGTGCCGACCTCGACGGTGTTCCGGTTGACGCCCTGCCGGATCAGCTCGTTCGGGCTCCCGCCCTCGACCAGCCAGGTGGAGACCGTCCCGTCCTCGGCCTCGACGTCGATGTGGAACCACGAGTGCGGGTTGATCATCTCCCACTTGACGAGCTTGCCCTCGAGCGTCAGCGGCTGCTCGATGTCGAACTCGGCCGAGAAGGCATGATGTCCGGACAGCGCCACGGTCGCGAGCAGGACTCCAAGACCGGCGACGCCGACGGCTCGCATCACTTGCATGAGACTCCTCCTTGTCCGCACCCGCTACTGGTCCACCTTCTTGCGGAGATGGCCGTAGATCAGATCCTCGACGAACTCCACGCAGCGGAACTCCAGCAGCTCGGCGTTCGGCTCCACGCGCCGGTAGAGCGGCATGCGCATGGTCCAGGGACGCGTGTAGACGTTCGGATCCTCGAGCGTCACCTGGTAGTCCAGCGTCTCGGGACTGCGCGCGGTGAACCGCTCGACGACGCGCAGCGCCGTGCTGTGATGGTTCCCGGCCCGGTCGAGCCACGTCGACCCATAGAAGCCGCTCGTCTCGACCACGAGCGTCTCGCCCTCCCAACGTCCGTTGGACCACCCCATCCACGTGTCGGCCGGCGACTCCATGTGGTCCTCCATGTAGATGGTGCGCACCGCGCCGGCGAACTCGTGGAGGATCATGACGTGCGAGCGGCTCTGGATGATCTGGAACGGATACGGCATGTAGGTGGCCCGCGGCACTCCCGGCAGGTAGCACTTGACGGCCGGATCGCGCTCCAGGCGGTTGGCGAAGTTCTCGTCCCGCTGCGCCAGCGCCTCGGGCGTGTAGGGAATCGCGCCGCCTTCCACCACGCCGAGCCCGCCGGGAACCGCGCCGAGCGCCCCGAGCTCCCGTACCGGGCCGAATCCCGCCGAGTGGGGCTCGACGTCCCAGTGCGCGTTGTTCAGCGCCTGCCAGATCCCGTTCAGATCGGGCGTGCCGTCGGCCGTGCGGGGCGCCGTGTAGCCGGTCTCCTGGGCGTGGGCGGGCGCTGCCGCCGGAACGAGCCCCGCGCCCGCCATCGTGGCCGCGATCGTCCACACCAACATCCGGTGTCTCATCGGACGCCCCCTCATCTCCGCGACTCCTCCCGCGCGGCCGCCTCCGCCGCCCGCTGCTCCTCGAGGCGCGCCCCGACCAGGGTGTTGTACAGGCCGTAGTTGCCCTCGTGGCACGCGTGCTCGAACAGCGGTCCAATCGTTTCCTTCATCAGCATCTCCGCCGTCCAGGGCCGGTCCCAGGTCAGCGGATCGTCGACGGTGAACCTGTAGACGATGGTGTCGTCGGCCATGCGCGTGAACCGCTCCGTCACCCGCATCCGGTCGCTCGACCCGTTGAACGGGTTCTTGCCGTTGAGGTTGGTGGTCTCGACCACCAGCGTGTCGCCCTCCCACCGGCCGCGGGACATCCCCATCCACTGCCGCGCCCGCTCCGGCGGCGCCCCCCGGCCGTCCAGCGGGATGATGCGCGCGTCGTGGATCATCTCCACCAGGATCATCACGTAGTCGCGGTTCTGGACGATGTGGTAGTTGGCGTTGTAGCCGGCGTTCATCATCGGGGGCCCGGCGCCCCGCATGATGATGCAGCGGTCGTCGAGCTGGTTGTTCTCCGCGGCGTCCCAGCGCCCGCCCATCCGCGCGCGCTCGGCCGCCACCGCCGCCGCGCGCCGGCGCCCCGCGGCGTTGACCGGCGGCAGCCGGCCGTCCGGCGGATCGACGATCAGCGACGTGCGCAGGTTCCGGGCGAACGGCGTCTGGCTGCGGTCGAGCCCGAACTGCGTGAAGTCGTAATGCACGTCGGGAATCGTGCCGGGCGTGGTCTGCGACGCTTCGCGTGCGGCCCGGCCCTGCTCGATCGCCGCCACCTCCTCGACGGTATAGAATGCCTTGCCGACGCCCTCCGGCCGTTCGAGCGGCGTGTAGGTCTGGTTCGTCCAGAAGCCTTGCAGGTCGGGGTGCCCGTCGGGCGTCCGCGGAGCCGTGTACGACTCCGCCCCCTGCGCAGCCTCGGAGGCCGACTGCGCCTCGACGGCGACCGGAATCGACCAGACGCCGGCGACCACCACGAATGCCGCGGCGGAAGGAAACCACCGGGATAGATGATGCATGAGGAATCTCCTCTCCCGTGAGCCTCCCGGCCTTCGCGTCCGAAGGCGCAAGAACAGGCCGGATGACCGGACTCCGGGCCAGCCATCGCGTGGCCTCCAGTCTACACCGAGAGGGCGACCGACCGCGGCGGCGCGATCCGGGAACCGCGCTCGTCCTCGTCACCTAGCGTCGCCGGCGTTCCGATCCGGCGCGGCGGATGTCGGGGACGCTCGCCCCACGCTGCCCGGAGTCGACGGCTTCGTTCCTCGTCCGGCAGGCCGGGGCCGGGTCGAGTCCGAACAGCTAGGGTGTCAATTGGGTGTCACCGAGTGTCAGCACTGCTCGAAGCCGCTGCAAGAAATGGTCGGGATGACTGGATTCGAACCAGCGACCCCCTGACCCCCAGTCAGGTGCGCTACCAGACTGCGCCACATCCCGACGCTCGACGACCTGCGACAACCAACAACATCCCGAGGACCCCGCCCGGCCGTCACGTGCCGCCCCGCGCGGCGCCGTCAGCCGCCAGCAGGTCGAGAATGGAACGGAGGCCCTGCTTGACCTCCAGGAGGCGCTCGCGGGCGTCCTTCTCGATCAACTCTTCGACGGTCGGCTCCGGGTCCGGCCGCACTTCGCTCGACAGCTTCCGCCGCGCCGCGCCGAGGGTCAGGCCCTCGTCGAAGAGCAACCGGCGTATCTCGAGGACCAGTTCGACGTCCGCCCGCCGATAGACGCGGACGCCGCTGGTCGTCGAAGCGCCCAGCGCCGGGAACTCTCCTTCCCAGGATTTGAGCACGTACGGCTGCACCTTGGCGATGGAGCAGACTTCGGCGGCCTTGAACAGCGGCCGGTCAGGAATCTCGTCGACGGTCGGCGCCCGGTCCATCGTCTGTCGCAGGTGGCAGTATAGCGCAGTCGGGCACCCGACACCGGTCCGACACGGGTCCCGTGAGGTCTCGTTGGATCCCGGGAGGTTTCGCGGGGACTAGACATGCTGCCCTGGAGTCCATGCACTCCAGGAGCACGCCGCCGCCCCGGCGGCGCCGTGGAGTCCATGCACTCCAGGAGCACGTCTTCCGCAGGGACCACCCCGCTGCCACGGGGGCGAGACCAGATGGCGGCGGAGGCGGAGGTCGAGGACCACCCCGCTGCCGCGGGGACGAGACCCCGCTGCCCGGGAGCCGTGCACGGGCGGCTCTATGCGCGCCGGCCGCGGCGCGGCGGCTCGCGCCGGGCCCGCGCCCCGACCCGGATCGGCGACCCCTCGAAGCCGAAGGCGTCGCGAAGCTGATTCCGGAGGTAGCGCTCGTACGAGAAGTGAAACCGCGTCGCGACGTTGGTGAAGAAGACGAAAGACGGCGGCCGGGCGCCGACCTGGGTGGCGTAGAGGATCCTCACCGCGCGGCGCCCGGGGCTCGCCGGACGGTGACGCGCCGTGATCCGGGCCACCACGCGATTGAGCTCCGCCGTCCCGACATGCGTCGCCCGCGCCGCGGCGACGTCCACCGCCCGCTCGATCACCCGCGGGGCCCGCTGCCCGGTCAACGCCGACACGTGCAGGAGGGGAGCGAAGTCCGCGAACCGGAGGCCCCGGCGCAGGTCGGCGTCGAACGTCTTCGAGAACCCCGGCCCGCGGTCCCGCACCAGATCCCACTTGTTGGCCGCGATGATCACGCCGCAACCGGCGCGTTCGGCTTCACCGGCGATCACCGCGTCCTGCCGGGTCACGACCCCGGTGGCGTCCACGAGCAGGACCGCGACGTCGGCCCGCGCCAGCGCGCGCCGGGCGAGGACGACGCTGACCGCCTCGACCGCGCCCGCCTGCGCCACCCGGCCGGGACGCCGGATGCCGGCCGTGTCCACGAGGCGGATGCGCCGGCCGTGCCAGCCGACCACGGTGTCGACCGCGTCCCGCGTCGTACCGGCCCGGTCGCTCACCAGCACCCGATCCTCCCGCACGAGCTGGTTGACGAGCGACGACTTGCCGACGTTGGGACGTCCGACGATGGCGATGCGCACCTCGCGATCGTCCCGCCCCTGGTCGTCCGGCGGCGGGTTCGATTCCGCGGTTCGCCGGCTGCGGCCGGGCAGGCGCTCGACCACGGCGTCGAGCAGATCGCCCACGCCCAGGCCGTGCTCGGCCGCGATCGACAGCGCGGGCGACACGGCCAGGCGCTCGAACTCCCCCGCCCCGGCGCCGGCGCGCGGATCGTCGAGCTTGTTGATGGCCAGCACGAGCGGCGCACCGGTCCGCCGCACCCGCCGGACGACGTCTTCGTCGGCCGGGACCAGCCCCTCCCGGGCATCGACCAGGACCACGACGACCGCCGCGGTCTCCACCTCGCGGAGGCCGCGCGCGGCGACCGCCTCCTGCAGCGGATCCGTGCTGGCGCCGAACATGCCGCCGGTGTCCACGAGCTCGAACTCGGCGCCGAGCCACTCCACCGGGTGCCGCATCACGTCGCGGGTGGTCCCCGCCACCGGCGCCACGATCGCGCGGCGGCTCCCCGACACGCGGTTGAACAACGTCGACTTGCCGACGTTGGGTCGTCCCGCGAGCACTACGCGCGCGCCGCGGCCGGCCTTCTCGGGCATCCTGCAGGCCGGCTCCGCCTCCCGGCGAAGCCCCTTGACAGCCGTAAGTTACCGTATCTATGCTGGTTATTCACTCCCTGGAACACCGCGCGCGACATGATCAAGGTCGATATCATAAATCAGGTGTCGAAGGCCGCCGACATCACCAAGGTGAAGTCCGAGCGGGCCGTCGACGCGGTTTTCGACGCCATGCGCATGTCGATGCACCGCGGCGAGCGTATCGAGCTGCGGGGATTCGGCGTCTTTCAGGTCAAGCCCCGCAAGCGGGGCATCGGCCGCAACCCGCGCACCGGCAAGGAAGTCCGCATCCCGCCGGGTCGCACCATTCGCTTCAAGCCGGGCAAGGACCTGCAGAACATCCGTGCGTAATCACCGAACGTGGCTGCCCCCGGCGCTGTTCCTGGCCACGCTCGGCACCACCATGTGGGTGGGCAGCCAGCACCACGCGGGGTTCCTGTCCGACTCCGAGGCCGAGTCCCCGGCGCCCGTCTTTCTCCAGGGCGCGTGGTACAGCCTGACGATTCTGGCGATTCTCGGCGTGCACGAGCTCGGCCACTACTACGCGTGCCGGTTCTACCGGATCGACGCCTCGCCCCCCTACTTCCTGCCGGCGCCGTTCATCGCCGGCACGGTCGGCGCCTTCATCCGCATCCGGCAGCGGATTCCCACCAAGGCGATGCTCTTCGACATCGGCGCGGCGGGACCGATCGCCGGCTTCGTCGTGGCCGTGCCGGCGCTGTTCGCCGGCCTGCTGCTCTCGCGCGTGACGCCGCTCCCCGAGGACGAGACCGGCCTGATCATGCTGGGCGAGCCGCTGCTGTTCAAGGGCGCCGCGTGGCTGATCTGGGGCGAGCTCCCCGCCGACCACACGATCATCCTGCACCCGATGGGCTTCGCCGCGTGGTTCGGTCTGCTGGCGACGGCGTTGAACCTGTTCCCGATCGGCCAGCTCGACGGCGGCCACATCTCGTACGCCGCGCTCGGCAGCCGCTCCACCGTCGTCACCCTGGGCGGCGCCGCGGTGGTGGTCGGGCTGACGTTCTTCTCCCTGAGCTGGCTCGTCTGGGCGGTCCTGACGGTGACCATGCTCGTCGTCTTCGGCCCGCGCCACCCCCGCACGCTGGACGACCACGTGCCGCTGGACCCCTGGCGCCGCCGGGTGGCGCTGGCCACGGCCGTCATCTTCGTGCTCTGCTTCACGCCGGCGCCGATCCGGATCGACGGCTTCCTGACCGATCCGTGAGGCCGCCTGCCTACAACAGGCTGACCGGATCCACGTCGACCGTGACGCGCCGGCTCAGATCGGGGCCCGCGGCGAGCACCTCGCGCAGCGCGGCGCGCATTGCGCGGCGATTCCGTCCCTTGAGGAAGATCTGCGCCCGGTGCTGGCCCCGCAGCCGCGCGATCGGCGCCACGGCGGGACCGAGCACCTGATACGACTCCCCGGCGGCGCGGAGCACCGCGGCCAGCCTGCCCGCGTCCTGCATCGCCGCTTCCGGAGACCGGCCGCGGACGACGGCGTTGACCAGCGACACGACCGGCGGGTAGCGCAAGGCGGTCCGGTAGCGCATCTCTTCCTCGAAGAACGGCCCGTAGGCCTGCCGGCACGCGTGCACGATGCTGTAATGCTCCGGATGGAACGACTGCACGATGGCGGTTCCGGGCCGGTCGCCGCGGCCGGCCCGCCCCGCCACCTGGGTCAGGAGCTGGAACGTGCGCTCCGCCGCCCGGAAGTCCGCCACGTGCAACCCGACGTCCGCCGAAACGACCCCGACGAGGGTCACGTTGGGGAAATCGTGCCCCTTGGCGATCATCTGCGTCCCGACCAGCACGTCGATGCCCCCGGCCCGGAAACGCGCCAGCAGCGCCGCCCCGGCGCCGCGCCGCCGCACCGTGTCGCGGTCGAGACGCGCCACCGCGGCGTCTGGAAGACGCTCCGCCAGGTCGGCTTCGATCCGCTCGGTGCCGAAGCCGACCGTGTCCAGGTACGGTCCGGCGCAGTGCGCGCAGGTGGGCGGCCGCGCCACCGAGAAGTTGCAGTAGTGGCAGCGCACCCGGCCGGCGCGGCGATGGAGCGTGAGGGAGACGCTGCAGTTGGGACACTCGCAGGTCCGCCCGCACTGCCGGCAGAGCACGGCCGCCGCGAAGCCCCGCCGGTTCAGCAGGATCAGCGCCTGCTCGCCACGCGCCAGCGTCCCCTCGAGCGCCTCGGCGAGCGGCCGGCTCACCGCCGCGTCCGCCGCCCCGGCGGCCAGCTCGGCCCGCATGTCGACGACCCGCACCTCCGGCAGCGGGCGCCGGTGCACGCGTTCGGTCATCACCACGCAACGGTAGCGGCCGCTGCGCGCATGGTGGAACGTCTCCAGGGACGGCGTGGCGGAGCCGAGGACGACCAGGGCCCGGGCACGCTGGGCGCGCACGATCGCCACGCTCCGCGCGTGGTAGCGGGGATTCTCCTCCTGCTTGTAGGACGCGTCGTGCTCTTCGTCGACCACCACCAGACCCAGCTCTTCGAGCGGCGCGAACACCGCCGACCGGGTGCCGACCACCACCGCCACCTCGCCGCGGCGGATACGATGCCACTGATCGTGGCGCGCCCCCGGCGACAGCGCGCTGTGCTGAATCGCCACGCGGTCGCCGAACGCACGCCGGAAGGTCTGCGCCACGGCCGGCGTCAACGCGATCTCCGGCACGAGCACCAGCACCCGGCGCCCGGCCGCCACGACCCGCCGGGCGAGACGCAGATAGACCTCGGTCTTGCCGCTGCCGGTCACGCCGTGCAGGAGCGCAACATGAAAGACACGGGCCGTCGCCGGCGCCGCGAGCGCTTCGAGCGCGGCCTGCTGTTCCGCGGTGGCCTCACGCTCGGCGCCGGGACCGTCCGCCGGTTCCGCCGCCGCCGGCCCCTCCGACGCGAAGGGGTCGCGATCGACCCGGCGCGAGTCCACCGCCACGAGTCCCCGTTCGCGGAGGCGCGCCACCGTGTCCGCACTGAACCCGCGTTCGCGGAGGGCCGCCGCCCCCAGCCCGCCCTCCGACCGGCGCAGAAGCCGCAGCGCGGCGCACTGTTTCGGCCCGAGCCGAGCCGCCGCCTCGGCGACCACGGCAGCGCGCCCCGCCGCCGTGAGGCGCACGACGCGCTCCGTCCTGAATCCTCCGCCGCTGCGGACGGACACCGACAGGGCGAGCGGCGGCATCGCCGCGGCCAGCGATTCACCCGGGCCGCAGGCGTAGTACTCGGCCACCCAGAGGGCCAGACCGACCACGTCCGGCGGCAGATAGGGCTCGGGATCGAGAATCTCCAGCAGGTCGCGCAGGTCCCCCGGCGCAGGCGGCGAGCCGGAGTCGCCGGCTGCAGCGTTCCCCTCCCGGCCGACGACGCAGCCGATCGACACGCGCCGGCCGAGAGGCACGCGCACCCGTCCCCCGACCGGCGGGGCGGGCATGCCGTCCGGCACCCGGTAGCTCAGCGCCGGCAGCGCCGGCACCGGCACGGCGACCGTCACGACCACCGACATCAGTCGCCGCGGAGGATGGACCGGACCCGCTTCATGTCCTCCCAGACGTCCCGCTTGCGGTCGGGACTCCGCAGCAGGAACGCCGGATGAAAGGTCGGGACGAGCTTCGCGCCCCGGCACGCATAGACGCGGCCCCGCGCCCTGGAGATGGATATCCGGTCGTCGTCGAGCAGCGTATGAATCGCGAACGATCCGAGGGCGACGATGACACGCGGTCCGACGGCGTCGATCTGCGCGAACAGGAAGGGGCGGCAGGTCTCGACCTCGTCCCGTTCCGGATTGCGGTTCTGCGGAGGACGGCACTTGAGGACGTTGGCGATGTAGACGTCTTCCCGCCGCAGACCGATGGCCTCGATGATCTTCGTCAGCAACTGCCCGGCTCGGCCGACGAACGGCTCGCCCTGCAGATCTTCGTCCCGTCCCGGCGCTTCACCGACGAACATCAGGTCCGCGTCGGGCCGGCCGACGCCGAAGACGAGATGCGTCCGCCCGCCGTGCAGCCGGCAGCGCGTGCAGTCGCCCAGCTCGTCGCGAATCCCCTGCAGGCGCTCCGACGGCGGGACTTCACGCTGCGCCGCCGCCGGGGCCGGCGCGTCCCACAGGGAATCGGTGGTCCAGGACGGGGTGATCGTGATCGCAGCGTCCCCGGCCGGCGCCGCCTGCTCTTCGACGGCGGGGATCCGATCCGCCGGCCGCAGGTCGGGCGTTACCGTCCGCGTGGAATCGGAGGGCGCACCGGCGCCGCCCGCGTCGGTCGCCGCGGACTCGGGCCGGGTCTCGGCGGCGCGGGACCCGGCCGGACGCGTGCGCCACACCGGATCGCGGCTGATTCCCTCGACGCCGAGTTCCTCGAAGAACCGCAGATGCTCGGCGAGTTGGTCGCGGTCGGACACCGTGCTCGCTCTATCGTCTCGCGGTCGACCGGGGCGCGCCGAGGCGCCCTTCGACGCGATCGAGAATGACGCGCGCCAGATCCCGCTTCGAGCGCCTGGAGACGGGCTCGACGCCGGCTGCGCTCACGAGCGTCGCCACGTTCGTTTCCGCCGCGAAACCGGCCCCCGGTTCGGTCACGTCGTTCGCGACCATCAGGTCGACCTGCTTGCGGGCGAGCTTCCCGCGGGCGCGCTCCACCGCAGCGCCGGTCTCCGCCGCGAAACCGACCAGCACCGGCTTCGCGGCGCCGCCGCGCCGGGCGCCGAGCGCCGCCAGCACGTCGGGCGTACGGCGCAACGCCAGCACCAGGTCGTCGTCGGTCTTCCGGATCTTGGCCGCCTGCGCTCCCGCGGCCGGGGTGTAGTCGGCCACCGCCGCCGCCATGACGACCGCGTCGACCTCGTCCTCGAACGCGAGCCGGACCACCGCGGCGTGCATCTCGCCGGCGCTCCGCACCGCGGTCACCTCCACGCCGCCGGGAGGCTCCAGCGTCGTCGGCCCGCTCACCAGCAGCACGCGCGCCCCGCGCGCGGCCGCCTCGGCCGCCACCGCGTAGCCCATGCGCCCGGTCGAGCGGTTGCCGAGATAGCGGACCGGATCGAGATCCTCGTACGTCGGGCCGGCCGTCACCAGGATCGACCGTCCCGCCCAGGCGCCGCCGCCGCGCAGAAGACCGTCCGCCGCCGCCACGATCGTTTCCGGTTCCGCGAGCCGGCCGCGCCCCACCCAGCCGCAGGCCAGGTAACCGTCGCCCGGCTCGACGAACCGCACGCCCCGGGCGGCGAGCGTGTCGAGATTCGCCCGGACCGCCGCGTGCGAGAGCATGTTCGTGTTCATGGCGGGCGCCGCGAGCACCGGCGCGGTGGTGGCGAGATACAGCGACGACAGGAAGTCGTCGGCGATCCCGTGCGCGAACTTGCCGATGACGTCCGCCGTCGCCGGCGCCACGAGCAGCAGCTCGATGGTGGACGCCAGTGCGACGTGATCGATGTCGGCGTTGATCCCCGGTGCGAACTGGTCGGCCGCGACCCGCCGCTTCGTGATCGCCTCGAACGTCAACGGCCCGACGAACCGTTGCGCGTTGGCGGTCATGACCGCGGCCACGTCGTGCCTGCGCTGCTGGAGCCCACGGGCGACCTCCACCGCCTTGTAGGCTCCTATCCCGCCGCTGACCCCGAGCGCGACGAGCGCCATGGCTTCAGTCGGCGCCGGCCCGCTGCGCCGGCGACTCGACCGCATGGAACGTCTCGACGATCGCGCGGGTCGTCTCGCGCATGACCGCCGCCCGCGACCGTTCGGCCAGCACGATGTGGCGGAGCCGGTCGACGCAGGTTTCGATCTCGTCGTTCACGACCACGTAGTCGTACTCGTCGATCATCTCGACCTCCCGACGCGCAGTGCAGAGACGCCGTTCCAGATCCGATCCGCCGGCTGCCTCCGCGCCGCGACCGCGCAGTCGATCCTCCAGCGCGCGGAAAGAAGGCGGCAGCACGAACACGCCCACTGCATCCCGTGCCCGGCGCCGGACCTGCCGCGCCCCCTGTACGTCGATCACGAGCACGACGTCGTTCCCCGACGCGCGGTGGCGCTCCGTGTCGGCGGCGCTCGTCCCGTAGAGCCTGCCGAACACGTCGGCCCATTCCAGGAAGGCGCCTGCCGCGATCATGTCACGGAAACGGGCCGGAGCGACGAAGTGGTAGTCGACGCCGTCGACTTCGCCCGTCCGCGCGGCGCGCGACGTGTACGACCGCGACCGAACCAGACCGGGCACCCGCTCGGCGAGCCGCTCGACGAGAGTCGTCTTCCCCGTCCCCGAAGGCGCCGACAGCACGATCAGGAGTCCACGGCGGGCCGTGCGGATCGAGTCACTCCACGTTCTGCGTCTGCTCACGCAGCTTCTCCAGCTCGGCCTTGGCCGCGACCACCAGCTCGGAGGTCTCGTGCCCGTCCGCCTTGGAGCCGATCGTATTGACCTCGCGGTTCATCTCCTGCAACAGGAAATCGAGCTTCCGACCGCACGGCTCGGGCGCATCGGCCAGCGAACCCCAGTGCGAGACGTGCGCCCGCAACCGGGTGACCTCTTCGTGGATGTCGGATCGCGCCACGAAGCGCACGACCTCCTGCGCCAGCGCGGCCTGGTCCGCGCGCACCTCGGACCCGATTTCCGCAAGCCGCGCCGCCAGCCGCCGTGCGAGCCCTTCCGCTCCCGCGGCGGCGCGCTCCTCGATGCGATTGACGAGCCGGCCGAGCACGGCGAGACGCCCGTCGAGATCGGCGCGCAGATGGCCTCCCTCGTTCGCACGCATGCGATCCAGCTCGCCCAGCGCCTCCCCGACCGCCTCCGTGACCGCCGTCTCGACGGCCGGATCGGTCACCGGCTCCGCCGTCCCGTCCGCGACCGTCAGGACACGCGGAAACCCGAGCAGCTCGCCGACGGTCCAGCCGCCGCGGGTCGCGCGCGCCACGTCGGGCCGTTCGGCGACCCCCACCAGGGCGGCGATCAGTCCCTCGTCGACCTCCACCTCGACGGGAGGAGGGGTGCGCCGGCGAGCGGCGACCCGGATCTCCACCCGGCCGCGCGCCAGACGCCGCTGCGCCTGCTCCCGGATGCGCGGCTCCAGTCGCAGCAGACTCGGGGGCAGATGGAGTTGCAGGTCGAGGTAGCGGTGATTCACACTGCGGGCGGTGACGCTCACGGTCACGGCGTCGCCTTCCCGGGTCAGCGACGCGAAGCCGGTCATGGACTTGATCAAGCGCAGGCTCCGCCCGGCTCGAGCACGCCGACCCCGGTCGGGACCGGGGACGGCGTCCTTTCGAAGAACTGCATCGCGTAGAGCCGCGCGTAGTGGCTGTCCGGGTCCGCCAGCAGTTCCTCGTGCCGGCCGATCTCGCGCACGCGCCCGTCATCGAGCACGATGATCGCATCGGCCCGGCGGACCGTCGAGAGGCGGTGCGCGATGACGAAGGACGTGCGGTTCAGCATCAACTGCGCCAGCGCGTCCTGCACCAGCAGCTCGGACTCGGCGTCGAGCGACGAGGTCGCCTCGTCCAGAATGAGGATGGGCGAGTTCTTCAACAGGGCCCGGGCAATCGCGATGCGCTGCCGCTGGCCGCCCGACAGCCGCTGGCCCCGTTCGCCGATTCTGGTGTCGTAGCCCGACGGCAGGGCGGCGATGAACTGGTGGGCGTTCGCCGCCCGCGCCGCCGCCTCGACCATGGCGCGATCCGCGGCGGGCGACGCGTAGGCGACGTTGTTCGCGATGGTGTCGTCGAACAGCACCGTGTCCTGCGTGACGATGCCGATGCTTTCGCGCAGCGAGGCCAGGGTCACGTCGCGGATGTCGACGCCGTCGATCAGGATGGCGCCGGCGGTGACGTCGTAGAACCGCGGCAGGAGATTCGCCAGGGTCGTCTTCCCCGCCCCGCTGAGGCCGACGACGGCGACCACCTGGCCCGCCTCGACGTCGAACGACACGCCGCGCAGGACCGGATGGCCGGTCGCACCGTCGTAGGCGAAGCCGACGTCCCGGAAGCGTATGGCCGACCGCAGCGGCGCCAGCGGACGGGCGGACGGGCGATCCGCCGCTTCACTGCGGGTGTCGAGCATCTCGAAGACGCGCTCGGCCGCCGCGTCCGCCTGCTGCAGGTGCGCGTTGACGCGGCTCAGCTTCTTGATCGGGCCGTACATCCACAGCAGCGCGGCCACGAACGCGGTGAAGCCGCCGGGTGTCATCTCGCCGCCGGCGATCCTGCTGGTGCCGTACCACAGCACCCCGACCACGGCGAACGCGCCCAGCCACTCCATCAGCGGCGGCAGCAGGGAGAGCGTGCTGGTCACCTTCATCGTGATCCGGTAGACCTGCTCGGCCGAGCGCGAGAACCGGCGCGCCTCGAACCTCTCCGCTGCGAACGCCTTGACGATGCGATGTCCGGTGAAGGCCTCGGCGGTGACGTGCGACAACCGGCCGAGCTCCTCCTGGACGCGGTAGGTGTTGCGCCGCACCCGCTGTCCCAGCCGCACGAGCGGATAGACCACCAGCGGTGCGCAGCTCAGCGCCACCAGCGCCAGCCGCGCGTCGAGGAAGCACAACCAGGCGGCCAGCCCGACGACGGTAATCGACTCGCGCAACAGGTCGCCCAGCGTCACCGCGAACACCTGCTGGATGCGCGTGACGTCGTGCATCATGCGCGACATCAGGGTCCCCGTCGCATGCCGCGCGAAGAAGCCCGCGGACTGCCCCAGCGTGTGGCGGAACAGCTCGTTGCGCAGATCGCGCACCAGCCGCTGACCGACGTCGGCCATCAGGAACGCCGAGAAGTAGCTCCCGACGCCCTTCGCCAGCGCGAAGCCCAGAATCAGGAACGCGATGATCCGGAACTGCGACCCGATGGCGGCGCGCAGGTCCGCCACCGCGGCCTCCCCGAAAAGGGCCGCGGCGATGCCCCAGAACTGCGACTGTCCGCGATCCGCATCCTCCAGGGGGAGGACGTCGTTGAAGATCGGGTCGATCAGCGCGACCAGCGCCACCGAGGCCGCCGCGTACACTCCCATGGCCGCCACCGCCCAGCCGAACCGCCACCGATGCGGAATCGCATACCGGGCGAGGCGAACCACGGCATGCAACCCGTTACCTCCCTATCGAGTAGTAGGTGAAGCCTTCCGCGCGCATCTGCTCGACGTCGAAGACGTTCCTGCCGTCGAAGATCACCGGGGACCGCATCAGCGATCGCATCCGTGCGAAGTCAGGCTCGCGAAACTCGTTCCATTCGGTGATTATGGCGAGCGCGTCGGCGCCGTCGAGAGCGTCGTAGCTGCGCTGAGCATAGGTGATGCGGTCGCCGAAGACGGCTCGTGCGGCGCGCGCCGCCTGGGGATCGTACGCCTGCACGGCGGCGCCGGCGGCCAGCAACCCCTCGATGGCCGGCACCGACGGGGCCTCGCGCATGTCGTCGGTCCGCGGCTTGAACGAGAGCCCCCACACCCCGATCGTCCTGCCGTCAAGCGCGTCGAAGTGCGCGCGCATCTTTTCTACCAGGCGCAACTTCTGCGCGGCGTTGACCGCCTCGACCGATTCCAGAATCCGGCAGCGGTAGCCCGCGGCGCGCGAAGCGCCGACCAGGGCCTTGATGTCCTTCGGAAAGCAGCTTCCGCCGTACCCGATGCCGGGAAACAGGAACGACGGCCCGATCCGCCGGTCGGCGGCCATCGCGCGCCGGACCTGGTCGACGTCGGCGCCGAACAGCTCGCAGACCGTGGCGATCTCGTTCATGAAGGAGACGCGCGTCGCCAGCATGGCGTTCGAGGCGTACTTGCACAGCTCGGCGCTCGCGCAGTCCATGAACTGAATGGGGGCGCCGGTGCGGGTGAACGGGGCGTAGAGCGTCTGCATCAGCTCCGCCGCACGCTGATCCTCGGCGCCGATCACCACCCGGTCCGGGCGCATGAAGTCGTCGATCGCCGCCCCCTGCTTGAGGAACTCGGGATTGCTGACCACGCTGAAGGGCTGCGCGGTCTCCTGTTGCAACACCTTCCGCAATCGTGCGGCGGTGCCGACCGGCACCGTGCTCTTCGTGACGACGACCGTGTACCCGGTGATCTCGCGAGCGAGGTCACGCGCCGCCGCCAGCACATGCGTCAGATCGGCGGAGTCGTCTTCCCCGGGGGGCGTGCCGACGGCGATGAAGACCACCTGGGCGCTCTCGACCGCGGGCGCCAGCTCGGTCACGAACCGAAGTCGGTTCTCCGCGCCGTTGCGGGCCACCAGTTCTCCGAGGCCGGGCTCGTAGATCGGCAGGCGCCCCTGCTTCAGGGACTCGATCTTGGCGGCGTCGCGGTCGACGCAGATGACGTCGTTGCCGTTCTCCGCGAAACAGGCTCCGACAACCAGTCCGACGTAACCGGTTCCGACGACCGCCAACTTCATCTGCAGGAACCCCCCTTCGTTCCATCAGCAAACCGTCAACGCTAGCATGCGCCCCAATGCCTGTCAAAAGCCTGATGGAAAAGGACTTGTGACCGACAGGCCCGGTGCCCTGCCAGCCTCCGCTAGACCAGGGACGCGTACGTGTCCAACACCTGACGCGCCGCCGTGTCCCACGAAAACTGCCTGGCGCGGGCGATACCCGCTTCGCGCAGGCGTTCGCGCAACGCCGCGTCGCGCAGGATCCGGGCGATGCCCGCCGCCATCCCGTCGACGTCCCGGGGCTCGACGAGCATCGCGGCGCCGCCGGCCACCTCGGGCATCGACGACGTATTCGACGCCACGACCGGCACACCGCAGGCCATCGCCTCGAGCGGCGGCAGCCCGAATCCCTCGTACAACGAAGGAAATACGAACAGCTCGGCCCCGCGATACAAGTCGGGCAGGTCATCGTCGTCGATGAATCCCGGAAAACGAACCACCTCCTCGAGCCCGAACGACCGGACCGCCCGGAAGATGGGCTCGTCGAGCCAGCCGCGCGCGCCGGCGAGCACGAGGTGCAGCGCCGGATCGACCGCACCGGCCCGCCGCAGGCGGGCGAACGCCTGCAACAAGGTGGTCAGGTTCTTGCGCGGCTCGAGCGTGCCGACGGCCAGCAGGTAGCGGGGCGGCAAATCGTACCGGGCGGCCGCTCCCCGGAACGACGGCGGATCCGCCGCGGGGTTGAAGCGAGGCTCGCAGCCGTGGTGCGTCACCGTCACCAGGTCCTCCGGAAGGCCGAGGTGTCGTACGACGTCGCGCTTCACGGCATGCGACGGCACGATGACTCGGTCGGCCCGTCGCCGGACCCGGGCCAGAGCCAGCCTGACGACCGCGCGATGTCGCGGCGTGAAGGTCCCGGGGATGATGAGCGGGATCACGTCGTGAATCGTGACGACGTACTTGCCGGTCCTGCCGGCGAAGGGGATGCCGACGTGGTCGATGCCGTGAAACACGTCGATGCGCCGGCGGCGGAGCGCGACCGGGACCAGAGCCAGCGACCGCAGCACGCTGCTCTTCGCGCCCAGGTAGCATTCGTCGCAGACATCGCTGAACTCCTCCATGACGGCGCGCGACGTCCGGGGGCCGGTGAAAATGACGAACTCCAGGTCACGACGGTGCCCGGCCGCGGCCGCGAGCAGCGCCCGCGTCAGGTTGATGGCGTAACGCCCGATGCCGCCGGCCCGGAGGGTCAGCACCTTGCCGTCGAGTCCGATTCTCACGCGCCTGGCCCGTCAATCGCCGCCGGCGGCTCCGCTTGCCGCACAACCAACCCTCACCGGGGTTTCTGCGCCGTTCCAAGGCGCAGACCTCCGGCTCCGCCCCGAGCTTCCCCCCGTCGCTCCGCCTCGCACCCGCGCCGGCGCCGGGGGGCGGTCAATAGACGCCGAGCCGATCGAACCAGACCGTCCCTTCCGTGACGTAATCGTAGGTGTCGCGATCGATGAAGAAGACCAGCCCCACGACGCGCCGCAGGTCCGGCGCCCGGTCGACGTCGGTCCGGACCGGATGCAGATGCGCGAAAGGGACCGCGTGGCGGCGCCATTCGGTCGACGTGCGGACGGACGACAGCCACCAGTCGGGGTCGCCACCGCCTCCGTCCCGGCGCCCTTCCCAGAGCCCCACCCAGACGCGGTACTCGCGGTCGGCCTTGACGTCGAAGACGAGGCCGGTATCGCGTGACAGGTCCCGGCGCGTCCGATCGACGAGCGCGCTCCAGACGGAGGCGGGATCCGGCCGGGGCGCCACCGCGCGAAAGCGGAGCCGGACCGCGGCGTCGCCGGGAGTACGCCCACTGGAGACCCGCACCTGCGGATCGACCCAGGTCCCCCCGTCCGATTCCGCGGCGAAAGCGGAACCGTCCGCATCCAGGGTGCGCGCCGGGCACGGCGCCGGGGACTCGACCGGCCACGCGGCGCGCTGGACGCGGACGGCCGCCTCGGCGGCGCCATATATGTAGATCGGGTTGGAGGCGATCCAGGGCAGGCTCCACCCCGACACGCGCACCTCGATGCGGTAGGTTCCGGGTATGCGGGCCGGAAACTCGAGCTCCTCCCGTCCGCCGGCGACGCGTTCCCCGTTCCGGTAGAGTTCGACGAGCGCCCCCCGCGGCAGACGGCCGCCGGCGCGGAGCGCCAGATTCGACGCCGGTGGGACGGTGTCACCCATCTGCCACGCCTCGTCCCCCCGGCTGGCGTGGAAGAAGAACCCGCCAGCCGGCGCGAGCGCTTCCACGGCCATGTAGGACCGGCCTCGAGTCAGCGCGTCGAGGACGGCGGCAGAGTCCCGTTCGGAGTCTCCCGAGAGCGGGGCGTCGAGCAGAACGTAGTTGCGCAACACGCGAAACAGATTGCGGTACGACGGGAGACCGTGTGCGTCGACACCCGCGAGCCCCGCGACCTTGCGCCGGCGCAGCAGCGTGTCCCAGCGCGAGAGCAGCGCGCCCGGCCGGTCGAGAACCTTCACGATCGCATACACCGGATTGAACGGATAGGCGACCAGTCCCCCGAGCAGCGTGAACCACGACGCCTCGCGCCACAGGCTGTCCAGGTTGAGCACCTCCAGCCCCCAGGGTCCGTCGAGTTCCCAGCCGCTCCACGCGAGATCGTCGCGCGCACTCGCCGGATGGGCGACGAACGCCGTGCCGCCGAGATGTTTCACGTCATCGAGCGCGTTCCGCGCGTCCCGGGCCAGTGGGAACGAGAACGGCCGCATGCCGAGGCCGAGGAGATGACCTTGATGCGTGGATATCTCCGTGCCTGCCAGCACGAGCATTCCGTCCCGGTATCCTCGCAGCGACCGGCCCGCGTCCGTGTCGTGATCGGTGATGAGGAGAAAGGACAGCCCGGCCGCTCGGCCCTCCTGCACGACGTACTCGGGAGCGCCCGCGCCGTCCGAGAGGGTGGTGTGCACGTGAGCCGCACCCCCGATCCGCACCAGCCCGTCGCGGGGCGGCTCCCCTGCGACAGGCAGCGGCCGCCATACCAGCGCCGGTCCGACCCACAGGACCGCCGATATCACGACCGCGGGCGCGACGAGCAGCAGCGCGCGGCGCCGGTGAATCACCGGCAGGGGTCTCCCGGCGACCCTTCGATCAGGGGATTTCCGCGGTCCGGCATACGTGCTGGAAATGTCGGTGCGGGAAATCCTAGCACGCTGTCCGGACGCGGCGGGAGGCTCGACCCGAGGGATGACGCGCCGCGGGACCGGGGGGATCGGGATCGACCCGCCGGCTTCGCTATAGTTGTCACCCGTGCGGGTCGCAATCGACGTACGCAAGCTGCGCGACTTCGGGATCGGCACCTACGTGCGCAATCTGTTGCGCCAGCTCTCGCGCATCGATCGCGAGACCGACTACGTCCTGCTCTGCGGCAGCCGCGACGCGGGGCTGGCCGCGTCGCTCGGCGAGAACTTCAGGGCCGTCACGCAGAAAGCGCCCAACTATTCCTTCCGGGAACAACTGCTCGTGCCGCTGAGCCTGAAGCGCACCGGCGCCACGCTGTTCCACGCGCCGCACTACGTGCTCCCTCCGCTGACCCCCTGCCGGGCCATCGTCACGATCCACGATTGCATTCACCTGCGATTTCCGCAGTACCTGCCGAACCGGCTGGCCTACGTCTACGCCCGCGCACAGCTCTGGTCCGCCACCAGCCGCGCGCGCCGGGTGCTCACCGTGTCGCAGACCTCCAAACAGGACATCGTGCGCTTCTTCGACGTGCCGGAGTCGAAAGTCACGGTAATCCCGAACGCCATCGACGAACGCTTCCGCCGGACCCCGGCGGAAGCCGACCTCGTACGCGTCCGGGAGAGGTACCAACTGCCCGAACGGTTCATCATGTACGCGGGCAACGTGAAGCCGCACAAGAACCTCGAGCGTCTGATCGACGCTTTCCTGGCGGTCCGACGTCGGGGATTCGACGACCTGGGTCTGCTTCTCAGCGGCAGCGAGGTATCGCACTACGCCACGCTCCGGCGCGCCGTCCATCGCTACAACCTCCACAAGCACGTCCGCTTTCTCGGATATCAGACCACGGACACGCTGGCCGTACTCTACCGGCTGGCCGACGTGTTCGTCTTTCCATCCCTGTACGAGGGCTTCGGTCTGCCGCCGCTGGAAGCCATCGCCAGCGGCACCCCGGTCGTAGCCTCCAACGTGTCGTCGCTGCCCGAGGTCCTCGGCGACGCGGCGGTGCTCGTCGACCCGCTCGACGCCACGGCCGTCGCCGACGGAATCACGCGCGTACTCGAAGACGCCGACCTGCGCGCGGATCTGCGCCGCAAGGGGCTTGCAAGAGCCGGCCGCTTCTCGTGGGAGCAGTCCGTGCAACGAATCCGCCGCATCTACGAGGAAATCGAGGGTGAGGGTTGAACGGAGGAACGATCGCTCCGCTAGCTGTCACTCCGGCCGACGTCGGCGGGCGCCGGGTCGCCGTGGTTCACGACTGGCTCACCGGCATGCGGGGCGGGGAAGCGGTCCTCGAGGCGATTCTCGAGATCGTCCCGAACGCGCGGTTGCTGACGCTTGTGCATGTCCCGGAAAGCGTGACGCGGCACATCGAGTCGCACGACCCGCAACCGTCCTTCGTGCAGCACCTGCCCCTGGCGCGGGCGCGTTACCGGCAGTACCTGCCGCTGTTTCCCACCGCCGTAGAACAGTTCGACCTCGATGACGTCGATCTCGTCATCAGCACCAGCCACTGCGCCGCCAAGTCCGTCGTGCCGGCGGGGCGGGCGCGCCACCTCTGCTACTGCTTCACGCCGATGCGCTATGCGTGGGATCAGTTCGACGCCTACTTCGGACCCGAGCGGGTCGGCGCGCTCCGGAGCCGGCTGTACGGCCTCGCGCTGCGGCGTCTGGCGCGGTGGGACGCGGCGACCGCGAACCGCGTCGATCGCTACGTCGCGATTTCGCGGTACGTCGCAGGCCGGATAAGCCGATACTATAATCGAACGGCCGACGTGATCGAACCGCCAGTCGATACGGGTTTCTACTCTCCGGACGGGCCGGCGCCCGGCGACTACTGCATCATCGTCTCGGCGCTGGTGCCCTACAAGCGGGTCGACCTCGCGATCGAGGCCTGCCGCCTCGCTGACGTGCCGTTGCGCGTCGTCGGCGCCGGGCCGGAGGCCGGGCGCCTGCGGCGCCTCGCCGGTTCGGCCGTGCAGTTCATCGAGCACTGTTCGCGGACCGAGCTCCGCGAGCTGTACCGCGGCGCCCGGGCGTTCCTGCTCACCGGCGCGGAGGACTTCGGGATCGCCCCGGTGGAAGCGCAGGCGTGCGGGCGGCCCGTCATCGCCCTGGCTTGCGGCGGCGCGTGCGAGACGGTCGCTCACGGAGTCACCGGTCTGCTCGTTCCCGAGTCGACGGGCGAAGCGTTCGCGGCGGCCATCCGCTCGCTCGACGGTCGGACGTTCGAGCCGGCGCGGCTGGCGCTCTCGGCGGCGCGCTTCGCCCGGCCGGAGTTCCAGGCAAGGATGCGCGCCTGCATCGAGGACCTGTCGGCCGGCGCACCGGCGGCAAGCGGAGCCGCAGGCGGCAATTGACGGGCCAGACATGAACCGGCAGACCAGAGCCCTCGTCGCGTGCCACGTCATTCTGGACGTCACTTCCGGGATGGCGGCGTTCGCGCTGGCCTACGTCGTCCGCTTCAACCTGGACGTCTTCGCGATCCCCAAGGGACTGCCTCCGTTCGGTCAGTACCTGGTGCTGATGCCGTTCATCGGCCTGCTCGTGGCGCTGGCGTTCCACCTGACGGGCGCCTACCGCCTGCACCGCCACCGGACCAGCGTCGACGACTTCTTCGACGTCTTCGTGGGCACGCTGATCGCGGTGATCGCCGGCCTGCTCGGGACGCTCTACGTGCAGGTCTACTCCACGTCTCCCGAGGCGCGGAACGCCGGCGCGTTCGAGGTCTCGCGACTGGTCTGGGGTCTGTTCGTCGTCCTGAACGTCGGCCTGACCTACGCCTCCCGCGAGGTGGTGCGGCGCCACATGCGCCGCCGTTTCGCAGCCGGCGTCGGACTCCGGCGCGTGCTCATCGCCGGCACCGGCGAGCTCGCGCGCCACGTCGCCGACAGTTTCCTGCGCCACGCCGAGTTCGGCTACCGCGTCGCCGGATTCATCGACGACGCCGCCGACGACGATCGCCTGGGCTACCGCGGGCTGCCCCTGCTGGGGACGCTGGCCGACGCCGGGGACGTGGTCGCCCGCGAACGGATCGACCAGCTCTACGTGGCGCTCCCCCTGGAGCGGCACGTCAAGATGCTCGGTCTGATCGAAATGGCCAACCGCGGGTGCATCGACGTCAAGGTGGTGCCCGACTTCCTGCAGTTCGTCACGCTGCGCGCACGGCTCGAAGAGCTCGACGGCATTCCGCTGATCAACGTCAACGACGTCCCTCTCCGGGGTCTGAACAGCGCGATCAAGCGACTCATCGACATCTGCTGTTCGGCCGCCGCGCTGGTCGTGCTGGCGCTGCCGATGGCGGCGATCGCCGTCATCGTCCGCCTCACCTCGCCGGGACCGGCGCTCTACCGGCAGGAGCGCATGGGACTGGACGGCAGTCCGTTCACGACCCTGAAGTTCCGCTCGATGTCCGACGACGCGGAACGCCACACGGGACCGATCTGGACACGCCGGGACGATCCGCGCTGCACACCGGTCGGGCGCGTGCTGCGCCGCTTCAGCCTCGACGAGCTCCCGCAGCTCTGGAACGTGCTGCGCGGCGAAATGTCCCTGGTCGGCCCGCGTCCCGAGCGGCCCTACTTCGTCGAGCAGTTCAAGGACCGCGTCCCGCAGTACATGCTCCGCCACAAGGTCAAGGCCGGCCTTACCGGCTGGGCGCAGGTGAACGACCTGCGCGGCGACACCTCGATCGAAAAGCGCATCGAGTACGATCTCTACTACATCGAGAACTGGTCCATGACCCTCGACCTCAAGATCATGTGGCTCACCGTGCTCCGTCTCTCGTTCCACCGCCACGCCTACTGACCCGGAACCCCTCGATGCCGCGCGCCGTCATCACCGGAGTGGCCGGTTTCATCGGTTCTCACCTCGCCGACAGTCTCCTCGATCGCGGGTACTCCGTGGTCGGGATCGACAACCTGCTGACGGGCAGCCTCGCGAACGTCCGGCATCTCCGGAACCGGGACTTCGAGTTCATCGAACACGACGTCACCAACGGCCTGTCGGTCGCCGGGGCCGTGGATCTGGTGCTGCACTGGGCGAGCCCGGCCAGCCCGGTCGATTACCTCGAACTCCCCATTCCCACCCTGAAGGTGGGCGCGCTGGGCACGCACAAGGCGCTGGGACTCGCCAGGGCCAAGGGCGCGCGCTTCGTCCTGGCCTCGACGTCGGAGGTCTACGGCGACCCGCTGGAGCACCCGCAACGGGAGAGCTACTGGGGCAACGTCAACCCCATCGGTCCCCGCGGCGTCTACGACGAGGCCAAGCGCTTCGCCGAGGCGCTCACCACCGCGTATCACCGCTACCACGGACTCGACACCAGGATCGTCCGCATCTTCAACACGTACGGTCCGCGGATGCGCCTGCACGACGGCCGCGCCATTCCGAACTTCATCACGCAGGCGCTGCGCGGCGAAGACTTGACGATCTACGGCGCCGGCGACCAGACCCGCAGCTTCTGCTTCGTCAGCGATCTGGTGCGCGGGGTCATCGCGCTCGCGGAGTCCGACGTCAACGAGCCGGTCAACATCGGCAACCCCGTCGAAATGACGATTCGGCAGCTCGCGGACGCCATCATCGCGGCGACGGGGTCGCGTTCACGCATCGTGCGGCTGCCGCTCCCGACCGACGATCCGAAGGTGCGCCAGCCGAACATAATCCGCGCGCGGACGCTGCTGGACTGGGAGCCGAAGGTTGCGCTGGCCGAAGGCCTGCGCGAGACGATCGACTACTTCCGCGCGGCCCTGGCCGTCGCGGAGGTACCCTGACCTGCCCTGGGGGTCTGCGCGCAGGATGGTGCAGCCCTCCCCGTGGGGTTGGACGGCAAGCAGAGCCGCAGGCGACGATTGGCGGGCTACGCTTCGTTGACGAGGCGCGCGACGTGCACGATGTAGTGCAATCCGGAGATGACGGTCACGACGAGCGCCGCGTAGACCAAGAAGTCGACGACCCCGGAGGAACGCCCCAGATAGTTGAACAGGAGCGTGACGGCGCCGGTCAGCACGTAGAGCAGCGTGGCGACCTTGCCCAGCGTGGAGGGATGGAACTCGCGGCGTCCGATGGCCAGGTTCACGACCGCCACCGTCAGCACGATCACGACGTCGCGGCTGATGACGAGGACGGTGAGCCACACGGGAAGCTGGTTCGGCAGGCCGAGCGGCAGCGTCAGGACGACGAACGTCGACACGAGCAGCAACTTGTCGGCCATCGGGTCGAGAAACGCGCCGAGGCTCGTAGGCTGTCCGGAGCGACGGGCGATCACGCCGTCGAGCGCGTCGGTGACCCCGGCGACGGCGAAAGTGACGAGCGCCCAGCCATTGAAGCCGTACAGCACCAGGATGACTACGCAAGGCACCGCGAGGAGTCTGAACAGCGTGAGCTGATTGGCGGTCGTCAGCACGGTCATCGCCCGTTTACCCCGCTCCGGCGGCCAGCCGCGCAAGCCGGTCCACGGCGCCGACGGCATCCGAGCCGCTGACCGGCCCGGTCGGATCGAAACTCTGGTCGCCGAAGGTCCGCAGTACCCCGGCGGCAACCGCCAGGGTGGCGCTGTCGTAGTTCAGGTGACCCGGATTCATGTCGGCGAACCGTACGCGCGCCGCACGCCAGCGTCGCGCCGCCTGCGGATCGATCGCGGCGACGAGATCGAGCACGACGGCCACCACGTCGGCCAGATCGCCCCGCCGTACCGGTCGTTCCGGCTCGAATCGGTTTCCCGCACCGACCGCCATGACGCCGGCCCGCACCGTTTCCACGATCCAGCGGCCCGCCCAGTGGTCGCGCGTATCCGTCAGGATCGGCGTCGCCGCGCCGAACGCCGCGTCGCCGAGCAACTCCGCGAGCCGCACGCCCAGAAGCGCCGCCAACTGTCCGCGCGTCGCCGATTCGACGGCGGGGATGCTGCGGTACTCGGCCGGCATCACTGCGAACTGCAAGGCGCGACGCACCCGCGCCAGTCCCGCCGCGGACTCCTCCGTGGGCTCGAGCGCCTCCGCAACCTCGTACGCGTCCTCCGCCGCCTCCAGTTCGCCGAGGGCTTCCAGCAGAACCCCTTCCACTACCGCGGCCTCGGCGTCGTTCGGGTCCAGCCGCCGGGCGCGGCGGATCTGCGCGAGCGCCGCGGCCGTCTCGCCCCGCCGCTGCAGGAGCTCCGCGAGTTCCAGATAGAGGAATGCGCTCTCCGGAAACGCCGCGATCATGTCCGCGTAGGTGGCTTGGGCGTCGGCCAGACGTCCCGCGTCGACCGCGGCGCGGGCGGCGGCATGCCGCGCGTTCATCACCCGCAGCCGCAGCTCACCGACGAGCCGCTCGACGCGAACCAGCCCCGGGTCCACCGCGAACGCCTCTTCGAAGCTCCCCAGCGCGCCGCCGACATCGTCGACGGCCAGCAGCGCGTCGCCGCGCCCCACCAGCGCGGGAACGTAGTCCGCTGCGCCGTCGAGGGCCGCGTCGAAGTGATCGACCGCGTCCCGGTAACTGCCGCGGGCGACGTCCACCCATCCGAGTCCGGCCGTCGCCGGAAAGAAGGCGCCGTCGCGCGCGACCAGGGCGGCGAACCGTCGCTCGGCCCGATCGATGTCTCCCGCCTGCAGGAACGCCCAGGCGTCGCGCTGGTCGCCGTCGATCCCCGCCGTCGCATACGCGGGCGGCACGGCCGGAAAGACGAAGTCCGGAAACGCGGGGGTGGTCACGACCGGCACGCGGGCCGCGCAACCACCCGCGGCCACGGCAGCCGCGATCAACGCACCGGCCGCCGCCCGCAGCGTCACGACGGATGCTCCTGCTCCGGCCAGACGCCTCGCCGCCAGCGGTCGACCAGATGGGACGGCGCTTCCACGTCGATTACCGCACGGCCGTTGTCGCTGACGTGTCGCAGGACACGGCCGTGCCGGTAGATCGTCGACATCCCGTAACGGTCGGCCGGCCGCCGGTCGTCGAACGACAGCCTGATACGGCGCATGTCGACCCGCAACCGGCCGGTGAGGACTCCGACCAGATTACTCCGGCCGGTCCTGGTCGCCGCGGACGTGAAGACCGCCGCCGGATATTCGGCGCGGAGGCGCTCCAGCGACTCCGCATCGACGAGGTCGCTCTTGTTGAACACCAGTTGCACGGGCCGCTCCGCGGCCCCTACCTCGGCGAGCACCCGTTCGACCGCGGCCGTGCGGGAGGCGTGCTCGTGATGACTCGCGTCGACGACGTGCAGGAGCAGGTCGGCGGAGGTCACCTCCTCGAGGGTCGCCCTGAACGCCGCGACCAGGGTGTGGGGCAACCGATCGAGGAACCCGACGGTATCCGACACCAGGACGGTGCGGCGGTCCGGCAGCTTCAGCCCTCGGACGAGCGGATCCAGCGTCACGAAAAGCGCGTCGGACGACTCGGCCGCACCGCCGGTGAGCAGGTTGAACAGGGAGCTCTTGCCCGCGTTCGTGTAACCGATCAGGGCGACGGTCGGAGCCGCGCGCTGGCGGCGGCGGTCGCGAAGCTGACCGCGCCGGCGGCGGACCAGATCGAGATCGCGCGAGAGGCGGCCGATTCGCTGCCGAATGCGGCGACGGTCGGTTTCGAGCTTCATTTCACCCGGTCCCCGCGTCCCGATCCCGGCGCCCAGGCGTGACAATCGGTTGCCCGCCCCGGCCAGCCGCGGGAGCAGGTAGCGCAACTGCGCCAACTCCACCTGCAGCTTGCCCTCGCGCGTCCGGGCCCGCGCGGCGAAGATGTCGAGAATGAGCTGCGTTCGGTCCAGAACGCGGCGGTCGAGAATACCCTCGAGGTTCCGAAGCTGGCCCGGCGTCAACTCGTGATCCACCACGACCAGATCGACGCCGAGTTCCTCCAGCGCCCGGGCCAGCACTTCCGCCTTGCCGCGGCCGATGAAGAGCGCCGGATCGGGCGTCCGCCGCTCCTGAATCGTTCGGCTGGCGACCGTTCCACCCGCGGCCGCGACCAGCCCGGCTAGCTCGTCGAGCGACGCCTCGACCGCGGTGCGCCGGCTCGTTCCGAGCTGCAGACCTACGATCGCCGCCCGCTCACGCGCGACGGCGTGGCGCGCCGCCACCGCGGAGCCCGTCACGCCAGCGATTGTAGCACGCGGTCCCACGGGACCGCCCCTTCCCGTACGAGCACCGGCGCGGCGCCGCGAGCATCCACGATCGTCGACGGCGGGCCGCCCCTGGCCGGCCCGCCGTCGACCACGACGGCCAGTTCCCGACCCAGGCTGGCGGCCACGGCCGCGGCATCGGCGCACGGCGGATCACCGCTCCGATTCGCGCTCGTGGCTGTGATAGGGTATTGAAAGTCCGCCGCCAGCCGCCGCGCCAGTCCATGCGCCGGCACGCGGATCGCCACGGTGCCCGCCTCGGTCAGCAGCAGCGGATCGAGCGCCGGCGAGGCTTCCAGCACGATCGACAGCGGGCCGGGCCACCAGCGGTCGGCCATCCGCCGGGCCAGCGGCGGCACCCGTCGCGCCACGAGCGCTATCTGGCCGGCGTCGGCGGCGACGAGCGGCGCCGCCTGACCGACCGGGCGCCGCTTGACCGCGAACAGCCGCCGCGCCGCATCGGATCGGCGGGGGTCCACCGCGAGTCCGTACAGCGTGTCGGTCGGGAAAGCGATCACGTCGCCGGCCGCCAGCGCGTCGACGGCGGGACGCAGTTCGTGCGGGTCGGGACGTTCCGGATCGAGAGACAGCCATTGCGGCGGCACGGAAGGGTCACGCCATGACGTCACGTCCATCGCCCCGTACGCCCTCTCGGCCGCCGAAGCCGCGCGTCCGCGTCCCGCTCCCGCGCCAGAAAGGGGGCACCCACGAGGACAAGACGAGACGCCCGTTCCGGCGGCGGAAACACCGCAAGACGGAAGAGCCTGCAGACACCGGCTGAGTCAGAAGCGCAACCCCCTCCGCCCGGCCTGCTCCTTGACGTGGATCGTGTCGATGAACTGGACGCGGTGCGGGTTCGTCTGCATGACGACCGAGCTCGTGCGGCAGCCCTCGCCGAAGAACCGCACACCCTTCATGAGCGCCCCCTCGGTCACTCCGGTCGCCGCGAAGATGAGCTGCCGGCCGGACGCGAGGTCCGCCGAGGTGTAGACCCTGCGCGGCTCGTCGATGCCCATGGATGCGGCCCGGGCTTCCTTCTCCGGCGTGTCGATGATCAGACGGGCGAAGATCTCGCCGCCGAGACAGCGCATGGCGGCCGCCGCCAGCACCCCCTCGGGGGCGCCGCCGCTGCCCATGACCGCATGGATGCCGCTGCCGACCACCGCCGCCCCGATGGCCGCCGTCAGATCGCCGTCGCCGATGAGCCGGATGCGGGCGCCCGCGGCGCGGATCTCCGCGATCAGCGGCTCGTGGCGCTTGCGGTCGAGCACGACGACGACCAGGTCCTCGACGTCGCGGTCGAGGCACCTGGCGATCTGCTTGAGGTTGTGGGCCACCGGCGCGTCGAGATTCACCGCGTTCTTCGACTGCGCACCGACCACCAGCTTCTGCATGTAGATGTCCGGCGCGTGCAGCAGCCCGCCCCGTTCGGACGCGGCCAGCACGGCGATGGCCCGCGGGGCTCCGGTGGCGCACAGATTCGTGCCCTCCAGGGGGTCGACGGCGATGTCGATTTCCGGCAGACCGTCCCCGCCGTTCGATCCGCGCCCGACGCGCTCGCCGATGTAGAGCATCGGGGCCTTGTCGCGCTCCCCTTCTCCGATCACGACCCGCCCGTCGATCGGCACGCGATCGAGCCGGGCCCGCATCGCCTCCACCGCCACCCGATCGGAACGATGGCGATCGCCCTGCCCCATCGTGTGCGCGCAGGCGATCGCGGCCTGCTCGACGACGTCGAGAAACCCGTACGCCAGATCCTCGTTCGCGGCCGTCACGCCTCCACCGCCTCCCGGTACGCCGGCAAACGGCACCGCGTCGGTTTGTCCACCCGGTACCCGAGGACGTAGTCCGCCTGCATGATCTTGTGGATCTCGCGCGTGCCCTCGTAGATCACGGCGCCCTTGCAGTTGCGGTAGAACCGGCCGACCGGATACTCGTCGGAGTAGCCGTTCGCGCCGTGAATCTGCACGGCGTCGCCCGCCGCCCGCTCGGACGCCACCGTCGCGAACCACTTGGCGAGGCCGGTCTCGCGCGTGCTGCGGCGCCCCTCGTTCTTCAGCCAGGCGGAGCGCATCCAGAGCAGCCGCGCCGCCTGGTAGTCGGACTCCATCTGGGCGATCATCTCCTTGACGAGCTGGTGCTGGCCGATCGGAACCCCGAACGTCCTGCGTTCCCTGGCATAGGCGGCGCTGGCGTCCCGGCATGCCCGAATCAGCCCCGTCGCCCCCGCCGACACGCTCAGACGTCCCTGGTCGAGCGCGAACATGGCGATCTTGAATCCCTCGCCTTCACGCCCGAGCAGGTTCTCCTCGGGAACCTCCACCTCGTCCAGCTTGAAGAACCCGGTGTTGCCCGCGAGGATGCCCCACTTCTCGGTCAGCGAGCCGCTCGAGAACCCCGGAAAGCTCCGTTCCACGAGAAACGCGCTGATGCCGGAAACGTCGCGCTGCTGCTTCTTCTCCAGGTCGCTCCAGGCGAACACCAGGAAGTGATCCGCCACGTCGGCGAGCGAGATCCACATCTTCTCGCCGGTCAGCACGTAGCGGTCGCCGCGCTTGACGGCCACCGTCCGGATCCCGCGGACGTCGCTGCCCGCTCCCGGCTCGGTCAGTCCGTAGCTCGCGATCTTCCGTCCCTGGGCCTGCGGCACCAGGTACCGGCGCTTCTGGTCCTCGGTGCCCCACGTCAACACGGTCAGCGAGTTCAGCGCGAGGTGCACCGACAGAATCACGCGCAGCGACGTGTCGACGTACTCGGTCTCTTCGCACGCCAGCCCGTAGCTCAGGTAGTCCATGCCGGCGCCGCCGTACTCCCGCGGCACGCACATGCCCAACAGGCCCAGGTCGGCCATCTGCGTGAGAATGGCCGGATCGAAACGATGCTCGCGATCCAGGTCGCGAATCCGGGGGGCCACTTCACGCGCGGCCCATTCGCGCACGGACTGCTCCAGCAGTCGCTGTTCCTCTGTCGGCTCGAGATCGAACATGTGCGTCTGTGTCCTCTGTCTCCGGTGGAAAAACGGTTCCGAATCGTCACGGGCGGCTGACGATGACCGGTGCGCCCCGATCGAGCGACAGGCGCGCCGCCGCGCTCTTGGAGTTCGCCGCGAACTCGAGGTGGTCCGTGCTGCCGATGAGCGCGCACACCTCGTCGGCACCGATGTCGGCGTAGGTCTCGACGAGACGCGCGATGCTCTCGCTGCCCACCTCGATCTGGATGGCGCCGCCGCGGCAGAGGCTCTCGAACGCCTTCCGGTCGATGTTGGTGACCAGGTTGCCGAACGTGTCGACCCGCAGCACCTCGCCCGCGATTCGCCCGTCCTCCGTGCGCGGGACGGGAATCTCGATACTGCGATAGTCGGTAAGCGGCCGGCCGAGGGCCGGCAACTGGACGCCCTTGGCGAGCCACGCCGCGCCGGGGGCGAACCGGTCACGCCCCTCGAAGGTCCGGCTCACCGTCGGCCGGGCGTACCGGCGCTCCGTCAGCTCGACCACGCGCCTGGGCGGCGCGTCCTGGAACACCGCGGTCAGGACGCCGTTGTCCGGGGCGACGAACCGATAGTCGCCGGCTTCGGCGGCGAGCCCCCGGCGGGCCGAACCGACGCCCGGATCGACGACGGCCAGAAACACCGTGCCGGCCGGAAAGTACCGGTAGGCCGCCGCCAGGTCGAGACTGGCCGTCAGCACGTCGTGCGCCGGCACGTCGTGGGTGATATCGACCACCGCGGCCTCCGGACAGATCCCCAGCACGACTCCCTTCATCGCGCCGACGTAGTGGTCTCGGGTGCCGAAGTCGGTGAGCAGAGCGACAATCGGTCGGGCCATCCTGTGGAAACCTACACGTCGCGGCGCGCCGGCGACGCCATGATTCTGCGATTCACCCTCGACTGCGACGGCTTTCGAAACAGCATCTCGTACGCCCGCGTCGCGAGCAGGAACGTATCGACAACCGCGAGCTCGCGGAACGTATCCATGACCTCGCGACTGGTGAGCACGCGGGACTGCCGCGACACGCTGGCGTAAAACTGTCGCCGCAGTGTCTCCCGGTCGACTATCGTGTACGTCGCGTACCCCGATTCGGCCCGCCACTCACCGCTGAAGCTCAGAACCAGCACACCGTGCGGCCGCAACACGCGCGTGAGCCGGGAGGCCAGAACGCGGGCTTCGGTCACCGTCAGATGCTCCAGCGTATCCCAGCAGAGCACCGCGTCCACGCTCTCGGCATCGTGTCCGATCCGCGAGGCGATCCAGGCGCCGGTCGCGTCGTCGGCCGTTTCGCCGTCGGACGCCCTGGCGTTCAGGTCGGCGAACAGGTCGGCGATGACCAGCTTGCAACCGAGCTCCGCGGTGAGGAACCCTACGTTGCCACTGACGACCCGACCGAGATCGAGCACCACCGGCGACTGCCGTCCCTGCAGCACGTCGACGAGGATCCCGATCACGCGGGTCGGAACGAGCCGCTCGGGTACGGGAAGCGCGGCATCTTTCTTCGGCGGCGGATCGCGCCGGCCGGACGACCCGCCCCCGAGCCGGGTGACGACGCCGGCGAGGGCGCGGAGCCGCGGGCGCCCGGTCACTGAAAACCTCCTGGAATCGCCGCGGGCCGCCCCGCCGGACACAGTCGCGACCCGCGGCCGAGCGATGACGACTCTGCCCGACCGGGTCGGCTTCTACCTGCCCTGACGACCGCCCGCCGGTCGTCCCACTCTCGGCGCCGACGCGCTACCCGGCTGCGGCGGAGCAGGCGCCTTGATCGGCGCGGCGGGCGGCGGCTTGGCGGCGGCCGCCGTCTTGGGTTTGGGCTCGGCGCTGTCGCGACGCATGTCGACGCTGCCGCGGAAGTGCGCGCCGTCGGCGATGGCGATGCGGGGCGCCGTGATGTCCCCGTCCACCGCACCGTTCTCGCGAATGCTGACGATGTCGACCCCGGTGATCTTGCCGTTGACGCGACCGAGGACGTCCACCGACTTGGCCAGCAGCAGATCCGCCTTGATCCTGCCGTTGGGGCCGACCGTCAACGCGTTGTCCCGCAGCTCGATCTTGCCCTCGAACTGACCCTCGATGGTCAGGTCCTCGCTACCACTCAGCTCGCCCTTGATGACGACGGACTTGCCGATGTTCACCACGTCCCGCGAAACCGGCCGATCCCCGCCGGAGGAACGCCTCGGGCCGCCTGCGCTGGCCAGGCCGGCCAGGGGATGCTCTTCTACGCCAGCGCTGTCGTCAGGCGGGCGGACGACATCGTCACGTTTCCACATGAAGTTCCCTCCGCTCCCTGAACCACCAACCGGAATCGCAAATCGGAGCGCTGATTTGGTGCGCCCAGTATACCGAAAAGGCGTCTCCGGCGTGTCCAGCCCTTGCGTCGACGGCGGTCGGCGCGGAGGGCCGGGAGTGCTAGGATCGTTTCGGATGCGGATTTATCTGGATCACAACGCCACGACCCCGGTCGATCCGCGTGTGGCCGACGCCATGAACGGAGCGGTCCGTGGATGCTTCGGAAATGCATCCAGCGTCCACGCTTTCGGTCAGGCGGCCAAGGCGGCGCTCGACGACGCGCGCTCGGCCGTCGCCGACCTCCTCGGCGCCCTGCCCAACGACGTGATCTTCACGGGCAGCGGAACGGAAGCCGACAACCTGGCGATCCGCGGCGTGGCCGAGGCGGCGCCGGCCGGACGGCGCCATCTGATCGCCTCCGCGATCGAGCACGAGGCGGTCCTCAACACCCTGAAAGCGCTGTCGAAGCGGGGCTGGACGACGACGCTGCTGCCGGCCGGACCCGCCGGCGTCGTCGACCCGGCGGATCTGGAAGCCGCCGTCACCGATGACACGGCCCTCGTCTCCGTGATGCACGCCAACAACGAGATCGGCACGCTGCAGCCGGTCGCCGGCCTGGCCGGGATCGCGCACCGCCACGGCGCCCTGTTCCATACCGACGCCGTGCAGACGGCCGGCAAGCTGCCGATCGACGTGACCGCCCTCGGGGTCGACCTGCTCTCGATCTCGGCCCACAAGTTCAACGGCCCCAAGGGTGTCGGCGCACTGTGGATCCGGCGCGGGACGCGCCTCGTCGCCCCCCTGACCGGCGGGCGGCAGGAACGGAACCGCCGGGCGGGCACGGAGAACGTGCCGGCCATCGTCGGATTCGGCGTGGCGGCGGGGCTGGCCGGCCGCAAGCTGGGGCAGGAAGCGACGCGGTTGAGCGCGCTGCGCGATCGCCTGGAGACGGCCGTGCTAGACCGCGTTCCCGACACCACGGTCAACGGGAGCGGCGAGCGCGTTCCGAACACGACGAACATGAGCTTCCACGGCGTCGAGGCCGAGGCCCTGCTGATCGCACTGGATCTGGAGGGAATCGCCGTCTCGACCGGCTCCGCCTGCTCGTCGGGCACGCTCGAGCCGTCGCACGTGCTCAGGGCGATGGGGTTGACGCCGCGGCGGGCCCAGAGTTCCATTCGCTTCAGTCTCGGTCTCGGGAACACGGACGACGAGGTGCAGCGGGTCGTCGACGTGCTGCCCCCGCTGATCGAGAAGCTCCGCGCGCTGGCCCGCACCGGCGCGCATGCGCACGCCTGACCGGGCGGCGCGAATCTGTACACTGGAACCGGACCGATGCGAATCGTCGCCGCGATGTCGGGGGGCGTCGACTCTTCCGTGGCGGCCGCACTGCTCGCGGCCGAGGGGCACGACGTGGTGGGACTCTCCATGCAGCTCTATGACCAGAGCGACGGGAAGCGGTCGTTCGGCTCCTGCTGCACCCTCGACGACCTGCACGACGCGCGGCGCGTCGCCCGGCGGATCGGCATTCCGCACTACATCGTCAACTTCGAGCGGCAGTTCGACGAGCGCGTGGTGTCCCCGTTCGTACAGGAGTACGCCGCGGCGCGCACGCCCATCCCCTGCATCCGCTGCAACGGCGACCTGAAGTTCGCGAGCCTGGTCGACCGCGCCCGCGGGTTCGACGCCGAGCAGGTCGCGACCGGCCACTACGCCCGGTTGGAGACCCGGCCGGCGGAGAACGGACAGGGCGCCGTCCGGCGGCTCCGCCGCGCCGTCGATCGCACGAAGGACCAGTGCTACTTCCTGTTCTCGCTGACGCAGGCCCAGCTCGCCCGCGCCAGCTTCCCGCTGGGGAGCATGCTGAAGAGCGAGGTACGCGACTACGCCCGCGAGCACGGCCTGCTCGTGGCCGACAAGGCGGACAGCCACGAGATCTGCTTCGTGCCGGACGGCGACTACGCGGGGTTCGTGGAACGGCGGCTCCCCGACGCCCCGCGCGACGGGACGGTAGTGGACGCCGCCGGGCGCGTGCTCGGCCGCCATGGCGGCGTCCACCGGTTCACGGTGGGCCAGCGCAAGGGACTCGGCGTCTCGAGCCCGGCGCCGCTGTACGTCACCGCCATCGACGCGGCGTCGAGCACCGTCACCGTCGGCCCGCGCGCCGCCCTCGAACGGACCGCTCTGACCGCGGGCGGCGTGAACTGGATCGCGGGACCGCCGCGGCCCGGACACCGGATCACGGCGCAGATCCGCCACCATCACCCGCCGGCGCCGGCCCGCGTCTGGCCGCGCGACGGTGCGGCCCTGCGCCTCGAGTTCGACGACCCGCAGCCGGCCATCGCGCCCGGTCAGGCCGTCGTGATCTACGACGGCGACGTCGTGCTCGGCGGCGGCTGGATCGACTGACCGACGACACGGCGGACCGCACCGCAGCGGGCGTCTACTGCCCGGCGGATGCCGTCGCGGCGGGTTCCTCCGCCGGCAGGCTCTCCAGATACCGCTCGGCGTCGATGGCCGCCATGCATCCCGACCCGGCCGCCGTTATGGCCTGCCGGTAGACGTGATCCTGCACGTCGCCGCAGGCGAACACCCCGGGGACGTTGGTGGCGGCGCCGCGCACGGGCACGATGTATCCGTTCGCGTCGAGATCCACCTGTCCTTTCACCAGCTTCGTGTTGGGCGTGTGCCCAATTGCGATGAACACGCCGTCGACGGCGAGCTCCTTGACCGCGCCGGTCCTGACGTTGCGCAGAACGACCCCGGTGACGACACCCTTCGCCACGTCCCGCACCTCGTCGACCACGGTGTCGAGCTCGAACGCGATCTTCGGGTTCGCCCGCGCCTTGTCCTGCATGATCTTCGACGCGCGGAACGCGTCCCGGCGGTGGACGATGGTCACGCGGGACGCGAACTTCGTCAGGAACGTCGCTTCCTCCATCGCCGAGTCGCCGCCGCCGACCACCACGATCGGCTTGCCGCGGAAGAAGTAGCCGTCGCAGGTGGCGCAGGTCGATACGCCGTGCCCCATCAGCGCCCGTTCGGATTCGAGCCCCAGCAGCCGCGCCGACGCCCCCGTCGCGAGAATCAGCGCCCGCGTCTCGTAGTCGCCGCCGCTCGTGGCGACGCGGAAGGGCGGCCCCTGCAGGTCGAGCGCCGATACGTCGCCCTGCACGATCTCGGCGCCGAACCGCTCCGCCTGCCCCCGCATCTCGCCGATCAGGGCCGGTCCCAGGATGCCGTCGCGGAATCCCGGGTAGTTCTCCACGTCGGTGGTCAGCATCAACTGCCCCCCGGATTCCAGTCCCTCGACGAGCAGCGGCTTCAGGTTGCCGCGCGCGGTGTACAGGGCGGCCGTCAGTCCCGCCGGCCCCGACCCGATGATGATCACTTCTCGCATGCGTGGATTCTTCCTTCGGGACGCTTCGCCGGCGGCGACCGTGGCCGCGCCGGCCAGCGGATGGCTCAGTTCGCGCGCTGCCCCGGTTCGAGCAGCGAACGGCCGGTGGTCGACACCCAGTCGATGAGGCGCCGCGCCTCGTCGAAGCGTCCGGCGTTCGAGCCGGCCCCGAGCACGACCAGCACGACCGGATCGGCGTCGGGCAGCTCGACGACGGCGGTGAGGCAGAAGCCGGCCTCGTTGATGTACCCGGTCTTCCCCCCCTGGATCACGTGGCGGGAACGGAGCAGCCGGTTGGTGTTGCGGATGTTCACGCGGCGCCGATCGGTGCGCACGCGATGCGTCCACTTGCGCATGATCCGGGAGATGGGCGGCACTTCGCTGGCCATTGCGATCAGGCGTGCGACGTCGTACGGCGTCGACACGTTGCGCTCGTCGAGCCCGGACGGCTCGACGAAGCTCGTCCCGTCCAGACCCAGCGCCGCCGCCTTCAGGTTCATCCGCTCCACGAAGCGCCGCGTGCCCCATCCCGACGCCCGGGCCAGAATCCGCGCCGCGACGTTGTCCGACGCGATCAGCGCCAGGTGCAGCAGCGCCTCCAGCGTGACCCGTTCGCCCCGCCGCAGGTAGGTGGTCGAGGCCCGGCGCACGTCATTGCGCGACACCACGACGTCCCGCGTGAGATCGGGCGCCTGGTCCAGGAGGACGAGAGCCGTCATCACCTTCGTGATGCTGGCGATCGGACGCTGATCGAGGCCGCGTCGCTCCCAGAGGACCTCGTCCGTGCGCGGGTTGTACAGCATGCCGGCGGCGGCCCGCACCCTCGGTCGCCGCCGGTCGCCGATGTCCAGGAACCGCGGCGAGGCCAGCTCGGGCGTTGCAACCGGAACCTCCCCGGGGGTTGGAGCCGGGGCCGCCTCGGGCGCCGCGGCCGGGACCACCCCCGGCGCCGTGGAAGAGGCCGGTTCGGAAGCCGCATCGAAGGCCGGCCCGGGTGCCGCGTCAGGCTCCGACCGGAGCCCCGCGTCGAGGGCGGCCGGTCCGACCGTCGCCACCCCGGGTGAAGTCGCGGCGGGCGTTGCGCTCGGAGGCGGCAGCCGACCGATGCCGAGCAGGAACACGCCGAGCGCCGACAGCAGCAGGACGAGTCCGGACGGGCGGGAGCCGCGTTCAGGCCGTCTCGCGTACGTCATACCCGTATGCAGCAAAGGCCCACCCGCCGTGGGTGAGCCCCTGCGTCCGTGGTCTTCCGCCCCCACCCCGCCCCTGGATTACGGCACCGGGGGAAGGGCGGTCTCGCTGCTCCGGGCGTACGTGTAGTGCGTGCGATGCTGCACGTCCAGGTCGTCGCGGTTCACCTCGACCCGCAGGCGCCGTGTGCGGAACGTCGGATCGGGATTGCTCGAGTAGAAGCCGACGACGTAGTAGTCGCTCGTCTCGGCGTCGATTTCCTTGAACGCGTCGTCGAAGTCGTTGCGGTTGACGACCGCCCGGCCGCCGGTCAGCTCGGCCAGCGACCGGAGGCTGTTCTGGGTCGTGAACAGGAAGTCGTTGAACGCTTCCGTCGGCCCGCTGTAGTCGGGGTCCGGCCCGGCGACGAGCCCGCGCGGGTCCACCGTGTAGAACGACGCGTTGGCCCGGTTCGCCGCCTTGGTCAGCTCCGCGATCTCCAGCGCCAGATCGGCGTCGTTGAACACCTCGCCCTGGCGGGAGATTCGCTCGAAGGGATCCATCAGCGGATCCCCGATGCCCTCGTACAGCCCGGCCAGCTCGTCCCGCCCGAACATGGAGCCCCAGCGCCCCGAGTTGCGCATGTCCTCGTAGATGGGCGACCGCCCGAAGATGCGCTCGTGGGCGAACGGATTGAAGTCGTAGCCGCTGCTGAAGTAGATGACCACCTTGCGCCGGTTCTGGACCCGCTCGAGGTTGCGGACCACGTCGCGCATCGTCTTGAACGCCACGTGGGCGCGCCACGACAGCTCGCTCGGCCCGCGCGGCCCCGGAGCCAGGAAACGGATCATCTCGTTGGGATTGAATCCGTCGCCGGTGAGGCGGTCCGCCGACGACTTGATCAGGCTGCGGTCGTAGGTCATGTCGACCCGGATCGACGACGGCCCGGTCGAGACGATGCCGAACATGTCCCCCTCGTGGATGAGGTTGTCCAGCAACTGCTCGAAGACGGCGCGGGCGCGCGGCGTCTTGCTGGTCTCGATGTGCAGGTCGTCGACCAGGATGACGAAGATCCGCCCCGCGGTGTCGTTGACCGCGCGGGTCGGCGGCAGGATGATTCCCTCCTGCGCCACCGGCGGCGGCACGAGCTGGTTGAAGACCCGGCCGCCGTGCACGAGGACTAGCGAGGCGACCTCCTGTGGCTGATCGTCCTCGAAGACCCGGAAGTCTTGCTCGGTAAGGTCGGACACGAAGACGCCGCTCCGGTCGCGCACGATGACGTCGGTCGTCACCAGGGTGACGCCGGAGCGGAAGACGGTTGCCGGATCGCCGGTCGCCGGCCGTTGATCCGGGCGCAATGCTTCCTGGGACCACGCCGGCACACCGACCATGACGCCGAGCGCCGCGATCAGCCCGGCCGTACGAACCCAGCCGTACCGTTGCCGTCGAGGAATGCACGTCATCATGTTCTGCATGATAGCAAAGCGCCCCTGTCGATGCTAATCGGGCACACCCGCGCAGCCGCATGCGCAGGGGGCCGCCGCGCCTCCGACGAGCAGGACGCGGGACTCATGGTGGACGCGCAGCCGCATGCGCAGGGGGCCGCCGTCTCCCGGCTCGTAGTACGATTTCGACGTGAACGATCGCTTCCTGCGCGCCTGCCGGCGCGAGCCCGTCGACCGCACGCCGGTCTGGTTCATGCGCCAGGCGGGGCGCTACATGCCCGAGTACCGCGCGATCCGGGAGCGGCATTCCCTGCTCGACATCTGCCGGCAACCGGAGCTGGCCGCCGAGGTGACGCTGCAGCCGCTCGAGCGTCTCGACGTGGACGCCGCCATCCTGTTTTCGGACCTGCTGCTGCCGCTGGAGCCGCTCGGCGTCCCGTTCGATTTCGTCAAGGGCGAAGGGCCGGTCATCCACGAGCCGGTCCGCACGGGGGACGACATCGCCCGGCTGCGGAGGTTCGAGCCGCGCGAGTCCCTCGGCCACGTGCTGGCGACCATCCGCCTGCTGCGCAACGAGCTGGCCGACCGCGTGCCCCTCATCGGTTTCGGAGGCGCCCCGTTCACCCTGGCGTCCTACGCGGTCGAAGGCGGCCCGTCGAGCCACTACGCCAGAACCAAGGCGCTGATGTACGGCGAGCCGGCCGCCTGGCATCGCCTGTGCGAAGCCTTGTCCGCGGCGGTCGCCGACTACCTGGCGGCGCAGGTCGAAGCGGGCGCGCAGGCCGTCCAGGTCTTCGACTCGTGGGTCGGGGCGCTCAGCCCCGCCGACTACCGCGAGTTCGCGCTGCCCCATACCCGGCGGGTGCTGACCGCGGCGGCGGACGCCGGCGTGCCGGTGCTGCACTTCGGGACGGGCACCGCCACCCTGCTGGAGGCGATGACCGAGGCCGGCGGCGACGTCATCGGCGTCGACTGGCGCGTGCCGCTGGACGACGCGTGGGCGCGCATCGGGACGGAACGGGCGGTGCAGGGCAACCTCGATCCGACGCTGCTCCTCGGGCGGGTCGACCGCCTCCTCGCGGGGGCCGACGACGTGCTGCGGCGCGCCGGCGGACAGGCCGGCCACATCTTCAACCTCGGGCACGGCATCCTCCCGGAGACCCCCGTCTCTCATGTCCAGACCCTCGCCCGCTTCGTGCACGAGCGCGGCGCCGCATGAGCACGTGGCCGTCGCCGTGGTCGGCGGGGGCATCAGCGGGCTGTCGGCCGCGTACGAGCTGCACCGGCGGCGGACGCCCTTCCTCCTCCTCGAGATGTCCGACCGACTCGGCGGCCTGATTCGGACGGACCGGATCGGCGGCTTCACCGTGGACACGGGCCCCGATTCGCTCGTCGTGCAGAAGCCGGCCGCGATCGAGCTCTGCCGCGACCTCGGCCTCGCCGACCGACTCATCCCGACCTGCGCGCCCCGCACCGCCTACGTCGTGCGCGGCGGAACGCTCCACCCCCTGCCACCCGGATCCGTCTTCGGCATCCCCACCGGCCTCGCGCCGCTGGCTTGCCACCGCCTGCTGTCGCGGCGCGGCCGGCTGCGGCTGGGCATGGAGCTGCTGACGCCCCGCAATCGGGGATCCCGGAAAGGACAACCGGCAGAGGCGCACGACGACGAGACGATCGGAGCCTTCTTCCGGCGCCGCTTCGGTGCGGAGGCGACCGCCTACCTGGCGGAACCGCTCCTCGCCGGGATCCACTCGGGAGACGTCGAGCGACTCTCGATGCATGCGCTGTTTCCCCGGTTCGTCGAGGCCGAACGGGAGCACGGCAGCGTGATCCGGGCCTTTCGGCGGACCGCCGCGGCCCGCGCCTCCACGACGGAGCGCGACGGCCCGTTCCGCTCGTTCGCGGAGGGACTGGAGACGCTTCCCCGCGCCCTGGCCGCGCGCCTGCCGCAGGAACGCCTCCGGTGCGGCGTCGGGGTCACCGGCCTGGCGGGCGGACCGCGGTACGCGCTGAAGACGGCGAACGGCGGCCGCATCACGGCCGATCGGGTCATCCTCGCTCTGCCGGCCCACGTCATGGCGCCGCTGGTGTCCAGCGTCGACGGCGCGCTCGGCCGCCTGTGCGAGGGGTTCACCGACACTTCCATCGCCATCGTGGTCCTGGCGTTTCCCAGGGCCGCGGTCACGCACCCGCTCCAGGGCAGCGGCTTCGTCGTGCCCCGGGTCGAGCCGGGGCTCTCGATCACCGCAGCCACCTGGATCTCCTCCAAGTGGCCCGGCCGCGCGCCGGACGGCCACGTCCTGCTCCGGGGCTTCCTCGGCGGCGCGCGCCAGCCGGATGCGGTCGGACGGTGCGACGCGACGCTCATCGGCACCGTGCGGGACGATCTGACCCGGCTGCTCGGCATCCGCGGCGAGCCGGCGCTGGCCCGCGTCTACCGCCGGCCGCGGACGAACCCGCAACACGACGTCGGTCACCGGGCGCGCGTCGCCGAGATCGACCGGCGCCTGGCCCGGACACCGGGGCTGCAGATCATCGGCGCCGCCTTTCGCGGCGTCGGCATCGCCGACTGCGTGGCGGCGGGACGCGCCGCCGGGCGCGCGGCGGCGGATGCCGTCCGGAGCGCGGCATGAGGCCGGTTCACGTCATCGGGGTGCCGCTGGACCTCGGCGCCGACCGGCGCGGGGTCGACATGGGTCCCTCCGCCCTGCGCATCGCCGGTCTCGGCGACCGCATCGCGGCGTTGGGTCATGCGGTGACGGATCGAGGCAACCTGGATGCGCCGATCCGGGAGACTCGGCGCCAGGGAGCTCCCGGCAGAAAATACATGGCCGACATCGCCGGCGTCTGCCGGCGCCTGTTCGAGACCGCGACCACCTCCCTCACCGCCGGGGCCGTCCCCGTGGTCCTGGGCGGCGACCACAGCCTGGCGGCCGGGTCCGTCGCCGCCACCGCTGCCGATGCGCGGCGGCGGGACGAACGTATCGGCCTGCTCTGGATCGACGCGCACGGCGACATGAACACGCCGGAGACCAGTCCGAGCGGCAACGTCCACGGCATGCCGCTCGCCGCGCTGCTCGGACCGGAGCCGGCCGAGCTGTCCGCCATCGGCAGCGCGTCGCCCGCGGTAGATGCCGCCCGCACCGTCCTCGTCGGCGTCCGCAACCTCGACCCGGCCGAGCGCGAGCAGGTGGTCGCGTCCGGCATCCACGTCTTCACGATGAAGGACGTCGACCGCCTCGGGATGGCGGCGGTCGCCGAACGAGCCCTGGAGCTGACCGGCCGCGACGCGGACGGCCTGCACGTTTCCTTCGATCTCGACGTCTGCGACCCGGGCATCGCCCCCGGCGTCGGCACGCCGGTCAAGGGCGGCCTCAGCTATCGGGAAGCCCACCTCCTGATGGAGACGGTCGCCGACAGCGGGCGCTTGCGCGCCCTGGACCTCGTCGAGCTCAACCCCACGCTCGACGACCGCAACGCCACGGCCGAGCTCGGCGTCGAGCTCGTGCTCTCGGCCCTCGGGCTCCGGATTCTGTAGGCGTTCGCCCGCCCCCGCGGGCGTCCCGCGACCCCGCCGCGACCACGTGCTATTCTTCAACGATCTACGGACGGAAGGGAGACTTGATGAACGCGCGCAACCTGCTGCTCACAATGTTCCTGGCGTTTCTGGCGCTGACGTTCGTCGCGGCCTGCGGAGGCGGCGGCAGCGAAGCACCGGAAGCCGAAGCGATGGATCACGAGGGTGCGGATCCGGACGGCGAGGCGCCGGATGCAGACAGCATGGAGATGCTCGGGGGCGGCCACGCGACGCTCGTCCATGAAGGGACCGGCGGCAGCCCGCACGTCAGCGTCCACTGGAGCGTCAACGAAGGCAACATCACCATCGACTACGGGCGCCCGTACCTGAAGGGCCGGGTCGTCGGCGAGAGCGTCGAGCCGCTGGCCGACGCCGTCTGGCGCCTCGGCGCCGACGAGGCGACCACGCTGACCACCGACCGCGACCTGATGCTCGGCAGCACGCGCATCCCTGCCGGCGAGTACACGCTCTGGACCATCCAGGCGAACGACGAGGTCCACCTGATCGTCAACCGCGAGACCGGGCAGTGGGGCACGGCTTACAATGCCGAGCACGACGTCGCGCACGTACCCATGACTGTCGGCGTGCTCGATCCGCCCGCCGAGCAGCTCGTGATCTCGATCGGCGACGGCAACCTCGGGTTCGAGTGGGGCGCGCTGACCGCCAGCGTCCCGCTGATGGTGCACTGATTTCGGCGGCGGCCGCACCCGGTCCGCCGCCCTTCGGGAGTCGCGGCTCCCCCGGCCGCGGCTCACCGTAGGGCCGCTAGCTCAGTGGTAGAGCACCTGACTTTTAATCAGGGTGTCGCTGGTTCGATCCCAGCGCGGCCCACCAGTAAGCAACTTACGTGGTCTCCAGCCAACCAGTAAGCAACTTACGTGGTCTCCAGCCAACAGCGTCCGTCGGACAGGGGACAAGGCGGTGACCCTGAAGTTCCAGCACGCCGTTGAAACGAGACCGGCGCAGCTCGCGCGCGACGACTTCCGGTCGGCGCTCATGCCGGTGCTCGACGCGCGTTCGAGTCGCGCGGCGGAACGGTGGAGGTGGCGCCGTAACCGCCGGAGAGCCGGACACGACGGAACTTCCCGCATCCGCTGATGCGGGTGGAGCCGAGTTGTCGGGGTTACAAGGTGGGCATGAACTACATCGTCTGCGCATGACCCACTGCGCCGGCCCGCCGAGCGGGCTCAGCGCGAGTACCACTCGTAGAACGCGTCCCCCTCCGGGATCTTCCGCGTGACGTCGATTTCCATCGTGGCGCTCTCCCAGTGGGTGACCAGCGGCTCCTTGCGCAGGTGGCCGTACATGAACTCCTCGGCGAACTCCTGGCAGCGGAACTCGAGGAGATGCATGTTCGGTTCCATCCGGCGATACAGGGGCATGGCGATCTGCCACGGACGGGTGAAGGTATTCGGATCTTCGATCGTCACTTCGTAGTCGATGACGTTCGGCGTCACCAGCGTGAAGCGTTCCTCCAGGCGCATCGCGCCGCTGTGGTGATTGCCGGCGCGGTCGAACCAGCCGTTGTCGTGGAAGTTGTCCACCTCGACCACCAGGACGTCCCCCTCCCAGCGGCCGACCGAGTGGCCCATCCAGGTGTAGTCGGGCGGTGCCTCCACGTCGTCCATGTGAATCGTGCGGGCGGTGGCGCTGTACGTGAACGCCATGTGAATCTTGTTCGTGCTCTGGGTGATCCCGAACGGGTACGGCATGTACATGGCGCGCGGAATGCCCGGGAGGTAACAGCGGATTTCCGGATCCCGGTCGACCCAGTTCTCGGCGTTCTCCTGCTTCCGGGCCCGCGCTTCGGGGGTATACGGGATTCGCCCGTCACCCTGGACGACGCCGAGTGAACCCGGGACGGAGGCGACCACTCCCAGTGCAACGACCGGCGGCGCCGGAAGCCGGGCGTACTCGTAGGGATAGACACCCGGCTGGGTGATCATCGCCGGCCGGGCGGCGTGGGCTTCCAGGTCCCAGTTGGCCTCGTTGTTGGCCTGCCAGATGCCGCTGAGGTTCGGTCGTCCTGCGATGCGCTCCGGCCGCTCCAACCGGCTGGTCTGGCCCGACAGCCGGCCGATGGAAGCCGTGAGTATCCCGCCCGCTGCCGCCGCCACGAGGGCGACGGCGGTGAACGTACCTGCATGGCGATAGCGCATGTGATCTCCCGGGAAGCGGCCCTGCGGAATCATGTCTCTTTCCGGCGTTGTCGACAAGCCGCCGGTCGCACCGTCCGACCGTCCGCAGACACGCTCCGAGCCAGCACCATGCTGCCCGATGCGGCTGGAGCCCCTACCTCGGCTCCCGGCGTCCGTACGGTCCGATGAAGGCCGTTCGCCCGCCGCCAGGTGACGCGGCCTCGCGTTTTCGAGTAGTGTGATGCCTGATTGACCGACCCGGCTCGGGTAGGAGGTGCCAAATGCGCGTGCGCGAATACGTCCGGCTGACGAGCGCCGTCTTCGCGGTCTTTCCGGGGTTGTCGGCAGCGATTGGCGTCGCCCTCCTGGGACAGGCGTCCCAGGCCGGGACGCCGCCGCGCACACCCTGGGGCGAGCCCGATCTCCAGGGAATCTGGACCGAAGAGTTCGACATTCCGCTCGAGCGGGCGGAGCGCTACGGGAACCGTGAGTTCCTGACGGACGAGGAGTACGCCGAGATCGACCAGCGCCGTGCCGCGGCCCTCGACAACCAGCAGCAAGCGGACGGCGACCGCCGGAACGAGCGGGGGAGCGAGCGGGACGTCGCCGGCGCGTACAGCGATGCGTTCCTCTCGTTCAAGCACATGGGCCGGCGCACCTCGCTGATCGTCGACCCGCCGAACGGCCGCATTCCTCCGCTGACCGCGGAGGCCCGGGCGCGCGCCGCGGCCGAGCGCGAGTTTCGCCTCGAGCTGCTCCGGTCCACCGAGACCTGCCGGAACCAGCTCCCGCAATGCGCCGGGGGCGTGTATGACCCGACTCCTTCGCCCCGGCGGTCGGAGCCGCCTCCCCGGTACAACACGACCCGGATGAATCGACACGACCATCCCGAGGACGGGGCCCTCGGGGACCGGTGCATGGCCGGGCAGATTCCCGAGTTCGGCACGGCGTTCGGCGGCAGCTTCCGGCGCATGGTGCAGACCCCCGGTGGAATCTCGATCTTCCATGACGTCGGCCAGGGACAGGGTTTCCAGCGGAACATCGTCATGAACGGCAGTCCGCATCTCCCCGACCATATTCGCCAGTGGTGGGGCGACTCGCGAGGGCACTGGGAAGGCGATACGTTGGTCGTCGACGTCACCAACTTCAGCCCGCAGAGGGACTTCCGCGGATCCCGCGAGAACCTGCATCTGGTCGAACGCTGGACCCGAACCGGCCCCGACACGCTGGAGTACGAGGTGACGATCGAGGACCCGACCGTCTGGGTCAGCCCCTGGACGGTGCGGCAGGAGTTCCGGAAGCAGAGCGACGAACAGAACCGCATCTACTATGAGCCGCGGTGTCACGAGGGCAACTACGGCTTTCCGGCGCTGCTCCGCGCCGCGCGCATCGCGGACCAGCGGTACGCCGAAGGCGCGGGACCGCACCCGGCAACCTCCGACAACGCCTCCGGGGCGGGAATCGATCGATTCCTGGGTGTCCCCTGACGCGCTGGCCACCCGCCCGAATGCCCGGGTCGCATCGTGTCTTCCATCAGTTCAGCCCGCGGCGCACCAGCAGCGGCCGCACGTCCGGGTCCGCCCCCCTGAAGTCGCGGAAGAGCGTCATCGCGTCCACGCTGCCCCCCTTCGACAGCAGCGTCCGCCGGAAGTGGTCGCCGTTGTCGCGCAACAGGCCGCCGTTCTCCTTGAACCACTCGACCGAGTCGGCGTCGAGCACCTCGCTCCAGATATAGGAGTAGTAGCCGGCCGAGTAGCCGCTGCTCCAGATGTGGGAGAAGTAGGTGCTGCGGTAGCGCGGCGGCACCGCGTCGAGGGCCACCCCCGCCGCCTCGAGCGCATCCGCCTCGAACGCCTCGACACCGGCCGCCGCCGGCACCTCGTCGGCCGTGATCTGGTGCCACGCCTGGTCGAGCAGCGACGCGGCGAGGTACTCCGTCGTGGCGAAACCCTGATTGAACTGCTGCGTCGCCAGCACCCTCTCGAGCAGGTCGGCCGGCATCGGCTCGCCGGTCTCGTGGTGGACGGCGTAGTTCTCCAGCACCTCCGGCCAGGTGGCCCACATCTCGTTGACCTGCGACGGATATTCGACGAAGTCGCGCGGCACCGACGTCCCGGCGAAGTAGGGATAGCGCACGTCCGAGAAGAAGCCGTGCAGGGCGTGGCCGAACTCGTGGAACGCCGTCGTCACCTCGTCGAACGTGAGCAGCGTCGGCTCGCCGGTCGGCGGCTTCGGCACGTTGAGATGATTCGCCACCACCGGCGACGTGGCGAGCAGGTGCGACTGCGAGACGTAGGCGTTCATCCACGCCCCGCCCCGCTTCGACGGCCGGGCGTAGAAGTCGCCCAGGAAGAGCCCCAGCGCCTCGCCGTCCGCGTCGAACACCTCCCAGACCCGCACGTCCGGGTGGTAGACCGGCAGCTCCGGCCGCGGCTCGAAGGTGAGGCCGTAGAGCCGGTTGGCGGCGAAGAAGACGCCGTTCTCGATGACGTTGTCCATCTCGAAGTAGGGCCGGAGCTGCGACGCGTCGAACGCATAGCGGTCGGCCCGCACCTTCTCCGTGTAGTAGGACCAGTCCCAGGCCGCCAGCTCCAGGTCGGCGCCCTCCGCGTTGGCCATCGCCTGCAGATCGGCCGCCTCCCGCTCGGCGTTCGCCACCGCCGGCGGGGTCAGGCTCGCGAGCCGCTCGTTGACCGCCTCGACCGTCTGCGCGGTCTGGCGCTCCAGGATGTAGGCGGCGTGGTTCGGGTAGCCGAGCATCGCGGCCCGTTCGGCCCGCAGCCGGGCCATGGTGGTGATCACCGCGCGGTTGTCGTACTCGCCGCCCTGACTCCCGCGCGCCAGCGAGGTTCGCATGATCCGCTCGCGCAGGGCGCGGTCGTCGAGCGCCGCCAGCGCTGGCTGGCCGCTGGTGTTCAGCAGCGGGATGACGTACCGATTCTCCAGGCCGCGCGCGGCCGCCGCCTGCACGGCGGAGGCGATCCGGTTCTCGGAGAGGCCGGCCAGCTCCTCGCGGTCGTCCACCACTACCGCGGAGGCGTTCACCTCGTCCAGCACGTTCTGCGTGAAGCGGCTCGACAGCGCGGCCAGCTCGGCGTTGATCTCCTGCATCCGCTCCTTCTGCGCCTCGGACAGCCGCGCCCCGGCCCGCACGAAGTCGACGTGGTACTCCTCGACGAGCCGCCGCGACTCGTCGTCCAGCTCCAGCGACTCCCGCTGGTCGTGGAGCGCCTGCACCCGCGCGAACAGGTCGGCGTTCAACAGTATGGCGTCGGTATGTGCGGCCAGCCGGGGCGCCATCTCGTTGCGGATCGCGTTGATGGCGTCGTTGGTGTGGGCGCCGGCGAGGCTGAAGAACGTCCTCGCAACGCGATCGAGCAGCCGGCCGGAGCGCTCCAGCGGGAGGATCGTGTTCTCGAACGTCGCCGGAGCCGACTGCGCGGCGATGGCCTCGATCTCCTCGATCTGCTCGGCCATGCCGCGCTCGAACGCCGGACCGTAGTGCGCGTCCTCGATCCGGTCGAACGGCGGCAACCGGTACGGCAAAGTGCTCTCGGTGAAGAACGGATTCTCGGTCATCTCCCGCTGCCCGGCGGCTTCGACCGCGCCGCCGCCCTCGAACGGTGCGCCGGAGCCGAGCATCGACGCCACGACCGCCGCCGCCATCCCCGTGGATTTCCCACTCATGCCACACCCTCCCGACAAGAACCCGCCCTGCAGCCATCAACGATACCAGCTTCGACCGGCGGGAGCCCGGCTGCGTGCGATAATCGAAGCGTGACCGTTTCGTCGGGGCGCCCCGCCCCATGAGGGCGCCCCCCAACGTCGGCGTCGCCAATCCCCTCCGCCGCAACATCGCGATCATCGCCCACGTGGATCACGGCAAGACCACCCTGGTCGACGCGATGCTGCACCAGAGCGGCGTGTTCCGCGAGCACGAGCGCGTGGAGGAGCGCGCCCTCGACAACATCGACCTGGAACGCGAGCGCGGCATCACCATCCTGGCCAAGAACACGGCCATCCGGTATCGCGACCTGATCATCAACATCGTGGACACGCCGGGCCACGCCGACTTCGGCGGCGAGGTCGAACGCACCCTGACGATGGTCGACGGCGTGCTGCTGCTCGTCGACGCGTCCGAGGGTCCCCTGCCGCAGACCCGGTTCGTGTTGCGCAAGGCGCTCGAGCAGGGACTGCCGCCGATCGTCGTGGTCAACAAGATGGACCGGCCGGACGCGCGCCCGGCGGAAGTGCTCGACGAAATCTACGACCTGTTCATCGACCTCGACGCGACCGACGCGCAGATCGAGTTCCCGGTGCTGTACGCCAACGCCAGGGCGGGCACCGCCAGTACCGACCCCGGCCGGCCGGGACGCAACCTGCGGCCCCTGCTCGACGTCATCGCCGACCGGATGCCGGCTCCGGCGGGCGATCCCGAGGCGCCGCTGCAGGTGCTGGTCGCCAACCTGGATGCGAGCGACTACCTGGGCCGGATCGCCGTCGGCCGCATCCTCAACGGCCGGGTGGCCACCGGCGACACGATCGCGGTCTCGAAGCTGGGCGGCGAGATCGAACGGACGCGGGTCACGAAGCTGTACCTCTTCAACGGCCTCGAGCGGATGGAGGTCGCGCAGGCGGCGGCCGGCGACGTCATCTGCCTGGCCGGCATCGACGACATCACCATCGGGGAGACCATCACCAGCCCGGACGACCCGCGGCCGATCCCGCCGATGCACGTCGACGAGCCGACCGTCTCGATGGTTTTCGGAGTCAACACGTCGCCCATGGCGGGCCGGGACGGCCGGTACGTCACCTCGGGCAATCTCCGGGACCGGCTGGCGCGCGAGCTGGTCGGCAACGTTTCCATACGGGTCGAGGACACCGACTCGCCGGAGCTGGTGCAGGTGATCGGCCGCGGCGAGCTGCAGTTGTCGATCCTCGTCGAGATGATGCGCCGGGAGGGCTACGAGCTGCAGGTCTCGCGCCCCCGCATCGTCACCCGCAAGAGGAACGGACGGACCGAGGAGCCGGTAGAGGCGCTGACCATCGACGTGGCCGAGGACTACCAGGGGGTCGTCATCGCGCAGCTCGGCAACCGCAGGGCGACCATGACCCGGATGGTGAACCACGGCAGCGGCCGGGTCCGGCTGGAGTTCCGGATCCCGACCCGCGGCCTCATCGGCTTCCGGTCGCAGTTCCTGACCGACACCCGCGGGGCCGGCGTCATGAACCACCTGTTCGCCGGCTGGGAGCCGTGGAGCGGCCCGATCCCGGGCCGCCCGACCGGGGCGCTGGTGGCCGACCGGGCCGGCAGGGCGACCGCCTACGCCATCTACAACCTGCAGGAGCGCGGCGAAATCTTCATCGGCGCCGGCACGCCGGTCTACGAAGGGATGGTCATCGGTGAGAACGCACGTCCGGCCGATCTCGACGTCAACGTGACGAAGGAGAAGAAGCTCACCAACATGCGCTCGTCCACCGCCGAGGAGGCGCTGCGGCTGGTCCCTCCGCGGCTGCTGAACCTGGAGCAGGCGATCGAGTTCATCAACGACGACGAACTGGTGGAGATCACCCCGGGCAGCATCCGGCTGCGCAAGGAGGTTCTGGCCGCGAACCTGCGGCCGAAGCGGGAGTGGTAGCCGCGCTGCCGCCCGCCCGGCAATCGGAGGCGACGATTGTCGGCTACGATTTCGCCATGATGCAGGACGCCCCGGAAGTCGTCGAGCTGCGGGCCGGTGCAACACGCCTCGCCGCGGCGCCGGAGGTCGGCGGCTCCATCACCCGCTACGCCTCCGAGCGCGACGGCGCCACCATCGAATGGATGCGCCCGGCGCCGCCCGACGCCATCGCCGGCCGCTCGGCCGGCGGCACGTCGAGCTTTCCGATGGTGCCGTTCTCGAACCGCATCCGGGACGCGGCGTTCCGCTTCCGCGGACGCACCATCCAGCTCCCGCGGAACTTCCCGCCCGAGCCGCACGCCATCCACGGGCACGCGTGGCGTGAGCCGTGGACCGTCCTCTCGCGGTCCGACGCGGCCCTGACGCTGGAGTACCGCCATCCGGCCGACGCGTGGCCCTGGACGTACGTGGCGCAGCAGGCCTTCGACCTGACCGACGAGCGCCTTCGCGTGCGCTTCACGGTGACCAACGAGGCGGCGGAGCCGATGCCGGTCGGCTTCGGCCTCCACCCGTACTTCGTCCGGACGCCGCGCGCCACGGTACGCGCCGGCGTGGGCCGGATATGGCAGGCCGACGCCGACCTCATGCCGGTCAGCCTCGTGCCGCCGCCCCCGCAGCTCCTGCTCGATGGGGCCGGCCTGAATCCGGACGCCACCACGCTCGACAACAACTTCGTCGGCTTCGGCGGGCAGGCCGTCATCGAGTGGCCCGAGTGGAACGCCCGGCTGCGGATCGACGCCGACCCGGTCTACGCCTGCCTCGTCGTCTACACGCCGGCCGGCCGCGATTTCTTCTGCGTCGAGCCGGCGACCAACTGCATCGACGGCTTCAACCTGGCTGACGCCGGCCGCACCGACACCGGGACCATCGTGCTGGCGCCGGGCGACACCGCCGCCGGCGACGTGACGTTCACGCCGGAAGTGTCGTGAGCCGCGGCGCCGCCCGTCCGGTCATGTCGAAACCAACCACCGAGGAGACACCATGACCGTGAAACGCAGCGCGTCCGGCCGCCGATCCATCGAGCTCGAAGTGGAGGTCCCGGGCACGCCCGCGGACGTCTGGCGGGCGATCGCCACCGGACCCGGCATCTCCGGCTGGTTCTTCCCCGCGGAGGTGGAAGAGCGCCGGGGAGGACGCGTCGTCTGGCACATGGAGCCGGGCATGGACGCCCCGGGCGCCGTCACCGCCTGGGAGCCGCCGCGCCGGCTGGGCCTCGAAGAACCACCAGGTTGGCGACCCGGCGCCCCGGCGCTCGCCACCGAGTGGACGATCGAACCCCGCGCCGGCGGCGCGTGCGTCGTGCGCCTCGTCCACAGCCTCTTCGCCGACACCGGTGACTGGGACGGCGAACTCGAGGGCATCGAGGCGAACTGGCCCGGCTTCTTCGGCATCCTGCAGCTCTATCTCAAGCACTTCCGCGGGCGGCGCGCCGCGAGCATCCGCGTGACGGGATCCGCCTCGGGGACCGAGCGCGACGCGTGGACGGCGTTGCTCGACGCGCTCGGTATCGCGAACGCGGCGGTGGGCCGCCCCTGGCGCACGCCTGCCGACGGCGCGCCGCCGCTGTCCGGCACCGTCGAGCGCACCGTGGAGGGAACACTGCCGCATGCGCTGCTCCGGATCGACGATCCCCTGCCCGGCATCGCCGCGCCGATCGTGTACACGATGGACGACCGGGTGATGACGTCGTTGGGCATCTACCTGTACGGCGACGATGCGCCCGCCGTCGCCGCCCGCGAGGATCCGGCGTGGCGGGCGTGGATGAGGCGACGGTTCCCGCCGCCGGAGACGAAGGAGACGACATGACCGTCAGACGTGATGAATCGGGCCGCCGTTCAATCCAGGTCGAGACCCTGGTCCCGGGCACGCCGGAGGAGGTCTGGGCGGCCATCGCCACGGGACCCGGCATCTCCGCCTGGTTCTGCCCGAGCGAGGTCGAGGAGCGCGTCGGCGGCTCCGTCCGCTGTCACCATGGACCCGGCATGGAGACCGACGCCGCCGTGACCGCCTGGGACCCGCCGCGTCGGTTCGCCGCCGACGCCCCCGGCCCCGCCCCCGACGCGCCTCCCGTCGCCACCGAGTGGATCGTGGAGCCGCGCTCCGGCGGCGCCTGCCTCGTGCGTGTCGTGCACAGTCTGTTCGCGAGCACTGACGACTGGGACGATCAGCTCGAGGGCGCCGAATCGGGGTGGCCGTACTTCTTCGACATACTGCGGTTGTATCTGACCCACTTCCGCGGGCGGCCCGCAGCGATCATCCGGGCGATGGGCACCACGCCGGGAGCGGTTCGCGACGCGTGGGACAGGTTGACCGGCGCGCTGGGCATCGCCGACGCAGCCGAGTCGGAACGCTGGAGCAGCCGGCCCGCAGGCATCCAGCCACTCGCCGGTGTCGTCGAGCGCATCCCCGAGGGGAGGCAGCCCTACGCGCTGCTCCGGCTCGACGATCCCCTGCCCGGCATCGCCGCGCCCAGCGCCTTCCAAGCCGGCGATCAGGTGATGATCACGCTGGGAATCTACCTGTACGGCGACGCCGCGGCCAAAGCAGCCGCCCGCGACGAGCCCCTGTGGCAGGCGTGGTTGAACGAGCTCTTCAAGTGATGTCGCCACGCCTGGAAGCGTCGCCGCCGAGGGTGTCTCTATCAGAGGACCGACGACGACCGGAACGGATCCATGACCGTGGCGGCGCACAACAACTTCTTCCGCGCGCCGGCGCCGGCGCGCGTCCGTCTCATCGAACGAGAACGTTGCTGTCGAGAAACGCCTCAACTGCTCGGGCCGACCGCACGCGCGCAAGGCAGCGGCACAGGCAACGTAGCAAGCCGCCGCGGTCTAGCTAGCTAGCTAGCCAAACCAGGCTAGGGACCGGGGCATGCGGCCCCATGGGGACTCGCGGGATGCTGGTTTCAGAACCGGTACTTCAGGTTGAGACTCACGCTCCAGAAGCGGCTGGCGGCCGTCGTCATCTGGTACAGGATGGTCTCGCCCCGCCCGACGCTCGACTCGTGGCTGCGAAGCTGGTTCCAAGGGAGCGGCTCGCTCCTGAACTCGCCGAAGTCGACCCGGCGGAACTTCACGCCCAGCGTGACCGGGTCACGCAGCCGGTAGTCCACCCCCGCCAGCAGTTGGTAGCCGGCCATGACGTCGGTCAGCCGTGCGTCGCCGATAGTGGTCGTGCCGGCGATCTTGGCCCGCAGGAGCGGGTCGGCGAATGTCGAGATCCGCTCCGGGTCATCGTTGCGCTTCCATACCGACACGTAGTCGAGCGATGCCCGCTCCATGCCGAAGCCGGCGCCGACGTACGGCGTCCAGGATGCCGACGCCCCGAAGTCGTAGTACGCGTTCACGAAGCCGCCGTGCGACCGCCAGTCGTCGACGCTTGCGACCGCCAGCTCGATCTCCTGCTCCCGCTTGTCCAGCGTCACGTCGTCGAAGATGTCGATGTCCGACTGATCGCCATAGGCCGTTATGCGGTGGAAGTACTCGCCTTCGAGCCTGACGGATCCCCAGTCGTAGCCGAGCGTGACGCCCGCCCGCATGCCGGCGCCGCCGCTGAATTCGTTGGTCCAGGACGTGAGCGGCGGAGCGGCGTCGCACTCGCCGGCGACCTCGACGCCAAGCGGGTTGATGATCAGGTCGCACTTGGTGCCCCAGTCGTTGTCCGACCCGTGCACGGTGAAGGGCGGTGCAACACTTGTCCCCAGGTCCATCTCGATGTACGGCCCGGTCTGGCCCGGGGCTTCGTTGGCGCATACGGTCAACACTGTCATCACCGTGACAAATCCAAGTCGCCTGTGCATCGCTGTCTCCTTGGCCAGCCTCATCGACCGCAGCGCCCCGGCGGCTGCGCGGGAACTCACCCACCATCGAAGAATCTGCCGGCCGCTCCGGGTCGGGAATCTGCTTCCAAGAATAGTCGAGCGCGCCGAGCCGACCGGGATGGGACATCCGCGCACGTTCTGCGGCGCAGGCGCCTCGCCGACTCGGATCTCATCGGTGGAGCGGGACTGCCTGCCGACATCCTCCGTCCAGGTACGCGGCCCAGTCGTGCATAAGCCGCCGCCGACGCTTTGAACAGGTCCGAGCGGGCGTTAGGCCGCCTCCACCTTGTTCTGGACGACGTGAGCGAGCGCCGCCTCGATGACCTCGCGCGGATGGTCGGTCATTTCCGCCGCCCAGTCCGGACCGCAGACACCTCGAACCCCGGCCTTGGACCGCTCGGGATTCAGGACGCCGGGGAATCCCGCCGAGCCCTAGCGAGGCGCTGCCACCCCACCGTCCAGCTCGTCATGTCCGAACGGGACTTGCGATTTCCGGACGCTCCTCACGGGTTGCGACTGCTGTCGAACCACTCGCTCGCGCGGCGCTGGGCCTCGGCGACCTGTTCACGCGTCATGCGCCGAGCAAGGTCGTCGCGGTTCCGAACAGCGAGGTCGTAACCCTGCGCTGCAGCCAGGTTGAGCCACTTGTGCGCCTCGACGTAGTCCTGCGGGACGCCCCGCCCGTCCCAGTAGAAGAGCCCCAGGTTGAACTGCGCCTCCACGACGCTCTGCTCAGCCGCCCGCCGGTACCAGGCAGCCGCTTCGACGTCCACCTGCGGGACGCCCCGCCCGAGCCCGTAGGCGACCCCCATGTAGAACTGTGCGCCAGCGTTCCCTTGTTCAGCCGCCCGCCGATACCAAGCGGCCGCTTCGGCGTGGTTCTCTGCGACGCCCTTGCCCTCCATGTAGGCGGCCCCCAACTGGAACTGAGCGGCGGCGTGACCCTGTTCAGCCGCCCGCCGATACCAGCTCGCTGACTCGGCCTCGTCCTGCGGCAAGAATAACCAGCCGAACTCGTAGTCCCGGCCGAGCTCGAACTGAGCGTCCGCGTCACCCTCGTGAGCCGCGAGCCAGATCTGAGCGTCGGGGTGGTCTTGTTCGGCCGCCCGCCGATACCACGCCACCGCCTCGGCCACGTCCTGTGGAACGCCCAAGCCGTGCGCGTAGGCGATCCCGAGGTAGACTTGCCCGTCGCGGTCACCTTGTTCGGCCGCCCGCCGATACCACGCCACCGCCTCGGCTTCATCCTGCGATACGCCCCAGCCGTGCGCGTAGGCGTTGCCGACGAAGAGCTGCGCGTCCGCTTCGCCTTGTTCGGCCGCCTGTCGGTATCGGGCGACTGCTTCGGCGTCCTCGGCGTCCGTTCCATCCTGCTGAGCGGCCACGCCGCCAGGGGCGCTCGCGATCGCCAGCATCAGCGTGGTGATGAGGACCGTCGTGCCCATCTCAGCCTCCAGCTCCCGTTTCGTGCGGCGGCCGCTCACCGCAGCGCCAAGACCGGCCCGTCCAGATGGCGCGATGTGAGCGTCCGGTTTTCGTGCCGTCGGCGAACGAGGTCGAGCGCCTCAATTGACGATCTGCCCGATGAGCACCTCGCTGCCAGCGACGCCGATGATGCAGTCCGTCCGCACGGCCAGCCCGCCGATCTCGACATCGGCGTAGACCATCGTCCGCGCGCCGACGCGGGTCGAGTCCCAGCGCCCGACTACCTCCTCCGGCAGCACGAGTTCGACGACCCGGCCACCGGCGGCACCTACCCGTGGCTGACCACCTCGACGGCGATGGTGAACCACTACCCCCGGATCATGCACGAGAGATCCGATTCAGGCCGGGACACAAGAGCCTCCGCGCGGTAAAATTGCAGTGTTGACAGGCGTTTTTCACCACCACGGCGGCCCCTGCGTGACGACCGACACTGTACCATAGACTGTCCTGTTCCCTGATCTGTTCGACAAGCCGCTGGTCGCCGAGTTCAACCAGAGCAGGCCAGCTCCGACGGCGGGGCGTCCTGCTCAAGGCGGCCGAGCGCGTCTACAGCTCGCGGCGCCGTGCTCCCGCTGCACCTTCCGCAGCTCCGCCCACAGCGCCAGCTCGTCGCGCGGCGCCAACTGCTGCTGGACACGTCGCCGACCTCCGCCGTGGCGGCGTGCGCCTTCGGCCGTTCCGCGACGCCCTTCGTCTGGTCGTCGTACCCGCGCTCGTATCCCTGACTGTGCGCCCGCTCCAGGACGTAACGCAACTCCACACCCGCCACGGTCCTCTCGCCGGCGAACTCGCCCACCGACTCCCGCGCCGAGCTCCACGGCTCCCGCGGCGTCAGGCCCGCCGCGGCCTGATAACCCTGCCGATACCCCCGGTCACCCGTGGCCCGGAGCAGCGTCTCGAGCTCCTTCGACAGCGCTCCTGCCGTACCGACGTCGGCGCGCCCGGCATCACTTCACGGTCCGGCGCCGGTGGCTTCTCGACGCTCGGCTGTCCCTGTGCCGGCCGTTCCTGCTCCACGACCGTTCCCGCTCGCGGGCCATCAACCAGTCCGACATCTTCTGCGCGTCGACGCACGCGGCTCGAATCTCCCGTGGGTCGTCCTTGAGCGCCTTCACCCACGACGCCACGTACGAATTCCCGTGGCGCGGTTCGTGTCCGACCCCCAGCTTATCGGCGTGCCCTTCCCGCCCTTCCGGACGTGCCCGCCGGCCTGCTGGATCCGGCGGTAACGCCCCACCGCGTATCCGCGGTCGAGCGCCTGTATCGCGAGGTAGACGGCGTTGCCGCCGCGGTACCCCGCCCGCTAGCGGCTCTCCGGACTTCCTGACCTCAGGAGCCGGCGCCGGCGCCGGCCAGATCTCCTCCACGACCCAGCGGTTGGTCTGCACGTCGTAGTCCCGAACACGAACCATCTGCTGCACCCGGCGTTTCCCCTCCGGAGTCCGCGTCTGGTGAATGACCGCCTCGATGCCGTCGACCACCCCGCGGCAGACGACCGACCCGGGCAGCGCGTCGGCTGGCCTGCATCGCGCACGTGGCCAGGCGAGACAGCCGCGCGCCGCACCACCTCCTCGTCGAGGGCCGGGAGCGGCAGCGGTGTCACCCGGCCGCGGCGCTCCACGAAGACCGTGCCCGGCCCGTTGATCATCAGCTCCGAGACCGCGTCGTCGTCGAGGACCGCCTCGAGCCCGGGCAGGAACGGCTTCAGATCATCGAGCGCCAGTTCCACCCAGTCGAGTGCCCCGGCCTCGCGGGCGCGCCAGTAGGGCCGCTCGCGGGGCAGAAAGTCCGGCTTCAGGCAGCAGCGCTTCGCGTCCCGCGCGCGGCGGCCGTCGTACGGGATCACGATGGCCTGGCAGTTCTCCAGCACCATGAAGCCGCGCGGACGGAACAGCGGCTCGCGGCGCTCCGAGAACCCTTGCTCGCGCCCACGCTCCCAGGACCGCCGCCCGCCGACCCCGACAGCATCGACGCGCCGGCCCGCGCCGTCTGCTCGGACACCGTGTAGCTGGCCTTCATCCGCGGCACCCGGCCGCACAGCGCGCTCGCTGTCTGCGCCGATGCATCGTCGGACAACGACAGGAAGAGGCGCGTCCGGAGCGTCTGCAGGAGCGCGCGCCACGCTTCCGACTGGCCGAGCACCGCCCGCAGCGACGAGATCGACTGCGTGGCCACGATCGGGATGAGGCGCGACTGCCGCGTCAGCGCGAACGCCCGCTCGTCGCCGCACGGGTTGTTCTCGCCGACCGTGGCGAAGCTCTGGTACTCGTCGCACAGGAACACCGCCGGCCGCGGGGTCCAGTGCGGCCGGCGCGCCATCTCGTCCGGCCGGCGCAGCAGCGACCTCGACCGCGCGGCCGGAGGCCTGCAGAGCCGCCCACAGCGCCGCGTGCGCCGCGCCCCACGTGCGGACCGCGCTCGCCGTCACGTCCGCCGCCTGGCGAGTCACCGAATCCTTGCAAGATATTCACCATGAATCACTTAACCCATCATGGATCGCGCTCCTTCCCTCGTCGATTCCACCATTTGAGGATCCAGACCCGCTCACCAGATCCGAAATGACCAGACTCACGAACGACGGAAGCAGCGCCTCTTCCGGAAACCCCGCCGCGGTCAGCACCGTCACCTTCTCGTCTTCCCACACCCGGCCGCTCTCGGCCATCAGCGTCACGTTCGACGCCACACCCGCCTCGAGCGGCTTGATGTACGCCACGTTCGACGCGGCCGAGACGTCCCAGTACTCCGCGTCGCCGGCGACGACGTCCACGATCGTCTCGGACTGCGGCAGCACGACCGTCGTCGTGTGCCGCACCTGCGTCATGACCGTGATCCGCTTGGTCCCCTGCCTGCACGGTCCGGATGCCCTGCCCGGCCGCCGGCGCCGCCTGCCGCCGCCATCGCGGCCGGCGTATAGACGACCGCCACGTCGATCCCGGCGCCCGTTCCCGCCCCGCACAGCCGTCCCGTGAAATGGATTCGTCGCCAACCACTCCCGCCACGCGGCCGGCGCACACAACCGGGTGAGGAAGATGTCCAGCTCCTCGAGCCTCGGCGACGGCAGGCCGGACGGCAGCGGCCCCGATAGGCCCCCGGGCGTGGGACAGGTCCAGCCGTCGTGTCCCGCATGCTGCGGCGGCCGAAGGCCGTGTTTCCACGCCGTCGGTGAGCTGGTTCAGCGTGTAGTGTCCGAACGCCGAGTTGCGCCGGACTCCACCGTTCACTCGTTCCGGGGCGCCCGCCGGCGGGCCGCGAGCGCCGCCCGCCACCGGGAGGCCGAGTCGAAGATGTGGTCGACCGTCCGGCCGTCGGCCAGATTGTCCCGGATGGTCCGGAGCTCGGCGATCAGCGCCTCGAGCGCGACGCCGATCTCGTCGGCGTTCGTCGCGCAGATGTCCCGCCAGATGTCGGCCGGGCTCGACGCCAGCCGCGTCGTGTCGGCCAGCCCCCGCCCGCTCAGCGCCAGTCCGTCCTCCCCGATGGCGTTCCCGACGACGTGCATCAGCACGCTGGCGGTGAGCTGCGGCACGTGGCTGAGGAACGCGAGCAGCCGGTCGTGGGCGTCCGGGGCGAGCACGTGCGGCACGGCGCCGAACCCGGTCACGAACCGGCGCAGCTTTTCGAGCGCTGCCCCGTGACGGTCGTCGGACGGGGTGAAGAGCCAGGGACGAGCGCGGAACAGGTCCGGCCGGGCGTGGTCGAAGCCGCCGCGGGGCGCGCCGCCGAGGGGATGGCCGCCGATGAACGTCAGGCGGGACGGCAACGCGCGGGCCGCCGCGACGACGCCGCGTTTCGTGCTGCCGACGTCCGTCACGATCGCGGCGCCCTGGACGTGCTCTTCCAGCTCCGCGAGCAGGGCCAGGTTGGTGCGGACCGGGGCGGCCAGCACGACGAGGTCCGCCTCGGCCAGCACCACGGGGTCGTCCGCCGCGACGTCGATGGCGTGCCGCAGCATGGCCCGCTCCAGCACCGGCTTGTCGTCGACGCCGATCACCAGGCCGGCCGGCCACGTCTCGCGGACGGCGAGGGCCAGGGATCCGCCGATCAGCCCGAGTCCGACGATCGCCACCCGCTCGAACACCGGCGGCGCCGACGAGGCCGCGCCGGGCTGAATTATCGGCAGGCTGCGGGGCGTGTCCGCCATGGCTGTCGCTCGTCGCGCTCAGACGCGGGACGCCGCCGCGCGGCGGGCCGCCGGCTCCACGCAGATGCTGCGGCCGATGGCCGGGGCGATGATGCGCAGCTCGGCCATCAGGCGCTCGAACTGCGCCGGGAACATCGACTGCGCGCCGTCGCTCCGCGCGCGGTCCGGATCGGGATGCACCTCGATGAGCAGCCCGTCGGCGCCCGCCGCCACCGCCGCGCGGGCCATCGGGGCCACCTTGTCGCGCAGGCCGGTCCCGTGGCTCGGGTCGACGACGATCGGCAGGTGGCTCAGCTTGTGAATCACCGGGATCGCGGAGATGTCGAGCGTGTTCCGGGTGTACGGCTCGAAGGTGCGGATGCCTCGCTCGCACAGCACGACGTCGGCGTTGCCGCCGGCCAGCACGTACTCCGACGACAGCAGCCATTCCTCGATCGTCGCCGAGATGCCCCGCTTGAGCAGAATGGGCGTCCGCGACCGCCCGAGCTCACGCAGCAGGGTGTAGTTCTGCATGTTGCGAGCGCCCACCTGCAGCATGTCGGCGTAGCGGCCGACCAGCTCGAGCTGGCCGACGTCCATCACCTCGGTCACCAGCTTCAACCGGTGCCGGTCGCAGGCCGCGCGCAGCATCCGCAGGCCGTCCTCGCCGAGACCCTGGAAGCTGTAGGGGGAGCTGCGCGGCTTGAACGCCCCGCCCCGCAGCATCTTGGCCCCCGCCCCGGCAACCGTCGCGGCCGCCGCCTCGACCTGCTCCTCCGTCTCGGCGGAACAGGGTCCGGCCATCACGATCACCTCGTCGCCCCCGATCCGGAACCCGCCCAGCGACAGGACGGTCGGCGTCGGCCTGAACGTGCGGCTGGCCAGCTTGTAGGGCTCCGTGATGCGCAGCACCTGCTGGACGCCGTCCATGACCTCGATCAGCCCGGTGTCGAACTCCCGGTTGCCGCCCACCGCTCCGAGCACCGTCTTGAGGGCGCCGGTCGAGCGGTGCACGTCGAAGTGCCGCTCGACAAGCGTGGCGATGACGTGCTGAATCTGGTCCTCGGACGCCCGTTCCTGCATGACGACCACCATCGCACTCTTGCTCCCTGCGGCCCGGCTTCTCTACCGTGGGTTGCCGTCCCCGGCCTCCTGCGCGTCCCTGAGCCGCTCCAGACGGCGCGATTCGTCGATGATCCGCTCGAACAGACGGATGACCGCGACATCGGCCAGCGGGCCTTCGTTGACCCGCCGCACGTGATCCAGCACGGTCCGTTCCCGGCCCGGCTGGTAGACCTCCATGCCCACCTGTTCCTTCAGCCGGCCGATCTCGTCGGCGCATGCCGCCCTTTCGTTCAACAGGCGTACGAGCCTCCTCGTCCAGCTCGTCGATGCGCCGCCGATAGCGCTCCAGGTCCCCGGCGATACGCTCGGGAACCGGCTGATCGCTCTCGCCCTCCGCCATCTCACCGTTCCCCCGCCGTCGCGGACGGGGCGGCGGCGCCGGCTTCGCCGCGCAGCCAGCGGACGTACCGTTCGACGTCCTCCAGCATGCGGTCGGGCGCGGCCCGGGCGATGACGTCGATCAGCGCGCTGCCGACGACCGCCGCGTCGGCCCAGCGTCCCACCGCCGCCACGTGCTCCGGCCGCGAGATGCCGAAGCCGAGCGCGATCGGCAGATCCGTCGCCGACCGGATCCTCGCGACCAGCGCCTCGGCGCCGTCCGCGATCGCGTCCCGGACCCCGGTGACGCCGAGCCGCGAGATCCCGTAGAGGAAGCCGCGGCCCAGCTCGGCCGCCCGCCGGATGCGCGCGTCCGTCGTGGTCGGACTGAGCAGGAAGATCGGGTCGATCCCGGCGCGGATCGTCGCCTCCCGGAAGCCGTCGGCCTCCTCGATCGGCAGATCGAGGGCCAGAACCCCGTCGACGCCGGCCGCGGCGGCCCGCTCGACGAAAGGGGGCAGGCCCATGCGCAGGATCGGGTTCGCGTAGGTGAACAGCACGATGCCGGCGGATACGTCCGGTCGGACCGCCGCCACCAGGTCGAGCACGCGGGCGAGTGTGGCCCCGGCGCGCAGGGCCCGTTCCGACGCCCGCTGGATCACCGGTCCGTCGGCCAGCGGGTCCGAGAACGGCACCCCCACTTCCAGCACGTCGGCGCCGGCCCGGTCCAGGACGCGCAGAATCTCGGCCGACCGCCGAAGGTCCGGGTCGCCGGCCGTCGTGAACGTCACCAGCCCGCGCCGGCCGCGGCGCCGCAGGGTCTCGAACGTACGCTCCAGACGCGACATGCTGTTCCCTTTACCCCTCCTGCGCCTCGCGCTCCCGGACGGCGTCCACGTCCTTGTCGCCCCGGCCGGAGAGGTTCACGGTGATGATCCGGTCGCGGCCGAGCTGCGGCGCGAGCCGGCAGGCGTACGACACCGCGTGGGCCGACTCGAGGGCCGGCAGGATCCCTTCCGTGCGCGCGAGCAGGCGGAACGCCGCGAGCGCCTCGGCGTCGGATGCCGAGGCGTACTCGGCGCGGCCGAGGTCGCGCAGCCAGGCGTGCTCCGGTCCCACCGCGGCGTAGTCGAGCCCGGCCGACACCGAGTGCGTCGGCTCGACGTTGCCGTCGAGATCCTGCAGCAGGTAGCTGCGCGCGCCCTGCAGCACGCCGGCCGCCCCGGTCGCGAACCGCGCGGCATGGCGGCCTGCGACAAGCGCCTCGCCGCCCGCCTCGACCCCGATCAGCCGCACGTCCGCGTCGTCGACGAAACCGTCGAAGATGCCCAGGGCATTGCTGCCGCCCCCCACGCAGGCCACCACGACGTCCGGCGCCCGGCCGGCCGCCTCGTCCATCTGCGCCCGCGCCTCGCGGCCGATCACCGACTGGAACTCGCGCACCATCAGCGGGTACGGATGCGGGCCGAGGACCGAGCCGAGCAGGTAGTAGGTGTCCTCGACGTGGGTCACCCAGTCGCGCATGGCCTCGTTGATGGCGTCCTTCAGCGTCCTGCTGCCGGCGTCGACCCGCGAGACCGCCGCCCCGAGAAGCTGCATCCGGTAGACGTTGAGCGCCTGCCGCCGCATGTCGTCGGCGCCCATGTAGACCTCGCAGTCGAGCCCGAGCAGCGCGCAGGCGGTGGCCGTCGCCACGCCGTGCTGTCCCGCGCCGGTTTCGGCCACCACGCGCCGCTTCCCCATCCGCACCGCGAGCAGGGCCTGCCCGAGGGCGTTGTTGATCTTGTGGGCGCCGGTATGGGCCAGGTCCTCCCGCTTGAGGAAGATCCGCGCCACGCCGGCCGGTCCCGTCCCGGAGTCGAGCGCGGCGCGCAGCCGGGTCGCCTCGTAGACGGGGGTGGGCCGGCCGACGTAGCGCCGCAGCAGCGTTTCGAGAGCGGCGGAGAACGCCGGGTCCCCGCGGGCCTCGCGGTACGCCTGCTCCAGCTCCTCCACCGACGCGACCAGGGTCTCCGGCACGAACCGGCCCCCGTACTCCCCGAAGTACCCGCGCGGATCCGGATCCCGCCGCCCGAAGTTCGGCGCCGTCATGCGCGCGCCACCTCCCTCGAAGAATCGAGCAGCCGGCCGGCGTGAAAGCCCGGCGCCGTCATGCGCGCGCCACCCTCCGGAAGAAATCCAGCAGCCGATCGGCGTCCTTGCAGCCGGGCCGCGTCTCGACCCCGCTCGAGACGTCGACGCCGTACGGGCGGACGGTGCGCAACGCCTCGCCCACGTTCTCGGGACGCAGGCCGCCGGCCAGGAAGATCCGGCGGCGCGCGGCCACCTCGGCCGCCGCGCCCCAGTCCACGGTACGGCCGGTTCCCCCCTTGCGCACGGGGTCGCGGGCGTCCAGCAGCACCGTGATACGGGACGGCACCCGGGCCGCGGCGTCGTGCGTCGCCGCGCCCGCGACCGGCACCGCCTTCAGCACGCGGTACGGCAACCCGTCGCACAGCGTCGCCGGCTCGTCACCGTGGAGCTGCACCGCGGCCAGCCCCACCTGCGCGGCAATCCGCTGCACCTCGTCCACCGTCGGATCCACGAAGATACCCACCGGCGCGACGTCGGCCGGCAACTCGCGCGCGATCGCCGCCGCCGCCGCCGGCTCGACGTACCGCGGGCTGCGCGGCCAGAAGACGAAACCGACGGCCGACGCTCCCAGATCCGCCGCGAGCAGGGCGTCGTCCCGCCGCGTGATGCCGCACACCTTCACTTTCGCTCTCGATCCAGGGGGCGTCATTTGCCTCTACGCCGTGACACGGCCACGCGCGCCGCGGAGGGCCGGCGCCACCGCATCAAGCAGCCGCGCGAGCCCGGCGCCCGGGTCCGGCCGGTTCATGAGCGACTCGCCGATCAGGAACGCGTCGTACCCCGCGCCCCGCAGCTCCTGCAGATCGGCCGGGGTGCGCAGCCCGCTCTCCGCCACCGCCACGAGCCCCTCCGGAACCGCCTCGATCAGGGTCCGGGACGCCTCCAGATCCACCGCGAGCGTCCGCAGGTCGCGGTTGTTGACGCCGACCGCCGCCGCCCCCGCCGCGAGCACACGGTCGAGCTCGCGCCGGTCATGGACCTCCGCCAGCACCGCGAGCCCGAGCCCGGAGGCCTCCGCCGCGAGCCGCCGGAGCGCCTCGTCGTCGAGCCCGGCCGCGATCAGGAGCGCCGCGTCGGCGCCGGCGGCCCGCCCCTCCAGCAACTGGTACTCGGACACGATGAAGTCCTTCTGCAGCAGCGGCAGATCGACCCGCGCGCGCACCGCGGCGAGATGGTCGAGTGCACCGTCGAAGAAGGCGGGCTCGGTCAGGACGGAGATCGCGGCGGCGCCGGCCGCGGCGTAGCCGGCCGCGATTTCGGCCGGTTCGTAGTCGGGCCGGATCACTCCCCGGGACGGCGAACGGCGCTTGCACTCGGCGATCACGCTGTAGCGGTCCGGGTCAGCCAGTGCGGCGACGAACCGGTCGCCCTGCGGCAGTCGTCCCGCGGCAGCCCGCTCGACATCGCGCAGCGGCCGCCGCTCCCGGCGATCCGCCACCGCGCGTCGAGTGGCGGCGACGATCGTCTCCAGCAGGTCGGCCGGCGGTTCCGGCGCAACGGCCGTCACGCCGATCCCTCCGGCTGTGCCGCAACGGGCGCGCATCGTGAGTGGGTCGTCCGGGTCGCAGGGGCCGTCACGCCTCCTCCTCCGGCGCCTGCGAGCACTGCGCCATCCGCTCCAGCGTCGCCGCCGCGCGGCCGCTGCGCAGCGCATCGAGCCCCATCTGCACGCCGTCCGCCAGCGATTCGACGCGACCGGCTACCCGCAGTCCGGCCGCGGCGTTGGCGAGCACGAAGTCGCGGGGAGGACCGGCCTCGCCGCCCAGCACCGCCCGCGCGATGCGGACGCTGTCTTCCAGCCCCTCGACACGCAGCCGATCCGGGGTCGTCGGCGTCAGACCGAAGTCGGACGGATGCACGTAGAACGTCGAGACCGCGCCGGCGCGCACCTCGCACACCCGGGTGTGCCCCACCGCCGAGATCTCGTCGAGGCCCTCCGCGCCGTGCACCACCCAAGCACGCTCCGAGCCGAGCTCGGCCAGGGCGCGGGCCGCCAGATCGGCCAGCTCGGGCCGCGGCACGCCCACGACCTGCCGCCGGGCCCCGGCCGGGTTGGTCAGCGGACCGAGCAGGTTGAACGCCGTCCGGATGCCGAGCTCCCGGCGCACCGGGCCGGCGTGCCGCATGGACGGATGGAAGGTCGGCGCGAAGAAGAACGCGATGCCCGCCGCGTCGAGACAGCGTTCGACCACCGCCGGCGGGGCGGCGACGTTCACGCCGAGCGCCTCGAACAGGTCCGCGCTCCCGCAGCGGCCCGACACCGCCCGGTTGCCGTGCTTGGCCACCTCCACGCCGCACGCGGCGAGCACGATCGCCGACAGCGACGAGACGTTGAACGTATGCGAGCGGTCGCCGCCGGTGCCGCAGGTGTCGAAGCACGCCCCGCGGGGGCGCGACAGGGCCACCGCATGCGCCCGCATCGTGCGCGCGAGGCCGACGATCTCCCCCGGACGCTCCCCCTTCATCGCCAGGGCGACGAGAAGGCCCGCGATCTGGGCCGGGGTGGCGGCGCCCTCCATCACCTGCGCCATCGCCGCGGCGGCCTGCGCCTCGGTCAGGTCCTCGCGCCGCAGGAGCGTATCCAGCGTCTCACGCATGGCGTTTCACCCCGGGACCCCGGCCGGCGAGGAAGTTGCCCAGGATGCGCCGGCCCTCGCCGGTCAGCACCGACTCCGGATGGAACTGCACGCCGTGGACCGGCCACCGCCGATGGCGGACGGCCATGATGGTCCCGTCCTCGCGCGCGGTGGCGGCCACCTCCAGGTCGCCGGGCACGGAAGCCGCATCGACCGCGAGCGAATGGTAGCGGCCGGCCGGGAACGGCTCCGTCATTCCCGCGAACACCCCCCGGCCGTCGTGCTCCACGGTGGAGGTCTTCCCGTGCAGCAGGGCGGGCGCCGCGACCACCGCCCCGCCGAATGCGATCCCGATCGCCTGGTGCCCGAGGCAGACCCCGAGAATCGGCACCCGCGGCGCGCTGGCGCGGATCAGATCGACGGTGATCCCGGCCTGCTCCGGCCGCCCCGGCCCCGGCGAGATGACGATGCGGTCCACCGCGAGCCGCTCGACATCGGCCACGGTCACGGCGTCGTTGCGGACCACGCGCAGGGTCGCGCCCAGCTCGCCGAGGTACTGCACCAGGTTGTAGGTGAACGAGTCGTAGTTGTCGATGACGAGCACCATCAGCCGCTCCCGGCCCGGAAAACGTCGCCTGCGGCTCCGCTTGCCGCCCGGCGACCCTCGCCGGGAGTCTCCGCCGTGCTGCGGAGCAGACTCCCGGTCCCGCTGGCCGACGGCCCGCGTCCGCTCTCGGCCATGCGCAACGCCCCGAAGAGGGCCGACGCCTTGGCCCGCGTCTCCTCGTACTCGGCCGTCGGATCCGAGTCGGCGACGATGCCCGCCCCGGCCTGCACCCACGCGCGTCCGTTGCGGACCACGATGGTGCGGATCGTAATGCAGCAGTCGAGATGGCCCGCGAAGTCGAGGTAGCCGACCGCGCCGGCGTAGATGCCGCGCCGGGTCGGCTCCAGCTCGTCGATGATCTCCATCGCCCGGATCTTGGGCGCGCCGGACACGGTGCCCGCGGGAAAGCAGGCGGCGAGCGCATCGATCCGGTCGTGCTCGTCGGTGAGCTCGCCGACGACCCGCGAGACCAGGTGCATGACGTGCGAGTACCGTTCGAGCGCCATGTACTGCGGCACCTGGACCGAGCCGTAGGCCGAGACCCGCCCGATGTCGTTCCGGCCGAGGTCCACCAGCATCACGTGCTCGGCCCGCTCCTTCTCGTTCGCCCGCAGCTCCTCGGCCAGCTTCGCGTCCGCCTCGGCCGTCACCCCGCGCGGCCGCGTGCCGGCGATCGGGTGCGTCTCCGCGAGTCGGCCCTCGACCCGGACCAGCATCTCCGGCGACGAACCGACGATCGACACGTCGCCCAGGCGGATGAAGTACATGTAGGGCGACGGGTTCACGTACCGCAGCGCGCGGTAGACGCTGAACGGGTCGCTTCGGATCTGCGCCTCGAACCGCTGCGACAGCACCACCTGGAAGATGTCCCCGGCCGTGATGTAGTCCTTGGCGCGGCGCACGGCGCGCTCGAACGCCGGCCGGGTGGTGTTCGACCGGAACGTGACGTCGCTTCCCGCGGCGGGCGGCGGCTCCGAGAGCTGGCGGCCGAGCTCCGCCTCCAGAAAGCGGATGCGGGCCAGCGCGAGCTCGTAGCTGGCTTCGAGATCGCAGCCCGCTTCCACCGCGGCGTTGGCGATGATCAGGATGCGGTGCTTGACGTGGTCGAAGGCCAGCACGGTGTCGAACAGCATGAACGCCGCGTCGTCGCCCGCCTCGACCGGCTTCGGGTGCGCGGCCCGCGCCCGTTCGAGCGTCGGCTCGAACCAGACGGCGGTGTCATAGCCCAGAAAGCCGACCGCCCCGCCCACGAAACGCGGCAGACCCGGCACCCGCGGCGACCGGTAGCGCGCCAGCAGCCCCCGCAAGGCTTCCAGGAACGGCTCCGCCAGCTCCTCCGTTCGGCCGCCCCGCTCGCGGATGGTCCTGCCCGCCGCCGACCGGAGCACGAGGAACGGATCCCTGCCGAGGAACGAGTAGCGCGCGAGGTGCTCGCCACCGGTCACGCTCTCGAACAGAAACGCGTGGTCGGCGCTCTCGGCCACCTTGAGAAACGCCGACACCGGGGTCAGCAGGTCCGCCAGCACCTCGCGGCACACCGGCACGAAAGTCGCGTTGCGGGCCGCCTCGCGGAACTCGTCGAACGTCGTTGCAGTCATCGTCTCCATGACGGCGCGCCCCTCACGCCGGCGGCGCGGCGGCGGGGAGGGTGCGCCCTGCCCGGCGCGCCAGATCCTGCTCGGCCGCCTGCCGGAAAAGACCGGCGGAGGGCGTCCCGCCCGTCCACCACGCGAACTGGCGCACCGCCTGCGCCACCAGCATGTCGAGACCGCCGACGGTGTCGCACCCCGCCCGCGCCGCGTCCGCCAGCAGGCGGGTCTCCGGCGGGTTGTACACGAGGTCGTACACCAGGCGTCCGTCGAAAGGCCCCTCCGGCAGCGGACTCCGCTCGACGTCGGGCCACGTGCCGAGCGGCGTCGTGTTGACGAGCAGGTCCCAGGAGCCGGGGGGCGGCGGCAGCGGCGCGGCCCGGACCCCGGCCCCGAGTCGCGCCACCGCGGCGGCCTGCTCCGGGCGGCGCGCGCAGACGGTCACCGCCGCACCCTCGCCGTGCAGCGCGAACGCCGCGGCGCGGGCGACGCCGCCGGCCCCGAGGACGGTCGCCCGGGCTCCGGCCGGCGCCAGACGGCCGGCCAGCGGCGCCAGCAGTCCGGGCACGTCGGTGTTGCGGCCTTCCCAGCCGCCGGAATCGAGGCGGCGCAGCGTGTTCACCGCGCCGATGGCCCGGCTGGTCGCGTCCTGCTCGACCACGTGCGCTGCGATCGCTTCCTTGAACGGCGCGGTCACGCTGGCGCCCTGCAGCCCCACGGCGTCCGCGAAGGCGACGAAATCCTCCACGCCGGCGGCTTCGAGCGGCAGATAGACGGCGTCGATACCGGCCGTCCGAAAGCCGGCGTTGTGCATCGCCGGGGACAGCGAGTGCCCGATGGGCGCCCCGAGCACCCCGTAGACGGCGGTGCCGTCCGAGATCTCGTGAAAGCGGAACTGCCGCCGCATCCGGTCGAGGTCGAGCTGTCCGGGCGCGACCCCCTCCCCGGCGTAGGTCCAGCACGACCCGAACCGGTCGGCCAGCACGCGCGTCGGGACTCCCGCCGTTCCCATCGCGATCAGTACCCGCCGCTCCTCCCCGTCGCCGAGCGCCGTCACCCGCAACGATTCCGTCAGACTGCCGGCCGCGGCGGCGATCTTCACCACCTCGGCCCCCGTGGCGCGCATCGACCTGTACCGCGCCTCCAGGTCCGCCGGCACGCCGTCGAAGGCATGGAACGAGAGGACCACGCCGCGGCCGGCGCGCGCGCCGACCACCGCGTCCGCGAAGGCGGCGCGGCACTCGACGTCGACGTACTCGGCGCCGCGCGCGCACGCCTCCAGCAGGATGCGCCGGCGCTCTTCCTCGCTGCCCGCGAACCCGCCCCCCTCCCACGCCGGACGGCACGTCACCACCACCGGCCGGCGGCGTCCCGCCAGCGCCCCGGCGACGTCGGGATCGGCCACCGTGTCGAGCCGCAACTCCACGAGGTCGGCGCCGGCCTGCGCGTCGCGCCGCACGCGCAGCGCGGCCGTCGTCTCCGCGCTCACCGTTGCGCACAACCGGGCTCTGCTCTCGGCCATTCGCATTTCCGCCCACCGTGTCAATTCGCCAGCACCGCGAACTCCTGCGACCCTGCGAGCCGCCGGTCGGCCGTCACGAGCGTGAGGTCGAGGACCTTCGCCGTCGCGGCGAGAAAGCGATCCGCCGGATCCTCGTGCGGCAGCTCGACGAGGCGGCTCTCCCGCGCGATGTCGCGGGTCAGCGGCGCTTCGTGCGTCGGCACGCGCTGCATCGCCTCGACGAGCCACTCCTGCGCGGGCATCCCGGGCGTCAGCCGTCCCTTCTCCACGAGGATCAGAAATTCCCAGATGCTGATGGGAGACAACCAGATCTCGTTGCCCGGCGCCTCGAGTTCCGCGGTGACCCGAGGCGACAGGCGCACCGGGTCGGCCACGCTCCAGATCCAGATGTGCGTGTCGAGCAGGAGCTTCACGACCGCAGCACTTCCCAGTCGTCGTCGCTCAGGGCCGGCGACACGATGTCGCCGGTGATGCGGAGGGTGGACCGCATGCAGCCAAGCCAGCGCTCCGGCCGTTCGCGAGGCGAAGGACGAACGATTTCCGCCACCGGCTCGCCGAACCGGGTAATCAGAACCGGCTGACCCGTTCGGTTCACCCGGTCGAGGACCGCCAGGCAGGTGGCCTTGAACTTCGAGATGGCGAGCTGTTCCACGTGCGCCCCCGCCGCTCATGGTATACCATGGACTTCGACCATGGTCAGAACACCGGTTCGGCTCCCGGATCGCGGCCCCTGGAAACGCGCTGCCGCCTGTCTCGCGGTGGTCGTCGCATCCGCCCTCGCGTTCGTCACCCTTCCCGCGGTGACCGCGCGGATGCCGATCGACGAGATCGAGGCGGGGATGCAGGGCGTCGGCGTGACCGTGTTCGACGGAACGACGCGGGAGCGGTTCGACGTGCACGTGCTAGGCGTCCTCACCAACGTGCTGGGCCCCCGGCGCTCGCTCATCGTCGCCAGGCTCGAGGGCGGCCCCCTGGCGCGGACCGGCGTCATCCAGGGCATGAGCGGCAGCCCGGTCTACATCGACGACCGGCTCGTGGGCGCCGTCTCGTATGCGCTCGGGTCGTTCGCGCGCGAGGCGATCGCCGGCATCACGCCCATCGAGGAAATGGCGGCGACGGACGCGACCCCGCTTCGCGCGGCGCGCCGCTGGTCCACGCCGCCCCCGCCGGCGCGCGAGGCCACGCGTGAAACGCTGGTCGAGGTGCTCGCGCGGGCGATCCCGCCGGCCGAGCCGTTCGCGCGCCGGCCGGGCGACGTCCGCGGCGCCGGCCTGCCGCCGGTCGCCGCGGGACGGCTCGGCGCGCTGCTGCGGCCGATTGCGACGCCGCTGGTCCTGAGCGGCTTCGCGCCGGAGATCCACGACCTCTGGAGCGCCGCGTTCGCCGCGGGCAGTCTGGTCCCGACCGTCGGCGGACCGCGGGCCGGCGCATTTTTTAACGAGGACGACGGGCGCCGCCTGGAGCCGGGCGATCCGATCGGGGCGAGCCTGATGCAGGGCGACCTCACGCTGGCGGGGACGGGCACCGTCACCCTGGTGGAGGACGGCCGCGTCTATGCCTTCGGCCATCCCTTCTACAACCTAGGCCGGGCCCGCTTGCCGATGACGCGGGCCCACGTCACCACCCTGCTGCCGAGCCTGGCGATCTCGTCGCGGCTCGCCACCATCGGCCCCGTGCTCGGCACCATCGATCAGGATCGATCGACCGGCATCTACGGGAGCCTCGGCCGTGGTCCCGAGCTGATCCCCGTCACGCTTTCCATCGCGGCCTCCGACCGCCGGCTGCGCGAGCGCTTCGAGTTCGAGATCATCGACGATCCGCTGTTCACGCCGATCCTGACCCTGACCGGCGTGCTCAACACCTTCCTCTCGTGGACGCGCGACGTCGCCCCGAGCAGCACCTACGCAGTGGCCGGCGCCGCGACCCTGGCCGGAGGGCGCGGCAGCGTCGCGTTCCGCAACGTCTTCACCGGGCCGTCGGCCGCCTTCCGCGCCGCCCTGTCGGCGACGACCCCGCTGACGTCGCTCCTCGGCAACCGGTTCGAGCCGGTCGAGGTCGAACGCATGGACGTCACCATCGACACCTGGGAGCGGCCCCGCACGGCGACGCTGGAACGGATCCGCGTCGATGTCGATCGCATCCGGCCCGGCGATACCGTGCCGGTCCGGATCGCGGCGCGCACCCTGGACGGTGAGGAGATCGTCCGCACGGTCGGGGTGACCCTGCCGCGGGACGTGACCGGTTCCGTGCGCCTCCTGGTGGCCGACGCCGCGACCCTCGACCGGCGCGAGGCGCAGGTCGGGCGACAGCCCCACCAGGCGCGTTCGCTGCCGCAGTTGATCCGGGCCCTGAACGCGGGCCGGCAGCAGGACCGCCTCTACGTGCAGTTGCTGGTGTCGCGGCCGGGCGCCGTGGTGCGGGGGCAGGCGCGCCCGGCGCTTCCGCCGTCGGTGCTGGCCGTGCTCGACGGATACCGCGCCGGCGGCGACGTGACCCGGCTGCGCGACGCGGCGCTCGGCGAATGGGAAGTGCCGATCGGCTACGTCACCTCCGGCTCCCGCCAGCTTTCCCTCCGGGTCGAGAGCGGATGACCGGCCGCGCCCACCGCTCCGCCGCGGGCGCAGCCACGCTCGCGATGGCGGCGATCCTGGTCGTCGGCCTGTCGGCCGCGTCGCCGGTCTTCTGGCGCATCTCCACGCAGGAGGAGTTGCTGCGCGGAACCGCCGACAACGTCTCCATCGACGCCGGCGGCCGCCTGCGGCTGGGACCGAACGCCGAGCGCGTCATCGAGACGGGCGTCCCGTTCCTCTGGTCGCTCGTGCGCGGGGGCGGCGCGCTGTGGATCGGCGGCGGTCCTCCCGGCGCGGTCTACCGCGTGACGCCGGCCGGCGGGGCGACCACGATCATGGACGGGACGGCGGGCGACATCCAGGCGCTGGCGGCCGGCGCCGGCGGCGAGGTCTTCGCGGCGACGTCCCCGGACGGGCGGATCCTCGCCCTCGACGCCCGCGGTACGCGGCGCGACGTGTTCGATCCCGAGGAGCCCTACGTGTGGGCGCTGGCGACGGCGGCCGACGGCACGTTGTACGCCGGGACCGGCAACCCCGGCCGGATCTACCGGGTCCGGGCGGGGGGCGGCGCGGATCTGCTGTACGACACCGGGACCGCGCACGTCCGGTCGCTCGCGGTGGACGCGGCCGGGCGGCTCGTCGCCGGCACCGGCTCGCCGGGCCGGGTGTTGCGCATCGACGCCGCCGGACGCGCCTTCGTGCTTCTCGATACGAATCACGACGAAATCACGTCGATCCGCCTCGCCCGCGACGGTGCGATCCTCGCCCTGGCGGCCGGCGGCGCGCCGGCCCCCGTCACCGCCGGCCAACCGGCCGCAACGGCGGCCGCCGCTGCGCCGGTGGTGACCACGAGCGTCTCGGTGACGGTGACGGCCAGCGCCACCGCCCCCCCGGCCGTTCCGAGCACCGGCGCCGCCGCCCCGTCCACCGCGGCCGGGGGCGCCGTGTACCGCATCGCACCGGACGGGATCTGGGACGTGGTGTGGCAGTCGACCGCGGACACCCCCTACGACGCGGTGATCGACGCCGCCGGCGCGGTGATCGTCGGCACCGGCCCGAACGGCAAGATCTTCCGCGTCGCGGGCCGGCCACGGACGACGGCGCTCCTCACCCGGGCCGCGGCCCGGCAGGTCACCCGCTTCGCCGCAGGCCCCGACGGCCGGCTCCACTACGCGACCGCGAACCCGGGGAGCCTCTACCGTCTCGCCACGAATCGCGCCGGTACCGGCGCCTACGTTTCCGAGGTCCACGACGCGCGCACCGTCGCGATGTGGGGCACGATTCGCTGGCGCGCCGACACGCCGGGCAACAGTTCGGTGCGCCTGTACACGCGGTCCGGAAACACCGCCGTCCCGAGCGCGACCTGGAGCCCGTGGTCCGCGGCGTACGCCGATCCGTCCGGCGCCGCCATCACCAGTCCCAGGGCGCGCTATCTGCAGTGGAAGGCCGAGCTCCGGGGGGCTGGCGCGGCGCCGGCGCTCTTCTCTGTCACCGCCGCCTACCTGCCGCGCAATCTCGCCCCGGAGGTCACGCGGATTACGATCCATCCGCCAGGATTGGCGAACCTGCAGGCGTTTCCGACCGACCCGCCCATCGCGGGGCTGGACGCCGAGCGCGACCCTGCGGCGCCGCCGCCGGCCGGGACGGCCCAAGCCCCGACCCTCGGCCGGCAGGTATACCGCAAGGGGTTGCAGTCCTTCGCCTGGGAAGCGCGCGACCCGAACGACGACCCGTTGCGCTTCGAGGTCCGCTATCGCGAGGAAACCGCCACCGAGTGGCGGCTGCTCAAGCGGGACCTGACCACGCGCCTCTTCACCTGGGACACGACATCGACCCCCGACGGCACCTACGTCGTGCGCATCGCCGCCTCCGACGCCGCGGCGAACGCGCCGGGCCGGGCCCTGACGGCCATGCGCGACACGGCGCCGTTCGACGTCGACAACACGCCGCCCCACATCGCCGTCGAAGGCGTGACGCCGGCCGGGAACCGGGCCGTCGTGCGTCTGCTCGTCTCCGACGCCCAATCGACCCTCGACCGCGTGGAGTACACCGTGGACGCGGAGCGCTGGCAGGCGGCGTGGCCAGCCGACGGCATCGCGGACGAACGCGTGGAACGCTTCGAGATCACAGTGTCGGCCGCGGACCTCGAGCGACTGGTGGTGCGCGTCACGGACGCCATGAAGAACATCGCGACGGTCGGCGTCCGCTGATGCGCGTTACGCGGTGGGCGCGAACGCGGCGCCGCGGACGTCAGACATGGACGCGTCGGCCAGGATGGTCACCTGCTCGACCACCCACACCATGTTGACCGCCACCGGGGCGCCGCGGTACTCGGCCGGCAGGAACCGGGCGCCGGAGGCGGAGTCGACCAGCTCGTGCCAGCTCAGCGGGTCCGGTCCGCTCGACCCGAGCACCTCGATCCCCGAGACGGTTCCTTCGCGCGTGACGACGACGGCGAACGTCACCCCCGTCGGACGGCCCGGCAACGGCATCGGCTCCGGCAGGGTCAGCAGCACGGCGTCGGGACTCAACTGCGGGGCGACCATCCCCGTGCGAAGCTGCACCGGATTCTCGTTCGAGCCCGGGTTCGACAGTACTTCCATCATCGCCGCCAGCGAATCGGGGCTGCGCACGGTGCTGATCACGCTGGCCGCGACCAGTGCGCACACGGCGGTCGCCGCGCAGGCCGCGCCGGCCAGCCAGACCCGGTGGAGGTTGTCCGCCAGCCCGCGCATGCCCGTCGTGCGGGCCACCTCGCGCTCGGCCGCGATGCGGCTCAACACCATGCCGCCGGCCACGCGCAGGCGCTCGACCAGCTCCTCGTCCAGGCGGTCGCCGGCCACCAGCCGCACCGCGCGGCTGAGCGCCCGCCCCTCGTCCGCAAGCCGGGCGCAGGCTGCGCACTCGGCGAGGTGTCCATCGACGGCGATCCGGTTGCGGACGGAGAGTTCGTCGTCGAGCCAGGCGGCCAGACGGCGCCGGGTCCATCTGCAGGTCACGTTGGCCAGAGCTCCTTCAGCGACTCGCGGAGCGCGGCGCGCCCGCGCGCGAGTCTGGACTTGACCGTTCCCACCGTCACGCCGAGTGAGAAGGCGATTTCCTGGTAGCGCATGCCGTGGAACTCCCGGAGCACCAGGGCCGAGCGCTGCTCGAACGGCAGTGCGCCGATGGCCGCACGCATGCGCGCCGCGAGCTGCCGCCGCTCGAGTCGCACGTCGGCGCCGATCTGTTCTCGCGCCGTCGGCTCGCCGTGCGCGGAGGCGTAATCCTCCAGCGAGACCTGCGCGTCACGCCGCCGCCGCGCCCAGGACCGCTGCCGGTTGCGGGCCTGGTTGATGACGATGCGGTAGATCCAGGTCTTCAGCGTCGCGTCGCCGCGGAAACCGCCGAGGGTCCGGAACACGCGCAGGAAGACCTCCTGCGAGACGTCGAGCGCTTCCTCGCGATCGCCGAGCAGGACGAAGGCGAGCTGGAACACCATCGCCTGGTGCGCTTCTACCAGCCGCCGGCAGGCGTCCTCGTCGCCCTCGACGCACCGGTCGATCAGCGACGTTTCGGCCGCAGGGACCGCCGACCAGGCGACAGCGGATGCAGATCGCAACGGTTCCACCGCGGGCCGCGCTCGCGGCCGGCGCCGCCCCCCCCCGAAAGGTCGCGTACCGCCGGCGCGGCCGCAAGTGGGCGAGCGGCGACGACCACGCACACGGCCCTGTATTCTTGGACACCGGCGGGGCGCGGATGTTCCGCGATTCCTGCTACGATCACGCCCTGCCTCTCGCCCGATGCTGAACGGCCTGTTCGTCTCGGTCGCCCTCGCCTCCGTCCTCCTCGCCGCGGCCACCGGCCGGATGGATGACCTCACCGGCTCGATCATCACGTCGGCGCGCAGCGCCGTCGACCTCGCGATCGGTCTCGTGGGCGTCATGGCGTTCTTCCTGGGGCTGATGCGCGTGGCCGAGAACGGCGGCCTGATGACCGCCCTGGCGCGCCTCGTCCGGCCGGTCATGCGCCGGCTCTTCCCCGACGTGCCGGACGGCAGCCCCGCCATCAGCGCGATGATCCTCAACATCGCCGCCAACATGATGGGGCTCGGCAACGCGGCCACCCCGTTCGGCATCAAGGCGATTCAGGAACTCGACAAGCTGAACAGCCGGCCGGGCACCGCCACCAACGCGATGGCGCTGTTTCTCGCGATCAACACGGCCGGGCTGGCGGTGCTGCCGAGCGGCATGATCGGCGTCCGCGCCTCGCTGGGCTCGGCCGACGCCGCCGGCATCATCTTCCCGACCTGGTTCGCCAGCGCATCGGCGACGGTCGTCGGCGTCACCGCGGCGCTTCTCTTCGCCCGTCTGGGGCGGTACCGCCGCACCCAGCCGCCGCCCGTACAGCCCCCGGCGGGCGCGCCGGATGCGGGGACCGATCGGCCGGCCGCCGGACCGGAGGCCGGCGGCGACCTCGAGGCCGCTCCCGAACGTTCCGCCGCGCGGGTCTGGGTCGGACGGGCCTTCTGGGCCGGCCTGGCGGCGCTGGCCGTGCGCGACTTTCTCGCCCGCCTCGGGTCGGAGCCGGCCGTCGACGCCTTCCGCGGCATGACCTCGTTCTGGATCCTGCCGGCGTTCGTTTCCTTCCTCGTCCTCTACGGCTGGGTGCGCGGCGTCCGCGTCTACGACTCGCTGGTCGAGGGGGCGAAGCAGGGTTTCGACGTCGCGTTGCGCATCATCCCGTACCTGGTCGCGATCCTCGTGGCGGTGGGGATGTTCCGGGCGGCGGGCGGCATCGACGCCGTCGTCGCCGTGCTCGGGCCGGTCACCACCCTCTTCGGCATGCCGGCCGAGGTCCTGCCGGTCGCCCTGCTCCGGCCGCTGTCCGGGTCCGGCTCGCTCGGCGTGGCGGCCGAGATCATCCAGACCTACGGTCCGGACACGCTCATCGGCTACCTGGCCAGCACCCTCTACGGGAGCACCGAGGTGACCTTCTACACGCTGGCCGTCTACTTCGGCGCCGTCGGCATCCGGAACACGCGCCACACCGTGCCGGCGTGCGTGCTGGCCGACGTCGCCGGCATGCTCGGGGCGACGTTCGTGGTGAACCTGCTGTTCGGGTAGCTGACCGCGCCCGGCGGGACCGACGCCGACAGCGCCAGAAGCGCCGCTGACGCGCCCGAGGCGGGAACGCCCCGCGGAATGGCCGGGGCGAAAACACGAGCCGCGGTGTCCGCGGGAAGCAGTCGGGCGGGAGTCAGGGATCGAACGGAATGCGGCTCAACGTCTCCTCGTCATCGGGCAGCGCCGTGTCGCCCGCCGGCAGGCGGTTGCCGCGCAGGATGTGGGCGACTATCCCGGCCGTCTGGGCGGCCGTCAACGTTCCCGGCGCATCCTGGGGCATCGTTTCGAGAATGTACCCGAACAACTCCCCGAGGGTCCGACCGCGCCAGGCGTTCCGGAAGTTGTGGTCGCCGAGCAGCGCGGCCATCTCGGGAACGAACTGGCGGATCGCGCCGTGACAGACGGCGCACCGATCGTCGTACAGCGCCTCGCCCCGATCCGCCTGCTCCGTCGTGTAGACTCCGTCCCGCACCGAGGGCGGCGCCGGCCGCTGGGCCTCGAGAACGGCGGCGACCCCCGCCACGAGGGCGAGGGCAGCCGCGCCGCAAAGACCGGAAAAAGCGCGCATTCTGCTGCTACTGATCGAGGATCAGCGTGGCGTTGCGCTTCGGCACTTGGCCGCCGGTCGGGATCTCGGCGACCTTCTTCACCGACTCGATCTCGACCACCGCGACACTGTTGTTGCCCGACAGCGAGATGTAGGCGTACTTGCTGTCCGGCGTGATCGTGACCCAGTTCGGCGAGTGGCCCACGCGGACGCCGCCGACCAGCTCCAGGTCCGGCAGCGTGTAGACGTAGACGCTGCTGTTGAGGCTGCTGTTGGCGACCACATACCGGTTGTCCGGGGTCACGCCGATCCCGTGCGCCGTGTTGCCGCCGTGGCCGGGCGTCCGCTCGTCGGGCGGCAGCCCGGGATACTCGATCCGCTTGACTTCCTTGCGGCTGTCGAAGTCCACGACGCCGAAGCCGTTGAAGTTCGAGAGCTGCGCGTAGATGTGCCGCGTCGAGCCGTCGGGATTCGTGTCGAACGCCATCGGGCGGATGCCGAGATCGAAGTAGGTGGTCCAGACCGGCCGGTCCGTCATGGTGTCGACCACCGTGATGTTGCGCCCGCCGACCATGCCCGCGATGGCGTACTTGCCGTCGGGGGTGACGTAGGTGTTGTGCACCCCGCCGTGGACGGAGATGATCGCCACGATTTCGTTCGACGCGGTGTCGAGCACGTCGAGGGCGCCGGGGGCCTGCGCGATGGCCGTGTAGACCTTCTTGCCGTCCGGCGTGATCGCGATGTTGTTGGGCCGCCCGCTGAGCGGGACCTTCTTGATCACCTTCAGGGCGTTCACGTCGACGATGTCGATCGTGTCGTCGGACTCGTTGGCCACGTACAGCCACTTGCCGTCAGGGGACGGCGCCGCGCCGTGGGCGCGCTCGATGCCGTCGACCACGCCGACCACCTCGTTGGTGACCGGATCGATGAAGTGCACGTTGTCGCCCGCGCTGTTGGTCTGGACGATCCGCACGGTGCCCTGCGCCGCCGCGGTCAGGGGCAGGAGGAGAATCGCCGCCGCCGCCAGATAACGGATTGACCGGTGTTTCGTCGCCATCCTTCAAGCTCCTGTCTGTTGAGAACCCGCGTTCGCTCGGACTACTGCCCGGCCGTCTCGCCGCGCACCCAGGCCGCCAGGGTCTGGAACCAGGGATCTTCCTGCGAGCTGAACTGCCGCCCGCCGTTGTGGAACTCGTCACCGCCCGCGTCCGGCTCCAGCGGGTGCATCAGCAGCCGGCTGGCGAGCGGGTCCCCCGGCACCACGAGACGCGACACCGCCTCGAAGTTGGCCCGCGACTGCTCCTCGTCCCATTCCGTCGCCCCCCGCTCCAGCTCCTGCAGGAAGCCGACGCGCCCGCCCTCGGCGTGGCACACGACGCAACGGGTGAAACCCGCTTTGCGTTCCATGAAGATCGGCTGGACCTCGGTCCGGAAGAACTCGAAGTCGAGTTCCACGGACGCTTCGGCCGGTTGCTGCCCCAGCAGCGCCGCAAAGGCCAGGATCATGATCACGGCGAGCCCTCCTTACTGGTAACACGGCCCGGCGTGCAACGGCGACGCCGCGCCCCGCCAACTCGTGGAGTCGATTCTACCACCGCCGGCGGGTCCCGAACGGATGGAATCCACTGCTGCCGGTCGTCGGGTCCGACCGCTTCTGCGCGGACGAACCGCTGACGACCTGCGCCGGCCGCAGGTGATGCGGGCGTGGCTGATGAACAACGAGCCGCGCCCGCCGCGGCGCCCCGCTGCGGTTGATCGCACCCCTCCCGGCACGGGAAACCGGAGCGTGAAGGCGATCACGGAGATGACGTTCAGCACGCCCGGGCCGCGGATGCGGTCGGCGCCGGCCCGAGCGCGGATCAGTCGCCGACGAGCGTGAACTTCTGGTTGCGCCGCCCGCCGACCGTCTCCGCCGCGTAGAGGTCGCCCCGCGAGTCGATCACGATCGTGTGGGGGAACGTGAACTCCCCCGCCAGGCGCCCCGACCCGCCGATGCCGCCGACGATGTCGCCGCTCTCCCGTTCGAGGATCCAGATGCGGTTGCTGCCGAGGTCCACCACGAACAGGAACCGCTGGTCCGGATCGCGGGAGAACTCGATGTCGGTGCCCGCAGGGTCGCCTGACCGTACGCCGCCTGGTCGATCGGGATGATGCGCCGCAGGTTGCCCTCCCGGTCGAACACCTGTATGCGGTTCTGGCCCCGGTCGCACGCGTAGACGAGCCCGTCGTTGCCGAGCACCACGCAGTGCGGGTGTCACGACGCGGGACGATCCGCAGGCTGTTAGAGTAGGGCACGCTGGGATCCGGAACAGGAAACACCGGAATGAGGAGGTTCGATGAGAACGACACACGCGGCACGTGGCACGGTCTCGCGGCGGGTGCACTGGGTCGCCGGCGCGATCGTCGCCGGGCTGGCGGTCGCCGGCGGTTTCGCCGCTGACGACGTCCAGGCGCAGGAGCGGACCCGGATCAACAAGGTCATCGAGGCGATCGAGGCGGAGCGGCCCGCCATCGCCAACCAGGACTGGCGCTTCGTCGACATGGAGCACTCGCCCTTCTCGGCCGAGCGGATCGTGGAGGCCTTCGCCGAGGCGGATCAGGACCGCGACGACATGGGCCGCATGCGCCTGACGCCGATGGTGCGCATCCCGCAGGAGGGCGACGAGGACTTCAAGTGGGCCGTCAAGCAGGTCCTCGACCTCGGCGGTCTCGGGGTCATCGTGCCGCACGTCGACACCGGCGCGGAGGCCGTGCGGCTCGTTCAGGCGGCGCGGTATCCCCCGATGCGGAACGACGCGCAGCCCGAGCCGCGCGGCGAGCGGGGCTGGGGGCCCGGCCGGGCGACCCGACTGTGGGGCGTGGACACCGCGGAGTACCACGCGCGGGCCGACGTGTGGCCGCTCGATCCGGACGGGGAGATCTTCGTGGTGGCGATGGTCGAATCGGCCGAGGCGGTCGCCAACATCCAGGACATCCTGGCCGCGCCGGTCAGCGCGATCATGGTCGTTCCGGGCGACATGAGCATCGACCTCGGCCTCGGACCGGCGCCGGGGCCGGAGAACCATCCGGAAGTCGACGCCATGTACGACAAGGTCCTGGCGGCGTGCAAGGCGCAGGACCGCGTGATCTGCGGCTGCGGGGACGGCGCCGTCCGGCTGCAGCAGCGGATCGACGAGGGCTGGCAGTTCATCCTGCCGCTCGGCGGATAACGCGGGGTACGCGACGAATCGCGGCGAGGGCCCGGCCCCCGCCGCGATTCCATTCATCCGCCCGACGAGCGCAGCGAACCTACTTCGCGAGCGGATGCGGGCGGACCTGGAACTTCACCGCCTTCTGCAGCGTGCCCGGTCCGCCTTCCAGATGCCACGCCGCGTAGTTGGAGTAGCTCGACCAGAGCCCCTTCCCCTTCCAGCCGGTCGCCGGGTCGTCGATGCGTCCGACCGACGAGCGCGAGAAGAAGCCCATCGGATACGGGATACGCAGCGTCACGTACTCCTGCGTCGACGGGACGAACACCTCCAGCGAGTCGGTGTTGACCACGCCGTAGACCGGGGTCTCGGGACCGAACCCGAGCACGTCGTGGTGGTCGATCTGCGTCAGGTAGCTCTCGTCCGAGTTGATCGGCATCTCGGCGTTCGAGTAGGTCGGCTTGTCCATGCGGTGGAACGTCCAGCCCTCGGGACAGCTCCGCCCGGTCGCGGTCGGACCGTTCCTCACGGTGCACACGCTGTGGTCGAACGACGCGAAGTGCCCGCTGCCGCGCCAGTCCTGCCACACGACGCCGTCGCGGGTCAGGTGCAGGCCCCCGCTGCCGTAGGGCGGCGGGTTCGTCACGCTCGGCGGCGGCATGTAGACCTCGGCGATGCAGGTCTCGGGCGGGTTGTCGCCCAGCTCCAGGCGCACCAGGGTGTTGTCGTCGCGGCCGTTGTCCGAGCACCAGACGCTGCCGTCCGCGGCGTTGACGGCCGGCGAGTAGCAGCCGTAGGCGACGCGGTGGTCGCGGGTCGGATCCACCGCCTCGCCCGGCTCGGTCCAGCCGGGGGTGATCACGCCGTCGCCGTTGGTGTCGATGACCGTCGGGCACCAGCCCTGCGACGCCTCGGCGTCTTCGGTCTCGTCCCACAGCTCGACGTCGACCCAGCCGACCCCGTCCCGGAAGCCGTAGTAGAAGCGCTCGTCGTGGCCGAGCTGGTTGTGGTCGGCCGAGAAGCAGGTGTCGATCTCGCTGAACCGCTCGCTCGGCGGGTCGTACAGGAACACCTGCCGGGTGCCCACCTCCAGCGGGAAGTAGTCGGCGAACGCATTCGCCTCGTCCGTGCAGAAGTCGGGCTGATCGTCCGGACCGCGGACTCTTCCGGTCAGCCAGACGCGGCCCTCGCCGTCCATGGCGACGCTGCGCGGATCGGAGGCGCGCGCCCAGATCGGATCGTCGCCGTAGTAGGGCGACGTCGGCGTGTCGGTCAGGATGCGCGGCGCGTTCGACGGGATGGGAATGGTGCTCGCGCGGTGCTCCACCGGATCGATGACGGCCAGGATGTCGCTCGGCTGCACGACGCCGTAGACGAGGCCGTTGGCGTTGACCGTACCGTCCCGCACGTCGGAGGGCGTGCTGTCGGTCCGCCCGTCGTGCTCGGTGCCCCAGTCCCAGAGGGTGACGACGACGTTGCGCTCGGCCCCGACCGGCCGCGGCGGGGTCTGGACCGGCGCCTCGCCGGCCGCAACGCGGTCCGTCCAGTCGGCGAACATCGCCCGCTGCGGGCCGAGCCGCCGGAACGCCCCCGCCATCGAGGAGCCCATGGGTCCCATCGCGACCCGCCGGTCCCACGCCTCGAGGTGCGAATCGACCTCGCTCAGGATGCCGGCCGGGATCTCGCGGGTCGCCTCGTTGCCGATCTGGTGGCAGTTGAGGCAGCCGGTCACCGAGCTGCCCAGCTCCTGCTGCGAGTGCTCGCCCTCCGGCAGCTCCATCATCGACAGCCACCAGGCGGCGGGATAGACCTGCGCGGCGGCCAGCGCATCGGGGGCGACCACGGCGTCCAGATCGAGCCGCTGACCCGGCGTCGCCGACACGCGCTCGGAGTCGACGAGTCCGTAGCCGCGCACGAAGACCTCGTAGGTCGCGGCCGGCAGGTCCGGCAGCACGTAGCGGCCCTCGTCGTCGGTGGCCACGATGCGGATGAAGCGGGTCGGCAAATCCGTCGTCTCCGCGACCACCCACACGCCCGCCTCCGGACCGTCGGCGCTGGTCACGACGCCGCCGACGTCGTCCGCGTCGAGCTCGATGCCGGCTGACTGGGCCAGCCCTTCCCCGCCGACGAGGCCCGCGCCGAGGGCGATCAGCATCGCGGCCGCGGCGGCGGCCGCAGCGGACGCCGGAGTCGATTGCATGCGTCTGTTCATCGATGCCTCCTGCGGCAGATTCCGCACCACACGGATCGTCCAGCCCTGCACCGCGCCGCTCGATCGCCGGGCGTCCCGATCAACGTCCCGGAGCATGCCACAGGGCCGGCCGGTACACAAGAAGCCGCGGACCCGGGATCGAACGAGCGCGATGCCTGCGGTCGGCATCCTGCTGGATGCCGACGGAAGCGGGTACGGCGCAACGTCCGGGAAACCCCGCGGCCGCGCCATCCCGGTCTCCCCGCACCCGGCGGCGTTACTGGTCGATTATCTCGATGACCACCGCTCCCGTCGGCCGCGTCATGCAGGCGAGCCGGTGCGTGTCGGGATCCACCGCGCAGATTTCCTCCAGCGTCGCCCGTTCCTCTCCACTCATCGGGTTCAGGTGCGCGCCCCCCGAGACGATTCGCACCGGGTCGCTGCCGCAGATCCCGGCGTGGCAGTCGGCCGCCAACTCCACGTCGTTGGCTTCCGCGACCTCGCAGATGGTCTGGCCGGCTCGGAATGGGCACGACGCCCCGCGGTTGCCGAACGTCATCACGGTCGTTGGCGCCGCGTCGGACGCCCCCGCGGGCGGCCCCACGCGTCCGCTGATCGAGCTCGCGTCGATGATGCGGGTCTCGAAGCGCCTCTCGTCCTCCGGGAAATGGAACCGCAGGGTCTGGGCGCCGATACGCACGACGTCACCATCGGCCAGCAGGCATGAACCGGCGAGCTTGAGGTGGATCCCGTTCCTGCTGTTGAGGTCTCTCACGAACACGCCCGGACCTGCGACGACGACCGACGCATGCCGGCGCGACAGCGTGCTTCCAGTCGATCTCCTGGCCGATGCAGGCGATGACGCGCGAAGCCTCGAACTCCATCCGGGGAACCCCAGCTCCCGGGCGCGGAACGCGGCCGCCGTGCCCGCCGGGCCGCCACCGACGACGAGCACGTCGAGCAACTCGGGCAGAGCGACGTCGCCGTCGAGACGCAGTCGCCCGTCGGGCAGGACGTCGCCGCGAAATAGAGCTCGTCGTCGTCCGTCGCGGCCCGCGACGCCCCGCACCGCCGTCTTGTAGGGGGACCGGATGACGTGCATCACGTGCGGGTGGTCGTCGCGGCCCGCGACGCCCCGCACCGCCGTCTTGTACGACTCGAGAAAGTTGTGCCGGATCCGATCGCTCCAGGCCACCAGCTCGAAGTCACTGCCGGTCGAATGCCCGCCGCGGTTGACGAGTTCTTCATTCTCCCAGACCTCGAACTCGGCCGCGTGACACTCCCCGCACCGCTCCGGAAGCACGCTGCGCTCCGCCGTGGCGGTGAGCGCGGCCCGGAGCGCATCGTCGGCCGCCGGTGCGCCCGAGGGCTCCTGCGACCGGATCGAAACCGCCGTGAAGAGAAGGATGCCCGCCGCGAACGGCGCGAGTCTGGTCATGACGATCATCTCGCTGGTCAGAACTTCACGCCGTCTCCAGGTTCGCGGCCAGCACCTCTACGGCTCGGTCCGGCGCCGCGACGGTGTGCGCCGGACAGTCCGTCGGACCAGTTTGGCCGTAACCGACTTTTGTTCCTTGACTCACGAAAAGTCTCGACTTTGAATCAGTACGACAACGCAATGGCTCGGGGAGCCGCCGGCGTACGCCTGGAGAACCTCGTCGCGTGCGCCATCCTGAAAGAACTGCACCGAGCACGGGACGTCGAGGGTGAAACGTCGGCCTGCACTACATCCGGGACAAGGACGGCCGCGAGATCGACTTTCTGATCGTGCGGGATCGACAGCCGTGGCGCATGATCGAAGTCAAATGGAAGGACGCCGCGCCAAGCGTGAACTTCAGGCGATTCCTCACCGCCGAAACGGTCCACCGACTACAGGTCGTCGGTGAACTGGCGCAGAGCAAGTCGTTCCCGAACGGCCTGCGCATCGAACCGGCGCAGCATTTTCTGGCGAGCGTCCACTTCGGCGGGGAGCAATCGGATCCCTCTGCGGTCGGCGGCGGCGCGGTGTCGCCGGCCGCTGGAGGGCGTTGACGTCGGAGCCCGGCTCGGTCGCCGCTTGCACCGCCGCCGCGATGCCGCTCGAGCCCGCCGGCATACTCACCGCCGGTACTCCATGGCGACGAGCCCGCCGGCCGCGGTCCACTGGAACCGCATGGCCGGCACGTGCCCGCCCTCGCCTTCGCCGGCCGGGTAGACGTAGATGAGCGCCTCCGCGTAGCGGCTCTCGAGCGGCGCCAGCAGCTCGCGGGCGACGTCCGACGCGTTCTCCAGGGCGACGACCTCCACTTCGAGCGTTATCACGTCGTGCGCCGTCGCCATCTTCAGGATGCGCCACGCCTCGTTGACGACGCCCGGCTCCTCGACCGCCGGCGCCGCCGGAAGCTCCGCGGGCCGATCCTCGCGCGCACATCCCGCGACGACGGCGCACGACACCGCGCAGGCCAGGAAGGCGCCGCGCGCGGCCGTTCGCACGTGATCCCGCTCCCCTCTCCCCACGCCGCTACCCAGGCTCGCGACTCCCGATCCAGGATCGCCGGGCCGCCGCGACGTTCCCCTACCCCAGACTCGCGAGGAATGCCTCGATTCCCGCCTGCGCCACCACCTCGTCCTGGTCGGGCGTCCCCGAGCTGCAGCCGACGCCGCCGACGATCTGCTCGTCGACGAACAGCGGCAGCCCGCCCGCCACGATCATGAAGCGTCCCTGGTTGCTCACGTGGATCCCGAACGCCGGGCCGCCCGGTCCGCTCACCTCGCCGTAGGCGCGCGTCGAGCGGCGCGCCGCCGCCGCCGTGAACGCCTTGCTGATCGCCACGTCGATGCTGGTGATGCGCCCGTTGTCCATGCGGTGGAACATCAGCAGGCTGCCGTTGTCGTCGGTGATCGCGACGTCCATGTCGACGCCGATCTCCCGCGCCTTGGCCTCGGCGGCCGCCATGATCACGCGCGCGTCGTCCAGCGTCAGCTTCTGTACCGTCTTCATCGCGCCTGTCCTCCTCCGTGTGCGAGCATAGCACCGCCGTCATGACGAGCAGGCCGCGCCCAGGACCGCAGCGCGGCCGGAACGACCCGAGTCATGCCGGCCGGCTACTCGGTCGCGCCCAGGGCCCGCAGCAGATCCGCGGTGCTCGTGTCGCTGTAGTCGGTCAGGCTGCGCGTCAGGCGGGCCGGGGCGCGCGCGCTCAGCGCCCGGTCCAGGGGGGTCTCGCCGCGGTGGTTGACTGCGTCGAGCCTGGCCCCGCGGCTCACGAGATACCGCACCACGGTCTTGAAGCCGTGGAACGCGGCCAGGTGCAGGGCCGTGTCGCCGGTGGCGCTGGCCGCGTTGACGTCCGCGCCCAGCTCGACCGCCGCCTGCACGGCGTCGACGCCGCTGCCCATCACGGTGCGGTGGTCCGGATCCTGGGTGAGGGCGACCTCCATCTCGGCCGAGTCCATCTCGCGCCCGAGGCGGTCCTTGCCGGCCCGGCCGAACCCGCGGGTGAGCATGCCCGCGGCCGCCATCAGCGGCGTCACCCCGCCGTCCAGGCCGGCGTGCGGGTCCGCTCCGCTTTCCGCGAGCCGGCGCATGACGTCGCCTCGGCCGAACTTGGCCGCGAGGAAGAACGGCGTCGCTCCGGTCCAGGCCATGTCCAGCGCGAACAGCTTGCCCTGCCGCGCGTAGCGGGTGCCGCGCAGGAGGCGGGCGTTGGGGTCCGCGCCATGGGCCAGCAGCGCCTGCACGAGCGCCGCGTCTCCGCGGAGAATCGCCGCGTGCAGGGGTGTATATCCCGCGCCGACCGCGTTCGGATCGGCGCCGGCGCCGAGCAGCGCCGCGGCGAGCGTGCCGTGTCCGCTGTGGGCCGCCACGACGAGCGCGCTCGTGCCGGCCGGCGCCGTGTCGTTCGGGTCGGCGCCCGCCGCCAGCAGCAGCTCGGCGGAGGCGAGGTCGCCGCTGCGCGCCGCGAACAGCAGCGGCGTGAATCCGCCCTCGTCCACCACGACCACGGCGCCCGCGCTGCTCGTGCGGGCGGAATGCGCGGTCACCACCGGCCGGACCCGCGAACGGGCATGTACGTCAGCGCCGGCATCCAGCAGGGCTTCGACGACGCCGGCGTGCCGCTGCGCCACGGCCCACATCAGCGCCGTCTGCCCCTCCGTCGCCTCCCGCGCCCGCGGGTCGGCGCCCTGGTCCAGCAGCGCCCGCACCGCGCCGGCGCTCCCGGCACGCGCCGCCGTCATCAGGGCGGTTTCTCCGCTCGGCAGCGCCGCGTGAGGCGTGGCGCCGGCCGCGAGCAGCGCCCGCACCAGCGCCGCGTTCCCGTTCTCGCTCGCCAGGTAGAGCGGCGCCACGCCCAGCTCGTTCACGGCGTCCGCCAAGGCGCCCGCCCCGATCAGCAGTTCCGCCGTCTCGACGTCGTCCAGATAGGCGGCCCAGTGCAGCGCCGTCGCCCCGTCCGGCTGGCGGGCGTTCACGTCGACCGGCTCCCGCAACAGCGCCCGCACCGCATCCCGGTCCTGCTGCCGAACCGCGTTGACGAGGCGCAGGGCCGGCGGCTGCGCCGGCGCGGGAGCAGCCAGCAGCAGACCGAGACACGCTCCGACCGCATTCCGGCTCATGCCGCTGCCGCGCATGCTCGACTCCCCTGTCACTGCAACGTCACGTCGGGCGCAGCATTCCGTTCCCCGGACGCAGGATCCGGGTGCCCCAGGAAGCCCGGACCCTGAACGCCCGAGAGCGCCTCCTAGACTCCCGAGAGGGCTTCGATCTCCCCCGTGCTCGTCCCGAAACTCTCGACCGGCACGCCGAGCTTGTCCATCAGCGTCACGTGCAGGTTGGACATCGGCGTCGGGTCCGGGCACTGCACGTGCCGCCCGCAATGGAGCGTGCCCGCCCCGCCGCCGGCCAGCAGGATCGGCAGGTTCTCCGAGGAATGCCGGTTGCCGTCGCTCAGGCCGGCGCCGTAGAGCACCGCCACGTGGTCGAGCAGCGAGCCGTCGCCGTCCGGCGTGGCCCGGAGCTTGTCCAGGTAGTACGCGAGCAGCGACGTGTGGTACGTGTTGATCCGGGTCAGCTTCTCCAGCTTGTCCGGATCGTGCTGGTGGTGCGACGTCGGGTGGTGCGCCTCCGGCACCCCGATCTGCGGATAGGTCCGGCCGCTGTACTCGCGGCTGATCATGAAGCTGACGACGCGGGTCAGGTCGGTCTGGTAGGCCAGCACCTGCAAGTCGAACATCAGCTTCGCGTGCTCGTCGAAGGCGGCGGGAATCCCCGGCGGCGGCGCAATCTCCGGCAGTTCCTGGTCGACCTGCGCCTCGGCCTTCTGGATGCGGCGCTCGATGTCCCGCACCGCCTCCAGGTACTCGCCGAGCTTCAGGCGGTCGCGCGGCCCGAGCTCGCGGCGCAACGCCGCCACCTTGTCGGTCACCGCGTCGAGCAGGCTGCGGTTCTGCTCGATGCGCGCGAGCCGCGCGGCGGGATCGGTGCCCCCGGTGTCGCCGAGCAGCCGCTCGAAGACCGTCCGCGGATTGGTCTCCATCGGCAGCGGGGTCGTCGCGCTGCGCCAGCAGATCGTGTTGGTGTACGCGCAGGTGTACCCGCCGCCGCAGGTGCCCACGTCGTCGCCCGACTCCAGGGCGAGCTCCAGCGACGCGAGCTGCGTGTGGCGGCCGGTCCCGCGGGCCACCTGCTGGTCCATCGACACGCCGGCCCCGAGCTGCGAGCCCTGCGTGCGCTTCGGGGGCACACCGGTCAGGAAGCTGGTGGCGCCGGTCTCGTGGATGTTGTCCGGCCCCTTGTTGCTGAGTCCCGACACGACCAGCAGCCGGTCCCGGAACGGCTTCAGGGGTTCGAGAATCGGCGTGATCTCGAACCCGGCGCCCGCCGTCGCCGGCGTCCACTGCTCCATCACGATGCCGTTCGGCACGTAGACGACGCCGAGCCGCCCGACGGGTTTCGCCGCCGTCCGGCCGAGGGCGGTCAGCGCCGGCACCATGCCGTCGAGCAGCGGCAGCGCCAGCGTGGCGCCGATTCCGCGAAGTACCGTACGCCGAGGGAGAGCTTTCCTGCTGATCATCATGATTCCGATCTCCGCATCTGAAACGGCGTGCTCTCGACGATTCCGAGCACCAGGGAAGACCACGTGTAGTCGTCCGACGCCGCGTCGCGAACGATGCCGCGGACGGCCGGCATGTCGTAGTGCTCCAGGCCGCGGCCGAGGGCGTACGTCGCCAGCTTCTCGGTGACGGTCCAGACGAACTGCTCGTGCCGGCTCGCCAGCACCGCCTTGAGGCCGGCCAGCCCCTCGAATCCGGTTCCGTCCGGGAAGACGCCCGACGCGTCGATCGGGCCGCCCCCCTCGCCGGTGGCGCGCCACTTGCCGATCGCGTCGTAGTGCTCCAGGGCGAAGCCGAGCGGATCCATCGGGGCGTGGCAGTTGGCGCAGACCGGGTTCTCGCGGTGCTGCTCCAGCCGCTCGCGCACCGACGCCGGCCGGCCGCCCGCCCCCCGGTCCGGCAGCGCCGGCACGTCCGGCGGCGGCGGCGGCGGGGGCGCGCCGAGGAGGTGCGAAAGCAGCCAGTGGCCCCGGAGCACCGGCGACGTCCGCGTGGGATACGAGGTGACGGTCAGGATGCTGCCGTGTCCCAGCAGGCCGCCGCGCACCCCGTCGGGGAACGTCACCCGCCGGAACCGGCTGCCGTAGACGTTCGGAATCCCGTAGTGCCGGGCCAGCCGCTCGTTGGCGAACGTGTAGTCGGCCCGCACCAGGTCCAGGACACTGCGGTCCTCGCGGATCTGACTCTCGACGAACAGCTCCGTCTCGCGCCGAAACGCCTCGCGCAGGTTGTCGTCCCATTCCGGGAACAGTTCGGGCGTCGGGACCACGCTCGACAGGGTGCGCAGGGCCAGCCACTGCAGGGCGAAGCCGTCCACCAGGGCCTGCGCCCGGGAATGGGCCAGCATGCGCCGCACCTGGCGCCCCAGCACGTCCGAATCGCGCAGCTCCCCGCGGGCGGCGGCGTCGAGCAGCTCGTCATCCGGGATGCTGCTCCAGAGGAAGAACGACAGCCGCGAGGCAAGCTCCAGGTCGCTGATCGGACCTATCGCGCCGGGCTCCGCGTCCACCGGGTCGCGCTCGACGCGGAACAGGAACTCCGGATCGACCAGGACGCTCTCCAGGGCCCGCTGGATCCCCGTCTCGAAGCCGCCGCTGCGGCGTCCGGCCTCGTAGAACGCGACGAGCGTGTCCAGGTCGCCGCCGGTCACCGGGCGCCGGAAGGCGCGCCGCGCGACCGTCGAGAGGATCTCCCGCGCGCAGGACGCTTCCTCCGCAACGTCGGCCGGGCGGCACGTGAACAGCCGCTGCCGGCTCGGGGTCGAACCGGAGCCGGCGGGGTCGAACGGACCGGCGATGCTCACCTCCTCGACCGCCGCCTCGGGCGCTTCCGACGGCGAGCTCCAGCGCTCGGCGATGGCCAGCACCTTCCCCGTCGCGCGCGGCTGCAGCACCCCATCGCGTTCCGACCGGCCCTGGACGAACGAGACGCCGAGCACCCGCGGCCCCGCCTTCGCGGAGAGGCGGACCGAGAGGTGCTCGTCGGCGTGCAGCGCGTACTCTTCCCACGTCCGGTCGCCCAGCACGGCGCCTGCGAACGTGCGCGGCGGCGGGGTTCCCGGCGCGCCGCCGATGGTGAACGCCGCCACCCGCTCGCCGTCCAGGCGCACCTCGAGCCGCTGCCGGTTCTGCAGGCCCCGCACGTAGTCGTAGAGCTGCCGCTGCAGCCGGATCCGGACCTCGTACTCGGCGTCGAGCGGGAAGTTGTGCCGGATGGCGATGCCGCCGCGCGACCCGAACGGCAGGTCCTCGCTCATCCGCAGGTCCTGAAACCGCATCGCCGGGACGACGTAGGTCGCGGTGGTCGGCCCGATGGTCGGGTCGCCCACGGCCAAGCGGCTGATCCGGCGCGCCGCGAAGAGGTAGCGGTCGAGCAGCGCCGGGGACACCGACAGGATGTCCGCCATGTTGTCGAAGCCGAGATCCGCGTTGTCGGCGGGCAGCAGCGAGCCTGCATCGATCTCCAGCGCGAGCAGGTCGCGTACCGCGTTCGCGTACTCCCGCCGGTTCAGGCGGTGGACGGTGGTGCGGCCGGGATCGGGGTCGGCCGCCGCGGCGCCGTCCAGGGCCGTCTCGAGGACGGCGGCGACGGTCTCGTAGGTAGCCGCGTCGGGCCGCCGACGGCCGGCCGGCGGCATAGCGCCGGTCCGCAGCCTGCGCACGACCTTCTCCCACGCGGCGGGATGGTCGCCCACGCGCGCCGGGTCCATCGTGTCCAGCGCGAGTCCGGCCGTCCGCAGCCGTGCGTTGTGGCAGCCGACGCAGTAGCGGTTCAGGACCGGGCGCACCGCTGCGCCGCTTGATGCTCCCGCAGGAACGGACTCCCCGGCGGGAGCGAGCGCGCGGGCAGGAACGGGCGACCGCCTCTGCAATGCGGCGGCGGGGCCGGCCGGTGGGACCGGATTCCCGCCGGGCGGGGACGCGCCCTGCGGGCCGGCGGCGTGCAGATCGAGCAGACCCAGGCCTGCCGCCGTGACACCAAGTCCAACGACGCAGGCTGCCAGGGTCTTCGACATCGTCCTACCCCCGGTCTTGTGATGCGACCACGGTCGCTCCGTCTCCCCCGGATGTCTTTCACCGACAGCGCACGGATTCGATAGTCTACCGCAGCCACCCGTCCCACGAGCGCGCCGATCACTGCCGCCGCCGTCAACAGGTCCAGGTCCATGTCCCTGTCGCCTCACGTCGACGCCCGGGGGCACCGGCCCCTGCTACCGCCGCGTGCCGGTGACGTCGGTGCGGACGCTGAACAGGGTCTTGCCGGCCGTGACGTACAGGGTCCGCAGGTCGTCGTCGCCGAAGGCGACGTTCGTGATGGTGTCCTCCCGGATCGGGATGTGCTCGAGCAGCTCCCCGGCCGGCGAGAAGACGTGCACGCCGGCCACCGTGTCGAGCGTTTCGCTCGTGCCGCGCAGGCGGTTGAGCCCGGCCGCGACGTAGAGGTTCCCCTCGCTGTCGATGGTCATCCCGTCCCCGCTCCGGCCGGGATAGAAGTCGTGGAAGACGCGCATGTTGCTCGCCGTGCCGTCCGCGGCGAGGTCGTAGGCGCGGATCATCCGCGCGCCGCCCTCCTGCTGGGCCGTCTCGATCAGGTAGAGCGTCGTGTCGTCGGGCGAGATGACGATCCCGTTCGGCCGTTCGATCTCCGGCTCGGTGAGGATGCGCGCGATCGACCCGTCGGGATCGATGCGGTAGACGCCGTGCACCCCGGTCTGCTCCGGGGTCACGTTCGGCCCCGGGCGGTCGGTGAAGTAGATGCGCCCCTGCCCGTCGATGGTCAGATCGTTCGGCTGGTGGAGCTGCCTGCCTTCGAAGCTGTCGGCCAGCACCTCGATCTCGCCGGTCTCGACGTTCGTCCGCGTGATGCGCGGCATGACGTCGTCGCCGTTGCCGCCCTCGCACGCCAGCAGGCGCCACTCGGCGTCGAAGATGAGCCCGTTGGCGCGGTGGCTCGGCTCGCGATACGTGGTGACGGTCCCGTCGGTGTCCATCTTCAGGATGCGCCCGACCCCGCGCAGATCCGTGAAGTAGACCGCCCCCGCTTCGTCCACCGTCGGTCCCTCGGTGAACGAGATGACCGCCTCCACCGCGACCGGCCGGCCCGCCGGCTGCGCCGCCTCCGCTTCCGTCCCGGCCGGGGCGGTCTGCGCCGCCTCCGCTTCCGTCCCGGCCGGGGCGGTCGCGCCGCCGGCCTCCAGCGTCACCGCCAGGATCCACATCCCAAGTCCGTGTGTCGTTACCGGTCTCATCGTCGGCCTCCGTCTCTGTTCAGGTCCGGGATCCGGCCTTCCCGTCCGTCCTCCGTGTCGCGGCCTCGAACGTTCATCGTCGGCCTCCGTCTGTCGTCAAGTCCGGGGCCCGGCGGGCGCGGCGCCGCCACCGCGGTACCGGACGTGCCGGGCGTCCTCGTCCTCGTCCTGGTGTCTCCTCGCGTCACTGCCGGTGCCTTGCGAACGCCTCGTCGCCGGCGGTCACCAGCCCCAGCGGCCCGCCTCCGCGTCCCACAGGGCCCAGCACTCCTGCGCGATGCCCGCCTCCAGGAACGCGTCGGGCAGGCGCGACATGGACCCGAGCGGCTCGATCAGCTCGCCGTCGGCGTACCACGACGACACCACGCGCCCCTGGGTCGGCGCACCTTCGACCGCCGGCGGCTCGATCGCGGCGGAATCGATTGCGACTCGCCACCGCACCTCGGCGCCGTCCGCCTGCGTCTCGGTGAAGGTCAGCGTGTCGCCGGTCCGCTCGATGCCGCTGACCGATTCGACGCTCCCGAACTGCGCCGCGAACGACGCCTTCAGGTTGTCGGCGCCCGGTTCGACGGCGGCGGCGCACCCGGCCGCCGCAGCAGCAACCGCCCAGAGCAGGGCGCGAGCCGGAACCCTTCCTACCGGACCGCCCACATCGCGAGCCGGCCCGTCGCCGCGGCGCTGTCGTCTCATGGCGCTACTCCAACTCGTCGTAGATCACCTGCACGTAGGCCTCCAGCCGGTCGGGGCCCGGCCTGCCGAAGCCGGCGAACTGCGCCGGCACCTCCCAGCTCGCCGCCACGTCGGCCGCCGACCGGCCGGCCTCCTTCGCCGCGCGCACGTCGCCGACGAACGCGTCCACGAAGTCGGCCATCCGGGCAAGGTCGCGCGGCGTCATCTGGGTGCTGTGGCCGGTGATGATCAAATCGATGTCGGTGACCGTCTCGTAGGCGTTGCGCAGCGTCTGCGCGTAGTCGACGCCGCTGCCGCCGTTGCTCGCGTCCATGATCGGCACCTGCCGGCCGGGGAACATGTCGCCGGCGTGCATGACCCGCAGCGACGGGAACACCACCCAGGTGTCGCCGCCGGTGTGGCCCCGCCCGAAGTGGTAGAGGTCGACCTGGTCGTCGCCGCCGCCCAGGGTCAGCCGGTCGTCGTAGGTCCGCGTCGGCAGGCCCTGCCCGCCGCTCGCCTCGAAGACGTTCGGGAAGTCGCCGGGAAACCCGGTCACCGGGTTCCATTCCTCCATCAGCCGCCGCGCGTTCGTGTGCGCGACCACCTCGACCGAGGCGGGAAACTCGACGTTGCCGCTCACGTGGTCGAAGTGCGCGTGGGTGTTGATGATCGTCGTCACCGGATTCGGCGTCAGCTCCGCGATGCGGTCGATCAGCGGCTGCCCCCAGCCGGCGACCTTGGTGTCGACGAGCACGACGCCGGCGCTCGTCACGAACGCGGCCGAATTGCCGCCGCCGCCGCGCAGCACGTACAGATTCTCCTTGAGGCGCTCCACCTCGACTACCGGCCCGCCCTGCTCCGCCTCGGTCACCGCGAGCGACACCGCGCCGACCGCCAGCAGCGCGCCCAGCACGATCGCCCGCTGCACGCCGCGTCCCGCGACCATCCGCCTCGTCTCGCTCATGCCATGCCTCCCGACAGAAACACCCGCTCCACGAACCAGAACGCGCCGGCCGCGATCACCGCGATCGACCCCGCGACGGCAATCCGCTCGCCGGCCATGGCGCTGTACGACCGGATCGCCGACAGGACCGCCGCGACGACCAGGACGACGCCGAGCTGCCCGATCTCCACGCCGAAGTTGAAGGAGAACAGCGACCACCCGAGCGCCCCGCTCGGCAGACCCATCTCGCGCAGGACGCTCGCGAAGCCGAAGCCGTGAATCAGCCCGAACACCAGCGCGATCCAGACCCGCATGTCCCGCCCGCCGCGCGCCAGCAGGTTGTCGAGACCGACGTAGACGATGCTCAACGCGATGATCGGCTCGACCAGCCGCGCCGGCGGCGTCACGACGTTCAGCACGGCCAGCGACAGCGTGATGCTGTGGGCCACGGTGAACGCGGTGACCACGAGCAGAAGCTGCCGGACGCTCCCCCCGAGCAGCAGCAGGCCGATGAGAAACAGCAGGTGGTCCGGCCCGATCAGGATGTGGTGCACGCCCGACGGCACGAACTTCCGGAGCACCGCCCAGACCCCCTGCCGGGTGCCGAGGAAGTACTCGTACTCCGTCTCGCCGCCGCCGAGGATCGCCTGCGTGGTCAGCTCGGCGTTCTCGTAGACGTTCAGGAACGTCTGGTGATTCGGGTCGTAGGGGAAGAGCTCGGCCGCCACGACGACTGCGCCGATCCCGTCGTCGAGCGGTCGCTGCGCCCGCAGGCGCACGGACTGCCGCTCCCGCAGGATCTCCGGCGCCGACCAGCCGTCCAGCGCGAGTCGGCGCCCATCGACCGTCAACCGCAGGCGCTCGCCGATCAGCGTCCCGAGCCGCTCGCCCCGGGGGCGCAGGATGTCCGGATTGAGCACCAGGGCCGGGTCGTCGATGTCGAACTCGTAGGCGACGTCCCAGGCGTGCGCCACCACCGTCACGTCGAGCGTCCCGGCCGCCAGGCGCACGTCGACGAAGCTGAACGGGGCTGGATGCGCGACGGAGCGCACGGGAACCGCGGTGCAGCAAACCGCGCCGATCAGAAGGGTCCAGCCCAGGCGGGACATCGCGCCAATGGTAACCGATGCGCGCGCCGCACTCCCCGGGCGCCGCTATGATCCCGACTCGTGGCGCCCCTTCTCAGTCCTCGCCGTTGGGGAGCGACGGCCGCCGTGGCGCTCCTGACGTGGCCGGCGTCCGTCGGGGTTGCCGCGCAGGAGCCGCGGCTGGCGGCAGGCTACTGGACGCGCGGGCTGGCGGGTGGCTGGGGCCACGCCTGGAAGTACGGCGTTCCGGGTTACGGAAAGACCGAGAGCGACGTGCGCTTCGCGGCGTTCCATCCGCAACTCGGCCGGTTCGTCACCGACCGCCTCGAGATGTACGGTGAGGGCACGTTGCTGCTCTACTCCCGGCCCGGGACGGCGGTCAGCGGCGGGCTGGCCGGCCTGGGCGGTCGTTACCACCTTCGGCGCGATCGCCCGTGGACGCCGTACGTCGTCGGCATCGCCGGGCTGATCTGGACGTCGCTCGACGTGCCGGAGGTCGACCGCATCTTCAACTTCCAGCTCGTCTACGGCCTCGGCGTGCGGGTGGTCCCGCCCCGTGGACCCGGCCTGATCCTCGAGCTTCGCAACCATCACGTCTCGAACGCGGGCACCGCCGGCGAGAATCTCGGCTTGAACGCCGCGACCGTTCTCGCCGGGATCCAGTGGGTGCTGCGCTGACGCGAACGAGGATCGACAAACTGGTATCGTTCGGCGCATGAGAACTCACGCGGCCGCGTTCTGTCTCGGCGTCTGGGTGATGGGGACGGTTTGCGTCAGCATCGTCGCGATGCAGAACTTCTACACCATCGACCGGCTGCTCGACGGCCCGAGCCACGCCGCGTTCGCCGGCTTCGTGGAGGATGCGGGGCGCGAGCAGACCCGGAACGTCCTGCGTTACCTGTCCTCCGAGCTGAACCGGCTCTTCTTCCAGCTCTGGAACGTGGCGCAGCTCGGCATCGGCGGCGCGGCGCTCTGGCTGGTGTGGGGCCTGCGCGCGCCGGGCGCCGCCCGCCTGCGCTGGACGCTGGTCGGAATGCTGGCCGTGGTGGCCGTCCTGACGGCAGGGGTGACGCCGCAGATCCTCGCCGTCGGCCGGAGCATCGACTTCGTCCCGCGCGACCCGCCGCCCCGGGACGTCGCCGCGTTCGGCGTCCTGCACGCCGCATACACCCTGCTGGAGCTCGCCAAGTGCGGCGCCGCGATCGTGGCCGCGCTCTGGCTCGTCCGCCTGGGGCGTCCATGAGGAAACGCAAGCTGCCGGCCGGCATCCAGACCTTCCGGGAGATCCGCGAGGAGGACTGCTACTACGTCGACAAGACGGCCTTCGCGCTGCGGTTGGTGGACGAAGGCAAGCACTACTTCCTGTCCCGTCCACGGCGTTTCGGCAAGAGCCTGTTCGTGGACACGCTGAAGGAACTGTTCGAGGGCAACGAACCCTTGTTTCGCGATCTCGCGATCCACGACCGCTGGGACTGGTCCGCGCGCCATCCGGTGCTGCGGTTCAGCTTCGCCGGCGGGCAGTTCGACCGGCCCGGCCTGCTGGAAGCCGATTTCGCCGACAGGCTCACCAGGATCGAACGCGCCGCCGGTGTGGTCTCCGACTACGCCACGCCGCACGGTCGGCTGGCCGGCCTGCTCGACGCGCTGCACCGGCAGACCGGGCAGCGCGTCGTGGTGCTGGTGGACGAATACGATCGACCGATCGCCGACGCCCTCGGCGACCCGGCGCTGGCGGCGGACAACCGCAACTTCCTGCGCGGCGTGTACGGCGTGGTGAAGGACTGCGATGCGTTGATCAAGTTCAGCTTCTTCACGGGCGTGACGAAGTTCAGCAAGGTGAGCATCTTCTCGGACCTGAACAACCTGACGGACATCACCCTGGACCGGCGCTTCGCCGCCATCTGCGGCTACACGGACCACGACCTGGATACGGTGTTCGCCCCGGAACTCGCCGGACTGGACCGGCAGGCGGTCCGCGACTGGTACAACGGCTACAACTGGCTGGGCGAGGAGAAGGTCTACAACCCCTACGGCATGCTGCTGCTCTTCCAGAGCCGCCAGTTCAAGCCGCACTGGTTCGAAACGAGCACGCCGGCGTTCCTGGTGCAGACGCTGGCGGAGCGCCGCGTCGGCGGCCTCGCCCTGGAAGAGGAGTACGCCAGCGAGGACCTGCTCTCCGCCTTCGACGTCGAGCACGTCGAGATGGAAGCGCTGCTGTTCCAGACCGGCTACCTCACCATCGTCGACGAACACGTCGACGATGGCCCGGCCATCTACCGGCTGGGCTATCCGAACCGCGAGGTGCGCCAGGGACTGAACGCCCACCTGCTGCGGGCGATGGCGCCGTACGCCGCCGACCAGACGCGAAACCGCCTGCGCCTGCGGCGGCTGCTGGCGGACTGCGACTTCGCCGGCCTGGAGGCCCTGTTCCGGGCGTTCTTCGCCGGCATTCCCCACCAGTGGTACGTGAAGAACGACATCGCGCACTTCGAGGGCTACTACGCCAGCGTGTTCTACTCGCACTTCGCCGGCGCGGGCCTGAACGTGGTCGTCGAAGACAGCACCAGCCACGGCCGGCTGGACATGGCGGTGCTCTGCGGGGGCAACGTCCACCTTTTCGAGTTCAAGATGGTGAAGAAGGACCCGGACGGCTCGGCGATAGCCCAGATCAAGGAGAAGCGCTACGCGGACAAGTACCGCCACCTGGACGCGCCGATCCACTTGATCGGCGTGGAGTTCAGCGAAGAAGACCGCAACCTCGCCAGGTTCGACGTGGAGAGGGCGTGACGGGGATCGACCGCTCCTGTCACGGCGGCTCGCGACCGATGCACAGCGGCGATTCTGCGGCTTGTTCGATGAACGCCAAGTGCCCCGCCGATTTCGGCGTGACCCCGACGGCATCCCGCAGCGAGATGAGTATCGTGCCGCCGCAGCAGGCATGGTCACTGCGGCCGAGCGCAAACCCCTACAGGTGCCCTGGTGCGATCGTCGGAAGCGACTTCGCGCAGTGTCGTGACAACTGCGTGCAGATGATCCGCGCTTCCGGCGCGGCCTGCCGAAGATGGCGCACTACCGCGGGGTCAGGCGTTCCCGCTCGCGCACGCCCGATGGGGAATACGACGACCCGCGGCCGCACGCGCTCGACCAGCCTGGTGACGTAACCGCGGACGTGTACGATAATCTCGGCGCCGTTCAGCGCGCCGTGCTCGCGGGCGTCGACCGAACCGCCGAGATCGGCAACCGCATCCCGCACGATCGTCAGTCCGAGTCCCGTGCCGTTCTTTCGTGTCGTGCGGCCGGGCAGCCAGATGTCGCGCGCCGGACGTGCACCGTGATGTTGTTCGGCGCCAGTGCAGGCATGTCGCGCGTACCCGATGCTGGTGATCCCCGGACCGTTGTCGGACACCGCCAGCCGCCACCGGCCATCCTCAGATCGAAGTCGCAAGCTCGATCCTCCGGCCCATCGTCCCGGCGCTCTCGAACGCGGTGAGACTGTTGTTGAGGATGTTGGTGACGATCGACTCGACGGCCGCCCGGCTACCACGTACGTACGGGGCTCCCGGGCACAGGCGCACCGTCGCCGCCACGTTCCTCCCATCCAGGAACGGTCTGAACGTGTCCACGACCTCGCGTACGACGTCGTGCAGATCGACTCGCGCCAACCGGCGTTTGTCGTGGTCCAGCAACCTCAGCGTAGCGTTCCCCAGAACGGCCAGGCTGCGCACGGCTCTCTGGATACCGGTCACCGGTCGGCCCAACGAATCCTCGTACCGGTCTCCCAGCATCTTCCTGGCGCGGCGCGCGAGCGCGTCGATCGACTGTCTGATCACCTTGATCGGGTTGCCGCTCGACTCGTGCGCGAAGGTCGCAGCGGTGATGCCCGCCGTGCTCAGCGTTCGATACAACTGCGCCTCCTTGCGCAGCGTGTCCGCCTCACGCTTACTTGACCAGTGGTATTGCTTGAAAGCAGCCTCCAGCGGCATACGACTCGACGGCGGCAGGTTGCCAATGGCCGTTCGCACCACCTGTTCCGCCTTCTCCATCGTGGTCGAAACGTTGCCGCGGGCCCTGGTGCGGCGCTGCTCCGCGGCCTCCAGTCGCCGGTTGGCCATCCAGTCCAGGGCGCTCTGGCGAATTGGACCAGATCGGTGAACGCGCAGGGCGGCCAGCCGCCCCAACCCCTTGCTGCCGGCCGGGATGCGGCCCAGACGCGTGAGTCGCGCCGCATCCTTGGTGGAACTGCCCAGCACCAGCCATCCCCGTTCGATCTCGGCCGGCGTCATGCCGTCGCCGTTGTCGGTAACCTTGATGGCGCCTCCCCCGCGGTCGGTTCCGAGCAGCTCGACGCGGCACCAGGTCGCGTCCGCGTCGTAGGAGTTCTTGACCAGCTCGACGACGCCCTTGTCCAGATGCGGATTCAGTTCCTCTCCCAGCCGGCGCAGGATGTCGGCCGAGAAGCGGATGTGCGTCCTGCTCATGGCTCGTCCCACCACGGGATGCCGGCGACGGCCGAGGTGGCCAGGTGCCGGCAGCGGATGCGCCGGTTGAGCCAGTCGTCGGTCTTGCGGCTGTGCAGGCGCCAGCAGCGCTCGACACCGCTCGATCGAACCGTCGTCGGGCAGGCACACGATCACGTGGTTCTCGACCGCCACCGCCCGCTTGCCGAGCACGATCGTCGCCACCGCTCTGCTCCGGTCGCGGGGACCGGACGTGCGTCTGATCGCGACGAACGGCGGTGTGAACACCGTGCCGCCGAAGCGGCGCGTGTGAAGAACTTTCAGAACCGTTTGCCACGCGGGCAACGATCGCGCGTGCACGTATGGATATTCCGGCCCGGTTTCGTCGTGGCGATGGGGTACGACCGCGCCGACGTGGACCTTGAAACGGCCTGCCACGGTCGTGCCGCCGCTGTCGTCAGGTGCCCCTGTTCATCGGCTGGCGCGTCTCCGGCCTCGGCGACGGTCAAGCGCAACAGAAAGACGTCCACGTCGGCATGTCGATCGAACGGTCCGTAGGGCACGATTTCGTCCACGACGGCGTGCGCGCCGACCACGCGGCGCCAACGCTCGTAGCGGCTTCCCGAGCGCAGGACGTCGGGAAGGATCGCGGCGATCCGGGTCCCATGCCGCGAGTCGAGAATCGCAGTTTCCAGAAACAGTGCGGCCGAGTTGATACGGCCGGACGACCATGCGCAGCCGTCCAGCGCACCGATGGTGCGGAACGGCGGGTTCATCATGATCCGTTCCGCCGCCGCGTACCGCTCGGGACAGCGCATTGCATCACCGACGGTTATCGCCGGCAGCAGATCATGGACGGCTTCCGGCGCAATCCGCTCGCGGGCGCCGCAACGGCGCATGGCCAGGAGAGCAAGGCGTACCTTCGCTGCCCGGACGAACACCGGGGCCAGGTCACATCCCGTCAGGCGGCTGCCCCAGAGCCCCAGCGTCTCGGTAGCCGTCCGCGCCAGCGGCAGCCGCCCGGCCGCGGCCAGCAGCAGATCCCCCACCCCGCAGGCAGGATCGAAGTACGCCGATTCGTCAGCGGTCTGCGGGCCGAACGTGAGCGCGGCTCTCCGTCCCAGTTCGGGGCTGGTGAAAAACGCGCCCTGCTCCCTCAGTTCCGCCGGCGAAACGGCTTCTCGCAGTTCGCGGGACGGTCCGCCGTCCAGACAGCAGTCGCACCATGCTTCCCATTGCGCTCCTGAAAGACACCGTTCGCTCACGTGTCGTTCAAGTTCGAGTACGTAGGGAAGCAGCGCCCTCATGGCATGATCGCTATCGTGTCGCGGCGTGTCCGGCGAACCCCGTCGCGGCCGGCCGCCGCGGCCCCGAGCAATTCCGCCACGACACCTTGCCTGCCTTGCCAGCGGCGCAGCCCTGCGCCCAGCAGCGGCTGATCGAGTCCCGTAAGCGGCCGGCGGTGGAAGACCGTGAAGGCCCGCGGCGCTGGGAGCACGGTGCCCTTGATCCTACGGCGAAAACGAGCGCGAGTTACCCCGTTGTCAAGGGCGATCAGCAGCGCAGCAGCGGGAAACCGGTTTGCCAACCGGGTCGACTGAGCCGACCGTTAGGGTCAGCGGTACCCGTCGACGATTCGGGCCGCGCGCAGCAGCCCGTCGGCCGCCTGGAGCGCCTTGGCGCGGAGCCGGGGCGCGAGATCCAGGCGCTCCGCCAGGAACTGCTCGACGATGGCGGCGGCGCTGGCCGTCTGATGCCCGCCGAGGGTCGCGTGGAGCCACCGCTCGGGGAAGAAGATGTCGCCCGTGCGCTGAATCTCCTCCAACAGGTCGAGACTCGGCCGGATGTAGGCTTCCGACTCGCGCGCCCGCAACGGGTGATGCAGGAAGCCGAGCGCGGTCAGTACCCACGGCTCGCGGGCCCGGTTGGCCGGATCGGCGAGCGAATCGAAGAACGCGTCGCGCGTGCCCCGGTCGGTCGAGAGCGCCGGCATGACGAACTCGAACGCCGCGCGCCGGTCCGGGTTGTCGATGCGGTCGCGCTGCGCAGCGAGGATCTCCGCGCTGCCCGGCGCGCCGCGCACCGCGAGGCCCTGGGCAAGGGCGGTGAAGTCCCGCTCGGCGAGCGGCACGCCGGGAACCGCTTCCTCTGCGCGCCAGATGCGCTCGAGGCGCGCCACCGCCTCCGCGGACAGCGCGACGTTGCGGTACGCGCCGAACCAGGCCGCGGCCAGGCTCCGGCTGCCGGCCGCCGCGGTCCCGCGCCACAGCAACGACTCGATCTCCGGCGCCGCCGCCGCCCGCCGCGCCGGTGTCAGGAAGCGCCAGTACGCCGACGTGAGGTAGCCGAGGATGCGCGAGACGTTCTGCTCGTTCGTCTCCTCGTCGAGCGCGCGCTGCACCAGATCGATCAGCGCCTCGGGATCGAGGTCGCCTTCGAGCAACGCCTCCCACAGCGACACCCAGCCGACGGCCCGCGTCAGTGCATCGTCGATGTCCGGCAGTCGCGCGAGCAGGTAGGCGCGGGTGCGCGGGTCGAGCGCCATCAGCCCGTAGCCGAGGCCGCCGCCGTTGGCGAGCACGTAGTCGGGGGCCGGACGGCCGGCCGCCTCCGTGACTTCCGCCGCGGCCTCCCGCAGGTGCACGGGCAGGGTTTCCGAGCCGCCGTCTCCGTACCCCAGGCGCACGTCGAGGCGCTGGTTCCACACCCGCCCGGCCGCCGCCGGATCGGACTGCCGCAGCTCGAGCCGGGCGATCGTCTCCCCATCGGTCTCCAGCGCCGCCTCCACCCGCGGCCGGCCGCTCTCCTCGACCCACGTCCGGCTCCACGCGGCCAAGTCTTCCGCCGTCCGGCCGTCGAGGATTGCGATCAGGTCCGCCCAGCTCGCGTTCGCGTAAGCGTGCGCCGCCAGGTACTCGCGCAGGCCGTCGCGCAGAGCCTCCTCCCCGAGCAAGCGCTCCAGGTGGGCGAAGACGATGGGGGCCTTCTGGTAGATGATCGCTCCGTAGAGCGTGCCGGCCTCGTTCAGGTTGTCGAGCGGCTGCCGGATGGGGTTGGCGCCGGCGGTGCGGTCGACGCCGTACGCGGCCGGGTGATGCGCGAGCAGGAAGCGCAGGCCATGGTCGACTTCGGGGAAGGCCGGGTTGACGATCTTCGCGGCCAGGAAGTTGGCGAAGGTCTCCTTCATCCAGACATCGTCGAACCACGTCATGGTGACGAGGTCGCCGAACCACTGGTGGGCCGTCTCGTGCGCGATCACGCTGGCCCGGCCGAGGTGCGCGTTCTGCGTGGCGCTCTCGTCGAGCAGCAGCGCGTCGGCGCGGTAGAAGATCGCCCCCGGGTGCTCCATGCCGCCGTACTGGAAGGACGGCACGAGCACGAAGTCGAACTTCTCGAACGGGAACGGAATGCCGGTGTACTCCTCCAGCCACGCCAAGGCCGACGCGTGCAGATCGAAGACGGCGCCGGCGTTGCGTTCGACCCGCCCGCGGTCGGTCTCCCGATGGTACATCGCCATCGGCCGCCCGTCGCGCTCCGCCTCCTCCACCTGGAAGTCGCCGGCGGCGAAGGCGAACAGATAGCTGCTGATCGCGTGGGTCTCGGTGAAGGTGAGCAACGCCCGGTCGCCGCGTTCCTCCCGGGAGGCGAGCGATCCGTTCGCCACCGCGCGCCACCCTGCCGGCACGTCGAGCTGGAGCTGGAGCCTCGCCTTCAGGTTCGGCTGATCGAAGAGCGGAAAGGCGACGCGCGCCCGGTCCGGCACGAACAGCGTGTAGAGGAAGTCGTCCTGCCGGTTGAGCGACCCGTCCCCCGCCGTGAACTCGATGTCGACCACCACGTGGCCGGGCGACACCGCCTCGGCCGGCACGATGACGTGCTCGTCACGCACCTCGAAGGCGACGGGTTCACCGGCGACCCGGACCGCGTGGACGCTGTCCGCCGGCTGCGCGAAGTCGAAGATCACCGGACCGGCCTCGGTCAGGGTGAACGAGACGGTCACGCTTCCGGCGATCGGTTCGGCGCGCGCCGCGGGAATCGTGAACCCCACGTCGTAGTGCACGTTGAAGATCGTCGCGGCCCGCCGCTCCGCGAGTTCCAGCGCCACCCCACGACCCACGCCGGCCCCCGTGTCGCCGCCGCTGCACCCGCTCGCCACGCCGGCCAGGATGGCACAGATCGCGGCCATCCCCACGGCCCGCGTCGTGTGTGTCTTCATGTGTATTCTGCGCATGGCCATACAACGTCTCCGAACCGGCCTACCGTATGCCGCCCACGTCGTCGCCGCGTGCGGCCCCCGAGTCGATCGTCCGTGCGCGTGCGCGCCGCCGGTCCCGCAGCATAGCACCGCGGGTGTCGATGGAGACCCTGGACGTGCCACCACTCGGTTCCGCCCGCGGCGGGTCACCCGCGCACCCGCGTGCGTCCGCGGAAGCGCTGGAAACCGCTTATACTCGGATGGTGGACGAGTTCGACCGACCGTCGCCTGCGCTCCGCGCGCAGGTGTGGAACGCTCGCATCGAAGCCGATATGCGTCAGCGCTACTTTTCCCTGATGGCGCAGCGCGCGTCGTTCGCGGACCGCGGCCTGCGGATCGCGCTCGTCTTCTTCTCCAGCGCCGCCGCGGGCGCCGCCGTGGGCGTGCTGCCTTTCGGTTCCGAGGTGCTTGCCGTGCTGACCGCTCTGTTGGCCGCAGTGGCGGGCACCCTGCAGTTGGGCTCGGCAGCCGCCTCCAACGTCGGATTCGCAGTGGACTGGGGGCACATCCATAACGAACTCGACGCGCTGTGGATCGAGATCGAGCGTTACGCGCTTGCGCACGACGACGTGCATGCGCGCCTGCGCACCATCCAGCACCGACACGAGTCCATCGATCGCCAGTCCACGCGGTACCGCATCAATCCGAAACTCCTGAGCCAGTGCTTCGACCAGGCCGAGGCGTACGCGGGCGCCTCGTAGCCCGTCGCACGACGTGACGATGTCGGCGGATCCCGGGCAGGTGTCGAAAACTGTCGGGTACCCGCCGCCACCGCGCCCACCGAAACCGCCACCGCCGCCGCCACCGCCGAAACCCAAGCCGTAGAGGGTTCACGGCCCGGCAGGGTGCGATCGCGGGCCGGTTGCACACGATGTTTCGGATACGGCATAGTGTCGCCGTGACACACGCAATCCGCACGACCGTCATCCTGTTCACCCTGCTCGCGGTGTCCGGCTTCCCCTCCGCCGCGCAGAACGCCGACTGGGACACCTACCTGGGCGACGTCGCCCGCCGGCACTACTCGCCGCTGGACCGGATCACGCGCGAGAACGTCGCCGAGCTGGAGGTCGCCTGGACCTACGACTCCGGCGCGCTGCGGCCGGGCAACTCCACCATGTACACCAGCCCGCTCGTCGTCGACGGCGTGCTCTACGGACTGTCGCCGCGGCTCGTCGCGTTCGCCCTGAATGCGGCGACCGGCGAAGAGCTGTGGCGCTACGACCCCGGCGTCGAGGGCGCGCCCCAGCGCGGGCTGATGTGGTGGGAGCGGGAGACCGACAGCGGCACCGCGGCGCGCCTCTTCTTCACCGGCAACGACTCGCTGGTGGCGCTCGATCCGGCGGTGGGCCAGCCGGTCGTCGACTTCGGCCAGAACGGCGTCGTCGACCTGTCGGCGACCGTGGAAGGAGACGGCCCGCTCCGCGTCACGGTGCCGGGCATCGTCTTCGAGGACCTGCTCGTGATGGGCTTCTCGACGAGCGAAGCGGCCGATGCGCTGCCGGGCGCGATCTCGGCGTACAGCGCCATCGACGGCGCGCTGGTCTGGCGCCACCACAACGTCCCCCGCCCGGGCGAGCCGGGCGCGGAGACCTGGGCCGACGGCGCACTCGAGGTGGCGGGCGGCGCCAATACCTGGACCGGCATGGCCCTCGACGCCGAGCGGGGCCTGCTGTTCGCGCCGACCGGCTCGGCGACGCCCGACTTCTACGGCGCCTCGCGCATCGGCGACAACCTCTTCGCCAACAGCCTGCTGGCCATCGACGTCCGGACCGGCGAACGGCGCTGGCACTACCAGACCATCCGGCACGACGTCTGGGACCGCGACCTGCCGTCGCCCCCGACCCTCGTGCAGCTCGAACGCGACGGCCGGACCATCGACGCGGTGGCGGTCACCAGCAAGTCGGGCCACCTGTTCCTCTTCGACCGCGAGACGGGCGAGTCGCTCTACGACATCGGCGAGGTGACGGCCCACCCGAGCGACATACCGGGCGAGGTAATCGTGACGACGCAGCCGGAGTCGTCGATCGCGCTGACGCGGCAGCGTTTCGAGATGACGACGCGCAGCCAGGAGTCGATCGACTTCGTGGGCGCCATCTGGGACCGTCTCGATCAGCGGCCCTGGGCGCCGCCCAGCCTGCAAGGGACGATGATGTATCCCGGCTACGACGGCGGCCAGGAATGGGGCGGCTCGGCGTTCGACCCGGCGACCAACCGGCTGATCGTCAACTCGTCGGAGATAGGCGCGATCCTGCAGATCTACGAGGTCCCGGTCGGCTTCAGCGCGCGCGCCGTCTACGCCGAGCACTGCGGCACGTGCCACGGCGCGGATCGCGCCGGCAACGCGGTCGGCCCCAGCCTGATCGACGTCGACGAGCGGCTGACCGCGCGGGAGATCAACGACGTGGTGCGCAACGGGCGGGGCCGGATGACCGGCTTCGCCCACCTGGACGAGATCGAGATCCGCGCCGCGATCCGCTACGTCCGGAACCCGGAGGAAGAAGAGGACCTGCCGCCGTCGACCGAGGTGGACTACGCATTCGGCGGCTACACCTGGCTGCGCGATCAGGACGGCCTGCCGGGCAACCGAACGCCCTGGGGAACGTTGACGTCGGTCGATCTGGCGACCGGAAACTTCGACTGGCAGGTGCCGTTCGGCGATTACCCGCAGACCGTCGGGCAGGGTCTCGGCTCGGAGAGCTACGGCGGTCCGGTGGTGACCGCCTCGGGGCTGATCTTCATCGCGGCGACGCCGGACAGGAAGATCCGGGCCCACGACACGAGGGACGGCAGCGTGCTGTGGGAGGCGGACCTGCCGGCCGCCGGCTTCTCGACTCCGGCCGTCTACGCCGTCGGCGGCCGGCAGTACGTGGTGATACCGGCCGGAGGCGGCCGCATGGGACCGCCCTCCGGATCGGAGTACGTCGCGTTCGCCCTGCCGGAATCGCCGGACTGATGCGGGTGTTCTCCCACCGGTGTCGGCGAGGCGGGCGTTCCGACCGACCGGCCCGGCAACCGTCCCGGGCCGGCCGGCGCCGATGCACTTCGCTCGCCGGCTACTGCCCGAGTTCCTCGTAGATCGCCTCGATGGCCGCCGCCATCCGCTCGGTGCGATAGCCCTCGTACTGCCGGGTCAGGTCGATCGACGCGGCGGCTTCCTCCGCGCTCTGCCCCGCCTCGATGGCCCCGCGCACCGCCGCGAGCAGGTCGGCGGTGAAACGCTGGTACTCCCGGAGCGACTCCGGCGTGGTCACCGGGATGTGGCCCGGGACGACGGTGTCGTAGCCGTCCACGTTGTCGATCAGCGCCTGGAGCGTCTCGGGGAACGCGACGCCGCTGCCGCCGTTGCTCCGGTCGAGGAACGGCGCGTCCCGCCACGGGAACATGTCGCCCATCTGCAGGACCCCCAAGCCGGGATAGAGGATGAACGTGTCGCCGTTCGTGTGGCCCGCCCCGAAGTGGTGGAGCTCGATCCGGTCGTCGCCGGAGCCGAGCGTCAGGCGATCCTGATAGGTCGTATCCGGCATCCCGTGCGCGGTGGGGCCTGCGAACATGCCGAGCCGGTCCATGTTCGCCTCGGTGTTCTCGTGCACGACGATCTGCACCGACTCGGGGAAGAACGCGTTGCTTCCGACGTGGTCGCCGTGGGTGTGGGTGTTGATGATCGTGGTGATCGGCTTGTCGCTGACCGTGCGGATACGATCCATCAGGGCCTGGCCCCAGCCCGGCAGCTTGGTGTCGACCAGCGTGATCCCCTCCTCGCCGACGTAGACGCCGGTGTTCCCGCCGCTGAACGCCGACCGGTCGAGCGGGCTCGAACCGGTGATGACGTACAGGTTGTCCCTGACCTGCTCGATGACGGTGGCGTCGAGCGCCGCCTGCGACAGTTGCTGCTCCGAGCTGACCACCGCCGACAGCCCGCCGACGACGATGAGTGCGCCGAGGGCCAGAACGCGTTTCATGACATCCCTCCGGGTTGTATCGACCGAACGTGGACCGTACACGGGAAGCGGCGCCGGTCGTCGGCGTCCCCCTCCCCGGGTGAGAACACACGCCCGCACGGCGACCCGCGACACCTCCGAGTCGCGGCTATCGAGACGCCCGGCGGATGCGCCGCCGGAAGTCGGCGGCGTCGGCGCACGTCACCGCCACGGCCATTGCGGTGTCGATGGAGCGTCCGGCCAGCAGGCCCGCGTCGGCCGCAACGTCGGCGGGAACATCGATACCGCGAGCCCGCAATGCTGCGAGCACGGCCTTCGCCTCGGCTGTCGCCTGCAGAGAACGGGTCAGCGGGTCGTCCTCGGGCGTCGTGCCGTCGCGCTCCCCCAGCGCCCGGCCCACACGCTCCAGCGCCCGCCACACCGCCGCCGACAACGGCTCCTCGGTCAGCGCGAGGTGGATCTCCGACGCCGTCCAGCCCGGAAACGCCGCGCTCTCGGCCGCCCGCCGGTAGCCGCCGCCGGCGTCCCGCACGTGAATCGCGAGTCCGGACGCGCGGACCGACCGCTGCGACGGCACCAGCACCCAGATCTCCGGGAACCCCCACCGCTGGTACTTGCCCAGCTTCCAGCGGCGCACGTCCGTCGTGTGATCCACCTCCAGCACCACGTCCGGCAGCGGACCCGTGTACACGTTCACGCGCCCGCGCGTCTTCCACTGCGCCGGACGCAGGTACACGACGTTGTCGGCCTGCAGGATCTGGCGCGGGCGCCCCGTCGCGTCCAGGCGGACCAGGCTCGTCGAGCCGAAACACTCGATGGCCGCCCCCCGCACCGACGCCATCCGGGCCGCCAGCATGGCCAGCCGCTGCCCCGGCTGCTCGTGCCAGGAGGAGACGTCGCGGACCCGCCAGGCCGTCCCGGCGCGCGCGTCCCAGTACTCGATACGCTCGTCGGAGCGCTCGATCTCGTCCACGCTCAACGGAAACGATTCGCAGCCCGGCAGATCCGGCGGCTCGTCGACCGGCGCGGGAACGGGAGGCTCGGTGGGCTGCTCGCCGGTGTCCACGAACGGGAATGGACGGGCCATGCGCCCATTGTCGCACGGAACGGCTTCGTTCGAGGGCCGCAGCGGCATGGCGGCGGTGGCTGGCCGCGAGCCTGCCGTGTGGACGCGCCGTGGCCGCCACCGTAGACTTCCTTTCACCCGCCGACGGCATGCATCCCGAACACGTCATCGAGGTAGGCGCCATCCGCAAGGCGTACGGCCCGACCGTCGCCGCCGACGACGTCTCCTTCACGGTGCGGCGCGGCGAAATCTTCGGCCTCATCGGACCGAACGGGGCCGGAAAGACCACCACGATGGAGTGCGTCGAGGGGCTGCGCGCCCCGGACGCCGGCCGGATCGAAGTGCTGGGGCTGGACCCGGTCCGCGACCGGCGGACGCTGCAGCTCCGGATCGGGGTGCAGCTCCAGGAGGCGCAGCTCCAGAAACGAATCAAGGTGTGGGAGGCGGTCGCCCTCTGGCGGTCGCTCTATCCGACGGCGGTGGACGGCGGGCCGCTGCTCCGGCAGCTCGGCCTCCACGACAAGCGGAACGCCTGGTTCATGACCCTGTCGGGCGGCCAGAAGCAACGGCTGTTCATCGCCCTGGCCCTGGTCAACGACCCGGAGGTCGTGTTTCTCGACGAGCTGACGACCGGCCTCGACCCGCAGGCGCGGCGCGCGATCTGGGATCTCGTGGTCGGCATCCGCGACCGCGGCAAGACCGTGTTCCTCACGACCCACCTGATGGAGGAAGCCGAGCGCCTGTGCGACCGGGTGGCGATCATCGATCACGGCCGGATCATCGACATCGATTCGCCCGCCGCGCTGGTCGAACGGCACTGCCCGCAACGGACGGTGGTCGTGGCGACCGACCATGCCGGCGCCGCGGACCGGTTTCGCGCGATCCCGGCGGCGACGGCGGTCAGGAGCGCAGGCCGGCGGCACGAGGTCGACGGCCAGGGGGACGCCCTCGTCACCGACGTCATCCACACCATCTCCGAGCACCGCATGCCGGTCTCCGAGTTCCGCGCCGTACTGCCGACCCTGGAGGACGTCTTCCTCACGTTGACCGGCCGGTCGATCCGAGCCTGAGACGACACGATGCGGACGATGCTGCGGCACTTCGCGCATCTCACCTGGCTCGAGATCAAGATCTTCGTCCGCGAGCCGCTCGGCGTGTTCGGCTCGGTCGCCGTGCCGGTGCTGCTCTTCCTCGTCGTGGGACGGATCGCCGTCGGCAGCGCCGATGCGCTCGCCGCGCAGGAGGCCGCCCCCGGCGACGTCGCGTTCCTGCGGACCGAGCTGCCGGTGTTCGTCGCCGTCCTGATCACCCTGAGCGCGGTACTCTCGCTCGTCACCATCATCGCGATCTACCGCGAAGGGGGCATCCTGAAGCGGCTGCGGGCCACGCCGGTGCGTCCGCCGACCATCCTGCTCGCGCACGTGCTGGTCAAGCTGACGTTCACGGCCGCGACGCTCGGGCTGATGGTGCTGGCGGGCCGCCGCTTCTACCCCGTCGGCGTCGACGCGCCGCTGGCCGCGTTCACGGCCGCGCTCGTGCTCAGCACCTGGAGCATCCTGTCCATCGGGTTCGTCATCGCCAGCGTCGTCCCGACCGCGCGGTTCGCGCAGCCGCTCGGGGCGCTGCTGCTCTACCCGATGATCCCGCTGTCGGGGCTCTTCACGCCGCTCGACACGCTGCCGCCGGTGCTGGAAACGGTCGCGCGGTTCCTGCCGCTGACCTACGCGGTATCACTGCTCCGCGGCATCTGGACCGGCAACCCGTGGTCGGCGCACGCCGGCGACGTCGCGGCGCTCGGCCTGGTGTTCGTACTCGCGACCGGCCTCGCCTCCAGGGTGTTCCGCTGGGAGTAGCCGTGCACCCACTGTGCGGGGTTTTACCGCCGGTGGCCCGCTAGCCCTTCCGCTAGCCGCTAGTGGTGTCTCAGTTTGTTTCGGAGGAAGCTCTTCCACAGCGCCCGCCCGCGTGCCGTCGGCCGTGACGATGTAGCGTCGCTCACAGTTCGGGCACGCCACTTCGCCGCTACCGCATCATCAACGACCTGAGCAGCGGTTCGGACCGGCCACAGGAACAATTCCACGCCGCGTTGTTGCCGAGCGCAGCAGCATTCTCGTCGCCACCGCTGATCCGGTGCAGCTTGATCTCACGGATTCCACTCACGAACAGCCTCCCTTCGGCTTCCGCGGCCCCTCCGTCACACCGGCCGTCATCGCTGGCGTCATCCGCAGCGTCTTGTGAATCCGGCGGAAGCTTGTTACGACCCGCGTGCACGAACCCTTGCACTCACCGGGGCTGTGCGTGCAGCCGTTTCGCGCGGCGGGTTCCCGAAGATCAGTCTGATTCGTCGACGGCCTGCTTAGTGTCATGCCTCAGCGTTCGACCTCGCCGACGATCCGCAGCTCCACGTCCCGGTAGTCGTCAAGCGACGCAAGACCACAAGGTCGAGGAGCCCTGGCGCCGGCCGAAGCGCTCGAATGGATCGAGCAACTCGAGGCGTTCCCCTGCCAAGCGCTCGACTCGGGCCTCGCCAAGATCGGTGCAGAGATCAGCCGGCGTTATCGAATCAGCTACTGGGACGGCGCGATCGTTGCCGCAGCGGAGGCGCTGGGCGCCCGCACGCTGTTCACCGAAGACCTGAACCACAACCAGACCCATGGCTCCGTGCGCGTGGTGAACGCTTTCCTCGACGTGTCTCGTCGCCAGAACTGACAAACGCAACTGGAAGCCGCTACCTGCGCTGCAGCACGAGTGCCCGGCGATCGTGCCCCTCCCGCTCGCTGTCGCCTACGACCACGACGACGAGCGAGCCCGCGGCGGAGACGTCCCGCGCCGGGCGGGGCGTCCGATAGGCGCCGGCCAGGGTCGGACTGGCCGGCTCCGAGAGATCCACCACCTGCACGCCGGCTTCGGTATCGGCCACGTAGGCGTAGTCTCCGTCGAGCGACACGCGCGCGGCGCGGCCGGGGGTCTCGAACGACGAGAGCTTGCGGGGCGCGGTCGGATCCGAGACGTCGTAGACCTGCAGGTCTCCCCCGCCGGCGCCTACGATCAGCGTCGGCCGGGAATCCGTCCCAACGGAGATCTCGATGTCGCGGGGCGCGGCCGGCGCGTGCACCACGCCGACCGGCTCGGGCATGCCGGGCCTGGAGAGGTCGAACACGTAGAGGCCGGAGGGCGAATCCGTGGCGTAGGCGATGGTCCCCGCGGTGACCACGTCGCGGGCGTAGCCGTCCAGGAAGAACGAGCCGATCCCGGACGGGGCGGTCTCGTCCGACACGTCGACCAGGACGAACCCCTCCATGTGGTCGATGATGCCGACCTTGCCGCTCGCCACGTCGCCGATCTTCGTCTGGCCGAGCGTCTGGTGCCGGCCGAGCAGCGCCGGGGCGTCCGGGTCGGAGATGTCTAGGATGCCGAGGCCGAAGAAGTTGGCGCCGACGTAGGCGCGCTTCGCGGTCAGCCGGAAGCCCCAGATCTCCTGCGGGAAGGTGTGCGAGCCGCGCGCGACCGGACTCGACGGGTCGGAGACGTCGTAGATCGTGAAAACATGCCCGCCGGAGACGTAGGCGTGCTGTTCCTGGACGCGCACCAGCTCCACCGGTCCCGGAATCTCTCCGACCGGCTCGAGGGTGACCTCCTGCGCCGCGGCGCTGGCCGCGATCAGAACGGCCGCTACCGCCAGAACCGCACCGCGCTTCCTGTTGTCCGGGATCCTCACCGCCCTCACTGTCCGCCTCCCTTCGCGATCCGATAGAGCTTCGACTGCGTACGGATGAACAGGCTGCCGCGCGCGACGGCCGGCGTGGCCAGCGTCATCTCGTTGAGCGGATTCTTGTCGAGGATCTCGAACTCCGATCCGGCCTTCACCACGTAGGTCTCGCCATCCTCGCTCAGCAGGAAGAGCTTGCCGTTGTAGGCCCACGGCGAGGCGGTGAAGCCGTTGCCGATCTCCAGCCGCCGGCGCCCGTATATCTCCTCTCCGGTGCGCGCGTCGTGGGCGACCAGGAAACCGCGGTCGAGCAGCGTGTAGTAGATGTCGCCGTAGACGATGGCCGTCGTGTTGTAGGTCCCGAGCAGCGGATACGACCAGGCGATGTCCTCCGACGAGGCGAGCGGACCGGGGAAGCCGGACGTGATGCCGCGCCGCATGGCGTCCTCCGGGAAGAGGGAGATGTCGCCCGCCGCGCCCGGCCGGACCGCGTACACCGGCCGGAGGCCGCCGCCCGGATAGCCGGAGCTGATGTAGACGAGGCCGTGGCTCGCGAACGGTGTCGGGATGGTCAACCCCGACATGCCGTGGATCTCCCAGAGCAGCCCGCCGTCGAGGTCGTAGGACCGCACCCCCTGCGTGCCGGCGGTCACGAGCTCGGTGCGCAGGTCGTGCTCCCAGACGAACGGCGTGGACCAGTTCTGGCCCCGCTCGTCGCGCTCGACCTGCCAGATCTCCGCGCCGGTGTTCTTGTCGTAGGCCGCGACGAACGACCGGGTGGTGTTGTCGTTGACGACGTACAGCCGGTCGCCGTGGAGGATCGGCGATGCGCCGGTGCCCATCTCCAGCGTCGTGTTGTAGACGTCGAGCTCCTGCGTCCAGATCGTCTCGCCGCTCATGTTGAACGCGGCGAGCTGGCCGACGGCGCCGAAGTAGACGTAGACGCGCCGGCCGTCGGTGACCGGCGTCTCCGACGCGAAGCTGTTCTTCAGGTGCCGCTTGCCCGGCGGCGGGGCGCTGTGGAGCTCGCGCTGCCAGCGAATGCGCCCGCTGTGGAAGTCGATGGCGTAGAGCATCCAGCGGTGCTCGTTCAGCGACGCTTCCGACCCGTTCTCCATGCCCGGGTCGTACAGTCCCTTGATCGGCTGCGGCTCCTCGCCGGCGCTGATCGCGGAGGTCACGAAGACGTTGTCGCCCGCAACGACCGGCGAGCTCCAGGCCAGCCCCGGAACGTCGACGGTCCAGACGACGTTCTCGGCCTCGCTCCACCGCTCCGGCAGGTTCGGATCGTCGGGAACGACGCCCGCGGCAGGCCCCCGAAACTGCTGCCAGTCCTCCTGTCCCGCGGCCGCGGCTCCGGCGGCCAGCAGCACGCTCACGGTGACGACGACGATCCGGTGCATCGGCTTCACTCCTTATGCGTACGCAAGCGTCGCGCACCTGTACTGTACGATGCCCAATTCACCTGTCAAGGCAGACCGAACCGGGAGATAATGGGCAGTTGCTGGATTATCGGGTTCACCAGGAGGTAATCGGATGCGATTCCGACCGTCCGTTTCGATCAGCTTCGCACTGACGCTCGCCGCCCCGTTCGTCCCGGCCGCGGCGGCCGGCCAGGACGACGCGTGGCAGGCGCCGCGCACTCCGGACGGGCGCCCCGACCTGCAGGGCGTCTGGGACTTCCGCAGCCTCACGCCGCTGGAGCGGCCGGAGGCCCTCGCCGACCAGGACGTCTTCACCGCGGAGGAAGCCGCGCAGTTCACCGAGGAGCGGCTCGCCGCGCTCGACAAGGACCAGCCGGGACCCGACGGCCGCATCCCGCTGTCGGGCGGCTACAACGACTTCTGGTGGGACTACGGCCGGCAGCTCACCGACGACCTGCGCACGTCGCTCGTCGTCGACCCGCCCGACGGCCGCGTGCCGGCGCTGACGCCCGCCGCGCAGGAGCGCGCCGACAGGCGCCGCGCCGGCCTGCGCCGCGACGCGCACGGTCCGGAGGACCGCGGCGCCTTCGAGCGCTGCATCCTCGGCTTCAACGCCGGTCCCCCGATGAACCCGAGCGCCTACAACAACAACATGCAGCTCTTCCAGACCGCCGATCACGTCGTCATCCTGAACGAGATGGTGCACGACGCGCGGATCGTCCCGCTCGACGGCTCGGACCACCTGCCGGACGGCCTGCGGCAGTGGCGCGGCGACTCGCGCGGGCACTGGGCGGGCGACACCCTGGTGATCGAGACGCGGAACTTCACCGCCAAGACCTCGTTCCGCGGCACCGGCCCCGGATTGCACCTGGTCGAGCGGTTCACGCGGGTGGCGGAGGGAACCCTGCTCTACGAGTACACCGTCACCGATCCCGAATCGTTCGAGCGCTCGTGGTCCGTCGCGGTGCCGATGCAGAAGAACGACCTGCCGGTCTTCGAGTACGCCTGCCACGAGGGGAACTACGGGATGCTGAACCTGATGGTGAGCGCGCGTGCCGAGGACGCGAGGAAGGCCGCGGCGGAAGGCGGGCGGTGACGCGATGGTGCATCCGATACCGCCCGGCGCCCCCGTTGTTCGAATACGCCTGTCACGAAGACAACCACGGCATGACCAACCTGCTGGCCGACGCCCGCGCGCAGGAGCACGCCGACCGTGGCGCCGCCACGGCACGCTGACGAGACCCACGTCAAGGAGCAGTTTCATGTACAGATTCATCGACCGCCGCTTCGTCACCGTCACCGCCCTCGCGGTCGCCTTCGCGCTGGCCGGCGCCGCCGGCGCCGATGCGCAGCTCGAGCGCGTCATCGACCCCGACTGGACGTTGCCGCGCACACCCGACGGCCAGCCGGACCTGCAGGGCAAGTGGGGCAACAAGACCCTCACTCCGATGGAACGTCCCGACGAGCTCGAAGGTCGGGCGTTCCTGACCGACGAGGAGATCGCCCGCATCAACCAGCAGCGGATCATCGACGAGGCGGCGCGAGATGCCGCGCCGGCCCGGCGCTACGAGGCCGGCGGCAACGTCGGCGGCTACGGCAGCTACTGGCTCGACTCCGGCGATACCGTGCTGTCGACCGGACAGACGTCGCTGATCGTCGATCCCCCCGACGGCCACGCACCGATCCGGAAGTGGGCGCTGGAGAACAAGGCCTACAACCTTGCCCGCAACGGCGACCACTATCGGCACATGAGCGTCTGGGATCGCTGCATCTCGCGTGGCGTCCCCGGCTCGATGCTGCCGGCCGGCTACAACAACGTGTACCGAATCCTCCAGACCCCGGACCACGTGGTCGTCCAGCACGAGATGATCCACGACGCGCGGATCATCCCGTTCAGAAAAGACCAGCCGTTCATCGACGACGACATCCGGCAGTGGATGGGCGACGCCCGCGCCCACTGGGAGGACGACGTGCTGGTCGTCGAGACGAAGAACTTCCACAACCGCGGCTGGATCGCATCGAGCAGCGCCGGCGCCCGGCTCAAGGGAATCGCGGTCAGCAAGGCGCTGCACGTCGTGGAGCGGTACCGGCGCGTGTCGGAGGACACCATCATCTGGACGGTGACCATCGAGGATCCGAACGTCTACACGCGTCCCTGGACGATCCGGATGCCGCTGACGGCCGAGCCCGACTACGACATCTTCGAGTACGCCTGCCACGAGGGGAACTACGCGGTCCCCAACGCGCTGAGCGGCCAGCGGGTCATCGACGCGCGGGCGGCGGCGGCGACCGAAAATCAGTAGTCCGCGGTTCCCGCTCTCCGGGTGGGGGCGGACAGAACGAAGGCGGGATCCAGGAAACGGTCCTGGATCCCGCCTTGTCCTTCCGGGGCGGAGCCCGGAGCCCGCGGCTCCACCGACACTCCGGTTCCGGAACATCCGGGACTCGGACCCGCCCCTGCGGGTCTCCAAGACCGCTACTGCCGTGTGTCGTTCGTGATGCGGTAGAGCCTCGACTGCGTCCGCAGGATGAGACTGCCGCGCGCGATTGCCGGCGTCGCCAGCGCCATCTCGTCGAGGTCGTTCGTCCCCACGATGGCGAACTCGGGGCCGGCCTCCATGACGTAGGTGATCCCGTCCTCGCTCAGGGCGAAGATCCTCCCGTTGTAGGCCCACGGCGAGGCCGTGAACCCGTGGCCGGGGGCGATCCGCCGGCGCCCGTAGATCTCCTCGCCCGTCCGGGCGTCGTGGCACAGCAGGAAGCCACGATCGAGCAGCGTGTAGTAGTAGTCGCCGTAGACCAGCGCCGTGGTGCTGTAGGTGCCGAGCAGCGGCTGGTACCACGCGATGTAGTCGTTGCCGCTCTCCCCCTCGGCGAGCGAGATGTCGCCCGACGCGCCGGGACGGACCGCGTAGACCGGCCGCGGGAAGCCGCCGGGATAGCCGGAGGCGAGATACAGCAGGCCGTGGCCGGCGAACGGCGTCGGGACGACGTTGACGGTCATTCCGCCCAGTTCCCAGAGCGGGTTGCCGTCGAGATCGTAGGAGCGGATCCTGCGCCGGCCGGTGGTCACGATCTCGGTGCGGACCTCGTTCTCCCAGACGAACGGCGTCGACCAGTTCTCGGTCTCGTCCCGATCGACGCGCCAGACCTGCTGGCCGGTGGCGGCGTCGAAGGCGGCGAGGAACGACCGGGTCGTGTTGTCGTTGACGATGTAGAGACGGCCGTCGTGCAGCACCGGCGAGGCGGCGCTCCCGAACTCCTGCCCCCCGTTGAAGGCGCCGACCTCGGCGGTCCAGACGGTCTCGCCGCTCAGGTTGAGGGCGGCCACCAGTCCGATGGCGCCGAAGTAGACGTACACCCGGCGGCCGTCGGTCACCGGCGTCTCCGACGCGAAGCTGTTCTTGATGTGCTTCAGCTCGGGCGGCGCGAAGGCGGCCAGCTCGCGCGCCCAGCGGATGCGGCCGGCGGCGAAGGAGACGTCGTACACCATCCAGCGGTGCTCGGCCGCCGAACGCTGCTTGCCGAACTCGTCGCCCGGGTCGTAGAGCCCCGGCACTGGCTGAAGCTCGTCGCCGGCGCTGATCGCCGAGGTCACGAAGACGTGGTCTCCCGCCACCACCGGGGAGCTCCAGCCGAGCCCCGGGATCTCGACCGACCAGGCGACGTTCTCGGTCGTGCTCCAGGTGTCCGGCAGGGCCGGGTCGTCGGCCGCGGTCCCGGCGTCGAGGCCCCGGAACTGCGGCCACTCCGGCGGCGTCTGGGCCACGACCGCAGGCGCGGTCGTACCCAACACCGTCAGCACCACGAGCGTCGCCGCTCCCCGACACCGTCTCGTCCGTCTCATCGTCATCGCTGCACGCTCCCCTGCCGACATACTAACCGCCGGGGCGCCGCCGCGGGGACCGGACCACGCTCCCGCCGGTCGGCGCACCGGTGGCGGCGCCTGCATCGATGCTGCACATGATCCGCGCCGGTGCGCGCCAAAACTGCTATGTTTAGTCTTTCCGGGAACAGAAGTCGTGTCGGTCTCCGGAGACACCGCGTGATAGAGGAGGGAAACGGTGAGCAGACGAAGCCTTCACCTCATGGTCGTGCTCGTCGCCGGCCTGGCGCTCCCGGCCGGCACGGCGTCGGCGCAGGACGAGTCCTGGACGGCGCCGCGGACCGCCTTCGGCCAGCCTGATCTGCAGGGGGTCTGGGCCAACAACAACGCCACGCCGCTCCAGCGGCCGGAAGTGCTCGGCGACCGCGAGTTCCTCACCGACGAGGAGCTGGCCACCCTGCGGTCCCGCGCCGAGGAGCTATTCGCCCTCGACGGCGGCGACGCCGCGTTCGGCGACAGCGTCTTCACCGCCGCGCTGAACGAGGCGGAGAACTTCACCTCGCGCGACCGGGCCACCGGCAACTACAACCAGTTCTGGATGGTCGAGCGCGACTGGGACAACCGCACCTCGCTCATCGTCGATCCGCCGAACGGAAGACTGCCCGCGCGCACCGCGGCGGCCACGATGCGGGCCGAGGCCGCCGCCGCCAAGCGGCAGCGCCACGCCGTCTGGACCGACGACCGCAGCCTCGGCGAGCGCTGCGTCAGCTTCGGGGCGCCACGGCTCGGAGCGGGCTACAACAGCTACTATCAGCTCTTCCAGACCCCCGACCACGTGGTCATCCTGATGGAGATGGCGCACGACGCGCGGATCATCCCGCTCGACGGACGCCCCCACGTGGACGAAGACATCCGGCAGTGGCTCGGCGACTCGCGCGGCTACTGGGACGGCGACACGCTCGTGGTGGAAACGAGGAACTACTCGCCGTTCGCGAACTTCATGGGCGCGGCCGAGCACCTGCACATCACCGAGCGCTTCACGCGGGTGAGCGAGGACGTGCTGCAGTACGAGGTCACCGCCAGCGATCCGACGACGTGGGAGCGGCCCTGGACGGCGATGATCCCGCTGCGCGGCAGTCCGGACGCCCTGTACGAGTACGCCTGCCACGAGGGCAACATCGGCATGGAAGGCATCCTCGCCGGGGCACGGCGCAAGGAGGCGCAGGAGGCGCAGGAGGCGCAGGCCGCGGCCAGCCGCTGAATCCGCCGACGAGCCGGCACCTTCGACCCGGCCGCTGCTCCCGATCCGGGAATCGGGGCGGCGGCCGTTCTTGCTATCCTGGCGAGACAGGTGTCGAGCCGCCGGAGAGGTCACCAATGTAACGGTCTCCCCAGCCGCACCATCATCGTGCTCGGCGCCGTCCTCGCCGTGGCGCTGCTGCCGGCCGCCGTGGCGCTGCTGCCGGCCGCCGTGCCGCAGGGCGCCAGGCATCTGCGCCGTCAGAACGGTGCGGATTTACGGGAGGGTCGGCTGGGCGGCAAGCGGAGCCGCAGGCGACGATTGACGGGCTTGGAAGCGTAGCCGGCACGGCCGATCACCAGGAGGGAATCATGGGCACGCGCAACCAGCATCGAACCGGGACATTTCTGCTCGCGACGGCCTGCGCGCTGCTGGTCGCCGGCGCCATCGCCGTCCCCCGCGCCCAGTCCACGGGCAGCGCGGCCTACACCGCGCCCCGCACCGCGTGGGGCGTGCCGGACATCCAGGGCATCTGGACCAACGCCACGCTGACCCCCATCGAACGGCCGGAAGCGATGTCCGGCCAGGACGTGCTCACGGCGGAGGAGGCGGCGGCGTTCGAGACCTCCTCGGCCGAGGCGCGCGCCGCGTCCGACCGCTTCATTCCCGGCAACGTCGGCGCCTACAACCAGTTCTGGATGGACAGCGGCAAGGTGGTGACCGGCGACCGCCGGACCTCGCTCATCACCGACCCGCCCGACGGGCGCATCCCGTGGACGCCGGCCGGCCGCGAACGGCTCGCAGCGGACTCCGCGAAGTACGGCGTCGGGCCGTTCTACTCGTGGACGGACGCCGACACCGGCGAGCGCTGTCTCACCGACGGCCTGCCGTTCGTCCCCCTGCAGGGCTACAACATGAATTACCACATCCTGCAGTCCGAGGGCTGGGTGGCGATGCTGAACGAGATGTTCCACGAGTTCCGGCTGATCCCGACCGACGGACGGTCGCACGTCCCCGTGCACGTCGGTCAGTGGCTCGGCGACTCCCGCGGCCGGTGGGAGGGCGACACCCTGGTCGTCGAGACGACCGCCTTCGCCGACAAGAGCCACTACCTGTGGCGGGCGACGTGGCGCGCGGCGCGGCCCGGCCTGCACCTCGTCGAGCGATTCACCCGCGTCGACGAGCAGACGCTCGACTACGAGTTCACTATGACCGACCCGGACATGTTCACCCGGCCCTGGACGGCGCTGGTCCCCATGACCACCGACCATGCGTCGCGCGGCGTCACGTCCGGTCCCATGTACGAGTACGCCTGTCACGAGGGCAACTACGGCCTGCTGAACATCATGCGGGGCGCCCGCGCGGAGGACGCGCAGTAGACTCTCGATGGCGCCTGGCCGCGGCTGTCTCGACGAGGCTGCCGCCTTTGCCGCTCAACGCGACCGCAGGCCTCGGCGCCGGGAGGATGACCATGCGCTCTGTCGGATTCCGCCTTCGCGTCACCGTCGTCGGTTTCCTGGGTTTCCTGTTCACCGGCGCCCTGAGCGACCTCGGCGCCGGCCAGGCTGCGGCGCAGGTGCGCCCCGGCGCCCCCGGCGGCACGCCGGTCGCCCGGCTGCACGAGCCGCGCGTTGCACCGCTCCCGGAAGCGGAATGGACTACCGAGCAGCGGGCGCTCGTCGAGCGGTACGCCTCCCAGGTACGGATCGGCAACGCCTTCCGGACCATGCTCCGCGTCCCGGAGCTGGTCGAGGCGGTGATGCCGTTCTTGCTCTTCACGTCGATCGACTCGACGCTGTCGGCGCGCCACCGCGCGCTGCTGATCCTGCGGACGGCATGGCTGACCCAATCGAGCTACCTCTGGGCCGACCACGCGCCGACGGCCCGCACCGCCGGCATCATGCCGGACGAGCTGCACCGCATCGCCGAGGGACCGGACGCGGCCGGTTGGGATCCGTTCGAGGCCGCCCTGCTGCGTCTCGCCGACGAGCTGTACGTCAACTCGGCGGTGCGCGACGCGACGTGGGACGCGCTGGCCGTCCGCTACGACCTCTACAACCTCTTCGACGCGGTGATGGCGGTCAACGAGACCACGCTGGTCGCGATACTCTACAACTCGTGGGGCGTGCAGCCGGACGACAACGCCTACGCGCGCTTCCCCGCCGACGTGCCGTACCGGCCGGACGTCCCGGCGCCGGAGCCGCCGCTCACCACGCCGCGCGTCGCCCCGCTGGAGGGCGACGGCATCCGGGTGCGCCGCACTTTCGCACGCTACCCGGAGCTGCAGGCCGCCCGCGGCGGACAATCCGGATACGTGAACCGGATCTCGCCGTTGACCCCTTATTTCCGCGAGTTGCTGATCCTGCGGATCGGCTGGAACTGCCAGGCGGTCTATGAATGGGCCAAGCATGTCGGCAGCGTGGGCCGCGCCCGCGACCACGGGCTGGAGCCGGAACGGATCGCACTGGGCGCCGGGGCCGGCTGGGACCGCTTCGAGGCGGCGCACGTACGCGCGGCGGACGAGATCTACCGCGACGGGATCGTCTCGCAGGCAACGTGGGACACCCTCGCGGAACGGTACGACACGCGCGAGATGATGAGCGTCGTGATGACGGTCGCCAACTACCGCCTGGTATCGATGTCGCTCAATGCACTCGGCGTACAACCGCAGGAGACGGACGAGTTGTTCCCCGACGTGGCGCTGCACTGAGCGGCGGGCCGTGTGGCAGTCAGGCGGCCGCTGTTCTCTTCGGGGTCGCGGCCGCCGCCGTCTACGGCCCGGCGCGCCGGGCCGCCCGGGTCGACCCGCTCGTGGCACTGCGGGACGAGCAGGTGCGAGCCCGAAACGACGAGAGCGAACGTGAAGCGAACCATCGACCGGGCACTGCGCGGCTGTTGTCACTGAACAGAGCAATCGGGGTATAGATCCCACCATGAAAACCGATCCCACTCGCCCGTCGCCGGTTCATGCCCGCCGTTCGCCCCGCCGGCCGCTGAGCCGGCGCGCGTTTCTCGGAGCCACGCTCGCGTCCACGACGATCGCCCCGCCGCTGGCCGCGGCGCAGCAGGCGAGCCTGCCGCCGTACGAACCGCGCGACTGGTCGGGCCGGAACCCGCTGCACTACCCGGATCCGGACGTCATCGCGCTCGCCCCGCGGTTCCGGCGCTACATCCTCTTCAACACGCCGATCCGCCGGCACTACACGGGAACGCTGTGGGCGGAAGGCCCCGCCTGGAACGGCAGTGGCCGCTACCTGGTCTGGAGCGACATCCCGAACAACCGGCAGATGCGCTGGCTGGAGGAAGACGGTCACGTCAGCGTCTTCCGCAGCCCGTCCGGCCACAGCAACGGGAACACCTTCGATCATGAGGGCCGGCAGATCTCGTGCGAGCACGGCGGACGGCGCGTGGCGCGCTACGAGCACTCGGGGGAGGTCACGGTCATCGCGGACCGCTTCGAGGGCAGCCGGCTGAACTCGCCCAACGACGTCGTGGTCCATCCCGACCGGAGCATCTGGTTCACCGATCCGCCGTACGGCATCCGCGGCAGCTACGAGGGCTATCCCGCCGAACAGGAACTGCCGCTGTCGGTCTACCGCGTCGACGGCGTCACCGGCGCGGTCACCCGGGTCACCGACGAGATCGGCGCGCCGAACGGCCTCTGCTTCTCGCCCGACTACGACCGGCTCTACGTCGCCGACACCGGCAGCGGGCAGGAAGTGAAGGTCTGGGACGTCGACGGCGAGCGGCTGGTGAACGGACGGAGCCTCGTGCAGCTCTCGGTGCCGGGCGATCCCGGCGCGCGGGCGATCGCCGACGGCATGCGCTGCGATACGGACGGCAACGTCTGGGCGGGGGCCGTCCCGGGCGTGCAGATCATCGCCCCGGACGGGAACGTCATCGGCGTCATCCGGTTGCCGGAGCGCTGCGCCAACGTCTGCTTCGGCGGCACGCGGCGCAACCGGCTGTTCATGACCGCAAGCCAGTCGCTCTACTCGCTCTACGTCGGGATCCGGGGCGCAGGCATCGCCTGAGCGGCGCGCCGGCGTCGCTCGAGCAGGACGGCGGCAGCGCGAGGTCCATGCACGCGCAGATCGCACGCAACGGTTTTGAACGACGGCAGGCGAAGCTCTGCGCGCAGGTCGCACGCGTCAGTTGATCTCCGCGCGATGGTGTTCGAGCAAGGCCCCGGCGCGCGCAGGGGAACCGGGTCGGTCGAACCGGAGGCCCTACGCGCGCAGGTCGTAGCAGAGCAGCCGCGGGCCGGCCCCGGTGAGCAGATCGCGCGCGTTCTGCGTCACGTAGAGCAGGCCGCGCGACAACACCGGGAGGCCCCACGACTCGCGGGCCGCGAAGAGCCAGCCGCGCGCGATCTCCGTGTAGCCCTCGGGAGTCAGGTCCATCCAGAGCAGGTGGCCGAGCTCGCCGAGGCAGAGGAACTGCCCGTCCGCCGCGAGCAGGGATCCCCGCGCCGTCCCCAGGCTCTGCTGGTACTCGCGCCCGTCGATCGTGAACGTCTCGCGCCACTGCGGGACGCTACGCCAAGTCACGTCCCCCGTGGCGGCTTCGATGCAGGCAAGCGAAGAGTCTCCCATGTTGCGCCCGTCGAAGCCGTAGAGGTAGCCGTCGCGGTGAATGGGCGTGTTGAAGTGCAGCGCGAACTCCCGCGTCGTCCACGCCACCTCGTGGGTGAAGTCGGGCCGCACCGCGACGAGCGCCCCGCCGGCGCGGTAGCTCGCGGTGATGAAGACCTTGTCGTCGAAGACGACCGGACAGGCGGCGTTGACCGATTCGTATGTGCGGCTGCGCCACGGGAACGCGAAGTCGACCTGCCCGTCGGCCGGATCGATCGAGAGCAACCCGCCGGACGGGGGACGCGACTCGCCGCCCGCGAAGACGAACACCCGGCGTTGGCCCTGTACGACCGCCGGCACCGGCGAAGCGTAGCTCGCTCCCCATTCGTCCCCCGCTTGCCACACCTCCTGCCCCGACTCCAGGTCCAGCGCGGCGACGGTCGGGCCGCCCGGCGCCCCCACGTTGACGATCAGCAGGCCGCCTTCGACGAGCGGCGTCGAGCTGATGCCGAAGAAGTCCTGCCGCACGCGGTACGCGGTCCGCAGGTCGGTGCGCCAGACGACGCGGCCGGTGTCCAGCTCCATGGCGTGGACCCGCCCCTCGGCGCCCACCGTGTAGACCCGGTCCTCGGCGGCGTCGATGACCGGACTCGAGCGCGGACCGTTGTTGTAGCCGTAGCGGTCACGGTACGCCGACGGGTAGCGGAGGCGCCAGCGGGTGGCGCCGGTCTCGGGATGCAGGCACTCAACGACCTCCTCTTCGCCGATGCGGTGCAGGTACACGAGCCGGTCGCCGGCAATCGCCGGGGAAGCGTAGCCGGAACCGGCCGGGAATTCCCAGACGAGCGGCGGCGGCAGGTTCCGGCTCAGGCGCGTCTCGGTCGACACGCCGTTGTGGGTCGGTCCGAGAAAGGACGTCCAGTCGTGGGTCAGCGCATCGGTCGCGAGTGCCCGCGGCGCGCGATGCACGATCGTCTGCCCGACTGCGGACGGGGCGCCGCCGGCTCGCTGCCCGCCCGGCAGCACGCCGGCGACGGCTACGCGCGGAGCCGCCAGCGGCGAAGCCAGCACCCCGAGCGCCGCACGCCGCGACATCGTCCGCATCGAGACACCTGTCAGTGCGGTCGATACGACAGCACCAGGAACGCGCCGGCCGCGGCCATCAGGATGCCGAGGAAGAACAGTGGCGACGGGCTTTCCTGGGGCGGATTGTAGAGCATCGCGACGAAGACGGCGACCACCGGCGCGCCGGCGAAGACCAGCGGCGGGACCACGTTCGGACGCCCGCCGTTGACCAGGGCCAGCACGATGCCGAGTGCGCCCACCGCGCCCAGGACCCCCGCGCCGAGCGTGAACAGCATGCCGTTGGGATTGTCGGTGAAGACGCTCCACGACCCGGCGCGGAGGACCATGACCCCCGGCACGGCGATCGCGACCAGCACGTAGGCGACCCCCACCATCAGGAACGCATGCACGCCGCTGCCGCCGAGCGCGAGCTGGCCGCGGTGGAGCGTCGGGATGTACGTCCCCCAGCTCAGCACCGTCATCACGACGAATGGCAACCATGTACGCATCGATCTTCCTTCAGACAGAAACGGAAACAAGAAGGCCCGCCCCAGCGCGCTGAGACGGGCCCGTGAAATCGCCAATCCGGACCGGTACGGAGCTTCCGGTCGATCCCGGTCCGGCGTCACCGGACCGACGTCACGGCCTGCGTGTCCTTGCGCCGCGCGCCGGCCATGATGCCGTGCATCCCGATGTTTCCCTCGTGGCAGGCGTACTCGAAGAGCGGGCCGTCGGTCCGCCGCAACGGCATCGTCGCCGTCCAGGGCCGGGTGAAGTTGTTCGGGTCCTCGACGGTGAACTCGTACATAACGGTGTCGGGATCCAGGCGCCGGAAGCGCTCGACCAGGTACGTGTCCCTCGACGAGCCGCCGAGGCTGGTCTCCCGCAGGAAGTTCTTCGTCTCGACGACCAGGGTCTCTCCCTCCCAGCGCCCGCGCGAGTCGCCCACCCACTGGCGGATCCCGCCGTGCGGCCGGCCGTCGAGCGGAATGATGCGCGCGTTGTGCACCATCTCGTTCAGGATGACCACGTAGCCCGGAACCTGGAAGATCTGGACGTTGTTGTTGTAGGCGCTCGAGACCATCGGCGGGCCCGAGTTGAAGCCCATGATGCAGCGGTCCGCGAGGCTGCGGTCGGTGTAGTGGTCCGCGAACCCGTTGCGCAGGTTCAGCCGGCGAATCCGCGCCGCCGCCTGGTATTCGGGCTTGAACGGGATGCGCCCGTTCGGCGGGTCGACCACCAGCGACGTCCGCTTGTCGGCGGTCAGCTCGATGCCCCGCTCGTACCAGAACTCGTTGTACGACAGCACCCCGCCCTCGGCCCGCGACTGGTAACCGGCGTTCGGGGCGCCCTTCTCCGGATCGAACAGGTCGCGGTTGAGCCGGATCCGCTCGGAAGCCTCGAACTGGGCCGCCTCCTCGGCGTCGAGCCGTTCCCTGCCCTCGAGCGCGGCCGGACGCTGCAACGGCGTCAGGGTCCGGAACGTGAAGATGCCGGAGATGTCGGGCTGGCCGTCCGGCGTCCGCAGCACCGTTTCCAGCCCGGCCGGCTGCGCGCCGGCGGGAATCGGCGCAACCACCGCCGCGGCGACCGCCATCGCGATAACCGTCACGAATCGCTGACTCATCTGCAAATCCTCCATCCGCTCCAACGGAAAACGACGATCCCGTCCGGCTCACCGGGCCTCGTCGACGCGCTGCGTGTCCTTGCGCCGCGCGCCGGCCATGATGCCGTGCATCCCGATGTTCCCCTCGTGGCAGGCGTACTCGAAGAGCGGGCCGTCGGTCCGCCGCAGCGGCATCAGCGCGGTCCAGGGCCCGGTGAGGTTGCTCGGATCCTGCACCGTGAACTCGTACATCACCGTGTCGGGGTCGACGCGGCGGAAGCGTTCGACGACGTGCGTGTCCTTCGAGGAACCGCGCAGGCTGGTCTCGGTGATGAAGTTGTACGTCTCGACGACGAACGTCTCGCCATCCCAGCGGCCGCGGGACTCGCCCGACCACTGCCGCAGGCCATGGCGCGGCGCGGCGGCGGCGATGGGAATGATCCGCGGGTTGTGCACCATCTCGTTGTAGATCACCACGTAACCGGGGATCTGCATGATCTGCACGTTGTTGTTGTAGGAGCCCGCGGTCATCGGCGGTCCGGCGTTGAAGCCCAGGAGGCAGCGGTCGGACAGGCTGCGGTCGGTGTAGTGATCCGCGAACCCGTTGCGCAGGTTGAGCCGGCGAATCCGTCGCGCTTCCCGGTGCGCGTCGGTGTACGGGATCCGGCCGTCCGGCGGATCGACGATCAGCGACGTGCGCTTGTCGGCGGTCAGCTCGATGCCCCGCTCGTACCAGAACTCGTTGTACGACAGCACCCCGCCCTCGGCCCGCGACTGGTAGCCGGCGCTCGGCGCCCCCGTCTCCGGGTCGAACAGGTCGCGGTTCAGCCGGATGCGCTCGGACGCCTCGAACTGCGCCGCCTCCTCGACGCTGAGGCGCTCGCGCCCCTCCAGGGCCGCCGGCCGCTCCAGCGGCGTCAGCGTGCGGAAGGTGAAGATCCCGGAGATGTGCGGCTGGCCGTCCGGGGTCCGCACGACCCCGCCGCCCGACTGCGCTGCGACCGGCAGCGGCGCCAGCAGCGCAACGGCCGCCAGCAGGGACAGTGCCGTCATTGCACGATGATTCATCGACTCGCCTCCCTCGATCTGCGCATTCCGGTCGAACGCCGACAGTTCAGACACGTTGACTCATGAACCGCTTATCGTAAACCGTCGGCGCCGATTCGTTCAACGTGAACCTGTCACGGCACGGGTCGTCGCCGGGCCGCACGAGACCGCCGAACGGTGTTCTTCCGACCCGCGTCCTTCTCCCTGTCCGCCTCCCGCGCCGGGTCACTCGCCGCCGGCGCCCGATGCGATGCGGTACAGCTTCGACGCGGTGCGCAGGATGAGGCTCCCGCGGGCGATGGCCGGGGTGGCCATGGTCCACTCGTCGAGCGAGTTCCTTCCGAGCACCTCGAACTCCGGGCCCGCCTGGATGACGAAGGTGTCGCCGTCCTCGCTCAGGGCGAAGATCTTGCCGTTGTAGGCCCAGGGCGATGCGGTGAAGAGGGTCCCGGCGGTGACGCGGGCGCGCGGATAGACCGGACGCCCGGTGCGGGCGTCGTAGGCCATCAGGACGCCGCGGTCGAGCAGCGTGTAGTGGGTGTCGCCGTAGACGAGCGACGACGGGTTGTAGGAGCCGAGCTGCTGGTGCGACCAGACGACGTAGTCGTTGCTGGCGCTCCCCCGCCCCAGCGTGACGTCGCCGCTCGCGCCGGCGCGGATCGCGTAGACGGGCCGGGTCCGGTCGGCGATGTAGCCGGAATTGATGAACAGCAGGTCGTGGCTCGCGAACGGCGTCGGGATGACGAGCGACGACATGCCGTGCAGCTCCCAGAGCAGTGCGCCGTCATCGAGGGCGTAGGAACGTACGCCGCCGGCGCCGGTGGTGACCAGCTCCTTCCGGACGTCGTTCTCCCAGACGAACGGCGTGGACCAGTTGGTTCCCTCGTCGCGGTCGGTCCGCCAGATCCGCTCGCCGGTCGCGGCGTCGTGGGCGGCCACGTACGACTGCTCGTCGTTGTCGTTCACGACATACAGGCGTCCCTCGTGCAGGACGGGTGAGCCGGCGGCGCCCCACGCGCGGCGCGGCAGCCACTCGAACGGCACCGACCAGACCTCGTTCCCGTCGAAGTCGATCGCGAACAGACCGATGTCGGCCAGGTAGACGTAGACCCGCTCGCCGTCCGTCACCGGCGTCTCCGACGCGAACGTGTTCTTCTGGTGCGCCGACAGCGACGGCACGGCCCGGTGCAGCTCCCGCTCCCACCGGACGTCGCCGGTCTCGAAGTCGACGTCGTAGAGGACCCAGCGGAGGGGCTCCCCCTCGCGGTTGATGAAACCGCCGGTCATCGTCCCGCCGAGCGACCGGGCGCGGTAGTTCTCGATGGGCATGGGCGCCTCGTCCGCGCCGCTCGAGCGCGTCGCGGTGAGGGTGAAGACGTGGTCGCCCCAGACGATCGGCGAGCTCCAGGCGCGCCCCGGGATGTCGATCCGCCAGGCGATGTTCTCGTCCGGCCCCCAGCGCTCCGGCAGCGCCGGATCGTCGGCGACGACGCCCGCCACCCCGCCCCGGAACTGCGGCCAGTTGGTCTGGGCCGAGGCGCCCGCCGCCATCGCCGCCATCAGCGCCGCCGTCACCGTCACTCGCATGGTCTTCACCGCTGCCTCCTGGAACGTCATCGTCGAGCCGGCTCATTCTAGCAGTCCGTGCCGGAAACCCCGCGTCGCACCGAGAGCGGCGAGGCGCCCGCGCGGCAAGGCGCGACGAGGGAGCCTGTCGGGCCTGCACCCGTGGGGGCGCAGGCCCGGCGCAACGGCCCGCGTACACTGATACGCCGTGACCCTGATCCGCTGGACGGCGGCGTTCCTCCGGCCCTACCGCACGCGCGTCGCCGCCATCCTGGGGCTGTCGCTGGTCGAGATCGGCCTCGTCACGGCGGCCCCGTGGGCGCTGAAGCTGATCGTGGACAGCGTGCTCGGCGGCCAGCCGCTCCCCGCGCCGCTCGTCGCCCTCCTGCCGTTCGCCGGCGACCTGGGGGCGGTCGCCCTGCTGGCGCTGTTCGCCGGCGGCGGGCTCGTCATCGAGCTGTCCGCGGAGGTCGTCCGCCTGACCCATACCCAGCTCGAGGTGGACGTGGGCCAGCGGGTCGTCCACGACCTGCGGAGCCGCCTGCTGGATCACCTGCAAGCCCTGCCCCTCCGGCACCATCTCACCCACCGGACGTCGGACGCGGTCTACCGGCTGGACGCCGACACGTACTGCATCAACGACCTGGTCACCGGCGGCGCGCTGCCCATCGCGCTCGCCGCGCTGCATCTCGCCGTGATGTTCGTCGTGGTCCTGACCCTCGACGCCGCCCTCGCGCTGCTGGCGCTGGCCGTGGCGCCGTTTCTGTACCTGTGCCTGCGCTACCACGCGACCACGCTGAGCGCGCGGGCCGAACAGGTCAAGACGCTCGAATCCGGGCTCGTGGAGCGAGCTTACGAAACGCTGCGGTCGATTGCGGCGATCAAGAGCTTCGCCCGCGAAAGGCACGAACTCGGCCGCTTCGCGCGCACCAGCCGTGACACCGCCCGCGCGCGGGTGCGGCTGACGTGGCAGGAGTCCCTCTTCTCGCTGGCCGTGACCACGGTGACGCTGGCCGGCACCGCGGTGATTCTCGTCGTGGGCGGCCTGCGGGTCCGCGACGGGTCGCTGACGATCGGCGAGCTGCTCGTCGTCATCGCCTACCTCGCGCGGGTGTACGACCCTGTCGCCGAGATTGCCCATACCGTCGGCTCCCTGCAGCAGGCGGTCGTCGGGGCGCGCCGGGTGCACGACATCCTGGCGCTGGAGCCCGAGATCGCCGACGCGCCGGGCGCGGTGGACGCCCACGGTCTGATTGGCCACGTCCGCTTCGAAGCGGTCGATTTCTCCTACGACGGCGCGCGCGCGGTGCTCCACGGCGTCAGCTTCGACGCGCGGCCCGGCGAGCTGGTGGCCATTGTCGGCCCGACCGGAGCCGGCAAGACGACCCTGGTACACCTGATCCCGCGGCTCTTCGAACCCACCTCGGGACGCGTGCTGATCGACGGGCGCGACACCGCCGCCTACCGCCTCCGCACGCTCCGGGAGCAGATCGCCCTGGTGCCGCAGGAACCGCTGCTCTTCGCGGGCACGATCGCCGACAACATCCGCTACGGACGGCTGGACGCCTCGGACGCCGAGGTCGAGCAGGCGGCGCGCGACGCGCAGATCCACGATGCCGTCGCCCGCTTGCCGCGGCGACACGACACCCCGGTCGACGAGGCGGGGGCCACCCTCTCCGGTGGCGAACGGCAGCGTCTCGGCCTCGCGCGGGCGCTGCTGAAGGACGCGCCGATCCTGATCCTCGACGAGCCGACCTCGGCCGTCGACACCATCGCGGAGGCGGCGGTGTTCGACGCCCTGCGCCGGGGACGGAGGGGTCGGACGACGCTCGTGATCGCCCATCGGCTGTCCACCATCCGCGACGCCACCCGTATCCTCGTCCTGCAGGACGGACGGATCACGGCCCAGGGATCGCACGAGACGCTGCTCGGCTCCAGCGATCTCTACCGCCGCATGTGGGAACGGCTGGCCAGCGGCGGCTCGCTCGACGATCCCGACCTGGCCGGCTCGACCGGAGCCGTAGCGGATCTGGCGCCGGCGGGGCGGTCGTGACGCGGCCATGAAGATCCTGTTCGCCGGCATCATCGGGCGCTACCCGTTCGGGGGGGTCACCTGGTGCTCCTTGATGTACCTGCTCGGGCTGCGCGATCTCGGACACGAGGTCTGCTATCTCGAAGACACCGGCGAGTGCATCTACGACGCCGACGCCGACGCCATCTCCGAGGATCCCGCCTACGGCACACGCTACATCCACGACGCCCTCGCGCCGTACGGGCTGGGCGACCGCTGGTGCTTCGTCAACTACGACGAGACGTACCATGGCTGGTCGCGCGACCGGCTGCGGGAGTACTGCCGCGACGCCGACCTCTACATCGACCTGTCGGGCGGCTGCTGGTTCTGGCGCGACGAGTACCGGGCGATCCCGCGGCGGATCTTCATCGACTCGGACCCGGTGTTCACGCAGCTCGCCATCGCGAAGGGCGTCGCGTGGTACGTCGATTTCTTCCGCCAGTTCGATCACCTCTTCACGTTCGGGGCCAACGTCGGCACTCCCGCGTGCGGCGTGCCGACCGGCGGGTTCGACTGGAAGCCGACCTGGCAGCCGGTCGTCACCCGGCTGTGGCGCACCGACCGCCCCCCGGGCCGCGATCGCTTCACGACCGTGATGACCTGGAGGACGGAGAGCTTCAGCGACGTGGACGGCAACAAGGACCGGGAGTTCGTCCGGTTCATCGACCTGCCGGCCCGTACCGCCGCGCGGTTCGAGCTCGCGGTCAACGGACCGCACGCACTGCTGCGGACGCATGGGTGGTCGCCGGTCGACGCGATGCGCGTCTCCCGCACCGCCGACGCCTACCGGGACTTCATCCAGGCCTCCAGGGCGGAGTTCGCCGTGGCGAAGCACGCCTACGTCGCGCAGCGGTCGGGGTGGTTCAGCGATCGCACCGCCTGCTACCTGGCCGCGGGACGCCCGGCCGTCGTGCAGGACACGGGATGGAGCGACCACCTGCCGTTCGGAACCGGCCTGATCCCGTTCTCGACGGTCGACGAAGCGCTCGACGGTCTCGCCCGGGTCGAGAGCGACTACGCGCTGCACGCCGCGCGGGCCGCCGCGATTGCCCGGGAGTGCTTCGACGCGGCCCGCGTGCTGCCGCGACTGCTGAACGCGGCCTGCTCGTGAACCCGGCGCACGCGCGCTATCGTTGAGCCGGACGCGCCTATCCACGACGGGTCATCGAGACCGGGCGTGGGACGCGTCACGAGCAGCGCCGGCGACAGATGCCCCCTGGATCTCACCGGATGCGGATTGCGCTGGTCGCGCCGGTCGCGCAGTCCGTGCCGCCGGCCCGCTCCGGCTCCATCGAGACGGTGACCGACCTGCTGGCGCGGGGCCTCGTCGCGCGCGGCCACGACGTGACGCTTTTCGCCGCCGGTTCGTCCGCGACCCCTGCAACCCTGCACGCCACCTTCCGCGAGGGCTACCACGCCGACGCGTCGCTCTGGCCGTGGGAGCTGTGCGAGCTGTTCAATCTGGCGGCGGCCGTCGAACGCGCCGGCCGGTTCGACGTCATCCATGCCCAGGCCGAGTACGCGCCGCTGGGCCTGGCCTATGCGCGCCTCTCCGCGGCGCCGCTCGTGCACACCGTCCATCACTGGCCGACCGACCCGGAGCTCGCTCTCTGGTCGCACTATCCGGAAGCGCCCTTCATCGCCGTCTCGGCCGCACAGGCGCACCGGCTGCGCGGGTTGACGGTGGCCGGCGTCGTGCACCACGCGGTCGATCCCGCAGCGCTGCCGTTTCGGCCGGAACCGGACGACTACCTGCTGTTCCTGGGGCGCTTCACCGCCGGCAAGGGCGTGATCGAGGCGATCGACGCGGCCCGGCGCTGCGGCATGCGCCTGGTGCTCGCCGCAGCGAAGAACGACTACTACGGCGACGCGGTCGCACCGCTCGTCGACGGCGACCGTGTCGTTTATCGGGGCGAGGTCGATCCGGCAGCCAGGGCGGTGCTGCTGGGAGGGGCGCGCGCGCTGCTTTACCCCGTGCAGTCCGACGAGCCGTTCGGGCTGGTGCTCGCCGAGGCGATGACGTGCGGAACCCCGGTGGCGGCGCTCGACCGCGGCGCGGTCGGCGAGATCGTCGACGACGGCATCACCGGCGGCGTCTTCGACAGCCTGGATCGACTCGTGGCGGGCCTCCCCCGGATTGCGGCGCTGGACCGCGCCCGCGTCAGGGCCCGCGCCCTGGAGCGCTTCCAACCGGACCGGATGGTCGACGCCTACACCGGGATCTACGCCGGACTGGCTGCATCCCGGCGACCGCGCGACCAGCCGGCGCGGCCGGAGCACGCGATCGGGTCGACGCAGCGGAACCCCGCTCAGCGTACGAACAGCGACCCGCCGCCGAGCTCGTAGAACACGATCGGGACGCGAGCTCGGCCCTGAGGCGCTCGAACGCCTCCCGCTCCGACCGCTCCTCGTCACGCCGGATGAGATCGCGAATGTACTCGCTGACGTTCTCGCAGGACCCGTCCTCACCGACGTTGGCCGAGAGGTAGTCGCTGAGGACGCCACTGCGACGAACCGTCATCGTGGTCGTGCGCGGCATGGCGCGATCCCGCAAGTCAGGTATTCATCATGCCCGGATTTCACACCCTTCAAGGCGCCCGCGACGATGCCGCGCGGGGGGTGCGCCACCATCGTCTCCGCCCGCACGTGGCGCACCGGGCGGTCCGTGACGTACGCTTTCACCGTCACGAGCACAGCGACCATGTCGGCACCCACCGATCTCCGCGGACGTTCGCTGCTGGCCGTCTTCGCGCATCCGGACGACGAGTCGATCGCGTGCGGCGGGCTGCTGGCGTGGTGCGCCCATCTGGGGGCCGACGTGTCGCTCCTCTGCATGACGCACGGCGAGCACGGCCGGGGCGCGGGAGACGTCGGGCGGACTCGGAGCCGGGAACTGAAAGCGGCAGCGCGGGCGCTCGGCATCGGCGCCGTATCCCTGCTCGACCACGAGGACGGCATGCTGCCCTGGCTGTCCGCCGACGTCCTGCGGTCCGAAATCGGAGCGGCGATTCGCGCACGCCGGCCGGAAGTGGTCATCACCTTCGATGCCGACGGTCTCTACTGGCACCCGGACCACATCGCCGTCCACGAGCGGACGACGGCCGCCGTCATGGCGCCGGGCAACGCCGCGCCGGCGCTCTACTACGTCACGATGCCACCGGATTCGATGCGCGCCGTCGCCGACCATGCCGCGCTGGTGTTCCGGCGCCGCGCGGACGGGCGGACGGCGCATCGGAGCGGCGGCGTCGCCCCCGGAAGCGCGGAAGGCGCCGGTAACCGCCGGCCGCCGTCGTCGATTCTCGGCGTCCCGGATCCGGATGCCTTCGGCTCGTCGGCGCCGGCGCCGACGCTCGTGGTCGACGCCGGCGACTTCGCGACCCGCAAGCTCGCGGCGCTGGCGTGTCACGCATCGCAGTTCCACGGCGGCGCGCTGGCGTACGTGACGGAGCGGGACGCACCGCGGTTGCTCGGGACCGAGCACTACCGGCGCGCCGCGGCAGGCGCGGCGGGGCGCACGTTCCTCGACGATCTGGGTACAAGCCGCGACTCCCTCAGGCTCCGCACGACCACGCCGGCGCCGGCCCCGGCGCCGACGCCCGACCCCGCGCCGCCATGCTGATCGATACCCTCGACCTGCTGCGCTGCCCGTTCTGCGGCACCCGCCTGACGGTGGTCGAGAACGCGGCGCTCGACCGCAGCCCGACACGCATCCGGTCCGGCGTGCTCGGCTGCGAGTGCTGCGCCTTCCCGGTAATCGAAGGGATTCCCGTCCTGATCGCCGACGACGCGACCCGGGCCGCGATGCACACCCTGGAAGCGGGACGACGCGACGACGCGCTGCACATGCTGCTCGGCCTGGAAGGAAAGCGGCTCGATGCGTTTCGGGAGCGCATCGTCGCCACTCCCGCGGCGACCTATCGCGACCTGCTGCCCCTGCTCTGCCTGGACGCCGAGGCGGACTACATGCTCCATCGGTTCTCGGACCCGACCTGTCTGCTCGTCGAGGCGCTGCTCGACGCCCTGGGACGAGCCGGGCATCCGGGACGTGCCGCCAGCCCACGGTTCCCTTCCGATCCACGGACGTCCGGCGGCATCGGCACGTCGGCCGCTCCGGGACGCGCTGCGGCGCCGGCCGGCCGCTCCCTGGATCTCTGCGGAGGCTCCGGCCACTTCACCCGCCTGCTTCTGCGCCAGCCCGCGTGCACCGGCGCGGTACTCGCCGACGTCCATTTCTGGAAGCTCTGGCTCGCCGCCCGCATCCCGGCCCCGGAGTGCGAGCCGGTCTGCTGCGACGCCAACAACCCGCTGCCGTTCGCCGACCGGCTGTTCGCGACCGTCCTGCTGAGCGACGCGTTTCCGTACATCTGGCACAAGCGCCTGCTCGCCGGCGAGATGCAGCGCGTCGCGACCGGCGGCGGCGTCATCGTCATGCCGCACCTGCACAGCGCGCACGGCGAGAACCACTCCGCCGGCGACACGCTCTCGCCCGCCGCGTACCGCGACCTGTTCGCGCCGGCGGCGCCCCGGCTCTTCGACGACCGGAAGCTCCTGGCGGGCGTGCTCGACCGACGCGTCGTCGATCTCGCGAACGACGCCACGCCGGCCGGATGCGGCGACACACCGTCGATAACGCTGGTCGCCGGCCGTGATCCCGGGCTGTACCGCCGCCACGACGTTTCCGACCGTCTCGACGTATCCGGCGTACTGGCCGTCAACCCCCTCTACCGCGTCGACGACGCGGACGGGGTTTCGCAGCTCACGCTCACCTTCCCGACTCCGGAATACGAGGACGAGTTCGCGCTGGCCAAGCGGTACCTGCCGGCGACCGTCACGATAGACGCCGACCTGCGGGGCGCTGTCACCCCGGCCGCCGTCGGAACGGCGTACGCCGAGCTGCGCCGGCGGCGGGTGCTGCTCGACTTGCCGCGCCGCTACTGCTGACGAGCATCTCTCTCGACTGTACCGGGCGCGCGCCGTGCGGGCCCGGCGATCCGCTCGTCGGTGCTGCCCGGGGGGACCACGGGCCGATCTCCGCGTCCGGACAGCCGGTTGACACCGGTCAACTCAGGCGGACTCTCGCCGTGCTACGCTGCGGTGATGGGGGATTTGATTCGCCTCCTGGCGCTCGACGGCCGACTGCTGGATGTCGGCGTGCTGGTCGCGCTGGCGTGGCTCATCGTGAAGCAGCAGTCGATGCGTTCGGAGAACGCTGCTGCGCATGCCGCGATAACCGGGAATGTCGAGGCCGGAAAGCAGGACGTGCGGGACGTGGAGCAGCGGCTTGCGGCGGAGATCGCTGCGGTGAAGCAGGACGTGCGGGACGTGGAGCAGCGGCTTGCGACGGAGATCGACGGCGTGAAGGAAGACGTGCGGGATGTGAAGGAGGATGTGCGGGTGCTCACCTCGCATCTGCTCGGCACGAGGGAATCAAGCCCGGATGCCTGAACCGGATGATGTCGTGTCGAGCCACGACTCCCCGCGCCTCCCAGGTCTCCTCGTCCATCGCGTTGACGACTCGTTTCTCACCTTCGTTCAGCTCGGTGGGAAGGTACGGGACATCCTCAAGTCGAGGACTAAATCGGCATGGCGCGGCTCCTCTACGGCCGACCGGCTGCATCTCCGAACGCGTCGAGAAGTAGCTGCAGAAGGGTATCCATCCGGGCTACCGTGGTCGCGCCCGGCGATAATCCTCCACTGAACCCGTGGCGCCGCAGCCGGTCGAGCAGCGCCGGCCGACTGGCGACGACGTGCACAGGCACGTCCCAGGACGCCCCCTCCCCGCTCACCAGGGCCGGCGGCTGATGGTCGCCGACCAGGATCATCACGACGTCCCGGTCCGCGCGCAGCCGCAGATACCCGCCGGCCGTGGCGTACGCGTAGCGCAGCGCCTGGACGTAGCTCGGCCCCAGGTTCAGCCAGTCGGGCTGCTCGGACCAGGCTGCGTGGAGCACGTCCTCGTCGTAGGGCTCGGCCGAGAGGACGCGCTCCCAGTCGGCCTGGTACGGCGGGGCCGGCGTGAAGGGCGCGTGCGTGCTGATGGTCGAGAAGAAGACGAACCGCGGCTCCCGGTCGTGCGGCTCGAGCTCCAGGCGGTCGACGCGGGCGAGGGCGTACTGGTCGTTGATGCTCCACCAGCCGAACGGCGGGCCGCGATAGTCGAGTCGGTCGTAGTCGTAGATCGCGTCGAATCCGTAGAAGGCGCCTTCCGGCCAGGCGACGAGCAGCCCCGGCACGATGGCCAGCGCGCGGTAGCCCCCGCGCTGGAAGACCGTCACCAGCGTGTCGCGTTCCTGCGCCATCAGCCGGACGTTCGCCCGGTCGTCGCGCACCTCGGTGCCCGACAGCAGGCTGATGTGGGCGAGCCACGACTCCCCGCCGAACGTCGTGGACTCGACCCGCGCCGAGACGACGGCGCGCCCGGTCTCGCGAACGTCGGCCGCGAGCTGCGCCCGACTCGCGGCGAGCGCCTCGACGAAGGCCGGCCGCTCCCAGCTCACGACGCCGTACGACTCCAGGAAGACGAGCAGCACGTCGGCCCCCGCCACGCGCGACAGGTCCGAGCGCAGCACCGGCGGCGGCCCGAGCGCCGCGACCCCGGCCCCGCTCATCTCGTAGGCCAGCTCGTACGCCTCGCGCGCATAGGCCGAAGCGACCGGATCCGCGAACCGCAGGCGCTCCACCGGCCGCCGGCCGGCCTGCTCCGCGGCGAAGAGCGCCGCCGCCAGGGCCGCCGCGGTCCCGAGCAGACGCCGCCCCGCCGGCTCCGCGACCGCGCGGCCGACCCGCCCGATGCACCACCGTGCGGCGGCGTAGACGGCGACCGGCGCCGCCAGGGCCGCGACCACGAACGCCGCCGTCTGCCACGGCTCGGCCGCCGTCGCGAACATCGCGCCGACGCTCGGCACGTGGCGGAGATCCCAGTAGGGATTGACGTCCCGCCCGTACAGCGCGCGCGTCGTGACGTCGACGTAGCGTCCGGCGATCAGCAACACCCAGACGACGGCCGCGCTGCGCAGGACGCGAACGGAGACGCGACCGGTCCACCGGCGGAAGAGCAGGATGCCCAGCACCACGAACGCGAGATCCGGCGACAGCGCGGCCGTCGGCCGGATCGCCAGCGTCGGCCAGACGTTGCGGAAGGTCAGCGAGAGGTTGAGCAGCAGCAGCGCGCCGGCGACCCCAATCCAGGCTCCGGAATGCCGGAGGACATCTCCGCGCGGGGTACGCCCCTCCCGGCGACCGGAGACGCGCGTGCGGCGAACGGCGTCCGCGGACACGGCCGCCGCCTACCTGAGGCTGAACGGCAGCGCCCGGCCGCCGATGGTCAGCGCGAGCAGACCGCCGACGACGGGTGGGCCGTAGCCGTTGGTCAGGTAGCCCCACGTGAACAGGATGCCGCTCGCGAAATGGAAGTTCAGCACCATCGCCAGCACGAGTCCCGCCGTCAGCCTGACGCTGAACCCGACCATGAGCACCGCGCCGGCGAAGAACTCCGCCAGCGGGATGATGCGGGCGAAGATGGAGGCGTACGGGATGGCGACCGCGTCGAGATACCGCAGGCTGTTGCCGAAGGTGAGTCCGCGCCACGTCTCCAGCAACCCGGCCAGAAATCCGCTCCCCGGATCCGGCTCGAGGACGCCGGCGAGGATGAGGCGCCAGCCCTCCAGTTCCTGGACCAGGAAGCCGCTGTCGACGAGCCAGCCGAACTTCTGCATCCCCATCCGGATCAGAAACAGCCCCATGCACATCGACAGCGCGCGCAGTCCGACGCCCTCACCACTACCCTGAAAGGACATGTCGGCCATTGTAACCGCGCTCGGTACGTCACAGAATGGACGCGCATGCAGCAGGGAACCGTTCCGCGCGTGATCGGGGCGGCGACCGCAGGATCCGGTCCGTGCCCGGGATGCAGGCGCAGGAGTCGGGAGCCCGGCACGTGAGCGGGATGCGCAGGAGTCGGGAGCCCGGCACGTGAGCGGGATGCGCCGCGCCGCCGGACTGGCCCGCTCGCTGCTGATCTATCACGCGATTCCGGGACGGCAGCGACGACTCCGCCGCCTGTATCGGCAGTTCGTGGCCGCCGGCGATCTCGTGTTCGATCTCGGCGCCCACGTCGGGAACCGGACGCGCGCGTTCCGGGCGCTCGACTGCCGGGTGGTCGCGCTCGAACCGCAGCCCGACTGCGCGCGGGTGCTGCGGGCCATCTTCCGGGGGGCGCGCGGCGTCACCGTCGTCGAGTCGGCGGTCGGGGCCGCCGGCGGTCCGGTGCAGCTCACGATCAACGAGCGCCACCCGACCCTGACCACCGCCGCGGGCGCGTGGATTGCGGAACGCCGGCGCGACCCGCGGTTCGCCGACGTCCGCTGGGATCACGAGGTCACGGTCGCTTCCACCACCCTCGACCGCCTGATCGCCCGGTTCGGCGAGCCTGCCTTCGTGAAGATCGACGTCGAAGGAGGCGAGCCGGACGTGCTGGCCGGACTCGGCCGGCCGCTCGCGAGCCTGTCGTTCGAGTACCTGCCGGGCGCACTCTCCGCCGTGCGGACCTGCGTGGAGCGGCTGGCCGCCCTGGGACGCTACCGTTACAACTGGTCGCCGGGCGAGTCGTTCGCGCTGGCCGCCCCCGACTGGCTGACCGGCGACCGGCTCGCGGCCGCCCTCGCGACCGACGCGGCGCAGCGCTGCTCCGGCGACGTCTACGCCCGCCGGGACGCGGAACCCGAGCGACGATGACCATCCGCTTCGACCGGACGCTCGTGCAGCGGTACTACGACCGGCATACGGCGACGTTCCTGCGCTACGGTCAGGGCGGCGGCGCCGGGGCCATGCACCGGGCGGTGTGGGGACCGGGCGTCGAGACCCGCGAGGCGGCGTTCCACTACGTGGAGGACTACCTGGTCGATCACCTCGGCGGCGCCTCCCCGGGCGGCGCCGAGCCCTCGGTCGTCGATCTCGGCTGCGGCGTCGGCGGCAGCCTCTGCTACCTCGCGGAGAGGCTGCCCATCCAGGGCGTCGGCGTCACGTTGAGCCCGGTGCAGGCGCGCCTGGCCGCGGAGCGGATCCGCGCCGCCGGACTCCAGGCGCGGATCCGCTGTCTGGAGGGCGACTACGCCGACCCCGGCCTCGACCTGCCGGCGGCGGATCTGGTCTATGCGATCGAGTCGTTCGTCCACGGGCCCGATCCCGCGGGCTTCTTCGCGCAATGCGCCCGCGTCGTCCGCCCGGGCGGCCTGCTGCTCATCTGCGACGACGTGCTGCGCCCCACCGGGGACGGCTCGGCGCGCCGCACCATCGACCGTTTCCGCCGCGGGTGGCGCATCAACACCCTGGCGGACCGGGACCGGCTCCGCTCGCTCGCCGCGGCGGCCGGATTCGCGCATCGCTCGACCCGCGACCTGACGCCGTATCTCGAGCTGGGCCGACCGCGCGACCGCGCCATCGGGTTGCTGACCGCGCTGGTCGGTCGGCTACCGGTGGACGCGCGGCTGGGCCACCTGACCGGCGGCAGCGCGCTGCAGACTTGCCTGCGGCGGGGTTGGATCGGCTACGATCTCGCGCTGTTCCGGCGCGCCGACCTCCGGGACCTACCCGATGCGTGACCACATCCCGGCCTGGGAATCGCTGACCGGCCCGGAAGTGAAAGAGCTCGTCCGGCGCGACCCGGTGGCCGTGCTGCCGCTCGCCGCGATCGAGCAGCACGGACCGCACCTGCCGTTGTCCACGGACCTCGACGTCGGACGCGGACTGCTGGCGCGCGCCGCCGCCCGACTGCCGGCCGACTGTCCGGTCCGGGTGCTGCCGGGGCTCGCGGTCGGCGCGAGCACCGAGCACGTCCAGGCGGGACTGGCCGGCACGCTGGCCCTCGATTCCGAGCAGCTCGCCGCCGTCATCGTCCGAATCGGCGGCGCGCTCGCGGACTGCGGCGTGCGGCGCCTCGTGCTGAGCAACAGCCACGGGGGCAACCGCCACGCCATGGAGACGGCGGGACTGCGACTGCGGCGCGAACACGGGCTGCTCGTGGTCAAGGCGACGTACTTCGCGTTCGAGCGGCCGGCGGACGTCGACCTCCCGGAAGCCGAGTGGCGACACGGCCTGCATGGAGGCGCGGTCGAGACCGCGATGATGCTGCACCTGCACCCGGATCGCGTCCGGACCACGGAGGTGGCGCGCTTCGCGGCGTTCGGCGCGGAGCTCGAGGCGGCCGGCTCGCGGATCCTGCCGGAGGGACCGGCGGCGTTCGCGTGGCTGGCCGGCGACCTCAACCCCTCCGGCGCCGCGGGCGACGCCGGTCTCGCCACGGCGCAGATGGGCCGGCGGCTGGTCGAGCACTACGGCGACACGCTCGCCGCGATCGTTCGCGGCGCGCGGGCGTTTCCGGTCGAACGCCTCGCCTGAAACCAGCAGCCGCGCGCAGGCCCGATCTACCGGGGCGAGGGGTCGCCGGAGAGCATGTCCGCGAGCCAGTGACCGGCGCGCTGCATCTTCGCCTTCACGTAGGGCAGGTTGTGGCGGTTGAGGGTGCCGTACAGGGGACGTCGATCCGGGACGTCGATGCCCCCCGCGCGGAGCGCCTCCACCTTCGCGGGATTGTTGGTCAGCAGCCGCACCCGGGTCACGCCGAGCGCCTTGAGCATCTCGACCGCCGCGCCGTAGTCCCGCTCGTCGGCCCCGAAGCCGAGCGCGCCGTCCGCGTCCACGGTATCGAGGCCGTGCTCCTGGAGCGTGTACGCCCGCAGCTTGTTGGCGAGCCCGATGTCGCGCCCCTCCTGCCCCATGTACAGCAGCACGCCGCCGCCGGACTCCGCGAAGTGCCGCAGGCTGCCCCGCAACTGCTCCCCGCAGTCGCAGCGCAGGCTGCCGAAGAGATCACCGGTGAGGCACGCCGAGTGAATCCGGACGGGTACGGGATCCGGCCGGTCGCTCTCACGTCCGACGAGCACCGCCACGTGCCCGAGCAGCCCGTGCGCCTCGCGGAAGAAGACGAAGCGGGCGTACTCCGCCTCGGCCAGCGGGACCGGGCCTTCGCTGACCCGCGTGACGCGCACGGCGACGTTGCCGGCCAGTTCGTCGATCTGCCCGCTCGTCACCGACAGGGCGGCGCCGCTCGCGACGGCGTCGCGCAACGCCGACACACCGCCGGGATCGGCGGTCGTGCTGATCACCGCCGGCAGCAGCCGGCCGAGCCGCGCCAGTTTGAGGCCCCCCGCCTCGAGTTCGGACGCCGGCTGCACGTCGCGAGGGTCGACCGTGAACGTCCCGCGCGCCATCGCGAGGCGGAGAATCTGCTCCGGACCTTCACCGTTCAACGAGAGACTCACGCCGCGCGTCCCTTCCCCTGCAGCCGCGACGGCCAGTCCCATCGAGGTAGCCCGATGACGCGTCACCGCCAGTCGCAACGCCCCCTGACCGCGCAGCGTGTCGAGGACCGGACTCGCCAACCCGTCGACGGTGGCGATCAACGCCCCCGCCCCGCCGGCGGTGACGTAGACCGGTCTCCCCCGCTGCAGATCGAACAGTGCGCGTTCCGCGTCGTGCATTCCCATACGTTACACAGGCGTTACGTCGTTACGCTGCTGTTACTCTAACAGCCCTTGGCAAGCAATCCGCCGCAACCGGTGCGCACCGCCGCCGCCGTCGACGAGACGCCGCGGCTCGACGAGCACGCCGCGTGGAGCCTCGTCCGGGCCGTCCGTCCGGGCGCCGACACCCTCGTGCAGGTGTACGATTCCAGGCTGGACGTCCCGTTGCAAGTCTACTCTTCCGGCACCTGGGAAACAGCGGCCGCATTGACCGCGGACGCACGTCAGATTCTGGACCTGTACCTCCCGCTTCAACTGCGGGCCGATCTCGTCATCGCCCAGGCCGGGCAGAGTCTCGACGGCCGCATCGCGACCGCCACCGGGCATTCGCACTACGTGACCGGCCCCGAGGACATCCGGCGTCTCCACCGGCTGCGCGCCCTGGTCGACGCCGTGATCGTCGGCGCCGCCACCGTCGATGCCGACGACCCGCGCCTGACCGTGCGGGAGGTGGACGGCGACAATCCGGTGCGCGTGGTCATCGACCCGAACGACCGCCTGGACCGGTCGCGGCAGGTCTTCCGGGACGGGGCGGCTCCGACCATCGTGATCCGGCGCAGGCGCGACCCGGTTTCGGAAGCGCGGGCCCGACCGTCCGGCAGAGAGACCGCCATCGAGTTGCCGACCGGTCCGTCCGGGACCATGGAGCCGTTCGACGTGCTCGCGGCGCTCCGCGAGCGCGGTTGCCGGCGCTTCCTTATCGAGGGTGGAGGCGTCACCGTCTCGAGATTCCTGGACGCCGGGGCGGTGGATCGGCTGCACGTCGCCGTCGCGCCCCTGGTCATCGGCTCCGGCCGGCCGGCCTTCGCCCTGGCGCCGATCGCCACGCTGGACGAGGCGCTCCGCCCCGCGTGCCGGGTGTTCCGCCTCGGCCGGGACGTGCTGTTCGACCTCGACCTGCGCTCCCCGGCTACGCCGGCAGGGCGAGCAGGTCCAGGTGGCCGACGGTGAGACCGAAACGACCGCTCTCGATCGTCGCGCGCCGCCGCGCCGCCCAGGCCCGCACCCGGTCCGCATCGGCCGCGCCGTCCGCCGGCGCCGCGTCCTGAAGCTGCTCCACCGCCGCGGCCTCCCAGCCGTCGACGAGCGCGCGGGCCAGCGCTGCGTCGCCGGGTCCGAGCCGCCACGGGCTGGGCAGCAGCCAGACGCGGTAGCCGGCGGCGCGGAACGTCGTCTCCCCGATCAGTCCGGCCATCGGGCCCAGGGCCGGGCCGAGTCCCTTGTCGCGCCGCTGATGGAGGTTGACGGCGCGCCGGACGAGCGCGTCGTCCGGGTCGTCGGCCGGCCGGGGATCGTCCGCCGCCGCCCGCCACTGCATCCCGCCGTCGTAGGTCAGCGCGAAGAGAGCCGCGCTACCTGCTTCGCGGCAGGCCGCGGCCAGCGCGCCCAGCCAGTCCTTCGACACCAGGTCGAGGAGCGCCGACGCGGTCACGAGATCGGCGTCCGACTCGCGGACCGCGGCCAGCCCCGCCGCGGCCAGGTCGCCGACGACGCGCGTCACCTCGGCGCCGTCCGGGGCCGCCCGCGCGAGGAGGTCGGCGTCGCGATCGACCAGCGTCCAGCCCCGGATCCCCGGCAGCCTCGGCGCGAGGTAGCGCGGGTTCGATCCGGTCCCGCTGCCCAGATCGACGATGCGCGACCAGCTCCCGGTCCGCCACGCCGGGACGAGCAGGGACATCGCTGCATCGGCCCGCGACCGGTGGTCGACCGGCTCGCGCAGCGCCAGCCACGCCGGATCGAACGTCTCGCTCATGCCGCAGGAGAATCCCGGTAGGTGTTCGTCAGCTCGCCCACGCCCTCGATGCTCACCGTCACGACGTCGCCGTCCCGCAGCGACCCGACACCGACCGACGTGCCGCAGGCGATGACGTCGCCCGGCTCCAGGGTCATGTCGAACGACAGGCGGCTGATCAGGTCGGCCGGGACGAAGACCATGTCGGTCACCGGGTAGTTCTGCCGCTCCTGCCCGTTGACCTCGGTCCGCACCCGCAGCGCCGACGGGTCGAGCCCGGTCGCCACCACCGGTCCGAGGACGCCGAACGTGTCCGCCGCCTTCGACCGCGTCCACTGCGGAAAGCTCGGGTCCTTCTTCAGCAGTTCGATGGCCGTCACGTCGTTCACGCAGGTGCAGCCGAACAGGGCGTCGAGCGCCTCGGCCGGCGATGCATTGCGGCAGGTGCGGCCGATCACGAGGCCGAGCTCGCCCTCGAAGATGATCTTGCCGTCGTAGCCCCGCGGGCGCCGGATCGGCCGCCCCGGCCCGTTCAGCGACGTGTTGGCCTTGATGAAGTAGAGCGGCTCGTCCGGCACGCTCCCGCCCATCTTCTCGATGAAGGCGTGGAAGTTGTTGGCGAGGCCGACGATCTTGCCGGGCGCGACCGGCGCCAGCAGTGCGACCGCGTCGGACGGGATGCCGTCGCCGGCCGGTGCGCGGCGGCCGAACAGGTCGCCGTCGTGCGGTGTGACGACGCCGTCCGCCAGCGTCCCGAAGCCCGTCCTGCCGTCGTGGAGAAACCGTACCCAGTGCATCGTCACCTCACGTCGTCGTCGATTCTGCGCCGGCGGCGGAACCGCGCGCCCCGTCAGCGCCGTCTATCGGCCCCTCCGGCGCCGCCGCCCGTCAGCGCCGTTCCATCAGTCCCCTCGGGCGCCAGCGCCAGGAGGTGCTCCTCGAAGGTCCGCACCGCCGCGTCCCAGTCGGGCAATGCCGCCGCATGGCGCCGCGCCGCCGCCGCGAGCACGGCGCGACGGCCCGCGCCGGCGGACTCTCCCTTCCCCGCTCCGGCCTCGTCCGGATCCAGGAGCGAGCCGATCGCCGCAGCCAGCGCCCGATCGTCGCCGGGCGGCGCCAGCAGGGCCGCGTCGGACGGCAGCGTATCCGGAATCGCGCCGCCGGTGGTGCCGACCACCGGCAACCCGCGGGCCAGCGCCTCGGTCAGCACCATCCCGTAGCCCTCGTAATGCGAGGCGAGCACGAAGAGCGAGCTGGCCCCGTAGATCCGGTCGAGCGCCGCGCGCCGGCATTCTCCGACGAACCGGATGCGGCCGGCAAGCCGGTGCTCCTCGACCAGCGCACGAACCCGGCGCGCGTAACCGGGCGCCCGCTCCAGGCTCCCGGCGCAGACACACCGCCACGGCAAGTCACGAAGACGCGCCAGTGCGCGCACGAGCACGTCGTGGCCCTTCCGGGGCACGACCGACGCCACCGAGAGCAACCGCGGCGGCTCGCCCGGCAAGGGGCCGGCGGCCGGCGGCGCCGGATCCGTCCCCGGCCGCGCCACGCGCACCCGGGCCGCGTCCACCTCGAAGCGTTCGAGGCGCCGCGCCGTAAAGCTGCTGGTGACGATTACGCCGGCCACCGCGGCCAGCGCCCGCCGTTCGCGATCCGCCAGGCGCGCGCATACCTCGGCTGCAAGTCCCGTCTCGTCCGACACGGGATGGTGCACGAGAGCCAGGATGCGCAGCCGTCCCCGGTGCGCGGCGACCGGGCCGGGCAGGCCGCCGAGCGCCAGCCCGTCGACGAGCACCTGCGATCCATCGTCGAGGCCCGCCAGCACGTCGGCGAGGCTCGCGCGCGCAGTGGCGTCGGCGTCGGGGAACGTTCCCTCCAGGCTGTGCACGTCCACCCGCCAACCGCGGCGCCGCAGCCCGGTCGCCATCCGTGCGTCGTAGAGGTAGCCGCCGGTCTGCTGGTCGAGCGGACCGGGCACGACCAGGTGCAGCCGGCGTGCGCTCACGGACGTCCCTCGTAGCGCCCCCAGGCGACGTGGGATTCGTGCAGCGTCACCGCGATGGAGGTCACGCCGCCGGCACACGCCCCGAGCTCGCCCGCGCGAATCGCCGCGGCCAGTCGCTCGAAGATCTCGCGGGCCAGGAACTCGGTGGTGGTGTTGCGGCCGGCGAACGCCGGCTCGTCGTCGAGGTTGCGGTAGTTCATGTCCCCCAGAATCGTCTTGAGGACGGCCCCGGCCCGGCCGATGTCGACCACCATACCGTCGGGATCGAGCTCCGGCCGGGCGAACGTCGCGTCGACGACGTAGGTGGCGCCGTGCAGCTTCTGCGCCGGCCCGAAGGCCTCCCCGGTGAAGCTGTGCGCGATCATGAAGTGGTCGCGGACGTTGAGGCTGTACACGATGTTCCGTCTCCTTCGGCTGTCGCCGTCCGCTCACGTTCCGCGCCGGCGTCGACAGCCGATCGAGAGCAGGCGGACGATGGCGTGCGTGTCGCCGCTCATGTTCCCCCGAATCGGCCGGCGCTCGTCGCCGGGGGCGTCGAAGGGCGGACGCGAGCGTGAATTGTCGCCGCTCATGTTTCCCCGTCGGGGTCGCCCGGCGAACCCGGGTAGCGGATGCGGTGACAGAGCGTATCCCCCGGTCCCGCGGTGAGCGCCGCGAGCACCGCCGGCAGCTCGTCGAACCCGCTCTCCCCCGTCACCAGCGCATCGAGCCGCGGGTCGGCGAGCAGGGCCAGGGCCAGTCGCAGGCGACGGCTACGGGACCAGCGCGGCGCGCGTTCCGGGGGCACGTGCCCCACCTGGCTGCTCCTGATCGCAAGGCGGCGGGCGTGGAACGCCTCGCCGAGCGGCAGGGAAACCTCCGACGCGCCGTACCAGCTCGCCTCGACGATCGTCGCCTCGTGTCCGGCCACGGCCAGCGCCGCCCGCAGCCCGGCGGGATGCCCGCTGGCGTGGATGACCAGATCGGCCGTGGCGCCGCCGGGCGGATCCGGCCGGTACGCAAGACCGAGGGCAGCCGCGACCGCCGCTCGCGAGCGGTTGGGATCGACCACGGTAACCTCGGCGCCAGGCAGGTCCCGGCACAGGCTCGCGGCGAGCAGACCGACGACGCCACCGCCGATCACCACGATCTCGTCGCCGGGCGCGGGCCGGGCGTCCCAGACGACGTTCACCGCGGTCTCCATGTTGGCGGCCAGCACGGCGCGCGGCGCCGGCACACGCTCCGGCACCAAGTGTACGGCCTGCGCCGGGACGCAATAGCGATCCTGGTGCGGGTGGAGACAGAAGACCGTCCGTCCCCGCAGCCGATCCGGCCCCTCCTCGACGCTGCCGACGCTGCTGTAGCCGTACTTGACCGGTCCCGGAAAGTCTCCTTCCTGGAACGGCGCCCGCATCGCCGCGTGCTGCGACGGCGGTACCGCGCCGCGGAAGACCAGCGCCTCGGTGCCCCGGCTGACGCCGCTGTAGCGGGTGCGGACCAGCACCTCGCCGACTTGCCTCGGCGCAAGCCCGGCGCACAGAATCTCACCGTGGCCGGGTTTGCGGATCCAGAACGAACGAGCGGTCGACGTGGCCGGCATGAACGGGTTGCAGGTGCTGCCGAGGGACCTTATCGGACGATCGTGATGCCGCGACGCGCCCGGCGGCCGGGCCGGACGGCTCGCTCGACGCGCCAGGTTCGCGCCCTGACCGACCTCGGCTTCGGTCTGCTCCCGCTCGCCGCCTGCGCGTTCACCACGTCGCGGTTGCTCGCCCTCCCCCTACAGTACTTCGCCGACGTGCTGGGTATCTACACCCTGCTGGCGGCCCTGGTCGTACGGTTTCTCCCGCCCGACCTGCCGCCGCCCGGACTGGGGGCGGCGAACCAGATCACGCTGGTCCGGGCCACCCTGGTCGTTCCGGTGGCGGCCCTGATCCTCCAGCCGGCGCCGGCCGACGCCGCGCTCTGGTGGATTGTCGGGATCTGTGCGGCCGCGATGGCGCTCGACGGTCTCGACGGGCTGGCGGCGCGGCGCAGCGGACAGGAGACGCGGTTCGGGGCGCGCTTCGACATGGAGCTCGACGCCTTCCTGATGCTGGTGCTCTCCGTGCTCGTCTGGCGGACCGGACGCGCGGACGCCTGGGTCCTGCTCATCGGCGCGTTGCGGTACCTGTTCGTGGCGGCCGGCTGGATCTGGCCCGCTCTGACCGCCGATCTGCCGCCGAGCTTCCGCCGCAAGACGGTCTGCGTCGTCCAGGGGATTGCGCTGATCGTCTGCCTCGCGCCGATCACGCCCCCCGAGCTTGCGCCCCGCGCGGCCGCGGGCGCGCTGGCCCTGCTGGCCTATTCCTTTGCGGTCGACATGATCCGGCTCGTCCTGCACGCGGCGGCCGGCTCCGCTCCCGACGCGCGGAGGTGATTCGATGCGCGGTCTGTGCTGCGCCGTCCTCGTCCTGGCCGCCGCGTTCCCCGGCTGCCTCGACGACACCCGCCCGGACACGGCGCGCCCGACCGTGGACGAACTGCTCGAGCGCGCCGAACAGGGCGACGCGCAGGCGCTGTTCGAACTCGGCAACCGCTACGTTGACGGCGACGGGGTCGCCCGCGACAACGTGCTCGCCTACATGTGGTTCGGCCTCGCGGCCGAGCGGCTCACCAGCGAGGAGGGGTACGAGGCCGGACGGATGCAGCAGCGCCTCGACCCCGACATGTTCCGGCACCAGATCGCGGAAGCGGAACGGCTCGCGCGGATCTGGAAGGCCCGGCAGGCCGAGCGCCAGCGCGGCGATAGCCACCCTGAACCCGAACGATCCGCGGCGCCGGCGGTTGGCGAAGTCAGTCGATGAGCAGTCGCAACACGGCGTTCATCGCCGCGGTCCGAATACCGGCGGCCTCCGCCAGGTCGCGGTCGATGCCGGCATCGGTCGGCCGGCGGGCGACAGCGAGCGAATCGAACATCGGAACAACTTCTCACTGTAGCTCGTCCGGCGACAGCCGGGCGTCGCCGTCGGTGTCGAGCGAGCGCAACGACTGCGCGGCCGATGCGATCTCCGGCGCGGAGACCGTGCCGTTCACCCATGTGTAAGTCACCCGCGCACACGCGCAAGGCTCGCGTCGAGCCGCTCCTCCACCGCGCGGGCGCTGATGGCGCCCTTGTAGACGTACAACTGGCCGGGAAGATCGCCGTCCAGCACCTCCTCGCTGACCCGCAGCCGGCTGCTGACCGCGAAGACGATCGGCTGTGGAAGCCCCGCCTCCACCAGATCGACGCGGCGCCACACCGCCTCGCGGCTCCAGTAGCCGAGCGCCTCGAAGTAGACGCGGTGGCCGGTGTCGCGATGGGTGAACACGAGGTCCGGCACGCACAGGCCGACGCCCGGCAGGTCGAGCAGCGCGCGCGCCGCCGCGACCGCCCACGCCGTCTCCATCCGCCGAAAACGATCGCGCAGCCGGGCGACCTCGTCCGGGAGGCCGGCGTCGTCGCGAGGCGGGTCCGCGGACGGCGCGCCTTCGAGATGGAACGTCGCGGGCCGCCGCCGGGGTCCCCAGAGCACGTCGGCGTCGAGTTCCCAGCCGGGACCGCAGGCGTCGAGCACGGGCAGCAACAACGCCAACTGCAGGCCGTAGGTCGTGACCGACCGGAACAGGCTGAACGGCCCGTCGATCTCGATGCGGCAGGCGCCGTCCGGAAGCCGGGTGGCGAGGTAGAGCAGGCGGTGAAACTTGAGCCGCCGGAAGAACAGGCGCAGGCCGCGCGGGTCGGGCCGCTGCAACGTGACGACGACGCGGACCGCCCGCAGCAGGACCGCCTGCTTCTGCGCGGTCTCGTAGGCGGCGACCAGCGCGGCAGCGCCGATCGCGTCGAACCGGGTAAGGACATGGTTCTCCTTCAGGTCGGCGAACAGGGCGTCCCGGACCTCCGGCGCCGGCAGGTCGAGCTCGGCCGCCGCCGCCGCGAGCACCGGTTCCGGCTCGAACGCCTCGGCGTCGTCCAGGGCGCGCCGGGCCGCCGCGGCCCGGACGAAGACGGTCCGCCGGAGCGCGGGCGGATCCACGTCGTCCCGCACCTCGAACACGCAACGGTCCTGGACCAGCTTCCGCAGCCCCCGGACCAGCCGGTAGTCGGTCGGACGGCAAGTAACGTCATCGCACGCCGCTTCGAAGGCCGCCCGCGTGTCACCGACCGCGGCGCGCGCGGCGGTGACGTATCCTTCCGCGACGGCGAGCAGCCGCTCCTTCTCGGCGGGGCGCAACGGCGGCGTCTCGATGCGCCCGCCGCGGCGCCGGGTGCGCACGAGGTCAGTCGTCAGCATCGGCCTCACGCCGCCGGTCGCTGGTGTAGATCTCCGCCGTCTCGTTCGCCACCAGCTCGTACAGGACCGCCTTCTTGTCGCCCTGCTTGCGGAGGATGCGCCCGAGCCGCTGCACGTACTCGCGCACGGACCCGCTGCCGGAGATCACGATACCGATGTTGGCGGCAGGCATGTCCACCCCTTCGTTCAGAACCTTGGAGGTGACCACCGCGTTGTAGGCGCCGGCCGCGAAGTCCTCCAGGATGCGGACGCGCTCGGAGACCTTCGTCTGGTGGGTGATGATCGGGGCGAGAAAGCGGCGTGACAGCGCGTACGCGGCGTCGTTGCGTTCGGTGAACAGCAGCGCGCGGTCGCGCCGGTGCCGGTGCAGCAGCGCCTCCACGTAGGTCAGCTTCGACGGCGCCGCGAACGCGAGCTGCTTCTGGCGCTGATAGGCGGCCAGCGCCCGCCGTCCCTCGACGCTCCGCGACGAACGTATGATGAACTGCGTCCAGCCGTCCGGATCCGACATGCGGATGCCCTGGCCGACCACGAACTCGCGGTAGATGCCGCGCGCCTCGTCGTACGCCCGGCGTTCGTCGCCGGTCAGCTCCACGAAGATCCGTTCGACGGCGTACTCGGCCAGGTAGTCGCCCGCGAGGTCGCGCACGTGCCGCCGGTAGACGACGGTGCCGACCAGCGACTCGAGGTCCGCGTGGCGGCCGTCGACACGCTCCGGGGTGGCGGTCAATCCCAGCCGATAGGGCGCCAGACAGTGCTGGGCCGCGAGTGCATAGGCGGCGCTCGGCAGATGATGGCACTCGTCGAACACCACCAGGCCGAAGCGCGCCCCGATGTGCTCCATGTGAATGAAGGCGGAGTCGTAGGTGGACACGGTGACCGGCTCGACCCGGTAGTCGCCGCCGCCGATGACGCCGATCGCGCACCGCAACCGGTCGCCCAGCAGCCGATGCCATTGCGTGACGAGGTCGAGGGTAGGAGCCACGACGAGCGTGTCCCGCCGGACCGCGTCGATGGCCAGCAACGCGACCTCGGTCTTGCCGGCGCCCGTCGGCAGCACGACCACGCCGCGTCCACGAGCCGCCCGCCACGCCTCCAGGGCCTCCGTCTGGAAGGGGCGCGGTTCCCGGCGCACCTGCAGTCCGGCGTCCAGCACGCCGTACTGCCGCGCCTCGTCCTCGTACGCGATCCGACGCTGAACGAGCGCGCGGACCACCGGCGCATACACGACGGCGGGCGCGCGGAAACGCCGGGTGCGGGCGTCCCAGCGACAGGCGTCCGGCAACGGAGCCTCCCCCTCGGTGAACCCGCCGATGTCCAGGGTGCCGGCTACGAATCGCAGGGAAACCGTCAAGACTCGCGTGGCGTCGGCCGCCGCGGTCCGCCCGCAGGCGGCGCTTCCGGCACAGCGTACCCCATTCGGCCGCAGGCGGCGTCACGGCCGCCCGACCGTCTCCGAACCGCCCGCCGCCCGAACCCGATGGACACTGCGTACACGGCCCCCTGGACGGGATCACGGTGGACGAGGATCGGTTTGGGCTAGAATCGGGAAGTGACCATGTCCGACAATGGCAGCTCTCCGGAACCGCACGAATCCCCGTCGGCGGCGGAGCCCCCGCCGGACGGCGGCTCCGCATCCCGCTCGAAAGTCCTCGGCGTACCGATGTCCACCGAGGCGCGAGCGGTCACCGCCACGACGGCCGGCGCGGGGCTCGTCGCGGCCGTGCGCGCGCTGGCGCGCCGGCGCGACAGGAAGCGGGTCGACCCGGATGCGGACTCGGCCGAGGCCGATGCGAGCACCCTGGAGACGGCCGCGTCGACGGCCGGAAAGGGGGATTCGCTGACCGAGCGGCGCGCCCGGGCGCGGATGGGCGGCGGCCGGGATCGCATCGACGCGCAGCATGCCCGCGGCAAGCTGACGGTGCGGGAACGGATCAACCGCCTGCTCGATCCCAACTCGTTCGAGGAACTGGGTCCCTACGTGGAGCACCGGCATTCCGCGTTCGGGCTCGACCGGCAGCGGCACGCGGGCGACGGCGTGGTGACCGGCTTCGGGCACGTCGACGGCCGGCGCGTCGCCGTCTTCGCGCAGGACTTCACGGTGCTGGGCGGATCGTTTTCCGAGACGCAGGCGCTCAAGGTCGGCCGGCTGCTGGAGACCGCCACGTCGAGCGGGCTGCCGGTCTTCGCGCTGCTCGATTCGGTCGGGGCGCGCATCCAGGAAGGGATCTGGAGCCTGGCCGGCTTCGGCGACCTGTTCTGGCGCAACACGCAGGCCAGCGGCGTCGTGCCGCAGATCAGCCTGATGCTCGGGCCCTGCGCCGGCGGGGCGGTGTACTCGCCGGGCCTGACCGACTTCGTGATCATGGCGCGCGGCAGCAGCTACATGTTCATCACCGGCCCGGACGTGATCCGCACCGTCACCGGCGAAGAAGTGGACGCCGAGACGCTGGGCGGCGCCGACACCCACGCCGGCGGCTCCGGGGTCGCGCACTTCGTGGCCGACGACGAGAACGGGGCCTTCGACGTGGCCCGGCAGTTGCTCGGCTACCTCCCGTCCAACAACGCCGAGGATCCGCCGCTCGTCGAGGCCGAGCAGAGCGCCGAGCCGGACGTGGCGGAGCTGGACAACCTCATCCCGGAAGCGGCGGAGGAGGCGTACGACGTCCGCGAGGCGATCACGCGCATCGCCGACCGCCACTCGTTCCTGGAAGTGCACGCGGACTTCGCCCCGAACGCCGTCGTCGGCTTCATCCGCCTCAAGGGGCGCGTCGCGGCGCTCGTCGCCAACCAGCCCGAGCATCTGGCCGGGGTGCTCGACATCGACGCCTCGGACAAGATTGCCCGCTTCATCCGGTTCGCGGATTCGTTCAACATCCCGCTCGTGACCCTGATCGACTGCCCCGGCTTCCTGCCCGGCGCCGACCAGGAACGGAACGGCATCATCCGCCACGGCGCCAAGATCGTGTACGCCTACGCCGAGGCGACAGTGCCGAAGGTCTCGGTCGTGCTCCGGAAGGCGTACGGCGGCGCCTACATCGTCATGAGCAGCAAGATGATCCGGACCGACGTCTGCCTCGCGTGGCCCACCGCGGAGGTGGCGGTGATGGGAGCCAAGGGGGCGGTCAGCATCCTCTACGCCCGCCACCTGAAGCAGGAGCTGCCGTCGAAGCGCGACGCGGAACGCGCGCGGCTCGAGGACGAGTTCGAGAAGCAGTTCAACTCCCCGTTCACGGCGGCCGCCACGGGACACATCGACGACGTGATCCACCCGCGCGAAACGCGCGCGCGCGTCGTCGCCGCGCTCGATTTCCTCAAGGACAAGCAGGCCGCGGCAATGCCCAGGAAGCATGGCAACATTCCGCTGTAGAGCCGCGCGATGACGCCCGAGCTGCAGACGGTCCTGGAGATCGCCGGCGTCGGCTCGACGTTGCTGTTTCTCACGCTCGGTGGTCTCGTCACCCTGATGTACGCGCTGACGTCGCCGCTGCTCTACGGCGGTCTGCCGCTGTCGCGCGGCGGCGGCAGGGCGACGACGAAGGCGGCCGAGCAGGCCCGGCTGGAGGCCGCGGCGGAACAGGAGCGGCAACGCCAGGCTGTCGCCATCGCGGTGGCGGTAGCGCGGGCCCGTGCGGCGCGTCCGGCGGCGCTCGAATCGGACGTGGGAGCGTGGCGGCGCCTGCACCGCGCCCAGCGGCTCGGCCAGCCGACCGGACGGGCGAGGGCCCGCCTGTGACCCGCTACCGCGTCACCATCGACGGTCGCGTGTACGACGTCGACATCGACGACCCGCGCGCCCGGCCGGTCACCGCCCGCCTGTCGGGAACGGCCTACTCGGTCGACGTCGAGCCGACGCGCAGCGCCGCCGATCGGGAGACACCCGCGATCGACACGGAGCCCGCGCCGCCCGACGAGCCGACGACGCCGCTGCTCTTCCCGTCCGAACCGTCGCCGGAGGCGGGCGGCGACGGCCCGCGCACGATGACCGCGCCGATGCCCGGCTCGGTCACCAGGATCGTCGCGGCCGTGGGCCTGCCGGTCGAGCGCCGCGACGAACTGCTCACCATCGAAGCGATGAAGATGTTCAACGTGATCCGGTCATACTGGCGGGGCACCGTCACCACGGTGCACGTCAAGAACGGCGACCGCGTCGTGCAGGGCCAGCCGCTCGTCACCCTGACGCCCCGCTAGCCTCGCCAGCCCGTCAATCGTCGCCATGGTTCCGCCTGCCGCCCGACCGACCCTCACCAGGAATCTGCACCGTTCCAGGGCGCAGACCCCGGGAGCGAACCCGGCCGGCCGGATCCTGCCGACACGCCCATGATTTCCCTCGACTTCGGGCTCCTCGTGATGTTCGCCGTCGGCGGCGTCCTGATCTACCTGGCGATCGCCAGGGAGTACGAGCCGACGCTGCTGCTGCCGATCGGCTTCGGGGTGCTGCTGGGCAACCTGCCGAACTCGCCGATGAACGAGCCGGGCGGCATGCTCTACCTCCTGAACGAGTTCGGCATCGAGACGGAGCTGTTCCCGCTCTTCATCTTCATCGGCATCGGCGCGATGATGGACTTCCGGCCGCTGCTGTCGCAGCCGATCTTCGCCGTGCTCGGGGCGGCCGGCCAATTGGGCATCTTCGCCACGCTCCTGCTCGCCACCTTCATCGGCTTTCCCCTGAACCAGGCGGCGTCCATCGCGGTCATCGGCGCCATCGACGGCCCCACCAGCATCTACGTCTCGTCGCTGCTCGCCCCGGAACTGCTCGCGCCGATCGCGGTCACGGCGTACTCGTACATGAGCCTCGTGCCGATCATCCAGCCGCCCATCATGCGGCTGCTCACGACCCGCAGGGAACGCCGCATCCGCATGGCCTACGCACCGCGTCCGGTGCCGCGCGCCGCCGTGATCCTCTTCCCGATCGTCGTGACCGTCGTCATCGGCCTGCTCGTGCCGCAGTCGGCCCCGCTGGTGGCGACGCTGATGCTCGGCAGCCTCATGAAGGAATCGGGCGTCGTGCCGCAACTCGCCGGGTCGGCGTCCGAGACGCTGACCAACATCTCGACCCTGTTCCTCGGCCTGACCATCGGCAGCCTCATGCAGGCCGACACCTTTCTGCGGGTCGACACGCTCCTCATCCTGCTGCTCGGCCTCGGGGCGTTCGTGCTCGACACCGTGGCCGGCGTCTGCTTCGGCAAGATCCTCGCCCTCGTCACCGGCGGCCGGATCAACCCGCTGGTCGGCGCCGCCGGCATCAGCGCCTTCCCGATGAGCGGCCGCCTGGTGCAGAAGGTGGCGCAGGAAGAGGACTTCACCAACCACGTGCTGATGCACGCGATGGGGGCCAACACCGCCGGTCAGCTCGGCTCGGTGGTCGCCGGCGGCGTGCTCCTGTATCTGGTTACGAACGCCCTCGGGTAGGGCCGAGAACCGTCGAACCGTCGTTCCTGCTTGACTCCGCCGCGCCCCGGAGACACGATCGAGGAGTTCCATGAAGGCGCTCTCCGCGGAGCTCATCGCGATTGTGACCGTCGGGGTTGCCCTCTCCGGCGTCGTTCTGACGACCACCGGCCGCCTGAGCAGCCGAATCGACGGCCTGGACACTCGCCTGCGGGCTGTCGAAGAGGGCCAGACGCTTCTGATCGAGCGGACCGGGACCCTGGACATCCGACTCAAGGCCCTCGAAGACGGCTACGCCATGGTCCGCGCGGAGCTGACGGCACTCGGAGAAGAGCAGGCATCGTTCCGGGAAGAGATGGCGGCGCTCCGAAACGAGATGGCGGCGCTCCGAAACGAGATGGCGGCGCTCCGAGAAGGACAAGCGGAACTGCGATCGGACCTCGCGAGCGTGGCGGAACGGGTGGCGCGGGTCGAAGGACTGCTCGACGGCCTGCGCATCGCGCTGGACCGGCGCCTGCCGCCGGCGGTGGAGTGAGGACGCGGCGGTTCCGCTTCCAATCCGTTCGAACCGAATGCCGACGGTCCATATCCCCTCAATCCGGCAGGGCAAAGACGAACAGCGTGTTGCCGTCGCTCGGGCGGAGTTCCGGGGTCAGGCGGTTGAAGGCGCCCGACGTCAGCGACCGGCCGGTGCTGACCGCCACGTACTGCCGCCCGTCCACGGCGTAGGTGATCGGGAAGCCGGTCAGCGGCGAGCCCAGGTTGATCTCCCAGAGCACCGCGCCGGTCTCGTGGTCGAACGCGCGGAAGCGGCCGTTGTGGTCGCCGCCGAAGACCAGCCCGCCGCCGGTCGCCACCAGCGAGCTGGTGGCGGCGCGCTGCTCGTGCTTCCAGAGCACCGCGCCGGTCTCCGCCGAGATCGCCTGCACGGTGCCCACCTGATCGGTGCCGGGCGCGATCTGGGTGCGCACGCCCAGCCCGTAGAGCGAGCCGTCGTTGGTCGCCATGATCCGCGCGCAGGCGTTGCGCAGCGGGTAGTACATCGTGTTGGTGAGCGGGCTGTAGGCGCCGGCCTCCCAGTCCTTGCCGCCGACCAGTGTCGGGCAGGCGAAGACCTCCTGCCCCTCGGCGCGGAAAACCACCTCGGCGTTCTCCGACACCGCGCCGGTCGCGCCGTCGATGCCGCCGACCACGTTCTGGGCGATGGTCGGCGTCGCCCACAGGAACTCGCCGGTCTCGCGGTCGAGGGTGTAGACGATGCCGGTCTTGCCGGGAATGCCGGTCATCACCCGGCGCTCCTCCCCCGGCTGCAGGCGCGGGTTGATCCACTCGACGGCGGACGGGTCCGGGCGCACCGGGGTGTCGACGAGCAGCCGCTCGAAGGGGTGGTCGAGGTCCCAGCTATCGTTCAGGTGCTGGTAGTACCAGACGATCTCGCCGGTGTCGGCGTCGAGGGCCAACGTCGAGTTGTGGTACAGGTGCTTCAGGTCGGCGCCGCCGATCAGGAACTTGGGCGCCGGCGACGTGACCGACGTGCCGATGTAGACCAGGTTCAGCTCCGGGTCGTAGCTCGGCACCATCCACGCGCCGACGTGCTTGCGCTCCTCGAACGGCACGCCGCCCCAGCTCTCGTCCCCCGGCTCGCCGGGGGCCGGGATAGTCCGCCGCCGCCACAACTCCTCGCCGGTGGCGGCGTCGTGCGCCACGATGACGCAGGCGTTCGGCCCGCCCCGCGGCGTGCAGCCGCGCCCCGAGACGATCTTCCCGTCGGCGATGATCGGGCCGGAGCTCTGGTTGGCGGGGTTCACCCGGTAGTCGAGGATCTCGGTCTCCCAGGCGAGCTCCCCGGTGGCCGCGTCGAGGGCGAAGACGTAGTCGTCGCCGCTCGTGTCGATGATGTGCGTCCCGTGGATCGCGACGTTCCGGTTGAGGTCGGTCAGCACGCCGAGCATGTAGTCCTCGAGATCGTCCGGCCGGTCGCGCCGGTACTCCCAGCGCAGGTCGCCGGTGACGGCGTCGAGGGCCTGGATGACGTCCCGCGGGTTCGGCATGTACATGACGCCGTCGTAGACGAGCGGCGTCCCCTGCTGCAGCCCGGGTCCAAGGCCGCGCGACCAGACCATCCGGAGCCGCCCGACGTTGTCGCGGTCGATCCGGTCGAGCGGGCTGTAGCCCCAGCCGTTCAGGGTCCGCCGCCACATCAGCCAGTCCTCGGGCGCCGGATCCTGGAGCATCGCGTCGGTGACCGGCGTGAAGTCGGAGGACTGCGCGTGCAACGCACCCGGAGCGAATGCGTACAGAACCGCCGTGAACGTGACGAGTGCCGCGTGCGAGGATCGTGAAATGCGCATCCCAGCCTCCTCCAACCCGGGGCGACGCCTTTCGAACCGCTACCACCCCACCGAGTAGCGGGCTACCTTGATCGAGCCGACGATGCCGTCCTGCCCGCCATGGTCACCAGGCTCACGCGTACTCGCATGGCGACACTCCGACGATCGATTCTACCGCCGTGCGCGACCCTCGCAGAACGACTGCACCGCGTCCATGTCCTGCTCGACCGCCCTGCGGACCGCGCCGATGATGAACGGCAGCGTCATCCGGGCGCTCAGGGACCGGGGCTGCGCGTCCATCACCATCGTCAGCGCCGTGGCCGCCCCGTCGGGAACGGTCGTGAAGACGGTGTCCCAGAGCGCGCCGCCCGCCTCGGACACGATCCGCACCCGCGCGTTCTCGACGTACTCCGTGACCTCGAGCTCCGTTGACGCCTCGCGCCCCATCATCGTGCGGGTCTCGCGAAATCGCGCGCCGACCCCCGACTTCGCCTCCGAGAGGAACTCGACCCGGAGAACGTGCGGCACCGCCTGCGAGAACTGCTCGACGTGCGCGACGGTGCGGAACACCACGTCCACCGGTGCGTCTATGCGCCGGGTCGCTGTCACGTTGGCCATCGCGTCTCCCGCGTCACGTTCCTGGACCCGGAAATCCTCGCCTTGCGGCTCCGCTTGCCGCCCAACCCTCGCCGGGAGTTCTGCACCGTTCTACGGGGCTGACTCCCGAGGCAGCGCGTAGGCGACGATCGTGTCCGTCGCGGCGATCGCCACGTACTGCCGGCCGTCGGCGCCGAGATACGTCATCGGGTCGGCGTTGCCCCGCTGATCGAGCCGGTCCGCCCACAGCTCCCGGCCGGTCGACGCCTCGAGGGCCCGGAACCGGTTGTCGTCGGTCGCCGCGATGAACAGCAGGCCGCTCGCCGTCGCGATGGCCGCGGCGCGGCCCGGGCGCCCCGTATTCCGCTTCCCGACCGGCAGCGTGTCCGTGACGCCGACGGTCCGGCGCCACGCGATGTCGCCGGTCGCGACGTCCACCGCGGTCAACTGCCCCCACGGCGGCTTCTGGCACGGCATCCGCACGCCGTCCAGGCTCACCTCGAAGCCGGCCGGCCGCGGCGTCTGCTTCTCGTACGGCGACGGCGCGTCGTCGCCCGTCGCGTCGACCATCCAGCCGAGAGCGCCGACGTCCATCGAGAAGACGAAGGCGTAGCCGGTCCCCGGATCGAACGACACGCCGCCCCAGTTGGGACCGCCGACGCCGCCCGGGAAGTTCAGCGTGGTCCGCGGCGCCGCGCCCGCGGGCCGGTAGATCCAGGGAGTGAACGGCCCCGCGTTGTAGATCTCGCCGAGGCTGTCGACCAGCGCGGCGCACGCGGCGGCGTGCTCCGGCGTCGTGTCCTCGACCGTCACCAGGTCCGACGCCTCGTAGCGGACGCGCCCCATCGGCGGCGGCTTCACCGGGAACGGCTGGGTCGGATAGGCTGCCTCGCCCGGCACGTCGCTCGCCGCCACCTCCCGCTCCTCGACGCCGTGGATCGGCTCGCCGGTCTCGCGGTTCAGGAGGTACAGATAGCCGGACTTGGTGGTCACCCCGAGGGCCGGAATGGCACCGCCCTCGCGCGGGATGTCGAACAGCGCGGGCGGAGCGGGCGGATCGGCGTCCCACAGATCGTGGTGAATCGTCTGGAAGTGCCAGACGTACCCGCCGGTCTCCGCCTCGACCGCGACGACCGAGTTGCCGTAGAGGTTCGCGCCCGGCCGGTCCCCTCCGTAGTAGCCCGGAATCGGCGATGCGAGCGGCAGGTAGACGAGGCCGCGCTCGGCGTCCGCCGTGAAGAAGAACGGCCAGGCGTTGGCGCCCAGCCGTCCCCGCCAGCTATCGCCCGCCCACGTGTCGTGCCCGACGTCGCCCGGCTGGGCCACCGAATCGAACTCCCACCGCCTGGCGCCGGTGCGGGCATCGTAGGCGCGGGCGTTGCCGATGCCGCCGACGGCGCCGGGCGGCGTATTGGCGCCCACCACCACGACGTGCCGGTAGACGAGCGGCACCGAGTTGTAGGGGATGCCGAGACCCACCGAACCGACGTCCCCGAAGCCCGCGGCGGGCTCACCGGTGGCGGCGTTCAGGGCATGCAGGCGCAGACCGGTGGTGAACAGGATGCGCGGCTCGTGCTCGTCGTCGCCCGCCCAGTATGCGACGCCGCGGCGCGACGGCGGCCGGCCCGCGACCGGATGGCTCCAGATCTCCTCGCCCGTCTCCGGCCGGAGCGCGACCACGCGGTCCGCCGCCGGCAGGTACATCACGCCGTCGACGACGATGGGCGTGGTCTGGGAGTTCGGCCCCCGCCCGGAGGGATCAGGTGTCGTGCGCGTCAGGTCGTAGGTCCAGGCGCGGGCCAGACCGGCGACGTTGTCCGGGGCGATGCCGGTGAGCCGCGAGTAGCCGGTGCCGGCGAGGTCACCGCGGTACATCGGCCAGTCGGCGCCCTCGGGACCGGGCGCCTGGGCCGACGCGCTGCCGGAGACCAGGCCGACGGCGAGCAACGCACCGCAGGGGCCGATCAGCCGCCGCCGGGCCGGAAGCCGCACGGCAGGCCCGACCGGCCGGCCGTCGCGAGATTCCCGTCGAGGATTCGTGCATGGCATGGCTGTTCCCGGCCTCCCGCCGGACGTGGAAAGACCGGCATTGTATATCGCCGTGCTCCTTCGTCGCCGCGCGACCCGGGCGCTTCGCCGGCCTCGGAGCCGCGCGGGATTCCGCCGCGGACGGCTGGCCGGAAGCGTTATAAGCTATAGCCCAGTGTACGTGTCCGAGGAGGAAACGCCATGCGCCAGCGTCTTCAACTGCCGGCCCTGATTCCGCTCACGTTCGCGTTCCTCGCCGCCTCGGCCGTCCCGGCCGCGGCCCAGTACCAGCTCACGGTGACTCAGGATCGCCTGATCAACGCCCAGGCCGAGCCCCAGAACTGGCTGCTGATGAACGGCGACTACGGCTCGCAGCGCTACTCCCGGCTGACGCAGATCGACCGCGAGAACGTCGGCGACCTGCGCATGGTCTGGGCCCTCGCCCTCGGCGGGATGCAGGACACCGGCGGCAACGGCCCGGAGAACGAGGTCAACCCGCTCGTCGACAACGGCTTCCTGTACACCAGCGACGGCTGGGGCACGGTCTACAAGATCGACGCCCGCAACCCGGACTACGGCCAGTTCGTCTGGATCACCGACCCCGGCGTCGACCACGAGGACAACCGCTCCCGCACCCGCGGCATCGCGTTGTGGGAGGACAAGGTGCTCCAGAACACGCAGGACGGGCGGGTGCTGGCCATCGACCGCGACGACGGCGAGATCCTCTGGGACGTCGAGGTGGCCGGCATCACCGACATGGGCGCCCGCGAGCGGTTCCTGACCGCGCCGCTGGTGGCCCGCGGGAAGGTCCTGGTGCAGAACGGGGCCGGCGACGGCGGGACGCGCGGTTGGGTGGCGGCCCTCGACGTGGAGACGGGCGAGGAGCTCTGGCGCTGGTACACCGTCCCCGAGCCGGGCCAGCCGGGCAGCGAGACCTGGAAGGACGACCACAACGCCTGGAAGACCGGCGGCGGCGGCATCTGGCAGACCGGCTCCTACGATCCGGAACGCAACCTCTACATCTTCGGCACCGGCAACCCCTACCCCATCTACGACCCCGAGTTCCGCCCCGGCGACAACCTCTTCACCAACTCCGCGGTGGCGCTCGACGTCGACACCGGCGAGCGGCGCTGGCACTTCCAGTACACGCCGAACGACTCGTGGGACTACGACGAGGTCGGGGTCCACATGCTCTACGATACGGTCGTGGACGGCCAGGTCCGCAACGTCGTGGCCCACTTCGCCCGCAACGGATTCTTCTATTCCATCGACCGGGATACGGGCGCGTTCATCAGGGGCAACCAGTACGTCAACGAGCTCACCTGGACGGCCGGACTGAACCCCGAGACCGGCATGCCGCTGGAGTACGACCCGAACCTCGACGTGCAGATCTACAACGAGGAGGCGCGCGCGCTGCGGGCCGACCGCGACCTGATGAAGCGCGCCTGCCCCACCTGGCACGGCGGCATCGCCCACCAGCCGACCGCCTTCAACCCCGAGAAGGGGATCGCCTACGGGGCGGGCACCGAGGGCTGCTTCTCGCAGACCGGCGCCCGGGTGGCGTCGCTCGGCCCGGAGGGGGGCATCGACCGCGCCAACAGTGAACGCCGGCAGTACACGAGCGACCTCTATTACGGCTCGGTCACCGCGGTCGACACCGACACCCACGAGGTGATCGCCAAGGCCGTCACCGAGATCGAGGTGCGTTCGGGCGCCATCGTCACGGCCGGCGGCCTCGTCTTCTCGGCGCTGCAGGACGGCTGGGTGGTCGCCTACAACGACGAAACTCTGCAGGAGCTGTGGCGCTTCAACGTCGGCACCCCCCTCAAGGGCGCGCCGGTCACCTACGCCATCGGGCCGCGGCAGTACGTCGCGGTGCAGGCGAGCGGCCGCCACCTGCACCCGGTGCGCTACGACAACCTGGAGAACTCCAGCTACCTGTTCGTGTTCGCGCTCGACGAATAGGAAGCCGGCGCAACACGATACCGGCGATGCAACGCCCGGCCCTCGGCCGGCCCGGGCGCTGTTCGTTCACGGTTCGGCCCGCCGCGGACACCGGCCGGGTGCGCGGCGTCAGTCCGGGAACTCGGTCCGGCAGACGGCGACCTCTTCGCCCCAGAAGTCGATGCACTTCTGCCGGTCCATCGGACCCTGGCCGATGACCTTCGCCTCCAGGAAGTCGGCCAGCCGCTCCACCTCCCGGTTCTGGAGCGTGGCGGGCGGATCGAACAACTGCAACCCCATGCGATCCAGGTCGGCGCGGGTCCTGCCGAGGCAGCGATCGTCGACGTAGGCCCGGCGGTCGTACGCCGGCATGTAGCGGCCGGGGAGACCGCACTTGATCACGAAGACGAGCTGCTCGCGCGTGAGCGTGCTCGCGCGCAGGTTCGCCCCGTCCGGCATCTGGAGGTTCATCTTGCGGCCGTCGCCGGCCCAACCGTGGCACGCCTGGCAGTCGCCCTTCCCGCGGTAGAGACGCCCGCCGGCGGCGACGGTGTCGGTCTGCGCACTCGCCACGGGGTCCGCCGGCAAGCATCCGGCGAGCCCTCCACCGACCAGCGCGGTCACCCCCACGCTCACCCGAACCCAACGAAGCGTTCGCACTCCCACCTGACCACCCTCCTTGCCGGCTCCGGCCGGCATCGGTCTGTTCTCGGGCGAAGCCAGTCCTACCCTGTACCCACATCTGAAGCTGAACGAATCGTCCGCCGCCGTGTATACGTCACGGCATGCTGATCCGGAGCCGGATTCTGCAGACCCTCCGAGCGCCTGAATCACAAGCCCGCCTCGACCACATTGTGGCAGATGCGGCGCAGGACGGCGATGGGGCGGCGGGTGTGCGCGGAGTTCGGTTTCGTCGATGCGCGCGGGTTAGCTAGCTAGCTAGCTAACCCGCCAAGGGTCGAAGATCGTTCGGACGTTCACCGCTCTCCCGGGATCGGCGCGAACGGCACCGCCGGCTCCCGCACTCCGGGATGCCCCGCCTGGATCCGCTGCCGCGAGACCAGCGCCGCGGCGTCTATCGCCTGCTGCTCGTCGGCGCGCCCGGCGCGGAGCAGGTTGACCATGGCGTGGTTGCCCTCGTGGCAGGCGTACTCGAACAGCGTGACGCCGGGGGCGGACCGGTGCATCGGGATGGCCGCGGTGTAGGGCGCGGCGAAGGTCTGCGGATCCTCGACCGTCACCCGGTAGTCGATGGTGTTGGCGTCGACCAGCGTGAACCGCTCGACCAGCCGCAACGTCTCGCCGGAGCCGCGCGGACCGGTCGGGGTGACGTGCGACGGCTGGTGATCGCCGCCGTCGAGCCGGTCGTTGAAGTGCAGCGTCTCGACCACCAGGGTGTCGCCCTCCCAGCGCCCGCGACCGTCGCCGAGCCACTGGCGGATGGCGCCGGAGGCGTGGGGCCGCCCGTCCAGCGGGACGATGCGCGCCTCGTGAATCATCTCCATCACCAGGACGAAATGGTCGGGCGTCTGGAGGATCTGGTAGTTGGCGTTGTACAGCGTCGGGATCATCGCCGTCGGCAGGGTCCGCGAGATGCACCGCTCCCAGTTGTTGCGGTCGAGCCACGAATCGGCCTCGCCGCGGCCGGCGCGGGCGTTCTCGCGGTCGATGAGGCGCTGCACCCCCTGCTCGGCCATCCGGATGCGCCCGTCGGGGGGGTCGATGATCAGCGATTCGCGCTCGATGTCCCCCGCCTGCTCCAGCCAGCCCGCCCCGGTGCCCCGTGTCGCCTCGATGACCGCCTGCTGCGCCCGGCGCCCAAGGGCCTGCTCCTCGCGGGTCAGCCGCTCGAGCGGCGTCGTGGTCGAATTGTTCCAGATCCCCTGGAAGTCGGGATCGCCCCAGGGTGTGCGCGGCAACGCCGATCCGTCCGCCGCGAGGCGATCCGGCGTCCACTGGGCGACGGCCGGGGTCGTCGTGAGCGCGAACAGCAGGAAAGTCAGGAGCCCGGCGAAGCCGAAAGGACGACGTGTTCTGTGCATTCTGCGATCCTCCAGATGCAAGGCAGTATAGGCCGCCCGGGGCCTCGGCAGCCCGTGGCGAAAGCTCCCGGACCGGCAACGCACCCCTGCCGCGGGCGGGCGGGTTGGCCGGACCGAGTTCCGCCCCGCGTGGCGAGGACCTCCCGCACGGCCTCCGAATCGATGCGACGCTCCCGCCGCGACTATGATCGACTCATGCCGCCCGACGCTGCGCACTCCCCCGCACTCCGGACCGTCACCGTCCGCCGGCGCGGGGAGGTGCTCGATCGAGACCTGATCGTCGTCGAGGAACCGCTCGAGATACGGCTCGACGGCAAGCCCCTGGTCGTCACGATGCGCACGCCCGGAGACGACGAGGATCTCGCCGCGGGCTTTCTC
>CBDCCN010000003.1:0-386176 GCA_965214865.1 Vicinamibacterales bacterium
ACGTTCCACTATGTCTACCCGCTGTTCAGCGGCCTGCCGGATCCGCTCAGCGACGCCGCCGGCTCGACGCTCGGCTGGCGCGTGATGTTCTGGGTCGGGGCGGCGCCGGCGCTGCTGGTGCCCTGGATCCGGTCGGGGGTCGGCGAGAGCCCGGTCTGGCTCGCCCGCCAACGCCATCTGCGCGAGGCGGACGCCGGGAGCGCGGCCGAGCGGGTGTCGCTCCTGCAACTGCTGCGACCCGACCTGCTGTGGGCCACCGTGCAGGCGTCGATCCTGATGGGCGCCTTCATGTTCTCCTACTACTCGCTCAGTTTCTGGTACCCGACGTTCCTGCGCGAGGCCGGGCGCGAGCCGCTCGGCTACCTGCTGGCGTTCAATCTCGGCGCGGTCGTGGGGATGGCGCTGTGGGGCCACGCGTCCGAGACCCGGCTCGGCCGCCGGGGCGCGGTGGCGGCGGCGGCGTTGACGGGGGTGGCGGCGATCCCCGCCTACGTCGGCGCCGCCGGGAGCGCGACGCTCGCCGTCGGGGGGATCGTCATGGGCGCATCGGGCGGCGGCATCTGGGGCATGGCCCCCTCGTACCTGACGGAGCGCTTTCCCACCGCGGTGCGCGGCGTCGGTCCCGGCCTGTCGTACCACGTGGGCGCCGCGCTCGGGTCGCTGACGCCGTTCGTCCTGGGACGCCTGCAGGATGGCGGGATGACCACCGGGTCGGCGATGATGGCGTGCATCGCGGCGTCCGGCCTGCTCGTGGCCGCCGTCGTCTGGCTGGGGGCCCGAGACCCGCGGGCGGGAGTTCACGGCCACCGAAACGTGAGGGCGCGACGGCAACCCGCGTCCCTCGCGGCTGCACGTGAGACCGAGGGCGGCTGGTTGCCGAGCCAGCGCCACGACCGCGGACGGCAGACGGCGAATCAACCACGGGAGCGAGAAATGTCGAATCAGCAAGGGCGGGCGCGCGAGCGCTTCTGGACGATCGGAGCGATGCTGGCCGCATCGTTCGTGGGCGGCGCGGTGACGCACCTCTCGATGGCCGGGGCGGTGCAGGCGCAGGGAACGGCCGGCGTGGTCACGGCGACCCAGGTGAACCTGGTCGACGGCGCGGGGACGTCTGCGCGGCGTACTCGCCGGGAGCGACGCCGGAGGACTGGCGTCGATCACGCTCTACGACCGGGCGGGCCGGGCGCGGAGCACGTTCGGCGTGGAGCCGGACGGGACTCCGCTCATCCAGCTCCACGGCCCCGGCGGCGAGACGCGGCTGCGCGCGACGGTCCGGGGCAACGACGCCCTGCTCGTCGCCGGCGCGGAGGCCGAGGGACAGGGCCTGTTCGGGGCAGTCCAGGGACGGCCGATCATGACCCTCGGCGACGGGGCGCGCAGCCGCCTGCAACTGCATCTGACCGGCGAGGGACTGCCCCGGCTGGCCCTCGCCGACGGCACGGGACAGGAGGCCGCCTCGCTCGCCGTCGGCAGCGACGACATGCCGCAACTGGCGCTCTCGGCCGCCGGCCGGCGGCGGGCGGTCCTGACCGCGGTCGGCAACGCCACGGTGCTCAATCTGGGCGGCGCAACGGGCACACGCCTCGTCGCCGGGGTGGCGGACGACGGCGCACCCAGCATCGTCTTCCTCGACGGGCAGGGCAACTTCATGGCCTCGCTCGGGGAGGTCGGCAACGGGCGCCTCGGGTTCGTCAACGCCGCGGGCGAGGTCACCGACGTCACGTCGCGGTGAACCTGGCGGCTGACGCCGGTGGCGGCTCGGCGCCGGTAGCGGGGCGTGCCACGGACCGCCCGGCCTGCGGGGCCGCGTTGCCGCCCGACCTCGTCAAGGCACGCGAAACCGCGGGGTTGCGCCGCGAACTGCCCGGTCTCGACGTGCTATTCTGCCCGCGCCGGGCGGCGACGAGCTTTGGCCGGCGGGCGCCGGATCCCGTGGGGTCCCGCCGCAGTGGATCACCGTCGATGAAAGGTCATGCCATGCGATTCACCGACTTTCGCCGCGCCCTGCTTCTGCTCATCGCCCCGTTCCTCGTGGCCGGCAGCGCGGCGGCGCAATCGTCGGGAGACGGCGAGCGCCCGCGCCGCATCGCCCTCTGGGGATCGTCGGTCCCGAACGGCACCGGCGACGAGGCGAACCGCGGCGGCTACACCGGCCGCCTGCGCGAGCTGCTCGAGCCGCGGGGGTGGGAAGTGCTGAACGTCTCGCGGGGCGGCGACAACACCATCACCATCACCCCGCGCTTCGAGCCGGACGGCGAGCCGGATCCCGGCACGCGGTATCTGACGCCGGTCGATCCCGGCTACGTGGTCATCGCGCTGTCGCTCGGCAACGAGGGCATCATGCGCTGCCCACCCGGACAGCCGTCGCCCCGCTGCGCCGACTCGCGCGCGGCGGCCGACGCCATTGCGCAGCAGTTCGCCGACGGGCTGCAGCGGCTGATTCGCCGGGCGCGCGAGCACGGCATCGCGCCGGTGATCGGCCTCACCTACACCCGCGGCGACTTCACCGAGGCGGAGTACGCCCACACGCGGGCGACCAACCTGCTGATCAACACCTGGGACGCGCCGAGCGTCAACCTGCTCGGCGCGATCGACGACGGCTACGGCCGCTGGGCGCGGGGCTTCTTCCCCGAGCCGATTCATCCCAACGCGGCCGGCCACACCGAGATGTTCCACGCCTTCGTGCCGACGCTCTTCGACGCGCTGGAGGCCGGCAAGCCGACCCCGAAGCGGTCCACCGCGCCCGGCTTCGCGCGGGTGCGCGGCCGCGGGCGGTCGCCGCTGACGCTGAACGTCGACGACACGCTGCGCTCGTTCGGACTGACGTTCCAGGTGCGCGCCGAGGGCGACGGCACCGTCGCCAGCATCGGCGGCCAGACCGTCGGTCACGAAGTGGACTGGGTGACGGTCCCCTTCCGCCGCGCCACGCTCGACTTCGAGGCGCTGACGCTCACCCCCACCGGCCGCCGCTTCCAGGCGACCATCGCCATCCAGAACGGCCGCTGGATCTACACGTCCGCGAACGGCAACGCGGTCACGTCACCGCAGCCCGGCGCCGACGGCCAGTGGCACCACGTGACCTTGACCCACTACGTGGCGCGCGGGCGGACGCACTTCTACGTCGACGGCCGGCTGGTCGGCGCCATCGACGAGCGGCTGCAGCCCGACCGCTTCGTGCTCGGCGGCCCCGGTCCCGACTGGTCGACCGCGGCGCCGGCCCCGGCCGACTACCGGGACTGGATGGTGCACCGCGCCGGCCTGAACGCCGACGAGGTGGACGCGCTGCACGGCGGCGGCCTGCTGCAGGCGAGCCTGGAGCTCTACGCGCCGCTCTCGGGCGACGGGTTCGAGAACCGCGCGCAGAGCCTGTCGGCCGTCCAAGTGGACGCCCGGGCGGTGTCGGCGACGACCGAGGACTGAGGCGGGAACCGAGCGACGAGACACGGGCACCGAAGCGGACGACACGGGCAGCGGAAGACGAGCGAGAGGAGCGCGGGACGATGGGCAGGATGGTCGAGTTCGCGGCGAACGGCAAGCGCTCCGGCGGCTACCTGGCGACACCGGCGTCCGGGTCCGGCCCGGGCGTGATCGTGGTCCAGGAGTGGTGGGGGCTGGTCGATCACGTCAAGGACGTCGCCGACCGCTTCGCCGGCGAGGGCTTCGTCGCCCTCGCGCCCGACATGTACCACGGGGAGACCGCCACGAGTCCCGACGACGCCGGCAAGCTGATGATGGCGCTGAACATCGAGCAGACCGAACGCGACCTGCGGGGCGCCGTCGACTACCTGCTGGCCCGCGAGGAGGTGACCGGCGAACGGGTCGGCACGGTCGGGTTCTGCATGGGGGGCCAGCTCTCGCTCTTCGCCGCCTGCGCCAACGCGAAGGTCGGCGCCTGCGTGGACTTCTACGGCATCCACCCCAACGTCACCCCGGATCTCGCAAGCCTGCAGGCGCCCGTCCTCGGGTTCTTCGCCGAGAAGGACGGCTTCGTCACCCCCGAGGTGGCCCGCAAGCTGGAGGCGGACCTGCGGGCAGCCGGCAAGGAGGTCGAGATCACCATCTTCGAAGGCGCCGACCACGCCTTCTTCAACGACACCCGTGCGGAGGTGTACCACGCGGAGTACGCCGCCGAGTGCTGGACGCGAATGCTCGCGTTCTATCGGCAGCACCTGAGGTGACCGCGGCGCTGGGTACCGCAGTGGCGCGTCGTCTGCGGCGCAGCGCAACAAACGCGCCGCACCCGCGACGTCTTTGGTTAGGAATCACGCCAAAATAACTTGCCCGTTACACCGGTCGCTCTGCTATGCTCGGCGTCATGAACGCCGTAACGCAAGCGGTGCAAGGAAAGTTCAACGTGTTGGGGCCGCTGTTGGACGAACGCACGCGACGCCTCTGGGCCGCGGCGGAAGCCCGCGCCATTGGCCGCGGCGGAATTACACGGGTTGCCGAGGCGACCGGGCTGTCGCGCGGCACGGTGCGGGCAGGCGTGAGGGAACTGGATTCGTCCACGCCGCCGGCACCGCGGGCGGGCGGTGCGCGGATTCGTGCTCCGGGCGGCGGCCGCAAGGCGGTGACCGAGCGCGACCCGGGTCTGGTCAAGGCGTTGGAGCATCTGCTCGACCCGTTCACCCGGGGCGACCCGCAGGGACCGTTGCGCTGGACATGCAGCAGCGCGGCGCGCTTGGCGGAGCAATTGGGGGCTGAAGGCCATCGGGTCAGCGAGCGCACGGTGAATCGGCTGCTGCACGAATTGGGCTATAGCTTGCAGGCCAACCGCAAGACGCTCGAAGGCCGCCGGCATCCGGATCGGGATGCGCAATTCCGACGCATTGCCCGTCGCGTGCGGGCGTTTCAACGCCTGGGCCAGCCGGTGGCCTCGATCGACACGAAGAAGAAGGAGTTGGTCGGCCGATACCGCAACGGCGGCCGGGAATGGCGTCCGAAGGGCGAGCCGGAGGAAGTGAAGGTCCATGACTTCCTCGATCGGGAGCTCGGCAAGGCGATCCCCTACGGGGTCTACGACCTGACGGCGAACACGGGCTGGGTAAGCGTCGGCGTTGACCACGACACGGCGGAGTTCGCCGTGGAGACGGTTCGGCGCTGGTGGCTGCAAATGGGGCGTCAGGTGTATCCGTCGGCCACGCGATTGCTGCTCACGGCCGACGGGGGCGGCTCGAACAGCAGCCGCAGCCGGCTGTGGAAGTTCGAGTTGCAGAAGCTGGCCGACGCGCTTGGGTTGCGGATCTCGGTGTGCCATTTTCCGCCGGGGACGAGCAAGTGGAACAAGATCGAGCACCGGATGTTCTGCCACATCACGGAGAATTGGCGGGGCCGGCCGCTGGTGAGTCACGAGGTGGTGGTGAACCTGATCGGCGGTACGACTACGCAGGGTGGTTTGGCCATCCGCTCGGAGTTGGACGAGGCCGACTACCCAACCGGTCGGGCGGTCACGGACGAACAGATGGACAGGCTGTCCATCAAACGCGACGCGTTTGATGGTGAGTGGAACTACAGCTTGCTCCCCAGATCCGACACGAACGGTTAATTTATTTTGGCGAGAGTCCTTAGTTAGTTAGTTAGCGGGTCGTAGCGAGAAATCCTCGAAATGGGTTGCAGGTGCGGCGAGCGTCTGCCGATATGCGAGGTATGGCGCGCAGCGACGACCGCGGCGGTTCGAACGGTACCGGACATCAGCGGGATCCTCGGGACGTGCGCATCGAACGCCTTGAAGGAGAAAGGCGAAGCTGATCGAGGAGCGGGATCACTGGAAGCGTCGCAGCGAGCATCTGGAGAAGGAGCTGGAAGCGGCGCGGCGCGCCGGCAAACGGCAGGCGGCCCCCTTCGCCAGGGACCGGCCGCAGGGACGCGGCGGGCGTCCCGGACGACGGGCGGGCAAGGATTACGGGAAGCATGGCTGCCGCCGGGAGCCGACACGGATTGACGAGACGCATGCGGCGCCGGTTCCGACGGCGTGTCCGGACTGCGGCGGCCCGGTCGAGGTGACCCGCGCGGCGTCGCAGTATCAGGAGGATCTGCCTCAGATCGAACCGATCGTGCGGCGCTTCGCGGTCGAGGTGGGCCACTGCTCGCAGTGCCGGCGGCGGGTGCAGGGCCGGCACGCGCTGCAGACCTCCGACGCGTTGGGGGCGGCCGGGGTGCAGTTGGGTCCGAACGTCGCCGCGCTGGTCGTCGAGTTGCACACCGAGCTGGGCATGCCGTTGGGGAAGGTCGCCCGCGTTCTGCAGACGCAGTTCGGACTGGCGGCAACCCCGGGCGGCCTGGTCCAACTGCTGCACCGCACGGCCGACGCCGCGTCGCCGGCGTATGCGGCGCTGCGCGAGCAGGTCCGCCGCAGTCCGGTGGTCACCCCGGATGAGACCGGCTGGCGTGTGAACGCGGTCCGCCACTGGCTGTGGGCGTTCACCACACCGGAGACGACGGTCTACGCCATCTGCGACGGCCGCGGGTTCGACGATGCCGCGACGGTGCTCGGCCCCGACTTCGCCGGCGTGCTGGTGCGCGACGGGTGGGCGGCGTACCGCGGCTTCAATCACGCTCCGCACCAGAGCTGCCTGAACCACCTGTCGAGACGCTGCAAGCAATTGCAGACCGACCATCCCGACAGTTCCTGGGCCGGCCGGGTGCAGGCGGTCCTGCAGGACGGTCTCGCGCTGCGGAAACGCTGCAACGCCGGCGGCATCACCGAGCACGGCCTGGCGTCGGCCCGCGGCCGACTCGTTGCCCGGCTCGGCCGACTGATCGACACGCCGCCGCCGGTGGCCGACGCCGAGCGCTTCGCCAGGCATCTGGCCAACGAATTCGCTGCCGTGTTCCTCTTCTTGTGCGACCCGTCGATCGAAGCCACCAACTGGCGGGCCGAACAGGCCATCCGCCCCGCGGTGGTCACCCGCAAGGTGTGCGGCGGCAACCGCACCCGGCGGGGGGCTGACACCCAGCAGGTGCCGGCCGGCGTGGTGCGCACCGCCCGCCAACGCAACCTCGACTTGCCCGCTCTGCTCGCCACGATGCTGTGCGCCCCGGAACCTGTCGTTCCCGACGCACTGGCACTGCCGCCGCCTGCCTGAGGCTGCGGACCACCGACCGTCCCCGGCCGCGGGTTCGGGGTGGCTCTCCACCGCGACGGACCGTACACGAAACCGACCGCCAGCCCTTCCGGCCCTGTCCAGCCGAGTCGCGGTCTCGCCCGCCGAGTTGGCGCCCCTGTCGACCTCTCCAACAAGACCGGTTACCGACGCACGCAAATTCCAGGCCGCCGACCTGCCCGTTCGAGGCATACTGGAGGTGGGTATTCGAGGCGTCGGGCGCCAGAAGGAACCTTGACGCCGATCGGTGAACTTTGATCCGCCGGGCCTCATTTCAGCCCGTGTCTGTTGACGAATGATGCGCTAATCGAAGACCCCGCGACGACATTCGTCAGCGACGCGAACAGCGACTACGAAACGCGTCGCACGTGTGACGACATCGTCAGCGACGTCAACCGCGATTACGGCGGGTCATGGCCCGGTCATGGCCCCGTCGTCAGTCGTATCGTCTCCAGGCGCGTCCGGCGCCAACAACGAACGCACCTCCCTCCACAACTTGTCGAACGAGGGAGCCGCCCGACGAGCGGCATCGAGATCGAAGCGTTCCGTCAGGGCCGCCTGATGCCGAGTCGGACGGTATGAACGACCGAACGGCATCTGTGCGGTCAGCCACCCCTTTGCGTTCCTGATTCCTTCAGGATCGGTGGGCGGTGCGGCGTCTTCGGCGACATCGTGCCGTCCGGCGAGGGAAGCCGCCGCGGCCAAGAACCACCCTTCGTATTCCGCCTTGGCCAACACGACTCGGATGGCGCGATCCGGGCGCGCGGCGCCAGCGCGTTGCAACAGATCCGGACCAAGCTCCGCCGGACAGTCGTCCTCGGCGTCCAGCAGAACCAGAATGCTCCCATCGGTTCCGGCCATTCGGGCAGCAAGCTCGACGGCCCGTTCCAACTCGTCCGGCTTGACGACCCGGTACCGGTCGACACGTATCGGCGGTAGAACATCGATATCGGCGGTCGGCGCGACCGCCGCGGCGATTCGGCGCAGGAGAATCGGGACAGCCTCTACTTCACCATGCCCTTCGACGATGGCCACGATTTTCGCCATCGTTTCATCGCAGGAGGAACAGGTGAAGCTGTTCCGGCCGCAAATCGAAGACGCTTGGATCAGGTCGCAGTTGGTTCATCCGGAGGAGCTCGCCGGCGGTATAGAGATGATCCCGGAGCGCAGACCGTCCTACTTCATCCAGAGGACCGATATGACTCTCGCCGTGCTCCGCCACCACCGCGATGATCGCGTCATCCGGTATCTCCTTGTTGTCCAGCAAGTCGGGGCTGTGACTCGTCACGAGTATCTGCGCCCTTTCGGCAGCGTCCTGGAGACTGTCGATGAGAACTCCGGCAGCCGCCGGGTGCAGAGCGACTTCAGGCTCCTCGATGCCGACGCAGCGCCGAACCGATTCCGTCCCGTCGAATCCCTGAAACAGTGCGATGAGCACGCCGAGCGCGCGCAGAGTGCCGTCCGACATGTTGCTTGCGAAGAACCGCCAGGGGTACCGGGCCCCTCGAACCTCCTGCCTGAACTCAAGGGTCTCCTTGGGACCGACCGACCGCTCGTCGACGCCCGTGACTCCGGAAACCACCTTGCCGAGGTACTCCTCGACTCGCTTCTTGATCTCCGGTGAACGGCTGTCCAGATTGGCAAGCACGCTGGCGATGTTGCTGCCGTCCCGTTTCAGTAGATCGCCCGGGTCGGGTGACTGAAGCTCCCGGAGCGCTTCGGGATTCAGGTTGTAGAACCCCATGCCCAGGAGCGCGTCGTATACGGGTCGGAAAGCCTCGACTCCGGAGACGTTCACGAGATAGAGCCGATCATCGGCGGCAGCGGGAGTCGGAGACAGGGTGCTCTGGATGACTTGCCCACGCGCCACCGAGTAGAAATGATGCCCTCCCGCATCACGTCGACTGACACGACACTGTTCGCGCTGCACCTCGTACCCGCCGCGCTGCTTCGCGCCGACGGTAAACGCGTAGCTGACCGAGGACTCGGCAAAACCGAGGTCAATGCGAATTCCGAAATGATTGGGATGCCCGCCGGACCGCCGCCGCACCTCGCTGATCCCGCCTCTATCGCGCAGGGCGTGATCGAGCGAAAACCGAACCGCATCGGCAACGAAGCGCAGGGCGTCGAGGAAGTTGCTCTTGCCCGAACCGTTCGGGCCGACCAGGAACGTCAACTGTGCGGGTGAAACGTCGCATGCAGCTATGCTCTTGTAGTTGCGCAGTACGACGCGGGTCAGCAGACGACGATTGGCCTCCACGGCGCCTCCGAGTTGCGGTATCCATTGATCCAGCGCGCCCGGTGAGGGATGGAATCACCTCCTCCGGCGGAGACCTTCACACCGACATCGTCGGGGCTCTCTTCCGTCCGGATGCCGTCAGCCGATCAGGCGAAGGATGCCGACCACGGCGCCGGTGACCGCGATCCCGGTGCCGATGATCCACTTGACCAGGCGGAGTTCGAGGGCCGCGAGCTTGCCGTCCAGGGCGGCGAGCGCGGCGCGGAACTGATCCGGCGTCACGTGCTCGCCATGGTCGGCCGCCTGCCGCACGGCGTCCGCCTGCTCGCGGTCGATGCCGGCGTCAGTCAACTGGTGGACGATGGCGAGGGTATCGAACATCGTTCCATGATAGCGCCTGTTACGGCAGCGCGAAGGTCAGCACCGTGTTGGTCGCGATCACGGTGACGTACTGCTTGCCGTTCACCTGGTAGGTCATCGGGCTCGATCGGATGCCGCGCTGCGCCTGGTACCGGAACAACTGCTCCCCGGTCGCCGCGTGGAAGGCGTAGAACGCGCCGTCGTCGGCCCCCTGGAACACCAGGTCGCCCGCCGTCGCCAGGTTGCCGCTCGCGCCGATGGGGCTGAGCGCCGGGAACACCGCCTGCCATGCCTCTTCCCCGCTGGCCGGCTCGTAGGCGGTCAGGGTCGTCGTGGGCGTGTAGGCGGGGATCCGGCTCAGCTCCTCGAAGTTGGCGCTGTGGCCGTCGCCGTGCGGTCCCGGCTCGAGACTGTCGCCGAGCGGCCGGACGATCATCGAGACCGCCGCGTTCTTGCCGGTGACGTAGAGCAGCCCGGTGCGGGGGCTGAACGCGGGCGAGCCGAAGCTCGATCCGCCGTGGGCGACGATCAGGTGCTCCTCGATGGAGTACGGCGTGTACATCGGCCGGCTCTGCGCCTGCAGCTCCGGATCGTCGAGGTGCACGTAGGTCGCACAGAACGGTGTCATCTGCACGCCGCGCGCGTTGTACGGGATCGGCTGGGTCGGGTAGACCACCTCGCCCGGCACGTTGCTCTCGGTCGGCATCAGCGTCTCGACCATCGGGTTGATCGGCTCGCCGGTCTCGCGGTCCCAGAGATAGAGCAGACAGTTCTTGCCGGCCGAGCCGACGCCGCGGATGATTTCGCCGTCCGCGCCCGTGACGTCGAAGAGCACCGGCCCGGTGACGTGGTCCCAGTCCCACAGGTCATGGTGGATCGCCTGGTAGTACCAGCGCAGCGCGCCGGTCTCCAGGTCGAGGGCCACGGTGGAGTTGGTGAACAGGTTGGCCCCGGGGCGCGCGGACCCGTCGTAGTCGGGTGACGGGTTGCCGGTGTTGAAGTAGATGAGCCCGAGATCGAGGTCGATGGCCGGCTGCGTCCAGACCCCGCCCCCGGCGCGCTGGCCGTCGCCCCACGTGCCCGCGGCGATCTCCCAGCCGTCGTCCCGGGGCCGTTGCGGAATGGTGTTGAACACCCACCTGATGGCTCCGGTGGCGGCGTCGGTGGCGATCACCAGGCCGCCCGGGATGTGCCCCTCCGAGAGCGCGGCCCCGACGTAGAGCGTCCCGTCGTGGTACGCCGGCGCGGCCGTGATCCGGTAACCGAGCGTGTGCGGATCGAGGGTCGGCGGATAGGTGTCCGGGTACTTGGTCTGCAGCGCCAGTCCGACCACGGGCAGCACGCCGCCGTCGCCGAACGACTCGACGAGCTCGCCGGTCTTCGCATCGGCGGCTACCAGGCTCGGTCCGTTGTAAGCGTAGATCTTCCCCTCGGCGTAGGTCGGCCCGCGGACGCGGTTCCGGCGCGCCTCGTGCAGCTCGAGGCTCCAGATTTCTTCCCCGGTGACCGCATTGATGGCGATCACGCTGGCCGCGGCGTGGAAGTACATCACGCCGTCGATCACCAGCGGCGTCACCTGGCCCACGTCGATTCCGGCCGCCACCTCGTAGGACCAGCGCTCGGCCAGCCCGCCGACCGTCTCCGTGTCGATCTCGTCGAGCGCCGAGTAGCGGCTGTTGTCGAGGTCGAGGTTGTGGCTCGTCCAGTCGGTCCGGCCGCCTGCCGTAACGTTCGGCAGCTCTCCCTGCGTCGTGGTCCGCCCCTGCTGGCCGGCCGCCGACGACGTGCTCGCGATCAGCACGACCGCGGTCAGGAGCGCCGCGGTCGCTCGAACAGGTACACCATTGGATGAGGTCATTTGTCGCTCCTTGGTGACGCGCTGCCCGTTCTGTCGTCGCGGACTCCTAGCGGTCCGCGACGAGCGCATCGTCGTGCAGGATGCCTATCGCGCACGTGGGACACGGAGGCACGGCCACGCCCGCCGCCAGCGACCGCTCGCGGAGCAGCGCGTACGTCTCGGGAAACGGCTCGATCGTGTCGATCGGTCCCTGGGCGATGGTCACCGGCAGCCAGCCCCGCCCGTTGGCCGCGTCGAGCCGGGCCCCGTGTGCGAGCAGCAGCTCGACGACCGAGTTGGCGCCACGGTTCGCCGCCCCGTGCAGCGCGGTGTTGCCGGCCTCGTCCGCGGCGTGTACGTCCGCGCCGGCGTCGAGCAGCAGCGTGACCGCTTCGAACGCGTCGGCTTCCGATCCGGCGCCCTGCCCCGCGTAGGTCGCGGCCCCCGCCGCCGCCATCAGCGCCGTCGAGCCGCTCGCCGTGGTGACGCTCGTATCGGCCCCGTGGGCCAGCAGGAGGCGCATGAGCGGCACGTCCGCAGCGACGGCGGCGAGCAGGAACGGGGTCACTCCCTCCGTCGGGAACAACGGGGAGGTTTGCGTGGCCAACCGCACGCGCCCGCGCGACGCCGCGTTCGGATCGGCCCCGGCGGCCAGCAGACCTTCGATGAGCGCGCCGCTGCTCAGGTTGCCGGTCGGCGACGGGTCCGGCACGACGCGAAAGTGCGGCCGGTGCGCGAGCACCGCGGTATGGAGCGCCGTCCAGCCGACGCCGTCGGCGGCGGGATCGGCGCCGCGTTCGAGCAGCCACGCCGCGAGCGCGTAGTGGCGGTTGTCGATGGCGACGATCAGCGCACTGGAGCCGTCCGGCGCCATGTCGTCGACGTCCGCACCGGCAGCGGCCAGAACCGCTGCAGCATCCAGATGACCGCCTTGCACGGCGAAGAGGAACGCCGAGAACCCGGTGGGCCGCACCGCGTCCCCGTCCTCCACGTCGGTGGCATCGTCCCCCGCCGCCGGCGTGCGTCCCGACCGGACGTGGACGTCCGCTCCGTGGGCGATCAACGCCCGGACGGCAGCCGCGTGCCCCTCGGCCGCGGCCCACATCAGCGCGGTCTGGCCGCGCCACTGCTCGGCCGCGTCGACGTCGGCGCCGTGATCGAGCAGGAGCCGGACGGCCTCGACCCGCCCCGTGCGGGCCGCGGTCATCAGCGCGGTCTCCCCCTCCGATTGGGCGCGGTTCGCGTCCGCCCCGGCCGCCAGCAGCCGGGCCAGCATCGGCGCGCTGCCGTTGAGGCTCGCCAGCGCGATCGGCGCCACGCCATAGCGGTTGGCCGCCGTCACGTCTGCCCCGGCGCCGATCAGCAGAGCGGCGATGTCGCCGTCGTCGCGGTGGACCGCCCAGTGGAGCGCCGTCGTGCCGTCGATCTGGGGCGCGTCGACGGTTGCCCCCCGATCAAGCAAGGCGCGCACCACAGCCAAGTCGCCCTGCTGCACCGCCTTGACAAGCGGCGACTGAGCGGCTGCGACACCGGCCCCCGCACAGCAGAGCACGAAGGCCAGCAACCCGCTCGCCAGACGTCCGCCCGTCGCGCCGGGCATCGGGTGTCGGGGCGCCTCGCGGCTCTCGGCGCTTACGCGGGGTTCCACCACGACTCCTACACGCCGGACAGCTCGTGAAGCTGCCCGGTGCTGTCACCAATCCGATCCACCCGCACGCCGGCCTTGTCGAGCAGGCTCACGAGCAGGTTCGCATGCGGCGTCCCGGCGGGATACGCCAAGTGCCGGCCACCGGCGAGTCGTCCCCCGCCGCGTCCCGCGACCAGCAGCGGCAGCGCCGTGTGGCTGTGCTGATTGGCGTCGCTGATCCCGCCGCCGTACAGCAGCATCGCGTGGTCCAGCAGCGACCCGTCCCCGTCCGGCGTCGACTGCAGCCGGTCGAGGAACCAGGTGAAAAGCTGGACGAGATAGGTGTCGATGAGACCGATCTTGGCGAGCCGCTCCGGGTCGTACTGGTGGTGCGACGTGGCGTGATGCGGATCCGGCACGCCGATCTCCGGAAACGCGCGCTGACTCGTCTCGCGTCCCAACTGGAACGTGAAGACGCGGGTCAGATCGGCCTGGAAAGCCAGCACCTGCAGGTCGTACATCAGCTTGCAGTGCGCCCCGGTCGAGTCCGGCACCCCGAGCGGGCGGTCGACGTCCGGCATGGCGGCGCTGTGCGCCTCGCTGCGCTGGATGCGCCGCTCGATCTCGCGTACCGCGTCCAGGTACTCCGTCAGGCGCACGCGGTCCTGCGGACCGATCTGCAGCTCCAGACCGGCGATTTCCTCCGTGACCGAGTCGAGCACACTGCGGTTGCGGCGCCGCAATGCGTGCCGCTCCTCGGGCGTGGCGCCGTCGCCGAACATCCGATCGAACACGTTGCGCGGGTTGTGTTCGGCCGGCAGCGGCGTGCTCGGCGTCCGCCAGGAGAGCGAGTCGGTGTAGGCGCAACTGTAGCCGCTGCCGCCGCAGGTGCCCATCCAGCCGGCCGGCTCGAGACAGAGCTCCAGCGATCCGAGCGGGGTGTCCCGCCCGATCTCGGCCGCGGCGATCTGATCGATGGTCGTTCCGGCGCGCACGGCGGGACCTTCGCTCTTGAGCGGATGGGTGGCGTTCAGCCACGAGGAACCGGCGCGCGGATGGTCGCCGATGCCGTCGCCCCACGGGTTCGCCGGGTCGTTGTCGAGCCCGGACAGCACCGTCACCGCGTCGCGGAAGGGGCCCAGCGGCGCCAGGGTCGGCGACAGATCGAATGCCTTGCCTTCCCCCTTGCACTGCCACTGGAACATGTTCGCGCCGTTGGGGAAGTAGACGAACCCGAGCCGCCGCACCGGATCGGCCGCGGTCCGCGACAGCGCGGAGGCGGCGGGAACCATCGCGTCCAGCAACGGCAGCGCCAGCGCGGCGCCGGCGCCGCGGAGAAACGTCCGTCTGGGCAACGCCCGCTTCGTGATCAGCATGATTCCTCCCCGCGCTCCTCTTTCCTGATTCTTCGTCGAGCCGTCAGTTCATCGCTTCCGGGGCGGGGCCGGCCGACCGCCGCTGCCGGAACGGCACGCTCTTCACGATGCCGAGCGCCAGCGCCGAGAAACGATGCTCCCGGGACGCCGCGTCACGCACGATCCGCCGCACCGCGGGGGCGTCCGTGTACTCCAGGCCGCGCCCCAAAGCGTAGGTCAGCAGCTTCTCCGTCAGCGTCCGCAGGAACGGCTCCGGGTTCGCCAGCAACGCCTGCTTCAATTCCGCGACCCCCGTGAAGCGGATGCCGTCGGGAAGCTCGCCCGAGACGTCGAGCGGTTCGCCCGACGCGTCCGTCTCGCGCCAGCGGCCGACCGCGTCGAAGTTCTCCAGCGCGAGCCCCAGCGGGTCCATCAGCCGGTGACACGCGGCGCACGTCGGGTTCGCGCGGTGCCGCTCCATCGCCTCGCGCATCGAGAGCCGGCGGCCGTCGTTCGCGCCGGCTTCCAGCTCCGGCACGTCCGGCGGCGGGTCGGGCGGCGTCGTCCCGAGGATGTTCTCGAGAATCCAGATGCCGCGCTTCACCGGCGACGTGCGGGTCGACAGAGACTGCACGGTGAGCATGCTCCCCTGCCCCAGCAGCCCGCCCCGCATCGGATGGGCGGCGGTGCCGATGCGCCGGAAATGGTCGCCGTAGACGTGGGGGATGTCGTAGTGCCGCGCCAGGCGCTCGTTGACGAACGTATAGTCGGCGGCCAGCAGATCGATGACGCTGCGGTCTTCGCGGACGATGCTCTGGAACAGGAGCTCCGTCTCGCGGCGGAACGCGTACCGGAGGTTGTCGTCGACGTTCGGAAACCGCCGGAAGTCCGGCCGCGCCGCCGGCACGTTGCGCAGGTAGAGCCACTGCCCGGCGAAGTTGTCGGCCAGCGCGTCCGCGCGCGGGTCGGCCAGCATGCGCCGCACCTGCTGCTCCAGCACGTCCGGGTCGCTCAGCTCGCCCCGGTCGGCGAGGTCGAGCAGTTCCTCGTCGGGCAGGCTGCTCCAGAGGAAGAACGACAACCGGGACGCGAGCACCGGATCCTCGATCGGGTACGCCCGGCCGGCAGCCGCGTCCACCGGATCGAGCTCGATCCGGAACAGGAACGACGGACTCACCAGGAGCCGGGCCAGCGCCTGCTCGATGCCCCGCTCGAAGCCCCCTTCGCGGCGGCCCGCTTCGTAGAAGGGCAACAGCACGCCCAGGTCGTTCGCCTCGATCGGGCGGCGGAACGCCCGCCGCGCCAGAGCGGTCAGGATCTCCTCGGCGCACGCGCGTTCGGCCGCGGCTCCCGCCTCGGGCCGGCAGGTGAAGATGCGGTCCCGGCTCGGCGTGCCGGCCGGCGCGGCCGGAAAGTACGGCCCGGTGACGATTACCTCGCCGACGTACGGCAGGTCGTGCGTCCGGTCGTGCTCCAGCAGCGCGCGCAGGAAGGGACGCCGCACGCGCTCGACCTGCGCGGAAGGCCGTCCGAGGAACGAGACGGCCAGCCGCCGCGGCCCCGCCTGCACCGGAACCCGGACGCGCAGATTGGCGTCGCCCGCCTCCCGAGGACCCGTACTCCAGCCGGAATCTTCGGCCGCGACGTTCGCCCCGGCAGTCAGCAACCCGGCCCGCGCGCCGTCGACGGCAATCTCCACCTGGTGCGGCTCGTTCAACCCCACGATGTCGCCGCCGTTGCCGGAGGCGCCGTTGCGGGCCAGGCGGACCCGGATCTCGTACTCGCCGTCGACCGGGAAGAAGTGGTCGACCAGCGTGCCCCCGCGGGTGCCGAACGGCAGCCCGTCCAGGCGATCGCGCTGCGTCAGCTCGGTCGACACGCGGTAAACGTCGGCGGTCACGGCGACGCCCGCATCGCCGGCGACGGCGAGCCGGCTGATCCGGTTCGCGGCGGCGAGGTAGCTCTCCAGCAGGAGCGGCGAGAGCCCGAGGACGTCGCCGATGTTGTCGAAGCCGTAGCTGGACGTATCCGGTGGCAGCAGCGACGACACATCCACGTCGAGAGCGAGCAGATCGCGCACCGCGTTGCGGTACTCGGCACGGTTCAGACGGTGCAGTACGGCGGGCCGGCCCGGATCGGGGTTGGCGTCCGCGGCCGCGTCGAGCCGGGTTTCGAGCCAGGTCGCGACGCGATCGTAGCTGTCCGCCGGCGGCCGAGGCCGGCCGGCCGGCGGCATCGAGCCGTTCCTGAGCCGCCTGACGACTTGCTCCCAGCGCTCCGCATCACCCGCGACCCCGCCGACGTCGAGCACGTCGAAAGCGAGCCCGGTCTCGCGCCCGACGGTCGAGCGCCGGTTGTGGCACGCCTGGCAGTAGCGGGCCAGGACCGCCTGGATCTCCGCGCTGCCGCCCGACTCGCCGGCCGAAACGGCGGCGTTCTCAGGCTGCGCGAAACCGGGCTGCGCCAGGCCCGGGCCCACCAAGCCTGCCGCCAGCCAGGCCGCCGCCGCGAACCGTGGTCCCCGCATCGCCCGTCTCCCGGTCCCTCGACCGCACATCAGACGCCCGTCAGATACCGTAGCACCGCGCGCCGTCAACGTAGCCAAGACTCAGACGCCCGTCAGGTAGCGCAGCTCCCCGGTGCTGTCGCCGAAGTTTTCGGTCGGCACGTCCAGCATGCCGAGCAGCGTCAGGTACAGGTTCGTCAGCGGCGTCTCGTCCGCGTACCGCAGGTGGCGGTCCCCGCGCAACTGCCCCGCCGCGCCGCCGGCGACCAGGATCGGCAGCTTCTGGATGTTGTGCAGGTTGCTGTTGCTCATCCCGCTCCCGTAGAGGATCGCCGCCTGATCCAGCAGCGTGCCGTCGCCGTCGGGCGTCGCCCGCAGCTTGTCCAGATAGTAGGCGAACAGCGACGTGTGGTAGGCGCCGACCTTGGTCAGCTTCTCCAGGCTTTCCGGTCGGTTCTCGTGGTGCGACAGCGCGTGGTGCGGATCCGGCACCCCGATCTGCGGGTAGGTCTGCGCGGTCAGCTCCGGCGTCATCAGGAACGAGACGACGCGGGTGAGATCGGCCTGGTAGGCCAGCACCTGCAGGTCGAACATCACCTTGACGTACTCGTCGAAGGAGGCCGGGATGCTCGCCGACGGCCGATCCACCACGGGCAGCTCGCGGTCGGCGTCCGCCTCGGCCCGCTGGATGCGGCGCTCGACGTCGCGCACCGCAGCGAGGTAGTCGGTGAGCTTGGCCCGGTCGGCCTTACCCAGCCCGTCCTGCAGGCGCGCCACCTTGCGGGTCACCGCGTCGAGGATGCTGCGGTCCTTGCGCATCCGCTCGCGCCGCGCCTCCGGATCGGTGGTCGTGCCGTCGCCGAACAGCCGCTCGAACAGCGCCCGCGGGTTGCTCTCCATCGGCAGCGGCGTCGTCGGCGTGCTCCAGCTCAGGGTGCTGATGTAGGCGCAACTGAAGCCGGCGTCGCAGGCCCCCCCGAACTCCGGCAGGCCGATGCCCACCTCCAGCGAGGCGAGCTGCGTCTGCTGGCCGAGCTTCGCCGCCGCGATCTGGTCGACCGACACGCCCGCCTCGAAGTCGGCGCCCTCGGTCGGCTTGGCGTGCACGCCGGTGAGGAACGCGCCGGTGATCCTCCCGTGTCCGCCGGCCGGATCCCCCGGCATCTGCGCCGCCGGGGCGTGATCGAGGTTGGACAGCACGACCAGGTCGTCCCGGAACGGCTCCAGCGGCTTCAGGATCGGCGTGAACTCGAAGCCGGCGCCCTCCGTCGGCGGGGTCCAGTTCCGCATCACGGCGCCGTGCGGCACGTACACGAACCCCAGGCGCGGCTTGGGCCGGGCCGCCGTCCGGCCGAGCGCGGTCAGCGCCGGCACCATCCCGTCCAGCAGCGGTAGCGCCACCGCCGTCCCGAGTCCGCGCAGCACGGTGCGCCGGGGCAGCGTCTTCTTCGTGATGATCATGAGTCCGATCTCCTCATCTGGAACGGGAGGCTCCGGGCGACGCCGAGAATCAGCGACGACCACCGGTAATCGTTCGCGGCGGCCTCGCGCACGATGGCGCGGACGGCCGGCCGGTCGTAGTGCTCCACCCCGCGTCCGAGGGCGTAGGTCAGCAGCTTCTCGGTGACGGTGGCGACGAACTCCTCGCGGCGCGCCAGCAGTATGTCACGCAGGCCGGGGAAGCCGTCGAAGGCGGTCCCGTCGGGCAGCGTCCCGGAGGGGTCGATCGGGGTGCCGGCGACGCCGGCGTCGCGCCACTTGCCGACCGCATCGAAGTTCTCCAGGGCGAAACCGAGCGGGTCCATCCGGGCGTGGCAGTTCGAGCACACCGGGTTGGCGCGGTGCGCCTCCAGCCGCGCACGCAGCGACGTGACCGTCCCGTCGCCGGCCCGCTCCGGGAGATCCGGCACGTCCGGCGGGGGCGGGGGCGGGGGCGTGCCGAGGACGTTCTCCAGAACCCACTTGCCGCGCACGACCGGCGAGGTCCGCGTGGCCAGCGACGTCACGGTCAGGATGCTGCCGTGGCCGAGCAGCCCGCGGCGCTCCTCGCCCGGGAGGTCGACGCGGCGGAAGCGCGATCCATAGACGTTCGGAATTCCGTAGTGCCGGGCGAGCCGCTCGTTGACGAACGTGTAGTCCGCGTCCAGCAGGTCTACCACGCTGCGGTCATCCCGCATCTGACTCTCGATGAACAGCTCCGTCTCGCGCACCAGGGCGTCCCGCAGGTTGTCGTCGAACCCCGGAAAGGCGTTCACGTCGGGGGTCACCGTGCGCATGCGGCGCAGGTGCAGCCACTGCGCGGCGAAGCTCGACACGAGCACGTTCGCCCGTTCGTCGGCGAGCATCCGCCGCACCTGCCGCTCCAGCACTGCGGGGTCGCCGAGGCTTCCGGCCTCCGCCGCGTCCAGGAGCTCGTCGTCGGGGATGCTGCTCCACAGGAAGAACGACAGCCGCGACGCCAGCTCGACGTCGCTCAGGCGGTAGGGGCTTGCCGGCGCGACGCCCGCCGGGTCGCGCTCGATGCGGAACAGGAACTCCGGGTCGACCAGCATGCTCTCCAGCGCCCGCTGGATGCCGGCGTCGAAGCTGCCCTCGCTGCGCCCCTCGGCGTAGAAACCGCGCAGTACCTCCAGGTCGAGATCGTCCACCGGCCGGCGGAACGCCCGCCGCGCCAGCGTCCACAGGATCTCGTCGGCGCACGGCTCCTCTTCCTCGGCGGTCGCCGGACGGCAGGCGAAGATGCGCCGCCGGCTGGGCGCCTCCCCTTCGCCGGACCCGCGGCCGAGCGTGTCCGGGCTGAAGGGTCCCTCGATCTCCACGCTCTCGAGCGCCATCCGCTGCACGTAGCCGCGGCCCGTGGAGAACGTCCAGATCGGGAGCCGGCTCGGCGCCATCCCCTCGGGCACCGCCGTCCGTTTCGTGAACGACACGCTCACCACGCGGGCCCCGGCGCGGGCCGGAAAACGAACCGCCGGCGGCTCGCCGGGCTCCACCACCCGCGCCGCGCCGGGATCCGCACCCTCCGGCCAGTTCCCGACCCGCAGCAGTGCGCGCCGCACGCCGTCCACCCGCACGTCGATCTCCTGCGGCTCCCGCCGGCCGCTGCCCCGCAGCCCGATGCGGACGAGGTACTCGCCGTCGAGCGGGAAATGGTGCCGCACCGCCGCGCCGCCGCGCGAGCCGAACGGCAGGTCCTCGCTCATGCGGTCGTCCTGCACAAGCAGCGAGGACAGCGGATAGCGCACCGCGTCCGCCTCGATGGTCGGGTCGCCCACCGCCAGCCGCGCGATCCTGCGCGCCGCCGACATGTAGCGCTCCAGCAGCCCCGGCGCCACGGTCAGGATGTCGGCGTTGTTGTCGAAGCCGTAGGCGAGATCATCGGCCGGCAGCATCGTCCCGGTGTCGATCTCCAGGTGGAGCAGATCGCGGACGGCGTTCGTGTATTCGAGCCGGTTCAGGCGATGGATGGTCGGCCGCCCGGGATTCGGCTCGGCGGCGGCGGCCCGGTCGAGGGCGGTCTCCAGCCACGTTGCGAACGCCCCGTAGGTTTCGGGGTCCGGCCGCGGCCGGCGCGGCGGCGGCATCGCCTGCGTGCGCAGCTTCTGCAGGACCTTCTCCCACACCTCCGCATCCGCGCCGACGTGCTCGACGTCGACGTCGTCGAGGGCGAGGTTCCCCGTCAGCAACCGCCCGTTGTGGCAGGTGACGCAGTAGCGGTCCAGCACCGCCCGCCAGGTCGAAGCGGCGGAGGCTGCCGGCGGCTCACTCGCCGCCGGCGCCGCAGGCTGCACGGATGCGGCGGCTGCCGGCGGGGCCCGGTTGGCCGACTGCACGGATACAACCGCCTGCGGCGGAGCCTGGGCCGCCGCCGGCGCGGCGTACAGCGCGAACGCGAGCCCCGCCGCGACGGCCGTTGCCGGCCCGGTTTCCCTCGCCCGACTCGTCATCGTCGTCTCCCGCGTGGGTCGCCCCGTCCGCCCGGTGCCCCACAACTGCCGCCGCTTGCCGGAAATCGCCGCCTGACGGATCCGGTTCCCGCAGAACAACCCTTCTCCAGGAGTTTACGCCGTTCCACGGCCCGGACTCCCGCCGGATGCCCCTGGGCCGCTACCGAATCGGTCCCTCGTTGAAGATGTCGATGAAGCTCTCCGTCGTCTCCGCGCTGCCGAGCGCCCGCAGCAGATCGGCGGTGCTCCCCCCGCCGAGCCCCGGCAGCAGGATGTGCCCGCCCCCCTCGGCGATCATCAACGGCGTGATGCCGCGCCGATCCGCAACCTGCACCGCCGCCCCGTGGTCGACGAGGAGCTGCACGGCCGCGTCCGAGCGGACGTGCGCGGCGCCGTGCAAGGCCGAGCGGCCGACCGCGTTGGTCGCGTTGACGTCGGCGCCCAGATCCAGCACGAACTGCACCGCGTCGAGCGTGTCCGCCTCGGTCACCCGCGTCTCCGCCGGAACGCGTCCCAGACCGGACGCCACCATCAGCGGCGTGGTCCCTTCGTCGGTCGCCAGCCGGGTGTCGGCGCCGGCCGCGGCGAGCGCATCCATCACCGCCACGTCGGCGTCCATCGCGGCGAGCAGGAACGGCGTGGCGCCGGTGAGGCTCACGCGGAAGCGCTGGCTCGCGAACCCGAACTGCGGCGGGTGGTTGACCAGCCGCACGTCGGGATCGGCCCCGTGCGCCAGCAGCGCTTCGACCAGCGCCAGCTTGCCGTCGCGCAATCCGTTGAGCGCACGCCACTCCTCGTCGCGCGCCGTCTCGATGCCGCGCAGGCTGCCGGTCAGCTCCGTATGCCAGGCGCCCGCGGCCCAGTGCAGCGGCGTGTACCCGGCCTCGCCGGCGTTCGGGTCGGCCCCCTGCTCGAGCAGGAACGTCGCCAGACGGGTGTGTCCGCGGACCGTCGCGACGAGCAGCGGCGTGGCGCCGCCCGGGGCCGTGGCGTTCACGTCGGCGCCCGCGTCGAGCAGCAGCGCCGCCAGCTCCGGCCCGTCCTCGCGCGCCGCGATCGACAGCGCCGTGAACCCGCCGGCGGTGCGGGCGTGGACGTCGGCGCCTTTCTCGACCAGTGCGCGCACGATCCCCGTGTGCCCCTCGGCCGCCGCCCACATCAGCGCCGTCTGGCCCTGCCATGCCTCCGCGGCGGAGGGGTTCGCGCCGGCGTCCAGCAGCGCGCGCACCGCATCGACGCTGCCCGTCCGGGCGCACGTCATCAGCGGCGTCTCCCCCGTCGAGCGCGCCGCGTCCGGCCCGGCGCCGGCCTCCAGCAGCCGGGCCACCATCTCCGCGGACCCGTTGTCGCACGCCAGCGACAGCGGCGTCACCCCGTAGTCGTTGGCCGCGTCGACGTCGGCCCCCGCCACGAGCAGCCGGTCGGCCAGCGGCAGCGCGTCGTGGTAGGCCGCCCAGTGCAGCGCCGTTGCTCCGTCGGGTGCGGGCGTGTTGACGTCGACGGAGGCTCGCAGCAGCGCCTCGACCGCCTCGACGTCCCGCGCCTTGACCGCACCGACCAGGGATCCGTCGTTCGCGGCGGCCGACACGCTGCCGGTGGACAGCAGCAGCGCAAGCGCCCATCCAGACCGGCATCCGACAGCTCGCATCGTCATGCCCCCCTAGTTCGCCAGCGGATGCGGCCGCATCTGGAACCGGACGATCTCGCTCGTGGCCCCCTTGCCTCCCTCGAGGTGGAACGGCGACCCCGTGTTGAAGCTCGACCACACGCCGCGCCCTTTCCAGCCCGCGTCCGGATCGTCGATCCGGCCGTCGAGGCCGCGGCTGTAGAAGCCGAGCGGATACGGCACGCGCATGATCACCCACTCGCCGCTCTCCGGGTCGAGCGCGAGCAGCGCGTCCGACGTCGTGCCGGTGGCGATCGGCACGTTGGCGCCGAGACCGAGCGTGTCGAACTGGTCGACCCAGTTGTAATAGTGGTAGTCGGCGTTCGCCGACCCGTCGACCCCCTTCAGCTTCGGCCCCGGCGACGGGTACAGCGTCCATCCCTCGCGGCAGTGCTGGCCGGTGGCGGTCGGCCCGTTCCGCACGACGCACTTGCTGCGGTCGAAGCTGGCGAGGTGGCCGCTGCCGCCGAGCGCCGTCCAGATCAGGCCGTTGCGGTCGACGTCGATGCCGCGCGGGCCGAAGCCCCATTCGTTCGGGTCGCCGTCCGGATCGTACGGCGGCTCGTAGACCTCCGAGATGCAGGTCTCGGGCGGATTGTCGCCGAGATCGAGACGAACGAGCCGCCCGGGCACGTCGAAGCGCCGGGTGATCCAGACGGATCCGTCCGGGTGTGGAATCACCCCGTAGGCCCGCTTGAACTTGTCTAGGCTCCCGATGCGCGTATCCCGCGCCGGGTCGATCTCGACGTCGCCGTTCCAGTCCGGCTCGTTCCAGGGCTTCGTGATGCGGCCGTCGCCGTTGGTGTCGATAACGGTCGGGCACCAGCCCTGCGCCGCCCGCTCGTCCCCGGTCTCGTCGTAGAGCCGCGTGTTCAGCCAGCCGATCGCCTCGGTCGAGCCGCTCAGCCAGAGCGTGTCGTCCTCGTCGTCGGCGAACTGCAGGTGGTGCGTGAAGTAGCAGGTGTCGATCAGCTCGAACGCGCCGGTCTCCGGGTCGTACCAGGACACCTGCCGGGACTCGGCGCGGTGCTGGATCGGATAGTACTGCGCAAACGGGTGATCCGAACCCTCCAGGCACCAGTCGGGCACGTCGTTCGGCCGCACCGCCTGCGTGATCCACAGGCGGCCCTTGTCGTCGAGCATCGGGTTGTGGGCGCTCCGGCTCTGCAGGTTCACCGGCTCGTTGCCCCAATAGAGCGAGGGGATCGCGGTGGACGAGCCCTGATAGGAATCGCCGCGCCGCGGCCGTTCGATGCGGGTCGGCAGGTCCATGCGGACCGACTGGTGCGTGCGCGGGTCCGTGATCACCAGCCCCGCCCCGCCGACCCCGTAGATCGGTCCGTTCGCGTTGAGCGTCGGGTTGCGCTTGTCGGTGGTGATCTCGTCGTGCACCATGCCGCGCGGATGGCCCCACTTCCACATGCTGAGGACGAGGTTGCGCTCCCGTCCCTGCGGGCGCGGCGGCACCGGCGGCAGCTCGCCGGCCGCGATCCGGTCGCTCCACTCCGCATACAACTGGAGGGCGCGCGGCCGGCCCATGCGGTTGATCTCGGCCGCCATCGCCGGTCCGGCTCCGCCGGCCCGGATGCGGTACTCCCACGCGTCGACGGCCGAGTCGAAGTCGTCGAGGTCGAGCATCGGCATCTCGCGCGTCGCCTTGTTGCCGAGCTGGTGGCAGAGCTGGCAGCCGTCCTTCAGCCGGTCGACCCAGTCGGCCTGCGTCCGCATGGCGACGCCGATGCCGTTGCCGCGCGGCCCGGTGCCCGGGAAGTCGCCGGCCGGCGGCACCTCCAGCAGCGAGTACCAGTAGTTGGCCGGATAGATCTCCGCCGCCTCGTGCGGCGATGCGGCCGCCGTCGCGGTCAGGGCCAGGTGGTCGCCGGGCCGCGCGGCGGTCTTCTCCGAATCGGCCAGGCCGTAGCCGCGCACCCACACTTCATACGCAGCGTCCGGGAGGTCCGGCACCAGGAACCGTCCGTCGTCGTCGGTCACGACGATCTTCCGGAAGCCGGTGTCGAAGTCCTGCGTCTCGGCGATGACCCAGACGCCGGCCTCCGGACCGGCCGCGCTGGTCACCACGCCGCCGATGTCGTCGTCCTGGGCCGCGACGGGCGGACCGAGCACCGCGAAGCCTGCCAGGAACGCCGCCGCCGCATATCCGCCGATCATGCGCCGCGTGGTCATGTCGTCCTCCCGTGCGTGTACTCGCGCTATTGTGCAGCCTGACGGCTGGTCGGACAACCCCGAATCACGTGATACGCTGCCAGTGATGTCGTTCGACACCCACGCGGCGGTGAAGACGTTGACCGCGGCCGGCGCCAGCGAGGAGATCGCGGTCGCAGTGGTCGACGTCGCGCAGGAAGCCGCCGCCGAGCACGGGCGCGAACTGGCGACACGCGCCGGCATCGCCGAGCTACGCGCCGACGTCGCCGCGCAGCGGGAGGCGACACGCGCCGACACCGCCAGGCTGAGCGTCGAGCTTGCCGCAACCCGCACCGACGTCGAGACGGTGCGAGCCGGTGTCGAGAAGGTGAGAGAGACGACACGCGCCGACATCGCCGAGGTGCGCGAAGCGGCACGCGCCGACGCCAGGACGATACAGGCCAGTATCGAAACGTTGCGCGAGACGACACGCGCCGACATCGCCGAGGTGCGCGCCGAACAGGCCCGCATGGAAACGCGGCTCATCAAGTGGGTGGTCGGGACGTCGCTCGTCGTCGGCGCGCTGATCGTCGGGGTCCTGCGGCTGCTGCCTTGACGAACATGCGCCGCCGCCCGGAGGGAACCCCCCGACCAGACGGCGGAACCTTGGAGCCGCAATATCCGGTCGGCACCGCTAGGCTCTTGCCGCAGGCGCGGCGCAAGGCGTTCCGGGCGACTCGGTCCGTCCTCGGGATCAATCCGTGCCGGCCACCGGCGGCGCGCCGGCGGACAGCATCTCGATCAAGCCGGCCTCGTCGGTCACGGCGACTTCGAGCTGCTGCGCCTTGCGCAGCTTGGATCCGGGACTGTCCCCGGCCACCACGTAGTCCGTGTTCCGGCTGACGGACCCGCTGACCTTGCCTCCGACCGCCCGGATGCGCGCCTTCGCCTCGTCGCGGCTCATGCCGGCCAGCGTCCCGGTGATGACGAACACCTTGCCGGCGAGCGGCTGCGGCCGGGTCGCCTCCCCGGCTTCGGCAGCGAACCGCAGCCCGTGCGCGCGCAGGCGCTCGAGCAGCTCCCGGTTGCGCGTCGTCGCGAAGAACGCCCGGATCGACCCGGCGATGCGCGGGCCGACCTCCTCCACCTGCTCGAGCGCGTCGGCCGACGCCGCCGCGATCGCGTCCAGGCTCCGGAAATGCTCCGCGAGCAGCGCCGCCGTCCGCTCTCCGACGTGGCGAATCCCGAGACCGAACACCAGGCGGCCGAGCGGGACCTCCTTCGAGCGTTCCAGACCGGACACGACCCGGGCCGCGGATTTCTCCCCGAGCCGCGTCGGGCTCACCTTCGTCTCCTTGGTGAGATCCGCCAGTCGCTCCGCCCGCAGCTCGTACAGATCCGCCAAGTCCTTCACGAGGCCGCCGTCGACCAGCTCGTCCACCAGCCACTCGCCCAGCCCGTCGATGTCCATCGCGGTACGGTGCGCGAAGTGCAGGATCGATTCCTTGAGCCGCGCGCTGCAACTGGCGTTGACGCAGCGGGCCACCGCCTCGCCCTCCTCGCGCACGACGGGGGCCTCGCACGCCGGGCAGCGCGACGGCAGCGCGAAGGGCCGTCGCTCCATCCCCTCGCGGACGACCCGCACCACCTTGGGGATCACGTCGCCGCTCCGCTCCACCAGCACCGCGTCGCCGATCTGCAGACCGAGGCGGGCGATTTCGTCCTCGTTGTGCAGGGTCGCGCGCGACACCGTCACGCCGCCGACCTCGACCGGACGGAGCCGGGCGCGGGGGGTCACCGCGCCGGTGCGTCCCACCTGCACGTCGATGTTCTCGACCACCGTCTCCACCTGCTGCGCCGCCGGCTTGCACGCGATCGCCCAGCGGGGCGATTTCGACGTCGCGCCGAGACGCCGCTGCAGGTCGACGGCGTCGACCTTGAACACCAGGCCGTCGATCGCGTACGGCAGCTCCTCCCGCCGCGGCAGCCAGGTGTCCCGGAACCGGCGCAGGCCGTCGACGCCGCGCAGCCGTTCGCGGGCCGGGTTCACCTTGAAGCCGAGGGCTGCCAGGGCATCCAGCGCTTCCCAGTGGGTGGCGAAGACCGGCTGGCCGGCGGCCAGGAGCAGGTACGGGTGGAAGTCGAGGCGGCGGGAGGCGGTGACCGCCGCATCCAGCATCCGCAGGGCTCCCGCCGCCGCGTTGCGGGGATTCGCGAACAGGGGCTTGCCGTCGGCTCGCTGCCGCGCATTGAGGTTCGCGAACGCCCCGGTCGGCATCACGACTTCGCCGCGCACCTCGAACTCGGCCGGCACGCGATGCGCGACGCGCACCGGGGCCGGAATCGACAGCGGCAACGAGCGGAGGGTGCGGGCGTTCGGGGTGACCACCTCCCCGTCGACGCCGTCGCCCCGCGTCAGCGCCAGCACCAGGTGGCTGCCGCCGCCCTGGTCGTCGAGCTCGTCCGCCGGCCGGAAGCCGCCGCTCTCGCCTGCTTCGCGGCTCGGTGCGAAACGCGCCGCCATGGAAACGCCGTCGAGCTTCAGCTCGCCCACGTAGTCCAGCACGTCCGCGCGGGCCAGCTCCCGCGCGCGGCGGTCGAAATCCGCCAGTTCCCCGTCGTCGAACGCATTGTCGAGACTGAGCATCGCCGACGAATGGGGCGCCTTCTCGATGCCCTCGCGCGGCGCGCCGCCGACCCGTTGCGACGGCGAATCGGGCGTGATCAGGACCGGATGCCGCGCTTCGAGCTGCTGCAGATCGCGCATCAGCGCGTCGAACTCGGCGTCGCTGATCTCCGGCCGCTCGAGAACGTAATACAGGTGCTCGTGGCGCCGGAGGTCGCGACGCAGGCGGGCGGCGCGCGTCCGCGCCTCGTCGAGCGCCAGGTCAGACCCGGAACCGGCAGGCATCGACGCCACGCGCAGACCTTTCGTTCACGGTCGGGCTAGAAGCCCGGTCGCGATCAGCGGTCGCGGGCCAGCACGTAGTCCGGCAGGGCGAGCAGCGCATCGCGCTCGATGGAAGGGGGAAACCCGGCCAGGCAGTCCCGGGCCGCCGTCGCGTGCTCGACGGCCCTGTCGTAGGCGTACCCGGTCGCGCGACGCTCGCGCAGGAGGGACGACAGCTCGCGCCAGTCGCTCATGCCGATCTCGCCGGTTTCCACCGCGGCGCGGACGATCTCCCGCGCGCGACCGCCGGCGCCCTCCCGGCGGAGCAGGTGAATCGCGGCCAGCGTGACCTTGCCTTCGCGCAGATCCTGGCCGATCGGCTTGCCGAGCGCCGCCTGGTCCGCGGTGAAGTCGAGCAGGTCGTCGACGAGCTGGAACGCCACCCCGAGGTTGAAGCCGTACTCCCGGAGCGCCGCGCGCTGCGTGTCGTCCGACGTGCCGAGCATGCTGCCGATCTCGGCCGCGCCGCCGAACAGGTAGGCCGTCTTGCGCCGGATGATCTCGAAATACTCGTCTTCGGAAACGTCGACGTTGCCCGCCATGGTCAACTGATACAGCTCGCCCTCGATCATCCGCCGCGTGACGTCGCACAGGATCCGGACGATCGGGATCGCGTCGTCGTACATCAGCGCCATCTTCATCGAGCTGATGTACAGATAGTCGCCGAGCAGGACGGTCTTGTCGTTGCCCCACCGCGAATGCGCCGCCAGACGGCCGCGCCGCAGGTCGGAATCGTCGATGATGTCGTCGTGGACGAGCGTCGCGGTGTGCACGAACTCCACCGCCGAGGCGTAGACGACGGCGCGCTCGCCGGCGTAGCCCGTCAGACGCGCGGCCAGCAGCAACAGCGCCGGCCGAACGCGCTTGCCGCCGCTCGCCTGGATGTAGCGGGCCATCCGGGGAATGACCTCGTCCACGACGTGCGCCGCCCCTGGCGCCGCACCCGCGCGCACGGCGGCCTCCGTCAACGCGGCGTCCGCATCGACCCGGGAGCGGACGTAGGTGGCGTAGGCGTTCTCGACCGCGTCGAGGTCGGCTCCGATCGGCTCGAAAATCTGAGTGAGGTCGGTCGGCGCCGGCGACTTGATTCCTGGACTCACGCGACGAGAATCAGACCACACCTGCGCGGCACGCGTCAACGCGGCGCCCGCTGACGAACCGACCGGAACCCCGACGCACCGGAGGAACCGTGGCAACCGCGCCCACTCCGTCGGGCACGCCGGGAGTCGCGTCGGGTCCGGGGCGCGCCGACGACGTCTCCGGGGCAGTCAGGACCCGCGAGGGTCACGGTCCAGCGCGTCGCTCATGACCGTCTCCGATGTGGCACGGCGCCGAACAGCCGGTAGTACGACCGTCGCGTCCCCTCGACGGTCTCGTCGCGGCCCACGCCGCGCACTTCGGCAAGGGTGTCGATCACCTGCGACACGCGCGCCGGCTCGTTGCGCCGGCCGCGGTACGGGACGGGCGACAGATACGGCGCGTCCGTTTCCACCAGCAGTCGATCCGCGGGAACCATCGCGGCCGCCTCGCGAATCGCCGCGGCGTTGCGGAACGTGACGATGCCCGAGAACGACACGTGAAAGCCGAGGTCGAGCGCCCGGCGCGCGAACGCGGCGTCGCCGGTGAAGCAGTGGAACACCCCCCGCCACGTCACCGCCCCCCTCCGCGCGAATCGCGTCCACGGTGTCGTCGTCCGCCTCCCGCGTGTGGATCACGACCGGCCGGCGCAACTCGCGCGCGAGCGCGATCTGCCGGCGAAAGACCTCGATCTGGGTGTGGCGCGGGGCGAAGTCGTAGTGGTAGTCGAGTCCGATCTCGCCGATCGCGCACGCCCCCGCCCGCGCATCCACCGTCCGGCGCACGAGCGGCGCGACGCCGTCGAGGCCGCCGGCCAGTCCATCGACCGCACCGGCCTGGTGCGGATGAACGCCGATCGCGAAGGCGGCATCCGGCCAGACCTCGGCCACGCGGTCGGCGCGGCGCGCCTCGTCGTCGTTCAGCGCGTCGAGGATGCACAGGGCGCCGTCGACGCCGGCGGCGCGGGCGCGCCGGACCACCGCGTCGAGATCCGCGGCGAAGAGCTCGTCGGCCAAGTGGCAATGGGAATCGATCATCGGATCGCGGATCCCGCCGGGGCCCGTTCCGGATCGTCCGGGGTCAGCAGCACCGGCTGCCCGCCCGCGTCGAGGGCCGCGAGGACCATGCCGTTCGACTCGATGCCCATCAGCTTCGCCGGCTGCAGGTTGGCCACGAAGACGACGTGCCGTCCTGCGAGGCTCTCCGGCTCGTAGGCCCTCGCGATGCCGGCCACGACCTGCCGCACGCCGCCGCCGTCGTCGATCTCCAGCCGCACGAGCTTCTTCGATTTCCGCACCGCCTCTGCGGTCACGACGCGCCCGACGCGCAGCTCGACCTTCGCGAACTCGTCCATGGAAATCCGCGGCGTCGCGGGCGCTGCGGGCGCCGCCGTTTCCGCGCTGCTGCCGGTGTCGGCTCCCGCCGAGCCCGCGCCGGTGTCGGCCGCCGAGCTCGCCACAGTCGCCCCCGCGCTCGTCCCGGCGCCGGTCGCCGCCGCGCCGGCGCCCTTCACGGTTCCGGAAACGGCCGCCGGGGCCGGCGCCCTATCGTCTCCGTCCCGGCGTTCACTGTCCTTCATCGTCCGCTGCTCCTTCCGTTGCCCACCGGTGGCGACATTCGCGGCGGCCCGGTCGGGATCGAGGCGCGGCCACAGCGCATCGCCCTTGACGATCCGCCGCTCGGCGCCCGGCGGCGTCGTCCAGACCGCGTCGCGGTCGAGATTCCGGTCCGACACCGCGCCGGGCGTTCCGACACGCGCCAGCACCTTCCGGCACGAACGCGGCATCACCGGCGTCAGCAGCAGCGCGGCCAGCCGCACCGCTTCGCTCACGTCGTAGAGCTGCCGGTCAAGCTCCGCCGCCCGCGCCGGATCCCGCGCCGTCACCCAGGGTTCGACGGCCGCGATATACTCGTTGGCTGCATCGACGAGCTGGAACGCCGCCGCCACGCCGCCATGGAGCGCAAAGACGTCCATCGCCTCCCGGTAGGCGGCCACGGCCCGGCTCGCCGCCTCGGCCAGCGGACCGGGCGCACTCGGCGGGGCCACCAGCCGCCCCCGGCGGTAGCGGTGGGCCATCGACGCCAGCCGCGAGACGAGGTTCCCGAAGTTGTTTGCGAGATCGACGTTGTAGCGCTCCTCGAACCGGTCCCACGTGAAGTCGCCGTCCTGGCCGAAGGCGATCTCCTTCGTCAGGTACAGCCGCAACGGATCCGGCCCCAGGCGGTCCGCCGCGTCCAGCGGATCGACCACCGTCCCCAGCGACTTGCTCATCTTCTGGCCCTGCCAGTGCACCCAGCCGTGGCCGAAGACCCGGCGCGGCAGCGGCAGCCCCGCACTCATCAGCATCGCCGGCCAGTAGATGCAATGGAAGCGGGTGATGTCCTTCCCGATGACGTGCAGGTCCGCCGGCCACCAGGTGCCGAACAGCGCCTCGTCGGTGCCGTACCCGACCCCCGAGACGTAGTTGATGAGCGCGTCGACCCAGACGTAGATCACGCTGCCGGGATCCCACGGCACCGGAATGCCCCAGGCCTGGCCGGTCCGGCTCATCGAGATGTCGTCGAGGCCCGCCTCGAGCAGCCGGAGCATCTCGTTGCGGCGAATCTCCGGCTCCAGGAACTCCGGGTGGGCCGCGTAATGATCGAGCAGGCGCTGCCGGTACTTCGACAGCCGGAAGAAGTGGTTCTTCTCCCTGATCCACTGCGGCGGCTTGCGGTGCACGGGACAGTTGCCGTCCTCGAGGTCCTTCTCCGGCTTGAACGCCTCGCACGAGACGCAGTACCACCCCTCGTAGTAACCGTCGTAGACGTCGCCGGCGTCGGACATGCGCGACGCCAGGGTCGTCACGCTGGTCCGGTGGCGCGCTTCCGTCGTGCGGATGAAGTCGTCGAACGAGACGTCGAGCCGCGCCCAGACGTCGCGGAACGCCGTCTCCATGTCGTCGCAGAAGGCGAGCGGCTCGACCCCGAGCTCGCGCGCGCGCTGGAAGACGTTCTGCGAGTGCTCGTCGTTGCCCATCAGGAAGCGGGTCTCGACGCCGCGGAGCCGCTTGTAGCGGGCGATGACGTCCGCTGCGATCTTCTCGTAGGCGGTCCCCAGGTGCGGCCGGCTGTTGACGTAGTCGATCGCCGTGGTGAGATAGAACTTCGACATCGGGTCAGGGGATCGTTTCCGTATTCCGGTCGAGCCATGCCTTGACGGCGATGGCCTGCACTTCCTTTATCGATAGCCCGCGTTCCGCCGCCAGCCGCGCGCAGTCCTCGAACTCCGGCGCCGCGTTGCGAATGGCGCCGCCGCGGCGGGCCACCTTGACGCGGACGGCGCCGATCGGCGTCTCGACGGCGACCGCCTCCCGGTCGAGCCGCTCGCGCTCCGTCTCGGTCACCCGCAGGCCGATGGTGGTCGACTCGCGGAACAGGACGTCCGACAGCGCCTCCCGCCGGCCCGGCGGCGCGACCACCGTGACCAGGGTGCCGGGCCGGTTCTTCTTCATCTGGATCGGCGCATGGAAGACGTCGAGCGCTCCGGCGGCGGCCAGCCGGTCCATCAGCGGTCCGTAGAGCTGCGGGTTCATGTCGTCGATCTGGCACTCGAGGACGACCACCCGCTCGCATGCGCCCGCCCCGGTTCCTGCCCCCACCAGCGCGCGCAGCACGTTGGGACGCCCCGCCGGATTCCGGTCGCCGGCGCCGTAGCCGATCCGCTCGACCCGCATCGGCGGCGGCGGCCCGTAGGCGCCGGCGTACTCCGTCACGATGAGCGCGCCGGTCGGCGTGACCAGCTCCGCCGGGGGTCCCTGCGCGTACGTGGGGACCCCCACCAGAAGCTCCGCCGTCGCCGGCGCCGGCACCGGCAGCACGCCGTGCGCGCACTCGACGGTTCCCGAGCCGACGTTGAGAGGCGACGCGACCACCCGGTCGGGGGCCAGCAATTCCAGCGCGCAGACCGCCGCGACGACGTCCACGATGGAGTCGACCGCTCCCACCTCGTGCAGGTGCACCGTCTCCACCGGGACCCGGTGGATGCCCGCCTCCACTTCGGCCAGCCGGCGGAAGAGCCGCGACGCGCGGGCCTTGCCCGTCGCCGACAGGGAGGAACGACCGACGATCTCGTTGATCTCCGTCAGGCCGCGGTGATGGTGGTGGCGGCCATGCCCGCCGTCGTGGTGGTGGGCACGAGCGCCGCCGGCGGCGTGGGCCTGGTCCCGGCCATGCGCGTGCGTGTGGCCGTCTTCGTGCGCGTGGCCGGGTTCGTGCGTGTGCGGATGATCGTGCGTGCGCGCAGGACCACCCGTGGCGGCGGCGTCGGCCGCCTCCCCGCCGACGGTCACCCGAAACTTCGCCGCCCCGATCCCGCTCCGGTCGACATGGTCGCTACTGACGCCCACGCCGTCCAGGCCGAGCGAGTCGACGACCCGCGCCAGCACGTCGAACGGCACGCCGGCATCGAGCAGGGCGCCGGCGATCATGTCGCCGGACGCTCCCGAGAAGCAGTCGAGGTACAGGATTCTGGACATCGCTCCAGGCGCCGCTCGTCTCCACGATCACCGGCGGCAGGCCGACCGCCGCCGTCCCGCTACAGGCGGCCGTGCTCCTTGAAACTGTAGTAGCAGGCATCCGCCAGCACCATGTGGTCAAGCACGTCGATGCCCATGATGGCGCCGGCTTCCACGAGGCGCGCCGTCAGGGCCACGTCGTCCTCGCTCGGCGTGGGATCCCCCGACGGATGGTTGTGAAATACGACGATCGCCGCCGCGCCGCCCACGGTCGCCATCCGGAACACCTCCCGCGGATGCGCCAGCGTCTCATCCAGCGTGCCCACGGACAGCAACGCGGTGAGCAACACGCGGTGACGCGCGTCGAGCTGCACCACGCCGAACTGCTCCACCGACCGCGCCCCGTAGCGCGGCAGCAGGTAGCGCGCCATGTCCCGCGGCCCGCCCAGCCGGGTCCGCTCGTCCGGCAACGCGAGAGTGCGCCGTCCCAGCTCGATCGCCGCCATGATCCGGGCGGACATCGCCGGCCCGACACCGGGTACGCCGCGTAGATGCCCATCGAGCGCGCGTGTCAACCCGTGTACCCCGCCGGCGTGGAAAAGCACCCGATTCGCGATGTCGAGCGCACTCTCGTTCTGAGATCCGTGACCGAGGACCGCGGCGAGCAACTCGTTGTCTCCGAGCCCCGCCGGGCCCAGACGCCTCAGCTTCTCGCGCGGGCGATCGTGCAGAGCCAGTTGTCTTACGCTCACGCGGTACTTACATTCAATCCGCGTGCCGCATTCGCAGTCATCGTACTACACCGCCGCCACCGAGCCGGCCCAACCGGCGCAACCACCGATCGGGAGGCGCCGCGCATCCGCTCACGGCGCTGGAGAAGGCCGGACCCAGTGGCCGCGCGCGACGATGTCGGCCCACCCGGTGAGCCGGATCTCGTCCCCGGTCCAGTCGACGCGTTGCGCGCCGCCCGGCGAGACGACCTCCACGCGCCGTGCCGCACCGCCGAAGCGGGCCGCGGCAACCGCCGCCGCGCACGCCCCCGTTCCCGAGGCCAGGGTCGGTCCCACACCTCGCTCCCAGATCAGGATTCGAATCCGATCGGGACGTTCCACCGTCGCGAACTCCACGTTGGCGCCCTGCGGAAACCGTTCGTGCGTCGCCAGGAGGCGCCCGAGACGCCGGAACCGGCGTCCGCCCTCTTCCATCGTCGGCGACAGGACGACGCACTGCGGGTTGCCGACGGACAGCACGACGACCCGCACCCGCTCCCCGCCGGCCGACAGCTCTTCCTCGTGCAACCCGTGGGGCTGCCCCATCCCGGCGCGGAAGGTATAGCGGGGATGCTCCGCGTCCAGCAGCGTCAGGGTCTTCGGACCGCCCGCCGTCTCGATCTCCACGGGGCGCGCCGCCGCGCGGAGATCCGCTCCGGCGGCGGTCTCCACCAGCAGCGCCCCCAGGCAGCGCACGCCGTTGCCGGACACCTCCGCGGCACTGCCGTCGGCGTTGAAGAGCCGCATCGCCGCGCCCGCCGGGGTCCGCCGGTAAACGATCAGCCCGTCCGCCCCGATCCCGTGCTGCCGCCGGCAGATGGCCCGCGCGAAGTCCTCGAGCGGCGCTCCGTCGACCTCTTGCTGCTCGACGAAGAGGAAGTCGTTACCGTAGGCGTGCGCCTTCACGAATCCGACCGTCGCGCCGCGCGACCTGCCGCTCACGGTATCTCCAACGCGCGGAACACCCACGTCAGCCCGGTCGTCACGCCGATTCCCGCGTCCAACGGCGTCAGCCCCGCCACGAGGGCGGCGTCCACTCTGACCAGGCCGCGCGTCAGGCGCGCGCCGAAACGGACGTAACCGGAATTGTCGGTTCCCGGCGGCGCCGCGCCGCGCCGCGTATTGGCGCGGCCGTTCACCTCGCCGACGATCTCCGCGCCTTCCGCGAACGCCCGGGCGAACGAGACCCCGTACGTCAGGACGTCGTTCTGGCGATCCCCGCGGGTGGGATCGCTCAGGATGCCCAGCCCGACGTTGCCGACCACCCGCAACGACCGGACCGTCTTGCCGATCAGCAACGAGTTGTAGAAGTCCATCGTGTCGAGCCCGATCCCCTCCTCGTTCCCGGCGTTGGGCAGCTTGGTCGCGAACCGGAGGGCGATGCCCGGGCGCGCCGCGCCCTCGGACAGGAGGCGTGTCTTGGCGCCCACCACCGTATCGGACCAGCTCGACGTGGTGTCGCCGCCGAGGCGCAACAGATGGGACAGCGGCGCGTCCACCCGGCGGCCGATGCGCAGGGTGTCGTACGACACGTTGTCGATCTGCACCTCGGCGATCGAGCTCACACCGATGCTGACGCCGAACCGGGGGAGGCTCCGCAGGTGGCCGGTGAGGCCCGACACCGGGAAATGCTGATCGCGCCGGTAGTCGAATCCCGCCTCCATCAGCACGATGCCGGCGCCGACGGACTCGGGATCCTCGGTCACGAGCGGCCGTTGCTGCGCAGCGGCCGACGCCGGCCCGATCAGGACGCAGAGAGGGAGCAGGGCCAGTCGAAAACGCATCCCTGATTCTAGCCTTCCAGCCTGCCGGCAGGTCCCGCGACCGCCGCGACCGCCGCGCAGTCACGTCCCCGGCGGATGTAGACGAGCGCCGCCGCGTCGTAGAGCGCGTGCGCCACGATCGGCGCGAGCAGCCCGCCGGTCGCCGCCGCCAGCCACCCCAGCGCCGCGCCCATCAGCGCGACCCAGCAACCGAAGGCGAGGGTGCCGCGCCCGCCGGTGTGCAGCGCACCGAAGACGAGGCTCGCGGGAATCAGCCCGATCTCCGGCTGCAGTGCGCCGCGGAACAGCAGTTCCTCCCCGACACCGGCGGCGACCGCGATGACGACGACCTCGCGCACGCCGACGCCGGCGAACGACGGCTTCAGCAGGTCGCGGTATACGCGGCGGATGGCGCGCACCGCGCGGAAGGGCGGCGCGCGGCACAGCAGCCAGTGGTTGACGACGGCGAACGCGGCGGCGGCCAGCACGCCGGCGGCGGTGTCGCGGAACACCGAACCGGTCCCCATGGCGAGGGGCAGGTCCCTATACCGCGTCCAGGCCAGGGCCACCAGGACGAGCAGCGCCTCGCCGGCCAGGGCCAGCCGCAACAGGGCGCCCCGCGAAGAACGCCGCGTCTCGCGCGTGCGGTATCCGGGATCCGACATCGCTGCACCGCTCGCTCACGCACCCGTTCTCGCGCCGGACGCGTGACTCGGAAGGCGCGGCCACGTCGTTAGCCGTATCGTGGCCCCGTTCTCGCGCTGGACAGGCGACTCAGAAGGCGCGGCTGCTGTCGAGGAGCACGGTGACCGGTCCGTCGTTGACCAGATCCACGTCCATCATCGCCCGGAACTCGCCCGTCTCGACGGGCACGCCGTCCCGACGGAGCCGCTCGACGACCGCCTCATACAGGGCGCGGGCCTGCTCGGGAACCGCCGCCGCGGTGTACGACGGCCGCCGCCCGCGGCGACAATCGCCGAGGAGCGTGAACTGCGAGACGACGAGCACGGCGCCGCCGACCTCGGCCACGGAGAGATTCATCCTGCCCGCCGTATCGGCGAACAGGCGCAGGTCCCTGATCTTCCCCGCCACGTAGGCCACGTCGTCGTCCGTGTCGTCGCGGCCGACGCCGAGCAGCACCAGGAGACCGTGACCGATGGCGCCGGCGACGCGCCGGTCGACGGTTACCGAGGCGCGCCGGACGCGCTGCACCACCGCCCGCATCACGAAGCTCACCCGTCAATCGTCGCCTGCGGCTCCGCTTGCCGCCCGACCAACCTCACCAGCAGTCTGCACCGTTCTGCGGCGCAGCTCCCGGCGCGCCGGGGCGCCGGGAGTCACGACGCGGTCGCGCCGTCTGGAACAGGCGCTGGAAGGTCGGCCGGGACGTACCCCGCGGCGCGCAGTTCGCCGGGGGGATTCAGACGCGTGTCCAGCAGATGCCGCGGCGCGACGTTGCCGAGCGCCTTCAGCACGGAGCTCTTCACGCCGGGGTGCTCGCGTTCGAGGTCCAGCAGCCAGCGCTTGACCCGCTGCCGCTTCAGGCTGAGGTCGCCGCAGACCGGACAGCAGCAGCCGATCACCGCCAGGCTGCACTCGCGCGTGTAGGCGCGCGCCTCGTCCTCCGTCACGTAGACCAGCGGCCGGATGACCACGTGCCGGCCGTCGTCGGAGACCAGCCGCGCCGGCATCGCCTTCAGCGACCCGGCGAAGAGCAGGTTCAGAAACAGCGTCTCGATGAAGTCGTCGGCGTGATGTCCGAGTGCGATCTTCGTCGCGCCCACCTCGCCCGCGATGCGGTACAGCACGCCGCGGCGCAGCCGCGCGCAGAGCGAGCAGGGCGTCGCGTCGGCGTCGAGCACATCGTCCATGACGTCGCCGATCGACGTGTGTTCGATGCGGTACTCCCAGCCGCGCGCTTCGCAGGTGCGCGCGATGACGTCGTGCTTGTACGCGGCGTAGCCGGAGTCGACGTTGACGGCCACCAGCGAGAAGTCGACCGGCGCCCGCCGCCGGAGCACGTCGAGCAGGTGCATCAGCGCCCAACTGTCCTTGCCGCCGGACAGGCCGACCATGACGCGGTCGCCCTCTTCGACCAGGTCGAAGGTCTTGATCGCACGGGTCGCCTTGCGGGCGAGCCGGGCTTCGAGCGTGCTGCGGTAGGCCATATGGGAAGCCGAATCCGGGATTCTACCAGGTAGACGGGCCACCGCGCCCGGCTTCAGCATGACGCCCCGGCGCAGTCCTCAACGGCTCATCCAGGGCAGCGCCTCGTCGGCAGGGGCGGCACCGGCCGGACGTCGAGCACGGCGTGCCAGTATGCCCAGGACCGCGCATCGAATGATGCCCGGCAGACCCGCGCGGAGCGCGTGGCGCAGTTGATCGTCGGTGAAATGGGCACGAAGTGCGGCAGGCGCCCGAGATCGACGGCGGACGCCGCATCGAGCAAGCGCCGACACACGGCGCGGGGCAGCGTGGCCAGGTCGCCGTCGCCAAAAAGCTCAGCGCCTTCACTATCAACAAGGGATTGAACGTGGAGCCGAACACGGCGACCGCGGCGCCGAGTGCATCGCTAAAGGAAACGCCGGCCCGATCAATCAGCGCATCGATGTCCAGGTAGTCCTTCGCGGCGGCCCGCGCCTGCACCACTTCGCCCTTCGTCGCGGCCAGATCCACGAGCGACGCGATCGTGACGGCGGGCGCCGCCAGCGTCTCGGGGTCCGCCACGCGGCGCAACGTCAATCCGCCGAAGAAGGAGACTCGAACCGGCCCGCCGCGGTCCATCCCCAGCTCGGACTCTACGCCGTCTTCGCCGCCGCCGGCCCGAGCACGCGCTCCTCCAGAAGCTCCTCGGCGCGGGCGAACAGATCTTCCTTGGCGATGATCCCGGCGTCGACGTCGGCGAGGACGGCGCGCTGCGCGGCGTACTCGGTGTTCTGGATGCCGACCTTGCTCTGCAGCAGGCGCCACGCCTTGCGGCGCTCGACGCAGAAGAGGACGAGCTGGCGCGAGATCTTCATCGGGATCGGCTTGTTGCCCTTGGCCGGCAGCGTCTTGATGTAGACGCCGAAGTCGGGCACCCAGGCGCGGTGCTCCGGGTCGAGGTGGCGCCGGTACACGACGTCGTTCTGGGTCAGCCGCGCCAGCATGTTCTCCAGCGGGATGAGGTTGGCGGCCTCCTCCTCCCGGATCTTCTTCAGGTGGTTGCGGAAGCGCGCCTCGGTCGCGCACCAGTGGGCCACCGTGTAGCGGTACCGCTCGCCGGTCGCCTTGAACTTCGTCTTGTACCAGTCCCCCTGCATGTTGGGGTTGCCCTTCAGGTCGAGCGCCTCCTCGTAGGTCTCGCCCATCCGGGGGTTGAAGACGAACTCCGGCGCGCCGCGCGAGTCGCGCACCCGCTGCGCCTGGTCGAGGGCCATGTCGTCGCCGACCCCGTGCTCCGGCTGGCAGGTGGTGAAGCACTGCAGGAACGCCGTGCCCCGGTAGTCGAGCGCGTCGAGGATGGCGCGGAACAGCTTGGGGGCGTTGGCGATGGAGACCTGGGCGACGAAGGGCGAGCCGTGGCCGGCGAGGAACGTCTCGGCGACCGTCTTCTTCTCGACGCACTTGCCCTGGCTGGCCGCGCCGAACGAGTTCATGTCGCCGCCGCCGAGCATCGGGGTCGAGTCGGAGTTCTGGCCGCCGGTGTTCGAGTAGACCTGCGTGTCGAGCATCAGCGCCTTCACGTTCGGCCGGTTCTGCAGAATCATCTTCGAGACGTTCTGGTAGCCGATGTCCCCCATCCCGCCGTCGCCGCCGACGATCCAGACCCGCGGCATCTCGTTGATCTCCGCGTCGGTCATCAGGTTGTCGGAGAAGTGGGTGAACTCGTAGTAGCGCTGCTGGTCGATGACGTCGTCGTCCCGTTCGAGGAGCCAGGTCGCGAGCCGCTCCGGAATGACGGACCGGCGCCCGTGGTCCGTGATGAAGCTCTCGCCGATCAGCCAGCCGATGGTCGAGCCGTCCTGGAACAGCGAGTTCATCCAGGGGTACGGATGCGGGTTGTTCGGCGGCGTCGAGCCGTAGACCGTGTTGCAGCCGGTGTGCGCGGCCATCGCCATCACCGACTGGCCGTTCGGCAGCCGGCCGTCGAGCGCCTGCAGCTCCTGGTGGTTGAACGCCTCCTGCCGCATGACGGCGGTGATGGCGCCGACGACCTCGTCGTTCGGGATGGGGCCGCGCGCCTCGAGCCGGGCCGTCGTGTCGTCGTCGGTGTCGCCGCCGAGCCCCATCAGGACGTGGGCCACGGTGCGGACGAACAGCTCGTACTCCGCGGGGTCGCGCGCGGCCAGCGCCTCCAGGCGGGCGGGGCCCCCGGCCTCCAGCGCGTCGGCCACCCGGCGGAGCCGCTCCGCCTTCTCGTGGAAGATCGGCCGCAGGTACGCCTCGGTGACCCCCGCGATGGCGCGCAGGACACTCTTCTCGCCGCAGCCGGCGCAGGCGCCGTCGCCCGAGACCAGCGCGTCGTAGTTGCGGCGCACCATCATCAGGTTGCGCAGCGTGGCGGTCTTCGAGTCGGACGGGTTCTCGTTGTTGTAGAGGCCGAGGAACTTCTGCGAGGTGTCGGGCAGCAGGTCGAGGAACGCGGTGCCGGTCTCGTGATCGGCGTTGACCTGCTCGGTCTCCTGCACCATCTTCAGCGCCTCGTGGTCGCCGCAGGCGGTGACGCAGGCGGCGCAGCCCTTGCAGAGGTCGGAGACGAAGATCGAGAAGACCCCGCCGCTGCCCGGGTTCTTGCGCTCGGCCGACTTGAAGATGGCGTTCACCTTGTTGTAGGCGAGCGGCTGCTTGTAGATGACGTCGAAGAACTCGTTCTTGGCGGCCTCCGAGAAGCCGTTGAGACCGTTCGTCACGTCGCGGATGATCTGCGGCAGCGGGATCGTCTCCTTCGCCTTCACCGCCGCGTTCATCGCCGCACGGGTCCGCTCCTCCATCTCCGGCACGGCGGCCAGCATCCGGCTCCGCTCGCCTTCGTCGGTGACGTAGTTGGAGATCGCGGTCTTCAGAACCGTGTCGATGTCCTGCGAACAGTTCGGCAGCGCCGTGTCCGGGCAGACCGAGATGCACTCCATGCACTGCGTGCAGTTCTCGGCGATGAAGAGCGGGGTCTCGCGCCGGGCCACGTACTTCGACGCGGTGTCGCCGCTGCCGGCCGCCATCACCCCCATCGCGGCGAGCGGCGACGCGGGCTGGTCGTAGCCGTAGTCGGACCGGAACTCGTCGTCGAAGCTCGCGACCCGCGTGACCGGCGTCCGCTCCTCCTGCCCTTCCGGAATCTCGTGGGAGCGGCAGGTCGCGCAGCCCTCGCCGCCGCCGTTGGTCGGCATCGCGGCCAGCGGCAGAATCGGGAGCCCGCGCAGCGTCGACCGGTCGGCGGCCTGGATCTCGCCGATCGGGATCTCGCGGACCCGGCTGAAGCCCTGGGTCATGACCTCCATGTTCGACTGCACGACGGCGTCGCCGAGCCGGCCGAACTTCTTCCTGTACTGCTTGTGGACGACCTCCTCGAACTGCTCGCGGCTGATCTCGAACTCCTCGAGCAGCGGCGAGACGGCGAAGAAGGCGCCGAGGAACGCGTTGCCCTGCATCCGGAGCTGCAGGTCCGGCCGGTTGGTCGCCTTGCGGGCGATGTCGAAGCCGGGCAGCGTGTAGACGCGGATCCTGTGCTCGATGATCTGCGAGCGCGCCCAGAGCGGCAGCCGCTCCCAGGCGTCCTTCGGCTCCTCGTCGGACTCCCAGATCAGCGCGCCGCCCTCGGAGATGCCTTCGAGCGGGTTGCAGTGGGTGAACGCCTTCGGGTCGCAGCAGAGCACGACGCCCACGTGGCGCAGGTCGCAGTTGACGCGGATGCGCTCCGGGGCGACGACCAGGAAGTAGGCGGTCGGCGCCCCCTTCTTCTCGGAGCCGTACTTCGGATTGGCGCTGACGTGGATGACCTCCTTCGGCCGGCCGTACTCGTCGACGTCGGTGCTGCGCTCCGACAGGAAGTCGTTGAAGTCGCCGATGATGGCGCCCAGGTTCTTGCCGGTGGTGATCGCGCCCCAGCCGCCGATGGAGTGGAAGCGGACCGCGATGGCCCCCTCGGGCAGCAGCGACGGGGTCTCGTCGGCCTTTACCTCATAGGGATGAGGCACGCCGAGCACCATGAACGACTCGCCGTCCGCCGCCGTCCTGCCGTCCGTCCGCGCCCGCCCGCTCGTGACGTACTCGTAGGCGCCGATGATCTGCTCGGGCCGGAAGTCGCGCGAGCCGAGCCCGTAGATGCCGTTGAACAGCCGCGGCATCCGGTCGGGCGTCACCTCCGGGAAGCCGGCCTGCACCGGATGCCCGTTCAGCTTCAGCGCCTTGTTCAGCGCCGTGCGGGTGTCGCGCCCCATCGGGTTGTCGCCGGCCAGCGGCTCGTCGGTCCGCTCGATGATGATCGCGTTCTTCTTGCCGGCCAGCGCCTCGACCAGCGCCCGCTCCGGGAACGGCCGGAAGACGTTCAGGTGGATGGAGCCGACCTTCGCGCCGCGCGTCCGCCGCAGGTAATCGACCGCCGCCTCGCAGTTTTCGGCGGCCGAGCCGAGGGAGACGAACACGGTGTCGGCGTCGTCCGCCCTGTACTGCGTCACCAGCCCGTAGTAGCGGCCGGTCAGGCGGCCGAACTCGGTGTGGGCCTCTTCCAGGAACGTCAGGATCGGCTCGACGAAGTTGTTGCGCCGGGCCGCCACGCCCTGCATGTAGTGCTCCTGGTTCTGCACCGGTCCGAGGAGCACGGGGTTGGTCAGGTCGATCATCCGCGGCACGCGCCGGCGGGTCGGCCCGAAGAGCGTGCGCTGCGCCTCGGTCGGACACTCGATGACGTCCTCCGGCGCGCCGAGGAACTCGCGGATGAGCTCGGACTCGTGGCGGTAGAACGTCCGCTCGAGGTGCGAGGTCAGGAACCCGTCCTGGACGTTCATGCCGGGGGTCAGGGCGAGCTCGGTGACGCGCCGCAGAATCAGCGCCTGGTCGGCCGCCTGCTGCGCGTCCTTGCCGAACAGGATGATCCAGCCGACGTCGAGGGCCCCGTAGACGTCGTCGTGGCCGCAGTGCACGTTGAGGGCGTGCTTGGTCAGCGCCCGCGCCACCACCTCGACCACCATCGTCGAGGCCTTGCCCGGCGCGTGGTAGTACTGCTCGATGCCGTAGACGATGCCCTGCCCCGACGTGAAGTTCACCACCCGGCGCCCGCACACCGAGTAGGCGATGGCGCCGCCCTGCGCGGCATGCTCGCCCTCGGCCTCGACGGCCAGCGTGTTGCGCCCGAAGACGTTCAGGCGCCCCTCCGCGAAGGACTGCTGGTACAGCTCGCCCCCCTCGGTCGACGGCGTGATCGGATAGAAGATGCCCGCGTCGGCGATGCGCGCCTCGGTGTGGTACGAGACGAGCTGGTTGCCGTTGGCGGTGATCCGCTCGCCGGGATACTTGGGAAGGCTGCTCATGGCGACGTTCTCCAGGGATATCTGCAATCGTCCGGCTGCACGAGGCGGCCGCGTGCTCAGGGGACGGAAACGGCGCACCGCTCCGTGGTCCACCGATCCCGGTCCACCCGCATTGTAGCGACGGCGGGGCCGCACGGCAACGGCCGGCCCGGCGGGCGGCCCGCGGGGATTCCGGTAAGATCCGTTCATGCGGCCCACCTCCCTGGGGAGCCTGCGCCGCGCCGTCGACGCCGGCGCGATCCCCCGCCGCGGCGTAAAGCGGGAGCTGCGCGACAACCTCATGGCCCGGCTGCGGCGCGGCGAACCGCTGTTTCCGGGCATCGTCGGCTACGACGAGTCGGTCATCCCGCAGGTGGTCAACGCCATCCTGTCGCAGCACGACTTCGTCCTGCTCGGCCTGCGCGGGCAGGCGAAGACGAGGCTGATCCGGGGGCTGACGGACCTGCTGGACGAGGCGCTCCCGGTCGTGCCCGGGTGCGACGTCAACGACGATCCGCTCGCGCCGATCTGCGCCGCGTGCCGCGCCCGCGTCCGGGAAGAAGGAGACGACCTGCCCGTCGCCTGGCTGCACCGGTCGCTGCGCTACGTCGAGAAGCTCGCGACCCCGGACGTCACGATCGCCGACATGATCGGCGACATCGACCCGATCAGGGCCGCCGCGGCGGGACGCCGGCTGTCGGACGAGCTCACCGTCCACTACGGGCTGGTGCCGCGCGCCAACCGCTGCATCTTCGCGATCAACGAGCTGCCCGACCTCGCCGGCAAGATCCAGGTGGGCCTGTTCAACGTCCTGCAGGAAGGCGACGTCCAGATCCGGGGCTACCCCGTGCGCCTGCGGCTCGACGTCGCGATGACCTTCACCGCGAATCCGGAGGACTACACGGCGCGGGGCAAGATCGTCACCCCCCTCAAGGACCGCATCGGGTCGGAGATCCGGACGCACTATCCGCGGACGCGCCACGAGGCCATCGCCATCACGGAGCAGGAAGCCTGGGTCGCGCGCGGCGCGGAGACGGGCGTCACGGTGCCCCTCTACGTGCGGGAGGTGGTCGAGGAGATCGCGTTCCAGGCGCGGGTCAACAAGCGGGTCGACGGCCGCTCGGGAGTCAGCCAGCGGATGCCGATCACCTGCCTCGAGAACGTGGTGTCGAACGCGGAACGCCGCGCCCTGGCCGCCGGCGAAGCGCCGACGGCCCGCGTCACCGACGTCTACGCGGCGCTGCCGGCGATGACCGGCAAGTTCGAGCTGGAGTACGAAGGGGAGCTGCGCGGGGCCGACGCGGTCGCGCGCGAACTGATCCGCGCCGCGGTCGGCGCCGTCTTCGGCGGCTGGTTCGACGGCGTCGACACCGGCCAGGTCGTCGAGTGGTTCGAGATGGGCGGCACGCTGCAGGAGAGCGACACCACGTCGTCCGCCGCGTTTCTCGCGGACGCCGCGCAGATCCACGGGCTGGCGGAGCTGGCCGCGCACGCCGGCGTCGCGGCCGGCGACCCGCCGTCGCAGGTGGCCGCGGCCGTCGATTTCGTGCTCGAGGGGCTCTGCGCCCAGCGCAGGATCAGCCGCAGCGACGGCGGCGGCTACGAGGCGGTCGAGAAGCCGCGGCCCCCCGCGCAGCCGTCCGAACCGGCCCTGGACCCCCGGCAGCCGCTGCCGCGCGGCGGCGGCAACAAGAAGAAGTACTACAACTGACGCGGGCGGATGCGCTATCGCTACACGCGGTACACCGGCGAGGACCTCGAGGGCGTCGACCTCGACGAGCTGGTCTCGAAGCTCTCCCGGCTGCTCCTGTCGAGCGGCTTCGACGGTGCGTACGGTCCGTACGGCGACCCCCTCGATCAGGACGACGACCGGAGCCTGCAGTCGCTGCACGACGCGATACTCGACGCGCTGCTCAACGGCGGCCTGCTCTCGGACGAAGCCGTTCAGCGCCTGCTGGGGGATCCCGCCGACGCGGATCAGGCCGGCGGGCAATCGCGGCTGGAGGAGCTGGTCCAGGAGCTGATCCGGCAGCTGGCCGGGCAGGGCTACGTCTCGCTGGACGCCGACGAGGCGCCCCGGCCGGGCGCGGGCGCCGGCCGCGGACCGGAGACCGCCGCGGCGCGCTTCCAGGTCACCGACAAGAGCCTCGACTTTCTCGGGTACCGGGCGTTGCGCGACCTGCTCGGATCGACCGGCCGCAGCAGCGTCGGCCGGCACGACACGCGCGAGCTCGCCACCGGCGTGGAGGCGGGCGGCGCCTCGAAACCCTACGAATTCGGCGACACGCTGAACATCGACGCCGCCGGCACCATCCTCAACGCGGTGCGGCGCGCGCCGGCGCGGGACGACGGCGGCATCGACGTGCGGTACCAGGACCTGATGGTGGCGCAGGGCGAATACCAGAGCTCGTGCGCGACGGTGCTCATGCTCGACTGCAGCCACAGCATGATCCTGTACGGCGAGGACCGCTTCACGCCCGCCAAGCAGGTGGCGCTGGCCCTGTCCCACCTGATCCGCAGCCAGTACCCCGGCGACTCCCTGAACGCCGTGCTCTTCCACGATTCGGCGGAGGAGATCCCGCTCAGGCAACTCGCCCGCGTGCGCGTCGGGCCCTACTACACCAACACCCGCGAGGGGTTGCGCCTGGCGCGGCGCCTCCTCGAGCGCCAGCGCAAGGACATGCGCCAGATCGTGATGATCACCGACGGCAAGCCGTCCGCCCTCACGCAGCCCGACGGGCGGATCTACCGCAACGCGTTCGGGCTGGATCCGATGATCATCCGGGAGACGTTCGCCGAGGTGGCCAACTGCCGGCGCGCCGGCATCCTGATCAACACGTTCATGCTGGCCCGCGACTACGAGCTGGTGAGCTTCGTGCGGCGCGTGGCGGCCATCTGCCGGGGCAAGGCGTACTTCACGACGCCGTACGCCCTGGGCCGCTACGTCCTGATGGATTACATGGACAAGAAGACGAAGACGGTGCACTGAGAGTGCCGACCGCGACCCTGCCCGACCGGATCCCGATCTTCCCGCTCCCGAACGTCGTGCTCTTTCCGCACGTCTTCCTGCCCCTGCACGTCTTCGAGCCGCGCTACCGCGAGATGGTGGCGGACGCCATCGACGGCGAACGGCTGATCGGCATGGTGCTGCTCCGCGACGGCTGGCAGCGGCGCGCCGGGCCCAATCCCCCGATCTTCCCGATCGGCTGCGCGGGCCGGATCACCCACGCCGCGCCGCTTCCCGACGGGCGCTACGACATCGTGCTGCGCGGCGTCCAGCGCTTTCGCGTTCGGGACGAGGATCGGTCGCGCGCGTACCGCATCGCCGGCGTCGAACCGTTGCCGGACCCGACCGCGGCCGAAGACGGCCCGCGGATCCACCGGGCCCGGGCGCGGGTGGAGCACCTGCTCGACCAGCGGCTGGCCGCCCTCGGGAAAGCCCCGTGCGTTCCGCGCGGCATGGCGGACGGCGAGCTGATCAACGCCCTGGCCCAGTACCTGGAGTTCGAGCCGATCGAGAAGCAGGCGCTCCTCGAGAAGAACGGCCCCCGCGCGCGGGGCGCCGCGCTCGTCGACCTGCTGGAGATGCGCCTGCTGGCCCCCGGCAGACCGTTCTCCGGCGCGGGCGTGCAGTAGGGTGACGCGCTCTCGCGCCTGCCTGCCCACGCCTCCCCGTCCGCAGACCCCGGCAGGACCAGGAGGCAGTTTCGTGCACGCTCGCTCCTGTCCCCTGCAGCTCCGCTCTGCCAGATGGGCGCCCCCGGCAGGACCGGGAGGCAGTTTCGTGCACGCTCGCCGTCACCGCCGACGGCAGTCTCCACCACCGCCTGCGCCGAACGCCCCGTCATTGCGGGTGCGGCCGGCCGGCACGACTCTCGCAAGCGAAGTGCTACGATGGCGCCCATGCCGGACGTGCAGCCGCAGGTCGGGTACTCCGACCTCCTGTCGATGCCGGACGACGGGCGCCGCTACGAGATTCACGGAGGGGAGCTCGTCGTGGTCCCGGCCCCGCGGATGCGCCACCAGTTCGCCGCCATGGCGACCAGCAGAGTCCTGGAGGACTTTGCGGCGACGCGGGGCGGGGTCGCCGTGATTGCGCCGTTCGACATCGTGTTCGACGAGCACGATGTCGTGCAGCCGGACGTCGTCTTCTTCCGCGCCGAACGAGTCCATCTGCTCGACCCGGACGCCGAGACGCGCGCCGTGCCGGACATCGCCGTCGAAGTCCTGTCACCCTCTACCGCGACGATTGATCGCGGTCGAAAGATGCGCATTTTCGCGCAGTACGGCGTCCCGGAGTACTGGATCGTCGACACGCTCGAGGCGTCCGTGGGGAGCCGCGACGCTACGGGAGTGTGAAGACGCGGTCGGCGTGCGGCTACGCTCCGACCGGCTCGCGGCCCAGACGGCGCGCGATGTGCTCGACGACGACCCGGCCGTGGAACCGGCCGTTCTCGATGAACACCTCGCCGCGGTTGGCGCCGGCGACCACCGCGCCGGCCAGGAAGAGGCCGGGCACGTTGGTCTCGAACGTCTCCGGGTCGTGCCGCGGCACGTTGTTCGAGGCGACCTGGATGCCGGCCCCGCGCAGGAAGTCGAGGTCGGCGAGGTAGCCGGTCAGCAGGAAGACGCCTTCCGCCGGGAGCGTCTCGCGCACGCCGCCGCGCTCGACGACGACCTCCCGCGGCCGGATCTCGACGACGCGGGTCTCGAAGCGCGCCGCGATGGAGCCTTCCGCGATGCGGTTCTCGATGTCCGGCTTCACCCAGTACTTGATGGACGCCCCGAGCTCGGCCCGCCGGTGCACGAGGGTGACGTGCGCTCCGCTGCGGTAGAGGTCGAGGGCCGCCTCGGCCGCGGAGTTCTTGCCGCCGACGACGACCACCGGCCGGCGGTAGAACTCGTGCGGCTCCGTGTAGTAGTGCGACACGTGCGGCAGGTCCTCGCCGGGAGCGCGGAGCTGGTTGGGGTGGTCGTAGCAGCCGCTGGCGACGACCACCGTCCGGGCGCGCCACGTCTCCGGGCCGCGCGCGTCGTGCGCCGTCCGCACCGTGAAGAGGTCGTCTCCGCCGCGCCGGATCGCGGTCACCGCGCAGCCGAAGTCGATGGCCAGATCGTAGGTGTCGACCACGCGCCGGTAGTACCGCAGCGTCTCGTCGCGCGTCGGCTTCCCGTGCGGCGTGACGAACGGAAGCCCGCCGATCTCCAGCAGATCCGGCGTCGTGAAGAAGACCATCTGGGGTGGGAAATGGAAGAGCGAGTTGACCAGCACGCCCTTTTCGAACGTACGAAAGGCCAAACCGGCCTGCCTGGCCGCGATCGCGGCGGCCAGACCGGCCGGCCCCGCGCCGACGATGATGAGATCGTGAATCGACGTCATGCTTTGCGCTCGTCTCTATCGGGATGCGTACTCGAGTTGCACTTCACTGATGACGGCCACCGGCCTGCCGGGCGACCAGATGCGCTCCAGGGCGCCGTCGAACAGGGTCACCTCCAGCGTCTGTCCGACGATCACCACCCGGCCCAGGTCGGCCGGAATCGTCACGGAGACGCGCTCCAGACCGGTCGGCGCGATCGCCTTGACGCCCTCCGGACCGGCGCCGCCGGCGACGCGGTCGAACAGGTCGTCCGCCGTCCGGAACTCGTTCAGCACGTAGCGCCGGCCGAGCACGTCGCCGGCCGGCGACGCCACGGCCACCTCGGCCAGATACCGGGCGTAGGCGCGGCTCCGCCGGACGTCGTCCGCCGAGTAGGTGTGCCGATTGTGCAGGTTGAACGAGAGCGTCGCCTCGCCGCGGCGCGGCGGCAGGACGACGATGATGCCCAGCGCCGGGTCCTGCTGGGCGAGAACGTCGCAGAAGACCAGATCCGTTTCCACGCCGATGCCGAGAACGGACGGGCAGCGCACCTCGACCGACTCGACCAGGCGCGTCTGACCTCCTGCCGCCGGCGGAACCGCGGCGGCGAGCAGGACGACCGCCGCCGGCCGGGACCACCACGGAACGCGATGCCCTCTCATGTCGGCACCACCTCCCCGGCTCCCGCCACGAGGCGGGCCGGATCGAGAGCGGCGCGCATGTCGCCGCGCAGTTTGAGCAGCTCGAGGAACTCCATCCGCGTTCGGGCGTCGGAGCGGAACGCGCCGCGCATGGCGCTGGTCAGCGCGAACGCGTTCTGCTTCTCCACGCCGCGCATCAGCATGCACAGGTGCGTCGCCTCGATGACGACGCCGACGCCCAGCGGGTCGAGCGTGTCCGAGATGACCTCCGCGATCTGGTTGGTCAGCCGCTCCTGGATCTGGAGCCGCCGGCTGAAGACGTCCAGCAGACGCGGAATCTTGCTGAGCCCCACCACCCGGTCGCGCGGCAGGTACGCAACGTGGCACTTGCCGAAGAACGGCAGCAGGTGATGCTCGCACAGACTGTAGAAGTCGATGTCCCTGACGATCACCATCTCGTTGCACTCGACCGTGAAGAGCGCGTTGTTCAGCACCGCGGCGACGTCCTGCCCGTAGCCGCCGGTCAGGAACCGGAGCGCCTCGGCCACGCGGGCCGGGGTGCGGGCCAGACCTTCCCGCGTCGGGTCCTCGCCCACTTCGACCAGCAGGGTCTCGACCGCCGCCCTGACGCGTTCCTCGTCCATCGGCCGCGGCATCAGTACGTGTAGAACCCTCGTCCCGTCTTGCGGCCGTGCCGGCCGGCCAGCACCATCCGCTTCAGCAGCGGCGGCGGCGCATACCGCGGATCCTTGAACTCGTCGTACATGATGCCGGCGATGCAGCAGACCGTGTCGAGTCCGACGAAGTCGAGCAGCGTGAACGGGCCCATCGGGTAGCCGCAGCCGAGCGACATCGTCCTGTCGATGTCCTCGATGGTCCCGACCCCCTCCTCGTGGGCGCGGACGGCGTCGAGCAGGTACGGAATGAGGAGCCGGTTGGCGATGAACCCGGGTCGGTCCGGCGCCGTCACCGGATTCTTGCCGACGCTCCGGCCGAACGCGAACACGCTGTCGTACGTCTCGTCGCTGGTCGCGAGGCCCCGAACGACCTCGACCAGCTTCATGACCGGCACCGGACTGAAGAAATGGAGCCCGATGAACCGCTCCGGCCGCCGGGTCGCCGCGGCCAGCTCCGTGATGCACAGCGACGACGTGTTGCTCGCGAAGACGGCGGCCGGCCCGACCGCGCCCTCCAGCGTCGCGAACACCTCGCGCTTCGCATCGACGTTCTCGACGATCGCTTCGATGATCAGATCGCAGTCCGCGAGATCGTCGAGCCGGCTGGTGCCGCCGAGATTGGACAGGGTCCGCTCCCGGTCGTCCGCCGACACCTTGCCCCGCTCGACGCCGGCCGCGAGGAACGACTCTATCCGACGGATCCCGGCGGCGGCGGTCTCGTCGTCCACCTCCCGCACGATCGTGCGGTAGCCGGCCTGGGCCGACACCTGCGCGATGCCCGAGCCCATGAGTCCGCACCCGACGACACCGATGGTTTCGAAGGTCATGCGCTGCCTGCGTCCGCCCCCCGGGGACGCGGAAACCGGATCATAGCAAAGCCCCCGCGCGCGCCCCTGCGCGACGTGCCGTATGCATGAAGAAACGGTGCGGCGGGCGGTGCGGAAACCGCGGGCGGCAGGCTACGGGGCGCCTGCAACATCCGCGTCGGACCGGTCGGGCAACAGCTCCAGCACCGCGGCGGAGGGCAGATCGAATGCCAGCGTCACGTTCGTGCCGGCCGAGGTCAGACGAATCGAATCGAGCAGGCCGCGCAACTCGGGACGCGAACCGACCTGCAGGCGGGCGAGGGCGAGAAAGCCCTGCAGCAGATCCCGCAGGCTGCGCCCCGTCTCCTCGTCCCGGGCCTCCGCCGTCAACGTCCCGCTCACGCCGCCGTTGATGCGGGTGCCGACCGCGAACGCCGCGACCTGTGAGACCTGCGATTCCACCTGATCGGGCAGCCATTCGCCGCCGTCGCCGTCGTCGAGCCGGCCGATGGTCCATGCGGTGCTCCCGCTGTCGACGTGGCGCAGCAGGCCCATCAACGAATCGTCCGCGTCGACGCCGCCGCCGGCGGGAGGCAGATCGATCGTATCCCTGACGAGCGCCGCCGACCCGATCGCGATCACGCCCGCCTCCAGGAACGCCATCGCCATCGACTCGCCGTCGATCGTGATCAGCCGGCGCCCCCGATAGTCGGACGCCGCGCCGCCGTGGTCGAGGGCCAGCGTTTCGAGTCGTTCCGCGTCGAAGCGTCCTGCGAGGATCGCAATGCCGCTCGTGCCGTCCGGGCCGTCCGGCACCAGGCCGCCGACGACGTACTCGATGTCCCGCTCGATGTCGATGCCGGTCCGTTCCTGGAACTCGCGCTGTCCGTCCAGCTCGGGCAGGATCGCGCGCAGCCGCCGCCGGAGATCCGAGTCCATCACCTCGCGCACGTTGGCGAACGAGAGCACGGCCGCGTCCGGCGGCAGGTAGCGCAGCTCGTCGGGCTGCTCCTGCGCCAGGACCAGCGACGGCAGGCTGCTGCCGATCCAGGCGGCCAGCCCGCCCGCGAGCCCGACCGCCATCACGCCGGCGCCGCCGAGCAGGACGTACCGCGTGCGCGTCGTCATGGACATGTCGTACGGATTATACCGTCCGGCCGCATCGAAAGTTCCGCCGGGCGCGCCGATCCCCGCGGTCCGGCCACGGGGATCCGGGCCGCGACGCCGGCCGTCTACTGTCTGAGCACGTACTCGCGCCGCTCGACGACCCGCACCGCCGCGGCCAGCGCGGCGGTCCAGATGACGGCGAGCCCGAGCAGGTTCGCCCACGTCGCCAGCGGTGTCTGGATCGACGTGAGCAGCGCCTGGATCACGCTGAGCGCGTCGCCCTGCGGCATGGCGTGCGGCGCCAGCCCCTGCAGGTAGTACGCCACGCTCAGGTGCTTCATGTACCCCGGCAGAACCACGACCACCGGCTCCCACCCGAAGACGAAGACGAGCCCGGTCAGGAGCGGGCGCCGGAACCAGGCGCCGACGAGGGCGAAGACCGCGCCGTAGACGCCGAGCCCCGCGCCGATCAGGCCGAGATCGACCAGCAGGGCCGGGAAGTTGCGGCCGATGCTGCCTCCCGGCAGGGGCACGACGAGGAAGTAGACCAGCATCACCGAAGGCAGGACCACCACCGCCGTGCAGACCAGATAGGCCAGGTACTTGCCGGCCAGCACCGCGCCGCGCGCCACGGGACGCGTGAACAGGTAGGTGACGGTCCGGTCCTCGACCTCGTCCGCGATGAGCGCGGTGCCGTAGAACACGCCGAGGACCGGCACCGTGAAGCGGAGGTAGAACGTCCAGATCATGAGGCCGAAGATGTCCGGTCCGTCCAGGCTCACCGGCCGGCCGCCGATCTCGCCCGCGCCGCCGTCGAAGACCGGCAGCGCGGCCAGCGCGCGCAGCAGCACCGCGATCAGCACCGGCCCGCCCGCGATCAGCGCCATGAAGACGGTGCGCCGCGACCAGAGCATCTGGCCCACGCCGAGATCGAAGACCCGCAACGCGGCGGTCGGGAACGCGGGCGCGGCGTGCGAATCGGTGGTCATCGCTCTACGAGGTAGGAGAAGACGGCCTGCAGATTGTCGTCCGGCGAGGTCACCTCCCCGACCGCGCCGGCCTCGTCGCCGGCCGCCAGCGCCGTCAGCGCCGTGTAGAAGGCATCCGGCCGGTTCGTCTGGGCGACCACGGCGCCGTCCTGCAACTTCATGGCGATGACGTGCGGGTAGCCGAGCAGGTGGCGCGCGAGCCGGCGGGGATCGTCGGCGGTGATGCGCACGGTGTGCGGATGCTCGTCGATCAGGTCGCGAATCTGGTGCACGTTCCCCTCGGCCAGGATGCGCCCGTTGTGCAGCAGCAGGATGTTCGACGTCATCAGCTCGATCTCGTGCAGGACGTGGCTGGAGACGACGACGCTGCGGCCGTCGCGGCCCCACGCCTTGATCACGTCGATCACGCGCCGGCGTCCGAGCGGATCGAGCCCCCCGAGCGGCTCGTCCAGCACCAGCAGCTCCGGCTCGTGCGCGATCGCCTGCGCCAGCTTGATCCGCTGCCGCATGCCCTTGCTGTAGCCGCCGATCTTCCGGTCGGCGGCGGTGGCGAGACCGACCGTGCCGAGCGCCCGTTCCGCCGCCCCGGCGGCCCGGTCGCCGTCGAACCCGCTCAGGCCGAGCAGTGCGGTCAGCCAGTCCCGCCCGGTCATCCGCTCGTAGAACCCGTCGTGATCCGGGCAGTAGCCGATGCGCCGGTACGCCCCCGGATTGCCCCAGATGGGCTCGCCCAGCACCCGCAGGTCGCCCTGGCTCGGCCGAAGCTGGCCGGTGACGAGCTTCAGCAGGGTCGACTTGCCCGCGCCGTTGGGTCCGAGCAGCCCGCTGATGCCCGGCGGGATGGCGACGGTCACGTCGTTGAGGCCGATCACCTGCCCGTACCACTTCGAAACCCGGTCGGCGGCGATGACCGGCCGGCTCACGTGACGATCTCCACGCCGCGCACCCGGCGGGCGAGCACCCAGGCGGACAGCGCGACGATCGCCGCGACGGCCAGCAGGGAGACGCCCCACGGCGTGTCGTAGCGCGGCTCGACGCGGAAGATGACGTCGCCGACCTGGGCCAGACTCGCGCCGAACGACACCCACGACAGACCGGTGCCGCCGGTGACGCCGCGCAGCGTCTGGAACACCGCTTCGCTGAAGATCACCGCGCCGGCGTAGAGCATGCCCACGTAGCGCGCACTCGTCGAGAGCGACGACAGCGCCAGCATCGTGATCGACGCGAGCAGCACCTGCAGGAACCCGAAGAGGGTGACGGCGGGAATCAGGAACGCGTGCTCCCGCACGAACGCGAGGCTGCCGGAGACCACGGTCTGCACCACCAGCAGCAGCAACGCCGGCACCCAGGTCACCAGCGACACGAACGCCATCACCACGGCCAGCTTGCCCGCGACGTACTCGGCGCGGGTCAGCGGCTTCGACAGGTAGATCTGCAGCGCGTTCGCCCGCCGGTCGTTGGCGACGAGCCCCGCGCCGGTGTAGACCGCCACGACGAAGACGAAGAACCCCTGCTCGTCGAAGAAGTCACGGAAGGTAGCCGGCGACGGCGCGATGACGTCCGCCTGCGACACGTTGGCGGCCAGGTAGAACATCACCGCGCGGACGAAGAACGGCAGCCACGCGAACAGCAGGACGAGCAGGAACAGGCGGGCCGAGAGCATGCCGCGGATCCCGGTCCCGGCGATGACGGCCCAGGCCCGGCCGGGCGGCGTCCGGGTTCCCGCGTAGCGCGCGTAGCCGTGATCGTGAATGGGCATCAGGACTCGCCGATCGCCTTCGCGAAGACGTCCTCCAGGGTCGGCACGCTCGGACGCAGGTGTCGCACCTGCACGTCGTGGCGCACCGCCAGCGCGAACAGGTCCCGCGCCCCGCGATCCCCGGCGATCAGCACGCGCATGACGTCTGCGTCCGTGTCGTGGCACTCGACGCCCGCGTCGCGGAGCCCGGCGACGAACCTCGCGACGCCGCCCTTCACGCGGATCTCGAAGGCGCGGCGCCTGGTTCCCTTGAGCTCGGCGATCGGCCCCTGGGCCACGACGCGCCCCCGGTGCAGGACGACCACGCGGTCGCACGTCGCCTCGACGTCCGGCAGCACGTGCGACGACAGGACCACGTTGACCCCCTTGCGCCCGGCCAGGTCGCGGACGAGGGCCAGCATCTCGTCGCGTCCCCGCGGGTCCATGCCGTTGGTCGGCTCGTCGAGGAACAGCAGGTCGGGATCGTGGACGAGCGCCTGGGCCAGCTTGATGCGCTGCTTCATGCCGGTCGAATAGGTGTCGACCGCGCGATAGCGCGCCTCGCCGAGCCCCACGTAGTGCAGCACCGCGTGCGCGCGCTGCATGGCGTCGGGGGCCGGCAGGCCGGCGAGCCGCCCGCAGTAGGCGACGAAAGTGACCGCGTTGACGCCCGGGATGTGCGCGTCGGATTCGGGCATGTAGCCGAGCCGCGCCCGGATCTCCAGCGGCCGATCGATCACGTCCATGCCGAGCACCTGCATCCGGCCGCCGTCCGGCCGGACGAAACCGAGCAGCGCCTTCAGCAGGGTGCTCTTGCCGGCGCCGTTCGGGCCGAGCAGCCCGACCGCGCCCGGCAGGAAGACCGCGTCGACGGACTGCAGCGCCGTCTGGCGGCCGTAGGTGACGGTGACCGCCTCCAGCCGGGCCACGGCCGGCGCATCCGGCGGCGGCTCCACGGCCGGGACGTCGCCGGTCGTGGCCACGGCCGAAGCGTCGTCGCCGGCGGCGTCCACCGCCTCCGCGTTCGTCAACGGGTCAGGCGTCGTCGATTCCACGTCGAACGACTATACGGCACGGCGACTGCGCAGGTTCTGCGGGCCGGCCGCCGGCGGGCGTCACAGACTCCCCCGCAGCCCCAGCGCGTCCGCCTCCGCGCGCATGAATCCGATGACGTTGGTGATGTGCTCGTCGAGAGGCAAGCCGAGCTCCGCGGCGCCCAGGCGCAGGTCGTCGCGGCTGACGGCGCGGGCGAAGGCCTTGTCCTTCATCCGCTTCTTCACGGAACGCGCCTCGAGGTCGAGGACGCTCTTCGTCGGCCGCACGAGCGCCGCCGCGGTGATGAAGCCGGCGAGCTCGTCGCAGGCGAACAGGGTGTGCTCCAGCTTCGACTCGCGGGCGACGCCGCTGTAGTCGGCGTGCGAAAGGACGGCGCGGATCATGTACTCGGGCCAGCCGCGCTCGCGCAGGATCTCGCTGCCGCGGAACGGATGGTCCGCCGCGTCGGGCCAGCGCTCGTAGTCGAAGTCGTGGATCAGGCCGACGATGCCCCACGCCTCCTCGTCCTCGCCGAACAGGCGCGCGTAACCGCGGACGGCGGCCTCGACGGCGATAGCATGCTTCCGCAGACTCTCGCCGGCGGTGAACTCGGTGAGCAGCGCCCAGGCGTCGGCGCGCGTCGGCGTCACGATCCCGCCCCCGGCGGCGCGCCGCCGGTCAGCCCCTCGAGGCCGTTGGCGGCGGTCGGGCTCAACTGCCCTTCGCTCGCCGCCACGACCGTCGCGACCGCCGCGTCGCCGGTGACGTTCGTCGCCGTGCGGCACATGTCGAGGATCCGGTCCACGCCGAAGATCAGGGCGATGCCGGCGCTCGGCACGCCGATCGCCTCGAGCACGATGACCAGCATCACGATGCCGGCGCTCGGCACCGCGGCGGTCCCGATCGACGCCAGCATCGCCGTGAAGACGATGGTCGCCTGCGCTCCGACGTCGAGCGGAATACCGAGGGTCTGCGCGATGAACACGGCCGCCACCGACATGTAGACCGCGGTGCCGTCCATGTTGATGGTCGCGCCGAGCGGAAGCGCGAACGAGGCCACCTCCTCCGAGACGCCCAGGTCGTGCTCGGCTCTTTCCATCGTGACCGGCAGGGTCGCGGCGCTGGACGACGTCGAAAAGGCCACGAGCTGCGCCGGTGCGATGCCGCGCAGGAAGCGCACCGGCGTGACCGGCGTGAAGAACTGCAACAGCATCGGGTAGGTCAGAAAGGCGTGGATGGCCAGTCCGGCCAGCACGGTGATGCAGTACAGGCCGAGCGCGCCGAGGAGCTGCGCCACGTCGGCCGGGTCGTCGCCCGCCACCGTCGTGATGGTCCCGGCGATCAGCGCGAACACCCCGAGCGGCGCGACCCTCAGAATCAACCCGACGATCGCGATGATGGCGGCGTTGAGGCTCTCGAACAGGTCGAGCAGCGGTTGCGCCCGCGGGCGCGGGAGCTGCATGAGCCCCACGCCGAAGAGGAACGCCGCGAAGACGACGCTGAGCATGGCCCGGTTGTTCGTCGCCGCGCCCAGGACGTTCTCGGGCACCATGTCGACGAGCGGCTGCAGCGGCCCGGCGTCCATCGCCTGGTCGATGGCGTCCTGCCGTTCGGCCAGATCCCCCTGGTAGGTCTCCTGCAGGCTCGCGCGCAGGCTGTCCGGAATCGACGCGCCCGGCTCGATCAGATTGACCAGGACGAGGCCGATGACGAGCGCCACGAGCGTCGTGCCCAGGTAGACGGCGATGGTCTTGCCTCCAATCCGCGACAGCTTCTGCAGGTCGGCCAGCGACGCCACCCCGGTGACGAGCGACGCCAGCACCAGGGGCACCGCGATCAGGAGCAGCAGGCGCAGGAAGATCGTGCCGAACGGCGCGATCCAGTCGCCGGTGAACCCGCCCCAGCCGGCGAGCGCCGCGACGATGCCGTAGACGATGCCCAGCCCCAGGGCGATCAGGATTCGCCAGTGTGTCTGCTGATGCCAGTTCATGGCGCCTACTTTATCGCGCCGGCCGCTCTGCGGAGGTACTCCAGCCGCCGCGCGCCCGGTCCGGCCCATGGTCCAGCGGCAGTGAAGCCCTCGCATTCAGGTCGAGCGGCGCCGTGACGCCGGCGTGCAGCCGCCGCAGCCCGGCCGCGCCGATCATCGCCGCGTTGTCGGTCGCCAGCGCGAGCGACGGCAGGAACAGCGGCAACCCCGCCGGCTCGGCCCGCGCCGCAGCATCGGCCCGCAGCCGGGCGTTGGCCGACACGCCGCCCGAGATGCCGACGCTGCGCGCCCCGAACCGGCGCGCCGCCAGAAAGGTCCGGTCGAGCAGCGTCCTCACGACCACCCGCTGGAAGCTGGCGCAGATTCCCGCGATCTCGCCGTCCGGAAGCCTGCCGTCGCAACCGAGGGCCTCGCGCCGCCGTTGCACGTGACGCTTCACCGCCGTCTTGAGGCCGCTGAAGCTGAACTCGAGCTGCCGGCCGCTGCGGGCCGCGGCCAGCCCGGCCGGACGGGTCGTCGCGGGACCGGCGTTGCGGTCGTCGTGCGTCATGCGGGCGAACGGAAAATCGACGGCGTGTTCGTCGCCGGTGCGCGCGATGCGGTCGATCACCGGTCCCCCCGGATACTCCAGACCGAGGAGCGAGGCGACCTTGTCGTAGGCCTCGCCGGCCGCGTCGTCGCGCGTGCGGCCGATCAGCCGATGGGACAGGCCCTCCTCGCCCTCGGCGGTCGTCAGATAGAGGTTGGTGTGCCCCCCCGAGACGACCAGCACCACCGCCGGCAGCGGCATCCGGCCGCCCTCCACCACCAGCGACTCGACATGCCCGGCCAGGTGCTGCACCGGGACCAGCGGCAGGTCGAGCGAGGCGGCCAGCGCCTTGGCGAAGGCGACCCCGACGAGCAGCGATCCGACGAGTCCCGGCCCCTGGGTCACGGCGACGGCGTCGAGGTCGGACCAGCCCGCGCCGGCGTCCTCGAGCGCGCGCTCCACCACGCCGCAGATGTCCCGCACGTGCTGCCGCGACGCCAGCTCCGGGACCACGCCGCCCCACTCCCGGTGGATGTCCGCCTGCGAGGCGACCACGTTGGACCGCACCGTCCACGGCCGTTCCGGATCGCCCGAATCCGCCACGACGGCGGCGGCCGTTTCGTCGCACGACGTCTCGATGGCGAGGATGTCCATCGGGTGCGATCGGATCAGTCCCGCCCGCAGACCGCGGCCAGGCTCTCGCCGTACGGCGGGCGGCAGATGCCCAGCTCGGTGATGATGCCGGCGACGAAACGGTGGGGGGTCACGTCGAACGCCGGGTTCCAGACGCCGGCGCCTTCCGCCGCCACCCGCGAGGAACCGACGTGCGTGACCTCGCGCGCGCTCCGTTCCTCGATCGGAATGCCGTCCCCGTCGGCGGTCTCGAGGTCGATCGTCGACGTCGGCGCGGCCACGTAGAAAGGCACGTCGTGCTCGCGCGCGAGCACCGCCACCGTGTAGGTGCCGATCTTGTTGGCGACGTCCCCGTTCGCGGCGATGCGGTCCGCGCCGACCACGACCGCGTCGACCCCGCCGCGCCGGAAGAGCGATCCGGCCATCCCGTCGGTGACGATGGTCGTGTCGATGCCGTCCCGCAGCAGCTCCCAGGCGGTCAGCCGGCTGCCCTGCAGGAAGGGACGCGTCTCGTCGGCGTAGACCGCGATCCGCTTGCCGCCCTCCACCGCGGCCCGGATCACGCCGAGGGCGGTCCCGTAGCCGCCGGTGGCCAGCGCGCCGGCGTTGCAGTGCGTCAGGACGCTGCCGTCGTCGGGCAGCAGCGGCGCGCCGTGCGCGCCCAGCGCCTTGCAGCACGCCACGTCCTCGTCGTGGATGCGCCCGGCTTCGGCGGCCATGATCCCGCCGATCTCGTCGGGTGACCGCCCCGCCCGCACCGCGTCCGAGAACACGCCCTTCATGCGGTCGATGGCCCGGAAGAGATTGACCGCGGTCGGACGCGTGCCGGCCAGCGTGTCGCAGAGGCGGTAGAACTCGGCGGCCAGCGCCGCGCTCCCCTTCGCGCGGCTCTTCCTGACGCCGAGGGCCAACCCCATCGCCGCCGCCACCCCGATCGCCGGCGCGCCCCGGATCACCATCTTCTCGATGGCGCGGGCCACCTCCCGCGCGGTGCGCAGCTCGACGTAGACTTCCTGGCCGGGCAGCTTGCGCTGATCGACCATGACGACGCAATCGTCCTTCCAGGCGACGGTCGGCAGCATCGAAACGGATCATACAGCCCGGCCGGCCGCCTCCTCGTGCGGGGCGGCCCCGTCCACTCCCTGCGCTGCAGGAGTCGTCGGGAGTGCGTGAACGACACGGGACGAGCTCCCGTGCAGCCGATCGTCCATCGGCCGGGGGGAACCCCGACGACCAGGGCTACAGCAGCACGGCCGCGACCGACGCGTTGATCAGGGTCGCCATGAAGCCGGCGAGGAGGGCGCGGGCGCTGAGCCGCGCCAGATCGCCGCGGCGCTCGGGCGCCATGCTGCCGATCCCGCCCAGCACGATGCCAATCGAGCCGAAGTTGGCGAAGCCGGTGAGCGCGTAGACGGCAAGCGTCCGGGCGCGGTCGCTGATGGTGTCGGCGTACTCGCCGCTCAGCTTGACGTAGGCGACGAACTCGTTCGTGACCAGCTTGGTGCCGAGCAGATCCGCCACCGCCGCGACATCGCCGCCCGGCACCCCTACCAGCGCCGCGACCGGCGCGAAGACGACCGCGAGGATGCCGGCCATCGACAGGCCCGGCCGGATGAAGCCCAGGCCGTGGTCGAACATGGCGATGAAGGCGAGAAACGCAATCAGCATCGCCGTCACGTTGAAGGCCAGGTGCATGCCACGGGAGGCGCCTCCGGCCGCGGCGTCGATCACGTTGACGTGCTCGCGAGCCGGGTTGACGGCCACCCGGCCGGCGGTCACCGGCTTGCCGGTCTCCGGGAGGAGGATCTTGGCCAGATAGAGCCCGCACGGCGCCGCCATCACGCTGGTCGTCAGCATCGCCACCGGATCGGCGCCCAGGCTGACGTAGATGGCGAACATGCTGCCCGCGATGGTCGCCAGGCCGCCGGTCATCAGCGCCAGCAGCTCCGACTCGGTCATCCGCGCGATGTACGGGCGGACGATGATCGGCGCCTCGGTCTGCCCCATGAACACGTTGGCCGCCGCCGACAGCGTCTCGGCCCCGCTGGTGCCCATCAGCGGCATCATGGCGCGCGCCGCCAGCCGCACCGCCGCCTGCAGAACGCCCAGGTGGTAGAGCACGGTGAAGACCGACGACGCGAAAATGATGATCGGGAAGGCGGAGAAGGCGAGCACGAGCCCGTTGGGAAACCGCTCCCCCATCGCCGCCGGATCGGCGAGGACGCCGAAGACGAACTGCGCCCCGACGCTCGTGAACTCCAGGAAGCGGGTGACGACGGCGGCCAGTGCGGAGAACAGGGCATAGCCCGGCCGGAAGCCGCCGACCGCGAGCTTCAGAATCAGGAGCGCCAGGAACACCTGCAGCCCGATGCCCCAGGCGACGGTGCGCCAGCGGATCGCGGCCACGTTCGCCGAGCAGGCCACCGCAGTCAGGATGAACGCCGCGATTCCCATGAGCGCCCGCACCCGTCCGGGCAGCGACTCCTGAAACGCGAACGCGGTCAGCGCCAGGACGACTGCGATCAGGGCCGCGCCGGCGCGGGTCCGCCGGGTCTCGTGCATCATCTCGACACGCCTCGCTTCCGGCCTGCGCACAAGCGTACCCCGTCGCGGGGGTTCGCGCAGGGTCCCGGAGCCGACTGCTATACTGACGGTCCTTCCGCGACGCGCCACCGCGACGGAAATTCCCGTGACCGACGCCGTGCTCTCGTTCGCCGTCGTTTTCCTCACCTTCGGGGGAACCGTCGCCTGGCTCGCGCTCGGCGCCGGACGGGCGGAGCCGACCAGCGGCCGGCGTCTGGTGGCCGAGTTGCGCCTCGCGCAGTTCTCGGCGGTGCTGCTGGCCCTGGCCGCGGCCGTCCCCATGGGCTTCGCCCTCGGACACGACCACGTCCCCGGAACCGGTCTCGTCGTGGCGATCGCGGCCGGGTGCTTCGTGGTGGCGGCCCTCGTCACCACCTGGGAGCCGGCCCGGGCGCTGACGGCGCTGGCCGCAGCCTGGGTCGCGCACGCGCTGGCCGACCTTGCGCACGCCGGCGGCCTGCTCCCGCCGGAGATCGTCCCCGGCTGGTACCCGCCGGCCGGCGCGACGTACGACGTGCTCGTGGCGGCGCTCTGTTACCTGCCGGTCCTGCGGCGCTGAGGCGCGACGCGCCGGCCGCCGAGCGGCGGGGCCTCGGCGGGTCGCGCGACGGCCCCCCGCCCGCGCGGCGCAGGGCGCGACACGCCGGCGCCGTCCGGCGCGGGGCCGCCGCCGGCTGCTAAGCTGTGCGCATGACCCGCACCATCGAATCCACGTTCCTCGAGAGCGCCCGCACGCGGCTCTGCGTCCACCTGACGGGACAGATTCGCACCTGCCTCGCCGCCCTGAAGGTCGAGCAGATCTGGTGGCGCCCCAACGAGTCGTCGAACGCGATCGGCAACCTCGTCCTGCACTGCGTCGGGTCGACCCGCTTCTACATCGGACACGTCGTCGGAAACCGCGATTTCGTGCGGGATCGGCCCGCGGAGTTCGCCGAGCGGCGCGAACTGCCGGCCGCCGAGTTGCGGGCCGGGCTGGACGCCGCCATCGCGGAGGCCGACGAGGTGCTGGCGCAGGTCGAACCGGCGAGCCTGCTCGAGACGACCGAGCGCACACCGAAGCCGATGACGCGGCTCGACGCCATCAGCCTGCAGGTGGCGCACTACGCGCTCCACACCGGCCAGATCGCGTACGCCACCAAGCTGCTCGACGCCGACGCCATCCACGAGATCTGGCGCAATACGCCGGGGCACTGAGGCGTCGAGGTCCCCCCGGGCGGCACGAGCCCGTATCCGGTGGCCGGGCACGACACCGCGAGAGGAAAGGTGACGGGCTTCGCGCGGCGCGTCGTCACGATCGTACGCCGCATCCCGGCGGGGCGCGTGGCGACGTACGGAGACGTCGCCGCCCTGGCGGGGAAGCCGCGCGCGTGGCGGGCCGTCGGCAACGTCATGCGCGGTTGCGCCGAACCCGGCGTACCCTGCCACCGCGTGGTCGGGGCGGGCGGCCGGCTGGGAGGCTACGGCGATCGCGCCGTCAAACGGGGCCTGCTCGCCGCTGAGGGGATCCGCGTGACCGGCGACCGGCTGCACCGGTTCGCCGCCGTCCGCTGGCCGGGTCCGTCGGCCGAGGAGTTCAGGTCACCATCACGTCGAACTGCTCGTGGTGCAACCGGACGTCCGCCTTGACGGTGACGCCGCGGCCGAGCGCGCGCTCCAGATCCCGCAGCACCTCCCGCTGCTCCTGCTCCAGGACCCGCGCGATGTAGGGGTTCACCCGCAACTGCACCGCGTGCCCGTTCAGCTCGGGACCGATCTTGCGCACTTCCGACAGGAGGTCGTAGCAGATGGTCGACGAGGACTTGATGACCGCGCTGCCCGAGCAGTAGGGACACGGGTCGGTCAACTGCCGCTCCAGGCTCCTGCGGACGCGTTTGCGCGTCACGATGATCAGGCCGAAGTCGGAGACCTGGATGGTCTTCGACGGGGCCCGATCCCGCCGCAGCTCCCGTTCGAACGCCTGTGCGACCTTCTGGCGGTTCTTCCGCTCCTCCATGTCGATGAAGTCGGCCACGATGATGCCGCCGAGATCCCGCAGGCGGATCTGCCGCACTATCTCCTTCGCCGCCTCGAGGTTCGTCTTGACGATGGTGTCCTCGAGACCGCCGCTCCGCTTGCCGACGTAGCGGCCGGTGTTCACGTCGATCGCGACGAGGGCCTCGGTCTGGTTGATCACGATGTAGCCGCCGGACTTGAGCCACACCTTGCTCCGGATCGCCTTGTCGATCTCGGCCTGCACGCCGTATTCCTCGAAGATCGGAAACGTCTTCGTATAGTGGCGGACGCGCTCGACCATGCCCGGCATGATGCGCTCGACGAGGCGCACGACGCGCGCATGCTCCTCCCGGTCGTCGATCCGGATCGCGGAGAAGTCGTCGTTCAGGAAGTCGCGGATCAGCTTCGCGACGAGGCTCTCCTCGTGGTGGATCACCGCGGGCGCCTGCAGCGACTCCATGTTGCCGCGCATCTCGGACCACAGCTCGTGGAAGTACCGCAGGTCGCCCTCGATGTCTTCCTTCGGGCGCTTCGCCGCCGCGGTGCGGACGATGATCCCGCCCGTGAAGCCGTGCTCGTCGCGAAACCGGCGCACGATGCCCCGCAGGCGGCTGCGCTCCTCGCGCGAGTCGATCTTGCGGGACACGCCGATGTTGTCCGCGGTCGGCATGAAGACCAGGAAGCGCCCGGGGATGCTCGCGTGGGAGGTGACGCGTGCGCCCTTGGTGCCGAGCGGCTCCTTGACCACCTGCACCAGGATCTCCTGCCCCGCCTTCAGCAGGTCCTCGATCTGCTGCGCCGGTTTCTGCGCGGACCGCTGGGCCGACCGGCCCCGCCCGTTCCCGCGCGGCCGCGCGGCGTCGCCGTCGGATTCGCCGCCCTCCGCGGGCGGGTCGTCGCCGTCACCCGATTCGAGGCGCTCGAACTCCTCGATGGTGTCGACCACGTCGGAAACGTACAGGAAGGCGTCGCGCTCGAGGCCGACGTCGACGAAGGCCGCCTGCATGCCGGGCAGGACCTTGTTCACCCGCCCCTTGTAGATGTTGCCGGCGACGCCGCGCTGGTGCTCGCGCTCGATGTGGATCTCGGCTACCTGGTCGTCCTCGAGAATGGCCGCCAGCGTCTCGTGGCGGTTCGAGGAGACGATCAATTCCTTGTTCATTTCAGTTTCTGAACCGGCGCATCCTGACGTTCAGGATGAGCCCGAACCCCATCAGGGTCGCGATGACCGACGAGCCTCCGAAGCTCATCAGCGGCAGCGTCAGGCCCTTGACCGGGGCGAGACCCGCCGACATCGTGACGTTGTAGACGACCTGGAACGTGAACCCCGCGACGATGCCCACGACGAGGTACGTTCCCGTGCTGTCCCTGGCGACCCGCGCCGCGTCGAGGGAACGCAGGATGACGAACAGGTACAGTCCGAGCGCGATCGACACTCCGACGAATCCCAGTTCTTCGGCCAGCACCGAGAAGATGAAGTCGTTGTGCGCGACCGGCAGGAAGTTGTACTGGTTCTGCGTGCCCTGCAGGAACCCGCGCCCCGCCAAGCCTCCCGCGCCGACGGTGATGCGCGCCTGTCGCTGCTGATAGCCGGCGCCCTGCGGATCCTGCTCCGGATCGAGAAAGCTGGAAATGCGGCGCTGCTGGTAGTCCTCGAGTCCGTAGGCCCAGACGATTGGAGCCGCGAGCACGGCGAGGAGCGCCGCGACCACCAGGACCCGGGCCCGCAGCCCCGCGAACACCATGATGGTCAGACCGACGGGCAGCAGCGTGACCGCGGTCCCCAGATCGGGCTGCCGCGCTATCAGGACGAACAGCACGGCGACGACCGCGCCGCCGGGCAGCCAGTCACGCAGCGCGCGCGGCCCCGGCGCGGTTCTGCCGTACGCCGCCGCGAGGACGAGCGCGAGCACGAGACGCGCGAGCTCCGACGGCTGGCCGCAGAGCGGACCGACGCAGACCCACCGCTGTGCGCCCCCTCCCTCCGTTCCGGCAAGCAGCGTCAGGGCCAGAACCGCCACCAGCCCGGCGTAGATCACGAGCGAGCGATCCGCCAGGGTCCGGTAGTCCACCATCAGGCAGGCGGTCAGGGCCACCGCCCCGACGGCCAGGGCGGCGAGCTGACGATAGAACTCCGCCCCGACCGTCCCGCCGGCGGGATCGTAGGTGGTGCTGAACACCATGGCCGCGCCGATGGCGCTCAGGACTCCGATCGCGCCGAGCAGCGCCCAGTCGATGTGGACGGCCAAGCGATGCTCGAACATCACCGGCCCCCGCTCGCCGCATCCGGTTGCGCGGCGTCGGCCACGATCACGGCGGGCGGACTCGCCGGCAGCGGAGACGCCGGCAGCGGCAGGCCTTCCTCCTTGGCGAAGAACGTCTCCATGACGTGGCGGGCGATCGGCGCGGCCAGATAGCCGTGCTCGCCGTGCTCGGCGAAGACGACGCCGGCGATGCGGGCGTCGTCGCGCGGAGCCGCGAAGACGAACCACCCGTGATCCCGCAGATCCCGACCGGACGTCGCCGACGCCGCCCTCCGGCCGGACAGCGAGACGACCTGCGCGGTGCCGGTCTTGCCGATCACGTCGCGTCCCCGGAGACGGGCGCGCCGCGCGGTGCCGGTTCCGTTCACCGCCATCCAGAGTCCGCGCCGCACCGCGGCCACGGTCTCGGGTCGGAGGTGAACCACCGCGGGGGCCGGGAACGCCCCGGCCACCGTCCGGCCCGTCCCGCCGGCGAACGATCCCCGCAGCACGCGCGGCGTCAGGACCCGGCCTCCGTTGGCGACGGCCGCCATCATCACCGCCATCGACAGCGGCGTCACCGACACCTGGCCCTGCCCGATGGCGACCGAGATCGTCTCGCCGGCGTACCAGCGCTCGCCCCGCATCGTGCGCTTCCACTCGCGAGACGGGATCAGGCCCTGCACCTCGTGCGGCAGGTCGATGCCGGTCAACCGGCCGAGGCCGAGCGCGGTGGCCCACTTGTGGATCCGATCGATACCGAGCTCCTGCCCCAACCGGTAGAAGTACGTATTGCAGGACCGGGCCAGGGCCCGCGGCAGGTCGACGCTCCCGTGGGTCGAGTGGCACGCGAAGAACCGCCCGTAGAACACGCCGCCCCCGCGGCACACCACCTCGTCTTCCGGCTCCACCAGGCCCTCTTCGAGAGCCGCGACCGCCATGACGACCTTGAACGTCGATCCGGGCGCATAGCGTCCCCGCAGAGCGCGGTTCTGAAGCGGCTTCAGCGGATCGCCGGTCAGCGCGGTCCAGGCGGAGGCGGCGATCCCGGCCGCGAAAGCGTTCGGGTCGTAGGCCGGCCGGCTGACGAGGGCCAGCACCTCGCCCGACCGTGGATCGAGCACGACGGCTGCGCCGTCGAACCCTGCCGCCTGGAAGGCCTCCTCCGCCGCCCGCTGCAGATCCGAGTCGATCGTCAACTGCAATCGCTCGCCTTCGACCGGGGTTGCCTCGCGGATGGTGGCGATCTCCCGTCCCACGCTGTCCACGTTGACGTGGCGCGCGCCGTCGGTCCCCATGAGCCGATCGTTGTAGGCGTGCTCGATGCCCGCGTGGCCGACGATGGCGCCGCTCCGCAACCCGTCGAAACGGGCCAGGGAAAGTTGCGTGTCGGTCACTTCCCCGACGTAGCCCAGCGTGTGCGCCCCGAACGTCGCGGCGGGATAGTGACGCATCGGAACCGGCTCGACGACGAGGCCGGGCAGCTCCAGCTTGCGCGCCGCCACCGCGGCCACCTGCGCCAGCGAGGCGTCCCGGACGACCACCAGCGGCCGGGACGACGGCGCGTGACGCTGGCGCGCCACGGCGCCGGCAATCGCCGCGCCGTCGACGCCGATCGTGCGCGCGAGCCGCGCGACCCACGCGTCGAGGTCCTCGACCTGCTCCCGCACCAGGGAGATGTTGAGCGAGTGCCGGTTCTCCACCAGCACCTTGCCGTCGCGATCGAGCACGGCGCCTCGCGGCGCCCGCAACGGCAGCCGCCGCTGATGGTTGTTCTCCGCCAGCGCCAGAAACCGTTCGTGCTGGCCGATCTGCACGTGCCAGAAACCGACGAGGAGCACGGCGAACGTCAGCACGACGGCGTGCCGCAACAACGCCAGCAGGGCGCAGGCGCGGCGCGCGACGCACAACGGCGGCGGGAGGTTCGTCATGGCGCGTGCTTCGTCCGCCAGCGACCGGCGGCGAGCGCGGGACGCCGGTATGGCGCCCGTCCCGACCCGCGCCGCGCGCGCCGGACGATGCCGGCGGCGGCGGCCGCCGCCAGCGCATTCGCGGCGGCCTGCACCGCCACGTCCGTCCAGCCGCCGATGGGAGTGGCGGCGGGAATGAACGCATACGTCCCGAAGAAACAGCCGGCGTGGAACACGGTGGCAACTGCCGCCACCAGGCTCCGCTGCCAGGTCGTGGTCACGATCAGCCGTTCTCCGGCGATTCCCGCCGCGACTCCGACCACGCTCTTGCACAGTCCGCTCACGCCGACGATGCCGCCCGACAGGACGTCCTGCGCGAGACCGGCCACGGTTCCGGTCCAGAGGCCGGTGAGCGGTCCGCGCGACAGCGCGGCCAGAACCACGACGACCAGCGGCAGATCGAGGTTGACGGCGGTCCCGCTGACGGACCACGCCAACGTCGTCTGCACGGTCACCGCCGCCGCCCCGGCGAGTCCGATCCGTGCTGGACTCATGGGACGTCGTCCGCCGCCGCGAGCCGCTCGTCGTGCGTGACGATCAGGACGTGCTCCATCCGGCTGAACTCGATGGCCGGCTCGACGCCGATCGACTTGTTCAGACCGGGGCCATGCTCTACCGACGTGATCGCCCCCAGGGTGAATCCATGCGGGTAGATCCCGTCGGCGCCGGACGTCACGACGACGTCCCCCACCCGCACGTCCTCCAGGTTGGACACGTAATCCATGCGCAGCGCCGAGCCCTCGCCGGCGCCGAAGACGACGCCCGGCACGCGCGTCCGCTCGATGATCGCGCCGGCCGCCGCGTTCCGATCGATGATCAGTTGCACTTTCGCCGCCCGCATCCCGGGCGCGCCCCACACCCGCCCGACCACGCCGCCCGGCGCGATCACCGCCAGCTCCGGGCGCACCCCGTCACGGATTCCCCGGTCGACCGTGACCGTCCTGAACCAGGGTGTCGCGTCGACGCCGATGACGCGGGCGCTCAGCGTGACCAGCTCCACCTCCCGATCGAGATCGAGCAGCCGTTCGAGGCTGCGCGCCTGCCGCACCAGCGCGTCCCGGGCCTGGAGGTTCAGCTCGAGGTGCGCGATCGTCGCCTGCAGTGCGGCGTTCTCCCGGCGCACGCCGCGCAACGAGACGTAGCCGTTCCACAGGTCACCCCCGGCGGCGACGGTCGCGCTCACCATCCGCTGCATCTCGGCCAGCAGGCCGAAGGTGGCGGCGTGCAGCACGCTGGTGCCGGGCGAGGTGTCGACCTGCGCCGAGATCAGGGCGAGGTGCGCGACGAGGACGCCCAGCACGAGCCAGCCGGCACGCGGTCGTCTCTTCATGGCCCGTCCGCCTCGATCCGGCACTCAGTCAATCGCGATCCTGCGCAACAGGTCGAAGTCGGCCAGCATCTTGCCGGTCCCCAGCACCACGGAGTGCAACGGATCCTCGGCTGTCGCCACCGGCACGCCGGTCTCTTCACGCAGCCGCTTGTCGAGGTTCTTCATCATCGCCCCGCCGCCGGTGATGACGATGCCGCGTTCGTAGATGTCGGCCGACAGTTCGGGCGGCGTCTGCTCGAGGGCCACACGGACCGCGTCCACGATGACGGCGACGGTGTCCGCGAGCGCCTCGCGCACCTCCGAGTCCGTGACGGTCGCGGTCTTCGGCACGCCTTCGATGAGGTGCCGTCCCCGGATCTCCAGCTTCAGGGACTCGTCGAGCTCGTAGGCGGACCCCAGTTTCGTCTTGATCTGCTCGGCCGTCCGCTCGCCGATCAGCAGATTGTGAGCCTTCTTGATGTACTGGGCGATCGCCTCGTCCATCTCGTTGCCGGCGACACGGACCGCACGGCTGTAGACGATGCCGGCGAGCGAGATGACCGCGATGTCCGTCGTGCCGCCGCCGATGTCGACGATCATGTTGCCGAACGGCTCCGTGATCGGCATGCCGGCGCCGATGGCGGCGGCCATCGCCTCCTCGACCAGGTGCACTTCGCTGGCCTTGGCCCGGTAGGCGCTGTCCTTGACCGCGCGCTTCTCCACCTGGGTGACCTCGGACGGAATGCCGATGATGATCCTGGGGCGCACCCACACGGTCCGGTTGTGGGCCTTCTTGATGAAGTAGGTCAGCATCTTCTCGGTGGCGTCGAAGTCCGCGATGACGCCGTCCTTCATCGGCTTGATGGCCGTGATGTTCCCGGGGGTCCTCCCCACCATGTCCCGGGCTTCGAGACCGACGGCCTCGATCTGTCCGCTGACGTGGTTCACCGCGACGATGGACGGCTCGTTGATGACGATGCCGTGCCCGCGCGCGTAGACGCACGTGTTGGCGGTTCCGAGATCAATCGCGAGATCGCTCGACAGAAAAGAGAGCATCGAACGCAGAGTCACGTCGTGCATTCCATGGCCGGGAACCGGATCCGTCACATGCGGTCCGATTGCCCCCGCCGGTTTTGGCCTGGTACAAGGCGTCGTCCGCCCGCTCGAGCAGCGCATCGGCCGTCACCGCCGGCCCGGCCTCCGTCGCCGCGCCGACGGAGGCCGTCAGCCGGACGTCGAGTCCCTCGCACTGCAGAAACACGTGGTGCGCGATCCGCGCACGCAGCCGCTCGCCGTCGGTGACGGCGCCGACCGCGCCGGTGTCCGGCAACACCACGGCGAATTCGTCACCCCCGAGACGCGCCGCGACGGCGGCCGGCCGGGTGTTCTCCCGGAGCAACCCGGCCACCTCGATCAGCACCCGGCTGCCGCGCAGATGACCGTGACGGTCGTTGACCCGCTTGAACCCGTCCAGGTCGATGGCGATCAACGACAGCGGCCGCCCGCGGCGCGACGCATGCGCCGCCTCTCCATGCAGCGTATCGGCCAGCGCACGCAGGTTGCGCAACCCCGTCAGGTCGTCGGTGCCCGCCAGCCGTTCGGCGCGCTGAATTCGCCGGGCGTTGTCGAGGGCGATCGCGGCGGGCTCCAGAACGAGGCGCAATGCCCGCCGCAACGCTCGGGGCAACCGCGGCGCGACCGCGGCCGGCCGGTTGTCGAGCACCACCAGCGCCGCCACGGTGCGCATCCGGCACGTCAGCGGCAACCCCACCGCCGAAACCGCCGGGCCGGGCGGCACGCGGCCGTCCGTGGCGAGGTCGGCCGAGCTCCAGACCTGCGAGCGCCGCAGAACCCACGACCCGACCGTCCGGACGGACGCCACCTCCCGGGGGCTCAGTCCGCTCCCGGCCAGCACCGCCGCTTCCCCGCACGACGCCGGTTCCACCACCGCCCGGCACGCCGCCGGCAGCCACGCGGCGGCGCGGGAGACCACGACCTCGGCGACCCGACCTGGATCCGACGTTGCGTTGACCGCTCGTATGAACTCGACGATCGTCGTCACGCGAGCCAGACGACCGGCCAGACGAGGCGCGAGTCGCTCGACGCGAGTTGCGAGATCGAAGGCGCTGCGCGGGACTGCGGGAGGGCGGCTGGAAAACGAACCGGGAAACCCGACGAAATGCCGCCGACGCTGGCTGAAGCCGGCGCGTGCGACGACAGACGGACCGCCCACGACCCGGACCGATCCGTCAAACTCCCGGTGTACCCACAACTTGGGTCTATAGAGTATCACAGCGGCAACGCACGGCGAAGCATGCTCTCGGGCCGGATCCGGTAGTAGAATGACGGCATGACCATGCTCGACCGGATGCGGCGCCACAAGGGGTGGCTCAAGTGGAGCCTCGCGCTCGTCATTTTCGCGTTCGCCTTCCTCTACATTCCCGGCTTCATGGACCAGACCGGCGGGGTCGGGCTGCCCAACGACGTCATCGCCCGCGTCGGCGACAAGGAAATCTCGCTGACCGAGTTCCAGCAGATCTACAGCCGCCAGCTCCAGGCGTACCGCCTGGAGTCCGGCGGCGAGATCTCCGAGGAAGTGCTGCGTTCACTGGGCATCGACCGCCAGATCCTGCAGCAGATGATCGACGGCCACGCCGCGCTGGCCGAGGCGGAGCGGCTCGGCCTGGAGGTGAGCGACGCGGAGGTGCGCGAGCGGATCCTGACGCTGCCGGCCTTCCAGATCGACGGGCGGTTCATCGGTGAAGCGAGCTACCGCCGACTGCTGCAGCAGCAGCGTCCTCCCATCAGTCCCGCGCAGTTCGAGGAAGAGATTCGGAACGAGATTCTGGTCGACCGGCTGCAGGCGGCCGTCACCGGCTGGATGCGCGTGTCGGACGCCGAGGTCGCCGACGAGCACCGGCGCCGCAACGAGCGGGTGCAGGTGAACGTCGTCGCTTTCCGCGCCGCCGACTACCGCGACGCGGTGGAGGCGACGGACGACGACGTGTCGCTGCAGTTCGCCGAGGAAACGGCCAGCTACGAGGTCCCCGAAAAGCGGCGGCTGCGGTTCCTGCTGGTGGACCAGACCGCCATCTTCGACAGCCTCGTCCTGACCGACGACGAGGTGCGGCAGTATTACGACGCCAATCTGTCGCAGTACCAGACGCCGGGGCAGGTCCGCGCCAGTCACGTCCTGCTCCGTGTCGACGGCGACGACGGGGAGGAGGCCGTGGCCGCCCGCGCCGCGCAGCTCGCGGCGGAGGCGCGGGCCGGAGCCGACTTCGCGGCGCTCGCGCGCGAGCACTCGCAGGACGAGTCGAATGCCGGAAACGGCGGCGACCTCGGGCTGTTCGGGCGCGGCCGGATGGTTCCCGAGTTCGAGAACGCGGCGTTCGCGCTCGCGGCCGGCGAGATCTCGGACCCGGTGCGCAGCCCCTTCGGCTACCACGTCATTCACGTGACCGAGAAGCAGGAGGAGGTCACGCAGCCGTTCGCCGAGGTGCGCGGGGCCATCGAGAACGTCCTGAAGCGGGAGCGGTCGTCGGCGCGCGCGACGGCCCTGGCCCGCGCCATCGCCGCGGAGGCCACGACGCCCGAGGAGCTCGAGCGGGCCGCGTCCGCGCGCGGCTACGCCCTGCAGGAATCGGGATTCGCCGCCCGCGGCGAGCCCATCCTCGGGCTCGGTCTGGCGCAGGAAGTCTCGGCCCAGGCGTTCGCCATCGACCCGGGCGCCGTCGCCGGGCCGATTCCGACCCCTTCCGGTCCGGCGTTCGTCACCGTCACCGACATCCAGGAGCCGTACGTCCCGGAGCTCGACGAAGTGCGTGATCAGGTACGGGAAGACGTGATTCGCAAGAAGTCGCTGACCCTCGCGCAGGAGCGCGCCGCCGCGGCGGCCGAGACCCTCAAGGCGGCCGAAGACTTCGTCGCAGCCGCCGAGGCGGCCGAGTGGCCGGTCGGCTCCAGCGACCTCGTGACCCGCGGGTCCGCGCTGCCCGAGGTCGGCCCGAGCGCCGCGGTCGAGGCGGTCGCCTTCGCCATGACCCCGGGGACCGTGAGCGACGTCGTTCAGACCGGGAACGCCGCGGCCGTCGTGCATCTCGTCGAGCGGGAGGAGGCGTCGGCGGCCGACCTCGCGCAGAACCGCGACACGCTGCGCTACGAGTTGATGCTCCAGCGCCAGTCCCGGTTCTTCACCGCCTACATGGACAACGTGAAGGCGCGCCTCGACATCACCATCGACTTGGCCGTCCTGGAGCAGGCGCTCGGACAGGCCTGAGTCGGCCTTGGCGCCGTCCGGAGTCTGCGGGGCCGTTCGGCGAGGCCGCCCTCACCCGGCCCGCCCCCAGGGGCTACCGGCTGACCGCCACGCCGGGCATCAGCGCCAGCGGCGCGCCCTGTCCGGCCAGCTCCATCTGCGCCCACTGCTCGTACGCCCCGCGCGCGTACGGCGAGCGCAGCCAACCGGTCTCCCGTCCCGTCGCCTGCGCCCTGACCGCCCCGGTCAGCACCTCCATGAAAGAGCGTGGCCCCGGGTAGGGCACCAGCGTCACCTCCTCCTCGGGGTCGATGCCCGCCCGCACCTGTGCGAGCACGACCGCGCGGCGGAGTCCGCCCAGCTCGTCGACGAGGCCGCGGACCAGCGCCTGCCGGCCGGTCCACACCCGCCCCTGCGCCACCGCGTGCACCTCGTCGCGCGACATCGCCCTTCCGTCGGCGACCACCTGGAGGAACCGCTCGTAGACGTCGTCCACCTGCGCCTGCATCGCGGCGCGGGCGGCGTCGCTGAACCGATCGACCGGCGAGAAGATGTCCGCCTGCGCGCCGTAGGTCACCCCGTCGACGCCGACGCCCACCTTGTCGAAGGCGCCGGCGGCGGCGAACTTGCCGCTGAACACGCCGATCGAACCGGTCAGCGTGCCGGGTTGCGCCACGATCGCGTGCGCGGGCGCCGCGATGTAGTAGCCGCCGGAGGCCGCCACGTCCGCCATCGACACGACCAGCGGCTTCTGCTCGCGCGCCAGCGACAGCTCGCGCCAGATGACGTCGGCCGCGGTCGCCGCCCCGCCGGGACTGTCGATGCGCAGCACGATGGCCTCGACGGACGGATCGTCGCGCGCGCCGCGAATCGCCTCCGTCATCGTCCGCGATCCGACCATGAGCGCGGACCCGGGAAAATCAGGCGTGCTCGACCCGAAGTTGATCATCCCCTCGGCGTACACGACGGCGATGCGCGGGCCGGTGTCCAGGCCGAGACTCTCCGGCTCGACGCGCCGGTAGGTCGCGAAGTCGAGCTCGACGGGTTCGTCGTCCGACGACAGGCGCTCGAGCAGCTCGTCCTCGTACAGCAGGTCGTCGATCAACCCGAGACTGACGGCGTCGGCCCCTACGAACGGCCCCTGATCGATCACTTCGCGCACCCGCGCCCGCGTCATTCGGCGTCCCTCCGCAATGCCGTCGACGAGCTGCTCGTAGTAGTCGCGGCTCAGCGCCTCCGACGCCTCGCGGTGCTCCGGCGTGAACGCCGACTCGGTATAGGTGTTGATGGCGGTCTTGTAGTCCCCGGCCGCCAGCATGTCCGCCTCGATGCCCACCTTGTCGAGGGTGCCGCGGAAGAACAGCTCGTAGGACGCCACGCCGACGAGCATGAGAGGACTGGTCGGGCTCATGAAGATCTCGTCGCACGCCGTAGCCAGGTAGTACGCCTGTCCCATGCCGAACTCGAGATGGGCGGCGATCGGCTTGCCCGACTCCTTGAAGTCGATGACGGCATCGCGGATCTCCTGCACGGTGCCCCACAGCCCCGGCCCGGGGGACGGGACCAGAACCACCGCCGACACGCGATCGTCGACCTTCGCCTTGCGCAGCGCGGTGACGACCGAGCCGACCGTCTCACGCTGATCGAGCAGGCCGAAAATGTCGTCCGGCGCCCGCTCGCCCAGCCTGGCCGGAACCCGCAGCCAGAGGACGGAGCCGGACTCGACGGACGGTCCGCGGGTGAGCAGGAAATAGCTGATCGCCACCCCCGTCATCGACACGATGACGGCCGCGATCAGGAACAACAGGATGAACCGGACGCCTCTTGCGATTGCCACGTTGGATCTCCCTGCCGGCCTCGCGCCGGCGCTCATGGCGAGTATACGGGCGCAACGCGCCGCGGAACCGGATCGTCGAGCGCGGGGGTGGAGAAAGGTCGGGAGCAGACGCCCGCGTCGGCGCTCGAGGACGCGTGCATCGCGTGGCGGAAAACCGGATGATATACTCTGGACTGCTCTCGCCCCTCCTGCGGAAGTGGCGGAACTGGCAGACGCGCAAGCCTCAGGAGCTTGTGGGCCGTAGGCCCGTGGGGGTTCAAATCCCCCCTTCCGCACCATCGACGCCTGCGCAGCCGCCAGCCCCGCCCGTAATCTACGGCGCGGACACCTACCGCGATTCCTGCTGCGCCGCCGCGGCCGCCCTGCGCTCGTCGGCGCGCGTCCCCGAGAGGATCCCCTCCAGCGAGTAGTTCCCCTCGTGGCAGGCGTACTCGAACAGCGGCAGCTCGTTCAGCCGCATCGGCACCTGCGCCGTCCACGGCGCGGCCCACGTGCCCGGATCGGTGACCGTGAACTCGTACAGCAGCGTGTCGGCGTCGACGCGGGTGAAGCGCTCGATCAGGTGCCGGTCGGACGTGGTGCCCCGCCAGCTGTGCTTGGCGCTGAAGTCGATGGTCTCGACGACCAGCGTGTCGCCTTCCCAATGGCCGCGCGACTCCCCCGTCCACGAATCGATGCCGGGCCGCGCGCTCCCGTCGAGCGGAATGATGCGGGAGTCGTGCACCATCTCGTTCAGCACCACCACGTGGTCCGGCGTCTGGAAGAGCTGCATGTTCTGGTTGTAGCCGCCCGGGGTCATCGGCGGCCCCTGGTTGAAGCCCAGGATGCAGCGGTCGAACGAGCTGCGGTCGAGCCACGAGTCGGCCGGATGCTCCGCCCGGCGGGCCCGCCGCTCGTCCGCGCGCCGCTGCCCTTCCTCCGTCAGCGGAGGCATCCGCCCGTTCGGCGGATCGATGATCAGGGACGTGCGCCGGGTCTCGACGACATTCGTCCCGCGGTCCATCCAGAAGTTGTTGTAGGCGCCGACGCTGCCGCCCGCCTCGGTGCGGCGGGGCGCCGCCTCCCACAGGCGGATGTCGCGGTCCACCGCCGCCTGCTCGCGGTTCGCCGCCTCTTCCGCGGTCAGGAACTCCTGGTCCCCGAGCTCCTCCGGCCGCTGCAGCGGCGTGATCGTGCGGAAGTCCCACACGCCCTGCAGATCCGGCGCGCCCCACGGCGTCCGGGGCCCCTCGCCCTGCCCGGCCGCCGGCGCCGCCAGCAGCGGCACGAGCGCCATCGCCGCCAACACCGTCACGAGACGTCTACTACCTCTCATCGCTAACCTCCCTGGACGTGGGCAACCACGATACCCCCGCCGATCCCCGCGGTCCGTATCAACGCACGATAGCCGACCCCCGTGGTCCGCGCAACATCCGTGCGACAACCAGCGAGGTCGGACTGATCTTCCACCTGCCGCCGCATGGAGCCAAGGCGTGATTCAAGAACTATCACATGACATCTGCTTCATAACCAATCCAACAAGCATACTTTCTGTGCGTTGGTCGTACGGCCGCGCGCTCGACGACCGGCCGGCGGCCCGCCTCGCCACGAGCGTCTTCCAGCGACGGCTCGCCAGCTCCACTTGGGCGCTCCGACGCTCGCTGGACCGGCGCGCCGCCAACTTCGAGTGCCGCGCAGCCGAGCTCGCCGCCCGCCGGACCGCGCTCGGCAGCCGGCGCGCGGACGACGACGATGCGAAGGAACTCGAGGTGGTCAAGCGCGCGCAGCGCGCCGTCCGGGCCGAACGGCAACGCGTCCTGGAGCGGATCGACCGCGCACCGGACCGCATGACCCCCGGGGGGAGATTCGCTTCCTCGCCCACGCCCTCGTCATTCCCGTCGGCGGCGACGACGATGCGCGCCGGACGATCGCGCGGAGGAGATCGCCGTCTGCATCGCCACCGGCTGGGAGCAGGAGCGGGGCGCGCGGGTGCAGGACGTATCGCGGCCGGGGCTGGCGCGCGCCGCCGGCCTCCCCGACTGGCCCGGCTTCGACCTGCTGGCCATCCGCCCGGCGACGCGCCCCGGTGCATCGAAGTCAAGGGCCGCGCCGGACGCACCGCCATCCGTATGAACCGAACGAATGGAAGCAGGCGTGCCACCTCGGCGACCGCTGCTGGCTGTACGTGGTCTTCGACTGCGCGACGCCCGCGCCGGCGCTGATCCGCGTGCAGAACCCGTTCGACAAGCTCCTCGCGAAGCGCCGCGCGTCGTCGATGTTCACCATCGCCGCGGCGGCGCTACTGGGCGCTACTGAAGGTGATGGAACGCTCAGAGACGGACGGGAGCGCCGCCGCGGGCGTAGAACCATGATCACGGATGTCTACCAACGTCCCGAAGGGTGCAACCGGTGACCGGCTGTGCCCAGTGTCGGGTCGGCTAGTAGTCGCCAAGTGGAAGGTGTTCGGCGGCTGGAGCGATGAAGCTGTCGCGAAAAGCGTCATCAACGGGCTCCTCTCGGATAACCCGCTCGATGTCGAGCACGCGGAGATACGGCTGGCGAACTGGCATCAGCCGGAAGTCGGGCGGGTCGTGGTCGAGAACCTCAGAAGGGCCGGGATCCGCAAGGTGACGAAGGTTGCGGGCCCGTTCACCGCAGCCATCGCTCAGTCTGGCGCTGGCGGAGGAGGCAACAGCGGAGGCGAAGCCGAAGCCGGCGGCGGGCTTCGAGATCGATCCGGCGCAGGTGCAGGACCTTGCCGACCGCATCGCCGACCTGCAAACGGCCGGCGCCGGCTACGCACTCCGCTTCCGCCTCGCCGCCGTGCTCGACGACGACACCCCGGCCGAGGTCCGCGCCGCGGTCGACCGGCTGCTCGACGAGAGCCTGACGGATCGTCCACCGGACCCGTAGTAGGCGGGTCACCCACTGCGCCGTTCGTCTCCCATGGACACCGGCTCCCCCACACCTCCCCCACCCCCACACCCACACCGGCTCGAAAGACCATCGGGCCGCCGCCCCTTTTCCCACACCTTCACGCAACGGCTCGTGCGAGCAAGAATCGGTGATTCAGTGCTGCGCCGCTGCACGGAGTACGGCATCATGAGGCACTGGGCAGGCGGCCCGCGTGGCGAACCGCCCGCAGTGAATCCGGATCGGAAAGGAGCGAGCGCCATGCTGAAGACACCGACGCCGGCGTGTGCAGGCATAGTCGTCGTGCTGCTGTGGCTGTCCGCGGGCGGTCCCGCCGGACCCGGCGTGGAGGCCGAGCTGGCCGCGGCCGGCCAGGAAGAGGAGTTCGTGCCGATCACCGACGAGATGCTCCGCGACCCCGATCCGGCGGACTGGCTGATGGCGTACCGCACCTACGACTTCCAGGCCTTCAGCCCGCTCGATCAGATCGACCGCGGGAACGTCGGCCAGCTCCGGCTCGCCTGGATGCGCGCGATGGAAGAGGGGGCCCAGCAGATCCGGCCGCTCGTCTACGACGGCGTGATGTACATCGCCCAGCCCGGCTACGACCACCTGCAAGCGATCGACGCCACCACCGGCGACCTCATCTGGGACTACAGGCGGGACCAGCCGGACGACATCCGCCAGTACGGGCAGTTCGGCAACCGCACGCGGCACCTCGCCCTGTACGGCGAGCACCTCTACCACCTGACCGCCGACGCGCACATCGTCGCCATCGACGCGCGCACCGGCGAGCCGGCCTGGGAGTCGCGCACGGCGGACTACCGCCAGGGGATCAGCCACTCGTCCGGCGCCGTGATCGTCAAGGGGAACGTAGTCAGCGGGCGCACGTGCAGCCCCTCGAGCCTCGAGGCGCGCTGCTACGTCGCCGCCCATGACGCGGACAACGGTACCGAGCGCTGGCGCACCTACACCGCGGCCGGCGCCGACGATCCCGGCGGCGAGACCTGGGGCGCGCTGCCCACCGCCCGCCGGGTCCACGTCTCCCCGTGGGGCGTCCCCGGCAGCTTCGACCCCGAGCTCAATCGCGTCTTCTGGGGCGTCGCGGTGCCGCTGCCCTATCCCCGGCTCGTCCGGCGGGGGACCTGGGACGTCGGCGACCGCTCGCCGTGCGAGCTGTACTCCAACTCGACCATCGCCATGAACGCCGACACCGGCGCCATCGACTGGTACTACCAGTACCTGCCGTGCGACGACTGGGATCAGGACTTCGTGCAGGAGCGCACCCTCATCGACACGGTGGTCGACCCGGATCCGGAGGCGGTGCGCTGGATCAACCCGAAGCTGGCCGGCACCGCCGAAGAACGCAAGATCGTGGTGGTGCTGGGCGAGCCGGGGGGCCTGTTCGTCAACGACCGCGAGACGGGAGAGTTCCTCTGGGCCGACCCGTTCCCGTTCGACGGCACCGAGCGGTTCGTGATCTCGGACGTCGACGTGGAGACCGGAACCACCTACATCAACATGGATCTGGTGGCGCGCGAGGAGGGCGACCAGTTCATCATCTGCGGCCACAACGTGAAGGGCTGGTGGTCGTGGTCGTACAGTCCGGTGACCGGGATGCTCTACGTCCCTATCAACCGCTCGTGCCTGAACCAGACGACGAACTCGCGCACGATCTCGGGGGCCAGTCCGCGGTTCACGATTCCCGATCCGGACATCGGGCCGAACGGCGACCTGACCGAGGTGCGGGCGATCGACATCTCCACGGGCCGCGAGGTCTGGCGCTACAGCCAGCGGGCCCCCAACGCCGGCACGACGCTGGCGACGGCCGGCAACGTCGTCTTCTTCGGCGACTCGAACCGGCGCTTCCGCGCCTTCGACGCCGAGACCGGCGACGTGCTCTGGGAGACGATCCTGGGCAGCCAGATCAGCGGCTACCCGGTGAGCTACGCGGTGGACGGCCGGCAGTACCTGACGGTGCCGGTGGGCGGCGTCGGCAACCGGCTGCAGACCTACGCGCCGGAGATGGAAGCGCCGACCGGGAGCAACATGCTGGTGACGTTCACGTTGCCGTAGCAAGGCACGATCATCCTGAAGGGCATGGCGTCCCGCACCTGAAACAGGAACTATCATCCCCGCAGAGAGCCCCCGTTCGCCGGCCGCCGGCGGGCGGCAGGGGAAACCGGAGACGACGATGCGCCCGGACCGGAACGACGTGCGGCCCGCGCGGTCCATTCGGTGGACGGTCTGGCTCGCGGTGGCTTCGGTCGCCGCGTCGCTGACCGTGTGGCCGTTGCTGAACCGCGACGTGATCGACGTGCTCGATGGCGCGATCACCGCGCTGCGGACGGCGGAGACGGCGCTCGGGCATGCGGCCGCGGGTCTCGACACGGCGGCCGAGGCGCGGCGCGAGCAGGGGGCCGGATCCGTCGAGCCGGACGCGCTGTCCGACGCCGCGCGGCAGGCCGAGTCGGCGGCCGAAGCCACCCGCCGCGCCACCGTCGAGGCGCGTACGGTCGTGACGCGCGTGCGCCACATGCGGATGGAGCGGCCCGGCACGTTCGCGGAGGCCCTGGCCGCCGTGCGGGCCCTGAGAGACGCGGCCCGAGCGCTGACGGCTGCGGCGGAGGCGCTCCGCGACGCGGCGGAAGCGCTCCGCGAGGCCGGTGCGGTGCGGGCGGCGTACCGTGCGCTGCTGGCGGCGGACGACACGATCGACGCCGCCAGCAGCGTGATCCAGGCGGCGGAGGCGGTTCTCGACGGCGACGAGCGCTTCGACCCGCCGCCCCCGCTACCGTCGGACGAACTGGCGGCGCAGACACCGCGGGGCGGCGGGACGCCGCCCACGATCCGCGGCTTTCAGGGGCACGGAATCCAGCGCGGGGGTCGGTACGTTACGCCGCACGCTCCGCCTCGGTCGGCCAGGCTTCTGCGAGCGTCGAGCGCCTGCGTCGTTCATCCGCCGCCGCCGGCGGCCCTGTCCTCGGCGCGGGCGCCGCTCAGCACGTTCGTGAGGCTGTAGTTGCCCTCGTGGCAGGCGTACTCGTAGAGCGGCCCCTCGGTGACCCCGCGCGACGCCTGGTTCGTCGTCAGCGGCAGGCGGACGCTCCACGGCCGCGTGAACTTCGCCGGGTCGGTCAGGGTGAACTCGTACGTCAGCGTGCTCTCGTCGACGCGCGTGAAGCGCTCGACGAGATGCATCGTGTGGGTCGGCATCCGCCACGTCTGCGCCCAGCGGTCGGCCGTCCGATCGACGAAGCGGGTCGTTTCGACGACCAGGGTGTCGCCCTCCCAGCGCCCGCGGATGTCGCCGTTCCACTGCCGGATGGCGCCGTGCGGACGGTCGCCGAGCGGGATGATCCGGCGGTCGCGGAACATCTCGTGGAGGATCACCACATGGTCGGGCGTCTGCACGATCTGGTGGTTCGGGTTGTAGCCGAGCCAGAACATCGGCACGCCGTCGGTGAGGCAGCGCTCGCCGGTGTCGACGTCCACCCAGGAGTTGCGCTCGCCGCTGACGCGGTAGATCGCCTGCAGGCGGCTGCGCTCGGCCGTCTCCGCCGTGTAGGGGATGCGCCCGTCGGGCGGGTCGGTGATCAGCGCCGTGCGCCGATCCACGAGACGCGTTCCCGGATCGAACCAGATCTGGTTGTAGGTGCCGGGATCGCCCTCGCGGACCTCGCGCTCGACGAACCGGGTCGCGTCCGCGCGCATCTCCAGTTCCGCCGCCTGCTCCTCGGTCAGCAACTCCTGGCCGGCGAACCGGCTCGGGCGCTCCAGCGGCGTCAGCGTCGACCCGGTCCAGATGCCCTGCAGGTCCGGGTCGCCCCACGGGGTGCGCAACGCGTCCTGCCCCGCCGCCGGGACGGCCGCGACGACGACGAACGCCGTGGCCGCCACCGCCGCCGCGAATGTTCGACGCTCCATACGCTCCATGGGTCACCTCTTCATTCGGAATGGAGCCGGATTACATCTCGTACGCGCATCTTCCCGCACGCGCCGCGCGGATGCAACCCGGAATCGTTTGCCGCCGGCAGCGCCTCCGTCGCGGCCGATCCAACCCGCCCCGGAACCGTCGACTCCGCCGTCAGTCTCGGACCTCCGCGCGGAGGACGTGCTTGCGGATCTTGCCCACGGAAGTGCGGGGCAACTCCTCCCGGAAACGCACGAACTGCGGGACGCGGAAGCCGGCGAGCCGCTCGCGGCACCAGGCGATCACGTCGTCCTCGGTCAACGCCACGGGTTCTCCATCCGCGGCGTCGCGCGGAACCACCACGGCCAGAATCGCTTCGTCGCGCATCTCGTCGGGGACGCCGATGACCGCGCAGTCGAACACCCCGGGATGCTCGCGTATCACCGCCTCCACCTCGCCGGCGGCGACGTTCTCCCCCGACCGCTTGATCATGTCCTTCGCGCGGTCGACGAAGTGGAAGTAGCCGTCCTCGTCCTGCCGGGCGTTGTCGCCGCTCCACAGCCAGCCGTCGCGGAGGGTCGCGGCGGTGGCGTCGGGATTCTTGTAGTAGCCCTTCATCAGCGAGAGCCCGGGCTCGCCGCGCACGACGATCTGTCCGATCGCGCCGCGCGCGACCGGCCGGCCGCTCTCGTCGACGAGCCGTGACGCGTAGCCGGGCGCCGGCAATCCCATCGACATGTTGCGCCGCTCGCCGTCGAACGGATTGACGATCGGCGGCCCCATCGTCTCGGTCATGCCCCAGAGCTGCATCAGCGGCGCCCGGAACCGCTCCTCCCACTCGTCGAGCTGCGCCGGCGTGACGCTCTGGGCGAAGATCACCGCGCGCAGATCGTTCTTCGCGTGCTCCGGACGCCGGGGCCGGGCGAGCAGCATCCGGATCGGGGCCGCGAACAGGCTGGAGACGGTGCAGCGGTGGGCGATCGCCTGATCGAAGTAGCGGCTGGCGCTGAAGCGGGCCATCAGCGCCACGCTGGCGCCGGCCACCAGGGCGCTCATCATCGAGTAGTACTGGGCATTGCCGTGGAACAGCGGCAGCACGACGAGATGCCGGTCCGCCAGCGTCAGGCGCACCGCGCGGGCCACCGTCTTCCCCGCGCAGAGGTAGTTGGCGTGGGTGACGAGCACGCCTTTCGGGCGTGCGGTGGTGCCGGACGTATAGAGGATGGCCGCCTCGTCCGTGGGCGACGGGGGCGGCCCCTGCGGCGGCGTCTCCTCGCAGCCGGCGAGGAGGCCGCCGAAATCGACGGTCGGCGAGGGCGCACCGCTCCCGCAAACCAGCACTTCCTCGACGCACGGGCAGCGCTCGCGCACCTGCCCGGCGACGTCGAGCCACCCGGCCTGCGTGAAGATCAGGCGGCTCTCGGAGTGACCGACCAGATACTCCAGCTCGGACGCCGACGACGCGGTGTTGACGGGGACGATGACGGCGCCGATCTTCGCGGCGCCGAACCAGAGGGCGAGGAACTCCAGGCAGTTGGCGAGGAGCAGGGTGACCGTGTCGCCCCGGCGGACGCCGAGTCGACCGAAGAGGTGGGCGGCCCGATTCACCTCCCTGTCGAATTCGCGGTAGGTGCGCGTCGTTACGCCGCCCTGCAGGTCGTCGAAGAGGACGAACGGCGCGCTCGGGGCGGAGCGCGCCCGCGCCTCGAGCAGCGCGGGCAGCGTCCGAGCGCCGACCGACGCGTCAGCCATCGTCTCCGCAGACGCCGTCGAGCGTGGCGGGTCCCGGCCGAAGGCCCTGCTCACGGGTCGCGCGCCCGCCGGGCCCTGCCGTCAGCGCCGGCCCGTCGCCTCCCACGTCCGCTCCGCCAACAGCAGGTTCGTCATCGCGTAGTTGCCCTCGTGGCAGGCGTACTCGTAGATGATGTAATCCGGCAGGCGCGGCATGTGGCGCATCCCGGTCCAGGGCCGCGTGTAGACCGTCGAGTCCTCGACGGTGAACGTGTGCTCGAGGGTGTTGTCGTCCAGGCGCCGGAAGCGCTCCACCGCGACGGTGTTCGGCGAGGACGGAAAGCGGTGCTGGGTCTTCTTGCTGAAGTTGCGGGTCTCCACCACGAGGGTGTCGCCCTCCCAGTGCCCGCGCGAGTCGCCGTTCCACTGCCGGATGTCGTCGGTCAGGCGGTCGCGCCCGTCGATGGGAATGATGCGCACGTCGTGGATGTTCTCGACACGGATCGCCACATGGTCGGGCGTCTGCACGATCTGGTACGTGTTGTTGTAGCCCGTCGACACCGGCGGGACGCCGTGGTAGGTGATGCAGCGGTCCCAGTTGCTCCGGTCGAGGTGCGAGTCGGCCGGATGCTCCGCCCGGTACGCCCGGTCGGCCTCTGTCTGCGCCGCCGTTTCGGCGTTGATCGGCAGGCGCCCGTTCGGGGGATCGACGATGAGCGACGTCCGCAGGTCGGGACTCACCCGGCCGCGGTCGAACCAGAGGGCGTTGTAGGAGCCGACGCTGCCCGGCGGCGGCTCGCGATCCTGGGTCACCTCGAAGTTCCGCGCGGCGGCCTCTTCCTCGGTGTAGTGCGTGCGGTCGCCGAGATTGGCCGGCCGCTGCAGCGGCGTCAGCGAAGCGTACGACCAGGTGCCTTGCAGATTCGGATCGCCCCAGGGCGTCAGCGGCTCGCCGTCGGACTGCGTCTGGGCGAGTGCCGCCAGGGGCAGCAGCGCGGCGGCGGCGAGAACGGTCAGCGCCGCGGACAGAGTTCGATTGCGCATCTCGGACCTTCCTTTGGCTTGAGTTTCCACCGGCTACGATAGCCCCCGCCGGGCCGGCGCGCAAGGCGGGACGGTGCGGTATCATCAGCGCGAAAGCGAGGGCTTCATCATGGCTCGATCAATCGCCTCGTTCGCCCTGACCGCGGTCGTGCTCGCCCTGGCCGGCGGTGCGGCGGCGCCCGCCCGCGCCCAGCACGGCGACGGTCGGGATCCGCCCCGCCTCGCCGACGGACAGCCCGATCTGAACGGCACCTGGAACAACGTCGGCTCGGCCCACATCCCCCTCGAACTGCCGGACGCGCTGGCGGGCCGGGACGTCTCGCAGGCGGAGATCGACGCCCTGGTGCAGGAGCGGTCCAATGCGCGCAAGGCGGTGACCTGGCAGGGGCACGAGAACAGCCGCGGCGTGGGCGCCTACGCCAACTACTGGTTCGACTGGTTCTGGAAGGAGCCGTCCGGCGTCGACGCGCCGGCGCTGCTGATCGAGCCGGCCGGCGGCAGGATGCCGGCCATGACGCCGAAGGCGGCGGAGAGCGTCGCCTGGCACCGCGAGCACCTGCACGACTCGTACTCGACGATGGAGACCGGCGACCGCTGCATCTCGCGCGGCACCTACGGCATCATGATGCCGACGGCGTACAACAACGGGAAGATGTTCTTCCACACGCCGAACCACGTCGTCATCCTGAGCGAGATGATCCACAACGCGCGCATCGTCCCGATCGACGCCGGTGCGCACGTCGACGAAGGAATCGCGTTGTGGAACGGCGACCCGCGGGCCCGCTGGGAGGGCGACACCCTGGTCGTCGAGTCCCGGAACTTCAAGGCGGTGGCCAACCAGCGCGGCCCCGGCTCGCGCGCACCCCAGACCGAGGCGCGCCGCGTCGTCGAGCGGTTCACCCTGCTGGACGCCGACACGCTGCGCTACGAGCTGCGGGTGGACGATCCCGAGACCTACACGGCCCCGTGGACGGTCGCCTTCAACTACAAGCGCGACAACGAGTACCTGCAGTACGAGTACGCCTGCCACGAGGGGAACTACGCGGTCCCCAACTCGTTGAGCGGCGAGCGGGCCCGGGAGAGGAAGTAGCGGCGGGCTTCGGGAAGGAGAGAGCGGCTACGGACGAGAAAGCGCGTTTGCGGAGAAAGCAGACTGCGCCGCAACGGACTTGGGGCGTTTACTTGGGAGTGCCAATCATGTTGAGAAGGATTCACCTCGGGATTACGGTCGCCGTCGCCCTTGGAATCGCGCTGGCCGCTACGGCCGGCCAGCCCTATCCCAACCCGTACCGCCTGGTCGACGACTGGGCGAAGTTCCCCGACGGCCGGATCGTCGGCGCGGTCGGGGACGCGACCGTGGACAACGACGGCGAGCACATCTGGGCGGTGCTGCGCTGCGACGCGGGGCCGGAGCGTTTCGGGTGGGAGTGCCTGGACTCGGACCTCGATTCGGTCATCAAGTTCTCGCCCGACGGCACCGCCGTCGACAGCTTCGGCGGCGGCATGTTCATCTGGCCGCACGGCATCGACGTCGATCCGGACGGCAACGTCTGGGTGACCGACGCGGTGAGCGAGGCGCGCACGCCGGAGGGCGGCGACCGCGGGCACCAGGTGGTCAAGTTCAGCCCGACCGGCGAGGTCCTGATGGTGCTCGGCACGCCGGGCGAGGCCGGCAGCGGCAAGGACCACTTCAACGCGCCGGCCGACGTCGTCGTGGCGGACGACGGCAGCATCTTCGTCGCCGACGGCCACGCCAACGAGACCAACAACCGCGTGGTGAAGTTCGACGCCGAGGGCAACTACCTGATGGAGTGGGGCAAGACCGGTTATGCGCCGGGCGAGTTCCGCACCCTGCACGGCATCGCCATCGACAACGACGGACGGGTCTTCGTGGCGGACCGCTCGAACAACCGCGTGCAGATCTTCGACCAGGAGGGCAACTTCCTTGCCCAGTGGACGCAGTTCGGCCGCCCGAGCGGCATCACCTTCGACGCCCACGGCCGCGTCTACGTCGCCGATTCCGAGTCCGACGACGTGCAGAACCCCGGCTGGGAGCTCGGCATCCGCATCGGCGACGCGAAGAGCGGCTGGGTCGACGAGTTCATTCCGTTCGTCTGGGGCGACCCGCGCGAGGTGGCCGGCAACGGGGCGGAGTTCGTGGCGGTGGACGCCGCGGGCAACATCTACGGCGGCGAGCCGCGGCCGCGGAACCTGCAGAAGTACGTGCGGGTAAGGCCGTAAGGGAACGACCTCGTTCGAACGATGGCCGGACCGATCGAAAGCCCCGATCGAAAGGAGACGCTGCAATGAAGCGCTGTCTGCTGTTCGTTCCCGCGGCCCTGCTGGCCGCGCCCGCCGTTTCCGTCGCGCAGTCCTCCGACGAGGAGCTGATCGCCAGAGCCACCCTCGCCGCCCCCCAGCGCGTCCGCGCCGCCGCCGGCGTCGTCCGCTGGGACGCCAACCACAACCGGATCGTGGTGAAGGAGAGCGAGAACGGCCTGGTCTGCTGGGACCGCTCGGACGTGCCGGGCACCGCGCCCTTCACCATGCAGTGTTCCGCCGAGGCCAACCTGCCCCGCTTCGAGCAGAACCGCAAGTTCGCGTTCCAGGCGGCCGACGCCGACGAGCGCCGCGCCTTGATGGCCGCGGCCGAGGAGGACGGCACGCGCGTCCTCGCGGCGTTCGGATCGGTCTGGTACTCGTTGAACGGCCCCAACCAGGAGAACGCCCGGTCGCACACGACGATCGCCGTCCCCAATGCGACGGCCGAGTCGGTCGGCCTGCCCGACCAGCGGCGCGCGGACGGCCTCTGGCTCATGCAGGCCGGCACGTCGAGCGCCCACCTGATGGTGCCTGGACTGTAGTCCCCCGAGCACGGAAGGCCGTCGAACGGCCCGGCCCTCCTCGCGAGGGTCGGGCCGTCACTTTGTGGCCGCGGCCGGGACCGCCATGGCCGCCAGGCACGCCGGGAGTACAACGAGTAGGAGTCGCGCGAAAAACCGGTTCGTCATCGCACACCTCGTTTCCGCCGCGTCATCGCGGCGATTTCCGTTTCCGCCTCGTGCGCGCCGACCACCGCCGCCGACACCGAATTGCCATGACCAGCGTACTCGAACGGTGCCGTCCGCGCTCGGGATGACGAGTACCGCCAGTTCGACCTCATGTGCCGTCCGCCGTCGCACGGAACGCGTCACTGTCCCCATTCATGAACTTGTCCGGTGGTGCGTCGAGGTTCTCGTACCACGCCGCTTTGACAAGGCGTGCGGCCATCTCGACGTTGAGCGCGATGTTTTCTCGGCGGAATTTCGGACGTCGGCGGCGCAGATGCCCTGATCTTGAAGATACCGAACCAGATGGGGAAGTGCGCGGCGCTCAGTTTCGCCCGAAGCGATGACGGTTACGTGTTTAGCCACGTCAGTTGCTTCCGAATCCCTTCGTCTCGTAGAACTCGCCAAGACCGAGACCGGAAGCCTCCAGCGCTCGCCGCACCCCGTTCGGGTTCTCTTCCGTCACGACGGTCGTCCCCCGTTTCTCATCGTGCTGCACCACGCGAACGACCTCCGGCCGGTTCAGAAAGTCGAGCAACAGCGGCGAATGTGTCGTCACCATGAACTGGACGCGACCCTGCACGTTCAGCAGGTACTCCACGTAGAATTCGTATCCGGTTCTGACCAGACGCAGCGTCCACTCGTAGCACTTCCCTTCGTGCTCCAGGCGCACGACCAGCTCGATTCGATCCGCTTCTGCTCCTTTCCACGCCAGATGGAGAATACCTCCCCGCGAAAAGGTCGGCGTCCGAAACTCGCGGGCTCGCACGCCTTCGTTCAGGAACCGGAACGCATCGAGAATGGTGCTCTTGCCCGACGCATTCGCCCCGATGAACAGATTCAGATCGCCAAGTGCGATGTCCTCGTTGCGCAGACTGCGGTAGGACTTGGCTCGAAGTGTCAGGAGCTTCATGTCGAATGCCGGGCTCAGGAAAGAACTCCGCCGCTGAAGCAAGCCGAATGGAATGAGGGGCGCCACAGAAGGCGCCCCTCCCGTCATCCGGTCGCTGGTGGCTGAATGACCCCGGATGGCACCCTCAGCCCTCCAATGACAGACGGCCCCAGGTCCGTGCTCAGTGCCCTCTTACGGCTGCGAATCCGCCTCTTCCTTCCGGGCGCCGCCCAGGGCGTTCGGCACCGAGTAGTTGCCCTCGTGGCAGGCGTACTCGAACTGCACGTAGCCGTCGTCGCGATCGTAGGGGAACGCCGCCGTCCACTGCCCGGTGTAGGTCTCCGGATCGTCCATCGTGACCGAGTAGAGCAGCAGGTCCGGCCCGGCGACCGTGAGCCGCTCGACGATGCGCTGCGCTTCGGATTGCCGCGAGCGCGTGCCGGCGGTCGGCCCGCGCATGTTCCGGACCGCTTTGAAATTGGTGGACTCGATCACCAGGGTGTTCCCTTCCCAGCGGCCGCGCGGGTCGCCTTCCCACTGCCGGATGCCCTCGTCGAGGTGCGGGGCGCCGTCGATCGGAATGATGCGCGCGTTGTGGATCATCTCGCTGTGGAAGACGAGGTAGCCGGGCGGCTGCAGGATGAGGGTGCCGTTGTTGTACTCGGTCGGCATCATCATGCCGAGCACGCCGCGCGAGATGCAGCGGTCGCCCGTCTCCATGTTGGCGTAGGAGTCGTGGAGCTGCGCCATGTTCAGCGCGATGCGCTCGCGCGCGTCGGCGGTGCGCTCCGGGATGCGGCCGGTCGCCGGCTCGACGATCAACGCCGGCTGCCCGATGTCGGTCGGATTGTCGAAGTACCAGTCGAACCAGTAGAGCCCGTAGCCGCCCACGCCCCCGCGGTTGTTCTCGTGGCCCCGCCACTCGGAGCGGGCGATCCGCCCGCTGCCGCGCGCCGCGGCCCGGTCCCGGAGCTCCTCGGTCGAGATGTCTTCCCGCCCCGCCAGCTCGCCCGGCAACTCGAGCGGCGTGAATATCGCGCGGGTGTTGTTCCACATCCCCTGGATGTTCGGCTGGCCGTCGGCGAGCCGCTCCGGCTGCCACTCGGGCTGTGTCTGCGCGCCCGCGCCCGGCGCGAACGCCGTCATCGCAGCCGCGACCAGAAGAGCCGCCGCTGCACGAATGGGTGAACGCATGCTGATCACGTGTCCCGCTCCTTCCGAAAATTCCGAAAATGAAGCGGCCACCCGAAGCGGCGCGACCGAATCGCACCGCCGCGGATGGCCCCGAAGTCGGCTTTCACGAACGGTCAGTTGACGGTGACCGTCACGTCGACAGGCGTGATCTTGATCGAGTCGTCGGCGTGGCCCCGCAGGACGTGCACCCCGGGCTCGGAGAAGGTGACGGTCGTCACCACCTCGCCGCCGCGGCCGCCCTCGATGTGGGTGACCGCCGGATCGAACGTCACCCTGCCCGGCCCGCGGTAGTGCACCCAGGTCACGGCCAGCCCGGTCTCGCCCGCCTCGAAGGCGTTGACCACCGCCTGGTTGATCGGGTGCGGCCGCGCCCGGCGCGCTTTCTCCGCCGCGATCCGCTCCGGGGTCGTCGGCTTCCGGCGCGGTCCCGGGATCCCGTCGTCGCTCACGCGCGCCGTCAGGGTCAGGGTATCGGGCAGTGTTATCGTGAGATCGGTCCCCGGCTCGACCTTGATGTACGGCCACTGGTTGTCCGCCGGCCAGCCGTTGGCCCCCATCCCGCGGTTCGCCTTGATGACGCCGTCGTCGAGCTCCCACTCCAGCCACAACGATCCGTACGCCTTGTCCGTCCGGCCGTTCGAGGTCAGGGTCCAGATCAGGTCCTTGTCGCCCCAGTCCGCCGGCACCTGCACGCGGAAGACGAACTGCTGGCGCCGCACGTGGAAGCGGGTCGGCTGGCCGCGGTCGGCCGGACCCGGCTCGAAGAAGTTGTCCGGGCCGACCGGCGCGTGCGGCATCTCCTCGTAGTTGCGGTTCATGTACCCGAAGACCATGTTGAAGGTCCCGTCCGGGTTCCGCTCCCACCCCTCGAAGACCGGGGCGACGTTCTGGCCGCGGGCGAACTTGAGCTGCGCCTGCGCGTCGCTCGCCGCGACACACGCCAAACCGACTGCGCCGCACAGCAGCGCGAAACGCAAACTACCGCTGGACATGATGACGAACTCCGTCAGTTGTCGTTGTTGTTGGCCATCGCCTCCCGCTCGGCCACCGCGGCGGCGAACTCGTCGTCGTCGAGCTCGTAGTAGCTCGTCCACGTGAAGCTCATGTCGTCACTCGAGCGCTGCCCGAACCCGGCCCAGTTCCGCGGGTCCGGATTCCAGCGGTTGCCGTTCGAGTTGTCGTGCCACGTGATGGTGTGCATCATCGTGCCGGCCGGCAGCAGCGGCTGCACGTCGTCCGCGTAGTTGTAGACGATGTGCCACCCGAAGTCCCACGTCGCGCAACTGAGCATCTCGGTCTGGCCGTCCGGGTAGATGGCCTCGATGCACTGCCGCTTGCCGCGGTTGTGCAGGTGCGGCTGGAAGCCGGTCAGCCGGACGTTGTTCTCGAACCTGTGGTAGCTGTCGTGGCGCACGTTGTCCTCGCCCGGCGGGATGTCGAGGTCGTAGTTCTGCGCCAGCGCCCGCGAGAAGAGCTCGTGCTTCGGCTTCTCGCCCTCCGGGTAGAAGGTCAGGCCGACGCTGGTGCGGTCGGTCCGATCCTCGCCGATGGAGGCGTAGTGCATGTTGAAGCGGATGACGGTGCCGGCCTTCACGAGGCGGCCCGTGCCGGGCGGGAAGATGTCGCCGTTCTTGCCCTGGGCGTACTCGTTCAGGAAGTCGCCCTCCGTGTCCTCGGGCGTCTCCTGCACGCGGGTGACCGCGTGGTGCACCACCGGGAAGCCCTCGGACGACGGCTTCGTCTCGACCGCGCTGATCCAGACGTCCTCGGTCAGGCCCGAGTCCGCATAGAAGTCCCCCCACCAGTTGGCGCCCTCGGCCGGCACGACGAACGGCTCGGGGATCGGCACGATCCAGTCGGGCTCGCCGATGTGCCACATGTCGCGGTCGGCGAACTCGCGCGGCGGCGGCATGTCGGCCGGGTTGCCGCGCGGGGCGCCGGCGTCGACCCAGGCGGCGACGATAGCGATCTGCTCGTCGGTCAGCGAGCGGTCGTACTTGAAGCCCTGCACGCCGATGTTCTTGTCGATGTACCACGGCGGCATCGTGCGCGTGACGACCTTCTCGCGGATGGCGCGCGCCCACGGGCGGGTCTCCGCGTAGGTCATCAGCGACATCGGCGCGATGGCGCCCTCGCGGTGGCACGTCTGGCAGGAATCCTGGAGGATCGGAAGCACGTCCCTGGTGAACGTGACGTCCGACTGCGCGAGCGCCGCCCCGGGCGCGACCGCCGACAGGGCGAGCACCGCGAGCACGACGACGCCGAGGGAGCCGAACAGCCGGGTTCCGACGCTGGATGTCATGGAATCTGTCCTCCTGTACGTCAGACAGACTTTGCGCCTGCGGCGCGCCGTTGTCAAGCGTTCGGGCGCCCGCGATCGGACGGTGCGCGCGCCGCACCCGTCGAGGAACCCCCGAACCTGATCCAGGGTCTGCAGGCGGTGCGTGTCGAGTCTCACGATCATTCTCCGATGATCCGCGGCCCGGCCCCCGTTCAGGCGCACTTGTCGTTGGAAACAACCCCCGTTCAGGCTCATCTGTCATTGGACAGGACTCCTGCATGACGATGCCTCCCGGAACGTGCTACGCTGCCGGCGCGAGTACCGGCAGTTCGCTCCGCGACGAGTATGTGAACCTGAACGTCTACAGCGCCGGCGTGAAAGCCGGATGGACACACGACGAGTTGTACGGCCTGATCGTGCACGACATCCCGAGAAGTTTCCGGGCCGGAACCGAGGCCGACAGGCGGGCGCTGCTCGAAAGCCGACCCGGGCTCACGGACACCCCGTGGGACGCGCTGATCGCCGCCACGGTGGAGCACGTCGCCACGCTGCGCGGTTATGAAGTGCCCGAGTGGGTCGACGAACCGGAGAGGTTTCCTCGACAGCCCCTGGTGCCTGTGCGAAGTCGACGACAGGTTGATGGAAGAGATGGCCCGCGCGCCGGCTGCTTTCATCAGGCACGGAGCGCTGATCTGGCCCGGAGACCTCGACAGCCGCGGCGGAGAACGGAATGACTGGCTATTGGAACGGCGAGCAGATCATGGAGCTGCTCGAGAAACTCGACAACGAACTGCGACAGCGGGGGGCCAGAGCGCTGCTGTACCTGATCGGCGGCGCGCGGATGGCCCTCAGCTTCGACCGGAAGCGGAGAACGAAGGACATCGACGCGATCATACGAACGGGACACGGGCCCGTAACGACGGCAACCAGAGAAATCGGCCGGCGCGAATGCATCACGGAAACCTGCACGGTACGAACCGAAGGCCGAACCACGGGACAGAAGACGCCCCGAGGCGGCGCCTCGAAAGGGACTTCGCAGAGATTGAAGCCGAGACGCGCAAGCGTGGTATGCGGCTCCAGATCTGCATGACCGCGACCGAAACTCACGCCGTCGGGATCAGGCAGGGACGGAGGATATGGAATGAAATCGCCGGCCGTGAAGAGGTCGACGCGATCATCGAGAGCCGGATACAGGAACACAAGACCGTCGCGAGCTGGCTGCGCGCGGTCCGCGGCGTCTTCGGCGCGCCGGGACCGAACGGCACGCCGGCGAGCACCGTGTGGAACACCCCGTATCTGGTGGTCACGGGCACGTCGCAAGGCGTGGTAGACAAGTGGCGAGAGCACGAACTCCGGCTCGAATGCGAACGGGACGCGGACCCCGAAGCCTGCGCATGACGATGCCTCCCGGACGCGCAGCGCAATGGCGCGGCGATCGCCGAACCTCCAGCCAGCTCGCGCCTTTCCTTCGGTCGACCGGAAGTGTTCCAGCGCAGCCCACGGATGCTCAGGTGCCGCCGAAGAACTATCGGGCCGGCGTTCCCCCGCGTCCGTGGTAAATTTATCGGTTGGGCAGCATCCCGCGAGACTCAGGAGCAGACACCGTGTCGGAGACATCCACCAGAACCACCCACGCCTTCCAGACCGAGGCCCGGCAACTCCTCGATCTGATGATCCATTCGCTCTACTCGAACAAGGAGATCTTCCTCCGCGAGATCGTCTCGAACGCGTCGGACGCCTGCGACAAGCTGCGCTTCGAAGCACTGACCGACGCCGCGCTGCTCGAGGCGGACCCCGACCTGGCGATCCACGTGACCGTCGACGCCGCTGCCCGCACCATCACCGTCACGGACAACGGCGTCGGCATGTCGCGCCAGGAAGTGATCGACAACATCGGCACGATCGCCAAGTCCGGGACGCGCGAGTTCGTCGCGCAGCTCACCGGTGACCAGACGCAGGACGCGCAGCTCATCGGCCAGTTCGGCGTGGGCTTCTACTCGTCGTTCATCGTGGCCGACCGGGTCACGCTGACCACCCGCCGGGCCGGACTCGCGGCGGGCGACGCGGTCCGCTGGGAGAGCACCGGCGAAGGCGAGTACACCCTCGAAGCCGCCTCCCGGGACGCGCGCGGCACCGAGGTCACCCTCCGCCTGCGCGAAGGCGAGGACGATCTGCTCTCCGGCGCCGCACTGCGGACCATCGTGCAGAAGTACTCCGACCACATCACGATCCCGATCCTGATGCGGAAGGAGGCGGTCCCCGGCAAGCGGGCGGATACGGGCGACGTCGAGACCACCGAGAAGGTCAACCAGGCCTCGGCGCTCTGGGCGCGGCCGAAGCCGGAGATCACGAAGGAGCAGTACGACGAGTTCTACAAGCACGTCGCGCACGACTTCGACGTGCCGCTCGCGCACACCCACGCCCGCGTCGAGGGGCGGCAGGAGTACACCCTTCTCCTCTACGTTCCGCGGCGGGCGCCGTTCGACATCTGGGACCGCGAGCAGCGCCACGGCATCAAGTTGTACGTCCGGCGCGTCTTCATCATGGACGGCGCGAAGGAGCTGCTGCCCGGCTACCTCCGTTTCGTCCGCGGCCTGATCGATTCGAACGATCTGCCGCTGAACATATCGCGCGAGCTCCTGCAGCACTCCCGCGACGTCGAGGCCATCCGCACCGCCGCCGTCAAGCGGGTGCTCGGTCTGCTCGAGGATCTGGCGGACAAGGAGCCGGAGAAGTACGTCGACTTCTGGCGCGAGTTCGGCCGCGTCCTGAAAGAGGGCGTCGGCGAGGACCTCGGAAACCAGGAACGGCTCGGCAGGCTGCTGCGCTTCGCCTCCACCCACCGGAACACCGCCGAGCAGAGCGTCTCGCTCGCCGACTACGTGGCGCGCATGAAGGACGGGCAGGAGAGGATCTACTACGTCACCGCCGACAGCTTCGCCGCCGCGCAGCACAGCCCGCACCTGGAGGTGTTCCGCAAGAAGGGCATCGAGGTCCTGCTGCTGCACGACCGGGTCGACGAATGGGTCGTCGCGCATCTGGCGACGTTCGACGGCAAGTCGCTGCAATCGGTGACCAGGGGCGACCTCGACCTCGGGACCCTGGCCGACGGCGAGGAAGACGCGAAGCAGCAGGAAGAAACGTCGGCGGCCTTCAAGCCGGTCGTCGAGCGCATTCGGAAGGCGCTGGGCGACAAGGCGAAGGAAGTGCGTCTGACGCACCGGCTCGTCGACTCGCCGGCGTGTCTGGTCACCGGGCAGGACGGCATGAGCGCGAATCTCGAACGGGTGCTGCGCGCCGCCGGGCAGGCCGTCCCGAACGTGCCGCTGGTCCTCGAGATCAACCCGGAGCACCCGATCGTGACGCGGCTGAGGGACGAGACCGACGACGCCCGCTTCAAGGACTGGAGCCACATCCTCTTCGATCAGGCGATGCTGGCCGAAGGCGGCCACCTCGACGATCCGGCCGGGTTCGTCAAGCGGCTGAACGAGTTGATGCTGGCGCTGGCCGGCGAACCGAAGTCGCGGATCTGGACCCCGGGAAGCTGAGGGGGAACGACCGGCCGGCCGTCACGGCGGATGCACGATCAGTGCGCATCTCCGGCCGTCGGCCATCACGTCGCGCGGCACCAGACGGATCGCGATCCAGAGCGCGACGGGGATGATGAGCAGCTCGTCGATGAAACCCAGGATCGGCAGGAAATCCGGGATCAGGTCCCCGGAACTGACGATGTACAACAGCGTCGCCGTCACGAACCACCGGGCGTACCACGGCGTGCGCGGATCACGCAGCACGAACCGCAGCGCACGCGCCTCGCGCAGCAGGACTCGCACCCAGTTGGTCCACCGCAGGCGCGCCCTGAGAGACCAGCTCCCCTCAGCCATCGGCAACGGTTCCGGCCAGCTCGTTCTCGCCGCGGCGAATCCGCTCGATCCGTTTGTCGCGATCGGCGGCGAAGCGGGCGAGATCTCGGCGGTGGTTGGCCTCGATCTCCTGGAGCGCCTGGGCGTCGGCGGCGCCCGCCACCGCCGACTGGTGCAGGATGCGGCACTCGGCGACACGGGCCTCCCAGGTGCGCCTGGCCTCGGCGATCGCCTCGATCTGGGCCGGCGTCAGCGCGACCGACTCCACGCCGGCGGCCTCGTCCTGCCGCTTCAGCTTCTCCATCGCGAGCTCGTACGCGCTCTTCGGTGCTCCGTCCGCCACGTCGACTCCTTGCTGCGTTCGGTTCCCGGTCTCCCTGCCTCTCCGCCACGGGCGCAACCATCGATCTTCTTCCAGATGCGGCCGAATGTCACGCGGAAACTCGCGCCCGCCCGGCGCCGGACAGGAGTCCGGAATAGAGCGCAGGCGACGGGTCTGGAACCGGCGCAGGTCCGGTTCGTATCCGAAGGAGAGACATGACCAAGTTCCTCCTCTGGTGCATCCTGCTCGTGCTCTGCTGGCCGCTCGCCCTGTTGGCGCTGCTGCTCTATCCGCTCGTCTGGCTTCTGCTGCTCCCGTTCCGGCTGATCGGCATCGCCGTCGGCGGCGTGCTGGGGCTGATCTCAGCCGTCATCATGCTGCCGGCCCGCGTGCTCGGCGGCCCCCGTTTCGTGTGACACGGACAACGCCGTGCGGGCCGCTCTACTGCTGCTGCGCCGCCTCGCGCTCCTCGGCCCGCGCACCGCGCAGCAGATTCTCCAGGCCGTAGTTCCCCTCGTGACAGGCGTACTCGTAGAGCGGCAGGTCGCTCCGGTTCATCGGCAGCCGGCCGCTGAACGACCGCGTGAAGCTGGCCGGATCGTTGACGGTGAACTCGTAGAGCAGCGTGTCGCCGTCCACGCGGGTGAACCGCTCCTCCAGGTGCAACCCGCCCGCCGAACCCAACGCCAGGCCGGTCAGGGCGAAGCTCGCCGTCCGATCCGTGAAGTTGCGGGTGTCGATGACCAGCGTCTCCCCCTCCCAGCGGCCGCGGGAGCTGCCCATCCACTGCCGGATGTCGTCCGTCAGCGCCGGGCGGCCGTCGAGCGGGACGACGCGCACGTCGTGGTTCATCTCGATCAGCAGCACGACCGCGCCCGGCGTCTGGAAGATCTGGACGTTGTTGTTGTAGCCGCCCGGCAGCAGCGGCGGCCCGGTGCTGAACCCGAGCAGGCAGCGCTCGGCGAGTCCCCGTTCCTCCGGGCCGGCCGCGCCGTACCCGCCGACCCGGATGCGGACCGGCTGCCCGTCCGCGGCCAGCCGCGCCTCTTCGCGGGCCTCGGCCGCCGCCGTCAGGGGCGGGATCCGGCCGTCCGGGGGATCGACGATCAGCGACGTCTGCGTCAGCGCCGTCGCGCGCGCCCGGTCCGTCCAGACCGCCTGACTGTACCCGCCCGGGTCGCCGGGGGGCGCGGCCAGATCCCGCGCCAGCGCCGCCGCGTTCGCCTCCCGCGCCACGACCGCTGCTTCTTCCACCGTGAGGGTGGCGCGGTCGGCCAGCTCCTCCGGCCGCTCCAGCGGCGTGAACGTCCAGTAGTCCCACACCCCGCCGAGATCGGGATCGCCCCACGGCGTACGGAGCGCATCCGACGCCTGGGCCAGAGCGGCGGCCGGCAGCAGGACCGCCAGCGCCGCGACGAGCGCGGGCCGGACCGTTGATTGCGTCGTGAATCCATGCATCAGGCTTCTCCTTCGAGTCCGCACGCTAACGATACCGCGGAACCGCACCATGGTTGCACCTGGATTCGGGTCGCGCCGGCAGCCGGGCCGCGGGTTCGACGCGGGCGGTGCTGCACCGTTCGACGGCGCAGCCCGCCGGACCGCGTCGCCGCGGCCGGCAATCTCCCGGCCGACCCTGACGTAGAATGAGCTCGATTTCGCTGGCGGAGGACCCCATGCACAACCACTTCCGCGACCTGCAGCGGATTCGTAGCGCCGACCGGCGACGTCGCACCGGGGAGACAGCCATGACCGACGCTTGTCGCTCGAGGAATCCGATACCCGCCACGCCGCGGCGCGTCCGGAACGCCGGCGCGGCCCGTCGCCGCTTGCGGCGTGCGGCGGGCGTCCTCGTCGTGCTGCTCCTGCTCGCCGGAATCGCCGCCCCGGCCGCCGCGCAGACGCTCCCGCGGGTGCTGTACGTCACGCAGTCGGCCGGCTTCGCGCACCCGGTGCTGCCGCTGTCGGAGCAGGTGCTCCCCGCCATCGGCCGCGAGCACGACGCGTTCGAGGTCGACGTCACGCGGGACGCCTCCATCCTGACGGCCGACGTGCTGGCCCGCTACGACGCGGTGGTCTTCTACACCACCGGCGAGCTGCCGCTCGACGCCGGGCAGAAAGCGGCGTTCCTCGACTTCGTCCGCGGCGGCGGCGGCTTCGCCGGCATCCACAGCGCCACCGACACCTTCTACGAGTGGCCGGCGTACGGCGCGCTCGTCGGCGGCTACTTCGACAACCATCCGTGGCGGCAGGAAGTCGAGATCCGGGTCGAGGACCAGGACCACGCCGCGACGCGCCACCTCGGCGCCAGTTTCCGCATCAGCGACGAGATCTACCAGTTCAGGGACTGGGAGCGCTCGCGGGTGGACGTGCTGCTGAGCCTCGACACCGCCTCGGTCGACGCGCAGAAGCCGGGCGTCAGGCGGACGGACGGCGACTTCGCGCTCGCCTGGACGCGGAACTACGGCGATGGCCGGATGTTCTACACGGCGCTCGGCCACGAAGACGCGGTCTGGCGGGACGAACGGTTCCAGCGGCTCGTGGTCAACGGCATCGTCTGGGCGATGGGCGACCCCGGCGGCCGGACCGCGCAGGACGCCTGGCGACCGCTGTTCGACGGGACGACGACCGCGGCGTGGCGCGGCTACCGGCGCGACGCGCTGCCGGAGGGCTGGCAGGTGGTCGACGGGGCGCTGGCGCGGGTCGCCCGCGGGGGCGACATCGTCACCGTCGAGCAGTTCGAGAACTTCGAGCTGCGCTTCGAGTGGCAGGTCGAAGAGGGAGGGAACAGCGGCGTGTTCTTCGGCGTCACCGAGGAGGTGGACGCGCCGGTCTGGCACAGCGGGCCGGAGTTCCAGATCCTCCACAACGCCGACCACCGCGACGGCCGGGCGCCCATCACCGCGGCCGGCAGCAACTACGCGGTCCATCCGCCCGCGGCGGACGTCACGCGCCCGGTGGGCGAATGGAACACGTCGCGGCTCATCGTCGACCGCGGCCGGGTCGAGCACTGGATGAACGGCATGCACCTGCTCACCTACCAGCTCGGCGACGCGGACTGGCAGGCGCGGGTCGCGGCGAGCAAGTTCGCCCCGCTGCCGCGCTACGGGCGCGTCCCGCGCGGGCACGTCGCGATCCAGGACCACGGGGATCCGGTCCGGTTCCGCAACATCCTGATCCGGGAGATCGACTGAACGCCGCGCGAACCGATGCCGCCAGCCGTCCGCCTCAAGCTCTCGGCGATGATGTTCCTCCAGTACTTCGTCTGGGGGGCGTGGTCCGTACCGCTCGGCACCTATCTCGGCGGCCCGCTCGCGTTCCAGGGCGAGCAGATCGGCCTCGTCTTCGGCACGACGGCGACCGCCGCGATGGTCTCCCCCTTCTTCGTCGGCATGGTGGCGGACCGGTTCTTCGCCACCCAACGGCTGCTGGCCGTGCTCCACGCCGCCGGCGGGATCATCCTGTTCGGGGTGTCGCTGCAGGCGTCGTTCGGGGCGTTCTACGCGGTGCTGCTCGTCTACGCCCTCTGCTACATGCCGACGCTGGCGCTGACGAACTCCATCTCGTTCCGCCAGATGTCGAACCCCGGCCGGCAGTTCCCGGCCGTCCGGGTGCTCGGCACCATCGGCTGGATCGTGGCCGGCCTCGCGGTCGGCTTCCTGCAACTGGAGGACACCGCCCGCCCCCTGCAGATCGCCGCCGCCGCCTCCGTCGTCCTCGGCGTCTTCTGCCTCACCCTGCCGCATACCCCGCCGGCGAAGGCCGCCACGCAGGTGAACGCCCGCGACGTGCTCGGCCTCGACGCGTTGCGGCTGCTGCGCGAGCGCTCGTTCGCGGTCTTCGTCGTCGGCTCGTTCCTGGTCTGCATCCCGCTCCAGTTCTACTACGCGTTCGCCAACCCGTTCCTGAACGAAATCGGGGTCGACAACGCCGCCGGCAAGATGACCCTCGGCCAGATGTCCGAGATCGGCTTCATGGTGCTGATGCCCTGGTTCCTGGTGCGCCTGGGCGTCAAGCGCCTGCTGCTCCTGGGGATGCTCGCCTGGGCGGCCCGCTACGTGCTCTTCGCCTACGGCGACCCGGGACCGGCGGTCTGGATGCTATACGCCGGCATCCTCCTGCACGGCGTCTGCTACGACTTCTTCTTCGTCACCGGTCAGATCTACGTCGACACCCGGGCGCCCAGGGACCTGCGCGCCGCCGCGCAGGGCTTCATCGCCTTCGTCACCCTCGGCGTCGGCGGCTTCATCGGGAGCTGGCTGTCCGGGCGCGTCGTCGACGCCTACGTGGTGGCCGGCGATGCGGCCGTCCATCGCTGGGAGTCGATCTGGCTGATCCCCGCGGTCTGGGCCGCCCTGGTGCTGTTGCTGTTCGCGGTGTTCTTCACGCGCCGGGAGGCGCCGGATCCGGCGACGGAGGCGGCCTGACGGTTGTCAGCCACCTCGCGGAGGCAACTCGGGATTGGTCGGACGCCAGGCGAGGTCTGTTCCATCGGCCGGTCAAACAGCAGACCACGTTGCGCCTCGATGCGGATCTGGTGGCCTGGTTCAAGAGACACGCCCCCGGGGGGCGCGGTTACCAGACCGAGATCAACCGTGCGTTGCGCGAGTACGTCCTGCAGCGCAGTCAGAACGGCAGGCCCACGCGAACGTAGTAGCGTGGCCCGTCCCGCTCGACCAGAGGGAAGGCGGCGCCGGCGCGCAGTCGCAACGGGGTCCCGTACAGGACGAGCAGGTCGGTGCTGACCTCGAACCCGGCCGACAGCAGGGCGCGGAGCCCGGGGCGCTCCTCCCCGGTAGACGACGCGCCGCCCCAGGCATTGCCGCCGTCGAGGAAAACGGACCCGAAGATGCGGTCGACGTGCAGCGGCAACACCCCGCGTCCGCGATTGACGAGCGCGAGCGGCCCGCGCAGCTCCACGGTGGTGGACCATGCGTAGCGGCCCGACCGCGTGGAGGTCTCGTAGCCCCGGACGGGGAAAAACAGCGAACTGCCCACCAGCGCGGGAGTGACCGGCAGCGGCACGCTGCCGCCCGATGCACCGCCTACCCCGAAGTAGCCGGTCTGCGCGCCCGGCCCGCGGGCCATCCCGCCGCTCGCGCGCAGCGCCAGCACCGGCGTCGCGAATCCCGGTCCAGGCAACGGCACGTAGGCCCGGAGTCGGCCGATGAGATCGTCGGTGGAATAGTCGACGCCGGTGCGCCCCGCGAACGGCTCCGGAACCTCCAGGTCGTCGCGTGTCCGGGCGCGCAGGTACAGCGCCGCGCCGCGCGCGTTGCCCATCTGGAACGCGTGCGACCGCGCGGTGGAGACGCTGAACGAAACGGCGTACTCGCTCAGGAGGCTGCCGGGACGGGCGAGGCGGAAGCCGTCCGTCGACCCCAGGGCGTCGTCCAGCACTTGCCGATCGCTGCGGACCAGCCCGGCCGAGAGCCTCAGCGACGTCGACGTACGGACTCCGGGCCGGCGCACCCGCACCGACGCGGCCAGCCGCCGTTCCCGTTCCAGGACGAAGAAGGTCTCCGGCGAGCCCGCCGCTTCCGCCTCCGGGCGGCGCACCCGGACTCCGTCGTCGTCCCACGTCTGGGAGGCGGTCACACCGATGGTCGGATTCCCCAGCCCCCGATACTCGTACGACACGTCGCCTTGTCCCCGGCCGCCCGACGTGAAGACCTGCGCCCCGACCTCGTAGGCATGCCTGCCGACGAGGTCGAAGCCCGAGGTGCGGCCGCCGATCGCGTAGCCGGAAATCTCGGTGCGGGGAATCTCGACGCCCCCGATGGTCGTCTTCGCGGTCGCCAGAGGCTCCCGGATCACCGGCAGCCAGTACCGCGGATACAGCGTCGAGAACGGTGAGTAGTCGCGGGCCGGGCCGGCATCGGCCGGCGCGACATGGGAAGCGCCGGCTGCGTCGAAGCGGCCCGCCGGGGCGGGCGCGGGGCGGGCGGCGTCCGGGGCGAACCGGACCCGCTCCACCTCCCAGCCGTCGACGTGGTACCCGGAGAAGTACAGCCACTCGCCGGCGGGGTCGATGCTCGGAAACGCCGCTCCCGTGCGCACGTTCGTCAGCATGACGGGCGGGCCGGCGGCGCCGGTGCCCGGATCGACCTCCGCTCCCAGGATGTTCAGGATGCCGCTCCGGTCCGACGACCAGACCAGGTAGCGGCCGTCCGCGTTCCATTGCGGCGCCAGGTCGAGCGCGCGGTCGCGGGTCACCGCGTGCGCCACGCCCCCGTCCGCATCGAGGATGACCACGTCGTGCCGGCGGTCCGTCCAGCGGCTGGCCGCGATCCAGCGCCCGTCGGGCGAGACCGCGGGGTAGGCCCAGTACGTGCCGGCTTCCGGTGCCGCCAGCGTCCGGATCGACCCGTCCAGCAGATCGACCCGGGCCAGGCCGTTCGTTCCCCCGCCCTCCGCCACCGCGACGGCCCACGTCCCGTCGGGACCGGCCGACGGCGCAGTCAGCCTGGCGCCCCGGGTCACGCGCCGCACCGTCCCGTCGAGGGTCGCGACGTGCAGGTCGCTGAACACCCGGTAGCGGTCCGTGTAGTCGCGTTGCGCGAAGACGATCTCCCCGGCCGGCAGCACGTCGAACGGCGTGCGGTTGTTGATCCTCGTCACCGTGGACGGATCGCCGCCGTCGGGAGCCATGACCACGAGCCGCGGATACGACCGTCCATCCGACCGGACGTAGATCAGGGCGCTGCCGTCCGGCGACGCCGTCGGGTGCAGCCCGTAGCGGGCGTTCCGGGTCAACGCCTCGGGCGCGCTGACCGGGCCGAACGCCGCGAGTTCTTCGTCGAGGCGGCTCGCGCGCGCCCACATCTCGTTCGTCCAGGCGTTCCATTCGCTCGACAGCGACGCGCCGAAAGCGCGCCGGCCGGCGGCGTTCAACCGCGGCAGCGGCAGTTGCGCGGCCGGGCGCACGACCGCCTCGACGAACGCGGCCATGCCGTCCCGGCCGTGCTTGTCGAGCAGGTAGTCGAAGAAGAGCGAGCCGTAGGCGTAGCGGCGAACGCCGCCCGGCCACTGCGGCGAGTTGCCTCCCGCCTGTCCGATGCTCTCGAACCGCCCCTCCAGCGCCGCCGTCCGCAGCACCATCTCGTGGAACGTCCCGTGCACCCTGCCTGCGCCGGTCAGCGCCGACTCGTACCAGGTCGCCAGTCCCTCGACGACCCAGCCGGGGACGACGGCGCCCGGAAACGAAAGGGGGGTTGGAGCGCGCCCGAACAGCGTGCGGAAGATCCTGCCCAGCGTCCCGCCGTAGTCGAGGTGGAAGACGTGGGCGAGCTCGTGGGTGATCACCAGCTCGAGCCAGTCGTCGAAGTAGGCCAGCGCGGGATGATCCGCGGGAGGGCGGGCGAAGAGGAAGATCCGGTTCGACGGCCGGATGGCGGCGAAGCCGTTGGAGACGTCGACGTGGTCGGTCAGGACGACGTCGATGCGGCCGGACGGCCCTTCGCGGAACTGCGCCGTGAGCTCCCGGTAGGCCTGCTCGGCCAGATCTCCGGCCCGTCTGCCCAACGCCTCGAGATGTTCGGGAAAGGTGATGCGAAAGTGCTCGGTCTCGACCCGACGCCACGCTTCGTCGGGAGGCGCCTGGGCCGCCGCCGGAAGAACAACGAGCAGGCAGACCGGCACCGCGACCGAGACGCGGAACGCCGAGCGAAACATAAACATGGCGGGACGGACGACTCCCCTGCAGGCGGCGAGCTATTCCTCCTGCAGCCACTGCAGGATGGCCGGCGTCACGATCTCCGGCACCTGCGTGTGGGGTCCGTGCCCTACGCCCGGCAGGATGCGCAGGGTCAGCGGGCCGTCGACCCAGCGCCAGATCCCGTCGAGGGTCTCCGGCTTGAAGGGACCGCTCTGCTTCCCGTAGATGAGCAGCGTCGGGGCCTGGACCGGCGGGAACTCGCCGATGCGGAAGCCGAAGCCCTCGGTCTCCAGCGTGAAGGGGCGCGGCGGCCAGTTGGCCTTGTAGAAGTTGACGATCGACTCCGGGTAGAGCCGCTCGTAGGCCAGCCGGCGCAGAGCCGCCAACTCGAAGGTATCGTCCGGACTCGCCGGCCGGCTCCGCATCCGCGCTCCGAACTCCGCCGCCGCGTTCGGATTCTCCTGCATGCCGCGCTGGAACATGCTCGCCTGCTGCTGCTCGGGATTCGAGACCAGCTCCCGGATGAGGCCGGCCGGATGGATCGTGCCGACCGAGACGAGGCGGGCGGTCTTCTCCGGATGGGTCATGGCGAAGTGCCAGGCGTAGAAGCCGCCGCTGTCCTGCCCCACGATGATCGCCTTCTCCTCTCCGAAGTGGTCGATGATGGCGGCGATGTCGGACGAGATCTTCGCCATCGTGTAGTTCTCGACTCCCTCCGGCTTGTCGCTCTTGTCGGTGCCGCGGGTGGACATCGCGACCACCCGGTAGTGGTCGGAGAGCCCGACCAACTGGTGGCGCCAGTCGAACCACGGACCGGTGATGCTGTGGACGAAGATCACGAGCGGGCCCTCGCCCGCCGTGTGGTAGACGATCCGGACGCCGTCCGAATCGGCGGCGCCCTCCTCCATGGTCGCCGACTCGCCGCGCCAGTCCGTGATGGTCACCTGCGCCGCGGCCCCCGCCGGGACGAAACCGAGAACCGCAACGAGACCGACCGCCGCCAGCGACACGTACCGTCTTCTCACGACATCCTCCAGATCACTGCGGCGTCCGTCCGATCGGGGAACGAGCCGCGCAAGCCGGCGCCGCCAACCCTGGCGGTCGGGCGCCTCGCCGCTCCCTGTGCAACGCCGGGTTTTCCACCGCGGACTGCTACGCGAGCACGTCCCGGACCACGCGCGCCGGCTCGACGCCGGTCAGCCTGGCGTCCAGGCCGCGGTGCTTGTGCGTGAACCGCTCGTGGTCGATGCCGAACAGGTGCAGGATCGTCGCCTGGAAGTCCCGAATGTGCACCGGGTCCTTGACGATGTTGTAGGAGAAGTCGTCGGTCTCGCCGTAGACGACGCCCCCCTTGACCCCGCCGCCCGCCATCCAGACGCTGAAGCAGCGCGGATGGTGGTCGCGCCCGTAGTCGGTCGGCGTCAGCCGGCCCTGTGAATAGATGGTCCGGCCGAACTCGCCGCCCCAGATGACCAGGGTCTCGTCGAAGAGCCCGCGCTCCTTCAAATCCTGGATGAGCGCCCACGCCGCCCGGTCGACGTCGCGGGCCTGCGCCGGCAGCACCTCCGGCGCGAACGCGTGCACGTCCCAGCCGCGATGGTAGATCTGGACGAATCGCACGCCCCGCTCCACCAGCCGCCGCGCCATCAGCGCCGCGTTCTGGAACTTGCCGGGCTGCTTCGCCTCTTCGCCCCAGCGCTCGAACGTGCTCTCCGGCTCGCTCGACAGGTCGGCCATCTCCGGCACCGACGACTGCATCCGGAACGCCATCTCGTACTGCTGGATGCGGGCCAGGGTCTCGGGACTGCCGAGCTGCTCGTGCTGGATCCGGTTGAGGTCGGCCAGGCCGTCCAGCATCTGCCGGCGGACGTCGCGCGACACGCCGCCCGGGTCGCGCAGGTACAGCACCGGGTCGGCCCCGGACCGCAACCGGACCCCGGCGTACTCCGGCGAGAGGAACCCGGCGCTCCACAGCTTCGCCGAGATCGCCTGCACCCCCGACTTCGGGTGGCTCTTCTCGGCGTTCATCACCACGAACGTCGGCAGGTCGCGGTTCATGCTGCCGAGTCCGTAGGCGAACCACGCCCCGATGCACGGGCGCCCCGGAATCTGCTGGCCGGTCTGGATGAACGTGATGCCCGGCTCGTGGTTGATGGCGTCGGTATGCATCGAGCGGATGATCGCGATCTCGTCGGCCATCCGCGCCGTGTACGGCAGGATCTCCGAGATCCAGGCGCCGCTCTGTCCGTGCCGGTGGAACTCGAAGACGGACGGCGCGATCGGGAAGCGCGCCTGCCCGGAGGTCATGGTCGTCAGGCGCTGCCCCCGGCGGACCGACTCCGGCAGGTCCCTGTCGTACCAGTCCCGCATCTTCGGTTTGTAGTCGAGCAGGTCCATCTGCGGCGGGGCGCCCATCATGTGCAGGTAGATGCAGCGCTTCGCCTTCGGCGCGAAATGCGGCAACGACGGCAGCCCGCCGAACGACGGAGCGTCCTGCGGCAGACCGAACGCGTCCTCGGCCATGAGGCTCGACAGCGCGAGTCCGCCGACCCCCATCGCGACCTTCCCGAAGAACTGCCGCCGGGTCTCCGCCAGGATGGCCTCTTTGACTGGGTGCATCGTGAAACCTCTCGTTGTCGGATGCGTGCGTCGATGCGCGTTCGTCCGTTCCGCGTGCGCCTACTTGTTGAGCGCCTCGTCCAGGTTCAGCACCTGGGTCACCAGCATCGTCCAGGCCGCCGACTCCGCCGCCGGCAGCGTGTCGTCCGGGAGCGAATCGCCGACGCGCAGGAGCCGCTGCGCCTCGTCCGGGGCCGCGCGATAGACTTCGACCAGTCCTTCGTACGACCGCCTCGCAACGTCCCGCTCCGCGTCGTCCAAGCGCCGCGCGAGCAACCGCAGGGTCACGAAGTCGAGCCCCGGATCGAACTGCTCGCCCGTCTGCCGCATCGCGCGCTGCGCCAGGTGGCGCGACGCCTCGACGAACTGCGGATCGTTCATCGTCACCAGCGCCTGCAGCGGGGTGTTGGTCCGCTCCCGGCGCACGACGGAGTGCTCGCGCGTCGGCGCGTTGAAGATCTCCATCGACGGCGGCGGGGCCGACCGTTTCCAGAACGTGTAGAGGCTCCGCCGGTACAGGGCCTCGCCCTCGTCCTGCCGGTAGGCCCGGGTGTTGCTCTGCGGCATCGCCACCGTCGACCAGACGCCGGCCGGCTGATAGGGCCGCACGCTGGGGCCGCCGATCTTCCGCACCAGCAGACCGCTGGCGGCGAGCGCGTAGTCGCGCACCATCTCGGCGTCCATCCGGAAGCGCGGGCCGCGCGAAAAGAGCCGATTGCCGGCATCCGCCTCCACCTTCTCCGGCGTGGCCAGCGCGGACTGCCGGTAGACGGCCGAGGTCACCAGCGTCCGGAAGAACTGCTTGACGTCCCAGCCCGACTCGCGGAACTCCACCGCGAGCCAGTCGAGCAGGGCCGGGTGGGTCGGCGGATCGCCCTGCGCCCCGAAGTCCTCGCTGGTCGTCACGAGGCCGGCCCCGAACACCTGCTGCCAGAAGCGGTTCACCGTCACCCGACTCGTCAGCGGATTGCGGTCGTCGACCAGCCAGCGGGCGAGCCCGAGACGGTTGCGCGGCCACGACTCCTCCAGCGGCGGCAACGCGGCCGGCGTGCCCGCGGTCACCCGCTCGCGCGGCTGGTCGTACATCCCGCGGAAGAGCACGTGAGCGGCGGCTTCGCCGTCCGTCCTTTCGTTCATGACGTGGGTCACACCGCCCCGGCGCCGCAGCTCGCGCCATTCCCGCTCGATCTCCCGGCTGCGCGCGACGAGCCCGCGGTACCGCTCGTCCTTCACGCTCAGGTAGTGGAGCCGCAACGCCTCCCGCTCGGTCTCGTCGAGTGCTTCGGGGTGCTTCTCCCGCGCCCGCTCCAGGGTCGACCAGAGCGAGACGACCTTCGCCTCCTGCGCCGTGAGGGAGCGGTTGAAGACGCGCAGGTCGGCGATGCCGCCGCCGTTGAAGTAGCGCATCTCCAGCTCGTCGCGGCCGCCCCGGCCCCGCGTCCGTCCGCGGCCGAGCTCCAGCGGCAGTCCGGTCCGGATGCTCCCGATGGCCCGCGTGAAGTACTCGCTGCCCGACGCCTCGACGACGTCACCGTCCCGGAACACGTTCATCCCGGCGCGCTCGCCGGTGCCGTCGTGGGTGATCACGATGTGAGTCCACTCGCCGGGCGGCAACCGCCGGAGGTTGCTGGGCGCCACGCGCGGGGCCGGACGGCCCTCGCCGTCCGGACCCGGCTCGCCCGTCATGCGGAACGAGAGCTGCCGCGAGCCGATGTCCATCGACCAGCCGCGCATGTCGTCGCCGGCGTCGTACTGACCCGCGACGACGAAGTTGCCTTCCTGCTCCGGCTGGTGGATCCAGAGGGCGATCGAGAAGGGCGTGTCGGTGTCGAGGGGCACCGGCGGCAGGCTGGCCCAGGATCCGTCCCCGAAACGCAGCGCCGCGTTCCCCTGCGGGCCGGCCTCGATCTTCGCCCCGCCCTCGAGGGCCACCGGATGCCGGCGTCCGTCCATCTCGAAGGACGCGCTCCCCGCCTCGTCGAGGTCGAGACGCATCCACTGCGTCTCTTCCTCCAGCGGCGACCGCAGGGTCCGATGCTCACCGGTCGCGAGCCACTCCGTGAAGGCCGCGTCGACCGCAGCCGCCCGCTGCGCCATCCGCACCTCGACGTCGGCGGCCTCCTCCCGCAGGTCGTACCAGAGCTCCCGTTCAGCGTCCCGCGGCACCACCAGGATGGGCGGCGGATCGGAGACGTTGCCGTCCATCACGTACTGGGTCGTGTTGCGGAAGAACGCTGTCAGCGCGTAGAACTCGCTCTGCCTGATCGGGTCGAACTTGTGGTCGTGGCAGGTGGCGCAGCCGACGGTCAGCCCCAGGAAGACGTTGCCGATCGTCTCGGCGCGGTCCTTCGCGTAGATGGCCTCGTATTCTTCCGGGACGACCCCGCCTTCGTTGGTCGTGATGTTGTTGCGCTGGAACCCGGACGCGACGAGCTGGTCCAGGCTCGGTTCCGGCAGCAGATCGCCCGCCACCTGCTCCACCGTGAACTCGTCGAACGGCTTGTTCCGGTTGAAGGCGCGGATCACCCAGTCGCGGTAGGGATACATCTCGCGGTAGTTGTCGATGTGGATCCCGTGCGTGTCTCCGTAGCGCGCCGCGTCGAGCCAGTAACGGGCGCGGTGCTCGCCCCACTGCTCCGTCGCGAGCAGCCTGTCGACGAACTTCTCGTAGGCGTCTTCCGACGGATCGTTCAGGAACGCATCCAGCAGCGCGGGGTCCGGCGGCAGCCCCGTCAGGTCGAGCGCGGCCCGGCGCGCGAGAATCCGCCGGTCGGCCTCCGGCGCCGGGGCCAGCCCCTCGGCTTCGAGCCGGGCGAGAACGAAGCGGTCGAGGGGACCGCGCGCCCAGTCGGCGTCGGCCACCGCCGGCGGCTCGGGACGGACGATCGGCTCGAAGGCCCAGTGCTGATCCCACGCGGCGCCCTCGTCGATCCAGCGCCGCAGGACATCGATCTGCTCGTCGCTCAGGGTCTTGTTCGTGTGCGCCGGCGGCATCCGCAGCCGTACGTCGGCATGCGTGACGCGCTGGTAGACCAGACTGGCCCCGGCGTCGCCCCGAACGATGGGGTGCCCGGTCGGCCGCTCCGTGAACGCGCCCGCCTCGGTGTCCAGGCGGAGCCGCACCTGCCGGGTGCTCTCGTCAGGCCCGTGGCACTGGAAGCAGTTGTCCGCCAGGATCGGACGCACCTGCCGCTGGAAATCCACCTCCGGCGCGGACGCGGCGTCCTGCGCCCCCACCGGCGACGCGCCCGCGGTGAGCGCAATCGCGAGCAGCAGCCCCGGCAGCGGTACGTGACGGGTGGCGAGGTCGGCGGGTCGACTGGGCATGGCGTTCACCCCGAATGCGAGTCCGTGGTCCGGATCTCCGTGTCCCGTGCGAGTCACCAAGGTTATACGGGTGCGTGGTCACGGGTGTCAATCGGACTCCGGCGGCGAGCCGGCCCGAGCCGACGGCCGCACCCGGGGACCGCGGTGACGGTCACGCCGGCGGGTTGCCTGCACCGGCAAGGCCGCGACCCCGTCACCCGGGTCTGGCGTGCACCGGCCGCGGGGCGCGTGGAACGTACGGCGCGACGGTGACGGCAGCCGCACGCAGGCGGTCGCCGGCGTCGGGCGCGGCGAGGTCCTCGACCGTCAGTTGCGTCAGGGCGACGACCGTCCGGATGTGCCTGTCCGGTCGCGTCGCGTCGTCCGCGGTCGCGGACCAGGCCTCCAGATTGTCCGCGGCGCGCCGCACGAGGTGCTGCAGGATGCGAAAAGCGCCGTGCGAGAGCGGCGGGTCGCCACGGTAGTGCTCGAGGCGCCCGCCCGTCCGGTAGTCCGGGTACGACTCGAGACCGAGGAACCCGAGCGCCCAGGCGGCGTCGAACCGGCCGGTCGCGTGCACGATCCCCGCGTAGTCCGCGATAAGCTCGTCGAGCAGCCGGTTCTTCATCGACCCGAACACGCGCCGCGTGAAGTAGTGCATGGATTCGTGTTCGAGGCGAATCGCGAGCGACAACCGCTCCCACGTATCCGGCGCAAGACCCAGCCGGTCCGCCGGCACCGCGCTGTACGGTGTCGTGGACGCAACGATGAAGCGATCCTGATAGAGCGCCTTCTTGGGCAGCAACGTCCGGAGTTCCCGCCTCCAGTCCGCCTCGGTCGGAAACGCTCGGGCGGCCCACCAGTGGTCCTTCAATCGCCGCAGCCGCTCGACGTTGTCGTAGCCGGCGACCATGCAGGCGCCCACCGACGCGGGCACGGGCTCCGGTTCGTTGCGCTTCGTCAGGGCCTGCACCAGCAGTTCGAAGTCCTCCCGGGCGGGCGCGATCACGACCGGCAGCCGGCCGGCGGAGGTTCGGCGGATCTCGATCCGCAGATCGCCGGGGCGGTGCAGGCGCAGCGGAACGATCGAGCCGGGTACGGGAACGAGACGTCTCGTGGCCGCCTGGTAGTCGGGCGCTAGACTCATCCCGCGCCGGACCGGAAAGCGAAGCTGCACCAGCGCGTTCCGCAAGACGGTCTCCGCGCCGGCCGACTCCGCTTCCCGCGCGTAGCGCTCCCACGCGGCCACGAACGCCTCGTCCGCGAGCGGCAACGATCCGCTGCGCGCAAGTCCCGCCGGATCGAAGTGATTCTCGTTGTAGCGCAGCAACTCGGCGCATTGGGCCGGGGTCGCACCGAGGGCCTTCAGCACCGAGATACGGTCCGTCGCGGCCGGCATGTCAATCTCCTCCGACCGCATCGCCCAGCCAGGCGAACTGCCCGTCCCGGACGACGACCTTGCCGATCGTACGGTCGGCCAGATCGCCCTCGTCGGTGAACGCGACCGGTCCGGTGACTCCAGGCCACCCCGCGGTCGTCCGCAGCGCCTCCGCCACCGCGGCGGGGGCGACGCTACCGGCGCGGCTGATGCCGTGCGCCAACAGCCGCACCGCGTCGTAACCCAACGCGGCCGATGCGTCCGGCAACGTGCCGTGGCGCTGCCGGAACGCCGCGCTGAACCGCTGCACCTCCTCGCGTTCGTCGGCCGGGTGAAACGCGGTGGCGATGACCGTTCCCTCCACGAACCGCCCGCCCAGGCCGATGAAGCTCGACGTCCCCAGGGCATCGCCGCCCAGCACCGGGATCGCGACGTCGCTCTCGCGAGCAGCCCGGATCATCGCCGCCGCCCGACGCGGCTCGCCGGCGACGAAAATCGCATGCAGGTTCAGGTCCTTCCAGGACGTGAGAACGTCGGTCAACGCCCGGTCCCCCGCCACCGTGTTCGGATCGTAGGATTGCCGATCGGCGATGCCGACGCCGCGCTCGAGCGCCCGTTCTTCGAACGCGTTCGCCAGGCCGCGCCCGTAGTCGTTGCGGATGTAATAGATGGCCACGCGGTCGTAACCCTGCGACGCCGCGAAGTCCGCCATCTGGGCGCCGATCTCCCGGTCCGTGAAGGTCATCCGGAACAGCCGGGGGTATCCCTGCTCGGTGAGTCGTGGATCCGTGGCGGTCGGCGCGACGTGGACGAGACCCGACAGGTCGTAGATGGCCGCGGCCGGGAGCGAGACGTACGACTGCATGTGGCCGATCACGGCCACGACGTCGTCGTTCTGCGCGAGGCGCTGGGCGACGAGCCGGCCGCGATCGACGGACTCGCGATCGTCCTCCCGCAACACCGTGAGCGGACGTCCCAGGACCCCGCCGGCGGCGTTGATTTCATCGACGGCCATCTGCAGACCCTGGCCGTACAGCAACGTCGCGCGCGATTCCCAGGGCCACGGCGCGGCGATCGTGACCGGACCGCCCGCTGCCGCCTGGGCCTGGCCGCGGGACAGCTCCGGTTGCCGGCAGACGCTCGCGGTGACGCACAGGGCACAGACGATCCAGAGCGCCGACGTTCGATTCCGCTGCGGATTCAAGTTGGTCATGGTCGTTTCCCGGCGCGTCAGTTCGTCTGCCGCCTCGCCAGCTCGGCGAACGGTCCTTCGCGGGCGACGAGGTCGTCGTAGCGTCCCGACTGGACGATGCGGCCGCGTTCCATTGCGTAGAGGCAGTTTGCGTTCCTGATCGTGCTCAGGCGGTGCGCGATTACGATGCGCGTGGCGTTGAGCCGCTCGAGGCTCTCGCTGACGATGGCCTGCGTGCGGTTGTCGAGCGCGCTGGTCGCCTCGTCGAAGAAGACGATGCGCGGCTTGTTCACTATGGCCCGCGCGATCAGCAGGCGCTGGCGCTGGCCGCCGGACAGAGTGTTCGCGCCCTCGCTGACGACGGTGTGCATGCCCATCGGCATGGCCTCGATGTCTTCGGCCAGACCGGCCATGCGCGCTGCGTCCCAGGCATCTTCGAGCGTGTGCGTGGTGGAGCCGACGATGTTTGTGAAGAAGTCGCCGGCCATGATTCGCCCCGACTGCAGCACGACACCGATCTGGCCGCGCACCGCCTGAACGTCGAGCCGGCTGAAGTCCTGCCCGTCGAAGTAGACGGAGCCCGAGTCGGGTTGCTCGAAGCCGAGAAGCACGCGCAGCAGCGTCGACTTGCCCGACCCCGAAGGTCCGACGAACGCGGCGAACTCTCCCGGACGCACCTTGAACGACACGTCCTGCAGCGCCGGCGGCAGATCCGGTTGATAGTGGAACGTGAGGTGGTGCACTTCTATGCTTCCCGCCAGCGCTCCCGGGTCGCCCCTGGCGTCGTGGACTTCCGGCGCCGCCTCGAGAATGGGCCTGGCGCTCTCGTAGACGGGAACCACGCCGAGCGCTTCCACGGCCGCGGTGCTCATGGAGACCATCGCTGCAAGGCACGCGCCGAACGCGGCCGAAAACGCCAGATAGTCGCCGGTTCGGATCTCGGGCACGGCGTTGCCGCCCGCGGTCGCCGCCGCCATGATCACCAGCAGGGACAGGGTCGGAAAGACGGCATTGAAGACCCGCAGCCAGTTGCCGACCGTCCTGGACCGGAACTGCAGGCGCCGCTGCAGACTGAACAGACGGGCCCATTGCGCGAACGCGTAACCTTCCGCCGCGGCGGTCCGCAGCTTGGAGATACCGGTCAGCAACTGCAGTACGAGGCCCGAAGTCCTGGACCGGAGCGGCACGATTCGTCGCTGGAGCCGCAACTGGCCGTAGGCGGCGAACAGGGTTACCCCGACCGCCGCCAGCAGCAACAACGTGGCCCACCAGGCCAGCGAACCCCCGTAGTGGAACAGGAGACCGAAGTTGGAGAGCGAGAACACCCCGCCGAGCGCCGCCGTCACCGTGGCGCCGGACAACGTTCGGCGCATGGCGTCGATACCCATCGCACGCACCGCCAGATCCCCGGCGCTGTACGGGCGAAAGAACCGCAGGGGAAGGCTCATGAGCCGATCCCAGACGGCCGCCTGCACCGCCGCCCCCATCCGGCCGTCGACACGTACGAGAGCCAGCCGACGAACCAGCTCGAACGTTCCGGTCGCGCAGGCGCAGGCGAGCAGAATGAGCGTGACCTGTACGAGTTGCTCCCTTTCGGCGCCGGGAATGATCGAGTTGAACAGGGCTCCGGTGGCGATGGGAATCACGAGGCCGAGCAAGCCGCCGGCGAGACCGAGAAGGACGACCAGCCACAGATCACGCCGGCAACCGCGGACGCCGAACCGGAGCACGTCCCGCAGCGACAGCGCGTCGGTCGGCAGGGAGCGGTAGAACGTGTAGGCAACCGGCGCGAGCGTCGACGCGACCGCGGCCGTTATCGGTTTGCGCGAGCCGTCGGCAGGATCGCAGAGGGCGTAGGCGCCCGACGGGGCAGGCAACAGGGCGACCCAACGCCTGTCCTTCCCGCCGGTGCGACCGAGCAGCGGACCGCTGTCCGTCCGCCACCAGCGATCCTCCAGAAGCACCTGCCGCACGCGCACCGCCGACGCCCTGGCGACGTCCGCGACCGGGTCGGACGACGACGCGGCGACACGCTTCGATCGCGGCTCCAGCGACAGGCCCGACTCGGCACCGACGAGGCCACAGGCGGACGCAAGCGTATCGTGTCCTTCAGCCCCGGCGGTCGCTCCGGTGCGACCGTGGACTGCCGGCGCCCCGTGCGTCGCATCGTGCGCCGCGACGAGCTCCGTGAACGCGTCACGCACGAGCGCGTCGCGCTCCAGGTCCCGTCGCTGCCGGCGGCGCCGCTCCCTCGCGGACCGCTCGTCCACCGCCAGCAGCGCACATCGAGCGGCCAGGCGTTGGAACCCGGCCAAGCTCGCCCAGACGCCGCCCTGCTCGAGCAGCGCCGCGGTGGTGGTCACGCTGACGACGCTGGACGTCGACGTCGCGAACCAGGCTCGCGTCGAGCACGGGACCGGGCGCCCCCGCAGCGGCAGCTCGGGTTTTCCGAGCAGAGTCGATTGCCCTTCCAGGTGGCGAATCCACGCGACGCCCAGCCCGGAGCTCGCCGTGGCGGCGGATTCGAGACTTGCCGTCGACGGCGGCTGAAGCGCCTGGCAGTCACGAGGCATCGCACCTGCGACGAGTCCCGCGTAGATCGATTCCACCCAGCCGTCTATCAGCCGGCTCGCCTCCGAACGCTTCGCGGCGTCGTCGAATCGCGCCTCGGCCGCAGCCCGCGGCAGGAATCGGAGCCTGGTCCCGGCGCGGCCTACCGCCTGCAGAACGCCGTCGTCCCCGGACCGGTCGGGCGCGCCGTCGACGACCGGCCCCTCGCCGGCGGCGACTCCCGTCGCGGCGTCGCCGGCAGGCTCCACGTCGTCGGCCGCATCGCGTCCGTCCGCGCGGCCGCTGCCGAACAGACACCGGCCCCGCGGCACCCGTGCGACGTGCGTGCGCGCCCGCACCGTCCCGTCGGCCGCCAGCCCCACGCAGAAGACGTCGACCTGCCCCTGCTCGACGAACCAGACCCCGTCCTCGTCGAGCAGGAACCACTGGTTCGCCCCGGCTTCGAGCAGGGGGTCGTCCGGCATGAACATCTTCTGTGGCACGGTCGAAACTCCGTTCCTGTCTGCAAGCTGTCAGTCCGCCGCGATGAGCCGGCCGTAGGGTCCGGGAACCGCCTTCATTTCGTCGTGCGTACCCCGCTGAACGACCCGGCCGCGCTCGAGAACGACGATCTCGTCGCAGTCCCTGATGGTGCTCAGTCGATGGGCCACGATGAGACAGGTGCAGCCGCGGCGTCTCAGGTTGTCGTCGATCGACGCCTCGGTCGTCGGATCCAGCGCACTCGTCGCCTCGTCGAGCACGAGCACGACCGGGTTCGTGACCAGCGCCCGGGCGATCTCGAGTCGCTGGCGCTGGCCGCCGCTGAAGTTGCGGCCGCCCTCCTCGACCGTACCGTGATAGTGACCCGGTCGCGCGGAGATCTCATCGTGCATGCAGGCGTCCGTCGCCGCGCGCACGATGTCGGATTCCGCAATGGTGGTATCCCAGAGCGTCAGGTTGTTCCACACGGAATCCTCGAAGAGAAACACCTCCTGATCGACGACGGAGAAGGAGGTCGCCAGCAGCCGGCGAGGCACGTCCTGCCGCGGGCGGCCGTCGAACAGGACGTCTCCGCGCCACGGCGCGTACAGACCGCAGACCAGTCTGGCGATGGTGGTCTTGCCGCATCCGGAGCCGCCGACCAGCGCGACTCGACTGCCGGGACGAAGCGACAGGTTGAAGTTCTCGATCAGGGGCGGTTCGAGCGGGCTGTAGCCGAAGGTGACGTTCCGCAGTTCCAGATAGCCCGAGAGCCCGGGCGCAGCCGCAGGCGGGTCATCCTCCCTGTCGGACGTCGATGGCGTGTCCGCCGGGGCCGACAGCACGTCGTCGAGCCGGGCGACGTCTCCCTCGACCTCCTGCAGCGTGCTGCCCAGATCGACCATCTTGTTCACCGGCGTGATGAACCCCAGCATGAGCGCCTGGAACGCGACCAGCATCCCCATGCTGACCGCCCCATCCATGACCCGCAGCCCGCCGAACCCCAGGATGAGCGCGGTACTGAGCGGCATGAGCAGGCGCGGCACCGCGGCGAGGATCTCGGTCTGCACCTTCAGGCGCTGCTCCGTACCGACCGCCTTGGCCTGGTAGCCCGACCACCGGGCGAAGAAGTCGGACTCCGCCCCCATCGCCTTGAGCGTCTCCACGCTCTGCAGGCCGGCCATCGCCGTCCCGAGCATCCGTCCCTGGTCGTGCAGGAGCTGCTGGTTCAGATGCACCCGTGTCGCGGAAAAGTACTTGAGTGCGATGACGTTGAGCGCCGCCGTCGAGATCGCGACGACACTGAGCACGCGGTCGTATTGCCACATGAAGCCGGCGTAGAACACCGCCATGCACATGCTGATGGACGCCGCGGCCAGCTCTCCCGACAGCAGATAGGCGATGCGATCGTTGATGGCCACGCGGGAGCCGATGTCCCCGGCGAAACGCTGTGTGAAGAACCGCATCGGCAGGTGCAGGACGTGCCACAGGAACTGGCTGGAGGCGGCCACCGCGAACCTGGTCTCCAGCCGGAGCAGGTAGCGGTGCTGCAGCCACGTCAAGGCGCCGATCAGCGCGATGGCCGTCCCCATCGCCAGAAAGAGCGGTTTCGCCAGGTCCCATGCCTGGCGCACCAGCACGTCGTCGACGAACAAACGCGAGAAGGTGGGAACGACCAGGCCGGGAACGACCAGCAGCAGGCCGGCGCCGACCACGTAGGCCAGCGCCGAGTACGACCGCGCCAGCCGGGGACGGAGCGCGGCCGCGAGCCGCCGCCTGACGCCGCCTCGCTTGAAGTCGCGGCCGGGCTCGAACGTCAGCGCCACGCCGGTGAACGCCTCGTCGAATTCCCGATCGGTGACGACGCGCGGACCGGACGCCGGGTCGTTGAGAAAGACGCGGCCGCGCCGGAATCCTTCGAGCACCACGAAGTGGTTGAAGTTCCAGTGGATCACCATGGGCAGGGGCAGATCCGCCAGGGCCGCCGGTTCACGGCGGTAGCCGCAGGCCACGAGTCCGTAACTGCGCGCGCCTTTCAGCAGATTGCTGGCCTTGCTGCCGTCGCGCGAGACGCCGCACGCCACGCGCAGCTCTTCGAGCGGTACGAAGCGCCCGAAGTAGGCCAGCACCATGGCCAGCGCGGCCGCCCCGCACTCGACCGCTTCCATCTGCAACACCGACGGCACTCGCGCACGGCGCTTGCGCCGGCGGATCGGCAGCAGGCGCCGAATGATGTCGAGCGTCTCCATGGCTAGATACCGAACTGCTCGCGAAACAGCGGAATCACCATCTCCACGGGGCGGCGTCGTTCCACCGTGATTCTGGCGACGCACAACGTCCCGGTGAGGATGTCCATGGGAGGTCCCGCCGACGACGACCACTTGTAACCGCTGACCGTAGCGGGATCGAGCTGCAGGTCCGCCCGTATCTCGTACGGCGCGTCGCCTCGTGACAACGCGGCGACGAGCTCCGGGTTCCTCAGGGTCCGCTGGATGGCCCGCGACGTGGTCGGGAAATCCGAGACGTAGGTCACGGTGCCGATCATGTAGCCGTGTTCTTCCGGCGCCACGGACGCCGGCGCTATCTGTACTTCCATGCCCGTGCGGATCCGCTTGCCGTGCGCGGACGGCACGTAGACGACCGCTTCCAGTCCCTTGACGGTGCGCCCGGTCCGGTCGAGACGCAGCAACGGCTGGCCCGGCGCCACGACGTCGCCCTTCTCGGTCATGATTTCGATGATGCGGCCGTTGAAGATCGAGACGATCTCGGACATGTCCTTCATCTCGCGTTCGAGTCGCTCGAGATCCGCCATGGCCCTGGCGATCTCGTGCTCGCTCGTCTGGAGGGTCCGCGCGTTCCGTGCTTCCATCGCCAGCCGCTGGAGTCGAAGCTCCGCGAGTTGCCGGCGATTGGCCCGCAGCCGTTCCTCCGTGGCGTGCATCCGCTGCCGGCTGTCAATGACGGTCTGTCTCGTCAGCCGGCCCTGGTCGACGAGCCGCTGCTGCGCCGCGATTCTTTCCCGCTGCCAGCGCAGGCTGTCGACCGCTGCGGCAATCGACTGACCGAGGCCCTCGCGGCGCTGGCTCAACTGGGCGAGTTGCAGTGCGACTTCCTCCTCCGAATGCGTCGCGACCATCCGATGCTCGACGCGGAGGTTGTCCAGGGCGAGACGGACCTGCCTGATCCGGTTGAGCACGTCCGGCTGGGCGACGCGCGCAACGACCTGCCCTTCGCGTACGACGTCGCCGACGTTGACCGCCACGTCGGTGATGCGGCCGCTGGCGCCCGCCGCGATCTCGAGCACGCCGCCGCTCTTGAGAAGAATGCCCTGGCCGGCGACCCTGGAGGGGATGCTCCCTTCGAACCCCCAAAGAACCGCCGACCCCACCAGGAAACCGAGCGCGACCAGGGCAATCCATCCGCGCGGCCGCGTCACCTGCAACAGCCTGTCGAGTTGCTCGGGCGACGCGAGCCGATCGAGCGACGCTTTCCGAAACACACTGTCCTTGTTCTTCATGGCTTACGCTCCTCGAAAACGAACGCAGTCATCCTGCTCGGATCCACCAAGACCACACCGCCGGCCGTTTCCAGCAACGTGGCGGTTTCGAATCGCAGCCGCACCAGCGCCGCGGCGAACCGGAACTGCGCATTCGTCCGGCGGAGGCGGGCGTTCGTCAACGAGTCCTCGGCCAGAATCGCGTCGAACAGGGTCGCCAGCCCAAGCTGGAACTTCTCCTGCTCGGTGACCACCGACCGCTCGGACAGACGCACCGCTTCACGGGCGGCCAGGGCTTCCTGCGCCGCGTTTTCGAATCCTTCGATCGCAACCCGTACGTTCGCCTCGATCCGGCGGACGAGTTCCGCGGCGGCAACCGCGGCAGCCTGATGCAACGCGGCTGTGCGGCGCGCCCTTCCCCGCACCGCGCGGTTGCCCGCCACCGGCTCGTACTGGACCTGCACCAGGCCGTTCAGTCCTCCGGAGCCCTGGGGAAACAAGGAAGTCATGCCCGGCGCCGGCCCTCGCCGGACCCCGGTGTAGCCGACGCGAGTCAGGAGGTCCCAGCGCGGGCGCACGTCCCGGAGCGCGCCCTCCCAGGCGAGGCGCGCGCCCTCGCGGCGCGCCTGCAGCGCAGCCAGATCGCGCCGCGCCGTCAGCGCCGTGCGCACCATCGCCGCGCGCGCCGCCACGCCGACCGCTGCATGGGACTCGACGGTCGTCTCGGGAAACCCGGTCAACGGCGGGCCGAGCGTGGAGACGGCGTCGGCGGCGAGCCCCATGGCGAGCCCGAGCGCGTACCTCGCATCGAGAAGCGTCTGGCGCGCCGCTGTGACCGCCGTCTGCTTCTGCGCGAGATTGCTCGCCATCAGATCCAGATCGGAGACCGGTCGCTCGTCGGCCCGGATCAGGACCTCCGTTTCCTCGACCAGACGTTGTGCGCGGTCCGCCGACTCGATGTAAGTCCTCAGTTGCTGGTGGACGGCCAGATAGAGCCAGTACGCGAGCACCGCTTCATGGACCGCCTGCGCCACGACGTGATCCCGCTCCAGCCGGCTGGCCGCGTACGACTCCTGCGCGGCCCGTTCCGCGCCCGCCGCCGCGCCCCCGCCCCGGCCACCCGCAAGGGGAACCAGAACGGAAACGGAGGATCCGCCCTGGTTGGCGGGTAGCCCGACCGTGCCGCCACGGACACGACCGAGCGAGAAGTCCGCTGACACCACCACCCCCGATCGGAAACTCTTCACCGCCGAGGCGCGGGCCTCTGCGGTCTCCGTCACGAGCAGTCCGCTACGCGCACCCGCGAGGGGCAGGATCTCCCGCGCGCTCAGCAACCCCGTCCGAACCACGAGATCGAAAGGACTCGCGGCCAGGAGGCGCGCCCCGGCCTCCGCCTCGACGGCGAGGCGCCCCCTTTCGATTTCCGGACTGCTGGTCAGAACCGTGGTTACGACTCCGTCGAGATCGATGCCCCCGCTGAACGGGACCTGGGCCTGCGCGGCGGTTGCCAGCGCCAGTACGACGGTCGCCGTCACCTCGGCGGCTGAGTTCGATCGCATGTGCTCCAGTTCCAGTCCTCGCGCCAGGTGCCCTTCGGCGCGTGTCAGCACAGCAATACAAACCCCGTGCCACATGCGCCGTCGCGATGCGCCACCCGGAACGGCCTTCAGGTTTCCGGCGCTGACCGACGATGCCGGCGCCGCATGCGCCGTCGCTCTTGGCCATCCGGAACGGGCAAGCGTGCGGATCGGAAAGAAGTTCCGGGTGTGCCCGCGGTGCGGGGGACAACGTCCGGTGACAGGTACGCGGCCCCAGGGGCTCCTCGGTTTGCTGCCGTCACCAGCGTCGTTGCCGTCGATTCGTTCGGAATCCGCCGCGGGTTCTCCGGTCCGCGGGCGACCCGGACGGCCCCCGGGGTTGCCGGCCCGCGAATCGACAGCGGCGGCTGCTTTCACCCGCGCCTGATTCGTCCTGCCGCGTGGCCCGTCCCGCCTCGCCCCACGACGCAGGACAACCGGCTTTGACGGAGCACCTCCGAGGACCCGGGCCAGCGCCAACCCCGCCCGCAGGAAGATTCCGGGACGCCCGGCCGCACACCGGCATCCGTGCATGGCACGCGGCTTGCTCCAGGGAACGCTGTCCTGAGACACGCGTTGGGCGCGTCTCGTTACGTGCAATCGCACCGGGCAGGAGGAAACCGAAAATGGCGAACACCACCGACAACGGAAAGGTGCAGGAGCTGCTGTCCCGAAGCGCCGTGGACAGCGAGTTCCGCACGGCGCTGCTGACCGATCCGCGGGCCGCCCTGGAACAGGCGGCCGGCAGGCAGATCCCCGAGAACCTGCGCGTCAAGTTCATCGAAAAGGACGCCGACTGCGACGCGATGTTCGTGTTGCCGGATCCGGTGGCGACGGACGAGCTGACCCCCGAGCAGCTCGAAGCGGTCGCTGGCGGCTGCCACGGCGAAGGGGACATCGAGATCGGCGACATCAACGTCTGCTGGTTCTCGTTCTAGGAGCACCTGCGGAAGACGAGGAGACCGATGGCGTTCCGACCCGCTGACCTGCGCTGGATGGTGGAGGAATCGACGACGCTGTCGGAGCGCCTCGGCGCCGCCGTCGTTCCCGGCGGCTCCGGCCGGTCCGCCGGAGCCGCCGGGACACGTCTGCGCAAGTGGCGCGACCATGTCGCGAACGGCGACGCCGCACGGTTCGAGAAACGCCTGCGCTGGGACGGACTGGACGTCGAGTCCGCGCTCAGGCTGCTCGGACCCGTGCGTCTGAGAGACCCTCGCACATTGCCCGACTGGGCCGTCTTCCTCGACGCGGCGGCGTCCGGCGCCAGCTTCGACCGCCCGGACACCCCGCACGCGGTGCCCGATCCACGCGCCCCGCAACCGTTCGAGGATCTGCTGTGGCGGCTGATCCCCGAGGCGGCGCGGCGCGTGCGGGCCGCCCTCGGACCTCGTCGGGACCGGCTCTCGCCTGCCGCCTTCCTCGATCTCGAACGCGGCCTCCTCGGCAGGCTGTGCCGGACGGCGGCGCGCACACTCTGTACCGAATTCGACGTCTTCCGCGCCATGCGCCATGCCGGGCGGCTCTCCGCCGACCCGAGCGAACCCGCGGGGTACGGCCGGCAGTTCTACCGTGATTTCGTCCGCGCCATGGACGGAGCCGGCTTCGTGGCGTGGCTGCTGCGCTATCCGCTGCTCGGCCGGCTGCTGGCCACCTGCTGCACGCAGTGGATCGCAGCCACGGTCGACCTCGTACGACGTCTGGACCGCGACGCGGACGCCATCCGCGACACCTTCGGCATCCGGAATCGCCCGCTGCAGGTGGCTGGAGTCACTCCCGATCTGTCCGACCCGCATCGAGGCGGCCGAACGGTCTGCCTGCTGCGATTCGCTTCCGGAGCCGGGCTCGTGTACAAGCCGAGGCGGCTCGCCATCGACAGACACTTTTCGGATCTGCTCGCCGAGATCGCAGGCGCGTGTCACCTGCTCGCCACGAAGCGCCTGCTGGTCCTCGACCGCGGGGACTACGGCTGGGTCGAGCCGGTGGAAACTGCTCCGTGCGCCGACCGGGCCGCCGTCGAACGCTTCTATCGCCGCGCGGGCATGCTGACCTGCCTCGTCTACGCGCTCGGCGGCTCCGATTTCCACGCCGGCAACGTGATCGCCTCCGGAGAGCATCCGGTTCCGATCGATCTCGAGTGCATCGTGGGGGCGCCGCTCGCCGTCCTTCGACGCGGAGACGCCGCCGGGCCGCCACGTCGGGAGTCGCCGGCCGGAAGCGTGTTCCGCACCGGCATGCCGCCTGCCGCCCGCCGCGGCGGCGCCGGTGTCTTTCGGATCCTGGGCGGCCTGGCCGACCCGGATCCTCGCCGGACACCGGGGCATCCGGTCGTGCACACGAATACCGACTGGATGGGGTGGCGAGGCGGCGGCGCGCAGAACGCACCGGAGCTGCACGCGCCGCGGCTCGGCGGACGCGCCCAGCGCGCGTCGGAGCACGTCGGTCCGCTCGCGGAGGGCTTCCGTCTGATGTACGACAGCCTCAGCCGGAACCGGGCCCGGCTCGCTTCCGCGGACGCGGTTCGCCGTCTCGAACGAGACGAGTTCCGGGTGTTGATCCGCGACACGCGCAGCTACGCGGCGCTCCTGGAAAACGCGCTCGTGCCACAGCACGTGACGTCGGGACCCGACTGGACCATCGCGCTGGACGTCCTCACCGCCCCGAGCCTCGCGGCGCCCGGGCGCCCTCTCTGCTGGGCCACCCGAACCGCGGAGCGGGTCGAGCTCGAACGGCTGGACGTTCCGTTGTTCACCGGCCGCATGGACCAGTCGGTCCTCCGATCCTCCGTGGAGATTCGACTGGAAGAACGGCTCGATCGGACAGGATACGCGGCCTCCGAACGCCTCGCGCTGCTGCACGCGGATGACAGGGAACAACAGCTCCGCCTGCTGCGGATGTCCTTCTCGATCGCGGGCGTCAAGCGCCGCCACCGTGACCGGCGAGCGCGAGCCGGCCGGCAGTCCGGCCGGAAGGCGGCGCGGCGGCGGGTCCTGGTGGAAGTCCATGCCATCGTCGACCTGCTGAAACAGCTTGCGGTCGACGACGACGGCGGCATCACCTGGCGCGGCCTCGGCGGCCCGTCCGGAGTCGCGCCGACACTGGAACCGGTCGGGATCGGTCTCTTCAGCGGGACGTCCGGGATTGCGCTGTTCCTGGCCGCGGCGGCCGCGGTCGCGGCCCGCGACGATGCGCGCGAGCTTGCCGCGCGCGCCTTCGATCCGCTCTGCAAGCGGCTCGGCAACCGCACGCTGCGACTCGATCTCGCGTCGGAGATCGGAATCGGCGGTGCGACCGGTCTCGGGGGACTGATCTATGCCCTCGCGCACGCCGGCCGCTCGCTCGGGAACCGGGACTACCTCACCGCTGCACGTGCTGCGGCCGACGGCGTCACGCGAACCGCCATCGGAGAGGACGAGGCGCTCGACGTGATGGCCGGGGCGGCCGGAGCGCTGCTGGGCCTGCTCGCCCTCCACGGAACGACCGGCGACGGCTCGTCGCTGCGGCGCGCCGTCCGTTGCGGCGAACGCCTTCTCGAACGCCGCGCGACCGATACCGAGACTGGTCTGCGGGCCTGGAACACGCCGCGCGGCCGGCTCGCGACCGGCTTCGCGCACGGCGCGAGCGGAATCGCCTGCGCCCTGCGACGACTCGCCGACGTGACCGGCGAAGACGAGTTCCGGTCCGCCGCGGCGGAGGCCTGGGCGCTCGAGCGCCGACGCCTGACACGGCGCCGTTCAGCCCGGGAAGAACAGCGACCGACGATACCCGCCGCGTCCGTCGGCGGGCGCCGGTCCTGGTGCCGCGGCGCGGCCGGCATCGGACTCGCCCGGCTCGATGCGCTCGACGACCGGGAAGCGCGATCCGACCTCGAGGCGGCCCTCGACGAGGTCATGCCGGGCGGTGGAACGGTCGAGCCGGACGGGCTCTGCTGTGGACGAATGGGACGAGCGGACTTCCTGTTCTCGACCGGTCTTCGCAGCGGGCGGCGGGACTTGTGCGACGCCGCGGTGATGCTCGGCCGCCGCACCGTGGCGACGGCTCTGGCGGAGGGTCGCTACGCCACGGGCGCGGAGGAAGGATTCCGCCCCGGCCTCTTTCAGGGCGTAGCGGGGATCGGCTACGAGCTCCTGCGCATGCAGGAGCCGGACACGGCGCCCTCCGTGCTGTCGTGGGAGTAATCCGATGCCGTCTCTCGCGGGCACGCTCGACGTCATGCGGCCGCTGTTGCCGCCCGCACTCGTCTCCGCCGCCGCCTTCGAACGGGCACGCGCGGCCGTCGAGCACCTGCGGCCCGAGATCACCGACGGCATCTACTTCGAGTGCCGGCTCCACGATCGGTCGTCCCGCGTGGATCTCGTCATGATCGTGCGCGAGGAGGGCGGCGCGCTCCTTGCCGGGTCCACCGCGAAAGCGTCATGCGGCGCCCGGCACAAGGATCCGGAATGGCGCCCGCTTGCCGCGTTCTGCCGACGATGGACGGCGCCGGGGTCTTCCCTGCGCGACCTGCTGCATCACGTCTGGCTCGAATACGACGTCGAACCGGCTCGTTCGGACAACGAGGCGGACCGGCCGGCGCCGGGCATGTTCTGCCGGTTGCGCCAGCCGTATCGGACGGGCCGCACGGCGCGGGACCTGTGCCGGCGAACGCTGACGGCGGTCGAAGCCCTCACGGGACGTCCGGCTTCACCTGTCGTCCGTGACTGTCTCGGCACGGGCCTGGCTCGACTGCCGCAGGAGGCCGCCGTTCCCTACGTCGGTCTCATGATCGGCCGCCGGGTGCCGACCGTGCGCGTCTGTATCGCGAAACTGCGGGCGGCCGAGGCTCCGGCCTACCTCGCGGCGACGGCCGCGGTCGGCGGCCGGGACGTCGCCGACGCCGCGAATCAGGCGGCGCTTCCCGACGGACCCGACGGACCGCTCTACGTTCCGATGCTGCACCTCGACATCGACGAACGGCGCGGGTTCCTGCCACGCGTCGGGATGGAGCGGCCGTTCGCGCCGACCTGCCGGCTCACGGGCGAGACCGCCACCGGCGACCGCGGCCCTCCTCGACGCGCTGACGGCGCAGGGTCTGTGCGCCCCCGGGAAGCGCGACGCCCTCCCGACGTGGCCCGGACGGTCGGTTGCGATGATGCCGCACGATCTGTGGTGGAACGTGGTCGAGCGCAGGATCAATCACGTCAAGTTCGTCCATGAGCCCGACTCCGGAACCGAGGTGAAGGGCTATCTTTTCGCGAGATACTTCCGCTGTCGAAAGCGGGGTTAGAAGACCGGGAGCCCGACGGATATGCAGGATGCAACACTTGCACGCGAAGCGACGCTGATCGCGGTTGACCAGCACGACCGCGAGACGGGCACGGTGGAAAAGATGGAGGCGCACCGGATCGGGATTCTGCACCGCGCCTTCTCCATCTTCGTTTTCGACGCGGCCGACCGCCTGCTGCTGCAGCGCCGGGCGGTCGGCAAGTACCACTCGGGCGGCCTGTGGTCCAACACCTGCTGCAGCCACCCGCGGGCCGGAGAGTCTCTACTGGACGCCGCCCACCGCCGACTGCGCGAGGAAATGGGCTTCGACTGCCCCCTCGCACCCGTGTTCGGCTTCGTCTATCGAGCGGCGCTGGACGGCGGCCTCGTGGAGCACGAATACGATCACGTGGTCGTCGGACAGTTCCAGGGATCTCCCACCCCCGACAAGCGCGAAGTGGACGACTGGAAGTGGGAGCGCGTGCCGGACATCCGATCGCGACTCGCGAAAGATCCGAACGCGTTCACGGCGTGGTTCGAGCTCGCCCTCGACGGGCTTCTGGCGCGCGGTTTCCCCGCCGCCCCACATGGCAACCGGCACACCGGATGAAGGAGGAACGACATGACGCCGACGGAAGAACTCACCGACGCCGAGATCCCACTCGAGTCCGGCGGACGGATCCCGGACGAGGACCTCGAAGCGGTCACCGGCGGCCTGACCCGTCCCCTGGAACCGCAGGGGCGCAACGGGCACGGAATCGGCAGCCGTTCGGATGCAGGACATGACGACACCAGCGACGCCTGACGCCGGCGAATCGAACGCCGGAGCCGACAGCCGGCGCGAGGCCGAACGGCCGGTCCCACGCCGCACGGTTGCTCTCCAGTGGGGGCTGGGCGGGTTGCTCGCCGCCCCGTTCGCCGTTCTTCCACACGAGCTCGCCCACTACCTGGTGCTCCTCGTGCTCGGCGTCCCCGGCCTGGCTCTGCACTACTCCACCGTCACGTGGGATACGCAGGACTTCTGGGAGCCGATATACCGTGCGGATTTCGCCGCCGCCGCCGCCGTTGCCCCGGTCTGGGGCGTGGTCGTCTCCGACGCCGTCGGCCCACTGGTCACGTACGCCATCGTCGCCGCATGCTGCTACGGTTGCGGCAGATGGCCACACCCGGCACTCGTCGCCGTCGCCTTCCTGGCGCAGTTCCGGATCGCGGCAGGCGTCATCCACCTGGTGCGCGAAGCGCTCGGCATGCACAGGCCAACGAACTATGACGAGCTGCGTGTCTCGTTGCTGACCGGCATTCCGGTCGAGGCGTTCGTGGGGTTCGGCGTGGTCGTGCTGCTCGTCTCGGGCGTCTGGCTGGCGCGGTGCTTTCCGGGCGGCAGGCGGGCCGTGGCGGTCCCGTCGATGATGGCGGGCATGGCGGTCAGCCTGTATCTGTATGCGCGCGTCCTCGGTCCCTGGCTGCTGCCGTAGCCCGGGCGTCTCTCTAATCCGCCGCCGCCTCGTCGGGGCCGAGTCGCTCCTGCGGGGATAACCGCGTGGGGTAACCGCCCAGGGGCGGCGGCGCATTGTTTCGTCCGCATCGTTCGTCCGCCGGCGCCGCCGGTGCGGGCGACGTCAGCGGCGCATCGTTTCGTCCCGCATCGTTCCGTCCGCTCCTCACCGTTACCGGGGCGTTTCCGCGGCGAGGCTCAGCACGAGGTCCGTCACGATGCGGGCGGCGCGCGTCAGCGCCTCCGGCTCCAGCTTGTCCGCGGTGTCGCGGTCGGTGTGGATCGTCCGCAGGATGGGCGGCGCGAGCGCGCCGCGCAGCGTGTCGGTCAGATCACCGTTGAGAAACAGCCAGAGGCGGTGGGCCTCCGCCGCCGGGAGCATCGCGAGCGAGACGGCGGGAATGCCTGCTCTCCGAAAGCTGCGGTCGTCGCTCGGCGGCATGCGGGGCGTGCCCACGCACGCGACCGCGTGGCGGGCGCAAATCCGGTGCGCCCGGCGCACCAGGGGGTGCTCGGGGGTCAGATCGCCCGGACCGTAGAGCAGCGTGTCGCCGTAGCCCACGATGTCCACGTTGACCATCACGGCGCTCGGCGCCGGACCGAGCGACTGCACGTAGGCGCGCGATCCGAGCAGGCCGAGTTCCTCCAGGTCGAAGAATACGACGTGCACCGTCGCCCCCGGCGCCGCGTTCCGGAGGGTCTCCGCCACGCGCAGGAGCACGAGCACGCCGGCCGCGTTGTCGACCAGGCCCGGGCCGAGTGCGCCGTCGTCCAGCCGCACGGCGTCGAAGTGGCCGCCGACGACGACCCGCGGCGTTCCGGCGCCGAGACTCACCACGACGTTGTGACCACTCGGCCGCCGGTCGTCTTGCGCGCCCTCCCGGGGGACCGCCTGTAGCGCGTAGGACAGCTCCCGCCGCTGCAACTCTTCCTCGAGCACCGCGAGCCGCATCTCGTTCGATGGCTGTACGAAGCGCCGTGCGGCGTCGAGCACTTCGTCCGTGAAGGCCGCCGGCGACGGTCCGGACGCCGTGGACGCCGCCGGTTCCCGTTCGGCGCCGGCGCTGCAGCCGGCCCCGAGCAGGAACAGCAGGACCACGTGGCGAACCCATGCGGCGCTTGTCGTTTCCATACTTCTTCTACCCTCCCGGATCCGGGCGTGGAACGTAACCTGCCCACGTCGTCGCCCACGATGCAAGCAACAGCCGTGCCGGGACCGGAGAGGTCGCGCAACGGCCCGCTGCAACGAACAGAAGGTGCGAACCTCGCGTGCGCGGCGACGCTCACCCGGCAACGCCGGTTGTCATCCCCGGGACCGCGGGGATCGAGGCTGCGGCGACGCTCACCCGGCAACGCCGGTCGTCATCATGGTCGCGAACGGAAACATGGCCGTGAACGGAAAGCTGGAGGCGCCGCCCGGATTCGAACCGGGGGTGGAGGTTTTGCAGACCTCTGCCTTACCACTTGGCGACGGCGCCGTCAGGACGGCAGCGCAGGCGGCTCGGGAAGACAGAAGATGGAGCGGGAAACGGGATTCGAACCCGCGACTTCGACCATGGCAAGGTCGCACTCTACCACTGAGTTATTCCCGCTCGCCCCGAAGCGCTGCTGACAACGGTACCACAGGGCGCGGCAGGTCTTCAAGGGCGGATCGCGGCCGCGCGCCGCGCCGGGGCGCCGGTTTACGCCGAGGACCACCGTCGCGCACGAGGTGCGGTGCGCCATCGTGGCGGTCCGACCGCCGCCGGACACGGAACGACAGCAGGCCGACGCTCCAGTGCAGTGCGCGGTGGCGCGGAGGCAGTGGGCGATTCGCGGAGGTCCCGGCCGGCGGGGCCGGTCCCGGTTCAACGACCGGTCCGGCCGGCCTCGAACGCGTTCCGGACCAGCGTGACGTCCGGCGGGTCCGCGCCGCCGCCCTGTACGGCCACGACGTCGAAACGGCACGGCCGCGCGGACCACCCGACCCGCGCGATGTAGCGCTGCGCCATGGCGATGACCTGCCGTTGCTTGCGCGGCGTCACCGCCCCGAGCGCGCCGCCGAAACGGCGGGACGAGCGCGCCTTGACCTCGACGAACACCAGCACGTCCCCGTCCCGGGCGACGATGTCGATTTCGCCATGGCGAGTCCGGAACCGGCGCGCAAGAATGGCGTACCCGCGGCGGCGCAGCTCCCGGCAGGCCAGATCTTCACCCTGTCTTCCAAGACGTTCCTGATGCGGAGTCGGCATGATGGCGGGAAAGAATGCAAGATGCAGGCCACCGGCGCGCCCGACCTATTTCCGTTTCCAGCGCGTACCGGCCGGAGTGTCCTCGAGCACGATTCCGCGCGCGTCGAGCGCGTCGCGAATGCGGTCGGCGACCGCGAAGTCACGGCGCCGCCGCGCCGCGCGCCGTTCCTCGATCGACCGCTCGATCTCCGTCACGTCGACCGGCGGAGCCGCCTCCTCGCGGCGCCGGAGCGCGATGACGCCCAGCACGTCGTCGAAGCGCTCGAACGTCTCGCGGACGATCGGCGCGTCGTCCATCCCGAGCTCGCCCGCGTCGATCGCCGTGTTGACGTCGCGCACCAGCTCGAACATCACGCCGATGGCCCCCGGCGTGTTCAGGTCGTCGGCGATGCGCGCCCGGAACGCCTCGCGCGCCGCCCGCACCCGCTCCGCCACGGCCGCGTGGCCGCCGGGCGCAGCCACGGCGTCCAGACGCGCCAGGCAGTCCATCAGGCGCCGCAGCGCCTCCTCGGCCTGCCCCAGGCTGTCCCAACCGAAACGAAGCTGCTTGCGATAGTGGATCGACAGCAGCACGTAACGCAGCGCGGAGGCGCGGTAGCCGCGGTCGAGAACGTCGCGCACGTTCACGACGTTGCCGACCGACTTCGACATCTTCACGTCGCTGCCCAGCAGGAGATGCTCGACGTGCACCCAGAAGCGGGCGAACTGCCGCCCCGTCGAGCCCTCCGACTGCGCGATCTCGTTCTCGTGGTGGGGGAAGATCAGGTCGACGCCGCCTGCATGGATGTCGATGGGCGCGCCGTCGAGCAGCCGCAGCGCCATCGCCGAGCACTCGATGTGCCACCCGGGGCGGCCGGGACCGACGCCGTAGTCCCAGGTCGGCTCGTCCGGCGCGGTCGCCTTCCACAGGACGAAGTCGCGCGCCGCGTCCTTGGCGTACTCGTCGCCGTCGATGCGGGCGCCGTCCTGCATGCCGGCGTGATCGAGCCGTGCCAGCTTGCCGTAGCCGGGCAGGCTGGAGATCCGGAAGTAGACCGACCCGGCGCTGCGATAGGCGTGGCCGCGCGCCTCGAGCGCCTGGATGGTCTCGACCATCGCCTGCAGGTTCGCTTCATCGGTCGCGCGCGGCGACTCCTCCGCCGGCTCGATGCCGAGCACCGCCGCGTCCTCCCGAAACGCCGCGATGTACCGGTCGGTATATTCGCGCAGTGAGACGCCGGCCCGGCGGGCCCCGGCAATCGTCTTGTCGTCGACGTCGGTGAAGTTGACGACCTGCCGCATCCGGTGGCCGCCCACGTGCCGCAGCGCGCGGCGCAGCACGTCCAGACAGACGAAGGTGCGGAAGTTGCCGATGTGCCCGCGCGCGTAGACGGTCAGGCCGCAGGCGTACATCCGCACCGTGTCGTCGCGCAGTGGCGCGAAGTCCTCGATCCGGCGGGTCAGGGTGTTGTAGAGACGCATGGGACGGCGCACGAACGACGGCGGCGAATCGGCGTCGATCAGGTCGCGGCCGGCAGCGGCGTGACGAGCGTGCAGCACTCGGCGCCGTCCGCCCGGCCGATCTCGACCCGGGTCGCGAGGCGCCGCATGACCGCGAGGGGCGCGTCGCCGCCCCCGTCGCTCAGGATCCGCTCGACGGTCGGACCGGACGCCGTACCCGCCGCATCCGGATCGAGCAGGAACCGCACCTGGATCGTCAGCACTCCGGCGCCGGTCGTGAAGGTTATCATCACGCTCGCGTAGACCGACCCGGCCGGGTGGTCGAGCACGCCGCTCGTCGCCAGCGTGACGGCGCGCGTCACCGCGCCGGGCTCGGCGCACCCCAGGCAGGCGGCCGACCGCTCCACGACGCAGGCGCACAGCGCCCGGAACCGCGCGTCGCACGGCAGCGTCACCTCGCAACGAACGGCGCCGACTTCCGGCCTTGCTGCGTCGGACACCGTCATGACACTACAGGGAAATCTGCCGGAACAGCGCCCGCGCCTGCGCGCAATCCTCGCCGATCTGCCGCCGGAGCGCCGCCGCGTCCTCGAAGGCGCGCTCGCCGCGCAGCCGCTGAATGAACGCCAGCCGCAACGACCGGCCGTAGAGATCGAGGTCCGCATCGAACAGGTGCGTCTCGACGGTCCGGGAACCGTCCGGTCCGAACGTCGGGCGCACCCCGATGTTCGTGACCGACGCGTGCAGCACGCCGTCCACCGTCGCGGTCGTCGCGTAGACCCCGTCCGGGGGCAGCAGCTCGTTGTCGGTCCGGAGGTTGGCGGTCGGCACGCCGTGGTTCCGGCCGCGCCCTTCTCCCCGCTCCACCGTGCCGTCGATCAGGTAGTGATGGCCCAGCAGGGCGCCGGCCTCGTCCACCCGCCCGTCGGCGATCAACCGCCGCAGCCGGGTGCTGCTGACGACGAACTCCTTGTACCGCACCGGGTCGATCTTCTCGGCCTCGAACCCGTAGCGGGCGCCGAGCGACCGGAGCAGCGAGAAGTTCCCGCTGCGGTGCCGGCCGAACAGGAAGTTCGCGCCGACGCAGACCTCCGCCACCTGCAGCCACTCGACGAGCACCGTGCGGACGAATCGGTCCGGGTCCCACCGGGAAAGAGCCGGTGTGAAGCGCACGACGGCGGCGCCGTCCATGCCCGCGGCGGCGAGGGCCTCCAGCTTCTGGGCCTGCGTCATCAGCAGCAGCGGCGCCTTGTCGGGCCGTACGACGCGCGGCGGGTGAGGATCGAAGGTCAGCGCCGCGGCGGTGGCATGCCGCTCGTTCGCGCGGCGCCGCACCTGCTCGATGATCCGGGCGTGGCCGCGGTGCAGGCCGTCGAAGTTGCCGAGCGCCACGACCGTCTGCGTCCAGCGCGCCGGCGGTGGGTCGTCAGGATAGTGAACGACTTCCATGCGCGATCCCGCCATGATAATGCAGAGGCGGATCGCCGATTTCCCGGAAGGTCCGCCAGGTGCTGCCGCAACCGCGCCGCCGCCGCGACCCGCGCCTCGCTCGCCGACTCGCCCCGCTCGATGTCCTCCAGTCACCGTGGACCTCGCGCAACCCGGCCATTGCGCGACCGAAGGCGCAGCGTTCATCCTCCGATTGCCGGAGGAAGCGGGTCTTGTCCACGTAGAGCCGGCGGTTCACGCGGATGCGCTCGAAGTCCGCCTCGCCGCAGGGAATACGGGGCAGGGAGCAGTCACCGCGGGCGTCCCTTCGTCCCCGTCTCCAGGACGGACGGCGTCCACCGCGTCCCGGAACGCCGGCTCGTCCTCGTCGCCAACGGGATCGAAGCGGCGAGATATGGTAGCGTGTACGTCGGCGTTCCGATAGACATCGGCCGGCGGGGCGTAGCGCAGTCCGGTAGCGCGCCTGCTTTGGGAGCAGGAGGTCCCGAGTTCGAACCTCGGCGCCCCGACCATGCACTTCGACCGCGCGGACGCCGGCCCTATTTCAGCTCCCGGGCCCGACGAACGCGGCGGCGCGCACCGATGACGGTCCTGAACAGGTCGCCGCTGCCGGTCTTTCTCCTCCTGGGACTCGGCGCGTTCGCCTTGGAGCGCTGGCTGGCGGACGGGAACGAAGAGCGGCGCGTCGTCACGGTAACGGACGAGCAGGTCGACGCGCTCCGCGCCCGGTGGGATGCGCAATGGGGCCGGGTGCCGGCCGACCGGGAGCTGCAGGGACTGATCGACGAGGCGGTCCGGGAGGAGATCCTCTATCGTGAGGCGCTGCGGCTGGGCCTGGACCGCGACGACCCGATCGTGCGCCGGCGGCTCGCGCAGAAGATGACGTTCATGCTGGAGGACAATGCGGAACTGCCGGCGCCCGCGGCCCGCGAGGTGGAGGATTACTTCGCCGCGCACGCCGAACAGTACCGCGAGCCCGCCCGCACGACGTTCCGGCACGTGTTTCTGAGCGACGACCGCCGGGCGGACCCGCGCCGCGACGCCGCGGCGCTTCTCCTCGAGGTACGAGGCGACGACGACGAGAGGAGCTGGAGACGGGCCGGCGACCCGTTCATGCTGCTCGGAGAGTACGCGGACCGCACCGACCAGGCGATCGCGGAGCTGTTCGGCGCGGACTTCGCCACCGCGCTGGGCGGCGTCGAGGCGGGAAAATGGCAGGGACCGATCGCCTCCACCCACGGCGTGCACCTGGTCCGGGTGCTGGGTCGGCGGTCGCCGCGGTCCCCCGTGCTCGACGACGTCCGGGACAGGGTGCTCCGGGATCTGCTGGAAGCGCGGCGTCGCGAGCAGAACCGCGCCGCGTTGCAGGCGCTGCGGGAACGGTACGACGTGCGGATGCCCGTGCCCGCCTCGCAGCCGGTCGGAGAGCGACCGTAGGGACATGCCGGTGGCGACCTGGATGGCCGGGGCCGCGAGCCTGCATCGGCGCCCCTTCGGGAGCAGTCGCCGGCACGGGGCCCGGGAATCCCGTTACGGGCCCTTCCCGCGCCGCCGGCCGACGTTGGCGCTGCTCGCGGTGCTTCTGTCGCCCCCGGCCGTCGCCGCCCACGAAGTGCGGCCAGCCTATCTGCAGGTGACGGAGGTGTCCGCCGGGCGCTTCGAGGTGCTCTGGAAGCAGCCGATACTGCCCGGCGCGGACCCCGGACTCGTCCGCCGCCTGCCGATAGCGCCGCGGTTCCCCGCGCATTGCCGGGAGGACGACCGGGCGCTCCCCGACATGACCGCATCGGCGCTCGTCGAGCGCTGGACGCTGACCTGCAGCCAGCCGGGTCTCGTCGGTGCGGAGGTATCCATCGACGGTCTGCCGCGCACCCTGACCGACGTCCTGCTCCGGGTGCGGCTGCTCGACGGAGCTTCCATCGATCACCTGCTCCGCTCGGAAGCGCCGCGGGTGGTGCTGTCGCGGGAATCCGGCGGCGGGGCGGCGGTACCGACGTACCTGCTGCTCGGCATCGAGCACCTGCTGTTCGGATTCGATCACATCCTGTTCGTCATCGGTCTGCTCTTCTTCGTGCGCCGGCCGCTGCAGCTCGTGCAGGTGGTGACGGCGTTCACCGCGGCGCACAGCATCACCCTGGCCCTGTCCTCACTCGGGGTGGTGACGCTGTCGCAGCGCCCGGTCGAGGCGCTGATCGCGCTGAGCATCCTGTTCCTGGCCGTCGAGCTGGCCCGCGGCGCGACACGGGAACAGTCGGTGATGGCGCGCTCTCCCTGGACCATCGCCTTCGGTTTCGGCCTGCTGCACGGATTCGGCTTCGCCGGGGCGCTGGCCGAGATCGGGTTGCCGGAGTCGGCCCGCGCGATGGCGCTGCTGCTGTTCAACGTCGGGGTCGAGCTCGGCCAGCTCGCCATCGTCGGCGTCCTGCTGGCGCTGCTGCAAGTGGTTGGAATGTGGCGCGTCCCGGTGCCCGCGGTCGCCGCGCAGGCGCCGATCTGCGTCATGGGCGCCGTTTCCGCCTGGTGGTTCGTCGAACGCGTGGTGTCGATGGCGCCGGCCGCACCCCGGTGACCCGGAACCGCTCCATCGACCGCATTGGAGGTGTCATGCCACGTCACGACCGTCGTGCCGGAGATTCCGCCGCGCGCACTTCCGCGCCGCCGACCGCACGCCGGTCCGGCCGCCGCACGCCTCGCCGGATTCCACCACGGTCTCCCCGGATCGCTGCGATACCGGGATCGGTCGGTCTCCTCGCCCTCATCCTCGCCGGCTGCTCCGGAGACGGCGGCCGGGTCACGGCCGCCGCGCCCCGGGACACCGGCGCCTCCACACCGGCTCCCGCCACGCCGGCCCCCGAGCCGTTGCGCAACGTCTACTTCGGCGACCTCCACACGCACACGAACTTCTCCTACGACGCGTTCCTCAACGGCACCCGGGCCACGCCCGACGACGCCTACCGCTACGCGCAGGGCGAGCCGCTGACCCATGCGGCCGGCTTCGAGATCCAGCTCGACCGGCCGCTGGACTTCTTCGCGGTCACCGACCACGCCAGCTTCCTGGGCATGCTGCCGGCGATGCTGGATCCCGATCAGGAGGTCTCGCGCCACCCCGACGCCGCTCCGGCGAGGAGCATCGCGTCGGGAGAGCTGACGGGAGCGGACCGGCAGGCGGCGTACGCGGACATCCGGGCGCACACCCTCGGCGTGCGGGAAGGCCTCCTCGACCTGAACGTGGTGCGCTCCGCGTGGCGGGAAACCATCGCCGCGGCCGAACGCCACAACGATCCGGGACGCTTCACCACCTTCATCGCCTACGAGTTCACCGGCAGCCCCGAGAACCAGAACCTGCACCGCAACGTGATCTTCCGCGGCAGCGCGGCGCCCGAGGTGCCGTTCAGCCGCCTCGACTCGTTCAACCCGGAAGCGCTGTGGGCGTGGATGGACCGCAACCGCGAGGCGGGCATCGAGGCGCTGGCAATCCCCCACAACTCGAACGGCTCCAACGGCCTGATGTTCCGGCTCGCGACCTATGCCGGCGATCCGCTCGACGCCGCCTACGCCGAGACCCGCACCCGCAACGAGCCCCTGGTGGAGATCACCCAGACCAAGGGCACCTCCGACACGCACCCCGCCCTCTCGCCCAACGACGAATGGGCGGACTTCGAGATCTGGTCCTACCGGATCGGCGGCGGCACCACCCCCAGCCAGCCCTCCGGCAGCTACGTGCGCGAGGCGTACCTGAACGGGCTGCGCCTGGAGGAGGAGCGCGGCATCAACCCGTTCCGCTTCGGACTCGTCGGCGCCACCGACAACCACGCCGGCTCGGGCGCGCCGGCCGAGTCCGACTACTTCACCGCCGGCGGCCGCCCCCAGCGGGGCGCCTCGATACCGTTCGACCCGCCGCGGCCGGACGGCAGCCTCTACAGCGCCTCGCCGCTCGGCGCGATCCGCGGGGCGTCGGGGCTGACCGGGGTGTGGGCGGAGGAGAACACGCGCGAGTCGATCTTCGACGCGTTCCGGCGCAAGGAGACCTTCGCCACCACCGGACCGCGCATGCGGCTGCGGTTCTTCGCCGGCTACGACTATTCGGACGACCTGGCGGACGACCCCGACCTCGTCGCCGCGGCCTACGCCGGCGGCGTCGCCATGGGCGGCGAGCTGGCCGCGCCGGGCGAGCGCGTCCCGAAGTTCCTGGTGTGGGCGAGCCGCGATCCGGCGAGCAACCCGCTGGCGCGCCTGCAGGTCGTCAAGGGCTGGATCGGCGCCGGTGAGGCGCACGAGCGGGTCTACGACGTCGCCTGCTCGGACGGCATGCCCGTGGCTCCCGATACGAACCGCTGCCCCGACAACGGCGCGACGGTGGACCTGGGCACCTGCGCCGCGAGCGGCGACGCCGGCGACGCCGAGTTGCGCACGCTGTGGACCGACCCCGACTTCGATCCGACGCAGCGCGCCGTCTACTACGTGCGGGTGCTGGAGAACCCGTCCTGCCGCTGGTCCACGTGGGAGGCGGTCCGCGCCGGCGTGGAGCCGCGTCCCGATCTTCCGGCCACCATCCAGGAGCGGGCCTGGTCGTCGCCGATCTGGGTCACGCCCTGACCGTCACGACTGAACGCATCGGGACCGGGTGGCGCCGGGAGGCGTCACGGGCCGGCCTCGCGCAGCACGCCGCGGGGGCGGCGACCGCCGGCATGCTGGCGATCGCGATCGGCGGCGCGGTGTGGTCCGCCGTACCGCCGGCGGCGCCGGCCGTCCTCGCGTGGCTCGCGCTGGCCCTGCTGTGGCCGGGGATCGGACGGCGGCAGCAGTTGCAGGCGCTCGTGTTCATCGCAGCGGGTCTGGGCGCCTTCCTGTGGGGCGCCAGCCGCGGCGCACCGTTGCGATTCGACCGCCTCCTGGGCCAGAACCAGCCGATTCTCTCGATGCTCGCCTCCATCACCCTGCTGCGGTTGCTGAACCGGCCGCCGCGGACGGACGAGCCGGAGCTGCCGCGCGGCCTGGGCGCCTACCTGCAGAGCATGCTCGGGGTGCACGCGTTCGGATCGGTCATCAACATCTCGGCCGTCATCATCATGTCCGACCGGTTGGCGCGGGTGCAGCCGCTCGGCTTCGACCAGGCGCAGCTCTTCAGCCGGGCGTTCAGCGCGGTCGCCTTCTACTCGCCGTTCATCGGCGGCGTCGCCCTGGCCCTGTCCTACACGCCCGGATCGAGCCCGCTGGTGATGATGGCGTTCGGGTTGCCGCTGGCCGCGGCCGCCTTCCTGTGGCTGTACTGGTACGCGAGCAGCGGCCGCGCCGAGAACGTCGAGCGCTTCCGCGGATATCCCCTGCATCCGCAGGACCTGAAGGTGCCCCTGGCCCTCGGCGCCGCGGTCCTCGGCGCCGCCGTGGCGATGCCCGGCTATTCGGTGCTGGCCCTGATCACCATGGCCACGCCCGCCGTGGTCGGGGCGGTCCTGCTCGAGCGGGGCGGCGTGCGCGGTCTGCGACCGGCGCTGGCGGAATACGTGCAGGAGCGCGCTCCGCAGATGGGCGGCGAGCTGGCGCTGTTCCTCGGCGCGGGAGTGCTGGCGGCGGGCGTGGTGGCGGCTGCGGCGGGAGCGGGCGACTGGATGATCCTTCCACGCCTGGACGCCTTCCACGCGAGCCTGCTGGTGCTGACCTTCGTGGTGACGTCGCTGGCCTGCATCCACCCGGCGGTGCTGGTGGGCGTCACCGTGGCGCTGGTGGAGACGGTCGCGCTCGATCCCACCCTGCTGGCCACGACGTTCGCGATGGGCTGGGGCCTGGGCTGCGCCGTCAATCCCCTCTCCGGCGTCAACGTGGTGCTCGCCACCCGCTACGGCGCCGACAACTGGCGCATCGCGCGCAGCAACGTCGCCTTCAGCGCCACCCTGTACGTCGTGGCCGTGGGACTGCTCTACCTCTACGAGTACACGCGCCCGTAGCGCAACGGAGCGGTCTCGGCGCCGGCGGCAATCACCAATGGCGATCAGAAGAAGGCCCGCGCGTGCCACGACTCCGCCACCGGCACCTCCCAGCGGCCCGCCCGCACGTCGCCCAGGCTGGTCAGGGTGTTGTTGAAGACGGTGGTGTCGGGACCGACCTCCCCCGCTGCGGCCAACTCGGCGAATGCCTCGCGCGGCACCCGGGCTATCGTCCCGCCCTGCCGAAACACCACCGGGGCGTGGTTGACGAGCTCCACTCCCATCTCGTCCTGGAGGGCCTTCATCCGGCGGACAAGGGCGTCGATGGAGCAGCCGGACGGACCCGCCGCGCGCTGATCGACCGCGATGAAGAGGAACTGATCGTACACCAGGTCGCGGCCGGCGGTCAGCGGCATCGCGTGGGCTGCCCACTGATCGATGAACGCATCCACCACCCCCAGCAGGCGTGTGCGTTCCGTGTCGGTCAGCCTCCGCGCCGCCGAAAAGATCCAGACTCGTGCATCCTCCGGCAGCTCGTCGAAAGCAATCCGCGGCATCGGCTCCTCCTGCGCAATCGGCTCGTCATTAGAATACAGCCCGTGACCGCCCGCACCAGAATACAGTCCGACGGCTTCCATGCGGAGGCCGGGCGGTCTCCGGCGGGGCTCGCCTGATGGCCACCCCTTTCACCGTTCCGCTCGACGGCGCCGAGTCGGTCAGCGCGCTCGACTACCCGGCCGACGCTCGGGCCGCGGCCGCCGCGGCCGGAACCGCCGCCGTGCCCGGCACGACGCTCATCCTCGCCCATGGGGCCGGCGCGCCGCAGACCCACCCGTTCATGACCGCCTTCGCGCACGGCCTGTCGAGCCGAGGCATCGGCGTCGTCACCTTCAACTTCCTCTACAAGGAGCGCGGGCGGCGCGCCCCGGACCCGCCGGCCCGCCTCGAAGCGTGCTACCGGGCCGTGATCGCGGCGGTGCGCGACCGCCGGCCCGGTGCCGGGCGCAGGCTGCTCGCCGGCGGCAAGTCGATGGGCGGACGCATCGCCTCGCAGGTGGCCGCGGCCGACACGCGGGCCGGCACGTCACCCGGCGTCGACGGTCTCGTCTTCCTCGGCTATCCCCTGCATCCGCCGGGCCGCCCGGAGAAGCTGCGCGCCGCGCACCTGCCGGCAATCACCGTGCCGCTGCTGTTCGTCCAGGGCAGCCGGGACACGTTCGGCACGCCGGAGGAGCTGCGGCCGGTGCTCGCCGGCTGCGCCGCCGCAGAGCTGTTCGTGGTCGACGGCGCGGATCACTCCTTCAAGGTGCGCGGGAAGAACGCGCCGACCGAGGCGGCGATCCACGTGCGCGTCCAGGAAGCGATCAGCGACTGGATCGGCCGATGCCTCCGTTCCCACGGCGCGTGAGCCCGGCGGCGCGGGCAGCGACGGAACGGCCCGCTTCGCCCTGGCCGGCGCCGTTGCGGGTTCCCGTGACGAGTGCGCCCGGCGGCGCGGGCAGCACCCGGATTCACCTTGACTTTGCCCCGGGGCGGCGGTAGCGTGCCTTCACGTGACGGACGATCGCGGAACGGTCGTCCGTCGTGAGCAGGCGAGCATCGTCAGGTAGACGGCCGGTCGTCGTCGAGCCCGTAACCGGAAAGCGAGTTGCCGGGCAGATGCATGGCGTCGTCGTTCGCCGGGCTCCGTTCGCCGCCGCCCCGCTCCCGGCGGGGTGCTCCCCGCCGTCCGAACCCTCCCGGCGTTCCGATCCGGCCGGCCTCGCGCGGCGGGGCCCGGACGCCCCCGTTGATTCCCCCGGGGGCCCGGACGTCCCGTTGACTCTCCGGTAATTCGGCAAGGAGGCGCATCGATGGTTCGGAACCGACTCGCACGTTCGAGAGACCCCTTGCTCGCGGCGCCGTCCGGTTCGAGCGGCACGCGGCGCCCGTTCCGGCAGATCGCGCCGGTTCTCACGGCCGCGGTGCTGGTCATGCCCGTCGCCGCGCCGGCGCAGCAGTCGAGCGGCATCGCCGGCTCGGTGACCGACGACACGGGCGGCCTGCTGCCCGGCGTGACCGTCGAGGTGTCCAGCCCGGCGCTGATCGAAGGGTCCCGCACCGTCTTCACGGACGGCCAGGGAAACTACAACGCCGTCAACCTGGTGCCCGGAGACTACGCCGTCACCTTCACGCTGCCGGGCTTCTCGACCGTCATCCGGGAAGGCGTCGTGCTGACGGCGGGTTTCACCGCCAACATCGACGCCGAGATGGCGGTGGGCGGCATCGAGGAGACGATCACGGTCACCGGGGCGAGCCCGCTGGTCGACGTGCAGAACACCGTCGCACAGCAGTCACTGACGACCGAGCAGCTCGAGACCCTGCCGACGGGGTTGAAGGCGGTGGCGTCGTCGCTCATCGCGCTCGTCCCCGGGGTGACCGGCACCGCCGACGTCGGCGGGACGTCGGGTCTCTACCGGGCCAACGGCCAGAGCGGCGCGCTGTTCTTCCACGGCAAGAGCGACGTCGAGATGCTGTTCGACGGGATGGGCATCGCCGACCCGAACGGGGTGTCGATCATCTACATGGTGAACACGGCGTTCTCGTCGGAAACGGTCCTGGAAACCGGCGGCGGCAACGCCGAGAGCAAGGCGACCATGGTGATGAACCTGATTCCCGAGGAGGGAGGCAACCGGTTCTCTGGCATGTTCGACGCCCGCTACTCCAACGACGGCCTGCAGGCCGACAACCTGGACCAGAACCTCATCGACCAGGGCGTGACCTTCACGAACGAGATGCTGAAGTTCTACAACGTCGACGCCACCCTGGGCGGTCCGATCGCGGAGGACAGGGTGTGGTTCTTCCTGGGGTCCCGCGCGGCCCGCAACAAGAACACCGTGCCCGGCGTCTTCTTCAACAACAGCATCGGCAGCCCGACGCTCGAATACACGGCAGACGAGACCCGGAGGGCGTACCGCACGGAATGGATGCGGAGCGTCGGCGGGCGGGTCACGGTGCAGGCGTCGGAGAGAAACAAGATCGGCGTCTTCGCCGACTTCCAGTCGTTCTTCAATCGGGGCCGGGGGGAGTTCTACTCGCCGGAGGCCTTCCAGCACCAGTACAACCTTTCCCCCGAGCAGTTGTATCAGGCCACCTGGACGTCGCCGGTGTCGAGCCGGCTCCTGCTCGAGGCCGGCTTCTCGAACATGCGCGGCCGCTGGCCCTATCCGTCGCCGGGCGACGGCGAGTTCGCGGCCGTCCCGGGCGCCGTCCACACCCGCGAGCTGACCACCGGTTTCCAGTGGAACGCGCGCAGCTACTACGCCGACGAGATCAAGAAGCACCGCTACTCGGAGCGGGCCTCGCTGTCCTACGTCACCGGGTCGCATGCCTTCAAGGCCGGTTTCCAGTTGGAGCACGGCATCTCGGAATTCCAGTACGACGTGCACGGGGACGTGTGGTACTACCTCCGCAACGGCGTTCCGAGCCGGATTCGCCAGCACGCGACGTACGCCGACGACCCCAGGAAGGAGCACATGACCCCGCTGGGCATCTTCGTCCAGGATCAATGGACGCTGCCCCGCATGACCCTCAACCTCGGCCTGCGGTGGGACGCCTTCAACGGCCGGGTCCCGGCGCAGAGCTTTCGCGCCACCCCGTTCATCCCGGCGCGCGAGTTCGCGGAGATTCCCGACGCCGTCCGTTTCACGGACGTCAATCCGCGGGTCGGCGTCGCGTACGATCTGGCCGGAAACGGCCGGACCGCGCTCAAGTTCGCCCTCGGGCGCTACGTGGAGACCAGGCTGAGCGGCCTCGTCTCGAACATCAACCCCTTCACGACCTCCGTGAACTTCGTGGACCGCACCTGGAACGACGACAATCTCGACTTCGTTCCGGACTGCAACCTGGCCAACTTCAGCCAGAACGGCGAGTGCGGGCCGATCAACGACCTCAACTTCGGTCAGAACCGGCCGAACGCGACCACGTACGACGACTCGATCACGCACGGCTTCGGCAACCGGAACTACACCTGGGATCTGTCGGCGGAAGTGGTGCACGAGCTCGCCCCCGGGCTCTCGCTGACCGCCGGCTACTATCGCAACTGGGCCGGCAACTGGCGGGCCCGCGACAACGTCCTCGTGGACCCGGACGATTTCGACCCCTACTGCGTCACCGCGCCGCTGCATCCGCAGCTGCCGGGCGGCGGGGGCTACGAGGTCTGCGGCCTTTACGACATCAAGCCCGAGAAGTTCGGGCAGAACCGGACGGTGGCGAAGGACGCCGAACAGTTCATCGCGGGAGCCGGCGGGGTGACCTGCGGCGAACAGCGAACCGGGTCGGGACGCGCCCCGTTCGCGGGCACGAACTGCGGCACGTCGGACTTCATCGGCGTCAACATCGACACGCGGTTCCTCAACGGCGCGCAGCTCGGCGGCGGCTTCGACACCGGGCGGACGGTGATCAACACCTGCTTCGTGATCGATTCGCCGCAGACCCTGCTGAACTGCGACACCCGGATCCCGTTCAGCGCGCACCACAACTTCAAGCTGTTCGGCACCTGGCCGCTGCCCTACGACGTCTCGTTCAGCGGCTCGTTCCGGACCGTGGCCGGCCGACCGATAGACGCGGACTGGCGGGCGCCCAACGACCTGATCGCGCCGTCGCTCGGGCGGAACCTGGCCGCGTGCGGCACCCGGACGGTGTGCACCTCGACGGCGCCGGTGCCGCTGATTCCCCCGTATACGCAGTTCCTGGACCGGCGCAACGTCCTCGACCTGCGGTTCTCGAAGGCCGTGAGCGCCGGCGGGGCGCGGGTGACCTTCAACCTCGACGTCTACAACGTGTTCAACGGCAACCAGGTGCTGGGGGTCAACGAGCGGGTCGGCCCGCGGTGGCTCGTGCCCGCGGCGCTGCAGAACAACGAGGTCGATTCGATCCTCGCGGGCCGGCTGATTCACGTCGGCGGCGCGCTGGAATTCTAGGGGGAGAGTACGCCACCATCCCGGGCATGCGCATCAGGACCCCGGGAGCCCGCGGCAGGACCCGCGCGGGGTTTCACCACGGGCTCCCGGCTCGGCGTGCTGCCGGCGCCGGTCCGCAGACGGGTGGCAAGCGCCACGCGAGATTTCACCACGGGCTCCTGGCCGCGTGCCTGGCGGCGGCGCTTCCGGGCTGCAACACCGGCACGACGGACGCAGGTGCGGTCGGCGGGTCCGGGGGGAGCGGGCCTCGAACGGCGCCAGGCGCTGCCGAGCGTCCACGGCCGCACGACGGGCCCGAGTGGTTCACCGACCGCGCAGAGGACGCCGGCCTCGACTTCGTGCACTTCAACGGCATGTCGGGAGCGTTCTACTTTCCGGAGATCATGCCGCCCGGCGTCGGGCTGCTGGACGCCGACAACGACGGCGACCTCGATGTCTACCTCGTGCAGGGACAGTTGCTCGGGACGAGGACGACGATCGACCAGGCCCTGTTCCCGCCGCCGGGGCCGTTGCCGCTCACCGGCCGGCTGTACCGCAACGACCTCGCGGTGCGGCCCGACGGGACGCGCACGCTGCGGTTCACCGACGTGACGGACCGGAGCCGCATCGCCGCGCGGGGGTACGGGATGGGGGTGGCGGCGGGCGACGTCGACAACGACGGCCGGGTCGACATCTACCTCACGAATCTCGGCCCGAACCAGTTGTTTCGCAACAACGGCGACGGAACGTTCAGCGACGTGTCGCGGCGGAGCGGCCTCGACGACCCGGCTTGGGGCGTGTCGGCCGCGTTCGTGGACTACGACCGCGACGGCTGGCTGGACCTCTACGTGGGGAACTACGTCGACTACAGCACGGAGGCCGACCGGCCGTGTCCCAGCGAGACGGGCCGCCTCGGCTACTGTGTTCCACAGGTGTATCGAGCGCAGCCGGACCGGCTCTATCGGAACCGGGGCGACGGCAGCTTCGTCGACGTCACGGTCACCGCCCTGGGCGGGGCGAGAACGTTCGGACCGGCCCTCGGCGCGGCGACGGCCGACTTCGACGGCGACGGGTGGCCGGACATCTTCGTCGCCAACGACGGCGAGGCGAACCAGCTCTGGATGAACCGGCGGGACGGGACGCTGGCCGACGCGGGACTGCTGTCGGGCACGGCCCTGAACGGGGCCGGGGCCGCCGAGGGGAGCATGGGCGTGGACGCCGGCGACTTCGACAACGACGGGGACGAAGACCTGTTCATGACCCACCTGACCACGGAGACGAACACGCTCTACGTCAACGACGGGACGGGACTGTTCGAGGACCGCAGCGCCCTTTCGGGCCTCGGTCCGCCGAGCCTCGACGCGACCGGTTTCGGGACCGCCTGGCTCGACTTCGACAACGACGGCCGGCTCGACGTCCTGACCGTCAACGGCCGGGTGAGCCGGACGGAAGAGCGGGCGAACGAGCCGTTCCCGTACGACCAGCCGAAGCAACTGTTCCGCAATCTCGGCGACGGCCGGTTCGAGGAGGTCACCGACCGGGCGGGCGCGGTGTTCGCGGTCTCCGAGGTGGGGCGCGGAGCCGCCTTCGGCGACGTGGACAACGACGGCGACGTCGACGTGCTGGTCGGCAACGACGGCGGACGGGTCCGCCTGCTCGTCAACGAGGTCGACAACCCCCACCACTGGCTGGGGCTGCGGCTGGTGGGGGGAGACGACGCTCCGCGGGACATGCTGGGCGCGCGTGTCGAAGTCATGAGGAGCGACGGAACGACCTTGTGGCGGCGGGCGCGGGCGGACGGGAGCTACGGGTCGGCCAACGACCCGCGGGTGCACGTCGGGCTCGGCGATACGACGGACGTTCCCCGCGTTCGCGTGCACTGGCCGAGCGGGCGGGTCGAGGAGTGGACCGACGTGGCGATCGATCGCTGGACGACGTTGACGGAGGGGAGCGGCCGGTGACGCGACGAGTGCAACCGCGGTCGCTGCCCGGAGCGGTTTCCGCCTCACGACGTTGACGGAGGGGAGCGGCCGGTGACGCGACGGATCCGACGTGCTTCCTCGTCACGCCCTGCCGGGCGAGCACCGCGCCGCTCCCGGTGCTGCGCGGCGTTCCGCCACGGGCTGCTGGCGTGGGCGGTGGCCGTCGCGGTGGCCGGCTGCGCGGCGGACCCCCGCGCCCCCGCGGCCGGGGAATCGGCGCCCGCCCCCCCCGGCGGGCAGGCGTTGCGGCCCGCCCCGCTGCCCGACCTCTCCGCGATGACCGCCGCCGTGCAGGACCAGATCCGCGCGCGCTACGCGTCGTTGACGTCGGCCATCGAGCGGCCGGCCCCGACCGGCGAGCTGAGCGAGGCGTACGGCGAGATGGGCAACGTGCTGATGGCGGCCCGGTACGTCGACGCGCCCGAGCCCTTCTACCGCAACGCGCAGGCGCTGGCGCCGGCGGACAGACGCTGGCCGTACTACCTCGGGCACCTCTACACGACCCAGGGCGCCTTCGCGCAAGCCGCGGCATCCTTCGAGCGGGCCCTCGCGCTGCAGGCCGACGACGTGCCGACGCTGATCTCTCTCGGGGAAGTACGCCTCGCACAGGGCGAGCCGGCGGCAGCCGAGCCGCTGTTCACGAGGGCGCTGGCGCTGCAGCCCGGCTCCACATGGGCGCGGATCGGCCTCGGGCGGGCAGCCTCGATGAGACAGGACCACCTGCGGGCGGTGGAGCATCTGGAGGAGGCGCTGGCCGTGGATCCGGAGGCTGCGGACGTCCACTACCCGCTCGCGATGGCCTACCGCGGCCTGGGCGAGCTGAACAAGGCCGAAGCGCATCTCCAGCAGCGGGACAGCGGCACGGTCCGCCGGCCCGACCCGTTGATGCAGGCCATGCGCGACTCGCTGCGGAGTCCGAGCGCCTACGAGCGCGAGGGGATTCAGGCCCTCGGCAGCGGGGACTGGGAAGCCGCGGCCGCGGCCTTTCGCCGGGGCATCGCGCTGGCGCCCGAGAATCCGTCACTGCGGCACCGACTGGGAACCGCGCTGTTCATGATGGGGAACGAGCGCGAGGGGCAGGCGCAGTTCGAGGAGGCCCTGCGGGTATCCCCGGAGCACGCCGAGGCGCATTACAGCCTGGGGCTGATCCTGGAGGGCAGCGGCCGGTTCGAGGAAGCGCTCCACCGGTTCTCGACCGCGGTGCGGCACGAGCCGAGCTACGTCGAGGCCCGTCTCCGGCGGGCTCGTCTCCTGCGGCGGATGGGACGGCCGAACGAAGCGCTCCCGGAGTACGACCGGGTGATCGCCGCCGATCCGCGAGGCGCCGAGGCGCCGTTCGGGTACGCGATGACGCTCGTCCGCCTCGGGCGCTACCGGGAGGCTCGGGACCGTCTGGAAGCGGGGACGACGCGCTATCCCGACCAACCGATGTTCGCCAAGGCCCTTGCACGCCTGCTGGCCGCCGCGCCGGACGCGCGCGCCCGCGACGGGCGGCGCGCGCTGACGCTGGTGCAGGAGCTGCTCGCGCAGGAGCGGAGCTTCGATCTGGGCGAGGCCATGGCGATGGCGCTCGCCGAGGTCGGACGGTACGCGGAGGCCGCGTCGTGGCAGCGGGAAGTCATGTCGATGGCCGAGCAGGCAGGCCGCTACGGCCTCGTGCAGCTCATGGCCGGGAACCTCCGGCTGTACGAACGCGGAGAACCGTCCCGCACCCCCTGGCGCGACGACGAGATGCCGTGAGCGCCGTCCGGCAGGGACCGTATCGCCGCAAGGGTCGACGACATGTCGAGATCCGCGGGATGCTCCGGATCCAGGTGATGCGTCGGACCCGCGTGCCCCTGTCGCGCCCGGGTGGTCTTGCCGATCCGCCGGGGACCCCCGGGTGTCCATGTCCGTATAATTGCCCGCAGGAGTGTCTGCATGAACCGTGGTCGGAGCGCCGCCCGGACCCCGCGCCGTGCATCCCGCCGTCGTGCGACGATCGCCTGCTTCTCCGCGGTCGCGGCCTGCGCCGCCTGCGGGAGCGGCCCGCCCGACACGCCGGCGCTCGTGGAATCACCGGCCGCCGCGGCGGCGCCGGCGCCCGCCGGCGCCGGTCTGCACGTCACCGGCGCCGCGCCCGTATCGCTGGACGGCTCGCTCACCGTCGTGGTCCTGGAGCCGGTGTCGGGAGTCCCGTTCGCGCCTCCCGAGGAACCGGTGCAGATGGATCAGCTCGGCATGGAGTTCCTGCCGCCGGTGCTGCTGGCGAACGTCGGACAGCCGGTGCACTTCCACAACAGCGAGGACGTGCTGCACAACGTCCGCGTCTACGACATCGACACGCAGGAAACCGCCTTCAACATCTCGACCCCGATCGGCGGCACCTACGAGCATCGCTTCGACACTGCGGGCACCTATCGCGTCGCCTGCGACATTCATCCCGCCATGGGAGCCAGCGTCGTGGTGACGGCCGCGCCCCACGCCGCGGTGGCGGCCCGCGACGGGAGCTTCGTGTTCGACGGCGTCGCCGCCGGGTCGTACACCGCCGTCGTGCAGGCCGGCACGGATCGCAGCCGCCACGCGGTGACGATCGCGCCGGGCGCCACGGAGTTGAACCTCGGCGGACGCTGACCGCCCGGCCGTCGCCCCGGCCCGATGACCGCGACCGCGACGCCCTTGCCCCGGCGGAGATCGACCGCCCCGACCGGTGGAGCCTCGGGGGAGAACCGATGAAGACGGTGCAGGAAATCGCGGACCTCGTGGGCGGTCGCGTCCATGGCGACGGCGCGGTGGAAATCCGGACCGTCGGCAGCCTGGAGCGGGCGACCCGCGGGGCGCTGGCCTACGCCGAGGGAAAGCACCTGACGAAGGTGGCCGGGACGGGGGCGTCGTGCGTCCTGATCCCGGAGGGCGAACTCCCCGACCGCACCGTGATCGTCGTCGACAAGCCCCGGGTCGCGTTCGCCCGCGCCGCGCAGTGGCTGCTGCCGCCCCGGCTGCCGGCCCCCGGGGTGCACGAAACGGCCCTCGTGGCCGCGGACGCCACCCTCGGAGCGAACGTCTCCATCGGCGCCTGGACCGTCGTCGAGGCGGGCGCGGCCGTCGGTGCGGGCACGGTGATCTACCCCGGCGGCTACGTCGGGGCCGGCGCCTCCATCGGCGCCCACTGCATCGTCCATCCGCGCGTGGTGCTCTACCCCGGCACGACGGTGGGGGCTCGCGTCGTCCTCCACGCCGGGGTCGTCGTCGGCTCCGACGGATTCGGGTTCGTCTTCGACGGCGAGCGGCAGATCAAGATCCCGCAGGTCGGACGGGCGCGGATCGGCGACGACGTGGAGATCGGCGCCAACGCGTGCATCGACCGCGGCGCCCTGGACGAAACGTCCATCGCCGACGGCGTCAAGATCGACAACCTCTGCCATCTCGGGCACAACGTGCGGATCGGGGACCATGCCGTCATCTCGGCCCAGACCGGCATCGCGGGCAGCTCCACCGTCGGGCGGGAGGCGGTCATCGGCGGTCAGGTGGGGATCGCCGACTACTGCCGCGTCGACGACCACGGCATCGTCGGCGCGCAGTGCGGCATCCCGTCGCGCAAGCGCATCCCGGCCGGCCAGCCCTTCTGGGGAACGCCCGCGAGGCCCCTCAAGGACATCAAGAAGCAGCAGGGCTACCTCCACCGCCTCCCCCGGATGGCGGCCGAGCTCGCGAGCCTGCGCGCCGAGCTCGATGCCCTCAAGGCGAAATTCGACGGGTGACCGCCCGATCCGGAGGTAGGACGGCCCGGCAGGAATCATCCCCCTGCCGGGCCGCTCGAGGCGCAGCTCGACGGGTGACCGCCCGGTCCAGCACCTGCAGCACGGCGGCGGTCACCTGGTCCACCCCGACGGCATCGAGGCAGGGAGGGCGGCCGTCGGCGGACGGCGGCGCGGGACACTCGTCGAAGAAGCGCTCGCGGCAGGGAGAGCAGGGGAACGCGGCCGACACCGCCGCGTGCGGCCCCGCGCCCGTGTCGCGCGGTGCGGTCCGGCCCGGCGACGACGGCCCGTGAATGGTGACGGTCGGAATGCCGACCGCCGCCGCGAGGTGCGCCGGTCCGCTGTCGTTCCCGCAGCAGAGCGCGCAGCGCTCGAGCAGCCCCGCGAGCTCCGGCAGCGTCGCGTCGCGGACCAGCGCCACGCCCCGCTCGGCGGCCCAGCCCGGCGGCGCGGCGAACGGCGGGCGGTCGTGCACAACCACCGGGCGGCCCGCGTCGGAGAGCCTTTCCGCCAGCGTCCGGAACCGGTCCGCCGACCAGGCGCGCGGCGTCTTCGCCGCGGCGGGATTCACGAACACCGGGCGGCAGTCCGCGGGCCATGCCATGGCCGCGAACAGCCGCGCCGCGCAGGCCCGGTCGGCCGCGGTCAGGGCCAGCGGAGGCGCCGGGGACCCCGGATCCCGGGCGTCGAGAACCCGCGCCAGGTCGAGGTACCCGTCGGCCCGGTGCGCTTCGGGCCGCGGCGCGACGGGATGGGTCAACAGCATGCGGCGATGGTCGGTGTCGTGTCCGATCCGCCGCCCGACGCCGGCCAGCCATGCCGTCGCCGCGGCCTCGAAGGACGGCGCCAGGAGGACGGCGGTGTCCAGCCGGAGCGACCGCAGGGCGCGCGCAGCCGTCCGGACCGCCGCCGCCCGCGCGAAGCCGGACCCGGCCGGCGCACCCACGATGCGCTCGAAGACGCCCAGACGCTCCGCCAGCGGCACGTGCGGCGGGCGCGCCATCCCGATCATCCGCGCGTCCGGCCAGCGCGCGCGGAGCGCCCGGATCGCGGACCGGGCCATCAGGACGTCCCCCACCCAGTTCGGCAGGCGCACGAGCAAGTGCGCGGGATGCACGTTCCCCGTCCGCCGGCGTTTCGACGAGGCCGCTCCGGCGCGAGGGCGGCGGACGAGCCGGCGCATCGACTCCACGGTCTATATTGTCTCCGCATGCCGGCCGACCCCGTGCTCGCCCTGCGCGGCGTCTCGCTCGTCCGCGACGGCCGCACCATTCTCGACGGCATCGACTGGCGGGTCGCGCCGGGGGAACGCTGGATCGTCCTCGGACCGAACGGCTCCGGCAAGACGTCGCTCTGCCGTCTCGCCGGGCTCTACCTGCATCCGACGCAGGGCGACGTCGACGTGCTGGGCGAACGCCTCGGCCGCACCGACGTGCGGGCGCTGCGCACGAGGCTGGGCATGACGAGCCAGGCCCTCGCGGACATGCTCCGCCCGGGACTGCAGGCGGTCGACCTCGTGATGACCGGCCGGCACGCCGCGCTGGCGCCGTACTGGCACCGCTACGCCGACGCGGACCGCGAACGCGCGGCGCGGCTGCTGAAGCGGTTCGGCTGCGGGCGCCTCGCAGCGGCGCGCTACGCCACCCTGTCGGCCGGCGAGCGCCAGCGCGTGCTGCTCGCGCGCGCCCTGATGGGCGACCCGCCGCTGCTGCTGCTCGACGAGCCGGCGGCCGGGCTCGACCTGGCGGGCCGGGAGCAGCTCGTCGCCATGCTGGCGGACGTCGCGGCCGACCGCGCCACCGCGGCCATCGTCCTCGTCACCCACCACGTCGACGAGATCCCGCGCGGCTTCACCCACGTGCTGATGCTGGCGAACGGAAGGATCGCGGCCCAGGGGCCGATCGCCGACACGCTGACGGCGCACAGCCTCTCCCGCTGCTTCGGGCTCCGGCTGACGCTGGCGCGGCAGGGCGGCCGCTGGATGGCCTGGGGGGAATGAGGATCCGGCCGCTCAGGCGAGGACCGGCGCGTTCTCGCGGAACTCCCGCACCAGCGCCTTCATCACCGCGGTGTAGTCGCCGGTCTCCTCGTAGATGCGGCGCTGGCGCCGGTAGCTCGGGCCGCTGCGCAGCATCGCGTCGATCCGCTGCAGCTCGGCGTCGCTGCCGAGACGCTTCGCCGCCGGAGTCACCGCCTCCACGAGCCGGGCCAGACTCTCGTCCAGGCGCTCCAGGTTGCCTTCCTCGTCGACTATAATCTCGGCGTCGGTGGCCCAGCGCGCCGCCCGCCACTTGTTCTCGCGCACGATCCAGTGCCGGTGCAGCGGCAGATACATCCCCTCGTCGTACTGGTCCCCCAGCCACACGACCAGCGCCTGGATCAGCGCGGTGACCGCCAGCACCTCGTCCAGTGTCGGCAGTCCGTCGCAGATGCGCACCTCGATGGTGCCGAAATTGTGATGCGGGCGCACGTCCCACCAGATCTCCCGAATCGACTCGATGGCCTTGGCGTTCACCAGCGTGATCATCAGCCGCTGGAACTCCGCCCAGTTGAGCAGGCGGTACGGCAGCCCCGCGGTGGGCAGGCTCTCGAAGATCTTCGTCCGGCAGGACGCCAGGCCGGTGTCGGCGCTGTTGAAGAACGGCGAGCTGGCGGACAGCGCGAGCAGGTGCGGGAGGTAGGTGGTCAACCCGTTGCTGATGGCGATCGCCTTCTCGCCGCTCTCGACCCCGACGTGCACGTGCACGCCGAAGATCATCAGGCGGCGCGCCGGCCACTGGCATTGATCGACCAGCCGGTGGTAGCGCTCCGACGCCGTGATCCGCTGCTCCACCCACTTCGAGAAGGGATGGGTCCCGACGCACGCCACCTGGTAGCCGAGGTCGTCCGCCACCGCCATGAGCTGGGCGATCCGCTCCGTCAGGTCGCGCCGCACCGCGGCGACGTCCTCGCAGACGTCCGTGTTCAGCTCGATGGTCGACTCGATGAGCTCCGCCTTGATGTGCGAGAGATCCGCGGTCCGCTGCAGAATCGCCGGCGCCCCGGCGACCAGGTTCATCGTCTCGGGATCGAGAAGCTGCAACTCCAGCTCGACCCCGACGGTCGGGCGCGGCGACCCCCTGAACGCGATCCTCATCAGTGCCCCCTTCCGTAACGCCCTTGCCGGCGCGAAGGCCACCTGATTATATGGGCGGCGTGCCGCCGCGCCGCTCGCCGTTCTGGCGCTACACCGCGTTCCAGGTGCCGGGCTGGGTGCTGGCCCTGGCGATCGGCTGGTGGATCCAGGGCGCATTCGAGGCGCCCGGCTGGGCGGCGCCGGGGATCCTCGTCTTCTGGGTCGTCAAGGACCTGGCGCTCTACCCCCTGCTGCGCAGCGCGTACGAGGTGAACGAGGCGCCCCCCGTCGAGCGGCTCATCGGACGCCGCGGCGTGGCGATCGAGCCCCTCGCGCCGTCCGGTTACGTCCGTATCGGCGGCGAGCTGTGGCGGGCGCGGGCGAGCGGCGCCGCGGCCATCGCACCGGACCTGGCGGTGGAGGTCGTGGGCGCGGAGGGACTCGTCCTGTCGGTCCGGCCGGCCGGGCCCGGGCCGCACGCCGAATAGCTCCGCTTCCCCCGGCCGTCGAGACGCGGCCCGGTCCGGACACCCGCGGCGGACGCGCACCGGCGGGCGCCGGGCGCGCGGCTCCCGCTCACGAGTCGCCGCCGGCCGCCCGCGGCTCTCCCGACGGGGCGCGGCCCGCCTGCCCGCGCTGCCAGTCCACGGTGCGCCGGAGCCCCTCTTCGACCGCTACGGCCGGCGCGAAGCCGAGCAGTTCGCGGGCGAGCGACACGTCCGCCTGCGAATGCCGGACGTCGCCGGGGCGGGGCTCGGCATGGCGCGCCCCGACGGATACCCCGATGACCCGCTGCAGAGCCGCGTACAGCGCGTTCACCGACAACCGGCCGCCGCGCGCGACGTTGATCGCCCGTCCGGACACGTCGCGCGCGGCGCAGGCCTGGAGCACGCCGCGCGCGACGTCGGTCACGTACGTGAAGTCGCGCGTCTGCTCGCCGTCGCCGTAGATGGTCGCCGCCCGGCCCGCGAGCAGCGCCGCGATGAAGAGCGAGATGACGCCCGAGTACTGCGACTGCGGCGACTGCCGCGGCCCGAACACGTTGAAGAACCGCAGCGCGACCGTCTCGAGGCCGTACAGCCGGCTGACGAGCGCCGCGTACTGCTCGCCGATCAGCTTGTGCAGCGCGTACGGCGACAGCGGAGCGGGCCCCAGTCCCTCGTGCTTGGGCAGCGTCTGCGACTCGCCGTAGACCGCTGACGAGCTGGCCAGCACCACCCGCCGCACCCCCGCGTCGCGGGCGGCCAGCAGCAGCTCGTGCGTCGCCTCCACGTTGGCGCGATGGGCGCGGCGCGGCTCCCGTACCGAACGGGGCACGGACGGGATCGCGGCCAAGTGGACGGCGCAGTCGACGCCGGCCACCGCCGCCGCCGCCACCCGGCGCTCGGCCAGATCGGCCTCCATCAACTCCACGTCCGGGTGGTCCGCCACGTTCTCGCGGCGGCCGGTCGACAGGTCGTCCACCACGCGGACCGCGTCGCCGCGCGCGGCGAGGGCGTCGACGACGTGGGATCCGATGAACCCCGCGCCGCCGGTGACGAGGTAGCGCGCCATGCACCTCCGAGTCCGAGCTGCGGCGCGGTCCGGCGACGGGCCGTACGCCCGCCGCCCCGGAACCGCGCCGCGAAAAGGGGTTCCGCCGCAGCCGGGCCGTAAGCCGAATTCTGTGCCGCGAACCGTCACGCCGGAGCGCGTCGGCCCGCGGTGGCGGCCATTCCTCTGGCCCCGCCATCGCTGGCGGAATCGAGCGACCTACCCGGAGGCCTCGGACGGGCCGCCCTGCTGGCGCCTCCCTATTTGGTCTTGCTCCGTGCGGGGTTTAGCCTGCCATCCCCCTTGCGGCGGACGCGGTGCGCTCTTACCGCACCTTTTCACCCTTGCCGCGCGCCGAGCGCGAGGCGGTATGTTTTCTGTGCCACTTTCCTTCAGGTCACCCTGACCGGGCGTTACCCGGCGCACTGCCCTGCGGAGTTCGGACTTTCCTCCCCGCCCGGTCGCGGCCGAAGCCGCGCCGGACACGGCGGCCGCCCGCCCGACTGCGGCGGAATGTCAAGGATCACCGACCAGCCGTCCATCGCCGCCTGCGGCTCCGCTGCACCGTTCTGCGGCGCAGACGCTAGCCGTCGGTCTCCCGGCTGATGCGGTACTGCTCCAGCTTCTTGTAGAGGTTACTACGGGGCGTGTCGATCTCCTCGGCGGTCCGGGAGATGTTCCAGTCGAGCTCGCGCAGCCGGGCGACCAGGAAGCTGCGCTCGGCCGCCTCCTTGAACTCGCGCAGGGTGCGGGCGCCGGCCGCCCCGGCGCCGGGCGCGGCCGGCCGCTCGTCCAGCCGCAGCACCGAGCCCACGTCGGCGAGGGTGATCGACCGCCCCGGCACCATCACCAGCAGGCGCTCCACCGAGTTGCGCAGCTCGCGGACGTTGCCGCGCCAGTGGTGCCGCGCGAGCGCGTCGAGCGCGTCGTCGCTGAACGGCTTCGGCTTGAAGTTGTTCTCGCGGACGAACAGCGCCGCGAAGTGCCGCACCAGCACCGGGACGTCCTCGGGCCGCTCGCGCAGCGGCGGCACCCGGATCGGGAGCACGCTCAGGCGGAAATAGAGGTCCTCGCGGAACTCGCCCGCTTCGATCGCCTGCTCCAGGTTCCGGTGCGTCGCGGCCAGGACGCGGACGTCCACGCGGATGGTGCGGGCCGACCCCAGCCGCTCCACCTCCCCCTCCTGCAGCACCCGCAGCACCTTGGCCTGGGTCCTGAGCGACATGTCGCCGATCTCGTCGAGGAAGATGGTGCCGCGGTCCGCCTGCTCGAACTTCCCGATCTGCTTCTCGGCGGCGCCGGTGAACGAGCCCTTCTCGTGCCCGAACAGCTCCGACTCGATCAGGTCTTCGGGGATCGCCGCGCAGTTGACCTGCACGAACCGCTCGCGGACGCGCGGGCTGTTGCGGTGGATGGCGCGGGCCGCCAGTTCCTTGCCGACGCCGCTCTCGCCCTGCACGAGCACGGCGCTCCGGACCGGCGCGGCGCGGCGGATCTCGTCGGTCAGGGCGCGCAGCGCGCGGCTCTCCCCCACCATCTCGTGACGCGCCTCGGCGGCCCGCCGCCAGTTCCGGTTCTCCGTCCGCAGGCGGCGCTGGTTCAGCGCGTTGCGGATGGTGACGCTCACGCGATCCGTCGACAGCGGCTTCTCCAGGAAGTCGAACGCCCCGAGCCGGGTCGCCTCGACGGCGGTGCTCACGGTGCCGTGCCCGGAGATGATGACCACCGGCAGCAGCTCGTCGATCGCGCGGATCTTGCGCAGCACCTCGATCCCGTCCATGCCCGGCATCTTGACGTCGAGGAACACGAGATCGGGATCGTCGCGTTCCACGCACGCGAGCCCGGCCTGCCCGCTCGGCGCGAGCAGGCACTCGTAGCCGTCGTACTCCAGGATCATCTTCAGCGAGTCGCGGATGGCGGCCTCGTCGTCGATGACCACGATGCGGTGCTTCATGGCGCTCCTGCGGCCCGGACCGTTCCGATGCTGCGGCGACGGTCGATTGTCCGCCGGGGGCGCCGGATCGGGCAAGGGATTGACAAGCCCGAAACCCTGATCCTTAATGGCGCTTGAACGTCGTGCTCGCGGTGGGACGGAGGAGACTCGATGCATGTCGCGAAGTCACCGCTCGTCGCGCTCGCCGTCGTGATCCTGCCCGCCGGGGCGTTCGCCCAGAGCGCCATCACCGGCGAAGTCACCGACAACACCGGAGGCGTCCTGCCCGGCGTCACCGTGGAGGCGGCCAGCCCGGTCCTGATCGAGCAGAGCCGGATCGGCATCACCGACAGCGCGGGACGGTACACGATCATCGACCTGCGGCCCGGCACCTACACCGTCACGATGTCCCTGCCGGGGTTCGCCACGTTCGTGCAGGAAGGCATCAACCTGCCGTCCGACTTCACCCAGACCGTCAACGGGACGTTGCGGGTCGGCGGGGTCGAGGAGACGGTCACCGTCACCGGCGAGTCGCCCGTGGTCAACGTGGCCAGCGCGCGCCGGGTCGACGTCCTCGAGCGCGAGGTCTTCGACGCGCTGCCCACCCCGCGCAAGATGGGCGGCATCGGCTACCTGGCCCAGGGCGTGCGGGTGACCGCCCCCGACGTCGGCGGCATGGGCGGCGAAGTGAAGATGATGGCGCGGGGCGCCGGCGTCCATCACAACACGTTCATGATCGACGGGATGCAGGCGCAGTCGGCGAGCTGCGACTTCTGCGCCGGGTGGGGCACCAACCCGGCCCTCGCGCAGGAGATGGTGATGTCCACCGCCTCCAGCCCGCCGGAGGTGCAGGCGGGCGGCTTCGCCCTGAACCTGATCCCCCGCGACGGCGGCAACACCCTGAGCGGCTCGTTCTACGGCGGCTGGACCGGCGGCCCCCTGCAGTCCAGCAACATCGACGACGCCCTGCGCGAGCGCGGCGTGAAGGAGGGCGATCAGGTCGAGTTCCTGGAGGACGTCAATCCGGCCATCGGCGGCCCCATCGCCCGCGACCGGCTGTGGTACTTCACGTCGGCGCAGTTCACCCGCAAGCACACGGCGGTGCAGGGCTCGTTCTTTCCCGACGAGAACAGCCCGGTCGGCCCCGGACGCACCGATCCCGCCGACATCCCCGCGGAACTGCGCGGCACCCAGGGGGTCATGGAACAGTGGGGCCGGAGCGCGCTGCTCCGGCTGACCGCGCAGCTCGGCCAGAACGACAAGGTCAGCGGCTTCATGCACCGGCCGTTCGGACAGACCGGGCGGGGCCTGAAGGGCTTCACCTGGGAGCCCTACTTCATGGAGCCGACCACCGCGGGGCGGTTCAACGGCTGGCGGCAGAACAACAACCACCAGTTCCAGGCGAAGTGGACGTCGACGCTCTCCAGCCGCGCGCTGCTGGAGGTGGGCTACAGCCAGACCTACGGCGGGGTGTTCTTCACCAACATGCCGGAATGCGAGGTCACCCGGGGAAGCTGTGCGGCCGCCAACCTGCGCCTGCCGCCCCCGGACGACCTGCGCACGTGCATAAACACGCCCTGCTACCACCCGCTCAGCTACGACCAGACCCGCCCGTGGTTCACCGACGGCGTCCGGCGCCAGGACGAGGCGACGCTGGACCGGTGGGGGGGCTACGGGTGGAACTGGTGGATCAACCCCAACAAGGTGTGGCAGCCGAGCGCCGCCTTCTCGTACGTCACCGGGTCGCACAACGTGAAGGTCGGGATGCAGTACCTGGTCGCCCGCACCGGCTTCACGGTGGAGAACCAGGGCCACCTGTCGTACCAGCGGTACCTCGACGGCAACCCCCAGTTCGCGATCGTGCACGGCTCCCCGACCATCTCCGGCCAGAAGGCGTACGACCCGAGCTTCTACGCGCAGGACTCCTGGACCATGGACCGGTTGACCGTCAACTACGGCTTCCGGGTCGACACCCTGCGTTCGAGCAACGACACCTACCGCGCCGCGGGGGTGCCGGCGGGACGCTTCATCCACGCCCGGGTGGTGCCGCCCATGGACGTCGAGCCGTTCTGGAAGGACTTCGCGCCGCGGTTCAGCGCCGTCTACGACCTCTTCGGCGACGCGCGGACGGCGCTGAAGTTGTCCGTCAACCGGTTCTCCAAGCGGTTCGTGGGCGGATTCGCCTCCCGGTACCACCCGCTCGGCGGCATCGACGCCTGGGACTGGCGCCAGTGGCAGGACTGCGCGCTCGATCCGATCATCCACGAGCCGGGGCAGTCCTGGGGGCGCTGCGCGACTCCCGCGGCGCTGGAGGCGGCCGGGCTGAGTACCGCGTACCTGGACACGAACTACGACGACATCGTGCAGGACCACGAGATCGGCCTCAACCGGAACACGGCCCTCTTCAACGACACCGGCGAGGTGCCGACGAGAGGCGTCCGGCCGGACCCCGACATCGAGCGGGAGTGGAACCTGGAGTACAGCGCCAGCGTCCAGCACGAGCTCACGCAGGGGCTCTCGGTCACCGGCGCCTGGTACCGCCGGAACTTCTACGACATCCCCGGGGTGCGGAACCGGGCTCTCCAGGAGTGTCCGGAGCCGCAGATCGCGAAGCCGGGCGTGCAGTGCGGCGACTGGATACCGTTCACCGCCGTGTTCGACGACCCGCTCGGCACGCTGCCGGAGTACAAGGGCACCGAGATCACGATGTTCGTGCTCGACCCGAACCGGATTCAGGTGGCGCAGGATCTGGTCCAGGACTCCACGAGCCTGATGGACATGATCTACAGCGCCTTCGAGCTGTCGTTCAACGCGCGGCTGAACAACGGCGGCTCCCTGTTCGGCGGGTGGACGGCGCAGCAGTGGGTGCAGAACACCTGCGGCGTGCTCGACAATCCGAACGGGAGCACGCAGCCGACGATGATGAGCGGCGAACGCAACGCGCTGTACGGCGGACGCTTCTGCAATCAGGGCGCCATCGGCATGCCGTTCCGCCACGACTTCAAGCTGTTCGGCGTCTATCCGCTGCCGTGGGACCTGCGGGTCAGCGGCGGGCTCCAGGCGTACTCCGGGGACGAGCGGACGATCCTCTGGAACGTCGGGCCGGAGTACTTCCCGCCGGGATTCGGGGACAGCGTCGACATCGCCCTGAATCCGCCGGGCAGTGACTACACCGAGTACTGGACGCAGCTCGACCTGAGCATCCAGCGGATCTTCAACGTCGGCGGCATGCGGTACCAGGGGCAGGTGGACATCTTCAACCTGCTGAACGACAACTCTCCGCTCCTGGAGAACACGCGCTACGGATCGGCGCTGTTCAACCCGACGTCGGTCATCGTCGGGCGGCTGATCAAGTTCGGCGTCCAGTTGCACTGGTAGCCGGACGGACGCGAATCCGGACATCGCCTCCAGGAGGCCGGCGGCGGACCCCCGCCGGCTTCCGTTTCGTTTCCATGCCGTCTCGACGCGATCATCCGCGCGGGCGTCCGCGGCGGATACGGTATGCTGCGCGACAGCCTGACCGGTGACGTGTTCCGATGTTACGAGGGGTGCGGCCCGCCGACACGGCCTTCTCACCGTCGATTCCGGTGCTCCTGCTGGCCGGGCTGCTGGCGGCCTGCGGCGCGGGAGCCGGCCCGCCGCGCGATGCTGCGTCCGCCGCGGCGGAAGGCGCCGCCGACGCCGGCGACTGGTTCGTGGACCGGGCCGAGGAGACCGGCCTGCGTTTCTTCCACTTCAACGGCGCCACCGGCGGCTTCTACCCGCCCGAGATCATCGGCCCCGGCGCGGCGCTGTTCGACTACGACAACGACGGCGACCTCGACGTCTACCTGGTGCAGGGCTCGACGCTGCGGCCGGGCGAGCCTCTGGTGCCGCCGCCGGCCGGGACGCCGCTCACCGACCGCCTCTACCGCAACGACCTGGAGGTTCATCCCGACGGGACGCGGTCGCTGCAATTCACGGACGTCAGCGCGTCGACCGGGATCGACGCGCGCGGCTACGGCCACGGGGCGGCGGCGGGCGACTACGACAACGACGGCTGGATCGACCTGTACCTGACCGGGTTCGGGCGGAACCAGATGTTCCGCAACGACGGGGACGGCACGTTCGCCGAAGTCTCCGCCGCGACGGGCACCGGCAGCCCCGACACCTGGGGGGTGTCGGCGGCGTTCGTGGACGTCGACCACGACGGGTGGCTCGACCTGTTCGTGGGGAACTACCTGCAGTACAGCGTCGAGACCGACGCCCCCTGCGTGAACTTCCGCGGGCAGTCCGACTACTGCGCCCCGACGCGGTATCCGGCGCAGCGCAGCCGTTTCTATCGCAACCTCGGGGACGGCACGTTCGCCGACGCTACCGTCGCGGCCGGCATGAGCGACGAGTACGGACCGGCGCTCGGCGTGTCCGCCGCCGACTTCGACGGCGACGGGTGGATCGATCTGTTCGTGGCCAACGATCAGCAGGAGAACCAGTTGTGGATCAACCGGGGCGACGGCGCCTTCGAGAACCGGGCGCCGCTGGCCGGCGTGGCGCTGGACGCCGCCGGCGACGCCAAGGCCGACATGGGGGTCGATGCCGGCGACTTCGACAACGACGGCGACGAAGACCTGATGATGACCGATCTCAGCGGCGAGGGCAGCACGCTCTTCGTCAACGACGGCAAGGGAACGTTCGAGGAGCGCAGCGGGGAGTCGGGCCTCCGCGCGGCCAGCTTCGAGTCGACCGGTTTCGGGGCCGCGTGGATCGACTTCGACAACGACGGCCTGCTCGACGTGCTCGCCGTCAACGGCCTCATCTTCCAGGACGTCGACGCGCTGGCGGCCGGCGACCCGTTTCCCTTCGACCAGCGCAACCAGTTGTTCCGCAACGCCGGCGGCGGACGGCTGGACGAGGTGACGGACGCCGCCGGCGCGGTGTTCGAACTGTCGGAGGTCAGCCGCGGCGCGGCCTTCGGCGACGTCGACAACGACGGCGACGTGGACGTGGTGGTGGCGAACGACGCCGGTCCGGTCCGCCTGCTGATCAACGAGCTCGGCAACCGCAACCACTGGGTCGGGTTGCAACTGATCGGGACGGACGGGCGGCGCGACATGCTCGGCGCGCGCGTCGCGATCACCCGCGCCGACGGCGCCACGCTGTGGCGCCGCGCCCGGGCGGACGGCAGCTTCGCGTCGTCGAACGATCCGCGGGTGCTCGCCGGCCTCGGGGCGTCGGGCGAGCCGGTCCGCGTCCGCGTCGTCTGGCCGAGCCGGCGGGTCGAGGAGTGGGAAGACGTGCCGGTGGATCGATACACCACCCTGACGGAAGGGAGCGGCCGATGACGACGGAACGAGCGCACCCGCCGCCGCGGACGCCCGCTCCCGGCGCGGCGTGCCGCTCCCGGCGCGGCGCAGGGTTTCGCCGCCACGCGCCGGCCTGCCTGGTGCTGGCGGTGGCCGGCGCGTGCGCGCTGGCCGACGAGGGCGCCGCCCCGGGCCCGGCCGACCCCGGGGCGGCCGAGGCGACGCGCCCCCTCGAAACGCCGGAGGCCCCGCCGGTCGAGTCCCGCTCCCTGCCCGATCTGTCGCACCTGTCGGACGCCGTGCAACGACAGGTGCGCGAGCGTGACGCCCGGGTCGCGCAGACCCTCGCGGACGGCGCCGCGGCGACCGCGCGCGGGCGGGCCTACGGCGAGCTGGGCCTGATTCTGTCCGCCGCGGGCCTGGAGGACGCGGGCCTGCCCCGCCTGATCGAGGCGGAGAGACTCGACCCCTCCGATCCGCGCTGGTCCTACTACCTGGGGTACCTCTCCTTCGAAAGCGGCGACTTCGCGCAGGCGGCGACGTACTTCGAACGGGCGCGGGAGCTGCGCCCGGCCGACGTGCCGACCCTGGTCTGGCTGGGGCGCATGTACCTGGTGGAGGGCCGCCCCGGGGACGCGCTGCCGCTGTTTCGGACGGCGCTCGCCACGGAACCGGACTCCGCCGCGATCCTGACCTGGATGGGCCGCGCCGCCCTGGAGCGGGGCGATCACGCCCGGGCCGTCGAGCACCTGCAGCGGGCGCTGGAGATCGAGCCGCGCGCGACGCGCCTGCACTACTCGCTCGCCCTGGCCTACCGCGGCCTCGGCGAGACGGCGCGGGCCGAGGCGCACATGCGGCGGCGCGGGCAGGGCGAGCCGGCCATTTTCGATCCGCTGGTGCAGGAGTACTACTGGCTGCTGGAGAGCGCGCAGACGTACCACGAGCGCGCCGCCGCCGCCCTGACCGCCGGCGACTACGACGCGGCGGTGACCCTGCTCCGCCGCGGCCTCGCCCTGGAGCCCGGGAACCCGGCGCTGGGCTACCTGCTGGGTGCCGTGCTGTACCGCAAGGGCGACGTCGATGCGGCCATCGCGCAGCTCGAGGACCACGTGCGCCGGCTGCCGGACCACGTGGACGCGCAGTACATGCTCGGCATGATGCACGGGGAGCGGCAGGAGTTCCGGCAGGCGATCCCGCGGCTCTCGGCCGCGCTGCGGCACGATCCGGATCACGTGGACGCCCACCTGGGCCTGGCCGAGATCTACCAGGTCACGGGACGCCTGGAGGAATCGTTCCGACACTGGGATCGCGTGACCGCGATCGAGCCGGGATTCGCGGACGCCTGGATCGAGGGGGCGGACGTGCTGGTCCGCCTCCGCCGCTACGAGGAGGCGGCCCGCCGCATGGCCGCGGCGCGCCGGCGCCACCCCGACCACGAGCGAATCCGGCGCCTGCACGAGGCGCTGGCGGGGCCGTAAGGTCTTACAGACCGACCGCCGTCAGGGCATCCTCGACGGACTGCTGCGCCTCGGTGTCGGGCGCGAGGTCCGCGGCGGACTGCCGGATCGCGTCGGCCGCCCGCGGCAACGACGTCGCCTGCGGCATCAGGTCCGTCATCGCGCGGAAGAAGATCCGCTGGATCAGCTCGACGTCGTCCTCGACGCCGCCGATGCCCTCCAGAGGCAATCCGACCGCCTGCCCGCCCTCGACGGCGAGGTAGTACGCGTGACTCAGGATGGTCGAGTTCAGGTGCCGGCCGCCGTCGACCACGTCGCTCGCCATCGTCGGCTCGTAGTCCGGATCGTCCAGTAGCTCCGGGTCCGGCTCCACGAGCCCCGCGAAAGCGCCGCCGACGAAGCTGAAGGCGGAGTAGTGCCAGGAGCCGTCAGCGGCCCGCACCAGCGCGAACTCGACCCGCGCGCCGTAGTGTCCCGGGTTGCCCAGCGACCACGGGTTTCGCAGCGAGCGGCGCGCCGTGGGGCAGTTCTCGCCGCCGCGGGGGCGGACCAGATACTGGCACGACACCATCTGCCCCCCCAGCCGCATCTGGAGCGCTTCCCCGATGACGTCCGAGAGCGCCTCGGCGACCGCCCCGCCCTGATCCGACGCCAGCAGGAAGCGCCCCGCATCGTCGCACCAGGCGGGCAGCATCTGCCCAGTGCCGTCGGACATGATGATCGGGAACCTCGCGCTCCCGCAGGTATAGGTCGCGCCGTCGGCTTCGTTGGTGAAGCTCGTCGGTCCCGGGCGGGTACTGACGTTCGTATCGTCCAGCAGCCCGCCCCCGGTGCGGGCGCTGACGGCCGCATGGGTCACGCCGTGCATCATCTCGTGCGCGACCGTCTCCAGCGAGACGATCGGGAACCCGTCCTGACCGAAGACGAACAGTCCCGTCCCTTCCGGACCGAACGGCGGGTGGAAGGTGAAGGCGTCCGGGAGGTCGACGTTCACCAGCGCGACGATCCGCGTGTCGTCGCCGTCGACGCCGGCCCATTCGAACGCCTCGAAGAAGTAGTCGTAGACCAGCCCCATGTTGACGTGCGCGTCGACCACCGCCGACTGGTGCCACTCGTTGTCGCGGTCCCAGGCGATGTCGTCCGCCGTCCAGCGCGCCACGCCGGCCGGCCCCGACGCGATCAGCCGCTCGTAGTCGTCCCTGTCGAAGCCCGCCGTGAGGGTGATGATCCCGGCCGGCCGCAGCCGGTCGTGGGCCACGTAGCGGCGGGCCGTCTCCCGGGTCGTGGACATCTTCCGCTCGGAGCCGCCGACGCCGAAGCCCGGGCCCACCGCGGGCGCCTCCTGGGCGTCGAACGCATTCACCGCGTGCAGCAGCCCGCCGTCCGCCGCGTCGGCGAAATGGACGCGGGCGTCCTCCAGCGCCGCACGGTACGCCAGCGCGTACGAGCCGTCGTGCAGCGGGAGGACGACGAGGCGCGGGGATGCTCCATGCGCGAGCGCCAGTCCGGTGGCGCCCTCCATGCGCGCCGCCGCCTCGGCCGCACCGATACCCGGCGCCGTGCCGACGTCGATCCCCTCGTACACCGTGCCGAGCAGCGAAACGGTGACCCCGCGGTCGAGTTGCCGCGCGACCCCGCCGCCGTGCACGGGAACGCCGCCAGCGTACTGCACAAGGTACTCGTGGACCCGCCCCGGCAGCAGGCCGTCGTCCAGGCGCGACGCCGGGGCGAGGACGCCGTCCCGCGCCATCCGGTCGACCGCCGCGTCCCACCGTCTCAGGTCGTCCGGGTTCGTGGCCTGGCCTGCCGACACGGCAACCGCGCCGCGTGCGCGCTGCACCGTCGCTTCCCGCACCGCGGACAGGATCACGACCCCGGTGAGGGCGGCGGCAACGACGAGTCTCGAAGCGGTTCCCATGATCTCGGCCTCCCGGCAGACAGGATTGCCGACCCGGCTCCGCCGCCGGAGCATCCGGCTCAGAACCGAATGCGCAGGCCGCCGACCACGTGCAGGCCGCCCACCTGGATCTCGACCGGGTCGCCGCCGTGCGTGGACTTCAGGTGGACCTTCGCCTGGCTGTAGCGGGCCAGCACGCCGACCCCCATGGTGTCGGACAAGTAGTACGCGAGGTCGACCCCGCCGTTGAAACCGGCCTTGGCGCGCTTGCGCTCGGCGCTCACCGCGCCGGCGAACTCGGCGGTGTCGTACGGGTACTCGTGGGTGAAGCTGACGTCGGAGACGAGACCGTGGTTCAGCTTGAAGAACGTCGGCCCGCCGAAGATGGTCGCCGTGAACGACGACGTGGCCGGCACCACCACAAGGGCCTGCAGGTGCACGGCGGTCTCCGTGCGCAGCACCGGCTGCGCCTCGCCGGCGAACTCGCGGTAGCGGTCTTCATCGTGGTACAGCGGATGCGGGACCTGCGCCGTGATGGACGTGGCCTGGTCGTGGGCGAACCGCGAGAAGCCGATCCCGATCCCGAAGTTGCGGTAGGCGCGGTGCCCTGCGCTCACGTCGAACGCCGGGCCGTTGTCGCCGTGGTACCGGCTGTTGAAGACGGACTCCTGAAGCGCCGCCGAGCTGGCCGCGGTCGTGATGTACGGGCCGCGGAAGTCCGCAAAGGAACCCCTGTCCGTGAAGCTCCCGGTGAGCAACTGGAGGCCGCCGCTGACGTTGATGAAGCCCCGGCCCTCCCAGGCCGGAATCTGATCGCCGAGCTGTGCGAAGGTGGACGCCGGGAACGCCAGGAAAACCATCGCCGCCGCCGGAACCAGACCCGCCGACGCCATACGTCGTATGTGTGCGTGCATGGTCACCATCCGCCGGTTCGAAAGTATCCAGCTCAACGTCACTATAGCGACCCTGCGAATGCAGCGCAACGGCAAAATCGTCGTCCCTGCGGCCGGAAGGATGGCGTAGAATGCTCCAATTGCCGCGTGCATCCCATCCGGTCGACCGTCCCTGTCGGTCCCGTGACGATGCCTGTCGCCCCGCTCCGCACCGGTGACCGCGGACGGCCAGCCACTGTGCCTGCACGTGGCGACGTGACGATGCCTGTCGCCCCGCTCCGCACCGGTGACGAGCCGCTCGGCCGATGACCCTTACGCGCGGAACGGCGCTCCGCCGGCGACTGCCGGCCGCCCTGCTGGCCGCCGTCTGCACCGCCCGTTGCGGCACCCCCGGCGAGCCGCCCGTCTCGTCCCAGCCGGGACCCGGCGGCGGAGTCGAGTGGTTCGTCGAACAGGCCGCGGCGACCGGCCTGGACTTCGTGCACTTCAACGGGATGTCCGGCAACTTCTATCAGCCCGAGGTCATGGGACCGGGCGTCGGGCTGCTCGACTACGACGACGACGGCGACCTCGACGTGTATCTGGTGCAGGGAGCCCGGCTCGGAGCCGGTGCGCCGCTGGTGAAGCCGCCCGACGGACCGCTGACCGACCGCCTCTTCCGCAACGACCTGGAAGTGCACGCCGACGGCAGCCGCACGCTGCGGTTCACCGACGTGACGGACGGCAGCGGGGTCGCCGCACCCGGCTACGGCCAGGGCGTGGCCGCGGGAGATTTCGACAACGACGGCCGGGTCGATATCTACGTCACGCGGTTCGGACGCAACCGGATGCTGCGCAACCGGGGAGACGGCACCTTCGCCGACGTCTCGGACCGCACCGGGACGGCCGATCCGGCGTGGAGCGTTCCCGCCGCCTTCGTGGACGTCGACCGCGACGGCCGGCTCGATCTGCTCGTGGGCAACTACCTCCACTACACGCTGGAAACCCACGTCCCCTGCTTCCACCCCGCCGCGCGACGGGGCAACTACTGCGAGCCGGAGACCCATCGCGCGGCGCCGAGCCGCTTCTACCGCAACCGCGGCGACGGAACCTTCGAGGACGCCACGATCGCGTCCGGACTGGCCAGCGCGTTCGGCCCGGCGCTCGGCATCGCGACCGCCGACGTCGACGGGGACGGGTGGATCGACGTCTTCGTCGCCAACGACCAGCGCGAGAACCAGCTCTGGCTGAACCGGCGCGACGGCACGTTCGTGAACGTCGCCGTACTTTCGGGCGTGGCGGCCGGCGCCGCGGGCGAGCTGAAGGCCGACATGGGGGTCGACTTCGGCGACTTCGACAACGACGGCGACGAGGACCTGTTCGTCACGGAGCTGACGAGCCAGGGCAGCACGCTCTACGTCAACGACGGCGGCGGGCTGTTCGAGGACCGCAGCGCTTCCACGGGGATCCGCTATCCCAGCCTGCCTTACACCGGCTTCGGGACGGCCTGGCTCGATTTCGACAACGACGGCTGGCTCGACCTCCTGGCCGTGAACGGCCTCGTCGCCGAGAGCTTCGCCGGTTCGGAGGACGATCCCTTTCCGCTCGACCAGCGGAACCAGTTGTTCCGCAACCTGGGCGACGGGCGTTTCGAAGACGTCACCGGCCGGGCCGGCGCCGTGTTCGAGATCTCGGAGGTCAGCCGCGGCGCGGCTTTCGGCGACGTCGACAACGACGGGGACACCGACGTGGTGATAGCGAACGCGGCGGGCCGCGCGCGGCTGCTCGTCAACGCGATCGGCGCCGACGCGCACTGGCTGGGGTTGCGGCTCGTCGGCGCGGACGCGAAGCGGGACATGCTCGGGGCGCGCGTCGCGGTCGTCCGGTCCACGGGACCGACGCTGTGGCGCCGGGCGCGCGCCGACGGCAGCTACGCGTCGGCCAACGACCCGCGGGTGCTCGTCGGGCTCGGCGCTTCGTCGGAGGCCCCCCGCGTGCGCGTCGTCTGGCCGAGCGGGCGGATGGAAGAATGGAATCAGGTGGCGATCGACCGCTACACCACGCTGGTCGAAGGGAGCGGCGGATGAGCGGCTGCAACGCGAACGGCGGACCGCTGCACGGCCCGCGTTCGACCCGGCCCCGCGCGCGCTCGGCGGCGAGCCCGCCGTCGATGGCGAGGCGGTGCGTGCATGGCCCGCGTTCGATCCGGACCTGCGCGGGACGCCGCCGCGAGGCGCGCATCACGACCGGCGGCTCCATGCCCGGCCTGCTCCTGCTGCTGGCGATGCTGCTCGGGGCCGGTTGCGCACCTGCGGACCGCCCGGACCCGCCCGGCGGCCCCGTCGCGGCGCTGGACGAAACGCCGCCGCCGGTCATGCTACCCGACCTCTCCCCTATCGCGGCCTGGGCGCAGGACCAGATTCGCGAACGCTACGCGGCGCTTCAGGCCCTGCTGGAGACATCGGCGGACGCGCGGACGCCGCCGACCAGCGCCCTGGCCGCCGCCTACGGCGAGCTGGGCCTGATCCTGATGGCCACCCGGTACTACGCCGCCTCGGCGGACGCGCTCCACCACGCGCGCGTCCTCGCGCCCGACGACCGCCGCTGGCCGTACTACCTCGGCCACCTCCACCGGCTCCGGGAGGACAGGGCAACGGCCGCCGCGTGGCTCGAACGCGCCCTGGGGCTGGCGCCGACCGACGAGGCGACGCTCATCTGGCTCGGCCGCATCTATCTGGACCAGGGCCGGCCGGAAGACGGCGACCGGATCTTCGCCCACGCCGCAGCCGCTGCGCCGGACTCCGCCGCGGCGTGGGCCGGCGTGGGCCTAGCCGCGGTCGCGCGCCGCGACTACCTGCGCGCCACCGAGGCGCTGGAACGGGCCGTCGCACTCGATCCCCAGGCATCGAGCCTGCGCTATCCCCTGGCCACCGCCTATCGGGCGCTCGGCCGCATGGAGACCGCGGCCGCGCACCTGGAGCTGCGGGGCGCCCGTCTGCCGGGCTTCGCCGATCCGCTGCTGGCGCGGTTCCACGACGCGCTGGAAGGCGCCATGGTCTTCGAGCGGCGCGGCAATCAGGCCCTCTCCAGCGGAGACCTGCCGGCCGCCATCGCCTTCTTCCGCAGGGGCCTGGCGCTGGAGCCGGACGATCCGACGCTGCAGCACCGCCTCGCCACCGCGCTCGCCATGAACGGCGACCTCGCGGGCGCCGCCGCGCAGATCGAGGCGACCCTGCGGCAGACCCCCGACTTCTCCGCCGCGCACAATACACTCGCAACGATCCGCATGCTCGAAGGACGGCTCCGGGAAGCCGTCGAGCGCTACACGATCGCGCTGGAGCACGACCCCGACTACGTCGAGGCGCGGCTGGGGCTCGCAGAGGTGCTGCGCACCACCGGCCGCACCGAGGACTCGCTGGCGCACTACGTGCGGGTAACCGCCTTCGATCCGGGTTTCCTGGACGCCTGGATCGGCCGCGCGGAAGCGCTGGTCGCGCTCCGCCGCTATCGCGAAGCCCGTGATTGGCTGAACGACGCGCTACGCGTGCACCCCAACCGCCCGGAGCTGGCGCAGCTCGTCGAGAGGATCGCGGCCGCACCCGACCAACGCTGACGGCGGCGACGTGCGGTTGCGCACACTCCGGAGTTTGACGGGAGAGGGAATCCGGTCATTTGGCTTCAATGAGGCCGCGGGTAATCCCCGCGGAAAACGGAAAACTGGTTAAGACTGTCTACATCAAGTCGCCGCGGAACCACGCTTCAATGAGGCCGCGGGTAATCCCCGCGGAAAACTCTCGCTCATCTTCGCACTCGCTCTCTCCAGGAGCTCGCGGCTTCAATGAGGCCGCGGGTAATCCCCGCGGAAAACACATCGGTGCCTGGATCGCCATGGTGGTCGACCCCGTGCTTCAATGAGGCCGCGGGTAATCCCCGCGGAAAACGTCATCGCGACCTGTAGCCTGATCGATACCAGAACGGCTTCAATGAGGCCGCGGGTAATCCCCGCGGAAAACACCCTGCGCGAGTTCGCGCGCTTCCTTATCCAACTTTGCGCTTCAATGAGGCCGCGGGTAATCCCCGCGGAAAACGACATTACCTGGTGAGCGGTGCGCCGCGTTCGATGGTGCTTCAATGAGGCCGCGGGTAATCCCCGCGGAAAACGCCTCGGACGACCGCCCGAGGTCGCGGTACAGGTACTCGCTTCAATGAGGCCGCGGGTAATCCCCGCGGAAAACGCCGTGAAGGCCGTGGATGACACGCTGGAGCGTGTGGCTTCAATGAGGCCGCGGGTAATCCCCGCGGAAAACGCGCACGCGGCGCCGGACAGCCGGCGGCACGTCGTGTCGGCTTCAATGAGGCCGCGGGTAATCCCCGCGGAAAACGTTTCCGGGCAGTCCATATCGACCTGGAGTGGTCGGCTTCAATGAGGCCGCGGGTAATCCCCGCGGAAAACAATGTCACCTGGATAGGACACCAGCCGCAAGGGAGACGCTTCAATGAGGCCGCGGGTAATCCCCGCGGAAAACGCCGTCGAGTCGTACGCTGACGTCGTGCAGATGTTGCTTCAATGAGGCCGCGGGTAATCCCCGCGGAAAACAGTGGTTTCCCGCGACGACAGTTCTGTATCACGTTTCGGCTTCAATGAGGCCGCGGGTAATCCCCGCGGAAAACGTCCGCAGCGGGCAGTATCATGCCTACCGCATTCCGGCTTCAATGAGGCCGCGGGTAATCCCCGCGGAAAACGCCTACGGGACATGATATCCCTCCGCGCCGCAAGCGGCTTCAATGAGGCCGCGGGTAATCCCCGCGGAAAACGCTATGAGGTCGGTATAGACCGATACGGCAGTGGCGGCCCCGCTTCAATGAGGCCGCGGGTAATCCCCGCGGAAAACCGCGGCGCGAGCGCTAGAACGCGCCCGGCGCCGGCAGAGCTTCAATGAGGCCGCGGGTAATCCCCGCGGAAAACGGGCGCCTGGCATGGCCGCCCGCCGGCTCTTTACCCGGCTTCAATGAGGCCGCGGGTAATCCCCGCGGAAAACGTCATCTTGGATCAAAATGCCTCACATAACGACACTACGCTTCAATGAGGCCGCGGGTAATCCCCGCGGAAAACTTACCTACCGCGGTCAGCGCTCTCTCGAGCGCGGCCGGCTTCAATGAGGCCGCGGGTAATCCCCGCGGAAAACCAAGGCTATCACGGGTATACTGCGCGGACAAGGGGGCTTCAATGAGGCCGCGGGTAATCCCCGCGGAAAACGCTCCAGCGCCGGCGCCGCGTCGCCGGGCAAGTCCCAGCTTCAATGAGGCCGCGGGTAATCCCCGCGGAAAACGCTGTCATGACGGCATACTTCCGCGGCCTCATCGAGCTTCAATGAGGCCGCGGGTAATCCCCGCGGAAAACGGTCAAGGTCGGTCTCATCTGGCTGGCTGATGGACCGGCTTCAATGAGGCCGCGGGTAATCCCCGCGGAAAACGCGCTCGACGACGTGCCCGACCTGTCGATACTGCACCGCTTCAATGAGGCCGCGGGTAATCCCCGCGGAAAACGCGGACGGAGACGTGTGGAGGGATGAGCAGTGACGGAGCTTCAATGAGGCCGCGGGTAATCCCCGCGGAAAACACACGACAACAGAAGGGACAAGGACGATACCAACTCCTGCTTCAATGAGGCCGCGGGTAATCCCCGCGGAAAACTCGTATCACTCAGGTTCTCTCTCTCCCGTGTATCGCGGGCTTCAATGAGGCCGCGGGTAATCCCCGCGGAAAACTTGCGGCACTGTCCTATTCAGGCGACATTACCTGGTGCTTCAATGAGGCCGCGGGTAATCCCCGCGGAAAACCCGGAGGCAGTGGGTCAGTGACGGCGCCTCGGCCACGCTTCAATGAGGCCGCGGGTAATCCCCGCGGAAAACGTCTGGCAGTCGGCGCCGGCGCCGGCGCCGACTGTTGCTTCAATGAGGCCGCGGGTAATCCCCGCGGAAAACGCATCACTAGTAGCACCAGCAGCAGCAGAACCAGCGCCGCTTCAATGAGGCCGCGGGTAATCCCCGCGGAAAACCGTGCGACGCAACAGAGGACGAGCCGTGCTCAGTGCGCTTCAATGAGGCCGCGGGTAATCCCCGCGGAAAACCTCGCGACTCCAATGGAGTCATCACCGATCAGAACTCGCTTCAATGAGGCCGCGGGTAATCCCCGCGGAAAACACCATCCGCCGCCGCCGCCGCGGGCGCGGTGTAGTCGCTTCAATGAGGCCGCGGGTAATCCCCGCGGAAAACGGCATCCACGTTGACGCCGCCGCGGAACGGGGCTGGGCTTCAATGAGGCCGCGGGTAATCCCCGCGGAAAACGTTGCCTTGCGTCTCCTGTCCGGGCAGCGCGCCACCGCTTCAATGAGGCCGCGGGTAATCCCCGCGGAAAACAAGATCTCATTGACCGACGCAGGCGACAGAGGACCGGCTTCAATGAGGCCGCGGGTAATCCCCGCGGAAAACGGTACGAACAGCATAGGACTTGACACGAGACCCTGGCGCTTCAATGAGGCCGCGGGTAATCCCCGCGGAAAACCGCTCACTCGTGTCTCCCCTGTCGTTTGCGGCAGTCCGCTTCAATGAGGCCGCGGGTAATCCCCGCGGAAAACTCGGCAAGTTTAGTAGCAGGAAGACCGGCAACAGACTCGCTTCAATGAGGCCGCGGGTAATCCCCGCGGAAAACGCATCGCCGTGCAGTACATGGCCCTGGCGCTCGTGCTTCAATGAGGCCGCGGGTAATCCCCGCGGAAAACGACCAACCGGCCGAGCCAGAGCACCGAGCGGAACGCGGCTTCAATGAGGCCGCGGGTAATCCCCGCGGAAAACGTCCACCGGTGTTTCAGCCTGCGGCGGCAGCTTGATCGCTTCAATGAGGCCGCGGGTAATCCCCGCGGAAAACAGACCGCGTTGAACCCGACCGACAGGTCCGAGCTCGAGCTTCAATGAGGCCGCGGGTAATCCCCGCGGAAAACGCGGCGGGCCGGGCGGGAGCGGGCCCGGGACCGACTTGCTTCAATGAGGCCGCGGGTAATCCCCGCGGAAAACGGCGGAGGCGGCGCCGCGCACGCCGGTCGACGAGGTGCTTCAATGAGGCCGCGGGTAATCCCCGCGGAAAACCCGGTACTCCGCCGTCACGACGTCGACCCACACGCGCTTCAATGAGGCCGCGGGTAATCCCCGCGGAAAACCCAGCGCCGCGGCGCCGAGCCTGCCCCGCCGGCGGCGCGCTTCAATGAGGCCGCGGGTAATCCCCGCGGAAAACGCATAGAGCACGCCGTCGCGCGCGACGGCGCAGGCGCTTCAATGAGGCCGCGGGTAATCCCCGCGGAAAACCTGGGCGGCGCGGGTAAGTCTGTGGGACCTCGCGGCCGCTTCAATGAGGCCGCGGGTAATCCCCGCGGAAAACAGCCCGCCCACGCCCACGTCGCCGGAACGCGACCAGGTCGAGGTCGCTTCAATGAGGCCGCGGGTAATCCCCGCGGAAAACAGGGACGTTGAACGTAGCATACCGTTTTACGATTAGTGCTTCAATGAGGCCGCGGGTAATCCCCGCGGAAAACGCCGCGATGCCGAGCGCGTCTTCGATGGTGGCGCCGCTTCAATGAGGCCGCGGGTAATCCCCGCGGAAAACTCGACCGCGTCGTGCGCCGAACTCGGCGAGACACAGAGGCTTCAATGAGGCCGCGGGTAATCCCCGCGGAAAACTCCGACCTGGACCGAGCGGCGAAGGCGGGGCTGGTGGCTTCAATGAGGCCGCGGGTAATCCCCGCGGAAAACGTGCGCAATCAATCCGAGGCGCATCAGCCTGTACGTCGCTTCAATGAGGCCGCGGGTAATCCCCGCGGAAAACGCGCCCGTAGCGCGACGCGTCGTTCGCCGCATCCTGCTTCAATGAGGCCGCGGGTAATCCCCGCGGAAAACCGACGGCGAGCGATCGCTGGCGCTTGCCCGCGTCGAGGCTTCAATGAGGCCGCGGGTAATCCCCGCGGAAAACGCACGTAACGGGGGCGAGGAGACGGTGGTGGTAGCGGCTTCAATGAGGCCGCGGGTAATCCCCGCGGAAAACACGTGGACCGCGAAGCCGCCGACCGCGGCGAGCAGACGGCTTCAATGAGGCCGCGGGTAATCCCCGCGGAAAACGCTCCCGCGCACCGGGGCGGAAGTCCATGGGCATCCTGCTTCAATGAGGCCGCGGGTAATCCCCGCGGAAAACCCGACGGGACGGGCCAGAGCGCCGAGGGGCACCCTGCTTCAATGAGGCCGCGGGTAATCCCCGCGGAAAACCTCGACGGCGTGCATCCAGTTCCCGTCGCGCAGCGCGCTTCAATGAGGCCGCGGGTAATCCCCGCGGAAAACGAACGCCATTTCGTAGTCCTTCATTTTGCGCCCCCTCTCGCTTCAATGAGGCCGCGGGTAATCCCCGCGGAAAACTCTGTAGATACTTACAACAATAGCCGATGGCAGTATGCTTCAATGAGGCCGCGGGTAATCCCCGCGGAAAACCCTCGCGGCGACGGCGCATCCCCCGCGCCCACGACCGGCTTCAATGAGGCCGCGGGTAATCCCCGCGGAAAACCCGACGGGACGCGCCAGAGCACCAACAGGGACCCGGCTTCAATGAGGCCGCGGGTAATCCCCGCGGAAAACCTCGAAGGATCACGCGACCAGGCCGACGGCAAGTTACGCTTCAATGAGGCCGCGGGTAATCCCCGCGGAAAACATCTACGACGAGAGCAATCCAGGCGCCAATGTACTCGGGCTTCAATGAGGCCGCGGGTAATCCCCGCGGAAAACGTCGGGACGTTCGATGCTGCCGTAGGCGGCCACCACAGCTTCAATGAGGCCGCGGGTAATCCCCGCGGAAAACCGACCGCATTCTCCGTGCCGCTGCCAGTGTAGGCAAGCTTCAATGAGGCCGCGGGTAATCCCCGCGGAAAACCTTGTTCGTTACGTTGTCCACGGCTCCGACCACATCCTGCTTCAATGAGGCCGCGGGTAATCCCCGCGGAAAACCGACGTTAGCAACGTCGCTGGCAACCTCGGCACCCTTGCTTCAATGAGGCCGCGGGTAATCCCCGCGGAAAACGCCGAGTTTCTTGGCGCGCGCTTCAAATTCGCTCGGGCTTCAATGAGGCCGCGGGTAATCCCCGCGGAAAACTGACCACACTCGCCCCGCACCGGACCCGACGTGCTGGCTTCAATGAGGCCGCGGGTAATCCCCGCGGAAAACCGGCTGAGCTTGATTGCCCTCGCGCCGCGTTCGATGGTCGCTTCAATGAGGCCGCGGGTAATCCCCGCGGAAAACGGCTCCGACGGCCGTGATGCGGATCGCGGCAGACTGGGCTTCAATGAGGCCGCGGGTAATCCCCGCGGAAAACGCTGATACCGGTGGTCGTATGGTCTGGCCCGAAAGAGCTTCAATGAGGCCGCGGGTAATCCCCGCGGAAAACCTACTTCTTGAGTAGCGAGGTAACCCGGAGCAAAAGGCTTCAATGAGGCCGCGGGTAATCCCCGCGGAAAACACACCATACGACGGACCTGGACAGAGGTGTTAGAGACGCTTCAATGAGGCCGCGGGTAATCCCCGCGGAAAACTTCCTGACGGTGGACGAAATCCACCGTCAAGCCGAGCTTCAATGAGGCCGCGGGTAATCCCCGCGGAAAACGCACATCGTGCCGCACGGACACCTCGCTGACCTCGGAGCTTCAATGAGGCCGCGGGTAATCCCCGCGGAAAACGCTGAGCAAGCCGCGGAAGCCGCAGGCGGCGACGGTGCTTCAATGAGGCCGCGGGTAATCCCCGCGGAAAACTCGTCGAGGGAGAGGCTTTCCGCCTGACGACGGTAGGCTTCAATGAGGCCGCGGGTAATCCCCGCGGAAAACAGTCATCCTTACCAGTAGCGGCGCCAACGCCACGGCGGCTTCAATGAGGCCGCGGGTAATCCCCGCGGAAAACCCGACACCCCCCCCCCGGCCTGTCATACTTGGACCATCGCTTCAATGAGGCCGCGGGTAATCCCCGCGGAAAACGTGGTCGTCGCCGTATCGTGGGGCGTCGCCGTCACGGCTTCAATGAGGCCGCGGGTAATCCCCGCGGAAAACGCGATGCGCCCCGCGGCCTCACTGGGCGCGATTACGCTTCAATGAGGCCGCGGGTAATCCCCGCGGAAAACATGGGTATGCTCACAATCATTTCCGAGGTCACGGTGCTTCAATGAGGCCGCGGGTAATCCCCGCGGAAAACGTCAAGATCTCTCTCGTCGGCCGCATGGGGCGGTCGGCTTCAATGAGGCCGCGGGTAATCCCCGCGGAAAACCGGGCCGCTGCAGCGCTGTGGGACCTGCCCGGCGATGGCTTCAATGAGGCCGCGGGTAATCCCCGCGGAAAACTCACGCGGATCTCATAGCCCTCTTCGAGGAATGAGCGCTTCAATGAGGCCGCGGGTAATCCCCGCGGAAAACCGTGCAGTACGTTGCCCTCGCGCTGGTGAAGGTCGTCGCTTCAATGAGGCCGCGGGTAATCCCCGCGGAAAACTCGCGGACGGCCGTCTGGGCGCTCCTCTGCATTACGCTTCAATGAGGCCGCGGGTAATCCCCGCGGAAAACTCCTTGGGATCGGCCGCGAGCTCACAGACGAGACCGCTTCAATGAGGCCGCGGGTAATCCCCGCGGAAAACGCCCGCGGGTGGCTAGAGGCGGGAGCCACCGATGAAGCTTCAATGAGGCCGCGGGTAATCCCCGCGGAAAACCCGGAAGATCCGCCTCGGCCATCACGCGCCGGTAGGCTTCAATGAGGCCGCGGGTAATCCCCGCGGAAAACTCGCGATCGCGCAATCGCGCTCGACGGCGCGGCGCGCTTCAATGAGGCCGCGGGTAATCCCCGCGGAAAACGGCGTCGAGCAGCACGTCAGCGCCCCGCGGCCTTCAGGCTTCAATGAGGCCGCGGGTAATCCCCGCGGAAAACCTCCTGGAGCCGGTAGATGTCGACTCCCTGCCACTGGCTTCAATGAGGCCGCGGGTAATCCCCGCGGAAAACTGGAAACCGCGCCGCCGCCCCGCGCGAACAGCCGCTCGCTTCAATGAGGCCGCGGGTAATCCCCGCGGAAAACTCGAACTGGCGTCTCCGGGAGGCGCGAAGACCCCCGCGCTTCAATGAGGCCGCGGGTAATCCCCGCGGAAAACCCACCATGCCACTGCAGGGACGGAACACGACGAGTAGCTTCAATGAGGCCGCGGGTAATCCCCGCGGAAAACCTCCTGGAGCCGGTAGATGTCGACTCCCTGCCAATCGCTTCAATGAGGCCGCGGGTAATCCCCGCGGAAAACTCTACGCCTGCGTGGTGGCCGCCTACGGGTCTATCGCTTCAATGAGGCCGCGGGTAATCCCCGCGGAAAACATGCGGCCGCGTGCATCCTGCGCGATCGGCGTCGGGCTTCAATGAGGCCGCGGGTAATCCCCGCGGAAAACGTCGTCGTCGTCGCCCGCCCGCCCGTCTTGCCCAACGCTTCAATGAGGCCGCGGGTAATCCCCGCGGAAAACGACGTGATACCCGACGTTTCTTCCAGAATAACAAGGCTTCAATGAGGCCGCGGGTAATCCCCGCGGAAAACGGCGGAGGGGGGGGCAAGCATCGCGCGATAAGGTCTGCTTCAATGAGGCCGCGGGTAATCCCCGCGGAAAACCAGTCTTCCAGCGGTCGAGCTCCTGCTGCAGACGGGGCTTCAATGAGGCCGCGGGTAATCCCCGCGGAAAACGGCCACGAGACCGAAGCGGGAATCGGCCAGAACACGCTTCAATGAGGCCGCGGGTAATCCCCGCGGAAAACGCGGGCGCCTGGCATGGCCGCCCGCCGGCTTTTTCCTAGGCTTCAATGAGGCCGCGGGTAATCCCCGCGGAAAACATCATGAGGGTCCTTGAAGTATTCGTTGTAACAACGCTTCAATGAGGCCGCGGGTAATCCCCGCGGAAAACAAGGTTGGTCGCGTCTACATGACGGGAATAACTCCCTGCTTCAATGAGGCCGCGGGTAATCCCCGCGGAAAACTTACCGTGCGTTCCAAACGCGCAGAACCACACGCGGTAGCTTCAATGAGGCCGCGGGTAATCCCCGCGGAAAACTTACCTTTTCCATAGTTGCTGTCTCCTGGTCTCCTAGCTTCAATGAGGCCGCGGGTAATCCCCGCGGAAAACGATCCGTCTCGCCGGAGATACAGAGGAGGGTCCACACCGCTTCAATGAGGCCGCGGGTAATCCCCGCGGAAAACCTCGTCTTCGTACACCCCGCAGGCGGGGCAGAGGACGCTTCAATGAGGCCGCGGGTAATCCCCGCGGAAAACTCGACGGGGGGGGGGGCCGTCCCCCCGACCCCACGCTTCAATGAGGCCGCGGGTAATCCCCGCGGAAAACTTACGCTTCGCCATCATCATCCTCGCCAAGCATGGAGGCTTCAATGAGGCCGCGGGTAATCCCCGCGGAAAACCTCGTCTTCGTACACCCCGCAGGCGGGGCAGAGGACGCTTCAATGAGGCCGCGGGTAATCCCCGCGGAAAACCTTCGTTCACTCTTCTTCCTTCGTCCGTGTCGACGGGCTTCAATGAGGCCGCGGGTAATCCCCGCGGAAAACCGACGACGGCGAGCAGGTGACGCTGTGGGGATCCGTGGCTTCAATGAGGCCGCGGGTAATCCCCGCGGAAAACTAGAGAGGTAACCGGGACAAAACGGAATCGGGACGTCGCTTCAATGAGGCCGCGGGTAATCCCCGCGGAAAACGCGCTGGGCCAGTTCGGCGACCACTGGCGTGAGAAAGCTTCAATGAGGCCGCGGGTAATCCCCGCGGAAAACCGAGTCGTGGACCGGGCGACTGTATCGGTGCCGGAGCTTCAATGAGGCCGCGGGTAATCCCCGCGGAAAACTAGGCAACGCGGGGTAGGTCCAGCGGTAAGGCTGATAGCTTCAATGAGGCCGCGGGTAATCCCCGCGGAAAACCTGGCGAGGAGCGGTGGATCAACATCAACACGAACAATGCTTCAATGAGGCCGCGGGTAATCCCCGCGGAAAACGATTTCATAGACCGGACTTTGTCCCCGCTCATACGTAGCTTCAATGAGGCCGCGGGTAATCCCCGCGGAAAACGCCGCCTGCGGCTTCCGCGGCTTACTCAGCTGCTTCTCGCTTCAATGAGGCCGCGGGTAATCCCCGCGGAAAACTGGCAGTACGACGTCCATCTCGTCAGCGCCACCGGAGCTTCAATGAGGCCGCGGGTAATCCCCGCGGAAAACGGAAGGCTGAGCACCTGAGTGATACGACCGAGCCTGCTTCAATGAGGCCGCGGGTAATCCCCGCGGAAAACGTCCCCCGTAATAGCAATGGTGTCATCGAAGACCAGCTTCAATGAGGCCGCGGGTAATCCCCGCGGAAAACGCCTGGTTATCGCGAATCGAAGCGCGCTCCTGGACGCGCTTCAATGAGGCCGCGGGTAATCCCCGCGGAAAACTCGCTCGCATCCGTTCCGTTGCCGCCCGCCTTCGGACCGCTTCAATGAGGCCGCGGGTAATCCCCGCGGAAAACTGCTTGAGCAGACCGCGGGTACCACAGTTGGCTAAGCTTCAATGAGGCCGCGGGTAATCCCCGCGGAAAACTTGCTACTCGGACCACAGCTCGAAGGCGAGCTGTTGCTTCAATGAGGCCGCGGGTAATCCCCGCGGAAAACTCGTCGAGCTGATGGAGGTCGCCCGGTCAGAATACGCTTCAATGAGGCCGCGGGTAATCCCCGCGGAAAACTTCCGAGCCGGTACATCCGCACGGTCGTTGCCCGTGCTTCAATGAGGCCGCGGGTAATCCCCGCGGAAAACCTGGCCCGGATCGTGGCGGATTACATCGCCCGCTACACGCTTCAATGAGGCCGCGGGTAATCCCCGCGGAAAACTCGGTCGCCAACCACCACCACCACCACCTCAGCGCGTGCTTCAATGAGGCCGCGGGTAATCCCCGCGGAAAACGCGTTGAAACCGGCCAGTGCCACTTGCGCCACTTGCGCTTCAATGAGGCCGCGGGTAATCCCCGCGGAAAACCCGCGGGGTACCTGGAAGTGTGGGCGCTCGACGTGCTTCAATGAGGCCGCGGGTAATCCCCGCGGAAAACACGGATGACGTTGCCGGTTGGGGTTACCCGGTTGCGCGTGGCTTCAATGAGGCCGCGGGTAATCCCCGCGGAAAACCGGGGCACCCCGACGAGCACCCGGACGGTGTCGCCGCTTCAATGAGGCCGCGGGTAATCCCCGCGGAAAACTGCATCAAGGCACTCGCCAGCACCTCCGCCGCTCGGCTTCAATGAGGCCGCGGGTAATCCCCGCGGAAAACCTGTCCAGTCCCGGGACGAAAAAAATTAAAAAAAGTCGCTTCAATGAGGCCGCGGGTAATCCCCGCGGAAAACTTCGCGACCGGGAAGGCCACCTCGTGGGGTGACCGCCGCTTCAATGAGGCCGCGGGTAATCCCCGCGGAAAACGTCGTAAACTCCACGCTAACGCCGTCGTCGTCGATGCTTCAATGAGGCCGCGGGTAATCCCCGCGGAAAACGCGGAGCCGCCCGTCTTGCCGAGCCATCCGCAACGGACGCTTCAATGAGGCCGCGGGTAATCCCCGCGGAAAACGTCCCTCGGGGAGTTAGCGTTAACTTGGAACCCCGCGCTTCAATGAGGCCGCGGGTAATCCCCGCGGAAAACACGCCCTAATCACACTCCGTCTTGCTGATACCCTCAGCTTCAATGAGGCCGCGGGTAATCCCCGCGGAAAACATGGTGCCGCCGAGGGCGATCGTCGTCGGCGTTGTTGCTTCAATGAGGCCGCGGGTAATCCCCGCGGAAAACTCCATACTGACCGACACTGGGCGGGAGACACTATGAGGCTTCAATGAGGCCGCGGGTAATCCCCGCGGAAAACCGGGCAAACTTGTCGCGGAACCCGTAGTAGCTACGGCTTCAATGAGGCCGCGGGTAATCCCCGCGGAAAACCATCGCGACGTCGAGCGCGTCCTCGATTGTGCCGCCCAGCTTCAATGAGGCCGCGGGTAATCCCCGCGGAAAACCGCATAGAACCTCGATATCGAATCGCAGGTTGTAACCAACGCTTCAATGAGGCCGCGGGTAATCCCCGCGGAAAACTCGGGCACGGGAGCGAGAGCGGGTTCGGGCACGGGAGCGCTTCAATGAGGCCGCGGGTAATCCCCGCGGAAAACTGCTGGACCCAGTTCCAACGTCGCCGCGCGAGCCGGCTTCAATGAGGCCGCGGGTAATCCCCGCGGAAAACATGATGGTAACCCGTTTTACTTCTTCGGCGCGTCGCAGGCGGCTTCAATGAGGCCGCGGGTAATCCCCGCGGAAAACCGGTCGTTCTGCGGAACAAAGACCGGAGGGAACGGAGCTTCAATGAGGCCGCGGGTAATCCCCGCGGAAAACTCGTCGTATAAGAACATGTCCACCGGGCTAGGAGCGCTTCAATGAGGCCGCGGGTAATCCCCGCGGAAAACATAAGTCCCCTGACGAAACAAGAACGGGGTTAACGACGCTTCAATGAGGCCGCGGGTAATCCCCGCGGAAAACATCTTCGACCGCAGAAGTTGCGGCCGGTTGGTTCGAGCTTCAATGAGGCCGCGGGTAATCCCCGCGGAAAACGGAGTGCCCACACACTAGTCCGCGAGGACTTGTAGGCTTCAATGAGGCCGCGGGTAATCCCCGCGGAAAACTCTCGTGCGCAGTCTGGCTATCGAAACGCTTCACTTGCTTCAATGAGGCCGCGGGTAATCCCCGCGGAAAACGTAGACGTGATAGTAGTCCCTGTAGTAGCCATGCATCGCTTCAATGAGGCCGCGGGTAATCCCCGCGGAAAACGTCGGGCGGCCTTCCCAGCCAGTATCCTCGTCGTCGAGGCTTCAATGAGGCCGCGGGTAATCCCCGCGGAAAACACTCCTCCCGCGCCTCGCCACGGAGGCGCTGACGAAGCTTCAATGAGGCCGCGGGTAATCCCCGCGGAAAACTTCAGCCACGACACATCCTAGCACAACTGGCAGATGGCTTCAATGAGGCCGCGGGTAATCCCCGCGGAAAACGTGATGCCGCCAGTAAGGCGGCTGGCGTTCAGCGCGCTTCAATGAGGCCGCGGGTAATCCCCGCGGAAAACCCCTACCGTGCGATGCTTGCCCCTCCCGCTGCTTCTTGCTTCAATGAGGCCGCGGGTAATCCCCGCGGAAAACCCGAGTTTGAAACGCGCGCCAAGAAACTCGGCATGCTTCAATGAGGCCGCGGGTAATCCCCGCGGAAAACGCCTCACGCCCGCTAGGCCGCGCTGGCCGACCCACGGCTTCAATGAGGCCGCGGGTAATCCCCGCGGAAAACACACGCTGTGCACGCCGGAGATTCGGCGCGCGATCGCCGCTTCAATGAGGCCGCGGGTAATCCCCGCGGAAAACTCATCGAACGCTACCGGGCCGAGGCACTACTTCGCGCTTCAATGAGGCCGCGGGTAATCCCCGCGGAAAACATCTACGCGGATCACGGTTCAGGCCGCGAGGACCTGCTTCAATGAGGCCGCGGGTAATCCCCGCGGAAAACCACCACAGTCTCCTCGCCGCCGTTGCGGGCGTCATGCAGATCGCTTCAATGAGGCCGCGGGTAATCCCCGCGGAAAACGCGCCACTCGCGGCGCCTCAGGCCGAGCCGGCCGTAGCTTCAATGAGGCCGCGGGTAATCCCCGCGGAAAACGTGAACTTCGCATCTTCCTTGTCGATGAAGCCGCGGCTTCAATGAGGCCGCGGGTAATCCCCGCGGAAAACCTACGGCTAACAAGCCGGGACGGTAACCGATGAGCTTCGCTTCAATGAGGCCGCGGGTAATCCCCGCGGAAAACCAACACCAACAACGAATTTTTGACGGTCGACGAGATGCTTCAATGAGGCCGCGGGTAATCCCCGCGGAAAACGGCGGAATGGTTGGTAAGGACCGTGGGGATTGCGCCGCTTCAATGAGGCCGCGGGTAATCCCCGCGGAAAACGCACGCCGTCGAGAGCTATGCCGACGTCGTGGCGATGCTGCTTCAATGAGGCCGCGGGTAATCCCCGCGGAAAACGGAAAGGATGGCGCAGGGCGTGCTGGAATCCGTGGCGCTTCAATGAGGCCGCGGGTAATCCCCGCGGAAAACCTCCTTTCACCATGCCATATACCCCCCCCTTCCGATCTGCTTCAATGAGGCCGCGGGTAATCCCCGCGGAAAACACGGCGTTATCGAAGATCAGAACGACTCCCAAGATCGCTTCAATGAGGCCGCGGGTAATCCCCGCGGAAAACTCGTCGTGTAGGTCGAGCCGATGTACGATGCGCCTGCTTCAATGAGGCCGCGGGTAATCCCCGCGGAAAACGTGCTGGGCGCGATAGGCTTCGACGGCCTGAGCCCCGCTTCAATGAGGCCGCGGGTAATCCCCGCGGAAAACACGGCGGACGCGGCGGAAAGGATGGCACAGGGCGTCCTGGCTTCAATGAGGCCGCGGGTAATCCCCGCGGAAAACGTCCCTCACGCCGCGGATCACGGCCTCGCCGGTCGCCTCGCTTCAATGAGGCCGCGGGTAATCCCCGCGGAAAACTGGATATCCGCGAGGCTCACTGACCGGGCCTCGAGGCCGCTTCAATGAGGCCGCGGGTAATCCCCGCGGAAAACTCGGTTCCGCGAGCTTCACCGGACTCTCTTTTCTGTTGCTTCAATGAGGCCGCGGGTAATCCCCGCGGAAAACGTAGGGGTTAAAGAGTGAGGTTGCACTTCGTGCACGTCGCTTCAATGAGGCCGCGGGTAATCCCCGCGGAAAACTCCGGTGCGGCAGCTGAGGGCCCCGCGCGGGCCGGCGCTTCAATGAGGCCGCGGGTAATCCCCGCGGAAAACGCAGTGCAGTACGTCGCCTTGGCGTTGGTCAAGGTTATCGCTTCAATGAGGCCGCGGGTAATCCCCGCGGAAAACGGACCCCTCGCAACCCGTTGCAACTCCAGGTGTTCACCCCCGCATCGCGAGAGGTCCCGCATTCGTGACGCCCGAGCGAAGCCGGCGACTGCATCGTTGACCATGGGCTGTATTGTAACTGATTCAGTTTTCAAGGATCTACCGCCTTTCGAGCACTCCCCCGGCATCCCGGCGCCACCGGAGCGCTCGCGCCGGTGCGGCTGGACTGCCTCAGACGATGACCGGCTCCCGGCGTACGGCCTGGAACTTCTTCCCCAGACTGACGACGCGCGGGTCCACCCCATCGGCGACGCCGATGTCGACCAGCACGACGTGGTCCCTCCCATGATCGATTATCCCGTCGAGCCGTGCAACCAGATCGGCGTGCCGGCGGCGACTGAGGCGGCACTGGAAGACCGAGAGCTGGACCCACTCGCCGTATCCCTGCATCAGCTTGAACACGCGCCGCCAGCGCTTGGGGTCGCTGATGTCGTAGACGACGATGTAGAGGTGCTCCACGGATCATCGCGACACGAAGTTCGGATATTCGCGCGGCCTGCCCGACAACTCGCAGCCCAGTTGGGTGGAGGTCAAGGGATCACGTCCGCGATCTTGCTCGCCGTGACCGCATCGGAAGCACTCGCAGCCCAGTTGGGTGGAGGTCAAGGGATCACCGCGTCGTGAAGTTCGGATACTCGGGAAGCTCGCCGAGGAGGAATCGTCCGAACAGCCGGGCCTGCATCTCCAGCAGTCGGCGGTAGCTGACGCGGTAGCCGAAGAGCGGATGGACGACCTCGTGGCCGAGGCGGCGTTCGAAGGTGGAAATGAACCGCCGCCGGCCGTCCGCGCCCAGGTTGACGCTGCCGGCGGCCGTCTTGAAGTCGGTCGGCCTGACCTCGCCGTTGTTGATCGCCTGGACCACCACCGAGTCGGCGACCAGGGGGCGGAACGGCTCCATCAGGTCGAGCGCGAGGGCCGGGCGGCCGTAGCGGGGCTGGTGGTAGAGGCCCCGGTAGGCGTCGAACCCGACCGCGGCCAGCGTGACCGTCCAGGCCCGGACCAGCAGCGAATAGGCGAAGGAGAGGAGCGCGTTGACCGGATCCCGCGGGGGACGGCGGTTCCGTGTCTCGAAGTCGAACGGGAACGCCGCGTCCGACGCCGACTCGTGCAGCATCGCGCCGAACGCTCGGAAGTAGCGCGCCGCGGCGGTCCCTTCGACGCCGAGCAGCTCCGGCAGCGAGTCCGCGCGGGCGGCGCGGCGGCCGTCGCTCTTCAGATCGACGAGGACGGGATTGCTGCTTTCGTCCCGTTTCCAGTTGCGGCGGAGCAGCGTGCGGCAGTTCTGGATCTTGGCGCTCACCAGTCCCCGGGCGAACCGCAGGCACGTTCGCTCGTCGAAGCTGGCCCGATACTGGGCGGTCCGCAGCTCGACGTTCTTGTGTCCGTTGCCCGCCGTGTGGCCGAAGAACCAGCCGCCGTAGCTGTGCCAGGTGACGGGAATCCCGCGCCACATCAGCTCGTGCAGGCAGGGCGTGGTCAGGTAGACGTTGCCCATGACGACGACCTGCGAGGTCTCCGCCAGCCGGGCGGTCGCCAGCTCCGCGTCGTCCACCGTCACCACGAGGGTCTCGCCCGACTTGGCGACCTTCGCGCGGCGCGCCTGCACGTAGAGCGGCAGCGCGTCGGTGCAGGGCACGGCGATCGGGCGCGGGGCGACGGCGGCCCCCTTCAGATGGTGGACCTCGTCCGGCAGGCAGATCTCTACCAGCGAGCAGCGCGGACACTTGGGGCTGTCCTCGAGCGGCGGCGGGATGACGCCCTCCGCGGCGACGCGCCGCAGTCCCTCCACCGCCCGGTGCGTGGCGGCCACGAGCTCGTCGTCGAACGCGACGCGGACCCGTTCGCGGCTGCCGACGAAATAGAGCACGCCCTCGTCGCACGCGTAGCCGTGCTCGCGCAGGAGAAGACCCTGCACGCAGAGCTGCACCCGTTGCGGATCGTAGGCCCCGCGTTCGACGTGGGGGCGCTTGCCGCGCTTGTAGTCGACCGGCGTCAGCTTGCCGCCGTCCGCCTCGATCAGGTCCATCCTGGCGATCAGGCCCAGACGATCCGACGACAGGGTGATCGAACGCGCGTGCAGCTTCTCCGCCTTGTCCACGTCCGCCGGCGGCGGCAGCTTCCCGCCGTCGCGGTTGACGCGCCGGTGCGCATGGCGGCCTTCGACGGTGTCGGACGAGTCGGCCCACTCGCCCTGGACCCACTCCAGGTAGGCCAGGCGCGGGCAGTAGACGTATTCGTTGACCATGCGCGCCGGCACCAGCGGCGGCGTATCGGCGGACACGGGCTGGACCGGCGGCTCGCGAAGTTCCGGAGCTGACACGGCGGCATCCTCCCGTTCGGCGGCAAGAGATCGTTTCGGTCGATCCGCCGCGGCGCGGTAGGGCGATCTCCTGGCGGGGCCCGTTCCAGCCTCGGGACGAAGCCGCGGGTGAATCCGGTGACCCCGCTTCTCCGTCGCCGGTGGCGGCCACCGATGCGATCAGGACGAAGCGCCGGGCGAAACCAGCTTCACGGCCGGGAAGTAGGTCTGGAACCGGCGGGCGTCTCTGGTGAGAAGCACCAGGCCGTCCGCTTCTGCATGGGCGCCGATGTAGAAGTCCGGCAGCGGCGCTGACCGGGCGCCGCCCGCGCGCCGGTATCTGCGGTAGGCCGTCGCTGCCCGGAACGCTGCCTTGTAGGGTAGAGGCAGGCGCTCGAGCAGCAGCTCGTCGAGGCGGCGGTCCAGGGGCCGGACATCGGTGAACGCCAGCGATGTCTCCGCATAGACGATCGGGTTGATCCCGACCGCTCCGCTGAGCAGCGCGTCGCGGATGGCGCCCTCCGACCAGGATCGCCACTGCGGGTCGTCCGTGAAGACGTCGAGCAGCACGTTGGTATCGACGAGGAACACTCAGTCGTCCCCGCGCGTGAGCCGCATGACGTCGTCGGTCCGGACACCGCGGGCAGCGACCCCGCGAGCCCTGCGAAGACGGCCCTCGATGAGCGCTCGTTTGCTCAGTACCGGACGGACGGTCACGCCGCCGTCGGCCTCCTCGAAGCTGACGTCCGTGTTCGGCAGCAGCCCGAACTTGAGTCGGAACCTCTGCGGAATGGTCACCTGTCCCTTGGTAGTAATTCGCATCTTCTGAAGTATTACTTTATCAGATACCACCCGTGGCCGGTCCGGAATCACGCGCGACACGCAATCCGAACGGCGCACGGTCATCGCGTTTCGACGGCCATCGAAGGCGCACGCCGATGACAGGATCTGACAGTCGACGCGGTCAGACTTACTGATTCATGGAACTTGAACGCGTCCGATGGACCAACCGCCGCCCCTTGGCGACGCGCGGCGTCCGGCGGGTCGACCGGATCGATCAAGCGGCGGCTGGCACGCCGGCGCCGACAGGAGTTGGCGACGCGCGGCGTCCGGCGGTTCGACCGGATAGACGCAACACGAATCGCCCCGCCGACAGCCACGCTCGGCGGTGACGGGCGCCGCTGTCGGCTGGCGACTCGAACGAGGGTGCACGATTCGCTTCCGCTATGATCTGACGGCTCTCGGATCGCTCCCGCCAGGAGTTCCACGTGGACGGCGCCACCATCTATCGAGTCGTGTTCGGCGAGGACGTGCAGCCCGACGCGTGGCAGCTCGCCCTCGCGACCGATGCGTGGCCGCGGGTCCTGGTCGCGCCCACGGGTTCGGGCAAGACGGCCGCGGTGACGCTGGGATGGGCCGCGCACCGACTGCGGAGTCCCGACACCACGCCCCGCCGACTGGTCTGGTGCCTGCCGATGCGGACGCTCGTCGAGCAGACCGCGCAGCGGGTCGAGGAGTGGTTCGGCAAGCTCGCGGCCGAAATGGACGACGAGAGCCGGCTCCCGCGGCCGGAGGACGTGCACGTGCTGATGGGCGGCGTGGACGGCGGCGGCTGGCTGGAGACGCCGGAGCGCCCGGCGGTGCTCGTGGGCACCCAGGACATGCTGCTGAGCCGCGCGCTGATGCGCGGCTACGCCTCGTCCCGCGCGATCTGGCCGATGGAGTTCGCCCTCCTGCACGAGGACGCGCAGTGGGTGTTCGACGAGGTGCAGCTCATGGGCGCCGGCCGCGCGACGTCCTCGCAGCTCGAAGCGTTTCGCCAGTCGGATGCCGACCGGGCCGCGGCACGCGAACCGCCCACCGGGAAGCCCTTCCCGCAGCCTCTGGATCTCGGCCACCCTCGACCCTCGGTGGCTCGCCACCGTCGATCATCCCGCACCGCCCCCGGCATTCGTCGTCAGGGTCGATCCCGCCGCGGCGCCGGGGGGCAGGCTCGCACGTCTCTCACGCGCCGCGAAGAGGCTGACTCGTGCGCCGGTGGCGCCGGCGTCGTCGAAGAAGGCCGACCTCGCCGACTACGTCCGGCGCCTTGCAGACGCCATCGTCGGCGCGCACCGCAGCGGACGCATGACGCTCGCGATCGTCAATCGCGTAGCTCGCGCGCAGAAGCTCCACGAGGCCCTCGGCAAGCGGCTGTCGAAGCGGACGCCGGCCGCACCGACGCTGGCCCTCGTCCACTCGCGCTTCCGTCCCGCCGACCGCGAGCGGCAGATGGACAAGGTTGTCGGCACCGGTGACGGGAATCCGCACGGCCGCATCGTCGTCGCCACCCAGGCCGTCGAAGCGGGCGTCGACATCTCGGCCGCGGTCCTGTTCACCGAGATCGCGCCCTGGTCGTCGATGGTCCAGCGCTTCGGCCGCGCCAACCGCTACGCGGAGCTTCCCGACGGCGCCGACGTGCACTGGATCGACCTCCTGCAGCCGGCGAACGACGGCATGACGTCGGACAAGGAAGCAACGGAGCTGGCGATCCCGTACACGGCCGCGGAATTGCAGACCGCAAGGGATCGACTGTCGGCGTTGACCGACGTCGCGCCGGCGCATCTGCCCCCGCCGGACGCCATCGAGCCGCCTCGCCGGGTGATCCGTCGCAAGGACCTCGACGAGCTCTTCGACACGGATCCGGACCTCACCGGCTTCGACGTCGACGTGTCACCGTACGTCCGCGACGCCGACGACACGGACGTCCGCGTCTTCTGGCGCGATCTCTCGGCAACGGGTGACGAGCCGCCGCGACCCCGCCGGGAGGAACTGTGCGCCGTATCGATCGGCACGGTGAGGGAATGGCTTCGCAGGCTGCGCACGCGTGACAAGGGGAGGATCCTCGTGTTCCAGCGCGATCCCCAATGGCGGCGCCGGGACGGCCGGACGGGAACCGCGCCGCCGGGGTGGATACCGTTCCGAGACCCGCCATGGCCCGGACTGGTGCTGCTGGCGGATCGGAACGCGGGCGGCTACCGGGAGGCCGCGGGATTCACCGGCAACCTGAAGGACGAGCCGGAACCGGTCTCCCATCCGGCTGGGCCACGTGGCGCGAGTGCGGCGCCGGACGGTTCCGATTCATTGGCGTCGGATGAAGCCGAGGGGCATGACGAGGACTCGCTGAGCGAGATCGACATGATCGTGCCGCTCGCCGATCATCTCCGGCATGTCACCGCGGATGCCGAATCGCTGTGCGGCGCTCTCGACGTGGAGACGGACACCCGGGCGACCGTCGTCCGCGCGGCGCGCTGGCACGATCTCGGCAAGGCGCACGAGGTCTTCCAGGACACGATGCGTCGCGGCCTCGATGGCCACGACGTTGCCACCGACGTGCTGCTCGCCAAGACCATCGGGCGGTCTCGACACGGACGGGCCTATTTCCGCCACGAGCTCGTATCCGCGCTGGCGTTTCTCGCCCACGAACGCTGGTCGCGGGATGCCGACCTGACCGCCTATCTGATCGCCGCCCATCACGGAAAGGTGCGGATGAACCTGCGCGCCCTGCCCCGCGAGGCGCCGCCGAAGGACGGCGACCGGGCCGGGGCGCGCTTCGCCCGCGGCGTGTGGGAAGGCGACGAGCTGCCTGCCTTCGATCTGGAAGACGGCGAGCACTGGGAGGGCGGCTGTCTCGTCCTCTCGATCATGGAGCTCGGTTGGGACGAGGTCTCGCACGAGAGCTGGACGGAGCGCACACGCGAGCTGCTCGCGCGCCTCGGGCCGTTCCGCCTCGCCTGGCTGGAGACCCTCCTGCGGGTCGCCGATTGGCGGGCATCCGAGAGGGAGCGCAAGGGAAACCGGGATGATCGGTGAACCGCTCGCCCTGAACGGATGCGCCCCGACGCCGCTGGCGTCCTACCTGAAAGCGCTCGGCGTGCTGCGCCTGATCTCGTCGCCGGCCAACCACGTCTCCGGCGAAGCCGCCGATCCGCACGCGCGCGGCTGGTGGAAGAACGAACGCTTTCACCTGAGAACGACGCTGAGCCGCGACGCGCTGCTGCACTTCTTTCTGCACGAGTACGCGCCGAGTCCGATCATCGCGCCATGGAACGGCGATAGCGGCTTCTACCAGAAAAACAACAAGGACGGATTCGACCCGCTCACCACAAAGCCGGTAGCGGACCGCTTCGAGCACATCTCGTCGGCCATCCGAAACGCGTCTATCACGATCGCCGGTCTGGATCTGGCGGAACGGCCCGAAGGAGGAGCCAAGGTCGAGCTCGTGGCAACGCTCAGGGCCGAACTTCCGGATACTGCGCTTCAATGGCTCGACGCTGCCCTCGCGTTGTCAGGTGACCGCCTCGCTTACCCGCAATTGCTCGGCACGGGCGGAAACGACGGCCGACTCGATTTCACGAACAACTTCGCGCGCCGCCTCGTCTCGAAGGCGAAGCCGCCGGGCCTGTTCGACGCGTCCACGGGTGAACCATCGAGCGAAGCCGGAACACTCCTCGCAAGCGCCCTGTACGCCGCGCCGGCCCGGGGATTGAACTCCGCGGCGGTCGGCCAGTTCGCACCCGGTGCGGCAGGCGGGCCGAACGCTACCACCGGATACAGCTCCGACGGCGAGGTGAATCCGTGGGACTTCGTTCTGATGCTCGAAGGAGCCACGGCGTTCGCGGGCGCCGCCAGCCGCCGCCACCAGACCGCAACCGGTTTCGGAGCGAGCTTCCCGTTCACCGTTCGAACGGTCGGAGCAGGCTGGGGCGGCGTCGAAGCCGCCGACGAGAACGATGCGCGGGCCGAGTTCTGGGCGCCGCTATGGATCCGTCCCGCCAGGTTCCGTGAAATCGATTCCCTGTTCGGGGAGGGTCGCGCCGTGCTGAACGGCCGAACGGCAAGGGACGGCCTCGATTTCGCGCGGGCCGCCGCGAGTCTCGGCGTCAGCCGCGGCTTCCAGGAATTCGAGCGCTTCGGTTTTCTGATGCGGGCCGGTAAAGCGTACTTGGCGACGCCGATAGGCCGCCGCTCGGCTGCGCCTTCGCCGGGAGCGCAACTGGTTGCCGATCTCGACGCCAGCGGTTGGCTCGACCGCGTACGCCGCGTCGGTCGCAACGACGAAGAGCCGGGGGCGGCCCGACACGCCGTCAAGCGACTCGAAGATGCACTGTTCGGGCTCGTGTCGACCGCGGGGTCGTCAGCAGAGGTCGAGAAAGCAATCGTCGCGATTGGACGGGTCGTCGATTGGCTCGCCGTGAGCCCCAACGGCCGGCAGGCAGTCGGCACGCCCCCACCTCTGCTGTCATCGACGTGGCTTCAGCGGGCGGACGATGGCAGCGCCGAGCTTCGCATCGCCGCGGCTCTCGCCGGGATCGGATTGCCAGCCCCGGAACGTCTCGGACGCATCGAACCGGCGCGGGTGGAAGACGGCGGCGGCGACGAGTCCGCGACGGCCAGTGAGACATCGAGGTCCGAGACGCCGGGAGAGGACGTAGCGCGGGCGCGGTCGAACATCGCGCCGCCCATGGCCGCCCATCTCGCACCGCTCGCCGAGAAGAACTTCTTCTACCGCGGTCGTCTGAGCACCCGACGCGCATGGTCCGACGGCGACGCGCCACCCACGGTGGTCTGGGGAGCCGGCCCGCTCGTCTCGAACATGATCGCCGTACTGGAACGGCGACTGGTGGAAGCGGCGATTCGCGGACTGGAGGACAAACCGCTCGCCGGCGCCACGGTCGCACGGCTTGCCGACGTGGCCGCGTTCCTCTCAGGCGACTTCGACGACGCGCGCTGCGCCGCGCTGCTCGCCGGTCTCGTGTGGGCGAGACCGACGCGCCTGCGAGCGACGGATGAGCGCGTCGGCTCCGCGCCCCTTTCGTTTGCCTATGCAGCGCTCAAGCCGGTGTTGTCACCGGACTCCGCCCTGCATGCCATTGGGGCGCTGCCCGGAACGACACGGATGCCGGTTCCGCCGGGGCTTCTGGCGCGCCTGCGCGCAGGCGGCGACCGTGTCGACGGGCAGGCGGCCGACCCGGCCGTGCGTACCGCTCTGGCCCGCGCCCGCGCATCCGGCCTGCCGGCGCTCTTCGATAGCGCGCGCTCGGGGACGCGGCAGTCAACGGTCGCAGGAGGTCGCATGGGCGCGGGTGTCCCGGCCGATCGCCTGGCCGCGGCGCTGCTGATTCCGATCGGCAGCCCGGCGTTGACCGCCCTGATCAAGCGCGCCTATCCGGGCGCTCTGCCTGAAGATGACCACGTGACCACGGAGGATACGACGAATGCCGCTTGACCTCGCCGCCATCGACGATGCACCGCGCCTTCTCATCGAGGCCAGGCTCAAGCCGGTGCAGGGCACGAGATTTCAGCCGACGGGCTTCCCCAATCTCGGGCACGCCGTCTACGACTCGCCGGACGGGCGGGGGCGCACGGTGCTGGTGGAGAGCGCCCAGTCGATGGCGAACCGCCTCGAAACGGTCTGTTGGGATGGGGTGGCGGACGATTGGGTCGGTCCGCTCCGGGGACTGCCGGTCGTGAAGGTGGTGGACGGGCAGGACAAACCGCTCACCAACTCCCTGATCGAAGCGCACCGGATCAACTCGCCCTACATCCTGGAGGGCAAGGACAAGACGGTCGTCGATCTGCTGAAGAAGCGTCTCGCCGCGATGGAAGTCGGCCGGGTCGATTTGCGCGAGCTGGCGAAAGTGCTCCTGGAGTTCGACACGAACGCCTTGCTCCATGGGGTCTTTCTCGCGAAGAAGGATCTTGCCGGCGGCCGGTTGCGCCTGCCCCGGTCGCTGTCCGCCTTCATCGAGGCCGAAAACGCGAAGGTCGCGGCGAGCGGCGGGGTGAAGAACGACAGCGTGAACCCGTCGGGCGATGCGGCCAAAGGTTTCGGCAACGTGCCCTTCGCCCGCGACGAATGGGTGGCCGAGCAGATCACCGCCTACTTCAACCTCGACCTGCGCCAGATCCACGCCTTCGGCCTCGGCGAAGACGTCGAGCGCCTGCTGATCACGCTCGCGCTTTTCAAGATCCGGAGGTTCCTCGCGGAGGGACTGCGGCTGCGCACCGCCTGCGATCTCGATGTGGCCGCGGTCGATGTCACCCGGCCGGATGGCTTCGGCCTTCCGGACCTGGACGAGATCGAATCGGAGCTGCCCGGGCTGATCGAAGCCGTCGGGTCGAAGGGCCTCTTCGGCGAGAGCCGCGTGCTCACCGTCCAGTACGGGAAGTGAGCGCATGTTCGCACTCGCCTTCCGCTTCCCCGCCGGCCGGTACCATGCGACACCCTGGGGCCGCAACGTCAACGAAGCCGACGTTGCCTGGCCGCCGGAGCCCTGGCGGCTTCTGCGCACACTCATCGCCGCGTGGTGGCGCAAGAGTGACCGTGCGCGCTGGTCCGAGGACGACCTCGCGCATCTGATCGACACGCTCGCGGAGACGCTGCCGGAGTACAGCCTCCCGACCGGTGCGATCCACGCCCACACGCGTCACTACATGCCGACCGGAGGGCTCGACAAGGGACGGCCGAAGACGACGCTGGTCTTCGACGCCTTCGTGCGGCTGCCCGGCGGCTCGACGCTGGTCGCCGCGTGGCCGCGGGTGACGCTCGATCCCGATCCGTTCGCCTTCGCCGCCGATCTTGCCCGTGCCATCGGCTACCTCGGCCGGGCGGAGAGCTGGACGGAATGCGAAGCGCTCGCCCATTGGGACGACGCCGTGAATTGCCGGCCGATCGACAAGGATCTCCGTGGGGATGCGGTGCGACTGCTGGCGCCGCTCAGCCCGGACGCATACTCGGCCGAGCGCCGGCGGATCATGGACGACATGAAGCGGCAGATGCTCGCGACGGCCAGAAGAACGCCAACTCCGAAACGTCTCGAAGACGACCTCGACAAGGCGCTGCGGAGCAAGGGGCGGCGGGCGCATACGCTGCCCGAACGTCTCGTCGATGCACTCGCGCTCGACACGGCGGACTATCAGGACCGCGGATGGAGCCGCCCGCCGGCCGGCCGCGAGGTCGTCTATGCACGCGCGCCGGAGGCTGCCCCCGGCGTGGTGCCCCGCCGTTTCGCCCGGCGCCGCCCTGCGCAGACCGGGCGAGACCTGCCCACCGTCGCCCGCTTCCTGCTGGCCGGCCGGCCGCGTCCCCGCATCGAGGACGCCGTCAGGATCGGCGAGCTGATGCGCCGTGCGGCACTCGCGCAGTTCGGCTGGCGGAAGGACGAGGCCGCAGAGCGTTGGATTCCCAAAGCGCCGTGGCAAGTCTCCGGCCGCGGCACCGACGGAAAGCCGCTCAAGGACCCCACCCACGCTCACGCCTTCTGGCTGCCGGAAGACGCGGACGGCGACGGATGGATCGATCATGTGTCGGTGTTCATCGCCGGCGGCATGAACGACGGCGTGCGCGGCGCCCTGGATCGCATCACGCGCCTCTGGCTCGCGCCGAAGCAGCGACGCGACGACGAGGAGCCCGAACCCGGCAGCGTGAAGGAATGGCGACTCGCCCTGGAAGGCTTCGGCAAGCCGGCCGACTTCGCCGGCGGCGCACGCATCTTCGCCGCGTCCCACCGCTGGCGCAGCGTGACGCCGTTCCTCGCGTCGGGGCACTTGAAGGCGTCCGGCTACCCGGGCGAGGTGCGGCGGCTGCTGAAGCGCCGCGGACTGGGCGCGGCCGGTGTCGAGGTCGAGGAATTGCAGACCATCCGTGTCGGTGGAACCGTCCGACGCGCCATCCAGTTCCATCGCTTCCGGTCCCGCGGGCGCGAGGCGCAACCCGACGCCGCCGGCAAGTTGCTGAGAATCGTGTTGCCGGAACCGATGGAAGGGCCGCTGGCCATCGGCTACGGCAGCCACTTCGGCCTGGGGCTCTTCGCTGCAGACGACGGCGCACCGCCAGCGGCGGGGCCTCCCGACCCCATACAACGGCCCGTCAGACCGTCGGGCCGGTAATCGACCATGGCGAAGCACGAGAAGCCGCCCGAAACGGCCCCTCGGCGAAGGCGCCTGCTGTTGACGGTGCTCGGGGCAAGTCCCCGCGCCGCTCGGTACGGCCTCGATGGACGCGAAGTCGAAGCGCAGCTCGCGCCGGCGGCCCTGTTCGAGTTGCTGCCGTCCGCGCGGCGGCCTGACCTGCTGCTGGCTCTCTGCACCGCACGAGCGAAGAAGGAAAGCTGGCCGCTGCTCGAGCAGGTGTTGCGTGACCGGTGCAGGCTGGAAGTGATCGATGTCCCCGACGGCGAGACGCAGGAGGATGTCGGCGAGTACCTCATGCGTGTCGCCAACGCCATCCCGAACGACGTCGACCTCACCGTGGACGTCACCCACGGTTATCGGCACTTCTCGTTTCTCACCTACGTCGCGGTGCTGTACCTGGCTGCGCTCCGTGGGGTTCGAGTTCGCGGCGCCTACTACGGCCTGCTGCGAGCCTCGGCGCCGCCGTCGACGGGCCAGCTACCGAGTGCCTCAGGGACGCGACCCGTCGCCCCCGTCGCGCCGAATCCCCTCAGTCCGTTCCTCGATCTCCGCCCGTTGCTGGAACTGCCCCGCTGGCTGCACGCGCTGGAGACGCTGCGGGAAACCGGCAGCACCGTCCCGTTGGCGGACGCGCTGCGAGCGGGCCCGGAGAGTCAATCGACGCGGAAGGTCTCGGACGAGTTGTCCCGGCTCTCCGAAGCGTACCTCTCCGGCCTGCCGCTCGAACTGGGCCGCGAGGCGGACAGGTTCCGCTCGCAGAGTCTCAAACCGTTGCGCAGGCTGCTTCGCGACGACCATCGCCTGCCCCTCGCGAGCGAGCTGGTTGACCGTATCGGAGACATGATCGGGCCGGTCGCCCTGACCCCGGCGTCGGGGAGCGTCTGGAAGCGGAAGGTCGCCCTGTCCGCGGACGAACTGAAGCGCCAGGCGCACGTCATCGACGATCTGCTGCGGCGTGGGAACGTCGCGACGGCACTCGGCCTGATGAACGAATGGACTGTCTCGTGGGCGGTGTGGCGCCTCGACCCAGACTGCGACTGGCTCGACTACGGGAAGGTGCGGCGGCGCGCGAGGAACCTCCTTGGCGCAGTTGCCGCCGTTGCCGACGATCGCGACCTGCGCGACGTCCTGACCGAGGAACAGCGCGCACTCGGCAAGTTCTGGCGCGAACTCTGCGATCTCCGCAACGCGTACGCCCACCACGGCATGCGACGCCAGGTGGTCGTCGGGGACCCGAAGGTCGCCGGACAGCTCGACCGAATCCGCGACTTCTGGAAGAGTACGCTCAGCGCATGCCCGGACTGGTCGCTGTCGCTCGGGACGTCGCCGGGAGGCCGCGTACTGGTCAGCCCCGTCGGCCAGCGACCCGGCGTACTCTTCAGCGCCATGCGGGTCTGTCTGACGACCGGGGAAACCGACGCGCCAGTCACGTGCCTCGCCATCTGTTCTCGCGAGACCGAGGAGTTCATCGCCGAGGCGGCGAGCCAAGCCGGCCATACCGACGCAATCGAGCCGCTCCGTTTCGACGATCCGTACGGCGGCGCCGCGGAGATCCCGGGCTTGGAGAAGGCGGCGAAACGGCACTTCATCGGTGCCGATTGAGGTCCTCGTAAACGTCACCGGCGGGACGACGCTGATGGGACTTGCCGCCGAAGCGCTTGCGAGCACTGCGCGCGGGCTGGCCCGTCCGGTGCGGCGGTTCGGGTTGATCGACCGGCGGCCGCCGGACCGTCAGATGGCCGACCCGTACCAGGCAGGTGAACCGTTCTGGCTCGACCGGCCGAGCGATGGCGATGAAGATGACGATTGACGTGACCTACCGCGTCGTCACTCCGCTCTTCTGCGCCGGCGTTGACCAGAAGAACCGTCCGGAGCTTCGCCTGCCCAGCTTCAAGGGCGTGCTCCGCTACTGGTGGCGCGCCTTGGCGTGGTCGCGGTACGACGGCGATCTCGGAGTGCTCCGACAACGGGAAGATCGGCTCTTCGGAAGCGCGGACGGGGGGCAGTCCCGCATCCTCCTGCGTCTGATTCCCGCAACAAGACCGGAGACGGTCGCGAAAGACACGGTGCTGAGCGTCTCCGCATCGAGCAACGGGATGGTTGGCGGCGGCGCCCGGTATCTGGGCTACGGACTCATGGAAGCCTTCGCCAGCAGCAAGAAGGGCACACGGGCCGGCCAGCTTCAGCGCGCGTGTCTCCGGTCGCCGTTCGACTTCACCGTTCAGATGCGCGTCCGTGGTGTGGACGAGCGCGCCTTGGCGTCGTTGACGGACGCCCTGACCGCTCTCGGCACGCTGGGCGGCATGGGGGCAAGAAGCCGCAGGGGATACGGCTCGCTGGCGCTGCAATCGCTCCGCGTGGACGATCAGGAACGGTGGCGTCCGCCCACGTCCGCCGATGCACTGAGCGAGAGCATCGCGGCGCTCCGCCATGGTGGTGGAACCGCACTCCCAGCGTTCACGGCGGTGTCGAGCCAGGCGCGCCATGTTCTGGTATCGAGCGACGCGGAGAACCCTGTCGAGTTGCTGGATCGCATCGGCCGGGAGTTCATGCGGTTTCGGAGCTGGGGCCACAAGGGAACGGTATTCGGAGAGTCGTCGGAACGGAACTTCAAGGACGACCACGACCTCATGAAGCAGAACCGGCGCCAGCGCAAGGGCCATCCCCGACGGATCGCCTTCGGCCTGCCTCACAACTACGGGAAGCACAACGACGAGCAGGTCGGCCCGTGGGACAAGGAACTCGATCGGCGTGCGAGTCCGTTGTTCATCCATCTCCACCAGTGCGGTCGCAAGCCGGTTGCGGTGCTCTCGTTTCTTCCCGCGCGTTTCCTGCCGGACCGGAGGTCGGACATCTCGGTCGGGGGCAGCCGGGTTGCGCAGAAGCGGGAGGCCGAGTTGTACCGTCCCGTCCAGGAGTTTCTCGACCGGCTGCTCGCTCCGCAGAAATGGAAGGAGCGGTTCACCGATGTGATGGAGGTGCCGCGGTGACGATGCGTCTCCACGTCTCCGTCGGGCCGGTGCAGGGATTCGTCGCCCAGTCGCGCCGTACGCGCGATCTCTGGGGGAGCTCGTATCTGCTCTCGTTCCTCTCCGCCCATGCGATACGCGGGGCGCGGCGCCAGTGGGCGCGTTCCGTCTCCCGCCTCTCCGCCCATGCGACTCACGGGGCGCGGGAGGCAGGCGGACGGATCGTGCAGCCGGTCATCGACGACGATCCGCTCTATCGCTGGGTAGCCGGCGACCGAACGGGCGATCCGCCGCATGTCGGCTCCGTACCGAATCACTTCGTCGCCGACGTGGACGGAGACGCGGCGGCGGCGGCCCGGGCTGGAGTCCACGCCCTGGAAGCTGCATGGAAGCAGGTCTGCGCCGCGGTCTGGTCGCGTTTTCTGGATCACGCATCTGCCGCCGGAAGACGAACCGACCGGATCTGGGAGCGACAGACGCGGAGCTTCTGGGAAGTGACCTGGACCGCGGGCGACGCCGCGGCCGGCGGTAGGCTGCTCGCCCGCCGCAAGCGCTGGCGGAGTCACCGCCCGCCCGACGAACCCGGGGACAAGTGCACGGTCATGCACGACCTCCAGGAACTCTCGGGTTACGTTCGTGCAGAGAGCAGCGACAGCCGCAGCCGGCAGGATCGCTTCTGGGAGGGAGTGCGCCGCCGCCTCGGGCCGCTGGAACTGCACGACAACGAGCGGTTGTGCGCCATCGCGTTCGTGAAGCGGCTCTTCCCGCAGGTCGCACAGGAGGCACTGGGATGGCCGCTCGACACGTCGCACTGGCCATCGACCGTGTACATCGGAGCGGTGCCGTGGCTCAGGCGCGCGATTCGCGGCGCGCCGGACCCGGCCCGGCAGTATGCGAAGACTGTGGTGGATGCGGCGGGGCGCGGCGTACTGGCCGAGCGCCGGCCGCGGTTCGAGGGCCTGGATGCCCCGGCGGCGGGGAACTTCGCCAGGCTGGACGCCAACTACCTGCACCGCGAGTTCGTGCAGAGCACACCGTTGCGTCCTCCGGCGGATGCGGCGGGCGACGGGGGCGACGACGACGCGGGTCGCTGGCCCGACGAGGGAGCACATTCGTCGGCGACGGCATCGCACGATCGCACGGCGAGGGGTGACGGCAGCAATCCGCGGGCGGCCCTGCTGGACGGATTGCTGAACGCACTCTACGACACGACGGACGAGGCGGGCCGAAGACTCGGGCCGCCGCCGACGTTCTATGCACTGCTTCTTGCGGACGGCGATCGTCTGGGTCGCCTGGTCCCGACGCTGGGCGGACAGAAGGTAGGCCCGGCGCTCTCGGCCTTCACGGGCCGGGTCACCGGGATCGTAAAGGATCACGACGGCGTGACCGTGTACGCCGGCGGCGACGACGTCCTGGCGATGCTGCCGGTGCCGCGCGCGCTCGCCTGCGCGGCCTCGCTTTCGGAGGCGTACGCAGACGCGTTCAAGGACGTCGCTGCGGAAGCTGCCGCGACCGCGGAGGCCACCCTCTCGGCGGCGGTCGTATTCGCGCAGATTCGCGTTCCGCTCGGCGCGGTGCTCGGCGAAGCGCACCGCCTGCTCGACGACGTGGCGAAGGACGCCAACGGCCGTGATTCGCTGGCGGTCGGCGTCTTCAAGCCCGGCGGATTGAACTGCCAGTGGGTGACCGCGTGGACCCGCCGCGACGGTGCACCCGCCGTGACGGCAGTCGAAAAGTTGACCCGGCATCTTGACCAGGGCGAATCTGGAGCCGGTCTCTCGTCGGCCCTCATCTACCGGCTCCGGGACACCCTGACGCGGCTTTGCGGATGGCCGGCCTGGAACCCGGGCGACTGGGGGAGGCTCCCGGCGGATCTCGACGCCCGTGCACAAGAACGGGTGATGTCTCGTTCCGCCCTGGCGCCGACGGGAGCGGAAGCGTTCCTCCGCGCCGAGATCATCCAGAGCCTGACCAGCCGGTCCGTGGACGCTGCCGAAATGCGCGCCAGCGAGTTGACGGAGCTGGTCGGCAGTCTCCTGCGGCGCGCGAGGACGCCCGCGGACGGCGAACACACGGTCGACAGTGCCGAGCTCGGTGTCGACGTGCTCCTGCTCGCACGGTTCCTGGCCGATCCCGAAAACAGGGAGAGCGGCGCATGACCGGCTTTCGGCTCGAACCGCTGGACACGCTGTTCTTTCGCGACGGCACGCCCTTCACCGCTGACAGCGCGCCGCAGGACGGTGTCGACAGCTTGTTTCCGCCGCATCCGCCGACGGTGGCCGGCGCGTTGCGGGCGGCGCTGGCGCGAGCCAACGGGTGGGACGGACACGGGCGATGGCCGGAGGACATCTGCCGGGTGCTGGGCGACGGATGGGACGATCCTGGAAGACTCTCCATCGAGGGTCCGTTCCTCCTGCTCGACGAGGCGCCGCTCTTCCGGGCTCCGCGGCACCTGCTCGGTGCGACCGGCGCGACCGGATGGCGTCCCCGCGCGTTCCTGCGTCCCGGCCCGGCGACGCTGTGCGATCTCGGCGACGCCGTGCGGCTGCCGGAGGCGCCTCCAAGCACGGAAGAGATCATGTCGTTGGCCGTGAGCGACGGCCACTGGCTGACTCGGGCCGGCATGGAGGCGGTGCTGCGCAACCGGTGTCCCTCCGAGGACCAGGTGGTCGAGAGCCGGGCACTATGGGGCGAAGAGTCGCGGATCGGCCTCGAACGGCAGCAACAGGCGCGCACCGCCAGGGAGAGCATGCTCTACAGCTCGACGCACGTGCGGTTGATGCATGGTCGTCCGCCTTTGCGACGGTCCGGCCATCACGGCGACGTATCGCTGGGTGCGAGGGTCTCGGGGATTCCGGAGTCCTGGAAGCTGCCGGTTGGCGGTCTGACCCCGCTCGGCGGCGAGAGCCGCCTGGTGGAGTGTCACCGCTGGAGCGGCGGTCCGGCGCTCGACACGCCGCGAGACGAGATCGTCGCCAGCGGACGGGCGGCGGTGATCGCGTTGTCGCCGCTCGACCTCGATGGGACCGTCGACGCGAACGGTTCGTCGCTGGCGGTTCCGGGAGGCGGCGACGTGGGGATCGTGTCCGCCTGCCTGGACCGGCCGTTGCGGATCGGAGGCTGGGACTCTCTGACCCGCCGGCCCCATCCACTGCGTTCCGTCCTGGCTCCGGGCAGCGTGCTCTTTTGCGAGGCCGCCGAACCGCGCCGCTTTCTCGAGGCAATGACCGGCCGGACGGGTCTGCCATCTCTGGGAAGACGACAGGCGTTCGGCTTCGGCGCCGTGGCGCTCGGAATCTGGCCCCTTGAATCGGAGGCGACGTGATGCACGCGGCGATGCTCGGACTGCTGGCTGAAACCTCGATCCACCCCGGCGCCGGGCGCAGCATGGGAGTCGTGGACCTTCCGGTCGCCCGCGAAGCGTCCACGCACTATCCCGTGTTGGTCGGATCGAGCCTGAAAGGCGCGTTGAAGGACAAGGCGACAGCGATCGCACCACAAGACGTCGGCGAGCGCTTCGGTTCTCAGGAACGCGCCGGCGACTTGCTGGTCGCCGATGCGCGGCTGCTCCTGTTGCCCGTACGCAGTCTGACCACCGCGTTCCGCTGGGTGACCTGTCCGCACCTCTTGGAACGCTACGCTCGCGACCTCCGGCGGGCGGGTCTGACACCGCCGCCTCCCGTACCCGAAGTGAACACGGGCGAAATCCTGGCGGCGCACCGTAAGAAAAGCGACGGCAGCAGTCTGTTCCTGGAGGAGCGGCAGTTCACCGTCGGCGGTGCGCCCGACGACGCGCTGGTGTCTTCCATCGAGCCGCTTCTGCTGCATGCAGACACGCGCAGTCGTCTGAAGCCGCAGCTCGCCGTGCTGCACGATGACGATTTCGCGTGGTTCGTCCGTTACGGTCTCGCCCTCCAGGCGCGCAACGTCCTGGATGACGAGACCAAGCAGAGCAGGAACCTGTGGTACGAGGAAACGTTGCCTCCCGACACGGTGATGCACGCCTTGATCGCGGCCCGCACGCCGGACGCGCTTGCAACCCTGGACGCCCTGTTCCCGGAGAACGATCCGTATCTGCAGGCCGGGGGCAACGAGACCGTAGGACAAGGCTGGTTCGCCGTCGCCTTGCGCGGCAACGACGCCGGAGGCGACGCGTGAAGACCACCATGGAACAGCAGCGGGCCGCGAACGCGCTGGGGCACGTGCAAGCACTGAGCGGGCGGAGCGATGGATTCAAGAAACGCTACCGCAGCTACGTCGACCGTCTGGGGCCGGCGATCGTCATGAACGGCCTGGGCCAGGCACTCGCCACGGAACGGGCCGCCGCGGGACCGCCGCCGCAAGACACCACCGGGCCAACGTCGCAGGACGCGGCCCGTCCATCACAGCGGGATGGTGCCGACAAGGAAGCGCATCGCGAACTGTACGCCAGCTTGAACCAGTGGTTGTGCCGCACGGAGGGCGGCATCTATCCGAATGCAACGGACCTGCTGGGCGCCATCGTGTCCCACGGCCAGTCCGAGTATCTGCACGCCCAGGCGGAGGCCCTGTCGTGGCTGGAGTGGCACAAGAAGTGCTGCCGCGCCTCTTTTCCGAAGGACGAGAGAGACTGACGCAAAGCGCCCGTTGGCCCGTCGTCGGTGCACGCGGATCGTGCGACGGGAAGATGCGGCGAGGAGGCTTGACGTGTCGCGCCCGCTATACAAGACCGGCGACCACCTGTCATTGCGGCGAGCGCCGGAGGGGCACGCCGGACTGTGGTTCGACAAGTTCTGCGATCGGTGGTGCATCGACGGAAACTCGTGGACCCTCAGGAGTGCCGGGGACGAAGACAATCCGAAGCTCGACTGGATCGGGAACGTCACGGAACGCCCGGTGGGGACATCCAGCCAGATCCGCGAATACACCATGCGGCTGATGCGACTGATCGAGTCGCGCGCCGGTCGTGCGGCCGTATTCGTGACCGAATCGCGCTTCGTGACCGGACTCGGCCGGAGTCATCCCGTCGAGAACGGGTTCGCCTGGCATCCGACCCTGGGAACACCCTACCTGCCGGGCAGTTCGATCAAGGGCCTGGTCCGAGCCTGGGCGAAGCTCGACAGTGATACGTCATCCGACGGCGAGACCGTCACGCGACTGCTCGGGAATCGCCGGACGGCGGGGAATCTCCGTTTCCTGGACGCCGTACCCGTCGAGCCCGTGCAACTGCAGGCCGACGTGATGACACCCCACTTCGCCGGCTGGACCGAACAGGAACCGCCGGGCGACTGGCTGTCCCCCACGCCGATCCCCTTCCTGACCAGCGCTGTCGGCACGCCGTTCCTGTTCGGGATCGTGCCATGCCGCGTCGGCGACCACGGCGATCTGAAGACGGCTGCGGCGTGGCTCCGCGACGCGCTCTCCTGGGCCGGAGCGGGCGCCAAAACGGCGGTCGGCTACGGACGCTTTCGTCGCGACGACGACGACACGACCCGCTGGCGCGAGCGCGTGCGTCTCGAAGAGCGGAATCGCCAGGAGGAGCGCGAGCGGCGGGAAGCGATGCAGAGCCCGGAAGGGCGTTGGCGGCTGAAGTTGAAGGGGCTGTCGGAGACCGAGATCCTGGACATGGTTCGAGTCCATTTGGAGAAAGCGCCCATCGAAGACCCGATCGAACGGACCGCCTTCGCGCGGGCAGTGGTCTCCGCGAGTCCCGTCGAGCATTGGCGACGGGGCGTCCCGCGCGACGGAACGACTCGACTCGGCAAGAAGAAACTGCGGGACCGCGCACGACTGCTCGACGAAGCGTCGGGGCAACGCGATGCGTGAAAAGCGGTTCGACGTCGAAGGTCGCCTCGCTGCCTCGGGCCGCCGGCGCCGGCGGGTGAACGGTCCGGCTTCGCCGGTTGCGCGGGCGGTCGGGCGCGATCGCCGGGCGTCATGCGCTGCGCGGACGGGAGTACGTGCGTGGCCGCGGGTCCTCGCCGCGCCCACCGGGTCGCCCTCGTTCGGCGCCACGTGACACGGTGCCCCCATGACCCGACGCAGACTGCCCATCGGCATTCAGACGTTCCGCAAGCTCCGCGGGCAGGACTGCTACTACGTGGACAAAACGGCTCACGTCCGCGCGCTGCTGGACGGGGGAACGCACTATTTTCTGTCGCGCCCGCGGCGGTTCGGAAAGAGCCTGTTTCTCGACACGCTGAAGGACCTGTTCGAGGGGAACGAGCCGCTGTTCGCGGGGCTCGACATCCACGACCGTTGGGACTGGTCGGTTCGCCGGCCGGTGGTGCGGCTGAGCTTCGGCACCGGCAACTTCAGCGAGCCGGGCGAGGTGGAAGCGAGCCTGATGGAGCAGCTTGCCGCCGTCGAGCGCCGGGCCGGCATCGTGTCGGACTACGCCACCATCGCCGGACGCTTCGGCGGCCTCCTGGAAGCGTTGCACCGCAGCGCCGGCCAGCCCGTCGCGGTGCTGGTGGACGAGTACGACAAGCCGATCCTCGACGCGCTGGAGACGCCCGACGTGGCCCGCGCCAACCGCGATTTCCTGCGCGGCGTCTACGCGGTCATCAAGGACCGCGACGCGCACGTCGGGTTCGCGTTCCTCACCGGGGTCAGCAAGTTCTCGAAGGTCAGCCTGTTCTCCGGACTCAACAACCTGCAGGACATCACGCTCGACCCCCGCTACTCGACCATCTGCGGCTACACCGAGGCGGACCTCGACGCCGTGTTCGCGGCCGAACTGCCGGGTCTCGACCGCGACGAGATCCGCGCCTGGTACGACGGCTACCACTGGCGGGGCGGGGAAACGGTGTACAACCCCTTCGACATCCTGCTGCTGTTCGATCGGCGCGAGTTCAAGGCCCACTGGTTCGAGACCGGCACGCCCTCGTTTCTGGTCGAGACGCTGTGCAAGCGACGCGTCGGCTCTCCGTCGCTCGAAGAGATGGTCGGCACCGAGGAGCTGCTGTCGAAGTTCGACGTGGACGACATCGGGACCGAGGCGCTGCTGTTCCAGACCGGCTACCTGACGATCGCCGGCGAGCGGAACCTCGGCGGCAAGACCCTGTACCGGCTGGGCTATCCCAACCGGGAGGTCAAGCAGAGCCTGAACGAACACCTGCTGCGCGCCATGGGACCGGACCCGTCGCGCCAGGGAATGCACGACATCCGGCTGTACGAACTGCTGACGGCCAACGACTTCACGGGCCTGGAATCGTCGTTCCGGGCGTTCCTGGCCGGCATTCCCTACAACTGGCACGTCAACAACGACATCGCGAACTTCGAGGGCTACTACGCGAGCCTGTTCTACTCGTGGTTCGCCGCCCTGGGGCTCGACGTCGCGGTGGAGGACGCCAGCAGCAGCGGGCGCCTGGACATGGCCCTGCGCTTCAACCACGCCATCTACCTGTTCGAGTTCAAGGTGGCGGGGTCGAGGCCGGCGGGCGCGGCGATGTCGCAGTTGAAGGACCGGCGTTACGCGGACAAGTACCGCGACCTGGGCCGGCCCATCTACCTGATTGCCGTCGAATTCGACACGAAGGCCCGCAACCTGGCGTCGTTCGAGGTGGGCCGCGCGAGCGCCGGCCGGCCGGCGTAGAGCAGAACGCCGCACCATGAAGCACACCCTGGTCACCTTGCTGGGCAGAGCACGGTTGGACAAGGAAACCGGGTACCAGCGGGCGAAGTATCTGTTCCCCGACGAGGACACTCCGCGCGAGACCCCGTTCCTGGGCATGGCGCTGGCGCGGTACCTGAAGCCCGATGCGGCCATCATTCTCGGCACGCGCGGCAGCCAGTGGAGCGTGCTCGTCGAGCACCTCGTCCAGGGAGACGAGGCGGAGGACGCCAGGATCGAACTGCTCGACGCGGAATCGCAGTCCGGGATTACACAGGCCATGCTCGATCGCGTGGCGCCGATCATGAGTCGGGCCGTCGACACGCCCGTCACCCCACGCCTCATCCCGTTCGGCAAGGACGCCGCCGAGCAGTACGAGATCCTCGATGCCATCGCCGGGACCGTGGCCAACGGCGACGTGAGCTTCGATCTCACGCACGGATTCCGACACCTCGGGATGGTCGGTTTCCTGTCGGCTTTCATGTTGGAGCGGGTACGCAATCTCCACGTGCGCGATCTCTGGTACGGGGCGCTCGACATGACGGATCGGGCGAGCGGCCTCACCCCGGTGCTGCGCCTCGACGGCCTGACTCGCGTGCGGCGCTGGGTGGACGCCCTGGATCGATTCGACGCCACCGGCGACTACGGCGTGTTCGCACCACTGTTGCTCGCGGACGGTGTCGGCGACGACAAGGCCGGATGCCTCGAGCGGGCGGCGTTCCACGAACGGACGCTGAATCTGGCCGATGCGGCGCGCCAGATCGAGACGTTTCCTGAAGAGCCTCGACGGTCATCGACTGGAGGGTGCGTCAGGCTTGTTCCAGAACCGCCTCGCGGAACGGCTTCGCTGGGTCCGGGCGGGAGGCCTGGCCGACCATCAGCGCAAGCTGGCCTTCGAGTATCTGAAGCGCGCGACTTCATGCGGGCGGCCGTGTTCGGCTGGGAAGCGCTCGCCACGTTGGAATGCGGGCGACGACGACTTCGCCCCGACGAGTACCAGACCGGGCGCAAACCGGCCATCGACGGTCTCGTGACGGAGATGGACGCCGGCGATCATCCCGAATGGAAGAGGTCGGCGTTCCTGTTGCTCAGGGATATTCGCAACGCACTCGCGCACGGCAGTCCGCCCGGACGCAGGGATGCCCGGCAGGCTCTTCGCGATCCCGAGCGCCTGCATGCGGCGCTCGAGAACTCGTTCCAGCGCCTGTTGGCTGTGGAGGCGCCCGCGCCCCGCCATGCCGCCGACCCGGCCGCCCAGGGAGGCCCGCCGACATGAGAAGACGGAATCCCGAACTCCGTGCGGACGAACTTCTGGCCGCCTGGGATGCCGCTCCGCCGGCGGATGCCGCTGCTCCGTTGACCGTGAAGTGCAGACTGATGACACCCATGTACGGGGGCGGCGTGACGCCAGGCGAGGTAGACCGCGACCTGCCCATCCGGCCAGGCGCGCTCCGGGGTCAACTGCGGTTCTGGTGGCGTCTGCTGAACCGCGCCGATGGTACGCCGGCCCTGTTCGAGGCGGAGTCCGAGCTGTGGGGCGGCATCTCCAGCACCGGCCCGCGGGCCAGCCGGGTGGTGCTGAATGCCGTCGGTGAGCCGGTCGGATCGGAACGGATGGTCAGGTTCAGGGATCGGTCCCGCCGATTTCCCACCTATGCCCTGATTCTCCAGCAGGGCGACGACCCCTGCCTGCTGGATGCGGGTTACGAGTTCAGGTTGACGCTGCGCTTCAGCCGGAAGGTGACGGCGGCCCAGCGCGCGCAGGTCATCGAGGCGTTGCGCTGGTGGGCGTGTTTCGGCGGTGTCGGGGCGCGCACGCGCCGGGGCCTGGGAGCGGTCGAGGTGGCCGATGACCATGGCGAGATCGAGCCGATCTCGTCTGAAGCGGTGAAATCGCGGGGCGGGCGGATGGTGTTCCGCTCTCCCACCAGGACCGCGCTCGATGCATGGAAGAACGCCATCGACGCACTGAGGGACTTTCGACAGGGACCCCGCGAGGGACGCAACCCCGGCAGCGGCAATCGCCCGGGGCGCAGCCTCTGGCCGGAGCCGGATGCGGTCCGGCGCCGCACCGGCCAGCATGCACGGGGACACGAGCCGGAGCACGAAGTGGAGGAGCGCTATCCGCGCGCCGCCTTCGGATTGCCGATCGTCTTCCACTTCAAGAATCCCGGCGACCCGAAGGGCGCGAGGGGGAAAGACCTGACGCTCAACCCGGCCGGTCAGGACCGCATGGCCAGCCCGCTGATCCTGCGACCCGGCTGCGACGGCGGGCGGTATCGCCCGCTCGCCCTGCTGCTGCCGGGTTGGGAGCAGCGGGTGAGCGTACCGGTCGGCCTCGATGCGGAGCATTCCGTCTCCGCGTGGCCGGAAGATCCCGACGAGCGCAGCCGGCTGGCGGATCGGGTCGCCCCGATGAAAGGTCGCGGCACCGACGCGTTGACCGCGTTCCTGCACTACTTCGAACACGCGGGGCGCGCCGACCGCGGACGGAGAGAACGTTGATGCCGCGCTTCCTCGTCACGCTGTCGCTGGGGCCGGTGCAGAGCCTGATCGCCGACGCCCGACGCACGCGGGACCTCTGGTGCGGGTCGTGGCTGCTCTCCGAGGCGGCGCGCGCCGCCGCGCGGGTGCTGCACCAACGGCATCCGGGATGCCTGATCTTCCCCTGCCCGGACGATCCCGACCAGGATCTGGAGCCGCACGACGAGGCGGGCGACGGCGCCAACATCGCGAACATCCTGCGCGCCGAGGTTGGGCTCGCCGACGGCGCGGCGGTCCTGGCGCTCGGCAACGAAGCCAAGTCCGCGGCGAGCGCGCGCGTGACGGATCTCGGGGCGCGGGCGCGTCAACGGCTCGGACGGCCAATACGAGACGAGGTCTGGCGAGCGCAGATCGACGACGTCCTCGAGGGCTTCGCGGCCTGGGCGGAGATCGGGGACGGCGATGACGCCTATGCTGTGGCCGGCCGACGCCTGGGCGCCGCCCTGAACGCGCGCAAGGCGACTCGCGACTTCCATCCCTGCGAACCGCTGGCGACCCCGGGCCTGCCGAAGTCGTCGCTCGACGGTGCGCGCGAGACCGTGCTGCCGGACTGGCCCCCTGAAGAACCCGCCCGCAGAAAACTCGTCCTGTCTCCGGGCGAGCAACTCGACGCGCTCGGCGTGATCAAGCGTCTGGCCGGCGACGCGGAGCAGTTCACCGCCTGGCCGCGCATAGCTGCGGATTCCTGGATCGAGCGGCTCACGCCGGCCCAGAAACGGCGGCTGGCCGACGCGTACGAACCACTCGTGGACCTGGGTCTCGCGACCCGGGTCCGCGGCAATGCCGCCGCCTACGCGGGGCTGCCCTTCGACGGGCATCTCCTGTATCCGTTCCGGCTGGACAACGCGCTGGCGCAGGCACGGGAACAGCGCGGGATCGAAGCGCGCGCATCCGAGATGCGGGCGTTGGAGACGTTCCAGCAGTGCGTCGAGCAGATCTCCAAGGAAAGCACGGAGGGCGGAGAGCCGGCCGGCGTCCCCGTTCCCTATGCCGCCGTCCTGAAGGCCGACGGCGACCGGATGGGCCAACTGCTGTCGCGGGCCGAGAGCGCCGAAGAGTCCCGCAGCATCTCCCGCGCGCTGCGCCGGTTCGCCTCGGACGTGCGCCGTATCGTTCGTGAGCATCGCGGGCACGCCATCTACGCCGGTGGAGATGACGTCCTCGCACTGGTGCCGCTGGCGCAGGCGCTGGACTGCTCCCGCGTTCTGGCCGAGCGATTCCGCGAATCGCTCGGCGGTGTGGCCCAGACCATGCGGGCGCCGGACAGCGAACGTCCGACGCTGTCGGTCGGTCTGGGAATCGGTCACGTCCTCGAACCGCTGGGCGCGCTGCGGGCACGCGCCGACGACGCCGAGGAACACGCGAAGGGCGACGCCGCTCGGCGCCCGCGCGACGCGCTGGCGATTCAAGTCGGCATTCGCTCCGGGGCGGAACTCCGCTGGCGCGCGCAGTGGAAGGACAAGCAGGCTCTCGAGGCGCTGGACCGGTTCACGGCCGCGTACCGCAAGGGTGGGTTGCCGACCCGCGCCGCGTACGACCTGCGGGATATCGATCGGAGCCTCGCCTGGCTCCGCGGCTGCGACGACCCGAGCGCACGCGGCATGTTGCAGGCGGAGGTCGAACGCCTGCTGGACCGGGCGCGGCGCGACGGCGGTCGCGGGGCCATCTCCCCCGAGCTGAAGACGCTGGTCCGCGAGCGAGCCGCCAGGCAACCGCTGACCGAGCTGGCCGACACGCTGATCATCGCCCGCTGGCTCTCGGCCCGCACTGCCGCCGATCTGGGAGAGAGAGCATGAGCCCGCGGAAGAAGAAGGGCAGGCAGCAACGGCATCCACGGCCGCGTTACCGCAAGCAGGCCAAGGCGGAGGTGCCGCTGGCGGACAAACCGCAACGCGGTTCGGCGCCCGCACCGAAGGCCGACGCCGGTCGCTCCCATGCGCATCGTGAACCCGATCGCCGCGAACCCGGCATCGTCGTGAGCCTGGACCCGCTCGCACCCATCATCGTGCGCTCCGGGCGTCCCATGAACGCGCATGCCGACGCCGACCCGGCCCGGTTCCCGCCGCCGTCGACCGTAGCCGGGTGTCTGCGCACGGCGTGGGCGCGCGCCACGGACCGGCCCTTCGGACCGGAGCTCGCCGGACTCGCCGTGGCCGGACCGCTGCTCGTCGGTGGCGGAGGCCGGGTACTGGCGCCGAAACCGGCCGATGCGCTGTATTTCGGTCATGGCGATGACGCGTGCTGCCTGCGCGCGGAACCGCGGCGGTTCGGCGACGGTAGCGGCGCCGACCTGCCCGACGGGTTGTTGCCCGTGCAGTTGACCGCGCCGTTGACCGCGCCGTCACCGGGCAAGCCCGGTGACGGTCCGGCGTGGTGGTCGTGGGCCGATCTGCTGGCGTTCCGATGCGGCGAGTCCGTGCCCCTCGATCGGCTGCGGAGGAACGGCTGGTCGCCTCCGAAGGGCGATCGCCGGACGCACGTGTCCCTCGCTCCGACCACGAAGGCCGCCGTCGCGCGAGCACTCTTCCAAACCGAGGGGTTGGATCTCGACGCCTCTCCGGCCCCGTTCCGAACGGGCGCGCACCGCTCGGCCGGGGCGGCCGCCCCCGACGCGCCGGACGCCGCCGATGGCGCCTCGACCGACAGCCTGCGGCTGCTCGTCCGTTGCGCCGAGGCTCTGGACGCGGGGCTGGTGCATCTGGGGGGAAAGCGTCGTCTGACCGCCCTCGCCCCCGAGCCCGAGACGCGGTGGCCAACGCCGCCGGACGGGTGGGTCGAGCGGATCGGACAGGCCCGCAGGCTCTGCCTGACGCTGCTGACGCCGGGGATCTTCTCGGCCGGCTTTCGCCCCGGCTGGCTGGACGATACGCTGACGGGCAGCCCACCCGGCGCACCAGGGTTGACGCTGCGCCTGCGCGCCGCGGCGCTGGGCCGCTGGCAGGCCCACTCCGGCTGGGACCTCCACCGTCGCCGGCCCCGGCCCATGCGCAAGCTCGTCGGAGCGGGCGCGACCTACTGGTTCGACATGCTCGGGGCGGGCGGCGTCGATGCGCTTGCGGGGCTCTGGCTCGCAAGCGTCTGCGACCATGAACAGGATCGGCGCGACGGATTCGGCCTTGCGCTGCCGGGCCCGTGGACATGTCCGGCCGACGAGGTCGCCCATTCGTGATTCCAAAGCAGGGACGACTCATGCAAGCGAGACTGTTTCATCTCCACGCCCTGTCCGCGCTCCACTGCGGCACGGGTCAGTCGGCCGGCGTGGTGGATCTGCCCATAGCCCGGGCGAGAGCGACCCAACTGCCGATCGTGCCCGGCTCCTCGTTGCGCGGCGTGCTGCGCCAGCATGTAGCCGATCGTGACGCGGACGCCGCGCGGACGCTGTTCGGTCCCCGGTCCATCAGCAGCGACCAGGACGCTTTCGCCAGCGCGCTGGCGATCGGCGATGCGCACCTGTTGGCTCTGGCGGTACGCTCTCTGGCCGGCGTCGTCTGCTACGCCGCCTGTCCGTTCATCCTGCGGCGCTACGCACGTGACTTGCTGCGCAGCGGCGCTGACACTCAGGAGTTGCCGAGTGCACCCGAGAAGGGGACGGCGAAGATCACCTCCACCTCCGTCAACTGCGTCGAGAAGAAGCTCGTGCTGGAGGATCTCGATCTCACAGCGCGCCCGGACCACTGCCTGGACGCGTGGGCGCAGCGCATCGCCGGGACGCTGCACGCCGACGACGCCTGTGCACGGGATGACGTCGCCGCACGTTTCGCACTCGTGCCGGACGACGTCATGAGCTTCCTCGCCGAGACCGCCACCGAAGTTCGCACCCGCATCCGCGTCGATCCCGATACCGGCACGGTCGCCGGAGGGGCCCTCTGGCACGAGGAACTCCTGCCCGCGGAAACCGTGCTCTGGGGCGTATTCGCTCTGACGGATTCCAACAACAGGGATGACTCGCGCTCCGCGGACGACCTCGCACCGGCGCTGCCTGACGGCGGCGCGCTGTTGCAGCTCGGCGGAAACGCCGGCGTCGGACACGGCCTGATCCGGTTTCTCGCAAGGAGGGTGCCGGCATGAAGGTCCGGACGCATGCCGTCGCCAGGGCCGCATACGCGCGCATCGCCGGCCGCCGCGAGGAGACGGAAGGCTCGCAGGCCGTGGACAACAAGAAGTACGGCGCGCTGGCGCACAAGCTGCCCGGCATGATCCTGGAGAACGGCCTGGCCCAGGCTACGGGCTTCCTGCTGGCCAAGGGCAACCCTGAACATCGCGCCCTGCTCGAGGACCTGCGCGTCGTGCTCCTGGCCTCCGAGACGACTACCGCCGCCGATGGCTGCGGCCTCCATCAGGAGATCATCGACAGCAATCTGGACCGGACGCTGATCCTCACACGCCGGTCCCTGGAAGCGGGAGGCTGGCTGAAGCGTTACGCCCAGGGCGTGCTCGGCATCGACGCGACGGGCGAGCGGGCGGCCGGCGACGACTCACCGGGCGGAGAGGAATAGATGGCGACGCCGTTGATGCGCACCGCTCTGCAACCGTTGTACGAGGCGGCGCGGGACAAGCGCCTGGACACGCACTCAGGCCTCCTGCTCCAACGCGGCCTGGTCGAACACCGCGAGAACGACCAGGACGTAAAGACGAAGCACATCGACCAGGTGGTAAGTCGAAGCAACGTCGGCGACTTCTACCGGCGCGCCTACGATCGGTGGAAGAAGGCCACTGCCGACACGTCGCGTTTTCGATCCGTCGTCCTCCAGACCAGGACGCGCCTGTTCATCGGCCCCACCGGTGGCGGCATGCTGGAGACCGGCTGTCTCGTCAGCCACAGCTTCGGGACCCCCTGCATCCCCGGATCCAGCGTCAAGGGCCTCGTGGCCGCCCACGCCCGCGAGCGGCTCGGCGAGTCGGGGCGAGCGTTCGGCGACGAGCTGTTCGGCGCACCGGCCGCCGACGACAACGCGGCCGGGCTCGGCGGACTGATCGCGTTTCACGACGCCTGGTGGGTACCCGGCTCGGCCGAGCGGCCCCTGGTGAAGGAAATCGTCACCACGCACCATCCGGACTACTACGGCAAGGACGGGCGGAGCCCGGCGACGGACTTCGACAGCCCGGTCCCGAACGCCCAGGTCGCCGTGCAGGGCAAGTTCCTGTTCGTGATCGAGGGACCGGCCGACTGGCTGGACGCGGTGCGGCGGCTGTTGGTTTCCGCCCTTACGACTCGAGGAGCCGGCGCCCGGACGCGCTCCGGATACGGCCTGTTCGCGGAGCCGGAATCCGATTCCGCGACGGATTCCGGCTCCGCTTCCGACCCTGGCCGCGAATGGGTCGACAGCAAGATCGCGGAACTGAGCGCGAGGCCCGGCGTGAAGAAGGAACAGGCCCTGCGCGGCAGGGCGTTGGCCGAGGCATGGTCCGAGATCGACGACCCGTCCCTGAGGCAGGCGGCGCTGGCCGACATCCGCGCCCGCTGGGAGGAGAAAGGCTGGTGGGATGTTCCGCAGGGCGGGTCGGCGCGGAAGGCCAAGGCGATCTACGACGCAGGGTCCGCGCAGCAGGACGAGACATGACGAGTCCGACGTCGCACGTTGGCGAATCGCGCTCGGTTCGTGACCATCCGGAGCAGAGACGAGAATGCCTCGACACAGCGGCCGCACGTTGGTCATGACCGTCGGGACCGGCGACCGCGACCGGCTCGAAGAGACCCTGTTCACGCCGTTGCGCAAGTCCATCGCCACCGGGGCGTGGGCGCGGGTGGTACTGCTGCCGTCCCGGGTGACCGAGGAGTTCGCGCAGGCCCTTCAGGCTCGGCTCGACGGCGCGGCAGTGGAGATCCGGCCGCTGCCGGCCCGCGACGAGAACGACGCCGACTCGGCGTACGCGCACTTCGACCGCGTGTTGGCGACGGTTCTCCAGGACACGGCCGCGGAAGACGTCGAGGTCGACTTCACCCGCGGCACGAAGGCGATGAGCGCTGCGCTGGTCCTGGCCGCGACGCGCCGGGCGGTCCCGCGCCTGCGCTACGTCACCGGTACGCGCGATCGCCGCGGCATGGTCAAGGCCGGATCCGAGGAGGTGCACGGCGTGCGCACCACGGTCGTCGACGGTCACCGGCGTCTCGACCTCGCGCGCGAACTGCTGCGCCGCGGCGACTTCACCGCAGCGGCGAACGTGCTGCCCGAGCCCCATGGTCCGGCCGCATCGTTCTATCCGCACGACATCGTCGACGCGGCGGGAGCAGTGCGCGCGGCGGCGCGGTTCTACGCCGCGTGGGACCGGCTCGACCATGCCGCGGCGGCGACCGTCGACGCCGGGGAGCCGCCGTCGAGCGAGTGGCGGGGGTACTGGCCGCTACCGGAGGCATGCGCCTGGGTTGGCTCCCTGGCGCAGGAACCGGCAGGCGCCGACCATCGTGCGATGGCGGCCCGGCTGCGCCGCCTGGCCGTCGATCTGCTCGCGAACGGCGAGCGCCGCGTCCGGCAGGGTCAGAACGAGGATGCACTCGTACGCGCCTATCGCCTGCTGGAGTTGATCGGTCAGGCCAGACTCTTCGATCACGGTCTGGACTCGGCGGACCTCGACCCGGACCACGACGCGGTGCGGGCGGTGCAGGAGGAGTCCGCGAGGAAGAAGCGGCGGCCCTTCTCCGAGGGTTCCGGCGGCAAGCTGCAAGCCTCGCGGTTTCAGGTCGGGAGACTCCTGCGGCATTGCGGAGACCCTCTGGCGGTTCCGCTCCTGCGGTTCGAAGAAGAGACGCTGCTGAAGCCGACGCTGCGCAACAACAGCGTGCTCGTGCACGGCTTCGCCGCCCGTGCACCGGACGATCCGACGGCGCTGCGGCGTTTGTTCCTCGACCTCGAGAAACTCGCGCGCGATGATTGCGGCAAGGCAGTCACGGATTGGCTGCGGGTCGCGCGGTCGCCTGCGTTCGACGCCACGTGACACGACCTTCCCGTACTGACGTTCCGCGAGCTCCTGAAGGGCGACCCACAACGGCGCCGAGCTCGACCTGCGCTGCTGACCCAAGTCCGGCGGGTCGGCGTCGAGATCAAGCGCGTGGCCGTCCGAATCAACCCTCGGCCACGTAACCCATGACGTCGAGACCCGGCACACGGCGATAGTACCTTGCATTGCGCGTCACCACCGGCAGGCCATGGGCGACCGCCGTCGCCGCGATCCAGAGATCGTTGCCGCCGATCATGGCGCCGTTCTCCCGGAGGTATCGGGCCGCGCAACCGTATTCCCAACCGACGTCGCCGGTAATCGGCAGAACGCGTAACGGACTCGGGAACCGCTCCCAGCGCGCCCGGTCGGCGAGACTCGCGCCCGCAGCGAGCTCGCCGGCGATCGTCGGCGTGATGAACAGTCGATGTGACGCATGAGACTCCAGGAATCGCTGCGCCGGACCGTTCTCACCCCTGGCGAGCTCGCGTTCGAGGTCGATCAGGAAAGTCGTCTCGAGAATCAGCGCGTGTTCCATTTGTCGATCGCCGGCGCGTCATCCTGCTTGAGGGCCTCCACCCGGTCGAGCTCCCTGCCCTCGAAGACGGCGCCACGGTCCCGGCAGATGTCCAGGAACGCCTTGCCGGTGGTCGTCGTCTCGGGCCATGTCGCTCGCAGGACCACCGCGCTGAACGACTCGCCGGGAAAGCGACGAGCCGCGCGCAGCCGTTCGCAGGCTTCCTCCCGGAGCGAGATCGTCTTGCTGGACATACAGGTAGTATGCATAATGCATGCAGCCTCGGCCGGGGACGCGTCCATGATCACGTTCCTCGAAAACCTCCGCTCCTGGCAGCTCTTCGTCCTGGCCGCGGCGCTCCTCGTCGTCGATCTGCTGATCCCGGACCCGATTCCGTTCCTCGACGAGGCGCTCCTGGCCGTGCTCACCTACACGCTGGCGCGCTGGAAGAAGCCGCGGGCCTGAGACGCACCGGCGTCGCTGGCCGCCTTATTCCCCGTACATGTCCGTGACGATGCGCCGGAGTCGGGCGGCGTCGGCGCTGGATAGCCGGTCGAGCCGTTGCCTCAGGCGCTGTTTGCTGATGGTGCGGATCTGGTCCACGGCGATCTCCGCGTCCTTGCCCGCACATCGTACCTGCAGCCGGCCACGCCAGCGCGGGTGCAGGACTGTCGTCAGGGGACAGACGACCACCGTATCCAGGAACCGGTTCATTTCGTTCCGACTTACGACCACGACCGGCCGAACCTTGCGCAGCTCGCCACCGACGGTGGGATCGAGGTTCGCAGCGTAGATGCCGTATCGCTGGGGAAAGGTCGCCATCACTCCAAGCCGTCGGCGAGCGTCACGTCCAGATCGCTCCAGTCTTCACGCTCGGCGGCCATGGCGCGATATGTGTCCTCCCACGGGAGCTTGTCGACCGTCCCGCTACGCAGAAGGACGCCGTCGTCCGTCTCCTCGACGACGAGCGTATCGCTCCAGCCATACTTTTCGAGCAGGACCTTCGGGAGGCGAATTCCCCTGGAATTACCGATGGCGATCAGTTTCAGTTCGCGGACGCCCGTCACACCAGTCATCGCACGGATCCTCCTTGCACACTTGCACAATCATACTGTAATCACAGTAATTACGCTGGGCGGCCCCCTCGCGGAGCTGCCCCTACAGCGCCCGCGTCTTCCAGCGCCCACGCCGGAACGCGAGGACGCCCACCGCGGCCATCAGCGTCTGACAGACGGCGACCGTCACGAACACCCCGAGCGGCCCCAGGCCGGCCGGCCCCGCGAGCGTCCAGGCCAGCGGGAGCTGCACCAGCCAGTAGACGAAGAAGTTGATCCAGGTCGGCGTGGTGGTGTCGCCCGCGCCGTTGAACGCGATGACGGTGACGAGGCCGAAGCCCCAGAACACGTAGCTGCAGGCGACGATGCGCAGGCAGGCGGCGGCCAGCGCCACCACCTCCGGATCGGCCGCCAGCAACCCGACTATGGGCCGGGCGAAGACCACGAAGATCACCCCGAGCACGCCCAGGAACACCGTGTTCAGGCGCGCGGTGAACCAGACGGCGCGCTCGGCGCGGTCCGGACGCCCGGCCCCCAGGTTCTGCCCCACCAGGGTCGCGGCCGCGTTGCCGACGCCCCAGACCGGCAGCAGCACGAAGATGATGATCCGCACCGCGACCGTGTAGCCGGCCAGCACCGTGTCGCCGAACGGGGCCAGGATGCGGATGAGGCCGATGAAGCTGGCCGTCCCCACCAGGTACTGCAGGATGCCGACGCCGCTCACCCGCAACAGGCGCAGCAGAACCGGCACCTCCAGGCGCGCCCGCCGCCAGTCGACGACCACGCGGCCGTTCCGGTTCGCGAGGGCGCGAAGCTGGTAGGCGACGCCGAGGCCGCGTCCGATGGTGGTCGCGATCGCCGCCCCCTCCAGACCGAATGCCGGGATCGGTCCCAGGCCGAAGATCAGGATCGGGTCCAGCACGATGTTGACGAGGTTGGCCAGCCACAGCGCCCGCATCGCCAGCACCGGATCCCCGGCGCCGCGGAAGATGCCGTTGATCAGGAACAGCAGCGTCACCGTCGCGTTGCCGCCCAGCATGATCGCCGCGAAGAGCCGGCCGTCGGCCGCCAGCTCGGGGGTGGCCCCGAGCAGCGCCAGCAGATCCGCGGCGTAGACGACGCCCGGGACGCCCAGCACCAGCGACACCGCGCACCCGCAGGCGATGGCCTGCACCGCGGCGCTCGCCGCGCGCTCGGGCTCCCCCTCGCCGATGCGCCGCGCCACCATGGCGCCGGCGCCCATGGCGAGACCGATCGAGACGGCGAACACGAGCGCCAGCAGCGAGTCGGACAGGCCGAGGACGGCGACCGCCTCCGGACCGAGACGACCCACGAAGTAGACGTCGACGACCGAGAACACCGACTGCATCCCCATCTCGAGGACCATCGGGACGGCCAGCAGCAGCACGGCGCGCCCGAGGCTGCCGCTGGTGTAGTCGCGCGGCGCGGCGCGCACGGCATCGCGCACGTCGCGCCACAGGCGCGCGTTGTGGGCGGCCAGCAGGCGGCCGCGATTGGAGACGACGTTGACGAAAGACATCGGAGCACCACGGGAGAACGAGAGACTGCGAACAGGACGCCGCCGCGTCGAGTGCGGCGGCGCCGCGGAGCCGAACGAATGGAGAAGTAGATCAGCCGCGCCGCGCGGAAGGCTCGGACCGAACCACGGCGGAGCTGTCGTGAAGGAGCGGAGACTAGCTGCGAATGCGCGGTGCGGCGAAGGTGGCGAACATCGGCACGTTTCCTGAATCGAAAGAAACAGTATAACTCATCCGCCGATGCGTTTCCGCACGGTGGCGGTGAACCGCAGGAGCTCGTCGAGACGATGCTCTGCGACATCCTGCACGATCGCGAGATCCACCGGATCGGTCACCCGGCGGGCGCCGCGCAGCGCCGATACGTTCGACGCACCGGCTGCAGGTCGAACCACCCGTTGCAGGTGCGCACTTCGAATCCAATCCGCAACGCCGGGTCCCGGTCGAGAACCAGCACGCCGCCGCGCAGCACACGGGCGCACAGATCGACCGGCGCCGTGTTCAGCGAGATCACGTCGGTACGCCGGCCGAGAGTGCGTTCGACATCCCCTTCCAGTCGCAACGGCAACCCGTCGAAGGTCGGCGGCGGACGGCCCCGGAAGAGAACCCCCATGTCGACGGCCGGCAGTACCTGGCCATCCCGGTCGGCGGCGGACGGGTGCCGGGGGCGCCGAACGCGATGTACGTCTTCGCCCTGCCGGAGCGGATGACGAGGTAGGAAACGTGGCCGGGGTCCTGCGGAGTGATGCACCAAAGAGCATGGGCAAAGCACGGATCGGACCTTGAAAAGTGGTGGCGCGAGCACTTCTGGCCGCGCCTTCGATCGCCTTGCCCGCTCCGAGGCTCGGTACCTCGCCCGTTCAGTCGTGCTCGGATCTCGGGAACCAGTGCCGAAGCGTCGCCGTGAACTCGCCGAAGGCTGAATCCACGCACCGACGCACGGCTACCGTACCGGCGAGTTCCCGGTACAGCTTCGCGGACTGCGGTGTCCGCGTCTTGCGCAGCACGGCTTTCAACGCCCGCTTCGGATCCGAAGGCTTCGGGTCGTTGGACGACCACAGACCGAGGTCTGCGAGCCATTCGCGAAGACTGTCATAGTCACCCTTCCATCCGAGGACCTTGGGAACGTGCCGCGATCCATTCCAGATCCATGTTTCCAGCTCGGGCTCGATGACAATGGCCCGGCAGCGGTCTTCCCAGCCGTTCCGCGACAGGCCACGCTCCACGTCGTCCCTGATGGATTCCCGGCTCTCCCCCGGATCTCCGCAGCCGTGCTTGTCGAACGCCACGATCGCATATCGATGGTCGCGGATGAACTTTCGCAGCCGGTCAACAGCATCCGATCTGCATCCGGAGTCCCGCTGCAGATGCCTGTTGACCGAGAACGAGATCGGGTGCATTCCCATGCTCGCGGGTCGATTCAACAAGCATTCGACCGTGCCGGCAATCTCAAGATCCGGCACCAGCACGAAAGATCCGTTCCCTTGAGGGCGCGGCTCATCCGAGCACGTCCGGAGCAAAGAGAAGATCCATATCGGCGGCCCGGCGCCATTCACCGAGCCGGGGATGATCGACTCCCGAGACGACATCGGTCGCGCCTTCCTGATCCCGGGCGAAACAGATTACCTCTCGCGGGCTGGCGCAACCCAGGAGAGCCGGCGAATGGGTGGTGACGAACACGTGTGAACCGTAAACGGACGACAACGATTGATACACGGCTTCGATCGCCAGCGGATGAATTCCGTTCTCGGGCTCCTCGATGAGATGAATATGTCCGGTATCCGGAAGGTAGGCGATCAACGTCAATGTCAGCAGACGCAGTGTACCTTCAGACGCCGACCAGGAGGGCACTTCGATTCCGGCGCCATATGACAGCATTAGAAACGCACGACGATCGTCTTCACGCTCGACCACACGGATATCCTTCAGCTCCGGAATAACCACACGTACGTGATCGATCCATTCTCGAAAGCGGTCTTCGTGTTTGTCGAAGAGCCGTTGCACCACCCAGGGCAGATTGGCGCCATCCAGGCGCAGATCCGCAGGCAGTTGAGCGGGTGGACTGGCTTCACGCAACCGGCGCCCGTCCAGCATCAACTTCCGCACCTTCAAGCCCAGCATGTCGAACTTCAAAGCTGCCATCGCGGCGTCGAGTCTCTGGCGCAGGTCCTTCACGTCGCCGCGCGTCGACCGTTCCACATCGATGCCGTGAAGGCGCGATCGAAAATCGTCGATATAGTCGCTGAATCTCTTCGCTCCACGAAACAGGACGCGATCACTTGTCTTGTCCTGTTCGCCGCTCAATATCGAGGGCACCGGGCTCAGCGGCTCGGGAAACCGTGATGCCGAGCGCGGCATGTTCACTGAATCGGTCACCACAAGACCCTGCACCGTCTCGAGGCGCGGGCCTTCCTCATCGCTGCACACAGCCAACTCGTAGCGGATCGCTTGCGCCGTCGAGTCTTCGGAGGACGCTTCCGCATCGAGCTCCAGCGCCAGCTCGAACCGAGGGCCGTCCCCCTGCCGTCCCCAAACCAGATCGCGGAAGTCGGGAACGCGCTTTCGGACCGCGCCTTCGATGCCGCCGGGCGTCAGGTCCGCGAAGAACCCGATGACATCGAGCAGCGTGCTCTTGCCGCTGGCGTTGGGCCCGACGAGGATGTGGAAGTTGCCGTCGAGGCGCACGTCGACATGACGGAGACACCGGTAGTTCAGCGCCTGAATGCGTCGAACCATGAGTCAAGCCTACAACGGATGCGCCCCGTGAAAGCATGTCTCCGGGCGGCGTTCGACGTCGGCTGAGAGTAAGGGTACCATCCTCCGCGAGATGCCGGGCAACAGTTTCGGGCAGGCGTTCCGGATCACCACGGCCGGCGAGTCGCACGGCCCCGGCAACGTCGTCATCGTCGACGGCTGTCCGCCGGGGCTGCCGCTGAGCGTCGACGACCTGATCCCCGACCTGGCGCGGCGCCGCCCCGGCCAGAGCGCCATCGTCACCCAGCGGGACGAGCCGGACGCGCCGGAGATCCTGTCCGGGGTGTTCGAGGGCCGGACCACCGGCGCGAGCATCGCGATCCTGGTGCGCAACCGCGATCAGCGCAGCCGCGACTACACCGCCATCCGGGACAGGTACCGCCCCGGCCACGCCGACCACACCTACGACGCGAAGTACGGGTTCCGCGACTACCGGGGCGGCGGGCGGTCGAGCGCGCGCGAGACGACGGTCCGCGTCGCGGCGGGGGCCATCGCGAAGAAGCTGATCGCCGAGCGGTTCGGGGGGCGCGTCGTCGGCTACGTGCGGCGGGTCGGCGACGTGGCGGCGAGCGTGACGGACCCGGCCGCCGTCACCCTGGACCAGGTGGAGCGCCTCCCGGACGGCCGGCCGAACGTCGTGCGCTGCCCCGACGCGGCGGCGGCCGAGCGGATGGTGGCGCTGATCGAGAGGATGCGCGGCGAGCAGAACTCGATCGGCGGCGTGGCCGAGGTCGCCGCCACCGGGGTGCCGGCCGGGCTCGGCGAGCCGGTCTTCGACAAGCTGAAGGCGGATCTGGGCAAGGCCCTGTTCAGCCTGCCGGCCGTGCTCGGGGTCGAGTACGGGGTCGGATTCGGCTGCGCGACGCTGCGGGGCACGGAGAGCAACGACGTCTTCTACGCGGCGGGCAGTGCCGAAGGCATGTCAGGCACCGCCGCGGGAGAGGCCGGCAGCGCCGCGGGGACGACCGGCAGCGCTGCGGGAGCGGCCCGTAGCGCCAAGGGAACCGCGGCCAGCGGCGAGGGCGCGGCCGGCGGCGCCGGGACAACGGCAACCGCTGCGGCCGGAGCGTCCGGAACCCCCCGCATCGCCACCCGCACGAACCGGCACGGCGGCATGCTCGGCGGGATATCGAGCGGCATGCCGATCGTGCTGCGGGCCGCCGTCAAGCCGACCAGCAGCCTGCCGCAACCGCAGGAGACCGTCACGCGGGACGGCGAGCCGACGACCGTCGCGACGAAGGGACGCCACGACCCCTGCCTGCTGCCGCGCTTCGTCCCGATGGCCGAGGCGATGGTGGCGCTGGTCCTCGCCGACCACTGGCTGCGCTGGCAGGCCGCGGGCGGCGGCGCCTGAGGGCGATGGCCGCACCGGTCCCCGCCCTACCACGCGCAACCCGGACGGGGAGACGCACCCTGCCGGCCATCTGACGGCGATGGCCGCACCGGTCCTCGCCCGCCACCGGCTGCGCCGGCGGGCCGTCGGCGGCGCTGACCCGCCCCACGCTATAATCCCGGCATCCTGGGGGTTTGATTACGATGCATGCCGAGGCAAAATCCGTCACCGTCGGCGCGGTGCTGAAGGCCGCCGCCGCCGCCGCCGTCCTGCTCCTCGTGTTCGGCCTCGGCTGGTTGACGGCGGCCACCGGCACGGGACGGGAAGCGGATCCCGATTCTCTCACCGACCTCGAGCGCGAGTTCACGGAGCAGATGCGCAACGTCGTCCTGGTCGGGCACTTCACGATCGAGGGGCAGGAACGGCGCGGCGGCCTGCCCGAACGCTACGCGATCAGCGAAGTCACCAAGCTCGAGGGCGACCGCTGGCGGTTCGACGTCCGCCTGACCTACGGCAGCGTCGACGCCACCCTGCCGGTGGTCGTGCCGCTGGTCTGGGCCGGCGGCACGCCGATGGTCAGCATCACCGACTTCGCCATCCCCGGCCTGGGCGAGGAGTTCGGCGCGCGGGTGGTCTTCTACGACAACCGCTACGCGGGCACCTGGGATCACGGCGAGTACGGCGGCCTGATGTACGGCACGATCCAGCCGCTCGACGCGGAAGAGGCGGAATAGCCCTCGGCCGCGACGCCGGGCGTCCCGCGCCGTCCGCGAGCCGCGCCGCCGCCGCACGCCGGCCGACCGATTCGGCTGCGACCCGGGCCTCCCGCGCCGCCCGCGAGGGTCCGGTCACAACGCCGCCCGGGTCCGGTCAGAACGCCCGCTCGTAGCGCCAGCCCGACTCCAGCATCCACAGCCGGTGCCGCGGTCCCGGCCGATCCAGCGGGCCGCCGCCGTGCGCGGCGTCCTGGTGGTAGAGCGCGACCTGTCCGCCCTCCACGTCGAGCAGATCGCCGAGCAGCCGTTCCTCCGGCCACGCGGCCACCGCGGCCAGCGCCGTCTCCACGTCGCCGAACGCCGCCATGCGCGTCGTCAGGGCGAACGTGGGCGCGGCCAGCTTGATCTCGCCGGCCCGCTGCCGCGCCAGCGCATCGGCCGGCTGCAGCCACTGGTGCGCGTGAATCTCGCCGCCGTCGACCGCGATGCGATCCGCCGGGGCCGGCGCGACGAAGAACCAGGTGGCGAAACGGATCGGGCTGACCGCCGGCGTCGTCCAGTGGACGGCGAACGCCAGCGACCCGGGCGTCACCTCGACCCCCGCCTCCTCCCGGGCCTCGCGAACCGCGGCGCGCCGGGCCGCCGCGGCCTCGTCGCCCGGCGCGTCGGGATCGGCGTCGCCGGCGTCGATCCGGCCGCCGGGAAAGACCCAGTAGCCGCCGTGGAACGCGAGCGTCGGATTGCGCCGCAGAAAGAGGATCTCCGGCCCGCCCGGGCCGGACCGGACGAGCATCACCGAGGCGGCCGGCCGCGGCGTCACGGGGGTTGCGCTCACGGCGTGTAGTCTAACGATAGCGCCGACCGAGCGCATCGTCGGCGCGGTTCGGATCCCTCAGAAGCGCATGCCGAATACGAGCGGTCGGCCATCCCCGTCGTACTCGGGAACCGTCGTCCTCGGCGCGTCGTTGTTGTGCTTGCCCTGATTGAACAGGTTGCGCACGGTGCGGACGCTCTTCACCGTGTAGCGGCTTCGGGAGTTGGGGTATTCCGCCTGCCACATGAGCGCCAACTGCTCGTCCGTCAGCCGCCAGCGGGGGTTGCACGCCAGCGTCCAGTTCTGGAACTCCATGACCCGCCGGCCGAAGAACCGGCCGGTGCGGGGCTTGTCGGGCACCGGCGGCACGCCCTCCGCCTCCGTGAAGCCGGGCGGCAGATCGGGTCCCGGCGCCGGCAGGATGATCAGGGCGGTCGCCGCGGAAGCCGAGGCCTTGCCGGTTTTCGCGGGACGCTCCACGGTATCCAGCAGCCGCCCGAGCCGCTCGCGCTCGCCGGCCTTCAGCCGCTTGCGCTGCCCGGCGGGACGCCGCCCGATCAGGTCGTCCAGCTCGACGAGCCATTCCAGGTCGGTACGGTCCTGCCCCTCCGCCAGCCGCACCGCCTGCTCCCACCTGCCGGCCTTGCGCCAGTTGCGGAGCGCGTCCGCGGTCATGTTCGCCGTCTCGAACGTCTCCGCGGCCTCCTCCGGTCTCCCCTGGACCTCCCGCAGGCGTCCCAGGCGCGCCAGGTCCGGCGGCTTCACGGCCACCAGGACCCGCTCGGCGGCCAGCGTCTCCCCGGCGTCGGTCAGGGCGTCCGCGGCGCGCGAACGCAAGGCCCGCGCCCGGGCCGCGGCGTCGCCGGCGTAGCCGGTCAGGTCCAGCCAGCCCTCGACGTCGCCGGCGAACGCGCCGGCCTCGGCCGGCTCCCCCGCCAGCGTTTCGATCGCGTCACGCAATACCTGGGCCACCGGAGGCAGCGCCTGCCGCAGCCAGCCCCCCTCCGGCCCCAGGGCGAGCGTGGCGTCCAGCAGGGCGAACGGCGCCGTTTCGCGTTCGATGGACCACGCCTCCAGCTCCTGGAACGCCTGACCGTGCCCGTCGGGCGACCCGATGCGCACGATCGCCTCGTCCGCCATCACGAACACGTCGCGGCGGCGCACGCCGGCGGGCAGGCCGTCGACGAGCAGGCGGGCCGCGGTGGCGAGCACCGTCGTCCGCGCTTCCAGGCGCACGGTCTCGTCCGCGACCCCGTTCGGTAGCTGCGGGTCGCCCAGCAGCCGCATCGCCTGGCAGGCCCGCTGCCACGCGCGGCGCGGGGCGGTGTCGACGAGCGCCCGGGCGTCGGCGGTCCGCGCCAGCACCCGCTCCTCCGGGGGCGCGTCGTCCGCGAAGTGCTCGAGCAGGTCGTCCGCGTCGTAGGGCGCCGCGTCGCCCAACAGGCTCGCGCTCAGGTCCAGCGCGTCGTCGTCGCCCGCGACGTCCACGAACGCGAGCGTCTCGGTGGCGCGGCTCAGGGCGACCCGGAGCTGATCGATGGCGGTCCGATGCTCGTGCTCCCGCAGCGCCAGCGACGTCCGGCTCGCCGCGGGTCCGGTCCCCGCGCGCAGCCGCGCCAGCAACGTTCCCGGATCCAGGACGCAGACCGACTGGTATTCCAGTCCCTTGGCGTCGGCCGGCGTCAGCACCATGTCCCGCACCCGATCGGGCACCCAGGCGGGGACCTCGTCGCCGAGCGCCACGACCACCACCCCCTCCACGTCGTCGAGCCGCTCCAGCAACGCCACGGCGGCGGGCGCGTCGGGGACGACCACGTGAAACAGGTGCGCGTCGACGTGCTGGCCGCCGGGCTGATGCCGCTGCTTCGTGGGGCGCCGCCCCTTCTCGAGGTGGACGTACCACTCCGACGCGCGCTCGATGACGGCCGCGATCCGCCGCGGGCAGCGCAGGTTGTCGTCGAGGTGGAACCGCCGCGGCGCATCGAGGCGCGCCGCCAGCAGATCGTTCAGCGGCCCCCAGTCGAAACCGGACGGCCGGACGGTCTGCCCGTCGTCGCCGGCCACCAGCAGCCAGGGCGCGTGTCCACGCCGGTGCGCAATCGCGAGGCACAGCTCCACGACCACGGCGGCCTCGAGCACCGTCAGGTCCTGCACCTCGTCGACCACGATCCGGTCGAACTCCGCGAACCCTTCCGGCAGGTCGTCGCTCCGCAGCCGTTCGATCGCGGCGACGGCGGCCGCGAGCTCCGGAAAGATGCGGCCGAGCGCCTCCGGATCCAGGGCGGCCGCCACCTTGAGCAACGCGTTCGCGGCCGCCCGGCCGACGCCGTCGTCGCTCGCCCGCCGATCGCGGTACGTGGCGTCGTCCAGCCGCGCCAGGTCGCCGACGATGACGGAGTCGCCCTCCCCGGGCACCGCGCGGCCGATCAGGATCGCCCGGTACTCGGCATGGACCGCCGCTTCCCGGCCCGCCCAGGGTCCGACCTGCCGGCGTCCGAGCCGGGCGATGGCCGCGGCGAACGCGGCGCGGCTCTCCGCCGGCGGACGCCGCTCGACGTCGGCGCCGCACACCTCGCCCAGAAAGGTCGCGAAGTCGCGGGCGTCCACCCGCACGTCGGCGGGAGCGAACGCCCGGAAGTGCTCTTCGGCAGTGGTCGTCAGCTCGCGCGACCAGGTGAGATAGAGCACCCGCTGGCCGCTGCGCGCCTCGACCGCCTTCCAGAGCACGGTGGTCTTGCCGGATCCGGGCCGCCCGTGCACCACACGCACCGGGCCCTCGTGCTCGACGAACTGGAGCTGGACGGGCGTCCAGGGTCGTCCCACGAGGTCGGCGTCCTCGATCTCGCGTTGCGAGAAAGGCAGATAGTCGTCGAGAACGCCGGCGTCGAGCGGCTCGTGGTCGTCGTGGTGGCGGACCGCCCGCACCAGAATGCCGCCGCGGCCGGGGAACGCGACGCCGCGCGCGGGACGGCTCCCCTGCAGCGTCCACCACAGGTAGTACTGCATGCCGCTGCTGCCGCCCAGGGGCGAGCGGCGCCAGCCCCGGTTCGCCGTGTCCCGGCACCCCTTGACGACGGTCGTGCGCCCGTGCGCGGCCAGATGCTGCAGCACGATGCCGAGCCGCCGGCGGAGAGGCGTCAGCCCGCCCAGACCGTCGGGCACGTCGGGGTGGACCCACAGGCCGTGCGGCAGGCCGTCGAACGTGAGCTCGCCCTTGGCGCAGGGGTCGCGGCGCACCACCGGGCGGCGGGACGCTCCCGGACTCGCCAGCGCGAACGACCCGGACGCGGGCGCCCACGGATCGGGCTTCCCCAGCGCCTGCGCGATCCGCCGGCAGTGGTTGCGGGACAACGGGAGCGCGGGATCCCGCACCGTCGCCGCCGTCAGGCCCAGCACCCGCCGCGCCGTTCTGGCGACCTTGCGCTCGTCCACGTCGAGAACGCGGGCCAACTGCTCTATCGTCTGCGTCTTCGCCTTCATGACACCGCCCGTCGCCGGCCGCTGCACCGTCCTCCGGATCGGACCGGCCCGTCATGGACCGGAGACCCCTGGTCGCACGCAGGCCGTCACCGCCGCCTGAACGTGTCCGCCGGACGTGTCGTGACCGGCTGCGGCCGCCTGTAGACTGTACCGTTTTGTCCATTGCGGACATCGTCTTCGTGACGGCGGTCACGTTCGTCGGGGCGACGCTGCAGGGCGCGATCGGCTTCGGGATGGGACTGCTCGCCGCGCCGATCCTCATCCTGCTCGACCCGCGGTTCGTGCCGGCGCCCATCCTCGTCTGCACCATGGTGCTGACGCTGGCGATGGCGTACCGGGAACGCCGCGCGATCGACGTCCACGGCATCAAGTGGGCGCTGATCGGACGCATCGCGGGCACGGTGGCCGCGGGCGGCATCCTGGCGTACGTGGCGGCCGACACGCTCGTGCTGCTGTTCGGGATCTTCATCCTGGCCGCGGTGGCGATGAGCCTCTCCGGGCTGCGGTTCGCGCCCACGGGCCGCGCCCTGGTCACCGCCGGGGTGGTCTCGGGCGTGCTCGGCACGGTGGCCGCGGTCGGCGGTCCCCCGCTGGCGCTACTCTATCAGGACGCCCCCGGCGCCCGCATCCGGAGCACGATCTCGGGATTCTTCCTGATCGGGACGATCGTGTCGCTCGCGGCGCTGTGGCTCGTCGGCCGTTTCGGCGCGGGCGAGCTGCGGCTGGCGGCGGTGATGCTGCCCGGCATGCTCGCCGGCCTCGCCCTGTCGCGGCACGTCGCCCCCTGCATCGACCGCGGCCGCACCCGGCCGGCCGTCCTCACCGTCGTGGCCCTGACCGGTGCGGCGATCGTCGTCCGCGAGCTGGTCCAGGGGTCCGCGCCGTAGCTGTGCAGACTCCTGGTGGGGTTGGTCAGCGTCTTCCTGCGCCGGGTCGGCCCCCGGCCGGGGCGCGCCGTAGCTGTGCAGACTCCTGGTGGGGTTGGTCGGGCGGCAAAGCGGAGCCGCGGGCGACGACCGACGTCCCGGCGGGCGAGGCGGGATGCATCGCCGGCCGAACGCGACCGGGGCCCTGCCCTCGGCTCCGGCCCCGCCGGTTGACCTCGGCGCCGATAAGATCGATCCTGTCAACGTACACGGAGTGTCCGTGTCTCCTTCCAGAGAGGTGATCCGATGAGAACCGGTCATGTCGTACTGCTGTTCGCGGTGGTCGGCGTCGTGTCCCTGGCGTCGGCGCCGGCCGCCGCCCAGGACGAATCGTTGCGCACCCCGTGGGGAGCGCCGGACCTGCAGGGCATCTGGGACTTCCGCACCATCACGCCGATGGAGCGTCCCGAAGCGCTCGGGGAACAGGAGTTCCTGACGGAAGAGGAGGCCGCGAACCTGGAGCAGGCGACGGTCGACCGCAACGAGCGCCTGCTGCTGGCCGCGGCCCGGCGCACCGAGGCGGGCGGCAACGTCGGCGCCTACAACAACTTCTGGATGGACCGGGGGACGCGCACCGTCAGCAACCGCCGCACCTCGCTGATCGTCGACCCGCCGAACGGGCGCATTCCGCCGGTGACGGCTGCGGGACAGGCGCGCAAGGACGCGGTGGCGGAGCGGCGCGGGCGCCCCGCCTACGGTCCCGAGGACCGCAGCATCGGCGAACGGTGCATCCTCGGCTTCAACGCCGGGCCGCCGATGGAGCCGCGCGCCTACAACAACCATACGCAGCTCTTCCAGACCCCCGACCACGTGGTGATTCTCAACGAGATGGTCAACGACGCGCGCATCGTCCCCCTCGACGGGCGCGACCATCTGCCGGCCGGCGTCACGCAGTGGCGCGGCGACTCGCGCGCCCGGTGGGAAGGCGACACGCTGGTCGTGGAGACCCGCAACTTCCACACCCTGACCGCGTTCAGCGAACGCCAGGGCTCCAGCCCCGACATGCTGCTCAACGAACGCTTCACCCGCATCGACGGAGACACGCTGCTCTACGCGGCGACGATGGACGATCCGTCCACCTGGACGCAGCCGTGGACGTTCGAGGTCACGATGTTCAGGACCGACGATCCGGTCTACGAGTACGCCTGCCACGAGGGCAACATCGGCATGGACGGCATCCTCGCCGGCGCGCGCGCCGACGACGCCAGGGCCGCCCAGCAGTAACCTGTCACAGCCCGGTCACGGAGCCGGAGATCCCGGAGCGATTTCATGACACGTCGCACCCCGCTCGTCGCAACCCTCCTCACCGCCGCGCTGTGCGTCGGACTCGCCGGACCGGCCGGCGCCCAAGTGGAGGATTACACCCCGGTCACCGACGCCATGCTGCGCGAACCGCCGCCGTCCGACTGGCTGAGCTGGCGCCGGACCCTCGACGGCCAGGGTCACAGCCCGCTCGACCAGATCACCACGGAGAACGTCGACCAGTTGCGGCTGGCCTGGAGCTGGAGCCTGGGACTTGGCTCGCAGCAGACGACGCCGCTCGTGCACGACGGGGTCCTGTACGTCGCCAACCCCGGCGAGGTCGTGCAGGCGCTCGACGCCGCGACCGGCGACTTCCTGTGGGAGTACCGGCGCGACGCCCCCGCGCCCGGAAACAGCTTCGGCGGTCCGCCGCCGGGCCGGCAGCACCGGAACATCGCAATCTACGAGGACAGGATCTACCTGAACACCGCCGACGCCCACGTCATCGCCATCGACGCGCGGACCGGCGAGGCGGTGTGGGACGCCGACGTCGGCCGGGGCGTGGGCTTCCAGTACTCCAGCGGGTCGATCGTCGCCGACGGCAAGGTCGTGTCGGGCCTGACCGGCTGCGGCCGCTATCGAGACGACACCTGCTACATCGTGGGGCTCGACGCGCGGACCGGCGACGAGTCGTGGCGGACCTCCACGATCGCCCTGCCCGGCGAGCGGGGCGGCGACTCGTGGGGCGACCTGCCGGTGATGTTCCGGGCCGGCAGCGACTCGTGGATCCCGGGCAGCTACGACCCGGTCACCCGCACCCTGTTCCACGGCACGTCGCAGGCCAAGCCGTGGGCGCGGGTCGTGCGGGGCACGGACGGAGACGCCCTCTACACGAACTCGACCCTCGCCCTCGACCCGGACACGGGCGAGATGAAGTGGTACTTCCAGCACATCCCGGGCGAGACCCTCGACATGGACGAGGTCTTCGAGCGGATCCTGGTCGACTACGACGGGCGGCGCTCCGTCTTCACGATGGGCAAGATGGCGGTGCTCTGGGAGCTCGACGTCGAGACCGGCGCGTTCCGCAACGCGCACGACCTCGGCTATCAGACCTTCGCCGACGTCGATCCGGAGACCGGCGCGGTCACCCACCGGGAGGGGATGATCCCCGAGCTCTACAAGGAGGTCTTCTGGTGCCCGAGCACGGCCGGCTTCAAGAGCTGGCGGGCGATGTCGTACCACCCGGAGACCGAGGCGTTCGTCATCCCGATCAACCTCAACTGCGAGACCGGCGTGTTCGGCCCCGTCGAGCGGGTCGAAGGGGGCGGCGGCACCGGTCCGGTCCGGCGCACCAACCACTTCCATCCGGACAGCCCCGGCCAGCTCGGCGAACTGCTGTCGATGAGCATGCGCACCGGCGAGGTCCTCTGGCGCCAGCGGTTCAAGACCCCGATCAACAGCGCCGCGCTGACCACCGCGGGCGGACTGGCGTTCGCGGGAAGCTGGGACCGCTACATCTACGCCTTCGACGTCACGGACGGCGAGATCCTGTGGAGCCGGCGCCTGCCGACGTCGGTTCAGGGGTTCCCGATCAGCTACGCGGTTGACGGCCGGCAGTACGTGGCGGTGCCGGTCGGCGCCGGCGGCGCGAGCTGGCAGGGCATGATTCCGGCCGACCTGATGCCGGAGGAGAGGCGTCCGGTGGGCGGCAACGGACTCTTCGTCTTCGCGCTGGACGAATAACGCACCGCACTCGACGGACAGCGCACCGTCTCGAGCGGGTCTCGGCGATCGCCCTGGTCGCCGGGACCCCGTTCACTTCTGCGCCGTCTTCGTCGAGCGGCCTGCGGCCCCCCACCCGCCGCTCAGGCGAAGACCAGCGTGACCGTCTCGGCGACGCACGCGGGCCTGGTCGCTTCTTCGAGCTCGATCACGAACCCGCTGATCACCCGTGCGGCTCCCGGCGCGGTCCGCTCGACCGACTTGATGGTCTGCACGCCGCGCACGCGGGCGCCGACCGGCACCGCGTTCGGAAAGCGCACCCGGTTCACGCCGTAGTTGATGACGCGCGATACGCCGGTCAGCGTCAGGATCTGGCTCCGAAAGCCGGGGATCAGCGAGAGGGTGAGGAAGCCGTGGGCCACGGGACCGCCGTAGGGCGACTCCCGCCGGGCACGCTCCACGTCACAGTGAATCCACTGGTGGTCGAAGGTAGTGTCGGCGAAGCGGTCGACCATCTCCTGGGTGATGGTCAGCCATTCGCTGGCTCCCACCTCCTGCCCGGCCAGCCGCGCGAGCTCGTCCAGGCCGCGCACCTCTCGCATGGGTTCCACCGGCTCCCGAAGCCCGGCGCGTCGAGAACCCGTCCGGGGCTACTGCGCGCCCACGGCTCCCGAGAAGCTGAGCTCGGGATCGTACCGCAGCACGCTGCGCTCCACCGACAGCAGGACGCCGGCCAGCCGGGAGGCGATCTCGTCCGCCCGCTCGCCGAAGGTCCGCTGCAGGATGGTGGGCCGGTCGAGCTCGGAGAAGCTCGAGTGGTTCTCGACGATCTGCCACACCGCGGGTCCGGGCCCGAACACGCGCTCGTAGACGCCGAAGACGACGTCGGCGCCGCGGAACTGCGGGAGATTCTCCATCAGGAACGTCTCCCAGTCGGCGAGCCGGCCCGGCGCCACCTGGATGGTCGTGATCCACGCCAGCGAAAGCCCGCTGACGTCGTCCGATTCGACGCTCAGGTCGGGACGATAGCGCACGGCGTAGCTCTGGCGGCTGGAGAGGGTCCGCCGCACGCGGTCGCGAATCCGCTCCAGGCGGCCCGGCTCCAGAACGCGCGCCAGCGGCCCGCCGTAGTCGAGATCGGCCAGGCTCTCCATGGGCGTCACGAACAGCCGCTCGTAGGTGTTGCCGAACTCCGCGGTGCGCCAGGCGGAGCGCCACGGCACCCCGGCCCGCTGCAGGGCCGGATTGACTTCCTCGAGCTGCAGCTCGATGAAGTCGTCGAGCTCTCGCGGCAGCACCTGCAGGATGTCCACGCGCATCCACGAGGATTCCTCCTGCGCGAGCATCACGGACGCGACGCCGGGTATCAGGAACAAGCCGACGACCAGCGCGGCGCACCAAGTGACAAGACGTTTCATGACGGCCTCCCAGTAGATGCCTCCCGGCGCCATGCGCACCCGGAGGCTGCCTTCAAGATTACTTTAACACTGCCAACACTGCGTCCGCCGCCCGACGCGCGAGAGCTCCCGGCATGCGCCGCCGGCCTATGCCCGCCCGGCCGCGGCGATCCCCTCGCGCTCGTCGACGCGCCGCAGGATCAGGCCGCCCAGCAGGAAGAAGACCAGCAGGCTCGCCACGCCGACGCGTTGGCTGTAGACGTCGCTCAGCACGCCGAGCAGGACCGGGCCGAGAAACGAGGTCACCTTGCCGGAGAAGGCGAAGAAGCCGAAGAACTCCGCTTCGTGCTGCGCCGGGACGAAGCGCGCCATCAGCGACCGGCTGGCCGACTGGTTCGGCCCGGCGAAAACCCCGACCAGGATCGCCGAGACCCAGAACCAGGCCGGCGTCGGGGCCAGCGCCCCCACGAGCGTCGCCGCCGCGAGCGCCGCCACGCTGAGGGCGATCGTCGCCTTGCCGCCGATCCGATCGTCGACGAACCCGAACGCGAGCGCGCCCAGCCCGGCCCCGACGTTGATGACGATGCCGAACGTGACGAGCTCCGCGAAGCTGAAGCCGAACGTCCCGACCGCGTAGATCCCGCCGAAGGCGAAGATGGTCACGAGCCCGTCGTTGTAGAAGAGTCGCGCCAGCAGGAACAGGCCGACCTGCCGGTAGCGCCGCAGATGGCGGGCGGTGACCGCCAGATCGCGGAACGCCCGGACCACGTTGACCCGGCCGGCGGCGACCGACTCGTCCCGCAGGTGGACGAACGCCGGGATGCTGAACAGCAGGAACCAGCCGGCGACCAGCAGGTTGGTGGCCCGCAGGTTGAAGCCTTCGTCGGTCGGGATCCCGAACCGGGGCGTCTCCGGCACGAAGACGACCAGGGCCGCGACGAGCGCCGCCAGCCCCCCGGCGTAGCCGAGCCCCCAGCCGTAGCCCGAAACGCGTCCGATCCGCTCCGGCGCGGCGATCGTCGAGAGGAACGCGTTGTAGAAGACCAGGCCGAGCTCGAACGCGACGTTGGCGACGACGAACACCGTTAGGGCGATCACGACGGCGTGCGGCCGCCCCGGCTCCACGAACGTCAGCGCCGCCGTCGCCGCGACGCAGAGCAGCGAGCACAGGATCAGGTACTTCCGCCGATCGCCCCGGTCCGCCAGCGCGCCGGCGATCGGGGCCAGGGCGGCGATGGCGAGCGCGCTGACCGTGATGCCGCGCGACCAGAGCGCGGTGCCCCTTCCGGGATCGTCGGCGAACGCGGCGGTGAAGTACGCCGAGTAGACGAAGGTGACGACGAGGGTGGTGAACGCGGAGTTGGCCCAGTCGTACAGACACCACGACCAGATCGTCCGGCGTCCGCCCGTCCCGTTCCCCGGCTGGGTAGCGGCGTGCATGGTCCACGTACAATACGGCGAACGCCGCGCCGCCCGCCACCGGCGCGCGGGCGCCGATGCAGTCCGTCCCAGGCGCCCCAGCCGGCGTCGGGCCCCTCCGCGATCCGGCGCAGATCACGGTCGCCCAGGCCGAACCCGCGCGCCTCGGCGGCCAGTTCCGCTCACAGCGCCTCGGAACGGCAGAGCCAGGCGGCGCGCAGTCCCATGAGGAGCTGAGCGACGGCGGGCGCCATCGAGCGCTGGGCGCAGGTAACCGCGATGAGACACTGCGTCCACGTCCTGTCGGTATTCGACATCGCGCTGTGCAGGCGGGCCGTTTTCTGGCAGCATTGGAAGCGGTTGCGACAGGCGGCAGCGGAGCGATCGGGGAGGAGGAAGCCGTGCGCCTCATGACAATCATTCCGGCCGCGCTGATCCTGTGCGGTCCGGGCCCCCTCTGCGCCCAGGGCTGGGCGGAGTACGCCAGCCGGGCGGACTTCTTCAGCGTCAATCTGCCCGGCGAGCCGTCCGTGGCGGAGATCTCCTTCACCTCGGAGTACGAAGCCGAGTTCCCGGCCCGCGTGTACGCCCGCGAGGACGGCGCGGCCCGCTACTCGGTGACCGTGGTCGACTACACCGACGCCGAGCGGATACACACGGAGCGTGCGAAGGACTGCCCTCCCGACGCGCACACCGGCTGCACCGGGGCGTACTACACGGGCGTGGGATCGTGGATCGTCGACGTGCGCGGGGCCATCGACTACGCGACGTGGCGGATCCTGCAGCGCGACGTGACGCCGACGTTCTTCGGCTGGAACTTCGTCGATCTCGTCGAGGGACGTCACCTGCAGCTCACCAACGCGGACGGCTCCCGCACGTTCGCCGCCATCTACATGCACGAGAACCGGCTGTACGTCCTCGAGGCGACGGCGCCGGCGGGTCGCCCCGGGCCGGAGCTGTTCCAGCAGTCGCTGCGTTTCCTGGACGCCGACGGCAACGGCATCCGTTACCGGTCGGTCTACACCAACGGCTTCCCGCCGCCTCCCCGAGTCCGATGATGACTTTCAAGATCCCGACCGTTGCTGCAATCATCGCGGTTTCCCTCGTCGCGCCAACGGGGGCGCATCATTCCCACGGCAACTACGAACTCGCCGACTTCACCCACCTGGAGGGCACGGTCCGGGAAGTGCACTGGATCAACCCGCATTCCTGGATCTTCATGCAGGTCCCCGGCGAGAACGGGAACGAACCCGCCCTGTGGGCGATGGAAGCGACCAATCCCGCCGGGCTGACCAGGAACGGCATCGAACGCGATTTCGTCCTGCCGGGAGACCCCGTCCGGGTGCGCTGCCACCGGCTGAAGGACGGCTCGGACGGCTGCCTGCTCGGGTTCGTCACCCCGCTGCACGGCGACCCGGCCCGCGGCCACGGCATCGAGAAGGAGTGGGACTGAAGGGTTGCCGGGGGTCTCCGCCGCAGAACGGCGCAGCCCTCCGGTGAGGGTCGGTCGGGGCGGCGAGCGGAGCCGCAGGCGACGATTGACGGGCTAAGATCGGCACCCGATGGCGGGCATCGACGTCTCGTCCCTCTTTTCGCTGTCCGGCAAGGTGGCGCTGGTCACCGGCGGTTCGCGCGGCATCGGCCGCATGATGGCGGAGGGGCTGGTACAGGCCGGCGCCGCCGTCTACGTCTCCTCGCGCAAGAAGGACGCCTGCGCCCGGACCGCGGCAGAGCTGTCCGGGCTGGGCCCGTGTCACGCCGTGCCGGCGGACGTGGCGACCGAGGACGGACGGGCCGCCCTCGTCGGGGCGATCGGGGCGCGCGAGCCGCGCCTGCACGTCCTCGTCAACAACGCCGGGGCGGCCTGGGCCGCGCCGTACGCCGAGTACCCGGCGTCGGCGTTCGACAAGGTGCTCGGGCTCAACGTGTCGGCGCCGTTCCTGCTGACGCGCGACCTGACCCCGCTGCTCGAGCGCGGCGCGGCGGACGGCGATCCCGCCCGCGTCATCAACGTCGGCTCCATGGACGGCCTCCACGTGCAGCGGCTCGTCCGGACCGGCACGTTCGCCTATTCGGCGAGCAAGGCGGCGGTGCACCACCTGACGCGCACGCTGGCCGTCGAGCTCGGCCCCCGCAACATTACGGTCAACGCCGTCGCCCCCGGGTTCTTCGAGAGCCGGATGACGGCCGACGTGCTGCGGCGGTACGGAGCGGACATCACCGCCGCCTGTCCACTGGGACGCATCGGGCGCCCCGAGGAGATGGCCGGCATCGCGATCTACCTCGCCTCGCGGGCCGGCGCGTACACCAACGGCGCGGTGATCCCGGTGGACGGCGGCACGCTGCTCACCTGACGCGCGGTCCGAAATCCGCGCGATGCGCGGCGCGGGCGGCCCCCGCGGATTGCGCCGGAGAAGACGATGATCTACAGGAGCCCGTTTCCCGACGTCGAGATCCCGGTCAGGCCGCTGCACGAGCACGTGTTCGAGCACGCCGACCGCCGGCCCGACAAGCCGGCGCTGATCGACGGCCCGACGGACCGGACGCTGACCTACGCGCAGCTCCGCGCCGCGGTGCGGGCGGTCGCCGCCGGTCTCGCCGCGCGCGGCTTCGGGCGCGGCGACGTCCTCGCCATCTACAGCCCCAACCTGCCGGAGTACGCCGCCGCGTTCTTCGGCGTCTCGACCGCCGGCGGGGTCGTCACCACCATGAACCCGCTCTACACGGCCGAGGAGGTCAACCGGCAGCTCGAGGACTCCGGCGCCCGGTTTCTCCTGACCATCCCGCGGTTTCTCGACACGGCCAGGAAGGGGGCGGAAGGCACCCGGGTCGAGGAGCTCTTCGTCTTCGGGGAGGCCGACGGCGCGACCCCGTTCGCATCCCTGACGGCGGCGGGCGAGCCGCCGGCGGTCGAGATCGACCCGCGCGGCGACCTCGCGGCGCTGCCCTATTCGAGCGGCACCACCGGCATGCCGAAGGGCGTCATGCTGACGCACTACAACCTGGTCGCCAACGTGGTCCAGATCGCCGCCAACGAGGGCATCGCCACGGACGACACGCTCATCGGCATCCTGCCCTTCTACCACATCTACGGCATGACGGTGATCATGAGCGCCTCGCTCCAGGCCGGGGCCACCGTCGTCACGATGCCGCGCTTCGACCTCGAGCAGTTCCTCGGCCTGCTGCAGAAGCACCGGGTGACGACGGCCTACCTCGTGCCGCCCATCGTGCTCGCCCTCGCCAAGCATCCGCTGGTCGACCGGTTCGACATCTCGTCGCTGAAGAACGTCATGTCCGGCGCGGCCCCGCTCCCCGAGTCGGTCGCCCGCGGAGCGGCCGCGCGCAACGACATGCTCGTGCGCCAGGGCTACGGCCTGACCGAGACGAGCCCCGTCACCCACACCAACTCGCCGCGGAAGGAGACCCGGATCACGTCGGTCGGCACGTCGCTGCCCAACACCGAGTGGCGCATCGTCGACGTCGGCACCCACCGGGACGCCGCCCCCGGCGCGCCGGGCGAGGTCTGGATACGGGGACCGCAGGTGATGAAGGGCTACCTCCACAACCCGGAAGCCACCCGCGAGATGATCGACGCCGACGGCTGGCTGCGCACCGGCGACATCGGCAGGGCCGACGCCGACGGCTACCTCTACGTCGTCGACCGGCTCAAGGAGCTGATCAAGTACAAGGCGTTCCAGGTGGCCCCGGCGGAGCTGGAGGCGGCCGTCCAGTCGCACCCCGCCGTCGCCGACGCCGCCGTCATCCCGAGCCCGGACGAGGAGGCCGGCGAGGTCCCGAAGGCGTTCGTCGTGCTGCGCGAGGGGGCCAGCGCCACCGCGGAGGAGATCATGGCGCACGTCGCCGCGCAGGTCGCCCCGCAGAAGAAGGTGCGCCGGGTCGAGTTCATCGACGCGATCCCGAAGGTGCCCTCCGGGAAGATTCTGCGGCGGCAGCTCGTCGAGCGCGAGCGCGCGCAGCGGTGACCTGCTGCACGAACCGGACGCTGATTCCGCGGATGCCCGACTACCCGCTGCTGAATCTGAAGTGAGCAACGACGAGCAGCGGGACACTGCGAGGCGCTGGACGCGCCGGCCATCCCGAGCGTTCGGTTCGACCCGCCGTTGTCACGAGTCCGACTCCCGTCCGGTGCAAGCCGATGGCCGCGGACCGCCGCCCGGCGGCGACGTCGCCGTCGCCGCCGTCAGACGTCGTCTCATCGGTCCCTCCCGACGCGGCCCGACCGCAGCCACGGCCGGACCACCCGGTTCCACCACATGATGGCGCCGGTCACGAACAGCGCGGGCGGGATCAGCCCGACCAAGGCCCAGACGGCCTTGGTGGTCGAGTTGCAGAGCGCCCCGCAGCCCGGGATGCCGCGGCCGCCGAGCCGGCCGAAGTGCAGGTAGGCGAGCCAGTACATCACCCGGTCGCCGAAGCGCTCCGCCGGGTCCGACGGGTCGAACGGCTCGAGGTAGTCGACCAGCGCGGCGAACGGGGCCGGGTACGACAGATAGGCCCCGGTGATCGCCCACATGATCAGGAACGGCCAGCACCAGAAGCCGAACGCGCTGTGGAGGCTCCAGTCGAGCCGCTTCCGGTCGACGGTCAGGCTGCGCCGCCAGCGCTGGATGCCGGGCCACCAGATCACGGCCCCCGAGAGCGACATGACGAGGAGGAAGAGCGCGCCGATGCCGTTCACCCGCCGGCCGGTCTGCCCGCCCAGGAGGTTGTCGTGCAGGTCCAGCATCCAGGCGGATACGCGGTAGCCCAGCGGCAGAGGGTCTCCGAGGTCCTCTCCCGTGAACGGGTCGAAGAGCCGCCGTATGCGGTCGCCGTCGCGCGTCAGGGTGATCCGGACGGCGTGGTTCCGGGTCTCGCCCGGCCGCACTTCCGCGACCTCGTAGCCGGGATAGGCCTGCCGCGCGACGCGCTCCAGGCCGTCGCCGCCCAGCGACGCTCCCGCGCCGTCCACGAGGACGGGCTGCGGCGAGAAGTGGATGTAGAGCTCGTTCCGGTAGACCAGCACGCTGCCGGTCACGCAGATCACGAAGATGTAGGCGCCCAGGCCGATGCCGGTCCACAGGTGGACCCGGAAGATCGCCTTGCGCAGCCCGACGCCCTGCGGCGCCTGCATCCAACGCGACCACGAGTTCCCCATGGGCTTCGACCGCCTGTCACATCGCGCCGGGAGACGCCAACGCAAGTCTACTCTCATCCCGGGACGAACCCTCGTGGGGCTTTCGGAGGAACTGACCTCTCATGCACCTTCGGCCGCCGCTTCGAGCGCGGCGACGTCGATTTTCTGCATCTGCATCAGGGCCGGCCAGACCTGTGCGGCCGTCGGTCCGTTCAGCAATTCGATCGACCGCTTCGGCACGATCTGCCAGAACAACCCGAATCGATCCTTCAGCCAGCCGCACCGGCTCTCGGCGCCGCCGTCTGCGATGAGCGCTTCCCACAGCCGATCGGTCTCCGTTTGATCCTCGGTGAGGACGGAGATCGACACCGCCTCGTCGAGCGTGAAGTGGGGACCGCCGTTGAGCGCCTGAAAGGGCGCTCCGGCGAGGGTGAAGTCCACCGACAGCACCTTGCCGGGCTCGGTCGTCTCCTGGCCTTCCGAAGCGTATCCGACCTGGTCGATCCGGCTGTCGGGCAGCAGCGCGCAGTAGAACTCGGCCGCCGGGAGCGCCTGGTCGTCGAACCAGAGGCAGGTGCGGACCTTTGCGGCAAGCGGCATGGTGAACCTCCCCGTCCTGGTCGAGCGCCCTTCCCCGTCATGGAATGTCAGGCGAGCGCCTGTCATCGCACAGCCCATGATTCCTGGACGCTTACCACAATGCAAACGGGAATCCACGGCACCATCGCAGCCGTCCACGGACGTAAGCGTTCGGTCGTGCCGGTATGCAGCGGCCCGGCCATCGTCGTCGGACAGCGACAGGACCCGGTTCTTCTGGTCGACCTGTGCTGATCGAGACCCTCGTGGAGGCCGTGCCGCCTCGGCCGTGCGATGCAGCCGGGCTGCCGGACGAGATGTCCGGCTCTACGCGGGGGACCACGCGCCCCGGGCGGTGCTGTCGAAGGCGTTGCGGGGCCGCAAGAGCGAGAAGCGGGAGGGCCGCGCACCAGGGCGGCGACGCCGCTCCGGCCCGACCGGTTGCCGATGCGGTGCGTGCAGGGGCTGGCGATCTCCTCGGGGACGCTCGCTTCAGCATCAGGGTGCCGACCACAGAGCACATCAGTCCCGCACCGGCACGACCGAACGCTTACCTACCTACGGACCGCGCCGCATCTCAGCCTGCTCTCCGCCCGCCGCCGTGGAGAGTCAGCAACTCGCTCGGAAATCTCCTGGGCGGAGATGTCCGACGGCCAACCGTACGCGCAGCCACTCCAGCGTCAAGGGCGTCGTGTGCATCAATGGCCCTTGCCGCCAGGCGCTGTAGGGGTTTCGCAACTGTTGCCATCCGATGGCGTCGATGGCCCGGATGGCCCGACCTGACGGCCGGCCGTCGCCAGCGGTGGTATGATCCGGCGCGCTGGGCATCCGCGCGGACCGGTTTGACCGGCACGAGCGCCGCCGAGCAGGGGGAGTGGCACAGGCAAGGGATGACGGAAGTGGACGCGAAGGAAGCCGCCAAGACCGCCAAGGACTACATTATCGACGTCTTCCGCGACGAAGACATCGAGCACGTCGGTCTTGAAGAAGTCAAGTTCGACGACGTTTCGGACGCCTGGGAGATCACGATCGGGTTCTCCCGACCGTGGGATCGCAGCGGTTTGGCACTCCTCCCCAACCCGGCACGACGCTCCTACAAGGTCGTTCGCCTCAATGACAGCGATGGCCAAATCAGATCTGTCACTCATCGTGACCTGGCCACCGCGGACTCGAGTTGATGCCCACCAAGCGGATCCTCATCGATGCGAATCTGCTCGTTCTGTTCATCGTGGGCAGAACGGGCCGACAGCTGATCGCCAAGCACCGCCGACTGCGCGAGTTCTCCGTGGACGACTACGATCGGCTGATCGGGATGCTCGACACGGTTGACCAAGTGGTCGTGACGCCGAATACGCTCACCGAGACGTCGAACCTGCTCGCTCAACACAACGAACCAGAGCGTTCGCGACTCTTCGACGTCCTCCGATACGTCATCGGGAGCAGTCAGGAGGTCACCGTCGCCAGCGTCGATGCGTCTCACAGCCGTGCGTTCCGGCGGCTCGGGCTCACCGATGCTGCTGTTCTGCACGTCGTATCGGCGGAAACCCCCGTGCTCACGGTTGACCTGGACCTGTTCGTCGCTGCGTCGACCAAGGACCCGAACGCCGCGGTTAACTTCCGGCATCTTGGGTAGCTCGCCGATTGAGCCTCTCATTCAGCATCAGCAACTCGCGCAGGATATCGGGATCTCCTGAAACAGGAGTGGGTGATCTTGAGGCCGGTCTGCGGGCGCCGGGAGGTCGCCAAAAGGCCCTCGCTGCGCTCGGAGCGCGTTCCCCGCGCGCACGCTCACCCGCGGCTGTCAAGCCGCTGCGCGGCTCCTCCGCTCCGCTGCGGCCCTCCGGGTGACAGCCGCGGGTGAGCGTGCGCGAAGCCCTTGCGGGCCAGCCGGAAGGCTGGCCCTGATTCAACAGAACGAAGCGCAGCAGCACCGGGGCGCCGCTCCGTTGTCGCGGACAACCGCTGCCGCAGACGCGAGAGGCGCAAGGACGGAGCGAACCGGCCAGGCGCCTTCTCCCGCGCTGGATCTGGAGAAGGCGGGGACCACTGCCGCTTGGGCCGTCACCGCACGTCGGCGCCCGGTTTGCGAACGGTTCCGGTCGTACTCGGCGCGGCGGCCGGGGGGCGCCGTGCGCGGGCGTGGGCCGGCGGCGGGGTTGCGAAACGCAGGGGCTTCCTGGTCTCATGGGGGTGCGTCACCACGACCACGAGGAGGAGAATCCCATGCGCTGACCACACTACTACGGCGGCTGTTGGGTGTCACGCAGTTGTACGTCGAGCGGGTGCAGTTCCCGGCGGCGGGCCGGCTGAGCGTGGCGGTGCGGCCGTCGTGGCGACGGTCCCGCTGCGGGACCTGCGGGCGGCGGGCGCCGCGCTACGACCGGCGGCCGGAGCGCTGCTGGCGCCACCTGCCGTGGGGCCCGGCGACGGTGTGGCCGCGGTATGCGCCGTGGCGGGTATCGTGCCGTCACTGCGGGGTGCGGGTCGAACAGGTCTCGTGGGCGGCGAGCGGCAGCGCGTTCACGGCGTCGTGCGAGGAGATGGTGGCGTATCTGGCGCAGACCATGGATCGGACGGCGGTCAGCCGTCTGACGGGCATCTCGTGGCAGGCGGTCGGCAGCATCGTCGAGCGGGTGGTGGCGCGGCAACTCGATCCGGGGCGGTTCACGGGCTGAAGCGAATCGGCGTCGACGAGTTCAGCTACCGGCGGCGGCGCCACTATCTGACCGTCGTCGTCGATCATGATCGTCGGCGGGTGGTGTGGGCCGGCAAGGGGCGCAGCGCCGAGACGCTGGAGGCGTTCTTCGACCGGCTGGGGCCGGCGGCTGCGAACGGATCGAGTTGGTGACGGTGGACCTGGCGTCGAGCTGGCGGAAGGCGTTGCGGGCGCGGGCGCCGCACGCGCGGGTGGTCTTCGACCGCTTTGATGTCGAGAGCCTGGCGGCCGAGGCGGTCGACGAGGTGCGGCGGGCCGAGCAACACCGGTTGGGCGGCCAGCAGGCCCAGGGGCTCAAGGGAATGCGCCATGGGTTGCTGAAGCACCCGACGCGGCTGAAGCCGGGCGAGGAACGGCGCCTGGCCGCCCTGCGCCGCCAGAACCGCCGTCTGTGGCGGGCCTACGAGTTGAAGGAATGCCTGGCCGCCATCCTGGAGCAAGCCACGCCCGAGGACGGCCGGGAGCTGCTGGACTGGGCGTCGCGGTCCCGTCTCGCCCCGTTCGTCAAGCTGGCCAGGACGATCCGCAAGCACGCCGCGGGCATTCTGGCCTACCTGGACACGCGGATGACGAACGGGCTCGCGGAGGGCATCAACAACAAGCTGCGGGTCATCGCGCGCCGCGCCTACGGCTTCCACTCGCCCGGCCCGCTCATCTCGATGCTGTTCCTCTGCTGTGGAGGCATCGAACTGGCCCCACCCCTACCCACACGAGATTGAGGAGATTCGGATATCGTCGTCCGAGATGTCTACCGGCCAGCCGTACGCCGCAGCGACAGCTCTGTCAAGGGCAGCGTGCGCGTCAACCAGCCATTGCGGGCGGGCGTTGTAGAGGTTCGTCAGCGTGCGCTTCTTGAGCGCCTTCGTTGCATCCTCGTCGCGGGGAGCCGGCCGCTTCGGGTAGCCAAGCACCGGCTCGTCAACCCACTCGACCCATTCGGGTGGGTTGAGCCACCGGTCGCGCAGTTGCACGAGTCGACGAGCTTCCAGGGCTTCCGACGCCCATGACTCTTAAACTGTTGATAGTTAGTTATGCACTTATGGCATTCACTGGCAGCGCTTTCCCCCGTTCCATCCCTCGTTCCGCAGCGGACCCACGCGCACCGCGAGCAACATCTACGGACGGCTTCGGATCCGTGTCATTGCGACCCTCGTCGCGCGACGGGCACTCGCCGAGGTGCGTGACGGCGTGCCCTCAGGCGGATTCATGGTATGTTCACCAAGTGGACTGGACAATTGCTGCGGTGGCTCTCAGTGCCGTTACAGTCATCCTCGCGGTCGCCGGCATCGTCTGGCGCGCCGGGCGGAATCTCGTAACGCGCGCGGATCTCGGAGCCATCAGCAGCCCGTGGCAAAACTCCCCGCTGTACCGGAACTGGCCGGCAGCGGCGCAGAAACGGCTCGGATCGGGCCAGATTCGGGCGATTTCGACCGCAGTACGGACCCGTTATCGGCCAACACCGCTCTTGTCGAGGGCAGCACGACTTTCTGCCACGGGCTGTTGGGAGATTCCGCCCGACCAAAGGTACAGGAACGTCAACCTGACGACGCCCGAGGAATCGTGCCGGGACGACTCCGTATCCCTCACTGAAGAGGATATTCCGTTCTGAGTGCAGCCAGCGCGTCATGCCACGGTGGGCGCGACAAGATCCCTGAAGGCGACGACGACAGGCAGCGACGAGGAGCATGAGCATCACAACAGACGACACAGGACGCAGCCGGTTGGAGCGGATCACCGTGAAGGGGTTCAAGACGATCCGCGAGTTAATCGACTTCGAGCCTCGCTCGCGGACGGTGCTGATAGGTCCCAACGGCGCCGGGAAATCGAACTTCATTTCTCTCTTCCGTATGATGAGTTGGGCGCTGTCCGGCCCGGACAAGCTGGCACTGCACGTGAGCCAGCAGGGCGGCTCCCGCCGGCTCCTGCACGACGGACCTGCCCGTACCCGCGAGCTCGAGGCCCAGCTAACGATCCGCACCGCCGCCGGAGAGAACGAATACGCCTTCAGGCTCTTCCATGCCGCGGGAGACACGCTGGTGTTCGCCGACGAGCGTTACCGTTTCTCGCGCACGGGGTGGCAAGGCAAGGCGAACTGGACGACGCTTGGCGCGGGACACAAGGATCCGCAGCTTCTCGCGGCAGCGGTCGATGACCAGACCGCACAGGTCATCCGGACGCTGCTGCAGAAAATTGTTGTCTATCAGTTTCACAACACTTCCGACACCGCCCGCATCCGCGGGAAGTGGCCGGCTGGCGACAACCGGTGGCTCAAGGAGGATGCGGCCAACCTTGCGCCAGTGCTGTACCGATTGCAAGCACGAGACCGCCGGTACTACCAACGCATCGTCGATACCATCCGACTTGTGTTGCCGCAGTTTTCGGACTTCGAACTTGAATCGGACTGTGGCGGACTCATACTGGCTTGGCGCGAACGCGACACTGACGAGGTGTTCAACGCCTCGCAGGCGTCCGACGGTTTCCTGCGGATAGTCGCACTGATCACGCTGCTGCTACAGCCGACGCAAGACCTTCCCGACGTACTGATTCTAGACGAGCCTGAACTCGGCCTACACCCTTCGGCGATCAACGTCGTCGGCGAACTGATAGCGGCGGCGGCGGCGACGATCCAGGTCATCGCGGCAACGCAGTCGGTCCCGTTGGTTGACTGCTTTGACCCCGAAGATATCGTCGTCGTCGAACGACCGGACCGGACATCCACATTCAAGCGGCTAGATCCGGCTACACTCGACCGATGGCTTGAAGCGTACTCGCTGTCCGAGTTGTGGGAAAAGAACATTATCGGAGGACGGCCCTGATGTGCCTCCGACTGAACTTCGTCGTTGAGGGGCAGACTGAGGAGAGATTCGTCAACACGGTGCTCCGGGACCACTTTGCGAACCAGTCGATTGTCACCGCGGCACACTGTGTCACAACCAAACGTGACCGGCGAGCGGAGCATCTCAGGCATCGAGGCGGCCTCACAACCTACGCGCATGCACGGGACGACATCCGCAGATGGGTGCAGGAAGACACCAGCCGGAACGCAAGGTTCACGACGATGTTCGACCTGTACGGGCTGCCTACCGACTTCCCCCGCTACGCTGACGCTGCGGAAGCGCCCGACCCGTACTTGCGCGTCGAGATTCTGGAGACAGCACTGAGTGAGGATATCGGGGATAGAAGATTCATCCCGTACATCCAGCTTCACGAATTCGAAGCTTTGCTGTTCGCCAATCCTCAGAGGCTCGACACCCAGTTCCCGGACTGTTCGTCTGAGATTCAGCAACTCGTTGAAACAGCCCAGGAACTCGGCTCGCCGGAGCTCGTCGACGACGGGCCGAGCACTGCACCGTCGAAGCGGATCACGGCGGCGATACCAGAGTACGGGAGCAGAAAGGCGTCTGCTGGCCCGATTGTGGTAGCCAAGATCGGATTGCCAGAGCTCCGATCGCAGTGCCGGCACTTCCGAGAATGGCTCAGGCGGCTCTGTGCGGCGTTTGAAGGACTCCGGGGGTCTTAGTTAGTTAGCTAGCTAGCTAAGCTAGGCGCACCCTCAAGCCGAGAACGGGCAAGCAAGCCCATGACGGTCGATCAGGATTTCACCGAGCGCTCGGAGCGGTTGATGCCTGCCAGACAAGTCCGGGTGGGCCGAAGGTGCCATAACCTCCCTGAGACGAGCGGCGGATCCGCGAACACAGCACTCTGGAAACGCCCCAGGAACGGAACCAGCGGTGGCGAGCCCTAGCGGCCGGATCGTGGTGGGAGGCGTGCGCCAGCAGCGATTGGACGGACGGGAGCCGAGCCGGCCGGTTCCAGAGCGGCCAGGTGTAGCGGCCTTCCTTCCAGGAGCCGGAGCATCCCTGCGTCAACGTCCGGTTCCGGCTCGCGAACACCGGATGCAGGCTCAATCCGAGAATGGCCAGGGCTTCGGGGCCGGAATTGGTGAGCTTCTTGTCTGTCGACGGATCATCGGCCGTCAGTGCATAGACTCGATCGTCGCTGACGTCCCACATGAGAGACGGAAGCTTGCTGTCGTAGGGCCAAGGGCCTTCGAGGCCGACGGACACCGCTGCTCGCGAAGCCCCGCTGAGAATCTGGCGGGCCATGGCCAGGAACTTCTGTTTCCCGGCCGTGAAATACAGGTCGGACGGCTTGGCGACGCCCTGGTTGTCCAGGCTTGCTTCCGCGACCAAGGCAAAGGCCAGAGCGCTGCCCGAGCGGCTTGCACGGGCCGCTCGACGAAGATACGTCCGCACGTCTGCCAGCGAGAGCTTGAGCTCGTCGCCCTTCGGTATGGGAGAATCGTCGGATCGTCTCGGGTGCATGGCCGGGCTGTTCGCCCACGCGGCGAAGGCGCCCAGTGCCCGGTCGACAATCCGATCGATGGTGAAGTCACCGTCTACGACCGCGTGCGGAACCACGTCTTCGCTCCACCACAGGCGGGGCTGCGCAGCCTCCGACACGAAAGCTGCCTGCACGCCGAGCGCGGCCAAGAATCCCAACGGGTTGGTTCCTTCGAGCCCCGGGAGATGCGTATCGTTCATCCCTGCGCGCCCTCCGCTTCGCTCTGTCGATGGTCGGCCAGGCGCAGGATAGTCTCCAGCCAGGTGAGTCCGTGGTAGCCGTACCGCGCGACGAGACGCCAGAAACGGTCGGCCATGTCGAGCGCCAAGGGGGTTTCCGCAAGATCGGAGTTTGCGGTCAGCGCGTGGCCTTCGACTGTGCAGGCAAGAATGAGTGGCTCCGGATCCTCGATGATTGGCGGCAACGGACGCGCCCAGCCGTGGTGCGTGGCGACGAGATGGAGCACCAGATCACAGTCATGGGCGCGGAGGAGCGCATTGGCGTTCGATTCGATCAGGGCCACACTGGCCATCTCGTGGCGCATCCCCGTCGGGTATCGCCGAACCCTCAGCGCCCCCGGCGGCGATTTGGCGAGCGGCTCGTCGAGCATTTCCAGCGCCACCTCGTCGCCGCCGACCAGTTGCGCCTGGAAGCGCCGATCCACCTTGCCGAGGTCGTGCAGGCGGCCCGCCAAGTGCAGATCCTGCGCCATCTCCGGCGGCAAGCCCAGCCGCTCGGCGAAGCGCTGGGCTCGGTCGGCCACGCCGTCGAGGTGGCGGCGAAGCGTGACTCCCGCGCCGGTGAGAGAGCAGGCTTCGTCGGAGCCGTCCATAGTGGCCACGTCCACAATGGCCTTCTGCGTACCGGCGTGCCGTTCGGTGAGGATGTAGTAGGCGGAGCTGGCCTTCTCGTCGTCAATGCCCACCACGGTATGGTCGAAGCGACCGTCGAACCGCTTGAGGACCTCGACGAGCCATGCGGGCTGCCCACCCTCTCCGGTCGCCTGCAGTTTCAGCCACTGGGAGATTCGCTCCCGGTTCGGTACGTCCGCCTCGGCTTCCTCGCGCGGCAAGGGCGGAGACGCTATCCCGGGCAGACGCGGATCAAGGCGCAGGGTCGCCCTGCGGCCATGGGCGATCTGCGCAGCGTCGCCCAGGTCCGGGATCGGGTCGATCGATGAGGGATCCCAGGTTCCGGCGTTCAGACCGCCACGACTCGCAGCGACGATGAGTACGTCGCCGGGTTGAACGTCGTCTGCGCCGACGGGTTCGGGCTTCTTGTCGAATCCTCGCCAGCGCAGACAGTCGGCAGCAAGTCCGTCGTCAACGGAGGAAACCTCTTTCCTGTCGGGGCTGCCGTCGGCGCCAGCCCCAGCGACGTCGGCGACGTCCACTTCCGATGAGCCGGCCAGCCACGACTTGGCGGCGTCGATGGGGATCTGAAGGAATTCGGCCTGACGGGGCGGCACCAGCCGTAGCGTCTCCTCCGACCGGTCGAGGCGCCACACGATCGCGACGTCGGGAGTCGCGGTCCGGTCCCGGTCGATGCCGCGGAGAAACCACTCCGGATCAGGCTGCACGATGGGTTCCGGGCTGGTCTGCACCCAGGCGTCCATGTGCGTCGGCAGCAGCAGCGGCGCTTGCCGTCTGGGGGGGACCGCCGCGGTGGGAAAATCCCGCAGAGCCAGCGGACCGATGGCGATCTCGTGCTGACCGGCATCCCCCGCTCGGTGTTCGAGTTCTTTCCAGGTCGTCTTGACGGCGTCGCCGTAGATGGGATCCGGCTTCTTGGAGGCGATGTCCGACTTGACGCCGAGAATCCACGCTCGGGCGGCGGCGCCGGTCCGGTTGACGCCGGCACCCCGGCGGTCGAGGCGGCCGAACCGTTGCCGGAGGCTGTCCACCGGCGCACACTCGGTGATGAGCGCGTCGAAGCTGAAGTCGGCGCCCACTTCGATGGCCTGCGTCGCCACCACGGCGGTCGATTCGCCGCTTCCGTCGTCGCGGTCGGGATCGACAAGAGGGGCGATTCGCTCCAATGCGTCGATTCGGTCGAGTGGGCGCATGCGACCCGTGACGAGACAGGCGGCGACGCCCTCTTCCTCCAGCTTCCGCCATGTCTCGCGGGCGGTTCGCACCCGATTCACGACGACGCCGACACTGCGGATGCCGCCGAAGAGGTCGCCGGGCCGTGGCTTGCCGAGCTTCTTGACGATCTTCGCGATGGCCGCCGGCAAGGCGTCACGGTTTCGCACCGAAACCAGTTCGGCCTGCTTGGCGGCATGCACCCGCCGGCGCAGTTCTTCGCACCCGTCCAGATCGGCGGCGGGGACCAGCCTGAAGGGCTCGACATCCGCGTCATGGGGGGTCGCCGACATCTCCACCACCGCGAAGCGCCTCGGCAACGGGCCGTGCGGCAGCGCCGCCACCCGGGTCAGCGTCTCGGCGAAGGGCGCGCTCAGATGTACCTCGTCCAGGATCACCAGGCAGTCGTTGCCGGCGAGGCCGGCGTGAATCGGCCGCATACCAGGCGTTACGCCGTAGCCCCGGAACAACAGGCGGGAGCCGAACTGGTCCACGGTGGAAACCATCACCCACGGTCGGTCCGGGCGGTGGGTCCATTCATGGTCGATGGGGATGCCACCGCGCAGCGCGGCAACGCCCAGCGTTTCCCCACCATCACTCAAGACTTTCAGACCATCTCGCATCCGACGAAGCAGCGCCGTCTTACCGGACTCGATCTGATCCCGGATGCGCTCCGCCCGCTCGCACACCTGATCCACCACGATTCGGCGGTCGATGACGAACACGATCCGGCGGGGGAAGACCGCCGGCTGTGCAGCGAGGGTGAAAACCGCCGTGTCGAGCACGGCCGTCTTACCCGTGCCGGTCGGCAGATCGATGATCTTCGGCCACTGCATCTTTTCGAGCACTTGCGTCGTCAGACGTTGCTGCCAGGGGAACGGAGCGTGGCCGTGCACGTCCCGGAAGAAGACGGTAAAGTCGTCGGGCGTCAACGTCGGTATCGCATCGGTTCCGACGCCGACGCTCGCGCCCGAGATGGCCGCGGGACGATTCGAATCCGGTTCATGCACGACCGCTGTCCTCGTCGGGACCGCGATCTTCCACGCGTTGCGCCGGACGCATCAAACCCAGCCCCAGAAACCGCCCTGCCCCAAGCAGCAATGGTCCGGCCACGGGACGCTCGAACGTCACCGTTGCATGTACGAGCTGGCGTCGGATCGGCCGGCCGGCACGCCCGTGCTGACGGAACGCCGGAAAGTGCGCCGCCGGACGAGCGCCAGTGATGAATGGATGCAGTGAAACCTGAACTTCCGTTGGTTCCGGCAGCCCTACATGGGCACAGGTCGATCGCACTGCGGCTTCCGCTTGTGTCCAAGCCCGGGCGCGGGCCGCCGCGGTGCCTCGGGCCAGCCGTCCCGGGTGTCTCGGCAATGCGATCGGCGTGACGGATACCCAGCGGTGCGCAGGTCGATGCCAGACGTTGGGACGCAGAGAAGTCAGGGCCGCCGGGCCTCGCAACCGGGACAGTTCGACGACGCCAGCGCCCAGGGTGAGTCTCGGAGGTCCGGCCGTTGCCTCTTCCCAGTTTCCGACCGCGCGGTACGACGCCCGACGCGCGCGCCCGTCGAGCGTTCTCGGCACGGAGATGGCGATGCCGAGCAGTCGCCCGTCGGCATGCTCGAAGCCGACGTAAGGAAGGGGAAGGAATGCGACGTGCGGTGCGGACGCCGGCCGCCCGCCCGCAGCGTGGCCGCTGAGCGCTTCGGGGACCGGATCCTCGGCGTGGTGCAGAAAGGCCGCCCGCAGCGCCGTCGCCAGCTCGACGCAACGCGACGCGGGGAACACGCGCGTGCGCGCACCGAACTCGAACACAATCCAGTCGCCGGCCGTGTTCGGCTCCTGCGGTGGTTGCTCCGAAGACGTGTCGTACGCCCCGTAGCGTACGTCCGTGCATGGGAGAGCGCGGGGCTTCGTACCGCCGTGGAGAGCGTGCTGTCGTTCCAGCTCGACGATCTGTCCACGCCGGATGTTGCGCAGGCTCTCGCCAGCCTCGGCGGGCACGTAGTTGGCCTTTGGCGGATCCTGAATCATCCGGCAGGACACCAGGGACGACGAGTGTCCCAGCCGGGTCACCCGCTCGAGCAGGCGGTCCTATGGTGTCAGTCAGCAGATCGGAAGGACGGTCCTTCCAGATGTAGGTGACGCGGGGCTCCGCGGGCGTCACGGACGGGAAGAACCGCTCCTGCCTGCCCCGCCGGTCGGGCAGCATCTGCAGGGCCGAGTCCGATGTCGTCGTTCCGGGTCGGCTCACTTGGGCGTCCACATCACGCGCCTTCTCGATCTTCTGCTGCAACCGCGTCACGCTTCGTGTGACTTCGCCGTTCGACGCAACGGGTGTTGCGTGCAGCTCACCAGCCAGCTTGTCGATGTCGTCAGCCCTTCGTCGTTGCAGAGAGCGGCTGACGACGGCCGCATCGTTCACCGGCACGAAATGCGACACTGCTTTGCGGGCCACGGCCTCGCAGGCGGCGATCATTGGCGGCGCCTGGGCTTCCAGCCACTCCAGCGCCTTCCGTTCCGTCCCGTCCGGCTCGTCGGCGTCCGCCCACGCCGTCACCAGCGCCGAGAACAGGCGCGCCGGATGCGGAGGCCACTCCGAATGTCGACGGTCGTTGAAGGACGTCGCCACGTACCGCCCGGTGAGGAAGTTCACCTCGATCGCGATGCAGCGGGCTGCATGCGCCCTCTGGCGACCCCGGGCCGGAACCGGCTTCCCCGTTCGGCATGACTTGGTCAAGTCAGTTTGCCGGCTGCTCGCGGAGCGCCACCTTGCGGCTGCACCGGATCAACTCGATCAGCTTCGGCGCCGGCACGAGACGAACGTCGTCCGTTTCCCAGGCGATGCCCGACTGCTTCGCGTGGTCTGCGGCGCGCGCCAGCATCCGGGCGGCACCGTCTCGGTCGATATCGACGGCTGCGCCGCCCGAACCGTCGCGTTTCAGCAGTTCGAGACGCGGGGGTTGCGTCGGAAGCAGCAGGCACCTGGAGCGCAGGTCGAAGTCCATTTCGTATTGGTGCGCGATGGCGGCGACGCCCAACGCCGCAACCGCCGTGCGGGCGGCGGTCTCGGCCTCGCGGCCGACACCCTTGAAGCGGAGCCGCCGCAAGGCCGCGAACGAGATCACCGTGGTCTGCAGAGCGTTCGACAGGGTGACGCCGCCAGCCAGGGCGTCTATCGAAGGAGCGACATTGCCATGGTTAATCTTGGAGGGTTGCCCTGCTTCGCCGCTGGCGCTGCCCCGTGAGGCGGGAATCGGAGCGCCCTTCCCGTCCTTCTCGGCCCGATTGGGATCGGTCGTCCACACCTCGCCAGGGTCGGTGCTGTTGAATACTTTGTCGTCGGGGGCGACCTTCTCGATCTGCAACGGGTCGATGCGGCTGCCTACTTTCTTGCCGATCACCGCGTCGAAGCCGACGATCTCCGATACGTAGGCGCGCTGGAACTTCGACCCCAGGCCGCCCTTCGGCCCGGTGGAATCCCACATGCCGAACAGCAGCGCGGTGGGCGAGTAGCGGAACAGCGCGGTGGCGTTGCGCGGCGCGGCATCGGTGATGGCGCGCCCGACATCCGACAGGCGAAACAGCGTGCCGCCCAGCAAACTGTCGCGAAAAATGGCGTCCGCCAGCCGATGCGGCGCTTCCAGCACGGTGAGCTTGTCGTAGTCCGTGACGTCCGTGTCGGTGAAATCGACATACGGAACCGGGAAGGCCAGATCGCCGCGTTCCCACCCTTCGAGCAGAGCCAGCTCGGCCCGATTCGCCTGCGACGCCACCGAATCCAGCAGAACCGTGACGGAGACCTTGCCGCTGTCGCCTATCTGCCGCTCTTCCACAGCGTACTTGTGCTCGGCGCGACCGTCGACGGCGTACGATGGCGGGAAGACCTTGTCCCCTTCGCCACCGGCGGGTTGCAGCTTCAGGCGGGACCGCAACGCCACCGCATCGCCGGCGACGGCTCGGTGAAGCTGATCAAAGGTGAATTCGGGCATGGTTCATTTCCTGAGCCAGACTGATTCTGCGCCGCACGATGATGCCCCAGGCGCGAGCGGGCATCGCGGAAGCCGGGTAATTGCTCACCTCTCGCCGCCGTTCAGCGCCAGCAACTCGCGCAGAACCTCGTCGTCGGAGAGAGCTCCGCCGACCAACGTGCGCAGCAGCCACGGCGGCGTTGACAGACGTTTCACCACCACGGAGGCCCCTGCGTGACGACCGACACTGTACCACAGACTGTCCTGTTCCCGGATCTGTTCGACAAGCCGCTGGTCGCCGAGTTCAACCAGGAGCAGGCCAGCTCCGACGGCGGGGCGGTCCTGCTCAAGGCGGCCGAGCGCGTCTACGGCCTGGGCAAGGCGTTCGCGCGGTGTCTGTTCGACAAGCGGGCGCCGGACAGGACTACACCGACACCGACGAGTACCAGGCCGGCAAGTGGAACCACGCGCGGCGGGTCATCATCAAGGCCGAAGTCATCCGCCTCGGAGACCGCGAGCCGCGGGACAATCCGCGCTTCGTCGTGACGAACATGCGGCCGACGCCGCGATTCCTCTACGAGAAGGTCTATCTACTGCGCCCGCGGTGACGCCGAGAACCGGATCCAGGAACTGAAGGCCCTGCAACTCGACCGCACGAGTTGCCACCGCTTCGCACCGAACCAGTTGCGCGTCCTGCTGACGGCTGCCGCCTGCGTGCTGATGCAGGAGTTGCGGCTGCGGGCCGCCGACACCGCATGCGCCCGTGCACAGGTGACGCGGCTGCGCGACCGGCTGCTGAAACCGGGCGTGCAGGTGGTCCGCTCCGTCCGTCGCATCGTGCTGCGCCTGCCGCGCGCGACGCCGGACCTGGCGGCCTGGCGGCACATCGCCGTCGCGCTCGGGGCCCGCCCCGGATAGCCGCGCGCCGTCCGTCGCAGCGCTGCCGCCCCGTAAGGCTGCCAACCGCCCGACGGGGGGAATTGTCGTCGCCCGCCCCTTGCCGCGCCCATCATCACGCCGGTCCGCCGCTTGACCACACCCTCACCCGCCGTCCGCGGCGTTCGAGGTGCTGTCCAACCGTCGATCACCCGCTGTCGGCGACCGAATCGGACCCGGCAGCTCCTGCCGGAGACCGAGGCGGGGCCGCCACGAATAATGCGGGCTAAACCGCACACCCCTTGGACGTTGGCGGACTGCTATCGGTTGTCAGGGCAGGGCGAACACGAAGAGGTTGTTGCCGGCGCTGGGGCGCAGCTCGGGCGTCAGCCGGCTGAAGTGCGACGAGGTTCCCCCGGTGCCGGTGCCCACCGCCAGGTACTGCTTCCCGTCGACGGCGTAGCTGATCGGAAACCCGCTGACCGGCGAGCCGAGGTTGATCTCCCACAGCACCTCCCCGGTCTCCTGGTCGAAGGCGCGGAACCGCCCGTTGACGTCGCCGCCGAATACCAGGCCGCCGCCGGTCGCCACGAGCGACAGGGTGGCCGCGCGCTGCTCGTGCAGCCAGACCGTCTCGCCGGTCTCCGCGGATATCGCGCGCACCGTGCCCGCGTTGTCGTTGCCCGGCGCCAACTGGTGGCGGTAGGCGATGGCGTAGGTGGTGGAGCGACTCTCCGTCGGGGCGGCCGGGGTGTCGTCGTTGAACGTCCGCGTCGCCAGCATGCGGGCGCACGTGTTGCGCAGCGGCATGTACATCGTGTTGGTGAGCGGGCTGTAGGCGCCCGCCTCCCAGTCCTTGCCGCCGTTCCAGGTCGGACAGGCGAAGACCTCCTGCCCCAGCGCGTTGAAGACCACCTCCGCGTTCTCGGTCACCGTCCCGGTCGCGCCGTCGATGCTGCTGATGACGTTCTGCGCGACGGTCGGGGTGGCCCACAGGAATTCGCCGGTCTCGCGGTCGAGCGTGTAGACCACGCCGGTCTTCCCCGGGATGCCGGTCAGCACCTTGCGGACCTCCCCCGGCCGGAGGCGCGGGTTGATCCAGCTCACCTCGGACGGGTCCGGCGCCACCGCCGTGTCGACGAGGATGCGCTCGAAGGGATGGTCGAGGTCCCAGTGGTCGTTGAGGTGCTGGTAGTACCAGCGGATCTCCCCGGTATCGACGTCGAGGGCCAGCGTGGAGTTGTGGTAGAGGTGCGTGTTGTCGACGCCGCCGAGCATGAACTTCGGGGCCGGCGACGTCACCGAGGTGCCCTGGTAGAACAACCGGAGCTCCGGGTCGTAGCTGCCGGGTATCCAGGTGCCGACGTGGATCCGCTCCTCGAACGGCACGCCGCCCCAGGTCTCGTCGCCCGGCTCGCCCGGCGCCGGCACCGTGCGCCGCCGCCACAGCTCCTCGCCGGTGAGGGCGTCGTGGGCCACGATCACGCACGATTCCGGACCGCCCCGCGGCCGGCAGCTCCGCCCCGAGATCGCCTTCCCGTCCGCGATGATGGGCCCCGAGCTGTGCCCCGCCGGGATCACCTGGTAGTCGAAGATCCGCGTCTCCCAGGCGATCTCCCCGGTCGTGGCGTCGAGCCCGAAGATGTAGTCGTCGTCGCTCGTGTTGACGATGAACCGGTCGTAGATGGAGATGTTCCGGTTGTTGCGGGCGTTGCCGCCGACGAAGTCGTAGACGTCGTCCGGCAGGTCGCGCCGGTGCTGCCAGATCAGGTCCCCGGTCACCGCGTCGATGGCCTCGATGACGTCGCTCGACTGCGGCATGTAGAGGACGCCGCGGTAGGCGAGCGGCGTGCCCTCCTGCCGGCCCGGCGCGAGCCCCCGCGACCAGACCATCCGCAGCCGGTGCACGTTGTCGCGGTCGATCTCGTCCAGCGGGCTGTAGCCCCAGCCGTCCAGCGTCCGGCGCCACGTCAGCCAGTCCCCGGGGGCCGGGTCCTGGAGCATGGCGTCCGTCACCGGGACGAACCCGGCGGCAGACTGCGCGCTCACGATGGCCGGCGCCGACAGGAGCGCCGTCACGGCGAATGCGATTCCGAGAACGTGTCGTGATTCGCGAGACTGCATCGGCATCGTACGGCTCCTCGTCATGGTTCGCGTGTACCGTGACCTGCAGTCTACTGCTCCGCGAGCGGCAGGAAGATCGAGATCCTGTCCTCGTCGCCGACGGCCCGCGAGATGTGCCCCTGACCGGTGGTGTCCTCCGCGAGCAGGATGTGGCCGGGGTACAGGCGGACCTTCGTCCCGTCGCCGAACTCGACCTCGCTCTCCCCCGCCAGCGTGATGACGTACTGCCGGCGCGGGGCGGTGTGCCAGTCGATGAAGTACTCGGGCGACGTGCGCCGGAACTGGACGCTGGTCACCGCGACCGGGTCGGACAGCTCGGTGGCGCCGCGCGAGGTGGTGAGCGGGACGTCGTACTCTTCGGCGTGGGTCCGGCCGTCCTCGCCGGTGTAGATGCGGGTCACCTTGATCGGCGTCCGCTCCCGGGCCGCGGCGGCCGGCTCGTCGAGCCAGCGGGCGCCGCCGGCGACGAAGAGCGTCGGAATCCAGCCGAGGACGAGCGCGCGGGTGAGCCATGTCTTCAGCATCGGTCGGTCCCTCCTGTTCAGTCGTGGCATTATAGGGGCCGCCCTGAACGAGAGGTGTGCTCATGACCATGCTCCGAATCGCCGCCGCCCGCCGCGCCGCGCCGCTGATGCCGGTGGCCGTCTTCGCGCTCGCCGCCGGCCCGCCCGCCTCGACCGAACCCGCGTCCGCCGCCCCGGCGCCGGGGCAGGAGGAGACCGCGGCCGCGGTCCCCGAGGCGATCCGCCCGTTCACGATCGACGTGCCCGACGAGGTGCTGGCCGACCTGCAGGACCGCCTGGCCCGGACGCGGCTGCCGGACGAGCTGCCCGGCACGGCGTGGGACTACGGCACCAACCGCGAGTACCTGGAGGAGCTGCTCGCCTACTGGCGGGACGGGTTCGACTGGCGGTACCAGGAATGGGTGCTGAACGGCTTCGACCACTTCAAGACGAACATCGACGGGCTGGACGTCCACTTCGTCCACCAGCGGTCGCCCCACGAGAACGCCCTGCCGCTGGTCATCACCCACGGCTGGCCGGGATCGATCATGGAGTTCTACAAGATCATCCCGCTGCTGGTCGATCCGCCCACCTACGGCGGCGACGCGGCGGACGCGTTCCACGTCGTCGCGCCCTCGATTCCCGGCTACGGCTTCTCCGACAAGCCGGCCGGCCGCGGCTACGACCCGGAGCGGATGGCCGGGATCATCGGCAAGCTGATGGAGCGGCTCGGCTACGACCGCTACGGCGCGCAGGGCGGCGACTGGGGCAGCATCATCAGCCGCTGGCAGGCGGTGCAGCATCCGGACCGCGTCGTCGGGGTGCATCTGAACATGGTGACTGCGGGCCCGCCGGCCGGCGTGGACGACCCGACCGCCGGCGTCCCCCCCGAGGAGCTGGCGCGCAGCCGGGAGCGCCAGGCGTTCTTCGCGGACGAGCGCGGCTACAGCAACATCCAGGGCACGAAGCCGCAGACCCTCGGCTACGGCCTCAACGACTCGCCGGCCGGGCTGGCCGCCTGGATCGTCGAGAAGTTCCGCACCTGGTGCGACTGCGACGGCGACGTCGAGAGTCAGTTCACGAAGGACGAGCTGCTGACGAACATCACCATCTACTGGGCCACCCAGACGATCACGTCGTCGACCCGCATCTACTACGAGTCGCGTCGCGCGACCAGCCAGCCGGGCTACATCGAGACGCCGGTCGGCTGCGCCATCTTCCCGAAGGAGCTGTTCATCCCGCCGCGGGCGTGGGCCGAGGCGGCCTTCAACGTGACGCACTGGACGGAGATGCCGCGCGGCGGGCACTTCGCGGCGCTCGAGGAGCCGGAGCTGCTGACCGACGACATCCGCAACTTCTTCCGGAAGCTCCGGTAGGCGGCACGCCGCCAGCGGCGCAGGCTCCCCGGCCGCAACGGCGCAGGCGAACGCTCGCCTTCTCGCGGCAAACGGGCTACCATGACTGCCGTCCACGTGGTGGGCGGCAGCCGTCGTCCCTGGCCCATCGTCCGAACCGGTTCCTGGCATGAAACTTATGCAGTCTGCACGCATCGCGAGCTATCCCTGTCGAATCGAGCACGGGACGTCCGACTGGGCGATTTCGTTCCGCGACGTCCCCCAGGCCCTGGCGGGCGGCCGGGGCGTCCCGGCGATCTTCGAGGCGGCCGAGAGTGCGCTGGTTGCCGCACTCGACGCTCTCCGCGCCGACGCCGCGCCCGGCCTCCCCGCGGCGAGCGCACCCGCTCCCGGCGAGGTGATGGTCACCGTGCGCCTGGGCGGACCGCCGCTCGTCCGGACCTCGCTCCCGGAGGCGCCTTCCGCCGGGTCGGACACCACCGACGAAGACATCCCGACCCTCTCCGGCGAGGTCGTCGACGTGCCAACCGAAACGGGCCTCGTGGCCGCGCGCCGGCAGGGCTTCTGGTCCCGGCTCGTGGGCTGGCTCACCGGGTCGCGTTCATCCTGAGACTGCTCGGTCGCCGGCGCCGGCGGTGGTCATTCGGTGGCCGCCGTCTCCCACGACCGACGCGAAGAAACGCCCGAGGCCAAGGCGCGCTGGTTTCAGGCGCTGCCCCTGAAAGAACGGATGGCTGCTTTGCGAGTACACGGACCTCGCGTTGAGCCGGAATCCCCGGCTCGGACTCGATCGGCATGCTCCATCGACTACGGGACGTGTTCGGCGACCGTCAACGTCCTCACACGTAGAAATGGCTTGGCGTTCAGGCGGTCTCGACGAGGATGGGAGTGACGGCTACGCCCGTCTCGGCATCGATGTGGACGGCCTCGTACGTGCGGCGGTTGGCGTCGTCCACCGCGTCGACGAAGAACACCAGCGTCAGCTCGTGCAGTCGGAGTTGCCGGGCGTAGCGCGCCGCCTGCTCGAGCGCCTGCCGGTAACCGAAGGTATCCGTGAAGCTCTTCAACTCGATACCGTATATCTTTCCCGAGTAGCGGATCACCAGGTCGATCTTGCCGTTGCCGGTGGGAAACTCCGGGAAGACGCGCCCTCCCCGGGGTTGCAGGAAACGATCCAGGAAGGAGTACAGGATGAAATGATGGACGGCCTCGAACACGCGCAGATCACGGCGGCGCGGCGCGTCCTCGAGCAGCCAGTCGCGGTTCGTGCGCAAGTACCGCTGGTACCGCCGGACGAGCCGTTCGACGTCGAGTCCGGTGGGGGTAATCGTGTCGGACAGATCGTCGAAGGGATCGAACAGCTCGCCCGCGTCTCCCGCGAGCGTCGACGAGAAGTAGTTGAACAGCCGCTTCTGGACGAAGGGACAGGAGAACTTGACGTATTGACGGTTGTCTTCCGCCAGCTCACGGTCGACGACGCCGTTCAGGTACAGAAAGTTGAAGTGGGGCGCATCGAAGCGGAACGGCCGTTTCTCCCGGTCTGGAACAGATCGAGCACCAGGTCGCGGTACGGCGCCTGCTGCACCTTCGAGATCAGGTTCTGGACGTTCGCGTTCGGCAGCGCGTCGACGGCGTCCGCATAGGCAGCTTCGAAATCACCTGTCGTGATGGACGGGCCATGTCTGTTGTGGGTTTCCGTCAGCAGCTCGCCGAGCCACGACGTCAGGCCCGGTTGCCCTTCGGTTTCCCGGTATACCTGCCGGACGACGGCCGGCTCCACGGTCTGTCCGCTCTCCCGCTCGTACCTGGCGAACATGTCCCGCACTTCGTCCGGCGTCAGATTGGGGACGTGCACGCTGCGTTGCACGTTGAACGGCGTGCCGGTCGGACTGCCGATGCCGAGGGTGCTCCGCACGCCGATGAGGGCCACGCCGTGCAGCAGGAAGTCCTTCCCGTCCGTCGATCGATCCGCCTGCAGTCGTCTGTGACCGTGGATCTTCCGGAACACGCCCACGATGGCGCCGATGACTTCCTCCGGAAGCGCGTCGAATTCGTCGAGAACCAGAATGAGCGGTTTCGCGAGACGCTCGCGCCTGAAGACGACCTCGAACTCCCGCGGCGAGCGAATCGGCGGAAGGTCGAGGCCCAGAACGCCGGCGATCTCCGCCGCAACGGCGCCCGCCGCCACGCCCGCGTCCGGCTCGGTCCGCAGGTGCTCGACGCTCGTGGCCACGACGTCGAACCCGTGGTGCTCCGTGTCGCCGCGCAGCCGGCGCACCACCTGTCCGACGATCCACGACTTGCCGCTCTGCCGGGGCGCCCAGACGGTGAGGTATCCCCCGCCCTGCGCGGGGTTCTCGCCGACGACGGCGGCGAGGGCGCTGTCGACCAGCTTCGCCCGCGGGGCGTAGAAATGAACCTCGGTGTCGACCGGTCCGTAGGACGAGAAGCGGCGCATGGCGGTTCGGAATGCTGTCCGATGCTCCCGAGCGCCGTCAAGCCGCGCAGACGCCGACGCTCGACCAACTGCCGATGACGCGGATCTCCCTGTCCTTCCACCAGGACGTATGTCTTTCCCGATTGGCTCGTCACGCGCGGAACCCGAGATTCTGGTGGCGCCGCCCTTCGGCAGTCATCAATTCGCCCAGCCTGAGAAGACCTTTCGCCACCGCGTCGCGTTGATCTTCAGCCATGCCGCAGATATGTGTGCCGCTCGTCGAGCGCACGACCACCCGGACTTCGTCCGCTTCCACGAGATTCAACAGTTCAGGGCTGTGGGTCGTAAGCAGCACCTGGCTCCGGTCGCTGGCCTGCCGCAGGTAGTCCATCAACAGCGGAAGGGCTCCGGGATGAACCGTCAATTCGGGCTCTTCGACGCCGACGAGCGGCAACGGCGGCTCCTGGAGCAGGACGGTCAGGATACCGGCGACGCGGAGCGTGCCGTCGGACTCCTGCGCCGCATCGAACCACTTGCCCTGGCCGTTCGCCCCGTGCCTGAACTGGGCCACGAGATAGCTCGCGGCCTTGCTCACCTTGACGTCGTTGACGTCTCCGGTGAGCCGGCCGAGCCCCGCCACGACTTCCGGCTTCCAGGTCGACGGTTCCTGATCGCGCAGAATCGAAACCCAGTTGTCGCCGTGTCTGTGCATCGGCTTGTCGGGATTGTACGTCTGGGGCCGCCTCAGGGTGTCCGGATAGATCGAGTAGATCGCCAGACCGGAAATCAGATCGAACAGACGGCCGAAGCGTTCGTCGCCGGCCACGGCCGGCAGCGCGAGGCTGGTGTCGCTGATCTTCGGTTCGAGCCCGTCCGGTCCGTTCCAGGTACCCCGTTCGACGGTGAAGCTCGCTTCACCCCGATCCGTGGACAATCGCGCCGCCTCCGACTTGACTCGGAACTCTTCCCTCCGATCACCCGTGATTTCGAACATACAGGAGCCCGGACCGGATCCCAACACGACGTCGAGCATGATCGAAACGTTGTACGGACGTCCTGCACTCCAACGCTGCACCGCGTCGATGCCGCCCCGATCCGTAATCGCACCCGAAAGGCCCATGTGCATCGCATCGCGCACGAAGCTGAGCACATCGACCACGTTGCTCTTGCCGAACCGTTGGGACCCGCAAGGACAGTCATCGCCGCCAGACTGACGCGCTGATTCCGCCCTACGCTTCGGTAGTTCGAGACGCCGATCCGAGTGATTCGGCTACCGAGTGGATGGTGCGGCTTGAGACCGGCCGCATCGAACACGTTCACGCCGCTTCCTCCTCAGCCGTTTCCCGTTGCGATCGCTTGCGTGCCGACACGGTCCGATCCGCGGTCACGAACAACGCCTCCAGGTAACACTGTTCCCCACCAGCCGAAGCGACGAACCATGGAACCAGAACAGGTCGGCCCGGCCGCTGCCGAGAAGCGGCCTGCGCGATCGACGGGCTGCCGCGCCTAGTGCGGCGGCTGCTCGTCTACACCGGCCCCCGCTGCTTCCGCTCCGCCGACGGGATCGGGATCTGGCCTGCGCGCCGCTTCTCCGCCGGAGAGCTCTGGCCCTGACGGGAGTCACATGCCCCAGACGGTGACCGGGGCCCCGTTCCGGCGAGCGCCCGGGGCGGGGCCGCGCCCGTTCAGCAGGTCGCGCAAGGCCAGCAGCGCGGACGTCTTGCCTGTCTGCCGCGGCGCGTGCAGCACGAAGTACTTCCTGTCCCGCACGAGGCGGAGCAGCTCGTCGAGATCCAGCCGCGACAGCGGCGGGATCAGGTAGTGATCCGCCGCCGCCACGGGCCCGGCCGTGTTGAACTGCCGCATCGTCCTCAAGGAAAGGCCGGCGGCGCGGCGCCGCCGGCCTGTACGTTTCCCGGCGGACGACGAATGGACGCCGCCCTACTACGGCTGCACCGTCATCGCGTTGATCACGACCGGCGTCACCGGCACGTTGCCGTGCGCACCCTGCGCGGTCGTCTGCACCCCGGCGATGGCGTCGACCACGTCCATCCCGTCCGTCACCTGGCCGAAGACGGCGTACCCGTACTCGTCCGGGGCCGTGCTGCGGTGGTCGAGGCCGCGGCCCCCGTTGTTCGCGTGGTTGATGAAGAACTGCGACGTTGCGCTGTGCACGGCGGCCGTGCGCGCCATCGCGATCGTGCCCCGGCGGTTGCCGAGACCGTTGGTCGCCTCGTTGGTGATCGCTTCGCGGGTGATCTTCGGAATCAGGTTGGTCCCCATGCCGCCGCCCTGGATCATGAAGTTCTCGATCACCCGGTGGAAGATGGTGTCCTCGTAGAAGCCGGCGTAGGCGTACTGCAGGAAGTTGCTGACCGAGATCGGCGCCTGATCCGCGAACAGCTCCAGCGTGACGCCGCCCATCGTGGTCTCCATGACCACGACCGGGTTGCCCGGAATCATGCCCGCGGTGGCGAGCTCCACCCGGTAGACGCCGGTGCTCGCCGTCATGTACAGCGTGCGCCCGTCGCCGCCCCAGGCGATGTTGGCGGTCACCTCCGGCATCAGGATCGTCCCGAGGTGGACGCCGTCCGGCCCGAACACCCAGACGCCGCCCGGTCCGGTGGCGAAGACGTTCCCGCGCAGGTCGACCTTCATGCCGTCGGCGGCCCCGGCCGCGGTCTGATCGTTGACGTCGTAGAAGACCCGCCCGTTCGACGCGCCGTCCTCGTCCAGGTCGTACGCCATCCACACCTTCTGGTTCTCGTCGGAGTTGGCGACGTAGAGGGTCGCCTCGTCGGGCGAGAGCGCGATGCCGTTCGGACGCGTCTGGTCGCGCACCAGCAACTGCAGCTCGCCGTCCGGCCGCAGGCGGTAGATGCCGTTGAAGTCCAGTTCGCGCAGCGGCGAGTCCTCCAGCCCCTCCAGGCCGTACGGCGGATCCGTGAAGTAGAGCGACCCGTCCGAGCCGAAGACCGCGTCGTTGGGACTGTTCAGTCGGCCGCCCTCGAAGCTGTCGACCAGCACCGTGCGGCTGCCGTCCTCCTCGACCCGCGAGATGCGGCGGTTGCCGTGCTCGCAGATGATCAGGCGGCCCTCGGCGTCGAAGGTCAGGCCGTTCGACGCGATCGATCGGAGCCCTTCGCGATCGCCCTCGAAGACCGGATCGATGAACGGACTGGCGCCGTCGGCCGCGGTCCACTGGTGGATGGCGTTGGCCCGCACGTCCGAGAACAGGAGCCGCTGCTCGCCGCGGATCCAGACCGGTCCCTCCGTAAACGTGTAGCCCTCGGCCACCTTCTCGATGGTGACGCCGGGGGGTATCAGGGAATCGAGCCGTCTGTCGATCCGGAGGATGGATCCCTCGCCGGCCGGCTCCCCGACCGGGCCGGCATCCACTTCTTCCGGCGGCGCTTCCGGCGCCCCGCCGCACGCCATCGTCAAGGCCACGAATACGGCCGCGAGCAGGCTGGTCGGTTTCGTCATGTCGTCCTCGTTTCGGTAGTCGTCGTGGTTCGCGCTTTCAGAAGGTCGCGATCGGGTTCACCGGCGAGGCAGTCCCGTTCGGGATCGGCAGCGGCGAGATCGTCAGCATGCACTCCCAGCGGTTCCGTTCGGCCGCCGCCGCGGCCAGGTCGTCGAAATCCGCCCGGCCGGGCCGCCGAAGCCGACCATGAGGCTACCAGTTTCGTGCGCATTACTGCACAATGGGTGGCCGAGCGCGGCCGGGCCGCCGAAACCGACCACTAGGAGCGTGACCAGAACGCTCCCGAGCACCGTCCGTGCGTTCGCCCTGGTCATGCGCTGCCTCCTCCCCGGGCGCCCGGCACGCAAGCCGGGCTTGCGTGCCGGGCGCCCGGACCCGGATTCTCTCGCTCGTCACGCCGCTTCCGCCAGCGCCCGCCGGATGGCCGGCGCCAGGTTGCAGTCGATCAGGTCGTCCAGCTCGCGCCGGTGATTCCGCCGGCCTGCGCCGGGATTCGGCGACGACGTCACGACGATCACGGTCTCGAGGTCGGGGACCACGAAGATGAACTGTCCCCCGTAGCCCCAGGCGTAGTACGTCGGATGCCCGGCCAGGGTGCGCATCCACCAGCCGTACCCGTATCGCCGGCCGCTGAACCGCGACCGCGTGCGCGGGATGGTCGACTCGCGGATCCATTCGCGCGAGATCACCTGCCGGCCGCCGCTCGTGCCGCCGCGCCGAAAGAGGTTGCCGACGGCGAGCATCGCCCGCGGCGTCAACGCCATCTCGTTGCCCCCCATGTAGACGCCCTGCGGATCGCGGGTCCAGGCGGGCAGCGTGATGCCGAGCGGCCGCGCCAGGTATCGCCGCCCGAACTCGAGCGTGCTCATGCCGGACACCCGCGTCAGTATCGCCGACAGCAGGTGTGTGCTGCCCGTGCTGTAGATCATCCGCCCGCCCGGTCGACCGACCAGCGGCCGGCTCAGGGCGTGCCGCACCCAGTGGCGGCTCTGCACCCAGCGCCCGTAGTTGCGGTTCGACGTCGTCTCGAGTCCCGACCGCATGGTCAGCAGGTCCTCGATCGTGATGGACCGCCTGACCGCGTCCGCCGCCGCCAGCTCGTCCGGGAAGAAGTCGACGATCGGCTGCTCGACGCCCTTCAGGTAGCCGCGGTCGATGGCGATCCCGACGAGGATCGCGATGATCGTCTTCGAGGCCGACTTGAGGTTGGCGGTGCGCCGGACCGACGCCCCGTTGAAATAGTGCTCCTCGACCAGCTCGCCGCCGATCGAGACCAGGAGGCTGCGCAGGCGCGGCAGGCGCGCCGCCCGCTCCAGGATGGCGGCCCGGTGGAACGCGTTCAGCGCCGGCGCATCATTGGCTCCCGCCGTGCTCGGCGCCGATCCGACGACGCACAGCAGCGCAATCGAAACGAGACAGCCGCTCACCTGCCGCCAAGGGTTCCGGGTCGTGCGCTGCATCGGGACATTCTAGCGATCCGGGACGCCGATGAGGCGGGTGCTCCCTGGGAGTCGGATCATTGCGGCACCGTGGCTCCGGCGTGGTGTACGGCGCCGGCGTGTCCCGTCCCGTAGCAACGGCGCGCCTGCACCGGTATCGCCTGCGACTGGTACGCGGCGGGGCCGCGGGGTCGCCGCGGAGGAGTGGCAAGGGCGCGCCCGCACCGGTATCGCCTGCGACCGTAGTGCCGATGTGGTGTACGGTGCCGGTGTGCCAGCCCCGACGTCCGCCGCACCCGCCGTCGCCGTCACCATCTGGGCGGCGCTCTTCCTCTACGCCGCCGGCGAGTACGGCAGGACGCGACGCCCCCGGGCGTCATGGGCCCGCCCGGTCTGGCTGCTGGGCGCGCTCGTCTATCTCGCGCACGTCGCCACCGCCTTCGCCTTCCACCACGATTGGAGCCACGCAGCCGCCTACGCCTACACGGCCGCGCGAACCGATGCACTCGTCGGGCTCGACTGGGGCGGCGGCCTGTGGGTGAACTACGCGTTCACGGCCATCTGGGTCGGCGAAGGGCTCTGGTGGCAGCTCCGCCCCACCCACTACGAAGGGCGTCCCCGCGCCTGGAGCCTGGCCGCGCGTGCCGTCTTCCTCTTCATGATCGCCAACGGCGCGGTGATCTTCGTCGCCGGGTCCCGGCGCCTGCTCGGGATCGGCATCCTGGTCGCGCTCGTCTGGATCTGGCGTAGCGAGATGCGACCCTGCAGAGGCAGGTAGCCTCCTCATGCGCGCCCGGTCATCCAGGGACAAAGCGCCGTTGCGGGCGATCATCGATACGAATCTGCTTGTGGGAGCGCTGGCGCGACGCGGCGGCGCCGCCCACCGCATTCTGGAGCAGTGGCGCGCCGGAGCATTCGAGCACGTGGCGTCGGAGGCGACGCTGCGCGAGGCGGAGCGGGTCGTGGGAGCGCGCTGGTTGGAGCGACTGGGAGGAACGCGAGAACGCGACAACCTGCTGGCGGAACTGCGGGCGAGGTCGATCCTCGTGGAAGCGCCCATCCTGACGAAACTGACCCTGAAAGACGCGGGGGATCGACGCCTCGTGGAGGCGGCCCACGCCGGGAAGGCGCGCTATCTCGTGACGTCGGATCGGGAAGTGCTCCGGAAGTGGAGTTACGGCGGCGTGGAGTTCGTGACCTCGGGCGAGTTTCTCCGCGCGCTCTCGGGACAGCAGATCTACCCGGCGCCGGATGCGGCGGAGGAGACACCGTCCGCCGGCGACGGGCAGATGCGCCGATAGACGTCGGCCGCCCGGCGCGCCATGATCTCCGCGGTGTAGTGCTCCCGCACGGCCGCCGCGGCGCGTGTTCCCAAGTCGCCGCGGCGCGCCTCGTCAGTGTGCAGTCGGCGCAGCTCGGCCACCAGAACCTCGCCGTCTTCCGGGGGAATCAGCACGCCCCCGCCGGTGCGCTCGAGCAGCTCGACGTAGGTGCCGCGCCGCGCCGCGACCACGGGCACGCCGCACGCCATCGCCTCGACCAGGGACAGCCCCTTCGGATCGTCGTACGTCGCCGGCACCGCGAACACGTCGAGGCGCTGCAGGAAAGCGACCTTGTCGTCGAGCTCCAGCACGCCGCGGTAGTGAATCTCCTCTTCGAGGCCCCATTCGCGCACCTGACGCACCATGCCGTCCAGGTACGCGCGGTGCTCCGGCCCGAGATAGCCCGCCAGCTCCAGGCGGCTACCACCCTTCAGCTCGCCCTGCTCGCGCAGGCGGTGGTACGCGTCGCAGAGCAGGTGGATGCCCTTCTCCGGCGCGATGCGGCCGAGGTAGCCGATCGTGAACGGTCGCGATGCGTCCCGCGCCGCCCGCGGATAGCCGTCCGCGTTGATGCCGAGCGGCACGACGTCCAGCTTCGCGCCGGGAATGTGCAGGTACTGCGCCATGTGGCCGGCGTAGTAGTCGCTGACGGCGACGAACCGGTCCACCGATTGCGCGTGCTCCCTGATCAGCGCAAGCGCCCGGGAGTGATACGGCTCGTCCAGGTGGTCCAGGAAGACGTTCTCGCCCTGCAGCGTGCAACAGATGCCGCAGCCGATCGCCTCCTTGAGCGCCGGCGCCAGCGAGATCAGCATCGAGTTGGAGATGTCGATGACGTCCGGCTTCGGCTCCGAGCGCAGCCAGTGGACGAGCTTGTCGAACTCCTTCCGCTGGTGGCCGTGCCGCCCCTCGAGCACCGAGACGGTCAGCTCCCCCAACTGCTCGGGCTGCGTCTGCACGCCGCGCTGCGAGACCGCGCGCAGCAGCCACGGCGCCTCCCACAGGCGGTCGACCAGCCAGGGCGTGCCGCGGAAGAGGCCGGAGTACTGCTCCAGATAGACGCTGATGCCGCCGAAGAAGACCCGGTGCTCGCTGACGCTCGGCTCGTCGGTGCGCGGCGGCGTGTAGAGGGGCACCAGGAGCACGTCGTGCCCGAGCTGCCGGAGCGACTTCGCGAGCGTGTTGTCGCGGATGCAGCTTCCGCAGTACATGCCGCCGGCGCCGGCGGTGATGGAGATGATGCGCATGGGACTCGGGGCGGCGGGCGACGGCGCTGGCCCGCAACGTGGCGGATTATAGCGTTGCGGCGGCGTAATCCGGCAGGAGGAACAACGTCAGAAAGACGAAGATGATGACGCCGATCAGTACGTAGCATCCAGGGAATCCCGGCTCTTGTCGGCGCCACGAAACAGGCGCTGTTCCCGGCGTCGGAGTGGACGGCGGAGCCCCTGAAGCGAAGTCGCCGCCGTCATTCGTCGATCACGCGGCAAGAGCTGACCCACCGCCCTGTCCTCTCGAATGCCTGAGCACCGCTCTGGATTGTGCTTCACCTGCCGGACAATCCGCGGCATGGGCGCGGAGACCCTCCGGCCATTCGCCGGTGCCTGCCGCGCGGTGTCCGACTCACGTGAGCAGCGCCATCTCATCATGACGACCTCCCGGCGACCGCCTCGTCGGGAGCAAGCCCGCGAGCGCGGAGTTCCGGCAGTTCCGGCGCCATCCGGCGCCTGGCGCGGAACAGCAGTGGCCGGATGCTCAAGGGACGCATTCCAACGCATCCCGAGATTCCACCTGCACGCCGCGGCGCGACGCGGGAAACGCCCGCGCCGCCTGGACGCATTCCAACGCATCCCGAGATTCCACCTGCACGCCTTCTGACGACACGACGAAGCAGTCTGACTGTCCGTCAGCCGGTGAAAATAGTTGACCGCCGACGCGCACGTCCAATCGCACGCCGCCGCTTAATCAGCGGCGATGCAGTAGAGGTACTGCCGTCCCCGCAGGAAGATCTCCCCGCCGGCGACGGCCGGAGAGGCGTCGAAGCCGTCGTCGAGGCGGTTCATCGACAGGATCTCGAACTCGGGCCCGGCCTGCGCGACCAGCGTGACGCCGTCGCGGCTCGTGACGTACAGGCGGTCGCCGGCGATGACCGGCGAGGCGTAGACGTTGCGGATGCCGGACAGCCGCAGCGGACCGTAGAGGTTCCGGCCGGTGGCGGCGTCGTAGGCCGAGAGCACGCCGGAGTTGCTCTTCGTGAAGTACAGAATGCCGTCGTGCACCACCGGCGACGGCACGTAGGGCGTGTCGCGGTCCAGCGACCAGACGATGGCCCCGCCGCGGGAGATGTCGCCGCGCGCCGCGGACAGATCGACGGCGTAGAGCCGGTTGCCGCGATATCCGCTCATCAGGTAGGCGATCCCCTCGGCCGCGACCGGGCTCGGAATGGCGTTGGTCGTCACGCCGTCGCCCTCCCACAGGAGCTCCCCGGTCTCGAAGTCGTAGCCGCGCACGCCGTCGGTCGCGCTCGTGACCACCTGGGCGCCGCTGGCGTGCTCGACGACGAGCGGCGTCGACCAGGAGGTGCTCTCGTCCCGATCGGTGCGCCACCGTTCCGCGCCGGTCCGCTTGTCGAGGGACGTGATGAACGACTGCCCTTCGTGGTCCCAGACAACCACGACCCAATCGCCGTGGAGCGCCGGCGATGCGCCCTCGCCGAAGCCCATGCGGATCCGCATGTCGCCGAAGTCGCGATCCCACAGCGGATTGCCGTCCATGTCGTAGCAGTACAGGCCGCGCGAGCCGAAGAACGCGCAGACCACTTCGCCGTCGGTCACCGCCGACCCGGACGCCCAGCTCCCGGTGTTGTGGCGGCCCTCGTGGGGCTGCTCGGTCACCGCGGTCCGTTCCCAGACCACCGACCCGTCGCGACGGTCGATGGCCACGAGCACGAAGTTCAACAGGTCGCCGGATCGCACCGTGCCCATGAAGCGCCGGCGGAGGCGCGAGAAGAACCCGTTGCCGGAGTCGTCGCCGGGGCCGGCGGGAACCGCCGTGAGGACGAATACGTGGTCGCCCCAGACGATGGGCGACGCCTGCCCGTGGCCGGGAATCTCGATCTTCCAGCGGACGTTCTCGGTCTCGCTCCAGCCAGACGGCGGGTCGCCGGCCGGCGCAGCACCGGTCGCCAGCGGACCGCGCCATTGCGGCCAATCGGCCGCGGAAGCCGAGGTGTCGGACTGCGCGGCCCCGGGGGTCGCGGGAACCAGGAGCGCCGCAGCCAGTGCGGATACGAACAGACGCAACAGAAGGCCCTTGTTCATCATGATGGGTCACAACCTCGCGAGACGTACAGGAACGGGAAGACCTCGACCTGCCCATGCAGGCGGCGCCGCCGCGCGCGCCGCACAGGCCGGTGGGGTCCGTACAGGGCCACCTCACAGCGCGTGGCCGGCGACACCGTCACTCGCACCGCACGCATCGGCCCGGGCTCCGGCTCATGCATGATAGTGGGATAAGATCACGCCCACCATGATTATCAACACTTCGTCGTCGTTCGTCCTGATCCTGGTCGCCCTGCTCGTGGTCGGCTTCGCGGCCGCGGCGAGCGCGCAGCGCACCATCCCCGCACCGTCCGACGTCGCCGCGCCGCCGGACGACGCCGAGCGCACCTCCTCCGGCCTCGCATCGAAGGTCATCGAGGAAGGCACCGGGTCGAGGCGTCCCAGATCGAACTCGCGAGTCACCGTCCACTACACCGGCTGGCTGACCAACGGCCAGATGTTCGACAGCTCGGTGGTGCGCGGCACGCCCGCGATGTTCCCGCTCGACCGCGTGATCGCGGGCTGGACCGAAGGCGTGCAGTTGATGGTGACCGGCGAGAAGCGGCGCTTCTGGATCCCCGAGAACCTGGCCTACGGCGGGCGCCCCGGCTACCCGGCGGGCATGCTCGTCTTCGACGTCGAGCTCATCCGTATCCAGTAACCGCAAGGAGGACCATCGTGCCCCTCACGAAGAAGGCGGCGGCCCTCGCCGTCGCGCTGGGCGGCGGCTTCGGGGTCACCCTGGCCGCGCAGGAAGCGGTTACCGAGGACGACTACGAAGCCGCGATGCAGGAGCTGCGCTATCTCGCGACGGACACGTCGCTGCACATCGACGCGAGCTACTGGGGCGACGTCGGCGAGGACTCCGACAAGATCCGGCGCGAGCTGGCCAAGGTGGAGTCCTTCTGGACGGCGCAGGAACAGCCGCAGGCAGTGGAGTTCGCGACGCAGGCGATCGAGGCGGCGCGGTCGATCGGGCGCGCCTCCGGCTCGCAGGATCGCAACGCCGCCACCGCGGCGCTGACCGAGCTGCGCGGCGTCTGCCAGTCGTGCCACGCCGAATTCCGCGAGGAGACGGACGATGACGGCTTCCGCATCAAGCCGAGCGCCCTGAAGTAGTAGATCGCGATCCAACCGCCGGCGCAGCCGGCATCCCGTACACATACACAAGAGTGGCCGGCCCGGAAAGACACCCGGACCGGCCCTTTCACTTTCGGCCGGAAACGCCCGGCCAGGAGTCTGCGCCGCAGAAAGCGCCGACCACGCCTAGTTCGTCGGCCAGAGCACGCCCTGGCTCTTCTCGCCCTCGGCGCCCTCCGGAACCGGACCCATCCCCTTGTAGACGAACTTCTGCACGCGGGACCCCTCGTAGGTCTCGGTCGTGTAGATGTTGCCCGAGGAATCGACCGCGAGGCTGTGCACCGCGAAGAACATGCCCGGCTGGCGTCCGCCGTCGCCGAACGCGGTCAGCACCTTCAGCGACTTGCGCTCGATGATGTAGACCTTCATGTTCTGGCCGTCGGCCAGGTACATGTAGGTCTGCTCCTCGTCGGGCGAGAAGTCGAGGTCCCAGGTCGAGCCCTGCGCGCGGGTGTGGGTGGCGACCAGCAGCTCGTCGACGAACGTGCCGTCCTTCCGGAACACCTGGACGCGGTCCTCGGCGCGGTCGCAGACGTACACGAGCCCGTCGTTCGAGATCACGCCGCAGTGCACCGGCCCGCGGAACTGCTGCGCCGGATCGTTGCCCGGCACGTAGGGGCCGCCGAAGTCGTAGTCGTCGTCCGGCACGTTGCCGTAGGCGCCCCAACCCCGCTTGAACGCGCCGGTCTCCACGTCGACCACCGCGATGCGCTTGTTGTAGTACCCGTCGGCGAAGTACGCCTCGTTCGCCTCGGGGTCGATCCCGATCTCGGCGACGCGCCCGTAGCTGTCCTCCGAGAGGCTGTCGCGCTCGAATATCCGCCGCCCGTCCTCCTCGCGCACCATGCGGGCGTTGTGCCGGCCGGCCTGCAGCAGGAACTCGCCGCTGCGCGTGAACTTCAGCACGTGCGCGTCGCCCTGCCCGTTGCCGCCGATCCAGACGTCGCCCATGTGGTCCACGGCGATCCCGTGGTTGGACTCGGGCCAGACGTAGTCGCCGGTCTCGGTGCCGGGACCGCCCCAACTGTCGACCAGGTTGCCCTCCTGGTCGAAGACGAGGACGGGCGGACCGGGCTGGCAGCACTCGCTGACCGGCGGGTCCATGACCATGCCTATCTCGGTGGCGCCCTGGAAGTTGTCGGGCGTGTTGCGGTGCAAGACCCAGATGTTGTCCTGCGCGTCGACGTCCACGCCGATGGTCGGACCCATCAGCCAGTGGTTGGGGAGGTTCTTCGGCCACAACGGGTCGACCTCGAACATCGGCGCCATGACCGCGTCGTCGTCGCCGCTCTGCCCGGCGGTCAGGACGACGCCGGCCGCCAGGGCGACGCCCAGCGCCAGCGGCAGCAGAAACGCGTACTTCCTCATGTGTGTTCCTCCTCCCGGAACCGTGCGCCGCGTCCCGCCAAGCCCGTGGCCGTCCGGCGCGCGTGTATCGAATGCGACGGTCGATCAGTATACTGTGGATGCCATCCGGGCAGTCCGGGCAACGTGAACGCGGTCCGGCATCAAAGGAGGCGGATCGAGTGCGACATCGACGGGAGACGCCGGCGGCGCTCGGTGTGCTGGCGGTGCTGCTGGCGGGCGCGACGGACGGGGTGCAGGCGCACGACATCCCGAGCGACGTCACCGTGCGCGCCTTCGTGAAGCCGGAAGGCGACCGGCTGCGCATGCTCGTGCGGGTACCGCTGGAGGCGATGCTCGACATCAACTTCCCGCTCCGGGGGCCCGGCTACCTGGACATCGAAGGGGCGGAGCGGCTGCTGCCCGACGCCGCCATGCTCTGGCTGGGCCAGGAGATCGAGCTGTACGAGGACGGCGTGCGGCTGCCGGAACCGACGCTGTCCGCGGTGCGGTTGTCGCTGCCGTCGAACCGGGCGTTCAACGTCTACGAGGACGCGCTGGCCCACGTCACCACCGGCGCGCGGCTGCCCCCGACCACGCAGATCATCTGGCGGCAGGCGCTGCTGGACGTGCTGCTGGACTACGACACGAACTCCGCCGAGTCCGAGTTCTCGATCCGGCCGGGCGTCGAACGCCTGGGCCTGCGGGTCATCTCGGTGATCCGGTTCATCACGCCGGCCGGCGCGGAGCGGGCGTTCGAGCTGCGCGGCGATCCGGGCGTCGTCACCCTCGATCCGCGCTGGCACCAGGCGGCCTGGAACTTCGTGGTCTCCGGCTTCGAGCACATCCTGGACGGCATCGATCACCTGCTCTTCCTGCTCTGCCTGGTGCTGCCGTTCCGCCGGTTCTGGGCGCTCGTTCCCATCGTCACCGGGTTCACGGTGGCCCACTCGGTGACGCTCATCGCGTCGGCGTACGACATGGCGCCCAACACGCTCTGGTTCCCGCCGCTGGTCGAGACGCTCATCGCGCTCTCGATCGTCTACATGGCGTTCGAGAACATCGTGGCGGCCGGCTCCGGGGACGCCGCCCGCATCCGCCGCCGGTGGGCGGTCGCCTTCGGCTTCGGCCTCGTGCACGGCTTCGGCTTCTCGTTCGCGCTGCGCGAGACACTGCAGTTCGCCGGCTCGCACCTGCTGACGTCGCTGCTGTCGTTCAACGTGGGGGTCGAGCTGGGCCAGTTGCTCGTCATCGCGCTCTGCGTGCCGGCCCTGGAGCTGCTCTTCCGCTACGGCGTCAACGAGCGCATGGGCACCATCCTGATCTCCGCCCTCGTCGCGCATACGAGCCTGCACTGGATGGCCGATCGCTACGAGACGTTGAGCCAGTACCCGCTCACCTGGGCCGCCGTCGCCGGCGCGTTGCTGGTCGGGATCATTCCCTGGCTGATTCTGTTCATGCTGGCCGCGGCCACCGCGTGGTACGGCCTGCGGTCCTGGCGGCAGCGCCCGACCGGGGAGGTCGCCGCCGAATGACCGCACGTCGGGACGGCCGGGTGAACGCACGTTGGAGATGACAGCAGGGGCTCGATCACCGGGCCCCGCCGAGCACCAGTGATACGCCGCGCCCGACGGCCGCCGGGGCGATCCGTCATGCCCGGTCGACCACGACGATGCCCATGACTTCCACCGTCCGTCGTACGGTCCCCCTCCTCGCCGGCATGCTGCTGGCCGCATCGCAGCCGGCCGGCGCGCAGTCCGCGCCGGACACGCCCCTCGGCGCGCGGGCCCGGTCCGCGGCCGACGCCCCGGACAGCGCCCAGGCGGCCGAGCCTTCCCTCGTCCTCGATGGTGGCGGGGGCGGCGGATTCGCCGTCCTTCCGCCGAGCGAGTACTACCGGGTGGCGCCGGTCCGAGTGGAGAACGGACCCCGGATCGACGGCCGCCTCGACGAGGAGATCTGGCTGCAGGCCGCGGTCATCGACGAGTTCACCCAGCAGGAGCCGGCCGAGGGCGAGCCGGCGACCGAGCAGACGGTGGTGCGGCTGCTGTACGACGCCGAGGCCCTGTACATCGGCGTCGAGGCCTACGACTCGGAGCCGGACGGCGTCATCGCCACCGAGATGCGGCGCGACTCGCCGCGCCTGCTCGACGAGGACAACTTCCAGGTCATCCTCGACACGTTTCACGACCGGCGTTCAGGCTACATGTTCGTGACCAGCCCGCTCGGCGCGAAGCTGGAGCAGCAGGTGGCCGAGGAGGGCGAGGGCGGCTGGCGGGGCCGCAACAGCAACAACGTCAACGTCAACTGGGACGGCGTGTGGGACGTCGTCTCCCGTCGCAGCGCCGACGGCTGGGTGGCCGAGATCGCCATCCCGATGGTGACGCTCCGCTTCCCCAGGACCGAGCGCCAGGTCTGGGGCGTCAACTTCATGCGGAACATCCGCCGCAAGAACGAGCAGGTGTTCTGGGCGCCGATCTCGAAGGAATACACGCTGACCCGCGTCAGCCTCGCCGGCACGATGCACGGCATCGGCGCGGTCAACCGCGGTCTGGACCTGCGCCTGACCCCCTACGCGCTGGCCGGCGGGCGGCAGGACCGCGTTCAGAGCGGCTTCGACGGCTCGGGGTTCAACGACTACGGTCTCGACGTCAAGTACGGCATCGCGTCGGGCCTCAACCTGGACCTGACCCTGAACACCGACTTCGCGCAGGTGGAGGTGGACGAGCAGCAGGTCAACCTGACCCGCTTCCCCCTCTTCTTCCCGGAGAAGCGCGACTTCTTCCTCGAGAACGCCGGGATGTTCAACGTCGGGGCGCGCGGCAGCGGCTTCGGGCGGCTCGCCGACCTCTTCTTCACGCGCCGGATCGGTCTGTCGGAACGGGGGCAGCCGATCCCGATCGTCGGCGGGGCGCGGCTCACCGGCAAGGTGAACCGCCACAACGTCGCCGCGATGAACATCACGACGCAGTCGGCGTTCGGCAACCCGGGCGACAGCTTCTTCGTCGGCCGTTACAGCCGCGACGTCCTGGCGCGTTCGAAGGTGGGCGGGATCGTGATCAACAAGGAGGCGGTGGGCGCGACCGACTACAACCGGACGTTCGCCGTCGACACGACGCTCGCTCTGCACCGCAACCTGACGGTGACCGGGTTCCTGGCGAAGACGGAAACGCCGCGCGGGGGGTATTCGGACCGCTACGCGCCGTTGGCCCCGGGCGCCGCGGCCCGCAACATGGCCGGGTACGCGCGCGCCCAGTGGCTGAGCCCCTCCTGGCACTTCCACAGCGAGTACGTCGACCTGCAGGAGCACTTCAATCCGGAGGTCGGCTTCGTGCCGCGCATCGGCATCCGCACGTCGAAGTTCCACGGCGAGTGGAACCCGCGGCCGGACCGCTGGAACATCCGGATGTTCGACCCGATGTGGAACGTCACCTACACCACCGACCAGCACAACCGGCTGCTGACCCGGCGGATCCACAACATGATCGGGACGTACTTCGAGGACGGCTCGTCGGTCACCTTCTTCTACAACGATCACTTCGAGCAGCTCGACATCCCGTTCGATATCCGCAACACCGGCGTCACCGTCCCGGCCGGCACCTACCGTTTCGGGGAATGGGTCTTCTCGTACCAGTCCGACCCGTCGCGGCCGCTGTACACGCGGACCCGGTACTCGCCGCAGACCTTCTTCGACGGGACGCGCACCGACATCCAGGCGACGCTCGGCCTGCGCGCTACGAGCCGCATCTCGGCCGAGGCCATCCTCAACCGCAGCGACGTCGACCTGCCGTGGGGCGAGTTCGTCGCCGACCTCGCCTCGCTGCGGCTCGACCTGACGCTGTCGCCGCGGGTGACCCTGCGGTCGCTGTCGCAGTACAACTCGCTCACCGGCGAGTTCAGCAACAGCATCCGGTTCAACTGGATCTACAGCCCCGGCAGCGACATCTACATCGCCTACGACGAGCTGCGCCTGGACGATCTGTTCCTGTTCGATCCGCACGTCCGCCGCTCGCCGTGGGGGGACGTGCGCAACCGGCAGATCGCCGTCAAGATGACCTACCTGCTCTCGCGGTGAGGCGCCCCGCCGATTCAGCCGGCGCCGCGATGAGGAGGCCCCGCGACGCGGCAGGTGGAAGCGCTGCTGCAACGCGTACTGCGCCTGCTGCCGGCGACGTCGCGGGCGGGGTGACGACACCACACGCGGTGTATGCGACAATCGAGGACGAGCAACGTGACCAGCGACACCAAGGCGATCATCGGCACGATCCTCGCGACAGGCATCGGAATGGGCATGCTCGCGACAAGTCGGATTGCGGGGAACCGTAGCGAGATCGCGGGGAACCGTAGCGAGATCCGCGCCGTCAGAAGCGAGATCCGCGGCATCGAAGACGGGTTGGCCACGGAAATCCGGGCGTTCCGAAGCGAGGCCGGCAGCAGGATCGACGCCCTCCGCGACGACATGCGGGAAAACTACCGGCTGCTCGACGGCCGCATCCGCACGATCGAAATCGCCTTCGCCAAGGTCGATCAGCGCCTGGAGACGCTGGAACAGGCCGTCATCCCTTCGGCCGAGCCGGCGGAATAGACGAGCGCAAGCCGTGGCGGTCAACGACGGCGCACCCGGTTCCGTCCCCCGTTGCCGGCCCTCTCTCAACCGGCGGCCCGGCAGACAGGTGCGCTACTATCGCCGGTCCGCCGGCGCCTCGACCTCCGCCTCGTGAACGACGACCAGCGCACTGCGATCTTCACCCGCCTGCGGGCGGAAAATCCCGAGCCGACCACCGAGCTCGACTTCGGCACCCCGTTCGAGCTGCTGATCGCCGTGATGCTCTCCGCGCAGGCGACGGACATCGGGGTGAACAGAGCCACGGCGAAGCTCTTCCCCGCCGCGCGCACGCCCGCCGCCATGCTGGATCTGGGTCTGGACGGGCTCAAGGGCTTCATCAGGACCATCGGCCTGTTCAACACCAAGGCCGAGAACATCCTGAAGACCTGCCGCATCCTCCTCGACGAGCACGGCGGCGAGGTGCCCCGGCGCCGCGAGGCGCTGGAAGCCCTGCCCGGCGTCGGCCGCAAGACCGCCAACGTGGTGCTGAACACGGCCTTCGGGGAGCCGACCATCGCCGTGGACACGCATATCTTCCGGGTGTGCAACCGCACGGGGATCGCCCCCGGCAGAACACCCCGCAAGGTAGAGGACGCGCTGCTCCGCTCGGTGCCGGACGACTTCAAGCGCGGCGCCCACCACTGGCTGATCCTCCACGGCCGCTACGTCTGCACCGCCCGCAGGCCGCGCTGCGGGGCGTGCGTGATCGAGGACCTGTGCGAGTTCGCAGACAAGGACGGGGCGCGGTCAGGGAAGTGAGACCGCCGGCGCCGCGGTCGAAACACCAGGTAGGCGGCCAGATGCTCATGCAGCATCGGCCAGGGACTTCTCGACTTTCTTGCGGATTTCCACGTAGTGCCGGTAGTCGTTCGCCCATTCGACGAATACCGCGTCATCCGACAAATGGCCTGGCTGTAACTGGTTGACGTTGGCCGAGAGTGCTCCGACGGCGGCGACGAGCGCGGTCACGGCCGTGAACGGACTGATGGCGGTCTGCGCATCCATGCCTCGCTCCTCACCACCTACCGGCGCCGGCGGCGCGTCGGGTCCTCCATGCCGAGCTGCCTCCAGAAATCACGGCCGAGATCGAACCCGAGCGTCGTGTCGGCGCCGAGCGCCTCCAGGACCTCTCCCGTCTCCTCGTGGCGGTAGAACGATCCGGCGCGGTACTCGCCCCGGGCCGCGATCATCCACGGCGTCTGCCCGCGCAGGTTGATCACGTCCATCTCGGCGCCCTGCTCCACCAGGTACGGGGCGATCAGCGTGCCCCCCATGTAGACGGCGCCGTGCAGCGGGGTCTGACCGGCGTCGTTGACCGCGTTCACGTCGAGCCCGAGCTCCAGGCAGTACTTCGTCGCCTCGAACGCGCGCCGCTGCAGCGTCTCGTAGTAGGCGGGATAGGAGCGCACGCCGTACTTGTCCTGCCCCTCGACGTAGTCGGCGCCGGCCGCGACCATCAGGGCCGTGGTGTCGTCGGCGGTGGTCAGGAACGGGTCGGCGCCCGCCGCGACGAGGATGCGCATGATCGCGACGTCGCCGAAGCTCGCGGCAAGCAGGAACGGCGTGGAGCCGACCGTCGTCGGCGTCAGCCCGTTGTCCTGGCTGATGCGGCGGGACAGCAGCGGCAGCGGCCTTTCCAGGCGCGCGTCGGGGTCCGCGCCCGCTTCGAGCAGGGCGCGGACGACTTCGGGCATCGCGCGCTGTGTCGCCGCGTGCAGCGGGGTCCGCCCGGCCCCGTCGTGGTCGGGGTCGGCGCCGCGCGCGATGAGGAAGCGCGCCATGTCGGCGTGGCCGCTGTCGATCGCGACGAGCAGGGCCGACGCCGCGGTGTCCGCCTTGAACAGGGCCCGCGCGTTCGTGTCGCCGCCGATGCCGTCCGGCGCCGCCTCGTTCACGGCGGCGCCCGCCGCGAGCAGCAGCCGGGCCACGTCCACGTTGCCCTGCTGGGCGGCGAACAGCAGCGGCGTGAAGCCGTTCGTCGAGCGGGTCGCGGCGCCGCCGCCCGTCTCCAGGAGGACGGCCGCCACCTGCGGCTGGTTCTCGGCTATCGCCCACATCAGCGCCGTCTGGCCGCGCGTCTTCTCCGCCGCGGTCGGATCGGCCCCCGCCCGCAGGAGCCGGCGGACGACCCCGACGTGGCCGACGCGCGCCGCGGTCATCAGCGGCGTCACCCCGCTGGTCCGCGCCACGTTCGGGTCGGCTCCGGCTTCGAGCAGCAGCTCCACCATCGCGACGCTCGCGTTGAGGCAGGCGAGAGCCAGCGGCGTCACGCCGTGATCGTCGGTCGCGTCGACGGCGGCGCCGGCGCCGGCGAGCAGCGCCGCCACGTCCACCAGATCGCGGTGGGCGGCCCAGTGGAGCGCCGTCGCGCCGTCCCCCTGCGGCTGGTCGACGTCGGCGCCCGCGACCAGCAGTCGCTCGACGCGAGCGGGGTCCGCCGCCTTGACCGCGTCGATCAGGGGCAGGTCGACGGCGGCCGACGCGGGCGGCGCACCGAGCGACCCTACGGCCAGGAACGCAGCGATCATCGGCAGGATCCGCATGGCTGAACATCCCCTTCCGCGTGATACGGTTCTTGACACTCTCGAAACAACGTCATGATAATGCACCCTTGCTCGACACGCGCCTCACGGATCTCGAGCAGCCGGACCGCCCATGACACTCCATCTGCCCGTACGCCGCCTGCGACGGCTCGTTGTCTTCTGCATGCTCGCCGCTTGGGGCGGGTCCGTGTCCCTCGCCGCACAGACCGCGGCGCCGCCGGATCCGGCCGCCGGCGCGGCCAGGGAGGGATCGGCGTCCCTCGCCGCGCAGACCGCGGCGCCGCCGGATCCGGCCACCGAGCACGGCCGGACGCTCCGCCGCTACTGCGTCGGCTGCCACAACGACCGGACCCTGACCGCCGGCCTGACGCTGCAGAGCCTCGATCTCGCCCGCATCGGTTACGACGCCCACGAAACGGAGGTCTGGGAGAAGGTCGTCCGCAAGCTGAGCACCCGCTCGATGCCGCCGGCCGACCGGCCGCGGCCCGACGACGCCACCTACGACGAGCTCACCGCCTGGATTGCGGACCGCATCGACGCGGCCGCGGCCGAGCATCCCGATCCGGGCCGACGCCACGCCGTGCACCGGCTGAACCGCGCGGAGTACGCCAACGCCATCCGCGACCTGCTGGCGCTCGACATCGACGAGCGGACGCTGCTGCCGCCGGACGATTCCGGCTTCGGCTTCGACAACATCGCCGACGTGCTGTCGGTCTCGCCGATGCTGACCGAGCGCTACCTGGCCGCGTCGCGCAAGATCGCCCGGCTGGCGGTCGGCGATCCCGCGCTCCAGCCGACAACGGAGGTCTTCGCGGTCGACAAGAACCTGCGCCAGAACGAGCGGGTCGGCGACGACCTGCCGTTCGGCTCCCGCGGCGGACTGGCGGTCGAGCATTACTTCCCGGTCGACGGCGAGTACGTAGTGAAGATCTTCCTGCTGCGGACCTACGACGGCCGTGTCCGCGGGCTGCTCGAGCCGCACACCCTGGAGGTGCGCCTCGACGGCGCGCTGGTCGAGTCCCTGACCGTCGGCGGCCCGGTCTTCGACGCGGACGGGCAGCCGGCCCGCCGCGACCTCCGCAACGTCCCCGACGACGGCCAGGAGGTGCGCTTCGCCGCGGCGGCCGGGCCGGCCACGCTGGCCGTGACCTTCGTCGCCCGGCAGGCGTACCTGGAGGGCATGCGGCGCCCCGACTACCGCGTCACCAGCTACGAGTACGCCGGCGACCAGACCGTCCCGCCCGGCATCGGCAGCGTGGAGTTGCGCGGGCCGTACCACGTCACCGGCCGGGGCGATACGCCCAGCCGGCGGCGGATCTTCACCTGCCGTGCGGCCGCGGGCGCGGAGGAGATTCCCTGCGCCACCGAGATCGTCACGCGCCTCGCCCGGCGCGCGTTCCGGCGCCCGGTGACCGACCGCGACGTCGAGATGCTGCTCGGCTTCTTCGAGACGGGCCGCGCCCGCGGCGACTTCGACGCGGGCATCGAGATGGCGCTGCGCCGCATCCTGGTCAGCCCGGACTTCCTGTTCCGGCGCGAGACCGATCCGGCCGGCGTCGGCCCCGGCGAGCCGTACGCCGTCAGCGACCTGGAGCTTGCGTCGCGCCTGTCGTTCTTCCTGTGGAGCAGCATCCCCGACGACGAGCTGCTCGACGCGGCCGAACGCGGGACGCTCCGCGATCCGGACGTACTCGGCGCCCAGATCCGTCGCATGCTGGCCGACCCGCGCACGCGGGCGCTGGTCGACAACTTCGGGGGCCAGTGGCTGTACCTGCGCAACATGCCGCTGGTGACGCCCGACCCGCAGGCGTTCCCGGAGTTCGACACCAACCTGCGCGAGGCGCTGGCGCGGGAGATGACGCTCTTCCTCGACAGCCAGATCCGCGAGGACCGCAGCGTGCTGGATCTGCTGACCGCCGACTACACGTTCGTCAACGAGCGGCTCGCGGACCACTACGGCATGCCGAGCATCTACGGCAATCACTTCCGGCGCGTCGAGCTCGGCGGACCGCAGGCGGTCCGCCGGGGCCTGCTCGGCAAGGGCAGCCTGCTGACCGTCACCTCCTACGCGCACCGCACGTCGCCGGTGCTGCGCGGCAAGTGGCTGCTCGAGAACGTCCTCGGCACGCCGCCGCCCCCGCCGCCGCCCGACGTCCCCGCGCTCGAAGAAAACGACGAGACGGGCGCCGCCCCGCGCTCGGTCCGCGACCGCCTGGAGCAGCACCGCGCCAACCCCGTCTGCGCGAGCTGCCACCGGATCATGGACCCGCTCGGGTTCGCGCTGGAGAACTTCGACGGCGTCGGACGCTGGCGCGACGTCGGCGCGGACGGCACGCCGATCGACGCCAGCGGCACGCTGACCGACGGTACGCCGGTCGACGGTCCCGGCACGCTGCGGCAGGCGCTGCGCGGCCGGGGCGGGAACTTCGTGACCACGGTGGCCGAGAAGCTGCTGACCTACGCGATCGGACGCGGGGTGGAGTCGTTCGACGGGCCCGCCGTCCGGGGCATCGTGGACGCCGCGGCCGGCGAGGGGTATCGTTGGTCGGCCCTCGTCGAGGGCATCGTCCGCAGCACGCCGTTTCAGATGAGGAGATCAGCGGAGCCATGATCATCACCAAGCACTCGCTCCCCCGCCGCACGTTCCTCCGCGGCGTCGGCGCCTCGCTGGCGCTGCCGCTGCTCGACGGCATGGTCCCCGCGTTCGCGGCCGTGCGGCGCTCGGCGGCGAAGCCGGTTCCGCGCCTGTTCACCGGGTACGTGCCGAACGGCGTGATCATGGACCAGTGGACCCCGGCCGCCGCCGGAACCCTGACCGACCTGCCGGCGACGCTGGAGCCGTTGACGCCGTTCAAGGACAAGCTGCTGGTCGTCAGCGGCCTCGCCGACGCGCCCGCCTTCCCGCTCCCCGGCGAGGGGACCGGCGACCACGTGCGCGCCGCCGCCACGTTCCTCACCGGCGTGCACCCGAAGAAGACCGACGGCCCGGACATCCGCGGCGGCACGTCGATGGACCAGATCGCGGCCCGCGTGCTCGGCAAGGAGACCGTCCTGGCCTCGCTGGAGCTCGCCATCGACCCGAACGAGCTGATCGGGGCGTGCGAGGCGGGTTGGAGCTGCGCGTACGCCAACACCCTGTCGTGGCGCAATCCGACCAACCCGCTCCCGATGGAGAACCAGCCGCGCGCGGTGTTCGAGCGGTTGTTCGGCGACACCGACGACACGACGCCGGAGGCGCGGCTCGCCCGGATCCGGGAGGATCGCAGCATCCTCGACTCGCTGGTGCACGAGGTGGCCGACTTCCAGCGCGTGCTCGGACCGGGCGACCGGACCAAGGTGACGCAGTACCTCGACGCCATCCGCGACATCGAACGGCGCATCCAGCTCGCCGAGGCGCAGAGCCACCGCGAACTGCCGGAGCTGGCGCGGCCGAGCGGCGGCATCCCGGACACCTTCGAGGAGCACGCCCGCGTGATGCTCGACCTGCAGGTGCTGGCGTTCCAGGCCGACCTGACCCGCGTCATCACCTTCATGATGTCGCGCGAAGTGAGCCCGCGCACCTATCCCGAGCTCGGGATCCCGGATCCGCACCACGGGCTGTCGCACCACCAGAACCGCCCGGAGCAGATGGCCAAGCTGGCCAGGCTCAACCGCCACCACATCCAACAGATCGCCTACTTCATGAACAAGCTGGCCGCCACCCCGGACGGCGACGGCACCCTGCTCGACCAGGTGCTGATCCAGTACGGCTGCGGGATCAGCGACGGCAACCAGCATCTCCACGTGAACCTGCCGGTACTGGTGGCGGGCGGCGCGGCCGGCGCCGTCGAGGGCGGGCGTCATCTGCGGGTCGCCGAGGAGACGCCGCTGACGAACCTGCAGCTCGCGGTGCTCGAGAAGCTCGGCGTGCCGACCGAGAAGCTGGGCGACAGCACCGGGGTCGTGAAGCACCTGTCGGGGGTCTGATCACGCGGCAGCAGCAACACGAGGCCCCGGGCGAAGAGCTGCGCGCGTCGTCACAGCCGCAGAAAGTGCACCGGCTCCCGACATACCAGCTTCAGCGAAGGCGAGACACTGGCGACGACGGCGACGGCGGTCAGGCCAACGGCGCCGAGCATCAAGGCAACCGGCTCCATGCCCGCCGACTCCGGCAGGAACGTCCGCAGCACCGGACGCGCCAACAGCCACAACACGCCACCCGCCAGGGAGCCGACGGCGGCGAAGCCCGCCCCTTCCACCAGAACCCTGGCGAGGATCCTGGTTCCGGAGGCGCCGAGGGCGAGCCGCACGCCGAACTCGCGCGCCCGGACCGCCACGACGAACGACAGCAGGCCGTACACGCCGCCGGCCGTCAACGCCACCGCGAACAGCGACAGCGTCCCCAGCAGTATCGTCTGGACACGTTGATTCCGCAGCGACACCGCGATGATGTCGTCCATGCTGCGGAGTCCGAACACCGCGGCCTGCCGGTCGAGACCCCGCAACTCCTCCGCCACCGCCATCCGTGCACCGGGCGACGACCCGTCGGGCCCGGTCCGAACCACCCAGTTCGTCGGGGTGACGCCGTGAACGAGCTGCAGAAGCTCCGCCGGCACCTGTGCAAGCGGCACGTACACCGCGGGACGGTCGGGCCCTTTCCCACGGCCCACGACGTCACCGACCACGCCGACGATCTCGCGCCAGCGATCCGTGAACGCCGGAATCACCGGATGAATGCGGACCCGCTCCCCAATCGCGTCCCGTCCCGGATGGAAGCGGGCCGCGAACGCCTGGTTCACTGTCGCTACGGCCGGCGTGCGCATGCGATCGAAGCGGCTGAAGTCCCTGCCGCGTCGACGCGGGATCCGCATCGTCCGGAAGTACTCCGGGGTGACGTACCGCCAGTCGATGCTGACTACGTCTGCGTCGTTCGCGCCGGACGACAGTTCATGCGGAAAGTTGATGCTTCGTTGTCCGGGCGTACTGCTGACGACGGCCGCGGCTTCGATTCCCGGCAACCCTCGCAACCTGCGAACGCCCTCCTCGAAGAAGACGGCGGCCTGCTCCGGACTGTCGAACTCGTGGGCCGCCAGAAACATGTTCGCGGCCAGGACGCTTCGTGAATCGAATCCCGGATCCACGCGCGCCGCCTCCAGGGTCGCCCGCAGGAACAGCACCGCCAGCACCACCAGGACGAAACTCGCCCCCATCTGGCCCACGACCATGCCCCGTCTCAACCACGGCGCCTGCCGCCGCCGGCTGAACCCCCAATCCTGCGCCCGCAACGTGCCTTGCAGATCGGCTCCGGCGCAGCGCAGCGCCGGCGCAACCCCGCAGGCAACGCCCGACACGCAGGAAACCGCCAGCGCGAACAACAGCACGCGTTCATCGACCGCAACCTGCCACGACGCGAATCGGCCGGAATCCAGCATCAGGAAGACGCGTACCCCGAAGAAAGCCATCGCGAAGCCGGCGACACCCGATCCGAACGCCAGCAGCAGATTCTCGACCAGGATCAGACGAACGATCCTCCAGCGGCTTGCCCCCAGCACGAGCCGGGTGACGAATTCGGTCCGCCGCGCCAGTCCGCGCGCCAGCACCAGGGACGCACCGTTCACGCAGGACACCAGCAGGATCAACCCGACCGCCAGCAGCAGCAGGACCATGACGCCGCGAAAGTTGCGCACGAGATAGTCCTGATAACTCCGCAGGTGGAATCGAACGAACCGCCGATCCATCTCCGCCGCCTGCCGGAGAAACGCACTGCTCGCAACGTCCAGTTGCGCCTGCGCCGCCGCCGGATCGACGTCCGGCCGCAGACGGCCCAGCAGGAGGTACTTGAAGCTGCTCGCGTGGGCCGCCGCTTCCGGATCACCCGGAATCCACGCATCGACGTCCGCAAAGCTCGCGAATTCCTCCGCCATGACGCCGACAACGAGTCGGGAGCGCCCGTTCAACAAGACGGGGCGACCGACTGCATGCTGCGCGGATCCGAAAGCCCGCTGCGCCAGATCATGGCCGAGGATGATGACGGTATCGACGGCATCGGTTGCATCGTCGGTCGAGAACACGCGGCCATGCGTCGGCGCCCGCCGCAGGACGGCGAAGTAGTCGCCGGCGATCGACAGCACGCGGATGCTCTCCGGGCGCTCGCCCACCGACATCGTGGCTGCCTCGTCGGTCACCGCCGCGACGGACTCGAACGGGTTGCCGTTGTCCCGCAGAAACGCGTAGGCACTCCCGTCGACCCGAAGGAAATCCCCGGCCGGGTCCTGCCGCCGCACGACGACCAGATCGTCCGGCTCGTCGAAAGGCAGCGGACGCAGGAACAACGCACTGTAGACGGTGAAGACGGACGTCACGATTCCGATACCGCCGGCGAGTATCAGAATGACGGCGACCGCGTGACCGCGCTCTCTCCAGAGCGACCGCATCGAACAACGCAGATCATCGATCATGATGCTCTCCCATGAGCGACGGCGGAGTCGTCCGCCGGCGCCGCCGCCACGTGACGACGGCGACCCAACACGAATCGCCAGCCAGCCGCATGCTTCGCCAATCGCCCTTGCCGCCGGGCATTCCGAAGCTCGATGGTCGAGCTTTCCAGAAGCTCGTCCACCATGAACGGAGCACTGCCCTGGCTTAGAAGTCTCTGGAAAAAGAGCGCGACCCCTCCACCACCGGTCGCCAAGTCGCAACTGATCCTCATGAGGCCTTCACCGGGCATGGCTGTCCCCTGGGATCTGGGTATTTCGAAAAGACGAATGGTGTCTGCCATGCTCCACGCCGCCTCCTCGAACCGGGCGTCCGAGCAGAACTCCCGCAAATCCAGCATGAACTGACCCAATCCAGACAGTCCGTAACAGAATCCCGGCAGTACGGCATATTTTTTCCGTGTGTCGGCGATGATGCCGTCAAGCGCCTTGTCGTATCTTCGGTCGGCCAGCGTCAACATGTACCGGACGACCACCATCCCAATTCCGGCGCTGCCGTGACCCCAGTACGGCAACAGGGCGCCTGACGAATTCCGAAAGCGCGGCCAGCTAAGGCCGATCCGACATACAGGCCCGGAGGCGGCGCGGGGCCTTCCATGAGCCTGTCCATGATCCAATCGACCACCGGCTGCGGACAGCTTCCGGTCATCTCCTTCAGAACGTACGCCACGCCTGAAGCGCCGTAGGCCACTGAAAGGGGATTGCCGTTGTAGACTCTGGGATCCGCAGGAAACAGTCGATCCGAGCGTCCGAAGTCCGCGGTACTTACGATATACTGCGCTATCGATGCAGCCCGGGTTCGCAGCCGACCAGATCGTCCGGCTTCCCTGCCGAGTGTCTCCGTTCGAGTCAGTTGCAACGTTCGTCGTCCCCGTCCGCCCAGGGTCTCGATTACCTCGTCCAATGTCGGACGGCACTCCGGGCGATCGGCCAACAGATTCAGGATGAGAACCTCGATGTCCTTTGGGAAACCGAGCGCGAAAGTCGACTCCCCCACGAATACCCTTTTGGCGGCGGGGTTCAACGCGTAGATGTTGTTGACCGGATAGAGATACGAACTCATCACCGCTCCGAGCGCATACAGGTCGTCAGGCTGTCTCGGGGTCCACGAACGACGGCGTTGTTCCGGCGGCACGAATCCCGGCGTAAGCAACGGAGCAGGTTCGTCTACTCCCGATTCGCATGCTGCTTCGAAATCGATCAGTCTTACGTCCAGGGTGTTCGGTTGGACCAGAATGTTGTTCGGCGAAAGGTCTCCCACCACAACTCCCTTACTGTGAAGGAACTGAAGCGCGCCCGCGACAGCCGTGAAAATGGATCCGAACGCGTCGAGAAAACCCTGCCTTTCTTCCAGAGAAGGGTTCGCGGACAGCATCGGATTCGTTCGAGCGGAATGCCTGGACAGCGGAATCCCGGCAAAGTATTCCTGGATCAGAAACCAGTGCTCGGACTCTTCGAACAAGTCGATCGGGGCGGGCGCTATCCTGTTGACCTTGCAGTAGTTCAGGATTCGATATTCCTTCTTGAGCCGTGTGACCGAATCCGATCCACCCGGGGTCGACTCCACGTGCGGCCGAGCTTCCTTGACTACTACCGACGCACTTGACGCACCCGTCCGTTGGTCATGGGCACGATATACTCCACCCGTATTGCTGAACGAGAGCGCATTCTCCACCCGGTACCGTCCATCCTTCAACGTTATCGCGCCCTGCTTCGGGGTGCTTGACGTCGCGTTGTTCCCGTTAATAGGATCGTGAATCCACGACGGCAGCCTGAAGTACGGTAGGCGCTCATCGTCCACGGTCGAACCATCCGGGGCAGTCAGCAGGCTGCTTGGCTCTCCTGTGATGCATGTCCTGTCGCCCGGGCGGAGAGTCCCGTACCGGTAGTGCAGCACGGAACTGCCGGGGTAGCGTCTGTCCGAGAGCACCCTGGGACCCTTGAACTCCCTCGTCGCTTCGTGAAGACGCGCCGCAAGCTTCAGGAAATGCCGCTCGTCACGCGGATATATGGTGACGAACTTTCCCGACTTGCCCCTGGGCCATGATTTTCCGTTGTGCAGGCGCAACAACCGGGCGTCCGCCGTATACTTGAATGGAACTTCGTCTTGTACAAGCACAGGGACGACTGCCTTCAGTATTTCCCTTGCCCTCCGGTACTCGGTGGAAACATGGATCTTCCAGCCCTGAAACGGAATACCGGCTCTCGGGGGCATACATGAGTACCAGTAATTGTACCGGGCGACGTTCCAGGCGTCGGGCAGGAAACTGGACGCCAGCGAGAAGAAATCATCTTCGTTGGCCCGGTATTTCGATATGGGTTCGTAGAATTCGGCGCTGGCAAGCAGATACTGATTAAATCGGTGCTGCTCCATGACCCGAGTCTCCTTCAGGATTCGACGCAGCGAAAGGACCTTGTGTTCCCGCCGTTCGGCCGGGGGTGGCGAGAAGCGCCGCCCCCGGTCGGTGAGAACTCGACAGTTCAGCACCCGCCCCAGCTAAAGCCGGAGCACTCGCAGCAAATGCTGAAGTCGCTGTCCTCCTGCTGCCCTCCCGGAACCGCCGCGTCCCTGGGATCATCGAGTTGCTGAAGCCTTAGTACGTCCATCTCGAACCTCCTTTGCTCTTGGCGCACACGCATCGCAACCGGGTATTGCCTGCAAGAGGCTGCCACGCTTTCTTCGGCCGACCGGCTGGAACGTCCGGCGAGGCGCCGCGGACGCCCCGTTTCGGGCACGGGCTCCCAGAAGTTCTGCCGGCCGGGCGTGGCGACGTGTGCACGCTCCATACCCCTTAAGTGGGCCCGAGAGCGGATCGGTCACATGTTTTTTCGCGACGAGACCGACCGCGCAGCGGGAATCGGTCGATCCGGTGGCGGGAGCCCGTGAACCGCTCGCCTGCCCGAGCCTTTGGCCGTTCGAGGGCCCAGACCGAGCCGGCACTGGAGCCGGCCCCGGAGGAGCGCATGCGCCCGATGCAACCGCGACGACACCGCCGATCGCGACACATGCAGGCAGACCGCCACCTCGTCGGCAGGGCGCACCTCCAAATCGCGCAGCCGGATAATCCGGCGGTCCGCTGGCGGGAGGCTGGCGATCGTGTCCAGCAGGAGGAGGCGCATTCGCTGGCGGTGGACGTCGTCCTCCGGACTCACGCCCGCTGGCGGTGGTGTGGCGCGAGCGTTCTGTTCGTCCGCCAGCGCATTCCGGCGCCGCCGCATCACTTGGCGCATCGCTTCGCGCCGTACGACGGTCCGGACCCATGCGCACGCCGGCGGCTGGCCCCGGTAGCGGTGAATCCCGCGCAGCGTGGCGATCCAGCTTTCCTGCAGAACGTCACGCGCGGTCTCGTCATCGCCCGCCACTTGGCGCGCGAGCGGGAGGAACCGTGCCGTGCAGCAACGGATCCAGTCGTCGTGCGCGCCCTTCAGGAGCGGGCACGGAACGGCGCGCGGGGTCGCCGCTTCCTGTCCGCGGGCACATCCCGCGCATCGCGCGACGCACGGCTGCGTCCCGCCCGGCCGCGATCCGTCCGATTCGGCCATGAGTCACCCGCCTTCTCGTCGTTTCATCCGGCGCTTCACCTTCTCCGTGGTTCGACGTAGCTGCTCGTCCGCATGCCGACCCTCCTTGCCGACACCGAGCCGGTCTTGTTCGTCCCGCCGTCTCCGCTTGCCCCGAAGTCTCGGCGGCTTCACTCTCCAAGAGGGTCTTGAAGGGCGTGCGATTACAAACTTTCTTCGATTTTTCGGATCGCGGCGGCTCGCCTCCGGAGTCCCGGGGAGCCGGCGCTCGACCATCGGGCGCAGCAACCTGGCGGGCCCGATGCAGACGAACCGCCACGTTCTGCAGCCCGGCGTTTCGGCGGGCCGCCGTGACCGCTTCGCCAGCCGGGTTGTCGTTGCGGTACCCTTGGGGCGATGGCTCATTTCCGGCAGCCGGCGGCGAGGCGCACCGGCGCCCGGCGCGTCGAGGGGTGCATGTCCGGCTCGGCCCCGTGACGAGCGCCGACGGCCCCGTGATGATCCAGGCCGACTGCCTCACCAAACGCTACGGCGACGCCGTCGTCGTCGACCGGCTCAGCCTGCACGTACGGGCCGGCGAGCTCGTGGTCCTCCTCGGCGGCTCGGGGTCGGGCAAGACCACCACCCTCAAGATGATCAACCGGCTGATCGAGCCGACGTCCGGTTCCGTGCGGCTCGACGGCGTCGACACGGCCGGCCTGCCGCCGCACGAGTTGCGCCGGCGGATCGGGTACGTGTTTCAGCGGATCGGTCTGTTTCCCCACATGTCGGTCGGCGAGAATGTGGCGGTGACGCCGGGGCTGCTCGGCTGGCCGCCGGCGCGGGTCGCGGCCCGGGTAGAGGACCTGATCGCCCTCGTCGAGCTCGACCCCGCCTTGCGGGATCGCCGGCCGAGCGAGCTGTCCGGCGGGCAGCAGCAGCGGGTCGGCGTGGCGCGCGCCCTGGCTGCCGAGCCCCGCGTCATGCTGCTCGACGAGCCGTTCGGAGCGCTCGATCCGGTGACCCGGGAGCGGCTGCAGCAGTCGTTTCTGCGCATCAGGACGAAGCTGGCGCTGACCACCGTATTCGTCACGCACGACATGACCGAGGCGCTGACCCTCGCGGACCGCATCGGCGTCATGCACGACGGCCGGCTCCTGCAGCTCGGCACGCCCCGCGAACTGCTCACGCGCCCGGCCGACGACTACGTCGACCGCCTGATGAGCACGCCGCGCCGGCAGGCGGCCGTGGTCGACGCCCTGATCGACGCGGCGCCCGGCGGCAGGCCGTAATGACCGAACTGCTCGCGCTCGCCTGCCGGTTCCGGACGTCGCCGGCAGACCTCCCGCCGAAGGCTGGGCCGTCATGACGGAACTGCTCGCGCTGCTGCCGTCGTACCTGACCGCGCACCTGCAGCTCACGCTGCTGGCCTTGCTGCTGAGCACCGGCGTCAGCGTGCCGCTCGGCGTCGCCGCGACACGCATCGCGTGGCTGGAGCAGCCCGCCCTGGCCCTGGCCGGGATCATCCAGACCATTCCCAGTCTGGCCCTGCTGGCCGCCATGGTGCCGGTGCTCGCCGCCCTCGATCTGCAGAGCATCGGGTTTCTGCCGGCCATCGTCGGGCTGACGCTGTACGGCATTCTGCCGGTGCTGCGCAACACCGTCACCGGGATCGCCGACGTCGACCCGGCCCTGAAGGAGGCGGCGCGGGGCGTCGGCATGACCGCCCGGCAGCAGCTCCTGCTGGTGGAGCTGCCCCTGGCCATGCCGGTCATCGTGGCGGGCATCCGCACCGCCACGGTCTGGGTGGTGGGCATCGCGACGCTCTCGACCCCGGTGGGGGCGACCAGCCTGGGCAACTACATCTTCAGCGGGCTGCAGACCCGCAACTACGCCGCGATCCTCCTGGGATGCGTGGCCGCCGCCGGCCTGGCCCTGCTGCTGGACGGCCTGGTCCGGGCGGTGGAGGTCGGTCTGGCCCGGCGCCGGCGCGGCCGGCTGGGGGTGGCGCTGGGCGCCATGGGGCTGCTGTACGCCTACGCCGGGCTCACGCTCGCGGCCCCGTGGTTCGGCGACCGGGAACGGCCGATCGTCGTCGGCGCCAAGGCCTTCACCGAACAGTACGTCCTGAGCGCCGCCGTCGCCGGCTGGGTCGAGCACGAGACCGGCCGGCCGACGTCGCTGGTGCAGTCGCTCGGTTCGCTAGTGGCGTTCGACGCCCTGGACGCGGGAGAGATCGACGTCTACGTCGACTACACCGGCACCCTCTGGGCGAACGAGATGGGACGCGCCGAGGTCCGCGCCGGGCGGGCGGAGATGCTCGCCGGGGTCCGCGACTTCCTCGAGGCGGAACACGACATGGCGCTGGCCGCGACGCTCGGCTTCGAGAACACATACACCCTGACCGTGCGCGCGGCGGAGGCGGATCGTCTGGGCCTGCGGACCATCAGCGACCTCGTGGACCACGCGCCGCGACTCGCCATCGGCGCCGACGTCGAGTTCTTCGCCCGGCCCGAATGGCCCGCCGTCCGCGACACCTACGGGCTGGACTTCCAGGACGAGCGCGCGATGGATGCATCCCTCATGTACCAGGCCGCGGCGACCCGCGAGGTCGACGTGATCACCGCCTACACGACCGACGGGCGCATCGCGGCCTACGATCTGCGCGTGCTGGAGGACGACCGCGGCGCGATCCCGCCGTACGACGCCATCGTGCTCGCCGGCGCGCGGCTCGCCCGGGAGGCCCCGGACGTGCTGGAGGCCCTGGAGCGACTCGACGGCGCCATCGACGCGGAGCGGATGCGGGGGATGAACCTGCGGGTCGATGAGCACGGGGAAGACCCGGCGACGGTGGCGGCGGCGTTCGTCGAGGCGCTGTCGGCGGGCCGCGCTCCGTGAGCGGCCGGCGTCGAACGCGCGACGATCTTTCACCCTCGTGCACCAGAATGGTGTATAGTGGTGCACTCCTGAAAAAGAAATGGCGAAGCGCGAATCGACGGCCGGAGCGAACAAGCAGAGGTCTGACGGCCCGGTTCGGGTATCGATATCGTTCGACGCGGCCGACTACGCCGAGATCAAGGACATCGCCAGAGACAAACGAGTCTCCACCGCCTGGGTGGTTCGAGACGCCGTCACCAGCTACCTCAACGCGCGAGCGCCGCTCTTCGCCCGGGATCGTCGGAGGAACGAGTGACGGAAGTTGCGCTGTCGACGGCCCCCTCGTGGGAGCGGCCGTCGGTTCCCGGTCCAGGATCATCTCTCGTCGCCGCCACGGAAACACGCGCGGTACACGTCCGAAGAGCCGTGGATTCCGTGAGGCGAGCCTTTGCAGACCGTGAGTCGTCGGTAGCCTCCGCCTGGGCAGCCATTCTGGCCAGCCGCTGGCGACTGGAACCTGTTTCATCGCCCGAACTCCTCGCTCGGCGAGCCGCGTGGGCGCTCGTCAGCATACGCACCATCGGCCGCAGCGTGGGCGCACTGCGCGCCGGTGCTTCGTTGCGCGATGGTGAAACCTGGTTCCTTGGAGAGATCCGCGCTCCCAGCCTGCTCTCCGACTCCGTCATCGAGTTCACGGACCGTGAAGCCATCCACGCGCTCGAGTCTTTTACGTACGACGACGACCTCGGGGATCTCCTGCCGTACGTCCTCGACGCCCACGGCCCGGGCAGCCGCGCGAGCGTGATGAAGGACCCGAACACGCAGACGTCCCGCCGAGCAAAAAGAGCTGCCGGGGTCTTCTACACGCCGTCGGACGTGGCCGAGTTCATCGTTCGCGAGACTCTGGGCGAACTCGGCCCGGTAACGGAATACCCCTGCATCCTCGATCCCGCTTGCGGGTCCGGTGTGTTCCTGAAGGCGGTTCTCGACGTCGCCCGGATGCAGACGCCGAGCCTGCGCTGCTCCGACTTCGCCGAACGCTGCCTTCACGGTATAGACGTCAACCCGCTGGCGGTCGAAGCCGCCTGTTTCGTGCTTCTGCACGAGTGCCTGCGCTCGAACCCGCAGCGGCGCGGCGCCTCTCCGTGGTCGCTATGGCATCGCATCCGCTGCAACCTGTGTGTTGCGGACGCGCTGACGTTCAGTGTCACGAAACCGACTCCGAACCGCTCCGGCGTCGTTTCCGATTTGCGGAAACGGCTCGTTGACTCGTACGTACCTCCGTCGACGGAACGAGTCGACACGCAGGCGGCCACGGCGCTGTTCTCCGAAGGCCGTCCCCTCGGAAGCGTTTTTCCCGCGATCTCATCCGGTGCGGACGTAGTCATCGGCAACCCGCCGTACGCGAGGATCGGCTCTCGCGACGATGCCGCGGCATTGGAACGGCAATTCGAATCGCTCTCCGCGGGCGCCGTTGCCGGCTCCGACTATTTTCCGGTGTTCATCGAGATGATGTGGCAGTTCGCCCGGCGGGACCGTAGCGCATCCGGCATGGTCGTTCCGCTCTCGCTCGCCTGCAGCAGGCGACCCCAGCTATGCGCAGTGCGACGCGCCATCACCGCCAACGGTGGGCGGTGGCGTTTCGCGTTCTTCGATCGCGAGCCGCACGCACTCTTCGGCGAAGACGTAAAGACACGCAACACGATCGCGTTTCGGCGCAATTGTGGGAGCGACACCGGATCGACCACTGCGACCATCGAAACCGGTCCGCTTCGCAAGTGGACCAGCCGGCAGCGCAGCCGACTCTTCGACGCGATCGACTTCACGCCGGTCAGCGCCGACGCGATCTCGATCACCGCCGGCATCCCGAAACTCGACGGACCGGAATCCGCTTACGTTCTCGGACGGCTCGCCCGCCTGACGTCGCGCCTGCGCGAGATGTGTTTGTCCGTCGGTTCCTGCCTGCCGGAGGACGTCGCGCGCAGTCACGGCGGCGCGCACGTGTTCGTAGCCGGGACCGCGTACAACTTTCTCAACGTGTTCAGGCCGCACCGCAATCTACCCGTGCAGCGGGCGCCGTGGAGCGCCAGTAGCGTGCTGGCTTTGAGATTCGCCGGCGAAGATGAAGCCGCACGAGGTTATGCCCTCCTCTGCAGCCGCGTCGCGTACTGGCTTTGGCGCGTGAACGAGGACGGATTCCACGTCACGCGTTCCTTCCTGACGGAACTGCCGTTCAACGACAGGATCTTCGACGAGACCGACCGGGCTACGCTGACGAGTCTCGGATCTCATCTGTGGGATCGCGTGCAGAAGCATCAGGTCGTGAGCGTCAACGGTGGCCGTCAGACCGTGTCGTACAGGCTCAACGCCAATGGAGACGTCCAGGACCGAATCGATGCATTGCTCCTCGATGCCCTCCACATCGATCCGTCCTTCATCGAATACCTGCGAGCATTCACCCGAACCGTCGTGCGGGTCGACGGGCAGGATGAAGCGCCCCAGCCTTGTTTCCGCTTCAAGTGAACGAGAACGCCGATGCCGCCGGTGAGTGATGTCGTCAAAGCCAAAAGCAGGTTGACCAGGGACGAATGGCGCGAATACACAAAGACCGTGTGGCACATCGCGAACACGACCCACGCGGAGCACCCGGCCGTGTTCCCGGTCGAGATCCCCCACCGCCTCATCAAGCTCTTCACCTGGCACGGTGAAACCGTGCTGGATCCGTTCGCCGGCACCGGCAAGACCGCCGCAGCCGCCGTGCCTCTCGGCCGGAAGGTGCTGTGCATCGATCAGAGCCGGAATTACGTCCGCATCATCCGGCGGGATTGCAGCCACTTGAAGAACGGCAACCTGACTGCGGCCGAGCTCATGAACGTGATTCACGGCGACAGCCGCGACCTGTCGTTCATCGAAGATGGATCCGTCTCCCTGATCGTGTCCAGCCCGCCGTACTGGAACAAGGCCGACTACGGATCCGGGCGCTCGAACCTCGGCCGAGTCGCCGGCTATCGCCGTTTCCTCGACGCGATCAGGCCGGTTTTCGAAGAGTGCTTCCGCGTCCTGCGACCTGGCCGCAAGTGCTGCCTAGTCACGGCGAACGTGAACCAGCACACGGACCACGGACTGCTGACCTTTCCGCTCGCGGCCGACTTCGGGGCGATCCTGCGCGACATCGGCTTCGTCATGGTCACCGAGATCATCTGGTCGAAAGACGGCACCGGCGGGCGTTGGGGGTCGATGGCGCCGGGTCCATTTCAACAGGGAGGTCATCGACCGGTTCTTCCGCGTTCGGCACGGCACCACGCAACGCGTCTATCTCGTCGAGTGCCGGCAGGATGGCACGTTCGCCGAGCAGGAAGTACGACCGTGCGTGTACAGCCGGGCGAACAAGAACCTGAAGATCGAGATCGCTTCGCATCACGGCGCCCCATACCCGGATGCCGGCCCGCCGATGGCCGTGTACCGCGAACTCCAGGCCCGCTCGTTCGCGTACATGCTGCTCATGCCCGGCGAACCCGGCTACGATGCAATGTTGGCGTTGACCGAGAACCTGGAATCGGTGGGCCGCGGGCTGCCCCGGGTCATGGCGGATGCCGCAGCCATCCGCGGCGCCTGGCCGGACTGCCCGCTCGCCACCGCCATCGACGCACTGGCCGCAACAGACGCTTGAGCTGCACGAACTTGCACGCCGCAGAATGCGGGTCAGTTGCCGACCTTCGCCTTGCGGGCCGACACCGCCGGGTTCGCATCGAGCATCACCGCCAGCCAGCGCAGGTCGGCGGTGTTCTCCAGGGCGATCTTCACCACCATCGTGAGCGGCACCGAGAAGAGCATGCCGACCGGTCCCCAGACCCAGCCCCAGAAGACGAGGGACACGAAGACCACCAGCGTCGACAGACCGAGACGCCGGCCGAGGAGCGTCGGCTCGATCACGTTGCCGAAGGCGATGTTCACGACCAGATATCCCGCCGCGATGATCAACGCCGGCCCCGGGCCGAGCTGCAGCACGGCCAGCAGGACGGCGGGGATCGCCGCGAAGATCGAGCCGAGCGTCGGGATGAAGTTGAACATGAAGGCGACGACGCCCCACAGCAGCGGAAAGTCGAGCCCCATGATCGCGACCCAGATCCCGATGAGGATCCCGGTGGCCGCGCTGACCGTCGCTTTGGCTACGAGATAGGTCTGGATCTGCGCGGAGATGCGGCCGAGGTGGCCGAACGGATCCTGCCCCGCGCCGAACGCGAGCTTGATCTTCGTGGTGAAGCCGGCCGCCTCGAACAGGATGAAGACCACGGTCAGGAAAACCAGGAAAGCGTTCGACAGGAAGGCGCCGATCGTCCGGACCGTGTTGCCGATGAGGACGCCGACCGTATCGACGGTCCCGAACGCCGCGAAGGTGACCGACTGGAGCTGCTCCGTCCACGCCTCGACCGGGAGGCCGAGCGTTCGGCCCAGCTCGGTCAAGGACGTCCCCAGCTCGCCCACGCGGGCGCGGTAGCGGGGAATCACCTCCGTCAACTGGTTGACGGATTGCGCAATCAGGGCCACGAGGATGCCGATGACCGACGCGACGATCAGGATCGTCAGCAGGACGGCCAGCGGCTTCGGCACGCGCTGGCGGACCAGCCAGTTCATCAGCGGCACGTTCACCACCGCCAGGAACACCGCGATCAGGAACGGCAGGACGAGCGCCGCCGCCGCGCGCAGCCCGGCGATGACGATGACGATGCAGGCCGCCGCGACCAGGAAGCGCAATCCCGTGTCGCGGCGCGTGCGCAGATCGGGGCTCATGGCGCCTGGAAGAGGGTCAGCGCGAATGCCGCGGCAGGCTCGATCCACTGCTCGCCGCACACGAAACCGGCGCGCCCGGCCAGATCCACGACGTCATCCGGCCGGTACTTGTACGAACTCTCGGTCCAGATCGACTCGCCCGCGGCGAACCGGACGCAACACCCGGCCGCGGGGATGCAGACGGTCTGCTCCGCCCGACTGACCAGGTACGACTCCACGCGTGATTCCTGCGCGTTCCAGACGACCTGGTGCGCGAACTGCTCGATCTCGAAGTCCGCGTCGAGCTCGCGGTTCAGGCGCACGAGCAGATTGCGGTTGAACGCCGCCGTCACCCCCAGGGGGTCGTCGTAGGCGAGCAGCAGCGCCTGCTCCGGCTTGACGAGGTCCGTGCCGAGGAGCAGACTGTCGCCCGGCCGCAGCGCGGCGGCGATCGCGGCGAGAAAGCGGTCCGCCTCGTCCGGACCCAGGTTGCCGATGTTCGATCCGAGGAACAGCACCATCGCCGAGCGGTCCGGATCGAGCTCGGCGACCGCGGTCCGCAGGCCGTCGGCGTACGAGGCCTGGTGACCGTGGACCGTGACCGAGTCGTAGCGCGCCACGGTGCGGCTGGCCCGCGCGAGCGCCGTCGCCGAGATGTCGATCAGATGCACCATCGCGGCGCGGCCCCGCTCGGCCAGTCCCGCGGCCAGGATGGCGAGCTTCTCGCCGTCGCCGCCCCCGAGCTCGATCAGCGTGGCGGGATCGCCGAGCCGCCCCAGGATGGCGTCGCGTTCACGCGCCAGCAGGGCGCGTTCGGCCCGCGTGATGGAGTACCAGGGCAGCTCGCAGATCGCCTCGAACAGGCGCGACCCGAGCGCATCGTAGAGGTACTTCGGCGACAGACGCTTCGGCCGGCTCGTGAGTCCCTCGACGACGTCGCGCGCCAGCGTTTCGTCACGGCTCGCCCGCTGCGCCGCCGGGCGGTCGGTTACCGCCTCCAGCGCCGTCACCGCGCGTCCCCGGCGCAGCGGAACGTCGCGTACGCGTACGGATAGTGCGGCCGGAACCAGTTCCGGAAGCTGCGGCGCACGAGCCCGCGCGCCGTCGCCGGGGACGCCCCCTTGACGACGTAGTGCTCGCCGTCGAAGAAGTCCGCCGAGTACTCGGGATACGAAGCCATGACCTCGAAGCCGGGAAAGCCGGCGAACGGGGTGGCGGTCCACTCCCAGCCGTTGCCGGCCAGGTCGTGCACGCCCCAGGCGCTGGCGCCGGCCGGGAACGAGCCCACGGGAAGCGGATCCCAGTATCGGAAACCGAAGTTGCCCCGCGCGGCTTCCGGCGGCGCGTCGCCCCAGGGATGCGCGCGCTCGGCGCCGTCGGGGGTGCCGAAGGCGGCCCGGTGATACTCGGCCTCGGTCGGCAGCCGCAGTCCCTTCCAGCGCGCGAAGGCGCTCGCCTCGTCGTGGGTCACGTAGACCGGCCAGGCGGGCGGCAGCGGAACGCGGCCGAACATGCCGCGCCAGAACCACTCGCCGTCCCGGCGTTCCCAGAACAGCGGGTGCGTGCGGTTGGCCTCCTGCCGCCGGCGCCACGCCTCCGGCGACCAGAACGCGGCGTCCTCGTACCCGCCGGCGTCGACGAACGCACGGTACTCGGCGTTGTTCACGTCGTGCACGTCGATCGCGAAGGCCGGCACCTCGACGGAGTGAGCGGGAAACTCGTTGTCCCAGCCGAACCGGACCTGCGTCGTTCCGGCTCCGAGGGTGGCGCTTCCGGCCGGTATGGCGACCATCTCGCGCCGGGCCGGACCGGCGTCGGTCACCCCGAGCGGTGCGTACCCGTCCGGCCGGCGCTTGAAACGCGCGTCGAGACGGTGCCACATGTAGAGCAGCGTCTCCTGGTGCATCTCCTCGTGCTCCAGGATCGTGAAGACGCCCTGGCCCCGGCGCAGGACCGCGTTCCCGCCGCCCTCGAGGGGGGCGGATTCGAGCGCGGTCAGGATGGCGTCGTCGGCCTCGTCCGCGTAACGGCGCACGACGCCGCGCGAAGGCCAGGTCCCGATCGCCGACGCCGAGGCGGCCGCGCCGTCCGCCGGATCGATCCCGCGCGCGAACAGCACCTCCAGGTCACGGTCGACGCCGGGATGGCCGAGGCCCTTCTTGAGGAATGCGTTGACCGCGAACGCGGGAATATGGCCGTCGTAGAACACGACGGGATGCCGGAGCGGGATCGGCCGCTCGTAGTAGGCGTCGGGCGTGAGCATCTCGAAGAGCTTCCGCGTCCGGGCCCGATTGCCGCGATATGCCTGAACGACCTCCCGGCGATCGACGACGCCGGGGCCGGACGGCGAAACGTGCATCAAGACATCCTCTCCGCTAGACTCCATGCTGCGCCCGATCGTACCAGAACATCCGGCCCGCCGAACCCGCCGCACGCGGGCGACGAGCCGGACGGGTGTGCTAGTCTGAGCAGCGGTGGCGGCATCCACGGCTCCATCCCGCGTCGGCGCACGACGCGAAAGTGGCGGAACTGGCAGACGCGCCGGACTTAGGATCCGGTAGCCGCAAGGCTCTGGGGGTTCGAGTCCCCCCTTTCGCACCATCCCGCGACGCGGCCCGGGCGCAGCTTCGGGGCTGACGTCGGGCGGCCATCGTGCCGGGCGCTGCAACGGCCGACAGTACACGATGACGACGGCAATGAAGTCGGAGCTGAAGGACGTCGGTGCGTGCCGCAAGGAGCTGACGGTAGAGATCCCGGCCGCCGCGGTCGACCGGGCGATCGACCGCACGTCGAGACGCTACGGGCGGTCGGCGAAGGTGCAGGGCTTCCGCCCCGGAAAGGTGCCGGTCCGGATCGTGCGGGCGCGCTTCCACAAGCAGATCCTGCGCGACGTCGCACAGGATCTGATCCCCCCGGCGGTCGATGAAGCCGTCGCGGAGCACGACCTTGCGCCCGTGTCCACGCCGGAGATCCGCGACGTCGAGGTCGACGACGGGAAGCCGTTGACCTTCACGGCGCTGCTGGAGACGGTTCCCGCGATCGATCCGGGCGACTACACCGCCTTCACCCTGCGCCAGACGCCGGTCGCGCTCGACGCCGACGCCGTCGAGCAGGCCATCGAGCGGCTGCGGCAGGGGCGGGCGCGCCTGGAGCCGGTCGAAGGGCGCGGCGCGGAGCGGGGTGACGTCGTGACCATCGATCTGGAGCGCCGGCTGCCGGACCAGCCCGCGGCGGCGCCGGAGCACCTGCGGGACGTACGGGTGGAGATCGGCGGCGGCGCGAACCCGCCGGGGTTCGACGACGAGCTGGTCGGACTGCGGCCGGGGGCCACGCGCTCGTTCACGGTCACCCACGCGCAGAACGACGCCGTCCGCCGGCTCGCGGGCCGGCAGGCTTCGTACACGATCGAGGTGCAGCGCGTCCAACGGCCGGTGCTGCCGGACCTGGACGACGACTTCGCCCGGTCGATCGGCAAGTTCAGCGACCTGGCCGCGCTGCGCGCCCAGGTGGAGACCGACCTGCGGGCGCAGGCCGAGCTGGAAGCGCGCACCGAGGTGCGCCAGGACCTGCTGCGGCAGCTCGCGAACCGGGTGACGGTCGAGGTGCCGGAGGCGCTGATCGCCCGCGAGCTGGACCGCCGGGCGGAGCAGGTCGCCCGGCGCCTCCTGGCGGAGCAGGTCGACCCGCGGCAGGCGCACATCGACTGGGACGCGTTCCGCGAGCAGCAGCGCCCCGCGGCGGCCGACACCGTCCGCGGCACGCTCGTGCTCGATGCGATCGCCGGCCGGGAAGCGGTCGAGGTGACCGGAGGGGACGTGGAGCAGGAGGTCGCGCGACAGGCGAAACTGAGCGGCCGCACGCCGCAGGCGGTCCGCGCGCTCCTCGAGAAGGACGGCGGGCTCGGACGCCTGAAGGCGGGCCTGCGGCGGGAGAAGGCGATCGCGCTGCTGATGCGGCGCGCGACGATCGTGAGCGTCTGAAACCGCCCGCGGCGCGCCGCGGGCGAAGACCGGGTACCATGTAGCTTGTTCCCATGCCTGAATCCAGATCGCAGCTCATCCCGATGGTGGTCGAGCAGACCAACCGGGGCGAGCGCGCCTACGACATCTACTCCCGCCTGCTGAAGGACAGCATCGTCTTCATCGGGTCCTCCATCGACGATGCGCTGGCGAACCTGGTCATCGCGCAGATGCTGTTCCTCGAGGCGGAGGATCCCGACCGCGACATCCTGCTCTACATCAACAGCCCCGGCGGCGTGATCTCGGCCGGGCTCGCGATCTACGACACGATGCAGTTCATCAAGCCGGACGTGCAGACGTACTGCATCGGCCAGGCGGCGTCGATGGCCGCCGTGCTGCTCGCGGCCGGCGCCGGCGGGAAGCGGTTCTCGCTCCCCAATTCGCGCATCATCATCCACCAGCCGCTGATGACCGGGCTGGGCGGGCAGGCTACGGACATCGACATCCATGCCCGGGAGATCCTCCGCACGCGGTCGCGGCTGAACCAGATCCTCGCCGAGCACACCAGGCAGTCCCTCGACCGGATCGCCGAGGACACGGAGCGCGACTACATCATGAGCGCCGAGCAGAGCCGCGAATACGGTATCATTGACGACGTGATCCGCGAACGTGCGTAGCGCCGGCTCAGGGCATGGCCAAGAAAGGCGCCAGCGGCGAGACGCTCCGTTGCTCCTTCTGCAACAAGGATCAGAACGACGTCCGAAAGCTCATCGCCGGGCCGACGGTCTTCATCTGCGACGAGTGCGTCGACGTCTGCAACGACATCATCGCCGACGACAGCCGCTTCGACGGCAAGGGCGCCCTCCGCTCCAGCCTGCCGGTCCCGGCGGACATCAAGAAGTTCCTGGATCAGTACGTCATCGGCCAGGAGGTCACGAAGAAGAAGCTGGCCGTGGCCGTCTACAACCACTACAAGCGGGTCGAAATCCAGAAGCGGGTGAAGAACCGGCACGAGCCGGAGCTCACCAAGTCGAACATCCTGCTGATCGGGCCGACGGGCACCGGCAAGACGCTGCTGGCGCAGACGCTGGCGCGCCTGCTCGCGGTCCCGTTCACGATCGTCGACGCGACGACGCTGACCGAGGCCGGCTATGTCGGCGAGGACGTCGAGAACATCATCCTCAAGCTGCTGCAGGCCGCGGGCGGCGACATCGACAAGTGCCAGCAGGGCATCATCTACATCGACGAAATCGACAAGATCTGCCGCAAGGACGAAAACCCCTCGATCACGCGCGACGTGTCCGGCGAGGGCGTGCAGCAGGCGTTGCTGAAGATCCTGGAGGGCACGGTCGCCAACGTGCCGCCGCAGGGCGGACGCAAGCATCCCCATCAGGAGTTCTTCCAGGTCGACACCACCAACGTCCTGTTCATCTGCGGCGGCGCGTTCGTCGGGCTCGACAAGATGATCCAGCGCCGGCTCGGGCGGAAGACCCTCGGTTTCCGGGCCGACATCCGGTCCGCGCGGCAGTCGGGCGTCGGCTCGCTGCTGCAGCACGTCGAACCGGAGGATCTGATCCGGTACGGCCTGATTCCGGAGTTCGTCGGGCGCCTGCCGGTGCAGGGCACCCTGCACGAGCTCGACCAGGCGGCGCTCGTCAAGATTCTGACGACGCCGCGCAACGCCATCACACGCCAGTATCAGAAGCTGTTCGAATACGAGGACGTGAAGCTCCGCTTCGACGACGATGCGCTCGACGCCATCGCGGAATCGGCGCTCGACCGCAAGATCGGGGCGCGCGGACTGCGGATGATCATCGAGGAGCTGATGCTCGACATCATGTACTCGCTGCCGGGCAACAAGAAGGTCACCGAGTGCGTGATCACCCGCGAAGCCGTGCTGGCCAAGGACAAACCCATCACCCTCATCGAAAAGGCCGGGTAACCGGGCCGGGACGCTGATCGCATGGAATCCTACGAAACGCTGCCGATCGTTCCGTTGCGCGACGTGGTCGTCTTCCCGCACATGATGATGCCGTTCGTCGTCGGGCGGCCGTCGTCGACGCGCGCGCTCGAGCACGCGCTGTCACGCGACAAGCGCATTTTCCTGGCGGCGCAGAAGGACGCCGCGAACGACGATCCGAGTTCCGACGACATCTACACGATGGGCTGCGTGGCGAACATCGTCCAGAGCCTGCGGCTGCCGGACGGCAACGTCAAGGTCCTCGTCGAGGGCGTCGACCGCGCCCGTACCGTCGAGTGGAAGGAGGACAAGGGATTCCATCGCGTCGTCGCGAAGGTTCTCGGGCGGCAGAGCGAGCCGAGCGAGGACGTGGAAACGGCGATGAACAAGGTCGTGTCGCGGTTCGAACAGTACGTGAAGCTGTCGAACAACCTGCAGCACGACGCCATGATCGCCGCCGTGCGGGTCGACGAACCGAGCAAGCTCGCCGACACGATCGCCGCGCACCTGGCCATCGGCGTGGGCGAGAAACAGAACCTGCTCGAGATCGTCTCGCCGCTCGAACGGCTGACGCGCATCGCCGGCATCCTCGAGACCGAGGTCGACAAGCTTCAGGTGGACCGCCGCATCCAGTCCCGCGTCAAGAAGCAGATGGAGAAGGCGCAGAAGGAGTACTACCTCAACGAGAAGATGAAGGCGATCCAGAAGGAACTGGGCCGCAAGGAAGAGCGGGGCAACGAAGCGGACGAGTTGCGCAAGAAGATCCACCGCGCCCGCATGCCGCGCGACACCGAGGAGAAGGCGCTGCAGGAGTTGAAGCGTCTCGAGGCGATGCCGCCGATGTCGGCCGAGGCGACGGTGTCCCGCAACTACCTGGACTGGCTGATCGCCGTGCCGTGGTACAAGCGGACCCGCGAGAGCCGCGACCTCGGCCGGGCCGCCGAGATCCTGAACGACGATCACTACGGGCTCGAGAAGATCAAGGACCGCATCCTGGAGTTCCTCGCGGTCCGCGCGCTGGTCCGCAAGCCGAAGGGCACGATTCTGACCCTGACCGGCCCGCCCGGAGTCGGCAAGACGTCGCTCGCCAAGTCGATCGCCCGCGCCACGCGCCGCAAGTTCGTGCGGCTGTCGCTCGGCGGCGTGCGCGACGAGGCGGAGGTGCGCGGCCACCGGCGGACCTACATCGGCGCCTTCCCGGGGCAGATCATCCAGATGATGAAGAAGGCCGGAACCGTGAACCCGGTGTTCCTGCTCGACGAGGTCGACAAGATGTCGATGGACTTCCGCGGGGACCCGTCGGCCGCCCTGCTCGAGGTGCTCGACCCCGAGCAGAACAACACGTTCCTGGACCACTACCTCGACGTCGAGTACGACCTCTCGCACGTGATGTTCGTCTGCACCGCGAACGTGCTGCACACGGTGCCCCAGGCGTTGCGGGACCGCATGGAGGTCTTGCAGCTTTCGGGCTACACCGAGCTGGAGAAGATCGAGATCGGCAAGCGGTTCCTGATGCCGAAGACGCTGACCGCCACCGGCCTGACCGACGGGAACGCCACGTTCAGCGACGACGCGTACGAGACCATCATCCGCCGCTACACCCGCGAGGCGGGGGTGCGGAACCTGGAACGGGAGATCGCGTCGGTCTGCCGCAAGATCGCGCGCAAGGTCGTCGACAAGGGCAAGAGCTACCGGACGGAGGTCACCGGCGAGCGCATCACCGAGTACCTCGGCGTGCCGAAATACCGGCCGATGAACGCCGAGGAACAGAACGAGGTCGGGATCGCCACGGGTCTGGCGTGGACCGAGGCGGGGGGCGAGCTGCTCCTGACGGAGTCGACGCTCATGCCGGGCAAGGGACAGCTCACCTTGACCGGCAAGCTGGGCGACGTCATGCAGGAGTCGGCGCAGGCGGCGATGAGCTACGTCCGCGCGAAGGCCGAAGAGTTCGGAATCCCGAAGGAGTTCAACAAGAAGACCGACGTGCACGTGCACGTGCCCGAGGGCGCGATTCCGAAGGACGGCCCGTCGGCCGGCATCACGATCACCACGGCGCTCGTCTCGACCCTCACGCGCATCCCCACGCGGCGCGAAGTCGCGATGACCGGCGAGATCACGCTGCGCGGCAAGGTGCTGCCGATCGGCGGCGTCAAGGAGAAGGTCCTGGCCGCCCACCGGGCGAACCTGAAGACCATCATCCTGCCCAAGGACAACGAGAAGGATCTCGCGGACATCCCGAAGAAGGTCCTCGACTCGCTCGATCTCTACATGGTCGACACCATGGACGAGGTCCTCGAGATCGCCCTCAGCGAGCCTGTCGCGTCCAGACTGCCGGCGCCGGACACACCGGAGGTCGATGCGGTGTCGGACGATCGGATCACGCACTAGACCGGGAGGGCCGGGGGCAGGACGGCGGCGTCCGCGTCATGCCGTGCGGCCCCGCCCGACAGGCGTGCGGACCTCGCGGTGAAGATCCTCGGCGCCGACTTCGTCACCAGCATGCCCGCCGGCGGCCGGCTGCCGTCCGACGCCGGCCCCGTGATCGCCATGGTGGGCCGATCGAACGTCGGCAAGTCGAGTCTCATCAACGCGCTCATCCGCCGCGGGCTGGCGCGCGCCGGGGGCAGACCGGGCACCACGCGCCTCGTCAATCTCTACGCCGTACGCGCCGTGCCCGCGGCCGGACGGCGCGCCCTGCGGCTGACGCTGGCCGACCTGCCCGGGTACGGCTTCGCCCGGGGCGGATCGCAGGCGCGCCGCGAGTTCGAGACCGTCGTGCGGGACTTCTTCGATCAGGCGACGGCGCGCGCCGCGACCCCGCACCGGCCGGGCGCCCCGTTCCTGGCCGGCGCCGTTCTGTTGATCGACGGCCGGCACGCCGGGCTCGACAGCGACCTGGCGGCCCACGCCTGGCTCGTCGAGCAGGGGTACCGCAGCATCGTCGTCACGACGAAGAACGACCGGCTGTCGCGAAGCGTGCAGGCCCGGACCCGGCGCGCGCACGAAGCGGCCCTCGGACAGGCAGTCCTTCCGGTGTCCAGCAGAACCGGGGACGGGCTGGCCGCGGTGCGGGCGGCCGTCGGATCGATGCTGAACGCGCTATAATTTCCTGTTGGGCCGTAGCGGAGGGAGCAGAGGCGTGAGGACAGACATTCACCCGCAATACCACGAGGTCGACGTCCGGTGCGCATGCGGCGCCACCTGGAAGACCCGTTCGACCAGGAAGGAGCTGCACCTCGAAATCTGCTCGAGCTGCCACCCCTTCTTCACCGGGCGCCAGAAGCTGGTCGACACCGAGGGCCGCGTCGAGCGCTTCATGAAGAAGTACGGCAAGGTGACGGTGGAAGGCCGCCGCAAGCAGCAGCGGGCTCGCCGCTGACCCCCGCTAACCGCCGTCGGTCAGCCCCGGGAGCCCGCCGCGCGCCGCCCCGTTCCAAACGGTTCCGAGTCTGTTTCCCGCGTGCACGACGTTCCCGCACGTCAGATCAGCGACCGCGACTGGCAACCGTCCACGGTCACCGACGCCCCGCTTACCCAGCTCGCCCGAGGCGAGGCAAGAAACGCCACCACGGCGCCGACCTCCTCCGCCCGCCCGAAGCGGCCGAACGGAAGCTGCTCGCGAACGAATGCCGCCATCCCCTCCGGATCTTCCTGCTGCCGGCGGTACCATGACCCTCCGGGAAACGAGATCGATCCGGGCGCCACGCTGTTGACCCGGACGTTGTCCGGCGCCAGTTCGCGGGCCATCGACTTCGCGAGGCTGATCTCCGCCGCCTTGACCGCGTTGTAGGTCATCCGTCCGCCGGACTCGCGGCCCCAGATCGAGGCGATCATGATGATCGCGCCACCCCCCTGCGCGCGCATGTGCGGCACCGCGAGGCGCGAGGCCCGGATGGCGGGAAAGAGTGTTTCGTCGAGCGCCGCCTTCCATTCCGCATCGCCCGTCTCGACGATGCCCCCGCCCCCGGCGCGGCCGACGTTGTTCACCAGGATGTCCAGCCCGCCGAACGTCTGCACGGTGCGGTCGACGACGGCCGCGACCCCCTCCTCCTTCGACAGGTCCGCCTGCACCGCCAGCACGCGATCCGGGGCGGTTTCCTGCCGCAACGTCTCGGCCGCCGCCTCGAGGCGCTCACGTCCGCGGGCGCAGATGGCGACCCTGCAGCCCTCGTCGAGCAGGGCGCGGGCCGCCGCGAAACCCAGTCCGCGGCTCGATCCGGTCACCAGGGCGATCCTGTCGGTCAGTTGCAGGTCCATCGTGCCGGTGCGGGTCGATCCGGCCATCGGAGGGCGCCCGGATGCCGGTGTCGCCGCCGAGGATACGCTGGGCCCTCGTTCCGCGCGACGCGGCATGATACAACAGAGAGACGATGCTCAGAGCCGCCGCACTCGGGATGTTCCTCTACGGCCTGCACGACGTCGTCGCCGGCTCGGCCGACCTCATCGGCGCCGGCACGCTCGAGTGGTGGGCCGACGTCTGGCGCATGCTCGCGGGGGCGATGCTGATGCTCGCCGCCGCGCTGGTGCGCGTGTCGATGCCGGGCGGGCTCGCCCTGGCGGTCGCCGCGCTCCTCGGCCTCCAGGCGATCAGTCTGCACAACGACGCGCACTTCTACGGCCGGTTGCTGCTGTTGCCACAGGCGATGCGCGCGCTCTTCTCGGTCATCCTCGTCGCGCTCGCGTACTTCGGCTGGGGCACGTCGGGCACTCCGGAAGATACCCAACGGGCGGACGGCTACGAACGCGATCACTGACGCCCCACGTTCGCCAGCAGGTCGGACCATTCCTTCCGATCCACCGGCGGGGCGGCACGGGCATCGAGTTCCTTCCCGATCTCATCCAGGAATCCCGTCCGACGTTCTTCCCCCAACAACATGAACGTACTTCGGGCAAGTCTCTCAATGGACGTGACGTACACGTTCAAGCCTTGAACGAACTCCCCGTCGACAATGTCATCCATCGTGGATTTCTCGTGTTCCCAAACACCGGGAGATGCAAAGAGGAAGTTCGAGACTCTGCTCGTGCGCGCCTTCACGATTGAACTCTGCAATTCCGTGAGGCGCAATCTCGCTGCTTTGGCGTCTACGGCCAGCCGGACTTCTTCCCGCGTGTCCGGCGATCCTGATGGACCGTAACACATGATGTCACCAGGCATGTTCCGCGCCCGGTCCGATTCGTTCACGCCTTGGCCTTCGACGCGCGAGAAGATCGAAAAAGCGCTTCCCAGGACCCGCATCAAGGCGGTCGCCACGGCCTGCGACCGAAGCCCTCCACTCGACGTCTCCAGAAAGCGGTCGAGAATCCCGCACAGTTGTTCCAGGCTGACGCGGTTCGGGGTCGGGTAGTCGAAACGTTGTCGCGACAGGCGTTCGGCAACGCTTCGCAGGCATTTCTCAAAGGCTCTTCGGACCGAATCATCGTCGTGCGCTGCCTCGAGTGCGCCAAGATATTCGGTGAGCGCTTTCCAGTCACTACGATGGCCCGCGTGAACGTTCGTCAAGCCTGCGTCCAATCGCGGTCGGCGAAGTGGATTACTGACGTACGGATCGCGACCTCCGCCGAGGACCCGCTCGTTCCCGTGATTCCACGGCACCACCACCGTCATGCAGAATGAGCGAGGATCCCATCGCCCGCCGCTGGAGGCATCACCCGACGGCTCGGCTCCCTTCTGGAGACAGAGCAGATCTCTGCGCGGATCCGCGATCTTACCCAACAACTGCGTCACGACGGCGAACCGGATGCTGGCGACGCGAGCGTTGACGAAGCGATCGACGGCCGGGTCGATCTCACCCGCGGGATCCGCCAGCGCACGCCGCCATTGCTCGTTCAGCCACTTCCTGGCTTCGTCGGCGTTCATCACCTGAAGTTGAACCAGAGCGACTCCTGACGGGTAGTGCGGACGGAGTGGCAGGTCTTCTCCGGGGCATCGACCCTCCGCCAATCCGCATAGAGCTCGTCGTAGAAGGGAGTACGGTATCCCGACAGGACCGCGCGGCCGCGAATCGAGTGCAGGACCTTGGCGAGTTGCTCGTGATCGCGATCGGTCATCTCGTACCCGTAGGCCGACCGGTCGCCCCGGGAGGAGTGGACGTACGGCGGGTCTAGATAGAACACTGTGGTCTCGGTGTCGTACCGCTGGATTACCTCCAACGCGGGCGCGTTCTCGATCTGCACGCGCAGCAGCCGCTGGACGATCTCCGGCAGCCCTTCCACCGACCCCAGCCACCGGGACACGGCCCCGGCCATCCCTGCCCGGGAGGTCAGGACGCAGTGCGCCCACCGCCCCTCGCTGCTGGTCTGAGCCAGTCCCGTCCGGGTCTGTCTTGCGCGTACATAGAACCGCCGAGCCCGCTCCAGCCGGGACAGACCCTCGTCGGGCCGGCACGACCGCACGAGCTCTTCCCGCGAGAAAGGGGTCAGCCCGATCGCCCGGATCAAACTGTCGCCGTCGTCGCGCAAGGTCTCGAAGAAGTTCACCAGTTCGGAATCGAGGTCATTGTAGGTCTCGACAGCCGCCGGAGACCGGTTGAGCAGCACCGCCGCCGACCCGCCGAACACGTCGCAGTAGTGCTCGGCGTCGGTCGGAATGTGAGGCAGTATGAAGTCCAGATGGCTGAACTTGCCGCCGTACCACCCGAACGCGATCATCTTTCCCCCGGACCGGCGACGGGAAGCGATGCGCCGGCCGGTACCGGTGGGGTTCACCGCAGGTGCAGGAGCCCCATTGGCGCGAGAGCCGGGTGCGGTGCCCGAGCCGCGGTCCAGACCATCAAGCAACGTCCGTTGGCCGGGAGAGTTTCGATCCCGGGCGATGTGCGCCCCGGTGGACTTCGCGACGTAGCGAAACACGCGCTCGGCGCCCATCACCCTACGCACACCCGCTCGTCGCGCCGCAGTTGACGCACTTGTAGCAGGCGCCGTTGCGGATCATGATGGCGCCGCAGGTCGAGCAGGGCGGCGCGTCCTCGTCGTTCTGGATGGCATAGGTAACGGATCGTGAACCGTTGCGTCCCGCACGCGGAGCGGGAGCGTCCGTCGGAATCGCCTCGCCGAACGTCAACTGCTCGCCGGTCTCGGCCGCGACCTCGCCGCCGACGTTGACGCCCGCGTGGAACTGCGCCTCCGGCGAGAGGAACTTCGTCGCCAGCCAGCGGAAGACGTAGTCGACGATCGACTTGGCCACCCGCACGTCGGGATTCTTCGTGAGGCCGGCCGGCTCGAACCGCACGTGGCTGAACTTGTCGACCAGAACCTGCAGCGGCACGCCGTACTGCAGCGAGTAGGAGACGGCCTGGGCGAACGCGTCGGCGAAGCCGGAGATGGTCGATCCCTCCTTGGCCATCACCAGGAAGATCTCCCCCGGCGTGCCGTCGTCGAACAGCCCGACGGTGATGTAGCCCTCGTGGCCGGCGATGTCGAACTTGTGGGTGATCGCCTGGCGCTCGTCCGGCAGCTTGCGGCGCACCGGGTGGTCGCCGGTCGCGGCGACCGCCTCTTCCGCCGCCTGCCGGGCCGTGTTCAGCGGCTGCGTCCGCTTGCTGCCGTCGCGATAGATCGACACCGCCTTGGTGCCGAGGCGCCAGGCATCCAGGTACGCCCGCTCGATGTCCTCCACCGTCGCCTCGTTGGGGACGTTGATGGTCTTCGAGATGGCGCCGGAGATGAACGGCTGCACCGCGCCGATCATCTTCAGGTGCCCCGTGTAGTGGATGAACCGCGAGCCCCTGGCCGGCTTGAAGGCGCAGTCGAACACCGGCAGGTGCGCCGGGTCGAGGTGCGGCGCATCCTCGATGGTGTCGTGGTCGTCGATGTACTGCACGATGCTGTTGATCCGACCGTCCGGATACCCGAGACGGGCGAGGGCGACCGGCACCGTGTGGTTCACGATCTGCATCAGGCCGCCGCCGACGAGCCGCTTGTACTTCACGAGCGCGATGTCCGGCTCCACGCCGGTGGTGTCGCAGTCCATCATGAAGCCGATGGTGCCGGTCGGGGCGAGCACGGTGGCCTGCGCGTTGCGGAACCCGTGCTTCTCGCCGAGCGCGATCACGTCGTTCCACGAGTCGGCCGCCGCCCGGTGGAGGTCCGCCGGCACGTGCGCCCGGGCGACGTCCTTCAGCGCGTCGCGGTGCTTCCGCATGACCCGCAGGAACGACTGCTCGTTCCTCGCGTAGCCGGCGAACGGCCCGCCGCAGTCGCGCGCGATCCGGGCTGACTGCGCGTACGCCTCGCCTGTCATCAGCGCCGTGATGGCCGCCGCGTAGTCGCGTCCCTCGTCGCTGTCGTAGGGCACGCCGCGCGACATGAGCAACGCCCCGAGGTTGGCGTAGCCGAGACCGAGGGGGCGGAAGTCGTGGCTGTTCCGGCCGATCGCCGCGGTGGGATAACTGGCGTTGCCGACGATGATTTCCTGCGCCGTGATGAGCGTCCGCACCGCGGCGCGGAACGTGTCGACGTCGAACTCCCCCGGCTCGTGCGGCTTGAGGAACTGCATCAGGTTGAGCGAGGCGAGGTTGCAGGCCGAGTCGTCCAGGAACATGTACTCCGAGCACGGATTCGACGCGTTGATCCGGGCCGTGTGCGGGCAGGTGTGCCAGTCGTTGACGGTCGTGTCGAACTGCATCCCCGGGTCGCCGCAGACGTGGGTGCCCTCGGCCACCGCCCGCATCAGGTCGCGGGCCCGGAAGGTCTTCATGACCCGGCCGTCCGTGACGGCGCGCGTCTTCCACTCGCCGTCGTCGAGCACGGCGCGCATGAACTCGTCCGGCACGCGCAGGCTGTTGTTCGAGTTCTGGAAGAACACGGAGTTGTACGCCGGACCGGTAAACGAGCCGTCGTAGCCGGCGTCGATCAGCGCCCAGGCCTTGCGTTCCTCGTCGACCTTGCAGTTGACGAACTCCATCACGTCGGGGTGATCGGCGTTGAGGACGACCATCTTGGCCGCCCGCCGCGTCTTGCCGCCCGACTTGATGACCCCGGCGAACGCGTCGTAGCCCTTCATGAACGACACCGGACCCGACGCGGCGCCGCCTCCGGCCAGCAGCTCGCGCGACGACCGGATCGGCGAGAGGTTCGTGCCGGTGCCCGACCCGAACTTGAACAGCATCCCCTCGGTCTTCGCGAGCGTCAGGATGGACTCCATCGTGTCCTCGACCGAGTTGATGAAGCAGGCCGAGCACTGCGGCGCCTTCTCGAACCCGCAGTTGAACCAGACCGGGCTGTTGAACGCCGCCTTCTGCCGCACCAGGAGGAACTTCAGGTCGCCTTTGAACGCCTGGAGGTCGTCCGCCGTGGCGAAGTACCGCTGCCGCTCGGCCCACCCGGCGATGGTGTCGACCACCCGGCCGACCAGTTGCCGGACGCTACGCTCGCGATCGGGCGACGAAAGCTGCCCCCGGAAGTACTTCGAGACAACGATGTTGGTCGCCTGCTGGGACCAGAACGCCGGAACCTCCACGCCGCGCTGCTCGAAGACGACGTCGCCGCGCTCGTTGGTGATTACCGCCGACCGCGTCTCCCACTCGATCTCGTCGAAGGGGTCGACGCCGACGCGGCTGAACGCGCGGGGAAACTCGAGTCCCGTCCCTGTCGACCGGATCGAGTCCATGGGCGGCGGCGTCATCTGTACCGCGGACTCCTGAGCAGCGCCTCCTGACATCGCTCCCCCCTTGCCGGCCGCCGCCGCCTGTTCGCGGCCGGGCGCGACGTGAACATCTGCCGTTCACCACCCCGCTGGGCGGTTTCGCTCGGCGGGACGGCGGGGCTCGACGCGTCCGCTCGCACGCCGACGGGACGCCCAATGATGCGCCAGTCCCGCGGGACTGTCAACATGTAGTATCCGGATCCAGGATCAGCCCAACATGTTGGGAGAATGTGGAAAAGATGTTGACGAGCCGTGGCCGGTCTCCGGCTCCCCCGGACCTGCCCGTGTCGTGCCGCTGCGATACGCCCGACCGGCGCCGCACGCCGCGACCCGCCGCGCAGATGCTACAGTGCCGCAATGGTTGACCCGGTGCGCGGGCTCGGCCTCGGCCGGCCGGCGGTCGATCCCGAAACCGATCCGGAAACAGGTCCGGCTGCGCCGCCGCCCGCGGCCCCCGCCGCCGGCCGTGTCGTGCCGACTCTCGCCGAGGTGGTCCTGTGCTCGGGTTTTCCGACCCAGGTCGTCCTGTCGGGACTGCTGGCCGCGGCCGGGTTCGCGGCGCTGGCGCCGACCGGCGAGCCGTCCTTCGGCTACATCGTCACGCTCACGCTGCTGGACATGCTCGTCGTCATCGCCCTCGTCGCGACCTTCCTTCGCGCGCGCGACGAATCGATTCGCGAACTCGTGCTCGGCGCGCGTCCACCGCAACGCGAGGCGGCGCTCGGGCTGCTGCTGACCCCGCCCATCGTGGTCGCGGCGGTCGGCGGGATCCTGCTCATCGGGTGGCTCGCGCCGGGGCTGCGCAACGTGCCCGACAACCCGTTCGGCGCCATGCTCGGCACGCCGGGGCGGGCGATGCTCTTCGCGCTCGTCGTCGTCCTGGCCGGCGGGCTCCGGGAAGAGCTGCAGCGCGCGTTCATCCTGCGCCGCTTCGATCAGCATCTCGGCGGCGGGTGGCTCGGTCTGGTCGTCTTCAGCATCGCGTTCGGTCTCGGACACGCCATCCAGGGCTGGGACACGGTCATCGTGACCGGTGCGCTCGGCGCCCTCTGGGGCGCGCTCTATCTCGTCCGCGGCAGCGCGGTCGCCGCGATGGTGAGCCACGCGGGCTTCAACCTCACGCAGATAGCCCTGGCCGTCTTCGGAGCGCCGCCCGCCTGACGCGACCACCGGGCTACCGGGCGGTCCGCATGACGTCCGCGCGGCGCAACAGACCGGCGACCCAGTCCTCGACCAGCTCCGAACGACCGCCGAACCGTTCGGCGATGTACGCCTCGATCCGGATGTCGTCCCGGATGATCTGCCGCAGGTCCTCCGGTTCGAGCCCGACCGCCGCGAGGACGGCGGCGAAAGCGTCGTCGTCAGCGAAACGCGCGCGCACGGCCGCCAGGCCGCGCTCGACGCGCGCCGGCGGAGGCGACGCTTGGCGGTACCGATCGACCTCGTCGAGGGCCAGCCGGCGTTCGATCAGTCGGTCCAGCGCCGCCGCGTCGCGCGCGGCGGAATCCCGTTCCCGGACCTCCCACCGACCGCGCCCGTGCAACCCGAGGTCGAGGAACGCCCGCACGTCGGAGGCCAGAATGACCTGTCCGGACACGACCGCGAGCACCCGGTCGAGGATCTGCGCCCGGGCGCCGGACGGCCACGCCAGGATCGCCAGCGCCAGGCAGAGGAAGCGCCACGGACGCGTGGTCAGAATGCCTGCCCGAAGCTGAAGTGCAGCGCCCAGAGCTGTTCCTGTTGCGGGTTGGTCTCGTCACCGAAGAAGTGGCGCTCGCCGAGCTTGAAGCCGACATCGAACCCCAGCGGCCCGACCGGCGAGTCGTAGCGGACCCCGAACCCGGCGCCGCTCCGGATGCGACCGAGACTCACGTGCTCCACCCGATCATAAACGTTCCCGGCGTCCAGGAACGCGACGACGCCCATGGCCGGCGTCACGCGGACCCGCAGTTCGCTGTTGAAGATGACCACGGCGTTCCCGCCCTGCGGAAAGCCGTCCTGGTCGATGGTGCCGCCGGTCTCCGTGCGGGGGTTGCCGAGCCGATCCAGGGCGAACCCGCGCACCGTGGTGTTCCCGCCCGCGAAGAACCGCTCGCTGATCGGGAGCGCGAGCGAACCCTGCGCCGCGCTCCGTCCGTCCGGCGCGGCGACGGCGTCCAGCGCCCGCGGAAACCCCCAGGCGACCCCCAGACGCGCGCCCGCCGCCATGACGATCCGCGGGACGCCGGGCATCCGGCGATACACGGACCCGGACAGGAAGCTCTTGGAGAAGCCGACTTCCGATCCGAACGCGCGCGCGGCCAGTTCGGATTCGAGCGTCACGAGCGAGCCGCGGGCCGGATCGACCGGATCGTCGCGTGTATCGCGCACCTGGCTCGCGGTGAACGACGACAGCCGCACGTCCGGGAAGAGGCGGTCGACGATGTTCTCGTCCTCGCGGTTCAACTCGCGGTTGGACGTGTCGTTGTTGCCGAGACGGTACCCGACCGCGGCGCCCGCCGCCGCCCCCGACGAGCGCGTCAGTTGCGCCGTCACGCCGCGGCTGAAGAGATCGAACCCGGGACGGATCGCCTGCTCGACGTACCCGGACAGCAGCACGTCCCAGTCGCGGCGAATCGCCCGCGGCTCGCGATAGGCGGCGAGCACGCGATACTCGTTGAAGCCGAGCGCGCCGGTTTCCGCCGGCGCGGGCAGGGGCGGATCGTTCTTGCGCCGGACGCTGACCCGCGTGAACAGATCCAGCGACCGGTTCCCGCCCCACAGGTTGCGGCGGCCGATCTCGAACGAGCCCCGCGGCGCGAACTCGATCCGCTCCACCGCCTGGCTGCCCGCCGCCCTGACCTCCCGCCGCAGCCGTTGCGACACCTCGAACCCGCCCCCATAGGCGAGCCGGGTCGCCGCCGCTTCCTCGACCTCGATGATCACGTCGCGCCGATCGGAACGGCCGTGGCTGAACTCGCGGATGTCGAGCCGCCGGAACATGCCGAGCGCGTTGAGGCGGCGGCGCGTCTCCGCTACGTCGTCGAGTCCGAGCGGCGCGCCGGGGACAATGGTGACCTCCCGCCGAATCGTCGCCGCGTCGACCTGCCGATTGCCGACGATCAGCACGTGGTCGACCAGCACCTGCCGGCCCTCCGCGATCCGGAAGACGAGATCCACCGCGGTCAGGTCGTCGGCGAACCGCGCATCGACCGCCACCCGCGCCTGCTCGTAGCCGTCGTTCAGATACAGCGCCAGGAGGGCGGCGCGATCACGCTCGACCTGGAGTCCGTAGTAGGCGTCGCCGCTCCGCGCATCGATCACCTGTTCCAGGAGCGCGGCGGAGCGGGCCGCTGCGCCGTCGAACTCCACGGCGCCGATGATCGTCCGTACCCCCTCGTCGATCACGATCTCGACGCTCTGCTCGACCGTTTCGTCGTCACCGCCGGCCTCGACGCCGCCGAAGGACTGCACCGCCCGCACCGTGGCGAAGCCGAGACGGTTGTAGTGCTCCTCGATGGCGGCGAGGCCCGCATCGATCTCCCGGTCGACGAGGGGCTCGCCCGGCGCCACGCCGGCGATGGAGCGGATCCGGTCCTCCGCCACCGCCTGATTCCCGCGGACCACGACGCCGCCGACGCGGTACAGCGGACCGCGCGTGACCCGAAAGACGATGGCAAGCCGTTCCGCGTCGCCTTCGCGCGTGTGCGTCACCGCGGCCTCGCGATACCCGAGCGCCTGCAGATGCGCGGCGATCCGCTGGTCCGCGTCTTCGAGCAGGTCCTCGTCGACACTCGCTTCCCGGGCGACCGGCACGAAGTCGGTCAGCCGGGCGCCCGGCACCTCGTCGCCTTCGAAGGTCACCGTAATCCGCGGGCCGCGACGCACGGTAAGGCGCACGTCCACCTCGGTGTCGCTCAACCGCTCGACGTCGTGCGACAGGCGCGCCTCGTAGTAGCCCCGCCGCCGGAGCTCGGCCTCGTAGTCGCCGAGCCGCTGCGCGATCGCCGGACCGTCGTACGGCGCCTCGTCCCGCAGCCGGAGCCGAGCGCGGACGGCGTTGTGGAACGCCGGTGATTCGCCGGTGATGGGCCAGCGCCGGACGAAGGCGCGCGGCCCCGCCTCCACGGTTATCCGGAGGACGCGGCTCGCGGCGGTTCCGGTGAGCTCCTGGAGCACGCGCGGAACGAAGAACCCGCGCTCGCGGTACGCGCTGCGCACCGTATCCTCGACGGCCGCGGCTTCACCGGCAAGGAAGGCGGCGCCGTGACGCTGGGCGACGAGGCGGCGCAGCACGTCCTCCGGCACGTTGCGGGCGCCTTCGAATTCGATCCGGTCGACGGTGTCGAGCGACTGCAGCCCGTACGACAGCGCCACGCCGCCGCGGCTCGCGCCGGCGCCGACCTCGACTCCCCGATAACGTCCGAGACTGAACAGGTGCGCCAGCGTTTCGCGAACCTCGCGCATCGACAGCGGCTCGCCGACCCGCGTCTCGACCAGCTCGCGGGCGGTCGCGTCGTCGAGCGGCCGGCCATCGAGGAACAACCGCACCTCGACGACGTTCCGGCCGATGAACCGATCCACCGCGCGCGCGGCCCGCGCGGGAGCAGCCGACCAGAGGAGCGCGGCGAGCAGCCCGAGCGCCCACCCACGCATCAGAAGGCGTGCCGGACCCGTACGTCGAGCGCGTAGGTCCGATCTTCGTTCTGCGACAGGACCCAGGACAGGCGATCGGTGGCGTCGTACTCGAAGACGACGATGAGATCCTGGTTGCTGCCGCTGACGGCGCGGGAGAACGTCAGGTGCGCCCGGTCCGAAATGCGCTTCCCGATCAGGACGCGCGCCGTGGGGACGAGCTGCGTCGACTGCTGCGCGGCCGGATCGTCCAGCGACGGGGTGATCTCGAACGTGTCGACACCGAACGAGCGCTCCACCACCCCGCCGACTTCCGCCAGTACGGGGTTGTTCAGCAGACCGGCGCCGATGCCCTGCATCAGCAGGCCCTGCTGCGACGCCTCGGGCGACCGCAGAGTCCGGATCTCGGCCTGTTGCGGGTCCCGGACGTCCCCGAGCAGCAGCCCGATGATCTCGAACTGCTGCAACGGCGGATCCGACTCGAGGGTGGGCGGCTCCAGCCGATCGAGAGGACCGGTGAGTCCCAGGGTGACCCGGTACGTCTGCCCCGGCACGCGGACGTCCGTTTCGGCCTCGAGGTCGAGGAACGGCTCCATCTTCATCGGGTTCGTGAAGCCGATGCTCCCCCGGGTCAGCCGGTACCGATTGCCCTGGAAGTAGATCTGGCCCCGTTCGATCTCGGCGTTCCCCAGCAGCGACGGGCGATCGTAGGTGCCGGTCAGGGTCAGGTCGGCGCTCGCGACGATCTGGGCGCGGTTGTCCGAGATGCGCAGGCTCGACGGAGCCGAGATGCGCAGATCGAACCGCAACGGCAACGCGGCTTCCGCCGCATCGGCGGCGGCCTGGTCGCCCAGGAAATCCAGGAACCCGCCGTCCGCCTGGAAGAGCTCCATCCAGATCGCGTCGTGCACGGTCACGAGACCGCCGAGCACAGGGGCGTCGGGGGAGCCGCGCAAGGTCAGCTCCGCATCGACGCGGGAGCGGATGCCTTCGGGGTAGCGCAGCGCTACGTCGCGGCCGGCCGCGGTCACGCCGAGAGCGCCGATGCGGTATCCCTGCAGCCCCACCCGGCCGCCGAAGCGCAGCGCGCCTCCGCCGAGTTGCGCGGACAGCTCGTCGAAACGGACCCCGCCCGGCTCCAGCACCACGCGGCCGTTGACCGCGTCGAGCGCGTGGGGCAACGACAGGTGCCGGACGCGACCGTTCGTCACCCGCGCCTCGCCGGTGACGACCGGGGCGTCCAGAGAGCCGCCTATGTCGGCTGCGAGCCGCATCGATCCGCGGCTCCGCACGTCGTCGAGCAGGCCCTCCAGAATACCGAGGCTGGCGTTCCCGTCCACGCGCAACGCGAGTTGCTCGTCGGCCAGCGTCACCGCGCCCGCCAGCTCCAGGTTGGTCCCCTCGCCCCGCAGCCGCATCCGGCCGACCCGCACCACGTTGTCGGCCAGCGCGAGGCGGACCGGACCGTCGTTGTCCAGCTCGAAGTCGAACAGCGTCAGCGCCAGTCGATCCGCGGTGATCTCGACCCCGAGCTCCTCGACGTCGAGCAGCGCCCCGTCGATGACTATCGTGCCGCTCGCGACCAGCGAGGTCATTTCCGACAACCCCGGCTGGACCGCCCGGGCGAACGGGTCGAGACGTGTGTTGGTCACGCTGAAGCGCAGCCGGGACGGCGCATCGCCCGCCAGCCGGATGCGGCCCGAGCCCGAGACCGCGACGTCCGGCGACGCCGCTTCCAGTTCGACCGCCATGACGCCCCGGGCGACGTCGAGGCGGCCGGTGACCGGGCCGACCGTGGCGCCCGCGATCGACACGTCGGTCGCCGTGCCCCGGATTTCGTAGCGCGGGTCCGCGAACGCGCCGGCGCCGGAGATCGCCGCGTCGATGCGCCCGGCGACGGCTACGGGGACGTGCTCGGCCATCCGGAACGCCGACAGATCCAGGCCGCGGGCGTCGGCATTGACGGAATAGGTGCCGTCCCACTGCACGTACATCGCCCCGGTCACCTCCCCGTCGCCCTGCCGCACGGTCAGCCCGTTGAGCCAGACGCCGTCGCCGTCGAAGCGGAGGTCGGCCTCCGCCTCGTCGAACGGCTCCCCGTAGGCCAGACCGGCACCCAGCCTCATCCGGCCGAAGCCGAGCGGCGCGCCGTAGTCTCCGTAGAGACGGATCTGGCCGTACGTCGGGCCGTCGATGGTATAGCCGTCGAGCTCGAACGCGTCGCGGATGTAGCGGGCCGGAAGCGCGTCGACCGCGAACCGCGCATTGATCTCCTCGCGTCCCGGCCGCGCCGGTCCGATCGCGAAACGGCCGTCCACGGCCAGACTCGATGCCGGCTGGCGAAACCGGGCGCCCGTGACCTCCAGGATGCCGTCCTCGACGACGATGTCCCCTTCCCCGCGGCCCCAATCGACGTTCCAGGCCTCGATCGCGTCGCCGGCGAACGCCGCCTCGATGCGCGGCGACGCCAGGGCGCCCTGCAGCACGCCGGTCAGCGTCCCGTGGCCCTCCAGGGTCAGGTCCCCGGTCGGGCGCCCGAACGCGGTCATGACGGCGGCCATGACGCGATCGCTCTCCTGCCAGTCGGCGCTGACCACGTCGAACGGAATCCGCGCCTCCCCGCCCCAGGCGGTGCGGCCCCGGAACGTCATCGCGGTGAGAGGCGTCGCGAGCCAGCTCGGCCCGATCTCCACGCCCTCCGGCTCGAACGTGAACCGCATCTCGCCGCCGAACGGAAACCGCCACGGGACCGCGGCCGGCTCGAACCGCTGCGCGGCATGGGACCACCCGGCCCGCGGCCCCGGCGGCGCGCCACGGGGCAGCAGCGCGACTCCCCTCGGCGGTGCAATCGACAGTTCACCGCCGCCGCGGCGCTCCGCGAAGCGGCCGAGCGGCCAGGCGAGGCCCAATTCGCCTGCGAGCCGGCCGCGGGGACGCGCCCCGGGCACGTCGAGGTCGTCGAGCAGCGGCTCGAGATTCGCGGACCGGACACGCGGGTTGAACCTGGCGACGCCCGGCTCGGGGGCGCCCAACGGCTTCATCGCGTAGGTGAAGTCCAGCTCGCCGCCGTAGAAGCCGGAACGCGCCCGCGTGATCTCGAAGCGGTCGCGGGTCCACACCAGATCGCCGTCGAGCGCGGGAAAGCGGAGCCCCGCCAGCGTGGCGTCGGCGCTCGCGAACGAGCCGGTCAGTTCGCGCCCCCCCTCGAACAGACGCCAGACTCCGCGGAACGCCGCCTCGCCGGTCACCGTGAAGTCGTCCCGCGCGAAGAAGACCTCCTTCATCGCCGGCAGGTCGATGGACATCTCGCGGACGTTGTAGGTCGACGCCGGCCAGTTCAGCATGTCGACACGGCCGTCGACGCGGGCCCGGAAGCCGTCGTCGGCGGCCCACAGGTCGATGTGCGTCAGGTCGACGAGGCCGCCGTCGAGCACGTAGTCGGCGTCCATGTTCAGCGTCATCGGCTCGAAGTCGCCGATGAGGAGGGTTCCGCCGCGGAACGAGGCGGTCCCGCCGTAGCCGGTGGACTTGCCCAGCGTCAGATCGATGTCGGGCGCCCTGATGCTCCAGGGGGCGCCGTGGTCCTCGTACACGAACTCGCCGCCGTAGGCATGCAGGTGCTGCACGGTCGTCACGAAGAGCCTGCCCTCGTCGGCTTCCTCGGCATCGCCGGCGCCGGCGTCGTCCGCAGCCGGCGCCGCGGCGCCGGGTTCGGCGCGATCCTCCCGCGGGACGAGCGCCGGGAAGGTCTGCCGCCCGTCGGCGAAGCCTTCGACCAGCATCCGCCAACCGCTCAGTTCGACCGCCTCGACGAGCACCTCGCCCTGCAGCAGAGGCACCCACTCGGTCGCGATCGTGAGGCGCTCCGCCTGGAAGAACGGCCGATCCCCGGGGTTGAGGCCCCCGATCTCCAGGTCCTCGATCAGAAAGCGCCCCGGCGCCAGGTACGTGCCGAGCCGCCCGATGGTGACCGGCCGGTCGATGTAGTCGGCGAACGCCTGCTCCGCCTGCGCGCGCAGGCTCGGGCCGAGGTCGATGGTGGTCACCGATACCAGGATGCCCGCGACGACCGCGACCGACGCGATCGTGATCCATACCAGCGAGTGCCGGACGCCGGGCCGCAACCGGTGCACCCACGGCCACCGCAAGGAGCGCAACCCCGGCCGCCGCAGGCCGCGCACCCGGATTGCGGACGGATCGGCGCTGGCGACCCTGCGCAGGATGGACGACCCCAGCCGTCTCAGGCGCACCTGAAGCGGGGGGGCGGCGGGAGCGCCGGCCGGTGCAGACTCGGCAGCCTGCTCCGCCACCGGCGCGGCGACGAAGAGAACGCTACCGGGACGCGACAGATCGTCTGGCATCGGTCGCTCGCCCGGGTGCTTACTCGATGGCGGCCAGCAGCCGGCCGGCTTCGACCGACATGCCTTCGGTGACCGGCACCTCGGTGACGGTGCCGGCCCGCGGCGCCGTCAGCTCGTTCTCCATCTTCATCGCCTCGACGACCACCAGCGGCCGGCGGGCCTCGACCTGGTCACCGGGCGCGACCAGCACCCGAACGACCTTGCCCGGCATCGGGGCGGTCAGCCGTGACGCGCCTCCTGCTGCTTCGCCGGACGCGTCTCCCGCCAACCGCCGGCCGTTTATCGAGGCCTCGACGACGACGTCGCCGAGATGCACCGCCGTCACCCCGTTCCGGCCGGTCGCCACGCAGCGCACCTGGCAGCTCCTGGCGGCGGCGCCGACCTGTACGAGCGACAGCAGCACGCCGTGTCGATCGCGCTCGACCAGACGGGCATCGATCTCCCGCGTCGTCCCGTCCCACGACACCCGCATGCGTCCGGGGCGCGCCGCGTCCGGTTCGACGGTGACGTCGCGCACCTTGCCGTCGATCTCGATCTCGATTCGCATGCGCGTCTATCGCAGTCCTTCCACCCGCGCCGCCTGCTTCCAGCGGCCGCCGACCGCGGGGCCTGCCGCCGCTCCCCCACCGGACGCCGCGCGCCCCAGCGCGACGGACAGGGCGGCGGCGATGACGGCCAGCTCCTCGGCGTCCTCCGGCGGGTCGAGAAACGCCGTCCCGTCCCGCCCGGCGAGCACGCGATCGAGGAACGTGGTGTCGAAGCGGCCGGCGAGGAAGTCGTCGTGCCGGAGCAGCCACCGGAACATCGGTACGGTGGTCGGCACGCCGCCGATTTCGTACTCCGCCAGGGCGCGGTCCATGCGGTCGATGGCCAGCCGCCGGTCCGCGGCGTGCGCGACGACCTTGGCCACCATCGAGTCGTAGTGCACCGGCACTTCGAAACCGGCCGCCACCCCGGCGTCGACCCGAATGCCGGGGCCTGCCGGCGGACGATGCGTCTCGATCAGTCCCGGGCACGGCATGAAGCCGGCGTTCGGATCCTCGGCGTAGACCCGGCACTCGATGGCGTGGCCGTCGGGGCCCAGGGCCCGTTCGGGGTCGATGTCCAGGCGTTCGCCCCGCGTCACGCGGAGCTGCCAGCGCACCAGATCGATCCCGGTCACCATCTCCGTGATCGGGTGCTCGACCTGCAGCCGGGTGTTCATCTCCAGAAAGTAGAAGCCACCCGATTCGTCGAGCAGGAACTCGATGGTGCCGGCGTTCGTGTAGCCGACCTCCGCGGCCAGCCGCGCCGCGGCCGCCGCGAGCGCGCGCCGGGTCTCGATGCCGACGACCGGCGACGGCGTCTCCTCGATCACCTTCTGGTGACGCCGCTGAATCGAGCACTCGCGCTCGACGAACGGCACCACGGCGCCGTGCTCGTCCGCGAGGAGCTGCACCTCGATGTGCCGGCCCCGCTCGATGCAGCGCTCCAGGTAGACCGAACCGTCGCCGAAGGCCGACGCCGCCTCCGACCGCGCCCCCCGGATCGCCCGCGACAGGTTCTCCGGCTCGCGCACCAGCCGCATCCCCTTGCCGCCGCCGCCGGCGACCGCCTTGACGAAGATCGGATAGCCGACCGCGTCCCCCGCCTGCTGCAGCTCGGTCTCGGTCGCCCCGTCCGGCAGCGGCCCGCCGCTGCCCGGCACGATCGGCACGCCGGCGCGGCCGGCCGCCTCGCGCGCCGCGGTCTTGCCGCCCATCAGCTCGATGACGCCGGCCGGCGGGCCGATGAACCGCAGCCCCGCATCTACGACGGCCTGGGCGAACCCGGCGTTCTCGGCGAGGAACCCGTATCCCGGGTGGACGGCGCCGGCGCCGGTCCGGCGCGCCGCCGCGATGATCTTCTCGACGTGCAGGTAGCTGCCGGCCGGCTCGTCCGCTTCGAGCGCCACCGCCTCGTCGGCGTAACGCACGTGCGGCGCCAAGCGGTCGCAGTCCGAGTAGATCGCGACCGTCGGCAACCCCATCTCGCGGCATCCGCGCATGATTCGAACCGCGATCTCGCCGCGGTTGGCGATGAGCACCTTCATCTGCATGGCGTCTTTCCTATCGTACTGCATGACCGGCGGCGTGCGTCCCCACCCGCGTCTCACAACCGCACCGGAGGCGCGCCGGGACGCCGTTCGGCGAGGTAGGATGGAGACATGGCCAACCGCCGCCTCGCCGCGCCCGGGGCCGGCGCCGCCGCTCGGCCGCAGCCCGATACCGTCCCCGCGCATCCGGAGTTCCCGGGCTGCCGCCCCGTTCGGGTCACCCGCGCCGAGATCGCCGATTACGAGGGCCGCATCGAATACTGGGACGCGAAGACGGAGACCGCGTTCAAGGCGTGCGAGCCGACCACCGTCTACCACGAAGGCCCCGGCCAGCGTCTGGCGGCGCTCGCATCACGGATCGCCGCGGGGCGCGGATCGCCGATCGCCACCCTCGGCACGGCGGACCTGCTCGTGCGCAGCGCCCGCGGCGAGCGGCAGCGCATCCTGCAGGCGGACCAGATCGTCTATCTGCGCCCGGTCGAGACCGAGCCGCGCGGCGCCGCCGTCGAAGTGGGCGCGGACCACCTGCCGGACGTGGTGCTGGAGGTCGACTATTCGACGGACGTACGGCGCGGCAAGCTGGGGTTGTACGAATCGTGGGGCTTCCCGGAGGTCTGGGTCGACGTGCCGGACGCCGAGTCGCGCAGCCGCTCCCGGCGCCGTCCCGCCGGCCTGACGATTCACCGTCGGGGGCCGGACGGCTTCCGCACCGCGACGGCGAGCGTCGCGTTCCCCGGCTGGACCGCCGCGGAGATCCACACGGCCCTGAACGAACCGCGGTTGTCGGAGGCGACGAGCGCCGTGCTGACCCGTGTCGGGCGCGCCCTCGGCGACGCCGAAGGGACCGTCCCCGACGACGACCCGTGGCTGCGCGAGCAGCGCCGGGACGTGACCCTGCGAGCCGTCATGCGCATCCTCCGTTCCCGCAGGATCGCCGTCCCGGAGCACAGCGTCGCGCGGCTCGCGCGCGGAGCGCCCGACGATCTCATCGACGCCGCCCTCGCCTGCCGGAACGCGGCGGACTTCATCGCCCGCGTGACGTAGAGAAGGCCCGGAAGCCGGCCCGGCCGCGGTGGATGCAGGACGGTCTGCGGAAACCGCGGCGCCGAGGGAACGCAACAGAGAGCGCGGACGCCTCGATACGGCAGGTCTGCTCGGCCGCCTGGCGGCGCTTTCAGCCGTTGCGCCGCTCTTCGCCGCGAGGCCGCCCGCGCACCGGCAAGCATGACACGGAACCACGCACTCGGGCCGTTGCGACCACTGCCACGCGACGCCCGGCCCGCCGCAAGTCGGCCGAACGCCGACGGAAGCGGCGTCCCGCCCAGCCGCACCTCACAGCGGGATGTTGCCGTGCTTCTTCGGCGGGTTCCGGTCCCGCTTGCCGTCGAGGCTGCGCAGGGCGGCGACGACGTGCGGGCGGGTCGTCCGCGGCGCGATGACCTCGTCGAGGAAGCCGCGGCCGGCGGCGACGAACGGGTTGGCCAGCTTGTCGCGGAACTCCCGCACCCGGGAGGCGCGCAGCGTGTCGGGATCCTCCGCCGCGTCGAGCTCCCGCTTGTAGAGGATGTTGACCGCGCCCTCGGGCCCCATCACCGCGACCTCCGCCGTCGGCCAGGCGAGGTTGACGTCGGTGCGGATGTGCTTGCTCGCCATGACGCAGTAGGCGCCGCCGTAGGCCTTGCGGGTGACGACGGTCACCTTGGGCACCGTCGCCTCGGCGAAGGCGTACAGCAGCTTCGCCCCGTGCTTGATGATGCCGCCGTACTCCTGCACGGTGCCCGGCAGGAAGCCCGGCACGTCCTCGAACGTCACCAGCGGGACGTTGAACGCGTCGCAGAAGCGGACGAACCGCGCCCCCTTGACGGACGCGTCGATGTCGAGCGCGCCGGCGAGGTGCGCCGGCTGGTTCGCCACCACGCCGGCCGGCTGCCCGCCGAAGCGCGCGAAGCCGACCACGATGTTCGGCGCGAAGTGCCGGTGAACCTCCAGGAACTCGCCGTCGTCGCCGACCGCGCGAATCAGATCCAGCATGTCGTACGGCTGGTTCGGGGACTCCGGCACGAGGGCGTCGAGGGCCGGATCCTCCCGGTCGGCGGGATCCGTCGACTCGACGCGCGGCGGATCGTCGAGGTTGTTGCCCGGCAGATAGCCGAGCAGCAGGCGGATCAGCGCCAGGCAGTCCTTGTCGGTGGGAACCGCGAAGTGGGCGGCGCCGCTCTTCATGTTGTGCGTCATCGCCCCGCCGAGCTCGTCCTTCGTCACCTCCTCGTGGGTGACGGTGCGGATCACGTCCGGCCCGGTGACGAACATGTAGCTCGTCCCCTCGACCATCACCGTGAAGTCGGTGATGGCCGGCGAGTAGACGGCTCCCCCCGCGCACGGTCCCATGATGGCCGAGATCTGCGGGACGACGCCGGAAGCGAGCGTGTTGCGCAGGAAGATGTCGGCGTAGCCGGCCAGCGAGGCGACCCCCTCCTGGATCCGGGCGCCGCCCGAGTCGTTGAGGCCGACCACCGGCGCGCCGTTCTTCAGCGCCAGATCCATGATCTTGACGATCTTCGCGGCGTTGGTTTCCGACAGCGACCCGCCGAACACCGTGAAGTCCTGCGCGAAGGCGTACACGAGGCGGCCCTCGACCTCGCCGTGGCCGGCCACGACGCCGTCGCCCGGGACGAGCTGCGTCTCCATGCCGAAGTCGCGGCAGCGGTGGGTCACCAGCTTGTCGATCTCGCGGAACGTGCCGGGGTCGAAGAAGAGATCGATTCGCTCGCGCGCGGTCAGCTTGCCGGCTTCGTGCTGCCGGCGGCGCCGGGCCTCGCCGCCGCCCGCCTCCGCGCGGCGCTCGTAGTCCGCCAGCGTTTCCAGTCTGTCCATGCCGTAGATTCCGTCGGTTCTGAGGAGGGTCGCGCTACGCCCCGAGAGCCTGCGCCCTGTCCCAGTCGGCCAGGAACTTCGCCAGGCCGATGTCGGTCAGCGGGTGGTTGAACAGCATGTCGATGACCTTCGGCGGGCAGGTGCAGACGTCCGCGCCCATCCGGGCCGCCTCGACCACGTGCGCCGGGCTGCGGACGCTCGCCACGAGCACCTCGGTCTCGAACTCGTAGTTCTCGTGGATCTCGACGATCCGGCTGACCAGATCCATGCCGTCGGTCGCCACGTCGTCGAGCCGGCCGGCGAACGGGCTGACGAACGCCGCCCCGACCTTGGCCGCCAGCAGCGCCTGGGCCGGCGAGAAGACGAGCGTCACGTTGACGCGAATGCCGCCGCCCGAAAGGGCCGCGCACGCCTGGACCCCGGCCCTGCCGAACGGCACCTTGACGACGATGTGGTCGTCGATGGCCGCGAGCCGGCGGCCCTCCGCGATCATCCCCGCGGCGTCGGTCGCCACCACCTCGGCGCTCACCGGACCGCCGACGGCGCGGCAGATGCGCGCGAGGGTCTCGTGGGGATCGCCCGGCTCCTTCGCCAGCAGCGACGGGTTCGTCGTCACGCCGTCGACGATCCGCAACGGCACCAGCGCCTCGACGGTCTCCGGGTTCGCGCTGTCCACGAAAATCTTCACGAGCGGTTCTCCTGCACTGCGGATCGGCTCCGCGCTTCAGCCGGCGACCACGTCGTTGGCCAGCTCGCCGACGCCCTCCACCGCGACCACCACCCGGTCGCCCGGCACGATCGGCCCGACGCCCGGCGGCGTTCCCGTCGCGATGACGTCGCCCGGCCGCAGCGTCATCACGCCGCTGACGAACTCCACCACCTGCTCCAGCGGAAAGATCATCTCCCGCGTGCTCGACGCCTGCCGCGTGACGCCGTTGACGGTCGAGCCGACGGCCAGCGCCGCCCCGTCGAGGCCGACGGCGATGGCCGGTCCCACCGGCGCGAACGTGTCGAAGCCCTTCGCGCGCGTGTACTGCACGTCCCGCTTCTGGACGTCGCGATCCGTCACGTCGTTGACGCACGTCAGCCCGAGCACGTAGTCCCAGGCCTCGGCCGCCCGCACGTTGCGCGCCGTACGCCCGATGACGATGCCCACTTCCGCCTCGTGGTCCACCCGGCCCGCCCCCGGCGGAATCACGATCGGCGACTCCGGCCCGATCACGGCGGACGGCGGCTTCAGGAAGATGAGCGGCTCGCTCGGCAGCGCCTTGCCCATCTCCTTCGCGTGGTCGCGGTAGTTGAGGCCGACCGCCACGATCTTCGACGGCGTCACCGGGGGCAGCAGGCGGAGTCCGGCGGGGTCGAGGGCGGCGCCGGGACGGTAGTCGCCGAAGAGATCGCCGTCGAGCGTGCGCCAGGCGCCGTCGCGCTCGAGCGCCAACCGCGCCTGTCCGTCGACGTCGATGCGATACACGCGTTCCATGAATCACCTTGCGGCCGGTCGGCGGGCGGTCTCCGTAACCGGCGCCGACGGCGGGCTCGCGTTCGGCGGGACCGCGGTATCGAGAGCCAGCACCCGGTAGACGTAGCGTCCGCCCGCCGTGACGTCGGCGTCCCGATACGCCGTCCCGACGATCGGCTCGACCGTGAGCGGTTGGAGTGTCGCATCTGGAGCGGTTCCGCGCAAGACCAGGTAGCCGGCGAGGTCCGCCTCGCGGTTCTCGTTCCAGACGAGGCTGACGCCCTCCGCGTCGGCCACGGCGATGACGCCGGTCGGGGCGGCGGGCGGAAAGGTGTCGGTCAGAACGACGCAGGTCGCGGGCGACGCGTCACCGAGGACCTGCAGTCCGCTCCCGCCCGCAGGCGCCGCAGGACCGACGTGGTCCAGGACGCGGACGGCGTAGCAGCGGGTCGTTCCGAAGACGACGTCGGGGTCGGTGTAGGACGCCAGGGAGCTGGGCGGCGCCAGGGGCAACGGGCGTCGATGGTCGGGGTCACCGGATGCCGCGACGTCATGGACGACGTATGCCGACGGCGCCGGACCCGCCATCACGGGCGTCGACCGCAGGATCGGCGGCGCCACCTCTGCCGCCTGCACCGGCAGCCGAAACGTGGGCGGCTGCTCCCAGACGATCGCGATCGAGGCGGCGTCGTAGGTGACCACCGGCGGCCCCGGTGGTGGCGGCGGGGCGACCAGCGGCACTTCCGCCAGGATCGAAGGGTCGCCCATCCGGCCCCTCGAGGAAACCCCGAAGGCCACGTACGAGCGAATCGGCGGAGCGGGGGTCGGGGGTGACACCAGCGGCATGGACAGAACGCGGTCCGTCTCCTCGCCTTCCTCGTCCTCCTCGTCCGGGTCTCCCACCGTCACCGGCAACCGCGCCGCCGGCGTCAGGCGTTCGACCACGGTCACGGCTGCGCCCTGGACGACCTCGAAGAAGGCCACCGGGCCGGCGACCCCGTTTCGGTTCCGCACGTCGTCGAGAAGGTCCGCCAGCTCCGGTTGCGGGTCGGTGGGGGGGGCGCCCGGAAGACGCACCGGCAGCACCGCGACCAGCGTCGCCGCTTCCAGCCAGTCTTCGGAGAACACCTCGCGCGGTCGTCGATCCGTCGGCTGGGTGGTCAGCGCGTAGACCTCGATCCACTCGATATCGCCGGGTGTCGTCCCCTGGGAGTCGCGGTCGGGGACCACGAATTCCACGTAGACGCGATCCGCCAGGCGCGTCGCCGCCGGCGCGGCGATCGTGGCGGGCACGATGCGCAACGGCGGACGCGGGGCGCCCCGTGCGCCGCAGGCCGCGAGCAGACCGGCGAGCACCGGCGCCGCGGCGAGCCGGATGGCGGTCCGGAGACGAGTCACAGAATGTAGCGGGAGAGATCCTCGTCCTCGACGATCTCCGACAGCATGCGGTCGACGTACGCCGCGTCGATGACGAAGCGCGTCTCGCCCAGGTCCGGCGCATCGAACGAGATCTCGTCGAGCAGCTTCTCCATCACGGTGTGCAGGCGGCGCGCCCCGATGTTCTCGCTGCGGTCGTTGACGAGGTTGGCGATCTCCGCGATCCGCCGCACCGCCCCGTCCTCGATGCGCAGGTCGATGCCTTCCGTGCCGAGCAGCGCCCGGTACTGCGTCACGAGCGCGCCCTGCGGCTCGGTGAGGATGCGCACGAAATCGTCGGTGCCCAGCGCCTCGAGCTCGACGCGAATCGGAAACCGGCCCTGGAGCTCGGGAATCAGGTCGGACGGCTTGGCCACGTGGAACGCGCCGGCCGCGATGAAGAGAATGTGGTCGGTCCGCACCATCCCGTGCTTGGTGTTGACGGTCGTCCCCTCCACGATCGGCAGGATGTCGCGCTGCACGCCTTCGCGGCTCACGTCGGGCCCGTGCCGTCCTTCGGTGCCGGTGATCTTGTCGATCTCGTCGACGAAGATGATCCCCGCCTGCTCGACGCGCTCTATGGCGGCGCGGCCGACGCTCTCCATGTCCACGAGTTTCTGCTCTTCCTCGCGGGCGAGGTGCTCCGCCGCCTCCGGCACCTTCATGCGGCGCTTCCGGTTGCGCCCCTGAAACAGCCCCGGCAGCATGTCCTTCATCTTCACGTCGATCTCTTCCACCGACGACCCGGCGATGACCTCGAAGGAGGGGAACGACGAGTCGCGCACCTCCAGCTCGACGACGCGGCCGTCGAGACGGCCCGCACGCAGTTGATCGCGGAGCTTCTCGCGCGTCCGGCGGGCCGCCTCCCGCGCCGCGCCGGGGTCGGCCGGCGCGGCCGGCGCGGCCGGCGAAAGCCGCACCGGCGGCACCAGCAGGTCGAGCAGACGCTCCTCGGCGTTGGCGCGCGCCTTGTCGCGCACCTCGACCGTCCGCTCGTCGCGCACCATCGTGACGGCCAGCTCCACGAGGTCGCGCACCATGGACTCCACGTCGCGACCGACGTAACCCACCTCGGTGAACTTCGACGCCTCGACCTTGATGAAGGGCGACTGCGCGAGACGCGCGAGACGCCGGGCGACCTCGGTCTTGCCGACGCCGGTCGGGCCGATCATGAGGATGTTCTTCGGCGCGACCTCCTCGGCCAGCTCCGGCGGCAGCTTCTGGCGCCGCATGCGGTTCCGGAGCGCAATCGCCACCGCGCGCTTGGCCTGGTGCTGTCCGACGACGTGCCGGTCGAGCTCGGTCACGATCTCGCGCGGCGTGAGGGCGCCGACGGAGGAGGCGGTCGTCTCCGGCAGATAGATGGGCACGACTACAGTTCCTCGATGGTTACATTGGCATTCGTGTAAATGCAAATGTCGGCGGCGATGCGCATCGCCTCGTCGGCGATCGTGCGCGCGTCCAGTTCGGTCCGCCGCGCGAGCGCCTTGGCCGCGGCCATCGCGAAGGGACCGCCGGAGCCGATCGCCACGATTCCGTCGTCCGGCTCGATCAGATCGCCGGTGCCCGAGAGCAGGAACGTCGCCTTGCGGTCGGCCACCACGAGCATCGCGTCGAGCCGCCGCAGGGCCCGGTCGGTGCGCCAGTCCTTCGCCAGCTCGACCACCGCGCGCTCCAGGTTGCCGCGGTGCTGCTCGAGCTTGGCGTCGAACCGCGAGAAGAGGGCGAACGAATCGGCGGCCGAGCCGGCGAACCCGGCCAGCACGCGGTCGCCGTAGAGCCGGCGGATCTTGCGCGCGGTCTGCTTGACCACGGTGTTGCCGAGCGTGACCTGCCCGTCGCTGGCCATGACCGCCTCGTCGTCACGCCGGACCGCGAGGACGGTCGTGCTGCGCAGCATCGCCGGCGTAGCCGTCATCCGCGGCCTTCTCCGGCCGCGGCCCGGCGGCGAAACCACACATGGAGGGGAACGCCCGCCGCGATGAGCAGCACGCCGGCGCCCGACGCGGCCGGCTCGCGCCAGATCGCGTTCACGACCATCGCGGCGCTGGCGGCGACGAAGATGCCCGGCGCCACGGGATACCCCCAGGCCCGGAACGGACGAGGCGCCGACGGCTCGCGCCGGCGGAGCACGAACAGCGCGGCGACGGCGGCGCCGGCGAACGTGACGACGGCGAACCCGGTATAGAGCAGCAACTGTTCGAAGGTGCCGGCCAGGACGAGCAGGCCGCTCCAGGCGCTCTGGGCGACGATCGCCGCCACGGGGGTGCGAAACCGGGGATGCACCCGCGCCGCCGCGGAGAAGAACTGACCGTCGCGGGCCATCGCGTAGTAGACGCGAGGTCCGGCCAGCACCATGGCGCTGACGCTCGCGGCGATCATGACCACCGACGCCGCGGCAAGCGCCGCCCCGGAGCCGGTTCCGAACAACCGCCGGCCCACGGCATCGAGGACCGGCGCATCGTCTCCTTCGAGGTCGATCGCGCCGAGATCGGCGAGCGGCAGCGCGTAGACATAGAGGAGATTGAGCAGTAGATAGATGACGATGACGGTCGCCGTGCCAGTCGCTATCGCGAGCGGGAGGTTGCGGCCCGGGTCCCGGATCTCCTCCGCGACGTAGGCGGCCGCATTCCACCCCGAATAGCTGAACATGATCGGAATCAGCGCCAGGAGCCAGAGTGCGGGTGTGATGGAGCCGCCCGGCGCGGGGAAGTGCGCCGCCGAACCGTCGCCCGCCGCGAAACCGAGGGCCACGAACCCGACCAGCACTGCAACCTTGGCGCCCGCCAGCAGGTTCTGCACGATCCGGCCGGGGCCGAGCCCCCTGACGTGCACGACCGTCAGGGCCGCGACCACCGTCAGGGCAACCAACGTTTGCGGTGAGATCGAGAGCGTGACGACCGCCAACGGGATGCTGACGAACGGCTCCGTGTCGCCCGCCGCCGGCACGAACCTTCCCAGATAGCTCGCGAGCCCGACGGCGCCGACCGCGATGGCGCCCGAAAAGCCGGCGACGAACGAGGTCCATCCGGAGAGGAAGCCGGCGGCCGGCCCGAACGCCTCGCGGAGATAGACGTACTCGCCCCCGGCCCGCGGGCGCAGCGTCGCCAGCTCGGCGTACGCCATCGCGCCCGCAAAGGCCAGCGCGCCGCCCACCAGCCACGCGGCGAGCATCAGCCAGACGTTCGGCACCCAGACGGCGACGAGCGACGGCACGAGAAAGATGCCGCTGCCGATGACGTTCGAGACGATGATCGCGGCGCCGTCGAGCGCGCCGAGGCGGCGAACGAGCGACGGCGATGATTTGGCGGAAGGCACGGGTGCGCCGGGGGCGCTCACTGGGTCAGCAGTTGGCGATCGATCGGGTACTCGCCCAGCTTGGCCCACTGTTCGGCGCGATGCTTGACGAACAACTCGATCTTCACGTCGACGAAGTCCCGATGCTGAAGCATCTCGGCCAGCGACTGCTCCCCGGTGTAGCCGAGGCTCGATTCCATCGTGAACGGACCGAGGGCCGTCGCCCGGAACGACCCCTTCCCGGCCGACCGCGCGGACCAGGGCGCTGCCCCATTCCTGGTCTTCGCCCAGACACGTCCCCGCCTCTTCGTCGGGCGGAGACACCGGGTCCTCCGGCTCCGGCTGCCCCTGGTAGAGGACCAGGCAGCGCCGGAAGACGCCGTTCAACTGCAGCGTCCGGAGGCGTTGATCCGACACGTTCTCGACGCGGAACGAAATGGTCGGCACCAGCTTGTTGCGGCCCAGGTCGTCCAGGCCGACGTCGAGCCAGCCGGTCGTGACACCGGTGACGTCCAGGGCCGCCTGCACGTCGAGGGGCGAGCAGGCGCCTGCGGCAAGAAACAGCGGCAGCGCGGCCGCGAACACGGCCCGCGCCGGGCGACGAAGCATGGACATGTTCCGATTGTAGCCCGGAAAGCGTCGCCTTGCGGCTCCGCCGGAAAGCGTCGCCTTGCAGCTCCGCCTTCAGAAGGACGAGGTGTCGACCCGCGCCCGGGCCTCGTCCAGCGTCAGGCTGCCCGCATGGAGGGCGGCGACGTCGCCGGCCTTCACCCGGACCGTCGTGTCCCGCCCGGGCTGGCCGCGGGCATCGCGCGCGATCACCGTCAGCCAGGCGTCCCGCTCGAGCATGGCCCCGAGCGCGCCCCCGTAACCCAGGAGCGCGTCGAGCAGCGTCTCCCGGAGGGCATCCTGATACACCGTATGCAGGTCCGCCGCGCGCGCGTCCGCCGCGGCCGCGCCCGCCGGCGGCGCATCGCCGGCGGCGGCGCGCTGCCGCCGGTCAGCCGGCGCGGAGGCGCCGCCCGGGGAGAAGGCGACCCTGGCGGCCGCGTCCGGAGCGAACTCGCGCAGCATCCGATCGAGGCTTCCCGCCTCGCCCAGCCGCTCCAGTGACCGCCGCATCATCTGCAGATCGGCGTCCATCATCTCCATCGACCAGAGGATGCTCTGCCGCAGCACCGGGCACTCGACGTCGAAGAAGACGCCGTACCCGGCAAGGCGGAACCCGCGCACCTGCGCCGGTCCCGCGAACAGCATGAGACCGGGCGTCCAGGGCGGCATCTGCTGCTCGACGCTGCGCGCGCCGAGCGTGACCGCCCGCGCCAGCACGCGTTCCAGAACCTGTATCTGCGCAGTCAGCGGGTCACCGGCCGCGGCGCGCTCCGCGCCCGCCGGTCCCGCGTCCTGCGCCGCCGCGGGCGCGGCGCCGGCCACGGTCAGGACGACGACGAGCGTTGCGATTCCCATGCCCCTGCCCCGTGCATTGGCGCCGCTACTGCTGGGCGACGCGCACCATGTAGTCGGCCAGACTGTCGACTTCCTGCTGCATGCGCAACTGATCCGCCTGGCGGTGCAGGTCGACCTCCTGCGCCAGCCGCATCAGCCCCGACGCGAACTCCTGCCGCTGCCGGCGCTCGCTCTCCGCCATCAGCGCCCGCACCTGCCGCAGCAGATCGTCGCCGGCGGGAACGGCGGGACCCGACCCCGTCGGTACGAGCCCGTCGTCGGCGGCGCCCGGGCGCGGCGCGTTGCGCTGCGCGGCGAATTCCCCGCGAAGCTGCCGCTCCAGGGCAGCCAGTTCGGCGCGCCAGGGCGGCGCCTCTTCCCCGCCGGTTCCCGGCTCCTCGCGGCGGGCGCCCGGGACCGGCCGCTCCCCGCCCGTCCCCGGCCCCGTCCAGCCCATGCGGAACACGAAGCCTTCGTCGCCGTAGCGCAACTCGACGCTCGCGATGGCGGCGCCGGCGACCAGGACGGTCGTCGCGGCGAGGGCCAGCCCCCACGCCGGCCGCAACGCGCCCCGCCGCCGGCCGGGAGGCGCCTTGCCGCCAACCGCCTCCGCGTCGCCGTCCGCGACGACGCGGAACCCGAGTCGCGCATCCGGCGGCGCCCATTCCCGCAACGCGCCCCGCAACGCCGTGAACGCGTCCAGCTCGGCGGCGCACGCCGTGCACATCTTCAGGTGCCGTTCCACGTGCGCCCGCTCGGCGGCCTCGCACTCGTCGTAGACATAGGCCACCAGGGCTTCGTTCTCCGGGCAGTCGGACACTGGCTTCCCTCGTCAATCACCCGCACGGGGAGCATAGGACACCGCGCCCCGCTCCCGCAACGACGCGGCCGCGCCCAGGCCGCGCCGCTCGAGCTGCCGGCGGAGCGCGGCGAGTCCCTGATACAGGCGCGTCTTGACCGTGCTCAGGGGACATCCCTGCAGGTCGGCGATCTCCTGAAACGTCAGGCCGTGGTACTCCTTCAACAGGATGGCGGTCCGCTGCGGCTCGGGGAGCGTCGCCATCACGCGCTCCACCGCCCGCCCGAGGTCGCGCCGCACGATCAGCTCCTCCACGCTCTCCTCGGCCGGCTCGAAGGCGCGCGCCTGTTCCTGCTGCAGGTCGTCGGACGCCGCTACGACCCTGACGCGCCGCTCCTTCCGGATCCAGTCCCGGCACAGGTTGAGTGCGATGCGGTAGAGCCACGACGAGAACCGGGCCTGCCCCTTGAAGCTCCCGATGGCGCGGAACGCCCGCAGGAACGCCTCCTGGCAGACGTCACGCGCGTCCTCCTCGCGCCCGAGGGTGCGGTAGGCGAGCGCGAAGATCGGCCGCTCCCAGCGGACGACCAACTGGTTGAACGCGCCGGTGTCGCCGCCCGCGGCCAGGGCCACGAGCTGTTCGTCGGTGATGTCCGTCGCTGCCGTCGCGGTCATGCTCTCTGCGGATTTAGACGCCGAGACCACCGTCCCGGTTTGGCGTCGGCCGGCCCCGACGGGCGTCCCCTCCCGGAAGTGCTACGCCGTCCGCATGAGCAACGACACGAAGTGGATCATCGGAACGGTCGTCGGCGCCGCCATCGCCGTCATCACCATCCAACCTACCGTCATGTCGATGCCGGTCGCCGGCGTGAACGGCCGGATCGACGACCTGCGGGCCGCCATGAACGCCCGGATCGACGGCGTAAATGCTCGGTTCGACGGCGTGATCGACCGTCTGGACCGTTTCGCCGACCGCATGGACGGATTCGACAGCGCCTGCGGTCCGTCGGAAATCACCTTCGGGAAGGTCGACCCGCGCCTCGAAACCGTCGAGCGGGTGCTGCTGCCGGCGCCGGACGGCGACGACGACGAGTAGCCGAGCGGGCCGGCCCGCCGGCACGTCCGGTGGAAGCGGGCAGGCGGTGGAAGCGGGCAGGATGCACGTGCGGCGGGCGACAGGGTTCGCGGAAGACCCGCGTGCCGACGCACCGGCGCGCGGAATCCGGCCACGTGGACACTCGGTCTGCTGTGATCGGAGACCTCACGCTCATCGTTCTCATCGTAGCAGTAGATGTTACCGAACCCGCCAGTGCCGACACCGCCCAACCCTCCACACATATCCGCCGTGCGCAGATTGACGACATGACCGTACAGGTTCACGATCAAATTCTGCGCCGCAATGTCGCGCGTGGAGACGTTCTGCCTTTCCCACGCCGTGTCGGAAAGCAACAACCGACGTGCATCCATCAACATGCGGTCATAGCTGTCGCCCGGGCCGCCGCCTCGCAGGAACCGTTCACCGCGGTCCGTTGCCGCCGTGAGACAACTCCGGCGGGCTATCCGGCTGGATGGTGCTCGGCGCCGCAACTCCAGCACGCCGTGAACTGCTCCTCGAGCATCTCGCCGCACGAGCGGCAGCGCCAGGCGTCACCGGCTTCCGTCCCGGCTGGAACCTGCTTCCTCGCGGCGTACTCGTCGGCAATCTCGACGGCGCGGGCGTAGCGGCCGGCGTCGCCGTCGAGCACCCACACCGAGGGGCGCGTCTCGAGATGGAAGAGGCTCCCGCCCTGCAACGGCACCATGTCGTCGCCTCTGATCACGGAATCGATCCCCTCGACCTCGAGCAGGCCGCGCAGGACGTGCGCATCCCCGGGACCGTCCGCCTCGTAGATCTTCTTCAGGTCGGCCATTCGCCCTCTTTTACCATGAACCGCCGGGCCGACGCGCTGCGTATACTCCGGTGATGGCGGACGACCGGCGCGAGAACGACTTCTTCGAGGTCTACACCAGGGACCTCACCGGCGAGGACGTCCAGCGTCTGTTCACGCGCGACGCCCCCGACGCGTACCGTTTCTTCACCCGCCACATCGACGAAGCGGCGTTCGCAGGGCTGCCGCCGCTGCAGCGGTTCGTCCTTCGCGCGCGTCTCCTGTTCCTCACCTTCACGCTGAAGCTGTCGCCGGCCCGCCGGGCGCTGTTCGGGGCGGCCCTCGTGACCTTCGTCGTCGGACTGCTCGAGCTGTTCGAGGGAATCGGCCTGCTTCGCCTGCCGCTGGTGCCGTTTCTCGTGAACATACCGTTCCCCACCCTGGTCTGGGCGGACGGCACCGGGTGGCTGGCGATCGGCTTCGTGCTCGTCAACCTGCTGGTGCTGCTGGAGGTGGCGGATCGCCTGAGCCTGAAGAACGACCTGGAGGTGGCCCGCGAGATTCAGCTCGCGATGCTGCCGCAGCGGACGCACGCCATCCGGGGCCTCGAAGCAGCCGGACGCACCCGGCCCGCGAACACGGTCGGCGGCGACTGCTACGACATCCTGCGGCTGCCGGACGGCCGGCTGCTGCTGATGCTCGGTGACGTCTCGGGCAAGGGCAGTCCCGCCGCGCTCCTGATGGCCCTCGCCATCGCGATGTTGCGGACGCTGGCGGCGGAGGACCTGCCGCTGGTCGGCCTGCTGGAGCGGCTCAACCGGCTGGTGTACGAGCAGACCCCCGGCTCGCGGTTCATCACCATGTTCGTCGCCGCCATCGACCCCGACACCTGGACGCTGACCTACATCAACGCCGGACAGACGCCCCCGCTGCTCCGCCGCCGATCCGGCGTCATCGAGCCGCTCACGGCCGGCGGCATCGCCCTCGGCATGTTCGACCGCGCCTCTTACGAGGCGGCGGAGATGCTTCTCGCTCCCGGCGATCTGCTGGTGGCCTACAGCGACGGCGTGACCGAGGCGGAGAGTCCGGCCGGGGCGCCGTTCGACGAGGCCGGACTCCGGCGCCTGCTCGAGACGCATCACGACGAGGGGCTGGACGAGATCGGGGAAACGATCGTCGCGGCGGTGGTGGCGCACGCCGACACCGCCCGGCTGGCGGACGACCTGACGGTGCTCGCGGCGCGCCGCCTGCCGCAGCACCCGGACGACGCCTGACCGCCGACCGTCGGACGCGCCGCGGCATCGTCGGCGGACACCCTGCACACCCCACGACGCGCACCGTACCGGTGAATCCCGGATAGAATGGGCGCGCGCGCCTCAAGGAGCTGCCATGCCACTCACACGCCGGCGTTTTCTGACCGATTCGGCCGCGGCCGGCGCAGGCGCCGCGTCGCTGTTGCCGACCGCCGTCAGCACCCGCGCGCAGGGGGTCTCGCCGAGCGACAGGATCGTCGTCGGCGTCATCGGCTGCAACGGGATGGGTTTCTCCGACCTGCGGTCGCTGCTCCGCCCGGGCGGGGTGGAGTGCGGGGCGCTCTGCGACGTCGACGCCGGCGTGCTGGAACGGCGCAAGCGCGACGTCGAAGAGATGACCTCGGTCACGCCGAAGCTCTACGGCGACTACCGGGCGCTGCTGGAAGACCCCGACCTCGACGCGGTGGTCATCGGCACGCCGGACCACTGGCACTGCCTGCAGATGGTCGAGGCCTGCGAGGCGGGCAAGGACGTCTACTGCGAGAAGCCGCTCGCCAACTCCATCGAGGAGAGCCGCCTGATGGCGGCGGCGGCGAAGCGCTACGACCGGGTCGTGCAGATCGGCCAGTGGCAGCGCAGCGGCCCGCACTGGGCCGAGGCGATCGACTTCGTCCACTCCGGCAGGCTGGGACGCATCCGGACGGTGCGGGCCTGGGCGTACATGAATTGGCTGCCGCCGGTCCCGAACCTCCCCGACGAGCCCGCCCCGGAGGGCGTCGACTACGACATGTGGCTCGGCCCGGCGCCGAAGCGGCCGTTCAACCGCAACCGCTTCCACTTCAACTTCCGCTGGTACTGGGACTACGCCGGCGGCCTGATGACCGACTGGGGCGTGCACATCATCGACGTCGTCCTCTGGGGCATGCAGGCCACCGCGCCGAACTCCATCGCGGCCAGCGGCGGCAAGCTCGCCTACCCGGACGACGCCCAGGAGACGCCGGACACCCTGACCGCGCTCTACGAGTTCGACGACTTCCTGATGGTGTGGGAGCAGGCCACGATGATCGAGCTGGGGCCGTTCCAGCGCTCCCACGGCGTCGCGTTCGTCGGCAACAACGGCACGCTGGTGGTCGACCGCCGGGGCTGGGAGATCTTTCCCGAGGAGAAGCTGGAGAACCGGCGCCCGGTCGCCTGGCGGATGGAGACGCGTCCGCCGGTGGTCGCGGCGGCCGGCCAGCGCGGCCTCGACCAGCACACCGCGAACTTCATCGACTGCATGAAGACGCGCCGCCAGCCGGTCTGCAACGCCGAGGTCGGCAGCCTGGCCGCGGTGAACGCCCACCTGGGCAACATCGCGTTCCGGACCGGCGCCAAGGTGCGCTGGGACGGGGCGCGCATGACCTTCGAGGACAACGACGCGGCCAACGCGCTGGTGCAGGCGACATACCACGGCCCCTGGAAGCTGCCGCAGGTATAGAAGCCCCGCGACCGACCGGAGATGACGCAATGACCCGATCCGCCCTGCCGCTCGCCATGGTGTTCGTAATCCCCGCCCTGCTCGCCGCGGTGGCCCAGGAGCGCGACGCACCGCCGCCGCCCGAGGAGACCGAGGTCTGGGAGCCGGAGCCGGCCGTCGTCGAGCCGGGCGGCCACGGCAAGGCGCCGTCGGACGCCATCGTGCTGTTCGACGGCAAGGACCTCTCGAAGTGGACCGGGCGCAACGGCCCGGCCGAATGGACGGTGGCCGACGGGGCGCTGACCGTCGCGCCGGGCGCCGGCTCCATCTCCACCAGGGACAGCTTCGGCGACGTGCAGCTTCACGTCGAGTGGCGCACCCCGGCCGCGATCGTGGGTGAGAGCCAGGGCCGCGGCAACAGCGGCGTCTTCCTGATGGAGCGCTACGAGGTGCAGGTGCTAGACTCGTACGGGAACCGCACCTACTCGAACGGACAGGCGGCCGCCATCTACAAGCAGCACATCCCGCTGGTGAACGTCTCGCGGGGACCCGGCGAGTGGCAGACCTACGACATCGTCTTCATGGCGCCGCGCTTCCGCAGCGACGGCAGCCTGGAGCGGCCGGCGACGATCACCGTGCTGCACAACGGCGTGCTGGTCCAGAACCACGTGGAGATCGAGGGACCGACCGTCTTCCGCGGGCAACCGCACTACGAACCGCACGCCCCGAAGGCGCCGCTCCAGCTTCAGGATCACCGCAACTTCGTCAGCTACCGCAACATCTGGGTCCGGGAGCTGTAACCCCGGAACCCGTGCGCTGCGGCCGTCGCAACCATCACAACCATCACTCGAAGGAGATTGCCATGCGTTCTCGTACCCTGTCCGCCGCCCTCATCGCCGCCGCCGTGATCGCCGCCGCGGCTCCCGCCGTCGAGGCCGCCGAGGAACGGCCCATTCTCACCGCCGCCGCCGCCCGCAAGATGATCGACGGCTGCCTCGCCAGGGCGGAAGCCGAAGGCTGGCTGATGCACATCGCCGTCACGGACAACCACGGCAACCTGAAGGCGTACCACCGCATGGACGACGCGCAGCTCCTCTCGCAGGATGTCGCCCTCGGCAAGGCGCGCAGCTCCGCCGTGAGCCCGCGGTCGACGCTGCAGTGGGGCGAGATGGCGTTCGGCGGCGGCACGCCCGGCGCCGCGGCGTTCGTGCCGGGCATCATCTACTTCGAGGGCGGCCTGCCGATCATGACGGCCGGCGGCTACCACGTCGGCGGCATCGGCGTGAGCGGCGACACCGGCGCCAACGACGCGATCTGCGCGCAGGCGGGGATCGACGCGGCGGCGGAAGACCTGCAGTAGCACGTGAGCCGGGGCTCGGCCGGAGATGGCCGGAGGACGGCCACAGCAGAGCCAGCGTCACCAACGTGCAGCCCGTGAGCCGGGGCTCGGCCGGAGACGACCGGGCCCCGGCCCATCTTCCTGGTCCTTCCCGGTCTCTGCCGCCCGCAACGGGACGACCGTTCGGAGCTTCGCGCCGTCGGCAGTTCTACGGCGCTTCCGGCACCTCGATGTCCAGCTCGGCGCCGTACATCGCCGTGCGGTCCTGATCGATTGCGACCCAGCGCAGCAGCGCCCCCACGTCGGGTTCGACCGTGCCGTCGAACGCCGTGGTGCCGTTGACGACCACCGTGATCGGCTGGGTGAAGTCGAACTGCTCCGGGGAAATCAGGAGCCGGAACCGCCGGACCCCCCGCGTGTACGCCGTGACCGTGTTGCGCCGCTGATCCAGCTCGACCCGGCCCGGCCGAACCGTGCGCGGAAACGCCTGCCGGCCCCGCGGTGCAGCCTGCGCCGGATACTCTAGAATCAGGTCGATCCGTTCACCCCCGCGCTGCACCACCAGCGGGATCCGCCCGCCCGGCGCGAACCCGATCAGCGCCTGCCTGAGGTCCTCGACCGCCGGACCCGACTGCCCGTTCACCTCGACGATCGTGTCGTCGTTCACCATGCCGGCCGCCGACGCCATCGAGTCCGGTCCGACCTCCAGCACGCGCAGCCCCGAGCCGTCGACCATCTGGCCGATCATGTCGATGCCCAGCGGCATGCCCGAAGTCTGATCCATGACCGTGTTGTACGCTTCCAGATCCGCCTCGCCCTCGACCGCGCCCAGCTCGGTGATGACCAGCCAGTGCGCCCGGTTGTAACGGTCGGTCCGCTCGGTCTCCCACGACAGGCGGGCAGGGAGCGGACGGCGCGCCTGTTCGGTCATGAACGCGTCCATGGCCGGCCTCTCGTCGTCCCACCAGCTCACGTCGTGCCCGGCCTCCGGCTGCGGGCGGAAGTCGAGGAACGCCCCCGCCTGCTGGAAAAGCCGCATGAAGGGGATCACCGAAGCGGCCGGATACAGCGGGTCCCGGCCGCCGTTGACGACGAAGAGCGGCTTGTTGCGCAGATTGGTCACGTGCAGTTCGCCGTCGACGTCCGACGCCGGGTTGGCGAGCACCACCGGGTGGCCGTTCAGCGGCAGGAACGCGGCCCACGGCGTCGTCGCCTTCATCGCGTGGTAGAACGCGCCGGTCGCCCCGTCGGAGATCCCGATCAGGTAGGCGCGGTTCTCGTCGAGGTTCCAGGTCCGTTTCAGGTCGTTGAGGACGCCGGCGAGGTTCTCGATCTGGCTGTCCTGCCACCAGAGCGACTCGTTCCAGGAGGCGGGCGCCACCACGATGGCGTCGTCGCGGGCCAGGCGCTCCTCGCGGCGCCACCACGTTCCGTCCTCCCGCCTGGGCCGCGACACGCCGCCGTGCAGGTAGACGATCACGGGATGGCGAACCGCCGGGTCGTAGCTTTCCGGCACGCGCACGACGTAGCCGTGTTCCAGCCCGTCGCGGTTCTCGCGGGTCAGGAGCCGCCGGCCGGTCGGGACGTCGCGCGTATAGGAACGGCCGGCGCGCAGGCGCGCCCAGATCGCCTCGACGTCCGGATCGGTCGCCAGGATGGCCGCCGTGGCGGCGGTGATCTCGTCGTCGGAAGTCGCGGCCCAGAAGGCGGCCATCGCCTCGTCGAGCGCACTCTCGTCCGACTGGCCGGCGAGCGCCGGCGCCACGCCGGCGAACGCCAGCGCCACGGCCAGCCCGAAGACCGTGACGGCGTTGCGAGAAGCGAGTCGACCGCCCCGCGGCCGAGAACGGCTCGACCGGGGGCGGGATGAACGGATCACTGCTGACCCTGGGTCGGCGCGGGCATGTCTCCGAGCCCGTGCCGCCCGAGGAAGGCCTGGATGGTCTCGAAGATCGCGATCGTCTCGTCGCGGCTGAAGCCGCCGTGGCCTCCGCCCGGCACCGTGTGCAGCTCGTTGTCGACGCCGGCCACCGACAGCTCCTCGTGCAGCCGGACCGCGTGCTGATAGGGCACGACGCCGTCGGCGTCCCCGTGGATGGTGAGCACCGGCGGCAGGCCGTCCCGGACGTAGCTGAGTGGCGACACCCGGCGGGCGACGTCGAGCCGGTTCGGCAGGCTGCCCATCCAGCGCACCGCGTACGACTTCTCGTTCTCTCCCTGCAGGAGATCACCCACGTCGGTGATGCCGTACCAGTTGATGACGGCGGCGACGCCCAACTCGGCCTTCGGCTGGCACTCGAGGTCGAGCCCGGCCGAGCCCGGCGCCATGCCGGTGGTCAGAGCCAGATGCCCCCCCGCCGAGTTGCCGGTGACGACGATGCGCGACGCGTCGAAGCCGTACTGCCCGGCGTTGCTCTTCACCCAGTGCAGCGCGCAGAGGCAGTCCTCGACGGCGGCCGGCGCCCGCGAGATGCGGCCCAGCCGGTACTGCACGTTGACCACCGCCCAGCCCTTCTCCAGCCACGGCAGCAACCGCAGGACGTTGCCCTCCTTGCTGCCGCCGACCCACCCGCCGCCGTGGATGTACATCAGCACCGGCGAGGGGCCGGAGGCGTTGCGCGGCAGGTAGAGGTCAACGCGGTTCTCGAAGCCGTTCGCGACGTGGTAGGGCGCGTTCGGCACGACGCGGTACTCGTTGGAGACGTGGGAGGCCCACGCCGCGGTCTGGTCGAGCTGGGCGACCGATGCGGACGGCACGAGCAGGACGCCGAGCGCCAGCAAACTGGTGAGGCCGAGGAGTCGAGTGGACATGCGGCTTGCCTTTCCCTTTGCGCGAGATTCCGAAATCCGTGGGCGGCCCGCCGGTCTCCGCGCCTGGATCGAGGATGCAGGCGACGCGGCGAATCCGCCGCAGAGCCGCTAGTATATCGAACGGCCGTCACGAGCGCCGGTGCACGTTCACCCGGGTCGCGGCCGAAAAGCCGGCGGCGGCGCACTCGCCGCGCCCCGAGTCGTCCTCAGCCGGCGGGAAGCGCGATGTAGTCGTGCTTGAACACGGGCGTCACCGTGTAGCCCAGCGCTTCGAGCTTGCGCCAGGTGACATGGATCCGCTCCCGGACGTCGGGCGGCGCCGTCGCGTAGTCCTGACCCCCGGCGATCTCGAGGACGATGGCCGGGCGGTTGCGGCGAATCGTGTCGACGGCGCCGTCGATGACCTCGTTCTCGTAGCCTTCCACGTCGATCTTGAGCAGGGACACCCGCTCGAATCCGAAGCCGTCGAGCGTCCGGAGCTCCGCCCGATCACCGCCGTGCCCGACACCCGTTCCACCCTCGTTTCCCCCGGTGACCGGGTTCATCTCGACGATCCGGGTCTCCCCGGCGCCCACTGCGTACCGCAGAATCACCGCATTGCCGACCCCGTTGAGCGCGAGATTGTGGTGCAGCTCGCGGTAGATCTTCCGTTGCGGCTCGAAGGCGTAGACACGCCCCCAGGGACCCGCGAGACGCGAGAGCGCCACCGTGTGGGTGCCTATGTGGGCGCCCACTTCGACGACCACCGTGGCCGGATCGACGTGCCGTTCGAAAAGCTCCAGCAGATGCCGTTCCCACGGGTAGCCGGCGACGATGACCTGCTTGATCATGTCGGCGGGGTCGTCGACGAAGAAGCGGTACCCCCCTCGCACGGCATGGGGTTCGTAGTCCGCGACAGGGAACGCGTTGAGGTAGTCGCGCATCTCGGCGCGGTCGTCGAGAAGAACGGGAGACACGTCGATGATCCGCAGCGGCGTGTACTCGGCCGGCGCGGCGCACCGACTTGCGGGCACCGCCGCGGCCGCCGTCAGGACGCTCGCCGCGACGGTGTGAAAGAGGCGTTGCCGCGTGAAGATCATCGCGCTCCGTTGCAGCACGTCGCGGCGCCATGACGAGCAACCGTCCGTCGCGTGACGGCGCCGCGGCATGAAGGATACCCGGACCATACCACGGTGCTGCGCGGCGGTCCGCGCCGCGGCATCCAGCGTCGCAACCGGCATGTCCGTCGCCGGTCGCAACCTCGTCGGACCGCGATTCGCCGCGGAACTGTAACCGAGGCCGCGCAAACCTCCCCAAGTGAAGACTCACCGGAAGATCCCCATGGGGTGCAACCGTGGGATCGATTCGGGAGGAGAACGCTAACAATGTCGTCACCGGCACTCAATTGAAGCCACAGGGGATGCTTCATTGAGAGTCTCCTTCTCCCGCTCCCGCCGGCGGCCGCAGCACCGTCGTCGACTCGGTCACCGAATCGATCTTCGCGCGAGAGAAGAAAATCGGGAAGTAACGGTCGCGCGCCCAGACCTCGAACAGGTCGCGGTAGTGCGGGCTGTCGGGGTCGCCGGCCTGCCCCGGCGTGTTCAGCCCGACCGAATTGTCCCAGTTCGCGGTGTCGGCGATGATCATGAACGACGCGCCGGAGGTCTGGTTGTCGCCGCCGCCGGTGTTGTGGACGGTGCCGCCGTAGCCGCCCCGCGGGAACGGGCCGACGTCGAGCCGGCGCCGCAGGTCGGCGTTGACCGCCGCGCTCATCGGATGGCGGATGAGAGCGTGCTTGAAGCGCTCCCCGCCGTACTTCCAGGTCGTCATGTCGGCGGCGCCGAAGCGGTCCCGCAGGCCGTGCAGCGCGGCGGTCAGCGTGTCGCGCAGGAGGGCGTCGCGGCCGGCGAGCGGATCGTCGCCGAAGCGGCCGTCGGGGGCGGTCAGCCAGTCGATCAGCCGCTTGGTGTTGACGTTCCGGATGTAGCCGCGGGCGGCGGCCGGGACCATCGTCCGGTGCACCGCGGCGCGCAGCTCGCGCTCCCAGCTCACGTAAATCGCCGCCTCAACCGACTCCTTGTCGAGCACCGCGTCCCAGTCCAGCAGCATCCGGCGCGCCCGGTCCGCGCGGCCGTCGAGCCCCGGCAGGTCGCGCAGCAGCTTCACCAGGTTGCGGGCCGCGACCGACAGCTCGTCCATCATGAGCTGCATGTTGTCGACCACCGTCATGTGCCGGGCGTTCGCCAGCACTTCCTCCACCCGCGCCGCACGCATCTGATCGCCCCAGGTGTAGTGCAGCGCCTCCCAGTGGGGATAGCGCGCCGGCACGTCGAGCAGGGTGTAGTTGTTCGCGGTGCCGAAGTAGCCCTTCGGGGGGTTGACGACGCTCGGCAACGCCTTGATCGGCAGGAACCCGTCCCATTCGTAGCGCCCGTCGCCCGGCACCGGCACCAGCCCGCTGTGGTTCGGCCGGATCGGCGACACCCCCACCGCCTGGTAGCCGATGTTCCCGGCGCGGTCGGCCCAGACCATGTTCTCCGACGGGATGCGGCTGTAGTTGCACGCCTCGACGAACTCCTCCCAGGTCGTGGCCTGATCCATGCGCAGGCTCGCGAGGTACGGCGCGGAGCCGTAGTCCAGCCACGCCGCGGCCACGGCGTACGCGACGTGGTTGTCCGGGTCCTCGAAGACGACCGGCCCGTGCCGCGTGTACTTCAGTTCCACCTCCACGTCTCCCTGCCCCTTCACCGGGATCGCCTCCCGGATCACGGTCATCTCCTCCCACCTGCCGAGATGGCGGTACCGGTTCGGATTGGCCGGGTTGGTCTCGTAGACGTAGAGGTCCTCGTTGTCCTGGCCGAAAACCGTAAGGCCCCACGCGCCGTGCTCGTTGTGGCCGATGGAGACGCCGGGCAGGACCGGCTCGCCGCCGCCGATGACGTTCCAGCCGGGCGCCACCAGGTGCACCCAGTAGCGCAGCGACGGGGCCGACTGCGCGCGGTGCGGGTCGTTGGCCATGATCGGGTAGCCGCTCAGCGTCCGGGTGCCGTGCACCACCCAGTTGTTGCTGCCGACGGCGTCGTGGTCGTTCCGCTCCAGGTCGATCTCGCTCGGCTGCGCCGCCGCGAGCCGTTCGAACGTCCCGCGGTCGCCGCGGTACGCGACGGCGACGTCCTCCGGCTCGAACCTGAGGGCCCGCCGGTGCGCGCGGTACAGATCGAGGATGCGGTCGTCGAGCAGCGAGACGTCGATGGCCGGATCGATGGTCAGATCGGGATCGCCGATGTAGTAGTTGAGCTCCTCGACAGCGTCGCCGCCGAGCGCCGCCACCGCCCGCGCGTTGTCGAGCTCCTGGGTCACGTTGGACACCAGCCCCTGATGGCGCGAGACGACCACCTCGGGCGTCCAGCGCCCCGGCTCGATGCCGAGCAGCTCGAACTCCAGCGGCAGCAGGTCGGGCTCCCGTTCGGTGCGCTCGACGTACGCGTTGACCCCGTCCACGAACGCCGGGATGATCGTGTCCCCGCGCTCGTGGTAGTGCCGCATTTCCGTCGTCAGGTCGCCCCGGAAGCGGAACAGGCGGGCGCCGGTGTCGCGCTGCAGCTCGCGCGGCCCGAGGATCTCGGCGACGGTGCCGGTCGCCCGCCGGCGCCAGATCTCGAACTGGAAGAGCCGGTCGCGGGCCGCCGCGTAGCCCTGCGCGAAGAACAGGTCGTGCTCGTTCTCCGCGTAGATGTGGGAGATCCCCCAGCGATCGGTTATGATTTCGACCGGCGCGATCAGGCCCTCCGTATCGAGCGTCTCCTGCCGCCCCTCTTGGGCGCGCGCAACCGAGCCGACAGCCGACACGACCGCCGCGAGCGTCGCCACGAACCGGATAGCATACCTGGACATCATCGCTGGACTCCCCTGTTGTCACGCGAACACCGCGAATTCGCGAATTATAGGCGCGCCATGCCCGACATTCCGCCGCCCTCCAGAAACCCGCTCGTTGCATCCGAAGACTGGTGGGCCGTCTGGCTCGCCGGGATCGTCATGGCCGGCGTGGTCGCCGGCGCCGTCGGCGCCGTGCCCGGCGTCGGGCGCTGGACGGCGCTGCCGGCCGAGGCGTTCGCGGGGCGTGCGGGGGGACTCGTCCTGCTCGGGGCGGTCATGGCCGCCCTCTCCGCGCTCGCCGTGCGGTTCATGGGACACTCGGCCCGGCGCCAGGCCGTGGCGTTCGTGCCGCTCTTCGTGCTGGCCGTCGCCGCCTACACCCTGGCCAACCAGGTCGGCGTGCGCGCCGCCGGCTTCGGCTACGCCTTCTGGGCCCTGCTGGTCGGGCTGGTCATCGCCAACATCGGAGGCACGCCGGCATGGCTCCGGCCGGCCCTGCGCAGCGAGCTTTACATCAAGACGGGCCTCGTGCTGCTGGGGGCGGAGGTCCTCTTCGGCAACATCCTGCGCCTCGGCGCACCGGGGCTGCTCGTCGCCTGGCTGGTGACGCCGGTCGTCATCGTCTTCATGTACCAGTTCGGGGTCCGGTTCCTGCGGATCGGCAGCCGGTCGCTGGTGATGGTCATCGCCGCGGCCACCTCCGTCTGCGGCGTGTCGGCCGCCATCGCCGTCGCCGCCGCGGCGCGCGCCCGCAAGCAGGAGCTGACGCTGGCCGTAGCCATGTCCCTGATCTTCACCGTGGCGATGATGATCGTGATGCCGCTCGGCATCCGCTGGGCCGGCATGGATCCGGTGGTCGGCGCCGCCTGGATCGGGGGTACGGTGGACGCGACCGGGGCGGTCGTGGCGGCCGGCGCCATCCTCGGCGAGCAGGCGGAGCAGATCGCCGCCGTCGTGAAGATGATCCAGAACACCCTGATCGGCGTGGTCGCTTTCCTGGTGGCCGTCTTCTGGGTGACCCGCGTGGAGGCGACGGACGAACGGAAGCCGGACGCGATGGAGATCTGGCGCCGCCTGCCGAAGTTCATCATCGGCTTCGTCGCCGCCTCGCTGGTCTTCTCGTTCGTGCTGACGCCCTCGCTCGGCGAGACGCGGGTCGCGGACGTGCTGGACCTGACCTCCGACGTCCGGGGCTGGCTGTTCTGCCTAGCGTTCGTCAGCATCGGCCTCGAATCGAGCCTGCGCGACCTCGCCCGCCATACTTCGGGCGGGCGTCCGATCCAGCTCTACCTCACCGGCCAGACGTTCAACGTCGTCCTGACCCTGGCCGCCGCGTACCTGGCTTTCGGCGGCATCCTGTTCGAGCGGGCGGCCGCCGGCGGAGCGAGCGCCCGCGCCGGCGCACGGCCTGCATCGGTGATCGAGCACAACCTGGCGACCGGCCGCGACGCCACGCCCCTCTTCTACACGGAGGTAGACGGGTGGCACGGATACCGGGTCACGAGCCCGTCCGAGACGCGCCGGCGGAAGGGTCATGCCCTCGAGCGTCGAGACCAAGCGGCGGCTGAACGCCATCGAAGGCTCTACGCGATGGAACCGGCGCCGGCGGACCCGGAGCAGTGGGAGCGTGAATACAGCGACCTGAAGACCGGGATCACGGGCGACTGCCCCGCCCCGGCGATCCGGTCCGGCCGGCGTAGCTGCTAGCGATGCTAGCGCCCCGCCCTGCGGCGGCGGAAGTACTCCACCTGGAACTCGCGCACGTTGCGGTTGTGCTCGCGCAGGGTATTGGCGAAAGCGTGGGTGCCGTCGTTGCGGCTGACGAAGTAGAGGTATGTGGCGTCGGCCGGCTCCAGCGCCGCGTGCAGCACGTCGCGGCCGGGCGCCGCGATCGGGCCGGGCGGCAGCCCCCCGTAGCGGTAGGTGTTGTACGGCGAGTCGATCTGCATGTTGGCGCGGGTGAGGTTGCCGTCGTACCGACCGGCCTGCTCCAGAGCGTAGATGACGGTGGGGTCGCTCTGGAGCGGCATGCCGATCCGGAGCCGGTTGTTGAAGACGGCGGACACGAGGGCGTGCTCCGCGCCGCTGCCGGTCTCCTTCTGGATGATGGAGGCCAGCGTCACCGCCTCGCGCACGCTCAGACCGCGCTCGGCGGCCCGCGCGCGCAGGTCCTCGTCGAAGACCGTCCGGAACTGCGCCACCATCGCCGTGACCAGATCGACGACCGTCGCGTGCCGCGGCAGGGAGTAGGTCTCCGGAAACAGGTAGCCCTCGAGATCGGTCGCGTCGGGATCCAGGTCGGCGATGAGCGCAATCCGGGACGCCGCCGCCGCGAACGCCTCGACGGAACCGAGATCGTTCGCCTCCACGATGGCCGCCATCGCCGGCAGGGTCAGCCCCTCGGGAAAAGTGATCGGACGCAGGTGAACGCGGCCGTCGGCGAGCTTCGCCACCGCCGCCAGCGGTGACACCGGGCCGTCGAAGAAATACTCGCCGGCCTGCAGATCCCGATCCCGGCCGCTGCGCCAGGCTGCGAAGCGAAAGGTCCACTCGTCGGGGACGATCCCGGCCGTGACGAGCCGGCTCGCGATCGCGGACGTGGAGTCGCCCGGCTCTATCTCGACGAACACGCCCTCGGCCGCGATCCCCGGATGCGGCGCCTCGATGCGCGCCAGCAGCTCCTGCCAGACGAACGCCGCGGCTCCTGCTCCCAGGAACAGCAGGCACGCGAGCGCGAGCAAGAATCGTTTCAGCATCGGCCGGACTCCCGGCCGGCGCCGGGCTCGACCGCCGCGGGCTGCCGGTCACCTTCGCCGCCCCGGTCCAGGTAGTCCTGCAGGATGACCGCCGCGGCCGCCGCGTCGAGCCGCGCCTTCCGCTTCCGCCAGTCGCGCTCCCGCACCGCGAGCCGCGCTTCGGCGTCCACGCTGGTCAGCCGCTCGTCCTGCGACACCACCGCCAGGCCGGTGGCCTTGCGGAGCGCGTCGGCGAAGGCGAGCGCGCGCGCGGTCTGACCGTGCGCGGTCCCGTTCAGCGCACGCGGCACGCCCACGACGACCACCGCCAGCCCGTCGGGTTGCGCCGCCACCGCTGCCACCTCGGCGGCCACGGCGGCGGCGCGGACCTGCAGCGAACCCCGCGGCGCCACCACCCGCAACGGGCGTGCGAGCGTCGCCGATGCATCGCTCACCGCGAGGCCGATGCGGCGATCCCCGTAATCGATTCCAAGCGCCCGCCTGCTTCGGCCGGCCAAAGCCCTCCCTCTCCCGGCGTCCCCCCCCCTGCCCTCTCGAGCGTACGCCTCCACTCGATGCAGTGTCTATCGGGCGACCAGCGGCATGAATTCACCGTCGACGGTCTGCGGTCGATCCAGTAGAATGACTTTTTTTGGCCGGTGCGTGTTCCGCACGCGGTTCCGGCGCTTCCCGCCGGGCCCCGCCGCGGCTCGCGGTTCTGCCGGTTTCCCTGCGAAGCGAGGTCACGTCTTGAGGACCAGGATCATCGTCTTCTTCGCGTCCGTTCCGATCATCGCCTTCACGCTCATCGGCGGGTACTACGGTCGCGCGGCCGGCGAAGAAGAGCAGACCTACCGGCACCTGCGCGTCTTCGAGGACGTGGTCTCGCTCATCTCGAACAACTACGTCGAGCTCGTCGATCTCGACGACGTGCTGCAGGGCGCCCTGCGCGGTCTGGCCGAGGGGCTCGACTCCGACAGCGCCTACCTGTCGCCGGCCGACGCGGCCCGGATCGAGAGCGGCCGGCCGCTGCCGGAAGGACGCGTCGGCCTCGAAGTCACCCGGCGGTACTACCTGCAGGTGATCGCGGCGCGCGACGGATCGCCGGCGGCGGAAGCCGGCATCGCACCGGGTGACTACGTGCGAGCCATCGACGGGGAACCCACACGCCTGCTGTCGGTCGTCGAGGGCGAGCAGCGGCTCCACGGCGATCCGGGGGCCCCGGTCACGCTGTCGTTGATCCGCGGCAGCACCCAGGAGCCGTACGACATCGAGCTCGTCCGCGAGCGGCTCGCGCCGGCGGTGGTCAGCGGGCGGCTCCTCGAGGAAGCCGATGCCGTCGCCTACCTGCGAATCCCGGCCTTCGGCGAGGGCCTCGCCACCGCCGTCGCGGACAACGTCGCCATGCTGGAGGCGGACGGTGCGGCACATCTGATCATCGACGTCCGCAACGCAGCCGAGGGAACCTACGACGCTGCGGTCGAGGCGGCGCGCCTCTTCGTGGGAGAGGGAACGCTGGCCATCCGCGAGGAGAACGGAGACGACCGCACGCCCCTGGAGGCGACCGGCCAGGACGTCATCGCGCTGCCGGTGACGCTGTTGACCAACTTCGGGTCGTCGGGTCCGGCGGAGATCTTCGTGGCGGCGCTCGTCGAAAACGAACGGGCGACGACCGTCGGCCAGCGGACGGCGGGGCGCACCGGCCTGCAGCGCCTCGTCCCGCTCCCGGACGGTTCCGGACTCTGGCTGTCGTGGGCGCGCTACCTCACCGGGTCGGGCGAGTCGATCCACCCGTTCGGCATCCAGCCGGAAACCCGCGTGGCGGTGCAGTTGCCGGAGCTCGGCGAGCCGCTGCCCGAGGAAGACGTGATCCTGGAGCGCGCCATCGAGGAGATCCAGGAGCAGGTCGTCGCCGACGCCGCGTAGCCGCGGGGCGCCCCTTTGACGCGAGTTTCTCGCGGTTGCTATACTGCCGGTTCGTTTCATGGCCTGCAACACCCACTCTCCGCGAGAGATAGGCGCGTAGCTCAGTTGGTTAGAGCGCCTGCTTGACATGCAGGAGGTCGGCGGTTCAAGTCCGCCCGTGCCTACCAGGTTTTCCGGGGCGGTCACCCGACCGGCCGACGCAGCATGAGCCAGATCACCGTCACCCTGCCGGATGGATCCACCCGCACCGCACCCGCGGGCGCGGCGGTGGCCGCGGTGGCCGCCGACATTTCGCCGCGCCTCGCCAGGCAGTCCCTGGCCGCGTTCGTCGACGGACGGATGGTGGACCTGTCGCACCCGCTCGACGGAGACGCCGCGGTCCGGTTCGTGACCCCCGATGCGCCGGAGGCGCTGGAACTCTATCGCCACAGCACGGCCCACTTGCTGGCCGCCGCGGTGACCGCCCTGTTCCCCGAGGCGCAGTGCGGCATCGGACCGGCGATCGACGACGGGTTCTTCTACGACTTCGTGGTCGACCGCCCCTTCGTCCCGGAGGACCTCGAGGCCATCGAGCGCAAGATGGGCGAGCTGGCCAGGCAGGACCTGCGCTACGAGCGGAAGATGATGTCGAAGGCCGAGGCCAAGGCCTTCTTCAGCGACCGCGGCGAGCCGCTCAAGGTGCAGTTGATCGAGGAGAAGGGCGGCCCGGTCGTCTCCTGCTACACGATCGAGGACGCCTTCATCGACTTCTGCACCGGCCCGCACGTCCCGTCGACGGGGCGGATCAAGGCGTTCAAGGTGCTCCAGAGCTCCAACGCGTACTGGAAGGGCGACGCACGGAACCAGCCGATGCAGCGCATCTACGGGACCGCGTTCTTCAAGGCGTCCGAGCTGACCGCGCACCTGACGCGGATCGAGGAGGCGAAGAAGCGCGACCACCGCAGGCTCGGCAAGGATCTCGGCCTGTTCACGTTTCATCCGTGGGCGCCCGGCGCGCCGTTCTGGCAGGCCAGGGGAGCGACGCTCTACCGGCTGCTCTCCGACTACATGCGCGACGCCCTCTCCGGCGAGGACTACCTGGAGGTTCGGACGCCGCTCGTCTTCAACAAGGCGCTGTGGGAGACGTCGGGACATTGGGACCACTACCGGGAGAACATGTTCCTGCTGCAGTCCGACGGCGATCTCCCGGTGTCCGCGGCCGGCGACGGCGGCGGGTCGTCACCTCCCGCGGCGGGCGAGAAAGGCGGAGCACAGTTCGCCCTCAAGGCGATGAACTGCCCCGGGCACATGCTGATGTTCGCGAGCGAGGGACGCAGCTACCGCGACCTGCCGCTGCGCTTCCACGACCAGGGCGTGCTGCACCGGCAGGAGGCCTCCGGCGTGCTCGGCGGCCTCACCCGCGTCCGCCAGTTCTCCCAGGACGACGCCCACTGCTTCATCACCGAGGACCAGATCGGGGAGGAAGTCGAACGTCTGATGCGGCTCGTCGACCGGGTGTACCGGGACTTCGGGCTCGACTACGCGGTCGAACTCTCGACCCGTCCGGACGACTATCTGGGCGAGCGGGAGACTTGGAACCACGCGGAAGCGCAACTGCGCGGCGCCATCGAGGCGACCGGCGCCGCGTACGCCGTCTCGGAGGGGGAAGGGAGCTTCTACGGGCCGAAGATCGACGTCCACGTCATGGACGCGATCGGCCGCCGCTGGCAGTGCGCGACGATTCAGCTCGACTACCAGATGCCGCAACGGTTCGGTCTGAAGTACGTCGGCGCCGACAACGCCGAGCACACGCCGGTGCTGATCCACCGGGCCGTCTTCGGCAGCTTCGAGCGGTTCATCGCGCTGCTGATCGAGCAGTACGCCGGTGCGTTCCCGCTGTGGCTGGCCCCGGTGCAGGTGCGCATCCTGAGCATCGCCGACCGGCACGCCGGGTACGGCCGGACCGTGCAGGAGCGGCTGGGGGCGGCCGGCTTCCGCGTCGAGCTCGACGATCGGCGCGAGAAGATCGGGCTCAAGATTCGGGAAGCGCAGCTCCAGAAGATCCCCCAGATGCTGGTGATCGGCGACCGGGAGATCGAGAACGGCACGGTGGCGCTGCGCAGCCGCACGAAGGGAGACCTGGGCGCCCGCGCCCTCGACGAGGTGCTGCGGGCGCTCGCGGAGGAGGTCCGGCTGAAGCGGACCCCCTCGACGGAGTAAACTAGCGGTTCGCCCGGAGCGGCGAACGCTGTCACGAAGGGAGCACGGTATTCCTCCAGGACGCGGCCCGCGCGGGCCACGCCGCGATTTTCGCCAGCCCCGCACGCGAGTCAACGAACGGATCCGGGTGCGGGAAATCCGGGTCATCGACGACGGCGGTGCGCAGCTCGGCGTGATGCCGCCGCCGCAGGCTCTCGCGATAGCGCGGGAGAAGGGGCTCGACCTCGTCGAGATCTCACCGACGGCCCAGCCGCCCGTCTGCCGGATCATGGACTACGGGCGGTACCAGTACGAGGAGCAGAAGCGGACGCGGCAGGCCAGGAAGCACCAGAAGACGATCGAGGTCAAGGAGATCAAGTTCCGGCCGAAGGTCGACGAGCACGACTACCAGTTCAAGAAGAAGCACGTCGAGCGCTTTCTGGCGCACGGCGACAAGGTCAAGGCGACCATCTTCTTCCGCGGCCGCGAGATGGCGCATCCGGAGTTCGGGCGGCACATCCTCGATCGGCTCATCGACGAGCTGCAGGAGGTCGCCACGCAGGAGACGCTGCCCCGCATGGAAGGCAACCAGATGCACACGATCCTGTCCAGCAGGACCGTGTCGAAGAAGGGACGGTAGGGGAAGAGGCACGCATGCCGAAGCTGAAGACGCACCGTGGCGCGGCCAAGCGGTTCAACACGACGGGCACCGGCAAGGTGACCCGCAAGAAGGCGTACGCGCGCCACATCCTGACCAGCAAGACCACGAAGCAGAAGCGCGGGCTGCGCGGCACTACGACGATGGACGCGGCCGACGAGCCGCGGGTCCGGCGCATGATTCCGTACAAGTAGGGAGCAGTCGAGAAGATGCCTCGAGTGAAGCGCGGCACCGTCCGGCGCGCGAAGCGGCAGAAGCTGCTAGCCCGCGCCAAGGGGTTCTATCAGACGAAGAGCAAGCTGTACCGCGCCGCCAAGGAAGCGGTCGACACCTCCCTGAACTACGCGTTCATCGGACGCCGGCGCAAGAAGCGGGATTTCCGGCGCCTCTGGATCACGCGCATCGGGGCGGCGGCGCGCCTGCACGGGCTGAGCTACAGCCACCTCATCAACGGACTGAAGCTGGCCGGGATCGGCCTCGACCGCAAGGCGCTGGCCGATCTGGCCGTCCGCGAGCCGGAAGCCTTCGCGCATCTCGCCGAGCGGGCAAGGGAGGCGCGCGCCGCGGCGACGTCGTAGGGCGTACGCCGGGGACCAGGCGGCCGGGCTCACCGATGTCCCCCCCTCCCACCGTCGACGACGTGCGGGCCGCGTTCGTGGCCGAGCTCGACCGGGCGGCCGCGCCCGACGAGCTCCAGGAGCTGCGCAACCGCTATCTGGGCCGGAAGCGCGGCGCGGTCACCGCGCTGCTCAAGTCCGTCTCGCAGGCGCAGCCCGAGGCGCGCCGCGACCTCGGCCGGCAGGCCAATGCGCTGAAACAGGAGATCGAGCAGGCGCTCGCCGCACGCCGCGAGTCCGCGGCGAAGGACGCCTCGGCAGCGGCGGCCGAAGCCTCCGAGCGGAAAACGGCCGCCGGAATCCGCGGCTCCGACGGAATGGCCGGCGGCGGCACGCAGCACGGAATCGATGCCGGAGGTTTCCCCGCGGTCCCGCCGGCCGGCGTCGACGTGACGCTGCCCGGCCGCGAGTTCCGTATCGGGCACCGCCATCCGCTGACCGTCATCCGCGAGGAGATCGAGCAGATCTTCACCGGCTTCGGTTTCGAGATTCTCGAAGGCCCCGAGGTCGAGGACGACTACCACAACTTCGAGGCGCTCAACATGCCGCCGGAGCACCCGGCCCGCGACATGCAGGACACACTGTACCTGGACGCGCCGCTCCGGACGCGGAGCGGGCCGCCCGGCACCCTGCTGCGGACGCACACCTCCGGCATGCAGATCCGCTACATGGAGACGCACGAGCCGCCGGTGCGGATCATCGCGCCCGGGCTCGTCTACCGCCGCGACACCCCCGATCTCACCCACTCGCCGATGTTCCAGCAGGTCGAGGGGTTGCTGGTCGGCGAAGGCGTGACCATGGCGGATCTGAAGGGTACGCTCGAGGATTTCCTGCGGCAGCTCTTCGAGACGGACACGCGGGTCATGTTCCGTCCGAGTTTCTTCCCGTACACCGAGCCGAGCGCCGAGGTGTTCATCAGTTGCGTCTTCTGCCGCGGGAACGGCTGCGCGGTCTGCAAGCGGACCGGGTGGCTGGAGATCCTCGGCAGCGGCATGGTGCATCCGGCCGTACTCGAAGCGGTCGGCTACGATTCCGAGCGGATCACGGGCTGGGCGTTCGGCGTCGGCATCGACCGCATCGCGATCCTGAAGTACCGCGTAGAGGACATCCGCGCGTTCTACGACAACGATCTGCGGCTCCTGGAGCAGTTTCCCTATTGAGAGTCCTGGTTTCGTGGCTGCGTGAGCTCGTCCCGGTGACGGTGAGCGTCGACGAACTGGCCGAGGCGCTCACCGCGCACGGGTTCGAGGTGTCGGCGGTCGAACCGGCGCCGGTGGTGCCGGACCGGCCGGCCCGGGGCGAGGACGCGGTCCTCGATCTGGAGATCACGACCAACCGGCCCGACTGCCTGAGCGTCGCCGGCGTCGCCCGCGAGGTGTCGACTATCTACGGCAGTACGATCACGTGGCCGGCCCTGGCCGGGACGCCCACCGGCGACGATGCGCTGCCGGTCACGATCGAGGACGAGGCTCGCGCGCTCTGTCCGCGCTACGCCGCGTCGGTGGCCGAGGTGACCGTCGGTCCTGCGCCGGCCTGGATGGCGGCGCGGCTCGAAGCGGCCGGCGTCCGCCCCATCAACAACGTCGTCGACGTCACGAACTACGTGCTGCTCGAGCTGGGCCACCCGATGCATGCGTTCGACCTCGACCGGCTCGCAGGCGGCGAGCTGCGGGTTCGCTGCGCCCGGGCGGGAGAAGTCGTCCGCACCCTGGACGGCGTCGAGCGCCCCCTGGAAAGCGACATGCTCGTCATCGCCGACGGCGCGCGCCCCCAGGCGGTGGCCGGCGTCATGGGCGGGGCCGACTCCGAGGTCGGCAGCGGGACGGCATGCGTCGCCTTCGAGAGCGCCTGGTTCGATCCCGTCTCGGTTCGCCGCACGAGCAAGCGGCTCGCGCTGTCGACCGACGCCTCGTTCCGCTTCGAGCGCGGCGCCGACGTCGAGGCTCCGGTGCGGGCGATGCGGCGTGCGCAGCAACTCCTGGGCGAGATCGGCGGCGGCGCCCCGCGCGGGTCCATCGTCGACCGCTACCTCGCACCGCGCCAACCGGCCACCGTCATCCTGCGCCACGCACGGATAGGCCGCGTACTCGGCGTCGAGGTGGAGCCCGCCTTCGTGCCGGCCACCCTCGAGCGGCTCGGATTCGACGTCGCTCCGGCGGCGGACGGCGCCGGCGGCGCGCGGTGGCGCGTCCGGGTGCCGCCGCACCGCGTCGACGTCAGTCGGGAGATCGACCTCATCGAGGAGATCGCCCGCCACCACGGCTACGAACGGCTGCCCTCGACCTTTCCGGCCCTGGTCCGCGCGCCCGCGCCGGCGAGCGACGCGCGGTACCGGCAGCGGCTCCTGCGGCGCGTGGCGACCGCGGGCGGCTGCTCGGAAGCCATCACCTACGGCTTCATAGAGGAAGCCGCCGCGCGCCCGTTCGTCGACACGCCCGACGCGCTGGTCCGCATCGCCAATCCCCTTTCGGAGAAGTTCGCGGTGCTCCGGCCGTCCCTGGTTCCCGGCCTGCTCGACGCATTGATCCACAATTGCCGGCGCGAACATCGCGACGTCCGGCTCTTCGAGATCGGACGTCGTTTCACCGCCGCGGACGGCGAAACGTCCGGCTTCGCCGTGGCGCTCACCGGCGCCTCGACGCCCGGACACTGGAGCGGGGGCGAGCGGCGGACGGATCTGTTCGACGCGATCGGCCTCGTCGACCGGGTGTGCGACGCCTTCGGGGTGACGCCGGCGTACGAGCCGGCCGCCCGGAACACGCTCGTTTCCGGTCGCGCCGCACGGGTGCAGGCGACGCCGCCCGACGCCGGGGAGCCGGTGGCGCTCGGCTACGTCGGTGAACTCGCCGCGTCCATCGCCCGGGCGCGCGGCCTGCCGGCCGACGACGCCGTCTACGTGGCCGAACTGGACCTCGCCGCAATGGCCCGGTCCGGCGCCGACCGCCGCCGGATGGTGGCGGCGCCGCTGCCGCGGTATCCGTCGATCGTCCGCGATCTGGCGGTGGTCATCGACGCCGCCTTGCCCGCCGCCACGGTTCGTGACACGATTCGATCCGTTGCCCCGGAAACGTTGCGCCAGGTACGCGAGTTCGATCGCTACGCCGGCAAGGGCGTTCCGGGCGGTCGCACGAGCTTGGCGGTCCGCCTGACGTTCCGCGCCGCGGATCGCACGTTGACCGACGTCGAGGTGCAGCAGGCGATGGATACGATCGTGGCCGCGCTGGAGACCGCGCACCGGGCCACGCTCCGGTAGCGATGTCGGGAAGCTGCGCCTGAAGGGTGCGGAGGAGTAGAGTTGCAGATGACAGAGACGGCCCAGTACGTCGACCTAGCCACCGTGGATCGTCTGGCTCAGAAGGTCACGGCGCTCGTACAGATTCTCGAGCAGACACGCCAGGAACTGGCGGAGACGCGGGCCGACAACGAACGGTTGAACGACGAACTCGGCGCGCTCCGGGAGAACCTGACGGCCGCCCGGAACGATGCGGCGGAGGTCGAGACGCTCCGCGCGGAACGCGGGCAGGTGCGCGCACGGGTCACCGAGATGCTCGCTCAACTCGAAGCCCTCGACCTGTAACGGCCGGGCGGGGTTCGGCCGGGGCGCGGCGCGGCGGACCACGATCGCACCCGCGCGGTTCACCACGCGATGGACAAGACGACCCAAGGCGGCGTCACCACTATCGAGATCCTGGGCCGCGAGTACCCGGTCCGCAGCCGGCTGGATTCCGCGGACGTGGCGCGACTGGGCGCATACGTCCGCGAGAAGATGGAAGCGGTCTCGAATCGCGCCCCGCGCCGTGATCTGCTGCACGTGGCGGTCCTGGCCGCACTCAACATCGCCGACGACTACTTTCGAAGCCTGGACGGCCGCGCGGACGACGAACGCCACGTCCTGGATCGCATGCTGGCCATCGAGGCGATGGTGGACCACGCCGTCGGCGGAGGCCGCTCCACGCCCGACTAGCCGACCGGCCCGCTGCCGCGTCCGGCACCCGCCGGGAGCGCGGGACCGGCCGGCGCCTTGCCCCGACCGCGGCTTCGTTCTAAGATCCAGGGAGAAACGGAGCACGGCACGTGTGTTGGCTTTTGAGATTCCCTGCAGTACGCGTGATGGTTTGGAGGCTCGTTTGAGCCATTGTTGTATCGAAGTGAACCGCGACGCTTCGCTGTGTGCACGCCTCGGCTCGAGGAAGCCTAGAGGCGGGGTTTGACATAGCGGTTCCACCTGCACGGGCAGGTTCATACGACCTCCCCACACGGTAACCGCGGGGGTCCTCGGGTTTCGTCCCGCGTTCCACCAGCATGCCGCGCCGACTTCGTGCGAGTCGCGCATGCAGCTCTTGCCGAGCGTCGCCGCCGGCCTCACGGCCGCCGTGGTCGGGTTGATCATCTTCGGCGTGTGGATCGCCACGCGCCGGAGGATCGCCGCCGAGACGGTGGGTCACGCGCAGAACGAAGCCCGGCGCCTGCGGCAGGACGCGGAGCGCGAGATCGGCGCGAAGCGGAAGGAGGCGGATCTCGCCGCCCGCGAGCAGGCCCAGAACCTGCGGCACGAGACGGAGAATCACGCGCGCCAGCGACGGGAGGAGCTAGCTGCGCTCGAACGCGAGCTGAACGACCGCAAGCGGGCGCTCGCGGAACGCAGCACGGGCGTCGACCGCGCCGCGCGCGAGCTGCGGGCCCGCGAAGACGCCGTTCTCGCACGCGAAGAAGCCGCCGAGGCGGAGGAGGCGCGCTGTCGCGATCTCGTCGACCTGACCCAGGCCGAGCTGCAGCGGGTCTCCGGCATGACGGCCGACGAGGCGAAGGAGATGCTCGTCCGGCAACTCGAAGCGGACGCCCGGCGCGACGCCGCCAACCTCGTCAAGCGGCTGGAGCACGAAGCGCGCGAAACGGCGGCCGACAAGGCGAAGCACGTCATCACCCAGGCGATCCAGCGCAGCGCCGCCGACCACGCCATCGAGACGACGGTGTCGGTGGTCGACCTGCCGAGCGACGATCTCAAGGGACGCATCATCGGCCGCGAGGGCCGCAACATCCGCGCCCTGGAGACCGCGACGGGCGTGGAGCTGATCGTCGACGACACGCCCGGCGCGATCATCCTCTCCAGCTTCGACCCGTACCGCCGCGAGATCGCCAAGCGCGCCATCGAGCAGCTCGTCGCCGACGGCCGCATCCATCCCGCCCGCATCGAGGAGGTGGTCGAGAAGGTTCGCGCCGCGGTCGACGAGGCGACGCTGAAGGAAGGCGAAGCCGCGGCGTTCGAGCTCGGGATCCACGACCTGCATCCCGAGATCAACCGGATGATGGGCCGGCTGAAGTTCCGGACCAGCTACGGTCAGAACGTCCTCGCGCACTCGAAGGAGGTCGCCTACGTGGCCGGCGTGATGGCGCGCGAGCTCGGCCTCGACGCGCACACCACCATTCGCGCCGCCTTCGTGCACGACGTCGGCAAGGCGATGGATCGCGAGCTGGAGGGCACCCACCTGCAGATCGGCATCGACTTCCTGCGCAAGCACGGCGAGACCGACGCCGTGGTCGACGCGATGGCCGCGCACCACATGGACATCGACTGGCCCTCGCTGGAATCGATGCTGGTGCAGGCGGCCGACGCCATCTCCGCCGCCCGCCCGGGCGCCCGCCGCGACATTCTGGAGTCGTACGTCAAGCGGCTGGAGAACCTCGAAGGCATCGCGGACTCGTTCAAAGGGGTCTCGAAGTCCTTCGCGCTGCAGGCCGGCCGGGAGATCCGGGTGATGGTCGAGAGCGAGCGGATCTCCGACGAAGAAGCGGTCTGGCTCTCGAAGGACATCGCCAAGCGGGTCGAGAACGAGCTCCAGTACCCGGGCCAGATCAAGGTCACCGTGATCCGCGAAACGCGCTCGGTGGAGTACGCGCGGTAACCGCCCTGTCGTGCGCAGCTCCGCGACCGTCGCCGACGTCGGCGAGCACGCCGTCATCGAACGCATCCGGGAACGGGTGCCGCCGCGCCCGGCGGGCGTCGTCACCGGCATCGGGGACGACGCGGCGGTCGTCGAGCCGGACCGCGGCGCGCTCGCGGTCGTGACCACCGACACGCTGGTCGAAGGAATCCACTTCGACCGCGCCCACGGCCCCCCCGGCGACGTCGGCCACAAGGCGCTGGCCGTCAACCTGAGCGACCTGGCGGCGATGGGCGCGGCGCCGCGCCACGCCCTGCTCGCGCTGTCGCTGCCCGCCGCCTGCCCCGTCGCGGACGTCGACGAGCTGGTCGACGCCCTGTCGGCGCTGGCCGCGCGCCACCGCACGACGCTGATCGGCGGCGACGTCACCGCCTCGCCGGGACCGCTGGTCGTCGGCGTGACCGCGATCGGCAGCGCGAAGCGGCGGCGCGTGCTCGGCCGGGGCGGCGCCCGACCGGACGACGTCGTCTACGTCAGCGGGACGATCGGCGCGGCCGCGGCGGGCCTCGCCTCGCTGCGGGGAGATGCGCCCGCGGCGGGTTCCGTCCCGGCGGAGTGCCGGCGGCGCCACCGCCGCCCCGAGGCGCGCGTCACCCTCGGCGTCGCGCTCGGCCGGAACCGGGCCGCCCGCGCCTGCATCGATCTCAGCGACGGGCTCGCCGACGCCGTCCGGCAGCTCGCGGCCGCGAGCGGCGTCGGCGTGCGACTCGACGCCGAGGCGCTGCCGCTCCACCCGGAAGCGCGCGCCTGGTTCGAGGGCGCCGGTCTCGACCCGGTGGCCGCCGCGCTCGCCGGCGGCGAGGACTACGAGCTCGCCTTCACCAGCCCCCCGGCGTTCCGCGGCCGGCTGCGGCACGTGCGACGGCAGATCGGCGGCCTGGCGCTCACCCCGATCGGCGTCGTCACGAAAACACGCGACGTGCGCCTCCGGTGCGACGGGAAGGACGAGCCGCTGCCCCGCGGGTACGAGCACTTCATGGACAGGCCCGCCCCGTGAGCCGGCCCTCCGTTGGTCGGCAGCCTTCTTTACCCTTGCCGATCAGCCGAGACTCTGCGGCTCCAGTGCCGCCGGCTCCGGTATCCCGTCCGGTTCCTGATCCTTGTACTGCAACTGATACAGGGTGTGATACAGCCCGCGGCGTGCGAGGAGATGCTGGTGCGTCCCGGCCTCGCGCAGCTCGCCCTTGTGGAAAACCAGGATCTGGTCCATGTCCTGCACGGTGGACAGGCGGTGCGCGATGGCGATGGTGGTCCGCCCCGCCATCAGGACGTGCAGGGCGTCCTGGATGAGGTGCTCCGTGTCGGTGTCGACGCTCGACGTCGCCTCGTCGAGCAGCAGGACGTCGGGGGCGAAGGCGAGCGCGCGGGCGAAGCTCAGCAACTGCCGCTGCCCCACCGAGAGGGTCGCGCCGCGCTCCCCCACTTCGCTGTCGATCCCGTTCGGCAGCCGCTGGATGAAGCGGTCGGCGTGGACGCTCCGCGCCGCGGCCTGCACGGCGGCGTCCCCGATCGCGTCGTGACCGAGGCGGATGTTCTCCCGGACGCTGCCCGAGAAGAGAAAGACGTCCTGCAACACGAGGCCGAAACGTTCCCGGAGCGCCGGGAGCGGAATCTCCCGGATGTCGACGCCGTCGATCGTGATGCGCCCGCGGCTGACGTCGTAGAAGCGCATCAGCAGGTTGATGAGGGTGGTCTTGCCCGCGCCCGTCGCGCCGACCACGCCGACCCGCTCGCCGGGGGCGACCTCGAACGAGACGTCGCGCAGCACGTGCTCGTCGCCGCGGTAGGCGAACCAGACGTGCTCGAAGCGCAGGAAGCCGCCGCCCCGCGGCGGCGCCGGGACAGGGGATGGAGCGAGCGCCGGAGACGACGACGCGGCCGGCGAATGGAGCAATGCCGAGACGTCCGGTGCGCGAGCCGCCGCGGTCGAAGCAGCCCCCGGAGGCGGGGGCGACGTGATCTCGACCGGCGTGTCGAGCAGCCCGAAGATGCGCTCGGACGACGCCATCGCCGACTGCAGGATGTTGAACTTCTCCGAGAGGTCGCTGATCGGCTTGAAGAAGCGCTGCGAGTACTGCAGGAACGCCACCAGCGCCCCGAGCTCGACGGTGTCCTGCACCGCCCGCCCGCCGCCGTACCAGAGGATGAGGGCGGTGGCGACGGCGCCCAGCACTTCGATGGCCGGGTAGAACGTGGCGTAGTAGAAGATGGACTCGAGGTTGGCGTCGCGGTGCGCGCGGTTGATCCTCTCGAACTGCTCGAAGTTGCGCGTCTCCCGGCGGAAGAGCTGCACCGTCGCCATGCCGGCGATGTTCTCCTGCAGGAACGCGTTGATGCGGGCGATCTGGAGCCGCACGCGGCGGTACGACTCGCGCGCGTGCATCCGGAACCAGTGCGTCACCCAGGCGATGGCGGGCAGGACGGCGAAGGTGACGAGGGCGAGGCGCCAGTCCATCCAGAGCAGGACGATCATGATCCCGGCGAGCATGAAGACGTCGCGGAACACCGTGACCACCCCGGACGTGAACAGCTCGTTGAGGGTGTCGACGTCGGAGGTGACGCGGGTCATCAGCCGGCCGACCGGGTTGCGGTCGTAGAAGCGGAGATCGAGACGCTGCAGACGGCGGTAGATCTCCATCCGCAGATCGAACATGATCCGCTGCCCCATCATCTGCATCGTCCACGTCTGCACGAACTCGAGCACGAACGAGCCGGCCAGGACGAGCAGGAACGCCAGGGCGATGCGGTCGAGGCCGGCGAGCTCGCCCGGCGCGATATGGTCGTCGATGGCGATCTTCGTCAGCCAGGGCTGGGCGAGCTGCAGCACCGATCCGGCCGAGATCGCGGCCAGGGCGGCTCCCACGGACCGCCGGTGCGGGCGCAGATAGCCGAGCAGGCGCCGCATGAGCCGCGCGTCGTACGCCTTGCCGAGCACCTCGGGTTCGTGAACGGACATCTGCTGCCGCCGCGGCTCGAATGCGGCCGGTTCGAGCGCCTACGATTCCTCGAGGGCCTCCTCCAGCAACTGCTTGCGGTGCAGGCCGGCGTAGAGACCGTCCGCCGCCACCAGCTCGGCGTGCGTGCCCCGCTCCACGACCCGGCCGTCGTCGAGCACGAGGATCAGATCCGCGTCGCGCACGGTCGAGATGCGGTGGGCGACGAGGATCGTCGTGCGCTGCCGCATCACCTCCCGCAGGCGCGTGAGAATCGCCTCCTCGGTGTGCGTGTCGACCGCCGACAGCGCGTCGTCGAGAATCAGGATGCGGGGATCGGTCAGGACCGCGCGCGCCAGCGCCGCCCGCTGCTTCTGACCCCCCGACAGGGTGATGCCCCGTTCGCCGACCTCGGTGTCGAGCCCCCGCGGGAACCCGGCGACGTCGATGTCGAGTTGCGCCAGCGCCACCGCGTCCGCGACCGCGGCGCCCTTCCCGTCCGCAGGCGCGCGGGCGCCGAAGGCGACGTTGCCGGCGACCGTCTCCGAGAACAGCAGCGGCTCCTGCGGCACGTAGCCGATGGCCCCGCGGAGCGCGTCGAGCGGCAGATCGCGGACGTCGATCCCGTCCACGAACACCGTCCCCGGCGGCGGGTCGAACAGGCGCGGCAGCAGGTCGACCAGCGTCGACTTGCCGGCGCCGGTCGGGCCGACCAGGGCCAGCACCTGCCCCGGCTCCGCCCGCGCCGACACCCCGGAAAGGACGGGCCGCCCGTCGTAGGCGAACGTCAGATCGCGGAACTCGACGGCGCCCCGTATCCCTTCCGGCGCGGCGCGCTCGCCGCGGTCGCGGATGGCAGGCTCGACCTGCAGGACGTCGAGCATCCGCCGCCACGCGGCCAGCCCGCGCTGCAGCATGTTGACCACCCAGCCGAAGGCGATCATCGGCCAGCTCAGCATCGCCACGTAGGCGTTGAACGCGACGAACTCGCCTATCGACAGGCGCCCGTCGATGACGTGGCGGCTGCCGATCCAGAGCACGATCAGCGCCGACAGGCCGAGGAAGAACGCCAGCGTCGGGTGGAACGCGCCCTGAAGCCGAATCATGGCGCGGCTGCGGGCGACGTACTCCTCGTTGGCGGCGCGGAACCGCTCGATCTCCACCTCCTCGCGGCGGTAGGCGCGGACCACCCGCACACCGGCCAGCGCCTCCTGCACCACCGCGCTCATGTGCGCCAACTGCGCCTGGATCCGCTCGGACCGCAGGTAGATGGCGCTGCCGAAGCGCTTCACGACGACCGATACGACCGGCAGCGGCAGCAGCGCGAGCAGGGTGAGGGCCGGCGACAGGGACAGCATCAGGACCAGGGCGACGACGAACGTGATCGAGGTGGAGGCCGTGTACATGATCGCCGGACCCGCCAGCATGCGGACCGCCGACAGATCGTTCGTGGCGCGCGACATGAGGTCGCCGGTGCGATGGGCCTGGAACCACGCCGGCGGCAGGCGCTGCAGATGACGGAACAGGTCGTTCCGCAGGTCGAGCTCGATCTCCCGCGACGCGCCGATGATGATGCGCCGCATCAGGAAGCGGCAGACGCCGCCGGCCAGCGCGAGACCGACGAGCGCGGCGGCGAAGAACGCCATGGAGGGCCCAACGACGGCGACGGGATCCGGACCCGGGCGGGCCGCCAGGTTGTCCACGGCATGCTTCAATACCCACGGTGACAGCAGCGTGATCGCGGTGGCCAGGACGAGAAACCCGGAGCCGACGGCGAACCGCTGCCCGTAACGGAGGAGGTAGGGAATCAACGCGGACGCGGCGGGCGACATCGACCTTTCAGGATAGCAGGCGGCAGGCTGTCGGCGCGGGTCAGCGTCGCGTCCGAAGAGGCGGGGCGGCGGCTCCTCCCTGCGCGCGGCGAGCGGATAGCGGCCGGTTCCCCGCAGCCCGGGGCCGGCCCCGATGTGCAACGGCGGTGCGCCGGACAGCGGAGCGGGCGCGATGCTACGGTATTGACGTCGTGTATCTGGGCATCGATCTCGGCACGTCCGGCGTCAAGGCGATCGTCGCGGATGCGGAGCAGACCGTCCGCGCGACGTTCACCGCGCCGTTGACCGTCTCGCGGCCGCGGCCGCTCTGGTCCGAGCAGGATCCCGCCGGCTGGTGGCGCGCCACCGACACCGCGGTCCGGGCGGCGCTGCGCGACGTCGACGGCCGCGCCGTCGAGGCGGTCGGCCTGTCGGGCCAGATGCACGGCGCGACCCTCCTCGCCGACGACGATGCGGTGCTGCGGCCGGCCATCCTCTGGAACGACGGGCGCTCCGAACGCGCCTGCGCGCGGCTCACCGAACGCGAGCCGCGCCTGCCCGCCATCACCGGCAACCTCGCCATGCCCGGCTTCACCGCGCCGAAGCTGGTGTGGGTGGCGGAGCACGAGCCGGAGGTCTTCGCGCGGGTCGCGCGGGTGCTGCTGCCGAAGGACTACCTGCGGCTGCGAATGACCGGCGAGTACCTGTCCGACCGCTCCGACAGCGCCGGCACCCTGTGGCTCGACGTGGCCCGGCGCGACTGGAGCGACGAGTTGCTGGCGGCGACGGGGCTGCCCCGCGCGGCCATGCCGGGACTCGTCGAAGGCAGCGATCCGGCCGGAACGCTGCGGGCCGAGGTGGCCGAGGCGTGGGGCCTGCGGCGGGTGCCGGTGGCGGGCGGGGCCGGCGATCAGGCGGCCGGGGCGATCGGGGCGGGAGTCATCGACGGCCGCCGGGCGTCGCTCGCGCTCGGCACCTCCGGCGTGCTGTTCGTCGCCGACGCGGAACATCGCGCCGCCCCCGAGCGCGCCGTCCACGCCTTCTGCCACTGCCTGCCGGCCACCTGGCACCGGATGTCGGTCATCCTGAGCGCCGCGTCCTGCCTGGCCTGGGCGGCGCCGCTGCTCGGATTCCGCGACGTGCCGGCCCTGCTCGCCGCGGTCGAGGCCGAGAACACGCCGTCGGACGTGCTGTTCCTGCCGTATCTCTCGGGCGAGCGGACGCCGCACAACGACGCGAGCGCCCGGGGCGTCTTCTTCGGCCTGCACCACGACACGACGCCGGCCGCCCTGGGGCGGGCGGTGCTGGAAGGCGTGGCCTACGCGTTCGCGGACGCGCGCGAGGTGCTGTTCGAGCGCGGCGCGGCGCCGGGCGAGATCGCGGTCATCGGCGGCGGATCGCGCAGCGGCCTGTGGGGGCGGATCCTCGCCAGCGTGCTCGACCAGGAGCTGACCTACCGCGCCGCGGCCGAGGTCGGCCCCGCGCTCGGCGCCACGCGTCTCGCCCGCCTCGCGGTGACCGGGGAGGCCCCGGCCGACGTCGCCACCGCGCCGCCCGCCACCGACGTCGTCGCCCCCGACCCCCGGCTGCGCGAGCGGTACGCGGAAGGGTTGCCGCGCTACCGCGCCCTGTACGCCGCCCTGCGCGAGGAATTCAGGAGAGGAGCCAGCCGGTGAGCGCACCGTTCTTCGACACCGTCGAACGCATCGCCTACGAAGGGCCGGACACCGCCAACCCGCTGGCGTTCCGCTACTACGACAAGGACCGCGAGGTGCTCGGCAGGCGGATGGAGGACCTCCTGCGGCCGGCCGTCTGCTACTGGCACTCGTTCAACGCGCCCGGCGTCGACATGTTCGGGGCCGCGACCCTGGACCGCCCGTGGCTGGCCGGTACGAGCACTTTCGAGGCCTGCGAGCGGAAGCTGGCCGCCGCGTTCGAGTTCTTCGAGAAGCTCGGCGCGCCGTTCTTCTGCTTCCACGACCGCGACGTCGCGCCCGAGGGCGCCACCCTGGCGGAGAGCAACGATCACGTCTCGCGCATCGCCGACCGGATGGCGGCGCGCATGGAGGCGACCGGCATCCGCCTGCTGTGGGGCACCGCCAACCTGTTCAGCCACCCCCGTTACGCGGCCGGGGCGGCCACCAATCCGGACCCGGAGGTCTTCGCCTACGCGGCGGCGCAGGTGAAGCACTGCCTGGAGGTGACCCGCCGGCTCGGCGGGGCGAACTACGTGCTGTGGGGCGGGCGCGAAGGCTACGACACGCTCCTCAACACCGACCTCCGGCGCGAGGCAGACCAGCTCGGACGCTTCATGAGCCTCGTGGTCGAGCACAAGGCGAAGATCGGCTTCGACGGGGTGCTGCTGATCGAGCCGAAGCCGCACGAGCCGACCCGGCACCAGTACGACCACGATGCGGCGGCGGTGCACGCGTTCCTGCAGCAGTACGACCTCGACCGGTCGATCAAGCTCAACGTCGAGGTCAACCACGCCACGCTGGCCGGCCACAGCTTTCAGCACGAACTGGCCTACGCCATCGCCAACGGCCTGCTCGGCAGCGTCGACGCCAACCGCGGGGATCCCCAGAACGGCTGGGACACGGACCAGTTCCCCAACAGCGTCGAGGAGACGACGCTGGCGCTGTACGAGATCCTGCGCGGCGGCGGCCTCGGCGCCGGCGGCTTCAACTTCGACGCGAAGCTGCGGCGCCAGAGCGTGTCGCGCGACGACCTGTTCCACGGCCACATCGGCGGCCTCGACACGCTGGCCCAGGGACTGCTGAGCGCGGCGGCGCTGATCGAGGCCGGCGAGCTGGCCGCGTTCGTCGAGTCCCGCTACGCCGGGTGGCGCGGCGGGCTGGGACAACGGATCCTGGGCGGCGCGAGCCTCGCCGACCTGTCCGACCACGTCGTCGCGACCGCCGTCGAGCCGACCCCGGCATCCGGGCGCCAGGAGCTGCTGGAGACGGTCGTCAACCGCGCGATCCACCGCTGAGGCGCTCGCGGCGAGACGTCGGCCGGCGGTAAAATAGTGGTCAAGTCGTGCAACCCCGGCGCGTCCGGCGACGGATCGACCTTGACCACCACCCGGCCGGCGCCGGGGCAGCCTTTCCGACCGTCTTTCTACAGGTGAGTCGGGCGCGCCCCGGCGTTGTGCTTTAATGTCCTCGAACGCGATGCGGACATCCATCGGGCGCGTGCGCATCCGGAGCCGGTTCGTTGCGTTTCTCGCGCTCGCCGGCACGCTGGCTGCGGGGGCGAGCGCACAGGATTCCCGCGCCGCCGCCGGCCGGCCGCGGGTCGCGATCACCCCGGACGACGCCGCCCTCCTTCTCCCGTTCGACGAGGTCTCGCCGCAGTTCCTCGGGATGTACCGCAAGGCGATGCACATCGAGGACGAAATCCGCGGTCACGCCGAGCGGTACGGCGTCGACTACGACCTCGCCCGCGCGGTGCTGATCCAGGAGTCGGGCGGCAACCCCGGCCTGACTTCCGTCGCCGGAGCGGGAGGCTACTTCCAGGTGATGCCGGCGACCTTCCGCGAGCTGCGCGTCGACACCAACATCGAGGCGGGCATCAAGTACATCGGCCAGATGGTCCGCCAGTTCCGGCGCGAGGACTACGCCGTGGCGGCCTACAACGGCGGGCCGGGCCGGGCGCGCGGCGGACGCCCGCCGCTGGAGACGCTGCAGTACCTGATCTCGGTCGGCGCCTACCGCAACGTCCTCAAGGTGCACGAATCCTCGGTGCGGCGGCACGCCGCGCGCATCGGACTCGAAGCCGTTCAGGAGGGCGACGACTGGTGGGCCCTCTCCCGGCGCACCGGCCGCTCCATTCCGGAGCTGCGGATGCACAACCCGTTCCTGGCGACGCGCGCGCTGCGGGCGGGCCAGTTCATCGCGTACCCGCTGGAGCCGCGAACCGATCTGCTGACGCCCGCCGGCGACGATCACGTCGAGTACCGAGCGCGCCTCGGCGACAACTACCTGCACCTGGCGTTCGTGCTCGAGATCGATCGCGACGACCTGCGCGAGTTGAACGCCCTCTGGCATCTGCAGACCCTGCCGGCCGGGCAGGTGCTGCGGCTGCCGCTCGCCTGGGAAGGCGACTACGAAGAGCACACGGTGCAGGCGGGCGACGACCTGCGGACGGTGGCCGATCGATTCGAATCGACACCGTGGCGGATCATCCGCGACAACAGCCTCTTCTGGGACCGGAGGCTGACGCCGGGGACGGTGCTGCGCGTGCGGCCCGCGCAGCCGCGGGCGACCACCGTCACCCACCGGGTGGTCAGCGGCGACACGCTCAACGGCCTCGCCCGGCGCTACGGGACCACGGTGCGCGCCATCCAGGAAGCCAACTCGATGGGCCGGCGGACCGTGATCCGGGTCGGCCGGCAGCTCCGGATTCCGACGCGGAACTAGCCCGGAGCAACGACGTTGCGGGCCAGCGCGGCGGCGCGCTCGGCGGCCAGCGCTTCCAGGCGCGCCGCCGCGTGCCGGGCCAGGATCTCGATCACCGGAATCCAGCGGGTGGCGTCGGACGCGCGCCCTTCCGTCCCCTCGTCGGCATAGACCGCCACCAGCGGCTCGCCCCCGATCAGCACCGGAACGGCGACCCCGGCGCAATCCTCCGCGAGCGCCGCGAAGGCGGGAGGACGATTCTGCACCCCAACCTCGCCGTCGCGGGCCACCGGCACGCTGCGCCGCTCGTCTATCGCTCGTGCGGCGACGCCGGCCTCGGCCAGGGCAAGGACGCGCCCCGCCTCTTCAGCCCCTGCATCGAATCCGACGAGCCGCCAGCTCCGAAGCCCGCCTTCCGCCGCCACGAACAGGGCGGCCCGACCCGCCTCGGCGCCGGCCAGATCGGCCAGCGCATCCAGCACGCCGCTCAACGTGGTCTGTTCGTCCAGGCGGCTGACCGCCTCCAGCAGCCGCGACGCCGCGCCCAGCGCGGCCTGCTCGCGCGCCACCGCCACCGCCGCGGAAATCGCCTCGGCGCGCTCCGTCATCGCCTGCCGGCGCTCGCGGGTCAGCGACGCTTCGTGCTCGGCGACCGCCTCGGCACGCGCCTCCTCGGCGCGGGCGCCCAGCTCCTGCGCCAGGTTGCGGATCTCCGACGCCACCGCGTCCTGCAGGCGCGGGACGACCACCCCGACCACGTCCTCCACGCTTCGCGATCCGGCCATGCCTGTCCTGGATTATAATGGTCCGGATGCTCGCCGATGGGGGCGACACGGCTTCGACGGGGGTCACGGAACCGCGGGATGCATGCCGAGCACCATCGACTCGTTAATCCGATGGAAACCAAAGTAACTGCGGACACGCAGCTTCCAGTCGCCGCCTGATCAGGCGGCGCGCCTGTCCTGACCACGCCCGCGGGCCGGGAGTCAGGCGTCATACAGCGGGCTGGTCGTCGCGCGCCGCGCCGACACGCGACGGCGAGATGCATCGGGGCTAGGCTTCCGGCGGTTTCCGCCGCCCTTCGACGCCGGAAGCGACACATGCAAGGGCGGATACGCATGTAGATTCCTTCGGCGCTGGGCCTTCGGACGCGGGTTCGACTCCCGCCGCCTCCACCATCGCCACGCCTTTCAACCTGTTGACAATACTGGACTTGCAGGCTCGTCGACGCGCCCTGTCGCCTGTGTTGTCCAGCTCGGCGGCCAGCGCCCTCGACAGTCCGCTCGCTCACCTGCCGACCGACTGCCGCGCCCTCCGGCGTGACCCCGAAGAGCACATGTCCGCTCCGTTGATTCAGCATGGCGCAGACGGTTGCTGCCGCCTCCCGGCGCGCCCCGGTCGTGCTCTTGAAATTCCAGCGTTTCGGATTCGCCGGCCGCAACCATCGCCGTGATCCGGTCGATTGTCATTCCCGGCCCCCACGCCGGTCGTTGTCCGGTTCGGCGAACGGCTCCGGGAGGCCGGCGACGATGCGGACGGTCTCGACGCTCACGTGCACGATGCGACGAATCGCGGCGACGAAATCGTCGAGCTTCGGGAACCAGCCGTTCGGGTCGTTCACGATGCCGCTCTCCCGATCTCGCGGCACGCGGTAGCGGTCGATGAACCACTCGATCGGCGGCCGGCCGTTGACCACGTAGTACAGAACCTCCGGCGGCAATATCACGCCTGTACCCCCGGTTCCGGCACGGGCGGGACGACGAACCGGCAACGTGGACCGGTGGCGCGGCTGAGCCTCCTGTCGAGCGTCACGAGCGGACAGGCGAGTTCCTCGAAGCCGCCCGACACGATCCAGCCAGGTATCGTCGGCGGGAACTGCATGCCGCAATGGGTACCTGCCGCGATCTCGAATCGGGTCCGGCCCTCGCGGAGACAGCCGGCGCCGCCATCGACGGCACTGGCCAGGCCAAGTCCAGCGGCCGATAGACGACCATGATGTTCAACATCGGGCAGCCGGTCTTCGTGCGCTCCTGACCCGGACATGACGGTGGCGGTACGGGCGGTACGTCGGGCGCTGATCGCACTCCCGGTCGCGGTCTCCATCGCCGTTGCGGCGTGCGGGCCCGCGCGCGTGGGTGCGCCTGTACCGCGGCCGTTTCCCTCGCCGTCGGGGACCGTGATCGACACGGGTCCGGAAGCACACCCCGTTTCGACGGCGCGGTGGAGCGGCGCCGACTTCCCCCGGTATCTCGAAACGGTGGAGGAGGTCGAGACCGGTGGAGACTGCTTCGCCAGACCCGCCGGCGGCTCGGCCATCGGCTGTTATCAGATGACCCGCGCCGCCCTGGTGGATGCCGGTTTCAAGGATGCCGCGGGCGACTGGCTGGACAACGCGTGGGGCGTCGACTCCGACGACGAGTTCAAGAGAAACCGCCGCGCGCAGGATGCGGCCATGCTGCGCTATACGACGCAGAACTGGCTGAGACTGGAACCCTGCGTGCGGGACCTGATCGGCACCACGGTCGGTGGCGTCGCCCTCGATCAGGCCGCCCTCGTGGCCGGCGCGCACCTGCTCGGCGCGACCGGTCTCGTCCGTTTCGTCCGTTGCGGCCTGCGGGCGCGCTGCATCTCGCCGGAAATGGCGGCCTGGAACGGAGGCCGTCGCAATCTTCGCGCGGTCGCGGTTCGGCGCATGCATGCCGTGCACGGGCTGCGCGTACTGGCGTCGACGGCCGGCTCGGGCTCCCGGTGTGGACACCGGTCCTGACGGCGCCTTCGCGAAACTGCTCGAGTCGACGTGGATGACGCTCTGCTCGCAACGGGAGAGTGGGTGAAGATGGAGCGGCGACAGGTCGTCGCCCGGGTCAACGAATCGCGTCGGGGCCGAACGCGTCGGGCAGCAACTCGCCGAGCGTGTGGTGTTCGTTGACACGCAGACCGGCTCCGCCGGCTTCGTACAGCAACTGCCGGCAGCGGCCGCACGGCTTGCCGGGCTGCAGATCGTCGACGTCTCTTCCCGCCACGACCGCCACCGCCAGGAGCCTGCCCCCGCCGCTCGAATGCAGCGCAGACACCAACGAGCACTCGGCGCAGAGCGTGAGCCCGTAGGAAGCGTTCTCCACGTTGCAGCCCTCGATGACGCGCCCGTCGTCAACGAGTCCGGCGGCACCCACGCAGTAGCCAGAGTAGGGAGCGTAGGCATGCCGGGCCGCGGCCCGGGCGCGGCGAAACAGATGCCGCCAGTCCGGTCGAACGTCGCTCATGCCCGTCGGCTCCTCGACACGCGCCGCCGGCCGGCGGGTCGCCGGCACGGAACGCCGGTCGAGGCGCCTGCGTCGCTGCCGCCCCCCGGGGGGAGGCGCCCTCGACGACGGCGCGCAGGAAAGAGGGAGCGCCCGGAACTGGTCCGGGCGCCCGGATCGGTGAGGCTACCGCCTACTTGGCGGCCGCCGCGGCCGCTTCGTCGGCGCGCGCGCCGGTGAGCATCGTCTCCATCGAGTAGTTGCCCTCGTGGCAGGCGTACTCGAACAGCGGCAGGTCGCTGCGCACCATCGGCAGGTTCACGGTCCACGGCGCGACCCAGGTGTCGAGGTCGGTGACGGTGTACTCGTACTCGAGGGTGTCGGCGTCGATGCGGGTGAACCGCTCCTCCAGGCGCATCTCGGCGCTGGCCCCCCGCCAGTTGCGGTCGATGTCGAAGTTGGCGGTCTCGACCACCAGGGTGTCCCCCTCCCAACGCCCGCGGGACACGCCCGACCACTGCGCGAGGTTGTCGTCGAGCCCCTGGCGCCCGTCGAGCGGCACCACGCGCACCGTGTGCACCATCTCGGTGAGCAGCACGACCTCGTTCGGGGTCTGGAAGATCTGCACGTTCTGGTTGTAGCCGCCCGGCGTGATCGGCGGGCCGGCGTTGAAGCCCATGAGGCAGCGGTCGGCGTTGCTGAAGTCGGTGTAGGAGTCCTGGATCCGATCGCTGAACGAGCCGCGGCCGTCCGCCCGGCGCGCCTGCCCCGCCTCGGTCATCTCCGGCAGCCGGCCGTTCGGCGGATCGATGACCAGCGACGTGCGCCGCGTGCCGATGACCCGCGTGCCCCGATCCATCCAGAAGTTGTTGTAGCCGCCGACGCTGCCGCCCGCCTCGGTGCGACGGGCATCCGCCTCCCAGAGCTCTATGTTGCGGTTCACCGCGGCCTGCTCGCGCTGCACCGCTTCCTCTTCCGTCAGGAACGCCTTGTCGCCCAGGTCCTCGGGCCGCTCCATCGGGGTGATGGTGCGGAAGTCCCAGACCCCCTGCAGATCCGGCGCTCCCCAAGCGGTCTGCGGCGCGCCCTCCTGCGCGACGGCCAGGGCCGGCAGCACCAGCAGTCCGGCCAGCGCGATGAGCGCCAGCCTCGTCGTCGATCGTCCACCTGTCATCGCAAGACCTCCACAGTCAGTACGGATCCACGGTTGATCGCCTACCATAGCACGAGCGGGCGCGGCGGGCCGGAGGCCATCGGAGCCATCGAACAGCCCGCCGCCTGATATGCACGACAACAGCAGACGGGAGACGACCGATGACGGAAAAGCGGATCGAGGGCGCCACGATCGCCGTGGTCGCCGCGATCATGGTGTTCATCTACGTTTTCATGACGCCGTACAACCGGATCGCGGGGGTGCGGATCGGCGGGGTCGAAACCCCTCCGCCGGCCGACTGGCGCACGGCGGACGACCATCGCGTGATCCAGCTCAAGACCGGCGGCTTCCCCCCGTTCGTGGTCAACGTCGTCTACGTCGGCGCCGAGAACGGCGTGATCACCGCCACCCGGCCCGACGGCGGCTTCTGGGCGCGGCAGGCGCGGGCGAATCCGGACGGCTGGCTGCGGATCGGCGACGCCACCTACGCCATGCGGGCGACCGAGGTCCTGGGCGACGACCGCCTCCCGCTGCTCGAAGCCTACGGCGAGAAGAACGGCATGCGCATGGATGCGGGTCCGTCGGGCGGCATGATCCAGGGTCAGGCCGAGCCGCTCCGCACCTGGGAGGTCTTCTTCTGGACGCCGCGGTGAACGAGCGGGCGGGCGGCGGCACGGTGGCGATCACGGGGGCCAACAGCGCCGTCGGCAAGGCGCTGCTCGCGCAGATCGCCGGCGAGGAGGCGCTTCGCGCGGTGGCCCTGGTGCGCCGGCAGGCCGCGCTGGACGACCTGCCCGGCTCGCCGCGCATCGCGCCGCGCGTCGTCGGGTACGACCAGCCCGAACGGCTCGGCGAAGCGCTGGCCGGCGCCGACTGCGTCGTGCACCTGGCGGGCATCCTCTTCGAAAGCCGGACGTCGAGCTATCGGACCGGCAACGTCGAGAGCACCCGCGCCCTGGTGGAGGCGGCGCAGGCGGCGGCGGTGCGCCACATCGTCTTCGTCAGTTCGCTCGGCGCCGATCCGCGCTCGTCGAACGGCTACTTCCGCTCCAAGGGAGAGGCGGAACGGCTCGTGGCGGACTCCGGGATCGACGCCACGATCATCCGGACACCGCTGCTGCTGGGCCCCGACACGGCCGGCGGACGCTCGCTGCTGCGCACCGCGTCCGGCAAGTCCGCCCGGGTCCTGGGCGGCGGGGCGCACCGGCTGCGCCCGCTCGACGTCGACGATCTGTGCCGCGCCATCCTGGGCTGCTGCCGGGGGCCGGCGGCCGGGGTGCGGACCTGCGGCCTGGTCGGCCCGACGACGCTCACGCAGCGCGAACTGCTGCAGCGAACGGCAGGCCTCCTCGGTCACGATCTGGCGGTCCGCTCGACGCCGGTGTGGCTGGCCCGGCTGGTGGCCGGGCTCGCCGGTCCGGTCCGCACCGGCGGCCTGACGCCGGCGGTAATCGACGTCATCACCTCCGACGAGGCGGTGCATCGGAACGCCGACGACGAGCTGGGAATCAACCTCACCCCGTTAGCCGACACACTGGCCGGACTGTGCCAGACCCGATCATCATGACCACACCTCCGGTCGAGCCCCCGGCCCGCGACGATTCCTCCCGGCCCGCGCCTCCGACCCGCCCGGTGCGCACTCCGTCTCGGGGGCAGTCGGCGGACCCGGGCGGCACCGCCCGGCCCGCGCCCCCGACCCGCGGCCTGGCGGCGCGCATCGGATTTCTCGCCCTCGGCGTCGCCTGCTTCGCCTACCTCTATTTCCGGTTGAACGGCGCCGCGGCGCGCGAAGGACTCTCACTGGTCGACTACATGACCGGCGTCTTCGCCAACGTCGAGTGGACGTCCTGGATCGCGCTGATGGTCGCCTACTCGGGCCTCTACTTCTGCATCGACACCCTGGTCGTGACCCGGGCCCTGAACTGGTTCGTCTCCCCCATCCGCTACCGCGACCTTCTGCCGATCCGCGCGAGCGCCTACGTCATCTCGATTTTCAACGAGCAGATCGGCAAGGGCGCGATGGCCTGGTATCTCAACCGGCGCCACCGGGTCCCGGGCTGGGAAGTGGGCTCGGTGATGCTGTTCGTGATGTTCTGCGAGGTGTTCTACCTGCTGTTCTGGGCGACGGTCGGCTTCGCCTTCAGCGGCGGGTCGCTGCCCCCGGCGTTCGGACTCGTTCCCTGGCTCGCCGCCGGCGCGGTGCTGGTCTTCGCCGCCTGGGTGCTCTACTTCCGCGGCGCGCTGTGGCCCGGCGGCGCACTGCGCGACAAGCGGATCCTGCACGCCTTTCGGACCGCCACGGTGCGGCACTACGCCCTGTTCGTGGCGCTGCGCTCGCCGGCGCTGCTGGCCGCGGTGGTCGTCTACACCGTCGCGTTGCGCCTGTTCGGAGTCGAGGCGTCCTTCCTGTCGCTGCTCGGCTACCTGCCGGTAGTCTTCTTCGCCGCCGCCGTGCCGACCCCGATGCGGGCCGCCGCCATCACGTTCTGGGTGATCCTGTTCCCCGAGAACGAAGGCCAGATGGCCGCGTTCGGCTTCGTGCAGCACAACTTCTTCATCCTGTTCAACGCGCTCATCGGGGTGGCGTTCTGGCCGCGCGCGCAGCGGGAGCTGTTCGGCCAGGGGTCTGCGCCGGAGAACGGCGCAGACCCCTGGTGAGGCTCGGTCGGACGGCAAGCGGAGCCGGCAGGCGACGGTTGGCGGGCCTGGCGGAGACGGAATTGGACTCACGGTTCGCCGGAACGTCGCGCACCGGGTGACTGCGTGGTCAACCGGACGTGGAGCGCCCGTTCGTCCGGTACCCACGCCGGCTCCTCGTGCGCAACGAATCCGTTCCCGGCGACGACGATCCTGGACGGTAGATGCTCGGAAAACACCGCCCGGCACAGCGTGGTCTTCCCGCTCTGCCGAGGACCGGTAAGCGTGATGGACGGCGCCCAGGCAGCCGCTCGTTCCAGTTCCGCCGCCAAGTCTCGATGGATCACGAAACGGAATGCACTACATGTCACGGCTGATTCAAATCCGATTTTGAATCAGCCGTGACCCTGCCTGCCAGGGCGAGGGTGAGGTCCGATTGGCGATCACTGCGCACCTGCTCACCGGCCTGCGGCTGGCGTCGGCCCTGCCGCTCGCGGTCGCCTTCGCACGGCCGGACTTCCTGAGCGCCGGCCTCGTCGCGATGCTGCTGGCCGCGGCCATCGCCAGCGACTATTTCGACGGCATCGCCGCCCGCCGGCACGGCGCGGCCTCGGCCGCCGGTCAACTGTTCGACCACGGAACCGATTGCCTGTTCGTGACCGCCGGGTTGACCGGCGCGGCGCTGGCGGACCACGTCCCGGTGGCGCTGCCGGTACTGATCGCGGTCGCCTTCAGTCAGTACGTGTTCGATTCCTGCTGGTTGCACCGCCGGAAGCAGCTTCGCATGAGCACGATCGGACGCTGGAACGGGATCGGGTACTTCGTCCCCTTGGTCGTGCTGGCGGCCGCGCGGCTGGACGTGGTTCCCGCCCTGACGCCGCTGTTGACGTCAACCGCGCGTGCGGCCGCCTGCGTGCTGGTCGTGACAACCGTCGTTTCCATCCTCGACCGGGCGACGGCAGCCCGCCGGGAACGCAGCCGGTAGCGCTCTGCGCCGAAGTCGACGGACGCGAGGCCCGGCACGACCCTTTGCTCGGGAAACGGAGGCATCCGTCGACGCGCCTGCCTGGACGCCATGTCCTCGAGCGCTCGTTCCGTGATCTCGGCCTCCATGGACGGAGGGTAGTAGCGCCGAGCACTCGGTCTCCGGGGCAACCGTCAGTCCGCGCCACATGGTTGGCGGCCGGGTCGGGGTCGGACCCACCGATGCCGGTGAGCCTGCGTCGCCGCCGCACGCCGCCACGAGTCGTCGAGCAGGCCCTCCGATCGCTGGTTGATGTAGGGTGAGCCTGCGTCGCCGCCGCACGCCGCCATGAGTCCGCCAACGCTGACAAGCCCCGCGAGGACGACTTCATGCGCCATCGTCCCTCCGCGTCGCCCGCCGATGGATCGCCTGCACCGTCTCGATCGTGTCCGCCTCGGCCGCCGTCTTGTCGTCCCGGTAGCGCTTGACGCGGGCGAACCGCAGCGCGACCCCGCCGGGGTACTGCGGGCTGGCCTGGATGTCGTTGAAGGCCACCTCGACCACCGCCTCCGGCCGCACGAAGACGGTGTACCGGTCGCGCCGGATCTCCAGCTCGATGAACCGGCGCGTCTGCCACGCCAGGAGCTCGTCGGTCAGTCCCTTGAAGGTCTTGCCGAGCATGACGAAGCCGTTTCGTGCGGGGTCGCGCGCGCCGAGGTGCAGGTTGCTGAGCCAGCCACGGCGGCGCCCGCTGCCCCACTCGGCGGCGAGCACCACGAGGTCGAGCGTCGTGGCTTGCTTGATCTTCAGCCAGGCCGCGCCCCGGCTGCCCGCGGCGTAGCCCGCGTCGAGCGATTTGGCCATCACTCCTTCGTGGCCGGCCCGACGAGCCTCGTCGACGAACGCCGCCGCCTCGCCAGGACCGGGCGAGAGCACACGGGGCACCAGCCACCGGCCGCCCGCGAGCTCCGCCAGCGCGTCCGCGCGCCGGCCGAAGGGGTCGTCAACCAGGTCCTGCCCGTCGACCAGCAGGCAATCGAAGAAGAACGGGGTCAGGGGCAACGTGCGGCGCAGCGCGGCTACGTCCAGCTTGCGACCGAAGCGGCGCATCGTCACCTGGAACGGAAGCGGTGTCCCGTCGTGCCCGAGAGCCAGCACCTCCCCGTCGAGGATCAACCGCCGCGGCGGCATGGCGCCCACCGCCTCGACCACCTCGGGAACCGCCGCGGTCACGTCGCGCAGGTGGCGCGTGAACACCCTCACCTCGGTCTCGTCCTTGTGCACCTGGATGCGGGCTCCGTCCAGCTTGTGATCGAGCGCCATCGCGCCGAGGCGCGCCAGGGCATCGTCCACGCTGTCCGCGGACTGCGCCAGCATCGGCTGCACCGGGTGGAACACACGGAGCGAGAACTGCGACAGATCGGGGTCGGTCTCGCCCAGCGCGGCTCTGGCTACCGGTCCGAGGCCGCCGGCCATCATCACCGCACGGCGCACCCGGGCCGCCGGCAGTCCGGCCGCACGCGCCACGGCGTCGGTAACCACGCTCTCGAGCGCGCCCTGACGGATCTCGCCGTAGAGCAACCGCACCAGGAAGTCCTGCTCGTCGCGCGTCGCGCGGCTCAGCATGTCGCGGAGCTGCTCTACGCGGGCCGCCGTCGAACCGCGTCCCCTTGTGCCTGCGACCTTCTCGAACACCTTGTCGACTTCGCCGAGCGTCAGGCCGGGAGAGGACGCGGGCGGCGTGGAACGGACCTCGCTGAGCGCGGCAAAGCCGACCCCGATGCGCCCCTGCAGAAGCGCGCCGCAAAGGAACGCCGCCGCGATCTCGATTTCGTGCGCCGCGAGACACCTCAGGAAGGCCGCCAACCGGCCGATCTTGTCCAGACGCCGGCTGGCGTCGCGTACATCGTGGGATGTCGCCACGAGGTCCGCCAGCAGCGTGTCGGTCATGGTCGAGAGTTCTCACCGGTGCGGCGGACTATACTGCCGCGCCAAGCCTGAATACCGGTCCCAACGCCATGATCGCGTTGCGACGACGATACCGGGAGACAATGCCAGTCATGCAGCCGCAGGAGAATCGCGGAGTCGATTGGACTGGTGTACATCCTGACGACTCCCCCATCGAACCCCTCGATGGCCGGTCGTTCCTCGCGCGCCTGCGGATGCTCAGCGAACGCGCCCGTGACCTGACCCTGCTTCGCAGGGCCTGGACAGAGCAGCACTCGCATGACGAGCAATTTTCTCGCGATCCTGAACGCGCTTCACGACCATCACGTTGAGTTCGTGATCATCGGTGGAGTCGCCGCCGCCCTCCACGGGGGTTCCCGCGTGACGTTCGATCTCGACGTCGTGCCCAGCCTCGCACCGGAATCCTGGCGGTCCGCGGTCGACCTGCTCCGGGAGCTCGGAGCCCGCCCCCGCATTCCAGAGCCGGTAGAGCGGATTCGCGATGTCGAGCACGTCCGTCGCTGGCGGCGGGAGAAGGGCATGCTGGCCCTGAACTTCCACACGCCGGACGGCAGCACGGAGGTCGACCTGCCGGCCGGGGAGAGCGATGCTTTCGAGGAGCTCAAGCAGCGAGCGGTCGAAGTAACGGTCGATCAGCGCACGTGAGACCCGCAGCAAGCGAACGGGGCTGACCGAAGCCGGCCCCGTCGATCCTCTGCCGCGCAGGCTCCTACGTGAACATCCCGAGCGTCTCGAACTTGCCGCCGAGCACATCCTTCGACTTGCGGTAGCCGAGGTATTCCTCGATCAGCGTGGCGTACACCCGCCGGAAGTCGGTGGTGTACTGCAGGTTGTCCCCGAGGACGAGGTCCGTCAGGCTGACCGGCTTGCTGTACTGGCCCCCCTTGACCCCGCCGCCGAGCACGAACGAGACGTTGGCGGTCCCGTGGTCGGTGCCGAGGCTCGTGTTCTCCGGCACGCGCCGTCCGAACTCGCTGTGGATGAAGACGGCCACCTCGTCCTGCTTGCCGAGGCGCTTCATCTCCTCGAAGAAGCCCCAGACCGCGTCGCAGCAGTACTGCACCTGGCGGTTGTGCGGGCTCTCCTGGTTGACGTGGGTGTCGAACAGGCTGTTGCGGAGCCGCACGTAGTAGAGCCGCGCCGGGAAGTCGTTCTCGATCAGCGCCACGACCTTGTCGAGGTCGAGCAGGCGCTGACCGCCGCCGGGGCCGCTGGTGTAGTTGTCCCAGGCCCGGCTGACCAGGGCCGACGCCTCGCGGGCGCTCTGGTTGACGTCGAGCAGGAACTTGTGAATTTCGCTGCGCGCCGCCTGCCCGTTGCCGAGCTTGCCGATGTACGGACTCTGCGGGTGGAAGAAGTCGCGGCGGAACGAGCCCGGATCGTTGAAGACGACCGGGACGTGCTCGTGCGCCCGCACCGCCAGCGACTGCGCCGACGCGATGTTCACGAGGAAGTTGGGAGATCCGGTCGGATCCAGGGCGTCCGCGGTGCGCCCGTACCAGCCGTAGGCTTCCCCGCTGTTGGGGGCGCCGGTGTGCCAGAACGAGCTGGAGGCGAAGTGCGAGAACGACGGCTGCTCGTAGCCCGCGCCGTGGATGACGGCGCAGTTGCCCTCGTCCCAGAGCCGGTGCATGCCCACCATCGACTTCTGGAAGCCGAAGTGTTCGTCCACCTTGATCACGTCGTGCTCGCGGACGCCGATGGTCGGCCGGCGCCGGTACAGCTCGTCGTCGCCGTACGGCACGAACGTGCTCAGGCCGTCGTAGCCGCCGAACCACTCGAAGACCACCAGGATCTTGCCCTCGGTGGCGGCCAGCGCCTCGGACGTCGCGCCGAACAGCGGCGGCAGGGGGCCGAGCCCGCTGCCGAGCAGGCCGAGACCGATGCCGCGGGCGCCGATCTTCAGCGCCTGGCGGCGGGACACGCCACTGGAATCACACAGCTTCTTGCCGCGGTTGGTCAGGGTCATGGTCATGCACCTCTGTATGGACGGGTCCCCTAGTCGATCTGATACTCCGGCGTGCTCATGATGATGTGGGTCACCATGCGCAACGGGTCTTCCAGGTAGGTTCCCGCGCGCGCGAGGTCCCGGGTTCCCAGCTCGCCTTCCAGCAGCTCCACGAGCGCGTCGCGCAGATCCGCCGCCACCGGCATCCGCAGGAACCGGCCCAGCAGATGGTCGACCGCCTCGTCGGTGGTCGTCGCCCCGGAATCCAGGACCATGCGGGTCATGTCGAACTGCGCCGCGCCGCGCGGGGTCGGAATCAGCTTGCGCACCGCCTCGGCCCAGGCGCGGTAGCCCGAGACGCGGGTGTTGAACAGCTCGTCCCGCTCCAGGGCGGACAGGTCGAACGCGGTCATCTGGTTCGGGTCGCCGTCGATGGAGATGGCGGCGCCGAAGTCGTAGCCGCTCCGCAGGCGCTCGCCCACCACTCCGTCCCCGGTCCGGGCGAGGAAGCTCGGATCGCGGAAGTCGATGACGTCCGGAAACAGGTAGTTGAAGGCGACGTTGCCCCGCTCCTGCAGAAGCGCCGGCGTAATCCAGGAGCGGCCCTGCGCCCAGCCGGCGACCGACGGCGGATTCAGCAGGTGCTGCCCCAGGGCGATGGTCGTGCTGTTGAAGTCGGGTACGCCCGGCACGTCCGGGGCGCCGAGCTGCTTCAGCATCGCGATCACGTGCTCGACCGGCCCCTTGATGTGCGCGCCGTAGGCGGCCTCGCTGTAAAAGTCGCGCGACAGGAAGATCGTCCGCAACAGCGGCTTGAGCTCGTAGTGGTTGTCCCGGAAGACGGCGCCGAGCTCCGCCCGCAGGGCCGGCGACGGGTCCTCGCGGACGAAGAAGCGGTAGATCTTCGAGGCGATGTACTCGGCCGTGATCGGCTGCTCCAGGATGATGTGGAGCACGTCGACGCCGTCGAAGTTGCCGGTGCGGCCCAGGAAGGTCTTCTCCTCGTCGTCGTGCTGCTCCTCGTTGACCACGAAGTCCAGGTTCAGGAAGTTCCAGCCGGTAAAGGCCCGCGCCGCCTCGCGGACGTCCATCTCGGAGTAGTTGCCCACGCCCATCGTGAACAGCTCCATCACCTCGCGCGCGAAGTTCTCGTTGGCCGCCCCCTTCACGTTCACCCCGGCGTCCAGGTAGTAGAGCATCCCGGGGTCCTGCGCGACGGCGACGAGCAGCTCGCCGAAGTTCCCCGCCGCGTGCCGCTCGAACGTGTCGATCTGCAGCAGCATCTTCCGATAGTCGCGGACCTTGTTCTGGGCCGTGGCGAAGTGCCCGTGCCAGAACAGCGCCATCTTTTCCTCCAGCGGCCGGTTCGTATCGAGCATCCGCTCGGCCCACCAGTAGCCGACGCGGCGGGTCTCCAGCGCGGTGGCGCGCAGCCAGTAGAAGAAGCGGTCGGAGACGGGCTGCATGTGGCGGTTGACGAACTCCGGCTTCACCCGGATGCCCATGCTCTCGCCGCGCACCATGGCCCGGTCTGTCGCGGCGGGCCGGCTCGGCGGGAAGTGCATCAGCGTCTCGTCCCAGAAGCCCGAGTGCTCGAACGGCGGCAGGTGGTCGTTCGGAACGTCGTCGTAGTCGACGAGGGCGCCGACCGCCTCCTCCGGCGTCATGTCCGCCAGCCGCTGGACGTCCTCCGGGGTGCCGCTGAAGCCGGCGCGGCCCAGCAGATGCTCGGCCCGGTCGTAGCTCCAGTCCGCCGCGGTGATCGGGGTCAGGTCCCCCGTCCATGACGCCGGACCCGGCTCCCAGTCGGTCGAATTGGCCGCAACCGCGTGGCCTCCGATGCAGATCGCCAGCACCGCGCCGGCCACCGCCGCGAAACGGTGGTATCGAGTCGTCATGGGTCGGTCCCCCCTTGCGTCCTGGCCCGGTCCCCCCCGACGGGAACGCTCCCGATCCAGCCCGGGGATCGTTCCATTGTGAGCACCACGCCGGCAATGTCAAGTGCGGCTTGGGCGTCGGACCGTGGGGGACCATCCATCGGCCAGGGGATCGCCAGCGGGAACGAAGCACCAGCGCGAGGGGTCGCCGACCAGGCAGCCGAGCCGGACGCCGTTGTCCACATACTCGCGCATCTTGTCCTGCAGCTCGGCCAGACTGTCGCTCGGGGGAGCGGAGCCGGTCATGACCAGATCCCCGTCGAGCAACTTGTAGCGCTCCTGCTGCTGGAGGCACTGATAGACATTTGCACCACGGTCGCCGCGACCGGCGTGACCGCCAGGTTGATCCGCTCGCCGGGAACGGCGCGCACCGAAACCGTTCCGGCGCCTCGATCGGCTCGGCGAACGCGAATCCCGCACCGATCCCCTGGGCGCGGCACTGCAGAACGATCGCGGCGCCCTCGCGGTTGCGAAGCTGAAACTCCATCCCGCCCTCGTGCACGCTCGCGTCTCACACCGCCTGTCCGGCAGCGGGCACCGCGACCAGCGTCGCGAGCGCACCCGCGATGACCGCGGCCATGGCGGTCTTCACGGCGCCCTCCCTTCCGAGACCGCCATCAATCGTCGCCTGCGGCTCCGTCTGCCGCCCGACCAATCCGTCACCGGAGTTCTGCACCGTTCTACGGCGCAGACCCCTAACTGCTGCGCGACACGACGCGGAACGACCACCAGTGGTCCGGCCGCGGGGTGCCGAGCGGTACCGGCGGGTTGGCCGGCTCTTCCAGCGAGTGCAGCTTGTCGAGCCTGGCGGTCCACGCCGTGTCGAGCTCGTCCGGATCCAGGGCCCGCGTCAGGTTGACCGGATAGACCGTGCCGTCGAGCCGCAGCCGCGCCCAGCCGTCCTCGGCGGCGAAGCCGGACCAGCGCTTGCCGTCGCAGTTCGAGCAGCTCAGGTACAGGTCGCCGCTCTCCGTGGCGAAGCAGTTCAGGTTGATGGCGTGCGGCAGCAGGCCGGCGCGGATCTGGATCTGGCACAGGGTCACCCGGTTCGCGAACGTCCAGTCGTCGACCGGCTCCTCGTGCGCCTCGCCGAACAGCATGGCCCCGGGCGTGCGGTCGCACGGGCAGGCGGCCGACCACCCGAAGAACCCGATCACCAGTACGACCACCAGGGCTGTCGGTGCGCTGACGGCCGGTCGCTCCAGCGCCTTGTCGAGCAGGCCGCGGATGTCTACGCTCATCGGTTCGCCTCCCTACTGTCTCGTTGCGTTTCGACGGGAATCTCCCCGCCGTCGTCCGGGTCGAGCCCGGGCCGGACCAGCGTCCGCCCGCGCGCCGTCCCGCGCCCGGGCGGGATCGGACGTCTGCACCACGGGCCACAGGTCCGCGGCGTGGAACGACCGGGCGACCTGCGCGGCTGCCGGTTCCCCGTACGTGGTGGAACGCTGCCTCGGCGAACGGCCCGCCCCGCAGATCAGGGCCTCCATGCGCTCCGGCGGCAGTTCCTGACCGAACCCGGCGCCGGCGGCCCGGGTGATGCTCTCGTTCATCAGCGTGCCGCCCAGGTCGTTCACCCCGGCATTCAGGCACGCGTGCACGCCGCGCGGCCCCATCTTCACCCACGACGCCTGGACGTTCGGCACCAGCGGGTGCAACGCCAGCCGGGCCACCGCGTGCATCAACAGCGATTCGCGGAACGTCGGGCCGCGGCGCGCCTTTCCCTTCCGGTAGATCGGGCCTCCATGTGAACGAAGGGGAGCGGCACGAACTCGGTGAACCCGCCGGTGCGCGCCTGCAGCGCCCGGATGCGCGCCAGGTGCCGGGCCCAGTGCCGGGGCCGGTCGATGTGGCCGTACATGATGGTCGCGGTGGTCCGGAAACCGACCCGGTGCGCGGTCTCCATCACCTCGAGCCACTGTCCCGCCGTCAGCTTGTCGGGACACAGGTCCCGCCGTACCTCGTCGTCGAGCACCTCGGCCGCGGTCCCCGGCAGCGTCCCGAGGCCGGCCGCCTTCAGTTGCCGCAGGAACGTCTCGAGCGGGACGCCGAGGGTGGCCGCCCCCTGCCAGACTTCCAGCGGCGAGAAGGCGTGGACGTGCATCTCCGGCGCCGCCGCCCTGACGGTGCGGCAGATGTCCAGGTACGTGGCGCCGGTGTACTCGGGATGGATCCCCCCCTGCATGCACACCTCGGTGGCGCCGCGCTCCCACGCCTCCACGCTGCGGCGGGCGATCTCGTCGCGATCGAGGTCGTAGGGGGCGCCCCGCAGGTTCTCGCTCAGCTTGCCCTTGGAGAAGGCGCAAAAGCGGCACTTGAAGTAGCAGACGTTGGTGTAGTTGATGTTGCGGTTGACGACGTAGGTGACCTCGTCGCCGTTCACCTCGCGCCGCAGGGCGTCGGCCGCCCGCACCACCGCCGCGAGATCGTCGCCGCGCGCCGCGAAGAGCGCCG
>CBDCCN010000004.1:0-2397500 GCA_965214865.1 Vicinamibacterales bacterium
CGCTGGTACCGGCCGGTCGCCGCCGCGCGCTGGGCCAGCGCGGGCTGGCACACCCTCGGCTGGAGCGTGTTCGGCGCCGGCTACGTCGGCGCGGTGGTCTTCGTGACCTCGAGACTGCGGGCCTCCCCCGGCGACGTCCTGCTGCTGCTGGCGGCCGGGGCGCGCCTGGCGGGGTACGTCAGCGCCACGGTGGGCGAGATCGGCTTCCTGCGCGGCATCTGGCTCGACGGCTCGCGGCGCCTGGCATGGCTCGAAGACTACGCCGCGGCGCAGGCCGAGCGCGCCGACCGGCCGGTCCCGACGTCCATCGAGCGCGGCATCGTGCTGGAGAGGGTGTCGTTCGCCTATCCCGGCACCGAGCGCCTGGTGCTGGAGAACGTCGACCTCACCCTGCCGGCCGGCGCCGTCGTGGCCCTCGTCGGCGAGAACGGAGCGGGCAAGACCACGCTGGTCAAGCTGCTCGGCAAGATGTACGAGCCGACGGCCGGACGCATCCTCGTCGACGGCGAGGATCTCGCGCGGATGCCGGCGGCCGAGTGGCGCGCACGGCTCGCCGGCGCGTTCCAGGACTTCTTCCGCTTCAAGCTGCAGGCGCAACGGACGGTCGGGGTGGGCGACGTACCGCGCCTGGACGAGCGCCCGGCGGCGCGGACCGCCATCGGCCGGGCCGGCGCGGGACGGACGTGGTCGATACGCTGGTCGACGGCCTCGACACCCAGCTCGGATCGACCTGGCCGAACGGCGTGGAAGTGAGCGTCGGACAATGGCAGAAGCTGGCCCTCGCCCGCGGCTTCATGCGCGACGAGCCGTTGCTGCTGGTGCTCGACGAACCGACCGCCTCGCTCGACGCCGAGACCGAGCACGCGCTGTTCGAACGCTACGCGAGCGCCGCGCGCGGCCACGGGAACGGGGGCCGGACGACCGACGCGGAACGGCCATTCAAAAAGCGGCGGCCGTATCACCCTGCTCGTCTCGCACCGCTTCTCCACGGTGCGCATGGCGGACCTTGTCGTGGTTCTCGACGGCGCCCGCGTCGTCGAGGCGGGCAGCCACGAAGAACTGACGGCGGCGGCGGGACGCTACGCGGAGCTCTACGAGATCCAGGCGGCGGCGTACCGGTGACCAGTCGCCGGCAGCGCTCAGTTCCGGGAACCGGAACGCTGTTCCGCAAGCCGCACGAAGCGCTCGGCCGCATCCACCGCGGCCGCCGCCTGCGACTCTCCGAACGCCTCGAACGGGACGCCGCCGGCCAGGCCGTTCGGGTAGCGGGTCGGCACGTAGTACTGATCGAGGATGCCGGCCAGCTCCCGCAGATCATGCAAATCGGGCGCGCGGTCCGCATAACGCGAGACGAGCGTCACCAGCGAGTGGCCGAGCACGGTGCGCTCCCCGAGGCTATAAGCGACAGCCTTCACCGCCTTCTCCGCCGACTGCTGCGCGATGAAGCAGGCCTGGGCGTAGAACCGTTCACGCAGGGCGACGCCAGCGAACGCGAGGTCGTTGGCGGCCTGCCGGCGCCAGCGCTCAGCTTCCGCCCGGGCGTCCCACATGGATCTGTCTGGCGTCGGCGAGCGCGTCGATCAGGAACGGCTGTTCCTCCGCCTGCATGCGCGCGAACTCTTCGGGCGTGTAGACGAGCAGGTCGACGCCGACGCGAGCGTCCAGAATCGCCGGCAGGTAGTCGCGGAACCGCTCCACGAACGGCCGCCTGGTCGGCGCCACCACCATGACGTCGATGTCGCTCTCGGCCGACGCCGTGCCACGGGCGTGCGATCCGAAGATCCAGGCTGCGTGGGCGCCCTGCGCTTCCAGGTGCGGCCGGAACGCGTCGAGAAAGCCATCGAGTCGGGTCGACGAGTACAAGGGAGCGCCCCCTGCGCGGATAACCGGAATCACCGTACCCCCGCCGCCCGCTCCGCGGCAAGCCGGCGCATCAGCTCGATGGTATGCGTCGGCGCCTCGAACTCGGCTTCCTCGAGCGGGGTGCGGCCGAACTGGTCCAGAGCGTCGAAATCGGCGCCGTGGTCGGCCAGATACTGGACGATGGCGTCCTCGCCGGCGCGGATGGCGGTGTGCAGGGCGCTCCGGCGGCCCGCGGGATGCACGTTGACGTCGAGGCCGAGCTCCACCGCGAACCGGACCGCGTCGAGCTCGCGGCTGCCGGCCGCGAGCAGCACCGCGCCCGCGCCGTCGTTGGTCTCCGCCGCAGGATCGGCCCCCGACACGAGCAGCGCCTCCATCATCTCGACGTCGCCGGCCCGGGCGGCGGCAAGAAACGGCGTGAAGCCGCCGGTACTACGCCAGGCCGCGCCGCCGGGGCCGCCGCTGCGGGCGTGCACGTCCGCGCCCCGCGCCACCAGTTCCCGCGCCATCTCCACGTTGCCCTGCGCGACCACGGCATGCAGCGCGGTGCCGCCCTCGCGATTCCGGGCGTTGACGTCGGCGCCGTGGTCGAGCATCAGCCGGGTCACCGCGTCGCGGCCTTCCGCGGCGGCGATCAGGAACGCGCTCCGGCCGTCGGCGGCATGGACATGCGGGTCGGCCCCGGCCGCGATCAGGGCGCGTGCGCTGTCCGCGTCGCCCGAGGCGGCCGCGAACAGGATTGGGCGGAAGCCGTTCGCGGACGCTGCGTCGACGGCGGCGCCACGTTCGATGAGGAAACGGGCGATGGCGGTGTAGCCTCCGGCAGCAGCCCACATCAGCGGGGTCTGGCCCATCCGGCGCTCCGCCACGTTCACCTCCGCGCCGCGAGCGACGAGCAGCCGGACGAGCGCCTCGTTCCCGGCATGGACCGCGGCCAGCAGCGGGGTGTCGCCGCTCCAGCGCGCCGCGTCGACGGCCGCGCCGGCGTCGAGCAGCATCCGCGCGATCTCCAGGTTGCCGTTGCCGCAGGCGAAGAGCAGCGGCGTCTCGCCGTTCTCGTCCGCGGCATTCGGGTCGGCCCCGGCCTGCAGCAGCGCCTCGACGATGCCGGCGGCGTCGCGCAGGGCGGCCCAGGCCAACGCCGTCGACCCGTCGTCGCGGGTCGCGTTCACGTCGGCCCCGCCGGCGACGAGCGCCTCCACCGCGCGCGCGTCCCGGCGCTGGACCGCCTCGACCAACGGCGTCTCCGGCGCCCGAGTCGGCCCGTTCGCCTGGGCATGCGACACGACGCCGGCACAGAGCGCCGACACCGACCCGAATCGAAGGACCAACCCGACGACGAGCGCCAGCACCGACCCGAGTCCCGCGACCGAACCCGACAAGAGCGTCTTCCGCATGGAATCGAATGCTACACTCCGAACCCAATGAGCGGACGACGAGTTGCGGCGTTTCCTGCGCTGATATCGGCTCTCATCGCCTTCTCGCTGCCGGCGGCGGTCGCGACGGCGCAGAACGGAAGCCGGGACACGCCGGCCGGAGCGCAGCTCGCAACGGCGGGCAGCGCGCTCTCGCCGGCGGGGGCCGAACTCCTGCAGACCACCGTCCGCCGTTACTGTCTCGCGTGCCACAACGACCGGACCCGCACCGCGGGCCTGTCGCTGCAGGGCGTGGACCCGTATCGGGTCGCCGAGCACGCCGCGGTGTTCGAGAAGGTGTTCCGGAAACTCCGGGCCGGAGAGATGCCCCCGGCCGGACGCCCACGCCCCGCCGCGGCCGACGCGGCCAGCCTCGCAACCTGGATCGAGACTGCGCTCGACCGCGCTGCGGCCGAAAACCCCAATCCCGGCGCGCCCGCCATTCACCGGCTGAACCGGGCCGAGTACCGCAACGCGGTCCGTGACCTGCTCGGGCTCGACCTGGACCACGCCCGCGACCTGCCGGCGGACGACTCCGGTTACGGCTTCGACAACATCGGCGCCGTGCTGACCGTGTCACCGCTGCACGTCGAGCAGTACGTGGCGGCGGCGCGGCGCGTCAGCCGTCTGGCGGGCGGCGGCCTGACGCCGCGGCCGGTGGTCGAACGCTACGAGCCGCGGGAAGGAACCACGGACGAGGCGATCGACGGGCTGCCCCCGAACGAGCGGGGCGGCATCCTGTTCCGCCACTACTTCGCGTTCGACGCCGAGTACACGATCACGGTGCGCGTACGCGGGCGGCGCACCACCGGAATGCCGGCGCCCCGGCTGGACGTCCGCGTCGACGGCCGCAGGGTCCGGTTGATCGACGCGGATTTCGATCCCGAGGAGGCGAACCAGCTCACCCGCAATTTCGAGCTGCGGTTGCCGCTGCCGGCCGGGGAGCACGAGATTGGAGCCGGGTTCCTCACCGAGTACGCGCAGAGCGAAGACGGCGGCGAGACGAACGATTACTCCGTCGACCACGTACTCGTCGGCGGCCCGTACGACGCGGCCGGACCGGGCGAAACCGACGTCCAGCGCCGGATCTTCACCTGCCGGCCGGCGGCCCGCGAACCCGAGGAGCCGTGCGCCCGGCGGATTCTGACGACCCTGGCCCGCCGCGCCTACCGGCGTCCCGTCACCGCGGCCGACCTGGACCCGCTCCTCGACCTGTTCGCGATCGGCCGCGCCGACGGCGCACGGTTCGAGGACGGCATCGAGATGGCGCTGAGCGGCGTCCTCGTCTCGCCGAGCTTCCTGTTCCGCGCCCCGCGCGGCCCGGAGGACGCCGAGCCGGGGTCGGCATACCGGCTCTCGGACGTCGATCTCGCGTCGCGGCTGTCCTTCTTCCTCTGGAGCAGCATCCCGGACGAGGAGCTGCTGGGTCTGGCCGAGCGCGGCCGCCTGAACGACGCAACTGTGCTGACAGCGCAAATCGCCCGGATGCTCGCCGATGCGAAGGCGCTGGCGCTCGTGGACAACTTCGCGGGACAGTGGCTGCACCTGCGCAACGTGGCCGACTGGACGCCGGACCCGGAGCGGTTCGCCGACTTCGACGATTCGCTGCGGTACGCCTTCGAGCGCGAGACGGCGCTGTTCCTCGACTACCTGATCCGCGAAGACCGCAGCGTCCTGGAGCTGATCGACGCGGACTACACGTTCCTGAACGAGCGGTTGGCCGACTTCTACGGCATTGACGGCGTCAGAGGCGGCTACTTCCGCCGCTTCCCGCTCGCGGGCGCCGAGCGGGGCGGCGTGCTGACCCACGGCAGCGTCCTGATGGTCACCTCGTATCCGACGCGCACGTCGCCGGTGCTGCGCGGCAAGTGGGTGCTGGAGAACCTGCTCGGCGCGCCGCCGCCGCCCCCGCCGCCCGACGTGCCCGCCCTGGCCGCCGGCGCGGAGACCTCGACCGGCGGCCTGCGCGAGGCGCTGGAGCGGCATCGGGCCAACCCCGCCTGCGCCGCCTGCCATGCGAAGCTCGACCCGCTCGGGTTCGCGCTGGAGAACTTCGATGCGATCGGCGCGTACCGAACGGAGGACGACGGCGCGGCAGTCGAGGCGTCGGGAGCGCTGCCGGACGGAACCGTCATCGACGGTCCGGCGGGCCTGCGGCGGGTGCTGCTGGACCGCCGCGACGAGTTCGTGGAGACGCTGGCCGCGAAGCTGCTGACCTACGCCGTCGGCCGGGGCCTCGAATCGTACGATCAGCCGGCGGTGCGGGAGATCCGCCGGCGGGTCGAAGCCGCGGACTACCGGTTCTCGGCCCTGGTCTCGGCCATCGTCGATAGCGTACCATTCCGTCTGAGGAGGACGCCGAAGCCATGATCACCGGAACTGCGCTGCCGCGCCGCACCTTTCTGCGAGGCATAGGGACCGCCGTCGCCCTGCCGTTCCTCGACGCGATGACGCCGGCGTTCGCGTCGGCGTCGACACCGGTCACCCGGGTCGCGTTCGTCTACACGGCCAACGGCGTCATCATGCAGGACTGGACGCCGGCCGAGGACGGTCCCGGCTTCGCGTTCAGCCGGACGCTGATGCCGGTGGAGCCGTTCCGGGACGACCTCCTCGTCATCACCGGTCTCGCGCACCGCAACGGCGAGGCGCTCGGCGACGGCCCCGGCGACCACGCCCGCGCCGGCGCGAGCTGGCTGACCGGCGTGCATCCGAAGAAGACTCGGGGCGCCGACATCCGCAACGGCATGTCGGTCGACCAGATGCTGGCCGAGACGATCGGCCGCGACACGCCGCTGCCGTCGCTGGAGCTCGGGCTGCAGGACGTGCGGATGGTCGGCGGCTGCGATTCCGGCTATAGCTGCGCCTACAGCAACACCATCTCGTGGAGTTCGCCGACCACCCCGCTGCCGTACGAAAACAACCCCAGCCGGGTCTTCACCCGGCTGTTCGGCGACGGCGACACCACCGACCCCGCGGTCCGGGCCATCCGCGCGCGGCAGAACCGCAGCCTGCTGGACTTCGTGCGCGACGACGCGGCGCGCCTGCGCACCACCCTCGGCGCCGGCGACCGGCGCAAGCTCGGCGACTACCTCGACTCGGTGCGCGAGGTGGAGCGGCGCATCCAGAACGCGCGTTACGACGGCGTGGACCTGCCGGTGGTCGACCGCCCCGACGGCATCCCGCCGACCTTCGAGGAGCACGTCCGGCTCATGTCGGACCTCGTCACCATCGCGTTCCGGGCCGACCTGACGCGCGTGGTCACCCTGATGTACAGCCGCGAGGGGGGCAACCGCACCTACCGCTCCATCGGCGTCCCCGACGCCCACCACGGGTTGTCGCACCACCAGAACGACCCGGAGAAGATGGCCCGGCTGCAGATGATCGACCGCCACCACGTGGCGATGCTGGCCTACCTCCTCGGAAAGCTCCGGGACGCGCAGGACGACGACGGGGCGCTGCTCGACCACTCGATGGTCGTCTACGGCAGCAGCCTGAGCGACTCGAACGCGCACACACACGACAACCTGCCGACCCTGCTCGCCGGCGGGGGCGGCGGGGCGCTGCGCGGCGGGCGCCACCTGCGGTACGCGGACGGGACGCCGATGACGAACCTGTTCCTGACGATGCTCGACCGTCTTGGCGTGCATCGGGAGCGGATCGGCGACAGCACGGGCCGGATTGCGCACTTGAGCGACTTGTAGGCAGGTAGCCGCGGGCGGACTCCGGCGCGTCCGGCGCGCCGTCGAAATAGCGCGTCAGGTCGGATGCTTGTATCGGAACGCTTCACTCATGCGTCGCTTCCAGCCAAGCGACTTCATCACCGCCGCGGCAGTCTGCGTATACCGGGGTCGCTGCAGAGAGGACGAGCCCTACGGAACGGCGCAGGCGAAGCTCGCGTCGTCGTTCGGGTCCCCCGTCCCGTCGTAGAGCGCGACCTGCGGATAAGGACACAGCGGCCGCGTCATCGTCGGCTGTCCATCCCGGTCGAGCTTCGACGCCGGCAGGCGCTCCGGCGCGCGGCCCTCCTCCACCCAGGCGCGGATCGCCTCCACCCAGTCGACGCGGTCGGGACCCGGGCCGCCGGCGCAGTGGAGGACGCCCGGCAGCATGTACAGCCGCGCGTAGTCGCGGGCCGCCGGGTCGCCCGCCTCGAGCCGCTCGTAGTAGTCGATCGTGCCGAGCGGAGCAAGCGCGAGGTCGGACCAGCCGGTCCAGTAGATGATCTTGCCGCCGCCGTCCCTGAACGCGCTCAGGTCGGTGTCGGTCGCGTTGAGGATCGCGGCCGTCTCCGCGACGTCGTCCTTCCAGGTCGAGAAGTCGTAGGCCGTGTAGTCCCAGTCGGGGTCGTCGAAGACGAAGTACTTGAACAGCTCGGTGCCGAAGCCGAACTGCGCGTTGGGAATCCCGGCGGCCCGCCGCTGCGGGGCGCTCACCACCCACGAATCCCAGCCGCCGCCGTCGTGCTCGCCGCCGTAGTTGAAGCCGTGGTAGATGGGCTCGCCGTTCGCGGTGGGGCCGTCGTAGACGACGTTGATCGCCGCGAGCTGCGCCGAGGTGACGCAGCCGTCGGCCGGACGGTCGCCCGCGCAGCGCGGCAGGTCCTCCGGCTCGAAATCGCACCGGCGCGGATCGTTGAGCACGCCGTCCTCGACCCCGTCGTCCGCGTCGCACGCAGCGAGGATGCTCGACCCGAGCAGATCGAGCGTCGCCGGCGTCAGCACGGGGGCGTCCAGGTCGCCGTCGGGGTAGATCGCCTGCTGGTTCTGCACGAACCCGGCGGTGATGCCGGTCCAGTCGTAGGCCGGGGCTGCGGCGACGATGCCGTCGAAGTCGTCCGGATAGCGCTGCGACTCCATCATCGCCTGCCCGCCGCCCCGCGAGCAGCCGACGAAGTAGGAATAGTCGGCCGGCTGCTCGTAGTAGTGCGCGATGATCGATTTCGCGGTCTCCGCGGTCAGGTGGACGGCGCGGTGTCCGAAGTTCTCCTGCCGGGCCGGATGGTCGAGCGCCCAGCTCGCCTCGATGCCGCTGCCGGTGTGCCCGGTGTCGGTTCCGACCGTCGCGTAGCCGCGCTGCAGCGGGGTCCCGCCGTGCGCGTAGAGCGAGCGCGCCTGGTTCTGCACGCTACCGACGAAGCCGCCGCCGCCGCCCATCAGGAAGCGGCCGTTCCATTCGTCGGGCAGCAACAATTCGAAGTTGATCTCCGTCTCGATGGTCCCCGTCACCTTGCAGTGCGCCGGCAGATCCGCGCCGGCGGGCACCCGGTCCGCGGCGCCGATCCACAGGTCGATCAGCGCCGTTTCGGTCAGACCGGCGCAGCCATCCCCCGGACCGGCTGCGGGGGCCGCGCAGGCGGCGGCCGACGCCACGCCGGCGGCGACCGCGACGTTCACGAGCTGGCGCTGGATGCGGTGCATCATGGTCTCCTTCACATCGTCCGGACCGATTCAACCCTATCAGCGTCTCCCCCGCGCTCTCAAGTTCAGCCGCGCGGCGCGTTCCATCGCGGGCGGCCCGCAGGCCGCTTATAATCGCGGCACCGATGCCGCCTCTCGACGGACTGCGCGTGCTCGATCTCACCCGGGTGCTGGCCGGCCCCTACTGCGCCATGCTGCTGGGCGACATGGGCGCCGAGGTCCTCAAGATCGAGGAGCCCACCCACGGCGACGACACGCGCGCATGGGCGCCGCACCGCGAGGGGTGGAGCACCTTCTTTCTCGGCCTGAACCGCAGCAAGAAGAGCGTCGCGCTGGATCTGAAATCCGCCGCCGGCGCCGCCGCGCTCCGCCGCCTGATCGCGACGGCCGACGTGCTGATCGAGAACTTCCGGCCGGGCAGCCTGGCGAAGCTCGGCTTCGGTTATCAGACGGTCTCCGAGTGGAATCCGCGGCTGGTCTACTGCTCGGTCACCGGCTACGGCCAGCTCGGCCCCAAGAAGGATCTGCCCGGCTACGACGCCGTCATCCAGGCCGAAAGCGGACTGATGGACGTCACGGGGCACCCGGACGGACCGCCGACGCGGGTCGGGGTGGCGATCACCGACTACCTGGCCGGCCTCTATGCGATGAACGGCATCCTGCTGGCGCTGCGCGACCGCGACCGCTCCGGCCGGGGCCAGCACGTCGACATCGCGCTGCTCGATGCGATGACCTCCGCCCTCGCGCTGCCGGCCGGGATCTACTTCAACACCGGCGAGGCGCCGGGGCGCGAGGGCAACCAGCACCACACGCTGACTCCGTACGAGACGATCGAGGTCGCCGACGGGCTGGTCGTCGTCGCGGTCGGCAACGAGCGGCTCTGGAAGCAGTTCTGCCGCGCCGTCGGGGCGGAGGATCTCGAAAGGCGCCCGCACTACGCCACCAACACGGACCGGATGGCGCACAGGCCGCAGCTCGTCGCCGAGCTGACGCCGCGCCTGGCGCAATACACGCGCGACGCGCTGATCGAACGCCTGCGCGCCCACGCCGTACCGTGCGCGCAGGTGCGGACGATCGGGGAAGCGCTGGAGGATCCCCACCTGCGGGCGCGCGGGATGGTCGTGGACATCCCGCACGACGGTCTCGGCGCGGTGCGGAGCCTCGGCAACCCGATACGGCTGTCGCGAACGCCTGCGGTAATCCGCCGCCGGCCACCCGCCCTGGGCGAACACAACGACGAGGTCCTGGAGTCGCCGGCCGCGGAGGACGACGCCCGCGCCGCTCGCCAACCCGTCGGCGCCGGCCCGCGAGGAGGGAACCGATGATCCGCACACTGGCTCTGGCCGCATCGGCCGCAGCGCTCCTGGCAGTGACCGGGGAAGCGCAGGAGCCCGAGCGTTACGGCGAACGCCTGTCGCGCATGCCGGTCGACCTGCGCACGACGTCGGCCATCTCCGGCGCGGGCGCCGTCACCGCGGACCTGCTCGGCGACCGGCTCACCATCACCGCGCGGTTCAGCGGGCTGAGCTCGGGAGTGACCGCGGCCCACGTGCACAACGCGCCGGTCGCCCGCCGCGGCGGCGTTGCATTCGCTATCGACATCGGGGAGGCGACCACCGCCGCCGGCGAGATCGTCGATACGGTGACGCTGACCGAGGATCAGATCGCCGAGCTGCGCGGCGAGCGCTACTACGTACAGATCCACACCGAGAACAACCCGGGCGGCGAGCTGCGCGGCTGGCTCCTCCGGCGCGACGACTGAAGCGCCGGGGCATCCGTGGTAGCATGCCTTGCTGACCCATCTGGACGGGTCGACGTGAACACGAATCGACGACGCTCCGGCTCCCCGGGGCGTTCCAGCGGGAAACGTCAGGATGACGAACGGTAACCCAACGCTGCTGCAGGATCTGCTGACTCGCGTGAAGCGACTGCCGCCGGCCGCCGGCCTCGCCGGCGCCGTGATCCTGGTTGCTATTCTCGGCTACCTCTTCGTGGACGTGGATCCGGATCCCGAACCCGAAGCGGAAGTGGTGGAAGCGCCACCGCCGCCGCCGCCGCCGCCACCGCCCGAGCCGGAACCCGAGCCCGAGCCGGAACCCGAGCCCGAGCCGGAGGTCGAAATCCCGCCGCTCGATACGAGCGACACCGTCGTTCGCGAGCTGGCCGGCACGCTCTCCGAGCACCCCGCGCTCGCGAGCTGGCTCGTCACGGAAGAGCTCGTCCGTACGTTCGTGGTCGTCATCGACAACGTGGCCGACGGAACGAACCCCTCGCAGCACGTGCCGTTCCTCCGGCCCGAGGGCCGGTTCCAGATTGACGGCGATGCGTCGGCCCCGCGGATTTCCGCGGCCAGCTACGCACGATACGACGCCGTGGCGGCGCTCGCGGCCTCGCTCGACGTGGAGGGGGTGGCCGATCTGTATCGGCGGCTGCGCCCGCTGATGGAGGAGGCCTACGAAGAGCTCGGCCAGCCCGGCGACGCCTTCCACGACACCGTGTGGCGCGCGGCGGCGCACCTGCTCAACGCGCCGGTCATCGAAGGCCGGCCGGCCCTGGTCGCCCGCGGGCCGCTCTATCTGTACGCCGACGAGACGCTGGAGTATCTGTCGCCGGCCCAGCGCCAGTTGATCGGCATGGGTCCCGACAACCAGCGCCGCGTGCAGCAGACGATTCGGCGCATCGCACTGGCCATCGGACTCACCGACCTGCCCCGCGCCCACGTCGTGCGGCGGTAGCGGGGCGCCGGGGCCGGGGACGCGCCGCTCGACCACCGATGCCCCGCGCGCTCCGCGTCGCGCTCTCCCAGATGAATCCGGCCGTCGGCGATCTCGCCGGAAACGTCGCCGCCATCCAGGCGCGGATTCGCGAGGCGCGGGAGCGGCAAGCCGACGTCGTCGTCTTTCCCGAGCTGTCGATCACCGGCTACCCGCCGGAGGATCTCCTGCTGAAGCCGAGCTTCGTACGGGACGCCGCCGCCGCGCTCGACGACCTGGCCCCCGGCGTCGCCGGGATCGTCGCCTGCGTCGGGGTTCCGGACGCCAGCGCGGCGGCATCCGGCGCGGCGGGACTGCCGAACCGCGGGGCCGCGCCCGTACGAACCGACCCGCGCGACGGCTGGACCGCCCCGGCAGGAACCGGGTTGCACAACGCCGCGGCGGTGCTGGCCGACGGCCGGGTCGCGGCGCTGTACCACAAGCACCACCTGCCGAACTACGCCGTCTTCGACGAACGCCGCTACTTCACGCCGGGAGACGAGGCGCTCGTCATCGATCTCGACGGCGCGCGCCTCGGCGTCACGATCTGCGAGGACATCTGGGCGCCGGGCGGCCCGGCGGAATGGACGGCCCTGGACGGCGGCGCGGAGGTCATCGTCAATCTCTCGGCCTCGCCGTATCACCGCGGCAAGGGCCGGGAGCGCGAAGCGCTCTTCGCCGCCCGCTGCTGCGATCACCGCTGCTTCCTGGCGTTCTGCAACGCCGTCGGCGGACAGGACGAGCTGGTCTTCGACGGCCACAGCCTGGTCATCGGACCGGACGGAACGATCGTCGCCCGCGGCGCGCGGTTCGAGGAGGACATGCTCGTCGTGGATCTGGACCCGGCCGCGGCGCGCGAGCAGCGGGCGTCGGCCCCGCGATGGAGCGCGCCGCGGGGCGCTTCGACGGCGGGGGAGGCGTGGCGCACACCGCCGGACGCTTCTACGGCGAGCGCGGCGGCGGTGACCCGGCCGGCCCCAACCGATCCACGGTGGAGCACACCGCCGGACGCTTCGGCCGCAGATCGGTCCCCGGCGCCCCGCCCGGGCGCGGGCCGGGTGTCCGTCGTCCGTATCCACCGGCCGGCAAGCTCTCGGCGCTCCCCCCCCGCCCCGCGTTCGTCAGCGGAGCCGCTGTCTCCCGAGGCGGAGATCTACCGCGCGCTCACCCTGGGAACGGCCGACTACATCCGGAAGAACGGCTTCCCGGGAGCCGTGCTCGGGCTTTCCGGCGGCATCGATTCCGCCCTGGCCCTCACCGTCGCGGCGGACGCCATCGGCCCCGACGCGGTGACCGCCGTCTCCATGCCGTCGCGCTACACCGCCGGGATGAACCGGGACGATGCGGCGGTCCTGGCCCGCCGGCTCGGCGTCCGGTTCCTGGAGCTGCCGATCGAGACCCTGGCCGGCGCCTATGGCGCGGCGCTGGCCGGACCTTTCGCCGGCACGGAGCCGAACGTCGCCGAAGAGAACCTGCAGGCGCGCATCCGGGGCAACCTGCTGATGGCGCTCTCGAACAAGTTCGGCTGGCTCGTGCTGACCACCGGCAACAAGAGCGAGATGAGCGTCGGCTACGCCACCCTCTACGGCGACATGGCCGGCGGCTTCGCGATCCTGAAGGACGTGCTGAAGACCTGGGTGTACCGTCTGGCCGTCTGGCGCAACCGCGACGGCGAGGTGATCCCGCAGCGGATCATCGACAAGCCGCCGACCGCGGAGCTGCGCGACAACCAGCGCGACTCCGACAGCCTGCCGCCCTACGACGTGCTCGACGGGATCCTGGAAGTGTACGTCGAGCGGGATGGAAGCCCGGCCGAGATCGAAGCCCTCGGCTTCGCCCGGGACACGGTGGAGCGCGTCGTGCAACTCGTCGACCGCACCGAGTACAAGCGCCGGCAGGCCCCGCCCGGCGTCCGCATCTCGACCCGCGCGTTCGGCAAGGACCGGCGGCTGCCCATCACCAACCGCTACACGCCGACACGCTGAGCGACGGCGCGCGTTCCCTGAACGAGGCCGCCTTCGGCCGCCGGCTCCAGCCGCTCCGCACGAGCGCCACCGACGGCCGTCGCTCGCGCTCGCCGCTAGCGGCCCGACACCGGGCCGCCGTCGCCCGAGACCTGCTTCAGGACCGTGGTGGCGGCGCCGATCATGGACGACACGTCGCTCAGGTTCGCGGGCACGATCAGGGTGTTGCCCGCCTTCGCCAGGTTGCCGAAGCGTTCCAGGTAGTCCTCGGCGATGCGGAGCTGCATGGCCTTGTCGCCGCCTTCCGCATCGAGCGCCGCGGCCACCTTCTTCAACCCCTCGGCCGTCGCCTCGGCGACCGCCAGGATCGCGGCCGCTTCACCCTCTGCCTCGTTGATCTGCTGCTGCTTGGCGCCTTCCGACTCCTTGATGACCCGCTGCTTCTCGCCTTCCGCCTGGTTGACCTTGGCGTCCCGGTCGCCTTCGGACTCGAGTACGGTCGCGCGCTTCTCCCGCTCGGCGCGCATCTGCTTTTCCATCGCCGTCAGCACGTCGCGCGGCGGGTTGATGTTCTTGATCTCGTAGCGCAGCACCTTGACGCCCCACGGATTGGAGGCCTGGTCGAGCTCCTCGACCACCCGCAGGTTGATGTGGCTGCGCTCCTCGAACGTCTTGTCCAGTTCGATCTTGCCGATCTCGCTGCGCAGCGTGGTCTGGGCGAGCTGGGAGATCGCGAACAGGTAGTCGCCGATGCCGTAGGACGCCTTGCGCGCATCCATCACCTGGAGGTAAAGCACGCCGTCCACCCCCACCTGCACGTTGTCCGCGGTGATGCAGATCTGCTCCTCGACGTCGATCGCCCGCTCCTTCAGGCTGTGCCGGTAGGCGACCCGCTCGAGGAACGGGATCAGGATGGCGAACCCGGATTCCAGCGTTCTCGAATACTTGCCGAGACTCTCGACGATGTAGGCATTCTGCTGCGGCACGACCACCGCCGTCTTCGCGATGACGGTGATCACGACGATGGCCAGCACCAGGGCGACGATGAGACCCACGTCCATCGCTTGTCTCCTTGTTCGATCAACCGACGGACTCACCCGCGGAAAGCATGATCTGCAGCTCGACGCCGTTCGTATCGACCACGACGGCGCCGGCGCCGCGCGGGATGGGCGCCGATCCGATGTTCACCGCGGTCCATTCCGTCCCCTGCAGGCGAATCCGCGTCCGCCGGCCGGGGGCGACCTCCTCGTCGACGCCGACCACCGCACCGACCGCCGGATGCTGGAACTCCTCCAGCGGACCGCCCCGGAGCCGGTCGTAGCACTTGCGTCGAAACAGCACCATGGACGCGACGGCCAGCACCGAGAACGCCACCCACTGCACCCAGACCGGCAAGCCGACGCCGGCCAGCCCGACGAGCCCGATGCAGATCGCCGCTGCGCCCGCGAAGACGAGATAGAACGCGGCGTCCGCCGTCAACTCCGCGCCCGCCAGGGCGATACCGAAGATCAGCCAGCCCCACCACGACATGTCGTGCTCCCGCTGTCGGCTCCGGTCAGGACTCTCCGCCTGCCCGGTTCCACGGTTGTGCGCATCCCCCGTGCTGTCCCAGTGTACACGTCGGAACGGAACGGCGGCGCGGCCCGACGCGACATCTGCTCCCCGACGTCCATGCCATCCACGCGGAAACGTCGGAACGGAACGGCGGCACGGCCCGACGTGACCGCCACGCGAAGCGAACTGAATCTCGACGATCCCGACGTGGCGGCCGTGCCGGCCTCGATGCTGGCGTGGCTGATCGACACATGACGGTCAGCGTCGATTGCCGGTCCACATACGGTCGAGAAGAGATGTGCTTGCACGGGAGGCAGGATCTCGACCGGGAATCTCCAGGTGATCCGGGTCGGTCCACAACGCCTGCGCCTCGACGAAGTCGGTGCCGTGCTCGGCCCGGTTGCTGTCGCTCCTGGCGCGATCGAACTCGAACTCCATCTGGACGACGGTCCGGCGCTCACACGTCGATCATCCGCGACCGCAGCATCGACTGCACGAACCGCGCCAGGCGCTCCTCGGCCGGCTCGACGCGATCGCCGAACTGGCTGCGCAGGCGCCCGGCGATCTCGGTCAGCGGCGTCTCGCCATCACACGCCTTCCAGATGAACGTTCCGACGTCGTCGAGGCGGATGCGATAGCAGGGGTCGCCCAGCTTCGAGGCGAGCCAGCGGCCGATGCGGCTCTCGCCGAGCTGCGGGCGCAGGACGACGCAACGCCCGTCGTCCAGCTCCCGCCAGTCAAGGCGGCGGTGCGGGCGCGCGTCCCGGATGGCTGCGGCAGCGGCGGAGGCCGCCACGCGGAGGGCCTGCGCACCGACGGACCCGGGGCCCGTTCCCGAATCGTTCGCCGAGCGCGCTCCCGGCGTCACTCCCCGCCGCCGGCGCCGCCGCGCATCGCGTTCAGCGGCATCCTCACCAGCATGTAGTAGAGCAGGATGAAGACGAGCGCCCCGCCGAGAGCGCTGTCGGCGATCTCCGGCAGATCCAGCCACGGCAGCGCTTCGCCGGCACCGACCAGGAGGGCGAGCAGCACCGCCATGAGCGCCTCGCCGGCGATGAAGCCGGACGACAGGAGCACCCCGGTATTGGTGGCGCGCGTCCGTTCCTCCCCGGCCGCCTGCTGTTCGTCGAGCGAGCGCGACAGCCACCAGCTCACGAGGCCGCCGACGAAGATCCCCGCCGTCGACGGAAACGGCAGATACATGCCGACCGCGATCAGCATGGGCGACGGCGAATTGAGGAGGATGAGGACCCCGGCCAGCGCCATCCCGGCGATGACCAGCGGCCAGGCCATCTCCCCGCCGACGATGCCCTGCGAGATGAGCGCCATCAGCCCGGCCTGCGGCGCCGGCAGCTCCGGACTACCGATCTCGTAGACCTGGTCCATCAGGATCATCGGCCAGATGAGCACCATCGCGGCGATGGTCACGCCGACCAGCTCGCCGATCTGCATCTTCCACGGGGTGCCGCCGAGGATGTGGCCGACCTTCAGGTCCTGCAGCATGTCGCCGGCGATGCCGCAGGCGCAGCAGACGACACCGGCCACCGCCAGCACGCCGAGGATGCCGCTCGATCCGGTCACGCCGATGCCCACCATTACGATGGCGGCGATGAGCAGCGTGCTGAGGGTCAGGCCGCTGATCGGGTTGTTGGAGCTGCCGAGCAGGCCCACCAGGTAGCCGGCCACCGCGGCGAACAGGAAGCCCAGGATGACCATCATGACGGTCAGCAGGATGGCGCCGCCGAAACTCTCGCTGAAGTACCAGTAGAGGCCGAACAGCGGCACCGCCAGCGCCGCGATCGCCACGCCTGTTTTCCTGAAGTCGATGTCGACGTCCTGCCGCCCGGCGCCTCCTTCCTGTGACGTGTGCAGGTCGCCGAGCGCGCGCCCGATGCCCTGAATGAGCGACGTGCGCAGCTTGTATAGCGTGTAGAACGCGGCGACGATCATCGTGCCGACGGCGAGCGGGCGGACCTGCCGCAGCCACACCTCGGTGCTCAATTCGATGAACCCGGCGGAATCGGTCGCCTGGGCGGCCAGCTCCGGGTTCAGGAAGAGGCCAAGGGGAACCAGCAGCAGCCAGCCGAGTACCGCACCGGCGAACAGCGTGGCGGCAATCTGCGGCCCGACGATGAAGCCGACCCCGATCAGCGCCGGTGACGCGGCGGGCGATTGCAACAGGAACCCGCCGACGTAGTTCACCTGCCGGCCCAGAATCTCGATCGTCGACTGCCCGAGCGAGACGAACCAAGTGGCCGAGTCGGCCACCAGCTTGACGCCGTTGCTGTTCTTGAGCAGCTCCCACGCACCGGCGACCCCCATCGCCTGGAACACGAACTTGGCGCCCGTCTGCCGCCCGCCCTGTCCCGCCTTGACCAGCTCCGCCGCGGCGACGCTCTCGGGGAACGGCAGCTCCGCCTCGACCACCAGGGTGCGGCGCAGCACGATGATGAAGAGGACGCCGAGGATACCGCCCACCAGCATGATGGCGGTGCTCTCCCAGTAACGCAGCTCGTCCCAGACTCCGCTGATGACGAATGCGGGAATCGTGAAGATTGCCCCGGCGACCAGCGCCTCGCCCACCGACGCGGTCGTCCGCGCCATGTTCTCCTCGAGAATCGAGCCGCCGAAGAGACGCAGCGCCGCCATCGCCACCACCGCGGCCGGGAAGGTGGCGGCCACCGTGAGGCCGGCCCGCATCCCGAGGTAGGCGTTGGCGGTGCCGAGCACGATCGCCATCGCGGTGCCGAGCAACACCGCGCGGAACGTGAGCTCGGGCAGGTCGGACGATTCGGGCACGAACGGCACGAAGGGACGGGACGACGGCTCGCTGGTCGGATTCATGCGGCCATTCTGCACGACGCGGCGCCGGTTGTCATCCTCGTTGCGCGTTCGCGATCCCCGGCAGCATGGGCAGCATACGGGACACCCGCGGAGCCTCCCCAGGCCCACCCCGACTACTGCGTGCTGGTGGTGGCATCCGGGACACCTGCGGAACCTCCCGTCAATCGTTCGCCGGATGTTTCGCCGCGGAGGTCCGCGACCGCTCTGCAGGACGGGTCGCGCACCGGCTCAAGCCAGCCGCTCACCGGTATACTTGGCCGGAGAACAGCGGCACGTTTGCGCCCGGCCGCCGGGAAGCACCAGCATGTCACCCACGAAACGACCCTCCGCCGGAAACCGGATCCCGTGAGGCGCATTCCCGACATCTACGCCGAGAAGCGCGCCGCCGGCCGGCCGGTCATCTCCATCGAGTTCTTTCCGCCGAAGACGCTGCGGGGGGACGAAAGCCTGTTCGAGCGGGTGCTGCCCCGCCTGGCGGCGGCGCGGCCCGACTTCTGCTCGGTCACCTACGGCGCCGCCGGCGGCGGCACGCGGGCGCGGACCCTGCAGATCGTCGACCGCATGCAGCGGGAGCACGGCCTGACCGCGATGGCGCACGTCACCTGCGTCAGCTTCACGCGGGCGGAGATGGACGGCTTCCTCGACGAGGCGGCCGGGCTCGGCATCCGGAACATCCTGGCGCTGCGCGGAGACCCGCCCTCGGGGGAACCGTACTTCGTGCGACCGCCCGGCGGGTTCGACTACGCCTACCAGCTCATCGACGTCCTGAAGGCGCGGTCCGACGAGTTCGCGATCGGCTGCGCCGGCTTCCCGGAGGGCCATCCCGACTGTACGGCGGGAAAGCAGGTCGACTGGCAGCGCCTGCGCGACAAGGTCGAACACGGCGCCGATTTCATCCTCACGCAGCTCTTCTTCGACAACGCCGACTACTTCCGGATGGTCGACTACCTGACCGGCACGCTCGGCGTGACCGTGCCGATCACCCCCGGCGTGTTGCCGATCCTGAGCACGACGCAGGTCAAGCGCTTCACCGCGCTCTGCGGCGCGACCCTGCCCGCCCCGTTGGTCACGGATCTTGACCGGCTGGGCGACGACGAAGCAGTGACGAAGTTCGGCATAGAGTACGCATCGCGACAGTGCGAGGCGCTGCTGGCGGGCGGCGCGCCCGGCCTGCACCTCTACGGCCTCAACCGCTCCCGGTCCGCCCTCGCGATTCTTCGGAACCTCAGGCTGGCGTAGCCCGGCCGGCGGCCCGCCGATGGCGCGGGAATGCTCGGCGGCGCTTGTCGGGATGCGGCAGATCCAGACGCCAGATATCGCCGCGATTCACTCTGGCGGCCATTCCTGCCCGCGGATCAGGTTGGCATTGTTGTGCCCGGTGCGGCCCCCCACGTTCCTCTTGCTTACCGAGAAGAACTGTGCCACACTGTTCCACGCGGTAACCGATAGGAATCCGATGGCCAAGCTGTCGAACCCGGCGCAGGGGCAGTCGAAGACGACCGAGCGCGCGTGGCGACCCGGCGCGGCGCTGGAGCAGGTCTACCGGGACGTCCGCTTCGGCCTGCGGACGCTGCGCCGGGAGCCCGGCTTCACGGCGACGACGATCCTCACCCTGACGCTCGCGATCGGCGCGACCACGACCATCTTCTCGGTCGTCGACGCGGTGCTGCTCCAGCCGCCGCCGTTTCCGGAACCCGACCGCCTGGTCACGCTGTGGCAGACCGATCCCGACAACGGCAACCGCCCCGCAGAACCGGCGCCGGCGAACTTTCTGGACTGGCGCGAGCAGGCGACGAGCTTCGAGTACGTGGCGGCGGTCGAGCCCTACTCGTTCGACTTCACCGGCGCCGGCGACCCCGAGCTGGTCTACGCGTCGCTCGTCACGGAAGGGTTCTTCGAGGCGCTCGGCGCCGGCGCCGCGTACGGCCGGACGTTTCTGCCGGACGAGTACCGCCCGGGCAGCGGCGTCGTCGTTCTGACGAACGGATTCTGGGAACGCCGCTTCGGCGGCGACACCGGCATCATCGGCCGAGCGCTGACGCTGGACGGCCAACCCCGCACCGTGGTCGGCGTGCTCGCACCGGATTTCGAGCTCGGTATCGAGCGCAATCGGGGCGAGCGCGACCTCTTCGCCCCCAAGGCGATCGCCGATTACGAGACCCGGATCCGCGGCGGCGGCTGGTGGCACGTGATCGCGCGTCTCCGGCCGGAGGTCGGCCTCTCGGCGGCGCAGGCGGAAATGGACGCCGTCGCCGGCCGGCTGGCCGTCGACCATCCCCGCACCAATACGGACGTCGGCGCGCGGGTCATCCCGCTCCGGACGCAACAGGTCGAGACGGTGCGGCCGGCGCTGTTGCTGCTGTGGGGCGGGGTGGTTCTGGTCCTGCTGATCGCCTGTGCCAACGTCGCGAACCTGATGCTGGCGCGCTGCACCCGGCGGGCGCAGGAGTTCGCCGTTCGCACGGCGGTGGGCGGCGGGCGCGGACGCCTGCTGCGCCAGTTGGTGACCGAGGGTCTGGTGATCGCGGCGCTCGGCGGCATCGGCGGCCTGCTGCTTACCGCCTCGGCGCTCGATGCGATCGTGGCGCTGATGCCCGCCGACGTGCCGCGCGCCGGGCAGATCGACGTGAACGGACGCATCCTCGGCTTCGCCGTCGGCCTCGTCATCGTCACCGCGATGGCGTTCAGCCTCGCGCCCGCGGTGCAGATGCTCCGACAGGACGTGAACGGCCCGCTCCGCGCGCAGCGCGCCGGCGCCACCGCGGCGCAGCAGCGGCTGCGGCGCCTGCTGGTGACGGCGGAAGTCGCCCTGGCGCTGGTCCTGCTGGCCGGCGCCGGGCTGCTGGTGCAGAGCTTCGCGCGGCTCGTGAACATGAATCTCGGTTTCGCCACCCGGAACACGGTCGCATTGCAGGTCTTCGTCTGGGACCGTCAGACCGACAACGAGGCGCGGGCGAGCTTCTTCCGGGAGACCCTGCAGAACATCCGGGCCCTGCCGGGCGTGACCGCCGCGGGAGCCGTCAGGTCGTTCCCGCTCGGGCTGGCCGACATCACGATCGAGGCGCCGTTCACGATGCACGACAGGCCGCCGCCGCCAGCCGGCGAAGAGCCGTCCGCCGCCGTCTCCCAGGCGACCCCCGGCTACTTCGAGGCGTTGCGGATCCCGCTCCGGGGCGGGCGGTGGTTCGACGAGCGGGACGATGCCGAACGACCGGGCGTCGCCCTGATCACCGAGACGTTGGCGCGACAGCACTGGCCGGAAACCGACCCGCTCGCCCGGCGGCTGACCGTGCAGGTATCGGGACAGGCATTCGAGGCAGAGATCGTCGGGGTCGTCGGAGCAACGCGTCCGCGGGGCTTCGACAGCCGCCCGCGCCCGGAGATCTTCATTCCGCACGCCCAGGCCGCGACCGGCGACATGACCTACGTCGTGCGGACGGCCGGCGACCCGGCGGCCAGCATCGCGGCGATCCAGGACGCCGTCCGGACCGTCGATCCGCTCCAGACCTTCTACAGCGTCGCCACCGTCGACCAGCTTCTGTCGGGGACGCTCGCGGCGCGGCGGTTCACGACGACCCTCCTCGCGCTGTTCGCCCTGGCGGCCCTGACGCTCGCCGGCCTCGGCATCTACGGCGTGATCGCCGTCGCCACCGCGCAACGGACGCGCGAGATCGGCCTGCGCCTCGCCATGGGCGCGCGGCCGGGAGACGTCGTGCGCATGGTCATCCGCGGCGCGCTCGGTCTCGCCGGAGCGGGCGTGGCGTGCGGGCTCGTCGCCGCGATCTGGACGTCGCGATTCCTCACCAGCCTGCTGTTCGAGATCGCGCCGACGGACGCCGCAACGCTCGCAACGGTCTCTTCGTTGCTGCTGCTGGTGGCCGCCGGGGCCGCCTGGCGCCCGGCGCGCCGCGCCGCCGCCGTGGATCCCGTCGTCGCGCTCCGTATGGAATAGTGTTTGCCTTGCTTACCGAGAGGAAGCAAGGCTACGCTCGGAACAGGACGGCACCCCGGGAGTGTGCGCCGTAGAAACGGCGCACACTCCCGGGCAGGCTTGGTTGGGCGGGAATCGGAGCCGCAGGCGACGGTTTCCGGGCTTGGAGACAACGCATGAGCAAACCGTCGAACCTGGTGCAGGGCACGCTGGATCTGCTGATTCTGAAGCTCCTCGATCTCGAACCGTTGAGCGGGTGGGCCATCGGCCAGCGGCTGAAGCAGGTGTCGAGCGACGTGCTGCAGGTGAGCGACGGCTCGCTCTATCCGGCGCTGCACAAGCTCGAGCAGCAGGGCTGGGTCACCGCGGAGTGGCGCAACACCGAGAACAACCGGCGCGCGAAGATCTACGCGCTGACGCCCCCCGGACGCCGCTACCTGCGGCAGGAGACCGCGAACTGGGAGCGGCTGTCGCAAGCCATCACCCATGTCGTGCGCCTGACCGAGGCGTGAGGCATGTTCTTCGAACGCTGGCTGTACGCCTGGCGGGCCCGGCTGCGGACTTTGCTCGACCGGGACGCGGTGGACCGCGAGCTGGACGACGAGCTGCAGCAACACGTCGCCCTGGAGATCGAGGCTCTCCGCGCCCGGGGCGTACCGCCGGCGGAGGCGCGCCGGCAGGCGCTGGCGGCGCTCGGCGGTCTCGTCTCGGTCCGGGAACACGTCCGCGAATCGCGATTCGGGGCTTCGCTGGAGCACGTCTGTCGGGACGTCGGCTTCGGCCTGCGGCTGCTGCGCCGCGAGCCCGGCTTCGCGGCGACGACCATCCTCACCCTCACGCTCGCGATCGGCGCCACGACGACCATCTTCTCCGTCGTCGATGCGGTGCTCTTCCGACCGCCGCCCTTTCCGACGCCGGACCGCCTCGTCACGCTGTGGCAGACCGATCCCGAGAACGACGACCGCCCGGCCGAGCCCGCCCCCGCGAACTTTCTGGACTGGCGCGAGCGGACGACGAGCTTCAAGCACCTGGCGGCGCTCGACCCCTGGTCGTTCGACTTCAACGGGGCCGGCGATCCCGAGGTGTTCTATGCGTGGCGCGTCACGGAAGGGTTCTTCGAGGCGCTCGGCGCCGGCGCCGCGCTCGGACGCACGTTTCTGCCGGAAGAAATCCGCGCGGGCAGCAGGGTCGTCGTCCTGACGGACGCGCTGTGGCGACGCCGCTTCGGCGGTGACGCCGCCATCGTCGGCCGGTCGCTGGCGTTGGACGGCCACCCGTACACCGTCGTCGGCGTGCTCGCCCCGCACTTCGAACTCGGCCTCGATCTCGGCCAGGGCGAGCGCGACCTCTTCGCGCCCAAGGCGAGCGCAGAATACGAGGCCTACGTTCGCGGGGAGGGCTGGTGGCACGTGATCGGACGGCTCCGCCCAGACGTCACGCTCGCGGAGGCGCAGGCGGAGATGGACGCCGTGGCCGACCGACTCGCCGCCGACCATCCCCGCACCAATACGGGCGTCGGCGCGCGCTTGATCCCGCTGCGGACACGTCAGATCGAAGCGGTGCGGCCGGTGCTGCTGCTGCTCTGGGGCGCCGTGATCTTCGTCCTGGCGATCGCCTGCGTCAACGTCGCCAACCTGATGCTGGCGCGCTGCATGCGGCGCGGGCGGGAATTCGCCATCCGGACCGCGGTCGGCGGCGGGCGCGGGCGCCTGTTGCGCCAACTGTTGACCGAGAGCCTGGCGATCGCGGCCCTGGGAGGGATCGGGGGCGTTGCACTGACCGCTTCCGCGCTCGACACGATCGTGGCGCTCATGCCCGCCGACGTGCCGCGTCTGGCGCAGATCGCCGTGAACGGACGACTCCTCGGATTCGCCGTCGGGCTCGTCGTCCTGACCGTCGTGGCGTTCGGCTGTGCGCCCGCCGTCCGGATATTGCGACAGGACGTGAACGGCCCCCTCACCCGAGGACACCACGCCGGCGCCGCCGAGGCGCGACAGCCGCTGCGCCGGGTGCTGTTGCCGGCGGAAGTCGCCCTGGCGCTGGTGCTCCTGGTGGGCGCGGGTCTCCTGGTGCAGAGCTTCGCGCGCCTGGTGAACGTCGAGCTGGGCTTCTCCCCGGAGAACATGGTGGCGCTTCAGGTGTTCCACTACGAAGAACGACCACCCGGTGACGATCGACAGGACGACGACGGGCTCGACGACGAGGACGAGTTCGGCGCCACCGCGACCTTCTTTCGCGAGACGCTGCGGGGCATCCGCGCGCTGCCCGGCGTCGCCGCCGCCGGCGCGGTGTCGTCGTTCCCGCTCGGACTGGCGGACCTGACGCTCGACAGGCCGCTCACGATCCACGATCGGCCGCGGCCGGCGTTCGGCGCGGAGCCCACCACGAGCGTCTCCCTGGCGACCCCCGGCTACCTGGACACGATGCGGATCCCGCTCCGGGCCGGGCGGTGGTTCGATGCGCGCGACGACGCCGACGGACCGGCCGTGGCGGTGATCAACGAGACGCTGGCGCAACGGCACTGGCCGGACGCCGATCCGATCGACGCGCGGGTGTCCGTGCAGCTCCAGGGGAGCATTTCCAGGGGGGCGACGACCGTGGCGGAGATCGTCGGCGTCGTCGGCGCAGTCCATCCGCGCGGCTTCGACAGCGCGCCGCGCCCGGAGATCTTCATACCGCACGCACAGGCGCCGGAAGGCTCCATGACCTACGTCGTGCGGACGGTCGGGGACCCGGCGGCCAGCCTCCCGGCGATCAAGGACGCCGTCTGGGCCGTCGACCCGCTGGAGACCTTCTACAGCGTCGCCACGGTCGACCAGCTTCTGTCCGACACGCTGGCGGCGCGGCGATTCACGACGGTGCTCCTCACGCTGTTCGGCATGGCGGCCCTGATGCTTGCCGGTCTCGGCATCTACGGGGTAATAGCGGTCGCTACGGCACAGCGGACACACGAAATCGGCCTGCGCCTCGCGCTGGGCGCGCTACCGCGCGACGTGGTGCGCATGGTCGTTCGCGACGCCGTCGGCCTGGCGGGGGCGGGCATCGTTGCCGGCCTGCTCGGCGCGCTCGTCACCTCGCAGGCCCTGGCGACCCTGCTCTACGAGGTCGCGCCGACGGACATCGCGACGCAGGGCGCGGTGTCGGCGCTGCTGTTGCTCGTGGCCGCGGCCGCCGCTTGGTTTCCTGCGCGTCGCGTCGCGAGCATCGATCCCCTAGTGGCTCTACGCACGGAGTAGGTGTCCGGTGCATCCTCGTCCGTGGGCGCGGTCGACCCGGCGGGGCGGGCATCACCGTCAGCGCCGGGGGCGGCCCGTCTTCTCCTGCGACGACCTCGCGAAGGTCATCGCGGAATCGACGCCGGGCGCATCGGGGGGCCGCCGCTCCTGCACGCCGTAGAGCCTCGTGTTCTCGCGGGTCGACTCGATCGCCCGCAGGACGTCGCGGCGGCTGACCTGTCCGACCACGTGCCCGGCGGCGTCGACCACCGGCAGCTTGCGGTACGGGCGCGTCAGGAAGAGATGCACGACATCGTAGACGGTCGCCGTCGGCAGGACCGATTCGGCCGGGGTCGTCATGTGGTCCTCGACCCGGCCCGACGGCCGCCCGTCGAGCGCCCCGCCGACCACCACCTTCAGGCAATCCTTCTCGGTCAGCATGCCGAGCAGACGCCCGGCACCGTCCACGACCGGCACGCCGGTCAGCTTCCGCCTGAGCAGCAGCGAGAGCGCATCGTAGATGTCGAGGTCCGGCGACAGGGTCGATTCCGAGCGCGCCATCAAGTCGGCCGCCGTGTTGATCGCCATCGGTCCCCCCTCTCGCGCTCTCATCCTACTGGAAACGAGGGCGCTGCACCCAATCACCGCGGCGTGGACGGCTCCGGGTGTCGGCGGCGGCGGACGACGAGCGACCCTGCGCACCGGGTCCGGCGATATCGCGATCGACTGAAGCCCCGTGATACCGAATGACTCGGTTATCCAGCCGGTGGCGCCGATCTCGAGGCGCTGATCGGCTAATGCGGGTTGTCGTCGTACAAATACTCGGCCAGCTTCAGCGACTCCAGCATGTCGTTCCAGACCTTGTCGGCGACCCGGCGGTCTTCGGGCCAGTACTCCATGGTGATGAACGCCTGGACGTTCCCGCCGCGGGCAAGGCAGGCCCTGGAACGCGCCTTGCGCTTCTCGGCCGGGTCCATGAAGTCCATCTCCAGCCACAGGTACTCCAGATTGCCCCGGCATGCGCCGAGCATGGGCCCCCGCGTGCGCCGGCGCGTGTCGTCGGCCAGCACGGTGTTGTCCATCAGGTCGGCGAGCGACGGCATCGCGCTCCAGTCGATGCTCGATCCATCGGGACCGAGTCGAATCACCGAGACCTGCAGGCGCATGTTGTCGTCCGGCGCCTCCGCGTCGTAGAGGCAGATGGATTCCCCGTCGGGCCTGAGCACCCAGCCCGACGGGTACTCGAAATGCACCGCTCCCCGGTTCGCCACGAAGATGCTGTTGCCGGGCTTGGCGCTCCATCCGTGATCGTCGGGCAGGTCGACTACTCTGCGGCTCCATTCCGCCACGGTGCACCACTCTCTGCTCCTGCGACAGTATCACGGTCACCGGCGAAGACGTCAGAACCGGAACAGCCGGTTGAACTTCACCACGAAGCCGCGGTTGCGCAGATCCCAGCGGTCGGGCCGCAATCCGCCGGTGACGTCGCGGTCGTCCGTGTAGACCACGAACAGCTCGCTGCCGGGGCTGTACTCCCACCGCAGACGCAGGTTGCTGCCGAACGAGTTGCTGGCGGAGTTGTATTGCAGGAGTCCGCTGAAGAACATCCGCGGGTTGAACGCGTAGTTCACGCGCGTCACGGCCAGGTTGGTCTGGAACCGCCCGTACGGCGTGTCGATCCAGTTGAACGAGACGGTCGGCTCCACGGACATCTGCGGCAGCACCGCGATGCGTCCCTGGCCCAGCTCCACCGTCGTCAGGTCGCCGTCGAAATAGGCGCCCCGCTTCAGCGCCACCGTCCCGTTGACGCGCCGCTGCTGGCCGATGGAGTACGACACCTGGGCGTCGGCGAAGCTGTAGCCCCCCAACGGGATCGAGAAACCGGAGCCGGGAGGCGTGAACGGCCGCACCAGCAGCTCGTAGTTGTCGGTCATGGTGAAGGTGAGGCGGTCGCTGGACTCGAACTCGGTCTGGAACGCCAGGACGTTCTGGCGCGTCTCCAGGTGGTTCTGGTCGGCCGTCAGGATGTAGTCGACGGCTCCTTCCAGGCTGAACTGCCGGACGCTCTCGATGGACTGCGGCCGGGGACTGAACCGGCCGGACAGGTAGGTGCGGCGGAAGTTGTCGCGCCGCAGGAAGCCCACCTCGGGCAGGAAGTTGTCCTCCACCAGGAGATGATCGACCTTCAGACCGTAGCGATCCGCCGCGTACTCGAACGCGCCCTGATAGCTCAGGTCCTTGTCGCGGTGGTCCGGACCGGGAACCCGGGTGCGGGCGAGGTAGGTGATCAGGCTGAGATTCTCGAAGAAGGCGAAGGTGCCGTCGACGCCGTAGGCCTGGCTGGAGCCCGGGGCCACCCGGGAGACGGACCGGTTGGTGAACATCGCGCCGACCGAGCTGCGCCGCAGGACGTCGCGCCGCAGGCGCACGACGGTGAAGTTGGTCGGGTCGGAGCGCGAGACCGTTTCGTCGCCGGCCTGGATGTTCAGGGCGCCGACGTCGAACGGCCCGATTTTCCCGGTCACACGGGCGCCGCCGACGATCGGCACGACCCGCGACGTGCCGTCGGGGGCGCGCTCGAGTCCGATCTTCCGGCTGTAGAAGAGCTGCGGCACGTTGACGTCGCCGAAGATCCCGCCCACCGGTCCGCCGCCCGGTCCGCCGAAGCGGCCCGTGACGCCGCCGCGCGCGAAGCCGAAGATGCCCCGCCCCTCGAGGAAGAACTCGCGCTTCTCGGGAAAGAACAGCGGGAAGCGGGTCAGGTTGACCTGCCGTTCGTCCACCTCCACCTGGGCGAAGTCGGTGTTGTAGGTGAAGTCCGCCGTCAGGTTCTGGGTGATGCCGTACTTGACGTCCAGGCCGGCATCTCCGCTCCTCTCGTTGTCCAGCACCGGACTCGCGGTCAGGTCGGTGCTCACCCCGCCGATGGCGTACGGCTTGACCTCGATGTTGCGGCTGGCCGGGGGCGGATCGAGACCGACCAGCGACCCGGCCGCCGAGACCCGGAAGATGCCGGCCGACCCGCTGCCGCCGCCGGCCGAGATCGGCAACCGCGTCAGGTAGACCCACTCGTTCTTGCGGCGGATCGCGCGGCGGAGCTGGAGGCCCCAGACGTGCGGCGGCTCCGAGCGGTAGCGCAGGGTCTTGAACGGGATCTCCATCTCGACCGTCCAGCCGCCGTCGAAGCGGCCGGTCCGCACGTCCCACACCGGGTTCCAGTCGGCGTTCGGGTTGCCCTCGTTGGTGAACTGCTGGTCGGCGCGGGCGCCGAGCGGATTGGTGTAGAAGTTGAAGCCGTTGCGCCGGTCGTAGAAGGTGTCGAAGAAGGCGGTGAACGTGTCGTTCTGGCGGAGCTGACTCGTGTCGCGGCGCATCTCGTTGGCCACCCACCGGCTCTCGGGCGCCGAGTCCCAGACCCGCGCCGAGACGTAGACGTTCGTGTCGTCGAACGTGATCCACGCCTCGGTCCGTTCGGTCGCCGGCGCGCCGATGTCGGGCACCTGCTGGATGAAGTCGGTGATCGGCGGCATCGTCTCGTAGACCGGCTCGTCGAGGACGCCGTCCAGCCGGATGCCACGGTCGAGACGGATCGCGCGGACCGTCGTGCGCCCCTCCTCGTCGCGCGTCATCACCGCGGGCGGCACCGGCGCCGGAGGCCCGTCGATGAGGCCGGCGTCGACGATGGCGCCCGCCGATGCGACGGCGGGGAGCCCGGCGACGCCGGGCGCGGCGACGGCGGCCGCCTCGGTTGCGGGCGGGTCCGGCCGCGGCGGAACCGGCGCAGGCGCCCGAGGCGCTTCGGCGCCGGGCCGCGGGGCCGGCCCGGCGAACGGACCGCGGCGCCCGGACGCAACGTTCGGCGCGGCCCTGGCGGCCGGGGGCTCCCGACCGGCGCGGGGCGGCGCGGCCGGCGGCTCGGCCTGTCCCTGCCCCCGCCCGTCGGCGGGGGCAGGCGACCGACCGGCGCGGGGCGGCGCGGCCGGCGGCTCGGCGAGCTCGGGCCCGCCGCGCAGTCCCAGGCCGCTGCGCAGTTCCGCTGCGACCCGATCCTGCAACTCGAAGATGTCCGCGACCATGCCCGTCACGATCACCGACCGCAGCACGGTCCCGTCCGCCGCGTCGACGAGGCGTGCGGTCACCCGGATCCCGTCACCGAGTCGTTGATAGGCGCCGCAGACGACGCGCCCGGCGCCCGCCTGCCGGGCCGCCCCCAGCGCCCCGTTCGGGCCGGCGTACTCCCGCACCGCGGCCGTTGCACGCACGATCCGAGCGCCGCCCGCCTGCAGGTCGATCGCGACCGTCTCGGCGATGCCGGCGCCGATCCAGTCGTCCGCCGGGTCACGGCTCAGGTTGGTGAAAGGAACCACGAACAGGAGGTCGTCACCTCCCGGCGGAGGCGCCGTCCCGTCGGGCCGAGACTGCGCCGACGCCGGGGATGCGACCGCGAGCGCCGTGGCGAGAAGTCCTGAAACGATTCGTATCATCCGCATGGAATTCGCACAGAGTCCGATCAGGGTATCGGTCGCACACGGCTCGTCCGCCAGACTGGCGCCGTTTCATATGACAAGTACGTCAGACGGACCGCGTAACGGCGGCGTTTACGCGCCGCGCCGGGGTCTGCGCCGCAGAACGGTGCAGACCCGGTGAGGAGGGGCGGGCCGCAGGCGACGACCGACGAGCCGAGCTGCTAGTTGCGAAACAGCCGGGTGAGCTTGATCACGAACCCCCGGTCGCGCAGCCCGTCGTAGCGCTCCGGCCGCAACGGATCGGTATCCTGCTCCTCGGTGTAGACCACGAACAGCTCGCTGCCGGGGGAGTACTCCCAGCGCAGCCGAAGATTGGTCCCCAGCGTGCGGTTCGCCGAGTTGTACTGCAGCAGGCCGCTGAAGAACATCCGCGGAGAGAAGGTGTAGTTCAGCCGCGCGCGCACGAGATCGGTGCGGAACGACCCGCCCGGCAGGTCGATCCAGTGGAACGAGACGCTCGGCTCGACCGACAGTTGCGACGACAGGTCGACGCGGCCCCGGCTCAGGTCGACGGACGTGATGTCGCCGTCGAAGTAGCCGCCCGTCGCCACCTCCACCCGTCCGTTGAGCAGCCGCTGCGGGCCGAGAGCATAGGTCAGGCGCACGTCGGTGAAGTCGTAGCCCCCGGCAGGAATGCTGACGTCCGCGCCCGACGGCGAGAACGGCTCCTGCAGCAGCTCGTAGCTGTCGCTCAGCCGCACGCCGAACTGATCGCTGTTCTCGAGCTCGGTCTGGAACGCCACCTGGTTCTGGCGCGTCTCCGGGAGCCCCGTGTCGGCCGTCAGGAAGTAGTCGTGGCTCGCCTCGAGCACGAACTGGCGGACGGCCTCGAGGGACCGGGGCCGCGGGCTGAACCGCCCGGACAGCGACGTGCGGCGGAAGTTGTCGCGCCGGAGGAACCCGACCTCCGGCCGGAAGTCGTCCTCGACGAGCAGGTGGTCCACCTCGAGTCCGTAACGGTCGGCGCCGTAGTCGAAGCGGGCCTGGTAGCTCGTATCGCGGCCCGACACGCCGGTGGTGCGGGTCCTCGCGTAGTAGCCGAGCAGGTTGACGCTGTCGAAGAACGAGAAGGTGGCGTCGGCGCCGTAGACCCGGTTGGATCCGTCGCCCGACAGCGAAAGCGACCGGTTGGTGGCGATGGCGCCGACGCTGCTGCGCCGCAGGAGGTCCCGCTTGACGCGCAGCACCGTGAAGTTCGTATCGCGAGCGCGCGAGACCGCTTCGTCGCCGGTCTGGATGTTCAGCGCCCCGACGTCGAACGCGCCGATCTTCCCGGTCAGGCGTCCGCCGCCGAGGATCGGCACCGCCTGCCCGCCCTGCAGCCCGATGCGGCGGCTGTAGAAGATGGTCGGCGCGTCGCCGCCGCCGAGCACGCTGCCCCGCCGCAGGCTCCGCGCGGTGCGGAAGCTGCCGCGGGCGAAGTCGAAGATGCCGCGCCCTTCGAGAAAGAACTCCCGCTTTTCGGGAAAGAAGAGGTTGAAACGGGTCAGGTTGACCTGCTGCTCGTCCACCTCGACCTGTGCGAAATCGGTGTTGTACGTGAAGTCGGCGGTCAGGTTCTGCGTGATCCCGTACTTCAGGTCCACGCCCAGCTTGCCGTCGCGTTCGAGCGGCATCCCCGCCCCGGCCGGTCCGGCGGATTCCGGGGCGGCGGTGGTCAGGCCGCCGATGGCGTACGGCTTGAGCTCCAGGTGGCCGCCGGCGGGCGGCGCCTCGAGCCCGACCAGCGTGCCGGCGGCGGACACGCGAAAGACGCCGCCGCGTCCGCCGAACCCCGCGGCGGAGATCGGGATCAGGGTCAGGTAGGCCCATTCGTTCTTGCGCATCACGGTGCGCCGAAGCTGAATGCCCCAGACCTGGTCGCGCGCCGGCCGGTAACGGAGCGACTTGAACGGCACGACCATCTCGATGGTCCAGCCCCCGTCGAACCGATCCGTCCTGACGTCCCACACCGGGTTCCAGTCGCGATTCGGGTTGCCCTCGTTGGTGAGCGCCTGGTCGACGAAGCCGCCGAGCGGATTCGCATAGAAAAGCAAGGCGTTGCGGCGGTCGTAGAACGTGTCGATCAGGAACCCGAACAGGTCGTTGTTCAACATGTTGAACGCGTCGCGGCGCATCTCGGTCGCCACCCACTCGGTGGGCGGGGCGCTGTCCCAGCAGCGCCCCGCGACGTAGAAGTTCTCGTCGTCGAACATCACCCAGGCGTCGGTCCGCTCGGTGGCCGGCGCTCCTTCGTCGGGAAGCTGCTGGATGAAGTCGGAGACGGGCGCGACGGCGTCGTAGACCGGCTCGTCGAGCCGGCCGTCGACCTCGATGCCGGCGAGGAGGCGAATGGCGCGCATGGTCGCCTGCCCCCCGTCCCGCGTGATGACGTCGGGCGCCACGGGCGCAGGCGGCCCGTCGATGACGACGTCGGTCTCGAACCGGGTCCCGTCGGGAACCGGCGCCGGCGTGCCGGCCGGGACCTGCATCCGCCCGGACGGCGCCTCGACGGCCCGGGCCGTTGCGGAGACGGCGCACGACACGCAGAACGCCGGCAGGACGCCGACCGCGATCGCCTTCATGAACGGTGTGGATCCTCGCACATTCGAGCGGGCCATGAACGGCGGGCGCTGACGGCGGGCGGCGCAGGCGCCCGCGAGCCGCGCGTCTTGACGCCCCCCGCCGCCGGTTGTAGGCTCGGCTCACTCACAAAGAGGCCCGAGGAGGGAATCCATGAAGGTGTCCGCACGACTCGTTCCACTCGTCTTCGTGGTTCTGGCCATCGTCACCGCCGGGGCCGCCACCATGCAGGACAAGGCCGGCCGGACCGCCTCGATGGCGGAGGCGGCGCAGGCGTTCCTCGACACGCTGACGCCGGAGCAGCGCTCGGCCGCGATGTTCCCGTTCGACAGCGACGATCGCTTCGACTGGCACTACATCCCGCGCGAGCGCAAGGGCGTTCCGCTGAAGGCGATGAGCGGGACCCAGAAGAAGGCGGCGCTGGCCCTCGTGGCGGCGAGCCTGAGCGCCGAGGGCTACGACAAGTCGGAGCGGATCCGGCAGCTCGAGCAGATCCTCTACGACCGCGAGGGGCGCGCCATCCGCGACACCGAGCTCTACTTCTTCATGATTTTCGGCGAGCCGACGGCGGACGGGACGTGGGGCTGGCGTTACGAGGGGCACCACATCTCGCAGAACTGGACGGTCCTCGACGGCATGCTCAGCTCCAGCACGCCGCAATTCTTCGGCACGAACCCCGCCCACGTCCGCGAGGGCAGCCGCGCCGGCGAGCGGGTCCTGGTGCTGGAGGACATCCTGCCCCGCAGCCTGATCGCCTCGATGTCCGACGCCCACCGCAGGGCCGCCATCGTCTCCGACGAGGCTCCGAGCGACATCCTGACCACCTCCGACCGGCAGGCCGCGATACAGGAGAACACCGGCGTCGCCTTCGGCGACCTCAGCCGGGGTCAGCAGGACGTGCTCTGGGCGCTGATCGAGGAGTACGCCGGAGCGCAGCCGCCGGCGATCGCGGCCGAGCGCCTCGCCAAGGTGAAGGAAGCCGGCCTCGACGGCATCCGGTTCGCCTGGATGGGCAGCCTCGACGAGGGTGTGCCGCACTACTACCGCGTGCAGGGCCCGACGTTCCTCATCGAGTACGACAACGTGCAGAACGGGGCGAACCACGTGCACAGCGTGTGGCGCGACTTCGACGGCGACTTCGGGCGCGACATGCTCGCCGCGCACTACCGGCAGTACCCGCACGGCGCGTTCAACGCCGATTGAGCGGCGAATCGTGCCCGTTGCGCCCCCCCGGCCGGGCAGCCGGAGGGGCGCGAGCAGGCCGGGAGCCGGGCGGCAGGCGTTCCGTCCGGCTCTTTCCGCGTTCGGACCGTCACGACGGCGACGGGCGGTTGGCCGCCGCGGCGTTCGAGCGGATGACGACCAGCGTGCGGTCGTCCACCTGCTTGCCGGCCCCGAACCGGTGCACGTCCTGCATCACGCGGCTGCAGAGCTCCGTCGCGCCCGCCCGGCCCGCCTCCCGCAGCGTCGCGATGAGTCGCGAGCTGCCGTACTCCTCGCCGTCGGGATTCGTCTGCTCGACGATGCCGTCGGTGTACAGACCCAGGACGTCGCCCGGCGCCAGCACCGCGCGTCCTTCGAAGTAGCGCGGCGCCTCGAACAGCCCGAGCGGAACGCCGCCTTCCTCCAGCAGCTCCACCTCGCCGTTCGCGCGCACCAGCACCGGCGGCACGTGCCCGGCGTTGACGTAGAGCAGGCTTTTCGCCGGCACGTCGAGCACCATGTAGAAGAGCGTCACGTAGCGCCCCTCCTCCACCGACTCGTGGAAGAAGCGGTTCGCGCGGCGCATGATCGCACGCACGGCCAGCTCGTGGCCGACGAGCGAGGCGATGGAGGCGCGGGTTGCGGCGACGAGCAGCGCGGCGGCGATGCCCTTGCCGACGACGTCCGCGATCACCACGCCCCAGCGATCCTCCGGCAACGGAATGAACTCGTAGTAGTCGCCGCCGACGGCCAGCGACGACTCGTGCGCCCCCGCGATGTCGAATCCGGCCACCGCCGGCGTCGCCCGCGGCAACAGGTCCGTCATCACGTCCCGTGCGAGGGCGAGATCGCTGTCGAGGCGGCGCTTGTCGCGTACCTCCGCAATGAGGCGCGCGTTCTCGATGGTCGCGGCGACGGCGGCGGCATAGACGCGGACCACCTCCTCCGCCGCATCGTCGTACCCCGACGGCCGGTCCGACCAGAGGTCGAGCGCCCCGCGCACGCGCCCCCGGGAACCGATCAGGGGCACGACCAGCCGCGAGCGCGCCCGCGCGCGCCCCTCGCACACGCCGGGCTGATCCTGCAGCGACACCGGCTCGCCGGAGGCGAGGACCCGGCCGACCACGCCGTGGCCCTCGAAGGGCGCGGTCATCTCGACCGGCACGGGATTGACGCATCCGCGCACGAGACTGTGCGACACGCGCGCCCCGAGCGGATCGACGACGTAGACGCCGGCCGCATCGTGCTCGACGAGCGACACCAGACCGTCGAGGATGCCGTTCAGAATGCGGTTCGCGTCACTCCCGTCGGTGGTGAGACGAAACGCCTCGACCATGACGCGCGCCGCGGCGACGGCGTCGTCACCGACCCTGGCCGTGGGCCGGCCGTGCCCGCTCCCGGAGTCGCCCGACTTCGGCATGCCGCTATTGTAGATGTTCGCCCGCGGATGTTCGCCCGTGGCGGCCACGAGCGCCGTTACGCACGGGACGCCGCAGGCGGCGGCGCACCGTGGCGCGCCGTGAACCGGCGGTGGAGCGCGTGGTAGGATCACCGGGATCCGAACACGTGGTGAGTGTAGCTCAGTCGGTAGAGCGCCGGACTGTGGCTCCGGATGTCGCGGGTTCGAGTCCCGTCACTCACCCCATATCCGATCACCGTCTCGCGCGTGCGTTCCGGCCGGCGGTCTGCCGGTGCGCCGACGCGTGTCGCGCCGTGCCCGCGGAACGCCTCCACCGGCTCGGCGCCATGTGGCGCTCCGTTCGGTGGGGCCTGCTGCAGGCGGCGCGGCTTTTCATCGCCGCCGCCTGGATCACCGCGTGCGGCGCCGTGGCGAGCGCCGAGCGCGCGCGGCCGGCGCAGGCGACCGGCACCGGCGGGATCAACCAGCCCGCGGCAGAATCCCGGCCGTTCGTCGTCCTCGTTTCGTTCGACGGCTTTCGCCCCGTCTACCTGACCCGCTTCGACACGCCGCACTTCGACCGTCTCGCGGCCCGCGGAATGCGCGCCGCCGGCCTGGTCAGCGTCTTCCCTTCATTGACGTTCCCGGCGCACTACTCCATCGCCACCGGCCTCCATCCGGAAGAGCACGGGATCGTCGGCAACCGGTTCTTCGATCCGGCGCGAGGGGCCGAGTTCGACTACCGCCGACGCGGCGACCCGCGGGACGGCTCGTGGTGGGGCGGCGAGCCGATCTGGGTCACCGCGGAAACCCAGGGGATGGTCGCGGCGGCGTTCTTCTTCCCGGGCACGGAAGCCGACATCGGCGGCGTTCGCCCGAGCCGCTGGCGCCCGTACGACGGCCGCGTCCCGAACCCCGAGCGGGTCGAACAGGTCCTGACGTGGTTGGCGCTGCCGCCCAGGGAACGTCCGCACCTCGTCACGCTCTACTTCTCGCTGGTCGACAGCGCCGGCCACCGGCTCGGCCCCGACCATCCGGACATGCGGCGGAGCGTCGAGAGCGCCGACCGCCTGCTGGGACGGCTGCTGGACGGCGTCGCCGCGCTGCCGCACGCGGACCGCGTCGCCCTGGTCGTGGTCTCCGATCACGGGATGGCCGCGCCGGACCCGGACCGGACGACCGTGCTCCCGGAAGTGACGGACCTGACCGGCGTGCGACTCGTGGCGGCCGGTCCCGCGGTCAGCCTGCACGTCGGCGATCCGGAGCGCGCCCGCGCCCTGCGCGACCGGCTCGACGCGCGGCTCGTCCACGCGCGGGCGTATCTGCGGGAAGAGCTCCCGGCGCATCTGCACGCACGCGGCAATGCGCGTTTCGGCGACCTGCTGGTGATGCCGGCCGGCACGGGCGTGGTGCAGTTCGACGCCGACGACAGGCCGCCCGCCGGCACGCACGGCTGGGATCCGACCCTGCCGGAAATGCACGGCATCTTCCTCGCGGCCGGTCCGGGAATCGCGGCGGGCGTCACGCTGCCGACAGTCGATGCGGTCGATGTCTATCCGCTCGTCGCCCACCTGCTCGGCCTGACGCCGAATCCGGAAATCGCCGGGAACCTCGCGGCGTTCGCGCCGGCGCTGCTGCCGGCGAGGTCGCCGCCCGCGTTCCCGAGGTAGACACGGCAACATCGATGGCGACGCGGGTGCACTCCGTCCTCGCCCACGCGGGCAGCCTGGTGTTCCCCGGCGTCTACGACACCCTGTCGGCGAAGCTGGCCGAGCGGGCCGGCTTCGAGCTCGCGTTCGTGTCGGGGTACGCGGTCTCGGCCACCTGCATCGGCGAGCCGGACGTCGGCCTGCTGACCCAGAGCGAGGTGATCGATCGGGCGCGGCGCATCTGCGGCAGCGTCGACATTCCCATCCTCGTCGACGCCGACACCGGCTACGGCAATGCGCTGAACGTCGTCCGCACCGTGCGCGAGCTGATCGCGGCGGGGGCCGCGGGCTGCTTCATCGAGGATCAGGTGTGGCCGAAGCGCTGCGGTCACATGCGCGGCAAGCGGGTCGTCCCGCGCAGCGATTACCTCGGCAAGATCCGCGCCGCGGTGGACACGAAGGGCGGCGCGGACTTCTTCCTCGTCGCCCGCACCGACGCGATCGCCGACGGCGGCATCGACGAGGCGCTGGCGCGCGCGGAGGAAGCCCGCGCCGCAGGAGCCGACGCCACTTTCGTGGAGGCGCCGCGCACCCGCGAGGAGCTGGCCGCGGTGGGCCGGCGGGCGCCGAAGCCGACCGTGGCGAACATGGTCGAACAGGGACGTACGCCGGTGCTCCCGCGCGAGGAACTGGCCGCGCTCGGGTTCCAGCTCGTCCTCTATCCGGTGTCCGGTCTGTACGCGGCGGCCAGGGCCCTGGAGACGGTTTACGGGCGCCTGCGGGCCGAGGGGACGACGGCGGGCGCCGAGGATCGGTTCATCGCCTTCGAGCGGTTCAACGACCTGATCGGCGTCGACGAGAAGCACGCCCTGGCCGAGCGCTACGACGGCGGTGATGCGTAGCCGCTCCGATCTCCGGCCCGGGCTCCGCGCCGGCCCGTCCGCGAGCTCACCAGTAGCGCGCATCCGTCGCGGGCGCTATAATGCCGCTCCCTGCCTGGGAGGTGACGTGTGAAAGTCCCCGTCCGCATCACGGTCAACGGCCGCCTCATCGAACGCGAGGTCGAGCCCCGGCTGCTGCTGGTCCACTTCATCCGCGACCTCGCCGAGCTGACCGGCACGAAGGTCGGCTGCGACACGAGCCAGTGCGGCTCGTGCACGGTGCTGCTGGACGGCGTGTCCGCCAAGTCGTGCACCACGCTGGCGGTGCAGGCCGACGGCGCCGGCGTCACGACGGTCGAAGGGCTGGCCGACGGCGAGAAGCTGCATCCGCTCCAGGAGAGCTTCTGGAACAAGCACGGCCTGCAGTGCGGCTTCTGCACCCCCGGCATGCTCCTCGCCTCGCACGAGCTGCTGCGGACGAACGCGTCGCCGAGCGACGACGAGATCCGACACGGGCTCGAGGGCAACATCTGCCGGTGCACCGGCTACCAGAACATCGTGCGCGCCGTGCATGACGCGGCCGCAGCGATGGCGGCGGACCAGTGGCGGGAGAGACAGCCATGAGCAGCAGAATCTTCGGCTCCGGAATCCGTCGCCGTGAAGACCCGCGGCTGATCACCGGCAGCGCCACCTACACCGACGACATCAGGCTCCCCGGCATGGCGCACGCGGCCATGCTGCGCAGCAGCCACGCGCACGCCCGGATCACGCGCATCGACACCGAGAAGGCCAGGGTCGCCCCGGGCGTCGTCGCCGTCTACACCGGCGCCGACATCGAGGGCGCCCTGCAGCCGATGCCCTGCGCGTGGCTGCTTCCCGACTCGGAGCTCAGGGTCGCTCCCTATCCGTGCATCGCGAAGGACGTTGTCCGCTACACGGGCGACATCGTGGCGGCGGTCGTGGCCGAAACCCCGCACCAGGCCTACGACGCGCTCGATCTCATCGAGGTCCACTACGATCCGCTCCCGACCGTGACCGATCCGGAGAAGGCGGCCGGGGCGGACGCGCCGCAGCTTCACGCCAAGGACGTCAACGGGGACGACATCAGCGGGAACCAGGCGTTCCACTGGGTGGTCGCCGGCGGCGGCGACGTCGACGCGGCGTTCGCCGAGGCGGAAGCGAACGGCGTCATCATCAAGGAGCGGATCCTCCAGCAGCGCCTGATTCCGAACGCGATGGAGACGCGCGGGGCGGTCGCCCAGTACAACCGGGCGACGGGCGAGCTGACGCTCTGGAACACGACCCAGAATCCGCACATCGTCCGCTTCCTCTGCTCGGTCGTCACCGGGGTGCCGGAGGACAGGCTGCGCGTCATCGCGCCGGAGGTCGGCGGCGGCTTCGGCAGCAAGATCGCCGCCTACCCCGCCGACTTCGTCACGGTGTTCTGCTCGAAGACGCTCGGCCGGCCGGTCAAGTGGACCGAGACCCGCAGCGAGAACTACCAGGCGACGACGCACGGCCGCGATCACGTCCAGGACGTCGAGCTCGCGGCCACGAAGGACGGCAGGATCACCGGGCTGCGCTGCACCGTCCACGCCGGCATGGGAGCGTACCTGTCGACCGCCGCGCCCGGCATCCCGACCATCCTGCACGGCCTGATGCTGTCGGGCTGCTACACGATCCCGGCCCTGAAGGAGGACGTCTACGGCGTCTACACCAACGGCGTCCCGGTGGAGGCGTACCGCGGCGCCGGCCGGCCGGAAGCGACGTTCATGCTCGAGCGGCTGATCGACATGCTGGCCGACCGGCTGGAGATGGATCCGGCCGACGTGCGCCGGAAGAACTTCATCCCGAAGTTCGACGACGGCCACGAGGTCGTCACCACGCTGAACTACGACAGCGGCGACTACCCCGGCGCGCTGGAGAAGCTGCTGGAGCACACCGGTTACCGGGCGCTGCGCGAGAAGCAGAAGGCAGGTGCGTCCAACGGGAAGCACCTGGGCCTGGGCCTGTCGTCCTACGTCGAGATCTGCGGCCTCGGACCGTCGCAGGTGGCCGGGGCCATCGGCTTCCAGGGCGGCCTCTGGGAGAGCGCCATCGTCCGCTTCCACCCGACCGGCAAAGTGCACGTCTTCATCGGGGCCTCGCCGCACGGGCAGGGCGAGGAGACGACCTTCGCGCAGATCGTCGCGAGCGAGATCGGCGTCGATGCCGGCGACGTGAAGATCTTCCACGGCGACACCGACTCCACCCCGATGGGCTGGGGCACCTACGGCAGCCGGACCACCGCGGTGGGCGGCGCGGCGCTGGCCCTGGCCGTGCGCAAGATCCGCGACAAGGCGAAGGTGCTGGCCGCGCATCTGCTGGAGGCGTCGGTCGAGGACATGGACTACGAGGACGGCAAGTTCTTCGTCAAGGGGTCCCCCGACAAGGCGAAGACGATCCAGGACGTCGCCCTGATGGCGAACGTCGCCTGGAACCTGCCGGAGGGCATGGAGGCCGGCCTCGAGGCGTCGACGTTCTACGATCCGCCGAACTTCGTCTTCCCCTACGGCGCGCATCTCGCGGTGGTCGAGGTCGATGCGAACACCGGGCACGTCGAGCTGACCGGCTACACGGCGCTCGACGACTGCGGGCCGCAGATCAACCCCACCATCGTCGAGGGACAGGTGCACGGGGGCATCGTGCAGGGCGTCGGCCAGGCGCTGTGGGAAGGCGCCGCCTACGACGAAAGCGGACAGCTCGTCACCGGATCGATGCTCGACTACGCGCTGCCGCGGGCCGACCGCCTGCCGGATCTCGACGTCATTTCGACCGTGACGCGATCCCCCCACCACCCGCTGGGAGTGAAGGGGATCGGCGAGGCGGGCACGATCGCATCGACGGCCGCCGTCTACAACGCGGTGATGGATGCGCTGAAGCCGCTCGGCGTCAAGCGCGTGGACATGCCGTTCACGCCCGAGCGGGTGTGGCGCGCCATCCAGGAAGCGAAGGGGAGCTGAGCCATGTTCGCTGCCGATTTCGAGTACTACCGGGCGGGCTCGGTCGCCGAGGCAGGCCGACTGCTCGCCGCGCACCCCGGCGCGAAGCTCCTCGCGGGCGGCCACAGCCTGATTCCGCTGCTCAAGCTGCGCTTGGCGGCGCCGGCCGCGGTGGTGGACATCGGACGCATCGCGGAGTTGCGCGGCATCTCCACCGACCGCGACGGGCTGCGCATCGGCGCGCTGACCACCCACGCGGAGATCGCCGCGTCGGACGCGGTCAAGGAGCACGCGGCGGCGCTCGCCGAGGCGGCGAGCCAGATCGGCGACCCGGCGGTGCGCAACCGCGGCACCATCGGGGGCAACCTCGCGCACGCCGACCCCGCGTCGGATCTTCCGACGGTGCTCGCGGCGCTCGGCGCCGCGCTGACGGTGGCGGGCAGGGACGGCGAGCGCTCGGTCACCGCCGGCGACTTCTTCACCGGCGTCATGACGACGTCGCTCGGCGAGAACGACCTGCTCACCTCGATCCGGGTCCCCTCGGCCGCGGGCCGCGGCACCGCCTACGTCAAGTTCTCGCATCCCGCCTCGCGCTACGCCGTCATCGGCGTGGCCGCCTGCATCGGCAACGGCACCCGCGGCGGGGGCTGGATGTCCAAGTTCAAGGGCGAGACCAAAGAGACCGTCTGCACGGACGTCTCCGTCGCCATCGGCGGGCTCGTGCCGAAGCCGGTGCGCTGCGGGGCGGTCGAGGCGGCGCTGCGGGACCAGCCCCCGTCGGACGAGGCGTTCGCCGCCGCGGCCGCCGCGGTGTCGGGCGATCTCGACAGCGACGACCTGCTCGGCGACGTCTTCGCGGCGGCCGACTACCGCAAGGCGGTCGCGCCGGTGTACGTCCAGCGCGCGCTGGCGGCGGCGGCGGGGCGGGCCGGGTAGGCGCGCGGTCGCGCGGCTCAGGTCGGACGGATCCCGGATTCAGGGCGCGCATCACAGCGAACCCTTCGGCGCGACCCACTCCATCTCCTGGCGGGTGACGGCCGCGATGGTGTCGAAGTCCGCGTCGTAGTGCAACACCGTCATGCGGGCCGCCTCGGCCGCCGCCGCGATGATCAGGTCCGGTATCGGCAGGCGATGCCACCCCCGCGCGGCCAGCAGTCCCTGAACTTCGACGGCCCGTTCGAAGATCGCGTTCGTCAATTCGACGTTGCTATAGGCGAGTTCCCGACGGGCACGAGTACGCGCATGCTCGTCCCGATTGCGCGTCGAGTACAGGACCTCAAGCTCGATGATCGCGCATGTCGCCGCCTCACCCGCTGCAATGACGGGCGCGAGCCGCGCCTGAACGCGCGGGTGCTCCATCCGAGCCAGCGCGCTCTTGTCGATCAGACAGGGCATGCGTCGGGATGGCGGCGGCGGTCAGGATCGCCACGCCTTCGCCATCACCTGCTCATCGGCCAGATCGAGCCCGTCCATGGCGGCGAGCGCCCTGATCTCGCGGCGTCGCGCCTCGGCACGCACGACTTCACGCAGCGCGCGGTCTATCGTCTCCTTGATCGACGACGTGCCGAGCACGTCCCGCACCTGCTCGAGCAGGCGGTCATCGACGTCGACACTCGTTTTCCGCATGGCAGTCCCTTCCTGCAGCCCTCGTGGAATGATATATCAGCCGCCTCTGATTTGATATCATCACAGTCGGTAGATTGACCATGCCCCCATCGACGCCCGCATCCATCGACGACCTCGGACGGCTCCTCGCGGAACACCTGTACATCGCCGACGACGGCCTCGCGACGGCCATCTACCTGGCGCTGAAACTGCGCCGCCCGCTGTTGCTCGAAGGCGAGGCGGGGGTAGGCAAGACCGAGGTCGCCAAGGTCCTTTCGGCCGCGCTCGGCGCAGACCTGATCCGCCTCCAGTGCTACGAGGGACTCGACGTCACCCACGCCGTCTACGAATGGAACTACGCGCGGCAGTTGATCGAGATCCGGCTCGGCGAGGCGGCCGGCGACCAGGCGCGTGACCGCCGCGAGCGCGCGCGCGAGCTGTTCGGTCCCGAGTTCCTCATTGAGCGACCACTCCTCCAGGCGTTGCGGAACGGCCGGGAACGGCCGCCGGTGCTGCTCATCGACGAGCTCGACCGCGCCGACGAGGAGTTCGAAGGCTACCTGCTGGAGCTGCTCTCCGACTTCCAGATCACGATCCCGGAGCTCGGCACCATCAAGGCGGCGGCGCCCCCCGTCGTCGTCATCACCTCCAACCGCACCCGCGAGCTGCACGACGCACTGAAGCGGCGCTGCGTCTACGCCTGGATCGACTACCCCGGCTTCGAGAAGGAGCTGCGGATCATCACCACCAAGGTGCCCGAGGCCCCGGCCGTGCTCGCCGAGCAGGTGACGGGGTTCGTGCAGGAGCTGCGGCAGGCCGACCTCTACAAGGTGACCGGCGTGTCGGAGACGCTCGACTGGGTGGCGGCGCTCGTCGCCCTCCACCGTCAGGAGCTCGACGCGGCGACCATCGAGCGCACGCTCGGCATCGTCCTCAAGACGCAGGAGGACCTGCAGAACGTCCGCGGCGAGCGGATTCAGCAGATGCTGAACCGGGCGAAGACGCCGGGGGCCCGGACGGCCGGGGCGGACAGGCCCGCCCGCGGCTGACCATCGACCGAGCCGTGTCCTTCCTCCTCCACAACCTGCTCCACTTCACCCGGCTGCTCCACCGCCTGGGGCTCGACGTGCAGGCCGGCCGCGCGCGCGAGGCGGCGGCGGCGCTCGCCCACGTCGACGTCGGACGGCGGGCCGACTTCTACCACACGCTGCGCAGCCTGCTCATCCACCGCGCGGAAGACCTCGCGGTGTTCGACGAGGCGTTCCGCGTGTTCTGGCGGCGCCCGCACGGCGACTGGACCGAGAAGGACCTGAGCGCGATGGGCGAGAAGCGGCGCTCGGGGGCGCCGGAGTACGAATCGGAGGCGCCGGAATCGAATGCCGAAGACGAAGGCGGAGAGCGGCGGGCCGGCTATCAGGTGGAACGGATGGCGGTGCTCAGCTACAGCGATCGCGAGTCGCTCTACGCCAAGGACTTCGAGCACTTCACCGAGGACGAACTGGCCGCGGCCGAGCGGATGCTGGCGGACCTGGACTGGGATCCGGGCGAGCGTACGTCCAGGCGCTGGACGGCCGGCCGGGGACCGGCGCCGGACCTGCGCCGGGCGGTGCGCGCCAACATGCGCTACGGCGGCGAGCTGGTCGACCTGCCGGAACGGCGGCGGAAGACGAAACGGCGCCCGCTGATCCTGCTGTGCGACGTCAGCGGCTCGATGGAACGCTACAGCCGGATGCTGCTCCACTTCGTGCACGCGCTGACCGGCGGCGGGAGGCTGGGCCGGGTCGAGTCGTTCGTCTTCGCGACACGGTTGACGCGCATCACCCGGCAGCTCGTCACGCGCAAGGCCGAGGTCGCGGTGCCCGGCCTCCCGCGCACGATCGCCGACTTCGGCGGCGGCACGCGGATCGGCGACGCGCTGCGGACGTTCAACGTCGAGTGGGCGCGGCGGGTCCGCGGCCAGGGACCGGTCGTGCTGCTGATCTCGGACGGCTGGGACCGCGGAGAGCCGGTGCGGCTGCGGGCGGAGATCGCACGACTCCAGCGCTCGTGCCGGCGCCTGATCTGGCTGAACCCGCTGCTCGGATCCCCGGATTACGTGCCCCTGACGCGCGGCATGCAGGCCGCTCTGCCGGCAATAGACGACTTTCTCCCGGTCCACAACCTCGCCAGCCTCGAGGCGCTGGCCCGCCACCTGAACAACCTGCCGGCGCACCGTCCGGCCCGGCGTCAGGCGCCGGTCACGTCCGCTCCGAACCGGGCGCCGGCGTAGTCGGCGCCTCCGGTCGCCGCGGACTCCCGGCTTCGCGCGGTACGCTCGTGACATGGAAGTTTCGACCATCTACACGTCGCCGAGGCCGAGCCGAAGTTCGATCCCGTCGTCTTGTATGCTCAATGACATGGAAGTTTCGGCCCACTACAAGTTCGACGCACCGCGGCAGCGGGTCTGGGATCTGCTGGTCGATCCCGAGGTCATCGCCGGCTGCCTGCCCGGCTGCGAGTCGATGGCGCCCACGGGTGACGACACCTGGCGCGCCACGCTGACCATCGGTATCGCCGCCGTCACCGGGCGCTACCAGGGCACCGTCCGCATGACCGACAAGGACGAGCCGGCGGGCTATACGCTCGCCGTCGAGGGCAAGGGCAAACCGGGTTTCGTGAACGGCTCGGCCAACATCGCGCTGACGGAGACCGACGGCGGGGCGCGGACGAGCGTCGCGGTGACCGGGAACGCGCAGGTCGGCGGCACCATCGCCCGCGTCGGCCAGCGGCTGCTGGGCGGCGTCTCGAAGATGACGATGGACCGCTTCTTCGCCTGCCTGCAGGAAAAGGCGAAGGCCTCGGGCGGGGGGTCATGACGCTGTTCCGGGAACGCCGCGGCCAGCCTGCCCCCGGGCCCCTGGCGGCCGCCGGGCATGACACGTTTCGGAACCTGCGCCAGGCGAATCGCGCGCTGCGCGCCCGCCTGGCGAATCTCGATCCGAACGGAACACCGGGAACCGTCTTCGACTTCGCTTTCGCACCGCACAACCACTATCACATGATGACGGCGTTTCCGGTTGCCGAGCGTGTCCGGCGGGGCGGTCTGAGCGTATGCTTCCTCGACTTCACGAAAGTACTCCGCGACGAGGGGTTGCAGGGAGCCGTAGCTCGACTCGAGGAACGGCACTGCCGCGACGTTTCCGCCTTCATCGCCGCCGGCCATGGCTTCAGGAACCTGGTCGTGTTCAACGACTGGGACCGGCAGTCCACTCATCCGCTCGTCCTGGACGCGAAGGAGATGGGGATCAGCACCATCGGCTTCGTCGAAGGAGTCAACGACTTCGACGACGTCGACACCGGAAAACGGCGCAATGCCTACCGAACCGTCGAGTGGGTGCTTGGCGCCGGAGAGAACGATCGCCGGTTTTTCGATGCGCTTGGCGACAGGTTCCGGGTTGTCGGGTTTCCACGGATTGCGGACGATCTGCTGCGGCCCCGTCAGGCTCCCAGCCGGATGCGCGCCGTAATCAACGTCAACTTCACCTACAACGTTCTGACCCACGAACGGGACCGCTGGCTCACCTCGGCGATAGAAGGGTGTCGAGTGGCCGGAATCGAGTACGTCATCTCTCGGCATCCGGCCGACAAGGGCGATCTGGCCGGCCATCCGCTGGACCCGAGGAGCTTCCACGAGTCGATGACCGAGAACGCGGTTCTAATCAGCCGTTTCAGCTCCTGCATCATCGAAGCGCTGGCGCTGGGGCGTGCCGTCGTCTACCACAACCCCGATGTCGAAAGGGTGGACAAGTTTCGTGATCCGCTGGGCGCCTATAGCGTAAGCACCGACGTTTCGAGTCTGGCGGGCTCGCTGAAGTTCGAATTGGCCCGGGAGGGCAGCGTCGTCGATAGAAGAAGCAGGTTCCTGGCCGAGCACTGCGATTTTTCCGATAATTTCATCCCGTACGAGAAAGCAGCGGAGGTGTTGAGGGAGATTCACGCAGCACATGCGCCTGCGGCTCGCGAACCAGGTTCCAGGGCAGTGAACCCGTCGCCGTCCATGACCACCGAATCGACTGCGGGCCGGGCGTCGAATCCGCTCGCGCGCCTGATGGCCAGCGAACATGCCCGGAGGTGGCCGGTCAGCCCGACCGCCTGGCTGCTCGCTGCGGGGCTGGCTCTTGTCGGCGCAGGGTTCACCGACGTCATCCGGAGCGTCTGGTTCGCCGCTGCGGGGCTGGCCGTGGTCGGTCTGGTCATCGCGAAGGAGTCCATTCTGTGGCGGTGGCGGCTCGACCGGACCCGCGGCGAACTGGCTGCGCAACGGGCCGAGTCGCGAAAGTTCGCAGAGGCGCTGGCGGCCGAGCGGGGCCGGGCGGAGAAGGCGCTGAGCAAGGCCCTGGCGGCCGAGCGAAGCCGGGCGGAGAAGGCGCTGAACGCGGCCCTGGCGGCCGAGCGAAGCCGCAGATCGCTGGTGGACGTGCATCTCGCGGATCGGGATCTTCCCGTTCGGCGGGTCCTGTTGCTGTGCACGACGCAGCGATCGGGGAGTACGTGGCTGTTCGACATGCTGCGCACACACCCGGCCGTGCGGGTGGAGCCGACGGTGCGGGTATGGAGTGAACTGCTGCTCATGGACGGATGGCGGTATCCCGGTGCGTTCCATCACGTCGATGGCGCGTCGACGCCCATCGAAGTGGCGCCGGGTCTGGCAGCGGCGATTCCCACGTTTCCGCGCGCCGGGGTCCCGGACGTGCGGGACGTCGACGAAGCCGACCGTTGGACTCTGGAGAAGACGCACCCCCAATTCGTCGAGTTCGACGCCGCCGGGCTCGGTGCGCGGATCATGAGCCTCCGGAAGCGCGGCGTGGACGTCGAGGTCGTCTACGGCGTGCGCAGTCCGCTCGACACCATGTGGTCGATGGCCGAGTTCAAGACGCGCGACCGGAAGTGGTACGGAAGGTTGCCGGTCGCGGAGGTGCCTCGGTTCATCGCGAAATCCCTCGACGTGCTGGCGGCGTTGCACGCCCTGGTCGGAGGGACCATCGTCGAGTACGAGACCCTGCCGGACGGCGCCGTGATGAACACGCTGTGCCGGCGACTCGATCCATCCTGGAACGACGCGGCGGTAAAGGCGTGGCTCGTGCACGCTGCGGCGGTGACCGAGCGGTCGAGGCGCCGGCAACGGTCGGGGTTCCTGGGCAAAACGCGGTCGCGCCGGGACCCGGACGGTCCGGATCGGGCGTGGCTTCCGTGTGCCGCCGAGATCGAGGCCGCGGATGCGGCCTACCGTCGTTTGCTCGCCGCCCGCGAACCGGCGAGCATGGTCGGATGATGTTCGGGCGGCGAAGACGTCCCGGCCAGGGAGTGACCGCGGCGGTCCCGACGTGCGGCAGACCCGACAAGTTGCGCGAATGCATAGAACGCCTCCTCGTCGACGACGTCATCGAGAGAGTGCTCGTCTGGGACAGCGCCCCCTGCGAGAAGAATCGTGCGCTCGCCGCGGAGTTTGCCATCGTCTCGGTGGTGGAATCCGAACGCCTTACCGGTCCGGCCGAAGCACGCTTCGAGCTCGCCCGGCGGGTCGAGACCGACTTCACCCTCTACACGGATGACGATCAGTATGCCCGGAACGGCGCGGTCGCCGAGATGCTGCGGTTGATGACGCGACATTCCGCCGTCCAGATCCTCGGCGGCGCGCTATGTCACGACGGAAAGTGTTGGAACGTCGCCCAACACATCAACTTCGGCCGAATCGGCGGCGAACTGACGGTGCACAAGACCTTCACGCACCCGCAGGATCTCGATCGGTTGGGTATCGACATGATCGCAGCGGACATCACGAATCCGAACATGCTGGTGCGGACTCCGGCGTTCAGGAGGGTGAACTTCGATCCGAGGTTCGATTTCTTTTTCGACCTCTACGATTTCGGCATGCAGTGCAAGCGCGAGGGAATCCAGGTCTTCGCGACCCATCGCGCCGTCTTCGAGCACGACGCCGGAGGTTACACGGGTCCGACGATGCGGGCCGCCGACCGTGAGCTCGATCGGCAGAAATTCATGACCAAGTGGGGTGTCCGGCAGATCGGGCCTACCGGGGGAGGTTGGCGGTGACCGTGAAGCACCGCGCCGCACTGCTTCGCTGGGTCTCCGTCGCGATCCTGACGTGGTTTTCGATCTGGATATTCTTCTTCCAGCATGCAACACCGTGGCAACTGACGCTCCTGCTCTCCCCCGTTCTGTCGGCGCTCGGACTCGCGGCGGTCGCGGTCGCCGGCCGCCGGCCGCGTCTCGGTCCGTGGTCGTACTGGTTCGGGGCGTTGCTCCTCCATATCGTGCTGGCCGGCGCGTCCAACCCGTCCTTCTTTGCGTCGTGGCGGTACACGGAGGCTTTCCTGCTCGTCGCAGTGCTCGGGACGCCCATCCTGCTCGCCTCGAGCCAGGCGGCGATCCGCGCACGGATCCTCTGCGGAATCTGCATCGTGCTGTCCCTGGCCAGCCTGCTGGACAATATCGGAATCGGCGTGCGGCCAGGCGTGGCGGGCTTCGTGAACTCGGAGCCGGGATTGAATCTCGAGATGACTCCATACCGGGCCACGCCAAGCTCCGTGGACTCGGAGTCGGAATCGGAGGGGATGTGGATCGAGATCCCCACCGACAGGTCGCAGCCCCCCTATCGGAGGAGTCAGAAGGCAAGCGAAACCTGGATTCTGTTTCTGACCTGGATCGCCCTGGCGGCTCTCCGGCCCGCGACACGACGAGACTGGCTCGCCGCAGCAGGCTTCATGGCCATCGCCGGACTCGCCATCGCCACGGGATATTCGTGGATGACCCGGCTGACCTTCGTCGCCGGCATCTGTGTGTTCCTCGCGGTACTCTCGGCCCCTCGTTTCATGCGCGGATTCTCGCTGGCCGCGCTCCTCGTGGTTTTCCTGGGCGCCCCGGTCGCAGCGGAAGCCGCCTGGTCATGGTTCACGAGCCATCCGGACGTCTTCGAGGGACTCCGTGATCCGCATCGCTTCGTGCTGCGGCTCGCTCGTTACGAGTACTGGGCCGAGATGATCGAACGACAGCCCTGGACCGGCCTCGGGCTCGGCGCCTTCCGGGAGTTGCCGGGGCTCCCGTTCCACGAACTCTTCGGAGCAAGGGCGTATCCAGCGAGCCTTCAGCGGTACCTGTTCGAGGACAGGACCCTCTTCCCGCACAACTTCGCCCTGCACGTGTGGGGCGAGCTCGGAGCGTTCGGAGTGCTCCTCGCCACCGGTTTCGTCGCGAGTCTGCTCGTCAACGTCTTTCCCGTGCGGCGGTGGGACGTCGGCGCAGCCGCCCGGGTTACGCTGCTGGCTGCCGTTCTCCTTGTCCACGGCGTCGACCGCGTGGCCTGGACCGAACAGAACGCCGCGCAGCTCTTCCTTGCGGCCGGGCTCGCGGCCGGAACCATGCGCGATCGCGACCGCTCCGCGCCGGCGACGGCGTTGCCCGGCTTGTCGCGGCGCGGCGAGAGACTCCTGATCCTGTCCGTGCTGCTGATCGGCCTGCTTGTCGCGGCGGGGAATCGCGCGCGGATACACCTCGCCGACAGTCGCTACGTGCCGGAGCACACGCTGCTCGACGTCGAACGCGGCGAGGTCCGCCGGCATCGCGCGGAGGAGATCGTTCTCGACGGGTGCGCAGGCGACTATGGGGACCGGCTCGACGGGTGCGCAGCCGGCTTCATCGACCGGGTGGCGCGTCGCGGCGGGAACGTGTTCGAGGTGCGCGGCTGGGCGTCGGACCCCGCGGCGGCCGGCGAAGTCCTGCAGGTGCTCGTCTTCCACGGCGCGGAGCTGCTCGGCGCGACCCGAACGGGACGCGCCCGTCCCGATCTGCAACGCCCGTCCAGCCTGCCCAACCTGGACCTGCTCTTCGCCGGGTTCTCGCTGCGCATACGCCGGCAGCAGGACTGGAACCCGCAGCCGCACGAGCTCCACGCGGTCGTTCTCGGTTCGTCCGGCTCCTTCCTGCTCAGGCATGTCCGAACCGCCGCCGGGGGATCCGGCAGCCGGACCGGCATGCAACCGTGCCCGGCTGCGCGGTCGGCGAGGTCAACCGGGTCTGGAACGCGATCGACACCCGGGTTAGATTAGTGTCTGCCGTGGCGACCGTCTCCATCATAATCCGCGCCCTGAACGAAGCCGCCCATCTCCCGACGCTGTTCGACGGCATCGCCCGTCAGATACGCCAGCCAGAGGAAGTCGTCCTCGTCGATTCGGGGTCGACCGACGCCTCGGTGGCGATCGGCGAACGGGCCGGAGCACGCATCGTCAGGATCGCGCCCTCGACGTTCACGTTCGGGCGGGCGCTCAATACCGGTTGCGCCGAGGCGTCGGGCGATCTGTTCGTCTTCGCAAGCGCCCATACCTATCCGGCCTGCGAGCACTGGCTGCAGCGGCTGGTGGCGCCGCTGGAGGCGTTCGACGACGTCGCGCTCGTCTACGGCCGCCAGATCGGTGACGAACGCACCAGCTTCTCCGAGCTGGAAGTGATGCGGCACTGGTTTCCGGCCACGTCCGATCCGGATCAGGATCATCCGTTCTGCAACAACGCCAACTGCGCGGTGCGGGCGTCGGTGTGGCGAACCCGCCGTTACGACGAAGCGCTGCCCGGACTCGAAGACGTCGAGTGGGCGCTCCGGGCCCGACAGGACGGCCATCGAATCTGGTACGAAGCGGACGCGCCGGTCGTCCACGTGCACGAGGAGACGTTCGCGCAAAGGGTAAACCGCTACCGGCGGGAGGCAATCGCCCACAAACGAATCTTCAGCCACCACCGGATGTACGCGCCGGAGGCCGTCGCTCTCTTCGCAGCCAACACGGTACGTGACTACCTCGCCGCCCTGCGGCAACGCCGCCTGCTGGCGAACCTGTGGGCGATCCCCGGATTCCGCGCCGCGCAGTTCCGGGGAACCTGGTTGGGGTTCCGTCAGGTCGGCGAACCGTCGATGGCGCTGAAGCGTCGATTCTATTACCCCGAAGGCTTCGAGCGCCCTCCGGGACGGACCTTTCCCGGATCGCGGAGCACGAAGGACACGAAGGCAACCCTGAAGGAAGAGCCCTCGTGAACGTCGTCGCCTTCGTGCCCATGCGTCATACCAGCGAACGCGTGCCCGGGAAAAACTATCGCCCTCTCGACGGCCGGCCGTTGTTCCAGCATATGGTGCTGGCGCTTCTGGCCTGTCCGGAGGTCACGCAGATCGTCATCGACACCGACAGCACGACCGTCACGGAGCAATGCGCCGCGCACTTTCCGTCGGTACGGGTGCTCGACCGCCCGCGGGGCCTGTGCGGCGGCGACGTGCCGGTGACCGAAGTGCTGCGCCACGCCGCCGGCGTCGTCGACAGCGAGTGGTACCTCCAGACCCACTCCACCAGTCCGCTGCTGCGGTCCGAGACCATTTCCTCGGGTCTGCGCACCCTGGGCGCAAGCCTCGACCGCCACGACTCGCTGCTGTCGGTGACCCGGCTGCAGACCAGGCTCTACGACGCCGGCGGCCGGCCGATCAACCATGATCCGGAGGTGTTGTTGCGCACCCAGGACCTCCCGCCGCTCTTCGAGGAGAACTCCGGGATGTACGTGTTCACGCGCGCGCAGATCGCACGGGGCCGCCGGTTCGGCGCGCGGCCCCTGCTGTTTGAAATCGCTCCGATCGAGGCGATAGACATCGACACGGAATCGGACTTCATCCTGGCCGAAACCCTCCACCGCCTTCGGCGTGCGGGGACGCTGTGAAGGTCGCCGTCACCTGCCGGCAGCTCATCCGGGATCTCGATGACGTGCGGGGCGCAATGGAGGCGGCCGGATTCGATCTCCGGGTCCCCGACATCCCGGGCCAGCACCTCGAAGGCGACGCACTGGTCGAGGCGCTGCAAGGATGTGTCGGCGTCGTGGCCGGTGACGATCGATTCACCGCGGCGGCGATCGCCCGGCTGCCCGCGCTGCGGGCGATCTCGAAGTGGGGCGTCGGCGTCGACGGGATCGACCGCGGCGCGGCGGCGGCGCGGGGTATCGTCGTCTCCAACACCCCGGCCGTCTTCGACGACGAGGTTGCCGACGTGGCGATGGCCTACACGATCATGCTGCTGCGCCGCCTGCACGTGATCCACGGCGGTGTGCGGCGCGGAGAATGGCCGCAGCCGGCCGGCCGCTCGGCGCGGGGGCGGCGGATGGGGATCATCGGCCTGGGCGGTATCGGGCGGGCGCTGGCGGCGCGCGCGCGCGTCGCGGGCATGGACGTGGTCGGGACCGATCCGGCGCCGGCAAGCCGCGCCGCGGCGGAGGCGGCCGCGGCGACGTGCGTCTCGCTCGACGAACTGCTGTCGACGAGCGACGTCGTGTCGCTGCACTGCCCGCTCACCCGCGAGACCCGCTACCTGCTGGACGGCGGCCGCCTCGCGGCGATGAAGCCGGGCGCCTGCGTGGTCAACACCGGCCGCGGCGCGCTGATCGACACGCCGGCGCTGGCCGCAGCGCTCCGGTCGGGCCACCTGGCCGGAGCCGCGCTCGACGTCCTGGAAGAAGAACCTCCGGCCCCGTCGAACCCGCTGATCGCCCTCGACAACGTGATCCTCGGGTCCCATAACGCGTCCAACACGCTGGAAGCCTCGGCGCGAACCCATCGCCGGGCAATCACCAACCTGGCGCGTGCGCTCGGCCGGGAGGTCCGCTTCGCATGACGTCCTCCCCCGCCGCGAAGGGCGGAGAGTCCTCCTGCGGTTGCAGTGTCGTGAGCCGCTTGCGAAAGCGTGCTCGGCCGGATTTCTTCCGGAGGCTACGCGCGCTTCCGCTTCCGGAGCGGGGCCACGGCTCCCGCCGCCGCCCCGGTCGCCGCCGCTTGCGACGTCCGCTTGCGCGCGGTCCTTGCGGCCCGCTTCGCAGGCGCCTTGACCGTCTTCTTCTTCGACGCGCTGACCTGGTCGAGGCTCCTGCGCAGCGCCTCCATCAGGTTGACCACCTTGGCGGGTGAATCGGCCTCCTCCTCGACCACCTCTTCGCCGGCCACCTTCGCATCGATGATGCGCCGCAGCTCCGCCTGATACCCGTCGGTGAACTCCGACAGATCGAGGTCGCCGGCGAAGGTGCCGATCACCTGCCGGGCAAGCTGCACCTCGGCGTCGTTGACCGTCTCCGGCAGGTCCTCGAGCTCCTCGATCGCCGACATCCGGCGCACCTCGCCCGCCGCCCGCAGCGTGAACATCATCAGGCCCTTCTCGCGCGGCTGCACGGCGACCAGATACTCGCGCCCGAGCAGCGCCAGCTTGCCGATGCCGGCCTTCCCTTCGAGCGCTTCGCGGAGCACCGCGAACGCCTCGGCCGCCACCTTGCCGTCCGGCGCCAGGTAGTACGGGCGCTCGACGTAGATCGGGTCGATCGACTCGACGTCGGCGAATCGGAGCAGGTTGATGATCCGCGTGGACTCGGGCTTCGCCTTGGCGAGGTCCTCGTCGTCCACGACCACGTAGCGGCCCTTCTCGAACTCGTAGCCCTTGACGATCTCCGACTTGTCGACCTCGCGGTCGCACTCCTGGCACCACTTCTTCTGCCGGATCCGCGTCTGACACTCGGCGTGCAACTGGTTGAACCGGATCGCGCCGGTCACGCTGGTCGCGGGAAACACCCGCACCGGCACGTTCACCAGACTCACCTTCAGGTAACCCTTCCACGTCGGACGTGCGGCCATCGGTCGTGCTCCTTCCGTCGGGTTCACACACCCCGGCGGCGCGCGCCCGGGCGAACGCGGCGGCGCAACGCGCGGCCCGGCGCCCGGCGCGGGTCCACCTCATGCGCCGCCCGCTCGTTCAATATATCGGCACCGGACGCCGCCGGGTTCCATGGCGGCCGCGGATTCGGGCCCGAGCGGCGCCGACCAGGCAAGGCGGGACGCCCGGCGGCGCCGCCGCCGGGGCAATTCCGGGCGATCCGGGCCATTCCAGGTCGCGGCGCGTGCGCCGTTATGCTGGTAGCTTCCCATGGCGAAGCAGCAGGCGCGACAACGGCGGGCGGTGACGACCTGGCGCGACGATCCGCGCGACGTGCGGCCGATGCTGGCCGTGGCGGCGCCCGCGAGCACGCACGCACGCCTCCTCGCGAGACCCGAGCTCGTCTTCGAACCGAAGTACGACGGTATCCGCGCACTCGTGGCCCTCGAGACCGGGGCGCGGGCCGCGATCCTCACGCGGCTCGGACGCGACAAGACCGGGCAGTTCCCGGATCTGGTCGAGCCGCTGACGACGTTCGGGCGCCGGCTCGGGCGGCCGGTGCTGCTCGACGGCGAGATCGTGGCGACCGGCGACGAAGGCGCGGCGCTGCAGTTCGAGCACCTCCAGGAACGGCTGCAGATCACCGGTGACGCGGTGCGCGCCGCCGTCCGCCGCGTCACGACGGCGCTCGTCGTCTTCGACGTGCTGCGCGACGGGGACGAGGATCTCCGGCCGCTGCCGTTCACGGAGCGCCGGCGGCGGCTGGAGCGCGTGATGCGCGACGCCGACTCGCATGCGGTGCGCCTGGTCGACAGCACGGTCGGCAACGGCGCCGAGCTGGCCGCCCGCGGCCGGGACCAGGACTGGGAAGGGATCATCGTCAAGCAGCCGGAGGGGCGCTACGTCAGCGGCAGCCGCGGTCCGGGCTGGCGGAAGCTGAAGTTCACGCTGACGGAGGAATTCGTGGTCGGCGGCTGGACCGCGCCCCGCGGGTCGCGCCGGCACTTCGGCGCCCTGCTTCTCGGCTACTACCCGGAGGGCGGCCGGCGCACACGAGCCGAGCGGCCCATCTTCGCCGGTCAGGTGGGAACCGGGTTCACCGACGCCGAGCTGGACCGCATCGCCGGGCTGCTGGCCCCGCTGGCGGCGCAGGGGGCCCCGTTCGTCGAGCTGGCGCCCCCGAAGCCGTCCGAGAAGCGCCGCTGGGTCGAGCCGGTCCTCGTGGCGCAAACGTCGTTCAGCCGCTGGACGCCCGACGGGGTGCTGCGTCATCCGGTCTATCTCGGCCTGCGGGACGACAAACAGCCGGAGGACGTGCGGCTCCCGGCCAGACGTCCTCCCGGCGCGCGTGCGCCCGAACGGGCTCCCGGTCGAGGTGCAGGCGCTGGTCGCCACCGGCCTCCTCCCGGCGTGCGCGCGCCCGAACGGACGGCGCGCCGCCCCGCGCCGCGGTCCTCCGGCCGCGCGGCGCGGCGATCGACCCGCGCCGCGCCGAGCCGGCCGGCGGGAACGCGGCCGGACGCGCCGCCTGCAGGACCGGCGCATCCGATGCACCCGGAACCGGCGGTCGACGATCTCCTGGCGCAGCTCGAAGAGCTGGAACGCAGCCGGCGGCGCGGCACCCTCGTCCTGAGCGACGGCGCGCGCCTCCCGGCCGGCAACCTCCACAAGGTGTTCTGGCCCGAGCCGGGCGTCACCAAGGGGGAGCTGCTCCGTTTCTACCTGCGCATCGCCCCGTATCTGCTGCCGGTCGTAGAGAACCGGCCGCTCGTCATGAAGCGGTTCCCCGACGGGGTGGACGGCAAGTCGTTCTACCAGCACCGCGCGCCCGACCCGCTGCCGGACGGCCTCCGCGCGGCGACCGTCCGCGAGAGTCCGGACGAGCCGGACTCGGTGGTGCCGTACCTGGTCGGGGGGCGGCTTCAGACCCTGCTCTACATGGCGCAGCTCGCCGTGCTATCCCAGGATCCCTGGTTCTCGACCCTGCCGGACATCGAGACGGCGGATCTGGCCGCGCTCGACCTCGACCCGATGCCGGACGCGTCCTTCGACCGGGTGCTGGACGTCGCGTGCTGGCTGCACGACGAGCTCGACCGGCTCGGCGTGCCCTGCTGCGCCAAGACGTCGGGCGCCGCCGGGCTGCACATCTTCATTCCGCTCCCTCCCGGCACCCCCTACGAGGCGGGCATGATCTTCTGCCAGATCATCGCCACCGTGGTGGCGGATGCGCACCCGGCGGCGGCCACCGTCGAGCGCCTGGTCAAGGGGCGGCGGCCGGACGCCGTGTACATCGATTACCTCCAGAACATCTACGGCAAGACGCTCGCCTGCGCCTACAGCGCCCGCGCCAGCGCCTTCGCCGGCGTGTCGACGCCGCTCGCCTGGACGGAGGTGCACGAGGGAGTCGCGGCGGGACTCCGGCCGCGCGACTTCACGATGCGATCGATCTTCGGGCGGCTCGAGCGGGTCGGAGACCTCTGGGCGGCGCTGCGCACGTCCGAGCCGGCGCGGCTCGAGGCGGCGTTCGCCTACCAGCGATAGCGGGCCGCATGGTAAGATGACGGTTCGCGCGCCCGTAGCTCAGCTGGATAGAGCGCCGGGCTTCGAACCCGTAGGTCGGGGGTTCAAATCCCTCCGGGCGCGCCAGAAGCGAACACCGCTAGCCGCGCAGGAACCGGGTGGCGTGCGAATCGCGGGGACAGGCGCCCGTAGCTCAGCTGGATAGAGCGTCGGCCTCCGGAGCCGAAGGCCACAGGTTCGAATCCTGTCGGGCGCGCCAATCTCCCCTATGGTGACGAAGACGATCGCGCGGGAGGGAGTGGCCATGACGTGGCAGAGAGCCGGCCTCGCGGCCGCCATCGCCTTCGGGCTGACGCTGGTGGAGACGGCGCCGCACGCCGCCACCATGGCCATCGCCTGCATCGCCTTCTACGTGATCTCCAGGACCCTGGCCGGCAAGGCGGTGCTGGCGGACGGCACTCCCATCACCATGCAGAGCGGCGTGCCCGTGGCTGCGGTCCTGATGGGGTTGACGCTGGTGGACCTGTGGCCCCACGCGGTCACCCTGGCAATCGGCGTCGCGGTCATCTGGGCGGTTTGCGCACGCCTGGATTCCTCAGCCTGATCACTTCACTCCTCCGCCGCCGTTCTATTTCTATTCCTGCGGGGCGGCCTCCTGCTGCTGCAGGCACAGGCTGACGATCTGGTCGCTCCCGAACACGTCGAAGGACAGTTCCCGGTCGCCCACGCGGACGGACAGGCTCGCGGCGTTGCGCAGCATCCGAAACATGAAATCGCGCCCGGGGCCGCTGGCGATGGCGAGGAAATACCCGCCGGACTGCCACCGGACCGCGACGTTGCGCCGCCCGCCGGGAATGCCGCGCATCGTGACCCGCCGGGCCGACGCGACCGGCTGGGCGAGCTGGATGGCCGCCCCGGTACCCCGGGTCAGACACTGCAGCAGAATCGAGTCGCCCGCTGCGGTGAAGAGCCGAAACTCCTTTCCACCCTCGACGTCGGTCTCGTTCCACTGCGCCTGTCCGGCGGCCGGAACCGCGCCGAGCGTCGCGAGCGCACCGAGCAGCACCAGGGCCGGCACCGTGTTCTTCATCGTCATTGCGGGTTCCCGTTCCCGAACGTGACGAGCGCCGGCATGTCCGTGTCGCGGCTCATGCCCGCCGCCCGATCCTCCATTTGTTCCAGACATTGATTGACGATCGCTTCGCTGCCGAACACCGCGAACGACGCCGCCTCGCCGGAGGCCCGCACGTAGAGGCTGGACGCGCTGCGCAGCATCGCCAGCGTGAAATCGAGACTCCGGCCTCCCGCGATCTGCACCGTATACGGATTGACGGGCTCGACCGCGATGTTCTCCCGCGCGCCCGGAATGCCGCGCACCATCGCCCGTTGCGTCGGCTCGAGGGGCTCGACGAACTCGAATCCGGCGCCGAGCCCGTGCAGGCGGCACGCGAGGATGATCACCGCCCCCTCGTCGTTCCGGAGCTGAAACTCCTTGCCGCCGCCCTCGAGATCGCGCACTTCCCACCGCTCCTGTTGTCCGACGGCCGGAACCGCACCGACCGTCGCGAGGACGCCGAGCACCGCCGCCGCCGCGACGAGAGTCTTCATGGTTTCCCCTCAGAAACGCCTGGGAGCTCCGATACGGTCCTCTTCCTGGTTCAGGCACTCGCTGATGATCGAGGTGCTGCCGAAGACCTCGAAGGAGGTGCTCTCGCCGGACGCCCGCACGGAGATGCGCGTGGATTCGCGCAGGAGATCGAAGGTGAAGTCGAGCCCGCGGCCGCCCGCGATCTGCAGCACGCGATCGTTGACAGGGGTGACCGCGACGTTCTCCCGCCCCCCGGGAACGCCGCGCACGGTTGCTCGTTCCGTCGGCCGGATCGGCTCGGGGAACCCGAATGCCGCGGCCTGCCCGTTGACCAGGCACGCGAGGATGATCACCGCCCCCTCGTCGTTCCGGAGCTGGAACTCCTTGCCGCCGCCCGCGAGATCCCGGGAATCCCACTGCGCCTGCGCGGCAGCCGGTCCCGCCCCGATCGTCGCGAGCGCACCGAGCATCGCAATCGCCGTGATGGTCGTCTTCATCGAGTCCCTCCCTCGGAACGGATCGGGCCGGCGTTTTCTTCTTCTGACTCTACCGGAAAGCGGCTTTCCTGGCGACAGTTTTCGCGAACGGGAAACCTCGGGTTCGTCCCTCCCCCGGGGCTCGGGTTGCGTCCCCGCGAATCCGTGGAACCGGCGCGCATCGCCGGGGAGCGCCGGGAGCGATCCGCTCCGGGCCGCCGTGAGCTATAATTCAATTGTCCGCTTTCGAACGGGCCGCTAGCTCAACTGGTAGAGCAGCAGACTCTTAATCTGCGGGTTCGGGGTTCGAGTCCCTGGCGGCTCACCACTTCTCGGCAGGCCATGACCAGGGGCGCTTCGACCGTCGGGCGGCTGGCCGCGGCGACCGCCGCGATCGGCTCCTTCCTCCTGCACGCCAGCGTCATCGCACACGCCGACTGGCCGCAGTTCCGCGGGCCGACGGGCCAGGGGCACGCTCCCGGCGCGGCGGTCCCGCTGGAGTGGAGCGAGACCGAGAACGTCGCCTGGAAGGCGCCGGTCGCAGGCCGCGGCTGGTCATCGCCGGTCATCGCCGACGGCCGCATCTGGCTGACGACCGCCGTGACCGATCCCGCCGACGGCAGCTCGCTCCGCCTGCTCGCCTACGACGTCGAGACCGGCGCCAACGCCCTCGACGTCGAGGTGTTCGGCAGCGACGAGACCTGGCTCCTCAATCCGAAGAACAGCTTCGCGTCGCCGACGCCGGTTCTCGATCCGGACGGCCGGAGCGTCTACGTCCACTTCGGCGCGACGGGAACGGCCGCGGTGAGCACCGCCGGCGACGTCCTCTGGCGCGCCCGCTTCCCCTACATCTCGCAGCATGGGAACGGCGGCTCGCCGATCCTGCACGACGGCCGGCTCGTGGTCAGCATCGACGGCTACGACACCGCCTACGTCGTGGCGGTCGACGCGCGCACGGGCGCGGAGCGCTGGCGCTCGACCCGCCGCGGCCCGGTGTCGCAGGCGTACTCCACGCCGCTCCTCATTCGCGTCGGAGACCGTGAACAGATCGTCAACGTCAGCGCGTTCCGCGCCACGGCGCACGATCCGGCGACCGGCCGGGAGATCTGGCGGGTGCGCTATCCCAACGGGTTCTCGAACGTGCCGCGGCCCATCTACGGCCACGGGCTCGTCTACCTGTCGACCGGCTTCCAGACGCCCGCCCTGCTCGCGGTGCGCGCCGACGGCGAGGGCGACGTCACGCGGTCGCACGTCGCCTGGCGCCTGCGCCGCGGCGCGCCGCTCACCCCCTCCCCGATCCTGGTCGGCGACGAGCTGTACGTCGTGACGGACTTCGGCATCGCGACCTGCGTCGACGCGCTGACCGGCGACATTCACTGGCAGCGACGGCTGGGCGGCAACCACTCCGCCTCGCCGGTATTCGTCGGCGGCCGGATCTACTTCCAGAACGAAGAGGGCGTGACGACGGTGCTGGCTCCCGGCCCCGAGTTCCGCGTGCTGGCCCGGAACCGGCTCGACGGGGTCACGCTCGCGTCGATGGCGGTCGCGGACGGCGCGCTGTTCATCCGCACCGACGGCCACCTCTACCGGATCGAAGAGCAGCGGTAGGCGGCCCCCGGGACATGGCGCCCGGTGCGGCGCCGCGCGCGGGCCGGCCGGCCCGGAGAACGCCCTACTCGGACGCCGGCAACCGGAACGCGATCAGCTCGCCCGGGAACCCGCCGCCGCCGATCGCCGTGACGATGTACTGCCGCCCCTCGTGCAGGTACGTCATCGGCGATCCGGTCACCCCGGCCGGCATGTGGACGGCGCCCAGCTCCTCGCCCGACATCTTGTCGTAGGCGCGCAGCATCGCGCCCACCGCGCCGGACGGCGTGGTGAAGGTGCCCGCCTCGCCGGCGATCACCAGCGTCGGGGTGTTCAGCGTCCCCACCCGTCCGATGCGTCCGGTCCGCGGGATGTCGACGCCCTCCAGCAGCCGGTGGTTGCGGATGTTGTCCGGCGTCTCCCCGTGCGGCACCTGCCAGAGGATCTCCCCTGCCTTGAGGTCGATGGCGGTGATGCGCCCCCAGGGCGGCTTGATGATCGGGATCCCCTCGATGGCCAGCGACGCCTCCCGGGCGGAGATGCCCTCGCCGCGCCCGCGGATGAAGCGCATGTCCGAGAGTTCCGGATCGTTGACCAGACCGAGCGAGACCACCTGCGTGAACGTGTACAGGTAGATGATGCCGGTCTCGGGGTCGAGCGAGCCGCCCGGCCAGTTCGTCCCGCCCGCCTGCGACGGCAGCATCAGGGTGCCGTAGACCCCGTCCGCCTCCGAAACGGTCGGCGGCGTGAAGATCGGCCCCATCCGGTGCCGCGACGCGATCTCCTCGGCGCGCCGCCGCAGCTCGGGGGTGAAGTCGATCAGGTCGTCGAGATCGACCCCCTGCCGGTCGTAGGCGGGCGGCTTCGTCACGTAGGGCTGGGTCGGCGCCAGCAGCTCGCCCGGCACGATCGACGGCGCCACCTCGCGCTCCTCGATCGGCCAGATCGGCTCGCCGGTCACCCGGTCGAAGACGTACAGCCACGACTGCTTGCTCGGCTGCGCCACGATCCTGCGCAGCTCGCCGTCGATCATCACGTCGGCCAGGATCGGCGCGCACGGCAGGTCCCAGTCCCACACGTCGTGGTGGATGAACTGGAAGTGCCACAGCCGGTCGCCGGTGTCGATGTCCACCGCCACCAGGCTGTCCGAGTAGAGGTTGTCGCCGTGCCGGTGGCCGCCGTAGTAGTCGTTGGTCGGCATCTCGGTCGGCAGGTAGACGATGCCCAGCTCCAGGTCGGCGCTGATCTGCCCCCACACCCCGGTGTTGCCGGTGTAGCGCCAGGAATCGTTCAACCAGGTGTCGTTGCCGAACTCGTCCGCCCCCGGAATCGTGTGGAAGATCCACTTGCGGACGCCGGTGTCGGCGTCGAAGCCGCGGATGTAGCCCTTCGTGTTGCGCATCGAGCGGGGCCGGCCGCCGGGGACGTGCGCCGCGCCCACGACGATGGTGTCGCCGGCCACCAGCGGCGTGGCGTGCAGGCCGATCTCGCCGGCCAGCGGATCGATCTCCTGATCCATGTTCCGCATCAGGTCGACGATGCCGTCCTCCCCGAAGTCGGTCAGCCGCTCGCCGGTCTTCGCGTTCAGGCCGATCAGCCGGTAGCCGGGCGTGACGTAGAAGATCTGCCCGTCGCCCCCGTCGTCGCGGTACGCCAAGCCGCGCCCCGACCGCCGCCGCGGGGCCGCCTCGGCCCGCTCGCCCTCGTCGAGCCGGTGCATCCAGAGCAGCTCGCCGGTGCCGGCGTCCGCCGCGATCGCCGCGCGGCGCAGGCCGGCGGTGGAGTAGAGCACGCCGTCCACCATCAACGGCGTCGCCTGGAAGTTGTACTCCGGCTCCGGCCCGAAGTTGGCCGTCTTCAACCGCCAGGCGACCTCCAGGTCGTTGAAGTTCCCGGCCGTGATCTGGTCGAGCGGCGAGTAGCGCGTGTTCGCGACGTCGCCGCCGTAGCTTCGCCACTCCCCGTTGTCGGTCTGCCCCGCCGCGGGGGCCGCACCGGCTGCGAGCAGCCCGCCGAGCATGATGATCGACGCGATGTGCATGCGATGTATTGCCACGTTCGACTCCTTCCCGCCCCTCGCCCGGAGGCTTCGGCCGGCGCACTTCGATCCCGCGTTCCATCACGGCCGCCCGGCAGGCGATGCGACGGCGCGCATCGACTCGCCCGGTCGCGTCGCGCAGACATGGCAGCTTACACCGGCCGGCACGATTCGCCGGGAATCTGCGCCGGACCGCAGGCGACGATTTTCGGGCCGGGATCTGCGCCGCGGAAGCGGTGCAGGCGCCCGGACAGGCCCGGCTGGGCGGAAAGCGGAGCCGCAAGGCGACGATTTTCGGGCTAGGATGGCGACCGATGACCGCTTCATCGTCTTCATCCCCGCACGGACCGGCGGACGGCGACCTCGCCTACCAGACCGCGATCCTGCAAGGCGTCTCCCGCACCTTCGCCCTCAACATTCCGCAGCTTCCGGGCGCGTTGCGCGACGTCGTCGGCAACGTGTACGCACTTTGCCGAATCGCGGACACCATCGAGGACGAACCAGCGCTGTCGCCGGCGCAGAAGCGCGCGTTCTCGGAACGCTTCATCGACGTGGTCGCCGGCCGCGGCGACGTCGGGCCGTTCTCGCGGGAGCTCGGTGCGCTGCTGTCTTCGTCCAGCACCGAGCGCGAGCAGGACCTCGTCGCCAACACCGCGCGGGTCGTCCGCATCACCAGAGGGTTCCACGCCGCCCAGCGCCGCGCCATCGAGCGCTGCGTGCGGATCATGTCGCGCGGCATGGCCGAGTTCCAGCAGCACGCCACGGCGGACGGGCTGGACGACATCCCCCACTTGAATCGCTACTGCTACCACGTGGCCGGTATCGTCGGCGAGACCCTCACGGACCTGTTCTGCGACTACTCCGCCGAGATCCGCGGACGCCGCGACGACCTCTTCGCCCTGTCGGTGTCCTTCGGCCAGGGGTTGCAGATGGTCAACATCCTCAAGGACGTCTGGGAGGACCGGCGCCGCGGCGCGTGCTGGCTTCCGCGCGACGTCTTCCGCGCCGCCGGTTTCGAGCTGCGCTCGTTGTCCCCCGGGCCGGTTGCTCCCGGGTTCGTCGACGGACTGTCGGCACTGGTGGGGATAGCCCGCCGTCACCTCGGCAACGCGCTGCGGTTCGTCCTGATCATTCCGCCCCACGAAACCGGCATCCGCCGATTCTGCCTCTGGCCGCTCGGCATGGCGGTGCTCACGCTGCGCCGCATCCACGCCACGCCGGCCTTCGGCAGCGGCCGCGAGGTGAAGATTTCACGCGGCAGCGTGCGGGCGGTCACGACCCTCACCAGCCTCCTGGTGCGCTCGAACGCGGCTCTGACGTTGCTCTTCGAGGAGCTGACCCGGCGTCTCCCGCGGACCCCGGAGGCAGCCTGACTCCCGGCCGGCGCTACTCCTCGGGCAACCGGTAGGCGATCAACTCCCCCGGGAACCCGGCCCCGCCGATGGCGGTCACGATGTACTGCCGTCCCTCGTGCATGTAGGTCATCGGCGACCCGGACACCGACGTCGGCATGTACACCGCGCCGACCTCCTCGCCCGACGCCTTGTCGTAGGCGCGCAGCATCGCCCCGACGTCGCCCGACGGCGTGGTGAACGTGCCCGGCTCGCCCGCGATCAGCAGCGTCTTCGTGATCAGCGTGCCGACCCGCCCGATGCGGCCGGTGCGGGGGATGTCCACGCCCTGCAGGGCCGGGTGGTTGCGGACGTTGTCGGGCGTCTCGCCGTGCGGGATCTGCCAGAGGAAATCCCCCGTCGAGAGATCGATGGCGGTGATGCGCCCCCACGGCGGCTTGATCAGCGGCAGTCCGCGCACGTTCAGCGCGCGCCGGCGCGCCGGCACCCCGGGCGGATTCCCGCGGATGAAGTTCATGTCCGACCGTTCGGGATCGTTCACCAGTCCCAGCGACGTGACCTGCGTGAAGGAGTACTGGTAGAAGATGCCGGTCTCGGGATCGACCGAGCCGCCCGGCCAGTTGGTGCCGCCGCCGGCCGACGGCAGCATCAGCGTGCCGTAGGGACCGTCCGGGTCGGCCACCACCGGCGGCGTGAAAATCGGTCCGAGGCGGAAGTTCGACACCAGCTCCACCGCCTCGGCCCGCAGCTCCGGCGTGAAGTCGATCAGGTCGTCGATGCCGACCCCCTGCCGGTCGTAGGCGGGCGGATGGGTCGGGAACGGCTGCGTCGGCGACAGCAGCTCGCCCGGCACGTCGGACGGCGGCATCTCCCGCTCCTCGATCGGCCAGATCGGCTCGCCGGTCACCCGGTCGAGGACGTACAACCACGACTGCTTGCTCGGCTGGGCGATGAGCTTGCGCTCGACGCCGTCGATCTCCACGTCGACGAGCACCGGCGCGCAGGGAAAGTCCCAGTCCCAGACGTCGTGGTGGATCACCTGCAGGTGCCACAGCCGCTCCCCGGTGTCGATGTCCACCGCGACGATGCTGTCCGAGTAGAGGTTGTCGCCGTGCCGGTGGCCGCCGTAGTAGTCGTTGGTCGGCATCTCGGTCGGCAGGTAGACGATGCCCAGCTCCAGGTCGGCGCTGATCTGCCCCCACACCCCGGTGTTGCCCGTATAGCGCCAGGAATCGTTCAGCCACGTGTCGTTGCCGAACTCGTCCGCGCCCGGAATCGTGTGGAAGATCCACTTGCGCGTGCCGGTGTCGGCGTCGAAGCCGCGGATGTAGCCCTTCGTGTTGCGCATCGAGCGCGGCGCGCTGCCCGGCACGTGCGCGGCCCCGACGACGATCGTGTCGCCCGCCACCAGCGGCGTGGCGTGCAGGCCGATCTCGCCGGCCAGCGGATCGATCTCCTGATCCATGTTCTGCATCAGGTCGACGATGCCGCCCTCCCCGAAGTCGGCCAGCCGCTCCCCGGTCTTCGCGTTCAATCCGATCAGCCGGTAGCCCGGCGTGACGTAGAAGATCTGCCCGTCACCGCCGTCGGCACGATACGCGAGACCGCGGCCGGAGCGGCGCCGCGGCGCCGCCTCGGCCCGCTCGCCCTCGTCCAGGCGGTGCATCCAGAACAGCTCGCCGGTCGCCGCGTCCGCCGCGATCGCCGCCCGGCGCAGACCGGCCGTCGAGTAGATCACCCCGTCCACCATCAGCGGCGTCGACTGGAAGTTGAACTCCGGCTCCGGCCCGAAGTTGGCGGTCCTCAGCCGCCAGGCGATCTCCAGGTCGTCGAAGTTCTCCGCGTCGATCTGATCGAGCGGCGAATAGCGCGTGTTCGCGATGTCGCCGCCGTAGCTCCGCCACTCGCCGTCGTCGGTCTGCGCGGCCACCGGCGAAGCGCCGGCCGCGAGCAGCCCGCCGAGGACGACGACCGCCGCTATCCTGATTCTGCACGCTGGCATGTTTCCTGTCTCCTCTGCTGATCCCCGGTCCCTCCCGGTTCCCGGCCGCCACCCGCCGCTACTGGATGAGTGGATTGACCCAGCCGGCCGGCAGCACCTTGTCCGGGTCCGGCCGGATGCTCAGGTACGTCACGTGGTCCGGGACCGCCGTCCAGCCATGGAACACGCCCCCGGGAATCACCACGACGTCTCCCTCGGAGACGTCGCGCACCTGCCCGCCTTCGGCCGCGGCGCGGTAGCTCTCGCCGACCAGCACCTGCACGATGTGGCTGTCGGCCGGTATGTCGCCCCGCTCGGTGATGGTGCCGCCGGTCATCAACGTGCCGCCCCCCGACACGATGTAGTAGACCTCGGTCACCAGCGTGTGCACGATGCCGCGGGCCGGCCCGTCGCCCGGCTCCAGGGCGTCGCGATGCAGGATGCCGACCGCGACGTTCGACTTGCCGATGTCGACCACCTTGACCTGACGGTCGACGCCCCCCTCCGGGGCGTTCCTGACCGCCATGTACTCCTCCTGCGTCACGTCCGTCGCGGTCGCGATCTGCGCAACGACCTGCGCGGGGACGAGCAGCGCGGCGGCGGCGGCGAATCCGAGCAGCAACCTGGACATGGCGACTCCTTCCATCGACCGCTCACGAAGCATCGGGCGACCCCGGGCGACCTTACCCCCGGGAGGCGGACGTGCGGCGTTTCAGAAACTCGATCACGAGACGGTTGAACAGCGCCGGCTTCTCGTAGTAGACCGAATGCCCGGCGCCGGGCACGAGCGCGAACTCCGAGTCCGGCACCTTGCGGTGCAGCTCCTCGATCGCGGCCGGCGGAATCAGCCGGTCCTCTTCGCCGGTGATGAAGAGGATCGGGATCCCGTGCTCGACGACCGGACCGACATCGGTCGTCTTCTCCAGGAGCCCCGTGACCGCGCGCGGAGCGCCGGCCGGCGTACGATCGAGCGTCGTGCGCTGGATTTGGCGGTACAGAAATGCGAGCTCCGGTTCCCGTTCCGCGAACGACGGCGGGTATGCGCCGATCTCGGCGGGATTGCCGCCCCCGGCCGCCCGCAGGTCCAGGAGCCGCGCGACCTCCGGGTCCGTATACCCGCCGTGCGTGTTGCAGAGCACGAGCGCGCTGACGCGCGCCGGCCAGGCGGAGGCGAACCCGAGCGTCGTCCAGCCCCCCATCGACTGCCCGACGAGCGCCGCCCGCTCGATGCCGAGGTAATCGAGCAGCCCGCGGAGATCGTCGACGAACGCCTCGTGGCCCGGCCCCGCCGGCAGGTCGCGGGAGTAGCCGAAGCCGCGGTGATCGAACGTGATGCAGCGGAAATGCTCGGACAGCGCCGGGATCTGCCGCCACCAGCTCATGTGGGTTCCGCCGCCGCCGTGCGCGAAGACCACCGGCGATCCCTCGCCGTGCACTTCGTAGTACAGCTCCAAGCCGTCCGCGAGCGTCACCGGGGTGCGGAACCGACCCTGCGCGGCAAGACGCGGAACCACGCCCGTGGCCGCCAGCACCCCGCCTGCGACGAGCACCCGGCCGAAAAAGTCCCGGCGCCCGACGCCCCGCCGCGCGGTCCGGGACGCCGAAGAATCACGTCGTGTCATGGCCCTTCCAGCAGGGCCCATTGTATCGCCTCCGAGCTCGGTCGAGCGGCGTCGTCGGAGCTACACCCCCGTTCACACACGAGCCGGTCGAGCTCGCCGACACGGACAGATCCCGCTGGACGCCGCTGCTCCTCGAGGGTTGAACAGCCGGCTCTACGGACCGAGCCGCGGCGTGCAGGATGAACTGATACTGGTGGTTTCCGAGACACCCGGTACTCGTAATGCGTCTTGTCACCGAAATCGCCGTGTCCCGGGAACGCGCGTATCGTCTCGTGATGGTTCGTCAGGTCGTGAAGACGGTCGAAGCCGCAACCCGGCCCCTGCTGCAGGATCCCCAACACCAGGATCCGCCACAGGTCCATTCCCGGACGTCCGACCGTGCGGTCGGTCTCCGGCAGAATATGCTCGTCCGGCAGCGCCGACAGCCGCGCGCGCAACGCTTCGTCGCCCCAGACGTGCTGAAGCCCTTTCAAGACCGCCGGAATTTCGTCCCGCGACTTGGGGTCGATACGGATTTTCTCGATCGGCGCCTGGCCGAGCTGGAACTGCCGCCTGTGTACTTCTCTCATGATCGCAATGCCGCGAAGATTCTCCGCAGGGAGCCGAAATCGAGGCTTTCACCCGCACGAATACGACATCCGGACGATCTTCGCCACTTGAAACCGGGATAAAGTCCCGTAAATCAATGTCGAATCACGAAGAAACCATATGAGGTTCCGAGCTTCGCCGGGCGCCTGAACAGCTTCTGCCGGCCCGAGCGCGGACGTGTGCTCGGGAGGGAAGGCCAAAAGCACCGCTATCGCTACCGGTTCACCGATCCGCTGATGCAGCCTTTCGTAATCATGAAGGGCATCGTCGAGAACGGAAGCGGAACATGAGGTAGAAGGCCATTGGCCCGCCCGCCGGTACGACCCCATGGCATGCCGCGCGTGTCCGCGCAATCTGACGGCGTCGAACCGGCGGATGCGGGTGCTGCTTTCAACACTACGAGCCGCGGGCGTTGGCGGCCGGCGCATCGCGGTAGTACAGGCATGGACCGCGATGCCGCGTATACTGCCTACCGTCGATGCGACCGTCCCCCGGCGCACCCCGCTACCGGTTCTCCGGTCACACCCTGTCCCCCGCCCGCAGGACGCTCGTCCGCGACGGCCGGGAGCTGCCGCTGATCCCGCGCTGCTTCGACCTGCTCGTCCTGCTCGTCGAACGGCGCAACGAGGCGGTGTCGAGGCGTGACATCCTCGACGCGATCTGGAGCGACGTGGTGGTCACCGACGGTGCTCTGAGCCAGGCGGTCCGGATCCTCCGGCGCACGCTGGGCGACGATCCGCGCGAGCCGACCTTCATCCGTACGGTGACGCGGCACGGCTACCGCTTCGTCTGCGGCGACGTCGTCGAGGAGCCGGACGAGGGACCGCCGGAACCCGTGCGGACCGCCCCGGCGGAGCCCGACGCGAACGCCTCCTTCGACCAGGCTCTCAAAACGTTGCTCGACGACGATGCCGGCGATGCCGGCGATGCCGAAGGCGCGGACGTCCGGCGGCGACAGGCCGCCGAGACCCTGCACCAGTTGGGCACGGCGGAAGCGCTCGACCGGCTGAACCGCAGACTCGACCGGCTGAACCGCAACGAGGGGCACGCCGTGGCCCGCGCCTACCTGCGCGAGACCCGCTGGAACGTTCCGCGTGCGGGGCCGGTTCCGTTGTTCGGACATCCGGGCTGGTTTGCCGCCGCGCGAATTCTGTTCCTGCTTCGCATCCGACGCGCGGCCCGGCTGGCCGGGCGCCGGTGGACGGCCGCGGCCGCCGGTGGGGCCGCCGCCGGGGCGCTCGCGGGTTTCCTCGGCGGCCTCGTCCTGCGCTTCGGACCGGGGTCGACGGCAGGCGACGGCGTGCCGGCGCTGCTGCCGCTTCTGGGAGCGGCGGTCGGCGGCGTCGCGGCCGCGGGGGTCGGAGCCGGTCTGGCCGCCGCGGAAGCCGCCTTCCGCGCATGGCGGCGGCTGGCCCTCGCCGCGGCCGGGGCGGCGAGCGGTCTGGTTGTCGGCGCGACCGCCCACCTCCTGGGACGCCTCGTGCTCGAGGGTCTGTTCGGTCGCGATCTCTCGCCGCTGACCGGCGCCGTGGAAGGCCTGGTCCTCGGCGGAGCGGTCGGGCTGGGCTACGGGGTGGCCACGCCGACCGCGGAGGGCGGCATGGCCACCCCGCAGGGGCTCGCCCGCGTCCGCGTCGCTCTCCTGACGGGACTCGCCTGCGCGCTGGCGGCCGGGATGCTCGGTTGGAGCGGCCGCTTCCTGGGGGCGATGAGCCTCGATTTCATGGCGCAGAGCTTTCCCGGCTCGCAGGTCGGCCTCGCGCCCCTGGCCCGCCTGCTCGGCGAGCAGGAGCCGGGGGGCGTGACCCGGGTCGCGATCAGCGTCTTCGAGGGCCTGATGTTCGGCTCGGGCCTGGCCGCCGGGCTGACCAGACGGGCCCGCTGAAACCCGGAGCGTCGCCTCGCGGCTCCTCGCGCCGCCGCCCCCGAACCAACCCAGCCGGGAATCTGCGCCGTTCCGGCCGTCAATCGTCTCCTGCGGCTTCGCTTGCCGCCCAACCGACCCTGACCGGGAGTCTGCTCCGTTCTACGGCGCAGACTCCAGGACGCAGGCTCCCAAACCCGTTCCAGCCTCTTTCAGCGGAATATCACCGAACCCTCACTTCTCGCTCATGTCTCGCGGCGGCCGTCTGCCGATACTGCCTGCGAGCCAATCCGATCGCGGCCCTGCCGCCGACAAGGAGCGAAAACGATGCCATTGCGAGCCCGTGAAGGATCCGGCGCGAGGGTCAAGATGATCCTCCCGGCGCTGACCGCTGTTCGAGGGGATGCCCAGACGCCCGGCGGCGACGTCGACGGTTCGTGTGAGCCGGTGACCGTCCGGGGCCCGGGGCGTTGAGATGGAGCGACCAGCGAACGGCGGCCTGCACGTGGGCCTGATCATGGACGGCAACGGCCGCTGGGCCCGCGCGCGCGGGATCCCGCGCACGGAGGGACACCGCCGCGGGGCCGACGCCGTGCGGCGCGCGGTGGAGGCGGCGCCCGGGCTCGGCATCACGACGCTGACGCTCTACGCCTTCTCCGCCGACAACTGGCGCCGGCCGGCCGCCGAGGTCGCGACGCTGATGCGGTTGCTGGAGTCCTTTCTCGTCCGCGCGCGCCCGGACTGTCGCCGGCACGGCGTGCGGCTCGCCCTGATCGGCCGGCGAGACCGCCTGTCGCCCGCGCTGATTCGCGCGATCGAGGAGACGGAGCGCGCGACACGCGACGGCGCCAGGCTCCATCTGCGGTTGGCCGTGGACTACTCGGCCCGCTCGGCGATCCTCGCCGCGGCCGGCACGCTGCGGTCGGACGAACGCTGCGACGAGAACGGCTTCCTGCGGCGGGTCAACCGCGCGTGCCACTCCGATCCGGAAACACCGTCGGTCGACCTGGTGATCCGCACCAGCGGCGAGCAGCGCCTGAGCGACTTCCTGCTCTTCGAGTCGGCCTACGCGGAGCTCCTGTTCGTCGAGACGTTGTGGCCGGACTTCGACGGCGAGGATCTGAGCCGGGCGGTCGAGGCGTTCCGTCGCCGCGAGCGCCGCTACGGGGGCCTGACCCCGGACAAGGCGATCCGAGCGGGTCAGTGCACTGCCGTCCCGTCGAGCGCGTGAACCCCGGAGCGCGGGTCTGCTACCGCCCGGCCGGGCCAAGGCGAAGCCGGACGCGGCGACCCCCCGTCGGGCCCGCGAAACCGGAGTTTCGGCGCTACTTGTTCGGCCGCAGCTCATCCCCGTTGCGGTTTCCCGGACGGATTCCTAGAATGGAAGCCTCGATCCGGCCGGAAACCGCGTGCGCACCGAGGAGGCCGCAGATGTCGACGACGCGAAACCGGCGGCGGACGTTCACTTGGCGGGTGTTGCTCGGCACGACGGTCGCGGCGCTCGTCGCGCTGCCGTCTCCGGCGGCCGCACAGGCGGCGACGGACGAGGTCACGTTCACCCGCGACATCGCTCCCATCCTGCAGCGGAGCTGCCAGAAGTGCCATCGGCCCGACTCGCTGGCCCCGATGTCGCTGATCGACTACGAGGAGGTGCGCCCCTGGGCGCGGGCCATCAAGTACCGCACCGGGCTGCGCGACCAGCCGGGCGTGATGCCCCCGTGGTACATCGAGAAGGACATCGGCATCCAGCGGTTCAAGGACGATCCGTCGCTGAGCGACGCGGAGATCGCCCTGATCGCGAAGTGGGCGGACAACGGCGCGCCCCGGGGCAACCCCGCCGATCTGCCGCCGCCGGTGCCGTTCATCGACGTCGACGAATGGGAGATCGGTCAGCCCGACCTGATCGTGTCGTCGCCGAGCTTCGAGATCGCGGCCGACGCGCCGGACTGGTGGGGCTCCATCGGCGAGGTGCCGACCGGACTGACCGAGGACCGCTACGTCGCGGCGATGGAATACAAGGAGATCACCGAGTCCAGCGTGGGCGAGATCCGCGACACCGTCGGCGGGCTATTCGTGGTGCACCACGCCACCCTCGGCGTGACCGATCCGGATCCCGATCCGAACGAGAACGACCCGCTGGCCGCGCAGCGGCGCTGGCCGACCCACGAGGTCGGGCGCAACGCCGACGCCTTCGACCCGGAGGCGGGCAAGATCATGAAGGCCGGGTCCAAGCTCCAGTTCAACTCGATGCACCTGCACGCGAACGGGGCGGACACGCGGGCGCACCTGAACGTCGGCTTCAAGTTCCATCCCCGCGGCTATCAACCGACCCGCAAGTGGGTGCGCATGTCCTTCGGCAACGGCGTCGACCTCGACATCGAGGCGATGGATCCCGACCAGCGGATGGAGGCCTGGTTCACCCTGCCGGAGAACACGCTGATCACGATCTTCGAGCCCCACATGCACGCGCCCGGCGTGCGGATGTGCTTCGACGCCATCTGGGGGCACAACGTCCAGACACTGAACTGCGCCGGCTACGACCATAGCTGGGTGCGGGTCTACAACTACGAGGACGACGCGGCGCCGCTGCTGCCCAGGGGCACCATCCTGCGGATCACCGGCTACTTCAACAACTCGCCGTCGAACCCCAACGTGCCCGATCCGCGCAACTGGTCCGGAGGCGGCCACCGCTCGGTCGACCAGATGTTCATCAACCTGATGCGCGGGGTCTACCTGACCGACGAGGAGTTCGCGGCGGAGATGGTCAAGCGGCGCGGGAACCTCGGCCTCGCCGACGGCGAAATGGTCCTCGGCTGCCCGCTGTGCGGAACCGTGCAGGTGGAGCCGGCCGACAACGCCGGGGGAAACCAGTGAGAGCCCTCGCGGTCGTCCTCCTGGCCGGGTTTCTGTTCGGCCCGGCGGCGGACGACGCCACCGCACAGTTCCGGCGCGCCTACGACCACGGGCAGGAGGTGGTGCCCGCTTACGAGGGATGGGAGCAGAACCCGGACGGCTCGTTCAACCTGGTGTTCGGGACGATGAACCGGAACTGGGCGGAGGAGCTGCACATCCCGATCGGCCCCGACAACCACATCGAGCCGGGCGGGCCCGACCAGGGGCAGCCGACCTGGTTCCTGCCGCGGCGGAACCGTTTCCTGTTCCGCGTCCGGGTCCCGGCGGACTTCGGCGACAGGGAACTGGTCTGGACGCTGAGCAGCCACGGGGAAACGAAGCGCGCCTACGGGACGCTGAAACCCGACTACTACATGGACGACAACGTCCGGATGGCGAACAACGGGGCCGGCGTCTCCGGAACGATCTTCGAGAACGTGGCTCCCGTGCTCACGGTGCACGGCGAGTCGACGAGGACGGTCGAGGCGAACGAGCCGATCACCCTGACCGCGGTCGCGCACGACGAGGACGGACTGCCCAGACGGCGGGCGATGCGCCCCGTGGATCCGGGCCGCCCCACGAGCCTGACCCCGATCGCCGCCACCGGCCTCCGGCTCTCGTGGTTCCTCTACCGGGGGGCTGCGCCGGTGACCTTCGATCCGGTGCAGACCAAGGTCTGGGAGGACACGCGGGCCAACTCGAACTCGCCGTGGGGCGCCGGCTGGGAGACTCCCGACCCGCCCCCCGCCAACAAGTGGGTGGTGCAGGCCACCTTCAGCGAGCCCGGCACCTACGTGCTGCGGTGCATCGCGCACGACGGCGGCTTGGCGACCTACGAGGACGTCACGTTCGTGGTGGCGGAGTGAGGCGGGCGGGAGGAGCCCGAGCGAGAAAACACCGAAGCGGCCGGCGGACTTCGTTGCCGGCGTCCGGAGCGCCGGAAGCCGTGCCGGCCGTTTTCTCCAGGAGTGCGGCCACGAAGCACCGCCGGACGCCGCCCGACTTCGGGCCTGCAGGTCGATGACGCGGGCGCGCGAGCAGGTACTCCACCGGGAACGAGTCGACGGCCGGCGAGGACCCGACCACCGCCGCCACGCGGCTCGTGACGACAGGACCGCCGGACGCGCCGGACGCACTACCGAATCGGAAAGTCCGATGCGAACGAAGCGACAGTCGAGTCTCCCACGGTACCGGAGGACCAGGATCCCGCTACGAATCGGAGAGCCCGAGATGCCGATGAAACCGCTCACGCTGGTGCTTGCCGTTGCGGCCGCCGCGACCGCCGGCGCGCAGCAGGCCGCGTTCGACCGTCTGCCGCCCGACGCCCTCGACGCCGTGGCACCGCCGGCCCGAGTCACGGGCGAACCCGGCGCCATGAAGATCCGCCGGAGGTCGTGCCGGACGGCGCCGATGAACGAGGTCCGCCAGCGGATCGTCGACCTGGCGGCGCAGGAGTGGGCGTTCTTCGGATTCATCGTCGTGGACCAGACGATGGTCGAGGCGTCCGTACCGGGCCAGCCGCGCCGGCGCCGCTGGCGGCGTCCGGACCGGGCCGAGTCGGCCCGGGTGGCCGGCTCGATCGCCGGCTACTGGACGGTCACGCCGCAGGGCGGCTGGATCCTCGACGCCCAGAACGCCGCCTGGCGCGGGCCGCGCGGTGCGGGCTCGCGCTGGCGATACCCGTGGTCGGCGGCCTTCGTGTCGTGGGTGATGTGCGAGGCAGGCCTCGGCGAGGCGTCTCTCTTCCGGCGCGCCGTAGCCCATCACGTCTACATCGACCAGGCCATCCGCGCACGCGGCGCCGACGCGCCGGCCGCGGCGTTCGAGGCCTACGACGTCGGCGAGGCGCCGGTCGCGCCGGGCGATCTGCTGTGCAGCGCGCGGCGGCCGGCCTATCGGTCCATCGCCGAGCGGCGGCGGCAGATGGGCGTCGGCGCCCGGACCCACTGCGACATCGTCGTGAAGCTGGATCCGCCTCGCCGGCGCATTCTCGCCATCGGCGGCAACGTACGTGGCGCGGTGAGCCTGAAGCTGCTCCCGGCGGCCGATGGCCCCGACGGCGGTCTCCGCCCGCTACCGACCAGGCGGCGCATCTTCGCCCACCTCAAGCTGCGCGCCGCGTCGATCGCGGCCGACGCGCTGGACCACACGCCCACGATGCGCGCGGTCCGGTGCACCGACGGCCATCCGTCGGCGTTGGCCGCCGCCCGCCTCGTCAGTCGCGGCGCCCGCTGCTGAACCAGAGCAACGGCGCTACGGACGTTCGCGCGTAGCGTTCCGGGCGCGGAGTTTCTCCGCCGTCGCCGATCATCCGGAAGTCGTCTTCCGGGCGCCGGCTCTCACGCGAAGCGGATCTCCATCTCGCGCCGCGCCTGCACCGCATCGCCGCCCGGATCGAACCCGACATCCTGCCACCGCACCATCTCACCTGCCTCGAGGGCCCGTTTCAACGCAACTCCGTGCGCGAGCCCGATCGGCAGCACGCCGCGGTCGAGCGATGCCCGCGCCGGGAGCAGCTTGCCGTACACCGTGAACCCGCCCTCGCCGTCGAGGGTCTCCCCCGCCGCGAGATCGCGCTTCGCGGTCGCCGCCACGTCGCCGACGAAGTCGCGCGTCGCGCCGGTCGGCTTCCCGAGCAGGCCGGCGGCGAGAATCGACACGTTCAGCTCCAGCCCGATGAGGTGGAACGGCTTGTACATCGCCGAGTAGCGGCCCGTGGCGTCGGTGTTCATGCCGTACTGGCGGAAGCAGGCGGCGGTGTAGTCGTTGGGCGCCTCGATGACGACGTAGACGCCCCACCGCAGGTCGTTCGGCACCGGCCGGCCGTCGCGCTCGATGGACGACACCACCTCGACCTGCCCCTTGTGGTGAAGCTGCCCCCCGTCCTCGGCGGGCCGCAGCACGTGCGCGAGATCCTCCTTGCCGCAGGGCGGAAACCGCAGGCCGTCCGGCGGCGGGGTGAGGCCGGTCGCGTTGGCGATGGCGGCCATCTCGATGGCGGACTTCGTCCCGTCGAGGAACGAGTTGAACATCCGGCTGTTCATCCCTGCCGCCGCTGCCTCCGCGGCGGTGAGCCCGTAGTGCTCCCACACCGTGTCGGGCGTCGACGCGTGGTACGACGGGAGATACCTGGTGCCCTTCCCTGCCGCCGCGACGTCGAAGCCGCACGCACGCGCCCACTCCACCAGCTCGCAGGTGAGCGCCGGTTGATCGCCGTAGGCCATCGTGTAGACGACGCCCGCCGCGCGCGCCTCGGCGGCGAGCAGCGGCCCGGCCAGCGCGTCGGCCTCGACGTTGACCATCACGATGTGACGGCCCGCCGCGCAGGCGGCGCGGGCGTGCGCGATGCCGGCCGCGGGGTCTCCCGTCGCCTCGACCACGACGTCGACGCCGTCCTCGCCGATGGCCTCCACCGCGTCGCCCGTGAACCGTGTCCCCGCGATGCGCTCGACGCTCCAGCCCACGGCCCGGCACGCGGCGCGGGCACGGTCCGGATCCAGATCCGCGATCACGGCCACCTCGACACCGGTCGCCGACGGCACCTGGCTCAGGAACATCGAGCCGAACTTGCCGGCGCCGACAAGGCCGACCCGCACCGGCCGGCCGACGCGCTCGCGGAGCTGGTCGTAGAGGTACATCGGATTCCGATCAGGCTGCCGTGCCGGCGCGCAGGAAATCGGCAAGACAGTCGTCCGGCAGCGGCTCGATCGGCGTGAAGTCGCGGTGGGCGATCCACGCGGCGCGCTTGAACCGGCGGATGTGGTTGTCGACGTGACACAGCGAAAGGTAGACGATGCTGCGGCCGAACGGACTGATGTTCGGTGGGCTCGCGTGCACCAGCGTCGACGCAAAGACGATGATGCTGCCGGCGGGGCCGGTCGGGGCCACGCACCCGCCCTGCTCGGCGAGCCGCGTCACCGTGGCCCGATCGAGCGTCCAGAGCGGGTAGCTGGTCGTCTCCAGGTCGTGCCCGGCGTCGAACACCCCCTGCTTGTGGCTCCCCGGCAGGAAGAGCAGCGGTCCATTGGCGGCGGTCACCTCGTCCAGGAACACCGCGACGTTCATGGCGCGCGGCTCCGGCATCTCGTCGTCCCGATGCCATGTGCCGAAGTCCTGGTGCCACTGCCAGACCTCGCCGTCGAACGCGGCCTTGGCGTTCACCTTGTACTGGTGCATGTAGACCGGGCCGTCGACGAGCTGCATCACGGGTTCGACCAGGCGCGGGTGGCGCCCGAGACGGCGGAACGCCTCGTGGTAGGTGTGCGCGGCGAATGCGGTGCGGGCGACGCCGCTCGACTCGCGCCACACCTCCTTGCGATCGAGGGCATAGACCTCGTCCGCGGCGGCTCGCAGCAGCGCCGCCTCCGCAGCCGAGAAGCGTGACGGAAAGAAGAGGTAGCCCTGCTCGTCGAACCGTGCGATCTCCGCGGCGGTCAGCTTCATGACGGTTCTCCTCGCACTCGCCCGCAAGTCGTCGCCTCGCGGCTCCGCTTGCCGCCCAACCAAACCTCTCCGGGAGTCCGCACCGTTCCACGGCGCAGACTCCCGGCTACACTGGGCACCATGCCGAACTGGGCACCATGCCGAACCCAGCCACCGTCACCGAGTTTACGTGGAACGACATGCCGAAGGAGCGGGTCACCAACCGCATCGACCGCCGGATCGTGGCCGGCGAGAGCACCATGGCGGCCCACGTCTACCTGCAGAAGGGCGCCGTAGTGCCGGAGCATGCGCACCACAACGAGCAGCTCACCTACGTCCCGAAGGGCAGGCTCCGGTTCTGGGTGGGCGATGACTTCTCGCAGGTCTTCGACGTCGGGAGGGCCAGGTGCTGCGCCTGCCGTCGAACGTGCCGCACAAGGCCGAGGCCCTGGAGGAAACGCTCGACGTCGACATCTTCAGCCCGCCGCGGCAGGACTGGCTGGACCACACGGACGATTACTTCAAGGACCAGTAGGTCGGCGCGGCGACCGCGGCCGTCCGACGACCACTGGCCGCCGCCGGCGCGTTCCGCCGAACCCGGACCGAGACCATGCCTCACCCGACCGACTACCGCGTCCTGACCTTCGACTGCTACGGCACCCTCATCGACTGGGAGTGCGGGATATGGGACGCGTTGCAGCCCCTGATCATGCATAACCCCGACAACGAGGTCACCCGCGACGCCGGGCTGCGGGCTTTCGCGCAATGCGAGAGCCGGCAGGAGCAGGCCACGCCCGACCTCCGGTATCCCGACTTGCTGACCCGCGTGCACGGGAGCATCGCCGAGAGCCTCGGTCTCGAAAGCAGCCCGGAGCTCGACGCCGCGTTCGGCGCCTCCGTGCCCCATTGGCCCGCGTTCCCGGACACGGCGGACGCGTTGCGCACCCTCAAGCGGCACTACAAGCTCGTCATCCTCTCGAACGTCCACCGCGACGGCATCGCCGCCTCGAACCGGAAGTTGGGGGTCGCATTCGACGCCATCTATACCGCCGAGGACATCGGCTCCTACAAGCCGGCGGACGCCAACTTCGAATACATGCTGGCCCACCTGCAATCGGACCTGGGGCTGGAGCGGTCGGACGTGCTGCACACGGCGCAGAGTCTGCACCACGACCACGCGCCGGCGAAACGGTTCGGGCTCGCCAACGCCTGGATCGACCGGCGGCGGCTGTCCGAAGGCGGAAGCTGGGGCGCCACCGAGCGCGTCGAGAAGATGCCGACCACCGACTTCGTGTTCTTCTCGCTGGGCGAGATGGCCGAGGCGGCGGCGGCCACTTGAAGCGGGTTCGGGCGGCTCGCGATCCGGTGGCGCCGCTCAACGCCACCGGCCGCGTGCGGGTGTACCCGATGAAACCCGCGTATCCTCCACGACTCGGCCGCGCGCGTCAGTCGCACATCGCCCGCGCCAGCGCCGCGAGGTCCTCGACGACGAGATCCGGCTGGTGCGGCGAATCGCCGAAGGGGCGCCGACGCCGGTCGATGAACGCAGTACGCATGCCGTAAGCCTTGGCGCCGATGCAGTCGAACGCGTGGTTGGCGACGAAGAGCACGCTCGAGCGGTCGACGCCGAGCCGCTCGCACGCCTTCGCGTAGGTCGCATGGTGCGGCTTGAAGTAGCCGGCCTCCTCCACCGAGATGACCGCGTCGAAGTCGAACCCGATGTGCGGCTTCGCCGCTTCGAGCATGTCGCGGTCGCCGTTGGAGAGGATCGCGAGCCGATACCGCCCGTGCAACCGGCCGAGCGCCTCCAGCACGTCGGGGAACGGCTTCAGCCGCTCGATGCAGGCGACGAGCCACTGCACGTCGTCGTGGGTGTGGTCGATGCCGGCGCGGCGCATGACCTGCGACACCGCGCGGTGCCCGATCTGCCGGTAGGACGTGTGGCCGCGGTCGCACAGCGAGTCGATCATCGAATCCTCGAAGTGCGTCCGCCGCCACCAGGTGACGAAGCGGTGCGGGTTGCCGCGCCAGCCCTTGCCGGCCAGAAACGGGGTCACCATCCCGGTCAGTCCGCCCTGCATGTCGACGACGGTGCCGTACTGGTCGAACGTCAGGGTCGTGATTTCACGACGCAGGAGACCTGCCGGGGTGGTGTTCATGACGTCGCTATTCTGCACGCAGCGCGGTCGCCGGGTCGACCCGGGCGGCCCGGCGCGAGGGAATCACCGAAGCGGCGAGTGCGGCGAGGGCGACGACGACGGCGGCCGTCGCGAACGTGACCGGGTCGTACGGACCGAAGGCATCACCGCGGTGTTGATGCCGAGACCCAGCGCCAGGATCCCGGCGCCGTCACCCCCGGTCGCCGGGCCCGCGCGCGAGCGGCGTATCGCACGTCGTGGACGATCGATGCGAGCATCGGAAACCCCGTCTCATGCTTGAACGATATCGGTAACGGCAGTGACGCATGTTCACATGGAACACCACGCCTGCACGCCGCCCGCATCGGCGCCCGGATCGTTCCGCGGCGTCCTTCGTGCCGCCGTCGGACGCCGAAGCGGGCCTGCACGATGCATACGCAGGACCGCGTTACACTGCACCGGGAGCTTCCTCATGGGCCGGATCACCGTCGAAGCCACGATAGAGAACGGCACCGATGCGACCTCCCGCATCCGGTGCGACGCCCTGGTCGACACGGGAGCCGCCTACCTGACGCTGCCCAACGCCTGGCGCGACCGCCTGGGGCGACTGACACGACTCGACACGGTCGCCGTGGAGACCGCAACGCAGACCGTCGTGAACGGAGACATCTGTGGACCGATCCTCCTCCGCATGGAGCGTTTCCGGCCGGTCCTGACCGAGGTGCTGTTCATCGAAATGGAACCCGCGGACGGCCAGTACGAGCCGCTGATCGGTTACATTCCACTGGAGCAGGCGCAGGCGGTCGTCGACCTGGTCGGACATCGGCTCGTCAAGGTGAACCGGGTCGATCTCAAATGACCTCGACCGTCGGGACCGGAAACGGCCGCATGGAGATCCGCGTTCTTTCGGCGGCCGACATACGGCGCGCGCTCACCGCGCGGGAGGCGGTGGACGCCATGACTGGCTTCGCGGCGGCGGGTACATCCCGCCGTCCCGGTGGCGGCCGCGGATGTAGCAGCCAGTAGCGTTTCGACGCGGACGGCCCGTCAACCGCCCGTCGCGGACCTGGGCGTCGGAGGTGAGTACCACGACGACAGGACGCGGACAGCGGCCCGTCAACCGCGCGTTGCGGAGGCGATCTCGCCGATCCCGGCGAGCGCCCTGTCGATGTCCGCTCGTGAGACGTCGAGGTGCGTCACGACCCGGATCCGGCCCCCCGCACCGCTCACTCGCACACCGGCCGCCGCCAGCCGGTCGACGAACTCCCGGTTGGTCAGACCCAGACCGCTGACGTCGAAGAAGACCATGTTGGTCTCCGGCTCCGTGGTGCGCACCGCGATGCCGTCGATGGCGGCCAGGCCGCGCGCCAGCCGGCGGGCGTGCTCGTGGTCCTCGGCCAGCCGCTCGACGTGGTGGTCGAGCGCATACAGGCAGCCCGCTGCGGCGATTCCCGCCTGCCGCATGGCCCCGCCGAAGAGCTGCTTGTAGCGGCGGGCCGCGGCGATGAAGTCGCGCGACCCGGCCAGCACCGCGCCGATCGGCGCCCCGAGCCCCTTGGTGAAGTCGATCCAGAGGGTGTCCACCTCGGCTGCGAACGCCTCCGCCGGGACGCCGCTCGCCGCGCAGGCGTTCAGCAACCGCGCCCCGTCCATGTGCAGCGGCACGCCCCGCGCCCGCGCGCACGCCGAAACTGAGCCCAGCTCCTCGCGCGTCCAGACCGCGCCGCCGCCGAAATTATGCGTCTGCTCGACGCAGACCAGCCCGACCGGCTGCCCGTACGGCACCGGCACCGCCACCACCCGGTCCATCGCGGCTTCGAGATCGGCCGCAGAGAAGATGCCCCGCTCGGTGTGGATGCCCTGCACCATGACGCCGGAGGCGAGCGCCGCCCCGCCCGACTCCGCGCGGATGACGTGCGCCATCCCGTCGGCCACCAGCGCGTCCCCGGGCCGGGTGTGCGTCTTGACCGCCACCAGGTTGCACATCGTCCCGGTCGGCAGCCAGAGCGCCGCCTCCTTGCCGAGCAGATCGGCCACCCGTTCCTGCAACCGCGCGACGGTCGGATCCTGCCCCTTCTGCTCGTCGCCCACCTCGGCAGCGGCCATCGCCGCGCGCATGCCCGGCGTCGGGCGGGTCTCGGTGTCGCTGGAGAGGGAGACGACGGTATCTGCCATGAGTGGACTCTACCTCCTGGTTATCTTGGGTCCCACATACACGACGTACAGCGGTTCGGCAGCCCGGATGGGCCACGAGAAGTGAATCCGAAGCTGCGGCCACTTGACTTTGCCGTGCCAGGTGCAGAACAGCGATTGGCCGAGTACGGATGGATGCGGGAACGTCAGCTCGTCCTCGAAGTCGTTCTTCTCGGACGCCGACGAATCCGAAAACCACGCCTTCGTTCCGGTGAAGTGTTTCTGATACAGCCGGTGCCCCTCGGATGTTCGCTCGCCATGGCCATCGAAGCAGTTGCTGATTTCCTGCAACACGATTAGACGCAACAGGACTCGATCCGCCGCTCCCTCATGAAAGGGGTGTCCGTGAAGCGGTTCGAAGCTGTCCGGCGAAAACGTCAGATCCTGACAACGGTTCCGGGCTGCCGCCTCGAGGTCTTGCCAGGACCTGAGCGACGGCTTCTCCTCCTCCAGGTCGGCTTCCAGTTCATCGGCATTCCAGTAGTTGCGGACCTCGACGCTTCGGACGCCTTCATCCTCGTGCAATTCAACCGGCACGGGCGAGAATTGCCACGACGACGGAATCAGGCTGACGAGCCCCCGACGCAATCCGTGAAGCGTGCAGAACGCCGCCTCGCCGACGCCAGTGTCCGTTACTATACGATCCTCGTACTTGAAGCAGTCCAAATAGTCGTCCCCTCCATGTTCCCGCGCGTCTTCCCAGAAGGGACCGTGCCGGGTCAACCACTGCATCAACGCGCGCCGGCTGTTCCGGTCGAGCGCCTGAACCGCCTGCGGCATCGTGGTGCCCTGCATCACGTGACTGTTGACGAGACTGCGATGACAATACAACTCCCGTCCGAACTGCCGCAGGAGCCTGCGCATGGCCATGACGCGGCCGAAGGCCGTCCTGAACGTCGAGAGGTCGGCAAACTGTCCCTGAACCGACAGCTCATTGAAAATCAACTCCACGTCAGTCGCCCCACCCGGCGAAGTAGTTCATGTCCTTGTCGAACTGGTCGAAGAAGCCTTCCGGCCAGACGTCGATGTTGCCGGCGGCGTCCAGCGTCGGACTGTGCACCTGCGCACCGTCGTCGGAGCGGGATCTGAAGAAGTGAATGAGGACCTGTTCCGGTTTGAGACGCTCAGTCTTGACCGCGCGGCGTATTCCGTTGAGGACATGATCGCTGTGCGTCTCGACGATGACCTGGACGCCGGCCCGAGCGACGTCCGCGAGAAACTCCCCCATCGATGCCTGGCCCGCCGGGTGCAGGTGCACCTCCGGGTTCTCGATCAGCATGAGGCCGCCTGCATTCGCCGACAGTGCCGCCACGGCGATCGGGAGAATCTGGGTCAGCCCGAAGCCGGTGTGTATCGGACGGTGGAAGCCCGTTTCGTCGGACGTCCTCAACCCGAGGGTGACCGCGTTCGTCTGCGGCACCTGCTGCAGATCCACGCCGCATCCCGGAAAGAGGGTTCTCATGCGCGCCTGGACCTGTCGCAGCAGCGTTCGGGGCGCGCCCGGAAGTGCGAGCGCAGGAAGCACCGGCTCGTCGCGGCTCCAGTGCAACACACTGACCGCGTGTTCTCCCTTGGCTCCAACCACGACGTCGTAAGGATCCTCCAGCGGATACGCCTCCTGCGGTCCGACGCGCTCGGCCGTGATGTACGTAAGTCGGCGAAGGCGAGCGGCCAGCGGCATGACGCTTCCATCGGTAGTCGGCGGCAACAGATGCCGCAATGTCGAGGGCTGTGTGGTCGCACAACCATCGACTGACACCCGAGTCACCTGCATGGACATCTCCCGCCGGTCCCCGTTGAACACCCAGTGACATTCCGCTTCGTCCACCGCCACACCGATCCCGATTTCGGTACGTCCGTGCACTTCGTCGACGACGTCCACGACCGTGCCCAGACGCACACCGGACCCGTTGAGCGCCAGCCGAGTCGACCATTCGTGATCGTGCATCGTCTGGTGCAGCAGCACGAGCGCCTGCAGAACGGACGACTTCCCGGAGGAGTTCGGGCCGGACAGCAACGTGAGCGGAGCGAGGGGCAACCGCAACAACTCGAAGCACTTGAACGTCCGAAGGTCAAGACGGATGAACACCGAGCACCTCTCCCAGTATCGTCTCCGCCATGGAGAAACGACGTTTGACCTTCTTTGGATCATTGGGACCGTACGTAATGGCGTCCACGAACGTGTCGTCGGCCATCAGGCGATAGAAGGCGTCCCGCAGTGAATCGGAGTGGTATTTCACGACCGGTTCGTCATATCGAGACAACCCCGTGGACATCACATCCCAGAGCGACGCGTTCAGCACCGAACGCGAGTCCTTACCACGGACGTGCTTCCTGAACGCGTGTTTGTCGAACAGATGCAGATTATTACTCAGCGTCGTCCTGAACTGCAGAGACAACCGCTCCAGGATTGCTGGTTCGGAGTTCATTTTCCTCAGCCCTTCGGCGAGAAACTCGTCCATGTCCCGGTACGACTCGAGGTCCAGAAGTTGGAACGCACAGAACCGATTAACGAACTCACGGTCGCGCATGGTCGATGTCTTGAGGCTGCGTCCGGTCGCCTTCAGAAACAAGTCCGTCTTCGCTTCCGTTTTCAGGAATTGTGTCGCGACACCCGTGTATAGGCTGTTGCGCATCTGCTGACGCGTCAACGGCACACCGCTGTTCACACGGTCGAAGATGTCCAGCCTAGCCTGCTCCGGCACCTTCTCGTGGATGACGTAGAGAACAAGGTTGCAGTCCTCGACGCGATTCTGGAGCTTGGGCGGCAGGTCCTTGAATCTTTTCCCGTGCAGCGGGGGCCGATCGGGCAGCTTCAGCTTCAGCTCGTTGTCCACGAAACGTTTGAACGTCGACAACCGCTGCAATCCGTCCACAACGACCATCCGCCCTTCCTCATCCTCCGCGAGATAGAGGACCGGCAGCGGAATCCGCATTATGATCGACTCGATGAGCTTGCTCTGCTTGCTTTCGTCCCAAACAAAGTCACGCTGGAAATCCGGGTTCATAACGAACCGGCCGCTATTTATTCGCTGCAACACTCCACCGACGGTTCGGCTCTCCTGTCGTATCAGCAGATCGTCGATCGGGTAATCCCGCCAGAAGGAACCCTGGGCATCGTCCAGACCCTCGATCTGCTCAGGTTCCATGTCAGGTTGGTACATTTCAGCGCGCCCCTTGCTTCCGTCTCAATGATCGTGCCGGCGGCAAGCGGAAGTGCGTTAGGTTAACCCACGGCGAAGCTCGGCGGCAAGCCTCGTGAAGGCGTCGTTCGTTCTCAGCCGGTCCTCCACGCTGGCAGCGCGAACGCCACGAGCCGGGCGTCGGGACCGGCGCCGGTGGCGATGAGGATGAACTGCCGGCCCGCGTGCGAGCGGTAGGTCATCGGGTTGCCGCTGGTCCGGAACTCGGTGGGCACGCGGCTCACTTCGCGGCCGGTCGCCGCGTCGAACGCATAGAGATACGGGTCGCCGCCGCCGAGGAACACCAGCCCGCCGCCGGTGACCAGCGGGCCTGGCGCGCCCGGCGTGCCGAGCCGGTCCGGCAGCTCGACGCCCCGCAGCAGCGGATGCGCGCGCATGACCCGGCTGCCCTCGCCGAACGGCACGCTCCAGGCGATGTCGCCCGCGTCGAGATCGATGGCGACGAGGCGCGCGTACGGCGGCTTGACGAGCGGGATCGGCCCGAGCCGTCTGCGCTCCGCCGGCACGTAGCCGCCCAGCCCGCGGAAGATGCCGGCCGAGCCGCCGCGCGGACAGTTGTTGGTGTAGGCGACGTCGACCTCCGGCAGGTCGGGATGGGTCTCGCACACCTGGTTGGCCGACACGCCTTCCGACGTGCGCACGTAGAGCCGGTTGGTGGTCGGGTCGAGCGCGGCGCCGCCCCAGTTGGCGCCGCCGTCCACGCGCGGCCGCTGGAGCGTCCCCCGCAGGCTGGGCGGCGTGAAGAGCGGCCCGAGCCGATAGGTCTGCAGCTCCTCGACCGCGATGCGGTGGATCTCGGGCGTCAGGTCGTTGGCGTCGTCGAGCGACACCCCCTGCCCGGCGAACGGCGGCGGCTTCGTCGGGAACGGCTGGGTCGGATACGGCACCTCGCCCGGCACGTCGGTCTCGGTGTCGACCGGCCGCTCCTCGATCGGCCAGACGGGCTCCCCCGTCACCCGATCGAACACGTAGGTGAAGCCCTGCTTCGAGACCTCGGCCACCGCGTCGATGGTCCGGCCGTCCACCTCCAGGGTCATCAGGTTCGGGGCGGAGGTGAAATCGTAGTCCCACAGCCCGTGGTGCACGGCCTGAAAGTGCCACTCGCGCCGGCCGGTCCGCGCGTCGAGGCAGACGAGCGATTCGGCGAACAGGTTGGCGCCGAGCCGCCGGCCGCCCCAGTAGTCGCTGCTCGGCGTGCTGGTCGGGACGTACAGCAGCCCGCGCTCGGCGTCCACGGACATCAGCCCCCAGACGTTGGCGTGCCCGGTGAAGCGCCAGGAACCGCCCTCCCAGGTATCGGCCCCGAACGCGTCATTCGACTGCGGCACCGTATAGAAAACCCAGCGCCGCTCGCCGGTGTGGACGTCGAACGCCTGGACCGAACCGGGGGTGTCGAACCGCTGCTGGATGCGGTCCGGGACGCGGCTGCCGACGATGACCAGGTCCTCGAAGACGACCGGCGGCGAGGTCTGGTCGAACATCTCGTGGGTGACGGGGTTCGGGAAGTTCTCGGTCAGCAGCACCCGCCCGTCGTCGCCGAACGAGCGGACAAGCGACCCGTCGGCCGCGTTCAGCGCATACAGGCTGTCGCGGCTGTTGATGAAGATCCGCATGTCGTCGCCCACCCCCGCCGCCCGGTTGGCGTTGGCCGGCCAGACCGCGACGCCGCGGTGCTTGAAGCCGCCGGGAGGCCCGCCGTCCGGACCGGTGCGCCACGCCTCGGGATCGAACGCCCAGAGCTCCGCGCCGGTTTCGGCGTCGAGCGCCACGACCCGGGTGTACATCGTCGACACGTAGACGACGTTGCCGATCATCAGCGGCATCACCTCGAAGCTGCCCGGCCGCGTCCGGAACTCCTGGTTCGGCAGCTCGTTCGGCTCCCACGTCCAGGCGACCTCGAGCCGGTCGACGTTCGAGGCGTCGACGTCGGCCAGCGGCGAGTACTTCGACGCCGCCTGATCGGATCCCACGTAGGGCCACTCGACCATCTCGGCCGACTCCTGCGCCACCGCGGGTGCGCCGGCCAGCAGCGCCGTCGCGAGCACGGCCGCCGTTGTCATCATGATTCCGGTCGTCCTGTACATCTCCCGAGACTCCTCTCGATCGTCGGTCGAGCCTATCGATTCCGGGCGGCGCACCGCGACCGGCCGTGCCGGCTGCCTCCATCGAACCGCCCGCCGCCGTCGCGTGGCGCGGCGCGGGCCCTCGGAACCCACCGCGTCGCTGCTCAGCGGTCACGGGTGCGCGTCCGGCCGCCGGCCCGCCGCCGAGCGACCAGACGGGCCAGCGCAGATCCGCCTCGTCGCGGCGGGCCAGCGCGGCAGCGGCCAGCACCTCGGGATCCCCGCCCGCGATCCGTACGGCCAGTCGTTCGGAGACGGTCAGCCCGCGGTTCCGCAGGATTGCACGGACGATATCGAGGCACCCTTCCGCACGGCCTGCTGCACGCGCTGCGCGCCGAGCCGAAGATCGTCGTCCGGACCGGTTCCCTCGGCCTCGCCCAGCGCTCGCCGACCCGCTCCAGCACGGCGCATGCGCGGGTTTGTCGTTGCGATCGTCGAGTCCCGACCAGCCCCCCCTCGAGTACCACGACTACGCCGCCCCGAGCCCGGTCGAGCGCCACGGCTACCGCGAGTCGAAGCGAACCAGTGCGCGGTCGATCATCGCGATCGTCGGGCGGCCGGAGGCAGCCATGTTGCGGGCCAGCTCGGTCTGCAGGATCTCGACGACCGCCTGCACCCCCTCGGCCCCGTAGGCGGCGAGGCCCCACATGGGCGGGCGGGCCGCCATGACGGCGGTGGCGCCGAGGGCGAGTCCCTTGAGGACGTCCGTGCCCCGGCGAAAGCTGCCGTCGACCAGGATCGGCGCGCGGCCGGCCACGGCGTCGGCCACCGCCGGCAGCATGTCGATCGCGAGGGTGCCGGCGCCGCGGTCGACGAGACCGCCGTGGTTCGACACCACGAGCCCCTGCGCGCCGGCCGCCAGCGCCGTCTCCGCGGAAGCAGCGCTCATGATGCCCTTGACGACGACCGGAACCTCCACCGCCTCCGCGAGCCCGGCGACAGCGTCCCAGTCGGTGGCGGTCGGCCGGTGGTCGGACGACACCCCGACGGTGACGCAGACGGCTCGACAGCCGGCGGCCACCGCCCGCGCCGCGTCGTCCCCCGGCGCCCCGCTGTCGGCGTAGAGCTGATACCAGACCGGCTCCTCGCTGGCCGCCACGATGTCTTCGATGGGGTGGCTCGACCGGCGGGTCGCCACCATGACCGCCTTGCCGGCCGACGCGCCGCGCGCCGTGGCCAGCTCGCCCTCGGGATGGATGTCGCCCTGGTCGCCGACCGGCCCGACGATGATCGGCGCGAACATGTCGTACCCGTAGAGGCGGGTGGTCAGGTCGAGGTCCATCGCGTAGACCATCAGCCGCTGCCGGAACGTCATCTTGTCGAACGACGTGCGGTGGCCGCCGCTGATCGCCTCGAACCGCGTGGGTGCGAGCACGAGCCGCGCCTGCTCCTCGAACTCCGGGACGTTGACCAGCTCCAGCACCGGGGCAAGTCGGTCCGAGGGAGGCGCCCCGCCGCCGGGCTCTCCTTGTGCGGCCGGTTCCCCTCGTGCGAGCGGCGAGCCGGCCACGAACGCTCCGAACCTCCGCAAGGACTCCCGCCTGCTGGCCATCATCGCCGTGCACCCTTCTTCTGCATGAACCGCTCGTCCTTGGGCGTGAACCCGGCTCGCTCCTGCACGAAGCCATCCCTGTCCGCGCGAACCGCCCGCCTCTGCAGGAACCGTACGCGGGGCGCCTCCACTGGCGCCATGTCGAGAGCGGAAGTGCAGTCTTCCACGTCCCGATCCGCTCCTCGAATCCCCCTACGGGAAGTTCGTCTTCACGATGCTGCGGTCGATCCCGGCGATCGAAGACACGCCCGCCGCGGCCATCGCCTGCCTGAGCTCGGCGTTGAGGATCTCCAGCACCTTCTGAGCGCCCTCTTCGCCGAACGCGCCCAGCCCCCAGCGCGACGCGCGCCCGAAGCAGACCGCGTCGGCACCCAGAGCGAGCGCCTTGAGCGCGTCGCTGCCGCGGCGGAAGCCGCTGTCGATGAGCACCGGCACCCGGCCCCCCACCGCCTCGACGACCTCTTCCAGCACTTCCAGACTCGAGGGACCGTAGTCGATGGCGCGCCCGCCGTGGTTGGAGACGATGACGCCGTCGCAGCCGTGCTCCAGGCACTTCCTGGCGCCCTCGCCGGTGAGGATGCCCTTGGCGAGCATCGGGACCTCGCACATCGGCCGCAGGTCGTCGAAGAGCCTCCACTCGTACCACAGCCGGCCGGCGTTGACCCGGTAGGGGTTCGGCGGGTTCGGCGGCGTGCGCCGCGTCACCCGGCGGGGGGTGCCGTCGAGATGCCGGTCGTGCAGGTCCCGCTCGTAGTAGGAGGCCTGCTGGTCGATGGTGACGACGACGGTCTGCGAACCCACCTCCTGCGCGCCGCCGAGCGCCACCCGGTTCGGCTCCATCTCGCGCGTGGCGTAGCGCTGGAACCAGAGCGGCCCTTCCGCCCCCCGGGCGATTCGGGCGAACGGGAAGCTCGACGCGTTGCTGACGATCATCGTCGTGCCGGTGGTGGTCGCCGCCCGGTGCATCCCGAGCTCGCCGTCCGGGTGCAGGGTGCGCTGCCGGGCCGTCGGCGCGAGCATGATCGGGCTCGGCATGCGGTGCCCGAAGAGCTCCGTCGACGTGTCGACGTCCTTCGCATCGACCCCGCCCCCGTCGATGAGATCCACCCACTCGAAGGCGTCGCGGTTGCGGTAGAGCGTGAACTCCGACTCGGTGCCGTGCGCCGTGTAGTCGTAGACCGCCAGCGGCACGTTGGCGCGGAAGATCGGCTCGAAGTCGAACACGTCGCGCATCTCGTCGAAGCCGAGGAAGCGGCGGTGCGGTCCGAGCGGCCACGGGTCGCGCTGCGCGTGCAGCAGCGGCGACGCGGCCAGGAACGACGCGAGCCCGCAGAGCGCCTCCCGGCGCGACATGCCCGTACGCCAACGCTTTTCGATCTTGCCCACGGCGGCCTCCTGTAACCGAGCGGGAAACGTCAGAGCCGCGCGCCGGTCGGCTCGGCCCCCGCAGTGTATCAACAGATCTCCGGCCGCGAGGCGGCAGACCGGCGTGGCGCGCCACCTCGCGACGAGCGGCCGGTCAGATCAACCCGACGACCCAGAGCACGTAGACCACGGCCATCGCGGTCACCCCGTTCACCAGCGTCACCCCGCCGTAGGAGAGCAGCGCCGACTTGAGCGGCATCCGCGACAGCGACGTGCAGACCCAGAAGTAGCTGGAGTTGACGTACTTGATGATGATCGACCCGGCGGCGCCGGCCAGCATCGTCGCCTCCGGGCTCAGGCCGAGGGTGTCCATCATCGGGGCGGCCACCGACGCGGCGGTGATCACGCCGACCGTCGTCGAGCCCGTAATCAGGTTGCCGGCCACCCCGAGCACGAACGGCAGGAAGATGGGGGGCAGTCCGGTCGCGGCCACCGCCTCGGCGATGGCGTCCACGGCGGGCGTGGCGCGCAGGATCTGGCTGAGGGCGCCGCCGAGCCCGGTCACCATGATGATCATGGCGGAGCCCCGCAACGCCTCCTCGATCCAGGTGCTCGTGCGGGCCTCGGCCTGATCCGCCCGCGTGTTGCTGCAGGCGATGAGAATGCCGATGCCGAGCGCGACGACCGGCCAGCCGAGATAGAGCATCGCCCGGTTGACGAGGTGCTCGGCCGGCAGGGCGAACGCGGTGACGCTCTGCCCCGCGATCAGCGCCAGGGGAACGAGAATCGGCGCATAGGCGCGCCAGGTCGCCGGCAGCTCCGACTCGCGTCCCCGGTCGATGAACGACTGCCCGACGAACTCGCTCGACGGCGGCGACTCGATGTACGGTCCGGCGGCGCGCGCGTAGGCCCAGCCGGCCAGCGAGGCGATCAGGGTGGCGACGCCGCCGTACAGGATCACCTGCCCGATGTCGGCCCCCACCAGCGCCACCGCGGCGAGCGGGCCGGGGGTCGGCGGCACCATGGCGTGGGTGAGCTGCATCGCGCCGACCAGTCCCGTCGCCATCACGCTCATGTTCAGGCCGCTGCCGAGCGCGGCCGAATGGACCAGAGGGTTGAGGATGACGTAGCCGACGTCGGAGAAGATGGCCAAACCGATGACGAAGCCGCTCAGGGTCAGGGCCAGAGGCATGCGCGCCTCGCCGACCCAGCGGATCATCGAGGCCGTGATCCGCTCGATGCCGCCGGTGTGCTTCAGCGCCTCGGCCAGCACCGAGCCGAGGACGATGACCACCGCGATGCTCTGGATCGTGCGCCCGAAGCCCTGCTCGAAGGCGTCGATGAACGCCTGCCGGTCGATGCCCGGAATCAGCGCGAACAGCACGATGGGTACGAGGAGCGAAAGGAACACGTGCCACTTGAAGCGCGTGATGAGCAGGAAGAGGAGGGCGACGACGGCCACCAGGCCGGCCAGGGCGACGAGGGCGCTCTCGGTGATCATGGGTGCTGCCTTTCCTCCTCTGCCCGATGGTGTTCGCGTGCTCGAAATACTACCGGTTGCAGGCGAATCCGCGACGAAGTACTGTAGGGGATTCGTCCGGCCGGTTCCGAGGAGGGATGTCTCGATGAAGGCTCAGCACGTTCTCCGGTTCGCGCTCGTCGGTCTCGTCGGTCTGTTCGTACCCGTCGGAGCGACCGCCCAGTCGAACGGCGCCGCCGCGGAGGTGACGTTCGCGAAGGACATCGCGCCGATCCTCCAGCGGAGCTGCCAGCAGTGCCACCGGCCGGCGTCGGTCGCCCCGATGTCGCTCCTCACCTACGAGCAGGTCCGGCCCTGGGCGCGCGCCATCAAGATGCGGACCAGCCTGCGGAACCAGCGCGGCGCCATGCCGCCGTGGTTCGTGGAGCGCGATCTCGGCATCCAGCACTTCAAGAACGATCCGTCGCTGAGCGAGGAGGAGATCGGGAAGATCGCGCTCTGGGCCGACAACGGCGCGCCGGCGGGCGACCGGGCCGACCTTCCGCCGCCGCTCGAGTTCGGCGACGCCAACGAGTGGTCGATCGGCGAACCGGACCTGATCCTGGAATCGCCCGAGGTGGTCGTGCCGGCCGCCGCGCCGGACAAGTGGACCTCGCTCGGGACGATTCCGACCGGGCTGACCGAGGACCGCTACGTGGCCGCGGTCGAGGTGAAGGAGTTCAACGACATCCCGCCGGACGGCACCGGCGACACCGTCGGCGGCCGCTACGTGTTCCACCACATGACCTACGGCGCGGTGCTGCCGGACGGCGCGGACGTCGAGTCGGCGACCCGCTTCCCCGTCCACGAGGTGGGCCGCAACGCCGACATCTTCCCGGCGCAGGCCGGCCGGCTGCTGCCCGCCGGATCGCATCTGGAGTTGGAGACGGCGCACCTGCACGCCAACGGCCGCGAGACGCGGTCGCACCTGAAGTTCGCGTTCAAGCTGCACCCGAAGGGCTACGAGCCGGAGATCTCGCACTCGCGGACGTTCGTGGGCAACGGCGTCGACATCGACATCAAGCCGAACCAGGCCGACCAGGAGCTGCACGCCTACCGCGTGCTGGACAAGCACACGAAGATCGTGTCGTTCGAGCCGCACCAGCACGCCCCCGGCATGCGCATGTGCGTGGAGGCGATCTGGGGCCACAACATCGAGACCCTGAGCTGCGTCGGCTACGACCACAACTGGGTCAAGCAGTACATCTACGAGGACGACTACGCCCCGCTGCTGCCGAAGGGCACGATCCTGCACATCATCGGCTGGCTGGACACCACGGCCGCCAACCGGAACGTGGCCGACCCGCGGAACTGGTCGGGCGGCGGGCGCCGCTCGGTCGCCAACATGTTCATCGACCTCGGCGAGGCGCTGGAGCTGACCGACGAGCAGTTCGAGGCCGAGATGGCGGGACGGCGCGAGCGGCTGGGCCTGACCCCGAACGACCACCTGATCGGCTGCCCGCTGTGCCTGGTGGAGTTCCCGTCGCGGGTGCAACAGGCGACGGACAACGACCAGTAGTCGTGCGGGAGGTCGGAGACATGCTGACGCAGCGGTCCGCGCCCTCGTCGCACCGGGCTCCCGGTGTCGGGGCGCCTGGCCGAGCACGATGCGGCGCGGGGTTCCACCCCCGCTGGCTCCCGTCCGCGCTGGCCCTCGTGCTCGTGCTGGCGCACGCCGGGGCCGGCGCCCAGACCCGGTTCACGTATTCGCGGGGACAGAGCGTCTCCCCCGCCTACGAGGGGTGGTGGCAGAACGACGACGGCTCCTACACGATGTTCTTCGGCTACATGAACTCGAACTGGGAAGAGGAGCTGGACGTCCCGATCGGACCCGACAACCACATCGAGCCCGGCGGCCCGGACCGGGGGCAGCCCACCCACTTCTACCCGCGGCGGAACATGTTCCTGTTCACGGTGGAGGTGCCGCCCGACTTCGGCGCCGACGAGGTGATCTGGACGCTGACCACCAACGGCCGGACGGAGCGCGCCTACGGCTCGCTGCGCACCGACTACCTGCTCGACCGGCAGACCATCGCCACCGAGATGGGGGCCAACTTCGGCCGCGTCCGGGACGAGTGGCGGGACAACGAGTTCCCGGCGCTGCGCCTCGCCGTCGACCAGCCGCGCCGCGCCCGGGTGGGCCAGCCGTTGCGGCTGGCGGCGTTCGTCAGCGACGACGGCAGGCCGTCCGGCAGCTACACGCCTCCGCAGGTGGAGCCGGGCAGGCCGCACCCGGCCTACACGCCGCCCCGGCAGATCGTGCCCGGCAATCCGCCCGGCCTGCGGTTTTCGTGGCTGGTCTACCGCGGCGACGCCGCGCAGGTGACGTTCTCGCCGCACCAGTTGAAGACGTGGCAGGACACGCGGGTCTACTCGAACTCGCCGTGGTCGCCGCCGTACATCCTGCCGCCGGTCCCGCCGGACGGCAGGTGGGAAGTGGACGCGACCTTCGATGCGCCCGGGACCTACGTGCTGCGCGCCGTCGCCGGCGACGGCGCGTTGCAGACCGGCGAGAACCTGACGGTCACCGTGACCCGCTGACGGGCGAGCACAGGCGGCAGGCTCCGGTTTCCCGGCCTTCCCCGGCCCTGCGGCCGGGAGCGGCGGCGCCAGCGTCTCGGCGGCTCACCTTGCGCCCCCGGAAATGCTGCGCTCTTCCGCCGGAGTCCCGCGCGGAGAGAAGATCCCGGGGCGCCCAGGCGCCCCGGGCAACGTCGCGCTCTATGCGGTGAGATGCCGCCGGAAGAAGCCCACGGTGCGGTTCCACGCCAGGTTCGCGGCCGCCTCGTTGTAGCGGGGCGTCGAGTTGTTGTGGAAGCCGTGCAGGGTCCCCGGGAACATGTGCATCTCGTAGTCGACGCCGTTCGCCTGCAGCGCCGCCTCGTACTCGGGCCACATCGCGTTGATGCGCGGATCGCTTTCCGCGTAGATGATCATCAGCGAGGCCTCGATCTTCGGCACGTCCTCGGTGGCCGCCGTGGCGCCGTAGAACGGCACGCCGGCCTGGAGCCCGGTGCCGAGCTCCACCGCGAGGCGATTGGTCATCCCGCCGCCCCAGCAGAAGCCGGTGGCGCCGAGCCGGCCGTTGGAGAGCGCGTGGGCCTTCACGTACCGCGCGCTGTTGATCATGTCCTGATCCAGCTTCGCCGGATCGAGGCTGCGCTGCAGGGTGCGGCCGTCGTCGTCGTTGCCGGGATAGCCGCCGACCGGCGACAGCCCGTCCGGGGCCAGCGCCAGGAACCCGGCCACCGCGGCGCGCCGCGCCACGTCCTCGATGTGCGGGTTCAGGCCGCGGTTCTCGTGAATGACCAGCACCGCCGGGAACGGCCCCTCGCCGGTCGGCTGCACGAGGTAGCCGCGCATCTCGCCGGACGTGCCGCCGGGCGAGGGGTACTCGACGTAGGTTCCCTTCATCCGCGGGTCGGTGAAGGAGATGGTCTGCGCCTCGGCGTACCGCGGCAGCAGCGCCTGCGCCATCCAGAGGGCGGAGACGCCGCCGACGGTGAGGACCGCGGCCCGGCTCAGGAACTCCCGCCGGTCGATGTAGCCGTGGCAGTACTCGTCGTAGAGGTCGAAGACCCGCGGGTCGATCTTCTGCTGTTCCGTCATCGGTCGTGCTCCTGAAAATGGCGCACGCGCCGCCCGCTCGACGGCGCGTGCGGCTTGAAGGGGTTGCCGCGCGAAAGCGAGGGGGCGGACGGCCGCACCGCCGCCCGCCCCGCACGAAGCGTCGACCGGACGAGACTATCCCCGGACCTTGACGACGACGCGCCGGTTCAGCGCCCGGCCCTCGCGCGTGTCGTTGGGCATGGCCGGACGGCTCTCGCCGTAGCTGATGGTGTTCATCTTGTGCAACGGGACGTTGTGCTGCTCGTACAGGTACGTCTTGACGGCCTCGGCGCGACGCAGGCCGAGCTGCATGTTGTAGCTCTCGTCGCCGGTGTTGTCCGTGTGCCCCTCGATCTCGATGAACGCGGATTCACCGGCGCCCTGGATCCGGACCACCAGTTGATCGAGCCGGGCGCGCGCCGCGTCCGGCAGATCCGACTGCGAGCTGCCGAACCCGCCCTGCGCCTCGTTGATCGTGACCTGGGTGATCAGCGTGCCGATGGCGGTCTCGACCCGACCGACGCGGCTGCCGGCTTCGTCGGCCGCCATCTGCGCCGCGTCCGCCGCCCTCTGCGAGGTCTGGGCCGCCATGTTGGCCGCCTGCGCGCGCTGGTCGGTCCGGTCGATGCGTTCCGCGTTCTGCATCGTCCGCTCCTGGGTCTCCTCCACCGTACCGGCCAGCGTGTCCACCTTGGCGTCCACCACGGCGACCTCGGTGTCCACGTAACCGCGCGTCGCGCAGGCCGACGCGGCCAGCACGATCACCGCCGTCAGCGCCATCATCTTCACCGTCGTCCGCATCATCCGCATGATTCCTCCTGAAACAACCGTGTGACCCTACCACCTCAGTCGGGCCCGTCCCGCCACGTATCCGCCGCGGGCATGGACCACCAGATTATCATCAGCCGTCCGAATCTCGATGGGATGCCATCCGCGCCGGAAGCCGGGCCGGAAGGTGAGGACGTACTGGTAGCGCAGGCCTCGCAGCAACCGATCGAGCGCCGCCAGCAGATCGTCCCGGGTTCCAGTGGCGCGCACGCTGCCGCCGGTCCAGCGGGCAAGGTCTGCGAGCGACGCCGCCACCGCCGCGCCGTCGGCGCCCGCCGCGCCGCCGATTCCGTCGCGCCGATCCAGGGGGCCGCCCACCGTGATCACGTGCACCGGCACGGCGATGGCGCTTGCCACGCTGGAGACCTCCCCCGCCGTGCGGAGGCTGCCGTTGTCCACGCCGTCGGTCACCACCAGCAGCGCGCGGTGGCGGTTGCCGCGCCGGCCCACCAGGGTGGCCGCGTCGGCGATCGCGTCGTAGAGGGAAGTCTTGCCGTAGGGCGACTCCGTCAGGTCCACCGCGCCGACCCGCTCCAGGTCGCCGGTGAAGGGCGTGATCTCCCGCAGCACCGTATCGAAGGTGAAGAGCGCGAGCTCGTCCCGGCCCCGCTGCAGCGAGCCGGCGATCGCGTCGACGGCGCGCCGGGCCCGCTCGATGTTGCCGTCGACCGCCATGCTGCCGCTGATGTCGACGAGCACCGCGATGCTGAGCGCGGAGTCGCGGGCGAAGACGCTCTCGATGCGGCGGCCGAACCCGCTGTCGATCAGACGGAAATCGCCGGCCGCGAGATCGCGCACGATGCGCCCCCGCCGATCGCGTACGGAGACGTGCACGGTCACCATGTCGACCCCGGACGTGAACGTCGGCGCCGGATCGCGCGTGACCGGTGTCGGCCTGCCCTGGGCGCCCGCGCCGGAAGCGAACAGCGTGACGAGGGCGAGCGTCGCGAATATCGTGCGTGCGCGCATCGTGTCGGTCGAGCCGGCCCCCGGCGCCAGCGGACGCTCATGATTCTACGGGTTTTCGCGCAGTCGCGTACACCCGGCGGGATGGAGACCGGAACCGAAGCGTAAATCAGAAGCGAAACAGCCGGTTCACCTTGACCACCAGACCGCGGTTGCGAAGCGCCGAGAAGCGGTCGCCGCGGTCCGGCCGTAGCGGGTCGCTGTCGCGATCTTCCGTGTAGACGACGAAGAGCTCGCTGCCGGGGCTGTACTCCCAGCGCAGACGGAGGTTCGTGCTCACCGTGTCCGCGGCCGAGTTGTATTGAATCAGCCCGGCGAAGAACATGCGGGGCGAGAACGTCCAGGTGACGCGGGAGACGATCAGGCGGGTGCGGAACGAGCCCTGCGGCGTGTCGATCCAGTTCTCCGACAGGGTGGGCTCGACCGACAGCTCCGGGGTCAGCGCCACCCGGCCGCGGCTGAAGCCGATGGACCGGATGCTCCCGTTGAAGTACTCGCCCCCGCGCACCGTGACGATGCCGGTCAGGCGGCGCTGCGCCCCGACCGTGTACGTGGCTTCGGCGTCGCGGAAGCCGTAGCCGCCCACCGGCAGGACCACGCCCGGCCCCGGCGCGAACGGCTGCACGAGGAACTCGTAGTTGTCCGCGAACGTCATCCCCACCCGGTCGCTGGTCTCGAATTCGGTCGAGAAGCCCACCTGCATCTGTTTCGTCTCCAGGACGCCGGTATCGGCGGTCAGGATGTAGTCGTAGCTCGCTTCGAGTCGGAACTGCCGGATCGCCTCCAGCGAGCGCGGGCGCGGACTGAAGCGCCCGGAAAGGTACGATCGGCGGAAGTTGTCGCGCCGGAGAAAGCCCACCTCGGGAATGAAGTTGTCCTCGACGACGAGATGCTCGGCGGTCAGTCCGTAGCGGTCCCCGGCGTAGATGAACTGGCCCTGGTAGCTCGTGTCCCGCCCTTCGAAGCCGGGCGTGCGGGTCCTCGCGAAGTAGCTCACCACGCTCACGTCGTCGTAGAACGCCAGGGTGGCGTCCGCCCCGAACACGCGGTTGGCGCCGGCGCCCTCCCCCGCGACCGACACGGAGCGGTTCGTGAACAGGGCGCCGACGGCGCTGCGGCGCAGGACGTCGCGCTTGACGCGCACGACCGTGAAATTCGTCGACTCGGCCGCGACGAGCCCCTCGGCCCCGGGCAACCGCTGTTGCCCGGTCTGGATGTTCAGGGCGCCGACGTCGAAGTCGCCCGCCTTGCCGGTGACGCGGCCGCCGCCGACAATCGGCACCACCGTTCCGGTCTTTTCGTCGAGACCGATGCGGCGCGAGTAGAAGAGCGTCGGCGCGTTGCCGCTGCCGAACGAGCTCCGGCCGCCGCCCCCGATCTGGCGCAGGGCGCTGTCGCGCGCGCTCGGGCCGCCGCCCCGGGCGAAGTCGAAGATACCCCGCCCTTCGAGGAAGAACTCGCGCTTCTCGGGAAAGAACAGGCTGAAGCGCGTCAGGTTCACCTGCTGCTCGTCCACCTCGACCTGCGCGAAGTCGGTGTTCCAGGTGAGGTCGGCGGTCAGGTTCCGGGTGATGCCGTACTTCACGTCCAGGCCCCCGTCGCCGTCCCACGCGGCCGGCGGGCTGGCGTCGACGTCGGTCGTGCGCCCCGCGATGCCGTACGGCTTGACGTCGAGGTTGTTGCCCGCTTCCGGCAGCTCCAGGCCCACCAGCAGGGCGGCGTCCGAGACGCGGAAGATGCCCCGGCGCCCGACCGAGATGGGCACCGGGGTGAGATAGACCCGTTCGTTGTTCCGGCGCACGATCCGGCGAAACTGGATCCCCCAGACCGGCGCCGGCCCCGGCCGGTAGCGCAGCGACTTGAACGGGATCTCCATCTCGACCGTCCAGCCGCTCTCGAAACGTCCCGTGCGCACGTCCCATACGGGGTTCCAGTCGCCGTTCGGATTGCCCTCGTTGGTGATGGCGAAGTCGCCGAGCGCGCCGAGCGGGTTGGTGTAGAAGGCGATGCCGTTGCGCCGGTCGTTGAACGTGTCGAAGGCCACCCAGAACGAGTCGTTCTCGCGAAGCTGGGGCGTGTCGCGCTGCATCTCGTTCGCCACCCACTCGCTCGGCGGCGCCGAGTCCCAGACGCGGGCGGCGACGTAGACGTTCGTCGCGTCGAACAGGATCCACGCCTGCGTGCGCTCGCTGGCCGGCGCGCCCTCTTCCGGTTCCTGCTGGATGAAGTCGTCGATGGCGGGAACGATCTCGTACACCGGCTCGTCCAGGACGCCGTCGAGGCGGAGTCCGGCGGCCAGCCTGACGGCGCGGACGGTGGCGCGTCCCAGCGAGTCGCGCGCGATTACCGCGGGCGGCGACGGCGGCGGCGGGCGATCCAGCACCCCGGTCACGGCGAATCCCGCCCCGGCCGCGGATACCGGCCCCACCGTCTCACCCGAATCCGGCGTGCCGGGGATGGGCCCGGGTTGCGCATGCGCGACGGCGGCGATGCCCGCCGGCGCAAGGATCGCCGCGACGATCGCAAGACCGCGGGCGAGACGGCGGCCCCGCCCCGGGCGGTCACGGCGGCAATCGGACGACCAGCGGCATGCCGCGCCGGAAGTCATTGGAGTGAGGAAGGCCAGTCAGTCGTTCAGGCGAACAGTCGCGCTGCTCGAACTTCCGGTGCCGGCGGTCACCGGACCCCGGCGCCCGCCGCCGCCTCCCGCTCTTCCGCGCGATGGCCGGCGAGGATTCCCTCCATGCCGATGTTGCCCTCGTGGCAGGCGTACTCGAAGAGCGCCTCGTCCTTGCGCGCCAGCGGGATCATGGCCGTCCACCGGCTCGCGTAGGTGCCCGGATCGTCGACCGTGAACTCGTGCCGCAGCGTGTCGGGACCGACCCGCGTGAAGCGCTCGACGAGGCGCAACCGTTCCGCGGACCCGCGCGTTCGCTGGTACAGCGCGGCCGGCGACTCGCTGCGGGGAGAGAAGTTCGTGGTCTCGACGACCAGCGTGTCGCCGTCCCAGTAGCCGCGCGCGTCGCCGTGCCACTGGCGGATGGCGTCGTCGACGTGCGGCGCGCCGTCCAGCGGGATGATCCGCGCGTCGTGGATCATCTCGTGCAGGAAGACGACGTGGTCGGGCGTCTGGATGATCTGGTAGTAGGTGTTGTAGCCGGCGAACAGATTGGGCATCCCGAAGGTGATGCAGCGCTCCTGGAGCCGCCGGTCGGTCCAGGACGACGCCGGGTTGTCGGCGAGGTGGGCGATCCGCGCGTCGATCCGCCGCTGCGCCTCCGGCGTGAAGGCCGGCAGGCGCCCGGTCGGGGGATCGACGACCAGCGAGGTGCGGTTGTCGAAATCCCGGTCGACCAGCCAGAACTGGTTGTAGTTGCCGGTGGCGGCGTCGCGGGACGAGAACGTGTCCTGATCGCCGAGGGCGGCGACGAACACGCTGTCCGCGAACGCCGCGTCGCTCTCGCCGCTCGCGAAGAGCTGCGCGTAGCGCGCCTCCAGCCGGGCCAGCTCCTCGTCGGTCAGCGTCGCCTTGTCGCCCAGGATCTCCGGACGCTCCAGCGGCGTGGCGGTGTTGTTGGCCCACACGCCCTGCAGGTCCGGCCGCCCGTCCGGGGTGCGCGGCGCGCTCCACGGTTCCTCCGGCGACGGTTGCGCCTCACTCGACGCCGGACCCGCCAGCATCGCTACGGCAATTGCGCCGCCGGTCACGCGGCGAACGGCTCGTGAACGACTCATCCTGCGCCTCCCCGGTTCGGATTCCTGCTTCCGAATTATACGGGTGCGAACTGCAAGCGCGCCTGACCGCATCGGACTTACGACCCTTACGACCTTTTCGTCGTGCATCTGGATCATACAATATGTGTGATCCCGGATCGCCGACAGAAGTCCCGGAGACGCCGATGCCACCCCCCCCTTCCCCGACAAGAACACGGGTAACCATCTCGGTGCCGCCCGACATCGCACGGTACCTGCGCTCGACGTCCAACGCCAGCGCCCTGGTCTGCGAGGCGATCAGGATGTACCGGGCCCGTGATCTGGCGCGCCGCCTCGAGGAGGCGTACCGGACCGACCGCGCCGAGGCGGAGCGGATCAACCGGGAATGGGAAGCCGCCGACGCCGAGGTGTCCGAATGAGCCGGCCGCTGGAACGGAGTATCGTCGTGCGGGTTCGCTTCGATCCCACCGAAGGAAGCGAGATCCGGAAGACGCGACCGGCGATCGTTGTCTCCAACGACGTCGCATGCCGGTTCGATGCCGTAGTCCAGGTCGTACCCGTGACGAACCTGCCCGACCGGGTGCTACGGCCCTACGAGGCACACTGCGGGTCTCGCGCCAGCGGTCTCGCCAGACCCTCGCGGGCCGTGGCCAACCAGATTCGCACGGTGTCGCGGAACCGGATCGGTCAGACGATCGGACGCCTGACTCCCGACGAGACCGCCGACCTCGACCGGGCGCTTCGGATCCAGTTGGGACTCGACGCGCAGTAGAGCGGATCGCCGCGGAACTCCGTCGCTTCAGCGCGGCTGCGGCAGAATGGCGCTATCATCGATCTGCACGCGGGCAGACGGATGGCGGACCAGAACGCGACGAACGCGGGAATCGGATTCTGGGGCTTCGGCAGCGCACTGGCGATCACCATCTCCTGGTCACTGCACGAGTCGGTCCTGTGGGCGATCGTCCACGGCGTCTTCTCGTGGTTCTACGCCGTCTACTACGTCGCCACCCGGTAGCCGGCAGCCGGGCCCGGGGCGCATGACGACGGTGCCAGGAACGACGGTACGCCAGCCCGACGAGGCTCCCCGGGCCCGGGCGACGTACCAGGACGTACTCGACGCGCCGCCGCATCGAGTGGCCGAGATCATCGGCGGGACGCTCCACTCCCGGCCTCGACCGGCCATGCCGCATGCGCGCGCCGCCTCGTCCCTCGGAGTGAAGATCGGCGGGCCCTTCGATTACGAGCCCGGAGGCCCCGGCGGCTGGTGGATCATCGACGAGCCGGAGCTGCACCTTGGAGACAGCCCTCACGACCCCGCGCGCGCCGGGACGGAATCTTCCTTCGGTCATTGCTCGATGCCACCTGCTGTCCCTGCCATCGTCAGTCCCGGGCGGTTCCGGATTGTTGGGCGGCCTCGGTGCGCTGGGCCAGTGCTCCTGCTCCTCCTTCAGCCCGACGCCGCCGCCAGCCGGCCGAGACGGCGACGCCGCCGCGTCGTCCTCGGAACGTCTGGCCGCCGCGCACCTGCCTGCACCGAGTGCGCCGCGTCGCCGCGACCCACCCGCCGTCGCCGAACTCGTCGAGCATCCGCCGGGCCAGAGTTGCCACGCGAGATCTAGTGGAACCGCACCGCGTAGTTCAACCGGACCCCACGGCCCATCTCGGGGGCCAGATCCTTGATGAACGAGGTGTGGTTCCGATACAGCGCGTTCGTCAGGTTGTAGCCCGTGAACGACAGGATGTGCGCCGTGTCCTGCCGCGGCCAGACGTACGACGCCCGCAGGTTGACCACGGAATAGCCTTCGGTCTCGGTCTCGCCCCGGAAGACGTCGGCCTGCCGCCCTGCGAACTCCACTTGCGGGCTCAGCGTGAACCCGCCGTAGGGGATGTCGAGGTCCAGCGTACCTCGCAGGGGCGGAATGCGCGGCAGCGCCTCGGCGGTCGTCGTCAGACGCGCGTCGACGTACCCGAGGCCGAGCGTGAACCAGGTCAGTCCGGCGAGCCGGAAGCTGCCCCGTGCGTCGAAACCGGTGAAGCGGCTGTCGCCCTGGAGGATGTTGAACACCGGCAGGTTGTCGGCCACCTCCCCGCTGCGGTTGCCGAAGATGAAGTTGTCAATGTCGTACACGAAGAAGTTCAGGTCGCCGCGGACGCGGTCGCCCCGGTGCCGCAAGCTCAAGTCCAGACCGAGGGTGGACTCCGCGTCGAGGTCCGGGTTGCCGATGTCGAAGGAGAGCGTGCCGACGTGAGGACCGAAGTTGTACAGCTCCTCGATGGCCGGGGCGCGGTAGGAGCGGGTCAGGTTGGCGACCAGGGCGTTGCCGGCGCCGAGTTCCGCATGGAGTCCGACCGACGCGGATGCACCGGCGAAGCCGCGGTCGCGCGCGTCGGGCGCCTCGAGCGAGTGCTCCCCTCCTTCCTCATCGTCGTGCGTGTCGTGGTCATCGTGCGCGTCGTGGTCATCGTGCGCGTCGTGGTCATCGTGCGCGTCGTGGTCATCGTGTGCATGTCCGCCGGTACGCTCCGCCACCTGATAGTCGTCACGGTCGACCCGACCGCCGAACTGCACGCGAAAGCGCCCCAGGTTCAGCTCTTCGTAGGCGAAGGCCGCGAAGGACGTCAGGTCGGTCCGCGGCGCCAGTGCCTCGAAGCCCGCCGCCTCGAAGTCCCGTATCTGCGTCCAGGCGCCGAACCTCCCCGATAGAAGGTCCGTCTGCTGCTGGTCCACATCGGCGCGGAGGATGTAGACCCGGTTGTCGTAGCGCGTGCCGACGTTTTCGTTCCCAGCCTCGATTTCCAGCTCGTCGTGGCCCCAGTCGATGGCGTTCAGGCTGAGTTGCAACCCCTCGATGACGCGGTTGGCAAGGCCCTGGAGGCCGACGTCGAAGCGCAACGCGCGACGCTGCCAGTCGAGGGCGATCGCCGTCTCGGCATCGTGGTCGTCCTCGTGCCCACCGAACTCGGCTTCTTGGTGATCGTCCCCGTGCCCACCAGACTCGACTTCGTGGTGTCCATGGAACTCGCCGGCGAACGGCACCCCATAGCGGCCATCGTTCAGCGTCACGCCGGCGCTTGCGAAGAGCCGGTCGCCCGACCAACCCACCCCGGCCCGCGCGTTGCTCGACTCGGTGGCGGAGTTCTCGACGGTCCCCACGGGCGTGGCGTAGTCCTCCGTCCGCCGCATGCCGCCGCCGGCCCAGTAATGCACGCCGTTCCCCGCGTGCTGCAGGCCGAAGTTGGTGCCTGCCTGCGCGTTCGCGCTTCCCAGGTCGGCGCTCAACTGCGCCCGCGTGCCCTCGATCAGCGACTCGCGGTAGCTCTCCTGGGGTGTGATCACGTTGACGAGCCCGCCGACCGCGTTCGAGCCGTACAGCAGCGTCGCCGGCCCGCGCACGATCTCGATGCGTTCCGCGCTGTTGGGGTCGACCGCGACGCCGTGGTCGCCGGACTCGCTCGACAGGTCTCCGGTGCGGACGCCGTCCTCCAGGATCAGCACCCGGTCGCCGTCGAAGCCGCGGATGATCGGCCGGTTCGCTCCGGGGCCGAAGCTGCGGATCGCAATCCCCGGCTCGTTCCGAAGGGCGTCTCCGAGACCGGCGGCCGACTCTCTTGCGATGTCGAACGAGTCCACGGTGGTGACCGCGTTGAACGCCTCGAACGTCGTCTCGGTTCCGTCCACCGAGGCGGTCACCGTCACGTCCTCGTGAACGGGCGAGAGTCCGAGCACGAAGTCCACCGTCGCTGCCTGGCCCGGATCGACGTTCACCGTCTGCCGTCCCGCGGTCAGGTGCTCGCGTTGCGCGAGGACTTCGTAGGAGCCGGCCGGCACGCCGTCGATCGCGAACCTTCCCCGTTCGTCGGTCAACGCGAACTTGCCCGAGCCCACAACGAGAACGACCGCGCCGTGAACGGAAACCCCGTATTCGTGCAGTGCCACGGTGCCGTGCACCGTGCCGGTCTCCTGGGCCAGGACGGGCGCCGCCGCAAGGACGGCCATCGACGCCGCTGCGAGAACACCTGTTGCTGTCAATCGGTACATCAGATTCCCTTCCCGAGTTCCACTCTTCTCTTCGTGACCCTGTATCCCGTGTCCATCGTGCAGGGGCAGCCGAGAACGCGTCAGGAGACGGCACCCCGGACGAGCGCAAGACACGACACCGCTGACCGGTGTCGGGAGACGCCATCCTTAACCGCAGTCGGCCGCGAACAGGCACATTGCCGTAGCGCGCACGCTAATGCGCTCGCGGCAGAGTGCGCCGTCGACAAACGATGGACGAAACGCAGCGCGTGTGACGGGAACCTAGGCGGGCGGGCCGCGGGCTGGGAGGTGGCGGGAATGACCGAACGCGATCCATCCGCCGTCGGGAGCCTGTTCAAGCGGCTCCGCAACATCAGCGAATCCGAGCTGCAACGAGTCGGAGAGTTCGGCGGCAGGCTGGTGTCGGAGCTGGCAGACCGCGCAATGCTGATCGGCTGCGTGCTCCTCGTGACAGAAGACCTCGGCGGCGGCGGCACCGGCCACCGCCATCACCAGGACGACGATCCATGCGCGCCAGCCACGGCTACGCCGTGCGAGCCCCGTGTGCGCGCGTCCTCTCTTGGCCACCGATTTCTACCCTAGCAGAGATCGCCCCAAAGCCGCAAGGGCGCCGCGGATTCGGACGTGCCCCGTGCCGTTCCGAATCCAGGATGGAGTGGTTTGCTACGTCGCCTGGGACAGCGGCGGGGACGCTCGGGCGCACCTCCTCCCTGAAGTCGCTCACGCCCGACTTGCCGGGTGACGTCGCCGGCTGCTACACTTGCCCTTCCTGCCGCTCCTCCCGTCGACGCCTCATCATGAAAGGACGTTGTCGCGACCGTTCCGTCGAGCGCGTATCTGGCTTCCGGATCGCGTCTAACGGCGTGCGCTGCGGCTTGGTGCGGCCTGCACTGCGCGCTCACACCCGTTCCTGGTCGTGGTGGCACCCCCGCTCGCGCTCGCCGAAGGCGTCGAGCGAGCCATGTCGGTCGGGACCGTCTTTCTCGGCGTGGTGCTGCTCGTCCCGGGCCCGGCCGGCAAGAACGCGGCCGTGATCCTCACCTTTGTCGGGGGAGCTGCGCTCTGGGGCAGCTGCGTTCTGGGGCAGCGTCCCTCGCCGGTTGGCTCGAGCCGCTACCCGAAGACCGTGACGTCGGCCGCTGGCAGCCTGACCCTCGCAGGCGCTCTGGTCCAGAGTGCCCGTATCCGCCAAGCCGGCGCGTGTTCGGCATGCGCCGACGAGGAGCACGCGGATCAAGTAGGCTGACGACGACCGCCTTCCGGTCGCCGGGGCAGGCCGCTCGTCCGGGGCGGTCCTTGTGGCAGAGCCGTCAGCACGAGGAACTCGAACGCCAGCTTGACGGCGGGCTGCGCGGTTCGATGGGCTTTCTGGACGGACCCGGACGCTGGCGGACTACCGTTGGTTGTCAAGGCAGAGTTGGTTGTCAAGTGTCTGTAAGTTATTCGTAGTACAAGACTTGCCTTGAGAATCACGGCCTCCATTCCCTCGTCGATTACCACACTTCCAACGGGAATCCACGCGACCCAGGAAGCCCTCCGCGGACCGCGGACCGCGGACCGTTCAGGCATTCACCCCGAGCGCCCGCACGTCGCGAAGGAGTACCGCGAACAGGAGGACCAGCGGGATCGTCACGGCGTTCAGCACCACGTACTCGACGGGGTGCCGGGCCCAGGCCCCGGTGGCGACCACCGTGTAGTCGAAGATGAAGATGGTGCCCATGTACATCGACAGCGAGACGAACCCCGCCCACAGTGCCCGGCGCCGTCCGCCGAAGAACACCGCCACGAAGTAGAGCGCCAGCAGGGCGATCGCCGCGTCGATCAGGGCGCACGCGGTCCAGAACGCGATCGTCTGCGGATGCCAGCCCTCGGCCGGCGGCGGCGGAAAGTCTCCGATCGACCGGAGCCCGCTGAGGTGCACGACGTTGAAGACGACGTGCCCGGCCTGGAAGACGCCGTAGTAGCCGACAAGCCACCGCATCGCCACACCGCGCATCGTCATCCCGCTCCCGCCCTTGGACTTCTCGGGCCGTCCACACGTCGCACAAGTGTCATCATCCCCGATCTCGACGAGCAGACGCCACGAGTCCGGCGGGCACGCCGAGTCGGGGGCTTCGGCGGTAAGGGTCCGCGCAAAATAACTTCCTAGAAGTACCTGTAGTCTCGCAGTAGAGCACACCGGGTCCCGCAACGGTCGTGCCGGCGACCGGCTCATCAGGGGGAGATCTTCCGGGGTTCCGGGGCGCAGCCTGTCCGGATTATGGCGTGATTGCGGAAAAGCGGATCCGCATGGTGCCATAATGAGACCAACCGAGTTCTCCGCCGACACGATCAGCGCCTTGCTCCGCAAGCAGACCATCGCTTCGCTGCCCGAGGTAATGGCGGCGCCTGGTCCCCGCGCCGGCAGGCGCACCGCGTTCCGCAAGCTCAAGGACATCGACGCCCGCACCAGCTATTCGCATCGCGGCGCCTACTACACACCCTCGACGCTCTCGCCGACTTCGACCAGCGCGGCCTGTGGTCGTTCGCCGGGGTCCGCTTCTCCCGCGCCGGCACCCTGATCGCAACCGCCGAGTCGTTCGTCAACGATGCCGAGGCCGGACACTTCGTCGATGAATTGGACAACCTGCTCGGCGAGAGCCGCCGGACCGTATCGAGTCGCACTCCCTACGAGTTTCACAAGTGGCTCGTATGTATCGCATGACTCCGGACGCTGGCGGACTCCCATTGGGTGTCAAGGCAGCGAGAACACGAACAGGTTGTTCCCGGCACTCGGGCGGAGCTCCGGCGTCAACCGCATGAAGCCGGACGCAGTGCCCGCCGTGCCGGTGCTCACCGCGACGTACTGGCGGCCGTCGACCGCATAGGTGATCGGGAAGCCGGTGACCGGCGAGCCCAGATTGATCTCCCACAACACGTCGCCTGTCACGTCGTCGAAGGCCCGGAACCGGCCGTTCACGTCGCCGCCGAACACCAGTCCTCCACCGGTCGCGACGAGAGACATCGTCGCCGCCCGCTGCTCGTAAAGCCACTCCGTGGCGCCGGTCTCGGCCGAGATCGCCTGGACCGTGCCGAGCTGGTCCGTCCCCGGCGCGAGCTGGTGGCGCAGCGCGAGCGCGTAGTGGATGCGCGCCTCGCGCGTGGCGAGCATGCGGGCGCAGGTGTTGCGCAGCGGCATGTACATGGTGTTGGTCCGCGGGCTGTAGGCGCCGGCTTCCCAGTCCTTGCCGCCGAACCAGGTCGGGCAGGTCAGCACCTCCTGCCCCTCGGCAGTGAAGATGAGCTCCGCGTTCTCCGTCACCTCGCCCGTCGCGCCGTCGATGGCGCTGATGACGTTCTGCGTCACCGTCGGCCGCGCCCACAGGAACTCGCCCGTCTCGCGGTCCAGCGTGTAGACGACGCCGGTCTTGCCGGGGATGCCGGTCAGCACCTTGCGCACCGCGCCGGGCTCGAGACGCGGGTTGATCCAGCTCACGGCGGCAGGGTCCGGAGCCACCGCAGTGTCGACGAGCAGGCGCTCGAACGGGTGATCGAGATCCCAGTGGTCGTTCAGGTGCTGGTAGTACCAGACGATCTCGCCGGTGTCGGCGTCGAGCGCCAGCGTCGAGTTGTGGTAGAGGTACCGGTTCTCGATCCCGCCGAGGAGAAACTTGGGCGCCGGAGACGTGACCGACGTGCCGACGTAGACCAGATTCAGCTCCGGGTCGTAGCTGGGCGCCATCCAGGACCCGACGTGCACGCGTTCCTCGAACGGGACGCCGCCCCAAGTCTCGTCCCCCGGCTCGCCCGGCGCCGGCACCAGGCGCCGGCGCCAGACCTCGGCGCCGGTCGCCGCGTCGTGGGCGGTGATGACGCAGGCCTCCGGCCCGCCGTGCGGCCGGCAGCTCCGGCCGGAGATCGCCTTGCCGCCGGCGACGATCGGCCCCGACGAGTGCCGGGCGGGGTTCACCATGTAGTCGAGGATCTGCGTCTCCCAGGCCAGCCGCCCGGTCTCCGCGTCGAGCGCGTAAAGGAAGTTGTCGGCGCCGGTGTCGATGATGCGGTTTCCGTAGATCGCGATGTTCCGGTTGGTCATCGACCCGTTGACGTAGTCGTCGATGTCGTCCGGCAGGTCGCGGCGGTACTCCCACCGGAGGTCGCCCGTCACCGCGTCGATGGCCTGGATGACGTCGCTCGGGTTCGGCATGTACAGAACGCCGCCGTAGGCCAGCGGCGTCCCTTCCTGGCTGCCGGCGGCCAGCGCGCGGGACCAGACCATACGCAGCTCCCCGACGTTGTCGGTGTCGATCTGGTCGAGCGGGCTGTAGCCCCAGCCGTCCGGCGTGCGGCGCCACGTCAACCAGTCGCCCGGCGCCGGCTCCTGGAGCATCGCGTCGGTGACGGGAACGAAGGCCGCCGATGACTCGGCCTGCGCCCCGGCGGGGACCGGCGCCGACGCCGCCAGCGCCATGGCCACGAGCAGAACGCCGCGCGCAACGAGAAACCTTCGGTGCATTTCAGCCTCCGTCTCCTCGCGGTTCGACCGGGAGCAACGCAGTCCAGCCGGCTGCATCGCCCGCTCGAATGCAGCCGGGCTTGCGCCGCGACAGGCCGGGTTCCGCCACCTTCGCGACTCTACCACGGAGGCTGTTGCAAGCCGGCGCCCCATCGCAGCGTGAGGCGACCCGTTGCCCCGACGATATCGCTTCCGACACGTCAGAACCGGCACCGGGCCCGTCGTCACGCGCCGGGTCGTCTTGCCCACGGCGGCCACGCTACCCGAGAGGGGACGGGGCTTCGGCCGCCGGATGCGCCGCGGCAGGCTGTCGACGTCGAGCATGAGGCCCGTATCGTCGCGGGAGACGTCCAGGATCTCCTCTATCCGGCGCATCCCGCCCAGCGCCAGCAGCGCCATGGCGAACGCCCCGATCGAGACCCCGGCTTCGCCCTTCTCGAGGCGGATGAGGGTTCCCTGCGACACGCCCATGCGCGCCGCGAAGTCGGCCACGGGCATGCGCCGCTTCCGGCCCGCGATGCCGATGTCGCGACCGTAACAAAAATGCTTGAAGAAGCTGTTCACAGCACCTTTCGCGGCATTCTGACCGACCGCCGAACGCGCGGACGCGACCCTCGCCGGCGACCGCATACCGGGCGGCGGGAAAAACACCGTGCTACGCTTGATGCATGGGTGACTGGACGCAGGCCGGAACCGTGATCGCAGTGGTGATTACTGTCGGTCTCACGGTCTGGCGTCTCGTCAACGCCAACACCAACGCGCGAATCGACGACCTCAAGGACGCGGTCAACACGCAAATCAGCGAGTTCAAGGGCACGGTCAACACGCAGATCAGCGAGTTCAAGGGCACGGTCAACGACCTCAAGGGCGCGCTCGCCGCACTCGACGCCAAGAACGAGAGCGCGCATGCCGGCATCGTCGAGAACATCGACAAGGCCCGCACCGAGGTGATCGGACGTATCGACCATGTGGAATCCGAGATTCGGCAGGATCTCCGGGCCGTCATCCCTCGCGCGAAGGCGGACCGACACCCCCCGTCCTGACGATCTCCAGCCCCTCGACGGCGGAGGTCGACGATCGCGCGATCCCTTCCGATCAGGATTCCGAGGTCCGCGCGCTCAACGCGGCGCCGCGGGCGGGCGGTGCGCGGATTCGTGCCCCGGGCGGCGGTCGCAAACCGCCTCGATGGTCGCCCGGCCCATCACGTCGATCACCTCGTCGATGGCCCGCTCGCCCTTCTCGAGCAGCTCGACCAGTGGAATCAGCAGTTGCCCGTCCTTCGCCAGCCAGTCCGCCAGTTCCCGGCTGCTCGGCGCGGACTTGGACGCGCCCGACACGATCTTGTACGGTTTCTTCATCGGTGGCCTCTCCTCCTTGAGTGAACACCCGACTGATACCACATCAGCCGGGCAGGAGTCGCCACCGACTTTCAACTACGCTTGGGGCACCCTCCCGCCTCCCGGTAGTTGGCGAAGGTCCGCGCCAAGCGCAGCTCATACCTGCCCGTGGCCAGCCGCACCACCGCCCGTATCTCGATCTGCGCCGGCAGCCAGACACCCGAGAACGGCTGTCGCATGGACATTGACGCGGTGACATCCTCCAGCCTGAACAGCCAGCGTCCTGGCAGAAACAGGAAGCCGAGGTTATCGAACGAGTAGCGCACAATCTGGTGTTGAACCGGATCAACCCACTGAGTCACGAGCAGTACTTTGCTCAACTCCGAATCAACTTCGGCATCGCGCACCGATTCCGCATCATCGCCGGAATACGGTGCGAGCCGTCCAGGGTAGTATTCAATGCGCAAAACGTCGTGGCCATCCCAGACCTCGCGCCCCACCAGATAGTAGTTCCCGGATTCAAACAAGACGTCCACGAAAGCGTAGGCGTCAGCAACAAAGCTCGGACCAACAATCTCCTCCTCATCGTCGCTCAGGTCGGAAGCCACCTGCGCCGTCTCGGCCGCGAAGCCGCCCAACATGAAATGCATCATCAGCGCATCATCCGCGGCGACGGATTCGCCGGCATCTCCCTCGCCGGCCTGCGCGCGGCGCGTCCGTCGCTCCTGCTCGCGCTCCAACCACTTCGCTTCGTACGCTCTACGCTCTTCCGCGCCGATCGGGACGCCGTCGAGGCGTATCGGGCTACGCACGAAGACACCCTCGCGTGCGTACCAGGTGAAGTCGCCCTGGAACAGGAACTCGCGATCAGGCCACGTAAAACGAACCTCCGCCTGTTCATCCAGCACGTACTCCAAACGGGATGCCACGTTTCGTTCCTGCTGTTCCAGCACCCGCACCATGAAGCGATCCAGTTCGTTCTCCTCCTGCGCGCCAACCCCCGGCGGGGAAAACAAGAGCACCGCGAAAAGAGTCGCCAAGCCTTGCCTCACCGTACTCATTATCATGCGCTATACGCAGTTCCGGGCCAGGGGGGGCCGTGCATCTCGTCGGGCGTCGTCGAGGCCGGCTGCAAGCAGATCGACGCACGGCTCAAGCGCGCCGGCAGGCGCTGGACCGTCGTCGGCGCCAACGCCATCATCGCCCTGCGCTGCTGCATCCTCAGTGGCCGCTTCGAGGACTTCCGGGAACGACGAGCAGCAAACGCCGCCTGACCGTCATCTCACAATCGTGTCGTGCACCCTCTTGCCTAGGCCGCACGCGATTCCCGGCCGTGAGGAGCACCTCGTCGGCCGCCTCCCCGTCGACGAACAGACGTGAGAAGCGCACCGGCAGGCCCATGCCGCCGAACAGATCGGCGGAGTCCTGGAGGTGGAAGTGCAGGTGCGGCTCGGTGCTGTGGCCCGTGTGGCCGCAACGGCCGAGCACCTGGCCGCGCTCGACGCGGTCGCCCGGCGCGACGGTGATGCTGCCGCGAATCAGGTGGGCGTACAGTGCGAACTCTCCCGCGGCGTGCTCGATGAGGACGTGATTGCCGACGAAGCTGCGCGCGGTGAAGTCGCAGATGCCCCAGCCGAGGAACGCCCGACGCACCCGGCTCTCGACGCGGACGACCGTCCCGTCGGCCGCCGCGACGATGTCCTGCCCGTAACAGAAGTACTCCCCGGGACGGGTTCCCCGACCCGTGTGGCGCTCTTTCGCCTCGTTCGCCTGCACGAAGTCGAGCGCGAAGCGCTGGCCGAGCACGTCCCACGAATGCGACGTCTTTCTGGTGTTGCCCCCGTTGATGAGGAACCACTCGCCGGTGAACGGCAACGTGTAGACGGCTCGGGTCAGGTAACCCCGCCCATCGTCTCCGCTGCGCTCCTCACGGTCCGCCAGCCTCGCGTTGCCGGCAATCTGCCGGCTGATCTCCAGCACCTGGAACGGATTGAGCAAGACGAGCAACTGCGACGCGGACCAGGTCGCCATGATGCCGGCCCGTCCGAGGCGACCGATGGGACCGGACGCCGGCCACCCCGATTGGTCGCTGGCCGGTTCGACAACGAGTTCCCGGCGCCCCGACGTCGTCCGTGCCACGCCAGTCTGCGTGCATAGAGAGGCACCCCAGCGCGCCAGCCAGTAGATGAAGACCGCAAACCCGAGGAGACGGTAGTCGTACAATCCGACCAGGACGGCGGCGAAGGCGACCGTCCGGCCGACCGCCACGGCCGACCGACGTTCGCTGGTCAGTCTCCCGGCAATCTCCAGCACGGTGACAGTCGCGCCGATGGCGACGGCGATGTCAGACCACACGGAATCACCATGGCTCTCGACGTTCGAAACGCTGACATGGAGCGCTTGGCCGCGGAGTTGGCTCTGTTGACGACCACGGCGTTGCCCGCCGAATGATCATCGACACGTCAGCGTTCCTGGTGATTCTGCAGGACCGAAGGCTCATTGCATCGCGAACTTCTGCACGCGTCCGCCGAGCTGCGCAGCGAAGACGTCGCCGTCGTGCGAGACGGTCATCCCGTGACCGCCGCCGCCGCCCGTCAGCTCGGCCAGAATCTCGCCGTCGAGCGTGCGGAGAGCGCCGCCGGCCCAGATCCGCTGCTCCTGCGTCACGAAGAGCGCCTGCACGCCGGTGAGGTCGGTCCACTGGTCGAGGAACGTCCCGTCGGCGTCGAACACCTGCACGCGGCGGTTGTCCCGATCGACCGCGTATACCCGGCCGTCGCCGGCGACGGCGATGCCGTGCGGCAGGCCGAACTCGCCCGGCCCGGCGCCGCGCGAGCCCCACTCTCCGATGTACCCGCCGTCGCTCGAGAACCGCACGATGCGGGCGTTGCCGTAGCCGTCGCTGACGTAGATGTCGCCGTTGGGAGCGAACGCGATGTCGGTGGGCAGGTTGAACGTATCGTGGCCGGCCCCGGCAACCCCCGGGGTGCCGAGGTGCATCAGCAGCTCGCCGGTGTCGCGCAGCTTGTAGACGGCGTGGCCGGGGGCGTCGACCACCCAGACGTGGCCGTCCGGATCGACGCGGATGGCGTGCGCCCCGCATGCGTGACAGCCCGCCGCGCCGTACACGGCCGTGTAGCCGGACGCGCCCGGCGCCCGGTCCTCCGGCGCCACGCCCATGACCTTCCCGTTGCTGAACAGTCCTTCACCCCACCCCCGCACGAACGCGCCGTCCGGCTCGAACACCAGGATCGGCTGCGCCCCGCGGTGCAGCACCAGGACGTTGCCGTCGGCGCCGGCGGCCACGGCGACGACCTGGCCGAAGTTCCACGGTGAGGGGGTACCGGCGACCGTCGTGGCCGGCAGCGGCCACTCGGACACCTCGGTGTAGGTCGTGGCCGGGGGCTGGGCCGGCATGGCGGACACCGCCGCGAAGCCGACCACGGCGAGCACCGCGGCGAACCGGCGAACGGCATGCTTCCTCACGGTTGACCTCCGGGGTTGACGGGCGCCCTCACTCTCCCGCGTCGGGTACGGCGAATACGAAGACGGCGTTGCCGAAGCGCGGGTTGCGCTTCTCGGGGAGCAGGTCCGCCGGAATGATGCTGGTCCAGCTCGAGCCGCCCAGCGGACCGCCCGCGCCGAAGGCGACGTACTGCCGGCCGTCGACCGCGTAGGTGATCGGATAGCCGTTCGCCATGGTGGTCAGGCGGCTCCGCCAGAGCTGCTCGCCGGTCGCCGCGTCGTAGGCGAAGACGTGGCGTTCCCAGTCGCCGATGAAGACCAGGCCCCCCGCCGTCGTGAGCGCCGCCGTGTTGTAGGGCACCCGGAGCCGGTGCTTCCACAGCGTCTCGCCGGTCCGGATGTCCAGCGCCTGGAACTCGCCGAGGCGACCCGGCGCGTCCGGGTGGAAGTGGTTCAGGCGGCCCCGCACGCCGCCCGTCCCGCCGCCGCCGGGGCGCCGCTCCACCGGCCCGAAGGCGGCCGTCTCGCACTGCAGGTTCAGCGGCACGTACAGGGCGCCGGTGTCCGGGTGGTACGCCATCGCGCGCAGGGCCTTGAAACCGCCGGTGCTCGGGCAGAAGAAGAGCTCCTCGCCGATACCCGACACCATGCCCTCGCGGTAGGTGAACTCGCCGGTCTCGGGATCGACGTCCGCGAGGTTCTGGTAGCCGAGATCGACGGCCTTGGTGAACGCCCCGGTCGTGCGGTCGAGCTCCCACAGGATGCCCAGCTTGCCCATGCTGAACACCGACCGCCGGCCGTCGTAGTCGATCAGGATGCGCTCGAACGTTTCGTCCATGTCGTGGCTGTCGCCCGGAATGTGCTGGAAGAACCAGCGCATCTCGCCGGTTTCCGGATCGAGGGCCAGGGTCGAGTTGCTGTAGAGGGCGTCGCCGTCGGTCCCGCGGGCGTCCCGCGACCACGGCTTGGCCTGCGCCGTGCCATAGTAGACGAGGCGGTTGACCGGGTCGTAGGCGCCAGGAATCCAGGCGTCGCTGCCGGCGCGGAACAGCAACGGCAGGTCGCCCCAGGTGTCGCCCCCGCGCTCGCCCGGCCGGGCGATGGTTGACGTGCGCCACATCAGCCGCCCGGTGCGGCCGTCGACCCCGACGATGTAGCAGGTGTCCTCGCGGAACCGCTCGCAGCCGCGCAGTCCCGCAACGATGGTGCCGTCCGCGACCACCGGCCCGCTCGAGAACCCGTAGCCGTCGTGGTCCGGCGCCACGTCGGTGTCCCAGCGCACCGCGCCGGTGCGCGCGTCGAGACCGACGACGTGCGCGTCGACGGTGTTGAGGATGATCAGGTCCTCGTAGATGGCGAGGCTGCGCATCTGCGCGGCGGGCCGCAGCCGCTCGTCCATCTCGCGGCGGTGCTCCCAGAGGAAGTCGCCGGTGCGGGCGTCGAGCGCCTGCACGACGTTGCCGGGGTTCGCGACGTACATCACGCCGTCGTGCACGATCGGGGTCGTCTGCGACACGCCCGGCTCGAGACCCCAGGACCAGACGAGGCGGAGATCGCCGACGTTGCCGCGGTCGACCTGATCGAGCGGGCTGTAGCCCCATCCGTCCAGGGTGCGCCGCCAGTTGAGCCAGTCGGCGGGGTCGGGATCCTGAAGAACGGCGTCGGTGACCGGCGTAAAGTCCCGATCCTGCGCCTGGAGCGGAACGGCGGCGGCCGCCAGGACGGCCGCGATGAACCAGACGAGATATGCGCGAGAGGCCGGAGACGGCATGAGGACCTCCTTTGACGTCGACGGGTGATCGTCGCGGGCCTGATTATAGTCGGCGCGCCGTCATGGGCCGGACGGCCGGGACGGCGAACCTTCCTGGCCGCACTGCGTTCTTCCTGTCAGGGCGATGACGGACGGGTGCTCGCCCGGGGCGCGCCTCCGGGAGCGTCCCCCGCGTGGCAAGGCGTCATGGAAGCGCAGGAACGTGAACCGCGGATGAACGCACCCGGCGCCGACCCGGAGCAGGCGCTCGTCGACCGCTGCCGCCGGGGAGACGATTTGGCGTGGGAGCAGCTCGTGCGGCGTTGCCAGGGGCGTGTCTACGGGCTCGCCTGGCACTACCTGGGGAACGTCGAGGACGCGCGGGACGTGACGCAGGAGGCGTTCGTACGCGTTTACCGCCAGCTCGACGCCTTCGAGGGCAACCGCTTCATCGCCTGGCTTCTGTGCATCACCCGCAACCTGTGCATCGACCAGCTTCGCCGCCGCAAGGCGCGCCCGCCGACGGAGGATCTGCGGGCCGACGAGGACGAGGCGCCCGCGGACACCGCCCCGGACCCCGAGCAGGCGTGGCTGACCGACGCCCGGAAACGGACGGTCCACGCGGCCCTCGCGCGGCTGAGCGGCGCGAGCCGCGAGATGATCCTGCTCAAGGACATCCAGGGCCTCCGGCTCAAGGAGATTGCCGGCATGCTCGGTCTGCCCGTCGGCACCGTGAAGTCGCGCTCGAGCCGCGCGCGGGTGGAGCTGGCGCGGCAGGTCGTCGCGATCGACCCCTCGTATGCCGATCCGCACCGGCCGAAGGGATGAACCGATGGACTGCACGCAGTTCACCGACCGACTCGCAGCCCTGCTGGACGGCGCCCTGCCGGAGGCGGCGCGGGCGCGGGCCGCGGCGCACGCCGCCGGCTGTCCGGACTGTCGCCTCCTCCAGGCCGCGGTGCAGGGAGCGCTCGAACCTCCCGCGGCCGAGGCCCCCGACGGGCTGACCGGGGCGATTCTCGCGCGCACGAGCGGCCGGCCGTGCGGACGGGCGCAGGCGCTCCTGGGCGATCTCGTCGACGGTGTGCTGTCCGGTGCGGACCGAGACGTGATCGATGCGCACCTGCGGCACTGCCCCGACTGCGCGGTCCTGACCGCCGCCCTCGCGCGGCTGGCCGAGGACCTGCCGGCGTTCGCCGCGCTGCGCCCGGACTCCGGGCTCGTGGTTGACGTGCTTGCACGCACGCCGGCGCGGCGCCGGAGCGGGCTCCTCGACGGCATACTGGAAACGGGTCGCCGTCTCCTGGCGCGCCCCCGCATAGCCTGGGAGGCGGGCTGCGTCGCGGCGCTGGTCGTGTGGCTGATCTCCGGCGCGTCCGGGTCTCCCCTGCAGACCACCGCGGTGGAGGTGCAGGCTTTCGTGCAACGCGGTGCGGCCGGCGCGCAGGCCGCGGGCGCCCGGTCCGCGGAGGCACTCGACCGGACCGTCGCGGCGCTGCGCAGGGAGACCGTGCGCGTCGCGGTCGACGGCGCCGGTGAGGTGGCGGGCTGGATCTCGCGCCTGTCGTCGTGGCCCCGGCGGGCCGCCGGGGCGGCGCCGGAGCTGGGCAGGCACTGGCGGCAGTTCACCCGAGCGCTGCAGGACCGCGACGTGTTCGGCGGCGTCGACGCGCTGCGCTCGCTCAGCCGGGACGCCGGCGCGATGCTGGCGGAGCTGCTGTTCTCGCCGTTCTCCGCGACCACGCCCATGGAGACCACGCCGACCCCGACCAGGAGGAACGAACCATGAACGGATCCCCGGAACCCCCGAACACCCCGCCGGCGACGGCCGAATCCCCGGCGGCGCCGGTTCAGTCTGCGGCGCCTGCTCGGCAGGCGGCGCCGCAGCCGGAGCCGGTTCAGTCGGCGGCGCCGCGGCCGGCGCCCGGTCAGCCGGCGGCGGCACCGCAGCCGGCGCCCGGTCAGGCGTACTCCGCCGCACACCCGGGCGGCGTACAACGCCTGCACCGCAAGTCCCCCATCCTGGCGGGCCTGCTGTCGCTGCTGCCCGGCGCCGGCCAGATCTACGTCGGCTACTACAAGCTCGGCTTCATCCACAACTTCGTGTTCGGGGCGACGGTCGTGTTCCTGGCCGGCGCCGGGAACACCGCGTTCGAACCGCTGGCCCCGGCGATGGGAATCTTCATCGCCTTCTTCGTCATCTACAACGTCGTCGACGCCGGCCGGCGCGCGACCCTCTACAACCTCGCCCTCGAAGGCGTCGAAGGAATCGATCTGCCGAGCATGGACATGGACGTCTCGCTCCCGAATCCGGGGGGTTCGATCGGCGGCGGCGTGATCCTGATCGTCGCGGGCGTCATCCTGCTGTCGAACACGCTGCTCGGCATATCGCTCGACTGGCTCGCCGCATGGTGGCCCGTCATACCGATCGGCCTCGGCGTCCACCTGCTCCTCAAGGCGCTGAAGGAGCGGCAGGCAGCGGCCTCGGCCGCGCGGGAACCGAGCCGCGGCTCCGGGAGCGAGCCCTCGTCATCCACCTGACCGCCGTGGCGTGCAGCGGGCGCCCGGTGCGCACCGTCCGCCGCACCGGGCGGCTATCGTGCGGCACTCGCAATCCGGCGCGGGCGAGGCAGCGGGAAGCGAGCACCGAACATGCGCCGCGGCGGGATCGTCCTACTGCTGTAAGCGACAAGGCAACTCGGGACAGGGACACCGGATCATGGACACACTGCTGCAGGATCTCCGGCACACCGTCCGCGGGCTCGTCCGCAGCCCCGGCTTCACCCTGGCCGCCGTCGCCGCACTGGCATTGGGAATCGGGGCGACGACCGCCGTCTTCTCCATCGTCAACACCGTCCTGCTGAAGCCGGCGCCGTTCCCCGATCCGGATCGGATCGTCTGGCTCCAGGTGGTCGCCCCGCAGGGCCGGAACCAGGGCGGATCGCCGGCGAAGTTCGCGTACTGGCGCACCCGGACCGAGGTTCTCCAGGACGTCGCCGCCTTCCGCAGCGGCCGCATCAACGACACCGGCGGGGACGTGCCCGAGCAGTTGCGCTGGGCCCGGGTCTCGGCCGACTACTTCCGGCTGTTCGGCGCCCCGATCGTCCAGGGCCGCGCCTTTGCCGCCGAGGAGGACCTGCCCAACGGACCGCAGGTGGCGCTCATCAGCGAACGCGTGTGGGAACGCCGCTTCGACCGCGATCCGGGAATCATCGGCCGCAGCCTCTCGTTGAGCGCGGAGCCGCACGTCGTCGTCGGCGTCGTGGGCGACCGCTTCGACTTCCGGGACTTCGGCCCCGCCCCCGACGTCTGGACCCCGTTCCAGCTCGATCCGAACGCCACGGATCAGGGCCACTACTTCGCCGTCGCCGGCCGGCTGAAGCCGGGCGTCTCGCTGGCGCAGGCGCAGACCGCGCTGGAGCAGGCGACCGCGGCGTACCGGGAGCGGTTCCCCGACGTCATCCCGGACGAGGCGGTCTTCGGCGCCGAGCCGATCCGGGAGATGCTGGTCCGGAACGCCCGGACCCTGCTGCTGGTGCTTCTCGGCGCGGTCGGCTTCGTGCTGCTGATCGCCTGCGCCAACGTGGCCAACCTGCAGCTCGTGCGCGCGATCGGCCGCAAGCGGGAGATCGCGCTGCGGACCGCCCTCGGGGCCGGGCGCGGGCGGATCGTCCGGCAGTTGCTGACCGAAAGCGTCGTGGTCTCGGCCATCGGCGGCGGGCTCGGACTCGCCCTCGGCGTCGCCGGAGTCCGGGCGCTGCTGTCGGTCAGCACCGTCGGGCTGCCCCGGATCGGTCCGGACGGGGCGCTGCTCGCCATCGACTGGCGCGTGCTGGCGTTCGCGGCCGTCGTTTCGGTCGGGACCGGGGTGCTGTTCGGGCTGATTCCTGCACTCCAGGGGTCGCGAACCGATCTGGGCGCGACCCTCAAGCAAGGCGGTGGGCGCACCGGCACGGGGTTCCGCCAGAACCGGACACGCGCGGTGCTGGTGGTCGGCGAGGTCGCGCTGGCGCTGGTCCTGCTGGTCGGCTCCGCCCTGCTGATCCGCACGTCGGTGGCGCTCGGCGCCGTCGATCCCGGCTTCGACGCCGGCAACGTGCTGACGATGCGCACGTCGCTGACCGGGCCGCGCTTCGCGACCGCCGCCGGCGTCGAGTCGTTGCTGCAGCAGGGCGTCGACCGCGTGCGGGCGCTGCCGGGGGTCGAGCACGCCGCCGCCACCTGTTGCGTCCCGCTGGAAGGCGGATTCGGGCTGCCGTTCATCATCTCCGGACGGCCCCTCGACGACGGACCGTTCCACGGCGGCGGTGGATGGACGACGGTGTCGGACGGATTCTTCGAAGTGTTCCGGATTCCGACCCGGCGCGGACGGGTCTTCACGGATCGCGACGGCAGCGGGACGCCGCCGGTGGTGGTGATCAACGAGACGCTGGCGGACCAGTACTGGCCCGACGGCGATCCGCTCACGGCCCGGATCCTGATCGGCCGGGGCGTCATGCAGGAGTTCGCCGACGAGCCGGAGCGGCAGATCATCGGGGTCGTGGCCGACGTCCGTGACGGGGGCCTCAACAACGATCCGCGGCCCATGATGTACGTGCCGCCGGCGCAGTTGCCGGACGCCGTCAGCGCCCTCGCCCTCGAGATCGCGCCCATGGGCTGGATCGTCCGGACACGGACCAGTCCGCGCGCGCTCAGCGCGGCGATCCAGGAAGAGCTCCGGCTGGCCACCGGCCTGCCGGTGTCGGACGTGCGGACCATGGACGAGGTGGTGTCCCGGTCCACGGCCCGGCAGCGGTTCAACATGCTGCTGATGACGGTCTTCGGCGCCGCCGCACTGCTGCTGGCCGCCATCGGCGTCCATGGACTGATGGCGTACTCGGTCGAGCAGCGGAAGCAGGAGATCGGGGTCCGTCTGGCCCTCGGCGCCGGGACCGGCCGGGTCTGGAGAATGATCGTGCTGCAGGGGATGCGGCTGGTCGCGGTCGGCGTCGTCATCGGCGTGGCCTCCGCATCGGGGTTGACGCGCGTCATCGCCAGCTTCCTCTTCGGGGTCGAGGCGTCGGACCCGACCACGTTCGTCGCCGTGCCGGCCGTCCTCGCCGCCGTGGCGCTCGGCGCCGTGGCCCTGCCGGCCCGCCGCGCCAGCCGGGTCGACCCGATGCTCGCGTTGCGCACGGAATAGCGCGACTGCCGTGCGGCGCGTCCGCCGGCCACCGGCGCGCCCCACACACTCGTCACACTCGACGAAACGAGAAGGCGGTCATCCACCTGGCCGGCGAGAACCTGATTGCGCGGCGGTGGACCGCCCGCCAGAAGGCGCGCCTGCGGTCCAGCCGTATCGACACGACCAAGCAGCTCGCCGAGACGGTCGCGGCAACGAAGCCGCGGGTCTTCGTCACCGCCTCGGCAATCGGCTACTACGGCGCCAGCGCGGACCTCCGGTTCGTGGTCGGCGACGGCCCCGGCGACGACTTCCTCGCGCGGCTCCGCGCCGACTGGGAGGCGGCCCGACAGTCCGCCGTCGATGCCGGCGGGCGCACGGCGACGGTCCGGATCGGGGTCGTCCAGGGACGGGGCGGCGGCGCGCTGGCCAAGCGGAAGGCTTCTCGTTCCGGTTCCCGGAGATCGAACCGGCGTTCCGGGACCTGCTGGGATGATCGCTCCAGCCCGGTCGTGCGCAACCGCTCCGGCGACAATTCAATCGGGGCGTCGAGGCCGAGAGTCGGTGTCTGCGAGGAGACGACGAAGACGGCGCGCCATGCCCTGCTCATGCTACAGTCCTTGCCCCCGGCGACCACTCCGGTCGCAGGATTGCCCGCGGGAGGTGTCACGTGAGGGAGATGGCGGCATTGGCGACGGCGGGCCTGTTCTTCGGGTTGTTCGGCGTCACTGCGCTCGCCCTGGCCGGCGCGGCGCTCGTCGGGGGGCTGAACGCCCTGAATCCCGGGACGACCGACTTCGGCGCCAAGGTCCTGGTGGCGGGCGTGGCGGTGCTGTTCGTACTCGGCCTGATCACGCTGGCGTCCAACCTGTCCTAGGAGTCTGCGCCGTCGAGCGGCGCAGACTCCTGGTGAGGGTCGGTTGGGCGGCAAGCGGAGCCGCAGGCGGCGATTGACGGGCCAGCTCTTCGGCTGCGGCGAGCCGACCGCCGTCCCCACGGGGCGGCGGTCCCGCCGAGCTGCAGCGTCATGCGTAAATGATGAACTCGAGCAGGTTTCCGTCCGGATCCCTGACGTAGCGGCTCGTCCCCGTGTCCACGCCGCCGTTGCGGCCGCCCTGCCGGGGGGCCGGACCCTCGATGACCACGGCGCCGACCCGTTCGAGCGTCTGCTCCAGCTCGGCCGCACTTCGGCCCCAGACGACGCAGAAGTCACCGCACGGCGGCACCGCCCGGGGGGCCCGCAGCGTGAACTCGCCGCTCTCCCAGATTTCGGGTCGGTGCAGGTTGATCTTGCTGTCGCCGAAGTGAACCGAGCAGATGCGCTCCCCCTCGTTCACGTGGAAGCCGAGGTCGCGGTAGAACGCGAGCATGGCCCCCGTGTTGCGCATGGGGAACGAGACGTGATCGAACCGGACGAACCGATCGGACGCCTGGGCGCGCGCAGCGCCGCCGCCTGCCCCGGTCGCCGCCAGCGCAGCGCCGGCGCCGACCGCCTGTTTCAGGAAGCGGCGACGATCCGAACCCCGCCGGCGTGCCGCGTGTGACGTCGTGTCGCTCACTGGGCCCTCCTGCCAAGAAACCGCTGCATCACTCACTATAATCGACGCTCTCCGTCGCGGGGCCAGCAGGCGCGCCCCGGACGCACGACCCGCCCCCATCGAATCTACCGGCGTCGGGGCGCCGAGCGCGGACGGACAAACCCCGCCGTCGACGGGACGCGCGACCTGCCCCGCCGATCAACCGGCGTCGGAGAACCTCGAAAGGAATCGACCGCGCGGGTGCTCCGCGTTTTTCGAGTACGCTTCCGCAACGATTCGGAAAGGCGCAGCGTCTTCCGGTTCTGGAGGGAACGCCAATGACTCGCAGCATCCTCGTCGGCATCACGTTCACGCTCGCGGCCGTGCTCATCGTCGGCCTCACGCCACGCGCCCAACAGAACGTCGACTGGGACGCGGTGGAGATCTCCACGCACCACGTCGCCGGCACCGTCCACTACCTGGCGGGACGCGGCGGCAACATCGGCCTGTCTATCGGCGACGACGGTGTCGTGATGATCGACGATCAGTTCGCACCGCTCACGGACCGCATCGTCGAGGCGATCCGCGGCATCTCGAACGGCAACATCCGATTCCTGATCAACACGCACGTGCACGGCGACCATGTCGGCGGCAATGAGAACATGGGACGGATGGGTGTGGACATCATCGCCCAGGACCGCGTCCGCCTGCGGCTGGCGGAGCGGCTGCCCGAGATAGCATTGCCGGTGCTGACCTACAGCGATGCGGTCAGAATTCACCTGAACGGCGAAGAGGTCGAACTCCTGCCCGTCCCGCCGGCCCACACCGACGGCGACACGTTCATCCACTTCAAGGGCTCGGACGTGCTGCACCTCGGGGACGTGTTCCGGACGGTCGCCTTTCCGGTGATCGACCGCGGCAACGGAGGGACGCTCGACGGCACCATCGAGGCGCTCGGCGTAGCGGCCGGCATCGCGGGTCCGGACACGAAGATCGTACCGGGACACGGGGTGGTCTCGCGCCGTGCGGACGTCATCGAGTTCCGCGACATGATCATCGACGTGGCGGCGAAGGTGTCGACGCTCGTCGACGACGGCGCGACCTACGACGAGGTGCTGGCCGCCGGCCCGACGGCCGACTACGAGACCAAGTGGGGCGACCCGCAACGGTTCCTCACCGCGGTCTACGAAGAACTGGCCAGCTCCTGACTTCAGGCCGCGCGGCGACGGTCGACCACGAACACCTCGACGCCCGTCTCTTCGGCGCGGCTTCGATCGCCGGCTCGGTCGCCGTAGCCCATGGCCACGGCGACCGAGTCCGTGCTGAACAGACGCCGCAATATGTCCGCCGACTCGCGCGCCCTGTCTACGTCGTAGCCGTCGACCGTGTGGGAGGCCTCGACCGCCACCCACACGGTCGCTTTGTCCAGCTTGCGCCGGGCGCGCAGAATCAGGTCGGTTTCCAGGACGCGCGTTTCCTCGGCGCCGGTGATCACACCCGAATCGGCGGCCTGCTCCACTGCTTCGCTCAACTCGTTGCCCAACTCCAGCCCGAGCGTGCTCTGCATGATGCGCGTCCCGCGCAGCTCCAGCTTCTGGCTGAGGAACGCCCTGATCCGTTGCGGCAGCTTGAACTCCAGAAAATCGCCCTTCAACTCGGCCACGTCCGTCTTCAGCTTCGACACGTCCGCTTTCAGCCTCCGGATGTCGACCTTCATTTCCCGGATGTCCGCTTCGATGTGATCCAGTCGAAGCGGCATGCCTCTGAACTCGTTGGTCAGAAGCGCGCGGAGAAGAAGCGGCTGCGCGGCGGGATTCGCCTCGAGCTCGGCCACGATGCGAGTGACCAGCGATTCCGGGTCCGGTTTTCCGGTCTGAACCATGTACATATCCTATCCTGCCTGCGACGCACTGCTCCGAGCGATTCCTTCAACTCAGTCCATCCGGCGCATCTCGAACGCCGCCCCGCCCTGACGCCACACGAGAGCCTCGACCGCATCTCCGTCGACGCGGAACGAGATGCGCACGGCGCGGTCGCGATAGAAGAAATCGGTCTCCGATTCCGCGAAGATCGCCACCGCTTCCTGATCCGTCATCCGCGCCAGCAACCGATCGCCCTCGCGCGTGATGGTGATCGCAAACCCCGGTTGCTCCTCGTACCGGCCGACGTAGCGCGCCAGGGTCGCCGCGGGCAGCGCCAGCGCGGGACGGGCGGCCGGATCGTCGCCGACCGCGCTCGAGATCCGGTCCGCGCGCCGGCCGTACCCGGCCTGCTCGAAGACCAGGTGATCGACCCGGCGGGTTTCGGCGCGGACGCGGAACGTGATGCGCAACCCCGATTCCACTTCGATGAACTCGGTTTCGGAGGCGGGCACGAGCAGCCGGGTGCCGCGATTCGGCGCGCGCACGTAGAGCCGGTCGTTCTCGACGAGGATCGTCAGGACGTAACTGGCCGACAACCGGTACTGACCGACGTACTGATTCAGCAGCAGCGGATCTACGTGCACCGGCCGCTGGGCGGACGCCGCGGCCGGCGCGAGCGCCGCCAGCGCCAGCAGGGTTGCGAGACGGCGCCGCGCACGGTTGAGCGGCATCAGTACTCGTCCAGCCCCTCGGTCAACTCGATGTAGGTGCCCCATGGATCCGTGAAGAAAGCAATCGCGATGCCAAGCTGCTCGATCTCCTGGTACGGCCGTTCGAAGGTCACCCCCTTCGCCTCCAGCTCGCGGCAGAACGCCTCGAGACCGTCCACCTCGAAGCCGATGTGATCGAGACTGCGCCCCTGGGTGCCGGTCAGCTCGGCCGGGTTCGGCGAGTACGTCAGGTTGACGCCCGGCAGGTCGGCCGCCTGGAACGAGCCGCGCATTCCGGGCGCCGCGCCGAACAGGTCGACGTGCCACGCCTTCATCGCGTCGACGTCTTTGGCATCGAAGTGGATGTGGTGCAGCGCGATCGGCGCGGCCTGACCGCGGTTCTCGACCAGCTCGACCTTCACGTTGTCCGGCCCCATCACGAAGGCGATGTAAGTGTCCTGGTCCGCGATGTAAGCCATCTGGTCGATCACCGACACCGCTGGCGGCAGCTCCTGACGGGTGACGATCGGGTACCCCGCCGCCCGCACCTTCGCGAGCGCGGCGCGCACGCTCGGCACCCGGAAGCCGACGTGGTTGACCGTCGTCCCCTTGGTGCCGCCGGTCGGCTCGCCCTCGCGTGCGAACACCAGCACGTTCGGAAACTTGTAGATCTCCGACTGCCCGAACGGGGTCGGAACCCCGCCGAGGGTGTCGGCCCAGAACCGCTTGTGGGCGGCCGCGTCGGTCACGATCAGGTGGTGGTGCCCGTAGACGACGGGCCCTTCGCTCGCCGCCGTGAGCTGCGCGGACGCCGCCGCGGCGCCCCCGATCAGCAGCAGCACCGAAATGCCGGGAACAACCAGGAGTCTGCGCCGCCGATCGATGCCGACTCGTGAAAGCCATGTTGGGCGGCAATCGGAGCCGCGAGGCGACGATTTCCGGGCTTCTGGTTTCATCCTCCACCTCCTTCCCAGGGGATGCCCCGGATTCGGAGCCCCGTCTGGTCTAGTACCGGAACAGATAGGAGAGCTTGCCGAACACCGCACGATTGGTCCGCTGCAGCGCCGCGGTCGGAAACAGGAGCTCGTCGATGCGCCGGCCCTGCCGGTAGCGGTCGTCGTAACCGAGGAACGCCACGGTCCCGGCGTTGATGCGGTACGTCATCAGCAGGTTGTTCCCGACGGTCTTGCCGAACGTGTTGTGCTCCAGGATGTACCGCAGCAGCAGCCGGTCGGTGAACTGGTACGTGGTGCGCGTCCGGAAGATCTTGACGTCGACCACTTCGGCCGTGGCGGTCGGGTCGACGAGCTTGCTGAAGATGCCGGTCAGATCCGACCGCCAACGTGACGTCGGCCGGCCGCTGATCAGGAAGTTCCCGGTCGTCGACTCGCCCAGGATCGCACGCTGGTAAGGGCTGGCCGTCAGCGGGTTCGTGAACCCGTCGTAGCTGTAGAGAATCCCGTCGCCCCGGTTGAGGCCGCCGACCACCGAGACGAGCCGTGAGCTGATGACGCCGTAGAAGCCGTACCCGCTCTTCCGGAAGTCGACCTCCTCGAAGCGCTCGAGATCACGGTTGACGTTGGCGGTCACCGAGATGTTGTGCCGGAACTGGAAGCTGGCCATGCCCTGGATCTGCTCGTCCTGCAGCACGCCGGCGTGATCGTAGAGCCGCAGGTAGTTGACCGTCGGCCCCCAGGTGATGAGGGTCGATTCCGGCCACCAGCGGTAGCCCGCGTTGGCGGTCGCCTGGCGCAGGTTCCAGCGCGGCAGGAAGCCGGTCTCCGTCCAGAACTCCGGATCGACGCTGCCGTAGGCGGCGCCGTAGCTCAGATTCCGCCCCTGGCGTGTGAAGTCCGCTTCGAACGCCGGCCCCCGGAGGAAGCCGTACTCCTCGCTCCGCGTCTCCGAGCCGACACCCATGAAGCTGAAGCGGTGGGTGCGTCCCAGCCGGAAGCGTCCGTCGACGCCCCCCACACGGTTGTAGTCGTGCCCGAACTCCCGCGCCGTCATGATGGCGCCTACGTACGATTCGGAGTAGAAGTCGTAGCGCGCCCGCCCCACGAAGGTCCGGGCGGTGGTCCCGAAGCGCGGATCGGCGGCGTCGTCGAGGCGCCCTGCCGCCTCGTCGTCCGCGACGATGACGCCGAGCGTCGTCCTGCCGACCTTCCCGGTCAGCTTGCCGCCGAAGCGCGGATCGACGATCGTCCGGGTGTGCAGCAGGGTCAGGGGCGTCGACGTCTGGAAGATCTCCTGCCCCTCGAGAAAGAACGGCCGCTGCTCGGGATAGAAGAGCGCGAACCGCTGATTGGTCTCGATCTGCGGCTGATCGGACTCTATCTGCGAGAAGTCGGGGTTGTAGGTCATGTCCGCCGTCAGGTTCGGCGTGATGCCGTACTTGACGCTGACCCCGAGGTCGCCGAACGGATCGTCGTCGTCGAACGCGCCGCTCGCGGTGTCGAGCGCGCCGAGCCGCGCCCCGGTCAGCTCCGGCAGGATCTCCAGGTTCCGGCTGCGCGACAGATCCGCGAGCCCCTCCAGGATCCCGAACTGCGTCAACTGCCCGGCCACGCCGCGCGAGATCGGCGACCACGACTGCGCCTCGGACTTGCCGCGGATCACGCGGGTGATCTGGAAGCCCCAACGCCGCCCGCCTTCGCCCGCGAGGGCGGGATAGCGCAGGCTCTTGAAGGGGATCGCCATCTCGGCCGTCCAGCCGTCCTCGACCATCCGGCCGCGGGTCTCGTAGAGTGCGTTCCACGAACGGTCGCCGCGGATGCCGAACTGCCCCGAGTTGCTCAGCCCGCTGCCGCCACCGCTCCGCGACCGCCCGCCGCGGCCGCCGCCGCTCGAGCGCGACTGCGGCGACCGGCTGCGCGACGCGCCACGGCTGCCGTCGGCGTTGACGATCTCGTCGCTCTGGACGCCGTAGGCGTTCACGCTGAACTGGTACGCGCGCTGTTGATCGAGAAACGGATCGAACAGCACCGACATGCGGTCGTCGCCGCCGATTTCGTCCCGGTCGGCCCGGTTGGCCCGGATCATCCCCGGATCGGTGTAGTGGGCGTGGAATGCGAAGTAGAGGTGGTCGCGATCGTACGCCATCCAGACCTCGGTCTCCTCCGTTCCCGGGGCGCCCTCCACGGGAGCGATCTGGACGAAGTCGTCGACGTGCGTCGCCGTCTCCCACACCGCGTCGTCAAGCCGGCCGTCGAGGTCGGGCGGCCGAGACGTGCGGCCGATGGTCACGCGCCGACGGGAGAACGGCGCCGCCGCGAACCCGCCGCCGCGTCCGCGCCGGGGATCGGGCGTGCGGGTCGCCCTCTGGCGCGAACCGCTCCCGTCGCCGTTCGAGTCCCCGTCACCGAGATCGTCGCCGGCGCCGGGAACGGCATCGATCGCGTCTTCCAGATCGAGCATCCCGGTCACGCCGGTTCCGCCGGCCGCCGCGGGGCGTCTGGACACCGCGAGGCCGGGGGCGAGTGGTCCGGCGCCGTCACGGCCGCGACGCGTCCCCTCCGGAACCGGACGGCCGGACACGGGATCGACCCGGCCCACGACCGTGTTCGGCGCCTCGCGCCATCCCGCCGCCTGCGTTTCCTGCGGCGGACGAGGAACGAGCACGTCGCCGAGCGCTGCGACGATCCGGTCCTGCGTGCCGAACAGATCGGTCAGAGATCCGTCGATCTTCGTGCCATGGCGCAACTCGCCGGTGGTCACGTCGACGATCCGCGCCGTGATGCGCAACAGGTCACCGACGCGCTGGTATCCGCCGGCCACCAGCCAGCGCGCTCCGAGCATGCGGCCGGCGTCCAGGGCCTCGTCGTCGCCTCGGGCGCCGCCCGCCGCGAGGTCGCCCACCACCGGCACGCCCAGGTTGCGGAGGTCGCTGGACAACGTCTCGGCGATCCCGTCGCCGATCCACGTATCGGAAGCCTGCCGGCTGAGGTTGGCGAACGGGAGGACGAAGACCGCACCGGCCGGCACGGCCGCGGCCGGCTGCGCAGCCGGCGCCGCCGGGAACCCCGGGCAGAACCATCCGATCGCGAAAACCGCGAACCATCGAACGCAACACGCGCGCACACGCACACGCCGTCGAGCCACTGCCTCCATCGAGATCACATCGGCGGGGGGAAAGGACAAGTCTAGTCGGACACCGGGCATGCGGCAATGCCGGGGTTGCCGCGGTTTCGACCTCCCGCCCGGCGAGCATTCAGTCGCGGCGCCGGCACCTACGCCCGTCTGCTCGGCAAGACGCCGCCGAATCCATAACTGTGACGCGCCGGCGGCGCGTTGCGGTTCATCCTGCCGGCTCGGGCGCCAGCAGCCGTCTGTCGACGTCGAACGTGCCGAGACGTACCCAGCGGCTCGACCGGTGCCGGGCGAACAACTCGACCGACACGTCAACGAACTCACGGTGCGCCAGCAGCTCGCCACTCGACTGCCGCCCCGTGTAGCCGCGCGCGGAGCGGAGCGTGAACGGACCCGCCGATGCGCCGGCAGCGAGCCCTTCCCGTCCCACCGCCCGCACCAGAACGCTGCCCCAGTCCAGATCCTCCCCTGAACGGCGGAAGATCCCGTTCACCTGCAACACGCCGAGCCGCGCCGCCCCGACGTTGTCGAGACGGAACGACAGCACGGGGACGATCTTGCTGCCGGCGTCCGATTCGGTGGCGAGCCAGCCGGTCGCCACTCCGGCAACGTGCAGAGCTTCGCGCGCATCGACGGTCGTCGGCGAACAGCCGCCTGCGGCAAGCGTGGCGACGGCGAACCCCGTCAACAGACCACCTGCGGATCTCCACGACATCCCGTCCCTCCCGAGCGCTCCCGGAGCCGGCCGCAACGCGCCATCGACTCCGAATCGGTCATGATTCGTTGTAGTATTCGACCCCGCCCGCCGCCCTTTGGTTCCCTGAAGCCGCTCGGCCGACCTCCCAATCCCGTCAGCCCTTTCCGGGACAGGTGGCAGGCTGCGGGTCTCCAGGAATTTCAGTGGAATGCAGTGACCGTCTCGGCATTCCGGCTGGTAAGATGGAGGTGATGTCCGTCTCCGATGCGCGGCAAGCCCGACACGCAACACTCACGGCCGGCGTCGACCGGACTTCGAGTCGGTCGACGCCGGTCCCTCGGCGATACGCGGCGGCGCTCGCGGTTGCGACGTTGGGGTTCCTGGCCCTCGGGCTCCCCGCGGACGCGCAACAGACAGAGACTTACGAGCCGCTCGTGACCGCGCGCGGGACCCGCGCGTTCGACGTGGAATACGAGCTGTGGTACTACGTCAACGTGATCTTCGAGTCGGAGGTCGAACCAACCGCGGACGGCTACGAATACCGCTACCGGCTCACCAACAAGGGCGACACCTCGGTGCGCGTGCAGTGGCGCGCGCTGGAGGAGAGCGCGTTTGCTGAAGCCGTCGACGATGTCGAGGAGCTGCGTATCGGTCCGCTCGACGCAGGCACGGTCTCCGAGTGGCTGGTGCTGACCAGCAGCTCTCCGCCGACCGTGAGCGAGCGGGCCGCCCGCATGTTCGGCAGCGCCCCGTCCGGGAACGAATCGGTCCAGTTCAGCGGGCCGGCCCCCGCCTACGTGCCGCAATAGCGCGATCCGCAGCACGTTCCCCGGGCGGCCGATCTGCGGATCGGTTGACGCGATCCCACGCAGCAGGTCGCACGTTCGTTGCGCGCGCGGCGCTCGGCCCGCGCGGGTGCTCTGTCCGACCACCGCCGTCGCCGCGCACCGGGGTGCGGACTCACTCCACCGCGACCCCTTCCGCCTCCAGCACCTCCCGCGCCAGCCGGAACGCCTCCACCCCGGCCGGAACGCCGCAGTAGACGGCGACCTGCAGCAGCGTGTCGCGGATCTCGGCCACCGTGCAGCCGTTGCGCAGGGCCCCGCGCACGTGCGCCTTGAACTCGGCGCTCCGGTTCAGGGCCGAGACCATCGCGAGGTTGATCAGGCTGCGCTGCCGATCGGTCAGCGTGGACCGTCCCCAGACCTTGCCCCAGCAGTACTCCGTCACGAGCTGCTGGAACTCCTCGTTGAACGCGTCGGCACCGGCCAGTGCCCGGTCGACGTAGTCGTCCCCGAGCACGCGCCGCCGGATTTTCATGCCTCTGTCGTACAGATCGCTGCTCATCGCTGCCCCTCGTCCCGGGCCGTCAGCGGCAGGTGAAGTTCCCGGCGACCCAGTGCGCCGGGTCGTCGGCGCCGCCGGCGGGACCGGTGTAGACGGCGCGCTCCGGGTAAGCGCAGACCGGGCGCTCGTTATCGACGACGCCTTCGGTGGCGTGCGTAGCGACGAGCGCATCGGGCGCCGCGCCGCGCTCGACCCAGTCGACGAGCGGCTGCAGCCGGTCCCACGTGTCGGGTCCCGCCCCGCCCCGGCAGTGGTTCATGCCGGGCGCCATGAACAGACGCGCCCGCGCGCGAGCCGCCGCCACGTCTCCGCCGAAGGTGGTCTCGATCACGTCCTCGTAGTAGGCGACCGTCGGCTGCGGCACCACCAGGGCGTCCGCCCAGCCGTGGTAGAGGATGAGCCTGCCGTCCTGCTGCAGCAGGAAACGGGACAGATCCGGGTCCACCGCGTCGGTGATCCCCTTCATCAGGTCGCCCTTCCCGGCCGTCACGTCGTCGATGTCGAACTCCCACCACGCCCATTCCGGCGGCGTGGCGGTGCGGTCGGGGGCCGTCGACGTGTCCAGGAGAGCCGCGGGCGGCACGCCGGGATCCGTCTCGTAGAACAGGTAGTTCAGGTGGTCGCCGCCGAGCCGCACCGCCCCCGGCGCGAAGCGGTTGCCGGTATGGGGGATGAACAGGCCGGCCCACTGCCGCTCCGAGCCGAACGGCTTGCCGGCGTAGATCGGCCGGCCGTGCCGGTCGCGCGGTCCCCCGTGGAAGTCCCGGATCGTCCGGATCTGGGCCGCCGTGAAGCAGTCTTCGCCACCCGCGCCCTCCGGACAGCGATGCGCCGCGAGGTCGCGGCCCGGATCGAAGTCGCAGGCGAGCGGGTCGTCGATGACCCCGTCCTGCACCCCGTCGTCCCCGTCGCACGCCGCGAGCACCGCGTCGGCGAGCAGGTCGAGCTTGCGGACGCTGTCGAAGCGCCCGTCGCCGTCGGTGTCGGACGCGAGCGTCCCCGCGAAGTCGTCGCGGAACATCCGCTGCAGCAGCCAGACGCGGACCGCGTTCATCTCCTGATAATGGTTCGCCGGCGCCCCGGCCACAATGCCGTCGAAATCGGTGGGATAGCGCTGCGCCTCCATCAACCCCTGCCGGCCGCCGGTCGAGCAGCCCTCGAAGTACGAGTACGCGGGATCGTCGCCGTAGTAGCTGCGCACCAGCGTCTTCGCCGCCGCAACGGTCAGGTGGACGGCGCGATAGCCGAAGTCGATCTCCGCCTGCCGGTTGTCGTAGGCGAAGGACGAGCCGGGCTCGGCGCCGTTGTCGTGGCCGGTGTTGCTGTTGGCGACCGCATAGCCCTCGACGACGCGGTGGTCGGCGAAGTCGAGATCCCCGTCCTTGCCGCCGTCGCCCCACTTGAGGAACCGGCCGTTCCAGTCGCGAGGAAGCGGCAACTGCACGTGGAAGTGGATCGCCGGGGGCAGGATGCCCCGGAGGTAGCAGTACGGTACGCCGTCGCCGGTCTCCGACAGCCCCGCGTAGGTGATCGTCAGGTTGCGCAGGTGCAGCAGCGTCTCGCAGGCCGCGCGATCCGTGGTCGCAGCGCCCGTCGCGCCCTGGGCCGCCTCCGCCCCCTGATGACAGGCGGCGACCAGCAGCGCCGCCAGCAGAACGAGTTTCGTCCGTCGCATGAGAGGTCTCCCTGGTTTGTCCCCGTCCGGGAACCGAACGCGAGCCGATGTTCTTCCGGTCAGTCCTCGTCTCCGCCACCATTCGCGGCGCCGTCAGCGGCGCGTCGCCCCCGACGCGCCGCGTTGCGTTTCTCCACGTCACCGAACCCGGCTCCGATCGCGAGCCCGGCGCGCCGATTGCATCCGCGTCGACGCCGAGTCCAACTCCTGACCCGACACCCCCATGCTACAGTTACCACAATCGAGTCGCCGTCCGATGAGATTTCGTGGCCAACGTGACCACCCACAGCCTGCTTCTGCTCGGCACGGCAACCGCTTGCCGGCGCGCTCTGCCCGATCGCTCCGAGGCCCCGTTCCCGCCCCGCCGCGAAGTCCTGCAAGACACGCTCCACCGACACGTTCGATCGCTTGCCGTGCAGCGCTGCGGACGCCGGGGGCAGGAGGCAGCCCACCGCAGACTGGCGGTACGTGTTCGCCGCCGTACTGTCATGCCGACCGGCCGAGGCAGAGCGTCGGGGCTTCAGCCTGTTCGCGGCCGGACCCGAAGCGACGTGGAAGGTATGACTTCCCACTCTCGAAGGATCGGACGACGCGGCGCCGCAATGGTGCGCGCGCCTGCCAGGGATGACGCTGTGGTGTGAAAATGCAGGCAATACCCAAACTCTCCATCTCCGGAAGAATACGGCGGACGGAGCGTTGCGATCCCGAAAAAACGTATTCGTTTCGATACCGATCCAAGCGTCATCGCAAACTTCCTCATATCATGAAGTTTTCCGGCGGGCGTTCCAGCGGCATGCTGCTCTTCACTCTCCTGGAAAACGAATTCCTCCGACGGGAACGCGGCGACGTCGTGGTATTCAACAACACGTCGTGCGAACATCCGGAGACGTACCGGTTCGCTGCTGAATGCAAGCGGCGCGTCGAATCGGATTACGGCATTCCGTTTTCTTCATCCAGTTTCAAACCTACGAGGACGCGCGTCAGGGAGAGTGGCGCCGCCTTACTTCAAGGCGCAACCGAATACGCCCTTGAGAGTCGCGAGCAAGCTGAAAGACGCGCTGCGCCGGTTCAGCAACATTGCCGCGTCCCGTGAATTCGGCGTGCTGGAGTTCGGCGAGGTCGGCGAGATCGCGGACGGGCTGCTTGCGGCGCTACACGAACAGATGACGGGCGGCGGGTCCGCTCAGCAGCCACGGAGTTCGATCTCCAGCGCCGTCCGGAAGATGGTGTCCAGCCTCTCCTTCCGGATGTGACCGGTCACATTCACGATCAGCCGGCGGCGGCGACGGCGACCGGACTGACATCATGGGCGCGTCCCGCCAGTCCGTCCAGGTCGCCGTCCGCCCCCTTCCCTACCGCAACGCCGGGTCCGGCCGCCCCATCAGCTCCGTGAAGCCGGCGCCTTCCCGCGGCACGAACTTCTGCACCCGGCCGAGGACGTTGTCCACGCCGTAGAAGTTGCGCTCGGCGTCGACCGAGAACTGGTGCAGCTCGCGGAACTGACCCGGTCCCTCGCCCGCCGCGCCGAACTCGAACAGCGGGTTGCCGTTCCAGTCGAGCTTGACCATCCGCGTCGGCATGTTGTCGGCGATCCAGACCTCGTAGCCGGTGGCGTAGATGTCGTTCGGGAACTCGAAGCCGGGCCAGGTGGCGATCGGCGAGATGTTGGGGTGATACCAGACCGAGCGGGTCGTCTCGTTGAACACCTGCACCCGGTCGTTGTCGCGGTCGGCCACGTAGATGCGGCCGATGCTGTCGGTGGCCACCGCATGCACCGCGTCGAACTCGCCCCGGCCGTTGCCCTGCCGGCCCCACGAGGTGACGAAGTTGCCCGCGGCGTCGAGCTTCACGACGCGCGAGTTGTCGGAGTCGGCGACGAAGATCGAGCCGTCCTCGAGGAACGCCACGTCCTGGGGCCGGTTGAAGTGGGCCTCGTCGTCACCCGGCCCGCCGGCGCCGAGCGACATGACCAGCTCGGAGCCGTCGTTCGAGAACGCGTGCACCTGGTGGTTGGTCTCGTCGACCACCCAGACCTTCCGGTCCGGATCGAAGGGGTTGATCTTGACCTTGTGCGGGCCGGCGCCTCCCTCGAACATCTCGTCCCACTGCGTCCAGGCGTCGATCAGGTTGCCGTCGCCGTCCACCACGAAAATGGAGTTCCGCCAGACGCGGTTCTCCCCCGCCTCGAGCGCGTTCAGCCCGATCGAGCCGACGTAGCCGGTGAACCCGTCCGGCACCGGATCCGGCAGGCGGATCTCGCCGCGCTGCACGACGAAGATCCGGTCCGGCGATTCCGCGAAGATCCCCGTCGGCGACCCGAACGCGTGACCATCGGGCGCGAACGGCTTCATCCAGCCGTCGACCGCCTCGTAGGGGCCCGACGTCTGCTCCAGCAGGGCCGGTCCGGTGAACAGGCCGGACGCGACCGCCACGGCGATGACAAGGAGAGACTTACGCATGGTTCACGCTTCCCTTTCTTCGTGATTTGCTCCTGGCGTCCACGGCTCCCCGCGGCCGGGTCCCCGCCTGCCTCCCGCGCCCGGGCGACGCTCCGACGCGCCATGCCCGGCCGCGGACCCGCGCGACCGCGCAGAGCATAAAATATACGATCGTGCAGCTTGTTTTTGAACAGATCCGCACCGGCGGCGACCGGAACTTCGGCTACCTCCTCGGCGACCGCGACGCGCGGGCGGCCGTCCTGATCGATCCGTCCTACTCACCGGCGGTACTGGCCGAGCGGGCCGCGGCGCAGCGGCTGACGGTGACGCACGTCGTCAACACGCACGGGCACCCCGACCACACGGAGGGAAACCCCGAGGCGGTGCGTCTGACCGGCGCTGCGGTGGCCGCGCACCCCGCCTGTCCGGTCGCCCCGGACGTCCGGCTCGACGACGGGGCGCGGCTGGCGATCGGCGCCCTGGGGCTCGAATGCCTGCACGTGCCGGGCCACGCCGCCGATCACCTGATCCTCTACGAACCGACGCACCGGCTGCTCTTCACCGGCGACCTCGTGTTCGTCGGCAAGGTGGGCGGCACGCAGACAGACGAGAACGCCGCGACGGAATGGAACAGCCTCCGGCGCGTTCTGGACACCTTCCCGGACGACGCCACCGTGTGGCCGGGCCACGACTACGGCGTGCGGCCGAGCTCCACCCTGGCGATCGAGAAGCGGACCAATCCGTTCCTGTTGTGCGGGGACCTCGACGCATTCCTCGAGCTGAAGCGCGACTGGCCGGTGTTCAAGGCCCGGCACGGCCTGAAATAGGCGGGAAGCATGCATGGCGCGAGTGTTGCGTCGAAACCGATGACGGCGGAGGCGCTGTTCCGGCTGCCGGACGACAACCGCCGGTACGCGCTCGTCGCAGGGGAACTCAGGCGCATGTCGCCCGCGGGATTCGGACACGGCGCCACCACCATGCGCGTCGGAGTCCGCTCGGCCGGCATGTGAACGCGCATCGGCTCGGCTCCTGGTGACCACCAATGGCCGAAGAGACGACGACCGCGCTGTTCTTCGAGCTGTTCAACGGGTTGCCGCAGCAGGGACCGGGAGATACCGCGAGCACGCTTCGGGCCCTCTCCCTCGTTCCCGGCATCCGGCCCGGAACCCGCGTTCTCGACGTCGGCTGCGGAACCGGCCGGCAGACGCGCGTCCTGGCGCAGCACTCCCCGGCCGGCATCGTCGCCGTCGACAACCACCCGCCGTTCGTCGACGTCCTGAATCGGGACGCACGCCGTCTCGGCCTCGCCGGCCGCCTGGAAGCTCGCGTCGCCGACATGCGCCGCCTCGATTTCGCGGACGCCTCGTTCGACCTGATCTGGTGCGAGGGTGCGATCTACATCATGGGTGTCGAGGCCGCTCTGCGTGACTGGCGCCGCCTGCTCGCGCGCGGCGGGCACGTCGCCCTGACCGAGGTCTGCTGGACGAAGCCGAACCCGCCGGCGGAATGCGCCGCGTTCTGGAGGCAGGAGTACCCCGCGATCCGTGACCCGACGGCCCTCCTGACCGCCATCGACGCGTGCGGGTACGAAACGGTCGGGCACTTCGTGCTGCCGCCCTCGGCGTGGTGGGACGACTACTACCGTCCGCTCGAACGGAACGTGACGGCGTTCCGGAAGCGCCACCGCGGCCGGCCCGAGGCGCAGGAGCTGGCCGTTCAGTGCCAGCGCGAGATCGGCGTCTGGAAGGCGTACTCGGACTACTACAGCTACGCGTTCGTCGTGGCGCGCGCCCGCTGACGCCCCCGGTGGCATCACGACTGCTGCCTGCCGGCGGCGGGTGTTTTCGCCACAGTGGACCGACCTTCCCGTTCGGCGCCAGCGCCGCCGAACCCATCGTAAGGCTCCGTGTTCGGCCCCAGCCCCCGCCACCCCGGAACCTTGCGCCTCAGAACTCACTTCGTGGCGTTCTGCGGCGCAAGCTCCTGGACTGGTCGGGCAGATGTTCGATACACACGCGATCGCCCCGCAGCCCGACGGATCGAATCTGACGCCGGCGCAAGCAGACGCCATCACGGCCGCCATCCGGCAGGCCGCCGAGCATGGCGAGCACGTCACCCCCGCAGACGTTCAAGGCCGGGCTTGCGGAGCTACGAGCCGGGATCGCCCGGTTGACCGCGTCGGTCCGCTCCTGCGGCGTCATGCCGAACTGCACGCCGTCCACCGCCTCGCAGACGTCGCCGGCCGTGAGACCGCCGAAGTCTCCCCTTCCATGACCGCCGCCCGATAGCCGCAGGCGCGCGCACCGACGTAGAAAGCACAGTCCGGTTCCATGCCCGTACCCGGCGGATCGCCCGGCCCGCGAAGACGGGTAGAGCGAAGCCCCGTCGAGGCACCCGTTACGGCCGACCCGGCGGCGTCCACGACGTGCGCGACGATCTCGGTCAGGCGCTCGTGGAGTCGCGACGGGGACATCAACGTGACGAGGCCCTGCACCGGATCGAGACGGACCCGGCGAAAAGAACGGTTCCAGTCGATCGCTGCGAGCGCCGCCACCGTCTCCGCGTCGGCCCGCAGAACGTGGATCGTGGAGCCGAGCGGCCCCGTGTGCATCGTGGTGGCGTCATCCATAGTCAGGCTGCCCCCGTGGACATGCCGGCCACGAAGCCCGCCGGAGCCGACCGGCGCCGCCGGCCCGCGCATGGGCCCCGCGCCGCGAGTGTCACGTCCTGGCGGCGGGGAACCGGGGCGACCGGCGCCGCCGGCCTGGCGGCTACGGCTTACGGCTCGACCGCCGCGGTCTTCAGACGGAATCCCCCTGCCGGGTCCGGCTCGCGATAGACCGCGTGGCAGGCGTTGCACGTCGCCTGGACTTGGCCGGCGAACCCCGACGCGGCCTCCACGTCGACGGCGTCCACCGACATCGCCGCGTCGAGGTCGTCCATAGCACCGACGGCGTTCCGGACGAACCGGACGCCGTCGTCGCGCTCGCGCTGCCGCCAGAAGGTGATGGTGGTGGCGAGCTGCTCGCGGGCGCGGGCGAGGCGCTCCTTCGCCGCGGGGTAGTCGGCCGCCTGCAGGGCGCGCACCGCCGCGGCGAAGTTCGGGCCGAGCGTCTCCATGGTGCCGGCGAGGTGGTCGGCCGTGTAGATCGGATACGGCTTCGGACCGTCCTGCGCGTGCAGGCCGGCACTGTCCGGCAATGCGGCCGCGACAACCAGACCGACGGCGCATGCGAGCACCCGGCCTGACCGCCGCGCCGGCAGCGCGGCCGCAGCAACGGGGCCAAGCGCGCTGCGTGCATTGGCGCATCGGATACCGGACGCACGGTGACGCGCGGCAACGGAACCCTGGGCACGGCCAAGCGCACTGGTGCTGCTCATGCAGGCGACTCCTACACACCAGTGAGCCGGTCGACCTTGCCGGTGCTGTCCCCGAGCGCCTCGATCGGCACCCCCAGCTTCTCCAGGATCGTGATGTGGAGGTTCGCCAGCGGCGTGTCGTCCGCGTAGCGGATGTAGCGCCCGCCCTCGATCCCGGCCGCCTTGCCGCCGATCAGGGCGATCGGCAGGTCGTCGTGGAAGTGGGTGTTGCTGTCGCTGATGCCGGTCCCGTAGAGGAACAGGGTCGAGTCGAGCATCGTGCCGTCGCCCTCGGGCAGGCCCGCGAGCTTCTCGACCAGATAGGCGAACTGCCGGAAGTGGTACTCGTTGATCTTGTGCAACCGCTCCAGCTTGGCCGGCTCGTCCTGGTGGTGCGACAGCGGGTGGTGCGAGTCCGGAACCCCGATCTCCGGATACGCGCGCCCGCTCACCTCGCGCGCGAGCATGAAGGTGCTGATGCGGGTCAGGTCGGTCTGGTAGGCCAGGGCCAGCAGGTCCATCATCAACCGGGCGTGCTCCTGGTAGTCGTTGGGCACGCCGACCGGCTGATCGACGACCGGCAGCTCGCGCGCGCTCTGCTCCTCGGCCATCCGGATGCGGCGCTCGACGTCGCGCAGCGCGTCCAGGTATTCGTCCAGCTTCACCTGGTCGCCCGGTCCGATGACCCGTCCGAGGTCCTGCAGCTCCGCACCGACCGCGTCCAGAATGCTGCGGTCGCGCCGCAGCCGCTCCCGGCGCGCCTCGGGATCGGTGCTGCCGCTGGTGCCGAACAGCCGCTCGAACACCGCCCGTGGATCGTTCTCGATCGGCAGCGGCGTGGTCGGCGTCCGCCAGGCGATGGTGTTGGTGTAGGCGCAGCTCGCGCCGCCGTCGCAGTTGCCCACCATCGCGTTCGACTCGATGCCGAGCTCCAGCGACGCGATCTGGGTCTCCCTGGAGAGCTCCCGCGCCGCCACCTGGTCCATCGACACCGCCGCGTAGACGTCGGCTCCGTTGGTGATCTTGAACGGCACGCCGGTGAGGAACGTGCCGGCCGACCGGGCGTGGTCGCCGCCCCCCTTGACCAGGTTCGCCGGCTCGTCGTCGAGCCCGCCGCACAGCAGCACGCGCTCCTTCATGCCGTTGAGCGACTGCAGCGTCGGCGGCAGGTTCTCCATCGGCCCCGCGGTCTTCGGGAACCAGTAGGGCATCGACATCCCGTTGGGAACGTAGAAGACGCCCAGCCGCCGGATCGGAGCCGCCGCGGTGCGGCTTACGGCGGTCAGGGCGGGAACCATGCCGTCGAGCAGCGGCAGCGCGACCGTCGCGCCGAGACCGCGCAGTACCGTGCGCCGGGGCAGATGCTTCTTCGTGATGATGAACATGCCGGAACTCCCTTCGGCAAGCAACCCTGCAATCGCCGCCTTGCGGCGCCGATTGCCGCCCAACCAACCCTGTCCCGGAGTCCGCACCGTTCCTGCGGCACGGATTCCTGGCCTGCAACCCGGTCGATGCTGCTACTGTTGATTCGCCGCGACGCTCTCCTCGGGACGCGGCGCCCGCCGCATCTGGAACTGATCGCTCGCCACGACCTTGCTCGCGAGCGACGACCACCGATAGTCGTCCTCCGCCAGCTCGCGCGTGATCCGGCGCAAGGCCGGCGCGTCGTAGTAGTCGACCCCGCGGCCGAGCGCATAGATCAGCAGCTTCTCCACGACCGCCTGGATGAACTCGTTGTCGCCCTCGGCCAGCAGCGCCTCGCGGAAGGCGCGGGGACTGTCGATGACCCGCCCCGACAGCTCGATGGTCGAGTTGATCTCCGCTCCGCCGTCGTCCTCCCGCCAGCGGCCGATCGCGTCGAAGTTCTCCATCGCGAAGCCGAGGGGGTCCATCCGGCGGTGGCAGCTCGCGCAGACCGGACTGCTGCGATGCAGCTCCATCCGCTCGCGCAGCGACGTCGGGTTGCGCCGGTCGTTCTCCTCCAGCGGCGGCACGTTGGCCGGCGGCGGCGGCGGCGGCGACCCCAACAGGGTCTCCAGCACCCACTTGCCGCGCAGCACCACCGACGTCCGGTTGGCGTAGGACGTCACCGTCAGCAGGCTCGCATGGCCCAGCAGCCCGTGCCGGCGGTCGTCGCTCCACGCATAGCGGCGAAACCGGCTGCCGTAGACGTCGTCCACGCCGTAGTGGCGGGCCAACTGTTCGTTCAGGAACGTGTAGTCCGCCTGCAACAGCTCGGGGATCGGCCGGTCCTCGCGCACCTGGCTCTCGAAGAACAGCTCCGTCTCGCGCACCATCGCGTTGCGCAGCGAGTCGTTGAAGCCGGCGAACAGCGCGCCGTCCGGATCCTGCGAGTGGATGTTGCGGACTTGCAGCCACTGCCCGACGAAGTCGTTCATGAACCGGGTGGCGCGACGGTCGGCGAGCATGCGGCGGACCTGGGCGGCGAGCACGTCCGGGGCGCGCAGCCGGTCGTCGACGGCGAGGTCGAGCAGCTCGTCGTCCGGGATGCTCTTCCAGAGGAAGAACGAGAGCCGCGAGGCCAGCTCCAGGTCGCTCAGGCGGTAGATGGCGCCCGGTCGCGTATCTACCGGCTGCCGCTCGACCCGCAACAGGAAACCAGGCATCGAGAGCAGCGCTTCGAGGGCGCGCTCGATCCCCGCCTCGAAGTCGCGGGCGGCGCGGCCCTCGCGGTAGACCGCAAGCAGCGGGTCGACGTCGGCGCCGGTCACCGGCCGCCGGTAGGCGCGTCGCGCCAGGGACCCGATGATCTCCCGCGCGCATGCCTCTTCAGCCTGGACGCTGCCGTCGCCGGGGCGGCAGGTGAAGATGCGTCGCCGGCTCGGCGTGTCCTCCGGGACGGTCCCGTCGAACGGGCCGGAAATATAGAGCATGTCGATGCCGGGCAGGTCGGCCGGCACGTTCGGCGAGGGCGCCGAGTCGGTGAAGCCGGCGGACACGAGCCGCGTGCCGGCGTTGACCTGCACCCGGATCTCCAGCTCCTGGTCTGCCGTCATCCGGTACTCGTGCAGCCGCTGGCCTTCGACGTCGTCCTCCGACACCGCGATCAGCATCCCAGGGTCCGGCCCCGGGAACCTGCCGCCGATGTCGAAGCGCCGGACCAGCGCGTGATCGATCCGCAGCTCGATCTGGTGCTCGTCCTCGGCGATGCCGTCGATCGTCTCGATGGTCTCGTTGCGCTTGAGCCGGATCGCGAAGAGGTACTCCCCGTCGAGCGGGAACGTGTGGCGCACCGCCAGTCCGCCGTGGGTGGCGAACGGCATGTCCTCGCTGCGCCGGACGTCGCGCCGTTCGTAGCCCACCTTGTAGACCTGCATCACCGGCCGGTTGTCGGGGCTGCCGACCGCGACGCGGCTGATCCTGGTGGCGGCGGCGATGTAGCGCGACATCAGCGCCGGGGTGACCGACAGCACGTCGGCGTTGTTGTCGAACCCGAAGCCGGCCATGTCGCTCGGCAGCAGCGCCTCGCCGTCGATCTCCAGGTCCAGCAGATCCCGGACCGCGTTGACGTACTCCAGCCGGTTCAACCGGCGCGAAGCGACGCGCCCCGGGTTGGGATCGACCGCCGCGGCGTGGTCGAGCGCCGCTTCGAGGGCGCCCGCGAACGCATCGATGGTCTCCGCGCCGGGCCGGGGCCGCCCCTCCGGCGGCATCTGCCCGCTCCGCAGCTTGCGGACGACCTTCTCCAGGGTTTCGGCGTTGGCTCGGACCTGACCGACGTCCAGCCGGTCGAGCATCAATCCGGCGGTCCGGAGCCGCTCGTTGTGACAGGTGACGCAGTAGCGGTCGAACAGTTCCCGCGACGGCGGCTCGGGCGCTTGCGCCTGCTCGACCGCCCCACCCGCCTGCGGGCTCGGGGAGGCGGCGTGCGCCGGCGGCAGGACGCTCACCGCCGCGGCCAACCCGACCAGACCCGCCAGACGCGCAATCAGCATCTTCGACATGGTCAGTCCCTTCACGAGACGCCCGGTGATACCACGCCGCCGCAGGCGACGGCGGAAGCAGCGGACATTATAGCCCGGACGAGACCGCCGGACGGCGCCGGTGCGGTCACTGTCCGGGGCATGTGACGCCGGTCGGGCCACCCCGGCCGGCCCTGGTCGAATGTGCTCCCGGGTCGGAGCGCGGCCGCCGCCGCGCGAGCCGCCGCCGCGCCAATCGTCAGGAGTTCGGCCTCCCCGACCCGGCGGCGCGAGGTGCTGTAGGGTTCTTGCCATGTCGGACCTCGTGCCGGTCGCCGAGCGGTTGCGGGAACGGACCCGCGCCCTGCGCTTCGGCGACCCGGTCACGCACGTGTACGCCCCGCTCGACTACGCCTGGGCGCCGCACCGCCTCTACCTGGACCGGTACGGGCGCGAGCCGCGGGAGATCCTCTTCGTCGGCATGAACCCGGGTCCGTTCGGGATGGCGCAGACGGGGGTGCCGTTCGGCGACGTCACGATGGCGCGCGACTGGCTCGGCATCGAGGCGCCGGTGGAGCGGCCCGCGGACGAGCATCCGCGGCGTCCGGTACTGGGCTTCGCGATCGGCCGGGGCGAGGTGAGCGGGACGCGCCTGTGGGGCTGGGCGCGGGACCGCTTCGGAACCCCGGAGCGGTTCTTCCGGCGCGCCTTCGTGTGGAACTACTGTCCCCTGTGCTTCCTCGACGACGGCGGGCGCAACGTCACCCCGGACAGGCTCCGTCCCCGCGCGGCGCGCGAGCGCCTGTTCTCGCTGTGCGACGAGGCGCTCGCGGCGGCGGCGGCGCATCTGCGGCCCGCCGTGATGGTCGGCATCGGCCGGTTCGCGGCCGCTCGGGCCCGCCCGATCGCGGAAGCAGCCGGCGCCGGCTGCGGGATCGCACCGCATCCGAGCCCGGCCAACCCCACGGCGAATCGCGGCTGGCCCGCCGTCTTCGACGCCGCTCTCCGCGATCTGGGTATCCTGGTGTCGGACAGAGGAACACGACCATGACGGTTGCCGCACAGCAACTCGAGTTGCTGGCCCCGACCGGGGATGCGTACACCGAACACGGCGTGTTCCGCAGGCGTCAGCAGGCCGATTCGGTGTGTCTCGACGGCTTCGCCCCGACCGTGGCGGACGTGTTCGACGCGGCGTGGTCCTCGATCTGCGGCATGCGCTCGACACGATGCGGTGTGCGACCGCGTGTGGACGAACCGTCCGCTCCTGCATATAGTGGAGCCATGAGCATGACCACCCGCACCACGCGCCGCTGCCTCGGCCTGCTGCTCGCGTTCTGGACGGCCGGGGGCGCGGCGGCCGAGGGCCGGGACTTCCGGCTCGTGACCGCCGCCGCGAACCAGGACCGCGACGCGGTGCGCGCGCTGCTCGGCGAGGGCGTCGACGTCAACGCGGCCCGCGCGGACGGGGCGACCGCGCTGCTCTGGGCCGCCCACTGGGACGACGTGGAGCTGGTGGAGCGGCTGCTCGCGGCCGGCGCCGACGTCAACGCGGCCGACGACCACGGGGTGACGGCGCTGGGGCGCGCCGCCGAGAACGCCGGTCTCCCCATGGTCGAGACGCTGCTCGCGGCCGGCGCGGACGTGAACGCCGCGCAGTCGAGCGGCCTGGCGCCGCTGATGACCGCCGCCCGCACCGGGAACCCCGACGTGGTGCGGGCGCTCATCGCCCACGGAGCGGACGTCGACGCCGCGGTGACGGAGACCCGCAGCACGCCGCTGATGTGGGCGGTGTCGGAGCCGCATCCGGAGATCGTGCGGCTCCTGCTCGACGCCGGCGCCGATCCCGCCGTCTCGACCGTCAAGGGGTTCACCCCGTTGATGTTCGCGGCGCGCAACGGCGACGTCGAGACGGCCCGGGCGCTGATCGCGGCCGGCGTGGACGTCAACGCGCCGAGCGCCGACGGCACCCACGTCCTGCCGTTCTCCATCGTGAGCGGCCAGGACGCGTTCGCCCTGTTCCTGCTGGACGCCGGAGCCGATCCCGATGGCGAGATGAACGGCGTGCGGGCGCTGCACGCGGCGGCGGGCGGGGTCGGCACCTGGCTGCGCGAATGGTACGCCCGGCACGGGGGCAATCGGCTCTACTCCCGGCGGGGACGCTCGCGGCTCGGCGCCGACCGCCGACTGCCGCTGGTGAAAGCGCTGCTGGCGCGGGGCGCCGACCCGAACGCGCGGATCGCGGCGTCCGCCATGATCATGAGCTACATCGGCTACCCCAGGAAGGGAGCATTCGAGCCGTTCGCCTGCGGCACCGGCGATCTGCGCGGCGCCACGCCGGTGTGGGTGGCTGCGTTCGACATGAACGGGGCCGGGGGACAGGTGTTCGGCGTCGGGGCGAGCCGCACGTCGAGCAACGCGGAGATTCTGAAGGCGCTCCTGGCGGCCGGCGCCGACCAGCACCTGACGACCGACGACGGCACGACGCCGTTCATGGCGGCGGCGGGCCTCGGGCGCTCCACGTACACGCCGCGCCAGCCGCGCGGGGTCCGCTCGCCGAGCGCCGAAGAGGCGGTCAGGGTGCTGCTGGAGGCGGGCGCCGACGTCAACGCGGTGAACGAAGCCGACTTCACGGCGCTGCACGGCGCGGCGTTCCGGGGACTGAACGAGGTCGTCGAGTACCTCGTCGCGCAGGGGGCCGACATCGACGCGCGGGATTTCCGCGGACGCACCGCCTACCGGATGGCCGAGGGCTCGAAGCAGTCGTTCCAGTTCCAGAGCTGGCCGGAGACGGCGGCGCTGCTCGCGGAGCTCGGCGCCGACACGCAGCTCGGCATCCCCGGCACCGTGCAGGAACGCCTGCGCGACGTGCCGGCCGTTGCGGCGACGAACGATCAACCGTGACCGGCGGCGTGCGCCGCCGTGGACGCGCCGGCCGCGCGTTCCGCCTGCGCACGTTCGGCGTCGGGCGCACATCGCTCCGGCATCGAAGAGGTAGAGCAGCCCCATGCGATTCACCACCGACACGCGCGCTTCCTCCGAGCGGTTGCGTCACACCCTGGCCGCCGCCGGGGCAGCGGTCGCATTGATCCCGGCGTCGCCCCCGGTCGCGGCGCAGGAATCCGGGCGGAACGCCGCCGCCGACTGGCCGACCTACAACCGCGACCTCGCCGGGACGCGGTATTCGCCTCTCGACCAGATCGACACCGGCAACGTCGGCGGGCTGCAGGAGGTCTGGTCGTATCGGTTCCACCCCGAGGACGGGTTCATCGAAGGCCCGAGCCCGACGGAGCTCTTCCAGCAGGTCACGCCGATCGTGGTCGACGGCGTGATGTACCTGGCCGCGGGGAACCGGGTGGTGGCCCTCGAACCCGAGACCGGCGAGGAGCTCTGGCGGCACGAGCTGCGCGAGGGGCTGGCGTCGTTTCGCGGCGTCGCCTACGGGCCGGCAACCGAAACGCGCAAGGCCCGCATCTACTTCACCAGCCTGTACAAGGTCATCGCCCTGCAAGCGGCGACCGGCGAGCGCGACCCGACGTTCGGCAACGGAGGGGAAGCCGAGATGCGCATCCCCTACACCGGCGTGCCGGTGGTCTACCAGGATGCCCTGGTCCTCGGGTCCAGCGCCTTCGGCCCCGGACAGGAGCACATCGCGCCCCACCTGAACCAGCCGCGGGGCGGCGGCGAGCCGGAGTACGCCTATCCGCGGGCGCTCGACGCCAACGGCGGGCTGCTCTGGGAGTTCCCGACCCTCCCCACGGAGTCGGACTTCGGCAGCCACACGTGGGGCAACCAGAGTTGGCGCAACCGGATCGGGAACAACGTGTGGGCGTTCACGCTCACCGTCGACGAGGAGCGCGGCCTGGTCTACATGCCGGTCAGCAGCCCGGGCTCGAACTTCTACGGCGGCGACCGGCCCGGCGACAACCTCTTCGCGAACTCCACCATCGCCATCGACATCCGGACCGGCGAGCTGGAGTGGTACTTCCAGAACATCCACCACGAGCTGTGGGACTACAACCTGCCGCCGGCTCCCGGCCTGTTCGAGATCGAGCGCGACGGCGAGCGCATCCCCGCCCTCGCGCAGGTCGGCAAGTCGGCGTTCATGTTCATCCTGAACCGCGTGACGGGCGAGCCGATACACGGGGTCGAGGAGCGGCCGGTGCCCGCGGGGGACGTGCCGGGCGAGCAGTACTCGCCGACCCAGCCGATTCCGCTGAAGCCCCCGCCGGTGGCGCGGGTCGCCATCGGACCGGACGACGTCGTCACCGCGGACGACACCACGCCCGAACACGCGGCGGCCTGCCGCGAGCTGTGGGACACCGTCGGCTACTACAACGAAGGCCCCTACACACCCCTGCGGCTCAAGCAGGAGGGCACCCCGCCGTCGCTCGTGTTCCCCGGCACCGGCGGCGGCGTCAACTGGAACGGCACCGCCTACGACCCGGAGCTCGGCTACATCTTCGTCAACTCCAAGGACCAGCCGATCAGCGCCTGGATGGACGTGAACCCGCTGTACGGGCCCGATACGGACGACCAGGTGGCCTACGTCCGCTCGCCCGCCCAGCCGTTCGAGGCGCCGATCTTCGACGCGGACGGCCGGAGGCTCGGGGCGCTGCCCTGTTACAAGCCGCCCTGGGCCCGTCTGTACGCGGTCCACGCGGCCAGCGGCGAGATCGCGTGGGAGGTCCCGCTAGGGATCAACGAGCTGCTGCCCGAGGGCAGGCAGCGGGTGGGCACGCCGAGCGTGGGCGGCGCGATCGCCACCGCCGGCGGGCTGGTATTCGTCGGCGCCACGACCGACCGGCGGTTCCGCGCGTTCGACTCCCGCACCGGCGAGGAGCTGTGGTCCGCCGTGTTCGACTACAACGTCGAAGCGGTCCCGATCACGTACGCGGGGAACGACGGCAGGCAGTACGTGGCGGCCAACGTGTCGGCGCCGGCCAGCGGCGAGCCCCGCGGGAACGAGCGGCTGGTCGTGTTCGCGCTGCCGGTGGAGCAGGGGCGCGCCGCCGGCGACGGGCCGGACGGCGGCGGCGCGTGCTGCTGACCGGACTATCAGCTCCCCCAGCCGTAGTTGATCCGGGCGTAGTAGTAGGCCCCGTTGAAGCCGAACGGCGAGAACTGCCCGTAGAGGTTGCCGATGGCGGCCGCGGCGTTCGGATTCCGATCCGGGTACGTGTTCAGGGCGTTCTGGGCGCCGACCGACAGCGTCAGGTCGTCGCCGAACGGGAAGCCGACCTCGAGATCGAGGAGCGCCTTTCCGGCATACGGATTGTACAGAAAGGACATGGCGCGGCCGTGCGCGATCGACGCATCCTCGCTGTCCCAGTACAAGCCGTAGTAGCTCAGCCGCGCGAGGAAGTTCACCCGCTGCCCGAGGTGGTTGACGGCGACGTTCCAGCGCGTGTTCGGCAGTCCCTCCTCCAGCGTCTGGATGCGGTGCCGGTCGACCCGGTCGGAGGCCGGCGACGTCACGTCCGTCAGCGTATGGTTGAAGACCACGCTGAACGTCGTCGCGCCGCCGAGCCCCGCCGGGGTCAGGGTCGAGACCAGATCGAGGCCCCGCGTCCGGGTCGAGAAGTCGTTGATGAAGAACCGGAACGACTTCAGGTTCCGCGCCTCGACGAAGCCTTCCGCCAGCAACTGGTCGACCTCGCCCGGGGTCAGCGTGAACCGCCTGGACAGGGCCAGCCGGTCGGACACGTCGATCTGGAAGTAGTCCGCCGTGAAGGTGAACGGACCGTTGTCGAAGATCGCGCCGGCGGCGTAGTTGACCGACGATTCGGGTTGCAACTGCTCCCCGCCCTTCAGCCTGGCGGCCGCGGAAATCGACGGGACGGTGCCGTCGTTGACCAGGTCGCCGAGATCGAAGTCGAAGATCGTCGACACGTTCACGGCGTTCTGCTGGCCCGGCGTCGGCGCCCGGAACCCCGTGCTGACCGCCCCGCGCAGCGCCAGCTCGCCGCTCAACGCGACACGGGCCGACACCTTGCCGTTCGTCGTCGTCCCGAAGTCCGCGAAGTTCTCGAACCGCACGGCCGTGCCGAGGTTCCAGCGGCCGCCCGGGTCCGTGAACTCGATGTCGCCGTAGGCGGCGACGTTGCTGCGGTCCCACGATCCGGCGGTGACGTCGGCGCGGTAGCCGTTGAAGCCGTTCGAACCTGAACTGAAGCCCTGCGCGGCGTACGGACCGATTTCCCACGACGGACGCCCGCCCGCGCCGATCGTGAACTGCTCGTCGCGCCACTCCGTGCCGAAGGCGACGTTGACGACCTCGGTGGCGGCGTACGACAGGTCGAAGTTGAAGTTCGTGTCGTCCTGCCGGTAGCTGCCGGGTCTGAAGTCCGTCGGCGTCTCGAAGCCGAGCGATGCGTTGACGGTGTTGGTCATGAACTGATCGACTTCGCTCGTGCCGACGCCGGCGCTCGCGTCCCAGGTCAGGTCGCCGGCGAACCCGCGCACGCCGGTGACGAACGAGTAGTCGATGAGGTCGCCGCCGAACTGCGGCGTGAAGCCGCCGGGGAACCGCTCGTACAGCGTGAAGCAGTTCGGATCGTCCGTCACCGCCCGGAGGGCCGCCGCATCGGGGACGTTGTCGACGACCGGCACGGTGGGGCAGCCGCCCGCTTGCGGGACGCCGGTCTCGGCCCACAGCCGGTCGCCGACGAGCAGCGTCTGCCCGCCGTCGCCGCTGAAGACGGCGCCGCGGGTGTGGGGATTGCGGAAGTAGAAGCCGCCCGTCACCTTGCGGCTGGCGTAGTTGGTGTGCCCGTACCATTGCAGCCCGCTCTGCCACAGGTGGCCGAAGTTCCCGAACAACTTCAGGTCGTCGTCTATGCGGGGCGAGCCCCAGACCTGGGCCGGATCGCGCACCAGGGTGTTGCCGGCGTCGATGATCGCCTGCGCGTCGGCGCGCTGTATCGACCGGTTGGTCGGCGCGGAGTTGCCGTACTCGAGGCTCAGGTTCGCGAAGCCGTTGTCGCCCAGCGGCAGGCCGGCGTTGCCGGCGAACGAGTATGCCGAGCCGCGCCCGCCGATGCCGTTGCAGGACTGGTCGTTCACGCTGCCGCAGGTCGAGGGGTCGCCGTTGTTGGCGTCTCGATAGGCGCCCGTCCGAAACTCCATGCTGCCGCCGGACGCGGCGTCCTTCAACTGGAAGTTCATCACGCCGGCGATGGCGTCGGAGCCGTACTGCGCCGCCGCGCCGTCGCGCAGCACCTCGGCCTGGCGGATGGCGATGGCCGGGATGACGGAGATGTCCGGTCCCTGCGAACCGTCCGCGATGCCGTTTCCGAGCCACGTGATCACCGCCGCGCGGTGACGGCGCTTGCCGTTGACCAGGATGAGCGTGTGGTCGGGCGCCAGATTGCGCAGATTCGCCGGGCGGACGATGGTCGCCGCGTCGCTGATCGGCTGGGTGGCGACGTTGAACGACGGGACGACGGTCCGCAGGGCGTTCGTCAGATCGGTCCCGCCCTGACTGGCGAAGGCCGAGGTCGTGATGACGTCCACCGGCACCGGCGATGCCGTCACCGACCGGGGCTGCGCGCGGGTCCCGACCACGACAACCTGCTCCTGCAGACCGACCGACATCACGACGTCGACGAATGCCGTGGCGTCGGCGACGACCTCCACGACTTCGACCGGCGCGTTGAAGCCCGGCAGATCGAAGGTGAGCTCGTACAGACCGGGCGTCAGATCGAGGAAGAACCTGCCGCGGCCGTCGGTGACCGCAACCTGCGACGCTGCGCCGTCCGCGCGCTGCGCCTCGACGGTGACGCCGGGCAGCACGAGACCGGTGGCGTCGGTTACGGTCCCGCTGATGGATGCATCCTGGGCGCTGGCGACGGCGGGCGTGAACACGATCGCGGCAAGGATGAATGCGACTGGAACAGGCGTTTGACGGTGCTTCATGTGTAACACTCCGGTTGGGTCGGCGATCAGGATCCAAGCTCGCGCCGACTAACTAACTATCGCACATTCCATGCTCTGGTGAGTGCAGTGCGCGCCGATCCGGGCGCGCATGTCGGGATCGAGCCCGCCCTCGAAAGGCGTGCCGAGATGTCGAGGCGCGGCGCCGTCCGTACACGGCGGCATGTCCTCACTCTTCGACCATTTGACATAATTCTGTCTTTATGACATGTTTCTTCCATGCTACGCGACTCGACGTCGACGGCGGCCGGAAGCGCGAGCCGGCGAGCGTCCCCGGAGCGACCGGCGGAGGCGCTGCGTCAACTCATCCTGAACGTGTTCCGGCTGAACGGCGCGCTGCTGCGGCACGGCGCCGCGCTGACGGCGCCGCATGGACAGACCCAGGCGCGGTGGCAGGTGCTCGGCGCCGTGGCCGAGGCGACGCGCACCGTGCCGCAGATCGCCCGGCGCATGGGGATGTCCCGGCAGAGCGTGCAGCGCGTGGCCGATCTGCTGGAACACGACGGCCTGCTCCGCTTTCGGCCGAACCCCGACCACGCCAGATCGCCGTTGCTGCGGCTCACACGCGAGGGTGAGACGCTGGCGCAGACGCTGGCCGACGACGGCGCCCGATGGTGCGCCTCGATCGCCGGCGGCATCGCCGCGCGTGACCTCGAGCGGGCGGTGGACGTCGTTCGGCAGGTCATCGAACGGCTCGACGAGTCGGCATAGAAGGAGGATCAGGATGGCAGCGAACGAAGAACTCCGGCGTTTCGTTCAGGACGGCCTGACCGCCGGCGTCCCCCGCGATCAGCTCGCCGAGGTGCTGCGGCGGGCCGGGTGGGCGGCGGCCCAGGTGCGCGGGGCCGTCGCGAGCTTCGCCGACGTCGAATTCCCGATTCCGGTACCGCGCCCGCGGCCCTATCTGTCGGCCCGCGACGCGTTCCTGTACCTGCTGCTGTTCTCGACGCTGTACATCAGCGCCTTCAACCTCGGACAACTCCTGTTCCAGTTGATCGAGCTGGCGTTTCCGGACCCGGCCGACGAGCAGTTTCCCCGTGCGCTCGTGGACGAGACGATCCGCTGGTCGATCGCCTCGCTCGTCGTGGCGTTCCCGGTCTTCCTCGGCGTGTCGCGGCGGATCCGCCGCGAATCGACCGCCGACGCCGCGCTGCGTGCGTCCAAGGTGCGCCGCTGGTTCACCTACATGACGCTCTTCATCGCGTCCGCGGTCCTCATCGGCAACGTCATCGGCCTCGTCTACAGCGCGCTCGGCGGCGAGCTCACGGTGCGGTTCCTGCTCAAGGCGGCAACCGTCGGGGGGATCGCCGGAACCGCCTTCTGGTACTACCTCACGGACCTGCGCGCGGACGATGCGGAGGGAGACGCATGACCTTCACCAGACGGCAGACTCTCGCCGGCGCCGCCGCCATCGCCGCGGTCGCCGCCGTCGTCGGCTTCGGCCTCGCCAGCATCGGCCCGCCGGGCGCCGCGCGCGCCCGGCGCCTCGATGCGCACCGGATCGACGATCTCCGTCACGTCGCGCGGGTCATCGACGTGCACTGGACGCGCGACGGCGATCTCCCGGCGTCGCTCGTGGAGTTGCCGGAACTCGACGCGGCAGAAATCGAGGATCCGGTCAGCGGTCGTCCGTACTACTACCGCGTGGTTACGGGGTCGACGTTCGAGCTGTGCGCGACCTTCGATACCGAGGCGACCCGGCTTCGGCATGACCACCTCTGGCGGCATCCGAGCGGTCGCCACTGCTTCCGGCTGGAAGTCGAAGAAGCCCGGCGCCACTTTCCGCAGGAAGTCGAAGGAGACCGGCACCATCGAAGAACACCCGCGCGCGCGCCGGGACAGTGGCCGGAGCCGCCGGCGCCGGCGCGGGAGCGCGGGCGCCACTGAAGAACGCCCACGCGCGGGGACGGGCTCAGTCGTGGATCAACTCGGTGTCGGGGAACTGTGCGTACCAGCCGAACCAGAAGGCTCGCTGCGCCGGGATGCGCGGGCGCTGCTCGCCCGGATTGCCGTCGAGCACGAGCACGGCTTCGGTAATCCGCCATGCCCGTCCGGCATCGTCGGCCACCCGCTCGCCGTCGAGGTGGCGCGTGTAGCGGACGTCACCGGCGTCGTACACCCGGTTGGCCCCCTGCCCGCTGGTCACGACCACCAGGTTCCGGCCGGCGAACTCGTGGTGAAAGACGCGATTGCGCGCCAGGAACCGCGCGGTGACGGCCAGCGCCGCCGGCTCGCCCGGCCGCGCCGCGTCGGCCAGCCGCAGCACCAGCACCTCCTCCTTGTTCGGCAGACGCGCATCGGTGCGCGAAACGGCGAACATCAACTCGTCGCTGCCGAAGTAGGTCCGGTAGGCGGCGCCCTCCGCGTAGTTCCGTCGATGGCCGGTGTCGAGCGACAGGACGGTCGTCTCCGGATGCCGGCGCCGCCATTCCCCCCAGGTGGTCGTCACCACCGCGTGCGGCGTCAGCCGCAGGTCGCCGCCGGCGAGCGCGCCGACCACCGGGACCCCTTCGAACGTGTTCCACAGACTCTTCGTCTCATGGTCGAACATCAGCTTGTTGGAACGGTAGAGGAGCCCGCTCGTGCCGAACGTCAGATGCCGGCCGTCCGCCACGCTCTCGAACGGGATCACCGTCCCGCACAACGTGCAGTAGACGAGGGTCAGCTCGATCCCGCCGAGCCGGTCGAGCGCCATCTCGTGCCAGGCGAGGATCCGTTTCGGATAGGCGCGGGCCTCGCCGTCGAGGGCGACGCCGAAGACGACGTGATCGTCCGCCAGATAGTCGGCGTCATCGGCCTCCAGTCGCGCCGGATGCTCCAGCGGCGGGATCCCGTTGACCGCCACGCCGCCCCATTCGATCTCGTCGAGCCGGATGAGCGACGTCACCCCGCGCGGGAAGAAGTCGGCGAAGCGCGGATCGATCCGGCTGTACCACTGCCCCTTGAAGAACGCGTGGTCGGGATGCGGATCGTACGGCTGCGCCCAGATCCACTGCTGCCAGCCCGCGAGATCCGCGCCGAACCGCTGCCCCGTCTGCTCCTGCAGGAACCCGATCAGCGTGAAGAAGTGGATAAACCCCCGGCCCGGCGGACGCAGCAGCCACGCCAGATCCCAGACGATGCCGGCGTACGCGTCGCGCCATTGCGCACCGAGTTGCCGGAGCGCGTCCCGGGACCGCGGTCCGCCCGGCGCCCCCGCGTCCAGGAACAGTCGGATGTCCGGGTGCGCGTCCTGCCCGGCCGGCTGGGCGGCGGCGGGAGCGGCCAGCACGAGAACGAGGCATCCGGCGACCAGCGCACTTCGTGTGGCGCCACGTTTCACCTGCATGAGGATCTCCGCCGGTCCGCTGCCGGCGCTCACCGGACGCGCGGACGGTCGTCCGGGTCGCACAGGTCGCCCAGCTTGCCGGAGCCGCCGCAGTAGCTCACGTCCTAGTGTAGACCGGTCCGGACGCGGCTGACAGATTGAACGGAGAGATTGACCGTGGACCCGGTGCGTGCCAGCAGCTCCTACTGAGCGTAGCCCACGCAATGCAACACCATCCGGACCGGAGCTGGACCGTGCATGCAACCAACGTACGTGCGTTGAAGAACAACCCGTCGCCGGCGCTGCGCCTGGCCAGGGACGCCGGCCCCGCCGGTCCTCAAGGGTAACGAGCCCGACGCGCTGCTGGTGCATCTGGACGAGTCGCTGACCGACACGGAGAGCGGCATACGTCCTGCGCTGGCGGCCAGTCTGTACCGTGATGGCTGCGTCTCGCTCGGGAAGGCCGCGCAGGTCAGCGGCCTGTCCGTGAGCGAGTTCATCGATCACCTCGGCAGCCTGGGAATCGACGTCGTGCGCCACGACGAAACGACATCCCGGGAAGCCGCCGACGTCGCGGCGCGGCTGTCGTCACAAGCGACGCCGGGCCGTTGATCGGCCCGGCCAAGGTCGATTCCCTGTTCGTAGCTCAGGCGCTGTTCTCCCGTAGCCGGATTCGGTGATCGAAGATGCGGAAGCCGTCGTTCGACGGCTGACGGCCACCGGCTACCGGATTCCCGGCGAATCCTGCAACAGTCGGGGGATAGACGCCTCGGCTACTCGCCGGCGCCCAGCCGGCGGAGCAGTTCGACCGTGCTGCGATGCGGCGTCGCGTTCCGGCCGCGAACCCGTCCGCGCCGTGCGAGGGCCAGCGGAGTTCGTCCGTCCTCGTTCCTGGCGTCGACTCGCGCGCCCTTGGCGACGAGGTACTCGACGACGCTGTCGTACCCCCGGCCCGCGGCCGCGTGCAGCGCCGTGTTCCCGTCGGCGTTGGCGACGTTGACGTCGATTCCCTGCTCGGCCGCAATCGTGACCGCGTCGAGCATCATCCGCTCGCGCACGACCGGGTCCGGCTCGCGCCGCGTGCTCCGGACCGGCGCGCTCTCGGCGATGCGGCCGAGGCGATCCACGGAAAACAGCGGATTCCTGCCACCCAGGCCGGCCGCCGCCATCAGGGCGGTCGTGGAACCCTCTTCCACCTGCACCCGCTCGTCGCGCACCGACAGCGAGCCGGGCCAGTACGTCGGGTAGTGCACGGCCAGCGGGTCGGCTCCGCGCTCGAGGAGCAGGCGCATGACGTCCGGGGCGTTGAAGCGGGCCGCGAGCCAGAATGGCGTGGCGCCGACCCAGGACGGGTGCAGGTAGAAGTCGACCGCGTCGCGCCGGACCGGGGTGGAGCGCCGCACCGGAGCGTCCGGATCGGCGCCGTGGTCGAGGAGCGCACGCACCAGCGCCGCGTCCTTGTGCAGAATCGCCGCGTGCAGCGCAGTGTAGCCGGCGCCCGCGGCGTTCGGATCGGCGCCCTGTTCCAGCAGGTACGCTGCAACGTCACCGTGCCCGCCGTGCGCGGCGACGACCGTCGCGCTCGTGCCGTAGGGCGGCTGGTCGTCCACGTCGGCGCCGGCCGCGACGAGCAGCTTCGCCGACGCCGGATCGCCCACCCGCGCCGCGAACAGCAGCGGCGTGTAGCCGCCCTGCGGGATCTCGGCGACGTACTCCGGATTCCACGGCTCCGGCGTCGTCTTCACCACCTCGGTCCAAACGTCGGACCGGACGTCGACCGCCGCACCGTGCGCGAGCAGCGCCTCGACCACCGCGGGATGCCGTTGCGCGACCGCCCACATGAGCGCCGTCTGGTTCCGCGCGCCGGAAACCGCCGGGTCGGCCCCGGCCTCGAGTAGCTGGCGGGCAACGTCGGCCGCGCCGACCCGCGCCGCCGTCATCAGCGGGGTCTCGCCGGAAAGGAGCGGGACGTCCGGATCCGCGCCCGCTTCGAGCAGCCGTCGCACCATCGCCGCGCCGCCGTTTTCGGCCGCGGCCCAGAGCGGCGTGACGCCGAGGTCGTTGGCCGCGTTCACGTCGGCGCCCTCTTCGATCAGCAGGTCGGCGATCTCGATCTCGTTCCAGTAGGCGGCCCAGTGCAGCGCCGTCGCGCCGTCCCCCTGGCGGACCGTGACGTCGGCGCCCTGCTCCACCAGCGCGCGCACCACGCCCCAATCGGCGTTCCGGGCCGCGCCGGCGAGCGGGCGGTCCGCCGCGGATGCGCCCGTCAGACTCGCGGCGACGACCAGCCCCGACAAGACCGCACTCCGTCGAAAGATCATCCGGACTCCCATCTCCATCGTCATCCAGGTCAGTGTAGAACACTTGCGCGCTGCGCGACGCCGGTGGCGGACACGATCGCGGTGATGGCCGATATCGCGCAGGACGTGTAGAACACGTGCGTTGCGCGACGCCGGCGGCGCAACCGGTCGAGACCTCGGTCCCGCGGTCGCCCCGGACGTCCCGCCCCCCCGCGGGGGGGGGAGCCATGAGCGATAATGCCGTGGTCGCCGGCCGAGGACGGCGCCGGCCGCTGCGACGACCCGATCATGCGCTTCTTCAACACCGAGGGCCCCGTCCGTTCCGACGACCACTACCACGTCCCGCCGCTGGACCGCGTGAACCTGGACGAACTGCTCGATCTCGTACGCGACAAGCGGTACTTCGTGCTCCACGCCCCGCGGCAGACGGGCAAGACGTCGGCGCTGCTGGCGCTGCGCGACCTGCTGAACGCCGACGACGACTACCGTTGCGTGTACGCCAACGTGGAGGTCGGCCAGGCCGCGCGGGAGAACGTCGCGGACGCCATGCGCGCCATTCTCGGTCAGTTGGCGGGCCGGGCGCGCCGGACGCTGGGCGACGAGACGCCGGCCCGCCTGCGGAATTCCGCGCTGGCGGACGAAGGACCGGACGGCGCGCTCGGCGCGGTGTTGTCGTGCTGGTGCGCAGCCAGCCCCGAACCGCTGGTGCTGCTGATCGACGAGATCGACACCCTGGTGGGCGACACGCTGCTGTCCGTGCTGCGGCAGTTGCGCGCCGGATACCCGGACCGCCCCCGCCGCTTCCCCCACAGCGTCATCCTGTGCGGGGTGCGGGACGTGCGCGACTACCGCATCTACTCCACCGCGCAGAACGCCCTGGTCCTCGGCGGCAGCGCGTTCAACATAAAGTCGAAGTCATTGCGCCTCGGCGACTTCACCGCGGCCGAGACGCGGGCGCTGCTGGCCCGGCACACCGAAGAGACCGGACAGGCGTTCACGGACAAGGCGCTCGAAGCCGTCCTGACGCGCTCGGCCGGCCAGCCGTGGCTGGTGAACGCGCTCTGCCGGGAGGCCTGCTTCAAGAGCGAGACCGGGCGCGACCGCACCCGCACGATTACCGCGGACGACATCCTGGACGCGCAGGAGCGGCTGATCCTGCGCCGCGACACCCACATCGACGACCTGGCGAACAAGCTGCGCGAGGAGCGGGTGCGACGGGTGGTGGAGCCGATCCTGACCGGGGCGTCGGAGTCCGCCTGGTCGGCGGAGGACGTGGCCTACGTCCACGATCTGGGGCTGGTGGCATTGGACGCCGAGGGCACGCCGCGCATCGCCAACCCGATCTATGCGGAGGTCGTGCCGCGGCATCTGAACCACGCGGTGCAGATGGGGCTGCCGCAACGGATGGCCTGGTTCGTCGACGCGGACGGCGGCCTGGACGCGGCGGGGCTGATCGCGGCGTTCCAGACGTTCTTCCGGGAGCACTCGGAGCACTGGGTGCAGCGCTTCGAGCGGTACCAGGAGGCAGGCCCGCAGTTGCTGCTGCAGGCGTTCCTGCAGAGGGTGGTGAACGGCGGCGGCCTCATCGAGCGGGAGTACGCCCTGGGCCGCGGGCGCGTGGACCTGCTGATCCGGTGGCCGCAGGGCGGGCGCACCCGCAGGTTCGCGGTCGAGTGCAAGGTGCTGCACAAGGACCTGGAGCGGACCATCGCGGAGGGGCTGGCGCAGACGCGCGGCTACATGGACCGCTGCGAAGCGGAGTCGGGCCACCTGATCGTCTTCGACCGCGCGCCGGACCGGACGTGGGAGGAGAAGATCTTCCGCCGCGACACGCCGGCCGGCGCCGGCGGCGCGCCGGTCACCGTCTGGGGCATGTGAGGTTGCACCTCGACCTTGAGTCGATCCCGCCGCGGCACGACGCCGGATCGTTCTCGACGCAGCAGGCTTCGTCTCAACCCGCGCGTTCCGTGCAAGCCTCCCGGATGCGGTCCCGGTTCTCGATCTGCCGGGCGATCACCTGGGGCGATACGTTGAACGAACCTGCAATCTCGTCGTCGTCGAGGCCGCTTTCGACCATGTCGAGCACGCTGTCGACCGGCGCCAGAAACTCCGCCGCGAACGCCCTGCCCACCGCTTGCCGTTCTGCCTGCCGCAGACCGTTCACGACCGAACGTCGCGCATCGCCGAAACAGACGACATCGCCGATCGCGCGCACGAACGCAAACCTCTCGGCCTGCCGAGCCCGGTCCCGATCTCCGCGTTCCCGGACGTGAACCCGAACGTCGTCGTCATCCCCGACATACGAGCGCGAGAACGCCGGAGACACCCGAGGTGCACGCGAAGCTCGCGGTCCCCAGCCTCCCGGCAATGTCCGACAGCGAGGTCAACCTCTCACCTGGTGAGATGTCCATGACCTCGCGCGCACGCACTGCTGGAGCCGGGATCGAAGAACCGGCAGGCGTGAACCAAACGTCTGGTGGTGCCGTCCAGAGGTCCCGGAGACCGGCACAAGCCAACGCTGGCGTTCATCCATGTGACCGAAGGAAATCACACCCCCGACAGCGTGTCGATCGGCAGCTTCGCCGTGCTGTCGCCGAGCCGGTCGAGCGGCATGTCGAGCTTGTCCATCAGCGTCATCAGCAGGTCGGCGTTCGACGTGTCGCCCGGGTAGCGCAGGTGCCGGCCGCCCGCGAGCCTGCCGGCCCCGCCACCGAGAAGTATCAGCGGCAGGTTGACGCCCAGGTGCCGCGTGCTGTTCGAGATCCCGGCCCCGTAGAGAATGGTCATGTTGTCGAGCAGCGACCCGTCCGCGTCCTCCGCCGCGCGCAGCCGCGCCAGGTAGTCCGCGGTCAGCTTCGCGTGGTACGCGTTGATCTTCGACATGACGGCGATCCGTTCCGGATCGTCCTCGTGGTGCGACAGGGGATGGTGCGCATCGGGCACCCCGATCTGCGGATACGAGCGGGTGCTCTGCTCGCGTCCCATCATGAACGTGACGACCCGCGTCAGGTCGGCCTGGAGAGCCAGGAACTGCAGGTCGAACATCAACCCGAGATGCTCTTCGAAGACCCGCGGCGGGACCGACGGCTGCTCGGTGAACGACGGCTCGACGTCGCGCTGCTGCTCGGCGAGCTGGATCCGCCGCTCGACGTCGCGGACCGCCTCGGCGTACTCGTCGAGCTTGACCCGGTCGCGCGGCCCGACCGCCACCTTCAGGTCGGTCAGCTTGTCGGTCACCGAGTCGAGGATGCTCTGCTTCTGCCGCCGGCGCGCCCGCCGGACCGCCGGATCGGCCGAGCCGCTGTCGCCGAACAGGCGCTCGAAGACGGCGCGCGGGTTGTTCTCCATGGGAAGCGGCATGGTCGGCGTCCGCCACGAGATGGTCTGCGTGTAGGCGCAGCTCAGCCCGGCCGTGCACTGCCCCGCGTTGGCGAACTTGTCCATCGACACCTCGAGCGAGCCGAGCTGCGTCGTCTTGCCCAGCTCGCGCGCGAGGATCTGGTCCATCGAGGTGCTGGCCAGCACGTCGGTCTCGTTCTGCCCGCCGCGCGGCGTCCCCGTCAGGAACGACGCCGAGGCGCCCGCGTGGACGTAGGCCCACGACGCGCGCAGCCCCGAGACGACAAGAAGCTGGTCGCGGAACGGCGCGAACGGGGCCAGGATCGGCGTCAGTTCGAAGTCGCGGCCCTCCCGCTCCGGCGTCCAGTACTGCATCGCCATGCCGTTGGGCACGTAGATCGCCTGGAAGCGGTGGATCGGCTTCGCCGCGGTCTTCGCCAGCGCGGTGAGCGCGGGCGACATCGCATCGAGGAACGGGAGGCCCAACGTCACACCGAGGCCCCGCAGCACGGTCCGGCGCGGCAGAGATCGCTTGCTGATGGTCATCGCCGTCGTCTCCTTGCCCTTCCAGACATTCACGGTGTCCGGCGGTCTCTTGCACGAAGGTGTTGACGTCGCCGCCCCGATCGCTTCGAGCGTCCCCCGATTGTAACCGTCGACCTCCATCAAGACCATCTCTCGCCCGACCCGCCGGCGCAAGAATCCCTGGGCGTCCGCTCCCGGCGCCCGACGATCCGTATATACTCGGTGTAGCTATAAAGGGGAGGAGGCGGCATGACCGATCGCGCCAGGCTGTTCAGGAACGGCGGAAGCCAGGCCGTCCGGCTGCCCAAGGATTATCGCTTCGAAGGACAGGACGAAGTGATGATTTCACGCAACGGCCGACAGGTGATTCTCGAGCCGCGTCGCCCGACGTGGACGGCGGTGTTTCTGGACCTGGCGGGCGCAGCGGCCGATTTCCCCTACCCGTCCGAGCCGCCGAGCGTCGAGCCCGGATCGGACTTCGACGCATGACCTACCTGCTCGACACCAACGTGTGCATCGACTACCTGACCGGCCGCTTTCCGTCGGTCGCCGCCCGCCTGCGCGCGCTCGGCCCGTCCGAAGTGTGCCTGTCGTCCATCGTCGTCGCAGAGTTGCGCTACGGGGCGGACAAGAGCGCTCACCCGCAACGGAACCACCAAGTCCTGGACACCTTGACCGGGGAGATTCCCTGCCGGGAATTCGACGCGCCAGCGGCTTCGTTCTACGGGCGGTTGCGCTCGGCGCTCGAACGACGCGGCCAGCCGATTGGCCCCAACGACATGCTGATTGCGGCGCATGCCCAGTCGCTCGGGCTGGTGCTCGTGACCGGCAACGTGCGCGAGTTCAGGCAAGTCGCCGAACTCGCTGTGGAGAACTGGCGCAAGGCGCCGGCTTGACGGACGAAGCGCGTGCTGCCGGCTGCGCGCACTCGCGCCACGGATCGTCAAGGGGCGCGTGTCGCAAGGAAATGGTCTTGCGGCCGGACTCGACGAACGGAGCGGGCATGTACCGCCGTTTTCAGTCCGCCGCCGCGTTCCGCATCAGGAACGCCGGGCTCTTCACGATCCCGGCGACGAGCGCCGACCAGCGGTAGTCGCCGGCCGCGGCGTCCCGCACGACGGCGCGCACGGTCGGCTTGTCCACGTGCTCCAGGCCGCGGCCGAGGGCGTAGGACAGCAGCTTCTCGGTCACCGTGCCGGCGAATCGCTCGGGCCGCTCCAGCAGCAACGCGCGCAGGCCGGCCATCCCCGCCACCGTCCGGCCGTTCGGCATGGTCGCGGTGGCGTCGATCGGGTTGCCGAACTCGTCCCTCGTGCGCCACGCCCCGAGGCCGTCGAACTGCTCCAGCGCGAACCCGGGCGGATCGATGGACGCGTGGCAGGCGGCGCAGGCCGGGGCCTGCCGGTGGCGCTCCAGCCGCTCGCGCACCGAGGTGGTACGGCCCCCCTCGCCCCGCTCGGGCAGGGCCGGGACGTCGGCCGGGGGCGACGGGGGCGGCGCGCCGAGAATGGTGTCGAGCAGCCACTTGCCGCGCAGCACCGGCGACGTGCGGGTCGGATAGGAGGTCAGCGCGAGCAGGCCGCCGTGGCCGAGGAGGCCGCCGCGCTGTTCGCGGTCCGGCACCGTGACGCGCCGGTACCGCGACCCGTAGATGCCGGGGATGCCGTAGTGGCGCGCGAGCCGCTCGTTGACGAACGTGTAGTCGGCGTCGAGCAGGTCGAGCACGCTGCGGTCCTCGCGCAGGGTGCTGGCGAGAAACAGCGTGGTCTCCTGCCGGAACGCCTCGACCAGGTTGTCGTCGAAGTCGGGGAACGGCACCGGGTCGCCGGTCACGTCCTCCAGGTTGCGCAAATGGAGCCACTGGACGGCGAAGTCGTCCACGAGCGACCGGGCGCGGGGGTCGGCGAGCATGCGGCGGACCTGCGCCTCCAGGATCGCCGGATCGGTGAGCCGGCCCTGCTCCGCCGCGTCGAGCAGCGCTTCGTCCGGGATGCTGCCCCAGAGGAAGAACGACAGGCGCGAGGCGACCTCGACGTCGCTCAGTCGGTACGGCTCTCCGGGCTCCGCCCCGGCCGGGTCGCGCTCGATGCGCAGGAGGAAATCGGGATCGACCAGCATCCGTTCCAGCGCGAGCTGGATGCCGGCGTCGAAGCTGCCGCCGGTCTCGCGGCCGCTGTCGAAGAACCCGAGCAGCGTGTCCGTGTCATCCGGCGTCACCGGGCGGCGGTAGGCGCGCCGCGCCAGCCGCGACACGATCCCGGCGGCGCACGCCCGCTCGTCCTCGGGCGCCGCGGTCTCCGGCCGGCACGTGAAGATGGCCCGGCGGCTCGGCGTGTCGCCCGGCCCGGTCACGGCGTACGGCCCGCCGATGGCGACGGCGGCGACCGCGGCGTTGCCGTGGTACGCCTCGTCGTTCGAGAGGACCTCGCCCGCCTGCCGCGGCTTCAGGATCCCCTCCGGCTCCCAGACGTTGCGGACGAACGATACGCTCACCACGCGCGGACCGGCCTCGACCGGCACGCGCACCTCCAGCCGCTCGTCCGCCGACTGCAGGTACGCCTCCCACTCCGGGTCGCCCCGTTCGGCGATGGTGAACGTTACCGGAGCGGGCCGCCCGGGGGCCTCGCCGCCGACCGTCAACCGCTCGACCAGCTCGCCGTCGATCCGGACATCGAGGAGGTGGGCGTTGCCCATGCCCAGGATGTAGTCCTGCCAGTTCGACCGCAACTCGATCTTGACGAGGTAGTCGCCGTCGACCGGGAAGTGATAGGGCACGGCGACCCCGCCCCGCGAGCCGAGCGGCAGATCCTCGCTCCGGCGCTCGTCCTGCAGCAGGAGCAGAGGCACGTCGAAGGTCTCGAAACCGGGGCCGGGCGGCGGCAGGCCGGTGGCGAGCCGCGTGATGGTACGCGCCGCCGAGAGGTAGCGCTCGAGTTGCGCGGTGGAGATCGAGAGCACGTCGGCGTTGTTGTCGAAGCCGGTGTCCGACGTCTCGTCGCCCGGCAGCAGCGGCGTCACGTCCAGATCCAGGGTCAGCAGGTCGCGGATCGCGTTGCGGTACTCGGTCCGGTTCAACCGGTGGACGGTGCTGGTCCGGCCCGGGTCGGGGTTCGCCGCGGCCATGCGGTCGATGTCCGCCTCCAGCCGGCTCGCCGCCGCGTCGTAGGTGGCCGCGTCGGGACGGGGACGGCCCGGCGGCGGCATCGCGCCGGTCCGCAGCTTCCCGATCACCCGTTCCCAGACGTCCGCGTCGCGGCTCGGGTCTGCGGCGTCGACGCTGGCCGCGTCCAGGGTGAGCCCACCGGTCCGGAGCCGGTCGTTGTGGCACGTGATGCAGTAGCGGTCAAGGACGGCGCGGGGTGTGACCGATGGGGTTTCCGCGGCGGGAACGGGCCGCTGCACGGCCGCCGGACGCGTCGAGTCCTGCCCCGGCCCCCGCCGGGCGGCAGGCGTCTCGACGGTCGACCCGGCTGCCAGGACCGTTCCGCCGGCCAGCACCAGCACGACGGCTCTCGACAGCCCGGAGGCGAAGCGCCGAATGCCGCCGTCCGCTCGCACCATCCCTGCTCCTTCGCTTTGCGGGCGCTTCGAAATCGAGACGCGCGCCCAACCGTCGCATCGTACCCCGCGACCGAGGTCCGGGCAACACCGAATCACCCAACGCCGCGGGACTGCCGGTGACCGGCACGCCCGTCCGTGGGCTTCGCTGCGCCGCCCTTGATGCCGGCCGAACGACAGTGATTACGATTTCCTTGACTTATGGTGAAAGAATCTGCGCGCATACATGTCCAGGATGCAGGACACGTGACCCCGCATGGAGGTCATCGCGTACCACGTGCGATGTCCCGTCCACGGACGCGAACACCCGCGGGTCGTCCGAAACGACACGGCGGGCGCCGGCGGACCCCGGCGGCGGACAACAGCGTGTAGGATTGCATTCACGATCCGGTTTGTTCTTTCGGGTGGTGATTCAGCCCGGTTCCGTGACGACGAACGGAGGTCACGTCATGCGCCAGTCGCTCTCGCTCGCCGTGATGCTTGCGCTGCTCTTCTGCGGATCGGCCATCGTGGACGCCCAGCAGGACGGCGGCGCCGGGCCGTGGCAGACCTACGACACCTCCGACGGCGAGTGGATGAGCTACGCCGGGGACGTGCGCGGCACGAAGTATTCGCCGCTCGACCAGATCGACGCGGGCAACTTCGCCGACCTGGAGATCGCCTGGGAGTGGACCACCGTCGACCGTTTCATCAGCCGGACGACGCCCGGCGGCGGCGAGTGGCTGGCCCCGCTCGACACCGTGGTCGACACGCTGATCGAGGATACTCCCGACCTCTACCGGCCCGGCCACCGTCCGATCCTGTCGCGCCTGCAGGCGACGCCGCTGATGGTGGGCGGGGTCCTGTACTTCAACACCCCGCTGTCGCAGGGCGTCGCGGTGGACGCGAAGACCGGGGAGACGCTGTGGGTCTACAACCCGAAGGGCTACGAAGAGGGGACGCCGACGATGAGCAACCCCTGGTCGCAACGGGGCGTCGCCTACTGGACCGACGGCGAAGGGGACGAGCGGATCTTCTGGGGCACCGGCAACGGCTACCTCATCTGCGTCGACGCGAAGACGGGGCAGCCGTGCCCCGACTTCGGCCCCGACGGCGGCGGCCGGGTCGACGCGATGGTCGGCCTGCCGCGGGCCAATCGCGAGGAGCGCGACTACCTGAACGCGATGCTGTTCGGCATCCACTCGCCCCCCATCGTCGTGCGCGACAAGGTGATCCACGGCTCGCACGTCGCCGACCGCCGGATCACCAAGGAGGCGGTGCCGGGCTGGGTGCGCGCGTGGGACGTCCGCACCGGCGAACACGCCTGGGACTTCCACACCGTGCCCAACGGCGCCGACGAGTTCGGCGTCGACACTTGGCTGAACGAGTCGTGGCGCTACTCGGGCAACGCCAACGTCTGGTCGATGCTCGCCGGCGACAACGAACTGGGCCACGTCTACCTGCCGACCGGTACGGCCACCAACGACTACTACGGGGTCGACCGGCTCGGCGACAACCTGTTCTCGGAGACCCTGATCGCCGTCGACGTGGAGACCGGTCAGCGCGAGTGGCACTTCCAGGCGGTCCACCATGGACTGTGGGACTACGACTTCGCGACCCACCCGAACCTGGTGGACGTCACGGTCGACGGCCGTCCGATCAAGGCGATCGCCCAGGTCAGCAAGCAGGGCTTCGTCTACGTGTTCGACCGGGTGACCGGCGATCCGATCTGGCCGATCGAGGAGCGCCCGGTGCCGCAGGAGACGAACATGCCGGGCGAAGTGCCGTCGCCGACGCAGCCGTTCCCGACGAAACCGGCCCCGTTCGACTACCAGGGCGTCACTATCGACGATCTCGTCGATTTCACGCCGGAGATCCGCCAGATGGCGATCGAGGCGGTCGAGGGCTTCCGGCTCGGACCGCTGTTCACGCCGCTGGACCGGCCGATCGAAGGCGTCACGAACGGCACCATCATGCGTCCGCCGCCGGGCGGCACCGCAGGCTGGTCCGGCGGCGCGGTGGACCCCGATACCGGCATGCTGTACGTCCCGTCGCGCAACCGGACGGCGGTGGTTTCGCTCTATCGGCCCGATCCGGCGATCGGGGCGACGGTGCTCTACACCCACGGTGCGCCGGAGGCGGAGCGGCTCGCCCGGCGCGGCAACATCCGCCGCGAGCCGCAGATGCCGCAGGGGCTGCCGCTCGTCAAGCCGCCCTACTCGCGCATGACCGCCATCGACCTGAACACCGGCGAGCACGCCTGGTGGGTGCCGACCGGCAACGGCGACCGCTACCGCAACCACCCGCTGCTGCGCGGCCTGAACCTGCCGCCGCTCGGCGGGGACAACGCCATCAACGGCCCCCTGCTGACGAAGACGCTGCTGATCTACTGCCTCACCGCCGGCGGTTCGCACGGGGGACCGCGGCTGGTCGCCTACGACAAGACCGACGGCGCGGAGCTGGCGTCGGTGGACCTGCCGTCGGGCGCCATCGGCACGCCGATGACCTACCTGCTGGACGGCCGGCAGTACGTCGCGCTGACCGTCGGCGGCCCGCGGCTCATCGCGTTCGCGCTGCCGTGAGGATGCTGACGCCGGCGGCGTGCCGTAGAGCAGGGCAAGGTTCGTGGAGGTCTGAGGAGAAAGTATGGCGCGGATACGGGCGGTCTCACGCGATCACGAGCTTGAGGCCGCCCGCGGTGAACACCGGCCGCTGGGCGAGCGATCGGACACCGTCGCGCACGTCACGCCTGATGGCGTCGAGGCGCTGCAGGATCGTCATGTCCCCTCCCTGGCGCTCACCTCTCGCTACCAGTTATAAACGACAATGCGGCGACCGGGTTCCCTGTTGTACCATCGCTCCCGCTCGGGATCCGAGCGTGTCCCGCTTTAGCGGAGGGAGGTTCACCATGCGCCAGTCACTTCCGTTCGTCGTGATGCTCCTGCTCGCCACGCTGATCCTGACGCCCACCGCCGCCCGCGCCCGGCAGGACGGCGCCGCCGGCCCCTGGCAGACCTACGACACCTCCGACGGGGAGTGGCGCAGCTACGCCGGCGACATCGGCGGCAGGAAGTACTCGCCGCTGGACCAGATCGACGCCGGCAACTTCGCCGACCTGGAGTTGGTCTGGGAGTGGACCTCGGTCGACAACCGGGTCAGCAAGACGACCCCGGGAGGCGGCGAGTGGTGGGCGCCGCTCGACACCGTCGTCGAGGCGCTCGTAGAGGAGACACCCGACCTCTACCGGACGGGCCACCTGCCGAGCCCGACCGGATTCCAGGCCACGCCGCTGATGGTCGGCGGGGTCCTCTACTTCAACACGCCGCTGTCGCAGGGCGTCGCGGTCGACGCGAGGACGGGCGAGACGCTGTGGGTGTTCAACCCCAAGAGCTATGAAGAAGGCACGACGACGATGACCGGGACGTGGCGCCAGCGGGGCGTGGCGTACTGGACCGACGGCGCCGGCGACGAGCGCATCTTCTGGGGCACCGGCAACGGCTACGTCGTCTGCGTCAAGGCGCAGACCGGGCAGCCCTGCGCGGACTTCGGCCCGGACGGCAGCGGCATGGTCGACGCGATGGTCGGCCTCCCGCGCGCCAACCGCGGCGAGCGCGACTACCTGAACGCGTTGCTGTACGGGATCCACTCGCCCCCCATCGTCGTGCGCGACAAGGTGATCCACGGCTCGCACGTCGCCGACCGCCGCATCACCAAGGAGGCGGTGCCCGGCTGGGTGCGGGCGTGGGACGTCCGCACCGGTGAGCACGCCTGGGACTTCCACACCGTGCCGAACAGCGCGGACGAGTTCGGCGTCGACACCTGGCTGAACGAGTCGTGGCGCTACTCGGGCAACGCCAACGTCTGGTCGATGCTGGCCGGCGACAACGAGCTGGGCCACGTGTACCTCCCGACCGGGACGACAACGAACGACTACTACGGGGCCGACCGGCTCGGCGACAACCTCTTCTCCGAGACGCTGATCGCGGTCGACGTGGAGACCGGGCAGCGCGAGTGGCACTTCCAGGCCGTTCACCACGGGCTTTGGGATTACGACTTTCCCACGCATCCGAACCTGGTGGACGTCACCGTGGACGGCCGGCCGATCAGGGCGATCGCGCAGGTGAGCAAGCAGGGCTTCGTCTACGTCTTCGACCGCGTCACCGGCGATCCGATCTGGCCGATCGAGGAGCGGCCGGTGCCGACCGAGACCAACATGCCGGGCGAGGTGCCGTCGCCGACGCAGCCGTTCCCGACGAAACCGGCCCCGTTCGACTACCAGGGCGTCACCATCGACGACCTCGTCGACTTCACCCCGGAAATCCGGCAGATGGCGATCGAGGCGGTCGAAGGCTTCCGGCTCGGACCGCTGTTCACGCCGCTCGACCGGCCGATCGAAGGGGTCACGCGGGGCACCATCATGCGCCCGCCCGACGGCGGCACGGCCGGTTGGGCCGGCGCCGCGGTCGATCCCGAGACCGGCATGCTCTACATACCGTCCCGCAACCAGGCCACGGTAATCCCGCTGTACCAGCCCGACGCGGCGCTCGGCGCCACCGTCGCCTACACCCACGGCGCGCCGGAGGCGGAACGGCTGGCGCGGCGCGGCAACATCCGGCAGAGCCCGCAGATGCCGCAGGGGCTGCCGCTGCTCAAGCCACCCTACTCGCGCATGACCGCCATCGATCTGAACACCGGCGAGCACGCCTGGTGGGTGCCGACCGGCAACGGCGACCGCTACCGCAACCACCCGCGGCTGCGCCACCTGAACCTGCCGCCCCTCGGCGGCGACAACGGCAGCAACGGCCCGTTGCTGACGAAGACGCTGCTGATCTACTGCCTCACCGCCGGCGGGACGAACAACGGTCCGCGGCTGGTCGCCTACGACAAGACCGACGGGACGGAGCTGGCCTCGGTCGACCTGCCGTCGGGCGCCATCGGCACCCCGATGACCTACCTGCTCGACGGCCGGCAGTACATCGCGCTTACCGTCGGCGGCGGCCCGCGCCTGATCGCCTTCGCGCTACCTTAATCGACTAGCGCGTCGCCTCCTGAACGACAAAAGTCAACAGGGCCGACACGATCGATGTAACGGTAATCGTGTTCAGCCGCGACACCTGATCGCCTCGAGAAGAAGATGCCAGGCTGGCGGGGTCACCAAGCGCCACAGGCTCATTCCGCCAATGACGACCGCGACCAGGGCAAGAGCCCACAGGCCGCCGATCCCGATCCAGTGCATGTGCCGCATCCGTGAGGAGCGGTGCTTGCGGGCCTGGTGCTCAAGGTCGCCCACTTGAAGGAGTCGAGCTTCCTCGGCCGCCGCATCCGAGCTCTTGTCGCCGGGGATCGGCTCCTGAGGAACCTGGACATCAACCGGCATGAGCAGTCAACTCGGCTGCACGGCGACGATAGTGGTCCCTGATGAGTTCGTTCGGGATGATGCTCATTCCAGACTGCCAAGCGACGGCCCAAGGCGTATCCGGCTGATGCGTCAAGCGCGACAGTTGGATCCCCGAGTAACGGCCGTATCCGTTGAACACCTGATCGATCAGATCTCGCTGCTGTGGGTGTAGCTGCCCGTCGTGCGGCGCTCCCTGGTCGGCGATGGGGTTCCCTCGGTACTTCGTCTTTATTTACCGGGTCCGGGCGAAAATCCAACGTGATGGGGTAAAGGTTCTGGCGCGCCGAGCCGACAGCAAAGGGGGCGTGAGCCTGCTGCGCCGCATACGCGCCATCTTGGACAAGGCTCCTCCCGAGCAGGACCCTCGGGATGTTGTCATTGAGCAACAGGACCGGGAGATCGGGCGGCTGCGTGACGAACTGGCGCGCCACAAGGACGTGCACCGCGAGAACGGCCGCGTGCAGCGTCAGAACGACGGCTTGCAGCGTCGGATCGAGCGGCTGGAGCGCGAGAACGAGCACCTGAACAGCAGTTGGCGACCGAGCGCCGGGCGGGACGCCGGCAAGCCGCACCTTTCGCCAAGAAGCGGCCGCAGGGTCGCGGCGGTCGTCCCGGCCGACGGCCCGGTACGCGCCATGGCCAGCAGGGACGCCGAGCGTGCCCGGCGCACGTCGGCGAGACCTTTGCGGCGCCGGTCCCGCCAACGCAACCTCGACCTGCCTGCGCTGGTCGCCACGATGTTGCGTGCCCCCGAGCCCATCGTCCCCGACGTATTCGGCCTGCCGCCACCGTCCGCGTCAAGTGCAGCACCGAAACGAGCGCATTGACGCGCGACCGACCCGCGGCTGACCGCCACGCCGGGTGAAGTGTCGAAACGCTGCCCCCGAGGCTCGGCGGCCGGAAATCCCGAGGATGCTTCCAACGGTAGCTGCGCTCGGTGGCCTGCAGAACGGCAGGATAACAACAATCATCGTGCCTCCCGCATCCGATGCAACGTCCACCAAAGGAACAGCGTCGGCGCGCGGGCTTTCGACACTCACGGCTCATTCCATGCCCGTGTACGTTGACAAATCACCCGTTAATTAGAAACGAACGCCGACACCGACAAGTACCTCGCTCATCGTCGCCTGTAGCAGCCGCAACCATGATGGGGAGGAATCGTCCCCGCCGGCAACGACAAATCCACGAGACTGCGCTCGAATGAAGAATCGGGAACCATATGCAATCTCAATCCCTCCCCCAAGTACGCCTGCAATGTCGTCGTCCTCGTCCCGATCACATTCCTGTGGGCGCTCGTAAACCAAGTTGCCCTCAAACCGCCCGCTGGACGCGCGACAATTATAACCCCTGGATCCATAGTAGCCCGCGCCAAAAAGGACGTGAGGTTTGACCATGCTCTCCGTACGAAAATGTCTGGAGGCCACGACATGGAGAGAAGCGACGGTCCAACCGTCGATATGCGTGTACTCCCTCACGAAATCACCGTAGTTGAAAATCTCGGAATCTTCTTCATGCCCCCGCCGGTGCAGGTAGTCAATTTGGAGGCGCAATCGTCCAGACCCGACGGTCAACCAGCCGCCGGCTCCAACGGCACGGAACCCGTACAATCCAGGCAAAACGAGACTGCCTCCGGCATCAAACTTCCACGCCGGAGCATCCGCCGACAGCGTAGGTTCCACGGTGTCTGACGACTGGCGGCGCGAATCCGCCCGTACGCCGGGAGCAACGTCATCGGCCTCCGAGGAATTGCGCGACGCGAACGACACGCCGATTCCGGAAGATTCAGCCAGTACCGGAAACAAAGCCACGAACCAGACCCACGACCACGCACCGCAAGTCGTGAACGTTCGTCATAAGCTCCCTCCTCCCTCTCGACAGACTACCATGTGAGTCTCTTGCAAAACCCTGTGGCCAGACGGATTTTCATCCTGATGAAGCTGCGGAGTGATGGTCACTGCGCGATCGGCGCACGCAAGTTAGCACAATAGCAGGCAGTCTGTCACCCTGCCCTCCGGGACGGAGACGGGGGGACGCGGGCTTCATGGAACCTCGCGGCCGGTGACGAGAGCAAGCACGCGCGAAGAGACGTCGCGCATGTCCTTCACCAACCGTTCCAACCTGCGGTTGTTCTCGATCCACTCCCGGTAGAGGACGAGTTCGTCGTCGGTGAGCAGCAGGCTGACCGTTTTTCCGCGGACCTTGCGTGTCCAGTAGTGGTAGGGGCCGTGACGGGCGTCCGGGTCGCGGTGGCAGCGGCAGGCGGCCTGTCCGCACGTGAGCCGGCGGGTCTGGATGCTGCCCTGGCGGACAAACCCGAGCGTTTGCAACTCCGCCTTGAGCGCGTCGTATTGCCGGCGATGCCGGCGCATCGGTTCTGTGCGCCCATCGATTCGCTGCTTGCAGCCCGTGGAAGAAGTCTGTTCGCTGAGCGGGCCTGTTCAGGCAGCTTGGCGGTGAGCGAGTGAGCCGACAGACGCCGCCGGCCTCCATTCGGCCTCCCAGACGCGTGTCAGACGCCCCCAGCGGCCGATCCAGCCCCTGATCAGCCCCCAAATCGCCGAATAAAGCCCGCCCCGGCAGGCTCCGGGGCGTACCGACGCCGGTCAGCCGGCGCAGGAGCAGCCCGAGGTTGCACGCTTCAGCACGTCTGGGGCGACGAGGCGTTGCGCGCGCGGCTGTCGGCGCTGCTGGACGAGCATATTCTGCCGGAGACCGACCGCACGGTCGGACGTCCGGGAATGGATCTGTGGCGGATCCTGGTGTTGGGGGTCCTGAAGCAGGGGCTGGGTTGCGACTTCGACCGTCTTCACGACCTGACGAACCATCACGAGACGATACGCGCGTTCCTGGGACACGGCGATTTCGGTGACAAGACGCATTACGAGTACCAGACGCTGGTCGACAACGTGTCGTTGTTGACGCCCGAGTTGTTGTCGGCGGTGGGGCGTCTGGTGGTGGAGAGCGGCCACAAGGTGGCAAAAAAAAGCCTGGCGAGCCATTGCGCGGTCGGTGTGATTCGTTCGTGGTGGAGACGGACGTGCATTACCCGACGGACGTCAGCCTGTTGTGGGACGCGATGCGGCGCCTGTTGCGGGAGACGGGGCGTGCGGGGGTGAAACACGCGGTCGGCCGGTGGCGTCAGTGGCAGCATTCGTCGCGGGAGGTCAGGAAGCTGTTCAACCGGGTGCGCTCGACGCGGCGGGCGCAGCAGCATCCGGAGCGGGTGGAGGCGTATCTGGCGCGCTGCCGCGCCCTGGTCGAGCGGGCGGTGGACACGCTCGACACGTTGCGGGGCCAGGGCGTGGGGGAAACCACCTGCCAGTCCATCGCAGGCTTTGTCGTGCATGCCCGGCGTCAGATCGAGCACGTGGAGCGCCGTCTGCTGCGGGGCGAGACGGTTCCTCACGAGGAGAAGGTCTTTTCGATCTTCGCGGAGCACACGCGCTGGATTTCCAAGGGCAAGGCGGGCACGCCGGTCGAACTCGGGGTGCCTGTCGCCCTTGTCGAGGACCAGTATCAGTTCATCCTGCACCACAAGATTCTGTGGGAGGGCGAGGACGTGGACGCGGCGGTGCCGCTGGTGGAGGAAACGCAGGCACAGCATCCGGAACTGCGGGCGTGCAGCTTCGACCGGGGCTTTCACAGCCCCGCCAACCGACTCCGGTTGGACGCGCTGCTCGACCTCAACGCGCTGCCGGGCAAGGGGTATCGTTCGAAAGCCAACCGGGAGCGGGAAGCAGAGGCGTCCTTTGTGGCGGCTCGGCGTGCGCATCCGGCAATCGAGTCGGCCATCAACGGGTTGGAGCATCGGGGCCTCGACCGTGTCCGCAGCCATGGCCCGGACGGCTTCGCGCGCACCGTCGCGCTGTCGGTGCTGGCCGCCAACCTGCATCGCATCGGGTCGATTCTGCAAAAGCGCGAGCGCAAACGACGACGACGCGCCGCCTGAGCGGCCGGTTCCCGACAATCCTGCTGTGAACCGACCCGTCGAAAGACGGGAAGGCCTCCCCGCCCCCAAACACCAGACCTCCGGCTGATTTCTTGCCGATCGCGCGCGGGGTGGTCAGGAAACCACCATCGCGGCCCGACTCATAGTGAAATCACACCTTGAGTGCGGACGGAGCGCTCGCAAATCTCCACTCGTGAGAGGGGGTTTTCTGGCTGACACTAATTAAACGAAGACCCGGAAGACAACGCCGAAACGACCGAAGGAGCCGTGCCGACCCTCGATGAGGTGGCCCGAGAGGGCGCGCGGCGCATGCTGATGGCGGCCATGGAGGAGGAGGTCGCGCGATACATCGAAACCCACGCGGACGCGCGCGACGAGGACGGGCGAGGGCGAACGCCAGCCGGTTCACTAGCCGCATCCTGCCGCCGTACATGCGGCGGTCGCCGCAGGTGGCGGAGGTGCTTCCGCTGCTGTATCTGCGGGGGTTGTCGACGGGCGACTTCCGCGAGGCGCTTCCGGTGCTGCTCGGGAAGGACGCCGTGGGGCTGAGTCCGACGAACATCTCGCGACTGACGGCGGCTTGGGAGGAGGAGTACCAGGCGTTCCGGGGCCGGGACCTGTCGGGGTGCGACTACGTCTATGTCTGGGTGGACGGGATCCACTTCAACATCCGCCTGGAAGAGGACCGCCTGTGCACAGCGTGTGACGAAGGGTGCCGGGTCCCGCACCAAGGGTCTGCTGATGGCGTTCAAGCTGCTCGAGATGGCGCAACGCCGGTGGCGTCGGCTGAACGGGCGCGCCTGCTGCCTCTGGTGCGAGCCGGGGTGCGGTTCGTTGACGGCCTGCCGCAGGCGCGCGGTGACACGGAGACCGAGGCTCGGAAGGAGGCCGCCTGACCACGGAACTTCCGATCCACAACATTTGACAATATCTCTCGGCTCAGGAATCGATCCCCCAACTCGCGCTTGACCTCGGCCATTGTGAAGGCGCGGGTGCCAGCGGCGACCGCCGCGCGCACCCGCGCGTCGTCGGTAAGGTCGAGGTCGGCGCGGGTCAGCGGCACGACGTCGCAACCGCCGCGAACACCCGCGCCACCGTCCGGCCGAGCTGTCCGCCCGCTCCGGTCACCAGGACTTCACCGCGAGCGTTCCTTGATCATGGCGCGGGTCTCGCGGTCGATCTGCCGCCGCTTGATGGTCTCCCGCTTGTCGTAGGCCTTCTTGCCCCGGGCGACGCCCACCGTCACCTTCACCAGCCCCTTCTTGAAGTACATCCGGATCGGCACCAGGGTGAACCCCCGCTCGACCATCTTGCCGATCAGCTTGCGTATCTCCCGCTTGTTCAGCAGCAGCTTGCGCCGCCGCAACGGCTCGTGCTCGGCGTATCCCCGGTGGCTGTAGGGGCTGATGTGCAGGTTGTGCAGGAACACCTCGCCCGCCTCGACCCGGCCGTAGCTGTCCTTCAGGTTGACCCGCCCTTCGCGGATCGCCTTCACCTCGGTGCCCAACAGCACGATGCCCGCCTCGTAGGTGTCGAAGATGTGGTAGTCGTGACGCGCCTTGCGGTTGTCGGCGATCAGGTGAACGCCCCCGGAGGCGTCGGTGTTCGTCGGCCGCTGCATCGGCTGGTCCCGCCGACGCTCACGGCCCCCCGGCCGCGGCGAGCCGCGCGGCGAGCCGGACGGCGGCGATCATCCCCGCCGGATCGGCGACGCCCCGGCCGGCGATGTCGAAGCCGGTGCCGTGGTCCACCGACGTCCGGACGATCGGCAGTCCCAGGGTGACGTTCACGGCCTGGCCGAAGGCGATCAGCTTCACCGGCACGAGGCCCTGATCGTGGTAGCAGGCGACCACCGCGTCGAACTCGCCGCCGACGGCGCGGCGGAACACCGCATCGGCCGGGATCGGCCCCCTGACGTCGATGCCGCGGGCGCGGCAGCTTGCGACCACGGGTGCGAAGACCTTCTGCTCCTCGTCACCGATCAGGCCGTCCTCGCCCGCATGCGGATTCAGTCCGGCCAGGGCCAGCCGGGGCCGGGCCACCCCGAAGCGCGGCAGCCCGGCATGCGCGAGGGCGATGGTCGTCCCGAGCCGCTCGCGCGTCAGCAGGCCCGGCACGTGCGACAGCGGCACGTGCACGGTGGCCAGCACCACCGACAGGCGCTCGGCGTGGAACATCATCCGCACGTCGCCGGCGCCGGTCAGCTCGGCCAGCAGTTCGGTGTGTCCACGCCAGCGCAGCCCGGCGCGCGCCCAGGCCGCCTTGCTGATCGGAGCCGTGGCCACGGCGTCGATGCGCCCCGCCAACGCGTCCCGCACGGCGCCGGTGACCGCCTGGTACGCCGCGCGGCCGGCCGCCGCCGACACCGCCCCCGGCCGGAAGGCGCCGGCGACGTGCGATCCGTAGAGAACCGGCTCGCAGACCTCCCGGACCGACGGGTCCGTCGCCGCCCGCTCGGCTACTTCGGGCCCGATGCCGGCCGGATCGCCGGCGGTGACGCCGATGCGGGGCAGAGTCATGCGCACAGACCGGCCGGCGTTCACGCGCCGCCGCAGCCGCCGCACCCGGCCGAGCCGCAATCGCCGCCGCACCCGGCGCCGCACGAACCGGTGCGGCTGCACGACCCTTCGTGCGCGCAGCCGGCGAACTGCTCGCCCGCGGCATTCGGGAGCTCGTAGCGCAGGCAGCACTTGAGCCGGCCGCACAGGCCGGACAGCCGCGACGGGCTGAGGCTGAGGTGCTGGCGCTTCGCCATCTTGATGGAGATCGGCTCGAAGCCCCGCAGCCACGTGGTGCAGCAGAGCGGCCGTCCGCAGGAACCGTACCCGCCGAGCAGCTTCGCCTCGTCGCGCGCGCCGATCTGACGCATCTCGATCCGGCAGCGGAACTCGGTCGCGAGGTCGCGGACCAGCTCCCGGAAGTCGACCCGCCCGTCGGCCGTGAAATAGAACACGAGATAGGCGCGGTCGATCTGCTGTTCGGCGCGGATGAGCTTCATCGGCAGGCGGTGCTCGCTGATCTTGAGGGCGCAGATGCGATACGCGTCGCGCTCGCGGCTCCGGTGCTCGGCCCGCGCCGCCACGTCCTGCGGCGTCGCCCGCCGAATCACCCGGTCACCCGACGTCGACGGCGGCGCCACCCGCTCCGCGGTCTGCGGGATGGTGGGGGCGACCGTGGCGTACGCCCGCTGATCGCCCCGTGCAACGACGACATCGTCGCCCGGCTCGAGGGGCGGCTCGAATTCGACCCCTTCGAGGAGGAAACGCCGGACGCGACCTACCGGATCGAACTTGACGCTGACGAACGGCGTCGCGGGGGTGCTCATGCCGGCATCCTACAACCGAAACGCGACCCGGTCGGCCACGACCTTCGGACTCGCGTTCCGCTCCACCGCGTCGAGCGCCTCGTCGACCGCGGCGAACGCCCGCGGGCCGCGCGCGCCCCCCCAGGTGGCGGCCAAGTCGCGGAGCGGGCCATCGAGATCGGCATTGGCGAGCGGCGCCCGCGAGCCGGCCGAGACCACCGCCGCGTCGCGGAGCAGCGACGCCAGCGCCCGCAAACGCTCGCGCAGCTCCTGCCGGTCCGCCGCCGGGGCGCGCTTCGCCCCCTTGCCTGCCGCGAAGTCCTTCGCGCCGGCCAGGCGCGCGCGTGCGTCGCGCGCCGCCGACACCGACCGCAGCAGCCCGACCGCCGCGGCGCGGGTTCCCTCCTGGTCGCGCGACGCCATCTGCAGGGCGCGGCCGGCGCTGCCCCCGGCCGCCGCGGCGGCCGGCCGGGCGACCCGTTCGTCGATGCCGCGCACCGCGAGAAACCCCGCGATCTCGTCGGCCCCGAGCGGGCCGAGCCGCAGCCGGGGACAGCGCGACCGGACCGTGTCCAGCAGCATGTCGGGCCGCGCCGTCACCAGCACGAGCTGCGAGCTGGCCGGCGGCTCCTCCAGCGTCTTCAACAGCGCGTTCTGGGCCGGCGGGACGAGCAGATCGGCGTCGTCGACGATGATCACCCGGCGCCGCCCCTCGAACGGGCGGTAGCCCACCTGCTCAATCGCCATCCGCACCCGGTCGATGGTGATCGACCCGCCTTCACCCGCTTCGACGGCCAGCACGTCCGGATAGGCGCCGCGCGCGATGCGCCGGCAGGCCGAGCAACTACCGCAGCCGTCGACGGCCAGGTCCGACGCATCCCGCCGCGGCGCGCCGCAGTTCAGCGCCTGGGCGACGGCGGTGGCCACCAGCCGCTTGCCGACTCCGCCGGGACCGGTCAGCAGCACGCTGGGAGGCAGCGAATCACGCGCTATTGCGCGTGAGATACGCGTGATCACGTGCCGATGGCCGACGATTTCGTGGAACGGCATGGCCCTGCCGGCATCGTAGCACAGCGCTTCTCCGGCGAGAGTCCGCGCCGTAGAAGCCCCCCCACCACCCGGCGCGTCAGGCCGGCCGGCGCAGGACCCAGCTCGCCGCGTCCATCAGCGTGTCGGCGACGGCGTCGGCCCGCAGATCCGCGGGCGGCGCCTGCTCCTGGCTGCGGCCGTACCCGGTCCTGACCAGGACCCCGCGGGCCCCGGCGGCGCGCGCCAGCTTCACGTCGCTCCACTTGTCGCCGATCACGATCGAGCGGCCGACGTCGAGGTCGAGCTCGCGGGCCGCCCGGTGGAGGAGACCGGGGCGCGGCTTGCGGCACCCGCACTCCCGGCTGTACGCCGCGACCGGGGCATGCGGCTCGTGGGGACAGCAATAGTGACCGTCGAGCCGCTCGCCGACGGCCGCGAGCCGGCGGTCGATGACGCGCCGGACCTCCTCGACGAACGACTCGGCCATGAAGCCGCGCGCCACGCCCCCCTGGTTGGTGACCACCACGACGGCATACCCGGCCCGGCGCAGCAGGCGGACGGCATCGAGGCTCCACGGAAACAGCGTCAGTCGCTCGAGGCGGTCCAGATAGCCCACGTCCTCGTTGAGCGTCCCGTCACGGTCGAGAAAGATCGCGGGTTTCACGGGTACGTCAGGCGAAAACGTGACGTTGCAGGACGCTGAAGCGGTCTGCCGGTCACCGGCAGACCGGCGCGGCGAGCCGAGGGAACCGACGTCCGAGGTGCGGCCTGGCACCCGGGCATCGGTCAACAAAGGCGTGGCGGGGCCGACGAGACTCGAACTCGCGACCTCCTGCGTGACAGGCAGGCGTTCTAACCAGCTGAACTACGGCCCCGCAAGGTCGACGCGCGGCGGGCGCGCTGCAGGACGATTATATCTCATCCGGCGGCGCCCCGCCGGAGCTGGTGGGCGGTACAGGATTCGAACCTGTGACAACCGGTGTGTAAAACCGGCGCTCTACCCCTGAGCTAACCGCCCCGACCCCGAGCTGACCGCATCGAGCCGCGGCCGGCGGCAGGGCGGAACCGGGACCATGGCGCGAGCCACGCCTTCGCGCACGGCCGCGGCCGGCGGCAGCGGCGGAACCGGGACTATAGCGCGAGCCACGCCTTCGCGCACAACAACAGTACGGAAACCAGCAAGCCGACAACCGTCAGGTGCTCGCGGTTGCCCGCCGCGCGCCGCAGGCTGAAACGGCGCGGCCGCGCCGGCGACCCGCCTGCCGCGTAGCGCGCATGGGCGTCGCCGAAGTCCGCCCGCAGGGTCGCCTCCTCGAGCCGGATCGCCGCCGCCGTCGTCACGGCGAGATACCCGAGCACGACGCCCGTCACCAGCGGCGAGGCGGCCGCCACGACGAAGCCGGCGCCGATGACCGCCGACCCGGCGTACAACGGATGGCGAAGCAGCCGGTACGGCCCCGACGTCGTCACCTCGCGTCCCTTCACGAGGTGGCCCGCCGCCCAGATCCGCAAGCCCTCCCCGATCAACGCGATGGGAACGCCGGCCGCGATCGACCGCCACGACGGACGGGCGCAGGCGAACGCCGCCACCGCGACGACGAAGCCGGCGATCACACGGCGGCGCGCCACGTGAAACAGGAAGCGGAGAAACGGGTCGGCGTCGAGATCAAGCATGTTCGGGATCGAGGCTCCCCAGGCGCCGGTCGACGGCGGCGCAGACCTGCTCGACGGTGACCGCGTCGAGGCAGCCGGTCCGCGCGCGGCAGCGGCGCACCATGTGGACCGCGCGTCCGCGCCTGCGCCGCCGCGCCGCGCAGGCGCAGTCCGGAAAAGCGGACACGACCTCGTCGTCCGGCGACCACGGTCCGTTGCGGGCCGGATCGCTCGGCCCGTAGATGCCCACCACCGGGGTCCCGAGCGCGGCGGCCAGGTGCAGAGGTCCCGTATCGCCCGACACCAGCAGTACGCCGGCCCGCAGCAGCGCGGCCAGCTCGACGAGGTCGGTCGCAGGCGCGAGCGTCGCGGTCCCGCCCGATGCCGTCACCACCGCGGCGGCGCGGCGTTCTTCTCCCGGCGCCCGGAGCACCGCGCACGGCCTGCCGTGCGCGCGGACGACGTGCGCCGCGACCGACCCGTAGCGCTCCGGCGGCCAGCGCTTCGTCGACCACGCGGCGTCGGGATTGATCACGACGTAACCGCCGCCCGGCGGATCGAGACGCCGCCGCAGCGCGTCGACCGCCGGCGACTCGCCCGTCCGGATCGGGAAGGACCAGTCGCGGTCCGCCATCCCCAATGCGCCGAGGATCCCCAGGTTGCGGTCGACGACGTGGCGCGGGCGCCCCGGGTCCGCGGTCTCGGTGTAGAGCCGGCGCGCCCACGGTTCGCGCAGGAACGGCGCGCCGAGGCCGACGACGCGGCGCGCGCCGCTGAGCCGCGCCACGAGCGCCGATTTGGCGAGCCCCTGCACGTCCAGGGCGACGTCGTAAGGCACCTCCCGGAGGGTCCGGCGGAGCGCCGCCCAGGCGGACACGACCGGACGGCCGCGGGTCTGCAGCACGATACGGCGGTCGAGGCCGGGCACGAGCTCCAGCAGCCCGGCGTAGCGCTCGTCGACGACCCAGTCGACGGCCGCATCGGGAAACCGACGCCCGAGGGCGGCGGCGACCGGGATCGTGTGCACGACGTCGCCGAGCGCTCCGAGCCGGACGATGAGAACACGCATCGCGCCGGGCCGGCTCATCCGGAGCGCGCAGCCGCGATCCGGTTCAGCAGGTCACGTGTCGAGTGATCCTTCGGGTCGCCGACGATGGCCGTCCGTCCGCCGCAGGCGCGGACCACCTCGCGCTCCGGCACCGTGTCGACGGTGTAGTCGGTCCCCTTGCAGTGGACGTCGGGGCGGAACCTATCGAGCAGCGCGGCGACCGTGGTCTCCTCGAAGACGACCACGTAGTCGACCATCTCCAGCGCCGCCACGATCTCCGCCCGTTCCGCGGCGGCCTGCACCGGCCGGCCGCTCCCTTTCAACGCCGCCACCGACCGGTCGGCGTTGACGGCGACGAGCAGGCGGTCGGCTTCCGCCGCCGCGCCGCGCAGGTACCGGACGTGCCCTACGTGCAGCAGTTCGAAGCAGCCGTTGGCGAGGGCGACGGTACGACCGGCGGCGCGATCCGCCGCCACCAGTTCCGCCGCCCGATCGTGCGAGACGACCACCCCCACCGCTCTCAGGTCCCCTCTCCGCGTTCGGCGTCGGCCCGGATCGCCCGGATCAGCTCGCCGCCGGTGACGGTCGCGGTGCCGCGCTTCGTCACCACCAGGCCGGCCGCGTAGTTGGCGAGCCGCGCCGCCTCGTACAGCGACGCGCCGGCCGCCAGGGCCAGCGTGAGCGTCGCGATGACGGTGTCGCCCGCCCCGGTCACGTCGGCCACCTCGTCGGATCCGAAGATGGCGATGTGCTCGGTCGGCCGGCCGGGTGCGAAGACCGCCATCCCGCGGCTGCCGCGGGTCACGACCACTCCCTCGGCCTCCGTCCGCTCCAGCAGCGCCCGTCCGGCGCGTTCGAGACGCTCCGGATCGTCGCCGACAGGCCCGCCGAGCGCCTGCTCCGCCTCCGATTCGTTCGGCGTGCACGCCGTGCAGCCGCGGAAGTCCGCGAGCCTGTGGCGCGAATCGACGAGCATCGGGCTCGGCGAACGGCGACCGCTCTCCACCAGGCGTTCCCGCAGCCGGGCGAACAGCGCCGGCGTCACGAGTCCGGACCCGTAGTCCGAGACGAGCACTGCGTCGCAGCCGGCGAGGGCGTCGAGCGCCGCTCGCTCGAAGTCGCCGGCCGTAGCGGCGGGATCTCCGGCCGGCCCCCGATCGACCCGCACGATCTGCTGGCGCGCCGTATGCGGCCCGCCGGCGAGGATGCGGGTCTTGACCGGCGCCCGATAGCCCGCCGGACGCAGCACGTGCACCGTGTCGACCCGCGCGCGCAGCCGGTCCATCAGCTCCCGGTCGCCGTGGCCGACGAGGCCGACCAGCCGGGCGTGACCGCCGAGGGCGGCCGTGTTGCTCGCGGCGTTGCCGGCGCCGCCGGGCACCACGACGGTGCGGTCGTGGTCGAGAATGAGGACCGGCGCTTCGCGCGAGATGCGCGCGGGGTTCCCGTAGAGGAACTCGTCGGCGATTACGTCGCCGATCACCACGACCCGCCGGCCGGCGAACCGCTCGACCAGGCCGACGAGGTTGGCCGAGGGGTCGGCTTCGCGCCGCCGTGGGGATGCTCGTGGCGGTGGACTCACGGTAAGGCGCCTGGATTCTAGCGCATCGCCGCCGCGGGGCCGGACGCCGGGACCGCGGCCGGCGCCCGCCAGCGGCGGTGCATCCAGAGCCACAGGTGCGGCTCGCGCCGGACGTAGCGCTCCAGCCGATCGGAGCAGCGCTGCGTGTAGATCCGGACGGCGTCCGGGTCGTCTGGATCCGGCGGCGCGATCGGCGCCTCGTAGATCACCCGGTAGCGGTTGCCGGGCAGCGGGAGCGTGAAGACCGGAATGACGGACGCGCCGGTGTGGAGTGCGAGCGACGCGACGGCGGAGGTGGTCGAGGCGGGCCGCCCGAAGAAATCCACCGCGACGGCGCTGCGATCCTGGATGTGCTGGTCGATCATCATGCCGACCGAGCCGCCGCGCCGCAGCTCGCGGAGCAGCTCGCGCAGCGCCCCCTGCCGGGGCAGGACGCGCGTGCCGACGCGGGTGCGAATCCGCTCGATCAGCCGCTCGAGCAGCGGGTTGTCGAGGGTCCGCGCGACCATGACGATGGGCTGGAAGCGCAGGGCGTGCACCATGATCTGCAGCTCCCAGCTTCCGAAGTGGCCGGCGAAGTACAGGACGCCGCGGCCGCGGGCCATCGCGCACCGGACGTGCTCTTCGCCCTCGATCTCGACCAGCGGCAGCATCTGCTCCGGGCTCAGCGCGTCGAAACGGAGGAAGTCGACGACGTGGCGGCCGATCTGCGCGAAGGTCGCGCGGAGAATGGTCCGGCATTCCGCCTTCGTGCGCTCCGGAAACGCCGCGCGCAGGTTGGCCGCGGCCAGCTCGCGGCGGGAGCCGTGGAGACGATGGAAGAGCGCGCCGAGCGCACCGCCGGCAGCCGGGGTGAGGCGCCGCGGGAGCGTCCTCGCGAGCGCCCGGATCACCAGGACCGCGGCGTACTCCAGCCGGTGCCGGATGGAAACGCTCACCGGCGATCTCCGGTCGCGGCGGCGACGCGCTCGAGCAGCCACGCCCGGAAACGGTCGGCCGGCTCGACCGCCACGCGCAACGGCACGGCGGCGAGGGCGAAGTCGAACGGCGCGAGCGGCGCGAGGCGCACGGCATCCTTCTCGGTGGTCAGCACCAGGCGGGCGTGGCGGGCGGCGGCCTGCGCCGCGATCCGGCGCACGTCGGCCGGCGTGAAGCGGCGGTGATCGGCAAACGCGAGCGCACCGGCGACCTCGAAGCCCGCGCCGGCCAGGGCGTCCCGGAAGCGCCGCGGGCGGGCGATCCCCGCCACCGCGAGCACGGGACCCGCCGCCCGGGCGTCATCGAGAAGAGCCGCCCACCCGCTGCCGTCGTCCGCCCCCGTGGTGTCGCTCACGCCGCCGGCGCCCACGGGGGCGGTGACCGCGGTCCCGGCGCCTGTCCGCGATCCCTCGACCGGGCGGAGGGCGCCGAGCGACCGGCGCAGCAGAAACCAGGTGCTCGCGCCGAGTCGGCCGGCAACATCGCCGGCCGCATCCATGTCGCCCGCCTCGACGACGAGGGCGTCCGCCAGACGGGCCGTCGCGGGCGGCTCGCGCAGGCGCCCGGCGGGAAACGTCTGCTGCTCCGGATCCTCGGGGTGCACCAGCACCAGGTCGAGGTCGCGGGCGAGCTGCAGGTGCTGAAAACCGTCGTCGAGCACGTGTACGGTGGCGCCGAGCCGTGTCTCGGCCAGGCGGCCGGCCCGGTACCGGTCGGCGGCCACCACCACCGACACGCCGTCGAGGCCCTCGGCCAGCATGCGCGGCTCGTCGCCCGCCGCGTCTACGCCGGCCCGCACCCCGCGGGGGTCGCGCACCACGACGACGCCCCGGGTGCGCACCCGCCGCCCGTAGCCGCGGGTGAGGACGGCCGGGCGTTCCCCCGCGTCGCGCAACAGCTCGGCGACGAGGGCGGCCACCGGCGTCTTGCCGCTCCCGCCGGCGGCCAGCGCGCCGACGCTGACGACGGGCCGCGACAGCCGGCGCCGGGCTTCCGGGCGCCGTTCGTGCCACCGCCGGCGCCACGCGGCGCCGCGCGCGTAGAGTGCGCTCAGCACGTCCCGGTCTCCTCCGCGACGGGCGGCAGCAATTCCGCCGCCGCGTCCAGGGTGCGTCGCGTCGCGCCGCGATTCGCGTCGACGACGGCCCGCGCCGCGTCTCCGAGTCGCAACCGCCGGGCGCCGTCCTGCATCAGATCGGCCAGTGTCTCCTCCAGCTCGTCCGCGTCCCGTACCTGTATCGCCGCGCCGCGCGACACGAACTCCCGCACCACGTCGGCGAAGTTCTCCATGTGGGGACCGACCACGATCGCCCGCCCGAACGCGGCCGGCTCGATCGGATTGTGGCCGCCCGCGGGGACGAGACTGCCGCCGACGAAGACCGCCGTCGCGATGCCGAAGAGGCGCCCCAGCTCGCCCAGGGTGTCGAGGATCACCACGTCGGCGCCCGGATCGCGTGCCGGCTCCAGGCAGCTCCGCAGCCGCACGCGATGCCCTGCGCGCCCGGCGATTCCCCGCGCCTCGTGGAAGCGTTCGGGATGGCGCGGGGCGATCACCAGCAGCGCGTCGGGCGCCGTCCGCCGCACGCGGCGGAACGCGCGCAGCACCGGCTCCTCTTCCCCGCGCAGCGTGCTGGCGGCAATCAGAACCGGGCGCAGCCGGGCGAAGTCGAACGCCGCCCGCAGGTCGTCGCCGCCTCCCGCGCCGCTCGTCCGCGAGCCGGCCGGCGGGCCGCCGACGGCGTCGAACTTCAGGCTGCCGGTAACCGTGACGCGGGCGGGGTCGACCCCCAGCGCGACGAACCGCCGGCCCCACTCCTCCGTCTGCACGCAGACGCGCCCGACGTCGGCCAGCACGCGCCGCATGCAACGCCGGACGAGACGATAGCGCCGGAACGAACGGGCGGACAGCCGGCCGTTGACGATCAGCGCGCCCACCCCGCGCCGCCGGCAGGCGCGGAGCAGATTCGGCCAGATCTCGGTTTCCACCGCCAGGAAGAGCTGCGGCGCGATGCGGTCGAGGGCGCGGTTGACGCACGGCGGAAAATCGAACGGCGCGTAGCACACGGCGTCGACGTCGCGGCCGAAGCCGCGGGCCACCCGCTGTCCGGTCGCCGTCGTGGTGGACACGACCAGGCGGTGTCCCGGATACGCTCCCCGCAGCGCCCGCAGCAGCGGCCGCGACGCCAGCGCCTCGCCGACGGAAACCGCGTGCACCCAGATCGACGGCCGGCGGTCGGGATTCACCGCGGCCGGCAGGCGGCCGAACCGCTCGCGCAGACTGCCGCGCTCCTTGCCGCGGCGCCACACCCCGAACGCCGCCGCCGGCAGGACGGCCAGGAAGTAGGCGCACAGCAGCGCGCTGTACAGGGGATACATGACGAGGGCGCGGAGCGCGAGCACACATACTATCGGTCTGTCGGTTCCGCAGTGGACGTCCGCTCCCCCGCCTCCTCCGCGTCGCCCGCCCCGTCGGGCAAAGCCGGGATTCGACCGCGGCGCCGCGGTCCGCCGGGCGCGCCGGGACGGAGTTCCACACCCCGACGCTCGAGGCGTTCCGCGTACCGAGGCTGCGGCGAAGCTCCGGGGCGCCTCCATCCGGACGCGCCGGCGGTTTGACCGGTCTCTGCGCGCATCGGTACAATCTTTCGTTTCGCTGTCCGGGGAACGCGTCGCCGGGGAGTGGAACGCCGGGATCGCCGGCCGTCACAGTATCGAAACCACACGGAAGGCCGAGAGGCAAGCCTCTCGCGGAGGACCGGAAATGGCTGTCAGGGTGGGCATCAACGGGTTCGGACGCATCGGGCGCAACGTCATGCGGGCCGCCCTGAAGAGCGGTGCGCGGGACATCGATTTCGTCGCCGTCAACGACATCACGAGCCCGGCGACCCTGGCCCACCTTTTCAGGTACGACTCCGTGCTCGGCAACCTCGCCGACGCCGTGACGGTCGAGGAAGACGGGCTGCGCGTGGGCGAGCGCCGCTTCAGGGTGCTGTCGGAGCGCGACCCGGCGGCCCTGCCCTGGAAGGATCTCGGCGTCGACATCGTGGTGGAGTCGACCGGCCTCTTCACGAAGCGGGACGCCGCCGCCAAGCACCTCGCGGCCGGGGCGCGAACCGTGATCATCAGCGCGCCGGCGAAGAACCCCGACCTGACGCTGGTGCTCGGCGTGAACGACGACCGGTACGATCCGGCGCGGCACCGGATCGTCTCCAACGCTTCGTGCACCACGAACTGCCTCGCCCCGGTGGCCAAGGTGCTGCACGAGACCTTCGGCCTGCGCCGCGGCTGGATGACGACGGTCCACTCCTACACGAACGACCAGAAGCTGCTCGACCTGCCGCACAAGGACCTGCGGCGCGCCCGTGCGGCCGGCGTCTCGATGATTCCGACCACCACCGGCGCCGCGGCGGCGGTCGGCCAGGTGCTGCCGGAGCTGCAGGGCCGGCTCGACGGCATCGCGATGCGGGTGCCGACGCCGAACGTGTCGGTGGTGGATCTGGTGGCGGAGGTGGACAGGAAGACCAGCACGGAGGAAGTCAACGCCGCGTTCGACGCGGCGGCCGGCGGCCCGCTCGCCGGCATCCTCCAGTTGTCGCAGGAGCCGCTCGTCTCGATCGACTTCAAGGGCAACCCCCACTCGTCGATCGTCGACGCGTCGTACACCAAGGTGATGGAGGGCGACTTCGTCAAGGTGCTGTCGTGGTACGACAACGAGTGGGGCTACTCGTCCCGCTGCGTCGACCTGGTCAGGCTGATCGCGGCCAGGAGCGCCCAGGGGTCCGCGGCGTAGAACGATGCGACCTCCCGGCGAGGGTGGTTGGGCGGCAAGCGGCGATTGACGGGCGAGGCGGACAGCGTGGCCAAGCGCTCCATTCGCGACCTCGACCTCGCCGGCCGGCGCGTGTTCGTGCGCGTGGACTTCAACGTTCCGCTCGCGGACGGCGCGGTGTCCGACGACACCCGCGTGCGCGCGGCGCTGCCGACGCTGCGTTACGCCCTGGACCGGGGGGCCGCGCTCGTGGCGGCCTCGCACCTCGGGCGCCCGAAGGGAAGGCCGCAGCCCGAGCTCGGCCTCCGGCCGATAGCGGCGCGTCTGGCGGAGCTGCTAGGCCGCCCGGTGGGCTTCGCTCCGGACTGCGTGGGCGAGCCGGCGCAACGGGCGATCGCCGAGGCCGGGCCGGGCGGCGTCACCGTGCTCGAGAACCTCCGTTTCCACGCGGGAGAGGAAGCGAACGATCCGGAGTTCGCGGCGGCGCTCGCGGCGCAGGCCGACGTCTACGTCAACGACGCGTTCGGCTCGGCGCACCGCGCCCACGCCTCGACGGCCGGCATCGTGGCGCACGTCGCCGACGCGGGGGCGGGACTGCTCCTCGACCGCGAGCTGGAACACCTCGGGGCGCTCCTCGCCTCCCCCGCGCGGCCGTTCGTGGCGGTGCTCGGCGGGGCGAAGGTGTCCGGCAAGCTGGAGGTCATCGAGAACCTGCTGCCGCGGATCGACGCGCTGCTCGTGGGCGGGGCCATGGCCTACACGTTCTTTCGGGCGCGCGGGCTGCCGACCGGCCGGTCCCTCGTCGAACCGGACCTCGTCGAGGCGACGCGCAGCATCGAGCGGAGTGCGGCGGAGCGGGGCGTCCGGCTGGAACTGCCGGCCGACCACGTAGTCGCCGCGGAGCTCGATGCCGGCGCCGCCCACGAGTGTCTCGCCGTCGACGATCCGGCCATCGGAGACCGGCTGGGCGTGGACGTCGGACCCGACACGCAGCGCGTCTACGCGGAGATCGTCGGGTCCGCGCGGACCGTGGTCTGGAACGGGCCGCTGGGGGTGTTCGAGGTGGATGCGTTCAGCCGGGGGACGCTGGCCGTCGCGCGCGCCGTCGCCGCCGCGGCCGCGACGACCGTAGTCGGCGGGGGCGATTCGGCCGCCGCCGTCGCCAGGGCGGGAGTCAGCGACCAGGTGACGCACATCTCGACGGGCGGCGGGGCGGCGCTGGAGTTTCTGGGAGGCCGCACGCTGCCCGGCGTGGCGGCGCTGCCGGATCGCGGGTGAGCGCGCCGCCGCATGGAGAACACGATGCGCACGCCGGTGCTGGCCGCCAACTGGAAGATGCACAAGACGGTCGCCGAGGCGACGGCCTTCACGACGGCGTTCCTGCCCCTGGTGGCCGACGTCGGCGACGTCGAAATCGTCCTGGCGCCGCCGTTCACGGCGCTGGCGGCGGTGGCCGGCGCGTGCCGCGGCAGCAACGTCGCCGTCGCCGCGCAGAACGTCCACTGGGAGCCGCGGGGCGCGTTCACGGGCGAGGTGAGCCTGGCCATGGTGCGGGACGCCGGGGCGAGCCACGTCATCGTCGGCCACTCCGAGCGGCGCCGCCTGTTCGGCGAGGACGACGGCGCCGTCAACCGCAAGACGCGGGCGGTACTCGCGGCCGGCCTGACGCCGATCGTCTGCATCGGCGAGACCCTGGCCGAGCGCGAGGCCGACGCGACCGCGGCGGTGCTCGACCGGCAGATGGATGGCGGCCTGGGCGGACTGACCGCGGGCGAAGTCGGCTCCGTCATCGTCGCCTACGAGCCGGTCTGGGCCATCGGCACCGGCCGCACCGCGGCGCCGGAGCAGGCGCAGGAAGCCCATGCGCACATCCGCCGCCGCCTCGCCGCCCTGGCCGGGCAGCCGGCCGCGGACCGCTGCCGCCTGCTGTACGGCGGAAGCGTCAAGGCGGCCAACGCCGCCGATCTGTCGGCGCAGCCGGACGTCGACGGGGCGCTGGTCGGCGGGGCCAGCCTCGAGCCGCGAAGCTTCGCGGCGATCGTGGCCAGCGGCCGGCCCCGATCCTGATTCCAGGCGCGGCCCTCCCGTCCGAATCGTCTCCAGACCGGCGCCCCGCAAGCGGCCGCCCGGCCTTGGCCACCGCCGCCGGCGTCCCTCTCCGTCCGAATCGTCTCCAGGCCGGCGCCCCGCCCGCGCAGCGCTACTTGGAGTATCATGAGTAGTTGTGCTGACCATGATCCTGTCCGGCGTCTACGTCCTCGCGTGCCTGTTGCTGATACTCGTCGTGCTGCTCCAGCAGGGCAAGGGGGGCGACATCGCCGCCGCGTTCGGCGGCGGGGGCACCCAGGCGGCGTTCGGCGCGCGCGCCGGCGCCTCGCTGCTGACGCGCGTGACGACGGTGCTCGGCACGCTGTTCATGGCCGGCGCGCTGCTCCTGGCGATCATCGGCCAGCGGGGGCCGGGGTCGGTGGTCGGCGGCATCGACGCGCCGGCGGCGGCGCCGGTCGAGATCGAGGAACCGGCGACCTTGCCGGAGCCGGCCGCGACGACTGCTTCGCCCGAGGACGAGGAGTCGGAAACGACCGAAGACCCGCAGTAGCCGCGCCGGGACATCCCGGCTCGGCGCCCGCCCGGGAACGCGGAAGTGGCGGAACGGCAGACGCGCCAGCTTGAGGGGCTGGTGGGCCATAGGCCCGTGGGGGTTCAAATCCCCCCTTCCGCACCAACATCCCGCCGGCAACTGCCGGCAGACGATCCCTCTTCGGTGCGTTTGCGCGGGGACAGCCCGTGGCCAGCATCCTCACCCGCCTCTTTCGGCAGCCGCGTCAGCCGCCCGGCCCGGTCACGGCGCCTGGGCGCTTCGGTCCGTCTCCACCATCACCCGGCGCCTCCTGCCCGAGAGAGAAGTCGTGGAAACCACGGCTCGTCTGACCGTCGAGCGCCCCGGCTTTACGCCGGCCGCCAAAACGGGCATTATGCGGAGCGTGCCCCGCTGCCTTCCCGACCCTCCGCGGCTGGTGCGGAGCATCGTCACCGCTTTCGCTTCGGCTCTTCTGCTCACCGCCGCGGCGTCGGCCGCCGACGACGAGCCGGGTCTCGGTCCACCGGCCCCGTACGAGGAACTGCGCGACGCCGAACCGCAGCCGGCCGGCCACGTCCGCGGCGGGCGGCTGTGGATCGACCGCTTCGAGCTCGAGCTGGAGCGGGGCGACCTCTACCTCGTCCCACCGGTCGGCGACCACTCTCCGGTCGCGGTGTTTCTCGGCCGCGGCACGGTGCGCGCCTGGCCGCCGGACGGCGTGGAGCACCAGCAGCTCCGGAAGCTGATCGACGAAGACTTCCTGGAGGAGGAGTTCGAGCGCTTCGTCTTCTGGTTCACCGGCGACCTCGACGCCCGGCTGCTGGCGCTGGTGACCGAGCCGCCCCGGGCCGGCGGCAGGCGCCGGGCGCGGCGGCAGCACGAGCGGGCCGTGGACCTGCTCGAGGATCGGCGCGAGTCGCTCCTCGAGGACCGGCTTCGAAACCCGGACGCCCGTGTCGCGCTGGACCTGTGGCGCGCGGCGGCGGGGCTGGCCGAGCCCACCGACCGCCCCTATTTCTTCGGTGAGATCGACGGCCGCGAGCACGACTGGTTCTCGATCGAGATCGAGCCCCGCGACCTGGAGGAGGTCGCCATCGGCAAGTTCGATCGGCGCCGGAAGATCACCGACGTCTGGATGAGCTTCCATGCCCGCGACGAATTCGAGGCGGAGACGGTCGAATCGACCATCGGCCGCTTCCCCCGCGATCCGGAGGTCGACGGACCCGTCGATCCGGCCGCCGAACGGGACGACGACGAGTGGAGCTTCCGCGACTACGGCCTGTCGCCCCGCCTCCTCGTCCCGGACGAAGAGCGCTGGCGTCCGCGGGTCCGGGTGTCGCGCACCGACGTCGATCTGGCCATCGAGGGCAACGGGGACGCGAAAGCGAGCGTCGCGCTGGTGCTGGAGCCGCTCGTGCCGCTGGCCGGGCTGCGGCTGAGCATCTCCCCGTTCGCCGACGTCACCGACGTCCGCTGGCGCACCCGGCTCCCGCCGGAGGTCGACGACGTGTCGCGCGTGGCGCTCTTCGACCCCGACCGCGCGCCGCCGGCCCACGCGGCGGATCCCGACCCGGACGAGGCGGACGACGAGCCGCCCGGCCCCGACGAACCGGCCCCCATCGCCGGCGAGCGGATCCACTACGTGCAGGAGACCCACGACCGCCGCTTCGGCGAGGACCTGCACGACCCGTGGCTCGCCGTGCTGCTGCCGCGTCCGGTCGCCGCCGGCGAGCGCTTCGTGCTGGAGCTGGCCTACGAGGCGGAGCTGATCGAGCGCCTCCGCGACGCCTCCGGCTACCTGCTCAAGGACACCACCTACTGGATTCCCCGGCATCCGGACAACCGGAAGCGGCGCTTCGATCTGACGTTCCGCGTGCCCGAGCGATTCCGGATCGCGAGCGGCGGCGAGCTGACGGACGAACGGGTCGAGGAAGACACCCGCATCATGCGCTGGACGACGAGCCGGCCGGTCCGCGGCACGATGTCGTTCCACATGGGGCGGTTCGAGGTGGACGAGGTGACGCACGAGGACCTGCCGCCCATCGCGGTGTACGCCGATCGCAACCACCTCGGCTTCGCGCCCGGCAACCGCGAGAAGACGCTCGACGACCTGGTCGGCTCGCTCCGCACCTACACCGACTACTTCGGCCCCTATCCGTTCGAGTCGCTCCTCGTCACCGAGACACGGGCGACGGGGGGACAGGCGTTCCCCGGCCTCGTGCTCCTCACGTTCCAGGTGTTCGGCGCCATGCACACCGGCGAGTCGGAGGTGTTCCGCGCCCACGAGGTCGCCCACCAGTGGTGGGGCGCCGGCGCCGACTGGGAGTCGTACCGCGACCAGTGGATCACGGAAGGTTTCGCGAACTACTCGGCCGCGCTGTACGTGCTCGAGGGCCTCGGCGAGGACGAACAGTTCCGGGACATGCTCGACGCCTGGCGGCTCGACGCCCTCGGCGAGGTCAACGTGGGCCAGGGGCTGGGCAAGCGCTACGGCTTCCGGCCGGCCGTGATCCGCGAGAGCGACGGCAACGAGTCGGGGCCGCTGGTCGCCGGCTTCCGGTTGCGCACCACCGACACGCCGTTCGACTACCGCCTGCTGATCTACGAGAAGGGCGCGTTCATCCTGCACATGCTCCGCATGCTGCTCATGGACCTCGAGACCGGCGACGACGAGCCGTTCCGCGGCCTGATGCGCGGGTTCATGCGCGACCACGTCGGCGGGGTCGCGAGCACGCGCTCGTTCGAGGCGGCGGTGACCGAAGCCTTCGGCGAGCCGATGGACTGGTTCTTCGACCAGTGGGTCTACGGGGTCGACGTGCCGACGTACCGCCCGGACCTCGACGTGTCGCCGCTGCGGGACGCGCGGGAGCCGTTCGTGCTCCACGGCGCCGTGCGGCAGGAGGACGTGCCGCCGGGCTTCCGAATGGCGGTCCCCATCCGCCTGGAGTTCCGCGACCACGAGCCGATCGTCCACCGCATCCAGGTCGACCGGCCGGCGGTGGAGGTGGAGTTTCCGATCCCCGCCGAACCGACCCGCATCGAATTCAACTACATGCACGGGGTCCTCGCCCGCGTCCGATAGCCTGCCAGCCGGGGCGCCGACGGCCCCCGGCGCGGTGAGGTACAATGGTGACGTTCGACTCCCGCCGGGTTGTGAGCACACGAATCCTGCGCCGGGCATCCCCCCATGCGTGACATTCGAGAGGTACGCACCTACATCGACGCGCACCGGCGACGCCGGCAGAGCAACAAGGTGCTGCACGGGCATCCGTCGCCCGTCTTCTGGCTCGATCGGGACGTCTCGGTGCCGGCCGTCATGCAGAACCGGCGGAACGCGGTCCGCGGCGTCCGCCAGCGCATCAACCTGTACGTCGGCACGCCGTACTGCCTGCCGACCGATCCGGGACGTTGCGGCTTCTGCCTGTTTCCGACGGAGGTCTACCGCGACCGGCGCCAGCTCGAGACCTATCTCGGCTACCTGGCGCGCGAGGGCGATCTGTTCCGCCCGCACCTCGAGGGCGCCGAGCTGGCGAGCATCTACTTCGGCGGCGGCACCTCCAACCTCTACCGGGCCGACCAGTACGCCACGCTGATGGACGTCGTCCGCGGGGTCTTCGACGTGCCGCCGGACATCGAGGTGACGCTGGAAGGCATTCCGCAGACGTTCAGCCACGAGAAACTCGCCGCCATGCAGGCCTGCGGCATCAACCGCATCAGCGTGGGCGCCCAGCAGCTCGACGACGAGCTGATCAGGGCCAGCGGGCGCAAGCAGACGGCCGAGCAGGTGTTCCGGACGCTGGATTCGTGCCGGACGCTCGGCCTGCCGGTGAGCGTCGACCTGATCTTCGGTTGGCCGAACCAGACCGTCGATCACATGCTGCGCGACCTGAAGGCGCTGGTCGAGGCCGGCCTCACGCATATCACCCACTACGAGCTGAACGTCGCCGGGCGCACCGACTTCTCGCGCAACCGGCGCGACGAGCTCCCCTCGACCGAGCAGAACCTGGAGCTGTACCGGATCGGCCGGGACTACCTGTTGTCCGAAGGGTTCACGCAGGCGACCCCCTACGACTTCCAGCGCAACGGCCCGCTGCCGAGCAGCTATCTGTACGAGGAGCTGTTCCGCAAGCCGTTCCGCGAGGACGACGGGCAGATCGTCGGCTGCGACGCCTGGGGCTGGGGATTCGCCGGCATCTCGTTCTTCTTCGGCACGCCGCGGGACCCGGGCTGGGCCTACATCAACCAGACCCGCGTGGAAGACTACTTCCGTGATCTCGACGCCGGGCGGTTCCCGGTGATGCGCGGCTTCCGCTATTCGACGGCCGACCTCCGGCTGCATCTCCTGTTCCAGGAGCTCCAGGGCCTGTCGGTCGATAGACGGCGCTATCGGTCACTGGTCGGACGGGACGCGGTCGAGGAGCACCGTCCGGTGTGGGATGCGCTGACCGATCTGGAATGGGCGGTGGTCGACGACGACCTGATCGCCATCGAGGGCGACGGCGCGTTCTATCTGCCGCTGATCCAGAACGCGCTGGCGCGCGACCGCCTGGACGAGATGCGCAGAACGCGCACCGCCGCCCCGGCCGCCTAGCTAGCTAGCTAGCTAGCGCAAACCCGGCTTCCGTCACACGTTTGCGTTCGTCCGTGTCCGTGTCGTGACCACCGCGACGGCATGCGTCCTTGGCGCATGTACACGCACCGCTCGCGAGCGCCGTATGCCTCGACGCCGTTGGGGGGTGTCTTCCGGATGCGCTTCAGGATGACGCCGTTCGGACGGTTCTCCAGCCCGCGCGCGGCCGATCTCATCTCACGCCGGACGCAGGCACAGTTCATGAACCAGATTGCTCCGGGGAGTCGACGGTCCTGCCGGATCGCATCCGGCGGACCCGTGGCAGCCCCCCTCGGACGTCCGTCAGCCGCCCCGTGCTGTCGCCGAGGCGGTCGCGGTGGACGTCCACCAACAACACGAGCAGTGACGCGAGCTTTCGTCGGTTCCGCATGGCATCGCCCCGTCACGATTCCCCGTCGACACCCCGTTATACCGCCGGGCTCGAAGAAGATCGGCACCTGCCTCGGCACCGGGTTCCGTATGGTCCGCCCTTGTACGACGAGGCGCAGTTCGTCGAGCGTCGCCCCGGCGCCGGTTCAGCTTCTCATGGCCGAGAAGACCGCTCTGTGCGCGCCCACGATGCGCTGCAGCGCTTCCTCGTCGGGCTCGATCGACCACTCTCCGCGCTCGGAAGTGCCTCCCAGGACGATGCCGTCGCTACGAGGCTGCATGTGGATGCCGAGGCCGCCGGGCGGGGATGAACCGGGAAGCCCCCCGAAGGTCCCGTAGTCCACTTCCGGCTGTGGGACGAGCACGGTGAGCTGTCCCTTGAGGGGGACCACCTCGTCGTCGCCGAAGAGGTCGCGCGCGCCGAGCCCGGCGCAGTTGATCACGAGCGATTCGTCCAGCGCCGCCAGCTCCCTCGGTTCCGTGAACCTGCGGATGACGATCCGCCCGCCGAAGGCGACCACGTCGCGGACCAGGGCGTCGAGATAGATGGACGGCTCGATGCGCACCCGCATGCTCCGGGTCGCGTAGCGGGTCGGAAAGGGATGCTCTCCCGGCCCCAGCAGCGTCGTGCCCGTGCGCAGGTGCGCCGGAAGCAGCGGCTCCGCTTCCCCATCCCCTGCGTCCCGCCGGGGCGCGCGCGGCTCGTCGTCTCGCAACTCGTAGCGTTCGAGCCAGGACACGCCGTAGCCCCTCCCCACGAGCAGTTGCAGTTGGCGGTAGGAGATCTCGGCGGCTTCACGGAACTGCGCGTCCCACGCGGCGGAGCGGAGGTCGCGGTCGACGAGTCCCGACGTCGGGGTGAACCCCGCCATCGACATGTTCGAGGTCGTGTTCGGGGGCACCGCCAGGGCGTAGATGGTGACGTCGAACCCGTGTCGCTGAAGCTGACGCGCGGCGGTGAGGCCCACGGCCCCGCAGCCGATCACGGCCGCGCGGCGGCTGTCGTGGGCGAGGGCCATCCCGGCGGCCATCCGGCCCGTGCCCCAGGAGAGCGACATGCCCGACCCGCCGTGGCCGTAGTTGTGGATCACCGTGGTGTCGTCCAGCCGGTCAGCCGCCAGCCGGAACCCCGACGGCCGATGGGGACGCAGCCCCACGGTGGTGCGGATGATCCGGTCCCAGTCCGCGCGGACGGGCGCCAGCCGCAACGGGGGCCGGCCCGGGGTTGCGCTCGACGATCCCCTGGCGGAACCGGGCCCGGAGCGCGCTGCGCACCCGCTCAGCCCGGTCCCGATCAGGCCCATGCCGCCGATCTTCAGCAGGGTTCTTCGGTCCATCGTCGTCTCCGGCCTCAACGTATCATGACGTGTGCTCATGAGAATCAAGCTCTTGCCGCCGTTCTCGTCTTCTCGATGGCCAGTCTCGCCGCGGCCGACGGCCAAGAGTCGTATCAGACCCGCCGCCGGGATCAGTGCGGGAGACACCGGGCTGCGCGGCTTCCTGGATGCGTACTGCGCCGACAACGGCGAGCGCGCGCGTCTTCGGCGAGGACAGCGTTACCTTCGCGGCGCTGGACGCCCGTAGCGGCGAGCCGCTCTGGCACGTGCAGGATCAACCAGGTGAGGAACGCCGGTGCAGCATCGCCGCGTGCGTCATCCGGCCCGACACAGGCACACGTCGGCGGTTTCCTGGTCGCGCGCGGTTCTCGACGCGGTGCCCGCCGTTCGGGATGCCGCAGAAGGTCACCGCGCCCAGCTTTCTGCTGGTGCAGGCAGCAGGGGCGGTCGGTGGAGACCACGTCGAGGACCCGGCTCCGCAGGCCGTGTCAAAGCCCGTCCTGGTTCCACTTCTCCCGCAGGGGCGACCTCGGCGATTGCGAGTCCCGCAAGTGGTTTCTGCCCATCAGGCCCACAGCCAGTCGAGATCGGAGAAAGCAAGTTTCCTCTCGAAGTTGTCGATGTTGTCCTGGACGTTGATGATCAGGCAACGGTCGGTGCCGCCGTTCTCGGGGCCCCGCAGCCCGCGACCGATCATCTGGAAGATGAGATTCGGGCTGCAGACCGGACGCGCCACGATGATTACGCGTGTCCTGGGCGCGTCGAATCCCTCTCGGAACACGCCGTAGTTGACGAGCACTTGAGGTCACCTCGTCGGAAGTCTTCGACGATCCGACGGCGCGTCGATGCCTCCGTGGTCCCGCTCACGGCCCTCGACGGCACACCGCGCGTGCTCAGCAGCGCTGCGATGGTCTGTGCGTGCTCAACCGAGGTGGCGAAGACGAGCACGGGCCAAGCCGGATCGACCTTGCGAACCTGCATCTCGTACGCGTGCAGGACGGTACCGGTTGCCGCACCCGAGGTGGTTTGGCCCGGCCCGCCGTTGACATCGCGAAGCATGTCCCGCACCTGGGCGACAATGGTCTTCTGGTAATCAACGGCGACACCCGTCAGCGGCGCGGCTTCGTTTTCGAGTATGGCAAGCAACGATTCGGGCAGGTGTCGGCGCAACCCCGACTCGCCCACTGCCTTCAGCGGGCGCTCCGCATCGGTCGCCAACTCACGGATGGCCGTGCGCTGTTCGTCGACGCTCGGCGGCGGCGAGTACCGAATAATACGCTCCGATACCGATGCCAACACGCCTTCCGATTCACCGACAAGTCCAAGGAGTTGTTGCAGAGCGCGCACCAACCCGCGACTGCCGTCCGCCGTGCGGCTGAGATAGATGTTGGAGGCGTGGAGCAGGCAATCATGCTCGTCGCCGCCCACGAGGATTCGCTCGCAGCGCACGACACCGAGGTTCGACTCGTCGAGTCTCCGCAACACTCGCTGCAATCCGAGGTCGAGGAGTTGCCGCAAGGGGCGCAATCCATCAGGTGGCGCCTGAAGCTCATTCACGAGGCGGCCGAGCTCGTCAAGATTCCGCAGCACCGGCTGGAATCCGGGCCAGACATCGCTCAAGGGAACGGGATCTTCCTCCCCGAAGAACTCCGTTGCCGGTTCGGTCAGACCGAAGGCAGTCTTGATCCTGTCCGCGTTGGGGCGCGCCAATAGTACATCGCGCGTTTCGTGGTTCTTCGGTCGTACTCCAAGCGCGTCGGCAAGCGGAACGACACCACTCGGAGTGCGGAGTGCCCCATGAGCGCGGAGTATGCGTACTGCCGGTGAGTCGACCGGCAGTTCCGGATAGTGGTCCGGTCGGGAGTCGTGACGCATCACCCATGACTGGTAGACGGAATCCAGACCAAGCAAGGCGTTCGTGTAGTCCGCGCGACCGTCGTCCGACAGGACCTCAAGAACGTCCAGAGGGCCGGCGCCGCGGGTGGAGCTGAACTCCAGCAGGTAATGATGCGGCTGGCTGGGCAGTTGACGGGACTTGAACTGACGGCGCGCCTCGTCCTGAAATGAACGAAACCAGGATTCCACGGACAATTCCCGTTAGCCGTCTGGCTCGGACTTTCCGCCGACTCGCGGCTGACGCCGAGTTCTCGGAGCGCACGACGTGCGTCCGCATCACTCGCCAGCCTCGCGTGCACAAGCTCGTCCGCGTTCGACGGCGGTTCTGCATCCGTCATGTCGCGCGGCAGGAACACGTGGTCCGGATCGACCGGTTTCCAGACACCGTTCTGCGTCAGGATGATGTCGGACTTGAAGCCGAGACCGAACCTCCCGATCTCGCTGGTCCCGCGCTTGGGCGACATGTGGGAAAACATGAGCGCCGTCACGCCAGACTCATTGATCGGTTCGCCGGCGTCCGCACAGTACAGACAACCGCCAGTCAGGCGAATCGCGATGCGTCCTCCCTCGGACGCGCCGCTGAGCGCATCGGCCCCGTTCTGGACCAGCTCGAACAGTTGGCGGTGGCGTAGCCGCCGCGGGCCGTGTCCTGCTCGAGGTTGGCATGTTCAAGGACCAGGCGCGGCTGGTTCTTGTAGGCCGTGATGGTCCTTCGAGATTCCTCCGTAATGTAGGCACCCAGGTCTGCGTCAGGTCCGGCCCAATCCAGCGCCACGTCCTGAACCGGCAGATTCAGCTTGGCGTTCGGGCGAAAGAACCTGCCGCGCTCACCCCCGGAGAAGTCGTATTCGGGCCTCATCCGCCTGACTCGTACTGCCGGCGTTCGTGTTTCGCCGGCCGCCGTGCAGAGATGATCCGGACCCTGGCCGCGTTGACGCCGGCTTCGCGATACGTGTGGCTGATCACGATCAACGTCCCGTTCCGTGCACGTCCCAACGTCACCCAACGTTCCTCGGTGTCGCTGTGGTCGTCATCCGGAATCGACACGGCCAACGGATCGACGAACACCGTCGCTGCCTGCTCGAACGTGATGCCGTGTTACGCCGATTGCCACGTGCCTTGACCGGATCCCAATCGAAGCGATACTCGAACACGGCGGCGCTCCCGCGCGATCGCACGCACCGTTGCCGGACGGTACCGGGAGCGCCTCGCGGGGGTCGCCCGCCAACAACCGCAACAGTCCGATGATACCAGCGACACCGTTGGCTCTCCCCGAGCCCCCTGAGCCCCGGTCGCGTCTTCGCCTCGCGGCCGGAGGCCCCCTTCTCGGGCGTGGCCCCGGCCGGTTCGGCGTCGAGCGGCCCGGCATCCTCGGCGGCCGCTGGTGGTTTCCCCGTACTGGTGGCGACGATCCTCGCCGTTCAGCCGCTGCACGCGCAGGACGACCGGCAGCACTGGGGGGCGCGACGCCGGCAACCAGCGCCACTCGCCGCTGACGCAGATCAACGTCGACAACGCGACGCCGGCCCACCACCGCCGTCGGCCGGAACGGCCCCGTTGCGAGCCGGCTCGCTGCCCGACGAGCCCCTGCCGCAAGCCGGCCCGTCTCTACGGTTCCTCGACGGTGATCTCCCCGATCGCCCACGGGTGGTCCGCGCAGTGGTACAGGAACGTGCCGGGCTCGTCGAAGGTGACGTAACCCATCATCGCGGGCGGCAGCGTGTCGGTGCTCCAGCTTCCGTCCCGCGCCGCGATGGTGTGGAACATCGAACCGTTGTTGACGAAGCGCACGCGCGTGCCGACGGCGACACGGGCCCGCACCGGGTTGAACGCGTGCTCGTTGATTGCGTTGCGCCGCCCGCCCACCGACCAGGCGACGGGGTTCTCGACCAGCGTCGCCGTCTCGATGGCGTCGGTCGCGCGCGGCGGCGGGCCGATCCAGCGGACCAGGTCGTCGAGCGGCTCCTCCGCCGTCGGACGCGCCGCCACGTCGCCGTCCAGCGCGAACGCCCAGAGCTCGCCGCCGACCGCGATGGCGACATACTGCTCGCCGTCAATCGCATACGAGACCGCAGGTCCGGGCCGCAGCCGCACCCCGGGCGGGCCGGCCTGGAACACCCACAAGCGCTCCCCGGCGCCGGCGTCGTACGCCTCGATCCGACCGTCGGCCGAGCCCCAGAACAGCAGTCCGCCCGCCGTCGTCAGCGGACCGCTCGTGGCGAGCCGCGCCCCGCGGAACTCGTTCTTCCAGACGACCTCGCCGGTACGCCCGTCGACGGCGGCCAGGACGCCGGTCGACTCGGGAAGCGTCAGCCGCAGGTAGCCGCTGCCGCGGTTGTCCGAGATCCACGGGTCGTCGAAGCGGAACGCGCGGCCGACGTGGGCCCGCCCCTGGGCGTAGATGTAGCCGGTCTGCGGACTGAACGACATCGGCGTCACCCGCACCATCGGAATCGGCGCGCCCAGCGCCACGACGTCCTGCCGCTCCAGCGACGGCGGCGTGTAGAAGCTGCAGCTCAGTTCGAACGGCGGCGGCACCCGGTCGCGCCAGAAGGAGCAGTCGGGCAGGATGCTCTCCCCCGCCGGGAAGGGCTGGGTCGGCGCGGTGAGCAGGGACTCGTCCTGCGGCACCGGCCGCTCCTCGATCGGCACGATCGGCTCGCCGGTCTCGCGATCGAACAGGAACAGGTGGCCGTCGGCCCGCATCGCGGCCAGCGCCTTGCGGGTCCGCCCCTCCATCTCCGTCTCGTAGAGCAGCAGCGGCGTGGCGATGTCGGCGTCCCAGATATCGTGCCGGACGACCTGGTAGTGCCAGCGCCGATCGCCGGTCTCCATGTCGAGGGCGAGCACCGAGGCGGTGAACAGGTTGTCGCCGGCGCGGATCTCGCCGCCGTACATCGGAACCGGGTTGCCGGTGACGAAGTAGACCATCCCCAGGTCCGGATCGACCGCGCCGACCAGCCAGACGCCGCCGCCGCCGAGCCGCCATGCCTCACTGTCCTGCGGCCACGTCTCGTGCCCGAACTCGCCGGGCCGCGGTACGACGTGGAACGTCCACAGCCGCTCGCCGCCCGCCGCGTCGAGGGCGACGACGCGCCCCTGCCCGCCGCTGTCGCCGTTCGCGATGCCGACGAACACCTTGCCACGCGCGTGCATCGGCGCCGTGGTCACCGATTCGCCCGCCTGCGGCGGCACGCTGCCAACCGTCTCCACCCAGACCAGCTCGCCGGTGTCCTGCCGCAGCGCCGCCACCTCCGCGCTGCGCAGGCCGACGAAGACGAGACCATCGCCCAGGCCTACGCCCTGCCACGACGGCACCCGCTGCGCCTCGGCGGCCGAGCTTCCCGGCTGCCAGCGCCAGACCGTCTCGCCGGTCCGGCCGTCTATCGCGAAAACGTTGGCCCCGCCCGACAGGTACAGGACGCCGTCGTCGACCACCGGCGTCGCCCGCGACGACACTCCTCCGGGAAGCCGCGCCACCCAGGCCCCGCCCAGCCGGTCGATCGTCTCCGCCGAGACGGCGGCGAGCGTCGAGTGGCGCGAGCTCGTCCAGTCGCCGCCGGCGAACGGCCAGTCCGCGGCCGGATAGCCGCGCCCGCGCTCGGGGACTTCCTGCCCCTGCAGGCTGCCCGTCAGGGCGGCGACGCCGATCACCAGCGCGACGACGAATCCACGTTGACGTTTATGCATGGCACCCTGCCCAGTCTGGTTCCCGTCCAATCCCGGACCTCACGGAGGTCCGCGTCCGATGGGCAGTCTATGCCCGGTCGCGGACGCACCTCAACCCGCCGCGTTCATCGAGAGCTTCTTCGCCGACACGCCGAACGGGCTGTCGTGATTCTCGTCGACGGTTCAGCAGGTCCCCGAGACGGTCTCCGTGCGGCTGCAGGAGCAGGAGAGGCATGGGCCGCAAGTGTACAGAAACCTTGGCTGTCAGCGCTCACTCACCTTCAGGATGTCGAATGGTGAAAGGTTCTCGACCACCCGCTACTTCGAACGTGCAGGCGCCGGATCCGGTGCCCCCCCAACCGGGTCCGGCTCAAGCAGAGGGCGCTCTCTCCCGCGCTCAGGGCTGCTTCGGAACCAACTCCAACGGGACCGTCGCATGGCGGATCCGGCGGCGGTTCCAGGTGTAGGTGATCTGCAGGTCCCCGTCGGAATCCTGGATTATCGCCGGATAGGAGAGCTCGCCGCGCCGGCCCTCTTCGAGCTCCTCGACGATCAGGAAGTCGTTCCAGGTAACACCATCGTCGAACGACACCGCCAGCGAGAGCGGCGTGCGCCGCGTGGCCGAGGGGTTGTAGACCAGGATGCACCGCCCGTCGTCGAGCCGCAGGGAGTCGATGCCGGCACTCGGATTGTCCAGGTCGGTGAGCTCCAGCGGCGCCCAGGTACGTCCCCCGTCATGCGAGATGGAGGTCGCGATCCTGCCCAGCCGGCGGGGCGTCCTCATGAACGCGCGGACGACGCCAGGCTCGATCTCCAGCAGGGTCGGCTAGATGCTCCCGATGCGGTCCCGCTCCGGGTCGCCGAACAGCAGCGGCCCGTGCTTGCTCCACGACGCGCCACCGTCGGCGCTGATCTCCATCCAGGACGACCAGGTCCGGTAGCTCTCCAGCGAGGTGCCGGCGAGAATCTCGCCGCTCGCGAGGTGAATCGGCTTCGCCCGCACCGGACCCAGCATGCCCGCGGGCAGCCAGACCGGCTCGGTCCACTGCTCGCCCGCCGTCGAGGACTTCATGTAGGCCCCGCTCCACGCGCGGGGGCTCGGGCCGATCTTGAAGTAGAGCCGGATCGTGTCCCCGTCGCCGCGGAACAGCACGGGGTTCCAGGCGGGCTGATCCGGCTCCTTGTAAAGCTGTACGGGCGTCGACCAGGCTGCACCCCGCGGCTTGCGGGACGACCACACGCCGACGTCCTTCCGCCCCTCGCCCGAGCCGCCGAACCAGGCGGCGACGAGCGTCCCGTCCGCCGCTTCGACGATGGTCGAGGCGTGCGCCCGCGGAAAGGGAGCTTCCTCCCAGATGAAGTCGAGCGTGTGCTCCTGCGCCCAGGCGGTCGTCGCCAGTACGGCGAAAACGAGCGAGAGAATCGCGCGCGGTCGCATGATCGTGTCCGTCCTTTCCGCGGGGCCGGCGCACGGTGCGCCGGCTCCCGACTCCGCCGTGTGCCGCACCCCCCGAACATGAGGATACCGTCAACGCGGCACACCGCGGCGGCCCGGATTGCAGGTAAATGCCCGCGTCGGCGAAGCCCGGGCGGGTATGATTCAACGGAGTTTCACCCGTAACGCCTCTCGAACCGGAGGTAACAGATGCGCAGGACATCCTTCGCGGCGCTCGCGGTTGCGGCGATCGTGCCCACGTTCGCGGCTTTGCCCGCCCCGGCCCAGTCGGCCGGCGGCGACATGCCGTTGCGGACGCCGGACGGGCGCCCGCACATCTCCGGCGCCTTCACCTTCCGGACATTGACCCCGATGCAGCGGCCGGCCCGATTCGAGGGACGCGAGACGCCCTCGTCGAGCGCGCGATGATCCGCCTCGGTGAGCGCATGGCTTCGTGACAACACGACGCCCCGCAAGTGAGCCGCTCCCGATGAGTCCTTCCGCGAGCTCGGGACGTGGGCCTGTCGATGCGGAGGTCCAGCGCCGGGTCGGCACGGGCGGCGCGCACCGCAACGTCACGTCACCGTGGTCTCATCCAGATACCGCCCGCGTCGCCACCGCGGGATGCGAGGTCCTCATGAAACGATTTCATCTGCTGGCGGCAGGACTGGCCCTGATTCTCACCGGTTGCGGAGAAGGCGCAGCGCCTGGAGAAAGCACGGGTTCCGATGGCGCATCCGGCGGACTCGCGCTCGTAGGGGCGCAGTTGATCGACGCCACCGGCGCGCCGCCGGTCGCCGACTCGGTGGTCGTCGTTCGCGACGGCCGCATCGCGAGCGCCGGCCCGCGGGACACGACGCCCGTGCCCGACGGCGCGGAGACGCTCGACGTGACCGGCAAGACGATCGTTCCCGGCCTGGTGAACCTGCACGTGCACTACCGGGAAGGAGCGGAAGCGATCGAGCGTCAGTTCCGGTCGCAGCTCCACTACGGTGTGACCACCGCGCGGAGCATCGGCAGCGATTCACCGGAGCGGGTAGCCCACCTGCTCGAGTCCGCCGGCCGTGCCGACGCCCCCCGGACCTATACGGCGGGGCTGGGATTCTCGTACCCCGGCGGATTCAACGCCGCCGGCCGCAACGCCCCGACCACCGAAGAAGAGGCGCGGGAGCTGGTGCGCAACCAGATTGCGCTCGGCGTGCACTTCATCAAGATGTGGGTCAACGAGGTCGCGGAGCCGGGCCTGAAGATTCCGCCCGAGATACGGGCCGCCATCATCGACGAGGCGGTCCAGAACGGCGCGATCCCGGTCGCCCACATCGACGACGAGGCCGACGGCCGCCAACTGATCGAGGCCGGCCTGCGGGACTTTCTGCACAGCACCGTATTGACGTTCGGCCCCGGCGCCGGCGTCCCGGTGGACGATCCCGACCCCTCGCCCGAGTTCATCCGGATGTGCCTCGACAACGACGTGTACTTCACCCCGACCCTGTCCATCGTCCAGAACCGGTGGCACTTCGCCGAGCAACCGGAGTTGCTGGACGACCCGGAGTTGCGTGCCGCGTTCGACCTGTACAACCCGGACGCCCTGGCCGGATGGGACGATCCGGCACGCCGGGCGGAGGTGGTCGACGATCCGGGATTCGAGGACCGCAAGGCCGCGTTCGGGCAGTTGCTCGACTTCGTGAAGACGATGCACGACGCCGGGGTCGCGGTCGCGCTGGGGAACGACGCCGGGACGCCCAACGTGCCGTTCGGCTGGGGCATGCACCACGAGATGGAGCTGTACGTCGAGGCGGGCCTGACCCCGATGGACGCCATCGTCGCGGCGACGGCCACCGGCGCCGCGCAGATGCCGCCGGTGGGCGAAGCCGACTTCGGCACCCTCGAGGCGGGCAAGGTCGCCGACCTGATCGTGCTGAACGCCGATCCGCTGGCCGACATCCGCAACACGCTGGAGATCGACCGGGTCATGCGGCTCGGCGAGTGGGTGGACCGTTCGGGATTTGCGCCGGCGCCGTAGTCGGAACGACGGCCGGCCGCCCGTCATGGAAACCCGCAACCGGGTTCCGCGGCGGCGAGGCCGGCCGCGGCCGGCAGCAGCGTCGCCACGAGCGTCGACCCGGCCAGCTTTATCGCATCCACCTTCATCAATCCTCCACGGACTCGGGTCCGCACGTCCGGACAGCCTTGCCCCTGACGCCGGTTCCCACACCGTCCGCCCGGAGAACCGGTCGGACCCGCCGCGACGACGGCACGGGGAACGGCGTCACGGATCGACCGTGATCTCGCCCACCGCCCAGGGATGGTCCTCGCAGTGATAGAGGAACGTCCCCGGCTCGTCGAACGTGACGAAGTCCCACAGCCCCGGCGCCAGCGTTCCGGTGCTCCAGCTCCCGTCGCGCGCCGCCACGGTGTGCGGCGTCTCGCCGTTGTTGGTGAACCGGACGCGCGTGCCGGCGGTGACGCGGGCCCGCACCGGATTGAAGTTGTGTTCGTCGAACGCGTAGCGCCGGCCGCCGACGGAGCCCCGCGGGTTCTCCAGTAGCGTGGCTGTGTCGATCTCGTCGGTCTCGCGCGGGGCGGGACCGCTCGGCTGGTCGTCCACCGGCGGGTCGGGCGACGGTTCCCCGCGGGCGGGCACCGCGCCGTCGAGCGCGAACACCCAGAGCGCGGGGCCCATCGCGACGGCGATGTACTGCGTGCCGTCCAGCTCGTAGGTCGACGCCGGGCCGGGACGCAGCCGCGACCCATCCTCGCTCGTCCGGAACGCCCAGCGGCGGACGCCGGTCCGGACGTCGTAGGCCTCCACCTGTCCGCCCGGCGAGCCGCGGAACAGCAGGCCGCCCGCGGTGACGAGCGGACCGCTGGTGCCGAGGAACGCGCTCGGCATCTCCTTCCGCCAGACCACCCGGCCGGTGCCGGTGTCGACGGCGGCCAGGATCCCGACCGCGTCGGGCAGGGTCAGGTGGAACCGGGCGGTGTTCCAGACGAAGGGGTCCGCGAAGCGGCGGGCGCGGCCGACGTGCGCGCGGCCCTGCGCGTAGATGTAGCCGGTCTGCGGCGAGAACGCCATCGGCGTGACCCGCACCAGCGGGATCGGCACGCCCGGCGCGACCACCGTCTGCTCGTCGACCGACGGCGGCGTGTAGCTGCTGCAGTTGAGCTGGAACGGCGGCGGCACCCGGTCGCGCCAGTACGAGCACTCCGGCAGGATGGTCTCGGTCCGTACCGGGAACGGCTGGGTCGGGACGGTGCGCTGCAGCTCGTCCTGCGGCACCGGCCGCTCCTCGATCGGCAGCAGCGGCTCGCCGGTCTCGCGGTCGAACAGGAAGAGGTAGCCGTCGGCCCGCATCGCGGCCACCGCCTTCACCGGCTCGCCGTCGACCGTCGTGTCGTACAGCAGCAACGGCGTGGCGATGTCGGCGTCCCAGATGTCGTGGCGCACCACCTGGTAGTGCCAGCGCCGCTCGCCGGTCTCCATGTCGAGCGCGAGGACGGAGGCGGTGAACAGGTTGTCCCCCTCGCGGAGCTCGCCGCCGAACATCGGCACCGGGTTGCCGGTCGGGAAATAGACCATTCCCAGGTCCGGATCCACCGTGCCGACCAGCCAGACGCCGCCGCCGCCGAACTCCCACGAGTCGTTGTCCTGCGGCCAGGTGTCGTGGCCGAACTCCCCCGGACGCGGCACGACGAAGAAGGTCCACTCGACTTCGCCGGTCGCGGCGTCGAGGGCCAGCACGCGCCCCTGTCCGCCGATGTCGCCGTTCGCCAGGCCGACGAACACCCTGCCGCGCGCATACATCGGCGCGGTCGTCACCACCTCGCCCCGGGTCTGCTCCTCGCTGCCGACCCGCGTCGCCCAGACCGGCCCGCCGGTGTCCCGCCGCAACGCAAGCACTTCCCCGCTGCGCGTGCCGAAGACGACCAGGTCGCCGGCCAGCACGACGCCCTGCCACGACGGTACCCGCCCGGCCTCGGGACCCGGCTGCCAGCGCCAGATCGGATCGCCCGTCCGCGCGTCGAAAGCGAAGACGTTGGCGCCGCCCGTCAGGTAGATGACGCCGTCCTGCACCACCGGGGTCGAGCGCGACGCCGCGCCGCCGGGGAGCGGCGTCACCCATGCGGCGCCCAGGCGATCGAGCGTGTCGACGGCGATCTCGTCCAGCGTCGAGTAGCGCGAGCTGGACCAGTTCCCGCCGGTAAAGGGCCAGTCCGTCGATGGATAGCCGCGGCCCGGCTCGGGCGCCTGCCCGGCGAGGCCGGCGGCGAGCGCGGCAAACATGACCACCGACGCGACGGCAGCGACGAGCGAGCAATGACACCGAGGCATACGCCCTCCTCTCCGATCTCCCGGCAAACGCGGCCGTCACGGCCTGTGGATGGCGTCTCATTCAACCACAGAGTTCGGCGGCCTCCCAACTCCGGCGTCGGACTCCGCGCCCTCCCGACGAGCGGTGGGCCTTCGGTCGGTCCGAGCCGAGCGGCGGGTTCGACTGGCAGGCGACGCGTGGCACCGCGAGCGCAACACCTGTGGTCGACATTACACTGACGCCGCAAGCAGCCCACTGACGCAGCCTGCGCCGGATCCCGACGCGGTCGAATGGCTCAACGGCGGGATCATCCCCGGCTCGCGCCGCAAGATCGTGACCGGCATCCCGGGCAAGACCGGCATCGTCTGGGCGCTCGACGCCGCCCGCAAGGGCGGCCTCCCGCGGTTCGACGGCGTGCGGGATCTCCTCGACGATCTGCATGCGGACGATTGAGCGTACCGGCCGGTTCAAGCGGGACTACAAGCGTGAGTCCAGGGGCCGGCATCGGGCATTCCTCGACGCCGGCCTGGTGGCCATCGTGAAGGCGCTGGTCAAGGATCAGCCGTTGGAATCACGGCACCACGACCATGCGCTGAGCGGTGAGTGGTCGGCTCGCCCACCCGCGGCGGCGCAGCCTTACGGCAGCGCGTAGGCCACGAGCGAGCCGGGGAACCCGGTCTGAATGCTCCCGATCTGCACGACGATGTACTGCTTCCCCTCGTGCAGGTAGGTCATCATGCCGTACTGCCCCGGCGCAGGGAGCTCGACGCTGCCGAGTATCTCGCCGGTGTGCTTGTCGCGGCCGTGCAGCAGCAACGGCGCGTCCGGCACGATCTGCCGCGTCCCCTCGCTCAGCGCGCGGGTCTGCACGAGCAGGTCGCCGGTCACCATCTGGATCGAGAAGCCGGCGCCGCCCGAGTTCGGCACGTCCAGCCCCGCCAGCCGCGGGTTGTTGCGGATGACCTCCGGGGTCTCGCCCACCGGCAGCGACCACGCCCGCTCGCCGGTGTGCATCCGGAACGCGGAGAGCTGATTGTCCATCGGCTTGTAGAGCCGCAGGCCGTCGATGGTCGGCAGGCCGGTCACCGAGACGAAGGGCTCCTGCTCGGGGGTGGGCCGCCGGAAACCGCCGGGCAGCCACGCGGCGACGGTCGTGCCGGTGGTGGGGGTCGAGTTGGGCGTGGCGCCCCCGGGACCGGGCCGCGCGTAATCGGGGTTGTCCCGGTCCACCCCGCCGGTGGGCCGCATGAACGAGGGGGCGCTGCACGTCCGCCGGTGCGAGGCGAACATCAGCCCGGTGCCGGGGTCGGCGACCGGCGGATGGGGAATGACGTTGCCGCCCCCGCGGCAGCCGACGTTGTTGTAGAAGTCGTTCGTGTGATTCTCGGGGAGGGCCGGGACGTAGAGTCCGCCGATGCGGTAGTGGCTCAGGATGTCGAGCGCCCGCTGCTTCAGTTCCGGCGTGAAGTCGATGACGAACTCCTCGGTCAGCCCGTCCCGCACGATCGGGTCCAGCGGCTCCGGCCGGGTCGGGTACGGCTGCCGGGGCGACGTATAGTTGCCGGGGACCTCCGTCTGGAGGACCTCGCGGTCCACGATCGGCCAGATCGGCTCGCCGGTCTCCCGGTTGAAGGCGAAGACGAGCCCCTGCTTCGTGTTCTGGATCAGGGCCGGGACGTGCTCGCCGTCCACCGTCAGGTCCATCAGGATGGGCGCGGTCGGCAGGTCGTAGTTCCACTGGTCGCTGCGGTGGATCTGGAAGTGCCAGCGCCGCTCCCCGGTCCTGACGTCGAGCGCGAGGACACAGCCGCCGAACAGGTTGTCGCCCGGCCGGTGCCCGGTGTAGCTCTGGACGGTCGAGGCGTTCGTCACCAGGTAGACCAGCCCCAGCTCGGGGTCGGCGGAGGCCGGCGCCCACGTCGACATGTCGCCCGACCACTGCCAGGCGTCGTTGTGCCACGTCTCGTGCCCGAACTCGCCGGGACGCGGGATCATGTGGAACTTCCAGAGGAACTCGCCGGTGGCGGCGTCGAAGCCCATGACGTCGCCGGGGACGTTCTCGATGCGGGTCTGCCCGTAGCTCGGCTGGTGCCCGACGAGCACCACGACCACCCCGTTGACCACGATGGGCGGGGCCGAGGCGGTGACCATGCCCAGCTCGCGCGGGATGCCGTAGCCCGGGTCGTAGCTGGCCGAGCGGTCCAGCCAGCGGCCCCAGTCCTCGACCAGCGGCGGGATCAGGTCGAGCCCGCCCGACTGCGGAAAGCCGGCGAGCGGGATCGGGCGGCCCCAGTTCTCCAGCGGGCGGCCGGTCTCGGCGTCGAGCGCCCACAGGAAGAAGGCGGGGCTGGTGACGAAGATCACGCCGCGGCCGTCCACCTCTGCATGGGCGACGCCCTTGCCGTAGGACTGCCGGGGCGAGCGCAGGTGCCGCACGGACTCCGGCTCGCGGAAGGTCCAGAGCGTCTCGCCCGTGCCGGGATCGATCGCCACCACCTGCCGGCGCGGCGAGGCCACGGTGTAGACGACGCCGTCGACGTAGATCGGCGTGGCGCGGTTGAAGTAGTCCACGTTGGGTCCGAAGTTGTCCCCGCGCCAGATCCAGGCCACCTCCAGGTCGGAGAAGTTGCCGCCGTCGATCTGGTCCAGGGCCGACGAGCGGGTGTGCCCGGCGTCGCCGCCGAGGTAGCGCCACTGGCCGTTCTCGGTTCCGGTCAGGCGCTGCGCCGGCGCGGCGGCGGCGGTCAGCAGCGCGACGGCGAAGGCGGCGAACGGGACGAGCGGCTGCGATCTGAAGAGTCCAGGCATGATGGCTTCCATTCAATCACATCGCTCCGGCCGGCGTGGAGGCCAGCGCGTTGCCCTGCCGATCGCGCTACGGCGTCAGGCTCTCCAGGCGCAGCAACCGGACGACCGGCTCGGCCGCGGCGCGCGAGGCGGCCAGATCCACTTCGAACTCCGCCACCCAGTCGTTGTGCCCCTCGACGTCCACCAGCATCTGTTCGACCCGCCACGCCGCGCCGTCGTCCGACGGGTGCGTGTACGTGTGCCGCCGGTTGCGGCCCTCGGGGTCCAGGCGCAGGCCGCCGTTCTCCGCCGTGAACGCCTCCCGCGCCCGGGCCAGCCGCTCGGCCGTCCAGGCCTGCCCGGCCCCGTCGAGCGTCGTGTCGAGGACCTCGAGCGCGGCCTCGTCGTCGCCGATCGACCAGGCGCGCAGCAGGGCGAACACCCGCGTGCGGACGGCGGCGGTGAAGGCGCGCCCGTCGCGCGTGACGTCGACCGGCTCATCGCGGCCCGGGACCGCCGGTTCGGCTTCGCCCGCCGGCGCGGGCTGGAAGTCGGGATCGCGCATCCGCTCCCATTCCTCGAGCAGACTCGAGTCCACCCGGCGCACCAGATCCCGGAGATAGAGCTCCATCTCCACCACGTCGTCGGTCTTCATGCCGTCGGGCACCGTCTGCCGGAGCACCTTGTAGACGCTCGAGAGGTGCCGCAGGAGCAGCCCCTCCACCCGCTCGAGGCCGTACTCCCGGACGTAGTCGGCGAACGAGAGAAAGGTCTCGAACATCTCCCGCGCGATCGACTTGGGCCGGACGTTCTCCTCGCCGACCCACGGGTGCAGATCGGCGAAATCGTTGAAGGTCGCGTAGACGAAGTCGGCGAGCGGCTTGGGATGCTCGAGTTTCTCGAGCTCCTCCATGCGCTCCTCGTAGTCCAGACCGGCCGCCTTCATCTCCGCCACCGCCTCGGCCTTCAGCTTGTCGAGCTGGCGGTACAGGATGGCTCCCGGGTTCTCCAGGATGCTCTCCACCAGCGTGAGCAGATCGAGCGCGTGGGTCTCGGCGTCGGGGTCGAGCAACGGGATCGTCTCGATGAGGTAGAGCGACAGCGTCTGGTCCATCGAGAAGTCGTCCTGCAGGTCGACGTTCACCCGCACCCGCGAGCCGTCGGGCGTGCGGGGCACGATCTCGACCACCCTGCGCGCGACCAGCGATCGGAAGAGCTGCCAGCCGCGCCGCCGGTGCGCCCGCTTCGCGGCGTCGGATTCGTGGCTGTCGCGCACGAGCCGGCGCATCGCCAGGCAGCCGTCGCCCCGGCGTGACAGCACGTTGAGCAGCATGCCGTGCGAGACGGCGAAGCGCGACTTGAGCCGTTCCGGGCGGGCGCGGACGAGGCGCTCGAAAGTTCCCCGGTCCCAGGGCGCGAAGTTGCGCGGCGGACGGCGCCGGACCACCTTCTTTCCGGCCTTCGCCTTCGCGGCCAGCCGCCGGTTCTCGATGACGTGCTCGGGCGCCTGCACGACGACGAAGCCGCGCTCGTCGAAGCCCTTGCGCCCGGCGCGGCCCGCGATCTGGTGAAAGTCGCGGGCCGACAGCACCGCCGTCTTCTCCCCGTCGTACTTCGAGAGGCGGCTGAAGAGCACGGTGCGGATCGGCACGTTGACGCCGACCCCCAGCGTGTCCGTGCCGCAGATGACCTTGAGCAGGCCGCGCTGGGCGAGCTGCTCGGCGAGCACGCGGTACCGCGGCAGCAGACCCGCGTGGTGGATGCCGATGCCGTGCTTCAGCCAGGTGCGGACGCGGGGACCGTAGGGCGTCGAGAAGCGCACGCCCTCGGTGGCCGCGGCCAGCGCCTGCTTCTCGCGGCGCGTCGCGAGCGGGAGGCTGGTGAAGCTCTGGGCGCTCGCGGCGGCGTCCTTCTGGGTGAAGTGGACCACGTAGACCGGGACCCGGTCCGCCTCGACCAGCCGTTCCACCGCCCGTGCGAGCGGCTCCTCCGAATAGGCGTACTCCAGCGGCACCGGCCGCTCGCTCGACGCGACGGTCACCGCCGGCCGGCCGGTGCGCCGCGCGAGCTCCTGCTCGAAGAACGTCACGTCGCCGAGCGTCGCCGACATCAGCAGGAAGCGCGTCTGCGGCAGGGTCAGCAGCGGCGCCTGCCAGGCCACGCCGCGGTCCCGGTCGGCGTACCAGTGGAACTCGTCCATCACCACGTCGTCCACCGCCGCCTGCTCCCCCTCGCGCAGCGCGATGTTGGCCAGTATCTCGGCCGTGCAGCACAGCAGCGGGGCGTCGCGGTTGACGGTGGCGTCGCCGGTGGCCAGCCCCACGTTGTCGGGACCGAACTCGCGGCACAGGGCCATCCACTTCTCGTTGACCAGCGCCTTGATGGGACAGGTGTAGACCGAGCGCCGCCCGCGCGCGAGCGACGCGAAGTGCAGCGCGAACGCGGCCAGCGACTTGCCCGAGCCGGTCGGCGTGTTCAGGATGACGTGCCGGCCCTCGAGCAGGGCCAGAATCGCCTCCTCCTGGGCGGGATACAGGGTCAGGCCCAGCCGGTCGACGTAGTCGAGAAAGCGGTCCAGCAGCTCGTCGCCGGACACTTCACCGGCCGGCAGCAGATCGGCGAGGGGCGCGGCCATGCCGGAGATTGTCGCTCACTCCAGCTCGGCGATGACCGGGGCGTGGTCGGATGCGATCAGCCCGTCCTTCTTCTTGCGGTAGTCGCGGTCGATCTCGACGCGCCGCAGTCGGGACACCACGCCCGCGGTGCCCAGCAGCACGTCGATGCGCAGGCCGAAGTTCCGGTGGAAGGCGCCGCCGCGGTAGTCCCACCAGGAGAACGCCTGCGTGTCGGGCCGGTAGTGGCGGAACAGGTCGGTGAGACCCCAGTCGAGCAGCCCCCGGAAACACGTCCGCTCGGCGCCGGTGTGAAAGATGCGTCCGTGGAGGGCCGCCTCGTCCCAACTGTCGATCGGCGCCGGCACGACGTTGAAGTCGCCGCACAGCACGGTCGGCCGCCGCGGGTCGTGCCGCTCCGCGAAGTGCCGCCGCAGGCTCTCGAACCAGGCCAGCTTGCGGGCATAGTCGGCGTGGTCGACGGACTTGCCGTTCGGGCAGTAGACGGTGGTGAACGACAGGTCGCCGGCGTCGGCGGTGAGGAGGCGCGCGCCCGCCTCCTCCTGCCCCGGCAGCCCGCGGCGGGCCACCCGGAACGGTTCGCGCGACAGAACCGCCACGCCGTTCCAGCTCTTCTGGCCGTACGGCTCGGCGTGGTACCCGGCGTCCTCGAACGCCTGCCGCGGAAACTCGTCGTCCGTCAGCTTCAGCTCCTGCAGCCCGACCAGGTCCGGCCGGCGCGCGTCGAGCCAGTGCCGCACGAAGTCCAGCCGGGCCCGCAGCCCGTTGACGTTCCACGTGGCGATCGTCATGCCGCTACCTTGCTCATCGCCTCGGCGCCCCTCGGAGTACTTCGTCCGGCGTGACACGATCTACGCGAGGGATCTCGTCGAAGTGCCGGTCGTAGCTCACGATCGTCCGCACCCCCGTGCGGCGCATGACAGCGGCGTGGATCGCATCGCGCGCCCGAATGGTGTCGTGCTGCCCGAGAATCGCACGGCATTCCCACAGGTCATCGAGCACTACGGGGTGAAACAGGCGAATGGCAGTCGCGAACGACTCGAACACGACGAAGCCGTCCGCAGCCCGCTGCACCGCGTGATAGCGATGGAGAATCTCCTGAAGGACCTCGACGTCGCTCACCGCGTCGATCCGACGCCGTCCGACCGCCCGCAGGAACTCGGCGGAAGGCTCCTTGAAGGGATGGCTCCCGCCCGCCGCGTACATCGGGATGTTGGCGTCGACGAATATCTTCACGGCTCAATCGCACCCCGGATGATCTCGTCCTCGAGCTGCTCCGGATCTCCGACGTCGTCAGCGAGGTTCGCCAGCCTCTCGACGGCTTCGAGTCGGGCGGACACACCGCCGGAGCCGTATCGGATCATCGCCGCTTCCCGCACCAGCTCCCCCACGGATCGACCCTGTGACCGCGCCTCGTCCTCGATTTCCTTGTAGAGCGCAGGCGGAAACAGGATCGTCGCCTTCTTCGTCATCTTCTCAGCCATATCCATATCCTTATCTGGATATCCGGAGCATGCCTCGGTCCGCGCCGAGCGTCAAGCCCTCGACGAGAGCCCCGGGGGGCTGCGGCTTGGAGCTCGCCGGTCGACGTCCCGCGGAGTCCCGCCGGCGCCGCCTTGCCATCATGCGCCGGACCATCGGATCCCGACGTGACGGCGATTCCCACCATCTTCGACACCTGCCGCCCGCGGCCGGACGTGCTCGACGGCACGGTCGCCGACGCGGACTTCGCCGCCGACCTCGCCCAGGTGTTGACCGGCCGGGCGAGCGCCGCGTACCGCGATCCGGTCCGCTTCTTCGCCAACACGTGGCCGACCCGGGGCCTGAAGCATCTGCTGGCGAACGTCTGCCGCCGGCTGAGCGGCGCCGGCGGCGCGGTGGGACCGATCTTCCGGCTCGACACCGCGTACGGCGGCGGCAAGACGCACGGCCTCATCGCGCTGGCGCACGCCGCGCGCGGGCTGGCGGGGGTCCCGGACGCGGCGGAGTTCGTCGATCCGGCGCTGCTCCCGGCGCCGGTGCGCATCGCGGCGTTCGACGGCGAGAACGCCGACCCGGCCAACGGACGCGCGCTGGAGGCGGACCTCCTGGCCTACACGCCGTGGGGGGAGATCGCCTACGCCCTGGGCGGGGCGGCCGGCCACGAGCGGGTCCGCCGGAGCGACGAGCGCCGCATCGCGCCGGGCGCCGACACGCTGCGGTCGCTGATCGGGGATGCGCCGGCGCTGATCCTGCTCGACGAGCTGTCGGTCTACCTGCGGAAGGCGCGGCGGCTCGACGACGCCCGCGACCAGTTGACGGCGTTCCTCACGTCCCTGTTCAAGGCGGTGGAGACGGCGCCGCGCGCGGCCCTGGTCTACACGCTGGCGGTCGGCAAGGACGGCAGGCGGTCGACGGACGCCTACTCGGAGGAGCAGCAGTTCGTCGCCGACCGGATGGCGGAGATCGAGAGCGTGTCGGCGCGCAAGGCGACGCTGCTGAATCCGACCGAAGAGGACGAGACGGTCCAGGTGTTGCGGCGGCGGCTCTTCGAGACGATCGACGACGCGGCGGTCCCGGCGGTGGTCGACGCCTACCGGGCGGCGTGGACGGCCGCCGGCGACACGGTGGCCGCCGACGCCGCCCGCCCGGAGACGGCCGGCCTGTTCCGGGCGAGCTACCCGCTGCATCCCCACGTGTTGCAGACGCTGACCGGGAAGACGGCGACGCTGGCCAACTTCCAGCGGGTGCGGGGGATGCTGCGGCTGCTGGCGCGGACCGTCGCCCACCTCTGGCGGCGCCGCCCGGCGGATGCGACGGCGATCCATCTGCACCACATCGACCCCGGCGACGAGCCGACCCGCCAGGAGCTCGTGACCCGGCTGGGACAGTCGGCGTTCCTGCCCGCGATCACCCGCGACGTCGCCGCCGGCCGGGTGGCGCAACCGGCGCTGGCCGAGGCGATCGACGCGGCGCAGCACCGCGGCCTGCCGCCGTACGCCGCCTACGCGGCGCGGACCATCTTCATGCACACCCTCGCGTTCAACGAACCGCTGAAGGGGATGACGCCGGAGCAGTTGCGCTACGCGGCGATCGGACCGGCCGTCGACGCGAGCTTCCTGGAGGACGCGCGCAAGCGGTTCCTCGCGGACTCGGCGTATCTCGACGACCGGCCGGGCGCGCCGATGCGGTTCCTGGCCGAGGCGAACCTCGGCCAGATCGTCCGCCGGGAGGAGCAGCACGTCGATCCGGGCGAGGCGCGCGCGCAGCTCGGCGACCGCATCCGCGAGGTCTTCGACGGCAAGACGTTCGAGACGATCCCGTTCCCCGGCGGCCCGTTCGACGTGCCCGACGAGGTGGGCGACGGGCGGCCGAAGCTGGTGGTCTTCGCCTACGACGGCGTGACCATCGGCGGGACGGTCGACGAGGCGCCGCCGCTCGTCGAGCACGTGTACTCGCGCACCGGCGCGGACGGAGCGGCGCTCCGCAAGCTGCGCAACCATCTGGTGTTCGTGACGGCGGACGAGGACGGCAAGGCGGCGATGCAGCGGCGGATGCTCCGGCGCCTCGCGCTGCAGCGGCTGAAGGCGCCCGACCGCCTCGCCGACCTCGCGGAGCACCAGCAGGCGCAGGTCCGGGAGCTGGAGGCGAAGTCCGAGCAGGAACTGGCGATTGCGATCCAGCAGTGCTACCGGCACGTCTTCTATCCCTCGCGCGCCCGCCTCGGGACGAGCGGCGTCGACCTGGCGCACACGGCGATCGACGTCCACTCGGCGGCGGACCGGCCCGGCGCGGGGCAGCAGCACATCGCGCGGGCGTTGCGCGACCTCCGGAAGCTGCGGTTCCCGGAGGACGAGCCGGACGCCCCGGCCTACGTGCGCGACCGCACGCCGCTCAAGAAGGGCCGGATGACGACGTGGGCGCTGCGCGACGAGTTCCGGCGCGACCCGGCCCTGGCGATCCTGCCGGGCGACGATCTGTTCATCCGGGGCGTGCGGCGCGGCATCGAGCAGGGCGACTACGTCTATCAGCGGGGCGACCTGCTGTTCGGGCCGGGGGACCCGCCGGCGGACGTCCGGATCGACGAGCAGGCGGTGGTGCTGACGATGGTCTACGCCCGGAATACGGGCGTCTGGCCGCGGCCCCGGCGGGACGGTCGGGGGGAATACGGTTCGGGCGACCGGGCGCGTTTGCGGGATCGCGATCCCGCCTCGTCGTGGGGCGCGGACGAGGGTGAACCGCAAGAACCGGGCAGGACGCCGCCGGGAGGTTCGCGTTCCGCACCGGCGCCGGGAGAGGACGAACACTCCCCGCAGCCGCCGCCGGCGCCCGCGACGTTCACCGCCGAGGGGGTCCTGAAGGATGCGCTGGCGCAGCTCTGGGAGCAGGCGCGGGCCGGGGGCGTGGCGGCGATCGGCGCACTGACCATCCGCATGTTCGAGGCGGGCGACGCATTCCGCCTGCTGGGCGCGGTCGGCGCGGTGCCGGGCGCGGAAAAGATCGTCACCATCACCGGCGGCTACGAGACCCGCGACGGCGGCTCCTTCGAACTGGACTTCCGCGGTCCGGTTCCGGACGCGCAACCGGTCCGCGAGTTCCTCGAGCCGCAGCTCCGGGACGCCGCCGCCCGCACCGTCGAAGCGGGCTTCACGCTCACCTTCGCGGACGGCCTGCCGCTGCCGGACGGCGCGGCGGAGAAGCTGACGGACCGCCTCTGCCGGTTCGCCAGCGGCGCCGCCCACGTCTCGGCCACGGCGGAGGCGAAACCCTGACGGCGACCCCGGACCGGATGCCCTCCCTCACGACGCCGGCGTCCGCGCCGCGCTACGAGCTGCGCGTGCGCCGCCACGGTGCGGCTGATTCGGAGTTCGAGATCCGGCAGATGCCGGCCGCCGCGACCCCGCACGTCCGCTCGCCGGTCCGCGTCGCCGGCTTGCGAGGCCGCAACCTGGAACTGGTCGAGCACCGCGTGCTGCGACGCTTGGCGCAGGCGGGCATCCGGCCCGGCCGGGGCGCACGTCGGCGACCCCGGGGCCACGCGCTCACGGAAGACCTGGCGCTGACGCTCGGGCTGCTGTTCCGAACCTTGGCGCCGATGCGCAGCCGCGACCACATGCGGGCCGTCGCCGAGGGCATCGAGGCGATGGAGCGGGAGGAAGCCGCCTACTGGCTCGGCATGGCGATGCACCGCCGGCGCCCGCGGCGGGTGCTGACGGCGTTGCGGGTGCTGTTGACGGAGCCTGCGCGTAAAGCGGGCAGGGTGACGACCTGAGACGCGCGGGGGAGCATCGCCGTGCGAATCACCGGCGTCGACCTCTATCTGGCGTCGTTCGGGCCGGCGCTGGAGGAGTTCTCCCGGCACTGGCCGGTGCGCCGCGGCACGCCGCGCCCCCGGCCGGAGGAGAAAGGGCGCCGCCGTACGGCGGCGCGGTCCGAGGAGCCGTGGGACCCGTACGCGGTGACGCCGGAGGATGCGCTCGACGCGGCCCGGCGCGAGGTGAAGCGGTGGCGGCTGGAGCGGCTGACCCATCTGAAGGCGAACGCCGATCTGGACCCGGCGACGGCGTTCTTCGTGCTGGCGTGGGACGCGTTCCGGGCGCCGGTCTTCGCCTACGACGAGGCGCTGCGGCTGGCCCGCGCGGTCGGGATCGACCCGGACCGGGAGGTCGCCGGGCGGCTGGCGGAGAAGAAGGGGAGCGATCTCGTGCTGTGGGACAGCGGGCGGCGGGCCGCGAAGGGGGCGCTCGGGCCGGCGGACGGCTCGCGGGGCCTGGTCGACGCCCTGCACCACGCGGCGCACGCGGCGCGCACCAGGTCCCTGGCCGCGGCGCGGGAACTGCTGGAGGCGGCGCAGGTGGACCGGGATCCGCGCTTCTTCGCGGCGCTCGAAGCGGTCCTCGAGGTGCTGCCGGCCGGTGCGGTTACCGGCGTCGCGCTGCAAGGGGACGCCGCCGCAGCCGGCAGCGACTTCGAGGCGCTGTACAACCTCGCCCGCCTCGCGTGGCGCAAGGAGATCGACGAGCCGGATCAACTCCGGTTCTGGCGCAGCGACGGCGGGTAATCCGGCGCCGCCGGCAGCACCGAACAGCAGGCAGCGACGGCGGCGCCCCGAGCGCGCCGAGATGGCTTTTCGAATATGACGATGCTTTCCCGTGACGCCACGCGTCCATAGCGCCCCATCTGCTGCGCGCTGTTTCCCCTCCACCGTACCGCACGTATTTCCTTGCAGACCAGTCCGGCCCGCTCACCCAGTTCCGCCGTGAACTCATCGACGAGGATGGCTCTGCCTCCGTACCGCGCATTGCCCACCACGAATGCGATCTTCGCTCCGTCACGGCACACCCGAGCGGCTTCACGCAAACACAGATACATGTCCAGGAAGTATCCTCTCAACATGCGTCGTATCCGCTGGTCGCTCAAATCGCGAACGCTGTCCTCCAGCCGGCCTGGCGCCTCGTATTCCGGCGCCGGGGGACGGCGTGGACGCGCCTCCGGATGTGAATGGAAACTCTGCCGCCTGAGCTCCCGATTCCGCTCCCAATCGAGGAAGCCGAACATCAGCTCAATGCCAAAAACACGTGTGTAATCGTGGCGGTTCGGGTACGGCGGCGACGTGACCACCGCCGAGTACGTTCCGTCGGATTCCGGCAGCGCGCGCGCGTCCGCAAGCCGCGCGGTCCAGCCGTCCCCGTCATCGAAATCAGCGCGGCGGACGTCCGCCAGCCGGCGCACCGGCGGCGGAGGGCTCGAACGGGTTGAACTCAAGCCCGAGCTTCTGAAGGACGTTGGACATGGTCGCGAATCCCCTCCCAGGGTTCGGCGGTCACGCTCCGGTGTATGCGGATGTGGGAGATGTACGGACCGTTGCCGCGCGTATAGTAGCGTCGCAGTACGAGGTTCTCCTCCTGCGGCGACCAGGCGGTGAGCGTCGCCAAGCCGCGTCGAAGACCGCGCCGGCAACCGGCTGGCCTGGACCGGCAGCCTCAACGAGACCGCGGCCGGCTGGCGGCGCAACTGGGAGAGCCTGAACGTCTTCACGAGCTGGGGGCCGGAGCCGGCGCGCATCGACGGCGAAGAGCGGAACTTCGCCCGCCTGTGGGCCGACCGGGCGGACCGCGTGATCGTCATGGACGTGCCGGACGCGGTGCGGCGCGACCTGCTGCGTTTCCTGCCGGCCGGCGATCTCCCGGCCCGGTTGACCGCGGACGACCATCCGCCGGCCGATGCGCCCGGCCGCGCCCGCGGGGATGCGGAACCGGCGCCGTCCCCGGACGGCGAGCCGCCGCCGCCGCCGGGCTTCGATCGCCGACGGCTCGTCTGGCGGTTCATAGCCCGCGCGCCGTCCCTGCCGGGCGGCGGAGCGCGGGTCGGCGAGGCGACCGCCGCGGTAGAGCCGTGGCCGCATCAGATCCGCGCCTTCGAGCGGCTCTACGGCCGCTGGCCGCCGAAGCTGCTGATCGCCGACGAGGTGGGCCTCGGCAAGACCATCCAGGCGGGGCTGCTGCTGCGGCAGGCGTGGCTGGCGGGCCGGGCGAAGCGGATCCTGATCCTGGCGCCGAAGGCGATCCTCCCGCAGTGGCAGCTCGAGCTGCGCGAGAAGTTCAACCTCCACTGGCCGATCTACGACGGCCGCGCGCTGGTCCGGGACCCGTCACCCGGGGCGCCGGAGGGCCGCCCGCACCCGGCCGATCCGGACCGGTGGCACGACGAACCGGCGGTGATCGCGTCCAGTCACCTGCTGCGCCGGCGCGACCGCGCGGCGGCGCTGCTGGCCGAGGCCGCGCCGTGGGACCTGATCGTGCTCGACGAGGCGCACCACGCACGGCGGCGCGCGGCGGGGAGCCGGCGGGAGGGCGGCCCGAATGCGCTGCTGAAGCTGATGCGGGCGCTGAAGGAGAAGACCGACGGCCTGATCCTGCTCACCGCGACGCCGATGCAGGTCCACCCGGTCGAAGTGTGGGACCTGCTGGACCTGCTCGGACTGCCCCCGGAGTGGACCGCAGCGGGGTTCCTCGATTTCTTCGAATCCGTCGGGCAGCCGAACCCGCCGGCGGACGCGCTCGACCGGATGGCGCGGCTGTTCCAGGTGGTCGAGCGCGACCACGGCCCGGTCGACCGCGCCGGCGTCCAACGTCTCACCGGCCTGTCGTCCCTCAAGGCCGCCCGGGTGCTCCGCGCCCTGCGCGACGCCGCGAGCATCCCGCGCCGGCAGCTCGAGACGCCGGAGCGCCGCGCGGCCCTGGCGGTGCTGCGCGCGCACACCCCGATCCGGCGGCTGGTCTCGCGGCACACCCGCGCGCTCCTGCGCCGCTACTTCCAGGAAGGCCGGCTGACCACGCCGATCGCCAGGCGCCGGGTCGACGACCGGTTCCTGGAGCTGACCGCCGCCGAGCGTGACCTGTACGCGGCGGTCGAGCGGTACATCGCCACGACGTACAACCAGGCGGCGGGCGCCGAGCGGTCCGCGGTCGGCTTCGTGATGACGATCTACCGGCGCCGCCTCGCCAGCAGCTTCCGGGCGTTGCGCGCCACGTTCGAGCGGCGGCTCGACGCCATGGCGCACGGCGGCGCGGCGCAGAGCGCACCGGACGACGCGACGCAGGACGAGGATGCGCCGGACGACGAGGCCGCGGACGAACTGCCCGACACCGACGAGACCGCCGCGCTGGAGCGCCGTGCGCTGGCGGCCGAGGAGCGGGCGGACGTCGAAGGTCTGCTCGACCGCATCCGGGCGCTGCCGCCGGACTCCAAGCTCGCCGCCCTGACCGGGACGCTCGCGGACCTGCGCCGGGACGGCTACGCGCAGGTGATGGTGTTCACGCAGTACACCGACACGCAGGACTTCCTGCGCGACGCGCTCCGCGTCCAGAACGATCAGCGGCTGCTGTGCTTCTCCGGCCGCGGCGGCGAGGCGCCGGCCGCGGCCGGCGGCTGGCGCCCGATCACGCGGGACGATGCGAAGCGCCGTTTCCGCGCCGGCGAGGCGGACGTGCTGCTGTGCACCGACGCCGCCGCGGAGGGCCTGAACTTCCAGTTCTGCGGCGCGCTGGTCAACTACGACATGCCGTGGAACCCGATGCGCGTCGAGCAGCGCATCGGCCGCATCGACCGCCTCGGCCAGCGCCACCCCGACATCCGCGTCGTCAACCTGCATTACGCCGGCACGGTCGAGACCGACGTCTATCGGGCGCTCCGCACCCGGATCGGCCTGTTCGAGCAGGTGGTCGGCCGCCTGCAGCCCATCCTCGCGCGGCTGCCCGGCGCCATCACCGGCGCCGTGCTCGCCGGCGGCGGCGACGCCGGCCGCGCGAACGTCGTCGACGAGATCGCCCGGCAGACCCGCGAGGCGGAGGCCGGCGGGTTCGACCTCGACGCCGCGCTCGACGACGCCGCGGCGTCACCGGCGCGCCCGCCGGCGCCGGTCACCCTGGACGACCTCGACCGGGTGATCGCGTCGCCGGACCTGATGCCCCCGGGGACCGACGTCCAGCCGCTGGGGCGCCGGGAGTACGGGCTGCTGGCGCCCGGCATGCGGGAGCGCGTGCGGGTGACGACCGACCCGGCGTACTACGAGGCGCACGCCGGGAGCGTGGCGCTCTGGTCGCCCGGCCATCCGCTGTTCACGGCGCCGGCGCTCCTCGGAAACGACGAGGCGGACGACGCGCCGCCGGCCGGCACGACGTTGAAGGACCTGCTGGAACGCTGACGCGGGCGCGCTGCTACACCCGCCGCGACAGATCCTGGTTCGCGATCGGCAGATCCCGCACGCGAATTCCCGTCGCGGCGAAGATGGCGTTCGTCACCGCCGGCGCCACCGGCGGCACGCCCGGCTCGCCGAGACCGCCCAGGCGCGCGCCGGAGCGGATGAACTCCACCGCGACGTGCGGCGCGTCCGCCATGCGGATCATCCGGTGGTCGCGGAAGTTGCTCTCGACGACGCGGCCTTCGGCGATGGTGATCTCGCCGACCAGGGCGGCGGACAGGCCGAAGATGACGCCGCCCTCGATCTGCGCCGCGGCGCTGTCGGGGTTGACGACGTCGCCGCAGTCGACGGCGGCGTGGACGTTGCGGACGCGGAGCCTGCCCTCGGGAGACACCGCGACGCGGGCGACCTGGGCGACGATCGAGCCGAAGCTCTCGGCGACGGCGATGCCGCGTCCTTCGCCGTCGGGCAGGGGGGCGCCCCAGCCGGCCATCTCGGCCGCCCGGTCGAGCGCGGCGCGGAACCGGGGATGCTCGTCCATCAGGCCGCGGCGGAACCCGTAGGGATCCCGGCCGGCCGCGCGGGCCAGCTCGTCGATGAACGACTCCTTGAAGAAGCCGTGCTGCGAGTTCAGCACCGACCGCCACGCGCCGAGCCGGACGTGGTGCGCGGCGTCCCGCCCGTCGAACCACGTGTCCGGGATGGCGTACGGCATGAACAGCGACTCGCGGTCGCCGCCGCCGGCGTAGTGGGCGGCCACCGCGAGGGGACGGCCCCCCGCGTCGAGCGCGCCCGCGTACCGGCACATCGCGGCCGGCCGGTAGTAGTCGTGCCGGATGTCGTTCTCGCGGCTCCAGACCAGCTTGACGGGGGCCGGCGACAGGGCCTTCGCGATGCGCACGGCGAGGTCGACGTAGTCGAAACAGAACGGGAGGCGCCGGCCGTAGCCTCCGCCGAGCATCAGGTTGGTGAGACGGACCTGATCGGTGTCGAAGTCCAGGGCGCGCGCCGCCACGGAGCGGGCGTTCAGCGGATCCTGGGTGCCGGCCCACACCTCGGCGCGGCCGCCCTCGACCCGCGCCGTGCACGCCATCGGCTCCATCGTGGCGTGGGCGAGGAACGGCACGCGGTAGTCGGCGGTGACGACCCGGGCGGCATCGGCCGGCATCTCGGGAGCGGCGCCCAGCGCCGCGTCGAACGCCGCGAAGATCGACGCGCTCGACACGTCGCCGTGGCCGGCGTCGTCGTACACGGGGCGGAGCGCCGCCAGCGCCTTGCGGGCGCGCCAGTAACTGTCGGCGACGACCGCCACCGCCGCCTCGAGCTCCACGACCTCCTGCACGCCGGGCAGCGCCTTCGCCGGCGCCGGGTCGACCGACACCAGCCTGCCGCCCTGCACCGGCGCGATGTCGACCGCCGCGTAGCGCATGCCGGGCAGCGTGAAGTCGATGCCGTAGCGGACGCTGCCGTCGACCTTCGGGGGGACGTCGAAGCGCGGCTTCGCGGTGCGCCGGATGGTGTAGGCGCCCGGATCCTTCAGGGGCGGATGCGACGGAACGGGGACCGCAGCCGCGGCCCCGGCCAGTTCGCCGAAGCGCGCGCTCCGCCCGGACGGCGCGTGCGTGACGCGGGACCGGCCCGCCGTGCACTCCGCGGCCGGGACTCCGAACCGCTCCGCCGCGGCGGCGAGCAGCATCTCCCGCGCCGCCGCGCCGGCCACCCGCATGCCGTAGCCGGTGCCGCGCACCGCCAGCGACCCGCCGGTCGCCTGGGTGCCGAACCAGCGCGCCAGCCGGTAGGCGCCGTAGTCGATCGCGCGCCCGAGCGGCGCGGGCAGCGACTCGCCCGTGAACGCGCGCAGCATGTAGGCGTTGGCATAGGCGTCGAGGGCGGGCGCCTCCCGGATGCGCACCCGCTCCCACTCCGCCTCCAGCTCCTCGGCCGCCATCATGGCGAGTCCGGTCTGCGATCCCTGGCCCATCTCGCAATGCGGGACCAGGATGGTGACGAGGTCGTCCGGGGTGACGGTGATCCAGGTCGTCAGCTCGCCCTCGTCCGCCGCGTCCCCCGCGACGCCGTGGCGGCTCGGCGCGAACGCGACGCCGGCGACGCCGAGGACGAATCCGCCCCCGACGAGGCTCCCGGCCCCGAGGAAGGCGCGCCGTGTCCACCTACGCATGACGCTCCTCCTTCCCGCCCTCGGCGACGGCGTGAATCGCGCGGCGCACCCGGACGAACGTGCCGCAGCGGCAGATGTTGGTGACCGCGGCGTCGATCTGCTCGTCGCTCGGGTCGGGCCGCTGCGCGAGAAGGGCCGAGACGGCCATGAGCATGCCGGACTGGCAGTACCCGCACTGCGGCACCTGGTGGTCTATCCAGGCCTGCTGCACCGCGTGCAGCGCGTCGTCCCCGGCAAGGCCCTCGATGGTCGTGACCGCCATGCCCTCGGCCGCCGACACCGGCAGGGTGCAGGTGCGGACGGCCCGGCCGTCCAGGTGCACGGTGCAGGCGCCGCAGGCCGCGATGCCGCACCCGAACTTCGTGCCCGTCAACCCGAGCGTGTCGCGCAGCACCCACAGCAGCGGCGTGTCCGGTTCCACGTCCACTGTACGGGTCCGACCATTCACGGTAAGCGTGATTGCCATCCCGACCTCCCGTCGTACGATTCCATTGAACCATCGTAACCCGACGCGGCGGCCCGCCGCGTCCCCTCCGACGGCCGCGAGCGCCGCGGGCGCCGTGCCGGCCCATCAGCGCGTACCACCCGTCAAACAGAAGATATCGCCGACGATCGCCTCCGACATGCAGCGGCTCGGCATGGCGTATCCTGATTCTTCAGGCCGGTCGGGCCGGGCGCCGCACCCGCGAGGAAGCAGCCGCCATGGATCATCCTGCAACGACGTACACGGGGCCGCTGGGCTCCCGGATCCACGTCCTCCGCGCCGACCCCGGCACCGTGGCGGAACTCGCCGCCATCGACTGGAGCCGGTCGTTCCGCCGGGTCTGCCTCGACCCCGCCCTGGGGCTCATCGCCCTGATGAGTCCCTCGCGCCTCCACGACGAGTTCGCCGACGTCCTCGACGACATCATCGATGCCGCCGCCAGCGCCATCACCGGCGCCGCGAAGGGTCTGCGCAGCACCCGTCTCCGGGGACGCGGCGACTCTCCCGGCACGGGCATGGAGCCGGACGGCGCCTTCTACGTCGGCGAATGCTCCAGGGGCTACCGCGCCGCTCGGGCGGAAAGCGAGGCGGCGGCCGAAGCCTACTTCGAGGGCACGCCGCCCGATCTCGTGGTCGAGGCCGAGATCACCAACGCCGACGAAGGCAAGATCGGACGTACGGCGAGATAGGGATCCGCGAACTCTGGCGGCTGCACGGCCGGAAGGGTTCCAGGGACCTGCGGGTCGAGTTCTTCGCCCTGCGACCCGGGACGGCGCCGCGCCCGTTGGCCGCGTCCGAAGTGCTCGGCGCCCTCACGCCGGGCGACGTCCGCGAAGCCGTGGACGACATGCGCCTCAGCCTGACCCGGGAGGAGCGCACGGCGGCCGTCGCCCGCATCGTGCGCCGCCGGCAGCGCGCCAGCGTGCGCCTGCACGAAGAAACCGCGCCGTACGGCGACGCGCCCAAGATCCCTTCCGGTTGACGGGCCGGTTTTCGAGGCAATACCGGCTCCGCCGCGCAGCCCCTCACCACGACAGCCGGTTTCCTCGAGGAACGCTTCGGCAATGACGGCGGTGGGCCGGACACCGCTCGGCCGACCGCCGGCATCGTACCACCGATCGGGAGCAATGGCGATGCCGGAAACGGACGGCGCGTAGTAGTATGAGCGCCGATCGGGACACCGATGATGCCGTCTGGACGTGCCGTCGTACGATGGCTGGCCGCGACCTTCCTTGCGTTCGGCCCGGGTGTCGCAGGCGCGGCTCCCGCGGCCGCGGCCCGGAGCGCCGAGCTCGCCGACGCCGTCCAGCGCGGCGACGCGGCGGCCGTGCGGTCGCTCCTTGCGCAGAACGCGGACGTCGACGCGGCGCAGGGCGACGGAGCCACCGCCCTGCACTGGGCCGCCTACCTCGACGACGCGGAGACGACCGCGGCGTTGATCCGCGCCGGGGCCGACGTCCACGCGGCGAACGACCATGGGGTGACGCCGCTGGCCCTCGCGGCGCGCAACGGCAACGCGGAGATCGTCGCGCAGTTGCTGGCCGCCGGCGTTGATCCGAACGATCCGCGGCAGGCGGTGAACGCCGGCGAGACGCCGCTGCTGCTCGCGGCGCGCGCCGGACAGGTCGACGCCGTGAAGGTGCTGGCGGACGCCGGCGCGGACGTCGACGCCCAGGAGAGCTGGAACGGACAGTCGGCCCTCATGTGGGCCGGGGCCGAGGGGCACGTCCCGGTCGTCGAGACCCTGATCGCCCTCGGCGCCGACGTCCGGGCGCGTTCCAACAGCGGCGCGACGCCGCTCCTGTTCGCCGCCCGCAAGGGCGCCGTCGGCGCCGTCCGCGCCCTGCTCGCGGCGGGGGCCGACGTGAACGAGGCGCGGCCCGACGGCGCCGCTCCCCTGCTGGTGGCGGTGGTCAACGGGCACGAGGACCTCGTGGACCTGCTGCTCGAAGCGGGCGCGGACCCGAACGCCGAGGGCGGCTCGACGCGGCTGACGGTGCAGGGCATGCGCGCCGAGCCGATGCCGCTCGTGATCCGCAAGCTCGGCTACAGCGAGCGCGAGTCCGAGGGCATCACCCGCGGCAACATCTTCGGCCGGCCGCTGCAGGCGGCGGTGCACGTGGCGAACTGGCACATCAGCGACCAGTTCATCGTCGTGAACCTCGACCGGCTGCGCGTCCTCCGCGCGCTGCTCGCCTACGGCGCCGACGTCAACGGCCGCAACTCGATGGAGGAGCCGCGCTGGTCGGGCGCGCGGTACCGCCGGCACATGACCGGCGCCACCGCGTTCATGCTGGCCTCCAAGTCCTCCGACGTCGAGGCGCTGCGGCTGCTGCTGGAGTACGGCGCCGACCCGACCATCGACACCGAGGACGGCATCACGCCGCTGATGGCGGCGGCGGGCATCTCCTGGGCGTCCAACCAGGACCGCGCGAGCGAGGCGCAGGTGCTGGAGGCGGTGCGGCTCCTCGTCGAGGAGCTGGGCGCAGACGTGAACGCCGTCAGCGACGTCGGGGAGACGGCGATGCACGCGGCGGCGTACCGCGGCGCCGACAGCGTGGTGCAGTACCTGTTCGACAGGGGCGCCGAGCTGGATGTGGTGGCCCTGGACGGACGGACGCCGCTGCGGGTCGCCGACGGCGTCGAGTACGGCAACTCGTTCGCCGCGCATCCCCACACGGCCGTGTTGCTGCGACAGCTCGGAGCGAAGGAGATTCCGTGTCCGCCGCCCTGTGCGGCGGCCATCCCGGAGGAGGCGCTGAAGCGATGACGGGCCGTGGACTCCTGGCGGTCGTTCTTGCCGTCGCGGCCTTCCACGCGCCGCCGAAGGCGGCGCCCCAGACCCGGAACGCAGAGCCCGGGCCGGGGCCGGTCGCGAGCGCGACAGCCTCCGCACCGGCGCCCACGGCGCAGGCGGCGGTGGCCGAGTCCACTCCCCGCGCCGTTCTGCAACGCTACTGCTTCGCCTGCCACAACCAGCGCGCCCGGACGGGCGGACTGGCCCTCGACGTCCTCGACATGACCCGGGCCGGCGAGCACGCGGAGGTGTGGGAAGCGGTGATCCGCAAACTGCGGACCGGCGCCATGCCGCCGGTGGGAAGGCCGCGGCCCGATGCGGCGACCTACGACGCCGTGGTGACGTGGCTCGAAACCGAGCTCGACCGCGCCGCGCGGGCCGACCCCGACCCCGGCCGGCCCACCCTGCACCGCCTGAACCGCACGGAGTACCGCAACGCGATTCGCGACCTGCTCGCGGTGGACATCGACGCGGCGCTGCTCCCCGCCGACAACGCCGCCTACGGCTTCGACAACAACGCCGACGCGCTGACCCTGTCGTCGGCGCTCACCGAGCGCTACCTGGGCGCCGCGGCCCGCATCGCGGAGATGGCGCTCGGCCGGCCGCGGGGGACGCCCGCCCCCGAGACCTTCTTCGTGCCGACCGACCGCGATCAGGGCGTGCGGGTCAGCGACGACCTGCCGTTCGGTTCGCGGGGCGGCGCCGCCTTCCGCTACTACTTCCCCGCCGACGGCGTGTACCGCTTCCAGATGCGGCCGAAGGAAAGCGGCGTCGCCGGCGGATTCGAAGGGGTCACCGACCAGCCGCACGAGCTCCACGTGAGCGTCGACGGCGAGCGGGTCTGGACCGGCATCGTGCAGCGTCCGCCCGGGGTGCGCGGGAACGAGCGCAACCGGCTGATTCTGGAGGGCATGCGGTTCGAGACGCCGGTATCCGCCGGTTCACGCCTCGTGCAGGTGTACTTCACCGCCCGGACCTCGGCCTACGTCGAGGACCTGTTCGACCCCGGCCTGCGCCGCGACCCGTACCGGGCGCCGAACGGCGAGCCGGTCGTCTCCAGCGTGGCGATCACCGGACCGCTGCCCGAGACCGTCACCGTCGGCGACTCGCCCAGCCGCCGCCGGCTGCTCTCCTGCACCCCGGCCACCGCGGTCGAGGAGGCGCCCTGCGCGCGCACCGTCATCTCGACCCTGGCCCGCCGCGCCTGGCGGCGGCCGGTGACCGACGCCGACCTGGCAATCCCGCTCGGCCTGTACCGCGACGGCGCCGCGCGGGGCGGCTTCGAGGCGGGCATCGAGCTGGCGGTGCGCGGCATCCTGGTCAGCCCGCACTTCCTGTTCCGCTTCGAGGACCAGCCGGCCTCGGTCGCGCCGAACACGCCGTACCGCATCTCCGACCTGGAACTGGCCTCGCGCCTGTCGTTCTTCCTCTGGAGCAGCATCCCCGACGACGATCTCCTGGACCTGGCCGTCGCGGAGAAGCTGCACGACGCGGACGTGCTCCGGCGGCAGGTGCAGCGGATGCTGGCCGATCCGCGCTCGCAGGCGCTGGTGGACAACTTCGCCGGCCAGTGGCTGCACATCCGCAACGTGGCGGGGTTCCAGCCGAGCCCGGAACTGCTGTTCCACTTCGACGACAACCTGCGCCAGGCCTTCGAGCAGGAGACGAAGCTGTTCTTCGAGAGCATCATCCGCGAGGACCGCAGCGTGCTCGACCTGCTCGACGCCGACTACACGTTCCTGAACGAGCGCCTCGCCCGGCACTACGGCATCCCCGGCGTCCACGGCGAGCGCTTCCGCCGCGTGTCGCTGCCGGCCGACAGCGTGCGCCGCGGGCTGCTCGGTCAGGGCTCGATCCTCACCGGCACGTCGCGCGCCAACCGCACCTCGCCGGTCATCCGCGGCAAGTGGATCCTGGAGAACCTCCTGGGCACGCCGCCGCCCCCGCCGCCGCCCAACGTTCCCGACCTGGTCGAGGAACGCGACCCGCGCAAGGTGCTCCCGATGCGCGAGCAGATGGCGGTGCACCGGGCCAACCCGGTCTGCGCGGCCTGCCACGCCCAGATGGACCAGCTCGGCTTCGCGCTCGAGAACTTCGACGCCATCGGCGAGTGGCGCGACATCTATGCGTCGGGGCTGCCGATCGACGCGTCGGCGGAGTTCCCCGACGGCGCCACGTTCGACGGCCCGAACGAGCTCCGCGCATTGCTGCTGAGCCACGCGGACGATTTCCTGACCACGGCGATAGACCGGCTGCTGACCTACGCCCTCGGCCGCGGTCTGGAAGCGACCGACATGCCGACCGTGCGGCAGATCAAGCGGGACGCAGCGGCGGACGACTACCGCTTCGCAGCGCTGGTGCAGGGCGTCGTCGCCAGCACGCCGTTCCGGATGCGCATGGCCAGGGGTCGGAATTGACAAACGAAGATTGACAGCGAAGGACTACGGATGGCCATGCTATCCGTTCCTGATGGTGTTGGATCGTGACGCCTGAAGCCCTTGACGAGCGACGACAATGTGAGAGTCCAATTGGACTACGACGGTGAGTCGTTCAACGTACCGTGCAATCGCTGATAGCCGACAAACTGACCTCGTCGAAAGAGGCCGATCCCGAACGAAGGTTGAGTCTGTCGTGTTCTCTTGCACCGCCCATGCGGCCAAGCTGATTGCGGGAATACGGCAGCAGCGAGGGAGATGAATTGCCGATTATCAGCAGGTTTCTCTGAATCGTGATCGCCATGTACTGGAACGACCATATTCCCGCGCATTTTCACGCGAAGTATGGCGAGTATGAGATAATCGTTCATATCACCACCGGGGTCGTGGAGGGTCGATTTCCGAAGCGAGCCCTTCGACATGTGATGGAGTGGCACGATCTGCACGTGGACGAGCTCCTGGACAACTGGGGAAGGTGCCGCAGAAAGGAAGCTCCGAATCCCATAGACCCGTTGGAGTGACTCGATGTTTCTTCATGTGACGAGTGCGAAGCCGCTGGAAGGCTGCAAGGTGGTAGTACGCTTCGACGACGGACGCGAAGGCGTCGTGGATCTGACGGAGGCCTTCGCGGGACCGATGTTCGAACCGTTGAAGGAGCCGGACGTGTTCAGGAAACTTCGAGTCGACGAAGAACTTCGAACACTCGTGTGGCCCAACGGCACGGACCTGGCGCCGGAGTACCTCTACTTCCAGGCGTTTCGGGACGATCCGGAACTTCAGGACACCTTCCGCAAATGGGGCTACATCACCTGAAGCAGTCCCCGGACCCTCGGCGATAGTGACGCGTGCGGGCGGCCCACGCGAACCCGAGGAAGTACCGGCTGAGCCCGCGGGCGGAGTCCGGCGGCACGTCGGGATCGAAGAAGAGGCGGCAGAACTCTTCGCGTGCGCGCAAGATCTCCTGGCAACGGTGGCCCCGCCAGCGGGGATCGGCGGCGGTCAGGTCGAACAGCTCCGGCGCAGGTTGATCATCGAATCGAACTCGATCCAGTCGGGCCCGCTCTCTCGGGGATAGAGGTTGGTTCCCGAACAATCCGCCCGATGGTCACCGCGTCCGCACCGTTCCGATCTCCGCCCTGGGCGGGACCATGATAATCTCACCCCAGGATCCACGGGGGATGCAATGCTGATCACGAAGCAGGCGCTGCCGAGACGAACCTTCCTGCGCGGCATGGGCGCGACGCTGGCCCTGCCGCTTCTCGACGCGATGGCGCCGGCCATGTCGGCGCGGGCGCCGGGGACGCCGCGGTTCGCGGCCGTCTACGTCGGCAACGGCATGAACATGTGGGACTGGACGCCGCCCAGCGAGGGCGTCGGCTTCGAGCTCTCCCCCATCCTGCAGCCGCTGGAGCGGTTCCGGAATCGGACGCTCATCCTGAGCGGGCTGGACAACTACCCGGCGACCGACCAGGGCGACACCGGCGGGCAGCATCCGCGCGCCGCACCCGCGTTCATGAGCTCGGTGCACCCGAAGCAGACCGAGGGCGCGGACGTGGAGGCGGGCACCACGGTCGACCAGATGATCGCCGAGCGGATCTGCCGCGACTCGAAGCTGCCGTCGCTGGAGGTCTCCGTCGACCGCAACGACGTCGTCGGCGCCTGCGACCACGGCTACGCGTGCGCCTACATGAACTCGCTGTCGTGGAAGACGCCGACCATGCCGCTGCCGGCCGAGACGAATCCCCGGTTCGTGTTCGAGCGGCTCTTCGGCGCCGGCGACACGGCCGGGGAGCGCCGTTTGCGCGTCGAGGAGGACCGCAGCATCCTCGACGGCCTGACACGCGAGATCGCGGCGCTGTCGAGCCGGCTCGGCGGCCGCGACCGCACGAAGCTCGGCGAGTACCTCGACTCCATCCGCGACGTCGAGCAGCGCATCGCGCGGGCCGAGTCGACCAACACCGACTTCGCCGTCCCCGAGCGCCCGGTCGGCGTGCCGGAGACCTTCCGCGAGTACGCCGAGCTGCTGTTCGACCTGCAGGTGCTCGCGTTCCAGGCCGACATCACCCGCGTCACCTCGTTCATGCTGGCGCGCGAGAACATCAACCGGTCCTACAACGAGATCGGGCTGCCCGAGGCGCATCACTCGATGTCGCACCACGGGAACAACCCGGACAAGATGAAGGACTTCACGAAGCTGAACACATACCACGTGGACACGCTGGCCTACTACCTGGACCGGCTGCAGTCGATTTCCGACGGCGACGGGACGCTGCTCGACGGCACGGTCGTCCTCTACGGCAGCGGCATGAGCGACGGCAACATCCACAACAATTACAACGTGCCGGTCGTGGTAGTCGGCGGACCGGAGCGCGGCCTGCATGGGAACCGCCACCTCGTGTATCCGAAGGGCACGCCGCTGGCGAACCTGTCGCTGAGCCTGATGGCCAAGTTCGGGGTGCGCGTGGAGCAGTTCGGCGACAGCACCGGGCACCTGCCGCTGCTGTCGGGCGTGTAGGGATTGACCGTCGAGAAGGGTATTCCGGGCGTCGGCGGCCGGCGGTGCGGCGGTTCTGAAAGGACGTGCGGGATGAAGACGCTGCGTACGTTCACGGCGTTGCCGGTGGCGTGTCTGATCCTCGTCGGTGCGGCGGACGGACAGACGCGGCGGGCGATGACGCTGGTCGACCTGCTCGAGGTGCCGCGCCTCAGCGATCCGCAGTTGTCTCCCGATGGCCGTGAGCTGCTGTACGTACTGGCCGAGGCCGACTGGGAGGCGAACCGCACCATCAGCCACATCTGGCGAGCCGACGCGGGCGGCGGCAACGCGGTGCAACTGACCCGGGGCGAGGCGGGCGAGACGAGCCCCCGCTGGTCGCCGGACGGCAGCCTGGTGGCGTTCCTCGCGGCGCGCGGCGCGGCGGACACCGCGCAGATACATCTGCTGAGCAATCGAGGCGGCGAGGCGCGCCGGCTCACCGACCACCCGACGGCGGTCTCCAGCATCACGTGGTCGCCCGACGGCGGCGTCATCTACTTTCTCGCCTCCGACGAGAAGCCGGCGGAGGAGCAGGCCCGAGAGGCCGAGAAGGACGACGTCTACGCCTTCGAAGAGAACTTCCGGCAGCGGCACCTCTGGACGGTGACGGTATCGACCGGCGCAACGGCGCGGGTGACCGCGGGCGGCTACTCGGTCCTCGACTATGACCTCTCGCGCGACGGTACGCGGATCGCCTTGCACCGCGCTCCGAATCCGGTGCTCGAGTATCGTGACGCGAGCGAGGTCTGGGTGATCGGCGCCGATGGAAGCGACCCGCGCCGGCTGACGCGCAATGCAGTGCCGGAGTCGAGCGCGCAGGTGTCCCCGGACGGCTCCCGTGTGCTGTTTCTGTCGCGCTCGAACGAACGGTTCGAGAAGTACTACAACAGCAACGTCTTTCTGGTCCCGACCGACGGCGGTCCGGCCAGGGTCCTGGCTCCCGACCTGCCCTACGAGCTCGGCGATGCGGCCTGGTCGGCCGACGGGAATTCGGTCTTCGCGGTCGTGAACATGGGGGTTCACAGCGAGCTCTTCCGGCTGGATGCGGCGACGGGCGAGGTCGACCAACTGACCGAGGGCCGGCACTCGATCGGGTCCTGGAACATCGAGACGGCGGCCGGCCGACACGTCCTGACCCTGCGCGAACCGGACAACCCAGGCGACGTCTGGTTGCTGGGAACCGGCGCCGGTTCGACGCCGACGCGCGTGACTCGCGTCTTCGACTACCTGAGCGACGACTTCCGGCTCCCGCGGCAGGAAAAGGTGCAGTGGACCGGCGCCGACGGGGTCACGGTGGAAGGGCTGCTCTTCCATCCGCTCGACTACGAGGAGGGCCGGCGGTACCCGCTGGTCATTCAGACCCACGGGGGTCCCCAAGCCTCCGACAAGTTCGGCTTCGGAGCGTCGCGCAACTACGTCCAGGTGCTGGCGGCGCTCGGCTACGTCGTGCTGCAGCCCAACTATCGCGGCAGCACGGGCTACGGCGATGCGTTCCTGCGGGACATGGTCGGCGGCTACTTCACGAACGCCCATCTGGACGTGATCGCGGGCGCCGATCACCTTATTGCGGCCGGCCTCGTCGACGGCGAGCGGATGGCGAAGATGGGATGGAGCGGCGGCGGTCACATGACGAACAAGGTGATCACCTACACGAACCGTTTCAAGGCGGCGGCCTCGGGAGCGGGCGCGGCCAACTGGATCTCCATGTACGCGCAGAGCGACACGCGCAGCCAGCGGACCCCGTGGTTCGGCGGCACGCCCTGGCAGGTCGATGCCCCGACCGACCTCTACTGGGAGCACTCGCCGCTGAAACACGTGTCGAACGTGACCACGCCGACGATCTTTCTGGTCGGCGAGGACGACCTGCGCGTGCCGATGCCGCAGTCGGTGGAGATGCATCGCGCGCTCAAGAGCCTCGACGTCCCCACTCACCTCTACGTCGCACCGCGCGAGGGCCATGGCTGGCGCGAGCTTCGGCACCAGTTGTTCAAGATGAACGTCGAGCTCGACTGGTTCGAACGACACGTGACCGGGCGGCCCCATGTCTGGGAGCGTCCCCCGGCGGACGGCGGGTGAAGAGTCTCGCGGGCGCCCCCGCGGATCCGTCCGCGAGTGGAGCGCGCCAGGTCTTCTTCGTCGTCGCGCCGGACGGGCTCTGCTACTGCTTCCACCAGCCGCGCACCACGGGGCGCCGGCCGGCGGGCGCCGCCGGCAGCCGGACAGGTTACGGCCCGGGATCCGCCGTGCGCGCGGCCATCAACTCGGCCAGGAGGGCGGCGGTCCGCGGCGCCTCCTTGTACGTCGCGGTTCGGAACACCCCCTGCGCAATCCGCAGCGGCGTCCAGCCGGAGGCGTTCTCGACGTCGAACGTGTCCGCCCCGTGCGCGACCAGCCGCTCGACGATGGAGTTGGCGCCGCGGTAGGCCGCTCCGTGCAGCGCCGTCTCGCCGAGGTCGTCCATCGCGTTCGGGTCGCCGCCCAGCTCCAGGGCCAGCTCGACGCAGGCCAGCGCCTCGGCCTCGGTGCCCGGATCCTCTCCCGGCGAGTGAATGCCGACGCCGGAGGCCGCCATCAGCAGCGTGGTGCCGTCCTCGTTGGTGATCGTCGGGTCGGCGCCCAGCTCGACCAGCACGCGCATCAGCGGCGCGTCGGCGAGTCGGGCCGCCATCAGCAGCGGGGTCGCCCCGATCCGGTTCAGCGCGTTGCGGTAGCCGTTCCGCGGCTCCGCCGTCATGCGGGCGTCGACGTCGGCGCCGCGCGCGACCAGGGCCCGCGCGAAGGCGAGGCTGTCCATGGAGCCGGTCGTCACCGGCCCCGGCGGATTGAAGCCGAAGTTGGGCATGCGCACCCAGGTCATGGCGTGCAGGGCCGCCCAGCCCTGGTCGGCGCCGTCGGGGTCGGCGCCCCGATCGACCAGGTAGACGCCCAGTTCCCAGTGCGCGTTCGTGGCGGCGAGCACCACCGTGTTCATGCCGTCCGGCAGCTCGTCGTCGACGTCCGCGCCGGCATCCAGGAGCACGCGGACGGCGTCGAGGTGTCCGGCCCGCACCGCGAACAGCAGCGCCGTGAAGCCGTGCGGAGCGGGTCCCTCGAGGCCGGTTCGCAACGGATTATCGGGAACCACCGTGCGCGCCGAGATCGCCGCGCCCGCATCGATCAGCGCCCGCACCGTCTCGACGTGGCCCTCCGCCGCGGCCCACATCAACGGGGTCTGCCCCGCCGACTGCGCCACGTTCACGTCGGCGCCGTGCGCGATGAGCGTTCGCACCGCGTCCGCCCGCCCGGTGCGCGCCGCGGTCAGGATGACCGCCTCGCTGCCCGCCATCGTGACGTTCGGGTCCGCTCCCGCCTCGAGCAGCGCCGCGAGCAGCGCCGCGCTGCCGTTGACCGCGGCCAGCGAGAGAGGCGTCACGTCGAAGGCGTTGCCGGCCGTCACGTCGGCCCCGGCCGCGATCAGCAGCTCGGCCGTATCGAGTCTGTCGAGGCGCACCGCCCAGTGGAGTGCGGTCGCGCCGTCGGCCAGGGGCGCGTTCACGTCGACCTGCTCGTCCAGCAACGAGCGCACGGTCGCCTCGTCGCCCCGCCGGACGGCTTCGACCAGCGGCGCGTCGACCGCCGCGCCGGACGCTCCCGATGCCGTTGCCAGCGTCACCACGAGGACCGGACCAGCCACCGACAACACCCCGACCGTGGCCGGGCCCCGGCTCGCCGCTCGATTCTTCACCTGCATGCAGGACCTCCGCTCATGCCGCGATCCTATCGCGAGGCGCACCGGCCGGGCGCGAGACGCGCCGCCCCGCGGCCCGGACGAACCGACCCGGCATCGGAAGCACCGCCCCGCGGCCCCGGGTGGGCATCGTTCCGCGCCGCCGGGCGCACGGATCCGGCGTCGGACGCACCACGGCGCCCCGACAGCCAGTGATACACTGCCCGAGCCGGTTTCATCGTCCGCGCGTCCCTCCGCCGAAACGTATCGACCCGGCGGTCGGCCGAGAGTTCGACATCCGTTTCACGCCGATTCGGCCCGTCGAGCGGAGCGTCGCCAATGCACAGCCTGCGTCTGCCGGTCGCCGCCATCTTGATGCTCCTGGTACCGGCCCTCGCCGGCGCGGCCGGGCAATCGGCGACCGGTGCTGGGGGACGGCCCGCGGGCCGCGCGGCCGAGCGCACGCTGCTCGATCGCTACTGCATCACCTGCCACAACGACAGCCTGCGGGTGGCCGGACTCGCGCTCGACACGCTGGACGTCACGCGGGTCGGAGACCACGCCGCGATCTGGGAGAAGGTCGTCGGCAAGCTCCGCGCCGGGATGATGCCGCCGGCCGGGCGCCCGCGGCCGAACCGCGAGGCGTACGCCGGTCTGACCGCGTACCTGGAGTCCGAGCTCGACCGCGCCGCCGCCGCCAATCCGGATCCCGGCCGCAGCAACGCCCTGCGCCGGCTCAACGCGACCGAGTACCGCAACGCGATCCGCGACCTGCTGGACCTGGAGGTCGACGTCGCGGCGCTGCTGCCGGCCGACGACTCCAGCGCCGGCTTCGACAACGTCAGCCTCGGCGGACTCGACCCCGGCCGGCTGGAGCGCTACCTGGCCGCGGCCCGCCGGATCAGCCGGCTCGCGGTCGGCGCGCCGCTGCGCTCGCCGGTGGCCGACACCTTCCTCGTCCCGTCGGACCTGAACCAGACCGGGCACGTCGAGGGGCTGCCGTTCGGCACGCGCGGCGGCACGATGGTCCGCTACACCTTCCCGGTCGACGCCGAGTACGAGCTGCGGGTCGAGCTGGGCAAGAGCTGGAACACCAACCGGGTCGGCGGCCTGCAGCAGCCGCACGACGTCGTGGTCACGCTCGACGGCGAGCCGTTGCGGGTGATGACGGTCACCCCCACGCCTCGTCGCGCCCCGGGGCAGTCCCTCCAGTACCAGCCGGTCGACCGGCCGGCGGACGCCGACCTGGTGGTCCGCATACCGGTGACGGCGGGTCCGCACGTGGTGGGCGCGGCGTTCGTGGACCGGGACCCCGGCCTGGTGGAGCGCCACCGGCAGCCCTTCCTGAAGGTGCACATCACCGTCGGCGGCGATCAGCGGACGCAACCCAACGTCTATTCGATCACGATCACCGGGCCGTTCGATGCGACCGGTCCGGGCGACACGCCGAGCCGCCGACGCATCTTCACCTGCCGGCCGGCTGACACGTCGCCGGGCGCGGAGATGGCGTGCGCGACGGAGATCCTCTCGACGCTGGCCCGGCGGGCGTACCGGCGGCCGGTGACCGCGGCCGACGTCGAGCTGCTTCTCGGCTTCTACCGCCGGGGCCGCGACGGCGGCGACTTCGAGTCCGGCATCGAGATGGCGCTCCGGCGCCTGCTGGTCAGCCCGGAGTTCCTCCTGCGGGTGGAGCGCGATCCCGAGAATCACGATTCGGAGCGGCCGTACTTCGTGACCGACCTGGAGTTTGCTTCCCGTCTGTCGTTCTTCCTCTGGAGCAGCCTGCCGGACGACGCGCTGATCGCGGCGGCCGCAGACGGGATGCTGAGAGACCCGCGGGTGCTCGAGTCCCACGTGCGGCGGATGCTCGCCGATCCGCGGGCGGAGTCGCTGGTCACCAACTTCGCGGCGCAGTGGCTGTACCTGCGCAATCTCCCCGCGGTGTCGCCCGACTTCATCGTGTTCCCGGACTTCGACGAGACCCTGCGGCGGGCGCTGCGGCGGGAGACGGAGCTCTTCTTCGAGAGCATCGTCCGCGAGGATCGCAGCGCGCTCGATCTGCTGACCGCCGACTACACGTTCGTGAACCAGCGGCTGGCGAAGCACTACGGCATGCCGGGCATTTACGGCAGCCACTTCCGGCGCGTGACGCTGCCCCCGGACAGCCCCCGCGGCGGTCTCCTGGGTCAGGGCAGCATTCTGGCCGTGACGGGGTACGCCACGCGCACGTCGCCGGTCGTACGCGGCAAGTGGATTCTCGAGAATCTCCTGGGAACGCCGCCGCCGCCACCGCCGCCCAACGTGCCGCCGCTGCGCGAGGAGAAGTCGGACGCCGTGCTCTCGATGCGCGAGCGCATGGTGCAGCACCGGCGCAACCCGGCCTGCGCGGCCTGTCACGCGCTGATGGATCCGGTCGGGCTGTCGCTGGAGAACTTCGACGCGATCGGACGCTGGCGGACGCTGACCGACGGCTTCGAGCCGATCGACGCCTCCGGGTCGTTCCCCGACGGGACGACCTTCGACGGCGTGGCCGGGCTGCGGCAGGCCCTGATGCGCCGCGCCGACCAGTTCGTCAGGACGCTGACGGAGAAGCTCCTCACCTACGCGCTCGGCCGGGCCGTCGAGCACTACGACCAGCCGGCGGTGCGCGCCGTCGAGCGCGCGGCGGCGCGCGACGACTACCGCTTCTCCTCGCTCGTCCTCGGCATCGTGAACAGCACGCCGTTCCAGATGCGACGGCCGGCGTCCGCCGACGCGCCGGCCCCGGTTACCGCGGCATCCCGCTGAACCCGCTGAGAGAGACCGAACCGATGATCATCACGAAGAAGCGCCTGCCGCGCAGAACGTTCCTCCGGGGCGTCGGGGCGACGCTCGCCCTGCCCCTGCTGGATTCGATGGTCCCGGCGCTCTCCGCTACGGCCCGGACCGCGGCGCATCCGGTCCGCCGGCTCGGCTTCATCTACTTCCCGCACGGATCGGTGTCCTGGGCGCCCGAGGGCCACAACACCTGGACGCCGCCGGGCAAGGGCGGCCGCCTGGAGCTCTCCCCCATCCTGCAGCGGCTCGAGCCGGTGAAGTCGCAGGCCATCGTGCTCACCAACATGGAGCACCGCAACGCCCAGGGGAACGGCACCGACGGCAACGCGGAGCACACGCGCTCCAACGCGAGCTGGTTGAGCGCGGCGCGACCGAAGATGACCGAGGGGGCCGATGTCCGGCTGGCCACCACCGTCGACCAGATCGCCGCGCGGAAGCTCTGCCGCGACACCCGGCTGCCGTCGCTGGAGCTCACCCTGGAGAACAGCTTCCTCGTCGGCAACTGCGACAACGGCTACAACTGCGTCTACGTCAACACCCTGTCCTGGTCGTCGCCCACGACGCCGCTGCCGATGGAGAACAACCCCCGCATGGTGTTCGAGCGGCTGTTCGGCGACGGCGGCACCGTGGACGAGCGGCGGGCGGAGATGCGGCGCGACCGGAGCATTCTCGACTCCGTCACGGAGGACATGGCGCGGCTGGTCAACTCCCTCGGCGCCGGAGACCGGGCCCGTGTGGATCAGTACGTGGACGCGGTGCGCGAGGTCGAGCGGCGCATCCAGCGGGCCGAGGCGCAGGCCGGCGAATCGCCGTTCACGCTTCCCGACCGGCCCGTCGGGATTCCGGAGACCTACGACGAGCACGCCCGGCTGCTGTTCGACCTGCTGCTGCTGACGTACCAGGCGGACGTCACGCGCGTCTTCAGCCTGCAGCTCGGCCGGGAGCAGAGCGCCCGCACCTTCCCCTGGATAGGGGTGAACGAAGGCCATCACGCGGTCTCCCACCACCAGGACGACCCGCGGAAGATGGCCTCCATCGCCGCGATCAACACGTATCACGTGGAGCTGCTGTCCTACTTCATCGAGAAGCTGGCCGCGACCCCGGACGGCGACGGCAGCCTGCTGGACCACTCGATGGTGCTGCACGGCAGCGGCATGAGCAACGGCAACCTCCACGACCACAAGAACCTGCCGCTCGTGCTGGTCGGGGGCGGGGCCGGACGGCTGAAGGGCGGCCGGCACATCCGGTTCGCCGACCTGACGCCGATGGCGAACCTGCTGCTGGGGCTGCTGGACAAGGCCGGGGTGCCGGCCGAAAGCTTCGGCGACAGCACCGGGCGCGTCCCGCTGGAGCACGAGCCGCTGTCGCTGACGTCGGACGCCTGATTCCGCGTTCTCGCTGTCGGTCTCGCACGGATGGCCCGACGCCTGGGGTCGAGCGGTCGAGCCGTGGGGAACCGGGTGTGTTCTCCACGGCTCGCGACGCCTGTCCGCGGGCGAGTGCATCTCGGCATCGCCGTGGGAGCCCGACCCGACCCACGGCCGGAAGGGACCGCTCCCTTGCACGTCGGAGGCTGCGAGCGACGAGGATTCCGTCGAGGTTCGGCGTTCGGGGGGAGGCACCCATTCCTGAAATCCGCTTGACGCTCCGCGTTCCGTCGTGGATGTGGGGATGGTCGCTCCCCGGGGGCGCGATCGTCGCGGCGGGGTTCGTCGCGCTCAATCTGCTGCTGTTCGTCCCCCTTTATCTGCTCCGTTCGGACGAGAACGACTTCTGGCCCTTCTTCCCGCTGGGGCATCCGCGGGGCGAGTACGACTGGGGATGGTCCGGCCTCGGGCGCAGCACGTACGAATACGCCATGCAGTTGTTCGTCCGGCGCCACAACAAGGACATCTTCCGGGGCAGCGCGGACTGGATCTTCATCTTCTCGTCACTGGTTCTCGCCAGCCGCTTCGCCGGGAGCGCGTGGCGGTCGACCGGGGTACGGCTCGCGTGGCTCGCCTATGCCGCGCTGCTGGCGTTCATGACGTACAGCGGCTTCATCCACGCCCTCTTCGACCGGCCGGGCACTCTGCTCGACGACGTCCTCATGCTCGAGAGCGCGTGGATCTTCGTGCGCGATACGTGGGGACTGACGGACGTCCTGTTCGCCGTCGTCCTGCTGGCCGCGGCGGCCGGATTCGGGCTGCTCGTGGTGAACTACCTCGATGCCGCGTGGCGCTGGGGCGCCGGCCTCGACCGGCGGCAGGCGGCCGGGGCGTGGGTGATCCTCAACGCCTACTGCGTGCTGTCGCTCTCGTGGTTCGGCATACCGCGGGACGATCCGGTCATTCAGCTCCAGGCGAAGCACGTGTACTCCAACTGGCAGCGGTCGCGGGACGTGCTGGCCACCGTCGAGGCGCTGAACGGTTCCGTCGTGCAGGCCGCGACACGCCTGGCCGAGACGACGCCCGTGCGCCGTCCCGACATCTTTCTCTTCGCGGTCGAGTCGTATGGTGCGACGCTGTGGGCCGACGACGCCTACCGCGCCGCGCGACAGGGGCTGATGCGCCGGGTGCAGGGCGAGCTGAACGAACTGCGGCTCCCGCTGTTCACGCGCTTCGTAACCGCGCCGGTCCACGGCGGCGGCTCCTGGATGAGCACGGCATCGGCGCTCAGCGGGATACGCATATCGAGCCATTCGACGTACTGGGCCTGGAAGCGCATGGCCCACCGGTACCCTCACCTGATCTCGTACCTGAAGCGCCGCGGCTACTACACGCTGGCGGTTCAGCCCGGCGCGACGTGGGCGGAGGACCTCTACGGCTACGACGACGTGATCATCCGGCAGGATTTCTCGTACGATGGTTCCTTCTACGGCTTCGGTCACGTGCCGGACCAGTGGGCGCTCGAACACGCGTTCAAGAACCACTGGAGCCGGAACCCACGTCCCCGGCTCCTCCACTTCTTCGCCGTTTCCACCCACTTTGCATGGGAGGCCCCGCCCCGGATTACCGAGGACGCCGCGGAGCTGGAAGCGCCGCAACCCTCCTTCCTCGAGACCCGGCCGGACTATGTGGAGCTCGCCGTGACGGTGCCCCAGGGCTGGAAGCGGGACTACTTCGTGACCGTCGCCTACGAATGGGAGCTGCTGCTCGAGGTGTTCCGCCGTCGCGTCGAGCCGGGATTCGTCGCCCTGATTTTCGGCGACCATCAGCCGCCGTTCATCACGGACGGCCGGGGTGACGTCGACGTCGCCCTGCATGTGGTGACCGACCTCCCCGCGCTTCCGGGACCGCTGGCCGCGGCGGGCTTCGCCAGCGGCGGCGAGATTGCCTGGACACCTTCCGCGTCGACGACGTTCGGGATGGAGGCGCTCTATCCGTTCGTGTTGAGCCTGCTGTCCGCGGAAGCCGGCGCCGCGCTGGAGTACAGTCCGACGGGCATCGCGGTCCCGGAGCTGCCTGCGTGGTAGATTGAGAGGACTCTCGGGATCGAGCGGCGCACGTTGTCAGTCGTCAATCTGGATCTCCAGCTTGCCCGCTGCGGCTGCGTCTATGACCCGCGCATAGATGCGCTTGTAAGCGGCGGTGGACTGCGTGACCGTCCATCCCCTGTCGGTAACGATGTTCGCCCCCATGCCGACCAGCAGACACCCCGCCGTATCACGCGTGTAATTGCCGACGTGAATCAATATGTCGCTGAATCCCGGCACGTCGGCAATCTCCAGCATGCCGCGGTGCAGGTCCGGAAACCGCCGGGAGTATCTGCCGTGGAAGCCTCCGTGCCGCCGCACCTTGACTCGATAGCGACCGGCCGGAATGCGCGTCTCACCCGCCACCTTGACGGCGCGCTTCTCGTCCTCGAGGGTGAAGCACTGGAACGATCCGTCCACCGTGAGCGCGCCTATGGTGGCGTCGTCGCCGCTGGCCACGCGGCGAACGTGAATCAACATGGAATCGCGTCTCCCTTCCGGCCCACGACCGTCAACGGTCGCCGAAATCGCGAGGGCCTGCCGCGGGCGCGGCCGGACGCGCACAGCGAGACAAGGCGTTCGCCAAGCCCAAACGTGTCATGGTCTCCCCCCGAACCACGTCGTCGCGGCGCCCACCGGCTGGGACGCGACGGCGTTTTCGAGGACGCCCGGCAGGCGCTCCATGCCGGCGGGCATCTCGTCCTGCTCGGCGTGCGGACTGTGGCCTGAACGCGGTCGGGGACAGGCTTGCAGGTGGACTTACTCGTCGGCGTCCGGCCCCGGGAGGACGACGCGCTCGATGGTCAGCAGGCGCTGGTCGACCTTGCCGAAGGCGATCTCGACGTTGCGCAGGCGGTCGTCGAAGCGGACGTGGTCGGCGCGCAGTCCGCGGATGTCGGCACGCATGTCGTCGATGTCGGCACGCATGTCGTCGATGCGTTGGTGCACGCCGGCGAACCCGTCGTCGATGCGTTGGTGCACGCCAGCGAACATGACGCCGGCGATGGCGAGCACAACGGTGATGATGGCGACGGTCGCGCCCCCGACCGCGCCGATGATCCACTTCGTGTCGGTGCTCATATCGGTAGTGGTAACGCGTTTCAACGACGTGAACGCCGCCGCGGCCAGCCGCCGGATGCACAGGATGACACTCAAAAAGAAACGGCCCTCCTCCCCCTGGAGAAGGGCCGTCACGAATCACGCCACCACGCTACGGCAGGACCCGGCACGTGCCGGACAAGCCACGCTGCCGGCACGCGCAACAGGACCAAGGCTCACCCGACCACGAAGATCTCGTCGACCGAGTAGACATCCTGGTAGAAAGCAAGCTTGTCGCCCTCATTCTCAAGAATGATCGACCCACCACCGTCTTCGGAGGTGAGGTCAAGCACAAGATGCTCATCGTTGCTTCCGGTCGTCGTCGCGTTGTTGAGCAACTCCTCCAGATCCTCAGCGTCGAGATCGAACTCCGAGAGATCGATCTTGTCTTCACCGACATTGAAATCGGTGATTGTGTCGTCGCCGCCATCGGGCGCGACGATGAAGATGTCGTCGCCGGCGCCGCCCGTAAGCATGTCCTCACCAGCGTCGCCAACGATGGTGTCATCGCCACCACCGCCGACCAACGTGTCGTCGCCACCACCGCCCTCGATCCGGTTGGCCTTATCATCGCCGGTGATGGCATCGTCACCCTTCGACCCGATGACGTTCTCGATGCTTGTGGTCTCATCGTTCAACGTGAAGGTTTGAGCGTTGCTGTCGTCAGCATAGGAGAGCGTGTCCGTGCCGTCACCGCCATCCATCATATTTTGGTCATCGGTGTCATCCGCCTTGAGCATGTCGTCACCGGCGCCGCCATCAAACGTGTCGGCGCCGGCGCCGCCCTTGAGCATGTCGTTGCCGCCGCCGCCCATGAGCGTGTCATCACCAGCACCGCCGTCCAGGTCATCGTCGCCCTTGCCGCCCATGAGCATGTCGTCGCCGCCGCCGCCGTCGAGTTCGTCGTTGCCGTCGCCGCCGTCGAGTTCGTCTTCGCCGTCGCCCCGCCCACCGTCGAGCATGTCGTCGCCCTTGCCGCCCATGAGCACGTCGTCGCCCTCACGTCCGTCGATATCGTCGTTACCACCGCCGCCATCGAGCAGCTCGTCGTCGCCATCAGCACCCATGAGCATATCGTCATGGCTCGATCCAACGTATTTCTCGACACTGTCGTAGGTGTCGCCTTCGGCATCACCGCCCGTGGCGGTCTCCTTCTTCAGATCGATTTCGACAGCCGCGGAAGAACTGTGGTACGACACCGTGTCCATACCATCACCGCCTTCGATGGTATCGGCGCCGGCGCCGCCGATGAATGCGTCATCGCCGTCATTGCCCTTGAGGGTATCGTCGCCATCCCCGCCCTGCAGATCGTCGTTGCCATCTCCGCCTTCGATGGTATCGTCGCCAGCGCCACCGTAGAGCTTGTCGGCGCCCCCCCCGCCCTTGAGCATGTCGTCGCCAGCGTGCCCCTGGAGCTTGTTGCCGTGGTCGTCGCCGGTCAACTCGTCGTCATGGGCCGAGCCCCGGACGTTCTCGATCCCCTTGAACCGGTCGCCCTCGGCGTCGCCGCCCTCGGCCTCGAGATAGCCATCGTTGTCGTCATCGTCGGCGGCGAGGTCGACCGTCACCGCAGCGTCGGACCCGGCGTACGCCAACGTGTCTTCGCCTCGGTCAAGCTCGTTTTCGCTGGTATCCTCATCGTCCTCCACGTCGTTGCCACCGTCGATCGTGTCGGCCCCGGCTCCACCGTAAAGCGTGTCCTTGCCCGTGCCGCCCTTGAGCATGTCGTCGCCAGCGCCGCCGCCCAGCATGTCGTCGCCGGCGTCACCCATGAGCGTGTCGTTGCCGCCACCGCCCCACAAGGCGTCCTTGCCCGTGCCGCCCTCGAGCGTGTCGACACCCGAGCCGCCGCTGACCGTATCGTCGCCAGCCCCGCCCATCAGCGTGTCGTTGCCATCTCCACCGTCGAGCGTGTCGTTGCCATCTCCACCGTCGAGGGAGTCGATACCGTCGCCGCCCCACAGCGTGTCGCCGCCCGCTCCGCCGTCGAGCGTGTCGTTGCCGATGCCGCCGAACAGCGTGTCCGCACCACCGTCACCGTTCAACTGGTCGTCACCGCCGGCGCCCCACAACACGTTCGCGGTGGCGCTGCCGTTGAGAAGATCTCCGAATCGCGATCCACGCACGTTCTCGATGCCGGTCAGCACGTCGCCTTCGGCGTCGCCACCCGTGACGTCCGGCGAGTCCGCGTTGAAGGACGGCGTCAAATCGACCTTGACGGGCCCTGACGAGCTCTCGTAGCTGGCGGTGTCCACGCCCGCGCCACCGTCGAGGACGTCCCCGCCGGCCCCGCCGATCAACGTGTCGTCACCCGCCCCACCGGAGAGTTCGTCTTCGCCTTCCCCGCCCCAGATGACATCGTCCTCGGCAGTGCCGACGAGGAGGTCTGCATCCTTGGTACCACCAATTGTTGCCATGGTCGTCGCGTCTCCTTCGGTGTCTGTTAAGTGGATAGTCCGGCGCGGCCGGCAACCCCAGCAGCACCAAGCCGGAAGTCTAGACAGGTTCTCAACTGCGCGTCAAGGGACGAAGGCAATTATTTTCCGGCGCCCCATGCCTCACGCCCGCGCCCGCACCGCCGTGAGGTTGGCGCGGCGCAGCGTGCGGAGAATCTCGTCGCGCGTGCCGAAGGCGTCGATCGCCCCCGCCTTCAGCACCAGCACCTTGTCGACCAGCGCCATCACCCCGGCGCGCTGCGAGATCAGGACGACGGTGGCGCCCCGCTGCCGCAGCCGCCCGAGGGTGCCGGCGAGCGCCTGTTCGCCGTCGCCGTCGAGATGCGCGTTCGGCTCGTCGAGGACCACCAGGGCCGGGTCGCCGAACAGCGCGCGGGCGAGCGCGATCCGCTGGCGCTGGCCGCCGGAGATCGGCACGCCGCCCTCGCCGATGGGCGTGTCGTAGCCGCGGGGCAGGCCGAGGATGGTCTCGTGGGCGGCCGCGCGCCGCGCCGCCGCGATCACGTCCTCGTCCGCCGCCTCGCCCAGGCGGGCGACGTTGTCACGCACCGTGCCGGCGAACAGCTCGACGGTCTGCGGCAGATAGCCGACGTGGCGCCCCCGGTCCGCGTCCGGCCAGGCGGCCACGTCTGCCCCGTCGAGGCGCACGTGGCCCGCCGTCGGCGCGAGCGAGCCGACCAGCAGGCGCACCAGCGTGGTCTTGCCGGCCCCCGACGGCCCGACCACGCCGAGCACGTCGCCGGCGTCGAGGTGGAAGCCGATCCGCCGGACGATCGGCAGGCGGACGCCGGGCGGCACGTAGTTGACGTTGTCGACGTCGAGCCGGCCGGCCGGCCGGGGCAGCACCGTGCCCGCCGCGGCGGCCGGGGCGCGGTCGAGCAGCTCGGTCAGGCGGCGGTGCGCCGTCCGGGCGCCGATCAGGGTCCGCCACGCGGTGATCAACTGCTCCATCGGGGCGAGGCCGCGCGCGAGCACGATGGCCGCGGCGATGATGCTGCCCGCGGACATCTCGTTGCGCAGGACCAGGTACGACCCGACCCCGAGCATCGACGCCTGCAGGCCGAGCCGGATGAACTTGGCGGCGCCCCCCACGGCGCTCTGCGCGTCGACCGCCGCCGTCTGCTGGTCGAGGGCGCGGTCCGTCGTCGTCCGCCAGCGCCGCGCCAGCGCGGGCAGCATCCCCATGGCGGTGATGGCGTCGGCGTTGCGGATGGCGGCGTCGGCCGCGTTCAGGGCGCGCACCGACGCGCCGTTGGCCTCCACCACCTTCTTGCGGGTCGCCAGGTCGTTCAGCACCGCGCAGCCGAACAGCGCCAGCATGCCGCCCAGGCCGATCCAGCCGAGCACCGGGTGGATGACGAAGACGACGGCGAGGAACACCGGCGACCACGGCGCGTCGAACAGCGGCATGACGCCGGCGCCGCCCAGGTACCCGCGCACCGTCGCCAGGTCGCGCAGCCCCTGCGCCGACACGCCGCCGCCCACGCGCCGCGCGTCCGCCACCGCCCCGGCCAGGACGGGACCGCCGAGCTCGCGGTCGAGCCAGGCGCCGACGCGCGCCAGCACCCGCTGGCGCACGGCGTCGAGCAGGCCGAAGATGGCCAGCGCGACGACGACCATCGCGCTCAGGGCCAGCAGGGTGTCGACGTTGCTCGTCGGCAGCACCCGGTCGTAGACCTGCATCATGTACATCGGCACGGTCAGCATCAGCAGGTTCACGCAGGCGCTGAACGCCGCCACGCCGATCCAGACCCGGCGGCACGCGGCCAGGGCCCGGCGCAGGGGGTTCGGTCGTTCCGCTTCCATCCGCTGCCCCGCTTCAGGACGCCGCCGGCGCAATCCGGGACGCCGCCGGCGCCGCCCGGATCCTGCCATCGGCGTTCACGCGTCCGTTCTCCAGCCGCACGATCCGGTTGCAGACTCGGCGCAGCAGGCGCTCGTTGTGCGAGGCCAGCACCAGGATCCCGACGTCGTCGAGCAGCGCGTGGAGCCGCGCCTGCACCTTCTCAAGAAAGGCGGCGTCCCCGACGCTGATCCACTCGTCCATCAGCAGGATCTCCGGCTGCACGGCCGTCGACAGGGCGAACGCGAGGCGCGCCTTCATCCCCGCCGAATAGCAGAACAGCGGCAGGTGGAGGTAGTCGCCCAGCTCGGTGAACTCGGCGATCTCCGCCGCCTGGCGCTCGAGCCAGCGCCGCGGCAGGCCGGCCGCGAGCCCGCAGAGCACGACGTTCTCCATCCCCGTGGCGGCGTCGTCGAGGCCGAGGTTCAGGCTGAACAGCGTGGTGACCCGGCCGGCGACCTGCACGCGGCCGCGCGTCGGCTCGTAGACGCCCGCCATCGTGCGCAGCAGGGTCGACTTGCCGGCGCCGTTCGGGCCGATCAGGCCCACCCGCTCCCCCCGCCGGATCCGCAGCGAGACGCGGCGCAACGCCTGGATCAGGACCACGCGGCGCGTGCCGAAGGCGACCCGCGAGCCGATGCGGCGGCCGAGCATCCGCTTCTTCAGGGAGCGGCTCTCCGCACCGTAGACGGGGAAGTCGATCGAGACGTCGTCGAGATCGACGGCCAGCATGGACAGATGCAGTCGGTCGGTCAGAGCCAGTAGGGAACGCGGCTGCGGTACCGCACGAACACGAGCCACGCGGCCGCCCAGCCGACGGCCGTCACCGCCAGCACCAGCATCCAGGTGGCCGCCGGCAGCGTCCGCCCGAGCAGCGGCGCGCGAATCAACTCCACGAAATACGTGAAGGGATTGTACAACGCCAGGTGCGCCCGCGGGCCCAGCAGCTCGGGCATCCAGATCACCGGGGTGACGAAGAAGGCGACGCGCATGACGCTGCCGACGATCGGCGCCACGTCGCGGAACCGCGCGCAGACCGTGCCGAGCAGCAGGCCGACCCAGACCGCGTTGACCGCCACGAGGGCCAGTCCCGGCGCCACCTGCAGGGCCGCGGGGCCGGCCGCGACCTGGAAGACGACGGCGACCGCGACGTACACCGGCGCGTTGTGCGCCATGGTCAGGAAGTTCTCCCAGACGTCCTCGAAGACGAAGACGGCCAGCGGCCGGCGGGCGTTCAGGATCCACGCCCGGCGCCGGACGAACACCTGACAGCTCCCGGTGACGGCGCCGGAGAGGAACTGCCAGGCGATGAACCCCAGCGCCACGTGGGGCGCGAAGCGCTCGAGCGGCACGCCGAGCAACTGCCCGTACAGCAGGCTCAGGGCGGTGACGGTGACGGCGAGCGAGATCGTCAGCCACAGGGGGCCGAGCACCGACCGGCGGTAGGCGCGGCGGACGCCCTGCAGCCCCATCGCGGTCCAGAACTCCCAGCCGCGCAGCCCCTCCAGGAGGTCGCGGGCGGCGAGCGTCGACGGCTGCGCCGCGCCGCCCGCGGCGGGATACGGCAGCGGCGGCTCCAGGGGCCGGCATGCCGGCTGCGACGGCGGGTCCGCCGCGAGGGAATCGCCGAGCGGGGCGGGCACGGCAGCGGATACTATCAGATTCCGGCTCTGCGCCGACGCGGTGCGCGCGGCTGCCTCACGTTCTACCCAGCGACCTGGCGGCTTCTACCCGCGGCGGTCCCGTCCGGCCTGCCGGCCGGCCCGAAACGACACGTCGCGCGCGATGGACGACACGTCGCGCCCGAGGGATCCGACGCGGTCTTCCACCCGGCGATGCGGTCTTCCACCCGGCCGATGCGCTGACCGATTCCGGCGTGCGCCTCGCGGATCAGGCGGGCGGGCAGGACGGGTAGAATACGCGGCGGCCGGCATGGCGGCGCGAACGATTCCGGCCGGGAAACGCGACACGCTTCGATGCCCGATCACGACGAGGCGCTCGAGCGCCTCGCGCACGAACGCGCGGAGGCCGACCGGCTGTACGACGACGCGCTGAAGGCGCTCGACGCGGCCGTCGCGCCGCGGCCCGAGCTGCCCCGGCCGACGGCCGGCTTCGACGCTCGGCGACTGCCGCCGCTCAACGAGAGCTGGCGCCTGACGCCGGACGGGACGCTCGACCTGGGAACCGGCTGGCGCCGCCGGCTGCGGGGGCTGGCGTTGCGGATCCTCCGACCGATCCTGCAACGCCAGCAAGACTTCAACGGGTTGCTCGTCCAGCACCTCAATCGGAACGCGGAGGCACTCGCCCGGAACGCGGAGGCACTCGCCGTCTTTCAGGGGCAGCTCCTGCATTGCCTCCGGCGGATCCCGCCGTACGTGGATACCCGCAACCGCTACGAGGCCGGTCAGGCGCGGCGCGAGACCATCGAGGTCCGAGACCGGGTGGATGGCCTGGGCCAGTCGGTGGCGCTCGTCACCGCCGCCACGCATACGATGAAGCGCGAGATCGAGCGGCGGCGCGAGGCGGCGGCCGCCCCGGCCGCGCCGCAGGCCGCCGGCCGGCCCCGGCCGGCGGCGGATCTCGAGGCGTACAAGTACCTCTGCTTCGAGGACGCATTCCGCGGGTCGCGCGAGGAGATCGCGGCGCGGCAGCGCGAGTACCTGGCGTACTTCGAGGGGGCGTCGGACGTGCTGGACCTCGGCTGCGGCCGGGGCGAGTTCCTGGCCCTGCTGCGCGAACAGGGCGTCACCGCCCGCGGACTCGACGCCAACGCGGAAGTGGTCGAGCGCTGCCGGGAGCAGGATCTCGACGCGGTCCGCGGCGACGCGCTGGAGTACCTGGGCGGGCTGGCGGACGAGTCGCTCGGCGGCCTGTTCTCGGCCCAGGTGGTCGAGCACCTCGAAGCCGAGTACCTGACCCGGGTGCTCGCCGAGGCCCAGCGCGTCCTCCGCCCCGGCGCCCGCGTCGTGCTGGAGACGATCAACCCGGCCTCGTGGACGGCGTTCTTCAGCGCCTTCGTCCGCGACGTCACGCACCGGCACCCGTTGCACCCCGACACGTTGAGCTACTTCCTGCGGGCCGCCGGCTTCGTCGACGTCGAAATCGCGTACCGGGCGCCGGTGCCCGACGCGGCGAAGCTCCAGCGCGCGGCGGTCGACGCGGGGCCGGCTGACACGCCGGCGGGCGCCGCCGTCCGCGCGCTGGCCGAGGCGTTCAACCAGCACGTCGATCGACTGAACGGCCTGATCTTCGCCGAGCAGGACTATGCGGCGGTCGCCAGGCGCCCCTGATTCCGTCCCGGGCTCGCGGCTTCTGCTGCAGGCCGCGGCGGCGGCGCGCGCGTTCCTTCCACTCGCCGCGGCTCGCGCCCCGGTCCCGATCGGCGCCGCGGCGCGCGCGTTCCTCCCACTCGGCGCCGCGGCGGTCGCGATCGTGCTGCTGCTGCCGGCCGCCGCGGTCGATCGCACGCCGCTCGCCGTGCCGCTCGGCCTGGGGCTGCTGCTCGCGCTCTCCATCGCCCGCCCTGCGCTCGGGCTGGTCGTCGCCGCGGTGCTGATCCCGCTCTCGTGGTGGATCACCCGGACGGCCGACCTGGAACCGCTGCGCCTGGCCGAGGCGCTCGTGCTGGCGGTGCTGGCCGGGACGTGTCTCCGCCTGCCGTTCCGCCCGCGGGCCGGCGCGGTCGGACCGGCCCTGCCGGCCGGCGTCGGGCCGGCCGCCGCCGCGGTCGTGGCCGTGGCCGCGGCGTCGGTGGTCGTGGATCTGGCCCCGGCGCAGGCCGGCTTGGCCGGCGCGTGGCGGCTGGTCACGGACGCGGCGCGCCAGCTTTCCACCGACTATCTGTACGGCACGGCCGCGGTGGCGCCCGGGCTCGCGGACGCCGCGCGGCTGGCGGAAGGCGTCGGGCTGCTGCTGGTCGTCGTCGCCTGGAGCCGGCGCGACGCGGGCCTGCCACGGCGCCTCGCCGGCGCCTCGCTGGCCGGCGCGGCGGCCGCGGCAACCGTCAACCTGAGTGTCGGGGCGAACGCGATTCTGGCGACGGAAGAACCTGCGCGGATGCTGCTCCGGGAGCTGGCCGGCGGCCGGCTCACCCTGCACGCCGGCATGGCGAACCTGCGGGTGACGGGGGAGCACTTCCTGATGGCGACGTGTGTGGGCGTCGGCCTGGCCGCCGGTCGGCGGCGGGCGTGGCTGTACGGTGCGGCGACGCTGGCGACCGGCGTAACGGTCTGGATCGTCGGCTCGCACGCCCAACTGGGGGTCGCGGCGCTGACGGCGCTCGCGGCGGGCACGCTCTGGCTGCTGAACCGCAGGCTGACGGCGCGCTGGCGACGGGCCGTCATCGGCGGGGCGGTGATCGCGGCGGTCCTGGCGCCGGCCGTGATCGTGAGGGTGTACTCCCAACGGACCGGCGTGTTCGAGCGGGTCGCGGCAGGTGACGGCGCCCTCGCCGGCGGCCTGTACGCGACGACGGCGCAGCACGTCCGGCTCCGGATCGAGTTCGCGGAGACCGGCCTCCGCATCTGGGCCACGTCACCCCTGTTCGGCGTCGGCGCGGGCCGCTACCACGGTCTGTCCGCCCGCTTCATGTCGCCGTGGCTGCTCGGGTTCTACCCGCACGGCGAAAACGCCCACAACAACTACCTGCAGATCGCCGCGGAATTGGGCGCCGCCGGACTTGCCGCGTTCCTCGGACTGCTGGCCGCCATCGCGTGGAGCCTGTGGCGCGCGTTGCGGGCCGGCCCGCGACTCGACGTGCTGCTGGCCGGCTCGGCCGCCGGGACGGCCGCATTCCTGGCGGCCAGCGTCACGGGTCATCCCCTGCTGCTCGGCGAGACCGCCTACCCGTTCTGGATCGTCGCCGGCGTCGCGCTGGCGATCGCCGGGCGTCGGTGCCCACGGCCGACCGGCGCCGCCGCCGGCTGGACGCTCGTCCCCCTGCTCGTCCTCCTGATCACCCTCCCCGGCCGGATCGACGCCGCCGCGCAGGCGGCGCTGCGCGACACCGCCCGCACCGGCCTCGACGGCATCGCGGGGGCCCACGGCCTGGAGCGGGAGCCGTCCGGCGGCCGGCCCTACCGCTGGACCGGCCCGCGGGCCGCGTTCTTCGCGCCGGGCGACGCGCTGGAGGCGCGCATCCCGCTGCGCAGCGGATCCCCGCGGCGCGTCGCCGTCGACGTCGCGATAGACGGCCAGCGGGTCATGCGCGTCCCGCTGTTCGGTCCGGACTGGGTCGACGTCGCCGTCCCGCTGGCCGGGCCGCGGGCGACCCGCGCACGCTGGCGGATCGATCTGCTCGTCGACCCGCCCTGGCCGCCGCGGGAACGGCGCAACGGCGACCCCCGCACGCTCGGCGTGATGCTGGGGACGATCGCGTTCCCGACCGGCGCGCGCTAGGAGTCCGTGCCGCGCGTTCACTGCTCGCGCAGCGCGCGCCCGAGGCTCTCCGCGATGGGCGTCAGCAGATAGTCGAGCAGGGTGCGCGCGCCGGTGACGATCAGCACGTCGGCCTGCATGCCGGGGGTGAGCAGCAGGTCCGCGAGGCCGGGCTGGTCCGGGTCGAGCGCGATGCGCGCCTCGTACCAGGCCATCCGCTCGTTGGCGAAGCGGTCGGCCGAAACCCGGATCACTTCGCCGGTCAGGCGCGGCGCCCCGAGCTGCGAGAACGCCGGCAGCCGCACCTGCGCCGGCAGCCCCACGACGACCGAATCGATGTCGTTCGGCGTGACGCGCGCCTCGACGATCAGCCGATCGTCGACCGGCACGATCTCCATCAGCGTCTCGCCCGGCTCGACCACGCCGCCCCGCGTGAAGACGCGCAGGCCCATCACCGCCCCCGTCACCGGGGCGACGATGCGGGTGCGCGCCACTACGTCGCGGGCCGCCTCCACCTGCTCGCGCAGGTCCGAGAGCTCCGTCTCCACCTCGCGCAGCTCCGCCGCCACCTCTTCCAGCCTGCCGTTGCGGAGATCGGCGATCCACAACTCCGTCTCGGTGACGGTGAGTTCGATGCGCACAATCTCCGACCGCGTGCGCGCGCGGTCGCCGTTGGCCCGCGCGCGGTCCCGCTTCAGGTTCAGCAGCCGCTGATGCTTCGACTCCAGGCCGAGGAGCACGTTGCGTTCGATGTCGAACAGCCCCTCGTCGAGCAGGGCGACCTGGTCGTCGAGCGCGGCGGCCTCCTCGCGCAGCCCCGCCCCGCGCTCGCGCAACTGCTCGATCCGGCGCTCCTGGATGGCGATCTGGTTGGCCAACTGGACCGCGCGCGACTCGAAGATCCGCTCCTGGGTGGCGAGCACCTCGCCCGCCTCGGGGGTGCAGTACGACCGACGCCAGCAGCGCCGGCGGCCACCGGACGGCGGTCAACCCGTCGCGCTCGGCCTCCAGCCGCGCGTTCAGCGCCTCGGCCGAACGCCACTGGGCCTCCAGCAGGTCCAGCGCGGCGCGCGGCCGGGTGTCGTCGAGCACGATGAGCGTCTGCCCGGCCGCGACGAGGTCGCCGTCGACCACCCGGATCTCCTCGACGATGCCCCCTTCGAGGTGATCCACCGTCCTGCGTTCGCTGCTGACGCCGATGACCCCGGGGGCGATCGCGCCGCTGGACAGCGGGACCAGCGACCCCCAGACGCCGAAGCCGCCGATGAACGCCACGATCACCGCCAGCCCGACCTTAATGGTCGGACCGACCGCCATGTCCGGCGCCTCCGGCGCGGGCGGCTTCATCAACGGGCCGCCGGCGGGCGACGGCGGAGCGGACGGGGTGGAACGCTCGAAACGCGGTGCAGAATGGCTTGGCAAGGGAACACCTGCAGACGGAACCGCCGTGGCCCGGACCTCACGTTTCTACCGCGGCTGCTGTCGACTCCTGACGATCACGTTCGGCCTGCCGTCCGTCGAACGCAGCCGCCGGAGACGTCCGGCTCAGCGTGCGCGGAAGGTGATGATCCCGCGGGCCGGGTCGTACGGGGAAACGCCGACGGTGACCCGGTCGCCGGGGACGACCTTGATGCGGAACCGGCGCATCCGACCGCTCAACTGGGCCAGGACCTCGTGTCCGGAGTCGCACTGCACGCGGTAGAGGCCGCCGCTGTGCACCGCCACGATCGTACCCTGCACGTCGATGAGGTCGTCCTTCGCCACGTCGGTTTCCTGAAGCGGGAAGATTATATAGGAGCAGGCGCCCGTCCGCCGGCAGCGGAGCTTACAACGCCCTGACGGCTTCCTCGATCCGGCGCGCGATGGCCGCGAAGTCGTCGCCCTCGACGTGGATGGGATCGCCGAACGCGACCCGCACCCGGCCCGGTCTCGCCCGGCGGGCGCCCACCGGCAGAATCCGGTCGACGCCGTCGATGCGTACCGGCACCACCGGCGCCTGCATCCGCGAGGCCAGCATGCCGACGCCCGGCTGGAACGTGTCGATCCGTCCCGTTTCGCGGCGCCTGCCCTCGGGGAAGATCAGCACCGACGAGCCCTGTCCGAGCAGGGTGCCGAGGTGCCGCAGCGCCTCGCGCGCGCCCGCCTCGCGCTGCGGCAGCGGCGCCACGTTGAAGCAGAGGACGCCGAGATAGTACGCGAGGCCGGTGGCGATCCGCCGCCGCAGCGGGTGGCGCTCCGGGTGAAAGTGCGGGGCGAACCACTCGCGGGCCGCCACGGTGGCGACCCGGTAGCGCCGCGCCGGCGGCAGCGCGGCCAGGATGACGGGACCGTCCATCACGCTCTGGTGGTTGGCGGCGTAGAGCACGGGGTCGCGCGCGCGGGCGAGCCGCTCCAGACCCTCGACCCGGATCCGGGCGAAGACCCGGGTGAGCGGCAGCAGGAACGCCGCCTGCGCCGCGCGGCGGACGGCGCGCGCGACGAGACGCTGACTCCAGGTGGGAAACGCGAGCGCGGCGTCCGGGCCGGCGGCAGGGAGCGACGTCGCCGCCGCGGCGGTCGCCGGCCCGCGCGGACCGCCGGCCAGCCGCGCCCGGAGGTCGTCCACCGTCGCGGCCTGCGCCAGGGCGGTCTCGTCGATCGTGCAGTCGAACTGCCGTTCCAGCGCCAGGGCCAGCTCGATGCGCTCCAGGGAGCCGAGCCCGAGCTCTTCGAAGGTGGTGGCGCCGGTGATCGTGCGGCCGTGCGCGAAGCGGGACAGCACCTCCTCGACGGATTCCCCGTCGGCAGCGGCGCCGGCGTCCGCCGCCGCCGTGGCGTCGCCATCCACCCAGCGCTTCAATTCGCGGCGCTTCAGCTTCTGCGTGCCGTCGGTCCGGGGCAGGGCCGGACCGGGCCAGACCGAGAACGCGCGGATGCGCTGATGCTCCTCCAGCCGCGCGTTGGCGTCCCGCACGACCGCTTCGGGATCGGCCCGCGGATCGAGCAGCAGCACCGCGTGCACGTGCTCGCGCCCCGCCGCCCCGCCGGCGACCACCGCCGCATCCCGCACGCCGGCGCTCCCGAGAACCGCCCGCTCGACGTCGTCCGGGAAGACGTTCACGCCGTCCGGCGTGACGATCATCTCCTTCTTGCGCCCATGGACGGTCAACCGGCCGTCCGCGTCGAGGGCGCCGACGTCCCCGGTATGGAACCAGCCGTCCCGGAACGCGGCGGCCGTCGCGTCGGGGGCGTCGTAGTACCCGCCGGTGACGTTGGCGCCGCGCACGAGAATCTCGCCGTCGTCGGCGATCGCGACCTCGATGCCGGCGATGGGCCGGCCCACCGACCCGCGCCGGGTCCGGAACGGGTGGTTGAGGGTGACGATCGGCGCCGTCTCGGTCAGGCCGTAGCCCTGAACGACCAGGAACCCGAGTCGCGACCAGAACGCCTCCAGCTCCGGATCGAGCGGCGCCGCGCCGACGACGAACGACCAGAACTTGTAGCCGAACAGCCGGTGGACGCGGCGGTAGCGCCACCAGCGCCGCGCGACGTGCTCCGGCCGGTCGAGGGGCGCGGCCGCTTCGGGCGCGAGCTGCACGACGTAGGCGCGCAGCACGTCGAGGATCTTCGGGACGCAGACGAGCACCGACACCCGGCGGGTCCGGATCCGGCGGACGATTTCCGCCGGGTCGTAGCCGCGCATGAAGACGGTCACCCCCTCCAGCATCGGCGGTATGAAAGTCGCCATGGCCTGGCCGAACATGTGACTGAGCGGCAGCAGGTTCAGGAAGCGGAGCGGGAAGAAGGGGCGTCCGTACCGTGCGTACTTCCGGATCTCGCGCTCCACCGGCACGATGTTCGCCAGCACGTTCGCGTGCGTGATCCGGACGCCCCTGGGTTCGGCGGTGGCTCCCGACGTGAAGATGATCTCGGCCAGGTCGCCGCGGCGCGGGCCGTCCGCGGCGGCCGGATCCGGCGCGGCGCCGGGGAAGTCGGGGACGGGCGTCTCGGGCGCGGGAGTGTCGGCTGCCGCGGTGTCCGCGAGCAGCTCGTCGAGCGTCCAGGTCTCCACGCCGTCCGGCGCCGGGGCGCGGACGTCGCGGCCCGCCACGACGAGCCGCGCCGACACGATCCGCACGACGCGGTCGACGAGCGCGGACGACGCGCGCAGGTCGATCGGGACGGCGACGGCGCGGGCGAGCAGGCAGCCCCAGAAGGCGACGATCCACTCGGCGCGGTTCTCGCCCCACAGCACCACGCGGTCGCCGGGAGCGAGACCATGCCTGCGAAGGCGTGCGGCGAAGCCCCTGGCGGCGGCGCGGATCTCCGCATACGACCAGGTCCGGGTGCGGTAGCCCCCGTCGTAGACCAGGAACGGCCGGTCCGACCGGATGCGGTCGTCGAAGAAATCGAGTAACGTGTCGCGACGCATACCGGATTATGGTCGCCGGGAGTCCGCGCCGTAAACGGTGCGGACTCCCGGCGCGGGTCGATTGGGCGGCAAGCGGAGCCGCAGGCGACGATCGACGGCTAACGGAACGAGGCGCCGACGTTGACGGCCGCCTGCGTCATGCGCGGCGATCCGGGAGCGCCGTGCAGCTCCGGCAGCGGGCTGATGGCGTAGAGGCGGACGTCCACGGTGAACGCGACGCGCGCGTCGAGGAACCAGCGCATGCCGCCGCCGTAGTTGAGCGTGTTCGCGGAGCGTTGAGCCGGTTCCTCGGCGTTCAGCGGAAAGAGCGACAGGCGCGACGACCCGAGTCCGCCGCTCAGGTAGCTCCAGCCGTTGCGGTGGCCGAAGTTGAAGGAGAGCTGGGACGAAAGCGCGGAGAAGCGCTTGCGCAGCGTCGGGCCGTCGGGGTCGACCGAGAACTCGCCGGGCCGTCGATCGGCGCGGGAGGCGTGGTAGCTCCCGCCCACGCCGAAGGTGATCCCCCGCAGCCGGAAGAAGTAGACGTGTCCGCCAACGTCGTAGCCGAAGCCGCCCCCGGGGGTGTCGAGGGGGGGCAGGTCGCGGTTCCCGGCGAGCGCGGGGGGGATCCGACTGAACGGAATGAACGTGCCGCGCAGATCGACCACGTAGCCGCCGATCGGTTCCTCCGGCGGCTGCGCCCGCGCCGGTAGAGAGGTTGCAGGCAGCGATGAGAGCACGAACGGCAGGAGTGCCGCACGTACGGCCGCGGGGGAGGTCAGCCGGACCACGCGGGTCAGTATACGGTCCGCGCCGGGGGGCGGGCGGCCCATGAGCGGCCTGGTCCAGCCGGCCGCCATAGCGGCGGCCGCGGAGCGGATCCGGGGAACGGTCCGCCGTACACCGCTCGTCGACGCCTCGGACGCCGCGGGCCGCTCGCTCCGGCTCAAGTGCGAGAACCTGCAACTGGCGGGCGCCTTCAAGATCCGCGGCGCCTGCAATCTCGTCAAGCAGATCGCGTCCGATCCGGACGTCCGCGGCGTCATCACCTACTCGTCGGGCAACCACGCGCAGGCGGTGGCCTGCGCGGCGCGGGAGATCGGCCTGCCCGCGGTGGTCGTGATGCCGGAGACGGCGCCGGCCGTCAAGGTCGAGGGGACCCGGTCGTACGGCGCGGAGGTCTTCTTCGAAGGCACCACTTCCGTCCAGCGCCGGCGGCGGGCCGAGGCGGTGGCGGCGGAACGCGGGCTGACCATGGTGCCGCCGTTCGACCATCCGGAGATCATCGCCGGGCAGGGGACGGTGGGCCGCGAGATCCTGGAGGATCAGCCCTCCGTCGACACCGTCTACGTGCCGATCGGCGGCGGCGGGCTCGTCGCGGGGGTGGCCGCCGCGGTCAAGCCGCAGCGGCCGGCGGCCCGGATCGTCGGCGTCGAGCCGGTCGGCGCGGCGGCCATGGCCCGGTCGGTCGCGGCGGGGGCGCCGGTGACGCTCGACACCGTGGAGAGCATCGCCGACGGCCTGCTGCCGGTGCGCCCCGGCGACCTGACGTTCGCCCACGTCGCGGCGCTCGTCGACGACGTCGTGACGGTCGAGGACCGGGCGATCGCGGACGCCGTCCGCTGGCTGGCGGCGCGGGCGAAGCTCGTCGTGGAGCCGAGCGGCGCCGCCACCGTCGCGGCGGTGCTCTTCTCCGGGCGTTCGGACGAAGGCGGGGACGGCGACACCGTCGCCGTGCTCAGCGGCGGCAACATCGCTCCGGAGAAGCTCGCGACTCTGCTCCGGGACGGCGGCGGCCAGAAGTCTGCGCCGTAGAACGGTGCAGACTTCTGGTGAGGGTTGGTTGGGCGACAAGCGGAGCCGGCGGCGACGATTGACGGGCTAGAACCGCACCCGCACCCCCCCGAACGCGCTGCGCGGCATGCCCGGTCCGATGAACCGCGGATCGCCGGCGTCCGGCGCCTCGCGCAGGAAGACCTCGAGCTCGGCCAGCACGCCGCTCGTCGCGTAGCGCGCGTCGAGCAGGTTCTCCACCCGCGCGAACAGCTCGACCCCGTTGTCGAAGCGATACGACGACCGCAGATTGACCACCCCGTAGCCGTCGAGCGGGAGCTGATCGTTGCCCTCGTCGCCGACGAAGAACCGGCTCGACGCGACGATCGCTTCCAGAGCGAGGTCCCAGGCGTCGGTGAGGTCCTGCCGCACCCCCGCCTTGAGGCTGTGGCGCGGGATGCCGGGCAGGCGGTCGCCGGCCGCGACCGCGACTCCCTCGTCCGTGGCCGCGTCGTTGACCTCCTCGTCGCCGGGCAGCAGGAGCGCGGACTCGAACGTGGCGTCGACCAGCCCGTAGCCGAGGTACCAGGCCGTGCGGGCGACGCGCCCGTTCAACTCGACGTCGAGTCCGGAGCGGGCCGTGGCGCCCGCGTTCCGGAAGTAACCGGTGCCGATCAGCGCGGGCGACGCCACGAAGAGGATGTCGTCGTCGATAAGGGTGCGATAGGCGGAGACCGACCATGCGCCCCGTCCCGCTCCGGCGTCCCAGCGACCCCGGACTCCCACGTCGAACGACCGGGCGACGGCCTGCTCGAGCGGCGGGTCGGAGACGAACGCGTTGGGCACGCGGCACGGCTCCGCCGGGTCCGCGCAGCTCAGCTCGGCCGCCGTCGGAGCGCGGTTCGACTCGGAGTACCGCGCGAAGAACGACGTGCTCTCGTCCGCCTGGTAGACGGCGCCGACCGCCGGGTTGAAACGCGCGAACGTGTGCGCGCCGTCGAGCGCCGTGCCGATCCGGTCCGCGATGTCGATGCCGGCGCGGTTGTAGCGGCCGGAAACCGTCAGGTGCGCGCGGTCCGTCAACGACAGGGTCTCGCTGAAGTACAGCCCGAAGGCGCGGTTCGCCGTTTCGAGGGACGTGTTGAACAGGTCGTCGCCGCCCAGGCCGTGGAGGCTGGTCAGCAGACCCGACCCCGAGACCCCCCGCTCTGCCGTCAGCGTGCCCGCCTCGCTGCTCGACTCGAAGGCGACGTCGGCCAGATCGGCCGAGACGCCGGCCACGAAGACGCTTTCGCGTGCGCCGACGGTGGTCGTCGCGGTCGCCTGCAGCGCGGCCCCGTATCCCTGCGCCAGCGTCGTGGTGCGGTTGTAGGCGCCGTCGCCGGCGGCGTCCAGGCTGGTGATGAAACGCCCGGACACGAGGTCGACCAGCGGCGTCGTTCCATCGTCGTCATGGTCGCCGTCGTCATCGTCATCGTCCGCGTGGTGAGGATCATCGTCATCATCGTGACCGTCGTCGTCATGGTCGCCGTCGTCATCGTCATCGTCCGCGCCGAAGCACAGCGTTTCCGCCGGCGCCCCCGGAGGCAGCGCGTCGTCGTCGCAGACGCCGAACTCGGCCTCGTCGCCGTTCAGGGTGCGCCGGTCGAGGTCGCGGTAGTAGCCGGTGACCTGGACCGACCACGTGTCGGAGGCGGCGGCGTTGGCGCGGCCCTGCACGAAGCCCAGCCGGTTCCGGGTCCGGTCCGGGAACGTGAACACCGCCGACGGGTCGACGTCGAGCAGCTCCACCGGGGCCGGCGCGTTTCCGGTCAGGAAGGTGTCGGCGTAGGTGACGCTGAAGCCGGCGTCCACCCCCCCGGACCGGTATCCGACGTCCGCGAAGGCCTGCGTGACCTCCGAGGGGGACTCGACGCGCCAGCCGTCTTCCGTGAAGTGCGTCGCGCCCGCGTAGAAGGCCCACCGTCCGTTGCCGGCGCCGTACTCGGCGGTGGCCGACCGCCGGCCGAACGCACCGCCGGAGAACTCCGCGCGGAAGCCGCGGTTGTCGAACCCGTTCTTGAGTCCGAGGGCGAGCGCGCCGCCGAGGGCGTTCAGGCCGTAGGTCGGGTCGGCGCCGGCGGCGAGCTGCACGCGGTCGACGGCGAACTGCGGCATGAGGTCGAACTGCACGGTGTCGCCGAACGGCTCGTTGATGCGGACGCCGTTCTGATACACGGCGATGCCCTGCGGCAGGCCGAGGAGCGGCGACGCGGTGAACCCGCGGAAGCGGAGCGTCGGCTGGAAGAGGTTGGTGGTCGTTCCTTCGAGGGTCACCGCCCCGAGGCGCTCGTTCAGCACGTCGGCCATCGAGGCGGCGCCGCGGGCGGCCAGCTCGTCGCCGTCGATCAACGCGACCGCCGCCGCCAAGCGGTCGCGGCTGATCCCCGCCCCCGGCAGGGGGGTGACTCCGACCACCTCGACCTGCTCGGCGATCGCGGCCAGCGGCAGCATCGCGTCGAGGACGCGCGTTTCGCCGGCGGTCACCTGTACGCCCTCCCTGCGCTGCGTCTCGAACCCGCTCAGGGCGAAGGTGACGGTGTAGGTCCCGGGCGCAAGGGCCAGCGTGTAGCGGCCGGTCGCGTCGGTCGTCACGTCGATCGGGAGCCCGAGCGGCGGGTGCGCGGCAACCGTCACGCCGGGCGCCGCGGCCCCCTGCGCGTCGGTGACCGTGCCGGTCAGCCCCGCGTTCTGCGCCGCGGCCGGCAACGCGGCGCCGAGGCACAGGACGGTCGCGCCGACGACGGCGAATCGACGGCGGGCGATCCCGGCTGCGCGACCTCGTCGCGCAGCCGACCGGAGAGCGGGCGTACGGTCCGTTGGCGGCAGATTCATGCTGGTACATTCCCCCGGGCGCCGTTCCGTTCATGCGGAATCGTCCGGCGCCGGCCGGCCGCTTCGACCGCGCTCGCGCGTCAGGTGTAGACTGCCTCGCGAGAAACGCATGGCGCCAGCGGGTCACGACACGCTCGATCTGCCCCTCGGCGTCGACGAGGCGGTCGCTCCGGCGACGCTGGCCGCGGCCCGGCGAATCGTGCTGCTGCTGTTCGACGCGCATCGCGGCGGGGTGCAGCGCTACGTGCGCGCATTGGGGGTGACCGACCGGGACGCCGACGACGTCGTCCAGGAGGTCTTTCTCGCGCTGTTCGATCACGTGGCGCGCGGCCGGGACCGGTCCAACCTCCGCGGCTGGATCTTCCGGGTGGCCCACAACTTGGCCATCGGACACCGGGCGCGGGAGGCGCGGCGGCGGCGTCTGCGGGCGCTGCTCGAACCCCGCTCCATGTTCGACGTGACGCCCACGCCCGAGGACCGTTACGTGAGCGATCAGCGGCAGGCGCGGCTCCTGGCCGTCGTGGACGCGCTCCCGGCGCGCGACCGGCGCTGTCTGCAGCTCCGGGCCGAGGGGCTGCGGTACCGCGAGATCGCGCGCGTGCTCGGCATTTCGCTGGGCAGCGTCGCCAACACGCTGGCGCGCGCACTGGCGCGGCTGCGCCGCGCCGACGAGAGGTGAATGCCATGTGGCGCAAGGTCAGGCACCTGTCCGACGGCGAGCTGCTGATCCTGGGCGAGGACGGCGCCCTCTCCGCGCGTCGCGGGTCGAGAGCCCGGGCGCACCTCGCCGAGTGCCCGCGGTGCGCCCGGCGGCAGGCGGATCTCGACGCGGTGTCGAGCGAGGTGGGACACGCCTGCCGCGAGAGACCGGTCGCGATGGCGCCCGTGCACGTCGCGCGCGTCCGGCTGCGCGCCGCGCTGGAAGCGCGCACGGCGCCGGCTTCGGCCGCGTGGCGGCCGCGCGCCGCCGCCGCCACGGCCGTCCTCGCGGTGGCGGTTCTGTCCGGTTCGGTTGTCGATTGGACACCGTCGCCCCCACTGTCGGGCGCACCGGGGTCCGAAGAAGCGATGACGAGGCTGGACGGTCTGCTGTTGCCCAAACCCGAGCTCACTCCGGGCAGCGTCAGATCCGTGGCGGTCGGCGACGTCTGCGGCGGCGTGGACCCGGGCAGCGCGATCGTCGCGTCGCAGGTGCCGCGGCAGGTGTTCGAGGCGTACGGGGTGGACTATCGTCACGCCGCGGACTACGAGCTGGACTTCCTCGTCACCCCCGAGCTGGGCGGCGCCTCGGACGCGGGCAACCTCTGGCCGCAGCCGTATCGGGCCGTCGCCTGGAACGCCTACGTCAAGGACGAGCTGGAGCGCCACCTGCAGCGTCTCGTCTGTCAGGGGGCGTTGGACCTGGCAACGGCTCAGCGGGAGCTGGCCGGCGACTGGATCGCCGCCTACAAGCGGCGGTTCGACACCGAGCGCCCCCTGCGCGACTACGACCGGTTCCCGTTGACGGCGAACGACGTCGAGGCGTTGCGAGCCGAGGCGAACGAGCAGCGGCTGCTGCGGGTCCCGCGGCGCTCCTGAGCACCCATGCGAACAGATCCCCGCGTGCTCGTCGCGGCGTTGGCGGCCGGCCTGGCGACGGCGTCCGGCGCCGGCGGGGTCGAGGCGCAGCCGCCCTCGCCGGCCGGGGTCGGGGCCGTTTCCCTGCCTGGTCCGGCGACCGCGCTGGCGGCCGGTGACGGCCATCTCGTCATCGGGATCGGATCGAGCGTGCGCGTGGTCGACGTGTCGCGTCCCGAATCCCCCGCGCCCGCCGGCGAATACGATTTCGAGCAGCCGGTGCTGGGGCTGGCCGCCGCCGGCGACGTCGTCTACGTGGCCAACAGCCACGACGGGCTCCGCCGGCTCGACCTGTCCGCCCCGTCGTCGCCGGCGCTGACCGGGACGTCGGCGACGCGCGGCCAGGCCGTCGGTGTGGCCGTATCGGGCGGCCTGGCGGTCGTCGGCGACAACTCGCTCGGTTTCGACGTCGTCGACGGTACGGGCGCGTTGCAGCGCGTCGGCGAGTACCTGAGCGACGGATTTCCCCGCGGAATCGCCGCGGCCGGTCATCTCGTCGTCGTGGCCGATCAACCGGCCGGGTTGATCCTCGTCGACGTGTCGTCTCCCGCCGCGCCGGCCGTGATCGGCAGCCTGTCGCTCGGCCCCGACCCGATCACGCAGGTGATCGCGCCGAACGAGCGCTCCACCGGCGGCGCGCCGCCTGCGGTGGTCGCCATCGTGAGCGGCCGCGGCGGGCTCCAGGCGGTGGACGTCTCCGTTCCGACGTCGCCCGTCGTGACGTCGCCCATCCCCGCCGCCGGCCGCCTCACCGGCGCCGCGATGTGGGGTCATCGGATCTACGCAGCCAGCGGCGGCGTCCTGCGGGTGTTCGATCTGACCGATCCTGGCCGGCCGGTGCTCGTTGGCGAGTCCACCCTCGGCGACCCGGGCGGGTTGGTCGCGGTCAACGAGGAGCTGGTCTTCGCAGCCACCCCGGACGAGGTGTTCATCTTCCGGCGACGGCAGGAATGACGTTTCGTGGAAGAGTTCCCCAACCCGTCGTTCATCACGAAGGCCGAATGGCCGCGCATGGAGCGGAAACTGCACCGTGCAGGCGCCTGATTTCGTGAGGACGGCACATGCAGAAGAAGCGGCACCGCGCGGACTACGACCCGGACCCTTGCTTCTCGTTTCCAGGCCGACCGTCATGCAGGATATCGACGAAACAGAAGATGCGGTCCGCCGCTTCTCCGGGGCGGACAGGAAAGATCGTCGAGCCTTCGCCGTCTACCTCCTGCTGAACTTCAGAAGGGACTGACCTCCATGACCGAACGGAAGCGGACGAACCGCCGCGTCGCGGGCCGAACGGCGGGGAGGCTGCTCCTGGCCGCGCTGGCGATCGTCTGGTCCACGCCGGCCGGGGCGCAGGAATGGGCCCAGTTCCGCGGGCCGCACGCGGCCGGCGTGGTCGCCGACAACCCGGACCTGCCGGAACGCTGGAGCATGACCGAGAACGTCGCCTGGCGCGCGCCGCTGCCGGGGCTCGGATGGAGCTCGCCGATCGTCGCCGGCGGACTCGTGTTCCTCACCACCGTCGTCAGCGACGGGGAGGTCGAGACCCCCGAGGGCGGCTGGTACAGGTTCGGCGAGCGCGAGGCGCCGGTGGACATCCACCACTGGCTGGTCTACGCGCTCGATCTGCAGACCGGGGAGGTGCGCTGGCGCCGGGAGGTGCACACCGGGACGCCGGCGTCGTCGCACCATCTGAAGAACACCTTCGCCTCGGAGACCCCGGTCACCGACGGGGAGCGGCTGTACGTGCTCTTCGGCAACGTCGGCCTCTACGCCCTCGGTTTCGACGGGACCGTGCTCTGGTCGCGCGACCTGCCGCCGGCGGCGACGCGCAACGGGTGGGGCACGGCGTCGTCGCCGGTGCTGCACGACGGCCGCCTCTATCTGGTCGTCGACAACGAGGAGCAGTCCTACATCGCGGCCCTGAGCGCGGAGACCGGCGCCGAGGTGTGGCGTACGGATCGCGACGAGGGGTCCAACTGGTCGACGCCGTACGTCTGGGAGCACGAGGGACGCACCGAGATCGTGACCACCGGAACGGATCGAATCCGTTCCTACGACCTCGACGGCCGGCTGCTGTGGGAGCTGGCGGGGATGTCGTCCATCGTGATCCCGACGCCGATTTCGGCGCACGGCCTGCTCTATCTGGAGTCCGGCTACATCGCCGACTACTTCCGTCCGGTCTACGCCGTCCGGCCCGGCGCGTCCGGCGACATCTCGCTCGCGGAAGGAGAGACGGGCAACGAGTACGTGGCCTGGTCGCTGGAGCAGGGGGGCTCCTACCATCCGTCGCCCCTCGTGCACGGCGACTACTACTACACGCTGCTCGACCGCGGGCTGATGACCTGCCACGACGCCCGGACCGGAGAGGAAGTCTACGGGCGGCGGCGGATCGACGTCGGTCAGGCCTTCACCGCGTCCCCCTGGGCCTACAACGGCCTGATCTTCGCGCTGAGCGAGCAGGGGACGACCTACGTCATCGAGGCGGGACCGGAGTTCCGCATCCTGGCCGAGAATCCGCTCGGCGAGTTCACCATGGCGACCCCGGCGATCCTCGACGACAGCCTGATCATCCGCACCGCCGACGCGGTCTACCGGATCGCCGAACGCTGACGCCGCGTCGCGACTGCCCGGCAGATGCGGCCGATCGCGCCATCGGCGTTCGGCGCTATAATTTTCGTTTCCCGCCCGGCGCCGCAGGAGGCTCCGGCGCGGGCAGCTTTAACCAACAAGGAGCGTTTCATGCGAGGCGATACGAGGTTGCTGCTGACTGCTCTGGCCGCAATGCTGATCGCGCTGCCCGGCGCGGCGTCGGCCGGGGCCGAGAACACGACCCCCACGTTCACGAAGGACGTGGCGCCGATTTTCCAGCAGAAGTGCCAGGCGTGCCATCGGCCGGGCTACATCGCGCCGATGTCGCTCGTGACCTATGCCGAATCGCGTCCGTGGGCGCGGTCGATCAGGACGCGCGTCGAGACGCGGCAGATGCCGCCGTGGCACATCGACAAGTCGGTCGGCATCCAGGATTTCCAGAACGACCGCTCGCTGACGGACGAGGAGCTCGACACCATCGTCCGCTGGGTGGACGGCGGCGCGCCCCGCGGCAACCCGGCGGACATGCCGCCGCCGGTCGAGTTCGCCGACGACGACGTCTGGAACTTCGCCGACCTGTTCGGCGGGCCGCCGGACCTGGTCGTCCACTCGACGCCGTACACCATGCCGGCCGTCGCGCAGGATCAGTGGTGGAAGCCCGAGGTGCCGACCGGGCTGACCGAGGACCGCTGGATCCGCGCCATCGAGATCCGTCCGTCGACGGTCGACGGCCGCCGCATCACGCACCACGCGCTGGCGCGCCTGCAGCAGGAGGAGGACGACGATCTCGGCGCCGCGTCGGACGTCGGTCCGGGCCTGCTGATGGAGTGGGCGGTCGGCAAGCAGGGCGAGATCATGCGGCCGAACAGCGGCAAGCTGATCAAGGCCGGCTCCACCATCGTCTGGGACGTCCACTACCACGCGGTCGGCGAGGAGATCACCGACACGGTGGAGCTCGGCCTCTACCTCTACCCGAAGGGGGAGGAGCCGAAGCACCGGCAGGTGCTTTCGGCGTTCAGCACCATCGAGGGGGGCAGCGACCACCTCTCCATTCCGCCGAACCAGGTGACGGTGACCGAGCGCTTCCACGTCCTGAAGCAGAACGGCCGGGTGGAGAACTACCAGCCGCACATGCACCTGCGGGGCAAGGGGATGCAGATGACGGCCATCCTCCCCGACGGCGCCACCCGGGTGCTGAGCCGCGTGAGCGACTTCAACTTCAACTGGCACCTCAACTACGTGTACGCCGACCACGCGGCGCCGCTGCTGCCGAAGGGGACGGTGCTGCACCTGAAGTCGTGGTACGACAACACGTCGGCGAACCGGGCCAACCCCGATCCCAATCAGTGGGTCGGCTACGGCGACCGGACCGTGGACGAGATGGGCCACGCCTGGGTCAACGTCACCTACCTGGACGACGAAGACTTCGCGGCGGCGATCGCCGAACGCGGGGCGCCGGGGACCACGAACGACGACTAGGAGGTCCGCGCCGCACAACGGTGCAGACTCCTGGAGAGTGACCGGGAGCCGCCCTCGTCGCGGGGGCGGCTCCTCTGACGTACGAGGAGGACGACGTCATGCGGGGGGACGGTTCGGCAGGATCGACGGCGGCGGTCGGGGCGCTGCTCGTGGCGGCGCTCGGTGCGGGCGCGGCCGGGGCGCAGGTGCCGGGGACGCTGCAGCAGTTCGGGGCGCCGGTCTACCCGGCCTACGAGGGGTGGTACGAGAACCCGGACGGCAGCATCACCCTGCTCGCCGGCTACTTCAACGCCAACACCGAGGAAATCGTCGACGTGCCGGTCGGCGCGGACAACTACGTCGAGCCGGGGCCGGCGGACCAGGGACAGCCGACGCGCTTCACGCCGGGCCGCGCCTGGGGCGTCTTCACCATCCGGATTCCGGGCGACGACCCGGACCACCGGGTGATCTGGCACCTGACCGCGAACGGCGAGACGGTGTCGATCCCGATGCACCTCGACCCGCAGTGGGTCATCGAGCCGCTCGAGGACGCCGCCAACGGCAACCGCCCGCCGGTGGTCCGTTTCGCGCCGCACGGCGAGGCGTTCACCGGTCCGCCGATCGGGATCGCGCGGGAGCTGACCGCCACCGTGGGAACGCCGCTGGAGCTGGCGGTCTGGACCTCCGACGAGAAGCCGTCCGACAACCTCGCCGCCGCGTCGCGCCGACCGCGGCCCGCGTTGATCCTCCGCTGGCACGTGCTGCGCGGACCGGGCGCCGTCGAGTTCTCGGCCCCGGTGCAGGAGTTCGCCGACTCTTCGAATCAGAATCCGACGACGACCGCCACCTTCGCCGCCGCCGGCGACTACGTGCTGCGCGCCGAGGCCCTCGACGAGACCGGGGTGGGGGGCAGCGGCTTCCAGTGCTGCTGGACTTCGGCGCTGGTCGCGGTTCGCGTCTCCGAATAGCCGTGTCCGGGCGCGCATCGGCGCCGTGGATGATGTCGTGACCGCGCTCTCGGTCAACGTCAACAAGATCGCGTGGCTGCGCAACTCGCGCGAAGGCGCCCGGCCGAGCGTCCTGGCCGCGGCGCGCACGGCCATCGCCGCCGGCGCGCACGGCATCACCGTCCACCCGCGTCCCGATCAGCGCCACATCCGCCCGGCCGACGTCGAGGCCCTGGCCGCGTTCGTGGCCGCCGAGACGCCGCACGTCGAGTTCAACGTCGAGGGCAACCCGGCCGCCGGCCCGCGCGACAACGGCTACCCGGGGTTCGACCGCCTGATCGAGACCGCGCGCCCGCACCAGGCGACGCTGGTCCCGGACGCCGACGCGCAGCTCACCTCCGACCACGGCTGGGATCTCTCCGACCCGGCCGCCGCCCGGCGCGTGCGGGAGGTCGCCGCCCGCTGCCGGAGCCGGGGCGTCCGCGTCAGCCTCTTCCTGGATCCGGTCGCGGAGCAGATCGCGCGTGCGAAGGAGTGCGGCGTGGACCGCATCGAGCTCTATACCGGCCCCTACGCCGAGCTCGCGGAGCGCCACGGGCTGGAGCATCCCGCGACCCGCGCCGGCCTGGAGTCGTACGCCCGCGCCGCGCGGTACGCGGGGGAGCTCGGTCTCGGGGTCAACGCCGGGCACGACCTGAACCTCGACAACCTCGCCGCGTTCGTCGCCGTCGGCGGCATCGCGGAGGTCTCCATCGGCCACGCGCTGATCGCGGACGCGCTGGAGATCGGCCTCTCGACGGCGGTGCGGCGCTATCTCGACGCGATCGCGGCGGGTGCGGCCCGCGGGTGACGCCGCGGACGACCCCGGATTGGCGGCTTCAACATCGGCGACAACGTCAGCCTCGACGCCGACTTCAACGAGCTGCTCGGCTTCATCGAGTCCACGGCTGGGAGCTGGTGCGTTTCGACGCCGTCGAAACGACCTCGGCAGAGGGCTGAACCGCGGCGCCGGGGCGGCGCCCGGGACTGCTCCCGGAGGGCTGTGCGCGGCGCCGGTCAGCGCAGTGTCTCGTCCACCAGGTCCGCGATCCGTTCGGCGATGGCGAGCGACGCGGTCAGGCCCGGGGAATCGATCCCTGCGGCCTGGACGAGACGCGGCTGGCGCCGGTCGCGGCGGATCAGGAAATCCGAGAACGTCCGTTCGGCCGGGGCGCCGCGGGCGCGGATGCCGCTGCCGCCGGGGCGTAGCTGGTCCGGTCGGAGCGCCGGCAGCAGCCGCCGGGCGGCGGCGTGGAACCGGGCGAGCGGCTCGCGGTTCGATTCGTAGTCGTCCTTGCGCGCCTGGTAGCGGGCGGTGGGCCCCAGCATCACGCTGCCCCACGTGGTCCGGGTCAGGTGCACGCCGAGCCCGTGTCCGCTCGGGTCCGGCAGCGGATAGACCGGGCCGTTCACGAGCCGCCGCGCCGCCGGAACCAGCTCCGCGTAGTCGCCGCGGACCGGGTGGATGCGGAAGTCCTCGCCGCCGAGCGCGGCCGAAACGTCGTCGGCGTGGAGGCCCGCGGCGTTGACCACGGCGCGGGCCAGGATCGTTTCCCGCGCGGTCCGGACCGCGATGCCGTCGGGACGGCAGTCTCCGCCGTCGACGCCCGCGGCGGGCAGCAGCGCCACCTCGCGCGCGGCGGCCATCCGCGCCAGGGCGCGGACGAACGCCTCCGCCTCGACCACCCCGCTCGACGGCGACCAGATGCCCGCCGCGGCCGCCACGTGCGGCTCGCGCCGCCGGACGAACGCGCGGTCGACCACCTCGAGGTCGGTCACCCCGTTGGCCTGTCCGCGCGCCGCGAGCGCTTCGAGCGCGCCGATCTCGTCCGCGGCGGAGGCGACGATCAGCTTGCCGCAACGCTCGCAGGGGACGCGCTGCTCGTCGCAGAACGCGTAGAGCCGCTCGCGTCCTTCGATGCACAGGACGGCCTTCAGCGAGTCCCGCGGATAGTAGATGCCGGCGTGGACGACACCGCTGTTGTGGGTGCTGGCCTCCAGCCCGGGACGCGGCCGGCGCTCGATGACGCAAGTCGTGCGGCCGCGGGCGGCCACCGCGCACGCGGCCGCGAGTCCGACGACGCCGGCGCCGACGATCGCGGCGTCGATCGGTTCCGGCGGCGGGTCGGTCATCGGCGACTCCGTTCAGCTTACGCCGGCCGGACGCTCGGCGACAACCGCCGGCTCCGCCGGCGCGCTGCGAGCAGAAATTTCTTTGCTTCTCTGGAACACCGACATTCCCCGGCGACAACCGCCGGCTCCGCCGGCGCGCTGCGAGAGGAAGCACGATACTCGCCGTTCGGGGGCGTTCGTTTACCCGTGGGGGCGATCCGGCATACTCTCACGCCGTGGCGGACCCCTTGCTCCAGCGCATTGCCGCGCGACAGGTGCGCGCCGGCGTGATCGGCCTCGGCTACGTCGGCCTGCCGCTGATCGTCGCGTTCGCCCGCGCCGGGGTGCCGGCGACGGGCTTCGACGTCGATGCGGAAAGGACCGCCGCGATCCGGCGCGGCGAGTCGTACGTCGCCGACGTGGCGGCGGCCGATGTGCGGGCGGCGGTCGCTGCCGGCCTCCTCTCGGCCACGACCGACTTCGCGGCCCTGGCCGGCGTCGACACCATCAACATCTGCGTCCCGACGCCGCTGCGCAAGACCCGCGATCCGGACCTGTCGCACGTCATCGCGGCGGTCGAGGAGGTGGCCGCGCATCTGCGCGCCGGGCAGCTCGTCGTGCTGGAGTCGACCACCTATCCGGGGACCATCGACGAGGTGGTGCGCCCGCGGCTCGAAGCGGGCGGGCTGCGGGCCGGCGCCGATTTCCTTCTCGCGTTCTCGCCGGAGCGGGTCGATCCGGGCAGCGCGGAGTGGACGACGCGCAACATCCCGAAAGTGGTCGGCGGGGTCGACCCCCGGTCCACGGAGGCGGCCGCCGCCCTCTACCGCCACATCGTCGACACCGTGGTGCCGGTGTCGTCGCCGCGGGTGGCGGAGATGGTGAAGCTGCTGGAGAACACGTTCCGCGCCGTCAACATCGGGCTCGTCAACGAGCTGGCCCTGATGTGCCGCGACCTCGGCGTCGACGTCTGGGAGGTCATCGACGCCGCGAAGACCAAGCCGTTCGGTTTCATGCCGTTCTATCCGGGGCCCGGGCTGGGCGGCCACTGCATCCCGATCGACCCGCACTTCCTGAGCTGGAAAGCGCGCCAGAACGGTTTCGAGAGCCGCTTCATCGAGCTGGCCGGCCACGTCAACGCGGCGATGCCGCGCTACGTGGTCGAGCGGGTGGCGGAGGCGCTCAACAGCCGGTCGCGCGCGATCCGCGGATCGCGGGTGCACCTGTTCGGGATGGCCTACAAACCGAACGTCAGCGACGTCCGGGAGTCGCCCGCCATCGACGTCGCGGAACTGCTGCTGCGGCGCGGCGCCGCGGTGACCTACAGCGACCCGTTCGTGCCGGCGCTTCGGGCCGGGGCCGTGTCGCTGGACGCGGTCACCGTCGACGCCGCGCTCGCGAACGGCATGGACTGCGCGGTCATCACCACCGACCATCGCGGCGTCGACTACCGGGCCGTCGCCCGGCGCGCCCCGCTGGTGGTCGACACGCGCAACGCGCTCGCCGGGGTCGACGCGGCGCACGTCTTCAGGTTGTAGAGGGACGTGTCGAAGCGCGCGATCATCACCGGCATCACCGGCCAGGACGGCTCGTACCTCGCCGAGCTGCTTCTCGAGCAGGGCTACGAGGTGGTGGGCGTCACCCGCCGTCTCAGCGCCCCGAACCGCTGGCGCATCGAGCACCTGCTCGACCGCATCGAGCTGCGGCCCGCCGATCTGCTCGACCAGTTGTCGCTCGTCCGGGTGGTCGACGAGGTGCGGCCGCACGAGCTGTACAACCTGGCCGCGATGTCCTTCGTGCCCGCCTCGTGGGACCAGCCCATGCTGACCGGCGAGTTCAATGCGCAGGGCGTCACGCGGGTGATGGAGGCGATCCGTCAGGTCGACACGTCGATCCGGATCTACCAGGCGTCGACCAGCGAGATGTTCGGCACGGTGCGCGAGACGCCGCAGACCGAGGCGACGCCCTTCCATCCGCGCAGCCCCTACGGCGTCTCCAAGGTCTTCGCCCACTACATCACCGTCAACTACCGCGAGAGCTACGACCTGTTCGCGGTTTCCGGCATCCTCTTCAACCACGAATCGCCCCGGCGCGGCCTGGAGTTCGTCACCCGCAAGGTGACGCACGGCGTGGCGTCCATCAAGGCGGGCCTGACCGACACCCTGTCGCTCGGCAACCTGGACGCCCGCCGCGACTGGGGCTTCGCCGGCGACTATGTCCGGGCGATGTGGCTGATGCTGCAGCAGGACGCGGCCGACGACTACGTGATCGCCACCGGGAAGAGCCACTCCGTGCGCGAGCTGGTGGAGGTCGCCTTCTCCCACGCCGGCCTCGACTGGCGCGCGCACGTGCGCACCGACCCCGCGCTGCTGCGGCCGGCCGAGGTGGATCACCTCGTCGGCGACCCGGCGAAGGCGGAGGCGGAGCTGGGCTGGCGGCGGAGCGTCGACTTCGAGAGGCTGGTGCGGATGATGGTCGACGCCGACATCGCGCGGCTCGCGGCGGCGCGTTGAGCGCGGTTCAGGTCCCGATCAGGTCCCGATCACGCCTTCGAGCGGACTGCTGGCGGTGGCGTAGCGCCTGCGGGGGATGCGTCCCGAGAGGTGCGCCAGCCGGCCCGCCTCGACGGCCAGCTTCATGGCCCTGGCCATGTCGACGGGGTTGTCCGCGCCGGCGATGGCGGTGTTCATCAGCACGCCGTCGGCCCCCAGTTCCATCGCGACGGCGGCGTCGGAGGCGGTCCCCACGCCGGCGTCGACGATCACCGGCACGGAGGCGAACTCCTTGATGATCCGGATGTTGTTCGGGTTCTGGATGCCGAGCCCCGAGCCGATGGGCGCGCCGAGCGGCATGACGGCGGCGGCGCCGGCTTCCTCCAGCTTGCGGCAGACGACCGGATCGTCGTTCGTATAGGGCAGGACGACGAAGCCTTCCTGCACCAGCACCCGGGTCGCCGCGAGCAACGCCTCGTTGTCGGGGAAGAGCGTCCGCTCGTCGCCGATCACCTCCAGCTTCACCCAGTTCGACAGGCCGGCCTCGCGCCCCAGCCGCGCCGCCCGCACCGCGTCGTCGGCCGTGTAGCAGCCGGCGGTGTTCGGCAGCAGGACGTAGCGGCTGGTGTCGACGTAGTCGAGCAGCGACTCGCGCGAGCGGTCCGACAGGTTCACCCGCCGCACCGCGACGGTCACCATCGCGGCCCCCGACGCCGCGTGCGCCTCGGCCATGATCGGGAACGAGGCGTACTTGCCGGTGCCGACGATGAGGCGCGAGCGGAACGTCCGCCCCGCGATCGTCAAGGACGTGTCTGGCATCCCGGATCGGCCGCTAGCCCGCTAGCCGCCGCCGACGAAGTTCACCACCTCGACCTCGTCGCCCGCCGCGACGACGGTCGAGTCGTAGGCCGCCCTCTTCACCACCAGCCGGTTGTGCTCGACCGCCACGCGCCGCGGGTCGACGTCGAGGACCGCCAGCAGGCGGCCGACGCTGAGGGGGCCGGGGGTCTCGAAGGTTTCGCCGTTGAGCTGGATGGTCACCGAACGGGCAGGGTACCGCCAGCGGATCGCGCCGTCAAGCCGGCGGAACCCGGTCCATCCGGCGCGGGCGTCGGCCACGGAGGCTTGCAGGGATTCTGGTGTACAGTGAGGTGAACGGAAAGACGCGGGCCGGGCTACGGGCAGGGATGGCATGGTCTCGACCGATCCGGGGGCGCAAGCGCGCGCTGGACGGCCACGAGTGCGCGTGTGCTGACGGAGTGACGACGTTGACGGTGCTGCAAGGCGTGTTGGCCGGCGTGGGCTTGGCGGCCGCCATCCTGTTCGGGGTGTGGCGAATGATCGAATCGTCCCGGAAGGAAAACTGCGAGGCGCACGCCGGCATCGGCCAGCGTATCGACCGCGTTGAAGAGGACCTCGGCCAGCGTATCGACCGCGTTGAAGAGGGCGTCGGTCAGAAGCTCGACCGCGTGGTGCACGACGTTGCGTTCCCGGCGGGTACGGCTGACCAGGCGATGTTCGACGATTCAGGCGTCGAACGATCCGCGCGCGAAGCGCCGGCGCCCGCATCGGACCCCGCGGTCGTCCGGTTCCGCGCGTGCCGCTGGCACGACGAGGCGGACGGCGGCGCGGAGTACTGCGGGCACGGGGAGGTCCTGCCGTACGCCGGCCGGAACGGCTTCAATCCGCAGGCCTGGTGCCCGGACTGCACCTTCTACAAGGCGCGGCGCAGGACCCGCAGGCGCGACGCCACGGACCTGGACGACTTCGACTTCCCACTTTGACGGGCTACTCGCTGAACTCCCGCGCCAGATCGCTCCATTCGCCGTCGGGGGCCAGCGTCCGGTAGGTGCGCCAGTGCCGTCTGGCCTCGGACGAACGGCCCATCTTTTCCAGGGTCACGGCGAGATAGAAGTGCGCGTCGGCGTAGCCGCCGTGCACCCGCAGGGCGTCGTGGTAGCAGGCGACGGCGTCGCCGTACCGCCCGAGGTCGTGGTGGACGTTGCCGAGGTTGAAGGCCGCCTCGAAGCAATCGCCGTCGAGGGCGAGGGCGCGTTCGTACAGCGCGTGCGCCTCGACCAGGTTGTCCCGTGCGTAGTGGATGTTGGCGAGGTTGACGAGCGCCGGCACGAGGGTCGGATCGAGCAGCAGCGCCTTGCGGTACGCCACCCGCGCCCGCTCCTGTCCCTCGCCGGGTTGCTCGTCGAGCGCCGATCCCTCCCGGAAGAACCGCGCGGCGAGCGCCGTCCGGCGGGCGTCGTCCGGCGAGGCCGCGCCTGCACCGCCGCCCGGGCCGCCGGCCGGCCGCGGGAGCGCGACGACCTTGGCCGGCTGCGCTTCGCCGCGCACGTCGCGGAAGTCGAGCGCCAACTGCCCGTCGCGCTCCGCGAGGAGCAGCCGCACCGCCCCGCGAAACGACCCGCCGCGGGCGATCTCCTCCTGGATCCGCTTGACGACCCTGACGTCGTGAAAGCTGTAGTAGGTATCGGCGCCGGTGCGCGCCACCGGCCGGACGAGTCCCCACTTCTCCAGGTGGCGCAGGCGGACCTCCCGGACGTCGGGATAGCGCTCGCGCATCCGGCGCAGCCCGTGATGGAGCCGCCGCAGCGCATCGTCCGACTCTCGAAGAGGCTGCGTCATGGAGATCGGGCGGTTCGATCATAATGTCAGCCGTACCCGATTCTGCGGCGAACCCATGGGCATGCTGCTCGCGGCCGACGTCGGTGGAACGAAGACGGTGTGCGGGCTGTACGGCGCGGGCGGCGGCCGACCGGACCCGTTGGCCGTCGAGCGTTTCGCGACGCTCGACCACGGCAGCCTGGAGGCGCTCCTGGCGGTGTTCCTCGGACGCCGGGCGGCCGGCGCGACCGTCGACGCGGCCGTCCTCGGCGTGGCGGGTCCGGTCCGCGGCGGCGCAGCGGATCTCACCAACGTGCCGTGGCGCGTCGAGGCGGCGGTCATCGCGGAGCGCTTCCGGATCCCCGCGGTGCGCCTCCTCAACGACCTGGAGGCGATGGGCCGCGTCGTGTCCGTGCTGGCGGACGACGAGGTGACGACGCTGCAGGCGGGAGAGCCGGCGGCGGACGGCAACGCGGCGCTCATCGCGCCCGGCACGGGCCTCGGCGAAACCCTGCTGCACCGCGTGGACGGACGCCTCGTGCCGGTGGCGGCGGAACCGGGGCACACCGACTTCGCCGCCCGCACGCCGGTCGAGATCGATCTGTTGCGCGCGCTGACCGCCCGCTTCGGCCGGGTCTCGTGGGAGCACGTGCTCTCCGGTCCGGGCCTCACCTGCGTGCATGCCTTTCTGCACGGCGGCGAGACCTGCCCGGCCGCCGGCGCCGGCAACGCGGAAGCAGACCTCCCGCGGCGGATCACCGCGGCGGCGCTGGAACGCCGCTGCCCGCGCTGCGTCGAGACGCTCGAGCTGTTCACCGGCGCGCTCGGCGCCGAGGCCGGCAACCTCGGCCTGCGCGCCCTGGCCACGGCCGGCGTCTACGTCGGCGGCGGCATCGCCCCCCGCATCCTGCCGGCGCTCGCGTCATCGGTCTTCCTGGACGCCTTCCGGGCCAAGGGTCCCATGGAGGGACTCATGAAATCCCTGCCCGTACGCGTCATCCTCGCCGCGAACCCGGCCCTGCTCGGAGCCGCCGTCGCCGCGCGCGATCTCGCGCCGGGCGCAGGGCCCCCACCCCCCTCCTCGCCGCAGTGCGCATGACGAGAAATCGTGTCAACTCTTCGATAGAATGGAAAGCAATGGAGATTCTGACAGCTATCGCGGCCGTGGTCGGCGCCGTGGGCAGCCTCGTTGCCGCTACCGGCGTGCTCATCGTCAACGGCAAGCTCGACAGCTCATCGGTCGCGTAAACACGCTGGAGACCACCCTCAACGCTCCCGGCCTGCATAGCTGAACCCGGACCGCGGGCTAGCAGATGGTGCCGAAGACGAAGCCCTCGGCGCGCAGCTTCGGGATCAGCAGCGCCGTCGCCTCGACGGCGTACTGCCGGTCGGCCTCGGGGTTCTCATGATGACCGTCGTGCATGACGACGATGTCGCCGCCCGCCATGCGGCCGGCGAGGCGCTCCGCCAGGCCGCTCGGGTCGGGACGCCGGTACCAGTTGAAGTCCCACAGGCTCCAGCCCCACCCGACCAGCGCGTAGCCGGCGCGGGCCAGCCCCTCGTACATCCGTCCGCTGCGGAAGCCGGCGTGCGGGCGGAAGGCGCGGCAGGGCGTCCCGCCGGCCAGGCGCTCGATCCGTTCCGCCGCCGCCCGCAGCCGGCGCGCCACCTCGTCGGGCGGCAGCACCATCCAGTGACGCGTATGCGTATGGAGGCCGACGGCATGCCCTTCCTCGAACATGCGGCGCACGACGGGCGCGGTACGCGCGTTGAGATGGCGATCTATCACGAAGAAGGTCGCGCGCGCCTGCTGCTCGGCGAGCACGTCGAGCAGCAGCGGCGTCGCGGTCGGATTCGGCCCGTCGTCGAAGGTCAGGTAGACCGCCGGCGGGCCGTCCCCCGGGGGCATGCTCCAGACGGCGGGCGCGGGGGCGACGGCGTCGAGCAGGAACGGGAACGGCGCCGTGTGCGCGAGCGACAGCAGGCCGAAGCCGGCGGCGATCAGCAGCCAGAACATCGTGTCGGTCGGTGGCGAATCCTGCTCGCCGGCGCGGGCGCGGTGCTCGGGTGCGCACTCGGGCCGGCGGAGTCCAGCGTGGCCGAAGAGCGGGCCGCGCGTCAAGAGGACCGGGCCGGGGAGCGGCAGCAGATGGTGGAACGGCAGATCCGCGCGCGGGGCATCGCCGCGCCCGCGGTGCTCGAAGCGCTCGCGGCGGTCCCGCGGCACCGCTTCGTGCCCGAGGCGCTCGCGCCCCGCGCCTACGACGACACGCCCCTGCCGATCGGCTACGACCAGACGATCTCGCAGCCCTACGTCGTCGCCTACATGACCGAGGCGGCCGCGCTGAGGCCCGGGGCGAAGGTGCTCGAGATCGGCACCGGCTCGGGCTACCAGGCCGCCGTGCTCGCCGAGATCGCGAGCCGCGTCCATTCGATCGAGATCGTGCCGGCGCTCGCCGAGCGCTCGCGGACGCTGCTGTCCGACCTCGGCTACGACAACGTCGAGGTCCGCACCGGCGACGGCTACCGCGGCTGGCCCGAGGAGGCGCCCTTCGACGCCATCGTCGTCACCGCCGCCCCCGACCACGTCCCTCCGGCGCTGGTCGAGCAGCTCGCGGTCGGCGCGCGGATGGTGATCCCGGTCGGGCGCTTCGTCCAGGAGATCCTGATCGTGACGAAGACGGAGGGCGGCTCCACCACGGAGGCGGTGCTGCCGGTCCGCTTCGTGCCGATGACCGGCGAGGCGCAGCGGCCGCGCCGGTGACGCGCCGGCCGCCGGTCAGCCCCGCACCGGGGTCGGCCCCGCGGCCATGGCCGGCGGCGGCGGCGGAGCGGCCGGCGGCGGCTGGAAGCTCCGGATCGAGATCTGCGCGGCGGCGCGCTCCGCGATGTGCAGGAAAGCCCGGCCCGCCGGCGATTCCGGCTCGGCGCTCACGATCGGGGCCCCGGTGTCGCCGCCCACCCGAATGGGCGCATAGAGCGGAATGTTTCCGAGGAAGGGGATCCCGAGCTCCTCGGCGACGCGCTCGCCGCCGCCGCGGCCGAACAGGTCGCTCTCCTGCCCGCAGCCGGAGCAGGCGTAGTAGCTCATGTTCTCGACGATCCCCAGCGTCGGCACGTTCAGCTTGCGGTACATGCCGACGGCGCGGCGGCTGTCGGCCAGCGAGACGGTCTGCGGCGTGGTCACCACCACCGCGCCGGTGACCGGTACGGTCTGGCTCAGGCTGAGCGCGACATCGCCCGTGCCCGGGGGCATGTCGACGACGAGATAGTCGAGCTCGTCCCACTTGACGTCCTGGAAGAACTGCCGGACGACGCCGTGCAGCATCGGACCGCGCCAGATGATCGGCGCCGTGGCGTCGGTGAGAAAGCCCATCGACACGACCCGGATGCCGTACTTCTGCGCCGGTACGATCTTCCGGCCGTCCGATTCCAGCCGCGCGTCCAGACCGAGCATGATCGGCACGTTCGGACCGTAGACGTCGCCGTCGATGATCCCCACCCGTCCCCCGTAGCGGGCGAGCGCGACGGCCAGATTGACGGCCACGGTGGTCTTGCCGACGCCGCCCTTTCCGGCGCCCACCGCGATGACGTTGCGGATGCCGGGGACGGGCGCCTTCCGGGCGTCGGGAACCGCGGAGCGGACGCTGGCCGTCATCTCGACGGCGACCGCGTCGACGCCGCCGAGCGCGGACACCGCGGCGCGCGCCTGCTCCCGCATCTGGTCCTTGACGGGACAGGCGGGTGTGGTCAGCTCGATCGCGAACGCGACCCGGCCGCCTTCGATGGTCAGGTTCTTGACGAACCCGAGGCTGACGATGTCGCGTCCGAGGTCGGGGTCGGTGACCGCCCCGAGCGCGTTCAGCACGGCTGCTTCCGAGACGACAGGCATGACCTGACCAGCTTAGCCGCTCCGCCGCCGGCGTGACAACCGGTCCGCCGGCCCGGCACTGCACGCTCCGCATCGTCCGTCAGCTACGGGCCGGCTGCGGAGGCTTGACGACCGGTCCGCCAGCCCGTCACTGCACGGCGATGCGTACCTCGATGTGCGTCTCGAACGCGTGCGGCGGCGTGACCGAGTAGCGCAGGCGGGTGCCGTGCCGCACCCCGGGCGGAACCCGGAAGTGCAGCCGGTGGGACAGCAGCCCGGCACCGCTGCCGTCGCACAGACCGCACCGGTCGGCCCACGATTCGCCCCGCCCGCCGCAGGCCGGACAGGTGTGCGGCACGGTGAGGTCCAGCGGCACGCGGACCCCCTGGTGGGCCTGCCGGGCGGTCAACTCCACCTCGGCGCGGCGGGTCGTCACGCCGCGGTCCCCGGCCGCGGCGAAGAACGCCTCGCGCATGCGGGCGACGATCGGCGCCATGGACGGGAAGTCGATCGCGACTTCGTCCGCGAGCACGGAGGCCGGTGAAGGTCCGCTCCGCCCGCCGGACGGTCGCCGGTCGGCATCCGCGGCGTAGCGGAACGGCCCCGGCGTCGGTTCGGCGGACACGAGCCGTACGATAGGAGTCGGTTCCGATGGTTGTCAAGACAGGCCAGGGCAGCGAGTGGTGTTACGATCCGCTGCCGGGGACAGAATCAGCCATGAGCGATTACGACATCCACAGCGAAGCGCGCGCCGGCCACTGGGTGGCCTGGGCGGTCGCGCCGGGCGAGTCCGAACCGGCCGGCGCGGTCATCCTGCCCGGTCAGACCCGACAGGAAGCCGAGGCCAACGCGCGCCACTGGATCGAGCGCTTCCGCGCCGATCCGGGCCTACTGTTTCCCCGCGGCGCCGGGAGTTCCTGACGCGCCCCGGCCGTCGACGACCCGGGTCACGGTTCCGCGCCCGCGACCGCCAGCCGGTGGGTGCGTCCGCTTGACCCGACCCAGTCGATCACCGGTTCGGCCGCCCCCGCGGCGCGTCCGAGCGCCGCGACGAAGGAGGCGGGCAACACCTCTCCCAGGCTCCCGCGGCCCGGCTCTATTTCGCCGGCGTCGGCGACGGCCGAGAAACAGAGACGGTCGCGGGCGCGCGTGGCGGCCACGTACAGCAGGCGCTTGCTCTCCTCGCGGTCCGCCAGCCGCCGGTCGTCGTCCGCCGCGGTGCGAAACGGCCAGACGGACACCGACGGCTCTCCGCCGGCGGTGTCCGTCGCCACGCGGACCGGAGGCGCCGCGGCGCCGGCGCCGCGGCCGACGTCGACCAGGAACACCACCGGAAACTCCAGCCCCTTGGCCGCGTGCACCGTCATCAGGTTGACGGCGTCGAAGGCGTCGACCACGGCGTTCGACAGGTCGCCCGACAACTGGTCGATGTGGTCGGCCACGCGGGTCATGGTGGCGTAGCCCCGGTTCTGCACGCGTCTGACCAGGCCGCGGATCTTCTTGACGTTCTCCCGCGCCTGCACCCGATTGCCGCCGTCCAGCTCGGCGTCGTAGGCCGCTTCCGCGAGGACCCGGTCCAGCAGCTCGGACGGCGCCAGCCGGTCGACCAGGGCGACCCACCGCGGGACGGTCTCGCGCGCCAGCGCCAGCAGCCGGCGATCGTCACCGGGGAGACGCTCCAGGGCCGCCGGCGCCGCGGGAGCCAGCAGCACGTCGGACAGTCCGCCGGCGAGCGCGGCGAGGGCGCGGTCCGAGAGGCCGACCACCCGCGACCGCAGCAGCGCCGCGGCCCGCAGCTCGGACCACGGGTCGGCCAGGTACCGCAGCAGCGCCCGCACGTCCTTGATCTCGTCGGCGTCGAAGAAGCCGAGCCCCTTGTACACGCAGGTCTGGACCCCGCGCCCGTTCAACGCCCGCTCGAACTCGCGGTGGCTCCGCCGCGACCGGAACAGGACGGCGACGTCGCCGGGCGCGGCGCGGCGTCGCAGGCCGGTGCGCCGGTCGCGGACCTGTCCTTCCCGGAGCAGCCGCACGACTTCACCGGCCACCAGTTCCGCGCACCGCTCGACGCTCTCGCCGATCGCGGCCCCGAGCGCCGGGTCCCGATCCCAGGCTGCGTCCGGTTCCGGCATCCCGCCGACCGGAAAGCGATCGCGGTCGTCGAACCGAAAGGCGTCGCGCCGGTCCGGCGCCTTCTCGACGGCCGCGAACAGGTCGTTGACGAAGGCCAGCAGCTCCGGCACGGCCCGAAAGCTGTGCGAGATCCACTGGCGCACCCCACCCCGCGACGCCGCCGGCGCGTCCGGGCGCAGCGCCGCCACCGCTACGCCCGCTTCCTCCAGCACGGAGACGTCGGCGTCCCGGAAGCCGTAGATCGACTGCTTGCGGTCGCCGACCACGAAGACGCTGGGCGGCAGGGGCGCGTCGTGCACCAGCCCGCTGCCCTCTCCCCACGACTGCACCAGCAGCGAGACCAGCTCCCACTGGGCGCGGCTCGTGTCCTGGAACTCGTCGACCAGCACGTGGTGGTAGCGCGACTCGAGCCGATAGCGGGAGCGCGCGAACTCGTCCATCTTCCGCAGCAGGTCGACGGCGCGCTCGAGGATGTCGGAGAAGTCCAGCAGCGCGCGCGCCTCGAGTTCGCGGCGGTACTCGGCCACGCCGATGCGAAAGAGGCGCTGCACGCCGCGCACGAGCGCCACGTTCACGTCCCGATCGAAGCGGGTCAGCACCTCGTGCACGACCGGGGCCAGCGCGGCGGCGGCCGCCCGGAAGCGGCGGCCGCGCGCCGCGCGGCGCGACGGACGTGGATCGTCGAACCGCCGGCGGGGGGCGCCCGAGCGCGTCAGGAACCAGGCCCGCAGGCGGTCCAGCGCCGCGCGGATGCGGGCCGGCTCCCGTTCCGCGAGGCGGTCGAGAGCGGCCAGATCACGCGCCACCACGGCGAAGGTCCCGCTCTCGGACGGTCCGTCCTCCAGCAGACGCCGTGTCGTGGCGCGCATCCCGTCCAGGCGCCGGGCGAGACGCTGCACCGCGCCGCGGCATGCCTCGGCGGCGCTCAGGTCGCGCGGCGCGCCCCGCAGAACCCGCGCGAGCGCGGTCGCCACGACGGGACGCCGCTGCAGCAGGTGGGTCACCGCGAGCCGCACGCGCCAGGGTCCGAGCTGCGCGAGCAGCATGGCGACGTCGGGATCCTCGTGCGCCGCCGCGCCGCCCGCCGCCAGCGTCCGTTCGACCGCCTGTCGGACGACGTGCGGAATCTCCGTCTCGTCGGCGATCGCGAAGCCCGGGTCGAGGTCGGCCTCGAGCGGAAACTCCCGCAGCAGCGACAGACAGAAGGCGTCGATGGTGCTGATCGTGATCTCGCCGAGCCGGTCGCGCAGCGCGCGCCAGCGCGCCTCGCCGGCCCGCGAGCGCACGGCGTCCTGCTTCAGCTCCTGCACGATCCGCGCGCGCATCTCGGCCGCGGCCTGCCGCGTGAAGGTGATCGCCAGGACGTTCAGCGGGTCGATGCCGGCGCGCAACAGGTTCAGGTAGCGTGCGACCAGCACCGACGTCTTGCCGGTGCCGGCGGAGGCTTCGAGCACGACGTTGCGGCGCGGATCCACGGCGATCCGGCGGGCCGCCCGATCCGGCGGCGCGGCGGACCGGCGCCTATGCGTCGTCGACATCGTCCTTGCGGCAGACGGTGGGGAAGGAGCAGGTGGCGCAGCGCAGGCGATCGACCGGCCGGGGCGGATACACGCCCGACTCGATCGCCTCCACCAGTTCCACGACCCGCGCCTCACCGTCGGCCATCGCCGTGGCGACGTCCCCTCCCGGCGCCGACACCTGCAGCCGGGGGTCGCCGAACGCGACGTAGAGCGCCTCGGCCGCGCGCCATTGCTGCCCGCGCTCGGCGCGCAACTGCCGCTCGGCGCAGCGTGCATAGACCGGAAGCTGCAGGGCCCGCGAGGGCTGCGGGGGTCGACTCGCCTTGTAGTCGATGATCCGGAACGTGCGGTCCGCGTGCAGATCGATACGGTCGACCACGCCGCGGATCGCCACCGTCCGGCGAACGGACGGAGGTCCCAGATCGAAGCGGCCGTCGATGCGGTATTCAAGCAGCCGTTCGACGACGCCGGTCTGCCCCTCGATCTCCGCGACGAACAGCCGCTCGGCCAGGCCGGGCGCCGCGGCCGAGCCCAGCAGCCACCCGCGGGCCACCGCCCGGTCGACCGGCGGCAGCGCGCCGACGGCCTCCTCCGCGACGACCGCGAAACGCTCCAGCGCCGCGTCGAGGTCGGCCAGCGTCACCGCGCCGCGGCCGGCCGCCTGACGGTCCCGGAAGAACGACTCGAACACCCGGTGCAGGAACAGGCCGCGCTGCTCCGGGGTCAGCGTCTGCTCCACCGCGCGTTCGGTCTCGAGATCCAGCACGTGAGAGGCGAAGTACTGGAACGGACAGGCGGCGTACCGCTCCAGCGCGCTCACGGTGTAGGCCCGTTCCGGGCGGCGGCCGGCGCGGCCGGGCGGCGCTGCGCCGGCGGTGCGCCGCCGTGACGCCCGTTCGACGCGCAGCGCCCGCCAGCGCTGGACGAGGTCCGCAGCGGCCCGCGGCGCGGACCCGCCCGCCGGCAGGTCGCCGCGAGCCGGATCCGGCGCGGGCAACCGCTCGAGGTCCGCGCCGTCGAGGTCCTCCAGCAGCGGCGAGGCCGTAACGACCGCGTCGTCCTCCAGGTCGAAGGTCGACAGCCAGACGCGGTCCGCCGGGAGTCCGAGCAGATCGCGGAACGCGGCGCGCGAGGCCCTCCGGCGATCGCGCTCCCGCGGCCAGCCCAGCCCGGCGAGCAGACCACCCGGATAGAAGATGTCGCGGGTCGTGCTCCCCGGCCATTCGGACTCGACGAGACCCGCCACGAAAACGTCGTCGAACCGTCCGTACGCCGCCGCCTGGACGTCGAGGAGATGGACGCCTTCGGACGGCGCCCGGACCGGAAACGTCCGACTCTCGATCCAGCGCCGCACGACCGGCGCCACGCCGGCGACGTCGACGTCACCAGCGGGCTGGTTCAGCGCCCGGTTCGCCGTCTCGAGCGCCTCGAGGCCCTGCCGGACGCGCGTCCGTCCCGCCATGGCGCGGCCGGCGGCTCCGCCGGGATCGATGGCGGGCGCGCGGCGCTCCAGGAACGACCGGAGCGTCGCGAGCTGGTCCGCGAGCGGGCGCGGCTTCAGGAGCGGCCGCAGCTCGTCGGCCAGCGCCAGCACGCACCGCAGGGCGGGGAGCGCCGTGCGCCGGCTCCCGGTCGCCGACCGCCACTCCCCGGCGCAGCGGGCGAGCGTCTCCCGCCCGCCGGTGAACCCTGTCTTCGACAGGGCACGGTCGAGCGCGCGGACCGCGCCGGGGGTGGGCGGCGCCCCGTCCACGTCGAACCGGAAGTGCGGTGACCGCAGCAGTTCCACCGCGGGTCGCGGCCGGAACCCGCTCGCCACGAACGCGATGACGAGATCGACGGCCGCCGCGTACGGCTCGACCGCGAGCGGCAACGCGTCGCCCGCCCGCACCGGAAGCCCGGCTTCGTCGAACAGGGAGGGCGCGAGATACAGATACGGCAGCGGACGCTGCACCACCACCGCGGCGGACGCGGGAGGGCGCGCTTCGACGGCGACCGCCCGGCGCACCTGACGCGCGATCCCGCGCAGTTCCTCCTCGCGGTCGCGCCACAGGAAGTACGGCCGGTCCGCCGACGCAGCGGGGACCACGATGCGCGGCGGCCGGCCGGCGTCCGGCGCGACCCGCAACGCGGCGATACCGGGCAGCAGATCGTCGAGCCGCTCCCGATACCCGCTGTCGAGCACCGCGTCGGTGGCGACCACGGTGACCCGCGCCAGCCGCGGGAGACGCGCCAGCAGATCGAAGTCCGCGGGGTACAGCCCGGCCGCGTGCGCGACCTGATCCGGCACGGTCACGACGATCTCGGACACCGGCGCGGACCCTTCCGCGGCGAGCAACCGCTCTCGCAGTCGGTGCTCGTCCAGGCCGGGGAGCGCGTCGAGCCGGCGTTCGTAGGCGCTGAACGCCGCCACCAGAAAACGGGTCTGGAGCAGCAGACGCCGGGCGCCGCGATCGAGGTCGGCGCTCGGTTCGAGCTCCCCGACCATGAGCCGCTCGAAGGCGTCGACCGAGCGCCGCCGGCGCCGAAGCTGATCGTAGAACGCGAGCAGCGCCGCGACGATGCCGGGACGCAGCCTGAACGGCGGCGCACAGCCCGCGGCCACGGCGTCCGCCGCCGCCGCGCTGCCGACGACCTCCCGCTGCACCGCCGTCAGCAGCGGCGGACAGGACCGCTCCCGCTTGCGCAGCCATTCGTACCACTCGTTCCGCGTGACCAGAGCCGCCCGCCGGGAATCCACCCCGGCCGCGTCGAGCGTGCGGCGCAACTGCCCGGTCGCCGCCCGCGACGGCGCCAGCACGGCCACCGACGACGGCGGCATCCCGCCGGTTCCCGCCACCGTCTCGGCGATTGCCCGCTGGAACGCACGCAGCGTCGGCGCGCACAGCAGGCGAGTCTCCCGCGGGGTGATCACGGCGCGCCTTCCGCCTCCCCACGGCCAGGTTGTCGGATTCGGTGGCGCCGCTCGTCCCGCGGGGTGATCACGGCGCGCCTTCCGCCTCCCCGAACCGCTCGCCGGACCTGCGAACCCGCTCGACGGTCCACCTGCCTGCACTCCCGGACGGCCGGTGCGTAAAGGCTGTGGACGATCTGTGCGCCGTCCGTGGATTTCCGGGAGTTGCAGATCTCTTTCGCACCGGTTTCCCTGCCGTTCGGCGCAGCCGCGGCCTGCAGACGCGACATTCGTGTTCGCTTTCACTTGATCGATTCGGTCGGCTCACTAGAATGCCCCGGTTCGCGCTCGGCGCCGGTAGCCGACCCCAGCGCGCCATGACTGCTAAACGCTTCGAAAAGACGATCGGCGGCCAGCGCTACTTCGTCGAAGTCACGCCTGCACTGGGGGGGCGCTGGCGAGCCTGCATCGCCCGTACCGCGGGGGCCCCGACCGCCCTGATGCCCTTCTACGGCGCCACCCCCCGCGAAGCGCTCGATGCGCTCGTCCGTTGGCTCTCGCACGCGCATGGCGCCGCGGTGGATTCGGTATAGTAACCGCGGGTTGACCCGCATCGCGACGAGGGTTCTGCGCTCGCTGCCGGCCGCGGCCGGCGTGTTGCTGGCGGTGGCGCCGGTCGCAGTCGAATCCGCGCAGTTCCGCCCGCGCCCCACCGTCCGCCTCGTCTCGACCGGCGGCACCATAGCCAACCACCCGGACGGCCGGCTGACGGCGCACGAGCTGGCCGCCCTGGTCCCGGGAGCCAGGCGCTACGCCGTGGTCGAGACCGAGCAGTTCGCCAACCTGTCCAGCAGCTCGCTCACCGTTGCGCACTGGCTCGAGCTGGCGCAGCGGCTCAACCGCCTCTTCGCGGCGCGCCGCGATCTCGCCGGCGTCGTGGTCACGAGCGGAACCGACACGCTCGAAGAGACCGCCTGGTTCCTGCACCTGACGGTCAGGACCGACCGGCCGCTCGTGGTCGCCGGCGCGATGCGCGCGCCGGCGACGCCCGGATACGACGGCGCCGCCAATCTGCTGGACGCCATCCGCGTCGCCGCCGTCCCGGCCTCCCGCGGCCGCGGCGTGGTGGTCGTTCTCAACGGCGAGATCCATGCGGCGCGCGACGTGCGCAAGGCCCACGCGCAGCGGCTGGACAGCTTCGACTCCGGACGTCACGGGGTGCTGGGCGTCGTCGATGCCGACCGCGTCGAGTACTTCCGGCGGCCGCGGCGCCGGCACACGCAGCGGACGGAGTTCGACGTCTCGGGCCTCGAACGGCTGCCGCGCGTGGTCCTCCTGACGAGCTACGTCGGCGCATCGGGCGACCTCGTTCGGGCGGCGCGCGACCTCGGCGCGGACGGCGTCGTCGTCGCCGCGGCCGGCGCGGGCGCGACGACCCCGGCGCAGGCCGAGGCGATAGCGGAGGTAGTCGCCGACGGCGTGGTGGTCGTGATAACCACGAGAACGGGCGGCGGCCGGGTGCCCGCCCGCCTCGGGCGCGGCAGCGCTGCGCGGGTCGGGCCGGCGCGACAGCGCGACGCGCTGCACCGCGTCTCCGGGGAGGATCTCTCCCCGGTCAAGGCCCGCGTCCTGCTGATGCTGGCGTTGACGAAGACCCGCGACAGCGCCGAGGTTCAGCGGCTCTTCACCGTGTACTGACGCCGCGGCGCGTCCTCGGGGAGTGAAGTAGGGGTGGTGGACCAGACGGGGTTCGAACCCGTGACCTCGTGAATGCCATTCACGCGCGCTCCCAACTGCGCCACTGGCCCCCCGCGGCGGCGGCCGGCCGCCTCGTGTCATTCTAGGGGCATCCGCGCCTCCGATCAACGAGGAAGGGGATCGACGGGCGCCGGTCGGCCGAAGACGCGGCGGTAGGCGGCCGGCGTGTCGATGTCGAGGAAGGCCCCGCGGTCGTCGACCGGCACGTTCTCGATCTCCGCATCGAGCGCGCGCACGACCGGCTTCGCCCCCGCGTGCGGGTCGGCGCCGCGCAGGTCGTCGAACACCGACCGGTCGAAGACGACGGGATGCCCGTGTGCGGAATCGACCGGCCGCGACGGACGCACGATCGGCGCGCGGGTTCGCGCGTAGCCGTCGAGCAGAGCGCGGACGGTGGAGACGGCGACCAGCGGGACGTCGACGAGCGTCATGAGCAGTGCGTCGACACCGGGACGGTCGAGCGCCTGGAGACCGGTGAGCAACGAAGAGAGCTGACCACGCGACGGGTCCGGGTTCAGCGCGATGCGCGGCTCCGGCGGGGCGGCGGCCAGCGCGGATCGGATGGCGTCGACGGGTCCGTCGACCGCGGCGACGACCACCACGTCGTCGACGCCCGCGGCGCGCAGCGTGCGCACCAGCCGGCTGACGAACGTATCCCGGGCATCGACCGGCAGGAGCGCCTTGGGACGTCCCATGCGCGACGACCGCCCGCCGGCGAGGATCACTCCCGGCACGACCACCGGACGATCGTAGCGCAACGGCGCCGGGAAGCGGGCCGCCGGGGCCCGCGGTCGAGAACCGGAACGGCGCGGCGCCGGCGCCGCCGCACCCGTCTCAGGGCTCCGTGTTCGGCCCCAACCCCACCACCCAGGGAGCCTGCGCCGCGCCACTCGGTTCGTTGCGTTCTGCGGCGCAAGCTCCTAGAATCTGTGTCATGAGCAACGGCGACCCGGACATCCGGATCCGCTGCCAGCGGTGCGGGCAACAGATGGAACTCAGGGACCCGGCGCCCGGGCAGCCGTGGCCGCCCCAGCAGTTCTGGCAATGCGCGGCGTGCGGACGAAACTTCTGGACCACGTACCCACCGCCCAGGAAACCCAAACCCCGGCCGGCGAAGGCGCCGGCCGCCGACGCCGGCCGGGTCTCCTGACCGGCCCCGCACGGGGTCCGAACGTGGTTGACTTCTCACGGCGACGTGACTAGACTGCCTGCTCCGGAAACGTGTCCGCGTCGGAGCCGTCGGGAACCCCGCCTGCCGGGGTGGCCCCAGTGGGACGGTGGCGCGGGCGCAGGCGGCTCGAGGGAGCGCGGTGTCCGCCGATTCATCTGCAGGCGCGCTCCCGCGGAGGAACGGCATGCCGAGCGGCACCATCGCACGTCTGTTGATTGACAAGGGTTTCGGGTTCATCCGCGACGAGGGAGGTATCGAGCACTTCTTTCACCGCAGCGCCGTGCGCAGCGCGGTTTTCGAACTCCTGCGCGAAGGCCAGCGCGTCGAGTTCACTCCCGAACAATCGGACAAGGGCCCGCGCGCCGGCGAGGTTCGCCTGCTCGAAAGCTAGCGCCCGAATCGGCGTATTCCTGTCGTCTACCGGCAGAGATTCGCCACTCCCGACTCGCGTCTCAGGCAGGCTGTCACGTCCTGCTTCGGTCAGGGGCACGCGCCATCCGGTTGTCGTGTGTCTGTGTTGCGGGGCGGGCGTGCGGTCTGCGCCACCCAACCGTATCCAGCACCCCATCGACCGCGGGGAAGCGAATGGGGCCCGGTGGCCCTCCCGGTCTTCAAAATCGGTCGCTCCCCGCTGACGCGGGGGGGCTGGGTTCGACTCCCAGGCGCTTCCGCCAACGCTGCCGCTCCGCTCAGCCCCGCCGCCCGAAAAAGAGGCGTGACCGGGCCGGGCCGCGTCACTCCAGCAACCGGTTGACCTCGGTCACCGAGTCCGCTGCGGCGGCCAGTGCGGTCAGCTCGGCGCGAAACGCCAGGAAGTTGGTCACGAGCGCCGCGAGGGCCGGCGTCGAGTGCACGACGACCGGCAGCACGCCGGTGTCGACGCCGCCGCCGAGAACGGCCGCGAGCATCGTGAGCCCCATCGCCAGGGTCCCCACCGAGAAGACGGGACGGCGGGCGCGGGCCACCGCCAGGTGCAGCTCGTCGGACAGCCCGCCGTCGGTCACCGCCTCGCGAATCGCCTTCCCCTTGCCGATCAGGTAGAACATCGTCATCGAGTGGGCGAGCAGGGTGATGAACGTGAAGAAGATGGCGAACGTCACGTGGCGGGAGATCTCGTCCGGGGCCGACGCCAGGAAACCGAGGACGGTGACGTACCCGAGGCCGCCTGTCCCCAGCACCGTCGCCGTGATCAGAGCCGCCGTCATGGCGCCGCCTCGGGCTGCAGCGACTGCTCGTGCACGGCGGCGTGCGCCTTCCGGACCCGCTGGAACAACGGCATGAACCGCTCGCGCGGCAGACCGACCCGCCCGAAGCAACGGGCCCGCGGATGGTCGTCGCCGTGAAAGTCCGACCCGCCGGACACGGCGAGGCGGTGCTCGTCCGCGAGACGCAGGTATCGCGATTGCACACCCGCGTCGTGGTCGCTGTGGTACGCCTCGATGGCGCCGAGGCCCGCCGCTGCGAGCTCGGGAATCAACTCGTCCTTGCGGAGCAACCCGGGATGGGCGAGCACCGGCACGCCGCCGGACCGAGCCACGAGGCGCACGACCTCGGCCGGTGACGCGCCCGTCCGCGGCACGTAGGCGGGCCGGCCGTCGGCCAGCCAGCGGTCGAAGGCCTGCTGCAGGCTCGTGACGTGGCCGGCGTCGAGCAGCGCGCGGGCCACGGTCGGCCGGGCGACCGCCCTGCCGGCCGCTTCGGCGCCGGCGACGAGGTCCTCCAGGTCGACGGGTGCGCCGAGCGCGGCCAGCCGGGCCGACATCTCCAGCGCGCGCCGTGTCCGGTCCCGCCGCTGGCGGACCAGGAAGGGCGTCAGCCCTTCCGGGTGCGGATCCAGAAAATAGGCGAGCACGTGGACGTCACGGCCGCCGTGGACGGCGGTGATTTCGATGCCGGGCAGCAACTCCATGCCGCGCGCCGCCGCCGCCGCCGCCGCCTCGGGAACCCCGGCCAGCGTGTCGTGATCGGTCACGGCGAGCGTCCGAATACCCAGACGGTGCGCCCGTTCCACGAGCGCACGCGGCGACAGCGCGCCGTCCGAGGCGATCGTATGCGTGTGGAGATCGATCATGGGCCGGGTCGACGACGAACGGGATGCCGATCGGGCGCGGGGAGTCGGTACGCGCAGCGTCAGGGGTTCGCGCGCGGCGTCCGCCTGGCGCCGGGTTCCGGCGAGGCCTTCGACGTCCGGCCGCGGAGGGCGCGGTACTCGCGCATCAACAGCTCCAGATGCTCGCGTTCCTCCTCGGCGAACTCGAGGAAGATCCGCTTGCCTTCCGAGTCCTCGAACCGCTCTCCGTAGCGCTTGAAGAAACGATGCGATCCGCGCTCGCACCGAATGCCGATCCTGAGCGCGGCCTTGTCGTCCACGCCGCGCGACAACTCGTCGGCCCCCGCTGCGAACAGCCCGTTCGCGGCGCCCTTGAAGAAGAGAAAGGTGGGTTGCGATTCGAGCCGCGGATTCCTTTCCAGCAGTTCCGCGTAGCGCGCCTCCAGCGTGGCGAGATGCTCCTTCTCCTCCTCGGCCAGCTTCCGGAACACCTGACGTCCGCGGCCGTCCTGCGTCAGGCGGGCGGCGCGACGGTAGAACTCCAGTCCGCTGCGTTCCGTGGCGATGGCGATGCGCAGTGCGTCGCGCGCGAAGAGCAGATCGGTCGTCACCTTGTCGGCGGGAGCCCGGCGGCCGGTCCGGCAGGCGTCGCACGTGCCGTAGATCTGCACGACGCTCTTGCGCGCCTCGAACCCGCGCGCCGCCGCGACTTCCTCGATCAACCCCTCGATGTCCGAGGACAGGAACTCCGACGACTGATTGCAGCTCTTGCAGATCAGGTGGAAGTGCCGGGGATGGCGGTAGGAGTGCTCGAACCGGAACCTGCCCTCGCCGAAATCGACCTTGCGGGCGATGCCGGCCTCGACCATCCATTGCAGGGTGCGGTAGACGGTGGCGCGACTGATCTTCCGACCGTCGCGGCGCACGACGTCGACCAGATCGTCGGCGCTCAGATGCCCTTCCTGCCGCAGGAAGACGTTGACGATCCGATCGCGCTTGCTCGACCGCCGCCCGCCGGGCGGACGGAGCCGCTCGACGTACTCGGACTGCGGATCCATCTCATGCATCAGCCGGCTGCGGCCGGAACCGCGACGCCGTGGCGAACCGGACGCGGAACCTGTGGAAACCGCGGGCGGCTACACACCGAACGACTGCCCGCACCCGCAGGTCGTCTTGGCGTTCGGATTGCGGATGGTGAAGCCGCCGCCCATGAGATTGTCGACGAAGTCGACCTCGGCCCCGGTCAGGTAGCGCACGCTGATCGGATCCACGAACAGCTTGATGCCGTTCGACTCGAAGATCCGGTCCGTTTCGGCGTCACCCGAGCCTTCCTCGATCATCAACCCGTACTGGAACCCGGAACAGCCGCCGCCCTGTACGAAAACCCGCAACCCGGCGTCGTTCTTCCGCTCCTCGGCCAGCAGGGCCTGGATCCTGCCCGCCGCCTCGTCGGTCACGACCACCGGCCCGCCTGCAACCGTCATCGTGTCAGCCACTTCGATTGCCTCCCTCGTGCGTACCTACAGTATAGCGCCTCCCCTGTCGCGTGAACACGCCCCGGGCCGTGCGATACTGGCGCCGCATGGTGCGCCACGATCCCCTCGACGACGCGGAACGGCGCTGGCTGCGGATCGTAGACGAGCGGCCGGACCTCGACGCGGCAGTGGACCTGCAGCGGGTGCTCGTGACACGCAGCCTGGAGCTGCTGGCGGAGGCCGCCCCGATCATCCGCGGGGCGAGCGCGGCGCCCGCCGATCTGCTGGAACGACTCGGCCGGCAACGCGCTCCCGTGCTCGATCTCGCGGTCGATCTCGACGTCGACCGCCTGCTGCCGTTCCTCCTCGGATTCTGCGACGACTTCGTGGCCGGCGGCGCCGGCGACCCGGCGCGGCGCGTGCGCGCCGTCCTCGAGCGGGGCGAGATCGAACCGGGGTCCCTGCTGCGCGCGTCCCTCGCGCGCCGGCAGGGAGCGATTCGCCGGCGGGCGAACCACGTCGGCGTCGCTCCGGACCTGGTCTGGCTCGTCGCCGAACTCGCCGTCGGCCCGGTGGCGCACCGGCTCCAGCACGACGCGCTCGTGTCCGAGTCGTCGGCCCCGCCGGCGGTGCGGGACGCCCTGCGCGGCTGGTCGCGCGGCGAGTGTCCCGCCTGCAGCTCGTGGCCGGCGCTGGCGGAAACGCGGGACGGCGGGCGCCACGCACGGTGCTCGTTCTGCGGGGCGGACTGGACGCCCCGGCCCGACGCGTGCGTCTACTGCGCAGCGTCGGGGGACGCTTTCCTCACCGCGGCCGCGGACGAGACGCCGACCGGACGCCGCATCGAGTTCTGCCGGGCGTGCGGCGGCTACCTGAAGCAGGTCGCCGCGCCCGCGGCGACGCCGTTCGCGATTCTCCCGGTGCTCGACCTGGAGACGAGCGACCTCGACGTGCTCGCCACGGGACGTGGATACGCGCGTCCTTCCATGCGGCCCGTCGCCGAACCGGAAACGCCCTGCCCCGACGGAGCCCGGGGGTCTGCGCCGTAGAACGGTGCAGACCCCCGGAGAGGTCCCGGCCGGGCGGAAGCGGAGCCGAGCCGACGATATCCCGGGCTAGGATAGGAGAGTGAGAGTGACGAAACCGGGAGCGGCGCTTCCGGCCGCGGCGTCGGCGGCTGCCATCCTGGCGCTGAGCTTCGCGGCGGCTTGGGCGCAGGTGCGCCCCGCCCACGGCCGGCTCTTTCCCCCGGAAGACCTCGGCGTGCTCGAGGGGCCGGACCGCGAGGCCTGGCAGGAGCCGGAGCTGATCATGGACGCGCTCGGCATCGCCGACGGCGCGGTGGTGGCGGACGTCGGCGCGGGCGGCGGCTGGTTCACCGTGCGGCTGGCCCAGCGCGTCGGACCGCACGGGCTGGTCTACGCCGAGGACATCCAGCCCCAGATGATCGAGTCGATCAACCGCCGCGTCCGGCGGGCGGGGCTGACCAACGTGCAGACGGTCATCGGCACCGCCAGCAACCCGCTGCTGCCGGGTCCGATCGACGCGCTCCTGATGGTCGAGGTGTACGGTCACGTCGCGGACCCCGTCACGCTGCTGCGGAACGTGATGCCCCGGCTGAAGCCGGGCGGGCGCGTCGGCATCGTCGAGTACAAGCTCGACGGCGGCGGCCCCGGCCCCCCGCTGGACGAGCGCGTCGAGCCCGCCACGGTGATCCGGGACGCCCAAGCCGCCGGGTTCCGCCTGCTGGCGCGCGAAGACCGCTTCCGCTACCAGTACCTGCTGGTCTTCGTCCGCAACGACGCGAGCCCGCCGGCGGGATAGCGCCGCGGCGCCCGTCATGCAGGCCGTCCTGACCATCGCCGGCAGCGACTCGGGGGGCGGCGCCGGCATCCAGGCCGATCTGCGGACGTTCGCGGCGTTCGGCGTTCACGGACTGACCGCCGTCACCGCCGTCACCGCCCAGAACACGAACGGGATCTCCCGCATCCACGCGCTTCCCGGCGACGTCGTCGCGGCCCAGATCGCGGCGGTCGCCGCGGACTTCCCGGTTGCCGCAGCCAAGACCGGGATGCTCGCGACCGGTTCGATCGTCGACGTCGTGTGCGAGCAGCTCGAGGCGCTGGCCGTCCGGCCGGTCGTCGATCCCGTGCTGACCTCGACGAGCGGCGCGCTTCTGCTGGACGAAGACGGCTTCCGGCGCCTGAGGGCGCGGCTCCTGCCGCTGGCCGCGGTCGTGACCCCGAACCGGATGGAGGCGGCACGGCTCGCCGGGATGGCGATCACGTCGCTCGCCGGGACGCGGGACGCTGCGCGGCGCATCCGCGACCTGGGAGCGGCGGCCGTGATCGTCACCGGCGGACACCTGGACGAACATGCGGACACCGTGGTCGACGTCCTGGACGACGGCGCCGGCGCCGTCGAGCTCGCGACGCCGCGCGTGAGCGGTCCCGGCGGCAGCCGCACCCACGGCACCGGCTGCGCGTTCAGCGCCGCCCTGACCGCCGGCCTCGCCGCGGGGCAGCCGCTCCCCGCCGCCGCGGAAGGCGCCCAGCGGTACGTCGCCGCAGCGCTCCGGCGGGCGCACCGAGTCGGCCGCGGCGGCCGCGTGCTCGACCCTGGACGGCCGGCTGCGGCGACGGCCGGCGGACCGGGCCGGGAGGCATGATCGAACCGCTCGGCGCCGCATCCTGGCAAGCGTTCGGCGACGGCCGGCGGACCGGGCCGGGGAGGCCGACCGACCTTCTCGATCTCGACCACGCGCCCGCCACGCGCTGCGCTGGCGGCCCCGCAGCCAGCCGGCCCCGACTGCTATACTGCCGGGACATGGGGGCGCCGGCCTTCGTGGTCACCACCGAGCCGCTCGAACTGGAACCGATCATCGACGTCGTTGCACGGCGCCTGGCCGACGCGCCGGCGAGCGCCGGGGCCGTCACGTCGTTCCTGGGCACGGTGCGCAACGAGAACCGGGGCCGCCGCGTCGACCGGCTGGAGTACGAGGCGTACGAGCCGCTGGCCGTCAGGTCCTTCGAGCGCATCGCGGCCGAGGCGGCGGAGCGCTGGCCCGACACCCACGTCGCCGTGCACCACCGCATCGGGGCGCTGGCGATCGGCGAGGCGAGCGTCGCCATAGCCGCCGCGTCCCCCCACCGCGCCGACGCCTTCGCGGCGTGCCGCTATGTGATCGAGCGCATCAAGCAGATCACGCCGATCTGGAAGCACGAGTTCTTCGAGGGCGGCGACGTCTGGATAGAAGGCGCCACCGTCGATCCGGACGACGAGGAGGCCCGCGGGCGGGCCCTGCGTGCGGCATGCGCGTGAACGTCCGGCTCTTCGCCCGGCTGCGGGACATCGCCGGCGCCTCCGACCTGGCGCGCGAGTTGCCGGGCGGCGCGACCGCGGACACGCTCTGGAACCTGCTGGCGGACGAGCACCCGGAGCTTGCCGCCTACCGCGGCGCCGTCTCCGTCGCCGTCAACGCGGAGTACGCCCGCATGGACGCCCGGATCGCCGACGGCGACGAGGTTGCGTTCCTGCCGCCGGTCTCGGGAGGCTGATCGGTCATGTTCGACAAGCTGCGGGGGATCGAAGAGCGGTACGACCGGCTGCTGGCGCTCATCGCCGACCCGGCGGTGCAGGCGGACCAGCAGGAGTACCGCCGGCACACCCGGTCGCTGTCCGAGATCCAGCCGCTCGTGGAGCAGTTCCGCGAGTACAAGGCGGTCGTGGAGGAACTGGCCGAGACCCGGGAGCTCGCGGCCGGCGGCGACGACGACCTGCGCGAGCTGGCCGAGCAGGAGGCGAGGACGCTCGCAGCGCGCCGGGACACGCTCCTGGGCTCGATCAAGGTGCTGCTGCTGCCGAAGGACCCCAACGACGAGAAGAACGTCGTCCTGGAGATCCGGGCCGGCGCCGGCGGCGACGAGGCGGGCCTGTTCGCCGCCGACCTATACCGCATGTACCACCGGTTCGCCGAGGAGCAGGGCTGGCGCGTGGAGGAGCTGTCGTCCAACGCGACCGGCGTCGGCGCCATCAAGGAAATCGTGGCGCTGATCGAGGGCCGGCGGGTCTACAGCCGTCTCAAGTACGAGAGCGGCGTGCATCGGGTGCAGCGGGTCCCCAGCACCGAGGCGAGCGGCCGCATCCACACGTCGACCGCCACCGTCGCGGTGTTGCCGGAAGCCGAGGAGGTCGACGTCCGGATCGATCCGAAGGAGTTGCGGATCGACACGTTCTGCTCCAGCGGCCCCGGCGGCCAGAGCGTCAACACGACGTACTCCGCCGTCCGCATCACCCACCTGCCGACCGGGCTGGTCGTCTCCCAGCAGGACGAGAAGTCGCAGATCAAGAACAAGGCGAAGGCGATGAAGGTGCTGCGGTCGCGCCTCTACGAGCTGGAACTGCAACGGCGGCAGTCGGAGATCGCGAGCGACCGCCGCGGGCAGGTCGGCACCGGCGAGCGCTCGGAGAAGATCCGCACCTACAACTTCCCGCAGAACCGCATCACCGATCACCGCATCGGCTTCACCACCCACCGCCTGCCCGAGGTGCTGGCGGGCGATCTCGCCGAGCTCATCGAAACCGTCGTCACCCACTACCAGTCCGAGAAGCTGGAGTCGGCGGAAAAGGCTGCCCCGGCGTGACGACCCCGCGGGCGGAGGACGGCGCCCTGCCCCTGATCGAGCGGTTGGCGCGGGCGCGGGATCGTTTCCTGCCCGGTCCACCCACTTCTCGGGGCTTTTCGCCGGCGGACCGGGTGGCGCAGGCGCGGGACCGTTTCTTGCGCGCGGGAGTCGCCGCGGACGAAGCCGACGCCGACGCCGAGGTGCTCGCGCGTCACGTGCTCGGCTGGGATCGCGCCACGTGGCTCGCCCGCCGCCGCGACCCGGCGCCGGCGGGTTTCGGGGAACGGTACGCGCCGCTCGCCGCGCGCCGCGAGCGCCGGGAGCCGGTCTCGTCGATCACCCGGCGCCGCGAGTTCCGGGGGCTCGCGTTCGCAGTCGGACCGGCCGTGCTGACGCCGCGCCCGGAGACCGAGGCGCTCGTCGACACCGCGCTCGATCTGCTCCGCGACCGTCGGGACGCGCCGCTCGCCGTCGCCGACGTCGGAACCGGCTCCGGCTGTCTCGCGGTGACGCTTGCGCGCGCGTTACCGCGGGCCGCGGTGACGGCGGTCGACATCTCCCCCGACGCGCTGGCCGTGGCCCGCCGGAACGCGGCCGCCCACGGCGTCGCCGACCGCATCGTCTGGGTGGAGGCGCCGCTTGCGGACTGGCTGGCCGGCCCGGCTCCGGTGGGCGGCGGCGCGGGGATCGATCTGCTCGCGGCCAACCTCCCCTACGTCCCGACCGGCGAGCTGGCTTCCCTTCCGCCCGAGGTCCGCCTCCACGAACCCCGCGTCGCCCTCGACGGCGGACCCGACGGGCTCGGTCCCCTGCGCGAGCTGCTGCACGCCGCACCGTCCCGGCTGAACCCGGACGCGCACGTCGTCGTGGAGATTGGAATGGGTCAGGCCGACGCGCTGCGCGACGTGACGGCGGCGGCGCGGGGCGTCGAACTGCTCGCCATCCGGCCGGACCTGCGGGGCATTCCGCGAACCGCCGTCATCGCCCGAGCCGGAGAAACCGCTACCGCTCCATCCAGAGAAACTGCTACCGCCTGATTTCCTGCAAACACCATGGCCGATTGTCTGTTCTGCAAGATCGCCGCCCGCGAGATTCCGGGCGACGTCGTCCACGAAGACGAGCGCCTCGTCGCATTCAGCGACATCAACCCGCAGGCCCCCACCCACGTGTTGATCATTCCGCGCCGCCACATCTCCACCGTCAACGACCTGACCGCCGGCGACACGGACCTGGTCGGCGAGATGGTGCGCCTGGCGAGCCGCATCGCGGCGGACCGCGGCCACGCGGAGGCGGGCTACCGGACCGTGTTCAACTGCAACGCGGCGGCCGGCCAGACGGTGTTCCACATCCACCTGCACCTGCTCGCGGGCCGGGACATGACCTGGCCGCCGGGGTGACATCTCTGATTCTCACCGGACGGACCGTTGCGTCCGGGTTGCTCGATTTTCAGTTTCGATCACGACGCGGTTCTCGCGTCGGGCGGGCCGCCGACGGGCGCCGTGCTACGGTGCAGTGATGGGAGACCTGCTCCGGTTGCTGGCTCTCGACGGGCCCGGTGGTCGGTGTCGGCGTGCTGGCGGCGCTGGCTTGGTTGATCGTCCTCCCGGAGTCCACCCGGTCCGAGAATGCCGCCGCCCACGACGGCATCACCAAGAACATCGAGAGCGCGAGACAGCAACTCACGAAGGACATCGAGGGCGTCGAGCAGCGGCTCACGAAGCACGTCGAGGGCGTCGAGCAGCAACTCACGAGGAACACCGATGACGTCAAGCAGGACATCCGGGAGGTCAAGCAGGACGTCCGGATGCTCACCGCGCACCTGCTGAACCGGAACACGCACGACCCGGATGCGCGAGTCCCGTGATCGGGCGCGTACCCGTGCTTACGGGGACGCGCCGCACGACCCGGCGAGCAGGTCCGGCAGCTCGGCGAGCGACCGGATCACGGGCACGTCGTCCACCGTCTCCGGCGCCTGACCCGACCTGACCAGCAGCACCGCCGCCATGCCGACCTGACGCGCCCCGGCGATGTCGTGGGTCAGGCTGTCGCCCACCATGACCCCGTCAGCCGCGGAAGTCCCGACCCTGTCGAGCGCGGCGCGAAAGATGCTCGGATGCGGCTTCAGGTACCCGTGATCCGACGACGACACCGCGGCGTTGATGAACGGCTCCAGCTCGAAGTGGGACTGGAACGACGCGAGGCAGCGGTGGGTGTTGGAGATCAGGCCGATGCGGTAGCCGGCTCCGTGCAGCGCCGCGAGCGCCGGCGTGACGTCGTCGTAGAGCGCGAAGTGACCGCATACCGCCCATTCGTCGTAGATCTCTCTCGCGCATGCCTCGATGCCGGCACCGGTGGCGCCCATCCCGGCCAGGACGCGCCCCGCGTAGCGCAGAAAGGGTTCCGGCCGGTAGACCCCGTCCTGCAGCCGGTCGAGCTCCACCGACGCCTCGTTCACCGCGCCGTCGAACCGCAGCGGATCGACCTGCAGCCCGTGGCGCGCGGCGAAAGCCCCGTAGCCCTCGCCGTCGAAGACCGGTCCGGGATGGATGAGGGTGAAGTCGACGTCGAAGAAGACCGCGCGGATGCGCCGCGCGGAGCCGGTGCGGGGGCGGGCGGCGCGCGGCGCGGGAGGCGTCCCGACCGGCATGAGGAACCATTATATTTGCACTACAATTGAGACGAGCGGCGCCGTCGGCGCCGCGAAGCTTGCATCGCGCGCGGCCTCGCCATGCCCGACTGGAAAGAGACCCTGAACCTGCCGCGGACCGGTTTTCGCATGAAGGCCGGCCTGCCGGCCACCGAGCCCGACGCGATCGCCCGCTGGGAGGAGATGGATCTGTACGGGCGGATCCGGGAGCGGCGCCGCGGCGCGCCGCGCTACGTCCTCCACGACGGGCCGCCGTACGCCAACGGCGAGATCCACGTGGGCACCGCGCTCAACAAGATCCTCAAGGACTTCATCGTCCGGGCGCGCACGATGGCCGGCTTCGACGCCCCGTACGTGCCGGGCTGGGACTGCCACGGGCTGCCCATCGAGCTCCGCGTGGACCGCGAGCTGGGCAGGCGCAAGCAGGAGATGAGCGTCGCCGACGTGCGCCGGGCGTGCCGGCGGTACGCGGAGCGTTACGTCGCCGTGCAGCGCGAAGGCTTCAGGCGGCTCGGCGTGCTCGGCGACTGGAACGCGCCGTACCTGACGATGCGCTACGCCTACCAGGCGACCATCGTCCGCGCGCTCGGCCGGTTCGTGGAGCAGGATCTCGTCTACCGCGGCAAGAAGCCGGTGCACTGGTGCATAGAGTGCCGGACGGCGCTGGCCGAGGCGGAGGTGGAATACGAGCCGCACCGGTCGCCGTCGATCTTCGTCGAGTTCCCGCTCGCCGCCGAGAGCGGACCGGCGTTGCTGGCGCTGGCGCCGGCGCTCGCCGATCGCGCCGCGGCGGTCCTCGTCTGGACGACGACGCCGTGGACGATTCCGTCGAACCTGGCCGTGGCCTTTCATCCGGAGGTGACCTACGCGGCGTATGCGACCAGGACGCCGGACGGACGGGCCGGCGCCGTGATCGTGGCCGAGCCGCTGGCCGCTCGTGTCGCCGCGCAGACCGGCCGCGACCCGGGGGCTCCGCTCGCGACGTTCTCGGGCAGGGACCTCGAAGGCCTGCGGTTCCGGCATCCGCTGTACGAGCGTGACTCGGTCGCGGTGCTGGCCGACTACGTCACCCTCGATCAGGGCACTGGCGCCGTCCATACCGCGCCGGGCCACGGCGCCGACGACTTTCATACCGGAGTCGAGTACGGCCTGGAGGTCTATGCCCCGGTCGGGCCGGGCGGTCACTTCGCGGACGACGTCGGCCTGTTCGGCGGCATGGGGGTCTTCGAAGCGAACCCGCACGTGGAGGCGGCGCTCGCCCATCGGGGCCGGCTCTGGCATCGGTCCGACCTGGAGCACTCCTACCCCCACTGCTGGCGCTGCCACCATCCGGTCATCTTCCTCGCCACCTCGCAGTGGTTCATCGCGCTCGACCGCGGCGACCTCCGGCGGCGGGCGCTGGCCGCCATCGCCGGCGTCGAGTGGTTCCCGGCCTGGGGCGAGGAGCGGATCCGCCACATGGTGGCCAACCGGCCCGACTGGTGCATCTCGCGCCAGCGGTCGTGGGGCGTGCCGATCCCGGCCCTCTACTGCACGTCGTGCGGCGAGGCGGCGCTGACGACGGCCCTGACCGGTCGGGCGGCGGCGGTCTTCGAGCAGCACGGCGCCGACGCCTGGTACGAGCGCGACCTCGACGAGTTCCTGCCGCCGGACTTCGCCTGTCCGTCGTGCGCGAACCGGGCGTTCGAGCGCGAACGCGACATCCTCGACGTCTGGTTCGACTCGGGTTCGAGCCACGAGGCGGTGCTCGGCCAGCGGCCGGACCTGGGGTGGCCGGCGACCCTCTATCTGGAGGGTTCCGACCAGCACCGGGGCTGGTTCCACAGCTCGCTGCTCGTCGGGCTGGGAACGCGCGGCGCCGCGCCCTTCCGGGAGGTGCTGACGCACGGCTTCGTCGTCGACGCGGCGGGGCGCAAGATGTCGAAGTCGGTCGGCAACAGCATCGACCCGCAGACGATCATCAGGCGTTACGGCGCGGAGATCCTGCGGCTCTGGGTCGCGATGGTCGACTACCGCGAGGAGGTGCGCCTCGGGGAGGAGATCCTCGCCCGTGTGGTCGAGGCGTACCGCAAGATCCGCAACACGCTGCGGATTCTCGTGGCCAACCTCTCCGACTTCGATCCGGCCGCCGACCGCCTGCCGGTCGCCGAGCTCGAGGAGGTGGACCGTTACGCCCTGGCCCGCTACGGGGAGCTCGCCGGCTCGATCCTGGCCGCCTACGAGCGTTACGAGTTCCAGCCGATCGCGCACGCCGTCAACCACTTCCTGACCGTCGACCTGAGCGCGTTCTACGTGGACATCTCGAAGGACCGGCTCTACACGTTCGCGCCGGGATCGAAGGCGCGGCGGTCGGCGCAGACCGCGATCTACACCCTGACCGACGGGCTGGCGCGCCTGCTGGCCCCGATTCTGCCGGTCACCACCGACGACCTCTGGCGCTTCCTGCCGGGCTCGCGGGAGGACAGCGTGCACCTGGCCGACCTGCCCGCGGACTGCGAGGCGCTCGTGGACCGCGACCTGCTCGCCCGCTGGCAGCGGCTGCTGGCCCTGCGCGACGCGGTCAACGTCGAGCTCGAACGGCTCCGGCGGCGGAAGACGGTCGGCACGTCGCTGGAGGCGGCGGTGGCGGTACGGGCGAACGGGACGACGGCGACGCTCGTCGAGCGGTACGGCGCGCTGCTGCCCACGCTGTTCATCGCGTCCGACGTAGCCGTGGCGGCGGACCCGGAGCTGCCGCTGGACACCGGCCGGGCGGCGGCGGCCGGCGCGCAGTTCGTCGAGCCGGGCGGCGCGGCGGTCATCGAGGCGCGGCGGGCCGGGGGCGTCAGGTGCGAGCGCTGCTGGCGTTACGTTCCGTCGGTGAGCGACCGGGATCCGGCCGGCCTCTGCAACCGTTGCGTCGATGCGCTGTCGGAGACCATGGAAAGTGTCGGGTGAACCGCAGCGCGCCGGCCGGCCCGCTGCGGGTGGACGTTCGCCTGCCGGGACGAGTCCCGGTGCGGGCGCGAAACCGGCGCCCGCCTTCCCGTCGCGCCGCCTCGTGCTCGGCATCGTCGCCGGGATCGTGCTGCTCGATCAGCTTTCGAAGGCGATGGTGCACGCGTGGCTGCCCCTGCACTCCAGCGTGACCATCATCCCCGGCCTGCTCGACTTCAGCTACGTCCGCAACACGGGCGCCGCCTTCGGACTGCTGAACGCGGTGGACATCCCCTTCAAGCGGGCGCTGATGACCGCCGTCGGTCTCTTCGCCCTGATCGCCATCGCGATCTACGCGAGCCGGGTCCCGCCGGGTCAGCCGCTCGCCCGACTGGGGCTGGCGGCGATCATCGGCGGCGCCATCGGCAACCTGATCGACCGCATCGCGTCCGGCTACGTCGTCGACTTCGTCGACGTCTACTGGGGAACCTGGCACTTCTGGGCCTTCAACGTCGCCGACGCCGGCATCACGGTCGGCGCCTGCTGCCTCATCCTCGACATGGTCTTCCTGAACGCGCATGTATCCGAAACTGCTTGAGCTCGGTCCGATCAGCATCTACTCGTACGGCCTGCTGCTGGTGTCGGCGTACCTGATCGGGCTGCAGGCGGCGGTCGCCCGCGGCCGGGCGCGCGGACTCGACGGGCAGCGGGTCATGGACCTCGGCATCGCGATCATCGTCAGCGCCCTGGTCGGCGCCAAGCTGCTGCTGTTCGTCGTCGAGTTCGACCACTTCACCCGGGATCCGGCCGAGCTGTGGACCCTCGTTCGTTCCGGCGGCGTCTTCTACGGCGGCCTGCTCCTCTCGGTGGCGGTGGCGTTCTGGTACATGCGGCGGCACGCCCTGCCGCTGTGGGCGACCTGTGATGCGTTCGCCCCCGGCATCGCGGCCGGGCAGGCGGTGGGGCGGCTCGGCTGTCTGCTCGCGGGCTGCTGCTACGGCCACCCGACGGACGCGCCCTGGGGGATCACGTTCACCAGTCCGCTGGCCGCGGCCAACGTCGGAACGCCGCTCGACGTCAGCCTGCACCCGACACAGCTCTACGAATCGGTCGCCGCGCTCGTGATCCTGGGCATCCTGCTCGCGTTCGAGCGGCGGGGCCGCCCGTTCGCGGGCCGCACCTTCTGGACCTATCTGCTGCTCTATCCCGCGGCGCGCTTCGGGATCGAGTTCTACCGCGGCGACCCGCGCGGCGCCGTTTTCGACGTGCTCTCGACGTCGCAGTTCGTGTCGGTCCTGCTGGTGCCGCTGAGCATCGTCATGCTCGTCCTGCTGGCCCGGTCCGGCGGAGCGACGCCACGGCCGGCGGCGGCGCGCGCCGGCGCCTGACCGTATCGACCGTGCGACGTTCAGACAGGGCCACCCGCGACAGCGGCGAGCCGCCGGCGTCCGAGCACGTCGATCTCGACGTGCCGGCCGATGACGCCGGATCCCGTCTCGATCGGTTTCTCGCAACCCGTCTCGGCGGCCGGACCCGATCGCAGATTCAGCGGTTGATCCGGGCAGGCCGGGTCGTACTCGACCGGACCGCGGCGCGCCCCGGCACCGCCGTGCGCGCCGGCGACGTCGTGCGCGTGGACATCCCGGCGCCGGTGACGACGACGCCGCGTCCCGAGGCGCTGCCCCTCGACGTCCTCCACGACGACGCGGACCTGGTCGTCGTCAACAAGCCGGCCGGCATGGTCGTGCATCCGGCCGCCGGCCACGCCGACGGCACCCTCGTCAACGCGCTCCTGCACCACGTGCAGGACCTGAGCGGCATCGGCGGCGAGCTGCGACCCGGCATCGTGCACCGCCTCGACCGTGGCACATCGGGCCTGATGGTCGTGGCCAAGCACGATCGGGCGCACGCCGAGCTGGCGCGGCAGTTCGCGGATCGCGAGGTGGAGAAGGAGTACGTCGCCCTCGTCTGGGGTCTGGTGCGGCAGGGTCGCCGCATCGACCTGCCGATCGGCCGCGATCCGGTCGACCGGAAACGCATTTCGGTCCGTTCGCGGCGCGCGCGGGAGGCGGTGACGCGGGTGGTGACGGCCGAGCCGCTCGACGGCGTCACCCTCGTCCGCGTGGCGATCGCCACCGGCCGCACCCACCAGATCCGCGTCCACCTGAGCGCCATCTGGCATCCGGTGGTGGGAGACTCCGTCTACGGCGGCCGCAGGCGGCGCGCGCCGCCGCATCTGCGGGTCGTCCAGCGGCTGGAGCGGCCTTTCCTCCACGCGGCGCGGCTGGCGTTCACGCACCCGCGCGACGGCCGGCGCCTCGTGGTCTCGTGCGCCCTCCCGGACGATCTGGAGAACCTGGTCGACGAGATCCGCGCCGTCACACAGCGTCGGGCCGCCGGCCGACACCACCCTGCACCGTCCCTGCCGGAGCCGGAGGAACAAGCATGAAGGAACGGTCCGCCACCTTTCTCGACAGCCGCGCCGTCCACCGGGGGCGGGCGTTCAGCACGGTGGCCGACCGTGTGCGGCTGCCGAACGGCCGCGAGGCGACGATGGACGTCGTCAGACATCCGACGTCCGTGATCCTCGTGCCGCTGCCCGACCCGGAGCGGGTGATCCTCGTCCGCCAGTACCGCTACGCCGTCGATCGCTGGCTCTGGGAGCTGCCGGCCGGCAACGTCGAGCCGGGCGAGGCCCCCGAGGCGGCGGCGCGGCGGGAATGCGCCGAGGAGACCGGATGGACGGCGGAGATGGTCGAGCGGATCGGCGCGTTCTATCCGACCCCCGGCTACTGCGACGAAGTGATGCTCTTCTACCGCCTGAGGGGGCTCGCCGCGGTGTCCGACCCCGCGCTCGACGCGGACGAGGTGCTCGAACCGAGGGTGTTCACGCTGGACGAGGCGCGGCGGATGATCGCCGAAGGCCCGGTAGCCGACATGAAGACAGCGCTCGGATTGAGACTTGTGTAGGCGCAGAGCATCGTGGTTCGTGGTCGGCTCCGCTGCTTGCGGCTGATTCCGGAGCCGATTCACGAGCAGGGTGACGACGTGACAGCGCCTGCATCTTGTCGCGGGCCGCCGGTATCCTGTAACGCAAGCATCGGGAACCGGGCTCTCGATCCCGGCTACCGGTCACTCCAGGCGATCGCGATCTACTGGACGGTCTCGTGTACCGGCGCGGCGGCGGCCGGGTCTTCCGCACGGGGGGCGGCCGGCGGGGCGGGAAGCAACGCCAGATCCAGCACCTCGTCGATCATCGACACGTAGTGCACGTCGATCTCGCGCCGCAGGTCTTCGCTGAGGTCCTCGTTGACGTGCTTCTCGTTCTGCTTCGGGAGAACGACCTCGACGATTCCGAGCCGGCGGGCGGCCAGCACCTTCTCCTTGATGCCGCCGACCGGGAGCACGTGCCCGGAGAGGGTGATCTCGCCGGTCATGGCGAGGTCGCCGCGGACGGAGCGCCCGGTGAGCTCGGAAACCAGCGCGGCGACCATGGTGACCCCCGCCGAGGGCCCGTCCTTCGGGATGGCGCCCGACGGGACGTGCAGGTGCATCTCGGCCTCGCGGTAGAAGGCGGGGTCGACCTCGTAGCGGGCGGCGTTCGCGCGCAGCCACGACAGAGCGGCCCGCGCCGACTCCTTCATCACGTCGCCCAGGTGGCCGGTGAGAGTCAGCGCGCCGCCGCCGCTCATCCGGCGTGCTTCCACGAACAGCACGTCGCCGCCCACCGGCGTCCAGGCCAGGCCGATGGCCACGCCGGGCCGCTTCGTGCGCTCCGCTACTTCTTCGTCGAAATGCTTCGGCGCGCCCAGCATCTCGACGACGGTCTCCGTCGCGATCTCGACCGGCGACTCGTCCCCCTCGGCCCACCGGCGCGCCACCTTGCGGCACAGGGCGCCTATCTCGCGCTCGAGGTTGCGCACCCCCGCCTCGCGCGTGTAGCCGCGAATCACGGCGCGCAACGCTGCCTCGGTGAAGCGGACCTGCTCGGCCGTCAACCCGTGGTTCCCGATCTGCCGCCCGAGGAGATGTTCGGTGGCGATGACCAGCTTCTCCTCCTCGGTGTACCCGGGCAGCTCGAGGACCTCCATGCGGTCGCGCAATGCCGGAGGGATCGGATCGAGCACGTTCGCGGTCGTGATGAAAAGCACCTCGGAGAGGTCGAACGGCAGGTCGACGTAGTGATCGCGGAACGTGCCGTTCTGCTCGGGGTCGAGCACCTCCAGCAGCGCGGACGCCGGATCCCCCCGGAAGTCCGTCCCCAGCTTGTCGATCTCGTCGAGGATGAACACCGGGTTCTTCGATTCGGCGCGGCGCAGCCCCTGCATGATCTGCCCCGGCAGTGCGCCGATGTAGGTCCGCCGGTGGCCGCGGATCTCGGCCTCGTCCCGCATGCCGCCCAGCGAGACCCGCACGAACTTCCGGTCTATCGACGCGGCGATGCCCTTGGCCAGCGACGTCTTGCCGACCCCGGGCGGTCCGACGAAGCAGAGAATCGGTCCCTTCACGTCGGGGTTCAGCTTGCGCACGGCCAGGTATTCGAGGATGCGGTCCTTCGCCTTCTCGAGACCCGAGTGGTCGCCGTCGAGGGTCTCCCGCGTGCGAACCAGGTCGATCTTCTCCTCGGTCCGCCGGTTCCACGGGAGGGCGATCAGCCAGTCGATGTAGGTGCGCGACACGGTGTACTCGGCCGCGGCGACCGGCATGCGCGACAGGCGGTCGAGCTCGCGCAGGGCCTCCTTGAGCGAGGCTTCCGGCATGCCCGCGGCCTCGATCTTCTGCCGCAGCTCCTCGATCTCCTTGGCCTGGTCGTCGTTCTCGCCCAGCTCCTTCCGAATCGCCTTGAGCTGCTCGCGCAGGAGGTACTCGCGCTGGTTCCTGCCCATCTCCGACTGCACCTCCGACTGGATCTTCGAACCGAGCTCCAGCACCTCGAGCTCCTTGACGAGGATGCGGTTCAGATGATCCATGCGGGTGCGGACGTCGAGCGTCTCCAGCACCTGCTGCCGGGACGCCGTCGCCAGCGTCGTCAGGCTGGACGCGATGAAGTCGGCCAGCTTGCCGGGCTCCGAGATGTTCCCGGACAGCGCCTGCAGCTCGTCGGACAGCAGGGGCGAGAGCGACACCACCTGCTGGAAATTGTTCTTGATGTTCCGCTGCAGGGCGTCGATCTCCAGCCGGTCGTCCTCCGACACGACCTCTTCCGCGGCGCGGACGGCCGCGCGCAGGAAGGGTGTCGACGCGCTGATCCGGTCCAGCGTGACGCGGGCCAGCCCCTGCACGATCAGCCGCAGGCTGCCGTCGGGCAGCTTGAACGTCTTGTGGATGTGCGTGATCGTCCCGATACCGTACAGATCGTCCTGGCCGGGTTCTTCTACCGACGCCTCGCGTTGCGTGAAGACGCCCACGAGCTGGTCGCCCTCGACGGCGGCCTCGATCAGCCGTACGGAGCTCGCCCTGGCCACCGCGAGCGGCATGAACGCGCTGGGGAACAGCACCGTATCACGCAGCGGCAGAATGGGCAGTTCCGCCGGAACCGACAACTCGCGCTCCCCCGGCGGGGAGCCCGGCGCGTCCGGACGTCCCGGTTCGTCGTTCATCGTGCAGCGCCGGCCGCTAGCCTGCGAAATCGGCGAACAATGATACCGCCCCGCGCCGGTCAACGCGCACCTCGCGCTCCAGCTCGACCTCCCGGATCGCCTCGCAGTCGGTGCAGCGCACCGCGAACGGCAGCGCACGCAGACGGGGGCTCGAGATCTCCTTGCCGCACTCGTAGCAGTAGCCGAACGTCCCTTCGTCGAGCCGCGCCAGCGCCTCGGAGATCTTGTTCAGGGTCTCCGCCTTCATCTGCAGCAGGGCGAACTCGATGTCGTCCTGGATGTCGGCCTCGGACGTTTCCGCGTCGTCGCGCACGTCATGCAGCGGCGCGGCCGCCCCTTCGGCCCGCACGTCCCGCATCTTGTGCTGGACTTCCCCGATGATCTCGAGGCGGCGCGCCTCCAGAATGCCCTTGAGCTCGTCGTAGCGGGCCTTGTCCATCCGATTCTTCGTCTTCGTGCTCATGATGACGGCTCCTTCCGCCATGACTCCCAAGCAAACCACGTGCCGATGTCGAATCGACCACGGCGCCGCGCGGGGTTCCCGGCCCGTCGCCGACGGGAACCGCCTGCACGAGCATCGTTCGACCGGGGAACCGAGGAAGGGAGGAGGACAGCCTCACCGCATGCCCGGTGCGCCGGTTTCACGTGCATCGTTGACCTGCGGTCGACAGCCTGCGATCGGCGCGGTCACATTTCCTTAGACGACGGGAATCCCCTTTCGGTTTCCGTGAATCCGGCTGCCGCCCTCTCCAGTGGACAGGCGTCCACTCCAGGCGCGACCGCCGCTCCCCGGGGCGACCGCCGCCGTTCGATTGGCGCCACCGGGACCGGCCCGGCCCATCGAGCCGGTCGCGGGCGCCCTCCGGCGACCGCCGCCGTTTGATCGGCGCCACGGGTTGTGACAAGCTGTGGCCCGGAACGACCGCCATGGCCAAACCTGCCTGTCCGCTCTGCAGTCGCCGTCGGTCGCGCCGCTCCTGCCCCGCCCTGGGAGAGTCGATCTGCTCCGCGTGTTGCGGGACCAAGCGACGGACGCAGATCGCCTGTCCGCCCGACTGTGTGTACCTGGAATCGGCGACGGTTCACCCACCGGCCGTGGTGCAGCGCCGGCGCGAGCGGGACGGCGGGTTCCTCGCGGCCCTGCTGCACGGCCTGACCGGACCGCAGCAGCGGCTGACGGCCATGCTGCTCGAGTATCTCGCCGGCGACCGGCCGGACGCTCCGGGCCTCGTCGACGCCGACGTGGAGCACGCGGCGCGCGCACTGGCGCAGACCTGCGAGACGGCGAGCCGCGGTATCGTGTACGAGCACCCCGCCGGCACCGCGACCGCCCAGCGGCTGGCCGGCGAGATGCGGCGGATCATCGAAACCGACCGCGGCAACGGCGCGCACATCTCGGACTACGCCACCGCCGGCGTCCTGCGGCGCATCGAAGCGGGGGCGTGCGAGGCGCGGCGGGCCCTGCACGAGGACGATGACGACCGCGCCTACCTGTTGCTGCTCAGGCGGGTCCGGGCCGCGGCCGGCGCCGAAGCGGACCGTTCGCCGGATGCGGACGCGGCGAGCCGCCCGACCAGCGGCCTGGTCCTGCCGCCCTGAGAGTCAGCGCCGCAGAAGGTGCGGGCTCCTGGTGATACAATCCATGCTTCTCACGCGAGGGAATCTCGATACCATGGCCAAACGCTGCGAATTGTGCGGAAAGGGGCCTGCCGTCGGACGCAACGTCAGTCACGCCCACAACGTGACCCGCCGGCGGTTCCAGGCCAACGTCCAGACGGTCCGCGCCGTCGTCGGCGGGCGGGTCAGGCGCCTGCGCGTCTGCACCCGCTGCATCCGCTCGAACCGGATCACGAAGGCCGCGTAAACCGACGTTCACGTGACGCGGACCCCGATAACGTCCAGCGGTGCGCCGCCGGCCATCGGCCCCTACTCGCAGGCTGTCCGGGCCGGCGACTTCGTGTTCGTCTCCGGTCAGATCCCGCTCGACCCGGCTACGGGGGAACTGATCGACGGCGACGTCGCGGCGCAGACCCAGCGGGTCCTCCGCAGTCTCGACGCGGTCGTCCGGGCGGCCGGCGCAACCCTGGACGACGTCGTGAAGACGACCGTCTATCTCGCGGACATGAACGATTTCGTGGCGATGAATCGGGTGTACGCCACCTGGTTCGCCGCCCCCGCCCCGGCTCGCGCTGCGGTCGAGGTTGCGCGCCTGCCGAAGGACGTACGGGTCGAAATCGACGCCATCGTCCGGCTTCCCGGCTGAGCCCGCCGCCCCCCGCCAGGCCGTCAATCGTCGCCTGCGGTTCCGTTGCGCCGTTGCGGCGCAGAGCCCTACAGCTTGCGGTGCACGCGCTCGACGTCCAGCACGCCGGCCACGCCCCGCACGACCTTGATGACGCGCTGCAGGTGCTGCATGTCGCTGATGTCGAACGTGACGCTGATGTTCCCGTGCCGGTCTTCGTTGGCGGACGCCTCCACCTTGCGGATGTTGATCCGCCGGTCCGCGAGGCGTGACGTCACGTCGGCGATCATGCCGCGGCGGTCCTCGACCTGGATGGTGAGGCAGACCGTGAACGCCGACTCGCCGTTCGCCTTGTCCCAGGCGACGTCGATCCGCCGTTCCGGATCGTAGAAGAGGTTCATGACGTTCGGACAACTCGCCGCATGGACCGAGACGCCCTTGCCGCGCGTCACGTAACCGACGATCTTCTCCCCGCGAATGGGGTTGCAGCAGCCGGCCCGGAACACCATCAGGTCGTCGAATCCGCGCACCTTGATGGTGCCCTGGTTCGGACGAAACACCCGCCGCACCACGGAGGCGATGGACTTGTCCGGCTTCTGTTTCTCGCGCTGTTCCCGCGGTACGAGGGCGTCCAGCACGGCGCGGGCCGAGACCCTGCCGTAGGCGACGGAGGCATAGAGATCGTCCGGCTTCGACGCGCTGAACGTGTTGCAGACGGCGGCGACCGCTTCCGGGTCCAGCACCGTCCTGGGCTTGAGATCGAAGCGGCGGATCTCCTTCTCGAGCAGCTTCCGGCCGAGCTCGACGGCGCGCAGCTTTTCCTCGACGTGGATGAAGTGCTTGATCTTGTTGCGCGCGCGCGTGGTGACGACGATGTTGAGCCAGTCGCGGTTCGGCCGATTGCCGGCGCGGGTGACCACCTCCACGATGTCGCCGCTCTGCAGCGGGGTACGCAGCGGCACCATCCGCCCGTTGACGCGCGCGCCGACGCACGTGTGGCCGACGTCGGTGTGAATCGCGTACGCGAAGTCGATCGGCGTGGCGCCCCGCGGCAGGGCCTTGACCTCGCCTTTCGGCGTGAAGGTGTACACCTCCTCCGGATAGAGATCGAGCTTCAGGCTGTGGATGAACTCGCTCGGGTCCGGAACCTCCTGCTGCCATTCGAGGAGCTGCCGCAGCCACAGGAAGTACTTCTCGTCCGGTTCGGCTCCGACCCGGCCTTCCTTGTACTTCCAGTGGGCGGCGATGCCGTGTTCGGCGATCTGGTGCATCTCCTCGGTGCGGATCTGCACCTCGAAGGGCAACCCGAGATCACTGATGACGGCGGTGTGGAGCGACTGGTAGCCGTTCGGACGCGGCATGGCCACGAAGTCCTTGAACCGGCTGGGGACCGGCGCCCAGGTCTGATGGATGATGCCGAGCGCGGCGTAGCAGTCGCGCACCGACTCGGTGATGACGCGGACGGCCAGCAGGTCGTAGACCTCGTCCAGCGAGATCTTCTGCCGCCGGATCTTCTTCCAGATGCTGAAGACGCTCTTGATCCGCCCCTCCAGCGCGACGATCGGCACGCCGGCCTCCCGCAGCTTGGCGGCGAGGGTGCGCTTGAGCCTGTCCACCGTCCGTTCCGTCGCCCGGCGGCGTTCGTCCACGCGCGCCCGAATCGACTCGTATCCGGGCGGATCGAGGTGGCGGAACGCGAGCTCCTCCAGCTCGTTCTTGACCTTGCTCATCCCCAGGCGATGGGCGATGGGCGCGTAGATGTCGATGGTCTCCCGCGAGATCCTGAGCCGGCGCTCCTCGCGGAGATGACCCAGGGTCCGCATGTTGTGCAGCCGGTCCGCCAGCTTGACGAGGATGACCCGCACGTCGTCGACCATCGCCAGCAGCAGCTTGCGGAAGTTCTCGGCCTGCCGCTCCTCGCTTGACGAGAACGGAATCGTGCTGATCTTCGTGACCCCTTCGACGACGTGCGCGACCTCCGGCCCGAAGAGTCCCCGCACGTTGTCGATGGTGGTCAACGTGTCCTCGACGACGTCGTGCAGCAGACTGGCGGCGATCGTCACGTCGTCGAGGTGCATCTCGGCGACGAGGCGCGCGACCTCCAGCGGATGCGTGATGTACCGCTCCCCGGAGCGGCGCATCTGACCGGCATGCTCCAGGGCGGAGAACTCGTAGGCCCGGTGCAGCAGATCCGCGTCGGTCTCCGGGTTGTAGGTCCGGACCGCGCCGAGCAGATTCTCGAAGCTGATCATGCAACCGCCGTCCGAAAAGGACGATACGGGCAGCGCGCAGGAGGGTCAAGAAGCGCCGCGGAGCGGTTGACTTGGTGTTCCGTTTGCTTCACTATAGCGTTCCGCTTCACCGGAAGACAGACGGTCCGGCGGCGACGCGCAGGCCGCATCGGGTGCTCGCGCTTGGCCGCGCCCGTCGCCGGGCGGCGTGGTCGAGTGATCGCGGGCGGGAATCTGACTGGCTCATGAGGAGACGATCATGCAGACGGGACGGACCTTGTTGAAACTGGCCCTCGTTGTCGCCATGGCGATGCCGTTGGTTTCGTGCGGCTTCTTCGAACAACTCGGCGCCATGCGCACGTTCAAGGAGGCGAATCTCCTGTACGGACGCGGCGACTACGAGGGTGCGATCGAGGAGTACCAGCACGTGGTGGACGTGGTCAACGAGGATCCCGACAGCGAGCTGTCGCAGGCGATGAGCGTGGCGTATTTCTTTCTCGCCAACTCCTACGACAATCTGTACACGCCGGCGTTCCGCGGCGAGCCGGAGAACGACGCGTTGCTCGAACGCGCGGTGGAGTTCTACCGGCTAGGCGCGGATCGGATCCCGACCCGGGACTACCAGACGCTGTGCATGCAGTACCTGGTGGCCGCCTACGGCCCCGACAAGCTCAACGACCCGACGAACCGCGCGATTCTGCTGCAGGAGATGGTCCAGCTCGACCCGGAGAATCCGGACAACTACTTCGCGCTGGCGCAGCTCTTCGAGGAATCCGGGCTCTTCCAGGACGCCGAGTCGATCTATCTCGAGGTCCGGAACATGCTGGCCGACGATCCGACCGTCTATCTCCAGCTCGCCGGGTTCTACAACCGCGCCGGCGACTTCGATCAAACCATCGACGCCCTGCGGCAGCGGGCCGCCATCGAGCCGGACAACCCCGAGGCGTTCTACACCATCTCCACGTTCTACTGGGAGAAGGCGTTCCGCGATTTCCGGATCACCCAGGACGAGAAGGCCGAGTACGTCCTCGCCGGCATCGAGGCGGCGGACCAGGCCATCGCGCTGAACGACCGCTACGTCGATGCGCTGGTCTACAAGAACATCCTGCTCCGGATGCAGGCCAACATGAGCGACGACCAGGACGAGCAGGACGAGCTCATCGCCCAGGCGGACGAGTTGCGTGACCGCGCGCAGGAGATTCAGGACGAGGCGCGCGGCGGCGGCGCGGCGGGTCAGTAGAGAACAACGGTCCCGGACACGCGGGCCTGCTCTGTCGAGGCCGGCTGCCACGAAATGTGGCGGCCGGCCTTTTTCTCAGGCCTCCCCAGACGCTCTTGCTCCCGTTCCCCCGTTCATTCCCCATCGCGGCGGGCCGCCAAGTGCATAAACAGTCACCACCGCGCCGTTTTGCAGCCGGAGGCTGGTCGTCCGGCGAACGCTTCCCCAGCCCGGCCGCGCCCTGAAACCGACACGGAAGTGGTGGGAGGACGGCCCGCCGCCCGGCTCAGTGTGCGGCACTTCACCGAAGACGGTCCGCTACCCCGACTCGGTTGTGGCACTTCACGGAGGACGGGCCGTCATCCGACTCGGTTTGTGCACTTTCAGGGGTTCAATGGTTGGTCGGACACAACGCCAGAGGCAGGAACGGCGGGGGGCGAATCGGGGGTACGAGAAAAGAGCCGGAACCACCACAGGTGGTCCCGGCCCGGTCCCTTCTCGCTCGCGCTGCGAGCGGAGCCGATTGCTAGCCGACGGGCGCCGCGCCGGCCGCGCGTCGCATGCCCTCGGTTACGATCCCGACCTTCTCGACACCGGCGCCCCGCGCCGCGTCGATCACATCGATGATCTCACCGTAGGTCAACGATCCGGCCCCGGCGATGAACATCGTCTTCTCGCGGCGCGTCTCGAAGATCGAGCGGAGCTCGGACTCGAGCGTCGCCATGTTCATCGGCTGCTGGTTGACGGAAATGCGCCGGTCCGCCGTGTACTCCAGCAGGATCTGACTGCTGTCGGTGTTCGCCTGCTGCGCACCCTGGGTCTCGAGCGGCAGATTGATGTCCAATCCCCGCTGCCCGAGCGGCAGGGCCGCCAGGAAGATGACGATCAGCACCAGCAGCACGTCGATGAACGGCGTGATGTTGATCTCGGAATTGGCGTGAGGCTGCACGGCCTCCTTGACGGTATCGGCCCCGTGATGCTTCTTCTTGGCCATGATCCTATTCGCCTCCCCCGGCGCCCGCGAGCTCACGTTCCGTGATGAGCCCGACGTTCTCGATGCCGGCCCGTTGCAACTGGTCCATCAGTTCCATCACCACCGAGTACTGCGCGTTGACGTCGGCCTTGACGAGCAGGATCCGTTCCAGCTTGCGGTCCAGCGCACTGTTGATCGCATTGAGCAACTCCTGCTGGGTGGTCTGCACGTTGTCCACGAAGTACCGGCCGTCGGAGGTCACCGCGACGGTGGTGTTGTTGTCGTTGTCGGGCTTGTCGCCCGTGTTGGTCGCCTCGGGCAGGGTCAGCGTCACGCCGGCCGTCAACAGAGGCGCGATGAGCATGACGATGATGAGCAGCACCAGCATCACGTCGGCCAGCGGCGTGATGTTGATCTCGGAGTTCAAGCCGCCGCTCTTCTCGCCGACTTGCATTCCCATGATGAAACTCTCCTTACAACAGATGCCGCCGGGTGCACCCGCGCCCGGCGGCTGGTCCGATCCAGGACGGAATCCCGGTCTACGACTTCTTGATGAAGTAGTCGACGAGCTCGGACGACGAGTTGTCCATCTCGACCGCGAAGTACTCCAGGCGGCCGGTCAGGTAGTTGAAGAACCAGACGGCGGGGATCGCCACGAAGAGGCCGATCGCGGTGCCGACCAGCGCCTCCGAGATACCGCCCGACACCGCGCCGAGACCACCGGACCCGGTGGCCGCGATGCCCTGGAACGCGTTGATGACGCCGAGCGTCGTGGCGAGCAGGCCGACGAACACGGCGGTGGAGCCGATGGTCGCCAGAATGCCCATGCCCCGCTTCAGGTCGGACGAGGTGAGCGCCGCCGCCCGCTGAATCGCGCGGTGGACGCTGTCGACCACGTCGTCCTTGTGCAGGTCGACGCCGCTCTCCTGCTGGAACTGGTACTCCTGCAACCCGGCCAGGACGACCTTGCCGAGGTGGCTGTACCGGTAGTCCTTGGACTGCGAGACGCTGATGGCTTCCTTGAGCTTCCCGTCCTTGAGATGCTTCGCCACCTGCGGCGCGAACAGCTTCGACTGGTTCGTCGCCTGGATGAAGGTGAACAGCCGCTCGAAGAAGACGCCGACCGACGCCATCGACATGACCACCAGCACACCCATCAGCACCTTGACGGACAGCCCCATCTGCTCCCACAACTCGAGAAAATCCATCTGCGCGACAAAGAAGAAGTCCATCTGTTCCTCCCGCGGCGGGACGTAGCGCCCGCCTGTCTCTTCTATCGGTTTCAGAATCCCCGAGGCTTACGCTACGACAACTGGAAGTTGACCGTCACGGTCATGATGACCGGAACCGGCACGCCGTTCAGCAGCGTCGGCGTGTACAGCCACTGCCTGACGGCGGTGATCGCCGCTTCGTCGAGCAGCGGCACCGAGCGGAGCACCTTGACGTCGGTGACCGCGCCCGCGGGGCCGATCACCGCTTCGAGAATCACGACGCCCTGCACGCGCGCCTGCTGCGCCACGGGCGGATAGACCGGGTTGACGTCCCGAACCTTGGTCGGCGGGCTGATGTTGCCGCCGACGCGGACCGGCTCCGGCGGCGGAGGCGGCGGAGGCGGCGCGGTCGGCAGGCCGCCGACGATGCCGGCCACGACACCGCCCGCCACGCCGCCCTCGACGCCCTGTACCCGGTTGATGTCGAAACCGGTTTCCTCGACGATCTGCTCGGGCGCGACGATCGGGGCCGCGTTCGGGTTGACGTCGAGGACCGGCGGCGGCGCCGCCTCGGCGGCGGCCGGCGGCGGAGGCGGCGGAGGCGGCGGAGGCGGCGGAGGCGGCGCTGCGACGAACGCCATCATCGACGCCGGCGTCGGCAGCGCATCCATCGCCATCAACGGCACGATCACGATCGCGCCGATCGCGACCACGTGCGCGATGATGGACAGCGGCAGCGTGTACCACTTGCGCGCGCCCACCTGGATCGACGGGTTCGCGATCTCCCCGAACATCACCGGCGCCGCCTTCCTGGCCTGTGCCGGTGCCCCCTTCGCCGGGTTGCTTTTCTTTCTCGTGTCAGCCACAGCACGCCTCCTGGCCTGCTCGATGCTTCGGCACCGTTTCAGAGGCGCCGATTATAGCAGGCCGCTACTCCGTGTCAACGAGCCGAACCACACCCCTTCTTCATCGGATGTTAGACACCGGCCGCTCGGAAACGGACCATCGATCCCTGCCGACGCCTTCGTCTCGCATCCCGGCCGCCGTTCACGCGCCGCGCAAGGTGCGGCATCTTAACCGGCCGCAAACGGAGCGTCAACCCGGCGCCGTCACTGCATCCACACGACCACGAGCGGGGCGAAGATCACGGCGACAATCGTCATCAGCTTGATGAGGATGTTCAGACTCGGCCCCGACGTGTCCTTGAACGGGTCGCCGACCGTGTCGCCGATGACCGCCGCCTTGTGCGGCTCCGACCCCTTGCCGCCGTGATGGCCTTCCTCGATGTACTTCTTGGCGTTGTCCCAGACGCCGCCCGCGTTCGCCATCATCAGGGCCATCAGCACCCCCGTGACGAGCGCGCCGGCCAGCAGCCCCCCGAGTCCCGATACGCCGAGCACGAAACCGGTCGCCACCGGCGCCAGCACGGCGATCAGCCCGGGCGCGACCATCTCGCGAATCGCGGACCGGGTCGAGATCTCCACGCAGCGCGCCGAATCGGGCTCGGCCTCGCCCTCCAGCAGACCGGTGATCTCGCGGAACTGCCGGCGGACCTCTTCGATCATGTCGTTGGCCGAACGTCCCACCGCGTTCATCGTCAGCGCCGAGAAGAGGAACGGCAGCATGCCGCCCAGCAGCATGCCGAGCAGGACGTTCGGGTTGTCGAGGGCCAGGCTCAGCAGGTGCGGCTCGAAGGCGGCGGCGCCGCCCGCCTCGGCGACCGCGGCGTTCGCCGTCGCCCGGAACGTGCTGAACAGGGCGAGCGCGGTGAGCGCCGCAGACCCGATGGCGAACCCCTTGCCCATGGCCGCCGTGGTGTTGCCGACCGCATCGAGGGCGTCGGTCCGCTCGCGCACGAACGCCTCGCGCCCGCTCATCTCCGCGATCCCGCCCGCGTTGTCGGCGACCGGCCCGTAGGCGTCGACGCCCAGGCTGATGCCGAGCGTGGAGAGCATCCCGACCGCGGCGATCGCGATCCCGTAGAGCGCCGCGAGCGAGAAGCTGACGTAGATCGCCAGGCAGATGATCAGGATGGGAATCGCACACGACATCATCCCCACGCCGAGACCGGCGATGATGTTGGTGGCCGGACCCGTCTCGGACTGCCGGGCGATCCGGTGCGCCGGCGGCTTGTCCTTGCCGGTGTAGTACTCGGTGACGTGGCCGATCGCCACGCCGGCGGCGACACCGGCCACGACGCACCAGAGCACGGCCAGGGGAACGTCGAGCGCGGCGACGAGTCCGCCCGCCCCCAGGAAGACGAGCACCGACGCCACGAGCAGGCCGCGCTGCAGGGCGCTGCCGATCTTCGACTCGTCGTCGGTGTTGACGACGAACGTGCCGAGCACGGAAGCGAGGATGCCCACGCCGGCGAGGAGAATCGGGAAGACCACGAGCGTCGACTGCAGCGCGCCGAACGCCGCCTCGTCCACGCCCCAGAGGGCGTTCGCCGACGCCGAGCCGAGCGCCCAGGCGAGCGCGATGGAAGAGATGATGCTGCCGACGTACGACTCGAACAGATCCGCCCCCATGCCGGCGACGTCGCCGACGTTGTCGCCGACGTTGTCGGCGATGGTGGCCGGGTTCCGGGGATCGTCCTCCGGAATGCCCGCTTCGACCTTGCCGGACAGATCGCCCGCAACGTCGGCCGCCTTCGTGTAGATGCCGCCGCCGACGCGGGCGAAGAGGGCGATCGACGAGGCGCCCAGGGAGAACCCGAACAGCGACTCGACGGCGCTCGCCCCGGCGCCGCTCAATCCGCCGTACAGGAAATACAGCAGCGCGATGCCGAGCGTGCCCAGCGCGACGACGGTCAGGCCCATCACCGCGCCGCTCGAGAACGCGACCCGCAACGCGCTGGAGAGACTCGTCGTCGCCGCGTGGGTCGTCCGCACCGCCGCGGCGGTGGCGGTCCGCATGCCGATCCACCCCGCGGCGGCCGACAGCACCGCGCCGGCGAGGAACGCGACCCCGGTCAACAGCGAGTCGCCCGGCAGCAACGTCACGAGCACGAGGAACATGACGCCGACGAAGCCGGCCAGCACCGTGTACTCCGTCTTCAGAAAGGCCATGGCGCCGCTGCGGATCAGCGCCGCGATGCGCTGCATCCGCTCGGTCCCCGGCTCGTGACCGTTGATCCGGTTGATCAGAAAGAACGCGAAGGCCGCCGCCGCGACCGGCATCCCGAACCCGAGCACGTAATACAGTTGCTGCTCCATTCAACCCTCTGCCGCCTGGTGCCGCTCCTCGGCCACCGTTCCGGATTCCCGACCTGGCAGACCTGCGCCGTTGCGTCAGTCCTGCCGCTTCTCCTTCTCGATCTGCAGGCGCTCGGCCAGCGCCATGCCGCCCGTGAGGAACACCTGCAACCCCTCCTGCACCGTCAGCGAGGGATACGACACGACGGCGCGCGGGTAGATGTGCACGTCGCCGAAATAGACGTGGTTGGTCGGCACGTAGACCGCGACGTGCACGCCGGCCTCTTCCTGCCCGTCGATGGTGAACTCCTTCGTCAGGAACCCCAGGACGAGCCCCCGCTTCGGATCGTCGACGAGGACGACCCGCTTGAAGCCGAGCTGATTGTCCGGCGAGAAGGCCTCGACGAGCTGCTTGACCGGCGAATAGATGCCGCGGAACACGGGCAGTTTCATCAGCCAGGCCTCGCCCCGGCGCAGCAGCCGCTCCCCGAGCACGTTGGTCGCGAACACCCCGACCGCCATCACCAGCAGCAGGAGCGTCGCCAGGCCGAAACCCGGAATCTCGCGACCGAGCCACCGCACGTACACCGGCCCCATCACGCCGTCGATGAACTGGAACAGCCAGACGAACGCCGCGACGCTGATCACCAGCGGCACGATCACGACGAACCCGGCGATCAGACTGCGGCGCAGCCACTGCATCGGTCTGTGTAACGACCCGCCGACCGTCACGCGCGGGAAACCCATGCCAGGGCCGCGGCGCCGAGCACCATGCGGTAGGCAGCGAACGGATCGAGCGAATGACGCGAGACGTAGCGCATGAAGTACTTCACCGCGGCGTATCCGACGACGGCCGACGACACGACGCCGACCGCGAGCAGGGCCAGATCGCCGGACGGAACCCCCTGCGCCGCGAGGTCCAGCGACGCCCTGCCGCCCGCAGCCAGGATCGCCGGCATGCCGAGCAGGAAGGCGAACCGGGCCGCCCGCTCGCGGCGCAGGCCGAGAAACATCGCGACGACCAGCACCGCGCCCGACCGCGAGACCCCCGGAATCAACGCCGCCGCCTGGGCGCAGCCGAGCCCGAGCGCCTCCCACGGCCCGAGCGTCGTTTCGTCGCGCGTCCGCGGTCCGGCGCGCTCCGCCGCCAGCATGAGGACGGCCCCGATCACCAGGGCCGCGCCGGCGACCGTCACGGTGCGCAGCCCCCCCGTCACCAGATCCGCCGCCGCGACGCCGACGACGCCGACGGGAACGGTGCCGACGGCGATCGAACGCACGAGCGCAGCCGGAACGCCCGGTCCGCCGAGCCACGTGCGCGGGACCACCGCCGCCCGCGTCAACTGCGCCACGTCCCGGCGATAGTAGACCACCACGGCGAGCAACGTGCCGATATGGCAGGCGACGTCGAACGCCAAGCCGAACCTGGCCGTCGTGTCCCAGCCGAAGAAGGCCCGGGCCAGCAGCAGGTGCGCCGAGCTCGAGATCGGCAGGAACTCGGTCAGCCCCTGCAGGGTCCCGAGCAGCGCGGCTTCCAGCGCGTTCACGGGTCGGAGCGATAGAACACGCGGCCTGGACCTTCAGGACGCCCGCGCCCGCCGCGAGCGTCGCCGCGAGCGCTGGGCCGGGGCCGCCGGCTGGGGCTGCTCCTCCGCCGCCCCGCGCACGGCCTGTTTCACTCTGGCGCTGCGCCGTTGCGTGATCGCAATGGCGATCATCGCCGCCACGAAGATCGTCGAGTACGTGCCGCTCACGACGCCGACCAGCATCGTGAAGGCGAAACCGCGCAGCACCTCGCCGCCGAGCACGAAGAGCGCCAGCACCGCGACCCCCGTCGTGCCCGACGTGATGACCGTACGGGCCAGGGTCTGGTTGATGCTGGTGTTCACGAGGTGGGCGAACGTGTCGCGCCGCATCAGCCGGAGGTTCTCGCGCACCCGGTCGAAGATCACGATCGAGTCGTTGACCGAATAACCCGTGATCGTGAGCATGGCGGCCACCACGTTCAGCGAGAGCTCGTAGCCGAAGAACATCAGCAGCGACAACGTGACGGCGATGTCGTGCACCACCGCGACGATGGCGCCGACGGCGAAGCTGAAACGGAACCGCAGACCGATGTAGACGAGGATGCCGGCCATCGCGAAGACGAACGCGTTGACGCCGCGGCGCTGCAGCTCCTGCCCGATCACGGGACCGACCAGCTCCTGGCTGACCACCTCGAATTCGCCGAGATCGCTGGCCCGCAGCGCGCCCACGACCTCGTTCGCCCCCGCCTCCAGACTCGCGCCGACCTCCGGACCGGCCAGGGGGAGGCGCACCAGCACCTCGTTGGCGTCGGGGTCGCCGTACTGCTGGACGACCTTCTCCTCCACGACGGCGAGGGCGTCGCGGACCGCCCCTTCGCCGGTCGGCCGGTCGAACTGCAGCACGATCAGCGAGCCGCCGGAAAAGTCGATCCCGAGGGGCAGCCCGCCGCGCATGACCAGCACCACGATGCCCGCCGCGACCACCAGCGCCGACAGGGCGAACGCGTGCCAGCGGCGGCCGACGAAGTCGATGCGGGGCTCCCTGAACAGCGCCATCTCAGATGCTCAGCGTCGCGACGCGGCGACGCGACAGGACGGTCTCGAACAACGATCGCGAGACGAAGACGGCCGTGAACACGTTCGACACGAGACCGAAGAACAACGTGGTCGCGAACCCCTGGATGGGCCCGGACCCGAACTGGAACAGGAAGGCCGCGGCGATCAGCGACGCGACGTGGGTGTCGATGATCGTCAGCAGCACGCGGTCGAACCCGGCCGCCACCGCCGACCGGACGCTCTTGGCCGAACGCAGCTCTTCCTTGATGCGCTCGAAGATCAGCACGTTGGAGTCGACGCCGATGCCGATGGTCAGAATCAGGCCGGCAATGCCCGGCAGCGTCAGCACCGCCTCGATGTAGGCCATGCACGCCATCAGGATCAGCAGGTTCAGCACCACCGCGACCACCGCATTGATGCCGGCCAGCCGGTAGTACGCCAGCATGAAGATCGCCACCAGCAGCAGTCCGGCGATGGACGCGCCGACCCCGGCCCGAATCGAATCGGCGCCGAGCGTCGGGCCGACGGTGCGCTCCTCCAGGTACGTCAGCGACGCCGGCAGGGCCCCGGACCGCAGCGTGATCTGCAGATCCTCGGCCTCCTGCTGCGTGACCCCGGTAATCTGACCGCTGTCCGTGATCCGGCCCTGGATGATCGGCGCCGACCGCACCTGCTCGTCGAGAATGATCGCCAGCCCGCGACCGATGTTGGCGCCGGTGATCTCTCCCATCTTGCGCGCGCCCTCGCGGTTGAGGGTGAAGCTCACGGCGGGCTGGTTGAACTCGTCCAGCGACGGGCGCGCGTTCCGCAGATCGCGCCCGGTCACCGCGGCCACGCGCCGCACGAGGTAGTAGAAGGGCTCGGTGCCGGCGGCGGCCGGCTGGGTCGCGACCTCCATGTCCGGGGGCACCACCCCGTTCCTCGCCTGCAGCAGCGCCTCGCGGCTCGGAGAAGGTCCTTCCTCCACCAGCTTGAGCTCCAGCAGCGAGGTCGAGCGTATGAGCGCCTTCGCGCGCGCCACGTCGGTGACGCCGGGAAGCTGCACGAGAATCTGATCGCCCCCGATCCCGTGCGGGGCCACGATGGGCTCGGAGACGCCGAGCTCGTTGACCCGCCGCTCGATGGTCTGGAGGGCCTGGCGCACCGCCTCCTCGCGCAGGGACGAGGCCACCGGCCCCCGCATGCGGAACGTGTACGAGCCGCCCGCGCCCGGCTCGCGGTCGTACGACGCCGCGAGCCGCTCGTCGGACAACCGGCGGAAGGCCGCGTCCCTCTCGCCCGCCACCCCTTCCACCCGAATCGTCGTCGCATCGAGCGGTATCACGGTCGCCGCTTCCATCCCCTGGAGCGACATCTGCTCGCCGACCTGCTCGGACGCCATCTCCGTCTCCACCTGCAGCGCGTCGTCCGTCTCCACGCGCAGCACCAGGTGAGCGCCGCCCTTCAGGTCCAGGCCGAGCCGGATCTGGTCGGCGGGCGGATAGACGCCCCAGACCGCGAGCGCGGTAACCGCCACGATGCCGAGCAGCTTCCACTGCAGGTTCTTCTGCATGGCCGTCCCCTACGAGCCGCTCCCGTCCTGCACGACGGGATCCTGGCCCTGATAGCCGCCGACGGCGCTGCGCGCGATCTCGATCCGCACCCGGTCGGCGACCTGCACCTGCACCGACTTGTCGTGCAGCTTCGTGATCGAACCGTAGATGCCGCTGGTCGTCACGATCTTCTCCCCCACCTTCAGCGCCGCCTGGAACTCCCGGATCCGCTTCTGCCGCCGCTTCATCGGCAGCCAGATGATCACGTAGAAGATGCCGAGGATCAGGATCAGGGGGAGGAACTGGACGAGCGTGCCCGGCTGCTGACCGGCCGGCTGGGCCATGGCGAACAGCGCGTCGATGGGGTGCGGACTCATTGATGCGTCAGAGTTTCCGGGGTCCGTGGCCTCTGCCGGCGGCAGTACGCGTGGTGGAAGGCGTGCCGGAACCGTTCGAAACCGCCCGACTGGATAGCGTCCCTGATCCGCCGCATCGTGTCAAGGTAGAAGTGCAGATTGTGCACCGTATTGAGCACCGCGCCGGTGATCTCCTTCGCCACGTGCAGGTGGCGGAGGTAGGCCCGCGAGAAGTGCGTGCAGGTATAGCACGCGCACTCCGCGTCGACCGGACGGTCGTCCTCGGCGTACGCGGCCGCCTTGATGGAGAGCGGCCCCTCGCGGGTGAAGAGCTGCCCGTTGCGCGCGTTGCGGGTCGGCAGCACGCAGTCGAACAGGTCGATGCCGCGGGCCACCGACTCGACGAGATCGTCCGGCATGCCGACCCCCATCAGGTACCGCGGGCGGTCGGCCGGGAGCAGTTCGGCCGTCGTCCCGGCCACGTCGTACATCACCGGCGTGGGCTCGCCGACGCTGAGCCCGCCGATGGCGTACGCGTCGAAGCCGAGCTCCATCGTCCCGCGCGCGCTGCGCTCGCGCAACGCCGGGTACATCCCGCCCTGCACGATGCCGAACTGCAGCTGCCCCGGCGTCGTCATGGCGGCGCCCGCCCCGGAGGGCGATCCGGACAGCAGCGCGTGCCGCGCCCGCGAGCGACGGGCCCAGCGCAGGGTGCGCTCCATCGACTCGCGCGCCTCGTCGACCGACGCCGGCCAGGGCGTGCATTCGTCGAACGCCATGGCGACGTCGGCGCCGAGCCGCGCCTGGACGTCGGTGGCGGTCTCCGGCGTCAGCTCTTGCTCGCTCCCGTCGAGGTGCGACCGGAAGCGCACGCCGTCCTCGGTGATCGCGCGCCGGGCGGCCAGGCTGAACACCTGGTAGCCGCCGCTGTCGGTCAGGATGGGCCCTGACCAGCCCATGAAGCGATGCAGCCCGCCCCGCCGGGCGACGAGCCCGTCGCCCGGGCGCAGGCAAAGATGGTAGGTGTTGGCCAGGACGATGCCGGCGCCGGCCGCGGCGAGATCCCGCGGCGTCACCGCCTTGACCGCGCCGGCCGTCCCCACCGGCATGAACGCCGGGGTCTGCACCACGCCGTGCGGGGTCGGCAACCGGCCGCGGCGCGCCCGACCGTCGCGCGCCGTCACCTGGAACATGGCCGTTCGCGTCACCCGGTCACGTATACTACAGGCTGACTGTGAGGCGGCTTCGCGTCGGCGTCATCTACGGCGGCCGGTCGAGCGAGCACGAGGTGTCGCTCGCGTCAGCCGCGGCCATCTTCAGCCATATCGATCGCGCCCGCTACGACCCGGTTCCGCTGTGCATAGACAGGTCGGGGCGCTGGACCGTCGCGGAGCGCCCGCCGGCGATCGAGTCGGCCGGCAAGGTCATCGAGAACGCCCGCGAGACCGCGACCCTGCCCGCGGATGCTCGCGCCGAGGTGCACCTCGTCGCCCGCCCCGCGCGGAATCCGCTCCTCACGATCGACCGGAACGCGCCGGCGGCCGCGGAAGCCCGCGGGGTGGACCGGGCGGCGGTCGCCGAACTCGCCCTGGACGTGGTCTTCCCCATCGTTCACGGTCCGCTCGGCGAGGACGGTACGCTGCAGGGGCTGCTGGAGCTCGCGAACGTGCCCTACGTCGGGGCCGGCGTGCTCGCCTCGGCCGTCGCCATGGACAAGGCGGTGGCGAAGGTGCTCCTGCGGGCGCACGGACTGCCGGTCGTACCCGGCCTCACGGTGGGCGGCGTCGAATGGGAGACCGACCCGGCCGGGGCGCTCGAGCGCATCGAGGCCGCCTTCGGCTACCCGCTGTTCGTCAAGCCGGCGAATCTCGGCTCGAGCGTCGGCGTCTCCCGGGCGGCCGACGTCGGCGCCCTGCGCGCCGCCCTGGATCTGGCCTGGACGTTCGACGACAAGCTGATCGTCGAGGCCGCGGTGCCCGACGCGCGGGAGATCGAGGTTTCCGTCCTCGGCAACGAGGCCCCCGAGGCGTCCGTGCCGGGCGAGGTCATCCCGCACGGCGAGTTCTACGACTACGAGGCGAAGTACCTCGACGACCGCTCCGAGATCGTCATTCCGGCGCGCCTGTCCGCCGCACGCACGGAGCAGGTGCGTGCGCTGGCCCTCGATGCGTACCGCGCGCTCGACTGCGCCGGCATGGCGCGTGTCGACTTCCTGCTCGACGAAGCGCACGATCGGCTGTACGTGAACGAGGCGAATACCCTGCCCGGGTTCACCGCGATCAGCCAGTACGCCAAGTTGTGGGCGGCGTCGGGACTGCCGTACCCGGCGCTGATCGACCGTCTGATCGATCTTGCAATCGCGCGTCACCGGCGCCGGAAACGGCTGCGATCCAGCCTGACGGCGGGTTGAGTCAGAGCCCGTCCGCGCCTCTGAACGGCTGCACGCCGTCCCACACCAGGACCCGTTCGATCCGGTCGCCGGTCCGCAGCGCGTCGACGACCTCCATGCCCGCGACGACCCGCGCGAACGCCGTGTAGCGGCCGTCGAGCCGGGGCTGCGGCGCCTGGGTGATGAAGAACCGGCTGCCCCCCGCATCCGCGCGGCGGCGGGCGAGCCCGACCGTCCCCCGCAGGAACGGCAGATCGCTCGGCTCGTCGCGCAGCGTGAATCCGGGCCCGCCGTTGTCGTCGCTGCGCGGGTCCCCGCCGTACACGGCCTCCCCCGGCACCACGCGGTGGAACGTCGACCTGTCGAAGAACCCCTGCCGGGCGAGCGTCATGAAGCTCTCCGCCGTCAGGGGCGCGTCCAGCACCGCGAGCTCGATCTGGATGACGCCGTGTCCGGTCTCGATGTACACGTGCGGCGACACGCGTGGATTCGTCAGGTGCGGCGCAGCATGATCCACCCGGTGCCGTCCCGGCGCGGGCCGAATCGCCTCTCCGGGGTTCGATTCCGGCTCCAGGCGTTCGAGATGCTCCGCCGCGCGGACGCGGACCACCCAGTCCCGGTCCGCGAGTGCCCGGCGAAGCGTGTCCAGCGCCGCGTCACCGCCGCAGGCGGCCAGCGCCTCGACGATCGCCGCGCGCGCCACGAACGACGCGTCCGGCCCGGCTGCGTCGTACGCGGCAACCAGCGCCGCCTCGGCGGCCGGCGGCCGCAGTTCACCCAGCAGGCGCGCGGCGGCGCTGCGAACGACGACATCGGGAGCCGCCAGCCGCGCCAGCAGCAGGCCCGGCGCCTCCGGCGCCCTGGCGGCGACCAGCGCCTCCAGCACGGCCGGCACGACCCGCTGATCCGCGTCGGCGAGCATCGCCGTCAGCGTGGATCTGCCCGCCACCGGGTTCGCGTGGCCGAGGCCCTCGGCGGCGGCGGCCCGGACGCGCCAGTCCGGATCCGACCCGAGGCCGGACAGCACGAACAGGAACCGCTCCGGATCCGCCCGCGAGAGCGCCCGAATGGACGCCGCCCGCAACGGCGGCCAGGGGTGTCCCAGCAGCTCCACGAACACCTCGACCGACGCATCCCCACCATGATTCGCGAGCGCCTCGACCGCCACCCGCCGGAACTGCCGATCCAGCCCCCGGATGCGGACGAAGCGGTCCAGCGCCGCCGCAGCGCGGGGATCGTCAATTGCGCCGAGGGCGCGCAGGGCGCTGAACACGACGAGTCGATCCCGGCGCTCGATGCTCAGCAGGTCCTCCAGCGCCTCGATCCCGCGCGGGTCGCCCAGCGCGCCGAGGCCCTTCGCGGCCAGCGCCACGCCGATGCTCCCCCGGACACCGGCCAGCGTCACCAGCGCGGGCAGGGCGCGCGGATCCTGCGTTCGACCCAGCGCGTAGGCTACGGGCCACCACCAGAGAATCGGCCGGCCGTCTTCGCCGAGCACCGCCGCGGCGAGCGGCTCGAACGCCCGCAGCTCGCCGAGCGCGTACACACCGAGACGGAACGCCTCGACCTCCTCGCTCCGGGGATACGTCGGATCGTCCGGCTCCAGGTCGAACGCCGACGCCGCGTGGCGTCGAACCAGAGCCCCGATGGCCGACGCGGCCGACCGCGCCCCGAGCCGCCCGAGCGCCTGTGCGGCGCGGCCCTGCACCGCGAGCGAAGGATCGTCGAGCGCAGCGACGAGAGCGTCCACGGCGCCCGCGTCACCGATCAATCCGAGACCGAAAGCCGCCATCCGGCGCACCTCGATCTCGGGGTCCGCCAGCCGCCCGACCAGCGCCTCGACGCCGGCGGACAGCCCGACCCGTCCGACGGCGAGCGCCGCCCGCCGCCGCAGGTGCGCTTCCGGCGCTTCGAGCAGCGCCAGCAGGTCCGCACGAGGGCGGGACGGGCGGGACCGGGGAAGAGACTCCGCGCTCGCGCCGTCGGCGGCAGGCGGCACGGGATCGGCGAGCCGACGCTCGTCCTCCAGCCGCAGAATCCACGACATCGGATCCGCCGGCGCGGGAGGCTCCGGCACGGCGACGGGCGGCGTGGCCGCGCACCCCGCGACGAGGACGAGACAAGCGGCCAGCGGTGCGCGCGACATGGGGACGAAGCTGGAGGAGAGTCGCGATCATAGCATGCGGCATTGTCTATACTCGCCGCAGCGTGGACTTTCGGCACATCGCGATCGAGGGGCCCATGGCGGTCGGCAAGTGCGCCCTCACCGAGCGTCTCGCGGCCCGGCTCGACGCGGGGGTGCTGCTCGACGACACGGAGAATCCGTTCCTCGCCGACTTCTACGCCGGCCGCTCCGGTGCGGCCTTCCAGGCCCAGCTCTTCTCGCTGCTGGCGAGGCACCGGCAGCAGGTCGCGCTGCGCCAGTCCGATCTCTTCAATCGCCTGACCATTTCCGACTACCTCTTCGACAAGGACAAGATCTACGCCTATCTGAACCTCGACGACAACGAGCTCTTCATCTACCAGCGGCTCTTCGAGCTGCTGGCTCCGGACGTCGTCACGCCGGATCTGGTCGTCTATCTCCAGACCCCCACGAACCTCCTGCGGCAACGGGCGCGCGCCCGGGAAGCGGGCGGCTCGACCGGGGGGGCGCCGGACGACCGCTATCTCGGGGAGCTGAACGAGGCCTACCACCATTTCTTCTTCCACTACACGGCAACGCCGCTGCTGGTGGTCGAAACTTCCGAGTTCGACCCCGCGTGGGGCGCAAGCGCGGTCGACGATCTCCTGAAGCAGATCGAGGGCATGGGCACCCACACGCGCTACTACGTGCCGCGCACCGCCTCCCCGTAGCCGCGCGGTCGCGCCGCCGATACCGGGATCCCCGCATGGTCCGCCCGTCTCCCGCCGGCCCGCCGTCCGCAGATCCGCTCGCGTACCTCTTCGGTCTGGAGCGGTTCGGCATCAAGCTCGGACTCGACAACATGCGCGTGCTCGACGCGGCCCTCGATCATCCGGACCGGCAGTTCCGGTCCCTCCTCGTCGCGGGCACGAACGGCAAGGGTTCGGTGGCGGCCATGACCGAGCGGGGACTGCGCGCGGCCGGCTATTCGACCGGCCTGTACACCTCGCCGCACCTGATCGCACTCAACGAGCGGTTCGCGGTCGACGGCCTCGCCGTCGGCGACGACGCCCTCGCGAACGAGGCGGCGCACGTCCGGAAAACGATAGGGCGGCTTCGCGCAACGGGACTCCTCGCCCACCCGCCGACGTTCTTCGAGGCGACGACGGCGCTGGCCCTCTCGCTCTTCCGCCGCCGCAAGGTCGACGTCGCGGTGCTGGAAGTGGGCATGGGCGGCCGCTTCGACGCCACCAACGTGGTGCCGGCCGTGGCCGTCGGCATCCCGTCGATCGACCTCGACCACCAGCAGCACCTGGGCGCCACGCTCGCCGAGATCGCCTTCGAGAAGGCCGGCGTCATCAAGCCGCACACCGTCGTCGTCAGCGCCGAGGCGAAACCGGAGGCGCGCGACGTGCTGCAGCGGGAGGCGGCGGCCCGCAGCGCGCGGTACGTCGACGCCGGGGCGGAAACGGACGTGCGCTGGCGCGCGGACGCCGGCGTCATCCGGGTCGAGAGGCTGGAGACGCCTTGCGCCCGCTACGGACCGCTGACCCTCGCGCTGCGGGGCCGGCATCAGCTCCGCAACGCGGCGGTGGCGGTGCGCCTGCTCGAGGAGCTGGCCCCGCTGGGGATCCGCGTTCCCCGCGCCGCTATCGAGCAGGCGCTGGCGGACGTGCGCTGGCGCGGGCGCCTGGAGCTGGTCGACTGCGCCCCCGGCCGGCGCCTGCTGCTCGACCCCGCCCACAACGTGGCCGCCGCGGCGGCCCTCCGCGCCTACGTCACGGAGGTCCATCCGGCCGGCCTGCCGTTCGTGTTCGGCGCCCTCGCCGACAAGGACGCGGCCGGCATGCTCCGCGCCCTCGGCGGCGCCGTGAACCGGATCATCTGCGCTCCGATCGCCAACCCGCGCGCCGGCACCGTGGCGGATCTGGCCGCCGCGGCGCGCGCCGGCCGGAACGACGTTCCCGTCGAAGCGGCGGCTTCGCCGACCGCGGCGCTCGCCGCCGCGTGGCGTACCGGCCCCGTCGCCGGGGTCGCCGGCTCCGTGTACCTCGTCGGCGAGGTCCTGCGCGCGCTGGAACGCGGCCAGCTCGGCACGGGCGACGGCCCTGCGCGCGGGTAGAATCATGGACGGGATGCGCGCAGTCCCGGGAGTGCACGGCTCGAACCGCTCCAGCGCCGGCCGGACGTCACGGCGGCGACGGTCGGCGCGGCTCCCCGTGGCCGGACTGCTCGCGATCGCGCTGCTGCCGGATACGGCGGCGGCGCAACTGCTTTCGAACCTGCCGTTCGACTCCCGGCAGGTCCGCCTGGAGACGATCAGCGCCGGCCACCTGCGCCTGACCGGCGAGGTGGAGATCGAGGGCGACGGCTACGACCTCCACGCCGATCGGGTGGACATCTACCTGGAGACGTCCGGGGAGGCTTCCGCGGGCCCGGCCGGTCCGGGTCCGTCCACCGCCGAGAGCCCGGAACCGGACAGCGGCGAGCCTGCGGGTAACGACGCAGCCGACGCGGAGACCGGGACCCCCGCGTTTCGCCTCGTCGCGTCGGGCGACGTCGTCTTCTCCGCTTCCGAGGTGCGTCTCACGGCGGATCGGGTGGAATACCGGGACGCCGACCAGACGGCCGTCTTTCACGAAGCCTACGGCTGGATCGATCTGGGCGACGCGGTCGATCGCAGCATGTTCGGCACCCAGGAGCCGGACCTGCTGTTCCACGGCCAGATGATCGAACGGCTCGGCCCCCGGACCTACCGGATCACGAAGGGCGCGTTCACGAGCTGCGTGCAGCCGACGCCCCGGTGGCAGCTCGTCGCGACCTCGTTCACCCTGAACCTCGACAGCTACGCGCTGCTTCTGAACGCCGTTCTCAAGGTGAAGGGCGTACCCATCTTCTACCTGCCGGGTATGTACTACCCGATCCAGGAGGACGGCCGCGCGACGGGATTCCTGATGCCGACGTACGGCGCGTCGCGGTACCAGGGGTCGAGTTTCAGCAACGCCTTCTTCTGGGCGATCGACCGGAGTCGGGACGCCACCTTCTACCACGACTGGTTCCTGCAGCGCGGCGGCGACGGCCGCGGGGCCGAGTACCGCTACACGCGCGGCAACGGGTCGCAGGGCCGCTTTCGCCTGTACCGCCTCAACGAACCGGAGGCGGAGATCCCGTACGCCGGGGGCACCCGGACCCGCAATCCGAGGCTGAGCTACGAGTACCGCGGAAACGTCCGGCAGGGCCTGCCGGCGGACTGGACCCTGAGAGGCCAGCTCGACTACTTCACCAACATCGACGTCCGGCAGACGTACCACGTCAACGTCTTCGACGCCTCGAACTCCCGCCGCTCCCTGTCGGGCAACCTGAGCGGCCCGCTGGGCGACTTCGAGCTGAGCGGCACCTACGACTACAGCGAGACCTTCTTCGGCACCGACAAGGTGTTGAACGGCGCCGGCCCGCGCATCGGGTTCGGCCGGGGCAAGACCGAGCTGTTCGGGACCCCGTTGTACTTCTCCTTCGACGCCGAGTACGCCGAGCTGCTGCGGCGGTGGAGCCGGAAGCAGAACGGCGTGCTGCGCGAGGTGGATGCCGGACTCGGCCGGTTCGATCTCCACCCGGTGCTGCAGTTCCCGTTCAACCGCTGGCCGTTCCTGAAGATGGACATGACCGCGGCGTGGCGGGCCACCTGGTGGGACGAAAGCATCGTCGGGAGAGAGCAGGCCGAGGTCGGGGTCGGCCGCCAATTCTACGAGGTGTCCACGCGCGCGACCGGTCCGTCGTTCATCCGGATCTGGGACACGCCGAACAGCGGATACGCCGAGCGGATGAAGCACCTCATCGAGCCGTGGGCAGGCGTTTCGCGCGTGAGCGCCATCGACGACTTCGATCGGATCGTCCGCATCGAGGGCATCGACTCGATCGTCGGCAACGTCACCGAGTACGAGTACGGGCTCGACACCCGCCTGTACGCGCGGGTCTTCGAGGACGGGGCGGAGTCGGTCGCGCGCGAGATTCTCTCGGCCTCCGTGACCCAGCGCTACTACACGGACGCGAGGGCCGCGCAGTACGACCGCAGCTTCCGCACGAGCTTCAGCGGGACGCCGCCGAGCAACTTCTCGCCGGTGTCGCTCATCGTGCGCGCGCAGCCGACGCGGAACCTGGGCGGCGCGTTGCGCATGGAGTTCGACCCGGACTTCGGCCGCCGGGCGTACCTTCCGCTGCTGCGCTGGGGATCGCTGCGGACCATCTCGGCGGAGGGGAGCTACGCGCTCGGCGGCTGGCTGGCGACGAGCGGCGGCTGGAGCCAGCGCCGCTTCATCGAAGGGCTGCCGGGGTTCGACAACCCCGCGCGCCTCGACAACTACGTCAACTCCTCGACCTCGTTCCGCACGCGGAACAACACGTTCGGCGGGCTGTACGACTTCAACTACGACATCCGGCGCGGCCGTTTTCTCGCGCAGATGATCCGCCTGTACTACAACGCGCAGTGCTGCGGCGTGCGGGTGGACTACCAGGTGTTCAACTTCGAGGGCCTCGGCACGCGGGCGCTGATCAAGCAGGACCGCCGCATCACGCTGTCGTTCACCCTCGCCGGCCTGGGAACGTTCACCAACAACTTCGGCGGGACCGGGAGCCGCTACCGGTAGCGCGCTCGCCGCAGCGACCGTACGCGGGATCACCGCGGCGGTCGGCCGGGAACCGCGCATCGGGCTGCGCGAGACGCTTCGCGACCTCCCGGAGGACGGCGCGCCGCGATGCGCCGCCCCCTCGCCGCCGGTTGACAGGACACCGGCCCCGTGCGACCATGGGGCTGGGCGAACAAAATACGAACACAGCATGTCGCCGCAGGTTGCGCTCTTCGAACTCGGCGGGAAGCCGACGACCCGCACGGTGGCCGGCGCGGTGCGCGAAGCCGGCGTCGGCGGCCTTCCGGACGCCGTCCGCCGCGGCAGGGACACCGTGTACCAGGAGGTCACCTGCCGCTCGGCGCTGAACCGCGTCCAGGGCATGCCGTTCCGCTGGACGCTCAACCCGTACCGCGGCTGCACCCACGGCTGCCACTACTGCTTCGCGCGCCGCTACCAGTCGCAGTTGGAGCTGGGCGCGGGCGACGATTTCTCGTCGGTGGTGCTCGTCAAGACCAATTTCCCGGAAGTGCTCGCACGCGAGCTGGCGAGACGCCCCCTCCACGGCCGGATGGCGGCCCTGGGAACCGCCACCGATCCGTATCAGCCGATCGAAGGCCGCTACCGGCTCACCCGGCGGACCCTCGCGGTGCTGATCCGCTACCCGACCCCGGTCGGCCTGATCACCAAGGGAACGCTGGCCGTCCGCGACACCGACCTGCTGGTCGAACTCTCACGCCGCACCCGGTGCACCGTGACGTTCAGCCTGCCGACGGTCGACGAGGACGCGTGGCGGTCGCTGGAGCCCGGCACCGCGCACCCGCGCCAGCGCCTCCGCGCGGTACGACGGCTGTGCGACGCGGGGGTGGACGCCGGCGTGCTGATGGCGCCGATCGTACCGGGCATCAGCTCGCATCCGGCGAAGATCGAACGGACGATCAAGGCGATCGCGGACAGCGGCGCCGCATACGTGGGCTCGCTCCTGCTGCACCTGGAGGGAGGTACGCGGCAGCACTTTCTCGACTTCCTGGCCCGGGAGTACCCGCAGCTCGTCGCCGGGTACGACCGCCTCTACGCCGGCAAGTACGCGGCGGCGGCGTACGCGACGCGCTTCCGCACCGTCATGGGCGTCCTGAAGGCGAAGTACGGGCTGCGGCCGGGTCGCGCGCAGGAGGCCGGGCCCGAACCCCCGCGCGCGGCAACGGCCGGCCGGCACGGACCCGATCAGCCGAAACTGCGGCTTTAGCCGGCTTAACCCGCCAATCGTCGCCTGCGTCTCCGCCTGCCGCCCAACCAACCCCTCGCCGGGAGTCGCACCGTTCCACGGCGCGCAGACTCCCGGCGTCGCTCAGGCCGTTCCCAGCAGCGCGCGGATGCGCTGCCCGGTCGGCGGGTGCGTGCTGAAGAGCGACAGCATCCCGCGCCCCGACAACGGCATCATGATGAACATGTGCGCCGTCGCGGGATTCGCGTCCAGCGGGATCCGCTGCTGGGCGGCCTCGATCTTCTTCAGGGCGTTGACCAGGCCGTACGGGTTGCCGGCGATGGCGACCGCGCCGCGATCCGCCGCGAACTCCCGCGACCGGGAGATCGCCGCCTGGATCAACAGCGCCGCGATCGGCGCGACGATGATCGTCGCCAGCAGGGCCAGGGGATTGGAGCCCTCTTCGCCGTCCCGCCCGCCGAAACCGCCGAAGATGGCCGCGAACTGCGCCATGCGGGCCACCATCATGATGGTGGCGGCCACGGTCGCCGCGATCGAGCCGATGAGTATGTCGCGGTGCCTGACGTGGGCCAGCTCGTGCGCGATCACACCCTCGATCTCCGGCTCGTCGAGGAACCGCAGCAGGCCCGTCGTCGCCGCCACCGCCGCGCGCCGCGGATTGCGTCCGGTGGCGAAGGCGTTGGGGGAGTCGTCCGGGATGACGTAGACCCTCGGCATCGGCAGGTTGGCGCGCTGCGCCAGGCGCGCCGTCATCCGGTGCAGCGGATGCTCCGGGCCGACCGGCTGCGCGCGGTACATCCGGAGCACGATCCGGTCGGAGAACCAGTACGAGCCGAAATTCATCGCCACGGCGATGACGAACGCGAACAACAGCCCGCCGGAGCCGCCCAGCCACTCGCCGAGGGCGAGGAGCAGGCCGCTGAGCAGGCCGAGCAACAGGACGGTCCTGACCGTGTTTCCCATACGATCCTCCTGTATCGATTCTAGCCCGTCCGGAGTCCGCACCGTCCTACGGCGCAGCCCCCTGGCCGGAGCGGGCGACGAGTTCGGCCAGCAGCGCGGCCCGCCAGGTCAGATCGGCGGTGACGACGTGCTCGTCGAGCGCGTGCGCCCCGTCGCCCACCGCCCCCAGGCCGTCGAGGGTAGGGACGCCGAGCGCTCCGGTGAAGTTCCCGTCCGAGCCGCCGCCGGTCGTCCCTTCGCGGAGCTCGTGCCCCATCGCAGCCGCCACCGTACGGGCGACTTCATACAGGCGGGCCACGTCCGCCGTCCGCTCGAACGGCGGCCGGGAGAACCCGCCGGAAACCTCCACGGTCGTTCCGTCGAGCGCCGGTCGCAGCGCCTGCATGCGCCGCTCGAGCCGGCGGGCGTCCTCCCTAGTCGCCGCGCGGGCGTCGATGACGGCGCGGGCGTGCTCGGCCACGACGTTGGGCCGGTCGCCCCCCTCGATGACCCCGACGTTCAGCGTCAACCCGCGCGCGTGGTCACGGAGCGCCCCGACCGCCGCGATCTGCGCCGCGAGCTCGTCGACCGCGCTCGCGCCCCGGGTCGGATCGATGCCGGCATGGGCGGGAATCCCGCGCACCCGCAGCTCGAACTCGCCGCATCCCTTGCGGCCGGTCTTGACCGCCCCGTCCGGCAGCGCCGGCTCCAGCACGAAGACGGCGCTGCTGCGGCGGGCCTCCGCTTCGACCAGCCCGCGGGACGAGCGGCTGCCCCGCTCCTCGTCCGCCGTCCACAGCATCACCACCCGGACCTCGGCCAGCCGGCCGGCCGCGGCCAGCGCCTGCACGGCCAGCATCCCGATGACGATGCCCGCCTTCATGTCGTACACCCCCGGCCCGTACAACAGCCCGTCCGCCTCGCGCAACGGCATCCGCTCGATCTGCCCGACCGGCCAGACCGTATCGAAGTGTCCGAGCAGCATGACCTGCCGCGCCGGCGGCCCGGCCCCGAAGGTCGCGCGCAGATGCGCGCCGCTGGTAGGCGAAGGGATGCGCTCGACGGTTCCCCCCATCTCCCGGAGGCGCTCCGCCAGCCGCTCCCCGCAGCGATCGACCGCGGCCGGATCGGTGGTGGGCGACTCCAGGCGCACCAGCTCCGCCAGCACCCGGACCAGCCAATCATGGTGATCGTCGCAGAACGCACGCAAGGTCGGCATGCGTCATAATACGGTCATGATGTACCGTTGCGTCCTGAACGTCGCCGCCGCGATGCTGCTGGCCGCCGCAACGGCGGTCCCGCTGACAGCGCAACGCCGGCCGGTCCCGCGTCCGTTCCCCACGCCGGACGCCCCAGCCACTCGACCCGCGTCCACATCGGGGACCGACGCGGCGGCCCCGGCCTCCGCGGTCCCGACGGAGGCGACCCTCGGGGTGCCCATCTACCCGAACGCGCAGTACATCACGTCGTACGACGCCGGCCGCGGCCAGCGCTTCCACCTGTTCGGGACGAACGCCCGGTTCGCGGACATGGTGCGCTACTATTCGGCCCGCCTGCGTGAACGCGGCCGGCGGGTGTACGACGCGCCGCCGATCCACCAGTTCGAAACGGCGCGGTTCCGCGACGACCGGATGAACTACCGCCCGAGCGTGACGGTCAAGGACTACACCTGGAACGGGTCCGCCGGGTACATCAACACGGCCCCCGGGGCGAGCCCCGCGACCTTCCCGACGATCATCCAGATCACGACCCTGCCGGCCGGCGCCGCGAACCGCTGACGGATCGCGCTGAACTGCCGGCGGCTGTGCGACGTGTTCGAGCGCCACGTCGATGACGTTCAGGAAGTCGGCTCGACGCTGATCAACGAGTACCGCGAGGCGAACCGCCGGGCGCGGCCCGACGGAGGAGTCCCATTGGCCCATCAGAGCTCGTGGCGCCTGAAGGCGGTCGAGAAGATCGACCGGAGCGTGCTGAACGACTTCGATGCGCCTCCCGGAGATCAGATGGAGATCGAGCCGGCGCATCGCACGGCGACCGACCGGATCCACGCGCACTACGAGAGGGTACGCACGAATCTCCGATCGACGGATCCTGCCGCAGGAGCATCCGATGACGCCGCCCCCGGGCCAGCGGCGCAGTTCCTTTCCTCGCGGACTCGTCCTGGGTCTGACGATGGCCGAAACCGCAATCCTGATCATCTTCGTGCTTCTCCTCGCACTGACGGCGCTGCTCGGCCGGGAGGCGGACCGGCGCCGCGACGCGGAGCAGGAGCTCGCACGATTCCAGGAAATCCGGTCCGTGCTGGTGGAGCGCGGTATCGAGCCGGAAGCAGTCCTGGAGACGATCCGCAACCACGCGACCGACCGGGTCGACGCAGACAACTGGCGAGAACTCGTCAGACGCGTGGCCGCGCAGGTAACGAGTCCTTCCCCCGAAGCGATCGCCAGCCGTCTGGACGAGGCTGCCGAGGCGCTGGACCTCCACGGGGCGCTGGATGACCTCCTCGACGAAGCGGGCATCGAGTCGACTCCCGAAGGGCTGCGGGAGCTGGCGGAAATCGCACAGGCCGGCCTCGCCGCGGACTTGACGGCGAAGGACGTGCGCGACGCCATCGCCTCCCACCGCGCGTTGCAGGACTCGCTTCGCGAACGCGGCGAGGCGGCGACCCCGCAGGCGGTCCAGAATCTTGTCGCGGACGCGCAACGCTGGCGGGAGCAGGATCGCGGCGGCGGCGGAAGCGATCACCCGAGCTGCTGGTACGATGCCGACGACACCGTCGCCTATCTGTTCGACGTCGCGTTGACGGACGAGGGGTTCATTCTCCGCCCGGCCCGCGCCCCGCAGCACGACGCGAAGCGGGCTTCTCTCCCGCTCGCGCCGATTCGCACGGGACAGCTTCTCACGCCGGCGCAGTTCCGGGAGCAGACGCGCGATCTCTTCGACCGGAGCGTCGCCGACGGTTGCCGGTTCTTCGTGCGGGCGTTCGATCTCACCGCGGCCGATCAGAAGGTCTACAAGGACCGCATGCGCGCGCTGGAGTCGCGTTTCTACAAGAACGCGAATCCATCAGGGCCGCCGCCGTCCGTCGCCCCGGCTCCGCTCCGGCCGTGAAGGCCTGGACGCCGCCCGGACCTGCCACCGGCTACTTCGCCGGGACGTAGATCTCCCGCCGATCGCGGAACTCGGCCGACTTCTCGTCGAGGCCGACCTGCACCGCCTCCTTTTCGCCGACGCCCTGCTCGGCCGCGAAGTCCCGGATCTGCTGGGTGATCTCCATGCTGCAGAACTTCGGCCCGCACATCGAGCAGAAGTGGGCGACCTTGGCGCCGTCGGCGGGCAGGGTCTCGTCGTGGTAGGCCCGGGCCGTCACCGGATCGAGGGCGAGGTTGAACTGGTCCTCCCAGCGGAACTCGAACCGGGCTTTCGACAGCGCGTCGTCCCAGGCCCGGGCGCGCGGATGTCCCTTGGCCAGGTCCGCCGCGTGGGCGGCGATCTTGTAGGCGACGACCCCGGCCTTGACGTCGTCCCGGTTCGGCAGGCCCAGGTGCTCCTTGGGCGTCACGTAGCAGAGCATCGCGGTGCCGTACCAGCCGATCATGGCCGCGCCGATGGCCGAGGTCAGGTGGTCGTAGCCGGGGGCGATGTCGGTGGTCAGCGGCCCGAGGGTGTAGAACGGCGCCTCGTCGCACCATTCGAGCTGCTTCTCCATGTTCTCCCGGATCAGGTGCATCGGGACGTGTCCCGGCCCCTCGTTCATCACCTGCACGTCGTACTCCCAGGCGATGCGGGTGAGCTCGCCCTGGGTGCGGAGCTCGGCGAACTGGGCCTCGTCGTTGGCGTCGGCGAGCGAGCCCGGCCGCAGGCCGTCGCCGAGCGAGAACGACACGTCGTAGGCCTGCATGATCTCGCAGATCTCCCGGAAATGCGTGTAGGCGAAGTTCTCCTGGTGATGGGCGAGGCACCACTTGGCGTGGATCGACCCGCCGCGCGACACGATGCCGGTCACGCGCCCGGCCGTCAGCGGGACGTACCGCAGCAGCACGCCGGCGTGCACCGTGAAGTAGTCGACGCCCTGCTCCGCCTGCTCGATCAGCGTGTCGCGATAGATCTCCCAGGTCAGCTCCTCCGGCCGTCCCCCGACCTTCTCCAGTGCCTGGTAGATGGGCACCGTGCCGACCGGCACCGGCGCGTTGCGGATGATCCACTCGCGCGTCTCGTGGATGTCGGCCCCGGTCGACAGGTCCATGATGGTGTCGGCGCCCCACAGCGTCGCCCAGCGGAGCTTCTCCACCTCCTCGTCGATCGACGAGGTGACGGCGGAGTTCCCGATGTTGGCGTTGATCTTCACCAGGAAGTTGCGGCCGATCGCCATCGGCTCGAGCTCCGGGTGGTTGACGTTGGCCGGAATGATCGCCCGCCCGCGAGCCACCTCGGCGCGGACGAACTCCGCGTCGAACCCTTCGCGCAGGGCAACGAACTCCATCTCCGGCGTCACCTCGCCCTTGCGGGCGTAGTGCATCTGGGTCACGGACCGGGCGCCGCGCGCGACCGGCCGCCGCAGCGACGCCGGAATCTGCTCGGAGCCGTGCGCGCCGCCCGCCGGCGCGACCTCGGCGACATCCCCCCGCGCGGCGATCCAGTCGCGGCGCAACGGGGGCAGGCCGGCCCGGACGTCCGTCTCGTGGGGACCGCTCGTGTCGTACACCCGCAACGGCGGTTCGCCGTCCGACAGCGCGATCTCGCGCATCGGGACGCGGACGCGTCCGCCGTCGACGTGCACCTTGCGCGAGTTCGGAAAAGCCGCGGCGAAACGGGATTCGACGGCAGGCATGGAAGCGGCGGGGCTCGCCATGAGTCGCTCCTCCTGTGCGAGAGTGCGCATGAAGTATAACCGCGGGCGCCGCATCCCCCGCGGGAGGCGGCGCCCGCGGCGCGTGCTCACCCCGCGCAAGACCGCGGCGATGACCCGCTGCCCGACCTGCAGGTCCCGGCGCCGTGGCGTGCTCATCGGGCCGCCCGGCGCACCCCCCGCTACACCTTCTGCAGGACGACGCACTTGAGGTACGAGGTCTCCGGCGCCGTCGCCAGCACCGGATGGTCACGGCTCTGGAGCCGCCTCTCCACCACGCGGACCTCCGCGCGGGCGTCGGCGGCGGCCGCCGCGAGCATGCGGGCGAACGCCGGCTCGTCGACGTGGTACGAGCAGCTCGACGTGATGAGCGCGCCGCCGGGCGAGAGGATCCGGAGGGCGCGCAGGTTGATCTCCTTGTAGCCGGCGAGCGCCCGCGCCGCGGCGCCGCGGTTCTTCGCGAACGCCGGCGGATCGAGCACGATGGTGTCGAATCGCTCCCCGGCGCGGTCGTACCCGCGCAGCACGTCGAAGACGTTGCCGGCGCGCGGCCGGACGTTGGCGGCGCCGTTGTGTGCGGCGTGCCGCGCGACCGCCGCGACCGCGCTCCCGGACACGTCGACGGCGATCACCTCGTCGGCGGCCGGGGCCATCTGCAGTGCGAACGCTCCCGTGTAGCAGAAGCCGTCGAGCACCCGACCGCGCGCATACCGGGCGGCGGCGCTCCGGTTCTCGTGCTGATCGAGAAACAGGCCGGTCTTCTGGCCTGCGCGGGGATCGACGAACAGGCGCACGGCGCCCTCGCGCACCTCGACCTCCTCCGGGACCCGGCCATGGCGCAGCGCGACCACGCGGTCCAGCCCTTCGAGCGCCCGGACGTGCGGATCGTTGCGGGCCAGGACGCCGGACGGACGGACGAGATCGACCAGCAGATCGACGATCGGCGGCAGCAGGCGGTCGACCGCCTGCGACAGGGCCTGCACCACCAGCACGTCGCCGTAGCGGTCGACTACCAGCCCCGGCAGCCGATCGCCCTCGCCGTGAATCAGGCGATACGCCGTCGCATCGATGTCCAGCGACTTGCGGTACCGGATCGCCGCTTCGAGCCGGGCCCGCCAGAAGTCGGCGTCCGGGCGGGCGTCGCGGCGGGTCAGCATCCGGAGGGCGATCACCGAGCGACTGCTGTACAGTCCGTAGCCGAGGGCGCGGCGGTCGGCGCCGACCACCCGCACGATCTCGCCGGCGTCAGCCGCCACGCGCCGGAGATCCGCGCGATAGATCCACGGATGCCCGGTCTTGAGGCGGAGTTCCCCGCGGGCCGAGAGGTGGACGGCCGGTTCCCGCGCCGCGCGTGGACGAGTCGTTGCGCCGGACGGCTGCGTTCCCGGGTCGGCAGGTGGACGAGTCGTTGCGCCACGAACCCGATCGACACCACCGCTTCCTTTCTGCACCGTTCCCGGGCCGGCAGGCGGACGAGTCGTTGCGCCGGACGGATTCGCCCCGGAAGCCGCCCTCGACGAGGCCGGACGCCGCCGCAGCCGCGGGCGGGCGGCGCGAGCCTCGTCTTCCGCCACGAAACGCGGCGTTCGCTGCCTGACTGCCGGCCGGTCGGGTTGTTTCACGTGTGTGGAGCCGTGGAGACCTGCACATTCTATTCGACCGGTGCGGCACGCAGGGGGGCCGCAGCCGCGAGCAGGCGTTCTTGGATGGACGCGCCATGGGCGCGCCATCCCGGACGGCCGGGTACCGCCGATAGTGTCTCGGGTACCGCCGGCGGCGTGCCGGCCGCCCGTGGTATGTTGTCCGCAGAGTCATGAACGTCGCAGCGTGGAAAGAACGCCGCGAAGAAGTGGCGACCTCGCTCGGGCTTCGCCGGTTCACCTATCGCGAGGTCCTCGATATGGAGCGGGCGGGAATCATCGACGGCGATCGGCACGTCGAACTGCTCGACGGTCAGCTCGTCGTCATGACCATTCATCCCCCCCACGCCGCCGCGGTTTCGCACTTGGCCAGGAGGTTTCAGCGCGCTCTGGGGGATCATGCGCAGGTGGTGATCCAAAGTCCGCTGCGCCTCTCCGACGACATGAACGACGTGAACCTCCCGCAACCCGATCTGATGCTGGTCGCGGACCCGGAAAAGGTGTACGCGGACCATCCCCGCACCGGGAACGTCCACCTGCTGGTCGAAGTCTCGGACACCACGCTGGCCAAGGACCGGCTCGTCAAGCTGCCCCTCTACGCGGCCCACGCCATTCCAGAGGTCTGGATCGTGAACCTGGTGGACCGCCGGATCGAGATCCATACCGACCCGCACGGTGAGGAGTACCTCACGCGCACTACCGAGCCGCTCACCGGCCGCATTGCGCCGCGGTGCTTTCCGTCCGTGCAGCAACAGTGGTTGCCCGCGGCGCTTCTCGACCTGCTCCGGTAGCAGACGGCGGCGGATGCGGGAGTAGGATCCGCCCGCGGATTCCGGGAACGGACCCTCGACATCGTCACGAGCTCCGCCAGCGCCCATGCCAACGCCGACCACCCGGCTGCGGGCAGCGTAGTACAATCGCTGCATGCGGATCGCGCTCGGCGCCGACCACCGCGGCGTCGCGCTGAAGGCGTCCATCCGGCGTGCGCTCGACGAGAAGGCACGCAACGGCTCGTCCGCGCCGGCGCACACCTACGTGGACTTCGGCGTGCATTCAGAGGAGTCCACCGACTATCCGGACTTCGCACGACCCGTCGCCGAAGGGGTGGCGTCGGGCGCATTCGACCGCGGTGTGCTGGTCTGCGGAACCGGCATCGGGATGTCGATCGCCGCCAACAAGGTACCCGGCGTGCGCGCCGCCCTCGTGCACGGTCCCGCCGACGCCCGCCTCTGCCGCGAGCACAACGACGCCAACGTCGTCACCCTGCCCGGCCGGTCGCTGGACCCCGACGCGGCGCTGGCCATCATCGACACGTTTCTCGACACGCCGTTCGCGGGGGGGCGGCACGCGCGACGCATCGGCAAGATCGCCGAGATGGAACGTTGCCTGGAAGGGGCTCCGTGACGCAGACCTTCGACGCCGGCCCCCAGACCGCCGGCCTCGCCGACCGCCTGCAACCGCTCGACGCCGTCGACCCCGAGATCGCCGCGGCGATCCGCAACGAGATCGACCGGCAGAACGACGGGCTCGAATTGATCGCCTCCGAGAACTTCGCGAGCGCCGCGGTGATCGAGGCGATGGGCTCGCCGCTGACCAACAAGTACGCGGAGGGCTATCCGGGCCGGCGGTACTACGGCGGCTGCGAGTACGTCGACGTGGCCGAATCGCTCGCCATCGACCGCGCGAAGGCCCTGTTCGGGGCCGAACACGCCAACGTGCAGCCGCACTCGGGCGCCCAGGCGAACATGGCGGCGTACTTCGCACTGCTGAAGCCGGGCCGGACGGTTCTCGGCATGGACCTCGCCCACGGCGGACACCTGACCCACGGGCATCCCCTGAACTTCTCCGGGCAGCTCTACGAGATCGTCCCCTACGGCGTCCGCCGCGACGACGAGCGGATCGACTACGACGCGCTCGAGCGGCTCGCCCGCGAGCACCGGCCGGCACTGATCATGGTCGGGGCCAGCGCCTACCCGCGCGTGATCGATTTCGCGCGCATCGCCGGCGTGGCGGCCGACGTCGGCGCCGCCATGGTCACCGACATGGCGCACATCGCGGGCCTCGTCGCCACCGGGCTGCACCCGAGCCCGGTGCCGCACTCCGACGTCGTCACGACGACGACCCACAAAACGTTGCGGGGCCCCCGCGGCGGCCTGATTCTCTGCCGGGAGGCGCATCGGAAGGCGATCAACCGCTCGCTCTTTCCCGGCGTGCAGGGCGGGCCGCTGATGCACGTCATCGCCGCCAAGGCGGTCTGCTTCAAGGAAGCGGCGGCCCCCGGTTTCGCCGACTATCAGCGGCAGGTGGTCCGCAACGCGAGCCGCCTGGCCGGCGCGCTCTCCGCGCAGGGGTTCCGCATCGTCAGCGGCGGCACCGACAACCACCTGCTCCTCGTCGACGTCTTCTCCCGCGGCCTCACCGGCGCGGTCTGCGAGACGGCGCTCGGACGGGCCGGCATCACGGTGAACAAGAACGCGATCCCGTTCGACACGCAGCCGCCGATGGTGGCCGGCGGCATTCGGCTCGGCGCGCCCGCGCTCACCACCCGCGGCATGGCGGATGCGGAGATGGACACCGTGGCGGAGCTGATCGGCCGCGTGCTGAACGCCCCCGACGACGACCGCGTCGCCGCCATGGTCCGCGGCGAGGTCGAAGCGCTGTGCCGGAAGTTTCCGCTGTACCCCACGCCTCCCGGCCACGACCGGATCTAGGTCCGGGACTGGAGACGCGGGTCGCCGAGGCGCTCGCCGACGACGGGGCGCTGGCGCGCGCGATGCCGGCGTTCGAGCCGCGGCCGGGCCAGCGGCGGATGGCCGCCGCCGCGGCGCGCGTGCTGGAGACCGGCGGCGTGCTGCTGGCCGAGGCCGGCACGGGGACCGGCAAGACCCTCGCGTACCTGGTCCCGGCCATCCTCAGCGGGCAGCGCGTCCTCGTCTCGACCGGCACGAAGAACCTGCAGGACCAGATCTTCTACAAGGATCTCCCGGACCTGCGGAACGCGCTCGGCGTCGACTTCCGCGCCACGTACATGAAGGGGCGCGGCAACTACCTCTGCCTGCACCGCTTCGAGACGGCGCGCGCGGAAGCGGCCGGTTCGCTGCTGCCGCTGGCCGAACGCACCGTCATCCACCAGCTTGCCGAGTGGGCCGACCGGACCGAGACCGGCGACCGGGCCGAGATCGAGGACCTCCCCGACAACCTGGCCATCTGGAACGACGTCGCGGCGACCTCCGAGAACTGCATCGGCACCGAGTGCCCCGCCTACCAGGAATGCTTCGTGACGCAGATGCGCCAGCGGGCAGCCGAGTCGGACGTGGTCATCGTCAACCATCACCTGCTGTGCGCGGACGCCGCCGTACGCCAGAGCGCCTACGGGGAGGTGATTCCGGCGTGCGCCATCGCGGTGATCGACGAGGCCCACCAGCTCGAGGACGTGGCGACGCAGTACTTCGGCACTGCGGTGAGCAACCACCGGCTCGACGAGCTGTACCACGACGGGCGGCGACTCGCGGCCGGCGACGCGCCGGCGGTCGAGCTCGAGGAGGCGTCGGTGCCGGAGCTGCTGGACCTGCTCGATGGCGTCCGGAACGACGCGCACCTCTTCTTCGGCTCCCTCGCGCCGGCCGCGGCCGCCGGAGAACGCACCCGGGTGACCGCCGACACGCTCTCCGGAGTCGCGGAGCCCGCCCGCCGCCTGGGGCGGCGCCTCGGCGATCTCGCCGCCGCGTCGTCGCGACTGGCCGGACGGTCCGGGAGCACGGACCTGGCCGCCCTCGGCCGCCGCGCCGAGGAGCTCCGCACCCAGCTCGCGTTCCTCCAGGCCGCCGACGACCCCGCGTACGTCTACTTCGTGGAACGGCGCGGCCGCGGCCTGTTCCTGCGCGCGGCGCCGATCGACGTGTCCGGCATCATCCGCGAGCTGCTGATCGAGCGGATGGAGAGCGCGATTCTGACCTCCGCTACGTTGACCGTCGACGAGTCGTTCGCCTATCTGCGCGGGCGTCTGGGCATCGCCGACGCCACCGAGCTGCGCCTGCCGTCGGAGTTCGACTACCGGGAGCAGGCCGTTCTCTACCTCCCGCGCGAGATGCCCCCGCCGAACCATCCGCGCTTCACCGCGGCGGTCGCCCGGGAGGTCGAGGCGTTGCTGCGGATCACCGATGGCCGCGCGTTCGTCCTCTTCACGAGCTACGCGAACCTGCGCGACGTGCACGCCCGACTCGATCCGACGCTGCCGTATCCGCTGCTGGTGCAGGGCGCCTCGCCGCGCAGCGTCCTCCTCCGCGAGTTCCGCGCCACGCCCAACGCGGTGCTCCTGGCGACCTCGAGCTTCTGGCAGGGGGTGGACGTCGCGGGGGACGCCCTGAGCTGCGTGGTGATCGACAAGCTCCCGTTCGCCTCCCCGGGCGACCCTCTGACCGCGGCCCGGATGGAGCAGATCGACGCCGACGGCGGGAACCCGTTCTCCGACTATCAGGTTCCGCTGGCCATCCTGACCCTGCTCCAGGGAATCGGCCGCCTGCTCCGGCACCGCACCGACCGCGGCGTGCTGGCCCTGCTGGACCCGCGCCTGCGGACGAAGGGCTACGGGCGCCGCTTTCTCGACTCGCTACCGCCCGCCCCGGTCACGCACGATCTCGCGCACGTGACCCGTTTCTTCGACTAGACTGGAAGCCATGCGGCCGCCCGGCGCTCCCCGCCCACGCACGCGGCGCCCGTTGCCGCGTGGCGCGTTCCCGGCGTGCCTCGCCGTCGCCGGCATCCTCGGGGCCGGCGTGGCCGGCGCGCAGACCGGCGGCGCGGTACGCGGCGCGGTCGTGGACGAGGAGAGCCGGGCGGCGGTCGCCGGCGCGCTCATCGTGCTGCTGCCGCTGGACGGCGACGGTCCCTCAATCGAGTTCGAGACCGGATCGGACGGGCGGTTCGCCCGCTCCGACGTTACGCCGGGACTGTACGCGGTGACGGCGGCGCTCGGCGCCCGGCGGAGCGAGGTCTACCGCGTGCGGGTCCGCGGCGGGCGGGCGGTCGAGATCCGGTTCGTCCTGGGACCGGGCCGCGGCGCCACTCCCTGGATCATCGCCGACGGCGCGCGCGACCGCCTGGACGAGCTGTTCGCGGCAGGCGTGGGAGCCAATCGGGAAGGGGCGTACGACGACGCCGTGACCTGGTTCACGCTGGCCGCCGGCCTCGATCCGAACTGCCTCGAATGTCACTACAACGCCGGCGTGGCCTACACGGCGCTCGAACGCTGGACGGATGCCGAACGCGCCTTCCGGGACGCCCTCGACGTCCGGACGGACTACACCGCGGCGTACTACGGGCTGGCGAACGTCTACAACCGGTCGGGGCGACCGGCCGAGGCGGCCGAGGCCCGCGACGAAGCGACGCGTCTGACCCTGGCCGCGCTCGAAGCCGGGCGCCGGCAGGCCGCCGAATCCGTGGAGCGCGGCATCGTCTTCCTCGAGGCCGGCAATTTCGAAGATGCGCGGCAGCGGTTCGAGGAGGCGGCGGGCCGGAGTCCCGGCTACGCGCCGTCCTACTACTGGCTGGGGGTGGCGCTGGCCGAGATCGGCCGCACCGGCCCCGCGCTGACCGCGCTGCGCCGTGCGCTCAGCCTGGATGCAACCGGCGCGCACGCGGCCGACGCCAGGGCGCGGATCGCCGCACTGGAGCGCTGAGCGCTGAGCACCCCGCCGAGCCCGGACGCGCTCGCCGCGAACGTCCGCCGCGTGCGCGGCCGCCTCGACCGCGCCGCCGAGGCGGCCGGCCGCGACCCCGGTGCGATCCGGATCGTCGCCGTCTCCAAGACGTTCCCGCCGGCCGCCGTCGAAGCGGGCGCGGGCGCCGGTCTCGCCGACTTCGGCGAGAACCGCGTCCAGGAGGCGCTCGGCAAGATCGAGCGGGCGGCCGCGTTGCGGGTCCGGTGGCACCTGATCGGCCATCTCCAGTCGAACAAGGCGCGCAGCGCGGCGACCGCCTTCGACTGGATCCACTCCGTCGACAGCGTCAAGCTGCTGCGCCGGATCGAGCAGGCCGCCGCCGAGGCGTCGACCGCCCCCAACCTGCTGGTCCAGGTGGACCTCGCGGGGGAGGCGACCAAGCACGGCGCGCCGGTCGAGGCAGTCCGGCCGTTGCTCGAAGCCGCCCGGGCGTGTCGGGCCGCGCGCGTGCAGGGGCTGATGCTGATGCCCCCGTGGAACGACGATCCGGAAGCGACCCGTCCCTGGTTCCGCCGCCTCCGGGAGCTGCGCGACACCCTGCTCGACGAAGGGGTCGATCCCGCCGCTCTCCGGGAGCTGTCGATGGGCATGAGCCACGACTTCGAGGTCGCCATCGAGGAGGGCGCCACGATGGTGCGCGTCGGCACGGCAATCTTCGGCCGCCGCACGCCTCCGCGGTGAACTCCGGCGTTGCGCACGATTGCTCCTCCGCCGGTTTCAGGCGGCGGCGACGTGGCCGTCGAACAGGTGGATCTCCCGCCGGGCGTGCTCCGCGTAGCGCGGGTCGTGGGTCACCATGCAGATGGTCGAACCCTCGTCGTGCAGCGTCTGCAGCAGCCCCATCACCGCCTCGCCGTTCTTCGAGTCCAGGTTCCCCGTCGGCTCGTCCGCCAGCAGGATCGACGGCTTCCCGGCCACCGCCCGCGCCACCGCCACACGCTGCTGCTGGCCGCCGGAGAGCTGGCTCGGCAGGTGCTTCGCGCGGTGGGCCATCTCCACCTTGTCGAGCGCCTCGTTCACCCGTTCGCGCCGTTCCGCCGGCTTCATGCCGCGGTAGGTGAGGGGCAGCTCGACGTTCTCGTACACCGTCAGGTCGCCGATCAGGTTGAAGCTCTGGAAGATGAAGCCGATCTCCCGGTTGCGGGTCCGCGCCCGGTCGGCCTGGCTGAGCTGCGCCACCGGCCGGCCGTTCAGCGTGTAGGCGCCCGCGGTAGGCGAATCGAGCAGGCCCAGAATCGACAGCAGCGTCGACTTGCCGCAGCCCGACGGACCGGAGATGGCGACGTACTCCCCGGGGTGGATGGCGAGATCGATGCCGTCGAGGGCATGCGTCTCCACCTCGTCGGTGTAGAAGATCTTCGAGACGTGCTCCAGGTCGATCAACGCCGCTTTGTTCGTCGCTCCGTTCCCGGTCATCGCAAAGCCTCCTTCGGTAGTCCCATCTCACCGCGCTTCGTCGCCACGGCGTGTCCCCCCGCGCCTACTCGATGCGCACCCGATCGAACTGATCCCAGGTCGACATGTCGGACAGCACGACGCGGTCGCCCGGCCGCAGCCCCTCCAGCACCTCGATGGTGTTCACCGAGGCGCGGCCCAGGCTCACCCGCGTGCGCGCGGCGTGCGTACCGTCTTCCTGCACCTTGAACAGGCTCACCACGCTCTCCTCCTGACCGAACACCGGCCGGCCGACGAACAGCACGTCGTCCATCCGTTCCAGCTCGATCGTCCCGTCCACCGTCAGATCCGGGCGGGCGCCCCGCGGCAGCGCGCCGTCGAGCGCGACGTCCACCGTCACCGTCCCGTTCTCCACCGCCGGGTCGATGCGGGTGACGTGGCCGGCGATGACGCCGTTGCGCGTGTCCACCGCCGCCTGCTGGCCGATCTGGATGTCCTTGGCCTGCGTCTCCGCGATGCGCAGCTCGGCCTTCAGCATCGTCGGGTCGCCCACCCGCGCCAGGTTGGTCCCGGTGGTGATCCGCTGCCCTTCCTCCAGCGGCACCTGCTGCAGGACCCCCGGCATCCCGGCCCGCACGCGCAGGTCCGCCACCTGCCGCCGCCGCAACTCGTACAGCGTCCGCAGGCGGTCCACATCGGCCTGCTCCACCGCGAGCTGCGCCTCGACGGTGTCGGCGGCCATCTGCAGCCGTTCCTGCTCGATGCGGAAGCGGGTGTCGTACTCCTGCACGGCCGCCTGCGACTTCTGGAGCTCCAGCGACGAGACGAGACCCTGCGCGAAGAGCTGCTGGTCGGCGTCCGCCTGCAGGCGGGCCGTCTTGAGCTGCGCCTCGATGGTGGCGAGCGTGGCGCGCTGGTTCAGCAGGTCGCGTTCGACTTCGACCTGCCGGTTGCTGAAGCGCGCCTCGGCCGCATCGAGGTTGAGGCGGGCTTCGAGGGCGGTCTGGTCCAGCTCGGGGTTGCTGAGCTCGACGATGACGGAGTCGGGGGTGACCAGCGCCCCGGGCCGGATGACGATCCGCTCGACCGCGCCGTCGGTGGCGGCCGGGATCCAGCGGATCCGCTCCGGGACCAGGGTGCCGGTGCCGCGCACCTGGCGGACCATCGGGCCGCGCTGCACGGTGTCCAGGTAGATGGTGTCGCGGTCGACGCGCGGCGCCGCCGGCTCCAGGCGCGAGACGCCCACCGTGATGACGGCGACCGCGGTGAGCGCCGCCACGGTGTAGAGGCTGTGCCGGAGCTTTTTCTTCCGTGCGAGATCCGGTCGGGCGATGTCCATGATCACTTCTCCTCACCGCCTGCCGCAGCCCGGACACTGTTCGGCGGTTCTCTTCATAAGAGGGTTCGATGCGGCGTACGATTACAAACTTTTTTCAACACAGCGAAAACCCGCGGCGAGGCCAGGGCCGCCAGCGTCGTGAACGTCCGCACGAACAGCCCGGCCGCCGCAACCTGCACCAGCGACACCGCCACCTGCCCCACGAGGATCGTTCGGTCCGGCGACACGCGGCCGCCCGCATGCGTCAGGCGCCCCTCCTCGGCGAGCGCCGCCCGCGGGTCCGCCCGCGCCGAGCGAACCGCCGACGCCGCGCCGAACAGCAGCGCGGCGCCGGCCGACACCGCCAGGGTGAAGGCTGCCACCCGCCAGTCCGGCGACACGTCGACGAAGACCTCGCCGGCGCGCTGCGACAACCCCAGCACCAGCAGCCGCGTCACCCACGGGCCCACCACCAGTCCCAGCGCGCCGCCCGCCGCCGCCGGCAGCGCGCCCTCCAGCAGGACGAAACGGGCGACCTGCCACGGTGTCGCACCGAGCGCCACCCGCAGCGCGATCTCCCGCCGGCGCGCAACTCCCCGCGCCAGCATCAGGTTAGCGACGTTCGCGCACGCCACCACGAGCAGCAGGCCGGCGAGCGCGAGCAGAGCCAGCAGCGACGTCCGATGGCGCTGCCACAGAATCGACGCACCACCGGTCCCGGCCGGCCGGAGCGTAAACGGGTCGCTCAGCCACCGCTCTCGTCCGGCCGCGCTCATCCCGGCCGGCACGGTCGCTTCCCGAATCCCCCGGTTGCCACGTCCGCATCACCGCCGTCGCCTCTGCGAACGACTGCTCCGAACGGAGGCGAACCGTGATATTGAGCCAACGAACCCCAGGCCTGTCCTGTAACGACCGGCTGCCGCGCACCACCGCCTCGCATCCCAGCGGAACCGCCGCATCGAACGTCCGGCCGACCGTCGGGCCGAAGAACGCCGGCGGCGTGACCCCGATCACCGTGAAAGGAACGCCGTTGAGCGGCAGTGAGCGGCCGATGACGTCCGCCCGCCGCCGAAATGCTCGTGCCAGAACCGGTGGCTGATCACCGTCACCGCGCCGTCCGTTCCGCACCCGGGCCGATCGTCGCCAGCCGTGAAAGCGCGGCCGAGCACGGGCTGCACCCCGGGCGTCTCGAAGAACCGGCCGCTCGCCCACAGGCCCTCGATGAACCGGCTTTCCCCCGATTCAGCGACGTCGAACGCGGTGCGGCCCGACGCGAACGCCCCGTCGAACGCATCGTCGGAGCGCCGTTCGATCTCGCGCCAGACCGGGTGCGCCCACCATTCCACCATCCGATCGCCGAGGTAGAGCCGAGCCAGACGATTCGGCTCCTCCACCGGCAGCGGCCGTAGCGCACTGCTGCTGATCAGCGTGAAGACCGCGGTGCTCGCGCCGATGCCGAGCCCCAGAATCTGCACCGCCAACGCCTGCAAACACCGGGTCCCGGACGAAGGATCGGACACACCGGCGGAGGTCGCGTGCGGCCCGCTCGATCCACGCGTCCGGCTCGCCTTCGCGGCCCCGAAGAGCCGCCGCTCGACGATCTGGTGCAGCAACCGGTGCGCCCGATGCAGGCGCACCGCCACGTGCGGGCGGGAAAGATGAGGGCGCCACGATAGTGCGCGTCGGCACCGCAATCTTCGGCCGCCGCACGCCCCCGCGGTGAATCCGGTTTCAGTTGCCGCGAGGTTGCGCGGGGCGCGGTCGCAATGCGACCATAAGAGGCATGGAAGCTGGAACGATAGCGCTGATCACGTTGATCACGGGGCTGATCACGGCGCTGGTTTCGCTCGTCAGCGCGGTCGGCGTGCTGGTGGTCAACAGCAAGGTCGACCGGCTGGCGGGGCGCGTCGACGCGCTCGAGAGCACCCTGCACGTCGTGCTCGCGGCCGTCATGGGCCGAAAGCTGCCGGCTCCCGGCAGCGACGCGTCGTGAGGTTCCCGTTTCAGGCGGCGGCGACGTGGCCGTCGAACAGGTGGATCTCCCGCCGGGCGTGCTCCGCGTAGCGCGGGTCGTGGGTCACCATGCAGATGGTCGAACCCTCGTCGTGCAGCGTCTGCAGCAGCCCCATCACCGCCTCGCCGTTCTTCGAGTCCAGGTTCCCCGTCGGCTCCTCCGCCAGCAGGATCGACGGCTGCCCGGCCACCGCCCGCGCCACCGCCACACGCTGCTGCTGGCTGCGACTTCTGCAGCTCCAGCATGTTCGGCGGTTCTCTTCACAAGAGGGTTCGATGCGGCGTACGATTACGAACTTTTCAACAGCGAAAACCTGCGGCGAGGCCAGCCGGCCGACGGCAGGGCCTCCCGCACCTCCCGCTCCCCCCTGCGGCAGGGATAAGATCCGACTGGAGGCCCCCGACGTTCGACTCGCACGCCTTCGCCCGCACATTGACTGCCGCCGACCTCTCGCCAGCCCAGGTGGACGCGATCACGGCTGGCGTCACAGCCGCGGCCGAGCACAGCGATCACGTTTCGCCCGATACCCTCCGGGCCGAGACGACCGCAATCCGGGCCGAGCTTGCCGCTCTCGAGCTCCGGCTCATCAAGTGGATCGTGGGCACCGGTATCGCGGTCTGCGCCGGGGTGATCGCCGCCCTGCGGCTGTTCCTCGGCTGATTCGGTTCCAGCCCACACACCGGGATGACGGTGCGGGGGGCTGGTGACCCGATTCGACCCGGACATTACGGAGTCGCTCGCTACTGCTGCCGCAGCACCTGCGCCGGCTCCACCTGCACGGCCGGGACCGCCGCCGCCTGGTGGAACACGTGACGATGAAGGTCATTTTGCCGTCCCCCCTGCGCGGGTCGCTTGTGAAGGTCACGGGCCTGAGCGATCCCCTCTCCGCGCGCGGCGATCAGCCGCCGGGGCCCTGATCGTCGGCTACTGTCTTCAACGGTTCACTTTCCAGGAAGGCACCGCGACGGAGAGGACAGCGCCGACGCCGGGCCGGCTCGTTCGGCCCGCCGTCCCCGTTCGCTTGGGGTCTCGGCGGTTTCACTCTCCAAGAGGGTTTGAGGGGCGTACGATTACAGACTTTCTCGATTTTCTTTCGGATCGCGCCGGCTCGCCTTCGCGGCCCCGAAGAGCCGCCGCTCGACGATCCGGCGCAGCGACCGGTGCGCCCGATGCAGGCGCACCGCCACGTTCTCGCGGGAAAGATGCAGTCGGCGCGCGACCTCGTCGGGCGGGCGGTCTTCGAGGTCGCGGAGCCGCACTACGTCGCGGTACGCCGGCTGCAGCTCGTCGATCACCTCCAGCAGCACGCGCGTCAACTCGCGGGAGTACGCCGCCGCCTCGGGGGACGCGGCATCGGCGAGCCGCCGCGTCCGGCGCCCGGGCGCGGCTGGTTCGCTGTCGGCGTCCAGCGGCAGATCGCGGCGCTCGGCCATCGAGCCGTGCAGCGCCTCGTGGCGCACGATCGCCGCCACCCAGGAGCACGCGGGGGGGCCGCCCTGGTACTGCCGGAGTTTCTGCAGCACGATGATCCAGCTTTCCTGCAGCGCGTCGTGCGCCGCCGCGTCATCGCCCGCGACGCGGCGGGCGAGCGGCAGGAATCGGGCCGTGCAGCACCGGATCCACCCCTCGGGGTCCCGATCCAGCAGCGGACACCGGACGGACTCTTCTATCGTCAGCCTCGACGGCGGGTGCTTCGACATGCCCTTCGCCGACGGATTCTGCACGCTTTCGCCGGCGCCCGTCAACGGGACCACATGAATCCATCGAACGCGTCGCGCACGCTCGCTTCGAGCGCCGCGAACTCGTGATCGGTGAGCGCCGCGAACTCGCGCGCGCGCCGGCGCCGGGAGAGTGCGCCCGCGTTCTGCCGGACGGCCCAACGCTGCAGGCGGTCCCGCGGTGGACGCTCCCCCTCTATGACGTAGCTGGCCTTCGAGTCCTCGATCAAGAGAAAGACCGAGGTCCGCGCCGCCAGGTCGCCCGGCAGCCCGCCGACGAGCTGCCGGACGCGTTCCCCCAGATTCAGCGCCACGGACTCTTCGAGGAACGGCGTCCTGAACACGAGCGGGCAGAAAGCTGGCGTACCGGGCAGGTTGTTCCGCACGCGCTGCCGCCGCACGTTGACGCCGGCCGCCGCCCATTGCCGCGCCGGATCCATGGCGTCCGTGTAGCTCCCGCGGTCGACGTCCGGCAGATCCAGGCTGCGCCCGGTCAGCCATTCGTAGAGGAACCAGATGCGGCGCGCGTGAATGCCGGTGGGCGTGGCCCGCACGATCGCCGTGACGTCGTCCGGATCCAGGGCGACGAACAGGCGCTTGAGTACAGCCAGATCGAGCCCCTCGTGACGGACCGCGAAGATCAGATGACCGGCGAGCGACGCGGCCGGCTCGTGGCGCGGCGTCAGGACCCGCCAGCCGTCCCGCGCGTAGATGCGGTGGCGCGGCCCGATGGCCGAGAGGGTCCGCGGCGGCGGGACCGAGAGACCGTAGGCGTCAATCAGCGCCGCGTAGCCGACCGGGCGGGCGGGTTCGGGAAGCCGCCGATCGAGAAGCACGGCGACGGCTTGCGAAAACGGCTGCTGCCAGCGTTGCGCCATGAAATCCTTGTACTGGAGCCTCTTGCAGAACCCTCCGGAGAGGTGATTTTTTGGTTCCCGACAAGCGCAGGCAGGATGCCGGTGGGAAGTGCGTTCGACCAGAGGGTAACATAGCAGCAACTCAGCGTTGAGCGCGGCGTCCACCGCCTTGGTATTCGTGGGAGGTAAGCTGAAGTATGGGCCGTATGCGAGATTCCTTCTCCCCCTACTGGCAGTCGATTCAGGATGCGCTGTTTCCCGATCTGGAGCAGGCGCTGGGACCACTGACCGCCAAGCAGCAACAGTTGGTCCAGACCTTGGAGGTCATTCGCATCGAGCAGTGGATTTCCCCGCAGTTCCGGGCGCCGGGGCGTCCGCCGAGCGACCGCGCCGCGCTGGCGCGGGCATTCGTGGCCAAGGCGGTCTATGACATGCCGACCACGCGGGCGCTGCTGGACCGCTTGGACACCGACGTGGCGCTCCGGCGCCTCTGCGGCTGGGAGCGGCGGAGCCAGGCGCCGAGCGAGTCGGTCTTCTCGCGCGCCTTCGCCGAATTCGCCCGCTCGCAGTTGCCCCAACGCGTGCACGAAGCGCTGGTCCGCAAGACCCACGGGGACCAGTTGGTGGGCCATCTCTCCCGCGACTCGACGGCCATCGAGGCCCGCGGGAAGCCTGCCGTCAAGGAGAAGGCGCCGGCGCCTCCGAAGCGCAAGCGGGGACGGCCGAAGGTGGTCGTCCACCCGCAGGTGCGCCGCCCCGTGTCGGGCGCCGCCTGTTCGCGCCGCTCTGCCGACGTCATGCCGCGGCAGGTTGAGCGGAAACGCGCGGCAAGGACGGGTTGGAATCGAAACCCATGGGCGATCTCTTGGTTGAAATCCCGATCGCCCCTGACTACTGGACGCGGACATGCTCACTCCGCTCGCAGGGAGACGGCGGGGTCAACCGCCATGGCGCGGCGGCACGGCGCCAGCACGGCCAGAACCCCGACCCCGCCAAGGACCAGCAGCGACACACCGAGCGCACCCACCAGACCGGTGACGTCCAGCGTCGGGATCTGGTTGCGTACCAGACGCCATCCACCGAGGAGTGTTCCCGCCCCGGCCACGGCGCCACAAACCGCCACAATCCCCGCTTCCCCGAGCAGGAGCAGGCACATGTCCCTGGGCCGGCCGCCGATCGCGAGCCGGACGCCGATCTCGCGCTGCCTCAGTCCGACCAGCCTGGCCGCGGCTCCGTACAGGCCCAACCCCACCAGCAGGAGACCGATAGCACCGAACAGCCCGGCGCCGGCCGCCACGCGCCGGTCCCGGGATAGCAGGGCATCGATGAATTCGGGCATCGTCTTGGCGTCGTGCGTCGGCACACGGGCGTCGAGCGCCTTGATTCTCGCACGCACCGTGGTTGTCACCGACGACGGCGGCGCGTCGGTCTGCACCAACAGATATCCGGCGGACATGGCGTCGTTCGGCGGAAAATAGACCAGCGGATCCACCTCGGCGCCCCGGTCACGGTAGCGCGTGTCGCCCACGACTCCGACCACGTCGTAGCTCCGGTCGTCGTGCACCGTGCGCAGACGCCGGCCTGCCGGATCCCCGCCCGGCCAGAGCATGGCGGCCAGACGTTGACTGACGACGACCTCGCGGTGCCGGCGTTCGTCCTCCGAGAAGCCCCATCCCCACACTACGGGGATTCCCATCGTGGTGAAGAACTGGCGGTCCACCCAGTTCATGATCACCGGGGTGGGGTCTCGTGAATCCTGCCCGGGCACCACGTCGTTGAGGAACGTGATGCCGTCGAACGGTACCGAGATGGCCCAGCTCGTGCGGCGCACCCCCGGCAGCGCGGCAACCTCCTGCACCAACGCGCGACGGAACGTGCCGGTCGTCGTCTCCGTATACCCGGCCCGGCTGAGCGGAATCCGCACGCTCAGGACGCCGTCGGGCTCGAATCCGTGATCCATGCGCAACCTGTGCTGCAGGTTCTGGACGAGCAGGAGCGTGCTGCAGACCAGGGCCAGCGACAGGGCGATCTGCACGGCCAGGAACACGTGCACCAGCGTGGAGCGCGCCGTCGCGCCGCGCCGCTCGGCCAGCGAATGCAACGCACCGACCGCTTCCATCCGCCGTACGCGGAGCGTCGCCAGCGTCCCCGCCGCAACCGGCGCGGCCAACCCCAGCCCGGCCACCAGCGCCAGCATCCAGGGGCCGGTCTCCATCGGAGGCACGATTCGGAACCGCACCAGCAGGTCGATAGCCGCACTTGCGGCGGCGACGCCGCACAGACCGGCCAGTCCCCCCAGCAGCAGGTGCTCGACCGCCTGCTGACGGACGATGCGCCACCAGCGTGCGCCGTGGACGAGACGCACCGCGAACTCGGTGCGCCGAGACTCGGCGGTCACGAGCGTCAGAATCATGACGTTGGCGAGGCAGATGAGGAACACCGCCGCGACCGCCAGTTGCAGCAGGCCGAGCCCCCGCCCGATCGATTGACGGCGGTCCGGATCGAAGGCAGTCCGCGCCAGCGGCACGGCGTCGATGTTCCGCACGGCAGGGTGATCGTTGTCGCGCGGGTACTCCGCAACCAGAGCATCGACCAGCCGGGTGACGGCCAGATCCAGGCCCGCAGACGACGTATCGTTCGATCGCCGGGCGATGCCGGTCACCCGCGGAACCATGCGATTCTCGCGCAGGTCGGCAAGGTCGGGACGCACATCGGCCTGCAGCAACAGGGGCGCCCACACGTCGGGAACATAATCGAGCGTGGTGCCCCGGAAGGCGGCCGGCGCGATCCCGATGACGGTGACGGCCACATCGTTGAACCAGAGCGGCCGGCCGATGACGGCGGGGTCGGCTGCGTAGGCGGTGCGCCAGAACCGTTCGCTGATGACGGCCGTGCGCGGGTCGGTCGCGCGCGCCGGTGCGGTGGAATCGACATCGAAGGTGCGGCCCCGGACGGCCGCGACCCCCAGCACGTCGAAGTAGTTGCCGCTGACGAATGCCACGCGGACCGATTCGGGCGCTTCCTCGGTCAGCGTCAGCAGCGAGTTGAAAAACGCCGCCACCTCCGCGACTCCGTCGAGCCGGTCGGCGAACGACCGGTAGTTGGGAATAGAAAGGCGGCCGAAGGAAACCAGCGACTCGGGTCGGTCAACGGCGGCCAGCGGTGAAATCAGCAGCGATTCGACGCCCATGAAGACGGCGGCATTGCCGGCGATTCCGACCGTCAGCAGCAGGAAGATCGCGATCGGGTGCAGCGGCCTGCGCCGCCAGCCGCGCCACGCAAGGCGCACATCGGTCATAGATCACCCCCTTTCGTTTCGTCCCGCCGCTCCCGCTCGGCGGTTTCACTCTCCAAGAGGGTTTCGAGGGGCGTACGATTACAGACTTTCTCGATTTTTCGGATTGCGTCGGCTCGTCTTCGAAGCGTCGGCGAGCCGCCGCGCGGCGATCGGGCGCAGCAACCGGTGCGCCCGGTGCAGGACTCGACGGCGGGTGCGGATCGGCCACGGCGGACCCATTCTCCGCATCCCGCGAAGCGGAGTCGGGTCGAGCCCTGCCGTAACCCCGCCGGGCGCGCGGTACGCGACGACCATCGCGGTCACGTCGTCGTGCTGCGCGGCGCCCGCCGTGAACCGCTTCACGTCCGCGAAGACGTGCTGCAGCAGCGGTTCCGCCCCGGTCCGGGGCACGCCGGCGACGCTGGCGACGAGGCGGTCGTCGCCGAACTCCTCCTCCGCCGCGTTCAGCGCCTCCGAGACGCCGTCGCTGAACACCACCAGGTGGTCGTCCGCCCGCAGGTTCGCCGCCCCCTCCGTGAACCGCACGCCGTCGAAGATCCCGATCACCATGCCCCCGACGGCCAGCCGGTCGATGCCGCCGGCGGCCCGCGCCAGGATCGGCGGATTGTGGCCGGCGTTGCAGTACGCGAGGCGGCCGTCCGCATGCAGCACACCGTAGAACAGGGTGACGAAGCGGTCCCGAATCCCGCGCCGGACGATGGCGGCGTTGACCGCGGCGACGGTGGCCGCCGGCCCGTCGCTCGCAAGCGCCAGCGCGGCGAGCGACCCTTGCGTCAACGCCGCGAGCAGGGCCGCCGGCGGCCCCTTGCCGGCCACGTCGCCGAGGGCGAACCCGAGCGCGCCGTCCGGAAGGTCGACGTAGTAGTCGAAGAAGTCGCCGCCGATGGAGCGGCACGGCGCCGTCGACGCCGCCGCGTCGAAGAACGGGCCGGTGCGATGGGTGTTCGGCAGCAGCGCCCGCTGGATCGCCGCCGCCGTCCGCAGCTCGTGCTGCAACGCTGCGATCCGGCTGACGGCGTCCGACAGCAGCGCCCAGCCCGCGGCGTCCTTCAGCCGCGCGCGGCCCGCCCGGGTCAGGCGATAGAACTTGGCCTCGCGACCGGTGGCCAGCCGCTGCCAGGAACCGGCCAGCAGGCCCGCGCCCTCCAGCCGATGGAGGGTCGGATAGATCGACGCCCGCGGCATGCGGAACGCGTCGCCCGACATCAGATCGAGGCGCTGCGTGATGTCGAACCCGTGCAGCGGGCCGGCCGACACGGTCTGCAGGACCAGCATGTCGAGCGCGGCCTGCGACAGGTTCGATTCAGCGGGGTGCATCCTCGGGCGGAGTCGGCGCGCCGTCAGCGCACCTGTCGCAGCATCCGGTCCCAGCGCGTGCGGGTGAAGAAGTGGAAGGCCATCGAGCCGATCCGCCGCACCGCGGCGCCGAGGCCCGGCTCGGGCAGGACTACCGGGCTGCCGGCGTCGTACGACCAGTAGAGGACGACCGCCCTCCCCTTGATGTGGTCCCCCGGCAGCGGCCCCCAGACGCGGCTGTCCTCGGAGTTGCCGCGGTTGTCGCCCATCATGAAGTAGTGCCCGGCGGGGATCGCGACCGGGCCGTGGTTGTCGCGGCGCGGGATCACCGCCGCCCCCGCCGCCGACGCACTGCCCGGCTGCCGCAGCCACGGCTCGTCGAGCGGCTCGCCGTCGATGTGGACCGTCCCGCCGCGCACTTCGAGCGTCTCCCCCGGCAGCCCGATGACGCGCTTGATGAAGTCCCGCTCGGGATCCCGCGGGAACTTGAACACGATGATGTCGCCGCGCGACACCTGCCCCTGCGGCAGCAGGAGCCGCTCGGCCCCCGAGAGCGTCGGCCCGTACACGAACTTGTTGACGAGCAGGTAGTCGCCGACCAGCAGGTTGTGCTCCATCGAGCCGGTGGGAATGGTGAACGCCTGCACCACCCAGGTCCGGACGAAGAGCGCGAGAATGACGGCGATGACGATCGACTCGAAGTACTCGCGGGCCGTCGACTTGCGATACGGCGGCGGTTCCGGTGTCAGCGTTCGCGCCTCGCTCCGCCCCCGCGTCCGGGTCTCGGTCTGCGCCCGTGTCGGCGTCACGGTCTGCGTCCGTTGCGCGTCGGTTCGCGCCCGCGTTCTCGTTCTAGCCATTGTCGACCCTCAGGACCGCGAGGAAGGCCTCCTGCGGAATCTCGACGCTGCCCACCCGTTTCATCCGCCGCTTGCCTTCCTTCTGCTTCTCCAGCAGCTTCCGCTTGCGGGTGATGTCGCCCCCGTAGCACTTGGCGAGCACGTTCTTGCGCAACGCCCTGACGCTCTCGCGGGCCACGATGCGCGTCCCGATCGCCGCCTGGATCGCCACCTCGAACATCTGGCGCGGAATCAACCCCCGCAGCTTGCTGGCCAACGCCTTGCCCCGGGCGTAGGCGGAGTCCCGGTGGACGATGACCGACAGGGCGTCCACCGGCTCGCCGTTCACCAGCAGGTCGAGCTTGACAAGCGGCGACTCCCAGTAGCCGCTCACATGATAGTCGAGCGACGCGTAGCCCCGCGACAGCGTCTTCAGCCGGTCGTAGAAGTCGAGCACCACCTCGTTGAACGGCAGCTCGTAGGAGATCATCACCCGGTGCGCGGCGTGGTATTCCAGCGCCTTCTGCACCCCCCGCTTCTCCTGGCAGAGCTGCAGGATGCCGCCCACCTGATCCGCCGGGGTCAGGATCATCGCCGTGATCACCGGCTCCTCGACCTTCGCGATGCGGCCGGCGTCGGGCAGCTTGGCCGGGCTGTCGATCTCGAACACCTCGCCGTCGGTGGTGGTCACGCGATAGAGGACGCCGGGCGCGGTCGTCACCAGGTCCATGTCGAACTCGCGCTCGAGCCGCTCCTGCACGATCTCCATGTGCAGCAGGCCGAGGAAGCCGCAGCGGAACCCGAAGCCGAGCGCGGCGGAGGTCTCCGGCTCGAAGAAGAACGCGGCGTCGTTGAGCCGCAGCTTCTCGAGCGCCTCGCGCAGCTCCGGGTACTGGTGGCTCTCCACCGGGTAGAGCCCGGCGAACACCATCGGCTTCGTCTCCTGGAAGCCGGGGAGGGGCCGCGCGGCGGGGCGCGACGCCTCGGTCACGGTGTCGCCGATCCGCGCGTCCGCGACGTTCTTCACGTTGGCGATCAGGAAACCGACCTCGCCCACGCCGAGCCGGTCCACCGCCCGCGGCTTGGGGGCGAAGACGCCCACCTGCTCCACCTCGTAGTCCTGTCCCGCCGCCATCAGCCGCACCTTCATCCGCGGCCGGACGGCGCCGTCGACGACGCGGATCAGCACGATGACGCCGCGGTAGGCGTCGTACCACGAGTCGAAGATCAGCGCCTTGAGCGGCGCGTCCGGATCGCCGGCCGGCGGCGGCAGCCGCGCGACGACCGCCTCGAGGATCTCGCGCGTGCCGCTGCCCTCCTTGGCGCTGGCGAGCAGGGCGTGGGACGGATCGAGACCCACGAGGTCCTCGATCTGTACCGCCGTCTCCTCCGGCCGGGCCCCCGGCAGGTCGACCTTGTTGATGACCGGCACGATCTCCAGGTCGTTGTCGACCGCGAGGTAGGCGTTCGCCACGGTCTGCGCCTCGACCCCCTGCGAGGCGTCGACCAGCAGCAGCGCGCCTTCGCAGGCGGCCAGCGAGCGGGTGACCTCGTAGGAGAAGTCGACGTGGCCGGGGGTGTCGATGAGGTTCAGGACGTAGGACTCGCCGTCGTCCGCCGTGTACGACAGGCGGACCGCGTGGGCCTTGATGGTGATGCCGCGCTCCCGCTCCAGATCCATCGAGTCGAGGACCTGCGCCTCCATCTCTCGCGGCCGCAGCGCGCCGGTGAGCTCCAGAAAGCGGTCCGCGAGGGTCGACTTCCCGTGATCGATGTGGGCGATGACGGAGAAGTTGCGGATTTGACGGTGTTGCATCGCAGGTGGATGTCGATCAGGGTCCGGGGATGCGCTTCGCGGACGGCGAGACTCCCGACTCGGCGCAACCGGCGATGCAGGCGATGGAATCCGAACCGCACACGGAGCGGCGGCCTCTCAGATCGTCTCGATCGGCCCCGGATAGCGGCCGACGATGGAGTCCGCCGTCAACAGCGTCAGACCTTCCATCTGCGCCTGCGCTATCAGCATACGGTCGAACGGATCCCGGTGGATCGGCGGCAGCAGATCCACGACCGCTGCATGAACGCCGGTGACAGGCAATTCCACGTAGCCGTTTTCCAGCAGTCCCCGCCGCAGCAGGCGCGGATCGACGCTGAAGTCCGGCCGCCGCAACGTATTCTTGACGGCGACCTCCCAGAGCGACGCGGCGCTGTAGATCAGTTCCGAGGCCGGGTTTTCGATGCGTTCCCGGACGCTGTCCGGCAGCCGGTCCGGCTCGCGTGCGGCCCACAGCAGAACGCGGGTATCGAGCAGCAGCTTCACGCGTCGCCCTCGAACATCGCCGCAATCTCGGCCGACCCCATGCGGTCGAAATCGGGCGGCACCGAGCCTGCGCCGGCCAGGAATCCGGTTCGCCGCGCTCGTCCGGCCCCCGGGACCTCGATCGCGACGACCTTCACCATGGGCTTGCCCGCCCGCGCGATGATGAACGGCTCACCCTTCGCCGCCGCCTGCACGAGACGGGACAGGTGGGTCTTGGCTTCATGCATGTTGACGGTGCGCACGGCACGCTCCTGAACTTAGTCAGGAAACCTTAGTCTGAAACGGTTCGGATGACAAGCTCGCCCGCAATCAGGCTCGTTGTCGCCGCCCGAGAGTGCTCGACGGACCAGCACCGGCTCAGCGGCGGTCGAGCGGCGTGAACGGCTGCGGGTACGCGGGCCCCACGTACTCCGCGCGCGGACGGATGAGCCGGTTGTCGGCGTACTGCTCCAGCACGTGGGCGGTCCAGCCGGCGATGCGGGCGACCGCGAAGACCGGCGTGAACAGCTCGATCGGGATGCCCAGCAGGTAGTACGTCGACGCAGAGTAGAAGTCCACGTTGGCGTCGATCCCGGTCTCCGCCTTCATCACCGCCTCGATCCGCCGCGACATCTCGTACCAGCGGGCGCCGCCCGACCGCTCTCCTATTTCCTTCGACATCCGGCGCAGGTGGGTGGCGCGCGGGTCCTCGGTGCGGTAGACGCGGTGGCCGAAGCCGGGCACCTTCACCTTGTGGGCCAGCATGTCGCGCACCGTCCGCTCGACGCGGGCGTCGTCGGCGTCCTCGCCGATGTCGAGGAGCATCCGCATGACGGCGGCGTTGGCGCCGCCGTGCAGCGGCCCCTTGAGGGCCCCGATGCCGGCCACCGCGGCCGAGTGCACGTCGCTGAGCGTGGCCGCGGTGACCCGCGCGGCGAAGGTCGAGGCGTTCAGCTCGTGGTCCGCGTGCAGGACGAGCGCGACGTCGAGCGCCCGCGCCTCCAGCCCGGACGGACGCTCCCCGGTGAGCAGCAGCAGGAAGTTCGCGGCGTGACCGAGCGCCGGATCCGGATCGAGCGGACCCCCGCCGGCGTTCAGCCGGCCCCACGTCGCCACGAGGCTGCCGACCTGCGCGGTCAGCCGCACCGCCTTCCGGCCGGCGGCGGCCGGCGACCGGTCGTCCGCTTCCGGATCGAAGTGGGCGAGGGCCGACACCAGCGTGCGCAGCGCATCCATGGCGTGGCCGGGCGGCAGGCTGCGCATCAGCCGCAGCATGGCCTCCGGCAGCCGGCGGGCCGCGGCGAGGTCCGACTGCAGGTCGCCCAGCTCGGCGCGCGACGGGAGGCGGCGATGCCAGAGCAGGTGACAGACCTCCTCGAACCCGGCCTCGCGCGCCAGATCGTGGATGTCGTGTCCGGCGTAGGCCAGCACCCCCTGCGCCCCGTCGATGTGGCAGATCGCGGACGAGGTGGCCACCACCCCCTCCAGGCCCGCCTTCGGGGTCGCTCCCGCCGGCGTCACGACGCACCTCCTCCGGCCAGACCCTGTACAGCCGGCCCCGCCTCGTAGCGCGGCGCCCGCGACGCGAACCCCGCGTAGAAAAACCCGATCTGGAACAGCGCGAGGAACGGCACCGCCCCGTAGACGCCCGCCGCCAGCGCGTACCCGACGCCGAGCGTGAACCAGGTCCCGAAAGCGATCTCGACCAGCGGCTGGACCCGCGCCCCCCGCGGCCGGCGGCGGCCGGCAAGCCGATCGCTCCCCGCCGGCGGCAACGCATGCTGTGCGAGATCGGCATCCCGCGGCTTGCGGCGGCCGGCGAGCCGATCGCTCCGCGACCGCGCGCCGTATTTCGGCGTGCGCCGGAACTCCCCGGTGCGTCCCGACAACGCCTCGACCACCGCGACCGCATTGTTGACGGAGAGGCCGAGGCTCAGGGCGACCATGGCCGGCAGGTCCCGCAGGCGCGCCCACCAGCGCCCACCGAGCTCCCGCTGGCTCACCGCGTAGAACGTGATCACCGACACCGCCGCCAGTCCGAACACCGCCGCGTCGACCAGCAGCAGCCGCTCTGCGCCGCCGGACGCGGTGCGGGCAACCAGCGCCGGCACGATCAGGACGCACAGCGCCAGGACGAGCAGGTAGTTGAAGTTGGCGGTCAGGTGCAGGAACGCCTCCGCCTTGACGCGCACCGGCACGTCGGCCCGCAGCACCGCCGGCAGCACCTTCCGGCAGGTCTGGATGGAGCCCTTGGCCCAGCGGTGCTGCTGCGACTTGAACGCGCTCATCTCGACCGGCAGCTCGGCCGGCGCCACGACGTCGGGCAGGAACACGAACCGCCAACCGGCGAGCTGCGCCCGGTAGCTCAGATCGAGGTCCTCGGTCAGCGTGTCGTGCTGCCAGCCGCCGGCCGACTCGATGGCGGCGCGCCGCCAGATGCCGGCCGCGCCGTTGAAGTTGAAGAAGCAGCCGCCGCGCTGCCGGCCGCCGTGCTCCAGCACGAAATGCCCGTCCAGCAGCAGCGCCTGCAGCCGGGTGAGCAGCGAGTGCCGGCGATTGGCATGCCCCCAGCGCGCCTGGACCATCCCGACCCGCGGGTCCGCGAAGACGCCGACGGCGCGCTCCAGGAAGTCCGGCGGCGGCATGAAGTCGGCGTCGAAGACCGCGATCAGCTCGCCGCCGGCGCGGCGCAGCCCCTCGGCGAGCGCGCCCGCCTTGAAGCCGGTCCGGGCCGCACGCCGGCGGTAGCCGATCGCGAGGCCGCGCGCCCGCCACCGCTCGACGGCCGCGCGGGCGACGCGGGCGGTCTCGTCCGTCGAGTCGTCGAGCACCTGCACCTCGTACCGGTCGCGCGGGTAACGCAGGCTCGCCACCGCCTCGATCAGGCGCTCGACGACGTACACCTCGTTGAAGACGGGGAGCTGCACCGTGATGCGCGGCGGCGGCGGGGATGCGGCCGGAACCGGGGCGGACAGGACCGCGCGGCGGCCGTTCGTGTAAAGATACAGCAGGTACCCCCGGTGAACACCGTAGACGCTGAGGCCGACCAGGACCGCGAAGTACAACCCCACCACGAGGACGTCCGGCGGCGACATTGGCGGCGACGGTACAATTCCGGTGGCGCCAAGTCAACGCGACCGCCCGCCCGCGGCCCGCGCCGTCGCCCGAGAGTCCTGCGCCGCAGAACGGTACAGACTCCCGGTGAGGATCGGTTGGGCGGCAAGCGGATCCGCAGGCGACGATTGACGGGCTGAATGACGTCTGACCACGTGCGCGCGATCCTGTCGGACCTCGAGGGCGGCGCGATCGGCCTGCGCGACGCGGAGGCGCGCATCCTCGATCTCGTGCGGCGGGCGCCGTTCGAGAACCTCGGGTTCGCCCGCGTCGATCACCACCGCGGCGTCCGCCGGGGCTGTCCGGAGATCGTGTTCGGGTCCGGCAAGACGCCGGCGCAGACCGCCGCCATCGCCGAGCGGATCGTCGCCGCCGGCGACACCCTCATCGTCACGCGGACCTCCGCCGAGGCGTTCGAGGCGGTGCGCGCGCTCGTCCCGGACGCGCGTTTTCACGCCGCGGCCCGCATCATCACCCGCCCGGCGGGCACCGAGCCGACCGGGCAGGGCACCGTTCTCGTCGTCGCCGCGGGCACGTCGGACCTGCCCGTGGCCGAGGAAGCGCGGGTCGCGGCCGAAGCGCTCGGCAACCGGGTGGACACGGTGTACGACGCCGGCGTGGCCGGGCTTCACCGGCTGCTGGCGGAGCGGGAACGCCTCGACGCGGCGCGCGTCGTCATCGCCGTCGCCGGCATGGAGGGCGCGTTGCCGAGCGTGGTCGGGGGCCTGGTCCGCGCCCCGGTCATCGCCGTACCGACCAGCGTCGGGTACGGCGCCGCCTTCGGCGGGCTGACGGCGCTGCTCGGGATGCTGAACAGTTGCGCAACGGGCGTCGCCGTCGTCAACATCGACAACGGACTCGGCGCGGCCACGATGGCGAGCCTGATCAATCACCTGTCCTGGAAGTCCGCGCCGTAGAACGGCGTAGACTTCCAGCGAGGCCGGGATGGGCGGCACTCGGAGCCGCAGGCGACGATTATCGGGCCGGGAGCTTGCGCCGTAGAACGCAACAACGTGAGTTCGGAGGCGCGAGGTCCCGGGGGCGGTGGGGGCTGGGGCCGAACACGGAGCCCGCGACGGGTTTGGCGGCGCTGGCCGCGATCGGAAACCCAAGATGCACGAGGGAACCCTTCAGGCGCTCGAATTCGATCGTGTCGCGGCCGCGGTCCGCAGCCTGGCGCTCACGCCGCTGGGCGCCACGGCGCTCGGCCGCCTCGCGCCGGCCACCGACGCCGGCAGGGTCGCCGCCGCGCTCGCGGCCACCAGCGAGGGAGTCGCCTACCTCGACGCGAACGCCCCGTTCGGCCTCGACGCCCCTGCCGATCTGGAGCAGACGGTCGCCGCGCTCGCCGTGGAAGGGCGCGTCGTGGAGCCGTTGCAGCTCGTCGGCCTGGCCCGCTTTCTGGCCTCGATGGACGCCGTCTGCGCGGCGTTCCGCAACGCCGCCGGCGGGCCCTACCCGGCCCTCGGAGCCGTCATCGGCGCCGCGGAATCGTTCGAGCGGGAGATCCGCGCCGTTCGCGCCGCCATCGATCCGGAAGGCGAGGTGCTCGACGACGCCAGCCCCAGGCTGCGCACCCTGCGGGAGCGGCTGCGGCGCCAGCGCAACCGGCTGCGGGGCACGCTCGAGTCCTACCTGCGCGGGCGGGATACGGCGAAGTACCTCCAGGAACGGGTGGTCACCGAGCGGGGGGGCCGGTTCGTGCTCGTCGTCCGGTCGGAGCACCGCGCCGCGATCCCCGGCATCGTGCACGGCGCCTCCGGCAGCGGGGCCAGCCTGTTCCTCGAGCCGTTGAGCACCGTCGAGATCAACAACGACATCGTCGCCCTCGAGGAGGCGGAGAGCGAGGAGATCCACCGCATTCTGCTCAGTCTGGCCAACACGATCCGCAAGCGGGCCCTCGATCTGCGGCGGACGCTGGCCGCGGCGGAAGCGCTCGACGTCGTCCAGGCCCGGGCGAGCTTCTCGCGTCTCGTCGACGGCGTGGAGCCGAAGCTCGCGACCGATGCCCGGATCGAGCTGCCGGCAGCCCGGCACCCGCTGCTCATCGCCGCCGTCCGGGCGCGGGCGGGCGACGATCGGCGGGCCGGCGAGGAGGATTCGCGCCCGGCCGGACCCGTGCCGGTGGACCTGCGCATCGCTCCGCCGGTCGGGGCGCTGATCGTGACCGGACCCAACACGGGGGGCAAGACCGTCGCCCTCAAGACGGTCGGCCTGCTGGTCCTGATGGCGCAGGCCGGCCTCCACGTGCCGGCCGGCCCGGGGGCTTCGCTGCCGGTGTTCAGGTCGGTCTTCGCGGACATCGGCGACGAGCAGTCGATCGCCGACAGCCTCTCGACGTTCTCCGGCCACGTCACGAACGTCGTGGCCATGGAGAGCCGCCTCGCGCTGCCCGCCCTGGTGCTGCTCGACGAGGTCGGCGCAGGCACCGACCCGGTCGAGGGAGGCGCGCTGGGCGCGGCGATCGTCGATCATTTCCGGCGGCGCGGCGCCCTCGTCGCGGCGACCACCCACGACGACCTGTTGAAGTCGTACGCGTCGACGACCGGCGGGGTCGCCTGCGCCGGCTTCGGCTTCGATCCGGAGACCTACGCCCCGACCTACCGGCTGACGTACGGCGCGCCCGGGCGCAGCCTGGCCCTGGAGATCGCGGCCCGCCTCGGCGTGCCCCCCTCCATCATCGACGACGCGCGCGGGCGGCGCAGCGCCCGCGAGGCGCAACTGGCCGAGCACCTCGCGCGGGTGGAGCGCGACGCCGCCGAGGTGAACGCGCAACGGGCGGCGCTGGAGGCCGGCCGCCGGCAGCTCGAAGACGACCGCGCGGCGCTGGAGCAGGCGCGGCGGGCGCTCGACGAGAAGGAAGAGGCCGCGCGGCGGCGCCTCCGCACCGGTGTGGAAGCGGAGATCAAGGCGGCCCGCTCCGCCGTCGAGGAAATCGTCGGCGACCTGCGGGCCCGCGCCGGCGCCCTCGTCGAGCCGGCCGGGAGGCGGGCCGCGGACCGTCCGCCGCAACGGGTCACGACGGGCGCCACCGGAGAATTGAAGCGCGCGGCGGTCGAGGCGCTCGAGGCGGTTCGCGAACGGTCCGCCGCGGCGCTCCCGGCGCCGCCGGAACCGCCGGCGCCGGCCGTCCCGCCGCCGGTCGGCAGCCGGGTCCGGGTCGAGAGCCTGGGGCTCGAAGGCATCCTCGTCGCGGTCCACGGCGACGACGCCGAGCTCGAAGCCCGGGGCAAACGTCTGCACGTGCCGTCCGGCAGTCTCCGCACCGTGGAAGCCGTGGCGTCGGCCGGGGGCGGGGTGACGGTCGCGGTGGCGGCGCACACCGCCGCCCCGCAGGAGCTCAACGTCATCGGGTGCCGCGTCGACGACGCGCTGTCGCGGGTGGAGAAGTACGTCGACCAGGCGCTGGTCGGCGGCGTGGAACGACTGCGGGTGATCCACGGCCACGGAACCGGACAGTTGCGCCGCGCCATCGCCGGTTTCCTCGACGAGCATCCGCTGGTGGCGAAGTTCGAGGCGGCGCCGCCCGAGCACGGCGGCCGGGGCGTGACGGTCATCGAGCTCAAGGACTGAGGCCCTGCATGGCGCGCTTCCCCCCCGGTTTCATCGACGAACTGAAGGCGCAGGCCGACGTCGTCCAGGTGATCCAGGACGTCGTGCCGCTGAAGCAGGCGGGACGCACGTACAAGGGGCTCTGCCCGTTTCATCGTGAGAAGACGCCGAGCTTCCACGTCGACCGCGAGAAGGGGTTCTTCCACTGCTTCGGCTGCTCGACCGGCGGCGACGTGCTGAAGTTCGTCGAGCTCTACGAGAAACTCAGCTTCCCGGAGGCGGTCCAGTCGCTGGCCCGGCGGTTCGGGTTGACGGTCCCCGAGTCGGACGACCCGCAGCGCGACCGGGAGGCGGTCGCGCAACGGGAGGCGCTGCTCAAGGTGCACGAGCTCGCCGGCGAGTACTTCCGCCATCAACTGCGCCTCGCCTCCGGCGCGGCCGCGCTGCGGTATCTCGAAGCGCGGGACATCCGTCCGGAGACGATCGAGCGGCTCGGTCTCGGTTTTGCTCCGCCGCACCGCGAGAGCCTGACCCGGCACCTGCTCGAGCGGGGACAGCCGCTCGAGCTGCTGCTCGGGAGCGGCCTCGTGACGCGGCGCGGCGATGGACCGCCGTACGACCGGTTCCGCAACCGGTTGATGATTCCCATCGCGCGCGAGACCGGCTCGGTCGTCGCGTTCGGCGGACGCGCGCTCGCGGCCGATCAGCAGCCCAAGTACCTCAACTCGCCCGAGACGCCGCTCTACGCCAAGAGTCGAACCCTGTACGGCCTGCACCTGACCAGACAGGCGGTACGGGAGGTCGGGTACGCCGTGCTCGTCGAGGGCTACTTCGACCTGGCCCAGGCGGTGCAGGCCGGCGTGAAGCCGGTCGTCGCCACCTGCGGCACGGCGCTGACCGACCAGCACGTCCGGCTGCTGCGGCGTTTCTGTTCGCGGACGCTGCTCAGCTTCGATCCCGACTCTGCCGGTCAGGGCGCCTCCGCCCGCTCGGGCGAGCTCCTCCTCGCCCGGGGGTTCCAGGTGAACGTCGTGCAACTTCCTCCCGGCGACGACCCCGACGGATACATCCGGCGGTACGGCGCCGACGCCTGGCGCGAGCGCCTCCGAACGTCGCGGCCGTACCTCGACGACCTGCTCGACCGCGCCGTGGCCGGGCGCGATTTCTTGCGTGTCGGGGAGAGCCGCGCCCTGCTCGACCGGATGAAGCCGGTGGCGCACGCCATCCGGGATCCGGTCGCCCGCCAGCGGTTCGCCGATCAGGTCGAGCACCTGGCCCGGGTGCCCGAGGGTCTCTTCCTCGCCGAGTTGCGCGAGGCAGCGAAGCCGCGGCGGGCGGCCGTGCATTTCGACATCCGCACCGCCCAGACGGCGCTCCGACCGGCCGAAAAGGGATTGATCTGGGCCATGATGCACGAGACCGCGGCGGCGCAGTCGGTGCTCGCCGGGCTGGAGCCGGCCGACCTCGAAGGCCTCCGGACGGCCCGGATCCTGGCCGCCGCCCGGACGCTCGCGACGGTGCCCGCCGACGGGGCGCCCGAAACGCTCCTCGAGCGCCTGGACGCGGAAGAGGCGGAGCTCGTGCGGAGGATCGCGCGGGACGCCGTGGCGGCGGCCGACGCCGGGGACTGCGGGATCGAGTTGCGGAAGCGGCGCTACGACCGCGAGCGGGCCGCGTTGCAGGAGGAGATCGATCGCCGGCAGCAGGACGGCTCGCCGAACGCCCTCGACGAGATCGAAGACCTCTGGGCGCGCAAGAAGGACCTCCTGCAACGCATCGAGGAGCTCGCGGGATGACCGCGCAGGGGTCTGCGCCGTATACAATCTCCTGCGTGGCGCGTCCCCTGGCGGCGAACCCCCCGCGTGGCGCGCCGATCCACAACCGCAAGCCGACCGCACGAGGTGACGGGATGGCAGGCAGGCAGTTGTCGATCGAAGAGCGGTACGACGAGATCCAGCAACTGATCATCGTCGGCAAGGAGCGCGGCTATCTCCTCTTCGACGAGATCAACGAGCTGCTTCCCGCCGGGATCACCTCGTCCGAGGAGCTCGACGAGCTGTTCGGCTCGCTCGGCAACGCCGGCATCGAGGTCGTCGAGTCCGAGGACAAGTACAAGGAGAAGAAGCGTCTCGAGCGCGCGGCGGAAGGGGGCGGCGAGCCGGAACTCGACCTCGCGCCCAGCCCGATCGACAAGACCAGCGACCCGGTCCGGATGTATCTGCGCGAGATGGGCACGGTGCCGCTGCTCACGCGGGACGGCGAGGTGGAGATCGCCCGGCGCATCGAGCGCGGCAGGCTCGCCGTATTGAAGATCCTGTCGCGGACCCCGTCGGTGGCCCGCGCGGTCATCGCGTTCGGGAACGAATTGAAGGACGGCGCCCGCGCGCCGCGCGAGCTGGTGGTCGTCCAGGAGGAAACGAAGCCGGAAGGGCGCACCGCGGATCGCCGACAGCAGCTCGTCGACCAGATCGAGACGATCCGCGAGGCGCAGCTCGACACCGGCAACCGACAGGCGGAGCTCGATCGTGTGCCGAAGCGCGAGCGGCAACGCCACCGGGCCGGCCGGCGGCAGTTCCTGCGGGCGCGCGTGAGGCTCGCACGGCTGATCCGCCGCATGGAGTTCACCGAGCCGGTCAAGCAGTGCTGGATCGACGACCTCCGGGCGGCGGCGGCGGCCGTGCAGTGCGCGCAGCGCGACCTCGCGAGACTCGACCGGCAACTCGACAAGGCGAATCGGCGGCAGCTCGACGAGGAGGAGCGCGTGCGACTGCTGCGGCAGCGGCGCGAGCTCCGGGTGAGCCTGCGGAAATCGCTGGCGGAGATGGAGGAATCTCCCGGTTCGCTGGCGCGCATGCTGGCGACCATGGAGCGCGGCGAGGCGCTGGCCGAGCGCGCCAAGAAAGAGCTGGTGGAAGCCAATCTCCGCCTCGTGGTGTCGATCGCAAAGAAGTACACCAACCGCGGCCTGCAGTTTCTCGACCTGATCCAGGAGGGGAACATCGGCCTGATGAAGGCCGTCGACAAGTTCGAGTACCGGCGCGGCTACAAGTTCTCGACCTACGCGACCTGGTGGATCCGCCAGGCGATCACGCGGGCGATCGCGGATCAGGCCCGCACCATCCGCATCCCGGTCCACATGATCGAGACGATCAACAAGCTGCTCCGCACGTCGCGGGCGCTGGTGCAGGAGTTCGGGCGCGAGCCGTCGTCGGAGGAGATCGCCGAGCGGATGGACATCCCGCTCACCAAGGTCCGCAAGGTGCTCAAGATAGCGCAGGAGCCCATTTCGCTCGAGACGCCGATCGGCGAGGAAGAGGACAGCCACCTCGGCGACTTCATCGAGGATCGGCAGGTCGTCTCGCCGTCGGACGCCGTGATCAGCCTCAACCTGAAGGAGCAGACCGAGTCGGTGCTGAAGTCGCTGACGCCGCGCGAGGAGAAGGTGATCAAGATGCGGTTCGGCGTCGGGGACGGCAGCGAGCACACGCTCGAGGAAGTCGGACAGAACTTCGCCGTGACCCGGGAGCGGATTCGTCAGATAGAAGCCAAGGCGTTGCGCAAGCTGCGGCACCCGTCCCGCAGCCGGAAGCTCCGCGCGTTTCTGGAAGGAGGCACGTAGTGCCCGTCCGGGGGCCCATAGCTCAGCGGTCAGAGCCGCCGGCTCATAACCGGTCTGTCCCAGGTTCGAATCCTGGTGGGCCCACCTCCCTTCTCACGCGCCCGGCGGGACCGCCGCGCGCCCACAGAGACCAGGCCCCGCTCGTGCGGGGCTTTTTCCTGCCCGATCCATGCTTCCCGACCTCGAACGCCTGATTCGCCTGCAGCAGCTCGAAACCGCCGTCGGCGAAGCCAGACAAGCCATCGAGGCGTTCCCTGCGCAACGGGAGGAGCTCGCGGCCCGGCTGGCCGGACACACGAGCCGGCTCGAGGCCGCCGAACGACGACTCGCGGAGCACCGGCAGGCCCGCCGGGTGCTCGAGAAGGACGTCGCCGCGGTGCAGGGTCGACTGACACGGTTCAAGGAACAGTTGATGGCGGTCAAGACGAACAAGGAGTACCACGCCGTCCAGTCGGAGATCGCCGGCGCCGACGCGGAGGTCCGGCGCCTCGAGGATCTGATACTCGAGGGCATGCTCGAAGCGGACGAGTTGTCGGCCGACATCGAAACGACGAGGCAGGCCCTGGCCGAGAAACAGGCCGTGGTCAGCGCGGAACAACGCCGGCTGGAACAGGAACGTGACCGGTTTCAGGTCCTGGTGGAGCGCCACGCCGGGGATCGCGCGGCGCTCGCGGCGGATCTCCCTCCCCGCCTGCTGGAAACGTTCGACACCCTGATTCGCAGCCGCAAGGGGGTCGCGGTCGGCGCGGTGCGCGACGGGCGCTGCGCATCCTGCCAAGTCCGACTCCGGCCGCAACTCTACAACGACGTGCGGCTCAACCAGAGGTTGATTCAGTGCGAAAGCTGCCAGCGCATCCTCCATTACCCGCTCGACGCGGAAGCCGCCGCTCCGCCGGCGTGATCCGCCCGCGACGGGACGGGACACCGACATGCCGGCGCCCGTGATCGCTTACATCGACGGGGGTTCGCGCGGCAATCCGGGACCGGCCGGATACGGGATCAGCGTCGAGGACGAAAACGGCCGCGTCGTCGACGAGATGCACGGCTCGATCGGCGTGGCCACCAACAACGCCGCGGAGTACCGCGGGCTGATCGCCGCGCTGGAGTACCTCGCAGCGAACGGGCGCCGCAACGCCATCATCCGCTCCGACTCGCAACTGCTGACACGCCAGATGCGCGGCGAGTACCGCGTGCGGCAACCGGAGCTGCAGGCGCTGCACGCCCGCGCGCGCGACCTGGCGGGTCGCCTGGGGCAGGTGCGGTACGAGCACATACCGCGCGAACGCAACCGCCGGGCCGACGCACTGGCCAACGCCGCGATGGACGGCGCCGGCGGCCGAAGCGGGACGCCGGTCACCGGCGACGCCGCCTCTCGCGGCGAGAAGCCGCCGAGCGCGGCTTCCGGGACCGCAACCGGCGGCGCCCCCGCGCGGACCGCGGCCGCGAACGCAACCCGCGGCGGCATCGTCATCGGCATCGGCATCGACGTCGAGGAAGTCGCGCGCGTCGACGATCTCGTGAGGCGCTACGGCGACCGCTTCATCGGACGCATCTTCACGGACGGCGAAGCCGGCTACTGTCTGCGCCGCCGCGCGCCGGCCCAGCACCTGGCCGCGCGCTTCTCCGCCAAGGAAGCGGCAATGAAGGCGCTCGGCACGGGACGGGCGCACGGCGTGCTCTGGCGCGACGTGGAGGTGGTCAGACGCGGCGGACCGCCGCAACTGGCGTTGCATGGCGGCGCCCGCCGGCGATTCGAGGCGCTCGGCGCCACCGGCGCGCTGCTGACGATGACGCACTCGCGGCAACTCGCCATCGCGCAGGTGGCCCTGCTCGGCCGCTGACCCCGATTCCCCGCAACCGCGTTTCGGTTTCGCCGCCGGCCTAGTCGTAGAGGGACAGCAGCCACGACGGACATCCCCCACTGGCGCTACGTCGAAGCCGGGAAGCGGGTCCCGCCGGCCTTGCGGGGCCGGCTCGAAATCATCGATCTGCCCGGCTACAGCGAGGACGAGAAGGTCGCCATCGCCCGAACGCATCTGATCGCAGTGACTCTTGCTTGCATGGATCGCGTACGATTGGCGTCTTGTGTCGGGCGAGTTGCGCCGCGCGTTGCGATCTCTGGTCCGCCGTCGGAGGGTGTCCCGCCGGTAGTAGAAAGTCGGCGGCGACAGAACACGTTACCCTACCTTCCGGGTCTCGGCAAGCGCGCCGCTCTCTTCGTCGAGGTGCGCTTTCAGCATCCATAGATGCTCATAGCCCGTGATCCGGCGATAGTGCTTCTCCGTCTCCCGGAACGTCACCGCCGCCCACCGCACCGCCATCTCCTCGCTCTGCCAGCGGCTCACCCGATTCGTGTGCTGGCGAACCCCCGCGTGCGACGAGTCGATGATGTTCGTCGTCGTCAGGCAGCGGCGCAACGGCGTCGGCAGGCCCAGGCGATTCACCGTGAACAACTCCGAGAGCCCCTCGCGCAGGCTCGCCGCCGCCGACGGCCAGTCCCGCTCCAGCCACGACGCATACTGCTCCAGCTTCCGGATGCCCTCGTCCGCGTCCAGCTTCCACGCCGCTCGCAGCGTCGCACGCGCCTGCTCGTGCTGCTCCTTCGGCAGATGTCCCAACACGTTCCGTACCTTGTGATTTCTACAACGTTGCACCAGGTTCGACGACCCGAACACCCGGCCGATGGCCTGCCGCAACGCCTTGGCGCCGTCGATGACGAACAGACGCCGGCGGTCCGCCCGCAGACCCCGCGCCACCAGAGCTTCAAGCAGATCGACGGTTACCTGCGCGTTCTCCGACGCGCCGCCGCACAGCCCCAGCACGTGCTTGCGGCCACCGGCATCGACCCCCACCGCCGCCAGCACGTGGTAGTCCCCGAACACGATCCCATCCAGGTAGACCACCAGCACGTCCAGCTCGCTCAGGTCCCCTTCGGCCAACTCCCGCAGAACGCGCGTCCCCGCCTCGATGGTCTCCCGAGAGACCTCGGATTTGCTCACGCCCACCTGCTCGGCCATCGCCGGCAGCACCGTCTCGTACTTGCGCGTCGATACGCCGCGCAGTACCAGCTCCAGCATCCGGTCCGCCAGCCGCCGGTTCGCCTGCAACGCCGTATACGCCGGAATCTCCACCTCGCCCGGCTCGTCGGCCGGTGGCCGCTTCTTGCGCAGCCGCGGCTTGTCGACCCGCAACTGCCGCTCCTTCAACGCCACACGCCCCGCCTGTACGCCGTGCCGGTACAGCTCCCGGTCGGCGTCGCGGCGGCCCTGCTCCTTCGGTCCCGCCACCTGCTCGGCGCTCATCTGCAGGACCGCCTCGATGGTCGCCCGGCCCATCACGTCGATCACCTCGTCGACGGCCCGCTCGCCCTTCTCGAGCAGCTCGACCAGTGGAATCAGCAGTTGCCCGTCCTTCGCCAGCCAGTCCGCCAGTTCCCGGCTGCTCGGCGCGGACTTGGACGCGCCCGACACGATCTTGTACGGTTTCTTCATCGGTGGCCTCTCCTCCTTGAGTGAACACCCGACTGATACCACATCAGCCGGGCAGGAGTCGCCACCGACTTTCAACTACGCTTGGGGCACCCTCTCAGCGCCCGGCGGCGGGTCGATTGCTTCGAACAGCGCCGCCGCCGCACCGCCCGCCTCGCCCAGCCGGTCGATCTCGTCGAGGACGAAGACGGGATTGCGGACGCCGACGCGCCGCAGTTCCTCGACGATCCCCAGGCCGCTCCGGGCGAGCCCCGTGCACGCCGCCGTCGAGCGCAGCCCGCTGCAGTCCACCCGCGCGCAGGGGCGGCCGAGCGCCGCGGCGACCAGACGCGCCAGTGACGCCTTGCCCCACCCGTGGTCCGGCCCGGCAGGCGGAGCAACGAGGACGGGACGCCCGGGTTCGCCAGCCGCACCGCGGCGCAGTCGAACAGGACATCATGGTAGGGGCTTGGCGCTGGCCCAGATGTCGGTTTCTCTATGAATGCGCACGTCGCGACCGTCACGTGCGGTCTCTGGTACGGACAGCAACGCGCCCACGAACACGCGGAGATCCAGAGGCGCCCTCCGGCCGGGCCGTTGCGCTATTCGACCGGTGGACGCAGAAAAGCCGGCAGCGGCGCCGGCTCCCCCTCCGCCCCGGCGTCCGGCTCGGGCGCCTCGCCGGCGCTCGCAGCCTCGGCCATCGGGTCCGCCGGAGCGGAGAACTCGATCGTGGTTCGCCGGGACATCGTGATGCCGCCGCCGCCGGCCGCCGCCACCGCCATCGGGGCAGCGGTCTCCTCCTGCCGCTGACTGGCGTACTGCTGCAGATCGACCGGCGTGTCCGACGCGGACGACGCGGCCTTCCGGCCCCTGCCGAGCCCCTCGAAGTCGGTGGCGATGACGGTGATCTTGATCTTCCCCTCCATGGCCGGATCGACGACCGCGCCGAAGATGATGTTGGCGTCCTCGTGCGCCGCCTCGTGGATGATGGTGGTCGCCTGGCTGACCTCCAGCATGGACAGGTCGGAGCCGCCCGTGATGTTGATGATCACGCCTCGCGCCCCCTCGACCCGGGCCTCCTCGATCAGCGGACTCGCGATGGCCCGGTTCGCCGCCTCGACGCTGCGGTCCTTGCCCTCCCCGTAGCCCGTCCCCATGATGGCCATCCCCATGCCGGACATGATGGTCTTCACGTCGGCGAAGTCCAGGTTGATCATGCCGGGCACGAGAATGAGGTCGGAGATGCCCCGGATGGCCTGGTGCAGGACGTCGTCGGCGAGGAGGAACGCGTCGATCAGGCTCGTCGCCTCCTCGCTGAGTCCCAGCAGCCGCTCGTTGGGAATGGCGATGACGGTGTCGACGGACGCGCGGAGCTCGTCCAGCCCCCGCTCGGCCTGCATCGTCCGGCGTTTGCCCTCGAACTTGAACGGCTTGGTGACGACGGCGATGGTCAGCGCGCCGAGCTCGCTGGCGAGAGCGGCGACCACCGGCGCGGCGCCGGTGCCGGTTCCGCCCCCGAGGCCGGCCGTCACGAACACCATGTCGGCGCCGCCGAGCGCGCTGATGAGCTGCTCGGTGTCCTCGAGGGCCGCCTGCCGGCCGATTTCGGGGTCCGCGCCAGCGCCGAGACCGTTCGTCACCTTCGCCCCGATCTGCAGCCGGACCGGCGCCTCGTTCTGCGCCAGGGCCTGCGCGTCCGTGTTGGCGATGATGAAGTCGACGCCTCTGACCCCTCCGGCCACCATGCGGCCGACCGCGTTGCTCCCGCCGCCGCCGACGCCGACGACCTTGATGCGGGCGCCGGTCCGAATCGTATCCTCCAGCGTCAGTCGGAGATCGCCGTCCGACGCCGGCTCCGCCCCGGGCAGGATTCTGCCGCTTTCCGCCATGCCTTCCCTCCTTCGCCGTTAGAAGAACTCCTTGAACAGGAGCCGCAGTCGACCGGCCAACCGGTTCATGGCGCCGCCGGCCAGGTGATCCTGCTCGGACATCTGCCGCCGGCCCGCGTACATGATCAACCCGACCGCCGTCGCGAACGCGGGATCGTTCACGTGATCCGTCAATCCGCCCACGCCGACCGGACAGCCGCGGCGAATCGGCAGATCGAATATCTGGTCGGCGATTTCCGGCATGCCGTCCAGCATGGAGCCGCCGCCGGTCAGCACGATGCCGGAATGCAGGGCGCCCTCGTAGCCGCGATGCTGAATCTCGTCCCAGAGCTGGTGAAAGACCTCCTCGGCGCGCGGCTGCAGGACGTCCGCCAGAATGCGGCGCGACATGATGCGCGGCTGGCGACCGCCGACGCTGGCGATCTCGACCGTCTGACCCTCCTCGACCAGCGTGGCCAGGGCGCACCCGCTGCGGCGCTTCGTTTTCTCCGCCTGCGGGATCGGGGTGCGCAGGCCGACCGCGATGTCGTTGGTGAAGTGGTCGCCGCCGAGCGCAACCGCGCCCGTGTGCCACAGGCTGCCGCGCTCGAACACCGCGAAATCGGTGGTGCCGCCGCCGATGTCCACCAGCGCCACGCCGAGCTCCTTCTCGTCCGACGTCAGCACCGCCTCCGCCGCGGCGAGCTGGCCGAGTACCGTCGCCGCGACGGTTACGCCGGCCCGGTTGACGCAGGTGACGAGGTTCTGGGTGGTCGACGTGCTGCCGGTCACGATGTGGACGTTCACCTCCAGCCGGGCCCCCGTCATCCCGGTCGGCGCCCCGATGCCGTCCTGCTCGTCCACGACGAAATCCTGCGGCAACGTGTGCAGGACCTCACGTCCGTTCGGCAGCGAAACGGCCTTGGCCGCGTCGATGGCGCGCCGCACGTCCTGGCGCGTGATCTCGCGGTTCTGGCCGGCGACCGCCACCACGCCGCGGCTGTTGAACGCCTTGACGTGGCTGCCGGACAGCGCGAGGTGCACCGTGTCGATCTCGACGCCGGCGGTGAGCTCGGCCTCCTCGATCGCCTTCTTGATCGACTCGACCGCCGTCTCGAGGTTGACGACGACGCCGCGGCGGATGCCGTGCGCGTCCGCCACCCCGATGCCGATGATGTCGACGTTCCCGTCCTGCATCGCCTCCCCGACTATGGCGGCGACCTTGGACGTGCCCACGTCGAGCCCGACTACGTACTGCTCCCTAGGTGCCACGCTGCCTCCGTTGACCGCTCCTCGCTGCAAGTCCGATCCGGGCCGTCGCCCGGGGCGACGCCCATCCTCGCCGGGCGTCCGGAATCGCCGCCGCCGGCCTCCGGCGCGACGCGCCGCGGCGCCCGGCCGGGGAGTCGTTCGCCGGACCGACGTACACCCTCCCCTCGAACCGCACGTCGACGTAGTCGATCTCGGGCACGACCTGCCGGAGCGCCGGGACGACGTCCAGATAGGTTCGGAGGCGGGTGACGAACTGCCTTTCTCCCAGGTGAATCCGCACCGGGTCCCCGTTCAGCAGCACGACCGCATCGTGCGGATCGGCGACGTCCACCTGGGAAACGGCGGCCGCGAGGTCGCGGTCCCCCTCGACCTCCGCCAGCAGACGCGCCGCGAGCGCCGCGCGGCGCGCGTCGACGGCCGAACCGCCGGCGCCGGCCGACAGCCCGTCGATGACCGGCAGATCGAGATCCGCGAACCGGGGACCGAACTCGTCGATGACGTGGCCGGTCGCATCGACGAGGTACAGGTGGGAGCCGAAGCGACTCAATCCGACCGGCTCGCGCTCGTCCAGCTTCACGTGGACCGCCGAGGGCAGCACCCGCCGCAGCGTCGCTTCGCGGATCCATCCCGACGCCAGCAGGCTCGCCCGTCCCGCCTCCAGATCGGCGACCAGCAGGTTCTCGCCGCGCAGCAGCTCCGCGAGTCCCGCCACCTCGCCGGGCGAGAGACGTCGATTCCCCTCGACCGTGATGGTGTCGATACGGAGGACGTCGGCGCGCCTCGACGCGTGCAACGACCACGCGGCGCCGGCAACCGCGGCCAGCAACAGGCCGAGATGCGCGAAGAATCCCAGGCGGCGCGCGAACCACCGGCGCCGCACCGGCCGCACGTAGGCGCGATGAAAACGCGGTTCGGGACGCGCATACACCGCCATTACGCACCCCGCCTCTCGAGCCGCGCGACGATGCGCGGCGCCAGCCGGGCAATCGATCCGGCTCCGAGGACGGCGACCATGTCTCCCGGACGGACCCCGGCGGCGACCTGCGCCGCGGCATCCTCCAGGCTGTCGGCGATACGGATCGGCACCGGCGAATGACGTCGAACCGCCCGCGCCACCGCGGCCGCGTCGATGCCCTCCAGGCGGGGCTCGCTCGCCGCGTACACCTCGGTGAGCAGCACCGAGTCGGCGAGTCCCAGCACCTGCCCGAACCGGTCCAGCAGGCGAGCCGTGCGGGAATACCGGTGGGGCTGGAACACGACCATCAGGCGCGCCGGGGCAGCGAGTCGGGCCGTCTCGAGCACCGCGCGGATCTCCGTCGGGTGGTGGGCGTAGTCATCGACGATCTCGATCCCCGCGGCGACGCAGCGGCGCGAGTAGCGCCGTTCCACCCCGGTGAAACGGCGCAGCGCACCGGCCGCCGCCTCCGCATCGACGTCCAGCCACGACGCCGCCCCGAGGGCGGCCAGCGCGTTGAGCAGATTGTGACGTCCCGGCACCGCGAGCTGCAGGCCCACCTCGGCGCGCCGGCCGCGGACCGTCAGCGTCACCCGGGCCCGTGAGCCCGTGGCCCCGAGCTGCAGCCGATCCGCGCGAACGCTCACCGACGGAGCATCGATGCCGTACGTCACGACGGGACGCGGGCACCGCGCCGCGATCCGCGCGACCCGGGGATCGTCCGCGCAGGCCACCACGCAACCGCGCTGCGGCACGCGCGCCGCGAACGTCCCGACAGCGCGAACGAGCCCGGCGAGCCCGTCGTACGCCTCCAGGTGCTCGTCGTCCACGTTGGTCACGACGGCGATCTCGGGAGCCAGATGCAGGAACGACCGGTCGCTCTCGTCGGCTTCGACCACCATGAACGGCCCGCTCCCGCGGCGGACGTTGCCGTCGAGGGCGCCGACCACCCCGCCGACGACCGCGGTCGGGTCGAGCCCGGCGGCGTCGAGAACCAGCGCCGCCATGGCGGTGGTGGTGGTCTTCCCGTGCGACCCGGCCACCGCGACGGCCCGCTTCTGCTTCGTCAGCTCCGCCAGCATCGCACCACGCCCGACGACGGGAATGCGCCGGCGTTCCGCTTCGGCCAGCTCCGGGTTGTCCGGCGGCACGGCGGACGAAACCACGACGACGTCCGGGGCGCCGACGTGGGCCGCCGCGTGCCCCTCGGCAACCCGGATCCCGGCCGCGCGCAGTCGGGCGGCGGACGGCGAGACGGCGAGGTCGGACCCGCTCACCTCGTAGCCCGCGCCGTGCAGCAGCTCCGCGATGCCGCTCATTCCGATGCCGCCGATGCCCACCATGTGGATCCGTCTGACTCGTTCGAGCACACGACCGGCCCCTGGCCTTCCTGACCCGGAAATCGTCGCCTTGCGGCTCCGCGTTCCGCCCGACCAACCCTCTCCGGGAGTCTGCGCCGTTCTACGGCGCAGACTCCCGGCCCGCCACCGCGGCGGCGCAGCCCATGAGCTGCTCCGCCCGCCGCAGCACCTCGTCCACCGCGTCCGCCCTGGCCATGCGGCTCGCCGCCGCGGACATCGCCGCCCTGCGCCCGCGGTCGCCCGCGAGCGCCATCAGCCGGGGCGCGAGCCGCGGTTCGAGATCGGCCTGCTCGACGACTTCGGCCGCACCGGCCGCCGCGAGCACCGCGGCGTTCCGGCGCTGGTGATCGTTGGCCGCCGTCGGCAACGGCACGAGCACCGCGGGCAGGCCGGCCGCCGCGACCTCGGCCAGCGTCGTCGCCCCGGCGCGGCAGACCACCACGTCCGCCGCCCGCATCTCCTCGTGCAGCATCTCGAAGAACGGCTCCACCCGCGCGTCCACACCCGCCTGCCGGTATGCCTCGCGCACCGGGTCGTGGTCGCGCTCGCCCGTCTGGTGGATGACGCGGATACCGCCCGGCATGGCCGCGAGTTTCGGCGCGGCGGCGACGAGCGCCACGTTCAGGGCGTGCGCCCCCTGCGATCCACCGAGCACGAGCACGGTCGGCGGACCCGCCCGCCGCGCCCGATCGACGCGCGCCGCGTCGAAGAAACCCTCGCGCACCGGGTTGCCGCTCACGAACGCTTTCGCCCCGAAGCAGGCGGCGGTCGTCTCGAACGAAACGGCGGCCGCCTGTACGAACGGCGCGAGTATCCGGTTGGTCATTCCGGGCACGGCGTTCTGCTCCAGCAGCATGGTCGAGCGTCCCGTCAACGCCGCGAGGAGCACCACCGGTCCGGCGCTGTAGCCCCCGAGACCGATCACCAGATCCGGCCGGGCGCGGCGCAGCACGCGCGCCGCGTCGAAGAGGGTGAGCGGCGCCGCCGCGACGGTCCCGGCCACGGCGCGGGGCGACTTGCCCACGAGCCCGGTGCTCCGAATCGGTTCGAACCGGAAACCTTCGAGCGCCAGCGCACGGGCCTCGATGCCGCCGCCCGTCCCCACGAACACGACGTGCGCGCGCCGGTGACGCCGGACGAGCCCGCGCGCCACGGCGATGCCCGGAAACAGATGGCCGCCGGTGCCGCCGCCCGCGAACACCACCCGCGGCGCTCCCGACGCTGCATCCGCGTCCGCATCCGTCACAGTCACCTCCACCGGCCGCATCAATGCCTGAGCGCCGCATGCTGCGACACGTTCAGCACGATTCCCATGCCGATCATCCCGATCAGCAGCGACGATCCGCCGGCGCTGACGAACGGCAGCGGAATCCCCGTCGTCGGAATCAGTCCGAGCACCACGCTCATGTTGACGAGCGCCTGGAAGACGATCATCATGGTCAACCCGATCGCCAGGAACGCACCGAACCGATCGGGCGCCCGGCAGGCGACGTGGAGCCCGCGCCACGCGATGATCGCGAAACACAGCAGGACCCCCGTCGCCCCGACCAGTCCCGTTTCCTCCGCGATGACGGCGTAGATGAAGTCGGTGTGCGGGTAGGGCAGATAATGCAGCTTCTGCACGCCCTGCATCAGCCCCTTGCCCGCCACGCCGCCGGTGCCGACCGCGATCAGCGACTGGATGATCTGATAACCGTCTCCCAGCGGGTCGGCCCACGGGTCGCGAAACGCCAGCAGTCGCCGCCAGCGATACGGCTGGCTCGCCAGCACGAGATACAGGGCCGGCGCGAGCACGAGCGCCGCCCCTGCCACGTAGCGGTAGCTGAGCCCGGCGGCGAAGACCATCGCCGCCACGATGACGACGATGACGAACGTCGTGCTGAAGTCGGGTTGCAGCAGGATGAGAACGGCGACCAGCGCTGTCACGATGCCGATCGGCAGCAGGACACGGAAAAAGTCGTCGACACGCTCCATCCGCCGGTCGAGCTGCGCGGCGACGAAGACGATCAGGACGATCTTTGCCAGCTCCGACGGCTGCCCCCCGAACAGCCAGCGGCGGGCGCCGTTGATCGGCTCGGTGAACAGCACGGCTACCAGCGCCGCCGCGGTCACCGCGAGCAACGTCCAGATGACCGCGGGCGTCTTCAGGTTCCGGTAGTCGAACCAGCGCATGACGCCCCAGAGGATTCCGACGCCCAGCCAGACCCAGATCGACTGCCGGAGCAGGAAGAAGTACGGCGGGCGGTCCAGGTGGTCCATGGCGTGCACCGCGGATGCGCTGTAGACCATGACGACGCTGGCGCTCAGCAGCGCGAGCGCGGCGAGAAAGAGCAACTTGTCGGGCTTGAGTTTCCGCGCCATACTCCCATCCGGTCAACCGGGAATCGACGAGGCTAAAGCCTCCGGTCGTTCGACCCGAAAACAGGGTTGCACGCTCGCGTGAGCGGTCAGCAGTCATCAGTCAGACCCGGGCGAAGACACCGGCCTCGCAGGCAAGGGATAGCCTGCGCTCCCAGCGGCCAGCTCTTCACCGCGCAAACCGACTGATGACTGCTCACTGCTCATGTCCCGTGCGCCGCCCCGCGGACCGAACCGGACCCCCCAGAGCCGCCACCGCGTTCCTGAACGCCGCCCCGCGCGCGGCGTAGTCGCGAAACATGTCGAGGCTGGCGCACGCCGGGGCCAGCAGCACGGCGCCGCCGGGGGTTGCGAGCCCGGCCGCCCGACGCACCGCCTCGTCCAGCGTCTCCGCCTCGTACACCGCGACCGCCGACTCGAGCGCCCGGCGCACCTGCGCCCGCGCCTCGCCGACGGCGACCACCGACGCGCCGCGCCCCGCGAGCGCCGTTCGCAGATCCTCGAAGCGGCCCCCCTTGAAGCGGCCCCCGAGGATCACCACCAGGCCCGGTCCGAAGCACTCGATCGCCGCCCGCGCGGCGACGACGTTGGTCGCCTTGGAGTCGTTCACGAAACGGACCCCGTCGATCTCGCGCACGAACTCGAGCGTGTGCTCCAGGCCGGTGAAAGACTGCACCGCCCGCGTCATCGCACCGGCGTCCACGCCGGCCAGCCTGCCGACGGCCGCCGCGGCGGCGATGTCGCCCAGCAGGTGTCGTCCCGGCACCCGGACCGCGGACATCGGCACCAGGCACTCCTCGCCCTCCGCCGACCGGTGCGCTATGCCGTCTCCCGTCACCTGCACGCCCTCCGCGACCCGGGTGTCGACGGCGAACCGGAGCGCCCGCGCACGACCCGCGCGCGCGATCCGCAGCACGTGCGGGTCGTCGGCGTTGATGACCATCGCGTCGTCCGGCGTCTGGTTCGCGAACACGCGCGCCTTCGCGCCGGCATACTCCTCGAAGCTCGCGTGCCGGTCGAGATGATCCGGCGACAGGTTCAGACAGACGGCGATCCACGGCCGAAAGGTCTCGGTGAGTTCGAGCTGGAAGCTGCTCACCTCGACGACGTGCACGACGTCCGGCGTCGAATCCTCGACCTGACTGCTGAGCGCGACCCCGATGTTGCCCCCGACGACGGCCCGGCGTCCCCCGGCCTCGAGCATCCGCGCGGCCACGACGACCGTCGTCGACTTGCCCTTCGTTCCGGTCACCGCCACCAGACGGCCCCGCAACCAGCGTGCCGCCAGCTCCACTTCGCTGATGACGGGGACGCCGCGGCGGCGCGCGGCCGAAACCTCCGGCACCCGCGGAGACACGCCCGGGCTCGCCACGATCAGGTCGGCCGCGCGCAGGGTGTCGGCCCGGTGGCCGCCGACCTCGACGCCGACGCCTTCGTCCGCCAGCGATCCACTGCCCGGAATCTCCGTTGCAATTTCCGCGCCGGCCTCGCTCAGCGTCACGCGGGCTCCGCGGCCGGCGAGCAGGCGCGCGGCCGCGACGCCGCTTCGGCCGGCGCCGACCACGACGACACGACGATCCGCGACCGAGAATCCACTCATCGCAGTTTCAGCGTCGTCAGACTGAACAACGCGAACACCACCGCGGCAATGAGAAACCGGGTGATGATCTTCGGCTCGCTCCACCCGATCTGCTCGTAGTGATGATGGAGCGGCGCCATCCTGAACACCCGCCGACCGGTGAGCTTGAACGAACCGACCTGCAGGATCACGGAGAACGCCTCGATCACGAACACCGCGCCCACGATCGGCAGCAGCAGCTCCTGCTTGATGAGCAGGGCGACGGTCCCGAGCGCCCCGCCCAGCGCCAGGGATCCGACGTCGCCCATGAACACGTCGGCGGGATACGAGTTGTACCAGAGGAACCCGAGGCCCGCGCCGACCAGGGAACCGCAGAAAATCGTCAACTCGCCCGCCGGTGGAAACCGCACCAGCAGCAGGAACTCGGCTATCGCGGCGTGGCCGCTGACGTAGGTGAGCGCCGTGAACGCGCCGGCGGCCACCGTGAAGATGCTGATGGCGAGACCGTCGAGGCCGTCCGTGAGATTGACGGCGTTGGACGAGAACACCAGCACCAGCACTGCGAACGGGACGTAGAGCCAGCCGATGTCCGGCGTGAACTGCTTGAAGAAGGGAAAGATGATCTCGCTGCTGTAGAGGTCGCTGTGCGTCAACTGCAGCAGTGACAGTCCCACCGCGGTGGCGACCGCGCCCTGGGCGATCAGCTTGCCCCGCACCGACAGCCCCCGATGGGAGCGGCGGGAGATCTTCAGCCAGTCGTCGGCGAAGCCGACGGCGCCGAAGGCGGCCGTGGAGATCAGGGCGATCTGCACGTAGACGTTGGTCAGGTCGGCCCAGAGCAGCGTCGGCAGGAACGCCGCGGCGAGCAGCAGCAACCCGCCCATCGTCGGCGTGCCCGCCTTGTCCCTGTGGGTCGGCGGCCCGTCGTGCCGGATGAACTGCCCGATCTGCAGCTCGCGCAGCTTGCGGATGGTGAACGGGCCGAAGACGAGCGACACCACGAAGGCGGTCAGGCTCGCGGCGGCCGTCCGGAACGTGATGTACTGGACCACGTTCAGCAGGCTGAAGTCCGTGTGCAGCGGATAGAGAAGGTGGTAGAGCATCAACCCCACTCCGCCCTGATCCGGTCGGCCACCCGATCCGTGCGCACGCCCCGCGACCCCTTCACCAGGACCAGGTCGCCCGCACGCACCAGCTTCGCGGCGAGCGTCGCCGCCTCTTCGCTGCCGCCGCACGTCATGACGCGGCCGGCCCCGAGCCCGGCCGCGAGGGCGCCCTCGGCCAGCGCCCCCGCCGCCGGACCGCCGACCGCCACGAGCACGTCGAACCCGGCCTCGACCGCGAGCCGCCCGCACGCACGATGCAGAGCCGGCGCGCGCGCGCCGAGCTCCAGCATTTCGCCCAGCACCGCGATCCGCCGCCGGTGCCCGCGGTCCCGCCCCAGCGCCCGGAGGGCCCGCTCGAGCGCCGCGGGGCTGGAGTTGTAGGAGTCATCGACGACGGTCACCCCCCCGGACAGGCGCACCACCTCGCCGCGGCGCGGCGGCGGCGTGAACGCGGCCGCCGCGCGCACCATTTCCGCGAGGGGCACCTGGAAGCGCAGGGCAACCGCGATTGCCGCCAGCACGTTGGCCACTTGGCCGGCGCCGATCAATCGCGTGCCGAACCGGCTGCTGCCGGCCGGGGTCCGCACCGCCGCCCGCATGCCGTCGATTCCGCGATCTTCGACGTCCGTGGCGCGCACGTCGGCTTCCACGCCGACGCCGAACGTGGTCACGCCGCCCGGGAAACCCCCGATCCGCGCCATGGCCAGCGCATCATCCGCGTTCACCACGAGGTGGTCGCGGGCGCCCGCGCCGTCCAGGATTTCCGCCTTGGCGTCGGCGATCCCTTCGATCGAAGCGAAGGACGCCGCGTGGACCTCCGCCACGTTGGTCCAGACCCGGACGTCCGGCTCGGCGATGCCGACCAGCGTGTGAATCTCGCCGGCATGGTTCATGCCCAGCTCGACCACCGCCACGTCCGGGCGCCGCCCGAGCTGCAGCAGCGAGAGCGGGAGGCCGATGTGGTTGTTGAGGTTGCCCTGGTTGCGGACGACGTCGTGCCGTACGCCGATGAACGCCGCCGTCAGCTCCTTGGTGGTCGTCTTGCCGACGCTGCCGGTGATCGCCACCACCCGCGCGCCGGAACGCCGCCGAACGTCGCGGGCGATGGACTGCAGGGCGCGGACCGTGTCCTCGACGACGATGGTCACCGGGGCGGGCCCGGCCGCCCCGGCCAGCGCCGCCGCCCTGTCGCTGACGATCACGCCCGCCGCTCCCTTGCGAAGTGCTTCGGCAATGAAGTCGTGACCGTCGAGCCGCTCGCCCCGAACCGCCAGGAAGACGTCCCCGGACCGGATGCGGCGGCTGTCGATGCAGACCTCGCCCAGCTCGACGTCGGGTCCGCCGGCCGCCAGCCGGCCGCCAGCCGCCAGGGCCAGCGCCCCCGCCCGCACGCGCGTCGATCCGCGATCCGCCACTTTCCTTTCACCCTGTCCGCAACCGCGAGCGCCGCGCATCCAGCGCCGCGCGGGCCACGACGGCGTCTTCGAAAGGCACCTTCCGCGATCCGATCACCTGGCAGCGCTCGTGCCCCTTGCCGGCGATGACCACCACGTCCCCGGGCTCGGCGTCCCCTATCGCGCGGTGTATCGCATCCTGGCGATCCACGATCGCCAGATGCGGGGCGTCGGAGCGGCTGATGCCGCGTTCGACGTCCTCGATGATCGCGCCCGGATCCTCCGACCGCGGGTTGTCGGACGTCAGAATCACAGCGTCGCTCAGACGGGCCGCGACCACCCCCATCAGCGGCCGCTTCGCGGCGTCCCGATCGCCGCCGCACCCGAAGACCGTGACGAGCCGCCGTGCCGCGAGCGGCCGGACGGCTTCGAGAAGGCCCCGGAGCGCATCGTCGGTATGCGCCGAATCGACGATGACGGTCACGTCGTCGGCGGGCGTCGAAACCGTCTGCATCCGCCCCGGCACCACGGCCAGCGCGCGTACGCCGGCCTCGATGCCGGCGAACGGCAGGTCGAGCGCGACCGCCGCCGCGGCGGCGCCGAGCACGTTGCACGCCGCGGCGCGGCCGACCAGCGGGGACTCCAGCCGCAACGGACCGCGGGGCGTGCGCGCCTCGATGAACGTGCCGTCGACCCGCAGATCCAGGCGGCCGGGCATGCAGTCCGCCGGCCGGTCCACGGCGTAGGTTACCGCTCGGCCCGCCGTCGCCGCGAGCCGGTCGCCGCGGGGGTCGTCGACGTTGATCACGGCCGGGGCGCCGTCCGGCAGCATCTCGAACAACCGTCGCTTGGCCGCGAAGTACCGCTCCATGTCGCCGTGGAAGTCGAGATGGTCGCGTGTCAGGTTGGTGAAGACGGCGGCGGAGAAACGGACGTGGTCCACGCGCCGCAGCGCCATGGCGTGCGAGGAGACCTCCACGACGCAGGCCCGTGCGCCCCGGTCGCGCATCGCGCGGAGCAGCGCCTGCACCACCGGCGCCTCCGGTGTCGTGTGCGCGGCCGGGCGTTCGTCTTCGTCGCGACCGACCCGGTTCGCGATCGAACTGATGCGCCCCGTCGCCGTTCCCGCGTGCTCGAAGATCGATTCGAGGAGGTAGGTCGTCGTCGTCTTGCCGTTGGTCCCGGTGACGCCGACGACCTGCAGATCGCGGCTCGGGTCGCCGTGGAAGGCCGCGGCCAGCGCCGCCAGCGCGGCGCGGGCGTCCGGCACCCGCACCCACGGGCACGTCGCCGCGGCCCGTGGTTCGACCTCGGCGACGACGAGCGCGGCGCCGCGCCCGGCCGCCTCGCCGGCGAAGTCGGCGCCGTCGAAGCGGCGGCCGGGTACGGCGACGAACACGCCGCCGGCGGAGATGTCGCGCGAATCGAAATGGACGCCGGTCACCGGCGCCTTCAGTGCGCGCGCGTCCAGCGTCCCGGCGCCCGGCACGCCGGCGTCGGCGAGCAGTCCGCCCAGCGCGACCCCGGCCGGCCCGGTGCGGCCGTCTTGGCGCGCGTCGAACATCGTCATGGCCCCAGCCACTCCGGATCGTCCGCCGCCGCATGGCGGTGCAGCCAGACGGTGGCGTTCATGCCCCGGTCGACGGACTCTCCTGCCGCCGGCGCGTGGCGCGCCACCGTTCCGTCGCCCACGAACTCCGCGCGGAGACCGATGCGGCCCAGGGCGTGGACGGCCTGCCGGGCGCTCAGGCCGCGCAGATCGGGCATCGATCCGTCATGCCCGGCGACCGCCGCACCACCGGCGTCCCGCGGGGCGTCCGCGAACTCCGGATCCGCGGCCGCCCGATGGCGGGCGGCGCCGGGGGAAGGGCGGCGCGCGACCAGTACCGGTCGGACCGCATCGCCGGAGCGCGGCACCTCGAGGTACCGCAGGGACGCCTCGGCGATGCGCTGGAAGATCGGCGCCGCGACGGCGCCGCCGGTATACGCGCGCTGGCGGATGCCGTTGATCATGGCGGTGCGCGGCGTGTCGACCATCACCAGAACGACGAGCCGCGGGGCGTCGGCGGGAACGAAGCCGACGAACGAGGCGTTGTGATCCCGGTGCGAGTAGCGTCCGTCGATGAGCTTCTCCGCCGTGCCGGTCTTGCCGGCGACCGGATGGCCGGACACGCGGGCGCGGCGCGCCGTCCCGCGCTCGGCGACCGCCGTCATGATCCCGGTCAGCTCGGCCGCCGTCGCCCGGGAGATGGCGCGCCGGATGACGCGCCGGTCGGAGCCCGCCCGCCCGCCCCGGCGGACCACGGCGCGGACGACGCGCGGCTGCAGCAGCTCCCCGCCGTTCGCGACCGCGGCGATCGCGGTCGCCATCTGCAGCGGCGTGACCGCGACCTGGTACCCCATCGAGATGGAGGCGATGGCGCGATCGTCGAGGGTATCCGCGCTCCAGACGAGACCGGGACTCTCCGACGGAAAGTCCGGGGACTGGGCGCGTCCGAAACCGAAACGGTCGACGTAACGGCTGAGCCGCTCCGGTCCGAGGCGCAGTCCCACCAGGATGGCCCCGACGTTGCTGGACTTGACGATCACGTCCGTGAAGGTGAGCGGGCCGTAGGTGTGGAAGTCCGGAATACGGCTGCGGCCGACCCGGATGTACCCGGCGCTCACGTCGAACACCTCGTCGCGCTGGACGACGTCTTCTTCGAACGCGGCCGCGGCGGTCACGATCTTGAACGTCGACCCCGGCTCGTAGACGTCCTGGACGGCGCGGTTGCGCCGCTGCGACGGCGTCGCCGCGGCGAACGCGTTGGGGTTGAACGACGGCTCGCTGGCGAGCGCGAGGATCTCGCCGGTTCGCGGGTCGAGCATCACGACCGCCCCGGCGTCGGCGTCATGAGCGCGGACACCCGCGCGGAGCTCGCGCTCGACGATGTACTGCAGGTGCTTGTCGATGGTCAGCTCGACGGTCGCACCGGCCGTCGGCGGCCGGTCGATGCGGTTGAAGGGCCGGCGCCGCGCATCGGTGTGGATCAGGATCTGCCCGGCGTTGCCCGCGATGTCCGCGTCGTAGGTCGACTCGATCCCGCTCAGCCCCTGGTTGTCGATGCCGACGTAACCGACGAGGTGCGCCGCCAGCTCGCGGTTGGGGTAGTAGCGCCGGTCCTCGGTGAGGAAGCCGATGCCGTCCAGTCCCAGGGCCGCCACGCGCCGCGCCTCCTCGGGCGACACCTTGCGCCGCACGTACACGAAAGCGCTGCGGCGCCGCAGACGACTCTCCAGATGGTCCCGGCGGGCGTCGGTGCAGTCGTCCAGCGCGCCGCAGACCGCGCTCGCCGTCGACGCCAGATCGGCGTCGCCGATCCGGGTCGGGACGGCGTAGACCGCGCCGGTGTCGGGATCCACGCCGACACCGGCGAGCCCCAGGGCGGCCACGCGCCGCGCCTCGTCCGCGGACGGATCGGCCTTCAACGGGATGAAGGCGCGGCGGCGCCGGAGACGGCGTTCGAGCACGTCGCGGCCCGCCGCCGCGCAGTCGTCCAGCGCGCCGCAGAGCGCCCGCGCGGTGGCGGCCGGATCGTCGATCTCGGAAGGGACTGCATAGACCGTGTCGGCGTCGACGCTGTACGCAAGCACGCTCCCGTTCCGATCCACGATTTCGCCGCGCTTCGAATGCACCTCGATGGTCCGCCGCTGCTGGTTGTCGGCTCTCTCGACGAGCTCGGCGTGCTGCGCGATCTGCAGATGGATCAACCGCGCCTCGATGGAGACGATCCAGGCCGCGAACGCGCACGCCGCCACCAGAACCCGGCGCCACAGAACGTCGCGCCACTCGGTTCCGGTCGCGGCCCCGGCGTCCCGGCGCCGCGACGCGCCCCGGCCCGCCCGCCGCGGCCCGCTGCGAGTCGGGAGTCGGCTCACTCGACACCTCCCGCCGCAGCGCCGCGACCGGCGAGTCCGGGGCGGGCGCCTTCCGGAACCCGCTCCAGGACCAGTTCCTCGCCGGCGCCCGGCGCAACCATGTGCAATTGACCGGTCGCGACCCGCTCGATGCGGGCGGGCGACCGCAACGCCTCGATCTCCAATCGAAGATGACGGTTCAGCTCCTGCTGCCGCGTGTACTCCTGGCGCATCCGCTCGATACGGTAGCCGTGCTGCAACAGCTCGAAGTGCTGCCACACCGAGAACAGCAGCACGGCGACCAGCGGCACGGCGAGGATCAGCCATCCCCGCAGTTCCCGGTGCCGAACCGTGTCCGGCTCGCGCACGATCGGGGCGTTGCGGATCTGCGGGGAGACGAGCTCCGCGAAGTCCTCGTGGGTCATGCCAGCCTTTCGGCGGCGCGCAGCTTCGCGCTGCGCGCGCGCGGATTCCTGACGACCTCGCCCGCGGACGGCCGCAACGGGCGTCTGGTCAGCACCTCGATCGCGACGTCGGCCCGCCGTTCGAACCCGCGCAGCGCCTGCTTGACGATGCGGTCCTCCAGCGAATGAAAGGTGATGACGGCCAGCCGCGCGCCGGCCCGCAGGCGCCGGCAGAGCGCCAGCAGCCACGCGTCGAGCCCCTCCAGCTCCCGATTGATCCGGATGCGCAGCGCCTGGAACGTGCGGGTGGCCGGATGGATCCGCGGGCGGTTCCGGCGGGGCACGGCGCGGCGGACCGCGTCCGCCAGTTGGCCGGTGGACGTCAGCGGCGCACGCGCCCGCGCGGCGACGAGGCCCCGCGCTATGCGCCGCGCATGGCGATCCTCTCCGTAGCGCCGGATGACGTCCGCCAGCTCGGACTCGGGGACGTCGCGCAGCAGGTCGGCTGCCGTCGGGCCGGTCGATCGGTCCATCCGCATGTCGAGCGGCTCGTCGCGGCGGAAGCTGAACCCGCGCCCCTCTCCATCGAGCTGCAGCGACGAGAGGCCGAGATCCGCGAGCGCGCCGCCGTCGATGTCGGCGACGTCGCGCTCGGCCAGCGCCGCCTCGAAGTCGCGGAAGTCGGCCTGGGCCAGCTCGACCCGGTCGGCCCAGGGTTGCAGCGTCGCGGCCGCGACCGGAAGCGCCTCGCCGTCCCGGTCGAGCCCCAGCACGCGATCCGCGCCGGCCTCCAGGAGCGCGCGCGCGTGGCCGCCGCCGCCGACGGTGCAGTCGACGAACAGGCCGCCGCGGGAAGGTTCCAGCACCGTCACCACCTCCGCCGTCATCACCGGTTCGTGCGTGGCCGTCGGACTTCGCGTCATGCCGCCGTCCCGCTCAAATCCCGTACTCCGCAAGCTTGCCGAGATCCTCGTCCGTGAGCGGATCCTGCTTCTGGTCGGCCAGCAGGCGCTCGTGGTTCCACACCTCGAGGTGATCGACCTGACCGAAGACGTCGACCTCCCCGACCATCTCCGCCGTCTCCCGGAGGCGACCGTTGATCAGGACCCGCCCCTGCTTGTCGAACTCGGCCTGGTTGCCGAAGAGGTTGATCTGCCTGAGGTACCTGCGGAGGGCGGGAAGCTCGGAGGGAACTTTCCTGCGATCCGCCTCCTTCGCTTCCCAGACCTTGATCGGGTAGATGAGCACCGATTCGCCCTTCAGGCTCGTCACGAACAACTCGTCGCCGAACGTCGCCGCGATCGCCGACCGGAAGGCCGCCGGCACCTTCAGCCTCCCCTTGTCGTCGATCTTGGCGGATACACTCCCCCTGAGCACCCTTTTGCTCCACTACGACCCAAAAAAGTCCACTTGCGAATCCTAGAGAACCCCTTCGGGCTTGTCAACGGGAGAATCGGTGTTTTCGCGGCGGATGTGCGACACTTTCCGGCGAAGATGCTGCGCGCCGGCCTGATCGGGCTCGCTGCGGCGGGCAAGACGACGCTGTTCCGGCTCCTGACGCGGGCGCCCGGGCGGGACGACGCGACCATCGGACTCGCGCGCGTGCCCGACCCGCGGCTCGACCGCCTGACCGGAATCTTCTCGCCGCGCAGGCACACGCCGGCCACGGTGACGTTCGTCGACATGGCGTCCCGGCGGGGCGCCGGCGCGGGGGCGCTCGTCGACGTCACGCCCTACCGCACCGCCGACGCGCTGCTCCACGTCGTGCGCGCCTTCCGGGACGACGCCGTGCCGCATCCGGCGGAATCCATCGATCCGGGACGCGACGTCAGGACCATGGAGGACGAGCTGATCCTGGCCGACCTCGAGGTGGCCGAACGGCGCATCGAGCGGATCGAGAAGGATCGGCGCAAGGGCGCGTGGAAGGGCGACGCGGCGGAGGTCGACGTGCTGCGGCGGTGCGCGGGCGCGCTCGAAGGCGGCACGCCGCTGCGCGCCCTGGCGCTCGACCGGGCGGACGCGAAGCGGCTCCGCGGCTTCCAGTTCCTCTCCGCCAAGCCGCTGCTCCTCGTCATCAACGTCGACGAAGCGGACGCGGCCCCGGCGACGGAGGACGCGGTGCGCGCTGCCGGCCTCGACGGATTCGTGCGGACACCCGAGGTCCGCGCGCTGACCGTCTGCGCGAAGATCGAGCTGGAGATCGCGGAGCTGGAGCCGGAGGACGCGGCGGCCTTCCTGGCCGACCTCGGCCTGCGCGAGACCGGGCTCGACCGCGTGATCCGCGCCGCCTACGACCTGCTCGGCTACGTGTCCTTCTTCACCGCGGGCGAGGACGAGTGCCGCGCCTGGTCCATCCCCGCGGGTACGGTCGCCCGGGAAGCCGCCGGCGAGATCCACTCGGATCTGGCCCGGGGCTTCATCCGCGCCGAGGTCGTCGCCTGCGAGCACCTCGTGGCCCGCGGCTCGCTGGCCGCCTGCCGCAGGCACGCCGAGGTGCGGCTCGAAGGCAAGGACTACGTGGTCCGCGACGGCGACGTCATCAACGTGCGCTTCGCCTCATGACCCCCCCGCCGCCGCATCCGGCCGGCGCGCCGCCGTCCCGGCCGGCCGGGAGCTCGGCCGCGGCGCGGCTCGCCAGATCCGCCGGCGTGGTGGGCGCCGCGACGCTGACCAGCCGCCTGCTCGGGCTCGTGCGCGACCAGGTGCTCGCGTACCTGTTCGGCGCCGGCAACGCCATGGACGCCTTCAACGTGGCGACGCGGATCCCCAACCTGCTGCGGGACCTCTTCGCCGAAGGCGCGATGAGCGCCGCGTTCGTGCCGGCCTTCATGCGCCGACTGACCCACGACGGCAGAGCGGCGGCGTGGCGGCTGGGCAATCAGCTTCTGAACGCGCTCGTCGCGGTGACCGGCGCGCTCGTCCTCGCCGGCATCTTCTTCGCCGAGGCGCTCGTACGGCTGCTCGCCGGCTCCTACGCCGAGGTTCCGGGCAAGCTGGAGCTGACGGTGCTCCTGACCCGCATCCTCCTGCCGTTCCTGACGCTGGTGGCGGTGGCGGCGGCGCTGATGGGCATGCTGAACTCGCTCAACCGGTTCTTCATGCCCGCCCTCTCGCCGGCGATGTACAACGTCGGCATCATCCTCAGCGGGGCGCTGCTGGCGCCGCTCATGCCCGGCCTCGGGCTCGCCCCGATCGTCGCCGTCGCCGTCGGCGCACTGCTCGGCGGCATCGGCCAGGTCGCGCTGCAGGCGCCCGCCCTGCACCGCGAGGGATTCCGGTACAAGCCGACCCTCGATCCGTCCGATCCCGGGCTGCGGCACATCCTCCGGTTGATGGGACCCGGCACGCTCGCCGGCGCCGGCGTGCAGATCAACCTGCTGGTGAACATGGTGCTGGCCACCGGACAGGGCACGGGCGCCGTATCGTGGCTCGGCTATGCGTTTCGAGTGATGTACCTGCCGATCGGGCTGTTCGGCGTCTCGATCGCGTCCGCGACGCTGCCCGTCGTCTCGCGCCACGCCGCGCGCCGGGACCTCGACGGCATCCGCGACGCCGTGTCCCGCGCCCTCCGCCTCATGCTGGTGGTCAACGTGCCCGCCACCGTCGGCCTCATCGCACTCGGCGCGCCGGTCGTGCAGCTCATCTTCGAACGCGGCAGCTTCACGCCGGAAGACACCGCGGCCACCGCCGCCGCGCTCCTCTTCTACGCGCCGGGGCTCGCCGGCTACTCGGCCGTCCGCATCGCCGTCCCCTGCTTCTACGCGCTGGGCAGCAGCGTCACCCCCACCGGCATCAGCATGGCCGCGGTGACCCTGAACATCGCGCTCAACCTCGTCCTCGTGGAGCGCATGGGGTACCGCGGGCTGGCCCTCGGCGCCTCGATCGCCGCCCTCGCCAACGCGGTCACCCTCCTCGCGGTGCTGCGCCGGCGGCTGCACGGCCTCGACCTGCCGCGGGTGCTGCTCGTCTGCGCCAAGATCGGCGCCGCGTCGGCGGCCATGGGAGCGGCGGCGTGGATGACGCACGAACTGTTGCTGGACGCCTGGAACGGCGCCGGGCTCGTCACGCGCCTGGCCCGCGTCTCGACGAGCATCGCGGCCGGCGTCCTCGTGCTGGCGGCGGCGGCGCGGCTGCTGCGGATCCGGGAGCTGGAGGAGGTCGGACGGCAGTTGCCGGCCCGGTTCGGCCGCGCCCGGGCGTCTGCGCCGTAGACGGTGCAGCCCCTGCGTCCCGGGCGGCACGTTCACTTCGTCGCCGGCTTCCGGACGCCGGCGCAGCCGGTTTCGACTTGCCGCCGCCGGCCGGAAACCCGGGGCGCGGCGGGTCGCGGGGATGGTACGATGGGCGCGATGCGACCGATGCACTACGGAGGCAGCCACTATTCGTTCGGGCCCGGCCTGATGACGCCCGCGGTCAAGATGCTGCTGTGGGCCAACGTCGGCCTCTTCCTGCTGACCGCCCTCGTCCCGTCGACCTTCTACTGGATCACCGGGATCTTCGGGCTCACGCCGCAGGCGGTCCTCACCCGGTTCTGGATCTGGCAGCCGGTCACCTACATGTTCCTGCACGGCGGCATGGGACACGTGCTGCTGAACATGCTGGTGCTCTGGATGTTCGGCGTGCAGCTCGAACGGCTCTGGGGCTCACGCTTCTTCCTGCGCTACTACTTCGTCACCGGCATCGGGGCGGGGCTGTGCACCATCGCGGTGTCGCTGACGCCGTTCGCCTTCGCCGATCCCACGTACACCGCGGTGACGATCGGCGCCTCCGGCGCGATCTACGGGCTGCTGACGGCGTTCGCGCTGTACTACCCCCAGACGCCGATCCTGATGTTCTTCCTGTTCCCGGTTCCGGCGAAGTACTTCGTGATGATCATCGGCGCGATCGCGTTCCTGTCCGTTCCGCGCGGGGGCGGCGTCGCCCACATCGCGCACCTCGGCGGGCTGGTGGTCGGCTTCCTGTACCTGCAGCGGCTGCGCGGCGTGTCGGCCGGACGCCTCGGGGGCAGCCGGAACCGCCTGGGGCGGCTCGGCGTCATCGCCGACATCAAGTACCGCTATGTCAAGTGGAAGATGGCGCGGCTCCGGAAACGCTTCGACGTCCACGAGGGCCGCGGCGGCCGCGACTGGAACGACTACCCGCGCAGCGGCGGCGGCAACTGGGACGACCGCGTCCACTAGCCGGCGATGCGTCGTTTCGGTAACCGTTGACACTAGCAGCTCGATCCGGTCACCGGACGGCCACTGCTGTCCCACATTTTCAGCCCCACAGCAGCATCTGAGGGTTTGGGGAACCCGGAGGCGAGGGTGTCGTGAACAGCTCCACCAGTGGACGGCGGTCGAACAAGTTGAGCTGCAGAACCCGTAGCATCCGGTGCAGGCTCCAGCTCAGTCGCAGCACGAACTTCAGGTAGGCCAACAGCGGTACATGCACGTCGCCACCCACAGTTGCGACAGAACCGCGTTCTTCGAGCGGCCCACGAAGCGCTTCACCTTCAGATTCTGCTTGATCCACTTGAAAACAGCTCGATCCGCCAGCGCCGACTTGTACAGGTCGGCGATCGTCTTCCCCGCCCACGTCGTGTTGTTCGTCACGAACACGTAGCTCCGTTTCGTTTCGTCGTCCCAGCAGCCGACCCGCCGTAGCGTGCCCGGATACGCCTTGCGGCCACGCGCGCTGGTCAACTCGATCATCCGGTCGCTCAGCACACCGGTCCGGATGTCGACGTCGTGGTCGTGCAGCACCCGGTACTTCACGCCCCGCTTCAGTCGGGTCACGAAGATCACGCCCTGCTCCTGCAAGCGATGGAGCCACTTGAAGTCCGGATACGCGCGGTCGGCCACCACCACGCTGCCGGCCGGGAACGTCCACGTGCGGGCCACCGTGACGTCACCCGCCTTGCCGTCGGTGACGCTGAGGAAGCTCGGCAGATGTCCTGCCTGATCCAGGCCGACGTGCAGCTTGACGGCGCCCTTCGTGCGCCGGAACGACGCCCACGGAAAGGCCGCCAGGCACAAGTCGATGGTCGACGCATCCACCGCATGCAACTTGTTCTTGAATCGGAAGCCATGCCGCGGAGCCCGCTGCTGACAACGAACCGGCAGGCGCTTGAAGAGCGCCTCGTAGAGCGTGTACGGCTGCTCGGCGTTGACCCGCGCCAGCGACGAGCGGCTGACGAGGACCGGCAGGCCGAGGTGATAGAGCTTGCGGGGTTGGGCGCACAGGTTGCCGACGATGTCGCGCAGGGTCTGCAGGCCGGCCAGTTGGCCCAGGCCGAGGGCGACGAACTGCGCCCAGCGGCTCATCACGCGGAGTCGCTGGCCCTTCTGATGCTGCCGGGCCTCGGCGTCGAATTCATGTCGGGGAAGCAAATCGAGAAGCTGCCGGAAGACTGTGCCCTGATGGGCCACGGCTTGGATCTCCTGTCTTTTGAACGATTTGTGGCAAACTCATTCTATCAGACAGAGACGATCCAAGCCGCCCTGATTTGAAGTTCTATGAGACAGCAGTGTCCTCGAACAGATCGTCGTTCAAATCCTTGACCTCGGAAGCGGTCTCCGGAGTGTGTGGCGATTCGGCCTTTCCCGATGTTCTCATGACTTCCTCCCTCATGTTGGGTTTGACGACACGGTCCATTCAACGTTCCCGCGAAGTGGGAGAATCCTATCAACCGTTATCGACGGCGTGCAAGAGCTGTCTGTGCGCAATTATTGATATTCATTCGGATATTTTGATACAGAAGGCCGCAAGCGACTTGGGCATTCATTTACCGGATGATGCGTCAATAGATGCGCGCCGAAATGTGCCGGGAGCGGCGCAGCTCCGTGTCTGAGCCGACGGACACACGCTCGGCCGTCCTGCGTGCTTACCGAGCAGCGCGGTATCAGCGGCGGCTGGGTGTCTGAGCCGACGGACGCACGCTCGGCCGTCCTGCTGCTGCGACGGTGCAACCAGGGCGGCGGCAACCCGTGTAGAAACGCAACATTTGGCCGCGGAGCCTCCGGTCAGCGTCTCGGCATTTGACCCGGCGGTGCGGGTCAGCCGCCAGGATCGGTTGCGCGCCAACGCGGTCGTTCCGGCGCTGCACGTCGCACGGGCGGCGGCAGAAGCCGGAATGCATCGGGGGACGGCCTCCGGACGCGCCGGGTCGTCGTGGCCGCCCCGGTGGACGAGAAACGCGGTGATCCGATCCGTCACGAAGTCGTCGAGACGCCGCTCGCCGGTGAACGGTCCCTTGTGGACGTGCGCCACGCTCACCGCCACCACCGCCGCCAGCCCGAGCCGCCCGACCAGTCAGCGTGCTCGATAGACTAGCGTCGGCCCCGGTCTCGTGCGCGTCGCGGCCGCCGGATCGGGTTGCCGGCTACTCGTGCCCGCCTCCGGCGGGCACGAGCCACTCCCTCCGCACCGGACAGAACAGGTCGAGCGCGAACGTGTCGGCGAGCGCCTCGGCCTGGTGGTCGACGCCGGCCGGGATCACCAGCACCTCGCCTTCCCGCACGACGACCTCCTCGCCGCCGACCACGCAGCGCAGCGCCCCGTCGAGCACGTACTGCAACTGCTCGCTCTCGTGCCGATGGGCCGGGACGTGCGCACCGCGCTTCAGATAGACCTGCACGAGCATCTGGCGCTCGCCCGACACGATCTTCCGGGAGATCAGCTCCGTGACCTTGTCGAGCTCCAGCGCGGCCCAGCGATGAACGACGGCGTTCGACGGCATCGGTCCGGTCCCGGCCCACGGCTGCCTTGACTGATTGTAACTGTTGACAGGAAACGGGTTACGTAGTCACCGGGAAGCCCCGGCCGGCCGGCCCCGCGTGATATAATCGGGGGTCGTGCACGATACCCGATCGAGCCGACGGTCGCCCGCAACCGCCCACCGCAAGGATCCCGCCCCATGAAGGGGCCGGCGCTCACGAACGAGCCCGCCGTCCGTGCGGCGCCGGCGGGCGGCGATCTGTCGCGCGAACAGCTCGTCCGTTTCTACCGCACCATGCTGCTGTCGCGGCGCCTCGACGACCGCGAGCTGCAACTCAAGAACCAGAGTCTCAGCTACTTCCAGATCAGCGGCGCCGGACACGAAGCCGTTCAGGTGGCGGCCGGACTTGCGTTGCGGCCGGGCCACGACTGGGTGTTCCCGTACTACCGCGACCGGGCGCTGTGCCTGACCCTCGGCCTGACGGCGTACGACATGCTGCTGAACGCGGTGGGGGCGAAGGACGACCCGAACTCCGGCGGCCGGCAGATGCCGACCCACTGGAGCTCGCCGGCGTTGCGCATCGTGTCGCCGTCGAGCGCGTGCACCACCCAGTGCCTGCACGCGGTCGGCGCCGCGGAGGCCGGCGAGCTTCTGCCGCGGCTGCGCGTCATCGGGCCCGACCCGCCGTCCCTGCGCGACGAGGTGACGCTGGTCTCGCTCGGCGACGGCCAGACGAGCGGCGGCGAGTTCTGGGAATCGCTCAACACGGCCTGCACCGGACGCCTGCCGGTGGTCTACCTGGTCGAGGACAATGGATACGCCATCTCCGTGCCGGTCGAAGTGCAGACGCCCGGCGGCGCCATCTCGGACCTGGTCGAGTCGTTCCCCGGCCTGCACGTCGTCCGGGTGGACGGCACCGACGGCGTGGCGAGCTTCCGCGCGATGAGCGAGGCGGTCGCCTGGGCCCGGTGCCGCTCCGGCCCCGCGCTGGTCCACGCGCGCGTCACGCGCCCGTACTCGCATTCGATGTCGGACGACGAGCGGCACTACAGGAGCGCCGCCGAACGCGAGGCGGAGGCCGCGCGCGATCCGCTCCGCCGGTTCGCCGATTTCCTCGTGACGGCCGGACACGCGACGGAAGCCGACATCGACACCGTCGCCGCCGACGTCGACCGCGAGGTGCAGGCGGCGGCGGACCGCGCCGTGGCCGCCCCGAAGCCGGACGCGCCGACGGCCGCGCTGTACGTGTACTCGCCGGCCGTCGACCCGGCGTCCGCCGCGTTCGAGGCCGCGCCCGCGCCGTCCGCGGACGGCGCGCCGGAGACCATGGTCTCCGCCATCAACCGGACGCTGAAGGACGAGATGCGGCGCGATGCCCGCATCGTCGTCTTCGGCGAGGACGTCGCCGACGCCAGCCGCGCCGAGATTCTGTCCGAGGTGACCGGGAAGGGGGGCGTCTTCAAGGCGACGCTCGGCCTGCAGCGGGAATACGGGATCGAGCGGGTCTTCAACTCGCCGCTGGCCGAGGCCAACATCGTCGGCCGGGCGATCGGCATGGCGGTGCGCGGCCTGAAGCCGGTGGTCGAGATTCAGTTCTTCGACTACATCTGGCCGGCCATGATGCAGATCCGGGACGAGCTCTCCATGCTGCGCTACCGCTCGAACAACGACTGGTCCTGTCCGGTCGTCATCCGCGTCCCGATCGGCGGCTATCTCAAGGGCGGCGCCCTCTACCACAGCCAGTCCGGCGAGAGCATCTTCGCCCACTGCCCGGGGCTGCGCATCGCGTTTCCGTCCACCGCCGAGGATGCGGCCGGCCTGCTGCGCACCGCGATCCGGGCCGACGACCCGATTCTCTTCCTCGAGCACAAGCATCTGTACCGGCAGACCTACAACAAGGGGGTGTACCCGGGACCGGACTACACCCTGCCGTTCGCGCAGGCCGCCGTCCGGCGCGCCGGCGCGGACGTCACCGTCGTTACGTGGGGCGCGCTCGTGCAGCGGTCGCTGCTGGCCGCCGAGCGGGCCGGCCGGGAGGGCATCGACGTCCGGATCATCGACCTGCGGACGATCGCCCCGTACGACTGGGAGCGCATCGCCGAGGCGGTGCAGGCGACCAGCCGGGTCGTGATCGCGCACGAAGACCAGTTGACGTGCGGGTTCGGCGCAGAGCTCGCGGCGCGGATAGCCGACGAGCTGTTCGAGCACCTCGACGCCCCGGTCAGGCGCGTGGGCGCGCTCGACTGCCCGGTGGCCTACAGCCCGGTGCTCGAAGAGGCCATCCTGCCGCAGGCGGACGACGTGCTCGACGCCATCCGGGAGATCGCGCGGTACTGAAGACGGCTTCCCGGCGCCCACCGTCGGGAGCCGGAGACTCCAGGCGCCCCGCGCTGCGCCGCCGGCTGGAGAGTCCCGCCATGAATACGCCACTGTCCGCGACAGCCTCCGCATCGAACACCTGTTTCCGCGGGACGCGTGCGGGCCGACCCCGCCGCGCCTGCCGGCTCGCCGCGGTGACGGCGCTGGCGGCCGGCGTCCTCGCGCTCCCGACCGCCGCGCCGCGGGCCGCGCACCACGTCGAGGTCCTGCGGTCGAGCGGCGGTCTGCCGCCGCACGTCGTCGGCGCGTTCCGCGAGCCGAGCGTCTTCCAGCAGGCGCCCGACGGGCGGTACTTCGTGTTCGACCGGCGCGGGCAGGCCGTCCACCGGATCGACCGCGACCGCGCGGCGGCCACCCGGCTCGTGCAGGTCGGCCCCGAGGCCGGCCGCATCGTCGGCGCGAGCACGTTCGATCTCGGACCCGGCTCCCGTTTCGTCGTCGCCGACGCGCCCGCCGGCCGGGAACGGGTGCAGATCTTCGATCTCGACGGCCGGCGCCTGGGCAGCTTCCGGCTGCCGGGCCGCGCCGCGCCGCGCATCACGCTCGGCCCGATCGTCCTCAACGGCGTCGGGTCGCTGGAGTTCACCAGCCGGTCGATACTGATGAACCAGCCGGAGATCGGCGGGCTGGTCACCCGCTTCAGCCTGAACGGCCATCCTTACCAGACGTTCGGCGCCTTCCGCGCCACCGGCCACGAGGGCGACCGGAACCTGCACCTCGCCCTGAACAGCGGGATCCCCCTGGAGGACCCGCACGGCGACCACTATTTCGTCTTCCAGGGAGGCCGGCCTGCGTTCCGCAAGTACGACCGCCACGGGACCCTGCTCTTCGAACGGCACGTCGAGGGGGCCGAGCTCGACCCGCTGATCAACACGCTGCCGACCGTCTGGCCGACGCGACCGGACGACCGGGGGCGGGAACTGCCGGTAGTCCCCCCGACGATCCGCACCGCCGCGGTGGACCGCGCCGGCAACTTGTGGGTGGCGCTGTCCACGCCGTTCCTCTACGTCTACGATCCGTCCGGCGAAAAGATCCGCACGGTGCGGCTGCACGCGGCCGGCGTGGTGTACCCGTCGAGCCTGCACTTCCCGGACGACACGCGGATGCTCGTCGCCCCCGGCTGCTACGAGTTCACCGTGTGGTGAGCGAGTGCGCGTTGCCTCCATCGGCGGCCCCTTGTTATCATTGGCTGTTTGTTCGGTCGCGAAGAGCGATCGTCTGGTCGGACGGCTTCGCGTGCGGGCCGGCGGAGTTCGACGCACGTTGGCGGCGCGGGAGAGGACATGCCCGACGAGCGGGAATCGTTCGTGTCGGGTTCTTTGCGGAATCTGCAAGACAACATCCGCAGGGCCGGGCCGGCGGCGACGGCCAGCTACTCCCTGATCGGAGCCGTTCTTCTGCTCGGAGGCGGAGGGCGCCTGCTCGACCGCTGGCAGGGAACGGAGCCGTGGGGGCTGCTCGCCGGCCTGCTGGCCGGGCTCGTCGTCGGATTCTACGAGCTGGCCAAGACGGTCTGGAAATCCTGACCGATGGGGCCCGTCCGGACCGCCGCCGCGATTCTGATCACGGGGAGCGCACTGACGGCGCTGGCGGTATCCGACGCGGCAGTGGAGATCCTGCTCGGGCTCGCGGCCCCGCTGGCCGTCGTCCTCGGCTCGTGGCGGTCGATGGAACGCGCGTACCGCCGTGGTCCGGAGCAGTTGGCGCGATTGATGGTCCGTGCGTTCGTGGGCAAGCTAGTGTTGTTCGGCATCTACGTGACCCTGGCCGTCGGCGTGCTGGCGCTCGACACGGCGTGGTTCATCGGCAGCTTCGCCATATCGTTCGTGGTCCTGCACCTCGCGGAGGCGGCGCAGCTTCAACGCCTGTTCGCCGGTTGACCGCGCGCGAGCGGACCTGACTTCCACCTGCACGTAACTCCACTTCTACAGACGCATGCAGCAACCCGACCACACCGAACCGACGGAAGACGCAGCCGGGCACGCCGAGGGGGCGGAACAGGCGGCCGAGCACGCCGCGGAGGGCTTCGACGCCGGGACGGTGATCATCGAGCACGTCGCGAACAGCTCGTTCGAGCACCCGATCCTGCACCTGCCGCCGGTCTTCGGCATCGACTTCTCGGTGACGAAGCACGTCTTCATGCTGCTCCTCGTCGCGACCGCGGTCTTCCTGCTGATCACGACCGCGGTACGGCGCTACCTGCGGCAGGAGCGGCTCGTGCCGGGCGGCTTCATGAACGCCCTGGAGTTCGTCGTCGAGTTCATCCGCGACTCGATCGTGGCGCCCAACGTCGGCGCGAAGTACGTCCGGACCTGGGCGCCGCTGGTGCTCACCTTCTTCTTCTTCATCCTGGCCGCGAACCTGATCGGGCTGATCCCGATCTTCGAGGTGGTCGGCCTGATCGATCACTACGTCCTGCATACCGGCGAGCACTCGCTGGTCAAGAACGTCATCCACGGCGGGACGACCGCGACGGGCAACTTCAACGTCACCGCGGCGCTCGCCACGATCACGTTCGTATCGATCATCGTCGCGGGCAGCCTCGCGCACGGCTTCGTCCGGCACTGGATCAACCTGGTGCCGCACGGGCTCGCCTGGCCGCTCTACATCCTGCTGATCCCGATCGAGGTCATGGGCATGTTCGTCAAGCCGTTCGCGCTCACGATGCGGCTGGCCGCCAACATGACCGGCGGGCACATCGCGATCCTCGCGATCCTGTCGTTCGTGTTCATCTTCACCGAGCAGTTCAGCGCCGCGGCCGGCATCGGCGTCGGCATCGGCGCCTCGATCCCGCTCGCGGTCGGCATCAACGCCCTCGAGATCATCATCGTGTTCGTCCAGGCGTACGTCTTCACGCTGCTGTCGGCCGTGTTCATCGGCATGGCCATCAACGTGCATCACTAGCCAGCTAGAAGCATCACCAGAAAACGGAGGGTACCTGAATGGATCAGCTTCACCTGCTCGGTGCGGGATTGGGACTCGGAATGATCGTGATTGGCGCGGGGTTGGGCATCGGCCGTTTCGCCGCCGCCGCCGCCGAGGGAATCGCACGGCAGCCGAACGCCGCCGCGCAAATCACCGGCGCCATCAACCTGCCGCTGTTCCTGCTCGAAGGCGTCGCGATTCTGGCCGAGGTCTTCATTCTGATCCTCATGCTGTAAGGACCGGACCATGGACAACCCGCTCGTACAGCCCGATCCCGGGCTGTTCTTCTGGACCATCGCCGTCTTTCTGGTTCTGCTCTTCCTGCTGAAGAAGTTCGCGTGGGGACCGCTCCTCGCGGCGCTCGAGGAACGGCAGGCCGGGATCCGCAAGTCGCTCGACGACGCCGACAAGGCCAAACGGGAGCTGGCGGAAGTGCAGACGACGGCCAGCGCCCTCGTGGGCCGGGCGCGGACCGAAGCCGAGGCGATCCTGTCGGAAGCCCGGGCGGACGGTGCGCGCATCCGACAGGAGCTGCGTGACGTCGCGCAGAAGGAGGCGGAAGCGATCACCCGCAACGCCCAGCAGCAGATTCAGTTGGAGCGGGACCGCGCCCTCTCGCAGCTTCGCGAGCAGGCGGTGGAGCTCTCGGTGATGATCGCCTCGAAGCTCATCCGGCGCAATCTCACCCGGGAAGACAACGCGGCGCTCATCGACGAGGCTCTCCAGCAGGTCGACTCCACCCGGATTCAGTGAGGTGGTCCTCCGCCGCCCCGGGAAAGGGGTGGCGGAGGACCACACTGCGCACGCAGCCCCCGCTACCCTTCCCCAGGGGAAGGCTGTTTCAAGCTCGACTACTCTCCCCGGACGCACCGGAGCCGACCGGGCGCGGTCGGAACGTTTCCGTTTCTACTGGAGCGCCGCGGCGGTGGAGACGGCCGAGCCGAACATGTCGGCCGCGATCTGCGCGTGGTCGAACAGCACCTGCGGGTAGACGCCGAAGAGAAGGGAGCCGACGACGGCGATGACCAGGGCCGTCGCCATGGCCGGATTGATCGCGATGTCCGAGCCGACGGTCTCGTCCTTCAGCCACATGAAGACGATGACCCGGTAGTAGTAGTAGAGCGAGATGACGCTGTTGACGACGAAGATGACGGCGAGCCAGACGAGGCCCGATTCGATGGCCGCCCCGAACAGCCACAGCTTGCCCATGAAGCCGGCCGTCGGGGGAATGCCGCCCAGCGACAGCATGAAGACGAGCATCGCGATCGCGGCGAACGGCTTGCGGAGATACAGCCCGCTCAGATCCTTCAGCTCGTCGCCGATGACGTCCTGCCGCCGCAGCATGGCGACGACCGCGAACGCGCCGAGCTGCATGAAGATGTAGACCCAGAGATAGACCATCGCCGCCGCGACGCCGCGCTCCGTCCCGGCCACGACGCCGATCAGGATGTAGCCGGCGTGCGCGATCGAGGAGTACGCGAGCATCCGCTTGGTGTTGCTCTGCGTGATCGCCGCGATGTTGCCGATCGTCATGGTGACCGCGGCCAGCACCCAGAACAGCACCTGCCAGTCGGCGAAGAGACTCGGCAGCCCCTCGATGAAGATCCGCAGGATCATGGCGAAGGAGGCGGCCTTCGAGCCGACCGACAGGTAGGCGGTCACCGGCGTGGGCGCTCCCTCGTACACGTCCGGGGCCCACATGTGGAACGGCACCGCGGCGATCTTGAATCCCATCCCGGCGATCAGCAGCACGAGCCCCAGCGAGAGGATCAGCGTCGACTCGCCGCCGGCCAGCGCCTCGGCGATGCCGGCGAGGCTGGTGGTGCCGGTGGCGCCGTAGAACAGCGACATGCCGTAGAGCAGGATCCCGAGCGAGAACGCGCCGAGGAGGAAGTACTTGACCGAGGCCTCGTTCGACCGCTGGTTCGGCTTGAGGTACCCGGCCAGGATGTAGAACGAGATGGCCATCGTCTCGAGGCCGATGAACAACGTGATCAGGTCGACGCCGCTCGCCATGAACAGCATGCCGAGCGTCGCGCACAGGATGAGGAAGTAGTACTCCCCGGGGCGGACCGTTTCGACGCGCAGGTACGCCGGCGACATCAGCACCGTCAGCAGCGCCGACACGATGACTATCACCTTGAAGAACGTCGCGAAGCCGTCGATCGCCAGCAGCCCGGCCGATATGGTCGTGTCGACGCCGGTGAACCCGATGACCGCCGCGCCGGTCACGGCCAGCGTGAGCAGGGTCATGCCGAACGTCGCCCAGTCGCGCCGCGGCAGCAGGACGTCGACCACCAGGACGAGCAGCGCCCCGCCCGTCAGCAGCAGCTCGGGCAGCAGGTAGTAGAAGTCGGCGGCGGTGAACCCGGCAGGCATCTCAGTTCCCCGCCACGACCTGGCGTCCGCCGCCTCGTACCGGGGCCTCGATATCGATCACGACCGGGGCCCCCGCGCCGCCGTTCGCGGCGACCATGGCCCCGGCGGGCGCCGTCGACGCCTCGTCGGCGCCCGCCGGGGCGCCGGCATCGACCACCGCCGCGAAGCGCGGCGTGTAGTCGGCGTTGACGCGCATCATGACCCTGTCCACCGAGGTCTCCAGCCGGTCGAGGAACGGCTTCGGATAGAGCCCGATCCATACCGCCAGGAGCAGCAGCGGAGCGAACGTGACGAACTCCCGCATGCTGAGGTCCGGGAGGTTCTCGTTCTTCGGGTTGGTCACGGTGCCGAACATCGTGCGCTGGTAGAGCCAGAGCATGTAGGCGGCGCCGAGCACGATGCCGGACGCCGCGAAGAACGCCCACGTCTTCTGGACCACGAAGACGCCCTGCAGGATCAGGATCTCGCCGATGAACCCGTTCAGGGTCGGCAGTCCGATCGACGACATCGTCATGATGAGGAAGACCGCGGCGTAGACCGGCATCACCTTCGACAGCCCGCCGTACTCGGAGATGAGCCGGGTGTGCCGGCGCTCGTACACGATGCCGACGATCAGGAAGAGGGCGCCGGTGGAAATGCCGTGGTTGAGTTGCTGCACGATGCTGCCGGTGATGCCGACCGGCGTCAGCGCGAACATGCCCAGCATCACCATTCCCATGTGGCTGACGCTGGAGTAGGCGACGAGGCGCTTCCAGTCCCGCTGCGCCATCGCCACCAGCGCGCCGTAGACGATGCCGATGATCGACAGGGCCGCGACCAGGGGCACGAACGCGGTCGTCGCCTCCGGCAGGATCGGCAGGCTGAAGCGGATGAAGCCGTAGGTCCCCATCTTCAGCAGGACGGCGGCCAGGATGACGGAGCCCGCGGTCGGCGCGTCGGTGTGGGCGTCCGGCAGCCAGGTGTGGAACGGGAACATCGGCACCTTGACCGCGAAGCCCAGGAAGAACGCCAGGAAAATCCACCACTGCATGTTGAACGGGATGTCCAACTGGTGGAACTGCGTGACGTCGAACGTGTACACCCCGGTCACGTCGTAGTTGTAGAAGTAGACGGCGAGGATGCCGAGCAGCATGACGACGCTGCCGACCAGGGTGAACAGGAAGAACTTGATCGCGGAGTACAGCCGGTTGTCGCTGCCCCAGATGCCGATGAGGAAGTACATCGGCACCAGCATCACTTCCCAGAACAGGAAGAACAGCAGGAAGTCGAGCGAAACGAACGCGCCGAGCATCCCGGTCTGGAGCGTCAGCAGGAAGATGTAGTACTCCTTGACGCGCGTCGTGATCGCGGTCCACGACGACAGCACCCCGATGACGCCCATCAGCGTGGTCAGCAGGATCAGCAGCACGCTGAAGCCGTCGACCCCCAGGAAGTACTCCGCGCCGATCGACGGGATCCACGGCAGCCGCTCCACGAACTGAAAGTCCGGATTCGCGGTGTCGTAGTGGAACCAGAGCGGCAGCGACACCAGGAAGCCGATGAAGACGGTGACGTTGGCGATCCAGCGGATCACGTCTTCCCGCCGCTTCGGCACGAACAGCAGCACGAGCGCGCCGACGAGCGGCGTGAACAGAATCAACGACAGCAGGCTCGAGTCATTACTCATGACAGTGTCCGATTACCGGGCGACGAGGAACCAGGTCACGAGCGCGAACACGCCGAGCAGCGTGACGAACGCGTAGTTCTGAATCAGGCCGGTCTGCGCCCGGCGGAACACGTAGCTGGCCTCGCCGCAGATCCGGGCGGTCAGGTTGACGAGACCGTCGACGACGTACTTGTCGAGGACGTGCGACACCCAGGACGCCGCGATGGTCGTCCAGCCGGTCCCGTTGACGGCCCCGTCCACCACCCGGCGGTCGACCGTCCACAGGCCGCCGGCGCTTCCCATCGTGCCCCGCACCACCGTCGCGTCGTACAGCTCGTCCACGTAGTACTTGTTGGCCAGCACGCGGTGGGGGCCGGCGAAGGTCGCCGCCATCCGCTCGGCCGCCTCGGGGCGCTCGACGTAGTTCCGGTAGGCGAACCAGATGCCGCCCAGCGCGATCAGCACGGACAACGCCATCAGGCCGAGCTCCGCCAGGATCGAAATGTGATGGGCTTCCTCGGCGGCATGCGCGCCCTCCACCACGAAGCTCGGCTCCAGAAAGTGCTCGATCGCCGCCGTCCACGGCCACAGCGCCTCGAATGCGATCGGCACGCCCACGAACCCGGCGACGATCGCGCCGCCGGCGAGCACCACGAGCGGGATCGTCATCCAGCGGGTCGACTCGTGCGGGCCGTGCCACGCATGACCGTGCCCCTCGTCATCGCGCCCGTGCTCGTCGGCGTCGTTACCGTGCCCCTCGGCGCCGTGCCCCCATGCCGGACCGCGGTAGGCGCCGAAGAACGTCATGTTGATGAGCCGGAACATGTAGAACGCGGTCAGCCCCGCGGTCACGACGCCCAGGATCCACAGCAGGCGGTCCGGCACGAACGCGCCGTGGTACAGGAACGTGCGGAACAGGATCTCGTCCTTGCTGAAGAAACCGGAGAACGGCGGAATGCCGGCGATCGCCACCGCGCCGATCGCCATCGTGAGCGCGGTCACCGGCATGTACTGCCGCAACCCGCCCATACGGCGCATGTCCTGCTCCTCGTTCATCCCGTGGATGACCGAGCCGCTCCCGAGGAACAGCAGGGCCTTGAAGAAGGCGTGCGTCATCAGATGGAACGCCGCCGCCGCGAACGCCCCGACGCCGGTCGCGAGAAACATGTAACCGAGCTGCGACACCGTCGAGTACGCCAGCACCCGCTTGATGTCGGTCTGCACGAGGCCGATGGTCGCCGCGACCAGCGCGGTCAGGACCCCGACCACCGCCACGATCTCCATCACCATCGGCGCGTGCGTGAACAGCACCGCGTTCCGGCACACCATGTAGACCCCGGCCGTCACCATCGTCGCCGCATGGATCAGGGCCGACACCGGGGTGGGGCCCTCCATGGCGTCCGGCAGCCAGACGTAGAGCGGGATCTGGGCGCTCTTCCCGGTCGCCCCGATGAACAGCAGGAGGCAGATGGCCGAGACGACGCCGAAGCCGACGGCGGCGGTCTCCACCGGCATCTGCGACGCGGCCTCCGCCACGGCGCGGAAGTCGAGGGTGCCGAACGTGAAGAACACCAGGAAGACGCCGAGGACGAAGCCCCAGTCGCCGATGCGGTTGACGATGAACGCCTTCTTCCCCGCGTCCGACGCGCTCTGCTTGTGATACCAGTAGCCGATCAGCAGGTACGAGCAGAGGCCGACGCCCTCCCAGCCGACGAACATGACCAGGAAGTTGCTCCCCAGGACGAGGATGAGCATGAAGAAGCAGAACAGGTTCAGGTAGCAGAAGAAGCGGGCGACGCCGCCCCGCGGCTCGTGCTCGATGTAGCCGATCGAGTAGACGTGGATCAGGAACCCGATGCCGGTGACGATGAGCGCCATCATCCCCGACAGCGGATCCAGCGTGAACGACCAGTCCACCGCGAACGAGCCGATGCCGTCGGCGGTCTGCAGCGGAATCGGCGGGATCCAGTCCGCCACCGTCACCTGGTGGAAGCGCTCTTCCGTCCCGAGCAGCTCCACGAACGCCCAGAAGCTGAGCCACAGGGCCCAGCCCATCATGAACGAGGCCAGCACGCCGGCGAATCGCTTGCCGAAGAAGCGAATCCCCACCAGCCCGTTGAGGGCCGCGCCGATGCCGGGCAGGAGCGGGATCAGCCAGATTGATTCCATGAGAGCAGGCTCACCAGCGCATGATCTGGATCTCGTCGATGTTCACCGTCTCCTTGTTGCGGTAGAAGGCGATGATGATGCCCAGCCCGACGGCCGCCTCGGCCGCCGCCACCGCGATCACGAAGACCACGAACACCTGTCCGGCGAGATCCCGGAGCTGATCGGACAGCGCGATCAGGTTGATGTTGACCGCGTTCAGAATGAGCTCGATCGACATGAAGATGATGATCACGTTGCGGCGCACGAGGACGCCGATCACGCCGATCATGAAGAGCCCGGCCGACAGCATGCTGTAGTGCAACGGGGTGATCTCGAGCACGCGCTTCCCTCTACAAGTGCCGCTTGGCCAGAACGATGGCCCCGATCATCGCCACCAGCAGCAGCATCGAGGCCACCTCGAACGGAATCAGATAGCTCGTGTACAACACCCAGCCGAGCTGCTCGGTGTTGCAGCTCACGAGCGACCCCGCCCCGCAGTCGGCGAACGGCGTGTCGGCGGCGCCGAGGGCCGCGGTGGCGGTCCGGTCGTCGCCGCTCGCGGCGGAGTAGACCCCGATGAAGATGACCTCGCCGAGCACCACGCCGGCGAGAATCAGGCCGGTGCGGGCGACGCGCCGCGGGTCGGCGTAGCGCTCGGGCGCCTTCTTCAGGTTCACGAGCATGACCACGAACAGGTACAGGACGACGATGCCGCCCGCGTACACCAGCACCTGGATGACGGCGACGAACTCCGCGTTCAGGGTGACGTAGAGCACCGCCACGAGCAGGAAGTTCACCACCAGGAAGAGTACGCTGTGCACCGCGCTCCGGGCCGAGATCACCATGATCCCCAGCCCGAGAATCAGTACCGCGAGCGTCCAGAACACAATCGCTTCGGCCATTCGGTCGTGCCCGCGCGGCTACAGGGCCACCTTCAGGATGCCGGTCACCACCAGATTGCCGATCGCGACCGGGATGAGCACCTTCCACCCGAGCCCCATCAACTGGTCGTAGCGATAGCGCGGCAGGGTGGCGCGGATCCAGATGAACACGTAGAGGAACAGGAAGATCTTGCCGATGAACCAGATCCAGGCCGGGACGAGGCCGAGGAACGCGAGCGCCGGCACGTTCGGGAACGGCGCCAGCCAGCCCCCGAAGAACATGATCACGACGACCGCCGAGATGACGATCATGTTGGCGTACTCGGCGAGGAAGAACAGCGAGAACCGCATCCCGCTGTACTCCGTGTGGAACCCGCCGGTCAGCTCCGTCTCCGCCTCCGGCAGGTCGAACGGCGCCCGGTTGGTCTCGGCCAGCCCCCCGATGAAGACCAGCATCAGGGCCACCGGCTGCACGAACGCGAACCAGAGGCCGCCCTCCCGCTGCGCCTCCACGATGCCGACCAGGCTGAGCGTGCCGGTGGTCAGGATCACGCTGACCAGCGTCATCGTGACCGCGATTTCGTAGCTGATGAGCTGCGCGGACGCGCGCAGGCTGGCCAGCAGCGGGTACTTGCTGTTCGAGGCCCAGCCGCCGAGGATGATGCCGTAGACGCCGATCGAGGTCACCGAGATGATGAACAGGAGGCCGACGTTGATGTCGGCGACGTAGTAGAGCGGGTCCGGCCCGAACGGCACCACCGCGAACACCACCAGGGCCGGCACCAGGCTCATGATCGGCGCCAGGGTGAAGACGTACTTGTCCGCCTTCGCGGGGGTGATGTCCTCCTTGAGGATCAGCTTGATCGGGTCCGCGATCGCCTGCAGGATGCCGTACGGCCCGACGCGCATCGGACCCAGGCGCGACTGCGCCCACGCGATCACCTTCCGTTCCATCAGCACCAGGAAGGTCACCGCCACCAGCACCGCGTTCAGCAGCACCGCGATCTTCAGCAGCGGGACGACGACGGTCTCCAGCATGGCCTAGCGATCCACCTCGCCGAGCACGATGTCGATCGTGCCGATCAGCGCGACCACGTCGGCCACCAAGTGTCCCGTCACGAGCCGCTTCAGGCCCTGCAGGTTGCAGAACGACGGCGGGCGGACGCGGAACCGGTACGGGTTGGTCGACTTCCCGTCGCTGACGATGAAGTAGCCGAGCTCGCCCTTCGGCGACTCGATGGCGTGATACGTCTCGCCGGCCGGCGGCTTGATGAGACGCGGCACCTTGCCCATGATCGGACCTTCCGGCAGACCTTCCAACGCCTGCCGGACGATCCGGATCGACTCGCGGAACTCGTCCATCCGGATGAGATAGCGGTCGTAGGTGTCGCCGCGGGTGCCCAGCGGGACGTTGAACTCCATTTCGTCGTAGGCGGCGTACGGCTCGTCCTTGCGCACGTCGCGCGGCACGCCGGACCCGCGCAGGGGCGGGCCGCACAGCCCGAGACCGATCGCCTCTTCCCCGCTGATGACGCCGATGCCGCGCGTGCGCTTGAGCCAGATGCGGTTGTTGGTCAGGAGCGTCTCGTAGTCGTTCAGCTTGCCTTCCATCAGGTCGCAGAACGACAGCACCTTCCTGTCCCAGCCGGGCGGGATGTCGAGCGGCAGCCCCCCGATGCGCATCGAGTTGTAGGTCAGCCGCGCACCGCAGAACTCCTCGAACAGGTCGAGCACGAACTCGCGCTCCCGGAACGCGTAGAGCAGCACCGTCATCGCGCCGATGTCCATCGCGTGGGTGCCGAGCCACAGGCAGTGGCTGGCGATCCGCTGCAGCTCCGCGAGCACCGTGCGGATGTAGCGGGCCCGCCGCGGCACCTCGATCTGCATCAGCTTCTCGACGGTCTGGCAGTACCCGAGGTTGTTCGTCGCGGCGGCGACGTAGTCCATCCGGTCGGTCAGCAGGATGATCTGGGTCCAGTCCCGGTTCTCCGAGAGCTTCTCGATGCCGCGGTGGATGTAGCCGATGACGCAGTCGGCGTCGATCACCCGCTCGCCGTCGAGCTTGAGCACGACGCGCAGCACCCCGTGGGTGCTCGGGTGCTGCGGACCCATGTTGATGACCAGCTCGTCCGTGTCGAACTGCGTCGCGCCGGCGCGGGGAGCTTCGAGGGTCATCGGTTCGGATCCTGCGGTCTGTTCGGTCCCGGCGGTCTTACTCGATCTCGGTGTCGGCCGCGGCGCCGGCTTCGTCCGGGAGATTGCGCACGCGGAGCCAGTCCTGCGGATTCTCCATCAGGAGCTCGCCGGGGCCTTCCAGCGGATAGTCCTTGCGTTGCGGATGCCCCTGCCACTGCTCCGGCATCATGATCCGGCGCAGGTCGGGGTGATTGACGATGTTCACGCCGAACTGATCGAACACCTCGCGCTCCAGCCAGTCGGCGGCCGGCCAGATCCGCGTCACCGACTCGACCGGATCCTCCTCGCCCACCCGCACTTTCACGCGGAGCCGGTGCCGGAGCCGGGTCGAGTACAGGCAGTAGACCACGTCGAACCGCTTCTCGCGCGGCGGCCAGTCGGCGGCGGTCACGTCGGAGCAGTAGTCGAACGCCGTCGCCGCGTCGTCCTTGAGGAACCGCATGACGTCGAGCAGCCGATCCGCGGCGACGATGATCGTCCAGTCTCCGACCCAGAAGGAAACCTGCCGGACCGCGCCCGCGGCGCCGTTCTGGACGGCGGTCACCATCGCGGGAAGCTCCGCGCCGTCGGGAGGAGCCTGATCTTCGGGCGCCTTGGGCGGCTCCGGCGGCGCCTTCGGCTTCGGCTTGGGCCGGGGCCTGGCTGCCGCCCCGGGCTTGACCGCGGCAGGCTTCCCGGCCGTAGCGGGCTTCTTTGCTCCGGCAGACTTCCTGGCCGTAGCGGGCTTCCCGGCTCCGGCGGACTTCCTGGCCGCGGGTTCGGGCCTGGCTGCCGCTGCCGGCTTCTTTTTTCCGCCGGTCTCGGGCGGCGGCGGCGCCGCGGCGCCCTGCCCCGACTGCTCCTTCTGCGACCTGGTTTCGTCCGCCATGCCCGGATCCAGCCTCGTCCCAGCCCGTCAATCAATCGCCGCCTGCGGCTCCGCTTGCCGCCCAACAACCCTCACCGGGCTAGGTCCAGTCCAGCGCGCCCTTGCGCCACGCGTAGACGTAGCCGACCACCAGGATGAACAGGAACACCAGCATCTCGATCAGGCCGAACAGCGCCAGCTCGTCCATGACGACGGCCCACGGAAACATGAAGACCGTCTCGACGTCGAAGATCACGAAGAGCATCGCGACCAGGTAGTACCGCACGCTGTACCGGTCCCGGGCGTCGGTCTCCGGCTCGATCCCGCACTCGTACGGCTCGAACTTGACGCGGTTGTAGCGCTTCGAATGGACCGCCTGGGACACCATCAGCGTGAAGATGGCGAAGCCGATGGCCACCAGGATGAACAGGAAGACGGGGATGTAGGCGTCCAGCATCGTCGTCGCGACCCCTTCCACGCGCCGCCGGTCCCGGCTCTCCCCGGCTCATCTCAGGAACACGAGGCAACACGGCGGAACCTTACGGACCGGTGCAAGGGCGCGACGTGCGGGCCAAAACCGGGCGGATTATTGCATGAGCCCGGGGGGCTGTCAAGAACGCCCCGCGGTACGCCGCGGAAACCCGCGAAATCGGCGTGCAACCCCCGCGTTTACAGGGTTTTCCGCGCCACGACGGCCTTGACGGGGCCGGAAAACGGAACCTATACTGGCGGGTGGAGGTTTTACCCTTGCGGCACGCCTGCGGAACGCTCCTGCTCGCGCTCGCGGCCTCGCTCGCGGGCGGCGCGGGCGCCGACGCCCAGTCCGTCGAGCGAAGCATGATCGTCTCGGTGGTCGATGACGACGGCGCGCCGGTAACCGGCCTCGAGGCGGCCGACTTCGAGATCCGCGAGGACGGCGCCGCACGCGAGGTCCTGCGCGTCGACCCGGCCGGCGGGGGGCGGCAGATCGCCGTCCTGATCGACACGAGCGAAGCCGCGGTGCGCGTGACGTCCGATTTCCGCCGCGGGCTGTCGGCACTGGTCGACGGCCTGCACGGAGACAACCGGATCACGCTCGTCTCCTTCGGGGGACCGCCCCGTATTCTCGTCGAGACGACCAGTGACCCGGAACGGCTGCGGAGCGGCATCGACCGGGTCTTCCCGCAGTCCGGCCAGGCGGCGTACATGCTGGACGCCATGTACGAGGTCGCGGAGGGATTCACCCGGCGCGGCGCCGACCGCCCGGTCATGGTCGCGGTGACGACGGAGGGCATCGACTACAGCAACCGCCGGAGCCGGGAAGTGCTGGAACGCATCGACGAGAGCGGAGCCGCCGTCTACACGCTGTCCGTGGAGCCGCGCCGCACGGCGTTCGGCATCGGACAGCCGGCCGGCGGCTTCGCGGGCGGCCTGGACCCTCGCCAGCAGCGGTTCGAGCGCGATCTCGTCCTGGCCCGCGGCACCGCGGACACGGGCGGACGCCACCGGGATCTGCTCGCGAGCTCGGCCTTCGAGCAGGCGATGCGGGATCTCGTCGCCGAGCTCCGCAACCAGTACCTCGTCGCCTATTCACGGCCGGACACGCTCGTCCCGCCCGAGGAGGTCAGGGTCGCCGTCGACCGGCCCGGACTCACGGCGCGCGGGATCCTGCTCGGGAGCCGCCAGAACCCGTAACCGCCGGCCCCGGTAGTCCGGAGCCGGCACGGAAACCGACATGACTCGCCGCGCCGCAGCCGCCGCAGCCGCCATCACCGCCGCCGCCTGCATCCTCCGGATGGGCGCGGCGGGAGCCCAGCCGCCCGACACGCCGGCGCAGGCGCCGTCGTTCCGCGCCGGGGTCGACGTCGTCTCCCTCAACGTGACGGTCACCGACCGCGACGGCCGCTTCGTCACCGACCTCGAGGAATCCCACTTCGAGATCTACGAGGACGGCGTCCGGCAGGAGATCAACTTCTTCACGAAGACGCAGTTGCCGATTGCGCTCGCGCTGCTCATCGACACCAGCGCGAGCATGGACGAGAAGATGACCACGGCGCAGGAGGCGGCCATCGGATTCGCGCAGCGGCTGCGTCCCGAGGACCTGGCCGAAATCGTCGACTTCGACAGCCGCGTCAACATCCTGCAGCCGTTCACGAACGACGTGGAGCAGCTCGAGCGCGCCATCCAGCGGACCGCGGCCGGCGGGTCGACCTCCCTCTACAACGCGATCTACATCGCGCTGCGGGAGCTCGCGAGGGCGCCGCTCCGGCAGGCCGACCTGCGGCGCGAGGCGATCATCGTGCTGTCGGACGGCGAAGATACGTCGAGCCTCGTCAGCTTCGACGAGGTCCTGGAGCTGTCGAAGCGCTCGAACACCGCCATCTTCTGCATCGGCCTGCAGTCCGAGGAGAGCCGCTCGCGCACCGGATTCCGCGAGGCGGACTTCGTGCTGCGGCAACTGGCGCAGGAAACCGGCGGGCGCGCGTTCTTCCCGGAACGGATCGAGGAGCTGCCGGAGATCTACCGGCGGATTTCGGACGAGCTCTCCAGTCAGTACTCCGTCGGCTACATCTCCGCGAACCCGCTCCGGAACGGCCGGTGGCGGCGGGTGATCGTACGGGTCGACCGCGACGCCGTCTCGGCGCGGACGAAGCAGGGTTACTACGCCCCGCGCGGCTGAAGCGCCGCCCCCCTGGAGAGCGCCCATGAACGCCACGCCGCTCGCGCTCTATCTCGTGTCGGGGATCGCCTACGCCGTCCATTTCGGGACGCGCAGCCCCTCCTCCGGACGCCTCGCCACCGTGTCGCTGGTGTTCGGGGCGCTCGTGCACACGTTCATCATCGGGATGCAGACGATGCAGGTCGGCCACGTCCCGCTGGTCGGCACCACCGGCGCGATCTCGGCGTTCGTGTGGGTCCTCGCCCTCGCCTATCTCTACACCGAGATGACGACGGACGAACGGGCCATGGGCATCTTCATCGTACCGCTGATGGTCGTCCTGCAGTTGATTCCCGCCATCGGCAACAGCGTGGCGGAGCGGCCGCCGGTGCTCGAGAGCCGCTGGTTCGAAATTCACGTGTTCTCGCTGCTCGTAGCCTACGCCACCTTCGCCCTGGCGTGCGTGATCAGCATCACCTACGTCCTCCTCTTCAAGGAACTCAAGGCCAAGCACCTCGGCGTCTTCTACGCCCGCCTGCCGTCCCTGCAGGTGCTCGACGGGATGAACGGCCGGGCGGTGACGTTCGGCTGGGTGTTCCTCACGCTCGGCCTCGCGGTCGGCGCGATCTGGCTCATCCAGGTGCAGCCGGGCGCCGCCGATCCGCGGGTGCAGGCGATGTCGCTCTTCGATCCGAAGATCTTCACGGTGCTGCTGTGCTGGCTGGTGTACACGTTCTCGCTTTACGCCCGCCGCGCGTTCGGCTGGGGAGGACGCCGCGCGGCCTGGCTGTCGACGGTCGGGTTCGCGATCCTGATGCTGAACTTCGTGCCGATAGGGTACTTCGGCACCAGCAGCCACAATTTCTACCAGGTGTCTGCGCCGTAGAGGAGCATCACCGGCGCGAACGCCGGACACGGCATGCATCTGTTTCTGCTCGGGGCGAGCCACCACAGCGCACCGGTCGAACTGCGCGAGCGCATCGACTTCGCCCGGCGCGGCATTCCGGAGGCGCTGGAGGAAATCGCGGACGTCACGGGCCTCGCCGAGGTCGTGGTGCTCTCCACCTGCAACCGCGCGGAGATCTACACGCACTCCGAGGCTCCCTGGCCGGTGGCCGAGACGCTGGCCGTGTTCATGAGCGCGTTTCACGACGTGCCGGAGCCGGAGCTGGCCCCGCACCTGTACCGCCGCCAGGGCGCGGACGCCGCCCGGCACCTGTTCCGGGTGGTCGCCGGACTCGATTCGCTGGTGGTGGGCGAGCCGCAGATCCTCGGACAGGTCAAGGACGCGTTCGCCGTCGCCTCGGAACGCGGATTCACCGGGGCGGCGTTGAACCGGCTGTTCCATACGTCGTTCACGGTCGGCAAGCGGGTCCGGAGCGAGACCGGGCTGGGAGAAGGCGCCGTCTCGGTCAGCTACGCCGCGATCTCGCTGGCGCGCAAGATCTTCGGCGAGCTGGCGGGCCGGCGGGCGCTGGTCGTCGGGGCGGGCGAGATGGCCGAGCTCACGGCCACGCACCTGCGCTCCCGGAAGGTCGGGCGGATCGGCGTCGCCAACCGGAGCGCCGCCCGCGCCACGGCCCTCGCGGCCCGGGTCGACGGCGTGGCGGTGCCGTGGCAGGAGATCACCGCCGAGCTGACGACCACGGACATCGTCCTCACCGCCACCGGCGCACCCCGCTGGCTGCTCACCCGCGCGCAGGTGGCCGAGGCGATGCGGCCCCGGCGCGATCGGCCGCTGTTCATGATCGACATCGGCCTGCCGCGCGACGTGGAACCGGCCGCCAGCAAGGTCGAGCAGGTCTTCCTCTACAACATCGACGATCTGCAGTCCATCGTGCGGGAGAACCTCGCACGCCGCCAAGCCCAGGTGGACCGGGCGGAGCTGATGGTGCGCGAGGAAGTCGACGGCTTCATGCGCTGGCTCCGCTCGCGCGGGGCCGTCCCCACGGTGGTCGCGCTGCGGAAGCACTTCGAGCAGACGCGGCAACAGGAGCTGGAGCGGCTCGCGCCGAAGCTGGCCTCGCTGTCGCCGGCCGCGAAGGCGCGTGTCGAAGAGGTCACGCGGCTGCTGGTCGAGAAGCTGCTGTCGTCGCCGACCCAGCAGCTCAAGGCGGCGCCGGACGAGGACGCGGTCGCCGCTGACGCCGATACGCTCAGCCGGCTGTTCGGACTGGACGAAGACGAGGCGGCGGAAGAGCGGCGGCGCACGTCCGGAGATCGCGCCGCCGCCGGTACCGTGGGACGACCCGCGGCTCCGAGGAACCGGTGAGACGGCCGCGCATCGGCACGCGCGGCAGCCCCCTCGCCCGCTGGCAGGCGGAGGCGGTGGCCGCCGCGCTCGTGCGGGCCGGCGCGCCGGCGGCGGAGCTGGTGCCCATCCGGACGAGCGGCGACCGGCTGGACCGCAAGCCGATTTCCAGCGCCGGGGGCAAGCGGCTGTTCGTCAAGGAGATCGAGGAGGCCCTCGTCGAAAGGCGGGTCGATCTCGCGGTGCACAGCGCCAAGGACCTGCCGGCCGAGCGTCTTGCGGGATTGAGCGTACGCGCGGTGCTGCCGCGCGAGGACGCGCGCGACGCGGTGGTCGCGCCGCGGTCGTGCGCACGTCCCGCCGCCGATCCGGACGCGCTCTTCGCGCCCGACCGGGCGCCGCGGGTCGGCACCGGCAGCGTACGGCGGACCGCGCAGCTCCGTCACGCCTGGCCGCATCTCGACGTCGCACCGGTCCGCGGCAACGTCGGCACGCGGCTGGACAGGCTCGAGGCCGGCGGCTTCGACCTCCTGGTGCTGGCCGCGGCCGGACTGGTGCGGCTGAACCTGGCCCCGCGCATCGCGGTCCGGCTGCCTTTCGACCTCTGCGTTCCGGCTCCGGGACAGGGCATCGTCTGCGCCGAATACCGCAGCGGGGACGAAGAGATGCGCGATCTGCTGGCCGCAATCGCCGACAGCGGCGCCTCCGCCGCCCTGGAGGCCGAACGCGCGCTCGTCACCGCCCTCGGCGCGGACTGCCAGGTGCCCTTGGGGGCGGTGACGACCGTCGCCGGGGACGACCTGCTCCTGCGCAGCGTCGTCGCCTCTCGGGACGGCGCGAGGCTGGTGCGCCGCGAGGCGTGCGGGTCGATGGAGGCTCCCGCCGCCCTCGGCGCGGAGGTGGCGGCCGGACTGCTGGCCGCCGGCGCGGGGCCGTTGCTGGAGGCGGCGCGGGCGTGACGGCCTCCCGGGCGCGGCCGCTGGCCGGGAAACGGATCCTGGTGACGCGCCCGCGCGCGCAGGCGCCCGAGCTCGCCGATCGGCTCGCCGCCCTGGGGGCCGAGCCGATCGAGGCGCCGGCAATCCGGATCGTCCCGCCGGACGACGCGCGACCGCTGGACGACGCCTGCGCCGCCGCCGCCTCGTTCGCCTGGATCGTGTTCACGTCGGCCAACGCCGTCGACGCCTTCCTGAAGCGCCTGGCCGCCGGCGGCGGGGGAACGCTGCCGGGGGTTCGGATCTGCGCCATCGGTCCGGCGACCGGGGCCCGGATCGCGCGGTACGGGCTGACGGTGGACCTCGCGCCGTCCGATCATCGGGGCGCCGGGGTGAGCGCGGCGCTTCGGGCCGGGCGCGATCTGAGCGGGACGCGCATCCTGCTGCCGCGGGCCGACATCGCCCGGCCGGCGCTGCCGGACGCGTTGCGGGCAGCGGGCGCCGACGTGACCGAGGTGACCGCCTACCGCACCGTGGCCGCGGCGGCGTGGCCCGGCGCCGCCGTGCACGAGATGCTCCGGCAGCGGAAGATCGACGCGGTGACGTTCACCAGCGCGTCCGCGGTCCGCAGCGTCGTGCAATCGCTCGGCGCGGCGCAGACCGTCGAGCTGCTGCGCTCGACCGTCGTGGCGTCGATCGGTCCGGTCACCGCCGGGGCCGCACGGCGGCTCGGCGTGGAGACGACGATCACGCCGTCGACCTACACTACGCAGGCGCTCGCCCAGGCGCTCGCGGACCACTTCGCGGGAAACGCCGGCGGCCCGTTCCGCCTGAAATCCGGAACCGTGCCATGACCACCGCCCCGCTCTCACCCGCGGGCGCCGCGCGGAAGCCGGCGTCCGGAGAAACACTGGACCTGCGGCGGCGCCCTCGGCGCCTGCGCCGCTCCGCCGCCATCCGCGGCCTGGTGCGCGAGACGCGCCTCTCCCCCGACGCGTTCGTCTACCCCCTGTTCGTCTGCGAGGGCGAGGGGGTGCGCCGCGAGGTGCCGTCGATGCCGGGCGTCCACCAGCTGTCGGTCGATCGGGCGGTCGCCGAGACGGCCGCCGCCGCCCGCGACGGCGTGCGGTCGGTCCTGCTGTTCGGCCTGCCCCGCCACGAGGACAAGGACGACGTCGGCAGCGCCGCGGACGATGCGGCGGCGCCGGTGCAGGCCGCAATCCGGGCGATCAAGCAGGAAACGCCCGGCATGCTCGTCGTGACCGACGTCTGCCTGTGCGAGTACACGTCGCACGGTCATTGCGGCGTCGTCGACGGGGACGTCATCGTCAACGACGCCACCGTCGGCCGGCTCGCCCGCGTGGCCGTCTCGCACGCCGAGGCGGGCGCCGACGTGATCGCCCCCTCCGATATGATGGACGGGCGGGTCGGCGCGATCCGCGAGGCGCTCGACGCCGCGCGCTTCGAGGACGTCGCGATAATGAGCTACGCCGCGAAGTACTGCTCGGCCTACTACGGGCCGTTCCGCGACGCGGCCGACTCTGCCCCCGCGTTCGGCGACCGGCGCACCCACCAGATGGATCCCGCCAACGTCGAGGAGGCGCTGCGCGAGGTGGCGCTCGACCTCGAGGAGGGCGCCGACGTCGTCATGGTGAAGCCGGCGCTGCACTACCTGGACGTCATCGCGCGGGTCAAGGAGGAGTTCGGCTGTCCGACCGCGGCGTACCACGTCAGCGGCGAGTACGCCATGCTCAAGGCGGCCGCCCGCAACGGCTGGCTGGACGAGGACCGGGCGATGCGCGAGGCGCTGACCGCGATCGCGCGCGCCGGGGCGGACATCGTCATCACCTACTATGCGCGCGAGGCCGCGCGCATGCTGCGCTGATGCGTCCGACCGCCGGCAGAGCAGCGTGCGGACCGGTGCTGGCCGCGTGGGTCGCCGCCTGCGGTCCCGTAGCGCCTCCCGCACCGGACGCGGAATCCGTCCCGCCGGCAGAGCCCGACGTGGAGTGGTTCGTGGACCGGGCGGCCGAGACCGGCCTGGACTTCGTCCACTTCAACGGGATGACCGGCCGGTTCTATCAGCCGGAGATGACCGGGCCGGGAGCAGGCCTGTTCGACTACGACAACGACGGCGATCTCGACGTGTACCTCGTGCAGGGGGAGCTGCTCGGGGACGGCGAACCGCTCCTGACGGCGCCCGCGAATCAGCCGCCGGGCGACCGCCTCTACCGCAACGATCTGGAGATCGCGCAGGACGGCAAGCGCAGGCTCCGGTTCACCGACGTGACCGGCGAGGCTGGGATCACGGCGGGCGGCTACGGGATGGGCGTTGCGGCCGGCGACTTCGACAACGACGGCCGGGTCGACCTGTACCTGACCCGCTTCGGCCGCAACCGGATGCTCCGCAACCAGGGAGACGGCACCTTCGAGGACGTCACCGATCGCAGCGACACCGGCGATCCCGCCTGGGGGGTTCCGGCTTCGTTCTTCGACTACGACCGCGACGGCTGGCTCGACCTCTTCGTCGGCAATTACCTCGGCTATGCGCTGGCCGGCCACACGCAGTGCTACGACCGGGCCGGCGCGCCCGACTACTGCGCGCCGGAGACGAGCCGGCCGCACCCGGACGTCCTCTACCGCAACCGGGGAGACGGCACCTTCGAGGACGCGACGGCGGCGGCCGGGCTCGGGCGCGAGTTCGGACCGGCCCTCGGCTCCGCGACCGCGGACTTCGACGGCGACGGCTGGATCGACCTCTTCGTCGCCAACGATCAGCGCGAGAACCAGTTGTGGATGAACCAGGGCGACGGCGCCTTCCGCAACCGGGCGCTGGCCGCAGGGGCGGCGCTGGGCGCGGGCGGCAACGCCAAGGCCGACATGGGGGTCGACGCCGGCGACTTCGACAACGACGGCGACGAGGACCTGTTCGTCACCGAGCTGTCCGGCCAGGGCAGCACCCTGTACGTCAACGACGGCGCCGGCCTGTTCCGCGACCGGAGCGCCCCGCTCGGCATCCGCGCGCCGAGCCTGCCCTACACCGGCTTCGGAACCGCCTGGATCGACGTCGACAACGACGGCTGGCTGGACGTGGTCGCGGTGAACGGGGCCGTCGTCCTGAACTTCGAGACGTTCGGGCCGGACAACCCGTTCGCCCTGGACCAGCGCAACCAGGTGTTCCGCAACCGCGGCGGGGCCGGCTTCGAGGCGGCGACCGGCCGCGCCGGGGCCGTGTTCGAGCTGTCGGAGGTGAGCCGCGGGGCCGCGTTCGGCGACGTCGACAACGACGGCGACACCGACGTGCTGGTGGCCAACGCGGCCGGGCGCGTCCGGCTGCTGCTGAACCAGATCGGCAACCGGCGCCACTGGCTCGGTCTGCGGCTGGTCGATCCCGAGACGCGGCGTGACGCGGTCGGGGCGCGAGTCGCCGTGGTCCGCCCGGACGGCCCGACGCTCTGGCGCAGGGCGCGCGCCGACGGCAGCTTCGCGTCCGCGAACGATCCCCGCGTGCTGGTCGGCCTCGGCGAGTCCGCCGGCGTCTCGCTGGTGCGCGTGTTCTGGCCGGACGGCGGGGTCGAGGAATGGACGGACGTACCGGTCGACCGCTACACGACCCTGACGCAGGGAGGAAGCCGACCGCAATGAGCAGCATGCTGCACCGGTTCCCGGCCGCGGCGTTCGCCCTGGCCTCCGTGGCGGCCCTCCCGGCCCTGGGCGGCGGTTGCGCGCCCGCGGACGAGACCTCGTCATCCACGCCGGCGGACGGCGCCGCCGCTGCGACGGCCCCGCCGCCGCTCGTCGCGCCCGACCTCTCCGGGCTCCCCGAGCCGGTCCAGGCGCAGGTCCGGCAGCGGCACGAGGTCCTCCGGCGGGCAGAGGACGCCGGCGCGCCGGCCGCTGCGAGAGCGACAGCCTACGGCGACCTCGGCCTGATCCTGATGGCCACCCGCTTCTACGACGCGGCGGAGACCGCGTTCGGACACGCGCAGGCGCTCGCGCCGCGGGAGATGCGCTGGCCGTACTACCTGGCCCAGCTCCACCGGACCACCGGCGATCAGCCCCGCGCGGTCGAGTTCTTCGAACGCGCCGTCGCGCTCGATCCGTCGTACCTCGCGGCCCTCGTCCGGCTCGGCGAGCTGCATCTCGACGCGGGCCGTCCGGAAGAAGCCGAGCCGCGCTTCGAGCAGGCGCTGGCGATCGACCCGGCCTCCGCCCCGGCGCTGGCGGGCCTCGGCCGGGCGGCGCTGGCGCGGAGCGAGACGGCGCGGGCCATCGAGCACCTGGAGCGGGCGCTGGCGATCGGGCCGCCGGCCTGGAACATCCACTACGACCTGGCGACGGCGTACCGCGAAGCGGGGAATCCCGACCGGGCGGAGGAGCACCTGAGCCGGCGCGGCGGCGATCCGCCGGAGCCGCCGGACCCGCTGATGCAGGCGTACGAGAGCCTGCTCCGGAGCCCGCGCAACTACGAGACGCGCGGCGTCGCGGCGATGCAGGACGGCCGCCCGGCCGAGGCGGTGGAGATCTTCCGCGCGGGAGTCGCGGAGACGCCCGACGATGCGTCGTTGCGCCAGCAGCTCGGCGCCGCGCTCTTCGCCACCGGCGACACGAGCGGCGCGGCCGGGCAGTTCGAGGCGGCGCTGCGTCTCGACCCGACCCAGGCGCGGGCGCATGCCGGCCTGGGAACGCTGGCGAGCATGGGCGGCCGGCAGGTCGAGGCCATCGCGCACTTCACCGCGGCCGTCGAACACGACCCCGATTACCTGGAGGCGCGGCTCGGACTGGTCGACGCCCATCGGGCCGCGGGACGCCCGGAGGAGGCGCTGGCCGAGCTCGACCGGGCGGTCGGGACCGCGCCGGGCTTCGCCGACGCCTGGCTCGCGCGCGGGCTGCTGCTGGTCCAGCTCGGCCGCTACCGGGAGGCGCGCGACCGCCTGGACGAAGCACGGGTGATCCACCCCGGACATCCCGGCCTCACCGATCTGCTCATCCGCGTCCTCGCCGCCGCCCCGGACCCCGGCGCGCGGGACGGCCGCCGGGCCCTGGCCCTGGCCGAGCCGCTGCTCGGAGCGCCGCCCGACCCCACGCGGGACGAAACCGTGGCGCTGGCCCTCGCGGAGGCGGGCCGCTACGCGGAGGCGGCGGCGCGGCAGCGGCGGGCGATCGCCGCCGCGGAGCAGGCGGGATACCCGGAGGCCGCCCGCGCCCTGGCGGGCGTGCTCGCCCTCTACGAGCAGGGACGCCCGTCCCGCGCGCCGCTCGGCGGACCGCAACCGTAGCCCGATCCGGGGCTTCCCGCGGAATCCAATTTCGTGGATCGAGCACCGGGGAATCGAACGTCCAGCGTCCCTGTCGGCCGTGTGCCCACCGGAAATCGCTCGGCGGACGCGCCGTAAACACGCCTTCGGAACCGCGGAGGGCGCCGGCGCGGCCGACCCCGCCTCCAACGGCACGAGTATTGCTTTATAATTCGGTGCTCGCGTGCGTTCGACCGCCGGCATGCCGCCGGCGCCCGCACGGCAGAGGAGGACAGACTCGTATGCGACTCGTGAAATCGTTACTCGTCGGAACTGCGGTCGCGGCGCTGCTGCCGGCCGCCGCCCTCGCCCAGAGCTCCCTCACGGGCGAGGTCACCGACAACACGGGCGGCGTCCTGCCGGGCGTCACCGTGGAAGCCTCCAGTCCGGTGCTGATCGAGGGCTCGCGCATCGCGATCACCGACGGCACCGGCCGCTACACCATCATCGACCTGCGGCCGGGCACCTACGACGTCACCATGACCCTGCCCGGCTTCTCCACCTTCGTCCAGGAAGGCATCGAGGTGCCGGCGTCGACGTCGGTGACCATCGACGGCGCCCTGTCGGTCGGCGCCCTCGAGGAGACCGTCACGGTCTCCGGCGAGGCACCCATCGTCGACGTGCAGAGCGCGGCGCGGACCGAGGTCATGCAGCGCGACACCATCGACGCGCTGCCGACGCCGCGCAACACGCAGTCCATCGGCTACCTCGCGCAGGGCGTGCGGCTGACCCGGCCGGACGTCGGCGGGGCGCAGATGATGGAGCAGGTCCGGATGTCGGTGCACGGGGCCACCCCGCGCCACACCACCATGCAGGTCGACGGCATGATCGTCAACTCGCAGATGGGCGACGGCCTGATCATGAACTACAACAACCAGGCCCTGAGCCAGGAGATGGCGATGACCACCTCCGGCAACAACGCCGAGGTGGCGGCGGGCGGCCTGCGCCTGAACATGATCCCGAAGGACGGCGGCAACCAGCTCAGCGGGTCGAACTACGTCGGCTTCACGCTGAACGAGGGCTGGCAGGCCGACAACTTCACGCAGGAGATCCAGGACCTCGGCCTGAAATCGAACCAGGGCATCACCAACATCCACGACATCAACCCGGCCATCGGCGGCCCGATACTGCAGGACAAGCTGTGGTACTTCGCGTCGGCCCGCGCCATCTCGGTCGACGAGCTCTTCGCGGGCGCGTTCCAGCCGACCCTGCGCACCGACGTGGGCCCCGAGGTCATCCAGGACTACTTCAAGCGCGGCGCCACCATCACCTGCGACGACCCGAACAAGAGCATCGGGTGCGTCGGGGACCACCCGGCGGTGGCGTCCGCGGAGCGGGCCGTCGCCGAGCAGCACGTCCGCAGCGCGCTGCTGCGCCTGACGTCGCAGGTCTCGCAGCGCAACAAGGTGAGCGCGTACCTCGACCGCATCTTCAAGTGGAAGAAGCGCGAGTTCTCGGCCACCCGCGAGCCGATCCAGGCGGCCGGCTTCCGCGACCCGGGCCAGGCCAACTACCACACGTTCCAGGCCAAGTGGACGTCGACGATCAGCAGCCGCGCGCTGCTCGAGGTGGGCTACTCGCAGGTCTACGAGCGGCTGCTCATCGCCAGCCAGCCGGAGTCGGCGCTGCGGGAAGTCTTCCCGGACAACATCCCGCTGCCGAACCTGCGGGCGGAGACGCCGAGCAACCTGCGGACCTGCATCGCCACCCCCTGCTACTGGGACGCCGGCTACGACCAGACCGGTCCGTGGTTCGCCAACGCGGTCATAGGCGACCTCGGCACCGGCATCCAGACCAACAACTACTGGGGCGACATCTGGATCACGCCGTCCGACCGGCGCTACCCGAACGCGGCGCTGTCGTACGTCACCGGCTCGCACAACTTCAAGGTGGGTGTGCAGTGGTCGTTCGGCAACGACGGCGACACCCGCAACCGGCTGGGCCACCTGAACATGCGCCCGTACAACGGGCTGCCGCAGCCGTGCGACCCCGATCCGTCGGTGCCGTGCGAGGCTCGGCACGGAGTCGATGCGCTCAACTACCCGACGAGCTGGAACACCACGGTGCGGGCGGATCGCGGCTTCTACGTGCAGGACACCTGGACGCTCGACCGGCTGACGATCAATGCCGGCGTCCGCTACGACCACTTCGAGTCGCTGATCAACACGTTCCGCGTCGGCGGCAACCTGCAGGGCGGCCGCTTCATCAGCCAGCGGGCGGCCCCGGAGATTCCGGCGACGCCTTACTGGAACGACATCGCGCCCCGCATCAGCGCGACGTACGACCTCTTCGGCGATGCGCGGACGGCGCTGAAGTTCTCGATGAACAAGTACATGCGGCCGTACGCCAGCGGCCACGCCGAGCGCTACTCGCCCTACCGCGAGGCGAACGACCGGCGCCCCTGGTTCGACTGCGTCATGAAGCCGTCGGTCCACCAGACGGGCCTCGACAGCGACCCGCGCGCCGCATGCGCCACCGCGGCCGACCTGGCCGGCCTGCCGGCGTCGCCCGACTTCTACCTGAGCACGAACTACGACGGCATCGTGCAGGACCACGAGATCGGTCTGCTGGGCAACAGCACCGTCTTCCGGGAGGGCGGCGTCGCGGTCCCGTCCTCGCAGCCCCACCCGGACCTGCAGCGCGAGTACAACTGGGAGTACAACCTCGGCCTGCAGCACGAGCTGCTGCCGCGCGTGTCGCTGAACGTCGGCTGGTATCGCCGCGTCTTCAGCGACATCGAAGCGCGGAGCAACGTGGCCCTGCAGACCTGCGACTTCCTGACCGCACAGGCGGGCGTGCCGTGCGGAAGCTGGCTCCCGTTCGCGGTGAACTTCGACGATCCGAACGGCCACGTCGCCCGTCTCCGCGGCCTCGGCCAGGACATCCAGCTCTCGCAGCAGCCCTTCCTGGCGTTCGACCTCGATCCGGCCTATCGCGGAGCAGTCGAGAACCTCGACGTCACCTCGGACATCAACCGCAACTACTACAACGGGTTCGAGGTGAGCATGAACGCCCGCCTGCCGAACGGCGGCAACGTCTTCGGCGGGTGGACCGCGAGCCAGCACATCCAGGACACCTGCGGCTTGGTCGTGGACCCGAACGGCGTCAGCATCGAGGACCCGATCCGCGGCGCCGACGAAGGCATCCGCCGCGGCGGGCGCTTCTGCAACCAGAGCGAGCTGGGAATGCCGTTCCGCCACGACTTCAAGCTGTTCGGCGCCTATCCGCTGCCGGGCGACTTCGAGGTCAGCGGCTCGATCCAGGCCTACTCCGGCGGCGAGCGGGAGCTGACCTGGTCCGTGCCGAACGAGTACATCCCGCACGGCAGTCCGACGCGCCGTCCCACGGTTCAGTTGTTCCAGCCGGGCACGAACTTCCTGCCCTACTGGACGCAGGTGGACATCGCCCTGCGCAGGATCTTCCGCTTCGGCAACATCGAGTCGTCGGTCCAGGCGGACATCTACAACCTGCTGAACTCCGCCGTGGTCGTCGACGAGACCGAGTCGTACGGCGGCTCCTGGGGGCGGCCGACGCGCCTGCTGCAGGGCCGGCTGCTGCGCACGGCGTTCCAGGTGAAGTGGTAGTCCTACCTTCGGCTCGCGGCTGAGCTGTTTCTTCGGGCCGGCGGGGCGCGTTCCCCGCCGGCCTTTCCGTTTGTCGGGGCCCGCGACCCGCGCTTCCCCGGATGCCCCGACAACCACGCCGTTCAGGCTCATCTGTCATTGGACAAGACTGATGTGACCGGATGTGGTCCAATGAGGACATGACCCAGACCGCGATGGTGTCGGAGTTGAAGGCGAAGCTGAGCGGCTACCTTGCGCAGGTGCGCCGCGGGGCGACGGTCACGGGTATGCGACCGCCGGACACCGATCGCGCGGCTCGTGCCGTTCGACGGTGACGCCGAAGGACTCGAGGTCCGCGAGCCGGTCGCTCCCGGCGCCATGCCGGCCGCGCCGGGCATCACGCTGCGGAAACGGATCGGCGTCGTTGCGCTCCTGCGAGCGGATCGGGATCGGCGCTGACGATCCAGCTCGACACGAGCACCGTGCTTCGCGACGGGGAGCCGCTGCCCGAGTGGGGCGCGTGGGTCGGCACGCACGACGGCAGCCGGGCGACCGCGGCCCGCGCGCTCGGCTTCAAGGTGCTGGGCATGCCCTCCCGGGTTTGACGGTATGGCTTGATCTTCCCCATGCAGGCCATGCAGGTGCTACGCTTGGCTCGACAGCGCATCGTCCGCTCGGCGTCCGTCGTCCGTCCTCATAGTTGTCGTCGTCGCTTTCCGTCGTCCGTTGACCGTTCTGCGCAGTCGCAGGGCGTTCATGGCGGAGATATCGACGTTCGCGCAACCGCATCCACGAGGAGGGGAGATGACAGTCGTCAAGTGCGCGCGCGGCGCGTCGGCCGCGCTCATCGGCCTGGCCCTGCTGCCCGCGGCCGCGCTCGCCCAGAGCTCGATCACGGGCGAGGTCAGCGACAACACGGGCGGCGTCCTGCCGGGCGTCACCGTGGAAGCCTCCAGTCCGGCGCTGATCGAAGGGAGCCGCGTGGCGATCTCCGACGGCACCGGCCGCTACACCGTCATCGATCTGCGGCCCGGCACCTACACCGTCACGATGAGCCTGCCGGGCTTCTCGACCTTCGTGCAGGAGGGCCTGGAGTTGCAGGCGAACTTCACGCTGACGGTCAACGGATCGCTGTCGGTCGGGGCGCTCGAGGAAACCGTCACGGTCTCCGGCGAGGCGCCGGTGGTCGACGTGCAGAGCGCGGCGCGGACCGAAGTCCTGCAGCGCGACACCATCGACGCGCTGCCGACCCCGCGCAACACGCAGTCGATCGGCTACCTGGCCCAGGGGGTGCGGCTGACCATCCCGGACGTCGGCGGCGCCCAGATGATGGAGCAGGTGCAGATGATCTCGCACGGCGCCAACTCCGACCACTCCGTCATGCAGGTCGACGGCATGATGGTCAACGCGGAGCTGGGCGACGGCCGGATCATGAACTACAACAACCAGGCGCTGAGCCAGGAGATGGCGGTCAGCACCTCGGGCAGTCCGGCCGAGGTTTCGGCGGGCGGTCTCCGGCTGAACATGATCCCGAAGGACGGCGGGAACAACTTCAGCGGATCGAACTACGTCGGGTTCACCGACGGCGGATGGCAGGCGAAGAACCTGACCCCGACTCTGAACCAGCTCGGGCTCGAGTCGACGCAGGGCGTCTCGAACATCCACGACGTCAATCCGGCCATCGGCGGCCCGATACTGCGGGACAAGCTGTGGTACTTCACGTCGGTCCGCGGCATATCGGTCGACGAGCTGTGGCCCAACGCGTTCGTCCCGACGTTCCGCCAGGGCACCGGCCAGCAGGAGATCGAGGAGTACTTCCGCACCTTCGACAAGGACCATCCGGCGGTGGAGAGCCGGGAGGACGCCATCGTGGAGCAGTACGTCCGCAGCGCGCTGTTTCGCGTGACCTCCCAGGTCTCCCAGCGCAACAAGGTGAGCGCGTATCTCGACCGGATCTTCAAGTTCAAGGCGCGCGAGTTCTATGGCAACACGGAGCCGATCCGGGCGTCGAGCCACCGTGATCCCGAGTTCGGGAACTACCACACGGCCCAGGCGAAATGGACGTCGACGATCAGCAGCCGCGCGCTGCTCGAGGTGGGCTACTCGCAGGTGTACGAGCGGCTGCGGCTCGGCTACCAGCCGAACACGCCGATCGAGGAAGGGGGCGCCGGAAGGCAACTGGCGCATCCGAAGCCGGACGACCTGCGGACCTGCATCTACACGCCCTGCTACCACCCGCTGAGCTACGACCAGACGCGGGGGTGGTTCGATGACGTCCGCTTCTACGACCGGGGCACGGGGCTCACGACCCATGCCTACACCTACGACATCCTGGTCACGCCGGCCGACCGGCGCTATCCGAACGCGTCGTTCTCGTACGTCACCGGCTCCCACAACTTCAAGGTCGGGATGCAGTGGTCGATGAGCAACGGCGGCGTCGGCTTCGACGGCAACGGCAGCCTGCTGGCGCGGTTCAACGAAGGGGCGGCCGAGGAGGTAAGCATCTACAACCTGCCCGCCTACTACAACACGTACGTGCGGGCGGACCGCGGCATCTACGCCCAGGACACCTGGACGATCGACCGACTCACCATCAACGCCGGGGTCCGCTTCGAGCAGTTCCAGTCCGGGAACGACACCTACCGCGCCGGCGCCGGCATCGGGGGCGGCCGGTTCATCGGCGGACGCCTGTTCAACGCGCAGGACCAGAAGCCGTACTGGAACGACGTCGCGCCGCGGTTCAGCGTGGTCTACGACCTGTTCGGCGACGCGCGGACGGCGCTGAAGTTCTCCGTGAACCGCTTCATGAAGCCGTGGACCAACGGTTTCGCGCGACGCTACCATCCCATCTCGCTCCAGTCGGACACCCGCGACTGGTTCGACTGCGCCCTGCACCCCGACATCCACGCCGGCGGGGCGGCGCGTTGCGCCACGGCGGCCGAGCTCGCGGCGCTCGGCATGCCGGACTACACCGGGACCAACGGCGACTTCATCGCGCAGGATCACGAGATCGGCACCGTGGGCACCAACGCCGTCGTCTTCACCAGCGGCGAGCTGGCGCAGGTGGGCCAGCGCCCCGACCCTGACCTGCAGCGTGAGTACAACATCGAGTGGACGGGCAGCATCCAGCACGAGATCGCGCCGCGCGTCTCGCTGACCGCCGCCTACTACCGGCGGGTCTTCTACGACATCGAGCACGCCGAGAACCGCGCCCTGCGGAGCTGCGACGTCTCGACCGCCCAGGTAGGCGTCCCGTGCGGCGACTGGATCCCGTTCAACGTCACGTTCGACGATCCCGGCGGGCGGCTGGGGTACCTGGGCGGCATCGGTCAGGCGCCGACGCTGGCGGGCACGTCATTCCTGGCGTTCAACCGGGACCCGGCGACGAGGACCCTCAAGGACATCGTCCACGTCAACTCCGACATCAACCGCAACTACTACAACGGGATCGAGCTGAGCCTGCAGGCGCGCCTGCCGAACGGCGGCACCCTGTTCGGCGGCTGGACGATGCACCAGCACGTGCAGGACACCTGCGGCCTCACCCAGAACCCGAACGGCGTGAGCGAGCGGGACATGATCGATCGCAACCGGACGACGCTGCGCGGCGGCCGGTTCTGCGATCAGAGCGCGCTCGGCATCCCGTTCCGCCACGACTTCAAGCTGTTCGGCGCCTACCCGCTGCCGGCCGACTTCGAGTTCAGCGGATCGATCCAGGCCTACTCGGGCAACGAGCGCGAGATGCGCTGGACCATCACCGACGCCTACTACCCGGGCGGAAACCTGACGGACAACCAGCCCGTGCAGATGTTCGCGCCGGGCACCAACTACTTCGGCTACTGGACGCAGGTCGACTTCGCCATCCGGCGGCTCTTCCGGGTCGGCAACTGGGAGTACTCGGCCCAGCTCGACATCTACAACGCGCTCAACGCGAGCGCCATCATCAGCGACAACGACTCCTACGGCTCGGGCTACGCGACGCCGACGCGGCTGCTGCAGGGCCGTCTGGCGCGCCTGGCCTTCCAGGTCAAGTGGTAGGACCGGCGTTCACGTCGAGCCGAGCGGTTTCCTTTCCGGCCGGTGGGGCGACTCCCCCGCCGGCCGTTTCTCAGGGAGCGCAAGACGGCGACAGCCGCGGCTCATCCGGCGCGGCCTGGCATGGTTCATTCCGCGCTATGATGGTCGCTGCCGGCAACGGAGCGATCGTGAGGGAGTACCAACGTGGCTGCGGCGCACCCCACCTTCAAGTTCACCTACGAGGATTACCGGACCGCGCCGCCGGACAGGCGCTACGAACTGCTGGATGGAGATCTGCTCATGACCCCGGCACGGAACCTCGAGCACCAGCGGGTGCAATTCCGGATAGGAAGCAGACTGGGCCGGTTCATCGAAGAGCGAGCGCTGGGGGAGTTCTTCTTCGCCCCCTGCGACGTGGTGCTGTCCGACACCGACGTCGTGCAGCCGGACCTGCTGTTCGTCTCCCGGGAACGCGCACACCTGCTGATCGGTGGGGACAACGTGCGGGGAGCCCCCGATCCGGTCGTCGAGATCCTGTCGCCCGCCACCGCCGATCGCGACCGCGGCTACAAGCGCGCGCTCTACGCGAAGCACGGCGCGGCGGAGTACTGGCTGGTCGATCCGGTGGCCGAGACCGTCTGGATTCACTGCCCGCAGGACGGCGAGCTGATCGTCGCGCACACCTTCGGCCGGAAGCAGACGCTGTGCTCGCCGGGTTCGAGCTCGACCTGAACGAGGTCTTTTCGTCCTGAAGCGGCCGGCGTCACCATGCCCGGGACTGCGACGACGGCGTGTGCGGAGCCTCCGACGAGCTCGATGCGCCGGCCGACCACCTGAAGTACCCTGTCGGCATGCGCAGTGTTTCGTGGCGGGCGGCGGTCGCCGCGGCAGGTCTGCTCGCGGCCGGCTGCGAGGCGCAGCCTGCGCGCGGACCGGGCTTTCCGGCGGCTCCTGCATCCGGTGCGCCGGCCGGCCCGATCACCTTTACCCGCGACGTCGCCCCGATCGTCTTCGAGCACTGCGCGCCGTGCCACCGCCCCGGCGGCTCGGGCCCCTTCGCGCTGCTGAGCTACGACGACGCCGCACGGCGCGCCCGGCAGATCGCGGAGGTGACGGCCGGCCGCTTCATGCCGCCGTGGCTGCCTGAACCGGGCTACGGCGAGTTCGTCGGCGAGCGCCGCCTGACGGCGTCGCAGATCGCGATCCTGGCCGCGTGGGCCGAATCCGGCGCGGCCGAGGGCGATGCGGCCGATCTTCCGGAGCCGCCGGCCGCCGGCGAAGGCTGGGCGCTGGGCGAGCCGGACCTGACGGTGACGTTGCCGGCGCCGTACACCCTGCCGGCGGACGGACCCGACGTCTTCCGGAACCTCGTCATGCCGCTGCCGATCACCGAGACCCGCTGGGTGAAGACGGTGGAGCTGCGCCCCGGCAACCCCCGGTTCGTCCACCACGCCATCATGGCGGTCGACGACACGTCGTCGTCGCGGCGCCGCGAGGCCGAGGAGACCGAGCAGCCCGGGCAGCCCGGCTTCAGCGGCATGGAGATGGGCCTCGCCTTCATGCCGGACGGCCACCTGATGGGCTGGACCCCGGGCATGGCCCCGAACCCCGGCATCGACGGACTCGCGTGGCGCCTCGATCCGGGCACCGACTTCGTGCTGCAGCTCCACATGCTGCCGTCGGGCCGCCCGGAGACGATCGCGCCGGTGGCCGGCTTCCACTTCGCGGACGCGCCGCCGGCGGGACCGCCGCTCTACCTGATCCGCCTCGACGCCGACCACCTGCTCGACATCCCGCCCGGCGATCCCCGGTTCGTCGTTTCCGACGCGGTCGAGCTGCCCATCGACGTCGAGGTGCACGCCGTCTACCCGCATGCGCACTACCTGGCGACGGCGATGGAGGGCCGGGCGACGCTGCCGGACGGGACCGAGCGGTGGCTCATCCGCATCGACGACTGGGACTTCGACTGGCAGGACGTCTACCGCGTGCGCGAGCCGTACGTGCTGCCGGCCGGCACCACCCTCGCGATGCGGTTCACCTACGACAACTCCGCCGGCAACCCGCGCAATCCGCACCATCCGCCGCGGCGGGTGCGGGCCGGCAATCGATCGTCGGACGAGATGGCGCACCTCCAGCTCCAGGTGCGCCCGCGGCGCGCCGCCGACCTGGTGCTGCTGCGCGAGTCCCTCTACCGGCACGCGATCCGCAGGAACCCGGCGAATCCGTGGTCGTACTACGAGCTCGGGAACGCGCTGCTGGAGCAGGACCGTCCGGACGAAGCGGCGCGGCAGTACCTGGCGGGACTCGCGGCCGACCCGACGCACGTGCCGTCACGCAACAGCCTGGGGGCGGTGCGCGAGCGGCAGGGCCGGCTGGACGAGGCGGCGGCGGAGTTCGAGGCCGTCGTGCGTCTCGATCCGGGCTACGCCGACGGGCGCTACAACCTGGGGAGCGTGCGGCTGGCCCAGGGGCGCCCGGCGGAGGCGGTGAACCACTACCGCGACACGCTCGCGCTGGAACCCGACCACGCGCCGGCCCACACGAACCTCGGGCACGCGTTGCGCGCGCTCGGCCGGCTCGACGAGGCGGTCTCCCACCACCGCGAGGCGCTGCGGCTCCGGCCCGGCTCGGCCGAGGCCCACAACAACCTCGGCAGCGTGCTGGCGGTCAGCGGCCTGCTCGACGAAGCCATGGACCACTTCCGCCGCGCGCTACGGATCCAGCCGGACCACGTTCAGGCCCGCCGGAACCTGGAGCTGGCCCGCGAGATCGCGGCCGAGCTGGAGCGGGCCGGCCTGCGCTGACCCGGGCCGGCCTGCGCCGAGGCGGTGAAACGCCCCGCCTACTCGATGCGGATGGGATCGCCCTGGTTCGCGAGATCGATCGCGAGCTCGTCGGACCCGGCCGGGTAGTCGTTGGACTGGAGGATGAACGCGATCACGTCGTTCAGTTCCTGTCCCGTCAGCCGGCCCGGCGCGTCCTGGGGCATCGTGGCGTTCGTGAAGTCCGCGAACTCCCAGAGCGTCGCGCCGCTCCACCCGCCGATGAAGCCCGAGCCCTTCAGGCCGGGCGCCATCTCACCCCCGAACAGGTTGGCGGCGTGACAGGCGGCGCACTGGGCGCGGTACGCCGCTCGGCCGCGGCTCGCCTGCTCGGCCGTGTAGACGCCGTCGTTGACAGTGCGCTCCTGCGCCGCCGCCGGAACCGACAGCACCGCCGCCGCACACAGGATGAAAGCCCATCGAGATGTAATCGAAACTGACATGTCCTCACTCCCCCGCCTATTCTGTCATATCCCGCCGGGGCCCGCCGCGCCGCGGGCGCACTCCGGCGGCGCCTTGCCGTCCTTCCCGCCGCCGGCAGCGCTTTTTCGGCCGGCACGTCGAAGTCCCGGCCGACGGCCAGCGAGCCGGGGACGGCGTCCAGCCGTTTCGTGATCAGCGCTTTTCGGCCAGCACGTCGAAGTCCCGGCCGACGGCCAGCGAGCCGGGGACGGCATCCAGCCGTTTCGTGAGGTGACGGTAGCGGTGATACGACCGCCATGCCCGGACGCGCCGGTGACACGCGGCGATCTCCGCATCGATCCGGGCCGCCGCCTCCGCTCGACGCGCCGGTGCGGTCGCCTCCCCGCCGCCCCCGCCGGGAGAGGTGCGCGCCTCCAGCGCCGCGCGCCGGACGACACGCGGCCGACTGCGCCAGCCCGGCACCACGCCGAGCGCGCGCAGTCCCCGGCGCATCCCGATGGACCGGACCCGCAGCACCCGGAACCCGACGTCGTCCAGCAGACGCAGGAGCTGCGGCCGGGAAAAGAACGACAGGTGCCCCTGGCCCAAAAGCGGGAGATGGTCGCCGTCCAGCCCCGCCGCGGCGCGCTGCAACGGACGCACGTCGGCCTCTCCGTTCGGAGTGACGATGCGCAGCCTGGCCCCCGGCCGCATGATGCGCCGCGTCTCCTCCAGGTGCCGCCGCGGGTGCGTGACGTGCTCCAGCAGGTCCTTCTGCAACACGTAGTCGAACGCATCGGGCGGCAGTTCCGCCTCCTCCAGCGTTCCCCGGCGCACCCTGGCCCCGAACCGGTCGCGGGCGTACCAGGCCCCGAACGCCGAGACCTCGACGCCTTCCACTTCCCACCCGGTGACCGGCTTCAGGGACGCGAGCAGGAAGCCGAGGGCGCTGCCGACCTCCAGGAAGCGTCCCTTCGGCGCGAGCCGCCGGAGCTCGCGGGCGAGAAAGAACGCGTCGCGATCGTAGCGCTGGCGCTGGCGGGCGTACCCCGCGAAACCGTGCGCCGGACCCGAACCGAAGTAGCCCGCGTCGTAGAGGGCGGCGAGCGCGGCCGGCGCGAGGCGCGGGCGGACCTGCCGGAAACCGCAACCCGTGCAGCGGTGGATCCAGAACGGCCCGAGGCCGGGCAGCCCGGCCTCGACGAGCGGCGTCATCGTGCCGGCCGCGCCGCAGACGTCGCAGGGGTCGTTCATGCCGGGGGCATGATATCGTTCGCACCGCCGATGCCCCCGTCCGAATCCTCCCGCCTGTTCAACCGGGCGCGCCGGGTGCTGCCCGGCGGCGTCAACAGCCCGGTGCGCGCCTTCGGCGCGGTCGGCGGCAGGCCGCCGTTCATCGAGCGGGCCCGCGGGGCGCGCCTGCACGACGTCGACGGGCGCAGCTACATCGACTACGTCATGTCCTGGGGACCGCTGATCCACGGGCACGCGCCGACCGAGCTCACGCGCGCCCTGCGCTCCGCCGCGGGCCGCGGCGCCAGCTTCGGCGCGCCAACCGCGCAGGAGGTCGAGCTGGGCCGGCTCGTCTGCCGCCTCGTCCCGTCCATCGAGCGCGTGCGGTTCGTCAACTCCGGCACCGAGGCGACGATGAGCGCCGTCCGCGTCGCGCGCGCGGCCACCGGCCGCGACCGGATCGTCAAGTTCGCCGGTTGCTACCACGGTCACGGGGACGCGTTCCTGGTGCAGGCGGGTTCCGGCGCCACCACCCTCGGCGTGCCGACCAGCCCCGGCGTCGCCCGCGCCACCGCCGCCGACACGCTGATCGCGACCTACAACGACGTGGAATCCGTCGACCGCCTCTGCGACGCCCACCGCGATACGGTCGCGGCCGTCATCGTCGAGCCGATCGCCGGCAACATGGGGGTGGTGCCGCCGGCCGCCGGCTTTCTCGACGGGCTGCGCGACGTGTGCGACCGGAACCGCATCGTGCTGATCTTCGACGAGGTGATCTCCGGCTTCCGCGCTTCGAAAGGAGGCGCGCAGGCGGTCTACGGCGTCACGCCCGACCTGACCTGCCTCGGCAAGATCATCGGCGGCGGCCTGCCGGTGGGCGCCTACGGCGGCCGGGCCGACCTGATGGAGCGGGTCTCGCCGGCCGGACCGGTCTATCAGGCGGGAACCCTGTCGGGCAATCCCCTGGCGATGACGGCCGGGATCTGGGCGCTGTCGAAGCTGTCGGCGCCGCTGTACCGGAAGCTCGACAGGTTCGGCCGCCGGCTCGCGGACGGGCTGCGGGAGGCCGCCCGCGAGGCCGGCGCGGCGCTGACCGTGAACGCCGCCGGCTCCGTCCTGACCCCGTTCTTCACGGCCGGACCGGTGACGGACTACGCCTCCGCGACCGCGGCCGACACGGACGCCTACGCCGCGTTCTTCCGCGGCATGCTCCGGCGCGGCGTCTACCCGCCGCCCTCCCAGTTCGAGGGCTGGTTCCTGTCGGACGCGCACACCGAGCGCGACGTCGATCGCACGGTCCGCGCGGCCCGCCAATCCCTCGCCGAAATCTCCGCATAGAGGCCACTACATCCGAGGGAACCCATCGGCACGGAGAGCCGCTGCGCCGGGCGGCGCGCTGCAGCCGGCGTCATCGCCCCGCCACGCCGGCTTGGTATCATGCGAGCAGCCATGGTCGACGTTCGTCCGCATCGCACGACGCCGGTGCCGGTCGGCGGCCTGCTGCTCGGCGGCGGGGCGCCGGTGGCGGTGCAGTCGATGACGCTGACGGATACGGCCGACGCCGCCGCGACCGCCGCACAGTGCATCGAGCTGGCGGAGGCGGGGTCGGAGCTGGTGCGCGTCACCGTCGACCGGGACGACGCGGCGCGCGCGGTGCCGGAGATCAGGCGGCGGATGCTGGACGCCGGCTGCACGGCGCCGCTCATCGGCGACTTCCACTACAACGGCCACCTGCTGCTCACCCGGCATCCCGCGTGTGCGGCGGCGCTCGACAAGTACCGCATCAATCCCGGCAACGTCGGCACCGGCCGGCGCCGCGACGAGCGGTTCTCGACCATCTGCGCGGTGGCCCGCGACCACGGCAAGCCGGTCCGCATCGGCGTCAACGGCGGCTCCCTGAACCAGGAGCTCGTCATGGCGCGGATGCAGGACAACACCGACCGCGACCTCGGCCGCACGTCGGAGGAGATCATCAACGAGTGCATGGTGATCTCCGCCCTCGAATCGACCGCCCTGGCCCTCGACAGCGGGCTCCGCGAGAACCGGATCGTCATCTCGGCCAAGGTGTCGCGGCCCCGGGACCTCGTCGCCGTCTACCGGGCGCTGGCCGCGCAGACGTCGCAGCCGCTGCATCTCGGGCTGACCGAGGCGGGGATGGGGCTGAAGGGACTGGTGTGGTCGGCGTCGGCCATGGGCATTCTGCTGCACCGGGGGATCGGCGACACGATCCGGGTCTCGCTGACGCCGCGTCCGGACGGCGACCGCCGGGAGGAAGTCTACGCCGCGTGCGAGCTGCTGCAGGCGCTCGGGCTGCGCTCGTTCGCCCCGAGCATCACCGCCTGTCCCGGCTGCGGCCGGACCACCAGCACCACGTTTCAGGAGCTGGCGGAGCGTATCCAGGGCTACGTGCGCGGCATGCTGCCCGTCTGGAAGACGGAGTACAAGGGCGTCGAGGAGATGACGGTCGCCGTCATGGGCTGCGTCGTCAACGGCCCCGGCGAATCGAAGGCGGCGAACATCGGGATCAGTCTGCCGGGCACCGGCGAGGAGCCGACCTGCCCGGTCTACGTGGACGGCCGGCACGCGACGACGCTCCGCGGCTCGTACGACGAGCTCTCCGAGGCGTTCCGCCGCCTGATCGACGACTACGTCGAGGAGAAGTACGCGAAGAAGCCGGTCGCGACGCCGTAGGCGCACCGGACGGGCTCGCGCGTCGGGCCCGGCACGCTGCACCTCCTCGTCGCCCATCTCCCTGCTGCGATTGCGAACCGACCCGTCCCCCATGCCGACCGCCGGTCCGATCCGCCTCATCGCCATCGACATCGACGGCACGCTGCTCGACGGCCGCGGCAACCTGCCCCCGCGCAACCGTCAGGCCGTGCACCGGGCCATCGAGAAGGGCGTCCACGTCGTGCTGGTGACCGGACGCGCCTTCCACCATGCGCGGCCGATCGCCGAGGCGCTGGCTCCCGAGCACGCCCCGGACGCGCTGGCGCTGATCGTGAGCAACGGGGCGCTGACCAAGCGGACGGACGGAACCACCCTGGACCGCCGCCTCGTGCCGGGCGAGACCGCGCGCGCCATCGTGACCGCGATGCGGCCGCGCCATCGCGGGGTCGCGGTGGTCTTCGACCGGCGCGACGCGCGGCAGTACGTCTACGAAGGCATCGACTGGAGCCATCCCCAGCGGCGTTGGTACTACGAACGGAACCGGGCGTTCATCACCCGTGTCGAGCCGATCGAGGCGGCGCTCGACGAGGATCCGGCCCAGGTCGCGTTCACCGGCAGGGTGGAGCAGATGCGGGCGCTGGCCGGCGAGGTCAACCGCCTGCCGCAGGCCCCGGACGTCACCGCGACCCTGACGGAGTACGCCGAGCGGGACTTTTCGCTGCTGGACCTGATCGCCGGCGGCTGGTCGAAGGGCGCGGCGCTGCAGGCGTGGACGCGCCACCTGGCGCTCGCCCCCTCCGCCGTCATGGCGGCCGGCGACAACCTGAACGACCGCGAGATGCTGGAATTCGCCGGCCGGCCGGTAGTGATGGGCAACGCGGTGGAGCCGCTCAAGGATCTCGGCTGGAAGCTCGGCTGGCGGACCACCGCGACCCACCATGAATGCGGCCTCGCGGACGCCATCGGGGAGGCGCTCGACTACGCCCCGGCCCGCGCATCAGCAATCCGCTGAACGCGCGTCAGCCGTCTCCGACTCCAGCGCGCGCCAGAACGACCGAACACGCGGGACGCCGTCCGCCCGGCCGTTCCGACCGGACATCATCTGCTCCGGCAGCACCCGACGCCGAAGGAACGTCTTGGGTTGGCCACTGGTGGCGCGGCGTTCTTTCGTCACGATCTCGTGATCGATGAGGAGCTGCTCCAGGGTCTTCCACTGCGGATCGTCGAACACGCCCGCGAGCGCCGGATCTTCCACGCACACCGGATTCGCCCGGCGATATGCACGCATCAAGCGCTCGATCAGATCGACGTATTCCGCCGGGACTCGAGGACCCCGCCCTTCCGGCGCGATCCGAACCGGCGCGCCGCAACTCTTCAGCCTCGTCCCGATGGTCTCCGGATCGTACAAGACCTCCGGGCATCCCGCGACGCGCAGCCCCGTCACGTGCGAGACGTCGAGCCCCCGCAATTCCAGACGGGTCGACGACGTGGCGACGAGCGGTTCGAACCAAAGGACGTCCCGGGCTTCGCAATTCACGAACCGCGTCGATGTCAGGTCGGTTCGACGGACCATCACGTCAATCAACGAGCATCGCTTCAGGGTGACGTCGCGTAGATGACTGCCTGGGAAGACGACGGAGCGCACCGTGCACTCCTCGATCTCGCACCCATCCCCGCCCACGCCGGCGTACGCCCGCAACAGCGCCATTGCGAGCAGCCCGGCGTTCTCACGCACCTGCATCGTCCGCCGCCACTCCGTCCGACCCGCGGCGGCCAGACGATCCAACAGGTTCTGCAGTCGATCCGGTGCGCCCGCTCCGTTCAACGCGTGCAACTCCGCCGCCACCCGTTCGGCGACGTCGTCAGGCAGGGCGGATCGACTCAGGACGATGCGTACGTCCGCAGTGGCCGATGTGAACTCCGACACGATCGAACCGGCGAGGAAGTAGAAGAAGAACAGTTCGTGCTCGAAGACGATCCCGGCACGCAACGACGGGTCGTCGCTCTGCGCGAGAAACGCCGGCGCCGGCATGCGCTCGACGATCACCCGCTTCGCGGCATCCGACAGTTCTTCGCTTTCGACGAAGAACTCCGCGACTTCCCGCACGGAGCGGGAGTCGAGCTCGCGCGTCTCCTGGTTCCACATCTCCTGCGCCAACTCGCGCATCAGCCCTTCGAACTGCGCTTCCGTCAGCAGGAATCCGGATTGCTTGTCCAGCAGTTTTTCCTTCCGTTCCCTCGACAGGTACTCGCGCACGAGCGCCTGCAGCAGGTCGTCGCCGGCCGAGAACTCCGGATTGTTCCGGAGCAGATCCACGACCCGCGCGAAGAACAGCGGCTTCTTGGCCAACTTCTCGTGCCTGTGGTCGAAGATCGCCCGCAGCCGATGACGAAGCTGCGCCGATGCCTCGTCCGTCAGCCGGCGGTCCTCGACCCATCCCTCCAGATATCGCTTGCGGTCGTCGTCCGACCATTCGAGCACATGGACCGGGACGTGCGTCCAGCGCTGGTCGCCGGTCGCGGAGGAGCGGCCCGCCCGCGCAAGAAACTCCTCTTCGTAGTAGACGGAACGCGCCGACGCCAGCAACTGTCCTTCACCCTCGAGTTGATCGAGAAACCCCGCCAGCGAGCTGAACGCATCGTCATAACCGCTGACGCCCAGCAACTCGTCGAAGCCGTCGATCACCGGCATCAGGATCCCGAGCCTGGCCAGCGTAGCGACCGAATGGTAGGTCAGACCGACCTTCAGATCCTGCAGTTCCGTCGCCAGGGCTTCGTTCAGCCGCGCCAGAGATCGCCCCTGTGCGTTTACGTAGAGCAACAGTCTCCGGGTCCGCCCGCGCAGATAGTCTTCCGCGTGACGGCGGACCAGTTCCTTCAGCACGCACGTCTTGCCCGCCCCCGCGTCTCCCGTGACCATAACGACGCGAGTCGCCGCGTCGTTTCCCTCATCGAGAAGCGTCGTCAGCAGCTCGACGGCCGGGGCCTTCGTCCGATCACCGTCCGCGATGGAATGCTCCGCGCTGGTTTCCACGAACAGTCCTGGCTGCATCTTTTGCAGGATCATCCGCGCGACGTGCTGGAGATCCGCCATGTCGGAACCCGCGACGAACGATCGGTACGCGAGGGTCCGTCCCCCCATGCTCACTGAAACGCCCTGATCGCGCGAAATGGAGAACATTGCCTCGCGTGACGCCCCCCGCATGGTCCACGCTGCGCGGAAGACACGTCCCTTCGTCGTCGCCGTGACGTCGACCAGGGTGCCCGGATCACCGAACGACGCCAGATCGCGCTCGATTCGAGCCTTCCAGTACTTCGCGAAGTCTCCTGCTTCAAGCATGGGCGCTCTCCTTGATGCGATGGATACGCAGCCCCCGACCCGCCAGTTGCCGGTCGTTCAACCCATCGCGGAGTTGCCGGGGACGCATCCAGACGGTCCACGTCCCGTTCGCCGCGTGCGCCGTCAGCATCGCGGGAACCAAATCCTCATCGTCGGTGATCACCCCGATTCGGGTCAATCCCTCGGCGGCAACGAACGTCGCGTCGCATCCGAGCATGCCGTCGACCATCTTTTGCCGTCTCCGCCTCGCGCCGAGGCGCACCGTGCCCCGGAGCGGCACGTCGGGGAACTGAGCCATCGCCGTAGCCAGCGACGGGCGCACGATCAACCCGCGATGCCGGCCGCGCAAGGCGGGGAGAACCCGAAGCAACCGGAGCGCCGCGGGGCCGGGGACGCCACGCTCGTCGATCCATCCTCCATACAGGCGTACGTCGAGCTCGGTCACCTCCGGAAACACGTTCCGGAACGCGCGGGCCAACACCTCGACGAGATCCTCGACGCCGATTTCGACGTCCACTCCCGTTGTGTCGCGCGAACCGTACACGTTGTCGTAATCGACCAGCGCCAGGGCCTGCATCCGTCCTCCCTCGGGGAATGTAACGGGTACAAAGCAAAACACGCGCCATCAGCGTCGCGCCGGCATCACCTCGCCGGCGCCCGCCAGCGCCGTCGGCAGCGCCCGCGCACGGCCCCACCAGATCGCGGTCACCAGGCTGCCGACCAGGACGAGACCGGTGGAAATCCCGATCCACAGCCCGACGACGCCCCAGCCGCCGGCGAAGCAGAGCAGATAGCCGACCGGCAGGCCGATCATCCAGTGGCCGGCCAGATTCAACAGCATCGGGGTCCGCGTGTCGCCCAGACCCCGGAGCGCCCCGGTGGCCACCCCCTGCAGCCCGTCGAAGATCTGGAACAGCGCGACGACGACGATCAGCGTCAGACCCGCCTCCACGACCCGGCCGTCGATCGTGAAGATCCCCAGCAGCGCGCGCGGCGCGGCCAGGAACGCCGCGGCGGCCGCCGCCATGAAGCCGGCGCCGAGCGCGATGGCGGTCCAGCCGGCGCCGGACGCCCCGGCGGCGTCCCGCCGGCCGACCGCGTGCCCGACGCGGACGGCGCCCGCCGACGCCACCCCGAGCGGCACCATGTAGGTCAGTCCGGCGAGGTTGGCGACGATCTGGTGCGCCGCCAGGGTCGACGGATCGAGCCGCGCCGCGAGCATCGTCACCGCCGCGAACGCGCCGTACTCCAGCGTCGTCTGCGTCGCGGCGGGCCACCCGAGTCCCAGTATCCGCCGCAGACCGGCGCTGCGGACGCCGGTCGTCAGCGTCCAGGGCCGCACCCCCCGGCGGGCGACGGCGACCGCCAGCACGATCACCATGCAGGCGCGCGAGATGCACGTCGCCCAGCCGGCGCCGTCGACACCGAGGGCGGGGGCGCCGAGGTTGCCGAAGATCAGGACCCAGTTGGCGGCGGCGTTGACGACGTTGGCGGAGATCAGGGCAATCATGACCGGTCCGACCGCCGACACCGCCTGCAGGTAGCGCCGGAACGCGGCGTACAGCAGCAACAGCGGCAGGGTCCAGGTCACGATGGCGAAATAGGGGCGCACCAGCACCAGGACGTGCGGGTCGAAGCCCCAGGCGTCGAGGCTGCTTCCCGCGACCCGGGCGAGCAGGAGGAGCGGCGTCGTCAACACCAGGGCCAGAACGATCCCGTGCCGCAGCCAGCCGTCGCACGCCGGCCGGTCGCGGGCGCCGAACGCCTGCGACACGAGCGTGTCGAGGCCGAGCAGCAGGCCCATGCCGAAGATGCTGAACGCCAGGAACAGTGCGCTCCCGACGCCGACCGCGCCGATCGCCTCCGGACCGAGCCGGCCGACCATGGCGATGTCGACGATCTGCATCGCCACCCAACCGACCTCCGCAATCACGACCGGGGCCGCGAGCGATACGGTTGGACGCATCTCCCGCCGGAGCGCGGCAAGCAGGGGCAGCGGTCTAGCGCCAGGGCATGAGCGCTTCGATCCACTGGATGCGGGTCAGGTCGTTGTAGATCACGGTGACCATCAGCAGCATCAGGACGACGAAGCCGGCGAGCAGCATGCGCTCCTTGGCGCGCATGCTGAAGTCGCGCCGCGCCACGCTCTCCATGCCCATGATGAAGATGTGGCCGCCGTCGAGGATCGGGATCGGCAACAGGTTCAGGATGCCCAGGTTGAGCGAGATCATCGCCATGAGGCTGAAGAGCTGGATCCACCCCACCTGGGCCGCGCTGCCGGACAACTGGGCGATGCCGACGGGACCGACCAGTTGCCGCGGCGAGGTCTCCGCCGTAAGCAGTCCCCAGAGGGTCTGGAAGATCAAACCGGACCACTCGTAGTTCCGTTGGAGGCTCATGCCGAACGCTTCGACGAGACCCGGCTCGACGATCCGCGTCTCGTACGGGGCTATCGACATGCCGGTCAGTCCGACGTCGCCGCGCAGCGCCGGCGTGACGCGGAAGTCGAGAGGTTCGCCGCCGCGACGCACGGTGAGGGTCAGCGGAACGTCGGGGCTGGCGTTGATCCGCTCGATCAGTCCGGCGCGGTCGACCTCCTCGCCGTCGACCGCCTCGATGACGTCACGGGCGCGGAGCCCGGCCCGGTCGGCCGGCTCGCCCGGCACGATCTGCACGATCTGCGGGCGCACCGCCGGTCCGACGCCCAGGTCGCCCATCTCGAAGCGGGTCTGCGCGTCCGGGGTCACCCGCAGGGTCCGTTCCCGCCCCGCCACGTTGCGCACCACGATCGGGATTTCCCGCTCCGCGCGCGGCAGGACCTCCACGAACAACGCGTCCCAGGTGTCGACGGCCCGGCCCGCGACGCTCACGATCCGTTCGCCGACGGCGATGCCGGCGCGAGCGGCGGGAGAACCCTCCACCACGCTTCCGACGACGGGCGGCTCCTCCTCGTAGGCGGGCACCTCGGCCCCCTGGTAGAGCACGAGCCACATCACCAGCACGGCGAGGACGAGGTTCATCGCCGGCCCCATGATGAGCACCAGGAAGCGCTCCCACTTGGTCTTCGACATGAACTCGTCGGAGGCGCCGCTGCGGTTCTCCTCCCCGTGCTCGCCCGCCATCTTCACGTAGCCGCCGAGCGGAATCGCGCTGACGCAGTACTCGGTGTCGCCGCGCGTGGCCTTGAGGAGCTTCGGCCCGAACCCCAGGGAGAACGTCAGCACCCGGACTCCGAGCCGGCGGGCCATCAGAAAATGTCCCAGCTCGTGCACGAAGACGAGCACACCGAGGACGAACAGGAAGGCGAGCAGGGTGGTCACGGATCGATTCTACCCGCCGGCGACCGACGACGAAAAGGTGCGCGCCCAGGCGTCCAGCTCGCGGACCTCGGCGAGCGCCGCCGGATCGCCGGGCGCGCGCCCCGCCGCGGCGGCGAGGGTGGTCTCGATCACCCGCGGGATGGCGGTGAACGGCAGCCGGCGCTCCAGGAACGCCGCCACCGCCACCTCGTTCGCCGCGTTGAGCACCGGGGGGAACGCCGGCCCCGCCCGCAGCGCGTGGTAGGCCAACCCGAGGCACGGAAACCGGTCGGTGTCGGGGGACTGGAAGTCCAGCCGTCCGCACGCGGCCAGATCGAGCGCGGGCAACGGCGCCGGCCAGCGCTCCGGGTAGGAAAAGGCGTACTGGATGGGCAGGCGCATGTCCGTGACGCCGAGCTGGGCAATCACGGAACCGTCGCGCAGTTCGACCAGCGAATGCACGACCGACTGCGGATGGACCACGACGTCGATGCGGTCGGGCCGCGCGTCGAAGAGCCAGCGGGCTTCGATGACCTCGAGTCCCTTGTTCATCAACGTAGCGGAATCGATCGTGATCTTCGGCCCCATCGACCACGTGGGATGGCGCAGGGCGTCCTCCGGCGTCACCGCCTCCAGCTCCGCGGCCGGCCGGTCCCGGAACGGCCCGCCCGACGCGGTCAGGACGTAGCGCCGCACGTCGTCCGGCGGGCGTCCGTCCACGCACTGGTGAATGGCGTTGTGCTCGCTGTCGACCGGCAGAATCGTCACGCCGCGCCGCCGCGCCGCCGCGACCATCAGCCGGCCGGCCATCACCAGCACTTCCTTGTTGGCCAGCGCCACCGTCTTGCCCGCCTCGATGGCGGCCAGCGTGGCCCCCAGCGCCGCCGTGCCGGCCGACGCGCAGAGCACGAGGTCGACCCGAGGATGGGTGGCGACCGCCGCGAGGCCGTCCTCGCCCCGGCCGGCGGCGGCGGCGGCCGGCAGCGCACCCGACGCCTGCAGCCGTCCCAGCGCCTCGCCGTCCGCCAGCGCGACCACGGCGGGCCGCACGCGCGCGACCTGCGCGGCGAAACGCTCGACGTTGCGCCCGGCCGCGAGGCCGACGACCTCCAGGCGCTCGGGATGCGCCGCCACGACCGCGAGAGCGCTGCGGCCGATCGAGCCGGTCGAGCCGAGGATCGCGATCCGCTTCACGGCAGGCGCCCCCCCGCGAAGACCACCACGGCGTAGTAGACCGGCGCCGCGAAGAGGAGCGCGTCGATACGGTCCAGCACGCCGCCGTGTCCCGGAATGAGGCCCGACGAGTCCTTGACGCCGGACCCCCGCTTCAGGTGCGACTCGAACAGATCGCCGGTCATGCCGGTCGCCGCGAGCGTCATGCCGAGCACGATCCGGGCGGGCGACGCCATCCCGGGCAGCCACCAGGCGCCGAGGCCGGCGAACGCCGCCGCCGCGGCGACGACCCCGCAGACCGCCCCCTCCACGGTCTTGCCGGGGCTGACCGCGGGCGCAAGCCGCCTCCGACCGAGGAGCCGGCCGCCGTAGTACTGCGCCACGTCGCTGGCCACGATGGTCGCGAGCAGGAGCAGCAGGGCTTCGCGGCCCGCTTCCAGGAAGATCGCCGCGAGCGCGCCGAACGGCAGCCCCAGGTAGAGCAGGGGGAATGCAGCGGCGCCGGCCGCCGCCAGCGCTTCCTCCCGGCGGGCGCGGACGAGCGCCGCCGCCGCGATCAGGAGCCCGCCGGCCATCGCGGCCACGACGAGCGCACCGGGAGCCAGGGCGACCGCGCCCCCCGTCGCGAGGGTCGCTGCCCCGCTGGGGACGCGCGCGACGGCAATCCCGGCGGCTCGCGCGAGAGCGGTGTATTCCACGAACGCCAGCAACAGTACGCCGCCGGCCAGGGCGACGACGGCCAGGGGCGGCAGGAACCGGATCGCGCCCACGACCAGGACCGCCAGCGCGACGCCGCTGAGGGCCCTGGTCACGCCCGGCGTCCGACGACCGCCGGCTCCGCCTCGATGCCGCCGTAACGGCGGTCGCGTTTCTGGTAGGCGAGCACCGCCTCGAGGAGGTGCCGGGCGCGGAAGTCGGGCCAGTAGGTGTCGGTCACCCAGATTTCCGCATAGGCGATCTGCCAGAGGAGGAAGTTGCTGATGCGCATCTCCCCGCTGGTCCGGATCAGCAGATCCGGATCCGGCTGCCCCGCCGTGTACAGCAGGCCGGCGAAACGCGCCTCGTCCAGCTCGTCCGGATCGACGCCGGCCCGCAGCGCGCGGCGGACCGCGTTCACGATCTCGGCCCGGCCGCCGTAGTTGAGCGCGATGTTGAAGATCATGCCGGTGTTGCCGTCGGTCCGCGCCTGCGCCGCGTCGAGCTCTTCCCGGACGTCGGCGGCGAGCTCCGTCTCGCTGCCGATGACCTCGAGACGGATGTCGTTGGCCATCAGGGTGGCGATCTCCAGCCGCAGATAGCGCTTGAGGAGCCCCATGAGGCCCCGCACCTCCGCCGGGGGCCGCTTCCAGTTCTCCACCGAGAAGGCGTAGAGGGTCAGAACGTCGATGCCCAGCCGGGCGGACAGCTCCACCGAGTCGCGGACGGAATCGATGCCGGCGCGGTGCCCTTCGATGCGCGGCAGCCGCCGCCGGGCGGCCCAGCGGCCGTTGCCGTCCATGATGACGGCGACGTGAGCCGGCAGGCGCTCGAAGTCGACCTCGTGCGCGAGACGGGCCTCGACGGACCCGGCCGGCACCCATGCCAGTACGTCGTGAAGGCTCATCGTCGTCGCCCCATGATAATCAGTAGTCGACGGCGACGAGAAACAGGCCGTGCGGCGGCGCCGTCGGCCCCGCCCGCTCCCGCGCCCGGGACGCCACGATCGCGCCGATCCCGGACGCCGGGACGCGACCGGCCCCGACCGCCACGAGCGTGCCGACGATGATCCGCACCATGTGCCTGAGAAACCCGTCGCCGCCGACGTCGATGGTCAACGCCGGCGCCGCGGCCGGCGGCGGCGCCTCGAACGCGGGGGAACCCGGTGTGATCGCCACCGAATGCAGGGTCCGCACGGTCGACGCCACTTCCGACCCCACGGCCTGGAATGCCGCGAAGTCGCGGCGCCCCCGGAGCCGGGCGGCGGCGGCGCGCATGGCCCCGACGTCGAGCGGTTCGCGGACGTGCCAAGCGTAGCGCCGCGCGAACGGGTCGGCGACGGGGCCGGCGGCCAGATGGTACCGGTAGGTCTTCCGCCGCGCCGCGTAGCGGGCGTGGAAGTCGGCGGCGACCGTCTCGGCCGCGAGCAGACGGATGTCGGGCGGCAGCTTCGCGTTGAGCGCCCGGACGAGGGCGGGCGTCTCGATCCCGTGCGCGAGCCGCAGGCTGGCCACCTGCCCCAGCGCGTGCACGCCGGCGTCCGTGCGTCCCGCGCCGGCGACGGCCACCGGACGTCCTTCGATCGCCGCGAGCGCCTGCTCCAACTCGCCCTGGATCGAACGCCCCCGGGCCTGCCGTTGCCAACCGACGTAGGCGGTCCCGTCGTAGGCGAGAGTCAGCTTGATCGTGCGCATCGCGGCGGCCCGGCGGGAACGTTGCGGAACCGGAAAGATCCCGCGCCCCGTCGCCGACCGGTCCGTCCCCGCCGCGAGCCCGCGGGCCAGTATACAGAGGCGCTCTGATAGACTCGGAGCCGTCTCCATGCCCCGCCTCTCGGTGGTCGTGATCACCAGAAACGAAGCCGCCGACATCCGCGCCGCCCTCGAGTCGGTGCACTGGGCCGACGAGCTCGTGGTGGTCGATTCCGGGAGCACCGACGACACGGTGCGCATCGCCCGGGAGCTCGCCGATCGCGTCACCGCGCACGCGTGGGCGGGGTACGGGGCGCAGAAGAACCACGCGGCGGGACTCGCGGCGCACGACTGGATCCTGTCGCTCGACGCGGACGAACGCGTGTCGCCGGGGCTGGCGCGCGAGATTCGCGCGCTGCTGCGGGCCGAGCCGGCCGCGCGCGGGTACCGCGTCCCCCGGGTGACGCGCTATCTCGGCCGCTGGATCCGTTCCACCGACTGGTACCCCGACCTCCAGTTGCGCCTGTACGACCGCCGCGCCGCCCGCTGGAACGACCGCCTGGTGCACGAGTCCGTCGCGGTCGACGGGCCGGTGGGACGGTTGCAGGGGGATCTGGAGCACTACGCCTACCGCGACGTCTCCCATCACCTGCGGACGATCGACCGCTATACGACGCTCGCGGCCCGCCAGATGCACCGCGAGGGACGCCGCGCCGGATGGAGCGATCTGGCCGTCCGGCCGGCCGCCGCCTTCCTGCGCAACTACGTGGCCCGGCGCGGCGCGCGCGACGGGGCGCACGGGCTGATCGTCTCGAGCCTGAACGCCGGCTACGTCTTCCTCAAGTTCGTCAAGCTGTGGGAGCGGCAGCGCGCCGGAGGCGGCTGACCGCTGATCCGCCGGCGCGCCGGAAACCCGACCACCGATGTTCTCCCTGCACGTCGACACCGCGCGGACGTGGCGCGGCGGCCAGCACCAGGTACTGCTCACGGTGCGTGGCCTGCGCCGGCGGGGGCAGCGGGCCGCGCTGGCCGCCCCGCCGCGGGGCGAGCTGCACCGGCGCGCGGCGGCGGACGGCGATCTGCACCCGCTCGCCCCGCGCGGGGACCTGGACCCGCATGCCGCCAGGAGGCTCTCGCGACTGGTCCGTGCGCTGCGACCGGACGTGATCCACGCCCACGACGCGCACGGCGTCGCCGTCGCGGCGCTCGCCCGGTCGCTGGCCGGACGGCGGGCGGCGCCGCCCCTGGTCGCTTCCCGGCGGGTCGACTTCCCCATCCGGAGCAACGCGTTCTCGCGCTGGAAGTACCGCCGGGTGGACCGCTTCATCTGCGCGTCCTCCGCGATCCGCGACGTGCTGGCCGGGGACGGCGTGCCGCCGGAGCGGACCACCGTGGTGCACGAGGGAATCGACGTCGACCGCATCGAGCGCGCCCCGTCCCTCGATCTCCATCGCGAGTTCGACCTGCCGCCGGGTTGCCCGATCGCCGGCAACGTCGCCGCCCTCGCGCCGCACAAGGGCCAGCGCCACCTCGTCGACGCCGCGGCGCGCCTCGTCCGCGAGATCCCCGACGCACGGGTGCTGATCGTCGGTGCGGGCGAGCTCGAGGGCGCGCTCTCCCGTCAGATCCGCGGTCTGCGCCTCGACCGGCGGGTGATCCTGACCGGGTTCCGGTCCGACGTGCCGTCCCTCCTGAAAGGACTCGACCTGTTCGTCATGAGCTCGGTCGCCGAGGGTCTCGGCACGTCGGTGCTCGACGCGATGGCGGCCGGGCTGCCGGTGGTCGGCACCCGCGCCGGCGGCATTCCGGAGAGCGTCGTCGACGGCGAGACCGGGCTGCTCGCGCCGCCGGGAGACGCGCCGGCGCTGGCGCGGGCCATCGCCGACCTGCTGCAGGACGCCGCGACGCGGCGGGCGTTCGGCGCGGCGGGACGGCGGCGCGCCCGCGCCCTGTTCAGCGCCGGGCGGATGGTCGACGAGACCGCGGCGGTCTACGCCGCGGTGGCCGGGGCCAGCGCCGCGGCGCCGGGAACCGCCTCGTTGGCGTAGACGACGCGCCCGCCGACGACGGTGGCGGCCACCGCGCCCCGCAGCCGCCAGCCGTCGAACGGGGTGTTGCGCGCCCTGGAGCGGAACCGGTCGGCCGCGACCTCCACCGCGGCGTCCGGCGCCAGGATGGTGACGTCCGCCGCCGCGCCGGGCGCCAGCGTGCCGCCCGCGACGCCGAGGATGCGCGCCGGATTCGGCGCGTACAGCTCCACGAGCCGGGTCATGGAGAGCACGCCGCGGTGCACGAGCCGGTCGAGCGACAGCGACACCGCCGTCTCCAGCCCGATGATGCCGAACGGCGCCCGGTCGAACTCCACCGCCTTCTCGTCGGCGTGGTGCGGCGCGTGGTCGGTGGCGATGGCGTCGATGCTGCCGTCGGCGAGCCCCTCCAGCATCGCGTCGCGGTCCGCCACCGCGCGCAGCGGCGGGTTCATCTTGAAGTTCGTGTCGTAGCGCAGGTCCTCGTCCGTCAGGACGAAGTGATGCGGCGTAACCTCGCAGGTCACCGCGAAGCCGCGCTCCTTGCCCGCGCGCACCGCGCGCAGCGATTCGCGCGCGCTCATGTGGGCCACGTGCACGGCGCCGCCGGTCAGCCCGCTCAGGGCGGCGTCGCGCTCCACCATGATCGACTCGGCCTCCCCCGGCTGGCCGCGCAACCCCAGGGCCGTCGCCCGATAGCCCTCGTGCACCACCCCGCCGGCCGCGAGCGACGGCTCCTCGCAGTGGTCGATGACCGGCATCCCGAACATCGACGCGTACTCCAGGGCCCGCCGCATCAGCAGCGCGCTGGCCACCGGATGCCCGTCGTCGGAGATCCCGACGCAGCCGGCGTCCCGGAGCGCCCGGACTTCCGTCATCCGCTCACCCTGCGAGCCGACCGACACCGCGCCGATCGGGTACACCCTGGCGAGTGCGGCCTCGGCCGCCCGGCGCACGATCTCCTCCGTCACGCCGACGTGGTCGTTGACCGGATCGGTGTTCGGCATGCAGGCCGCCGCCGTGAAGCCCCCCGCCACCGCCGCGGCGGCGCCGCTGGCGATGGTCTCCTTGTGCTCCTGTCCCGGTTCCCGGAAGTGGACGTGCATGTCGATGAAGCCGGGACAGACGACGAATCCCGCCGGCACCGCCACCGGAACCGCGCCGTCGAGCGGCAGATCGGCGCCGACCGCCGCCACCCGCCCCCCCGCAATGCGGACGTCGACCACGCCGTCGATCCCCTGCGCCGGGTCGACCACCCGTCCGCCCTTCAGCACCACCGCCTGCGTCGTCATGCCGCTCCCTCGTTCTCCTCGAAGCCGGCCAGCAGATAGAGCACGGCCATCCGCACGGCGACGCCGTTCGCGACCTGTTCGAGGATGACCGACACCGGGCCGTCCGCCACGTCGGAGGCGATCTCGACCCCCCGGTTCATCGGACCCGGATGCATCACGATGACGTCGGGCCGCGCGCCCCGGAGCCGCTCCGCGGTCAGCCCGAACGCGGCGAAATACTCGCGGCGCGAGGGGAAGAAGTGCCCGTGCATCCGTTCCCCCTGCACCCGCAGCAGCATCACCACGTCGGCGTCCGCCAGCGCCTCGTCGAGCGACGTCGTCGCCTGCACGCCGAAGCGCTCGACGCCCGGCGGCATGAGCGTCCGCGGGCCGCAGACCCACACGTCGGCGCCGAGCGCGGTCAGCAGCAGGACGTTCGACCGCAGCACGCGGCTGTGCAGCAGGTCGCCGACGATGGTCACCTTCAGCCCCTCGAACCGCAGCTTGTGCTCGCGGATCGTGAACGCGTCGAGCAGCGCCTGGGTGGGATGCTCGTGCATTCCGTCGCCCGCGTTGACGACCCGCGCGTCGCAGACCCCGGCCAGCAGGTGGCACGCGCCGGACGCCGGGTGCCGCAGGACGACCATGTCCGGCGCCATCGCCTCCAGCGTCCGCGCCGTATCGATCAGCGTCTCCCCTTTCAGCAGGCTCGACGTCCCGCCCGCGATGTTGAGGGTGTCGGCGCTCAGCCGCTTCTCGGCGATCTCGAACGACGTGCGCGTCCGCGTGCTCGGTTCCAGGAAGAGGTTGACGACGGTGGCGCCGCGCAGCGTCGGCACCTTCTTGATGCGCCGGGTGCCGACCTCCTTCATCGCCTCGGCCGAGTCGAGGATGAGCACGATCTCCTCGCGGCTCAGGTCGCCGGCGCTCAGCAGGTGCTTCGACCGCAGGCGCGGCGCGGGTTCCGGGCGACCGCCCGCCGCGGCCTGGCGCGCATCGACGGCGGTGCTCACGGGGCGCCTCCGCCCGGCGCCGGCGCGGGCCCCGCATCCTCGGCGACGTCCTCGATCGCCACCTCGTCCACCCCGTCCTCCTCGGTCAGCTTCACCTGCACGCTCTGGCGGACCGAGGTCGGCACGTTCCTGCCCACGTAGTCGGCCTTGATCGGCAGCTCCCGGTGGCCGCGGTCCACCATCACCACGAGTTGAATGCGGCGGGGACGCCCGAAGTCGATCAGTGCGTCGAGCGCGGCCCGGGTCGTGCGCCCGGTGTACAGGACGTCGTCGACGAGCAGGATCCGCCGCTCGTCGATGGAGAAGGGGATTTCGGTCCGCCGCAGCACCGGTTGCGGTCCGACCGCCTGCCGCATCAGATCGTCGCGATACAGCGTGATGTCGAGCGCGCCGGTCGGCACCTCGCGGCCGGTGATCTCCAGCAGGCCGCGGGCGAGCCGTTGGGCGATGGGGACGCCGCGGCGCCGGATGCCGACCAGGGCGACGTCGCCGGCGCCCCGGTCGCGCTCCACGATCTCGTGCGCGATGCGCACCAGGGCGCGGCGAATCCCCTCCGCCTCCATCACCAGCGGCATCGGACTCGCCCCGGAGGACAGAACGGGAAGCCACCACCGGCAGGACGAGCCGGGCGGCCGAATGGAAGGACGTGCGGACGCGCGGAATGAACGGGTGACACCCGGCGCTCAAGTATACTCGGCCGGTGGCCCGCCCGGTCGACGTCGACGCCCGCATCGCGGCCAACCACCGACTGTCCGACGCCTGCAACGTCCTGGAGCTCGAAGCGCCGGCCATCGCCCGGCGGACCCGGCCGGGGCAGTTCGTGATGGTCAAGCGGGCCCTGGGCCGCGAGCCGCTGCTCCGCCGCCCGTTCTCGGTCTTCGAGCTCCTGCGGGACGCGCAGGGCGCGGTGACCGGCCTCTCGCTGCTGAGCAAACCGGTCGGCGCCGTCACCCGCGACCTCTTCCACGCCGAGCCGGGAGAACGGATCCGCTGCCTCGGGCCCCTCGGCGCCCCGTTCTCGGTCGTCGATCCGCCGACCCGCGCCTGGATGGTGGCCGGCGGAGTCGGGCTGGCGCCGTTCGCCACGCTGGCCGAGGCGCTGCATGCGCGCGGCGTCGACACGACGCTGTTCTACGGCGGGCGATCGGGCGGCGACCTGTATCGCGTCCCGTTCTTCGAACGCCTCGGGGTGCGCGTCGTCCTGACGACCGAGGACGGCACGCGGGGCGAGGCGGGACGGGTGACCGCCCCGCTGGAGCGCGGGCTGGACGCGGCCGGGGACCGGCCGGTGATGGTGTACGCCTGCGGTCCGACCCCGATGATGCGCGGGGTGGCGGAACTGGCGGCGCGCGCGAGCCAGCCCCTCGAGGTCTCGCTGGAGCCGGTCATGGGCTGCGGGCTCGGGGGTTGCTACAGTTGCGTGGTGCGGGTCCTCGACGGCGGCGCCCGGTTCGTCCGGGCCTGCCTCGAAGGACCGGTCTTCGAGGGAGGCCGCGTCTCGTGGGCCGACCTGACCTGAGCGTCGACGTCGCCGGCCTGCGACTGGCCAATCCACTCATCGCCGCGAGCGGCTGCTTCGGTTACGGCGTCGAGTACGCCGACCTGGTCGACCTGTCGGCGCTCGGCGCCGTCGCGGTCAAGGGCCTCTTCCTGGAGGCCCGCGAGGGACACGCTCCGCCGCGCATCGTGGAGACGCCGAGCGGCATGCTCAACGCGATCGGACTGCAGGGCATCGGGGTGCGGACCTTCGTGGCCGAGAAGCTGCCCGCGCTGATGGCGCGGCGCGCCGTCGTGATCGTCAACATCTGCGGCTCGACGGTGGAGGAGTACGCCGAGATCGCACGGATTCTGTCCGACGCCGACGGGGTGGCCGCCATCGAGATCAACATCTCGTGCCCCAACATCGACGCGGGGGGCCACACGTTCGGCTGCAGCCTCGCCGGCGTGCGCGACGTGGTGCGCGCGGTGCGGGCGGCGACGACCCTGCCGATCTTCCCCAAGCTGACGCCCAACGTCACCGACGTCGCCGCGATGGCGGTCGCCGCCGAGGACGCCGGCGCCGACGCGGTGTCGCTGGTCAACACGTTTCTCGCGATGGCCATCGACGTGGAAACGCGCCGCCCCCGGCTGTCCAACGTCGTCGGCGGCCTGAGCGGTCCGGCCATCCGCCCCATCGCCGTGCGCATGGTGTACGAGTGCCACGCCGCCGTGCGCATCCCGATCATCGGCATGGGGGGCATCGCCTCCGCCCGCGACGTGCTGGAGTTCCTCATCGCAGGGGCGAGCGCCGTGCAGGTCGGAACCGCGAACTTCGAGGATCCCGGCATCTGGCCGAAGCTGCGGGAAGGGATGACCGACTACCTGACGCGCCACGGGCGCGCCTCCGTCGGCGAGGTGGTGGGAACGGTCGATCTCTGCGCGCGGGTCAGCTCCTAGGAGTCTGCGCCGTGGAACGGCGTAGACTCCTGGACAGGGTTGGTTGGGCGGAAAGCGGGGCCGCAAGGCGACGGTTTCCGGGCGAGAAGGCGCCATGATTCGGATGACGCTGTACACCCGGCCGGGGTGTCACCTGTGCGAAGCGATGAAGAGCGTGGTCGACGACGTCGCCCGCGAGCAGCCGATCGCGCTCCGCGAGGTGGACATCACCGGCGACGTTGCCCTCGAACGCCGCTTCGGAACCGAGATCCCGGTTCTCGCCTGCGGCGAACAGGTGGTCGCCCGCGTCAGGACCAGCCGCTCGATGCTCATCGGGGAGCTGCGGAAGGTGGCGCGGTAGGGACGCCGCCCGCCGCCGCAGCGCGGCAGGGACACCCGCCCCGCCGCAAGCGAGAATCACCGGTCACGGAGCGAAAGGCGGGGCGTGCGGCGACGAACGCACCGAGAACAAGGGCGCAGGAGCGGCGGCGCGATCACGCACTCGCCGCTCCGCGCCGGACCTGAAACCGTATGCGCCGCCCAGCCAGACTGGCCGGCTACTTGACGATGACGACGAAGTGTCCTCGCCGGTTGCGCGACCAGCAGCCCTCGTGGCTCTCCGCGCAGAAGGGCGCTTCCTCGCCGCGGCTCACCGTGGTGATACGGCTGGCGTCAATCCCCAGCGAGACCATGTAGTCGCGGACGGCGGCCGCCCGCTCATCGCCGAGCGCGAGGTTGTACTCGTTGGTGCCCCGCTCGTCGCAGTGGCCCTCGACGCGCACCCGGGTCGACGGCCAGCGCCGCATCCACTGGGCGTTCTGCTGCAGGGTCGCCTGGCCGGCCGGCAGAATCTCCGCCTCGTCGTAGTTGAAGAAGGCCGGCAGCAGCGGCGCCCCGGCGTTCAACTCGTCCAGCGTCATCCGCATGAACAACTCCTCCTCGGTCGGCGGCGGAGGGGGCGGCGGAGGGGGCGGAGGGGGCGGAGGGGGCGGAGGGGGCGGAGGGGGAGGGGGCTCCGGGGCCGGCGGGGGCGGAGGGGGCGGCTCCGGCGGCGGATTGCCGCCACAGGCCACGGCGCCGGCCGCCATGACCACGGCCACGAAAACAGTCAAGAAGTATCGCCACGCTGATTTCATGATGCGGCTCTCCACATTCGCCAGTGCCCGGCCCGCAAGCGTCGCTCGACGGTCACCCCTCCTACTGGCCACGTCAGGGGCCGGGGCCGAGCTTACAAACTCTGGTCGAATCGTGTCAATGAAAAGGCGTCGATCGGCGTCGCACGCCCTGTCCGAAGGTGCGCAGCATCCGATAGATCCGGCGATGGCCGCATCCGCCGCGGCGACGAAGACCGTCGTGGTCGCCGACGACACGCCCGATGTCCGGAACCGGTTCGCGACGGCGCTCGAGGACGCGGGACATACGGCAATCGGCGTCGGAACCGCGCCGGAACTGCTCGCGTGCCTCCAGGCGCAACCCGGCGCGATCGACCTGCTCGTGGTCGACCTGCGGCTCGTCCCGCCCCCGTCCGTCGACCTGATCCGGGCGATCCGCGGTTGCGGCGCCGGCCGGTTTCCCATTCTCGTCTTCAGCGGCTCGATCACGAACGCGCGGGAGGTCAGGCAGCTCGCGGACCTGGGCGTCGCCGGCTACGTCAACGAGCACAGCGGAGCCGGTCACATCGTGCCGTCGCTGGCGCCGCACCTGTTCCCCGACAGCTTCAACCGGCGGCTCAGCCCCCGCGTTCCGCTCAGCATCCCGGTCGCCTGCCGTTTCGACGGCACCGTCACCGCCGCCCGCACCCTGGATCTCGGCAAGGGGGGGCTCGGCGTGTGGACCACCAACCCGCTCGCCCCCGGCACGGTGGTGCACGTGCAGTTCCGGCTGCCGGCGACGGAACGCGCCGTCGAGGCGCGGTCGCGCGTGGTCTGGAGCGACCGGCGCCGCGGCATGGGTCTGCGTTTCGAGCAGGTCGCCGCCGCGGATCAGGCGGCCATCGACGAGTTCGTGGACCGGAACGCGGCCGGGAACGGGCCGTGACGCCGCCGGGCCGTAAACGGTTGACACCTTTTCGGCCTCCTGATTACCATTTTCGTCGAGAGGCGCGCTGAGATCCGTCCGGCCGCGTTCCGGCCGCCAGCAACGCCGGGAGTCCCTTCCGGCGCATCCGATTCAGGAGTTGCACAGTGATTGAAGTACAGCATGTCACGAAGCGCTACGGTCCGGTGGCTGCTGTCAACGACGTGAGCTTCCGGGTCGAAGCGGGACAGATCCTCGGCTTCCTCGGCCCCAACGGCGCCGGGAAGACGACCACGATGCGCGTGCTGACCGGCTACCTGCCGCCGACCGGGGGCACCGCCACGGTGGCCGGGTTCGACGTGCTCGAGGAGCCGATCGAGGCCAAGCGGCGCACCGGCTACCTGCCGGAATCGCCGCCGCTCTACCCCGACATGACGGTGCGGGAGTACCTGACCTTCGTCGCCCGCATCAACGGGCTGCCTTCCGCGGCGCGGCGCGCGCGCATCGACGAGGTCATGGCGCGCACCAGCGTGGACGACGTGGCCCACCGTCACTGCGGCAAGCTCTCGAAGGGCTACCGGCAGCGCGTGGGGCTGGCCCAGGCCATCCTGCACAATCCGGACGTGCTGATTCTGGACGAGCCGACGGCGGGCCTCGATCCGAAGCAGATCATCGAGACCCGCGAGCTGATCAAGGAGCTCGCCGGCGACCACACCATCATCCTGAGCACGCACATCCTGCCGGAGGTGGCCCAGACGTGCGAGCGGGTCGTGATCATCAACGAGGGACGCGTCGTCGCCGAGGACTCGCCGGACAACCTGACGGGACGTCTCCACGGCGCGTTGACCATCCAGATGCAGGTCGACACGGCGGACGCGGATCCGACCGCGGCGCTGCAGGCGGTGCCGGGCGTCGCGTCCGTGAACGTGGGCGAACCCGGCAGCGACGGGCGCACCGTCGAGGTGCAGAGCGCCCAGGACGCGGACGTGCGGCGGGCGCTGGCGAACGCGGTCGTCGCCAACGGCTGGGGCCTGCTGGAGATGCGCCGGGCGCGGCTGAGCCTCGAAGAGATCTTCCTGCAGTTGACGACCGCGGAAGAACCGGCCGGGGAGGACGCCGGCCCGGCGGAAGACGCACTCGACGAACCGGCCACGGCCACGGAGAGCGCCGATGAATAACATCCTCGCGATAGCCCACCGGGAGCTGCGCTCCTACTTCGTCTCGCCGATCGCCTACGTCGTGGTCGGCCTGTTCGCACTGCTCTACGGTTACTTCTACGTCGCCAGCCTCGCCTTCATGGTGCAGTTCAGCGCCCAGGCCGGCATGTTCGGCGGCGGACCGCAGACCATCAACGTCAACGAGTTCATGATCCGGCCGCTCCTCTCGAACACCGCGATCATCCTGCTGTTCATCCTGCCGTTCCTGACCGCGCGCGCCTACGCCGAGGAAAAGCGCTCCGGCACCATCGAGCTGCTGCTGACGTCGCCGCTGAGCGACCTGGAGATCATCCTCGGCAAGTTCTTCGGCGCGCTCGCGCTCTTTCTCCTGATGCTGTCGGTGACCGCCGTCCACATGGGCATCCTCTTCTGGTACGGCGAACCGGAGCTCGGCTCGATACTGAGCGGCTATCTCGGGCTGGCGCTGATGGGAGGCTCGTTCATCGCCCTCGGACTGCTGGTGTCGAGCACCACGCGCAACCAGGTCGTCGCGGGGGTCGGCACGTTCTCGCTGCTGCTGCTGTTCTGGGTCCTGAGCTGGATGTCCGACTCCGCCGGACCGACGGCGGGCGCCATTCTGTCGTACCTGTCGATCCTGGAGCACTTCGACGACTTCTCGAAGGGGGTCATCGACACGGCGCACGTGACGTATTACCTCAGCTTCATCGCCTTCGGCCTGTTCCTGACGGCGAAGTCGGTCGACAGCGAAAGGTGGCGGGGGTAGGAACGATGGCGAACAGGATTCTGCGGACCCTCGGGTGGGCCGGCGTCGCGGTCGTGTTCGCGGCGCTCGTGGCCCGCTTCACGCTCCCGGAACAACTGGAGCTCTGGTGGTGGCTGGCCGTCATCGGCCTCGCGATGGTCGCGGTGCACACGGCGAGCCAGTGGCGCGACATCCTCGCCTTCTTCGGCCGGCGGCAGGCGCGCGAGGGCGCGCTGGCGACGTCCGGCGTGGCGCTGGCGCTCGGCATCCTCGTCGCCGCCAACTACGTCCTGTCGCGGCAGAACGTGCGCTGGGATCTGACCGCCGCTCGGCAGTACTCGCTGTCCGACCAGACGCGGCGGGTGCTCGAGGCGCTCGACGCGCCCATCTCCGTGCTCGTCTTCGCGCGCGAGGCGGAGTTCCCGGGCTACCGCGACCGGCTCGACGAGTACGTCTACGTCTCGTCGCAGGTCGACGTGGAGTACATCGACGTCGACCGCAACCCGCTCCGCGCGCGGCAGTACGAGGTGCAGGAGTACGGCACGATCGTCTTCGAGTACCAGAACCGCATCGAACGCACCACGTCCAACACGGAGCAGGAGCTGACGAACGCGCTGATCAAGGCGGTGGAGGGCGAGGAGCGCGCCGTCTACTTCGTCCAGGGCCACGGCGAACGCGATCCGGAGAGCGCCGATCGCGACGGGTACGGGGCGGTGCGCGACGCCCTCGGGCGCGACAACTTCCGGGTCGAGACCGTCGTCCTGGCGCAGACCGGCGAAGTGCCGGCCGACGCCACGGTGCTCGTCGTCGCCGGCCCGTCGACCGACCTGCTGCCGACCGAGACGGACCTGCTGCGCGACTACCTGGAGGGCGGCGGCAAGCTGCTGCTCATGCTGGATCCGCCCGGCGCGGAAGGCGGGGGCCCGCCGCAGCCGAATCTGACCGGGCTGTCCGGCGAATGGGGTCTCGAGGTCGGCTCGGACGTCGTCGTCGACGCCAGCGGCGTCGGGCAGTTGCTCGGGACGGACGCTTCCGTGCCGGTCGCCGCGTCCTACCCGCCGCATGCCATCACCGACGGCTTCAACCTGCTGACCGCGTTCCCGCTGGCCCGCTCGGTGCGGCCGGTGGCGGGCGGCGTGTCAGGCCGGACCGGCGAGGTCGTCGTCGAGACCGGCGCCCGGAGCTGGGCGGAGGCCGACCTGAGCCAGCTCGCGGCCGGCGAGGTCACCCTCGACGAGGACGCCGGCGACGTGCCGGGCCCGGTGCCGATCGCCGCGGTCGTGGCGCAGACCATCGACGAACCGGAACCGGCGGATGACGGCGAGGAGGCCGCGGCGGAGGCGGACGACGCGGACGAGGAGGCCGACGGCGATGCGGGCGAAGACGACGACGAGCCCCCGCTGCAGGCGCGTCTGGCGGTCTTCGGCGACTCCGACTTCGCCTCGAACAGCGCCGTGGGGATTCAGGGCAACCGCGATCTCGCCCTCAACACCATCAACTGGCTGGCGCAGCAGGAGAACCTGATCGCGATCCGGCCGCGCGAACCCGAGGACCGGCGGATCACGCTGACCGCCGACCAGCAGGCGCGCGTCTACTGGCTCTCGCTGCTGCTACTGCCGGGTTTCATCGCCGGAGCCGGCGTCTACACCTGGTGGAACCGGCGGGGGTAAGACGGCCATGCGACGCCTGCGCTCGACGCTCGTGCTGCTCGTGCTCTTCCTCGCGATCGGCGGCTACGCTTGGTTCGTCGAACGCGAACGGCCGCCGGCGTCGGCGGACGACGCCGGCGAACAGGCGTTCGACGTCGCGGCCGGCCGGATCACCGACCTCACGGTGAACGCGGAGAACGGCGACGTGACGGTGCTGGCCCGCACGGAGAACGAGATCGACTGGATGGTCACCGCGCCGGTCGAGACCGAGGCCGACGACAACGCCGCGACGGCCATCGCCACCACCCTGGCCGCGCTCGAGATCCGCCGCGTGGTCGAGGAGGAAGCCGCGGACCTGGCGCCGTTCGGACTGGCCGAGCCGACCACAAGCGTCACGTTCGCGACGCCCGACGGCGAGCCGGCGACCCTTGCCGTGGGCGACGAGACGCCGACCGGCGGAGAACGCTACGCGGCCGTCGGCGACCGGGTGCTCCTGGTCGCCGACTTCGTCGAGTCGACCCTGAACCGCACCACGTTCGAGCTGCGCGACCGGTCCATCCTGGAGTTCACCGGCCCGGACGTGACGAGCTTCACCGTCGAGCAGGGCGACGACACGCTGCGCTTCGCGAAGGCGGACGGCAACTGGCGGGTCGTGGAGCCGCTCGAGGCGCGGGCCGACTTCGGGCTGGTGGAGGCGATGGTCGGACGGCTCGGCTCGGGCGAGATGATCGCCATCGAGGCGGAGTCGGCGGCGGACGACGCTCTGGAGCCGTTCGGGCTCGACGATGCCCGCCTCACCACGACGGTCGAGGTGGGCGGCGAGACCTACACCCTGCTGGTCGGCGACGAGAACCCGGAAACCACGGTCTACGCCCGCGATGCGGCGCGCGACCTCGTCTTCACCATCGACGCGGCGCTGGTCGACGACCTGGCGCGGGGCGCGGATACGTATCGCGAGAGGGACCTGTTCGACTTCCGGCCGTTCAACGCCACCGCACTCACCGTGATGCGTGACGGCCGGACGATCCGTTTCGAGAAGGGACCGGCCGGCGCGGAAGACGATGCCGAGGCCGAAGAAGCGGGAGACGACTCCGGCGTCGGCGAGGAGGTGTGGCGGCGGGTCGAGCCTGAACCGGCCGACGTCGAGCGTTCGGAGATCGACGCCCTGTTGCGGGCGCTGTCGAACCTGCGCGCGGACTCCTTCGTCGAGAGCCGCCAGGGAACCGGACTCGACGCGCCGCTGGCCGCGATCACCGCGACCTTCGGCGACGACGGCCAGGAAGAACGCGTGCTCATCGGCCGGTCCGGCGACGTCACCTACGGCCTGCACGGCGACGAGCCGGGCGCCGCCGTCGTCGACACCGCGGAAGTCGACGAGGCCCTCGCAGCACTGGACCCGCTCGACCCGGCCGCCGCGGCGGACTGAGGGACTGCGGACGGCGCCCAACGGTCTCGCTGCACCGGCACGTCGCAGTATCATGGCCTTCTAAGGCCAACACGAAGGGCATGTCAAGGCTGTTCTTCCTGGCCCCGGAAGGGGTCGGCGGCTCCCCGCCCACACGGAATCAAACGACGGTCTCGCCAGAAATCCGCCGGAACCCCGGTGTTCGCGCGCCTTCGAGCCGATAGATCATTGCGGAGCCGGTCTCGAATCCGCATGTGGGCACTGCGTATCGGAACCCTTCTGGCCTGCGCGGCGCTCGCCGCCTGCGCGGCGCGCGCCGGCGCGCCGGTTTCCTTCCCGGGCGCCACGACGCCAGCCGACGGGCGGGGTCGTCCCGCAGAGCGCCCCCCGGCAGCCGCCGTCACGGGCCGCCCGGCCGAGTCCGCCCCCGACGCCGGCGCGGATCGGCGAGTCCCGGACGCACGCCCGGCGCCGCCTCGTCCGCGCGCAGCCGACCTCGTCGCCCCCGGCCCGGCCCGCGCCGCGGATCATCGGCGTGACCCCGATCTGAGCCGGCGTCTCGATCGCCTGTTCACGGCAGGCGACGTCGGCCCCGCGGTCTGGGGCGTCGACGTCCGGGCCCTCGACCGGAACGAACGCCTGTACGCGCGTCGTCCCGACGTGCTGCTGACCCCCGCCTCGACGATGAAGCTCGTCACCCTCGCCGCCGCGGCCGAGCGGCTCGGCTGGGACGACCGCTTCGAGACGGTGCTCCTCACCGCGGCGCCGCTCCGGGACGGGACGCTGCGGGGCGATCTCGTGGTGCGCGGGACCGGCGATCCGACGATCAACGCCCCCGGCGCCGGGAACGTCTTCGCCGGCTGGGCGGCCGAGCTGCGCGCGCTCGGGGTGCGGCGCATCGCCGGACGCCTCATCGGCGACGACGACGTCCTCGACGACGGCGCCGTCGAGACGCCCGGCCTGGGCAGCGGGTGGGCCTGGGACGACCTCTCGCGCGGGTTCGCGGCGCCGGCGGGGGCGCTGCAGCACCGGGAGAACGTGGTCGAGGTGGTCGTGGAACCGGGCCGCACGGCCGGCCGACCCGCCGGCGCGCGCCTGCGCCGCCCCGGATCAGGCCTGACCCTGCGCAACGACGTCGTCACCGTCCGGGCGGATCAGGCGGCGGGCATCCGGTTGCGGCGGCTGCCCGGCCGGGCGGCGCTCGTCGTGACCGGTCGCATCCCGGAGGGGGCGCCCCCCATCGTCCGGCTCGCCGCGGTCGGGAATCCGACGCTCTTCTTCGTGCAGGCGTTCAAGGAAGCGCTCGAACAGCGCGGGATCGCCGTCGACGGCGAGGCGATCGACGTCGACTCGCTCGCGGCGCGGGACAAGGCGCCCGCGCTCCTCGGCCTGCGTCCGCTCGTCCGCCACCGCTCCGGGCCGCTCGCGGCAATCGGCGTCGACATGCTCAAGCAGAGCCGGAACCTCTACGCGGAATCGCTGGTGCGCCACCTCGGCGTCTCCGCCGGCTCCGCCGCGCACGCGGGACGCTCGGTGGTGGGCGAGGTGCTGGCCGGCTGGGGCATCGACGGACGCGGCGCAGTGGTCGCGGACGGGTCGGGCCTGTCCCGCTACACCTACCTGACGGCCGGCGCCCTGGTGGAGGTCCTGGCCCGGATGTACCGCGACCCCAACCACCGTGCGCGGATCCTGGCTGCGCTGCCCGTCGCCGGCCGGGACGGGACGCTGCGGCGGCGGCTGGTCGGAACGGCGGCCGAGGGGCTCGCCCGCGCGAAGACCGGCTCGATGCGCCGGGTGCGGGCGCTGGCGGGCTACGTCGAAACAGCGGACGGCGAGCCGCTGGCGTTCGCGATCCTGGCCAACAACTTCAGCGCGCCGGCCGCCGCGGTGACCCGCGTCATCGACGAGGCGGTGGCCACCCTCGCGTCGTTCTCGCGCCGATAGTCGTTCGGAGCCCCGCGCCGTGCGGCAGGGCAACGCAGTGATACCATGAGGACATGGACGTTTTTCTGGCGCAGGCTCCGACCATCGGCACCATCCTCATCGCAGGTTTCTCGATCTGGCGCAGCCTGTCACGACGTCTCGATCGCCTCGAAGATCGGTGGAACAGACACCTCGAGTGGCACGCCAATCAGCCCAAGGGGTCTGCGCCGTAGAACGACGATTGACGGGCGGCAGGCAGCGCTTCCGCCGGCGGCGTCAAGTTCCTTTCAGCGAAGCCGACTGGCCGCCCCATCGGGCTGAAAGCAGCGGGTCGACGAGACCCGCTTCGGCGAAGCCCCGCGCGCGGAGGCGGCAACTGTCGCAGCGGCGGCAGGGGGCGCCGGCCGGCGTCGGGTCGTAGCAACTGTGGGTCAGGCCGTAGTCGAGGCCCAGGGCCTGCCCGCGGCGGACGATGTCGGCCTTGGTCAGGCTGATGAGCGGCGCGTGGATGCGAAAACGCCCGCCTTCGACGCCGGCCTTCGTCGCCAGCGCGGAGAGCCGCTCGAACGCCGCCACGTATTCCGGCCGGCAGTCCGGATACCCCGAATAGTCGAGCGCGTTGACGCCGATGACGACGTCGCGCGCCCCGAGCGCCTCGGCCCAGGCGAGCGCCAGCGACAACAGGACGGTGTTCCTGGCCGGCACGTAGGTCGCGGGGATCCCTGCGTCGTCCAGCGCGCGGTCCTTCGGCACGGCGCCGTCTCCGGTCAGCGCGGATCCGCCGATGGCGGAGAGATCGACCGACAACTCCAGATGCTCCGCCGCATGGAGCGCCGCGGCGACCCGTCGCGCCGACTCGATCTCGCGCGCATGGACCTGACCGTAACGCACCGTCAGCGCGTAGAGCGTGAAGCCTTCCGACCCCACCACGGCGCCGGCGGTGTAGGAGTCCAGCCCGCCGCTCAACAGAACGACGGCTGGCTTCGGCGTGGACGGCGGCATGACGCTCTTCGGCGGGACGCCGACCGATCTTAGACCGAAGCAGCCGCATGGTTTGTCGCCGCGCCGTGATCGTGACATGGTTACAGGCGTGACCACGGTCGCATCCTTCGAGATCGCGTACACGCGGTATCTCGATCCCTCCGGTCGTCCGACACGGCCGCTGCCCGCCTTCGCCCGCGATCGTGACGCGCTCGTGTCCCTGTATCGCGCGCTGGTGCTGACGCGGACCTTCGACGCCAGGGCGATCGCGCTGCAGCGCACCGGGCGGCTCGGCACCTACCCGTCCTGTCTGGGTCAGGAGGCGGTGGCGGTGGGGCTCGGCGCCGCCATGGCGCCGGACGACGTGCTCCTGCCCTACGCCCGGGAGCAGGGGGCCCAGATCCTCCGCGGCGTCACGCTGGCCGAGTTGTTCCTCTACTGGGGCGGCGACGAGCGGGGCAGCGACTTCGACGGCCCGCGCGAGGATTTTCCGATCTGCGTGCCGGTCGCCAGCCACGCGCCGCACGCCGCCGGCGTCGCCCTCGCGTTTCAGTTGCGGGACGAGCGGCGGGCCGCGGTCTGCGTGTCGGGCGACGGCAGCACCTCCAAGGGCGACTTCTACGAGGCGCTGAACGTCGCCGGCGTCTGGCGGCTGCCGGCGGTGTTCGTCGTGACCAACAACCAGTGGGCGATCTCGCTCCCGCGGGCGGCCCAGACGGCGGCGGCCACGCTGGCCCAGAAGGCGATCGCGGCGGGGTTCTCCGGCGAGCAGATCGACGGGAACGACGTCGTCGCGGTGCGCGACGCGGTCCATCGCGCCGTGTCGCACGCGCGCGACGGTGCCGGCCCGCACCTGATCGAAGCGCTCACGTATCGCCTGTCCGACCACACCACCGCGGACAACGCGAGTCGCTACCGGGACGACGAAGCGGTCGGGCGCCATTGGCGGGAGGACCCCATCGCGCGGATGCGCGCCTATCTGACGGCCGCCCACGGCTGGTCCAGGGACGAGGAGGAAGCGACGCTCGCGTCGTGCGCGAGCGACGTGGAGCGCGCGGCGGAGGAGTACCTGGCGACGCCGCCACAGCCGCGCGAGGCGGTCTTCGACTACCTGTACGAGCAGCTCCCGGCCGATCTGGCCACGCAGCGCGCGGCGGTGGCGGGACCACAGGCCACTACGGGAGCCGGGCATGACTGAGCAGGGCGGTCTGACGATGGTGCAGGCGCTCAACGCGGCGCTCGCGCGCGCCCTGGAGGAGGACGAGCGCGTGCTCGTGCTCGGCGAGGACGTCGGCGTCGACGGCGGCGTCTTCCGGGTGACCGAGGGCCTGCTGGAGCGCTTCGGGGCCGACCGGGTGCGGGACACGCCGCTCGCCGAGACCGCGATCGCCGGCCTGTCGGTCGGTGTCGCGGCGCAGGGATTCAGACCGGTCGCCGAAATCCAGTTCATGGGGTTCCTGCACTCCGCGGTCGACCAGCTCGTCAGCCACGCGTCCCGGCTGCGATGGCGGACACGGGGACGGCTCACCTGCCCGCTCGTGGTCCGCGCGCCGTACGGGGGCGGCATCCACGCCATCGAGCACCACTCCGAGAGCACGGAGGCGCTGTTCGCCCACATCCCCGGCCTCCGTGTCGTGATCCCGTCGTCGCCGGCCCGCGCGTACGGGCTGCTGCTCGCGGCGGTCCGCGATCCGGACCCCGTGCTCTTCCTCGAGCCGAAGCGGATCTACCGCACGATCCGGGAAGCGGTGGTCGACAACGGCGCCGCTGCGCCGCTCGACTCCTGCTTCCAGCTCCGTGACGGGAGCGACCTGACGCTGGTGACCTGGGGCGCCATGATCGTGGAGACCCTGGCCGCGGCCGAGCGGCTCGCCGCGGACGGCGTGACCGCCGACGTGCTGGACGTGGGCACCCTGTCACCGCTCGACATGACGACGATTCTGCGCTCGGTCGAGAAGACCGGACGGTGCGTCATCGTGCACGAAGCGCCGCTGACCGGCGGCTTCGGAGCGGAAATCGCGGCGCGGCTGGCCGAGCACGGACTGTTGTCGCTGCAGGCGCCGGTCAAACGGGTCACCGGCTACGACACCGTGATGCCCCTGCCGCGCCTGGAGCACCTCTACATGCCGTCGACGGAACGGGTGCTGGCGGCGGCCCGGGACACGCTCGCGTTCTCGTAGGGAGCCAGCGGTTGGACGCGACCAGGACGGCGACTTTCACGCTTCCCGATCTCGGCGAAGGACTGCACGAGGCCGAGATCGTCTCGTGGCACGTGACGGAAGGCGACCACGTGGTCACGGATCAGCCGCTCGTGGCGGTCGAGACGGACAAGGCGGTGGTGGAGATCCCGTCGCCGCAGTCGGCTCGGGTCACCCGGCTCTGCGCCGGGACCGGCGAGCGGGTCGCCGTGGGCGAGCCGCTCGTCGAGTTCGAGCCGGCCGGCGCGCAGGCGGATGCCGGGACCGTCGTCGGCACGATCGAGGAGACCGCCGGGACACCACCCGCGGCCGCGGCCGGGCCCGCCGCCGGCCGGATGACCCCGGCCGTCCGCGCGCTGGCCCGCAAGCTCGGCGTCGATACGGCGCTGGTCCAGGGGACCGGACCGGCGGGCGTGATCACGAAAACCGACGTGGAGCGCGCGGCGCAGGTGCTCGCCGCGGCGACGCCTGCCGTCCCGCTTCGCGGCGCGCGGCGCGCGATGGCCGAGCGCATGGCGAAGGCCCACGCGGAAGTCGTGCCGGCGACGGTGACCGACGTGGCGGACGTGGACGCATGGCCGGCGCGCACGGACGTGACCATGCGCCTCGTCCATGCTGTCGCGGCCGGCTGCTCCGCCTCGCCCGCCCTCAACGCCTGGTTCGAGCCGGAGACCATGTCGCGCCGGCTGCACGAACGAATCGATCTCGGGATCGCCGTGGATCTGGACGACGACGGGCTGTTCGTCCCGGTGCTCCGCGACGTCGGCGGGCGGGACCCCGCGGATCTGAAACGCGGCCTCGAGCAGCTCGAGGCGGACGTGCGTCAACGCACGATCCCGCTCGGCGAAATGCGTGGACAGACGTTCACGTTGTCGAACTTCGGCACCGTCGGCGGCCGGCACGCCGAACTGGTGGTGGTGCCGCCGCAGGTCGCGATACTCGGCGTCGGTCGGATGACGAAGCAGGTCGTCCCCACGGGCGGCGCGCCGGCCGTCCACCGCCTGCTGCCGCTGTCGCTGACGTTCGATCACCGGGCGGTGACCGGGGCCGAGGCGGCCCGGTTCCTGCGCGCCGTGGTCGAAGATCTCGAGCGCGCGTGAGTCCTACCGCATCGCGAGGACCGGCACGTTGGCCAGGCGACAGACACGCTCCGTCACGCTGCCGACGAGCAGCCACTCCGCGCCGGTGGCCCCTTTCGTGCTCATGACGATGAGATCGACCTTCCTGTCGTCCGCCAGGCGAGCGATCTCGACCGCCGGGTGCCCCTCCGTCACGATGTACCGCGCGCCCGGCGGGTCGCCGGCCCAGGCGTGAAGCCGTTCCTCGACACGGGCGCGAAGGTCGCCGTCCAACTCGAAGCGGGTCGTCACGTTGGCGGCGTAGTATATCGGCGGCAACGGTTCGAGGACGTGGGCCACGTGAAGGGTGGCGCTCGCCTCCGCCGCCAGAGCCATGGCGCCGTCGAGTCCACGTCTGGCGCAATCGGAGAAATCGACAGGGACGAGAAGCTTCCGGAACACGGCGCCGGCGGGCACCTCCGCGTTGGCGCGGACGGTCAGCACGGGACACGGGGCCTGTCGAAGCACGCGTTCGGCATTGCTTCCCAGGAGCAGCCGGCCCAGTGTCCCGCGGCCGTGCGTCCCCATCACGATGAGGTCGGCGTGCCGTTCCGCGGCCGCTTCCAGGACGGCGTCGTGGGCGAAAACCGCCCGTGCATGCATCACTTCCACGGGTGTCGAGTCGGTCCCCGACAGGGAGTGCAGCAGGCGGCGGGCGGACGCGACGTACTCGTCGAGCGCCGGCCCCGCCTCGCGCAGGCTCTCTCCGTGCAGCAGTTCGGCGTGCAGAATCAGGAGCGTCGCCCGGTGCGCCGCCGCGAACCGCGCCGCCACCTCGAGCGCCCGCGCTGCGCTCACCGAGCAATCGGTCGGATGCAGGATCGTCCGTAGCGTCATCGGCGCTCGACTCCTTTGGCTACCTGGGCACCGACGTTTCACTAACAAGCTTCGTGCCATCGGACGCCGGGCGTCCTCGGCGCGGTTCGCCGGGGCGGACGAACGCGCGTCCCGCGCGCACGGACGCGCGAGCGCGAGTTTTTCCCCACCTGGCTTCGACAATTTCCCGACGCAACGTTCAGCACGCGGCATCGGGACCCTGCGGAGCTCGCTTCCGTCGATCGGGCCGACGCCGAACCGATTCGCGATTGCGGATCCGGGTTTGCATGGAGATCCGTGAGGGGTGAGGCATCCGATGAAAGTCGACAAATTGATGGCCGCGGATCTCGCCGTCGTTCATCCGGAAACGGACGTGGGAGCCGCAATCGGCGAGATGCGCCTGCACGGATGCGGGTTCCTGCCCGTGGTCGATGGAAACCGCCGCGTCGTGGGAGTCGTCACCGACCGGGACGTCGCGTTGGCCCTCGGTGCGGACGACGCCCGGCCGTCCGAGCGTTCGGTGGCCGACGTGATGACGACGGATCCGCACACGTGCCGCGTCGACGAGACGGCTCAACAGGTGCTGCGCAGGATGCGCGACGCTCGGGTGCGACGGTTGCCGGTGGTGAACGACGCAGGCGGTCTGGTCGGCGCGGTTTCAGTCGACGATCTCGTGCTCGTCGCGCAGAACGTCCGGGCGGGCACCGACCGCGTGTCGTTCGAGCAGGTGATGGAAGCCGTCGAGGCTCTCTCCGAACGTTCGTCCAGGGGGTCGCGTCGCCATAACGTTCAACACGATTCCGGCCGCGGGCGGCCGCAGTGAGGCCCGCCCCGAAACGCGCCGGGTCGGGGAACGTCCTCCACGGAGCCAAGGGAAGTTTCGATTGACTTGGTCACTGTGCACCTCCATGAGGATCGACGACGTGGCGCGCCGCCTGCAACACGGCGGCGGCGTCACCCGCCGCGTCGAGGGCGGTCCATGACTCGGGCGCGGTCAGCCGTTCGATCTGGCGGGCGGCCACCCCGGCAGTGGCGTCGGACGCGTCGCCGACGCGCGCGTCGATGCGAGCCTGCAGGGTGTCGAGGGGCGCGTCGAGCCAGATACCATCGAAACGCACGTCGTTCGCGCGGGCGACTTCCCGCACCGCCCCCCGGTCGACCGGATCCCCGAAGACCGCATCGACGATGACGCCGTGACCGGCGCCGAGCACCGCGGCGGCCCGCTCGGCGAGGGTGCGGTACACCTCCCGCGTCACGCTCGGCGTGTACCCGCTCGGGGCCAGACGCCTGTCGGCCGGCACGCCGAGCAGGCGCTTGCGCTCGACGTCGCTCCGGACGACGAGCGCGCCGGGAGCCGGTCCGACCGCTACGGCGAGGCGTCGCGCCAGGGTGGTCTTTCCGGATCCCGACGGTCCCCCGATGGCGACGAGGCGCGGGGCGCGCGGCGCGATCAGCTCCCGGGCCAGATCGAGGTACTGCTGCGCTTCGACGCGCAGCGTGGCCGCCTCCCCGGCGCGGCGCTGCAGCGGAACGGCGGTCGCCTGCGTCATCGCGCGGATGGCGGCGCGCGCCGCCAGGAAGAGGGGCAGCAGCGCCAGGCCGCCGACGTCGCCCGTGCGCCCGACGTACCGATTGAGCACGGTGTTCGCGTGCGTCGCGAGATCTCGATGCAGGAGATCCATCAGCAGGAAGGCAAGGTCGTACATCACGTCTACACAGGCGATGGCGGGGTTGAACTCGATGCAGTCGAACAGGACCGGCCGCTCGCCGAGCAGGCAGACGTTGCGCAGATGAAGATCGCCGTGGCCGTGCCGCACGAAGCCGGCGGCCCGCCGCGCATCGAGCAAGTCGGCCGGGCGGTCCAGCCGCCGGAAGCTCGCCGCCGAAAGGCGCTCGCCGGCGTTCCGATCGAGCACTCCCGGCCCATGCGCGCGCATCCCGTCGCGAACGCCCCGCAGCACGGTCGCCATGCCGTCCCGACCGCCGTGATCGAAGCTCCACTCGGCAACTTCGTGAAGGTGAACGACCGCGTCGGCCAGTCGCGGCATCAGTGCCTCGTCGAGCGCGCGGCGCGCCGCGAGCCGGTCGAGCTGCGCGTCGGCGTCGAACCGCTGCATCTCGACGACGTGGTCGACGGCGCGGCCCGACCCATCCAGCGCGAGCGAGCCGGTCGGCGCCTGGCTGACGGATCGCACACGGCGGTACAACTGCGGCGCCGTCCTTCGATTCAGGCGCACCTCCTCCAGACAGCAGTGACGCCGGCGCTCGGGAGTGGAGTAGTCCAGATAGTCGAACCGCACCGCACGCTTGAGCTTGAAGGCTCGATCGCCGACGAGAAACACGACCGACGTATGGGTGTCGATGCGCTCCACGGATCCGGTTCCAACGCCGTAGGCGCCGGGCGTGGCGAGCCAGTCGATCACGGCGGCCTGATCGACCGGCGGCAGCGGTTGACGGACAGGCATCGACCCGGTCTCCTGCAAGGATCCCAGCAAAACGCGCGCCAATGCAGGAGGCGGCAGACCGCGGAATCCGGCCTGCGGATCGCGACCGCAGCCGGGATCACGGGACGGGGACGTTCCCGCGCTGCAGAGGAAAAGTCCGCGGCTACTTCGTCAGCCGGAACTTTTCGATCCGGTACCGGATCTGGTCGCGATTCAGTCCGAGCAGGGCCGCCGCCCTGGTCTGGTTCCAGCCGGTCCGCCCGAGCGCCTGCACTACCAAGCTGCGCTCGAGCGCCTCGAGGTTCGTTCCGGCGGGCGGCAACGTCACCCCGTTCGGCGGATCCCCTCGCGGCGCCTGCATCGGGAAACACCCCGCGGTCAGTCGATCGCCCTCGCTGAGCAGCACGGCGCGCTCGATCGCGTTGCGCAGCTCGCGCACGTTGCCCGGCCACGCGTAGCGCCGCAGCGCCTCCAGCGCCTCCGGGTCGATCTCCCGCACGTGCTTCCCGAACTCCCGGTTGAAGCCGTCGACGAAGAACCTGGCGAGCACCGGAATGTCATCCGCCCGGTCGCGCAACGGAGGAAGCTTCACCGGCAGGACGTTCAGGCGATAGAAGAGATCCTCCCGGAACGCGCCCTCACGCACCCTGTCTTCGAGGTTGCGGTTGGTCGCCGCGATCACCCGCACGTCGACGCGGATGTCGGCGGTGCCTCCGACCCGCTTGAACGTCTTTTCCTCGAGGAACCGCAGGAGCTTCGATTGCAGCGCCAGCGCCATTTCGCCGATTTCGTCGAGAAACACCGTGCCGCCGCCGGCCGACTCGAGCAACCCGCGCTTCTGCTGCCGCGCGTCGGTGAACGCGCCCCGCTCGTGGCCGAAGACCTCGCTCTCGAGCAGCGTCCCGGTCAGCGCCGAGCAGGTGATGTTCATGAAGGGACAGGCGGCGCGGTCGCTCGTGTAGTGGATCACCTTGGCGGCGAGGTCCTTGCCGGTCCCGCTCTCTCCGGTCAGGAGCACCGTCGAGGCCGGACTCGCCGCGACCTTCCGGAGCAACGCCTTGGCCGCCGCGACGGCGGGCGAGTCGCCGATGATGCGGTCGACGCTGTACGGCTCCCGCTGGCTGGCCCGCAACGCACGCACCTCCCGGCGAAGTTTGGTGGTTTCGAGCGCCTTGTCCACCAGCAGCACGATCTCGTCCAGGTTGAACGGCTTGGTCGCGTAGTGGTACGCCCCCTGCTTCATCACCTCGACCGCCGTCTCGAGGTTGGAGAACGCGGTGAGGAGAATCACCAGGACGTCGGGCTCCCGCCGGCGCATCTCCTTCAGTATCCGGAGGCCGTCGGTATCCCCGAGACGATAATCCAGGAGCACGAGATCGACGTTGCCGCCGAACCGGGCGAGCGCCTCCTTTCCGGACCCGGCCTCGATCGTCGAGTGTCCCTCGGACGACAGGCGCTCGACGAGTGACCAGCGGATCAACGGCTCGTCGTCGACGATCAGAATGGTCGCCTTCTGCATGGCAGCCGGATTATAGGCGCGGCGCCGACGCTCTTTCGCCGCAGGTGCGCATGTGCGCCCGCCGCGTCCCGGCTCGCGGCCGTCCGGTCGCGGCGGGACCGCCACGGGGCCTGCGAAGGCATCGTCCGCGGCCCTCCCCGCCATATCGTCGCGTATTGCCGGCGAGGCGCGCTACGGCTAGCATGGGATCATCCCTTCGCCGTCCAACTCGGTCCGCCCCCGGGGAGCCAGTCCGTGAATCAGCCCGCGGGAAGCGCTCGACCGGTCTTCGTCGCGGTCGAGCTGGACGACTACCTCGACGTATCGCAGGCGATGCTGCTGACCCTGAACATTCGGGGACGCGTATCGCACATCAACCGGACCGGCTGCGAGATCCTCGGCTGCGAGGAGGCCGACATCCTCGGGAGGGACTGGTTCGACGCCTTCGTACCCGCAGCGGCAAGGAATCGCATGCGCGCGCTCTTCCGGCGCACCATGGCGGGCGGCGACGACGCCGGCCACTTCGAGAGCCCCGTCGTCAGCCGGTCGCGGGACGAGCGGCTGATCGCCTGGCACGACGCCCCGATCCGACTCGCGGACGGACGCGTGGCCGGGATGATCCTCTCCGGCCTGGACATCACCGATCGGCAGCGGAACAGACAGAACCGGGAGCGGCTCCTCAAGGAGCTTCGCGACGTGAAGTTGGCGCTGGATCAGTCCGCCATCGTCGCGACCACCGACGTCACCGGCGCCATCACCGCCGTCAACGACAAGTTCTGCGAGATCTCGAAGTACTCCCGCGAGGAGCTGCTCGGGCAGGACCATCGCATCGTCAACTCGGGGTATCACGGCAAGGAGTTCTTCCGGGACCTGTGGACCACGATCGCCAGGGGCCGGATCTGGAAGGGCGAGATTCGCAACCGCGCGAAGGACGGCGCCATCTACTGGGTCGACACGACCATCGTGCCGTTTCTCGATGCCCAGGGGAAGCCGTACCAGTACATGGCGATTCGCTACGACGTCACGAAGCGCCGGGAGACCGAGGCGCGCCTGAGGCGGCAGGAGGCCCTCGCGAAGCTCGGGGAGATGTCGGCCATGGTCGCCCATGAGGTCAAGAACCCGCTCGCCGGCATCAGCGGGGCGCTGCAGGTGATCGGCTCCCGGCTGCCGGTCGACAGCCGGGATCGGGCGGTCCTTCACGACATCCAGGATCGCATCGCGTCGCTGAACGGGATGGTGCAGGATCTCCTCGTCTTCTCGCGCCCGAAGGATCCTGCGCTCGTCCCGAGCGCGATGCGGTCCGTCATCGACGAAGCCGCGGTCGCCGTGCGTCACGATCCCGCGATGACGGACGTCACGATCGTGATCGACGGGGGCGATCCGACGGTCCGGCTCGACCGGGAGCAATTGCACCGCGTCTTCCTGAACCTGTTGCTCAATGCTGCCGAGGCGATGGGGCGCCGCGGGGAGGTCGAGGTACGGATCGCAGCCGGGGACGGACGGTGCGAGGTCACGGTCGCGGATCGCGGACCCGGCATCGGACCCGACGTCCGCGAGAAGATGTTCCAGCCGTTCTTCACCACGAAGGGTCGCGGCGCCGGTCTCGGCCTCCCGATCGCACGCCGCATCGTCGAGGCGCACGGCGGCGCGCTGACCGCGCGCCCGCGGGAGGGCGGGGGCGCGGTCATCACGCTGATGCTGCCCATGAAGGACATCATCGAATGCCGTTAGCGCGGGCGGTCCGGTCGAAATCGAAGATCGGTTGCGCGGAGGAGTTCGATGATGACTGAATCGACGCTCGCTCCGACTCAAGACCTTCGTCGAAGTCGGATTCCTGCACCGATCCGTCGACGGAGCGTATTCACGACGGTTGCCTCACGCCCGGCATTCCAGCCGCCCCTTCGACTCAGACGCCGCGCGCGTCCGCTCCCCACAGGTACTTGTGAAGCTGCACCTGCACCCGCGCCGGCACGTGATCACGCAGCACCCAGGCCGAGAGCTGCGCCGGATCGAGCGCGCCGTGCACCGGGGAGAACAGCGCCCCCGCGCACCGGCGATCGAGCCGGTACCGGTTGACGACGTCGCGGGCGAACTCGTAGTCCGTCCGGTCGGCGATCACGAACTTCACCTCGTCGTGAGGGGCCAGCCGGTCGAGGTTGGCCCAGTCGGTGCGCGGCGATTCGCCGCTGCCGGGACACTTGACGTCGACCACCTTCACCACCGCGTCCGGCACCCTGGAGATGTCGATGTGTCCGCCCGTCTCGAGCAGCACCGTCTTGCCCCCGTCGAGCAGGCGGCGCATCAGCGGGTAGACGTCCCGCTGCAGCAGCGGCTCGCCCCCGGTGATTTCGACCAGCGGGCAGTCGTAGGATTCGACGCGGGCAACGACGTCGTCGAGCGCGGCCGCCGCGCCTGCATGGAACGCGTACGGCGTGTCGCACCACCGGCAGCGGAGATCGCAGGCGGTCAGGCGCACGAAGACGCACGGACGCCCGCTGAAGCTCGATTCGCCCTGAATCGAGTAGAAAATCTCGTTGACGGTCAGCATCGCGCCTAGTGGCCGTGCGACCGGCAGTAACCGGAGCCGACGCACTCGACCTCGGGCTCGATCACGCAACGGCCTTCCGGCGGGTCGCCCGGCAACACCGCACGGGGAAACCGGCCGTGACCGGGATCGGTCAACCGCCTCGGTCGTTCGACGTCATCGTCCGGCGCACGACACGCGTTCGCGCGGTCATCGGGGTCACCCGCCCGCGCCGGCGGCGCCACAGGTCGAGATCCTCCCGTGGGAGGCGCCGCGCGGCGCGCGGCGAGGTGGCGGCGGATGGCCGCGTCGACGGCGGCGCGCACGTCCGTCCGCGTCACGGCTCTCTCCCGTCGACCGCGGAGTCCGCCCCGATGGGCGACGGCTCCCTCCCGTCGAGCGCGGAGTTCGCGCCGGGGGGCGACGGTCCGCCGCCGAGGCCGTCGACCCGGTCGACGATTCCCACTATCGCCGTGTCCACGGGCGCCGCGCGACGGCGGACGGCGGCCACCGCGGCGCGCCCTTCCTGGACCACCAACACGTGGTCACCGACCCCGGCCTGCGCGGCGTCCACGGCCAGCAGGGGAACGCCACGCGCCCCGCCCCCGGCGTCGAGCGGCTGCACGAGCAGCAGTTTCGCCCCGAGGAGTTTCTCGTGCTTCCGGGTCGCGACGACGGCGCCGGTCACGCGGGCGAGCTGCATGGATCGTGCTCAGGTGGACGTTCGGGCTCCACCGTCCAGTGATCGACGATGCCGACGACGTTGGCGTCGGTCGCCACCAAGTCCGGCAGGAACGGAAACGAGGCCTCGCGGCCGCGCACGAAGAATACCGTCTCGCCGGTGCCGGCCCCGGCCGAGTCGACCGCCACGAGCGGCCGGCCGGCCGCCGCCCCCGCCGGCGTCAGCGGCTGCAGCACGAGCAGCTTCTGGCCGTGCAGGCTGCGGTCCTTCATCGTCGAGACGACGTCGCCGATAACGCGGGCCAGTTGCATCGCGGTACGCGGCCTCCGGGCGGCGCCGGGACCGTTGCCGGCGTCAGTCCCGGCCGGTGGTCACCTCGATGGCGTCGACGATGCCGACGATGGCCGCGTCCACCGGCGTGTCCTTCAGGTCGCCGGCCATCCGGGCCGAGCTGCCGCCTACGACGAGCACCGTCTCCCCGGCGCCGGCGTCAACGGTATCGACCGCCACCAAGTGGTTGCCGCGCGGCGCGCCGTCGGGCTCGATCGGCTGCACCAGCAGCAGCTTGCTGGCGACGAGCCGCTCGTCCTTGCGCGTCGCCACGACGGTGCCGACGACCCTGGCCAGAATCACGATCTACGCGCCGGACTTGCCGATCGGGAGGGCGTCTTCGAGATTGGCGTGGGGCCTCGGGATCACGTGCACCGACACCAGCTCGCCGACCCGGCGCGCCGCGGCGGCGCCGGCATCGGTCGCGGCCTTGACGGCCGCCACGTCGCCGCGCACGATCGCCGTCACGTAGCCGGCCCCGATCTTCTCCCACCCGACCAACGTCACCTTGGCGGCCTTGACCATCGCGTCGGCCGCTTCGATCATCGCCACGAGACCCTTGGTCTCGACCAACCCCAACGCTTCGCCCATGGTGTTCTCCGCGCCGGACATCCGTCACCGGCCCGAGGCGTGTCCCGCCTGGTCGCGCAGACGGTTGACGGCCTCTTCGACGATCGCCGCCAGCTCGCGGTATGTTAAACGAATTTCCGAGTCCCCGTCCGCCGGCGCCGGCGCGGTTCCGGGCGCAGCCGGCACGTCGTCCACGAGCTGCGCCCCCGGCGCGGAAGGCGCCTCCAGCGTCTGGCACGCCGCCTCGCCGCCCGCGGCGATCCCGTCGCCGCCCTCCGGACAGATCGGGGCGGGAGCGGTGATCCCGTACGTGCCCCGCAGTTCCTGCAGGCGGTCGACCTCCTCGCGCGACAGCAGCCGCTCGCGGCCGAGGATGCGGGCCACCACGCTGATGCGCGCGAAATGCTCGATCGTCTCCATCTTGTAGTACGCCCGCATCAAGCCGTCGGCCACCGTGATGGCGCCGTGGTTGGCGAGCAGCAGACCGTCGTGCGCCGCGATGTGCCTGTCGACCGCGGCGGCCAGTTCCTGCGTGGACGGAGTGCCGTAGTCGGCGATCGGGATGCTGCCGAGCGTCGTCACCACCTCGGCCAGCACTGCGCGATCGAGCGGGATCCCGGCCACCGCGAAGCCGGTCGCGACCGGCGGATGGGCGTGGACGACGGCCGTAACGTCGGGGCGGCGCCGGTACACTGCGAGGTGCATCGGCAGCTCCGAGGACGGATCCCGTTCGCCGGCCAGCTTGCGCCCCTCGTAGTCGGTGATCACCAGCATGTCGGGGGACATGAACCCCTTCGACACGCCCCCGGGGGTCGTCAGGAGGCGCTCGGCGTCGAGGCGTACGCTGACGTTCCCGTCGTTCGAAGCGACGTAGGCGCGCTGGTGCAGGCGGCGGCCGATCTCGACGACGTCGGCGCGCCTCGCTTCTTCGGAGCTCATGGGTTCGGGTGGGCGGTCGCCGCGCGTCAAGCGGTCTTGACGAACGACCGCTGGCATTGCTTCGAACAGAAATAGTGCGTCGTCCGGCCGGCGCGGGTGCTGAGGGCGCGTGCCGGCTCGACGTAGGTCCCGCATACCGGATCGCGCACGAGGGCGATTCGCGGTTTCGCGCGGCGCGGCCGCGGATCACGGGCTCCGGAGACCACGCCCCCCACGAACTTCCAGATCAGCCGGATGATCAGCACCGCGAACAGCAGACGCAGCATCCATCCCATGGCTCGCCCCGGCTCCCGGCGATGATACTCCCGGCCCGGCCAGCCCGGAAATCATCGCCTGCGGCTCCGCTTCCCGCCCAACCAACCCTCTCCGGGAGTCTGCTCCGTTCTACGGCGCAGACTCCCGGGCGAGCTCCCGGCGCGCGCAGGCGGCGATGCCTTCCGCCAGTCTCTGCACGGCGCCCTGCTCCGGTCCCTCGATCATCACGCGCAGCACCGGCTCCGTCCCCGAATAGCGCACCAGCACCCGCCCCGCGCCGGCGAGCCGCGCCTCCGCGGCCCGGACGGCGTCACCGATCGCCGGCACCTCGTCGAGATTCGGCTTGCGCGCCACGCGCACGTTCAGCAGGACCTGGGGACAGATGCGCAGGCCGCTCACCAGATCCGCCAGATCGCGCCCGCTCTCGGCGACGACCCGCAGCACCGACAGCGCCGTGCCGAGTCCGTCGCCGGTCGGCAGCAGGTCGGAAAAGATGATGTGCCCCGACTGCTCGCCCCCGAGGCAGACGCCGCGCCGCTCCATCTCCGCCCGCACGTGGGCGTCGCCGACCGGGCAGCGGTGCAGGGCGATGCCCGCCTCGCCCAGCGCCGTCTCGAGCCCGAAGTTGCTCATGACGGTCGCCACCACGCCGCCGCCCGCCAGGCGGCCGGCCTCGTGCAGATGCCGGGCCGCCACGAAGAGCACGCCGTCGCCGTCCACGAGACGGCCGCGGCCGTCGACCAGGATGACGCGATCGCCGTCGCCGTCGAAGGCGAAGCCGAGCCGACAGCCCCGCTCGACCACCGCCGCCTGCAGCGCTTCGGGATGCGTCGAACCGCTCGCCGCGTTGATGTTGCGGCCGTCCGGCGCCGCGTGCAGCTCGACGACGGAGACGCCGAGCCGGCCGAGCACGCGGGACGCGATGCCGCTGGTCGCGCCGTGGGCGCAGTCGATGGCGATCGGCAGGCCGGCGACGGACACGTCCTCGAGGACGCCGATCAGATGGTCGACGTAGGAATCGACCAGGTCCGCCGCTTCGGGAGACGAATCGGAACCGTCCGGCGCCGTGCCGGCGGCGCGAGCCCGTGCGACCCGCGCCTCGACGTTGCGCTCGAGGACGGCCGACGCCTTCGCCCCTCCTGCCAGCAGGAGCTTGATCCCGTTGTCGGGATGGGGATTGTGGGACGCGGAGATGACGACGCCTGCATCGAAGTCGTGGCGCGCGGCGACGACGGCGACCCCCGGCGTGGGCATGACGCCGATGCTCACCGGCAGCCCGCCGCGCGCCCGCACCCCGGCGGCGAACCGCCGCTCCATCCACGCGCCCGAATCCCGGGTATCGCGCCCGCAGACGATGCGCGGCGCACCGCCGAGCTCCTCGGTCAGGGCGGCGCCGAGGAGGGCGATGGTCGAGCCGTCGAGCGGGGGCGTACCCGGCACGCCGCGCACGCCATCGGTGCCGAACAGGACGGTCGACATGGAAACCGCAGCACTCGGGAGCCCGTCCCCGGTCGGCTCAGCGCACGGTGACGGCCACCCGCGACGGGTCGATGCGCGTCACACCGATGCCGGGGTCCGACGCCACGGTGACGGGCAGATTGTAGCGGCCGGGCTGGAGTCCCGCAAGGTCGACGAAGGCTTCGACCGCGGTGTCGCCGAGGGCCTGCATCCGGTCCCGCGGTCCGCGCACGCCGACCCGGACCGCCGCCGGTTCGATCGACGCGGCGCGACCGCTCCCGCCTGCCCGCACCGGCACCGCGGGCAGCGTCCGCTCCACCGGCGCGGGCACGATCTCCACCGTCACCTGCGCCGATCCGGGGGTTCGGAGTCTGATCATCGGGTCCGCCACCCCGACCGTGACCGTGGCCTCGACGCGGCCGGACGCGCCGTCTATCGACACCGGCTCGGTCAACGCCTCCGTCAGACCGGCGAGCCGGCTCTCCGGACCCATCACCTCCACGTTCGCCGGCGCCGTCGTGATGCGTCCGACGGCGAACCCCTCCGCCGGCCGGCCCTCGATGTCGGGCACCACCGCCACCGCCCGCGGAGCGCCGGCGGGCTCGAGCGACACCGCGATGGTCGCCGGTACGACCTGCGTGACCTCGACGCCGAACGGAGCGCGCACGCGCCCTGCGAACATGTCGAAGAGGCGGCGGCCCGGACGTTCCCCGGTCAGGTCGATCGCCGCGACCACGTCGCCGGGTTGCAGGCCGCTCACGATGTTGGACGCGCCGCGCACGCGCACCCGCACGGTATCGAGGGAATCGCCTCCCACGTGCAGGCGCTCCGGCACGTTCTCGAAGCCGAGAGGCACGTCGATCCCGCGCTCGACGACCGGCTGCCCCGCCACCTGGATCCAGAACGCCACAGCGAGTCCCAACGCCAGCAGCTTGAGACCGAAGTCGCGCACGACCAGTTGGCGCAGCATCAGAAGCCGTCCCCGGCGGGATGAACGCGGCGGTCCGGCTGCACCAGCGCCTCGAGTCGGGCCGTCAGGCGGCGGGAGTCGAGGTCACGCTCGATCTGCCCGTCGACCGCGAGGGACAAGGCGCCGGTCTCCTCGGACACCACGAGCGCGACCGCGTCGGTCTCCTCCGTCAGTCCGATCGCCGCGCGGTGGCGCGTGCCCAGCTCCGTGCTCTGGGGGCTGACCGTCAGCGGCAGGAAGCAGGCGGCCGCCGCGATCCGCTCGTCCTGAATGATCACCGCGCCGTCGTGCAGCGGTGATTCGGTCTGGAAGATGCTCACCAGAAGATCGTAGGTCACCCGCGAATCCAGCGGAATGCCGCTGTCGACGTAGTTCCGAAGGCCGATCGCCCGTTCGATGGCGACGAGCGCCCCGACCTTGCGGCTGGCCAGCAATCCGGCCGCGGTGACGATCTCCTCGAGCGTCTCGTCCGTCGTCGCGCGGCGCGTGAAGTAGCGGAAGGCGGGCGCGCGGCCCAGCCTGGACAGGCCGCGCCGGATGTCGGCCTGAAAGAGCACGATGGCCGCGAAGACGATGTATCCGAACATGTCGCCGATGATCCAGCGCACCGTCCGGAGCGTGGCGAGCTCGGAAGCATAGTAGAGCCCGACGAGGAGGACCCCGCCGAAGACCACCTGCGCCGCCCGCGTGTGGCGGATCAGCTTCAGGAGCTCGTAGAAGAGGAAGGTGACGACGGCGACGTCCAGCACGTCGCGCCACCCGACGCGAATGCCGAGCATGCCGCCGACGGCCTCGAACAGCATCAGCGTCCCGTCCCGATCCGGTGCGGCGCGGCGTACTCCGCGCGGTCCGATTCCGCCGCGCCGGCAGCGGCTCGAATCGCATCCGCCACCCGGACGACGTCGACCTGCGCGTCGACCCTGTGCACGCGGACGACGTGCGCGCCGAGGCACACCGCAGCGGTGACGGCGGCGGCCGTCCCCCACTCCCGCCCGCCGGGTGGACGGTCCCCGAGCGCGGCGGTCAGAAACGACTTGCGCGAGGGCCCGACCAGGATCGGACGGTCCAGGGCCCGCAGGGCGGGCAGGTCCGCCAGCGCCGCGAAGGTCGCCGCCGCGCGTTTGGCGAAGCCGAGGCCGGGATCCACGACGATCTGCTCTCGGGGTACGCCGGCGGAGACGGCCCGGTCGACGATCGTGCGCAGCTCGGCCGCCACCTCCGACCCGACGTCGCGATAGTCGGCGCGCCGGTACATGTCGCGCGAGGCGCCGCGGTTGTGCGTGAGCACGAGCGGCGCACCGGCGTCGGCGGCCGCTTCGGCGAGCGCCGGCCCGGCCGCGAGCCCGGAGACGTCGTTGACCATCGCGGCGCCATGCTCGAGGGCGGCTCGCGCGACGGCGGCCTTGCAGGTATCGACGGAAATGGGTGCGCCGACGCGCCCGGCCAGCCGCTTCAGCACCGGCAGGATCCGCCGCCGCTCCTCGTGCGCAGGCACCGGCTCCGCGCCGGGCCGGGTCGATTCACCGCCGATATCGAGCAGGTCGGCGCCGGCGTCCTCGAGCGCCGCCGCGAGGTCGGCCGCCCGCGCCGGGTCCAGAAACACGCCGCCGTCCGCGAAGGAATCCGGCGTGACGTTGACGACGCCCATCACGAGGGTGCGCGCTCCCAGGGCCAGGGTGCGCCCTCCGGGCAGCGCGAGCGTGTACGGCGTCCGTGGCGTCATGGTCGTTCGGACGACCGGCCCCGGGCCGCAAACGGTGCGGGGGACGTGAAGGCCAGGGCGGGCCCTATTCCTGCGGGACGGCCTTGTCGAACGACGGCACCGGCGGCACGATCGGCGCCGGTTCGGCCTCGTCGGCGGACGTCGACACCGTGCCGGTGGGCGGCGCCGACCCGGACGCCGGGGCGGGCGCCGGATCGTCGATCGGCAGCCCCTTGGCGATTCGCATGACCTGGTCGGCGTCAAGCACCTCGCGGATGAGCAGCTCCTCGGCGATGCGCACGAGCTCGTCCTTGTGCGAGTTGAGCAGATCGCGCGCGCGGTCGTAGTTATCCGTCACGATCCGCTTGATCTCCTGGTCGATGCGAATCGCGGTGCCTTCGCTGTAGTCCTGCGACTGCGCGAAGTCCCGCCCCAGGAACACCTGCTCTTCCTTCTTGCCGTAGGTCAGCGGACCGATCGTCTCGCTCATCCCCCACTCGCACACCATCCGCCGCGCCATGTCGGTGGCGCGATCGAGGTCGTTGCCGGCGCCGGTGGTGATGTTGCCGTTCGTCAGCTCCTCGGCCAGCCGTCCGCCGAGCAGAATGGCGATCTGATCGTTGAGGTAGTCGCGGGAGTAGTTGTGCTTGTCGTCGACCGGAAGCTGCTGCGTGACGCCGAGCGCCATGCCGCGCGGGATGATGGTGACCTTGTGGATCGGGTCCGCGTGCGGCAGGAGCACCGCCAGCAGCGCGTGACCGCCCTCGTGCACCGCCGTCACCTTTTTCTCTTCGTCGCTGATGATCATCGAGCGCCGTTCCGAGCCCATCAGGACCTTGTCCTTGGCGAACTCGAAGTCCTGCATCTGGACGACCTTCTGGTTGTAGCGCGCCGCGTTCAATGCGGCCTCGTTCACCAGATTGGCCAGATCCGCGCCGGAGAACCCGGACGTGCCGCGGGCGAGCACGTGGACGTCGACGTCGTCCGAGAGCGGGATCTTGCGCGTGTGGACGCCGAGAACGCCCTCGCGCCCCTTGACGTCGGGCCGGTTGACGACGATGCGGCGGTCGAAGCGGCCGGGGCGCAACAGCGCCGGGTCGAGGACGTCGGGCCGGTTGGTCGCGGCCACCAGGATGACCCCCTCGTTCGACTCGAACCCGTCCATTTCGACGAGCAACTGGTTGAGGGTCTGCTCCCGCTCGTCGTGCCCCCCGCCGAGCCCGGCCCCCCGATGCCGGCCCACCGCGTCGATCTCGTCGATGAAGACGATGCACGGGGCGTTCTTCTTGCCCTGCTCGAACAGATCGCGGACGCGGGAGGCCCCGACGCCGACGAACATCTCGACGAAATCGGACCCGCTGATCGAAAAGAACGGGACGTTGGCCTCACCGGCGACGGCGCGCGCCAGCAGGGTCTTGCCGGTTCCGGGAGGCCCCATCAGGAGAACGCCCTTCGGGATGCGGCCGCCCAGCTTCTGGAACTTCTGCGGCTCCTTGAGGAACTCGATGATCTCCTGCAGCTCCTCCTTCGGCTCCTCGACGCCGGCCACGTCCTTGAACGTGACCTTCTTCTGCGAGCTCGACGAGAGCTTGGCGCGGCTCTTGCCGAACGACAGGGCCTTGTTGCCACCCGTCTGCACCTGCCGCATGAAGAAGATCCAGAAGCCCAGGATCAGGAGGATGGGAGCCCAGGAGTACAACAGCGTCGTCCACGGACTGCCCGCGGCTTCCCGGGCGGTCACCGCCACGTCGCGTTCGACGAGACGGTTGACGAGCCCCTCGTACTGCGGCGGCGCGAACGAGCGGAAGGATTCGCCGGAAGTGGTCGTTCCGGTGACCTCGTTGCCGGCGAGCGTAACGCTCTCGACCTGGCCGCTCTCGACCATCCGGATGAACTCGCTGAACGAAACCGACTCGTCGCGGGCCTGGAAGTCCGTCGAGAAATTCCAGATCAGCACGACGACGACGACGAGCACCATCCAGAAGGCGAAGCTTCTGACGGACGGATTCAACCGCGACCTCCCGTCTTCACCACCTTCAAGGTTATCACGCCTTCGTCCGAGTCTACCATTCGTGCGTTCTCGGACACCGCGTGCCCCGCCACCCAGACGATCCCGAGCCGGCCGTCGACCACCAGCGGAACCGCGCCGCGCCGGTCGCGGGGAACCTTGCGATCCACGAAGAAGTCCTGCAGCTTCTTCCTCCGGCCGCCGAGCCCCAGCGGGCGAAACGCGTCGCCGGGACGCCGGTTGCGCACGGTGAGCGGCGGGGTGAGCCGCTCCGCCGGCAGCACCACGGCGTCACCGCGCGCGACGAGGCAGGCCGGCCGTTCGCCGCGACCGGCCGTGATGCGCACGCCGGCTTCGGCGATCTCCACCTCGCCGGGCACCGCGAGCGGGTACTCGAAGTCTCCGGTGACGGCGACGGGCGCCTGCCGCCCGCGCCGCCGGGTGAGGCGCAACGTCGCGCCGCGGCGCTCGACGCGGCAACCGGGAAAATCCGCCGCGGCCGGCGCCGTTCCACCCGTTTCAACGAGTCGCCGGAGGCGCTCGACGTGATCGAAACCCACCCGCCGCTCACCGGCCCGCTCCAGGACCTGCCGGGCGACGCGGCGCGCCACGGCGGGCGGCTCGGCCGCCAGCCGCGCGGCGTCGACGTCGAAGCGCTCCACCGGGAGGTCCTCCTCCGGGAAGTCCTCCTCCGCATGGACGCCCGCCTCCGGATATTGGACGATCTCCTCCGCCACCGCGTTCGCCGCATTCTCGATCCAGTCGGCGTCGTCGCGGGCGATCGCGGCACCGCGCGCGAGAACGTCGGTGACCGCCGGCGAGAAATGCTCGGCCAGGAACGGGATCAGCCGGTGACGCACGCGGTTGCGCACGATACGCTCGTCGCGGTTGGTCGGATCCTCCCGGTGCGACAGGCCGCGCCGGCGGAGGTGCTCGCGCAACTCGTCCCTCCGGACGTCGAGCAGCGGACGCACGACGGCGCCGACGCGCGGCCGGATACCGGCCAACCCGCCGGGGCCGGCGCCGCGGATCAACCGCAGCAGCACCGTCTCCGCCTGATCGTCGCGCGTGTGGGCGGTCGCCACGCGGTCCGCCGTTCCCTCCCGCACGATGCGCTCGAACAGCTCGTAACGGACGCGATGCCCGGCCGCCTCGATGGAAGTCCGCTCCGCGCGGGCGCGCGCCGCCGCGTCGACGCGCTCCACCGTGACCGCGACCCCCAGTTGTCGGGCGAGATCGCGGCAGAACGCCTCATCTTCATCCGCCGCGGCGCCCCGCAGGCCGTGGTTTGCGTGCAGCAGGCCGGCGACCGACCAAGCCGCGCCCTGCGCCAGCTCGCACAGCAGCGCGGCGAGCGCCACCGAATCGCCGCCCCCCGAGCATGCGACCGCGACACGCGCCGACGGTGGAATGAGCGCGCCGCGCTCGATGGATTGCAGAACGCGCTGCGAAAGCGAGGACACGGAGATCGCTCCAGGCGCCGGTCAAATGCCGGCGAGACTCCTGACTCCATCCCGAAAGACCCGGAAGCTGACCGACCGGTTCCGGTTCACGTCCATCTGCGGCGTGATGCTTCTTGCCCAGTCACACTTCGCCTTGCCCGCGCTCGGATACCCGGCATTCTTGATCTGCGCAGACCCGCCCGGATGAACGGCGTCCGCGAGAACCTCCCACGTGCCGCAGATGCTGTCCTGCGCGCAGCCGTTCAGAACCGGGTCTCGTCCGGCCTCAGCGCTTCGACGAAATACGGCTGGTGCGTCGTGACGAAGATCTGCGGCGCGTTCTTCCCTGCCGCGGCGTGCCCGCGAAGCTCCCCGGCCAGAACCTCCAGCAGCTTGTGGCAAGACCGTTCTCGGGTTCCTCGATGCAGATGAACGGCGGCGCCTGGGCTTCTCCCTTCCAGGCCACCCCTCTGCCGTCGTTCATCACCAGGAATGAAAAGGGCCAACCGCGCCGCTCACGGCTGCGGCGCCGGCGAAGACGCTCGCGTGAGACGCAGGACCGTCCGGAGTCATCCCTGTCAATCGCCAGTTCGTACGTGATGGGTCGTGCTCCCTGGTTCTTCCCGGTAATAGACCTCGAGTTCTATCGGAGCCTCCGTCCCCGGGAGCGGATGCGCTGGAATCCGCCGCGCCCCCGCGCGTCGCACGCCTCCTCGAGGCCCTCGATTTTCGCCATGGTTTCGATTAGTCACGTCGACCTGGGCCGCCGGGAGCATGGCGGCACGATGTCCCGTAGTCGCCGGTCGTCAAAGAGTACAGGTCAGAGCGGGCGTTCGCAAGACGGAGGACGCCGGGGCTCGGTGCGGGACGCGGCGGCCACACGCAGAGGGGAAGCGGGTCGAGACCATCGACGGAGGACGCCGGGGGCTCGGTGCGGGACGTGGAGTCTGGGTCGACGTACAGATCAAGCGGCTGTCAGCATGGCCCGAACCGGCCGGGCGGAGGGAGGAAGTGGTGCCGGTGCAGGGACTTGAACCCCGGACCTAGCGGATATGAGCCGCTTGCTCTGACCAACTGAGCTACACCGGCACGGGAACATGCCATTATATGTCAGGCGGCCCGTGTCGTCCTTGCGCCGCCGTACGGCGTGAGCTGCGGCGCCTACAGGATCAACATCGCGTCGCCGTAGCTGTAGAACCGGTAGCGGCGGTCGATCGCCTCGCGGTAGGCGGCCAGGATCTGCTCCCGGCCCGCCAGTGCGCAGACCAGCAGCAGGAGGGACGAGCGGGGCAGGTGGAAGTTGGTGAGCAGGCCGCCCACGACCTGGAAGTCGAATGGCCCGTGGATGTAGAGGTCGGTCTCGCCGGCGGCCGGATCGAGCCGGCCGCCGTGGGCGCGGGCGACCGCCTCCAGGGTGCGGGTGGTGGTTGTGCCCACCGCGATGACCCGGCGCCCCTCGTCGAGGGCGCGATTGACGGCCGCCGCCGTCGAGACCGGTACGGCGTACCGCTCGGCCGCCACCCGGTGCGCTTCGACCTCCTCCATCCGCACCGGTTCGAAGGTGCCGTAGCCGACGTGGAGCGTGATCGCGTGCCGCTCGACGCCGCGCGCCCGGAGCCGCTCGAGCAGCGCCGGGGTGAAGTGCAACCCGGCGGTGGGCGCCGCCACCGAGCCGCGCGCCGCCGCGTAGACGGTCTGGTAGCGCTCGCGGTCGGCCGGCCGGTCCGCCCGCTTGATGTAGGGCGGCAGCGGGACGTGCCCGATGGCGTCGATGGCGGCGTCGACGTCCCCGTCCTCCGCCGACAGCCGGATCGTGCGCCGTCCGTGGTGGTGACGGGCGAACACCTCCAGCTCCAGGCGGCGACCGTCCCGCTCGAAGACCGCACGCGACCCCGCCTTCAGCTTCTGTCCCGGGTGGACGAGCGCGTCCCAGCGCTCGCCGTCGATGCGCGCCAGCAGCAGACACTCGACGGCGCCGCCGCTGGGGTCCCGGCGACCGAGGAGTCGAGCCGGCACCACCCGCGTATCGTTGACGACGAGCACGTCGCCCGGCGCCAGCAGCGTGTCGAGATCGGCGACGCGGTGGTGCGAGCGCACTCCCGTACCGCGGTCGAGCCGCAGCAGGCGCGCCGTGTCTCGCCCAGGCGCCGCCTCCTGGGCGATCAACTCGGCGGGCAGCTCGTAGTCGAAGTCCGACAGGCGCATGACCGGGCCGGCGCGCCGCTCAGCTCGCCCAGCGCAGCAGCACCGCGCCCACGGTGAAGCCGGCGCCGACCGAGGCCAGCAGCACCCGCGCGCCCTTCGGAAGCCGGCCCTCGCGCCGCGCATCGGCCAGCGCGAGCGGGATCGTCGCGGCGGTGGTGTTGCCGAACCGCTCGATGTTGATGACCACCTTGTCGCGGTCCACGCCGAGGTGCTCCGCTGCGCTCGTGATGATCCGCCGGTTCGCCTGGTGCGAGACGAACAGGTCGACGTCGCCGGCTTCAAGGCCGTTCGCGTCGAGCACCCGACGGCAGATCTCCGTCATCTTGCGGACCGCGAACTTGAACACGGCGGGACCGTCCTGATGCACGTAGTGGAGCCGGGCGTCGATCGTCTCGTGCGTGGCCGGCCGCAGGCTGCCGCCGGCCGGCATGCAGAGGGCCGGGCCGCCGCTGCCGTCGATCTCGTGGGCGAAGTCGACGATCCCCGGCTCGCCGTCGGCGGCGGGCGAGACCACGACCGCCCCGGCGCCGTCGCCGAACAGCACGCACGTGGCGCGATCCCGGAAGTCGACGATCGACGACATCACGTCGGCGCCGATGACCAGCGCATGGTCGTGCGCGCCGCTCGCCACCATCTGCGCGCCGGTCGTCAGGGCGAACGTGAAGCCGGAGCAGGCGGCGCCGAGGTCGAAGCCCCAGGCGTTCGACGCGCCGATCTTGTGCTGCACGAGACAGGCGGTGCTCGGAAAGAACATGTCGGGCGTCGTCGTGGCCACGACGATGAACCCGATCTGCTCGGGGGACACCCCCGCCTCCGCCATGGCCGCGAGCGCCGCCTCCTTGCCGAGGTCCGACGACGCGACCCCGTCGTCGACGACGTGCCGCTCGCGGATGCCGGTGCGCTTGAGAATCCAGGCGTCGCTCGTATTCACCAGCTTTTCGAGGTCGGCGTTCGTGAGCACGCGCGGCGGCACGTACGTGCCGAGCGACGCGACCTTGACCCGCCGCTGCGCGCCGCCCCCGTCGAATCGCCCACCGGTTCCGTTCGCCACTCGCTTTCGTCCTTGTCTCCGGCGACCGCTGCCGGCGGTGCCCGCCTGCCCGCGACACCCTGGCCCGTCAATCGTCGCCTGCGGCTCCGCTCGCCGCCCGACCAACCCCCACCAGGAGTCTGCACCGTTCTACGGCGCAGACTCCTGGAACAGCCGCGGGCGCCGCTCCGGGCCCGCCAGCCCGAAGTAGTCGTACGCGCGGGCCGTCGCCATGCGCCCGCGCGGCGTCCGGTCGAGAAAGCCGGCCTGAATCAGGTACGGCTCGTAGATGTCCTCGATTGCGTCCTTCTCTTCGCTGATGGCGGCGGCCAGGCTGGCGAGCCCGACCGGCCCGCCCCCGAACTTGTCGATGATGGCGTGCAACAGCCGCCGGTCCGCCTCGTCGAAGCCCTGCTCGTCGACCTCCAGCAGGGCCAGCGCCCGGCGGGCCACCTCCACCGTGATGGCGCCGTCGGCCCGCACCTCGGCATAGTCGCGCACGCGCCGCAGCAGCCGGTTGGCGACGCGCGGCGTCCCGCGCGAGCGACGCGCCACCTCGGCCGTCGCCGCGGCGTCTATCGGCACACCGAGAATCCGCGCCGAACGGGTCACGATCACGACCAGATCGCTTTCCGTATAGAAGTCGAGCCGGTGCACGATGCCGAACCGGGCCCGCAGCGGCGAGGTCAGCAGACCCGCGCGGGTGGTGGCGCCGATCAGCGTGAACCGCTGGAGGGGCACCTTCACCGAGCGCGCGCTCGGCCCCTGTCCGATGACGATGTCCAGCTCGTAGTCCTCCATCGCGGGATACAGAATCTCCTCGATGGCCGGGCTCATGCGGTGGATCTCGTCGATGAACAGCACTTCGCGCGCCTTCAGGTTCGTCAGGATCGCCGCGAGGTCCCCCGGTTTCTCCAGCACCGGCCCGGCCGTGCCCCGCACCGGCGCGCCCAGCTCGTTGCCGATGACGTGCGCCAGCGTCGTCTTGCCGAGTCCGGGCGGGCCGTAGAGCAGCACGTGGTCGAGCGCCTCGTCGCGGTTGCGCGTCGCGGTGACGGCGACGGTGAGGTTCTCGCGCACGCGGTCCTGGCCGATGTAGTCGTCGAGAGAGCGCGGGCGGAGCCCCGCCTCGTATTGGGCGTCCTCGTCCGCCCGCACCGTGCTGAGAACGTGCTCGGGACTCACTGCGGCCCGACCATTCTACGCACCGGGGCCCGGCGGTCGCCGAACCGCCGGCGCCGGAGCCGGGTCATCCGGCCAGCTCCCGGAGCGCCTGGCGGAGCGCCGCCTCGAAATCGCCCGGGCTGCGCTTCAGGGCCGCGTTCACGGCGCGTTCCGCGGGCGGTCGATGATAGCCGAGGTTGAGGAGGGCCGAGATGACGTCGCCGCGCAGGTCCCGGCCGGCGCCCTCCGCCCCGCCGCCGATCTCGTCGGGCTCCATCGCAGCCGGCAGCTTGTCCTTCAGTTCGAGTCCGATCCGCTCGGCCGTCTTCCGCCCCACGCCCGGTACGCCGGTCAGGCGCGCGACGTCGGCGGTGCGGATGGCCTGGACCAGCGCCGGCGGCTCGAGGCCCGACAGGACCGCCAGTGCGAGGCGGGGGCCGACACCGTTGACGCCGATCAGCCGCTCGAACAGATCGAGTTCCAGGCGCGTCGTGAACCCGAAGAGCGAGAGCGCCTCCTCGCGGACGTGGGTGTGGATGCGCAGCGCGACCTCCGTTCCCCGGTCGCCGACCGCGTAGTAGGTGGAAAGGGGAATCTGCACATCGTAGCCGACGCCCCCGACGTCGACGACGATCCGGCCCGGTCGCTTCTCGGCGAGCGCGCCGCGGAGCGTGGCAATCATGGTCGCCGCTCCGTCAGCGCGCCGCGCCGGGCGGCCGGTACCGCCGCCAGGTGCGCGGTCCCCCGCGCGGCGCGGCCGACTCGCCCGCGCCGGGGCCCGGGCGGATCGAATGCGCGTGGCAGACGGCCACGGCCAGCGCATCCGTGACGTCCAGTCGGGACGGCGGGGGCTCCAGTCCCAGCAGCAGGCTCACCATCTTCTGGACCTGCTGCTTCTCGGCGCGCCCGTAGCCGACCAGCGCCCGCTTCACCTCGGCGGGCGCGTACTCCACCACCGGCAGCCCCGCCTCGGACGCGGCCAGCATGACGACGCCGCGCACGTGGCCCAGCTTCAGCGCACTGCGCGCGTTCCGGGCGTAGAACAGGTCCTCGATGGCGACCGTCTCGGGCCGGTGCTCGGCGAGCAGCGCGGTCAGGCCCTCGTGGATCGCGCGCAGCTTCCCGGGGAAGGCGCTCTCCGCCGGCGGGCTCAGCGCCCCGCAGGCGAGAATCCGGTAGCAGCCGCCCGAGGCGTCGATGCAGCCGTACCCCGTGTGCGCGGACCCGGGGTCGACCCCGAAGATTCTCACGCGAGGGAGGCCTCGATCTCCTGCGCCTCGATGTCGAAGTTCGACCAGACGTGCTGGACGTCGTCGTGATCCTCCAGTACGTCCATCAGCTTGATCATCTGCTGGGCGGCCTTGCCCTCGACCTTGACGAGGTTCTGCGGCAGCATCGCGACCTGCGCCGCGATCGGCGTGGCGCCCGCCGCCGCGATCGCCTCCCGCACGGTCTCGAACGCTTCCGGACTGCTGACGATCTCCCAGTTGTCGCCGTCCTCGCGGAAATCGTCGGCGCCGGCGTCGATGGCCGCGGTCATCAGCGTCTCCTCGTCCACGCTCCCCTGCTCCACGACGATGTGGCCATGCTTCTCGAACATCCACGCCACCGAGTTCGTGGTGCCGAGGTTGCCGTTGTGCTTCGACAGCAGGTGGCGGATCTCGCCGACCGCCCGGTTCGTGTTGTCGGTCAGGCACTGGATGAGGAGCGCCGCCCCGCCGGGCCCGTACGCTTCGTAGGTCACCTCTTCGTACGAGACCCCCGGCTCCTCTCCGGTCCCCCGCCGGATGGCGCGCTTGATGTTCTCGGCCGGCATGTTGGCCGTCTTGGCGTCGGCGATCACGGTGCGCAGGCGGGGGTTCATCGACGGATCGCCGCCGCCGTCGCGCGCGGCCACCGTCAGTTCCTTGATGATGCGGGTGAAGAGCTTGCCCCGCCGCGCGTCCGCCACGCCTTTCTTGTGCTTGATCGAAGCCCACTTGGAATGCCCAGACATGGCCCCATTATCGCAAAACCCCCCGGCCGCGGAAAACCGCGGGGCCGGACGTCCGCGTGCGCCGCATGCCGCAGCCTCGGGCCGTTCACTCGCGTATTTCGTCAGGGGAAGCCCGGTGTCAGACCCGCCGGGCGACGATGATCCAGACCTCGGCGTCGGGCGACCACTCCTCGCCCGCGTAGTCGCCCAGGACGGCGTCGACGCGGAACCCCGCCCGCTCCAGGTGCTCCGCCACCCGCGGGACCGTGACGGTGCGGAAGGCGAGCGAGAAGCGGTGCACGGTCCGGTGGCGGCCCCGCCACTCCACGAACTCCTGGTCGAAGACGGTCAGGCCGTGCTCGCGCAGCTGCCGGACCGACTCGATCAGCGTGACCCGGCGCCCCCCGCTCAGCGGCCCCCGCAGCCCCACCCTCCGGTGGTACTCCTCCCAGCGCGGCAGTTCCGGCACGAGGTCGATGCCGAACGTCCCGCCGCGCGCCAGTACGCCGGCCACCGCCTCCAGCGTCCGCGTCAGGTCCTCGTCCGAGAGCAGCGACTGCAGCATGCCGTAGGGCGCCATCGCCAGCCGGCAACGCCAGCGCCGGTGAAACGGCAGCGCCCGGACGTCGCCGCGCACGATCGACGTCTTCCCGCCGAGACGAGCCCGCCGGATGCGCGCCCGCAGCCGGCGGAGCATCGGCGCCGAGCGGTCGATGCCGACGAAGCGGGGCGCGACCCGCGCCACCGGCACCGACAACCGCCCGGTCCCGCACCCCAGTTCCAGTACCGCGCCGTCCGCGCGGCGCGCCAGATCCGTCCAGAACCGCACGTCGCGGCGGCCCATGGTGCGCCGGTTCTCCCAGTCGTAGAACGGGGCGTAGACGTCCCAGCCCCGCCAGCCGGCGGCGCTGGAATCGGGAGTCACGGGCCGTCAGGACCTCGTCCGCATTTCGGTTGCGCTGACGGGAACCGCGGTTCTCGACGCCTTCCCACCGTAGTATAGGGTTGCATGTCGATTATCCCCCGACTGGGCGCCGAACCTGCATCCTACGCCGGCGACGCCGCGGACGCCGCCATCATCGACTTCGACGACCTCGACTTCGACCGCCCGCAGGTGCTGACGCCGGCGCCGAAATCCGCCGCGATCTTGGAGCGAGGACCACGCCGGTGGCGACGAAGCCGAATCCGGCGAGGAGCTAGGCGACGGGCGCGCTTCTCGACACCGAGAGATACAGGTCAATGTCTGCCGGGACGGTCGGCGGTACCCTAGCGGAGATGCCGCGCCCGTGAGAAAACGACCCGGTGTGGGCGCGGACCGGCGCGTCGCGTCACCCTGGTTTCCCGCAGTGCGGGTTGGCGGTAGACTGACTCCCGTTCGCCGAAGGGAGGGCGAGATGCGTCACGTCGCAACCCGAATCCGTCCGGCCGCCGTAGCGGCCCGCGTTCCGGCGTTGGCTTCGGCCCTGGCGCTGGGTTTCGCCTCACCGGGGGCGCCGCAGACCGTGGAGTGGCCGTCCTACGCGGCCGATCAGGCGGGCACGAAGTACTCCCGGCTCGACCAGATCAACGCCGAGACGGTCGGCGACGTGGAGATCGTCTGGCGGCAGCCGGTCATCCCCGACGCCATCCGCGACGGCGACACGAGCCGCGGGCCGGTCGGCTCGCAGACGACGCCGCTGATGGCGGGCGGGATGCTGTACTTCAGCACCGGGCTCGGCACCATCGCGGCGCTGGAGCCGACCACGGGCGATGTGCTCTGGAACACCGGGCCGAGCGACGGGGTGCGGGTGCGGCAGACGCGCGGCATCGCTTACTGGACCGACGGCGAGGAGACGCGGGTCATCGCGACGCTCGGCCCGAAGCTGGTCTCCCTCGACGCCCGCACCGGCGAGCGGGACGCCGACTTCGGCGAGACGGGCGAGGTCGACCTGCGGCTCGGGCTCATCCGGCCCTTCCCGAACTTCTACTGGAACTCGGCCCCGGTCATCGTCAACGACGTGGTGGTCATCGGCTCCTACGTGGAGGACATCACCACCAACCAGCGGGTCGCCAACAAGGAGTCGCCGCGCGGCGACGTGCGCGGTTTCGACGTGCGGACGGGCGAGCACCTCTGGACGTTCCACACCATTCCGCTGGAGAACGAGTTCGGGGTCGAGACCTGGGGCGTCGACCCGGTGGACGACCGCGTGTCGTGGGAGTACAGCGGCAACACGAACATGTGGGCGCACCCGACCGGCGACCCGGAGCTGGGTTACGTCTATCTCCCGCTGTCGACGCCGACCAACGACTACTACGGCGGGCACCGGCCCGGCGACAACCTGTTCGCGGAAAGCCTGGTCTGCGTCGATGCGCGCACCGGCGAGCGCATCTGGCACTTCCAGGCGATCCACCACGGAGTCTGGGACTACGACTTCGCCTCGTCCGCCGTGCTGGTGGACGTCACCGTCGACGGGCGGCCCGTCAAGGCGGTGGCGCAGCCGAGCAAACAGGCGTTCGTCTACGTCTTCGACCGCGCCACCGGCGAACCGGTCTGGCCGATCGAGGAGCGGCCGGTGCCGGGGTCCGACGTGACGGGCGAGCAGCTATCCGCCACCCAGCCCTTCCCCACCAAGCCGCCGCCGTTCGAGCTGCAGGGCGTGACGATCGACGACCTCATCGACTTTATTCCCGAGTTGCGGCAGGAGGCGATAGAAATCCTGGACCAGTACGTCTGGGGACCGATGTTCACGGCGCCGATCGTGCTCGACCCGCGCCCCGGCGCGAAGAAGGGGACCATCTTCAGCCCCGGCACGGCCGGCGGCGCGAGCTGGAGCGGGGCCGGGTTCGATCCCGAGACCGGCATGCTCTACGTCCCGTCGGCCTACAGCCAGAACGTGGTCGCGCTCACCCCGTCCCGGCATCCGCGGGCCGACGTGCGGCTGGTGCGCCAGCGGTACACCCCGCTGATCGGTCCGCGTGGGCTGTCGATGTTCAAGCCGCCGTACGGCCGGCTCACCGCCATCGATCTGAACGCGGGCGATATCGCCTGGCAGGTGCCCAACGGCGAAGGACCGCGGGACCACCCGGCGCTGCGCAATCTTGACCTGCCGTGGCTCGGCCAGGGCGGCCGCGCGTCGGTGCTGGTGACCAGGTCGCTCGTCTTCCTCGGCGAGGGGGGCAACACCGGCGTGGCGACGCTGCCGCAGTGGTGGAACGGCCCCGGCGGCAAGAAGTTCCGCGCCTACGACAAGGCGACCGGCGCGGTCGTGTGGGAGATCGAGCTGCCCGGCGGCACCACCGGCGCACCGATGACCTACATGGTCGACGGCCGGCAGTACATCGTAGCCACGGTCGGTTGGGACGACATGGGGAGCGAGCTGGTCGCCATGGCGCTGCCGGAGTAGCGAACAGCGAATTGGATGGTCCGCTCGAGAGACGTCTTCCCGACCGTCCTGGAGCAAGTCGGCGGCGGTAACGCCCTCGCCCGCCTTATCCGACGGCAGTCCGTCGACGCACAGGCAGCTCAACTTCAACACCCGCCGGGACATCCTCGCGGATGCGGTCGCGCCAGGACGGGGCGCGGTCCGCCGGAACGGGCCGCGGGCGGCGCGCCTTGACCGCGGATCTTGTTTCGTGTTATCTTCGCTTTTCAAGATCGTTGTGACTGGATGAGTCGAGTACCCGACCGCCGACGGTCGGAGATGAGCGGAAATTGACCAAGACGAGGAATGCTGGACGGGGGCGCGCGTCGGGTGGGAGCCGCGAGGCTGCCGGAGAATTCCTCACCGACTTCATCAGTGGTGAACGGGTTCGCGCCACGCCCGAGGAAGCGCAGGCAGTCCAGGTCTTCGCGCGGCGCCTTGTCGAAGACTATGGCTACAGCAAGAGCAGAATCCGAACTCGTCCTCAGTATCGGGTCCGCCGGAGCCTTCGGACGAGGGCGGCTCTTACCCGGTCGACATCGCCGTATTCCACGGAACCCAACACACCGAAAGCCAGCTTGCCATGATCGTCGAATGCAAGAAGAACGATCGTCACGACGGCGAGCATCAACTGCGACTGTACCTGGACATGTCGGCCGCGGAGGTCGGCGTCTGGTTCAACGGCCGGGATCACGTCTATCTTCGGAAGGTCACTCGGAAAGACGGCCATCGTACCTTCGAGTATCTTCCGAACGTTCCGCGCAGCGGCGAGCGCATCGAAGATATCGGCCTTCATCTCCGCAGGGACCTGGTACGGCCATCGAACTTGAAGGCGGTGTTCCGCGACATCCGCAACCACTTGGCCGGGATGACCACCGGCATCACCCGCGACGAGGCCCTGGCCCAGGAGATCATCAACATCCTGTTCTGCAAGCTGCTGGATGAGCAGGAGACCGCTCCCGAGGACGTACTCACCTTCCGCGCCGGCGTCGGAGAGTCCCCGGAGAACGTTCAGGAACGCATTCGCCATCTCTTCGAGCGAGTCAAGGAAACCGTTTTCGGCGACGTCTTCGAAGCCACGGATCGCATCAACCTCGATCCGCAGAGCTTGACGTACGTCGTCGGCGAACTTCAGCCGTACGCCGTCGTAGACGCTGACCGTGACGCGATAGGCGATGCGTTCGAGGTGTTCATCGGCCCGGCGCTTCGCGGCGCTGAGGGACAGTTCTTCACGCCCCGGAACGTCATAGAAATGATGGTGAGCATGGTCGATCCGCGTCCCGGAGAGAAGGTGATCGACCCGGCGTGCGGATCCGGCGGCTTTCTCATCGCCGCGCTTTCTCATGTCTGGGAGCGCCTCAGGAAGGAAGCGCGGCGGAAGAAGTGGAGGGAGCGCGAACTTGCGCGACGCGAGCTGGAGCTCACGACGAACTGCTTTCGGGGAATCGACAAGGACGCTTTTCTGTCGCGCGTATGCAAGGCCTACATGGCTCTGATCGGTGACGGCCGCGGCGGCGTCTTCTGTCAGAACGCTCTTGAGGCGGTGGAGGACTGGTCTCCACAGATGAGACGGGAGATCGAACCCGGAACCTTTGACGTCGTCCTGACGAATCCACCATTCGGCAAGAAAATCGTCGTCCGGGGCGAACGCATCATCTCGCAGTTCGAACTCGGCTTCAAGTGGAAGTACGATCGGAGTGCGGAAACCTGGGAGAGGTCGACGGTGCGGCGGGATACGCTGCCGCCGCAGATCCCCTTTCTCGAGCGTTGCATTCAGCTTCTGAAACCCGGCGGCCGGCTGGGAATCGTGCTTCCTGAGAGCATTTTTGGCAATCCTACTCACGGCTACATCGTCCAATGGCTCCAGGCGCGCCTGAGCGTCACCGCCGTGATCAGCATGCCCGAACCGTTGTTCAAGACGAGCGGAAAGGGCGGCACCCACACCAAGGTGTGCATCCTGATCGGAACGTTGTGTGAGCGGCCAGCGACACCGGCGCTCTTCATGGGTGAAGCAAGGTGGTGTGGACACGATTCACGGGGCAATCCCACCCTTCGCACCCGCGCCGACGGAAGCACCGAGCTGCTCGACGATGTGCCGGAAATCGCCGACCGGTTCGGGGCGTGGCGGCGTGATGCGGACGCCTTCCAGCCCGATCATCAGGCTTTTCTTCTTCCTCGCGAACAGGTCGCCAAGGGAGTGCTGGTCCCTCGGTACTACGATCCGGAGATCGGCGACGAGATCGCCCGTCTGTCGGTTGACTACCGGTTCGTGGCGCTTGGCGAGCTCGTGGAGCAAGGAGCCTTGTCGTTCGACACGGGTGTGGAGGTAGGCAAGATGGCGTATGGGACCGGGAGAATCCCTTTCATCCGCACGTCGGACATCTCCAATTGGGAAATCAAGGCGAACTACAAGCACGGTGTCAGCGAGGAGATCTACCGAGAGTTGCGACCAAAGGCGGATTTGCGGGCGGGCGATATTCTCATGGTGAAGGACGGCACCTATCTGATCGGCACGTCCGCGGTAGTCACGAAATTCGATCTCCCGATGCTGTTCCAGAGCCATCTGTACCGAATTCGCGTTGGCGAACCCGGGATCATGGATCCGTGGTTGCTGTTCGCTTCGCTCAACACACGTGTCGTCGATCTGCAGGTCCGCGCGAAGCAGTTCACGCAGGACATCATCGATACCATCGGGAAGAGGGTCTTCGAGGTGGTCATTCCGGTGCCCCGTTCAGAACAACGCGCGCAGGAAATCGCCGGCCGATGCAAGCGCATCATCGAGACCCGAGTTCGACTTCGCGAAGAGGCACGTACGCTTGTCAACGAGATCGGTTCCGCTGCAGTCGAAAGGCACGACGCCTGAACGACACCGCCAAGCCCCTCATGGTCATCTGCCACCTCCTGGGGAGCACAGAGGTTCTGGATTGGATGCAGTCTCGCCCTCAGCCCCGCACGTGTCAAGGCATCGACCCGGCCTGCGACGTAATCGCCCGCCAGGCGGATCAGAACCCAGGCTCGGCCACATATCCTTCACGCGCGGTGACGACGTGGCGCCGGTTCGTCGTTCGCACTTCGATACGGCGCCACGCGCCGTCCCGGTGCGGGTTGGACGACTGGTAGGCCAGAAAATACCGAGTCTTCTGCAGGCGGTCTCGAATTTGAACCAGGACGTCGTCCAGTTCGTCGATCCGGTCGATGGCGAACGAGCGGCCGCCGCTGACCCGCGTCAATCGGCCGAGCAACTCGCGAACCCGCTCGATTGAACGCCCGCGCCCCATGGTGACGACGTATACGGTCGTCTGACTCGCGCGAATCCGCTGCTCGGCCGCCTCGACGGCGGAGAAGCTGTGCCGGTCGTCACCGTCGCTGAACAGTACGACCACGCGGTGCGCCTGCTCGTCGCGTCGCCAGACCGCGCCGCCGGTCGCGGGCGTCCGTGCGCCAGGAGCCGAGCACGAACCGCTGCTGCCGCTCCGGCAGACGCGACACCAGATGATAGGCCTGGGCGACGCGTCCCGACGATCGCGCGAACAACCGGTCCACGAACCGTTCCGGATCGGTCGGGGGAGCGCCGACCAGCCCCTCCCAGAAAGGGACGGCTCCGCCGCCGCCCGGCACGCGCACCTCGCGGTCCTGCACGCGCAGGCCGCCGCCGAAGCGGGCGAACGCGCCCAGACGCTCCCCGTTCAGACGGAAGAGGGTCCGCGGGCGCCGGAGCGGCCAGGCCAGCGTCGAGTCGTCGAGCGCGGCCAGCCCCAGATAGAACTGCGCGGCGCGGGCATCCGTCACCAGCCGCCCCGTCAGATCGGCAGACCTCTCGGCCGCGAGCGCTGCCGCCTGCGCCTCGTCGTCGACTCGCCGGTCGTACAGCAACTCCAGCCAGAATCCCGGCGACAACGGCAACGACACGGCGAAATGCGGCAGATCCCAGACCAGGGTCCCGCCCGCGTTCAGGCGCCGCTCCACGGCGTTCGAGCGCCAGCCGGGGCCCGCACCGCAGAATTTCCCGCGGCTCCTGCTCCCTCGCTGCAACGCGATAGGACGAGCCTCCGCCCCCGCGCGCCGGACGGAGGTCGAAGAGCTCGAGAAACGCTTCCAGCGCTCGTCGAGCGGCCGCATGCCTCGTCGCCGCTCGGAGACTCACCTCCCCGGCCGTACGATCGACTGCGCGCCACCGCGTGCGCAGTCGATGCAGATCCGCCAGGCAGGCCCGAAAGGCGCCGGCATCCGTCGGATTGGCGGCCGCCGAATCCTGATCGCGAAAGACGCCGATCAGATCCCGCAGCAGGCGCGGCCCGGCTGGTCGGGGAAGCCCGGGGCCAGGATGCGCTCGAGCGAGCCGGGCACGACCAGCTCGAACCAGCCCGTCCGGGCGGTCTGGGCAAGGCCGGCCGCCGGCGCGACCAGCAGGCCTGCGCAGGCGACGATGACGACGCGTCTCATGGCCCGCTCCCCGAAGGGGTCAGTTGACGGCCGCCATCGGAAAGTACGCGACGCTGATCCCGAAACGACGCTTGAACGGGAGGCCGTACCCGCCGCTCGCGACCACCTTCAATCCAGACGCCACGGTCACCGCCACCGCGACCTCCGCTCGGAAGAGCGGCACGGGGACTGTGTTCCATGGTTCCGGAAGCAGATCCCTGGCGGGCACTTCCACACCCACTCTGTCCGGCAACACGCCGTCCACGGACACGTCGTCCACACGCACCGTACCCTCGAACCAGCCGCCGCCCAGATCCACGTGCATGCCGGCCTGCAGCCGATCACCCGCGAACGGGGACCCGAACGGCAGGAACCAATTGGCGGCGAACCCCTGCAGCCACGCCGAGCCGGCCGCTTCGTAACATTCGGATTCGGTGCAGACCGCCAGCTCCTGCCATCGTTGCCGCAAGAGCGACAGTCCCCAGTGCCCCGACCGCATGCGTCCTCTCGCAAATCCGATTGTGTAGTCGGACCCTGACAGGTCGAATTTCGCAAGATCGAGAATGTCCCCGCCCAGATCCACGGATCGCCATTCCGGCGTGAACGAAATCTGGACTCCCCACAGCTTCTCCTCGAAATCCTCCAGAAATTGCGCGTGCGACGGGTACGCCCAGCCCAGAACGACAATTGCGAGGATCGGCAGAAAACGCAACGGTGTACCTCCTTCTTTGGATCCGGCAGCGGTACCACGGCGGCGGCCCGGCTCCGGGTGCTTCCGTTCAATCGCCGCCCGATTCGCGGGTCAGTGACTGGACGACACGCAACGACTTCAGCTGCTTCTCGAGGTGGGTCGAGATCAACCGGTGGTGAGCTCCGGCCATTTCGCGGTCGGCCGCCGGCGGCAGCGCGACGTCTGCAAGCCCTGCCGGGGAGACCGTCCGCGCCGCCGCCAGGAACGCCATCGCGGCGGCCGACAGCCTGCCGTCGCCTGAAGGTTCGCACAGCGCGCAGGCCAGGATCCTGCCGTCGACAAGCCGAGCGCCGCCGCTCAGATCGCCACCGCAACGGCTGCACGCCGAGATCGGCGGATAGACGCCCTGCAGCCGCAACAGCCAGAACTCGAAGTAGCGTGCGAGCGGCTCGATCGGCACGTCCGACGCCAGCGACTCGACTACGGCTGCGCCCAGCCGGAACAGCTTTTCGTTCGGATCGGCCTCCGGCGCCCACTCGTCGATCAGCTCGGCGAAGTACCCCACATGGGCGAGCGCCTCCGCGCTGTCGCTGGCCAGCGGCGAGCAGACCGGCTCGACGTACTGCAGCTGCACCAGCTCGCGCCGTTCCCGCTCGAAGTAGGCGACGCGCCCCCGGGTCATCGGCTCCAGGGCGCCGGAGAACGGCGACCGCGGCCGGCGCGCCCGCTTCGCGACCCCCCGGCGCTTGCCCCGGTCGGCGGTCAGGAACACGACGATGCGATCCGCCTCACCCAGCTTGTAGGTCCGGAGAATCAGCGCGTCGGCGGCATGGAGCGGCATCGGCTGGGCAAAGGCGACGGCGTTCCGCGCGCTGCAGCCGCCGAATCCGGCGGCGCCGTTCCGGGAGGGCCGGGAGGGATTCCGGCCGCCCCGGAACCGGCTGGTTTCGGCGCCCGGTCAGCGTCGTCTGCGCCGGCGCCATTCCCCGCCGCGCAGACTCCCGGATGACCTACTGTTGCGGATCCTCGTGCGTATGCATGAAGCGCTCGCCGGCGGCGACCGCGATCCTTCCCGCGGCCAGCCGGCGCCGGTTGGTGACGCCCTCCCAGCAGGCTTCCTCGTAGAACTCGTAGCCCCCGTCTCCGCCGATGCGGCCCATGTTGAACGCCAACGTCCAGGGCTGGGTGAACACCGCCGGGTCCTCGATGGTCGCCTCGTAGCGGATGGTGTCGGCGTCGAGCAGGCGCCAGCGCTCCACCACGTGGAGCTGCTCGCTGTAGAAGCTGCCGTGCGAATCGAGCCACGGCACGTCGTTGAAGTTGGTCACGTCGACGACCAGCGTGTCGCCCTCCCAGCGGCCGCGCGAGTCGCCGTTGAACAGCGCGATGTCGGCGCCGACGTGAGGGCTGCCGTCCATCGGGACGACGCGGTAGGCGTGGGCCCATTCGTACAGCATCACCACGTGGGTGGCGTTCTGCCTGATCTCGATGTCCCCGCGGTAGTTGCTGCGCGGCACCCCGTTCAGCAGGCAGCGATCCTCGGGATCGATGTGCGAGAGCTCGGTCGGCGTCTCCATGTCGAACAGGAACTCGACGCGCTTCTCCGCCGCCCACGGCCGGTAGGGGATGCGCCCGCTCGGTGGATCGATGATCAACTGGAAGGGCAGTCCGAGCCGTTCCGGGCCCCGGCTCTGCATCCGGGCGTGGATGGCGTCGCAGCAACCGTCCTCGATGCTGTGCGAAGCGTTGCCCGGGCCGCCGTCCCAGTAGCCCTGCATGTCCGGGTGGCCGTCCGCGGTCCGCGGCAGATCCGCCGACTGCTCGCCGCCCGCCCCGGAGCCGCCGCCTGCGCCGGCCGCTTCGACTACCGCCGGAAACTGCCCGGCAGCGCCCGGCACGACCGCCGGCCGAGGCGCCGACCACGCCATCGCGACGAAGGTCGCTGTCGCGACCGCGGCTCGGATGCACCGTCTGCTCATCGGATCCTCCCTGAACAAGGAATACCGTCCGATCACTTGTCGGCCGCCAGCTCCTCCTCGGAGTAGGCGTAGCACTCGTACTCCAGGATCTGGACGTTCGCTTCCTGGCGGCGATAGAGCGGCATGGTCATCGTCCAGGGCCGCGTGAAGACCTGCGGGTCCTCGATGGTGACCTCGTAACGCAGGTGATCCGGCCCGGTCGGCGTGTAGCGCTCGATCACGTGCAAGGCTTCGCTGTGGAAGTTGCCGGCCCGGTCGAACCAGGTCCGGTCGTTGAAATGGATCACGTCGACGACCAGCGTGTCGCCCTCCCAGCGCCCGCGCGAGTCCCCCATCCAGAAGTCGATGTGCCCCTCGGGGTGCGGGCTCCCGTCCATGTAGACGGTGCGCGAGGCGTGCACGTACTCGTACAGGATCAGGATGCGGTCGGAGAACTGGAGAATCTGGAAGGGATACGGCATGTAGGTGATCCGCGGCACGCCGGGCAGATAGCACTGCCGGTTGGGGTCCGCGGTCAGGCGGTTCTCGTAGTTCTCCTGCTTCTGCGCCAGCGCCCACGGCTGGTACGGGATCTCGTTGCCGTCGACGACCCCCTGGCCGGCGGGCACCCCTGCGCTCGGCCGGTGGTCCTGGACGTCGAATTCGGCGGTGTTGAGCGCCTGCCAGATGCCCTGCAGATCGGGTTGCCCGTCCGGCGTGCGCGGCGGCGCGTAGGCCTCCGCGGAACCGGATTGCGCCTGCGCGGTTCCGGGCAGCACTACGAACAGACAGAGACAAACGGCCGCGACGACGGCCGGCATGGACCGCTTGGACACGATGCTCACCCCCCGCGACGGGGCGCACGCCCCAGGCGCGCACCGGGAATACTCTCCGCTCGACGGGAGCTGCGGCTCGCGAGGCGGCGCGGCGTCGTCTGCGCCCGCACCACCTCGTTCGACGCAGACTCCTAGCGCTGCCCCGGCGGCACCGGCGCGCCGGTTCCCGAGGAGCCGGCGAAGAAGTCGCGCCCGTCCGGGAACTTCACGGTGATTGCGTTGGCGGTCGGCGAACCGTCCTTGGCCTCGTACCCCTCGACCACGAACTCGATCCCGGGCGGAAAGTCGCTCCGCCGCAGGCCGCGCCGCAGCAGCGCCGTCGGATTCCCCATCTCGACCGCCCAGTTCGTCATGGTGCCGTCGGGGTTCTCGACGTCCATGTGAATCCATCCGTGGGGGTTGACCCACTCCAGTTCGGTCAGTTTGCCCTCGAGTGTGATCGGCTTCTCGATGTCGAACTCCGCCGAAAACGAGTGGTGCGCGGATCCGTTTGCCGCGACCAGCAGCAGACCGACGCTCACGAGCGCAATCGCCAGCGTTCTCATCGGCTTGACCTCCCGCGGTCCGCCCGCACGGACCGCCTGAAGTACGCAGATTACACCCGAGACGGCGCCAGCGCAATCACGGGCGCGGACGGCCTCGCGCCGGGCCGGCCGCTGCCCCCGGCATGCCGCGACGAGCGGGTTCCGCAGGCGATTGACCCATGCTATTGTGGAGTTCTGGGGCTTGGGAGTACTTGGCAATCTTTCGCTATCGATTCCGCAGGAGGTTTCAGATGGGGCGCGGACGGATTGCGGGTTCGTTGACGATCCTGGCGCTGGCGGCGCTGGCTCCGACTCCGGGCGCGGCACAGGGTGACCTGCCCCCCACACCGTGGGGCGATCCCGACCTCCAAGGGGTGTGGGACTTCCGCACCATCACCCCGATGGAGCGACCGGAAGACCGCGCCGATCAGGAGTTCCTGACCGCGGAGGAAGCTGTCGCTCTCGAGCAGGCGGCGCTCGACCGGAACGCCGAGCTCGACGCCCGGCCCGCCCGCCGAACGGAAGCGGACCCGACGGGCAACGTGGACCGCGGGGTCGACGGCGCGCCCGGCTCGTACAACAACTTCTGGTTCGACCGCGGCACGTCGGCCGTCTCCACCAACCGCACGTCGCTCGTGATCGACCCGCCCAGCGGGCGGATCCCACCGTTGACGGAGGAGGCCCGGGCCAGGCGGGACGCGCTGGCCGAGGCGCGCAGGAACACCGGGCCGCACCAGCCGACCCCGGGCGGCTGGGTCGACGACCTCGGCGCCAACGGGCTGCAGGTGCGCTGCATCGTCGGCTTCAACGCCGGCCCCCCGATGACGCCGGGCGGCTACAACAACAACATGCAGCTCTTCCAGACGCCCGACACCGTGGTCATCTACAACGAGATGAACCACAACCCGCGCGTCATTCCGCTCGACGGCCGGCCGTTCACCGGGTTGCGCCAGTGGGCGGGCGAGTCGCGCGCACGCTGGGAGGGCGACACCCTCGTCGTCGAGACCGCGAACTTCCTGCGCGAGACCAGCTTCATGCGCGGCGGGGCCACGGCCGACCTGCGGCTCACCGAACGCTTCACTCGCGCGTCGGCGGAAGTGTTGCTGTACGAGGTGACCGTCGACGACCCGAGCACGTGGACCGCCCCCTGGAAGTACGAAGTCCCGATGCAGCGGAACCCGGCGCCGATCTTCGAGTACGCCTGCCACGAGGGGAACTACTCGATGGCGGTCATTCTGGCCGGCGCCCTGGAGGAAGAGGGGGACGGCTCCTCGCGGTAGAACGTAGAACGTCGTCGTCTGCGCCCGGGTGTTTACCTGCAGCGCAGGCTCCTGGGACTGTCCGCGCGGGCGGAGGATTGGGCGGTTCAGCCGGCAGCGTCGAATACCGCGCCGACGTCGACAGTCAATCCATCCAGCAATCGCGAATGCGCCTGCGCGCCGCGATTGAAGACGCCGTGCTCAACGTAGGCAGCCCCCCGGAGTGCGAGAACAGTGACGGTCTCGGTGCGCGGGTCGACGATCCAGTACTCCGGAATCCCCGCCTCGGCATAGTCCCGGCGCTTGTCGACGAGATCGCGCTTCGGTTCGTCGGGACTGACGATCTCGACCACGAGATCGGCCCCGAGCCAGAAACGGTTCTGGCGCCGGGCGTCGCGGGCGTCGCGGACCAGCACGAGATCCGGTTCCCGGAACTTCCCCTCGCGAATCCGAAGCCGCAACGGCGCAAAGAGAACCTTCCCGCCGTACTCTCGCACGAAATCGCGGAGCACCTCGTAGAGATGCGCTGCAATGCTCTGGTGCGCATCGGTCGGCAGCGGCAGGACCTCGATGCACCCGTCGGTCCACTCGACGAGACGGTTGGTGCAATCCGTGAGCCAGAGATAGTCTGCCTCGCTCCACCGTCCCTGCCGGGGCGCCACCTCCTGCAGCAAACGGGTCAACTGCTCCTGCGTGAGCGCGACGGTCCCTGCGGACGTTGCGACTCCGGGTGACAGCCGCGGGTGAGCGTGCGCGCGGGGCTGCGTGAGCGCGACGGTCCCTGCGGACGTTGCGACGGACGCCGCCGCAGAGGGAACGATCCTGTCGGTCACGGCGGTTCCTCGGCTCTCCGGACGTTACGCTGCAGCCGGTTCCGGGATTGTACCATCCGCCCCGCAGACTGCGCCCACGGCACAATAGCTGAAGACGGCCGCCGAAGCTGAACGGTCGCCGAGCATCATCGAGTCTCGACGCAACCCGGGCGAATCACACCCCGCGCTGCAGGTACGGCAGGAACGCCGTCGCCAGGCCCAGGAAGGCGAAGAAGCCGAACACGTCGGTCATGGTGGTGATGAACACCGCCGACGCCAGGGCCGGGTCGATCTTCAGCGCCCGCAGCGCGATCGGGATCAGCGTCGCGGCGACGGCCGCGATGAGCAGGTTGATCACCATCGCCAGGGCCAGTATGGCGCCCAGGTAGGGATTGCCGAACACCCACCACGCCACGCCGGCCCCGGCCCCGCCGAGGACGATGCCGTTGGCGATGCCGACCAGCGCCTCCTTGCCCAGCACCCGCCGCGAGTTGCTCCAGGTCAGCTCGCCGAGGGCGATGCCGCGCACGATCACCGTCAGCGTCTGGGTCGCCGCGTTGCCGCCCATGCTGGCCACCACGGTCATCATCGCGGCCAGGGCGACGACTTCGGCGACCGTCGCCTGGAACTCGCGCACGACGAGCGCGGCCAGCGTCGCCGCGACCAGGTTCACCCCCAGCCACGGCAGCCGCTTGCGCCACGCCTCCCACGGCGAGGTGAAGACGTGCTCGTCGGCCGGCACGCCGGCCAGCCGCAGGATGTCCTCGGTGGCCTCGTCCTTGATGACGTCGATGACGTCGTCCACGGTGATGATGCCGACCAGCCTGTTCTCGTCGTCGACGACCGGAATCGCCAGCAGGTTGTAGTTGGCGACCTCCTGGGCGACCTCCTCCTGGTCGGTGTCGACGCGGGCCTTGACGAGCTCCAACGTCATGATCCGCTTGAGCGGCGTCTCCGGCGAGACGAGCAGCAGGCGGCGCAGCGACACCACGCCCACGAGGTGGCGCCGCTCGTCGACGACGTAGAGATAGAAGACCATCTCCACCTCGCGCGACCGCTGCAGCGCCTCGATCGCCTCGCCCGCGGTCAGATCCTCCGCGAGGGCGAAGACCTGCGGGTTCATGATGCGGCCCGCGGTCTGGTCCCCGTACCCGAGCAGGTGCTGCACGTCGCCGGAGTCCTTGCGCCGCATGCGCGCGAGGACCTCGGCCGACAGCTCGTCCGGCAGCCGGTCGATCAGCGCCGCCGCGTCGTCGGTCGGCAGCTCCAGGAACAGCTTCGCCAGCTCGTCCGGCGGACGCTTCGTCAGGAGCGCGTCGCCGACCTCGGCGTCCAGCTCGCTGAGGGCCCGCATCGCGAGCCGGCTGTTCTTGGGAATCAGCGTGTCGAACGTGGAAATCCGCTCGGCGCCGGAGAGTCCGCTCAGAACCTCGGCGAGGTCGGCCGGATGCTGCTTCTGGAGGAGGTTGAGGAGGTTAGCGGTTGCACCAATCCGCTGCAGTCGCTTGACTGAATCGAGCACGACGTCGATTCGGCGGAGGGGCGGCATGGTTCCGGTCCGCGAGGCCGCTCGGCCTCGCGCGAGACAGTCCGGTGGCGGATCGTTGTCCCACTGGTCCAGACACTGAGGCGGTCATTGTACCACGTAAACGTCGTGCGGCCGGCCCCGCGCGTCCCGCACAGTCCTGCGCGTCCCGCACGGCCCCGCAACGGCTGCCGTCACCGTTCCAGGCCCAGCTCCCGGAGCACGCGCTCGTTCTCCCGCCAGCCGGGACGCACCCGCACGTGCAGGTCCAGATACACGCGCGACCCGAACAGGCACTCCAGCTCCCGCCGCGCGTCGCTGCCGATGCGCTTGATGCGCGTCCCGCCGCGGCCGAGCACGATCGGCTTGTGGGTGTCGCGGTCGACGATGATCGAGCAGTAGAGGCGCAGGACGCCGCGCGGGTCGGCCTCCTCGAAGCGGTCGACGACCACCGCGCTCGCGAACGGCAACTCGGCCCGCGTCTCGCGCAGCAGCTTCTCGCGGACCGTCTCCGCCACCACGACGCGCTCCGGCTGATCCGTCACGTAGTCGTCGGGAAACAGCGGCTCCCCCTCCGGCAGGTGGTCCCGGATCTCTCCTTCCAGGTCGGACACGCCGTCGCCGGTCAGGGCCGAGATCGGCACGAGGCCGGCGAAGTCCCGCTGCCGTCGGTACCAGTCCATGAGCGGGAGCAGCCGGTGCTTCGCCATCAGGTCGATCTTGTTGAGGGCCAGGATGACCGGCGCCGTCGCGCGGTCGAGCAGCTCCAGCACGAACCGATCGCCCCTGCCGGTCCGGATGCTCGCGTCCAGCACCACGACCAGCACGTCCACCTGGGTGATCGTCTCGACCGCGTGGTCCACCATCCGGACGTTCATCCGGTGCATCGGACGGTGGATGCCGGGCGTATCGACGAACACGATCTGGCCGGGTCGCTCCCCGGAGCCGTGCTTCACGCCGAGGATGCGGGTGCGGGTGGTCTGCGGCTTGTCCGAGACGATCGCCACCTTCGTCCCGACGATCCGGTTGAGCAGGGTGGACTTGCCGGCGTTGGGGCGGCCGATGAGCGAAACGTACCCCGCCTTCACGCGGGCGTCTCCAGCGGCGCGGCGGAGCTGCGACGGAACCGGACGCGATGCAGGCGGCGGCGCTCGGCCTCCAGGACGTCGACGCTCAGCCCGTCCACCTCGAACGATTCGCCCTGCTGCGGCACGCGGCCGAGGCGGGCCAGGATGTACCCGGCCACCGTCTCGAACCCGTGCGGCTCGATGGCGACGTCGAGACGCTTGCGCAGGTCGTCGACGCTGACCCGGCCGGTGAAGACGAAGCTGCCCGCACCCTCGTCCACGATCGGATCCGCCTCCACGTCGTACTCGTCCCGAATCTCGCCGACGATCTCCTCGATCACGTCCTCGATCGTGACCAGGCCGGCCGTGCCCCCGTACTCGTCGTGCACGATGGCGCTCTGGACCTGCGCCCGCTGCAGCTCCTTCAGGAGGTCCGCCACCCGCCTGGTCTCCGGCACCGTGTGCGCGGGACGCAGCAGGCGGGCGGCCACCCGCTCGTCGCCCGGCGTGTCCGACAGCGCCACGAGGTCCTTGACGAACACGAATCCCAGCACCGTATCGAGGCTGTGCTCGAACACCGGCAACCGCGAGTAGTGCTCCTCGGCGAACAGGGCGCGCAGCTCGTCGAGCGTCGCATCCGCCCTGACCGCCACGATGTCCGTCCGCGGCGTCATCACCTCGCGCACCAGCGTCTCGCCGAACTCGACGACCGACTGCAGGAGCCGGCGTTCCTCCTGCTCCTCCATCTCGGCCAGGCCGTCGGCGCTCGCGTGATCCTCCCGCCTCGCGGTTCCCCCGTTCGCGGCGACCGCCCCGTTCACCCGGCGGCTCGCCCGCAGCAGCCGGATCAGCGGCCGCGTCAGCGGTTGCAGCACCGCCACCGGCACCCGCAGCGACGGCAGCAGCGCCTCCAGAACCCGCCGCGGGTCGCGCCGGACGATGGCGATCGGCAGCAGGTGCCCGCACACGAGCACGAACGCCGCGAGTCCGGCCGCGATCAACGCCAGCGCCGCCGCGTCGTCCGCACCCGCGCCGACCATCGCCAGCACCGTCACCGCCGCGACGAGCACGCTCTGCAGCACGCGCACCGGCACGAACAGGCGCAGGGGATCGTCCAGATAACCCAGGCGGTCGAGGCTGCCGCGCCGCTCCGCGTCCAGTCGCAGCGACAGGCGCATCAACGCTGTGAACGCCGCCTCGACCGTGCCCACGTAGACGGTGGCGCACGCGAGGAGGAACAGGACCAGCGGGATCACGAGAGCCCCCCCATGCGGCGGAGGCGCCGCTCGAGGCGTTCCATCTGCCCGGAGTCCCGTTCGTGGTCGTACCCGAGCAGGTGCAGCAGGCCGTGCAGGGCCAGACAGCGCAGCTCGGCGCCGAGCCGGTGCCCGGCCGCACGCGCCTGGCGGCGGGCCACGCCGGTAGCGATGACGATGTCGCCGAGGTGCCGCGCGCCGCCGCCGACCGGGTCCGGGGACGCCACGTCCGGATGGTCCGGCCCGTCTCCGTTCCGCACGACATGGCCGGCCGGCTCGACCCCCGCGTCCGGGGCCGCCGCGGCCGCGGCGGGAAAGGAGAGGACGTCGGTCGGGCGGTCGACGCCGCGGAACTCGCGGTTGAGATCGCGCATCTTCCGGTCGCAGACCAGCGCGATCGCCACCTCGCCGCGAGCCGACGGCGGCGCCACCTCGGCGAGCCAGCGGCGCAGGCGGTCGGCGCGCCGGACGCGCCCGCGCCCGTCGGTCACGACCACGCGCAGGCGCCGGCGCGGGGACCGTTCAGGGTCGGGTTCCGAATCCGGATCGTCTGGGCTCATGGAGACTCGGATGCACCGCCGGCCGGCGCGGGGGCGAACCGCTCGTACGCCTTGACGATGCGCTGCACCAGCGGATGGCGCACGATGTCGCGATCCGTTAAGTGGACGATCGAAACGCCGTCGACGCCGTGCAGCACCCGCAGCGCCTGCACGACGCCGGAGGTCTGTCCCGCGGGCAGGTCGATCTGCGTGATGTCGCCGGTGACGACCGCCTTCGATCCGAAACCGAGACGGGTCAGGAACATCTTCATCTGCTCGGTGGTGGTGTTCTGCGCCTCGTCGAGGATCACGAAGGCGTCGTTCAGGGTCCGCCCCCGCATGAACGCGATCGGGGCGATCTCGATGACGCCGCGATCGACCAGCCGCCCCACCTTGTCGGTGTGGAGCATGTCGTACAGGGCATCGTACAGCGGCCGCAGGTACGGATTCACCTTCTCCTGCACGTCGCCGGGCAGGAAACCGAGCTTCTCGCCCGCCTCGACCGCGGGCCGGGCCAGGATGATGCGGCTGACCCGCTTCGCGGTGAGATTGGCCACCGCCTGCGCCATCGCCAGGTACGTCTTGCCGGTGCCGGCCGGACCGATGCCGAAGACCACGTCATGGCGCTCTATCGCATCGAGGTAGCGTCGCTGACCGGGGGTCTTCGGCGTCACCTGCCGGGTGCTCGAGGCCCGCAACGGCGCCTTCAGGAAGAACTCGCGCAGGTCGATCCGGTCGTCTTCGCTCACCATCTCGGACGCCCGCCGCACGTCCTCGCGCGAGAAGCGGTAGCCGTCGCGCAGCAATCCCGTCAACTGATCGATGACCCGCTCGGTCTTCGCCAGGCCGGCGGCGTCGCCGGTGATCAGCAGCTCGTTGCCGCCGGTCCGGATCTGCACGTCGAACTGCTGCTCGATCTGCTTGAGGTTCTCGTCCCGCGAACCGAACAGGGTCTCGATCCCCTCGTCGGGGACGGGGATCTTCACGAGGGAGGGTGTAACGATCGGAATTCCCCTAGAAGCCCGCGGCGGAAGCCCGCGTGACACCCGGATCGGCGAGAGAGCTGTGCGGCAAGGTTGTCCAATCGTTACCACGCGCCGCGACCGGCGGTCAAGATCGCGGGTGCACGAAGACCGCTGCCGCGTCCGGACGGGACGCAGCCGCGACCCGGCCGAGGACCCTACCCGTCGAGGTGCAGCTCGCGCAACTGGCGCCGGTCGACGGTCGAGGGCGACCCCGCCATCAGGTCCACCGCGGCGGCCGTCTTGGGGAACGCCATCACGTCGCGGATCGACGGCTCGCCGGCCACCAGGGCCACGATCCGGTCGAGGCCGAGGGCGATGCCGCCGTGCGGCGGGGTGCCGTACTGCAGCGCGTCGAGGAAGAAGCCGAAGCGGGCCCCGGCCTCCTCGTCGCCGATCTTCAGCAGCCGGAAGATGCGGGCCTGCAGATCCGCCTGGTGGATTCGGATGCTGCCGCCGCCGATCTCGTTGCCGTTCAGCACGAGGTCGTAGGCGCGGGCGCGGACCGCGGCCGGATCGTCCTCCAGGCGGTCGAGATCCTCGGGCCGCGGCGAGGTGAACGGATGGTGCATCGAAACGAGCCGCTGCTCCGTCTCGCTCCATTCCAGCAGCGGGAAGTCGACCACCCAGCTCAGGGACGTCCGGCTCTCGTCGATCAGCCCCTCCCGCTGCGCGAGCCGCAGCCGGAACTGGCCGAGCAGGACCGACGCCTCGCAGCCCTTGCCGCCTGCAATCAAGGTCAGGTCGTCGCGTCCCGCCCCGACCGTCTCGACGACCCGGGCCAGCGCCTCCTCGCCCGCCGCCTTCAGGATGGAGCTCTGGATGGCCCCTTCCGGCGACCGCCGCACCCAGACGAGCCCCTTCGCGCCGAGGGCCAGCGCCTCGTCGACCAGGTTGTCGATCTGCGCCCGCGCCTGCCGGCCGGCGCCCGGAACCACCAGCGCGCGCACCGATCCGCCCCCGGCCACGAGCTCGCGGAAGACCTTGAAGCGGCCCTCGCGAAACACCTCGGACACGTCCCGGATCGGCATCTCGAAGCGCAGGTCCGGCTTGTCGCTGCCGTAGCGCGCCAGCGCCTCGTCGTAGGTCAGGCGCGGAAACGGCGCCGGCACCTCCCTGCCCGCCACGCGGAAGACCGCCTGCATCAGCCGTTCCACCGCGGCGAAGACGGCCTCCTGGTCGACGAACGACATCTCGACGTCGATTTGCGTGAACTCCGGCTGCCGGTCGGCGCGCAGGTCCTCGTCGCGGAAGCACTTGACGATCTGAAAGTAGCGGTCCATGCCGGAGACCATCAGGATCTGCTTGAAGATCTGCGGCGACTGCGGCAGCGCGTAGAACTGCCCGGCGTGCAGGCGGCTCGGCACCAGGTAGTCGCGCGCCCCCTCCGGCGTGGACTTGGTGAGCAACGGGGTCTCGATCTCCCAGAACCCGTCGGCGTCGAGGCTGTTGCGGACCGCCATCGTGATGCGGTGCCGCAGCCCGAGGTTCCCGCGCATCCGCGCCCGGCGCAGGTCCAGGTAGCGGTAGCGGAGCCGGAGCTCTTCGGAGACCGGCGTCTCCTCGTCGATCTGGAACGGCGGCGTGCGCGCCTCGCTCAGCACGTGAATGGAGCGCGCCTCCACCTCGACCTCGCCGGTGGCGATCTTCGGGTTGAGGGTCTCCGCGGAGCGGCGCTCCACCGGGCCGGCGACCGCGATCACGTACTCCGGCCGCACCTGCTTCAACCGCGCCAGCACCTCGCTGCCGTCCCGGGCCACCACCTGGGTGATGCCGTGCCGGTCGCGCACGTCGAGGAACGTCAGCCCGCCCAGGTCGCGGATCTTGTGCACCCAGCCCATCAGCACGACGTCGGCGCCGACGTCGCTCGGGCGGAGCTCGCCGCAGGTGTGGGTGCGGGTGCGCGGAACGGCATGTGTCTCTTCGGTCACGGTCGTCTCGTGTCGGGTTGTCCGGCGGCGCGCCGGGGGGAGTCGCGGTGCTCGATTCGTGTCGGGTTGGACGGCGCGCCGGGAGTCGCGGTGTTCGATTTCCATCGGTTGTATCGGCCGGCGGATGCGGATCATCACCCGGACAACCGCCGCACGACGTCGCGGCGCGGGACGGCCGCCTGTTCGCCGGACGCCATGTCCTTGACGGCGACCTCGCCGCGTGCGATCTCGTCGTCGCCCAGGATGAGCACCCGGCGCGCTCCGGAGCGGTCGGCGCGTTTCATCTGCGCGCGCAGCGACCGGGCGTCGTAGTCGACGAGGGTGCTCACGCCGGCGCGGCGCAGGTCGCGGGCCAGCACGTGGGAGGCCGGCCGCGCCGCCTCGCCCAGCGCCACCACGAAGGCGGCAGGCGCGGCGGCTCCCGGCCCCTCCGGCATCGCCAGAACCAGGCGTTCCATGCCGGCCGCGAAGCCGATGCCGGCCCGGTCCGGCCCGCCGAGCTGGCGCACCAGCCCATCGTAGCGCCCGCCGCCGAGCAGCGCGTTCTGGGCGCCGAGGGCGGATCCCAGCACCTCGAAGGTGGTCCGCGCGTAGTAGTCCAGGCCCCGCACCAGCCGGTGCGAGACGCGGTAGCCGAGCTCCAGCGCCGCCATCTGCGCCGTGACCGCGGCGAAGTGCGCGCGGCACCCGTCGCACAGGTAGTCCGTCGAATGCGGCAGGGCGTCGACGATCGGCTGGCAGGCGGGCACCTTGCAGTCGAAGATCCGCAACGGGTTCGTCTCGGCGCGCCGGCGGCAGTCGCCGCACAGCTCGGACTGCCGATCCCCGAGCGCCTCCAGCAGCGCCCGGCTGAACCCCGGCCGGCACTCGCGGCACCCGACCGAATTGACGACCAGCTCCGTCTCCTCGATCCCGAGGGCACGGACGAGAGCCGCCGCCATCTCGATCACCTCGGCGTCCAGCGTCGCGTCCGAGACCCCGAACACCTCCACGTCGAGCTGGTGGAACTGCCGGTAGCGCCCCTTCTGCGGCCGCTCGTAGCGGAACATCGGTCCGAAGGCGAAGAGCTTGACGGTCGGCAGCGCCTGCTCCAGCGCGTGCTCGACGTAGGCCCGCACCATGCTCGGCGTCGCCTCCGGCCGCAGCGTGACCCGCTCGCCCCCCTTGTCCTCGAAGGCGTACATCTCCTTCTGGACGATGTCGGTGGTCTCTCCCGTCCCCTTCGCGAAGAGCTCCTCGCGCTCGATGACCGGGGTGCGGATCTCGCGGTAGCCGTAGCGCGTGCAGACGTCCCGGATCACCTGCTCGGCATGCTGCCAGCGCTCGATCTCGCCCGGCAGGATGTCGTGCGTGCCGCGGATGGCGGGAATCATGGGATCCTGGACCGCTGCAATTGCCGAATCGGACGGGACACGCGCGAGGACCTTGATGCCACGCGCGCTGCTTCGGAGCCGCGCGCGGCGCCGGAGGACGGCCGTCTCCCGACGATTATAGCCCGCTGTCGTGAATGCGCTGTCGGAGTCGGTCGGAGTCGTCGGAGTCGTTCGATCCGGAGAGACGGGCGCGTCCATCGAGATCGGGCGGCCGACAGCCGCCTGCGCCCCGCCCGTGCCGGGTACATCGGCGCTCGACGGACGCGGTCGGGGCTCCGGGTGGCCGACAGCGATCTGCGTCCCCGCGTAGTGCGATAATGAAGGGCCGATGCCCGTCCGCGACCGGTTCGATCGCCCGTTGCGCAGCCTGCGGATCTCGGTTACCGACCGCTGCAACCTGCGCTGCCAGTACTGCATGCCGGAGGAGGAGTACGTCTGGCTGCCGCGCGGGGACATCCTGTCCTTCGAGGAAATCGGCGTGCTCGTCGACGCCTTCACCGACGCCGGCGCAGACCGTGTCCGGCTGACGGGGGGCGAGCCGCTGCTCCGCAAGAACCTGCCGGAGCTGATCCAGCGGCTGGCGCAGAAACCCGCCATCCGCGATCTGGCGCTGACCACCAACGGCATGCTGCTCGCCGACCAGGCCGCCGGCCTGCGGGACGCCGGGCTCCACCGGCTCACGGTGAGCCTGGACACCCTGCGCGCCGACCGCTTCCGCGAGCTGACGCGTTTCGACGGCGTCACCACCGTGCAGCACGGCCTGGCCGCGGCGCGGGAGGCGGGCTTCACCGACCTGAAGATCGACACCGTGGTCATCCGCGGCGTCAACGACGACGAGCTCGTCGACCTGCTCGCCTACGGCCGGCAGGCGGGCGCCGAGGTGCGCTTCATCGAGTACATGGACGTCGGCGGGGCCACCCGCTGGTCGACGAGAGACGTCCTGTCCCGCGCCGAGATGCTGCGGATCATCGGCGAGGCGCTCGGTCCCGTCGCCGCCATCGAGGAGGAATCGTCCGCCCCGGCCGACCGCTTCCGGCTGCCGGACGGCCGGACCTTCGGCATCATCTCGTCGACCACCGAACCCTTCTGCCGCTCCTGCGACCGCAGCCGCCTGACCGCCGACGGTCTCTGGTACCGCTGCCTGTACGCCCGCGACGGCACCGACCTGCGCGGCCCGTTGCGCGCCGGCGCGACCCGCGGGGCGCTGCGGGCGCTGATCGACGAGATCTGGGTCGCCCGCACCGATCGCGGCGCGGAAGTCCGCCTCGCCGCCGGCGACCGGCAGCCGCTGATCCCGGTGGAGGCGCTGCAGAAGGAGCCGCACCTGGAGATGCACACGCGGGGCGGGTAGCGCTAGCAGCCCGTGGCAGAAGTGTGTCTCGCTGAGTCGCCTGTTCAAGTGGCTTGGCGATGAGCGATTGGGCCGTTGAGCGCGGTCGGCACCCACTGGAGGCCCCAGAAGGGCCTCAGACGCCCCCAGAGGCCGATCTGACACTCGATCCAGCGGAAAATGGCCGAAAGAGCCCGCCCCTGCAGGCTCCGGGGCGTGCCGGTGCCCGTCCGGCGGCGCAGGAGCAGCGCCAGGTTGCAAGCCGCCGCCTGGATGAGCACGCGCTTGCGAACCTCCTCATGACCGCGCACCCACACCCGCCGCATGCCCCCGGTCTCATACTGATGAGCGAACGGACGCTCCACCAGCTCCCCACGCCGCCGTTGCAGACGACGACCCCGAGCCCCACGAGTACGCCGGCGGTTCCCATACAACGCCTTCTGCGCAGCCCGTTTCTCCGGCGGCGTCTCGCCCGTCCGCTTGTCCTGCCAGCGGCGCGGGCCGCGCTCCGGCTCCGAGATGTAGCTGCGGACCTCCAATTCGTCCAGCGCAACCAGCGTCGCGTCGCTGTGATACCCCTTGTCCGCCACCACCTCCTCGACCTCACGTCCGTCCGGCTGCACCGCCTCCACCTGCTCCGACGCCTTCGTCAGCGTCTCCGGCAGCGTCGCCGTATCGCCCTCCGATGCGTCCTGCACCGTCACCGCTACGACGGCACCCGTGTCCATGTCGACCCCGTGCTCCACCTTGTGCGCCAAGTGCGTCCGACCGTCCTTCATCTTCGTGATCTTTGCGTCCGGGTCCTGCGGGGACTGCCAGTCCTTGTTCGACGCCGTCTTGTCCTTCCGCGACCGGTCGAACCGCGCCAATTCCGCCCGCGTCGGCGTCGCTATCCCAGACGCCTCCGCCAACCCCTGCAGAAACGCGTCGTACGATTCTCCCGTGTCCCGACGCTCGATGCTGCGCATCGCCGCGTTCGCTTCCAACGTCGTCGCGTCAATGCCGATCGTCTTCCCCCGAACCAGGTCCGCCTCCGCCGCGCGCTCCAGCACCCACGTGAACACCGCCTCGTGCGTCTCGTCGTCGATCCGCCGGCGCGTCCGCGACAGCGTCGAGTGGTCCGGCGCCGCCTCCGTCAGGTCCAGGCCCAGAAACGACCGTAGACTCAGCGAATCGGCCACCCGCCACGCAATTCCCCGCTCCGACGACACGCCCTCGAAGAACCCGATGAACAGCAACCGGAAGTACCGCCCCGGCTGCAGACTCGGACGGCCCAGTCGTTCCGCGTAGAAGCTCGAGCACAACCTCTCCACGAAGGCGTCAAACCCGGACTCCTCCAGAATCCGGTTCAGCCGCTCGAAGAACGGATGTCCATCGCTCGTCGGAAGGTCCTCGCTGTGCACCCACATCGGCGGCGCCTGCCGCGCCGCCGGTCGCTTGCCCATCGCCATGCAGGCAGTGTAGGACACGCGGCGGGATCCGTCGAGTCCGCGCCCGACTTTTGCCACAGGCTGCTAGGCCCGCTGCCGCCCGCTGCTCTCGCCACCTACCGAATCTGCTGGATTCCGAAGAGGGGTTCGAGAGCCTGCCATGACCGAAAACCTCCGCCGCGACGTCTGGGACGGCATGATCGGCGCAGACATGCGCAGCCTCCGGCGCACCCGACGCCCCCTCGCCAATCCCGCGATTGACCGAGGTAGGTAGGCGGAGCGTGTCGAGTCTCACGATCATCCTCCGGTGATCCGTGACCCGGCACCCGTTCAGGCTCATCTCCTTTGAAATACCCCTCTCTGCGGCGGCAGTCAGCGACGCAGGGCCCCGCCAGTTGGACAGCGTGTGGACCCCTCGGCCGTTCGCGGCGCAGTCGTTTCATCACGCGGGGCGGGGCGACCATGCGCCCGCAAAGGCGTTCGTTGGAAACACCCCCCGTTCAGGCTCATGTCTCATTGGAAGAGACTGCGACGTTTGGATCGTTTGGATCGCGGCTAGAATCAAGGCATGACGAAGGCCGCTCAAGCTGTTCTCGCCCAGGCGTTGTGGAGGGTGCCCCAAGCGTAGTTGAAAGTCGGTGGCGACTCCTGCCCGGCTGATGTGGTATCAGTCGGGTGTTCACTCAAGGAGGAGAGGCCACCGATGAAGAAACCGTACAAGATCGTGTCGGGCGCGTCCAAGTCCGCGCCGAGCAGCCGGGAACTGGCGGACTGGCTGGCGAAGGACGGGCAACTGCTGATTCCACTGGTCGAGCTGCTCGAGAAGGGCGAGCGGGCCATCGACGAGGTGATCGACGTGATGGGCCGGGCGACCATCGAGGCGGTCCTGCAGATGAGCGCCGAGCAGGTGGCGGGACCGAAGGAGCAGGGCCGCCGCGACGCCGACCGGGAGCTGTACCGGCACGGCGTACAGGCGGGCGTGTGGCGTTGAAGGAGCGGCAGTTGCGGGTCGACAAGCCGCGGCTGCGCAAGAAGCGGCCACCGGCCGACGAGCCGGGCGAGGTGGAGATTCCGGCGTATACGGCGTTGCAGGCGAACCGGCGGCTGGCGGACCGGATGCTGGAGCTGGTACTGCGCGGCGTATCGACGCGCAAGTACGAGACGGTGCTGCCGGCGATGGCCGAGCAGGTGGGCGTGAGCAAATCCGAGGTCTCTCGGGAGACCATCGAGGCGGGGACGCGCGTTCTGCGGGAGTTGGCCGAAGGGGACCTGAGCGAGCTGGACGTGCTGGTGGTCTACCTGGATGGGATCGTGTTCGGGGACTACCACGTGCTGGCGGCGGTGGGGGTCGATGCCGGTGGCCGCAAGCACGTGCTGGGGCTGTGCGGCGGCGCGTCGGAGAACGCGCAGGTAACCGTCGATCTGCTTGAAGCTCTGGTGGCGCGGGGTCTGCGGGCGGACCGCCGGCGTCTGTTCGTCATCGACGGCGCCAAGGCGTTGCGGCAGGCCATCGGCCGGGTGTTCGGGTCGTCGAACCTGGTGCAACGTTGTAGAAATCACAAGGTACGGAACGTGTTGGGACATCTGCCGAAGGAGCAGCACGAGCAGGCGCGTGCGACGCTGCGAGCGGCGTGGAAGCTGGACGCGGACGAGGGCATCCGGAAGCTGGAGCAGTATGCGTCGTGGCTGGAGCGGGACTGGCCGTCGGCGGCGTCGAGCCTGCGCGAGGGGCTCTCGGAGTTGTTCACGGTGAATCGCCTGGGCCTGCCGACGCCGTTGCGCCGCTGCCTGACGACGACGAACATCATCGACTCGTCGCACGCGGGGGTTCGCCAGCACACGAATCGGGTGAGCCGCTGGCAGAGCGAGGAGATGGCGGTGCGGTGGGCGGCGGTGACGTTCCGGGAGACGGAGAAGCACTATCGCCGGATCACGGGCTATGAGCATCTATGGATGCTGAAAGCGCACCTCGACGAAGAGAGCGGCGCGCTTGCCGAGACCCGGAAGGTAGGGTAACGTGTTCTGTCGCCGCCGACTTTCTACTACCGGCGGGACACCCTCCAGCTTGGCCGGGTCCTGGATCCGGTTCTGCGCCTTCTCGAAGATCAGCCCGAGCATCCCGCCCCGCGTGCCGAGCACCCGCAGCGTTTCGCGGTAGTGCCGCTCCAGCTCGGCGCCCTCCATCGCCGGCGACGCGAGGTTCTCCCAGCGGTGGCCGGCCGGAATCGGCTGCCGTTCGCCGGTGAGCCGCTCGCGCTCGTCGGCCATTTTCAGGAACAGCAGGAAGGTGAGCTGCTCCAGGTAGCCTGGTAGGAGAGCCCGTCGTCGCGCAGGACGTGGCAGTAGGACCAGAGCTTCTGGACGATCCGGTTCGCGGCGTCGCTCATGGGCGGAGGCATCTCAGTCGAGCGGCCGTCACGACGTTACCCGCGGCGCAGGCACTTCGTTCTCGATCAGCACGCGACAACGGTGGCCCCCACGCCGGCTGCCGCCGCGAGTCGTCCGATGTCGCCGGGATCGCTCGTGACGATCCGATCGCCCCTGTCGGCCACCAGGACGACCGTGGCGTCGATCGGATCATGGGTCCCGGACCGGCCCAGCAGTTCCCCGGCCGCGCGTCCCATCCGATCGTCGACGGCACGAACGTCGACTGCACGCAGCAGGCGGACCAGCCGCACCTGCCGCCCCCTGGGATCGCGCCACACCTGAGCCACTACGACGGCGGTCGTCCGCAGATCGAGACGGCTGCGCAGAGCGGCCCGCAAACGCGCCATCATGGCCCGATCGTTGGAGTCCACCGCCAGCAACGCGCCCGCATCCAGCACCAGCGCGCTCATGCGGCCGGCCCCCCGGAGCGCAGACCGAGCTCCACCGCGGCGCGGCGGAGCTCGTCGGCAGTCAGCGCGCCATGTTCCATCTCCCACTCGTCCAGAAAGGCGCCCAGGGCTTCGGCGCGGAGCTTCATCGCCGCTGCGCCGGCCAGCCAGGACGAGAGACTCCCGCCGGCCTCGCGCGCCGCATGACGGACCTGACCTCCGAGCGCGGCGTCGAACGAGACACTTATCTTGTCCACTTTCATGATCAATCCTACCACGGTAGGAAAGTCGGCCTCGTTGACCGTCCGTGCCGTGCGGCAGGATCGCCAACCAGCAGCCGCTCGCGCGGGCAGCGGCCCCGAGAGCCGGTCACAGTAGAATCGCGACACGACGAAGGCCGCTCGCAGCATGCTTGATCGCAATACGTATCGCGTGATCTGGTCGCCGGACGAAGGCGAGTACGTGGGGCTGTGCGCGGAATTTCCGTCGCTCAGTCGGCTGGCCGCCACGGCCGGCTCCCGGACCGCGCGTACAGCGGGAGGTTTCCTGGCCCGCGTTCCGCCGGTGACCCACCGGACTCTCGTGCTGCGAGCGACGGAGGAGAACGTGAGCCTCAACCAGTCTGGTGAGTGCGCGCCTCGCGGACTGACGGCCGCGGTTTCCATGTGCGAGGACGCTGACATGGCGATACACGATGTCGATGCCGTCGACGTGGCGGCCTGCCCGCACGGGATGCGTGAAGCGGCCGACCTGACGCAGACCGCCGTCGTGGCCGAGCTCGAGGATCTGCTCGGCGTCACGTACACGCGCAACGATGCGGATGGCGCGCAGCGTTCGGAGTCCTCTCGCCTGGCCATGCTGGCCGCCGAGACCTATCGCCGGGAACTGCTGAGCGAAGGGCAGCTCGCGCGGTTGTTGCGTCTCGATCGCGTCGAGTTACGCAAGATGCTGGACGATGCCGGTGTCGACCGCACCACCGACATCAAGTGCCGGCCGCACGAAGCCGGAGGTCCAGGGCGCGCATGACCTTGATCGCGGTCGCGAGCTCCGGATTGCCGCCGGGGGTCCAAGTGATCCATCCACCGTTCGCCCGTTTGATCGCCGCGGCACCGGTAGTCTTCCACCGGAGGAAATCGGGTCCAGACGCCCCGACCCCGGATTATCCTGATACCATATGCATGCTTGCAGCCCAGTGGCGAGCGCCGTTCGTTCCATGGCAGAAAACTCCGCAATCGAATGGACCGGTCACACGTTCAATCCCTGGTGGGGTTGCACGAAGATCTCCGCTGGATGTGATCATTGCTACGCGGAAGTCTGGGCGAAGCGCACGGGCCATGATGTCTGGGGACCGACTGCGTCGAGGCGCCGCCTCAGCGACGACTACTGGAACCAACCGCTCCGGTGGAATCGTGACGCAGCGCAATCCGGACGGCGCGTGCGGGTGTTCTGCGCATCGATGGCGGACGTGTTCGAGTGGGATCGTGACCTGGACGATCTGCGAAACAGGCTCTGGGCACTCGTCGAGCGTACGACCAATCTCGACTGGCTACTGCTCACCAAACGACCACATCTGGCGCGCCGGCTCGCGCCCTGGAGCGATCACTGGCCCGAACACGTCTGGCTCGGAACGACCGTCGAGAACCAGCACTTCGCCGAAAAGCGCATCCGGTTTCTGCTGGACGTTCCCTGCCGGTATCGGTTCCTGAGTTGTGAACCCCTCCTGGGTCCCATCGACCTCTCCGGGTGGATCGGCGCTCTGCACTGGGTCATCGTGGGAGGGGAAAGTGGCAGTCGGGCACGGCCCACGCACCCGGATTGGATCCGCCGACTTCGCGATCAGTGTCTGAACGCCGGCGTCGCCTTCCACTTCAAGCAATGGGGCAACTGGCGCCCAAGGGAAACTGCTAATATTGGAGACGACAGATCGGTACCATCGTTCGTGAGGATGAGTAAAAAGAACGCTGGCCGCACCCTGGACGGTCGGACGTGGGACGAACTCCCGTATGGCTACTCAGATGTTTCTGTTCGAAAATCCTCCGGCTGACAGGCCGAAGCCTCCCAAACGCAAACCACGGGTCGAAATCGGGGCTCCGCTCTGGACCGCCGACAAAGCGGCCCTGATCGACGAATACATCCATCACTTCCTGATGGTTACGAGACACGGTGTCTATCTGGATCTGTTCGCAGGACCACAACGCGCCGGTGATACCGAAAACTGGTCGGTTCGCCGCGTACTGGAGCGTCGGACGGCCGGGAACCCGGCTATTGGTCACTACGCCGTCTGTGACCGCGATCCGCGACAGGCTCAACGGTTACGCAATCTTGGAAGGAACCACCCTTCGTTCCGCGTTTACGAGGGAGACGCAAACAAGTGCATCGGCGAGATGCTGAACGACGCGCCAATCAACCCGAGAAAGGCATGCTTCTGCCTGATCGATCAGCGCACATTCGAATGTCACTGGTCCACCGTGCAGACCATCGCGCGACACAAGCGGGAAGGTTACAAGATCGAAATGTTCTACTTCCTCGCGCAAGGATGGATCGACCGCGCCTGGGCCAGCGTCGCCGAGAAAGGACGACTGGCGGCATGGTGGGGCAACGACGACTATGGAGAATTTCGCGCACTCTCCTCCATCCATCGTGCTCAGAAGCTGTGCGAACGGTTCCGCGAAGAGCTGAACTATGCATACGCGGATCCTTTCGCGATATATGAGAAGGGAGAGCGATCGCGAACGATGTACTACATGATCCACGCATCGGATCATCCCGAAGCGTGTAAACTGATGTCGAGAGCGTACCAACAGGTCCACTACAAAAAGGACGGATGCCTTCAGACCGACTTCTTTTCAGAACAGGTGAGGCGACCGTAACCTGGGTGACCCAACCTTCTTCACCGGGAGAGTGAAGCCGGTTCGGCGTTCACGTCGCAATAGACGAGCTTCCCGCCGAATGCCCATCTGAGAAGGCACTGCCGAAGCCGGACTACTTGTGAAGCAGCCGTTGACGCGCCTTGCACGCGCTCGAGCGTCGTTGTGACGTCATCGAGGCGAGTGAAGTACGAGTCGATGGTTTCGACAATGCGCCGCTGCTCGTCGAGCGGTGGCAAGTGGACCTGCCAACCGGAGAGCCTTGTAGAAGTGCAGATGCAAGAACGGCACGAGCGGTTCTGGCGCTCGCACGCGAATCAACGTGTTCTGAAAGCAGCAGTTCGGAACCTCGTCGTTCCAGACCGCCGGTTTGCCGACTTCGGACGCGCTCCCCGAGGCTTCGGACAACAGCAGATCTCCGCGCCGGAGCGCGTAGGTCTCGAACTCCTCCGGCGTGAAGTCCATCTCCTTGACGTCGTGGAGACTGATTCCCTTCCACGTGATGTTGGCGGCGCGCATGTACGGCCGCATGTTTGGACCGACGGCCCGTCTCAGGGAACGCTGGCGGCCGAGATGGACCTCGGCGATCTCCGCAAGAGACACCTTCTCCCAATGGCGCGTGCTCACGCCGCCAGCGCCTCGTTCAGCTCGTCCAGCAGCGGCCGGAGCCCCTCCCCGAACACCTGCGCCGCGCGGCCCCGGCCGCCCTCCTCCGCGAACGGCGCGTAGTCGAGATCCTCCACCGTCATCTCCACGCTGGCCGCGATGTGGTCGCGGATCATCTCCAGCCACCGGACCTGTTCGGGCGTGAAGTCGCGCCCCGCGGTGCGCTGCTGCGCGAGCCAGTGGTCGAACCGCGCCCGGACGTGCTCGCCGAACGGCGCCAGCTCCGCGTCCCGGTGGGTCGCGAACCGCACCAGCGAGACCAGGTCGGTGAGCAGCCGCTGCGCCGACGCGCCCCGCACCCGGTCCCGGTCGAGCGTCTCGTAGGCGCGCCAGAGCTTCCCGGGCGTCCAGGCGCGCGGAGGCGCCTCGATGATCCCGGCCAGTTTCTTGAGATCGTCGTAGCGGGGCCGCTTCGCGTACGGCTGCGCATAGAAGCACTGGAGGGCGTCGATCTCGTCCTTGTGCTCGGCGATGAACCGCTCGAACGAGGTGACCAGCCCCTTCGCCTTCCGCTTCGCCTCCGCGCTGGCGCCCGCCTCGAGCAGCTCGTCCACGGAGATGTCGTCGATGACCTGCTCCATCCGGCGCTTGACGTCCTGCAGGAGCTGCCGCAGGGCGGGCCTGGTGGCGATCGGCTCGGCGGCCTGCTTGAGGAGCGTCGCCGCGGCCTGCTCCACCTGCTGATCGGTCGGTTCCTCCCCGGCGGGCACGTTGAAGATGGAACGCGCCTCGGCGACCTGCCGGTCGGGGTCGAGCCCCTCGACGATGGCGCGGCTGATGGCCCCGATACCGGTGCCGCCGGACGCCCCGGCGATGCGCTGGCGCTCTTCCGAGCCGCACTGACGGTCGAGGCGGGCGAGACGGCCGGCGAGCGACGACAGCATGGCCGGGTCGGTCCCGCCCATGGCGACGTGCTCGAGCAGCGCCTTGAAGGCGACCGTCTTCTTCCGCTCCAGCGGCTGCGTGTCGGCGAGCGGGACGTCGGACATCCCGACGCAGTCGACCATGACGAAGTGGGTCTTGGCCTTGGCGTCGGGCGTCACCGCCTGCAGCTCGCGCGCGTCGATGACGCGGACGCCGCGGCCCTTCATCTGCTCGAAGAGCACGCGGCTCCTGACCGCCCGCAGGAACATGACGATCTCGATCGGCTTGATGTCGGCGCCGGTGCTGATCATGTCCACCGTGACCGCGATGCGCGGCTCGAAGCTGTTGCGGAACGCCTGGATGAGGTCGCGCGGCTGGGCGGCGGTCACCTTGTAGGTGATCTTCTGGCAGAAGTCGTTGCCGCGGCCGAACTCGTCGCGGACGATCTCCACGACGTCCTCGGCGTGGCTGTCGTCCTTGGCGAAGACGAGCGTCTTCGGGACCTCCGTCCGGCCCGGGAAGACGTCGGTGAACCAGCACCTGCCGCCAGACGGTGTAGATGGAGCGGTGGCACTCGTCGATGACGATGACGTCGAAGTACTCCGGCGGGTACGCGGGGTTGTAGACGACCGGCAGCGGTTCGCCGATCGCACCGCCGGGCGACTCGAACTGCGACGAGGTTTCACCCTCCACCGCGAAGTCCGGCTCCCCCTTCAGCATCGAGTAGAGGCGCTGGATCGTGGTGACGACCACCTTGCTGGCCGCGCCGATGGTGTTCGACGTCAGGCGCTGGACAGTGTACAGCTCGGTGAACTTCCGGTGATCGTCCGGCGTGCGGAAGCCCTGGAACTCCTTCTCCGCCTGCTCGCCGAGGTTGCTCCGATCGACGAGGAAGAGCACCCGGCGCGCGCCGGCGTAGCGGATGAGCCGGTAGATCGACGTGATGGCGAAGATCGTCTTGCCGGAGCCGGTCGCCATCTGGACCAGTGAACGCGGGCGGTCGCGCTTGAGTGACCATTCGACGTTCCCGACCGCCTCCACCTGTACCGGATAGAGGAAGTCCTGCTCCGGTTCCGGCAACGTCTGGATACGGGCGCGCAGCGACGAGGGACGCATCCGGCGCGCCGCCGTGTAGACCCCTTCCGCTTCCAGACGGAGGCGCTTCACCCAGGCGTCGAGCGTTTCGGCCGTGAGCCAGTCGGCCAGCGTCTCCGGCCGGTGAACGTGCGGGAGGTGCGAGATGCGGCGGCTCTTCGGATCGGGATCGAGACCGTTGATGAACCGCGTGTCGACGCCGGTGCTGACGTACAGGAACGGGAGCGGATCGACGGGCGGATGCAACCCGGCCGGCAGCCCGGCCGCATACTTGTCCGCCTGCAACTCGACGCTGGACAGGGTATATCCGACCGGTTTCGCTTCGAGCACCCCGGCCGCCTGCCCACCGACGAACAGCATGTAGTCGGCGAATCCGTGGCCGGGCGCCATCCTGAACTCGCGCACCGCGATCCCGAGCCCCGCGGCGAGGTTCATCTCGTCGCGGTCCTGGACGATCCAGCCTGCTTCGACGAGCGCCGCGTCGATCTGCCCGCGGGCCTGTTGTTCCGGCGTCAGCGGCATGCTCACCCGTCGGGATTCCAGTTTCCCTTCTCGTCGCAGTGCACTCGGCGATCGTAACCGCACGCGTTCCAGATCCGATCGAACGGCGGGCGAAGCAATCGACGACCGCTTTCCGAACCCGCGGGGCCGGCGCAATCGTCCCGTCGGGCTTTGCAACGCGCCCCGCCCGTGCCATAGTCCACCGATGCCGGCGCGAAGCCGGCCCCAGGGGAGGCACCGTGACGCGAAGCAGACGGACGGCGGGCTACCGATACGACGAAGGCTCCAGGCGCGCCGGACGACGGACGGCGGCGGCCGTCGCGGCCTGCCTGCTGGTCCCGGGCGTCGCCGGCGCCAAGGGCTTCCAGCTTCTCGAGGCGACCATCGCGGACGTGCACGCGGCTTTCGCATCCGGCGCGCTGACCTGCCGCGCGCTGGTGCAGCGGTACATCGACCGGATCGAGGCGTACGACCAGACCGGTCCGGCGCTGAACGCCATCCAGGTGGTGAACCCCCGCGCGCTGGAACGGGCCGACGAGCTCGACGCGGCCTACGCCGAATCGGGACCGGTCGGCCCGCTGCACTGCATCCCGGTGCTGCTGAAGGACCAGGTGGAGACGCGCGGCCTGCCGACCACCTACGGCTCGGCCCTGTTCGAGGGGTTCGTGTCCCGGCGCGACGCCACCATCGTCGTCCGGATGCGCGCGGCCGGCGCCCTCATCCTGGCCAAGACCAACATGGGCGAGTTCGCGTCACGCTACGTCGGCTCCGCGTTCGGGATCATCCGCAACGCCTACGACCCGACGCGCAACCCGAGCGGATCGTCGGGCGGCACCGGCGCCGGCATAGCGGCGAACTTCGGGATGGTCGGCATCGGCGAGGACACCGGGGGGTCCATCCGCGGCCCGGCCGCGGTCCACGCGCTCGTCGGCCTGCGTCCGACCCTGCCGCTGGTCAGCCGTTTCGGGATGATGCCGGCGAACCCGTCGAGCGACACGCTCGGTCCGATGACCCGCACCGTCCGCGACGCCGCGCTCCTGCTCGACGCCATCGCCGGCTACGACGCCAACGACCCGGCCACCGGGTACGCGGTCGGCCGGGTCCCCGACTCCTACGCCGCGGGCCTCGACGCCGGGGGGCTGCGCGGCGCGCGCATCGGCGTCATCCGCGAATCGATGGACCCGAAGACCGACCCGGACGCCGACGACTACAAGCAGGTGCGGGCGCTGATCGACCGGGCCCTCGCCGACATGCGCGCGCTCGGCGCCACCGTGGTAGACCCGGTGACCGTGGCCGGCCTCGAATCCGCGCAGCGGATGTACGTCACCAACAACTTCGAGACCGAGCGGGCGATGAACGACTACCTGGCGGAGCATCCGAACGCGCCCGTCAAGAACGTCCGCGACATCCTGCTGTCGGGCGTGGTCACCCCCTGGCGCGCGCGCGGCCTCATCAACGTCGTGGGCAAGTCGACCGGCGACCCCGGCTACGTCGCCATCCTCCGGTCCCGCGAGCAGTTGCGGCGCAGCGTGCTGGCCGCGATGGCCGACGACGACCTCGACGCGCTCGTCTACGCGACCTTCGACCACCAGACGACCCCGATCGCGCCGGACGCCCTCACCAACGCGAACACCCAGGACCAGTACGCGCGCGGCAACAACCGCTTCCTGAGCCCCGCTACCGGGTTCCCGGCGCTGACCCTGCCGGCCGGGCTGACCGCCGACGGGCTGCCCATCGGCCTGGAGATGCTCGGCCGGCCGTTCACCGAGGCGACGTTGTTCGAGTTGGCCTACGCCTACGAGCAGGGCACGCTGCGCCGCGAACCGCCGCGGACGACGCCGGCGCTGGAAGACTGAACGGACGCGCGGGAACGAACGTCTCACCAGAAATGGCGGCTGTGTCCGGGCGTCCCCACGATACCCGGCGCACCGGGGACGCGGATGAACGGCCGCGCCGAGGCGGAGGCCTCGGCGTCGAGGGTGCGCTGCGGTGTCCGCGGCGAAACGAGAAGGATGAACGACAGCGCTGAGCCGGCCGTCTCCTGTACCGGCATCGTCAAGCGGTACGGCGACGTGCTGGCCGTCGCGGGTCTCGACCTGGAGGTGCGGCGCGGCGAGTGCTTCGGCCTGCTCGGACCCAACGGCGCCGGCAAGACCACGACCATCGAGGTCCTGGAAGGGCTGCTCGCGCCGGACGAGGGCCGGGTGCGGATTCTGGGGCGCGCGTGGGGCGGGGACGACGACGCGCTGCGGGCGCGGCTCGGCATTCACCTCCAGGAATCGCAGATGGACGAGAAGCTGTCGGTGGTCGAGACCCTCCGGATGTTCCGCTCGTTCTATCCGCGGGGGCGCTCGGTCGACGACGTGCTGCGGCTGCTGGAGCTGGACGGCAAGCGCCGGAGCTGGGTCGGCAAGCTGTCGGGCGGCCAGCGGCAGCGGCTGGCGGTCGGGTGCGCGCTGGTCGGCGATCCGGAGCTGCTGTTCCTGGACGAGCCGACCACCGGGCTGGATCCGCAGTCGCGCCGGCAGTTGTGGGCGTTGCTGCAGCGCTACGGCGCCGGGGGCGGGACCATCCTCCTGACCACCCATTACATGGACGAGGCGCACGCGCTCTGCGACCGGGTCGCCATCGTCGACGAGGGGCGGATCATCACCGAGGGCAGTCCCGACGAGCTGATCCTCTCGATCGGCGCGCCGCACGCGGTGGAGGTCACGTTCGCGCGCGGCGCGGCCCCGGGGTCCGCCGGGCTGGAGGAAGGACTGTCCGGCCTGCCCGACGTCGAGACGGTGCGCGCGGGCGAGGCGCCGGATGCCTGGACCGTGACCGCGAGGTCCCTGCACCGGACGTTGCCGGCGCTCGTGGGCCTGGCCGCGGAGGCCGGCGTCGAGATCGCGACCCTGGCCACGCGCACCGCCACCCTGGAGGACGTCTTCGTGACCCTGACGGGACGTCACCTGCGCGATGACTGACACCGGAACCGTGCAACCGCGGCACCCGTTCGTCGAGCTGACCATCGCCCGGCTGCTCACCATGGTGCGCGAGCCGGAGATGATCTTCTGGGTGTTCGTCTTCCCGCTCCTCCTGGCCCTCGCCCTCGGGATCGCCTTCAGAACGCCCCCGGAGTCGACCGTGGCGGTCGGCGTCGAAACCGGCGCCGGCGCCGCGGAGCTGGTCGACGCGCTGTCGGCCCACGCGGGCGTGGAGGTCGTCTCCGTCGCTCCCGGCGCGGCCGCGACGGCGCTGCGCGACGGTCTCGCCCTGGTCGTCGTCGCGCCGGGCCACCCGCCCACCTACCGCTTCGACCCCACCCGCCCGGAGAGCCGGCTGGCCCGCCGGACCGTCGACGATCTGCTGCAGCGCGCCGCCGGCCGCAAGGACGTGTGGACCGGGCGGGACGAAACCGTCGCCGCTCCCGGCAGCCGCTACATCGACTGGCTGATCCCCGGGCTGCTCGGCATGAACATCATGGGGACCGGCATGTGGGGCATCGGCTTCACGCTGGTGGTGCAGCGCGCCCGCAAGCTGCTCAAGCGGATGATCGCGACGCCGATGCGGCGTCCCCACTACCTGGGCTCCCTCGTGATGGCGCGCCTGGTGCTGCTCGGGATCGAAGTGGCGGCGCTGGTCGGCTTCGCCCGCCTGATCTTCGGCGTGCCGATCGAGGGATCGCCGGCGAGTCTGGCCGCCGTGGCGCTGCTCGGGGCGATGACCTTCGGCGGCATCGGACTGCTCACGGCCAGCCGCGCACGGACGGTCGAAGGGGTCTCCGGCATCATGAACGTCGTCATGCTGCCGATGTGGATCTGCTCCGGCGTCTTCTTCGCCGCGTCGAACTTCCCGGACCCGATGCAGCCGTTCGTCCAGGCGCTGCCGCTGACGGCGCTGGTGGATGCGCTGCGGGGCGTCATGCTCGACGGCGACGGGCTGATCGCGAGCGGGCCGGAGCTGCTGATTCTGGCGGCGTGGGGCGGCGTGAGTTTCGGCTTGGCGCTCCGGATCTTCCGGTGGCGGTAGGCGGGGCGGGCGCCACGCCCATCCATTTCTGCCGCGCGCGCGACGGCGCCCCTCGACGCGACTACGCGAGGTAACGGGCCACCGCCGCCTCGTTCCACTGCATGCCGAGGCCCGGTCCGCGCGCGGTGACCCGGCCGTCCACCGGCCGCGGCGGGTCGGCGAGCACGGCGCCGGCCAGGTCCAGAAACTCCAGGTAGTGCGCCAGCGGCGTCACCGGCAGGACGTGGGCGCTCGCCTCGACGAACAGGTGGCTGGAGACCGGCACCGCGGCCGCCTCGGCCTGCCCCATCGCGCGCAGCCAGCCGGTCACCCCGCCGATCTTCATCAGATCCGGCATGCAGAAGTCGCACGCGCCGGCGGCCAGGGCATGCGCCATGTCGTGCCCGAACCACCAGTTCTCCCCCGTCTGAATCGGCACCGGTGAACCGTCGCGGACGCGGGCGTGTCCGGCCAGGTCCTCGGCGGGCACCGGCTCCTCCACCCACTCGAGGCCGAAGCGGGCCAGCGCGCGGATGCGCCGCCGGGCCTCGGGAGCGGTCAGCGACTGGTTGTAGTCCACCATCAACCGGATGTCCGGACCGATCACCTCGCGCACGCCGGCCAGGTTCTTCAGGTCCCAATCCAGGTCGGCGGCCCCGACCTTGACCTTGATCGCGCGGAAGCCCTGCTCGACGCTCCGCTCCAGGGCCGCGGCGTCAGCCACCGGATCGACGATGCCGTAGCTGTCGTAGGCCGGCACCGGGACGGCCCGCCCGCCGAGGAGCTCGACCACGGGCCGCCCCTGCGCCCGTCCCCGCATGTCCCACAGCGCCATGTCCAGGCCCGACAGCGCCATGCCGACCAGCCCCTGGCGTCCCATGAGGCGAAAGCGTGCGGTCAGATCGTCGTTCACCGCGGTCGGGGACGCCGGGCGCCCTCGCACCACGTCGTCGAGGTCGTCGACGAACGCCTTCAACGCGCGCAGCACCAGGGTCGTGTATCCAAAGACGTAGGCCCGCCCCGTCGGGCCCTCCTCCGACGCGACGTCGATCAGCAGCAGCGGCGACACCGGGACCTCGCCCGACGCGGTACGGAGCGGCCTGGCCAGCGGCGCGGCGACGGCGCGCGCAGCCAGCGAGCGGATGGTCAGCGTGGACTCGGACATCAGGGTCTCCTCCGAAACGGGCGCGCGATCTGCCCCGGTCGTCCCGCATGCCGGCCGGGGCGGTGTCGTGCCTGGCGTGCCTCCGAAACGCGCGCCGAACATCACTCTATCCGTATTCGCCCGTGGTACGATGGCTGGCGCTTGCAACGAGGCCATCCGCCGCCGTCCGCGGGACACGGCGGCGACGAAGGAGAAAACCATGGCGAAGCGTCTCGTCGGCACCGCCGCCTTGCTCATGCTGGCCGGAGGGCCGCTGACGGCCCAGGAGTTTCCCCCCGGCTTCGTCGATCCGGCGCCCCTTCTCGCGGCCGTCGCGGAGGAGATCGGCGAGGCCGACCTGCGCTGCATCGCGTTCTCGGGCAGCGGCGGCTACGCCGGCGCGGTGGGCCAGACGTTCGAGAACGCGGTCAACGTCGACTGGCCGCGCATCGACTCGCTGGACAACTACACCCGCACCATCGACTGGGAGGCCGGCACGAGCGTGGAGACGTTCGACCGGCAGCCGGGGCTGGCGCCCGCGTCCTGGAAGTACGGCCTCGGCTGGCGCAGCGGCACGCCCACCCAGACGCAGACGCGGCAGACGCACGTCACCAACGGCAAGTTCTCGTGGCACATGGACGGCGACGGGCCGCCGGTGGCGGTGCACCCCGAAATCGCCGAGGTCTACCAGCTCGACATGTGGCTGAACCCCCACGGGTTCCTCAAGGCCGCCCGCCTGCCGGGCGCGAACCCGGTGGCGTTCTGGCGCTGGGAGCAGATCGAGAAGGGCCGCGACGGCAACGTCGTCATGCCCGAGAAGATGCACGTGGTCGCGATTGAGATGTTCGGCAAGTACCGCGTGGACGCCACCATCAACTCCCGCAACCTGATCCAGCGGCTCAAGACGACGGTGAACATCCCCGCCCTGGGCGACTTCAACATCGAGCACGAGTCCACGAACTTCGTCTCGGTCGGCAACGTCAAGTGGCCGACCGACTGGCACTCGCACCAGGGGTGGGACGACAACTGGCAGTTCTACCGCGAGAGCACCGGGCACAACGCCTACGGCGGGTCGTTCCCGGATATCCGGCCCAACGAGTGCGGCGACCCGGTGCCGGTGCCGGAGTCGGTGGCCGAGGCGGACTGGTCCATCGAAGTCACGGTCGACGAGATCGCCGACGGGGTCTACCGACTCGGCGGCGGCCCCGCCAACAGCTACATGATCGAGTTCAGCGACTTCGTGGCGGTCTTCGAGGCGCCCGGGGACGAGGAGCGCAGCCTGCGAGTCATCGACCGGATCACGAAGCTGGCCCCGGACAAGCCGGTCCGCTGGGTGATCGCGTCGCACCCGCACTTCGACCACATCGGGGGCCTGCGCACGTACCTGCACATCGGATCGACCATCGTCACCCACATGATCAACCTCGAGTTCCTGAACCACGACGTGCTGACCTACGAGCCGCGAACCATCAAGCCGGACATCGTCTCGAAGTGGCCGCCGACAGAGCTGGCCGAGGGCTACAACTACGAGGCGATCCAGGAAAACTACGTCATCACCGACAACTCCCGGATACTGCGCGTCTACTACGTGCAGCCGCTCCGGCACGTCGCCGGGATGCTGATGGCGTACCTGCCGGCCGAGCGCATCGCCTTCCAGTCGGCCCTGTTCGACACGCACGAGCCTCCGAGGCCGGCGCAGTTGCCCTCGATGCGCGCCCTGCACACGCAGGTGGAGCGCATGAACCTGGACGTGGAGACGCTGGCCCCGGTGCACGGGGAACCGGTGCCCTGGAGCGACTTCCTCGCGGCGCTGGAGGCACTCCAGCAATAGAGAGCGGCAGCGATCGCCGCTTGCTACTCGGCCCGGCAGCGTCTCGACCGGATCGACCCCGGCGGCGCGGCGGGCCGGGAGCCGGATCGCGGCCAGCGCCACGCCGGCCAGCGCCGGCGAGCGACGCCGGATCGAGCAGCTCTACTTCGAAGAGCACGCTTTCGGCCAGCCGGGCGCGTAGCGGAGATCGCGAAACAGACTGGCCATACTTGCCGGCCCGTCAGCCGTCCCGGCGGTTCGGGCCTGTCGCGACCCCGGTCACCTGCATGCCGAGGCCCGCGCCGGCGCGCGGTCCGACGACACCGGTCCCCATCAAGGTATCTTATCGTCACCGTTGTCGGCGGTATGAAGCGCAAGAGAAATCGCGTCGAGTCACGACACCGGTCCGCATCAGGACACCTTGTCATCGTCACGGACGCCGTTGCGTTCACGGTGAGGACGATTGACAGCGCGCTCGGCGCGTGGTCACACTGAGTCGTGCCCCTCTTCCGGCCGATCGCGATGCGGACGCTGTCTCGACCGGCGTCCCGGCGCCGCCCGCTCCGCGCGGCGCTCGTGGCGGCCGTCCTCGGCCTGGCCGGCATCGGCCTGGCCGGCGCGGAGTCGTGGCGCGTGGCTTCCGGCGACGTGCGGGTCCGCTGCCGCCTCACCGTCGGCGGGAGCTTCGATGCGGTCACGCCGGTCATCTCCGGCGCCCTCGGACGCACCGGCCCGGGCGCCGGCTCCTACGCGGGCGAGATCCGGGTCGATCTCGATACGCTGGACACCGGCATCGGCTTGCGCAACGACCATCTCCGCACGCAGTACCTCGAAACGGAGCGCGGCGCCGGCTTCCGGCGGGCCGTGCTCTCCGGCATCGTGCTCGACGAGCCGCTGCCGGCCCGCGCCGGACGCCACGAGACGCGGTTCTCGGGCACGCTGACGCTCCACGGGGTCCGGCAGGTGGTCGAGGGCGAGGCGGAGCTGCGCCGGCGGAACGGCCGGATGCAGGTGGAGGCGGAGTTCTCCCTGAGCCTGGAAGCGTTCGACATCCCGCCGCCGCGCTACCTGGGAGTCGGCGTCCGCGATGCCGTCGAGATCACGATCCGGTTCGACGCCGCGGGCGGTGCGACGTCCCCGGACGGCGGCTCATGACCGGAACCGATAAACGCCGCGCGCCGGGGTGGACAGCGCTGGCAATCGCCGCGTTCGGCGGCGCGTGGAGCGCCGGACCGGCGTCCGCCGAACCGACGTTCCTGGCGAAGCAGTACCCGCGATGCACCGCCTGCCACTACTCGGCGGCCGGCGGCGGGCTCCTGACCCCCTACGGACGGTCGCTGTCCCGGGAGGAGATATCGAGTTTCGGCCGGCAGGAGGCGGGCGGAGTCCCGGCGGCCGGAGAGACGGCGGGCGAGGAGGGCTTTCTATTCGGTGCGCTCTCGAGCGAGAGCCCGCTGCAGCTCGGCCTCGACGTCAGGCCCTCGCACCTGGAGCTCGACGTGCCCGGCCGCACCATCAACGACCGCAACTTCCTCATGAACCTCGATCTGCAGGCCGCCTGGCGGCGGGACCGGTGGACGGCGTACGGCTCCATCGGCCGGGCGCCGGGGCACGCCGGCGGCGAGCTCGTTTCCTACGAGCACTGGGTCGCCTATCAAGTCACGGACACGATCCACATGCGGGGCGGGCGCTTTCTCCCGGCGTACGGGGTCCGGTTCGCCGACCACACGTCGTTCACGCGCGAAGGACGCGAATTGGCGCAGGACGATCAGGTCTACGGGATCGAGATGGGCGTATCCACCGACCGCACGCTCCTGCAGGTATCCGCGGGTCCGGGACGCGCCGAGTCGCTCATCGAGAACGACGGCCGGCAGGCGTTCACCGCGAGCGGCCGGTTGCAGATCGACCTCGGGCCGCGGATGGTCGTAGCAGCGTCGGCGCTGCACCGCGGCGACTCCGATCTCCGTTCCCGGAGCACGGATACCGGGCTGTCCTTCGGGTACGCTCCGGCGGCGTGGCTGACAACCTGGACACATGTGGACATCAGGCTTCAGGTACTGGGCGAGAGCCGGCGATCCTACATCTTCGCCAACCAGACGTCGGTGGAAGTCCTTCGCGGGGTCCGGGTCCGGCTCTCTCCCCAGTTGCGCTGGACCGACACGGACCCGCGGGGCGAGGTCCGCCGCATGGTATACGGCCTGGACTTCTACCCACGAACCCACTGGCACGTCAACCTGTCGTACTACCGCGACCGCCTGCAGTTCAGCGGCCGGCGCATGCGAACGCTCCTGGCGCAGTTGCATCTCTACCTGTAACGGGATCCGGCCCCACGGACGGCCGCCGGCCGAGCACCGACCGGGATGCGACCTCGAAACGGTGCTCCGGACGCACTGGACCCATCGCATACCGTTCGATACGCTAGTCGCATGCAAGCCATTGTCCGCTGCCTGTCGGCTCTGGCCATCGTGGGCGTCGCAGCATGCGGAGGAGACTCCCCGACCGCACCGACGACCACTCCGACGACTCCGACGCCCCCCACGACGCCGGCCATGGGCAATCTCACAGCCACGTTGTCGAGCATCCAGAAAGAAGTGTTCAACCCGGCGTGCGTCGCGCACCACGGTCCGTCCGACGCCCAGGCGGGTCTCGACATCTCCGAAGGCCGTTCGTTCGAGAACCTGGTGAACGTGCCCAGCACGCAGGTAGGACTCGACCTGGTGACGCCGAACGACGCGGAGAACAGCTACCTCATCCACAAGCTCGACGGCCGGGCCGGCATAGTGGGAGCACGGATGCCGATAGGAGGCCGCTTCCTCACGGACGAGGCGGTCGCCGTCATCGAGCAGTGGATCAACGAAGGCGCCCGGAACAACTGAGGCGCCGCCGGCAGTCTGCGCCGCAGAAACGGCGCAGAGATCACCGGGCAGGCCTGGTTGTCCGCCCGAGAGCGGGGGAGGCAATGTTGAAGAGAAACGCTGGCTGGAAGGAACCCGTTGGTTGGCTGCTCGCGGCGGCACTGGCGCTGTTTCCGCCGACAGCGCGAGACGCCTCCGCCGCATCGGACAACTGGCCATGGTTCCGGGGACCCGAGGGGACGGCAGTGGTGGCCGACGATCCTGCGCTGCCCGAGACCTGGAGCGCCACCGAGAACGTGGCCTGGAAGGCGCCGGTGCCGGGCCGGGGATGGTCCAGCCCGATCGTCTGGGGCGACCGGGTCTTCCTGACGTCAGTCGTCGCCGACGAGGACTACGAAGGCCCGCGGCCCGGCCTGTACCTGCCGGAGACCGGCAACGAGACGCCTCCCGACCCGCCGCCGGGGACGCACCACTGGATGGTGTTCTGCCTCGACCTCGACACGGGCGCGCTGATCTGGCAGCGCACGGCGCACGCCGGACCGGTCGCATCGACCATCCACCCGAAGAACTCCTTCGCGTCGGCCACGCCGGTGACCGACGGCAAGCGGGTCTACGCCCTCTTCGGCAACCTCGGACTCTTCACCTACGACCTCGACGGCAACCTGATCTGGTCCCGCCCGGTAGAGCACCACATGGATCAGTGGGGCTGGGGCGCCGGCTCGTCGCCCACCCTGCTCGACGACCAGGTGCTCGTGATGCACGACAACGACGAGGAGTCGTACCTGGCGTCGTTCGATACGGCCACCGGCGAGCAGAACTGGCGGGTGGAGCGCGACGAGGTGAGCGCCTGGTCGACGCCGTTCATCTGGCGCAACGACCTGCGCACCGAGATCGTGACCGTCGCCAAGACCAGGGTGCGGTCGTACGACCCTTCCGGGAACCTGCTGTGGTGGTTTTCGGGAAGGATGACGAACGTGACGGTGCCGACGCCGGTCCCCGGCGACGGCATCCTCTACGTCAGCTCCGGCTACGTCGGCAACGACCACCGGCCGGTCTACGCCGTGCTGCCCGGCGCCGAGGGAGACATCACGCTCGGCCCCAACCAGCGCGCCAACGAGTACATCCGCTGGTACCAGCCGCGCATCGGGTCCTACAACCCGTCGCCGCTCCTCTACCGCGGCCTCTACTACACGTTGCACGACCGCGGCTTCTTCACCGCCCACGACGCGCGCACCGGCCGCATCGTCTACGACCGCGTCCGCATCGAGCGCGGCGCGACGTTCACGTCGTCCCCGTGGGCCTACAACGGCAAGATCTTCGCCCTGAGCGAGGACGGCGACACGTACGTGATCGCGGCCGGGCCGGAGTTCACGCTGCTCGGCAAGAACGTCCTCGGGGAGATGGCGCTCGCCTCCCCCGCCATCGTGGAGCGCACGCTTCTCCTGCGGACGGCATCTCACCTGTACGCCGTCCGGCGGTAGGTGGAGTCGCGTGCGCGACAGCCCACCGGAGAGACCACCGTGGTCCCGCGCCGCGCAGTCCCGTCGGCCTCGCCCGAGCGGCGTTCACCGGTGCAACGATGAGCTCGTTGGCGGACGTCTTTCGGATCCTGAACCGGATGCGCGAAGACGGCCTCGTGGCGCAGTACGCCATAGGCGGCGCGACCGCGGTCCTGTTCTACGCCGAGCCGACCCGCACCTACGATCTGGATGTGTTCGTCACCCTCGAAGCGGTCGACGCCGACGCGCTCGCGCCGTTGTCCCGCCTCTACGCATGGGCGCGAGAGCAGGGTTTCGGACTGCAGGCCGAACACCTGCTGATCGAGGGAGTCCCGGTGCAGTTCCTGCCCGCTTACAATGCCCTCGTGCAAACCGCGCTCTCGACCGCGCGAGTGCACGACTACGGCGGCGTACCGGTCCGCGTGGTGGACCCCGAACACCTCGTCGCCCTGGCCTTGCAGGCCGGCGGCGCACGGCGGCGCGAACGGGCATGGCAGCTTCTGGAAGCAGGTGCGGTAGACCGGGAACGGCTGCGGCGGATCCTGACCAACCACGCCATTGCAGCGGAGATCCCGGACGATGCCTGACCGCCCCTGGGAAGATGTAGCGAGCCTTCTGGAACGGAAGCGCGCGTGGCACCGGGAGCAGGCGAAGGCCCCGTTGCAGGAAAAGGTGCGCATCCTGCTGGAACTGCAACGGCAGGATCTGCCGCTCATCGCCCGCCGGCGTCCACTGCGGCCGTGGGAGCGGCCGTGGGACGTGACGCCGTAGAAGAAGCGATCCTTCGCCGAACACCGCTCGAAGCCGGTCGGCGAACTTCACTGCAAGAGGTGCGGCCACATCCAGGTCGCCGATCCCGATGGCCGCCCCCATCTTCCGTGGCTCAGCCCTCGTCGCAAGCCACGCGTGGATCCTGGCTCTCAGAGTCTTTCCCGGCTTGAATTTGCGATCGCCGGTGGGGATGCCATTGATGTAGCCCTCGGCCAGCGGCCACACGGGATCACGTTCAGGAACCAATTCCGCAATGAAGTTCTCGAGTTCGCCCTTGGACTTGTTGTCCGGCATCAACCAGATTCCCACGCGGGGCCTCCCAGCGATGACCGCACCAGCCGAGCCCAAACTGTCTGGAGGTTCGATTCTGGCTTTCCGCAACTTATCGGCGATCTCCTGCCACCGCGCCTTCGGATTGTCGTTCGCATCCGCGAGAATGCCGACTGCGACTCGACCGGGAGCCTTGATTTCCGGGCCAATGGCGCTACTCAGATCGTAAAAACTACCCTTGTCAAGAATATCGAATTCAGGCATCTCGGGATGATCCCGGCGGTCACGGAGATGGCGAACGACATGCTTGTCGTCAACTCCCTCCACCAACAGGACGCGAGGGTTGGCTTCTCCGGCCATGGCTACCTTACTTCTATATGTTGATTGGCAGCCGTCCGGAGATCTTCCTCGGAGTACTCGACCACCCGAACTTCCTCTCCGTCCTTCTCCAATCGAATGAGAACGCCCTCGGCATCCCTGAACTGCGTGGCCGCGCGCGCAAAACCCGCCACACAGTCCCAACTATGAGTCGTCGCCAGAACCTGAACATTGTTCTGATGCGCGGCGCGTAGAACCATACCCCAGAAGTCCGGTTGGAGAGAGTAGTGGATCCCGTTTTCTGCTTCATCAACGACCAGGAAACCATCTCGACCGTTCGCCAGCGCAAGTCCGGCGGCGAACACGCGTGTGACACCATCGCCAAGGCTCTTCAGCGGGACTGGACGAGGATGATCCTTCAACTTCACGACCACACGGCGACCATCCCCTGGATAACGTCTTTCGTCGTCGCCAACCACAGCGACTCGCTCAATGCTATCGCCAATCAATTGCAGCGCGCGAATCGACAAATCTTCTTCATCGGTCAGGGCAACGTTGTCCCAGAAGCGTGCCAGTTTGCTGTTGTTCAGCAGTCCGGGTCCCAAAGACTCACATTCAATGACCGGCCATTCACTGTCATCGAACAGGCCTCGTTGCAAATTTCGGAAATAACGACGGCGTGACCAATTGGCGGCGCGCCGATCATCTGCGGCGAGAAACGACGGCAGCAACCGCTCCTTCTCTCGGTAAACGATCCTGACGGCCTGAACGTCAGCCTCCGTCAGATGGTCCGCAAACAACTCTCGCTGTTCGGGCGACCAATCTCCGGGTGTTGATCCAGCGATCAGGAGATCGTCACCACCGCTTCTCGGACCGATGGTGATGGGCACCCCTTGCGTCGCGCCTCGACCATGAAACAACGCGGTATAGTCTGGGACGACAACCCGATCGTGATCCTCATCGAGAGCGGCGACGAATTCCTCACGCCGCTCCAGCAATTCGTGCAGCACGATCGGACGTCCCCGCGCGGCGTAAACGCGGACGGCGTCCAGCACCGTCGTCTTGCCGACACCGTTCCGGCCGGTGAGCAGGGTCACGCGACCCAATCGTTCGATCGACAGGCGCTCGATGCCGCGAAATCCGGAGATCGACAGATCCGGAAGGTGCAGAACGTTCCTGGGTTCGTCGGGCATCGCGTGTTGACGAGAATCATCCGTGCTCAACCCGAACGCGCCGTCAGCAACTCGTCACGCGAGCCTCGCGACATGCCGGCGACGACTCCGGTTCGGTGCACGGCACCCGCCGCGTGATCGGGATGTCTCGCACAAGTGTAGTCGAAAGGCCATCCGCGACGTGGCGCGCGCAGGCGGCACACCCGACGTGTCCGGCTTCGGCCCGCAGGACAGGCGTGCGAACACCGTGCCCGTGGTGGCATGTACTGCCGAACCGAGTCGGCCGGCTACTGGATCAGCACCACATCGATGATCTCGTCGTGGATCTCCGGGACGCCGTCGGCGTCACGATGGAATGAACCGGAAGCGTACAAGAAAGAGCCCCGGACACCGTGATCGGCGTGACCAGCGGCCCGGGGCCCTCGACGCCTTCACCGAAGGCGACTCTAGCGCACCTGCGGCTTCGCCTTCGCGTCCTTCTCGGAGTTCTCCTGCTTCTCGGGCTTGTCAGGCTGCGCGGGCGGCTGCTGAGCCGGCAGCGAGTACTGGTCGATGAGTTCCGGCCGCGGCCCGGCCGTGGAAATGCCCGCGCCGTCCATCAGGTACGTGACCGCTTCGATGGTGGCGCGCGAAGGCCGCGGCAAGCCGCCGCGGTACCCCTCGGCGATGAACAGCGGCGTCCGGCCCTGCTCGTTCGGCTGGGTCCAGACGTGGATGTCGGCCCCGTAGTCGGCAAGCTGCTGCACCACCGTGGGGAAGCTGGCGAACGCGGCGCCGTGCATCGCGGTATCGCCGTTGTCGTCGACGGCGTCGAGGTCGGCGCCGAGATCGACCAGCAGCTCCACCGCGTCACGCGCCTCGGCCTCGGAACCGGCTTCCTCCTCCGGCGCCGTCGTGCCGAGCCCGGCCGCCGCCATCAGCGGCGTGGAACCTTCGACGTTCGGAATGAACGGGTCCGCACCGAGCTCCAGCAGCATCTGCATGAACGCGACATCGGCCCGGTCGGCCGCCATCAGGAACGCCGTCGCCCCCTCCATCCCGAGCCGGGACGCGGTGTGCGGCGGTCGGATGGCGCTGTTCAGGCGCAGGTTGACGTCCGCACCCAGCGCCACGAGCTTGCGGACGAACTGCAGTCCGGTCAGGTTGCCCGACCCGAGCGGCGGCGGGTCGCCGCGGTCGCTTGCGTCCGGCTTGCGTACCCACGACATCGTGTGCAGCGGCGCGAATCCGCTGCGCTGATCGTTCGGGTCGGCGCCGGCCTCGATCAACTCGACCGCGAGCTCGAAGTGACCGTTCCGCACCGCGAGCAGCAGCGGGCTCATGCCGTCGTCGATCGGCCGATAGCTGGCGTTGTTGACCGCCGCGTCAGGACCGTCCTTCACCCGTTCGAGAACCGCGTTGACGTCCACACCCGCCTCGAGGAACCGGTGCACGACGTCGATGTTGCCCTCGCGCACGGCGAAGAACAGCGGCGTGAATCCGGACCTGAGAGACGCGTGGACGTCCGCGCCCGCGTCGAGCAGGGCGTTGACGATGCCCAGGTGCCCTTCCGAGGCGGCCCACATCAGCGCGGTCTGATCCCGCCGCTCGCGCGCGTCGGGATCGGCCCCCGCGCCGAGCAGTGCGTGAACGGCATCGAGACTCCCCGTCCGCGCCGCGGTCATCAGGACGGTTTCGCCGCCCAGCAACGCGACGTTCGGGTCGGCGCCCGCGTCGAGCAGGAACTGCACGAAGGCCGCGTTCCCGTTGGTGGCGGCCAGCGACAGCGCCGGCACGCCGTAGCGGTTCATCGCGTTCGCATCCGCACCCGCCTCGATCAGCAGCCGCGCCGTATCGAGGTCGTCGTGATATGCCGCCCAGTGCAGAGCGGTCGTTCCGTCGACCTGCGGGGCGTTCACGTCTGCGCCCTCGGCGAGCAGGGTGCGGACCAGCTTGCCCTGCCCCTGCTCGGCCGCATCGGCGAGGGTGGTCTCCTCCGCCGCCGTGGCCGCGCCGGCCACGGCAAGGGTCAGGACGGACAGTCCAGCGATCAGTCGTCGCCAATCCATGTGTCGTCTCCCGTCACTCTCAACAGAGACCGAGCCGCTTCTACACCGGGACCGCGTCGACCAGCTTCGGAATCCGGCCGTCGCTGTCGCCGAACGAATCCAGATGGACACCTACCCGGTCCAGCAACGTCAGGTGCAGGTTGGCGAGCGGCGTGCCCTCGGCGTACCGGATGTGCTGTCCCCCGTTCATGCCGCACGCGGCGCCGCCGGCCACCAGGATCGGCAGGTTCTCGTGGTCGTGCAGACTCGAGTTGCCCATCCCGCTGCCGTACAGGTAGACGGTGTTGTCGAGCAGCGATCCGTCGCCGTCCGGCGTGTTCTTCAGCTTCTCGAGGAACTCGGCGAACAGCCCCATGTGGAACGTGTTGATCATGGAGATCTTCAGCAGCTTCTCCGGATCGTTCCCGTGGTGGCTGGTCGGGTGGTGCGGGTCCGGCACCCCGATCTCAGGATACGTGCGGTTGCTCAGCTCGCGCGTGAGCTGGAAGCTGACCACGCGCGTGATGTCCGCCTGGAACGCGAGCGCCTGCAGGTCGAACATGAGCCGGGCGTGATCCGCGAACGCGGCCGGGACGCCGACGGGGCGGTCCACGTCGGGCATCGGGTTGTCGATGGCGCTGTTTTCGGCCCGCTGGATCTGCCGCTCGATCTCGCGGACGCTGTCGATGTACTGGTCGACGCGCACGCGGTCGGCCGCCCCCACCTCGCGCTTCAGGCGCGCGATGTCGTCGCTGAACGAATCGAGCAGGCTGCCCCGGCTCCGCAGCGCCGCCTGCCGCTCGGCGGCGGTGCCGCCCTCACCGAACAGGCGCTCGAAGACGATGCGGGGATGCGCCTCTGACGGCAGCGGCGTGGTCGGCGACGACCACGACAGGCAGTTCTGGTAGACGCAGGCGTAGCCGTTGTTGCACACCCCGGCGAGCGGGTTCAGGTCCATCGACAGCTCCAGTGAGGGGAGCTGCGTGTCCCGCCCGATCTTCTTCGCCGCGATCTGGTCGACCGTCGTCCCCAGGTGGTAGTCGGAGCTCTCGGTGTGCTTGGCGTAGGCCGCGCTCAGGAACCCGGAGTTCGACGTGTCGTGGGTCCCCGGATACGAAAGCTGCAGCTCCAGGTTGGTGACGACCGTCAACTGCTCCTTGACCGGCTCGAGCGGACTCAGGATCGGGGTCAACTGCCCCAACCGACCGTCCTCGGCCGGCGTCCAGCGGCCATGGTCGCATCCCATCGGGATGAACACGAAGCCGAGCCTCGACACCGGACGGGCCGCCGTGTTGGCCAGCGCGGTCGCCGCGGGCACCATCGCGTCGAGCAACGGCAGCGTCAGGGTGGCCTGCAGCCCCCGCAGAAAAGTACGCCGGGGGAGGGCCTTCTTCGTGATGATCATGACGATCTCCTCATCTGGAACGGAACACTCTTGACGATTTCCACTACGAGCGACGACAGGCGGTAACCATCCTGCTCGGTGGCGCGCAGGATCCGGCGAATGGCCGGCTGGTCGTAATACTCGACGCCCCGCCCGAGCGCGAACGTCAGCAGTTTCTTGGCAATCGTGCCGGCGAACAGGTCGGTGCGGCTCAGGAGCCCCGCCTCCAGGCCGTCCACGCCGTCGAACTCGCCGACCAGGGGCAGGCCCCCGGACACGTCGATGGACGCGGTATCCCCCTCGTGATCGCGCCAGCGGCCCACCGCGTCGAAGTTCTCCAGCGCGAAACCGACCGGATCGATCGTCCGGTGACAGTTCGCGCAGACCGGGTTGCTCCGGTGCGCAGCCAGCCGCTCCCGCATCGGCAGGTTGGCGACCACCTCGTTCTCTTCGAGCGCCGGCACGTTCGGCAGCGGCGGCGGCGGCGGCGCGTCGAAGATGTTCGACAGCACCCACACGCCGCGGATCACCGGCGACGTGCGGGTCGCATACGAAGTCACGGACAGGATGCTGCCGTGCCGCAGCAGCCCGCCGCGCCGGCTGTCGGGATCGAGCTGCACCCGGCGGAAGCGGGTCCCGTACACGTTGGGAATCCCGTAATGCTTGGCGAGCCGCTCGTTGAGGAACGTGTAATCCGCGTCGAGCAGATCCGCCACGCCGCGGTCCTCGCGCAGCACGCTGTCGAAGAAACGCTCCGTCTCCTCCCGCATTGCGCGGCGCAGGTTGTCGTCGAAGTCCGTGAACAGGCGCGGGTTCGGGCTGACGGAGGCCACGTTCCGAAGTTGCAGCCACTGCCCCGCGAAGTTGCTCGCGAGATTGTAGGAACGCGGATCGGCGAGCATCCGGCGGGTCTGCCGCTCCAGCTCGTCGGGTTTGCCGAGCTCGCCCCGAATCGCCGTATCGAGGAGCTCGTCGTCCGGGATGCTGCTCCACAGGAAGAACGACAGACGCGACGCCAACTCCAGGTCGCTGATCGGGTACGCGCCGCCGGCGACGCCCCGCGGATCCAGCTCCACGCGGAACAGGAACTCCGGATTGATGAGCACCGCGGCCAGCGCCTTCTCGATGCCGTAGTCGAAGTCGCCCTCGGCGCGCCCCTCCCGATAGAAGGCCAGCGGCCCCTCGATGTCCTCCGCGACGACCGGCCGGCGGTAGGCGCGGCGCATCAGGGTCGCCAGGATCTCCCGCGCGCACGGCTCCTCGTCGATCGGCCCGTCCGGCCGGCAGACGAAGAGGCGGTCGCGGCTCGGCGTATCGGCGGCGCCCTGCGGCGCGTACGGTCCCGTCACCGTCACCTGGTAGACGGCAGGCGTCTGGCGGGGATGCCGCGTCTCGTTGAAGTGCGACTGCAGGGGCTGGCGCTCGGTCTCGGGCACCGAGTCTCCGTCCCGCGCGAACGTGACGCCGAGCCGGTGCGGGCCGGCGGTGACGGGCACGCGCACCTTCAGGTTGCGATCCAGCAGCGTGTCGTCGCGGTCGACCGGCCGCGCGATCGTGAAGCTCGCAATCGGCATGCGGTCGAGCAGGAACTGCAGCTCGTGCGACCGGGGATCGCGCAGGCCGCCGATGTTGCCGCTGCGGTTGCGGGCCAGGAGCACCTGGATGTCGTACAGCCCGTCCTGCGGAAAGGTGTGCGGCACGAGCACGCCGCCCCGGGTGCCGATCGGCAGCCCCGGCACATGCGCTTCCTGCGTGGTGTCCGGAGGAACGCGAAACACGGCGCTCTCGACGGACTCCTGTTGCGCCCCGACGGCCAGCCGGCTGATCCTGCGCGCCGCGGAGATGTAGCGGTCGAGCAGCGCCGGCGAGAGATTTCCCACCGTCACGTTGTCGAAGCCGTGCCCGCTCTCGTCCGGCAGCAGCAGCGCCGTGGCGTCGATGTCCAGGGCCAGCAGGTCCCGGATCGAGTTCTGATACTCCGTGCGGTTGAGTCGCCGGAGGGTTTCCGTCCGCCCCGGGTTCGGATTCGCGTCCGACGCGGCGTCGAGCGACGTCTCCAGCCACTCGAGCATCGCTTGGCGGGCTGCGGCGGGCGGCTGCGGCCGGTTGGACGGCGGCATGGTGCCGGTGCGCAGCTTCTGCACCACCTTCTCCCACGTCTCGGCGCCCGGACCGACATGCAGCGCGTCGATTTCCTGCAGGCTGAGGCCCGCGGTCTCAAGCCGGTCGTTGTGGCAGGTCACGCAGTAGCGGTTGAGCAACTGCCGGCTGCTCGCCGCACCGGCCGGCGCCTCACTCGCGGACGGCGCCGCGGCAATCGCCTCCGACGGAACCGGCCCCTGTGCGGAGAGCTCGGCGGGCAGACCCGCCAGCGCCGCCAAGACCAACCCCGCGTACAGGATTCCGATCCTGGGAATGCACTTCCGCAGGTCTTGATTCATCCGGGCATTCTAGGTGTCGACCCGGTGAAATTCAAGGAAGAAGTTGGCCCTGTCGAGGCTCCCCGCCGCGGCGCGCTCCTGCGCGCGGTAGCCGGCGAGAATGCCCTTCGGCAGCCGGGGCCGGATTCACTCCGGGATCGTGTAGTCGGCCACCCACTCGTGGGCGCCCCAATGAATGACGAGCCGGCCGGCACTCTCCGTGGCGGGCACGAGGGCGGCGCCGAACGGGCGCGTGGCGAGCCCGTCCTGCGAATACGCCAGGTCGATCTCGGCGGCGTCGAAGGCCGGGTCGTGCTGCGTCCCCCACGAGTCCGCCTCGTGGTTGAACACCAGGCGCCAGCCGTCGCCGCTCCGCTTCAGCCAGAGGCCGTACGAACCGGCGAACCCCGGAGCCAGGTTGCCGGTCGGAATCGCCACGTCGCCGAACCGGAGCGGCGTCTCGTTGCGGAGCCGGAGCACCGCCGCGCGCGTCAACCGCAGCACGTCGCCGTCAGCCAGCGACTCGATTCCGGCGAAGTCCGCGAGATCCACGCTCTGCTCCTGCCAGAAAAGCACGGCGAGCCGCACGTCGCCCGGCAACTCGACAGCCGACTCGTGTCGTTCGCTGAGCCGCAGCAAGCGGGCCCCGGCGCTCGTATCGGAATCGAACTGCAGGGATTCCCGATCGTTGGCTACGCGGGGACCCTCGTCATCCTCCGACGAGTCGCCGGCCGACTGGTCCGCCGGCGACTCGTCGCGAGACTCGCCCGCTCCGGCGGCCTCCTCTGCGGGCCCGGACTCGGACGCATCCCCGGGTTCCGCCTCTTCCTGGTCGCCGGCATCGTCCGCATCCCGCTCCGGAGGATCGGCGAAGCGGAAAGCGGCGGTCCAGCGGTGGTCCCGCCAGCGCAACACCAACTGCCCGGCCGATTCCCCGGTAGGAACCAGCCCGGCCGAGAAGGTCTCCTGCCTGTCGGCGGGCTCCCGGGCCAGCGCGACCTGACCGATCACGGTCGTATCCCGCCCTGCGCTGTCGGTGTCCGCGCCCGCCTCGCGCCCGTCTTCTTCGCCGTCACCCGTTTCGTCTTCGGCGTCCGGCTCCGCCCGCAGGTCGAGCGACCAGCCGCCGGCGGTGCGCGCCAGCCACAGTTCCAGGGTAGCCGTAGCGGGGTTCGGCGAATCGCTGCCCCCGGGCTGCGAGCCGTCGAGCGTACCGATGCGCAGCCGCGGCATGGCCTGGAGCGCGCCGATGCGGACTCTCGTGTTCGATGCGGATCGGTTCGCCGCCAGCAGCTCCCGATGAACCGGGTCCCCGGCATCGAGACCCGGCTCGAACGAGACTGCGACCGGGCGCAGGCCGAGAGTGAGCTCCGCAAGAACGGCGTCCGCCGGCGCGGAACCGGCGCTGCCCTGCTGGGCCCCGGCGACCGCCGGGACCAGCAGGCAGGCGCCGAATCCCCACGCCAGCCGGCCGGAATGCGTCGAAGACATCGGCTACACCACCAGTGCCGGCTGGCTGCGGACTGCTCTATTCCTCATCGTTCGTGGTCGAGGCGCCGTCGAGCTCCGTGTAGCTGAGGAACGCGAGGGCCATCTCGTCGTTGGTCCGCTGGCCGAACCCGACACTGCGGTCGGCGTCGAAGCCGCGGCGCACCCCGCGCTCCTCCGTGCTGTCGTACCAGAAACTGGCCTCGATGCGGGTGCCCTTCGGCAACAGCTTCGGCTCGCGGTACTTGTAGGTCACCTGCCAGCTCTGGTCGTAGTGCGGCACGTCGAGCAGCAGCTCCTCCGTGCCGTCCGGGTAGAAGGCGGTGTAGCGGGACGCGATGGCGCGCAGGTGCGCGTGCGGCCAGAGGTTGAGCACCAGGATGTCCTTCTCGAGCGTGCGGGCCATGCCGACCCGGTAGCGGGGATGGTTCGGCGGAATCTCGAACCCGTTGTTGCCCAGGGTGTCGGTGACGACCTGATGGGCCACCGGCCGATCCTCGACGAAGAACCCGACCTCCGCCTGGCTCTCGAACGACGTTCCGGGACCCGGCTCCTTGTTGAAGTGCATGTTGAAGTTGAGGACCGAGCCCTTCCGGACCAGCAGGCCGTAACCGTCCGGCAGCATCCCCGACTCGCCGCCCTCCGCCACGCAGCTCAACAGCCCGCCGAGAGCGACGGCCGACTTGTTCGCGCCGGTGATGACCTTGCCGTCCTCCGGCCGCACGAACGCGCACATGTGATGCACGCCCGAACCTTCGGCCCCCGTGCGCAGCTCCCAGCCGCGCACCCAGACGTCCTCCGGCACCACGTTCTCCGGGATCCGGACGTCGAACGAGATGTTGATGTCGTAGGCGTCGTCCGGCACCACGAACGGCTCTTCCATGCGGACGACGAAGTCGGGTGTGCCGTGCGACCACCCGTCCTGCAGATCCTCCGGCCAGACCCGCGCGGGCGGCGCATCGGCCCGATCGCCGGCGGGCGCCCCCGCCTCGACCCAGCCCAGGATCGTGTCGATCTCGGCGTCGGTCAGTCCGCGCTCGTTCTCGAAGACCCCCTTCGGCTCGGACGCGAACCAGGGCGGCATCTCGCGCGACTCGACCTTGCGGGCGATCGCGCGGGCCCACGGGCGCGTCTCCTGGTAGGTCATGAACGACATCGGGGCCGCCAGGCCGCTGATGTTGTGGCCCGACGGCCGGTGACAGGTCTGGCAGTTCTCCTGGACGATGGGCAGCACGTCCTTGTAGTACGTCGCAGCGGCCTCGTTGGCCGCCGACGCCGGACCCGCGAAACCGATCGCGACGCCGAGCGCCACGGCTACCGACACGATGCGTGAAAACATGGTCATTCCTGGATTCTCCTCACCGGCCACGCAGGGCCGACAGATGCGTCTGGTCCCATAAAGATACACCATCCGCTGCGGCGGCGACCGGCGCCTCGACCGCGGGGCGAGCGTCGAAGGCAACGTCCGGCAACGTCCCGAGCGCGGCGCAGCATGCCGCCGGGAACAACGCGCGGACCAACCGGATCCTAATGTGACCTCCCGCTCCCGGTCCACCGCCGCGCGGTCACTGCAGACCGCAGGAAACTGCCGCCGTTCGACCGCCGCCTCGACGGGGGCGGACGGCGGAACCCGGCGCCTCTACTGCTCGGCTGCCTCCCGCTCCTTCGCCCGGGCGCCGGAGAGCAGGTTGAGCATTCCGTAGTTCCCCTCGTGGCAGGCGTACTCGAACAGCGGCGCCGCCCCGCGCTTCATCGGAAGCGCCCCGGTGAAGGGCCGCGTGAAGCTGACCGGATCGTTGACGGTGAACTCGTACAGGAGGGTGTCATCGGCGACGCGGCTGAACCGTTCGGTCAGGCGCATCGTGGCGCCCGTTCCGATCGCCGACCGCACGGACGGACCGAAGCTGGCGGTCAGGTCCGTGAAGTTGGTGGTCTCCACGACCAGCGTGTCGCCCTCCCAGTGGCCGCGCGAGCTGCCCATCCACTGGCGCATGTCCTCGGGCAGCGGATCGCGCCCGTCGAGCGGCACGATGCGCGCGTCGTGGACCATCTCGTTCAGGATGACCACGTGATCGGGGGTCTGGAAGAGCTGCATGTTCTGGTTGTAGCCCCCCGGCACAATCGGCGGGCCGGTATTGAACCCGAGGAGGCAGCGCTCGGCGAGTCCCCTGTCTTCGGGACCGTGGGTCCCGATACCGCCCACCCGGAAGCGCACCGGGCGGTCCGGCGGCGACGTGTCGTCGTTCGTCGTCTCTTGTCGTTTGGCCGCCGGCTGCGCCTCGGGAATCCGCCCGTTCGGCGGATCGACGATCAGCGACGTGCGGCGGTCGTCCACCACGCCGGCCCCGCGGTCGAACCAGAAGTTGTTGTAGCCGCCGACGTTGCCGCCGACCGGCAACGGCTCGGTGCGGATCTCGCTCGGCCGATCCGCCTCGATGGCGCGCTGCACGGCCGCGGCCTCGATCTCCGCGGCTTCCTCCGGCGTCAGCAGCGCCTGGTCGGCGCGATCCTCGGGCCGCTGCAGCGGCGTCAAGGTGCGGAAGTCCCAGACCCCCTGCAGATCCGGCTTGCCGTCGGCGAGCCGCGGCGGCTCGAACTCGGACTGGGCCGCTGCCGGCGCCGCCGCCCCCAACGTGAACGCCGGCAGAATCAGAGCCAGGGCGCATCCTCGGTTACTCATCGCAAAAACTCCTTGGGTGTATTGGGGGGAGATCCTATTCCTCCGCCGGCCGCAGCGTCAGCCGATGCGCCGCACGCTCCTCCACGGCTTCCCGCGTGTACAACAGCGGGAAGTAATCGCCGTTGCCCAGGTTCTCGGCCAGGTTGCCGTAGTACGGGCTGCCCGGCTGGGCCGACTGCCCGGGGGCGTTGCTGGCCACCGAGCGATCCGGATCCGCGAGGTCGATGATCCGCCGGAAGTTGGCGCCGGTGGCGTTGAGCGCCCCGAAGCCGCCGGGGCGCTCCACCGCCGGCAGGTCGAACGCCGGGGCCAGCATGTGCGCCAGCGCGCTGGCATGGACCCGGCCGTGCCGCCACTCGGCGCGGTCGGGACCGAGCTCCGCCGTGAGCCGCTCGATCGCCGCCGTCAGGCCCTCCTCGATCAGCGCGCGGCGCTCGGCTTCCGGCGCTTCCGAATCCCGGACGGCGTCGTCGACCTCGGCGTTCCACCGCACGTAGAGCGCGCCCGCGGTGCTCTCCCGCGAGACCGTGGCGTCCCACCCGGCGATCAGACCGCGCGCCCACTCCACGTCGGGATCGTCCGACGTCCAGCCCTGGAACGCGGGGATGTCCCGTTCGGCCGCGAGCAGGCGCGCGTCGTGCTGGATCCGCTTGTGATCGTCCACCGAAAGCACCTCGCCGGCGCCGAGGATCTGGTGCAGGCGGGCGATCCGCGACGTCTCCACGCCGCGCGACGTGTGGTAGAAGACCGGGCGCCCCTCGTAGCCGGGCGGATGGACGTTGTTGTTGGCGGTGGCGACGTAGCCCCGCTCGGGATTGAACTCCCGCGGCAGGTCGGTCCGGAACCCGCGCCACTCGTAGTCGCCGTTGCCGGGCACCGGCAGCCGTCCGTTCCAGCCGTCCCGGTCCGGGGTCAGCCCGGTCACCTGCAGGGCGATGTTGCCGTCCGCGTCGCCGCAGACGAGGCTGTGCGTCGGGACCAGCCAGTGCATCGCGCGCTCGAAGAAGTCCGCGCAGCTCTCCGCCTGGGCGAGCTGGAAGCTGCCCTTGTAGGCGGCGGTGCCCGGCTCCTGCACGACGGAGCGCACGGCGTAGGCGACGCGGTTCTCGAGGTCCTCGTAGAAGACGGGCCCGTGCCGGCTGAACTTCAGCACCACCGGCTCGGGCTCCCGACCCTTCACCGGGATTTCCTCTTCGATGATCCGCAGCGGCTCCCAGCCGTCCTGCCAGCGCACGAGGTTCGGATCCTCCGGATGCAGCTCCTCGACGTAGACGTCGACCATGTCGGTGCCGGCGAAGGTGAAGCCCCACGCCATGCGCTCGTTGCTGCCGGCGTCGACGCCGGCGAAGGGCGGCTCGCCGCCCCCGATGACGTTCCAGCCGGGCGCCACCAAGTGCACGAAGTAGCGCAGGGCCGGCATTTCGATGCGCCGGTGCGGATCGTTGGCCAGGATCGGCACGCCGCCGGGCGAGCGTTCACCGGTCATCACCCAGTTGTTGCTCCCCTCGGTGGCGATCGGCCGCGGCGAGACCTGCCGGGCCCGGAGCCCGGGCTCGGCGACCAGCCCGCGGTACGGCTCGACGATCTCCAGCGCCGGCAGGCGCCCCGCCAAGAACGGATCGCCGTCCCCGGCGCGCATCGCGTCCAGGATCTCCTCGGTGATGATGCCGACGTCGAGCCCGTCCGGCACCACCAGGTCGTCCCACGGGTCCGGGGCGAAGCGCCGATTGGCCTCCTCCACGCCGTAGCGGGCGACGTCGAGGGCGAGCTGCATCTCGTGGATGGCGTGTCCCCGCACGCTCCGCACGCCGAGGGAGGCCCAGCGCAGCACCGCCGTCTCCGCCGTCCACGGCAGCGGCTCGACGCCGGTGAGCTGGAACTCCACCGGCAGGTTGCCGCGGTTCTGCTCGACCCAGGCGTTGACGCCGGCGGCGTGGGCCGTGAACAGCCGGTGGGCGTCCGGGTGGTAGCTCGTCCACTCGGTCTCGTCCCACGGCCCGCGGAACCTCATCAGCCGGGTGCGGCGGTCGTAGTCGAGCGCCTCCGGCCCGAAGATCTCGGCCAGCCGGCCCTCGCGCCAGCGGCGCCACATCTCCATCTGCCACAGCCGGTCCTGCGCCATGACGTAGCCCTGCGCGAAGAACAGGTCGTCGTCGTTCCGCGCGTAGATGTGCGGCACGCCCCACTCGTCGCGGATCACCTCCACCGGCTCGCGCAGACCGGGGACCGTCAGCTCCCCGTCGATGGCGGCGAGCGCGCCGCGGGCGAGATCATCGAGCGACCGCGGCGCTCCGCCCCCGTCCGGGCCGCAGCCGCCGGCGGCTGCGGCCAGCGCGACAGCCGTCACGCCCGCGAGCTTGCGGACCACGCACATCGGATCTCCGCGCATCTGTCCGGGCAGTCGTCGCATCACGTTCTCCTCCCGCGATCTCTCCCAGTCCACCGGAGCGGCCGGCCACTCTCCGCCCGCCGCGGAGCGGCCACCCGCATCTTCGCGCCCGCCGCGGGGCGGCCGCCCGCCTCTCCGCGCTTACCCGCCGCCTGCCGATACTATCGTCTTTCGGCCCGGAAGACCGCCCGCCGGCGGCTGGGTGTCCGAAACGCGCCCGGGTGACATAATCGCGGCGGACCCGGCACGCAACCCGCGAGAGGAGGAACCATGAGGGCGCGGACGTTCCTGGTGTCGTCTGCGGTCGCCTGTCCGGTCGGACTGCCGGCCGCGGGCGCGGCGCAGTGCGACCCGGACGGCGACGTGGAGTTCGTCTGCGGACCGGTGAACCCCAAGGATCTGGCCGCGGCGCCGGACTCGCCCCCGGTCATCGTGTCGAGCATGGCGGACGACGGGCACCTGCACGCGACCGACGGCGGCGAACGCATCGGCCGCTTCCCGGCGCCCCGGGAGCCTGCGCCGTAGAACGGTGCAGACTCCGGGTCAGGGTCGGTTGCGCGGCAGGCGGAGTCACAGGCGGCGATTGACGGGCCGGCGCCGGGACTCGACGGGACACACCATGACCACCGGCATCCAGAAGGCCATCGTCTTCGCCCTCGCGATTCTCGTCTCCTGGATCGCCGGGGCCGCCGTCTTGCCGACGTGGACCGTCAACCAGGTGACGCTGGACGTCCTGACGGACGAGGACGGGCGGCTGTACTACCTGTCCGAGGGCAGCCGCACTTACTTCGAGGCGGTCCCCCTGGAGGAGGCGCAGCTCGACCCCGCGCGGATCGGCCGCTCCGGCGAAACGCCGCCGGTGACCGAGGAGTTCGTCTCGGCGGTGGAGACCCGCGACGGGCGGACGGAAACCGTCTACCACCGGCTCGAGGCGCGATCCCACCGGGGCTGGTGGTCGCTGCTGCCGGCCGCGGTGGCGGTGATGCTCTGCTGGCTGACGCGCGAGCCGGTCACGTCGCTGGCCGCCGGCATCGTCTCCGGCGCGCTGCTGCTCGGCAAGTACGACATCACCGGCGAGGTGATGATCCCGTCGCTGGCGAGCACGAACTCGGCCGGGGTCCTGCTGCTCTACCTCTGGCTGCTGGGCGGCCTGATGGGTGTCTGGTCGCGCACCGGCGCAGCACGGGCGTTCGCCGAGTTCATGACCGCGCGGTTCGTCCGCGGTCCGAAGACCGCCAAGCTGGTGGCCTGGGCGCTCGGCATCGTCTTCTTCCAGGGCGGCACGGTCAGCACCGTGGTCGTCGGCACCACCGTCAAGCCGATCGCCGACAAGGAACGCGTCAGCCACGAGGAGCTGGCCTACATCGTCGACTCGACCGCCTCGCCGATCGCATCGCAGCTCGCCTTCAACGCCTGGCCCGGCTACGTGCAGGCGTTCATCTTCGTCTCCGGGGTCGGCTTCCTCGCCACCGAGACCGACCGCATCGCCTTCTTCTTCCAGAGCGTGCCGTTCTGCTTCTACGCCATCTTCGCGGTCCTCGGCACGTTTCTGCTGAGCATCGAGAAGCCCGTCTTTCTCGGCAGGCGCCTCGCGGCGGCCATGCAGCGCGCCCGCACGACGGGGCGGCTCGACGCGGAAGGAGCCGACCCGCTGAGCACGCGGGAGCTGCAGGCGAGCAGGGTGCCGGCCGGCTACACGCCCCACGTGCTGGAGTTCTTCCTGCCGCTCGGTGCGCTCATCGCCACCGCCGTCGGCACGTTCGTCGCCTACGGCTCCCCCAACGTGCAGTGGGCGTTCGGGGCGGCGCTGCTGCTGGCCGCCGGCATGGCGCTGGGCAAGGGCATGTCGCTCAAGGACCTCATCTCCGGCTTCCACGACGGCATCAAGGGCGTGGTGCTCGGCTCGGTCATCCTGCTGCTCGCGATCACCATCGGCAACGTCAGCACGGAGACCGGCGGGGGCGTCTTCCTCGTGGAGCAGCTCGGCGACGCGGTGCCGTACTTCCTGCTGCCGGTGCTGCTGCAGCTCATGACGATGGTCATCGCCTTCTCCACCGGGACGAGCTGGGGCACCTACGCGGTGGCGTTCCCGCTGGCGATGCCGCTGGCCTGGGCGGTGGCCGGCGCGCAGGGACTGTCGCACCCGGAGCTGTTCATGACCCTCTGCTTCGCCGCGGTCATGGACGGCAGCGTCTACGGCGACCAGTGCTCGCCCATCTCGGACACCACGGTGCTCAGCTCGGTCTGCACCGGCTGCGACCTGATGGACCACGTAAAGACGCAGATTCCGCAGGCGTCGGTGGCGGCCGGACTGGCCGCCGTCTGCTGGACGGCGATCGCGTTCTTCACGGCGTAGCTCCCGCGGCGCACCGCCCCGGACAGCCGGCGCGATGCAGGCTTGCACGCACGGCGCGGCATGGTCGCGACGGGCGAAACGGTGCGCATCACCCCCACCCTCGACACGGAGATCCGCGAGGGACTGCGCAGTCCGAGCATCTTCGGCACCCTGCCCGGCGCCACCGACGAGACCATCTACGTGATGGCCCACATGGACGGCTACTACGACGCGGCGCTCGACAACGCCTCCGGCCTGGCGGTGATGATCGGCCTGGCCGACTACTTCGCCGCGGTCCCGCGGGAGGAGCGCCGCCGCAACATGACCTTCATCGGCACCGTCGGCCACCACGTCGGCTCGCCGAACGCGCCGTACCTGCGCGACCAGGGGATGCTGGAGAAGGCCGCCTTGATGGTCAACTGCGAGCACGTCGCGCCGACCCAGTTCGTGGCCTTCAACAACGAACTGCGCCTCACCAACACCGTGTCGCCCCGCCGCTGGTGGGTGCACGGCAGCCAGGCGCTGCTCGACATCACCCTCGACGCCTACGACACCTTCGGGGTCACCGTCATCGGCGCGATGGACGGGCGCGCCACCGGCGAGATGATGGCCATCGACAAGGAAGCGCCGTCGGTGCAGCTCATCCGCTCGCCGGAGCACAAGCACACCGACTGGGACATCCCCGAGCTGGTGCCGGCGGCCGGCATGGAGGCGGTGGCCCGCGCGTTCGCGAAGATCATCGACCAGGCGAACACCCTCGACATCGACGAGCTGCGGCCGTAGCGGCCCGAGTTCGCATCCTACCCGGCAGGGCCGCCGCACAGCGCTATGGCCCTGCCGACGCGCGCCTTGCCGCGCCGCCGTCCGAGCGCGCGACACCCCGTGCTACAGTGGGCAACGTGGAAGCGCGCGACGATCCCACCGCGATCGGCGACCCGGCCACGATGAGCACCGGGCCGCTCGGGTCCACGGTCCACGTACTTCGCGCCGATGCCGGAACCGTGGCCGAGCTCGCGGCCATAGACTGGAATCGGTGGTTCCGTCGGGTCTGCCTGGATCCCGTGCGCGGGCTCATCACCCTGATGACCCCCTCGCGCCTCCATGGCGATCTGGCCACGATCCTCGACGACATCGTGGATGCCGCCGGGAGCGCCGTCACCGGCGCTTCGAAGGGCCTCCGCGACACCAGGCTCCGCGGGCCGGGCGATCCCCCGGGCACGGGAATGGAGCCGGACTGCGCGTTCTACCTCGGCGAGAGGGCCAGGGCCTATCGCGCCGCTCTCGTCGACGGCGAGGCGGCGGCCGACGCTTTCTTCCAGCGGAATCCGCCCGATCTCGTGGTCGAGGTCGAAATCACGCACGCGGACGAAGGCAAGATCGAACGCTACGGTGACCTGGGCGTGTGCGAGCTCTGGCGGTTGCACGGACGCAAGGGGACACGGGAGCTGCGCGTGGAGCTCCTCGCCCTGCGCCGCGGAGAGCCGCCACGGCAGCTCGCCGCCTCGCATGTCCTGGGCGGCCTCACCGCCGGCGACGTCTGCGAGGCGGTGGACGGCGTGCGGTTCAGCCTGACGCCGGACGAGCGCAGGGCGGCCGTTGCCCGCATCGTACGCCGTCGCCGGCGCGCCGGCATCCGCGCGCGGGAAGACGGCGCCGCCTGGGGCCGCAACCGTGTAGCGTCGTAAACATGCGCGTCGGCATTCCTGCGGAGATCAAGGCGGACGAGCACCGCGTCGCGATCACGCCGTCCGGCGTCGCGGCGTTCGCCGCGCGCGGGCACGAAGTCTTCATCGAGGCCGGCGCCGGGGTCGGCAGCGCGATCCCGGACCAGGCGTATCGGGCGGCCGGCGCGGTCGTGCTCGACGGTCCCGATGCGGTCTGGAAACGCGCCGACCTGATATTGAAGGTCAAGGAGCCGCTCGATCCCGAGTTCGAACGGATGCGGCCCGGCCATATCGTCTTCACGTACCTGCACCTGGCGGCGTCCCGCGACCTGACCATCCGGCTGCTCGACCGCCGCGTCGTCGGGATCGGCTACGAGACGGTGCAGCTCGCCGACGGGACGCTGCCGCTGCTGGTGCCGATGTCGGAGGTCGCCGGGCGGCTGTCGATACAGGCCGGCGCCACGTCGCTGGAGATGCGCTCCGGCGGCAAGGGACTCCTGCTGCCCGGCGTCTCCGGCGTGCGGCGGGGCCGGGTGACGATCATCGGCGCCGGCGTCGTCGGCCTGAACGCCTGCGTCGTCGGCGTCGGGTTCGGGGCCGACGTGACGATCATCGACATCAATCCGTTGCGGCTCGCCTACGTCCGCGACGTCGTCCAGGGCCACGTCACCACGCTGATGTCGAACGCCGCGAACATCGAAGGCGCGGTGGCGGCGGCCGACCTGGTGCTCTGTTCGGTGCTCATCCCCGGCGCGCGGACGCCGCGCCTCGTCACCCGCGCCCACCTTGCGCAGATGGAGCCGGGGTCGGCGCTCGTCGACGTCGCGGTCGACCAGGGCGGCTGCGCCGAGACGAGCCGGCCGACCACCCACCACGACCCGCGCTACGTCGAGGAGGGCGTCGTCCATTACTGCGTCTCGAACATGCCGGGCGCCGTTCCGCACACGTCGACCTACGCCCTGACCAACGCCACGATGGCCTACGCGCTGGAGATCGCGGACCGTGGCTGGCGCGCCGCGGCGTCACGCGATCCGGCCCTTGCGAAGGGGGTCAACGTCGTCGACGGGCAGGTGACCCACGAGGCGGTCGCCGGCGCGCACGGCCTGGACTGCGCGCCGTTGGACGAAACGTAGGGCCGCGTCGGCGTGAGGCGCGCATCCAGCATTGACGGCGTGCGGCTCCTACTGACCCCGGCCGAGCGCACGGAGGCGGTCGCCCGCATCGTGCGCCGCCGGCAACGCACCAGCGTACGGGTGCACGAAGAGGCTCCCCCGCACACTGCTCGTACCGGTTGACGGTCCACGCGCCGGACGGCGGGCCGATACAATGGCCGCCGTGGAACGCACCGTGACCACGGCGGCCGCGGACACCCCCATCCCCCGCGCCGGCATGCTCGCCACCGTCCGCAACCGGCGCGGCGTGGTCGCGGCGGTCGAGCCCTTCGACGGCGGGACGGGTCGCCTGCACCTCGTCCACCTGGAGTACGCCGACGATCACGCGCCGGCCGGGGAACGCCTGCTCTGGGAGATCGAGCCGCAACGCCGCCTGCTCGAACCGAACGCGCTGCCCGACCCGGCGCACGCCGGCGGCGCGATGCCCGCGGACGACTTCGACGCCCTGCTGCGGGCGGCGCGCTGGACGGCGCTGTCACCGTATCTGGACCCCGGCGGCGGCGACGGACGCGCCCCGCAGGAGCCGGTCGCCAGCCCGTTCCACGGCGGCGTGCGCATCGAGGGCTATCAGCTCGTGCCGCTCCTGAAAGCGCTGCGCATGCCGCGGGTCAGCCTGCTCATCGCCGACGACGTCGGCCTCGGCAAGACGGTCGAGGCGGGGTTGATCCTCACCGAGCTGCTGCTCCGGCGCCGCATCCAGCGGGTTCTGGTCCTCACGCCGGCGTCGTTGCGGCAGCAGTGGCAGGAAGAACTGTGGGAGAAGTTCGCGCTGCGGTTCGAGGTGGTGGACCGCCGGGCGACCGAGCGCCTGCGCCGCCGGCTCGGCATGGACGCGACGCCCTGGCGCTCGTTCAGCCGCATCGTCGCCTCGTACCACTACCTGCGGCAACCCGACGTGCTGGAGCAGTTCCTGGCCGCCTGCCGCACGCCGGCAGGATCCCCGCATCTGCCGTGGGACCTGCTGATCGTCGACGAGTGCCACAACCTGATGCCCGCGCCCTTCGGCGAAGACAGCGAGCTGTGCCGGATGCTGCGCCTGGCGGCGCCGCGGTTCGAGCACCGCCTGTTCCTCTCCGCCACCCCGCACAACGGCCACACGCGCTCGTTCACCGGACTGCTGGAGATGCTCGACCCGGTGCGCTTCGCCCGCACCAGCGAGATGAGCCCCGCCATGCGCGGGCGCGTCGAGGACGTCGTGGTCCGCCGGCTGAAACGCGACGTCAACACCAGAAGCGCCGCTCGGCGCTTCTGCACCCGCCGCCCGCCGCAAGCGCTGCCTCTCGCCATCGACCCGCGCGAAGCCGCGCTTTCCGCCGCGTTCGACGCCTTCCGTGCCGCCGTGCGCGCGCTCGTCTCGACGAGACCGGCCCCCCGGCGGCGCACCGGCGCCTTCGCGGTGGAGATTCTCGGCAAGCGGCTGCTTTCGTGCCCGACTGCGTTCGCCGAGTCCTGGAGCCGGGCGCGGCAGGGATTCTCGGGCGCGGAACCGGCGACCGAGAACGAAGTGGCGGCCGCCGAACGCACGCTCCGCCGGGAGACCGGCGACGACCGGGAAGCCCAGCAACGCGAAGCCACCGCCGCGACCGTGGCGGGCGCCTGGCTGCGGAACTTCGCCGGCGACCTGGACGTGCCGATCCGCGGCATCGAGCGCGCGCTCGACGCCCTCGGCTTCGATCTCGACGGTGCGCCGCCGATTACCGAGCAGACGCCGGCGGCCGATGCGCGCTTCGAGGCGCTCCTCACGCTCATTAGAGACCTGCTGATCGAGCCCCCGCCGGACAACCCGGCCGTACCACCGTCGACCGCGGCTCCATTGCCGACAGCCGCGCTCCCGCCGCCCAACCGCGGAGCCGCGCCGGCCGCGCAACGGATGCCGGGCAGGTTCCGGCCCGACGAACGCCTGATCGTGTTCACGGAGTACAAGACCACCCTCGATTACCTCGCCCGCCGACTGCGCGAGCGCTACCCCGGCGACCGCGTGCTGACGCTGTTCGGGAGCGGCGGCCCCGGCGGCATGGACCAGACCGACCGGGAGCACGTCAAGGCGGCGTTCAACGATCCGGCGGCGCCGGTGCGCGTGCTCGTCGCCACCGACGCCGCGTCGGAGGGGCTCAACCTGCACCGCACGGCGCGCTGCCTGCTCCACTACGACTGCCCCTGGAACCCGTCGCGGCTGGAGCAGCGCAACGGCCGCATCGACCGCTACGGGCAGGCCCGCGACGTGACCGTGCACCACTTCGCCGGCGCGGGCGATTCCGACCTGCAGTTTCTCGATCACGTCATCCGCAAGGCGGACGAGATCCGCGAGGATCTCGGCTCGGTCAACGAGGTCTTCGACCGCGCCGTGCACCGCCGCCTGGTGCGGGGCGAGGACGCGGCGTCCGTGCGGGCGGATCTGGATCGGGGCATCGCGGCCGCCCGCGGCGGCGTCGACCTCGAAGCGGACGCCACGGTCGCGGCAACGGCGGACGAGGCGCGCGAGGCGGCGGTGATCGAGACGATGGCGCGGGAGATCGACCTAGACCCCGGCGCCCTGCGCGACACGCTCGAAGCCGCCCTGGCCGTTCCCGCCGGCCGGCCGCAGCTCCGGGCCGATGCGGAGTCCGGCTTCTCCCGCGTGCTGCATCCCGATCTCGCGGGTTGGCGCGACGTCATCGACGAGGCGGTGCGCCGCCCCGCCCCCGGCGGCGGACACGGGCCGCTGCCGCGGCTCGCCTTCAGCACGGAGCCGTTCATCGAGCGGCTCGGGACGCTGAGCGTGTTCCGTCCCCGCCGGGACGCGCTGCTCGTGCACCTGGCCCACCCCCTGATGCAGCGGGCGCTCGGCGTCCTCACGCGGAGCCGCTATCCCGGCGCCGGGAACGAGACGTCCCGCTGGACGGTGCGGTGGGGGCCGGTTCCCGCCGGCGCCGACGCCGTCGTCCTGCTCAGCCTCGAGGAGCTCGGGGTGAACGCGCTGCGCGAGACCTTCCACCGCTGGGTGCGGACGCTGGCCTTTCCCGTGCGCGACGGCCTCGTCGGGGAACCGCTCGCCCACGCCCCGGCGCAGGACCTGCGCGGCGCGCGCGATACGGACGATCCGGAGGACCGGGCCCGCGCGGCCGCCGTCTTCGACGACGTCCGGACCGGCCTGCAGGGCCGGCTGCGCCGCCACCGGGACGCTCTCACCGACCGCCTGCGCCGCCAGCTTCGCGTGGACGGCGACGCCGCGCGTACGCGGGAGGACGAGCGCTACCGGCAACGCCGGGGCGAGGTGTCGACGCTGATCGAGCAATCGACGCTGGCGAGACTCGCGCGGGAGATCGAAGCCCTGACCGACAGGAGCGCCCAGGGCCGACTGTTCGACGTGGACGAGCGCCTCGCGGAGCTGGAGCGGTCCATCGAAGAGAAGCAGGACGAGCTGGCGCGCCGCCGCCGGCACTACGAGGAGATCCGCGAGCAGTTGCAGCGCGAGCGCGCACGCATCCTCGATCACCTCCTGCCGGCGCGCTTCACCCTGGCGGGGAGCGCGCAGGTGTTTCCCGTCGCGGTGGAGATCCGGCTGCCGGAACGGCGGTCGTGACGACGACCTCTGCGTCACCGTCGCGAACGGATGCCCGGACCACGGCGCCGGCGGGGCTGCCGGTTATGCTCGCGCGTCGTGGACGACGAGTTCGGCATCGATCTCGATCGCGTGCGCGCGTTTCTCGCGGACAAGAACCGTCGGCGCCGCGCGCGGATCGACGCCCGCTTCGCGCGGGCCACCCGGGAAGCGAGAGAGAGCGTCGCCGCGATCGCCGAGCAGGTGAATCCGCGCCATCTACCAGTGGGGATCGCTGCTCGATCGGGCACGCTTCAGCGAGATTTCGAACATCGACATCGCCGTCGAGGGATTGCGCGGGCCGGCCGAGTTCTTTCGAACGCTCGGCATCGCGATGGAGGGAACGGCCCTGCCGGTCGACGTCGTCGAGCTGGAGAAAGTCCCGCAGGACATCGCCGATCGCATCCGCGCGCGGGGCACGCTGGTCCATGAACGACGCGCCCCGTGAACTCACCGCCCTCGTCGAGGCGCACCGGCAGCGGCTCGAGATGGTTCAGGGATCGACACCGGGCCCGAAGGCCGAGTGGTGCGAGCGCGATGAAGGAGTGCTTGTGCGGGCGTCGAAGTACTCGTCCCTGGACATTCACGAGGCGGTGTTCGATGCGCCGCCGGCCCGCAGGAGCATCGAGGACATGGACGAGGGCATTCGCTCCCACATGCAGCGCCGCCATGCGCGCCGTTGACACCGACACATGATTTCACCGGAGCGGCGACCTTGAAGGCGGGACGACAGGACGGTCCCGTCCGCCTGCCCGGCTGGGAGCGCCTGCGCCACGGCGGGCTGCTGCTGGACGGCGCGCGCCTCGCCGCACTGGCCCGTCCCGTGCCCGGCCCGCTCGACGCCTGGACCGAGCGGCAGCTCCGCCGGCGCGCGGGCGCGATGCTGGACGGCGGCGGCGAGGCGTCGCCCTTCGCCGCCTTCGTGCTCGAGCACGTCTGCGGCTTCGACGCCGCCACCGGCGCCTGGACGCGCGGCAACCACGTCGCGCCCGCCTGGGGACGGCGCGCCGTCACCGGCGAAACCGTCAAGCCCGGCCAGCTCTGGGAGGGCCGGGGCGGCGGGCGACTGCCGGTGTTCCTCGACGACGGCAGGCGCCTCGGCATCGGGAAGAGCCGCCGCGTCGTGAGCCGGGTGCTCGGCTGGCTGCGGGCCGGCGGCGATCATCTGGCGCTGGTGACGAACGGCCGGCAGTGGCGGCTGGTGTTCGCCGGCCTCGATTACGACGCGTGGTGCGAATGGGACCTCGACCTCTGGTTCGAGGAGGGCGAACTGTCCCCCCAGGTGACCGCGCTCCGCGCCCTGCTCCGTCCCGCGCTCTGGACGCCCGGGGCGGACGACGCCGAACCGCCGCTGCTGCGCGCGATCCGCGACACGCGCAAGGGACAGGCGGAGCTCTCCGAGGCGCTCGGCGAGCGGGTGCGCGAAGCGGTCGAGATCCTGATCCGCGCCCACGGCGACGCCTTGCGTGTCCTCGTCGAAGCCCCGTCGGGGTCGGAGGGCATCCAGGAGTACGTCGAGTACCTGGCCGACGACGCCGGCGTCCCCGCACCGGACGCCGACGAGATCGAGGAGCTGTTCGGCGCGACCCACGCCGACATCTACCGCGCCGCGTGCCGGGTGGCGATGCGGCTGGTGGTGATCCTGTTCGCGGAATCGCGCGATCTGCTGCCCCGCGACAACACCCTCTACCACGAGAGCTACGGGCTGCACGGCCTGCTCGAACGGCTCGAACGCGCGGCGGCCCGCGGCGGCGGCCTCGCGGGCAGCTTCGGCGCGTGGCCCCGCATCCTGGCGCTCTTCGCGCTCGTCCGGGAGGGGTCCCATCACCCGGACCTGCCGGTGACGGCGTACGGCGGCGACCTGTTCGCACCCGGCGCGCCCGACGCCGGGGACGGCGTGTCGCGGGCGCTCCACGTGTACGAGCACGCCTGTTTCGAGCACCCGGTGCTGCCGGACCGCGACGTCCACGAGATGCTGAAGCTCCTCACCCGCACGACGATCCGGATCCGGCAGGGCCGCGCCGGCGTCCGGGCCGCCGCGCCCGTGGATTTCTCCGATCTCTCCTCCGAGTACATCGGCATCCTCTACGAGGGACTGCTGGACTACGAGCTGAAGACCGCGCCGGCGGGCGACCCGGTGATCTTCCTCGCGGTGGGCGACCAGCCGGCGCTGCCCCTGTCGCGCCTCGAAGCGATGGACGACCGCGCGCTCAGGGCGCTGTTCGAGAGGCTCAAGGAGAAACCGGGGACGACCGGCGACGCGTCGGAGGAGGAAGGGACGGAGACGGAGTCGCTGGACCAAGACCAGGACACCGACGACGACGCCGACCGACACGTCCGTGCCGACGTCCGCGATGCGCCGCCCGCCGACCCCGAAGACGCCGCGCCGGAGCACGTCACGGCCGCGCCGGACGAGCGGCAACGCAACCGCACGCGGGCGGAAGCGTGGGCGCGCCGCGCGGTGCGGGCGGCCGGCCTCCTCGGGAAACCCCGCGGCCGGGACACGCCGGAACGCCGGCTCGCGTTCGACGAACGGCTCGGCGCGAAGGCGCGACAGCTCGTCGCCCGCGTCGTCCTCCCCGGCGAGTGGTACCTGGTGCGCTGGGGCGGCACGCGGAAGGGATCCGGCAGCTTCTACACCCGCCCCGGCCTGGCGGTGCCCACCGTGCAGCGCACGCTGCGCCCGCTCGCCTACGACCCGCCGGCCGGCGGGGACGGCAAGCCCGACGCGGACGCCCCGCCCGCCCGCTGGACGCCGAAACCGCCCGAGCGGATTCTCGACCTGACGGTCTGCGATCCCGCCTGCGGGTCGGGCACCTTCCCGCTGGCCGCGCTGCGCTTCCTCACCGACGCGCTGTACGCCGCCCTCCAGCATCACGGCCGCCTCGAACCGGACGGCGACCGGGTGCTCGTGCGCCTGCTCGGCATCCGGGATGCGAGCGCCGCGGCGGGCGACGACGAAAGCGGCCGGACGGGATCCTCGCGCGGCGCCGGCGGCGGCGAATCCCGCCTCGCCGACGAGCTGATTCCCTGCCGGCCGGACGACGACCGCTTCGAGCCGCGCCTGCGGGCGGTCCTGCGGCGGCACGTCGTGGAGCGCTGCATCTACGCGGTGGACCTCGACCCCCTGGCGGTGGAGCTCTGCCGCCTGTCGCTGTGGATCGAGACCATGGACCGCACCCTGCCGTTCGGCTTCCTCGACCACAAGATCAAGTGCGGCAACGCGCTGATCGGCGCCTGGTGCGACCAGTTCCGGCACTACCCCGTCATGGCCTGGAAGAACCGCGAGGGGGGCGACCGGAACCATGCGAACGGCGTCCACTTCGCGAAGAACGCCCGCACGCAGGCGATCAAGAGGTTCGTCAAGGAGAGGCTGACGCCGGACCTGAGCGCTTTTCTCGGCGGGGCGACGCTGTTCCAGGCGGACCTGCTGGAACGGACCGCCGCCGCCCACGACGGCGCCCTCGCGGTGCTGGAGCGCATGCACGCCATGCCGGTGCACGACGCGGCCGAACGGGCGCGCCTGTACCGCGACGAGCTGGTCGGATCCGCCGCGTGGCGCGCGCTGAAGGAGGCGATGGATCTCTGGTGCGCCTGCTGGTTCTGGCCGGCCGACGCGATCGAGCACGCCCCGCTGCCGAGCGCCTTCGCGGCACCGCCGGACGTGACGCGGACGGTCGCCCGACGGATCGCCGCCGAGATGCGTTTCTTCCACTGGGAGCTGGAGTTCCCCGACGTGTTCCGGGAAGAGCCTTCAGCCGGGGAGCGCGAGGAGGCGCCCCTCGCAGAGAGGGCATCCGGGTTCGATGCGATGCTCGGGAACCCGCCGTGGGACATCGCCAAGCCGGTCTCCAGGGAGTTCTTCTCGAACCTCGATCCGCTCTACCGGTCCTACGGCAAGCAGGAGGCCCTGGACAGGCAGTCCGCCTGCTTCGCCGACGCCGCCGTCGAACGCGACTGGCTCGACTACAACGCCCGCTTCCGCGCCCAGTCGAACTTCACGAGCCATGCCGCCAGCCCGTTCGGCGACCCCGAGGAGAACGCCGCCAGCCAGGATCGCTTCGTCGTCGTGCGGGGCCGTGGGAACCTGGACGTTCACGACCGCTGGCGGCGGGCCCGCGACCGCGCCGCCGGTTTCTGCGACCCGGCCCATCCGTTCCGCCACCAGGGAGCGGCGGATCTGAACCTCTACAAGCTGTTCCTGGAAGCCGCCCATGCCCTGTTGAAGCAGCCCCGGTCTCGCATCGACGGTGAACAGCCCGCCAACGCAGAACGGCGGGGCGGCCGGCTCGGATTCATCGTTCCCTCCGGCCTGTACTCGGACAACGGCACCGGCGCGCTCCGGGACCTGTTCCTCGAACGCTGCCGCTGGGAATGGCTGTTCGGCGTGGAGAACCGGGACAAGATCTTCCCGATTCACAGAAGCTACAAGTTCAACCCGGTCATCGTCGAGAAGGGCGGCGCCACCGCCGCGATCCGCACCGCCTTCATGCGCCGCGACCTCGACGACTGGGAGCGCGCCGACGACTTCGCCACCTCCTACACCCTGGCGCAGATCAAGCAGTTCAGCCCGAAGAGCCGCGCCATCCTCGAGATCCAGTCGCGACGCGACCTGGAGATCCTGGAGAAGATCTACGCCAACGCCGTGCTGCTCGGCGACGACGGCCCCGGCGGTTGGGGCCTCCGCTACGCCACCGAGTTCCACATGACGAACGACTCCCGCCTCTTCCCGCCCCGCCCGCGGTGGGAGGCGAAGGGCTACCGGCCCGACGAATACAGCCGCTGGCTGCTGGGCGACTGGCGGCCCATCGACGAGCTGTGGGTAGAGATGGGCGTCGATCCGTCGCGGCCCGTACCGGCGGAGATCGAGCTCGAGGAGTGGCTGTTCGACACGACGGCCGGTCCAGAACGCCGGGAAGCCGAGGCGCGATTCGTGCACGGGCACCGGCTGAAGCCGGGCGACGTCGCCCGCACCGAGTGGCGCTCGCGCGGTGCTGAACTACCCTATGACCGTCTGCCGATCTCCAGAGCAAACCTTCCCCCGGGTGTAATCCTCTCGCGCGATGGCGATGCCTGGGTGCGGGAAAGCGCCGTCAATGAGGTGGCGCTACCGCTGTACCAGGGCATCATGGTACAGCCATTCATGCCAAGTGCACGAGGCTGGATCAGCGGAACGGGGCTCCGGGCGACGTGGAACTACAACGATCCCGTGAATCTCCGCTGGAATCCGCAATACCTCATGGATCACGCGATGGCCGAGGGAGGGATGCAAACTTCGGCCGGTGCCAAGATTGGCTACCGCGAAGTCGCCCGAAGCACCGATGCACGCTCATTCATCGGTGCTGTGCTTCCCGCGTTTCCCTGCGGTCACAAGGTTCCTGTCCTAGCCTTGAGATCGAATCGACCAATTAGTAGAACCATCCTTGCCGTGGCACTGATGAACAGCGTCACCTTTGACTGGTTGATCCGGGAACGTCTCGGCGCCGCGGCCCTGGCGTGGTACGTCCTCGCGGAAGCCGCTCTGCCGAACGAGGTCGCCGCGGCCTCTGCTTCGATATTAGTAGTCAGGCTTGTCAGCCAATTGAACTTGTTCCCGAGGGTCTTCGCACCAATCCGAATGTTCGCGGCAGAGCCTTATGTGCTGCATAACGCACTACACCCCGGAGAACGGAAACGGCTGCGGGTAACCGTAGACGCCATTGCCGCGTTGATGTTCGGCTGCGATTCCACCGACTTACGTTACATCCTGCGCGACTCGGACTTCCCGGTAGCCAGCGTGGCCCAAGGTTCACCACGGGCGAACGCCTTCGACCCCCGTGGCTTCTGGCGCGTCGATCGCGACAAGGATCCCGAGCTTCGCCACACCGTCCTGACGCTTATCGCTTTCCACGATCTCGAGTCGAAGATCCAGGCCGCCGGCGGCGACCGCAAGCAAGGCATCGAAGCCTTCCTCGCCCAGAACGACGGCGAAGGCTGGCTGCTCCCGGAGACCCTGCGCCTCTCCGACTACGGCCTCGGCCACGACGAGCGCGCCCGTCAGCCCCAACCGGTCGCCAGCCGCCTCGGCCCCCGTTTCTACGACTGGCAGCTCGCCCGGAGCGCCGACGAATCCCGGCGCGAATGCCACCTGCATGCCCGCAACCTGCTCGGGAAACACGACTACGCGTTGCGTATCGTCGATCTGATCGAGCAACGGATGGCGGACGGCGAGGACTACCTTGGCCTTCTCACGGACCGGTTCACGCGCGATCTGACGGGTGACGACGCCTTCGTGACGGCTCTCGTGGAGATCCGGGCGCGGGAGATCCTGTACGAAAGCGCCTGGTGGACGATGGTGACCGACCTTCGGAACGGCCGCCACCTGGACGACGACGCCTACAACAAGCTCCTGGACCGGCTCCACGCCCGCAAGCTCCTCGACGACGTCGGTTACCGACGCCGGCAGGGGCGCCGCGGGTCGGCGCCGGCCGACGGATTCCCTGCGCAGCGGGCTGCAGAGTCTCGTGCAGACTACAAGGCCGACCCGCCTCCGAAGAAGGGGCAGCAGGATCTCTTCGAGTAGAGGTGGGATTCGATGTACGGAAGGCACGTGGGCCAAGGGACTCGTCGCGGAACCGGCCGAACCGAGGCATGAACCGATGTTCGACACCACCGACCAGATTCTGGACCAGCTCCGCGCCGGCGAAGACGGCAGAGCCGAGTTCAAGGAGGTGCGTCTCGGAGACCGCGGCGTGCTCTCACCCGATACCGAAGCGCTCGCCGGCGAGCTGGTCGCGCTCGCGAACGCCGTCGGCGGCGGCGTCTTCCTCGGGGTCGCGGATTCCGGCGCGGTGGCCGGGATTGCGCCGTCGCGCGTCGACGCGGTCGAGCGCTGGCTCGTCAACGTCGCCACGCACAACTGCGAGCCGCCGATTCGACCGATCCTGCGCAAGGTCCTGCTCCCCGACGCGGCCGGAGACGACCGGCAGGTGCTCCTGGCCGAGGTGCCGCGCGGGCTCTACGTCCACCGAACGTCGGGTGGGCGCTACTACGTTCGCGTCGGCTCCACGAAGCGCGACCTCACGCCTCCCGAACTGGCCCGGCTGTTCCAGGAGCGGGGCCGCGAGTACGTGTTCGACGAGCAGGCCGTACTCACGGCGGCCGTCGACGACCTCAACCGCCACCGCCTCGAAGCGTTCTTCGGGCGCTCGCCGACAATCCCCTGGCTCGACCTGCTCCGCAACACGCGGGTGACGTTCCGGGACGAGAACGGCGTCGACCGCCCCACCGTCGCCGGCCTGTTGACCTTCGGCACGGAACCGACCGACTTCCTTCCCTCCGGCTCCATCGAAGCCGCGTGCTATCGGGGCGAGCGGTTGTCGTCCGACGACCTCGTCCACGCCGAGCGGCTCGCCGGGCCGGTATCCGACCAGATCGACGCCGGGATCGCCTTCGTCGCGCAGTTCATGCAGCCGCCGCCGAACGCCCGCACGAGCAGCCGCGCCGATGCCCGGTACGACCTCGACGTCGTCGACGAAGCGATCGTCAACGCCGTCGCCCACCGCGACTACGCCATCTCCGGCTCGAAGATCCGCCTGTTCCTGTTCGCGGACCGGCTGGAGCTCTACAGCCCCGGCAAGCTGCCCAACACCATCACGCTCGACGAGATGCCCTACCGCACGTTCACGCGCAACCAGCTCCTGGTGAGCTTCCTGTCCAGAATCCGAAGCAAACGCACCGGGCAGGTGTTCCTCGAATCCCGAGGCGAGGGTGTACGGAAGATCCTCCACGACGGCGAGGCGTACTCTGGCCGGCGGCCGGAGTACGAGCTGTTCGGCGACGAGCTTCGGCTGACGTTGTGGGCGAAGGGCGCCCGGCAGGTCGCCTGACATCGGCCATGCGCCACGCGAGTTGGAGGGCCTGCTCCAGGTCGCACTCTACATCGGCGCCGGCGCATCGAGTGCGCTGGCGAAGCTGCTGAGCATGCAGGCGTTGATCTGCAACGGTGTGTGTCGCGACGAGGCGATCCAGCGTTGCGACGATGGTATCAAGGGTCATGATGAGAATATCTGGAGCCGGATTGTGGTACGCTGTGCCAAGAAGACGGTGCCCGGAAGGTCGATTGGGAGGGGAGGCCCACCAGACGCAACGAAAGAAATGCGAAACCCTGAAGGACTTGGGCTTTGGGGAGGACTCTCATGAGTGCAGCAAAAAGGTCAACGAAGGGTGCAGATCTGCTGGCCACGGAAACAGCGTATCTGAAGAAGAATCTGGATGCACTGTCCAGGCAGTATCCTGGCAAGTATCTGCTGATCAAGAGGGAAAGGGTTCATGGCGCCTTTGAAACCCATGATCTCGGCGTCGACGCAGGCATTCGGCTTTTCGGGCGCGGCCCGTTTCTGGTGCGCTCTGTTTCCGACCCGGATCCAGACCCTGTCACCATTCCAGCGCTTGTCGTGGGGGTGCCTCTTGTCGCCGATTATCAACATCCGGATCAGAGCCAACGCAAGAGACAGGAAAGGAGAGCCAGTTACTGTCCCTGATGGATTCGGGCTCCAGAAAATTGGACCAAGGCTCCAGGTCGTCTTGTTTGCTCCCGTGATCGAAGGTGAACCCGGCCAGGAGCCGGTCACGGGGGATGCTTTGATCGACACCGGCGCAAGCGTGACATGCGTTGATCGCCAAGCAGCCGAGAGGGCGGGGTTGGCGATGCACATTAGCGCGCCGGTTGAGGGCCCACTCCGAGCACCGTCAGCAGGACATGCTCGCGCGCCGGGTCCTCGCGGACGCGGGCCGGAACGCGATCACGCGAGTGCCGCCCATTCTTGTTGACGTCGTCGTTCACCTCTTGCAACCGCTTCCTCCACGGCCGTCGGACACAAGCACCAGAGCATCGAGCGCGCTTGAAAAACGGCTGAGCACGCGCTCGTTGATGTGCAAAGGGTTCGATTCCTGCATCCGGCGCGCGACCGCCTCCGCACATCGTTGCGTGAGAGCGCCAGCGGCGACCAGATCGACCATCAGGCCGAGACCGAAACGTGTTTCCACGCCGTGGCGCTTGCAGAGCCGCCGAAGCGCGCCGTCGTTCGTGACGCACGTCCACTTCTCCTCGCGACACACCAAGAGGCAGAGGCGGTCGTTGAACGATACCCGTGACTCGATTTCCGCGGCTCGTAGCATCCGCTCCGTCTCGACCTCGACGACGTCGATGCCGAGCCGCGCGCACTCTGCTGCAGTCAATCCCTGCACCTCGTCGAGCACCGACGGCAACATGGCCACCCTCCCCACGTGCCGCCCTGCGAGCTGGAGGACCGCCAGCTCCGACTCGCGGTAGTCGATGAGCACGTCTGCGTCGGCGAGAAGCACCGTCGCTGCGGCTACTTTACCCACGCGCACTGCTGTCCCACATTTTCAGCCCCACAGCAGCATCTGAGGGTTTGGGGAACCCGGAGGCGAGGGTGTCGTGAACAGCTCCACCAGTGGACGGCGGTCGAACAAGTTGAGCTGCAGAACCCGTAGCATCCGGTGCAGGCTCCAGCTCAGTCGCAGCACGAACTTCAGGTAGGCCAACAGCGGTACATGCACGTCGCCACCCACAGTTGCGACAGAACCGCGTTCTTCGAGCGGCCCACGAAGCGCTTCACCTTCAGATTCTGCTTGATCCACTTGAAAAACAGCTCGATCCGCCAGCGCGACTTGTACAGGTCGGCGATCGTCTTCCCCGCCCACGTCGTGTTGTTCGTCACGAACACGTAGCTCCGTTTCGTTTCGTCGTCCCAGCAGCCGACCCGCCGTAGCGTGCCCGGATACGCCTTGCGGCCACGCGCGCTGGTCAACTCGATCATCCGGTCGCTCAGCACACCGGTCCGGATGTCGACGTCGTGGTCGTGCAGCACCCGGCACTTCACGCCCCGCTTCAGTCGGGTCACGAAGATCATGCCCTGCTCCTGCAAGCGATGGAGCCACTTGAAGTCCGGATACGCGCGGTCGGCCACCACCACGCTGCCGGCCGGGAACGTCCACGTGCGGGCCACCGTGACGTCACCCGCCTTGCCGTCGGTGACGCTGAGGAAGCTCGGCAGATGTCCTGCCTGATCCAGGCCGACGTGCAGCTTGACGGCGCCCTTCGTGCGCCGGAACGACGCCCACGGAAAGGCCGCCAGGCACAAGTCGATGGTCGACGCATCCACCGCATACAACTTGTTCTTGAATCGGAAGCCATGCCGCGGAGCCCGCTGCTGACAACGAACCGGCAGGCGCTTGAAGAGCGCCTCGTAGAGCGTGTACGGCTGCTCGGCGTTGACCCGCGCCAGCGACGAGCGGCTGACGAGGGCCGGCAGGCCGAGGTGATAGAGCTCGCGGGGTTGGGCGCACAGGTTGCCGACGATGTCGCGCAGGCTCTGCAGGCCGGCCAGTTGGCCCAGGCCGAGGGCGACGAACTGCGCCCAGCGGCTCATCACGCGGAGTCGCTGGCCCTTCTGATGCTGCCGGGCCTCGGCGTCGAATTCATGTCGGGGAAGCAAATCGAGAAGCTGCCGGAAGACTGTGCCATGATGGGCCACGGCTTGGATCTCCTGTCTTTTGAACGATTTGTAACAAACTCATTCTATCAGACAGAGACGATCCAAGCCGCCCTGATTTCAAGTTCTATGGGACAGCAGTGACCCACGCGCGCGCCCGCTTCCTCATCTCGTCGCGGGTGAGTCCCAGGATCTCCGCGGCGCGCCCGAGTGAGATGTGCTCCTTTTCGAGGGCGCGCCGCACGAGTCGCGACAGGCGATCCTCGATGAAATCGTGCTCGGAGAGACTCGCGGGTTCTCCCGAACGACTCCAGTTCCACGCGAACTCGCTCTTCCCGAGAGCTTCGGGCTCGTCGGTCTTCCGCAGCGTCTTGCCGAAGTGCTCGCGATGCTGGCGTTGGAACTCCTGCCAAACGTCGCGCGGTGCGCGTTCCGACTCCACCAGCCGGTAGAGCACCGTCTTGTAGCTCACGCGGAAGATGCGCTTGACCTTGAGGACGCGCACCAGAAGCGCGTGCCCGCGGGTCTCGTTCCACTCCGCCTCGAACGCCGCGTCCGGCATCAGGAACTCGCTTGCGAAGGCGTCGGCTTCCTGTTCGGCCTGCGTCGAGGCCTCGGTGGCGTCCCGCCGGTACTCGGACGGGTGCAACAGCAGGTGCCCAAGCTCGTGCGCCGCGGTGAAGATCCAGCGCTCCACCGAGATCCGATCCCAGGTGTTGACGACCACCGCCGGGCCGCCGTCCCGTTCGGCCACGCTCAGCCCGAAGAAGGAGTCGCGGGTCGTCTCCAGCAGCAGCAGCTTCACCCCGTTCTCTTCGAGCAACCCGCAGATGTCGCGCACCGGCTGATCGGGACCGAGCCGGACCGCCCGCCGAGCGGCCCGCGCCGTGCCCACCGGGTTCCGGCCACGCGTCGACGGGCGATCGAACCGGAAGATGGGCCGTTCGTTCAGGTCGGACTCCAGCCCGGCGTAGGCATCCAGCCACTTCGAGACCACCGCCAGAATCTGCTCGCGGGCATGGACCCGCGCCTGCGCGCGGAATCGCACGCTGTCGAGAGACCGAACCGGGGTGACGATCTCGCCGATCGGAACCGCCAGTGCCGTCGCCAGATCCGCGATGGTCCGCGAGCGTGGGACGACCGCCCCGCGCTCGATTTTGCCGAGCGCCACGCGCGACAACCCGGCCTTCGCGGCGAGCTCCTCCTGCGTCAGTTGCCGATCCAGCCGCAACCGGGCGACGTTCGCGGCGATGCACGCCCCATCCGGCATCTCCCCTCCCTCTTGACTGAATCCGTGGCAGATGATATCATTTCTACAGATTCTGATGAAAGGATGTTCAACATGAACGCAACCATCTCGTTTTTTCCAGTCGGCAACGGCGACATGACCCTCGTGACCACAGAATCCGGCCGCAAGCTGCTGATCGACCTCAACATTCGAGCGGCCGCCGACGATCCCGATGACGACGCCCCCGACGTCGCCAGCAAGCTCCGCGACCGCCTTGACCGCGACCGCAAGGGCCGGCTGTACGTCGACGCACTCCTGGTCAGCCATCCCGACAAGGATCACTGTACGGGCCTTCGCAAGCATTTCCATCTCGGACCGCCTGCGGATTGGTCTCCGACGGCCGACAGAATCTTAATCTGGGAGGTGTGGTCCTCACCGATGGTGTTTCGTCGCGCCTCTCGACACCACGTTCTCTGCGACGACGCCAAGGCGTTCAATGCCGAGTCCCGCCGGCGTGTCAGGCGGTTCCGTGATGTCGGTAAACTCGTTGGTGACGGCGACCGAATTCTCATCCTCGGGGAGGACGAGAACGGAAAGACCGATGACCTCCGGCCAATTCTGATCCGGGTCGACGAAGAGTTCTCCCGCATCAACGGTCAGACTGAGTCTTCAATGGTTGCTCGGCTGCTCGGACCGCTCCCGAAAGCACCCGACGACGACGAAGAGACTCTGTCGAAGAACAACTCCAGCACAATCCTGCGGTTTTCTCTAGCAGCAGGAAATCGAATTTCAGACAAGTGTCGATTTCTGACCGGCGGCGACGCCGAAGTCGCCATTTGGGAGCGCCTCTGGTGGCGACACAAGTCGCACCCTGAATGGCTTTCCTATGATATCCTCCAGACTCCTCACCACTGTTCATGGCACAGTCTGTCATACGATAGCTGGAGCGAACTGGGCGAAGACGCGAAGGTTAGCCAAGACGCCCGAAATGCCCTCTCCAGGGCCCGCGACGGAGCATCGATCGTAGCCAGTAGCCTTCCCATAAAGGATGACGACTGCGACCCGCCATGCATCCGCGCCAAGCGCGAGTACGGAAATATCGCGACTGACGTGAGCGGCGCCTTTCGGTGTGTTGGCGAGCCGCCATCTGAGAAATCACCTGACGTGATGGACTTCGAGATCTGTGAAAACGGCCATCGTCTGAAGACGAAGAGTCTAGCAGCCGCAACGGTTTTCGGCCCCGCAATCATCGGCCGACAACCGCTTGCCCATGGATGAGACAGACGATAATGGGTACTCGACGCGGCAATGACCTGCAACGTCCGCTAGCGTTGGTGGCGTCTCATCCGGCGGTATCCAATGTCGGTCCGCCGTCTCACGATGAAGAACGCGGCATTACGTCCGTCAACGTGACGTTCGACGTGAGCCTGCCGAACGAATGGAGACGATGCCGACGTAGCCCGTCTGGAGTTCGATTGCAGGAAGTCGTGCGTTTCGATTTTCCGATCGAGTTCCCCATGAATCCGCCGCGACTGTCACTGCGAGCCGATTTCAACCGAAACCTGCCGCACATGCAGCCCTGGTTGGACGACGGTCGCCCCGTGCCCTGTATCTATGATGGAGACCTCGCCGATTTGCTTCATCAGAACGGACTGGCCAGCTTTGTCAACCAGACTGCCGTCTGGCTCGAACGCGCTGCTCTTGACAAACTTGTCGATCCCGAACAAGGTTGGGAACCGGTCCGCCGTAATTCGTTCCGCGATGTCCTCATCGCCGATGCTGACAGTCTTCGTAGCTTTGTAGACCGAAAAGGTGGGTGCAAGTTCCTTGGACTAAGCTATTTGCGAATGGCCATCGACAGCAGAACGGATTTCGTTCACGGGCAGATCTCAACGGAAACCGCCAAACTCACACACAAGACCGCACCCGACATTTTCGAAGAGTTCCCAGTAGACCCAAATTCGCAGTTCATTTTCGGTAAATCGGTTGCGCTCGTGGCATGGCCCGGCAAGCAACCATCCGGCGCGCCCGTCATCAGCGACGTCTATCTCCCAGAAACTGTAACCTCCGTCGGAGATCTCAAGGAACGTGCCGCAATGTACGGTTGCACTACGGCACTCAATAACGGTTTGCGTTGGTTGGAGCAATGCTTCCGGGGGTATCCGACGGCGGGTCCATTCTGTTTCGTAGTAGTTCTCATGCCGCGCCGTCCGTGCAACGTAATCGGAAGCCGCAGCCCAATTGAACTGTGTACATATGTACTGGATATTGTTTCTCCCGACCTGTATACAGACGGAAATGCGACGGCGGTTCGGCCAGCCGGCCACCATCACACCGTATCTCGTTCACTTCTTGTCCAAATGTCTGGAGGCGACACCACACGCCAACGTCCACGATGGACTCTTGTCGGCGCAGGTAGTCTGGGATCGAAGTTAGCGCTTCACCTCGCACGCGCCGGCAATGGACCTGAAGTTGTCGTCGACAGGTCGACAATGACACCACACAATGCCGCTCGCCATGCGCTCATCCCGATGACGGGGGACATGCAGATTCTCTGGTCGAATGCTAAAGCCACCGTTCTGTGTGACTCCCTGCGGGGGCTTGATCAGACAGCGACACCGATCATTGCGGACGCGTCGAACATCTTGATGTCCAACACGAGTACAGGTTGTGCGTGGTCCAAGCGATCATGGGCAGTTGTAAACGCAACGGCATCCTCGGCGGTTCGCGAAGCTTTTGCCTTCACCAACCATATGCCCACGCGAGTCATTGAGACCACACTGTTCGCTCGTGGCCGGGTTGGAATGATCACCGTTGAAGGTCCAAACCGAAATCCAAACACCAACGATTTGATGGCAGAATGCTATGCACTTCTGCGATACACCTCGACCCTATCTGAGATCGTTTTCAACGGTGGTGATACGATAACCTTACATAACGTCGGTCAAGGTTGCAGTTCATTGACGATGACCATGTCCGATGGGCGCCTATCGCTATTTTCCGCGGGAATGGCAGAGTACCTGTTGGGAAAGCAGCGCGACGGGTTGCCGCCCGACAAGGGTGAGGTCATCATCGGTCGATTGTCCGGCGATGGTCTCGGTCTACAGTGGCAGGTTACTCCCGTTCCACCTGTAGTACTCGTTCGATCCAGAATGAATGGCAAAACTTGGTGTATTCACGTCCATCAACGTGTAGTAGAAAAAATCGAGAGTGACGTAGCGCGATGGCCGACCGTTGAAACTGGTGGCGTCCTTATGGGTCGACTTTCGGAGTTGTCTCGGACGGTTCAGATCGTTGATATTCTGGATCCCCCAGAAGACAGCGAGCGGTCGGCAAGTTGCTTTGTCCTTGGAACGATTGGTTTGCGTAAACATATCGAGAACTACTCCAACGCTGTCGGTTGGTCACTTTATTGTCTGGGTACCTGGCACAGTCATCTTGATTCGAGTGGCCCATCTATGACCGATCGGGCAACTGCGAAAGCAGTGTCTTTAGCACGTATCACGCCGTCAGTTTCGTTGATACACACGCCCACAGGCTTTCATGCGTTTCTTGCAGGCGCCGAGAAGGTTCACGTAGAGAGAAACTGAGATGTCCAAAGCCCTGACAGATCTTCTCGATCCGTACACCCGCAAGGCCCGCCTTGAGCCAGTTCTTTGGAGTCTGCTTCCAATTTTCGTCTTATTTGTACTTCTGACTCCTGAATTTCAAACGCCGTGGACCGTTGCCGGCTGGCTCGTAATCGGCTGTGGTGGGGCGACGTTCCTGAGTCAAGTTGGACGCGGCCGTGGTAAGAAGCTCCAGCCCGTGTTGTTTCGATTGTGGGGTGGCAAGCCTTCGGTTGCCATGCTGCGGCATCGTGACACCCGTCTTCCTACAGCAACTAAGACTCGGTATCGAGACTTCCTGGCGCGCACCGTTCCTGGGCTGCAGTTGGCATCTCCGGACGACGAGAGTAAGTCCCCTGAGCAAGCCGACGACGGGTATGAAAGCGCGACGTCTTGGTTGTTGACCCAGACGAGAGATCGCGAGAAGTTCGGACTGCTATTTCAGGAAAACATCAACTACGGTTTCCGGCGGAACGTATGGGGGCTCAAGCCCTGGGCATTGACCAGCGGCCCTATCGCCATGGCTTTTGTTTGGGCGTTCAAGTACGACGTTTGGACCGGAGAAATCGTCACGACGCTCTCGATCATTGACTTGCCAGTTTCGATATGCGTTGCGGCAGCCATCGTACACCTGCTCGTTTTCGTACTTATAATTCGAAAAGGCTGGGTTCGAGTTGCAGCGGATGCTTATGCTCGGCAGCTACTGGCTACATGTGACGTACTTGAAGAACAAAGACACTCATAAAGGCGGAGAATAACTCGTTCGGAGAAGCGATTACCGACATGTCACGATGAGAGGATTTCAGAGCAGCGCCGTTGGACGCGAACATTGCCGCAGAACCGCGCCGAAAGAAGGCGGCCGTGACCCGCCGGGCGACGCTGCCAACCGGCAGTTCTATAGGTCAGACGTGCGCCCGGTCGAACCGGAACATGCCGCGACAGGCGGCCAGCATGGTGCGTGTATCGCCCCGCGCCAGCAGGTCCACCAGGGAGACGCCGTCCAGCGCCGGAATCGGCCGGCGCACCACCGCCGGGATGCGATCGCGTTTGAGGTAGCGTACGAGCAGATCGGTGGCGGCGGCCAGATCCGCCACGACTCGCGCGCGCTCCGCGGGCGCGCCGTGCCGCAGCCACTTGCCGACGGCCTGGCGGCTCACCCCGAGGAGGCGCGCCGCCTCGGCCTGGCTCAGGTTCCAGACCTCGATCGTGCGCGCCAAGGAGGCGGCGGCACGCCGGCGATCGAGACGCTCGGTGAAGACGTCGAGCCACGCGCCGTCATGCTGATGCGCTGCGAACGTCTGCTCGGCCGCATCTTCCGGATCGAGCCCGCGATTCACGGTGGCTGCGCCCATGCTTCAGTATCGTCGATTGATCGCAACCGTATGTCAACCGCTACCGAACGTCAACCGCTGGGCGCCTTTCTGCGCCGTCGGCCGGCCTCACGGAATGATGCAGCGACGCGCATTCGCGCTTGTGATCGGACCAGATTCCTGACTAAGCTGAAATCGGAGGATCGAGCCCATGCCTGTCGTCAACGTCCACGAAGCCAAGACGCAACTGTCCCGCCTGCTGGCGCAGGTCGAGGCGGGTGAAGAGGTCGTCATCGCCCGCCGGGGCGCACCGGTCGCGCGGCTCGTCGCGTGCAAGCCGAAGGGCAAGCGGCGGTTCGGCGCCATGAAAGGGAAAATCGCGATCACGGACGCCTTCTTCGAACCGCTCCCGGAAGAGGAGTTGAAGCTATGGGAAGGCGGGTAGAGTCGTGCGAATCCTGCTCGACACCCACGCGTTCCTCTGGTGGCTGGCCGGCAATCCACGCCTGGTGGAGACCGCGCGGCAGACCATCGCGGCCGATGAGAACGACATCCTGGTCAGCGCCGCGTCAGCATGGGAAATCGCCACGAAGCACCGCCTCGGCAAGCTGCCGGAAGCCGATGCGCTGGCGGGCGACGTACGTGGCGGCATCGCCGGGCAGGGCTTCGACGAGCTGCCCATCACCGTCGCCGACGCCGAGCGCGCCGGGCGGTTGCCCGGCCCTCACCGCGACCCCTTCGACCGCCTGCTCATCGCTCAGGCCCTGGCGCGCGATCTGGCGATCGTCTCCAACGAAGAAGCGTTCGACCGGTACGGCGTACGCCGGCTGTGGTGACCGGCGACGGTTGTCTTCGCGGCCGCTTGTCGTGCGACGAAAGGCTATAATGCCTTACCGTCAACCTCGATTCGACGGAGGCCGGCCATGTCCATCACGTTGACCGTCACCGCCAAAGGACAGATTACCTTGCGCAAGGAAGTACTCGAACATCTCGGGGTGCGACCCGGCGACAAGGTCGACGCCGATCTGCTGAAGGACGGACGGATGCAGGTCAGGGCAAAACGCGGGAAGTCGGTGGCGACCATCTTCGGCATGCTGGCGCAACCGGGCACACCGGCGCGCTCCATCGAAGACCTGAACGAAGCCGCCGCCGCAGGATGGGCGGGAGAGGTGTGAGGATCACCGCCGACACGAATGTCCTGATGCGCACGGTCGTGCAGGACGACATGCAGCAGGCCGCCGCCGCGCAGGCGTTGCTCCTGCGGGCGACCGTCATTGCGGTTCCGGTCCCGGTATTCTGCGAGCTGGCCTGGGTGCTGAAGCGCACGTACGCCCGCAGCACCGAAGACATCGCGGCGGCGATCGAGGCGGTAACCGCAATCGAGGCGATCTCAACCGACTTGCCGGCAGTCGAAGCTGGCTTGGCGGCTCTGCGAGCGGGTGGAGACTTCGCCGACGGCGTCATCGCCCACCAGGGCGAGAAACTTGGTGGAACCGTGTTCGCGAGCTTCGATCGTCAGGCGGTCGCCCGATTGAGAAAGAACGGCACCACGGCCGCCGACCCGTCCGAGCTGGCGGCATGAAGACGACTTCGACACGGCTGGCGGCATGGCGCTGAACCCGATCGCCTACACCGAGCACGTCGTCCGCAGCTTCCTGCGCTACCAGCTCACGGCCTATCCCTTCGCCGATCCCCGCCTGCACCGGCAGATGCGCGGCCTGCTGTCGCTCGACGAGACCCGTCGGTCGCCGCTGCTGAAGGGGCCGTACGTCAGTCTGTCGCGTCCGTTCCGGCAGGGCGCGGCCATCGACGCGCTGGTCGGCGAAGGGCTGCTGCATCCCCATCTGCGCGAACGGATTCCCGCGGCGCTCACCCACCTCTACGGCCACCAGGAACGCGCCCTGCGCGCCATCGCCGCGGGCCGGACGACCCTGGTGTCCACCGGCACCGGCTCCGGCAAGACGGAGTGCTTCCTCTACCCCGTCGTCAGCCGCTGCCTGCGCCTGCGGGACGACGCGGCGCCGCCGGGCGTCAGCGCCGTCATCGTCTATCCGATGAACGCCCTGGCGGAAGACCAGCTCATGCGGCTGCGCGGGCTGCTGGCGGGCACGGGGATTCCGTTCGGCATGTACGTCGGCAAGACGCCCGAGCACGAAGCGGACGTCGCCGGGGTCAGGCTGCCGGCGGGGTCGTCGCGGGCCGACTACGAGGCCCGGCTGACGCGGGCGCGGCGCGACGGCCGCGGCGAGACGGTGTATCCGGCCGAGGAGGTCTGCTCGCGCGAGGTCATGCGCAGCTCCGGCCGGCAGCCGCGGATTCTGCTCACCAACGTCAAGCAGCTCGAGCTGCTGCTGACGCGGCAGCAGGACGTCGAGTTGTTCGCCGGCGCCCGGCTCGATTTCCTGGTGTTCGACGAAGCGCACACGTTCACCGGCGCGCTGGGGGCGGAGACGGCCTGCCTGATCCGGCGCCTGCGCGCGTTCTGCCGGGCCGGTCCGGGCCGGACCACGTGCGTCGCGACCTCGGCGACCATCGTCGACCACGGCGATCCGCAGGCGGGCCGCGACTTCGCGGCGCGTTTCTTCGGCGTCGCGGCCGACGCCGTGACGACGGTCGGCGAGGACTACGAGGCCGAGGTGTGGGCGGCGCCGCGGTTCGTCCCGCCGGCGCCTGCGGAAGACGCCGCCGCGATTCTCGACCGCGCGGTGCGCGCGCTGGAAGACGACACACCGGCCGCCGAGGACGTGCGGGGAGTCTATCGCGGGCTGGCCGGAGAGGATCTCGGCGCGGGCGGCTGGCCGGAGGCGCTGCACGCGGCGCTGTCGCGCAACGAGATCGTGTTCCACCTGAACGAGAAGCTTGGCGACGCCAAGAGCCCTGGAGGCGCTGCCCCCGGCCCTGGAGGCCCGGGTCGGGCGGCCGGTCACCGAGGCCGAGATCCTCGCCTGGCTGACCCTCGGCGCCGCGGCGCGCCGCGACGGGCGGCCCTTGCTGCGGCCGGTCGTGCATGCCTTCGTGCGCGGTATCGGCGGGGCGGTGGTGTCGTTCCCGGAGGACGCGGACGGACCGCAACTGTGGCTCGCCGCCGAAGACGACCGCGCCGCCGAGGGTGATCGCTCGGCGGACGGCGAGCGCGCCGGCCGGAACGACGGCGCGGCCGGGACCGGCGGCGAGCGCCACGCGCAGTTTCCCGTCGCCACCTGCACCGTCTGCGGGCAGCACTACTACGTCGCGTTCCTGAAGGACTTCACCTTCACCGGACGGCGGCCGGGGGGCGGCGCCGCCGGTCCGGGGGGCTCCTGCTGGGAGCGCCAGGAAGAGGCGCACGGCGGCGGACGGGTCGTGCTGGTCGACACCCTGATCGGCGAGAACGAAGAGGAAGAGGCGGCGTCCCCGGCCCGCACCGCCCCGCTCCACTTCTGCCGTCGCTGCGGCGCCGCGCACCCGGCCGCGGTGCCGCGCTGCCTCGCCTGCGGCCGCCGCGGCGACACGGTGCGGTTGCACGCCGTGCGGCAGCACGAGAAGCGCCCCGGGCGGTTGACGAGCTGTCTGTCGTGCGGGGCGACGGGCCGCACGCCGCGGGGCGGCCGCTACCGCGAGCCGGCCCGGCCCGTCCGGGCCATCAACGTGGCGGACGTGCACGTGCTGGCCCAGGACATGGTGCACCGCGCCCGCCGCCGGCGGCTGCTGGTGTTCTGCGACAACCGGCAGGACGCGGCGTTCCAGGCCGGCTGGATGAAGGACCACGCGCGCCGGTTCCGGCTGCGGGCGCTGATGGCGGAGGGCATCCGGGACAGCCCGCGGTCCGTCGGCGATCTCGTCGCCCACCTCGACGATCGGCTCGAAGGCGACGAGGCGCTCTCGCGGGCGCTGATTCCGGAGGTCTGGCAGGTGGCGCGCCGCGAGCACCGGGGCGGGCGGCACGACCAGGAACGCCGCAAGTACCTGCGGTTCCAGGTGCTGCGCGAGGTCACCCTGGCGTCGCGGCAGGCGCTGGGGCTCGAACCGTGGGGCCGGATGAAGGTGGAGTACGACGGCCTCGACGCCTCCCTGCCCTGGATCCAGGAGCGCGCGCACGCGCTCGCGATCTCCCCGGCGCGCCTGCGCGAAGGCGTGGCGAGCGTGCTCGACTACCTGCGGCGCCGGCGCGCGCTGCACGATCCCGAGTACGAGATCTTCACGAAGGGCTGGATGGACGGCGATCAGGAAGTGCAGCAGGGATATCTGCCGAACCTTCGCAGCCCCGCCGGCGCCAAGCTGCGCCGGGAGGCGGCCGACAAGCCCGCGCTGGTGATCCAGTGGCTGAGCGAGGCCGGCCGGACCACGATGCGGCAGATCGCCGGGAAATGGAACGTGCCGGCCGACGCGGCGGGGCCGTTCCTCGAAAGCCTGTTCGCCTTCCTGGTGGAACGCGCGCTGCTGGCGCCGGTCCGCCTGAAGGGCCCGCGGGGGCGCCCCCTGCCGAACGTCAGCGGCGTCCACCAGGTGAACGCCGACCGGCTGCGGCTCTGTCGCAACCGGGGGGTGTGGCGGTGCCGGAGCTGCCGGCGCGCCACCACCCGCGAGGCTCCGCACGACCGCTGCCCCGCCTGGCGCTGCGACGGCGTCCTCGAGTGGGAGCAGGAGGACGAGGACAACTACGATCTGCAGCTCCTCGACGGCGCCTACTCGATGCTGCGCCCCGAGGAGCACACCGCGATGGTGCCGGCCGACGAGCGCGAACGGCTGGAGAACCTGTTCAAGGGCGCGTCGGATGCGGTGAACTGCCTGGTGTGCACGCCGACGCTGGAGCTCGGCATCGACATCGGCCGCCTCGACTCGGTGCTGATGCGCAACGTGCCGCCGCTGCCCGCCAACTACCGGCAGCGGGCCGGCCGCGCCGGCCGGCGCCACCGCATGGCGGTGGATCTGACCTACTGCCGGCCCGTCTCCCACGACCGCGCCTACTTCGCCGAGCCGCTCAAGCTGCTGGCGGGACGGATCGATCCGCCCGCCTTCAACCTGCGCAACGACGTGATGATCGCCAAGCACGTGCACGCGACGATCATCGGCGCGCTGCACGGCTACGGGCGCGACGCCGCCCGGCCGGAGGCCGAACGGGACGCGGTTCGGGACGTGCTGCACCGCTGCCTGCCGCGGCAGGTGGAGCCGTACCTGTTCGCGGACGGCGAGGTCCGGGGCGCCCGCGGCGCATCGCGGACGGCGGAGAAAGGTCCGTTCGACTTCGACCCGCTGCGCGATCTCGTGCGGCGCCACGCCGGGGACCTGACCGCCCGCGTGGAGCGCGTGTTCCAGCAGGGCTGGCCGGACGCCGACGCCGGCGTCACGGATTCCGCGGCGCTGCGCGCCCGCGTCGAGGCGTTCACCGACGACCTGGAAGCGGTCGTCGCCCGCCTGCGGCGCCGCCTGCAGTGGGCGATGGGGCAGATCGCCCGCCTGAACGCCCTGCGCGAACGACACGGGACGCTCGAACCGGACGACGAGGCGTTGTTCCGCCGGTGCGACAGGCTGGTGAAGCGGCTCAAGGGAACGGAGCGGCGGTCCCGCCGGCAGGCGGAAGGCCACGACGACGCCAACACGTTCAGCGTCCTGGCCGCAGAAGGATTCCTGCCCGGCTACGGCCTCGAGGTCGGCTCGATCGTCGGCTGGGCGGAGATCCCGTTCTGGCGCGCCGGGGCGATGGACTTCCGTCTGCCGCGCCCGCCCGCGACGGCGCTCCGCGAATACGTGCCCGGCAACCTCATCTACGCCAACGGCCACCGCTTCGTGGCCCGACGCTTCCACCGCGGGGCGCCCGGGGCCGGGTCGCGGGCGCCCGGCGGAGACGAGGCCGACATGCCGATCTACGAGGTCTCCGCGGAACGCCAGGCGGTCAGGCCGACCCGACGCGGCGAGGCATCCTCCCTGGGCGGGACGCGGCTGCGGACGATGGCGGTCTGCGACACGGACCTGATCCACACGTCGCACATCTCCGACGAAGAAGACCTGCGCTTCCAGTTGGGCGTCGCCATCTACGGGACGGAGCTCGGCCGGCACAGCGGCGGACGGGCGTTGCGCTGGGGACCGCAACCCGTGCAGCTCCGGCGGGGCGTACGCCTGCGCCTCGTCAACGTGGGCGTCGCCGGCGGCATGGAGACGCGCGGCGAACTCGGCTACCCCGTCTGCACCGTCTGCGGCCAGAGCGTGTCGCCGCTCTCCTCCGAGCGGCAACGCGAGAGCTTCCGCACCGCGCACGGCGACCGTTGCGGGCGCGCCCCGGAGGGCGTCGGGTTCCACGCCGACGTGACCGCGGACGTGTTCTCGCTGTCCGCGTGCGACGGCGCCGCGACCGCGTACAGCGTGCTGGAAGCGTTGCGGATCGGCGCGGCGCGGGTGCTCGACATGCACCTGGACGACCTGCAGATCCTCGTCGTCGGCCACGTCGACCGCGAGGAGGTGGACGCGCTGCTGTGGGATCCGATGCCCGGCGGATCGGGCCTGCTCGACCAGTTGTGCGAACGCTTCGGGGAGGTCGTCCAGGTGGCCCGCGAGGTCGCCGGCGCCTGCCCCGGCCGCTGCGCGTCGTCCTGCATCGACTGCCTGCAGACGTTCCGCAACGCCTGGTATCACCGCCATCTCGATCGTGCGGCGGCCCGCGAGCGGATCGATGCCTGGGGACGGCGGCTCTCGTTCGACCACGACGTCCCGCGGCAGCAGCCGGACGCCCCGTCCGGGGAGCAGGCGGCGCCGGTCAACGACGCCGAGGTCAAGCTGCGTCACCTGCTGCTCGCGGCCGGGTTCGGCGACGGCGTGCGGGGCGAGCAGATCCGTCTGGACCGCACGCTGGGCACGACGACGCCGGACGTCGTCTATCGCGCCGAGGACCACGACGCGGACGAAGGGGTGTGCATCTACCTGGACGGGTTGAGCGCGCGTCTGCACGGGAACCCGGAGACGGCCGAGCGGGACCGCGACGTCCGGACCTGGCTGCGCAACCGCGGCTACGAGGTGGTCGAGATCACCGCCCACGAGCTCGACGACGAGGAGGCGATGGTGCGTCACTTCCGGCGGCTCGCCGGCTACCTGAGCCTGCCGGACGTCCGGCGCCGGGTGCGGGCGGACCGTTCGTGGTTCCGCGAGGCGGCGCAGGGTGACGAAACCACCCCGCGGCCCCGCCTGCGACTGGTCGGCGCACGGACCGACGCGCGCAAGGACGCCTGCGTGCCGCTGATTCCCCTGGCGGCTGCGGCGGGCGCCTTCGGCGATCCCCATACCGTCCCCGACGAGTCCGAGTGGGAACGGGTGGAGGTCGATACGGCCAGACCGTTGCGGCCCGGCACGTTCGTGGCGCAGGTCGTCGGACGCTCGATGGAGCCCCGCATCCCGGACGGCTCCTACTGCCTCTTCGCGGGCCCCGTCACCGGCGCGCGTCAGGGACGGACCGTGCTCGTGCAGTTGCGCGATGCGGTCGATCCCGACACCGGCCAGCGCTTCACCGTGAAACGCTATCGGAGCGAGAAGGCAACCGACGCGAACGGGTGGCGGCACGTCAGGATCGTGCTCGAACCGACCAATCCCGATTTCGCGCCGATCGAACTGACCGCCGACGACGAGGACTCCGTTGCGGTCGTCGCCGAACTGCTCGAAGTGATCGGCACGACGCCGCCCGCCTGACGGCCGCGACGGTCCTCGACATCACGCGGAAACGCCACTTCCGGGTCGGGCAGCGTGCGCAGGTTGCCCGCGCCGGGCACGTCGAGACGGAACGTGAGCGCCTCGTTTGTCGCCGCCTCCGCCGCATCGAGCGACGTGGTCACGTCCAGGCTGCCGACGCAACGGCGTTCGCGAGTACGTCGTCTGGCGGGTCCACGATCGACAGATCGACTGGTTCGTACTGGCGGACGATGAGTACCGGCGGCTCGCGCCCGACTCGGCGAGGGTTAAGAGGATGTTTCCGCGTACACGTGGCTGACCCTGGGCGCGTTCGGGCGCGGCATCGGGGGAGCCCGCGAGGTGCGCGACTTCGTGGCCAGGCGTATGACGCCGGAACAGATCGCGGAAGCCGAGGCGCGGGTGCGCGACTGCAGTCAACAGTCGCGCCTCCATCGTCGTCACCTCGCGGACCGTCGCCTGCGGGTTCGCTGCCGCTATCGCTTCACGGAGAAACGGAACCACGGTCAGTGCGTCACCGGCTGTCCGGACCACGACCCCTATCCCCTGGCTGAAGCCGAAGAACCTCTCGGTGGCCTGCGCCAATGGGAAGTACGCTTCGGCCTGCACCTCTCCCGTCAGGTCGAGCCCTCCGTATACGATGTCTCCCACGACGCCGACGACCTCCCAGGGTTCGCCAACGCCCACGATCACCCGCTGGCCGACCGCCGGCCGGCTGCCGAAGAGTTCGCGGGCCGGTTGCGTCCGAAGGGCAGGTGCCGCGACAACCCGACCGCCTCGACATCCGGGAGCGACCCCAGCCGTGCCGCCACCTCATCGAAAAGGCGTTCCTGAAGTCGCTGGTGCTCCGCCGTCACCCGGGACTGTTGCGTCGATATTTCGTGTGGTGCCATCCCCAGCGGATTCGTGACCGTCACCGCCACTACGCTGGCGGGATCGAAGCCGCGGTCGAAGGTGAGAAGCAGCACGAAGCTGCGCACCAGCAGCCCCGCGCCGACCAGCAGCACGACCGCCACGGCGACCTGTATCGTCGATAACGTCGTGCGCACCCGATGCGTCCGCAGCAACCCGGAACCGCCGGCAGACTGTGCGTTCCCGCCGTTGAGCGTGCGCACCAAGTGGAGCTGCGACCATTGGAACACCGCCCCCGCTCCACACAGCAACCCGACCACTACCGACAGCCCGGCGGTGAAGGCGAACGCGACCCCGTCGATTCTCACCTCGTCCAGGCGTGCGACAGCGCCCGGAGCGAGTGCAGGCACGGCACGCAGAAAGACGGCTGCCGCAGCCAGGCCCAACGCCCCTCCGCCCAAGCTCAGTACCGTGCTCTCGGTCAGGAGCTGCCGTACGAGTCGGCTTCGGCTCGCGCCCAGCGCCGCGCTGATGGCGAGCATCCGACGTCGCGCCACCCCGCGCGCCAGAAGCAGACCCGCCGCGTTCAGGCAGGCGACCAGCAACACGAGCACCGTCACCACGGTCAGTATCGACAGCGCCGGCCGGTACTCGCCGACCATCTGCTCCAGCAGCGGAACCACGCGAACGCCGCGCTGCCTGCTCCCGCCGACCAACGCCGCGAACGCATCGGCGTTCCCTTGCAGGATGCTGCCGGCCTCCGCCGCTGCCTGTTCCGCGGATACACCCGGCCCGAGCCCCGGGGTCAGGGCGCCGATCCGTTCGACGACACTCGGCGATTCCGGCGACGCCACTGTCCGGCTCCCTGCCTATAATTGCAGGTGGCCGGCATCGGCTACGGCGAACGCGCTGCGGTCAGCCGAGACCTCGTTCGTCGGCCCGCCGCCGCACCGAAGACATCGTTCCGCATGCAGGACATGACAGTCGACCGGCACGCCGGACACCCCGTCGCCTGGGGCGTCGCCCTCGTCATCCTCCTCTTCCAGTTCGGTCCCACGGCGTGCGGCGGGCTGCAGTGGGAGGACTACATGGAGGCCGCCTACCACGCCCGCCAGGACGGCCGCTACCGCGAAGCCGAGGAGCTGCTCCTGGTGGCGGCCGACTACGCGGCGGCCTTTCCCGCGGACGACCTGCGGCGGGCGATGACTCTGAACGACCTTGCGGAGATTTGTGTCGCGGAAGAGCGCCATGCGGAAGCCGAGGTGCTCTACCGGCAGGCGACCGAGGTCATCGAAGCGGCCCTCGGCCCCCACCACCTCGATCTGGCCGCCCATCTCGGCGGGGTCGCCGCGTTCTACGCGGAACAGGGGATCTACACCGAGGCGGAGCCGCGGTACGAACGCGCCGTCGCGATCATGGAGCCGGCGCTCGGATGGGCGCATCCCGAGCTCGCCGACAACCTCGCCGCACTGGCGTCCGTCTACTACCACCAGGGGCTGCACGCCGAGGCCGAACCGCTCTACGAACGCGCTCTGGCCGTGCTCGAGCTCGCTCTCGAGCCGGACAACGTGCGGCTGGCCGAGATCCTGGAGGAGTACGCCGGCCTGCTGCGGGCCACGAACCGGGGAGCCGAGGCCGGCCCGCTGGAAGCGCGCGCCCGGCGGATCCGCGCGACGCCGTAGCCTCCCGGCTCGACGCGACGTCGGTCAACTCACCCGCGGGCACGAGACCGCAGCTCGCGCAACAGGCGTAACGGTCCGCTACCCGGCGTGTCGGCATCGTCCCCGGACTTCCGTTCCAGGTCGCCGTCTTCCTCGTACGTCGGACGAAACTCGTCGACCACGGTGTCGGGCGCGGAACCAGGGTACAGCCGCAGCGGATCCCATTCGTTGATCGCGGCTCTGACCTTGTAGCGCATGCGGGCCTGAAACCCCGGCGCCGCCGGTCCTTCCCGCCAGCTGCGGAGCAGCCCAGTCGTAGATGCCGAAGCCCGGGAACGCGCTCCCGCCTCGTCGTCGACGAAGCCCGGACCGGTCGCCACCAGCATGGTCCGTTTGCGGCGCGGGCATGGACTGCGCTTCCCGCCGGCCGCGCTTGACTTTCGGCTCGACTCCGCTGCCTCGACGTGTCCTCCCCCCGCGATGTCATCGACGCCATCCCCCACGGGCCGGAGCTGGCAGACGCGACCGGGTCGTGCTCGACAGCTTCTACCGCGACGGGTCGCCGAGCATCGACGATCGGCAGGTCCACGGCAACAACCTGCGATTCACCATTCAGGGAACGGCGAACAACAAATTCTCGGTGTGTGGTACACGACCGCAACAACAAGCTCACCGGCCACAACCATACCGCGGGCGAGGACGTCGAGACGGTCAGCGAGAGCCGCGGCCTCGGGAAGCACGGCCCGCGCTACGCCGCGCAGGTGAAGTGGACGTCGACGTTCAGCAGCCGGATGCTCGCGGAGGTCGGCTGGTCCGGGCCAGTCCGACTGCGGCGCGCGCCGCACCTCGTCAAGGTCGACCGAGGGCAACCTCGTCTTCTTCGGCGAGGACAGCGGCGCGTTTGCGGCGCTGGACGCCCACAGCGGCGAACCGCTCTGGCACGTGCAGATCAACCAGGACTGGAAGGCGTCGCCGATGACCTGCATGGTCAGCGGCCGGCAGTACGTCGCCATCTCACCGCCTGTCGACCAGCACGTGATCGGCGCCACAGGAAGATGACATTAGGCGTACAATCTGCTAGGCTTCACCATGAAGGGCTTCAACTGGGATCCGGCAAAGAACGATCGGTTGAAGCGGGAGCGGAACATTTCCTTCGAAGAGGTGGTTTTTCACATCGAGAACGGGGACGAGGTCGATGTCTTCGACCATCCGAACCAGGAGAGGTATCCCGGGCAGCAGATCTCCGTGGTCGTCGTCGACGGCTATGCGTATCTCGTCCCGTTCGTGGAATCGGAGGCCGAGGTGTTCCTCAAGACCATCACCCCGAGTAGAGCGGCTACGAGACGGTACCTGGGAGAGACACGATGGCGCAACTGACCAGGGAGGAACGGGAGATCGTCAAGGCCTTCGAGGCCGGTACGCTGCAGTCCCCGCCCAACCGGTCCGCGATCATGAAAGCGCACCGGGAGTACGCAGCCGCGACGTTCCGCAAGGATCGGCGAGTGAACGTGAGGATCTCCAGCCGCGACCTGGACGCCCTGAGAAAACGAGCTCTGTCGGAAGGCATCCCCTACCAGACCCTGATTTCCAGCGTGCTGCACAAGTATGTCGAGGGCCGGCTACGGCCGGCCGATTGATCCAGCCTTGAGTCGCGGTCCGAAAACGCGTAGATTGAGCATCCCGTCAAGACCGGACAGCCTCGCCGTGACCGGGGCGGACGAGGCCAATGCTCGTGGAGGCTACCTCGACCCATGGCTGCAAGTTTCCCGGCGACACGTGATCGAGCGGCCCGGCATCCGCGTTGGCCGCTGGTGGTTTTCCCCGTACTGGTGGCGACGATTCTCGCCGTTCAGCCGCTGCACGCGCAGGACGACTGGCGGCACTGGGGCCGCGACCCCGGCAACCAGCGCCACTCGCCGCTGACGCAGATCGACGTCGACAACGTCTCGACCCTGGTGCCGGCGTGGCGGTACGAAATGACGAAGCGTGCCGTCGCGGCCGAGCCAGTCGACTCCGCTCCTGGTCGACGGCGTCCTGTATCTGTCGTTCCCGTACTACCGCGTGGTGGCGCTGGAGCCGGAGACCGGTGACGTCATCTGGGAGTACACGGCGCCCGGCGACTGGAATTCACCGGAGCACCAGTTGCACTGGACGGGCGGTTCGATGCGGGGACTGGCGTACTGGGAGGGCGACGACCGAACGCCCCCGCAGATCGTGTTCGGCACCGAGGAGGGCGAGCTGATCTCGCTGAACGCCGCGACCGGCATCCCCAACCCGCGGTTCGGCAACGACGGTTTCGTCGACCTGAAGACCCCGGAGGTGATGAACGGCTTCCCGAACATGCACTACGGGATCTCGTCCGGGGTGGCCGTCTGGAAGCACCTCGTGTTCACCGGTGTCCACAACGCGGACGAGACGGGATCGAAGGGACCGGCGGGCGACGTGCGCGCGTGGGATCTGCGGACGGGCGAGCTCGTCTGGACGTTCCACACCGTACCGCATCCGGGCGAGTTCGGCAACGAGACTTGGCTCGACGACTCGTGGCGCAACGTCAGCGGCGCCAACACGTGGTCGTTCTTCACCATCGACGCCGAGCGCGGCATCCTGTACATGCCGCTGGGTTCGGCCCACAACGACTTCTACGGCATCGACCGCCCCGGGGACAATCTCTTTTCGGACTCTATCGTCGCCGTCGATGCCCTGACGGGGGAGCGGCTGTGGCACTTCCAGGCGGTCCATCACGACCTGTGGGACCTGGACATGCCGGTGCCGCCGATCCTGTTCGACGTCGAGCGGGACGGCGAGACGATTCCGGCCGTCGGCGTCATGACGAAGTACCCGGTGCTGTTCATCTTCGACCGGATCACCGGCCAGCCGATCTACGAAATCGAAGAGCGCCCCGTGCCCGCCGGGAACCTCCCCGGGGAGTACTACTCGCCGACGCAGCCGTTCCCGGTGAAGCCGCCGCCCTTCGGACGCATCCGCTTCACGATGGACGACATCGCGACGGTGACGCCGGAGCACACGGCCGCGTGCCGCGAGCTGTTGATGCGCTTCGACGGCGGGCGCAACCGCGGCCCCTACACGCCGCCCTCCGAGGAGGGCGCACTCGTGTTTCCGTCGACCGGCGGCGGGACGGAATTCACCGGCGGGACCTTCGATCCGAGCCTCGGGTACTACATCATCAACTACGCCGACACCGGCCATATCAGCCGGCTCGTCAAGGTGGAGGACGATCCGGACCGCCGCGGCTATGCGGGTCCTCCCGAGTCGCGCAGGATCTACTGGCACGTCGTCACCCGGCCGTCCGTCAACGGCTGGCCCTGCTGGCAGCCGCCCTGGTCGAGGCTGGTCGCCGTGGACGTCAACCGCGGCGAGATCGCCTGGACGATCCCGTTCGGCACGGTCGAGGGCGCCCCTCCCGGCGTGAACACCGGCGCCCCCAACTCGCAGAAGGGCGGGCCGACCTCCACCGCGGGAGGCGTGCTCTTCATCGGAGGGGCCAGCGACCGGCGGTTCCGCGCCTACGAGACGAAGACCGGGCGCGAGCTGTGGAGCGTCGAGACCGAGCAGATGATCAGCGGCGCGAACCCGATCACCTACCTGGGGAAGGACGGCAAGCAGTACGTCGCGGTGGCGGCGGGCACCACGCTGCTGACGTACACGCTGCCGTGAGGCGGCTTCACGGCGCGCTGCTCCCCGCGCGCGACGCCGGCCCATTCACCGCCGGCGGCCGGAACGGCCCCGTTGCGAGCCGGCTCGCTGCCCGAACGAGCCCGTCGCCCAGGCCGACCCCCTGCCACGACGGCACCCGCTGCGCCTCGGCGGCCGACCCCGTCACGCCGTCATTGGACCATGGACGGTCACCTCGACGGCTCCGGCGCAGCGGAGGGCCTGTAACCGGGCAACGGGAGTATCAGGATCCATCTTGAAGATTCAGTCTGTTGTCGTTACGATCGTGTGAGCCGGGCAAGACAGGAACCGTCCGCAACAGGAGAGAATGCGCCATGCCGGCGCGAGAGAAGTTCTCCAGCCAGGTCGCGCCGGAGCTGCTCACGGCGATGCGCGAAATTGCCCGCAGCGATGGCCGCCACTTCCAGTCCGTGCTGGAGGAGGCCATGACCTGCTACATCGAAAACAGGGCCCGGCGGAAGGTCCGCCCCGAGGTGATGGCGCACTACCGGGCGAGCGTCGAGCGAAACCGGCTCCTGGCCGAGCTGCTGGCCAAATGAGCCGCAGCTTCCCGACAATCGAAGAGATCCTCTCCATGCACGACGACCTCATCGCACAGTTCGGCGGATCGCCGGGACTGCGTGACATGGGAGCGCTGAGTCCGCGGCCATGCGCCCGCAGATGGGCTACTACGGCAACTTGATTGAAGAGGCAGCCGCGCACGCGTGCTGAATGCGCGTGCAGGCGTGTCGAAGTCCGGCTCTCCCGCCGACAAGACGATGACGTCGCGGCCGGCCCGCGCCAGCTCCATGGCCCGCGCGGAGACGACGGCGGCGGGCGAGGCATTGATGCCGCTCTGCCGTTGCTACCGAATCTCCACGTCGTCGAGCTCGAACCAATAGATGCCCGCGGGAGGCGCCAGCGCCACGAACGCCAAGCCGCCGATGAGACCCGGGGACGCCACCGGAAAGCGCGCCAGCGGAATCTCGACGTTGGTCCACGCTCGGGTGGTGGCAAACGGCACGCTGGCCGGGATGCGGCAAGCGAAGCTGCGGGCACTGCTGACGCTTGGTGGGCGGCAAGCAAAGCTGCGGGCGACGATTGACGGGCTGTTTGGGCTAGTTGGCCCCGGGCTCGGCACCGACTTCGACCAGATACTCGACGACGCTCTCGTACTGCAGCGCCTCGGCCTCGTCGAGCACGGTGCGCCCCGTGGCGTCCATCGCGTTGACGTCGACGCCGAGCTCGACGGCGAGCATGACCGCCTCGAGGGTCCGGAACTCGGCGGTGCCAGCGCCGCTGTACGGCACCCAGGGCCGGGCGCGGCGGCCACCCATCCCGAACGCCGCCATCAGCGTCGTGGTGCGCTCCGTCTGCCACTGCATGCGGCCGTCGACGATGTAGTCGACCTCGTGCACGAAGTGCGGGTCGGCGCCGTGATCGGCGAGCATCCGCATCAGGTCGATGCGCGCGAACCGGGCGGCGAGCCAGAAGGGGCTGGCGCCGACGAACGGCGGCGGGTAGTGGTGGTCGCGGGACGCGCGGCGGGTCGGGGTCCACGTCAGCAGGGGCTGGTCGGGATCGGCCCCGTGTGCGAGCAGCGCCGCAACCATCCGGACGTCGTTGCGCATCACCGCGTCGTGCAGCGCCGCGAAGCCGGCACCCGCCGCGTTCGGGTCGGCCCCGTGGTCGAGGAGGAACTCGAGCAGTTCGCCATGCCCGCCGTGGGCGGCGAGCACCGCCGCGCTGACACCCCAGGCGTCCGCGTCGTCGACGTCGGCGCCCGCCGCGACCAGGATCCTTGCCGACGGTAAATCGCCGGCGCGGACGGCGAAGAGCAGCGCGGTGTTGCCGCCGTGGGGAATCTCGCGGTTGTACTCCGGCCGGCTGTGCGGCGGCACCGCCATGACCTGCGTCCAGACGTCCGACCGAATGCTCAGGTCCGCACCGGCCTCCAGCAGCGCCTCGACCACTGCCGGATGGCGCTGCGCCGCCGCCCACATGAGGGCCGTCTGACCGCGGGAACCCTGCCGGTCGAGGTCGGCGCCGGCCGCGGCCAGTTGCCGAACCACCGCCGCGCTCCCTGCGCGGGCCGCCACCATGACCGGCGTCTCGCCGCTCAGCAGCTCGCGGTTCGGGTCGGCGCCGGCCTCCAGCAGCAGGCGCACGACGGCGACGCTGCCGTTTTCGCTGGCCGCCCAGAGCGGGGTCGCGCCCAGGTCGTTGCCGGCGCTCACGTCGGCGCCCGCCTCGATGAGCAGCCGGACGCTCTCGACGTCGTCGCGGTGGCTCGCCCAGAGGAGCGCGGTCGATCCGTCCAGCTCGGCCGCGCCGGCATCGGCGCCGGCCTGCAGCAGCGCCCGGACCCGGGCGGCGTCGCCCGCCCTGGCCGCATCGATCAGGCCCGGCGCGCTGTCGGAATCCGCCACGCCGGCCGGCGCCGGCTCGATGACCTGCGCACCCGCACCCGCCGGCAGCAGGAGCAGGAGGATCGCACCGAATACGAAGGCGGCGCCGATGGCCGACCAGCGGCGCGCACGACGTCCGGCTGCCCGCTGCATGGCCGCTTCCGACGGGAGGCTACCGCCGACGGACGGTCTCGTGCGCATCGCTCCTCCTCCGGACCGCCGCCCACTACAGGTCGGCCAGCGTATCCAGCGGCAACCGCCCGGTGCTGCCGCCGACCCGGTCGACCGGCACGTCCATCTTGTCCATCAGCGTGACCAGCAGGTTGGCCAGCGACGGATCGTTCCCGTAGCGGATGTGCCGCCCGCTCGGCAGCCGGCCGGCGCCGCCGCCGACCAGCATGATCGGCAGGTTGTCGCCGGAGTGGCGGGTGCTGTTGGAGAGGCCCGTGCCGTACATGATGGTCGTGTGGTCGAGCAGCGTGCCGTCGCCGTCCGGGGTCGCCCGCAGCTTCGCCACGTACTTCGAGAACAGCTCCGCGTGGTAGCGGTTGATCTTCGACATGTGGGCGACCAGCTCCGGCAGGTTATTGTGGTGCGAGAGCGGGTGGTGCGCCTCCGGGACCCCGATCTGCGGGTAGGGGCGCGCACTCTGCTCCTTGCCGATCATGAACGTGACGACGCGCGTCAGGTCCGACTGGAACGCCAGGAGCTGCAGGTCGAGCATCAGCTCCAGGTGGTCCTCGAAGGCCGGCGGCGCGCCCTGCGGCTGCCGCATCTCCGGCAGTTCGAGGTCGCTCTGCTCCTCCGCCCGCTGGATCCGCCGCTCGACGTCGCGGACCGATTCGGTGTACTCGTCCAGCTTCACCTGGTCGTGTATCCCCAGCTCGCGCTTCAGGTCGGCGAGCTTGCCGGTCACCGCGTCGAGCAGGCTCTTGTGCTGGCGCATCCGGGCCTGGCGCGCCTCGCGGTCGGTGCTGCCGCTGTCGCCGAAGAGGGTCTCGAAGACGGCGCGCGGGTTCCATTCCATCGGCAGCGGCTGCGTCTTGCTGCGCCACGAGATGGTGTGCGTGTAGACGCAGCTCAGGTTGCCGGTGCAGGCGCCGGCGTTGTTCGGCCGGTCCATGGCGACGGCGAGCGAGGCAACCTGGGTCTCGCGGGCGAAGTGCCGGGCCAGCAACTGATCCATGGAGACCTCGCCGAGGATCTCGGTCTCGTTGCGGCCGCCTTGCGTCATGCCGGTCAGGAACGACCCGGACGCACCGGCATGGATGTAGTTCCAGCTCGCGTTGAGCCCCGAGAGCACGATCATCTGGTCGCGGAAAGGGGCGAGCGGCTCGAGGATGGGCGACAGCTCGAAGTCGGTCCCCTCCCCCTTCGGCGTCCAGTAGGGCATCGCCATCCCGTTCGGGACGTAGAACGCCTGGAAGCGAGGCGCCGGCTTCGCGGCGGCCCGAGCGGTGGACACGGCCGGGGCCATCGCGTCGAGGAACGGCAGCGCGAGGGTCGCACCGATGCCTCTGAGAACGGTCCGTCGTGGCAACGACTTGTCGATCAAGGTCATGTCCGCCGTCTCCTCATGCGGTTGCGCTCGGTCCCCGATCCATGGCCCGGCACGCCGCCAGGCGCCTGCTCCCGTTCCGCGTCGCCCGCGCCGGCACCGTTCTCCGCGGCGCTGGCTCCGGGTTCGGCCTGGCCTCGTCCGGCGCCGGAGGCGCAGACTCTAGTTCGCCGCCGGACCGGGCGCGGCCCGCATGGTGAACTGCGGGCTCCGCACGATGCCGGTGATGATCGCCGACCAACGATACTCCGACGCCGCCGCGTCGCGCACGATCTGCCGCACCGCGGGCCGGTCGTAGTGCTCCAGGCGCCGCCCGAGGGCGTAGGCCAGGAGTTTCTCGGTCAGGGTCCGCGGGAACTGTTCCGGATCGTCGAGGAGCAGCGCGCGCAGGCCCGGCAGTCCGTCGAGCGCCACCCCGCCGCTCGTGGTGCCGACGCTGTCGATGGGCCGGCCCTGCTCGTCGACATCGCGCCAGCCGCCGATCACGTCGAAGTTCTCCAGGGCGAAGCCGAGCGGATCGATCACCGCGTGGCAGCTCGCGCAGGTCGGGCTCTCCCGATGGCGTGCGAGACGCTCCCGCATCGTCGCCGGGACCGCGCCCGGCGTCTCCTCGAGGTCGGTGTCGACGCCGGCCGGCGGCGCCGGCACCGGCAGACCGAAGATGTTGTCGACCAGCCACTTCCCGCGCAGTACCGGCGAGGTTCGGTCCGGGTACGACGTCGTGGCCAGCAGCGCGCCGGCCGCCAGCAGCCCGCCGCGCTGCTCGGTGTTCGGGAACGTCACCCGCCGGAACCGGTTGCCGTAGATGCCCGGCAGGCCGTAGTGGCGCGCGAGCCGCTCGTTGACGAAGGTATAGTCGGCGTCGAGCAGATCGTGCACGCTGCGGTCCTCGGTCAGCGTGCTCGCCACGAAGCGGACGACCTCCTCTTCGAACGCCTCGAGCAGGCTCTCGTCGTAGTGCGGATACCGCACCGGATCGACGACGACCTCGCCGACGCGCCGCAGGTTCAGCCACTGCGCCGCGAAGTCCTCGACGATGGCGGCCGCGGCGCGCGGATCGGCGAGCATCCGCCGCACCTGCCGGTCGAGGACGGCGGGGTCGTTCAGGCGGCCCTCCTCGGCGAGGCGCAGGAGCTTCTCGTCCGGAATGCTGCTCCAGAGGAAGAACGACAGGCGCGACGCCAGCTCCAGGTCGCTCAGCGCATACGTCGTCCGATCCAGGTCGATCGGATCGCGGTAGACGCGCAGCAGGAAGTCGGGGTCGACCAGGATCCGCTCGAGCGCGAACTGGATGCCCGCCTCGAAGCTGCCCGCCGCACGGCCCTCCTCGAAGAACCGGAGCAGGGAGTCGACGTCGGCGTTCGTCACCGGCCGGCGGAACGCGCGCCGGGCGATCGACGACAGTATCTCGGTGGCGCACGCGCGCTCCTCGTCAGCGCTGCGCGGCTCGCAGGTGAAGATGACCCGCCGGCTCGGCGTCTCGCTCACCGTGTCGGCCATCCGGTACGGCCCGCCGATCTCGACCGAGCGGACCGCGGCATAGCCCATGTAGATCTGGTCGTTCGTCAGCACGCGGCCGCGCTGCAGCGGCTGGGGCAGTCCCTCCGGCTCCCACAACTGGCGGACGAACGACACCCCGACGACGTGCGGCCCGGCCTCGACCGGCACGTCCACTTCGAGGTTCGCGTCGCCGGTCCGCTGCATGAACTCTTCCCACTCCACGGCGCCGGCGAAACCGGGTTCGCCGTCGCCGGCGTAGCTGGCCGCCACCGGCCGGCCCGGCACGTTGCCGCCCACCGTGAAGCGCTTCACCAGCCGGCCGTCCACCCGGACGTCGAGCCACTGCGGCCAGCCCATCCCCATCAGGTAGTCCTGGTACTGGCGGCGCAGCAGCACCTTGACGCGGTACACCCCGTCGACCGGGAACTGGTACGGAACGGCGACCCCGCCGCGCGACCCCAGCGGCAGATCGTCTCCCTGCCGCGTGTCCTGCACGACGTGGATCGAGATCTCGAACGTGTCGGCGCCGGGGCTGGGCGGCGGCAATCCCGTCGCCAGGCGGGTCACCTGCCGCGCGACGGACAGATAGCGCTCGATGTGCGCGGTCGACAGCCCGAGGACGTCCGCGAAGTTGTCGAAGCTGCCGTCGGCGGTCTCGTCGCCCGGCAGCAACGACTCGACGTCGACGTCGAGCGCGAACAGGTCGCGGACGGCGTTGCGGTACTCCGTGCGGTTGATGCGGTGGATGGCGTTGATCCGTCCCGGGTAGGGATCGGCCGCCCAGGCGCGGTCGAGCTCGGACTCCAGCCAGCCCGCCACGCGCCGGTAGGTCGCGTTGTCCGGCCTCGGGCGTCCGGGCGGCGGCATCGAGCCGGCCCGCAGCCGGGTCACCACCTTCTCCCACGTCTCCGCGTCGGCCGACAGGTTCCGGAGGTCGAGGCCGGCGATCGACAGATCGGCGGTCCGCAGACGGTCGTTGTGACAACCGGTGCAGTACCGCCGGAACATCCGGCGCGGCGCCGCGGTGCGGTCGGCAACGGCTTGCGCTCCGGCCGGCGGTGCACCCGCAGCGTGCGGCGGCCCGGCGGCGGCCCCTCCCGCCGCTTGCGGCGTTCCTGCCGCCGGGCCGCCCGCGGCCTGCGCCGCCGCGGAAGACCCGCCCACGATCCCGCCGGCCAGCGCGGCGGCGACCATCCAGACCGCGGCCGAGCGCCGTCCGCTTCGGCGCGGGGCCGCCGCACGCCGGTGATTCCGTTCGCACCGCGCCTTGAACGTCATCTGCCTCCGCTCCCGGTCGCCCTCGCGGCGGGCGACCCTGCCTGCCGTTCGTACCCGGCCGGCCGCCGTGGCCCGCGCACCTTGGACCGCGGCGGCGCGTACCGGTCACTCCGTTCCCGTCACCTGCCCTGCGCAGCCGCCTCGCGGTCCTCCGCCCGGCCGGCGCTCAGACTGTTCGCGAGGCCGTAGTTGCCCTCGTGACAGGCGTACTCGAAGAGGTCGTAGGTGGTGTCGCGGTTGAGCGGCATCGCCACCTTCCAGGTGTCGGTGTAGATGGCCGGATCCTCGATCGTGACCTCGTACTCCAGGGTGTCCGGACCGGCGATGGTGAACCGCTCCACGACCCGCAGATCCTCCGTACGCGGCAGGCCGCGGGCGCCCCGCGTCGCGATGTTCGTCGCGATCGCGCCCTTGGAATTGTAGTTGCCCACCTCGACCACCAGGGTGTTCCCCTCCCAGCGGCCGCGCGACGCCCCGTTCCACATCCGGACGCTGCCCGGCGGCAACGGTCGCCCGTCGATCGGGATGACCCGCGCCTCGTGGATCATTTCGTAGAGGATGACCACGTAGCCCGGCGACTGCAGGATGCGGTAGCCGGCGCCGTAGCCGGGCGGGAAGATGCCGCCGGGCACGCCGCGGGTGATGCACCGCTCCCACGGCGTGTGGTTCAGGTAGGAGTCGGTCAGGTGGACCAGGTTGTAGTCGCGCGTCGCCCGGGCGTGATCCCGCACCGGGATGCGGCCGTTCGGCGGGTCGACGACCATGGACCGGCGGCGCTCGTTGCGCGGGGCGCTGCCCGGACCGTCGCCCCAGGGTCCCTGCGGCGGCCGTCTGCGCGCCTCGGGATCCGGCATCGCCGGCGCCCGCTGCGGCCGGTTGCTGCCGGGGAACCACGCCGCCAGCGGCGCGAGCCGCTCCAGGTCGACGTCGTCGGGCGCCTCGAACGGCGTCGGATCGAAGTTCGTCCAGACGCCCGAGACGTCGGGCTGTCCGTCAGCCGTCCGGGGCGGCTCCCAGGGCGCGTCGTCGCCGGCCGACTGCGCGCGGGCGACGCCGGCCGTCGCGACCAGGATCGCGACCGCGGCCACGACGGTTGCCGGTCCAAGAAGTCTGTGGCGCATCTACCTTCTCCTCCAGGACGATTCGACGCACGTTTGAATCCTGTCTCGGCCGACCGAGACAGGCTCATGATCGCTCGGCAGGCGGGTGAAACGCAAGGATCTTTCCATCTTTCATGGTGGACCGTTCAGCGAGTCCAGTCTTCGCAATCGAGCCCCGCCACACGGCCGAACTCGCCCGTGTTCGCGGTCACGAGAACCAGACCGCGAGCCAACGCCTAGCCGGCGATCAGAGTGTCGCAGGGCCCAATCGGGAGTCCGACTCGCTCGAGTTGCGCCCGGACGGCATGCATCTCTCCGCGCGTGCGCCAACCTGCCCGCGCAAGACCAGCCGGTGGTTGGAAACCCTCGACGAAAGGTCGCAAGCGGTCAGAAGAACCAGGTCAGCGAGAGATAGCCCGTGACGCCCGCGAGGCCGTATATCGACGGCAAGGACTGTCCCGGCATGAAGTCGCCGGCGCCGATGCCGGCGAACACGCCGCCCGCCAGCGACGCCTCGTTGCTCACGGACCAGGAGAAACCGGGAAAGACGAGCGCGCTGCGGTCGTTGAGGTTCCAGATCGCGGTGCCGGTGACGCTCCAGAGCGGGTGGATCTGGTACGCCGCGGTCATGGCCGCCTCGTCCCGGCCGAGCACCTGGTACTCGCCGCGGCGGAACTCGCGGGACTGCAGTACGGTCAGCAGCTCGTCCGGCCCGTCCGCACCGCGGCCGTCGCGCTGGTACTCCGCCGCGATGGTGAGGTCCCGCTCGGCGACCTGGAACAGCCGGAACGTCCCGATCGCCCCGCGTCCCACCACCGTCCCGTGGTAGTCGCGAACGACCGCCTCGAAGTGGACGGCCCACGGCCCGATGCCGCCGGTCGCCCCGACGGCGCCGGTCGCATCGCCGTAGAGGGCGCCGCCCCATGCCGAGAGGCCCCAGTTCTTCCACGTGGCGAAGCCGCGGGCGAGCGCGGTGACTTCTTCGCCCGCGGCGGTGCGGCTCGGCCGGAAGACGACGTCGATCTCGCTCAGCGGACTCGGATAGATCCGCAGGCGCGCCGCGTCGACACCGGCCCGGAAGACCTGGAACGGATCGGTCGGACTGAAAGCGGGGAACGGATCGGCCGGCGTGAGGATCTGGGTCGTCCCCCACGAGATCGCCTGCCGGCCGACGCTCAGCTCCAGCGCCTCCGCCGGCGACCACGCCACGGCGAGCCGGTCGAAGCGGTGCCTCCACAGCACGTGCTCCTGGTCGTGGCGCGAGATCGTGCCCTGCAGATCGAACCACTCGCCGCCGCTCTGAATGTCGGTCAGCCCGCCCAGGCCGAGGCCGAGAGGCGTTGCACTTTGCTGGAACGTGACGGCGTGCTCGTACGCCGCCTCGAACACCAGCGGGCCCAGCACCTGCTCGGTGGACAGCCGGAAGCGGTTGAAGTTGCTGGCGTTGCTGTCGGAGAGAGCCGTCGAGCCGCTGAACAGCGGAACCGTCAGCACGTAGCCGGTGAGCCAGCTCGACTGCGCCGCGGCCGGCGCCGCCCCGACGGCGAGCAGGCCGGCGACGAGCACCGCGCCGCCGGCCGACCGGGTGGTCACGCGCGGGTCTCGTCGGCGTCGATGTTGCCGTCCACCATGCGCACGAGCCGCCGCGAGCGTTCCATGACGCGGGCGTCGTGGGTCGCGAAGACGAACGTCACCCCGAGATCCCGGTTCAGCTCGGCCATGACGTCGAGCAGCGCCTCGCTGGAATGCGAATCGAGATTGGCGGTCGGCTCGTCGGCCAGCACCAGGGCCGGCCGGCTCGCCACCGCCCGCACCACCGCCACCCGCTGCTGCTGCCCGCCGGAGAGCTTCCCCGGCCGCCGGTCCTCCAGACCCTCCATGCCGGTCCGCGCGAACAGCTCCCGCACCCGCGCGCGCCGCTCGGCGGCGTCCACGCCCTGCAGCAGCATCGGGAACTCCGCGTTCTCCAGGGCGGTCAGGACCGGCAGCAGGTTGTAGGCCTGGAAGACGAAGCCGACCTGCTCGAGACGGAGCTGCGCCAGCTCCCGGTTCGACATGTCGCCGACCTCGCGCCCGGCCACCCAGACCTGCCCCCGCGTCGGGCGCGTCAGGCCGCCGATCAGGTTGAGGAGGGTGGTCTTGCCCGATCCGGACGGCCCCGCCAGCGCGGTGAACTCCCCGCGGTCGACGGTCAGGCTGACGTCGCGGACCGCCATGACCTCCTCGGCCTCCTGGTGGAAGACCTTCCAGACCCCCCGGGTCCGGACGGCGGCGCCGTTGGTGTCGGTGATGGAGCTCATTTGGATGGTTCAACTGGATTGGTACGGTCCGGCCGACTCGGCGGTCCGGCTGACTCAGCGGTCGAACTTCATCGCCTCGGTCACGTCGATTCTCGACGCGCGCACCGCCGGGTAGATCGAGGCCAGGGCGCCGACGAAGAGGATGAACACCAGGACCTGCACGATGCGCCTTGCGGTGAACAGCGGCACGATGACCGGGTCGACGGCGACGCCGGAGAAGGTCATCTCGTCCATATTCTCCATCATCGCGCTGACGTCCAGGCCGTCACCGAGGAAGTACCACGTACCGAGCAGGCCGAGGCCGACGCCGGCGAACCCGCTGATCGCCGTCAGCGTGAAGCCCTCGATCAACACGACCGTGCCGGTCTGCCCCGGCGTCAAGCCGAGCGCCTGCAGCACGCCGAACTCCCGATGCCGGTGCATCACGGACATCAGCACAGTGTTGACGATGCCGAACGCGATGATGGTGAACAGGAACGTCTGGATCAGATAGTTGCCGAAGTCGTCGATGGCCACCGCCGCGGCGAGCGCCGGATCCGCCTCGCGCCACCGCATCACCCGCGCCTCGCCGCGCGCGAGCGGGTCGGCCAGCACGCGCTCCAGCCGGTCGGCGACGCGCCCGGTGGCGGCGCTGCCGTCCAGCAGGACCCCGACGTTGGTGACGTCCTGCTTCGAGCCGAGCCATTCCCCGGCGGTGGCCAGCGGCATGTGAATCATCGATCGGTCGACCTCCGGCACGCCGCTGCGGAAAGTCCCGACGACCCGGAGCAACTGCGCCGCGATCTCGCCCTCGGCGTCCTGCGCCTGCACCACGAAACGCGAGCCGAGGCGCAATTCGAGGCTCTCGACCATTTCGGCGCCGACGTACGCGGCCAGCCGGTCGTCCGGCTCCAGGTAGCGCCCTTCGGCCACCCGTTCGTCCAGCATCCCGAACGCCGGTTCGGCCACCGGATCGACCGCCATGATCTGCGCGGGCCGGGCCCCGGCGGCCGAGCTGGCCAGACCGTTGATGCTGAGCTTCGACGAGGTCGCGACGACGTACGGGGCTATTTCGGGCGACGCGAACGCCTCCTCGACCGCGCGCCGCACGTCGGCCGGCAGACGGTCGTCTATCCGGCGGCGTACGCGGAACTCGGGCCGTTCGACGGTTACGTGTCCGGTGCCCAGCCGCACCCCCGAGTCGATCCACTGCTCGTGGCTCCCGTCACCGAACGTGAGCGAGAAGATCAGCAGGCCGCCGCCGATGATCATGGCCGACGCGGTCAGCAGCGTCCGCCGCAGATGCCGGCCCAGGTTGCGCATCGCCAGCAGGACGAGAACCCTTGCGTGCATCTTCGATGTGGTCCTGGAGTGGTCCTAGAGCCCGGCCAGCGTGTCGGCCGGCGGGATGCGGGCGGCGCGGGCCGCCGGATAGAGCGCCGAGAACAGCGCCGTCACCAGCAGCCCGACCGACGCCCAGGTCCAGGCCGGCACGTTGTAGCCGACGCGCAGGCTCGGCGTGAGCAGCGCCCCCTGCAGGGTCACGTTCCCGTAGAGCCATTCCAGGCTGGGGGGCGCGTTGTACAGCCACACCATCAGCGGAAACGTGAACGCCGCGCTCCCGGCCAGACTGATCGCGCCGATGGCCAGCGCTTCCGACACCACGATGCCCACGACGGCCCGCGGTGTGGACCCGAGGGCCAGCATGACCGCGAACTCCCGCCGGCGCTCGAAGGTGGCCATCAGCATCGTGTTGGCGATGCCGAAGGCGGCCACCGTAAAGACGATGACGATGATGATCCAGTAGAAGGACTCGCCCAGGGCGACGTACTCGGCCAGCACCGGATTCAGCTCCGACCAGGAAGCGACGACGATCGGCCGCGCCGGGACGTCGAGTACGCCGGACAGCCGCCGCGCGGCGTCGCCGGCCAGGTCGGGCTCGGCCGTCGCTACCGCGATCTCGTGGATCCGATCCGGATCGAGCACCACGAGCGTCTGCAGGTCGCCGATCGGCATCACGACGGTCGAGGCGTCGAACTCGACCAGCCCGGTCCGGTAGATGCCCGCCACGGTGTACAGATCGTTGGCCAGCGACCCGTCCGCGCCGGACCCCACCAGGACGAGCTCGTCGCCGACGCCGACCGAAAGCTGCCGGCCCATCTCTTCCCCGATGACCAGCTCGTTGCGGCCGGCCACCGGCAGCGCGCCGGCGACCAGCGGGTCGAGGAAACGGGTCAGCGCCACCTCGCGCTCGGGGTCGACCCCCAGGAACATCCCGGCCGACGTCGCTTCGCCGGAGCTGACCAGCCCGCCCGCGTAGACGCGCGGGGCCGCCGCCACGACGGCCTCGTCCGCGTCGATGGCGCGCAGCAGCGCGCCCACGTCGGCGCCGCCGCGGCCGCCGATGGTGTCGTACAGGCTCCTGTCCGGCCGGTACTCGGCGTCGTGGATCTCGATCTGCCCGGTGACGAGGGAGGTCGCGTTCTCGACCAGCTCGGACATGATCCCCTCGGACCACCCGACCACGAACACGCAGGCGAAATAGCCGACCCCGAGCCCCAGCGCGGTCAGCGCGGTCCGCTTGCGGTTCCGGCCGAGATTGCGCCAGCCGATGCGCGGCCAGGGCGACTCGCTCACCGGCGCCGGCCCCGCCCGCCCTGCAGGTTGCGGAGGGAGAAGAACGACGGGTCGACGTCGATGTCGAACTCGATCTCCTCGTAGCGCATCGTGGTCCGCTCGCCCGGCTTGTCGGCCGGGTACATGTCCATCACCGCGGGCAGGAGGCGCCCGTCCATCTCGGTGAAATTGCTGTGCTCCATGGTGCGGGCGAGCTCGCCGTCCTCGTCGTAGAACCTCGTCCACAGCGGCATGTAGTCGCGCTGCCGCACCCGGTACTCGATGCTCCCCCAGACCACCGGCGCCTCCGGTTTCGGCGTGAGCATGAAGTCCCACACCGCGACGCCGTCGTCTGCCCCCTCGAAGGCGATCTCGACGTCGTAGTCCTCGATGAGCCGGCTCTCCTTCACCAAGTCGTCGTTCGTGAAGTGCGAGCCCATCCACGACCCGCCCATCATCGACGCCGGGATCTTGATCGACCGGTCGACCTTGGGGAGGTAGTTCCAGATGTCGTCCTCGGCCTTCAGCGTCGCCGTGCCCGCCTCCCGCCGGGGAGCCTGGACGCGCACCAAGCTGTAGTCGGTGCCGAGCGACCAGACCTCCATCGTCATGCTGCGGTCCCAGTTCTCGGTCACCACCTCCATCGTGAAGGTGCCGCGGCTCGAGTCGCCCCGCAGCATGCGGTCCACGCGATCGATGATCTCGAGCGGATCGGTCTGGGCCAGGGCGGGAGCCGGCGCCTGCGCGGCGACGGCTACGACGGCGAGAAGCAGAAGACGCGTCCGCAATCCGGACATGCTCACCCCCCAGGTCCCAAATAGTGTAGCGCAGCGACGCAGGCGGCACACCGCAGGCACGGCGCGGCGGTCACCGGCCGGGCGTCGCCGGTCCGTGAAACGACGTGCGCGCCGTGCGAGCGGTCTCGCACTCGTGGGCGCGGATAATGACACCATCGGGGGCAGGATCCTCCTTGGGCGTGCGGGACGACGGCCACGTCATCGGCGTCAGAGACGCCAACACGTTGCGGGCCCGCGTCCAGGACGTGGCCCGCAACTGCGATCCGGCCGTGAAGGTGCTGGTCGAACCGGTGGGTCCGGGCGTCGCCGTCCACGTCCGGGAAAGCGACGCCAAGCCGGTACAGTGCAGCGACGGCTTCTTCTGGCGCCGGGGCGCGGTGACGCAGAACCCGACACGCGACGAAATCCGTGATTTCTTCCGCACCGAGGGCGCGATCCGATTCGATCTGTCGCCCTGTCCCCGCTTCCGGTATCCGGACGATTTCGACCGCGAGAAGTTCGACGTCCGGCTCGACCATTCCGGCATCCCGGCATCATCGGTTCGGCGCCCACCGAAGACGTGCGCGGGCGGTGCGGGCGAGCGCCGCGGATGCTACCATGCGCGCATGACACACACGCTCCAGGCGATGATGATCGCCACCGCAATCGTGCTCCTGGCGCTCGCGCCGGCGTCCGCGCAGAAACGGGAGCCGATCGACGTCTCGTCGCTCGGCCCGCAGGTGGGAGAGAAGATCCCGGACTTCGCCCTCCCCGACCAGTACGGCCGCATCCGGACCCTCGACTCCGTCATGGGCGAGCGGGGCGCCATGCTGGTCTTCCACCGGTCCGCCGACTGGTGACCGTACTGCAAAGCGCAGCTCGTGGAGCTGCAAGACCGTCTCGGTGAACTCCAGGCGCAGGGGCTCGGCGTCGCCGCCATCAGCTACGACTCGCAGGAAGTCCTCGCCGCCTTCGCGGAGCGGAAAGGCGTCCCGGACGTGCCGCTGCTCTCGGACGACGACTCGTCCGCAATCCGGGCATTCGGCATCTACAACCACGTCGCGGAAGAAGGCGTCGGCCCCAACCGGGACGACGAGGACGTCAAGGCCGACGTGGCGCAGTACGTCTCGGTCTTCGGGGCCAACCCGATGATCGTCGGCACCCCGTTTCCGGGAACCTTCGTCGTCGACCGCGAGGGCCGCGTGACGTCGCGGTTCTTCGAGGAGTTCTACCGCGAGCGCAACACCGCCGCGAACATCATGCTGAAGCTCGGCACGCCGCTATCGGGCATTTCGGGCTCTTCCGGGGAGACGGCGCACCTGGAGATCGCCGCGTCGCAGAGCAATCCGGACATCACCGTCGGCAGCCGCTTCCACCTCGCGCTCGACATCACGCCCAAGCCGAACATGCACGTCTACGCGCCGGGCGCCGCCGACCTGGGCTACCGGGAGATCGGCCTCCATCTGGACACGCCGAGCTTCCTGCGGGCGCTGCCGGCGGAGTACCCGGCGTCGGAGGTCTACCACTTCGAGCCGCTCGACGAGCGGGTGCCGGTGTACCAGCGGCCGTTCCGGCTCGTGCAGGAGATCGTGGTCGAGGGCGACCCCGAGTCGACGGCCCGGCTCGCCGAGCTCGACGCGCTGACGCTGACCGGCCGGCTCGACTACCAGGCGTGCGACGACAAGGTCTGCTTCAACCCGGCGTCGGTGCCGCTCACCTGGACGCTCACAGTGCAGCCGCTGGATCGGCAGCGCGCGTTGCAGCAGGACTAGCGCCGCCGGTCGCAGGCGTACGAACGACGGCAGGCGCCGGTCTCCCGCAAGAGGCCGGCGTCATTCCCTCCTTCGGCCGGCGCGGCAGGCTCCGTAGCGGGATGTACAGCGGAGGCCAGCCCGCTCGACGGATGTTCACGACTCGGAAGGCGTCGTCCAGCCCGCCCGCGCCCGCGGAAATCGGCGACGGCGTCCATTTCCCGGTTGATCGAGAATGTATTCGATGGTTGAGCGATTCAGGCGATCCACGAGGGCGATCCGACCCTCGGGAGAATCTGAATGATCTGCCGCTTCACCATCGAGGGCTTCAAGCGCTTCGAGCCGGAGACGGTCATCGATCTCGACGACGTGACCGTGCTCGTCGGCGCCAACAACAGCGGCAAGTCGACGATCCTGCACGCGCTCACGTTGTTTCAGTACTGCGTCGAAACGACTCGCAGGACGAACGGCAACGGTCCGGAGCAGAAAGAGCTTGCGCTGGCCCGTCGATCCGTGAGTCCCGACGAGTTCGGTGTCCTGCCGGTGGCCGATCCCGCGGATCTCTGGCCGAACGGGCGCGTGCGCACCAAAGACAGGCCGAATCCCCTGTCGCTGCGCGCGGAGTTCGACAACGAGGCGACGATCGGATTCCAGCTCCGGATCGACTACAACCGCTTCGACATCGTCCCGAGCGTCACGGGGAACTGGCGCGAGGCCATCGATCGACGGGAAATCCGGCTCATTCCCATCTTCTCGGGCTTTCTGCCGCGCGAGGAGTACCTGACGCCGCCGGCCCGTCGGGACCGGATGCGGCTGCAGCGCCACGGCGAGATGGTGCGGAACCTGCTGTGGGATCTGCGAGAGCACGCCGGCGCGCGCTGGAACACACTCCAGGAGCTCCTCGAGGAGCTGTTCCCGGAGAGCGCGGTCTCCGTGGAATTCGACCTCGAAGTGGACCGGTTCCTCAACGCCACGTACCGCGACCGGGTGCTGACGCGGAAACGGGACGTCATGACCGCGGGTTCGGGATTCCATCAGGCGCTGCAGATCCTCGCGTCCGTGCTCGCGCCCGGCGCGGGCACGGTGTTGCTGGACGAGCCGGACGCCCACCTGCACGCCCGTCTGCAGGCCCAGCTCATGCGAATCCTCGCCCGGCTGGCGCGCGAGGAGCGGGCGCAGTTCGTCCTGGCGACCCATTCGCCCCAGCTTCTGAACGCGGCGCCCGAAGGATCCGTCCGGGTCTGCATGGGCGGCCGCGTCGCGCCGCTGCTCGTCCAGCCGGAGCAGCTCCGGCTTCTCGAGGAGCTGGGCGCCATGGACCGCATGGAGATCGTCCCGCTGCTCGCGAATCGAGCGGTGGTGTTCGTCGAGAACAAGCGCGATCGGAATCTCCTGCAGGACTTTGCCCGAAAGCACTGGGGCGAGAAGAAGCAGCAGGACGTCTGGCGCGCCCTGACGTTTCTCTACACGTATCAGAGTCCGATCGACGCCGGTGTGCTCGATCTGGGCCGGCAGGTTCGCGACCTCCTGAACAGCCCCGGCATCGCGTCGGGGCGGCCCGTGCGCATGGCGGCGATCGGTGACCGGGACTATCGCACGGATGCCTCGCGCCGCGCCGTGCTGCGGACCCATGCCGGCCGAGCGAAGACGGACGCGTATCGTCTCGATTGCAAGCTCCTGATGTGGGACGCCAACGAGATCGAGAACTACGTTCTGGACCGGACCGCGATACTGAGCGTGCTCGACCGGCAGGCGGACGAGCGGCACATCGGGATGGAGTGGAAACAGCAGCGGAGCGCGTTCGCGGCGGAGCTGGATCGCCGCCTGGACGCGCAGCGCGAGCACGTGCGGCAGTCCGTGGCGACGCGCATCCAGCAGGAAGACAGGCGACTCGCGCTGAGCACGGCGCTCGACCGGGCCGACCAGTTCCTGGCCACGCGGTGGAAGCAGCCGGAGCGGTGGTGTGACGCAAAGACCGTCCTCGGCGGTCTCCGCGCGTGGCTTCGGTCGCGCGGGCTCGCCCTGCGGATTGCGGAGCGAGACATCATTCGGGAGATGCCCGCCGTTCCCGACGATGTCAGGAAGGCCCTCCGTGCGCTGCACGCGCTCAGCCGCGCATCCGTTGCCGGACGAAGCAGACCCACGAGCAGAACGAGCCGCGGATGACCGAACGCCGTCTCGGCGTGTTCAGGTCCCTCCGGCCGACGGCGCGCCAATGCCCGGACCGGGGCGACGGGAACAGGCCGGCGCCGGTCTCCGTCACGAGGCCGGCGCCACGCCCTCCTTCGGCCGGCGCATGAGGCCCTGCAGCCCCTCCTCGAACAGGGTGTAGACGACCGGCACCACGACCAGCGTCACCAGCGTCGATGACAGCAGCCCGCCGATGATCACCCGCGCGAGCGGCGCCTGCAGCTCGGAGCCCTCGCCGATGCCGAGGGCCATCGGCACCATGCCGAGCAGCGTCGTCGTGGTGGTCATCAGGATCGGGCGCAGCCGCGTCCGCCCCGCCCGCTCCACCGCCTCGCGCAGGGGGATTCCGTCGCGGCGCCGCAGGATGTTCGTGTAGTCGACGAGCAGGATGGCGTTGTTGACGACCAGCCCGCCGAGCACGATGACCCCCATGAACGCCTGGATGCTGAACGGCGTCCCGGTGACGAGCAGCGACCCGACGATGCCGATGCCGGCCAGCGGGATCGAGAGCAGGATGATGAACGGGTCGCGCAGCGACTCGAACTGCGCCGCCATCACCGCGTAGACGAGGAACATGGCCAGGATCAGGACGAGCTGCATCTGCCCGAACGAGCGGGCCTGCTCCTCGACCTCGGCCCCGAAGCCGACGGAGAAATCGGTCGGCGCCTCCATCTCGGGGATCCGCGCGTTGACGGCGGACACCGCCTCGCTCAGGGTCGTCTCGATCTCCGCGTTGACACGGACGATCCGCTCCTGGTTCTTGCGCTCGATCTGCTCCGGACCGGACTCGGGCCGCACCGCGATCACGTTGCGCGCCGGGATGACCATGCCGGTCGGCGTGCTCAGCGGCACGTCGTTGATGTCCATGGTCCGCAGCCGATCCTCCTCGCGCAGGCGCACGACGATCGGGTACTCGTCGCCCCGCTCGCGGTAGAAGGCGGCCTCGGTGCCGGCCACTCCGGTGCGCAGCGCGGCGGCCACCTGCGACACGCGCAGGCCGAGCAGCGCGGCCTTGGCGCGATCGACCTGGATTGCGAGTTCCGGGCGGCCCTGTTCGGCGGCCATCTCCGCGTCCGCGATCCCCGCGGTGCTGTTCATCACCGCCATGGCCCGTTCCGAGACCCGGCGGGCATCGTCCAGGTCGTGCCCGCGGATCTCCAGCGCGAGCCGCGCGTCGTCGCCCGAGCCGCTGCGCATCAGCCGCGTCATCATCCGGTTGCCGCCGGAGGCCCGCGCCCTGACGATGGCGCCGGGGACGGTGTTCAGCGAGCGGCGCAGCGCCATGGCGATCTGGTTGCTGGTCCGCTCGCGCTCGGTCTTCTCCAGAAGGGTGACGGTCATCGATCCGCGGTGGCTGGACCCGCCGCCGAACGGACCGCGCCCGCCGCCCACCTGGGTGGTGACGTTGACCGCCTCGGGCACCTCCGTCCGGATGCGGTCCTCCAGCGCCAGCATCACGTCCCGGGTCCGCTCGAAGCGGGTCCCGATCGGCAGCTCCGCGTAGACGCGCACCTCACCCTCGTCCACATCCGGCGTCAGCTCGACCGGGATGGTCGGCGCCAGCATCACCGTCACCCAGACGAGGACGCCCGCCACCACCAGCACGGTGGGGCGGTGGGCCAGCGCGAGATGGATCCCGTGCTGGTAGATCTCGTCGAGCCGCTCCAGGGCGCGCTCGCTCAGCGTCAGGAACCGTCCGTAGGCCCCCTTCCTCCGGCCCGGCGGCGGCGGCAGCCGCAGCAGCCGGGACGTCATCACCGGCACGAGCGTCACCGCCACGAACAGCGACATCGCGAGGGCGATCATCACCACGACGGCCAACTGGCCGAAGACGATGCTCGACACCCCGGTCAGGAAGAGCAGCGGCAGGAACACCGCCACCTGCGTGAGTGTCGACGCGACGATGGCGCCGCTGACCTCTTCGGTGCCGTCCACGCTCGCGGTGGTCCGGTCCTTGCCTCCTTCCATGTGCCGGAACGTGTTCTCCAGCACGACGATCGAGGCGTCGACGATCATGCCGACGCCGAGCGCCAGCCCCCCGAACGTCAGCGTGTTGAGCGTGAAGCCGGCGAAGTAGACCAGCGCGAACGTGCCGATGATCGAGATCGGGATGGCGGTGCAGATGATGAGCGTCGTCCGGACGTTGCGCAGAAAGGCGAACAGCACCACCACGACGAGCATCGCGCCCCACAGCACGACGTTGCGCACCGCGTTGATCGAACGCTCGACGAAGATCGCCGAGTCCATCCGGGTGGTGAGCCGGACCGCCGGCATCTCGGTGTTGATGCGGTCGATCTCGGCGCGGACCCCCCGCGCGACCTCCACCGTGTTGCGCCCCGACTGCTTGCTGATCATCATCTGGACGGCGGTCCGCCCGTTGATGCGGATGAGCTCCTCCTGGTCCTCTGTTCCGTCGCTCACCTCCGCGATGTCGCGCATGTACACGGGCACGCCGCTGCGGGTCATGACCACGACGCTGCGGATGTCGTCCAGGCTCGCGAACTGCCCGGGACTCCGCAACAGATAGGTCATGTCGCCGTCGTCGAGCTCCCCGATCGGCACGTTCTGGTTCTCGATCCGGAGCAGGTCGATGATTTCGTTCACCGCGAGGTCGAGGGCGGTGATCTTGTCCTTGGCCAGTTCGACCCGGATCTGGCGGCGCAGGCCGCCGCGCACGGTCACGGTGGCCACGCCGGGCACCCGCTCCAGGCGCGGCGAGAGGTCGTTCTCGGCCATCTCCCGCAGCGCCACCGGCTCCAGATCGCCCTCGAGCCCCAGAAACATGATCGGCGCGTTCGCGGCGTCGAACTTGAAAATGACCGGCGGCTCGGCGTCCTCGGGCAGTCGCCCGCGCATGCGATCGATCCGCGATCGGAGATCGTCGGCCGCCTCGTTCAGGTCGGTCCCCCAGTCGAAGTTCAGGCGGATCTGGCTCTGCCCCTCCTGCGAGGTCGAGACCACCTCCTCGAGGCCCGCAATCGCCGCCACGGTCTGCTCCAGCGGCCGGGTGACGAGCTCCTCCATCTCCAGCGGTCCGACGTCGGGATAGGCGACGGTGACGGTGAGGCTGGGGAACGTCACGTCCGGCATCAGGTCGACCGGCAGGCGGGACAGCGCCACGATGCCGAGCAGCACGATGGAGATGCTCATCATCGACATCGTGACCGGGCGGCGGACGGCGATTCTCGGAAGGCTCATGACGGCTCCAATCCTGGCGATGCGGGTGTCGCTCGACGATCGATCAGCGCGCAGGAGCCGGGGCGGCGCCCTGCGCGGGAAGCCGTTGCGCGGCCGCGCCACGCCGCGGCTCCGTGGCGGGCCGGGATGATCCGGTCGGTGTCGGTGTCGTTGCGGCCGGCTCGGGCGCGATGCCCAACGCGTCGAGCACGGTGTCGCGGGGCGCCGGACCCGGGCTCGTGGCAACGCCGGTCGGCGGCGTCCGCGCGGCGCCGGAGGCATCGCGCGCAGCCTCTTCCGCGGCCCGGTCGCGGCCGGCGACGCCGCCCGGGGGCGCACCGCGACGGGGAACGGCGCCTTGCAGCGCGCCTCGTCCCGGCGGGCCGCCCCGCCCCCCGGCATCGGCCAGCAGAATCGGATCCCCGTGCTGGAGGCCCGCGGCGCCGGTGGTCACCACCCGGTCGCCTTCCGCCAGCCCCTCGATCACCTCGACGTGCCGCTCGTCCTCCAGCCCGGTCACGAGGGAGACGAACTGCGCGGTCGGCGAGCCGCCGGCGGTGTCCACCCGGAAGACGCCGCGCGCCGACGTGCGGATCACAACCGCCTCGCGCGGCACGAGCAGCGCTTGGCTCTTGTTGCCGACGACGAGACTGACGCGCGCATACATCCCCGGCTTCAGACGGAAGTCCGGGTTGGGGACCTCGATCTCGATCTCCGCGGTGCGGGTCGCCGGATCCAGGATCGGGGCGATCCGGGCGACGCGACCCTCGAAGGACTCCGCCGGGAAGGCGTCGACCTCGATCCGCGCACGCACGCCCTCGTCGACCAGCCGCAGGTCGCGCTCGACCAGGTTCGCCACCAGGCGCACGAGGCTGATGTCGACCACGGACGCGACGGCGGTGTTCGACGTCACGTACGCGCCCGGATCGAGATAGCGCCGGCCGATGAAGCCGTCGACCGGCGAGACCATGACGGTGTTCTCCAGGTTGATGCGCAGCTCCTCGAGCCGGGCGCCCGCCGCGTCGAACTGCGCGCGGGCCAGGTCGAGTTGCGCGTTCGCCGCCTGGTAGCGCGCCTCGGCGTCGTCGAGCTCCTGGCGCGACACGAGCGCGCGGGAGAACAGGCTCTGCGACCGATCCCGGGTCGTCTGCGCCAGCACCAGGTCGGCCTCGCGCTGCCGGACGGTCGCCCGCGCCACCTCGTACGACGCTTCCGCCTGGCTCACCTGCTGGCGGAGCTCGTCGTCCTCGACCCGCGCCACCTCCTGCCCGCGCCGCACCGGATCGCCGAGACGGAAGTCGATCCGGCGCAGGCGGCCGTTGATCTTGGGCGCCACCTCCACGCTGGCGGCGCCGGTCAGGTTGCCGACGATCTGAAGCTGCTCGGCGATGTCGGCCCGCGTGACGCCCGCCGAGTTCACGCGCATCGGCTGCGCGCCGAACCCGCGGCCCCCGCCGGGACGGAAACCGCCGGGAGGCCCGCCGACGGGACGGCCCGGGCCGGTCTCGCCCGCGGGCATGACGCGCTGATAGACGAGAACGCCGGCGGCGCCCACGGCGACGAGCAGGAAGGCGGCGAGGTATCTGGGCATCGTCTTTCGGGATCCTGGTGTAGAAGACTCCCTGACCCGGCACGTTCGTTTACGTGGTCAGGGCAGGGTCCGGCCTGCGGAACCGATTCGACCGCACGTCCGCCGATCCCGGTCCGCCCGAGACCGGGACGCCGCTACCGGGCATCGACCTCGTAGACCCGGCGGAGCTCGCGGTCACGACCCCGCCGGCCGCCGTCGACGCGCGAGGTCACGACCAACCGGCGACTGCCCTCGTCCGCCGGCCGCACCTCGTAGGTCTGGCGCATGCGGAGCTCCATCCGCGACTGCAGCTCGATCTCGGCCTCCAGCGCCGCGCCCCGCCAGCGCGTCCGGCGGGTGACCCGCGCGCTGCTGCCGGCGAGCCCCGAGTGCTCCCGGCCGTCCGGGATCAACCGGACGACGCGCCGGTCGTCGTAGGTCAGCACGATCTCCTCTTCGTCCGCGACGATCGTCATCCGGCGCGGCGCCGTCAGCAGATCCCGCAGCGCCTCCTGCATGGCCGTCCGCATCCGGGCCAACTGCCGCGGGTCGCCGTCGGGCCCGCCGAAGCCGCCGCCCCGGCCGCCGAAGCCGCCGCCCCGGCCGCCGAAGCCGCCGCCGGGCCCCCAGCCCGGACCGCCGAAACCGCCGGGGCCGCGCCGGTCGCCGTCCCCGTCGCGCCCGCCGGGCTGCGGCCGCAACTCGTCGCTCAAGTCCTCGTTGATCACCCACCGCCCGGCGAGCGCGCGCTCGGGGTCCTGGCCCGCGCCCGACGCGGCCGAGGCTGTCGCAACCGCATCCGAGGCGACGCCGAACGCGACGGCTGCGGTTGCGCTCACTACGAAACACTGCATGCTGATCCGGTGCATCTCGGGGCTCCTTTCCAATCGCACTCGTGGCCGACCGCCGCTTCCGCCCGCGCTCGACGCCCTCACGCAGCCCGTTTGGACGGGAGGTACGCGGCGAGCCGGAGCTCGTCGATGACGGCATCGTGGAAGAGGCGGTTCATCTTGACGACGAAGCCGCGGTTGCGCAACTCCGAGAACGGGTCGGTCTCGCGGTCCTCGGTGTAGACCACGAACCGACCTCCGGGATGAAGTTCTTCTCGACGAGCAGGTGCTCCGCCTGAAAACCGTAGCGGTCGCCGCCGTAGTCGAAGCGTCCCTGGTTGGCTCAGGTCGTTCCCCTGCCGGCCGGGATCGGGAACCCGGGTCCGCGCCACGTATCCCAGCAGGCTGACGTTCTCGTAGAAGGAGAAGGTCGCGTCGGCGCCGCAGGCCTGGCTGGAGCGTCGCCGGCAAGGGCGACCGACCGATTCGTGAAGATCCCGCCGACGGTGCTGCGGCGCAGTATGTCGCGCTTCACCCGCACGACGGTGACGTTCGTCATCTCCGCGTCCGCCAGCGTGTCCTCGTCGGTCTGGATGTTCAGCGCGCCGACGTCGAACGCCCCGATCTTGCCGGTGATGCGGCCGCCGCCGACTATCGGCACCACCGCCCTGTTCTGCGGACCGATCTGCCGGCTGTAGAAGATGGTCGGGGCGTTGCCGCCGCCGCTCGGCGCAGCGCGCCGCCGAAGCCGCCGGAGAAACCGCCGCGCGCGAAGTCGAAGATGCCGCGGCCCTCGAGGAAGAACCGGTCGAAGGCGCCGGCGCGGCTTTCAGTCAACTGCCCGTCAACTACCATAACGTGTTGTACTGCAATGGTTTGTGCTGATCCGTGGCCGGCCCGGAGCGATGTCCGTCAACTACCGTCCGCGGCAACGCCGGCCCAGAACGGGACGTACCGGCGCATCTTCGGCGGCGCGTGTTCGTCGAACGGCTGGATCATGCCCGCGTCGACGGCCTCGCGGATGTAGCGCGACACCATGGCCTTGTTGTTCGACCGGATGCCGAAGCGTTCCCGCAACGAGCCGTTGGTCAGGAAGTCCCGCGTCACGTACTTCAGACAGGCGTGCAGGTAACAGGCGCGGACCCGTTCCGATCGGTCCATGTCGGCAAGTGGCTTGCGGGCGAACAGCACGACGCGGGTCGCGCCGGGCGGCACCTCGAACAGCGGGGCCGGCAGTTGGTGGGACTCGAGTTCCGCCACCACCTTGTCGATGCCGCCGCCGCGTTCCTCGCAGATGTCGAGCCGGCGCATGAGCGAGGTCAGCGCCTCGTTGCGCGAGGCGGGCGGACTGTCGAGGAAGCGCCGCGCATCCACCAGCGGCTCGCCCGGATTCGTGACCTCGATCCGACCGTCGAAGATCTCGACCATAGGTCCGGCGCCGGTGACCGAGAAATCCTGATGGAGGAGCGCGTTCGCGACCAGCTCGCGCACCGCCAGCACCGGATACTCCGGGAGGGTGCGGCGAAACGCCTCGCCGATGACCTCGCGCGTGGGCAGCTTCGCGTTGATGTAGTCGATCATCGTCCCGAACGCGGACGCATACCCCTGCGTATACTCGCGCTCGCCCAGACCCTCCGTACGTCCCCTGCCCCGGTACTCGATCACCCGCACGGCCTTGCGCCTGAGCCGCGGGAATGCGCCGAGGTCCCGGGCGAACAGGATCGCGCCCAGGTTCGTGACGTCGAAGCCGCCCGCCGCGCACGGGGCGATGAGGCGGTCCTGTTGGAGCGCGTCGAGAATCGCCGCCCGACCGTCCGGAAGCGGCATGCCGAGCAGGTGGAAGTACGCCGGGTAGTCGAGTCCGAGCAGGACCTTCTCGCCGCTCACGCGCTGTGCGGCAACGTCGTCTTCGAAGGAGACCCGGTCGAAGATGCGCCAGAGCGAGCGCTCCTTCTCGGGAAACTCCTTGAGCTTCTTCTTGTAGCTGCCGACGCGGATGTACTCCTGACCGGCGAAGCGCACCGGGTGGCGCGCCGCACGGGCGATTTCGGTCAGGATGACGGGGCCGGCGTCCGTGGCCAGGCGGAAGAAACGGAAGTCGATCTTCGGTTCGAGAAGGCGGAGGAGCCAGTTCTCCAGCTCCTCGCCGCCCTTCTTCGCCGCCGCCGGGTCGAAGCTGGTCCCCACGACGGCGTGGTCGGTGTCCCGCACGCCCCACACGAGATAGGCCGCCGCCTTCCCGGCCAGCGCCGCCGAGTTGGCGAGGGCGGAGAGGTACTCGCCGATTTCCCGGGGATCGGCGCGGTTCTCCTTGAACTCGAGCCACTCCGTTTCGCCGGGGAGCGCGAGGAGTTCGTGCAGCAGCCCCTGCAGGTACTCCGTGGTGCGCCAACCGTTCATGTTACACCTCCGGTCGCCGCCAACGGCGCTGGCGTGCCGGACATCGTGGCGCTCGGCTTCCAGCATCGCCTCGGCGATCACCTCCACCGGTTCCCGTTCCAACTCCCCCTTCGGACGGGATTGCGCCTGGACCACTGGTGCGAACGATCCGGACGTTACCACGACAACGACCAACCATCGCTGGACCAGGGCGCGGTGGCGAGCCATTCCTTGCCTCCCCTTGGACCTGATTATCGCAGTCCGTTCATGGTCCGAATGCTCGCCAGGACTCAAGGAACCGTCGTCTGCTCACAGGACAGCTCGAACACCCGGTCCGTCATCCAGCGCCTGAAATCCTCGTTGTCCATGAACTGCTTGAACAACTCGGCGTCGTCCTTCACCATGCCGGTCACGATCCGGGCCAGCACCTTGTCGTGCTCGATGCGGGCGTTGGCGTCGTCCGAGTTCTGCCGCGCGTTCCGAAAGGCAGCGTCCGCGGCGACGCGGGAAGGGCTCTTGCCGCTGCCCGCGGAGTGCTGGATCAGGTAGCGCCGGCCCGCTCCGTGCGCCGCGGCGTCGGCCAGCAGCCGGCGCGCACGACGTCGAGCTGGTGTGTAGCGGGGCCAGATCTGCGTCCGCTTCTTCCGGCCCGTCTTCTCGTCCTTCGCCTCCACCACCTGGGCATAGTTCTCCAGGACGTCGGTCAGGTTCTCGCGCGCCAGCACGTCACGCCGCAGGTAGCCGGTCTTGACGCCGCCCGGGTTGGGCGGGTTGCCGGCCCCGTCGTTCCAGCCCCGGTTGAACGGCAGGAACCAGGACGCCTTCCCGTCGAGGTGCGTGCAGAAGCGAACCTCGCTTGATGAAGAGGCCGATGTCGAGCGCCCGCTGCGTCTCGTCGCGGCTGTAGCGGAGCTGGCGGACGACGGTGAAGCGGTTCTGCTCGAAGCGCTCCTGCGCCCGCGGGTTCCCGGCCGACGGCGCACCGTAGAACAGGTCCAGGTCGTGCGCGCCGTGCCTGACGCCGTGACGCAGGACGTCGACGGCGCCGCGCCTGGAGATCTCGCCCTGGAGCCGGGCCAGAAATTTCCGTCGCGTCGGACCGTCGTTGTCCAGGACCAGCGATTCCGCCGGCTGCGGCTGAGTCGCGCCCAGGAACGTCCCGAGCTGGACGAGGTCGATGCAATAGTCGCGGTCGTAGTCGTGGGGACTGCGCCGTCCAGCCTGCGCCGCCGTAGGCGGGGCGGGCCTCCGCGACCCTGCCTTCCTGCGGCGGATCGCAGGCATGGCCGGTCAGCCCCGTGCAGATGAGGCGTTCGAGGCCGCGCTCGGAGGTGTCGGTGGCTATCGTTGCCTCCCGTGCTCTCGGAACGGATTGATCACCCGCAGACCCTCGTAGTCCTGCCGATCGCTCAGATCCTCGGAGTACACGGCATCGCAGCCGCAGGCGCGCGCGGCGGCGAGAATCGCCCCGTCCCAGTACGACAGCCGGAAGCGCCGACTGAGCGCGACGCCGGCACGGAACACGGCGAACGTGACGTCCTGAACCGGAAACTCGCGAATGGACTCGATGAACCGTAGCGCCTGCGAAGGACTGAGCGGGTCCGCGCGGGTGGCTCGGGTGACCTGCCAGTAGAACTCCTGAAGCACCTGGACCGACACTGCGAGGCCACCTTCCCGCAGCAGACCCTGCGCCGCTGCTCGGCATCCTCGGCAGACGGACTCGCCGCGTAGATCAGGACGTTGGTGTCAACGAAACGCATGCCGGTCGTGCAGGGCTTCCCGACTGAGATTGTCGGCCGCCCTGAATCCGCTGCGTGTCGCACAGATATCTTCGAAGACCTCGTCCAACAACCGCCCTCGGCGGTCGCGCTCGGTCTCCGCGTCCGGTCCCCGCGCACCGCGTCCGTCGGAACGATCCCGAACGAGACGTTCGAGGAAGCCCCGCACGAGGGCCGACACCGAGGTGTCCAGCTCCGCCGCGCGGATGCGGGACTGCCTGTACGTGTCCTCGTCCACCGACACCGTGATGTTCTTCATCGACACAGCCTCACAGCTTCAGCGTATCACGGCATCCGAGCGGGACATCGGATGCCGCCGGGTGTCACCCCGCTTCGCTCAACACGGCGGCGAACTCGTCCGGCCGCGACCAGCGCGACACCGTCGACAACGGCTCGACCAGCCGGAAGTCCTCTTCCGCCCACACGTCGGCCGTGTCGTCGAAAAGCGAGACGAAGGTCAGCGCCTCGGGTCCCGCCACCAAGTGATTCAGGTCGTGCCAGGCGGCGAGCACGTGTTCCGCGACCCGGTGGGCCGCAGCGCGATTGCCGGTGCTCAGTACCTGGACCAGTGAGCTGCGCCTCTCGGTCCGCACGTGGAAGTCGACCGTCCAGCCCCGTCCCGAGCGGCCGACCAGCTTCTCGGCACGATCGAATCCGAGTTCGCGGTCGCTGAGGAAATCGGAATCTCCTCAATCTCGTGTGGGTAGGGGTGGGGCCAGTTCGATGCCTCCACAGCAGAGGAACAGCATCGAGATGAGCGGGCCGGGCGAGTGGAAGCCGTGATCCGGTGATCGGCCCCGACGTCTCCGGCGTGCCGGTGCGGGACGGTTGGCCGGCCGACCGCGGCTTCAAGAAGCGCCGACCACCCGGTTCATTCCGCCCCATTTCACTTGGCGAAAACAGCGCGTTCACCCGGTAACCGAATACACTCAACCATCCATCCAATCCAAACGAACACCAAGTGCACGAAGCATCTGGAAGGTATCCTGTGTGGCCACGCCGAACTCGTGACAGACGTTGCCCAGCGGCACGCGCCGCTTCACGTCGGGGTTGTACTGTTCGTGCGTGACCACCACCGCTCTGTGAACTCTCGCGTACGCCGCCAGCCATCCATCGGCTGCCGCCGCGAACTCTGCCTTGGCTTCCGGACGAAACTGCCTGTTGTCCTGGACCCAGGCCATCATCTCCGCAAAGGCATCGCCGATGTCCGCTTCGGCGGAGGACGCAAACAACCCCTCCGGTCCCTCTCTCACCCACTGCGACAGCGCATCGCGCCCAGCCAGCATCTCAGCACGGACCCTGTCGATGCTGACCACCCGCTGCCGCCGAGCGTGGTGACGCAGAGATGCCCAGAAACCCGGGCACAGGTCCAGTCCGTAGTAGCGCCTGTGCGCCTCGATGAAGACGTTCGCGTCGAGCGCGAACAAGTCTTTCACGTGCTCGGCTCCAAGGACCGTGCGTACGTGTCGAAGGCGTCGCCGCGCAATCCGGTCAGGGCGTACGCCTCCCGGTAGGATAGCCGGCCCTCCTTCACCGCCCGTCGAACCGCTGAGCCGAATCGACGTCCGATGCGGACGTTCTGGCTGTTCCAGAAGTTACCTCCGGTCGTCTCGTCCGGTCGCCTAGTCGCCTCTTGCCGGTACGCGTCGTAGAAGCCGCGAAACTCGTCCCAACCGATCAGGTGCAAGTGCCACGTCCGCCAAGCAGCGACCAGAACGCTCACCTTGAACCGTCGCGCCACCGCCTGAAGCGAGTTGGCTATTGTGCCGACGCGCTGCCAATCTGCAATCAGCTCCTCGGCCGGCACTAAGAACTCCGCCGCGGCGCTGTTGCAGAATCGCTCCGTGTCATCGCCTGCCGGCTCCGCAACGTCCAGGCTCGACACGCCCGCCGCCCCGGCGAATACGTGCGCGAGTTCGTGCGCCAGCGTGAACATCTGCGCCGCTTTGAAGTCCGCGCCGTTGACGAAAATCAGTGGCGCGTAGTTGTCGATCAGCGCGAATCCCTGAAACTCGTTCCGGTCGAGTCTCCGGTGCGTATCGTTGCCCACGACGCCGTTGAACACCACCAGCATGCCGTGCGCTTCCGTGCGCTCCCGCAGATGCCGTAGCGCGTCCGTCCACGAGCGCTGTTTTGCAGCCCAACCGGGTTTCAACTCCAGATGCTTCCGCATCGCCGAGGCTGCATCCCCCGGCGGGGAACCCGGGTCGCAGCAACCGACGAAAGGCAACGGGTCCGCGCCGTCCTCGAGCAATTCGTCGCGCATCCACTCCTGCCGGCGCGCCATCAGATATACCGTGTCGAGGAGATTGGGACTCGGCCGCCGGGGTCGCACGCCCGGCGCGCGGAAATCCGGTATCGGAAGGTCGTCGTCCGGGGGCTCGCGCAAGTAGAGGTAGCCGAGAGGCGTATGGGTGCTCCGCGCCAGCCTGTCCGCCTGCGAGATGCTGATGTTCCCGGACCGTTCCCATTCCGCGACCCTGTCCGGCCGGACTCCCACCTTTGCCGCAAGCACTTCTGCTCCGAGTCCGGCCCGTTCCCGAGCCCAGCGCAGCACCGCGGGTTGCAGCGTTCGTTGCACGCGCCGTCCGCTCACGCCCGCGCCTCCTGACCTTCCGCGCCGCCGCGGTCGTCCCCGACAGGACTCCCGCGTTCAGTCCCGGTCGCGGCTGCTTTTCCTTCGACATGCAACACGTCTGCCGCCTGGTCGTCACCGTTCGGTTCGTCGTCGCCGACGAGAGAATCGATCTCCGGCAACTGAGCCGCGGCATCGCGCACGTCGAGCTTGCCGGTGACTACGTCGGCGATCAGGCGCGCACGGTATTCGTCGATCAGCGAGCCTGCCGCGTCTGTACGGTTCGCAACCCCAACAAGTCTCTGCTTGGCGCGGATGTAGCGCCGGATGCGCCGGTCGGCGTGGTCGAGGAAGCGGACGATGGCGGTTTGTTCGGCGACCGATGGCAAGGCGACGGTCACGTACTTGAGTTCGCTTCCATAAATGTGCATCACCGTGATGCCGCGTCCCATGCATGCCTTCTGCCAAGCGGCCCGTCGACAATCCGTGGCGTAGCCCAGGAATCTCGCGTCGACTTCGATGGCGGGCCGGAAGATGATCACGTCACCGCCGCAACAGGCGGGACCGGGAATCATATTGACTGCGGACTTGCCGATCTCGTCGATGGTCTCGCCCGAACCGGCGAACAGCACATCTCCGTACCGGAGCGGCGTGTACGCCGCCGCTGCGGTCTCCGGTGCGACGCAGGCTCTGCTCTCGGTGATGAAGAACCGGTGGTGCGTGTACAGGTCACCGTAGCGGATACACGGGACGCCGTGCTCGGCGTCGTCCTCCTTCGTCCCTCCGTTTCCCTTGAAGAACCGGCCGACGCGCCCGAGCTGTCGCACTTCCCAGTGCGCCGGCACCGCGCCGACCCACTCGACGCCGGAGTCTTTGCAACGCGGATACGGCTTGAGTTCGGCGGCCATCACATCAACCGAAGAGGGTGTCGCCGACTGTCTGCTTGGGCAGACCGAGGAAAGCCGCCACGTCGAACAGGTTGAGCGGCAGGGCGACGATGGCCTCCAGCCAGTCGTTCTCGATGATCCACCGCCGGATGTTGCTCTCGCCCTGCCCGGCGTCGCCGGTGAACAGCGAGCTGCCGTTGTGGACCTCGGCGATGCGGCTGCCGAGCGGCGTGTCCTGCTTCATCTTCGAGAGCTTGTTGGCGAGGAAGAGCATCTGGCCGTCGCTGGAGCGGGTGACGAGGGAGTACTCGGGATCGCCCGCGTGCTCGATGACGAAGCGCGGGTCGCGCATCTCCTTCTTGCCGCCCATACGCTCCAGGTCGGTCCTTCCAGCTCTTGCCGTAGGGCGGGTTCGAGAGCATGAAGTCGAACTCGCGCGACGGGAAGGCGTCGTTGGCGAGCGTGGAGTGCTCCGGGCCGCCGACGATGTTGTCGGCCGCCTCGCCCTCGCCCTTCAGCAGCAGGTCGGCCTTGCAGATGGCGTAGATCTCGGCGTTGATCTCCTGGCCGAACAGGTGCGTGGAAACGTCCTTGCCGTGCTCAGCCGCGAGCTGCCGCAGCGTCTCCTCGGCCACCGTCAGCATGCCGCCGGTGCCGCAGGCGCCGTCGTAGAGCAGGTAGGTGCCGGACCTGATCTCCTCGGCGACGGGCAGGAAGACGAGCTTCGCCATCAGGCGCACGGCGTCGCGCGGCGTCCAGTGCTCGCCCGCCTCCTCGTTGAAGCGGCGGACCAGCTCCTCGAAGATCGACCCCATGCCGTGGTTGTCGAGGCCGGGATGCCGGACGGCGCCGGCGGCGTTCTTTACCGGGGCGGGACCGAGGTTGACGTCGGGCGCGGCGAGCTTCTCGATCAGCGTGCCCAGCGCGTCGGCTTTCGAGAGCCGCGGGATCTGGTTGGGGAACTCGAAGTTGTCGAGGATGTCCTGGAGGCTGGGCGAGAACCCGTCGAGCCAGGCCCGGAAGTCGGCCTCGAGCTGCCGGCGGCCGGCGCGGGCGCGCAGGTCGCGCAGCGTGAACGGCGAGGTGTTGTAGAATGCCTGCCCCGCCGCCTGCCGCAGGGCCGAGTCCTGCTCGACGACGCCGGCCTGGTCGAGCACGGCCTTCATGTCGAGCACGTTCTGCTTGCTTTCCTCCAGCACCGCGTCCAGCCGGCGCAGCACGGTCATCGGCAGGATGATGTCGCGGTACTTGCCGCGGACGTAGAGGTCGCGCAGGACGTCGTTCGCGATGCTCCAGATGTAGCCGGCGATCCAGTGTGCGTTGCCGTTGTTCGTTGTCATTCGGAGTCGCGGTCGCCCGCCGGCCGGTCGGTGACCGCTGACGCCGACCTCGCGAACCTCACGATATCACGTTGCGCCCCGCTCCTCGCCGAGCCGGTGGCCGGACCGGAAAGGCGCTGGACTCCCTCCCGCCCTATACTGTTTCTCCGTACCCGGCCCGAGACCAGGACGATGCGGACACCAGTCGCCGCTCGTCGTGAGCGCGCCGCGCGGCGCGGAAGCCACTGCGCCGGCCGCATCGCCGCGTGCGTACCCGGCATGACCGAGGAGGACCGATGCATCGCCTCATCGCCACGTTCCTGACCCTGTCCGTGATCGCGCTCGGCGTCGCCGCGACCGCCTCCGCCGACGTAGTCCGCGTGGAGGTGGAGAGCCGCGCCGATGTCGCCGGCGGCATGGCCTACGGCCTCGCGGGGCCCTACGAGAAGCTGGCCGGCATTGTCCACTTCGAGGTGGATCCGGCGAACCCGGCCAACCGGATCGTCACCGACATCGACTTCGCGCCGCGCAACGACCGCGGCATGGTGGAGTTCCGCTCCAACTTCTTCCTGCTGAAGCCGAAGGACGCCGGGCGCGGCAACGGCACCGTCCTCTACGAAGTGTCGAACCGCGGCGGCAAGGGGATGCTCGGCTACTTCAACAACGCCGCGGGCAGCCGCGACCCGCAGACGGCGGCGGAGATGGGCGACGGCTTCCTGCTGCAGAACGGCTTCTCGCTGCTGTGGCTCGGCTGGCAGTTCGACGTGCCGGTGCGCGACGGGCAGATGCGGCTGCACACCCCGGCGGCGACCGACGGCGGCACCCCGATCACGGGGCTGGTCCGCAGCGAGGTGATCGTCAACCAGCGCGCCTGGGACCGCTCGCTCGCCGACCGGAACCACATCGCCTACCCGGTCGCCGATCCGGACGACCCGGCCAACGTGATGACGGTGCGGGACGGCGTCGACCAGCCGCGGCGCGTCGTTTCGCGCGACCGGTGGCGCTTCGCCCGGCGCAACGACGACGGCTCGGTCGTCGCCGATCCGACCCGCGTCTACCTGGAGGGCGGCTTCGATCCGTTCAGGATCTACGACGTCGTCTACGTCGCGAAGGCCCCCGCCCTGGTGGGGCTCGGACCCGCGGCGGTCCGCGACATGATCTCGCAAATGAAGTACGAGGCGACGCCGGCGCTGGGCCTGCCGGCGGGCGCCGTCGAGCACGCCATCGCCTGGGGCGTCTCGCAGAGCGGACGGTTCCTGCGCACGTTCCTCTACCACGGGTTCAACGTCGACGAGCAGAACCGGCGGGCGTTCGACGGCGTGATGTCGCACGTGGCCGGCGGCGGCCGCGGCAGCTTCAACCACCGCTTCGCGCAGCCGTCGCGCGACGGCCACCCGTTCCTGAACAAGCTCTACCCGAGCGACATCTTCCCGTTCGCCGACGTCGTGCAGCACGACCCCGAGACCGACATGCGGGACGGCCTGCTCGCGGGCATCCAGCCGGGCCACATGCCGAAGGTCTTCTACACGAATTCGTCCTACGAGTACTGGGGCCGCGCGGCGTCGCTGATCCACACCACGATCGACGGGGCGGCGGACGTCCCGCTGCTCGACAACGTCCGCATCTACTCGTTCGCGGGCGGCCAGCACGGCCCCGGACGCTTCCCGCCGCGGCGCACCAGCGGCCAGGAGCTGAGCAACCCGAACGACTACTCCTGGTTCCTGCGCCCGCTGCTGCTGGCCATGGACCGCTGGATCGACGACGACGCGGCCGTCCCGCCGCCCAGCGTCTACCCGCGCATCGCGGACGACGATCTCGTGCCGCCCGGGAACCTGGGCTTCCCGGAGCTGCCGGGCGTGGGTCAGCCGGCCGTGCCGCATCTGGCCTACCGGGCCGTCTACGGGCCGGAGTTCCGGACACGGGGCATCGCCTCGGTGCAGCCGCCGGAAGTGCTCTCGGCGTTCCCGATCCTCGTGCCGAGCGTCGACGCCGACGGGAACGAGACCGGCGGGCTGATGATGCCGGAGGTCGCCGTCCCGCTCACCACCTACACCGGCTGGAACCTGTTCCACGCCGAGGCGGGACCGACCGACGTGCTTTCGAGCATGCAGGGCTCCTACGTCCCGTTCCCGCGCACGGCCGACGACCGCGAGCGCACCGGCGACCCGCGGTCGTCCATCGAGGAACGCTACGGCAGCCGCGCCGAGTACCTCGGCCGGGTGACGGAGGCCGCTCTCGGGCTCGTCGACCAGGGGTACCTGCTCGCCGGGGACCTCGCGCCCATCCTGTCCCAGGCCGCGCGGCACTGGGACTACCTGATGGAGGAGGACGCCGGCAACGACGGCCAGCAGTGACACCGCGCGCCCGGGGCATCGCGCCCCGGGCGCACGTCGGCCGGTTCCTGGCTGCGCCAGGAAGGAGAACACGTCATGCGCACCCGCACACCGCTGTTCGTCGCCCTCGTTGTCCTGGCCGCGTTCGTCGGCGGTATGGCGGTCGGCGCCCAGGTGCAGATCCGGCAACAGGCGCCGACGGACCGCGCGGCCGACTTCCCGCTGGCCGATCTCGAGGCGATCGTGCAGGAGATGGACGCCGAGCAGCGCGCCACCGTCCGGCTGCTCGAGGGCGGGAGCTACAACGTCAACATCCGCCGCATTCGGGGCGGCGAGACGGCGCTGATGCACCCACGGACCATTGACGTCTGGGTGGTTCGGGAGGGCTCCGGCACCCTCGTCACCGGCGGGCGGATCGTCGACGAGAACGGGGAGCCGGTCGAGCAGCGCGGCGCCTCCATCCGCGGGGGCGAGGAACGGGAGATCGGCGTGGGCGATCTCATCTTCATCCCCGCCGGCGTGCCGCACGGCATCCGGGAGACGGACGGCATTACCTGGTTCAACATCCGCTTCGACACGTTGCCCTGACACGCGCGGATCGCCGATGCAGGCCATCCGCGCCGCCAAGTGGTGACCGGCGCCGCGTGTTATCGTGAACGAGGTGGCCGACAACCGTGCAAGCGTCGAGACCGAGCAGGGGGGCCACCATGCGGATCGGCCCGCTCGGGGTACGGGAGCTCTGGTTGCTGCATGATCCGGCGGGCTCCGGAGCGCCGCGAGCGGAGTTCCTCGCCCTGCGTCGCGGAACGACGCCGCATCGGCTCTCCTCTTCCGGCGTCCTCCGGGGCCTGACACCCGACGACATTCGCGAGGCGGTGGCCGACATGCGCCTCAGCGTGACCCGCGACGAGCGGACGGAGGTTGTGGCGCGTATCGTACGCCGCCGGCAACGCGCCAGCCGCACCATGCTGGAGAGGCTGTGGGCACGTCTCGGTCTCGACTCCACTCGGCGGTTCAGCGGCGCATGCCTGTTGCTCGCCCTGGCGGCAACGACGATCGCCAACGTGCCGGCGGCTGCCGAACAGGCGCCCGCGGCGGGACGAGTATCGCTGGCCGCCGCGCTGCACGCCGAGGCTGCGCCATTCTTCGCCGAGCACTGCATCGTCTGCCACGGCAACCGTCTCAGCACGGTGAACCTCAACCTGGAGAGGCTTGCCGCCGGGCTCGGTCCGCAAACAGTCTCTTCCGGGCCGGACGCCTCCGGCGGTGCCGACGATCCGCAGATCGACACCTGGACCCGGGTGCTCGGCAAGCTGAACGCCGGACAGATGCCGCCGCCCGGACGCCCGCGCCCCGCGGACGACGCGCTCGCGCGCCTCACGGTATCCATCGAGGCGTACCTGGCCGATGGCGAGTATCGCAGGACGAGCGATCCAGGCCGATGCGGGGCGCCCTCTACGACTCGCACCTCTTTCCCTGGGACGCCGAATACGAGATCCGCTTCCGGGCGGCGAACTACCGCTACAGCCGGCGGCAACTCATCGCTCGCGGGCTGATCGAGCCGGAAGAGCGCGACAAGCGCAACCCGACACTGGAGGCGCGCCTCAACGCCGAGGAACGACTCGCCCGCTTCATCGAGGACGCCCGGCGGAGCCAGCCTCCGGTACCGGTGGTCGCGACGCTCGACGGCCGGACGTTTCGCGAGGAGCTGATCGAGGGAAGCAAGGCCTTCGGCTACGAGAGTGGGGAGTTCGTCACGCGGGCCCCGGTGACGGCCGGGGTGCGCGACTTCCGTATCTCCTACCCGCACGTCGCCGCCATCGACGATCCGCGCGACAACGTGATGGAGGACGAGCGGCTCTTCCGCCTCGCGGACGAGCGGCGGCTCACCGACCCCGCCGTGCTGCGGGCCGAGACGCTGCGCATGCTGGCGGATCCGAAGGCCCGCACGCTGGTCACCGACTTCGCCGCGCAGCGGCTGCAGCTACGCGGCCTCGACCGCGCCAAGCCCGACCCGATGCGGTTCCCGACCGTTGACGACGAACTGCGCGACGCCATGCGCACCGAGACCGAGCTGTTCCTCGACGCAATGGTGCGCGAGGATCGGAGCGTGCTCGATCTGCTCGACGCGCCGTTCACGTTCGTCAACGGCCCGCTGGCCCGCCACTACGGCATTCCCGGCGTCGACGGCGAGGCGTTCCAGCAGGTCGCTCTCCACGGACCGCAGCGAGGCGGCCTGCTGTCGCACGCGAGCGTGCTGACCGTCTCGTCGTATCCCACGCGCACGTCACCGGTGCTGCGCGGCAAGTGGGTGCTGGAGAACCTGCTCGGCGCGCCGCCGCCGGAGCCGCCCGCGGACGTGCCGGCCCTGGAAGCCGCCAACTACAGTGGCGGCGCTACGCTGCGGGAGCAGATGGAAGCGCACCGCACCAACCCGAGCTGCGCGGTCTGCCACAACCAGATCGATCCGATCGGCTTCGGTCTGGAGAAGTACGACGCGGCCGGCGCCTGGCGGACGCACGAGGGGGATGCGCCGATCGACGATACCGGCGTGCTTCCCGACGGCACCGCGTTCCGCGGACCGCTTCCACGTCGAGCAGTTCGCCTACTTCATGGAGAAGCTGCGCGGAACCGCCGACGGCGACGGCTCGCTGCTCGATCACGCGATGGTCGTCTACGGTGCCGGGATCTCCGACGGCAACCGGCACGAACACCACGACCTGCCGACCCTCATCGCCGGCCGCCTCGGCGCGCAGGCTTGGCCTCCAGGGTCGAACGGTCTCTTGTTGCCTTTTCGCGCTGAAATTACACCAGCCGGAGCGGTTATTGAAATTTCGCAAATTGCGACCGTCACGCGGCGACGACCTTCGTTGTTGCCTTTTCGCGCTAAAATTACACCAGCCGGAACAATTATTGGAATTTCGCAAATCGCGCAACCGTCATGCGGCGACAACGAATCGGCACCTACGAAGTGACGAGCGCCGGCGGCGAGCAGGTTCGCGCCTTCGTGCCGGCGCCGCTGCCCCCCGTGCCCGCCCTGGATCTGGACGGCGCACTGCAGCCGGCGCTCGAATCCGCGGTGCTCGCCCTGGGTCGGCTCGACGGAATCTCTACTCTTCCGCCGGACCGGACCCTCTTCCTCTACGTCTACGTGCGCAAGGAGGCGGTGCTCTCCTCCCAGATCGAGGGCACGCAGTCGTCGCTGTCGGATCTGCTGCTCTTCGAGTCCGCGGAGACACCCGGCGTCCCGCTCGATGACGTCGTGGAAGTCTCGAACTACGTCGCCGCCCTCGAGCACGGTCTGCAGCGCCTGCGGGAAGGGTTCCCGCTGTCGAATCGCCTGATTCGCGACATGCACGGCGTCCTGCTGTCGCGGGGGCGCGGCAGCAACAAGGCCCCCGGCGAGTTCCGCCGCTCGCAGAACTGGATCGGCGGCTCCCGGCCCGGCAACGCCGCCTTCGTGCCACCGCCCCACACCGCCGTGCCCGACTGCATGACGGCGCTCGAGCGCTTCCTGCACGCCACCGACGACAGGCTCCCCGTCCTCGTCCGGGCGGGACTCGCGCACGTGCAGTTCGAGACCATCCACCCCTTTCTCGACGGCAACGGCCGCGTGGGACGCCTGCTCGTGACGCTGCTGCTCTACCACGCCGGCGTATTGCGCGAGCCGCTCCTGTACCTCAGCCTCTACTTCAAGCAGCATCGGACCGACTACTACCGACTGCTGAACGACGTGCGCCGCAGCGGGGACTGGGAAGCGTGGCTCGCCTTCTTCATCGACGGCGTGCGGACGACGGCCGACGGCGCGGTCTCCACGTCCCACCGTCTCCTCGAACTGTTCGCCACCGACCGCAGCACCATCGAGCAGCGTGGCGGACGGCGCGCCGGCTCGGCCCTGCGCGTGTACGACGTCCTCAAGGCGCAGCCGATCCTGTCCCTGCCGTCGGCCGGCGCGCGGACGGGCCTCGCGTTCCGCACGACCGCCTCCGCCATGGAATTGCTGGTCGAACAGGGCATCGCCCGCGAGATTACCGGGAAGCGCCGGGGACGGTTGTTCGTCCATGATCGGTACCTTGCCATCCTCAACGAAGGGACGGAACCGTGACGGGCGTCGGCAGCTACAAGAAGCGGCTCAAGGACCATCCCGAGAAGGAGCGTGCGCTCTGGCGGATCTTCGATCGGACACCGTTGGAGGACGGTGTGGCGCTGGAGCGGGCAACCGACGACGACGCGTGCGGCTGCTCGACTGCCAGGCGTACTTCGATCTGCTGAACCTGCCGCAGCCGAAGCACCAGAGCGGCCGGCTGGACGTGTTGGCGAGCGATGATCTGATCCGGCGTTCGGGGGCGGGCCGCTGGGACGTCACCAATCTCGGGGCGATCCTTCTGGCGAAACGGCTCGACGACTTCCGGTCTCTGCGCCGCAAGGCGGTACGTGTCATCCAGCGCACCGGCGCTACGTGCCGTTCTGGGCTGACGTCACGCGCCTCCTGGTGCATGCGCCTCCTGGTGGTGGCAAAGGACAACCCACAGAACCGACGTTGCCGCCGGCCGCCGAAGGCGCTATTCTGCGGCGCATGAAGCCGAAAGCCGAGCGCGATGCGGTTTCTTGACCCGGCTGGACGACCGCGGCGCGGGGCGGCGCTCCTGCTCTTCTTCGTGCTGGGCGCTTCGGGCGCGGCCGGCGGCGGCGCGGGCCGCAATTCGGAGGCTTCCACGCTTGCGGCCGCCAGCGAGCCGACACCGCCCGGCTCTCCACCGGCCCTGACGCTGGACGCCTTCCGGACCGCGGACGCGCCGTGCTACGACCGTTCCGTGCAGCCCCAGACCGCGGTGGTCGACACCCACGTGCACTTCCGTCCGTTCGGCGGGCCGGCCGTCCCGTTCGAGGAGATCGTGGGGTACTTCGAGGCGACCGGGGTCCTGTTCGCCAACGTCTACGGCATCGGCCAGATGCTGCCGGTGTCTTCCCCCTGCACGTACTACCTGGACTGCCCCGGCACGCCGGTGACGCCGACGCTGAAGAACGACTTCGTCAACGCCGCCAACGCCGTCACGAAGACGCCGCCGGGCCTTCACCTGACGCTCTCGATGACCTTCGCGGACCTGGCGGCTCCCGAATCGGTTCTCGCCGGCATGGCGCTGCTCGACGCGGAATACCCCGGCCTCTTCCGCTGGATGGGCGAGGTCAACCTGGTCAAGCAGGCGCTGTTCGACAACGGACGCAGCCCCGTTCCGCGGGCCGCGATCGAACGGTGGGCCGGCTTCATGGAGGTGCTGCGCGAACGCCGCATCCCGCTCGCCGTCCACGCCGACCTGGGCAGCGACGACGAGCCGACCCGCTACCTGCCGTTGATGCAGGAGGTGCTGCGCCGCTATCCGGACAACACCATCGTCTGGGTCCACATGGGACTGTCGCGGGAGCTGACCGGCATGGACCCGATCCGGCACGTCGCGCTCATGGCTTCGATGCTGGAGCGGCATCCGAACCTGCTGCTGGACATCGCGTGGCGGGTGATCGACGACGCCTACTTCTCGACGCCGGCGGGTCGGGCGGCGTACGTGCCGTTCCTGAACGCCTACTCGGAACGGATTCTCCCCGGCACGGACTTCCTGGCGTCACGCGACAAGAACCTGGAAGTGTACCGGGAAGAGCTGGAGGTCACCGGCCGCATCCACCGCCACCTGAACGACGAGGCCTTCCGCAACATCGCCCTGGGCGAGAACTACTTCCGTCTGCTCGGCCTCGATTACGAGGCGCCCCCTGTCTGTTCCGGGTGATCCGGGCGATTCCCCCGAGCAGGCGACTCCCCGATGACGACGACCGGAACGGAGGGGCGCCGCGGATGCGCCCGGCGCCGCGAGAACATCGGGACCCGGCGAAAGGAACCCATGACAGCGATTCTCGAACGCTACTTCGGACTGGCGCAGCGCGGCACCGACGTGCGGACGGAGGTGACGGCGGGCGTGACGACGTTCCTGACGATGGCCTACATCGCCTTCGTCAACCCGCAGATCCTCGCCGACGCCGGCATGCCGTTCGACGCGGTGTTCGTCGCCACGTGTCTCGCGGCGGCGTTCAGCACGCTGGTGATGGGGCTGTACGCGAACTACCCGATCGCGCTGGCGCCGGGCATGGGGTTGAACGCGTTCTTCGCCTACGGCGTCGTCCTCGGCCTCGGCCACGCGTGGGAGGTCGCCCTCGGCGCGGTGTTCGTCTCCGGCGTGCTGTTCCTCGTCATCAGCGTGCTGCCGGTGCGGCGCTGGATCGTCGAGGCCATCCCGCAGGGGCTGAAGCTGGCCATCGCGGCCGGGATCGGCCTGTTCCTCGGCGTCATCGCGCTGCGCAACGCCGGCATCATCCAGCCGAGCGAGGCGACCCTGGTCACGGCCGGTGAGCTGCTGGCGCCGGCGCCGGCGCTGGCCCTGATCGGCTTCTGCGCGATCGTGGCGCTCGCGGCGCGCCGGGTGCCGGGCGCCGCGCTCATCGGCATGCTGGGCGTCGCCGCCGCCGGCCTCGTCCTAGGCGTCTCGGAATGGCGGGGCGTCGCCTCGCTGCCGCCCGATCCCACGCCGACGCTGCTGGCCCTCGACCTCGCCGGCGCGCTGCAGGCGGGCATGATCGCGGTCATCCTGACGTTCCTGATCGTCGACCTGTTCGACACGACGGGCACGTTGATCGGCGTCGCGCACCAGGCGCGGCTCCTCGACGACCGCGGACGCCTTCCACGCATGCAGCGCGCGCTGATCGCCGACTCCACGGGCACGGTGGGAGGCGCCCTGCTCGGCACTTCGCCGGTGACGAGCTACATCGAGAGCGCGGCCGGCGCCAGCGCGGGCGGACGCACGGGTCTGACCGCGGTCGTCGTGGCGGGGCTGTTCCTCGCCTGCCTGTTCCTCGCGCCGCTGGCCGGGTCCATCCCGCCCTACGCGACCGCCGCGGCCATCCTCTACGTGGCGTGCCTGATGGCGAGGCCACTGGTGGACGTGGACTGGGCCGACGTCACCGAGTCCGCCGCCGCGATCGTGACCGTCATCGCGATCCCGCTGACCTTCTCCATCGCCGACGGCATCGGCCTGGGCTTTCTTACCTACGTGCTGATCAAGACGATGGCGGGACGCCGGGGCGAGTGCCCGCCGGCGCTGATCGCGGTGGCGCTGCTCTTCGCCGTGAAGTTCGCCTGGCTGTAGCGACGACCGCGTCAGCCGGCGTAGGGCTGCGGCCGGTCCTTCCGCCACGCCCAGGCGGTCGCGATCATCGCGTCCAGCGTCGGGCAGCGCGGCGACCAGCCGAACACTGTGCGCGCGCGGGCGGCGCTGGCGACGAGCCGCGCCGGATCGCCCGGCCGCCGCGGCGCCGCGACCGCGGGAATCGGGTGGCCGGTGACGCGCCGGGCCGCCGCCACCACCTCCCGGTTCGAGAAACCGGTCCCGTTGCCGAGATTGAACGCGCCGGGTTCGATGCGGTCGATGCGGTCGAGGGCCGCCAGGTGCGCGGCGGCGATGTCGCCGACGTGGACGTAGTCGCGAATGCAGGTCCCGTCCGGCGTGTCGTAGTCGCTGCCGAAGATCCGGATCTCGGGGCGCAGGCCGAGCGCCACCTCCAGCAGGATTGCGATGAGATGGGTTTCCGGCACGTGGTGTTCGCCGCGCTCCGCCGTCGCCCCGCAGGCGTTGAAGTAGCGGAGCGAGACGTGGCGCAGGCCGTACGCGGACGCGTACCACGGCAACGCCCGCTCGAACGCCAGCTTGGAGGCGCCGTAGGCGTTGACGGGCCGTAGCGGGGCATCCTCCCGGATGGGGGTCTCCTCCGGCTCGCCGTAGACCGCCGCGGTCGAGGAGAAGACCAGACGGCGCACCCCGGCGGCGCGCATGGCGTCCAGCAGGTTCAGCCCGCCGGCGACGTTGACCTCGAAGAACTTCGCCGGCTCGGTCACCGATTCGCCGACGAGCGCTTCGGCCGCCAGATGCACCACGGCGTCCGGGCCCACCGCGGACATCACCGCCGCCAGCCGGGCGCGGTCGCGGAGATCGCCTTCGAAGAATCCGGCCCCGGCCGGCACCGCCGCACGATGCCCCTGCGAAAGATCGTCGAGCGCGGCGACCGCGTGGCCGTGGTCGAGCAGCCGCTCGGCCACCACGCTGCCGATGTAGCCGGCCGCGCCGGTGACGAGAACCGTCATGGATGGTCGAGACAAATCGTCGCGGGCACCCGTGACGTAGTAGGCACGGGACGCGGTATTATCGATGAGCGCGGCGCTGCGAGGCAACCGCGCGCCCCGGAGGAGGCCAGTCATGCGTCGTCGAGAAGTCATCAACGCACTCTGCAGCCTGCTGGGCCTCGGCGCCCTCGCCACGCGGCGCGCGAACGCCGCCGCACCGCGGGAGATCCGGCTCGCCGGCATGCACGTCGCCGGGACGCCCTACTACGAAGCGGAGGCGGCGGCCGACCGCCTGCGCCCCGGCCAGCGCCTCGTACTCCGGCGGCAGCCCGAGAACCGTTACGATGCGCTCGCCATCGAAGTGCTCGGACCGGAGGGCCACAAGCTGGGCTACGTCCCACGCCGGCGCAACGAGATACCCGCGCGGCTGATGGACGCCGGCAAGCGCCTGTCCGCGCGGACGGAATCGATCGCGAAGCGCGGAAACTGGCTGCACGTCCAAGTCTCGCTGTACCTGGAGGATACCTGAACCCATCGGTGGCCGGCGCCGGGGTCGTCTACGCCGGCGCGCGACTCGTGGCGGATCGATCACGTACCCACGAAACGCCGACGCCAACGAAACGGGCGGCCGGCGCCCGGCGCCTCTTGGGGCCAGGACGGGCGCCGGCCGTGACGCCGCCGCGCGTTCCGGCGGCGCCGACTCATCATGACCGGCCCTGGACGCACCCGTGCGCTCCCGGCGCGGCCGTGACCGCGCCGGCTCCGGCTGCGGGGCGTGCTCGCCACGCGGAAACCGCTGTTGTTGTTCCGATCGCCGGCGCGGTTCCTGTTGCGCGCGCCGGGGCCGAGATACTCCGCGTTGTTGTTGTTCCAGGAGCCGCCGCGGACCACACGGCGGCCGGGGGCCGGCCAGGCTCCCGCGACCGGCGGCCGCGCGGGGCGAACCACCCGTCCCGGAAGATCGCGCGGCGCAGCCGCCACGTATCGGCGTGCGCCGCGTGCGCCACCCAGGCGCAGACTCGTTGCTCCACCTCCGCCCGCGCTACGGTCCCCGCCCGCCAGCGAGCGCGCAGCCCGCGCAGGCGGTTGCGGAAGCGCCGCACGTTCTCCTCCGGCAGCCGCCGGCCGCCCGGATGCAGCACGAAGCCGAGGAACACGGCCGGCGCCGCGGTCGCCGCCACGTGCGTCTTCACCGGATGCAGCGACAACCGCCGCCGGGCGAGAAACGCCTCCGCACGGGCGCGCCACTCGGTGAGCCGCGCCGGGTCGTCGGCGAACGCCGCGAAATCGTCAACGTAGCGCAGGTACGGCGCGCGCAGCGCCCCGGTGACGAAGTGATCGAAGCGATCGAGGTAGACGTTGGCGAAGAGCTGACTGGTCAGGTTGCCGATCGGCAGCCCGCGCCGGCGTTCGTACGGCGTGAACAGATCGTCGCCCGGGTAATGGAGATGCACCGGCTCCTGCAGGTTCGAACCGTCGATGATGCGATCGAGCACGGCCAGTGTCCGCCGGCATCCGATCCGCCGCCGCAGGTCGGCCTTGAGGATCGCGTGGTCGATGGCGGGGAAGTAGCGGAAGACGTCGCCGCGCAGCACATAACGGTGCCGGCGGCTCAGCCGCTCGTAGCGGGCCACGGCGCGGTGCGTACCCCGGTCCACCCGGTTGGCGTAGCTGTGGTGGATGAAGCCCCGCTCGAACAGCGGCGCGATCACCGCATGCACCGCGTGGTGCACCACCCGGTCGCGGAACGGGGCCGCGGACACCAGCCGCCGCTTCGGATCGGTCACCTCGAAGGCGACGTAGCCGCCCGGCCGCCACGTGCCGGCCTGCAACTCGCGCTCCAGCCCCAGCACCTCGGCCTCCAGATTGGCGAGGAACGCGGCCGGACCCGGCACCCGCCGCTTGCCCGCCGCCGCCCGCAACGCCGCGGCGCACAGCGCGTCGAAGGCCGCGATCCGGTCGAACAGATCCTCAGCCCTGCGCCGCCTCATGCGCCTTCCGCCAGCCGCCGATCAGCCGGCCCGTCTCGTCGAGCGCGCGCGCCGCGTACTCGTAGCGCCGTCCGTCCAGGTGCTGCAGGTCCTTCGCCAGCCGGCACAGGAACCGCAGCTTCTCGATCCCCAGGTTCGCCGCGGCCAGATGCCGCCGCCGATCCCGCGTGTACGTCGCCTCCACCAGCCGCTCCAGCACGTCGAGGGCCGTCGCCTGGAGCCGCTCCCCGAGCAGGAACTTCTGCCGGCGCGGGAAGCGCTCCACCGTCGGCACCAGCCACAGCACGAAACGGTACATCGACTCCAGCGCCGGCCCCGTCCGGCGCACCGCGTCCCCGGTCACGGCGTCCCGATCGGCCCGGGACGGCGCTGGGGGGCTCCGCCCCCCAGCCCCCCCAAGACGTAAGGAAACAAAGATTCAGGACCTAATCGAGCGTCCTCGCCACGCGGAAACCGCCGTTGATGATCCGATCGCCGGCGCGGTCCCGGCCGCGCGCGCCGGGGCCGAGATACTCCGCGTTGAGGTCGTTCCAGGAGCCGCCGCGGACCACACGGCGGCCGCAATCGCCCTCCCAGCAGTCCTCCGTCCACTCCCACACGTTGCCTACCATGTCGAACAGCCCGACCCCGTTGGAACCGAACCGACCCACCGCCGCCGTATGCACCGCGCCGTCCGGGTTCGTGCACGAGACCTGGTTGTTGTTCGTCCAGTCGCCGCCGAAGCGCTGGCCGAGGGTACCGAAGATACTGGATGTCCCCACCGTTCGCGCCGCACCCGCCGCGCGTTCCCCGCGCCGCCCGACCCCATTCCGACTCGTCCGGCAGCCGATACGCCGCGCCCGTCGTGCTGCCCAACCACGACACGTACGCCTGCGCGTCCTCCCAGTTCACGCACACGACCGGATGGTCCGGCCCCTGCGCGAACCCCGGATTCCGCCACGACGCCCCCGGGTCCGACTTCCAGACGGCCCTCTTACCCCCGCCGTAGGACTCCACGCCGAAGACATAGCAACCGCCCCCGCCGCCGCGTCCCGTCGCCGCCACGAACGCCGCGTACTCCCGGCGCGTCACCTCGTAGCGCCCCAGCGCCACCCGCCCGCCCGGCATCACCACCATTTCCGGGCACGACGGGCAGTCCCTGAACACCGCCCCCGGCGTGCGCGGCGCATCGCCCGCCCCGCCCGAGCCGCAGCGCCGCGGCGAACGCGGCGGATCGCTCGCGAAGACCGCCGGCACCTCGTTCAGGTCCCGAAACCCGCCTGCATTCTCCAGGACGGACCGGACCCGTCCGCCGGCCGCGGCGAGCTCGGACGGCAGATAGCCCCCGGCATCCTCGACGCACGGATCCGCGTTCGCGGCCAGCAGCGCCTCCACCAGCGCCAGCGCATGCCGCTCCATGCCTAGGTAGTCCTTCTGTGCCGCCTGCACCGCCGTATGCAGCGGAGCATCCCCGCCCGGATCCTTGCGGTCCGGGTCGGCCCGGCCGCCGAGCAGGGCCTGGACGCTCGCCACGTATCCGTCGCCGCCGTTCGTCTCCCGCAGGGCGATGTGCAGCGGCGTCAGCCCCGCCGCATCGGTCGCGTTGGGATTCGCGCCGCCCCGCACCAGCGCGCCGACGATGCCCCCGTGCCCGCGACGCGCGGCCAGATGCAGCGGCCGGTCCCCGACGCCGTTGGCCGCGTCGGCGTTCGCCCCCGACCGCAGCAGATCCGCAGCGACCTCCGGCCGGCGCTCCTCGAACAGGGCGCCGGCGACGACGTGCAGCGGCGCGTTGCGCGTCGGCTCGTCGACGGTGTCGGGATCGGCCCGGTACCGCAGCAGGAGGCGGAACGTCTGCACCATCGCGCCGGGCCCCTGGAGGTTCGAGTCCTCGGCGGCCAGCAGCAGCGGCGTCTGACGAAAGGCGCCCCGCCGGTTGGGGTCGCCGCCGGCGTTCAGCAGCGCCTCCAGCACGTTCGGATGGTGGTTCCCGGCGGCGCCGTGCACCGCCGTATCGGCGGTCTGGAAACTCGCGGCGTTCGGGTCGGCGCCCGCGGCCAGCAACTCGCGCACGCGGGGGGCGTTGGCGTCCGAGGCCCGGGCCGCCTGGCGCAGGCACTCGTTGCGCTCCTCCTCGGTCGCACACGACACGGCGCCCTGTCCGAGCTGCGCGTGGGCCGCGCCGGCCGGCCACGCCAGCGCGGCGAACGTCACCACGACTCCGGCCAATCCCGCCGACACCGCCGCCGCGAGGTCGCCACGCTTCCGCATCGTTCCACCTCCCCGCTCCAGTCAGCCGCCGAGCAGTTCCAGCTCCATGATCCAATCGGCCTGCCGGGCTCTCCACGCGCCGTCCACGGCCTCCCACAACGTGACTTGCTCAAGTGTCCGCAGAAGACTCACGAGCTCGTAGACGGCCTCGGCCCTGCCCACGTCGCCGCGCCAGGCGTCCCTCGGAGACTCCGTATCCACCCTCCAGATCGAATGCAAACTGCGCAGGGTCATGTTCTCCTCGAGCGCCAGCAACGCTCGCCGCAAGACCCGAACGGACGCTCCTTCGGCATCAGCTGTGAGCTCGTCGACCCAGTCATCGCGTTCGAAGCCCTCCTCCAACGCTGACGGCCTCAGCGCTTCTGCGAACTCGATCAACGCCCGGGCCAGCGTCACGGGGATGACCGTCAGGACGTAGGGACCGACTTCCCCCTCTCCGAACGACGTCACCACCACCTCGTAGGTCTCGGACGCCGTCAGCGACACGGCTGTTCGCGAGTTGTAGGTCCAGTCGAGGGAGCCGTCGGCGTCATCGTTCTCCGCTATCGTTCCCCTACCGGCGGAACGAACCCGAACGTAGGTGTCGAAGGCGTTCGACTCCACGCGCACGACGACGGGCCCATCCCGAGTAACGTCCAGACCCCAGACGTCCTGGTACCTGCGATTCACCACCTCGTCTCCGAAGCTCAGCGATCCATCGAGCGCCTCATCGAACGCGGCCAGTCGACTACGGTTCTCCCGCCACGCCGAACCGAGAGAGATCACCGCCTCGTGCGTGTAGTCGGTCACCAGACCGAAGTCGCCATGCGCCCTATCCAGCGCCGCCGAGCTCTCCCGGGCCGTCGCCCTCATCAGCGCATTCTCGACCGCCCCGGCGAAGTACGCGAGCAGAAACACGCTGACCACAACGCCGATCCCCTGCGTCGTTCTCCTGCTTTGGCGAGAGACGAACAGGACGACCGGCACGATGATGCCGAGCAGCGTCACGCCGCGGACGGCGTCGCTGCCGCCGAAGCCGAGCAGCAGAATCCCTCTCAGGACGAACGCCACTCCGAAGAGGTAGGCATGAGACACCAGAACGTGACGCCACGCGACGCCGGTGATCGACGCGATGAAGGCGGTCTGCGTCACGACGAACACCAGGAGCGGGACGACCTGTGCGACGACGGCGAGCCACAGATTGTCCAACGTCGCATACGCGCCCATGATCTCGAGAAACGACTTCAGGACGGCGGACAACAACAGGAACACGAAGATCTCGATGAAGGCGTCGTTGCCGGAGAGTTCGCACTTCTCGTGCAGAAACTCCTCGAAAGCCTTCCGGCTGCGACAACTCGACAGGAACGACGCGAAGTCCACGACGTACTTTCTCGTGTAGGCAAGAATGGTCGCTCCCACTTGAATCCTCCACGTGCGCCATCGACGGCGCAGAACGTGGTTTACGGACCTGCCGGCTCATGTCGCTCGAGGCTCACCTCTCGCCACGAACGCGGGCAGAGCGAAACGCACCAGCCTGATGATGGCCACCACGAGGAGGGCCAGAGCGACAGTTGCCGCACCCGGAACGAGCCAGCCATCGGTCATGACGGCACGCTCCGGCAGCCGGCCGTCGATGTCGCACCGCACGCGCCATCGACACGGCGGGTGGGCAGTCGATTGAGGACCGAGGTTAGAGCACGGCGGCGCCAGCGGCGATGCCTACTGCAACGGTGACCGGCAAGCCGGCGAAACGTGGGGGGGTAAGTTGTTCAATCTACAGGACTTACAGTGATATTCCACCAGCGACGGCGCAGCATCGCCCAAGGACGGGCGACGACCCACCCGGATCGCAGCTCTCAGCACCATCACGTGGCGAGTCTATCACAACAGTCAACGGGGGTCAACGGGACCGGATGGGCGACGTGATGGCCAGTCGCTCGAGGCGCACAGGGAGCCGGCCGCGGGCCGCGCGCTCAGAGCAGCTCGTTCAACCGGGCGTAGCCGCTCCGGCTCACCGGGAGCCTGGTTCCGTCCTTGAGGACGGCGACGTGACGCTGCCGGGTGGCCCGCTCCAGCCGCGCCAGCCGATCGAGGTTGAGAATGGCCGAGCGGTGGACACGCACGAACCGTTCCGGATCCAGTTGGCCTTCGAGTTCCGCCAGCGTCTGCTGCTTCAGCAGCTCCCGGCCGCCGACCATGAAACCGACGTAGTCGTCCCGGGCCAGGACGTAATCGATGCGCCCTGCAGGAACGACCTCCACCTTCGCGCCCGAGCGGATCAGGATGCGCTCGCGATGCGCGCCCGGCGGCCGCGCGCTGGCCACCAGCCGGGCGACCGGCGTCCGCTCGGCGCGGGCGATCCGTCCCCCGCGCCTCGTCCAGCGCCGCGGTGAAGCGCTCGGCGCCGAAGGGCTTCAGCAGGTAGTCGACCGCGTGGACCTCGAACGCCCGCACCGCGTAGGCGTCGTGGGCGGTCACGAAGACCACGGCGACGTCCGCGCCGACGAGCTCCAGCACCTCGAACCCGTCCAGCTTCGGCATCTGCACGTCCAGGAAGATCAGGTCCGGATCGAGATCAGTGATCGCCTGCACCGCCTCGAACCCGTTGGCGCACTCGCCGACGACCGCGACGTCCGGGTGTTCGGCCAGGTACTCCAGGATCAAGGCGCGCGACAGCGCCTCGTCGTCCACCACCACCGCCCTGATGCGCCGTCCCGCCCGCTCCGTCATCGCTCTCGCGCCCCGGCGTCAGCCTCGCGCGGAAACCGGACGTCGACTCGAAACGAACCGTTCTCGCGCCGCCAGCGGGTCTCGGTCGCGCCGCCGAACGCGGCGGTGAGCCGCCGCTTCACGTTGTCGAGCCCGACGCCGGCCCCGGCGTGCGTCACGGCGTCGGCGTCGACCGGATTCCGGACGCTCAGATATACGGATCCGGCATCGCACCGCGCCGTCACGCGCACGACGCCGCCGTCGACCAGCGAGTGAATGCCGTGCCGCACCGCGTTCTCCACGAGCGGCTGGAGCACCAGGGGCGGAATCGGGCACGCGCCGCATCCCGGCTCCAGCACGACCTTCGACGACAGGCGCGGACCGAAGCGCACCTTCTCGATATCCAGATACGCACGCGCCATCTCGATTTCCTCTTCGAGCAGGATCCGGTCCCGCGCGCCGAGCCGCACGCTGCCGCGGAAGAATTCGGCCAGCAGCAGGCACATCCGCCGGGCGCCGGCCGGATCCGTCGACGTCAAGGCGCTGATCGACTGGAGGCTGTTGAAGAGGAAGTGCGGATCGATCTGCGCGCGCAAGGCCTTGAGCTCCGCCTCGCGCGCCAGCACCTCGAAGCCGAGCTCCCGCGCTTCGGCGCGGCGCGAGGTCTCGAACGCGATCAGCAGGTAGTGGAACAGGCTGGAGAACCAGAACAGCAGCACGCCCGCGGCCAGGACGACGGCCAGTTGCGGACGATGGCCGTCGCGCACGGCCGCGCCGAAGGCCGGGTGGCGGCCGAGCAACCCGACCCACCCCGCCCACACGAACGTCCAGGCGGCCGCCGCCACCACCGCGCCCCCCGTGTGCACGGCGAGAACCCGGAACACGGAACGGGCCGCCAGCGGCGCGGCGCGGCAGACGTACCACGCCGACAGGCAGACGAACGCGTAGATCAGACTCGGCGGCCCGACGACCGCGAGGGCGGCGAGGAAACCGGCCGCCGGACTCGTCGCCGACCAGACGGCCGCCGCCAGCAGGCCGATCAGGGCCCAGGACGCCAGGTACAGCGCCAGCCGCTGGCCGGAAGCCAGGATCGGGTGCACGTCAGTTGCGGACTTCCAGCCCGCCCATGAACACCGCGCCGCGGAGGATCAGCCGCCTCGCGCGGGCCGTGTCGTCCGGCCGGGCGAGGCGGAATTCGGCGCCCCCCAGAACCGCATCCATCTCCGACACCACCGTCCAGTGCTCGGGAACCCGGAGCTCGACGCCGCCCATGACCACGTCCACCTCGATGACGATTTCGTCGCCCGCCATCGCGGCGTCGCGCAGGTCGACCTCCAGCCCGCCCATGACGGCGGCCAGCTCGCCGCCGCGGAGCCCGGCCGACACGTTGCGATACTGCAGAACGCTCAGGACGGCGGTGCTGTCGAGGCGGTCCGCGTTCGCGGCCGGCAGCGATCCCTGCTGCGCGCCCGATTCGGCGAGCACGGCGCCGAGCGCCATGATCACCAGGATTCCGAGCATTCCACGCCCGACGTAGGGTCCTCTGGTCATCCTCTTCGTCCTCGTCGATACCCGCTCGCGACCCGGCTCGCCATCGCGCTCAGTTCCTGATCTCGACCCCGCCCATGAGCACCGACCCTTCCAGAACGAGCCGTTTCGCCGCCACCGCCGGTCCCCGCGTCTTGTCTTCGATCCCACCCATGAACGGAACGACCCTGACCTCGGTCGTCCACTCCTCGGGGATGCGGATCTCGATGCCGCCCATCATGACGGAAACGCGGATCACGGCCCGGTCGTCCGCCATGCCCGCCCCGCTCAAATCCAGGTTGACGCCGCCCATGAACGCCGACAGCGATCCGCCGCGGAAGTCCGCCGCCCGGTTGCGGCGCTCGACGCTGCCGAGGAAGGCGCTGATGGTCTCGGCCGACTCGCCGGCTGCGACCGGAGCGGCGGGATCCGACCGCGCGCCCGCGAGCATCCGGAAGCCGACCGCGACCAGGACGAGCGGCCAGAGATCCCACAGGTCGAACCGGATCACGCGCAGCGTGTCCAGCAGCAGCAACCCGCCCGCCGCCGCCAGCAGCGTCCCGCTGACCGCGGTCCCGCGGTCCCGCGCCTCCCACAGATGCTTTGCGCCGGCCGCAATCAGGATCACCGGCCAGAACCGGAGTATCCGCCCGCTCTCGACGAAGTCCAGGTTGTCGAGCAGGAACACGATGCCGACGACGATGATCAGCAGTCCGGGCACGAGAGGACCGAGCCTGGTCCGGGATCCGCGTTCGGGACGCCCGACGTCGTCGTTTCTCTCGATCTGCTCCGTCATCCGCCACCTCCCTCCGGGTGATCGTTCGCGCTTCAGTCTGACGGCGGCGTCCCGCCCGCGCCATCACGTTTCGGTGAACGGCGGATCCGGACCGGCGAACGAGGCTAGAATCGAGCCATGACGACGACTTCACGGACGTTCGTGACCACGCTGGCGATCGGCGTCCTCGCCTCCCCGGCGCACGCGCAGACGCAATCCGGCGAACGGGAGGCGCCGGCGTTCACGCCGGTCACCGCCGAACGCCTGGTCAACGCGGAGAACGAGCCGCACAACTGGCTGATGTACTCCGGCGACTACAAGGCCCAGCGCCACACCCGCCTCGATCAGATCGACACGCGGAACGTCGCCGGCCTGGAGATTGCGTGGGTCTACCAGCTCGCGGTTCTCGACCGCGCCGAGACCACGCCCCTGGTCGTGGACGGCGTCATGTACATCACCGAGTCGCCGAGCACCGTCATCGCGGTCGACGCCGCCACCGGCCGGCCCTACTGGCGCTACGAGCACCAGTTGCCGGAAGAGGTGATCATCTGCTGCGGGCGCAACAACCGCGGCGTGGCCGTGCAGGGCGATCGGGTGGTCATGAGCACCCTGGACGCGCACCTGGTGGCGCTCGACGCCCGCACGGGGAGCGTGCTGTGGGAGACCGAGGTGCACGAGTCGTCAGCGGGCTACAGCAAGACCGCCGCGCCGCTCATCGTCGGCGACAGGGTCTTCACCGGCGTGGCGGGAGGCGAGTACGGCATCCGCGGCGTGGTCGACGCCTACGATCTGGAGAGCGGCGCACTCGAATGGCGTTTCTACACGACGCCGGGACCCGATCATCCCGACAATCGCACCTGGTCGGGCGACTCGTGGCGCACCGGCGGATCCGCGACCTGGATGACCGGCTCCTACGACCCGGAGCTGAATCTCCTCTACTGGGGCACCGGCAACCCCGGTCCGGACTACGACGGCACCGTCCGCGAGGGCGACAACCTCTACTCCGACTCCGTGGTGGCCCTCGACGCCGACACCGGCGAGATGCAGTGGTACTTCCAGTTCACGCCGCACGACATCCACGACTGGGACTCGACGCAGATCCCGGTGCTGGCCGACACGACGTTCGACGGCGAAGAGCGCAGGCTGATGCTCTTCCCGAACCGCAACGCGTTCTTCTACGTGCTCGACCGCGAGACCGGCGAGTTCCTGCTCGGCAAGCCGTACGCCCGGCAGACCTGGGCGGAGGGACTCGACGAGAACGGCCGGCCCATCCTGGTGCCGGGGATGGAGCCGTCGCCCGAGGGAACCGTGGTCTCCCCCGCCATCACCGGCGGCTCCAACTGGTGGTCGCCCACCTACAGCCCGCGGACGGGTCTCATCTACGTGATGGCCTACGATGCCGAGACGCGCTACTTCATCCGGCCGGTCGAGTACCAGGAGGGCCAGAGCTACCGCGCCGGCGGCGGCGAGTCGCCGGAGCCGCTCGAGAACTACTTCCGGGCGGTCCGCGCCATCGAGCCGCAGACCGGCGACCTGCGCTGGGAGTTCCCGGTCGACCCGCGGACCACGTCGGGGCTGCTGTCGACCGCCGGGGATCTGATCTTCGGGGGCACGGCCGACGGGTTCTTCTTCGCGCTCGACGCCGAGACGGGCGAGGAGCTGTGGCACAAGAACGTCGGCGGGCGCGTGCACGCCGGGCCGATGGCCTACGCCGTCGACGGCCGGCAGCACGTGGCGATCGCCGCCGGCAACGCCATCTTCGCGTTCGCGCTGCCCGAGTGACCTTGGAGCAGCCGACCGGCGCATCCGGCGGTCCGTCGAGAAAACGGCTGATGGGGCGGATCCTGCGGCTCGTCGTCGAGGCATTCGTGCAGATGCTCCTCGACGTCGCCCAATTGCTGGTGGCCTTGGCGGAGTTGATCCTGGCCGGAGCCCGCCGGTTGTCGAAGTGGGCGCGGCGTCCGAACGAATAGGCGCCGGTCTCGGCAGTCGACACGGGCGCGCCGACCGAACGAGCCGTCACCGGTCCGGAAAGATCGCCTTCGGCACGAAGGCGGTCACCACCTGCGTCAGGTCGACCGCCTCGGCCACGCGGAAGTCCACCGCGATGCTGGCCAGCGAGAACGCCTGCGAGCGCGACAGCCCCTGCTCCTCGACGAGGAAGTCGACCGTCGCCACCACCGCCTTGCGCAGCGCGCGGTCGAGATCGAGGTCGATGCCCATCAGGATGTGGTGCGTCGCGTTCTCGGCGCGGGGACCGTCGATGGTCCGCCCCTTGTGCAGCACGAAGCGGAAGTCGCCGCTCAGCGACTGCTCGATGGCGGTCCCGCTCACCTCGCCGTCGCCCTGCACGGAATGCGGATCTCCGACGTAGAAGCGCGCGCCCGGATGGAAGACCGGCAGGTAGAGGGTGCTGCCGGCGGCGAGGTCCTTGACGTCGAGGTTGCCCCCGAACGGCCCGGGCGGGCGTGACGCCTGCACGCCGGGTACGGTGACGCCCGGCTGCCCGACGGTCGGGTTCTCCGGCGCCACCGCCATGACCCCCATGAACGGCTCGAGCGGCACCTGGATCGCGTCGGAGAAGAACGCCACCTCGCGCCCGTCGACGTCTCCGGTGCGGATGAAGTGCCGCATCGCCGGCATGTCGAACGGCTCGTCCTCCGGCGCCGTTCCGGGATAGCCGGGGCCGAAGACGCCGCTCGTCGGGCCGGTGTTGTTGATCCCGTAGGGGACGCGGGTGCGCACGGCGAGGATCTGCACTTCCAGCATGTCCCCCGGCTCGGCCCCCTCGACGTAGATCGGCCCGGTGATGACGTGCCCGCTGCGCCCGTCGCGCGGCCGGCCGGGCCGCGTGCGCCAGAAGTCGACCACGTCCGGCAGGACCTCGTTCGGCGCCACCCCGAACCGGCCGAGATACCGCTCCGGATCCTCGGCCTGCGTGGTCCCGGCGTGGCTGAGCGTGTCGATCCGTACCGTTTCGCCCGACCGGACGGTCGCCACCGGCGCGCGGTCGATGGGGTACCAGCCCCAGACGACGTTCTCGGGGGTCGACCGCACGACGTGATCCGGGTCGTCCTCCTGGACGGCGGACATAGTCGCACAGGCCAGCACCCCGGCCAGCGCCGCCACGACCCGGCGCGCCGGCCGGGATTCGCCGCCGCGGGTTTCGTCGAATCGCGAAGACCTGGCCGCCATGGGATTCTCCCTTCGTTCGATTCCGCTACGCCGGCCTTTCTCTCTTGCGCGTCGCATGGGATCATGCCGCGTCCGAGCGGTAGAATAGCGCATGACCGGGGGGCGCCCCCGAAATCGTGAGGAGGCGGGTGTGCGAGCACAGAGAACTGGTCCGCCGTTGGCGATGGCGTTGGCCGTCGCGGCAGGCGTGACGGCGGGGTCGGAGGCGGCGCGGGCGCAACAGACGCATGCCGGCGAATACGCGCAGGCCGACATCGACTACGGCATGCAGGTCTACGGCGAGACCTGCGTCGCGTGCCACGGCCCCGACGGCGACGCCGTCGACGGGGTGAGCTTCCGCACCGGAGTGTTCCGGTCGGCGGGATCCGATCTGGACCTGATGCGCGTCATCAGCGCCGGCATCCCCGACACCGCGATGCCGCCCGGCGACTACAACGCATCCGAGCTCACCGGCCTGGTGGCCTACCTGCGCACGATGGGCGACTTCGATCCGAGCGACGTGATGGTGGGAGACGCCGCCGGCGGCGAAGCGATCTACCGCGGCAAGGGCGACTGCGCGCGCTGCCACCGGATCGGGCGCGAGGGATCGCGCGTCGCGCCGGACCTGACGGACGTCGGCGCCGTGCGCACCGCCGGCTCGCTGGCGACGTCCCTCGTCGATCCGACCGCCGCGATGCTGCCGCGCAACCGCAACATCCGCGCCGTGGGCCACGACGGGACGGTCTACTCCGGCCGGCGGCTGAACGAGGACACCTACACGGTGCAGATCATCGACGAGAACGAGCGGCTCGTCTCGCTCGTCAAGGACGACCTCGGCGAGTACACCGTGATCACGACGTCGCCGATGCCTTCGTACGCCGAGACGCTGACCGAGCAGGAGCGCGCCGACGTCCTGGCGTTTCTGCTCACCTTGAGGGGGATCGACCGATGACGCGCCTGCCGAACGGACGGACGACGATACCGGCGCTGGCCGTGACGGCGGCCCTGGCCACGATGCCGGCGGCGGCCCTTGCCCAGGCGGGCGGCGTGACCTTCGAGCGGCTGCTCAACGCCGACGACGAGCCGCACAACTGGCTCACCTACTCCGGCAACTACAGCAGCCAGCGCCACACGACGCTCGACCAGATCACCATCGACAACGTCGACCGCCTCGAGCTGCAGTGGGTCTTCCAGGCGCAGTCGCTGCAGGTCTTCCAGACCACGCCGATCGTCGTGGACGGCCTGATGTACGTCACCGAGGCGCCCAACACGGTGCTGGCCCTCGACGCGAAGCTCGGCCGCGTCTTCTGGCGCTACGAGTACACCCCGTCGCAGGAGTCGCGCCCCTGCTGCGGGCGCGTCAACCGCGGCGTGGCGATCCTGGGCGAGACGCTGTTCATGGGCACCATCGACGCGCAGCTCGTCGCCCTCGACGCAGTCAGCGGCCGGCCGATCTGGCAGACCGCCGTAGCCGACCCCGGGGCCGGCTACGCGCTGACCCTCGCGCCGCTCATCGTCAAGGACAAGGTGATCGTCAGCGTCGCCGGCGGCGAGTACGGCATCCGCGGCTTCATCTCCGCCTACGACGTCGAGACCGGCGAGGAGGCGTGGAGGTTCTACACGATTCCCGGCCCCGGCGAGCCGGGCCACGACACATGGGAAGGGGACGACTGGCGCTACGGCGGCGCGTCGGCCTGGATCACCGGCTCGTACGACCCCGACGTCGACCTCATCTACTGGGGCATCGGCAATCCCGGTCCCGACTGGAACCCGGCGCAGCGGCCGGGCGACAACCTGTACTCCGACTCCGTCGTCGCGCTCGACCCCGACACCGGCGAGCTGGCGTGGTACTTCCAGTTCACGCCCAACGATCCGTACGACTACGACTCGGTGCAGGTCCCGGTGCTGGTCGACTTCCCGGCCCAGGACGGCGGCACGCTGAAGCTGATGCTCTGGGGCAACCGCAACGGCTTCTTTTACGTGCTCGACCGCGAGACCGGGCGGTTCATCAACGGCCAGCCGTTCATCGAGCTCAACTGGGCCGAGGGGCTCGACGACAACGGGCGGCCGATCTTCATTCCACAGGAACCGGGGGCCACGACCTACCCCGGCGTGCAGGGCGGCACCAACTGGTACTCCCCGTCCTACAGCCCGTCCACGCGGCTCTTCTACCTGTCGGCCTGGGAAGGCTACGGCTCGGTCTTCGAGGCCCAGGAAGTGGAGTACGAAGAGGGACGGCTGTTCCTCGGCGGCCGGCCCGCACCCCCGGTCCCCGGCGGCGCGCTCCCCAGCCTCGCGCGGGGACCGATCAACACGTGGACCGAGGCGGCGGGAAGCGGCGCCGTCATCGCCATCGATCCGGCTACCGGCGAGCAGGCATGGAAGTACGAGATGACGGACGTGACGAGCAGCGGCATCCTGACCACCGCCACCGACCTGCTCTTCACCGGCAACCGCGAGGGCTACTTCCACGCCCTCGACGCGCGGGACGGCGAGCTGCTCTGGCGGAAGACGCTCGGCGGGATGATCGCCAACGGCCCGATCAGCTACGCGGTCGACGGCCGGCAGTACGTCGCGGTCGCGGCCGGCAACGGGCTGTTCGTCTACGCGTTGCGGGAGTAGGCGCCAGCCAGCGCTCGCGTCGCTGCCGCCCGCGGCGCGGTTTGTCCTTTACGGAGTGACTGTTTTCGACATATTGTCACTGCTGGAGTGACAATATCGCGGGAGGTTCTGCGCGCGAAGCTGGACGAATCCCTGGCGGTCCGCCACCGGCGCCTCACGCGCCGCGACGTGCGGCTTCCGGCGATTCCCGGCAAGGCGTTCGCCGTCATCGGCGTACGCCGCAGCGGCAAGACCTCGTTTCTCGCGCAGTGCCGGTCCGCGCGCCTGCGGGCCGGCGCCCCACCCGAATCGCAGTTGCTGCTGCTGCTCGAAGACGAGCGGCTCGCCGGCCTCACCGTCCCCGACCTCGGCTGGCTGGTCGAGGAGCACGCCCGCCGGTTTCCGCGCCTCCACGGCGAGGACAGCGTCACCCTGTACCTGGATGAGGTCCAGTACGTGCCGGGGTGGGAAGGACTCGTTCGCCGTTTGATGGACACGGGCGGCATCGAGGTGTTCGTCACCGGCTCCTCGGCCCGTCTCCTGGGCAGGGAGGTGGCGACCAGCCTTCGCGGCCGGGCGATGGAAGTGCTCGTCCATCCCTTCAGCTTCCGGGAAGCGTTGCGCCACACCGGGGACGAGCCGCCGGCGCATACCGGGGCAGGGACACAGCCGGCGGCGGCGCTCGACCAGCGCTTGCGGCGCTATCTCGTCGAAGGCGGCTTTCCCGAGGCGCAGGGCGCGGACCCGCGAGACCGGGCCGCGCTGCTCGGCGGTTACGTCGATGTCGTCGTGCTGCGCGACGTGATCGACCGGCACGGGATCACGAATCCGCTGGCGCTGCGCTGGCTGCAGCGGCAGTTGCTGGCGCACCCCGGCGGCGGCTTCTCGGTGAAAAAGCACTACGACACCTTGCGCTCGCAGGGGATACGGGTCGGCAAGGACACCCTGCACGCGTACCTCGGCTACCTGGAGGACGCCTTCCTCGTCCGCACCGTCTCCCTGCACGCCGCGTCCGAACGCCGGAGGATGGTCAATCCGCGCAAGGCGTATCCGGTGGACCCCGGACTGATCTCGCTGTTCGCACGGAGCGGCCGCAGCCACGAGGGGCGTGCTCTGGAAACCGCCGTCCTGCTGGAGCTGGAGCGGCGCGGCTGGGAGGTGTCCTACGTGCTCACCGCGGAGGGCTGGGAGGTCGACTTCTTCGGCCACCGTCCGGGCGAAGCGCCGTTACTCGTGCAGGTCTGCCTGGAAACGGCGGACGACGCAACCTGGGAGCGGGAGGTGCGCGCGCTCCAGTCGGCGGGTGAGACGTACGGCGATGCTCGTCTCTTTCTCGTGACGCTCGATTCTTCGCCGCCACGGCGACAGCTTCCCGAGCGCGTCACCTGGGCCCCCGCCGCCGGCTGGCTGCTGGAGGATTGCCGTCACTCGCAGACGACACCGTCGCCGTCGCCGTCCCGCATGTAGGCGTACGCCGGATGGCCGCGGGGGACCGGGGCGATCCCGTGCCGCCGGGCCTCCGCGCACGTGATGCGGCCGTTGCCGTTGTCGTCCCAGCGCGAGAGAGCCGCCGGCAGGCCGGAAACCGCCGGCCGCGCGGAGGGGGCCGCTGACGCCACCCGCCGCTCGGCAACGGGCGTTGCGCCCCAGAGCCCGCGGCCGGCCCGGCGCGCCTCCCGTTCGAGCTGCCGGAACCGATCGAGATGCCTGAACGGAAATCGCGTATACGCGTGGCCGTAGCCGCGCCTGATGATCTCCGCGTTGGCGAAGGTGCCGTCCGGCAGGTAGACGTACGCGAGCGTTCGTCCGTACCGGTCGGTGCGCTCCCAGTCGTACTCGAGCCGCACCCGCTTCCCTCCGAGCAACCGCTTCGTGAAGGCGCTGGCCTCCCTGCCGAAGAACTCGACCGGCCGCCGCGGATCGACCGACTCCGGGGTGTCGACGCCGATCAGGCGCACCCGGCCGACGCTGGCGACGATGATCGTGTCGCCGTCGACGACCCGCTCGACGCGTTGTCCCGCTGCGAGCGCGGGCGCCAGAACGACGAGCGCGGAAGCCAGCATTGCCGCAACCGCACCCTGTGAGAAACCACGACATCGGAGCCGAGCCATCGACCGCCACCTTCCGCCAGCGACGCAGACAGCAGGAATTGCCATCCGACCGCCGCCGGGTGATGGCAATTATCGCGTACTCAGGCTGAAAATTCCTTCGCTTCGTCGAACGCTTTGCGGCAGTCCTGCACCCGTTGCCGGCAGGCCGTCGGTCGAGCGTGCTAGGATCGGGCGTGAAGACCGTGTCGAAGCGTGCGGCCGGAGCACGCATCCTCGACGATGTCGAGCGCCTGCAGCGCGCGCTCAATCAGTTGCGGGGGCACGATCTGGTCCCGCGCGGTCTCTACCGATTCACGTCCTTCGAGGCAGCGGACAGATGGATGATGGGCCAGATCGCGCATACAGCCGCGCGCCTGAGCTCCAAGACCTCGTGGCCCTCTGCCGGGCGCTCGGCGAGGAAGGGGTCCGTTATCTCCTGATCGGAGGTTTCGCCGTGGTTCTTCACGGCTTCGTCCGCACGACGAAGGACATCGACCTGCTCGTCGATCCCGCGGATGACAATGTCGCGGCCATCAAGAAGGCTCTCGGAACGCTTCCCGACAACGCCGTGTCACAGGTTGACGACGGTGACGTGCGACGCTACTCCGTCGTTCGGGTCGCTGACGAGATCGTCGTGGACCTCATGGCTTCGGCGTGCGGCATCACATACGGACGCCATCCGTCAGGACACCGAGGAACGTCGCATCGACGACGTCGTCATCCCATTGGCCGGAAAGCGGTTGCTGATTCGCATGAAGGACACGGTGCGTGATTCCGACCGGATGGATGCGCGGTTCCTGCGCCTGCGGATCGAGGACGAAGGCGCGGCGGGAGATTGACGGCGACCTGTCGGACAGCAAATGACCTACGACCATTCCCGAAAGGCCGGTAATCGCGGCGACGTCTGGAAGCACTTCGTCCTCGTCGCAGTGGCCTACGCCATTCCACCCGGAGCGGAGGGATCCGAGTCGTTTCGATACGTCGAGAGCCACGCTGGCGCGCCACTTCACGATCTCAGCAACAGCCACGAGTGGCGGCGCGGCGTCGGCACGATCACCCGGAGCGCCTCCCCACACGCATACGTGGCCCGCGCGAGAGAATGGCTGTGCACGCAGCAATACCCGGCAGGTTGGGTGTTCGTCGCGGACCGCCTTGCCAAGCGATTCAAGAACATCGAAATGACGCTGTTCGATACTTCCGACGCCGTCGCCAAGCGGTACCAGCCTCAGCCGGACGTCCATGTACCGGCGAATGTGAACGTGAAGTTTCGACAACAAGACGGCTACTCCGGCACGGAGGATCTGGACGCCGCGGACGCGGACTTCGTATTCCTTGATCCCCCGTACCACCCTGACAGCAGAAAGGACCGACGCCGTGTGGGCGGCGTCTGCCAAAAGCTCGCAACGCGCGGGGTGAGGTTCGCAGCATGGTATCCGGTCTTCGCGTCTGAACCTCCAAAGGAGCTTTGCAACTCCACCGGGTGCACGGGATGGGAAGTCGCTTGGCCGAAGAGGGGCTCGCCGGCGCCGAACTACAACGTCGACCGCATGCCTGTTCAGGAGCTCAAGGGATGCGGAATGCTGGTCTCGGGCATCCTTTCGGAGATCCTGCCCGATATCGAGGACGATCTCGGCGCGTTCGCGGACTGCATCGGTTGGAAGTTTCTCGTCCGACACCCGGCCGGCTGACGACCGTGCAACCGGCTCCGGCTGACGCCGGTCCGTCCGCTCCCTCACCGCATCCACAACAGCGCGCGCAGGGACACGGGGACGATCCTGGGATCGTCCACTTCGACGTCCTCGTCCTGGGTCACCAGCACGCCGAACGGCGCGTTGTAGGCGGTCGTCTCCAGAAACGAGCGCAGGCCACGGGTGTCGCGATGGGGATCGATGCGGCGGCGGAACTTCACTTCCAGCGGGATGCGGTACTCGCCGGCCGTCACCACGAAGTCGACCTCCGGCTCATCGGTCCGTTCGGGAAAGTGGTGGAGCCGTATCTGCCGGATGTCGGCCAGGAACGCTCCGACGGTGCTCTCGGCGATCCGACCCGCCAGGTCCGCCAGATGTGGTGACCGAACGAGCCCGGCGCCGTCGAGCGGAACGACCTCCCCCAGCCAGCTCGCGCGGAGGCCGTGGTCGGCGACGCAGATCTTCCGGTGTCCGAACCCGCGCCGGAGACGCAGGCCGAGCGGCTCGATCAGCCGGACGATCAGCGTGTCGTCGAGCAACTGGAGGTAGTCCTGCACCCGCTGCCAGCGGACGTCGGTTTCGAGGGTGCGGCTCAACTCGCCGAGCCACATATTCCGGCCGGGCGCCTGTCCCGCGTACCGGCACGCGATTCCGACGAGCTCCTCGAACAGCCGGCCGTCCCGCCCGCGCCCGCCCGCGCGCAGGTCGTGAGCGATGACCCGCCGGATGACGGTCTCGTTGAGCTGCTCGGCGACGTCGTGCCACGGCAGGTCCGGGTGCAGGTGTCCCAGCGGATACCCGCCGCGCTCCGAGAAGGCCTCGAACCCGCGATCGATCACATCGGCGTCGGCGCGCGCCGTCCGATTGAGACCGCGCCAGAACTCGGCCGTGCGCAGCTCGCCGAAGCCGTTGTCCGGCAGGGCGGGCGGCGCGTCGAACCCCCAGCGGAGGCCGGCGACCTCACGGAGCAGCAGCGGCCCCATCTCCACGGTGGCGACGCGACCAGCCAGGCTGTCCCGGCCCGCCGCAATCCGGAAGGCGCTGCTCCCGGTGACGATCACCCGGACCGCGTAGTGATCGACGAGCGCCTTCAGTTGCGGCGCCCAGTCGGTAACGTTCTGCAGCTCGTCGAAGAAGAGATACGCGTGCTCGTTCGCGTGGGCAGCTCCGTTGAGCGGCTGGCCGAGGATGGCCTGTTCGTACCACCAGGCGATCGGCAAGACCGGTTCCGGCTCGTCCTGGAACCTCGGCAGGTCGTCGAACTGGACGCGCAGCACGCGCCGCGGATCGAAGCCGGGCTGGCGCAGCAGATCGTCGATGATCTGATCCTGGATCGTCGTCTTGCCGATCTGCCGCGGCCCGCGCAGCACTACGGCGGGGGCGAGTTGCGCCCGGAGCTTGCGCTGAACGGCACGATAGCCCCAGCGCCGGAACGGAGGAACCGGCGGTCGCGGACGACCTTCCCACCACGGGTTCGTCTCCCGGAGATACGCCTCGATGCGCGGCGGAAGCGTCTTGTGACTTGTCTGCTCCGGCGGGATGTTCACTGTACGCCGACCGTACCTGTCCGCCGCCACGACGGCAAGAACGGTCCGATCCGCCGAACGAGCCACCGCGCCCGCGCAACCCGCTCGACGCCGATGCGCCCTGCTACGCGGGAGCCGGTCGCCCGGTCGCAGGATGACTGTCGCCTTCCACGGCTCGACGCCGACACTCTCCCGTTACGCCGGCGCGGGCTCGGCCGCCGTGGACCGCGCGCACTCGGTGAGGTATGCCATCGCCGCGTCGACGCCGCCCGCCTCGTGCGGGACGCCGGCCAGGGCCAAGCCCATCTCGATGCCGGCCAGCGTGCCGAGCAGACTCAGGTCGTTGAAGTCGCCGATGTGGCCGATCCGGAAGACCTTGCCGGCCAGAATGCCCAGCCCCACGCCCAGCGCCATGTCGAACCGGTCGAGGATCACGTCGAGCAGACGTCCGGCGTCGTGGCCCTCCGGCGTCAGGACCGCGGTCAGCGACGAGCTGTACTCGGAGGGGTTGACGCAGAGCAGCTCGAGACCCCACGCCCGCACCGCGCGCCGGGTCGCCTCGGCGTGACGGTCGTGCCGGGCGAAGACGTTGTCGAGCCCCTCAGCCTGGAGCATGCGGAGCGCCTCGCGCAGTCCGAAGAGAAGGTTCGTGGCCGGCGTGTAGGGGAAGAAGCCCTTGTCGTTGGCGGCGAGGATCGGCCCCCAGTCCCAGTAGCTGCGCGGAAGCCGGGCGGCGGCGTGCGCGGCGAGCGCCCTGTCCCCCACCGCGTTGAAGCTGAGGCCGGGCGGCAGCATCAGCCCCTTCTGCGACGCGCCGACGGTGACGTCGACGCCCCACTCGTCGTGCCGGTAGTCGATGGAGGCCAGCGACGAGATCGTGTCGACCAGCAGGAGCGCGGGATGCCGCGCTGCGTCGAGGGCGCGGCGGACGGCGGCGATGTCGCTCGTCACCCCGGTCGAGGTCTCGTTGTGGACGATGCAGACCGCCTTGACGGCATGGGCGCCGTCTTCCGCGAGGTACGCCTCGACCTGCGCCGCGTTCACGCCGCGCCGCCAGTCGCCCGGCAGGAACAGCGGATCGAGTCCGAGACGGGTCGCGATGCCTTTCCAGAGCGTGGCGAAGTGCCCGGTCTCGACCATCAGCACGCGGTCGCCCGGCGACAGCGTGTTGGCGAGCGCCGCCTCCCACGCCCCGGTCCCCGACGCCGGGAACAGCGCCACCGGGTGACGGGTCTGCACCACGGCCGCCATCCCGGCGAGCACCTCGCGGGTCAGCCCGCGGAACGCGGGCCCGCGGTGATCGATGGTCGGCGCCGCCATCGCGCGCAGGAGCCGATCCGGCACGTTGGTCGGTCCCGGAATCTGCAGGAAGTGTCGGCCGCCGGCGTGTGACATGCCGCTAAATCTAGCGTACCTGCTGGATGCCCGCTTCGCGAATCCGGCCGATCTGATTTATCCTGCGTCGGAGACGCCTCGCGCGGCCACGGCACCGGCGGGCCGGTCAGGCGATCGCGGTCGCGTGCCAGAGATTTCACGATTCTACGGAATCATCATCAGGATGTTCGCGGAGGCGGATGCACCCCACCATCGGCCGCACTTCCATGCGTACTACCAGGATGCGGCGGCAGTCTTCACATTCGATCCCGTCGACATGATCAGCGGCCACCTGCCACGCGCGCAGCAGCGCCTCGTCGAAGCGTGGGCCGAGATCCATCACACGGAGCTGGCGACCGACTGGGAACTGCTGCAGGCCGGACGGGTGCCGTTCAGGATCGAGCCGTTGCGATAAATGGGGATCCAGATGGATCATGCCCTCTATCGCGTCACTTCGTTCGCAATCGTCGGCCCGTTCGTGCTGGACGTTCGGTTCGACGACGGGACACGACAACGGATCGACCTCCAACCAGTTCTGCATGGGGAGCTCTACGGCGCCCTCCGTGATGCCGGGCTGTTCGAACGGGTGGCGATCGACCCGGAGGCGCACACCCTGGTGTGGCCCAACGGCGCAGACTTCGATCCCGCAACACTGCACGATTGGCCCGACGCCGGACGACGGATGATCGATCTGGCTCGACGCTGGGCGGACGCGGACGCACGTGGCTGCACCGCGTCCGACGCCATGCCTGCCCGTCACCGGATCATCGGCATCGACCGCGCTACGACAGAAGCCAACACGGGTCTGGCGCTGGCTGTCATCGACGACGGCGGGCTCCGAATTCACGACACAACGGTCGGCGACCGACGGCGGCCCGCCCGCGCCATCGTGGAAGAATGGCTGACCGACTCCGATGACGCCGCGCTGATGGCCATCGACGCCCCCCTTGGCTGGCCAAGACCGTTGTCGGCATCCCTGGAGTCGCACTCCGCCGGCTCGGCGATAGACACGCCGGCCGATGACATGTTCCGTCGAGCCACCGACGTGTTCATCAAGGAGAAAATCAAGAGGCCGCTCGACGTCGGCGCCGACAAAATCGCCCGAACGGCTCATGCAGCCCTCCGCCTTCTGGGCGAGCTGCGACACGACCTCGGCGTGCCGATTCCGCTGGCCTGGAATCCAGCGGACGTGACTGATCATGCCGTGATCGAGGTGTATCCTGCCTCTACTCTGATAGCGCACGAAATCCCCCCAGGCGGTCGCACACGGTCAGGTTTCAGATTGCCGAGTTACAAGGGACGGGACAAGATTCAACAACGTCGTGAGATCGTGGATGCGCTACGGAAGAGGATGACAATCCCGGAACAACGCATTGAAGATCTGTGTGGCAACGACGACCTGTTGGATGCGGTCGTGTGCGTACTCGCTGCGCAGGACTTCCTCACGGGACGTGCAGCGGTGCCGGCGGATCGACACTTGGCCGAGCGCGAGGGCTGGATCTGGACGGCGCTTCCCGAAGGCACGATTTATACTGCGCGGCATGAGTGACCTTCGGACGGATCTCGAAACGCGGCTCGCCGGCGAGGTCCGCTTCGACGCGGTGTCTCGCGCGCTCTACTCCACCGACGCCAGCGTCTACCAGATCGAGCCTGTCGGGGTGGCCATCGTCCGCTCGCGGGAGGACGTGCTGGCGGCGCTGGAGTGCGCCCGCGCCCACGGCTGCTCCATCACGGCACGCGGGGGCGGCACGTCGCAGGCCGGCCAGGCGATCGGGGCCGGGCTGCAGATCGACACCTCGAAGTACTTCAACCGACTGCTGGAAGTGAACGTCGAGGAGCGCTGGGCCCGCGTCGAGCCGGGCATCGTGCTCGACGAGCTGAACGCCGAACTGGCCCCGCACCGGCTGCGGTTCGCGCCCGACATCTCCACCGCGAGCCGCGCGACCATCGGCGGGATGATCTCCAACAACTCGAGCGGCGCGCGGTCGGTGCGCTACGGCAAGACCATCGACCACGTGCTGGACCTGCACGTCGCGCTGGCCGACGGATCGGTCGCGCATCTGCGCCCGTTGACGGCCGAAGAGCTGGACGCGGCCTGCGCGGCGGACACCTTCGAGGGCGCCTGCTACCGCACCGTCCGGCGGCTGGCGGCGCAGCACGCGGACGAGATCGACCGGCGCTATCCGAAGATCCTGCGCCGCGTCGGCGGCTACAACCTGGACGCATTCACTCCCGCCCGCACCGGCGCCGGCGAGCCGTTCAACCTCGCGAAGCTGATCGTCGGCTCGGAAGGAACGCTCGGGCTGATCCTCGAGGCGCGGCTCAACCTGGTGCCGCTGCCGAAGGCCAAGGCGGTGCTGACCATCGAGTACGAGAACCTGCTGGACGCTCTCGGCGAGACCCCGGCGATCCTGGCCCATGGTCCGTCGGCCGTCGAGGTGATGGACCACTCCATCCTCGACCATGCGCGGGAGAATCCGGCGCTCGACGCGATGCGGCGCGCCGTGCTCGAGACCGACTGCGGCGCGCTGCTGTGCGTGGAGCTCTACGGCGACTCCCCGCAGGAGATCCGGCCGCGCCTCAACCGCCTGGAGTCGAACGTCCGCGCCCGCGGCGTCGCCGCGCACACCGGCCGCGCCGTCGCACCGGCCGACCAGGCGCGGATCTGGAAGCTTCGGGAGTCGTCGCTCGGCCTCTCGATGGCGATGAAGGGGGACGCCAAGAGCATCTCGTTCGTCGAGGACACGGCCGTCGCTCCGGAGAAGCTGCGCGACTTCATCGAGCGGTTCCTCGGCGTGGTCCGCCGGCACGGGACGACCGCCGGCGTCTACGCGCACGCGTCGGTCGGCTGCCTGCACGTGCGTCCGGTGATCAACCTGAAGACCGCGGCAGGCGTGCAGCAATTCGAGGCGATCGCGAACGAGATCGCCGGCCTGGTGCTGGAGTTCGGCGGCGCCCTCTCCGGCGAGCACGGCGACGGCCTCGTGCGCGGCCCGTTCATGGCGCGCATGTTCGGTCCGGAGCTGTACGAAGCATTTCGTACCGTCAAGCGCACGTTCGATCCGCACGGGCTCTTCAACCCCGGCAAGATCGTCGACGCGCCGCCGCTGACCGCCAACCTGCGCTACGGCCCGGAGTACCGGACGCCGAACCCGGACGCGGCCTTCGATCACCGCGAACACGGCGGGCTCGGACGCGCCGTCGAGATGTGCAGCGGCGTCGGCGCCTGCCGCAAGACCCTCAACGGCACGATGTGCCCGTCCTACATGGCCACCCGCGACGAGGCGCACTCGACGCGGGGCCGGGCGAACACGCTGCGGCTGGCGATGGCCGGGGCGCTCGGCAACGGCAACAGCCGGCGCGAGACCGGGCTGGGCGACCGCGGCGTCTACGACGTGCTGGACCTCTGCCTGGAGTGCCGGGCCTGCAAGACCGAGTGCCCGGTCGGCGTCGACATGGCGCGCTTCAAGAGCGAGTTCCTCGCCGACTACTGGCGGCGCCACGGCACGCCGTTCCGGGCGCGCGTGCTGGGCCACGTCCGCACCCTCGCGGCTCTGGCCAGCCGGGCCGCGCCGCTCGTCAACCCGTGGCTCGACCGCGACTGGGTGCGGGCGCTGAACGAGCGGCTCCTCGGCATCGACCGGCGGCGGTCGCTGCCTCCGTGGGCGCCCCGCACGCTGGCCGCGGCCTGGCGGCGGCGGTCGGCCGGCGACGGCGCGCGGCCGGGCGCCGCGGACGCCGTGCTGTTCAACGACACGTTCACCAACTACTACGATCCGCAGATCGGTCTGGCGGCGGCGGACGTCCTGGAAGCGGCCGGACTCACCGTTGGACTCGGACCGCACGCCTGCTGCGGCAGGCCGCTCATCTCGCAGGGTCTGCTGGCTGCGGCGCGCGACCGGGCGGCGAACGTCGTCCGCCGGCTCTACCCGCTGGCCGCGGCCGGGACGCCGATCGTCCTGCTGGAGCCAAGCTGCCTGTCGGCGCTCACGGACGACGTGCCGGCGCTGCTGCGCGGCGAGGCCCAGCAACGGGCGCGCGAAGTCGCCGCCTCGTGCGTGCTCTTCGAGGACTACCTGAACCGGCGCCTCGACGACGACGGCGCGGCGCTCCCGTTACGGTCGGGACCGGACGAGATCGTGCTCCACGGCCACTGCCACCAGAAATCGCTCGGCCTCGTCGCGCCCGCAAAGGCGCTCCTCGAGCGGGTCCCCGGCACGCGGGTGACCGACCTCGACGCCGGCTGCTGCGGCATGGCCGGATCGTTCGGCTACGCACGCGAGCACTTCGACATCTCGCGGCGGATCGGGGAGCGCCGGTTGCTGCCCGCCGCGCGGGAACTCGGCCCCGACAGCGTCCTGGTCGCCGCCGGCACGTCGTGCCGCCACCAGGTGCACGACTTCACGGGAGTCCGCGCGCAGCATCCCGCGGTGCTGCTGCAATCACTCCTCGGGTGACGCAGACCTCCCGCGCATCCGCTGCGCGGCGACGATCGCCGTCGACGACCTGTTTCCGTGGGCCGGTGAACCCCGGTCGCGGGCGCACGTCGCGGGCCTCTCGTAATGGACTGCGCTCTCGAACCCCGAGGATGGATCCATGAGCGTCATCGTCAGCGAAGTGTACGATGCCCTGATCAGCGCGGGCGCACCCGAGGTGCAGGCGCGCGCCGCAGCGGCCGCGATTCCGCTCCACGACAACCCGGCCACCAAACAGGGCGTCATGAAGTCGAGGGAAGCAATCGCCGGGATCAGGCGGAGGTCGCGATCCTGAAGTTCGCGATCTTCACGTTCTTCCCCGTCGCCATCGGCCTGCTCGTCAAGATCGCTTTCTTCCCGGGTCAGCCGCGGTCGGCCGGCCGGTCGCCTCCGTTTGCTGTGCGGCACGGCGTGATCCGCGTAGAATGAAGCGGCGGAGGGACGTCATCCATGCCGATCTACGAGTACCGCTGCCGCGCCTGCGACCACGAGTTCGAAGCCGTCGTCATCCCGAAGGGCGACCCGCCGGCCTGCCCCACGTGCGCGAGCGGCGATCATCTGGAGCGGCAGATCTCGATGTTCGCAGTCAGCTCCGACGGCACCCGCGAGATGAACCTGAAGTCGGCGCGGAAGCAGGCGGCGAAGATCAGACGCGACAAGCAGGTGGCCGAGCACGAGGCGATCCACCACCACCATCATTGAGGGGCGGGGCGCGCACTGCCGTGCCGGGGGGGGCGACGCGCGCATGGCCCGACCGCCCGGACGCCGTCTCCGTCTTGCCGTGCGGGGCCCGTCGGCCGGCGGCGGTCAGGCGACCGCCAGCGCCGCCAGGTCCCGCGCCAGCGCTTGCAGACCCACGACCTCCACTCCTTCGGCCTTCGGGTAGCGATCGCGGCCCGAATAGACGATGAACGACCGCGCGGGCCGCGCCGCCTCCCGCGCCAAGTGGAAACCCGCGGGTCAGCGCTGGTGACAGCCCCCGCTTGATCTCCACTGCCCAGCGCCGGCCGTCGGGAAAGTCGAGCAGCAGATCGATCTCATCGCCGAGGGCGCGGTCCACGTGCGACCGCACACGGCGGGGAATCATCCTTGCAATTATCCAGCAGATGGATGACTTGCAAGGAAACCTTTACCACGGCGTCGGGCGCCGATGTCAGACCTGGACACGGCATCGCGCATCCACCGTATCCGCGCCGTCTACCCCACCACGGCCCGCCAGTTGGCGACCAGGTGCGCGGCGGTGCGCCACGCCAGCGCCTGGGCGGTCAGCGTCGGGTTGTGGGACCCGCTCGTCCCCATGACCGACGCCCCGAGGATGCCGAGGTTGGGAACCTCGTGGGAGAAGCCCCAGCGGTCCACCACGTTGGTCTCCGGATCGTCGCCCATCCGCGTGCCGCCGTAGGCGTGGGTGGACGGCCCCATCGTGCCGAGGCCCTGGCGGATGATCTCCACCGCGCCGGCCGCCCGGAACCACTCCACCATCCGGTCCTGGACGAACGCGGCGATGCGGCGCTCGTTGTCCCTGAAGTCGGCGGTGATGCGGCAGACTGGATCGCCCAACGGATCGGTCACCGTCGGGTGCAGGTCCAGGCAGTTGTCCTCGTAGGGCAGCGTGGACTTCTGGAGGTAGCAGTTGGTCCAGCAGTCGGCGTTGTCGGCCACGAACGCCTTCCACGCCGAGCCCCAGCGCGGGGCGCGGCCGAAGGTCGGCATGCGGGCCGCGGCGATCGGGCGGCGGTCGGAGTAGACCCAGAGGTTGCCGCCGCCGATGAAGTCGAGGTCGGCATGGTCGAAGTTGTCGGCGGCCCAGTCGTCTATCGCGACCCCCTGGGCCGGCAGCCCGTACCAGCGGTTCAGCCGGTGCGGGAAGAGCGCCAGCACACCGGCCCCCGTCGCGTGCGTCATGTAGTGCCGGCCCACCTGGCCGCCGTTGTTCGACAGGCCGTCGGGATACGCGGGCGACTTCGAGAGGAGCAGCAGGCGGACGTTCTCGTAGGTATAGCTCGCCAGCAGGACGACGTCGGCCGGCTGGAAGTACTCCTCCCCGTCCTTGAGGTAGCTGACGCCGGCGGCGCGGCCCGCGCCGTCCACCTCCACGCGGCGGACGTGCGCCTCGGTGACCACCTGCAGGCGCCCGGTCTCCTGGGCGCGGGGGATCGTCGAGACGGCGGTCGAGTTCTTCGCGTCGAGGTGGCAGCCGCCCCGGTCGCAGAACCCGTGATAGGCGCACGCCGCGCGGTTCTGGTAGCGGACGGAGTTGACCGCCGCCGGTCCCGGGAACGGATGCCAGCCGAGCCCGCGGGCCGCCGCGGCCATGCGCTCGATGAAGCCGGTCCAGCGCAGCGGCGGCATCGGGTACGGCCGGCGGCGCGGTCCCTCGAAGACGTTGCCCCGCTCGTCGATCGCGCCGCCGACGTTGCCGGCCTGCCCGGAGACTCCGATCGCGTATTCGACCCGGTCGTAGTACTCCTCCAGCTCGTCGAAGCCGAACGGCCAGTCCTCGACCGTCGTCCCCACCGGCAGGCGCGACGCGCCGTAGCGCCGCGTCGTAGCGCTGACGACCGCGAAGTCCCACGGATTGAGGCGCCAGCTCTGCGCCCAGTAGTGCAGGGACGTGCCGCCGACCGCGTTCATCATCGGGTGCAGCGCGCCGCGCGGCGAGTCGGGCGACGACGGGCTGCGGCGGTGCACCGGGATCTCGCGGTTCGCCTTCTGCACCGACTCGGGCCAGCCGCGGTAGTTGTTGAACAGCTCGTCCGGCGCGTGGTCCCGCGCGCGCAGCCACGCGCCCGCTTCGAGACCGACGACGTCCAGGCCGGCCTCGGCCAGCGGCAGCACGGCCACGCCGCCCACCGCGCCGAGACCGACGACGGCGACGTCCCGCTTCGGCAACTCAACGGCCACGGGTCCTCCGTTCGCGGGCGGCGCTGAACGCCGGGAAATCGTATGCCGACACCTGGCGCGACGGCGGCATGCGGTCGATCCGCTGCAGGTCGGGGGTGACCATCGTGCGCACGCCCGGGTAGCCGATCATCCGCCAGCCGATGAAGTCGACGTTGCCGCCGTGGGCCGGGTCGGAGAAGGTGCCCTGGATCGTGTGCGTCAGCACCAGGTTGAAGAAGGCCCCCGCGCCGGGCCCGAATCCGGGTGCGGCGTTCGCCTCCACGTTCCGGAGCAGCGCATCCTGATCGGCGGGATCGAGCACCGCGAAATGCGTCCCCTGCGCCGACTGCGCGTGGCCGTCGAGGCCGGCGAGGCCGTCGCGGTACGCCTCGCGCGACGCGGCGAGGGGCCCGGCCAGCGCCCGGTCGATGTACGTCGCGGCGCCGGCTTCGAGCGCGCCGGGACCGCGTTCGTCGGCCGGAACGAGGCGCGCGACGACGGCCCGCAGGGTCGCCCCCTCCGTGGCAGTGAGCGTCTCGAACGACTCCTCCGGCGCCTGCGCGGAAGCGTCCGCGGGCCGCACGGCCGGCAGGGACGCGGCCGCGCCGGCCACGACCACTCGTTTGAGCATCTCACGCCGCGACAGATCGGCCATCGTGCCTCCGCACCCTGCTGCCGGACGCCGTCCTCCTGTACCCGTCCGCGTCCGGAACCCGCCTGCCGGGGCGTCTCGCCGGCGCGCAGGGTCCGTGCGACACCTTTATACCCGCCCGCGTCCCCCGGAACAAGGGAGGACGAGGGGACCGGCGGTATCATCCGGATCGAATCACGGTCCCCCTGGAAATCTCACGCAAGGAGGCTTCATGCGCATCGGCATCATGATGCTGGCCGCCGCCCTGCTGGCAAGCGTCGCCACCGCCCAGGAAGACGAAACGCACGCCGCCGGCGACGTCCCGCCGCCCGACGGCTTCCGGGCGAACCGATCCTCGTACAGCGCGATCATGGACGTCATCCGGTCCACGCGGGCCGCGGTGACGGTCAGCGACGCCGATCTCGCACGTCTGGGCGGGATGCAGCTCGAGGACATCTGGCGCTCCCTCGGCGACTACCGGCGGAACTACGTGCGCGGCTTCCGGGCGACGCAGCCGGGCCGCCGTATGGCGGGCCGGGCGCTGACGATGCGCTTCCTGCCGCCGCGCCCGGACCTGGTGGCGGCCGTCGACCAGCTCGCGGCCGAGGGCGACCGGGACCGCCGCTACTACGCCCGGGCGGCAGAGGAGGCTCGGCCGGGCGACGTCGTCGTCGCGGAGCTGGGCGGCGCCGACGGCCACGTGCTGTTCGGCGGCATGGGCGCGCTCGGGATCAAGCTGCGCGGGGCGGCCGGGGTGGTCATCGACGGCGGCAGCCGGGACCTGGCGGAGCTGGTCGGGCCCGCTTTCGCGGATTTCCCCGTCTTCGCCCGCTTCTTCGACGTCACCACCACGAGCTGGCTCGGGGTCGAATGGAACGCCCCGGTCCGCATCGGGACCGCCACCGTGCTGCCGGGGGACGTCGTCGTCGCGGACGACACCGGCGTCCTGTTCTTCCCGCCCGAACTCGTGGCCGACGTGCTGCGGGCAGCCGGGGAGCAGGCGGCGCTCGAAGAGCACGAACGGCAGCTGCTGCGGTCCGGCGAGCACCGTTTCCGGGACGTCTACCCGCTGTCGCCGGCCCTCCGCCGCGAGTACGAACGCGACCGGTAGGGTCCCGGTGCGAGCCGGCCGCAGCCGGTTGCGGGTCGATCGGGCTTGCGCTGCACCGGCGTCGTGGTCCATACTCTCGATCCCCCAAGGGACCGCCCAGCCCGGTGCGGGCGCGCCCCGGATGCGGCTCGCGGCTCGGCGTCAGCGCTGGCGGCCCGGGCGATTCCGTCGGACTCGATCGAGTCCGTGGAACGCGGGCTACGTTGCACAGAGGTCGGCAATGCGTCCGATCGTCCGACGCCACGACGCGAAACGTCTCCACATGAGATGTACCGCGTCGTGTCGGGCGGCGGCCTTCGCCACGCGTTCGCAACGGAGCCTCACCACGGACAATTATTGGCGGGCGCTCGCGCAGCCCCGCCGGAGGCAGGCCATGAACACGCCCACGATGTCGGCTCGGTCAGGTCAACGACGAGTGAAGTACGTCCGACGACTGGATCAGGTGCCCGAGATCCCCCCGGACGAGCTCGCGCGGCTGCAGCCGGTGACCGAGGAGTACGTGTTCCGCGCCAACGACTACTACCTGCGCCTGATCGACTGGAACGATCCCGACGACCCGATCCGGCAGTTGATCATCCCCCGCCAGGAGGAGCTGAACGACTGGGGCCGGCTCGACGCCAGCAACGAGAGCGCGGTGACCGTCGCCCGCGGCGTGCAGCACAAGTACGTCGACACCGTGCTGCTGCTCTGCAACGAGGTCTGCGGCGCCTATTGCCGCTACTGCTTCCGCAAGCGGCTGTTCATGGACGACAACGACGAGGCGACCAACGACGTCAGCGCCGGGCTGGCCTACATCGCCGAGCACCCCGAGGTCTCCAACGTCCTGCTGACCGGCGGCGACCCGCTGCTGATGAGCACGCGGCGGCTGGTCGAGATTTTCGAGGCGCTGCGCGGCATCGACCACGTACGGATCATCCGCATCGGATCGAAGATGCCGGCGTTCGACCCCTGGCGCGTCCTGCGCGACGAAGACCTGCAGGCGGCGTTCCGGAAGTACTCGACACCGGAGAAGCGCATCTACCTGATGGCGCACTTCGATCACCCGCGCGAGCTGACCGACGACGCCATCGCGGGCATCGACGCCTGTCTGCGGAGCGGCCTGATCTGCGTGAACCAGTGCCCGCTGATCAAGGGCATCAACGACGATCCGGACATCCTCGCCGAGATGTACTCGACGCTCTCCTACATCGGCTGCCCCCCCTACTACCTGTTCCAGGGGCGCCCGACGGCCGGGAACGAGCCGTACGAGGTCCCGATCGTGCGCGGGTGGCACATCTTCCAGCAGGCGCTCCGGCGCGGCTCCGGACTGGCGCGGCGGGCCAAGTACTGCATGTCGCACGCGACCGGCAAGGTGGAGATCGTCGGCGTGGACGAGGAGCGGATCTATCTGCGGTACCACCAGGCCAAGAACCCCGACGACCTCTCACGCTTTTTCACGCGGCGGCGCGACGACGACGCCTACTGGCTGGATCAGCTCGATCCGGTCGAAGCCGAGCTCGCTTGCGCGAACTGAACGCCGCGGTCCAGAATCGATCAGACGGTGTCGTGATTCGGGGTCGCCCGCGCACGGCATCTGTACGAGGAAATCCAATGGCGGTTCCTGGCCGGCGCCCGTGATGACGGCGGAACAACTGTTCGAACTCCCGGATGATGGCTACCGCTCCGAGCTCGGCGTTTTGACCGTCAGCAGGGCCGCTCGCCACAGTCCCGACGGCGAACCGATGGCCACGGAGCACCAATGTTCCGGTGCCGGGGCGCGGATGCTGCGCTGACAGGAAAGGTCATGGGCGATCCAGCGGTGCCGGCACAGGTTCCTTTGTTCTCTCGTCAACGCCGCCGCCAGCCGAGACCTGCGCTTGGCGATCGTTTTTCCCGCAGCCAAGCGTCTCTCCACTTCGGCCTCGCCGAGGACTTCTACGCGGAGTGGCCGCTCCGACCTGCCTGATCTCCGATGGTCCGTACGGCGTTGACGGCTTCCCCGGGGATCGCCGCACTGCGGACTCCTTGGCTGCCTGGTACGAACCGCATATTCGGACGTGGAGCGCTCGTTCGACGCCGGCTACCACCCTGTGGTTCTGGAACACCGAGATCGGCTGGGCCAACGTCCATCCCGTGCTTGCAGCGCACGGCTGGGAGTATCGATGCTGCAACGTCTGGGACAAGGGCATCGGACACATCGCGGGAAACGCCAACACGCAGACCTTGAGGAAGTTCCCGATCGTGACCGAAGTATGCGCGCACTACGTCAAAGCCGCCAGGTTCATGGTCGGCGATCGTGCCTTGTTGACCATGCAGGAATGGCTGCGGTGGGAATGGCGCAGGACCGGCCTGCCTTGGCGTGCGGCGAACGAGGCGTGCGGCGTGCTGAACGCCGCAACACGGAAGTACCTGACAGGGGACCACCTGTGGTACTACCCACCGGTCGGGGCGTTCGAGAAGCTGGTCGATTACGCCAATGCACACGGAGATCCCGACGGCCGGCCCTATTTCAGTGTGGATGGCCGACGCCCCATGTCCGGCCGACAGTGGGGGGCGCTCCGAGCGAAGTTCTCGTGCACCGTCGGCGTCACGAATGTCTGGCGGGAACCCCAAGTCAGCGGTGCGGAGCGGATTCAGGGGGCGCGCAACGGGATGAAGTACAAGTTCCGCAGCCTGCACGGCAGCCAGAAGCCGCTTCGGTTCATCGACCTGATCGTGCGCGCGTCAACGGACAGAGGCGATGTCGTCTGGGAACCGTTCGGCGGGTTGTGCCCGGGAGCGGTCGTCTGTTTTCTCGGCGATCGCGAGTACTACGCCGCCGAAACAGTGCCCGAGTTCTACGCCGCCGCGACAGAGAGATTGGCGGCAACGTGAACGGCCAAGGCGATCCCGGCGGTCCGGGTGCGCCGGAGAGGTCGCTGCCCTCCGAAGACTGGGAGCATCGAGAGCTGTACTTTCGAGTCCGTGAGGCGGTCGCATCTCTACCAGTCTATTTCCGCACCGAAACGCACATCTCCGGAATCATGGCGACCGATCTGCACACGTTGAATACGGTGCTCGGTGCAACAATCGAACAGCAGGTCGTTCGGACGTTGAACCTGACGCGTGCCACTTGGGACCCGGATGGTCGATACGCGCTCTACAACTTCGTCCGACAAGCTCAGACCTTTCCGGACGTCCTGCTGCGGCGGACGGGCGGCGACGACATCCTGATGGCATTGAACTGAAAGGATGGTACCTGCTCGCGAAGGAGGCGGAACCCAGCCTGAGATTCCAGGTCACTCGGAGCGCCTGTGCCACAGGATCTGATTGTCGTCGTTCCGTGGGTTCTGGCGAACGTAATCAGCGGTTCGCCAATCCTTTTCGAGCCATTCCTCGAGGTCGCGAGCTTCGCAGCGGCATACAGAAACTACCACTGGGGCCACGTGCGGCAGACCCGGATGGACGCCGGGGTCGACGTGCCGGAAGGGATCCGCCATATCCACGGAAGTCCGATCAGATCCTCGACCGACCGCGAGCGGATGGAGGAGGGAACTTCGGACGCCCGGCACGCACCGGGATGATGGACATGTACATGCGAAAGCTCGACGACGTACAGTTGTGCGGCATCAACTCGAAGTACTGGCGCGAGTTCCTCAAGACGTTCCAGGAAGGCACGACGGATCAGCTCGTGCGGCTCTGGAACGGTTGAAGCAGAAGGTCGAGGGCACGGTCGACATTCCGAGACCGACAGCGCAGTCGGCGCTCGCGATCCTCGATGAGCTTGAGAACCTCCTCAATTTGCCCAACTGACCCCGGCCGTCCCCATGGAACATCCAACGGAGAACCGAGGCACTCCACAACCAAGGCCTCGTCCCACTGCGACCGCCTTCAACACTCAGAAGTCTCCAGGCAGGGCGAGTCTCAAGTCGAAATCCGGGCGACATCGCCACACACGGCAGCGTGCTCGACCGCTGTCGCGGGACGAGAAGGAGGGCCTGACGGTTGCCGTGCAGTCCGTCTTCCGCAAGCTCGACAACCTGTACCGAAAGATCGTTCCCCTTTTCGAGGAGTACGGCTTCAAGTCCCCGTCTGCGGGCGTGGTCGCGCGCGACCTGTCAGAGAAGATCGAGGACTCGATCCGCCAGCACTGCGAGACCTTCGACCGCGGCCCGGGCCCCGTCGATCTCCAGCGGCATGGTGAGCAGTGGGAGGTGAAGATCTGCAAGGACAGCGGGTTGACGATCAACCAGTCCAAACGCGTTGCGGGCGAGAACTACATCGTGCTCAACTACCGCTCGCCGTCGCACGTGAAGAGCGTCTGGGTCTTGTGGCGCGCGGAGGACGAGTTCTTCTCCCCGCGGAAGCCGAATGCCAATGCCCGTGCGATACGTCGACAGGCTGCCGAGGAGAACATCGAAACCCGCTCTGTCGAAGCCTTGGTTGACATTCGAATTCGGGTTCAGGCCCTCCTGGAGGACGACGCGCTGGACCCGCATGACGCGTCCATCGCCAAGGATGACAACCCCATCGTTGCCGACTTCGTGGAGATCGCGCGTATGGCCACCCTGAGCGATGTCTCCCGTCGGAACCGGGACGGCCGGGTGTGGATTCGCAAGAACCTGCTGGCGATGCTCGATTCGGTCGAGGCCCATGCCCGTGCCCTGAGCACTTTCCGGATCAGCCCCGGCCGCGTCTCCGCCATCCACGGCGACGCGCGGGATCTACGCTCCGCCGGTATCGATGAGACAACGGTGGATGCCGTCGTTACGTCGCCTCCCTATTCCATCGCGCTTGACTACGTGAAGAACGATGACCATGCCCTGGAGGCGCTCGGCGTGAGCTCTGCAGCGCTCCGTCACGAGATGACCGGCGTCCGCGGTCGTGGCCCGAAGCAGAAACTGGCCCTGTACAACGAGGACATGCGCCGGATGTTTCACGAGGTCGCCCGCGTCCTGAAGCCGGGCGCGAGAGCCGCGTTCGTGATCGGCGACGCCACCGTCGATCGCAGCGAATACACGACTACGCAGGAGATGGGCGACTGGGCGGTCGCCGCCGGCCTGGAGCGCGAACGCGAGATACCGAAGATCGTGTTCGGCCTGTACAACGTGATGCAGGACGAGAAAATTCTCGTCTTTCGGAAGCCGGCGGATGGCCACGTACCCGGTGTGTGATGTCCCGTGACAAGAAACCCTACCGCAACAGGTCGAAGAGGTGCGTGTACTTCAGGATGACGCTCCGGCCGCTGCCCGGCAGGATGAAGTCGCCGAGGCCGTCCGACTGGTTGAAGACGAAGAACAGGCCGGTGTTGCCCTCCTGCAGCCAGCCGAAGCGGAGATTGACCGACCACAGGTTGGCGCTGTCGTTGTACTGCAGCAGGCTCTGGGCGAATACTCGCGGCGAGAAGTTGTAGGCGATGCGGCTCGACATCAGGTTCGTGACAACGTGATCAGCCGGCAGATCGATATTGTTGCGGGTCCAGCGGAGCTCGACGTTCAGCGCCTCACCGCGGCGGAAGTTGAAGGACGGGCCGACCACCCGCAGGCTGCCTCCGAAGAACCCGCTCTGCTGGAACCGGAAGCCGTAGCCCATCGGGGCCGAGCGGTCCGAGTTGTAGTTGAGGTTGACCTCGTGCCAGTCGTAGGATCCGGGGGCCACGGGCACGCCGGAGATCGTGAACTCGCGGGTCACGCCTTCCTTCCGGACGTTCCAGGCGGTGATCGCCCTCGAGCTGTCCTCGAACTCCCAGGCGTTGTCCATGTGGAGCAGCGAGGTCTGGATGAAGCCGGTCTCGATGTCCTGGAACCGGTTGAACGTCACGTGCGGCTGCAACTCCTGGATCCGGAACGGATTCGGAGACGGCCGCGAGGTGTTGAAGATGCCGGCGTCCACCTTCCGGAACCCGGTGCGCCGCACGAAGCCGACCTCCGGGTTGAAGTCCCTGCCCATCTCCATGACGCCGCCGCGCAGCCGCCAGGCCTCCGTGTTGTAGTCGACCGCCAGGTCGAAGGCGTGATCCTGCTCGAAGTGCCGGCCGTCGCGGAACGGCGTCTCGGTCCTGGCTGCAAACCCCGAGATCAGGCCGTTCTGGCCGAAGCCCCAGCGCCCGTCGAAGGCGTAGGTACGGTTGTAGTTGTCGGCGCCTGCCAACGGCCCGGTGGCCTGGCGGTTCACGAGCAGCCCGCCGATGCTCGACCGGTTGGGGAGATCGCGCCTCAACCGCGCCACGGTGAAGTTGTTGGCGGGCGTCGAGTTGCCGACCGCCTCCGTCTGCATGCTCAGCAGGCCAACGGTGACGCCTTCGGAGACCCTTCCCGACAGCCGCGCGCCACCCAGGATGGGAATGGCCTGTCCGGAATCGCCGATGCCGATGCGCCGGCTGAAGAAGAGCTCCGTCTGGCCGGGGTCGTTGAACGCCGCCCCGCCGCTGTTGGTCACCGTGAAGGCCCCCGCGTTCTCCAGGAAGAACGGGCGCTTCTCGGGAAAGAAGAGCTGGAAGCGGTCGAGGTTGATCTGCTGGTCGTCCACCTCGACCTGCGCGAAGTCGGTGTTGTAGGTCAGGTCGAGCGCCAGCCCGGACGTTATGCCGTACTTCAGGTCGCCGCCGAAGTCGCCCAGCGCGAGCGTGCGGCCGTCCGGCCGGTCGACGCGATTGACCGTTTCGCCGATGACGTAGGGGGTCATCTGCAACGTGCGCCAGAGTCCCTCCGGCGCCCGGACACCGCCCAACTGTCCGGCGAGCGAGACGCGGAACAGGTCGTACTGCCGCGGCAGCGGCGCCCAGTACGCCAACTCGTTGCGCCGGCGGATGTTGCGCTGGAAGTTGACGCCCCAGATCTGCTCGCGGCCGGCCGGGAAGCGCAGGGTGCGGAACGGGATGGCGAACTCCGCCGTCCAGCCCACGTCGGAGATGGAGGTGCGCACCTGCCACACGCCGTCCCAGTTCAGGTTGAAGCCGCCGCCTGCGCCGCGGGTCTGGCCGCCGAACCCCATGCCGCTGCCGCCCGCCCCCTCGTTGACGAGCTGCCCGTCGTACTCCTGCCCCGACGGGCTGGTGCCGAAGATGAACCCGTTCTGCCGGTCGAGGAAGGTGTCGAGGATGAGCTGGAAACTGTCGCTGTCGGCGAGCGACGAGTCTCGGCGGCTGTCGGTGACGATGATCGACGCCGGGTCGCTGTCGTAGCAGACGACGCCGAAGTAGAGGGTGTCGGCGGTGAAGACGATCCGGACCTCGGTCCGCTCGGAAGCCGGCCGGCCCTCGTCCGGCTGCGTCTGCACGAACCCGGTGGCGGGCGGGGCGTTCGCCCAGGCAGGATCGTCGAGCACCGCCCCGTCCAGGACCGGCGCCACCGTCGTTCCCACGGCGGTGGCGCTCCGCGCGCCGCCGATCGCGGCCACCCCGAAGCCGGCCGCCGTCCGCGGCGCCTCGCCGACCACCCCGGACGTCGGCGCCTGTTCCGTCGACGTCGACTGCGCCAGACCCGCGGCCGGCGCGCCGAGCGCCGCGGCGACGGCCAGCACCCGTCCGACCCCGGCGGCGCCCCGGCGGGGCGCGGCGGCCGACGCCGCATCGGCGCACCCGGATCGGGTACCCCGCCCGCATCGACTCACCGGACCGCTCTGCATGGGTTCGGACGAGGGATCCGACGGGCTCAGTCGAGGACGTCGAACAGGTAGCTGTACTTCACGATGACGCTCCGGCCGGCGCCGGTCGGAACGTAGTCGAGAATGCCTTCCGTCTCGTTGTAGACCAGGAAGAGACCGGTGTTGGCGTCCTGCAGCCAGCCGAAGCGGAAGTTCATCGACCAGAGCTGGGCGCTGTCGTTGTGCTGCAGCAGCGTCTGCAGGAACACGCGCGGCGAGAAGTTGTAACCGGCCCGCACGCTCGTCAGGTTCGTGATGGTGCTCCCGGACGGCAGGTCGATGTCGTTCCGGCTGTAGCTGAGCTGCAGATTGAAGATCTCGCCGATGCGGGCGCGCACCGTGGGACGCAGCGTCACGATGTTGCCGCCGAAGAAGCCGCCCACCTCCGCGCGCAGGCCGGCGCTGACCGGGGCGGACCGGTCGTAGTAGAGCGACGAGCTCACCTCGCCCCAGTCGTAGCGGCCGGGGGGGATCTCGAGACCCGAGACCGAGAACGTGTCGAACACCTCCTCGCTGCGGACGTCGTAGGCGATCCCGGCCGACGAGCTGTCCTCGAACTCCCCCTGGAAGTGGGTATGGAGATACGTGGTCTCCGTGACGCCGTCGAAGTTCCAGAAGTGGCTGTACGACATGTGCGGCCGCAGCTCCTGGAACTTCAGGAAGCCCTCGGGCCGGGACGTGTTCTGGATCGCCAGGTCGTAATTCCGGAACCCGGTGCGCGTGACGAACCCGACCTCGGGCTTGAAGTCCTCCCCGTTCTCCTTGTAGCCGCTGCTGATGCGCCACATTTCGGAGTTGTAGGTCCCGGAGAGGCTCAGGGCGTGATCGCGGCCGACCATTCCCGGGGTCTGCGTGCCGCCGTAGAAGCCCGACAGCATGCCGTTCTGACCGATGCCCCAGCGGCCGTCGAGCGCGTAGGTGCGGTTGTAGTCGTCGGTGGCCGCCAACGGACCCGTGCCCTGCCGATTGACGAACAGCCCGCCGATGCTCGATCGATTCGGGAGGTCGCGCCGGACGCGGGTCACCGAGAAGTTGTTGGCGCCCGCGACGCCCGCGACCCCTTCCGTCTGCATGTTGATCACGCCGACGGTGAGATCGTCGGTCACCTTGCCGGACAGGCGGGCGCCCGCCTGGATGGGGATCTGCGCCCCGGTATCGCTGATCCCGATCCGCCGGCTGAAGAACAGCTCGGTCTGCCCGAGTCTGCGTCCGCTCGCCGACTGGTTGTTCACGGTGAAGACGCCGGCGTTCTCCAGGAAGAACGGCCGCTTCTCGGGGAAGAACAGGTTGAAGCGGTCGAGGTTGATCTGCTGGTCGTCGACCTCGACCTGCGCGAAGTCGGTGTTGAAGGTCCCGTCGAGGGTCAAACCGGAGTTGATGCTGTACTTGAGGTCGGCTCCGTACGCGTAGTCACCCCGCGTCGTCGACGCTCCGCCGTCGGCGGCGCGGCGCACGCCGGCCTCGCCGATGGTGTACGGCGTCATCTGCAGGTTGTTGGCGAGCCCGGCCGGCGTGGCCAGCCCCGCGAGCTGGCCGGCCATCGACACGCGGTACAGGTTGTACTGGCGCGGCAGCGGGGCCCAGTAGGAGATCTCGCTCCGGCGGCGGATGTTGCGCTGGAAGTTCACGCCCCAGGACTGGAACTCCCGGGCGGGATAGCGGACGGTCCGGAACGGGATGGCGAACTCGGCGCTCCAGCCGATTTCGGAGATCGCCGTCTGCACCTGCCAGGCGCCGTCCCAGTTCAGGTTGAAGCCGCCGGCGCTCCCCCGGGAGAAACCGCCGCTCCCCGACCGCCGCGAGGAGCCGCGCGAGCCCCCCTCGTTGATGACCTGCCCGTCGTACTCCTGTCCGGCCGGCGTCGTGCCGAAGACGAAGCCGTTCTGCTGGTCCTGGAAGGTGTCGAGGACCATCTGGAAGCTGTCCGCATCGGTCATCGACGAGTCGCGCCGGCTGTCGCTCATGATGATCGACGCCGGGTCGTCGTCGTAACAGACGACGCCGAAGTAGATCGTGTCGGACGTGAACAGGACGCGCACCTCGGTCCGCTCCGTCGCCGGACGGCCCTCGTCCGGAAACGTCTGGCGGAACCCGCTCACCGGCTGCGCGGCGGCCCAGACGGGATCGCCGATCACGTTGCCGTCCATCCGGGGCTCCTGCTCCACCCGCACCGCGCGGACCACCTTGACCGACGACTGGGCGGCGAGCTCGAATCCCGCAACGGGCCGGCTGCCGGGGGAATCACTGCCGACCGGGTCGCTCTGGGCGCCGGCCGGCCCCGCGGCAAGGCATGCCGCCGCGGCCACGACCGCGCAGCACCGGAACCGCCGCGCCGTATTGCTCGCACGGACCCGCAAGATGGTTTTGTTCATGTCTGGACCTTGTCCGCTCAGGACTACCAACCGGATTCGACCGTTTACGGCGTCCGCCGCCGGCACGGCAATCCGCCGCCGACACGTTTGCAGTTTACCGCAAACGCCGTCAAGCTACTGTCGATAAACGCCGTCGAGCGATTTCAGGGACGCCTGCCGCTTCCACCTGCTGGAACGAGAACCCGTGGCGGGCGCCGCGGGAACGCGGCTTCGCGATGTCGCTGCACCTGACCGTACTCCTCGTCTATGCCGCGGTGCTCATGGGCATCGGCCTGGGGATCGGGCGGCGGGTGCGCAGCTCGACCGATTTCTTCGTCGCCGGCCGCCGCCTCGGTCCCGCGCTGCTCTTCTCCACGATGCTCGCGGCGAACATCGGCGCCGGGTCGACGGTGGCCGCGGCCGGGCTCGGTTACGCCAACGGCCTGAGCGCGTGGTGGTGGGTAGGCTCGGCGGGGCTGGGATCGATCGTGCTGGCGGTCTGGATCGGCCCGCGCATCCGGCGCATCGCCGCGGAACAGGGACTGCACACGCTGGGCGACTACCTCGAACACCGCTTCGGCGAGGGGGTACGGGCGACGATCACCATTCTGCTGTGGGCGGGAACCCTGGCCATCCTGGCCGCCCAGATCATCGGCATCGGCTGGATTCTCAACGTCGTCACCGGACTCCCGCCCTGGCTCGGCTGCGTCATCGGCGGCGGCGTCGTCATCGTCTACTTCACGGCCGGCGGGCTCCTGACCGCCGCCTGGGTCAACGCGGTGCAACTCGTGGTGCTGCTGGGCGGATTCGTCGCGGCGCTGCCGCTGGCGGTCACGGCCGGCGGCGGTTGGAGTCACATCTACGAGGCGACCCGTACCGTCGAGGCCTACTGGAACCCGTGGGAGGGCGGGAGTTCGGGCTGGTTCTATCTTGTCATGCTGGGCCCCGCGTTCATCGTCTCGCCGGGGTTGCTGCAGAAGGCGTACGGGGCGCGCGACGACCGCACGGTGCGGCTGGGCGTCGGACTGAACGCCGCCGTCCTGCTCGTCTTCGCCGCCGTGCCGCCGCTGCTCGGCATGGTTGCCCGTTCGGTCCGCCCGGCGCTCGACAACCCCGAGCTGGCGCTGCCGACCCTGCTGATGGACGTCCTGCCGCCGGCCGTCGGAGCACTCGGCCTCGCCGCGCTGTTCTCGGCCGAGGTCAGCTCGTCCGACGCCATCCTGTTCATGCTGGCCACGTCGCTCTCGCAGGACCTGTACCGGCGGCACGTCGCCCCCGACGCGGGCGACCGGCAGATCCTGATCGTCGCCCGCCGCGCCGCCGTCACGGGCGGGATTCTGGGCACCGGGCTGGCCATCGTCGCCGCGTCCATGGCCAGCGTGCTGGGGCTGTTCTACACCCTGCTCACGGTCAGCCTGTTCGTCCCGGTGCTCGGCGGTCTGTACACCCGGCGCGTCGGCCCGGGAGAAGCGCTGGGCGCCATCGCCGGCGGTGTCGGGACGTTCGTGGCGGTTCAGGTACTGGCGACGGGCGAGCGGGTGCTCGGGATGACGCCCGCGATGATCGGCCTCCTCGGCGCCCTGGCCGGCTGCGGCTTCGTCGCGGCCGGCCGGTCGAGAAACCGCGCGCCACGGCGTTGATCACGCGCGCCACGGCGTTGATCACGAACGGGAGCGCTCCGCCCCGGGGCCGTCGGGAGCGATCCGGCGAGCCGCCTCCCGCACCCGCGCCGGAATCGTCTGGAGGGCGATGTCGCCCGCCGCCGCGTAACGGTCCAGCCGGTCGAGCTCGGCGACCAGGCGGGCCGCGAACGCCCCCGGCGCGCGATCGACAGAGCGCGTCGGATCGGTGTGCGGCGGGCAGCACCGCACACGAACGTCCGGCGCCTGCCTGGCGAACGTCGCCGCACAACGGCGCATCACGAACGGCTTCGCCACGAGCAATGCCGAGCCGACCGCGATCCGCTCGCGGCGGAGCGCGGCCAGCCCGAAGAGCACATTCTCGAGCGTGTTGCCCGCCTCGGTCTCGGTGACGATGGCCGCCCGCGGCACACCGTCCCGCAGCAGCCGGTCCCCGAAGACGAGCGCCTCCGGCCGGTCGAAGACGCCGCGCGTCATCCGGCCGTAGTGGCCGCTGACCAGCACGACCGGCGCATGGCCGGCCCGGTACAGCTCGGCGGCGCGGGCCGGCACGGCGAGCGCCTGGCTTCCGAAGACGAAGATCACGTCCGCACGGGCAGGCGTGTCGGCAACCGCGAGGTAGTCCCAGAGTGGACCGGCGAGCCGCTCGAAGTCGTCGGGAGACTCCTGCGCGCCGCGCATCGTCGAGGATGCACCAGTCGTTCCGGACGGCATCCGGTCAGCCCGGCCTTTCTTCTCGATAGGATCCCGCCGGGCGCGCGAACGTCACCACTCCCAGCATTTCAAATCGTTCGGAGGCACGAAGCCGTCACCGCCGGCCACCGCGTCCAGGTCCTCCGGCGACAGTTCGCGGTTCGTGTCGATGGAATCCGGAAGCACGAACAGCACGTCGACGTCCGGGTCCTTCTCGACGAACTTGATCCTGAAATCCGGCGGCAATACGCAACCCTGCGCATCGAGAGCGGCATGCGGATCCGATTTCAGCGCGGCGCGGAACTCCTCGTCGACCGCGGCCCGGGTCAGTATCTCCTGCATCACGTGTCCGTTGCGGGGATTCGCCATCACGTCCTCCAGTTCCGAGTCGACTACCGCTGCATCAGGTGTCCTTCACCCCACCGAGAAGCAAGCAGCATGCCAACTACGTGGGCGACCACATCGCGGACACGAGGGGGCGTCCAGCCCGTCAATCGTCGCCGGCGGCTCCGCTTGCCGCCCGCCCAGCCCCCACCAGGAGCTCCACCGTTCTGCGGCGCAGACTCCCGGGCCGCCGGAGACTGGGCAACTCCGGTTGCGGGCCAGGACGGCCGGCCGCCGGGAATCGGCGGCGCAGCGGCCGGTGTTATCATGAACGCTCCATGCTTCACGCGACGCGGCCTCCAACCGTTCGCACCGCTCGCACCCTGATGCTGGCCGCCGCCGCGGCTGCCGCGGTCGGCGTGTTCCCGCTCACCGCCCAGGAGCCGGCCGGCGGACTGACGCTGATAACGGCGGCGGGGCGCCGGCCGCTCGATACGGCCAGCGTCCAGGGGGGCGAGGTGATCGCCCTCGACGATCTCGCCGCCCTGTTCCGGCTCGACGTCGGCGAGGATACGACAGGCCGCACGCTCACCGTCAACACCGGTGGCGGGCCGATCATCCTGACTGCCGGGCAACCGCTGGCGTCCGTCAACGGACAGCTCGTGTCGCTCGACGCGCCGGCTCGCCGGCTCGCCGGGCGCTGGTTCGTTCCACTCGACTTCATCGGCCGAGCGCTCGCGCGCATCCACGATCAGCGGATCGAGCTTCGCGGTCGCTCACGGCTGCTCCTCGTCGGCGAGGTTCGCGTCCCTCGCGTATCGGCGCAGTACCGGCCGCGGGCGCGTTCCGGACGGCTGACCCTGCAGATCACCCCCAACACCGCGCACGAGGTGACCGAGGCTCGCGGCCGCCTCCTCGTTCGCTTCGACGCCGACGCGATCGACGTCGTGCGGTCCGCGGAACCGCGCGGCTCCGCCGTTCGCGCCATCGAGCTGCTCGACGAGCTCCCGGGGTTCGCGATCGAACCGGGCCCGTCCTACGTCTCGCATCGCATCGTGAGCGGAGAATCGGGCAACTCGACGCAACTGGTGATCGACCTGCGCGCCGCCGCTCCTGCGGTCGCGGAGGCGCGGGCCGCCGAGCCGGCGAACGCGGGGCCGGACCCTGCCCCGACCGCCACGGACCCGACCCCGGATTTCCGGGCCCCCGCGGAGATTCGCACCATCGTGATCGACCCGGGCCACGGCGGCGCCGACGAAGGCGCGCGGGGCCCCGAAGGCACGTTGGAGAAGGACGTCACGCTGAGCGTCGCGCGGCGGCTGCGCACGCTGCTGGAGCGGCGCCTGGGCGTCAGGATCATCCTGACGCGCACCGGCGACACCGTCGTCGCCCTCGATCGGCGCGCCGCCGTCGCCAACAACGACCGCGCCGACCTCTTCATCAGCCTGCACGCCAACTCGGCGCTGCGCGACGTCGTGACGGGGGCCGAGGTGTACTACCTCAGCATCGACGAATACGGCCAGGAGGCGCGCGAACTCGCCGACCGCGACGGACGTTACCTCCCGGTGTCGGGCGGCGGCGTCCGCGAGATCGACATGATTCCGTGGGAGATGGCCCAGGCGCGCTATCTCACGCCGTCCGCCGATCTGGCCGCGTTCGTCGGCGACGAGCTGCGCCTGCGGGTGCCGCTGAGTCCGCGGCCGATCCAGCAGGCGCCCTTCCGGGTTCTCGTCGGCGCGAACATGCCCGCGATCCTCGTCGAGATGGGATTCATCTCGAACCCGGAGCAGGAACGGCAGATGACACAGCCCGGTTTCCAGACCCTGGTGGCCGAAGCCATCGTGGCGGGCGTCATCCGGTTCCGCGACCACCTCGCGACCGGACCGTACGCGCCGGCCGCGGAAACCCCGGTGGACGGCGATGCCCGTGCGCCGGCCGGCGGCGACCCGGCCGCACAGGGTCGCGAGTAACGGGCAGAGCGGCGCGGCAGGGGTTCCCGCCGAACACCGATGGAATCATCGCCAGACCCGGAACGGCGCGCGGCGCGCGGGGGTTTCCGGCGTCCGTACCAGATCGCCGGCAGCTTGCTGCTGGCGCTGGCGGTCGGCGCGGCGACGCTGACCCTCGTCGTGGTCGAGCGCTGGGAGACGGGCGCCGGCGCACCTGCCGGACTCGACGGCGCGGGCGGCCGGAGCGATGGGAACTCACCGTTCACCGCGACGATGTACTACGTGGCGGCGGACGGTCTCGGCCTGGTCCGTCGTGAGATCGAGGTGCCGTACGGCGCCGACACGCTCTCGCGGGCGCGGATCATCGTGGAACGACAGCTCGAGAGGGCGCCGCGCCAGTTGCTGTCGCCGTTTCCGCGCGGGACGCGTCTGCACGCGGTGTATCTGGCCGACGACGGCAACCTGTTCGTCGATCTGAGCGGCGAGGTGACCACGGAGCATTCGGGCGGCTCGCTCGACGAGCTGCTCACCGTCTACGCCCTCGTGAACGCGCTGACCACCAACGTCCCCGGGGTCGCCGCCGTGCAGATCCTGGTGGACGGCCGCGAGGTGGATACGCTCGCCGGCCACATCGACCTCCGCCGGCCGCTGACCCCGAACCTGACGTGGGTCGTGGATCTGCCCCGCCCCGAAGACGCATCGTCGCCGGCCGATGACGGTATCGGGCCGGCGGACGGGGGCGCAGGCGAACCGACGGCGTCGCCGCGGGACGGCGACGCGCCCCGGGCGTCCACCCCCGGCGGCCGGGAGTCCGCGCCGTAGAACGGCGAGACTCCTGGAGAGGGTCGGTTGGGCGGAAAGCGGAGCCGCAAGGCGAGAATTCCGGGCTAGACTCTCCGCATGGCTCCGCCGAGCACGCTGACCGACGCGCCGCGCTTCGACGGCCGTCACGCCACCGAGTTGCGCAAGACCCGCATCACTCCCCACTACGTCGTGCACGCCGAGGGATCGGTCCTGATCGAGGCCGGCCTGACCCGCGTGATCTGCACGGCCAGCGTCGAGGACCGCGTGCCGCCGTTCCTCCGCGGCAAGGGCTCCGGGTGGGTGACCGGCGAGTACGGGATGCTCCCGCGTTCGACGTCGACGCGCTCCACCCGCGAATCGTCGGCCGGCCGCATCGGCGGCCGGACCCAGGAGATACAGCGCCTGATCGGCCGCTCGCTGCGCGCGGTGACCCGGCTGAAGGATCTCGGCGAGCGCACGGTCTGGGTCGACTGCGACGTGATTCAGGCGGACGGCGGCACGCGCACTGCGTCCATCACCGGCGGCTTCGTGGCCCTGGTCCTCGCCCTGCAGAAGCTCCGCGCGGCCGGCACGATTGCCCGCCTGCCCGTCGAGGACCACGTCGCCGCCATCAGCGTCGGCATCGTCGACGGCCGGCCGCTGGCCGATCTCGCCTACGCGGAGGACTCGCGGGCCGAGGTCGACATGAACGTGGTCAAGACCGGCGACGGCCGGTTCATCGAGGTGCAGGGCACGGCCGAAGGCCGGCCTTTCGACCGGGCGGCCCTCGACGACCTGCTGGATCTGGCGAGCGGCGCCATCGAGCGGCTCGTCGCGATGCAGCGGGAGATCGTCGGCGAGTTCCTCTCCCCCGCCGTCGCGTGACGCGCGCTCCCCGCCGTCGGCCATGGAAAGACCGTGCACGCAGGCGCCTCGAACCCTCGTCGTCGCCACCACGAACCGGCACAAGCTGACCGAGATCACGCGCATCCTCGACGGCCTCGATTGGGCGATCGAACCGATCGCGGCGTACGCCGCGGGGCCGGCGCCGGAGGAAACAGGCCGAACCTTCGCCGAGAACGCGCGGCTCAAGGCGCTGCACTACGGGCGGCTCGTGCCGCACCTGACGGTCGCGGACGACTCCGGCCTCGAGATCGACGCCCTCGACGGCGAACCGGGAATCCACTCGGCGCGCTTCAACGGCGCCACCTACCCCGAGAAATTCGACGTACTCTACGCGCGCCTGCGCCGCCGGCAGGCCCTCGCCAGCCCGGCGCGGTTCGTCTGCGCGGTGGCGGCGGCCGAGCGGGGCCGCATCGTCTTCGAAGCCACCGGCACGATCCACGGACGGATTGCCGAGACGCCGGCCGGCGACGCCGGATTCGGCTACGACCCGATCTTCTTCTTTCCGCCGTACGGCTGCACGCTCGCCGAGGTCTCGGCCGAGCGCAAGGCGGCCGTGAGCCATCGCGGGCGGGCGTTCCGCAAGCTGCGCGAATTCATCGCTTCGCGGGCCGCCCCGCCCCGCTAGGAGTCGCCCACTCGCCCGGGGCGTCCAGGTCAGGCCGTGAGCAGGTGCGGGGTCGCGACCGTACCGCTGTCGAGCGCACGTTTCGGCAGGATGATGGTGAACACCGAACCGCCGTCCGACCGGTGCGCCGCCTCGACGGTCCCCTCGTGCAGGCTGACGAGATGCTTGACGATGGCGAGACCGAGCCCGGTGCCCCCCGGATTCCGGGACCTCGAATGCTCCACGCGGTAGAAGCGCTCGAAGACCCGCGGAAGGTCTGTGTCCGGGATGCCGGGGCCGCGGTCGGAGACCCGCAGGACGATGACGCCGCCGGCATCGCCGCCTTCGGCGTCGAGCTCTATGGCGCTCCGCTCGGGTGCGTAGTGCGCCGCGTTTTCGACGAGATTCCTGATGACGTCGTGGATCTTGACCTGGTCGACCACCAGCCGCTCCGCGCCCGGCTCGATGGACGACCGGACCCGCTGCCGTTTCGCCTCCAGCACCGGGGCCAGCTCCGCCGCGACGCTCGAGAAGACCGACGCGGTAGCGCAGGAGGTGAGCCGCAGAACCTCCTGCCCGGCATCGAGGCGGGCCAGGCGCAGCAGATCGGTGACCAGACGCTCCATGCGGGTCGTGTGGCGGGCGACGATCTCGAGGAAACGCTGCCGCGTCGCGGTCTCCGTCTCGTCGGCCAGCGCATCCACCGCGCCGCGAATGGCGGTCAGCGGCGTCCGCAGCTCGTGCGAGACGTTGGCCACGAAGTCCTGACGGATCTGCACCGCACGGCGATAGTCGCTCACGTCGTGCAGCACGATCACCACACCGGGCTCGTCCTGCTCCGTGTACGGCGCGGCGCTCGCCAGACAGACCCGCACCGGCTCCGTGCTCAGCGTGATCTCGGTCTGACTCGACCCGCCGGCTTCCAGGGCGCGCCCAATCTGTTTCGCCACCTCCGGGTGGCGGATCAGCTCGACGTAGTGGTGGTCGATCGGCGTCTCCTCGATTTGCAGCAGACGACGTACCGCGTCGTTGGCCATCTTCACCCGGCCGCGCGCGTCGACGACGAGCACGCCCTCGGTCATGCTGGCGAGAATCGCGTCCGTCAACCGGCGGTTCCGGGACAGCTCCGCGAGACGGCGGCCGAGCTCCTGCACCGACGCGTCGAGCGCGCGCGCGACGGTGCCGATCTCGTCGCCCCCGTACGGGCCGATCTGGGGCGTCAGGTCCCCCTCCGCATAGCGTCGCGCCACCGCCGCGATCGCGCTGACGCGCCGGCTCATCGCCGCCGACGTGACCCAGGCGAGGACGAGCGCGCCGGCCAGGGCCAGCAGCAGCCCGCCGGCCGTGCCCCGCTGCACCGACGCGATCTGATCGTCGACGGCGGTCAGCGGGAGCGCCAGCCGGACGAACGCCACACCGGGATGATCGACCCGCACCGCCGCGTACAGCAGGTCGCGCTCCACCGTCGTGCTGTAGCGGCGGGTCACGCCGATCCCGGCGGTCCGGGCGAGCTCGATCTCGGGTCGGGCGCCGTGGTTCTCCATCGCCGCCAGCGAGCGGCCGTCCTCGGCCGTGTCGCCGACGACGCGCCCGCCCGGCGCGATGATGGTCACCCGCGCGCCGAGACTCGTGCCGAGTGAATCGGCCTCGCGGTCGAGCGCGGCGACCGTGGGCGCCGCCCCGCTCCGCGCGACGAGGTCGGCCACCAGCCGCGCCTCGGCGACCAGATCCGTCGTGATGCGGTCGAGGAGACGCCGTTCGAGCAGCCAGGCCGCGAGCGCTGCGGCCAGCAGCAGGCTGACGCCCGCGATGCCGAACGCGGCGAGGAACAGCCGGGCGCGGAGTTTCATGGCCGGGCCGGCGGAACCGCGACCTCCTCGACCAGCTTGTACCCGAACTGCTTCACCGTGACGATCGCGCCGGCCAGCAGCGGCAGCTTCTCGCGCAGCCGCCGGATGTGGACGTCGACGGTGCGGGTCCCGCCGGTGTAGGTATAGCCCCAGACGTCCGAGAGCAGGACGTCCCGGGACAGGACCCGGCCGCGATGCTCGATCAGGTAGCGCAGAAGCAGGAATTCCTTCGCCGTCAGGCGGACCTCGCGGCCGTCGCACGCGACGAGGTGGCGGTCCGTGTCGACGGTCACGAGACCGAAGCGGAGCAGGCTCCGGGGCGGCTGCTCGCGCCGCGCCCGCCGCAGCACGGCGCCGACGCGCGCCACCAGCTCCTTGGGGCTGAAGGGTTTGGTGACGTAGTCGTCGCCGCCCAGCTCCAACCCGACGATCCGGTCGGTCTCGTCGGTCCTGGCCGTCAACATGATGATCGGTACGCCCGACGTTCTCGGGTCGGCGCGCATCGAACGGCAGACGTCGAGGCCGTTGCGGCCCGGCAGCATCAGATCGAGCACGACCAGCGCCGGCGGACGCTCCCGGACGAGCGGCATGACCTCGGCGCCGGAAGTCAGGATCTCGGACGCGTACCCCGCCTTGTGGAGGTGGTGCGCCACCAGCTCCGCGATGTCCAGATCGTCTTCGACTATCAGCACCCGATCCGCGCCGTCGGCGGAAACACGCCCGGAAGTCGGCGGCCCCGTGCGGGGCGCCGCCGTGGTCGGTGATTCAATGGCCGGGGCCATCCCTTCCCTCCCGCGCATGATGCCGGACGTCGCGTCCGGACACCACGAAGATCACCTCTTCGGCGATGTTGGTGGCGTGATCGCCGATCCGCTCGAGATGGCGGGAGATCAGGATCAGGTCGAGCGCGGGCTCGGTCGTCGCCGGATTCTGCACCATGTAGCGCAGCAGCTCGCGAAACACCTGCTCCTTGAGCCCGTCCAGAGTATCGTCGCGGTCGAGTACTTCGGTGGCCAGTTCGATGTCGTGACGCACGTACGCATTCAGCGCGTCCCGCAGCATGCCCTGCGCATGGTCGGCCATGCGCGGGATGTCGATGAGCGGCTTGACCGGCGGGTGCTGCAGGTAGCTGAACGTCGCCTCGGCGATGTTCACGGCGACGTCGCCGATGCGCTCCAGATCGCTGTTGATCTTCACGCCCGAGACGACGACGCGCACGTCCGTCGCCACGGGGCGATGATTCACGAGCAGATCGTAGCAGCGCCTGTCGATCTCCATGTGCAGGCGGTTGATCGGCTCGTCGCCGCAGAGAACCCGCTCAGCCAGAGCCAGATCGGTCTCGACGAGCGCGCGCACCGCCCTGCGCACCTGCTCTTCCGCCTCGCCGCCCATCGCGAGCAGGCGCGTCTTCAAATGGTTGATTGCATCGGCGGCATGCGGTACGGCGCCATGAACCGAAACCAAGTCACACTCCTTCGGAGACTCGTCCCGAGCGTATCCCACCACCGCCGGAACCGCAATACGGCGGCGTCGGGACATCGTTCGCGCTGGAAGGCGCGCCTGATTCAGGCCCGCGACGTCGAAATCGTCTTCGACGACGAGCAGACGCGCCGCGCCGTCGTCGTCGCCCACCGGCGCCGCCCCGGGTCGCCGGACCGAGTCGGGGCAACCATGGCCGGCGCCGTTTGCCGGGTCGTGACGGGCGGGTAAACTGTGCGTGAATCGCCCCGGCGGCGCGGCGGGCGTGAACGACGGACGAGCGGACAGGCGTGCCGACGCACTTCAGCGCGCCTTCAGCGCCTCGATCAGCAAATCCAGGACCTCCGTCACCTCGCGGGGGTCGCGCACGCGATACCGTGCGCTCGTCGGCCGGTCGCCGTGCTCGACGACGATGGGGACGCCGGCGCCGTCCAGCAACTCGAACGCGTGCTCGTCGGTCTCGTCGTCCCCGATGTAGATGGCCGCCCCCGGGTCGAGCGACAGGGCAGCCAACAGCCACGCGACGGCGCTCCCCTTGTCCCAGGCCACGTCCGGGCGCAGTTCGAACACCTTCTTGCCCCGCTCGCGGCGCAACGCCGGATAGCGGCGCGCGACGGCCGCGACGGCCGCGTCCACGCCGGCCGTGTCGCCCGGGTCGACGAGCCGGTAGTGCGTCGAGACGCTGTAGCGCTTGCGCTCGACCAGCGCGCCCGCGATGCCGGCCAGCCCGCGCCGCAAGTCGGCCTCCGCGCCGTCCAGCATGGGCAGCACCCCCGCCGCCGCCTCGTAACGCAGGCCGCTGCCGGCCGGGCCCTCGATGTCCAGGCCGTGGCAGCCGGCGTAGCCGATCTGATCGAGCCGCACGAAACCGCGCACGACGGCCACGTCGCGGCCGGTCACGATGGTGACGGGACAGCAGGACGCCAGCCGGGCGAGCTGCGCCCGGGTCGCTGCGCTCAGCGTGGCCTGCTCCGGCCGAGCCGCGATCGGGGTCAGGGTGCCGTCGTAGTCGAGAAAAACCCCGGCCGCCCCGCGGGTGACGGCGGGCAGCCAGCCGGCGCGCACGTCCGGGTCGAGGGCCCACGGCAGCGCGTGCGTAGTGCGCGTAGCGGTGCGCGCCGAGCGCGGGGACGCCGGCGGACTCGTGCTGGACATGCTCCCGTGCGTCGGCCGGCGCGCCTGGCCCGTCAATCGTCGCCTGCGGCTCCGCTCGCCGCCCAACCAACCCTCACCGGGAGTCTGCACCGTCTGCGGCGCCGACCCCTTGGCGCGCGAGCCGCGCCGCCACCGCCTCGGCCTCGGCCCACACCCGCAGCAGGTTCCCGCCCCACAGCTTCGCGACGTCTTCCTCGCTGTAGCCGCGCCGCACGAGCTCGACGGTGACGTTCAGGGTCTCGCTCGCGTCGCTCCAGCCGAGGACGCCGCCGCCGCCGTCGAAATCCGAGGCGATCCCGACGTGGTCGATGCCGATCAGGTTCACCGCGTGGTCGACGTGATCGACGAAATCGGCGACGGTGGCGTCCGGGTAGCGCGCGTCGAGCGCCTCCATCCGGCCGATGTAGTCCTCGTAGGGTTCGGCCCCGAGCTCCTCGGGCTGCTGCCCCGGAATCATGCCGAACGCGCCCCGGATGTTGCGGTATTCGGCGGCGCGCCGGGCTGCGACCTCGGAAAGGAACGCGCCGAGGGCCACCGTCTGGACGACGCCCCCGTTGTCGGCCAGCGCCCGTAGCTGCTCGTCGTCCAGGTTGCGGGGGTGCGGCATCAGGGCGTGCATGCTCGAATGCGAGGCGATGACCGGCGCCTCGGACAGGCGCACCGCGTCGAGCATGGCGGCCTTCGAGACGTGCGACACGTCGACCAGCATGCCGAGGCGGTTCATCTCGGCGATGACCTCCTCGCCGAACGCGCTCACCCCGTCGTGCTCGGCCGCCGCGTCGCCCAGCGCTTCGCGGGGCGTCGCCGAGTCGGCGATGTCGTTGTGCCCGCCGTGGGCCAGCGTCATGTAGCGCGCGCCGAGATCGTGATAGGTCCCGAGCAGCGCCAGATCGCGGCCGATGACGTAGCCGTTCTCGATGCCGATCGCCGCCACCAGCTTGCCGGCGCCGGCGATCCGTTCCACGTCGGCGGCGGTGTACGCGATCTCGATCTCGTCCGGGTACAGCTCCTCGGCCATGCGGTGGATCGCCTCGAACTTCGTCATCGCGTCCGCCTTCGCCTTCGCCTCGTTCTCGGGCGTCCGTGCGGTCTGGCCGACGTAGACGATGAAGAACCCGGCGTCGAGCCCGCCCGCGCGCATCTTCGGCAGGTCCACCTGAAAGTCGCCCGACACGCCGGGATCGACGGCGCGGGTGGCGAAGTTGAGCGGGATGTCGATGTGGGTGTCGAGCGTCAGCACACGCTCGTGAATCGCGGTCGCGCTTGCCGCGAGCGCCCGCTCCGCCCGCTCTTCCGGCGTGCCGAGGGCGCACCCTCCGAAGAGCGGAGCGGCGAGCGCGGCAACGAGCATCCAATCTGCCGTCGTGCGGGCCATGGCACACTCCCGAGAACGCATGAGGATACCACCGGACCACGCCCGGTTCGGGACGGTCGAGAAGCATCGGTAAATACATGTGCTATAGTGTTTTGCATTGTTCATGGGAGAGCGTCATGTCGAAGTATCAGCCGCTGACGGACTACCTGCGCCGTTCGGGAGCAGTGACCGTGCCCATGACGTTCGAGGACATCGAACGCCTGATCGGGGCGAAGCTGCCGCCGTCGTCCGCGCAACGCCCATGGTGGTCGAACAACCCGACCAACAACGTGATGACCAGGGCCTGGTGTGCGGCGGGATACGAATCGACCCGGGTCGACATGAAGAGCTGCACACTGGTCTTCCGCCGGGTGACGTCCCCCGGTGGCGAGGGCGGTCAAGACGGCGGCGGCGCCGGAGGACTCGGCGGCGCGCGGGTGTCCGGGGAGACGATTGCGAAGACGAGCGCGGCGCGTCAGTCGGCGTCGGGACATGGTGACGGCGATCGCGGCGCGCCGCGACGTGCAGGCGGCTCCGACTGGTTCGCCGGGTTCTACGGCGGACTTCGAGGAACGGTCACTATCGCGCCGGGCACGGACCTGACGGCGCCGGTCGGCGAGGAGTGGGACGCGGAGCATGACGGATGACGTCCAGCGTCCTGCTCGACACCTGCGCGGTGATCTGGATCGCACAGGGGGACCCGCTGCGCGAACCGGCCGCGAGCACGTTGCCGGCGGGCTCCCGGGCCGGCGCGCGGTCGTTCATATCGCCGATCACCGCCTGGGAGGTGAGTATGCTGACGGAACGGAACCGCATCACACTGGCGCTCGACCCGCAGGCCTGGTTCGATCGTGCATGTGCGTTCCCCGGTGTATCGCTCGCGAAGATGCCGCCGTCGGTGCTGATCGCCTCTACACGCCTGCCGGGTGCGCCGCCCGGTGATCCGGCTGATCGCATCCTCATCGCGACCGCACGGATGTTCGGGTACACGCTGGTTACACGTGATCAGGAAATGCTGACGTACGGCGGCGGCGGGCACGTTCAGGTCATGGCCTGCTGACGATGCGCCCGCCGACGCCGCCGTTCCCCGGCGACCGGCCGGTGGAAACCGGCGGCACAGGATCGATGCATGGCTGACGCCGACGGGCGCTACGCGGACCTCTTCTCGCTGCCGCCTGAAGTCCATTACCTCAACTGCGCGTACATGGCCCCGGCCTCGAAGCGGGTAGCGGACGCCGGACGCCGGGCGATCGAGCGCATCGCGGTCCCGAGCCGCCTGGAAACCGCCGACTTCTTCGAACCGGCCTCGCGCGTCCGCCGGCTCTTCGCCCGACTCGTCAACGCACCCGACCCGGAGCGGGTCGCGATCGTCCCGGCCGTCTCCTACGCGATGGCGACGATCGTGCGGAACACGCCGCTCGCCGCCGGACAGACGGTGGTCGTCGTGGAAGAACAGTTCCCGAGCGCGGTCTACACGTGGCGCCGCGCCTGTCGCGAGACCGGCGCCACGCTGCGCACCGTCGCCGCGCCGGCCACCGCAGGCCCGCGCGGCGAGGCGTGGAACGCGGCGCTCCTCGCGGCGATCGACGACCGGACGGCGGCGGTCGTGGTCCCGCCTCTGCACTGGACCGACGGCCTGCGGTTCGACCTCGACGCGATCGGCGCGCGGGCGCGCGCGGCGGGCGCCCGGTTCGTCATCGACGGCACGCAGGCGGTCGGGGCGCTGCCGTTCGACGTCACCCGGACCCGTCCGGACGCGCTGATCTGCGCCGGCTACAAGTGGCTGACCGGCCCCTACGCGATCGGCGTCGCCTGGTACGGTCCCGCCTTCGACGGCGGCGCGCCGCTCGAAGAGAACTGGATCACCCGCCGCGGCAGCGATCGCTTCAACGAGCTGGTCAACTACCGCGACGACTACCAGCCGGGCGCCATCCGCTACGATGTGGGCGAACGCTCGAACTTCGTCCTGCTGCCGATGCTGGAGGCGGCCCTGGAGCAGGTCATCGAGTGGGGTCCGGAGACGGTTGCGGCCCACACCGGCGCGCTGACCCGCGCGGCGGCGGAGCAGCTCGCGGATCTCGGTTGCCGGCTGGAAGACGAGCGCTGGCGCGCCGGACACCTGTTCGGGGTGCGCCTGCCGGCCGGCGCCGACGTCCAGCGCCTCGGCCGCGACTTCGCGGCGCGGCGCGTGTCGGTGTCGCTGCGCGGCGGCGCCATCCGCATCGCGCCGCATCTGTACAACGACGCGGGCGACCTGGATGCGCTCGTCGACGTCGTCGCGGGGGCGGTGCGCGCCTGATTCCGTCCGGAACCCTCGGCGAGGACGGCGCCGATCGGTTCGGCGGCGGGATCCCCGCCAGTTCCGGCGCATGCCCTTCTACCGGGGCGCGGCGGGCCAGGGCCCCGCCACGACGCGATCGAGCGGGCCGAGCGCCGGCCGCGGGCGATAGGCCTCCCGGGTCGCCAAGTCGTAGACGTCCCCCGGCGCGAGGAAGTAGAACAGGCCGCCGGAGTCCAGCAGGCGTTCGTGGTCGTAGATCGCGACGTAGCTCCGGCCGATGACCTCGAACCGGTCCCCCCGCACGACGATGGCGGTGTCTTCGTCGATGCCGATCCCGAGCAGGCCGGGGCGCGCCCGAATCACCCTCGGCAGGTCGAACTGCCGGTTGCGCCGCAGCAGGTGCTGATCGATGCCCACCCCCCGGAGGAACCCGAAGCCCTCCTCGTGATCCCCCATCATGATGGTGTTTGTCCGCGTATCGCCGCGCACGAGATACGAACCCAGGATCGTCGCGCCGGCGGAGGATCCGCCGACCACCCCGCCGCGCTCCAGCACCTGCCGGAGCTCCTCGTGCACCTTCGTGTTCAGATACGCGTCGGCCAGCCGCCACTGGCGCCCGCCCCCGAACCAGACGCCCCGGGCGCGACGCAGCGGCTCGACGAACGCATCGGTGTCAGCCGTGTCGCGGTCGGTCGTGTGGAGGACCGTGAGACGGCGCGCGCCGGCCGCGAGAAACGGCTCCGCGCCCGGCCAGACCTGGTCGTACGATTTCGCGCCGCCCGCCGTCGGAATCAGGACGATGGGCGCGTCCCGGCCGCCGGTGAGCTCCAGGAACCGCTCGACGATGGCCGGATCCTGCATGTTCCCGCCCACCAGGACGAGTGCGCCGCTGGCCGGTCCGACCTGCTGTGCGGTCGCCGGCGGCGCACCGGCCGCCAGCAACGTCACGACCAGCCGGATGACGACTCGCGGCATCAGCCGTCACCGTCGGCCGGAAACAGTGCCAGCAGCGAGAGCGGATCGACGCGCGCATCGTTCAGGCGCACGGTCCAGTGCAGGTGCGCCCCGGTGACGCGGCCGGTGGCGCCGACCTTGCCGACGACCATGCCCTTGCGCACGCGGTCTCCTTCGGCAACGTCGATCGCGGACAGGTGGGCGAAGAAGGAGTAGAGCCCCCAGCCGTGATCGATGATCACCACGTTGCCCGAGAAGTAGAGATCGGCGGCGAGGACCACGACGCCGTCGTTCGGCGCCTCGATCGGCGTGCCCGTCCCGGCCCGGAAATCCGCGCCGCTGTGCGGGCTGCGCGGCTGGCCGTTGAACACGCTGCGGCGCCCGAAGGCGCTGTTCGCCCGTCCCGGCACGGGCCGCAGGAACCCGCCGCGCCAGTACCGCACGACGGTCGAGACCGGAAAGAGCGCCGCCAACTCGTCCCGTTCGCGCAGGATCCGCTCCACGACGTCCGGCGGCGGATCGACGTAGCGCGGTTCGACGCGCAGCCTCCGGGTTGCGAACTGCTTCGGCTCCACCGCCAGCGTGTAGACGTCTTCGTGCAGCGAGCCGTCCACCGCCGTCGCGCGGACGATGACGGGGTGGTCTCCCGGTTCCACCTCGAGATCGATCCCGACCAGCGTGGACCACACGTTGGCCGGCCCGGCCGGAAAGAAACGCAGCCCGGCGCCGAACGCGGCGGCCTCCAGCGACGCCGGCGCCCCGGACGTCCGCACGTTCAGGACGACGATTTCGCCCGGGTGCAGGGCGCGCGCCCGGTGCGTGACGTTGACGATCAGGTTCGCTTCGCCCCCACTCGCCGCGGCGGCCGATCCGCCGAGCAGCAGCGCGGCGACGGCGGCGCACACCGGAAACCGGGTCAGCCGCCGTGATACGCGGTGAAACATGTTGCCCTCCGTCCTCCTAGCCCGGAAACCGCCGCCTTGCGGCGCCGCTTTCCGCCCAACCAACCTGTACAGGAGGTCTGCACCGCTCTGCGGCGCAGACCTCCTAGCCGCCGAAGAGCGTCACTCCGAACACACGGGCCAGGACGACGACGGCGGTCAGCCCGCTGAACACCACCAGGCTGAACCACGCGAAGGCGCGCACCGCCGCCGAAGGATAGAAAGCCGCATCGGTCTTCGGGATCACCGTCACGCAGTAGTACACGTTCAGGAAGAAGATGACCGGGGCGATGAAGAACGCGAGCGCCGAGGAGACCAGCACCAGGAACACCGGGCGCGGCAGGCCGGCGAGAATCAGCACGGCCGCGATCAGCGAGTAGAACATCGTGATCCGGTAGACGTTGTACTCGGACGCTGCGGTCCGGCGGTGCGCGTCGGTCAACTGGTCGGCGGCGATGCCGGGCAGCGCCGCGGTGGACCGGAACAGGTTGCGGCAGCAGGCCGCCGCCACCCGCGGCCAGCCGTCGAAGTAGTTGAACGCGGTCGAGAAGGTGGCCGCGAACGCGCCCAGCAGGAAGATGAGCATCATCCCCGGACCGATGCTGTCGGTGAAGATGCGGGCGATCTCGCCGATCACCGCGTTACCCGCCACCTCGCTCGGGTAGAGCCACACCGCGGCCAGCAGCAGGAAGACCACCGCGAGCAGGAACGACACCACGTGGCCGAGCGTGAAGTCCCAGAGGCCGATCCGGAACCAGCGCCGGCAGTATTCCTGCGCGTGCGCGGGCAGCGCCGACACGTCGACGGCCAGGTCCCTGCTGGTCGAGCCGAACGGATCGAACCGCCGGGCGAGCCCCTCCCGCTCGAGCTGCTCGCGGATGCGCCCCATGCCGACACGCTTCGCCTTGCCCCACTCGGACGCCTGCAGCGACACGTCGATGCCGGTCGGCAGCAGCCCGAGGAACGCGGCGATGACCAGCCACGACCCGGCCGGCGTCTCGAAGACGAAGAACCTCCCCATCGCCGACATCGGCGCCGGCTCGAACAGGTAGACGCCCACCGTCGAGACGAACAGCAGCCCGGCCAGCACCTTCGTGGCCAGCTCCACCGCGGCGTAGCGCCCGTAGAGGATGATGCCGACCGAGAGCGCCCCCAGCCCCAGGCCGTACAGCCAGGCCGGCAGACCGAGGCCGAGATATTCGGAGAAGACGTAGAACAGCACCGCGGCGGCCGCCGCCAGCCGGCCCGCCTGGCCCAGCGCGCACTGGATGATCGTCGTGACCAGCACGTACCAGACCGGCCACTTGCCGGGCGCCGTCGTGTAGGCGTCGAGCATGCTCCGGCCGGTCGCGTTGGTGAACCGGAAGGCCATCTCGAAGCCGTAGTACTTGAAGATGTAGGCCACCGGAATGCACCAGAGCAGTGCGTAACCGAACCGGCCGCCGGCCACCGGCGCGGTGACCAGGTGGCTGGTGCCGATCCCGGTCATCATCAGGATCAGCCCCGGCCCGAAGTGCCGGAGCAGCCCGCGCGGGCCGGTGTCCGGCAGCGGCAGCCGATTCAACGCATCGGAGGCCCCGGAGCCGGGTCGCGGGGCGGCGGACGGCTGGTCGTTCGGCATGGCGGGAATCGTATCAGACCGCCCGGAGCCTGGAAGTCGCCGCGGATCGTCACGCAGAGGCGCCGGCGGGGAGGGGCGACTGGTACAGCACCCTGCCGACGAAGAAAGGGCCCATCTGCTGGATGAACTCCGAAGTCTGCCGCGTAGCGCGCATGTCCTTGACGAGCCGCGACAGCGGGTACAGCTCCGGGCCGATGAGGCCGATCACGAACTCGTTGTCGTCCCGGTCGAGGCCGTGGCACTCGAGCCGCACGTCCGCCGCGTAGCCCGCCTCGCCGTAGCGCCGGCCCAGCATCCCGTGCTCCATCAGAATCCGGCCCTGCTCGGCGCGGGGGAGCTGGTTGAAGGCGCCGATGCGCCGGAGCGGATACCAGACAGCCCACGAATGGTCCGGGCTCAACACGTTGCGCGGGACCTTGCGCAGCAGGAAGTCCTCGAGATCGAGCTCGCGCCCGGAGGAGTACGTGCGGCCGATCATGGTCATCTCCGGCCGCCGCGTCAGGTTGGCGAACGACACGCCGGCAAGGAGCGTGCGGCCCTCGTCGGCGAAACAGGCGGGATCCTCGCTCATCAGCAGCACGCCGATGCCGCGCGGGTCGTTCAGATCCGCGTAGACGACCGCGTCGAAGCCGCTGCGCTGCACGGAATCGACTATGCCGCCCGGCGGCGGGCAGTCGGTGAAGACATGGAGCTGCACGAACAGGCGCCGGGTCGACGTCTGCGGCACGCCGCGCACCGGCGCGCCATGCTCCCGCAGGTCCGGAGGGCCGTTGTCCTGGCCGGCCCCACGAGTTCGTGCGCCGGGCGGCGGGCCGGCGGCCGGGCGAGCCGCGCCAGCCGGTTCGCGCATCGTCGTATCGGACATGGCGGCGATTCTATACTGACGCCCCGACGTGGGCCGCGCATTCGGGATCTGCAACGTGAGGAGCTCCCGGTGACGCGCGCGCAGCGCAGCAGCGGTATGGCGCGTCCCCATCTGATCGCGATCGCCGGCGCGTCCGGGTCCGGCAAGACGACACTGGCCGGGCGGGTTGCCGCGGCTCTCGGCCCACAGGGCACGGACGTGCTGCCGCTCGACGCCTACTACCGGGATCGGCCGGACGCGACGGCCGCGGAGAGGGACGCCGCGAACTACGACGCGCCGGACGCAGTCGACGCGGCCCTGCTCGAGACGCATCTGCTGGCGCTTCGCGCCCGGCGTACCATCGAGCGTCCGACTTACGACTTCCGCGTTCATCGGCGGACGCAGGCCACGCGGACGGTGCGGCCGGGCCGCTACCTGGTGGTCGAGGGCATCCTGGCCCTCTGCTGGCCGGCGCTACGGACGTTGTACGACACGAAGGTCTTCATCCGCATCGACGAGGCGACCGCGCTGGCGCGGCGGATCGAGCGGGACACGCGGCTTCGAGCGCGGAGTCCGGACTCGGTTCGCCGGCAATGGGAAGCGACCGTCTGGCCGATGTACCGGCGCCACGTCGAGCCGACCGCGAGATTCGCGGACGCCACGGTTGACGGCGCCGCGCCGATCGATGCGTGCGTCCGCGCCCTGCTCGTGCAGGTCCGCCGGCGAACACGACGGCGCTGACGCCGGCCGTTGAGCCGCGTGCTCGTCCGCGTTCGGCGCCGCCCCGGACGTCAGCGCGCCGCCGTCGACGGCGAGAGCTCATCCACGTCCGGCGCCGGACCGGGCGTCAGGGCGGCCCGCTCGCGCTCGAACACGTGCGCGAGTTCACCGGCGGCGCCGACGACGAGCCGTTCGCGCACCGGGTCGGGGGTCGCGGGAGTCTTGGAGAAGAGCTCGAGCACGGCGACCACCCGTCCCGCCGCCACGATCGGGACCGCGCAAAGCGACCGGATGTCGCCGAGCGCGTCCCGGCGCGCATCGGAGAGCCGCGGGTCGACGCTGACGTTCGCGATCCAGTTCGATTCGGCGCAGGAGAGGGTGCGTCGCAAAACGTGGTCGTCCGCGTCGTCGCAGCACGCGTCGAGCGCGGCGCGGATCTCCAGCGGCGCGACCCGCTCGTCGCCGACGTGCCACACGCCGGTCGAAACCAGCGCTCCACTGCCGTCGGCCGGCGCCAGATAGGCGGTGCCGGCGTCCCATTCCCCCCATGCCGAGAGCAGCCGCGTCACGTCGCGGACCGCCTGGTGGAACGATACGACGTCGCGGCCGACCGCCATCGCGTCCAGGAGCATGCGCAACGTGGCGGCCTGGCCGGTCGTCGAGGCTTCCGGTCCGGCGCGGTCCGGCGCCGCAGTGCGGGCGGCGGTGACGTCGGCGTAGACGAGAAGCGTCTCTCCCTGATCGGTGGGCCGCGTGCGCATCTCGATCCAGCGGTCGTCCGGCGTGCGCAGCGTTTCGGTCGCCGCTGCGCCGCGCCGGACGAGCCGCTCGTCGATCCAGGCGTCGATCTCCGCCTCCGGAATGACCACCACCGCCCGGGTCGCGGTGTACCGGACGAGGTCTTCGAACTCGAGGCCGGGCTTCAGAGTCACCGCGGGATAGAACTCCCGAAAGCGGCCGTTGCAGGCGACGAGCCGCCCCCCCGGATCCCACACCGCCAGCCCCGCCGCGTCCCCTTCCAGCAGCGCGGCCAGCCGCGCCTGCGCCCGCGTTTCGCGCGCGCGGGCGGCGCGCAGACGCCAGACGACGCCGCCGAGCAACACGAGAAGCAGACCGACCAGAAGACCGACGACGCCCGGCAGGATCACGGAGCGATCTTACCGGCAGCCGGCCGTCCAGCCGCGATCCTCCCGCGTAGCGCGGGTACCGGCCCCGGCTCCCGACAGCCTGCCGCACGAGCGGCGGCGGCGCTGTCACCCGCACACCCGAAGCGCGGGACCGGCTCGCGGCTCTTGACAGCCTGCCCGAGCCGTCGTAGCGTGGGGGTCGGTGGCAAGCCGACAACCCATGCGACTGACGCTGTTCCTCCCTGCGGCGGCGCTCGGTATCGGGCTCGCCGCTCCGCCGGTCGCCGCGGCGCAGGAACCGGACGCGGTCGCGGCGCCGGACGCGAGCGAACTCCCGGTGTCGCTCGACCGCATCAAGCGCCGGATGGCGGCAACCGAGGAGAGGCAGGAAGCACGCCGTGACCTGCTCGACCTGAACTTCTACGTCGACGTCTACGCGCGGGCGCCCGCCATCGAACTCCTCCGGGACTTCGATCTGGACGGCGAGAGCGTGTCCTACGGCGCCCCGACCCACCTGGAAATGCTGGAGGCGGCGACGCCGCGCGAGTGGCGCCCCCGAGCCATCAGCACCGGCAACCTCTTCGGCTGGCGCTGAGACGGCTTCAGCGGGCTGACCGTCCCCGCCGTCAGTCCGGGGCGTTCGCTGTCCAGTGCCGCAACGGCACGGAAACCAGCAGGTACCGACGGCGGAGGGCGACGACGTGGCGCGAGTACTCGCGCCGGGGAATCTCGCCGCGCACGTGACGCGCGCGGAGCCGGCGCAGCTCGAAGCGGTACAGGTCGTTCACGAACTCGTGCACCAGTTCCGGGCGCGTGGCGGGCGTCGGCCGGACGCCGTGGGCCGCCAGAGCCTGCAGAACTTCCGGCCGGTACTGATAGAGCAAGTCCGCCCCGGCGAACGCCCAGCCCGGAAATCGTCGCCTCACGGCTCCGCTTTCCGCCCAACCAGACCTCTCCAGGAGTCTGCGCCGTTCTACGGCCGCAGACTCCTGGCGTGCGCCGCCCCGTCTTCCGGCACGCCTACGCGGGCTGCGGCTGGACGGACTCGACGCCGTACGCTCCGAACCACGACGTGGCGCCGCGCAGCGCCTCGTTGACGTTGCCGATGTTCCGTACGCCCTCGGTGTCGAGCCATTCGCGGAACGCGTCGCCGCCCTGCGTGGCGTACACCGGAATGCCGTCCTTCCAGGTGGCCCGCCCGCACAGGACCCCGGCGAACTCGACGCCCGACTCGGCGGCCAGTTCCAGCGATTCGGTGAACTCCGCGTTGCTCACGCCGGCCGACAGATAGATGAACGGCTTCCGCGCCGCGGCGGCCGCCTGCCGGAACGCGTGGAGCGCCTCGCCCTTCGTGCAGACCTTCGTCCCCTGGAAGCTCCGCGTGCCTTCCACGCACTTCATGTTGACCGGAATCTCCACCTTCATCACGTCGACGCCGTAGCGGTCCTTGGAGAACTCGGCCATGCTCCCGGCCACCACGTCCGGCTTGCGCCCGGCGAACGCCGGCCCCTTTTCGTCGCCGCCCTCGTGGTCGTAGCCGACGAACTCCAGGAAGAACGGGATGTCGTTCGTGCGGCACTCGTCGCCGATGCGTTCGATGAACGCGTGCTTCTCGCGGTTGACGGCCGGCGCGTCGTACGGCGTGTAGTAGATGAGCACCTTGACGCAGTCGGCGCCGGCCTCCTTGAGCCGGCGCACCGACCAGTGCGGGAGCAGATCGGGCAGGCGGCCGGAACGCGTGTTGTCGTAGCCGCTCTCCTCGTAGGCGAGCAGGAGGCCGGCGTCGGCGCTACGCTGCTTCGATGCCTCGAGGCCCCACTGCGGATCGAGCAGGATCGCGGAGGCGTGCGGAGTGAGAGCCGCGGTCACTATCGACTTGAACTCCTCGAGCATCGCATCCGTGGCGTCGCGGCCGGCGGCCTTGCCGAGCGCCTTCTTCAGCGAGCCGCGCTGGTCCATCGCGGCGGCCGCGATCGTGCCGGTCCCCGTCGACACCGCTTTCATTCCGGCGAGTTTTCCTGGTGTGATCTTCACGTCGGCTCCACTCCCTCCCCCTGGCAGGCGACTGCCCTTCCTGCATTAGCAAAACTCATAGGCAGCGGTTGACATTATACTGGAAACTCATATCGCTCCGGCTGTCGCCCATGCTGCGGGAAGGACACGCCGTGCATTGGGGCCGACGCTGCGCGCGGCCCAGCTCGGTCATCGAACCGCCGATGCGTTCGTGACCGCGCGACGCGAGGCCCGGCGGCTGACCGAGACCCGCGGCAGGCCGGATGCCAGACCGTGACGGCGCCAGCAGGACGATCTGCTCAGTACCCGACTGCCGCCGCATCCGCGCGACGGGGGTCCGCCGCTCCTTCCAGCACGTCCGCCTCGAAGTCGACGAGGATGGCGTGCGCCGCGCCCTGGCCGGTGCGCGGGGCGAGGACGTGACCGCGTGCCTCCAGCAGCGCCACGGTGTCGGGCGACAGTCCGCGCCGCTCGTAACGGAGCTCGTCGGGCAGCCACTGGTGGTGGAAGCGCGGCGCGTCGACCGCCTCCTGGACGTTCATCTCGAAGTCGATCACGTTCAGGATGGTGTGCAGCACCGTGTTGATGATGGTCCGCCCGCCCGGACTCCCGGTCACCAGGAAGAGGCGGCCGTCCTTCGCGACGATGGTCGGAGTCATGCTCGACAGCATGCGCTTGCCCGGCTCGGCGAGATTGGGCGGCGTGCCGATCAGCCCGGTTGCGGTCGTAAGCCCGGGCGCGGCGTTGAAGTCGCCCATCTCGTTGTTCAGCAGGAAGCCGGCCCCCGGCACGACGATCTTCGAGCCGTAGGACTGCTCGAGAGTCGTCGTGAGCGCAACCGCGTTCCGCTCGGCGTCGACCACCGAGACGTGCGTCGTCTCGTTCCCCGTCGCCGGCCACTCGAACGCGTCGGGACCGGACCGCGACGCGCGATCGACATCGATGGTCGCGCGCAGCCCCGCGGCGTACTCCTTGGACGTCAGGCGGAGCACCGGCATCCCGGGGTTGAAGTCGGGATCCCCCAGGTGCCGCGCGCGGTCGGCGAAGCCGCGGCGCATCGCCTCGGCGATGCGGTGGACGTTGAGCGCGGCGCCGTAGCCGGCGGCCCGGAGATCGTAGCCCTCGAGCACGTTCAGCATCTGAACGAGGGTGACCCCGCCGGAGCTGGGCGGCGGCATCGACAACACCTCGTATCCACGGTATGTCCCCCGGATCGGCTCGCGGCCCCGCGGCTCGTAGGCGGCGAGATCGGCCTCGGTGATCAGCCCCCCGTGCGCCGCCATCTCGCGCGCGACGAGCGCGGCGGTCCGACCGCGGTAGAAGCCGGCCGGCCCGTCGTCGGCGATCCGCCCCAGGGTCGCGGCGAGGTCCGGCTGGCGGAGACGCTCGCCGGCCGCGTACGGCGCGCCGGCGTTGGAGAACGCGGCGACCGACGCGGAATACCGGACCATCCGCGGCAGGACGCCGGCCAGCGACGCGGCCCGCGCGTAGGACAGCACGAAACCGTCGCGGGCAAGGGAGATCGCCGGCTCCACGAGACGCCGCCAGGGCAGGCGGCCGTGGTCGGTCCAGGCGCGGTGCAGCCCGGCGACGGTGCCCGGCACGCCGACCGCGACGTGGCTGGCGTGGTGTCGCACCGCATCGTAGACGCCGCCGACCAGGAACATCTCCGGCGACGCCGCGGCCGGTGCGGTCTCGCGGAAGTCGTATGCGACCGCCGACCCATCCGCCGCACGGTGCACCAGGAACCCGCCCCCGCCGACGTTGCCGGCCGCCGGCAGCGTCACCGCGAGCGCGAACGCCGTGGCGACCGCCGCGTCCACCGCCGATCCGCCGGCCCGCAGTACGTCGCGGCCGACCCCCGCGGCCACGCCGTCCGAGGCGACCACCATGCCCCCGCTGGCGCGAGTCGGCACGGAGCTGCCGCCGACCGTGGCGACCAGGAGAGCGCATGCGACACCGACCGCCGCCGCACGGGTACGAATCGGCTTCATTTCTTCAGAATAGGCGAAGCGCGCGAGAAATGCGCAATGCACCGCGGGCGCACGGCCTGCGATGCACGTCCGCAACCGCGGGGCGGGCGCATCGGGATAGAATGCCGGAACGCTGGCGGTCGCGCCGGTACGGGAACAGGAGACGGCAATGACGACACGAGACCCCGAGAACGCTCGTCGGAGATCGGAGCGCACGCGATGGCTCGCGATGGCGGCGATCGCCGCGGTCACCGGGACCGTGATGGCGTGCGGCGCGCCGGACGGCGGCGGTGGTCTGACGGTGCGGCTGTCGATCGCCACCGGCGGCACCGGCGGCGTCTACTACCCGTACGGTGGGGGCATCGCCAAGGTCATCAGCGACCATGTCGACGGAGTCGAGGCGACTGCCGAGGTGACGGCAGGCACTGTCGACAACCTGAAGTTCATCGCGAACCGCTCGGCCGATCTGGCGTTCGGTCTGGCCGATTCGATCGACGACGCGGCGAACCAGCGCGGCGTGTTCGCCGACTTCGGCGCGGTGCCGATGCGCGGGCTCGCCGTCCTCTACGACAACTACAACCACCTCGTCTCCGTCACCTCCACCGGCATCGAGACGGTCGCCGATCTGAAGGACCGGGTCGTTTCGACCGGCGCGCCCGGCAGCGGCACGGAAGTGAGCGCCTTCCGCATCCTGGAGGCGGCGGGGGTGAATCCCGAGACCGACATCACCAGGCAGAGCCTTGGTGCGGCGCAATCGGTCGACGCCATCAAGGATGACAAGATCGACGCGTTCTTCTTCAGCGGCGGACTCCCGACCGGCGCTGTCCTCGATTTGGCGTCAACCCCCGGCCGGACGATCAAGGTGGTGCCGAACGGCGAGACGCTTCCGATGCTGCAGGGGCAGTACGGCTCGCTCGTCTATCACAACTCCCCCATCCCGCCGTCGGTCTACCCGGGCATGGAGGACACGGTGACCGTCGTGGCCGTCTCGAATGTGCTCGTCGTCCACGCGGACATGGACGAAGAGCTGGCCTACAGCCTGACGCGCGTCCTGTTCGACCACCACGAGGAGCTGGCCGCGGTGCACCCGATGGCCGCCGTGCTGACGCTCGACAGCGCCACCGCCGGCTCGCCGATCCCGTTCCACGACGGCGCGGTCCGCTACTACCGCGAGCAGGGCATCTGGTCCGAGTGAGAACGGGGGCCGACGCTGACGACACCTGACTCGCCGACCGCGGTCTACGAGGATCCGGAAGCGGATGTCCCGACCCGCAAGCTGGAGGGGTGGACCGCGAAGCTGGTCACCGTCCTGTCCACGGGTCTGTCGCTGTACGCCCTGTACTGGGTGGTCGGGATCGTCCAGCCGCAGATCTACCGGGTCAGCTTTCTCCTCGTCACGCTCGTCCTGACGTTCCTCGTCTTTCCGGCGCATCCCCGCTGGCGCGCGCGGCCGATGTGGCTCGACTGGACGCTGGGCGCGGCCGCGGTCGCGGCGCTGGCGTGGCCGGTCGTCGACTTCGATCAGTTCGTCTACCGCGCCGCCACGCCGCTGACGGTGGACCTCGTGCTCGGCATGGTCACGACCCTGCTGGTGCTGGAAGCCACGCGCCGGACGGTCGGGCCGATCCTGCCGGTAACGGCGGTGGCGTTCCTCCTCTACGGCTACTACGGGCCGTACCTGGAGCTGGCCGGGCTCGAGCTGTTCGCACACCGCGGCTACGACGCCGCGCGCCTCGTCGGCACGCTGTACATGACGCTGGAAGGTATCTTCGGCGTGCCGCTGAACGTCTGCGCGACCTTCATCATCCTCTTCACCATCTTCGGCGCGATCCTGGCCAAATCGGGGGCCGGACCGTTCTTCATCAACTGGACGATGGCCGCGTTCGGGCGCTCGGATAGCGGGGCCGGGCCGGGCCGGACGGTGACGCTGTCGGGGTTCCTGCTCGGCACCGTGTCGGGAAGCGGCGTGGCGACGACCGTGACCCTCGGCGCGGTGGTCTGGCCCCTGCTCCGGCGCGCGGGCTTCTCGGCCGAGATCGGGGGCGGCATCCTGTCGGCCAGCGGCATCGGGGCGATCATGGCGCCGCCGATGATGGGGGCCGCCGCGTTCCTCATCGCCGAGTTCCTGCAGATCACGTATCTGCAGGTGATCGTCATGGCGATCGTGCCGGCCGTCCTCTACTACTTCTCGATCGTGCTGATGATCGAGGCGGACGCCCGCCGGCTGGGCACGAAGGCGGTCACCGTCGACGTCCCGTCCGTCGGCGAGCTGACGCGCCGCTACGGCTACCAGTTCCTGCCGCTCATTTCCATCGTCGTGCTGTTGGTGAGCGGGATGACAGCGTTTCGGGCGGTCTTCCTGTCGATGTTGCTGGCGTTCGGGCTCAGCTTCCTCGACCGCAAGAACGCGCTATGGCCGCGCCGGCTGTTGGAGGCGCTCGAGGCGGGCGGGCGCAGCGTGCTGTCGGTGGCGGCTACGACCGCGACGGCCGGGATCATCGTCGGCGTGGTGACGCTGACGGGACTCGGGCTCAAGCTGTCGGGCATCATCGTCGATCTCGCGGGCGGCAACATCTTCCTGACCGTGGTCTACGCGGCCGTCGCGGTCTGGATGCTCGGCCTGGCCGTCCCGGTCACCGCCTCCTACATCATCGCGGCAGTCATGATCGCGCCGGCGCTGACGCTGGTCGGCGTTCCCGACTTCGCCGCGCACATGTTCATCTTCTACTACGCAGTGCTCTCCGAGGTCAGCCCGCCGACGGCGCTTTCACCCTTCGCGGCGGCGGCCATCACCGGCGGCAACCCGTTCCGGACGATGATGCTGACCTGGAAGTACACGCTGCCGGCCTTCCTGGTGCCGTTCGCGTTCACGGTCAGCCCGGAAGGGGCCGGCGTGCTCCTGCAGGCGCCGCTGCCCGACATCGTGCGGACGGTGGGGACCGCCGCGGTCGGCGTCAGCGCCCTCGCCATGGGGCTCGGCGGCTGGCTGCGGCAGGCCGCCAACCCGGTCGAACGGGTCGCGGCGGTGGCCGGAGGCCTGCTGCTCTTCTACGCGACCACTGTCACGGATATCATGGGAGTGGTGCTGTTCGGCGCGGCCATCGCGCTCCATCTGGTTCGAACACGCTGAGTTTCCAAGGGGTTCGAGAAGGTCGAGGTAACGCCATGAGATCACGCATTCGCCTGACGGCGTTCGCCGTCGTGTTCGCGCTGCTGCTCGTTCCGCAGACCCTGCTCGCCCAGGGGCTGGTCCGCGTCACGCCGGAAGAGGTGGGGATGTCGTCCGAGCGGCTCGACCGCCTGAGCCTGGCGCTCGAGAGCTACGTCGACGAGGGCCGCCTCGCCGGCGCGGTCACCATCGTCCTCCGGCGCGGCAAGATCGCCTATCTTGAGGGGATCGGCCACCGCGATGTCGAGGCGCAGGCGCCGATGCCGTCCGACGGGATCTTCCGCATCGCGTCGCAGACGAAGGCGCTCGCCAGCGTCGGCGTCATGCTGCTGCAGGAGGAAGGCAAGCTGCTGATCACCGACCCGGTCGGCAAGTATCTCCCGGCGTTCGCCGAGACGACGGTCGCGGCGCCGAACGACGTGGGCGGCTACGACGTCGTGCCGGCGCGCCGGCCGATCACCATCCGCGACCTGCTGACGCACACCGCCGGCATCAGCTACGGCATGGGACTGCTGGCCAACCGGGGACCGGCCGCCGACGCGTGGGCGGAGGCGGGGATCACCGGCTGGTACTTCGCCGACCGCGACGAGCCGGTGGGCGACACGATGGCCCGCCTCGCCGCGCTGCCGATGGACGCGCACCCCGGCGAGCGCTGGATCTACGGCTACAACACCGACATCCTGGGCGCGATGATCGAGAAGATCAGCGGCCAGACGCTCGGCGCGTTCCTGAAGGAGCGGCTGTTCGACCCGCTCGGGATGACCGACACGCATTTCTTCCTGCCGGAGAGCAAGGTGGGCCGGCTGGCCACGGTCTATTCGTCGGTCGGGAACGGCAGCAGTTTCGAGCGGGCGCCCGACCCGGGCCGCATGGTGGGCCAGGGACACTACGTCAACGGCCCGCGCAAGGCGTTCTCCGCCGGCGCCGGGGTGCTGTCGACGGCCACCGACTACTCCACGTTCCTGCAGATGATGCTGAACGGCGGCGAGTTCAACGGTACGCGGATCCTGTCGCGGAAGACGGTCGAGTCGATGATCAGCGACCACCTCGGCGACGTCCCGTTCCGTGACGGGCAGGGCTTCGGCCTCGGCTTCTCGATCACCCACGACCCGGCGGCCGACGGCCTGCCCGGATCCGTCGGCGAGTTCGCCTGGGCCGGCGCCTATCACTCCGTCTACTGGGTCGATCCCCAGGAGGAGATGGTGGTCGTCTATCTGACCCAGATCATCCCGGCCATCAACCTGGACGATCAGCAGAAGGTGCGGTCGCTGGTCTACCAGGCGATCGTCGACTGAGGCCGCCGGCGCCTCGAAGCATTCGCGCGGAGGGGGCGCCTCGGTCTTCCGGCCGGGGCGCCCGCCCGCGATGGGAGCGGCTGCTGGAGGGCGCGGCGGAGCTCGAGGACTTCATCGGCGACGAGAGCGGCCACGAGAGACCGAGCGATCCTGCGCGACTGGCCGCTGCAGGGAAGACAGCCGCACATGCCTTTGTTGACCCGAACCACGACCGGCCGTGGGTTGACTCCGCTCTGGACCGATGACGATTCCTCGGCCCTGTACCGGGGCGACTGTCTCGAGCTCCTGGAGGCGATTCCGGACGACAGCGTCGATTGTGTCTGGACCGACCCGCCGTATCTCCTGTCGAACGACGGGATCACCTGCGTCGCCGGCCGCATGGTCAAGGTCAACAAGGGCGACTGGGATCGAAGTCGCGGCGTCGACCTGGACCACGAGTTCAACCGCACCTGGCTGACCGCCTGTCACCGCATCCTGAAGCCGAGCGGCTCGATCTGGGTGAGCGGCACTCTGCACGTGTACTTGAGCGTCGGCCTCGCGATGCAGCAGATCGGCTTCCGTATCCTCAACGACATCGTGTGGGAAAAGCCCGCCCCGCCGCCGAACCTCGGCTGCCGCTGCTTCACGCACGCCACCGAGATCCTGCTCTGGGCGACGAAAGCCACGAAGGGCGGCCGGCATCGGCATACCTTCAACTACGAAGCCATGAAGGCGGAGAACGGCGGCAAGCAGATGAAGAACGTCTGGCGCATCCCGCCGCCGGGAAAGGACGAAAAGCGCTTCGGCAAGCATCCGACGCAGAAGCCCGCCATGCTCATCGCCCGCTGTCTCCGCGCTACGACCAACCCCGGCGACGTCGTCGTGGATCCGTTCGCCGGCTCCGGATCCACCGGGATCGCCGCATTGACGCTCCGACGACGTTTCGTCGGCTTCGAACAGGACGAGAACTACGCCCGGCTCGCCGCGCGCCGACTGAACGACACGTCCGGGTCCGCCATTCCCGTCCCGGACCCCGCACACGAGGGTCCGCCGGGACTTGTTCGACACGGTGTAGGATGAACGCGCCGAAGCGATTGGCAGGCTTCGCTCCCTGGTCGGCCAGGACCTCGTCTCAATCGCCGCACGGTCGGGCCTCACCGTCCGGAAGAGCGACCGAATCGACAAGGGTTGGGCCGGAAAGGCCGTTGAACGCTACCTCGGTCTGGCGCGGAACTCCTCGCCCGAACCCGATTTCGGATCATGGGAACTGAAGGTTGTGCCCGTGATCCGGCGCCTGAACGGTACCGTTACAGTTAAAGAAACGATGGCGATTACGATGACCGACCCGGTCGAGGTCGCCGACAAGCCGTTCCGGAACAGCCGCCTGTTCATGAAACTGCAACGCATGATCGTCGTCGCCAGGGTGTTCGAGAGCCGCGACGAACGGCGGTCCATCTGCCGCCAGATTACGGAATTCGATCTCGCCGACAGGAATCTGCACGACCGGATCGAGGCCGACTGCAACCAGGTACGAGAGGTCATTCGCACCACGGGATTCGACGCCCCGAGCGGCTCCATGGGCGTCCTCGTACAACCGCGTACGAAGGAACCCGGTCATGGCAGCCGGTCACGCGCCTTCTACGCGCGCAAGCAGCTTGTCGAGAAGATACCGGGAATTCAACAGTGAATGCAACGCCCCAAGCACAGGCAATGCCGGCTTCCAACAGCGGAGGATGCGGAGCGGTCACGTTCCTCTTCAAGAACGTGGGGCCCGTCAAGGACGCCGCACTGGAGCTTGGCGACCTCACGATAATCGCCGGCCGGAACAACACCGGCAAGACGTACCTCGTCTACACGTTGTACGGCTTCCTGCAGATGTGGACGGACTGGCCCGGTCTCGTGGACACGCTGACGGCGCCCGGGGAGCCCCGGACTACCGCGTCGGAATCTGTTTCCGGAGCTTCCGTCGGATCCTTTCGTGCTGTCCGCCGAACGCTTCGGCATCTCGCTCTTCTACAAGGAGCTCGACTTCACGAAGAACCAACTGGTCGATCTCCTGCAGAAGATCGGGGACAGCAAGAGCAGGGATCGCTCCCTGCCGTACGTTCTCATCGGCCAGGCGGTCAGCCGCTATGCGCTGCCCATCAAGCACAACATCGATTACACAAGGAGCATCTCCGAACTCCGGAAGCAGAAAAGCGAGATCTACGACGACGGCCTGGCCGACGAAATCAGCGCTCTGATGGAAGGGCACTACCGGAGCTCCGGCGACGACATCGAGTTCCGGTCCACGGCGCGCCGCGGCAGGCGCCGCTTCAGCATTCCGCTGCACCTCGCCTCGTCATCGGCGCGCGGCCTGTCCGATCTTTACTTCTTCCTGCGCCACGTGGCCAGGCGGGATCACCTGCTCATCATCGACGAGCCGGAAGGCCACCTCGATACGGCCAACCAGGTCCTGTTGGCACGGCTGCTCGCGCGCTTGGTGCGGACCGGACTGAAGGTGCTGGTGACCACCCACAGCGATTACCTCGTCAAGGAACTCAACAACCTCGTCATGTTGAGCAGTTCCTTCAAACGCAAGACGGAAATCATCAGGAAACACAAGTACACCGACGCCGACCAGCTTGCGCCGGACATGATCCGCGCATACGTCGCAAGAGAGCAGAGTCTGAACCGCTGCACCGTCGACGAATTCGGCATCGACATGCCGATTTTCGACGATACCATCGACCGGATCAACGACGTGGCCAACGACCTTGCCTCACGGCTGGCGGAACGAACAGATACGTGACATGGCGTTGACTTCAGCACTGGCGGACATCCTGAAACCGGAAAGCTGGTGGTTCCGACAAGAGGAAGGGAAGTCGTTCTTCGGGAACGGCGAGCCGGGATGCGGGTGGAGATCACCGGACTGCCCGCGACCTCCACCGTGTTGCGGCTGGACCGCATCGGTCAATCGTCGGGACTCAAGGACGGCCCCTGGAAGCGGGTTTGCGACTACCTGCTGGTCGGCGAATCGGACGGCGCTACGCACGCCGTGTTCATAGAGCTCAAGAAGACCTTGACCAACGAGGACCGGCCGCGCGATCAATTGCGGCGGTCTTTGCCGCTCCTGGAGTACCTCCGCTCGGTGTGCGCGGTCGATCGTGCGGACGCCGCGCCCGGGTCCCCCACCGCAACCACCGCAACGGTCTATTCGATCATCTGCGAGAGAGGCGGTCGAAGACTGCGCAAGCAACGGCTGAATGCGAATCCGGAACGGCAGGTGCGAGAAGCACAGTACGAGGGCATCACCATCAGGACGTTCGTCGGAACACGAGTATCTCTCGGCACGTTGACCGGGACGTGATGGCATCCTGCTTGGCGTCGGTCTCCCTCCTGCTACCGTTCCCACAGGTCGCTCAGCGGCGCGGCCGGCATGCGCCGGTCACCGAGCGGCAGCACGTCCCGGCCGGCGTAGAGCAGCACGCCGGATTCGAAATCGTCGCCGCAACGATCCGCGACGAGGTGATTCCGGCGGCGCCTCCGCAAGTCGCCCCCGGCGTCATCTGCCCACGTCGAACGACCGCAGTGCGTCAGACGCGTGTCAGCTTCCGAAACCGGATGCGGTGCGGCTGGTCGGCGGCCCGCCCCAGCCGACGGCGGCGGTCGGCCTCGTAGTCGGCGTAGTTGCCGGCGAACCAGACCACCTCGCTGTCCCCCTCGAAGGCGATGATGTGCGTCGCGATGCGGTCGAGGAACCAGCGGTCGTGGCTGACCACGACGGCGCAGCCGGCGAAGTCGACGAGCGCGTCCTCGAGCGCGCGCAGCGTGTCGACGTCGAGGTCGTTGGTCGGCTCGTCGAGAAGCAGCAGGTTGGCGCCGCCGCGCAGGAGCTTCGCGAGGTGCACGCGGTTGCGTTCCCCGCCGGAGAGTGTTCCCACCTTGCGCTGCTGGTCGCTCCCGCGGAAGTTGAACCACGAGACGTAGGCGCGCGAGGAGACGGTACGCTTCGCGAGGGCGATCTCGTCCCGGCCGCCGGAGATCGCCTCCCACACGGTCTGCTGCGGGTCGAGCTCGCGGCCCTGGTCGACGCAGCCGAGCCGCACGGTGTCGCCGAGCCGGATCTCGCCCGCGTCGGGCTCCTCCTCGCCGGTGACGAGCCGCAGCAGCGTCGTCTTGCCGGACCCGTTGGGGCCGACCACCCCGACGATGCCGGCCGGCGGCAGCATGAACGACAGGCCGCCGATGAGGGCGCGGTCGCCGTAGCCCTTGACGAGGTCGGTCGCCTCGACCACCACGTCGCCCAGACGCGGGCCGGGCGGCACGTAGATCTCGACCGACTCGATCTTCCGCGCGGTATCCTCGGCCAGCAGGCGCTCGTAGGCGTTCAGCCGCGCCTTCCCCTTCGCCTGCCGGGCGCGCGGCGACATCGCGACCCATTCCAGCTCGCGCTGCAGCGTGCGCCGCCGCTTCGCCTCGTGCCCGGCCTCGACGTTCAACCGCTGCTGCTTCTGCGCCAGCCACGACGAGTAGTTGCCCTCCCAGGGAATCCCGGCCCCGCGGTCGAGCTCGAGAATCCAGCCGGCGACGTTGTCGAGGAAGTACCGGTCGTGGGTGACGGCCACGACCGTCCCCGGATAGTCCGCCAGGAAACGCTCCAGCCAGGCGACCGACTCGGCGTCGAGGTGGTTGGTCGGCTCGTCGAGCAACAGCAGGTCCGGCGACTGCAGCAGCAGGCGGCAGAGGGCGACCCGCCGGCGCTCCCCGCCCGACAGCGTCGTCACGTCGGCCGGGCCGGGCGGCAGGCGCAGGGCGTCCATCGCCATCCGGACGCGCGAGTCGAGGTCCCAGGCGCCGATGGCGTCGATCCTCGTCTGCAGCTCGCCCTGCTCCTCGAGCGCCTCGTCCATCTCAAGGGATCCCGGGCCGCTCGAGGCAAGGTCGCTGACGATCTGGTCGTAGCGCCGCAGCAGCGCCCGCATGTCCGCCACGCCCTCGTTGACGTTGCCCGAGACGGTCTTCGTCCGGTCGAGCCGCGGCTCCTGCGGCAGATAGCCGACCGAGAGCCCCTGGGCCGGGAACGCCTCGCCGTCGAACTCGGTAATCTCCCCCGCCATGATGCGGAGCAATGTGCTCTTCCCCGCCCCATTGGCGCCGAGCACGCCGATCTTCGCGCCCGGGAGGAACGACAGCCAGATGTCCTTCAGCACGGTGCGGTCCGGGGGATACCGCTTGCCGAGCCCCTTCATCGTGTAGACGAACCGTGGCGGCATGGTCCCGAAATCTTACGCCATTGCCAACGCGGTGCGCGCCGTCCGACAATGGCGCAGGAGGTGTCCGCCATGCGCGCCATCACGTTGCTGCTGCTCTGTCTCGTGCTCGCCGCGGCGGCGCCAGCCGCCCAGGACGGGTCGGACGACACGCTGGAGATCTACATGGTCGACGTGGAGGGGGGCGAGGCCACGCTCTTCGTGGCGCCGTCCGGGGAGTCGATGCTCGTCGACACCGGCTGGCCCGGCTTCGACGGGCGCGACGCCGACCGCATCGCGGCGGCGGCGGCCGACGCCGGCGTGACGTGGATCGACTACCTCGTCGTGACCCACTTCCACGGCGACCACATGGGCGGCGCGGTGCAACTGGCCGAGCGGCTCCCGATCCGCAACTTCATCGACCATGGAACCACCGTCGACCAGGGGGAGAACCGCCTGGCCGCCTTCAAGCTCTATACCGACCTGCGCGACGGCGGCGCGCACCGCGTCGTGCAGCCCGGCGACCGCCTGCCGGTCGGCGACCTCGACGTCGTGATCATCGCCTCCGGCGGCGCGGTGCTCGACGCCCCGCTCGACGGCGCCGGCGGCGCCAACCCGCACTGCGACGGGTTCACGTTCCACGGCGAGGAGATCACCAGCCGTTACGGCAACGCCGAGGACGACCAGTCGGTCAGCACCTTCGTCGGCTTCGGCGCCTTCCGCAGCGTCATCATGGGCGACCTCAACTGGAACAAGGAGCACCCGCTGATGTGTCCGGACAACAAGGTGGGCACCGTCGATCTCTACCTGGTGTCGCACCACGGCTCGGAGACCTCCGGCTCCGAGGCGCTGGTCCACGCCATCGCACCGCGGGCGGCGATCATGAACAACGGCCCGCGCAAGGGAGGCGCGGTGCAGACGTTCGAGATCCTGCAAGCCGCCGACAATCCACCGGACCTCTGGCAGAACCATTACTCGATCCCCGGCGGCGAGACCCACAACCGGCCGGAGCAGTTCATCGCCAACCTGGAGGAAGGGACGGCGCCGGCGGACGGCCGCACCGTGCACATGGGACGGTCGCACTGGATCCACGTCTCGGCGCGCCGCGACGGCTCGTTCATGGTGACGAACAGCCGGAACGGGTTCAGCCGGAGCTACGGCCCGCGGGAGTAGCGGTGTTTCATGGAGAGGAGGCGGCGTACAAGGCAATGGAGGGTCGATACGCCGCCGGATAGCGAATCCAGCCGGCGGACCGGAGGATCTCCGCCAAGTCCCGGTCGAGTGACGCCACCGCCTCCGCCGCCGAACTCCCGAAGCCCGGCCAAGCCGAACCGAGTCCGACCTGCGACAGCCCCCTGGGAAGACCCGGTATCCACTACCTCGCGTCGCGTTCCAGACGCTCCTGCAACCGCGCCAGCGCGTCCTGGGTCCGGGTGAGCTCCGCCAGCAGCTCGTCGCGCGTCGGAGGCGCCTGCAGATCGTGCAGCCGCTCCTGCTTCGCCTCGTCCAGGCTGTTGATCACCACCGCGATGAACAGGTTGATGACGACGAACGTCCCGACCACGACGAAGCTCACGAAGTAGGCCCACGCCCACCAGTGGTGCTCGAGGGCCGCGTACATGATGTCGGTCCAGTCCTCCAGGGTGACGATGCGGAAGAGCGACAGGAGGGCGATGCCGAGCGTGCGCCAGTGCGTCGGATCGATCTCGTGGAACAGGTGGTAACCGGCGACGCCGTAGACGTAGAAGACGATGGACATCAGCGCCAGCACGTTGAACATGCCCGGCACCGACCGGATCAGGGTGGAGACGATCAGCCGCAGCCCGGGCAGCGCCGATACGAGACGCAGCACCCGGAACAGGCGGGCCAGCCGCGCCAGCGTGGCCAGCTCGCCGGTGCTCGGCAGCAGGCTGACGACGATGACGGAGAAGTCGAAGACGTTCCAGCCGTCCCGGAAATAGTCCTCGACCCGCGGCCACTTCGCCGCCATCTTGATCAGCGCCTCGATCACGAAGATGGCCAGGAAGGTCTGGCTGGCGGCCTCGAACAATCCGCCGTAGCGCGCGGAGAGCGCGGCCGACGTGTCCAGACCGATGACGACGGCGTTGATCGCGATGGCGGCGGTGACGCCGTGTCTGAACCAGGAAGCCGCAACCGCGCGGTCCGCCCAGGCGACGAACGGGCCGGACGGACGGGGAACGTCGGTGGAGCTCACGAACGGTCGCTCCGCGGTGCGGACGGTCGCGCCACTGGCCGCCGTGATCTACTCGAGCGTGAAGTCGGCCGCGGCGGTCCCGCCGGCCGTCACCGTGACCTGCCGGCTGGCGCCGTCGTAGCGCTCGTGCCAGACGGTGAGCCGGTAGGTCCCGGGCGGGATTCCGGTCAGCTCGAACCGGCCGTCCGGTCCGGTCACCGTCCCGAGGTCGTCGGAGACGTAGACCCAGCCGCGCATCCAGCCGTGCGAGTCGCACTCGATGCGCACCGGCCCGGGGCGCCGGAACGGACGCTGGACCTCCAGGCCGGGAAACGGGATGGCGATGTTGAACAGCGTGCGCTGCCGGTCGTCGTAGGCGTGCGTCGAGTGGAGGGTATCGTCCTCGCTCCGGATGGTGACGACCGTCCGGGTCGGCAGCACCTGCACGCGCGGGACGAAGTAGCAGCCGGCGTTGTCGATGACCGGCTCCGACGGCGGCTCGCTCCAGGGCACGCCGGCGACGAGGATCACCGCGTTCGCGAGGCCTCCCGACCCATCGACCACCACGGCCCGGTCCTCGACCTCGGTGCCGCAGACCGCCTGATCGGTGGTCACCGCGACCATCCGCGGCTCCGGCGCGTCCGCCACCGTCACGCGGCCGGTGATGGAGCCTGCGCCCTGCCCTTCGCCCGCGGCGGCCGGAACCACAGGCGACGCGAAGAGTGCGCCCGCGACCAGCGCGACGACGGCGGCAACGATACCGATCCCCGACGCCATACGGCCATTCCGTCGATTGCGACCATCCATCTGCAGCCTCACGATCCGCTCTGAACCGAACATCTGATCCTACACGTACCATCGCCCGCACTCGCGCCCAGTCCAGCCGCGACGATGGGCTACCATCGCTTGATCCGCCAGTCGGAAACGCCCACGCCCATGGCCTACTCGGAGGTCGCGCTCGAAGCGCTGATGACCGACGTCGAATCGGACCTCGTCGAGCCCAAGGCCGCCTTCGACGGCGGAGGCGCCGCAGTTAGGTATGGTCACCGATCCGCGAATGGCCGCACTGCGTATACTACCTGCAAATGGACCGTAGCGTTTTCCTCGCTCACGTCCGCCGGACGCACTTCTCGCCCGGGGATCGGGAGACGGCGCAGGAGGATGGACGCCGCATCGCCCGCTTCCTGCGGCGGCAGGGAGCGAGCCGCGTAGTCGGCATCGGCTCCGCGTTCGCCCCGGACCGGCGTTTCACGAGGCGCTCGGACATCGACCTCGCGGTCGAAGGGCTTCCGCCGGAGCGTTTCCTCCGCGCATCGGCGACGGCCTCGGACATGACCGCCTTCGAGATTGACGTCATCCCGCTCGAGTCGGCCACCGAACGGATGCGGCAGGTCATTCGCGAGGAAGGCGTCGAACTGTGAGGCCGGACGAAGCGTTCGCACGGCGCCTCGCCGCCGAGATCGAGGACGAGCTCGGCCGCCTGGACCGGCTCCGCGACGAGAGCGCGACCGCGCCGAAGGAGGACGACACGTTCACGTTGCGCGCCCGCGGATCGATTCTCCACGACTTCTACAACGGCGTGGAGCGCGTGTTCGTCCGCATCGCGGAGGAGCTCAACGGCGGCGTACCGCAGGGCGATCGGTGGCATCGACAACTGGTCAAGGACATGAGCCTGGAAATCACAGGTGTCCGACCCCCGGTTATCGACGCCTTACTCGCGGAGGACCTCGGCCACTTCCTCCGATTCCGCCACCTGTTCCGCAACGTGTACGGCTTCGTCCTGGACGCGGAACGCTTGCGCCCGCTCGAAGAAAGGCTGCCGGCCGTCCTCGCGGCGTTCGGTACGGAAGTCCGCGCCTTTCTTGCCTGGGCGGTCGGTGAACAAGCGGGTGGATAGCACGTGAAGACCGACACGGAACCTTGGGAAACAAATCGCCGCGCGGACCACACATTACATCAGACGGAGCAAACGGACACAGGAGGATCCGGAATCCGACGTCGACGCGCACCGGGCGCCCTGCATCATGGGCGACGGCTGGACCGACCGGGCCACGTGCCGGCGGGTGCCCTTGTTGCAGCCATGCGCTTCTTCGACACCACCGGGTCGATGCTGCCGATCATCGACCGCGGCGCCGGTTCAAGGGCGGACTCAATGGCGATCCGCCGGCAGGACGTCGGGACCGTGATCGCTCGGTGGCATCGGGAGCGGGTTGGAAACCTACACCGCCACCGCCATTCATTGTCAGCCGGGGTTACCGATGTTCAATTCTCGGAGGATCTCTTTCGTGCTCTCCAGACAGTCCCCGCCGGGATTCAGAAATTCACGGCCTTCAACCAAGTGAAACCATTGCGACGCTGGTCCGGCGGCAGATCGAGTCCCCTCTTCAAGCCGGCCATGGCGAACGAGAAGGTCTTTAAGATCGTTCCACAGACCTGACTTGAAAATTTTCCTGGCCACCGGATCATCATCACCTCCCTGCCGAATAGCATGTTGCCGCATCGAGATGCGAGCAAACTTCTCCAACAGAAACCACTTCTCATCTGGTTCCGCGGACGCAGGAAAATCTTTCTTCCTCTGCTCAATCCACTCCGACGGCAAACCCTCCCACCTGTCCTCCTTGAAATTCTCATATAAGATCAAAGAGTCAACAGTCGGAGTGCTTGCGCCGAACTTGACGAACGGGTCCACAAGCATTTCGAATACGCGAACGCGCCGAAACTGCACACAGCCGAGGTCCGCACCTCGAACGTCGAGACGATGCACTACACAATTGTCGAGGTTCACTTTCTGCGCGCCGAGAAGCTCAGCCATCCAGACGTCCCGCAATTCAAGATTCGCCAAGGCAAGTCGATCGTCCTCAGCGTCATCATCCTTCAGGGGTGCGAACGACAAAAGCAACCCTCCAATGTTGGAGGTCAGGTAATCATGAATACTCGCTGCGCGGAGCTTGTTTTGCAAACTGTTGCGGAGCATGCGCTGTTCGCTCGCCCGCTTGCGCCTGGCGACACGATTGAATGTCTGGAAATCGTCGGCGCCCAGAGGCACACGGTGAAGCCCGTTCGTCGCGCCATGTTCGGGAAAATCGTCGAAAACACTATGAGCGAAGAAGTACGATCTGACCGTTTCATGGGGAAACGCACGCCAGTCGGCGCCTCCCGCATTCTCCAGCAGACCGAGCGTCCCGGCGCGCTGAGCCAACGCGCTGATCATTTCTTGATCTGCAATACCAGTAAAGGTTTCTTCTATCAGCAGTCTCACGATTGCTGTTTCCACAGTATTCGTTTCGTCGTCCATCATTATTCGCGCCGTCTCCGAAAGGACTTTGCGGTAGAGATCGGACGCCTTTTCGGGTTCTATATCCGACGCCACGCCGGTCAGCTTCTTTCCCTCCCTCCGGACGGCGCCATCCATGAGGCTTGCGATCGGATCGCCCTGTGCGTCCTGAAATTCCTGCGGCCCGAGTTCGGCGATTTGAACGATGAAGAGTGGCCGCCGAAGATATTCGTTCTTCTCGACCAGCTCTTCGACAAGATTCAGTTGGTCACTTCCATTCCACTCTTCCCGCGTCGACAGCCACTCACGAACAGCTTTTGCATGTGGATGCTGAACATGAAGGAATATAGTGGAGTTGTCGTTTACCAGGTTTCCCAGCGCCTGACGAACGGTGTCGCTATCCAGCATCGTATCGCGTCCGGCCAAGATGCATGTCCCCTTCCCCCGCAGGTCCCGAATGAACTCCTTCAACGCTCCCCAGGCGCGAACGTAGCCCCGGCTGTCAGACAGTTCATCGAATCCATCGATCACCACCTGAACGGCGCCGCGTCGGACGAGCGGCATCAGTTGGACCCCGACGAAGCCCGCGCGCAGATTGGAAAGAGTTCCATCAATGCGGTCGGGCAACGACGTCAATACCTTGCCGCGGCTCTCGACATGCAGCAGCAGGGGCGCTCCCGACGTGTACGATTTCGGCTCGGCTCTACGTCGAACGATGCGTTCAATCAGATGACTCTTGCCGATGCCGGCAGGGCCGTTTACAATGAAGACACGAAGCTCGTCCTCCCGTTCCTCCAGCTTCTTGTGAACTTCCTTAAAGGTCAGCTTGCTCGTTTCGTCGCCGCGCCGGATTTCGCCGTTGTTCGGCAAGTACTTCTTCGGCTCCCCGGTCGTCGGGTCGGCCAGATGTTCGGTGACGTGCTTCTGGGCTCTGGCCAATCGTTCAAGGTTGGCGAAGGTCTCGCTGACCAGCAACCCCCTGAGGTTGAGATACGTCTTCCCCTGTTCGGGGCCGCGCAGAATCCTTATGTCCCCCTCGGGGTTGCGCCGAACCGCGATCTCTCGGCCGTTTCGCACGAACTTCGCCGACCACCCGTCGGGTTCAGAAAATTGCTTGAACTGTTCGAACGGGTCGGCGAAGAGCTGAAGATCCTCGATCTCTTCGAGCAGGATATCGTTCATGGTACGCTCCTGTATGTGGCGACGAGATCCTTGGCATGGGCCATGTACCTGCTGCTCATTCCCGGTCGGCTCAACATCCCGACCGTGGCTCCCACCGCCTCCGCCGCAAGAACGCCGGGCAGCATGTCGTCGTCATCAGATACCACCACGTACCGCGCGGCCGCCTTCTGGACCGCCAAACCGAGAAGATCCACGACAAGGGCGGTGTCCACCATCTTTTCGGTCGGCCTCCCGTCACGGCCTCGCAGCGTGTCGAGAAGGTGGACGCCATGCCTTCGTGCCAGTCTATGCGAAACGCACGCGAGCCGGGCGCCGAACTGAAGACCCTCCTCTCCTCCATGAAAAGCGACGCGACCATCATTATAACTCCGGGATCGACATGCGTAACCTTTCCGGACCGCAGTGATGCCCTGATAACGAGGAGTCATCGTTATCCCCTTGTGCCATCCCGTATACAACCGCAGCCGCACTCGGAACCAAGAGTTGCCCGCGACTGTTTGCAGGTAGTCCGATACGATGCATTCGACGTGCCGGAGCGCCGCCTCGGCGGCGGCGCCCGGCCGTTTGTGTTTCAGTTCGGCGCCCGAAGCGACCACCGCGGTGTGCCAGTCAACGAAGCCGATGGCCGAATCAAACCGCAAGTGGGACACTTTCGTTCCGTCGCCTACAATCCGCCGTCGCGCCCTGCGGCCACTTCCACCGCTTCCGGCTCCGGCGTGAAGTCCTCGCCCGGATTGATGAAGCGGTTCCGCTCGAGCCCGTACTGCTTGTCGTAGAGCTGCTTGTAGCGGCCGTCCAGGGCGATCAGCTCGTCGTGGGTGCCGCGCTCGACCACCTCGCCCCCTTCGAGGACCAGGATCTGGTCGGCGCTCTGGATCGTCGACAGCCGGTGGGCGATGACGAAGGTGGTCCGCCCGCGGCGCAGGGCGCGCAGGCCGTCCTGGATCATCGCCTCGCTCTCGCTGTCGAGGCTGGAGGTCGCCTCGTCGAGAATCAGCAGGCGGGGGTCGGCGAGGATGGCGCGGGCGATGGCGACGCGCTGCCGCTGGCCGCCGGAGAGCTTGACGCCGCGCTCGCCGACGATCGTGTCGTAGCCGTCGGGAAAGCCGTCGACGAACTCGTCGCAGTGCGCGATGCGGCTCACCTCGCGGATCTCGTCGAGCGAGGCATGCGGGTTGGCGAACGCGAGGTTCGCACGGATGGTGCCGTCGAAGAGGAAGTTCTCCTGCAGCACGACGCCCAGGCGCGCCCGATAGTCGTTGAGGCTGATCGATTCGAGGTCGCGGCCGTCGACCAGGACCCGCCCGGCGGTCGGCCGGTTGAACGCCATGACCAGGCTGATCAGCGTGCTCTTGCCCGATCCGCTCGATCCGACGAGGGCGGTGGTGGTGCCGGGGGCCGCGATCAGCGAGACGCCCTTCAGCACCGGCACGTCCGGCTCGTACTCGAACCGGACGTCGTCGAGACGCACCTCCCCCGCGAGCGGCCCGAGCGGCTCGCGTGACGCGTCCTCCTGGTCTTCGGTCGCCATCCGCATGATCTCGCGGATGCGGTCGAGGCCGGCGAACGCCTCGGTGATCTGCGTCCCGATCGACGAGATCTGCACGACCGGCGCAATGACGAGGCCCGTGAAGAAGATGTACTGGATGAGCTGGCCCTCGGTCCACGTCCCGCTCATCAGCGCCCGGCCGCCCAGCACGATCATGATCGCGCCGATCATTCCCATGACCAGCGTCGAGATCGACGTGATGGCCGACACTCCCGTCACCGCCCTGGCCACGTTCCGGAACAGCCGGTGCGCCCCGTGCGCGAAGACGAGCTGCTCGCGCTTCTCGACGCCGTAGGCCTTCACGATCCGGATGCCGCCGAGGGTCTCGGCGAGCCGTCCCGTCACCTCGGCGTTGATCTTCCCCCGCTCGCGGAAGATCGGCCGCAGCTTCGAGAAGCCGTACGCCATCGCGGCGCCGAAGAGGAGGAGAATGAACAGCGTGAGGCTCGTGAGCCGCCAGTTCAGGTAGAAGAGCCACCCGAGGGCGATCGACGCGGTCAGCAGTCCGCCCGCCAACTGCACCAGGCCGGTCCCCACCAGGTTCCGGATCCCCTCGGCGTCGGTCATGATGCGCGAGATCAGGATCCCGGTCTGCGTGGAGTCGAAGTAGCGGATCGGCAGCCGCGAGACGTGGGCCATGACCCGCTTGCGCATCTCCGTGATCGCGCGTTGCGCGGCGACGCCGAGCACCTGCGACAGGCCGAAGCCGGTGGCCGACTGCACGACGGTGGCCGCGAACCCGATGCCGGCCAGCAGGAACAGCTCCCCGACGCGGCCGTCGGGCACGACGTCATCGACGATGTAGCCGGTCATTGCGGGCAGCACGAGGCCGGCGAGGCGGCTGAAGAAAATCAGCGCCAGCCCGAGGGCGAGCCGATTCCGGTAGCGCCGCACCAGGGCGCGCGCCTCCTCCCACGCGCCGGGCGTCAGCCTGCGCTTCTTCTCCGGCGGCTTCTTCTCCGGCGTCCCGGTTCGCGCCGTCTTCGCCGTCCCGACCGCCTTCTCCTGCATCGATTTCCTGTCGGTCGCCATGACCTTTCATGGTAGTAGACTTCCGCCGTGGCCGTGCCCGCGCGCCGGATCATCCACGTCGACATGGACGCCTTCTACGCGTCGGTGGAACAGCGCGACCGGCCGGAACTGCGGGGACGGCCGGTCGCGGTCGGCGGCCGGCCGGAGGGCCGCGGCGTGGTGGCCGCGGCCAGCTACGAGGCGCGGAAGTTCGGGGTGCGCTCGGCGCTGTCGATGGCCAGGGCGGTGCGCCAGTGCCCGGATCTGATTATCGTACCGCCCGACTTCCGCAAGTACCGGGAGATCTCCGGGCAGGTCTTCGCCCTCTTCCGCGCCGTCACGCCGGCCGTCGAGCCGCTGTCGCTCGACGAGGCGTACCTCGACGTGACGGAGAACGCCTGGGGCGAGCCGCTGGCGACGACGGTCGCCGGGAGACTCAAGGCCCGCATCCGAGAGGAGACGGGCCTGACCGCGTCGGCCGGCGCGGCGCCGAACAAGTTCCTGGCCAAGATCGCGTCCGCCTGGCGGAAACCGGACGGGTTGACGGTAGTGGCCCCGGAGCGGATGGAGGAGTTCCTGCAGAAGCTGCCGGTCGACGCCCTGTGGGGGGTCGGCCCGGTGACGGCGCGGCGGCTGCGCGCGGCCGGCATCGAACGGCTGGTCGACGTCCGCTCGGTCGAAGACGAGACGCTGCACAGCCTCGTCGGACGGCAGGCGGACTGGCTGAAGCGCCTCGCGCGCGGCATCGACGAACGCCCGGTCGTCAGTGACCGTGAACGAAAGTCCCGCAGTTCCGAGCACACCTACGCCGAGGATCTGGTGGCGCTGGACACGATTCGCGCCGAGGTCGACCGGCTGGCGGCCGGCGCCGCGGACTGGCTGCAGCGGGCCGACGTGTCCGCACGCACCGTGACGCTCAAGGTGCGCTACCAGGGCTTCGAGACCGTCACCCGCAGCGACACCCGGCCGGTCGCCACCTTCGACGCCGGGGCCATCACGCGCCGGGCGCGGGCGCTGCTCGACCGGACCGACGCCGGACGCCGCCCGGTCAGACTGCTCGGCGTCGGCGTGCACGGGTTGCGGCCCAGGTCCGATCCGGAAACCGTGCGCGAGCCCCTGCTGTGGGACGCGGCGCCCCGGTGACCGAGGCGAATGAAGAGGCCACGGCATCGACCGTGATGACGGTCGCCGCTCGTCCAGGGTGGCACGCGAGGTCCGGCGGATGACAGGGGAGGCTCGGCGGATGAGGATGCGACAGGAATGACACTCGGCGAGCTGGGCTGGGACGACGGCTTCTCGACCGCGTTCGACGCCCTGGGCGACCCCGGACTGATCCCGGCGCGGGTCGGGATCGAGCACAACCACTTCTACCGCGTGCTGACGGCCGACGGCGAACGCATGGCCCAGGCGGCCGGCCGCCTCCGGCACCGCGCCGCCGGCCAGGACGAGCTGCCGGCGGTGGGCGACTGGGTGGCCGTCCGCGGCGGCGGACACGACGCGCCCGCGACGATTCGCGCCATCCTGCCGCGGCGCAGCAGCTTCTCGCGCAAGGCGGCCGGCGATCCGACGGCCAGGCAGGTGGTGGCCGCCAACGTCGACGTCGTGCTGGTGGTGGCCGGCCTCGACGGCGACTTCAACCGGCGCCGCATCGAACGGTACCTCGTGGCGGCGGCCGACAGCGGGGCGAAACCGGTGGTGGTGCTGAACAAGGCCGATCTCGAGGAGTACGTCGCCGCGCGCGTCGCCGAGGTGCGCGCGGCGGCGCCGGACGTCCCGATCCACCCGACCTGCTGCACGACCGGCGCGGGACTCGACGCCCTGGCCCGCTACCTCGCGCCGGGCCGGACGGTGGCGCTGCTCGGCTCGTCCGGCGCCGGCAAATCGACCATCATCAACCGGCTGCTCGGCGAGTCGCGCCAGAAGACGCAGGCGGTGCGCTCGGCGGACAGCCGCGGCCGGCACACGACGATCCACCGCGAGCTGATCGCCGCGCCGGGCGGCGGCATCATCATCGATACGCCCGGGATGCGCGAGCTGCAGCTCTGGGACAGCGACCGCGCGCTCGAAGACGCGTTCACCGAAATAGACGCACTCGCCGCCGACTGCCGGTTCCGGGACTGCCGCCACCGCCGGGAGCCGGGATGCGCGGTGCGGGCGGCAGTGGAGGCGGGCCGCTTGGCCGCGATCCGACTGACGCACTATCTGCGACTCGAGGACGAACGCGCGCACCTCGACCGGCGGCGCGACGAGCTGGCGCGTCTGGAAGAGAAGAAGCGCACCAGGGTCATGCACCGCGCGCTGCGCAAGATGTACACCTCATCCTGAAAGGACCTTCGTCATGTCTCCACGCCGCGCACCGCGTCCCGCCCTCCTCGCCGTCGTGTTCACGCTCGTTGCGGCCGGCTTCGGCGTCGCCCAGGAGGAGGCGCCGATCACCATCCGCGCCGGGCTGCTGATCGACGGAACCGGGGACACGCGGTCCAACGCCCGCATCTTCGTGAACGGCTCGACGATCACGCGCATCGACGCGCTCCGCGGCGCGGTGGACTACGACCTCTCCGACCTGACGGTCATGCCCGGGTGGATCGACACCCACGTCCATCTGACCTCGCATTTCGAGGCCGACGGCCGGCTGCACCAGGCGGGAAGCACGGAGACCGCCGCCCAGACGATGCTGCACGCGGTGGGCAACGCCTACCGCACCCTGCTGGCCGGGTTCACGACGGTGCAGAGCCTCGGCAGCCCGCTCGACGCCGACCTGCGCGACGCGATCGACCGCGGCGACGTCCCCGGCCCGCGCGTGCTGACCTCGCTGCGCGCGGTGACGAGCGCCACCGGCGACGCGGACGCCATCCGGGCCTACGTCCGGCAGCTCGAGGCGGACGGCGCCGACGTGATCAAGGTCTTCGCCTCGAGCAGCATTCGCGACGGCGGGGTGCGGGCGCTGAGCGACGAGCAGATCGAGGCGGCCTGCGACGAGGGCCGCGCGCAGGGACTGCGGGTGGCGGTGCACGCCTACGGCTCGGAGGTCGTCAGTTCCGTCATCCGGGCCGGCTGCAACTCGGTCGAGCACGGCAACCGCTACGACGACGAGACGCTCGCCCTGTTCGCCGAGCACGGCACCTTCCTCGGCTTCCACGTGGGGCTGCTGTGGGACAACTACGCGGCGAACCGCGAGCGCTTCATCGGCATCGGCAACTACACGCCGGAAGGGTTCGCACGGATGAGCCGGGCCCGCCGCATCGGCATGCGGCGGTTCCGCGAGACGCTCCGCAACCGGGACGTGCAGATCGTGTTCGGCACCGATGCAACGGCCGGGGCGCACGGACGGAACGCCGAGGAGTTCATCGTCCGCATCGACGAAGGCGGACAGGATCCGATGGACGCCATCGTCTCCGCCACTTCCCGCGCCGCGCGCTCGCTCGGCCTCGGCGAGGAAATCGGCCGGGTGGCGCCGGGATTCAACGCCGATCTCGTCGCCGTCGACGGCAACCCGCTCGACGACGTCACCGCCCTGCGCCGGGTCCGCTTCGTGATGAAGGACGGGATCGTCTACCGGTACGATCCGTAGCCGCACATCGCCGTCGAGTCAGGGAGAAACGTCTGCCGCCACGATCCGTCAGGCCGCCGGCAAGGCGATCTCCGGCGGGTGACGCCACCCAGGATTCCGACCGGGATCGTGATCGTTTCCGTGCTCGACGATGTTTCCCTTCTCTCGTTGATTCTTCGCGACCCCTGGCGGAGGTTCAGTGCACCGCGCCGGCGCCGCCCGGCTGGAGGAACGACGGGTCCGCGCCCATGCGGCGGATCACGGCCTCCCACATTTCGTCCGGGCGGGTATCGAAGACGATGTCGAGGGCGACGTCGGCATGCAGCCACGACGACGCGGCCAGCTCGGAGTCGAGTTGCCCGGCGGCCCACCCCGCGTAGCCGGTGAGCAGGCGCGTGCGGGGCGGCGTCGGCGACTCCAGGAGCCGGCGCAGGAGATGCGGCGACGTCGAGAGGAAGATCCCGTCGCACACCCGGACCGACTCGACGTCGGTCGGCTCCGCGCCCATCAGGATCCAGCCGCGCTCCGGCTCGACCGGCCCGCCGATCCACAACTCCAGGCTGCTCCCGGACGAAACCGGCGGCGTCAGCCGGACGACCTCCGACGCGGGCGTCGTGGTGCGCCGGTTCAGCACCAGTCCGAAGGCGCCGCCTTCACCGTGCTCGCACAACAGGATGACGCTCCGGTGGAAATTCGGGTCGGCGAGCTGCGGCATCGAGACGAGCAGCGACGGGGCGAGCGAAGGAAACGGCTTGCCGGGTTGGCTCATGGCGTACCGCCGAACGTCGACTCCGGCGCCTATTCTCTCACGACCCGCCGGGTCGTGGAGCCGGCCTCCCGGGACGAGCAGCGACCGCATGGCCGCGACAGGAACCCGCCGACGCCGCCGCGCGCCAGCGGGTGTTGCGGTCACCGCGCGCGGCTTCCGGCGGGCGGCCGCGTGGCGGCGAGGCGCCGGCGCGCCCAGTCGACGTGCTCGACCACCATCGGGTCGCCACGCGAAGGCGTCTCGGCCGACTCCGGCGCGGCGATGGCGGCCGCGGCGGCCGGCGTGGCGCTGTTGCCGAGCGCGACCGCCACGTTGCGGCGCAGGCCCGTCAGCCTGGCGCGCGCCATCGCGCTCCGCTCCAGCAGCGCTCCGAGGCGTTCGTCGGACTGCCGCCAGAGCGCCGACAACCTCGGCTGGTCGAGGTCGGGAACCGGCTGCCACGCCGGGTCGTCCGACCGGGCCGGCGCCGCGTTGTACGGGCAGACGTCCTGGCAGATGTCGCAGCCATAGACGTGCGTCCCGACGTCGGGACGCTGCTCCTCCGGGATCGCGCCGCGGATCTCGATGGTCAGATACGACAGGCAGCGCGTGGCGTCGAGCACCCACGGCTCCCGGATCGCGTCGGTCGGGCACGCCTCGATACACAGCGTGCACGTCCCGCACCGGTCGAGTTGCGGCGCGTCGGGTTCGAGCGGCAGGCTCGTTATGATCTCCGACAGGAAGAACCACGAACCCTGCTCGGGGTTGATGAGGCACGTGTTCTTGCCGATCCAGCCGAGTCCCGCGTGCTGCGCGTACACGCGTTCCTGCACCGGTCCGGTATCGACGTAGCAACGGGCGGCGAACGGCTCGGGCGCCGCCGCGTGCATCCGCTCCAGCAGAGCCTCGGTGCGGCGACCGACGACGTCGTGGTAATCCCCGCCCCAGGCGTAGCGCGAGATCGCCGCGGCGTCCGGGTCGTCCACCTCCGTCGAATAGGGGCGGTCGGTGTTGTAGAGCGTGCCGAGCGAGATGACCGAGCGCGCCGACGGCACCACCTGCCGCACGTCGGAGCGCCGCCGAGCGGTCCGCGCCAGATAGCGCATTTCGCCCGCGTAGCCTCGATCGAGCCACTCGTCGAGGAACCGGAGCTCCGGAAAAGCCTCCGCCGGCGCGATGCCGCACAGCTCGAACCCCGACTCGCGGGCGAACGTCTTCACGTCGTCGGACGTCAGCATCCCGGCGCCCAGTCTGTCACTGCCGTCCGCCCGCGGCAAGCCGCCCACCATTCAACCTCAATTGAACCTGATACCGAACAGTCCGCCTGTTTCCGTGGCGTCCGTCAGTCGCGGTTCGACGACGTGATCCTGGACGTCGAATCCATCCGTGAATCCCTCCGTCGGCACCGAATCCGAGTTCATCGTCACGATGTACTGAAAGCCGGCGCTTTCGGCGCGTTTCGCTCCGACCTGCAGCGCCTTGGCGACCTGGCGCTCATCGACGCCGTCGAAGAGATGGCTGTCGTGAATCAGGAACCCCGGCCACTGCGCACGCCGGGCGCAAATCTCCGCCAGCATGAGATCGAAGCAGAAAATCTGCATGTTCGTAATGCCCTTGCTCCGTTCCGACGCGATGTGCACCTCGAACCGCGGACCGTTCGGCGTATCGGGGATGGTCAGGCTTCCGGCCTGCTCGTATAGTGAATGCGACAGGGCTTCGAAGCTCAGAATGGCTTCGCGGACGATCGACTCGCGCTCATGGATGTCGTCCCGCAGCGCCTTCACTAAACCGTTGCGCTCCAGTTCCAGTTCGGTCCTCGTGCTGTCGAGACGTTCGATCATGCCGCGCCGCTCCCGCAGCATTTCGACGTCCGCTTCGATTCGTCCGAGCTCTTCGCGCAACCCGGTGTAGTGCTCCAGCGCGCCACCCGACTTCAGCAACTCCATGAGCTGGGCGCGCCGCTCGTCCAGCTCGTTCTTCCTCCGGTCCCGTTCGATGATGCGTCGCTCCGCACTCTCGATTTCGCCGCTCAGATGCGACCGCCGATTCTCAACGACGACTCGATGGAATCGCTCCACTTCTTCGATCCTGCGGCGCGGCAGGTCCGGCAATACGATGCCGGCCTCGTGATACACCTTCGCCAGGTCGCGGGATTCCGGCGCGTGCTCCACGGCCAGTGACTTTTGCAACTCGCGAACGAGATCGCGGTCGACGACGTTCTCCATGTTCAGATCGTCGACCTTCCCGGTGATGTCGCTGGCCTCGCGCTCCAGCTCCTGGTACTGCGGGACGACGCGAAAGGCATCGAGTCGCGCGCGCAGGCCGGCGGCCCGATCCTCGGCGATGGTCAGCCGGGTCCGCAACTCGGCCGCATTGCCGAAATAGCGCCCCAGCTCGCCGGAACGCGCGACCTTCCGAAGTTCCTTCGCGGACTTCTCCCGCTCCCGCCACTCCTGAAACCGGCCGGGAATCGTCCAGTCGAGACCGATGAGGTAACACACGGCGGCCTGTCGATCCCACGTTTGCTGCATCGTCGAATGCTGCGTCGGGTTGTGGAATCCCCCGCTTTCCTGGCGGCGGGCCACGAACGAGAACAGCGACCGGAACGTCGGCTGAAATCGTTCGTCGTTCTCGCCGTCGTCGGGCAGTCCGAACCAGCGTGCACCGAGGACTCGCTTCCACCGTTCATTCGAGATCTCCCGGCAAGTCGGCGCCGCCGGCGAACCAGGCTCTTCCTGAAGCAGCGGCAGTCTCCGGTTCGACGCCGGCGCCCAATCGTCGACGGCACCGGCAACGTGAACACGTCCCGGCCTGAGACCACTTCGAGAGACCGAACAGGGCGCGCCATCGACGTCTACCGAAGCGCGGAAGGTCCAGTCACGTAACGCGTCCGCTCGAAAGATACCGGCCGGCGGGGCGTCGGCGCCGCACAGGAAGTGGACCAGCTCCACGAAGCTGGTCTTGCCGGCGCCGTTGCGCGACTGCCGATCGCTGGCGCCCCGACTCTTGTCTGCGAGAATGACGTTGAGTCCGGAACCGAACGTCAGCGTCTTGAAGGACTCGCGGTCGCTGCTCACCTGCCGGATCATGGCGCCGCCCTGCGAATCAGGCCGCGATCGAGCTCTATGGCCCTTATCATGTAAGGCAAATCGAGTGCCAGTACGAACCAGCGGTAGTCGATGACCGGGTTGGACGGGTCCGCCGACCGGCGAGAGCGGATCTCGTCCCAGAGCTTCGACATCGTCATCGGCCGTCCGAGAACGCCGAGCACCTCGGCGCCGACGCCGATCAGCGCACGATCAGACCGCATGTGTTTCGTCGGCAGGATCATTGCTCGTCTCCGGATCCTCGAAGATGTCGCATCGCTCGAAGAAATACGACAGGACCGCCAGCGCCGCGGTCTGCCGTCCCGGTTCGCTGCCCGTGCCGGCGTATTGTTGAAGGTGCGCGAAATCTCATCCGGGGATCGAGCCGGTCTCTCACCGCGCGCACTTCGGCCACGATGGGTCAGCCTTCGTCGTCGTCCACCGCCACTCCACGAGTTCTTCAGGGGTACACAGGAAAGCGAAATCGAACCACCGCGGTGCGATCGCCCACCAGCCGCGGATCCTTGCCGCCGACCCGCGATCATGATGTCACACGCCGCCGCGCCGTCAGGCAGCTCGCGATGCCAAGCTCGACGTGTAGACGCGAGGTCGCCCGGACCGCATCATGCCTCTCTCACACCTGGAACACCTTCATCACCTGGTCTCCCCAGCAAACTTCGGTCAGGTCGACGCGGGTCATCGCCGATTCCTCCGCGCATTGTACGCGTCGCGCGAAAGCTCTCGCGCCACGCCACCGCGCCGCCCCTCTTCCCGTCGCGATCGAGGCAATACGCCGATACGACCTCTTCCTTTATCAGACCTCTATGACCCAACCGTCTCGGAGCCAGCATCCTGTCACGAATGGGATCGCGGAACCGATCGAAAAGCACGAAACCCTTCTGTTCAAGAATCGCATGCAGAACGCCCCAGGTGCGAATATTGACGCCTCCGATCAGGTTGTCCCCGCACACGACAACCAGAGATGCGTTTTCGTCCAACGTCCGTCTCACCGCGTCGAACGCATTGTCCATGTCGTAAAAGTAACGATGAACGACTTCAGAAAGACGCCGGTCACGAGCCTTCAAGCGTCCCAACGCCGGAACCAGCGCCAAGTCCCGCTCGATGGATTCGCGAGGCACGCCTTCCAGCAATCGCCCCCGTTCTCTCCCCACGAACCGCTCCCGCAGGTCGCTCACCTTGAACGGCAGCATGTCCTCCAACAGATACAGCTCGAGCTTGAAGTTTCGAAAATAATCCTGTGCGTTGATGTACGGCGGCGATGTTATGACGTGCGAATGTCGCCCCACGTTACCAAGACGTGGATCGCAGACATCGGCGCAAACGAAACGGGAGCCGGCGTTCTCCCTGCAACCGCCCCCGTAGAGCGTCGACAGCTCATCCAACAGCTCCAACATGATTCCATTCGGATCGAAATGCCGCCCGGCTCTCGACCGCCGCGCCTGCTGCGAAATGAACGGTTTCGGGCTTCGCTGATCGGCTCTCGAGCAGAGCCTGACGGCAAGAACGTAACTGAGAAGGACCGGCCAGCATTCCGGCGCGCCCCTGAAAGGAACGATCCTGCTGGCGGCGCGCAGACGCTCGAACTTGTCGAGGGTGCGCGGGGTAAACCAGTAGTCCTTGCCGTCCCAGTCGACGGGCAGTGGCGCTGTGGTCTGCTGCGCCTCGGCAATCCAGGCCCTGCCGAGCTCCATGGCGCGAGCGGAATCGAATCCCCCGATCTTCACATGGTAAAACAGCTCCGAAATCGGATTCAGATCGATGCCTGAAACCGGAAGTCCGGCTCGATTGGCCGCGACGAGAATCGCCCCCGATCCGCAGAACGGATCGAGTACGGAATCGGCCCCCGCGGCGTACCGTTCAATCAGGCGATCCGCCAGCCTCGACACCATCTTGCCCGGGTAGCGGTCCAGTCTCGTGGCCAGCCTCATTTGTCGCCAGCCGTTTTCAGTATCCAGGTCTCACCGAGTCCCGTCGAAAAAAAAGCGTGATTGTGCCGAAGCGGGCTCGCGTAAACGATCGCCGGAGGATCATCCGCCTTCCTGATATAGTCGTATACGCCTAGGGTTTGCGGCTTGGTGCCAAGCGGACAGATAACCCTTGCGAAATCATCTCTAATCGGTTGGCCGAGGATTTCTGTAAGAGTTGAACTCACAGCCTCTGGATCGAGCGAGTTGATCTTGCGAATTTCCTGTTCACCAACTAGAGTCAGAAGGTTTTGGTTGAACCGTTCCGTCCTTCCGGTCCATTCCGGTCTATATGCCGGATAAGGTATCGCCAGGGTAGTTTTCATTGGTTGAATCTGTTCATAAACCGCCAACGCCCGGTCGCCTTCATACCCCAAGAACATTATTAGGTGGACAGGTCGACTGAGATCAGGACACGCGGAGAATCCGGGTGTTTGTTGAAGGGATGCGAGTCCAAACGAAAGCGGTACGTACTCGGACACCAGATAGTCGCCCGGTTCAGTGTACGCAACGTACAATCTATTCCAAAGATTGCAGTCGTCAAGCCACCTCAGCATCATGAGCAGGTGTCGCTTTGTGAAAACAGATATATCGATCACTACAATCTCGTTGTCCGCGCGATCCACGGCGCGCCGAAGGTGCTGCATGTTGTCGCGAAGACTCCTAACCGCACTGGCCTCCGTGAACTGAAGAACCGTCAACCGCGACCCCTTCATCCGAACTGTGGATTCCATGTGAACATGGTTCTCTTCACGGATGGGGTTGTCGTCGTCATAGTGGAAGAGGACTACCTCCCCCGGTGACCAGCTCCCGGACCGGGATACGAGACCCTTGCACCGCTCTTCGTGACTCGAACACGTCACAAGCAGCGCGCCATCGGGCAAGCACCCGGCTGTCAGCGGCCGCTTCATTGGCTATCCTCCGGGTGAAACAAGGGACGATATCGCAGCTTGTCACCTCCGACGGAGTTCGCAACGATGTTCTTCAGTTGCCCTTTCGCGCGCGCCCTCATCCCGGGTTGAAGCAGGCCCACCAAGTGCTTGCACTTCATGGTTGTTCTCCAACGAAGACGCGGACTGATCTGAAGAACGGGCGCATAAACTCGACAGATATTGAATTCCGCAGGTTGCGGATCGGAGCCGTGCTTCGGCTTGAAAGCCGGACGCCCTTCCCTGGTTTGAAACACTCCCTCTCGCTCTCCGACTACAAGGACGCGCCTCAACGCCTCCATCGAGTTGTCCTCCAACATTTCCGGATCCTCGATCGTCACACGCGCGGCCTCGGGCTCGCTCGTGTGCTTAAGTAGCTTGTGCCGTAGACAGTCGCCGAGATCCAGCAGAAAATACTTCAGTGCTTCGCCGTCCCGCTCGACGTTTCGGCTGAGCGTCGTGAGGTTGTGCTGAGAGACGATATGAACCGCCCGGGACTGTTCGGCCGGTGGGAGAACGAGAGCTCCGTCCGGCGGAGGATCGGCACCGAAAGAGAGATGGTAGCTTACACTCAGGAATTCCTGAAAGTAGCGGATCACGCCGGATCCCAGGAGCGCCAGTTCACTGAATCCGGCGAACCGCTTCTCTCGATGGCGGCCTGGCTTTCCGAGAAGAACACGATAGATGGCTGCCGGGCCATAATATGTTTTCTTTTCACGTTGCTTGTCGTTCGGCCAGCTCTCGAATTCCTCGCGCGTGACCTTGCTGAGCCTCGCTACTTCCGCCAAACACAAAGATTGATCGGCTTCGGGATCGTTGAACCGCGGAAGGAGCTTGTCCATATCGAATGGCCGGGACCCCTCGAGTCTGACCATGTTGATTACGATGTGCCGCAGCAGATCGTTAAAGGCATTCTTGTCGGCCGAATCTTCGAGGTTGTAGACCAGCGGTACTCTCGTGTAATCGTGGATCTCCTGCAGTTCCTGCCCTGTCGTGGTTCCGGGAGTGTCGCCGCTAGCGAGCTTCTTAGCGATCTTGATCGAAAAATGCGGTGGACCGAGTTTGAGCAGGCTGTTGACGATTCGCTGTTGGTAGCGGAAGAGATTCTCGTATTCATCGAGCAGGACCACGAACATCGACGACCCAAGTGATGGTATATTGCGTCGCACTAGGAGCACGGCGCGCTTGAATTGCTCCAGATCAAACGTCGCTATCGGAACGGAGACAACTTCCTGGTAAATGAACTTGCGACGGATAAAATCAGCCAACCGCTTGTGGAGATTCGAAAGTTTGATTTGCAGTTCCACGAAGGAAACGACCGCGCCGTCCCTGGAGTCGAACAGCAGTTCGTCGGCCGCTTCGCAAAGTCTCCGTTCGACCATCTGTCCGCAATCGATCAGGGTGTGCCTGACGCAGTACTCCAGCTCCGAGAAAAAACTCTCCGTGATCTGCAGCATCAGTTCCTGTGCGGCCACGTCTGTGAGAATGTCGGTGTCGACAGTCGAATCCAGGTCTTCAGACTCGAAACGGCGTCCCGCGTTACAAATGGCCCCGCGCGTGAGCTTCAGGTAGAACCCGAAGTATTGGAGCGCATTTTTTTCGGAAGGGCGCCGTTGCAGAAAGTTGCGAGCACGCAACGACAACAACAGCATCGACTTGCCGGTGCCCCGCGAGCCTTCGAGAATGCACGGCTTCATGTCCTCGAGCGCTCCGACCTTGATGGCTTCGGGTACCGCGAACGTCTTTGCGTGAAGTTCAGGCTGGTCCTCGAAGAATTCGGCCCGAAGATGGCGAAAAGGATTCTGTGAATCTGGCCTGAGTGCCTCGGCGACCAAGGCCGACGCCGTCTTACCGCTGAACAGTACCCCGCAGATTTCCTCCACTAGATTCTTGAAGGACTCTCGGTCTCCCGGTGTCAGTCGCCCGTACACTTTGTGTCCAAGTGTCGGCGGTAGCGGCGTATCGTCCAGACGGACAACGATGCACTGCCCCCCGTCGGCGGCAACTTGGTTCCAGACCGCGGAGTCGATTTCGAGCTTCTGCCACCTTGCCGCACGGGTGTGTTTGGAGAAGAGAATGATAACTGCGGCAGCTTTCGCAATTCCTTCGTTCATGAACTCGATGGCGTTGTCGCCAAGAGCGAGGTCCAGGGTGTCGACCTTGGCCTCATGTCCCGCATTGCGGAGGTGCCCGACCAACTCTGTCGCGATTTCGGCATCGTTGGCGGCATGTGAAACAAAGACGTTCTTGATGGCCATATGCTGTAGAAGTTTCTTGTCTTGCGTAGTCGCGGTCACTACATGGGTCAGACCCGGAACACCTTCATCACTTCGTCTCCCAAGTGGTTGATCACCTTCACCGCGATGCCCCCGACGCCGGCCGGTCGAAAGACCGCGACGTGTCGCTGTGCAGCGTCGCCCAGGCGTCGGGGTCGATCTCCGCCTTCAGTGTGGTCCGGAGCGCCTTGTACGGGTCGTTCGCGCCCAGGAAGTAGGCGTGGCGGACGAAGAAGCTCTCGTCGTCGTAGTCGGTGTCGATGAACCAGCAGGCGATGCCGTCGGGGCCGTCGCTGCGGACCTCGCCGGTGTTCGGGTGGAAGACGTCGACGCCGTGAATCTTCACCTGGACCCGGCCGGTCCGGGGATCCTCGCCGTCGGCCGGGAGGATCTCGATGTCGGGCTCGCCGAAGATGACGAACAGGTTGCCCTTGCCGGTGTTGGCCAAGTCATCGGCCATGTGCAGGTCGGCGTTCATGCGCGCCTTCAGCACCGGCAGCGCGCCGAGCCGGTTGAACTCGGTGGCGTGCGGCTCGTAGTTGAACGCGCAGGCGATCAGCACGTCGAACCCGGCGTCGCCCGCCTCGCGGGCAGCGCGCACGAGATCCTGCCTGGCCACGGTCCCGAACTCCGGCCCCACGAGAATACCGGCGCGCCGTTCGGTCCCGTCCGTCCGCCTCTCGGGTTCGACTTTCGCCGGCGATTCACCGGGTGCGTACTGCGTCACAGCGCCGAAGTGGCCTTCGTCCCCCGGCCCTCGGTTTCGCCCTCGACGTAGCGGCCCTGGGCGCAGATCAACTCGCCGGGCCAGGGCTCGAGCGCCGAGAATCGGATGCGGTCGGCCTTGCGAGCCTGCTGCACGCCGGCGGTTGCGAGGTGGCCGAGCACCATGCCGGCGAAGTCTTGCGCCGTCCCGTAGGCGGGCGCCCGCTCGGCCGCCCGGTCGATCAGCTCGTCGTGCTCGTCGAGCGCCAGCAGACGGTGCGGCGACAGGCTCTCCACCGTGAATGGGCCGGCCACCCGTACCTTCTTCTTGTCGTCGTACGGCTTGTCGTAGAGGTACTCGGTGTCGGCCCGTTCGGCGATGGACGAGTCGATCTCCTGCTGCCGGGCGATGCGGGCTTCCCACCATAGGCGATGCGTGTCCGTGACGTCCGCCGGCCAAGGGTCGCGTGGCGCGTCAGGGAGGGCGCCCGGCGTGTAGGCTCGGTCCAGTTCAGCGTTGATGGTCTGCAGCGCTGCCGCGCGTTCGCCGTCTGTCTTCGCCGCCTGGAACCGCTTCCACGCCGCCTCGGCGCGCACCGGCCACGCCTCGCCGGCGTCGCGGGGAATCTCCCATTCTTCCCAGGCCCGGTCCAGCGCCGCGTTCAGGTCCGTGCGCAACGGCTCCAGCGTCTCCTGCCATCGCTCCCAGATGACGTCGATCTCTGCGTTGTTGGCGATGGACTTGAGCGTGACGTGCGGCACCCGCTCGTAGACGAAGCCCTGCCGGACATCGCAGCGCGTGAGCGCCTCGGACGGCGCCGTGCGCGTGATCTGGGCTTCCTTCCGCTGCCCCTCCGGGCTGTCGGCGAGCAGGTAGTACGGGTAGCGGGCGCCCATGACGCGGGCGCGCGCGAGCGCGAGGGCGACGCGGGACGTGTCGATGGTGATCCAGCGGCGGCCCCACTGCTCGGTGACGTAGGCGGTGGTTCCGGAGCCGCAAGTCGGGTCGAGCACGAGGTCACCGGGGTCCGTGGTCATGAGGATGCAGCGCTCGATGACTTTCGCATTAGTCTGGACGACATAGATCTTGTCTTCGGTAAAGGCTCCCGTTTGAGTATCGGTCCAAACGTTACCGAATTTCGAAACTGGAAAGTCATCGAGAAAACGAACATACTGAATCGAACGAGGCGTCGGGCTTGTCAATCGGTTGGAATGCATCAAGCGTCGAATACCCTCCCAATTCGTTTTCCAGAACCCTCTGCCTGGCTCAAATTGACTGGATTGGAATTCCACAGCAAACGCTGACTTTTCTTTTCCGCTCTGAGAAGTAAGATTGTCGTGCCGGTAGATTCTCGCGTCATTAGGAAGACATCTCAGCGATACACGCTCATCCATCGTCATTGAGCGTCGGTCCACCGGACCAATCTGTACTCTGCGGTATCGAGCACCGACATCATCCTGAATACCTTTCGCCTTGAAGATCTCGCGGTACTTCAGCTCGCTTCTGTTCTTCGCATACCAGACTAAGAAATTACAAGAAGAATTAAGGTACTGATCTCCTAGACCCGTTGTGGTTCGAAATGAAATCTGCGAAACAATATTACTTTCCCCGAACACCTCATCCATCAGCGCCCGCACCCGGTGCACGTTCTCGTCCCCGATCTGCACGAAGATGCTCCCGCTCTCCGCCAGCAGCTCCCGCACCACGGTCAGGCGGTCGCGCAGGTACGTCAGGTACGAATGAATCCCGTCGCGCCACGTGTCCCGGAACGCCTTCACCTGCTCCGGCTCGCGGCTGATGTGCTCGGCCTTGCCGTCCTTGACGTCGCGGCTGGTCGTGGACCACTGGAAATTCGAGTTGAACTTGATGCCGTAGGGCGGGTCGAGGTAGATGCACTGCACCTTGCCGCGCAGGCCCTCGCGTTCGGCCAGCGACGCCATCACCTGGAGGCTGTCGCCCAGGATCATCCGGTTCGACCAGTTGGCGTCGTGGCGGTAGAACTCGGTCCGGGCGTCGTCGTCGGGCAGGCCGTTGAAGTCGGCGAACAGGTCGGGTTGTCCGTTCCCGCTCCCGGCGCCGGACCGGCGCTTCCGGGTTTCCCGTTGCAGGTCGTCGACCAGGACCTTCGGTGCAACTTTCTCCTGGATGAAGAGCGGCGGGGCCTGCACGACGAGGTCGGACCAGTCCTGCAGGTCCTTGCCGCGCCAGACGAGCTGCGGGTCGAGATCGCGGTTGCGGCGCGCGCAGGCGACCCGGACCGGTTCCTGGTCGGCCCGGTCCATGACCGACTCGAACTCGGCGGTCGGGATGTTCTTCCGGGAGGCCGCGTCGTGCGTCAGGGTCTCGACCGTGGTCGGCCGTTTCGGTGTCCGGGGCATCGGTTCGCACCGCCTGTCAGTTTCCCCACACGGTCCTGACGTGCGGGTAGGCGAGTATGCGGGCGTCGGCGGTGACGACCGGCGCCGACAGACCGCGCGCCGTCGCGACGATGAGGCGATCCGCCGGGTCGCGGTGAAACGGCTCGGGCAGCGCGAACGCTTCCTCGACGTACTCGAGATCGATCGGCAGCACCGTCCAACCGTTCAGCTCGACATGCAGTCGGAACCAGAGCCGCCAGTGCCGATCGATCTCGATGCGGCCGCGCGTCGCCGCACACGCGATCTCGGCGCAACTGATCGCCGAGACGCACACCTCCGTATCCTCCGCCTGCAGGATCCGCGCCGCCCGATCGGGGAGCCGCGCGGGATCGCTGACCGCCCAGATGATGGCGCACGTGTCGAGCACCACCGTCACGAGGGGTCTTCCCGCAGCATCTCCCAATCCGCGGCCGGGACCATCGGGGCGGTCAGATCCGACTTGACGACCACCGTGCCGGCGCCGCAGCCCAGGACCGTCCGATTGCGGTCCGGCGCGCGCACTGGAACGACGCGCGCCAGCGGCGCATTCCGTTTCCGAATCTCCACTTCCTCGCCGTTCGCCACGGCTGCGAGGTACGCGCTCAAGTGGTTCTTGAACTCGGCGATGTTGGCCACCTTCATGGCCACATTATAGAACGAAGTCGAGTGCCCGCGCGTGGGTCGGATCGGTGGCGGCCGCGCGACGAAGCCGGGACGCCGGCAACGTGGCCAACGCCGCGGCGCCGCCGTCCAGCGCCAGAAACTCGACCTCGAAGGCCTGGCCGCCCCGATGCACGTGGACAATCGTACCGACGTCGCCCGCCTTCAAGCACAGGCCCGACATGTCCTCCGTGAGCACGATGCGTTCATGTTCCTCCAGCATCTCGTCCCTCAACGGATGCGCCGTGACGAGGCGCGGTCGCCCGCATTGGCGCCATGCTCTACCCGTCGACGACGGAATCAATCGTCCGCCGGAAGGCCGCGGTCACGGCCGCATCGAAGTCGGTCTCCATCCCGTGGACGGAGGTGAGCTCGCGGAACGTCCAGCGGCCGTACGCGCCCAGGCGGTTGACGGCCGGGACCCAGTACGTCTCCATTGTCGCCTTCTTCTCCTTCGCGTCCTCGCGGCGGTAGCCCTTGACCTCGACAACCAGGCGCAGGGGGTCGTCCGGTCCCCGGCCGTCGTCGACGAGGACGACGAAGTCCGGCAGGTAGTGCCGGTGCTCCGCGCCGAAGCGGTAGGGGACCTCCAGCCCGAGGTTGTGGTTCTTCACGTACGCCCGCACCTGCGGATGCGCCTCGGCGACGCGGCAGAACTCGGCCTCCCAGTCGCTGTCGCAGACCGCCCAGTCGACGTGGCAGCGCCGGGCGTCGGTTTCCCAGCGGGTCTGCTTCGACGTCGTGAACCGCACGTGCCGCGTGGACCCCTCCGGGTTGTAGGGATCGAGCACGGCGGTGATCGGGCGGGTCTCCCGGTGTTGCTCGACGATGCCGTCGGTGATGCGCTTGCATGCGATCTCCGCGAGTTCGGCGAACAGCAGTTGGGCCGGGTAGGTGCCGCCCTGGCAGACGAGATGCTCGTCCAGCCATGACCGGGCGATGCGCTTGAGCTGGCCGAACAGGTACAGCCTGGGCTCTTCGTTCGGGTCGCGCCATTCGGTCAGCAGCAGATGGCGGGTCAGGTGGTACAGCAGCGTGGCGCGCCGCATCCGGTTGGTGTGGACCAGGGTCAGGTCGATCCCTTCGCCGACGATCCCCTCGTTGCGGGTGACGGCGGGGCCGACCAGCTCGGGGGTGAGGGTCAGGGTGGAGTCGTCGTCGAACCGGGCGGTCAGCCGGTCGTCCGGGAGCTCCACGCGGTAGCCCTGGACGCGCGGGAAGCGGATCTCGCACGCGTCGCGATCCGGGGTCACCGCCCTGACCTGCACCGTCTCGCGCGGCGGCAGGGGCGGTGCGACCACCGGCCTGGCCGTGAAGTCGAACGGGATGCCGAGCACGTCGGCGTACTCCACGTCGAACCGCCCGGTCTCCTCGTTCACGGCGTACGACTGCCGGCGCAGCGCGCGGCCGACGATCTGTTCGCAGATGAGCTGCGTCCCGAACGCCCGCACGCCCAGGACGTGGGTGACGGTCCGCGCGTCCCAGCCCTCGCTGAGCATGGAGACGGACACGACGCAGCGGGTCTGCCCGCCGAGGCGGCCCTCGACGCCGACCGTGTTGACCACCTCGCGGAGCAGGTCCTCGTCGGAGAGCCGGTCGGCCTGCCGCCGATCGCCGGTCCGCTCGACGATCTCGCGCCGGAAGCGTTCGATCTCGTCGGCCGCCGCGGTGCGGAACCGCCGGTCCAGCGCCTCGCCGGAGTCGAGTTGTTCGCTGTCGATCAGCAGCGTCCGGGGCCGGGCCAGGGGCCGGCCGTGCTCGTCGAAGTTCCGGAAGAGCGGCAGGCGTCCCTGCTCGAGCGCGGTCGAGCCGTCCTCGCGCCGCCGCTCGAATCCCGAGACGTATGTCGTAGACCAGCTTCGACGTCGCGGTGTTGTTGCAGACCACGATGAAGCAGGGCGGGACGCGGATGCCGGCCGCCCGCCACTGCTCGAAGGTCTGCCGGTAGTGGCCGTACAGCGCCTCGAGGGCGGTCACCAGCTTCGTCGGCAGACGCAACGGGTCGGCCGCGGCGCGCCCGCGGCCCTTCTTCGGCACCTGCTTGCCGACGTGCTTCCACAGCTCGCGGAACTGGGGCATCTCGGCGCCGGGGACGTTGTCGGCCACCGGCACCCGCGGCAGCTTGACGATGCCGCATTCGATGGCGTCCATCAGCGAGAAGTCGCTCGCGGTCCACGGGAACAGCGTCCCCTCGGCGTAGCCCGACCCGCGCAGGAAGAACGGCGTCGCCGACAGGTCGACCACGCGCTGTACGTCCAGCCGGCGCTGTACGGCTTCCAGACCGGAGATCCAGACCCGGGCTTTCTCCCGGTTCCTGTTCGCTTCCTTCCTGTCGTCGCCCTGGAGAGTCCCTTCCTGGGATTCGTCCGGCTTACCCCGGTAGCAGTGGTGCGCCTCGTCGTTGAGGACCAGGATCCGTTTTCGGCCCAGCAGTTCGGGCATCACGCGCTGCAGCATCCGGCCTTCGGTCTCCCGTGTCTGCAGCGGTGATCCCTGTCCCTGGAGCAGGGCCCGTCCGACCCTGGAGAGATCGCTCGTCTCGCGGCGCTGGAACGCGTGGTAGTTCGTGATGACGATTTTCGCCCGTTCGAGGTCGCGGAGCATGTCTCCCGGCACGAGCTCGCGGCTGCCGTAGTAGCTGTCGGGATCGTTCGGCTGGAGGACGCGCAGGCGCTGCCGGATGGTCACGCCGGGCGTGACCACGAGGAATCCGCGCGTGAACCGCGGGCTGGCCGGCCGCCGCACCGCATTGATCGTCTGCCACGCGATCAACAGCGCCATGACGGTGGTCTTGCCGGCGCCGGTCGCCAGCTTCACCGCAACCCGGTTGAGCACGGATGCCGTGTCGTCCGTCGTTCCGGCGTTCGCGTCGGCCAGGTGCTCGACGTAGCGGCGTCCTTCCTTCACGAGCCCGGGAGCGACCTCGGTCAGCCAGATCAGGGTCTCGATGGCTTCGACCTGGCAGAAGAACGGGCGGACGTCGCCGAAGGCATGGTGGCGCCAGTGCCGCAGGAGGCGTGCCGTCTCCGGCGTGACCCGCCAGGCGCTTTCCGGCAACCTTCGCCACTGCTCCACGGCTCGCCGCACGCCGTTGATGAACTCGGCCAGGTCGTACTGTTGATCCTCCGTGCCCCATGTCTTCGCCGTCTCGTGGGACACCAGCTCCAACTGCTGCCCGCGGCGTTTCCGCGGCTTCGGGATCGGGGAGACGTACGACGATGGACGCCGCGTGCCGACGATGCGGTTGGTCGGTTGGTTGCTCTCGTCGAGCTCCCAGTGCCGGCCGGGGTACTCGTACGGCGAGTTCAGGATCGGTCGCTTGTAGAATGCGTCCGTTCCCGCCTCGGTCGCAGCGTCCGCTGACGGCGTTCGTGTGGCTGATTCATCTGGCATCTCCGGCTCCGAGCCTTCTGGCGACCCTCCCGCGTCGCGCTGCTTTCCGGCCGCGCATAGTCTACATGCTCGTCGTCCTCGTCTCCGGCCATCGCCGCAAGGCCCGCCGTCCGCGCCTCGACCAGGACGACAACGCACTGTGGAACTGTGGAGATCTCGCGGCGTGGTCCGGCCGGTAAGTGCGCGAGCCGTCGGCGGACGGCGCGATGCCGCTCTGGCCGTCAAGGCGCCGGCGGGTCCGATGAGCCGGTTTCCGGTCCGTCCGCGCATTGCCCGGGTGACGACGGTCGGTCCGCCGGAACGGACAACGCCCCCGCCCTATCCGTACGCACCGGACGACGTGTTGTTCACGGTTGACTTGACGGACGAGGAAAGGCGGCGGTGCGCGGCGGAACCCCGTGTCGAACAAGGGTTGTTTCCGCAGGTCGCAGCAGGCGTCGACGTTCCGATCGGATCCCGTTTCTTCTTCCGCACGCAGGTCCGGTTGATGATGGATCTCCGGATCGGCGCGGGCATCCGGTTCTGACTCTGTCAGCCCGGCGGCGTCCGGAGGCAGAATAGGCAACCTTGGCCGCCGTGCCGGTCTCAGAACACGAAGCGCAGGCCGAACTGCATTTCCCGCGCGTTCAGGGCGCTGAAGATGCGGCCGAAGTTCGGCGACCCGAAGAAGCGGTTCGGCAGGTCGAAGTTGGCCCGGTTGAGGACGTTGAAGATCTCCCAGCGGAACTCCAGCCGGCTGCCGTTGTCCCGCCGCCAGTTCTTGGCGAGGGCCATGTCGACGTTGGCGTAACCGGGCGCGAAGACCGGGTTGCGGGGCGCGCTGCCGTACGTGAACGGCGCCTGCAGGGCGAACGCGCCGGTGTCGAACCAGCGCTCGACGGTGCGCTGGCCGCGGGACAGGTTCGGGTCGCGCAGCATGTCCGGCCGCTGTGCCGGCCCGGCTCCGACGTTGGCGCGGTCGTCGGTGACGTTCACGGTGAACGGGGCGCCGGACTGCACGGTGACGATGCCGTTCAGACGCCAGTGGCCGAGCAGCCCCTCGCGCCAGCCGCCGGCGTTGCGCTGGAACGGAAGCTCCCAGGTGGCGCTGCCGACGAACTGGTGGCGGTGGTCGAAGCTCGACAGCGCGTTCTCCCCGGGGAAGATGTTGCGCACGTCCTGCGGCCGGTTCGATTCGAAGGCGGTCGGACCGGGACTCGAGGCATCGTCCCTGGATTGCGAAAGCGTGTAGGCGACATCGAACGCGAGGTCGTTGCGCAGGCGCCGGACCGTCTTGAACGTCACCGCGTGATAGATCGACTTGCCGTCGAAGCGGATGGCGCGGATCCCGGCGAGCTGCGGGATGTCGCGCCGGGCGCTGATCGAGCCCGGGCCGGGCAGCGGCACGTTGTGCACCGTGGCGTTGTCGGCGCCGATGGTGTACGACCCCATGTAGAAGACTTCGAACGCGGTGCCGGGACGGATCTCCGTCTGGACGCCGCCGCTCCAGGTCTGGGTGTACTCGACCTGGAAGTCGTAGTCCATGATGGACCCGCCGACGCTGCCCGTCGGGTCCGCGGCCAGGATGGACCGCGTGTCCCACGTCGGCACGAACTGCCCCGCCGGCACGTCGACCTGCTTGAGGAAGAAGAACGGCAGGTTGCGCGCGAACGCCGTCTGGACGCTGTAGGCCCACTGGTTGAGGAAGATGCCGTAGCCGCCGCGGACCACCGTGCTTCCGTCGTCGTCCGCCAGCCAGGCGAACCCGAGACGCGGGGCGAAGCGCGTCCGGCTGGGCCGCAGCAGGCTCCGGTCCCAGCCGATCTCGGCCGAGGTCACCCAGGGGATCGGGATCTGCGGCAGCAGCGCGTTCGCGGCCGGCGAGATGTTGCCGGCCTCGTCGCTGGCGATGACGTAGCGCCCGCCCGGCACCGACACGTCGATCGTCGACAGGCGGTTGTCGACGTCGCGCATGTGCTGGTTGATCTCGTAGCGCAGCCCGACGTTGAGGGTGAGATCGTCGCTGACCCGCCAGTCGTCCTGCGCGTAGAGATGCAGCCAGTTGGTCCGCGCGTCCTCGCCGCCGCGCCCGCCGACGCCCGAACGCGCCTCGACCGGGTAGCCGAGCAGGAAGTCGGCGAACGGGTTGCCGCTGAACCGGCCGGTGTAGCGGAAGCGCCCGCGCGCCGTGTCCGGGTTCTCGGGCCGGAACCGCAGATGGAACCAGTAGCCGCCGAACTTCATGCGGTGCGCGCCGCGGTCGATCAGGAAGTTGTTGTAGACCTCGAAGTGCTCGTTGCGCCGGAAGACGAAGCTGGTCGGATCGCCCATGGCGCTGTAGAGCCCGGCCGTGTCGATCTGCGGGTAGCCGACGTCGCGCGGATCGCCGGTCACCCCGAGCAGCCCGGTCGCCTGCGCGAAGTCGACGCCGCGGTTCAGGCTCTCCTGGCCGCCGTCCACGCTCATCCAGCCGAAGCGCGTCTCGTTGAGCATCGCCGTCCCGATCGTGCGCGTGTAGCTCGCGGCGAGGTTGCGCGTCCGGGTGGAGAGGGTGCGCCCGAAGCCCGGGATCAGCGCCTCCTGCTGCACGCTGGTGCCGAACGGCTGCACGTCGTGGGCGTCGAACGTGCTGAACCGCAGGAACATCTGGTCGTTCGCGCCGAAGCGGTGGTCGAGCCGGGCGCTGAACTGATCGACGTCGGATTCGAGCTGCTCGATCGCCGTCAGGTTCTGCACCTCCCCGCCGGCGTTCGGCGGCGGCACCTGCTCCAGGAAGGCCGCGGCAATCGGGTCGATACGGCCGGCCGGGATGCGGTTGCCGGCGAAGTACGACCCGCACGCCCCGCCAGCCGGGTCACGGGTCAGCGGATCGCACACCGGATCGAATCCCGCGAAGTCGCCGCCGCGCACCGCCGCCGACGGCACCGAGAAGGTCTTCGTCAGCGAGCGGGTGGTGCGCTGGCCCTCGTAGCTGAAGAAGGCGAACGTCCGGTCCCGGACGATGGGACCGCCGAACGTTCCGCCGAACTGGCCCTGGTCGAGCGGCGGCACCGGCTCGTCGCGCGGATCGAAGTAGTTGTGCGCGTCGAACCGCTCGTCGCGCACGAACGCGAATGCGCTGCCGTGGTACTGGTTGGTGCCGGCCTTGGTCGCGACGTTGATCAGGGCCGACGCCTTGCCGCCGAACTCCGGCGGATACATCGACTTCTGGATCTTGAACTCCTGGATCGAGTCGACCGACGGGTTGATCACCAGGTTGTTGAACAGCTCGTCGGTCACCTTGACGCCGTCGAGCAGGTAGATGTTGTGACCGGCGCGCTGGCCGCCCACGTTCGGCAGCGGCCCGGCCTGCTGCAGCGCCGCGCCGCGCGTGCCGCCCGGCGGAATGACGACCGCGTCGCTGAGCTGCGCTAGCTGCAGGAACTGCCGTCCGTTCAGGGGAATCTGCTCGACCTCGCGGTTGGCGATGACGTCGCTGATCTCGGCGTTGGTGGTCTGCAGCAGCGGCGCGTCGGCCGTCACCGTCACCTCTTCGCTCAGCGTACCGAGCTCGAGCTCGAACGGCAGGTCGAGCGTGCGCCCGATCTCCAGCACCACGCCGGTCCGCACGACGCGCCGGAAGCCGGGCAGCTCGGCCGCGATCTCCCAGGCCCCGATCGGCAGCGACGCCATGAAGAACCGGCCGTCGGCGTCGGTGATGCGCTGGACCGAAAAGCCGGTGCCGACGTGCGTCGCCACGACGGCCGCGCCCGGCAGCACGGCGCCCGACTCGTCGCGCACCACGCCCCCGAGATCGCCGGTGTTCGTCTGGCCGCGGGCCGGCGCGGGGCCGGCCGCCACGAGACAGACGAGCAGGATCAATCGCCCCGACGCCGCGGCTGCACGCGTTCGTTTGTCGTTCCGGTGTCGCCTCATCGTCAGCCACTCTCCAGGTCAGCCACTCTCCAAGTACCGCGCGTCAGGCGCGGCCCGCAGCCCGAACAACGAATCGAATCATTGTACTGACTAGACGCCGTCGCCGGCCGCTCCGCGCGCGGGGTCCGGCGCGCGGCCGGGAGTCTGCGCCGTGGAACGGTGCAGTCGCCTGGTGAGGGTTGGCTGGGCGGCAAGCGGAGGCGCAAGCGACGATTGACGGGCTACCGCCAGGATACGCTCGGCCGTCCGCCGACTCGCGCCCGCCGACCCGAGCCGCTCGCGCACGCGCCCCAGCGCCGCCCGCGTCCGCGCGGCCCGCGCGGCATCCGTGAGGAACGAGACGACCTCGTCCGCCACTGCGCCCGGCGTGAAGGCGTTCTGGATCAGCTCCGGCACGACCCGCTCACCGGCGATGAGATTGGCCATGCCCGCGTGCCGCACGTGAGAGAACGTCCTGACGATGCGGTAGGTCAGGGCCGACAAACGGTAGACGATGACCATCGGCCGCTGGTGAATGGCGGTCTGGACCGTCGCCGTGCCGGACGCCGTGACCACCGCGTCGGCGGCGGCCAGGACGTCGTCCGTGCGCCCCTCGACCACCTCCGCGGCGCCGGCCGCGACGAGCGGGGCGACGGGCGCGAGCAACGCATCGTCCAGGCTCGGCGCGCGGGCCACCACGAACTGCGCCGCCGGGACCCGTCGGCGGACGAGACCCGCCGCACGCGCCACGTCCGGCAGGATCGCCCGCAGCTCGTTCGGGCGGCTGCCCGGAAGCAACGCGACGGTGGGCGCCGCCGGGTCGAGCCCCAGCGATCGGAGGAAGGGCGCCCGGGCCTCGGTCGGGGCCGACAGTTCCAGCAGCGGGTGGCCGACGAACTCCACGGGAACGCCGGCCTCGCGGTACAGCGCCTTCTCGAACGGAAAGATCACCAGCGCGAGGTCCACCAGGCGGCGCAGCGTTTCGATCCGCCTCCGCCGCCACGCCCAGAGCTGCGGGCCGATGTAGTAGACGACGGGAATGCCGAGCCGGCGCACCGCCGCCGCGACCCGGAAGTTGAGCTCCGGAAAGTCGACCGCGACGAACACGTCCGGCCCATCGGCACGGGCACGGGCCACCAGCTCCCGATAGACCGCGAAGGAGCGCGGCGCCACCGCGAGGGCCTCCGAGAGCCCGGTCGCCGCCAGCCCCCGGTAGTGGGCCACCAGCTCGGCGCCGGCATCGTGCAGGCAGTCGCCGCCCAGCCCGAAGACCCGCGCGCCGGGATCGAGATGGCGCAGGGCGGCGGTCAGCGCGCCGGCATAGAGGTCGCCGGACGGCTCCCCGCAGGAGATGAGGACTTTGGGCAACTGGTCCGGCGCCGGCTGTCCTAACGCCGCAAGCGCGAGGGGCGGCGGAAATCGGCCGCCGTCAGGTCGAGATCGGACAGCGGGATCACCTCGATCCGGTCGAAGCCGACGCCGGGCAGGTCGCGCAGGAACACCGAGGCGTCCCCCACCAGCACCATCGACAGGCTGGCCGGCTGCAGCCAGGTCTCGGCCACGCGCTCGATGTCGCGCACGGTGACGGCGTTGACCCGCTCCGGGTAATCGTCGATCGCGTCGAGATCGAGGCCGTAGAGGATCGCTTCGAGCACCTGGGCGGCGATGGCGTTCGGCGTCTCGATGGTGAGCGGGAAGCTGCCGGCCAGGTAGTCCTGCGCGCTCCGCAGCTCGCGCTCGCGCACGCGCTCCCGCCGCAGCCGGGCGATCTCGTCCACGGTCAGGCGCAGCGCCTCCGCGGTGGCGGCCGACCGGGTATCGGTCTTGGCCATGAAGTCGCCGGCGATCTGGCGCCCGGCGATGTCGGCGGAGGCGGCGTAGGTCAGCGACCGCGCGGTCCGCAGCACGCTCCCGAGCCGGTTGCCCCCTTCGCCGCCCAGGATCTTGATCGCCACGTCGAACGCCAGGTAGTCCTGGTGCGCCCGCGGCAGCGCGACGTGGCCGGCGTGAATGACGGTCTGCACCGTGCCCGGCCGGTTGATGACGACGAGTCGCCGGGTGGCGTCCGGGACGTTGTCCGCGGTCACCGGCGGCGGCGGGGGCCCCGGCCGCCAGTCGCCGAGGGCGCGCTCCACCCCGGCGAACGCCTCTTCCGCGGTGACGTCCCCGACGACGGCCAGCACGGCGTTGTTCGGCAGGTAGTGGGTGCGATGGAACGCCACCAGGTCGCGGCGCGTGATGGTGCGTATCGACCGCGGCGTGCCCCCCTGCGGCATGCCGTAGGGATGGAAGCCGTAGACGAGGCGGTTGAACACGACGCCGGCGACGTACGCCGGATCGTCGTAGCTGACCCGCAGGCCCGACAGCACCTGGTTGCGCTGCCGCTCGATCTCGGCCGGCGCGAAGGCGGGCCGCCGCGCCACGTCGGCGAGCAGGTCGAGCGCGAAGTCGAAGCTGTCCTTCATCACCAGGACGTCGACGAACCCGAGATCGCGGGCCGTGCCGACGCTCAGCGCGCCGCCGATGCTGTCGATGGAGTTCGCGATCTCCTGGGCGGAGCGCGTCGTCGTGCCCTGGTCGAGGAGCTGTCCGACGAGCGAGGCGACGCCGGGCTGGCCGGGCGGGTCGACGGCGGCGCCGGCGCGCAGGATCATGCGCACGTTGACCGCGGGCTGCTCGTGATGGCCGACGTAGACCACCTGGAGCCCGTTGGCCAGCGACCGGATCTCGTAGTCCGGGAAATCGACGTGGCGCCTCAGGAGCGGCGGCGGCGGCTGCTCGCGCGGCCAGTCGACCCGCTGGGCCGACGCCGGGAACGCGACGGCCAGCCCGCCCGCGATCACCGCCAGCAGCAGCGCGCCGGCGCCCGCCGCACGAGACCTCGTCATCGCACTGCCCCCCGTCACCGCCCCGCCCGCCGCGAGCCGCGCGGCAGGATGGTCAGCACCAGCCGGTTGTCGTCGCGCAGGTAGGTGCGGGCGACACGCTGCACGTCCTCCCGCGAGACGTTCATGAAGATGTCGAACTCGGCGTCGGCCGTCGTCACGTCGTCGTGAATGACCTGCGCGTGGGCGAGGTGCATGCCTTTCTGCTCGATGCTGATGCGGCCGATGACGTAGTCGCGCGCGAACTGGTTCTTGGCCCGCTGCAGCTCGTCGTCGGTGGGCGGCGCCGCCTTGGCGCGGTCGAGCTCGGCGATGAGCGCCGCGGCCACCGCCGCCGGCGTCCGGCCCGGCTGCACGAGGGCCACCGCGTAGAACAGGTTCGGATCCTCGATGATCACGCCCTGACCGTAGGCCGACACCGCCACCTGCTGCTCGTAGACCAGGCTGCGGTGAATCCGGGCGCTCTGCCCGTCCGACAGGATCTTCGACAGGACGTGCAGGGGATAGGCGTCGGGATGCCCGTCGTAGGTGATGGGGTGCGCGACGACCACGGCCGGGAGCGGCCAGTTGTCGGCCTCGACGGTCAGCCGGCGGCTCTTCGTCACCGGGGGCTCGCGCGGCAGGTTGCGCGGCACCGGCTTCTTCGCCTTCGGCACCCGGCCGAAGTAGTGCTCGACCATCTGCAGCGCGTAGTCGGTCTCGAAGTCGCCGACGAGGGTCAGCGTGGCGTTCTCCGGCACGTAGTAGGTGTCGAAGAACTCCTGGACGTCCTCGACCGTCGCCGCTTCGATATCCTCCATCGAGCCGATCGTCTGGTGCCGGTACGGATGCGTCGTGAACGCCTCCTCGTACAGGATCTCCGACAGCAGTCCGAACGGCTCGTTCTCGTACCGCCAGCGCCGCTCCTCCTTGACCACCTCGCGTTCGGAATCGAGCGTCCGCTGGCTGATGCGCAGCGTCGCCATCCGATCCGCCTCCAGCCACAGCACCAGCGGCAGGTACCGCGCCGGCACGGTCTCGAAGAAGACCGTGACGTCCTCGGTCGTGTAGGCGTTCCCGACCCCGCCGACGCTGGAGATCATCGACAGGTGCTCGTCGGAGCGGACGTTGTGCGAGCCCTTGAACATCAGGTGCTCGAAGAGGTGGGCGAAGCCGGTGCGGCCTTCCGGCTCGTCCTTCGACCCGACGTGGTACCACACCTGGAGGTTCACGATCGGCGTGGAGTGATCCTCGGACAGGATCACGGTCAGGCCGTTGTCCAGGGTGGTGACGTGGTAGTCGAACTTCGGCGGCCGCACCGCGGCGTCGACGGGCACCGCGAACGCTGCAACGAGGCCGGCGGCCAGCGCGACGAGGGCCGCGCGCCGGGGCGCACGATGGGTGGATCGCATGCCGCGATTATGTCACAGCGCCACCGTCATGCAGCCGTCGGTCGGCCCGTCGCCCTCAACGCCGTCGAACCGCCATCCGCTCGACGAACGGCGCGAGGTAGTCGAGGCCGAGCCGGGCCGCGACGTCGCGCACGTGGCCGGCCCGCTCGTCCGGGTGCAGGTCGAAAATGCCGCGCAGCTCCCCGAGCGGCTCGCTCGCCCGCGTGCGCCACTGCACGTGCGCGAGGCCGTGACGGGCGCCGCGCCACGCCAGCAGGTGCCCGACGGCCAGGAACACGAAGTAGTAGGCGAGAAAGTTGGGCCCGGGGACGAAGAACAGCAGGCCGAGCAGAACGGCCACGAGCGACGAGAGGAACAGGCGCCGGAGATGATGATCGGCGTCGCGGCCGAGCCGCCGGCGCGTCACCGCGAGCGCGCGGTCCCCGTCGAGGTCGGCCGGATGCACGAGCTCGAGCGCGGCCTGCTTGCGCAGGTGCCACAGCAGCCGCCACTCCGCGATCGCCTCGGCCACCCACCCGACGACGGTGTTCCGCAGCCGGATCGGGAGCGGCTGCTGCGTATCGGGATCCGCCGGCACCGCGGCCAGCCGCCGGGCGCGGCGCTGTCCCTGCGCCTCGGCGATCATCCGGCGGAACCGCGCGTAGAACCGCCCCGCCCGGGGGGCTTCCCCGCCGGGATCGACGTCGTCGACTTCGGCCGATTCGCAGAACAACTCGTACCCGGCCGGGCCGATGGGAACGAGGTAGACGTCGACGGGTCTCAAGGCCGCAACGATACCACCGGCCGGATTGGCGGGGTTGGGGCCGGAGGCGGACGCGGGCTGCGGGCCGAGCGCGTAACCGCGGGGCGGAGCCGCGTCGTCGTCGATCACGGTCAACGATCCAACGATACCACCGACGCCGCCGATCGTGCAGCAATTCGCCCGGCGGTGACGCCGCCGGACGCCTGTGCGGTTCGGCGCGGGCGGGCAGACCAGCGCCGCCAAACCCGTCGCAAGGCTCCGTGACTGGCCCCAGCCCCCACCGCCCCGGGACCTTGCGCCTCGGAACCCGCTTCGTTGCGTTCTACGGCGCAAGCTCCTAGAATACGCCGGTTCGCCCCTGCTCGGCACGTCCTCTCCCGGACAACGATGATTCGAGATTGCGCGGCGCGACGGTGGATTCATGCGGCTCTGGCCCTGATGGGCGTCACCCTGGCGGTGGCGCTGGCGGTGGTCTGGAACGGCGCGGCGGCGCAGGAGGGAGCGACTCCGGCGGCGAGCACGGCACCCGACGCCGGAACGCCCGGGGCGCAACCGATCGCCTTCAGCCACGCCCGCCACGTCGAGCAGGCCGGGATCGACTGCCGGTTCTGCCACGCTTACGCGCGGCGCGGGCCGGTGGCCGGCATCCCCTCGGTGGAACGCTGCGCCGGCTGCCACCGCAGCATCCTGACCGAGCGGCCGGAAATCGTGAAGGTGCTCGACTACTGGGAGCAGGAAACGCCGATCCCGTGGCTCCGGGTCCACGATCTCCCCGACTACGTCCGCTTCAGCCACAAGGCGCACGTCCGCAGCGGCATCGACTGCGCCGCCTGCCACGGCGACGTCGCCCGCATGGATGTCGCCGTCCAGGTGGAATCGCTGTCGATGGGCTGGTGCGTCGACTGCCACACGGCGCGGGGCGCCTCCCGGGACTGCCTGGTGTGTCACTACTAGCCGTCAGGCCCACGACTGGATCGCATGGTGAGTGAGACCTCCCCAGACCGGAATGCGTTGACGGAGACCGTCGGGCGCCGCACCTTCCTCAAGGTGCTCGGCGGCGCCGGACCGGCCGCGGCGGTCGCCGCGTGCTCGCCGGTGCCCACCGAGACGATCATCCCGTACGTCGTGCCCCCGGACGACGTCGTGCCGGGCGTGGCGACCTGGTACGCGAGCGTCTGCGGCGAGTGTCCGAACGGCTGCGGTACGCGGGTGCGCACGCGCGAAGGGCGGGCGATCAAGATCGAGGGCAATCCGGCCCACCCGGGCAACCGGGGGGCGCTCTGCACGCGCGGTCAGGCGGCCCTGCAGGGGTTGTACAACCCGGACCGCTTCCGCGGCCCGCAACGGCGCCGTACGACCAACGCCGCCGCCGGCCAGTCGGTCTTCGAGCCGGTGAGCTGGGAGGACGCCGAGGGCGAACTCGCCGAGCGCATCCGCGCCCTGATCGAGGCGGGCGACGCGGACCGCATCGCGGTGGTCACGCCGCTCCTGTCGGGGACCCTGGACGGCCTGGTCGACGGCTGGGCCGCGGCCGTCGGCGGGGCGCGCCGGCTGCGGTACGAGGCCTTCGCCTACGAGCCGCTGCGGGCCGCGAACCGGATCGTCTTCGACCGCGCCTCGGTCCCGCATCACGACTTCGGCCGCGCGGATCTGATCGTGTCGTTCGGCGCGGACTTCATGGAGACCTGGCTCTCGACCGTCAGCCAGTCCCGGGCGTTCGCCGAGGCCCGGCGCCCCGGCAACGGACGCACGGTGCGCGCCGTCCACTTCGAGCCGCGGCTGTCGCTGACCGCGTCGAGCGCGGACGAGTGGATCCGCATCGAGCCGGGCGCCGACGGGATCGTGGCCGCGGCGATGGTGCGCACCATAGTGGAGGAACGACGGGTCCAGGCGGCCGGCGTCACCGGCGACGGCCTCGCCCGCATCCGCGCCCTGGTCGCCGGCGCGACCCCGGAGGCGGCCGCCGCGCGCAGCGGCGTGCCCGCCGGCCGCATCGTCCAGCTCGCGCGGGCGTTCTCGGATCCGGGCGCCGGGCCGGGACGCACGCTGGCCGCGGGGGGCGGCGTCGCGGTCTCGGGACCGGACGCCACCGAGACCCAAGTGGCCGTCGCCCTGCTCAACTACGTCGCCGGCAACGTCGGCGCGACCGTCCGGTTCTTGCCCGACAGCCTGTGGGACAACGCTTCGACGTGCGGCGACCTGCTCGACCTCGCCGACGCGATGCGCGACGGCGCCGTCGAGGTGCTGATCCTGCACCAGGTCAATCCGGTGCACACCCTGCCGGCGGCGGCCGACTTCGCGGGAGCGCTGGACGCCGTGCCCTTCGTCGCGGCGACGTCGAGCTGGCCGGACGAGACGACGGCGCGGGCCCACCTCGTCCTGCCGGCGCATACGCCGCTGGAGTCGTGGGGCGACCACCGCCCCGCCGCGGGCCAGTACAGCCTGATGCAGCCGACGATGCGGCCGGTGTACGACACGCGGCACTTCGGCGACATTCTCCTCGCGGCCGGCCGGACCGCGCTCACGGCAGCGGCCGAAGCAGGCGTCGAAGCCCCGGCTGACGCGCCGCCCCTCCCGGAGGGGGAATTCTACGAGGTGCTGCGGGGCGAGTGGCGCGCCATCAAGGCCGCGCTGGACCCGCCGCCGGCGGCCGAGCCGGAGCCGCAGGATGACACGGAGCCGCAGGATCCCGCGGCCAGACGGCGGGCGGCGGCTGCGGCCCGGCGCGCAGCCGCAGCGGCCCGGCAGGCGGCCGCGGCGGCGTTCGAGGCGTTCTGGGCGGACGTCGTCAGGCAGGGCGGGCGCTGGTCTCCGGTCGAGCCGGAGCCGGTGACGCTGAGCGCCCGGCTGGGCGGGGTCGACCTGGCGGGGCTCGCCGCTCCCGGCGATGAGCGGCGCGCGCTGACGCTGACGGCCTACCCGTCGCTGCACTTCCACGACGGGCGCGGCTCCAACCGGCCCTGGCTGCAGGAGATCCCCGACCCGCTGCTGAAGACCGCCTGGGGGAACGGGGCGGAGATGACGCCGGAGACCGCCGCCGCCATCGGGGCGGAGGACGGGCAGCTCGTGACCCTCGAATCGGACCACGGCGCAGTCGACGCGACGGTCGTCCTGAACGCGCACCTGCACCCGGGGGTCGTGGCGATCCCGATCGGCCAGGGCCACACCGACTTCGGCCGCTACGCCACGGGCCGCGGCGTGAACCCCATCGTGCTGCTCGATCCGGCGCCCGAGGCGATATCCGGCGGACCTCGCTGGGCCGGTACGCGCGTCGACGCGACGCCACGCGCGCTGCGCCGCCCCCTGGCCCGCCTGCAGCAGACGTTCGATCAGCAGGGGCGCGAGCTCGCCCAGGCGGTATCGCGCGCGGCGCTGGAGGCCGGCGACGTGCACCCCGAGGAAGAACACTTCAGCCTCTATCCCGAGCACGAGCATCCGACGCACCGCTGGGGCATGGCCGTCGACCTGAACGCCTGCAACGGGTGCAACGCCTGCGTCGCCGCCTGCTACGCCGAGAACAACGTGCCGGTCCTGGGCGCGGATCGGATGGTGCGCGGCCGAACGATGTCGTGGCTGCGGATCGAGCGCTTCGTGGAGCCGCGGCCCGGCCCGAGCGGCGGCGAACGCGTCGACTCGCGCTTCCTGCCGATGCTCTGCCAGCACTGCGACCACGCGCCGTGCGAATCGGTGTGCCCGGTCTACGCGACCTACCACAGCGAGGAGGGCCTGAACGCGCAGATCTACAACCGCTGCGTCGGCACCCGCTACTGCTCGAACAACTGCCCGTACAAGGTGCGGCGGTTCAACTGGTGGGATCCGGAGTTCCCGGAGCCGCTGCATCTGCAGCTCAATCCGGACGTGACGGCCCGCAGCGCCGGCGTCATGGAGAAGTGCACGTTCTGCGTCCAGCGGATCCAGGAGGGCAAGGACCGCGCCCGCGACGAGGGCCGCCCGGTGCAGGACGGCGACGTCACCCCGGCCTGCGCCCAGACCTGCCCGGCCCAGGCGATCGTCTTCGGCGATCTGAACGATCCCGACAGCCGCGTCTCGCAGCTTTCCGCCGCCGACCGCGGCTACCACGCGCTCGGCGTCCTCAACACGCGGCCCGCCGTGACCTACCTGAAGAAGGTGACGACGTGAGCGTGGCGGACCACGCCGCCGCCTACGGCCGCATCGACGCCGACATCCTGCGGACGATGCAGCCGCCGGGCCGGGCGTACTTCGCTTCGCTCGCGCTGATCCTCGGCGGCCTCGCCCTCGGCGCCTGGGCGTTCTCGGTGCAGTGGCGGCTCGGCCTCGGCGTGGCCGGCTACGAGCACCCGATGCTCTGGGGCATCTACATCACCAACTTCGTCTTCTGGGTCGGCATCGCGCATTCCGGCACCCTCATCTCCGCCGTCCTGTTCCTGTTCCGCGCCAAGTGGCGCACGTCGGTGGCGCGGGCGTCCGAGGCGATGACGGTGTTCGCGGTGATGACGGCGGGGCTCTTCCCGATCATCCACATCGGCCGGCCCTGGTTCTTCTACTGGCTGATCCCCTATCCGAACGAGCGCCAGCTCTGGGTCAACTTCCAGTCGCCGCTGGTCTGGGACGTCTTCGCCATCACCACCTACCTCACGGTGAGCGCGATGTTCCTGTTCCTGGGACTGATTCCGGACGTCGCGGCCGCGCGCGACCGCTGCACCGACTGGCGCAAGCCGATCTACCGCGCCCTCGCCCTCGGCTGGCGCGGTTCGACGCGGCAGTGGATCCACTACGGCGCGCTGTACGGCTTCTTCGCGGCCCTGGCCACGCCGCTCGTCGTCTCGGTGCACAGCGTCGTCTCGTGGGACTTCGCGATGTCCATCCTGCCGGGGTGGCACAGCACGATCTTCGCGCCCTACTTCGTCGCCGGCGCCATCTTCTCGGGCCTGGCGATGGTGATCACGCTGCTGATCCCGCTCCGCAAGCTGCTGGGGATCGAGGAGTACATCACCATCCGGCACTTCGAGAACCTGGCCAAGCTGATCATCGTCACGTCGCTCATCGTGGGCTACGCGTATCTGACCGAGTTCTTCGTGGCCTGGTACAGCGGCAACCCGTTCGAGCAGGGAACGTTCTACAACCGGATGTTCGGCGAGTACCGGCTCTTCACCTGGGGCATGCTCGGCTGCAACGTCGTCGTTCCCCTGTTCCTCTTCTTCAAGCGGGTCCGCACGAACCTGGCCGCGCTGTTCGCCATCTCGATCCTGGTGAACGTCGGGATGTGGCTGGAGCGCTTCGTCATCATCGTCACGTCGCTGTCGCACGACTTCGACCCGGCCAACTGGACCGGCCTCTACGAGCCGACGTGGGTGGAGGGCGCGGTCACCGCCGGCAGCTTCTCGCTCTTCTTCCTGCTGTTCCTGCTGTTCATCAAGAACTTCCCGGCCGTGTCGATCACGGAGATGAAGGAGGGCTCGGCCCACGCCGAGGTCTTCGACGACAGCCTGGCCCGGTGCCTGTCGAAGCACGGGTTCCTGGACCGCTTCTACGAGCGGTTCCTCGCCTCGAGCCCGCAGGTTCGCGACGCGTTCCGGCACACCGACTTCGCCCACCAGAAGAAGATGCTGGCCGACTCGCTCTCGCTGATGACCAGCATGTCGGGCGCGCCGGCGGACGAACTGGAGGAGCTGGACCGCGTCGCGCGCCGGCACGGCAGGCACGACCTCGACATCGGCTTCGAGCTGTACGACCTGTGGCTGGAGTCGCTGATGCAGACCGTCCGCGAGTTCGACGGGCATTTCGACCGCGACGTCGACCGCGCCTGGCGCAACGTGCTGGCGGAGGGCATCGAGTTCATGCAGTCGAGGCACGAGCGCTAGGCGTCTGCGCCGCAGGAAACGGTTCACGACGCGGACGACGCTTCGCCAGATCGCTGGGAGAACGATGAGCACCATGCGGATCCTGGGCGTGTACGACGAACCGGCGAAGGCCGCGGTGGCGTTGGCGACGGCGCAGGACGCCGGGCTGGCCCGGGTCGACGCCTTCTCGCCGGCCCCGGACCACACCCTGGAGCAGCTCCTGGGGGCCCGGGTCAGCCCCGTGCGGCTGTTCACCCTGGTCGGGGCGCTGCTCGGCTGCGCCGCCGGGTTCTCGCTGCCGATCTACACCGTCTCGGCCTGGCCGCTCATCACCGGGGGCAAGCCGCTCATCTCGATTCCGCCGTTCGTGGTGATCGCGTTCGAGCTGACGATCCTGTTCGGCGCGATCTTCGGCATGCTCGGCTTCCTCCTGCTGGCGGGACTGCCGCGGCTCAAACGCAGACACATCGGCGACCCGCGGTTCAGCAACAACTGCTTCGGCGTGGAGATCACCTGCGACGAAGCCCAGGCGGCGGCGGCGCGGTCGCTGCTCGCGGACGCCGGCGCCATCGAGGTGCGAACGGATGATTGACAGCGCAGGTGGCCCGCTGCCCGCAGTCCCTGCGGGATGCATCGTCGCCGCGGGAAAGCAGCGGAGCTTTCTCCGTGGGCTTTCGTGCCCCCGAATAGGATGGGGCTCCCGCCGGCCCTCAGGTCCCCGAACAGGATGGGGCTCCCGCCGCGGCTTCCGGGGCTTTCGCTCCGTACTGGCGGCGCTGTTGGCAGTGTTGAATGCGGCGGCGTGCGCCCCCGCGGACGCGCCGCGGGATCCGGACGCGCGCACCTGGATCCGCAACATGTGGACCGGTCCGGCGGTGCTGCCGCAAACCGAGGAGCGGGCCTTCCCGGCGCGTTCGATGGCGGTGGATGCGCCCCGCATCATGAACCGGCGCGAAGCGCGCACCGCACTGACGAACCCGCTCGACGAGACCCCCGGGACGATCGCCGAGGGCAAGGCGCTGTACGCGGCGTACTGCGCCCTCTGTCACGGCGACGAAGGCGCCGGAGACGGCGACCTGGCCCGCTACTACCGCCGGATGCCGGCCCTGACCGCGCGGCACGTCCTGAACTACCCGGACGGCTTCGTCTACAGCATCATCCGCGAGGGGGGCCGCAACATGCCGCGTTTCGGCGACGCGCTGAGCGTCGACGAGCGCTGGGCGCTGGTCCACTACCTCCGCACCCTGGGCTCCCCGGAGCCGGAACCGCAGGCGGTCGCGCGGTGAACGGCGCAGCCCTCGCGGCGCCGGCGGCCGGCCCGCTCCTGTCCGCCGGCGCGAGACGCTTCCTGCTCGGTCTGGCCGTCCTCGGGGGCGCAGCGTTCCTGGTCGGCCTCGTCGTCGACGGAATCCGCGCCTGGCAGGCCCTGCTGGTCAACTTCCTCTTCTTCGGCGGCCTGGCGCAGGCCGGGGTGGTGCTCTCGTGCATCCTGCAGGTGACCTCGGCCCGCTGGGGCCGGCCGCTCAAGCGCGTCGCCGAGGCGACGGTCGCGTTCCTGCCGGCGGCCTTCGTCCTGCTTCTCGTCCTGCTGGCCGGGACCGCCGTCTGGGCGCCGTGGGTCCAGCACCCGGTCGAGGCCAAGACGCCGTGGTTGAACGTCCCGTTCTTCGTGCTGCGCGAGCTGCTGGCGTTCCTGGTGCTGAGCGGCTTCAGCCTGCGCTACGTCTACCGCTCGGTCCGGCCGGACGTCGGCATGCTGCACGAGTCGGGGGAACGACCCGCCACCGGTCTTTCTGCGCGGCTCATCGCAGGCTGGCGGGGCCTCGATGCCGAACGGGCGATCGGCCAGCGCCGGCAGAGCCGGTGGGCCGTGGCGGTGCTCGTCGCCTACGGCTGGGTGTTCACGCTCATCGCCTTCGATTTCGTCATGGCGCTCGACCCGCACTGGTTCTCGACGCTGCTGGGCGGCTACTACTTCATCGGGAACCTGCTGATCGGCTTGGCGTTCCTGGCCGGCGTCACGGCGGTGGGGCGTCGGCGGCTCGGCATCGCCGGTTACGTCAGACGCCACCAGTTGCACGATCTCGGCAAGCTGCTGTTCGGGTTCTGCATCCTGTGGGCGTACCTGTTCTGGTCGCAGTACCTGGTGATCTGGTACGGCGACCTCGCCGAGGAGACCGAGTTCGTCCACCACCGCATGCACGGGGCCTGGGAGCCGGTGGCGGTGGCCGTGTTCGCGATGGCGTTCGCCGGCCCGTTCGTGGTGCTCCTGAGCCGCGCCGTCAAGACCTGGGCGCCCGGCCTGACGGCGGTGGCGGCCGTCGTCTTCGCCGGCATGTGGCTGGAGCGCTTCATCCTGGTCGCCCCGTCGCTGTGGCACGGCGAGGGGGTGCCGCTCGGCCTGCTCGAGATCCTGGTCACGGCCGGGGTGTTCAGCCTGTTCGTGGTCTCCTACACCACGTTCCTCGACCTGTTCCCGACCCTGCCGGTATCCGATCCGCGGCTTGCCCCGGCCGAGACCGAGCACTGACCCGGCCCGGCGTATCCGGACGGCCTCGGCAACCTGCCGAGCCATCCTCGAGCCCTTTCGAGCTCGCAGGGCGTTCCCCGCGCCGCACCGCAGCCGCGGCGCGCGCCGCGCGGCGGCCGGCAGCCCTCAGGCCCGAACCGGCCGGCCGCGGGGTGCGAACCACGTGTCAGACACGTGGCGGTGCGTCCTTCGGTCGCGCCTTACCCGAGGGCGCGCTCGAACAGAGCGAGGAGACGGCTCCACGCCCGCTCCGCCTGCGCCTCGTTGTAGACCTGCGTATCCGGCGGGCACCAGCCGTGCAGCGCGCCCGCGTAGACCTCGATCTCCGCCGGCAATCCTGCCTGCTCGAACGCGTCGCGCAGCACGTTCTTCGCCTCGGGCTCGTTCTCGTCGTCGTTCTCGGCGATCGCGAACAGGTAGTGCGCCGTCATCTGCGGGACCAGCAGGTGCGGACTGTCCGGCTGGTCGGTCACCAGGCCGCCGCCGTGGAACGAGGCGCCGGCGCCGATGCGGTCGGGCAGGGCCGCCGCCGTGCGCATCGTGATCGGGCCGCCCATGCAGTAGCCCATCGTCCCCATCTTCCGGTTGCCGTCCACCGACGGCTGGCTGTCGAGGAAGCCCACGAACGCCCGCGCATCCCGCACGTGGGTCTCCGCGTTCAACGTCCCCATCAACGGCCTGACCGTGGCGGCCACCTCGGCGAAGTTCGTCGAGTCCACGATGGGCGCCCGCTGCGACCGGTAGTACTGGTTGACCACCAGCACCGAGTAGCCGGACTCCGCGAGCCGCTTCGCCATCTGCCGCTTGGCGGGCCGCAGGCCGAAGGCGTCGGGCCAGATCAGGACGCCGGGATGGGCCCCGCTCACGGGATGCACGAAGTAGCTGTCGCACACGCCGTCGGGGGTCGTGACGTCGATCTCGGATTCCGTGACGTCCTGGGCGTTCGCTGCCCGCGGCAGCAGCATCGCCAGCCCTGCTCCCGCCGAAACGGCCCCGAACTGCCGCCGTGTCAGCTCCTTCGCGCGCAGGTACTTGGTGGTGTCGGAAACGGTTCTCTCATCGCACATGGTTCCTCCTTGCTGGAGCCCTTTTCGGCGCAACGGACTCCCACGTCAGCCTTGATTCTACGTGGGAACGACGTTTCGTGCGCATGTCATGACGTGAACCCGAACGCGTCGGCCCGTCCACCGAACCGGGCAACCTTCACCTCCCGATCGCTTCAGCCCGGCAGGTGGGGACGCAGGATGCCCGTCCACAGTGCGTACCCGGCCGCCGACAGGTGCAGCCCGTCGTCCACCAGGAGGTCGGACCGCGGCAGGCCGTCGGGACCGATCATCGGCGTGTGGACGTCCACGTAGGTCAGGCGCGAATCGGTTTCGGTGCGGTTGCGGATCAAGCGGTTCGCCTCGCGCATCTGCTCCACCAGGCTCCAGCGGGCGATGCTCGGCTTGATCGCCAGGAACAGAATGCGCGTGGACGGCAACCCCGCGTGCAGGTTGCGCGCGAACGTGGCGAAGTCCGCGGCGACCGTCTCGGGTGTCTTGCCGGCGGCGACGTCGTTGTCGCCGGCGTACAGCACTACGGTGCGCGGCTCGTGGCGCAGGACGAGCAGTCCCAGGTACGCGATGGAATCGGCGATCTGCGACCCGCCGAACCCGCGGTTGAGGTAGCCGCGGCCCGGGAACGACGCGTCCAGGTCCCAGAACCGGATCGACGAGCTGCCGACGAAGACGACGCCGCCCTTGCGATACGGGTCGGCGCCGTCCTGGGCATCGAACGCCGACAGTTCCGCGGCCCAGGGGCCGCTGACGACCATGGGCGCCGGACCGGTCGGGCTCGGCCCCGTCGGGCCTGCATCGTCTCCGCAGCCGGCAGCGACCAGCGCCAGGACGGCGAGCGTCCATGCGGTGGCCCGCGGAACGGAAACGCCGGCGCGCAGGTTCATCGGACCTCGGACTTGCCGGGCGCCGGCGAAGAACTGCTCGATTCGTCATCGCGCTCCATGAGGAGCGCCTCCAGCTCCGCAAGCGCCTCGAGGTCCTTCGGACGTCCCGCCGCACGCTTCACCCGGATCAGTCCCGGCAGATCCAGACATCGACACCGGCACCCGAACATCTCGACGTCCACGCTGTGCGGCATGAGCGCGTGGTAGTCCCCGCCGCCGGTGATTTCGCCCAGCAGGTCGATGTCGCCGACGGCGGTCGTCAACGTGAAGTTGAGTCCCCGCTCAATCGTAGCCTCGCTCCACTCGAACGGCAGGCCGGGCGGCGCGCCCCGCAGGTACGGGGAATGGGGCCTCAATGCGGTGACGAGACGCCCGACGTTCGCGCGGTTTCGCGCGTAGACGAAGTCGACGTCCTGCGTGAGGCGCGCCGACCCGTGAATCGTTGCGGCCAGGCCGCCGACGATCATGCACTCGATCTCCGCCTCGCTGAAGATCCGGATGACCTTCTCGAAGTCGGTCACCGACCACGCTCCCGAACCCCTCCCGCCCGCCGCGCTTCCGCCGCCAGCCGCTGCAGGGCGATCAGGTTGGCGACCCGTTCCGTCACCGACCGCCGGAGGTTCTGCCGCAGCAGGGTCCGGTCGACGTGCCGCTTGTACGCCTCGATCACCGGATCCGGCTCGAATTCCACCGCTCGCAGCGACCGCGGGCGGCCCGGAGCGGGCGCGGGCGGTTCATGCCGGGCGCCACCGGCCAGTTACCGAGCCTCCTCGGCCAGCGTGAAGACGAAGATCCCGTGCCCGCCGGCGGGACGCTGCTTCTCCGGCGTCAACTGCCCCGAGATGCCGCTCCACAGCGAGGGGTCGGTGCCCACCGGAATCGCCAGGTGCTGCCGCCCATGGACGGCGTAGGTGACCGGGAACCCGGACACGGAGCTCGGCAGCCGTGTGCGGAACAGGATTTCGCCCGACCGCGCCTCGTGCACGTACAGGTTCCGATCCCAGTCGCCGACGACCACCAGCCCGCCCCCGGTGGTCAGCGCGGCGCTGTCGATGGCGGTGCGGGTCCGGTGACGCCACAGCACGTCGCCGTCGACGTCGATGGCGACGAACTCGCCCACCCCGTCCGGCCGTTCCGGGTGCATCAGGTGCGCGCGGCGCGAGATGCCGACGCCGCCCCCGCCTTCGACGCGCTCCGGTCCCGGACCGAACGTGGTCCGTTCGCAGCTCACGAGCAGCGGCACGTAGAACGCGCGGGTGCCCGGGTGGTAGGCCATCGCCCGCCAGCTCTTGAAGCCGGCCACGCTCGGGCAGAACTCGAGCTCGACACCCTCGCGCGGGATCATGCCGGGCCGGTAGGTTATGGCGCCGGTCTCGGGGTGGACGTCGAGAATCGTCTGGTAGCCGAGGTCGTGGGCGGCCAGGAACCGGCCGGTGGCGCGGTCGAGCTCCCAGAGAATCGCCAGCTTGCCCATCTTGAAGAGCGACCGGCGCCCGCCGTGATCGACGAGCAGGTTCTCGAACGTCTCGTCCATGTCGTGCGTCTCGCCGGGCAGGAGCTGGTTGTACCAGACGATCTCGCCGCTGGCCGGGTCGAGCGCGAGCACGCTGTTCGTGTACAGCGCGTCGCCGGAGTGCCCCCGCTGGAAGCGCGCCCACGGCTTGGCCTGCGCCGTGGCCCAGTAGATCAGGTTCGTGCCGGGGTCGTAGCTGCCGGCGGTCCAACCGTCGCCGCCGATGCGGAACATCAGCGGCGTGTCGCCCCAGGTGTCGCCGCCCGGCTCGCCCGGCCGGGCCACCGTCGAGGTGCGCCACACCTCCTCGCCGGTCTGCGCGTCCCGCGCGGAGATGAAGCAGGGCATCTCCTTGGCCTCGTGGTAGCGCTCGCAGCCGTTCGTGCTGGCCACGACCTTCCCGTCGACGATGATCGGGCCGGCGGTGTAGCGGAACCCGAGCCGGTAGTCCGCGCCGGCGACGTTCCAGACGACGGCGCCGGTCCGGGCGTCGAGGGCCACGACGTGCGCGTCGACGGTGGTCAGATAGATCTTGTCGTCGTAGATGGCCAGATTGCGGGTGGTGACGATGCCGGACAGCTCGTCCGACTCGTGCTCGTGCCGGTAACGCCAGAGCAACTCGCCGGTGGCGGCGTCGAGCGCCTCGACGATGCCGAACGGGCTGGCGACGTAGAGCACGCCGTCGTAGACCAGCGGATTCGGCTCGGGCCGGCCCTCCGTCCCGATGGCCCAGGACCACGCGAGCTGCAGCCGGTGCGCATTGTCCGCGTTTATCTGGTCCAGGGGGCTGTAGCCCCACCCGTCGAGGGTGCGCCGCCAGTTGATCCAGTCGGCGGGATCCGGATCGAGCAGCATCTCCTGCGTGACCGGCGTGAACGGCCGCTCCTGCGCATGGACGGCCACTCCGTTCGCCGCGAGGGCGGCGGCCAGCAGGATCGACAAGGTTCGGATTGTCATCGCGCGCCTCCTTCCGGTCACCCAGGCCGATGACCAGCCTGTCGATCCATACTGACCGCCGCCCTCGTCGATTCGACGCATCTGCGTCGATGATGCGGCTCGAATACAATAGCTGGAATCGACGATGGCGGTTCCCGTCCAGCACGCACTCATGACGGCCGAAGAGCTGTTCGAGCTACCGGACAACGACTGCCGGCACGAGCTCGTCGACGGAGTGCTCATCCGCATGACGCCAACCGGAGCGGCGCACGGCGTGTGCACGGTGCGCATCGGACACTTTCTGTACGAGCACGTGACCGCGCACGCGCTCGGCGTCTGCTGCGGCGCCGAGACCGGGTTCATTCTGCGGCGCGACCCCGACGTCGTCCGTGCCCCCGATGCAGCGTTCGTCTCCACACGGCGGATCCCGTTGACGGGCGTCCCGACCACCTACTGGCCGTTCGCACCGGACCTCGCCGTCGTGGTCGTTTCGCCGTCCGACCGCCTCGCAGACCTCCACGTCAAGATCGCGGAGTACTTCGCAGCCGGTGCGCGCGCGGTGTGGGTCGCCGAACCGGCGACGCGAACGGTACGCGCCTATCGGTCGCCGTCCGAAGTGCAGGTGTTCGGAGTCGACGACGAACTGACCGGCGGCGACGTGCTGCCGGGGTTCCGGTGCAAGGTGCGGCGGCTCTTTCCTTGACGTCCCGGATTCCCCTTGTGACGCGAAGCGCCGCGTACCTCGTCGGCCGGCTGGCGGGCCGGCAGTTCCGCAAGGCGAAGTGGATGTGGGACTCGGTCGCCGGCAACGAGGACGACGCCATCCGCGCGCAGCAGGGGCTCGGCCGGGAGATGGCGGCGGCGGTGCGCGAGCAGGCGCCGGGACCGGTCGACCCGGCCGTGCAGGCGCTGCTCGACGAGCTGGCCGCGACGCTCGCCGCCCGCGTGCGCAACCCCCTCCACCGGTTCGAGGTAGCGGCGGTGGCGGGGGACCACCCGACCGCGTTCGCGCTGCCCGGCGGCTACCTCTTCGTGGCGCCGGCCCTGGTCGAGGCGACCGGCCGGGACCGCGACGAGCTGGCCTTCGTGATCGGGCACGAAATGGCCCACGTGATCCGCGGGCACGCGATCGACCGCATCAAGCTCGAGTGGAGCCAGAAGGCCCTGTCGGCCGTCTCCGTCGCCACGCCCGCGGGGCGCACCGTCGCGCCCTGGCTGCGGCGGGTCGGCGTCCAGTGGCTGGAGAAGGCCTATTCGCGCGAGCAGGAGTTCGAGGCGGACGAGCTGGGCGGGCGTCTGATGCGCGCGGCCGGGTTCGATCCCCATGGCTGCGTCCGGATGCTGGAGCGCTTCCGCCGCCTGGAACGCGAGTCCGATCCGCTGGGCCTCGCCGCCTATCTGTCGACGCATCCGCCGGTCGACGACCGCATCCACCACCTGTGCGAGCGCCTGGAGCTGACCCCGCCCGGGCGCCGCGCGTGATCCGCTGGCGCTCGATCCCGCGTGCTATCCTGCACGCGCGTTCGCGCCACCCCGCATGCCTGAACGGCCGCACCAGATCGTCAGCCGGCCGGACGCGGGCGCGGCGCCGCTGTCGTACGAGGGGCGCACCCGGCGCCGTTTCGCCCGCCGCCTGCGGCTGCTCGGGATTCCCGCCGACCTCAGCGGCTGGTCGGTGCTCGACGTCGGCGCGTGGCACGGCTTCTTCTCGTTCGAATGCGAGCGGCGCGGGGCCGACCGGGTGCTCGCCGTGGACAGCTACGCCTGGGACCGCTTCGGGATGGACGAGTTCCTGGCCGCCCGCGAGCGCCTCGGCTCGGCGGTGGAGCACCGGCGGGCCGACGTGCACGAGCTCGACCCGGACGAGATCGGCCGGTTCGACCTGGTGCTGCTGCTCGGGGTCTTCTATCACCTGCGGAACCCGCTGGCCGCGCTCGAGCGCATCGCACGGGTGACGAAGCGGCTGCTGATCTGCGAGACCCACGTGCTGCTGCCGTTCGTCCACGAGCGCTACCCGCTCGTCCCGTTCTTCCCCGGCGACGAGGGCGCGCAGGAGACCCGACACGAGCTGTGTGCGATGCCGACCCTGGCGGCGCTGGAGCAGATGCTACAATCCGTCGGATTCAGCGAAGTCGAAACGGTCTACACCCCGTCTTTTCGCTACTGGAAGAAGTTCGTCGCCCTCGTGACCAACCGCCCGCAGTCGGGGCGGGGGATCGTTCACGCGCGCGTCCCGGCCGCTTCGGCGACGAAGGAGAAAGACACAATGAAGATTGCCGTGCTCGGCATGGGAACGATGGGCGCGCCGATGGCGACCAACCTGATCAAGGCCGGCTGCGAGGTCACGGTCTACAACCGGACGCGGAGCCGCGAGGAGCCGCTCGCCAAGCTGGGCGCATCGCGCGCCGACAGCCCGGCCGCGGCGGCGGCCGAGGTGGATATCGTCCTGAGCTGCGTGTCCGACACCCCGGACGTCGAGCACGTGCTGCTCGAGGGCGGATCCGGCGCCATTCACGGCCTGCAGGAAGGCGGACTCGTCATCGATTGCTCCTCGATCGCCCCGGCCGCGACGCGGCGCTTCGCCGAGCGTTTCCGCGCCCGGAGCATCGGCTACGTCGACGCCCCGGTGTCGGGCGGCTCCGAGGGCGCCGTCAAGGGTACGCTCACCATCATGTGCGGCGGCACGGAAGAGGATTTCGCCCGCGCCGAGCCGGTGCTGCAGATCATCGGCGCCAAGGTGACGCGGATCGGCCCGGTCGGCTGCGGCCAGATCGCGAAGGTGGCCAACCAGGTGGCGATCGCCGGCACGTTCATGGGCCTGGCCGAGGCGCTGACCTTGGCCTACCGCGCCGGCGCGAACCCCGAGCGCGTGGTGGAGGCGATCGGCGGCGGCGTGGCCGGATCCTGGATCCTCGCCAACCGGTCCGACAAGATGCTGAACGACGACTACCCGCTCGGCTTCCGCACCCGCCTGCACCGCAAGGACCTCGGCATCGCCCTCGACACCGCCCGCGAGTTTCAGGTGCCGGTGCCCATCGCGAGCCTCATCGCGACCATCGAGGACGCGCTGATCGCCCAGGGCTACGGCGACGAGGACATGTCCAACCTGGCGCGTTTCGTCCGCGAAGGGGCCAGCGTGCCGAACGGACCGATGAAGGCCTGACGGCGCCGGCGGCGGACTCCGATTCCACGCGAGGAGCAAATGCCCGGCAAGGTGTACTCCAGCTCGGCCGCCGCCCTCGAAGGCCTGCTCCGCGACGGCATGACCATCATGGTCGGCGGATTCGGCCTGTGCGGCGTGCCGCAGAACCTGTGCGTCGCGCTGCGCGACTCCGGCGTGACCGGGCTCACCTGCATCAGCAACAACGCCGGCGTCGACGGCGCCGGCCTGGGGCTGCTGCTCGACACCCGGCAGATCAGGAAGATGATCGCCAGCTACGTGGGCGAGAACAAGACGTTCGAGAGCCAGTTCCTCGACGGCTCGCTCGAGGTCGAGCTGAACCCGCAGGGCACCATGGCCGAGCGCATCCGGGCCGGCGGGGCCGGCATCGGGGCGTTCTTCACCCCGACCGGGTACGGGACCCCGCTGACCGAAGGCAAGGAGACGCGCCGGCTCGACGGCCGCTGGCAGGTGCTGGAGACCGCGCTGCACGCCGACCTGGCCCTGGTCAAGGCATGGAAGGCGGACGAAGCGGGCAACCTCGTCTACCGCATGACCGCGCGCAACTTCAACCCGCCGATGGCCGAGGCGGGCAAGGTCACGGTGGCCGAGGTCGAGGAGATCGCGCCGGCCGGGCAGCTCGACCCGCACTTGGTCCATACCCCGGCGGTCTACGTCGACCGGATCGTCGTCGGCGAGGATCCGACCAAGGTCATCGAACGCCGCCGGACGCGGCCGGCGTAGTCTCCGCTTCGTCGGACAGGTCGATGAAACGTGGCGAGGTCATCCAGCCCCGCCGGGGGGTGGCATGGCCTGCCTGCGCGGTGAACCCGAAGGAGCGACGTCGTGGCCCTGACAAGAGAGCAAATGGCGGCCCGCGCCGCGCGTGAAATGCACGACGGCGACTACGTCAACCTCGGGATCGGCATCCCGACGCTGTGCGCGAGTTTCATCCCGCCGGACGTCAGCATCATGCTGCAGAGCGAGAACGGCCTGCTCGGGATCGGCCCCTACCCCACCGAAGCCGAGCTCGACGCCGACCTGATCAACGCCGGCAAGGAGACGGTGACCGCCGTCGACGGGGCCAGCTACTTCAGCAGCGCGCAGAGTTTCGCCATGATCCGCGGCGGCCACATCGATCTCGCCATCCTCGGCGCCATGCAGGTCTCCGCCGCCGGCGACCTCGCCAACTGGATGATCCCCGGCGCGATGGTGAAGGGGCCGGGCGGCGCGATGGACCTCGTCTCCGGCGCCAAGCGGGTGCTGATCGTCATGGACCACCTGTCGAAGCGCGGCGACCGGAAGATCCTGAACGAATGCAGCCTGCCGCTGACCGGCAAGGGGGTCGTCAACACGATCGTGTCGTCGCTGGCGGTCATCGAGGTGCAGCCGGACGGCCTGCACCTGCTGGAGCGCGCGCCCGGCGTCTCCGTCGAAGAGATCCGCGCGGCGACCGAGCCTGCGCTGATCACCAGCGGCGACGTGCCGGAGATCGTGGTCTGAGCCGCCGCCGGTCCAGGATAGGTTGCGGGTTCCAGTAACGCACCCTGGAGAACGAGAGCGGCCAGGGAGACAGAGTGCTGATTCGCCGATTGACGGTCACCGGCCTCCTGTCCTTCGGACCGCGCGGCATTGACCTGCCGATGGAGCCGCTGAACGTGCTCATCGGACCGAACGGTTCCGGCAAGTCCAACTTGCTGGAAGTGCTCGCCCTGCTCCGGGCCGCGCCCAGGAAACTCGCGGAACCGATCGTGAGAAGGAGCGGCATCGGGGAATGGCTATGGAAGGGCCGGGAGTCGGTGCGCGTCGCGACCCTGGAAACCATCGTTGCCCGTTCAAACGGAGAACCGCCACTCAAGCACGCATTGACGTTCGCGGACGACGGCGGACGCCTGAACGTCACGGGAGAGGAACTCACCATCATCGGGGCCCCCGGATCCGATACCGAGTCGCACTACAGACTTCGCTCCGACCTCGACGCGGTCGGCCCCCGAAACCGTGACGATACGGCGAGTCCAGTCGAACGGCGCAGAGTCAAGCCGGAGGAATCCATTCTCTCGCAGCTTCGCGATCCTCTCGATTATCCCGCTCTGAGTTGGCTGCAGGAACAGTACGAGCGCATCCGCCTGTACCGGAACTGGTCGTTTGGACCCACCGCAGCGTTTCGCCGGGATCAGAGTGCCCACGGACCGGCTGATTTTCTGAACGACCGTGCGGACAACCTCGCGCTTGTACTCTCTCACTTCAAGGGAGATGCCAAACGACAACTCGTTGAAGCATTGCACGAGCTGTACGAAGGCATCGTCGACATCTCCTGCCCGGTGACCGGCGGCACCGTCGCACTCTTCCTGGAAGAAAGCGATGATCGTCAGATTCCGGCGACGCTCCTGTCCGATGGCACGCTTCGGTACCTGAGCCTGCTCGCGATCCTGTTGCATCCCACTCCACCGCCCCTGATCGGGTTGGAAGAACCGGAGCTCGGTCTGCATCCGGACGCCGTTGCCGAGGTCGCGAACCTGCTCGTGCAAGCATCCAGCCGGATGCAAATCGTCGTGACTACACACTCGCGCATGCTCGTTGACGCGCTGACGGACCACCCGTCGAGCGTCGTCGTCTGCGAGAAGGAAGACGGACGCTCGCGCTTCGAAAGACTGGACGGCGCGAGACTCAAGGCTTGGCTGGAAAAATACAGCCTCGGTGAGCTCTGGAGCTCTGGCGAGCTTGGGGGTAACCGCTGGTGAGCGCGGTGATCTACATCGAAGGCGGGGGAGACAGCAATCAGCGCCTCGACCAACTCTTCCGGCGCTCATGGACGACGTTCTTCAAGGCCGCGGGACTTGCGGGCCGGATGCCGAGAATCGTGCGCGGAGGCACGCGAGGCCGGACATTCGATCTCTTCGAGACGGCGGTCAAAAACCACGTCACGAACGACTCCCCCTCCTGCTCGTGGACAGCGAAGCGACAGTGGCGGCCGGACATTCGGCGTGGCAACACCTGAAGGCTCGCGACGGCTGGACTCGACCGCAAGGCGCGCGCGACGACCATGCATTCCTGATGGTGCAGGTCATGGAGACGTGGCTCGTGGCGGATCGGAATACGCTGCGGACGTACTTCGGCCCCTCGTTTCGCAAGAACGCGCTTCCTCGACGGCCCGCACTGGAAGACGTATCGAAGAAGGACGTCCTCGATGCTCTCGGGCGCGCCACCGCCGGCTGCCCGAAACGCTACTCCAAGGGCGTTGTCTCGTTCGAACTGCTGGAACAGACCGACCCCGCACGTGTCGAGAACGCGTGCCCTCATGCGAAGAAACTCCTGAACCGCCTGCGAACCCTCTGACCGCCCACCGGCGCTCCGCCGCGGGTAGAATCGGCGATGCCGCTCACGGTACGCGAACGCACCCCAATGCTCGACCACGGCTACTTCGCCAACCCGATCTGGCAGATCGCCGACCTGTTGCGCGGTCCGTACCGCCCGCCGCAGTACGAGCGGGTCATGCTGCCGATGACGGTCCTGCGCCGCTTCGACTGCGTGCTCGCCAAGACCAAGGACAAGGTTCTGGCCGCCCACAAGCGGCGGTCCGGCGGGCGGCTGAAGGAAGACGCCCTCGACACCGTCCTGAACCGGGCGGCCGGACAACGCTTTCACAACACTCGCCGCTCGACTTCGAGCGCCTGCAGGGCGACCCCGACCACATCGACAAGCACCTCGTCAGCTACATCGAGGGTTTCTCGCGCAACGACCGCGAGCGATACCAGCCGAGCCGGCGCTCTGGTTTCTATCGACCACCCGTGCCGTCCGCAATCGCCTGCCGGATGACGTCCAGCGCGCGGCCGAGCGCCTTCCGGCGCCAGAACCGGCTCGCCGGACAGAAGCACTCGACCAACTCCCGCTTCGCGCTTTCGTACGCGGGATCGCCCGGTGCGGAATGGTGGTGCGCCCGGTTCTCGGCGCGCAGGGCGGCCAGCACGCGCAGCGGGGCGTACGTGCCGAACTCCAGGCACGCGAAACGGTAGCGGCGCGGCCCGGCGTGACGCGCCAGCCACGCGCCCATCACGCCGCGCGCAGCGTAGGGCGTGTCGTCGCCGACCGCCGCGACCCGTTCCGGATCGAACCGCGAGCGGTACCAGCCGAGATCATGCACGTGCGGCGGCTCGATCAGGAGCCGGTAGTCCGCGTAATCGCCGAGCCCCGTATGCACGTCCAGGTGGACCACGTCCTCCGCGCCGCCGGTCCACTCCCAGAACCGTTCCCGGACGCAGCGGGTCGGCGCCGCGGCCTCGCGCCCCCCGAAGAACAGACCGGTTGAATGCTCGTACTGACCGGATGCGACGGCGCTCCGGAGACGGGACAGTCCGTGGCGACAAACTGCCCAGGCCGCCCGCAGACGGAACGCGTCCAGCCGTGGCGGCGGCGTCGGCGGATTCAGCAGAGCGTGGACACGGTGGTAGTGCTCGGGCGCACCAGCGTACGACTCCCCGTCATCGAGGAAGTTGCGGTTGAGGTCGACGTTGCCCGCGTCGACACGGCGCCGCCAGGCGAAACCGAACGGGTCGAGCGCATGGAGGAGCACGACAAGCGTGCCGCCCGGTACAGACGCGGCGCCTTCCCGGAGCCGGCGGAGCCACGCGAGCTGGACGGCGGATCCGAAGAACCCCTCGACGCCGTGGAGCCCCGACGAGACGACCACCGCGCGGCGCGGGTTCCGCGCCCCGACCCATGCCACGTCGATGGCCAGCTCGCATCCGTCCGGCCCCTGACCGGCGACCGGATGGCGCTCGAGCGCTGCCGGGGCCACACGCGCCGCCTCACGGAAGCGCTCGCGCGCGACCCCGTAGCTCATCGAGAACGGCTCGAACACGTGTCGCACCCGAACGTCGAGGCGTCGGCGCGCTTCGGCTACTCGGGCATCAGGGCGAACGTCCAGATCGAACCGCCGGCCGGCACCAGGCCGCGGGCGTAGCGGTTGGCGAGCCCGCCCCCGAGCCCGGACGCCACGGTCACCTGCTGGCGGCCGTTCAGGGTGTAGGTGATCGCCGTCGCATTGACGCTCGATCCGGTCTGGAACTCCCAGAGCGTCCCGCCGGTCTCCTCGTCGAGGGCGACGAACTCGCCGGTGATCCTGCCGGTGAACAGCAGCCCGCCGCCGGTGGCCAGCACGCCGGCCGAGCTGGGGAAATCGTGCATCGGGATCTCCCACTTCTTCTCGCCCGTCAGCGGGTCGATAGCCACGATGTGTCCGAGCAGATCGCCCGGCTCCACTTCCGGGAAGCGGTTGGTGACCCCGGTGTAGCTCGCCCCGATGACGCGCTCCAGCGGCCCGGGGAGAAGCTGCTGGATGCGCGGCACGTGCCACGTCGTCGAGTAGATGAGCCCGGTGTCCGGGTTGAAGGCGATGGGCACCGCGTTGGTGCCGCGGGACGGCCAGATGTAGACCTGCTCGCCGGCGAGGAAGTCGCGGTAGATGTCGGTCAGCACCGGCCGGCCGGTCTCCAGGTCGATGTGCGTGGCCCAGTTGACGTAGACGTAGGGATGCGCGGCGATCAGCGAGCAGTCGGTGCGGTCGAGCGTGTACAGGAACCCGTTCTTGTTGGCCTGGATCATCACCTTTCGCATCTCGCCGTCGACTTCCAGCTCCGCCAGCACGTGCTCGTCGATGCCGTCCACGTCGTACACGTCGTTGGGGGTGTACTGGTAGTAGCAGTGGATCTCGCCCGTCTTCGGGCGGATGGCGAGCACGGTCGACGCGTACAGGCTGTCCAGCGCGCCGCGCGGCGCGGGATCGTACGGCTCCGCGTTGCCGGTCCCCCAGTAGACGAGGTCGAGCTCGGGGTCGTACGAGCCGGAGCGCCAGGTCGGCGCGCCGCCGTACATCCAGGCGTCGCTGTCGGCGGGCCACGTCTCGTGACCCGGCTCGCCGGGCCCGGGTATCGTGTAGCGGCGCCACAGCTTCTCGCCGGTGGCGGGGTCCCAGCCGTCGAGGAAACCGCGGGTGGTGGACTCGCCGCCGGCCATCCCGGAGATCAGCACCCCGTTGGCGACGATCGGCGCCCCCGTCGCGTAGTAGCCCTGCGACGCATCGGCGAACTTCCGGTTCCAGAGCTCCTCGCCGGTCTCCATGTCGAGCGCGAGGACGTGATTGTCGACCGTCACGCGGAAGAGCCGGCCCTCGTAGATCACCGGGCCGCCCCGGTTGAAGCTGCTGCGCCGCCGCGATCCCTCTTCGAGGACGACCGGCGTGCGCCAGATCTGGCGGCCGGTCTCCAGGTCGATGGCGAAGGTCCAGCTCCCGTTGATGGCGTACAGCACGCCGTCGTGGATGGCCGGCGCGGCCAGCTCGCCCGACAGGTTCATCAGGCTGGTGTTCCAGATCGGCACCAGCCGGTGGATGTTGGACTTGTCGATCTGCTCCAGCGGGCTGTAGCTCTTGCGGTCGTACCCCATGCTGTGGACGAGCACGTCCTCGGGGGTCCGCGCGTCGTTGATCAGGTCTTCCGTGGTCTGGGCCGGCCCCGGGCTCGACGACAGGCCCAGGAGAAGCGCGAGCAGTCCAGCCGTCTTCTTCATGATCAGCCTCCAATGAACACGCGCCGCCGGCGGACCGACGGCAACGGGGCGCCGAGCGTCTCCCGACCCCCTACGGCAGCGCCAGCGCGATCAGTTCCGGCGCGGCGTCGCCGCCCCCGCCGCCGGTCGCCACTGCGACGTACTGCCTGCTCTCGTGCAGGTAGGTGATCGGATTGCCGTACGGCGCCGCGGGCAGGTCACCGAGCCGAGATACTCCCCGTTGTCCTTGTGGTATGCGGTGACGGCGCGCGCCGACGCCGCCTGGTCCGCGACGTCCCGCGCGCCGGAGTTGACGATCAGCAGCGTCCTGGTGACGAGCGGCCCGCCGCCGTGCAAGCCGCTGTGGCCGCCGAGGGCCGGGAGGTTCAGCTCGCGCAGCGCCGGATGGTTGCGGGGACCGTCCCCGTGCGGGCTCATCCAGACCTCGTCGCCGGTGTTCAGGTCGAACGCCGTCACCCGCTTGTACGGCGGCTTGACCAGCGGCAGCCCCCGCGCCCCGGCACCGGGACCGCCCACGGATCGGTGAAGTAGCCTACCGTTGCAGGCGGCGGATACGACCATCGCCCCGCAGAGCCCGAGGCGCCACCGGAGACCGTTCCGCATCGGATCCTCCCGGCCCGTCAATCGCCGCCTGCGGCTCCGCTTGCCACCCAACCAACCCTCACCAGGAGTCTGCACCGTTCTACGGCGCAGACTCCTGCTCGTGTGCCGGCCATCATACGGGCTACCGCGGGGACGATCCAGATCGTCGCAGCCGTGGTCCGTCAGGGTGTTCCCGCACCAAGTGGTTCAGCCGACTCGGCCCGATGGGGTCGACCGGCTCGGGCGCGCTGCCGGCGGTATCATGCCGGCCTGTCGCGGTGAGGCCGGCGCGTCGTCACGCCGCACCTCGGCTACGTTCGTGCAGGCTGGTGGCGGGGAACAGTCTGCGCGAGCGCCCATGTCTGCATGAACGACAGCCGGCCGTCGCGCTCGCCTGGGCGCATCCCCGTGACCGGCCCGCCGTCGAGCTCGCGCTCGAGCGCCCGCGTGATCGTCCGCCGGGCGGACGCGGGTGTGCGCGTGAGATCCAGCCACGGATCGAGGTCGACCACGACGTCGCGGGTGGACCAGTAGCGGACCGGACGTCCGGCGGCTTCCACGACGCTCCCGAGCTCGCCCGCCGTCAGGGCCCGCGTGTGGGAGGGATCCCGCAGCCGCTCGAACGTGTTGTACCGCTCGGCGAGCGCCGCATCGTCCGGAGCCAGCAGGTCGACGATGGCCAGGGCGCCTGCGGGCCGTGCGACACGAGCCATCTCCTCGACCTCGATGGACGGATCCGCGAAGTGATGGAGGGCCAGCCGGCACAGCACCAGATCGAAGTGCTGGTCGGGAAACGGCAGACGGCCGGCGTCCGCCTGCACGAGGTGCAGATTGGCCAGTCGCGCCTCGGCGGCCTCGGACCGCGCTTCGCGCAGCATCGCGGGCGTGACGTCGACGGCGGCGACCGACCGTACGTGCGGCGCCACGGCGCGGCTCAGATGCCCCGTGCCGGCCGCGACGTCGAGCGCACGGGTTTCCGGGACCAGCGGCAGCGCTTCGGTGATCCAGCCCAGGAGCTCCTGCCGGCCGAGGGTCAGGCCGGCCGCTTCGAAATCCGGCGCCTGCCGGCTGAACGCGGACTGCACGCGGCGGATCTGGCTGGTCACCCTGCTGCAACGCTACCATTGAACCATGAGCGATGAAACCGCGGAACAGGTGCGCGGCAAGCGGACGTCGGTAGCGCTCGGTCGCCTGTACCTCGACCCGAACAACTTCCGGTTCGTGGACCATCCGGAGTACCGGCCCGTCCCTTCGGAGCGCGTCTACGATGCGGACGTGCAGCGGCGCACGACCGGCTTCGTGCTGGGACGCCACCAGGAGAACGTCCGCGATTTGATCGCCAGCATCAAGGAGAATGGCTGGCTCGACATGGATCCGGTCCTGGCGCGACGCAAGGACGCGGCGCGATTCCTCGTGGTCGAGGGGAATCGGCGTGTTGCGACGCTCAAGTACCTTCAGCGCAGGTACGACGAGGACGCCATCGACCTCGGCAAACTCGACAGCGCGTGGTTCTCCAGGCTGCCGGTCCTCCTGTACGGAGACGCGGACGAACGCGATCACATGGTCATGATGGGGCTCCACCACATCTCCGGAAAGCGGCGGTGGCCGGCCCTCAACCGCGCACGCGCGATGGAGCAGCTACTTCCGCAGTTCCACAACGATGCCGATGCGGTCTGTCGAGCCCTCGGCGTAAGCAAACGCGAGTTCAACCTGTCGGTGAGAACGCTGGCCCTGGTCGAGACCTACCGGAAGAGCGACTACGGCGACCAGTTTCAGTCCGATCAGTACAACCTGTTCCGCGAGATCCTCAAGAGTGAAGCGACACGCAACTGGCTCGGCTGGAATCATGCGACGTGCGCGGCATCCAACGCGTCGAACCTGGATCGTCTCTTCTCGTGGATGTCACGAGAGGCGGATTCCGGGGAGGGCGAGGACGAAGTCCATGACGCGGACGTCCGGACTACGTCCGAACCGGTGATCACTACCGGTGGACACATTCGCGAACTCGCCAGAATCATCCAGGATCCCGAGGCCGTCAGGCGTCTGGACGAGACCCGGAGCCTTCAGGAGGCGACACTTTCCAGCGATCTCCTCGTCAAGAGCGAAGTCGCCGGGGCGTTCGGGTTCTGCGACAAGGGTATCCAGAGACTCAACACGAGGACTGGAGATCTGACGCCCGCCGATCTCGACCGGGTCGAACAACTCATCGGCAAGCTCCAGGGCATCGCGCTGGCCCGCAAACGCCAGCCGCCGGCCGTCGGCCGCCGATTGCCGTGGCAGCCCTTCAACGAAATCACGCAATCGCAGTTCTCCTCCATCCGCGTAGAGAGCTACCGCGGCATCGACGGCCTCGTTCTCGACAGCCCCGGTCGAATCAATCTCATCGTCGGCGTCAACAACGCGGGGAAGACCTCACTGCTGGAAGCGATCCATCTGCTTGCGCACCAGAACGACGAACGGGCCCTGCTGGACGCCATCCGCTGGCGAGGCCGGGTGGAGGGAGATCCGGACCCGCTGTGGCTCGTCGAGCAATTACCGCGGGCCGCCCGACTGTCAGGAGGTTTCGATCAGGTCCCGGGCAACACGACGAGCGTCGAGTTCGAGGTCTCCACCGAACCGGAATCGGACGTGGAAGACCAGACCTCGTTTCTTTCGAAGCTTGGCGTCGAAGCCAGATATGGGGGGCAGGCGCAGCATACGGACGTCGTGTTCTTCGAGGACCGCCCGCGACGAACCAGCTTTCAGGGACGGCACTGGCTGTGCCGCTCGGCGTTCACGAGCCCGTTTTCGGCCAATCGTCCCGAGACCCTTGCACGCTGCAACAAGGCAAGCCTGGAGGCGGGAACGAAGCGACAGATCATCGACTTCATCCGCCAACGCGTCGATCCCGGACTCCGCAACATCGAGCTGGCCGACCGGTTCAACCGGTTCCTCGTCAGTCACGACGATTTCGACAAGGCGCCGGATCTCGCAGCGTTCGGCGAGGGCGTGCGGCGCGTGTTCGAGATCGGATTGCTGTTCGCCGGCGTTCGCGGGGGCGTGCTGCTCGTCGATGAATTCGAGAACGCGATCCATACGGAGCTCCTCGCCGAGTTCACGCGTTTCGTACAGAACCTTGCGGTCAAGCTCGATGTGCAGGTCTTCCTGTCGACCCACAGCAAGGAGGCGGTTGACGCCTTCATTCTGAACGGACACCGGACCGACGACGACATCGTCGGCTATGCGATCGACCGGACCGACGACGTCGTCAAGGCCAGGCGCTACGACGGCCACAGGCTTCGCAGGCTTCACGACGCCGTGGACTTCGACCTGCGAGGCGTGCGATGAAGGCGGTGCTGGTGTTCTGTGAAGGCCGCCATGACGTCGTGTTCGCGCAACGGAGCCTGGGCGCTCACGGCGGCTGCACGTGGGTCGACAAGCCCATCGGCGAATTGCCTTCGCCGTTCGGGCGTCGCAGCAGAGTCGCCAGAAAGGGGCTCGTCGCCGTGCGATTCGAGCGGCATGCTCTCGAAGACCTCACGCTCCAGGCAGCCGCGCATCCGCCGCTGCCGTGCTTCGAGTCCATCGTCGAGAACACCTCGACGGGCACGATGTTCGTCCTGGTTCGCGCCCACGGACAGGATCAGCAAGATCCCATCCTGAATCTGCTCCAGACCCTGGACGTCACGATTACCGAGGAACCCGCCGGCACGTTCGACGTATCCGAATACGCGGCAGCCTTCCTGTTCGACGCGAACGGGGAAGGCGTAACGTCGACGTTGGAGACATTTCGCGCGCGCTACGGCGGGCACTTCGGCGATCTCTCGAACCTCGCACACGGCGCGTGGGTGGCGGAAACCACCGTTCCCGTCGGCTGTTTCGTGTTCCACAGGAGCGCCGCGGACGAGACCGGCACGATCGAGGATCATCTGGCGCCGATGGCCGCATCGGCCTGGCCGGAACGGTATGCCGGGGCCGAGCGTTTCGTCGACGACAACCGGGCCGACGACGACAAGGTGTCCTCCAGAGACGCGGAGCGGCTGAAGGCGATCATCACGGTCGCCGGGCAGTTCGACCATCCGGGAGATCCCCTGTCGATCATCATCGGCCGGGACGGTCTGCCGCGCGCGCAATTCGAAACGTCCGTGCTGAGTGCGGAACTCGCCGACTTCCTGACGGGAACCCCTTGGAACGACGCTTGACGTCGAAGAGCTTCCCTCGGCGAGGTGCGGCGGGAAGGTGGACCGGAAGGCGCTGAAGCGAGGCTGGCCGACGCGCGGCTACAGGAGCGGTCAATAGAAGAGCATCGCGACGACGACGACCAGGATCGCCAGGATGACGAACCACTGCCAGATCTCCTGCTGGTCCTCGGAGGGGATGAGCTGGAAGGTGACGGCGCGGTGGGCGTCGATGGCGTTGCGGAGGAACGACGACGAAGACAGGCCGACGTTCTCCAGGACGAAGGAGCCGCCCCCCGACCGCTGGTCGAACATCGCGACCCCTTCGGGGTTGACCCGCGTGCGGATCCCGTCGAGGTCGGCCTCGAGGGTCTCGTCGAAGTCGATGCCGCGGACGTAATCCTGCAGGACGATGTCGACGTCGACACCGGTCCGGGTGCCGATCACCACCGGATAGACGACCAGCCCCCGGCGCCCGAACTCCGAGAGCGCCTGGTCGAGGCGGGAAATCTGCTGGTTGTCGGCCGCGAAGTCGCCGTCGGTGAACAGCAGCACGACGCGGTCGGAGCGCTGCACCGGCTGCCAGTCCTCGTCGCCGCTGTCGAAGCGGTCCTGGTTGTCGAGCGACTGGTAGACGTGCTCGAACGCGGCCGCGATGTCGCTGTCCCAGGGGAACGCGTCGCCCGAAAGCTGTTGGGGCGGGGCGATCTGGCCCACCTGCTCGACGAAACGCTCGGCGTTCGACGACAGGTGCACCTGCCGCAGCGCGGTGGTGCCGAAGACGAACAGGGCCACCCGGTCGCCCGGCGTCAGGATTTCCTCGGTATACAGGCCGAGAGCCTCGCGCACCGCGATCTCCAGCCGCGACGGCCCCATGTCGCGGACCCACATCGAGGCCGAGGCGTCGATGATGACGGCCACGTCGACGTCGCCCCGCTTGAAGCTCGACCCGCCGTACACCCAGAACGGACGCGCCGCCGCGACACTGAGAATGCTCAGCGCCAGCACCGCGAAGAACCAGAACTTGATGTGCCCGAAGAGCGGATAGGACGAGCCGTGGCTCTTCGCCGGGCGCAGGCGCAGCCGGAGGGCGAAGATCGCGACACCGAACAGCAGCAGCAGCCCGGCGATCGGCACGAACGTCAGGTACTCGGGGTTCTGGAACTCGACGCTCTCGCGCAACGCCGACTGCAGCTCGCTCATCCTCTTGTCCGGCAGCGGTGCGCGGCGCCTGGCCGGCCGGCGCGCACCGTCTCGTTCACGTGCGGGAACGCAGACCGCGGGCAGGCATCAACCGCGCCGGCGGCGCACCGGCGTCCCCTCGCCCCGCATCTGCTCCAACTGCGGCGGCTCCGCCTCGCGCAGCGGCTCGAGCGCGCGCCGCACCGCCTCGGGATCGCTGGTCAGATCGTAGTTCCACTTGAAGTCGAAGCGGCCGGTCCGGTCGGCCCGCAACGCCCGCTCGTAGTCGGCGTTCACGTCGTCGAGCACTTCCTCGATGATGGCCGCCTTCTTCGGTTGGCCGTCGGGATCGTCGTCGGCGATCGCCCGGTACCGCTGGCGCGCGAGCTGGAACTTGGCGCTTGCCAGCAGGTGCGACGCCCGCGGGTCGTCGATCTCGTCGGCGAGATCGCGGACCACCGCCTCGTAGTCGCCGGTCAGGTAGTTGTACGACGCCTGCTGGAGGAACGCGTCCGCGAAGAGGTAGGCGTCGGAGAACCAGCCGAGCCCCAGGTTCCGGCTGCGCTCGTAGAAGCCGGTCACCTCGGCGAGCTGCAGATCCGCCTGCTCGTAGTCGCCGCGGTCGACGGCGTCGCTCAGGACGTCGAGGGTCGCGTAGAAGCCCCCGAGACTGCGCGACGGGAGCGCCACGAGCGCGAGAAACACGATCGCCAGGACGAAGCCGATCAGGTACTTGAACGACCGTTCCTTGTCGAGAAGGTCCGTCAGTGCCACGTGTGTATTCCCCCCCCTGTTCGGCGGCCGGCGGGACGGCCTGGATCGTCAATCGTCCGCTGCCACCCCTTCGACCCGCTCCCTGGAGTCCGCACCGTTCCGCGGCGCAGACGCTAGGGGCTCGTCCCCCAGAACAGCTCCGCGACGAACCCGAGCGGGATGCCCACCACCAGCAGCCCCATCGCCAGCAGCAGGAACCGCCCGTAGATCGGCACCTTCAGCGCGCGGTGGCGCTGCTCCACCCGCACCGCCTCGCGCTCGTCGATCGCCCGGTACGCCTCCAGCAGGCTGTCCTCGTCGGTCACGTCGAAGTAGTCGCCGCCGTACTCGCGGATCATCTCGATCAGGCGCGGGGTGCTCGGATGGCCGATCATCGCCGTCCGGATGTCGCTCGTGTTGATGTAGATGATGTAGGGCGTCACGTTGCGCTGGCTCAGCGCCGCGAACTCCGCGTCCGGGAACTCGTCGACCGCGGCGTCGGTCACGATCAGCACGGCGCGATTGACCTGGTCGCCGCCGAGCGCCGCCTCGTCCTGATCGAGCTGCCGGGTGATCGACTGCAGCGGCCGGATGATGTTCGTGTCCCCCTCGGCCGGCACGATGCGCACCTTGTCGGGCGGGACCACCATCGCCTTGTCGAGCCGTTGCGTCATCACGTAGGGCGCGTCCCACACCTGGAAGTAGTACAACTCGTCGTCCATGACGAAGTCGTCCACCATGTAGGGATACGTCGAGAAGAGCCACAGCGAGACCCGGTCGTTCTTGCCCTGCCGCATGTCGAGGAACCGCAGGTGCGCGTCGCGCGCCACCTCCGCCTTCGACTTGCCGGTGTCGGGGAACTCCCAGGCCATCGAGCCGGAGGTGTCCACCAGGTCGACCCGCACGCGCGACTCGATGTAGCCGCTCACCTCCTCGGTGGCGGTCAGGAACGGGTCGGCGGCGGCAAAGAGCATCAGGGCCAGGGCGCCGCCGACCAGCGCCTTCGGCAGCGAGTGCGCGGTCCGGGTCCAGAGCCGCTTGGTGTGCTTGCGGTCGATCACGTGCCCCGAGTGCTGGCGCACGTGTTTGCGCCGGCGGAACAGCAGCCGGGCGGCGGACGCCACCGCCACGACCCCGACCGCGATCGAGAGCGCGGTCGCCATCCCGACGTCGCCGTAGCGCACCTGGGCGAACTCCGTCTCCAGCAGATCGGCCAGGCCGGTGTTCAGAAACGCGACGAACTCGGTCCAGGATTGCAGCATGGTTCCCTACTCGTCGAACAGGCCCGTGAAAGCGCGCCAGAGACGCACGTGCGGGCGGAGCGCCGCGAGGGCGTCGTCCAGCCGCCGGGCCTCTTCCTTGGGGTTCGCGATGGTCGACGCATCGCCCTGCTCGAGCCCCGCGTGGTGCTCGACGAGTCGCGATGCGAGCGTCGCCAGCGCCGTCTTGCGTCCGCCGTCGTCGAGCCCTGCGATGTGCCGCAGGATGTCCTTCGGCGTGTCGCCGCTGCGGAGCTCCGGCAACTCGGCCCGCAGGTACTCCCGCGTGGAGATGACCAGATCCTGCTTGAGCTCCCCGAGCGACCCGTTGCCCTCGGCCGCTTCGAGCGTGCGCACGTGGCGCTGCAAGGTCCGGCGCGCCTCCCAGATGGACGGCGGCGCCGGGACCTGCGCCTCCAGGCGTTCGATCTCCTCCAGTTCCCGGGCGACCTCGGTGGGCACCACTTCCCGCTTGCGCCACTGCCGCACGAGGAACACCAGCCACACGAGCAACGGCAGCGGGGCCACGGTCCAGGCCATGGCGCCGAACAGGGCGGCGCGCCCGCCGAACTCGCCGAGCTCGATCGTGTCGCGGATGTCGAGGACCGGCACGTCGGTCATGGTCGACACGTAGCGCACCAGTCCCTGCCCGCCGTCCACCTGCTGGATCTCCGCGTCCTCAATGTCCTCGCCGAGGTCGCGGATCAGATAGTAGAAGCTGAACGACGGGATGAGGTACACCGCCTTCTCCGGCGCGATGATCCGGAGTCCGTACTCGAAGTCCCAGACGTGCTCGTCCTCGATCCGCCGCTTCTGCACGTTCAGCGACACCGCCTCGAACGGATGCACGGGCAGGTTCTCCGGCACCATCCGATCCTCGAGGACGATGATCTCCCGCCCCTCGGAGACGAGGTCCGGGAACCGCAGGCGGTAGGTCTGGCGGATGACGTCGCCGGTCTTGACCACCGTCGGCTCGATCTCCAGCGTCTCCACGTCGATCGGCGCCTGCGCCGCACCGGAACGCGCGAACGCCAGGGCCACCAGGAACGCCACGACCGCGACGCGTCTCACCATGCTTCCTTCCGTTCCGGGGACTAGCGGGCGGTGCGTGCGATCAGGAACTCCGCCAGGGCGTCGGCGTGGTTCTCCGGCGTCAGCACGACCGAATCGACCCCGCTCTTGTGCTTCATCAGGTACTGGAGCTCCGACATCCGCTCCTCGATCGTGCGCCGGATGGCGCCCGCCCGGCGGGCGGAGATGACGGTCTGCCGGTCGGTCTCCATGTCGTTGATCCGGATGTAACCGAGACTGCTCCCGACCTCGAACTCGGCAGGATCGTCCAGGATGAGCATCATCATATCGTGCTTCGCGGCCAGCGTGCGCAACAGCTTGAAGTCGAGCGAAGCGCGGTCGTTGACGAAGTCGACGGCGTCGGAGATCAGGATGAGCGTGTGGCGGTTCTTCAGCCGCGACGCGATGAACCGGAACGGCACCGTGAAGTCGGCCGGCCGCTTCTCGGGGAACTGCCGCTGGATCTCGATCTTGTCGAAGATCTGCTTCGCGATGTAGAAGACCTGCGGGTTGCCGAGCTTCGGCTTCACGAACGTCTCGATGCGGTCGGAGAAGCCGAGCAGGCCCACCGGATCGCGCACGTTGGCGCGGGTCAGCCCGATGTTGCCGATCAGGTCCAGCATCAGCAGCGCCTTGTTCGAGGCCTGCGAGAGCTGGAACAGGATCGACGACGACAGATCGACGACGAAGAGGGCGCGAAGCTCCTTGGGCTCCATCCGCTCGATGCGGAACAGCTTCTCCGGATACGTCCGGAGGCTGAGCACCCACGCGATGTCCTTGAGCGGCTGGCCCGGGCGCCACTGGTCGACGCCGACGATGTCGTAGCCGGCGCCCTTGAACGCGCTCTTGTGGTCGCCGTAGTGGATCGAGGTGGACTTCTTGCGCGTCTTGATCCCGTGCTTGATGTTCCGGAACCGCGCGAAGACCTCCTCTATTTCCACGGGGGGACCTCCATGTCCGCCACGATCCGGCGGAGCAGGTCCTCCTTGTTGACCGAGAACTCCATCCCCTCGCGCAGGACCAGGCGGTGCGCCAGCACCGGCTCGGCCACCGCCTTGATGTGGTCCGGCGTGATGATCGTGTCGCCCTGGAAGAACGCGAACGTGCGCGCGACCGCCTCGAGATGGAAATGGACGCGGGGCGAGATGCCGACCCGGATGTACTCCCGGACGGTGCGGGTGGCGCGCCCCTGGACCCGGTGCGGCCGCGTGTTGCGGATCAGCCGCACCTTGTACTGCTGGCCGTACTCCGACATCTTCACGGTGTCGAAGATGTACTGCGCGATGTCGAGCACCTCGTGGAGGTTGGTCAGTTTCTCGACCTTCTTGCCGACCACGTTGCGGGCGCTGATGTTCAGCTCGTCGTCCTCGTCCTCCGGATCGAGCATGTTGATCGAGAGCGTGGTCCGGTCGAGCTGCGCCACCGGGTTGGCGAAGGTCCCCTCCTCCTCGCCGAAGATGTTCTCGGTGCAGATCACCATGAAGAAACGGGGGCCGGCGATGTCGTCGTAGTCGCACGACAGTGGGAAGAGCGGCAGCATCTTCCCCTCGGACAGGTTGCCGTAGTCGGAGTTGAGGGTCGCCGAGCTCTCCTCCATCCCCTCGAGCACGGCCGCCTTGGTCTTGCCCGACAGCCGGTTGTCCTCGTCGATGAGGACGATGTGGGCCATCAGCTTGCCCGGCTTGAAGTGGATCTTGCGCGTCCCGTCCAGCTCCTCGACGATCGTCTCGTAGCCGAGGATGTCCTCCGGCATGTAGGTCGGCAGCCCCTGGATGCGCTCGAACTTCGCGTCGATCGCCATCGCGCACGCGCTGACCAGGTCCGTCTTGCCGGTGCCCGTCGGCCCCCGGAACATGATGTGGGGCTGGCGCAGCTTCTTCCCCTGGCTCAGCTTGTCGGTGTACGGCAGGAGCGTGAAGAACGCCCACGAGAGGATCCGCGCCGCGTCGTCGAGCCCGTACAGCCACTTCGTGGACTCGCTCTGGAAGCGCTGCACGACCTCGTTGGCGCGATCGCGATCAACGGCCGGTCTGGTCTCGACAGTCATCGGTCGTACGAGCCGCCTTTCACACCGGGGAACGGCGCACCGGGGCGCTCCGCGCTCGGTGACGCCCCGGAAAAGGGGCAAGCATACCAGTGTCGCCGCCGCCGCGCTACCGGCGCCGCTTGGCATCCGGCCGGCGGAGTGCCAACATGAACCGTTCGGCCGCCGCAGGTTGGCGGAGAGCTTCGACGGCGAGTTCACCAGCGCCGCGGAGTGCCAACATGAACCGTTCGGCCGCCGCAGGGGGCGCGCGGCGCGGACACGGGCGCGCGGCGCCGGCGGCGGAGCCGGGAGGAACGGAACGATGCCACTGATGACGGCCGAAGAGTACAAGAACAGCCTGCGCGACGGGCGGACGGTCTACTACCGCGGGAAGCGCGTCGACGACGTCACGGCCCACCCGGTGATCGGCCGCGCCGTCGAGCACGCGGCCATCGACTACCGCATGGCCCACGACGCCTCGGACCGCCCGCTGGCCGTCGTCGACGGGCCCAACGGCCCCTGCTCGCGGTACTACGCGATCCCGCGCACCCCGGACGACCTGCTCCAGCGGAGCGCGCTCATCGAGCGGGCCACGGCGCTCGGCGGCACCCTGGTGGTGCTGATCAAGGAGATCGGCACGGACGCGCTGTTCGCCCTGCGCCTGATCGCCGGTCACATGGACCGCAAGAACAGGACCAGCTATCTGAAGCGCGTGGAGGCGTTCCACGCCCACTGCCGCGACCGCGACCTGGCGGTGGCGGTGGCGCAGACCGACGTCAAGGGCGACCGGAGCAGGGGGCCGACCGAGCAGGCCCATCCCGACTACTACGTGCGGGCGGTGGCGCAGGACGCCGACGGCCTGACGCTGCGCGGGGCCAAGGTGCACACCTCGGTCTCGACCAACGCCCACGAGATCATCGTGCTGCCGACCCGCAACCTGTCCGCGGGCGAAGAGGCGTACGCCGTCGCCTGCGCGGTGCCGGCCAACGCGCCGGGCCTGACGATGCTGGCCAGCGGCTACGGCCGGTCGGGCAACGCCTTCGAGCACCCGATCGCCGCGAAGCACAAGATGATGGAGACGCTGACCGTCTTCGACGACGTGAAGGTGCCGTGGGATCGCGTCTTCCTGAACGGCGAGGTGAACATGGCGGGACCGCTCGCCAAGACCTTCGTCGAGTTCCACCGCTTCACCGCGGTGAGCTACAAGCTGCCGCTCGTCGACCTGTTCGTCGGCGCCTCGCACCTGATGGCCGAGTACAACGGCATCCTGCGCGCCGGGCACGTCCGCGACAAGCTGGCGAAGCTGATCGGCTACGCCCGGATCTGCCGCGGCATGACCCGCGAGGCGGCGCGCGAGGCGAGCATCGTGGACGGCGTCGCGGTGCCCGACGCCGAGCTCGTCAACATCGCCAAGCTGCACTTCGCCACGAACTACCATCAGGCGCTGGCCTGGGTGCAGGACATCGCCGGCGGCCTGCTCGCGACCGGCCCGAGCGCCGAGGACCTGGAAGACCCCAAGCTGGGCGCGCTGATCGACCGCTACCTGGGCGCCGCCGGCGCATCGGCCCGCGACCGCCTGCGCCTGATGAACCTGATCGCCGAGATCACCGCCACCGACTTCGGCGGCTACCAGGCGGTGCTGGCGGTGCACGCGGAGGGAAGCATCGAGGCCGAGAAGATGACCATCTGGCGGCAGCACGACGTCAAGCCGAGCGTGCGCTACGCGAAACGGCTGGCGGGGATCGACGGCGGGTAGCTACCGCACGCCGCCGCCGAACGTGACGCCGACGTAGATCTCCCGGTCCGGCGACGGCTCGTAGTAGCGGCGGCCGAACGCGTTGGTGATCGCCGACGAGTTGTAGCGCTCGTCGAACAGGTTGTCGATCCCGACGAACGGCCGGAACTCGACGTCGCCCCACTGTCCGTCCCACCCGAAGCGCAGGTCGACCACCGTGTAGGCCCAGTTCGTCGCGGCGGCGTCGTTGGCGTTGGTGAGGAAGAACTCGTCGACCCAGCGCACCGTGGCGCTCGACCGCAGGCCGAACGGCGCCGCGTAGTCGATGCCGGCGAACAGGCGCCGGGGCGGCGCGCCCGGCTCCAGGTTCCCGCTGAAGTCGTCGTCGCCCAGCACGAACCGCCGGAAGGTGAAGTCCTGGGAGGTGTAGGCGAGGCGCGCGCTGAAGCGCGAGACCGGCTGCCAGTTCAGGGCCGCCTCCACCCCGTTGCGCGCGGTCTCGCCCGCGTTGTCGAAGTAGGTCGCTTCGTCGGCCCGCTGGAACGGCACGAAGGCGTCGAGCACGCGGGCGCGGTAGACCGCGAGCTCGTACTGCAGCCGCGCCGGCTCGATCAGCCCGCGCAGCCCCACCTCGGCGCTGCGCAGGCGCTCCGGATCGAGAAGCTGATTGAAGCCGCCCACCCCGGTCGGCGTGTTCGAGAGCTCGACGGTCGTCGGGGTCTCGTAAGCGGTGGCGAAGTTGCCGTAGAGGTTGACGTTGGGGGCGGCCGCCACCGTGACGCCGACCGAGGGGCTCGCGGCGCCCATGGTGCGGTCGCCCGACTGATCGCCGTCGTCCAGCTTCCGGTCCGTCGCCCGGAAGCGGTAGTAGTCATAGCGAACCCCGGCGGTCAGGGTCACGCGCGCGTGCGGCGATACGCTCATCTGCGCGAACGGCCCGGCCGACAGGACGTCTTCCTGCTGGTCGATCTGCAGGTCGCCGCGGTGCGCCGCGCCGCCGACCACGAACGGCGGCAGGAAGCCGAACTCCATCCGGCTGTCGTTCTGCGACGCCACGTCGAGGCCGGTCGCCCACTCGATCGTCGTCGAGCCGGCCCGGGCGGCGCCCAGGTACTCCGACCGCATCCCGGCCGCCTCGCGGTTCAGATCGATGACGCGGCCGACGCCGCCGGCGTCCAGCGCGCGCCGGGCGCCCCAGCCGGTGGCGCGGAAGACCTGCGCGCCGGCGAACCGGTGCTCCAGCGTGACGCCGCCCTGTCCCTGCGCGGCCGCCTCGCCCCAGTTCTGTTCGGCGACGGTGGGACTCCGGTGCCCCGAGCAACCGAACCGTCCCGTGCAGGGCCGCGCCTGCGTCGGGTCGGGGACCGTGTCGCCGAGGTCCGCCGCCGACAGCCGCGGGTCGCCCGCCTGCGCCGCGGTCAGGAAACTCGCGCTCTCGGCGAACGGCGAATCGTAGTGATTGAAGATGCCGGATATGTCGGTCCGGTCGGAAAGCGCCTGGCGCAAGACGACGTTGGTCTGGCGGATGGTCGCCGCGCTGTGGTCGCGCCAGCCGTCGGTGTGGAAGCGGCTGAAGCTGCCCATGAATCGGGTGCCGCCCTCGTTGTTGCCATCGACGCGGAGCTGCTGCCGGTCGTAGCCGTTGCTGCCCACCTGCAGGTCGGGGCGGATCGTCAGGCGCCGCGACGGGTCGATCTCGGTGAACAGGCTGATCACCCCGCCCGCCGAGTTGCCGTAGAGGACGGAGCTGGGCCCGCGGATGACCTCGATGCGCCGGACCGACCCGAGATCGACGTTGCCCGGCTCGGTGGTGCCGTCCGCCGTCGTGATGGGAATGCCGTCCTGGATGATGGCCAGTCCCCGCAGGCCGAAGCGCGGCTGCGGCGCGCGGATGCTCAGCCCGATGCCGCCGGACAGCCCGTAGCTGCGCCGGTTCTGCACCAGCAGGCCCGGAATGCCCCGCAGCGCCTCGTCGAGCGACGACTTGCGCTCCGTGAAGTCGAGCGCCTCGGCGCCGACCACGGCGACGGCATTGGGCACGGACGCCAGCCGCTGATCGGAGCGGGTCACGGTCACCGTCTCGGCCAGCGGAGCGATGGCCAGCGTGAGATTCAGAGCCCGAGGGGCGCCGTCGCCGACCGTCACCGCCGACGACTCACCGAGAAAACCGGCGAGCCGCGCCTCGACTTCGTAGTCGCCGGCGGGCAGGCCTGCGATCTCGTAACCGCCGCCGGCATCGGTGACGGTGCTGCGGGTCAGACCGCGCGCCGCGTCGCGAACCGTCACGGTCACTCCCGGCAGGACCCCGCCGAGCTCGTCCAGCACCGCGCCGGTGACGGAACCGGCGCCGCCCTGCCCCGCCGCGGCCGGTACGCCGGACGGACCCAGGGAGAGCGCAGCGACGAAGGCGGCGAGAACGAGGCCGCGGCGGTCGAATCGAGTCGTCGAGAACATTCCTTCCCCCGGTTGTCACCGCGCCGGAGCACGCTCCGCTGCCGGCGCTACTCGGCGAACATCTCTGACAGGGCGGTCAATACCGGCGCGCGACAGGCGGCGCCGAGATGCCCCAGCCGGCGCCCCAGTCTGGACTTGTCGATCGCGCGCAGTTGATCCAGCGCGACCTCCCCGGTCCGTGCGTCGTGGTCCACGCGCACCCGTGTCGGCCATCCCCGGAGCCGAGTGGTCAGCGGAGCGAAGATCACGGTGTCGAGGTTCGCGTTCATCTCGTCCGGCGAGACGACCAGTACGGGCGGTGACCGGCCTGCTCACTGCCCCGGGTCGGGTCGAGGTTCACGCGCCAGAGACTGAACCGCGGGGTGCCTACCACTCCCACTCCCACCCACCGTCATCGAAAGCGTTTTCAGGCGCGCCTGCGAGCAACATCGGCTCGTCCGCACTCCCGGCCCATCGTGACGGGTCGCTCCACCCGGCTCGGACGCCGCGCACCACCTGCCTGATCTCGACCTCGACCATGTCACCGGCTCCGGCGGAGAGCGCGCGCAACTCGCCGGCGGGAACGATCAACCCGACGCTGTTCCCGATCTCCCGCAGCTTTGCCCGCACTTTGGGCACCTCCTTCGATGCATTATCACATCAGGTGCGCATGACGCGGAACGCGAGCGGGGGGGCCGGCTTCTCCGCTTCGGCCAGGGCCTCGGCGATCAGGTGGTGCTGGGGAGAAAGGTGGCAGACCGGGTCGGTGGCGGCGGCGTCGCCGGTCATCAGGTAGGCCTGGCAGCGGCAGCCGCCGAAGTCGATCTCGCGCCGGTCGCAGCTCCGGCACGGCTCCGGCAGCCAGTCGGTGCCGCGGAAGCGCTGGAAGACGTCGGACGTGAACCAGATCTCCTCCAGGGACGATTCCCGCACGTTCGGGAACTCGAGGCCGGGAATCTCGCGCGCCGTCTGGCAGGGCAGGGCCGCGCCGTCCGGCGCCACCGCCATGAAGACCATGCCCCAGCCGTGCAGGCACGCCTTGGGAAACTCCTCGAAGTAGTCGGGCAGCACGTGCACGACTTCCAGCCGGCCGGTGCTCGCGGCGAGCTTCTCGTCCACGACCCGCTGTGCGCGCTCGACCTGCGCGCGGGTCGGCATCAGTGCGGCGCGGTTGCGGAACGCCCAGCCGGTGTACTGCGTGTTGGCGAGCTCCAGCCGGTCGGCGCCCCAGGCGAAGGCGGTCTCGATGACCTCGCCGATGCGCTCCAGGTTGTGCCGGTGCAGCACGACGTTGAGGGTCACCGGGAAGCCGATGCGCTTGGCGGCGAGTACCGCGTCGCGCTTGCGGTCGAACGAGACCGCGCCCGCCAGCCGGTCGTTCGACTCGCGCTCGGTGTCGAGCAGGCTCACCTGCAGGTGGTCGAGCCCCGCCTCGCGCAGCCGCTCGATCGTCCTCTCGTCGGCCACCGTGGCGCCGGTGCTCAGGTTCGAATAGAGCTCGCATGCACGCGCCGCGCGGATCAGGTCGAGGATGTCGCGGCGGACGAGCGGCTCGCCGCCGGACAGATGGAGTTGCGCGACGCCCAGCCCGGCCGCCTGCTCGAACACCCGCACCCAGGTGGCGGTGTCGAGTTCGCTCCTGTAGCGGGCGAGCTCCAGCGGATTGCTGCAGTACGGACACTGCAACGGACAGCGGTAGGTGATCTCGGCCAGCAGCGCGCGCGGCCGGGGCAGCTCAGTCGGCGGCGGCGTCATGCACCAGTCCTCTCTCGGCAAGCTGTCCGAGGAACTCCCGGACGTCGTCCTCCGGTTCCGCCCCGGGGAACTGCTCCTTGAGCGCCGCCACCAGATCGTCCAGCGAGCGGCCGTCGCACAATTCGACGATCGCCTTGCCCGGCTCGTTGAGCACCATCATCCCCTCCGGGAAGACGAGCTGGTGCTCGCCGCGGACCTTGTCCCGGCGGTAGCGCGCGTGCGGCGCCAGCACCGGACGCCGGATGCCGCCCTCCATCGTCACCCGGCCGCCCCGACGGTCGGGGTCACGCACTGGTGATAGACGGCGTCGAGCTGCGCCCAGAGCAGATCGCACTTGAAGCGCAGCGCCGCCGACGCCCGTTCCTGCTCCGGGCGGGTCACGCAGTGGTCCAGGACGATCCCCAGCCCGTGGTCGGTGTCCCGCGGCGCCTGCGTGAGGCGCGACCGGAAGTACGCGAGCGCTTCGGGATCGATCCAGGTGTAGTGCTTCTCGAACGCGGCCAGCCGCGTCGCCATCAGGTTCGGCGAGAAGAGCTCGGTCAGCGACGAGGCGACTCCCTCCACCCACGGGCGCGTCTCGACGAACTTCACGTAGGCGTCGACGGCGTAGCGCACCCCGGGCAGCAGGCGCCGATCGTCCTCCAGCTCCTCGGGGGCCACGCCGGCGGCGGCGGCCAGACGCAGCCACTTGTCGATGCCGCCCGGCATGCCGTCGGTGCCGTCGTGGTCGTGTATCCGCTGGATCCACTTCTGGCGGATGGCGCGAACGGGACACCGCGACAGCAGAATGGCGTCCTTGATCGGGATGGTCTTCTGGTAGTAGAAGCGGTTGGCGACCCAGAGCTGAAGCTGTTCCCGGCTCAGCCGGCCGTCGTTCATCAGCCGGTGAAAGGGATGCTTGTCATGGTAGCGGGCCTGCCCGATCGCCCGGAGCTGCTCGGTGAACTCGTCCCGTGACCACGGTTTCATTGCGCTCCCCACCGATCCGCGGCGACGGCTCCCGCCGCCCGCCGCCGCTCCTTACCGCTCAGAGATCGAAGACGTCCCCGTCGGCGCCGACCCGGACGCCCGCGTCCTCGACGCGGCGATGCTCCGGGCTCGACGTGTTCAGCATCGGGTTCGTGTTGTTGATGTGCACGTAGACGCGGTGGCGGATGGGCAGCCCGCCGATCCACGACAGACTCCCATCGCCGCCGTCGACCGGCAGATGGCCCATCTCCCGCGCCGTGACGTCGGTGATGCCGGTCGTGCGCGGCTCCTCGTCCGACCAGAAGGTGCCGTCCATCAGAAGGGCGTCGGCCCCCTCGGCGGCGGCCCGCAGCGCAGCGTTGACGGTCGGCACGCCGGGCGCGTACACGAGCCGGGCGCCGCGGGCGACGTCGGTGATCTCGAGTCCGATCACCGACCCTACGGCGTCGGCCGCCTCCGTGCCGACGACGAAGCGCGGCACGTCGCGCCCCACCTCGAACGCCCGCAACCGCAGGCCGCTCGGTCCACCGTCCGCCGCCGGCAGCTCGGTCGGCTCGTCCAGCGGCAGATCCACCCAGGGGCGCGGGGCGAAGTGCGACAGGACGGGCGCCACCGGGAAGTGCTCGGTCAGCCACTCGCGCACCAGCCGCGTCGAGACGACCGGGAACACGCAGCCCTCGCGGATCAGGAGCAGCCCGGACATGTGGTCCAGCTCCGCATCCGTGAGCACACAGCCCGCGATCGCCGTCGCGCGCCCGCCGCCGCCGGCCGGCGTCAACTCGGGCATCGCCTGGATCTGCTGCCGGATGTCCGGAGAAACGTTGAAGAGGAACCACCGACTGCCGTCGGCGGTAATCGCGAGAGAAGATTGGGTGCGTGCGGAGATCTCAGGAGACCCCGCACGCACTCCGGAACAGTTCGGGCATCGACAGTTCCATTGCGGCAGTCCGCCGCCGGCCGCCGAGCCCAGGATCCGAACGCGCACAGCGCACGACCCTGTCGATCTCGCCTAGCGGCTGTTGACGTAGAACGTCACTTCCATCGAGAGGGAGATCGCTTTGAACTCGGGCTTCGTCCAGGTCATCTTGGCTACTCCTTGGTGGTTCCCGAAGAAACGCCGTCTGAATCGTGAAAGCGGGAGCATACCACCCCTGTCAACGGAAGGCAAGCGCCTTGCCGATTTCGTCCGCTCTCGGGACCCCGGGCGGGCGGCCCCGCCGCGGCGCCCGCCCGCGGGCGGACGTGGGCGGGCCGCCACGCGCGCAGCGTCCGCCGGCGACCCCGCGGAACGGCGCCGGCTGCCGTTACGCCGCCGCGGCGATCCTCGTCACACGCGCAGCGTCCGCCAGCGGCCGCCGCGAAAGAGCCGCTGCATCAGCACGAGTTGCAGTGCGGGCGCCGCCACCCAGGCCAGCAGCGCGCCCTCGGGCGTCCAGCCGGCCCCGACGAGCAGGGCCAGCGTCAGCGCCAGCAGCACGCCCCACTGCGTCACGAGGGTGTAGCGGAAGATCGGCTTCGTATCGCCCGCGCCGGTCAGCGCGCCCTGCGTGCCGATGCTGAGCGCGCTGAAGAACTGCGCCACCGCGAACCAGCGCAGCACCGTGGCCCCGAGCGCGGCGACCTCCGGGTCGACGATGAACAGCGCCGCGATCGGCCCGGCGAGGAGAAACGTCACCGCCACCACGCCCGCCATGATCAGGGCCAGCAGCAGCACCGTGCGCTGGCCGACCGCCTGGGCCAGGTCGTACCGGCGCGCCCCGACCGCCTGGCCGACGAGCGTGGCGGCAGCCACCTGGAACGCCAGAGCGGGCAGCACGCTGACCAGGCGCACCTGCAGGCCGACGCCCACCGCGGCGTGGAGCGCGGCCCCGAGCGGCGCCATCCCCAGCAGGGCCAGGTACACGACGCGGGCGCCGTTGCGGGCGACGGCGGCCAGGGCCGGCGACGCGCCGATGCGCAGGATGCGCCGCATCAGATCCCGGTCGACGTCCATCCAGGGCCGGAGCCGCAGGCGGACGTGCGGCGTGCCGCGCGCGAGCAGCGCCAGATAGACCGCGGCGCCGACGCCGCGGGCCGCCACCGTCCCGATCGCGGCCCCGGCCACCCCGTACGCGGGCACCGCGCCGGCGCCGAAGACGAAGACGTAGTTGAGGCCGACGTTCAGCACGCTGACCACGGCGGCGAGCTTCAGCGGCGTCAGCGTGTCGCCCGTCCCCCGCAGGACGGCCGCCGCCACGACGTTCGCCCAGAGAAAGAGCGTGCCCAGGAAGTAGACGTGCAGGTAGGGAACGCCGTGCGCCAGCGTCTCGGGGCTCGCCTGCAGCGCCACCAGCAGCGGCCGGCTCGCGAGGTATCCGACCATCGTGGTCGGGACGCCGAGCAGAACGACCAGTCGGAAGCTCTGCCGCACGGCGCCGTCGACCTGCTCCCGGTTCCCCGCCCCCACCCCCTGGCTGACGAGCGTGATCACCCCGGTCGCCACCGCCAGCGCCGCCGACTCGAGCAGGAACGTGATCTGCCGGTTGAGGCCGATGGCCGCGGTCGCCTCGCTGCCGAGCCCGCGGACCATCAGGAAGTCCGCCACCCCCAGGCTCAGCTCCAGGACGCTGTAGACCAGGGTGGGCCAGGCGAGCGCCCAGATGCGGCGGTACGAGCCGCGGCCGGCTGATTCAGGCATGTATCCTGCTTCGGTGTACTCGCCGGGACAGCTCCCATCCCGGAGCCGGAGCACGGCGCGTGTATATCAAGGCGGCAATATACAATTCAGCGGAGATCGATGTCGGTTCGACCGCAGGATTTCAATGGGATGACGGCAATGCCCGCAAGAGCGCCGTCAAGCACGGTGTCACCCGGTCGGAATCCGATGCAGCTCCGGGATTAGGTGACGCTCACCCCCGAAGACCGCCATGTCCGGCATCGACCGCGGAGAGACCGGGGCCGGGAACGACAGGCCGTCTCCGCTCGCGCGCAGTGCCGCCGAACGCGCCGCAACGCGGCTGGCCGACGCGACCTCCACGCTGGCGGCGCTCGTCGCCTTTCCGACGGTGGCCGCCCCGCCGGCACCCAACGTGCGACTGGCGCCGTTCCGGCGGCTGAAGGAGTACCTGTCGCGCCTGTGCGGCGAGTGGGGCTTCGCCGTCGAGGACCACGGCGCGGCGGTCGTGATCGGGATTGGGAGCGCCGCCGACCGCCTGGGGATCCTGACCCACGGGGATGTGCAACCCGCGGATCGCGAGCGGTGGCGCAGCGACCCCTTCACGCTCGACTCGACCAGCGAGCCGGGCCGGCTCGTCGGCCGCGGGGTCGAGGACGACAAGGCGTCGATAGCCACCGCGTTGCACGCCATGCGTGCGGTGCGGGAGATCGGGGTTCCGTTGCGGCGCCGGATCGAGCTCATCGTCTCGATGACGGAGGAATCCGACTGGACGCCGTTCCGCGAGTTCCTGCGCGGCTGGGATCCGCCGGCGCTCAACGTGGCGCTCGACGCCAAGTACCCCGTGGTGACCGCCGAGAAAGGGACCGGGGCCATCTTCCTGACCGTGCCGCCGAACGCGCCGCAGGGGGCCCGGCCGCCGGGATGCGCCGCCCGCGTCGTGTCGTTCAGCGGCGGCGAGGCGCGGACCCGGGTCCCCGCGGAGGCGGCGGCGATCGTCGAGGGCGCAGGATCCGACCTGGAGGCGGCACTGCGGGCGGACGTCGCTGCAGCGGACGGGGTGCGGTTCGACCTGGAACCGGATGGCGGCCGGCTGGCGGTGCGGGCGCACGGCGTCGCCGCGCATTCGTCCACGCCGTGGGAGGGCCGGAACGCGGTCACCCACCTGGCCGCGCTGCTCGCCCGCCGGGACTGGCCGCCGACCCCCGCGAGCCGCATGGTGCGGCTGGTCGACGATCTCGTCGGGACAGGCGATTGCGCGGAGCGCTTCGGCGATCTGGCGTGCACGCATCCGTTCATGGGGCCGCTGACCCTCGTCCTCACCCGACTGTACCCGTGCGACGACGGAAGTCTGGAGGCGTGCCTCAACGTCCGCTGTCCGGCCGGGCGCAGCCGGGCGCAGGTGGAGACGGCGGCCCGCGCCGCGGTCGAGGCGTGGACCGTGCGGCGCGGGGGCGCACCGCCCGGATGCAGGATCGAGATGGGCGACCCGTACTACGTGGAGTCGGCGCCCCACGTACCGGCGCTCGTCGACGTCTACCGCCACTACACCGGACAGCACGACGCCGGTCCGATTGCGATCGGCGGCGGCACGCAGGCGCGCCTGCTGCCGAACGGGGTCAACTTCGGGCCCTCGATGCCCGGCGCGGCCTACACCGGGCACGGCGACCACGAGTTCGTGACGATCGAGCAGCTCCGGCTCAACCTGATGATGCAGGCGGCCATGCTGGTCGAGCTGGCCGGCGGGCAGGCGCACGCCCGGTGACGTACGTCCGGGATTCGCTTCAACCGCCTGCGGCGCGTACGTGGACGGCCTGCTCGGCGTCTACGAGCGCAATCGGGTGGAGCTGTTGCGGGAGGTATTTCTGCTGAGCCCATGAACGATCCTGCGCGCTACTCCGTAGTAGGGCGCCGATCGCTCGGCGAGCCCGGTCCGTTCCGGCAGCGGCGCCGCCTCTCTTCTCCTCGGCGTGGATCGGCCGCGGAGTTCCGGGTCCGGCAGCAGCTCAAGTCCACGGTCGCTTTGTCTCGCGCCGGCCTCGGCCTATGCTTGCCGCCATGAAAGCGACGGCACAACGCCTGTTCGCTCCCGGCGCGGGGGCCACCCCGCCGGCGCTCACCGGTCGGGAGCGGGAACAGGCGGTGCTGAACGAGTGCCTGGCAGACCTGCTTGGCGGCAACGCGCCGCCGCACGACGTGGCCCTGACGGGACCGCGCGGCAACGGCAAGACCGCGCTGCTCAACTGGTTCGAGGGCGTCTGCCGCCGGGCAGGCCGTGTGGCGGTGGCGCGGTTGTCCCCGAGCCGAACGCGCACCGAGCGTGCCCTGGTGGACGCTTTGCTCCCTACGTCCGGCATCCGCAGGATCCTGCCGAGAAAACTCGGCGTCGCGGGCGTGGGCCAGGCCGAATGGTCGGAGTCCATCCCGGCGTTGGAAAAGCTGACCGAGCGGCTGATCGCCCGGTGCCGCCGGAAGCCCCTCGTCGTGCTGCTCGACGAAGCCCACACGCTCGACCGCGACGCCGGGCGGCTGCTGCTGAACGCCAGCCAGGACGTCCGGGCCGGTGCGCCCTTCCTCCTGGTGTTGGCCGGCACACCCGGGCTGGCGGCGCATCTCGGCACGATGGATGCGTCTTTCTGGAACCGGCTGGACGACGGACGCCTGGGCATCGGCCTCCTGAGCGACGCGGCCACCCGGGCGGCGCTGGTCGGGCCACTCGCCGATCAGGGCGTCTGCATCGACACGGACGCTCTCGACGCGGTGGTCGAGCACAGCCAGTGCTATCCGTACTTCATCCAGGTCTGGGGCCGCGCCTTGTGGCGGCAGCGCCTGGTCACCGACGCGACCCGGCTGACCAGCGCCCATGTGAACGCGGCGCGGCCCGACGTGGCGGCCCGAGTCTCGGACTACTACCGGGACCGCTATCGGGAACTGGAGGCCGGCGGCCTGTTGCCGGCGGCCCTCGCCACGGCGCCGCTGTTCCAGGCCGGCGCCACGGCCACCGATCGCGACATCGACACCGCCCTGGCCGCGATCGGCGCCGGCGCCGCCGGCCGGTGGGCCGCGCGGGAGGAACTGCATCGGCTCGGCTACTTCTGGGAGCCACCGGGGCAAGTAGACGGCGTCGTATGGATCGCCGGCATCCCGTCGCTGATGACCCACGCGCTCGACCGCGGGCACCCTTCTGCTCCCGCGTCCAGACAGGGCGGCGGTCAATGAGAGACGAGGCGCGACAGCAGGTCCATCCCGTCCGTCATGCGCGTGTGTGTATTTCGGAGGAAGTGTGAGAGGGGTTTCTGGCTGACACTACCTACCTACCTACCTACAGCGCAAGGCGCTTGAATACGCTTTCGGGGACGGCGCGCAGGATCAGCGTGATCGGGCGCCAGACACGGCGCACGTAGACCACGTCGCGGCGCCGGCGGATCGCCCGGACGACCGCCGCCGCGACTTCCTCCGGCTCCGCCGTCAGTCGCGCCGGCAGGTCCATCCCGTCGGTCATGCGCGTGCGCACGAAACCCGGCTTGACCGTCACGACGTGGACGCCGGCCGCGAACAACCGGTTGCGCAGCCCGGACAGGAACGCGGTGAACCCTGCCTTGGCCGAGCCGTAGACGTAGTTCGCGGCGCGCCCCCGCTCGCCAGCCACGGAGCCGACGCCGACCAGGACGCCGCTGCCGCGTTGCGCGAACCGCTCGGCCAGCGCGCCCAGCAGCAGGGCCGGGCCGACGTAGTTGGTCCGCATGACCCGCTCTGCAGCCGCGGCGTCTCGCTGGCTCTCCGCCTGGTCGCCGAGCAGCCCGACGGCGCACACCGCCACGTCGGGCAGGGGATCGAGCTCGTCGAGCAGCGAGACGCCACCGTCTTCATCGAGCACGTCGCAACGGTACGTGGCCACCGCGCCATCGGTCCGCACCCGGAGGTCCCGCGACTCTCTCTCGACCCGCGACGGGTCGCGGCCCGCAAGCAGCAAAGCCCAACCGCCATCCGCCAGGCTGCGCGCGACGGCGCGGCCGATGTCCGACGTGGCGCCGATCACAAGCGCCGTCCCGGTGCTGGTGTTCACGGCGCGCCTTCCTCACCATCCGGTCCGGCGACCATCGAAACGCCTTCCCAGACGCGGCCCTCGCCGGGGATGTACTGGCCGGTCCTGATTTCGCGGACGCCGTAGGCCGGAAGCGGGCGGACCGCCACGCATTTCCCGCCGCCGCGGGCGCCGTAGGCCGCGAAGTCGAAGTCCAGATTGTCGAAGCCGTACCGCCTTCGATGGTCGGGAAGGTCGCGTCGTCCGCCATCGGGAATCAGGTGCAGGAAGAACCTCGGAGCAACGTCAGACTGACCGCATTGTTCTCTTGCATAGATGAGGGCGTTTCCAACGAGATACACATCCCAGTTCGAGCGAATGATCGGATCAGCCTGTCCGCTCAACCCCGTCAGATAATCGCTCATCGGCATCGTCTCGATCCGGCCCCCCGGATTCGCCATGCCAGCGGGCAGCAGGGCGGCGGCCACACAGAATCCACCAGGGTGACCTTCCCTCAAGTCCTTCCACGGGTACAAGGGAAACACGTCCGTTTCGCTTCGTTCGGCCATCCGGGAAATGATGAGCAGTTCACCCCGCAGCTCTGCCGGTTCGCAACCTCTGTTGAACGCCAGCACCATCCGGCCATCGACGACGACCGCGCCGCCCTCCTCCCACTGATAATCGAAGTGCGGCGCCAATCTCTCCCAGTAGTCCCCCCCCCCCCCCGGGGGGGGGGGGGGGGACGCTCGCGGCGGAACTGGAATTGCTCGACGACGTCGCCGGTTGATCCGGCAGATCGGCAGACCAAAGCCTGAACCCCTTGCCATGCTCCGCCTCCTCCAAGGGGACGGGGAGTGTCTCGAACAGCACGGCCCTGGAAGCATTGCCACCCGGCTCCACGCGCGGCAAGCCGACGGCATTGGCGAAGTGCGTGATGCCGAACCTCCTGCGGAAGGTTTCCGCGTCGCCCGAACGTGAATCGAGAATCCACCAACTGCCCCTTCGGAATCGCTCATCTTCGTTTGCGCGCATGTAGTCGTAGGAATTCACCACGCCGTCCAGATTCACGACGGGGGCGTGCGAGAAATATCCGATGACGCCGGCGTCCCGCGACCCGACCACGCTGTCCTCGGGCAGCACACGGTTCATCACCTGTACGCCCGCGTAGCTGGAAATCTCCCAGTCGCTCCAGGACGCCTCGCTCGCCCGGTCAACGTAGCGGAACGGGTAGGCGAAATCCGCCTGCGTGAGCAGCACGATCACGCCGGCGGCGACGATGCCCGGCTGCAGGACATGAACCGCCCGGCCGAGCGCCGGTTCGACGAGGCGACGAACGACGTGAACGGCGACATAGCATCTGATCGGCACGAGCAGGACAGTCAGCAGATGCGCCGGAACGAAATAGTGGGAACCGGATCCATGCACGGGATCCACCGTGAGCACCGTCTGCGCGAACTTCGCCGCATGGCCGGCCGCCAACCCGAACGCGCCCGCCAGAAAAGTCAGGAGGAGCCTGTCCTCCACCCGCGACGTGACGACCGGACCGGATCGGAACCATCCGACCAGCAGAAAGTAAGCGCAGATCTCCAGGGCCACCAGCAACCCGCCGTCGAAGGCGGGAATCTGCAGGACGTCCCGGAAGTTCCGCGCGAGGTCGTATCCTCCTTCCCAATACCATATTTCCTGCGAAAACACCTGCCTGGCCGCTCCGCTCACCGGCAGGATGCCGCCGAAGACAAGCCGGTTCCAGGCAAAGCAGGCGAGGATGCCCGAACACGCGCCGAACAGTGGAACGCCCGCCCGAAGGAAGAGAGGCGATGCGCCGGGCCGGCGGTCGGGGTCCCGCCACTCGACGAGACACAGCGCCACGGTCGCCGCCACCGACACCGCAGCGAACTCCAGGCGAACCCACGGCAGGGCGAAGGCCGCCGCCGCCAGCGGCCAGCCCCACCGCTCCGCGTTCCGCGCGAAGAGGAGCATGACCAGGAAAAGCAACCCGAGCATGAACAGCCCGGCGGCGCTCTCCATCCCGCCGAAGAAAACGTGCTGCCGGTAGAGAAGCGGCAGCGCGGCGAAAAGCAGAAACCAGGGCAGGCGCGCCAGCCGAGCGGCCAGAACGACCAGCGCCACGCCGCCGGCGGTGAGCATGATCTCGAACGCCTTGATGCCGTACAGCGCCCGTTCCGGGTCGAATACCCAGTAGAACGGCGCAATGAGCAGCATCCAGAGGGGGTGGTAGCCGTTGGTCCGGGTGATGCCGCCGTCGAAGGTCGAGAACTTCCCCTCGGCCAGATTCCTCGCGATCTGAAAGTAGTAGAAGGAGTCGTCTACGTTCACGTCGCGGAGCAGGTTGAAGAGATCGAAGCGGTCGAGCATGTACCAGGCGAATCCCGCGCCGTAAGCCAGGATGCCCCCGATGAACAAAACGAGCGGCACGTTCCGCAACGAGGTCAACGGGGCGACATCCCCGAGCACCCGACAACGGACAGCCAGAGCGCCGACGACGACGATCCTGCGCCGTAACGTCTTGCGGCATAGCCACATATAAAGTACCTCTCACAGGGCGAGCCTCCGCGAGAGCGCGGAGGCGAACGTAAGCGACGCTTCGGGCACCGCGGCCCGGACCGCCTCGAAAGCGCCGCGCCGGGGATAGCCTTCACGCACCCGGTCCGGCGTACAGCAGGCGTCCTTGGCGAGATAGACTCGCCCGCCGTGCCGGTGGGTGATCGCGTCGAGCGCGTCGAGCAGCGCCGGCGTGCCCTTGCGCAGCGGAAAGTCGAGCGCCAGCGTGTAGCCTTCCATGGGAAACGACAGCAGCCCCTCCCCGGCGGGACCGAACAGCTTGAGCACCGCGAGGAACGAACCCTGCCCCGCCGCGGCGATGCGCTCCAGCAGGGCCGCGATGCCGGCCGGACTCTCGGCCTTGGGCAGCACGCACTGGTACTGGACGAATCCCTTCCGCCCGTAGAGGCGGTTCCAGGCCTCGATCCGGTCGAGGGGGAAGAAGAACGAGGCGCAATGCCGCACGCGCGCCCCGGCGCGCGCTCGCGCTCGCCCGCGGCGGCGGTACAGCCCGTTGAAGAGGCCGACCGAGGCCCGGTTGAGCAGGCATGACGGCGCATCGACGGGAACGGTCAACCGGCCCCCGGACGGCGGGCGCAAGGGCTCGGACGCGAGCCGGGCCGGCAGCGCGCCGCGCGTCACGAACGTCCCGCGCAGCAGCAGCCCGCGGCCCAGCGCCGCGCCCCGCGCCAGGCAGTCGGCCCAGGCCACGCTGTACGGCCAGTCGCGGGACGCCTCGAACAACGCCATCGTCTCGTCGAGGTCGCGCGCGGACAGGGTCTCCTCGAGGACGAAGGCAGTCTCGATCCGCCGCAGCCGGAAGCACGCGGACAGGATCACGCCGGTCAGTCCCATGCCGCCGACGGTGGCGTGGAACAGTTCGGCGTGCCGCGAACGGCTGCACTCCCGGACCTCGCCGTCCGCCGTCGCCAGCGTCAGCGACTCGACGTGCGCGCCGAAGGACCCGTCGCGGTGGTGGTTCTTGCCGTGCACGTCGGCCGCGATCATGCCGCCGACGGTGACCAGCCTGGTTCCCGGCACCACGGGCGGGAACCAGCCCCGCGGCATGAACGTGTCCAGGACGTCGGCGAGCAGCACGCCGGCCTCGCAGGCCAGCACGCCGGTCTCCGCGTCGAACGCCTGCATCCGGTCCATGGCCAGCATGGAGAGGGTGAGCTCGGGATTGAGCGCGGCGTCGCCGTAGGCGCGGCCGTTGCCGCGCGCAATCAGGGTGGCGCCGCGCCGTAGATGGCCGGGCAGGTCCTCGCGCCGGCGCAGGCGTTCCAGCCGGCAATCGAGCACCGGATACCGGCCCCACCCGGAGAGTTTCACGCCGCCGGCTCCCGAAACGCGAAGCGCCGGGCGAGACCGCTTCCGGCGGCGCGCCGGGCGGGAGCCGCGAGCCGCCGACGCGGCGCGGACCGAGGCGGCAGCGCACGGCCTGTGGCGGCGCCGTCCAGGGCAAGCAGCGGGAGCGGCGGCCATGCGTCCATCACAGCGCCGCGGCGAACACGGCCAGGAGTCCGAGGCAGGTCAGCCAGCTCGCCGGGTCCCGCAGCGCGAACACCACCGGGTCGTCGTCGACCGCCCCGCGGTTGGCGAGCAGCGTCATGCGTCCCAGCCAGTAGATCAGCAACGGACAGGCCAGCCACAGGAGATCGGGCCGGGCGTAGAGCACGTTCACCTCCGGGCTCCGGATGTAGAGGGCGAGCACCACCACCGCGGCGAAGCCGCCGGCCGCGCCGAGGGCGGCCAGCACCGGGAGGTCTCCGGCGCAGTAGGCGCGCCCGCCGGGCGCGGCGCCGCCGGACTCCCGCAACGCCTGCAGCTCGGTCTGGCGCTTGACGATGGCCAGGGCCAGGAACGTGAACATGAAGAACGCCAGGAACCAGGGCGACAGCGTCACCGCGGCGGCGGCCGCGCCGGCGAGGACGCGCACCGCGTAGAGGACGGCCAGGGTGATGACGTCAACGAACACCTTGTGCTTGAGCACCAGCGAGTAGGCCAGCGTCCCGACGAGGTAGAGGAGGACGTACGGCCCCGCCGCGGCCGAGAGCGTGAAACCCAGGGCGAGTCCGCCCGCCGCCAGCGCCGCGCTCAGGAGGATCATCGGCAGCAGCGGCACCCGCCCCGCCGCCATCGGCCGCCGGCGCCTGGTTCGGTGCCGGCGGTCGTGCGGGAGGTCGAGCAGATCGTTCAGCAGGTACCCGCTCGACGCGCAGGCCGACAGCGCCGCGAACGGCCCCGCCGCCACCAGATACGCCCCGCCCTGCGTCTCGTGGGCCGCAACCAGGGGCGCCAGCACGAGCACGTTCTTGACCCACTGGTGCGGGCGCAACGCCCGGACATAGTCCAGCGGACCACCGCCGGGCTCGATCAGCAGGTCGCTGCCGACCAGGGAGCCGTCGACGTCGACGACCAGCGGCGCCGTCGTGTCGTCACTGGTCTCCCGCCCCCCGCCCGGGGGGGGGGGACTTCGGGGGGTGGATTTCTCACCGGGGGCCTCCATCCGTCTACCGTGCATCACCCCGTCGAGAGAGAGATTAGCAAATTGACGTCGTGTGTCGTTGGGGGGCGCGGAGGCCGACCGCCGGCAGAACGCGGGCGTCGTCGGGGTCCCGGCTGACGCTCGGCCAATCCCGGCTATCGCTGCTTCGTTCCGGTCCAGACGCCGGAGCCGTACCAGACGAAGTGGCCCTCGTCGCCCGCCAGGGCGGCGCCGTCGATCTCGCCGGACAGGTTGATCGGCATGTCGCCGTCCAGGTCCGGCACGATGAACACGAACTCGATCCGGCCACCGTCCACCGACCCTTCGACAGGCAGGGCGCCTTCGCCGTCGTGCATGTCGATCTCGCCGCCCAGGGCGGCGCCGTTCTGCTCGAAGGTGACGGTCCAGGTCTGCTCGCCGGTCTGGGTGTCGAGGTCGATCCGCCAGACGCCGCTCACGTCGGACTGCGCGTGGACGCCGGCGCCGGAGAAACCGACGGCAAGGGCGAGGGCGGTGAATCCCGAAACGGCGATCATGCGCGTACGTCTCGTCATCATCTCTCCTGTCGGCTCGTGACGCGGACGCCATTCTACCCGGACGCGGGTAGAATGTGTGGTCGGCCGGCGCCCTGGCCCGCCGCGGACAGGCGCCGGCCGACTCGTACGCAGCGGCGGGAACCGGATCGCGACGCCGCCGGGCGTCGAAACGAGAGGAGCGCCCGAATGACTGACGCGACCGCCGGCACGCCGACCGGCGCCGATTCATCGCCGAACCGCTGGCTCCCGCTCATCGGCGGCGTGCTGATGAACCTGGCTCTCGGCGTCATCTATGCCTGGAGCGTCTTCGTCGCCCCGTTCGACGCCGACTTCGGCTGGACCCGCACCCAGGTCTCGGTGGTCTTCACCATCGCCATCCTCTCGGTCGGCTCCTGGTTCGTCGTGGCCGGCTTCCTGCAAGACCGCTTCGGACCGCGGCCGGTCGCGGCGTTCGGCGGCGTCCTCTACGCGCTCGGCTTCTTCCTGGCGAGCCAGACCGAGTCGCTCATCTGGCTCTACGTCACCTTCGGGGCGCTCGCCGGCGCCGGCAACGGCTTCGGCTACGCCATCCCGATTCCGGTCTGCTCCAAGTGGTTCCCCGACCGGCGCGGCCTCGCGGTCGGCCTGGTGGTGGGAGGCTACGGCGCCGGGTCCGGCATCTACGGCCCGCTGGCCCGGGAGGTGCTGATCCCGAGCTACGGCTGGCAGGGGACGATGCAGATCTCCGCGCTGATCTTCCTGGTGATGACGCTGGCGGCGGCTTGGCTCCTGAAGAACCCCCCGGCGGGTTACCGGCCGCCGGCCGCCGCGCCGGCCCCGGCGGCGGGCGCGGCGCGGAAGGCGCCGACGCCGGTGGCGGCGCGCGACTTCACGACGGCGCAGATGGTCCGCACCCCGACCTTCTATCTGCTCTGGATCGCCTACTGCCTGGGCGCCGCGGCCGGGCTGATGGTGATCAGCCAGCTCGTCCCGGTGGGCGAAGCGGCCGGCCTGGGCGCGGCGGCGGGACTGGGGCTGACCATCGGCGCCGTCGGCAACACCGGCGGGCGCGTGCTGTCGGGCTGGATGTCCGACACCTTCGGCCGGCTGAACACGTTGCGCCTGATGGTGGCGCTCTCGGCCGCGGCGCTGCCCCTGTTCCACCTCTTCGCCGGACAGGTGGCCCTCTTCTACCTGCTGCTCGCCGTGATCTACTACTGCTACGGCACGCTGCTGTCGGTGTTCGCCTCCACCTGCGCCGACTTCTACGGCACGCGGCACATGGGAGTGAACTACGGCCTGCTCTTCTCGGCGTGGGGCGTCGCCGGCATCGTCGGACCGGTCATCGCAGGCCGCGTCTTCGACGCCTCCGGCGACTACGAGGCGGCGTTCTACCTCGCCGCGCTGCTGTCGGTGGTCGCGCTCGGGGCGCTCCTGCTGTCGAAGCAGCCGCAGGCGCAGGCCTCCTGATCGGATTCGGACGGGCCGATGTCTGCGCCGTCGAAGAGCAGCACCAGCGGGATCGTCGCCGTCGTCGGCGATCTCGGCGATCGCCTCTGCCGGTTCACCCAGCGCTGGATTCCCGACTCGTGGGTCGTCTGCATGCTCCTGACCGTGGCGGCGATCCTGCTGGCCATGTTCGGCGCCGGGGCGAGCCTCAACGACTCGGTCCTCGCCTGGGGCGACGGCATGTGGGCGCTGCTCGAGCTGGGGATGCAGTTCTCGATCGCCATGATCGCGGCGCACGCCTGCGTCTCGTCCCGGCCGGTCTACCGGTTCCTCGACTGGCTGGCCTGCCTGCCGGACCGCAACCGGCCCGTCCAGGCCATCGCCCTCATCGGCGCCTACGCGCTGGTCACCGGCTATCTCAACTGGGCGCTCAGCGTGGTGGCGTCGGCCCTGTTCGTGCCGTTCGTCGCGCGGCGCAACCCGAAGGCCGACATCCGGGTGGTGATCGCGGCCGCCTACCTCGGGATCTGCACCATCTGGCACGGCGGCCTGTCGGGATCGGCGCCGCTGATTCTCGCCACGCCCGGCAATCCGCTGCTGGAGCCGGCGAGCGGCGAGCCGGTCATCGACCGCGTGCTCCCGGTCACCGAGACCCTGTTCATTCCGTTCAACCTCGTCTTCATCGCCATCCTGGGCGCGGTCGCCCTGGCGACGGTGATGCTGCTCCATCCGCGGCAGAACGTCCAGACCCTGACGTCGGACCAGATCGACCGCATGATGCCGACGCTCCCCGAGGACCAGCCGCCGAAATCACCGGCCGCCCGCATGGAAGCGTTTCCCGGCTGGGTGATCCTCGCCGCGATCCTGATCGGCTATCCCCTCGGCTACTCCATCGTCACCCGCGGTTTCGGCGCCACCTGGACCATCAACGCCTACAACGCGGTCTTCCTGGCGGCGGCGCTGCTGCTCCAGGGACGGCCGTCGAACCTCGTGCGCGCGTTCGGCAACGGCGCCCGGACCGCCTCCGGCGTCATCCTGCAGTTCCCCTTCTACGCGGGCATCTTCGGCGTCATCAACAACACCGGCCTCGGCGCCTGGCTCGGCGAGCTGTTCGTCACGTTCGCCACCCAGGAGACCTACCCGCTGGTGGTCTACTTCTATTCCGGCTTCGTGAACCTCTTCGTGCCGTCCGGCGGATCCAAGTGGCTGATCGAGGCGCCCTACCTGCTGCCGGCGGCTAAGGAGCTGGGGGTATCCGCGACCACCACGGTGCTCGCCTACGCCTACGGCGATGCGACGACCAACTTCATCCAGCCGTTCTGGGCGATTCCCATCCTCACCGTCACCCGCCTGAAGTTCGGGGACGTGCTCGGGTATACCGGAATCGCGGCGGTGGTGTGCATCCTGATCAGCGCGATCGCGATGCTGATCATCCCGACGAACCTGTAGAAGTCGGAAGCACCCATCAGGGTCACTCCTTTCGCGCTGAGCAACCGCGACTTGACGGAGACGGGATCGGACTTCAGATGACCAAGGTGGCGCTGGCGGGCACCGCGCACTGCGGCAAGACCATGTTCCTCACGTCGCTGCTGTGGCAGTTGGAGGAGTTCGACGAGACGCGTTTCCGCCTGCGGAACGGCATCACGATCCGCGCCTTCCACCCGCTGAGGGTTCCGGAAGGGAGAACAGCCTTCCCGTTCAGAGGCTTTCGGAACGTGCTCGCCCACGATTACAGGTGGCCGGAGAAGACCAAGGACGTCTACCACTACCGGTGTGCGTTCCATCGCAGCGACTGGCGGCGAATCTGGGGCTCGCAGTCGGTGGAGTTCCTCGACCTGCCGGGTGAGCGCGTCGCGGACGCCGCCATGGTGGTGCACGACGACTACGGGGCATGGTCTGACCATCTGCTGGCAGCCTGTGGCAAAAGTCGGGCGCGGACTCGACGGATCCCGCCGCGTGTCCTACACTGCCTGCATGGCGATGGGCAAGCGACCGGCGGCGCGGCAGGCGCCGCCGATGTGGGTGCACAGCGAGGACCTTCCGACGAGCGATGGACATCCGTTCTTCGAGCGGCTGAACCGGATTCTGGAGGAGTCCGGGTTTGACGCCTTCGTGGAGAGGTTGTGCTCGAGCTTCTACGCGGAACGACTGGGCCGTCCGAGTCTGCAGCCGGGGCGGTACTTCCGGTTGCTGTTCATCGGGTTCTTCGAGGGCGTGTCGTCGGAGCGGGGAATTGCGTGGCGGGTGGCCGATTCGCTGAGTCTACGGTCGTTTCTGGGCCTGGACCTGACGGAGGCGGCGCCGGACCACTCGACGCTGTCGCGGACGCGCCGGCGGATCGACGACGAGACGCACGAGGCGGTGTTCACGTGGGTGCTGGAGCGCGCGGCGGAGGCGGACCTGGTTCGGGGGAAGACGATCGGCATTGACGCGACGACGTTGGAAGCGAACGCGGCGATGCGCAGCATCGAGCGTCGGGACACGGGAGAATCGTACGACGCGTTTCTGCAGGGGTTGGCGGAGGCGTCTGGGATAGCGACGCCGACGCGGGCGGAATTGGCGCGGTTCGACCGGTCGCGGAAGGACAAGACGGCGTCGAACAAGGACTGGCAGTCCCCGCAGGACCCGGACGCAAAGATCACGAAGATGAAGGACGGTCGGACGCACTTGGCGCACAAGGTGGAGCACGGGGTCGACATGGACACGGGTGCCGTCGTAGCGGTGACGGTGCAGGACGCATCGGAGGGCGATACGGCGACGACACCGCGGTGACGGCAACCGACAGCCTCGCGGAGGACGGCCCGCTGCAGGACATGATCACGGAAGTCGGGCGAGGGGCCGGCGAGGCGGTTGGAGCCGGTGTGCTCGCGCCACTTGCCGGTAGCGCTGCCGAAGGCGCCATCAACGGCGTCCTCGTTTGGCGCCTCGGTACCCGCGCCATCGAGCAAATCCAGCCCGTTCGCAGAGCCGTTCGACCGACGGATTGAGTCCACCAGTGGTTGGCCCGCACGCAGGTCCGTCCGATGCCTCACCCTTCGCTGCGCGGGGAATACGTCGAAACTGGCAACGTAAGCGTTCGGTCGTGCCGGTATGCAGCGGCCCAGCCATCGTCGTCGGACAGCGACAGGACGCGGTTCTTCTGGTCAACCTGTGCTGATCGAGACCCTCGTGGCGACCGTGCCGCCTCGGTCGTGGGATGCAGCCCGGCTGCTGGACGAGATGTCCGGCTCTACTACGCGGGGACCGCGCGACCCGGGCGGTGCTGTTGAAGGCGTTGCGGGGCCGCAAGTGTAGGGAGATATCGGCCATCGGACGACTGTAGGGAGATATCGGCCATCGGACGACAACCATGATCGAGTGTCCCGGGCCCGGTGGCATGAACTGCCCGACGCTACGATGGCGTGGACGATCCGGAACGGCGGGCCCGACGAACGCGAACTGCGGGCCGTCGTCCGGAAGGTCGTGGAAGCCACCGAACCGGACATGGTGATCCTGTTCGGATCCGCCGCGCGGCGGCAGATGCGGAAAGGCGGCGACGTGGACCTGCTGGTCGTGAAATAGGTCGATGACGTCAGGCGGCTGAAGAGCAACGCCGGAGGAGAGCTTTCGAGAAAGACCGGTCAGTAGACGTGCCGGGCGCCAACCGGCGGATGTTGGCGGAGAGGGAAACCGCCGCTCTCGGCGTGTTCGAGGCAGCGATCGACGATGGCGTCATCGTCTACGAAACGGGGAACGCCGAAGCGCGGCGCCGGGCAGCGGCTTGGCGATCCACGCCGCCTCGGGCGGCGCCGGAGGTAACGAGCTTCACGTGCAGACCCCGTACTGACATCGGCGCCGTCCACTGCGACAATCCGATCATGCGCTTCTTCAACACCGAGGGCCCCATCCGCCGGGACAGGCACTATCACATCCCGCCGCTCGACCGCGTGAATCTCGACGAGCTGCTCGGCCTCGTCCGCGACGAGCGCTACTTCGTGCTCCACGCCCCGCGGCAGACGGGCAAGACGTCGGCGCTGCTGGCGCTGCGGGACCTGCTGAACGCAGGCGGCGACTACCGTTGCATCTACGTGACCGTGGAGGCGGGGCAAGCGGCGCGGGAGAACGTCGCGGAGGCCATGCGCGTCATCCTCTACCAGTTGGAGTCGGAAGAGCGGGCGACGCTGGACCGCCACGCGCTGGCGGACGTCTGGCCGGACGCGCTGGAGCGGGCCGGGCCGCTGGGGGCGTTGCGGGCGTCGCTGGAGCGCTGGTGCCTGGCCGATCCGCAACCGCTGGTGCTGCTGATCGACGAGATCGACACCCTGGTGGGCGACACGCTGCTGTCCGTGCTGCGGCAGTTGCGCGCCGGATACCCGGACCGCCCCCGCCGCTTCCCCCACAGCGTCATCCTGTGCGGGGTGCGGGACGTGCGCGATTACCGCATCTACTCCACCGCGCAGAACGCCCTGGTCCTCGGCGGCAGCGCGTTCAACATCAAGTCCGAGTCGTTGCGCCTCGGCGACTTCACCGAGGCCGAGACGCGGGCGCTGCTGGCCCGGCACACCGAAGAGACCGGACAGGCGTTCACGGACAAGGCGCTCGAAGCCGTCCTGACGCGCTCGGCCGGCCAGCCGTGGCTGGTGAACGCGCTCTGCCGGGAGGCCTGCTTCAAGAGCGAGACCGGGCGCGACCGCACCCGCACGATTACCGCGGACGACGTCCTGGACGCGCAGGAGCGGCTGATCCTGCGCCGCGACACCCACATCGACGACTTGGCGAACAAGCTGCGCGAGGAGCGGGTGCGACGGGTGGTGGAGCCGATTCTGACCGGGCGTCGGAGTCCGCCTGATCGGCGGAGGACGTGGCCTACGTCCACGATCTGGGGCTGGTGGCATTGGACGCCGAGGGCACGCCGCGCATCGCCAACCCGATCTATGCGGAGGTCGTGCCGCGGCATCTGAACCACGCGGTGCAGATGGGGCTGCCGCAACGGATGGCCTGGTTCGTCGACGCGGACGGCGGCCTGGACGCGGCGGGGCTGATCGCGGCGTTCCAGACGTTCTTCCGGGAGCACTCGGAGCACTGGGTGCAGCGCTTCGAGCGGTACCAGGAGGCAGGCCCGCAGTTGCTGCTGCAGGCGTTCCTGCAGAGGGTGGTGAACGGCGGCGGCCTCATCGAGCGGGAGTACGCCCTGGGCCGCGGGCGCGTGGACCTGCTGATCCGGTGGCCGCAGGGCGGGCGCACCCGCAGGTTCGCGGTCGAGTGCAAGGTGCTGCACAAGGACCTGGAGCGGACCATCGCGGAGGGGCTGGCGCAGACGCGCGGCTGCATGGACCGCTGCGAAGCGGAGTCGGGCCACCTGATCGTCTTCGACCGCGCGCCGGACCGGACGTGGGAGGAGAAGATCTTCCGCCGCGACACGCCGGCCGGCGCCGGCGGCGCGCCGGTCACCGTCTGGGGCATGTGACGCACACGGACAACGGCAATCACAGGGTGGTCAGGCTGCGCGGCCGGCCAGGGCGGTCAGCGCGTCACGCCGGGTGTCGCGATCCGGAGGCCGTCGACGGCGGGCCCGGGTCGCCCGGAGATCGGCCCGCAGAGCCCGCACCCCACCCATGAGCAAAGTCGCCACAGCCACCAGCACGCCGGCGTTCACCAGACCGGCGCCGATGATCGCGGTGAGCTCGGTGGTCGATTGCGTCATGTCGACACATGAACCGCACCACGCCCGGCACGCCGTCCCGCCGGTGTTGCGCCCCATGAACCGGACGATATAGAGTCCAGTGCACTTCGGCTCCCGCGCTCCGGGTGCACCGCACACACAGTTGACGAAGACGATGCCGGCTCGGGGCCGCGCGGGCCGCGGGCGGGCAGCAGGAGGAAGCATGGACAGCAAGGCATCGGCCGTCTGGAAGGGCGACCTGAAGGGTGGCAGCGGGACGATCTCGGCCAACAGCGGCGTCCTGTCCGACGCGGCGTTCACGTTCGCCACCCGCTTCGAGGGCAGTCCGGGGACGAATCCGGAGGAGCTCGTCGCGGCGGCGCATGCCGGCTGCTTCTCCATGGCGCTGTCGAACGAGCTCGCGAAGGGCGGCAACACGCCGGACCACGTCAGCACCACCGCCACGGTGACGCTGGAGCCGGTGGAGGGCGGAGTCGCGGTCACGAAGATCCACCTCGAGTGCACGGCCCGGGTGCCCGGCATCAGCCAGGCTGCGTTCGACGAGACGGCGAACGGCGCGAAGACCGGCTGTCCGATCTCGAAGCTGATGAACGCCGAGATCTCGTTGCACGCCGTCCTGGAGTCGTAGGCGCACCCCGTTCCCCGGCGCGCGCCGGCGGCGGTTCGTCGCCGGCGTTCAGCGCTGTGCGCGTCGACGGCGGCCGGACCCGGTCGTAAAGCCCGGCAGACGACCACGGTGAGGCGGAACGCTAGGCGATTCTAGGCCGAGCTCCTCTGGAGAACCCCCTCTCTGACCAGCCGGGTCACCAGGGTCAGCTTTCCCTCCGCATCCAGACAGTCGGGCAAATCCTGGACGGCGAACTCGTCAACCGTCGCGGCGAACTGCAGCGCCGGCCACGCGCCGGCCGGCAGCCTGAGCTCCCGGCCACAGAACCGCAGGAGGCACGTCTCGCCCTCCATCACGGCTTCGGTGAGCAGCCCGACACGGCGCCGCACCCGCGAGCGGGGCGTCAGCCTTTCTCCGCGGAGCCGCTGGCTGAACAGGTCGGTGAACAGCGGGACGTCGGCGGCCAGGACCTCGTTCGTGAAGCGGCGCCACACGACCTCCGGATCGAACCGCGACTGCACAATCGCCAGCTTCTCGCCGAACACACGCTCCCGCTCGGCGGCGGGGAATCGCTTCCCGGCGAACTCCCGCGGGAGGTTCCGGCGCAGCGCTTCTTCCTCGAGCGCCGCCGCGGTGACGCTTTCTACGAGGAACTCGGCCCACGTGAACGCCGTGAGCCCGAGCGTGACGTGCAACGACGCCTGATCCGTCGACCGGGCCGAGTGCATCAGACCGCGCGGAAGGTAGACGGCGGAGCCCGGGCCGAGCTCGAACTCGTCGCTGACGTCGCCGGGAGGCGTGCCGCGTTCGAAGCGCTGGCCCCGGAGCGGCAATCTCACCTTGGTGTCGTAGATCGACCAGCGCTTCGTGCCGCTGATCTGCAGCACGAAGACGTCGTGGGTGTCCCAGTGCGGGTCGAATCCCTGCGCGTCGGGCGGCGTGAGATACACGTTGGTCTGGACCCGCGACGAGAAGCGCCGCCCGAGCGCGGCACACAGCCGCGCCAGCGTCGGCACACGCGTATGGAGCTGGTTGAAGATGACGGTCGCGCCTTCGTCGAAGTGCCTCGCGACCTCGAGCGGCTGGACCCTGCCGGCGTCGTTCGCGTACTCGCGGGGCGCGACGTCGCCCTCGTCCCGGACCAGCTTGATGTCGCGATGACTGGCCGCGTGGGTGCCCAGCACGACGTCCAGGTCGGCCGCCGAGAGCAGCTCGGCGTAGTAGGGGGACGCCCCGCGCCGGACGTGAAGAAGCCGCTGCTCGTAGTAGTCGCGTTCGAACTCCGCGGCCGGCACCGGATGGATGAGCCAGGCGTACCAGTCGCGGTCGACCGCCGGTTCCGGCCTGGTGTGGTCGGTCAGCATGTGAGCGCTCCGTGCGTGGGGACCGATCGTGCTCTCTTCTCGTTCTCGTCCGACGGTCCCGGGTTTTGCGTCAGGGCTTGACAGCCATGCCGCGCGTCACTACGATACTGGGACTCATTCTCATCTTCAACCCAGGAGAATCTCATGCCGAAACCGGAGAACGGGGAGCCCACCGCGAAGCGTGAAGAACCGCCGACGTCGCTGACGGACGCGGACATCGTCACCGTCCGCAGCGATCGCCGCTCGTTTCTTTCGCGCGCGGTCGCGGCCGGCTCCATCGCGGCGGCTGCCGCTCTGACCGCGGCCTGCCCCGGCGGGACCGACTCCGACGGGGGAGGTGACGCCGGCTCCCAGGCCACAGACTCCGATCAGGCCACAGACTCCGATCAGGCCACAGACTCCGATCAGGCCACAGACTCCGATCAGGCCACAGACTCCGATCAGGCCACAGACTCCGATCAGGCCACAGACTCCGACCGCAACCCGTAGGGAGCGTTCGCGACGCCGCGTGCGGTGCCGTCCGACCGGGGGCCGAGGCCTCGCGAGCCCCCCGACCCGGCCGGGAACCGCACGCGGGGCCGTCGGACGGCTCCCGGCCTCGGGGTTCCGTCCCGAATCCGGACCGGACATGTCCCTGCGCAGGGCGATCTTCTGGATCCATCTGGCGGTGGGTGTCACCGCCGCCGTCGTGATTCTCATGATGGCGGTGACCGGCGTGATCCTCACCTACGAGGCGCAGCTCAACCGGTGGGCGCTTCGCGGCTACCGCGCCGACCCGCCGGCCCCCGGCGCAGCCCCGCTGGGGCCTGACGAGCTGATCGCGCGCGTCACCGGCGCGCAGCCCGCCGGTGACGTCACGTCCGTGGCCCTGCCGAGGGATCCGCGAGAGCCGGCGGTCTTCCGGCTCGACGACGGAGCGTCCGTCTACGTCGACCGCTTCACCGGCGAGCGGCTGGGCGACGGCGGCACGGCGACGCGGCGCTTCCTGCGGAGCGTCATGTACTGGCACCGGTGGTTCGCCCTCGAGGGGGAGTATCGGATCATCGGTCGGACGTTCGTGGCGACCGCCAACCTCGGGTTCCTGTTTCTGCTCGTCAGCGGGCTCTACCTCTGGTGGCCGTCGACCGGCAGCCGCGCCGCCTGGAGGCACGTGCTGTGGTTTCGCCGCGGCCTCGGGGGGCGGGCGCGCGATTTCAACTGGCACAGCGTGCTCGGCTTCTGGTCGGCGGTTCCGCTCGCCGTCATCGTCTTCAGCGGCGCCACGATCTCGTATCAGTGGGCCGCCGACCTCGTCCATCGGCTGGTGGGGGAGGTCCCGCCGCCGCCGACGTTCCCGCAGCGGCCGGCGTCGACCGCGCGGGGCGACCGGTCGTCTGTCGCGCCGGACCCGGCGACCCCGCTGGTCGAGCTGCAGGCGCTGGCCGCGAAGGCCGCCGCCGAGACGCCCGGATGGCGAACGATCACGATCAGCGTTCCCGAGTCGATGCACGACCCCGTCGTGGTCGCGGTCGACCGCGGAACGGGCCGCCAGCCGTCGAAGAGCGAGGACCTGCTGTTCGACCGGGCAACCGGCGAGCTGGTCGGGCGCGCCGGCTATCCGACCTTCGGCCGCGGCTTCAGGATCCGCCGCTGGTTGCGGTTCGCGCACACCGGCGAGGTGTACGGCGTGATCGGGCAGTCGATCGCCGGCGCCGTATCCCTGGGCGCCGCCGTCATGGTCTGGACCGGTCTCGCGATGAGCTGGCGCCGTTTCTTCGGCTCCGCCCGCCGAAGGTGACGGCCACGGAGTCACGCCGCGAGGCCGGCCCGGCCGCGTATACTCTCCGGTCATGCGCATGCGTCGCGCGGTTGCGTGGATGGTTGCGGCCGGCGGCGTGGGGCCGATGCTCCCGTCGGCCGGCGCTCCCGCAGCGGGTCCCGCTCCCGCCTCGTTCGGCGCCCAACCGGCCGCGGCGGCGCTGTACCGATGCGCGGTCGAAACCACCGTCGAGCTGGCGACCCTCGGCCTCGAGCTGTGCGACGCGGAGCCGACGGCGCTGCTGGCCGAGCGCGCCGAGCCGGACAACCTGCAGACCCGCGCCGGCGCACTGGTCGTCGAGGTCGAGGACGGCGGCATCGCGGCGGTCGCGGGCGTGCAGCCGGGGGACGTCATCTACCGCGTCGCGGGCGTCGACGTGACCGCGGCCGACGACGCCGGGGCGGGCCTGGCGGAGGTCGGGACGGACAGCGACACCCAGATCAACTTCCTGCGGCGGGGCCGCCCCTACCGGATCAAGCTGCGGCGCTGACGGCCGCAACGGAACCCGTCACGAAGGAGGCCGGCGAGGCCGGCGCCGTGGGCTAGACTGGGGACATGCCTGTGAAGCCACCTCGCGTGGACCGTCGGACCTTCCTGTCCCTCACCGGCGCTGCGTTGAGCGCGGCTCCGTTTCACGCGCTCGCCGGCCGGGCCGCGGCCGCCGCTCGCGTTCGGGCGCCGGCCGGCGCCCGAACGCGGAACGAGGCGGGCTACGGCCCCCTGAAGCCGGTTCGGGACGAGACGACCGGCCTGCCGCTGCTGCACCTCCCGGCGGGCTTCCGCTACCTGACGTTCGGGTGGACCGGCGACCCGCTGGCGGATGGACGTCCCACGCCTGGACTGCATGACGGCATGGCCGCGTTCGCCGCGACCGGCAGCCGCATTCGCCTCGTCCGCAACCACGAAGTGCGGACGGGTGGAGCGTTCGCCGACCGACCGCTGTACGACCGGATCGGCGGGGGCGGCACGACGACCATCGAGTTCGACACGGCGAACGGCAGGGTCCTCGAGGCATGGGCCAGCCTCGCCGGCACGGCCGTCAACTGCGCCGGCGGTCCGACGCCGTGGGAATCGTGGCTCACGTGCGAGGAAACCGTGCTCGGGCCGGACGCGCCGCCCCCGCTCGTCCAGCGGTGGACGATCCCCGCATACCGGCAGCCGCACGGGTACGTCTTCGAAGTTCCGGCCGACGGCGCGGCGACCGCGGAGCCCCTGCGCGCGATGGGCCGGTTCGTGCACGAGGCGGTGTCGGTCGATCCCGCGACGGGAATCGTGTACGAAACGGAGGATCAGGAGGCCGGCGGCTTCTATCGGTTCCTGCCGGCCGAGGCCGGCAACCTGCGAGCCGGCGGCCGACTGGAGATGCTCGCCATCGCCGACGCGCCCCGAGCCGACCTGCGCAGCGGCCAGACCTCGAAGGTCTGGCGACCGGTGTCGTGGGCGCCGGTCGCGGATCCCGATCCGGCCGAGATCGGCCCGGACAGCGTCTTCCGGCAGGGACTCGCCGGCGGCGGCGCGACGTTCGCGCGGCTCGAGGGAACCTGGTACGGCGACGGCCGCATCTACGTCGTGTCGACCACCGGCGGCGACGCCGAGGCGGGCCAGGTCTGGGAGTACGACCCGGGCCGCGAGCGGCTGCGGCTGATCTACGAGTCGCCGGGCAAGGACGTGCTCGACATGCCGGACAACCTCTGCGTGAGCCCGGGCGGCGGTCTCGTGCTCTGCGAGGACGGCGACACGGACAACTTCCTCCGGGGCCTCACCGTGGACGGCGAGATATTCCCCTTCGCCAGGAACGACGTCGTTCTCGGCGGCGAGAAGAACGGCATCTCCGGCGACTTCCGCGCCCGCGAGTTCGCCGGCGCGACCTACGACCCGGACGGCCGCTGGCTGTTCTTCAACGCGCAGACGCCGGGGATCACGTTCGCGGTGACGGGTCCCTGGGCCGTCGGGCCGCTGTGATCCCGTGCGCCGTGGACCCCTCGCGCTCGCCTCGGCCGCCCTGCTCGCCGGCGCCCTGCTTCCGGCCGGTACGACCGCGGCCGGCGCGCACCCGCTGGCGTTCACGGAAGTAACGCTGACGCTCCGCGGCGACGGCCGCTTCGAGGCCGACCTGATCTACGACCTCGACGCCCTCGCGCTCGGCGCCCCCCTCGACACCGACGACGCGGCGCTGGCCGCGGCCCTGGAGAGCCTCTCCGCGGACGAGTTCGAGACGCGCGTCGCCCGGCTGCGCCGGCTGTTCGAGCGGCGCGTGCGCGTCCGGTTCGACGGCGACCCGGTACCGTTCAGCGTCTCGTTCCCCGATCACGGCACCCCCCGCGCGACCGAGGCCGCGATCCCGACCGTGCTGGGACTGACCGCACGGCTCGGCGGCGCGGTCCCGGAGGGGGCCGGCACCGTCGGGTTCTTCGCGTCCCGGGCGTTCGGCGAGGTCCACCTGACGATTCTCGACCCGGCGCGCGGCATCGAGGCGCGGTCCGTGCTCGAAGCCGGAGCCCGCAGCGATCCCCTGGATCTGACCGCGCCGGTCACGCCGCCCGGCCGCGCCGCAGTGGCGGGAGACTACCTGCGCCTCGGGTTCGTCCACATCGTGCCGGAAGGGCTCGACCACATCCTGTTCGTGCTCGGCCTGTTCCTGCTGAGTGCGCACCTCCGGCCGCTCGTCTGGCAGGTGACGGCGTTCACGGTCGCCCACGCCGCGACGCTCACCCTCGCGGCGCTCGGTGTCGTGGCATTGTCCCCGCGCCTGGTCGAGCCGCTGATCGCGCTGTCGATCGTCTACGTGGCGGTCGAGAACGTCCTGACGGACCGGATGACCCGCTGGCGCCCGCCCGTCGTCTTCGGGTTCGGCCTGCTGCACGGGCTGGGCTTCGCCGGCGTGCTCGGCGAGCTCGGGCTCCCCGAGCAGGAGCGCCTGCTCGCGCTGGTCAGCTTCAACGCCGGCATCGAACTGGGCCAGCTCGCGGTGATCGCGGGCGCCGCGCTGACGTGCGGCTGGTTCCGAACCGAGCCGTGGTACCGGCCGCGGCTGGTGGTGCCGGCGTCCGCCGGCATCGCGCTGATCGGGGTGATCTGGGCCGTCGAGCGCGTGTTCGCGTGAGGGAGCCGGTCAGCCGCACACGGAGACGGTCAACCCGAAGCGCCGGCCGCGCGCCCGCTGACCAGACGGCCGACCGCCTTGAACTTGCCCCAGAAGAAGTCGAACTGCCCGAGGAGCGTACCGTAGGCGAGCAGCAGTACCTGGTAGACAGGCAGCATCACGATCAGATACACCGCCCACTGCACCCAGCCGGGCGCCGTCGCGGGCATGATGAGCGCCGTCACCGGCCCTTTCAACTGCACCGTGGTCGTTCCGGCGAGGGAGAAGGCCAGGAGGATGGCGACCATGCCCCGGAAGCCGACGCCCCAGCGCGCCTTCATCCGGTCGAAGACGCTCACCGATCCGCCCCCCGGGAAGCGGACCGCCCGACGAGGACGACAGCGTCCGAGAATGAGTCTCAGTCTCACGTCAAGGTGGAGTGTATACGCGACCGAATCGGTCGGTCAAGGCGACGGCGGACGGGCGGCGTGCACGGCGCCAGCCGGGAGGCGCGGGCGGGGCGGCGTGGTAAAATCTCCCCTCGCCGAAGATCGAATAATCCACACCCATGAAGGATTGCCGGATGACCAAGACTGCTCACGGCGCTGCCCTGCGCGTGGCCGTCCTCGTTCCATGCCTCGTGTTCCTGGCCGCCGCCGCCGCCGCCCAGGACTGGCCGAGCTGGCGCGGCCGGCTGCAGACCGGCGTCTCGGATCAGACCGGGCTCGTGTCGAGCTGGTCGCCGGAGGGCGAGAACCTGATCTGGTTCCAGGAGTACATCGCCCGCTCGACGCCCGCCGTCTTCGACGGACGCGTGTGCGCCAACGGCCGCACCGGCGACGGCGTCGAGAAGAAGGAGATCGTCACCTGCTGGAACGCCGAGGACGGCTCGAAGCTGTGGGAGCATACCTTCAGCGTCCTCAACACCACGGTCCCGTTCAACCGGGTCGGCTGGGGAAGCGTTACAGGAGATCCCGAAACCGGGCACCTCTACGCGCTGAACGTCGACGGCCACCTGCACTGCTTCGACCGCGACGGCGACATCGTGTGGAGCTGGCGCATGGCGGAGGACCTGGGCCGCGCGTCCGGTTACGGGGGGCGGACATCGACGCCGATCATCGACGAGGATCGGCTGATTCTCAGCGTGATCGGCTCGGCCTGGGGCAGTCTCGGGGGTCCCCCGCGACACCGCTACGCGGCGTTCGACAAGCTGACCGGCCGGGTGCGCTGGGTGTCGACGCCGGGCGGCCAGCCGGCCGACATGAACACGCAGTCGGTCCCGATCGTCGCCGTCGTCGACGGCCGGCGGCTGCTCATCGACGGCAACGCCGACGGGCACATCTATGCCATCCAGGCGCGCACCGGCGTCAAGGTCTGGGAGTTCCACCTGAGCCAGCGCGGCATCAACGTGTCGCCGGTCATCGACGGCACGACCGTCTACGCCGCGCACAGCGAGGAGAACATCGACCAGGGCACGATGGGCCGGGTGGTGGCGATCGACGCGACCGGCAGCGGCGACGTCACGTCCAGCGGCGAGCTGTGGCGCGTCGACGACCTGGCCGTGGGCTTCTCTTCGCCGCTCATCCACGACGGCACCCTGTACGTCATCGACAACTCCGCGAACCTCGTCGCCCTCGACGCCGGCAGCGGGACCGTCCAGTGGGAATACAGCATCGGCAACGTCGGCAAGTCGTCGCCGGTCTGGGCCGACGGCAAGCTCTACCTGACCGAGACCAACGGCAACGTGCACATCCTGCGGCCGGGTCCCGACGGTCCGACCGCCCTCGACCATGACGAGCTCGAGGTGCCGGACGGGCGCTACGCCGAGATCTACGGGTCGTTCGCCCCTGCCTACGGACGGCTGTACGTCACCGCCGAATCGGGCATCTACTGCATCGGCGACCCGGATGCCCCGTTCACGGCTGCGCCGGCCCCGAGCCCTGCGCTCGGCAGCGAGGCCGCGCCGACCGGGACGGTGGCGACGATGCAGGTGGTGCCGGCCGAGGTAATCGCCGCCGCCGGCGAGACCATCAACTTCCGCCTGCTGGCGTTCGACGAGAACGGACAACCGGTGTCCGCCCCGAACACGTCCTGGACCCTGGACGGACTGACCGGATCGCGGCTGCGCGTCAACGGCGAGTTCCAGTCGAGTCCGCAGTCCACCAACCAGGCCGGGCAGGTGACCGCGACCGCCGGCGACGTCTCCGCCGCGGCGCGGGTCAGAATCTTCTCCCCGCTCCCCTGGACCGAGAACTTCGAGAACGGTCGCCCGCCCCACTGGATCGGCGGGGGCGGCAGCCTGGCCGCTGTCGAGCTGGACGGCGACCAGGTCTTCCGCAAGGGAGCTTCCCGCACCGGCATCCACCGCCACGCGATCTACGTCGGCCCGTCCTACCTTTCCAACTACACCGTGCAGGCCGACGTGATGTCCACGCAGCGGGGCCGCCGCCGGCCGGACATCGGGCTGATCAACAGCGGCTACACGATGGACATGCAGGGCAACCACCAGCGGATCGAGGTCCGCTCGTGGGCGGCGGAGCTGCGCATGGCCGAGCGTTTCCCGTTCGCGTGGGAACCGAACGTCTGGTACACCCTGAAGCTGCGCGTCGACACCGACGACGAGCGGGCGCTGATCCGCGGCAAGGTCTGGCCCCGCGACGAGGCGGAGCCGGACGACTGGACGGTGACGGTGGAGGATCCCGAGCCGGTGCGGGCGGGCAGCCCCGGCCTCATCGGCTACTCGCCGATCGACATCTACTTCGACAACGTCCGCGTGATGGAGAACCCATGACTCGACAGGCCCCGATTCTCGCCACCGCCGTCCTGCTGGCCGTCACCGCCACCGCGGCGGCCCAGGACGTCGCGATGTTCGGCAACACGCCGTCCCGGAACATGGTGTCGGACGACACCGGCATCGTCAGCGCATGGGACGTCGACACCGGCATGAACGTGCTCTGGTCGCAGCCGGTCGGCTCGCAGGCCTACGGCGGCCCGGTCGTCGCCGGCGGCCGGGTCTACGTCGGCACCAACAACGAGGGACGCCGCGACCCGTCCATCGAGGGCGACAAGGGCGTCGTCATGGCGTTCGACGCGGCCACCGGCGACTTCATCTGGCAGATGGTGCACCCGAAGCTGTCGTCCGGCCGCGTGAACGACTGGCCGCTGCAGGGCGTCTGCTCCACCGCCTTCATGGAGGGCGACCGGATCTACTACGTCTCGAACGAGGCGCACGTCGTCTGTCTGGACGCCAAGGGACTGGCCGACGGCAACGACGGCCCGTTCCTGGACGAGATCGAGACCGGTCCGCTGGCGGGCGACGTCATCTGGTCGTACGACATGATCAGCGAGCTCGACGTCTTCCCGCACAACCTCGCCACCGGGTCGCCGCTCGTCATCGGCGACGTCCTCTACACGGTGACGAGCAACGGCGTCGACGAGGGGCACGTCAACATCCCGTCGCCCTTCTCTCCCGACTTCATCGCGCTCGACAAGAACACCGGCGAGCTGCTGTGGGAGAGCAACCCGGTCGGCGAGAACGTCCTGCACGGCGCCTGGACGAACCCTGCCTACGCCGAGATCGACGGCCGCGGGCAGGTCATCTTCCCCGGCGGCAACGGCGTCGTCTACGCCCTCGACGCCGAAACCGGCGAGCTCATCTGGCAGTTCGACTGCAACCCGAAGGACTCCGAGTGGATCCTCGGCGGACGCGGGACGCGCAACAACATCCTGGCGACGCCGGTGGTCTACGACGACAAGGTCTACATCGGGGTCGGGCAGGACCCGGAGCACGGCGAGGCGCCCGGCCACTTCTACGTGATCGACGCCACCGGAACCGGTGACGTGACCGATACGCACGTGGTCTGGCACCGCGGCGGCGAGGACTTCTACCGCACCATGTCGACCGCCGCGATCGCGGACGGCGTGCTCTACATCTCCAGCCTCTCCGGCTTCCTGCACGCGCTCGATCCGCAGACCGGGGAGCACTTCTGGACCTACGACACCTTCGCCGCCGTCTGGGGCTCGCCCTTCGTGGTCGACGGCAAGGTCTTCCTCGGCGACGAGGACGGCGACGTGGTCGTGCTGCGGGCCGGCAGGGAGATGGAGGTCATCGGGGAGTACAACCTCGGCGCCGCCGTGTACTGCACGCCGGTCACCAACGACGGGGTGCTCTACATCCTGACCCGCAACCGCCTCTGGGCGTTCCAGGAAGGCGCGCAGTCGGAGCCTTTCTGATTCGGACGGAAGAAGCGGCAACGGTGGGGTCCGCGGCGGGTGGCGTGACTGAAGGACGTAGCACATGGTCCTGACCCCGTCGACGATGCTGGATCTCGGGACGTGCGCGCCCGACTTCACGCTGCCCGACGCCTGCGGCAACCCGGTCGCGCTGGCGGAGTTCGCCGGCGCGCCGGCCACCGTGGTCGTCTTCATGTGCAACCACTGCTCGTACGTGAAGCACCTGAAGACGGCGCTGGCGGAGTTCGCGCACGAGTACGCGACGCGCGAGGTCGCCGTCATCGGCATCAACCCGAACGACCCCGAGACGCACCCGGAGGACGGCCGCGAGGCGATGGTCCGCGACGTGGCCGAGTTCGGTTACGCCTTTCCCTACCTGATCGACGCCACCCAGGAAGTCGCCAGGGCGTACCGCGCCGCGTGCACCCCCGACTTCTACGTCTTCGACGCGGATCTGCGCCTCGTCTACCGGGGACAGTTTGACGACAGTCGCCCCGAGAACGACACGCCGGTGACCGGCCGCGACCTGCGCGCGGCGGTCGACACCGTCCTCGCCGGCCAGGCGCCCGCCGGCGACCAGAAGCCGAGCATCGGCTGCAACATCAAGTGGAAGCCGGGCAACGAGCCCGACTACTTCGGGTAGGAGTACGCACGGCGCCGTGGCAGCTTGTTGGCGCCCAAGCGATCACACAGCACCCAGTGGCCATGAATCCGGACCTGATGCACGCCAGCAGAGGCCTGCCTCAGCGGTGGTCTCCGACGCTGAATCGGGGACGACGGTTCCGGGCGTTTGGGTCGTCCGCGCCGATGGCGGCAAGTACACAGACCATTTCCTCTCCGGCGGCTATGCCGCCGTGGGATGGTTCGATCTGTCGTCCGTCGACACTCGCGACCAACTTCGGAAGGTCTACGAACTGGAGTACCCAGAGGCCCCTGCCGGCCGGATCGCCAACGAGATCGGCCAGCTCGCGGCATTTCGTCTGGAAATGGATGAAGGCGACTACGTAGTCACTCCGGCCGCCGACCGCGACTCCTTGCGATACGGTCGCATCGTCGGCCCCTGTGTCGCCTTCCGGGGCGACGACGGGTGCCGTTATCGGAATCGCCGCGCCGTCAACTGGGCCGAAACACCGCTCCGTCGATCGAGCTTCGGCGAGTCGTTCCAGCGCACGCTCGGCTCGCCGCGCACGGTGTTCCGCATCGGTCAGCCCGAGGAGTTCATCGCCGCGATCGCGCCTCCTTCAGACGCGCCGCGGGACGACTACGACGCCCGACCGCCGTCCGAGCCCGTCGAGGTCGAACCCGGCGATGCCGGTGAAGATCGCCTGCCGCCACCTGAAGAAGACGATGTCGAACCGGATAGCGGTGTCGAGGAGGAACGGGACGATCCGGACGCCGTCATCAAGGAGCCTTTCGATCCGTCGAAGATCAAGGTTCGCACGGTCCAGGCCCTGGTCGATCAACTCGTGGAGCGCATCAGACACGCCTAGATCGATCTGGCGCCCGATTTTCAGCGGATGCGGGGTATCTGGAAGCCGGTCAACAAGAGCCGGTTGATCGAGTCCCTGTTGCTGCGGATTCCGATTCCGGTCTGCTACGTTGCAGCGGATGTGGACGACAACTGGGAGGTGGTCGACGGCGTCCAGCGGATTTCGACCCTGTACGACTACGTCACCGACCAGTTCATGAAGCTGAGCGAGAAGTCGCCGCTCCTGAGCGGCCTCGCGTCGGAGATCACCGATCGGTTTCGGATGTGCGAGGCCAGGACGTTGCCGCCGGACGACGGAGCGCCGCTCGTGCTGTGCGCGGTCACAGACGCGATTTGCGTCGGCATGCCATCCGAGCCCGTCTGGGATCGCGATCGACTCCCAGTCGACTTCGAGGAGCTACTGCCCGACGGCAGGTTTGCGGATGCCCGTGAAGAGATCGACAACCTTACGCGTTCGGTGCATGCCGGTCCAATCGTCGACCGCCACCGCACGCGGCTTCGACACCAATGTTCGAACGTCTGCTTCTAGTCCCGCACGCGCGGAGTCAACTCGGTCTTCATCCGCTCGCCGCCGCGGATGAAGACGACCTCAGTCGGCTCGCCCACCTTCAGCAGGTCCAACGCATACATGTAGTCGTAGACGTTGGTGACGGTCCGCCCGGCGAGGCCGACGATGACGTCGCCGCCCCGCAGGCCGGCCGCCTCGGCCGGGCCGCCCCCGACGACGCCGGACAGCGCGAGGCCCTCGGCCTCCTGGGTGTAGTCGGGAATGGTGCCGGTGAAGATGCGCATCGTGGCCCCGCCGCGCTGCTGCACCTCCTGCACCCGAATGTAGTCAGGCGCGTCCGGTCGGGTCACGAGATTCGCGGTCACCGCCGTCGCGAGCTCCACGATGCGGTCGAGGCCGTCGTAGTTGAGCGTGCCGGCGTCGTCGGTCGGCCGGTGGTAGTCCTCGTGGCTGCCGGTGAAGAAGTTCAGGCTCGGCACGTGCGAGGCGTTGAGGCTCCGGACGTCGGTCGGCAGATACGGATCGGCGACGAACGTCAGGTTCAGCCCGACCGGCCCGTTCAGCTCCTCGGCCAGACCGGTCCAGATGGAGCTGCTGCCGACCGCCTGCAGGTTGAGCGTGTTGTCGCGGAGCCGGCCGACCATGTCGAAGTTGAGGTAGGCGGCGATCCGATCCATCGGCACCGGCGCCTGTTCGACGAAGTCGGTCGATCCGAGCAGTCCGAGCTCCTCCCCCGACCAGAACGCGAGGATGATCCCCCTGCCGCGCCCGGCGCCGGCCAGCCCGGCGCCGGCGGCCAGGACCGCCGCCACGCCCGACGCGTTGTCGTCGGCGCCGTTGTGGATCCGTCCGGCCTCGTCGCCGCGGGCCAGTGAATCGCCGCCGCGCCCGTGGCCCAGGTGGTCGTAGTGGGCGCCGAGCATCACGTACGGCTTGTCGAGCGCCGCGGCGCCGGTCGGCGGCAGGTAGCCGATGACGTTGTATCCGGTGGCCTCCTGTCTCTCGAGTTGCACCTCGAGTCTCCCCTCCAGCGGGAGATCGAAGCCGGTGACGTGGGGATTGGCCGTGTCCAGCGACGCCTGCACCGCTTCGATGGATTCGCCGGCGCTCTCGATGAGCGCCGCGCCCAGATCGCCGTCGACCGTGGCGGCCACGATGCCGGAGTCGCTGACCGCGGTGTCGAAGGCCAGCGGGACCAGGGCGCCGGCGTTGGGCGAACGCGGACCGGTGACGACGATGAGCCCCGCGGCGCCCCGCTCGCGGGCGGCCAGCGCCTTGTAGCGCAGCCCGGCGTAGCGCGCCAGTGTCGCGCGCAGATCTCCCTCCGTGTCCTCGGGGAAGTAGCGGAACACGACGACGATCCTGTCCGTGACGTCCAGCGTGGCGTAGCTGTCGTAGCCGAAGTCGTCCGTCTCCGGCACCGACAGGCCGTACCCGGCGAAGACGAGGCGGCCTTCGGCGCGCCCGGTTTCCGAGAAGGACAGTGCGCGAACGGACGGGCCGTCGCCGCTCGACCACGACAGCGGCGTCCCGTCGCCACCGGCGACCTCGAGCCTCGTTCCGGTATCGGTTACCCCCGAGGTATAGGAGAACGCCTGCCGGAACCCGCCCACTCCCGGCAGCGGCTCCGCCCCGATTGCCTCGAGCCGTTCGATGATGTAGTCGGCCGCCATGCGGATGCCCGGCGACCCGGTCAGCCGTCCTTCGAGTTCGTCGGCGGCGAGATACTCGACGATCGCCCGCGTGTCGAGCGACACCGGTTCCTGCGCCGCAGCCCCCCCGGCGGCGCCGAACGACACGAGCAGCATCAACAGAGAATGGCGCGTCATGGTAGGTGACATCTGTACATCCTCAAGGCGATCACCGAGTCGCCGGCCGCCACTCGCGCGCGGGTCGCTGGTCGGCGCTCATCCCACGGAGGCGGGCGGAGTGACCGCAGCTCTTATTCGTCGCCGGGGACGGGCTCGCCGGACGGCAGGATGGCGCGCTCCAGCCTCTCGATCCGCTGCTCGACCTTGGCGAAGCCGATCTCGACGGCGCGCAACCATGAGGAAAGCGTATCACGCCGGGCGGCGCGCTCCGGCAACTGCGCTCCCTCGTCGCCGCGATTGCGCCAGACCGTCCGGCGATGGCGCCGGGGACCCGACCCGACGGCTCACGGGAGCCGAACCACGCTTGATCCCGAGCGCAGGGAGCGCGAATCAGCCTCCCACGCGAACTCGTACGTTTCCAGGTCCGATACGTAGCGTCGCGCCCCGGTGCGCGCGTCCACGACCTCGACCCACGCCGTCCGGCCGTTCGAGACGACGAACGCAACGGCCGACGCGTCGGGCGCCCACTGCGGCCGGCTGAGCGCACGGTGCTCGAAGCCGCCGGGAGACCCGTCCGCGCGGCGCACGTCGACGAGATGGGTCGTCCTGCGGAGGTCGGCCGTCAGCACCCAGAGGCCGTCCGGCGCGACGACGGCCAGTCGGTGTCCGTCCGGCGACCAGGCCGGGTCGCAGGCGCCCGGGCCGAGCGCCACCGGCCGGGTGGCCGTGCCGTCCCGCACCCAGACGCGGGTCCGGGGGACCGGCCGTCCTCCCCGGTCCATGGGTTCGCCCGGCTCCTCGGCGCAGACGGCGGCCCGCCCCTTGTGCCACGCCACCTTGACGACGCGCAGCGCGCCGGGCGGCACGGCCGGCGTCCGGGACGAGCCGTCCGGGTGCCCTCCCCTCTGCGCGGGCGGCTGGACGGGCCGCGCGAGGACCGACGCGGTCGCGATCATCAGGAGAATCGCGGCGACGGCTGGACGCACCACGGGCAGGACGAGCGGACGCATGCTGCCCACTCTACCCGATGCGCCGCCATGCCGTCGTGCAGGCCGCAGTCACGATGCGGCGCCGGCGAGCGGAACGGGCGTCTGCAGGAGATCGACCACCTCACCGGACAGCGCGCTGACGCGCGGTCCCGGCGTCACGATGCCGGCCAGGTTCAGCGGATCGGCGGCGGCGACCCGCACGGCCTGCTCGCGGTCCCCGTCCCGGCGCACGATCCGGAGCAGCTCGACGGCGTCCGGACGCGCGAACTGCTCGCCGACGAAACCGGAGACGAACCGGCCTCCGCGCACCTCGCCGCGCGCCTCCATGCGCCGCAGGGCGCCGAGCACGTCGCGCCACGGCGGCATGAGCGACTCGCGCCGCACGAGGTCCCGGAACACTACGCCCCAGCGCTCCAGCAACTGGCGGGCGAAGGCATCCGCCCGCTCCTGCCGGCGACCGTCGCCGGTGGGCGCCGCGCCCTCCCCCGCCGCCGGCGCCAGCAGCGCCCACCGACCCGCCGCGTGGCGCGGACGCGCGGCCCGGAACCGTCCCTCGCCGCGGCGCCGCTTCGGATCGATCAGGGCGCGCAGGTTGTCGAAGCCGTCGGCGGTGACCAGCCCCGCCGCCACGAGCTCCCACAACCCGTCCTCCACCTCGCTCGCGAGGCGGCCGGTCTCGGTGACCAGCTCGCGCAGGAACGACGCCCCGCGACGGCGGAGCGCATCGAACACCGCCTCGGCCGGATGGGAGAGAACGCAGCCCGGCTCCCCGCCGGCGCCGGTCTCGTCATCCGCGGGCGGCATCAGCCATTCCAGGTCTTCGCGCAGAAAGAGCGCGACCGGCGCGACGCGGGTCGGCCGCACGCGCCGCCGGCGAGCCGCGTTGCGCTCGCTCTCCGCACCGCCCTCCGCCCCCTCGAAGGCCGGGTGCGGCGACAGGCGTCCCCACATCATCTCGCCGGAGAGGCAGAGCTGATCCAGCAGGTCCGGTTCGTAGCCTTCGACGCGTGCGGGCAGCACGTGGCGTTCCCATGCCGCGGCCGAGACCTCGCAGCCCTGGAGCTGCCGGACGACCTGCAGCAGCCCGCTCGCGCCGTGCAGGCGGGTCCCCGCCGCGAGGCGCTGCCAGCGGACCAGGAAGCGCACGAGGTCCGCGGACGACACCGGGGCGATCTCCCGGCGCAGACGCCCCAGCGTCAACCGGTGGATGCGGGCGAGCACGCGCCGGTTGCACCACTCGATCGCGGCCTCCTCGCCGCGGGCCGCGGCCGTGAAGCGCCCGCGCAACACCTGCCCCTCGCCCTCCAGGCGGGCCAGCCCGGCCGCCACGCGCTCGGCCGGCACGGCGAACAGCGCCGCCAGATCCGCCGCGCGGAGCGGGCCGCTGGAATCGAGCCAACCCCGCAGCACCTCCGTCACCGCCGCGTCGGCGCCGTCAGGCGTCGGTTGATCGACCTCCGGCACCTGCGGCTCGACCCGGCCGTCCGCATGCACGAGCAGCGCCGTCCGGGAACGCTCGGCCGCCATCCAGAAGACCTTGCCGCCGGCCCGCAGGGACGCCGCCCGGCGGGTCTCGACCAGCCGCGCGAACCACACCCGCCACTCGTCGCGCGGCGGCACGAGCACCAGCGTCAGCAGCGCATCGTGCAGTTCCTCGGGATCGCGCACCACCGGCCAGGACTCGGCTGCGACATCCGCGATCGCCTCGGGGTCCAGCGCCCCGATCCCGCCGCCGTCGTCGCCCAGCGTGCGGCGGAGCTGCACCGCCCGCGCCCGGCGCTCCTCCAGCGGCGCGTCGTCGAGAAAGGCGTACGGATTGGCGTTCAGGATCTCGTGTCCGAGCGGCGACGGCTCGGCGGTTTCGACGGCCCGTGTCGCGATCGTCCCCCGCTCGATGCCCGCGATGACCGCCCGCAGCCCGTCGAGGTCCATCGCCTCGTGCAGGCAGTCGCGGATGGTCTCGTCGACCAGCGGATGATCGGGGATCCGGATGTCGCCGGTCAGGTTCTCCTGGCACGCCACCTGGTCCGGAAACACCGCCGCCAGCAGGTCGTCCGAACGCATCCGCAGGATCGGCGGCGGCACCTTGCGTCCGCCGGCGAAGCGGAGCACGGCCAGCGCCCGCGACGCGTTCCACCGCCAGCGCGTCCCGAACATCGGCGCCGGCAGCATCGCCTGGGTCAGCACCTCCTCGACCGTCTCGGGATGCAGGAAGCGGAACACGACCTCCAACGGAAAGCTGTGCTGTTCGGAGAGGGAGATCACGATGCCGTTGTCCGTCGCCGCCGCCTGCAGCTCGACGTTGAAGCTGCGGCAGAACCGCTTGCGGAGGGCCAGGCCCCACGCGCGGTTGATGCGCGCCCCGAGCGGGGCGTGGAGCACGAGCTGCATGCCGCCCCCCTCGTCGAAGAACCGCTCGGCCACCAGCGTCCGTCCCGACGGCACGGCGCCGAGCGCGGCGGCGCCGGCCCGGAGGTAGGCCGTCGCCTGCTCCGCCCCGGACCGGTCGAGGCCGCACTCCTGCATCAGGAACGCGACCGCATCGTGATCGCCGCGCTGCGCATCGTCGGCCGCCGCCCGTTCCCGCACGTCCGACACCTCGTCCGACAGTTCGCGCGTCCGTCCGGGCGCCTCCCCGAGCCAGAACGGGACCGACGGCGCCGCGCCGTGCGCATCCTCGACCCGCACGCGTCCGGACTCGATGCGGCGGATGCGCCACGACGTCGTCCCCAGCAGGAAGATGTCGCCGGCCATGCTCTCGACCGCGAAGTCCTCGTCGACGGTGCCGACCGTCGTCCCCTCCGGCTCGGCGACGACCAGGTAGTTGGCGTTGTCGGGAATCGCGCCGCCCGACGTGACGGCCGCGAGCCGCGCGCCCCGCCGGCCGCGCACGACGCCGTTGACCCGGTCGCGGTGCAGCCACGTCCCGTGCCGGCCGCGGGGCGACGCGACCCCGTCCGACAGCATCGCCACGACCGCGTCGAACTCGGCGCGCGGCAGATCACGGTACGGCGCGGTGCTCCGCACCAGCGCGAACAGGTCGTCCTCGCGCCAGTCCCCGGTCGCGGCGGCGGCGACGATCTGCTGGGCCAGCACGTCGCGCGGCCACGGCCGCAGCCGGCGTTCGTCGAGCAGACCGCGCCGGATCGCACGCACGAGGGCGGCGCACTCGACCAGCTCGTCGCGCGTGGTCGCGAAGAACCGGCCCTTCGGCACGAACGCCCGGTCCACCTTGTGGCCGGAGCGCCCGACCCGCTGCAGCGCCACCGCGATCGAGCGCGGCGTGCCGATCTGGCACACCAGGTCGACCGATCCCACGTCGATCCCCAGTTCCAGCGACGCGGTGGCGACCACGGCGCGCAGCCGGCCCTCCTTGAGCGCCGCCTCGGCCGTCTGGCGCAGCTGCCGCGACAGGCTGCCGTGATGCGCCGCCACCGCATCCTCGCCGAGCCGTTCCGCGAGGTGATGGGCGACGCGTTCCGAGAGGCGCCGGGTGTTGACGAAGACGATGGTGGTGCGGTGGGCGCGGGCGAGTTCGGAGATGCGGTCGTAGATCCCGCCCCACATCTCGTTGGTGGCGACGACGCCGAGCTCCTCCTGGGGCACCTCCACCGCCAGATCGAGCTCGCGGCGGTGACCGGAATCGACGATCGCGACCGGAGGCCATGCGTTGCCGGACCCGTTGGACGAACCTGCGACCGCCGGGTCCGGAACCACCCGCTTCCCCTCTCCGGTGGCCGAGCCGGCCTCTCCCGACCGGGCATCCGCGGGCCCGGTCAGGAATCGCGCCACCTCCGAGATGGGCTTGACCGTCGCGGACAGCCCTATCCGCTGCGGCTTCGCGCCCCCGGACTTCACGACCAGGTCGTCGAGCCGGGCGAGGCTCAGTGCGAGGTGCGAGCCCCGCTTGTCGTCGATGAGGGCGTGGATCTCGTCGACGATGACCGTCCCGGCCGTCGAGAGCATGCGGCGGCTCCGCTCCGCGGTCAGCAGGATGAACAGCGACTCCGGCGTCGTGACGACGACGTGCGGCGGGCGCCGCACCATCTGCTCGCGGTCCCAGGTGGGCGTGTCGCCGGTCCGGATCGCGGCGCGGATCTCCGGATACGGCCGGCCCTCCGCCGCGGCCAGCTCCGCGATTTCGCCGAGCGGCGCCCGCAGATTCCGGTGGACGTCGCTGCTGAGCGCCTTGAGCGGAGAGACGTAGACGACCGCCGTGCGGTCCTCGAGGGCACCGCGCGCGGCGAGGGCCACGAGCCGGTCGAGGCAGCTCAGAAACGCGGCGAGGGTCTTGCCGGACCCGGTCGGCGCGGAGATCAGCACGTCGCCGCCGGCGCGGATCCGCGGCCACGCCTCGAGCTGCGCAGGGGTCGGGGCGGCGAACCGCCGCTCGAACCACGTCGCAGTGAGAGAGTGGAAGCCACGCACCGACGCACCCGGCTGGCCGCCGCACTCGCTTGTCGCCGGAACGCACGAGGATGAAGTCATTGCGCAACGTCTTCGACCCCGATGAGGATGACACCGCCGGACGTGTTGGCGAAGGCGACGACCGTGCGCAGCAACCGGTCCGGCGAGGAAAGGTCCCGCTTGAATTCCAGCGTCCTGCCTTCCGGATTGCGCAGCGCCTCGGCGAGATCCATTACTCGGAAGTGTAACTCCGAAGCAGCCCCCGCGCCGGGCTTCCGAGCTCGCTTCCGGGCTGGCGTCCCTCGCGGAGGGGATGGACCTTCGGTTGACGTATCGGGCCGGCGTGCTACGCTGCACGTATGGCCGACGGGAAGCCGCCCGAGGCGATCTGGCAGCCGATCGAGGATCTGCCCCCGGACGCGGAGCGGCGGGGCTCAGCCCGCCACCGCGAGCGCGCCCAGCGGTGGATGCACCCGTTCCAGGACGGCAACGGCCGCATGGCGCGGCTGCTGACGGCCTGCGTCTTCGCCCGCAATGGCGAGTGTCCGCCCATCATCGCGCCGGAGCGGCGGGACGAGTACATCCGGAACCTGGAGCGGGCCGATCGCCCCGACCGGGCGGCGGACTCCACATGAGCCGGGACGAGCACTACCTGAAGGAGGAACTCTACGCGCTGGTCCGCAGCGACCCGGCGATCTTCGAGTTCCTCCAGGCCGGCTCGCTCGACGGCATCTGGTACTGGGACATCGAGCGGCAGGACCAGGAATGGATGAGCCTCCGCTTCAAGGAGCTCTTCGGCTACCGCGACGACGAGATCCCCAACACCTCGGAATGGTGGCAGGCCAACATCTTCCCCGAGGACCGCGACGTCGCCCTCGACAACTTCGCGAAACACCTGGCGGACCCCGACCATCCCTACGACCAGATCGTGCGCTACCGCCATCGCGACGGGAGCACCGTGTGGGTCCGCTGCCGCGGTCTCGCGGTCAGGAACGAGCGCGGGGAGCCGGTCCGTCTGCTGGGGTGCCACACCGACGTCACGGCGCTCAAACGCGCGGAGGAGGACCTGCGGCGGCAGGCGGCCGAGCTGCGCGACGCCAGGGACGCGGCCGAACGGGCCAACCGGGCCAAGAGCATCTTCCTGGCCAACGTCAGCCACGAGATCCGCACGCCGCTCAACGCGGTGATCGGCACGACGGAGCTGCTCGGCGACACCGGCCTGAATCCGGCTCAGCGCGATCACCTGGACGCCATCCGCGAATCGGCCGAGGCGCTGCTCGACATCATCAACGACATACTCGACTTCTCGAAGATCGAAGCGGGCAAGCTGGTGAGCGACGAGGGCCCGTTCCGCCTGCGCGACCGGCTGGACCATCTCGTGAAGTCGCTCGCTCCCCGCCTCCACGGGAAGCCCGTCGCCATGGTGAGCGACGTCGCCCCCGACGCGCCGGACACACTGGTCGGCGACGTCCGCCTGCTGCGGCAGGTGCTGGCGAACCTCCTGTCGAACGCGATCAAGTTCACCGCCAGCGGGGAGATCGCGCTGCGCGTGCGCCGGCAGGAGGCGACGGACGACACGGTTACGCTGCGGTTCGAGGTCGCCGATACCGGCATCGGCATTCCACCGGACAAGCAGCAGGTGATCTTCGAGGAGTTCGTGCAGGCGGACGCCTCGACGACGCGGCAATACGGCGGCACGGGCCTGGGGCTGGCGATCGCGTCCCGGCTGGCAGGCGTCCTGGGGGGCGCCATCGGTCTCGAGAGCGAGCCGGGCCGGGGCAGCACGTTCCACTTCACGGCCCGGTTCGGCCTCGGCGCGGCCGTCGCCGTCGAGGCGCCGCGGGATCCCGACCCGCTGGTAGCGCTGCGGCCGCTCCGCGTGCTGCTGGTCGAGGACAGCGTAGCCAACCAGCGGGTGGCCACCGGCATGCTCGAGAAGGCGAAGCACACGGTCCGCGTCGTGACCGACGGGACGGCGGCGGTGGAGGCGTACGCGGCCGAACGGTTCGACATCGTGCTCATGGATCTCCAGATGCCGCGAATGGACGGCTACGAAGCGACTCGCGCCATCCGGCGGCGCGAGCAAGAGCTGGGCGCCCCCAGGACGCCGATCGTGGCCTTGACCGCGCGGGCGTCGATGGGCAACGAAGCGCTCTGTCTGTCCGCGGGCTTCGACGGCTATCTCCCGAAGCCGTACCGCTCGCGGGAGCTTCTGGACGCGATTGCCGCTCGGGTCGGGGAAACGGAGCCGCCCGCGGCGCCGGCCGGCGCCTCACCACCGGATGCAGGTCTCGACTGGGACGCCGCCCTCGAGGCCGTCGACGGCGACCGCGAGCTGCTCGGAAAGGTGATCGACGGCTTTCTCGGCCAGCAGCCGACCCTGATCGCCGAGCTCAGGGAGGCGCTCGCGGCAGGCAACCTGCCGGTGGTGAAGCGGGTGGCGCACACCGTCGGCGGATCGCTGCGCATGTTCCACGGCGCCCGTGTCGTCGCCCTCGCCAACGATCTGGAGGATCGGTGTCAGGGGGGTTCGTCCGACGCCGTGGAGGCCGCCTGGCGCACCCTCGATCCGGAGCTCGCCGGGGTCGTGGTCGAGCTGCGGAACCGGCTCCGGAACCGGACGTAGGCGGGAAGACCGGAATTGGCTTGCATCCTCGTCGTGGACGACTCGGCGGCCGACCGCGAGCTGGCGGGGCACCTGCTGGCGAAGAACTCGTGGAGCGTGATCTACGCCGAGGACGGCCGGCAGGCGCTGACCCGGATGCGGGAGCACGACGTGGACCTGGTGCTCACCGACCTCGTCATGCCCGATCTCGACGGGCTGGCGTTCGTCGAGCAGGCGAAGATCGACCATCCCCTGGTGCCCGTGGTGCTGATGACGGCCCGCGGCAGCGAGGAGATCGCCGTGCGGGCGCTCGAGGCCGGCGCCGCCAGCTACGTCGCCAAGAAAGTGCTGGTACGCGACCTCCCCGAGGTCGTGCAGCGCATCCTGGACGCCTCGCGGGAGCACAAGAGCTACACGCGCCTGCTCGGACGGCTGCAGAAAGCGTCGTTCACGCTGGAAAACGACCTCGAACTGATCTCGTCGCTGGTCAGCTATCTGACGCGGGTGCTCCGGGATTCCGGCATGTTCGACGAATCGGACTGCCACGGGATCACCACCGCCCTCGACGAGGCGCTGACGAACGCCTACTACCACGGCAACCTGGAGGTGCGGTCCGACATACGCGAGCACGACGTGCGGGCCTACCGCATGCTCGCCGAGCAACGCAGGCAGGCCGCCCCGTACCGCGATCGCCGGATTCGCGTCAGTGCGAACCTCACGTCCGACGAAGCGCGCTTCGTCATCACGGACGAAGGACGGGGATTCGACGTCGCCGCCGTTCCGGACCCGACCGCGCCCGAGAACCTCGCGCGGCCGAGCGGGCGCGGCATCTTCCTGATGAAGACGTTCCTGGACGACGTGCGCTACAACGACGCCGGCAACGAGGTGACGCTGCTGAAGCGCCGGACGGGGGCGGGCGCACTCACGGCTTCACCGCCCGGATGACGACGACCGTCTTGTCGTCGCCGGGGTCCGGATTCCCGTGCTCGAACTTCTCGGCGGCGTGACAGATGTGTTTGGCCAGCTCGGCCGCCGGACAGTCCCCGTGCTCGGCCATGGCCGCCCGGACACCAGCCAGATCGAAGAACCGGTCGGTTTCGTTCTGCGCCTCGGTCACGCCGTCGCTGTAGATGACGAGCCGCGCGCCGGCGCCGAGCTTCACCGTGTGCTCCTCCCAGGCGGCGCCGGCGAAGAGCCTCAGCGGCGGTCCGGTGGACAAGAGAGTGGACTCGGTCGCGCCGTGCCGCAGCAGGGCCCGGGGATGTCCGGCGTTCACGAACGTGAACTCGCCGGTGGAGGCGGCCAGCACGCCGTAGAAGAGCGTGACGAAGCGGTCCTGATCCTGATCGTGCAGCAGCGCGCGGTTGAGCGTACGCACGAGCTCGACCGGCGTCGCGCACATCGCGGCTTCCGCCCGCAGGACGCCCTGGGTTTCCGCCATGAGAATCGCGCCCGGGATCCCCTTTCCCGACGCATCGCCGACCGCGATCGCGACCCGGTCCGGCGGCAGATCGATGAAATCGTAGAAGTCGCCGCCCACCTGGCCGCTGGCGTGCAGGTGGGCGCCGATGTCGTGACCGGGAGCCGCCGGGACTCTCGACGGCAGGAAGGACTGCTGCACGAAAGCGGCGATCTTGAGCTCGTGCTCGAGGCGCCGGGTCTGCTCCGCGAGCAGCCGATGGCGTTCCCGCGCATAGCGGATGCTCCGCACGAGCAGATCGACGGTGAGACGGTCCTTGACGAGGTAGTCCTGTGCGCCGCGGTTGACGGCCTTGACCGCGAGGTCCTCGTCGTCCAGCCCACCGAGGACGACGACGGGCGCGGTCTTGTCCAGGTGCCGGATGACGGCGAAGCCGTCTCCGCCCTGGACCGCCGCCCGTGACAGACCGAGCAGCACCACGTCGTACGCGCGCGCGCCGAGCTCGGTCGTCGCCGTACGCGCCTGGGACACGGCCACGACGGTGAACGATCTGGCGACAGCCTGAGCCAGCACCGCCCGCACCCGGGCGACCTCTTCGGGGTCGTCCTCGACAAGCAGCACCTGAACGGATTCCGAGGCGGTATGAATGGACAAACGTTTCCTCAACCCGATTCGTTCGACGCCGGGAAGCTCCGGAGCGCGTCGTCCTCGGTGCGGAACGTGTCGAACACCATCTCGAGCTTGGTCGTCACCATCAAGTCCCAGACCCGCTCGGTCAGATTGAGGAGCTTGAGGCTGCCGCCCGCCCGAATGACGGCGGCGCGCTTGGAAAGCAGCCCGCCCAACCCCGCACTGTCGACGAACGACACGCCTCCGAGATTCAGGATCAGCTGGTTGCGCCCGGCGTCGATGAGATCGTCGAGCCGGTCCGCGAGCGTCTCGCTCGCCTCTCCGGCCAGCTTTCCGGTGAGATCGAGAATCGTGACGGGACCGACGTCCCGCTGGCGGATCCGCAACGCCATCGACAGCCTCCCGGCTGATGCTGACCGAAACGGCGCAGGAAGGCAATACGCGGACAGCCGGCGAGCACGTGTCCCGGCGCGGGGCGGCCGTTCGTTTGCACGTCTCTCACCCGCTGCGTTGGAGAGGCAGCGGTGGCGGGCGACGAACACCGTCGAGCGGTCAGGCCGGATTCTCGCGAAACACCCGGTCGCACGCACGCTGGAACCGCGCCTGCAGCGCGTCGGCCTCGGCGCCGGTCAGCGCGCCGAGGCGGCGGCGCTCGGCCTGCAGCCGCTTGACGTCCTCGCGCGCCGCCCGGCGTTTCGCCTGTTCGTCGATACGCACGCCCATCGTGTTGGCCGCCAACTGCGCGCGCCACTTGCGGGCGAGCAGCTCCGCGGGCGACTCCCCCCCGGCGCCGCGCGACTCGGTGGCGACGAGCGCCTCGGCCCGCCTGCACAGCCGTTCGAACTGCTTGAGCCGCTGAGCCGGATCGTAGTCGGTGCCGCGAAACTGGTCCGCGTGCGCCTCGACGACGCGCGCGATCGCGCGACCGAACCGCGCCGCGAGCTTCCGCTTGACTTCAGGCGGCACTTCGGGCGCACGCCGCCACCTGTCCTGGACCGCGCGGACGGTCTTCACCAAGTCTTCAGGCGCGGGCGGACTCGTGCCGACACCGGCAGCCGGCGCAACGGACGGCGCGCCAGCGGTCCCATCGGCGCCGGCGTCGCCGGCCGTCTCGGGGCGGGCCGTCTCGACGGCTTCGGACCCGGCCGACTCGGGGCGGGCGGACGCCGCCGTGTCACCGGTCTCCGGGCCGGCCTCACCCGCGGATTCGGCGCCGGCGTCGCCGCCCGCCTCTCCGCCGGTCGCGGCGGGCGCGGCCGGCGGCACCAGCGCTTCCACCTCCACGCAGAGGGCCTCGCGTACCGCGATCCGCTCCGCCGCGGCCCGGCGCGCCCCCTCGTTGAGCCGATCGAACACGCCGTCGCACGCCTTCCGAAACCGCTGCCAGACGGCGTCCGACCGATTGCGCCGCACCGGACCGATGGTCTTCCACTCGCGCTGAATCTGCTTGACCTCTTCAATCGCCGCGGGCAGGTCCTCGGCGTCGAGCAGCGCCTCGACGCGCACGCACAGCGCCTCCTTCTTCTCGTAGTTGGCGGACCATTCCTGCTTGCGGCCGGCGAGGTCGGCCTTGCGCCGCGTGAAGAAACGGCTGCACGCCTGCCGCAGACGCCCCCACAACGCCTGCTGCTCCCTGCGCGGCGCCGGGCCGAGCGTCTTCCATTCCGCCTGCAGGACGGTCAGACGCCGGGCCGTCTTCAGCCAGTCGGTCGACTCGCTCAGCCGCTCCGCCTCCTCCACCAGCGCCACGCGGCGGGCCAGGCCCTGCTCCCGCTCCTGGCGCTGCGCCGCGAAGATCGGCTCACACCGCGGATACACGAGGTCGTGCGCCTTCCTGAAGCGTTCCCACAGCGCCTGTCCCTTGTCCTGCGGCACGTCGGCGGCCTGGCGCCAGCGCTTCATGAGATCGGTGAACGCGCGGGCGGCCTCCGCGGCGGTGGATTCCGGTGCGCCCTCGGGCGGGGAGGCCAAGGCCTCCATCTCCTGACAGAGCTCCTCCTGAACGCCGAGATTGGCCCACCGCTGCCAGTCCGCGAAGTCCCGCAGCTCGCGCACCTTGCCGAGCAGCGCGCCGGCGCCCTCCTTGAGCCTTCGCATCATCTGCTCGTGATCGCGGCGCGAAGGCAGCGGCGGCGGCTTGTCGAGGGTCTGACGCGCGACCCGCAACTGCCGCTCGGCTTCGGCGAGGGTCAGTTTCTCGTTCGCCGCCGCCGCCTCGACTGCGTCCACCAGCTTGCCGACTCGGGCGAGGTTCTTCTGCCGCTCCCTGTCGCGCGCCGCCCTGGCATCGACGTCGAGCGCCTGACGCCGTTCGTCGACGGCCGCTTTCCGCGCCTCCAGCGCGGCCAGGACCTGCGCCGTTTCCGCGTCCGGCGCCGCTCCGTCTTCCGACGCCGCGGCCAGCTCGCGCCGCCAGGCCGTGTCCAGCACCCGCCAGCGACTGCGGCGGTCGGCTGATTCCTCGCCCGCAACGAGCTGCTCCAGCTCGTCGGCCAGCGCCTCCAGGGCCCGCAGCCGCTCCCCGCGGCGCGCGAACGCCGCGTGGCGCGCCTCGCACGCGGCCGCCGCGGCCTCGAACCGCGCGGCCAGCGCCTCCACGGCGGCCCGTGCGTCCGCATCGACGTCCAGCGCCTCCCACTCCACACGAGCCTGCCGGAGCCCGTCCAGGGCGCCGGCTCCGTCCAGCCCCTCGACCCGTTCACACAGCGCCACCCGCGACGACGACGCGGCGGTCCGCTCGGCCGCGGCGCGGCGCGCTTCGACCGCCGTCGCCTCGAGCGCCAGCAACCGGTCTTCCATCGCGCGCCGGGCGGCCGCGAAGCGCTCCGCCACCGCGGGCTCGATCCGCCCCTCGATGCCGGCCCACCGCTGCACCGCGTCGTCGAGCACCCGCCTGCCCTCTTCCAGCGACGCGACGGTCGCCGCCCGCGCCTCCAGGCGGCCGCACAGATCGCGGCCCGGCCGGGGCGCAACCGCTACCGTCCGGTCTTCGGAACGCGCCGCGAGCGCTGCCCGCGCGCGGCGCGCCACGCCCTTGTGCCGGGCCTGCCGGGACATCGTCTCCAGCGCCGCGTCGTCGAGCTCGCCACCGTCCACCAGCCGTTCGCAGGCCGCGAGGGCCGGCGCCTTGTCGTCCGCCCTGACCGCCACCGCGAACAGCTCGTCCCGATCCGTCACCCGCCCGACCGCGTCCAGCGCAATCTCGACGCGCGACGCGCGACGCGCCACTCCGCCCAGCATCTTCCCGCTCGACAGCCGTTCCAGCGCGGCGCGGGCGACCGGCTCGAGCTCCGCCGCGCGGGCGACGGCGGCCAGATCGCGCTCTTCGGGGAGCACGTCCAGCGCGGCGACCGCGGTCGCCGCATCCCTCGCCTCGATGAGCGTGTCGCGCACGGCGGCGACCGCCTCGACGCGGGCTTCGTCCTGCGCGTCGGCGGCCTCGCCGGCGTCCCGGAGAAAGGCGACCAGCGCGGCCAGATCGGGCATCCTCTCGACCGCCGCACGGCGCACGCCGGGATCGGGATCGCTTCGGGCGATCTCCAGCAGCACGTTGCGGTCGTCCTCGGGCAGATCGCGCACGGCGGCGACCCGCACCGCAGGGTCGTCACTCCGCCAGGCCGGTTGAGCACGCAGTCGTTCGAGCAGCTTCATGACTTGGATGGGTGGACAGACCGCCGTGGATTATGCATACTCAGGGCCGGATTTGTTGCAGCGATCCGGATCCCGAAAAAACCCGCATTCAGCCGCTCGACAGGCCGCTCCGTCACGCGGACGCCGATCCGGATCCCGATTGTTGGATCCAGAATCCTGGATCCCGGAAACCACTGCGCGGTCGCGAGCGACCGCAAGGAGCAAGGCCGATGTCGTTGCGCATGCTGGCCGGCATTCTCGGAACGGTAGTGATCATGACGCCAGGAACCCTCGGTGCGGCGCAGGACAACCCGGTCGTGATCATGGAGACCACTCTCGGGAACGTCACGATCGAGCTGCTCCCGGATGCGGCCCCGACCACGGTGGAGAACTTCCTGCGCTACGCGAACGACGGGTTCTTCGCGGGGACCGTCTTCCACCGCGTGATCCCGGGCTTCATGATCCAGGGCGGCGGCCTGCGGCCGGATCTCACGGAGAAGACCACCCGCCCGCCGATCCGGAACGAGGCCGACAACGGGCTGAGCAATGCGCGGGGGACGATCTCGATGGCGCGGACGAGCGTCGTCGACAGCGCCACCGCCCAGTTCTTCATCAACACTGTCGACAACGGCCGGAGCCTCGACCACCGCGGCACGTCTCCGCGCGACTACGGCTACGCCGTCTTCGGACGGGTGACCGCGGGGATGGACGTGGTCGACGCGATTTCCGGGGTGTCGACGGGGAGGCAGGGGCCGCACCAGAACGTGCCGGTCCGGCCGGTCCTCATCAACGCCGTCACGGTCCAGTAGGGCGAGGGACGTCATGCTGCGATCACTTGCCGCCGCCGGAGCCGCCGCCGTCCTGCTCGCCGCACCCGGCGCCGTTCGGGCCCAGGACGCGCCGCCCAATCCCCACGTCGTCATCGAGACGTCGCTGGGCGACGTCACCGTCGAGCTGTTCCGCCCGCGGGCCCCGGTCTCCGTCGTCAACTTCCTGACCTACGTGCAGGCCGGATTCTACGACGGCACCATCTTCCACCGCGTGATCCGCAACCTGATCATCCAGGGCGGCGGCTTGAACGAGGACCACACGCCGCGCGTGGAGGGACTCCGCGGGGGCATTCTGAACGAGGCGACGAACCGCCTGCAGAACCGCCGCGGCACCATCGCCATGGCGCGGCTCGGGACACCGAACTCCGCCCGCGCGCAGTTCTTCATCAACGTCGGCCACAACGACACGTTCAACCACCGCAACACGACGCCGCGGGGCTACGGCTACGCCGTCTTCGGGCGCGTCGTGGACGGGATGGACGTCGTCGACGACATCTCCCGCGTCCGCACCACCCGGGTGGGCCGCATGGACGACGTGCCGCGCGAGAACGTCGTCATCCACACGATCCGCCGCATCGACCCGTAGCTCGTCGCCGCGGTCGGCGGCGGTCCCTCGATCGACCGGGCGGCCGCCCTGCGCCGCCGGCCGCTTCGGGCCACAATAGGGCCATGCCGCATCCGTCCCCGGCGTCCGCCGGCGCCGGTGTCGAGGAACACGTACTCGACGTCGTCGCCGATCTCGTGACCGAGCTGCGGGGCGGCGGCCGGGCCGCCGTGGCGCGCGGCGATTCGCTGGAGGCCGACCTCGGCATCAGCAGCCTGGAGCGCGTCGAGCTGCTCATCCGCCTCGAACGAACGTTCGGGGTCCGTCTCGGCGACGCGGCGATGGCGGAGGCCGAAACGCCGGCCGACCTCGCCGCGGCCATCACGGAAGCCGACGCCGCGCCGGCCGAACCGCGTCCGGAACGCCGGGCCGCGAGCGCGACGGGAAGCACGTCGGCCACCGGCGCCCGGACGGTCGTCGAGGCGCTGGCCTGGCACGCCGAGCGCGCGCCCGAGCGCACCCACATCCACCTGCGCGACGAGAACGGCGACGAGACGCCGCTCACCTACGGCTGGCTGTGGCGCGAGGCGCAGGCTGTGGCCGGCGGACTCGCCGCACGCCACCTCGGCCGCGGCGACACCGTCGCCATCATGCTGCGGACCGAGCAGCGGTTCTTTCCGACCTTCCTCGGCACCCTGATGGCCGGCTGCGTGCCGGTGCCGCTCTACCCGCCGTTCCGCCTCGACCGCATCGAGGAATACGTCCGCCGCCAGGTGGCGATCCTGCGGAACGCCGGCGCGCGCATTCTCGTGACGTTCAGGGAAGTGGAGCGGGTCGCCGGACTGCTGGTGCGGCAGGTTCCATCGCTCGGGGCGGTGGTGACCGCGGAAGCGGTGACCGGCGGGCCGCGGCGCCCCGTGCCGGCGACCGCGGACGACCCGGCCCTCATCCAGTACACCTCGGGCAGCACCGGGCAGCCGAAGGGGGTCCTGCTCTCCCACGACAACCTGCTGGCCAACATCCGGGCGATCGAGCGCCGGTTCGACATCACCTCCCGCGACGTGGGGGTGAGCTGGCTGCCGCTCTACCACGACATGGGGCTGATCGGCGCCTGGCTCGGCCCGCTCTACTTCGGCGCGCCGCTGGCCCTGATGTCGCCGATCGCGTTCCTGGCCCGGCCGATACGCTGGCTGCAGGCGCTCGACGCCTACCGCGGCACGCTGTCGCCGGCCCCCAACTTCGCCTTCGACCTCTGCACGACCCGAATCGCGGACGCCGAGCTGGACGGGCTCGACCTGAGCGCCGTCCGGGTCCTGCTGAACGGATCGGAACCGGTGTCGCCCGAGACCCTGCACCGGTTTCTCGAGCGCTTCGCCCCGTGCGGCCTCGACCCCGGGGCCGTCTATCCGGTCTACGGCCTCGCGGAGTGTTCGCTCGGCCTCTCGACGCCGGCGCTGGGCAGCGCGATCAGAATCGACCGCGTGCGGCGCGCGAAGTTCCAGGCGTCGGGCCATGCTGAACCGGCCTCCGACGACGACCCCGGCGCGCTGCGATTCGTCTCGTGCGGCCGAGCGCTACCCGATCACGAACTGGCGGTGTTCGGCGCCGACGGCAGTCCGGCGCCCGAACGCGTCCAGGGGCGCGTGCGCTTCCGCGGCCCGTCCACGACCCGCGGCTACTACCGCAACGACGAGGCGACGCGCGCCCTCGTCGGCGCGGACGGCTGGCTCGACAGCGGCGACCTCGGCTACCTCGCCGGCGGCGACCTCTTCCTGACCGGCCGCGCCAAGGACCTGATCATCAAGGCCGGCCGCAACTTCTACCCCCACGAAGCCGAGGCGCTCGCGGGCCGCGTCCCGGGCGTCCGCACCGGCTGCGTGGCGGCGTTCGGGGTGACCGACGCCGAGCGCGGCACGGAGCAGTTCGTCATCGTGGCGGAGACGCGCGTCACCGACGAGGCGGCGCGCACCGCGCTCACCCAGGCGGTGACCCGCGCGGTCGGCCTGACCCTCGGGGTGGCGCCCGACCGCGTGGTGCTGGCGCCGCCGGGATCGGTCGCCAAGACCTCCAGCGGCAAGATCCGGCGTGGAGCGACCCGCGACGCCTGGCTCGCGGAACGCATCGGGCGCGGGCGGGCCGGCATGGCCGCGCAGTGGCTGCGGCTCGGCGCAGCGGCGGCCGGCGCTGCACTGGCCGAGTGGACGTCGCGCGCCGCGCGGGCGCTCTTCACCGGCTACGTGGCGGCCGTCGTGCTCGCCACCGCGCCGGTCGGCTGGGGATCGCTGTTCCTGGCGCCACGCGGTCGCGGCGCCGACCGGATCGTCGGCCGCTGGAACCGCCTCGTGATGCGGCTCTGCGGCTCCCCGCTCGAGGTCGTCGGCCGCGAGCGGGTGCCGGCGGACGCGCCGGTAGTCTTCGTCGCCAACCACGCGAGCTTCATCGACTCGCCGGTGCTGATGAGCACGCTGCCGGTCACGGTCCGCTTCGCGGTCAAGGAGCGCCTGACGACCTACCCGCTCATCGGTCTGGCGATCCGCAAGGGGAACCACATCCCGCTCGGCAAGCGCGATCAGTCCGAGCGCGTCGAGAACGCCGACGCCATCCGTGCGCCGCTCGACGCCGGCACGTCGCTGTTCGTCTTCCCCGAGGGCACCTTCCAGGCCGCGCCCCGCCTGCTCCCGTTCCGGCTCGGCGCCTTCCGGGCGGCGGTCGACGCCGGCTGTCCCGTCGTCCCGGTGGCGATCCGCGGCACGCGCCGCATCTGGCCGGCCGGCACGCGGCTCGTGCGCCCGGGCCGCGTGACGGTCACCTTCGGCGAGCCGCTGCGGGCGGCGGGATCGGACTGGTCCGAGATGGTCCGCCTGCGCGACGAGGCGCGCGAATTCATCTCGACGCACTGCGGCGAGCCGTATCGCTAGCCCGGACACCGTCGCCTTGCGGCGCCGCCTGCCGCCCAACCGAACTCCTGGACGGATGCCGCCGGCCGGCGCGTTCGCCCGGCCGATGGAGATGGACCTCGGCCGGCGTGTCCGTTCCCGGCTCGGTCCGCGGTCAGTTCCGGAGGACGACGCGGCCGAGCACCCGCCCGGCCCGGAGATCGTCGAGCGCCGCCTGGGCAGCCGCGAGGGGACGTTCGTCGATGGGCAGCTCGGGCACCGCGCCGGACCGCCCGAGCGCCAGCAGCGCCGCCATCTCCGCCGGGCTGCCGACGTACGACCCGCGGATTGTCACCTGCTTGAGCGGCAGCAGCGGCAACGCGACCTTCAACGCGCCGCCGAAGAGCCCCACCACGATCAGCGTGCCGCCCGGAGCCAGAGCGCCGAACGCGAAGGCTGCCGAACGCTCGGATCCGACGAAGTCGATGGCCGCCGCCACCCCGCGGCCGGTGCGCCGCCGGACCTGCTTCACCGCGTCGGGCGCCGCCGCGTCGAACACCCCGGCCGCGCCGCGCGCGCGGGCCACCTCCAGCCGCGCCGCGTCGACGTCCGCGCAAAGCACCGGCGCCTCCACGACGGACGGCGCGAGCCCCAAGGCGGCCATCCCGACGCCGCCGAGTCCGACGATCAGCAGCGCTCCCGCCGCTGCGCCGGCGGCCTGCGCCTTGCGGAGCGCGCCGTACGCGGTGAGGCCGGAGCAGGCGTACGTCGCCGCGAGGGCCTCGTCCAGCGGGGCGTATTCGAACAGACAGCGCGGATGCGGCAGCAGCACGTGGTCCGCGAACCCCCCGGCGTGACCGACCCCCACCGGCCGGCCCGCCGCGCAGAGATGCTCGTCCCCCGCCGCGCACCGCGCGCAGGCGCCGCAACCGAGCCACGGATAGACGACGCGCCGGTCGCCCGCCGCGACGCCGGTCGCCCCGGGACCGACCGCGACCACTTCGCCGGCGATCTCGTGACCGAGGGTGTGCGGCAGATCGCGCCCCGCCGTCAGATCGAGGCGTTTGCCGCCGCCGAGATCGAACGATCCCTCCCAGAGGTGGACGTCGCTGTGGCAGACGCCGCACGCGCCGACGCGCAGGAGCACCTCCGCGCCCCGCGGCTCGGGCGACGCCGCCTCGCTCCGCTCCAGCGGCCGGCCGTACGCGGTCATCTGGTAGCTCAGCATGGCGGGTTGCCCGACGCCGGTGCGCAGGCGTGCGTCGCAGGATGCCTCATGAGGGTGGCTCGGCCCTATCCGACCCGCCCGGCTGCCGCCGAGTCGTCGCGCGTCGCCAGACCGTGCAGGAAGAACGTCGCCGTCCCGCGCACGGCGGCGCGCCAGCCCAGCGCGCGCAACTGCGCCTCCAGCTCGTCCGGTCTGTAGAAGATCTTGACGATCTCGAACTCGCGGCCGTCCCGCAGTCGCCGGCGGCTGCGAGACGGCGGCGTCTCCGGCGCCCGGTCGGCGTACCCGCCTTCCCGCGCGGCCGGATGGTTGCGGCTGTCGACGAAGAAAACCCGCCCGCCGGGAGCCAGCGCCCGCGCCACCATGCTCCAGAACGGAATGAACGAACCCGCCGGGACGTGCGACAACCAGAAGCCGAGGAACACGAAGTCGTACCGCCGTGGCGGCCGCCACCTGAACAGGTCGGCGCATACGTAGTGGACGTGCTTCGCCCCCACGCGCGCCCGGTTGAGGGCGATCACTTCCGGGGAGGCGTCGACGCAGGTCAGCTCGGACGCGCGCGGTGCGAGCCGCTCGGTCCAGAGCCCGGTGCCGCAGGCCAGCTCCAGCACCCGGCCGGACGGCTGCACGGCATCGAGCGCCTGCCGCAGCTCGCCGACCTCCTTGCGCCAGCACCGGTTCCAGTCGGCGCCGTGGTCGTACTCTCCGCGGCGAAAGAACCAGTCGTCGTATTCCGGCGCGCGCGCCCGGTAGTAGGCGACCTGCTCGGCGATGACGCGCCGCTCCTCGCCGGGGTCCGGCGGATTCACGGCCCGGCCGCCTCGGCCGCCAAGGCCCGCAACGGTTCCCCGGTGAGTCGGTACACCGTCCACTCGTCCATCGGCACCGCGCCGGCGCGCCGGTACGACGCAATCGCCAGATTGTTCCAGTCGAGCACCGACCACTCGAACCGGCCGCAGCCCCGCTCGACCGCGAGGCTCGCCAGATGCGCGAGCAGGCGCCGTCCGACGCCCCGCCCTCGATGGGCCGGCCGCACGTAGAGATCCTCCAGATAGAGTCCGGGCCGGCCGACGAAGGTCGAGAAGCTCTGGAAGAACAGCGCGAACCCGACCGCCTCGCCGCCGACCCGCGCGATCACCGCCTCGGCGCACGGGCGCTCCCCGAACAGCGCCCGCTCGATGTCCGCCTCGGTCGCCGCCACCTGGTCGGCCATCCGCTCGTAGTCGGCCAGCTCCCGGATCAGGGTCAGGATCAGGGGCACGTCGGCGGGCGCGGCGGCGGCAATCCGCGGGCCGGGGGTGGAAGACATCGCACACAGATTACCCCATGGTTCGGCGCCTGAGTTCGGTTGATCGACGCCGCGGAGCCGGCTCGATCAGGAGAGGACGCCTTGTAACACTACGATTCGGATACGCTCGCGCGCCATGAGTCGCCCGGGCGGCGCAGGCCGTACCGGCAACGGCGCCGAGCAAGGCGTGCCCGGCCCATCGCAGCGCGGCACGGCGGGAACTCGCCGTGACACCGGACGGTGTTCACTCGCGGGATGGGGAATCTGCAACCCCTGTTCACCAACCCTTCGCCGACGAGGAGTTCGCGAGGAAACGAACGGCTATCGCTCGTGCGTCGCGAGCTGACCCGACGCATTCTCAACCAGACGGGCGAGTCGCTTGAGCGATTCAGCCTGGTATTCCTTCGCCAACTGCACGGGGTCCTGCCGCGGGAGTCGATTCAGTCCGATCAGTGTCTGTTCCTGGATCTCCACCTGATCCATCGGGGCCGGTTGGGCCGACAGCACGCGGGCGGGATCGCTCTTGGGCATCGTTTGTCTCACTTCTTGGTCTCCAACAGGAAGTGCTCGAAAGCCTCGTAGGCCTTCATCTGCAGCTCGTGAGCGCCCAGCGCTACCAGCGTTCCAGCACTCTTGCAGTAACCGCTCACGAACAGACTGAAACGATCGTAGTGGTCCTGCAAACAGCGGGCGATCCGATAGGCCGGATCCGCATCTCCACCCTCGGTGACCAAGACAAGGAGAACATTGCCTCGTTGGCCTTCTGTTGGGACACAGCCACCCGTCCTGAACCCATTATCCCACGACGTCGAGCGCCTGCTCGAGGTCGGCGATGAGGTCGCCGGCGTCCTCGATGCCGACGGACAGGCGGACCAGGTCGTCGGGCACCGGCGAGCCCGGACCTTCGACCAGCCCGCGGGCCTCCGCCAGACTCTCGACCCCGCCCAGCGACGTCGCGTTGTGGAACAGACGCAGCGCGCGCACCGCCTGCCGCGCCGCGGCGGCTCCGCCCCCGAGCCGCAACGAGACGACCGCCCCGAAACCCCCGTCCATCTGGCGCGCCGCGACGTCGTGGCCGGGATGCCCCGGCAATCCCGGATAGAGGACGGTGGACACCGCGGGATGTCCGTCGAACGCCTCCGCAATGCGTTGCGCGTTGCGCGCCGACGCGGCGACCCGCAGGCACAAGGTGCGCATGCCGCGCAACAGGAGCCAGCTCTCGAACGGTCCGAGCACCGCGCCGCGGAACGCGCGCTCGCGGCGGCAGCGCTTCCACAGGTCGTCCTCGCGGGCCGTGACCAGCGCGCCGGCCAGGACGTCGGAGTGTCCGTTGAGCTGCTTGGTGGCGGAGTGCATGACCAGGTCGGCGCCGTGTTCGAGCGGGCGGCAAAGCACCGGCGTCGGGAGGGTGTTGTCGACGACGAGCCGGGCCCCCGCATCGTGTGCCGCGGCCGCCGCCGCGGCCAGGTCGGTGACCGCCCCGCCCGGGTTGGCGGGGGTCTCCGCCCAGACGATCTTCGTGGCGCCCGGCCGCAGCGCCGCGCCCAGGGCGGCCATGTCGCCGTTCGGCACCAGATCGAGCGCGATCCGGCCCCGCGCCGCCAGGTCCTGCAGCCAGCGGCGGAGCATCCAGTACATCTGCGCCGGGGCGACGACGTGGTCGCCGACGTCGAGGGTCTCGAACACCGTGGTGGCCGCCGCCATCCCGGAACCGAACAGCATCGCCGCCCGCCCCGCCTCCAGCGACGCGAGCAGCGCCTCGGCCGGCTCGCAGGTCGGGTTCTGGTCGCGCGTGTAGACCCGGCCACCGGTCGCGGCGCCCTCGGCCGTCCGTTCGTACTGCACGGCGGGATGAACGGGCGGCACGAGCGCGCCGGTCGCGGGATCGACGGCGCCCAGCGCCTGCGCGGCGCGCGTGGACGGTTTCTGGTCGGGCGGGAAGCGGGACATGCCGGAACCTCCGGAAACGGAACTGCGCGCGATCAGCCGTCTGATTCCCGGCGACCGCACGGGATTCTGCGGGACCTCGGAAACGCGGATGGCTACGCCCGCGCCGGGCCGATGTCGACCGCGATGTCGCGCCACTTGCCCTGGCGGAACCGGACCACGCTCAGGCTGGCGCGCGCGACGTGGCCGAGCACGATGGCCAGCCAGATGTCGGGCGCTTCGAGGCCGCGCGTCGTCTGCAGGTAGCTGCAGAGGCCGATCGGGATGACGACCTGCGAGATCATCGAGATGTAGAGCGGGCTCCGGGTGTCGCCGGTCCCCTGCAGGCCGCCGGTGTATACCAGCGCCACGGTGACGAACAGCCCCGAGACGGCCAGATAGACGAGCAACTGCCGCGCCAGGTCGAACTGCACCCCGTCGTCCATGCCGAAGACGGCCAGGAGCGCCCGCGGCACGGTGAGGAACGCGAGCCCGATGACGCAGGCCACGCCGACGCCGATGGACGACGCCACCAGCGCGGCGCGCAGGCTCCGTTCGGGCCGGCCGGCGCCGAGGTTCTGTCCCGCGACCGCGGCGGTGGCTCCCATCAGGCCGACCGACGTCCACGTGATCAACGCGAACAGCTCCGTATAGGCCACCGCGTAGGCCGCCTGCGCCTCGGCGCTCTGCTCCAGCGACCCGATGAACCGCAGCAAGAGCACCCCGGCCAGGTTCATCACGATGCCCTGGAACCCGGTCGGCAGGCCGAAGCGGAACAGCTCGCGGATGATCCGCCAGTCCGGGGCGAACGACATGGTCCGCGAGAACCGGACGACCAGGCGCTCCGAGAAGAGCAGCCAGAGAAACGCCGCCGCGGTCAGCCCGCTGGCGATCGCCGTCCCCATCGCCGCGCCGACGGTGCCGAACGCCGGAATCGGCCCGAGCCCGCGGATCAGGACGACGTTGAGCACGACGTTCAGCACCGTCATGGCGACGCCGAGCCGCAACGGGGTCCGCGCGTCGCCGGCCGCCCGCAGCGCCCCGCTCATCATGAAGAAGATCAGCATCCCGAAGCTGAAGACGAACGTGACGCGGAGGTAGGCCAGCGCCTCGCCCTGCACCTCCGGCGCGGCGTTGATCGCCTCCAGCAGCGTCGGGGCCAGTACGTAGCCGAGGGGCGCCAGGATGCCGAGCGCCATGAACACCGCGGTCAGGAACGCCTGGTAGACCGTCCGGTTGACCTTGTCCGGCTCGTTCGCACCGGCGAAGCGCGCCACCAGCACGCCCATGCCGCTGAAGACCGACGCGACGAAGACGATGATCAGGATGAAGATCTGAACGCTGACACCGATCGCGGCATTGCCGACGTGGCCGACGTAGTTGCCGACCATCGCCTGGTCGACGATGCCCTGGATGCCGCCGAAGACGTTCTGCAGCATCGTCGGCCACGCGAGCTTCCACACCGCGCGGCCGAGCGGCCCTTCGACGATGGCCCGATCGAACGTCTTGGCGGGGCGGCCCTGGGCGCTCATGGGAAGGGGGAGGTCGGCGCCGGCCGCAGTAAGATCGGGCGTCTCACGTGGCGGTCGAATCTCCGACACTCTATCAGATCGACGCTCGACTCCGGTCGGCGTGCAGGGCGCCGCTGCCGGGCGCGGACGCGCACCGGCTGCTCGCGCCGCAACCGCGCCCCGGCTGGCGGCCCGGCGAGGTTCCCGACCACGCCACGCCCGCCGCCGCTCTCGTGCTCCTCTATCCGTTAGACGACACGCCGCACGTTTTGTTGACCGTCAGGGCCGGGCGGCTCGGCAACCATGCCGATCAGGTGTCGTTCCCCGGCGGTCTCATCGACGCCGGCGAGTCGTTCCGTGAGGCGGCGCTGCGCGAGGCGCACGAGGAGGTCGGCCTCGATCCGGCGGCGGTGCGCGTGGTCGGCGCGCTGTCGCCCATCTACATCACGGTGAGCGGTTACGCGCTCCACCCGGTCGCCGGCATCGCGGAGGCGACGCCGGCGCTGCGTCCGTCGGCCGCCGAGGTGGCGCGGCTCCTGCCGGCGCCGGTGGCCGAGCTCGCGGATCCCGCCAACCTGCGGCGCGGGACGCGCCGGCGCGACGATCTCCACTGCGACGTTCCGTACTTCGCGGTGCGGAACGAGCGGGTGTGGGGCGCCACCGCGATGGTGCTGGCCGAGCTGCTCGCCATGCTCGATCTCGGTCCCCGCGACCCGTGGTAAATTGACGGCGGCCCACCGCGGCCCCCGCCACCGCCCATCCCGCCCCCGGCGGCGCACTCCCGGACGCCGCCCGCAACGACGCGGCGCACGAGGAGCTCGGATCCGATGGCGAAACGGACCACCAGGCGCACCGGGACACGGACAGGGGCCGAGCGCGACGCGCCGCTGCTCGACGCCGCGGGCGAAGGACTCGACGAGCTCGCGCGGCGCGGCGGAGGCGATACGGTCGTGGGGCTGCACGAGGCGGCCCGGACCCGGTATCTCGACTACGCGCTGTCGGTCATCACCTCACGGGCGCTGCCCGACGTGCGCGACGGCCTCAAGCCGGTCCAGCGGCGCATCCTCTACACGATGTGGCAGCAGCGGCTGCGCGCCGACGCCAAGCCGCGCAAGTGCGCGAAGGTGGTCGGGGATGTGATGGGGAGCTACCACCCCCACGGCGACGCGGCCATCTACGACACGCTCGTCCGGCTGGCGCAACCCTTCACGGTCCGCGCGCCGCTCGTGGACGGAGCGGGCAACTTCGGATCGCTGGACGGGGACGCCGCCGCGGCGATGAGGTACACGGAGTGCCGGCTCGCTCCGATCAGCGCGGAGCTGCTGCGCGAGGTCGACGAGCAGACGGTCGCGTTCAAGCCGAACTACGACGGCACGCGCCAGGAGCCGGTGGTGCTGCCGGCCCGCGTGCCGAACCTGCTCGTCAACGGCGCCACCGGCATCGCGGTCGGCATGGCGACCAACGTCCCGCCGCACAACCTGGGCGAAGTGGCGACGGCGCTCGTCAACCTGCTCGACGATCCCGAGCTCGGCAGCGCCCGGCTGGCCCGCGACGTCCGCGGCCCCGACTTTCCGACCGGCGGGCGGCTGGTGAACACCGCCGAGGAGCTGACGCGGATCTACACCAGCGGCAGCGGCACGGTGCGCATCCGCGCCACGTGGGAGACCGGCGACCGGCGCCGAACGTCGAAGACCGTCCACGTGACGAGCGTCCCCTACGGCGTCAACAAGGCGCAGCTCGTCGAACGCATCGCGGAGGTCGTCGTATCCCGGAAGCTCCCGCCGCTGCTCGACGTCAAGGACGTCTCCACCGACGACGTCCGCATCGAGCTGGAGCTGAAGGCCGACGCCGACGAGCGGATGGTGATGGCCTACCTGTTCAGGCACACGCCGCTGCAGACGACCTTCCCGGTCAACCTCACCTGCCTGGTGCCGACCGAGCAGCCGGGGGTCGGCCGCCCGGAACGGCTCGACCTGCGGCAGATGCTGTGGCACTTCCTGCTCTTCCGCCTCGACGTGGTCACGCGCCGGCTGGAGCACGAGCGCGCCGCCCTCGGCAAGCGGATCCACGTCCTGGAGGGGTTCGAGAAGGTCTTCGACGCGCTCGACGCCATCATCGTGCTGATCCGGCAGTCGGACGGCAAGGCCGACGCGGCGGCGAAGATCATGCAGCTCTTCGGCCTCGACGCCGAGCAGACCGACGCGATCCTGGAGTTGAAGATCTACCGGCTGGCGCGGCTCGAGATCCTGATCGTCCGGAAGGAGCTGGAAGAGAAGCGCGAGCGGGCGCAGCGGATCGACGCGGAGCTCGGCGACGAGGAGCGGCGCTGGCGGATCGTGCGCGACGAGCTCGTCGCGGTGCGGGACACCTACGCCGAACCGCGCCGGACCGCCATCGACGGCCCGGCCGGCGACGACGTGGTGTTCAGCGCGGACGACTTCATCGTCGACGAGGACGCCGTCGCGCTCGTCTCCCGCGACGGCTGGGTCAAGCGGCAGCGGGAAGTGCGCGACCCGGCGGCGACGCGGTTGCGCGAAGGCGACGCCCTGCTGGCGGCGGTGGCCGGCAGCACGCGGGCGACCGTGGCGTTCTTCACCAACTTCGGGGTGGCCTACGGTTGCCGGCTGATCGACGTCCCCGCCACCACCGGCTACGGCGAACCGATCCAGCGGCTCTTCAAGCTGAAGGACGGCGAGCGGGTGGTCACGGTGCTCAGCCTCGACGCGCGGGTCACGGGCCCCATCGCGGCGACGCCGGCGCAGCCGGAGCCGCCGACGCATGCGGTGGCGGTGTCGAGCGACGGCTACGCCCTGCGGTTCGGCCTGGAGGCGTTCAACGAGCCGAGCACGCGCGCCGGCCGCCGGTTCGCGCGTCCCGCCAGGGGCGCCGAGATCGTCGGCGTGGCCGCGATCACCGGCGCCGAGACGCTCATCGCGGCGACGCGCACGGCGCGCGCGATGCTCTGCCCGGCGCGGGAGATCAACTTCCTCTCCGGCCCAGGCAAGGGCGTGCTGCTCATCAAGCTGGCGAAGGACCGCGACCGCGTCATCGGCTTCGTCGCCTCGCGCGGCGACCGCGACCTGCTGACGGTGGAGACGAGCCGCGGGGCCGAGCAGACCATCAGCACCGCCAAGTACGAGCGGGTGAGCCGCGGCGGCAAGGGCCGGGAGCTGCTGCAGCGCGGGCAGTTCACGCGCGTCGTCCCGAAGCCGGTCACGACGACCGGGATCCTGGAGCGCTGAACGCATCGCACGCGCGCCCGACCACCCGGCAAGGTGCTAAGCTCCGGAGATGGCTCCGCAAGCCGCACCCTGCCTGAACGAACACTCGGATCTGCACATCGAGAACGGAGCGCTGATCTTCCCGATGCCGGCGGCGGTCTACGACCAGTTGGCGGACACCAAGAACCTGCCGCGCGGAGCCTGCTACAACGGCGCGCGCGGCGCCCTGGAGGTGGACGCCGTGCCCAACGGCCGCTACCACGACCCGCGCGCCGGCGCCGTGTACGATCTGTTCACGGAACTGCAACGCGCATCGGGAACGCCGGCGTACGTCGGCGCCACCGCACCGGTGGAGGGCGGCAGGGACGACCGGCGCCACCCGGACGTCCAGTTCTTCGTCTCACCGGCGAAACTCGGAGCGCTCGACGCCGCCTCGCGTCCGGCGCCGATCCCCGACCTCGTCGTCGAAATCGACACCACGCCCCTGAGCGAGCCGCGGGAACACGAGCGCCGCGACGCCTATCTGCGGCTCGGCGTACCCGAACTCTGGATCTGGAAACGCACCGGCGGATCCGAAGCCCGGCCGAACGGCGCCGCCATTATCCTCATCGCCGGGCACGGCGCGTGGCGCGAAGCGCACGAATCAAGCGCGGTACCCGGCATGCGCCCGCGCGACCTCGAAGTCCTGATGCACGAGCCGGGCGACTTGACCCGCAGCCGCAACGCCAGGAAGCTGGCGGCGCGCCTTGCGCCCGCCTTCGCGCTCACGCAGTCGCGGACGACCGGGACCGCCGGACGCTGCTGATCGCGCCGCAGCGCCGGCTTCCCCGACGACCTTCGCGCTCGGATGAACATCGACCGACTCATCGACCAGGTGATGCGTCCGATCGCGGACGCGGTATCCGGTTTCGTCTTCTTCCCGATCCCGCTGCTGGGGGCCGAGATGCCGCTCATCGTGCTGTGGCTGGTGGCCGGCGGGCTCTTCTTCACGGTCTACCTGCGCTTCATCAACGTGCGGGGGTTCGGGCAGGCGCTGCGGATCGTCTCCGGCCACGACGCCCGCGAAGGCGATCCCGGCGAAATCTCGCAGTTCAGCGCGCTTTCGACCGCGGTCTCCGGCACCGTCGGCATCGGCAACATCGCCGGCGTGGCCGTGGCCGTCTCGACCGGCGGGCCCGGCGCCACGTTCTGGCTGATGGTCGCGGGGCTGCTCGGCATGTCGTCCAAGTTCGCGGAGTGCACGCTCGGGGTGCTGTACCGGCGGCGCAACCCGGACGGGTCGGTCTCCGGCGGGCCGATGCACTATCTGGAACGGGGCCTCGGCGAGCGGGGCTGGCCGGCGCTGGGCCGTGGGCTCGGCCTCTTCTACGCCGCCGCCATGGTGTTCGGCTGCCTCGGCATCGGGAACATGTTCCAGTCGAACCAGGCCGCGGCGATCTTCATCGACGTCACCGGCGCCGACGCCAGCGTCTTCACCGGCCGGGGCTGGCTGATCGGCCTGCTGCTCGCGGGAATCGTCGCCCTGGTGATCATCGGCGGGATCCAGTCGATCGCCCGGACGACGGTGAAGCTGGTGCCCACGATGGCGGTGCTCTACGTGGCGCTGGCCCTGCTGACCATCACCCTCAACGTCGACCGGCTGCCGGGGGCGATCGCCGCCATCTGGAACGGCGCGTTCACGTCCGCAGGCATGGCGGGCGGCGGCCTGGGCGCACTGGTCATCGGCTTCCGGCGCGCCGTCTTCTCCAACGAGGCGGGGCTGGGCAGCGCCGCCATCGCCCACGCCGCCGCGCGCACCCCGCAGCCGGCCAGCGAGGGCTTCGTGGCCCTGCTGGAGCCGTTCATCGACACGGTGGTGATCTGCACGCTGTCGGCCCTGGTCATCACCACCACGGTCTACGATCCGGCGCTCGCCACCGGCGGCGTCAGCGGCATCGAGCTGACGACGCGGGGCTTCGCCTCCACCCTGCCCTGGTCGCCGATCCCGCTGGCCGCGGCGGCCATCATGTTCGCCTTCTCGACGATGATCGCCTGGGCCTACTACGGCCTCAAGGCCTTCACCTACCTGGCCGGCGAAGGACGCCTCCAGCGCCACGGCTTCAACGCCGTCTTCTGCGCCTTCGTCGTCGTGGGGGCGAGCCTCGATCTCGAGGCGCTGATCGACCTGTCGGACGCCCTGGTCTTCGTGGTCGCCATCCCGAACCTGATCGGGCTCTACCTGATGGCGCCGATCGTCCGGCGCGAGCTCGAACGCTACCGGCCGTGACGGGCGACCGGCCTCTGCGCTCGACCCCACCTCCCGGTCGGAGGAATGCCCTTTACCCTCGACGCCAATCGACGGCTGAGTCTCAGCAGCGGATCGGACGCGCGGGCGGCCGCCGCACGCCTACGGAAGGGGATACCGAAGAGTGGCAATTGACTGCAGCAGTCCCGTCGGCGACAACCGCGCCGGCGCCGGAGGGGAAAACACGAGGAACAACCCGAGAAAGACGACATTCGTGGATAATCCCACGTTGATCAGCAGGTCGGATCCGATATGGAACAGGATCAGCACCACGCCGAAGGGCCGGTGCAGATGCGGGCGGAACACGGCGAGGACCGCAAAGACCTGCGTGTAGACGGTCACGAGGAGCATCCACTGCGCCAGATACTCCTGCGACGCGACCTGGGGCAGCAGCAGCGGCACCTGCGCCGTGTCGTTCATCAATCTCGCCGGCAGGATGCGCACCATCCCGTCCGAGGCGAACAGCTCCATCCCGCTGAGAGATACCTTCCAGTAACCAGCCAGGGTGTAGGACAGCAATATTACGCTTTGCACCCACCAGAATACCATGATGCAGATCATGACACTGCGGCGCGGCATCCCCAGCCGCGCATGCATCCCGGAAGGCCCGGAAGGCAGGAACACCAGTGGAAGACCCACGAAGAGAAGTCGCTGCGTCGTGCATCGCCGGAGGCCGACCGCGGAATGTTCGCGCCGACGATGGCCTCTCCGGTGAGGTCGCCATGCACCGTGCGCAGGTCGATGCGCATGCTGACGATGCTGAACTCGACATCCTCCCCGCCGGTGCGGCGATTCACGATGGCGTAGAGGCGCTGTTCGACCTCGGCATCGCAGGCCGGCGGGCGGGTGCGGCAGGCGCGGATCGTGGATCCCGGGGCCTTGTGGTCCCGGATGCTGCCGCCGGGAACGACGTAGTAGCGCGCGCCGACGACCGGCGCGCCGTCTATCGTGTGGACGATCAGGCCGATTTCCGTCAACTCCCAACCCGGCGTACTGGCAAACAGCCGCCAAGAGAAGAACGGGTAGATTTCGCCCTTGGCGCTGATCCTCGGCGACAGCCACACCAGAAACAGGTAGGCCGCCAGGAAGAGTGGAATGCCGTATTTTACAAAGGTGATAGCGACGAAGAGACACAAGCCTCCCCCGAAGAGTTCTGCGGCTGGCACGCCGCCCCTCTCGACAGCGCGGATTACCGACTTTCTCGGGTCAGCGTGGGGCGCACACAGGCCGTGGCGGTCCGCGCGCCGCGGCGGTCCGCGGAAACCGGGCGGGCTGCCCGGATGCCCGACTTCGTCATCGATCACCCGATCGGGCGCACGCAGCCACGACGGACCGCCGTCGTTGACCGACGACGGGCGGCATCAGCCGATGAGCCGGTTTCCGCTCCGTTGACGCACTCCCGGTTGAACGAAGCCAACCCGCGACCGCTGCCTGGCAGGCGGGGCGTGTCGACCGAGCTGCTCGGGGCGCTCCACCCGCTCCGCGGCACCGCGACCGCTGCTTGGCGGGCGGGGCGTGTCGACCGAGGCTCCGCGAGGATGCCGTATCCGATGGGAGTGCCGCCATGCGTCATTCACTCGTCGTACTCTGCGCCGTGCCCACGATGGTCGTCGTCTCCGGACAGGCGGCGTCCGGACAACCGCGCACCGTCGACGTGCGAGCCACCTGGGGCTACAACTACGGGCTGGACGATTCGCCGCCCCACGCGCTCGTCGGGGGCATCTCCGTCACCCGCGCCGCAGGGCGACACTACCGGCTCGGCGCGGAGGTGCTGAAGGCCAACCTCTTCGGTCCCTACGGCTCCTACAAGAGCCGGGCCAGACTCGTACGCGCCGTAGTGGAGCATGAGCTGCGGCCCCATGGCCGCCTCAACCCGTACTGGGTCGTCGGATTCGGGCTCGCCCAGTACCGCGACCGCATCCCGATCGGATACGTGCACGTGCCGGCCAAGGGCTGGGTGCCGTCGGGTGCGCACGAGTGGAACGCGCAGACCCTTCTGAATCTGACCGGCGGGATCGGCTTGCGAATGCATCTGACCGATCGCGTGTTCCTCGCTCCCGAAATGCGGTTCGGCCTCGCCCCGCTGCTGCAATCGACGGTCGCCGTCGGCATCGCGTTCTGAACGGCATTTCTTCTGCGCCCGGAACCCCGTGAACACGGGAGGTGATGATCGAATGGCCAACCTGCTCACTCCGCGCTCCTGGCCCGCGCTTCTCGTGCTCCTCGTCACGTTCGGCGCGGGATGCGCCTCGCGGCTCCCTGCCGTATTGCCGCCGGAGCTGCCCCCGGATTCCGAACGCCTCCAGCGCTGGGAACGTGTCCTGGCGTTGGCTCCAGGGACCCGCGTGCGAATCGAGCTCCGGTCGGGCGCCGACGTCCGCGGGCGGTTCGGGTGCGCCGACGGCGAAAAGGTAGTCGCCATGGACGGCGACGCGCTCAGGAGCGTGCCCCGGTTCGCCGTCGAGACGGTGGACATGGTAGGCAACCGGGTCGGCGACTTCACGTGGCGCGGCCTCGTGGTCGGCGCCCTCGCCGGAACTACCATGGCCGCCTACAGCGCCGGCTCTTCCGATCCGTTGACGGTAGCGTTTGTGGTCCCTGGTTCGGCGGCATCGCCGCGTCGGCCGGAGCGCTTCTCGGGCTGACGCCGCTCGAGTCCGTCGTCTACGAAGCGCCGCCGCCCCGCACCATGCCGGAACCTGCGTGGAACCAGGACGCAGGACACGGAACGCCGCAATGCGCCGCACCCTGATGCGTATCGCTGTCGTCACCCTGGTTGCCAGCCTCCGGGCGTGGTGGGTGTTCCCGCTATATAGGGAACATTAGTACCGGGAGCATGGTAACATGCTGCCGTGATCTGCGTTCCATAGATCACGGCATCGGCGCCGGGTGGCAATCGTGCTGGACGAGTTCCAGCAGATCTGTCAGCTCGAGTCCGGCGCGGCCCGCGGGGGGCTGGAAGGCGCGGTGCGGCATGCCGCGATCGCCCATACGGACGGCGGCGGCGCGCATCCGGCGTCGCTCGAATTCCTCTCGCCCATCCGGCTGCCCACCTCGACCGGCAACCGGGCCAAGGAAGTGCTGGAGCAGGAGGACCTGATCCGCCGGGACGACGACGGACGCTGGGTGCTCGTCGATCCGGTGATGGCGTCGTACCTTCGTACGCTGTAGTCGCCCGGGACCGGAACCCGACAGCGCCACCCCAGAGGCTTCACCTCCCCGGCGCCGGGCCTCGTCGGCGCGCCCGGCGCGCTACGGCACGCCCGGCGCGCGGAGGACCATGCTAGACTGAAGTTCCCTCCCTGTGAGGCCCGCTGCAGCCAACGTCGCCGCGGCGGGCCGGACGCCGACGCGGAGCCCAGCCGGGTCGGCCGGAAGACGCGATGGCGAGTTCCTATTCGGCGAAGGACATCACCGTCCTCGAGGGACTGGAACCGGTCCGCAAGCGCCCGGGCATGTACATCGGGGGCGTCGGGTCGGCCGGCCTGCACCATCTCGTCTGGGAGATCCTGGACAACGCGGTCGACGAGGCGATGAACGGCCACGCCGCGAACGTCCAGGTGACGCTGCACGGCGACGGATCGACGGTGACGGTCGTGGACGACGGCCGCGGCATGCCGGTGGACCGGCACCCGAAGACCGGCAAGAACGCCCTGGAGGTCATCTTCACCACCCTGCACGCCGGCGGGAAGTTCGAGAACCGCACCTACCGCACCGCGGGCGGGCTGCACGGCGTCGGCGCCAGCGTGGTCAACGCGCTGTCGCAGGAACTGGTCGCCACGTCGAAGCGGGAGGGCTTCCTCTGGCAGCAGACCTTCCGGCGCGGGAAGCCGGTGGCGGCGCTGCGGAAGCTGAAACCGGCGCGCGGTTCCGGCACCACCATCCGCTTCCACCCCGATCCGCGGATTTTCCCGAAGACGACGTTCGACGCCGGGCTCGTCCGGCAACGGCTGGAGATCGCCAGCTACGTGCACGGCGGCGTGCGGTTCGTGTTCGCCGACGAGGCGCAGGACTCGAAGGCCGAGTTCCGCCACGAGAACGGCCTGCCCGACTATCTCGCCCGCATCGTCGAGGAGCGCGCGTCCAACCCGGTGCACGAAGCGCCCTTCGTCCTGACCCGGAAGCACGCCGACACGGGATCGCGCCTGGAGGTCGTGCTGCAGTGGACGGAGGCGACCGAGGAGCATCTGCGCAGCTACGTCAACGGCATTCCGACCGCCTCCGGCGGCACGCACGAAACCGGGGTGCGGGCCGGGCTCGGCAAGGCGGTCCGGAACTTCATCGAGACGCACAACCTCACGCCGAAGGGGGTGACCCTGACGGCCGACGACATCCGGGAGGGGTTGACCGGGGTCGTCAGCATCTTCGTCCCCGAACCGCAGTTCCAGGGGCAGACCAAGGACCGGCTGAACAACCCGGAGCTGGCCCCGGTCCTCGACGGCGCGGTGCGGCCGGCCCTCGAACACTGGCTGAACCACAACATCAGCGTGGCCGAGGCGATCGTCGCCCGGATCATCCTGGCTGCCCGCGCCCGCGAGGCGAGCCGCGCCGCGCAACAGTCCGTCTCGCGCAGGAGCGCGACGTCGAACCGGCTCAACCTGCCCGGCAAGCTCAGCGACTGCACCGGCGGCGCGCGCGGCGGCAGCGAGCTGTTCATCGTCGAGGGGGACTCGGCCGGCGGCTCCGCCAAGCAGGGGCGCGACCGGACCCGGCAGGCCATCCTGCCGCTGCGCGGGAAGGTGCTGAACGTCGAGAGCGCGTCGGCGTCGAAGGTGCTCGCCAACAAGGAGCTGTCGGACGTCGTGACCGCGCTCGGCTGCGGCCTCGGCAAGACCTTCGACGTCACGAAGCTGCGCTACGACCGGATCATCATCCTCGCCGACGCCGACTCGGACGGCAACCACATCGCCGCGCTGCTGCTCACCTTCTTCTACCGCTTCCTGCCGAAGCTGATCACGCACGGCAAGGTGTTCCTGGCGCAGCCGCCGCTCTACCGGGTCGACGTCGGCAGGGAGACCTTCTGGGCGCTCGACGACGTCCACCGCGACGCCATCGTCAGGGCGCAGACCAACGGCCGCGGCGCCCCCGAGATCACCCGCTTCAAGGGGCTCGGCGAGATGATGCCGAAGGTGCTCTGGGAGACGACCCTCAACCCGGACACGCGGCGTCTGCTGCGCGTGACGGTCAGCGACAACGACCGGATCCTGACCGATCGCGTCATCAACGACCTGATGGGCAAGGACGCCTCGGCGCGGTTCCGGTTCATCATGGAACGGGCCGACGAAGCGCTGGACCTGGACGTGTAGGTAGCGGGCGACAACGGCAATTCGTGGTATCGTCCTGACTCTCGAAGGGTACGCGTCCATTGTGGTTGCCAGGAGCGCCGGTAATGGTAGAATGCTCCCCGTCCGAGCGAGATCGTCGTCCGTGCGGCCACCCGGCCGCCGGAAGCGCCCCGTGCCGGGAGCACATGGGAACGGCGCACGAAACCATGCCTCACAGAATGAGCTTCGTCCTGCGGGTCGGGCTCGCCGCAGGTTCCCGGGAATGGCGCACGAAGCCATCGCCCACAGCATGAACCTCGTCTCCCGACACGCTGCAGCGAACGTGACGTCGCAGATACCTCACGCACGAAGATCGAGGCCGCTGAGGCCGCCCCCACAACGGCGCTCGCTCGGCGCCTGTCAGTCGCTTGTCGATCCGACCGACCCGAATCCACGGCAAACTCCCTTCCAGAGCCGAGTGAGGACGAGAGAGAAATACGAACCCGTTTTCGTCGGCCGTCCATCGGTCGGCAAGCCCGTTCGTCAGAGGCCCGACCCGACGCAGTTCACGAAGGCAGAGCCGTCCCGCTCGCGCATTCCCGGAAAGGCAGAACAGGATTTGACAGTGCATTGGTATCCACGCTACGTACCGGTCGACGGGCAGCGCGCCCGAACGGTCTCCGAGATCCACGATCTGCGCGCGCGCGGCATGAAGGTGCAGCCGATCGAGATCAGGGGACGAACCATCGCGCGGAACTTCTGGGGCCGGCGCTGGTGCGAACACCTCGAGTCGTTCTCGGAATACGCGGCCCGCCTGGCGCACGGCCGAGCCTACGTGCGCAACGGCTCTGTCTGTCATCTGGCGATAGAAGCCGGCGGCGTTGACGCCATGGTGGTCGGATCGACCCTCTACCATGTCACGATTCGCATTCGGCAGCTCAGGAAGGCGGCCTGGACGGCTATCAGGACCGCGTGCGCCGGCCGGGTCGGCTCGGTGCGCGAGCTGCGCGAGGGTCGCCTGTCCGACCATGTCACCGAGGTCGTCACCGACCGAGAAACCGGCCTGTTTCCGCAACCCGGCGAGATCGTGCCGGGCTGCGAATGCTCCGACCGGGCGACGATGTGCAAGCATTCGGCGGCGGTGCTGTCCGGCGTGGGCAGCCGGCTCGACGACAATCCGGAGTTGCTCTTCCTTCTGCGCGGCGTCGACGAAGAAGAGCTGATCGCCGCCGAGACGGCGATACCGAACGGCAAGGCGCCGGCCGACGGCGCCCTCGACAACCACCCGGTGGCGAACTTCGACGGCGGTCTCCACGCCGGCAACGGTACGCCGGGGCTGATCGCCGCCGAACCGACGGCTTTCGGATCGCCGCCTCGAAAAGTGAAGAAAACGCTCACGTATCGACCACCCGCACCAACCGCCGCCCTTCCACTCTCCACGGCAGTCGCCGGCGGCGATCAGGCAGACGGATTTCATCCCACGAGCGAGCTGGTCGTTCGGCTGCGCGAACGGTGCGGGTGCTCGGTCGCCGAGTTCGCCGATCTGATTCAGGTCACCGCGACGACGGTGCGCCGCTGGGAGGCCACACCCGGACCGCTCAACCTCCATGCCCGCCCGCGGGAAGCGTTGCTGGCGCTGCATCTGGAGATCGAGAAGCACGCAGGGTCCTGACCGCAGGGCGTCTGGAACTTCTCGACCGCCACCCCGATGGAACGGCCCGCGGAGCTCGCCGACAAGGCGACGCTCACGGGACCTCCCTGGGCGGATCGAGCGCCAACATGCGCCTCGTCGAGCGCTTCACGCGCCTGGACGCCGACACCTTGCGCTACGAGTTCTCCGTGACCGACCCGACCACCTGGACCGGTCCCTGGACGGCGCGGGTGCGGATGACGCGCACGGAAGAGCCGCTGTACGAGTACGCCTGCCACGAAGGCAACTACTCGATGCCCAGCTCCCTCTCCGGCGCCCGCGCGATGGAAGCGAGAGAAGCCGCGGAGAGCGCCGGCGGGCAGCCGTAGCTTCGCGGGCACACGCAGAGCCGCTGCGCGTTTTCGTATAAGGGACGGCTCGAATCATCGCGGTCGACCGGGTCACCGTCGAGGGGTTCAAGAGCATCAGGCGCATCGAGCGTCTCGCTCTTGGGCCTGTCAACGTCGTGATCGGGGCGAACGGATCGGGCAAGTCGAACTTTCTCGGCGTGTGATTGGCACACCTACTTCCTGTCGCACAAGCACGGGAACTCGTACGATCTGATCCGGCGAAACCGTGCGACTCGTTGCACCGTTCTTCGACGATTTCCAACTCGAACCACAGGCGCTGAACGAAAACGAGATCCGCCTCGAATGGCAGCGCTTCGGATCGGACGCCTATTTCGACGAGACTCACCCGACTGGATGCGGCGAAGCTCGAACAGTGGCTGGAGGACTACAACCTCGGTCAATCGTGGGAGAAGAACTTCGGCGGCCGACCCGCCCGCGAGGGCGCCTGACAACGAACGGGTCGATGGACCGGCTTTGATCCCACGTCGAGGGTGAAACCCGGTCGCGTGCTCGATCGGCGGCGCGGGGACGCCTGTGAGGTGTGGCGAGCTCATTGCTCCAGCGCGTCCGGAAGCCGCCGGAGGCAGCCGACGATCTCGTGGCGCGCCAGCGGCACGTTGGTCAGGAACTCGAAGTGGGTTCGGCCCCCACGCCAGGCCGGGCGGCGCGGCGGCTCGGGCAGCAACGTGGCGACCAGGTTCAGGTCGAAGTCGTAGAGCAACACCCCGTGGTGGAGCAGACCGCGCCGCACCCGGCGCTGGGCGTGCCCGGCGAACTTGCGCCCGAACAGGGCGAGGTCGGTCGACCGGGTCGCGATGCCGCCGCACTCCGCGATACCGCCGCACTCGAGGACGACGGCCAAACGACCGAGCAGCCACTCGTAACTGTGCTCGACGTCAACCAGCCGGGGACGCGTGTCGAGCGACAGGACGAGAGCGATGTTCAGACAACCTGGTCCGACGACGACCGCACCGCCCCCCGACTCCCGGCGCAGCAACGGAACGCCGCGGGCCGCACAGGCCCGACCGTGCACCCACAGATCCGGTGCACCGTGCCGGGGCAATATCACCGCAGGCCGCGCGGACTCCCAGATGAGCAGCCGCTCCGTCGGGACGGCCGCGGCGCCGGCCGCCCCCGACGCCTGCCTGTGCGTATCGGCTTGCCGGGCCGCTCGGTGCGCCCCGGCGTGCTCCAGCCGACGCAGCGCCTGGATTTCAAGGGCGAGGCCGCGCCCGGGTGGAAGCGACCCCTGATCCTCGACCTGCATGGGGTGACGGATCTCGCGACGACGCCGAACCGTGGAAGGCGGTCGCACCACGGGGACGGCGCTGCTCTCGGCCGCCTCGACGTGTGGCCGCGCCGATGTTCCAGGTACAATCCGGCTACACCGTGCCAGCACCTGAACGCTCCGGGCCAGTCTATCTGGACTGCGCGGCGACCTGTCCCCTCGACCCGCACGTGCAGGCCGAGCTTCGCCGCTTCGCCGAGGTCGACTTCGGCAACGCGGGGAGCCGCACCCACGCCTACGGCCGGACGGCGCGGCAGGCGGTGGAACGGGCCCGCGCACACGTGGCCCGGGTGGCGGGAGTCCGGCGTAACGAAGTGGTCTTCACGAGCGGCGCCACCGAGTCGAACAACCTGGCGATCCTCGGCCTGGAACCCCATGGACGCGCCGAACGCCGCACGCACCTCGTCAGCACGAAGATCGAGCACCACGCGGTGCTGGAACCGCTCCGCGTGCTCGCCGCGCGCGGTTTCGATCTGACCCTGGTGGATCCGGAGCCCGGCGGCTGGGTCGACGCCGACCGCGTGGCCGCCGCGGTGCGGCCCGACACGCTGCTCGTCTCCGTGATGCAGGTCAACAACGAGACCGGCATCCAGCAGCCGATCGCCGAGATTGCCGACCGACTCGCCGGGTCGCAGGTCTTCCTGCACGTCGACGCGGCGCAGGGATTCGGCAAGGCGCTCTATGCGCTCCGGCACCGCCGGGTCGATCTCGTCAGCGCCAGCGGCCACAAGATCTGCGGCCCCAAGGGCGTCGGCGCCCTGATCGCCCGGCGTCGGGACGGCGCGCGGCCCCCGCTGGCGCCGCTCCTCCACGGCGGCGGGCAGGAGCTGGGACTGCGGCCCGGGACGCTCCCGGTCGCGCTGATCGCGGCGTTCGGCAAGGCGGCCGAGGCGGCCCTCGACGAGCACGACGTCCGGCTCGCGGCGGCGAACGCGTTTCAGCGGCGCCTGCTCGCGGGACTGGCGCCCCTCGCGCCGCGGGTGCACGGCGACCCCGCCCGCCGGCTGCCGTACATCCTCAACCTCTCGATTCCCGGCTGGGACAAGGAGGCGCTCATCGAAGCCTGGTCCGGGCTGGCCGCCGTCTCGGACGGCGCCGCCTGCACCTCCCGGTCCTACAACTGCAGTCACGTGCTGGCCGCGATGGGCCTGTCTCCGAAAGAAGAAGCCGGCGCCGTGCGGATCTCGTGGTGTCATCTCTCCGAGCTGCCCGACCTGGAGGCGATGACCGGGGCGCTGCTCGCCGGCGCCGTCTCCGCAGCGCCGCGGTCATCATGACGACGCCGCCCGCGAGCCGCTTCGTCCGCTACCGGCGGTCCCGATTCGCCACGCGTCTGCCGGTCGGCCGCCGCTACACGCGGTCGCACTACTGGCTGGACCCCGACGAAGCCGGCTGCTGGCGGATTGGATTGACCACCTTCGCGACCCGCATGCTGGGCGACCTAGTAGAATGCATGTTCGCGGTGGAGCCGGGCGAGCCGGTGGCGATCGGCCAGCCGATCGGTTCGATCGAGGGCTTCAAGGCCGTCTCCGACGTCTACGCGGTCGCGTCCGGCCGCTTCGCCGGCGCCAACGAAGCCCTCGACGCGGACATCACGCTGGTCGAATCGGCGCCGTACGGCGACGGCTGGCTGTACGCCGTCGACGGGACGGCGGATCCGGACAGCCTCGCCGTTGAGGAGTACGTGCACGTGCTCGACGCTACAATCGATCGCATGCTGGAGAACCGCCGCGAAGGTACCTGAGGATGTCCAGCTTCGAACCGGAACCGAAGACCCCGGCGTCGGCCGGCGCGCGCGCCCGCTACGTCATGGTCGGCGGCTTCCTGGGCGCCGGCAAGACGACGGCGATCATCCGTCTGGCGCGGTTCCTGACCGATCGGGGACAGCGGGTCGGGCTGATCACCAACGATCAGAGCGTCGGCCTCGTCGACACCACGCTCGCCCGAGCGCAGGGATTTCCGGTGGAGGAGATCACCGGCGGCTGCTTCTGCTGCCGCTTCAACACGTTGATGGACGCGGCGGACCGGCTGAACGCGGAGGCGCGGCCGGACGTCTTCATCGCCGAGCCGGTGGGGAGCTGCACGGACCTGCGGGCCGCGGTCAGCTATCCGTTGCGGCGGATGTACGGGGAGGCCTTCGAGATCGCGCCGCTGAGCGTGCTCGTCGATCCGATCCGCGCGGCGCGGGTGCTGGGACTGGAGGCGGGACGGTCGTTCTCGAAGAAGGTGCTGTACGTCTACGACCGGCAGCTCGCCGAGGCGGACGTCATCGTGGTGAACAAGGTCGACCTGCTCGACGAGGCGCGCCTGGAACGGCTGCGGGCGGCGCTGGCGGCGCGGTATTCGCGGACCGACGTGCTCGCCATGTCGGCCCGCGACGGACGCGGAGCGACGCCCTGGTTCGAGCGGGTGACGCGCGGCGCGATGGGGCTCGGGGCCTCGCCCGACGTAGACTACGACGTCTACGCCGAGGGCGAGGCGCTGCTCGGCTGGCTGAACGCGACGGTGCGCGTCTCTTCGGAGGAGCCGTTCGACGGCAACGCGCTGCTGCGCGACCTGGCCGCCCGCATGGCGGAAGCCGTCGAGGCGGGGGAAATCGCGCACCTGAAGATGACGCTGACGGCCGCGGAGCTGCCGTCGGACATCGCGGTGCTGAATCTGGTGGCTGGCGACCGGCGCGCGGAGCTGGCCCATACCCTGAAGGCGCCGGTCGACGCGGGCGAGCTGATCGTCAACCTGCGGGCCGAGGACGACCCGCGGCGCCTCAACGACGCGGCGCTCGCGGCGCTCGCGGCGTGGGAGGCGGGCGGCGCCGGCCGCCGGGCGGCGATCGACCACATCGAGCATTTCCGGCCGGCCAAGCCGACCCCGACCTACAGGATGGCGACGGCGTGATGAGCGAAACCGCGACCTCGACGACGGCGGCGGCCCCCAACGTGGTCTACTGCCGCTGCACCTACGCGCGGGTGGTCCCGCGCCAAGTGAAGGACGGCGTGCTGGCGGCCCTCGCGGATTCCGGCGTCGACTTCGACGCGGTGCCCGATCTGTGCGAGATGTCGGCGCGGAAGGATCCGCGGCTGGCGGAGATCGCCGGCGGAAAGGACGTGACCATCGCCGCCTGTTATCCGAGGGCGGTGCGCTGGCTGTTCTCGTCCGCCGGATCGCCGCTCGACAAGAAGCGGGTCACGATCCTCAACATGCGGGAAGAGACCGCCGAGGCGGTGGCGGAGGGAATGCTGAACCGGAACGACGGAGGTGAGCGATGAGCGGCGCCGGCGCCCTGTCGCTGCCCGTGCTGCGGGTGGCGCTCTACGAAGGCCGCGGGGCCGAGCCGCTGGAAGGCGCGCGCCGCTTCGCTCTCTTGCAGACGCTGCTCGACAAGGGCTACCGGGTTACGCGCGTCGGTTCGGGTACTGCGACCGCCGACACGGCCCGCGCCGACGACGGCAACGCGCTGGCGGTGCTCGGCCGCTTCACCGATCGCCAGCCGGCCGAAGCGGTGAGCGCCGACTCCGGCGGCCGGGTCTGGTTCCGCGACATCGGCGACGAGACGCCGGACGCGGTGGCGGCGCTCGTCGACGCCATCCGGGCCGAATGCGAGGTCCGCGAGCCGGGCGGGTGGAAACCGTGGTTTCCGGTCATCGACTTCGACCGCTGCACCAACTGCATGCAGTGCCTGAGCTTCTGCCTCTTCGACGTCTACGGCGTCTCGAAAAGCGGGCAGATCCAGGTCCAGAACCACGACAACTGCAAGACCGACTGCCCGGCCTGCTCGCGGGTCTGCCCCGAGGTGGCGATTCTCTTTCCCAAGTACCGCCACGGACCGATCCACGGCGGCGAGATTCAGGCGGAAGACGTGCGCCGCGAGGCGATGAAGGTGGACATCTCGGCCCTGCTGGGCGGCGACATCTACGCGGCGCTGCGCGACCGGAGCACGAAGGCGAAGTCGCGCTTCTCGAAGGAACGCGACGAGGAGCGGGCGCTCAAGGAGCGTCAGAAGTGCCTCGTCAAGCTGCAGAAGAACCTCGACATCCCGGCCGAGGTGCTGGCGAGCCTGCCGACCCTCGACGACATCCAGACCAAGGCGGAAGCGGCCAAGGCCCGTGCGCAGGCCGCCGTCGAGGCCGCCGCGGCGCGGCAGGAGGGCTGACGACGTGGTGCTCGGACTGGCCAGACGGATGCTCACCGAGCCGGACCCGCGCGCCTTGCGCAAGCTGGTCTGGAACATGGGCGTCAAGGGCGTCCGCTCGGTGCAGCGCTACAAGCGGCGGCTGAAACGGGGCGAGCACTTCCCCCCGTTCCTGTTCATTTCCGTGATCTCGGGCTGCCAGTTGCGCTGCCAGGGATGCTGGGTCGACGTCGAGGCGCCGAGCCGGAAGATCGAGATCGACGAGCTGAACCGCATCGTCGGCGACGCCAAGCGGCACGGCAACAGCTACTTCGGCATCCTGGGTGGGGAGCCGCTGCTCCACCCGAACCTGTTCGACCTGTTCGCCGCGCACCCCGACTGCTACTTCCAGCTCTTCACCAACGGACACCTGATCGACGACGCGCGGGCGGCCGAGCTGCGCCGCCTCGGCAACGTGACGCCGCTCGTCAGCATCGAGGGCACCTCGGTGGTGAGCGACGAGCGCCGCGGCCGGACCGCGGTCCTCGACAAGTCGCTGGCCGGACTGGAGGCCTGCACCCGGAACCGGCTCGTCACCGGCGTGGCCACGAGCGTCTGCAAGACCAACATCGACGACCTCGTGCAGGAGTCGTGGCTGCGGCGGCTCATCGACCTCGGCGTGCACTACGCCTGGTTCCACACCTACCGGGTCGTCGGCCCGAAGCCGACGGCGGAGATCGCCCTGACGCCCGCGGAGGTGCTCCGCGTGCGGCGGTTCATCGTCCGCATGCGCGCGAAGCTGCCGATCGCCATCGTCGACGCGTACTGGGACGACGAGGGGCAGGCCCTGTGTCCGATGGCGACCGGGGTGAGCCACCACATCAGTCCGTACGGCGACATCGAGCCGTGCCCGATCATCCAGTTCGCGACCGAAACGGTCTATGATCGACCGAGCGTCTACGAGACCATGACGAGCTCGTCGTTCCTCAAGGACTTTCGGGAGACGGCGGCGCGGACCACGCGCGGCTGCATCGTGCTGGAGCGGCCGGACTTGGTGCGCGAGCTCGTGGAGCGCCACGGCGCGCGGGACACCACGCAGCGGCAGACGGCGTCCGCGGAGCTGGCGCAGCTCGCGCCGCGGAGCAGCCAGCACGACCCCGGACACGAGATCCCGGAGGAGCACTGGGCCTACGCCTTCGCCAAGAAACACTGGTTCTTCGGGTTCGGGGCGTACAGCTAGCCGAGCCAGCGAGCTGGCGGGCGACTTCGAGAGCCGGATCCGGGGCTGCGCAATCAACCAGCGAGTACGCTGGACATCAACGGAAGACGCCTGTGAGTTACCAACTGCCGGTCGTTTCGCTCCCGCGCGCGGCGCCCCCGACGGTCATGCGGCCGCCGCAGGAGACCATCCCGCAGACCCGGACGGAGCGCGAGGTGCTGCTGCGGCAGGTCCAGGCCTACGTCGCGGCCCGGCACAGCGAGATCACGCCGCCGCTGGTCCTCGACGAGCTGCGGGCGCGAGCCGAGGAGATCGTGCGCGGCCACGCCATCGAGCCCAGATACCTCGACTACGTCGGGGTGCTCCTCGGCAACGAGACTTGGCGCGAGCACTTGGCCGCCGTACCCTACGACCGGCGCCTGCTGCTGCTGCCGAAGTGCCTGCGCGTCGAGGACCGCTGTCCCGCCCCGTTCGACGAGTTCGGCCTGCTCTGCAAGCAGTGCGGCCTGTGCACGATCCAGGATCTGCAGGAGGAGGCGGAGAAGCTCGGCTACGCGGTGCTCGTGGCCGAGGGCTCGGCCCTGGTGATGGCGCTGATCCAGACCGGCAAGATCGAGGCGATCGTCGGCGTGAGCTGCCTTTCGGTGCTGGAGCGGGCGTTCCCCTACATGGAGGCGGCGGCGATACCGGGCGTGGCCATCCCGTTGCTCCAGGACGACTGCAAGGACACCGGCGTCGACGTCGAATGGGTGTGGGACTTCATCCACGCCACGAGCGACGACCGGACCCGCCGCCTCGATCTCGATGCGCTGCGGCGGGAGGTAGAAGGCTGGTTCGCGCCCGACGCGCTCGACGCGGTGTTCGGCGGACCGCCGGCCGGCGAGACGGAGACCCTCGCGCGCGCCGAGCTGACCCGCGCCGGCAAGCGCTGGCGGCCCTTCCTCACCGTCTGCGTGCACCAGGCGCTGCAGGACGATCCGCACGCGGCGCCGCCGGACGCGCTCCGCAGGGTCGCAGTGGCGGTGGAGTGCTTCCACAAGGCCTCGCTGGTCCACGACGACATCGAGGACGGCGACGCGCGCCGCTACGGCGAGCCGACGGTGCACGCCGCGCACGGAATCCCGGCGGCGCTCAACGTGGGCGACTTCCTGATCGGCGAAGGCTACCGGCTGCTCGCGGAGAGCGACTTCGCACCCGACGTCCGCGCCGGGATGACGGCCATCGCGGCGCGCGGCCACCGGACGCTCTGCCTCGGACAGGGCGAAGAGCTGGCCTGGGCGCGCAGTCCGCGGCCGCTCTCCTCGCAGCAGGTGTTGCAGATCTTCCGGCAGAAGACCGCGCCCGCGTTCGGCGTGGCCCTGGAACTGGGAGCCGCCTGCGCCCGCGCCGAACCCGAGGTCTTCGACAGGCTCCGGGCGTACAGCGACGCGCTCGGCATCGCGTACCAGATCCGGGACGACCTCGACGACGTCGAGCCGTCCGCGGAGGCGCCGGACGACGTGACGGCGCTCCGCCCGTCGCTGCCGCTCGCCGTCGGCTACGAGCAGGCGAAGTCCGAGCCGGAGGCGCGGGCCACCCTGGAGGCGGCGTGGCGCCGCGAACAGGCCGTCGACGGCCGCTCGGACGAGGTGCGCGCACTGCTGACCCGCTTCGACGCCGCGGACCGCAGCCGCCGCCTGATGGAGGGCTACAAGGAAGAGGCGATCCGCTGTCTGCCCGGCCTGACGAATCCCAGCCTCAAGGGGTTGCTGCGCCGGGTCATCGGCAAGATCTTCAGCGTCGAGATTCAGGGCTGGTGCAGTGAGTTCGAGGCTCGAAATGCTGCAGGTGGCCAGGTTGTCGCCGACGCTGCTCGGTGACGCGGCGGACCTGACGGCGGATTTTCTCTCCACCAAGCTGAATCCGGACGGCGGCTTCCAGGATCGCGACGGCGCCAGCGACCTCTACTACACCGTCTTCGGTCTCGAAGCGCTGACCGCCCTCCGGCGCGACCTGCCGGCCCCCGCGGTGCGGCGGTTTCTCGAGGGCCACGACGACCCGGCCGAGCTGGATTTCGTGCACGCCGCCTGCCTCGCCCGGTGCTGGGCCGACATCGGCGCGGCAAGCGAGGCGCCGGCCGAGGCGTTGATCGAACGCCTGGAGGCCCACCGCACGCCGGACGGCGGGTACAGCCCGACCGGCGGAGCCGGCCACGGCACGGCGTACGGCTGCTTCCTGGCCCTGGGCGCGTACGAGGACCTCGGCGCCGCGCTCGACGATCCCGACCGCCTGCTGGAGTGCCTGACCGCGCTGCGCGCCGCCGACGGCGGGTACGGCAACCGGCCCGGTGCGCCGCTGGGGCTGACGCCGCCGACCGCCGCCGCGGTGACGGTCCAGCGACGCCTTTCGCGTCCAGCGGACGGCAACGCCACCGAGTGGCTCCGGGCGCGCCACCTGCCGGCGGGCGGGTTCTGCGCCTCGCCGTCGACGCCGATCCCCGATCTGCTGTCCACCGCCACGGCGCTGCATGCGCTCGCCGGCGCCCACGCGCGGCTCGAGCCGATCAGGGAGCCGTGCCTCGACTTCGTCGACAGCCTCTGGAGCAACTCCGGCGGCTTCTACGGAAGCTGGGGCGACGACGTGCAGGACTGCGAGTACACCTTCTACGCCCTGCTCGCCCTGGGACACCTGAGCCTGTGAGCGGACGCCCGGGTCGCCGCGAGCCGTGGGAGCCGTCTCTTGTGAGGTCGAGGGCGCCGGCGACGGCCAGCCGCGAGCAGATCGTCCATCCGCAACCGCCCGTCCATCCGCAGCCGCCCGCCGACCAACCCGCGACGTCGAGGGCGCCGACGACCGGCAGCGCGGAGTGGCGCGCAACGCTCGACCGACTGACCGAGGGCCTCCTCGCCGCGCGCACCGCGGACGGTCACTGGACCGGCGAGTTGTCGTCGTCCGCCCTCTCCACCGCCACCGCGGTCATCGCGCTTGCACTGCTCCGGCGGGCGGTGCCCGATGCCGGCAAGCCGCCCGCCGGGGGCGCCCGGGACCGGGCGGCGCGGAACGGCGCCGCGCCCGCCGACGACGCCCTCGACGCGCTCGTGGCGCACGGCGCCGCATGGCTCGGCCGGACCCAGAACAGGGACGGCGGCTGGGGCGACACGATCGACAGTCCCAGCAACGTCAGCACCACCGCCCTGGGCTGGGCGGCCCTCGCCATTGCCGGGACCGACGCCCCGCCTTGCCTCGCGGCCCTCGAGCGGGTACGCAACTGGATGCGGCGCGCCGCCGGCAGTCTGGATGCGCGGGCGCTCGCTGGCACGATCGGCCGGCGTTACGGCAAGGACCGCACGTTCTCGGTCCCCATCCTCACCGTGCTGGCCCTGGCCGGACTGCTGGATGCGGACGACGGCGAGAGCTGCGTCATCGGCAGCGGCTGGCGACACGTTCCGCAGCTCCCGTTCGAGCTGGCCGCGGTGCCGCCGTCCTGGTACCGCTGGCTGCGGCTCCCGGTGGTCAGCTACGCCCTGCCGGCCCTGATCGCCATCGGACAGGCGCGCCATCGGCAGCGCCCCACGCGCAATCCTCTGACACGCCTCGTGCGCCGGGCCGCCCGCGCCCGCACCCTGCGCCGGCTGGAGGGGATTCAGCCGCGCGGCGGCGGATTCCTGGAGGCGACGCCGCTGACCAGCTTCGTCGTCATGAGCCTGGTCGCCGCCGGGGAACCGATGCACCCGGTGGTCGATCGCGGCGTGGCGTTCCTGGAGCGCTCGGTGCGCGCCGACGGGAGCTGGCCCATCGACACCAACCTCGCCACCTGGGTGACGACTCTGAGCGTCAACGCGCTGGCGCGCCGCCCCGACTGGCGCGATCTGCTCGATCCCGCCGAGCGGGCGGCGCTGAGCCGCTGGCTGCTCGACCAGCATTACCGCGAGCGGCACGTCTACACGGACGCCGACCCCGGGGGCTGGGCGTGGACCGACCTGCCCGGCGGGGTTCCCGACGCCGACGACACGCCCGGCGCTCTGCTCGCCCTCCATGCCCTCGGCGCCGACGACGCCGAGCACCGGGAGGCCGCCTGCGCCGGGATCGGCTGGCTGCTCGACCTGCAGAACGCCGACGGGGGGATACCGACGTTCTGCCGCGGCTGGGGAGCGCTGCCGTTCGACCGCAGCAGCCCTGATCTGACCGCCCACACACTGCGGGCCTGGACGGCGTGGCGGCCGGCGCTGCCCCACCCGCTGCGGATTCGCACCGAGCGCGCCACGAACCGCGCGGTGCGGTTTCTCGAGCGGGCGCAGCAGCCCGATGGCTCGTGGATACCCCTCTGGTTCGGGAACCAGGGCGCCCCGGACGACGCCAACCCGGTTTACGGCACGGCGCGCGTCCTCGAAGGGCTCGCCGCCCTCTCCGACGCCGGGGCGGTCCCGGAAACCGAGCACCGGGCGGCCCGCTGGCTGGTCGACGCGCAAGGCGACGACGGCGGCTGGGGCGGCGCGCCCGGCGTCCCGCCGTCCATCGAGGAAACGGCGGTGGCGGTCTCCGCCCTGGCAACGTTCGGGCGCCTGTCGCGCGCCGGCCCGGTCCGTGGCATCGATGAGGCGCTCATTCAAGGCATCCAGTGGCTGTCGGCTGCCACCGACGGCGGACGCAGGGCCGCGACTGCCCCGATCGGGCTGTACTTCGCCAAGCTCTGGTACTCCGAGAGGCTGTACCCGTGGGTTTTCGCGCTCGGCGCACTGGCGGCCGCCGAAAGCGCCGATCTCCGGTACGATGGATAGAGAGGCCTCGACGACCCCGGACGCGTGGCGGAATTGCAGAACATGGACGTACACACCGTCGACAGGCCGGAGCCGGAAATGGACGATCAGCCGAACACGTGGTTCGCAGACGATGCGGAGGACGACGGCGGGATCCACATCATCGACCAGTACGACATCACCGCCTCCCCGAACGATTTCAACCTGGTGACGCTCGGCAGCTTCATCGACCGCGGCGCCGTCAGGATTCCCGGGTTTCAGAGACACTTCGTCTGGGACCTTCCCCGCGCGTCCAGGCTCATCGAGTCCCTCATACTCGGCCTGCCCGTGCCGCAGTTGTTCCTGTACGAGGAGTCCCGCAACCGACTGAACACCGGGGGGTGAATCTTCGCCCCCAGGAAATCCGTACCAGCATGTACCATTCCTGCTTCTACTCGATGCTGTACGACATGAATGCCGAATCGAGGTGGCGCGAACGACCGGAACGATTACCTGAAGGAGCTCTTTCTGTCCTTTCTGGACGCATGCCGCAACCTGCCCGAGGACGCGTTCCGGAACCCGCATGGCAGTCGCTTCAACATAATGCTGTACGAGGCCGTCTTCACCGCCGTCTGCCGGCGGGCGTTCGCGGAGCGGCGCCGCGTGGAAGGCGAGCTGACGTTGGACCGCGTGCGCGCGCTGAAGGAGGATGGGGAGTTCACCGCGGCGGCGGCTTCCAACACGACGAGCACGGCGAACGTCAAGAAGCGTCTGTCCAGATCCCGTGAAATCGTCGGCGCCCCGTGACGGCCGAAGGGAGTGGACGGCGTGCCAGCCACCGTGGTCGACGAGCTGCACGAGAGCTTTGCCGCATTCCTCGAGATCGGACGGGAACGGAATCGCCTCGTGCATCAGGACTTCGGCGTCTTCGCGCTGGAGAAGACGACCGCGGAGATTCACCCCCTGTACACGCGCGCCATACTCTTCGTCGACGCGGTTCCGGGCGCCTTGCGGGAATTCGATGCCGGCCGCGCGGCGTAGCGCGAACGTCGGGTACACTCGAAGGCCGGAGACGCTGCGGAATGACGCCGTTCGAGTTTCACCTGCCGACGCGCCTCGTGTTCGGGGCCGGCGCCATCGATCGCCTCGGGACGCTGGCGCGGGAACTGGGCTTCGCGCGCCCGCTGCTGGTCTCCGACCGGGGCATCGAGGAGGCGGGTCACGTCGACCGCGCGCTCGGCCTGCTGCGCGCCGCCGGGCTGGAGGTGGAGGTCTTCGACGACTTCGACGTGAACCCGGACGCGGCGATGGTGGAACGGGGCGTCGCGTTCGCCCGAGGGTACCGACCGGATTCCGTCATCGGGCTGGGCGGGGGGAGCTCGCTCGACTGCGCCAAGGGGATCGACCTGCTGCTGACGAACGGCGGCGTCATGGCCGACTATCGCGGCTACGGGCGCGCGCACGCGCCGCTGCTGCCGATGATCGCCGTCCCGACCACCGCAGGCACCGGGTCGGAGGCGCAGAGCTACGCGGTCATCGCCGACCCCGAGACGCACATGAAGATGGCCTGCGGAGACCCGCAGCTCGCCTTCCGGGCGGCCGTCCTCGACCCGGAGCTCACCCTGTCGCAACCGCCCGCCGTCACCGCCGCCGGCGGCTTCGACGCCGTCGCCCACGCGGTGGAGACCGCGGTGACGAAGCGCCGCACCGCGATCTCGGCCCTCTTCTCCCGCGAAGCCTTCCGCCTGTTGAACGCCAACTACGAGCGGGTGCTCGGCCACCCGGACGACGTCGCGGCGCGCGGGGCGATGCAGCTCGGCGCGTTCTACGCCGGCGTGGCCATCGAGCAGTCGATGCTCGGCGCCGCCCACGCGTGCGCCAACCCGCTGACGGCGCGCTACGACATGACGCACGGCGTGGCGCTGGCGATCCTGCTGCCCCACGTCGTGCGATGGAATGCGGGAGCGGCGGACGATCTCTACCGCGACCTCGTCAACGGAACGCCCCAGGCGTCCACGTCCGGCGGGGCCGGGGATCGGGTGGCGGATCGGCTGGTCGAGATAGGCAGGACGGGCGGATTCCCCGCCGACCTGCGGACCACCGGCGTCCCCGAGCGGGACCTGTCGGCCCTCGCCGAGGCCGCCGCCACGCAATGGACCGGCACGTTCAATCCGCGGCCTTTTGGCGCGCGCGAAGCGTTGGAGGTATATCGATGCGCCTACTGAGTCACTCATACCGCAAGTCGTTCCCGGTGAGCGTCGCCGCTGCCGCTGCTCTCGTCGTTCTCATGGTGCTGCTCGGTTCCGGGACGGCCGCAGCCCAGGCCGCGGCGCCGCCGGACGCCTGGACGCAGTTCCGCGGCACGGCCGGCCTGACCGGCGTCTCGTCGGCCACCGTGCCGGACAACCCGAGGCTGCTCTGGTCGTTCGAGGCGGGTGAATCGATCGACTCGTCGGCCGCCATCGTCGACGGGACCGTCTACGTCGGCACCTACACCGGGGAGTTGGTCGCCCTCGATCTCGACACCGGCGCGCTGAAGTGGCGCTACCGGGCGAGCGAGCGGATGGGCATCGGCGAGTCGTCGCCGGCCGTCGGACGCGGGCTGGTTTACATCGGCGACCTCGCCGGCGTGCTGCACGCGGTCGACGCCGACACCGGCGAGGGAGTCTGGACCTACGCGACGCAGGGCGAGATCAAGTCGTCGCCGGTACTGGCCGGGGACCGCGTGCTGATCGGGTCGTACGACGGCTACCTGTACGGGCTGGATGCGGCCACGGGCGCGCTCGCTTGGCAGGCCGAGACCCAGAACTACGTCCACGCCACCCCCGCCGTCACCGCGGGCGTCGCCTGGTTCGGCGGTTGCGACGAGACGTTCCACGGCGTCCGCATCTCGGACGGCATCGAAGTCACCAGCGCGCCGGCCGGCGCCTACACCGCGGCTTCCTCGGCCATCCGGGACGGACGCGCCTACTTCGGCACGTTCGACAACGAGGTCGTCAGCCTCGACCTGACCACCGGCGACATCCTCTGGCGCTACGAGCATCCGCGGCGGCACTTCCCCTTCTATTCGTCGGCGCTCAACGTCGACGGCACCGTGGTCATCGGCGGCCGCGACCGCATGGTCCACGGCATCGACGCCGAGACCGGCGAGATGCGCTGGACGTTCATGACCCGCGCCCGCGTCGATTCGTCCCCCGCCGCCGCCGGCGGCCGCGTCTACGTCGGCTCCGGCGACGGGCGGTTCTACATCCTCGACCTGGAAACCGGCGAGAAGCTGTGGGAGTTCGACACCGGCGCCCCGCTGTCGGCGTCCCCGGCGATCGCCGACGGCAAGGTGGTGATCGGCTCGCAGGACGGGGTGCTCTACTGCTTCGGGTGATCATCCGTTGCCGAACGACTGCCGGGACCTCTCCAAGGTCCGCACCGCTTCTGCGGCGCAGACCTTGGCACCGCCACCGGGATGCGAAATACGTGCCGGCGGCGCAGGGTCGTACGGCGTCGCCCTCGGTGACCAACGACCCGGAGGACTGCTGCGAAAGCGCAACCGTCCCGCCCGAACGTGCGCCGATGCCCAATCCGGGCGGACTGCCAAATCCCCTGCGCACAGCGGCGGCCGAACGGGTTACGCGAAGGGGAAGATGCTCTCGGCGACGAAGACCAGGTCCGGGAACAGAATGGAGCACACGGTGTCTCCACCGGTTGCCACCTGCGCCCGGCGGTAGGCGCCGTCCTTGAGAACGTGAACCTCGATCTGCAGAGGGCCCGGGGCGACGATCCAGTACTCCGGCACGCCGTAGCGCGCGAACATGCGCATCTTGCGGCCGCGGTCGATGCCCGCGGTGGACGGAGAGAGCACCTCGACCGCGATGTCCGGCGCCGCACGCGTAACCGCGTAGGGACGAACCAGATGGCGACGTTCGGCCCGGAAGAACACGATGTCCGGCTGCACCACGTCGTGCTCGTCGAGCACGATGTCGAGCGGTGCGGCCAGTGCGATCCCGCCCGACCTGCGGCCGTATTCGTGCAGCAGCATGACGAGCTCCGTGACTGCGATCTGATGGCAGGGCAACGGCGACGGGACCACGACGAGCTTACCCCCGTGAATCTCGTACCGGCGCCCGTCGTCCGGCATGACCAGGAGATCGGTGTAGCCGAAGCGCGGCTGCGCGTCCTGCATGGACGCCATGGTATCACCGGCCTGGAATGCGAAATGCGTGCCGGAGGGTACGCCCTGGACGGACACCGGCGAGAAGGGCATCTGCCGCCGACCGGCAGTACATACCCGGGAGGGTGGAGGGGTAACGCCCGGACGGACGCCGGCGAGACGGGCATGGACAGGCTCGCCGCAACCCGGTGCAGCACGCTGATGCTGGTATCATGAACCTCATGAGCGATGCGGCAGCGGCAGCGACGGTGCCCGCGGCGGCAACGGCGCCCGCGAGCGAAACGGAGGTTGGCAGCTACTTCGTCGCCAACTACCCGCCGTTCTCCACCTGGACGGCCGACGCGGTCGCGGATGCGGCGCGGCCCGCGCTCGCCATGCCGGCGGCGGACGACGTTCCGCTCGGTCTGTACCTGCACATCCCGTTCTGCCGCAAGCGCTGCCACTTCTGTTACTTCCGGGTCTACACGAACAAGAACGCGGCCGAGGTGCAGTCGTACCTCGACGTGCTGGGGCGCGAGTGGGAGTTGTACGCGGAGCAGCCGGCCATCGCGGGCCGCCCGCTCGACTTCATCTACTTCGGGGGCGGCACGCCGTCGTTTCTCTCGGTGCGCCAGCTCCGGGGGCTGGTCGACCGGCTCTCGGCGGTGAGCCCCTGGTCGGCGGCGAGCGAGATCACGTTCGAGTGCGAGCCGGGCACGCTGACCGAACCGAAGCTGCGCGCCATCCGCGACATGGGCGTGACCCGGCTGAGCCTCGGCGTCGAGCACTTCGACGATCACGTCCTGGAGCTGAACGGACGCGCGCACCGCTCCGCGGAAATCTTCCGCGCCTACGAGTTCGCCCGCTCGATCGACTTTCCGCAGATCAACATCGACCTGATCGCGGGCATGCTCGGGGAGACGGACGACAGGTGGCGGAACGCAATCGAGAAAACCGCGTCGCTCGATCCGGACAGCGTCACCATCTACCAGATGGAGCTGCCGTTCAACACGACGATCAGCAGCGACCGGCTGAACGGCGCCGGACAGTTCCAGGAAACCGTGGCCCCGTGGGCGACGAAGCGCCGCTGGGTGGACGAGGCGTTCGCGGCTCTGGAGCGGGCCGGCTACACGGTGGGGAGCGCCTACACCGCGGTGAAGCATCCCGGACGCACTCGTTTCGTCTATCGCGACCGCCTGTGGCAGGGCGCGGACCTCGCGGGCCTCGGCGTGGCGTCGTTCGGACACGTCAACGGCGTCCACATGCAGAACCTCGACTCCTGGGGAACGTATGTGCAGGCCATCGAGGACGGACGCATCCCACTCAACCGGGCCTACCGGCCGACGGACGAGGAACGCCTGATTCGCGAGCTCGTGCTGCAGCTCAAGCTCGGCTCGATACGGCCTTCCTACTTCCAGGCGAAGTATGGCGTCGACGTCCGGGATCGCTTCACGGACCCATTCGCGTCACTCGCCTCCGACGGCTATCTGGCCGAGTCGTCGCCGGAGCGGGTGCGGTTGTCGCGCGAGGGCCTGCTGCGGGTGGACAGCCTGCTGCCGCGCTTCTTCCTGCCGGCGCACACCGACATCCGATACACGTAAGATGGGCCCGCATCTTGCACCATGTCGGGAGTCTCGTGAACCTCGAGTCCGATGCCGCGCGATAGCAAGACGCTCGGGGCCTACTTCACACCGGAGGCGGTCGTCGACGCCCTGGTGCGCTGGGTGGTCCGGGACCCAGCCGATCTCCTGCTCGACCCGTCCAGCGGCGACGGGCGCTTCATCACGCTGCACCCGAACAGCGTCGGCGTCGAACGCGATCCCGTCTCGGCAGCCGAGGCCACCCGTCGCGCCCCGCGCGCGACGGTCGTCGAAGCCGATTTCTTCACCTGGGCGTCCGGCGACCGCCGCCGGTTCGACTGCGCCGCCGGCAACCCGCCGTTCATCCGCTACCAGCGGTTCTCCGGCGCGACCAGACAGGCCGCGCTGGACTACTGCCGGCGCCTGGGTGTGCGCTTCAGCGGTCTCTCCTCGTCCTGGGCGCCGTTCATCGTCGCCGCCGCCAGCAAGCTGCGTCCGGGCGGGCGGATCGCCTTCGTCGTGCCGGCGGAGATCGGACACGCGCCATACGCGGTCCCGCTGCTCGACTACCTCGTCGCCAATTTCGGCTCCGTGCACGTCGTCGCCATCAGGGAGAAGGTCTTCCCACGGCTCTCTGAGGACTGCTGGCTGCTGTTCGCCGACAACGCCGGTTGCCAAGCGGACGGGATTCGACTGTCGAAGGTCGAGCGATTCGTCCCTGGCGGGATGCCGCCGCGGGCGTCGGAGCAGATTCCCGTCGAGACTTGGCGCAACCGATGGCGCGGCCGGTTGCGGCCGTTTCTGCTGCCGCCGCGCACTCGCGGTCTCTATGAGCGCATGGCGGCCGAACCCGGCGCGGTTCGACTGGGACAGATCGCCCAGGTGGGCATCGGGTACGTCAGCGGCGCCAATCGCTTCTTTCATCTGCGACCGTCCGAAGTGGAGCGCTTCGCGATACCGGACGAGTTCCTGGCGCCGTCGATCCGCAACAGCCGGTACGTCACCGGCGCCGTGATCGACGACGCGGCCGTCGAGCGCTGGGTCGCACGGGACGAACCGGTGTTCCTGTTGCGCATACCGCCGCGCGCGGAGGTGCCGGACGCGGTGCAGGCCTATCTCGACACGGCCGAGGGACGACAGGCCAGGACTTCCTACAAGTGCCGCAACCGGACGCCGTGGTACACCGTTCCCGACGTCCGGTGTCCAGAGTTCGTCCTGACGTACATGAGCGGGAAGTCTCCCGCGCTGGCCGCCAATCGCGGCAGGTGCACGTGTACGAACGCCCTGCTGGCCGTCGATCTCCGACCCGGTCTGTTCGACGGCGGCGCTGGAGTCTCCGGACCGCGGCTCGCGACTGCCTGGAACTCGCCCGCCGGACGGCTTAGCTGCGAGCTCGAAGGGCATCCCCTCGGCGGCGGGATGCTCAAGCTGGAGCCTGGAGAAGCCCGGCACGTGCTGCTGACGCCGGATACCGTCATCGGACGCGGCGACGGTTCCCTGCTCGACGATGGCATCGAGGTGATGCGCCGGTGGAGGCACGTCGCATGACCGCCTGCGAGTGGCGGTCGCTCCGGTCGGCGCTCGCCCACTTCGTGACTTTCAGCGGATCGACGCAGAGCCAGCGTCACATCAAGCCGCTCCACTGGTACGTCGCCTGCCGTCTCGTCGTCGAAGGGGGATTCGACCCCGACGAAATCGTGCCGCGACCTCCGTTCCGCTTGACTCACCGCGGCGGGCAGCCAGCCCTCGTCCACGATTCCACCCTCGGCGGTGGCGGCGAGCGCACCATCTACGGCGGCCTGAAGACGAAGAACGTCGACGTCGTCGTGACGAAGAACGGGATCGGACCGGTACTCGCCGTCTCGTGCAAGGGAGCGATCGGGGCGTTCAGGAATCTCACGAATCGCATGGAGGAAGCGGTCGGCGACTGCACGAATCTCCACATCGCCTACCCGCCGCTCGTCTGCGGCTACCTGTTCGTCATGCGCGCGAATCGTGCAGAGAACGTCGGCTCGGTCCCCGGACAGGCGTGGCCTGAGCACGCCCCGCCCGGGCGACCGCTCATCGAGAACGACGTGGCGATTGACAAAGACGGGCAACCAGTCGAATCCGTTCGCAGATTCCACGCGGCGCTCCGCGAGCTCGCCGACAGGCGTGGCGTTCGGGACGACGTCAGCCGTTACGAGGCGATCGCGCTCGCATTGGCATCGACCCGCCCGGAACACATCGGCGAGGTCCTCGAGGGGTTTCCTGATCCCGGCGGCGGGTTGCGGTTCGACCGCTTCTTCGACACGCTATATCGCCAATACGACGAGCGGTTCGTCTACTCCGCGCCCGATCTCAGGACGGTCACCGCTCGTCGGGAATGGGACGCCGTTTCGCCTGCCTTCAACGCCGCCGGAATGGCGGATCTGGACTACCAGCCAAGAACGACTGGCTGAGCTGTCACTCATGGCCGTCGGTGATGGACGACTTGTAAAGACAAGATTGGGCTGTCGAGGGTATGTCCCCGGATTCACGCTCCGGTTGATCCGAACCCGCCATCGCCCCGTTCCGTTTCGGACAAGCGATCCACCTCGACCACCTCGACGTGAAGCCGGCGTTGTACAACGAGCTGGCCAATCCGCATGCCACGTTTCACATGAAAAGTCCGCGCCCCGTGGTTTATCAGCACGACGCCGATTTCTCCCCGATAGCCTTCGTCGATGGTTCCCGGACTGTTCAGCACCGTCACCGCCCACTCGCGCGCCAAGCCGCTCCGCGGTCGAATTCCGGCTTCCGTCCCCGGCGGAAGCTCGACAGCGATGCCGGTTGGCACTACCCTTGCCTCGGTCGGCCGGACCACGAGCTCGCGTGCGGCATACAAGTCGAGACCCGCGTCGCCCGGATGCGCGTATTTCGGCAGAATGGCCTCCGGCGTCAGTCTTTTCACTCGCATCTGCATCGGCGATTCCTATTTCGAGGGCCTGTCGTCGGAGCGTGGGATTGCGTGGCGGGTGGCCGATTCGCTGAGTCTGCGGTCGTTCCTGGATCTGGATGTGACCGAGTCTGCGCCGGACCACTCGACGCTGTCTCGGACGCGTCGGCGGATCGACGCGGAGACGCACGAAGCGGTATTCACGTGGGTTCTGGAGCGGCTGTCGGCTGTGGGTCTGTTGCAGGGCAAGACGGTCGGCATCGATGCGACGACGCTGGAAGCGAACGCGGCGATGCGTAGCATCGAGCGTCGGGACACGGGCGAGTCCTGCGAGGAGTTCATTCGGCGGTTGGCGGAAGCGTCTGGAGTGGAGACCCCGACGCGGGCGGATCTGGCTCGGTTCGACCGGTCGCGGAAGAAGAGGAAGACGTCGAACCAGGAGTGGAGGTCTCCGCAGGATCCGGACGCGAAGGTCGCGAAGATGAAGGACGGTCGGACGCACCTGGCGCACAAGGCGGAGCACGGGATCGCATGTAAGATTTCAGATCCGCACCCCTTGAGCCGACGTTCAGCCTCAGAACGCCTTGGTCCACGGGCTGATAGGGCCGTTGACGTTACCGCCGAACATGGACCGGTCGTCGGCGAGGCGGTCGCCATCGTTGCAGTCGGGATGGCCGCAGGCGATGCCGAAGATGCGCTGGCTGATCAGATCCGTGAGCGAGTGCCGAATCTTGTCCGCCCGCTTGTCGAGCAGACACCGGGCGAACGCCTTGACCAGGCCGTAGACGCGCTCGGCCACCTTGCGCAGGACCGCCCCGCCGTCGAAGCTTTACCTGCTCCCTGGTCGACTCGGCCACCAGCGGCGTGTCGAACAGATCCGGGAACAGAACACTTTGTGGTACAGTGTCGGTCGTCATTGTTGGGGTTTTCGTGGTGGTGAAACGCTGGTCAACACTACCGTTTACCGCGCGAGACTTGTGTCCCGGCCTGGATCGGACCCTCGTGTATGATCCGGGTGGAGCTTGACCCCTGAAGGGGAGTCACCAGTGATGCTGGAAGGCGTGAATGCGGTAGAAGTGCTAACGGCGGTGGGCGTGCTCTGTCTGACAGTGCGAACCGAGCGGCTGGCCGGGCGGGCGGACGCGTGGAATCGACGGTGCAGACGGTGCTTTCCGCGTTGGTCCAGCGCCGAGCCTTCGATCACGCGGCGCCGCCATGATCCCTGTGGCCGCCCGCCGCGGCGGGGCGTGGGCATTCGACGGGCGCGCAGACGGCGACCAGGCCCGACCAGACGCCAGAAGGCAAGGCCTCGCCAGCGACCAGCCTACCCAGAGGCGAAGGCTGCCCCCGGACGAGGGGGCGTATCAGGACGCCTTACCGCTGGAGGCTGTCGTGAGCGGCTGCGTCCTCTAACGCGGATGACTCCCCGGCCGTCGGTGCGAACGTGCGCGTAAGTTACGACAGCGAAAGGTCTCGCTGTCGGATCGTGAATGAAGTGCGTTGGAACCCGAAGATCGACGTCTCGGTGGTGGACGCGCACGAGCGGCCCGAGCGCAAACTAGAGAAGATCAGCGTGGAGATCCAGCCGAGATACAACATCGAGCCCCCCTTCGGCAGCCGGCCGCGCCGGCTCTACAACCACGACCGTTCCCTGATCCCGCAGACGGAAGACGAGGTGGAATGACAACGTCGTCGGACGCATCGCCGGCGAGCCGTCCACTCGATTCGCGGCGGAGCGGGATCCTCTACCCTCTCGATCTGGTCTACGAGCGGGCCGGCATCAAGGTCCCGCGGGTGGAGGTGGTCCGGCCGGACGACATCCCGCTCCCGTATCGCTCGCTGCTCGTCCACGACCTCGACATGACGCTGACGCTCGAGCGCCACTTCGGGGGGCGGGTGGTGCTGCGGCCGCTCTCGACGTTCACCGAGGGCGGATCGTACTTCCGCCGCGTGCTGCTGGTGCAGGAGTACGCCGGCCAGCCGGTGGAGATGGGGGCGATCCGCATGCGCCTCGATGCGTTCGGCGACGACATCCGCCGGCAGATCCTGCAGAACGAGGCGCCGCTGGGCCGCATTCTCCGCGACGGACGTTTCCAGTACGAGAGCCGCGTCAAGGCGTTCCTCGCGGTCACCCCGAACCCGGAGATGATGGGCGTCTTCTGGATGCGCGAGCCGCGCGTGCTCTACGGCCGCCGCACCGAGGTGGTGCACGGGGGCGCCGGGATCGGCGACATCGTCGAGGTCCTGCCGCTGGTACTACGATGAACGTCATGGACACGAACGAGCACTGCGACCGCATCGTCAAATGAACGTCATGGACACGAACGAGCACTACGACTGCATCGTCATCGGCGGCGGCCCGGCCGGCGCCACCGCGGGGACCGTGCTGGCGCAGCACAGCCGGCGCGTGGCCGTCCTGGAACGCGAGGCGTTTCCCCGCTATCACATCGGCGAATCGCTGATGCCGTATACGTGGTTCACGTTCGAGCGGCTCGGCGTGCTCGACTGGTTCGAGCAGGCGGCGTGCCCGAAGAAGTACAGCGTGCAGTTCGTCTCGACGACCGGCAAGGTGTCGCAGCCGTTCTATTTCTTCGAGACGATCGAGCATCCCTGCGCGACGACGTGGCAGGTGCTGCGGAGCGACTTCGACCGGATGCTGCTCGACAACGCGCGGGCGAAGGGCGCCGACGTGCGGCAGGGGACGGTGGTCCGCGAGCTGCTGATGGACGGCGACCGTGCGGTGGGGGTCCGGGCGGACGTCGCCGGCGGCGGCTCGGAGACGTTCCACGCCGACGCCGTCATCGACGCCTCCGGCCGCGATACGTTCCTCGCTTCGAAGCTCGGCTGGAAGCGGCGCGATCCCGACCTGACGAAAATCTCGATCTTCACCTACTACCGCGGCGCGAAGCGCGACCCCGGGCTCGACGAAGGCGCCACCACCGTCGCCTACGTCCCGGAGAAGGGCTGGTTCTGGTACATTCCCCTCCCCGACGACGTCGTCAGCGTCGGGGTCGTCGCCGAGGCCGACTACCTGTACCGCGACACGCGCGACCCGGAGGCGATCTTCGCGCGCGAGGCGGCCGACTGCATCTGGATCGCCGACCACCTGCGCACCGGCGCGCGGGTCGAGCGGGTCCGGGTCACGGGCGAGTTCAGCTACCGCGCCGAGGCGATCGGCGGCGACGGCTTCTGCCTGGCCGGCGACGCCTTCTCGTTCCTCGATCCCGTGTTCTCCACCGGCGTGTTCATGGCGCTGAAGAGCGGCGAGATGGCGGCCGACGCGGTTCACCGCGGGCTCGGCGCAGGCGGCGTGACGACCGGGACGTTCGCGGAATACGAACGTGACATGCGCTGGGCGCTCGACCAGTTCCGGCAGCTCGTCCTGTCGTTCTACAACCAGACGTTCAGCTTCCGGGACTTCATCCGGGCCCATCCGGACCTGCACCCGCGGCTGGTGGACGCGCTGGTCGGCAACGTGTTCGCGGATCTGGGGCCGCTGTTCGAAGCGTTGCGGGATTTCTCGGCGCGGACGTCGCAGTCGGACCTCGCACAACCGGCCGGGAGCCGTTCCTGAACGGTCCGCTCACGCACAACCTGTACCGCCGTGCGGGATCGCCGTTCACGCGAGTAAAGACGCCGGGAGTACGCATTCGTTGCCATCCCGCGCGTCGCTGACGTTGGCTCCGAACGACAGGCGGCCCGCGGCGAACGCCGGCCGGAGCGGCCGTCCCTGCGCCGCCCGCATAGAATGTGCCGGTGGTCAGCGAATACCGGCTGCAACGCCGGGTGCAGTTCTACGAGACCGACACCGCGGGGATCGTCCATTTCTCCTGGTTCTACCGTTACATGGAGGAGGCGGAGCACGCGCTCTGGCGCGCCGCCGGCCTGAGCATCGCGCCGCGGGACGCGGTGGTCGGCTTTCCCCGCGTCGCGGCATCGTTCGACTTCCACCGGCCGCTCCGGTTCGAGGACGAGTTCGAGGTGCACATCCGGATAGCCGCGATCGGCGCACGGTCGATCCGCTATGCCGCGCGGGTGACGAAGGACGGGACCGCCGTCGCCAGCGGCAGTCTCACCGTTGCGTGCGTCGCCAGGACACCCGGCGCGCCGCTCGGGTCTACGGCGATTCCTCCCGACGTCGCCGGCCGCTTCGAGGTCGCGCCGCCGTTTCCCGATGCCTGACCTCCATCCCGCGGATGCCCTGCACGGCACGCCGACGCCCGGCGACGCAACCGACCCGCCCCGGCGCGAGTGCCAGCCGCGGGAGGCGCTCGCGGCGCAGCAGGCCGAACGGCTGAAGGCGCTGCTCCTGACCCTGCGCGGCCGGAATCCCTTCTACGACCGAAAGTTCGCCGCGGCCGGCGTGGACGTGGCCAACCTGGCCTTCCCCGCGGACCTCGCGGCGCTGCCGTTCACCACGAAGCACGAGCTGGTGGCCGACCAGGCGGCGGCGCCGCCGTGGGGAACGGCGCTGACCGAGCCGCTCGACCGTTACACGCGCTACAACCAGACGTCGTCGACGACGGGACGTCCGCTGCGGTGGATCGACACGCCCGAGACGTGGCAATGGATGCTCGATTGCTGGCAGGCGATCTTCCGCGCGGCCGGGGTCACCGTACGCGATCGCGTCTTCTTCCCCTTTTCGTTCGGGCCGTTCCTCGGGTTCTGGACCGGGTTCGACGCCGCGACGCAGATTGGCGCGCATGCGATCCCGGCCGGCGGCATGACGAGCGGACAACGGATCGCCCTGATCGACACGCTGGCGCCGACGGTGATCTGCTGCACCCCGACCTACGCGCTGCGGCTGCTCGACGTGGCGCGTGAAACGGGGAGGCACGCAGGGCTGTTCGACAGCACGGTCCGTATCGTCATCGTCGCCGGCGAGCCGGGAGGCAGCATCCCGGCCACCCGGCGACGCATCGAGCGCGGCTGGGGGGCGCGGGTCATCGATCACCACGGGCTGACCGAGGTCGGCCCGATCAGCTTCGAGTGCCTGGCCGCGCCGGGCTTCCTTCACGTCAACGAACGGGAGTTCATCGCCGAGGTGATCGATCCCGACACCGACGAGCCGGCGCCGGACGGCGTGCGGGGCGAGCTCGTCGTCACGAATCTCGGACGGACGGCGAGTCCGGTCATCCGCTACCGGACCCGCGACCTCGTGGTGCGGACCCGCGAGCGCTGCGCCTGCGGGCGGACGTTCGCCCGCCTCGCCGGCGGGGTCGTGGCACGGGCCGACGACATGGTCAACGTACGCGGCGTCAACGTCTATCCCGCCGCGGTGGAGTCCGTCGTGCGCGCGATCGATGCCGTGGTGGAGTACCGTTGCACGGTGCGGGCGGCGGGATCGCTGCGGGCGATCGCGGTCGAGGTGGAGGTCGCGCCCGGCGCCGAACCCGCGGCGGCGGCGGCCCTGGCCGCGGACCGGCTGCGGGACGCACTTGGTCTGAGCGTGCCGGTCACCCCGGTACCCGCCGGCGTGCTGCCGCGCTTCGAAATGAAGGCGCGCCGCTTCGTCTTCGCCGGCGCTACGTCCTCGAGCGGGCCGTCCACCCCTCCCGGGAACCCGTGACCGCCCGCTTCCGTCCCCAGAGCCAGGAGGCATCATGCACATCACCGGAATCGCCAACGTCATGCTCGGCGCGTCGGATCCGGACCGGTCGCGCGCGTTCTACCGGGACAAGCTGGAACTGGCCGTGAAGCAGGAAATCCCCGGCTTCGTCTTCTTCGAGACCGGACCGGTCACCCTCTGCGTCAGCACCGCCCACGCGCGGCTGGCCGAGCACCCCGGCCCCACGGAGGTGGTGCTGGCAGTGGCGAGCGTGCGCGAGGCCTACGCCGCGCTGAAGGACAACGGCGTCGACTTCCTGCGCGAGCCGGCCAACGTGACCGGCGACTCGTGGGCGGCGAACTTCCGCGATCCGGACGGACACCTGCTGTCGATCTTCGGCCCGGAATGAGAAGCGTAGTAGCATGGGCGGGTTCAAGGAGGAGGAATTCGTGCGTCGATCCATCTCTCAACGGCCGCTGGGTGTCCTGGGCGCCGTCCTCTGCGCCGCGGTCGTCTCCTGCGGCGGCGGCGAAACGGGGGACGATGCGCCGTCGCGCCGATTCCTCAGCATGGGCACCGCGCCGCCCGGGGGCGCGTTCTTCGTCGTCGGGAGCGCGCTCGCGGAGGTGGTCAACGAAACCGGCGGCGACTTCGGCTACAGCGTGACGGCCGAGGCGACGAGCGGATCCCAGGAGAACATCCGGCGGCTGGCGAGCGGCGAGCTCGACTTCGCCCTGTCGAACGCCGCGATCACGTACTTCGCGGTGCGGGGCAGCGAGGGCTGGGACCGCGCGTACCCGGTCCGCTCGGTGATGACGCTGGCCCCCAACGTCGCGCTGTTCGTGACCCGGGCCGGCTCGGGCATCACCAGCATCGCCGACCTGCGCGACCGGCGCGTCAGCGTGGGACCGGCCGGCGCCGGCTTCGAGTACTTCGTCGGCCCGCTGCTCGAGGCGCACGGCGTCACCTACGACGACTTCTCGCCGCTCAACGCCACGCAACAGGCCGCCGTCGACATGCTGACCGACGGCTCGGCGCACGCGACGTTCCTCGGCGGCGCGGTGCCGACCGCATCGATCACCCAGGCCGCCGCCTCGATGGAGCTCACCTTCATCCCGTTCGGGGACGAGGAGAAGCAGGGCCTGATCGACGAGTACCTCTTCTTCCGCCCCGCCACCATCCCGGCCGAGACCTACCGCGGGCAGGCCGAGCCGTTCGAGGGGCTCGATGTCGGCTCGATGCACGTCGTCACGGCGGCCGGCGCGCCGGACGACCTCGTCTACAACGTGACGAAGCTGCTCTACGAGAACCGCGCGCTGGTCGTCGAGAAGCACGCGGCGGGCCGCGCCATCAATCCGGGCAACGTCGTGCGCGACACGGGGACGGAGTTCCATCCCGGCGCGATTCGCTTCTACGAGGAAGCCGGGATCTGGCCGCAACAGGCCGCGCCGTGACCCCGGGCCACCCGCCGGCGCGCGACGTCCGGCTGCTGACGACCAGCACGCTCGGCGTGCTGCTGTGCGCCTTCACGCTGGTCGAGGTCAACTACCCGCTGCTGGCCCCGCAGAGCCGCCTGGCGTTCTTCGCGCTGGTGGGGCTGACGCTCTGCTTCCTGAACATCCCGGTCCATCCGTCCCTGAAGGACGATCCGCGCGCCCGCGCCGGGGACGTCGTGCTCGCGCTGCTGGCCGCGGCCTGCTGCGGCTACATCGTCGTGCAGACGGATCCGCTGTTCGCGGCGTGGTGGATCGACGGGCAGGCGCTGGGAAACCGGGCCGGCTTCGAGACCGCGTTCGACACCGCGGTCGGCCTGCTCGGCCTGCTGCTGGTGATCGAGGCGGCCCGCCGCGCCCTCGGGCTGGCGTTGCCGCTGCTGGCGGCGGCGTTCGTCCTCTACGCGCTGTTCGGGGCGGCGTTCCCCGACTGGCTGTTTCCGCACCGCGGCTACACCGTCCCGCGCATCGTCGCGCAGACGTTCCTCCACAGCCAGGGCATCTTCGGCGTGGCGCTGAGCGTGATGTTCACCTACGTCTTCCTCTTCGTCATCTTCGGGGCGTTCCTCGAAGCGACCGGCGCGACGCGGTTCATCGTCGACTTCGCGCAGCGGGTCTTCGGGCGCAGCTCGGGCGGGCCGGCCAAGGTGGCGGTCCTGAGCAGCGGCCTGATGGGGTCGCTCTCCGGCAGCGCCGTCGCCAACACCGCGACCACCGGGACGTTCACCATCCCGATGATGCGCAGCGCCGGCTTCCGGCCGGTGACGGCGGCCGGCGTGCAGGCGGCGGCCAGCTCGGGCGGGGCGCTGATGCCGCCGGTGATGGGGGCGGGCGCCTACATGATGCTGGAGATCGTGGATCCGCCGGTGACGTACCTGGAGATCATCCGGGCGGCGCTGATTCCGGCGCTCCTCTATTACCTGTCGCTGATCCTGATCGTGCACTTCCACGCCCGGCGGATGTCGATCGCGACCGGGGGCGCGCCGGTCGAGCCGGCGACGGCTGGTGGTGACAAGGACGTTGGCGCGGAGATCTCCCGCGCGGCGGGGATCGTCTTCGGCTCGGCCCTCGGCAGCCTCATCCTGTTCCTGGTGCTCGGCTACACGGCGTTCCGCGCCGTCACCCTCTCGCTGGCCGTGATCGTCGCGGTCAGCAGCGTGAACCGGGCGACCCGACTGGACTGGCGCTCCACGCTCCGCGGCCTCGTCAACGCGGCGCGCGGCGTCGTGCCGCTGGTGGCCGCCGCCGCATGCGTCGGCATCATCATCGGCATCGTCACGCTGACGGGCGTCGGGACGCGCCTGCCGGCCACGATCATCCCGCTGGCCGAGCAGAGCCTCTTCCTCGCGCTCGTCCTGATCATGATCTCGTCGATCGTGCTCGGGATGGGACTGCCCTCCGCCGTCTGCTACCTGCTGATGGCGACGCTCATCGGCCCGGTGCTCGGCAACCTCGGGGTGATCCCGCTGGCCGCGCACCTGTTCATCTTCTACTTCGGGATGATGTCGATGGTGACGCCGCCGGTGGCGCTGGCCGCTTACGCCGCGTCGTCGATCGCCGGCACGCGCATCATGCCGACCGGGCTGGCCGCGTTCCGGTTCGCGCTGGTCGGCTTCACGCTGCCGTACATGTTCATCTATCGGCCGGAGCTGCTGATGCTGACCGCCGGCGGCGAACCGGCCGGCTGGCTCGCGATGCTGCTGCCGGCCGCCATCGCCACCCTCGGCGTCACCTGCTTCGCGGCGGGGATCGCCGGGCAGCTCCGGCATCCGCTGGGCCTCGGACTGCGCCTGGCCGTCTTCGGGGCGGCGGCCCTGCTGCTGGCGCCGGGGCCGTCCCTGGACCTGGCCGGCATCGGTGTCCCCCTCTTCGACGTGGCGGGGGTCGCGCTCTTCGGCGGTGTCTTGGCCGCGAACCGGCAAGCTGGGTAAACGCGCGTTGTCGCCGGCCGACCCGCCTTCGACGTCCCGTTGATCCCAGGGCGCTCCGCGGCGGTAAACTCTCCTGCAGGAGGGCTGCCCACTCCGTGAGAGACGTGTACCTGGACTACAACGGATCGGCGCCAATCGATCCGCGCGTCGTCGAGATCATGATGACCGCGATGGCGGACGGCACAGGAAATGCAGCATCGACGCATCGGTTCGGGCGACGGCAGGCCGCCGCTGTCGATGAAGCCCGTGAGCACGTTGCAATCATGGTCGGCGGACGTCCGGGAGGTGTCGTGTTTACGGCCGGCGCGACCGAAGCCAACAACTTGGCGCTGCAAGGAATCGTTGACGGGGCGCCGGCCGACCGGCCGAGGATTCTGATCTCCGCTGTCGAACACGTCTCCGTCAGCCGAACCGCGAGTTGGCTCGCTGCGACGGGTTCAGCGACCGTGGACGTCGCGCCCGTCAATGCCGGAGGCTCCGTCGATCTCCACGCACTGGAGGCGTTGCTCGACACCGACGTGGCACTCGTGTCGGTCATGGCGGCGAACAGTGAGACCGGCGTCTTGAATCCGGTAACCGAGGTTGCCGAGCTGGCGCACGCGGCGGGCGCCATGCATCATTGTGATGCCACGCAGTCAGTGGGTCGGTTGGCGTTCGACCTCGAACAAGTCGGTGCGGACTTCGTTTCAGTGAGCGGCCACAAGATCTGCGGGCCGACCGGTATCGGCGCTCTGGTCGGGACTCGGCACAGCCTGCGCAGACTGCGGCCCGTGATGCATGGGGGCGGTCATGAACGAGGTCTGCGGTCGGGCTCGCTCAATGTCGGCGGTATCGTCGGTTTTGGAGCCGCCGCCCGCATCGCGAAAGACGAGCGAGAAGCGGAGTCGGCTCGGATCGTGAAGCTCCGCGACCGGCTGACGGCAACACTGAAGACACGACTCCCCGGGGTTCACGATGTGGGAAACGTTGCGCTGCGCCTGCCGAATACGGCCAACGTCCGTTTCGCGGGTGCAGACGCCGAGGCCGTGGTCGCCAACATGGATCCGGTGGCGGTGTCGACCGGTAGCGCCTGCAGTTCGGGTTCGATCGAGCCTTCCGAGGTTCTGCTCGCGATGGGAGTCCCATGGGACGCCGCGTTCGAGTCGGTTCGGTTCAGTCTGGGACGTTTCACGACGAGCGCGGACGTGGATGTTGCAGTGGAAAAGGCCGTCGCCGCCGTCGGATACGTGCGAGCCATGACCGGAGAGACAGCTCGATGCGCCTCGTAGACGCGGCCAAGCCGACTTTCGCCCGGCATGAGACCTTCCACCCCCGTTATGGGTGGTTTCGGAAGGCCCATGCGTTCGTGGCGGAGGACCCGCGCATCTTCATTTCGAACGACGCCCCGGTGCGGATCGGCGTCGGCAAGAACATGGTCCGGGCCATCCGGTTCTGGGGACTCGCGGCAAAGCTGATCGAAGAGGATCCGCAATCGTCCAATAAACGTGCGCCCGACCTGGTTCCAACGTCGATGGGCCACAGTCTGTTCGGCGACAACGGGTGGGATCGGTACATGGAGGATCCCGGAACGCTGTGGCTGCTGCACTGGCTCCTGATGGCACCTCCGTGCCTGTTGCCGGTCTGGTGGCTGGCGTTCAACGAGTTCCACGCCGTGGAGTTCGCGGAAAACGACCTCGTAGCGGCAGTCACCGCTCAACTCGACGCAACCGAAGGGTGGGTCGTTCCCCACCGGTCATCGGTCGGCAAGGACGTCACGGTGCTCTTGCACACATACCCACCAGCCGAGCAGTCGTCGGGACGTACCGGCTTCGATGATCTCCTTGACTGTCCCCTGCGTGAACTGAACCTGATCGGACGCCCGCCCGCCACGAGGCGGTACCGATTCAGGTTGGGCCCGAAGCCAGGTCTGCCGTCTGCGATCGTGACCTACGCTGCCCTGGACTACGTCGCTCGTACCCGTGCCGGAGGCCACAAGATCACGATCAGCCGGCTGGCGCATGAGCCAGGCGCCCCCGGGAAGGCATTCAAGCTCACCGAAGGCGAGTTGCTCGCGGCTATGGAGCCGACCGTTGACGAAACCGAATCGCTGCGGCTGTCCGCCACAATAGGGTCGATTCAGCTCTCTTGGTCGGGGACACCGAGTGAGATCGCGAAACAGATTCTCGACGACTATTTCGACTCTGCGACGTGCAACGTTCAAGAACGTGGCCGGCGGCTGCCGGCGGCGGTTGCGCTGGAGGGAGGGCGATAGTGCCTGTGCTCGCGGACGGCATCTCCGTGAGCGGTCGCTTCGCCCGCTCTGCGAACCTCGAACGTGATGCAGGCCATGCCGAACTACTGGACGGATACATCGTCACCGCCCGTGCGCTCGACGTCGTGGAGCGGATTGCCGGGTCTGCCGCGGAGAAACCATCAGGTGGTGCATGGTCGCTGACCGGACCCTACGGATCGGGCAAATCGTCGCTCGCGCTGCTGCTTGATGCCGCGTTCAGCTCGTCGGGCGAGACGCGCGAGAATGCCTGGCAGCTCATCGACGATGCGTCGCCAGCGGCGGGTGCACTGGTCCGGAAAGCCCACGAGCGGCACGGAACCGGAGAGACCGGCTTCCATCGCGCCCTGGTGACAGCCAACCGCGAATCGATCACACGTACCGTACTCCGGGCACTTCACACCGCCGTTCAGAGAACCTACGGCAGGATTCCGCCCGCGCGCAGGTTCCGGGCGGCTGGAACATTGAGGAGCGCCCTTGCCGACGCCGCGACACGAGACCCGCGCCGAACCGGGCCCTCGCCTCCGGCAGTGGTCGACATCGCCCGGTGCCTAGCGGCCGAGGCACCGCTACTCTTGATCATCGACGAGTTCGGCAAGAACCTCGAAGCGATCACGGAACGGAGTGACGCCGACCCCTATCTGCTCCAGCAGCTTGCCGAGGCGGGCCAAGGCTCGGGCCTTCCGATCTTCATGCTGACCTTGCAGCACCTGCCACTCGAAGACCATCTTGCCGGCGTCGACGGCCCGCGGCGACGTGAATGGATCAAGGTGAGCGGTCGATTCGAAGACATTGCCTACGTCGAGTCCGTCGCAGCGACCCGGACCCTGATCGGCGAGACGTTCCGAGTCGTAGATCACACGCTCCGGAACCGGATCGCTCGGTGGGCCAAGCCGCGAGCCGAGACGATGCGGGCACTCGGCGTGTCCGATCTCGCGGACCCGGATACCGTGGCATCCTGTTACCCGCTGCATCCACTCGTTGCGGCGGTCCTGCCCGAGCTCTGCAGTCGATACGGGCAACACGAACGCACGCTGTTCTCATTCCTGACCGGGGCGGACCGAGCGGGCGGGGCATCTTTCCTTGCCAACACCGAGTTGCCGACCCGCGGGCCACTCCCCTGCCTCGGCCTGGATGCCGCGTACGATTACTTCGTAGGCTCTGCCGGGCTTGCGCCCCTGTCCAATGACCGGTCGAGTCGATGGACCGAGGTCACCACGCGGCTCCGGGACGCTCACGGTCTCTCAGCGAAAGAATCCCGTCTGGCCAAGACCATCGCGTTGCTCAATCTGGTGTCGACGACGGGAACGATCCGCGCGTCATCGCGGGTGCTCACCCTTGCTGAGACCGGTGTGGGCGCGCTGGCCGCCCTGGAGAAAGCCGGCATCGTCACCTACCGCGATTTTGCCGACGAGTACCGGATCTGGCACGGCACGGACGTAGACATCCGTCGTCTGCTCGACGGCGCGCGCCAGCGAGCGCAACGGCGATCACTCGTCGAGATCCTGTCGGATGTGCATCGACCTGCACCGGTCGTGGCGGCGCGGCACAGCGCAGAACATGACGTCCTCCGGGTGTTCGCGAGGCGCTATGCCGACGGCGGGGAAAACGTGGAGCCACTCGACCCGTTCTTGCCGTACGACGGCGAGGTACTCCTGGTGGTAGGGACGAACCGCTCGGCGCCGACCGCCGCGCAATCGACATCTGCCGCCAAACCGATCGTGGCCGTCATTCCGAACGACTTGGAATCGCTCGACCGCGCCGCCAGAGAGCTGGCAGCCATCACGACCGTCCTGAAGGAACCGGCCGTCGAGGCGGATTGGGTGGCCCGGCTCGAACTCGGCGAACGATTGGCGGAGACGAAGGCGGTGCTGGAAAACGCCGTCAACGCCGCGTTCAGTCCCGGTGCATGTCGCTGGATTCTGCTCGACAGCTCCGGCGGTCGGGAACTCCGGGCCGGTAGGGGCAGCGCCGCAATCTCGGAGGCGGCCGACATCCGGTACCCCGGCACGCCGACGGTCCGGAACGAAATGCTCAACCGAACGGACCTCACTTCGCAGGGCGCCAAAGCCCGGCGTCTCCTGCTCGAAGCCATGATCGAGCATGGCGCCGAATCGGCTCTCGGCTTCGACGGCTACGGTCCAGAAGTCGCCATGTATCGCGCCTTCCTGAAGCGGACCGGACTCCACGGATGCGACGACCGTAACGGCTCCATGACCTTTGGTCAACCGTCCGACGCGTCGTTGCTACCCGCCTGGGATACCCTCGCCAGTGAGTTCGCGCGCGCCAAGAACCGTCGCATCAACCTAACCGACATGCACGCCGCCCTGCTATCACCGCCGGTCGGGATGAAGGCCGGGGTGGTGCCGGTATTCGTGACCGCCGCGCTGCTTGCATTCAACGACGAGATCGCCATCTACGAACACGGCACCTTTCAGCCCATCCTGACTCCTGAGCTCGCGGAACGGATGGTCCGAAATCCCGGCCATTTCGAAATCAAGCACTTCGCCAACACGAAGGGCGCCCGCCGGAAAGTCGTCGAAGCGCTTTCCGACCGCCTCGGCGTACACCCCGGCCCGCGCAGGCGCCGCGTGCCAAACGTTCTCTCCGTCGTCAGTCATATAGTCTCTCGGATCCGGCATCTCGACAAGCACACTCTGCAAACACGCCATCTCCGCCCGTCGACGTTGAGGGCGAGGGACGCTCTCCTCGCTGCCGTAGAGCCGGATGAGCTGCTTTTTCGCAGCCTTCCCGCTGCCTTCGAATTCCGGCCGGTTCCCGCGCACACCGGCACTTACGGGAAAGCCGACGCCTACGCGAACCGTCTCGACGCGGCGCTGGACGACATCCGCGGATGCTACGATCGGCTCCTCGCCACGCTTCTTGAGCTACTCATCGACGCAAGTGGGGAGAACAGCCGGCAGATGATCACGACCCGGGCCGCTTCCATCGAGAGCATCGTACTCAACCCTGACGCCCGCGCACTCGTCCTCACGCTCGCCAACGACGATGTCGATACCGACGCGGACTGGATCCAGGCCGTCGCCACCGTCATGCTTCGAAAAGCACCATCCGAGTGGTCCGACGACGACCTCGCGCGCTTTCGACGAGAACTACCCCAACAGATGGCCGCCTTTCAGCGCCTAGCCGCCCTCCATGCCGCGCGTCCAGTCAACGGAGCGGATCCTTCAAGACGTCTCCAGGTGGCTTTTACACGCCAGGACGGCAGCGAGCATGTCCGCCTGCTCGATCTGGACGACCACCAACGCCGGCACGCCGACGAAGCGTTCGACCGGACGTTCCAAGAGCTGGCGCGCCTCGTCGGCTCACCGCAACGGGCACATGCCGCCCTGCTGGCCATCATTGGCGAACGCCTTCTGTCCGAGCCCGCGCCAGCCGTGCGCCCGATGTTCGCCGCTCGCAAGGAAGAGGTCGCACCGAATGGCTGACGCCACCCGCCGCATCTGCGGCATTTCCGGCGGCAAGGATTCCAGCGCGCTCGCCGTATACCTCCGCAACAAGGTGCCCGAGTTGGAGTACTTCTTCTGCGACACCGGCGCCGAACTGCCGGAGACCTATGAGTACCTGACCCGTCTCGAAGTGATCCTCCAGAAGCCCATCACGCGCCTCAATGCACGACGCGGCTTCGACCACTGGTTCGAGGTCTTCCGTGGAACGCTGCCGTCGCCGCAGATGCGCTGGTGCACGAAGAACCTGAAGATCAAGCCGATCGAGGCCTGGATCGGCGACACACCGGCAATCTCATACGTTGCGATCCGCTCCGACGAGTCGAACCGCAAGGGGTACATTTCCACCAAGCCGAATATCCAGTCGGTGTTTCCGTTCATCAAGGATGGAATCGACCACGATGGCGTGATGCGGATTCTCACCGACGCCGGGATTGGCCTGCCGGCCTACTACAAGTGGAGAACGAGATCCGGCTGCTACTTCTGCTTCTACCAGCGCAAGGCCGAGTGGATCGGCCTTGCTGAACGGCACCCGGAACTGTTCGACCGCGCCGTAGACATCGAGTGCAAGGTGCTCCGCGACGCTGGCGTCGACGGCGATGCTGACTTCGGCGGCCGGGCCATGCGCGGTCGCCAGTACACCTGGTCCGCCGGCGAAACCCTCCCTGCGCTTCTCGCCCGCCGTGACGAGATCGTGCAGCGTCACATAGCCGCGATGTCTCGCGCCAGCAAGACGCGGGCGAACGTCCCGCTCATGGAAGTGCTCGCCGAGGCGCTCGACGAGGACGACGCTACCGTACCCTGTACGGTGTGTGCGCCATAGCAGCCTGTGGCAAAAGTCGGGCGCGGACTCGACGGATCCCGCCGCGTGTCCTACACTGCCTGCATGGCGATGGGCAAGCGACCGGCGGCGCGGCAGGCGCCGCCGATGTGGGTGCACAGCGAGGACCTTCCGACGAGCGATGGACATCCGTTCTTCGAGCGGCTGAACCGGATTCTGGAGGAGTCCGGGTTTGACGCCTTCGTGGAGAGGTTGTGCTCGAGCTTCTACGCGGAACGACTGGGCCGTCCGAGTCTGCAGCCGGGGCGGTACTTCCGGTTGCTGTTCATCGGGTTCTTCGAGGGCGTGTCGTCGGAGCGGGGAATTGCGTGGCGGGTGGCCGATTCGCTGAGTCTACGGTCGTTTCTGGGCCTGGACCTGACGGAGGCGGCGCCGGACCACTCGACGCTGTCGCGGACGCGCCGGCGGATCGACGACGAGACGCACGAGGCGGTGTTCACGTGGGTGCTGGAGCGCGCGGCGGAGGCGGACCTGGTTCGGGGGAAGACGATCGGCATTGACGCGACGACGTTGGAAGCGAACGCGGCGATGCGCAGCATCGAGCGTCGGGACACGGGAGAATCGTACGACGCGTTTCTGCAGGGGTTGGCGGAGGCGTCTGGGATAGCGACGCCGACGCGGGCGGAATTGGCGCGGTTCGACCGGTCGCGGAAGGACAAGACGGCGTCGAACAAGGACTGGCAGTCCCCGCAGGACCCGGACGCAAAGATCACGAAGATGAAGGACGGTCGGACGCACTTGGCGCACAAGGTGGAGCACGGGGTCGACATGGACACGGGTGCCGTCGTAGCGGTGACGGTGCAGGACGCATCGGAGGGCGATACGGCGACGCTGCCGGAGACGCTGACGAAGGCGTCGGAGCAGGTGGAGGCGGTGCAGCCGGACGGACGTGAGGTCGAGGAGGTGGTGGCGGACAAGGGGTATCACAGCGACGCGACGCTGGTTGCGCTGGACGAATTGGAGGTCCGCAGCTACATCTCGGAGCCGGAGCGCGGCCCGCGCCGCTGGCAGGACAAGCGGACGGGCGAGACGCCGCCGGAGAAACGGGCTGCGCAGAAGGCGTTGTATGGGAACCGCCGGCGTACTCGTGGGGCTCGGGGTCGTCGTCTGCAACGGCGGCGTGGGGAGCTGGTGGAGCGTCCGTTCGCTCATCAGTATGAGACCGGGGGCATGCGGCGGGTGTGGGTGCGCGGTCATGAGGAGGTTCGCAAGCGCGTGCTCATCCAGGCGGCGGCTTGCAACCTGGCGCTGCTCCTGCGCCGCCGGACGGGCACCGGCACGCCCCGGAGCCTGCAGGGGCGGGCTCTTTCGGCCATTTTCCGCTGGATCGAGTGTCAGATCGGCCTCTGGGGGCGTCTGAGGCCCTTCTGGGGCCTCCAGTGGGTGCCGACCGCGCTCAACGGCCCAATCGCTCATCGCCAAGCCACTTGAACAGGCGACTCAGCGAGACACACTTCTGCCACGGGCTGATAGGTCATCCGATGGAAGGACGTTTCAGTGCGTAAAGATACCAGCGAATGGAGCGTCCGGATGCTGGCGGACTTCGAAAGCCGCATTACGGTTGATGACGAGTTCCAGCGCGGCGCCGTGTGGTCCGCCGCCCAACAGGCATTGCTTATCGATTCAATTCTTCGTGGTTTCGACATTCCGAAAATATTTCTACGGAAGCTTCCGGACGGAAGTCCGCGTCTCTTTAGCGTAATTGACGGAAAACAGCGACTCACAGCGATATGGAGCTTCCTACGCGACGGATTTCCGCTTCTGCGAAAGGTAGACCCGTTCCCGATTATTGGGAGTCTTGGTGGCAAACGATGGTCGGAGTTGCCGGACGACGCAAAAGACAAGCTTCAATTTGCGAACCTAACGGTATCGAGAATCGAGGACGCAACCGTCGATGAAGTGCGTGAGCTTTTCCTTCGACTTCAGAAAGGGGCGCCTTTGAACGCCGCCGAGACACGGAACGCCGCCGCCGGGCCGGTTCGTGATTTTATTGCAAACAAGCTTGCATCTCACCCGGTGTGGGGCTTCACAGGTATCAGGCAGACTAGGTTCGGGTGGCATGAGCACTCGGCAATTGTATTGGCCTTGATGCGGCAGGGTGGCGCTACCGGCCTCAAGGGAGCCGACCTCCAGAGGCTCTATGACATGGAAGACTTCGACGCAGAGAGCCCCGACGCAACCCTCGCGATTGAGATTCTTGACGCGTTGCGACAGGTAGCCGAATGTGGACGGGGAAAAATACGAACGCGGTGGGCAGTAGTCGATCTCACATTAACCCTCATGCGACTCCGCGACAAAGGCCTTACCGTCGCACCTGCCGACTTAATGGCCTTCTTTGAATCGTTCGAAAAGGAGCGACGGCGCGTCAGCGAGATTGTAGGCGATCTTCAAACCCAAGTCGTCGAGCTCTCCACGGAAAGCGGTCTTCCACCTGACGATGTGGAGTGGGCAAGAATCCCATCGGACATGCTCCGGTACTATATGGCTTTCGCGCGTGAAGGAGCTAACAGAGAGAATGTAGAGGCGCGATCTAACGTAATGTACCGGAGACTCCTTGATTTCCTGGAAGCGAAATAGTGGCTTTGACGCACACGGCATGGCGCAGCTTGGGAAAACCCGTGGTTGTTGCAGCGACCGCTGTGCTGGCTCTGCTCGGCGTGATTGGAAATAGAGACAAGCTATGGGTGTGGATTGTAGCAGCAGCGTGTGCTTTGATAATTGTCCTGATCGAGATCGCGGCATGGCGGCAAGACAACCGACTACAGCAGAACTACGAAATCCTTTTGAGCCGGATCTTGGGCCTGATTGCGGACCTTTCGGACCTAACGGCCCGCGAGTTTGACTTGTGGGTCGTTGACCTATATCTGCCCCGCAAAAAACTTTCTTATTTTCTTCGTCGTCAGATCAGTGAACTCGATCTCGCCATACACGTCACTCTGACAGATGTTCGTACTGTTCCCAACAAGATCAAATTGGACGAGTCTTTCGGCAAATGTTTCATTGACCGTCGAGGGAAACTTTGGTGGGACGCGGAATTCGCTCCAAATTCCAAAGAAAACTACGCGGCGCACCTGGGTCATTCAGATAACGCAGTGGTAGCTGCAAACTACGGCGTTGCTAGTGTCAATCCAGTTGTCAATCACGTTGGAAACGAATGCCGCGGCCTCCTGGTTGTACATGCGAAGCGGGACCCCGAGATCGTGACGAAAGTGTTGGGCGTACTTCAGCAGTCGGAGGGCAGGCGGCGAATGGCCGCAGCCTGTCTTGATATCCACGGCCATCTTCGGAAATCGTAAAGATGCCAAGACCAGTCATCAACGGACCCGGCCTGACGGTTGCGCGATTCGTGCAGCTACTTTCGGACCGGGATGTCCGGCGATTTCTGGATCCAACTGTACTGTCTGTCCTGGACGCGATCTTTGGCGGGACCATCGCCGGTGACCATTTGCGGCGGGTGGCTCAGACGATTGTCAGCTTTGACGTCCTGCTCGGCACGCGGGAGGGACGTAAACTCGTCTTGAGCTTGATGCCGAGACAGAAGCGGGCGGAGTTGGAGGCGCGCGTCGGTCGGAGCCTTTGTGCCGACGGCGCTGGGGACTGGACCGAAACGCAAGTGCAGGCACTGCGTGATTTTTTCGGTCTCGCGGAGGAGCGGTTCGTTGCACCCGCGACACCCTCAATCGCCGTGATTGCGCCCGAGTACGGTTTGTTCGATCATCAGAGGTCGGCTGTTCGAAGGCTGGAGCCGCTGCTGCTGGGAGATGAACGCCGGGCTGTTCTTCATCTGCCGACCGGCGTTGGGAAGACCCGGACGGCCATGCACGTGGTGGCGGACTCACTACGCCGCCACGATCCGTCGATTGTGGTCTGGCTTGCATCGGGAAGAGAGCTGCTCGAACAGGCAGCGCTCGCCTTCGAGCGGGCATGGATCCATCTGGGGACGCGACCGTTGCAGGTTGGAACCATGTGGGCGGATCGCATGCCGAAGCTTGACGGCTTCGCGGACGGGTTCCTGGCCGTCGGGCTGGCGAAGGGGTGGGCGGTGCTCTCGCGAACCGACCCGGGCTGGGCGGCGCGGCTTGCACCGCGCGTGCGGCTCGTCGTGTTCGACGAGGCCCACCAGAGTATTGCCCGCACGTACCGGCGGATTACCGAGGAGCTCACGTTGGATTTTCGCTGTGCATTGTTGGGATTGACGGCTACGCCCGGCCGGACTTGGGCCGACATCGACAAGGATGGCGAGCTCGCCGAGTTCTTCGCGGGCAACAAGGTTACGCTTGAAGTGCCGAGCGAAGATCCCATCGAGTACCTGATCGACAACGGCTTTCTTGCCCGTCCGCGTTTCCGCACGCTCCTTGCCGAGCCGGGGCTCGACATGAACGAGCGCGAGTTGGCCCGCATTTCCGACGCGCTGGACATTCCGGACGAGATCGTGGCGAGTCTGTCGATGAGCGAGCAGTACGTCACCGCGGTGCTTCGCGCAATTCATGAACTGCTCACGACGGGACATCGACGCGTGCTCGTTTTTGCCGCTACGGTACCGCATGCGCGAGTCCTGACCGCGGTTCTCGTCGCTCGTGATGTCCGGAGCGAAGTAGTGACGGGTTCCACCCCGGTACGCGTCCGGGAGCGCGCCATCCGAACGTTCATGTCGGATGACGATGCACCGATGGTCCTTGTCAACTTCGGGGTATTGACCACCGGTTTCGATGCGCCGAAGGCAAGTGCGGCAGTCATCGCGCGCCCGACGAAATCACTGGTGCTGTACAGTCAAATGGTCGGCCGCTCAATCCGCGGGCCGAAGGCGGGCGGCACCGAAACCTGCGAAATCGTGACCGTCGTCGACCCGCGCCTGCCGGGATTCGGTGATCTGGCGGCCGCTTTTCTGAACTGGGAGGACGTGTGGCGATGAACGAATCCGATGCCCAACCGAGCTTTTCCATCGTCGACCCCAGAATGACGGTCGCAGCCATGCGCGACAGCGGCTACAAGTCCACCACGCATGCGCTGGCGGAACTCATCGACAACTCGATCGAAAGCGGGGCAACGGCAATCGAGATATTCGGCGTGAGTCGACGGAATGACTCCACCGAGAGGTTCACCCTCAAGGAGCTGGCTGTCCTCGACAACGGCGAAGGCATGGACGGCACCACGCTTCGGGGAAGCCTCCGTTACGGTCACGGGACTCGCCGGCAACGATGCGGAATCGGCCGTTTCGGCCTCGGCCTTCCCAACTCGTCGATGTCGCAAACAAGGCGTGTCGACGTCTGGTCGTGGCAAGCGGGCGTCACCAACGCCCTTCACACATGGTTGTCGATAGACGAGGTGGAGGCCGGCGCCAAGGAGATTCCCCCACCCGAATTGTGTCCCATCCCGCAGGCGTACCGGGATGCGGCCCGTCACGGATTCGAGGGCTCCGGCACGCTCGTGGTGTGGAATCACCTCGATCGCGTCGAATGGAAACAGGCGTCGACGACGTTCAAACACACGGAGACCCTGCTTGGACGGATATACCGGCGTTTTCTTGCGAAGTCGTCCGAGCGACTGGATGCCGGCGACCCGAGAGCCGATGAAATCGGACCGCGGCGTACCATCACGTGCATTCCCATTCTCGACAACGGCGGAGCGGCGGAAGTTCAGACGGACAAGGTCGTAGCAGTGAGACCGAACGATCCCCTGTATCTGATGAGCGGAACGTCCTGCCCGGAGGACTTCGGACCCGGTCCCATGTTCACCGAACTGGAGGGCAGCAGTCCTTTCACCGTTCCCGTGCAGTACCGCGGTCAGGAATACGGGGTGCGCGTTCGCGCGAGCTACGCCCGCGCTCACGTGCGTGATTCGCTCGCCCCCGACGCTGACTGGCCCGACGAGTGGCGGGGCCGGGATGCGGGTCATGCTCCCTGGGGCAAACACGCGGATCAGAATATGGGCGTCTCGTTGATGCGGGCGCATCGTGAAATACAGCTCGACCGCTCCTGGATCAGCGGCGACGATCCGAGGGAGCGCTGGTGGACGGTGGAAGTCGACTTCCCTACGGCGCTGGACGAAGTGTTCGGTGTCACCAACAACAAGCAAGGCACGATGACGTTTCAGCGACTCGCTCAATATGACTGGCAGCGCGAGGCGCTTCCGGACGAACAGTCATCCGGGGATGTACGTCGTCGAATGGAGGAGGACGGCGACCACCGAACTCACCTTCTGGATCTTCGCAAACAGATCGCCAATGCGATCAAGGCCATGCGATCCCGCGTCCGGGAGGCACGTCTGCGCCGCGGCCAGCGACACACGCTGGATGAGGACCAGAAAGCCGACGCCAAGGCGACTGCGGCCATCAAGCGACGAATGAGCGAGGGGTACGAGGGAGAGTCAGAACGGGCCGGCCAGTCTGGCACGGAAACCGAACACAAGGATGCGCACGTCGAATCCCTCGTGGGTAAGCATCATCTCGACCAGACCGATGCGCTGCAACGAGTAGACGAAACGATCAGAGCCGGGAGCCGGGTCCGCTGGATCCAGTCCGCACAGTCGAGCGCCGCCTTTTTCGACGTGGAATCGTTGCCCAACGTGATTCAGGTCGCCCTCAACACCAGCCATCCCGTCCATTCGCACCTCTACGACGTCATGCACCCCGACGTCGAGGAAATGACGGAGGATGAAGTTCGGGAACGCCTCCGGAAGGCCGCGGCGGCATTCCGGGTACTCGTTTATTCGTGGGCGCGTTACGAGGAGGAACAGAACGAAAGGGATCGGCGCCGCGTCAGAGACGCACGGGTCGAGTGGGGAAAATGCGCAGAGGAGTTCTTCGACGAAGACGATGGTTCCGTTGCACCCACGGATCTCGTGTAAACGACCATGGCGAGCAACGAGGACACCCAGGGGCACCGCATTCGCGTGCTCTTCGAGAGCGCCGCGGACAGGGTCGCCGTCATCGCGCCGTTCATCAAGGTCGATGCGCTACGCTCCTTGCTGGACGTCGTTCCCCCGACGGTACCGCTTCGGTGTGTGACCCGCTGGCTTCCGCGGGAAGTCGCCGCGGGCGTGTCGGATCCCGAGATCTTCGACTTGCTCGAGGCGCGCGGCCGCTTCAGTCTCTCCCTTGTTGACCGCCTGCACGCCAAGATCTACATCGCCGGCGACCGGTGCCTCGCCGGATCGCCCAACGTGACCCTTGCCGGGCTTGGCGGAGGAAACGACGAGGAGAACATCGAGGTTCTCATAGAGACGACCGTCGATGATCCTGCCGTCGTCGCTACGCTCGATGCCATCTCCAAAGTCGAGCGGCCAGCGACACGAGCTCTGGCCCAGGCAGCCCGCCGCCTCGCCGACTTGGTTACCTCGACGGCAGCGGCCCCTGATCGTGATGCGCCCTGGTTTCCGAAAAGTCGCCGTCCAGAACGGGCGTACCGGATGTACTTCCACCCGCCGGACGGATACCTTGGCACTGCCGACCGCGTACTGCTGGCCGACTTGGCCCACGCCAACCTTCAGCCGGGCGGCACGGAGGACGAGTTTCGGGGCGCGATCCGGACTCTGCTCGCAGCCATGCCGATCGCTGCACCAATCCTTGAAGCCACCGGGGACGTTACGCTGACGCGCGCAGACGTCCATGGGTATCTTGAGACGCTCGCTGGAGAAGAATTCTCCACCCATGACTTGTGGATGGCATTCGTCAACTGGATGGCGTACTTCTTCGCCGATCGGGTCATGAAGCAGGAGATCGCGGAAATTGCTCTCCGGCGCGCGCAAGTGCTCGATCCTGGATAAATCGGTCACCACAGCACCTGTCTCCCAGACGGACTGGCTCCGCAGCGGCAGCGGGCTGGCAGGCTGGCTCGGAGGTTGCCGTTCGCCACCGCGCGTGACACACTGGCACCGGAAGTGTCGTGGCTTCCCGCATGAGGAAGCGGCGCAGTTCCCGACGGCCGACGCCATCCGGCGTTCACTGTATGGACTTCAGCGACTACCGGCTCGACGCCGACTTCTACGACGAAGTCCTGCAGCCCGACGGCACGCCGCGGGCGCACTGCCTGCCCCTCCACGACGCCCTGACCCGGTTCTCGAGCGCGGAGCTCGGCGAGATTCAGGAACGGGTCACCCGCTCGTTCCTGAACGAGGGCATCACCTTCACCGTCTACGGCGACGGCAAGGCCGATGAACGGATCATCCCGATCGACTGCGTGCCCCGGATCCTGCACGCCGCCGAGTGGAAGGCGCTGGAAGCGGGCCTCGAGCAGCGCATCCTCGCCCTGAACCGCTTCCTGGCGGACGTCTACGGGGACGGCCGCGTCATCGCCGACGGGGTCGTTCCGGAGGACATGGTTTACGGCTGCCCGCAGTACCGCCGCGAGATGCGCGGCGCCTCCCCGCCGCACGGGACGTGGGTGGCGATCTGCGGCACCGACGTCGTGCGCACGAACGACGGCTTCGTCGTGCTGGAGGACAACCTGCGGGTCCCGTCCGGCGTCTCCTACATGATCGCCAACCGAAAGGCGGTGAAGTCGAGCCTGCGCCGGCTCTATCGCCGCTGCCGGGTGCGGGAGGTGGAGCACTACGGAGACCTGCTGCGGGCGACGCTGCGCGAGCTGGCGCCGCCGAACCGCCCGGATCCATGCGTCGCGCTGCTGACCCCCGGGGTCTGGAACGCGGCCTTCTACGAGCACATGTTCCTGGCCCGCGAGCTCGGTGCGGAACTGGTGGAGGGCCGCGACCTGCTGACGCGCAACGGGCTCGTCTACATGCGCACGACGGAGGGCCTGCGGCAGGTGGACGTCATCTATCGCCGGGTCGACGACGACTTTCTCGATCCGCGCGTCTTCCGTTCCGACTCGCTCCTCGGCGTGCCCGGCCTGCTGCAGGCCTACCGGCTCGGCAACGTCACGCTCGCGAACGCGCCCGGGACCGGCGTGGCCGACGACAAGAGCGTGTACGCCTGGGTGCCGGACCTGATCCGCTACTACTTGGGCGAAGAGCCGATCCTCGCCAACGTGCCGACGCGGATCTGCCGCCGGCCCGAGGATCTCGAGTACACGCTCGACAACCTCGACCGCCTCGTCGTGAAGCGCGTCGGGGAGGCGGGCGGCTACGGCATGCTGGTCGGTCCCCACGCCACGCCGGCCGAACGCGAGGCGTACGCCGCCGGGATGCGGGCCAATCCGGCCGACTTCATCTCGCAGGAGGTGCTGGCGCTCTCGCGGGCGCCCTGCCTCGTCGACGGCCGCCTGGAGCCGCGTCACGTGGATCTGCGGCCGTTCGTGCTGCGTGGCCGGGAGACCCGCATCGTGCCCGGCGCATTCTGCCGGGTGGCGCTCCGCCGGGGCAGCCTCGTGGTGAACTCGAGCCAGGGCGGCGGCGGCAAGGACGTGTGGGTGCTGGAGTCCTGACATGCTGGCGCGCAGCGCGGAAGGGCTCTACTGGCTGGGCCGCCACGTCGAGCGGACGGAGGACGTCTGCCGCCTGCTGCGCGAGCAGATGGGCACGCTGGTGGACCGGCCGGTGCGCGAGATCAACTTCGGGTGGCGCCGGATCTACGGCGCCCTGCACCGGCGCCCGCCCGGCCCGGCCGTCGGGGTCGCGGAAAGCGAAGACGACTACGCCCTGGCCGATTCGTACACGCTGGCCGACGACGTCACCTTCGAGCGCACGAACCCGGGCTCGATCCTGAACAGCTTCTCGAACGGCCGCGAGAACGCGCGCCAGATGCGCCACTGCATCAGCGGCGAGATGTGGACCTGCCTGAACCTGGCCTGGCTGCGTCTGGGCGCGCGGCGCATCGAGGACATCTGGAAGGCCGCCCCCGAGAGCTTCTACGCGGAACTCGCGCACGAGATGGACATGTTCGCCGGCGTAGTGGACGCGACCCTGTACCGCGACGACGGCTGGCGCTTCCTGCAGCTCGGGCGCCTCGTGGAGCGCGCCCAGTTCACGATCGCCCTGCTGCTGGCGCACCTCGACGGCATGCGCTCGCGCGAGGAACCGGCCGACAGCGAGTGGTCGAGCCTGCTGCGCGTCTGCCAGGCGTTCGACGCGTACCGGCGCTGCTACGGGGTCGAGATCCACCCCGCGCGGGTGCTGGATCTGCTCGTCGACGACCCGCGGCTGCCGCGGTCGCTGTGCCGCGCCGTCGACAAGGCCGCCGCCGCGCTCGGCGCCCTCCCGCTCGGTCCGGGTCCGTCCGCTGCGGCGCGGCGGCTGGCCGGCGATCTCGCGTCCGCCGTCCATCGTCCATGGCCCACCGCGCCGAGCCTGCACGACCACGCGGAGCGGCTGCGGCGCCTGGCCGGCGAATGCCGCGCGCTGCACGATCTGGTGATGGCCGCGCATGTCGGCTACGATCCCGACGGCGCGCCGCTGCGGTGAGGCCGCAACCGTGCGCGCCCCGTTCAACGCGGCGGTCGCACAACCACCGGCGCCGTGCGCCGGCCCGACGCAGAGGTGACGCATGACCGAGCTGTCGAGCGACGAGCTTCAGTTCATCTTCAACACGTTTTCGTTCCTGCTCTGGGGCGCGCTGGTGATGTGGATGGCGGCCGGCTTCACGATGCTCGAGTCCGGCTCGGTGCGCACGAAGAACGCGTCGGTCATCTGCCTGAAGAACATCGGCTTGTACTCGATCGCCGGCATCGCCTACTACGTCATCGGCTACAACCTGATGTACGTCGACGTGGGCAGCGTGATCGGGTCGATCGGGCTCCTGCGCAGCCCGTCGCCGGACGAGCTCGCGCTGCTAGCGGGCGCCGAGGGCGCGCGGGAGGCGGTGATCGCCACCGACTACGCCGTCATGTCCGACTGGTTCTTCCAGATGGTGTTCGTGGCGACCGCCGCGTCGATCGTCTCCGGCGCGCTGGCCGAGCGGGTCAAGCTCTGGTCGTTCTTCGTCTTCACCCTCGTGCTGACCGCGCTCATCTACCCGATCGTCGGCGCCTGGACATGGGGCGGCGGCTGGCTCGCCGGACTGGGCTTCCAGGACTTCGCCGGATCGACCATCGTGCACGGCACCGGCGGCGCCGCCGCCCTGGCCGGCGCCCTGGTCGTCGGACCGCGGCACAACAAGTTCCGCAAGGACGGCACGGTGACCGCCACACCCCCGTCCAACGTTCCGGTGGTCACGCTGGGCGTGTTCATCCTCTGGTTCGGCTGGTTCGGCTTCAACGGCGGGTCGCAGCTCGCCCTGGGGAGCGCGGCCGACGTGCTGGCGATGAGTCACGTGCTGGTCAACACGAACCTGGCGGGAGCGGCCGGCGTCATCGCGGCCATCGCGGTCTCGCGGCCGGTCCTCGGCCGGGTCGACCTGCTCGCCGGCCTGAACGGCGCCATCGCCGGGCTCGTCTCGATCACCGCGGGGCCCGACATCACCAGTCACTACTGGGCCATCGTCATCGGCGCGGTCGGCGGAGTCATCTGCACCGCAGCCATCAGGCTCCTGGAGAGGCTGAAGGTGGACGACGTGGTCGGGGCGGTGCCCGCGCACCTGTTCGCCGGCGCCTGGGGTACGATAGCCACGGTCATCGCGGCTGGCGGCGACATCGGCGTGCAGCTGGCGGGTATCGTCTCCATCGGCGCGTTCGCTTTCCTGACCTCGTGGCTGACGTGGCTGGCGCTGGAGAAGACGATGGGCGTGCGGGTGTCACAGAAGGTCGAGCAGATGGGCCAGGACGTCGCGGAGCTCGGGATCGACGCCTACCCCGAGTTCGTGCTCATGCCGGAGCGGGACCAGGAGTCTGCACCGCAGAACCGTGCAGACGTCCCGTGAGGATCGGTTGGTCGGCAACCGGAGCCGCAGGCGGCGACTGACGGGCTGGTGAATTCGAGACGATGTCGAACGTCGGGAACCGGGAAGCGGGTGGCGGCCGTACACCCGCGGGACCACCCAGCGGGACGAACATCTGCGTCTACCTGGGCGGCAATCTCGGGCGCGAACAGCGGTACATCGACGAAGCCGACGCGCTGGGCCGCCTCATGGCGGCCGAGGGCATCGGGCTCGTGTACGGGGGCGCCCGGGTCGGGCTGATGGGCGTCCTGGCCGGCGCCGTCCTGGCCAACGGCGGCTTCGTCACCGGCGTGGTTCCGCGGCAACTGTCGTACCAGGAACTTGCCCACGGAGAACTCAGCCGGCTCCTCGAGGTCGACACGATGCACGAGCGCAAGCACCTGATGCAGGAGCTGTCGCAAGGCTGCATCGCCCTGCCCGGCGGGTTCGGCACGCTGGAGGAGATCTTCGAGGCCCTCACGTGGTCGCAACGACCGCTGGAGCTGCACGAGAAACCGTGTGTCTTCGCCAATATCGACGGCTATTACGACCACCTGTTCGCGTTCCTCGATCAGGCGGCGGCGCGGGGTCTGCTGCTGCCGCAGAACCGCGCGCTCGCCAGGCAGGCGCCCACCGCCGCGACGGCGCTGCAGGCGATTCAGACGGCGTGGGCGGAAGAAGAGCAGGCCATGCTGGACGTGCTGAAGTCGTACGGGGCGTGACCCGCCGCCCGGCGGGGCGCGCCGCGGACCGAGACGGCGAGGGCGGTCACCGGTGCCGGCGAAGCACCAGGCAGGTCATGTCGTCGGCGGCGGGGGCGCCCGCGGAATAGCCGGCGATCTCGCGCCAGACGTGGTTCACGATCGCCTCGGGCGAGCGCGCCGACGCGCCGTCGAGCGTCGCTTCGAGCCGTTCCTTGCCGAACAATTCCCCGCTCAGGTTCACCGCGTCGGTCAGGCCGTCCGTATAGAGAAAGAGCGAGTCGCCGGGGCGCAACTCCTGCTCCCGGCTCTCGTACTCGAAGTCGTCGAGCACGCCCATCGCCATCCCGCCCGTCATCGGCAGCGGCCGCCGCGAGTCGTCGCGGGCCACCAGGAACGCGGGCTCGTGCCCCGCACAGACGTACTCCATGACGGCGCGGTCGAGATCCACGACGGCGAGCATGCCGGTGACGAACAGCCCCATCGGGTTCTCGCCGCAGAGGCGGCGGTTGGCCTCCGTCGCGATGGCGCCGACGTCGCCGTTCCGGCTCTCGGACGCCGCCGCGGCGATCGCGCCCTGCGCCGCCGCCATGAACAGCGCCGCCGCCACCCCCTTGCCGGACACGTCGCAGACGGTGAAGAAGAGCTTGCCGCCGGACGGCTCCGCCACGTCGACGAAGTCCCCCCCCACCTGCTGCGCCGGCGTCATCCGCGCATAGGCGGCGAAGCCGCCGAGGTCCACGTTGCCTGCCCGGACCAGGGCGGCCTGCACCGCCTTGGCCATCTCCAGGTCCTGCTCCAGCGCCTGCTGGGCGAGCCGCAGACTGCGGTTGCTCTGCTGGAGCTCCGCGGTCCTCGCCGAGACCATCATCTCGAGCTGCTCTTCGCGGTTGAAAACCTGCACCGTCATGGCCTCGAACACCCGCGCCAGGCTGCCGATCTCGTCGGTCCGGCCGAGCACCTCCTCCAGCGGGCCCTCGTCCGGCTGCCGGCCCATCTCCACCTGCCGCGCCGCCGTGGCGATCACTTCTATCGGACGGGTCAGCCACCGCGTGCCCCACAGGGCGGCGGCGGCGGTGAAGCCGAGCAGGAGGAACGCGATCAGCGTGGTGTTCCGCGCCTCGGTCCGCACGGTGAGCGCGATGTCGTCCAGGTTGACGGCGAGAGCCAGGGCGCCGATCGGAATGCCCCCGGGATTGATGATCGGCGAGGCGACCCAGATGCCGCGGTCGGCCGGCGACAGCAGACTCAGACTGGCGGTGGCGACCACCCGCCCCTCGTCCATCGCCTGCGTCACCAGCGGCTCGGCGCGGCGGCCGAAGATGCGGGCGGCGTCGGTCACGCCGGGGCCGGCCTGCGCCGCGCGCGGAGCGGCGGCGGCCAGATTGCGCTCGCGGTTGACGACCCACAGCGCCTCCAGATTCCGCTGGCGCACCAGCACGTCCGCTTCGTCCTGGTACACGGAATAGAGCAGGTTGCCCGAGCTGCTTTCGATCGGGATGCCGACCTGCACGACGCGCGGCGAGTCGGCGCTGGCGACCGTGACGTACTTGTAGACCGTCCCGTCGGAGACGCGCGGCGCGGTCGGATGCTGCACGACCCGCTCCGACCCGTCCAGGAGCGGCGCCAGGGCGTCCAGGTGCGGAAAGGCGGCGGCTCCCCCCGCGACGGGCGGGGGCAGACTGGCGTAGACCGCAGCTCCGCCTGCATCCCCGATGCGAATCTCGCCGATGGCGGTGGAATCGGCGATGCGCCGCAGCCGGCCGTCGATCTCGTTCGTCGACCAGCCGGCTTCCTCGGCGGCGGCGACGAAATAGTCCAGGAGCGTCGCCTCCACCGCCATGTGCTGGTCCAGGATCCCCTCGATGACGGCCGACACGTCGGCCCGCAGCGACGTGTAGGTGTTGCTCAGGATCTCCTGCTCGCCGAAGGCGAGGGCGTTGCCGACCTGCACGATTCGCGGCTTGTCGACGCCGCCGACGCCGACGTACTTGTAGACCTGCTGATCGATCTCCCGCACCTGGGCCGGCTGGGTGATCACCTCTTCGCTGCCGAGGGGCGCACCGAGCAGGACGTAGAACTTCGATGCCTGCGGCTGCACGGCGGGATCGGGATCGAAGCGGAACGGCACCAGCGCCCCGGCGTCGTCCCGCACGTTCGTGAGATACGAATAGCCCTGCTCGTCGGTGATCCAGAATTCGTCGAGCACCGTATTCGCCACGACCGCTTCGAGGGTCCGGATGATGCGCGGCGGATCCTGCCCGGCCGCCTCGGCCGCGGCGACGAGATGCGCGGCGATGCGGGCCTGCGCCGTCATCTGGTCGTCCAGCGTCGCGTCGAGCGTCCGCGCTATGTTGGCCAGCGAGATCTCGCCCATCTCGGCGAAGCTCGACGACAGCAGCTCCGCCAGGTTCACGGCGGCCCCCGCCGCCTCGTCCCGCAGGGCGGTCGCCGAGTTGTAGAGCATCGTGGCGGAGGTCGCCGTGATCGTGATCGTCAGCAGCGCGGCGAGCGCGAGGAAGCCGCGGACGGCCAGACGGAGTCCCTTCAAGGCCCGCACGTCGGTGCTCGAGATGGCCGGCGTTTCGGCGTCGGTACGGTTCATAGCCGCCACATCACCCACAACTGCGCGACGTTGTCGTCCTCGTCCACGCCCAGCTTGTTCCCCCAGTACTGGTACTCCACGCCGAGAAAGAGCTGGTTCGGGCTGCCGGTCAGCGCCTTGCCGACGTCCCACCCGAGCTGCGGCTGCGCGAGGATCCACCCGTTCCCGGGGCGGCCGAGCTCGTCGGTGGTGGCGCCGATGTACTCGGCATGGCCGGTGAACCAGAACGACTGGCGGCCGAGATCGAAGGCGGCGCCCCAGCTCACGTCGAACATGAAACTGTCGGTCGTCCGCGGCGCGCCGCCCCGTTCGAGGCCGCTGCTGGCGTCGATGAAGGCGGTCAGGTCCGTGTTGAAGAAGACGAAGCCGGGCACGTCCCACGAGAGCCGTGCGCCGGGCAGCCACTTGAGGACGTTGGCGTCGCCGTCGAAGTTGATGCCGCCGATCAGCGCGACGTCCCGCACCGGACCGCCGCCGACGGTGCGGTCCGCGAGCTTGCCGAAGCTCAGCGTCGGATACCACTCGCCGTAGAAGTTCTTGTCGTTGAAGCCGTCCGCGCCGCCGTCCTCGAGAAAGTCGATGAACACGAAGCTGTCGCCGAGGGACCAGGCCGACGCCTGCTGCACCGTGAGTATGGACGTGTACGCCCGTTCTCCCGAGAACGGATTCGTGAGCCTTCCGTACTGGTAGTGGAACTCGGTCTGCGCCGCCGCGGCGACGGGCGCCGCCAGCAGCAGCACGACGGCCGCGCTCCGGCGCCGCGACGAACAGATGCGCGCGATATCGTTCATGGTGGGATCATAGTCAGTTCCGGGTACGGTGTCGCCGGCAACGTCCGGCTCAATCGGGAATCGGCGCGCGACCGCCGTCGACAACGGCGGGGAACAGCGCATCCTCAACCCACTGCGCGACAAGCCGCGAACCCGGAACGGCGGCACGGGCCGGAACGGCCGCCGTGCCCGCCGCGCCGGGCGGCGGCCGACGGCCGGGCGCGTAGTACGATGGCCGGATGCCTCTCTCGGCCCGGGAGCTGCTCGGCCGCGTCTTCGGTTACGACCGCTTCCGCGGGCACCAGGAAGCGATCATCGAGCACACCATCGCGGGCGGCGACAGCCTCGTGCTGATGCCGACCGGGGGCGGCAAGTCGCTCTGCTACCAGATTCCGGCCCTCGTCCGTCCCGGCGCGGCCGTCGTCGTCTCGCCGCTCATCGCGCTGATGCGCGATCAGGTCGATACGCTGCTGCAGGCCGGGGTGCGGGCGGCGTGCCTCAACTCCACCCTCGCGTACGCGGAGGCGCGCGACGTGGAGGAGCGCCTGCGCGCCGGCCGGATCGACCTGCTCTACGCCGCGCCCGAGCGGCTCCTCGGCGAGCGGACCCTTGCGCTGCTGGACGAGGTCGACCTCGCGCTGTTCGCGATCGACGAGGCGCACTGCGTGTCGCAGTGGGGTCACGACTTCCGCCCGGAGTACCTGCAGCTTTCGGCGCTGCACGAGCGGTTCCCGGACGTGCCGCGGATCGCCCTCACCGCGACGGCCGACGAGCCCACACGGCGCGAGATCCGGGAACGGCTGGACCTGCACGGCGCCCGCGCGTTCATCGCCGGCTTCGACCGGCCGAACATCCGCTACCGGGTGGTACCGAAGCAGAGCTCCCGCGAGCAGCTCGCCCGGCTGCTCGACACCGAACACCGGGGCGACGCCGGCATCGTCTACTGCCTGTCGCGCCGCCGGGTCGAGGAGACCGCGGACCGGCTGTGCGCACGCGGCGTCGACGCCCGCCCCTACCACGCCGGCCTCGGCGCCCGGGAACGGGAGGACGCGCAGGACGCCTTCGTGCGCGGGGAAGGCGTCGTCATCGTCGCGACGATCGCCTTCGGGATGGGCATCGACAAGCCGGACGTCCGCTTCGTCGCCCACGTGGACCTGCCGAAGAGCCTGGAGGCGTACTACCAGGAGACCGGCCGGGCGGGCCGCGACGGGCTGCCCGCGACGGCGTGGATGGCCTACGGACTGCAGGACGTCATCACGTTGCGGCAGATGGTCGACGGCTCCGAGGCGGACGAGGCGCGCAAGCGACTCGAAATCCGCAAGCTGGACGCGATGCTCGGCTACTGCGAGCTCACCGCCTGCCGGCGGCAGGCGGTGCTCGCCTACTTCGGCGAGACGCTGGACGAGCCGTGCGGGAACTGCGACAACTGCCTCGATCCACCGGAGTCGTGGGATGCGACCGAGGCGGCGCAGCAGGCCCTGTCGTGCGTCTATCGGACCGGGCAGCGCTTCGGGGTCGCCTACGTCGTCAACGTGCTGCGCGGGAAGGACGACGAGCGTATCCGGCGCTTCCGCCACGACCGGCTCTCGACGTTCGGGATCGGCGCGGATCTCGATACCGGGCAGTGGCGGTCGGTGGTCCGCCAGCTCGTCGCCCGCGGGCTGCTGCGCGTCGACGTCGAAGGATACGGCGCGCTGAAGCTGACCGCCGCCGCGCGGCCGGTGCTGCGCGGCGAGGCGACGGTGGAGTTGCGGCGCGATGCGCTCCCGGCCCGGAAGCCGCGGCGCGGCCGGGAGGCGCGCGACCGCGCGCAGGCGGTGCTCGGCGCCGGGAACCAGGCGCTGTTCGACGCCCTGCGGGCGCACCGGCGGGCGCTGGCCGAGGAGCAGGGCGTGCCGCCGTACGTCATCTTCCACGACGCGAGCCTCGTCGAGATGGCCGAGCGCCGGCCGTGCTCGCTCGACGAATTCGCGGTGATTCCGGGCGTCGGCGCGACGAAGCTCGAGCGCTACGGCGAAACGTTCATCGAGATCATCCGGGAGCACGAGACCGAAGAGCGCGTCCCGGTGACGTCTTGACGCCCGGCGGTATGATGGGCGCATTCATGCCTGGAGAGATCTCGCGGCGTCGCATCCGCGTCGGAATCGTGTTGTGCGGCCTGCTGTGGCCGGCGGCGGCCGTTCCGCGGCCGTCCGGCGCGCAACCCGCGCCGGATCCCGCTGTCTCGCTCCCCGCGGCCATCCCGATCTTCCCGCTGCAGGACGTCATGCTGTTCCCCGACGCGTCGCGGCCGCTGCACATCTTCGAGCCGCGCTATCGCGAGATGGTGGCCGACGCGCTCGAGGGCGACCGCATCATCGGCATGGTCATGCTGCACGCGGGGTACGAGGACGAGTACGCCGGCAACCCGCCGATCTACGACGTCGGCTGCGCGGGCGTGATCACGAACGTGCAGCGCCTGGAGGACGGCCGCTACAACATCGTGCTCAGCGGACTGGTGAAGTTCCGGATCAGGAGCGAAGATCGGAGCCGCTCGTACCGGGTGGCGGAGGTCGAAGCGCTCCCGGAGCCCCTGACCGACGGCGACCGGTCCGCGCTCCGAGGGCGCAGGGCGCTGCTCATGCAGTTGCTCGCGGCCGTCGCACCGGCGGGCCAGGCGCCGACGCCCGACGAACTGCCGGACGAGATGCTCGTCAACGGTCTGTCGCAGTTCCTCGGGATGACCGCGCTCGACCGGCTGGACCTGCTGCGGCAGGACGGACCGCTGGCCCGCGCCGAGGCGCTGATCGGCCTCCTGGAACGGGGCGAGCTGTCCCGTTGAGAACGGACTTGGAGTCGTCTCGCTGAAGAAACATGGAGAGCCGCCCCGGAAACGTCCCTCACCGCCGCCGGCCCCTGTACGCCCGCGCCGCCCAGGAGATCCGGAGAGCCGCCCCGTGACCGGAAACATGGAGAGGTGGAGAGCAGATGGCCGAAGATGGACGCATGTCGGATGAGCAGGTCGCACGCGGCCACGTCACGCGGCGCCAGGCGCTGGCGGGTGTCGGAGCGGTCCTCGGATCCACGGCGGTCCTGCGGGAGCTGCCCGGCAACGCCGCGTCCGCGCCTCCCGCAGCGGTGCAGAGCGCCCTCACGCCGGCCGGGCAGGCCGCGGCGATCGGTCCCTACGAGCCGAGCTGGCTGCCGGACGGCGTCCGCTCGCGCTTCGTCCACAACGTCAACGGCCTCACGATGCACGTGCTGGAGGCCGGCTTCGAGACCGGGGGACGCCCGGCCCTGCTCCTCCTGCACGGCTTTCCGGAGCTCGCCTATAGCTGGCGGCACGTCATGGCGCCGCTGGCCGACGCCGGCTACCACGTCATCGCCCCCGATCAGCGCGGCTACGGCCGCACCACCGGTTGGAGCGCCGACTACGACGGCAGTCTGCGTCCCTTCAGCCGGCTGAACGCGGTGCGCGACGCCCTCGCGCTGGTCTCGGCGTTCGGCTACCGCACGGTGGACGCGGTGATCGGGCACGACTTCGGCTCGCCCATCGCCGCGTGGTCGGCGGTGGCGCGGCCGGACGTGTTCCGCGCCGTCGCGCTGATGAGCGCCCCGTTCGGCGGCACCCCGACGTTCCCGTTCGACACGGCGGACGACGGCCCGCTGTCGGAACCCCCGGCCGGCCCGGACATCTACGAGGAGATGGCCCGCCTGCCCCGCCCGCGCAAGCACTACCAGCGCTACTACCGCACGCGCGAGGCGAACGGGAACATGTGGCGCGCGCCGCAGGGGGTCCACGACTTCCTGCGCGCCTACTACCACCACAAGAGCGCCGACTGGGAGCAGAACCGCCCCTACCGGCTGGCCGGGTGGACGGCGACCGAGGTCGCGAAGATGCCCACCTACTACATCATGGACCTCGACATGGACATGGCGGAGACGGTGGCGCGGGAGATGCCCACGCCGGCCGAGATAACCGCCAACCAGTGGCTCCCGGACCGCGAGCTGCACGTCTACGCCGTCGAGTACGAACGTAACGGCTTCCAGGGCGGCCTGCAGTGGTACCGCTCCGGTGTCATCAACGACGAGCCGCTCACCTTCGCCGGCCGGACCATCGACGTCCCGTCGCTGTTCATCGCGGGATCGAGCGACTGGGGCGCCTACCAGCGGCCCGGCTCGCTGGAGCGGATGCAGGAGAGCGCCTGCACCGACATGCGCGGCGTCCACTTCGTCGACGGCGCCGGGCACTGGGTGCAGCAGGAGCAGCCGGAGGAAACCACGCGCCTTCTGCTGGAGTTCCTGCGGGAAGCGTAGGCAGCCGCGGAGCGTCACCGCCGGCGCAACTCGTCGGGGCTCGCAGCGCAAGCTCATGACACCGCGTACCGTCGAGACGGTCATCGCACACTGCACGCTCGTCGTCCTGCTCGTCTACGTGCCGCTGGAAACCTGGGCCTCCTGGCCCGCCCTGTCGAACCCGTTCTATCTCGTGGACGTCGTCGGCTTCGCGCTGCTGTTCCGGGGTGCGGTGGCGTCCCTTCGCGCCCGCCCCGGTGTCGCTCCCGGCGTGCTGTGCGCCGGATACGCCTGGAGTGCGGCGAACGGCTGGCGGGCCCTGGCCCTCCGCCTGGAGGTCCTGCAGGAGGGCGGTCAGGTCGATGCCGGGTCGATCTGGCTGATCGGCCTCGGAGAAATCGCGGCGCTGATCGGCCTCGCTCTACTGCTCCTGCTCGTCGTCGAATCGCGGACGCCGTCGAAAGTGGAACACCGGCGCTCGTGACGGCTCCCGGTGTTCACCGCCCGCGGAACGTCATGAACCGACCATCCCGACCGTCCGATGGCGGGCCCGTCATGTGTGATAGCTTGCTGCAGGTACGGAGCAGACGCATGAAGACATCGGTATTCACGGTGCGGTCGGTCACCGTCGGCGTTGCGACCGGTCTGCTCGTGGCGGCGGTGTTCGGCTACCTGGAAGGTACACCCTGGGGTCTGGCCGCGCTGACCGGGTTCGCCGCGGGTGCGTGCGCGTTGGCCGTTCCCGTCACGCTGCGCGACGGACGGTTCGACGTGCTGGGGCTGGCGCCGATCCAACGCCGCCGCGGCGCTTGGCTGCTCGCCTACGCCGTGATGATCGTTCCCATGATCTTCATCGACGACGTCATCGCGCTGGATCGACCTGTCGGTCTTGCCCTCGCGCTGCTGTTCGGCCTGACCGGGTTCGCCGCGTACACCCTCGGCGCCATCATGGCGACCCTGAATCGCCTCGAGGGCGACGACACGGCGGACGACCCGCGCCTGCACCGCGTGACGCCGACGCACGGCAACCGGCCGTCCTCTTCATGACCACACCGCGCGGGCGGCCGAGGACGTCCGCATCCCATCGTCGACGGCGGCCCGCGGCGTTGCTGCTCTCCGCCCTGCTGCTGGCGCCGGGCGCCCCTGCGTCCGCGCAGCCGGCCGAGCACCGCGTCGTCATCATCGCCTACGACACCAACGACGTCCGGCTCCCCATGGCGCTCGACGCCGTCGAGTTCTGGAACGACGTCATGGCGGACCTCGGGCTCGACGTCCGCCTGGTCGAGGAGATTCACGTCGCCTCGCCGATCACCCGGGCGCTGGAAAACTACGCGCGGTCGATCTCCCAGCGGGCCGGGCGCCTGCGCGGCGGGCCGGGCGAACCGGACGCGCCGGCCGAGATCACCGACCTCGGCGTCGAGGCGGTCCTGCTGCTGTCGCGGCAGGACCTGATGTCGTTCGCCTGGCCCCTGCCGCGGCGGCCGGGCCACTTCGTGGCGATAGAAGAGGACCGCACGGCGATGGCCGTCAATCCGAACATCGCGCGGAACATCATCGCGCACGAGATCGGCCACACGCTGGGGCTGCGCCACAACCGGGATCCGACGACCCTGATGTGCGGCCCCTGCCGCACCCACGAGCTCGCGGTGGACCGGCCGGAGTACATGCGCCTGACGGAACGCGACCACCGGCGGCTCATCGAGCGCTACGGTTCCCGGTAGGACCCGGTCCCCGAGCGCGGGCGGAGGCAAGCGAACAGCCCCGCAGGAAACCGTCGTGCGGGGCGCGTCGCCCGTGGGCGTTCGAAAGCGCCGTTTCCGGACTTCCTCTTCGCCCGATACATCTCCCGTCGTCGAGGCGACACCGCTGCCGCCACCGCCGGCAGACACCGTCCGAGGCGGCGTTCTCCCCAAGCCTCCGGGCGGGGGATCCGATTATGATCGTCGAGCGTCGACGTCCAGGCGAGGCGGCGCCTCGCCCGCACCGGCGGCGCGGCAATCGACGCAACCCGGCACCCGTTTGGAGGAAGGAGTCACACGATGTCGAAGCACAAGCGGTATCTCGTCGCGGTCCTCGGTCTCGCGGTCTTCGGACTCGGCTACGCGGCCGGCCAGTTCACCGCGTTCGAGAGCGTCGCCCAGGCGCAGTCGGAGCGGATCTTCGAGATGCGGACCTACACCGCACACCCCGGACGGCTCGACGCGCTGAACGCCCGGTTCCGCGACCACACGACGCGGATCTTCGAGAAGCACGGCATGACGAACGTCGGCTACTGGACGCCGCAGGAGGCGCCGCTGTCCGAGAACACCCTGGTCTACATCCTGGCGCACGACAGCCGCGAGGCGGGGCAGGCGAGCTGGGACGCGTTCCGGGCGGATCCCGAGTGGGCGCAGGTGGCCGAGGAATCGCAGCGCGACGGCCGCATCGTGCAGAGAGTCGACGTGCTGTGGCTGGAGGCGACCGACTACTCGAAGATCAAGTAGCAGCGGAGCTCCTGTAGAGCGGACCGGAACGCCGACGGACGTTTCGGTCCGCCTCGCTCCGCTCGCCATCGTCCCCGGAACACTCTGCTTCGAGCGCGGCTTTTCCGCCCCGGATCTCGAAGGTCTGCGGGTCGCAGTCTGCGCACCCGAAGTCGCAACTCTGCGTGGCTCGCCAGCTTCCGAATGAACGCCTGCCCCTCGGCGCCGTACAAGGCGAGATTCTCGATCCGATCCGTGAACGAGAATACTTCGCGAGGGCCGCCGTACCGGCGGACAGCCGATCCGTCGGTCACCGCGTGATCGTCGCGTTCGTGCCGAACATCGACCCGGCGCCCTGTCCGACCGTCGCCCGGGCCTCGGGTCGATCCAGCCGCCGCTGAGCGTCAGCGTCGTCCCGACCGATCGAGCCATGAGATTGCGTCTCAGTTGCAGAAGAGATACGATCCGGGCCATGCTGTCGCCCCTGCTCGACACGCCGCCGCGCACGCGCCAAGGTTCGGACGGATACGTGTGCGCGTGCCTGCGGATCACGGAGCGGCAGTTGCTGGACGCGCTGTCCGGCGCGCCCGGCTGCTCGCTCCGCGATCTGCGGCGCACCCTCGGCGCGGGCGACGGCTGCACGGCCTGCCACGACGTGCTGCAGCAGTATCTGGACGCCGGCGCTCAGCCATCGTGCCCGCCCATCTGCTCCGCCAGGTAGTTCTCGATCCCGACCTTCCCGATCCGGTGGAGTTGCGTCTCCAGCCAGTCGACGTGCTCTTCCGACTCGGTGAGGATCGGCGCCACGAGCTCGCGCGTCCCGTTGTCGCCGAGCTTGACGCTCGACGCCACGAGCTCGTTGTAATGGGCGACCCCCCTCATCTCGAGCTGCAGGTCGTTCTCGAACTGCTCCCGGACGTCGGTGCCGACCCGGATGACGTCGTAACGGGCGATCTCGGGCGTCCCTTCCAGGAACAGGATGCGCTCGATGAGCTTCTCGGCGTGCTTCATCTCGCCGATCGACTCCTCGCGGTGCTTCTTCGCCAAGTCGTGGAAGCCCCAGTCGGCGCACATCTTCGACTGGCAGAAGTACTGGTTGATCGCAGTGAGCTCGATGGTGAGCGCGCCGTTGAGTCCGGCGATGATCTCGGGTTGGCCTTTCACGGTCGCCTCCTTTCTTCCGGTTGGACAGTGCGGACGGCCCCGCACGCTTTCCACGCTACTACGCGAGCGGGCGCAAAGGTGAGAATGCGACTCAGTCGCCGGAGAAAATCGGGCGATACTCTCTGCCCATGACTCCGCTGGAGGGTATCCGCGTCCTCGACCTCAGCCGGGTCGTCGCCGGCCCGTTCTGCGCCATGACCCTGGCCGACATGGGCGCCGACGTGGTCAAGCTCGAAGAGCCGGGCCGCGGCGACGAGTCGCGCGCCTTCGGCCCGCCGTTCCACGGCGGCGAATCCCCCTACTTCCTCTCGATCAACCGCAACAAGCGGAGCTGCACCGTCGACCTCAAGCACGAGCAGGGCAAGACCGTGCTCCGGCGGCTGCTCGGCGGCGCGGACGTGCTGCTCGAGAACTTCCGGCCCGGCGCCATGGCCCGCCTCGGCTTCGGCTACGAGGCGGTCTCGACCGCCCATCCGCGGCTGGTGTACTGCTCGATATCGGGGTTCGGCGACAGCGGTCCGGACGCCGCACGGCCGGGCTACGACCTCATCGTGCAGGGCGAATCCGGGCTGATGGACGTCACGGGCGAAGCGAACGGGCCTCCGACCCGCGTCGGCACTTCGATCGCGGACCTCGCCTCGGGCCTGATGGCCGCCCAGGGCATCCTGCTCGCCCTGTACGCGCGGCGGACGACCGGCCGCGGCCAGCACGTGCGGGTGGCGATGCTCGACGCCGTCGCGTCGCTGCTGACCTACAACACCGGCATCTACTTCGCCTCGGGCGAGAGCCCGACCCGGCGTGGAAACGACCATCCCTCGGTGGCGCCGTACCAGACGCTGCGCGCGAAGGACGGCTGGATCAACCTCGGCATCGCCAACGACTCGCTCTGGAAGCGTTACTGCGACGCCGTCGAGCGCCCCGACCTGCGCGACGACCCGCGCTTCGCGACCGCGCCGGCGCGCGTCGAGCACCGGCGGGCGCTGATTCCGATCGTCGAAGATCTGACCGCGGCGCGGACCGTCCAGGCATGGCTGGACCTGCTGGGCGCGGCCGGCGTCCCGTGCGGCCGGATCCGCAGCGTGGCGGAGGTCTGCACGAACCCCCAGCTCGTCGAGCGCGGCAAGGTGGTGGAGCTCCCGCATCCCACGGCCGGCGCCGTGAAGCTGATCGGCCAGCCGATCGAGCTCGGCGATACGCCGGCCCGCATGGAAACGGCTCCGCCGCTGCTCGGTGAGCACACCGACGCCGTGCTGCGCGAGGCCGGCTACTCCGACGCGGAGATACGCGCCCTTCGGGCGAGCGGCGCGGTATAGCCGAGGGTCAGTGCGCCCGCGCCACGTGCTCCCGCAGCAGGTCCCGCCCGAGGTCGCCGTCGAAGTCGCGGAACGCCGCGTGGATGTGGTTCGGGTCCTCCTGGGTGTTGTCGAACTCGATCAGGAACTCCGGCCCCTGGACGCGGTAGTACGCCACCTTGCCGCGTTCCGTCGGCCCGGCCCACGCGAACCGGATGTCGTCGATCCCGCCGGCCAGGACCGCGGCCCGGCGCAGCGCGGCGATGTCGTCGGCCATGAGTCCGACGTACGACTCGATCACCGCCATGAGCAGGTCCTGCTGTCCGGCGGTGAGGGCGGACGCCGGAATCCCGATCGGGTCGAGCGGGTCGACGACCAGCTCGGCGCCCGTCACGACGTTGGTGGGCGCGACGTCGTCGAAGATCGCGACGTCGCGCTGATCCGCGTTGAGCGAGGCGAGCAGCGCACGCGCCGTGTCCTCCTGCTCCTTCATCGCCCGCAGGCCGCGGCGCGGCCCGGACGGCACCGTCGCCGGATTCGCGCCCAGGAACGTGGGGGTGCTCACGGTAATCTCTCCGTCCACGATCGTGTAGTGCAGGGACAGGTGATGGCCTTCCCAGCGCCACCCCCACGTGCCGCCGGCCGCCGGCGTCCCGAACACCGAGACCCAGTAGGCGTCCTGATCGCGCGCGAACCGGCGTCCCTCGCCTTCCACCAGGACGCCCAGGATCCCCTCGACCTCCATGATCTGCTGCGCCGTCAGGTAGCCGGTGTAGCTGAGGCCGGAGCGGAGCAGGTCCAGGGCGCGCACCTTCTGCTCGGCGTCCATGTCCGCGTAGACCATGCCGCGCCGCTCGAACACCTCGGGCGGGATGAAGTGGTGCCGCGACCGTTCCTCCGAATCGAACGCGAAGGTCGCCTTCTGCGCCTGCGCGTCGGACAGCGACGCGAGCAGCGCCCGGGCCGCCCCGGTCATCCCGTCCACCGCCCGCGCGTGCTGGAAGCTCTCGACGGCGACGGCGCCGCACAGCCCGAACACCGCCGCCGCCATGGCGATCCTGGCCTTCCGCATGATTCTGTCCGCCTGCATGATGCGCACCTCCTGACGTGCGTTCCGCTGATTCGCGCCTATCGTACGCCAAGTTCTTCCAACCGGACGCCAAGTCCTCCGGCGCGGTCAGCCGCCACGAACCCCGGCATGTAGTTTCCTCACCGCCGCCGGGCGCTCCATCGCCAGCCCCCGAGCAGCAGCGCCGCCAGAACCACGGCGGCGGCTGCTCCCATCGCCCACCGTCTCAGGGGCGTCCCCACGGCGGCGGGCTGCGACTCGTCGAGCCCCACGAGCGGCGCCTCCGCGGGGGCGGCCTCTTCCACCCCGGCCGGCGCCGCCACGTCCGCCTGCGGAGGGCGGCGCTCTCCGATGGCGTACAGGTGGCCGGTGGTGCGGATGAAGATCTGGCCCTCCGACACCGCCGGCGAGCTGAGGCAGTAGTCGTCGAAGTCGTTCTCCGCCAGCACCTCGAATTCCGGCCCGGCCCGCAGGACGGTGGTCCTGCCGGCCTCGTTGGTGACGTAGATCTTCCCGTCGGCCAGCACCGGCGACGCGCTGTAGGTGCCCCGGCGAATGCGCTCGGGGCCGTAGACCGGCTCGCCGGTCTTCGCGTCCGTCACATAGACGATGCCGCGGTCGTTGACGACGTAGAAGTACTCGCCGTCGGTGACCGGCGTCGGCACGTCCGGTCCGTCGTCCGTCGACCAGATTACGTGCGAGTCGAGCACGTCGCCCCGCCCGCCGGGCCGCAGGGCCAGCAGCGGCCGGACCCGCGTCGGCGCGTAGATCACCCCGTCGCGGACGAGCGGCGAGGCCACGATGCGGTAGTCCCGCTGCCGGGTCGGGTTGAGTCCGTCGGCACGCCACAGCTCCCGGCCGGTCTCCGGATCGTGCCCGGTCACCGCATCCCCGCCGGTGACGACGATCTCCGTCGTCCCGTCGTACTCCAGCAGCGCGGGCGTGGTGTACGCATCCGGAGACTCGCGCACGGCCAGCGACGGCCGCTCGACCCGCCAGACCGTCTCGCCGGTGAGCGCGTCGATCCGCAGGACGTAGGACGGGTCGTCCGTCCGCATGCCGTGCAGCACCTGCACGAAGAGCGCCCCGTCGTGCAGCAGGGGCGATGACGCATAGCCCCAGTTCAGCCCGAACGGGCCGTACGACGCGGGGATGTCCCGCATCCACCGCTCGTCGCCGTCGAGATCGAACGCCTTGAGGATGCCGGTGCCGGTCATCACCCAGACGTGTTCGCCGTCGGTCACCGGCGACGGCGACGACATGTTCTGCTTCCGGAGCCGGCGGTTCCCGTCGCTCAGGTGCCGTTTCCAGATCGGCTGACCGGAGTCGCGGTCGAGGCACCAGAGCTCGATGTCGTCGTCGTCGACCGCCACGTTCAGGAAGATCCGGTCACCCCAGACGATGGGCGTCGACCCGGACCAGGCCGGCATCGGGAGCCGCCACGCGATGTTGCGCTCGGTGTCCCATTCGACCGGCAGTTTCGTCTCCGTGCTGACGCCGTCGCCGGTCGGCCCGCGCCACGCCGGCCAGTTCTCCGCCCGGGCGACGCCGACCGCGGCCGTCACGGCCAGCAGCAGAGCCGCGGCCAGACAGGTAACGAGCGGTTGCCTGTGCATGATCTCCTCCGACTGCGAATCCCCGAGCCCAGCCCGTCAATCGTCGCCTGCGGCTCCGGTCGCCGCCCAACCAACCGTCGCCGGGAGTCTGCGCCGTTCTACACCGCAGACCCCTGGCGCGGCGCATAACGTCCAGGAACTGGCCCTCGCCGCGCTCGACGAGCTCGCGCAGCTCCGCTTCGGAATACGACGTTCCGTTCATTGCCCGCTCTCCCGGTTCTCGGTTGAATCCTCTCAAGGATAAAGCAACGTCAGTGCCACGAAGCTGCAACCGCCCCGGGCGGCGCGTCGTATACTCCCACGACATGCCCGGCGGGAAACGTCCGGCGGGACGCGGGCCGGCGCCGTTCCTCGCGCTCGCACTGGGCGCAACGGTCGTTGTTCCGTTGGCGGCAGGGCAGCCGGAGCTCGATCTCGAAGACTGCCGCCTCGACGGCGTCTCGGTCCCGGCCCGCTGCGGCGCCCTCACCGTGTTCGAGGACCGCGCCGCCGGCGCCGGGCGGACCATCGACCTGGAGATCGTGGTGCTCCCGGCCGTCTCCGACGGCCCCGAGCCCGACCCGCTCTTCTTCCTGGCCGGCGGCCCCGGCCAGGCCGCCACCGAGCTGGCGGGACCGATGCTGCCGCTGCTCGCCGACGTGCGCCGGAACCGCGACCTCGTCTTTGTCGACCAACGGGGCACCGGCGGCTCGGGCCGGATGACCTGTTCGTTCTTCGAGAGCGACGCGGACGAGCAGGCGGTCAGCGAGTCGCTGCAGTTCGACACGCTGCCGCTCGACGACCTGCGCGAATGCCTGGCGGAGATCGAAACCGCCGGCGACCCGCGCCAATACACCACGCCCGTGGCGATGGACGACCTCGACGACGTGCGCGCCGCCCTCGGCTACGAGCGGATCAACCTGTATGGGGGCTCCTATGGCACCCGCGCTGGCCTCGTCTACATGCGCCGTCATCCGGAGCGGGTGCGGACGGCGGTGCTCGACGGCCTCGCCCCGGTCTCCATGCGCCTGCCGTCGAACTTCAACGCCGACGCCCACCGCGCCCTCGACCGGTTGTTCGCCGACTGCGCAGCCGACGCTGGCTGCCGCGAGGCGTTCCCCGACCTGCCCCGGACCTTCGCGCGCGTCATCGCGGACCTGGAGGCGAATCCGCGCGTGGTCGACACGACCCACCCGCGGACCGGCGAACCGTTCGAGCTGACCCTGACCGCTCCGAGCTTCGCCGGCGGCCTGCGCGGCGTGCTCTACAGCGCGACCTTCGCGAGCCTCGTACCGTGGACCATCGCACGCGCCGCGGAAGGGGACTTCGCGCCATACCTCGCCCAGATCGTCCCGCTGCTCGACGCCGGCGAGGCGCTCGACCTGGGCATGTTCTTCTCGGTCATCTGCGCCGAGGACGTCTCGCAGTTGGCGGACGGCGACGTGGAGCGGCTCGCGGCGGGCGGGATTCTCGGCCGCTTGCCGATCGAGGTGATGACCGGCGCCTGCACCGTCTGGCCGGCCGCCGACCTGCCGGCCGGCTACTTCGATCCGGTGCGCTCGGACGCGCCCACCCTGCTGCTGTCGGGGGCGCTCGATCCGGTGACGCCGCCGCGCTGGGGCGAGGAAACGCTCCAGGGACTGAGCAACGCCCGGCACCTCATCGCGCCGGGCGCCGGGCACGGGGTCATCGCGCGGGGCTGCGCGGACGACCTCATCGCCGGGTTCATCGAGGCCGGCAGCCACGCGGAGCTCGACGTGGACTGCCTCGATCGCATCCGCCGGCCGCCCTTCCTGCTCTCCGCCGCGGGGACCGATCCATGATCGAGGTGCGCGGCCTCGAGCGCCGCTTCGGCGACGTCGTGGCGGTGGACGGGGTCAGCTTCACCGCGGGCGACGGACGGATCACCGGCCTGCTCGGCCCCAACGGCGCCGGCAAGACCACCACCCTGCGCACCCTCTACGGCCTGCTCCGCCCGGATGCGGGCGCCGTCGCCATCGACGGGGTCGACGCCGTCGCGGAGCCGCTCGCCGTGCAGCGGCGCATCGGCGTCCTGCCGGACGCCCACGGCCTCTACGTCCGCCTCACCGCCCGCGAGCACCTGCGCTACGTCGGCGAGCTGCACGCCCTCGATGCGGCGACGCTCGCGTCGTCCATCGACCGGCTGGTGGAACTCCTGGACATGGGCGAGATCATCGATCGGCGTGTGGAAGGCTTCTCGACCGGCGAGCGCATGAAGGTCGCCGTCGGGCGGGCCCTGGTGCACGACCCGCCCAACCTGCTGCTGGACGAGCCGACCAGCGGTCTCGACGTGATGAGCACCCGCGCGATGCGCAAACCTGATCCGGCAGCTCAAGGACGACGGCAAGTGCGTCCTCTTCTCCAGCCACGTCATGCAGGAGGTGTCGGCGCTGTGTGACGAGATCGTCATCGTCGCCCGCGGCCGGGCCGTCGCCCGCGGCACGCCGGCCGAGCTGTGCCAGCGCGCCGGCGAGGACGACCTCGAGGAGGCGTTCGTGCGGATCATCGGCACCGACGAGGGGCTGCAATGAGCGGGCGCCGGCTCGGCTTAGGCGGCTCTGGACCCCGCCGGCTGGAACGCTCCCCGCGCAGGAGGTTGCAATGAGCGGGCGCCGGCCCGGCCTCGGCGGCCAGATGCGCGCGGTCTGCCGCAAGGAGCTCACCGACGCCCTCCGCGACCGGCGCTCACTGATGTCGGCGCTGCTCTACCCGATCCTGATGCCGCTGATGGTCGTGGTCATGTTCAGCGCGCTGGCCCGGCTGGAAAGCGGCGACCGGCCGCTGGAGACGCCGATCGCCGGCCGCGAGCGCGCCCCCAACCTGGTCGCCTGGCTGGAGGAGCGCGGCGTGGTCGTCGTCGATCCGCCGGCCGACCCGGAGGCCGCGGTGCGCGACGGCGACGTCGACCTCGTGCTGGTGATCGACGAGGAGTACGGGAAGCAGTTCCGGTCGGTCCGGCCGGCCGTCGTCCGCATCGTCCACGACAGTTCCAAGACCGCGTCGCGCACGAGCATCCGCCGCACCCGCAACCTGCTCCGGGGCTACAGCAACCAGGTGGCCGTCCTGCGCCTGATCGCGCGCGGCGTCAGCCCGGGCGTCATCCAGGCGGTCCGCGTGGACGATCTCGACTTGGCGACGCCGGCGCAGTCCGCCGCGCGGTTCTTCGCCATGCTGCCGATGTTCCTGATTCTGGCCGCGTTCATCGGCGGGCTGAACGTGGCCATCGACACCACGGCCGGCGAACGGGAGCGCCAGTCGCTGGAGCCGCTGCTGGTGAACCCCGTGTCGCGCACCGCCCTGACGGCCGGCAAATGGCTCACGACCTGCCTGTTCGGCCTCGTCGCGTCCGTGCTGACGCTGGTGGCGTTCCTGCTCATGATGCGCTTCGTGCCGCTCGAGCAGCTCGACGTGCAACTGAGCCTCGGGGCGCGCCAGCTCCTGCTGATGACCATCGCCGTCGCCCCGATGGCGCTGTTCGCGTCCGCGCTCCAGATGTTCGTGGCGACCTTCGCCCGCAGCTTCAAGGAGGCCCAGACCTACGTCAGCATGCTGATCTTCCTGCCGATGATCCCCGGCTTCGTCACGCAGATCTACCCGCTGCAGCCCGCCGGCTGGATGCTGCTGATCCCGGCTCTGGCGCAGCAGCTCCTGCTGGTCGACGTCATGGGCGGCGAACCGGTCGCGGCCCCGAGCCTCGTGACCTCGGCCGTCGCCACGACGCTCCTCGGGTGCGGGTTCCTGTCCCTCACGTCCTGGATGCTGCGGCAGGAGAAGATCGTCTTCGGCCGCGCGTAGCGCGATGATCACTCCTGGCCGGACTACCGTGGCGGTGGCCTGCGCTGTCGTCTGGTTGGGTGCAGCCGCGCCCGGCGCCGAGGACTGGCCGCAGTGGCGCGGCGTCAACCGGGACGCCGTCTGGCACGAGTCCGGCCTTGTCGAGCGGTTCCCGGGGGACGGCCTGATCGTGAAGTGGCGCGCGCCGGTGCGCGGCGGCTTCGCCGGGCCGGCCGTCGCCGGAGGGCGCGTCTTCGTCCTCGACTATCAGGAGACGCCGGGCAGCCGCACCATGGACGGCCACGAGCGGCTGCTGGCGCTCGACGAGCAGACCGGCGCCGTGCTCTGGACGCGGGAATGGCCCGCGGCCTACCGCAACATCCACTTCAAGTTCGCGACCGGCCCGCGGGCGACGCCGCTCGTCGACGGCGACCGGGTCTACATTCTGGGCGCGGCCGGCATGCTCTCGTGCTTCGACACCGCGTCCGGCGACCTGATCTGGCGCATCGACACGACGGTCGACTACGGGTTGACCGTCCCCGTGTTCGGCGTGTCGCAGTCGCCGCTCGTCGAGGGCGAGCACCTGATCGTGCTGCTCGGCGGGGAACCGGATGCGAAGGTGGTCGCCTTCGACAAGGCAACCGGCGCCGAGGCCTGGCGGGCGCTGGAGTCCGACTCCGAACCGGGCTACTCGTCGCCCATCGTCATCGCGGCGGGCGGCGTGCGGCAACTGATCGTCTGGCACGCGTCGGCAGTGACCTCGCTCGATCCGGCGACCGGCGCGATCTACTGGAACCAGCCGTTCGAGGTCGGCGGCAGCCTGTCGATAGCGACGCCGGTCCGCAGCGGGCGCTACCTCGCGGTCAGCCAGTTCTTCAACGGGACGATGATGTTCGCCCTCAACTCGGACCGCCCGGCGGCGCGCATGCTGTGGCGGGGGCAGGCCCGCACCGAGTTTCCCGACGAGACCGACACGCTGCACTCGATCATCTCGACCCCGATCGTCGTCGGCGACCACCTGTACGGCGTCGGCAGCTACGGCGAGTTGCGGGGCATAGACGCCACGAGCGGCGAGCGGCTCTGGCACAGCGACCGGATGAACGCCCAGGATCGCTGGGCGACAGCCTACTTCGTCCGCAACGGCGACCGCCACTTCGTCGTCAACGATTCGGGCGACCTGATCATCGCGCGCTTCAGCCCCGAGGGCTACGCAGAGATCGACCGGACGCCGCTGCTGACCCCGACCACGCGCACGCGGGGCGGCGCCACCGGCCGCTGGAACGACCGGGCCGTGCTGTGGGCCCATCCGGCGTTCGCCAACGCCCACGTCATCGCCCGCAACGACGCCGAGGTCGTGCGCCTGTCGCTTGCCGCGGCCGACTACGAGCAGGGCCCGTGACGGAGGGCGGGCGGCGCGATGCTCGGTCCCAGCACGTCGATGTCGATGGCGCGCCCGCGGTAGACAGGTGACGGAGGGCGGGCGGCGCGGCGCTCGGTCCACGCGGGGCCCGGCGAGCGCAACCGTCGCCGGCACGTGCCAGCCAGGGAGGAATCGATGCGGAACCGTGGCGTAGCCCTGGGCTAGCTCCGGCGGAGTAGCGTGTGCCCTTCGGCCGCTGCGTGCTCCAGGAGGTCCACGACCAGTGCGCGCACTCGTCGTTGGTCGGCCAGGTCTTCGATGCGGCTCGGCTCACGGTAGGCGAACAGGAGCCATCCGCGAAGCCGGGTCGGACCGAGCGGCCCACGTTGGCGCTCCCAGAGCACGCACTGGAGCGGCGGTTCTTGACCCTGTATGTGTAATCGGTAGTCTCGCCCACAGAGAAGGCACGCGGCCCACGCCGATGGTCACGCGCCGGGACTGCTCGGAGAGCGAGGTGCGCTTGCAGAAGAAGCAGAGCGACTCCTCCGGCCGGAGCGCGCTGAAGAAGGTGTTGAGCAGCGCGAGCTGGTTCTCGCGCTCCTGGCCGACACGGCCCGCGCTCAGCCCGCCGCTACCGCCAAGCCCGCCGTAGTCCCCGGCTACTGAATCCTTCGGCAGTTGCAGAAACAGGCGCGTGTCGCGGCGCTGCACGAGGAGGAACGTAGTCCGGCCCGGCTCGATGGCGTCGAGCGCCTGTCCCCCACGAGGCAGGGGCGGGCCTACCCGGATAGCCGGTGTTCCCGTCCTCAACTCGGCCAAGCGGTCGATCAACTCGGAGCTGTCCGGTCAGGCGAAAATGTAGCGTGGCGCGGCGCGACCCACGCAGCGCGACACGAATGACTCACCCCAAAGCTGAGCCGGCATCCCCCTGACACCGCTGGCCGCGCCAGGGGCCGGATCCGACGTCATGGGCGGCGAGCCGGCCGCGACGCCGAGCCTCGTGACCTCGGCCGTCGCCACGACGCTGCTCGGGTTCCTGTCCCTCACGTCCTGGATGCTGCGGCAGGAGAAGATCGTCTTCGGCCTTGTGTAGGCGGCCACCCGCTGCGGGCGCCCCCGTCGCTGCTACCATGCAGTCGTGGTTCCATGCACTACCGCGTCAAACCGGTTCCCGGCGCCGGCCTCAACGCGTTCGATCCCCGCCGGCTGCGCGACCCCGGATTGGCACCTCCCGCAAGCCGGCGCTACTCTATCTGGACGTGGACACCATGACGCGGCCGGCACGGGAGCGGGAAGTTTCCATGGATGACGAAGCCGCCGACTGATCGCAGAAACAGGTGCAGGAGGGCAGGCCGGGATCTCGGCAGCATGGCTCGGCGGAGTAGATGTGATGAAGCCAACGGTATACGTTGAAACATCGGTATTCGGCTATCTGACTGCAGAGCCAAGCACTGATATCGTCACGGCGGCGCGGCAGGCCCACACGCGCTGGTGGTGGAATGAGAAGCGGCGCGACTACGATCTGTTCATATCGGAGTTCGTTGTCTCCGAGGCGCTGCCGGGGACGCGCTGATGGCGCGCCGGCGTGTCGCTGCGCTGTCCGGGATTGCTGAAATCCCGGTGAGCGACATCGCCACCGATCTCGCTGAAGTGTTGGTCAAGGAAGGTCCTCTTCCGGAAAGCGCGGCTCTGGACGCGTTGCACATCGCGGTTGCCGTGGCCGGCGGCATGGAATATCTGTTGACCGGGAACTTCAAGCATCTTGCCGATGCAACGATGCGTGGTCAGATTGAGCGGAAGTGCCGGTTGGGCGGATTCGAACCACCCGTCATCTGTACTCCGGAGGAACTGGGAGGAGGGTAAACATGCACCGCGACGAGATCATGGACGAATTACGTGCGACGCGTGAGCGGTTGGCGGCGGAACGAAACTACGACGTGCGGGCCCTGTCTCAGGATGCGAAGGCCCGTGAGCGGACCGGTAATCGGAAGGTCGTCAAACTGGCGCCGCGGCGGGTTGCAACGCTTGCGGCTGCGGCGAAGCCCGGTGACAGGACGTAGCCGAAGCCCGGTACCGCCGCTCGGCCTCGTTCCGCCGTTTCGTGCGGGCGCGCGTTCCGGCGGCTTCGGCGCGTCGCAAGCCGCCGGCCATTGCCTGAGTGTCAATCCTCTTCCATGTATCGATGTCGAGCTGGACCGGCGCCTCAGCCGGCCCCCGGGACCGGCCGCTCGACCTGCCGCCTGACGTGCTCCAGGTAGGCGCGCACCGCATCGCGGGAGCGGCGTCTGATGATGGGTCGCAGGAACCACCCGCGGAAGCCGGTCATGCCGTCGTTGCGCGACCGCGTGATGGAAACCAGCGCGGAGCCGCCGCGGCCGGCCGGCCCGGCGCGGTCGACGAGAAAGCGCAGCTCCAGCGTGGTGTGGAAGTAGTGGCTGGCGTAGAGCTGCCTGGTGGCGATCGCGTAGGCGATGCCGGTGGACGCCCGGTCGGACAGCGGCTGGATCGTGACGTGGTTCACCCGGATCGTCGGCTTGAGGCCGAAGTCGACCAACGTCCAGTAGAAGAACTCGTCGGCGCCGTCCGGCAGGCCGCGCGGGTAGTCGTCCAGATATCGCAGGAGGTCGGGCACCGGAACCGGCAACGGGTCGCGGCTGGCGAGCAGCGCCCGGAACTGCTCGGCCACCCGTAGCGGCTCGTCGTCGTCGACGTACGACCCCAGCGCCGGGTTGCCCGCCGCCTGATACGCACGGACGAGCTCGAGGATCATCTCGCGGGCGATCTCGCTCGCCTGGCGCGCGGCGTCGGCGGCCGACCAGTCCACCTCGCTGCGGAAGCGGTTCATCGCATCCGCCGAGAGCTTCACCTCGCAGTCGCCGCGACGACACCGCGGCAACTCCGCGACGTCCTCCGCGGGCAGCGTCAACCCGTGCAGGTCCTCGATCCGCGGCGGACTGCCGAACCGGCCGATCCGCGGGATGCCGGGACCGCGCTCGAAGCGCTCGATGTCGCGGAACCGTTCGACGAACTGGTCCGGCGACACATCGACGTAGACCACCCCGACGTGGGCCACCTCCTGACGGACCGGCGTATCGAGACTCCTGATCACGGCCGAGCCGCGTTCCAGCGCCCGCACGTCGTCGGACGAGAAGCCCATCCGCCCGGTCAGCAGCCGCTCGACGGTCGAGCCGGCCTGACCGGCCAGCGAAAACGCGGAGATCGAAGCCGCCGCCCACGCAATGACGCAGAGAGCGCTCCGCCACACCGGGAAGCGACCCGGCTCCGCACGAATAACGGGTTCGTGCGCGGGCGCGCTCCGCCGCCCCTGGAAGCGACCTGCGTTCGAACCGCGGCACGAGCCGCCGGACAAGGACATGGACAACGCCACCGAAGCGACCGCCGCTGCTCAGGCGCGCCGCAACCGCTTCAACGTTCCGAATGCTCCGTCACGTGCTCGACGAGCAGCGACGACATCGCCTCCGCCGCCAGATCGGGAATCCAGTGGCTGACGCCCGCCAGGACCTCGAAGCGGTACGGGCCCGCGACGTACTCCTCGGTGAGCAGCGCGCCGTCGATGCAGAGCGCGGTGTCGCCGTCGCTCCACGTGAACATCGTCGGCACCTCGACCGCGCCGAGGGCCGGCCCCTGCAGCGTGCGGTCGCCAATGTTGGCGCGATACCAGTTGAGGGCGGCGCCGAGGGCCGGCTTCGACCCGAGGACGCGCACGTACTCGTCCACCGCTTCGCCGTCGATGCCGGCGAAGATGCCCCGCAGCAGGGCATGCTCGTCGGCGAGGAAGGCGTCCTCCGAATCCGGCTGGACGAACACGTCGAAGTAGGACGACGCTTCGACCTGGCACGACGCCGGGTCGTTCAGGACCCGCGCGAATGCGTCCGGATGCGGGACCGACACCGGGTTGGCGGTGATGACGCGTTCCTGTGCGACCACCGCCACGGTCCAGGCGACCACCGCCCCCCAGTCGTGACCGGCGATGTGGAACCGCTCGGCGCCGATGGCGTCGGCCAGGCCGATGACGTCCTGCACGAGGAGCGGCAGCGCATAGTCCGCGACCTCCGGCGGGCGGGCGCCCGGCGAGTAGCCGCGCTGATCCGGCGCTACGACCCGGAACCCGGCCGCGGCGAGCGCCCGCATCTGGTGGCGCCACTCGTAGGAGGTCTGCGGAAACCCGTGCAGCAGGATCACCACCTCGCCGTCCTCCGGGCCCGCCGTGCGCACGTCGAACGTGAAGTCGCCGACCTCGACCTGCGTCATCCCGATCCCGGCGTTCGACGCTCCCGAAGGAACAGCCGCGGCGCCGGCCGGTTCGCCGCCGGTCGCGGTTTGCCCATCCGCGCACGCCGACCCGACGAACGCCCCTGCGAACGCCGCGGCGCAACACGCCGCGGCCAGAATCCGCCTGCTCGTGTGCATGTCCATCTGCTCAGCATACCCCGGCGGGACCGCCGTCCGCCCGCCGATAGGTCTCACCCGCACGGTGGGTCACCCGCACGGTGGGTCACATCCCACCGGTAAGGGAGCCCGAGCCGGGCCCGGCGGTGCGCGTCGAGCGAAGTCGCACGCACGGTGGGTCACATCCCCACCGGTAAGGGATACACCGACCGGAAGGGTCGAACCCACCGGAATGAAGCCGTTACCCCACACCGTGACGCGGCTCAGCCGGCAGATCCCAACAGACCCGGCAGGTCGGTGATCGCCGCCACCACCCGATCCGCCGCGAACCCGAGCTCCTCGGGCGGCTCTCCGGCGCGGCGCTGGATCCGGAACGTGGTCAGGCCGGCCGAGGCGGCCCCGGCGACGTCCCAGGCGTTGGACGAGACGAACCCCAGCGCCGATCGCCCGACCCCGAGCCGCTCCGGCCCCAGGTTGTAGACGCGCGGACTGACCTTGAAGATCTTGACCTCTTCGACGCTGATGATCGTGTCGAGCAGCGTGTCGATGCCGGCGCTGCGAGCCGCCGCCTCCAGCATTCGAGGCTCGCCGTTGGAGAGAATCGCCAGCCGCACGCCCCGGTCCCGCAGCGCCTCCAGCCCCGGCCGGACGTCGGGAAACGCCTCCAGCGACAGATACGCCTCCATCAGCCGCGTGCGGCGCGCAGCGCCGAGATTCAGCCCCAGGCTCCGGGCCGCATGCACCAGCGCATCCTCGGTGACCAGCCAGAAGTCCCGGTGCCGGCCCATGAGGCTGCGCAGCAGGCTGTACTGGAGCTGCTTGGCGCGCCAGCGTTGCGCCAGGGCGTCGCCGTTCCCCGGAAACAGCTCCTCGCACAGCGCCGTCACCGAGAAGACGTCGAACAGCGTCCCGTAGGCGTCGAACGCGAATGCTTCGATGCCTTCCACCACGTCCACCTGCCGGGACGCGGCCGCTGCCGGCACCAATCCCGCCCCGGCCGCCGGCAGCGCACCCGCCGCCGCCGTCGCACCCATCGCCTTGACGAACCCCCTGCGGCCTGTCTCCATGCTCTTCCCTCCCTCACGATTCGGGTAGCGGGTCGGTCCGCCGTCGCGGAGCCTGCGGCCTGTCTCCATACCGTCTCTCAGGACGATTCAGCCGGTTCGCGATCGGCCAAGCCCGCCAGGTCCAGCAGGAACGCGTACTGCAGGGCGATCTCGCGGTACTGCCGGAAGCGCCCGGACGCTCCGCCGTGCCCGGCGTCCATGTTGGTCTTCAGCAGCAGCCTCCGGCCGTCCTCCGGCTGCAGCGCGCGGCGCCGGGCCACCCACTTGGCCGGCTCCCAGTACTGCACCTGCGAATCGTGCAGGCCCGTCATCACGAGGAGGTGCGGCCAGGTGACCGGCTCCATGTTGTCGTAGGGCGAGTAGGACCGGATGTACGCGTAGTCGTCCGGCTCGTTCGGATTCCCCCACTCGTCGTACTCGCCGGTGGTCAGCGGAATTGACTCGTCGAGCATCGTGGTCACCACGTCGACGAACGGCACCTGCGCGACCACCCCCCGGAAGAGCTCGGGACGCAGGTTGACGACCGCCCCCATCAGCAGGCCGCCGGCGCTGCCGCCCATGGCGAAGAGCCGCTCCGGCGCGGTGCAGCTCGCGGAAACGAGGTGCTCGGCGCAGGCGATGAAGTCCGCGAAGGTGTTCTTCTTCCTCCGCAGCTTGCCGTCGTCGTACCACCGGCGCCCGAGCTCCTCCCCGCCCCGGACGTGGGCGATGGCGTAGGTGAACCCGCGGTCCAGCAGGCTCAGGCGCGCGGACCGGAACGTCGGCTCCATGCTGATGCCGTAGGCGCCGTAGCCGTAGAGGAGCAGCGGAGCCGGACCATCCCCCGCCGCCGGAGCACCGGGCGCGGCGGGCGCGGCGCTCCCATCATGCGGGACGCGGGAGTCCGGCAAGGAGCCGGTGTCCGGCGCCGGAGCGCCGGCTTGCGAACCGCCTCCGTCTTGCGGCGCCCGCCTCCGGCGGACGAGCGAGATCGGCACGCGCACGCCGTCGGGCGCCGTCGCGAACAGCCGTTCGGTCTCGTAGCGCGCCGGATCGAAGTCCCCGAGCACCTCCTCCCGCTTGAGAAGCTTGCGGGCGCGCGTCTCCATGTCGTAGTCGTAGACCGACGGCGGCGTGGTCAGCGAGCTGTAGCGGAACCGGAGCGTCGTCGTCTCCGGCTCGCGGTTCGTGTCGATGGAGACCGCGTAGGCCGCCTCGGCGAACGCGATGTGGTGCCCGCCGCCCGCATCCATGCCTCCGCCGGGGTCTACGCCACCGCCCCGCCAGGGCCGCACCCGGATCCGGGTCAGCCCGGCGTGCCGTTCGGCAACCACGAGGTGGTCGCGGAACAGCTCGAACCCCTCGACCAGCACGTCGTCCCGGTGCGGGATCAGCTCGCGCCACGCGGTCCGTTCCGGCCGGTCGTCGTCGGTCTCCAGCAGCCGGAAGTTGCGGGCGCCGGCGTTCGTCCGGATGGTGAACCGCCCCCGGTAGTGGTCGATCTCGTACTCGTGACCCCGCCGCCGCGGCAGGAACGTCTTCGGAGGCGCCTCCGGATCCGCGGCGTCGAGATACTGGAACTCGTTGGTCAGGGTCTGGAACGACCCGATCAGGAGGTAGCGCTTCGACCGGCTCGGCCATACGCCGCAGGAGAACGTGTCGTCGGTCTCCTCGTGGACGAGACGATCGTCGGCCGGGTCGTCGCCGAGCCGATGCCGCAGGATCCGGCGCGGGCGCAACGTCGTCGGATCGTGCCGCGCGTAGAGAAGCGTCTCGCTGTCGGCCGCCCAGGCGACGTTGGGGGTGACGTCGGGAATGACGTCCGGCAGATCCTCTCCCGCATCCAGGTCGCGTATCCGGATGGTGTACTGCCGGCGCCCGACGGTATCGACGGCATAGGCGAGCAGGCGCCCGTCGGGGCTTACCGGGCGCGACGCGACCTGGCAGAACGCGTGGCCCGCGGCCACCCGGTTGACGTCCAGGATGACCTGCTCGCCGCTCGCGGCGGCATCCGCAACGGAGCTGTCGGGCGTCGTATTCCCGCCGCCGTTCCCCGCTTCCCGGTCGGCTTCACCGCCGCCGAGCGCGCTTCCGCCCGGTGCGCCGACCGGCTCGACGCGCCGGCGGCAGTGGATCTCGTACTCCCGGCTCTCCTCGTAACGGCGGTAGTACAGGTACGCCCCGTCCCGGTACGGCACGGACATGTCGGTCTGCTTGATGCGCCCCTTGATCTCCTCGAACAGCCGGTCTTCGAAGGCGGCGGTGTGCGCGAGCGCCTCCCGGACGTAGGCGTTCTCGGCTTCCAGGTATGCCCGGACCTCCGGGTTGTCCCGCTCGCGCAGCCAGTAGTAGTCGTCGACGCGCACGTCGCCGTGCTTCTCCAGGCGGCGGGGTCGCCGGGGCGGGCGGAACGGCAACTTCGGCGGCATGCTGGCAGACGGACGAAACGCGATTAACGACTCGACTCGATCATCACGATTCCCGCGGTTCACGCAGTTCAGCTTCCGCCGCTCCGGGCCCCGAGCAGCTCGGGCCAGTTCAGGATCACGGAGATGGGCGCGTTCGCGTCCCAGTCGGTCGTGACGAACCGGCCGTCCGGCGTGACGTCATAGGACGGCGCCTGTCCGCCGATGGATATGCCGACGTCGAACAGGCGAACCGGCGGCTCGAAGTCGAAGCCGGCGGCGGTGTCGACCGCGACCGCCATGATGCCCCGCCCCGCGCGGTAGTACAGGGTGCGGCCGTCGCGCGCCCACAACGGCTCGCTTCCGCCACCGGGAGACACCCGCATCGGCGCGCCCGGCCCGGGATAGGCCCGCACCCAGATCTCCGCTTCACCGGTAGTGTCGGAGGTGTAGGCCAGCCACCCGCCGTCGGGCGAGAGCGCCGCCGAGGTCCCTTCGTTCGCCGGCGTCTGCACCACCGCCCGCGGGGCGGCGTCCGGGACCAGCGAGAGCTCGACCAGATCGGTCCCCTCGGGCGAGAGGCTGGCGGCGATCAGGCCGCCGCTCGGAGACCAGGCATAGGGATGGAAGTGACCGGCCGGTCCGATCGGCTCCGGCAGACCGCCGCCGTCGGCGGGCACCCAGTAGAGTGATCCTCCGCCCTCGTAGGCGATGCGATCGCCGTCCGGCGTCCAGAGCGGGCTGGCGTTGCCGGATTCGTCGAACGTGAGCCTGATCGGGGGTCGTCCCTCCAGGTCGAAGACCCAGATGTCCCCGGCCACCACGAGGGCGAGCCGGCGTCCGTCCGGGGACAGGCGCGGATTCGACGGCTCGTCCAGACCGTCGATTCTTTCGGCCTCCAGCTCCTGGCCCGTCGAGTCGAGCCAGCGCAGCACGGAGCGCCCCGTCCCGCCGGCAGAGCGGCCAAGATAGGCGATGATTCCGTTGCCGGACACCGAGAACGATCCCACCACGCCGGCTTCGCCGAACGCGCCCACCCCGTCGGCCACGACCATGGCGTCGCCGGCCAGATCGAGCCGCGCGTCGTCGAACGGCCGTGTCAGCAGCCGACCGTCACGCACGAAGAACAGATGGCTGGTGGCGGCGGTCCCGTCCGCCTGCGCGTACACGGCATTCTGCTCCGTCGCCATGAGCCTCGTCGGATCCTGCGCCTCCGGCTCGACGCCGAGCGTCCCGACGTACATGCCCATGACGCTCGCATCCGACGACCAGCGAAAGTAGAGAAAGCGCCGGCCATCCCGCAGGAACTGCGGCAGGCCGTGGAGGACGTCGCCGCGCGACTCGTCCAACACGGTGACCGGCGTCGGGTTCCCGCCAGCGGCCGATACCTGCATGATGCCGCTTCGGCCGGCGAACAGGATGACGCCGTCGGCATTCCAGCTTCCGCCACCGAACTGGGACACGTCGCACACGGTGTCGACCACCCCGACCGCAATATCCATCCTCCGCAGCGCGCCGTCGGCCACGAACGCGAACGACCGGCTGTCCGGCGACCAGAACGGCGCGGATCCCACGACTCCCGCCGGCAGCGGTTGACGCGCCTCTCCGGACTCCAGTGAATGAAGCCAGAGTCGGGGCTCGCCCGTTTCGTCGCCCGCGAGGTAGACGAGCTGGCGGCCGTCCGGCGACAGCGAGAGGAACGGTCCCATGCTCGGAGCGGTCGGAATCTCGAACCGGATCGGCTGACGGGCTGGAGGCGTGGGCCGGCCTGCGATCGTCCAGACGCCGACGCCGGCGACTACCGCGGCCAGCGCCGCGACGCCGGCCAGCGCCGCGGCGCGGCGCCTCCATCCGGTCACGCCTCCCGGCGGTGCGCCGGCCGGGGCGCGATCGGGATCGGCGAAGGCGCCGCGCAGCCCCAGCCGCACGTCGCCGATGTCCCGCATGCGCTCGCCGGGGTCCTTCTCGAGGCACCGGCGCAGCACCCCCGACACGGCGGACGGCACGTCGTCCGGCAGAGCCGTCCAGTCCGGATCGGACTTGATGACCTCGGCCAGGACGCCGGTGACGTCGTCACCCTCGAACGCCTTCCGCCCGGTGAGCATTTCGTACAGGACCGCGCCGAACGCCCAGATGTCGGTGCGCTTGTCGACGACTCTGCCCCGCGCCTGCTCGGGCGACATGTAGGCGACCGTCCCGACGATCACCCCCATCCGCGTCGCGGCGGCCGTCATCGTCGGCGAGTCGTGCGGATCGCGGGAGACCGGCGTCGTGTCCGACGCCTTGGCCAGGCCGAAGTCCAGCACCTTGACCGCGCCGTCCGGCCGGACCTTGACGTTCGCCGGCTTCAGATCCCGGTGGATCACACCCGCGTCGTGCGCCGCCGCCAGTGCGTCCGCAATCTGCGCCGCGAGCGTCAGCGCCTCGTCCAGCGGGATCGGCCGCTGCGCGATCCGGTCCTCCAGCGTGGGGCCGTCCACCAGCTCGAGCACCAGCGCCCGCGTGCCGTCCTCCTCTTCGATGCCGTGAATCTGCGCGATGTTCGGATGGTTGAGGGAGGCGAGCACCTCCGCTTCCCGCTGGAACCTGGCAAGCCGTTCCGGGTCGGCGGCGAAGGCGTCCGGGAGGATCTTCAGCGCGACGTCGCGGCTCAGACGAGTGTCGTGGCCGCGATAGACTTCGCCCATCCCGCCGGCGCCGAGGATGCCGGATACCTCGAAGTGCCCGGCATACCGATCGCCGACCGTCAACGGCATGCCGCGTCGCTCCGATGCCTGCCCGGTTGCATGCGCTCTTCGCCTGTGAACGGCGTCGTCCGGTAGCCACAGCTTACCCCGAGACAACCTCGGCGCCCTTGGCGTCCTGCACGCTGGCGCGTCGCGCGCGCCCGGCTACTCCGCGCGCAGCGCCGTCATCGGATCGACGCGCGACGCGCGACGCGCCGGCAGCCAGCTTGCCAACAGGCAGATGCCGACCAGCAGCGCCGACACGGCGGCGAAGACCGCCGGGTCGAGCGGACTGATCTCGAACAGCAGCGCCTGCAGCCGGCGGGTGAGCGCCGCGGCCGAGCCGATTCCGATCACGGCGCCGGCCAGCGCCAGACCGCCCGCCTCGCTCAGCACCAGGCGACGTACGTCGGCCACCCGCGCCCCGACCGCCATGCGGATGGCGATCTCGCGCCCGCGCTGCGCGACCGTCCAGGAGACGACGCCGTACAGGCCGACCGCGCCGAGCCCGAGCGCGAGTCCGGCGGCGACGAGAAGCAGGACCATGACGAACGCCCGCTCTCCGCGCGCCCGCCCGACCAGCGTCTCCAGCGTCTCGGCCCGATCCAGCGGCAGGGTCGGATCGAGGCCGCGCACCACCTCCCGCAACGCGCCCGTGAGCGCCGCAGCGTTCGGGGCGCGTACGACGTAGCGCATCGCACCCGGCGTGTCCTGGCCGTTGATCACGCCGGACAGCGGGTAGTAGGCCATCTCCGGCGGGTCCTCGTGGAGTGCGATTTCGTGGACGTCGTCCACCACGCCGACGATCCGGGCCCAGTCGTCGCCCTCGTCCTCCGGCGGGCCGCCCACACGAATCCCCTTGCCCAGCGCGCTCTCCCCCGGCCAGTACGCCTGCGCCACGGACCGGGACACGACGGCGACGGGGGCGTCGCGCTCGCCGTCCAGCCGGTCGAACACCCGCCCCTCGACCAGCTCGATGCGCAACGCATCGAAGTAGCCGGGCGAGACGCGCTTCCACAGGAACACCGGCGGCACCTCGCCGTCGGCCAGCGGCCGGCCCTCGATGCTGTGCCCGGAGCCGGACGCCTCGCCGCCCAACGGAACGGTGGACGCCGCCCCCGCATCCGCGGCGCCGGGCAGGGCGCGCAGGCGGTCGACCATCTGCCGGTGAAAGTTCAGCCGCGCGCCGGGCGACCCGTAGTCGCGAGCCGGAAGGGCCAGTCCGAAGGACAATACGTCGACCGGATCGAAACCCGGATCGACTGCCGCCAGCTTCTGGAACGAGCGCGCCGCCAGCCCGGAACCGACGAGCAGCGTCAGCGCCAGCGCCATCTGCACCACCACGAGACCCTGGCGGGCAAGCTGCCGGTCGCGGCCGGCCGTGGCCCCGCGCGCGCCGGCCGTCATGTGGCCGGCGGCGGCCACCGCACCTGCGCGCAGGGCCGGCAGCAGGCCGAAGAGCAGCCCGGCCGCCACCGAGACGCCGAGGCCGAACAGCAGCACCGGCGCGTCGATCGAGATCTCGTCCAGCCGGGGCAGCTCCCGCGGGCCGAAACGGACCAGCGATCGCACCGCCGCGACCGCGAGCGGCAGCGCCGCGAGGCCGCCCGCCACGCCGAGCACGACGCTCTCGATCAGCACCGAGCCGGCCAGCCGGCCGCGGCTCTCGCCCAGGGCGGCTCGAATCGCCGCCTCGCCGTGGCGCGCCTCGGAGCGGACCAGGAAGAGGTTGGCAACGTTGGCGCACGCGATCAGCAGCAGGAACCCGACGGCGCCCAGCAGGATCCACAACGCCGCTTGGACGTCGCCGACCACGACCTCGCGGGCTGGCTCGATCAGGGGCCGGAATCCGGCGTTCGCCAGGACCGGCGCGGCCCCCTCGTCGGGAAAGACCTCGATCAGATTCGACAGCATGGCGCCGAGCTCGGCCCGCACCTGTTCCAGCGCGAAGCCGTCCGCGATGCGGGCGACGCCGTTGATTCCGAACGCGCCGAGTTGGGTGTCGTCCCGGTCGAGGCGGATCGGCCGCCAGAGCTCCGCCGGCGGACGCGAGAACGCGAACCCCGGCGGCGTCACGCCCACGACCTCGACGCTCGCCCCGTCGAGGTCGACGACGCGCCCGACCACCGCCGGGTCGGCGCCGAACCGGCTTCTCCACAGGCCGTCGCTCAGCACCATCACGGGCGCGGCGCCGGACCGGTCGTCCTCGGCGGTGAAGGCGCGGCCGATGCGCGGCGGCGTCCGCATCACGTCGAAGAACGACGCGGTGACGCTGGCCGCGGGCACGCGTTGCGGATCGTCGGGACCGGTGAAGCTCGCCTGCCCGTCCCGGTACACCGTCACGCTCTCCAGCGTCCGGCTCTCGCCCGCGTACAGGAAGTAGAGCGCGTCCGACATCGGCAGCTCGTCGAGCTGCACCAGTCCCGGCGCGGCGTGCCGCAGCACCACGAGCCGTTCGGAGTCCGGGAGCGGCAGCGGACGCAGCAGCACGGCGTTGACGATGGTGAAGATGGCGACGTTCGCGCCGATCCCGATCGCCAGCGTCGCCACCGAGACGAGCGTGAAACCGGGGTTCGCCACGGCGCGGCACCACAGGAGACGAAGCTGCGAGTAGAGTGACATGGCTTTGCCTCTACTTTAACCGGGTCTCGTTGCGCGCGGCCGCAGAGGAGGTGGCCGATCCCGACCGGGACGAAGAAGGCAAGGCGCTCGAACGCGCCCGCGGCCCCAGGACCGCCAGGCGCGCCCGGAGCCTGAGCGATGACTTTCTGAGCGGGAGTGCTTCGTCTACCTCGTACCGCCCGGCGCCACCGAGTTCGTCACCGCGGGACGCTTCCGCCTGTCGGCGGGACCCGCCGGGGAACCGGTCGGCGCCTTCGTGTATGGCCGCCGCTACCGCGAGCGTGCGGACGCCGCAGAGCTCGACCCGGTCGAGCTGCGCCTCTCGGACCAGGTCTACGAGACGGCGCGCATGGGAGGCTTCTTCGGCGCCATTCGCGACGCGATGCCCGATTCCTGGGGACGGCGCGTAATCGAACGCCATGCCGGCCTCGCGCGACTCGAGGAATTCGACTACCTGTTGCGGGGGCCGGACGCCCGCGCCGGCGCACTCGGCTTCGGTCTCCAGGTCGAACCGCCTCCACCCGCACGCCGGTTCGACCGGACGCCGGACCTCGACAGGCTGCAAAGCGCCGCGGACGCGGTGGCCGGCGGCGATCTTCGAGCGGATCGTGACTACCGCGCGTGTGGAGTGGCGCCGGACCATGCAGCGCGCCGGCGTCAGTGAGGCCGACCGCATTGCGATCCGGAACGCATTCGTCTACCCCGGCCTCTTCCACGACGCCACGCAGGGGTGATACCGCGTGTCGACCTCTCCCACTCCGAACATTGTCTTGATCAGCGGCTCCGGCCATCGACCTCAGGGCGTACACGCCGGAGTGTCGCCCGCCCAGCAGCCCACGTGCGCGGGCGCCCACGGGTGGCGGTCGCATGTCTCCCTTTGTCTTTGTAGGGTTTCAGTCCATCGTCACTTCAATGTCCGAGTCGGATACATGCCACGGCCGGCATGGCACTCACGCACACGGAGGTGTTCACGCCATGGATCCACTTGCAGCAGACTATCGATCACGGCCAAATAGGCGGTGCGCCTGACGAGATCCCCTGCGTTGCCGGCATTCTTGTTCTGCCGATTGTCGGGATCGTGGCAATCCGCCCACATCTGTCCGTCCTCCTCTCGCCCATTTCCATTGCGACGACCGGGCCTCTCCGACCGCACTTCACTCTGGACGCAAGCGCGTCAGAAAGCGTTCGAAGTCCTGCTCAAACGCGCTGCGGATGCCAGGCACCTTGTCGGCCAAGCCCGCCACCTTGGCCGGGTCCAGATCCATTGTGTACGCGTGGCGGAACAGATGGCGGAAACGCCGCAGCTCATCCAGGTCCGACGCCGTAGCTTCGGACAGCAGCGCCGGACGAATACCTCGGATTTCAAGCTGCATGCGCCTGATCAGATCTGCATGATACTTGGCGTCGTCGATTCGGTTCTCGAAGAACCGTGCGACCTCCTCGAACAACTGCTCGAACGCACCGTAGAGGTTGTGGAGCTGGTAGCCCATGCTGTCCACCTCTGCGACCGCGCCCGCGTCGAACGTCATCCGGCGTTCCTCGATGCGATTGGCGATGCGGTCGATGTCTCGGCGACGCGCACGCAGCGCCGCCTCGAGAACCGAGAATGCCCCCTTATCCATACACCTTGACCCCAAAACGGACGACGGACTGCGGGAACGGGTGCCGGTCCAGGTCGATGACGTCGACTGCCCTGCTGGTAGCATCTTCCAGTGCCTTCATGATCTCGAGCACCGCGCGCGAGCAGCCTCCCACGGCCACGTCGACATCGGAAGATTCCCGCCAGAACTTGGGTGACCGTAGTGATCCCACGACGTACGCGCTCTGAACGCCAAGTGGCTCCCGGAGATCTAACAAGGCCTGTCGAACACGCTGCAACAACTCGGCCTGCTCGGCAGCCAGTAGGCGTCGTCGATCTCGTATCGCCTTGTCGCGGATGCTCGTGTCGAACGGACGTCGCGGGGTGGACGCAGCCTCAGTTCGAGCGAAGCTCATGGCACTGTCCCTGTGTTTCGATCCGTGGCACTGACACGGCTCACGGGATGTTGAGGGAATCGCTGGTTCCACGAGTTCAGGTTGACAACAGCACAGATACGAACGATTCGCCGCCTCCACGGCTGGTCATCCGGTCCATTCTGCGGCGGATTCCGCGCCAAGGCTTCCGTCCTCGTCAGCAATTGCGTCTCGTCCAACGTGTCCAGAGCGACGAGTACGAGGTAGTCTATCGGCTTTTCGGCTCGCCCTGATGCCCATTCATAAAGCCAAGAATCCCGGTACTTTTGCTTGAGATCCGCATCGAGCTCGCCGCTGTTGAGCTTCGCGGCGAAATCCCTACGCCTCAGCGGGGTCGCCCGAGGATTCTGAGGATCCTTCAACCTCGACGAACAGATAGTGATCAGGCAGCTCGACGACCAGGTCCACCGCCTTCATGCAGTGACTCAATCGGTGGTCAGGACCGTCGAACTTGCGTCCGCCCGTGGCGCCACTGAAGTCGATCCGCAGATCCCCCTCGGTGAAGGTCATTGCTCTGCACCGCCCAGGCTGCGCGCCACTTCCCTGTCGTAGAGATCAGTGAAGGTTTCCGCAATTGCGTTCGGGTGGATGTCGCGATAGCTGGACGTGGTGTCACAACCGACCTCGCCCGTCTCTTCTCCCTGGTAGAGCGCGTGAAACGCAACCTTGTCGGCGCCTGTCCTGCGAAGGTCGAGCTCCTTGAGGATGACGTAGTCGTGCGTCGCCAGGAAGACCTGCACGCCGGCACGTTGCAGATCCAGAAGCGCGCCCATCACGACTCCGAACAGCTTCGGGTTCAGGTTCGTCTCCGGCTCGTCCCAGAACAGAACGGAACCCGCCTGGAAAGTGCCGTTCCGGATCAGCAACCACACCAGCGCCAGCTTGCGCACTCCCTCCGCGAGCAGCGAAAACTCCAGATCGCCCTGTTCGTTGCGCAGGAAGAACTCCTCGTTCTCGACGGTGACATCGCCGCCGATGGCCTCCCGCAGCCTCGTCAGGATGCCCTGACGCCGGCCGTCCATCGGCCCGCGCAACGCCGGCAGATACGCCCGATCCAGGATGTCTCCGTAGACCTCCTCGAAGTGCACCTCACGCTTCGAGTAGAGCGACCGGAAACCCGGTGCATTGGAGAGCATCTCCTTTACCGGAATGTAGACACTCTCAACCGTCTCGCGCGTCCATGACAATGCAACGCCCTGGACCATGCAGATTTCTCCTGCCTCTGAAGCTGACCGATGACTCACGAACGAGGCTTCCAACCTGCCAGTCTCACTTTCCAGGCGTATCGATGCCTTTCCCCGTGCTCCCTGCTGACGCCTGACGAGACGCCCCAGGCTCCGGCGCGACGGGAGGAAGACCGCGACCAGCTTGGGGACGAAGTTGTCCAACCTGCTCCCGGACACATCACACGCCGCATAGCACACCTTCATCAGGTGGGTCTTGCCGGTGCCGTTGGCGCCGATCAGGACATTGATGCCCGGACAGAGATCCAGCTTCAGGCTCCTGAACGCCGTGAAGTTCTCCAGCTCGATTCGCGTCAGCGCCATGAAGTTTCCCCGTCGAGACCAAATCATTCCACGCGATCCTACGGCGTCTTCACCGGCGGCGCGGGACGCTCGGGCAGCGACCTCGGGTCCTCCCGGATCATGCGCAGCACCTCCTCGACGGCGCGTTCGAGCTGCGGGTCCCGGCCGGCGATGACCGAGCGCGGGTCGTTCTCCACCTCGATGTCCGGCTCCACGCCGACGTTCTCCACCACCCAGCTCCCGTCGGCGCCGTTGGTGCCGAACTGCGGGACGTTGACCGAGCCGCCGTCGAGGAGCGGACCGTGGCTGGTGATGCCGATGACGCCGCCCCACGAGCGCTTGCCGATCAGCGGGCCGAGGCCCGCCTCGCGGAAGCGGTAGGGGAAGATGTCGCCGTCGGAGGCGGAGTCCTCGTCGAGGATGCACACGAGGTGGCCGTGGAACGCGACGGCCGGATAGGTGCCGGGCGTGTCGTAGGTGCGCGCGAAGCTGGTGCCGAGGACGCGGCGCCCGAGACGCTCGATCAGCATCTGCGAGACGTTGCCCCCGCCGTTGCCCCGCACGTCGATCACCAGGCCCTCCTTGCGCACCTGCCCGTAGAACCACTTGACGAATTCCTGGATCCCCTGCGCGCCCATGTCCGGAACGTGCAGGTAGCCCACACGGCCGCCGGTCGCCTCCGACACCTTGCGGCGGTTGGCCTCGACCTCGGCCAGGTAGCGCAGGCTGCGCTCCTCGGTGACGGGGGTGAACGTGACCTCGCGCGCCCCGTCGAACGTCGGCTCGGCGTTCAGCGTGAAACGCACCGGCCGGTCGGCGCGGTGACGCAGCACGCGGTAGGGATTGTCCGACCCGGCCAGCTCCTCGCCATCGATGGCGAGCACGTAGTCGCCGGCGCGGGCGTCGACGCCGATCTCGGTCAGCGGCGCCCGGTAGCGCGGCTCCTCGTTGTGGCCGGCGAAGATCTCGGCGATGCGGTAGCGCCCGGCCGCGGCGTCGAGCTCGAAGACGGCGCCCGGCAGGGCCACGGCCGGCCGGTCGGGGGTCTCCCAGTCGCCGCCCGCGATGTAGGCGTGGCTGACGTTGAGCTCGGCCACCATCTCGCCGATGACGTAGTTCAGGTCCGAGCGGTGGGCGACGTGCTCCAGCAGCGGGCGGTACCGGCCGCGCAGCGCCTTCCAGTCGTAGCCGTGCATGTTCTCGACGTAGAAGAAGTCGCGGAACCGCCGCCAGACCTCGTCGAAGATCTGCGCCCACTCCTCGGCCGGCACCCGGTCGACCATCAGCCCGCGCGTCGACACCGCGGCGGCGTCGCCGCCGCCCGCCGGATAGACGTTCCACGCGCCCCCTTCGCGCACCAGCACCTTCTCGCCGTCGCGCGAGACGGCGTAGCCGCCGATCCGCTCGGCGATGGTCGCGGTTTCGCGGTCCTCGAACGTGAAGCGCTGCAGCGCCGGCGGCACGTCGCCGCCCCGGCCGTAGTACTGCGCCCCGCCGCGGATGAAGAACACGCCGTCGTCCGCCCCGCTCAGCCCGACGTAGTTGTCGAACGTCACCGGCAGGCGCACGACGCGCCGGGAGAGTCCGTCGAACTCGATGGCGATCGGACCGCCGCCGTCGTGGCCGTCACCGTCCCGACCATCGTGGCCGTTTCCGCCGTCCGGGTCGTCCTCCGACTCCGAATCGGCCGGGGCGGCGCCGGCTTCCTCCTCATCGTCACCGCCGCTCACCTCGACCTCGTCGCTCTCCGGCGGCAGCGGATGCTTCACGTCCTTCCGCAGCGCCAGGGCGTAGATGCCCGTCTCGCGATCCACCAGGTAGTTCCACTCGAACGACCCGAGCTGCGGAGCGAACTGCCGGTCGGAGAGGTAGTAAAGGTAGTCGCCGTCCGGATCCCACGCCGGGTTCCACTCGTGGAAGAGCTCGTCCGTGATCCGATGCAGGGTGCGGTCGGCGAGGCTCCAGATCCAGATGGAGCTGAACTCGGTGGGGTCGGTCATCGAGAACGCCAAGTAGCCGCCGCGCGGCGACCAGACGTAGTCGCGGAGCGGGCCGCGCGCCTCGTCGGCGACGTCGACGACCTCCTTCGTCTCCACGTCGATGACGTAGAGCCTCCCGTCCTTGTCGCCGAAGGCCAGGTGCTTGCCGGCCGGCGACCACTCCGGGGCGTACAGCATCGCCTGCCCGCCGGTGGTGAGCTGCTCCGGCTCGCCGGAGCCGTCCTGGGCGACGAGGTGGATCTCGTCCTCGCCGGTCGCGTCCGACACGTACGCGATCCGGCTGCCGTCCGGCGACCAGCGCGCCCACCGGTCATGGGCGGACGAGCTGCGGGTCAGGTTGCGGGTCGGGCCGTTCTCGATCGGCGCGGTGAAGACGTCGCCGCGGGCCACGAAGAGCGCCCGTTCCCCCTTCGGGCTGAGCGCGGCGTCCTCGATCAGGTTCGCCGCCGGCACGCGCGACGGGCGCATCGCGAGGCCGTCGTCCGGCACCGTGATCGCGATCGGCCGCGACGTGCCCGCGTCGATCGCGTAGATCCGGAGCTCGCCGTTCAGCTCGTAGACGATCCGGTTGACGCCGTCGTCGCCGGGCCACCGCACGTCCCACGTGTGGCTGTCGGTAAGTTGCGTCGTCTCGCGCGAGGCGAGGTCGTAGCTGTACAGGTCGAGCGTCCCGTCCCGGTCGGACGTGAAATAGATGGCGTTGCCGATCCACATCGGGTCGCGGTCGGCGCGCCGGTGCGTGGTGACGCGCTCCACGACGTGCGTCTCGCGGTCGAAGATGTAGAGCTCCTGCGCCCAGCCCCCCTCGTAGCGCTTCCAGGTCCGGAAGTCGCGGAACAGCGGCGAGTAGACGACGCGCGTCCCGTCCGGCGACAGGTCCCCCGCCCCGGACTCGGGCATCGGCAGCGGGACCGGCAGCCCGCCGTCGGCCGACGCCAGGAACAGCCGGCTGTCGGACAGGTCCGTGCTGTAGCGCAGCGACCGGAACAGCACCGCCCGCCCGTCCGGCGACCAGTCGTAGACCTGGTTGTCGTAGCCCCACCGCGGCGCCAGCGGACCGCGCGCCGGATAGTACGTGAGCTGCCGCGGCACGCCGCCGGTGGCGGGGATCACGTAGACCTGCTCGTCGCCGTCGTACTGCCCGGTGAACGCGATGCGCGAGCCGTCGGGTGAGAACCGCGGGAAGAGCTCCAGCCCGGGATGGGCCGTGAGCCGGGTCGCCAGCCCCCCGTCGGTCGACGCCAGCCAGAGGTCGCCGGCGTAGGTGAAGACCACCCGGTCGCCGTGGATGTCGGGAAAGCGCAGCAGCTTCGTCTGCGCGAACGCCGGCGCGGTCACTCCCAGCGCAACCGCACACGTCACGAGGTTGATGACGATTCGTCGCGACATTTTGCCTCCTTAGGTCTCTCGCCAAAATAAATTAGCTATTTCTTCAGCGTCTTGCGGTTCGCTTGCAGACTGTAGCCCAACTCGTGCAACAGCCGGTTCACCGAGCGCTCGCTGACCCGGTGGACCGCGTCCCGGAGTTCCCGCGACAGCCGCGCGGCGCTGCTGCAGGTCCAGCGCAACGGCCCCGTCGGGTCGCCACGCGTGGCCGGATCGACCAGTCTTTCCAACGCCGCCACCAAACCGGCATCGTGAACGGCCAGCGCCTTGCGGCCCGCGCCCGGGCTGCGCAACCGTCCCGCAGCATCGTCGTCTTCCGCCCCTCGGCCAATTCCCGCAGGCCCGCGCCGATCGTCGCCCTCGACAACCCCGTCGCCTCGGCCACCCGCGCGATTCCACCGCGTCCGAGTGCCCGTGCCTCCACCGCCGCCGCGTTCTTTCGTTGAGCAACGGTTCAATCGCGGCGAATTTTTCCTGTAGCACTTGCGTCAGTACGTTCTCCACGAGGACCGAGGATAACACCAGTCCCTATAAATAACTACTTTATTTTGGCGAGAGCCCTTACTAGCGGACGGGCACTGAAGTGACCCGCCGGCCCCAAGGGGCCGCAAGCGCGGCCAGCCAGTGAGGTTGACCACCAACGAGTGGTACAAGGCGCAGCAGCTCGGCGATATCCGACTACGCCAGCCTCCTCAGCGGCAACTGGTGTCTCTGTGCCGAGAAGACGGCCATCTCGACATCCCGCGCACGCCACGCGAAATCTGTGCATTGACTGAGCTTGTGGGCGGTTGACCGACACCACTCGATCCAGGACTCTACGAAGGACCAGTGCCCCTCCCGGATGATTCCCTCGGGAACCTGTTCGACATCGCCGGGGTACCCGTGGTTGCGGCCGTGTTCTCGGAGCCATGCCGCGATCCGGGTGTCCACCATCGGGAACGCTTGAGGGCAGATGAACGCGGGGAAAGTCGCCGCTGTGGCAACCACGGGAGTTCGGAACAACTGCCCCCGAAAGGTGCGGAAGGTCTGCCTGTCGCGCCTCTCGATGTAATCGTTGCAGGACGACCGGAGAGCACACGCCGAGACATCTTGACGGAGCAACAATTCGGTCGCCATCTTCCGGGCGATGCCGCGCATGAAGTAGAGCTTCCAGTACACGACCTCCGCCCACGCCTCCAGGTTAGAGGGAGCCTCTTGCCGGAACCGGTTCTCGAAGTCCATCGTCTGGCATCGATCACCAGGGTCGAGGTCAGCTCGAACCAACCCGGCCGGCGAGACCGCGGAAACGTACGGAAGTCCACCGGATATCAGTACCTGTCGAGTGCATCCTTCCAAGACTGCGGCACGTTAACGTCCCCGCACCCGCACGTGCGGGCCCGCGTCCGCACCAGCCGCCAACAGCGGCTCCGCGAGCGCCTCCATCGGAGCGCGCCCGACGCGGACCTCCGCGATCCGCTCGCGCCACCGCTGCGGAATCGCCCCCAGCCCGAACCGGGCGCCCAGCAGCGCGCCGGCGACCGCCCCGTTCGTGTCCGTGTCGCCCCCGGCCTCGATGACGGCGCTCAACGTCTCTTCGAAACTGACCGACCGCCAGTACGCGGCCAGTCCGACGTCAAGGCCAACAGCGTGTAGCCCATTGAGCTTCCGTCGCAGTGCAGATCGACAATCCCGCAGTCCGTGGCCTGAAGAACCGCCTCACGGACGGAGTTCGGCACGGCCGCGTCGTAGCCGTACGCCTGCAACTCGGAAAAGCGAAGCCCGGACGCCGTCGAGGCCGGCGTCGAGCAATTCGTCGGCTGTCATCGACTCCCCGCGCAGCGCCGCCGCGGCGGCGAGGTTCAAGATGGCGCACGACCAGCCGCAACGGTTGTCCCAGTGTGTCGGCACGGCGCTGACGATGCTGTTGCGTACCAGCGCCACCGAATCATGGCGCCCGGGAATCGCGATCGGGGCGCAACGCATCACTGCCCCGTTCCCGGCCCGCGATCCGCCCCACGCCGATCGGGACGCTTCCGTGATCGGCACGCCCGCCGGCTCCCGCACCGGGTCTCCACAGGCCCGGCGGCCGCGGCGTCGAGCCGCGCGCTGCGGGTAGGCCCCGCCGTAACGCGCGAGCACATCACCGGTCAGTCCCCCCATCCCGGCGCCGTTCGCCTCCGCCCACTCCCAGAAGCGCCGCCCCAGATCATGCGGATCGAGCGGTCCCTCCGCCGCGGCTTCGGCGATGACGATGGATTGGGCGATGTCGTCGTCGTCCGGCCAGCCGGGTCGCGCCGCGATCTCCCGCACGCCGTCCGGGTACGTCTCGGCAATCCGCCGACGCGGCCATCCCTCCTGCACGATCCCGAGCAGATTGCCTGCCGCGATGCCGGCCATCAGGCCGCGGGCGCGGTCATTCACGTTCTGGATCGACACGGCATCACCTTCATCGCTTCACGTCTGACGTCGGCAGTCCGCATTTCCAGCCAGGCTGCCTTGAGATCGTCCAGCTTCTTCCGCCGCAGGTACTCCGCCGCGGCCTCGTTGAGAGCCGCGCTCCGGGATCGCGCACCCGTGGCCTCGACAGTTCCTCGAGCACTTGGGGATTGATGCTGACCGTCGTGCGCATCACATCACCTCATCACTCGACGTCAGCACCACTGTACATCTGGACCTGCATCCTTCACTTCCCCCCTCCCCAGCGCCCACGACGTGCGGACGCACTCCCCCGCTGAAGTGGAGCTGGAAGAACAGCCCGGGTGCCGACACCAAGTCCTCGGGCGAGATCGTGGGAGCTATTTCCGGAGCGTACGGTCGACATACGCGCGGACGGCGTCCTGCACCGGCGCCGACATCCACGCCTCCAGCACTTCCTCGTCCACCGAGCGCATGTAGCGCACGACCCGATCCCGGCTCGGCTGCCGGATGATGCGCTTCGTGAGCGCGAACGAGGCGGGCGGCAGCGAGCCGAGATGCGCCGCCACCTCGACGGCGCGATCGAGGAGCGCGTCCGGGGCGGCCAGCTCGTCGACGAAGCCGTTCGCGAGCGCGTCGCGCGGCGTGCAGGTGAGCCCCTGATACACCACCGCCTGGAGGCGGTGCGGAGGGACGACGAGCCGGAGTATCTCCATCGCCATGCTCGGGAACGGCACGCCGACCGACAGCTCGGGCGTCCCGATCCGGCCCGTGCCGTCGGCCATGACCCGGTAGTCGCAGGCGCACGCCAGGACGCAGCCGCCGGCGATGGCATGGCCGTTGACCGCTGCGACCAGCGGCCTCGGGAAGGTGAAGGTCTTGAAGAAGGCGTCGCCGAGCAGCGGCAGGAACGCCCTGACGTAGTCGCGGCCTCCCTCCGTCAGCCGGCGCAGCTCCACGCCGGCCGAGAACACCGTGCCCGTGCCGGTCAGCACGACGGCCGCGGTGTCCGCCTGCTCGAGTCGCGCGAGCTCGGCGATCCAGCGCCGCATCGACTCCGTGTCGAAGGCGTTGACCTTGCCGTGCTCGAGCCGCACGACCGTTACACGCTCATGAGATTCGCTGGTGATCATCGGTGCGAGACTCCTTGGGACTGCACGGCGATCAGCTTCAACTCGTCTTCGCACCCAACAGTCCCAGAAGACCACCGAAACCGGCCTTGAAGCCGAAATCGCACGTCGCCGACAGGTTCGCCTGCAGGTACGGAACACCCGATTCGTCAGCAGCGGTGCTGCCGAAGAAAGCGAGCAGCGCCAGCACGGCAAAGCTCATCGTCGTCATGGCGGCAACAACCAGGAGTGTCAACTTGAAAGAGGCGGATATCGGCTCCATCGCTCAGGCTGCCGATTGGACGCCCCGGGCCGCCGACAGCGCTTCCCGATCGATTCTCGCACCACTGAGATCAGCCCCGGTCAAGACAGCATCCTTCAAATCGGCTCCCGTCAATACGGCGTCCTTCAAGTCGGCTCCCTCCAGATTGGCTCCCGCGAGGTGCGACCCCCACAGATTCGCGCCAACCAGCCTGGCGTTCTTCAAGTTCACGTTCTCCAGGTGCGCGCCATGCAGATCGACGCCGCTCAAGTCGATACCTTCGTAGCTTCCTGCCCGCTTCAGGACCACGGTGTGACCATCGACCGTCACGAGGTACGAGTCGGTGAACGGCGAATTGAACGTTTCCGCCAGAATGAGCTTCATTCGGTTCAGGATGTTCACTGTCGTCTCCCCGGTCGCCCCGCGCGACCTGCATTTCCGAACATACCACAGACGCCGTCCTACTCCGCGCGCAGCGCCCCCAGCAGCGGCGACCGCACCGCGGCGACGGTGGCGGCCAGCGACGCGGCCAGGCCGGTGGCGACGACGACGAAGAGCAGGCCGCCGAGCGACAGCAGCGGCACGCCGCCGCCCCGCTCCAGCCACGCCGGCGCGATGGCGACGACGGCGCAGCCGGCCCCGATCGCCAGTCCCGCGAACAGCAGGAACGCGTTCTCCGCCAGCACCATCAGCGACAGGTGGCGGGCGTCGTAGCCGACCGCCCGCAGCAGGGCGAGCTCGCGGCGGCGCTCCAGCACGTTGCGCAGCAGGACCGCGCCGAGGCCGAACGTGCCCAGGACGAGGCCGAGGCCGCCCAGGGTCCGGAACGTCGCCAGGTAGGTGTTCTCCACGCGATGAAACGCCGCGAGGCGTTCCGCGGCGGAGACAGCGTCGAACCCGAAGTCGACCAGCCGGTCCTCGAGCGCCGCGCTCACCGCGGCCGTCCGTTCGGGCGGCGCGTCGATGAGAAAGAAGCGGTAGCCGTCGTAGTCGGGGAACACGCGCCGGAAGTGGCGTTCGCCGATCAGCAGCTCGCGCTGGAAGATGCTGTCCGAGAGGGCGCCGACGATGCGCAGCGTGATCGGCCGGCCGGTGTCGCGGTTCAGCACGAAGTCGTCGCCTATCGACAGGTGCAGCGCATAGGCCAGCGACGTCGCGTCGGCGATGGCGGGAATGGCGCCGTCCTCGAACTCCCGGTCGAGCAGCAGCCAGGGGTTGGCCTCTTCCTCCGGCGTCTCGGCGGCGGTGGCGCCGAAGCCGAAGCGCCCCTCGGCCACGAACGCCGCGGATGGGGCCAGCACCCGCGGATCCTTGGCCTGGTACAGGTTCAGGCAGCTCGCGTCCTCGCCGGGCCGCAGGCGGAAGCGCGCCAGGGTCACCCCGGCCAGCGCTTCGCCTTCCGCGAACAGATCGCCGATGAACAGCTCGTCCCGCCCCTCCGGGGTCGTCGGGTCGTGGACCACCGGCAGCAGCGTGTCCGCGAGCAGGGTATAGCCGCCGGTGCCGGAGGAGCGGTCGAGCACGTCTCCCCCGCCCTCGCGCCGGAACGCATCGACCGCCACGATGATGAACGCCGCGAACGCGATCAGCGCGATGCACAGCACGCTGCGTCCGGGCCGATAGGAAGCGCTGCGGAAGCCGACCTGCGGCACCGACCAGGCCCCGTCCGCGTGACGGTCCGGACGCTGGTTCAGCCACGCCCAGACCAGGACGAGCAGCGCGGCGAGCAGCGTCAGCCCGCCGCCGAAGAACCCGCCGGTGGCGCCAATCGATCCGGCCGCCGCCACCGCGACCAGGAGCACCCCGACGCCGATCAGCGCGACGCCGACGAGCCGGGCCCGCGACCCGGCCGGCCGCACCGGTGCGGCGATCTCCGCGACCCCGGTCACCTCCGCCACGGCGCCGGTCAGCAGGCTGCGCGGCGAGGCCGGCGCCAGCGCGCGCAGCGTCCAGCCTATCGACCCGAGGGCGGCCAGCACGCCGCCCGCCGCGCCTGCGCCCAGCATCGCCGGCGACATGTCGAGCGTCAACCGCGTCGTCCCCACCGCGTCGACCCACCAGGTCCGCAGGCCCAGCATGACGAGCTCCGCGTAGAGCACCGCCCCGACCACGCCGAGCGCGCTGCCGATCACCGACAGGATGCCCGCCTCGGTCAGGAACACGCGGCGGATGGCGGGGGCGGGGAAGCCGGTGGCGCGCAGCAGGCCCAGCTCGCGCAGGCGCTGCTCCACCCCCAGGCGGAAGAACAGGCTGGCCAGCAGCAGCGCCGACACGACGAGAAAGAAGCTGAAGTAGATGAAGTACAGCCCGAAGTCGGTCACGCCGGCCGACGCTTCCAGCGCCAGCGAGCGGGCCGGATAGACGACGAAGCCGAGGGCCAGCGGGTCGAGCGCCCCGCGCAGCGCGGCGGCGAACCGGTCGCGGGTCGCCGCGAGGTCCGCGCCCGGCGCCGGGTACAGGCGGACCGAGGTCACCTGCCCCCAGCGCGACGCCCACATCCGCTGCCCGGCCGCGAGCGGGATGAACGCCTTCGGCGTCGTCCGGTGATCGTCCCAGTAGGTCTCGTCCACCGGCCGGATCAGATCGAGGTCGACCGGAAACGGGGGATCCCAGTCGATGACGTTGGTCGCCTCGGTGATGCCGGGGTAGTCGGGCGTCAGGTCGGGATCGTCGGCGGCGCCGGCGATCGGCACGACGCCGGCCACCTGCAGCTCCGCCTCATGCGTCGTCAGGCGCCCCTCGTCGGCCCACAGGTAGTACTCGACGGTCAGCGGATCGCCCGGCTCGACGTCGAGATCGTCCGCCGTCCACTGATTCAGGACGACCGGCGTCGCGCCCCCGGAATCAGCAGCGGACGCCTCCGCACCCCCGACCACCGACAGATCCCGCGCCGTGATCACCGAGTACGGCGTGATCCGGTCGCCGCTGCGGATCCGGTTGGCCAGGTACGAGAGCACCGGCTCGGCCTGCACGCCCAGCGCGGACGCCACGTCTTCGACCGCCGCCACGGCCGCATCGGTCAGCAGCCCCGCGTCCGCTTCGACGGCGACCGCGGCGTGATCGGGGATCGCGCGCACCCGCAGGCCGAGATCCGCCAGCGCCGCCTGGCCGCGAACCGCCGCCTCGGCCGCCGCCTGCCGCGCCGCGTCCTCCGCCGCCGCGACCCCGCCGCCGCCCGCCCCCGGGTCGTGACCGAGCAACAGCGTGTTGACGCGCCCCTCCTGCTCCAGTTCGCCCTGCAGCCGCGCCAGCGGCACGAACACCGATCGCGCCAGCCCCTGCTGGGGCCGGAACGAGAACTCGCCCAGCGCCGACGCGTCCAGTATGCGATCGATACCGAGACGCAGGGTGCGGCCGACGTCGTCGCGCCGGCCGTGCAGCGAGCTGAGCGGCACCGCCGACGGCTTCTCGACGCGCACCAGCAGCGCATCGTCCGGCGCCGCCTCCAGCTCGCCGGCCAGCCCGCCGCTCACGAACGCGGCGTTGCGCTCCAGGGTGAACGCCTCCGGATCGAGACCGTGGAAGGCCCAGAAACGCTCGTCGACGCCGTACACCTGCACCCCGGACGCCCGCCGGCCACTTTCCTGGTGCGTCACGAAACCTTCGACCGCCACCAGCGGCGCGACGGCGCCGAACTGCCCGTCCAGCGCTGCGGCCGCCTGCAGATCGGCGCCGAACGACTCCTGCACGAACCGCGCGCTGGTCACGACGCGGTCGATGGCGCCGAGCCGCTCGAGGGCCAGCGCACGCAGGCTCGACCGCACCGACGCCCCGACGAGCAGCGCGCCGGCCAGCACCGCCACCGCCACCGCGACGCCGGCGACGACGGCGAGATTCGTGCGCCAGTAGTGAAGAACGTTCCGCCGGATGAGAGCGAGCAGGCTCATGCGCGCGCCTCCTCCCCGTTACGTCTCGAAGCCGCCCATCTCCCGGACCGCCCTGACCAGAGCAGGCTCATGCGCGCGTCCTCCCCGTGGCGTCTGCTAGTGGGACGCCAGCGTGAGTTTCCGATCGTCGAGGCGGTACCGGATGGGGCAGCGGCTTGCGAGCTCCGGATTGTGCGTCACGATCAGCAGCACGTTGTTCTGCTGCGCGTGCAGCTCGAACAGGAGCGACGTGATGGCGTCCGCCGACCGGCGGTCGAGGTTCCCGGTCGGTTCGTCGCAGACCACGAGCGGCGGCTTCCGGATGAGCGCCCGCGCAAGAGCGACCCGCTGGCGCTCGCCGCCGGAGAGCTCGGCCGGCCGATGGTCCAGGCGATCCTCGAGTCCCACCTGCTCCAGCAGCGACCGGGCGCGGTCGGCGGCGGCCGCGTCCGGCGCGCCGACCAGCGTCGGCACCAGCACGTTTTCCAGCACCGTGCACTGCGGCAGCAGCAGGTGGTCCTGGAAGACGAAGCCGACCTGAGAGTTGCGGAAGGCGGCCTGCTGCTGCTCGTCGAGGGCGAACGGGTCGGCGCCGTCCAGCGTCACCGACCCGCCGGTCGGCGGCTCCAGCCCCCCGACGATGTAGAGCAGGGTGCTCTTCCCGCTGCCCGAGGGACCCATGATCGACGCCGCGTCCCCGCGCGAAAGCGAGAACGAGACGTCGGTCAGGATGGGCAGCGGCCCGCGGGCCGTCGGATACGTCTTGGCGAGCTGACCGACTTCGAGCAAGACAGCCCCCCGTCCCCGTCCTACGACGCGCGCTGGAACGCGCGGGGCCGGAAGAGGAAGTCGACGATGTTGCCCTCGTGCGGCTGCAGCCAGTTGAGCCTGATCGTCGGTATCGGACCGAGGTTCAGCCGATCGATGTTCCGCGCGTCGAGCAGTTCCTGCTCGAACCGTGGATCGGCGGTCAGCCCCGTCGCGACCAGCGTCGGCCCGATCGCGCCGATCATCCTGCGCTGCTCGCACTCGACCACGGTGACGAACGGGAACATGTACTCCTTCTTCGCCATCGCCACATCGGGCGACGGGCAGAAGACCACCGTCGGCCGCAGGTAGTCGCACCGCTCGCGCGACACGAGGCGCCCGTCCGGGTGGTGCGCCGCCGTCACCTCCTCCACGCCCGCCTCGCCGAGCGCCGCGTCGATGTCGGCCGCGATGGCCGGCGCCTGCCCCGGCACCGTGAACGCGGCGAGGGCGGCGTCGGGATCCTCGGGCGGCAGCGGCGCGATGGGACCGAGCCGCTCGGCCAGCGCCTCGGCGATGGCCCGCCCGTGGCGCGGGGTCCAGATGCCCGAGCAGTTGATGCAGCTCCGGCCGCTGTTGACGAGCACGCTGTCGACCATCAGGTCGAGGTGCTGCTCCCAGTTGTCCGCCTCGTCCTCGCCGAACAGGATCTTGCTGAAGCCGGGGCCGTGCACCTGGACGGCCGGGTTGCCGGCGTACTGCTCGACGGTGGCGGTTCCCCCGAAGATCAGGCTGCGTGGGCAGTTGTTGAGCACCGCGGCGCCCACCTCGCCCTGCCCCGGATAGAGCGCCACCGCCTCGCGCGGTACGCCGGCCTCGAAGAACGCCTGCGTCATGCGCCACGGCGTCCACGGCTCCTGCGGCCCCGGCTTGAGCACGAGGCCGATCTGGAGCGGGACGATCGGCAGCCACAGGCTGTGCACGCCCGGCGAGTTGGACGGCAGCACCATACCGAGCACCGACGTGGTCGCCTGGTAGCTGCGCATCACGCCGCCCTCTTCCCCGTAGCCCCGCGCGAGGATGCCGGGGTCGAGGCGGCGCGTCAGCGAGGCGAGGATCTCGTCGATGTGGTCGAGCACGTAGCGGAGCTTCTCCATGTTCATCCGGCACATGTGCTCCGGCAGCCCGGTGGTGGCGGACTGCTGCCGGACGAACTCGTCCGGCGTCTGCGTGCCGTCGCCGAGCGGCAGCTCGGCCGTGGAGAACAGCGCCGCCGCCTTCTTCACCATCTGCACGAGATCCGCCGGGTGCACGTCGCGGAGCACCTGCCGGGCGCGGGCCGCCTTGCGCAGGTCGCGCGCGACGATGCCCGGATTCGCCTGGCTCACCTCGGCCACCGGTTCGCCGGTGTCGAAGTGGACGACCTTGTCGACGTCGAGGCTCCGGTAGGGCGTGCCCCACCGGAGCGCAGGGAAATGAATCACGGTGCGCTCCGCTCCTGAACCCGACGGCGGCCCGAGGCGCCTACTCGGTCACCTCGATGCTGATCGTCGCGCAGAGGCCTCCCTGCGTCCGGTGCTGGTCGTCGCCGATCTGCACCGTCAGTTCGTACGTGCCGGCCGGCGCGTTCTCCAGCGTCGTCGTGCTGGAGCCGTCGCCGAAGTGCTGCCAGCCCTCGCCCTGCGGGATGATCTCGCCCACCGCCAGACAGCCGGTGTTGTAGCCCAGGTGGTAGTGCCCCACGCCGTCGCGGGGGGTGCCGGTCTCCTGGTCGAACCCCTCGGGGATGGCGGAGATCGGATAGTTCTCGGCCCCGAACTCGATGGTGATCACGTCCTCCGAATGCTGCGAGCCGTCGGCCGGCGTCACGAAGAAGATCCGCGGCTCCTGGGCCGCCGCGCCGGCGGCGCCCGCCAGCAGGACCACGAGAGCCGCACCCGCCACGACGCACGAACTCGTCCAAGCACTGTCGATTCGCATCACACTTCGCTCCTTCCACGATCCCGGCGGGCGGCCGTCCCGCCGCCGCGCCGAAAACATCCCGTATCGTCGCCCAAGGGAACGGGACCGGATCCGGACTAGATCCCGTCCGCGATCTCGATGCTGATGGTCTCGCAGAGGCCTTCCTGCGTGACGTGCGCATCGTCCCCGATCTGCACCGACAGCTCGTAGGATCCCGGCTCGACCTGCAGCGTGTACCGGTTCGAGCCGTCACCGAAGTGCTGCCAGCCCTGGCCTTCCGGAATGACCTCGCCGGCGGGCAGGCAGCCGGTGTTCAGGCCGACGTGGTAGTGCCCCATGTCGGCGCGGGGCTCGTCCGTCTCTGCGTCGAACCCCTCCGGAATGGCCGAGATCATGTAGTTCTCCGCGCCGAACTCGACCTCGACGTCGTGGTCGCTCGACATCTGATCGCCGTCCAGCGGCGCGACGAAGAAGACCCGCGGCGGGCCGCTCGGCGCCGGCGCTTCCTCCACCATCGGCTCGGCCGCCATCTCCGGCTCCGACTCCATCTCGCCGCCGCCGCAACCGAAGACCGCGAAAGCCGGCGCCAGGACCAGCCCGGCCATGACCTTCCATTTCACGCTCGGCAGTTGAGTTCGCATCGCTTGCACCCGCTCCTCACTGGACTCTCGTCCGATGGTCGCTATTGGAACACGCCGCGCCCGCGCGCCACTGCCATGACCGCGCGGCGGGACTAGTAGACTCCGACGGTGGTGGAGGACGCCAGCGCGCTGAACGGCCGCACGCCGCTGACCCCGTCCCACGGATACTGTTCGCACGGCGGCTCGCGCTCGCCCTCGTCGCGCTCCAGGAAGCGCGGCACGAAGAACTCCCGGGTCAGCGTGGTCAGCATCACCCGGCCCGTGTCGCCGTAGTCCACGACCTGGTCCGCGTCGTCCGGATCGACCACCTGCAGCACCGCGCGCGGCTGCGGCGCATGGTACGTGATCTTGTAGCCCTCGGCCGCGCCGCTGGGCGGGCTGGCGGCCAGTCCCATCAACGTGTTGCCGTAGGTCGGCGTCATGTAGACGCCGTCGAGCAGCTCCTCGTTGGCGAACCGGTTCCACTGCGGCGTGAACTCGGTGCCGCCGGCGAAGATGCCGGTGATGCCGGTCTCGCGGATGCTGGAGCCTTCCTCTTCCAGGCGGTTCGCCAGCGCCTCGATCAGCTTCGGCGTCGAGAACAGACACCTGACGTCGTGCCCGGCCGACAGCACCGTGATCGCCTGATCGATCACGTGGGCCTGGTAGGCCTTCAGGTGATCCATCCAGCCCTTCCTGATCAGCTTGATCACCCAGCGCGGGTCCAGGTCGACGCAGAAGCAGATGCCGCCCCGATGCTGCGCCAAGTGCTCCACGGCGAGGCGCAGGCGGCGCGGGCCGCTCGGGCCGAGCATCAGCCAGTTGGCCCCTTTCGGGAAGCACTCGTCGGGCAGCGTCTCGGAGAACGCCTCGTAGTCGGTGCGGAAGTCGTCGATGGCGATGCGGCTCTTCGGAATGCCGGTCGTGCCGCCGGTCTCGAACACGAAGATCGGCTTGTCCGCGTAGGCCCGCGGCACCCAGCGGCGGACCGGGCCGCCGCGCAGCCATTCGTCCTCGAAGTGCCCGAACTTGCGGAGGTCTTCGAAGCCGTTGACCTCCCTGCGCGGATCCCAGCCCGCCTTCTCGGCCCACTCCAGCCAGAACGGACAGCCGGTCGCCGGGTCGAAGTGCCACGCGACCACCTCGCGCACCCAGTCGTCGAGCGACGCGCGCGCCGCGTCGGCCCTGTCCTGTAGATTCGTCGCCAACGTACTCATCGACCGATGATCTTACACTAGGCGGGATCACGGACACGGCGTCCACCGAGACCGGCCAGCGCACGCCGGCGGCCCCGCGGAGCTGGCGACGCCGCGGTCGCAAACCGGGACGGATGGAGATGACAGGAAGACTCGAACGGCTGTGGATCAAGCGGTTTCACCGGGGCCCGATGGACGCGGTGGAGCACGCCACCCTGCGCGCCGGGCGGGGGCTCGTGGGCAACGCCGACCAGGGCGGGACGCGGCAGGTGACGATCATCGCCCGCCGGCGCTGGGACGGGGTGAACGAGGCGCTGGCCGACGACGTCGATCCGGCCCTCCGGCGCGCCAACGTGCTCGTCGCGGGCATCGATCTCGACAACACGCGCGGCCGGACCCTGCGGATCGGAACCTGCCGCCTGCGCATCCGGGGGGAGACGCGCCCCTGCGCGCACATGGACGCCGCCCGGCCCGGCCTCCGCGGCGCGCTGGACCCGGCGTGGGCCGGCGGCGCTTTCGCCGAGGCCCTCGACGATGGGGAGATCAACGTGGGCGACCCGGTGACGTGGGAGGATGCCCCGGCCGGCAGCCGTTCGTGAGCGGTACGGCGCCGACGTGCGCAGTCACTGCAACGCGCGTCGGCCTTCGCCGCGAAGACGAAGTCGCTCTCTACCGTACGGAACGGCGCAGTCACTGCAACGCGTCGGCCTTCGCCGCGAAGACGAAGTCGCTCTCCGTCAGGCCGTCGATCTTGTGGGTCCAGATGGTGACCTTGACCCGCCCCCAGGTGAGGTAGATGTCCGGGTGGTGGTCCTGCTCCTCCGCCAGCTCCCCGACCCGGACCGTGAAATCGAGCGCCTGCCGGAAATCGTCGAACCGGTAGACCTTCTCCAGGTGGTGCCGCTCGACGACGTTCCAGTCCCCCCCCAGCCGCGCCTGGAGATCCGCCAGCGCATCCCCGGTCAACGGCGGCACGCCGCCGCGGCAGGGGACGCATTGCCGCCTGGCCAGCTCGCTCATCGCTTGCGACTCCTTTCCGACCGCTCCTCGCACCCGAATTTCTCCGTCCTGGAAGTGGACCGGCGCCGTGACGCGAGCCGGCCGTCCTGGCAGAACAGGCTGCCGCGGAGACGGCGCCCTACCCCGGCGACTGCGACACGCCGAAGACGGGCACCGTCACTCCGTAGTCGGCGACGGTGTCCACCCGCCAGACGAGGTCGCCGGTGGCGGTGTCGAAGCACGACAGCGTCCCGGCCGCGCCCATGATGTAGACCCGGTCGCCGTCGACGGTCGGGGTCGCGCGCGGACCGATCGCGAACTTGTAGTGGATGTTGCGGTAGGCGGCGGGCCACTCCCGAGTCCACAGCACGGCGCCGGTATGCTCGTCGAGCGCCAGCAGCCGCTCGTGGCCGTCCAGGGTGCGGCTGCCCGGCGTCTCCCGGTAGTCGAGGACGAAGACGCGGCCGTCCGCGACGGCCGGCCCGGCGAACCCGCTCCGCACCGGCGTCCGCCACTTCACGAGCAGTCCGTCGTCGGCGAAGCGCTCGACGATGCCGGTGTCGCGCCACACGGCGTCCCGGTCGGCGCCGCGCCACTGCGGCCAGTCCTCGGCGTGCAGGCCGACCGCCGCCAGGCAGACGACGGCGCAGACAAACGCGACGGCGGTTCGGCTCGGTGCAGGACGGTCGGACATCGGCTGCTCCACGGTCGCACCGGCTATGGCGCGAGGGTATCGGCGGCGGAAACCCCGGGAAACCACGGCAGTCAAGCCGGCGCTGCGAGTCCGAACCGGTGGATCCGAGGGAGCGGCCGATCGATCAGCGGCGGGTGCGGGGATACCTCACTGCTCCTTGCCCAAGTGGCCGACGAGGCCCCACACGAACAATCCGACCCCGATCAGGCCGATGACAAGGCCGACCGGCAGCATGATCATCGTCACTCCGAGTCCGAGACCGACGACCATCAAGACGAACCCGATGCCCACGGCCACCACGTGGCCGAGAACCTGTTCGCCCTTCTCGAGCAACCCTCGCCCTCGACCTGCTGGTTGTGTCGCCATCGTGCGTGTACCTTGTCTTGTAATGAGGCGCAGCAGCGCCTGTTCCGCAACGGTATTCCTCACGAATGCGCGTGTCAAGGGTGAACCTCGGCGCGTCGCCAGGGCCACGTACGCCGTCTCTTTCGCCGATGAGGTGCGGACTGGTTCCCACCCGGATGGGAGAAAACCCGCAGCGGTTCTTCGCCGGGCCCCGTCTGCGGACGCCGCCGCGCACCCGCGCCCGACCGGGATCACGAGCGCCGAGACGTGGCATGCGCCTTGCTTTTCCTGTTTCGGAAACCCTGCAACCAGTCGAGGACACCATGGTCTCAACCACAGCGAGGCGTCTGTCGTCGATCGTGGCCGTGCTGGCAACCCTTGGACTCCCGGGGGCGCCGGCGGCGCTCGCGCAACTTGACCGGAGTCGATGCGCCGACTGCCACTTCGCCAATCCCTATACCGAGCCGGCGCAGCAGCATCTGCACCGCTGGAGCCTGTCGCCGCATCAGCGCGCCGACGTGGGTTGCGACAGTTGTCACGGAGGCAACCCCGGCACTTTCGAGTCGCTGCAGGCGCATCGGGGCGTGCTGAGCAGCTTCAATCCCTCCAGCCCGGTCCATCGCACGCAGTTGCCCGCCACGTGCGGCGCCTGCCATGCGGGTCCCTATGTCAACTTCCAGGCCAGCCGGCACCATGAGCTGCTGGGCCGGGGCGACCGCCGTGTGCCGACCTGCTCGACGTGCCACGGCAGCGTCGATGGACGGCTGTTGTCGCCGCGGGGACTCGAGCGCCAATGCGCGGAGTGCCACGGGCCCGGCGGGACCGAGCCCCGCCCGGGGCGTGCAGCCGACGCGCGTCTCCTCCTGGAGGGTATCGCCGACGTGCGGGAGTCGCTGGAGGCGGCCCGACGGCTGATCGAGCGCGTCCGCGACGCGGGTCGCAGACGGACGCTCGAAGGGGCGTATCTGCAGGCCGAGATCCCGGTGATCGAGGCGCGGCGCGCGGGTCACCGCTTCGTCTTCGACCAGCTCGAAGAACGTCTGGACACGGCGCGGGAGCGCACCGCCGCACTGTTGAGCGAACTGGCGAACCCCTCGCCGTGACGCCGCGCGCGCCCACGACTGGTGCTCACGGTGCAGCGGGCAGGGCACGTGTTCGTCATGCCGCCGGCGCCGGTCACGGCGTCGGCGCCCGACCCTGCGACGTAGCCGGGCGCAGGGAGCCTCGACGCGCCGTTGCTCCTGATATCATCCAGCCCCATGATTCACTATGTCTCCGGAGATATCCTCCTCAGCCGCGCGCAGACAGTGGCCCACGGCGTTGCTCCAAAGGACCCCATGAAGCAGGGGCTGGCGCGATCGCTGCACGAGATGTACCCCGCGATGCACAAGGACTACCACCACTGGTGCGATCTGACGCACGCGAAGCCGGGCGAAGCCTGGCTCTGGGGCGGGCCGGGCGGCGTGCGGGTCATCAATCTCATCACGCAGGAAGGCGGGTACGGCCACGGCGGCCACCCGGAGCGCGCCACGATCAAGCACGTCCGCGACGCGTTGCGCGCCCTCGCACGCATCGTCGAGCGCGAGGGCCTGCGATCTCTCGCCCTGCCCAGACTCGCCACCGGCGTAGGCGGGCTGCGATGGGCTGACGTCCGACCCGTGATCGAGGAGCGCCTCGGCGCCCTCGCGATCCCGGTGTACGTCTACGCCGAGTTCCACGCCGGGCAGCAGGCCGACGAGCCGGGCGCCTGAGCTTCCGGCGCCACCCTCCCAATCAGCCGCGTCCCTTCCGCCGGCGTACCGACGACTCGCAGCGTGGCGAGCTTCCCGCGTTCAAGGTCGCCACCTGGCTATTCCGGCGTGACGATATCGCTGGCTGCATCGGCCGGCGCCAAGCGTGAACGCTGTGGCAGGATCTCCAGCCAGGGGAGGCGAAGCCGGCGATGACGCGGAACAGATCACGGAGGTCGAGTTCGGACGGTGCAAGGGCAGGCAACGCACCGGCCCTCGACGTCTTCGCCCTCCGCGACAGCGTCGACGACGAGTACAAGCGCTTCACGACGATCCACGCCCGGGACATCCGCGAGCAGGTCGAGGCCATCTACACCCGGCAGCGCTACTGGCCGGAGCCGCTCATCCAGATCAACCCGGGGAGAAATGGAGATCGACGATCACTCGACCACCGTCGGGCCCGGCTGCGCGATCTGCATCCCGCCCGGCGCCACGCACTCCCTCCGGTGCGTCGGCTCGGAGCCGCGCTGGTCTTCGTGTTCTCCCTGGCGGGGAACCGCTTCGACGAGATCGCCTGCCTACCACTTCGTTCGGTAGCCCGGAGGAAGGAAATCCAGTCATGTCCGAAAAACGCCCCCAGACCTACGTGAACCACGCGAAGTCCGTGCCGCTGTTCCACTACGTCGCGGTGCCGCTGCTGCTCCTCAACCTCGTCCTGGCCCTGACCGGACTGCTGGACGGCATCACCATCGACACGTTGAACCGCGTCGGCGTGGCGGTCGCGCTGGTGCTGACGGCGCTGTACGCGCGTATGTTCGCCCTGAAAGCGCAGGACCGGGTCATCCGCCTCGAGGAGCGCCTGCGCATGCAGCGCGTGCTCCCGGAAGACCTCAAGCCGCGCATCGACGACGTGTCGACGGCGCAGTGCGTAGCCCTGCGGTTCGCCGGCGACGAGGAGCTGCCGGCCCTGACCCGCCGGGCGCTCGACGAGAACGCCGATCGGAAGACGATCAAGCAGGCGATCAAGCACTGGCGCGCGGACTACCAGCGCGTGTAGCGGTGCTGCCAGCGCGTGTACCGACACCGCCGCCCCGCACTGCATCGCCGCGTCCTGCGCCACGGCAGTCCAGCTCGACGTCACGACTGCGCTTCGGCGGCGGCGACGGCGGCGTCCCACGCCTCGGCCATGCGGCTCGACGTCAGCCAGAGCCCGCCGTCGACCACCAGGGTGACGCCGCTGACGAACGACGCGAGGTCCGAGCACAGGTAGAGGGCCGCCCTGGAGACATCGTCGATCGCCCCGAGGCGGCGCAGCGGGGTCATCTCCACCACGCGGTCCTTCGCCGGCCCGACGAGCAGGCGGCGCACCCCCTCGGTGTCGGCGATCGGCCCGGGCGCGATGCCGTTCACCCGGATGCCGTACTCCCCCCACTCGACGGCGAGGACGCGGGTCAGCGCGTCGACGCCCGCCTTGGCGGCCGATACGTGGAGCTGCGCGGCGGTGCCGAAGTAGTGCAGCGTGGCGCTGATGTTGAGCACCACGCCGCCCTGTTGCTTCAGGTGCGGCAGGGCGGCGCGGCACATGTGGAACGTCCCCTTGAGGTCGATGTCGACCACCGCGCCGAACGCGTTCGGGGAGAGGTCTTCCGCCCGGCAGAGGAAGTTGCCCGCCGCGCCGTTGACCAGGACGTCGAGCCGCCCGAAGGCGTCGACCGTCCGCGCCACCGCGGCGTCGACCGCGGCCGGGTCCCGGACGTCGCCCGCCACCGCCGACGCCCGTACGCCCAGCGCCTCGATCTCCCGGCGGGTCGGTTCCAGGTGCTCCGGCCTGCGGCTGGTGATCGCCACGTCGCAGCCGTGCTCCGCGAGCGCCAGCGACAGCCCGCGGCAGATGCCGGTGCCGCCCCCGGTCACCAGCGCCGCCTTGCCCTTCAGCAGATCAGGTTCGAACCCCATCGAGCATGTCCTCTCGTGTCCATTGGCGGCCGGTCGCCGCCGAAAGGCCGGATCGCGTCCGCGCACCGGCCGGATACCTTAGCAGGCCGGCGCTCGAAAAGCGCCCGCCGACGCGCCTCACGACCCGGAGGTCTCCCCGCCGTCGACCACGCCGCCGACGTTCCCGGGCGGATGGAGCCGGAAGGTTGCGGCGTGGCCGAGCGACCGCGCCAGCCTCGCGTCGCAGGTAACGATGGGGGCGTCGAGGAGCTCGGCCAACGCCACGTAGGCTGCATCGTACGCGGTCAGACTGTTTCGCAGCCGCCACATGGCCGGGCGGAGGAGCTCGTGGCCGTAGCGAGTGATCGCGAGCGCACCAAGGTCGTCCAGAGCCTGTTCGGCGCGAGCCGCGGTCAACTGGTTCGTCCGGTTGTACCTCCGAATCACGTGGAGCACTTCGACGTCGAGCAGATGCGGCGCCGCGGCCGGCTCCTGCGAGCCGAACAGCCGTTCCTCGATGGCGAGCCCGGCCGGCGTCGCCATGAGGATCTCCACGACCGCGGACGCGTCGGCAACCAGCATTGGTAAGCGGCGAGCACTCCGGACGGGACGTGAGCTACCGACGCCGATCGCGCTCGCGCCGCTCGCGGACGACTTCCGCGGCGGACGGACTCGGATGCACCGCGGAGCGCCGGCGCAGCCGCTCGCGAAGCTCGCGCGGCGTCGGACGCAACGTGACTTTCTCGAGCTCCGCGAGCACGAAATCGGACAGAGAGGATCCCTCGATGGCCGCTTTCGCCTTGAGGGCGCGATGCAGCTCCGGCGAAACGTTCCTGACCTGAAGGTTGGGCATGCGATCAGGTTATCTGCATGCAATGTGCATGTCCAGTAGCCTCGTCACCCGAACCGTTTCTCCCCGGACCGTCGCAAGCGTCTCGTCCGTTCGGAGCCGGCTGGAACCCGCCGCCCCGCGGCCATACAATGCTCGCGACTTGCCGGTGCCGACCGTCCTCGCCAACGCGTTCCCGCTCTGGCTGCTCCTCGCCGCCGGCGTCGCCCTCGTCCGGCCGGAGCTGTTCACCTGGTTCAGCGGGCCGTTCATCACCGTCGGCCTCGGCGTCATCATGCTGAGCATGGGGATGACGGTGGGGTTCGAGGACTTCCGCCGCATCGCCCGCGAGCGGACCAGCGTCCTGCCCGGCGTCGCGCTGCAATATACGCTGATGCCGCTGCTCGGGTGGAGCATCGGCTGGCTGGCGGATCTGCCGGCGCCGTTCGCCGTCGGGCTGATCCTGGTCTCGTGCTGTCCCGGCGGCACCGCCTCGAACGTCATCGCGTTCCTGGCGCGGGCCGACGTCGCCCTCTCCGTGACGATGACCACCGCCTCCACGCTGCTGGCGGCGGCGATGACGCCGGCGCTGACCGCGCTGCTCGCCGGCAGCCGGGTCGACGTGCCGGCCGGGGGGCTGCTGCTCGACACCGTGCAGGTGGTCGTCCTGCCGGTGGTGGCCGGCGCAGTGCTCAAGGCGCGCTTCCCCGCCGCCTGCCGCCGCGTGCTGCCGGTGGCGCCGCTGATCGCCGTGGCGACCATCGTGCTGATCGCCGCCTCCGTGATCGGGGGCGGACGCGAGCAGGTGATCGAGGCGGGCGCCCGCCTGCTGCTGGCCGTGCTCTGCCTGCACGCCGGCGGGTTCGTGCTCGGCTACACGGTGGCCCGCCTGTGGATCGGCCGGGAGCAGGCCGCGCGAACCGCGGCGATCGAGGTGGGCATGCAGAACTCGGGGCTCGGCGTCGTCCTGGCGCGGCAGAACTTCGCGAACCCGCTGGTGGCCATCCCGAGCGCGATGTCCGCCGTGATGCACTCGGTGGTCGGCAGCGTCGCCGCCGCGATCTGGCGCATGACGTCGGAGTCGCCGCGCACGTCCGGGGGGTGAGGTTCGGATCCGCCGCTGCGGCGACCGAGGCGAGCGTTGCTCAACGGAGAGTCGGCGCTATCATCGACGATGATCCGCTCCGCCGCGTCGAGGCCAACGTGTTTCACGAGGAGCTCACCGATGAAGAGGCTCGCCCTGGTCGTCGCGCTGTTCGCATCCGTCCACCCGGCGGCCGGCCAGGAACCGTCGGCTGACGCGGGCGCCGCAGTTCCCGCGTTCTCCCCCGTCACCTGGGAGCGCCTGCTCGCCGCGGCCGACGAGCCGCACAACTGGCTGATGTATTCGGGGACCTTCGACAGCCAGCGCTTCAGCCGCCTGGACCAGATTCACCTCCGCAACGTGCGCGAGCTCGAGCTGAAGTGGGCGTACCAGATCCCGGCCCTCGACCGCGCCGAGACCACCCCGCTGGTCGTGGACGGCGTGATGTTCGTCACCGAAGCCCCGAGCAACGTCGTCGCCCTCGACGCGGCCACCGGCCGCCAGTTCTGGCGCTACGAGCACGAACTGCCGGAGGATCTTCGCATCTGCTGCGGCCGCAACAACCGGGGCGTGGCGATCCTGGGCGAGACGCTCTACATGAGCACCCTCGACGCCCATCTGGTCGCGATCGACGCCCGCACCGGCAACCTCGTCTGGAACCGCGAGGTGGCGGACCACCGTGGCGGCTACAGCAAGACCGCGGCGCCGCTCGTGGTCAAGAACCAGGTGGTGACCGGCATCGCGGGGGGCGAGTTCGGCATCCGCGGCTTCCTCGACTCCTACGACGCGGAGACCGGCGAGCAGGTCTGGCGGACCTACACCATTCCGGGACCCGACCACCCGGACAACCAGAGCTGGTCGGGCGACTCGTGGCGCACCGGCGGCTCGCCCACCTGGATCACCGGCTCGTACGATCCGGACCTCGACCTCGTCTACTGGGGCACCGGCAACCCGGGACCGGACTACAACGGCGAGGTGCGCGGCGGCGACAACCTGTACTCCGACTCGGCCCTGGCCCTCGACGGCGACACCGGCGCGCTGGCCTGGTACTTCCAGTTCACGCCGCACGACGTGCACGACTGGGACGCGATCCAGATCCCGGTCCTCGCCGACATCGACGTCGGCGGCGAATCGCGGCGCGCGATGCTGTGGGCCAACCGCAACGGCTTCTACTACACCCTCGACCGCGAGACCGGCGAGTTCCTCCTCGGCAAGCCCTTCGCCCTCCAGACCTGGGCCGAGGGCCTCGACGAGAACGGCCGTCCGATCCGCGTCCCCGGCATGTTCCCGAGCGAGGACGGCATCGTCGTCTCGCCGCCCGCGGGCGGCGCCACCAACTGGATGTCGCCCTCCTACAGCCCGCGCACCGGACTGCTCTACGTGATGTCCTACGACGGCGAGGCCGAGTTCTTCATCCGCGACGAGGAGTACGTCGAGGGCGACCGCTACATCGGCGGCGGCCAGCAGCAGATCCTGCCCGCCGACGAGTACACCAGCGCGGTGCGGGCCATCGACCCCCGTACCGGCGACCGGCGCTGGGAGTACCGCGTCCAGCCGTGGACCTGGGCCGGACTGCTCGCCACCGCCGGCGACCTCGTCTTCGGCGGCAGCACGGACGGCTACTTCTATGCGCTCGACGCGGTCAGCGGAGAGCAGCTCTGGTACATCGCGGTCGGCGCCCAGGTGCGCGCGGCGCCGATCTCCTACGCGGTCGACGGCGAGCAGTACGTTGCCATTGCGGCCGGCAACGTCGTCTACGCCTTCGGCCTCGACGACGACTGACGTTGCACGAAGGCTTCGTGCACATGAAGAACCGCGACCGCGGGGTAGTGGTCAAGTCAAGATTGACCACTACCGACCGCGGACGTCGGCGGCCGGCCGGAGAGCAATCTGCACGAAGGAGCAACGGTGATGAAGAGAATCCTGGCGACGGCGGTTCTTGGCCTCGTCCTGCCGGCCGCGGCGGCGCCGGCGGCCGCGCAGTCGCGCAAGACGACGGGCATCGTGTCCATCCTGGCGGGCGCCGGCCTGGTGATAGCCGCGTTCGACTACGAGACCGACGTGTGCCCCGAGGGCTACAGCACCCATACCTACCAGCATCAACCCACCCAGTGCGTGCACGTCAGCCCGGTCTTTCCTTTCGACACGGACGTCCGCGACGCGACGACCGAAGCGACGTTCACGCGTCCCAAACTGGCGTGGGCCGGCGTCGGCGCGGTCGGCCTCGGCGCCGTGCTGCTGACGCTGCCGGACAATCGCGTGACGCGGGACCTCGACGTGCAGGTGTCGCCGGAGCGCGTGTCGGTGCGGCGGAAGTTCGGCTGGTAGGCGGTCGACCGCGAACGAGCACGCTCCACGCTTCGGACAAGGCCGCTGACGAGGAATACAAGGCGTGCGCGCTCCGCAAGGTCCGAGGAGTTGGAAGTGTCTGGTGTCAGGCCGCGTCGCGGTCCCGCCGCCCCGCGAGGAAACCGTCCAGTGAGCCTTCCAGCTTCGCCATCCGCTCACGGTTCTCTCCGAGCTCGCGGCTGACCTGATCGAACCGCTGGTGCATCTCGCTGCTCAGGGTGTCCGACCGGCGGTTGGTCTCGTCGAACCGCTTGTTGGTCTCGTCGAACCGTTTGTTGGTCTCGTCGAACCGCTTGTTGGTCTCGTCGAACCGGCCGTTCAGGTCCGCCTTGAGGTCATCGATTCGGCCGTTCGTGCCGTCGATCCGGCTGTTCAGGTCCGCCTTCAGGTCGTCGATCCGTTTGTTCGTCGAGTTGAACTCCCTCGCGATGCTCGTCGCCGGGAGGCGCAGCATCAGGCCCGACACGCCGATGATGCTGATGGTGGCCCCGACGATGGACATCACGATCGTGGTCGTTTCGCTCATGGTGGCCTCACGATATTACGTGTCCCTGCCGCTTTGTTGCAGCAGTCGGAATCTCCGTCGGTCCTCGTCGTTTCATGACGCAGTCGCATAAACGATCTTCCGGCTTGAGCTTCAAGCCTTCTTCCAGTAGTTCTCTTGCGATCATCGTGTTCTCTGCCTTCTTCGTCCTGCCAGGCAGGGTACCAGACTTGCGCCGTTGGAGCCCAAGCCAAGTTCGTGGGCAGATCACGGACGCCTCCTCCACCGCCGGCCGCCGGCGGCGCGGTCGATCGATGTCACCCGCCGGGCGACACCAGCCGGGGCAACAGCACGCCGATCTCCCCGCGCAACACCACGTCCGCGACGTCGTCCAGCGGCGTGGGATCGCGGTTGATGACCACGACGCGCGCGCCCGCGTCCCTGGCCAGCCATGGTAGCGATGCCGCCGGCTCGACCATCAGCGACGAGCCGACGACAAGCAACAGGTCACATGCGCGAGCCGCCGCCTCCGCCCGCCGCACGACGTCCTCCGGAAGCACCTCGCCGAACAGGATGACCGCAGACTTGAGCAACCCGCCGCACGGCCGGCAGCAGGGCGCCTGCTCCCCGTTCTCGATTCGCCGGCGGATCTCGTCGGCGGGAACCGCGCCACCACAGTTCAGACAGAGCGCCTCGGTCGCCGTGCCGTGCAGTTCCAGCACCCTGCTCCCGGGCAGACCCGCTCGCTGATGCAGACGATCGACGTTCTGCGTGATCAGCGCTTCCAGCCGACCTTGACGATGGAGCTCGACAAATGCGTCGTGACCTGCGTTCGGACGCGCATCACCGATGGCGGACCAGAGATCGACACCCAGCCCCCAGAAATCGATGCGCGACTCCACGCTGGAGACGAACTGCTGGAGAGTCGGGATCCGATCCGGCAAATCGGTCAACGCGCCGGTCGATCCGCGGAAGTCCGGGATGCCGGACTCGGTGGAAATGCCCGCGCCGGTGAAGCCGACGATCCGCGACGCGTCGTCTACCAGCCTGCTGGCAGCCTGCTCATCCATGCGCACCGCAATCTCCTTCCTGCGGACCCGCCAGCAAGGTCCGCGCCTCTTCGATCCGCCCGGCGTCGGCCAGCGTGAAGAGCGCCCGCTCGACGTCGACGGCTCTCAGATCCCGGCGGGGAGATGCTGGGTCTTCGTTGACGAGCCCGGCGATCTCCCGGCACCAGCGCGCCCAGTCTTCGTAGGCGTTCGCGTTGCTCCGGGTGATGCGAATGCCGCTCGGGTCGAATCCGAGGCCGGCCAGGGGAGGAAAGCCGCCGTTCGCGAACGCCTTGGCGATTTTCAGGTCCAGCACGGGGAATCGGGTGGGGTCCAGGAACATCAGGATTTGCTTGCGAACGAGATCTGACCGAACTGGCGCAGCTCCAACCTTCCGACGGCAAGCAACCCTGCTGACCGTCCTGCTGCCGGAGGCGGCGGTTCCTCCAGTGCCTCACATGCCCCAGACGGTGACCGGCGCGCCGTCCTCCGCCGGCGCGCGGCGGAAGATCTTCTCCGCCCACGTCCTGGCCTCCGAGCGGTCGAAGACGACCAAGTGGCCGGACTCCGCTTCGCAGCCGTTCATGCAGCCCCGCGTCTGCTCGACCCCCTCGCGGATCGTCCGCTCCAGCCCGTCCCGGCGCACCTTGCATTCCACCACGAACCGGCGGGTGCGACCGCCGTGCGGCCACACGATCAGCAGGTCGACGCGTCCCCGCCCCAGGGCGTACTCCCGCTCGATGCGGCCGCCGCCGTTCACCACCTTCTGCAGATATGCCTGCAGCAGCAGTTGCGGACCGGCCTCCCGATACCGGTCGAAGCGTTGCGTCCAGTGTGCCGAGTGCTCGCGGAAGAACCGCTGAAAATCGGCGAGCAGCCCGTCCACGTCCAGCGCGCCGTCCGCGCCCACGTACCACGCCGTCTGCGCCTCGACGTCGTCCTCCGCCACCCACGTCAGCTCGCGCGGAATCACTTCCGCGTAGATCGGGTTCGCGATGCGCTTCGCGTCGTCCTGCGCCAGCAGGCCCAGGTCGCGCGCGTACTCCACGTCGCGGCTGCGGTCCGCGTAGCTGTCCCGACCCGCGGCGCCGGTCAGCATCGGCGCCACCACCCGCCGCACGCGATCCTCGCGCAGCTTGTCGGCCAGATTGTCCAGGTGCGTCACGCGAGCCAGGATCAGCCTCTCCTGCGCGTCCAGGATGTCGTCCGCCGTGATCGTGCGGGAGCGGTCGCGGCCCGCCGCGCTTTCGAAGCACGCGTCCCGGCACAGCGCGTTCACCAGCCACGGCTGCCCCGCCGTCCGCGTCCAGATCAGCTCCAGCGCTTCCGGCGCGAACGCCTGCCCGGTCGCTTTCGTGTGCTGCGCCAGCAGAGCCCGCGTCTCCGGCTCGGTGAAGTCGCCCAGTCGCAACGACTTCGACTTGATGTTGAACGCGCTGCCGCCGAGCACCAGTGCGTTCTGCGCCGTGGAGCGGATGCGATAGTCACGCACGTCTCGCACCCCGCACAGGATCACGCTGTGCGGGAAGCGGCCGGGGCGGTCCGGGTAACCGGTGCGCAACTGCCGCAACACCGACAACAACGTGTCCCCGACCAGTGCATCGATCTCGTCGATCAGCAGCACCAGCGGTCGTGGATCGGCCATGCACCAGCGCAGCAGGGCCTGACGCAGCGCCTGACTCGGCCCGGCCCGCTCCAGCACCTCGGGCCAGATACCATCCAGCGTTTCGTCGTCCTGTGTCACGCTCGCCTGGAGCGCCAGCTCGGACAGGACGGCGCGCATGCCCTCGGCCACGTCCTCCCGCACCGCCTGGCCGGCCTCCACGTTGGCGTACACGCAGCGGTAATCGCCGCCGGCGTTCAGCAGGTCGCGCAACGTCAGCAGCGCCGACGTCTTGCCGGTCTGCCGTGGCGCATGGAGCACGAAGTACTTCTTGTCGCGGACGAGGCCGAGCAGAGCGTCGAGATCCACCCGGTCGAGCGGCGGGATGCAGTAATGGTCCTCCGGTCGGACGGGCCCCTCGGTGTTGAAGAAACGCATGATCGGCATTGTCGCAACGCCGGGCGCGGTTGTCATCCGGCGTCGTCGCCGCGTCTCGGTTCCGATGGATCGATGGTGCAGGTATGCCGGTCAGCCGACGGCGCGGGCCACCAGCGCCCGCAGCTCCGGTGCGAGGTCGAGACCGAGCGCGGCCGTCCGGCCCCGGTCGGACATCTTCCGCCACGTCTTCCGCAGGATCCCGACCACCTTCTCGTCGTCGTGCCGCGCCGCGAACGGCGCCAGGTAGTGGCTGAGGAACACCAGGCAGACGACGTCCTCGAGAAGCTGCACCTCGGGATCGACCTTCAGACGCTCTTTCCGGAGCAGCGCCTGCACGCGGCCGACGGTCGCGGCGTCGTAGCCGACCTCGCGCAGGACGGCGCCCGCGGTGTCCGCATGGAAGCGGCCGAGATCCGTCCGCCAGCGGCGGTAGCCGTCCCGACCTTCGGGATAGCTGTCGCGCGGCATGGTCCAGCGGCGGATGTGCTGGCAGCGCACCGCGAGGCGAACCACCTCCGAGGCGTCCGGGGCGAAGCCCTGCAGCGCCTCGGACATCCGCTGCGCGTAAAGCAGCTCCTTCGGATGGGAGCCGCCGTCCGCCGTCTCGACGTTGGGATCCTCGGCGTTGGCGCGGTCGAAGCGCGCGACGGCTTCGCGGAAACGTTCGGGCGGCTCGAATGACTGACTCATCGCTCTTCCCGGCCCCGTGTCCACTCCGTTCGCGACCGTTCTCCATCGTTCGAGCCGGCCACCTTGCGTCGGTCTGCGATCCGAAAGCATCAGGTTGTCCCAGAAGTCGGCCGGCGGACGTCGATCCTCCAGAAAAGGTGCGCCAATGCGACGGAAGCGTCGATGTAGATCACCTGTCGCCCCGGACCTCGTCCAACATGTCGAGCAGTTGCTCCAGCGTCATGATCGGCGCAGGCGCCGGAGGCTGTCCGGCGCCCGGGGCCACCGGCGGCGTCAGCACGCCCTTGCGCACCATGTCGGCCAGCAGGGCGTCGGCGAGGATGGGGCTCCGTTCCGCGCGCGGGGGCACGATTTCCGCCACGATGCGGTCGCGGTCCGTCACGAGCACGGTCTCTCCCGCGGCAGCCAGACGCACGTATTCGCCCAGCTTGTTGTTGAGCACCTTCAGTCCGACGGCGCGCACGCCTTTCAAGGTAGCTTCCAGTAGCCACCGCGGTCAAGGCGCTGCATTGCCGAGCGGCCCGGCGCCACCCGACGCCACCGGATGTGGACCGCCGGTCGGCGCCCGGAAGTTCCGTACGAACATGTCGACGTTGTCCGACGGCTCGCCGCGCATCGCACGCACGAGCGGTTCAGTCCGCCGCGCCGACGTACCCCGCCTTTTCCAGGTGCAGGATGATCCGCTGCGCCGCCTCGTCGGGGGTCAGCGCCGTCGTGTCGATCGTCAGCTCGGCGTCCGCGGGCGCCTCGTAGGGGTCGGAGATCCCGGTGAACTCCTTGATGATGCCGGCCCGCGCCTTGGCGTAGAGGCCCTTGCGGTCGCGCTGCTCGCACACCTCGAGCGGCGTGTCGACGTGGACCAGCATGAAGCCGCCGACCGGCTCGATCATCGCGCGCACGTCCCTGCGCACGGCGTCGTACGGCGCGATGGGGGCGCAGACGGCGATGCCGCCGTTCTTCGTGATCTCGGACGCCACGTAGCCGATGCGCCGGATGTTGACGTCGCGGTGCGCCTTCGAGAAGCCGAGCTCGCTCGACAGGTGCTTCCGGACGAGGTCGCCGTCGAGCAGCGTCACCGGCCGGCCGCCGAACTCGAGGAACTTCACGAGCAGGGCGTTGGCGATGGTCGACTTCCCCGATCCCGACAGCCCCGTGAAGAAGACCGTCACGCCCTGCCGCTCCCGCGGCGGGTGGCTCCGCCGCAACTCCTCGGCGACGTCCGGGAAGGTGAACCAGGACGGGATGTCCTTCCCTTCCGCGAGGCGCCGGCGCAACTCGGTGCCCGAGAGGTTCAGCGTGCGCGTCCCCTCCGGGACCTCGTCGACCGGCACGTACGAGTCGCGCTCCTCGACGTAGACCATCATCCTGAACGGCACCATGGTCACCCCGAGCTCGGCCTCGTGCTTCCGCAGCAGCTCCTGCGCGTCGTACGGGCCGTAGAACGGGTTGCCGGCCGAGTCGCTGCCCGGACCGGCGTGGTCGCGCCCCACGATGAGGTGCGTGCAGCCGTGGTTCTTGCGGATGATGGCGTGCCAGACCGCTTCGCGCGGGCCGCCCATCCGCATCGCGAGGGGCAGCAGCGACAGCAGCGCCGTCTTCGACGGATAGCGGTGCAGCAACGCCAGGTAGCACCGGACGCGCGTGTAGTGATCGACGTCGCCCGGCTTCGTCAGGCCGACCACCGGGTGGATCAGCAGGCTCGCCTCCACCTCCTTCGCCGCACGCAGCGTCAGCTCCTGGTGCGCCCGGTGCATCGGGTTGCGCGTCTGGAACGCGACCACCTTCGTCCAGCCCAGCTTGGCGAACTCGGCGCGCAGTTCGGCCGGCGTGTGGCGCAGCAGGCGATAGTCGTAGTGGGTCACCGGCTGCACCGCCGTCACCCGCCCGCCGACGTAGCACGGCTGCGTCCGGTCCCGCAGGTGCGCCACACCCGGATGCTCCGGGTCGGTCGTGCCGAACACCGCCGCCGCTTCCGCCTCCCGGTCCGGCCGCCAGACGTCCTCGACGTCGAGGACGGCCAGCATGACGCCCTCCTCGTCGCGCAGCGCGAGGCGCGAGCCGGCCGTCAGCGAGGAGGCGAGCACATCCGGCACGTCGAGCGTGACCGGGACCGGCCACAGGGTCCCGTCGCCCAGGCGCATCTCCGCGCAGACCCGCTCGTAATCCCGGCGTCCCAGGAAGCCGGTCAGCGGCGAGAATCCGCCCCCGACGAGCAACTCGAGGTCGCAGAGCTGGCGCGGCGTCAGATCGTGCGAAGGCCAGTCGCGCGACGCGGCCTGCAGCGCGGCGCGGCGGTCGTCACCGGCGAAGAGATCGACGAGGGCCCCGCCGTGCGGGGCGATCAGGTGTTCGGACATGACCGGGGGGCTCCTGTAACGGGCTTTGCGGGCGATGAGGATCAAGGACTGTTACCACGGCGCAGCGCACACGCGGCGCGCGTACCCCGGGTCGCGGATCATCACAGTCACAACAGATCCAGGCCGGCGTACGCCGAAAAATGCCTGAAATCGCCGTCTCGTGTGATCAGGGGCGTCCCGTGGTCGATGCAGTTCTGAGCGATCAACGTGTCGGCCAGACGCGCCCGCAGCCGTTTCGCGAGGATCCGCGCGCGGGTTGCGGCGGCGCGTTCCCAGAAGCCTGCGCGGACGTCGAGCACCGGCAGGTCCCTGATGATGTCGGCGACGGCGCGACCCAGCGCGGGGTCGCTCAGAATCTCCGTCAGAACGACCGCAGGGAGCACCGCCTGCTTCAGCGCCAGCGCCTGGTCGAGCCACTCCACGTCGTCGCCGTCGTCGCCGCCGAAGTAGGCGATCAAGGAGCTGGAATCGACGGCGATCACGCGCGGTCCTCGCGGAGTCGTTCAAGGTCGACGGAGACCGTGACCCTGCCGCGAAGTTCCCGGAGCTTTCGATAGGCTTCCGCGCTGGCGACGAGCTGCAGGCCCTCGCACACGGTAGCGGTGATGCCCTGACCGGTTGTCGTTCGTGCTTTTTCGAGCAGGTCCGCCGGGACGTGGACGGTGATCTTCCTGGTCGCTTCCATGACCAGCCACCATATCACATGCTGTAAGTGAGTATGGCGCCGCGGGGTCGATGACCGCGCCTGTGGTCTGGTGTTCGCGCAACAGGCGGGCGATCCGGCCCCCCGTTCCGGCTCATGTCTCATTGGACAAGACTCCGGCTTGACGCACGACCGCGCCGCCGGGCTACAATCAACGTAACGTACCGCACCGTAATGACGACACTCCCGGCCGTCTGCGCCTGTTGTTGCTGTTGTATGGAGGAGTCCCCAGGACTCCCCCGCGCCGAAGGTCGTACCGCGTCGCACGCCGCTACGTAAACGAGACAGAGCAGACGACGCACGACACCGAGGCCCGGGGGCAGCCGCCCGCCGGGCTTTTTTCGTGCCCTCGAACCGTGAGTGGAGACCTGACGTGACGGACTTCGCCCCGACCGCCGCTGGATACGCCGCCGGGCCTGCTGGTCGGCGCCCCCTCGACCGGCGGCGGCGCCCTGCCGCGCCGGGGCACGGTAACCACATGCACCTCTATCCGGCCTTCCTGAAGCTGAACGGCCGGCGGGTGGTGGTGGTCGGCGCCGGGCCGGTCGCGGCGTCGAAGCTGCGCGGGCTGCTCGACGCCGGGGCCGACGTCACCGTCGTGGCGCCGGAGTGGGTAGACGAGGCGGCAGCGGCGGACGTGACGCGGATCGAACGCGAGTTCCGGCCGTCCGACCTCGACGGGGCGTGGCTGGTGGTGGCGGCGGCCACGCCGGCGGTCAACCGCGCGGTGGCGCGCGCGGCCGAGGCCCGGTGCGTGTTCGTCAACGCGGTGGACGATCCGCCGAACGCCAGTCTCTACCTGGGCGGCGTCGTGCGGCGCGCCGGCGTGACCTTCGCGGTCTCGACCGATGGGCGCGCCCCGGCCCTCGCCGGCCTGTTGCGCGAGGGACTCGACGCGGTGCTGCCGCCGGAGGAGCTGGAGCGCTGGCTGTCCGAGGCCGTCCGGATGCGCGCGCGGTGGCGGGCCGAGCAGGTGCCGATGGCGGAACGGCGCCCGGCGCTGCTGGACGCGCTGGTCAGGCTCTATGCGCACGTTCGGGACGATGCCGCCGGCCGGTCCGGGGCGGCGGCGCCCGGAGCATCGACGGCATGACGATCGTCACGAAGCCAGCGGCGGCGCCCGGCAGGCCCGGCTTCGTATCGCTGGTGGGCGCCGGCCCCGGGGATCCGGAACTGCTGACGCTGAAGGCGGCGCGGCGCCTCGCCGAGGCGGACCTGCTGCTGTACGACGGACTGGTGCCGGCCGAGGTCACGGCCCTGGCGACGCGCGCGCAGCACTTCAGCGTCAGCAAGCGGGCCGGCCGGCCGGCGGTGGACCAGGAGACGATCCACCAGGTGATGATCCGCGGCGCGCGGCGCGGCAAGCGCGTGGTCCGGCTGAAGAACGGCGACCCGTTCCTGCTCGGCCGGGGCGGCGAGGAGGCGCTGGCTCTGCGCGCGGCGGGCATCCCGTTCGAGGTCGTCCCGGGCATCACGGCGGCGGTCGCGGCCCCCGCCCTGGCCGACATCCCGGTAACGCACCGGGGGATCGCGGCCGGGTTCACGGTGGTGTCGGGGCACGCGGCGGAGGCGTTCGAGCCGCTCCTGGGCGCGGTGGCGCCCGGATCGCTGACGGTGATCGTCCTGATGGGGCTGCGGAATCGAGAACGCATCGCCGCGACGCTGCTCGAACGCGGCTGGCGCGCGCAGACGCCGGCGGCGATCGTGCTGGCCGCGTCGACGCCGCGGATGCGCGTCTGGAGGGGGCGGCTCGACGAGCTCGGGACCGCCCATCTCGACGCCCCGGCCGGCGCGCCGGGCACCATCGTCGTCGGCGGCGTCGCGAACCTGAGCGCGCTGGTAGCCGGGAAGGAAACGCCGGCGCGCACCGCCGACGCCGTCGCGCTGCAGCGGTAGCCCCGCGACGGCGCATGCGAACAGGCAAGTGCGGGTGTCGCATGCAGATGAAGTGGAAATGCGGGCGGTAGCCGGACGACGGCGCATGCGGACTAGCAAGGGACGTGCGACATGACCTGGAAGGAAATACTCGCCGGCCGGATCCCGGCCGAACTGGGCGCCGAGATCGACACCTTCGAGCATCAGATCGCCCTCCGGCGGCAGGGCAAGATCGACGAGAAGGTGTTCGCCGAGACGCGCCTGCGCCGCGGCGTCTACGGGCAGCGCTACGACAACGGCCAGCGCAACGACGGCGCCGGGCCGAAGACGCTGCCGTACCCGTCGAACGGGCTGACCAAGGGGCCGGAAACGGTCTGGGACGCGCCCGGGATGCAGCGGATCAAGATCCCGATGGGCAGGCTGACGCCGGACCAGATGGACACCCTGGCGGACCTCGCCGAGGAGTACAGCGACGGCGTCTGCCACGTGACGACGCGCCAGGACATCCAGCTCCACTTCGTCCACCTCGACGACACGCCCGACCTGATGCGCCGGCTCGCCGCGGTCGGCATCACCACGCGCGAGGCCTGCGGCAACACCGTCCGCAACGTCACCGCCTGCCCGCTGGCCGGGGTCTGCCGTGACGAAACCTTCGACGTGACGCCCCATGCCGAGGCGTGCATGCGGTTCCTGCTCGGTCATCCGGACGCGCAGGACTTCGGGCGCAAGTTCAAGGTGGCGTTTTCGGGTTGCCGCGAGCACGCCTGCGGGCTGGTCTCCATGCATGACCTGGGCCTGATCGCGGTCACCCGGACGGAGAACGGCGTCGAGCGGCGCGGCTTCGAGACCTACGTGGGGGGCGGCCTCGGCGCGGTGCCGCACCAGGCGAAGCGGTTCGACGAGTTCCTGCCGGTCGAGGAGCTGCTGCCGACCGCGCAGGCCATCTCCCGCGTGTTCGCCCGGCTCGGCGAGAAGCGCAACCGCGCCCGGGCGCGCATCAAGTTCCTGGTGGCTCACCTGGGCCTCGACGAGTTCAAGCGACTCGTCCTGGAAGAGCGCGCCGCGCTGCCGGACGACCCGCGCTGGACCGCGCACCTGACCGGTCCGCCGGCGGAAGCGGAACAACCGCTCCGGCCGGCCGGGCCGGCGAACGGCGGCGGGTCGAACGGCTTCGCGGGCTGGGCGCGCACCAACGTCTACCGGCAGCGCCAGAGCGGCTACGCCGCCGTCACCGTCGCGCTGCCCCTCGGCGACCTGACCGCCCATCAGATGCGCCGCCTCGCCGCTCTCGCCCGGCGGTACGTCGGCGGCGCGGTGCGGGCCACGGTCGAGCAGAACGTCGTCCTGCGCTGGGTCGCCGAGGCGGACGTGCCCGCGCTGTACGGCGAGCTGTCGGCCGCCGGTCTCGGCCGGGCCGGCGCCGGGACCCTCGCAGACATCACGGCCTGCCCCGGCACCGACACCTGCAAGCTCGGCATCGCCTCGTCGCGCGGGCTCGCGGCCGAGCTCACGTCGCGCCTCTCCGAGCGCGCCGCCGCGGGAGCGTTCGATACGGCCGTCGAGGGGCTCCGCATCAAGACCAGCGGCTGCTTCAACTCGTGCGGCCAGCACCACGTCGCCGATCTCGGCTTCTACGGGGTCAGCCGCAACATCGGCGGCTACGCCGTGCCCCATTTTCAGGTGGTGCTCGGCGGCCGGTGGCTCGACAACGCCGGCGCCTACGGCCTGGCCTCCGGGGCCGTACCTTCGAAGCGCATTCCGGAGGTCGTCGAGCGCATCACCGGGCGCTTCGTCGCCGAACGCCGCGGGGACGAGTCGTTCCAGGACTACACCCGCCGCATCGGCAAGCGCGCCCTGCGCGAGATGTTCGCCGACCTGGCCGCCGTCCCGTCCCACGACGCCGACCCGTCGTTCTACTCCGACTGGGGCGACCCGCGCGAGTTCACCCTCGGCGACATGGGGGTCGGCGAGTGCGCGGGGGAGGTGGTCTCACTGACCGAGTTCGATCTCGCGGCGGCCGAGGCCCGCATCTTCGAGGCGCAGTCGCAGCTCGAGGAGCGCGCCTTCGCCCGGGCCGACGAGCTGGCCTACGGCGCGATGCTGCTCGGGGCGCGCGGGCTGGTCAAGACGGAGTTCGTCGATGTCGGCGACGACCCGGACGCCATCGTGCGGGAGTTCCGCACGCGTTTCTTCGACACCCAGGTCTTCTTCGACAAGTACGCCGGCGGCAAGTTCGCCATGTATCTCTTTCGGCGGCACGAATCGGGCCCGCGGCTGGCGCCCGACGCGGCGCACCACCTGATCGAGGAAGCGCAGCTCTTTCTGGAGGCGTGCCATGCGTGCCAGGCCCGGCTCGCGGCCCGGCCGGCCGCCGGGATGCCGGCCGCGGCCGAGGGGCGGGCGCAGTAGATGGGATACGACGCCGCGGCGCTGCAGCGCTTCAGCCTGAAGATCTTCGCGGAACCCGCGTCGGCCGGCGCCCCGCGTACGATCATTCCGGTCTTCCACCGGTGGATCCAGGAGCACGCCGTGCCCGGACTCCTGATCGACGTGGCCGACTACACCCACCTCGTCGACGGCCCCAGCGTGCTCCTCGTGGCCCACGAAGCCAACTACGCGCTCGACGAGACGGGCGGGCGGCCCGGCCTGTCCTACACCCGCAAGCAGCCGCTCGACGGCGCGTTCGGAGAGCGGCTGGCGGTCGCGGCGGCGGCGGTGATTACCGCCGCGCGGCGCCTGGAGGAGGACACGTCCCGCATGACCGGCGGCGGGATCACCTTCCTGGGGAACGAGATCGAGTTCGCGGCCAACGACCGCCTGGCCGCGCCGCGGAGCGCCGACGCCGAGAGTGCGCTACGGCAGGAGTTGACCGCGTTCGGCATCCGGATCTTCGGCGGCGCGGACGTCGAGGTCCAGCCGCTGAAAGACTCCGACCGCCTTGGTTTCACCCTGGGGACGGCCGGCACCGTTTCGCTCGACACGCTGCTGTCCAGGATAAAGTGAAGCGGGCGCACGCCGGAGGGCCGGACGGCCCCGGGAGACATTCATGCTGTCGAGCTTCACGATCAAGAATTTCAAGAGCTACCGCGAAGCCACGCTGAAGCTCGCGTCGCTGACCGTCCTGATCGGCGCGAACGCGTCGGGCAAGAGCAACGCCATCGAAGGGTTGCGACTGCTGTCCTGGATAGCGGCGGGCAACAGGCTCGGCTCTTTTCGCTATGCCTGGCAGCACAAGGACCGTGCGATCCGGGGAAAGGTGAGTGAACTCGGCTTCCAGGGAGGACATGCCTTTTCGCTATCCTGCGATACCACGGATCTCGATTGGAATCACTATTCGATCACGCTCGATGTGCGCGACGACGGCGAGCTACATGTCGCTGATGAAACTCTGACCGGATTCAGATACGCCTCACGAGCGCCACTGTTCAAAGTCGCCACTCCATCGAGTGGGCCCTTGGGGGACATGTTCGTCGCCTACAACAACTTTGCGCGCGGCGGCAGAAAACCGCAGATCATGTGCAACGACCAGATGGCGGTGCTCTGCCAACTCATGACCTCGGCTCGGTTCGAGCGTGGACACAAGAAAGCCCAACAGGACATTCCAGCCGTAACCCGCCGGTTTCACCGACTACTTTCTGGCATCACCTTGCTCGATCCGCGTCCGTCGCTCATGAGGAACTACAGCCCGATGAGCGAGCAGAAGCTGGTCGAGAGCGGCGAGAATCTGTCGGGAGTGCTGTACAACCTGTGCGAGGACGACGACGTAAAGACCGAATTGCTCGATTTCGTAAGGGCGCTGCCGGAGCAGGACATCGAGGAAATCCGTTTCGTCGAGACCCCGCGTAGCGAAGTCATGGTCACTCTCACGGAGACGTTCGGCGGAGGCGGCAGAAATTACGATGCAGCCCTCCTGTCGGATGGAACGCTTCGCGTCCTCGGCATCGCCGCCGCCATCCTCTCCGCTCCCGGCCGGCTGGTCGTGATCGAGGAGATCGACAATGGCGTTCACCCCAGCCGCGCCGCTCAGCTCCTCAACCAGATGTCCCGCATCGCAAAGGAGCGGAATCTACGCGTGCTCATCAGCAGCCACAACCCGGCCCTGCTGGACGCCCTTCCAGATGATGCGGTTCCCGACGTGGTGTTCTGCTACCGAGACCCCGCAGACGGGTCGAGCCGATTGATTCGTTTGTCGGACGTCCCCGACTACCCGGAGCTCATCGCGCAGGGATCGGTCGGCCGCCTCATGACGCGTGGCATCATCGAGCGCTTCGTGAAGAACCATCCGGGCGCCGAACAGAGGAAACAGCGCGCCCACGCCTGGCTGAACGAGCTCCGGAAGCAGGTCGGGTAGTCGACGGGACAGGAGCCTGTAAGTCGTCATGCCGCCAGTCGTCATTATCGACACCAGCGTATTCCTGAACATACTCAACGTTCCCGGCTTCAATCAGGATCGCGACGCGGTTGAGGATCGCTTCAGGCAACTGGTTGACGACGGAGCCAACCTGCTGCTGCCGATGGGCGCTGTCCTCGAGACTGGCAACCACATCGCCGACGTTCGCGACGGACGACAACGGCGACGCCACGCGGCCGTGTTCGTGGACCAGGTACGAAGGGCCATGAACGGAGAGACCCCCTGGACCCCGACCCCATTGCTGGGCCCCGACCAGATGATAGCCTGGCTGGATGGCTTTCCGGATGAAGCGATGAGAGGCCGCGGCATGGTCGACCTGTCGATCATCAAGGAGTGGGAGCGCGCATGTACCCGACATCCCCATCGTCGGGTCATCATATGGGCACTCGACCAGCACCTCGGCGGTTATGATCGCGACCCGCGGCTGGCTGGTGGAATTATTCGATAGAGACTCGGGATAGCGCAGCTTCAGGAGTGTGCTCTTCCCGGTCTGGCGCGGTCCCCACAGGAAGAACGACTCGCGGCCGGGTGCTGGAAGCGCAAGGATCCTTTCGAACATCCACTTGAAAATATCATGATAATTTGAAGCCTACCTTCCAATATACCGTTTGTCCGGCGCGTGCGAAACGGCGCGATTCGGGTCGCGGTCCACCCTTCGACGGATCACTCGTCGCGGGCGGCTGCGAACAGCGTGAGCTGGGTCGCCTCCTCGAGCTCCGGCTGCGCGAGCACAGGCCGCCCGTCGACCGTGCCCAGCAGCCTGCGTTCCGGGTTCGGCAGGGCGGGCGCGGCGTGTTCTCGACTGCGCGCGACTGCGCACGGCCGCCCGGCGTCAGCCAGCCGCCGGGCGGGAATCAGCTTTGCTAATACAAAGAACGCTTGCCATTAGCGGCAGAGGTAGATACAGTGGTAGGTCCATGCATCTGGAGGCGTTGAACATCTTCTGCGACGTGGTCCGGCACCAGAGCTTCTCGCGGGGCGCGCTGGCGAACTCGGTCAGCCAGTCCGCGGCCAGCCAGGCGGTGCGGCAGATCGAGCGGCGCCTCGGCGCGCAGTTGATCGACCGGTCGCGGCGCCCGTGGCGACTGACCCCGGAGGGGAAGCTCTTCTTCCAGGGCTGCCAGGAGATCGTCGACCGCTACCACGAGCTCGAAGAGGCGGTGCAGCGGCGGCAGGATCCGTCGAGCTATACGGTGCGGCTGGCGTCGATCTACTCCGTCGGACTGCACGACCTGAGCCAGTACGTCGACCGGTTCCGCGCGGCGGTGCCCGGGGCCCACGTCGACATCGAGTACATGCATCCGGACGAGATCCCGGCGCGCATCCAGAGCGATCAGTCCGACGTCGGGCTGCTGGCGTTCGCCGCGCCGGGCCGCGACCTGACGGTGGTCCCGTGGCGGCGGCAGACGATGGCCGTCGCCTGCCCGCCGGCCCACCGGTTCGCACGCCGGACGACGGCGATCGGACCGTGGGAGCTGGCCGGCGCCGCGTTCGTGACGTTCGACCGCGGCCTCCCGGTCCGGCGCGAGCTCGACCGCTACCTGCGCCGGCACGGGGCCGACGTCGACGTCGTCGCCGAGTTCGACACGATCGAGAACATCAAGCAGGCGGTGGAGGACGGCGCCGGAGTCGCGATTCTTCCCGAATCGACCCTGCGGCGCGAGGTGGAACGCCGGACGCTGGTCGCCGTCCCGCTCGACACGCTGGACGGTGAAGCGCCGTTCGTGCGGCCCCTGAGCATCGTCCACCGGCGCCGGCGCCGGCTGAATCCGGCCGTTACGGAGTTCATCCGGCTGCTGCGGCTCGACGGCGCCGATCACGCCGCCGGCGCACCGGCGGACCGGCCCGCCGCGGCCGAGGCGAGTCCGGCCGGTGCGCACGGGAGGGCTTCGCGCCCCGCCGCGCCGGCGAGCCGACCCGCGGCAGTCGAGGCGCGGACCGCGGGCGCCGCGACCGGCGCCGGAAACGCCGCGGCGGCGACGGTCACGCCGTAATCCGGCGGCGGCCAGACCCCGGAGCCCGAACATGAAGGAACAGAACCCACGCCCCACCGCCCGCCCCGCCGGCACCATGCCGCACGCCGAAGGGCTGTACGACCCGCGCTTCGAGCGCGACTCGTGCGGCGTCGGGTTCGTCGTGAACATCAAGGGCAAGCGCTCGCACAAGCTGATCCGGCAGGCGTTCGAAGTCTCCGTCAACCTCCTGCACCGCGGCGCGTGCGGCTGCGAGGTGAACACCGGCGACGGCGCCGGCATGCTGCTGCAGCTCCCGCACCGGTTCTTCCGCAAGGCGGCGGACGCGGCCGGCTTCGAGCTGCCGGAGCCGGGGGCCTACGGCGTCGGCATGGTGTTCCTGCCGCGCGACGCCGGCGAGCGCCGGCAGGTGGAGGAGACGTTCGGCCGCATCGTGGTCGAGGAAGGCCAGCGCCTGCTCGGCTGGCGCGACGTGCCGGCCGACAGCGGGCACCTGGGCGCGACGGCCAGGAGCGGCGAGCCGTTGATCCGCCAGATCTTCATCGGCCGCGGGCCGGCCCTGGACGGCGCCCCCGACGCGGCGGCGCGCTTCGAGCGCAAGCTGTACGTCATCCGCAACCGCGCCGCGCACGACGCCGACCGCCTCCGCCTGCGCGAGCGCGAGCTGTTCTACGTCGCCAGCCTCTCGTCGAACACCATCGTCTACAAGGGGATGCTGATCGCCGATCAGGTCGAGCGGATGTTCCCCGACCTCGCGGATCCCGACGTCGAGTCGGCCCTTGCGCTCGTCCATTCCCGGTTCAGCACGAACACGTTCCCGTCGTGGCCGCTCGCGCACCCGTACCGCTACGTCGCCCACAACGGCGAGATCAACACGCTGCGCGGCAACATCAACTGGATGCGGGCGCGCGAGGCGCTGTGCCGGTCGGACCTGTTCGGCGACGACCTGCAGAAGCTGTTTCCGCTCGTCCGCGAGGGCCAGAGCGACACCGCGACGTTCGACAACGTGCTGGAGTTCCTGGCCCTGACCGGACGCCCGCTCGCCCACGCGGTGCTGATGATGATCCCGGAGCCGTGGAGCAACCACGAATCGATGAGTCCGGAGCGGCGGGCGTTCTACGAGTACCACGCCTCGCTCATGGAGCCGTGGGACGGCCCGGCGTCGATCGCGTTCACCGACGGCACCGTGATCGGGGCGGTGCTCGACCGCAACGGGCTGCGGCCGTCGCGCTACTACGTGACGAAGGACGACATGGTGATCATGGCGTCCGAGGTGGGCGTCCTCGACATCCCGCCGGAGAACGTGCGGGTCAAGGAACGGCTGCACCCGGGCCGCATCTTCCTGGTCGACACGGCGCAGGGCCGCATCGTCGACGACGAGGAGATCAAGCGCGATCTCGCCCGCGAGCAGCCCTACGCCGCCTGGCTGCGGCAGGAGCTGGTCCACCTCGACGACCTGCCGCCGGCCCCGCGGGTCCCGGCCCCGCCGCAGGAGGCGGTGCGCACCCGGCAGCGCGTCTTCGGCTACACCGAAGAGGACCTGCGGATCCTGATCGCGCCGATGGCGCAGAACGGCGCCGAGCCGATCGGCTCGATGGGCACCGACACCGCGCTCGCGGTGCTTTCGGATCGCCCGCGGCTGCTCTACGACTACTTCAAGCAGCTCTTCGCCCAGGTGACCAACCCGCCGCTCGACGCGATTCGCGAGGAGCTGGTCACCGACATGGGCTCCACGCTGGGCGCCGAGGCCAACCTGCTGGCCCCCGACGCGCGCTCGTGCCACCACGTCAAGGTCGACGCGCCGGTGATCACGAACGACGACCTGGCGAAGCTGCGGCGCCTCGACGATCCCGCGTTCCGCTCGGTGACGCTGCCGATGCTGTTCGATCCGCGGGCCGGCGCGGCGGGCCTGGAGCGGGCCATGGACGCGCTGTGCGGGGCCGCCAGCGAAGCGGTGGCGGACGGGGCGACGCTGCTCGTGCTGTCCGACCGCGGGGTCGATCGCGGGCACGCGCCGGTGCCGGCCCTGCTCGCCACGGCCGGCGTCCACCACCACCTCGTGCGCGAAGGCTCCCGCACGCGCTGCGCCCTGATCGTCGAGACCGGCGAGGCTCGCGAGTGCCACCACATGGCGCTGCTCGTGGGCTACGGGGCGGCGGTCATCAATCCGTACCTGGCCTTGGAGACCATCGAGGAGCTGCTGGCCGAGGGCGAGGTGCAGGACGTCGACCTGCAGCACGCCGTCCGGAACTACATCCGGGCGTGCACCAAGGGCGTGCTGAAGGTGATGTCCAAGATGGGCATCTCGACGCTGCAGAGCTACCGGGGCGCCCAGATCTTCGAGGCGGTGGGGCTCGACAAGGCGTTCGTCGACCGCTGCTTCACCTGGACCGCATCGCGCATCGGCGGCATCGGCGTCGACACGGTGGCCGAGGAGGTCGTCCGACGGCATGCGCGGGCGTTCGCCGAGCGCGGCCGCGGGGACGACGAGCTCGACTCCGGCGGCGAGTACCAGTGGCGCCGCGACGGCGAGTACCACCTGTTCAATCCGGAGACCGTCTTCAAGCTGCAGCACGCCGCCCGCAGCAACCGGGCAGGCGTCTATCGCGAGTACGCCCGGCTCGTCAACGACCAGAGCCGGCAGCGCGCGACCCTGCGGGGCCTGCTGGAGCTGAAGCCGGCGGCCGAGCCGCTGCCGATCGAGGCGGTCGAGCCGGCCGAGGCGATCTTCAGGCGCTTCTCCACCGGCGCCATGTCGTACGGCTCGATCAGCGCCGAGGCGCACGAGACGCTGGCCATCGCCATGAACCGGCTCGGCGGCAAGTCGAACACCGGCGAAGGGGGCGAGGACCCGGCCCGCTACACGCCGGACGAGAACGGCGATCTGCGCCGCAGCGCCGTCAAGCAGGTGGCGTCGGGGCGGTTCGGCGTCACGAGCGAGTACCTCGTCAACGCCGACGACCTGCAGATCAAGATGGCGCAGGGCGCCAAGCCCGGCGAGGGCGGGCAGCTCCCCGGCTTCAAGGTCTATCCGTGGATCGCGAAGGTGCGCTACTCGACGCCGGGGGTCGGGCTGATCTCGCCGCCGCCGCACCACGACATCTACTCGATCGAGGACCTGGCGCAGCTCATCCACGACCTGAAGAACTCGAACCCGGACGCGCGGGTGCACGTGAAGCTGGTGGCCGAAGTGGGCGTCGGCACGGTCGCGGCAGGCGTCTCGAAGGCGCATTCGGACGTCGTGCTCATCTCCGGGCACGACGGCGGCACCGGCGCGTCGCCGCTGACGAGCATCAAGCACGCCGGGGTGCCGTGGGAGCTGGGCCTCGCCGAGACGCAGCAGGTGCTGGTCCTCAACGACCTCCGCGACCGGATCGTGGTGCAGGTCGACGGCCAGATGAAGACCGGCCGCGACGTGGTCATCGCGGCGCTGCTCGGCGCCGAGGAGTACGGCTTCTCCACCGCGCCGCTGGTGGTGTCCGGCTGCATCATGATGCGGGTCTGCCACCTCGACACCTGCCCGGTCGGCATCGCCACCCAGAACCCGAAGCTGCGCGAGCGGTACTCGGGCCGGGCGGAGTTCGTCGAGAACTACTTCCGGTTCGTCGCCGAAGAGGTCCGGGAGGCGATGGCGCAGCTCGGCTTCCGCACCATGGACGAGATGATCGGCCGGGCCGACCGGCTGGACGTGCGCAGGGCGGTGGACCACTGGAAGGCCCGCGGCGTCGACCTGTCGACGATTCTGCATCAGCCGGACGTGGCCGGAACGGTCGGCCGGCGCTGCGTGCAACCGCAGGACCACGGTCTGGACCGCGCGCTGGACAACACGCTCATCGAGCGCTGCGCGGACGCCGTCGAGCACGGCCGCCCGGTGGCGATCGCCCTGCCCATCCGCAACGTGAACCGGACCGTCGGAACGATGCTCGGATCCCGGATCAGCCGCCGGTGGGGCGCGGCGGGGCTGCCCGACGACACCATCCGGATCGCGTTCACCGGCTCGGCCGGGCAGAGCTTCGGGGCGTTCGTGCCCCGCGGCGTCTCGATGACGGTCGAAGGGGACGCGAACGACTACTTCGGCAAGGGGCTGTCGGGCGGGCGGCTCGTGATCCACCCGCCCGCGCAGGCCACCTTCTCCGCGGAAAAGAACATCGTCATCGGCAACGTGGCGCTGTACGGCGCCACCGGCGGCGAGGCGTTCGTGCGGGGCGTCGCCGGCGAGCGCTTCGCGGTCCGCAACAGCGGCGCCCACGCGGTCGTCGAAGCGGTCGGCGACCACGGCTGCGAGTACATGACCGGCGGCCGCGTGGTGGTGATCGGCTCGACGGGCCGGAACTTCGCGGCGGGCATGAGCGGCGGCATCGCCTACGTCCTGGACGCGCAGGGAGACTTCGAGCGCCGCTGCAATCCCGGCATGGTCGACCTCGAGGCGCTGGACGAAGAGGATTTTCTCCTCGTCGAAGCGCTGCTCGCGCGGCACGCCGAGCTGACCGGCAGCACCGTGGCCGGGAGGCTGCTCGCGGAAGCGGATTCCGCGCGCCGGCGCTTCGTGAAGGTGATGCCGCGGGACTACAAGCGCGTGCTGCAGGCCGAGGCGCGGGCCCGCGCCGAGGCGCGGCAGCCGCAGTTCACCGAGTTGATCGGCGCGCGGTGACACACCACAGACCATGGGCAAGCTGAAGGGATTTCTCGAAATCGAACGGCAGGCGGCGCCGAAGCGGCCGGCCGGCGAGCGGATCGCCGACTGGAACGAGGTCTATCTGCCTTACGCGACGCCCGACCTGCAGGCGCAGGGCGCCCGCTGCATGGACTGCGGCATCCCGTTCTGCCACCAGGGGTGCCCGCTGGGCAACCTGATCCCGGACTGGAACGACCTCGTCTACCGCGGCAAGTGGCGCAGCGCCCTCGACCGGCTGCACAAGACGAACAACTTCCCGGAGTGGACGGGGCGGCTCTGCCCGGCGCCGTGCGAGGGCTCCTGCGTGCTGGCGATCGACGGCGACGCGGTGACGATCAAGGCCGTGGAGCTCTCGATCGTGGAGCACGGCTTCGCCGAGGGCTGGATCGCGCCGGCGCCCCCGGCCGTCCGCACCGGCAGGTCGGTGGCCGTCGTCGGGTCGGGACCGGCCGGGCTGGCCGCGGCCGACCAGCTCAACCGGGTCGGGCACACCGTCACCGTCTTCGAGAAGTCGGATCGCATCGGCGGCCTGCTGCGCTACGGCATCCCCGAGTTCAAGATGGAGAAGCGCTTCCTCGACCGGCGGCTCGCCGTCATGGAGGCCGAGGGGGTGCGGTTCCGGACCGGGGTCAACGTCGGCGGGGACGTCTCCGCCGACGAGCTCCGCGCCGGGCACGACGCGCTGCTGCTCGCCGGCGGCGCCGGCCGGCCGCGCGATCTGCAGGTCCCGGGCCGGGAGCTGCGCGGCATCCACTTCGCGATGGAGTACCTCACGCAGCAGAACCGCCGCAACGAGGGCGACGACGTGCCGGCCGCGGAGGTCATCACCGCGAAGGACAAGCGCGTGGTCATCATCGGCGGCGGCGACACCGGCGCCGACTGCCTGGGCACCGTGCACCGGCAGGGCGCGGCGGCGGTGGCGCAGTTCGAGCTGCTGTCCCGGCCGCCGGACCGCCGCAGCCCCGACAACCCCTGGCCGAACTGGCCGAACGTCTTCCGGGTCTCGGCGGCGCACGAGGAGGGCGGCGACCGCATCTACTCCGTGTCGACCGAGCGGTTCTCGGGCACCGGCGACGGCCGCGTCGCCCGGCTGCACGGCGCCAAGGTGGAGATGACGCGCCGCGACGGACGGCCGGCGTTCGAGCCGATTCCGGGCACCGCGTTCGAGATGGAGGTCGATCTCGTGCTCCTGGCGATGGGTTTCCTGGGGCCGGAGCGGGAGGGCCTGCTGACCGAGCTCGGCGTGCGCCTGACGGAGCGCGGCAACGTCTGGCGCGACGACAACTGGATGACCAGCGTCCCGTCCGTGTTCACCGCCGGCGACATGCAGCGCGGCCAGTCGCTCATCGTCTGGGCCATCGCCGAGGGCCGCAGCGCCGCCCGCGGCATCGACGCCCGGCTGATGGGGGCGTCCGACCTGCCGGCTCCGGTGTAGATTCCCCCGACCGCCGCGGGCGGTGGACCGAGCGGCGCGCGGCAGGCGCCCCATCCTGGCGCGTTCTTTGCACTGCCACGGGGCGATGGCTACCCGAACGCGCACAGCGCGCGCTGCAACGTCCCGTGCACGGCCGGCGTCCCCGGCCACCGGCAAGGCCATGTCGAAGACGAAGCTCGAGGGGCTGTCGAACGACGTGAAGCCGCTGGCGATGCTCGCCGAGGTCAACCAGGCGCTCACCGTCGGGCGCACGCCGCGGGCCGGCCTGCAGCGGGCGCTGGAAATCCTCGATCACGACTACGGCGTGATCCGCAGCGCCGTCGTCCTCGCCGACACGAACACCGGGCGCCTGCGGGTGGAGAACTCCGCCGGCGTGCCCGACGAGGGCAGGCACGCCGAGTGGGAAATGGGCGAAGGCATCACCGGCCGGGTGGTCGCCACGGGCAAGCCGGTGGTCATTCCGCAGATCAGCCGGGAGCCGACGTTCCTGCATCGCACCGGCCGCCGGCCCCGGGGCGCCCGATCCGAGATCACCTTCCTGTGCGTGCCGATTCCCGGCGCCCGCAAGCCGTTGGGCGCGCTCAACATCGACTTTCCGTTCGAGCGCGCGCGCCCCTACGACCGCGACCTCCACGTCTGCCGCGTCGTGGCCAGCATGTTCGGGCAGGCGATCCGCCTGAAGGAGGCGGCCGAGGTCGAGCGCCAGCGCCTCCTCGCCGAGAACACCCATCTGAAGGCCGAGCTCAAGGAGCGCTACGACTTCTCGCAGATCATCGGCACCAGCGGGCCGATGCGGCAGGTGTACGAGCAGATCGCGCAGGTCGCGGGCACGAACACCACGGTGCTCGTCCGCGGAGAGTCGGGCACCGGCAAGGAGCTGATCGCCCACGCCATCCACTACAACTCCCCGCGCGCGAAGAAGCCTTTCATCAAGGTGAGCTGCGCGGCCCTGCCCGATTCGCTGATCGAGGCGGAGCTGTTCGGCCACGAAAAGGGCGCGTTCACCGGCGCCGCGGCCCGCAAGAAGGGCCGTTTCGAGCTGGCCGACGGCGGCACGCTGTTCCTCGACGAGATCGGCGACATCAACCTGTCCACCCAGGTCAAGCTGCTCCGCGTGCTGCAGGAGAAGGAGTTCGAGCGGCTCGGCGGCGTCACGCCGGTCAAGGCCAACGTGCGTCTGATCGCCGCCACCAACGCCGACCTCGAGAAGGCCATCGCGGCCGGGACCTTCCGGGAGGATCTGCACTACCGCCTCAACGTCTTCACCATCTTCGTGCCCCCGCTGCGCGAACGGAAGACCGACATCCTGCTGCTCGCGGACAGCTTCCTGGAGAAGTACTCCGTCGAGCACGGCAAGAGCGTCAAGCGGATCTCGACGCCGGCCATCGACATGCTGATGGCGTACCACTGGCCGGGCAATGTCCGGGAGCTGGAGAACAGCATCGAGCGGGCCCTGCTCGTCTGCGACGGCAGCGTCATCCACGGCCACCACCTGCCGCCGAGCCTCCAGACCAGCGAGGCCTCCGGCACGGTCACGCGGGTCTCGCTCTCCGACGCGGTCGGCGCCTACGAGAAGGACCTGCTGCAGGACGCCCTGAAGACCACGCGCGGAAACCGGGTCAAGGCGGCGCGGCTCCTCGATTCGACCGAGCGCATCATCAGCTACAAGGTCAAGAAGTACGGCATCGACTGCCGACGATTTCGATAGAAACGCCTGCTGACAATAATGTCGCTACACGTTTCAATGTAAACATTTTCGTAAATCCAAAGACCATCAAGGCGTCCGTTCCGCTGGCGCCCGCTCCACTACCCGCCCCGAACGAACCCTCAGAACACGGGGGATCGAGCAGTTCCCCCGACCCGACTGCGCCTGCTCCCCGAAGCGACCAATTCGGTCGGTTTCCGGGATTAACAAAAACGTAGACGTCCAGAAAAGAATATACATTCTTGTAGAAACCGGTTCGAACGCCCCGACCGGCGGCGGCCGGCGCGGCGCTGGTTTCAGCGGGTTTTTCCGGGACGTCGTGCGGGCGCTGAATCTGGCCCGCATCTTGCTTTCTCATGTTGCGTCGCTTTCGACGCACCCGAAACCCGTTCTGGAGACAGCTCATGAAACTCATCACGGCCATCATCAAGCCACACATGCTCGACGGGGTGCGCGACGCGCTCTCGAAGTCGGGGATCAAGGGACTGACCGTCACCGAAGTCAAGGGCTTCGGGCGGCAGAAGGGCCACACCGAGGTCTACCGCGGCGTCGAGTACTCCGTCGACTTCGTGCCCAAGGTGAAAATCGAGATCGTCACCGACGACGAGCACGTCGCGTCGGCCCTCGCGTCGATCACCGAGTCCGCCCGCACCGGCGAGATCGGCGACGGAAAGATCTTCGTCGCCGACGTCGGACAGGCGATCCGCATCCGCACCGGCGAGTCGGACTCGGCGGCGCTCTAGGGGAATCACGAACGACCAGCAAGGACAACGTCATGAAACATGCACCTCGCCGCTCATTCGGCCGCCTGTTCCTGCTCGCGCTGTTCGGCGTCATGCTGCTGCCGCACGCTGCGCTCGCCCAGGACGTGTCGGACGAGATGTTCGCCGTCAACAACACCTGGATGCTCGTGGCGACGTTTCTCGTCTTCATCATGCACCTCGGCTTCGCCTGCCTCGAGTCGGGGCTGACGCAGGCCAAGAACGCCGTCAACATCCTGTTCAAGAACACGGGCGTCATCTCCATCGGCCTGATCACGTACGCCTTCGTCGGCTTCAACCTGATGTACCCGGGCGATTTCTCCCTCGGACAGTTCTTCGGGTTCGCCGGCTTCGGCATCGACGCCGGCGCGGAAGGCGTCACCAGCGCCTACAACACCGGCTACACGTACTGGACCGACTTCATCTTCCAGGCGATGTTCGCCGCGACGGCGGCCACGATCGTGTCCGGCGCCGTGGCCGAGCGGATCAAGCTGAACTCGTTCCTGATCTTCACGACGATCTACGTCGCGCTCGTCTACCCGATCGCCGGGTCGTGGAAGTGGGGCGCGGGGTGGCTGGACCAGATGGGGTTCTACGACTTCGCCGGCTCCACCCTGGTGCATTCGGTCGGCGGCTGGGGCGCGCTCGCCGGCGTCATCATCCTCGGCCCACGGCTCGGGAAGTACGGCCCGAACGCGAAGCCGATCGCCGGCCACAGCATGCCGCTGGCCACCATCGGGGTCTTCCTGCTCTGGCTCGGGTGGTTCGGGTTCAACGGCGGCTCGGTGCTGAGCGCCGACCCCGGCCTCGTCTCCCTGGTCTTCGTCACCACGTCGCTCGCCGCCGCGGCCGGCGTCGTCGGCGCCATGGTCACGTCGTGGCTCGCCCAGCACAAGCCGGACCTGTCGATGGTCCTCAACGGGGCGCTCGCCGGCCTGGTCGGCATCACCGCCGGCGCCGACGTCGTCAGCGTCAACGCCTCCATCCTGATCGGCCTGATCGCCGGCGCCATCGTCGTCGGTTCGGTGCTCCACATCGACCGCGCCAGGCTCGACGACCCGGTCGGCGCGATCTCGGTGCACCTCGTCTGCGGCATCTGGGGCACGCTGGCGGTGGGCATCTTCAGCGCCGACCACTCGTTCGTCACCCAGTTGATCGGCGTCCTCGCATACGGCGCCTTCTCGTTCCTCGCCGCGCTGCTCATCTTCTTCGCGCTGCACAAGAGCATCGGCCTCCGCGTCAGCGAGGAAGAGGAGCGGATGGGTCTCGACGTCGGCGAGCACGGCATGGAGGCTTACGGCGGCTTCCAGATCACGCATTAGCCGGTGCGGCCGGCGCGGACGCCCGGCGGGTTCCGGCGTCCGCGCCGGTCGTCGTTCACGAACGGAAACCGGAGCCACTCGACAGGGCGGCCCCCCAAATGGAGGAGAGCGTCAGCGTCATGCACAGATCAGCCAACCGTTTCATCGTTCTCGCGTTCAGCTTCGCCGCGGCGGCCGGCCTCGCGGTCGCTCCCGCGGCGGCGCAGGACATGGCCAACAACGGCAACGTGAGCCTCGCCAGCGGAGTGGACATCGTCAACCAGTACTACTTCCGCGGCATCGTGCAGGAGACCGGCGGCTTCATCGCGCAGCCGTTCCTCGACGGCAGCATCGCCTTCGGCGCGGCGTCGATCACCGCGGGCACGTGGAGCAGCCTGCACTCCAGTCAGCCCGACGATTGCTGCTTCGCGGGAGCACCCATGAGCTTCTACGAGACCGACTTCTACGCCGGCATCGGCGGCGCGGCCGGGCCGGTCGGCCTGGACGTCACCTACACCGCGTACATGAGCCCGCGCGGCAGCTGGGGCACCGTGAAGGAACTCGCGCTGGGGCTGAGCGTGGACAACGTGGCCGCTCCGTATGCGACGATCGCGTTCGAGCTGTCCGGAAACGCCGCCGGAGACAGCGGCGGCACGTATTTCGAGCTGGGCATCGAGCCGTCCGCTCCGCTCGACGACGCTCCGGTCAGCCTGTCGTTTCCGATCGCCATCGGCCTGAGCCCGAGCAATTACTACAACCCCGGCGGCGTGAACCATGCCTTCGGGTTCTTCAGCGCCGGCGCGTCCATCGGGGTTCCGCTGAACGTCCCCGAGGAATACGGCGCGTGGGAGCTGGGCTTCGGGGTCAGCGCCCTCGTCTTCGGTGACGGTCTCAAGCAAATCAACGGAGACGACAGCGGCGCGAAGATCATCGTCCTGTTCGGACTCGGTCTCGGCTACTAGCCGTATACGCCGGCCCGTGAATTGCGACTCTGCTTTCCTCCTCGGCGGGGTCACAAGGCGGGAGCCGGAGGAACGCCAGCCTCCGGCTCCTGCTTCTCTTGCCGCGCCCCTGCTAAGATACGCCGGTTGGGGCGACGCCGCAGCAACCGCCAGCGAGGACAGGCGAATCGGACGACGATGCGTCCGACTCGCTTCGCGCCGAAGACGCAGGACACCAGCCCACCGCAGGACCGTGATGCCGCACTCCGACCACGCGCCTTCGCCGTCCGCGCCGCGGTCGCGCAGCGCACCGTCCGATCTGTCCGCCCGCCTGGCCGAGGCCCGCGAGGAGTTGCGCGCCGAAGCGGTACGCGCCTGCGCAGGGGTCCGGACCCTGCGCCGCTACTCGACCCGCATCGACGGCATCCTGGAAGACATCCATCGCGGCGCCCGCGAGCTCACGGACAAGCCGACCGCGCTGATTCCGCTCGGCGGCTACGGACGCCGCCACCTCTGCGAGTACTCCGACATCGACCTGCTGATCGTCGTCGACGGCGCGATCGGCGCGCCGGAAGAACGGTTTCTCCGGGCGGTCCTGCATCCGCTCTGGGATCTCGGCCTGGAGGTCGGACACCAGGTGCGGCAGGTCTCCGAGTTCGCCGCGCCCGAGACCGACAACCCGGAATACCTCGCGGCGCTGCTGGACGCACGCTTTCTCACCGGCGACCGGGAGGTGTTCGACCGCTCCGTCAAGGCGTGCCTGCGCGCGGAGTCGTCCTGGCGCGCGCCGATGCGGGCCGCGCTCGTCGATCTGGCGCGCCAGCGCCACGGGCATTTCAACCACACGGTGTTTCACCTCGAGCCGGACATCAAGGACGCGCCCGGGGGACTCCGCGACGCGACCGCCATCCGGCTGCTGGCGAGGATGGCCCGCGGCGCGCCGGGGGAGCCGTACACGGACGTCGGGCGGCTGGACGAGGCCGAGGACTTCATGCTGCGGGTCCGCTCGATCCTGCACCTGGAGCGCGGGCACAACGTCAACGTCCTGGCCCACGGGCTGCAGGAAGCGGTCGCGCAGCGCTTCGGATCGCCGGGCGAGGAGAAACGCCGGCAGGTGGAGCTGCTGATGAGCACCTACTACCACCATGCGCGGCGCATCGACCGCTCCATGGCCACGGTGCTCAAGTCGTCGCAGGCGCCGCCGGACCGGCACGCGGCGGCCACGCCGATCGGGGACGACCTCGAGCGCGCCTGGGACGGCGTCCGGTTCGTCGACGGCACCCGCGCCTCGCTCCAGCCGCATCACTGGCTGCGCCCGTTCGAAGCCGCGCTGGACGCGGACGCCGACGTGTCCGAACAGGTGCTCACGTGCATCGAGCGCCACGGGGAACGCTACGCGCCGGAGAGCTTCTTCCCCACCGGAGAAGAACGCGACCGGCTGCTGCGGGTGCTGCGTCCGCGTCCCGGCCTCTACGCCCGGCTCTCCGACATGCACGGGCGGGGGCTGCTCGGCCGGATGTTCCCCGAGTTCCAGAAGGTCTACTGCCTCGTCGTGCGCGACTTCTACCACAAGTACACTGTCGACGAGCACACGCTGCGCACCATCCGCAACGTGGAGCACCTGTGCACGCCGCGCACGGAGAGCCGGAAGCGCTTCGCCGGCGTGCTCCGCGAGCTGGAGCAGCCGGAGCTGCTGGTGCTGGCCCTTCTCTTTCACGACGTCGGCAAGTGGACCAACAGGAACCATTCGGAAGAGGGGGTCCGGATGGCGGTCGGGGCGCTGCGCCGCCTCAAGCTCCCCGAAAAGTCGATCGCCACGGTCGAGTTCCTCATCCGGCACCACCTGCAGATGTCCGTCCTGGCGTTCAGGCGCGACGTGGAGGATCCGCAGACGGCGACGCAGTTCGCCCGGCTCGTCGGCACCGAGGAGCGGCTCAAGCTGCTCTGCCTGCTGACCCTCGCGGACGTCGACGCGGTCAGCCCCGGCGTGATGACGCCGTGGAAGGAGGAGATGCTCTGGCGTCTCTACGTCGACACCTACAACCGGCTGACCCTCGGCTACAGCGACGACGCCATCGACGACGCGGACGCCCTCCGGGGCGAGCTGCGCGCCCAGCGCCCCCCCGACGTCCCGCAGGAGGATCTCGACGCGTTCATCGAGGGACTCCCGCAACGCTACCTGCGCATCGTGGACCGTCCGCGGGTCTACGAGCACGTCCGCCTCGCGCGCGGCCTCCAGGCCGGCGAGGTGCGGTCGCTGCTCGAGCGGCAGGACGCGGCGTGGGAGCTCACCACCATCGCGTTCGACCAGCCCGGCCTGTTCGCGAACGTGTGCGGCGTCCTGTCGTACTTCGGGATGGACATCCTGCGCGGGCAGGCGCTGACCAACCGGCGCGGCCTGGTCCTCGACATCTTCCAGTTCGCCGATCGGGAAGGGTTTCTCCGCCTGAACCGGATGGCGCGCGACGAGCTCGCGGCGCTGCTCGAGGACGTGGTCGCCGGACGGGTCGACGTCGCCGGCAAGCTGCGCGGGCGCTGGGGATCGCGGTCGACCGGCGGGCAGTCGCCGCGGATGCGCCCGACGGTGCGCTTCAACAACCACTACTCCCGGCGGTTCACGGTCCTCGAGGTCGTGGCCGCGAACGCGTGGGGCCTGCTCTATCGTCTCGCCCACGTCCTGTCGGCCCACGGGTGCGACATCGACCTCGTGCTGATCTCGACCGAGGGCGCGCTGGCCATCGACGTGTTCCACATCACGCGGGACGGCGCCAAGCTGTCCGACGCGGAGCAGCGGACGCTGCAGGACGAGCTGCAGGGGACGCTCGCCGCGAACCCGTGAGCCGGACGCCCGAATACCGCCATGAAGATGATCGAAGCCATCGTCCGCCCGAACCGGGTCGACGCCGTAAAGGACGCCCTCGCGAAGCAGGACATCGCGGGCATCACGGTCAGCGAGGTGCGCGGCCACGGCCGCCAGCGCGGCCACACGACCGTGTACCGCGGCCGCGAGTACGACATCAGCCTCCTGCCCAAGGCGAAGATCGAGGTCGTGTTGGCGGACGAGATGGTCGATACGGCCATCGACGCCATCATGGACGCGGCGCGGACGGGGGAGATCGGCGACGGACGGGTCTTCGTGCTGCCGGTCGAGCAGAGCCGGATCATTCGAACGGGTGAGCGGGACGTCGTGTGACGAGTCGTGACACGCAACGGCGCCGCGTCTCACATGAGGTAGTCACCATATCGCAGAACGAGAGGTAACTGAATGACCGCGAACGACGTGATGGCAAAGATCAAGGACGAGGGAATCCGGGTCATCGACCTGCGCTTCGTCGACATGCCGGGGCTGTGGCAACACTTCACCGTGTCGGCGAAGGAGTTCTCCGCGGACGTCTTCGACGAGGGGATCGGGTTCGACGGCTCGAGCATCCGCGGATTCCAGCAGATTCAGGAAAGCGACATGCTGCTGTTCCCGGATCCGGCGACCGCGTTCGTCGACCCGTTCGCAGCCGAGACCACCCTGGTTCTCATCTGCAACGTCAAGGACCCGATCACCGGCGAGGCCTACTCGCGGGACCCGCGCAACATCGCCCAGAAGGCGGAGGCGTACCTGCAGTCGACGGGCATCGGCGACACCGCCTACTTCGGTCCCGAGCCGGAGTTCTTCATCTTCGACGACGTCCGGTTCGGACAGACCTACAACGAGGGCTACTACCACCTCGACGCGGCCGAGGGCTTCTGGAACGCCGGCCGCACGGAGAATCCGGACGCCGCCGGCAACTCGCGCAACCTGGGCTACAAGCCGCGTTACAAGGAAGGCTACTTCCCGGTGCCGCCCATGGACAGCCACCAGGATCTGCGCACCGAGATGCTCCTCGCCCTCGAGGACATCGGCGTGGACATCGAGGTCCATCACCACGAGGTCGGCACGGCGGGCCAGGCCGAGATCGACATGCGCTACGACTCGCTCGTGAACATGGGCGACAAGCTGCTGAAGTACAAGTACTGCGTCAAGAACGTGGCCCGGCGCCACGGCAAGACGGTGACGCTCATGCCGAAGCCCATCTTCCAGGACAACGGCTCCGGCATGCACGTCCACCAGAGCGTCTGGAAGGACGGCAGGAACCAGTTCTTCGAGGCCGGCACCTACGGCGACCTCAGCCAGACGGCGCTCTACTACATCGGCGGCGTCCTCAAGCACGCCCCGGCGCTGCTCGCGCTGACCAACCCGACCACCAACTCCTACCGGCGGCTGGTGCCGGGCTACGAGGCGCCCATCAACCTGATCTACTCGATGCGCAACCGCAGCGCCGCGGTCCGGATCCCGGTCTACTCGAGCAGCGAGAAGGCGAAGCGGATCGAGACCCGCTTCCCCGACCCGACCTGCAACGGCTACCTCGCGTTCAGCGCGCTGCTGATGGCGGGCCTCGACGGCGTCCAGAACAAGATCACGCCGCCGGGACCGCTCGACAAGGACCTCTACGACCTCCCGCCGGAGGAGATGTCCAAGATCGACAGCACGCCGGCCGACCTGGCCGAGGCGCTCGACGCCCTCGAGAACGACCACGACTTCCTGCTCAAGGGCGACGTCTTCACGAAGGACGTGATCGAGACCTGGCTCTCCTACAAGCGGGACAACGAGATCGACGCGATCCGCCTGCGGCCGCACCCGTGGGAGTTCGCCCTCTACTTCGACATCTAGGAGCTTGCGCCGCAGAACGCAGCGAAGCGGAGTTCTGAGACGCAAGGTCTTGGAGCGGGGGGGATGGGCCGAAACGCCTCGCCGGCTCGGCGTTTCGGGGCGCTAGTTCCGACCTCCGTTCGGCGGGGTCCCCGGCGCACGTGCGCTTCGGGATTCCGCCGTCCTTGCCACCGCGGGCGGAAACCGTGAACATGGCCCCCCTGACGCCGCGGGACGTCTTCCTGGCGGCGGATTTGCCGGCGGACGCCGCGGCCCGCTTCCTCGAACGCTACGGCCCGCGCGACGGCGAGGCGGCCGACCGGCACCTGCAACAGCTCGCCGGCGACCTGCCCAGCCGCTTGGCGCTGGGCGAGCTGGCCCCCACGCTGCTCGACATCCTCTCGACGACGCCGGATCCCGACGCCGCGCTCGTCGGCTTCTGCCGCTACGTGGGCGCGCGCACCCCCAGGGCCGGGTTCGTTCGCCAGCTGGCCGCCGATCCGCGCCTGCTCGACATCCTGATGCAGATCCTCGGCACCTCGCCGTTCCTGAGCGAGATCCTGATCCGCAACCCGGAGTACCTCTACTGGCTGCGGCAACGACTCGACGCCGCGCCGCCGGACAGCGTCGACTTCGAGATGGAGCTGGACCGGCGGCTGGACGCCGCGCAGAGCGTCGAGCAGCAGGTGAACGCGCTGAAGCGGTTCCAGCGGCGGGAGATGCTGCGCGTGGCGGCGCGCGATCTCTTCGGGATGCTGAACCGGGAGTCGCTGACGACGACCACCACGCAGTTGTCCGACCTGGCCGACACGCTCGTCGACCGCACCCTGCGCATCGCGGCGGCCGAGGCGGCCGGCCGGCAGGGTCCGCTGCCGGGGCGGTTCGCGGTCATCGGCATGGGCAAGCTCGGCGGCGGCGATCTGAACTACAGCTCCGACATCGACCTCGTCTACGTGTACGACGCCCCCGGCGCGGAGGCCGCCGCGGCCCACGGACGCTACCAGAAGCTCGGCCGGCGCCTCACCGGGCTGCTTGCGGACCACACCGCCGAGGGCTACCTCTACCGCGTCGACATGCGCCTGCGGCCGATGGGCCGGCGCGGCAACCTGGTCTACTCGCTGCAGCAGTCGGCGCAGTACTACGAGAGCCTCGGGGAGACGTTCGAGCGGTTCGCGCTCCTCAAGGCGCGGCCGATCGCCGGCGACCGGGCGCTCGGGGAACAGTTCGTCGACATGGTCACGCCGTTCGTCTACCGCAAGTACCTCGATCACGCCGCCATCGAGGAGCTCGCCCGGTACAAGGCGCGGGCGGATCGGGAGCATGCGCGCCACGGCGACCTCGACGTCAACATCAAGGAGGGCCGCGGCGGCATTCGCGAGGTGGAGCTGTTCGCGCAGGTCTTCCAGTTGATCTACGGCGGCGACCAGCCGGCCCTGCGGACCGGCCATACGCTGACCGCCCTGGACCGGCTCGGCGCCCGCGGGTTCATCGACCCGGACGTGCAGCGCGATCTCTCCGAGGCCTATATCTTCCTGCGCAACGTCGAGCACGGGCTGCAGGCGGCCGAGGGCCAGCAGACGCACAGCCTCTCGGCCAGCGCGCGCGGCCTGCGGGCGCTGGCCCGGCGGCTCGGGTTCGACGAGATCGAGACGCTCACCGGCGTGCTCGACCGCCACCGGGATCGCGTGCACGCCATCTACGCCAACCTCTTCCACGACGAGACGGGCGAGGAAGGGCTGGCCGGCCGCGGGCTGTTCCGGCTCCTGGCCGGCGAAATCGACGACGAGCAGGGGCGCGCCCGGCTCGCGGAAGCCGGGGTGGAGAACCCGGACGGCGCGCTCCAGGCGATCCGGGCGCTCGACGCGGCGCCGTCCCAGGGCCGGTCGTCCTCCCGCAACCTCCTGGCGAACCTGCTCGCCTCGATCCTCTCGAACGAGACGCCGTTGTGCGCGCCGGGACAGGTCCTGATCCGCCTCGAGCAGGTCGTCGCCCGCGCGGGAGCTCCCGCCGCGCTGTATCGCACGCTGCTCGAGGACGACGAACTGCGGCGCCGGCTGCTGATCGGGCTCGACGCCGGCGACCTGTTCGCGACGCGGCTCGCCGCGTATCCCGAAGTGCTCGATTTTCTGGCCGCCGCGGTGCTGGACCAGGACGCCTTTCGCGCCGCGGTGGTCGAGGCCTTCGACGGCGTGGCGGCGGCCGGGCCCGACCTGCCGTCGCGCTTCGATCCGTTCCGCCGCGTCAAGGCGATCGAGGAGTTCAAGGTGCTCGCCGAGTGGCTGACGCGCCGGCGCCTCGACGCGCTGAACGACAAGCTGTCACTCGTCGCCGACGCCGCCGTCCGGGCCGCCGCGCAGGCCGTGGCGCGGGACCAGCCGCCGACACCCGACGCATCGGATCCTGGGGCCGGGTGGACCGTCTTCGCCCTCGGCAAGCTCGGCAGCCGCGAGTTGACCGTGCACTCCGATCTCGACCTGGTCTTCGTCTACGCGGGCGAGACGACCGACGCCGCCCGGTTCCAGGACCACCAGAAGTTCGTGCGCGCCGTCCACGACCTGCTCTCGAAGAAGACGGGGGCCGGATCGGCCTACGAGATCGACACGCGGCTGCGCCCCGAGGGCAGGATGGGGGCGCTGGCGATTCCGTTTCCCGCGTTCCAGCGCTACCTGCGCGAGCGCGCCGAGACCTGGGAGCGCATGGCCTGGACGCGCTGCCGCCACGTCGGCGGCGACCCGGCCCTCGCCGCGCAGGTGCACGAGACCGTCGACGCCTTCGTCTACGGACCGTGGGCCTCCGACGTCCCGGCCTACGCCCGGCACGTCCGCTCCCGCATCGAGCGCGAGCTGGCCCGCGAGGCGGCCGGCGAACACCTGGACCTGAAACGCGGGCGCGGCGGCCTCGCCGACATCGACTTCCTGCTGCAGGTGCTGCAGATCCGGGAAGGAGCGACGCGCCGCGCGTTCCGCGTCGCCGGCGCCCGCCGGTTGCTCGACACGCTGCCCGAGACCGACTTCCTGCGCCCGGCCGAGGCGGACACCCTCCGCGGCGCCTACTGGTTTCTCCGCGAGCTGGAAACGGTGCTGCGCATCCACACCGACACGGGCGGCGGCGCCATCTCGACCGACCCGGCCGAGCTGGAGCCGCTGGCCCGCCGGCTGCGGGAGCCGACGTCCGGTGCAGAACTGCTGAAGCGCTACCGCGCCGTCACGGGAGCGGTGCGGACGATCTACGAGGCGGGGATGGACCGGCTGGCGCGGGACTCCGCGTAGCGCCGAGCGGGCCCCTGCCATATCTTCCACCGCGTCACCGAACCCGGGCGGTTGTCGCCGACCGGGGTGAGGTTCTTGATCATGGCCCTTCGCTTCGACCAGCGATGTGGGAGGATTTCAGGCCGGCCGCCGCTGCTCTACTGGTGCCCCAGCACCGGGTGCGGCGCGTAGGGCGCTTCGAGCCGGCGGCACTCCTCGTCGTCGAGCGTGACGTCGAGAGCCGCGACCGCCTCGTCGAGCTGCTCGGTCTTCGTCACGCCGACGATCGGCGCGGCCACGCCCGGCTGTCGGAGGACCCAGGCGAGGGCGATCTGCGCCGGCGTCACGCCGCGCCGGCGGGCGAGTTCGACGACCTCGTCGACGACGCGGAAATCCGCGTCGTCGTAGTAGAGCGACCGGGCGTACTCGTCGGTCTTCGCGCGCAACGTCTCGCCGCCCTTCTTCTCGTCGGCGCCGGCCTCACGATCGCGATTCCCGGCCAGGAACCCGCGCGCCAGCGGACTCCACGGGATCACCCCGATCCCCTCGGCGCGGCACAGCGGCAGCATCTCGCGCTCTTCCTCGCGGTAGACCAGGTTGTAGTGGTTCTGCATCGACACGAAGCGCGCCCAGCCCCGCCGCTCGGACACCTGCAGCATCTGTGCGAACTGCCAGGCGTACATGCTCGACGCGCCGACGTAGCGCGCCTTGCCGGCGCGGACGACGTCGTGCAGCGCCTCCAGGGTTTCCTCGATCGGCGTGTGCGGATCGAACCGGTGGATCTGGTAAAGGTCGACGTAATCGGTCCCGAGCCGCCGGAGCGAGGCGTCGATGGCGTCGAACAGATGCTTGCGGGACAAGCCGCGGTCGTTCGGCCCGTCGCCCATGGAGAAGAACGCCTTGGTGGCGATCACCACCTGGTCGCGCGCGGTGAAGTCGTCGAGGGCGCGGCCGACGATCTCCTCGCTGACGCCGCGGGAGTACATGTCCGCCGTGTCGAAGAAGTTGATGCCGGCGTCGAGCGCCCGCCGGATGAACGGACGGCTGGCGTCCTCCGGCAGGATCCAGGGGCGCCAGGCGGTCGACCCGAAGGTCATCGTGCCGAGGCAGAGACGCGAAACGCGCAGGCCGGTACGGCCGAGGTTGACGTATTCCATGGGTGTTTCCTGCCGTGCGCCGCTTCGAGGCGCGCGGTCCGGACAAACGGCGGGCGCGCCGGCGTCAACCCGGACGGGCCGCCGGCGCCGCGCTGGATTCCGGGGCGGTTCAGGGCACCGTGTGGTAGTGGCCGTGAACCGGATCCCACACCTGCCGTGAACCGGATCCGCCGTCGGCGGTGAAGGTGTAGACGAGCACTCCCGCGATCGCCACGAGGACCGCGATGAGCGCGTAGGTGCCGAACCGGGATCCGCCGTCCTGCCTGACGGCGCAGCACTGCTTGTACTTGCGACCGCTGCCGCACGGACAGGGGGCGTTCCGGCCTGCCTTGGCTGCTGCCATGATGTCGACTCCGCGGTCAGTATACCGCCGGACGGCCCGCAGCGAAACCCGGCGCCGGGCGCCCGCGGGGCCTACGGCGCCAGCAGCAGCTTACCGGTGTGGACGCTCGACTCCATGACGCGGTGCGCCTCGGCCGCGTCGGCCAGCGGGTAGGTGGCGTGGACGATCGGCCGGAGCGCGCCGGACGCGAAGCGCGGCCAGACGCGGTCCTGCAGCGACGCCAGAATCTCCGCCTTCTCCTCGACCGCCCGCGCCCGCAGCGTCGCCCCGGTCACGGTCAGGCGCCGCGACATCAGCCGCGCGAGGTCGAGTTCCGCCTGCGCTCCCTCCATGAGGGCGATGACCACCAGCCGGCCTTCGAGGGCGAGCGCGGCGACGTTGCGCGGCAGGTAGGCGCCGCCGACCATGTCGAGGACGAGATCGACGCCGCGGCCGCCGGTCGCTTCCCCCACCACCGCCGCGAAGTCCTCCTTGCGGTAGTCGATGGCGCGCTCGGCCCCCAGTTCCACGCAGGCCGCGCACTTGGCCGGCGTGCCGGCGGTGGCGAAGATGCGCGCCCCGAACAGGCGTGCGAGCTGGATGGCCGCCGTGCCGATGCCGCTCGAGCCGCCGTGCACGAGCAGCGATTCGCCCGCCTGCAGCCGGCCGCGGTCGATGACGTTGGTCCAGACGGTGGCGTACGCCTCCGGCAGCGCCGCCGCGTCGAGCAGCGACACCCCGGCCGGGATCGGCAGACACTGCGGCGCCGGCGCCAGGCAGTACTCGGCGTACCCGCCCCCGGTGAGCAGCGCGCACACCTCGTCGCCGACCGCGGGATCGGACACGCCCTCCCCGACCGCCGCGACGGTTCCCGACACTTCGAGTCCGAGAACGTCGGACGCGCCGGGCGGCGGCGGGTAGTTCCCCTTGCGCTGCATCACGTCGGCCCGGTTGACGCCGGCCGCCACCACCCGGATCGATACTTCCCCCGAACCGGGGACGGGCACTGGTCGGGTCCTGATCTGCAGCGCCTCGGCCGGACCGGGCTCCTTGATCTCGACGACGCGCATGGTTTCGGGAATCGCCATCTGCATTGCTGCTCCTGGACGTCGTGAACGCGCCGCGGCGCCGGGTGGCGTCGCGGCCGGGCGGGCCGGCGCGCGAGTATAATTCCTGTCACATGCACCGGTGCCAGCCGCCCCGTACGCCCGTCCCGCGGAGCCGCCGCGCATGGCCGTGACCATCAAGCGGGTCATGCTGTGGCAGACGGAGATCCGGGACGAGCCGGGCGCCCTGAGCGCGACCCTGGAGCCGCTGGCGCTGGCGGGACTCGATCTCCAGGCGGTGACGAAACGGTCCGCCCTGCTCGGATTCCGGACGCCGGTGGAACGCCGGAAGGGCGTGTCGCTGATTCGCCAGGTGGCGAACGACGCCGAAGAAGGCGGGGAAGAAGCGACGCGCCGGGAAGAAGACGCGCCGCGATGAGCGTGCGCATCGTCCTCGTCGGCTACGGCCGGATGGGCAAGGCCATCGACGCACTGAGCGCCGATCACGACTGCGAGGTGGTCGAGCGGCTGGACGTTCACAACAACCGCGACGGTGAAGGCATCGATTCGCCTGCGCTGCCCGCTGCCGATGTCGCCATCGAGTTCTCCCTGGCCGATTCGGTGGCGTCCAACTTGAAGAAGCTGGCCGCACGCGGCATCGACGTCGTCGTCGGCACCACCGGCTGGGAGGCCCGCGAGGCGGAGGTCCGGCGGGTCGCCGAAGACGCCGGAATCGGCGTGGTGCACGCGGCGAACTTCTCGCTCGGCGTCAACCTCTTCCTGGCCGTCGCGGAGCGGAGCGCGGCGCTGTTCGCGCGTTACGACGACTTCGGTAGCTGGATCCACGAGGGGCATCACGCCGCCAAGCAGGACGCTCCGTCCGGCACGGCGCTGGCGCTGCGGACCGCCATGGAGAGGGCGGGCTACGCCCGGACCATCGACGTCGCGTCGACGCGCGCCGGCAGGATGCCGGGGACGCACACGGTCGGCTACGACGGCCCCTTCGACACGGTCACGCTGACCCACACGGCCCGCGACCGGGCGACGTTCGCGCGGGGCGCGCTGGAGGCGGCGCGCTGGGTGCGCGGCAGGCGCGGCTGGTTCTCGATGCGCGACGTGCTCGGCATCGACTGAGGTAGCGGGGGACGCCATGCAGACACGCTGGGCGGGATGCGGCACGGCCCTCGTCACGCCGTTCACGGCGGGCGGCGACGTGGACGAGGCGGCGGTCAGGCGGCTGGCGCGGCGGCAGATCGAGGGCGGCGTGCACTTCCTGGTGCCCTGCGGGACGACGGGCGAGAGCCCCACGCTGTCGCACGCCGAGAAGCTCCGCGTCGTGGAGCTCGTCGTGGACGAGGCGAACGGCGCGGTTCCGGTGCTGGCCGGGGCGGGCGGCTACGACACGCGGGCCGTCGTCGGACTGGTCCGCGACCTGGCGAGCGCCGGCGCGACGGGGATCCTCTCGGTCACGCCGTACTACAACAAGCCGACGCCGGAGGGTCTCTACCGCCACTACGGCGCCGTCGCCGACGGCACCGACCTGCCGATCGTGCTGTACAACGTGCCGGGCCGAACCGCCTGCAACATCGCCCCGCCCACGCTCCTTCGGCTCACGGAGATCGCCAACGTCGTCGGCGTGAAGGAGGCGTCCGGCGACCTCGGCCAGATGTGCGAGATCTGCCGCGCCGCGCCGGACGACTTCTGCGTCCTCTCGGGCGACGACGCGTTCACCCTCGCGATGATGGCGCTCGGCGGCACCGGGGTGATCTCGGTGATCGCCAACGAGACGCCGGCGGGGATGGCGGCGCTCGTCGATCGGGCGGGGGCGGGCGACTTCGCGGCGGCGCGCGCCACCCACGAGCGGCTGCTGCCGCTGATGCAGGTGAACTTCATCGAATCGAACCCGATCCCGGTCAAGGCCGCGATGGCCGAGCTCGGGCTGCTCGACCTGCACTACCGCCTGCCCATGACGCCGCCGGCGCCCGCCGCGCACGCGCGCATCGCGGAGGTGCTGGCCGCGATTGGACTGTCGCAGGTCGGGATCGGCGAGGATGCTCGATGACCGTGGCGGGAACGGCAGCCGGCCGGCCCGAGAGTTGAATCCGGAAATGGAACTCGCCGAACAGATACGGCGGCTCCACGCCCAGGCGACCGAGGCCGACCGGGACGAGGCCCGCGCCACGTTCGCGGCGCTCAGGACGGAGCTCGCCGCCGGCCGCGTGCGCGCGGCGGAGCCGGATCCGTCGTCGCCGACGGGCTGGCGCGTGAACGCCTGGGTCAAGCAGGGCATCCTCGTCGGGTTCCGCTGCGGCGACGTCGTGGCGTTCGACTCCCCCAACCCCGACTCGCCGTATCTCGACAAGGACACGCTGCCGCTCCGTCCGCTCTCCACGGCGTCGAACGTGCGGCTCGTCCCGGGCGGCTCGTCGGTGCGCGACGGGGCCTATCTGGGCCGCGGCGTCATCTGCATGCCGCCGATGTACGTCAACGTCGGCGCTTACGTCGGAGACGGCAGCCTGATCGATTCCCACGCTCTCGTCGGATCCTGCGCGCAGGTCGGGAGCGGCGTCCACGTCAGCGCCGGGGCGCAGATCGGCGGCGTGCTCGAACCGGTCGGCGCCCTGCCCGTGATCGTCGAGGACGACGCGCTGGTCGGCGGCAACACCGGCCTCTACGAGGGCGCGGTGGTCAAGCGCCGGGCGGTCATCGGCGCCGGCACGGTGCTGACCGGGTCGACCCCGATCTACGATCTGCCGCGGGAACGGATCATCAGGCCGGCCGCCGGCGAGCCCACGGTGGTGCCGGAGGGCGCGGTCGTCGTCCCCGGAGCGCGCGCCGTCACCAGCGGCGCCGGACCCGGGTGGGGGCTGTCGCTCGCCACGCCGGTCATCGTCAAGTACCGCGACGACAGCACGGACACGCGCACGGAGCTGGAAGCATGGATCCGCTAGCTAGCTAGCTAGCCAGCTAGCTAGTGTCCGCCAGAAAACCGCAAGTGGTTGATTTACGGGACGTTATCGCCGGTTCGAGTGGCGAAGATCGTCCGGATGTCGTATGACATTCCGGCGGTCAAGAAAGGGCTTCAGCACGTCTGTGGCCGTTGGCCAACGCGAACGAGCAGCGCGACTGGCGGATCTGCGCCGAGGTCGCGCAAGCCTTGATCCGCATCGCGAGACCGATGTACGCCAGTAAGGACCTGGGCCTGGATCTCGACAACACCGTGGTAGTCCCCGAACACGATCCCGTCCAGGTACCCCACCAGCACGTCCGGATCGCTCGTCCGATCCATGCGCGGGAGGGAGTGGAGCATCTGTGGCTCGTCGACCCGGTGGACCGAACCCTGGAGGCGTTCGAGCTGCGCGAGGGAGAGTGGCTGCCGATCGCCACCGCCAAGGATGACGACCCGGTCGACGTCCGCCCGCTCGACGCGGTCACCTTCAGCCTCGCCGATCTGTGGCCCTGACGCCAGGAACGGCCTCCGGCTGTGCTCCTGGACGTGCTCCCGACCTTGCGGCCCCGGCGGGACCAGCGCTCGTCACAGTTGACAAGGGCAGGGTTCACGGCAGGTCACGGCGACGCCGATGCCGTGTATGATGCCGCGTCCATACGCGCACGGAGATCGAGTCGGCGGGATGGGCTGCCCGGGCCTGCTGCCGCCGCGTCCATACGCGCACGGAGATCGAAGCATGGATTCGGTAGCCACCCCGCTCGTCGACCTCGCCCGCCACCTCATCGACATCGACTCGACCAGCGGCGGCGAAGCCGCGGTGACGACGTGGCTCGCGCGCTGCCTGCGGGAGCGGGGCTACGAGGTCACCGAACAGCCGGTCGTCGACGACCGCGTCAACGTCATCGCCACGGTCGGCGCGAGCGATCCCGAGCTCGTCTATTCGACGCACATCGACTGCGTGCCGCCCTTCTTTCCAAGCCGGATCGAGGGTGACACCCTCTACGGCCGGGGCGCCTGCGATGCAAAAGGGATCCTGGCGGCCGAGATCATGGCGCTCGATCGGCTCCGCGAGTCGGGCGAGACCCGCGCCGGCCTGCTCGTCGTGGTGGGCGAGGAGAACGGCAGCCACGGCGCCCGCGCCGCCAACCGGCTCTCGAACCGCTGCCGGTACCTGATCAACGGCGAGCCGACCGACAATCGCCTCGGCGCCGCCATCAAGGGCGCCTACCGGGTCCGGCTCTCCGCCACCGGCCGCGCGGTGCACTCCGCGTATCCGGAGCTCGGCGACTCGGCGATCGAGAAACTGCTCGACGCCCTCGTCGCCCTCCGCGACCTCGATCTCCCGGTCGATCCGGTGCTCGGCGCTTCCACCTACACGGTCGGCGTGCTGTCCGGCGGCGTGGCGCCCAACGTGGTGCCGCCTGTCGCCGAGGCCGACGTCAACTTCCGCACCGTCGAGCCCGCCGCCAACGTCCGCGAGCGACTCGACGCGACCCTGCCCGGCTCGGTGTCGATCGACGACGTCATGGTCGTCCCCCCGGTCAGGATGACGACCGTGCCGGGCTTCGAGACCGCCGCCTTCTCGTTCACCACCGACATCCCGTTCCTGACGGCGTGGGGCAAGCCGCTTCTGGTCGGCCCCGGCTCCATCCACGTGGCGCATACGGCGGATGAACACGTGAGGATCGAGGAGCTGGCGCAGGCGGTCGACCTGTACGAGCGGCTGGCAAGAGACTTGCTAGCCCAGGGGTCTGCGCCGCAAACGGTGCAGATTCCTGGTGAGGGTCGGACGGCAAGCAGCGCCGCAGGCGACGATTGACGGGCCAGCTCAGGTCGACGGGGTATACCGCCGCGTCGAGGATTTCCACCGTCGCCACATCCGCGGCGACCGGGGGACAGGTTACGATTTCCCCATGACTCGATCCACGCCGTCATCCGACCGCCATGGAGGTCACGCCCGGGCGCGTGGCGCCGCGCGAGCCTTCGGCGCGGCCGCGCTCGTGCTGCTGGCGGCCGACGCCGAAGCCGCGCCCTGCTCCAGCCTGACCGGCCTGTCGCTCGACCGGACCGTGATCCGGGTCGCGACGGCAGTGCCCGCGGGCGCGTTCACGCCGCCCGGCGCCGGCGTCACCGTCGACGTGCCGCCGATGTGCCGCGTCGCCGGCGTCACCGAACCGGCCGTCGTTTTCGAGGTCTGGCTCCCCGTCGACGACTGGAACGGCAGGTTCCACGTCTCCGGCAACGGCGGCATGGCCGGCGTCGTCAGCTACGCGTCGATGGCCGGCGCGCTCCGGCGCGGCTACGCGGCTGCGAGCACCGACACCGGACACGTCAGGCCGGGAACCGGCGGCTTCGACGCCTCCTGGGCCCTCGGCCGCCCCGACCTCGTCGAGGACTTCGGCCATCGGGCCGTGCACGCGACGGCGGAGAACGGCAAGGCGATCGCCGCCGCGTTCTACGGCCGACCGCCCAGCCGCTCGTACTTCGTCGGCTGCTCGAAGGGCGGGCAGCAGGGCCTCATGGCCGCGCAGCGTTACCCGGACGACTTCGACGGGATCGTCGCCGGCAACCCCGCGAACGACTGGACCCGGTTCTACGCCGGCGCGCATCTCTGGTACGCGCTGGCCACGCTGCGCAACCCCGACAGCTACATCCCGCCGGCGAAGCTGCCGGCGCTGGCCGACGCCGTCAACGCCGCCTGCGACACGCTGGACGGCATCGCGGACGGGGTGATCGACGATCCGCGCCGGTGCCGCTTCGATCCGGCGACGCTGCGCTGTCCGGACGGACGCGACGACGACGGCTGCCTCACGCCGCCGCAGGTGCGGGCGGTCCGCGACGTCTGGAGCGGTTCGCGCAACGCGGCGGGCGACGTGGTCTTCCCCGGCCTCGTGCCGGGCGGCGAGAACGGCCCCGGCGGCGGCTGGGGAACTTGGGTCACCGGCCGGGAACCGTTCACCAGCCTGCACTGGCTCGCCGCGGACGGCTTCTTCAAGTACATGGTGTTCGAGGATCCCGACTGGAACTTCCGCACCTTCGACTACGACACGGACCTCGCGTTCGCGCTCGACAAGGTGGGCGGCGCGCTCGACGCCGCCGACCCCGACCTCGACCGGTTCCGGGACGGCGGCTCGAAGCTGATCGTCTACCACGGCTGGAGCGATCCCGACATCTCGCCGCTTGGCTCGATCGACTACTACGAGGCCGTGCTGGCGTTCGCCGGGGGCGACGCGGACCGCGGGGGCAAGGGCGACGCGGACCGCGGCGGCGCGACAGGGACCGCCGGCGCGGGGAACGGCGGGACAGGAGCCGGCGGTGCGCCAGCCGGGGGCGCCCCGCGCGGACGGGCGCTCGCGGCGACGCGGGACTTCTTCCGCCTCTTCCTGGTACCCGGCATGGGCCACTGCGCGGGCGGCCCCGGCTACAACCGGGTGGACCCGTTGCCGGCGGTCGAACGGTGGGTCGAGGAAGGGATCGCACCGGAAACGCTCCTCGCCACGCGCGTCGAGGACGGAGCGGTGGTCCGGAGCCGGCCGATCTGCCCCTACCCGGACGCTTCGACGTGGGACGCCGCCGGCGACCCGGACGCCGCCGCGAGCTTCCGGTGTGTGGCAAGGCGATAGCTGGCGGGGACCACGCGCACGCCGCCGGCCACCGGAAACGCCTTCGCGCGCGATTCCTGCGGTCGGGCATCGAGAGCTTCGCCGACTACGAGGTGATCGAGCTGCTGCTGACCCTGGCAATTCCGCGCGGCGACGTCAAGCCGCCGGCCAAGGCCCTGATCGCGCGCTTCGGCAATCTCCGCGGCATCCTGGACGCGCCCGTCGATGAGCTGCGATCCGTCCGCGGCATCGGTACCGTCACCCCGGTCGCGCTGCAGATCATCAAGTCCGCGGCGACGCTCTATCTGCGACAGGGAAGCGAGGGACACGACACCCTCGCGGATCCGTCCCGCCTGGAGGATTTCTGGAAGATGCGGCTCGGCGCGCTCCGGATCGAGGTGTTCGAGGTCGCGTTCCTCGACTCCGCGTACCGACTGCTGCCCGCCGACAGCGAGGGGCGCGAGGCCGTCGAACGACTCGAAGAAGGTACGGTGGACCGGGCGGCGGTCTACCCGCGCCGCGTGATCGAAACCGCGTTGAAACGGGGCGCGGCGGCGATCGTCCTGGCGCACAACCACCCCAACGGCGACGTGACGCCGAGCCGCCGGGACAAGACCCTGACGCGGGCCATCGTGCTGGCGGCGGAGACTGTGCAACTGCGTGTGGTGGACCATCTTGTCGTCTCGGCGCAGCAGGTCTTCAGCTTTCGGAAAGAGCGCATGCTGTGACCGTCGCTCCCGGCATCCTGGCGCACTACCCCGAGCTCGACGACGCCCAGCGCGCCGTCGCCAGCCATCTCGACGGCCCCCTGCTGGTCGTCGCAGGGCCGGGATCCGGCAAGACGCAGTGCATCGTGCTGCGGGCGTTGAACCTCCTGCTGCTGGAGAAGGCGCAGCCGAAGCAGGTCGTGCTGTGCACGTTCACGCAGAAGGCCGCCTTCGAGATGCGCGACCGGCTGGCCGCGGCGGCCCGCGCAGTGCGCTACGAGGGCGATCTGTCCGACCTCACAATCTCGACCATCCACGCCTACTGCCATCAGGTACTCACCCGCCACCGCCACCGGACCGGGCTCGGGCACAACTTCGAGACGCTGGACGAAATGACCCAGCTCCTCTTCATCTTCGAGCACTTCGACGAATCGTCGGCGCACCCGAGGACGGCCTCTACCTCACCCGCTGGAAGACGCGCTGGACGGCCATCGCGGGCGCGCGCGGGTACTTCGACAGGATGACCGAGGAGTTGATCGATCTCGATCGGTTGGTGACTTCCGGCGACCCCTTCCTCAACCACATCGGCACCGCCTGCCAGCGATACGAGCAGGCCCTGCTCGACGCGAACCGCATCGACTTCGCCCACCTGCAGCGGACGGTGCACGATCTGCTGGCCGATCCGGAGATCGCCGCCGCCGTCACCCGGGACCTCCACTACGTGCTGGTGGACGAGTACCAGGACACCAACTACGTCCAGGAACAGATCCTGCTGAAGCTGGCCGGGGCGCGCGGGAACCTGTGCGTGGTCGGCGACGAAGACCAGAGCCTCTACCGATTCCGCGGCGCCACCGTCCGCAACATCCTGGAGTTCCCGCAACGGGTCCCCGCGTGCGCCACCGTCAGGTTGACCACCAACTACCGCTCCCACCGGGCGATCGTGGAGCGTTACGACCGCTGGATGGCCGCGGCCGACTGGTCCAGTCCGCAGGGCGTGCCGTTTCGCCACGACAAGACGATCGAAGCCGATGCGCGGGCACTGCACCCGGATTACCCGGCCGTCATCGGCATCTGGGGGCGCGACCGCCGCGACGAGGCCGGCCGGTTCGCCGACCTGGCGGCGTTCCTGAAGGAGAACGGCGTCATCACCGACTACGCCCAGGTGGCCCTGCTGCTGCACAGCGTTCGCGAGGAGCACAGCGGCCCGTACCTGGAAGCGTTGGAGGCGAGAGGCATCCCCGCGTTCTGCCCACGGGCGCGGGCATTCTTCGAGATACTGGCGGTCCGCCGGCTGGTCGCCTGCTACGCGGTCCTGTTCGGCTGGCACGGCGCCGGGCGCGGAAAGGTCGGGGGCGCGGTGGCGCACTTGGCGCGGTACGTGGACGACGCCATCGTCCACCTGGGCAGACAGTTCGGCGACCCGCATCCGCTGGCCCGCGCGCTCCAACGGTGGACCGGCGACATCGCGGCCCTGCGGGAGAGCGAGACGCTGGATCTGCGCCCGGCCGACTATTTCTATCGCCTGCTGGCGCTGGAGCCGTTCCGGAGCGCCGTCCGCGACGAGAACACCGCGCGCAACCTGGCCGTCTTCTCGCAACTTCTGAACGTCTTCCAGAGCTACTACCACTACACGGTCGTCACCCACCGGAACCGCGAATTCATCCGGTTCCACTTCTTCGCCAGCTTCCTGCGCCTCCTTCACGACGGCGGCATCAACGAGTACGAGGATCCGGACCGGCCCTTCCCGGCCGGCCACGTGCAGGTGATGACGATCCACCAGGCGAAGGGACTGGAGTTTCCCGTCGTCGCCGTCGGATCGCTCTCGACGCGGCTCTCCAGCCCCAAGCGGATCGACCGCGACCTCGGCCCGTTCCATCACCGGCCGCCGTTCGAACCCCAGAGCCGCATCACCCTCTTCGACCGGATGCGGCTGCACTACGTCGCCTTCTCGCGGCCGCGGAACGTGCTGGTGCTCACCGCGCACGAGCCGCCCCGGGAGCACTTCGCCGCCGTCTGGCAGGGACTCCCGCAATGGCCCTACGCGCAGCGGGAGCGGCTGGCCGCGCAGCGCTTCGCCTGCCGCGAACGCGCGCCGGTCAAGAAGACCTACAGCTTCACCGGCGACCTCCGGATCTACGAGACCTGTCCGCGGCAGTACCAGTTCTTCCGCGAGTACGACTTCACGCCCTCGCGCTCCGCGGTGATCTTCTTCGGTCTGCTCGTGCACCAGTCCATCGAAGAGATCCACCGCATCGCGCTCGACGGGCGGCTCGACACGCTCGGCGAGACGGACGTCCGCGACCTGTTCGAGCGGACGTTCCGCTTCCTGTCTCTCTCCGACGTGCAACCCATCGGCGGCCGGGCAAAGGAATCCGCGTTCGCGCAGGTGCTCCATTACTACCGGCAGAACCAGAACGAGATGCGGCGAATCGTCGAGACCGAAGTCGACGTCTCGCTGGAGAAGAACGGCTACATCCTCGCCGGGAAGGTGGACCTGCTGATCGGCGGCGACGGCAGGCTGGAGCTGCTGGACTTCAAGACGTCGCCGCGCCCGATGACGAACCCCGAACTGCTCGCCGCCTACGAGCGGCGACTCTGCACCTACGCGCACATCCTCGAGCGCCGGCGCGGCCGGCGCGTGGACCGGCTGCTGCTCTACTGGACCTCGGAGCCGCGCAAGGAAGACGCGCTGCTGACGCTGCCGTACCGCCCGGAACGGGTGGGGGAGGCGGGCCGGCACTTCGACCACACCGTCCGCCGCATCCAGGCCGGCGATTTCGCCGTCACGACGCCGCCCGACGCCGTGATCTGCCGGGAGTGCGACCTCCGGACGCTGTGCCATGCAGAGGGTATCATCGGGGCACCAGGAGCATCCGAAATGACGTTTGCCGACTTCGAAGTCACCGCGCGGCGCCGGGCAGCGCAACCGCGGGACGCCAACGGACACGCAGGCCTGAAGCACACGCCGGAGACACGATAGATGGCGAAGATCGACGTCACGAAGACCGAGCTGGTCTGGCCCGGCAAGTACAATGAGGACGGCACGCTCAAGGAGACGCCGCGGTCAGTCTGCCGTTCCAGGTCATTGAAACCGTCAACGAGAGCCGGGCCACGCGTGAGGCGAAAAAGGACTCTGTGCAGAGCACGCTCTTCGACGTCTACGAGGGCAACGAAGGAGACACCTTCGAAGAAGGCTGGAGGAACAAGCTCATCTGGGGCGACAACTTGCTGGTGATGGGGTCGCTGCTGGAGAAATTCGCCGGAAAGGTTGACGTCATCTACATTGATCCACCTTTCTTTACCGGCGTCAACCAGGTAGCCACAGTATCTCTTGGAGACGGTGACACCGGATTTGAGAAAGAGACTTCGATGACTGAGGAGGTGGCGTACAGGAACGCGTGGCGCGGCGGCGTGCCGTCCTTCATGACATGGATTCGAGATCGACTCGTTCTAATGCGTGATCTCCTCCAGCCAAGCGGCATGATCTTCGTTAGGTTCGATCAGTACTGGAGCCACAGCGTCAAACTCATTGCAGATGAGGTCTTTGGTCGGGATTCATTTCAGAACGAGATCACCGTGAAACGAATTTTCAAGAACGTTACAGGTCAGGGACGTGTCTCAATCCCCCTCGCGACCGACTCATTGTTTCTATACTTCCGAACCGATAAAGCTCGATTCGCGAACACGCTAATCCCGAGGGCGGAAACGAGGCCGGGATTCTGGCGCCACATGGATGACTCGTCGGGCGTCAGGCGTCCACCGGAGCGCCGAATATTTGGAGAAATCTTTTATCCTCCGCCGGGCAAGCACTTCAAGTTTTCGCAGACGACCATCGACGAGAAGATTGCAGATGGAAAAGTCAGACTCAATCCCAGGTCTGGCAAGCCCGAGTACTGGGTCGAGGAAAGTTCAGTAAAGCCTTTGAACTCGAATTGGACAGACATCCCAGGCTACTCGTTCATGACCGCGTATCCGACGGAAAACTCTGAAGCGCTTCTGCAAAGGGTCATTGAAGTCGCATCAAGGCCGAACGCGCTCGTAGCAGACTTCTTCGGAGGTTCTGGCACGACTGCGGCCGGCGCTGAAAAGCTCGGCCGGCGCTGGATTACATGCGACGTTGGTCGCTTCTCGACGCACACGATTCGTAAGCGGCTACTGGACATTGAGAACTGCCGACCCTTCGAGGTATTGAACCTCGGCAAGTACGAGCGCCAGTACTGGCATGGAGTGACGTTCGGCGGACGTGACGATAAGTCTCTGACGGAACAGGCGCTATACGAGTACCTCGCGTTCATCCTCAAGCTCTACGGCGCCCGGCCGCTGGCCGGAATGGTCCACCTGCACGGCAAGAAGGGCGACGCGATGATCCACATCGGTGCGGTGGATGCGCCGGTTACCATCGGCGAGATCGACGCCGCGGTGGACGAATGCGTCGCTCTCAAGCGGAAGGTCCTCCACGTCCTCGGCTGGGAGTGGGAGATGGGCTTGGCGGGGCCGAACAACGAAGTCCGCGAGGGCGGCCTGATGCACCAGTCGGCCAGGGCGCGCGGCGTGAGCTTGCTGCTCCTGCAGATTCCCCGCGAGGTGATGGAGCAGCAGGCTGCCGACAAGGGCGACGTGCGCTTCTTCGAGCTGGCCTACCTGGAAGCCCGGATCGGGAAGCCGAAGAAGCACGCCGCACAGGTGACGCTCACGGATTTCGTCATTCCCAACGCGGAGCTCATCCCGGACGACGTGCGCGGCAAGACTCAGAAGTGGTCGGACTACATCGACTACTGGGCGGTGGACTGGGACTTCCGCAACGACACGTTCATGCAAGGGTGGGTCGCCTACCGCACGCGCAAGGACCGGACGCTGTCCCTCGCGTCCGATCCGCAGGTCTACGAGCGGCCGGGCCGGTACCGGGTGCTGGTCAAGGTGATCGACGTTTTCGGCAACGACACGTCGCAGGCATACGACGTGGAGGTGTGAACATGTTGGCTCTCGAGCCCGAAGAGCAGGTCTGGCTGGACGCATACCGGAACGCGCTCCGGACGCGCCATCCCGGCGTAGTCACGCGCATGGTGATCTACGGATCGAAGGCGCGGGGCGACGCCCGTGAAGACAGCGATCTCGACATACTTCTCGTGGTCAAGGACGGAACTGATCGCCTCAAGGTCCCCTTGCGGGAGATCGGGTACGACTTGGCGGCGACGTCCGACGCCGTGCCGTCGATTCTCGCCTATACGGAGGAAGAGTGGGAAGACCGGAAACGACGCGGCTACCCCTTCCAGCAGGCGGTGGAGCGCGAAGGGGTGTCGGTCCTGTGAATCGCGACGTCGTCCTGGCGGAGTGGCGTCGATCCACCCGATCACTGCAGGCGGCCGATCTTCTGTCGCGAGAAGATTATCCCGAGGACGCGGTGTCCAGAGCGTACTACGCGATTCTGCACGCCGCCAAGGCCGCCCTGCTGGTGCATGACGTGACGACGTCGAGTCATGCCGGCGTCAGACGCATGTTCGGGAAACACCTTGTTCGTTCACTGCGAATCGAAGAACCCTGGTCGAAGTATCTGGGCAAGAGTTCCGATGATCGCCTGGTGGCAGACTACGACGCGGAAATTTCCTTCAATGCCGAGGAATCCCGGATCGAGTGCCGGCGGGCGTGGGAGTTCGTCGAACGCATCCGGCAGTATCTGTTGGCGAACGGCTTGAGTGAGCAGGAACTCGACGAGGGGCACCACGATGGCTGAGGCGGTAATCGCCTACGACCGGGACCTGCCTGAGATCCCGAACCGCTGCCCGTGGGAGCGGCCCGCGTCGTATCTGGTCAAGGACGAAGCCGTCCCCACCGGCTGGCGGGTGGACGACTCCGGCCGCCGACCGAGCCGGCTGCTGCTCGTGCCGAAGATCCGCGCCGCCGTGGACTCCTGGCGCGACGGCGGCTACGCGGGCGCCTCGGACGTCACGCGGCGCCTGTTCGCCTACTGGTTCGACGAGGATCACGAGGTCGCGGGCTTCGATGCGCCGTTCCGGTATCACTTCTGCCAGCGCGAGGCGATCGAGACCCTGGCGTGGCTGGTGGAGGTCGCCGGCCTGCGCGATGCGAAGGCGCTTATCGAAGCCCACGGCGCAATCTACCGGAAGGACCTGGTTTCGCAGAACGTCGAGTTCCAGACTGTGATGGACGGCCGCCGGCAACTTCGCCGCTACGTGCCGGAACTGGACAGGGACGGCGTGCAGGATCTGCCGCCCAAGGACCTGCGCCGCTTCGCTTTCAAGATGGCGACCGGCTCGGGCAAGACCTGGGCAATGGCGATGGCGGTGGTCTGGTCCCGCTTCCACCGGCAGCGCGTGCCCGGCTCGGAACTCTCCACCAACTTCCTAATCGTGGCGCCGAACGTCATCGTGTACCAGCGCTTGGAGAAGGACTTCGCGAACAACCGGATCTTCCACGCGCTGCCGTTGATCCCTCCGGAGTGGAAGGGCGGCTTCTCGCAGAAGGTGATCCTGCGCGGCGAGTCCGCGGAGCCGGACACATCCGGGAATCTCTTCCTCACCAACATCCACCAGCTCTACGAGTCGCGCGACGCGCAGTGGACGCCGGCGAACGCCGTCGAGGCGATCCTGGGGCCGAAGCCGGCGCAGGACCTCGCCGCCTCCGGCCAGCGCTCCATGCTGGACCGGGTGAAGTCGCTCGACAACCTCGTCGTCATGAACGACGAAGCCCACCACGTGCACGACGAGGAGCTGGCCTGGAGCCGGTCGCTGCTCGCCATCCACGACACGCTGCCCCACGGTCTCGCCGCCTGGCTCGACTTCTCGGCCACGCCGGAGGACCAGAACGGCACGTACTTTCCCTGGACGGTGATGGACTATCCGCTGGCCCAGGCGGTGGAGGATCGGATCGTCAAGGCGCCGCTGATCGTCACCCCCGAAGCGGACCGGACGCAGCCGGCCGAAGACCCGGACGGGGTCACGAAGGCGAACGTCGCCGAGAAGTACAGCTCCTGGCTGCAGGCCGCCGTGCGGCGCTGGAAGGAGCACCGGCGGGCGTACGGGAAGCTCGGCGTCCGGCCCGTGCTCTTCATCATGGCGGAGAAGAACGTCTACGCCGACGCCCTGGGCGAGCACCTGTGGAAGACCCCGGAGTTCGGGTTCACGAAGTCCGAGGTGCTCGTCCTCCACACCGACAACACGGGCGAAGTACGCAAGGGCGATCTCGACCGGGCGCGGCAGGCGGCGCGGGACATCGACGACCCGCAGAGCCGGATCAAGGTCATCGTCAGCGTGATGATGCTGCGCGAGGGCTGGGACGTGCGCAACGTGACAGTGGTGCTGGGGTTGCGGCCCTATACCGCCAGGGCACCGATTCTCCCCGAGCAGGTGATCGGCCGCGGGCTGCGGCCCATGCGGCGGGTGAGTCCGGATCGGACCCAGACCTTGGAGGTGCTCGGCACGCGCAACCTGCTGCGGGTGCTCCACGAGCAATTGGAAGCCGAGGGCGTCGGTGTTGCGAGCACCCGTACGACACCCCCGCTGCCGATCACCATCGAACCGGTGCGGGAACGACTGAACTACGACATCAGGATTCCGATCACGAAGCCGAGCCTGCTGTACGACGTCCGCAAGCTGTCGCGTCTGAACGGACGCTCGCTCGACCCGATCTTCGATCAGGAGGAGCTGGCCGAGCCGTATCGTATCCGTTTGCAGATGGATTTCGCGACCACCGAGACGGAGGTGCATCAGGACGACGTGGCGGCGGCGCTGTCACCCGCGCAGGAGCTGCTGGCCGGCGTCACCAACCTGGTCGCAGAACCGGCCGGTCTCACCAATCGCTTCGCCGAGCTGTACCCGGTGGTGCGGGACTACGTGACACACCGCTGTTTCGGCCGGGAGATCGACCTGGAAGACGAGAGCGTGCGCTCGCACCTGGGGCGACTCGAAATGCGGGAGGGCATCGCCAAGTACCTGGCCCGCCGGATCGCCGAGCTCACCATCGAGCGGCGCACGGTGGAGTTCGAGCGGGCCGACTTCCGGCTGTCCGAGACGAAGCCGTTCAGTTGGCGGCGCGACCTGCCGCCTCTGGAGGCCGGGAAAACCGTCTTCAACTTCGTGGCCACCTACAACAACTTCGAGCGCCGCTTCGCGGAGTTCCTGGACCGCGCCGCCGACGTGCTGCGCTTCGCCGCGCTCGGCACGACCGAGCAGGGGGCGTCGGGCACGACGTTCCGCGTCGACTATCTGAAGGCGAGCGGCGCCGTCGGCTTCTATTACCCCGACTGGGTGGCCGTCCAGCAGGCCGACGACGAAGCGGTGAACTGGATCATCGAAACCAAGGGCCGCGTCTGGGAGGGCACCCGCGAGAAGGACGGCGCGATGCGGGAGTGGTGTCGGCGCGTGAGCGCCGCCACGGGCGCGCCGTGGCGGTACGTGCGGGTCAACCAGAACGAGTTTCACGACGGTTGCGCCACGCTCCGGGAGCTCGTTGTCCGCCTCGTCGGCGGCGCCATGTTCCGGGAGCGCGACCGGAGGCCGGGGACTCTGTCGCGCGAGGAAGTCCGACGCGCGCGCGACGAGGGCCGGGCCTGATGGCGGTCGTCATCGATGCGTCGGTGGCCGCGGCGTGGTGCCTGCGGGACGAAAAGGGTAGCGCCCGGGCTGACGCGGTGATGGATCGGCTGTCCGATGAGACCGGCGTCGTGCCAGGGATCTTCTGGCACGAGATGCGCAACGTCCTGATCGTCGCCGAGCGGAGAGGACGCATCGATGCGGGCGCGACGCAGCATCACGTGAACCGCCTCCGCATCCTGCCGCTCGTCACCGACCACGACCAGGACGACGCGCGGACCTTGGCCTTGGCGCGGCGTTACGTACTCAGCAGCTACGACGCCGCATACCTGGAGACTGCGAAACGCCGCGGTGCGACGATCGCGTCGGTCTGCAAGTGATCCGCAACGTCCCACCGTCGAGTCCGCGTCATCGCTGTGACCGCGCCTTCTGCCTCCCGTTACGGTCCCTTCACACTGCCGCCGCTACCTCCGCACCACCTCCGCGTCGATGATCTCCACCCGCTCCACCGGCGTCTCCCCGTCGGTCGGGACCGCCTCGATCCGGTCGACCACGTCGAGCCCCTCCACGATGACGCCGAACACGGTGTAGACGCCGTCGAGGGCCGGGGCCGCGGCGGTCACGACGAAGAACGACGTCGACGCGCTCGCCGGGTCGTCGAGCCGCGCCATGGACACGATGCCGCGCACGTGCCGCGTGGCGTTGAACTCCGGCTGCAGGTTCTGCACGAACCGCTGCTGGCGGTCGGTGAGCGGCTCGCGGCGGGTCGGCAGGTGGCCGCTCTGGATGACGAAGCCGGGCACGACGCGGTGGAACGCGATGCCGTCGTAGACGCCGGCGTCGACGAGGCGCAGGAAGTTGCGGACGTGGTTCGGCGCGCGGTCCGGATACAGGTCGATCGCGATGCGCCCGTGGGTGGTGTCGAGCACGGCCCGAAAGGCGGCCAGCTCGGCGTCGGTCTCCGCGGTGAACGGCGGGATCTCGGGCGGCGGCTTGTCGCGGATGAGCACCCGGTGCACCACGACGCGCTCGGCGGCGCGGCCCTCGGCGTCGACCGGGGTCTCGGAGATGCGGGTGACGACGTCCATGCCGTCGGCCACCTGCCCCCAGATGGTGTGCCGGCCGTCGAGCCCCGGCTGGTCGACGACGCAGATGAAGAACTGCGAGCCGCCGCTGCCCGGCTGTCCGGGCACCAGCACCGCCGAGACCGTGCCCCGCACGTGCCGGGCGTCGCTGAACTCGGCGGCGACCAGGCCCAGACCGCCCCGGCCGTACTCGGCCGCCCGCTCCGGATCGGCGGTCAGCGGATCGCCGCCCTGGACGATGCCGTGGCGCACCATGCGGTGGAAGGTGGTGCCGTCGAAGTGGCCCTCCCCCGCGAGCTGCATCACGAGGCCGACGTGGTTGGGCGCGAGATCGGGGCGCAGATCGACGGCGATCGCTCCCAGATCCGTCTCGAAGACCGCCTGCTTGCCGCTCATCTCCTCGAGCGTGAGCGGGGTGACGAACGGCTCGCCGGCCTGCCCGGCCGTCGCGGGGACCGCGGCCAGCCAGACCAGCAGCGTGAGCACTGCGCGGAATCTCATCTGCACCCTCCCGCGTGCGCACCGTCCGGGTGAACCGCATGCAGCAGCGTGAGCGCTGCCCCGGACTGCATCCTGCACACCTCGCCCTGATCTAATAGCATGATCGGATGCCTCTGCTGAACGAACCCGAACCACCGCCCCCCCGCTCGCGGCGGGGATGGCTGTACGTCCTGACCCTGATCGCCCTGGCCGCCGGCGCGGGCTACTACGTGTACGTGTCGCGGTTCCAGGCGCCGTCCGACGATGCCGGGCGCCGCGCCGCCGCGGAGGCGCCGGCCCCGGCCCGGCCCGCTCCCGCCGCTTCGGCCGCCCCGGAGCGCGAACCGGCCGCAGCGCTCGCCCCGGAGCCGGAGCCGGAACCCGAACCGGAGCCGGAACCCGAACCGGAGCCGGCCGCGGCGCCGGCGCCTGCGATCGTGCTGCGCGTGACGAGCGACGTCGAGGGCGCGGAGGTCTTCATCGACCGCCGCTACGCCGGCACGACGCCGTTCGAGTCGTACGACGTAGAGCCCGGACGCCGCCGCATCAACGTTTCGGCCCCCGGCTACGAGGGCCACGCGGAGAATGTGGAGATCATCGGCGAACTGACGACCGTCGACGTGCGCTTCCGGCAGGTCCGGCTGGACCAGCGTATTCCCGTCGTTCACAAGCACCGCTTCGGCGACTGCGAGGGACATCTCGTGGCCAGCACCGCCGGGATCGTCTACGAAACCGACGACGACGACGCGTTCGAGGTCGGACTCGACGGACTCGACGAGTTCGCCGTCGACTACATGGCGCACAACCTCCGGCTCAGGGTCCGCGGCGGGCGCACCTACAACTTCACCGACGACCAGGAGAACGCGGACGCCCTCTTCGTGTTCCACCGGGCGGTCGAAGAGGCCAGGGCACGCCTCGCCCGCGGCGAGTCGGCGGCGGCTCCATGACCCCGCCGTCGCCCGCGCGGTGCCCGTGGGCCACATCCGACGCGCTGTACGTCTCGTACCACGACCGGGAGTGGGGCGTGCCGCTGCACGACGACCGCCGCCTCTTCGAGATGCTGGTGCTCGAAGGGGCGCAGGCGGGACTGAGCTGGCTGACCATCCTCCGCCGGCGGGAGGGGTACCGCGCCGCCTTCGACCGGTTCGACCCGCGGGCGGTGGCGCGCTACGGGCCGCGCGACGTCGAGCGCCTGCTGGCCGACGCCGGGATCGTCCGCAACCGGCTGAAGATCGAGTCGGCCATCAACAACGCCCGCGCGTTCCTCGCCGTGCAGGAGGAATTCGGCAGCTTCGACGAGTACGTCTGGCGGTTCGTCGACGGCGGCCCGACGCAGAACGCCTGGACGAAGCTGGAGGAGGTGCCGGCGCAGACGCCCGCCTCGAACGCGATGAGCCGGGAGCTCCGAAAGCGGGGATTCACCTTCGTCGGCCCGACCATCTGCTACGCCCACATGCAGGCCACCGGCATGGTCAACGACCACCTGGTCGGCTGCTTCCGCCATCGCGAGGTACGGCTTCCGGCGGAGTGACGGCGCGGACCCGCTGCAGGGCGATCGCCGACGCGTTCGCCACGTTGAGCGAGTCGACGGCCGGCTCGATGTCGATCCTGACCCGCTCGTCGCACAGGTCGAGCGCGGCCCGGCTCACGCCGTCCCCTTCGTTGCCGAGCAGCAGAGCGACCCCCGCTTCGCAGCCGCGACGGACGAACGTCTCGATTTCGGTGGCCGGTTCCCGCGGGGTGAGGGCGACCACGCACGCCCCCGCGGCACGGATCCGCTCCAGGATGCCCGGCCACTCCGCCGCTACCCGAAACGGAAGCTGCAGGGTCGTCCCCATCGACGTGCGGATCGCCTTGCGGTAGAGCGGGTCCGCACAGGTCGGCGACAGAACGACCCCCGCGGCGCCGAAGGCCGCGGCGTTGCGGAAGATCGAGCCGACGTTGTCCGGATCCGACACCCCGTCGAGAACCACGAGCGGTCGCCCCGGCTCCGGCGGCGTCAACTCGGCGTCCTCGGACCCGGACGAGGGACGTTCGCCCAGCGCGAGGCAGCCGCGGTGAAACCGGAAACCGGTCAGCAGCCGTAGCTGCGCAGAGTCCGCGACGTAGACGTCGACCTCCCGGCGGTCCCCGCGGGCGGTCAGGGCCGGCTCCAACCCCTCCAGCGCGTTGTCGATGACCAGCAGCGCCCGCGTGCGGAAGCGCGACGCCAGCAGCCGCTCCACCGCCAGCCGCCCCTCGGCGACGAAGAGGCCGCGGTCGCGCATCAGCGCCGGGTCGGAGACAACGCGGAAGTCGTCCAGGTGCGGGTCGTCGACGGTCGCGATTCGGATGCGGTTGATCGACACTGGCAGTCCACCCGACGCGGCACGGCGCCATCGTGCCCTCGCGCGGGCAACGCGCGCGGCACGAGGCGCCGTTGGCGGAAGGCGTGCGACCGGAGCACCGGAGCCCGCGGCTTCGCACAGCGGGGGTCCGGAACTCGGCGCGGAACGCGGCGAACGCTACGCCGACCGCACCACCTGCCGCCGGCTGCGGTGCCGGTCGAGCACCTCCAGGCCGATCCGCTTGCTCAGGTAGACCTTCGACTCCCGGTTGTCCGCGCCGTCCGGCTCGAACTTGATCACGTTGAACTCGAGGTGGTCCAGGGTGCCGCGCATGCCGTAGAGGCGGTTCTTCGTCTTGACGACGATCTCGGCGAACCCGTTGTCGTGGGCCCACGCCTCCTGCTCCTCGGTCAGCGCCCGGAAGAAGCCCCGGCCCCGCCAGTCGCGGCGGGTGCCGCCGATCCAGCTGTACAGCACCTTGCGGTCCCGGAACTCGACCGAGGGGCGGAGCCGTTCGACCAGGTCGACCAGCTTCGGCTCGCTCTCGTGCATCCGGATCTCGTGCGAGACCTTGTAGGCGACCGGCACGACCGTCGCGGGATCGTCCGGCAGCGGCGCCTCCGCCATCAGGATCTGGTGGTCGCGTTCGCCCAGGCGGCGCATCACCTCGGTGGCCGTCTTCCTGCGTTGGAACTCGCCGAAATATTCCTCGATGTACTCGATTTCCAGCGCGCCCTGTTGCAGCCCGTACTGCCGGATCTGGTACTCCATGCCGAATCGCGCGAGCATCATACACTGCACATATGCCGGAGCTTCCGGACGTCGAGGTCTACGTCGACTGCCTCGCGACACGGGTCGTCGGACAGCGAATCGAGCGTATCCGGCTGCTGCGTCCGTTCGTGCTCCGCTCGGTCACCCCGCCGCTCGACAGCGCGGAAGGACGGACGGTGCGCACCGTGGAGCGTCTCGGCAAGCGGATCGTCGCCGGTCTGTCCGGCGACCTCTTCCTCGTCCTGCACCTGATGATCGCCGGCCGGCTCCGGTGGCGCGACCGCGGGACCCGGATCCCGCGGAAGCTCGGTCTCGCGGCGTTCGACTTCGCCGGCGGCACGCTGCTGTTGACCGAGGCCGGCTCCATCAAGCGCGCCGCGCTGCACCTGGTCGCCGGACGCGACGGCCTGCGGGAGCATGACCGGGGCGGCATCGACGTCCTCGCGGCCGACCTCCCCGCGTTCCGGGACGCGCTCGTGCGCGAGAACCACACGCTCAAGCGGAGCCTCACCGACCCGCGCTTCTTCTCCGGCATCGGCAACGCCTACTCCGACGAGATCCTGCACGCCGCCGGCCTGTCGCCGCTCAAGCTGACGGGGCGCATGACGGAGGCGGAGATCGCCCGGCTGCACGAGGCGACGCAGAACACGTTGCGGGCCTGGACCGAGCGGCTGCGGCAGGAGACCGGCGACCGGTTCCCCGAGACGGTCACCGCCTTCCACCCCGGGATGGCCGTCCACGGCCGCTACGGCAAACCCTGCCCCGCCTGCGGCTCGCCCGTCCAGCGCATCGTCTACGCGAGCGACGAATCGAACTACTGCCCCGCCTGCCAGACCGGCGGCAGGTTACTCGCCGACCGCGCCATGTCGCGCCTGCTCAAGCGCGACTGGCCGCGGTCGCTCGACGAGTGGGAGGAGATGAAGGCGGACCGCAGCGTTCCCGAAGGGCACGTCCTCCCGTACGGGAAGGACCGTCGCGATTAAGTCACCGTCGGCTTTTCTCGCCAGCGCGGATGGTGATCCTCGTCTGGACGCCGCGCCGCGGCAGGTATCGGATCATCAGCATGAGGAAAGCCAATGACCGGGAACGAGCGCTCTACGGACCGCGATTTCGATCGGGACACCGCTCCGGACCTCTCCGTGGACGGCTCGCCGGAGAAGTTCGCCGGGGCAACCGTCCGCCGTGGCCGGCCACCCGTCGCTGCGCCCGGAGTGTCTACTACCATATCGTCCGTCGCGAGAGGTCATCGACCACTGCAAGGCCGGCGGACGCGGATGGCAGACACGGATCAACGAGGCGCTCCGCGAGTGGATCGACCGACGCGAATCGAAGAGTGCACGCTGCCGGTCAGCGAGTGCCGCCACGAAACAAGGCTGCCGCCGCGGCCAGTGACTCCCGGTCGCCCACCAGGACCGCGGTGTCGCCCGGCGCGTAACGGAACGCGTCGTCGCGCCGGTAGATCGGCACGCCGTCCCGCACCACCGCCACCTGGATAGCACCGGTCCGCCGCCGCAGGTCGAGCGTCCGCGCGTTCTCCCCGATCGCCGGCGAGCCGGCTTCGACCTCGACCAGCTCCAGCGCATCGTGGATGCCGAGATGCCGGAGGGTGTCGAGGGTGAGGTCGGGCGCTGCGGTGCCGCGGAGCAGCCCGTAGTGCTCGCTGCGCACCGCGTCCAGCTCGTGCGCGATGCGGCCGGCGGGAATCTCGTAGCCTTCGAGGGCGCGCTTGAACAGCTCCAGCGACGCCTCGAACTCCTCGACGACCACCGCGTCGGCGCCCAGCCGCTCGAGGTCGTCGAGGGCGCGCACGTAGCGGGTGCGGACGACGATCCGCGCCGCCGGCGCCAGCTCGCGGGCCGCGGCCACGCCGCGCCGCTCCTCCATCGACGACGGGATGGCGAAGACGACGATCCGGGCGTGCGCGCCCGCGACGCGCTCGAGCAGCGCGTGCCGCGTGCCGTCGCCATAGACGGCCGGCAGTCCGTCGGCGTGCGCCTGATGCACGAGTTGCAGGTTCTGATCGATGACCGCGCACCGAATCCCCGCGGCCTGCAGCATGCGAGCAAGGTACCGCCCCGCGACGCCGTAGCCGACGACGACGGCATGATCGCGACAGCCGGCGGCGGCGAGGTCGTCGTCGCGGTCCGCACCGCCGCCGGCCGCGCGCCGGTCGATGCCCGCGGTCAGCGTCGCGGCCGACTCGGCCATGCGCTGGGCCGACCCGATGAGAAACGGCGTCGCCATGAGCGAGAGCACGGCGACCGCAAGGAACGTCTGGTAGTCGTCGCCGGCGAACAGGCCGAGCGGGAGACCGGCGGCGGCCAGCACGAACGAGAATTCCCCGACCTGCGCCAGGCCCAGGCCGGTCCTGAGCCCGGTGTCGACCGGTCGGCCACGCAGCACGACCGCGCCGGTCGCGACCACGGTCTTCACCGCCACGATCAGCAACGCCGCTCCCACGACGACGACCGGCCGCTGCAGAACCAGCGACAGATCGAGCAGCATGCCGATCGACGTGAAAAAGACGCCGCTGAACAGCGCCCGAAAGGGGATGACGTCGGAGAGCGCCTGCTGGCCGTACTCCGACTCCGAGATGATCAGCCCTGCGAGGAACGCCCCGATGGCCAGCGAGAACCCGGCCGCGGCGCTCACGAGGGCGGTGCCGATGGCGAAGAAGCCGACGCAGAGCGTGAAAAGATCACGGTTTCGCAGCGCCACGACCCGGTCGAGCGTCCAGCGCACCACGAGGCGCCCGCCGACCACGAGCGCCACCATCGCGCAGAGGCTGACCAGCATCTGCATCCAGAACGCGGACATGCCCGGCCCGCCGCCGGGCGCCGCGAGCAGCGGCAGCAGCGCCAGGATCGGAACGATGCAGAGATCCTGAAACAGCAGGATCGACACCGCCTCCCGCCCGTGCGGCGTGTCGAGCTCGCCGCGGTCCGCGTATGCCCTGGTCACCACCGCGGTCGACGACATGGCGGCCAGCGCGCCGTAGAAGAGCGCCCGTCCGACCGGCAGGTCCAGCACCGCCCCGGCCGCGACGGCCAGCGCGAGCATCCCGGCCATCTGCCCCCCGCCGGCCACGAGCACCGAACGTCCCCGGCGCAGCACGTCGGAGAGCGACAGCTCGAGGCCGATCTCGAACAGCAGCAGCACGACGCCGATCTCCGACAGCGCCGCCACCGCCTCCGGCTCTGGAATCAGGGCGATGCCGGACGGCCCGATGAAGACGCCCGCGACGAGAAAGCCGACGAGAGGAGGAAGGCGCAGGCGATGCGCCAGCGCGACGACCGGCAGCGCCAGCCCGGCGATGATCGCCAGGTCGCGGAGCACGCCGAGGTCGTGCATGAGGTCAGCCCGCGGCGACCGCGGCGGGGGCGCTCGCCGGATCGTAGGCGAGGTTGCCGGCCAGCCAGCGCTCGACCTCGTCGACCGCCTGCCCCTTGCGGGCGGCGTACGCGGCCACCTGATCCGCTCCGATGCGGCCGACGGTGAAGTACCGCGACCCGGGATGGGCGAAGTAGAGGCCGCTGACGCTGGCCGCCGGCGTCATCGCGGCGCTCTCGGTCAGGTCGAGGCCGGCCGCCCGCGCTTCCAGCAGATCGAACAGCTTGAACTTCTCGCTGTGATCCGGGCAGGCGGGGTAGCCGAACGCGGGCCGGATGCCGCGGTAGCGCTCGGCGACGAGGTCTTCGTTGGAGAGCGCCTCCCCGGTGGCGTAGCCCCATTCGCGGCGGACGCGCGCGTGGAGCAGCTCCGCGAACGCCTCGGCCAGCCGGTCGGCCAGCGCCTTGACCATGATGGCGCGGTAGTCGTCGTGGTCCCGTTCGTACCGCCGCACGAGTTCCTCGACGCCGACCCCGGCGGTGACGGCGAACGCCCCGACGTGGTCGGTCAGCCCCAGCCCGCGAGGAGCAATGAAGTCGGCGAGCGAGCGGTACGGCCGGTCGTCGCCGAACGACTCCTGCTGGCGCAGCATGGGGAAGCGGACGATCTCCGAGGCGCCGCCGGTCGCGGCGAACCCGGCCGGATCGTGAAGGACCACGTCGTCCCCGTCAGTCGTCGCCGGCCAGAAGCCGTACACGCCGCGCGCGGTCAGGCTGCGCGCGGCGACGATCTCCGCCAGCAGCTCCTGCGCATGCTCGTAGAGCTCCCGCGCCGCCGCGCCCCGCGCCGGGTCGTCGAGGATGGCCGGAAAGCGCCCCTTGAGCTCCCACGCCGCGAAGAAGAACGTCCAGTCGATGTACGGCGCGAGCTCGTCGAGGGCCGCCTCGACCGTCCGGCGCCCGGTGAACGCGGGGACCGGCAGGTCGACCGCCTCCCAGTCCGTGCGGAACGGATTGGCCTGCGCCTCGGCCCAGGTCGCCAGTTTCCGCTCCCCGCGCCGGGCGAACCGCTCGCGCAACTGCGCCTGGTCGGCGCGGTTGTCGGCGTCGAAGCCGGCCCGGCGCTCCGGGCTCAACAGGCCGGAAACGACGTCGACCACGCGTGAGGCGTCGACCACGTGGACCGTGCTCCCGTCGAACGCCGGCGCGATCCTGACCGCCGTATGCTGCCGCGACGTCGTGGCCCCGCCGATGAGGAGCGGCGTCGGCATCCCGCGACGTTTCATCTCGCTCGCGACGAGCACCATCTCGTCGAGCGACGGCGTGATCAGCCCGCTCAGCCCGACCAGGTCGGCGCCCTCGTCCACCGCGGTCTGCAGGATCCGGTCGCAGGGGACCATCACCCCCAGGTCGATCACGTCGTAGCGGTTGCAGCGCAGCACCACGCCGACGATGTTCTTGCCGATGTCGTGCACGTCGCCCTTGACCGTCGCCAGCACGATCTTCCCCTGCGCCGCGCCCGCGGCCTGATCCGCCTCCATGAACGGCTGCAGCCAAGCCACCGCCTTCTTCATGGCGCGGGCGCTCTTGACCACCTGCGGCAGGAACATCTTCCCCGCCCCGAACAGGTCGCCGACCACCTTCATGCCGTTCATCAGCGGGCCTTCGATGACGTCGAGCGGCCGGGCGGACTGCCGCCGCGCCTCCTCCACGTCGGCCTCGATGAAATCGACGATGCCGTGCACCAGGGCGTGGGCCAGCCGTTCTTCGACCCCCGCGTCGCGCCAGCGCAGGTCGACCTCGCGCTGCCGCGCGGTCCCCTGCACGCCCTCGGCGAAGCGCACCAGCCGCTCGGTCGCGTCGGGGCGGCGGTTGAAGATGACGTCCTCGACGTGGGTCAGCAGGTCCGCCGGGATGTCCTCGTAGACCGCGAGCTGGCCGGCGTTGACGATCCCCATGTCCATGCCGGCGCGGACCGCGTGGTAGAGGAACGCCGCGTGCATGGCCTCGCGCACGACGTCGTTGCCGCGGAACGAGAACGACAGGTTGCTGACGCCGCCGCTCACCTTCGCCCCCGGACAGCGGGCCTTGATGCGCCGCGTCGCCTCGATGAAGTTGACCGCGTAGTCGGCGTGCTCTTCCAGACCGGTGGCGACCGCGAGGACGTTGGGGTCGAAGACGACGTCCTCGGGCGCGACTTCCGCGCGCTCGGTCAGGAGCCGGTAGGCGCGCTCGCAGATCTCCACCTTGCGGTCGATGGTGTCCGCCTGGCCGGTCTCGTCGAACGCCATCACGACCATGGCGGCCCCGTAGCCCCGGATGCGGCGCGCCTGGTCGAGGAACGCGGCCTCGCCCTCCTTGAGGCTGATGGAGTTGACGATGCCCTTGCCCTGGACGCACTTCAGTCCCGCCTCGAGCACCGACCACTTCGAGCTGTCGATCATGATCGGCACGCGGGCGATCTCCGGCTCGGTGGCGATGAGCCGCAGGAACCGCGACATGCACGCCTCCGAGTCGAGCATCCCCTCGTCCATGTTGACGTCGACCACGTTGGCGCCGCCGCGCACCTGCTCCAGGGCGACCTCGGCCGCCGCGGCGTAGTCCTCGTCGCGGATCAGGCGCGCGAAGCGGCGCGAGCCGGTGACGTTGGTCCGCTCGCCGATCATCAGGAAGTTGCCGTCGGGCCGCACCGTGAGCCGCTCGAGCCCGCTCAGCTCGGTGACCCGCGGCGCATCGGCCGCGGGGCGCGGCCGGGGCGCCACGTCCGCCACCGCCTCGGCGACCGCCCGGACGTGCTCCGGCGTGGTGCCGCAGCAGCCGCCGAGCAGGTTCACGAAGCCGCTCGTCGCGAACTCGCGCAGCAACGCCGCCGTCTCCTCGGGTTGCTCGTCGTACTCGCCGAACGCGTTCGGCAGGCCGGCGTTCGGATAGCAGCTCACCCAGGTGTCGGCGACGCGGGCCAGCTCCGCCAGGTACGGCCGCATGTCGCGCGCCCCGAGCGCGCAGTTGACGCCGACGGAGAAGGGCCGCGCGTGGGCCACCGAGACCCGGAATGCGTCGATGGTCTGGCCCGACAGGGTGCGGCCGCTGCGGTCGGTGATGGTCACCGAGAGCATCAGGGGCAGCTCGACCGCCTGCTCGTCGAACACCTGCCGGACGGCGGCGATCGCCGCCTTGGCGTTCAGCGTGTCGAAGATCGTCTCGATAAGCAGCAGGTCGCAGCCGCCCTCGATGAGGCCACGGGCCTGCTCGGCGTAGGCGTCGCGGAGCGCGTCGAAGGTCGACGCGCGGAACGTCTGGTCGTTGACGTCGGGCGAGATCGACAGCGTCCGGTTGGTCGGCCCGATCGCCCCGGCCACGTAGCGCGGGCGGTCCGGCGTGCGGGCGGTCCAGCGCGCCGCGGCGCGCCTGGCGATCCGCGCCGCCTCGACGTTGAGCTCGTGGACGATCGACTCGAGCCCGTAGTCCGACTGCGAGATCGATGTGCCGCTGAACGTGTTGGTCTCGATGATGTCGGCGCCGGCGGCCAGGTACTCGTCGGCGATCGCCTCGATCACGTCCGGGCGGGTCAGCACCAGCAGGTCGTTGTCGCCCTTCAGATCCCGCGGGTGGTCCGCGAAGCGCGACCCGCGGAAGTCGGACTCCTCAAGCCCGCGCCGCTGGATCATCGTCGCCATGGCGCCGTCGAGGATCAGAATCCGCTCGCGCAGAGCGTCGTCGAGCGCCCGTCGTACGTTGCTAGGCATTTCCACCGTGACGCAGAATGTCGTATCCCCTGCGATTGGCGAGCCTGCCGGCGATCGTGTCGATCACCGACGATCGGCTCGCCCTGGACGGAATGCGTATCCCCAGTTCGCCGCCGATCTGTCTCAGCAGGGCGACCGAGTACGACTCGCTGAGCAACCTGTGTTGCACCTGCTCCTCTGACAGAGACTCCAGCTCCTTCGCGACTTCCCGGGCGCGGATTCGTGCGTCGTCGCCAAGCACCCCGGGCTGTCTACGGATACCACGGCCATTGGTCGAGAACCCGAGGACACGCGACAACACGGGGTCGGCATCGACCGCCTTCATGAGCTGCCGCAATCGGTCGATCGCTGAACCGTCTATCTGGCTACGGGTCGGCACCAGTTCGAGCTGCTTCCTGACCCCCTCCAGGTAGTTGATCAGCATCTTCAAGTCGTTGTCGATCCGGGACTTCTCGTCCGGGGACGGCAGCGATCCGACCAGATCGGACAGCTTGTCGAGGAAACCGTCCATCTTCCTGCTGGTGAAGCCGCTCTTGCTGTTCATGGTTGGAACTTCTCCAACAGTTCGTCGACAATTCGTGGATACTCTTTCTTTTCCGTGGCGCGTCGTGCGTTTTCCGTGCCGCGAAACCAGACCGGACAGCTTTTCTCCGCTGCCCCCGTGTACCCGATCAACTCGGTCGTGTGGGTCTCGAAGCACTTGTCGTGGCCCACTTCCCTTTTTACATCAGCCATGATGGCGGCGTGCGCACTGGTGAGCATCGACCCTCCGATTCTCACCCTCACGAAGAGCACCGCCCCGAAGCCAGCCACGCTGGCAGTCCCATCGCGTCTGCCAGCAAGAGCAGCGGCATGTTTCACGGTCTTCCCAATATTTTCTACTTTCCTTGTCAGGATGTTCAGTCCGATCGTGGAGAGGTGGTCCGGTATGGCGGTCACGACATAGTGATGGCTCGCGGGGAGCGCGTTCTGCGTCATCAGGTACAGGTTAGGAGGACAGTCGATCAAGATGTAGTCGTAGTTGTCATGTATTTCACCTATCGCAGCCGAAAGGAATTCCCTGTCCCGCATGAACTGATCCGTGTTCTTCCGCAGCATCTCCATGCCGGGGTATGTACCGGCAACACGACCGCCTCCCACATCCTCGCCGAGCAGGTCGATGTCGCATGGGATCAAGTCAACGCGGGGATACGGCTTTCCCAGGACGATGATTGGCGTCTTCCAGATGTATCGTTTCGCATCAACCGGTTTCCGTTCCACATAGCGCTTGTACATCGTCGCGATTGTGCCGACGCGCGACTTCCGTTTCTGCCACTTCTCGATGGGAGCGCAGAGAAAGTTCAGGTTCGTCTGGGGATCGATGTCAATGAGCAGCACCCGCTTGTTCTTGAATCCGGCCAGCCAGCAGCCAATATGGTACGTCGACGTCGTCTTCGCGACGCCGCCCTTGTAGTTGATGAACGCTATGATCTTCGCCGCTGCCATCGACAATGCCCGTCCGTTCCGTGAAACCGACTCCTGCAACAAGAACACCGCCGCAGAACCACGCGGAGGAGCCCAGGAAGCACCTGACGATTCCGTCGATTGACGCGGACGATGCCGGCATCGTCCGCGCCGCCCCACGCCGACCTGCTACCGGAACTCGCCGCAGGTCAGCATCATCGATCCGTAGAAGGGATTCCGGATCTCGCTGGTCGCCTGGAGCCACTCCTTGTCGACCATCGGGCAGTAAGCGAGCCGCAGATCGCCGAACCCTACCTCCCTGCCGTACGCGATGACGGCATCGCTCAGGGGACCGAACGCGTCGCGCGCCGACTGGAGATCCGTCGCCTCCGCAAGCGTCTCGGCCGCCGCGCCGATCGCTGCGGCCTGCTCGCCCATCCCGACCGCCTCGGCCGCGATCACGCGGGCCGCCTCGGCCACCCCGTCCGTCGAGTCGTTGGCGAGCGCCACCTGAATGTGCAGGTACGGCGCGGCCAGTCCGTCGGCGACCGCCGCGGACGCCGGAACCGCAACCGCCGCCACGATCGCTCCAAGCCTGATCATCATCATCGTCGTCCTCCCTCGGCCCGCTGCCGCGCGCGGCCGTCTCTGACTTAAACGTACTCCCCCGACACGATGGTGGCAACTTGCCGCCCCAGACGCGTCGCCGGCGCGGCCGGCAGACCCGCGCCCTCCCGTGCCGGCTCGCTCGTTGGCAACAGCGGCTCGGAACACCGGATCTGCCGCCGCGCCCATGGCGCGGAGCTCGCCTGTCGCGTTTCCGTTGCACGAACCGTCCGTCGGCGGTAAGCTGCGCCCATGCCAATTTCACGAACGTGCGCGGTTCCGGCGGTTCTGGCCGGGCTGCTGCTGGCGGGCGCGGGCGTCGCGGCGCAGCAACAGCCCCTGTTCCGGAGCGGCACGCAACTGGTCGACCTGTTCGTCACGGTCACCGACCGCAACGGGCGCCTCGTGCCCGACCTGCTCCGCGAGGACTTCGAAGTCTTCGACGACGGCGAGCCGGCCGAGATCGTGCTGTTCGAGAACGACGTGCGGCCAATCACGGTCGTAGTGATGCTCGACACCAGCGCGAGCATGGACCTGAACCGCCGCCGCCTGATGGCCGGGGCCGAGCAGTTCCTGATCCGGATGCTGCCGTTCGACCGGGCGCGGGTCGGCGCCTTCAACGACAAGGTCGAGATCGAGCCGGCCGAGTTCATCGGCGACCGCGACGAGCTCATCTCGTGGTTGCCGCGCCTCGACTTCGGCAACGCCACGCGCGTCTACGACGCCGCCGCCACAGCGCTCGAGGCGCTGTCGGACGTGCCCGGCCGGCGCGTGGTGCTGCTCTTCACCGACGGCGACGACACCGACAGCAACGCCGGCTCGCGCGACGTGCTGAACCGCGCCATCGCCGACGAGGTGATGATCTACTCCATCGGGTTCGAGAGCAACTACTTCAACGGGGCCCGCTACGTGACGACCCGCCCGGACCGCAACCTGCGGCGGTTCGCGGAAGAGACCGGCGGCGGTTACTTCGAGCTGACCGAGGCGGCCGACCTCGGGCCGACCTTCACCCGCGTCGCGCAGGAGCTGCACAGCCAGTACGTCATCGGCTTCACGCCGCGGCGCGACGGCCGGCGGCACGAGATCGAGGTGCGCATCAGGCAGCGCGGGATGCAGGCCAGGGCGCGGCGCACCTACGCGGCGCCGTCCGCCGCCAACGACGGTCCCTGACCGGCGCTTTCATCCATCGAGGCTCCGCCGGCCGTCAGCCGCGATTCGCCACGCGATGTACTCCGCCCGGGTCGAGCTCGCCGTCACCACCATGCTCGAGGCGCACGGCCTGCAGCGGCGCAAGGCGGGCCGCGGCTTCGAGGCGTCCCACGCGCTCTCGGTGGCGTTGATCACCGCGGACTTCGGGTTCGACGAGGACACGATCGTCGCAGCCCTGCTGCACGACACGCTGGAGGACACCGACCTCGATCCGCGGGTCATCGAGTCGCGCTTCGGGGAGCCGGTGCTCCACATGGTGGAGGACGTCTCGGAACCGCCGAAGCCGGCGCGATGGAAGACACGGAAGCTCGCCTACCTGGAGCAGCTCCGGAAGACGCCCCGGCCCGGCTCGCTCGCCGTCGCCTCGGCCGACAAGATCCACAACCTGACGAAGATGGTCGCCGGCATCGAGACCCGCGGCGGCGCGTTTCTGAGCGCGTTCAGCGCGGGGCTCGACGAGCTGCTGTGGTATCAGCACGCGGTCTACGACCTGGCCGCCGGGCGCTGGAGCCACGCCATGCTGAAGGAGCATCGGCGGCGCCTCGACGCGTTCGTCGACGCGGCCGATGCGCTGCCTTCCCGCGGATAACGCCCGAGGGGACGGGAAGAAGGCGAATCAACCTGCTCTCGACCGGCTCCGGGCCCACGAACGTACTTCGCGGAGCCAGACGGCCCGCTTCGTCTGCGCGCTCTTCTCGAGAAAGTACTGCAGGTCCGAACGGGTCACGCCCGGAAGCACACCACTCTGCTCGCGCGCCGCGTAGGCGTCGCCCTCCTCGTCGAGGCGAAAAAGTGTCAACGTCGTTGCGGCGTAGCGCCAGATCTCGGCTACGCCAAGCCGGGCATAGATGGGGAACTTGTCCAGCGAGCGGCTCGAGAGGTCGATTTCGATAATCAGGTCCGGCGCCGGGTCCACGTCGAGGTCCATCGTCTCCGCAGCCCGGAGACGCTCGACGTCTCGAACGAAGAAGCACGAATCGGGTTCGCATCCGCGGGCCGCGTCCTTACGGGCCAGGGTGATCGATCCCAGGTTCTCGAAGTCGAGACCGATTCCCTCCGCCATGGCTTCGAACAGCGCCGCGAGACGACGGTTCCATCGTTCATGCGCGACGGAGAGCACCATGACTTCCAGCGCCCCTCGATCGTAGGCCAGGTGAGCGGCGTGGCTGTCGGTCAGGTCGGCGAGCAGGCGTTCGTAGGCGGCCCAACTCACGCCCCTCAGGACCACACGCTGTCCCCGCTCCAGCGGCGGCGGAGCCGCGGGCGACGTCGGCGCTGTCGCCCCCGCCATGTCGTCTGCGTACGGCATGATTCGCGTCAGTGAATCGTCCCGGTCCAGGGCGAGGGCGAGGCCGAGTCGCGCTTCGAGACGGCCGGCCGACCGTCCCCCTCCGACCCGCAGTCGTCGCAGCCGTGGCACGACGCGCCGCCGCCGCCGCTCCTGGGCGCCGCGAAGATGCCGCGCAGGTGCCGGTAGAGCGAAACGACCGCGGTTCCGACGATGGCCGCCACCGCCGCTTCCTGCCAGTCCATCACACCCCCCACCCCAGCAGAGATCCCGCCTGGTAGACGAGGAGCGACGCCCCGTAGGCGAGCACCGACATGTAGCCGAACATGAACACCGGCCAGCCCCACGATCCCGACTCGCGGCGGACCACGCCGATCGTGCTCATGCACTGGCACGCCAGCACGAAGAAGACCATCAGCGAGACGCCGGCCAGCGGCGTCATCAGCGGCGAGCCGTCCGCGTGCGTCGCCTCCTGCAGCGACGCGCGCAACGACTGGCTCTCCTCGTCCGCCTCCGCGATGCCGAAGACGATGCCGAGGGTCGAGACGAAGACCTCGCGGGCGGCGAACGCGCCGAGAATCCCGACCCCGATGCGCCAGTCGAAGCCGAGCGGCTCGATGGCCGGCTCGATCAGGCGCCCGACCCGCCCGGCGACGCTGTACTCCAGGCTCTCCCCCGCCTCGCGGCCGTCGAGCAGCTCGAGCTGCTCCGCACGGGCGTCGGGGTCGACCACCGACGCCTCCACCTCGGCGCGCTGGACCGCGTAGCGCTCGGCGATCTCCCCGCTGCGGGGATAGGAGAGCAGCGCCCACAGGATGATGGTCATCGTCAGGATGATGGTCCCGGCGTCGACCAGGAACTTCCGCAACCCGCGCCACGCCACCAGCACCACGTTGCGCCAGAGCGGCACGCGGTACGGCGGCAGCTCCAGCACCAGCGGCAGCCGCGGTCCCTTGAGCACGGTCCGGCGCAGTACCGCCGCCGCCCCCAGCGTGGCGGTCACCGAGAGCGCGTACATCGCGAACAGGACCACCGCCCCGGCGCTGAACAGGCCGAGCACGCGCGCGTCGCCCGCGAACACGACGGCCGTCACCAGGGCGTACACCGGCAGCCGGGCGCTGCAGGAGACCATCGGCAGCGTCAGCATGGTGATCAGCCGGTCCCGCCGGCTCTCGATGGTGCGGGTGGCCATCACCGCCGGGATGGCGCAGGCGAATCCGGACAGCATCGGCACGAACGCCTTGCCGTGCAGTCCGATGCGGCCCATCAGGCGATCGATGACGAACGCGACGCGAGAGAGATAGCCGACGTCCTCCAGGATCGCGATGAAGAGGAACAGCATCGCGATCTGCGGCACGAATACCACGACGTTGCCGACCCCGGCGATCACGCCGTTGACCATCAGGTCTTCCAGCGGTCCCGCCGGAAGGACCGCGGTGACGCCGGTCTGCAAGGCGGCGGTGGCCGATTCGATGGCGCCGATGAACGGCTCCGACCAGGCGAACAGCGCCTCGAACAGGAGCGCCATGACGATCGCGAAGACCCCCGTGCCGTAGAAACGATGAGTGAGGACGCCGTCGATGCGATCCGTCCAGCCGCGGCGGCCGGCCCCGGCCGGCGACACGCGGCGCACGTCGGTCACCACCGTTTCGATCCACCGGTAGCGCGCGGCGATGACCTCCTGATCGAGGTTCACCTGCTCGCCCGTCGCGCGCAGGCGCAGGTCGTCGACGGTCTTGCGCGCGACGGCCGGCAGCCCCTCGACGTCGTCCTCGTCGGTCGTGTGCGACAGCAGCGACCAGACCGCCCACGACCGGCGGGCGGCCGGCGTCCGATCGAACACGCCGCCGCGCAGGGTCCCTTCCACCTCGGCTACCGCGTTCTCCACCGAGGCGGGAAATCCCGTCCACGCGACGGCGCCGCGCGGGGCCAGCTCGACGGCGCTGCCGATGGCCCGCCGCAAGGCGTCGAGCCCCTCGCCGGTCGAGCCGACGGTCGGCACGACGGCGACGCCGAGCCAGTCGGAGAGCTTGCCGGCGTCGACGGTGACGCCGGCCGCCGCCGCCTCGTCGACCATGTTGAGCGCCACCACCACGGGCACCCCGGTCTCGACGATCTGCAGCACCAGATAGAGGCCACGCTCGATCGAGCCGGCGTCGACCACCACCACCACCACGTCGGGCGGCTCGCCGCGCCGGCCCAGCACTTCGTCGACCGCCACCTGCTCGTCCGGCGAGTGGGTGCTGAGGCTGTAGGTGCCCGGCACATCGACCAGCTCGACGTGGGCCCCGTCGGGCAGCGTGATCTCCCGCGACGACCGGGTGACGGTGACCCCGGGGTAATTGCTGACCTTGGCGCGCGAGCCGGTCAGGGCGTTGAAGATGGTCGTCTTGCCCGAGTTGGCGTTGCCGGCGACCAGCACACGCGGTACCCGCGTCCTCGCGGCGGCCGCGCGCGGCGGATGGGCATCGAAGCGCGACGATCCGGCGGAAGTCTCGCCATCGCCTCCGGGAGCCACCTGATCGAGAGGGGCCAGCGAGACCTCCGCCGCGTCCGCGGACCGCAGGCTCAGCAGATAGCCCCGCAGCCTGACCTCCAGCGGGTCGCCGAACGGGGCGCGGCGGACCATCTCGATCCGCGTGCCCGGCAGCAGACCCATCTCCATGAGCCGGCCGCCTACGCGCCGGTCGCAGTCGATGCGCTGAACGACGGCGCTCTCGCCGATCGGCAGTTTATCGAGAGTCCGGAGGCCCTGGTGCACGTGGATCCTCCCGAAGTTGGCGTGCGCGAACGTACGGCCCACCCGGCGTCCCGGAATGCGACCGGATCTCAGTTTGGCCTAGTCTACAGCAGGAAACCGTCGCTCAGGGGATCGTCGTCGTCGATCACGAATTCGTGGCGGCCCGTGACCCAGGCGCGCCCCTCGATCCGCGGCACGATGGCCGGCAGCTCGCCGACCGACGTGCGGTCCTCGACCGTGCCCGCGAACGTCGTGCCGATGAGGCTCTCGTGCACGAAACGCCCGCCGGGGTCCAGCAGGCCCATGGCGTCGACGACCGCCATCACCGCCGACGTGCCGGTGCCGCACGGCGACCGGTCGACCTGCGCGTCGGCGAAAACCGTCACGTTGCGCAGGTGGGCGCCCTCGGCGTCCGGCGGTCCCGTGAAGATCGTCCCGTAGATCCCGCACAGGCGGGCGTCGCCGGGATGAACGACGTCGACGGCCGCGTCGATGCGGTCCCGGATCAGGCCGCCGAGCGCGCGCAGCCGGCCCAGTTCGTCGCGGCGGATCGGCACGCCGGCCGACTCGCCGTCCACGATGGCGTAGAAGGCGCCTCCGAACGCGACGTCGACCGGCACGACGCGGCCGTCCACCTCGACCGGCGTCCCGGCGCGCAGCACGAACGACGGTACGTTGACGAACGACACCGCCCCCACCCGACCGTCGTCGCGCAGGGTCGCGCGCGCCCGCACGGCGCCGGCCGGGGTGTCGAGCACGACGTCGGCGGCCGGATCGGCCAGGTGCAGCAGCCCCTGCTCGATGGCGATCTTCACTACTGCGATCACGCCGTGCCCGCACATCGTGCTGTAGCCCGCGTTGTGCATGAACAGCACGCCGGCGTGCGCGCCGGGCGACACCGGCTCGGTCAGCACCGCGCCGTACATGTCGGCGTGTCCGCGCGGCTCGCGCATCAGGGCGCGGCGCAGCCGATCGTGGCGGCGGCGCACCCACGCCCGCTTGTCGAGCATCGACGCTCCCACCGGGGCGGGAAAGCCTTCGACCACGAGACGCAGCGGCTCGCCGGCGGCATGCGCGTCGATGGTCCTGAGCCGTCGCGGCATCGGTACGACAGGTATCATAGGCGCGCAATGGCGCCCCGACATCGTCTCGCGGCAGCGTTCATGCTTCCGGCTCTCGCCTGGGGCGCTCCGGGCGCCGCCCTCGACGCCAGGGAGCAGGAGTCCGACCCGCGTCTGGCGGCGGGCTTCGAGCTCGCCTACAACCTCGACTACGACGCGGCCATCGAGGCGTTCAGGCAGGTCATGGCGGAGCGCCCGCAGGACCCGGCGGCGTATCGCAGCATCGCCGCGGCGACGTGGCTCCGCATCCTGTTCCTGCGCGGGGACGTCCTCATCGACAACTACCTGACCGGCTCGGCGGACCGCCCGTCGGGTGAGTCTCGGGAACCTCCCGCAGCACTGGCCGCGACGTTCCACGAGCACCTCGAGCGGGCGACCGAGCTGGCCTCGGCCGCGGTGCGCCGCGCCCCCGACGATCCGACCGCCCACTACGAGGCGGGCGTCGCGGCGGCGCTGAGCGCATCGTACCGCGGGTCGATCCTCGGCGACCGGCTCGGCGCGCTGTCTCCCGCGCGGCGCGCCTATGCCGCGCACCGCAAGGTGCTGGAACTCGATCCGGCGCGCACGGAGGCGAAGCTGCTCGTCGGGCTCTACCGCTACGTGGTGGCCAGCATGCCGCGGGCGCTGCGCTGGATGGCGTACCTCATGGGGTTCGACGGGGGCAAGGAGGAAGCGATCGCGCTGGTGGCCGAGGCGGCCGACCAGCCTGGCGAGATCCAGGCGGAAGCGCGGTTCGCGCTCGTCCTGCTGTACAACCGCGAGCGACAGTACGCCCGCGCCCGGCGCGTCCTGGACCAGCTTCGGCGCACCTTCCCGCGCAACCGGCTGGTCTGGCTCGAAACCGCGTCCACTTGGCTGCGCGACGATCGGCCGGCGATGGCCGAGCTGGCGCTGGCGCACGGCTTCTCGGCCCTGCAAGGGGACGGGCGGCGGCGGATGTTCGGCGAGGACGCGGTGTGGCACCTCGAGCGGGGCACCGCGCGGGCGGCGCTCGGGCTCGCCGACGCGGCCCGCCTGGATCTGACGCGGGCGGCGAGCGCGCCGGCGCGCGACCGGGTGACCGGCCGCGCCCATCTCGAGCTGGGCAAGCTGGCGGATCTGGCCGGCGACCGGGCCGGCGCGCGCAGTCACTACGCGCTCGGCCGCGACCTCTGCAGCGAGGCTGGGGACCGTGTCTGCGAGCGGGCCGCCCGCGCGTTCAGGGTTCGCCCCCATACCGCCGACGACGCGGCGGACGCACCGCCGCCCCGGCGCCATCGACACGTCCGGCGCGGACGCAGGTGACCGGAGAGGCTGACTCCCCGAGCGGCCCGCCCATCAGTCGGGCGCGGCCGAAGTGGCGCCGCCTGCATGAGCATGGACAGGGCGGACAAGAGCAGCAACGGCGATACGTCGGTCAGGATGGGAACGGTGAACGACTGGCCCGACAGCCTGTGGTTAAAGTCGCGGACGGCTGGCCCCTGCGCGTTCGAGCGCCGTACACTCTCGGGCATGGCAATGGGCAAGCGACCGGCGGCGCGCCAGGCGTCGCCGATGTGGGTGACCACGGCGGACCTTCCGACGAACGATGGACATCCCTTCTTCGAGCGGCTGAACCGGATCCTGGCCGAGGCGGGGTTCGACTCCTTCGTCGAGGGTCTGTGCGCGGCCTTCTACGCGGACCGGCTGGGCCGGCCGAGTCTGCGTCCGGGTCGGTATTTCCGGATGTTGTTCATCGGCTTTTTCGAGGGGCTGTCGTCGGAGCGGGGGATTGCGTGGCGGGTGGCCGATTCGCTGAGTCTGCGGTCGTTCCTGGATCTGGACGTGACCGAGGCGGCCCCGGATCACTCGACGCTGTCGCGGACGCGTCGGCGGATCGACGTGGAGACTCACGCGGCGGTATTCACGTGGATTCTGGAGCGGCTGTCGGCTGCGGGTCTGGTTCGGGGCAGGACGATCGGCATCGATGCGACGACGCTGGAAGCGAACGCGGCGATGCGCAGCATCGAGCGTCGGGACACGGGCGAGTCCTTCGAGGAGTTCATTCGGCGGTTGGCGGAAGCGTCGGGGGTGGAGACCCCGACGCGGGCGGATCCGGCTCGGTTCGACCGGTCGCGGAAGAAGAGGAAGACGTCGAACCGGGAGTGGAAATCGCCGCAGGATCCGGACGCGAAGATCGCGAAGCTGAAGGACGGTCGGACGCACCTGGCGCACAAGGCGGAGCACGGGGTGGACCTGGAGACGGGGGCCATCGTCTCGGCGACGGTGCAGGCTGCGTCGGCCGGCGATACGGCGACGCTGCCGGAGACGCTGATCATGGCGGCCGAGCAGGTGGAGGCGGTGCAGCCGGACGGTGGAGGGGTCGAAGAGATGGTGGCCGACAAGGGGTATCACAGCGACGGGCTGCTCCTGCGCCGGCTGACCGGCGTCGGTACGCCCCGGAGCCTGCGGGGGCGGGCTGTTTCGGTGATTTGGGGGCTGATCAGGGGCTGCATCGGCCGCTGGGGGCGTCTGACACGCGTCCGGGAGGCCGAATGGAGGCCGGCGGCGTCTGTCGGCTCACTCGCTCACCGCCAAGCTGCCTGAACAGGCCCGCTCAGCGAACAGACTTCTTCCACGGGCTGCTGGGCCAAGCCACGTCCCAACGCATGGATCGCCAGCGAGGAGGTCGTGTCTTCGGAACCGTTGCCTGGATGACGCCGGCCGGATTTCACGTGGATGCATGGAATCATATTCCAATTCAAACACGCGCCGGTTCGAAGGCTCGTGCTGCGGTCGAAACATGTGCGATCGGCGTCAGGCCAAGTCAGTTGGATCCACGCAGAGTGTGGCTTCAAGGTCGAACGGGTCTGCCTGTCGTGCTTCACCTCGAGCCCAGGGAAACCCTGACGACAGTGACAAGAGACTGGCGACAACGGTGTAAAGTGTTGCATAATAAAGACTTATAAATGAGGAGATCCCTGAGGTGCCCGGTGTAGACCCGCCTAGTCCGCGCTAGTCCAGCGCCAGTCCCAAGGATTCACGACTGCGACACCCGAAGCTTCGAAGTCGCTGACGTTGCGCGTCGCGACGTGCATGCGGTGCACCAGTGCGATTGCTGCGATCTGCCCGTCCTGAACGTTGAGTCGCCGGCCCGCCCGCTCCGCGGCGGCTGCCACGTCTCCGTACATCTCGGCGGCGCGGCGATCGAACGAGAAGATCCGGCCTTGGAACTGGTCGCATGTCGTCTGCCAGAAGCGGAGTAGGCTGGATCGCCGTCGGCCTTGGGGCAGCCGTGCGATCCCGTACCGCAGTTCGGCCAGCGTTGTCGTGGGGACCGCGAGCGCCGGCTCGTGGACTTCGAGCCACGTGACCACTCGGCTTTCCGGCTTCGGCTTGGTCAGTTCCGACAGGACATTGGTGTCGACGAGGATCACGTCAGGTCCACCGGTTCCTGCGGCTGCCTGTGCTCGTGGATAAGAGGCTCGATGTCTTCACCAGGCTCGACGAGCGCGATCAGGTTGTGCGGGAATCTGTTTGCAGGCGGAGGGTCCTCGGCGGCTTGGTCCAGGATCGACCGTGCCAAGGCTTCGAGGCTGCAGCCGCGTTCCTTGGCTCTTCGCTTGAGTCTCGTCTTCGATTCCACCGACAGGTTGCGGATCGTTATGCTCGCCATTGCCTTCCTCTCGGGACCTTCCTCGGGTGATTGCATGCAATCACCCGAGGAGCAATCCTCCGCATCGTCCGGGCCTCTCGGTATCGGTGCCGATCGGAACGCCTCGTGCTTCCCGCTGAAAGGCAGCGTCAGTCGTGCTCCTTGCGCCACAAGGCATCGGAGCTCTTACGTCCCTGTGGGGGCGGCCCCGCCGTTCGGCCAGCCTGCTGCGCCCGCTCGACGGCTTCGGTCCGAATATCAGGATCTCGACAGTGCGCAGGCGGCCATCGATGCGCCGAAGGTCGATCCGGATCTCGGCGCGCATGTCGTCATGCTCGGCGCGCACGTCAAGGCGGCGCAAGTCGTTATGGGTCAACAACCTACGGGGCCCTGGTGGTAGCGGTACGGGGATTCGAACCCCGGTCCCGTGGCTGAGAACCACGTATCCTAACCCCTAGACGATACCGCCACGTCAGGCCGCGCGATTATTTTAGCAACCCGGTGTTCCCGCCGTCAACGAGGGGCGCTATCATAGATGCGTGGTTCGCGCCGTCCTCGGGCTCACGGCCGGTCTGGCGCTGGGCGCCGCCGTCGCCGCCTGGATTTCGGCCGGGCAGGCTGCCGGGCCGGCGCTCGACGTCGTGCAGCCCGGCGAGTTCATCGGACGCACCGCCTCCTTCGTCGCGACGGCGGAGACACCGGGGGCCGAGTTCCTGACGCTCACCGCGCACGTCGAGCAGCAGGGGATCGTCTACCCGCTCTTCTCTCTGAACGACCCGGCCGACGCGGCGCTGGAACAGGAAACGGACAGCCGCCTGCGCATCTCGCGCACCTTCGACCGCCGGACGCATCCCGGGCTGGTGGAGGGCCCGGCGCGTGTCGTGGTCACGGCGAGCCGTCCGGTGCTGTTCGGGTTGCGCGAGAGCAGGTCGGAGACCGCCGTCGACGTCACGGTGCGCCTCACCCCGCCACGCCTGACGCCGCTGTCGACGCTGCACTACGTCACGCACGGCGGCTCGGAGCTCGTCGTCTACCGCGTGACCCCCGCGGACGCCGAGTCGGGGGTCCGCGTCGGCGACCTCGAGTACCCCGGCTACCCGGCTTCCGGCATGGGTATCGAGGGCCGCGACGACCTGCGGGTGGCGTTTTTCGCACTCCTGCACGATCAGGATCTCGGAACGCCGATCGAGCTCTACGCTCGGGGTCCCGCCGGCAACGAGGCGCGAGCCGACTTCGCCCACCGGGTTTTCGAGCGGCGCTTCCGACGGTCGCGGATCCCGGTGAGCGAGGGCTTCCTGCGGCGCGTCGTGCCCGGCATCGTGGCGGAGTCGCCGGAGCTGGCCGGCGAGGAAGCCGACAGTTCCACCGCGGCGCCCGAGCTGCTCGAGCTGTACCTGCTCATCAACGGACAGCTTCGGGAAAGCAACCGCGGCACGATCGCCGCCCTGGCCACGGACACGGCCCCCCGGCAGTTCTGGAGCGGCCCGTTCCGGCAGCTCGCCAACTCGCAGGTCGAGTCGGGCTTCGCCGACCATCGGACGTATCTCTACGACGGGGACGAGATCGACCAGCAGGTGCACCTCGGCTTCGATCTCGCGTCGACGGCGAACGCGCCGGTGCGCGCGGCGAACGCCGGCACGGTGATCTTCGCCGAGTACCTCGGCATCTTCGGCCGCTGCGTCGTGATCGACCACGGCCTGGGCCTCCAGTCGCTCTACGCCCACCTGTCGTCCATCGACGTTGCGCCCGGCATGCCCGTCGAGCGCGACCAGCAGCTCGGCCTGAGCGGGCAGACCGGCCTCGCCGGCGGCGACCACCTGCACTTCGCGATGCTGCTGCAGGGCCGGCCGGTGACCCCGATGGAGTGGTGGGACGAGCACTGGATCGAGGACCGCGTGCTGCGGAAGCTCCGGGCGGCGGCGGACCCGCCGGCGGCGAGGTGACCCGCGCGCGGTACTCCCGTTATACTTGAAGGGTCCGGCAAGGTTCCGGGAACGCGCCCTTGCGTGCGATCCCGGTTTCTCCCGTATCCACATCCGCGCAGGAGAAGCTCGATGCGACACCGTACACTCTGGCTCCTCGTCTCGCTCGCCGCGATCGCGGGCGCGTGCAATTCCCGCTCCGACGTTCCACCCGTGTCGATCGTCCCGGAAGGCGGCGGCGCAGCGGCCGACGCGGTCGGGGCCACCGGCACCAGCACGGTCAGCGGCACGATCATGCTCGATGGCACACCCCCGGCGGCCGAAACGATTCGGATGAACTCGGATCCGGTCTGCGTCAAGGAAGCGACCAATACCGACACCGAGTACTACGTGGTCGGCGAGGGCGGCGGGTTCGGCAACGTCTTCGTCTACGTGAAGGAAGGCCTGTCCGGGTCCTACCCCGCGCCCGGCGAGACCGTCACCCTCGATCAGCAGGGTTGCCGCTACACGCCGCACGTCTTCGGCGTGCAGGTCGGCCAGACGGTGCAGATCGTCAACTCCGATCCGACGCTGCACAACATCCACGCCACCCCGGCCGTCAACGCCGAGTTCAATACCGGCCAGCCGATTGAGGGCATGACGACGGAGCGGACCTTCGACGAGGTTGAGGTGATGGTGCCGTTCAAGTGCGACGTGCACGGCTGGATGAACGCCTACGTCGGCGTGCTCGACCACCCGTACTTCGCGACGACCGGGCCCGACGGCGCCTTCGACATCGGCAACCTGCCGGCCGGCAGCTACGTCATCGAGGCGTGGCACGAGATGCTCGGCGTGCAGACACAGAATGTGACGGTAGGCGACGGCGCGACCGCCGAGGTTTCCTTCACGTTCACCGTCGGCTAGACGAGACGTCGGATCCGATCGGGTCGGAGGCGTCCTGGCGTACGGACGCCTCGGCTCGGTGCGCCTTCCACCGTGAGACAGCGAGGGGATTCGTAACAGGAAGGGCGGGGCGTACGGCGTCTCGGCTCGATGCGCCTTCCTCCTTGGCCCGCGCGGGCCGCCGCTGATGCGCTGGCTGCATTTCTACCTGAAGTTCGTCGTTGCGGCGTCGCTGCTGCTCATCGTGGCCGGAGGCCTGGTTACCAGCACCGGCTCCGGGTTGGCCGTGCCCGACTGGCCGAACACCTATGGCTGGTTCATGTTCGCGTTCCCGCTGTCGAAGATGGTGGGCGGCATCTTCTACGAGCACGGCCATCGGTTGATCGCGAGCACCGTCGGCCTGCTGACGATCGGGCTGGCCGTCTGGACCGCGCGCATCGAGCCGCGCCGCTGGGTCCGCCGCCTCGGCTGGACGGCGCTCGCCGCGGTCGTCGCCCAGGGCCTGCTGGGCGGGGTCACGGTGCTGTACTTCCTGCCCGCTCCGATCTCGATCAGCCACGCGGGACTGGCGCAGCTCTTCTTCGCGCTCGTGGTGAGTCTCGCGCTGTTCACCTCGCCTGGCTGGCGCGCGGGTCGCGCCGTGTCCGGCGCGCCGGACGACGACGCCCTGGCGCGGCTCGCGCTGGCCACGCCGGCCGTCATCTACGGGCAGATCCTGCTCGGCGCCACGATGCGGCATACCGGGGCCGGCCTCGCGATTCCAGACTTTCCTCTGGCGTTCGGCCACCTCGTCCCCCCGGAATGGAACGCGGGCATCGCCGTCCACTTCGCCCACCGGGTCGGCGCGCTGGCGGTGGCTGCGCTCGTGACGGCGACGGCCGGACACCTGCTGTTTCGTCACCGGGAGCGACGCGAGCTCGCGGCGCCCGCCCTCCTGCTCGCCGCACTCGTCGCGGTGCAGGTGGGCCTGGGGGCCTGGACGGTGCTGAGCGGACGGCAGGTCGCGGTGAACACCGCCCACGTCGCGGTCGGCGCCGTCACGTTCGCCACGTCCATCGTGCTGGCGTTGCGCGTGCATCGGAGCCGGTTCCCGGACGCCTCCGGCGGCCTGCGGCACGCATCGAACGCCGCCGTGGAGCCCATCGGCAGCGGTTCGGAGGCGCGGGCATGAAGGACACCGCCGCCCCGCTGACCGCCGCCCCGCATCGGGTTGCCGACTTCCTGGCGCTCACCAAGCCGCGGCTCAACTCGCTGGTGGTCGCGACGGCCGGTGTCGGGTACTACCTCGGCGCGGCCGGGGCGCCCGACCGTGCTGCGGCGCTGCACGTGCTCGCGGGGTCCGCGCTGGTGGCGGGCGGCGCCGCCGCCTTCAACCAGGTCGCCGAACGGGACATCGACGAGGCCATGCAGCGGACGCGACTGCGCCCCGTGGCGGCGGGCCGGCTCACCCCGACCGAGGGCCGGCTGTTTGCGGTTGCCCTCTGCGTGGCCGGCCTGCTCGAGCTGGCGCTCCGGGTGAACGCGGTCGCCATGGCGGTGGCCTTCGCCACGCTGATCAGCTACGCCGCCGTCTACACGCCGCTCAAGCGGCGGACGCCCTGGGCGACGCTGGTCGGCGCGGTCCCGGGGGCCCTGCCGCCCGTGATCGGGTGGACCGCCGCGCGCGGCGCGCTGACGGTGGAAGCATGGGTCCTGTTCGGCATCGTCTTCCTCTGGCAGTTGCCGCATTTCCACGCCCTCTCCTGGCTCTGCCGGGACGATTTCGGGCGCGCCGGCCTGCCCCTGTTGGCGACCCGCGATCCCGACGGCCGGCGGACGGCGTTGCAGGCGCTCCTCTTTACCGTCGCGCTGGTCCCCCTGAGTCTGGTGCCGGCCCTGGTGGGAATGGCCGGACCGCGCCACGTCGCGGTCGCCGCCGTCCTCGGCGCGCTGTTCCTGGCGCTGGCCGTCCGCTTCCTCGAACGGCGCACCGAGGCGCGGGCGCGCGCCCTGTTCCTGGGTTCGCTGGCGTATCTGCCGGCGTTCTGGATCTCGCTGCTTGCGGGGTCCGCCCTCTGAGGCCGTTCGCATGCCGGAAGTCACGGACCTGCCGGGCGTCAACGCCACGCTGAACGCCATCTCGGCGCTGCTGCTGTCGGCAGGGTACTTCCTGATCCGGACCGGCCGGGTCGGCCGGCACCGCGCGTGCATGCTCGCGGCCTGCGCCACCTCCACCCTCTTCCTGGCCTCGTACGTCGTCTATCACGTCAACGTCGGATCCGTGGCGTTCACCGGACAGGGACCGGTCCGCATCGTCTACTTCACGGTGTTGATCAGTCACGTCGTGCTCGCGGCGCTGATTCTGCCGCTGGCGCTGGTGACCCTGATCCGGGCGCTGCAGGCGCGCTTCGCCGCCCATGCGGCGATCGCGCGCTGGACGTTGCCGCTCTGGATGTACGTGTCGGTGACGGGCGTGGTGGTCTACTGGATGCTCTACCGGATGTGAAGCGGGCCGTTCCGCGTTCTCACGGGACCACGCTGACCGCGGCGGCGGCCAGGGTCGCCACGAGTCCGCGCAACCGGACCACGTCGCCGACGCCGTCCGGATGCACCCGGTTCGACAGAAAGACGACGACGGTCCGCGTTTCGGGATCGATCCAGATCGAGGTTCCGGTGAACCCGGTGTGACCGAAGGAACGCGACGCAAAGAGGTCGCCGCGGTTGCTCGAATAGCGCGAGTCGATGTCCCAGCCGAGCCCGCGCACGTCCCGCAGGTGGGTGGGCGTCGACGGCCTCGTCATGCGCGCGACGGTGAGCGGCGACAGCACCGCCCGGCCGGACGACGCGCGCCCGCCGTCCAGCAGCATCGCGCCGAAGCGGGCCAGGTCGTCGGCGGTGCCGAACAGGCCGGCGTGCCCCGCCACGCCCCCCATGCGCCGGGCCGTCGGGTCGTGAACGGTTCCGCGCAGCATCGGCGCCTGCGGACCGCCGCAGGGCCACCCCAGGCGCGTGCACGCCTCGGTGGGCGCGATGCGCGCGACGCGATCCGCACCCGGCTGGAACGACGTGTCGCGCATGCCGAGCGGCGCGAACAGGCGCTCGGCGGCGAAGACGTCGAGCGCCTGGCCGCTCACCCGCCGGACGATCTCGCCGAGCACGACGAAGTTGAGATCGCTGTAGATGAACTTCTCCCCCGGCTGCGCCTCGAGTCGTTCCGCGAACACGCGCCGCAACGCCTCCCCGGTTCCCTCGAACTCTTCATCGAGCGGCAGGCCGGACCGCAGCCCCGACACGTGCGTCAACAGGTGCTCGACGGTGACGGCGTCCTTGCCGTGGCCCTCGAAGCCGGGGAGGTGGCGGGAAACGCGGTCGCGCAGCCGGATCGCCCCGTCCTCCACGAGCGCCATCACGCTCGGCGCAGTCGCGACCACCTTGGTGAGCGAGGCCAGGTCGAAGAGCGTATCGACGGTCATCGCCTCGCGCGCCGGGCGCACCGCCCGGAGGCCGAACGCCTTCCGGTAGATGGTCCGGCCCTGGTGGACGACCAGCACCACCGCACCGGGAAGCTGCCCCGCCGCGACGGCGTCACGAACGACGGCGTCGATCCGCGCGAGGCGCGCCGTATCGATCGCCGGCGGCGAGCCGACCCGGGGCTGCGCGGCAGCCCGCATCGCCACCTGCACCGGCGCCGCGACGAACAGGCCCAGGAACGCTCCGAGCAGGGTGACGAGGCGACAGAATGCGTGCATCGACGTGACCGGATCCGAGTGTATACTTTGGCCGATCCGGTCGGAGGCGAGGAAGCATCAACCCGTCGGCGCCGCCGGAACCTTCCTTCGAAGTCAACGAGGAAACACCATGCCACGTTCCGCACTCACCGTTCCGGTGCTGGTCGTCGCATCTCTGTCGCTGCCGTCCCTCGCCGCCGTCGCGGCCGCCCAGACCGGCGTGATCACGGGCACCGTGCGCGACGTGGAAGGCGAGCCGATCGTCGGCGCGGAGGTCGTGGGAGAGAACACGGAGTGGCAGCGCCGCGTCGAGGCGACCACCAACGACGCGGGCCGTTTCTCCTTCATCGGTCTGCAGCGGGGCCGCTGGCTCTTCCTCATCCGGCAGCGGGGCTACGAGCCGGTACAGGGATTCGCCAACGTGCGGGGGGCGGGCACGGCGCGCGTGAACTTCGTCATGGAGACCGACCCGCTCCATCCGCCGGCGCCGTCGACGGGCGTGCTGGCCAACCTCCGGGGCGACGAGCTGCAGGAAGCACTGGACGCCGCGGACGCGCTCTACGACCGCGGCGACTACGACGCCGCCATCGACGCGTACGAAGCGGTCCTGGCAAGCGTTCCCCGGCTCACCGGTCTGCACGTCCAGATAGGACATGCGTACCGCGAGAAGAACGACTTCGACCGGGCGCTCGCAGCGTACCGAGCCGTTCCGGCCGGCGGTCCCGCCAGCGTCGAGGCGCAGGGAGCGATCACCGCGCTGCAGGCCAGCGTGGACCGGTAGTTCACGCGGCTCAGCGCACGTCCGGTCCCCGAGGGGCCGAACCGGCATCGTCTATACTGAGCGAGCAACTTCCCGGCGGAGTTTCGGGGCATCCAGGAGCACGACATGAGTTTGCGTCCACGTCCCATCATCCTTTCCACCATCGGCGCCGTTCTCGTCCTGGCGACCGCCGTCCCGGCGGCGGCGCAGGGCCAGGGGCGCGTGGCCGGCCAGGTCTCCGACGAAGACGGGAACCCGTTGGCCGGCGTACAGATCACGGCCACGAACCCGGCCGCCAATCCGCCCCAGTTCGCCACCGTGACCGAAGACGACGGGCGTTTCGCCATCCTGGGGCTGGTGAGCGGCCAGTGGATGTTCCGGGCCGCCTGCACGGGCGCCTGCGCGGAGCGCAACGGGGCGCCGCGCGGCTATGCGCCGAGCGAGGGGCCGAGTCGCATCACCCAGACCCGCAACCCGCCCATCGACTTCACGCTGCTCCGTGTCCGCCACCCGCTGGAGCAGATGCTCGGCGACGAGGCGGTCGCCGGGATCGATCTCGACGCCATCGACGCGCAGACGGCGGCCGCGGACACCGCGTTCAACAGCGGGCGCTATCAGGAGGCGATCACCGGCTACGAGGCGGTGCTGGCGCGGCTTCCGCAATTGAGCAACCTGCACTACAACATCGGCAACGCCTACTCGCAGATGCAGGATCACGAGGCGGCCGTCGCGGCGTTCGATCGCGCGCTGGCGGCCGATCCCCGGAATCAGGACGTGCTCATCGCGCGCGCGCGGGTGCGGCTGGCCGCCGGCACGGCGGACGCGGCCGACCAGCAGTTGCTGGAGCAGGCGGCGACCAGCCTCTCCGCCTCGCGCGAGGACCTCTACAACCAGGGCGAGCAGGCCTTCGCCAGCGGCGACGTCGACGGCGCGGCCCAGTGGTACGAGCGCGCGAACATGGTGGACCCCAACTGGGGCAAGCCGCTCTTCAAGCTCGCGCTCGTGGCGCTGAACAAGGGTGACTTGGCGACCGCCAAGGAGTACTTCCAGCGCGTGGTCGACGTCAACGATCCCACGTCGCAAGCGGAGGCGCAGCAGGCACAGGCCACCCTCAACGCGTTGCCCTAGCCGCCGTCGTCCGCCTGCCGCCCCAAGCAACCCTCTTTCAGGAGTCTGCTCCGTCGGAACGGAGCAGACTCCTGACCGACTTCGGTACTCGCCATTCGCACGCTGCCCACAGGTTGACTCCAGGTTGGCGCTGGTTCACAATGGATCTGAATGAACGTTCATTCAGATCCGGCGCCCGCAGCGACCTCGCAACGCGGATGGCCGGCGCGCCGGCCATCCGGCTCCGGCGACAAGCGGGCCGCGATTCTGAACGCCGCGACGCGCGTGTTCGCCCGGCGCGGCTTCTTCAATGCCCAGGTCGCCGATGTGGCACGGGAGGCGGGCGTCGCCGCCGGCACGGTCTACCTGTACTTCCGCAGCAAGGACGACCTGCTGACGTCGATCTTCGAAGAGTCGATGACCCGGGCCCTCGAAAAGGCGGACCGGGCGCTCGACGGCGTCACCGATCCGGTCGAGCGGCTGCGCCGACTCGCGCGGGTGCATCTCGGCGGCCTCGGAGGACGGCGTGACCTGGCGGTCGTCTTCCAGGTCGAGCTGCGGCAGTCGACGAAGTTCATGGAGCGGTTCTCCGCCGCCCAGCTCCGCACGTATCTCGATCACCTGCGGGACGCCGTCTGCGCCGCCCAGCAGGCCGGGTCGTTCCGCGCCGACCTCAACCCGACGCTGGCCGCCAAGGCCATCTTCGGCGCGCTCGACGAGATGGTGACCAACTGGGTGCTGAGCAACCGGAACCATCGGCTGGTGGACGACGCGGACCCGGTCATCGATCTCCTGGTCAATGGAATGAAGACGCAGGCAACGATCTGACCCATGCAACGGATACACTCGATCGCCGTGCTCGGCGCGGGCGCCATGGGCGCCCGGATCGCCGCCCACGCCGCCAACGCGGGCCTCTCCGTCCTGCTGCTCGATCTCGACTCCGCGGCCGCCCGCGACGGACTGCAGCGGGCACGCAAGTCGAGTCCCGACCCGTTCTTCACGCCGGAGACGGCCGGCCGCATCGCGGTGGGCGGGTTCGACGTCGATCTCGGGCGCATCGCCGACCGCGACTGGATCGTCGAAGCGGTCGTCGAGCGGCTCGACGTAAAGCAGGCGCTGCTGGCGCGGGTGGAACCACACCGCGCGGACGATGCCGTCGTCAGCTCGAACACGTCGGGCATCCCGATCGCCAGCCTCGCCGCGGGACGCGGCGAGGCTTTCCGCCGCCACTGGCTCGGCACCCACTTCTTCAATCCGCCGCGGTACCTTCCGCTGCTCGAGATCATCCCCACGGCCGACACGGACCCGGCGGTCGTCGACGCCATGGTGCAAGTCGGCGACCACGTGCTCGGAAAAGGAGTGGTCGTCGCGAAGGACACCCCGAACTTCATCGGCAACCGCATCGGCATGTTCGGCGTCATGCGCGTGCTGGAGCAGCTCGCGGGAGGGAACTACACGATCGAGGAGATCGACGCGATGACCGGCCCCGCCATCGGCCGGCCCCGCTCGGCCACGTTCCGCACCGTCGACGTCGCGGGCCTGGACGTCCTCGCCCACATCGCCGCCAACTTGGCCGAGCGCCTCGAGGATGCCGAAGAGCGCGCGTCCTTCGCCCTGCCTCCGCTGATCACCGACATGGTCGAGCGGGGCCGGCTCGGCTCGAAGGCGGGCGCCGGCTTCTACCGGAAGCGGAAGACCGCCGCCGGCAGCGAGATCCTGACGCTGGATCCGCACACGATGGACTACCGCGCCCGCCGGAAGCCGCGGCTGCCGGCGCTGGACGCCGCCTCCGCCATCGACGACCACGGCGAGCGGATTCGGAAGCTGTTCCAGGGACGCGATCGCGTCGGGGAGTTCCTGCGCGCCACCCTCGCCCCCACCCTGGTGTACGCGGCGGAGGTCGCCCCGGCGATCGCCCACTCCATCGACGACGTCGACCGCGCCATGCGGTGGGGTTTCGGCTGGGAGTTCGGTCCGTTCGAGCTCTGGGACGCCATCGGCATCGACGCCGTGCTCGAAGCGGCCGGGCGCGAAGACCCGCCGGCGCTCGTGCGCCAACTGCGGCAATCCCTCCCGTCCGCGGGAGTCGCCGTCCGCTTCCGGAAGGGAGCGATTCCCCCACGAGCGCCGGATCTGCAACTCCTGCGCCGCTCGAAGGAGGAACGTCCGCTGATCAGGCGGAACGCCGGCGCGAGCTTGGTGGATTTCGGCGACGGCGTGCTCGGCCTGGAGTTCCACTCGAAGATGAACGCCATCGGCGGCGACACCGTGGCGATGATGCAGGCGGGCGTCGACGAAGCGTCCAGGCACTTCGACGCGCTGGTCATCGGCAACGACGCGCCGGCGTTTTCGGCCGGCGCCAACCTGATGCTCCTGCTGATCGAGGCGCAGGAGGAGAACTGGGACGAGATCGACCTGCTGGTGCGGACGTTCCAATCGGCCGTCCTCGGGCTGCGCTACGCCGGCGTACCGGTGGTCGTCGCCCCGGCCGGGCCGGCCCTCGGCGGCGGCTGCGAGATCGTGCTGCACGGGGACCGGGTGCAGGCGGCGGCGGAGACCTACATGGGCCAGGTGGAGGTGGGCGCCGGCCTGATCCCGGCCGGCGGCGGAACGAAGGAGCTGCTCGCGCGGTTCACCGCCCGCGCGGCCGGCGCGGCCGACCCGCTGCCGTACGTCCAGCAGGCGTTCGAGCTGATCGGGTTCGGCAAGGTCTCGACGAGCGCGGCCGACGCCCGGCGCCTGGGGCTGCTGCGGGACACGGACGCGGTCACGATGAACCGGGAGCGTGTGCTGTCCGATGCGAAGGCGGCGGCCCTGAACATGGCGCGCGCCGGCTATCAGCCGCCCGCGGCGCGCAACGACGTCCCCGTGGGCGGCGCCGGGGTTCGGGCGGCGCTGGATCTCGGGGTGCATCTCGCGTGGCGCGGGGGACACATCAGCGACTACGACGCCCACCTCGGGCGGACGCTTTCCCGCATCCTCGCGGGCGGGGACCTCCCGCACGCCGCGGCGGTGTCCGAGCAGCGGCTGCTTGACCTCGAACGCGAGGCGTTCCTGAGCCTGTGCGGCGAGCCGAAGACGCAGGAACGCATCGCCCACGTGCTGAAGACGGGGAAATCGCTGAGGAACTGATGACCGACCGAGGCGCCGGCCCACCGCTCGTGCTCGTTCCCGGCATCCAGGGCCGCTGGGAGTGGATGCGGCCCACGGTCGACGCACTGGCCGCACGCTGCCGCGTCATCACCGGGTCGCTGCCGGGCGACGCCGGATCGCTCGTCGACGCCGACCCCGCCGTCGGCTTCGAGCGCCACACCGAGTGGCTCGACGCCCTGCTCGACCGCACCGGCGTCCGCGGCCCGGTGTCGTTGTGCGGGGTGTCCTACGGCGGCTGGATCGCGCTGCACTACGCCGCCGGCCGCCCGGAGCGCGTCCGGACCCTGACCCTCGTCTCCACCCCGTCGCCCTTCTGGCGGCCGGGATGCAACGTGGACCGCTATCTGGCGGCGCCCCGGCTGATGTCGCCGGTGTTCGCGCTCGGCTCGCCGTTCCGGCTCTATCCCGAGATCGCGGCCGCGTTTCCGCGGCTCGGCGCACGCACCCGGTTCATCGCCGGCCACCTGCAGCGAGTGATCCGACATCCCTTCGCGCCGACCTGCATGGCCGAGCGCGTGCGCTGCGCCGGCCGCGTCAACTTCGCCGCCGACTGCGCCCGCATCGCGGCGCCCACGCAGATCGTGACCGGCGAGCCGCGCCTGGACCGCGTCGTCGCGGTCGCCAGCACCCGGGAATATCTGCGGGCGATTCCGGGCTCGCGCCACGATCGGATCGGCCGGACGGGACACATGGGGCTCGTCACGCGTCCCGAGCGCTTCGCGGACGTGGTGACACGGTTCGTCGAATCGCACGCCGTGCGCGCCGCCGCGCCGTTGCGGGTCCCCGCATGAACGACAGACCCAACGCAAGCGAGTCGAGACCATGAGAGACGCAGTCATCGCATCCGCCGTCCGCACCCCGGTCGGCAAGGCGCCGAAAGGCACCTTGCGCACGACCCGCCCCGACGAGCTGGCCTCCGTCACGATCCGCGAGGCGCTGCGGCGCGCCGGGGGCATCGAGCCGGAAACCGTGGACGACGTCATCCTCGGCTGCGCGATGCCCGAAGCCGAGCAGGGGATGAACGTGGCCCGCATCGCCAGCCTGCGGGCCGGGATTCCGGTCGCGGCGTCGGCCGTGACCATCAACCGTTTCTGCTCGTCGGGGCTGCAGTCGATCGCCTTCGCGGCGGAGCGGATCATGGTCGGCTGGGCCGACACGATCGTGGCCGGCGGCACGGAATCGATGAGCCTGGTGCCGATGGGGGGGCACAAGATCGCCCCCAACCCGGAGCTGGTGGCGCACTATCCGGACGTCTACCTCAGCACCGGCCTGGTCGCCGAGAACCACGCGCGGGAGTCGTCGATCAGCCGCGAGGAGCAGGACGCCTACGCCCTGCGCAGCCACCAGCGGGCCCTTGCGGCGCTGGACGCCGGCCGTTTCGACGCGGAGACGGTTCCGGTCGCGGTCCGTTTCGCCGAGCCCGCGAACGGCGCCGGCGAGGCCCCCGCGGTGCGCGACGTCACGTTCGAGAAGGACGAGGGTCCGCGCGCCGACACCTCGCTGGAGGCGCTCGGCAAGCTGCGCCCGGCGTTCCGGGCCGGCGGCTCGGTCACCGCCGGCAACTCGTCGCAGATGAGCGACGGCGCCGCGGCGGTGGTGGTCACGACGGCCGAGCGGGCCGCGCAGGCGGAACTGAAGCCGCTGGCGCGCCTCGTCACCTACGCGACGGCGGGCGTCGAGCCGGAGCGGTTCGGCATCGGCCCGGTCCCCGCGATGCGCAAGGCGCTGAAGACGGCCGGGCTGACCATCGACGACATCGACCTGGTGGAGCTGAACGAGGCGTTCGCCGCCCAGATCCTGGCCTGCCTGCGCGAGCTGCCGATCGACCCCGACCGGCTCAACGTCAACGGCGGCGCCATCGCCCTCGGCCACCCCCTCGGCTGCACCGGCGCGAAGCTGACGACCACGCTGCTCCACGAGCTGGAGCGGCGCAAGGGACGCTACGGCATGGTCACCATGTGCGTGGGCGGCGGCATGGGCGCCGCCGGCATCTTCGAAAGACTCTGACCGGCGCCGCCGACCCGCGGCGTCTCACGAGACGAGGACATCATGACTACTACCGCAATCGCAACCACCCCGCGCGGCGGCGAGTGGCTCCTGGAGGCGGTGCCGCCGGACAGCATCTTCACCCCGGAGCGCATGACCGACGAGCACCGGCTGATTCAGCAGACGGCGCAGGAGTTCACGAACGAGGTCGCCGGGCACACCGAGCAGCTGGAGACCAAGGACTGGGACCTGACGCGCGAGCTGCTGCGCCGCGCCGGCGAGCTCGGCCTGCTCGCCATCGACGTGCCGGAGGCCTACGGCGGTCTCGCGCTCGACAAGGCCAGCGCGGCCGTCATCGCCGGTTGCCTCGGCCAGTGCGGCTCCTTCAGCGCCACCTACGGGGCGCACGCCAACCTCGCCATCCTGCCGCTCCGGATGTTCGGCACGGAAGAGCAGAAGCAGCGCTACCTGCCCTCCCTGGTGACCGGGGAGACGGTGGGCGCCTACTGCCTGAGCGAGGCCGGCTCGGGCTCGGACGCCCTCGGGGCCAGGGCGCGCGCGACGCGGCAGGCGGACGGCAGCTTCGTGCTGAACGGCGAGAAGATGTGGATCACCAACGGCGGGTTCGCCGACCTCTACATCGTCTTCGCCAAGGTGGACGGCGAGCACTTCACGGCGTTCATCGTCGAGCGCGGGTTCGACGGCGTCTCCACCGGCAAGGAAGAGCACAAGATGGGCCTGCACGGCTCGTCGACGACGCCGGTGATCCTGCAGGACGTCCGCGTGCCGGCCGACAACCTGCTCGGTGATATCGGCAAGGGCCACAAGGTCGCCTTCAACGTGCTCAACTACGGCCGCTTCAAGCTGGGCGCCTCGACGGTGGGCGGCGCGCGGGGCGCCATCGGCGAAGCGGCGCGCTACGCGGCCGGCCGGCGGCAGTTCGGGCGGCCCATCGCCGGCTTCGGCGCCATCAAGCACAAGATCGGCGGGATGGTCGCCAGGACCTACGCGCTCGAGTCGATGGTCTTCCGCACCGTGGGTCTCATCGAGGAAACGCTCGAGGGCGCCGATCCCGGCGACGGCGGCGCCATGCTCCGCGCGCTGGAGGAATACGCCATCGAGTCGTCGATCCTCAAGGTGGCGGGCAGCGAGACGCTGCACGAGGTTCTCGACGAGAACGTGCAGATCCACGGCGGCAACGGATTCGTCAGGGACTACCCGGCCGAGCGACACTATCGCGATGCGCGGGTGAACCGCATCTTCGAAGGGACGAACGAGATCAACCGGCTGCTCATTCCGGGCATGCTCGTCAAGCGCGCCGTCAAGGGCGATCTGGCCCTGATCCCCGCCGCGAAGAAGTTGCAGGACGAGATCCTGACCCCGTCGCCCGCCGCGGTCCCGGCGGACGGGCTGCTCGACGGCGCGGCGGCGGCGGCCGGCATGTTCCGCAAGGTCGGGCTGGCCGTCATCGGTCTCGCCATGCAGACCTGGGGAGAGAAGCTGAACGAGCAGCAGGAGGTGCTCTCGTTCGCGGCCGACGTGGTCATCGACACCTACGCGGCCGACAGCGCGGTCGCCCGCGCGCGGGCCGCGGCGGAGACCGGTGCGACCGGGGCGGACCTGCACGCCGACGCCGCCGCGTCGTACGTCGACGGCGCGGCCATGCGCATCGAGACGACGGCCCGCTCCGCGTTCGCCGCGATGGCCGAGGGCGACGAGCTCCGGACCCACCTCGCGGCGCTGCGCCGGCTGCTGAAAGTGACGCCGATAGACGACGTGCGCATCCGGCGGCGGCTCTCGGAGGCGACGGTGGATCGGGGCACGTACCCCATCTAGCGCGGCGCGGCGATGGGGGATATATAGTTACAGGGTGGCGCGGCAACGAGGATTCGGAGTGCGCGAGACCGGACCCGTCGACTCGCACGCGGCGCCCGTGCGGAGGCGGCGCTCGGCCACGGGGATCCTGGCGATGCTGGCCGGCGCCCTGCTGCCGTCGGCGGCCTGCGGGCCTCCCGAGCCGGACCAGAGCAGCTACGTCGAGCAGCTTCTCGACGCGCGCGCCTACAAGGACGAGTTCCTGACGAGCGACCCGGAGTCTTTCGTGCCGCTCGACCGGCGCTCGTGGATGGTGCCGCTCCGCTACTACGAGCCGGACCTGTCGTACCGCGTCCCCGCCCAGCTCGACATCGCGGACGATCAGCCGATTTTCGAGATTCCCACGTCGACCGGACAGTTCCGGCGGATGCAGCGGATCGGCCATCTGGAGTTCGTGCTGCACGGCGAGTCGTACCGGCTGACCGCGCTGCTGTCGGAGGAGGAGGGCCTGTTCGTGCCGTTCCGCGACGAGACGAGCCGCAGCGAAACCTACCCGGCGGGGCGCTACATCGACCTGCCGTTCAGCCCGACCGGCGTCTACGACCTCGACTTCAACCGCGCCTACCACCCGACGTGCTACTTCGACGAGCAGTACGACTGCCCGTTTCCGCCGCCGGAGAACCGCCTCCGGACCGCGATTCGGGCCGGCGAGAAGCTCCCGCCCGAAGAAGAGCGCCTGCTGCCGATCTTCGCTCCGGAGCCGCCGGTCGCCGCGCCGGACCCATGAACCCGCTGGGCGTCCGAAGTCCCGGCAAGCCGATCGTCAGCGCCGAGCCTCTGCTCGGGGTCATCTTCGACTTCGACGGCGTCATCGCCGACACGGAGCGCCTGCATCTGCAGGCGTACCAGGACGTCCTGCGCGACCACGGGATGCCCCTGTCCCGGGAAGACTACGAGGCCCGGTACCTGGGATTCGACGACGTCGGCGTGTTCACCACCGTTGCGGCCGACCGCGGCTGCACCCTCGGGCGCGGCGAGCTGGACCGGCTGATCGAGGTCAAGGGACGGCGGTTCACGGAGCTGGTCGAAGCCGGCGACGTCGTGTTTCCGGACGCTCCGGCCTGCATCGAAGGGCTGGCCGGCGACCTCGTCCTGGGGATCGCCTCCGGCGCGCTCCACCAGGAGATCGAGGACGTTCTGCACGCCGCGGGGCTCCGCCGGCACTTCTCCGCCATCGTCGCCGCCGACGACGTGGAGCACGCCAAGCCGGCGCCCGACGGCTACGCGCGCGCGGTGGAGCTGCTGAGCGCGGAGCTCGGCCGCCCCCCGTCGCCGACCGGATTCGTCGCGATCGAGGATTCCCGCTGGGGCATCGAGGCGGCCGTCGCGGCCGGGTTGCCCTGTGTCGGCGTCACGACGACCTACGACGCCGGCGCGCTGCCCGGCGCCGCGGCCGTCGTGTCCTGTCTCGCCGACGTCAACCGCCGCTCGCTGGCCGCCCTGTGCCAGCCGCGTCGTCCGCAACGGGTCGACGTACGCACGCGGCCGGTGCAGAATGGAAGAACGTGACGAACGTGGTCTCCGCGGACTTCATCCGGCGTTTCGCCGAGGTCGCCAAGGCGCCCTCGCCCGACTTGGCGCCGGCCGCCCTGGCGATCGCCCGTATCGAGTACCCGCAGCTCGACGCGTCGCGGTACCTGCGGGCGCTGGATCGCATGGGCGCCGCGGCGGCGGACCGGCTCGCGGCCCTCGGTGACGACGCCGACCTGCCGCGGCGCATCGCGGGAGTCAGCGCCTACCTGTTCAGGGAGCAGGGATTTGCGGGAAACCGGAAGCACTACGACGACCCGCGGAACAGCTTCCTCAACAACGTCATCGATCGCCGCAAGGGCATCCCCATCACGCTCGCCCTCGTCTATATCGAAGTGTCGCGCCGGGCCGGCCTGCGGATCGACGGCGTGAACTTCCCCGGCCACTTCCTGCTGCGCGTCCATCCGGGCGGTCCGGATGCCGTATCCGGCGCCGGCGAGCAGGTGATCGTCGATCCCTTCCACGGCGGCTCGATCCTCTCCGAGCTCGACTGCCGGAAGCTGCTGCGGTCGCACGCGGGCGACGAGGTACCGTTCGACCGCCGGCTGCTGGCGCGGGCCACCAAGCCGGAGATCATCGTTCGCATGCTCGTCAACCTGAAGCGCATCTACGTCCGCATGCGCTCGTTTCCCCAGGCGCACGCGATCACCGAGCTGCTGCTGGCCCTCGACCCCTCGGCCACCACGGAGCTGCGCGACCGCGGACTGCTGGCCTACCACCTGAACGATTACCCCGCCGCGTTGCGGGATCTGGAGGCGTACCTGCGGTTCTCGTCACGGGGAACGGCGGGAGACGCGGAAGGCGGCGACGCCGAGTCGGGCGAAGACGAGCACAAGGAGATCTGGGAGCACGTGAAGGCGCTGCGGCGCCGCGTGGCGAACCTGAACTGAATCGGTCGGCGGCGTCCGTGCGGCGGGACCCGTTCGTTTCTCAGGAGGACATCGAATGAGAAGCACGTCGAGGCTCCTGTTCGCGGCCCTGCTCGTTCTGAGCTGGGGACCAGACGCGAACGCGCAAACCACTACCGGCGGGTTTTCCGGAAACGTCGTCGACGACGGCGGACTGGTCCTGCCGGGCGCAACCGTCACCCTGTTGCAGGAAGAGACCGGCGCGATCCGCAATACCGTGACCAACGAGGTCGGGGTCTTCAACTTCGCGGCGGTCCAGCCCGGACCGTACACCGTCCGCATCGAGCTGCCCGGCTTCTCGACCTACGAGCTGACCGGCGCCCAGTTGGCGACCAACCAGCAGTACAACGTCGGCACGGTGGAGCTGTCGATCGCCGCCCTCGAGGAGACCGTCCAGGTCACCGCGCAGCGCATCGTCGAGACGATCAGCTCGGACCGCTCGGCGCTGATCACCGAGGAGACGATCGACGCCATCACGGTTCGCGGCCGCGACGTCACGTCGATGCTCCGGATCCTCCCCGGCGTGGGTTACCAGCCCGACCCGGACGCGATCGGCGAGATCGTCATCGGTTCGTGGCTGCCGAACGTCGGCGGCACCCGCCAGGGCTGGAGCACCGTGACGATCGACGGGATCCCCGGCAACGACATCGGCCTCCCGGAGGTCTCCAGCCACTCGATGAACCCGGACGCGGTCGGCGAGGTGAACGTCCAGCTCACCAACTTCACCGCCGACACGGGACGGAACGGGGGCGCGCAGATCAACCTCGTCACCAAGGCGGGCACGAACGACTTCTCCGGGACCGCCTACACCTACGGCCGCAGCGAGCAGTTCCGGAGCGAGGACTACTTCGACAAGCAGGCGGGAATTCCCAAGCCGGAGTACCGCTACTGGACGCTCGGCGCCAACGCCGGCGGCCCCATCGTGCAGGACAAGGTGTTCTTCTTCTACAGCTACGAGCAGTGGGGGGTCAGGACGCCCCAGAACCTCGCCCAGCTCACGGTACCGAGCTTGGCGGAGCGGATGGGCGACTTCTCGCAGAGCTTCGATCAGTCGGGGAACCTGATTCCCGTGATCGATCCGCTGACCGGCATGCCGTTCCCGGGCAACGTCGTTCCGGCCGACCGGATCAACCCGCACGGACAGGCGCTGCTGAACTGGTACCCGGACCCGAACGTCGAGGGGCAGTCGAACTACAACTACCAGTTCCAGGGCCAGCAGCGCGCCCCCCGGATCAACAACGTCACCCGGGTCGACGTCCGCCCGACCGCGAACGACGCGATCTACGCGCGCTTCTCGCACTGGCTGCAGCCGACCAGCTCGTGGCGGGGCGGCTGGGAGATGCTGGAGCGGACGTTCACCTACAACGACTTCGCCGTCGCCACGAACTACACGCGCGTCATCGGCGACAACATGGTGAACGAGTTCAACTTCGGCTGGCGCCACTCGTCGGAGCACAATCCCTGGGCCGGCTCCTTCGACATCAACCGGAACCGGCGCATCGACTCCCACACCGCCTTCCCCGGCGACGACGGCCGCGACAACGGAGGCGACGGGTCCAACACGCAGGGCGTGGTGCCCTACACGCTCGCGCAGTGGTATCCGAACAACAACCTGTACGGGATCATTCCGGCGATGTCGTTCGGCGCCCCGATTCCGAACGCCGCGAACCCGAGCTGGGACTCGCGCTTCATCAACTACGGCAACGACGACCTGTTCAACTTCTACAACGGGCTGTCGTGGACCTCGGGACGCCACAACTTCAAGGTCGGCGCCTACGTCGAGCACCTGACGAACATCGAGGGGAAGGGCGCCAGCGCGCTGGCGGGCAACTACGACTTCAACCGGGACCCGGCGAACCCGTTCGGCACCGGCCACCCGTACGCGAACGCCCTGATCGGCTCGTTCCGGTCGTACCAGGAGAACACCGCCCGGCTGGGGCAACTCGCCAGCCAGTGGATCGGCAACGTCTTCGTGCAGGACAAGTGGCAGCCGGTCGACCGCCTGACGCTGGACATCGGGATGCGCTTCAGCAAGTACACGGTGTTCGAGCAGGCGAACCCGTCCGCCTCGTTCCTGCCGTCGCGCTTCGATCACGCGAACGCGGCACAGCTCTATGTGCCCACCCTGGTAGACGGCGTGCGGATGGCGATGAACCCGAACGATCCGACCGACATCCGGCCCGAGGTCGTCATCGGCGCGCTCGTGCCGGGATCGCCCCGCGACAACGGCATGGTGCGCCACGACGACCCGCAGGTGCCGGCCCCGTTCCAGAACCTGCCGACGATCCTGCTCGAGCCGCGGATCGGCTTCGCCTACGACCTGTTCGGCAACGGCCGCACGGCGCTCCGGGCGAACTTCGGCGTTTTCCACAACACGCAGCAGGCGGGCGCGCTCAGTTGGCGGCAGGCGCTCAATCCGCCGCTCGTCGCCACGCCGCAGGTCTGGTACAACACGATGTACAACTGGGAGACGATCCGGCAGGGCGTGCTGGCCGGCACGGGCGGCATCGTCTACCCCACGGGCACGGTGTACGGCGTCGTGACCGATCATCGGGCGCCGACGCTGTACAGCTACACGGCCGGCGTACAGACCGAGATCGGCTGGCAGACGGTGCTCGACGTCGCCTACGTCGGGACGCGCGCCACCAACCTCCCGCAGCTCTGGGACGAGAACACCATCGAGCGGGGCGCCCGGTTCCTGCCGGAGAACCAGGATCCGACGACCGGCCGGCCGCTGCCCGACAACTTCATGCGCCCCTACCCGGGGTACGCCAGCATCATCATGACGGAGAACGCCGGCAGGTCGCAGTACAACGCGCTGCAGACGCAGGTCAACCGCCGGTTCACGGGGGGCCTGGAGTTCTCGGTCTCCTACACGCTGTCGCAGTCGAAGGACCACACTTCGGCCGACATCCTCTACGGCGCCCGCTCGCGCGTGCCGAAGTACGAGAACCGGGACACCTGGTCCTGGGGCCTGTCGGACTTCGACCGGACGCACCTGCTGACGATCAACTACACGTGGGACCTGCCGGACCCCGGCGGGGCGGCCGGATTCCTGCTGGACGACTGGGTGCTCTCCGGCATCACGCAGATGGTGAGCGGCGCGCCGGCCATGGTCGCCTTCAGCACCACCGACAACCAGGACGTCCTCGGCGGCGGCGACCTGATGCGCCGGTCCACGAACCCGGACGGACTGGCGAGCATCGACTTGGTGGTGCCGGCCAACATCGATCGGAACTGCGACCTGTCGGCGGGAGGCGGCTCGATAGACCGCTGGTTCAACACGGACTGCTTCAGCCGCCCCGCGCAGGGCGAGGTGGGCAACGTGCGGAAGGACGACCTGCGGCTGCCGGGCTTCTACGACACGGGCGTCCGTCTCGGCAAGCGGATGCCGGTCGGTGACGGGCGGTTCTTCGAGCTCGGCTGGGAGATCTACAACCTGTTCAATCAGGTGCAGTTCCGCAACGTCGACCTCAACGCGCAGTTCGACGAGGCCGGCAACCAGGTGGACACGCGGTTCGGGCAGGTGATCTCGGCCCGTCCGCCGCGGACGATGGTCTTCTCGGCGCGGTACCTCTGGTAGCGCTCCGCTACCTCTGGTAGCACCCGCTACCTCCGGTAGCCTGACCCGGATCGATTGACTCGCGGGGCGGGGCGTCGTGGTCCCGCCCCGCGCTCACTCTTGCGGCCGGCGACGTCGGCAGCGCCGGTGACCGGGCCACCGCCTGGAGCTGCCCGCCGGCGTTGTCCGTTCGATTGCTCGTGGCCGGGTGTGCCGTACGGTTCCGGCGTCATGGTTGAGAGGCATGGCGATTCTGGCGCGGCTCCTGGAGGTGTGAACGCCGCCGACATCGGTGTGCTGCTGATGCTCGTGTGGCTGGTCGTCCGGCTCGAGTGGACCCGGGCCGAGAACACCCTGCTCACGCTGCGATCACGAAGAACATCGACGACGTCAAGCCGGATCTGACCAGGGACATCGACGAGGTCAAGCGGGACGTCAAGATGCTGCTGACCGGCGACGCCGCGTGGATGCAGGCCGCTCTGCGGGACCGCCAACGTCCCGAGTAACGTCGTCGCCCGGCCCGAGCCGCTGCCGCTGCACGCTTCGCAGGTCAACTACGCCGACGACGCGCGCCCCTTCGGCCCGACTGTCTCCGAACGACGACATGGTCGCGGGTTCAGCCCCCTGGAGTCTCGATCGGCAGGTCTTCGCGGTCGCCCCACTCCTTCCACGATCCGACGTAGTTCCGGACCCGCGGGTAGCCGAGCAGCCGCAACGCGACGTAGCTGTGCGCCGCGCGATAGCCGCCGTGGCAATAGGCGACGACCTCCTTGTCGGGAGTGACGCCGGCGGCCTCGTACAGCGCACGGAGATCGGCGGCCGGCCTGAACGCGCCCGCCTCGTCCAGGTTGCGCGTCCACTCGACGTGGACGGCGCCGGGGATGGCCCCGCCCCGTCTGGCGCGCACCAGCGCGCCGCGGTGCTCGCCGTCGCTGCGGGTATCGAGGATCGCGACGTCCGCACGATCCAGGCTTTCGCGGACCTGCCGCCAGGTGGCGAGGCGCGCCTCGTCGCCCCCGACCTCCCAGGTCCCGCGCGCCGGCGCCGCCGCGTCCCGGGTCGCGGGAAGCCCCGCGTGCTCCCAGGCCCGGAAACCGCCGTCGAGGAGCCGCGCATCGGGATGGCCGAAGAATTCGAGAAACCAGAAGGCGCGGGCGGCGCGGATTCCCGACTGCTCGTCGTAGACGACGACGGGGCGTCCGGCATCGACGCCGCGGGACGTGAGCAGGTGCGCGATCATCCACAGGAACGCCGCAAGCGGCGCGGGGTCGGTATCGATCAGGCTCAGCCCGAAGAGATCGAGATGCGCGGCGCCGGGAATGTGACCGGCGGCGAAGGCCTCGGCAGGCCGCAGATCGAGCAGGACCGGAACCTCGCCCGCGGCCCCGGACGGGACTCCCCCCACCGTACCATGCCCGAGTCGGCGGGCCAGTGCCGACGGCTCGATCAGCAGCTCCGGGTTGGCGTAGCCCTTCGGGTTCTCCATGTCGGTTCTCCCGCCGGCGCCGCACGCCCGGGACTCGCGCCGGCCCCCACCCCGCGTCGTGACGCCGTGGGGCTCCTCGCGCCGTCCGCTGCCGGGCGGCGGGCGCTCACGCCGGCTCCCATGCGTCCTCGTGCCGCCTGACCGCCCCCTCCGCCTCCAGCTTCCGCAGATGGGCGAGCACGCTGTCGGCCGCCGCGCCCCGCAATTCCACGGCGAGGTCCGGATAGACCACTTCCACGATCGCCGCGCGCGTCGTATGGCCCCCGCGCAGCGCCGACAGTATTTCTTCGTCGCGGCGGCGCCGGTGGGCGACGTAGCGATCGATCAGCCCGGCCACGTCGTCGATCTCCGGTCCGTGGGCCGGCAGGACGCGGGCCGGCCGCAGGGGGCGTATACGAGCCAGCGACGCAAGATAGTCCGTCAGGCTGCCCCCGTAGCTGCCGGGGATCACCACCGTCCCGCCCTGGATCAGCAGGTCCCCACAGAAGAGCGTCCCGTCCACCTCGTCGAAGAAGCAGACGTGATCCGGCGCGTGGCCGGGGGTATGCAGCACGCGCAGCTTGCCGTCCCCCGCATCCACCACGTCGCCGTCCGCCAGCGGCCGCCAGCCGACCCGGTATTTGCCGTCGCGCTCCGGCCACGGCATCTTGAAGAAGTCCGCACCGGTCCAGCGCGCGGCCAGCACGGGCGCGCCGGACGCGTGATCCGGATGGGCGTGGGTCACGAGCACGCGCGAGAACGGCGACCGACCGAGCGTCTCGTCCAGCGCCGCCAGGTGGCGCGGCTCGCCGGTGGCGGCGTCGATCAGCGTCGGCTCGCGGCCGGACAGCAGATACGTGTTGTTGCCGGCCCCGGTATACGGGCCGGGGTTGAAGCCCGGAATCAGGGTGATCTTCACGAGGCGGCGACGGGCCCGGTCATCAGCGCTTCGAGCTTCGCGCGGAGACCGTCCGGAATGGGGGTGGTCCGGCCGGCGTCGTAGTCGAAAACCGCCTGCACCGCCTTGCCGACCGCCACGACCGCGTCGTCCCGCACGCGGCGCGCCGCGAACTCGGACGTGAAACTGGCCCGGCCCACGGCCACCACGCGCATGCCGACATCGACCTGATCGCCGAAGACGACCTGCGCCTTGTAGTCGCAGGAGGCATGGGCCAGGATGACGCCGAGCCCGGCCTGGGCCAGCTCGCGGCGCAGACCGAGCGTCTCCGCCATCACCGCGCGCGCCTGCTCGAAGTAGGTGAAGTAGACCGCGTTGTTGACGTGCCCCATCGCGTCGCAGTCGCGGAAGCGGACCTCGATGCGATGGGTAAAGGCCGAAGTCACGGCGTATCATACCGCGTGCGTTCGACGCTGGCGGTCCCGGAGACCTTCACCGTCGAGGAAACCGCCGCGCTGGCGCCCTGGTTCGGCAACACCGACCGGCCGGTCTTCGTCCTGACCAACCTGCCGGAAGTGGTCAAGGGCGCGCTCTTCGCCCGGTACTCACGCTCCGCGAAGTCGATCCGCCGCCTCTTCCTCGACGAGTTCTCCGACGGCGTCGAAGCGGGCGCGGACGCCGCCGGCCCCGGGCCGGGCCGCGAACGCGCCGAACGCCTGTACCGCCGGGTGTTCGATCAGTACGGCGACGACTCGGTGGCGCAGCTCGGCGGCGCGCACGTCGCCTGCGAGGGCGTGTCGAACATCCTGACGAAGGTGCTCGAACGCGGGCGGCTGATGTCGTACCTCGAGCAATCCACCCGCTACGTGCCGTACACCGACCGGCCGGGCGGCCGCTGGAAATACGTCGTTCCGGCCGAGCTCGAGGACGATGCGGACCGCCGGGCGTTCGAGGCGACGCTCGACCGGGCGTTCGAGACCTACGCGCGCTGGATCGAGCCGCTGCAGCAGTACTTCCGCAGACGGCATCCGCAGTCCGCCGCGGATTCGGACGCCGTCTATCGGGCGGTGATCCGCGCCAAGGCGCTCGACACGCTGCGTGGCCTGCTGCCGGCCGCGACCCGTTCCAACGTTGGAGTCTACGGGTCCGGTCAGGCCTGCGAGATGCTGCTGCTCCGAATGCGGGCGCACCCGTTGGCCGAAGCGCGCGAGGTGGCGGACCTGATGCTGCGGGAGTTGAGACGGGTGATTCCGGCGTTCCTGCAGCGGGTGGACCGACCGGACCGCGGGGTCCGCTGGAGCGACTATCTGGCAGAGTGCGAGCGGGCAACCCGGGCCCTTGCGACGGAAACGACCGGCGCGCTCGCCCCCGAGCCGCGAGACGAGGTCACGCTCACCGACTTCGATCCAGAAGGCGAGCTCAAGGTGGTGGCGGCGGCGCTCTACCCTGCTTTCGATCTGCCCCTCGACCGGCTTCTGGCCGCGGCGCGCAACATGACGACGGAAGAGCGGGTCCGCGTGCTCCGGACGTATGCCGGCGACCGCGAGAACCGCCGGCACCGTCCCGGCCGCGCCTTCGAGCATGCCACCTACACGTTCGACGTCGTGTCGGACTACGGCGCGTTCCGGGACCTGCAGCGCCACCGAATGCTGACCCTCGACTGGCAGGACCTGACGACCTGCCACGGACATGCGCCGCCCTCGGAAGCGGTCGAAGAAGTCGGCGCCCTTGCCGACTGGCAGTGTGTAATGGACGATTCCGCCGCGCTGTACGAACGCCTCGCCCGGCGCTGCTCACCGGCGGTCGCGCAGTACGCCGTCTCGATGGCCTACCGCATCCGGTTCTACATGCGGATGAACGCCCGGGAGGCGATGCACGTCATCGAGCTCCGAACGTCGCCGCAGGGACACCCGGCGTACCGGCGGGCGTGCCAGCGGATGCACCGGCTGATCGCCGAACAGGCGGGTCACCACGCGATTGCCGCGGCGATGACTTTCGTGGATCATTCCGCGGTCGAGCTCGAGCGGCTCGCGTCGGAGCGCGCCCTCGACAGGAAACGCGCGGCGCGACACTCGGCCCCCGGGCACGACGACCGTTGAGTTCAGGATCCGCGCCTTGAGAACGGAACACGACATCATCGGACTGTGCCTTGCGCTGATCGACCGGCGCGACGATCTCTCCGCGGCCGAGCAGGCACTGGCGGCGACCACCCCGACTCCGACGATCGCGGCGAGCAGCGTCGATACCGTCCGGCGAGCGATCGCCCGCGGCGCCGATCCACTTGGCGACGCCTTCTCGTCAATTCGCAGCACCAGAACACGTCGTGCCACCGGGGCCGTCTATACACCGCTGTCTATCGTGCGATCGATGATCGCGTGGCTCGCCCGTCAATGCCAGCCTGACCGGATCGTCGACCCGGGCGCGGGTTCCGGTCGCTTCCTTCTGGCCGCCGGCGCCGCGTTCCCCGAGGCACGGCTCGTGGCCGTCGAACTGGACCCGCTGGCCGCGTTGATGCTGCGCGCCAACCTGAGCGCCCGCGGCTGGACCCGACGCGCCATCGTTCTCGTCACCGACTATCGGGACGTACGTCTGCCAGGTTGCGCCGGCACGACCGCATTCGTGGGCAACCCGCCGTACGTCCGGCATCACGACATCGCAGAGCAGTGGAAATCGTGGTACGCCGCGCGCTTCGCCGACTTCGGTGTAAAGGCCAGCGCCCTGGCCGGACTGCACCTGCACTTCTTTCTGAAAACACGACTGCTGGCCAGGTCCGGCGACGTCGGTTCGTTCATCACCTCCGCCGAGTGGCTGGACGTGAACTACGGATCGGCGTTGCGGCGACTTCTCATCGACGAACTCGGCGGTACGGCCCTGCACGTCCTGGAACCGACCGTCGAAGCCTTTCCCAGGACGGCGACGACGGCGGCCATCACGTGCTTTCGGGTCGGCCGAACCACGGACCCGGTTCGCGTGCGATCCGTGAAGAAGCTGACGCGCAGCGACCGGCTTGTCCGCGGTACCGACATCCCCCGGCAACGATTGCGGGCAGCAACGCGCTGGTCGGTCATCGTGCGTCCGTCCAGGTCGCCGCACACGGGAGAAATCGAACTCGGCGAGCTCTTCCGGGTCCACCGCGGCCAGGTTACGGGGGCGAACGACGTGTGGATCGCCGGTGACCGCTCGGTCAACCTTCCGGATCGCGTCAAGCAACCGGCGGTGACCCGCGCCACGGACCTCATCCGCGCCGGTTCACGGCTCGGCGACGCCAGCGCCCTGCGCCGCGTCATCGACCTGCCGTCCGACCTTGACCACACGGATTTCAGCATCGAGGAACGCCGCCACATCGACGCGTTTCTGACCTGGGCGCAGGCCCACGGCGCCGACAGGTCCTATGTCGCACGCCACCGAAGAGCATGGTGGTCGGTCGGCCTCCGCGAGCCGGCCCCGATCCTCTGCACGTACATGGCCCGGCGGCCACCCCAGTTCACGCTGAACGCCTGCGACGCCCGTCACATCAACATCGCGCACGGTCTGTACCCCCGGCAACCGCTCGCCGCCCGCGTGCTCAGTCGCCTCGTATCCTGGCTGAATGCCCACATCGACACGACCGCCGGCAGAACCTACGCGGGGGGCCTCACCAAGTTCGAGCCCCGGGAGATCGAACGCCTGCGCATCCCGCGGCCTGCAATCTGACCCCATGGCAAAGAAACCTCCGCAATGGTCCACAGACCAACTGACCTACGACGCCGCGTTCTCGATTGCCCAGTTCCGCAACGAACGTCTCGAAGTTTCCGATGCCTGGACCACGTATTGGCTCGACCAGTTTGGCGCTCTTCAGGTCGTCCCTGCCGCGGTACTGTCCGGCGTATTCAACGTCGTCAACCTGGAGCAGGCGCAACAGCGGCGCCTCGCCCTGTTCTGGTCGCACGCCCTGGAGCACCTCGGCGCGTTCATCGAATCGACCGGTGGTGACGTTCCGGCTAGGCGGCTCGTGCTCGGTTGAAGTTCGGAGTGGCGCTTGCGCCGGTACGGGTATCGAAAGCGGCGGCCGTCGTCAGGGTCGCGTTCGAGTTCCTGGTACTGACGGCACCGCCACAACCCTGCTGGTACAACAGCCTGTTCACCGGAGAGCAGACGCGATGCGAGCCAGCCACAGGCTGTCGTTGGCGTCGGTCTCTCGGGAGACCATCGAGGCGGGGACGCGCGTTCTGCGGGAGTTGGCCGAAGGGGACCTGAGCGAGCTGGACGTGCTGGTGGTCTACCTGGATGGGATCGTGTTCGGGGACTACCACGTGCTGGCGGCGGTGGGGGTCGATGCCGGTGGCCGCAAGCACGTGCTGGGGCTGTGCGGCGGCGCGTCGGAGAACGCGCAGGTAACCGTCGATCTGCTTGAAGCTCTGGTGGCGCGGGGTCTGCGGGCGGACCGCCGGCGTCTGTTCGTCATCGACGGCGCCAAGGCGTTGCGGCAGGCCATCGGCCGGGTGTTCGGGTCGTCGAACCTGGTGCAACGTTGTAGAAATCACAAGGTACGGAACGTGTTGGGACATCTGCCGAAGGAGCAGCACGAGCAGGCGCGTGCGACGCTGCGAGCGGCGTGGAAGCTGGACGCGGACGAGGGCATCCGGAAGCTGGAGCAGTATGCGTCGTGGCTGGAGCGGGACTGGCCGTCGGCGGCGGCGAGCCTGCGCGAGGGGCTCTCGGAGTTGTTCACGGTGAATCGCCTGGGCCTGCCGACGCCGTTGCGCCGCTGCCTGACGACGACGAACATCATCGACTCGTCGCACGCGGGGGTTCGCCAGCACACGAATCGGGTGAGCCGCTGGCAGAGCGAGGAGATGGCGGTGCGGTGGGCGGCGGTGACGTTCCGGGAGACGGAGAAGCACTATCGCCGGATCACGGGCCATGAGCATCTATGGATGCTGAAAGCGCACCTCGACGAAGAGAGCGGCGCGCTTGCCGAGACCCGGAAGATAGGGTAACGTGTTCTGTCGCCGCCGACTTTCTACTACCGGCGGGACACCCTCGCGGCTCGCCGATCATGAGGGTTTGGGAGCGTAACGGATCGAGTAGACGCAGGAGATTGGCAAAGAATGGAACCTGGACCACGCTTGAGCCGGTCCATGGCGGGCTCACGGGGAGGGTGGGTTTGGTTGGGTCGGTTGGCGGCGCGGACCGTACTTCTGGCGACAAGGCTCCCGGCGACGGCATGGGCGGCAGCTCTGCTGATTGGATTCCCCGCTCTGCTTGTTGGCTTTATGAGTCTCGAGGGCGACCGGCCGACGACGGCTACCGTGTTGTTCGCGGTAGCAGCGGTCGCAGTCACACCTCTGGCGGTGAAGCTGGCGGCGCAAATCAACCACGCTCGGGAAGCTGCGGCCACCCGGGAAGCGGCCCGGAAGGCCGCTGCGGCCGAGCAGACGCGGGCCGAAGACGAGCTTGGGGCGCAGATCGCCACAGCAGGCATTCCGAATGCGATCCTTGCGCTGTGCCCTCGTCGCGTGCCACCTGCGATTCGCCTACAGCGAACCGAGCAAGCCGCTTGGGTCGTGTCTGGTTGCGGCTACCTGCGGACCGAGAAGGACGTGACGTACCATGGCCGCTCGACAGGAGGATCCGTGCGGATCGCGCCGGGAGTGACTCTCCGAACCGGCCGCCTTCGCGGGCGGCACCACGAGAACGAGTACCTGAAGCAGGTTGACCATGGGACTGTCGTCCTGACGGACCGCCATCTGTATTTCAAGGGTGACGACAAGGAGCGCTTCCGCGTTCCGGGTCGTCACACCGAAGTTCCAGCCCGTACGAGCCTCCTACGCCATCGGCCGACGGGACAAGTCCAATTCGCCCGACCTCCGCTCGGGGGCGAATTCATGACCCGGTCGAGATGGCTCCATGAACGTGATGGCCTCATAGAAGTCGTCCAGCGGCACGAAGACGCCGTTCTCCTGGGCCCAGGAGCGCATCCGTTGGTTGCACGAATGCGCCCACGACAGGATCTCGATGCGCCAGCCACGTTTGTGCATTCGTTCCAGAGTACTATGGAATCCAGCGCCTTCCATGCATCCTGCGCCGTCGCCGGTCAGGAGCGCCACGACGCCGGGATCGCCATTGTAGTCGAGAGCGTCTTCGAGCATCCGCAACTGCAGAACGCGGTCGGGCATGTTCTGCTCGCCGCGGCCAGGTTCGCCCCGATCAAACAACGTCACGTCCACGCCGAGCCCGTCCAGCCGGTTCCACAGATGCCGCAGCTCCGGCGGGACGGAACCCGCCGCCAGCGCTTTCTCGAGCGGCCGGTCGGCGTGCGCCAGCCGCAGCATGTTCTCGAAGTTGATCCTCACGCGATAGCGAGCGTCGGGTCCTTCGTTACGTACCACGGCGAAGCGTTGCGCTTCGTAAAAGATGTTCGAATTGTCCCAATAGACGAACACACTGTCCATATGGAGACCTCTCCTCACGCGGTATGGCCCCGAGAGCCAGCAGACTGAACATGCACGTCGGAAGGCCTGTCAGACGCCCGATTCTTCATCCTTCTCCCAGTAGCGGGAGTACTCCGTCAGAAAGGTCAGGCTGTCGAACGAGCGCATGCGGTCGAGGAACAGCACGCCGTCGAGGTGGTCGGTCTCGTGCTGGAGCACGCGGGCGGCGAAGCCCTTGGCGGTCATGCGCTGCGGCATGCCGTGACGGTCCAGGCAGCGGACCCGGACGTCCACCGCGCGCGGCACGCGGCCGCGGACGTCGGGGATGCTCAGGCACCCCTCCCAGTCCTCTTCCTCGGCCCGACCGAGGGGCTCGATCTCCGGGTTGATCATCACCACCGGCGGCAGGCCGCCGTCCGGGTCGTCCACGCCCGCGACGAACAGCCGCAGGCTCTCGTGCACCTGCGGGGCGGCCAGCCCGATGCCGGCGTACTCGTTCATCGTCTCGAACATGTCGTCGATGAGCTGCTGGACGGCCGGGGAACCGACGTCGGCCGGGTCGAAAGGCGGCGTCCGGCGGCGAAGCACCGGGTGCCCCATCCGCGCCACCTTCAGGATGGACATCAAGTCACATTATATTCGCCGGATGACCCTCCCGCACGAGCACCACGATCACGGCTCCGCCCTCCGGTTCTGCCCGTCCTGCGGCGGCCACCTCGCGCCGAAGCGGATCAAGGAGGGCGAGCCGGAGCGGCCGGTCTGCACCCGTTGCGGGCACGTCGTCTACCTCGATCCGAAGGTGGCCGTCGGGACCGTGATCACCAACGGGAACGGCGACGTCGCGCTCGTGCGTCGCGCCATCGAGCCGGGCTACGGCAAGTGGGTCTTCCCCGGCGGCTACGTCGACCGTGGGGAGGCGCCGGTCGTCGCCGCCGTCCGCGAGGCCCGGGAAGAGGCGAGTCTCGATATCCGGCTCGATGGACTCATCAACATCTACGCGTACAGGGGGGCGGCGCCGATCGTCATCGTCTACAAGGCGTCCGTGGTGGGCGGGACGCTGGACGCGGCCGACGAGTCGCTGGAGGCGGCGTGGTTCGCTCCGGACGACGTCCCGTGGGACGAACTCGCCTTCCGGAGCACCCGCGACGCGCTGCGCGACCACCGGCGGGGCCTGCTCCATCCGGACCTCATCTGACCCGCCCGCCGGCCGTGGGGGGATCAAATCGACCCGGGCGAAGCGTCGGCGCCGCCGGCGGCGGCAGCCGGTGCAAGCGGCGCGGCAGCCGGCGGCGGAAACAGGAAGTCCTGCCGCTCGACGTCCGCCACCGCCTTGTCGACCAGCTCCGTCACCGGCAGGTCCCGCTCGGCGCGCTCGACGTCCTCCAGACTCGCCCGGGTGGCCGGCCGGCGCGGCACGAACAGGGTGCAGCAGTCCTGGTCGGGGACGATCGAGATCGGATAGGTGCCGAGGCGGCGCGCTTCCCGGACGATCTCCTCCTTGTCCGAGCCGATCAGGGGCCGCAGCACCGGCAGGGTGACGACGTCGTTGATCACGGCCAGGTTTTCGATGGTCTGCGACGCCACCTGTCCCACCGACTCGCCGGTCACGAGCGCCTTCGCGCCGCAGGCGCCGGCCAGCCGCTCGGCGATCCGCATCATCATCCGCCGGTAGAGCACGACGCGCAGCGGGGGCGGCGCCGAGAGCAGGACCGTCTGCTGGATCTCCCCGAAGCGGACGGAGTATAGCTGCGAGCGCAACTGGTGGCGCGTCAGCAGGTCGGCGATCTCGCGCGTCTTGTCGAGCGACGCCCGCGACAGGATCGGGTACGCGTGGAAGTGGACGAACCGCACCGGGCAACCGCGCTTCATCAGGCGGAAGGCGGCGACCGGCGAGTCGATGCCCCCGGACAGCAGGCAGAGCGCGGCGCCGCTGGTCCCGGTGGGCAATCCGCCCTGGCCCGGCTCCTTTCCGAGCGTGTAGAACACGCGGTCGGGGAGTATCTCGACGCCGATGGCGAGATCCGGGGAACCGAGGTCGACGCGCCAGCCCCGCGCCGCCTTGATCCGGCCGCCCACCTCGCGCTCGATCTGCGGGGACGTCAGGGGGTACGTCTTGTCCGCCCGGCTGGCCCGCACCCGGAAGCTCCCGACGCGGTCCGCGGCGACGGCGTCGGGCTCGCCGAGATGGCGGAGAATCGCGCCGGCGATCTCCTCGATCTCCCGTCCCGTGCTTCGGGCGCGGGCGCAATTCGCGACGCCGAAGACCCTCCCGAGGCGCTCGCGCACGGTGGACCATTCGGCGGCCGGCCCCAAGCGCATCTCGATCCGCCCCATGAGCGGGCGCACGCCGGTGACGTCGAGGTCCGCCGTGGCATCGCGCAGGTTGCCGGCGAGGCGGCCGATGAACCAGGGACGGTTCCGCCCCTTGAGGGCGATCTCCTGGTAATGGACGATGACCGACTCCATGACATGCACCCGGCGACGAACCCGTCCGGGCGTTACCCGGCGAGGAAACCCGCCGGACGTCCCGGTGACGAAACCGTCCCGGATCGTATCCGGCAGTCGGGCCGGGATCCACTCGCCGGTCCGGGTCGCGCCGGAGACGGACACAAGCGTTACCATGGATGCATGCGCGATGTCGTGGCGGCCATGATCGCGATCCTGCTCGTCTTCTTCGCCCTGCGGCTCGCGACGGCGTTGACCCGCGACCGGCGCAAACGCCGGGGCGAGCGCGAGGCGATCGCGGCCGGCGGGCGGAAGATCCTGGCCGAGATACCGTCGGACGAGGGCCTCGTCTTCTTCACCGAGGACGAGGAGACGTTTCACCTGGGCGACCGCCCGATCCGCAAAGCGGCCGTCACGGCGGCGCGCGTGCTGATCAACGGCGCCCCGATCGCCGTCGCGGCCAGACCGGATCATCGCGCCGCGGCGGCGATTCCGAGCGACCTCGTCCAGCAGCGGCCGGAGGGGCTCGCCCGCGACCGGTGGGACGTGGCCATCGACACCGAGAGCGACACCGTCATCGTTCCCTGCGGCGCGATCCGCGAGCAGATTTCGCAGGAGCTCGCCCGCAACGTCTTCGACGCGGTGAAGCGCACCATCGAGGCCCGGCGCTGAGCCGTGACACGGCGCGCAGCCGGCCGGCGAACGTCACCACACGCGAGTACGGCCGCGACCATCCCCGCCCCTGCGCGAGTGACGCGGTGTGCGGCCGGCCGGCGTCACCACTCGATCTCGGCCACGCCGGAGCGGTGGTTCACCGCGCGGGCCAGCGCGAACAGCAGGTCCGACAGGCGGTTGACGTACCGCAGGAGCTCGGGGTCCACCGAGTCGACGCCGAGTCCGACGATCCGCCGCTCGGCGCGGCGGCAGACGGCGCGGGCCTGGTGCAGGGCCGCCCCGGTCGGGCTGCCTCCCGGCAGGATGAAGCTCCGGAGCGGCGGCAGCGCCCCGTCGACCCGGTCGATCCAGGCTTCCAGACGCTCGACGTCCGCCTCGCCGATCTGCGCCTTGGTCACGCGGGCCGAGATGCGCGACCGCGGGTCGGCGAGGCGCGCCCCGATCGCGAACAGGTCGCGCTGCACGGCGACGATCAGCTCGTCGAGGTCGTCCGGCAGCCCGGCGGCGCGGGCGAGACCGACCGTCGCGTTCAGCTCGTCGACGTCGCCGTAGACCGCGACGCGCGGATCGTCCTTCGGCACCGTGGTCCCGTCGAACAGCGCGGTGGTCCCGCGGTCGCCGACGCCGGTATAGAGCGGCATGGGCCGGGATTATCACACGCCGCGGCCGCCGGGCTGTACGAACGGCAGGGCGGTCACGACGGCCGGCACTCGGCAGGCGCCCAGCGCGACCTCGACGGGCGCGCCATCGGCGTCGGCCAGCGCCCGGCGGACGTAGCCCAGGGCGATGACCGCGCCGAGCGCCGGCGAGCGCACCGCGCTGGTCACGCGCCCCACCTCGGCGCCGCCGCCGAAGATCGCCGCGCCGCGGGACGGCAGCGGCGAATCCGGGTCCGCGGACTTCTCGAAGGTCAGCCCCGTCAGCCTGCGCGCGACGCGCCCCTGGCCGCGGTGCAGGATGCGGATGATGACCTCCTGCCCCACGTAGCATCCCTTGTCGAAGCTGATGGCGCGATCGGCTATCCCCGCCTCGAGCGGGATCGTCTCCTGGTCCATGTCGATCGGGAACGCGGGCCGGCCCGACTCCACGCGGATCGCGTCGGCGGCGGCGGGCTCCACGGCGACGGCGCCGGCCGCCGCGAGCACGTGTTGCAAGGCCTCCACGGCCGGCCGCTCCACCACGACGCGGTAGCCCTCGACGCCGAGGTCGTCGGTCCGCGCCACCAGGCCGGCGCCCGTCTCGATCTCCAGGGCGCGGTGCTCGCAGACCGCCATGCGGCCGGCCGGCGCCCCGGCCAGAGCCGCGGCCACCTCGCGGGCGCCCGGTCCGTGCACGCCGTACCCCGCCAGTCCTGCGGTGCGGTTCTCGATGCGCACGTCCTCCGTGAAGACGAGCTCCCCGAACCGCTCCTCGAGGCGGTCCGCCACGCTGCGATGGACGTCCAGCAGCAGCCGGTCGCGGTCGGCGAAGACGTACATGTCCGCGGTCATGCGTCCCTGCGGCGTCAGGCAGGTCGCATAGCACCCGCCCCCCGGCTCCAGGGCGACGACGTCGTTGCTCAGCAGGCCCTGCAGGAACTCGGCGCGGTCATGGCCGGCCGCCGCGAGCCAGCCGCGGTCCGCAAGCTCGACGCAGCCCGCGGCGGCGCGCAGAATCCGGTAGTCGGCGACGTTCATGGTCGGTCCGGCGACAGGTCGATGATATGCTGATTCTCGTGCAGCGACGATTTCAGACCGGCGTGCGCTCGGTGCTTTGCATGGCGCTGGCGGCCGCCGCCACGGGCGTCGGCGGGGCGCAGCCCCCGGCGGATCCGGCCTCCGGCGAGGCGCTCTTCAACATCTTCGTCGGCTCCACGCCCGCCGGCTTCGAGCGGGTGCGCGTGGTCCGGACCGACGACGACGGGTGGCTCGTGCAGGCGAGCGGCCAGATGACGGCGCCGGTCCCGATCGACACGCGCGTCTTCGAAGCCGCGTACGATTCGGAGTGGCGCCCCCGGCGGCTCACGCTCGAGGGTTCGCAGGCCGGCGTTCCCTTCCGCCTCGAGAGCACGTTCGCGGACGGCGCCGCGACGAACACGCTGCAGGAAGGCGACCGGCGGACCACGACCGGCGATCGGATCGATCCGGCCTCGGTCGTGCTGCCCAACTCGATCTTCGTCAGCTACGAGGCGCTGGCCATGCGGCTGGGAAGGTCGCGGCCGGGCGACGAGCTGCCGATCTACGTCCCGCCCCGCGGGTTCCTCTCGGCCCGGGTCGACGCGGTGGGAATCCAGCACATCGAGACCGCTGCACGGATCATCGAGGCGCGGACCTATCGCATCACGTTCACCGATCCCACCCGACCGCTCGACGCCGAGGTGTGGACCGACGAGAGCGACCGGCTGCTGCGCATCAGCCTGCCGTACGCCTCGGTGGAGGTGGCGCGGCGCGACATCGCGTCGGTCTCGGCGCGGCTGACCACCGATCCGCCTCACCCGGGCAGCGAGCGCGTGCGCGTGCGGGCGGCCGGGTTCAGTCTGGCGACCACGGTGATCGTCCCCGTGGACGTGACGCCGCCGGACGACGGCCGCTGGCCGGCGGTGCTGCTGGTGCCGGGAACCGGTCCGGTCGACCGGGACGAGACCGTGTCCGGCGTTCCGATTTTCCGGCAGCTCGCCTGGGCCCTCGCGGACCGCGGATTCGTCGTCGCCCGTTACGACAAGCGCGGCTTCGGACAGAGCGGCGGCCGGGCGGAATCGGCCACCCTCGCCGACTACGCCCAGGACGTGCGCGAGATGGTGCGCTACCTCCAGCGCCGCGAGGACGTGGATCGCGACCGCATCGTCGCCGTGGGGTACGGCGAAGGCGGCTGGATCGGACTGCTGGCCGCACGCCGCGATAACCGCATCAGGGGACTCGCGCTGCTGGCGACACCGGGCACCACGGGACAGACGTTCGTGCTGGAGCAGCAGCGGGACGAGCTCCGGCGCACCGGCACGACGGGCGACGAACGGCAGGCGCGCATCGACCTGCAGACGCGCATTCATCGCGCCGTCCTGGGCGAAGGCGGGTGGGACGGCATTCCCGACGCGGTGCGCAGGCAGGCCGACACGCCCCTGTTCCGCAGCTTCCTGGCGTTCGACCCGACGGACGAGGTGCGCCGCGTGCGCCAGCCGCTGCTGCTGATTCAGGGTTCGGCGGACCGTCTCGTGCCGCCCTATCACGCCCGGCGACTCGAGAGCGTCGCGCGCCTGCGGGGACGGCGGGAGTCGACGGTGGAGCTCGCCGCGCTGGAGGGGATCAATCACCTGCTGCTGGCGGCGACCGGCGCAGAGACGGAGAACGCGTCAGCGGGGAATACGGAGATTACGCCCCGGATCGCCGAGGTCCTGATCGACTGGATCGAGCGGACCCTGCCCGCCGACTCCTGATCCTTCCCGTTTCAGGGAATCCTCATCTGCACCTCGGCTGTCCACGGTCCCGTCCAGTTGGTCGGATCGGTGACCGCCGGGCGTTCCGTTCGGCAGCGTGTCGAAGCGGATCAGAGCCGCTGTCCGCCCGGCCGCCCGTCCTCGACGAGGAACGACGCGCGCGTGGAGATGGGACTGCCGGGCCGGGTGACGTACTCCAGAACCCGGTAGTCGGCCTGGCACCGCTCCGAGGTCAGCTCGCAGCGCACGTAACCGCGCTGGCCGTTGTAGAACCGGATCCACGGGTTCTCGGTGAGCAGCGCGGCGGTGGAGTCGCGGGTATCGGCGCCGTCGCCGCCGGAGCTGATCGACGTGCCCGCGAATTCGGTCCCGACCACCGGCGCGGCGGGATCGCCGTAGTCGACCTTGAGGTCGGTGACCCAGTTGCTGTGGATGTCGCCGGTCAGGACGATCGGATTGGCTGGCTGACGCGTCGCGAGGAACTCCATCAGCCGGCGGCGCGCCACCTCGTAGCCGGACCAGACGTCCAGCGCGTAGGACTCGCCGTCGCCGGGCGTGAAGTCGATGCGCGCCATCATGATCTGCTGCGGGATGACGTTCCAGCGCGCCGTCGAGCGGTCGAGCCCATCCATGAGCCAGCGCTCCTGCGTCTCGCCGAGCAGGGTCGCGGCCGGATCGTGGATGCCGTCGCAGACGACGCCGCGGCGGTCGCCGCACGGCTGATCGGTGCGGTGCTGGCGCGTGTCGAGCACGTGGAACGAGGCGAGGTCGCCCCACGCGAAGGCGCGGTAGAGCTGCAGATTCGGACCGTTCGGCAGGGACGTCCGGCGCAGCGGCATGTGCTCGTAGTACGCCTGGTAGGCGGCGGTGCGGCGCCGCAGGAACAGCTCGGCCGGCAGCCCTTCCTCCTCCGAAACGGCGTCGGCGTAGTTGTTGTCCACCTCGTGGTCGTCCCAGGTCACCACCCAGGGAAACGCCGCGTGGGCGGCCTGCAGATCGGGATCGCTGCGGTACAGGGCGTAGCGGTTGCGGTAGTCGTCGAGCAGTTCGATCTCGTCGCCGGTGTGCCGGCGCGCGAAGCCGTCGCGTCCTTCGTACTCGTAGATGTAGTCGCCGAGGTGGAAGACGAGGTCGAGGTCGTCCTCGACCATGTGGCGGTACGCCGTGTAGTACCCCTGCTCGTAGTGCTGGCACGAGGCGAAGGCGAACCGCATCCCGGCCGCGGGCGAACCGGGCGCCGGCAGCGTGCGGGTCCGGCCGACCGTGCTCTCGTCAACGCCGCTGCGGAACCGGTACCAGTACCAGCGTCCCGGCTCCAGCCCGTCCACCTCGACGTGGACGCTGTGCCCGAGCGCCGCGGCGGCGACGGTGGTGCCGCGCTGGACCACGTCGGCCAGCCGCTCGTCCCGCGCCACCTCCCACACCACCTCGACGTCCTCCGGCGGCATGCCGCCGCCGTGCAGCGGATCCAGAGCCAGGCGCGTCCACAGCACGACGCCGTCCGGAGTCGGATCGCCGGACGCCACGCCGAGCGAAAAGACGGACGGCTGCAAGAGAGAGCGGCCCGAGGCGCGGCGGGCAGCTCCGAGGCCAAGCAGGGCCAGACCGCCGGTCAGCAGATCGCGGCGGTCCAACCGGCGTTGGAGCAACGAATCGAAACGGACGTGATTGGTCATCGCCTGCCCCCGGTCATCGACGGTCCCGAGACGCCGCGCTTTCGGCGCGGCGCGGCGTCCCTCGCTGCCCCCGCACATCGGGGTGCATCCAGCGTAAGCCCGAATCGTCTCACAGGTGTACCGGCAACGTTGACTTTCCGCAACCCCGGACCGTCGGCGCACCCGCTCTCGGAGATTACTGCATGCAGTGCTCGACCGGCGGCGCCAGACACTACAGAGCGCACGAGCATTCCAACCATCGAGCGCGCCGCCGGCCGGTTGACGGGATTCGCACGACTGGGATAGAGTTCATGCATCATGCAGCCGGGTGTCCATCACGCGCGCCATCATCACCATCCCCGCCGCGGCGGGCCGTGGAACTGCGCGTGACGTAATCGAGCGGGAGACGCCACGCACCACGAGGCCTCGCCGAGCACGCGGCGAGGCTTTTTTTGTGCGTGGAGCGCGGCGCATGCGCCCAGTGCGCCGGCAGACGAAGTTGGGCAGGGGTATGCGCGGCGCGGGAGTGCGACCGGAATGCAGATGGATTTTTCGAAACTCGACGGGTTGATCCCGGCGGTGGTGCAGGACGACGACAGCAACGAGGTGCTGATGGTCGGGTTCATGAACGAGGAGGCGCTGGCCCGCACCCGGTCGTCGGGATTCGCCACCTTCTTCAGCCGGACCCGCAACCGGCTCTGGACGAAGGGCGAGACGTCGGGCAACCGGCTCAAGGTGCGGCGCCTGCTGACGGACTGCGACGACGACACGGTGCTCGTGCGCGTGGAGCGGCAGGGCGACGGCAACGTCTGCCACACCGGCGAGCGCACCTGCTTCTTCAGGACGCTCGACGGCGGTGCGCCGGTCGCGGGGCGTCAGGCGGCGGAACACGCGCGATGACGCTGCGGCTGGGCATCCCGAAGGGGTCGCTGCAGGAGGCCACCGTGCAGCTCTTCGCGCGCGCCGGCTTCAACATCTACGTCAGTTCCCGCTCCTACTACCCGACGATCGACGATCCGGAGATTGCGTGCACCCTGATCCGGGCGCAGGAGATGGCGCGCTACGTCGCCGACGAGGCGGTCGACGCGGGGCTGACCGGCATCGACTGGATCGCGGAGCACCAGGCGGCCACCGGCGAGGAGGTGGTGAGCGTGACCGATCTGGTCTACTCGAAGCAGAGCTTCCGCAAGGTGCGCTGGGTGCTGGCCGTGCCGGAAGAGTCGCAGTGCCGGTCGCCCCGGGACCTGGAAGGCGCGCGCATCTCGACCGAGCTGGTGCGCGTGACGGAGGCGTACTTCGCGCGGCTCGGCGTGAACGTGAACGTCGAATTCTCGTGGGGCGCGACCGAGGTGAAGCCGCCGGACCTGGCCGACGCGATCGTCGAGGCGACCGAGACCGGATCGACCCTGCGCGCCAATCACCTGCGCATCATCGACACGGTGCTGGAATCGAACCCGCAGCTCATTGCCAACCGGCGGGCCCTGGACGACGAGGCCAGGCGGACGAAGATCGAGAACGTCGCCCTGCTGCTGCGGGCCGCGATGGAGGCCCAGGGCCGGGTAGGCCTGATGCTGAACGTGCAGCGCACCGATCTGGACGCGATCCTCGCGCTGCTGCCGGCGCTGCAGCGTCCGACCGTGTCGCCCCTGAGCGACGCGGACTGGGTGGCGGTGTCCACGGTGCTCGAGGAGCGCGCCGTCCGCGAGCTGATGCCGCGGCTGCGGGCGGCCGGCGGGCACGGGATCGTCGAGTATCCGTTGAACAAGATCGTCCTGTGAAGATCATCGCGTCGTCGCGGACACGGGCCGTGCGGGAGATCGTCGAGCGGCGGCGGACGGCCGACCCCGCCGTCGGCTCGCGGGTCGCCGCCATCGTCGACGACGTGCGGCGGCGCGGCGACCGGGCGGTCCTGCAGTACGCCCGGACGTTCGACCGACTCGAAGGCCCGATCGAACTCGACGCGGACGAGATCCGGCGCGGCGCGCAGGAGACGCCGCCGGCGGTGCGGGCGGCGATCCGGACCGCGGCGCGACACATCCGCCGGGTGTCGGCGAAACAGGTCCCGAAGGGCTGGCGCACGACGGTGGCGCCGGGCGTGGTGATCGAGCAGCGGGTGACCCCGCTCGACCGGGTCGGCTGCTACGCGCCGGGCGGACGGCATCCGTTGCCCTCGTCGCTGCTGATGACCGCGATCCCGGCGCGCGCGGCCGGCGTGCCGGAAGTGATCGCGACCTGCCCGAATCCCGCCCCGGCGGTGCTCGCGGCGGCGGTCGAGGCGAAGGTGACGCGCCTGTTCCGTATCGGCGGCGCCCACGCCGTCGCCGCATTCGCGTACGGCACGGCGACGGTGCCGCGCGTCGACAAGATCGTCGGCCCGGGCAACGCCTACGTCGCCGCCGCCAAGGCGCAGGTGGCGTCCGACTGCGCCATCGACTTCTACGCCGGACCGACCGAGATCGTCGTCGTGTCGAGCGACGGCAACCCGGAGTGGATCGCGGCGGACCTGGTGGCGCAGGCGGAGCACGACCCGGACGCCCGGGCGATCCTGCTGACGCCGAGCCGTCCCCTGGCGCGGGCGGCGGCCGCGGCGGTCGCCGCACAGCTCGAAGAGCACCCGGACGCGGCGCCGTCGATCGGAGCGCACGGGGTCGCCGTCGTGACGCCCGACCTGGACGAAGCCGTCGACCTGGCGAACGCCATCGCCCCCGAGCACGCGGTGACCGACACCCTCGCCGTCGCCCGCCGGGTAATCCGGGCCGGCACGGTGTTCGTCGGTCCGTACGGCGCCCAGGCGGCCGGCGACTACGCCACCGGGTCGAACCACGTCCTGCCTACCGCCGGCGCGGCGCGCGTGCGCGGGGGCCTGAGTGCGGCCGACTTCGTCCGGGTGAACAGCGTGCAGCGGCTGACCCGGCAGGGTCTGGCCGGCCTGGCGCCGAGCGTGATCTCGCTGGCCAACGCGGAGGGGCTCCGCGCCCACGCCGGGTCGGTGGCGCGGCGCGTGCTGCCGGCGCCGCGCCACCGGGGCTCGGCGCAGACGACCGACGGCCGGGAGGCGACCCGCCGGGCCGTCGCGGCCGACGCAGATCGAGGCAGGGGCTCGGCGCAGGGAAAGGGCGGCAAGGGAGCGGGCGCTTGAGCACGAACGAAGCGGCAGCGGATTCCCGGCAGGCGGCGCTCACCCGCGAGACGACGGAGACGCGGATCGCGATGCGGATCGCGCTCGACGGCAGCGGGCGCTATACCGTGAGCACCGGCATCCGCTTCTTCGACCACATGCTGGAGCTGCTGGCTCGCCACGGGGCGTTCGATCTGACCATCCGGGCCACCGGCGACCTCGACGTCGACCAGCACCACACGGTGGAGGACGTCGGCATCGCGCTCGGCCAGGCGGTGTCGCGGGCGCTCGGATCGAAGCGGGGGATCAACCGGGCCGGGTACTTCGTCATGCCGATGGACGAGACGCTCGGGGTGGCCGCCGTCGATCTCGGCGGCCGCGTGCACGCGGTCACCGATCTGAATCTGGCCGTCGAGCGCGTCGGCGACCTGCAGGCGGAGCTGGTCCACGACTTCTTCGACGGCTTCGCCCAGGGAGCGCGCGCCAACGTGCACGTGAAGGTGCTGTACGGCCGGTCGAGCCACCATCAGATCGAGGCGCTGTTCAAGGCGTTCGCGCGGGCGCTGCGGGTGGCCTGCTCGCGTGACCGGCAGCTCGGCGAGATGCTGCCGAGCACGAAGGAGCTGCTGTAGAAGCAGGAAGCGGAGCGGCGGCGGGCCGCGGGGAACGCTTGGGCGGCTCCGAGACGAAGGGACCGGGAGCGGGCGAACCACGATGAACATCGCTCTTATCGATTACGGCGCCGGCAACCTCGCTTCCGTGCGCAAGGCGCTGACCCACCTCGGCGCCCGCTTCGAGACGCCGGCGGGACCGGCCGCGCTCGCCGGGGCCGGTGCGGTTGTCGTCCCCGGCGTGGGCAACTTCGAAGCGACGGCGGCACTCGACGCGGAGTGGCGGCGCGCCGTCGGCGGGGTGGTCGAGCGCGGCGGCCTGCTGCTCGGCATCTGCCTCGGCCTGCAGTGGCTCTTCGAGGGCAGCGAGGAGGCGCCCGGCCTGCCCGGGTTCGGCGCGCTGCCGGGCCGGTGCCGGCTCATCGAGAACCCCGAGCCTTACGGCGACGCCGGCGGCGCGCCCTTCAAGGTGCCGCACGTCGGCTGGAACGGCCTGCACCGGACCCGCGACTCGTGGGTGCTCGACGGCGTGGCGGAAGGCGACCAGGTGTACTTCACGCACTCGTACGCCGCCCCGCTCGGCGCCGAGTGCATCGGCTCGACCACCTACGGCGTCGAGTTCGCCAGCGTCGTCGAACGGGATCGTCTGGTCGGCATGCAGTTCCACCCGGAGAAGTCGGGCGACGTGGGGCTGCGTCTGCTGAAGAACGTACTCGACAGGATGGCGGCGTGAGCACGCAAAGTCCCGGCGCGCCGCGGAGCGGTCGGTAATGCTCTCCAAGCGCATCATCGCCTGCCTCGACGTCCGCGACGGCCAGGTCGTCAAGGGCATCAACTTCGAAGGGCTGCGCTCGGCCGGCGACCCGGCCGCGCTCTCCCGGCGCTACAACCGCGAGGGCATCGACGAGGTGGTGATCCTGGACGTCACCGCGACCATCGAGAAGCGCAAGGCGCTGGCGCGGACGATTCACGCGGTGGCGCAGGAGATCTTCCTGCCGCTCTGCGTCGGCGGCGGGATCAGGGACGACGCGCACGCCGACGCGGCCATCGAGGCGGGCGCGGACAAGGTGAGCCTGAACACCGCCGCCATCGCCCGCCCCGAGCTGCTGACCGCCCTCGCCCGGCGCTACGGCAGTCAGGCGGTGATCGTCGCCATCGACGCGAAGCGGGAGGGCGGCGGGTTCCGGATCTACGTGCGGAGCGGGCAGCAGGCGACCGCGCGCGACGCCGTGGAATGGGCGCGGGAGGCGGCCGACCGGGGCGCCGGCGAGATCCTGCTGACGTCGATCGACCGCGACGGGACGAAGCGCGGGTTCGACTGCGAGCTGACCGCGGCGGTCTCCGAGGCGGTTTCCATCCCGGTCATCGCGTCGGGCGGGGCCGGCACGTTCGATCACTTCGTCGACGTTTTCACGGCGGGCAAGGCGGACGCGGCGCTCGCGGCGTCGATCTTCCACTACGCCGAGCACGCGGTGGCCGATCTCAAGCAGCACCTCCACGACCGAGGCATCCCGGTGCGGATCCTGGGCGGTCGGCCGAAGGCGCCGGCCGCGGATCGACAGGCTGAACGGGCGGCGCCGGCCAAGGGGTTGTGACGTGTTGATTCCCTCCATCGATCTCAAGGGCGGGCAGGTCGTGCAGCTCGTCCAGGGCGAGCGGCCGGCCATCGCCTCGGACGACGTCGACGGGTGGGTGCGGAAGTTCCAGGACTTCCCCCGCGTGCAGGTCATCGACCTCGACGCCGCGCTGGGCTCCGGCACGAACGATGCGCTCGTGCAGTCGATAGCCCCGCGGCTCCCCTGCCGCGTCGGCGGCGGGATCCGCACGGTCGAGCGCGCCCGCGCGGTGCTCGGCTACGGCGCCGCCGCGGTCATCGTCGGCTCGTCGCTGTTCCGGGAGGGGCGGCCCGACCCGGACTTCGCCGCCGCGCTGGCCGAGGCGGTCGGTCCCGAGCGGGTCATCGCCGCCGTGGACAGCAAGGGCGGGCGCGTCGTCGTCAAGGGCTGGCGGGAGGCGACGCCGCTGACCGCGGTCGAGGCGGTCCGGGCGCTCGAACCCTGGTGCAGCGAGTTCCTCTACACGCACGTCGACCGGGAAGGGCTGATGCAGGGCACCGACATGAACGCCATCCTGGCCGTCCGCGACGCGACTTCCCGCCGCCTGACCGCCGCCGGGGGCATTACCACCCGCGACGAGATCGACCGGTTGGACACGGCCGGCATCGACGCGGTCGTCGGCATGGCCATCTACACCGGGCGGCTCGACGCCACGCCGCCGGCACCCGGCCGCGCCTGAGGTTCGCCATGCAGGAGAGCGTCCGCGCGCTCGGCGTCGACGGTCACGACAGAACGATATCCGTGCGCCCCGCGCCGTGAGTTCGGCATGAGAATCGACACCGGGAGCGCACGAGGAGAGCGTCGCCGCGAAGGCTACGAGGAGGTGTCCGCGTCAGGCGACTGGTCTGTTCCGAGCAGTAGAGCCGTGCCTTGCAAGATCTCCCGGATTCTGCCGGGATCGAGCGTGCCGATGCGCTCGCCGAGTCGACGTCGATCGACGGTCCGAAGCTGCGAGACGTTCACTACGCTCGGACGGGGAAGACCGCCTTCTCCACGGCGCAGGCGGACATTGCCGGGCATGGCTGCGAGGCGAAGATTCGATGTGATCGCAGCGACCACGACTGTCGAGATCGCACTTCGATTGAAGCGGTCATGCTGCACGACCACGGCCGGGCGGCGTCTCGAGGCCGGGGATCCATCGGGCGCGCCGAAGTGCAGCCAAAGCACCTCGCCCTGACGAATCACCAGCGCTCGTCGCTCCAATCCGAGCCGGAGGCATCGAGCTCGGCGGTGGTCCGGAGTTGTTCCCGATCCAGTTCGGGATTCGCGAACAGCTCGTTCAGGCGTCGGGTCACGTCGGCGTCCCGCCGCGCCCGCACCGCTGCTTCAAGCACACGAGTGACGAATCGGTTCCTGGATTCGTGGCGTGCGCGGGCCGCGCGGTCGACTTCCGCGAGCAGGTTCTCCGCGACAGCGATCGCGGTCTTGCGTAATGGCATCTCGGTACTCTTGTCGGTAACGACAATGATGGTGCCAGGGTGGTGGCCGTGATGCAAGCCGCGCTTGGTGTCCGGTGTTGCGGGTCGCCGAGATCGAGCTTTCCCGCCGGGTCGCTCGTCCGGACGGAGGTGCTGCGGAGGAGCGCGAGAGGCCAGCGGCACCACCCATCCCGGCTTGGCCTGTATCATGCAGCAGCAGGCGCTGGCGGGAACGCGTGAAGCCCCGGGGCGGCGCGGCGGGAGCACGATGCAGGTCTGGAATCCCGATAGGTACGCCACGCACGCGCGGTTCGTCTCGGACCTCGGGGCGCCGGTGGTCGAGCTGCTCCACCCGCGGCCGGGCGAGCGCGTGCTCGACGTCGGCTGCGGCGACGGCGCCCTGACGGAGAAGCTTGTGGAGGCCGGCTGCCGCGTCGTGGCCATCGACGCGAGTCCGGAGCAGGTGCGGGCGGCGCGCGAGCGCGGGCTCGACGCGCGCGTCGCGGACGCCACCGCGCTCGACTTCGACGGCGAGTTCGACGCGGTGTTCAGCAACGCGGTGCTGCACTGGATCCGGGATCCGGACGCGGCGCTGGCGGCAATCCACCGCGCCCTGACGCCCGGCGGCCGGCTCGTGGCGGAGCTCGGGGGCCACGGCTGCGTCGCGTCGATCCGCGCCGCCTTCGGCGAGGTCCTGGCCGGGCGCGGCATCGACGCGGAGGGCCTGAATCCCTGGTACTTCCCGACCGCGGAGGAGTACCGCGAGCGGCTCGACGCCGCCGGCTTCGACGTCGATTCGATCCGCCTCTTCCCGCGGCCGACGCCGCTGCCGTCCGACGTGACCGACTGGCTGGAGACCTTCGCCCAGCCCTATCTGGCCGGCGTCCCGGACGGCGAGCGCCCCGCCGTGCTGAACGAGATGCGCGAGCGGCTGGAACCGGTGCTGAGGACGCCCGACGGCGGCTGGGTCGCCGACTACGTCCGCCTCCGGTTCGCCGCCAACCGGCGCACGTGAGAACCGCCATGACCGCTGCAACGGCCACGCCATCAACCGCAACGACGCCGCCCCCGATCCTGGGTCTGGGGGTTGGGCCGCGGACGGCGGGCCGGCCTGGACGGTGTGGGACGAGGGGTCGGCGAGCGGCTTCTCGGGCGCGCCGGCCGGGGGCGGGGCGACGGCGACGTCGTGACCGGCTACGTCGGCGTTGACGTGCGCCCGCGGCCGACGCTGCTGCTGGGGGTGGCGGCGGCGCACAGCACCGGGGCGCTCGGCTACGAGTTGACGGGTCTGGTGGCGGGGGAGGTCGACGCGGGGCTGACGAGCGTGCTGCCGTATGCGCACTGGACGCCGAGCGCCGGGGTGATGTCTGGAGGCTGCTTCCTCGGACACCTCAGGCGGAGTGTTCGCCGCCGTCCGTGGCGGCCAGCACGCGCTGCACCTCGTCCACGTCGATGGACAACGCCCCGGCGATAGCGTCCGCCTCCTGCCCGAGGTCGTGCAGATGCCGGATGGACCGGGACAGCGCCTGCTCGGCGCGGTCCGCGCGCTGTCTCTCCCGCTCCTTCTCCCGTCTCTCGTACTCCGCCTGCCTGCCCCAGGAGATCGAATCCCGCAGCAGCTGGTCCTCGCCCTCCATGAACCGCCGCACCTCCGCTTCGGATGCCGCCCGATGGAGCTGACGCAGCACGAAGCCGTACTCCTGCGGATACTCCGACTCGTCGATGGTCAGCACCTGCGCCCCGCCCCGTTCGATTCGCGCTTCCCCCTGGTCGAAGATCGACAGCACCCGCTCCAGATCGTCCCGCCGCCGTCCCCGCAGCCGCGGGATCTGCACGACGTGGCTCCGGTGGTGGATGCCCGCGATGAACGGATGCCCGGCGTCGATCTCGGCCCCCGTGCGCCGCTCCGTCACCTGCGGGCACACATCCAGCACCGCCTCGTCCGATACCCCCAAGTCATAGCCCAACAGGTAGATGGTGACGATCGGCACCGCCTCGCGCCGCCCCGACGGATGCGCGATAACGTTGGCGGGGCTGCACATCTGCTGGCCGAGGTACGTCCGGAAGCGCTCCACCACCGTGGGCGCGTTGGTCTTCTGGATCTCGATCAGCACCTGCTGTTCGCCGCCCTCGGCGGTGCGCACGCGGGCCGCGAAATCCATGCGGAACAGGGCGAGGGGCGGCTGCGCCGCCTCCGCCCCTTCCCGCCGCGGCCCGTCGCGCGGGGTCGCCAGCTCCTGCGGGCGCAGTTCCAGCGACTCGACTTCGAGTCCCGCGATGCGGCCGACGAGCAGCCGCGCCGCCCGATCGTCCTGCATCAGGTACTTGAAGGCGGCGTCGTAGATCGGGTTGGCGATCTCCATACGGGTATTTCAACCCTGGCCGCCGCGGCGCGTCAACCGCCGGGGCTAGCGGGCTAGCGACCTAGCCGTCGTGCGGGGGCCGTCGGCCGGCGAGTGGCATCCGATGGCGGTGCACACCCGCACGGCGGCCACGCGGCTGCTGCTGGTCCACGACCCGCGCGTGGAGTTCCGCTACCGCTACGAGAGCTGGGGCCAGACGGCCTCGCGTCGGCCGGCGCTCCGCGTCGACCTGACTGCGCTGGCCGGCGAGCTGACCCGCGGGGACGGGGCCGACGGCCGATGGCGCTTCGATGGGGGTCGAGCACATCACCCCGCGAATGTACCGGGAGGGCGGTGCGTCGATCCTGACGCCCAAGGACATCCGCCGCCGGCTGGAGGCGGCGCTGCGGGCCGGCGCACCGGCGCGGCGTGTGCTGATCCACCAGGCGGCGAACCGCTCCCACTGGGCGGCGTAGGCGCGGCGGGTGTGCGGCGAGCGGGCGGCGTCCACGGCGGACGCGACGCGTGGCGCCCAATTTGGGTATCCGGGCCTATTGAAGCGGGAGTACCCCGAAGCGCGATCTGCCCCGGACGGTAACCCGTGCTCCCGGCGCGAGATCTGTCGCGACGTCGGCCGGCCCGATCACTACGGCGTCGCCGGCGGCGACCCCGGCCAGCGCCTCCGTGAACACGTCTCCCCGCACGCCCAGCGACAGCGGTCGGAACGCCACGCGCCCGTTCCGAACGGCGAGCACGCCGAGCGTCTCGTCACGGGACAGCAACGCCAGATTCGGCACGGCGAACACCCCTGTTCGGGCCGCCGTTGTGATCACGGCCTCGCACGAAACGCCCGCCCGGACGCCCGTCCAGTCGCCGACCGGCTCGATGCGCGCGGGATACGCCAGTCCTCGCGGCCCGAACCCGACCATCGACACGACGCCCGCGAGGTCGCGATCCGGGTGCGCATACGCCCGGATCGCGACCGGCTGACCGGCGGCGATGCGCGGGACATCGACGACAGGGACCAGCGCTTCGATCTCGATGTTGCCTCCGGCCAGCGCGAGCAGCGCGGATCCCTGGTCGTGATCCTGCCCGGCCTGTACCCGCTGCCCGTCGGCGGCGTAGACCATCGAGACGACGCCGCCGAACGGCGCCCGGACTACCGCTTCGCGCCGCGTCATGCCGCCGGCGTGCTGGTCGGCTACCGCGGCTCGGTGCCGGGACTCCGCTTCGGCTACCGCCGCTTCCTGCGCTACGACGCCGCCCCATGCGACTTCCAGATCGCCGATCGCGGCATCATGCGCGGAGGCCGTCACGTGACCATCGCGCCACAGTGCGGCCGACCGCGCCGCGGCCCGCCGCGCCCGCTGCAATTCAGCCCGCGCGCCCCGGAGGGACCACCGCTCCCGTTCGATGCCGCCGGCTGATTCGGCGACGGCCGACGCAGCGCGCCGGTCCGCCGCCGCCCAAGCGCCGGCAATTCGCGCGAGGACCTGCCCGGCTTCAACCCGCTCGTCTAGCAGCCCGTGGCAGAAGTGTGTCTCGCTGAGTCGCCTGTTCAAGTGGCTTGGCGATGAGCGAGTGAGCCGACAGACGCCGCCGGCCTCCATTCGGCCTCCCAGACGCGTGTCAGACGCCCCCAGCGGCCGATCCAGCCCCTGATCAGCCCCCAAATCGCCGAATAAAGCCCGCCCCTGCAGGCTCCGGGGCGTACCGACGCCGGTCAGCCGGCGCAGAAGCAGCCCGAGGTTGCACGCGGCCGCCTGGATCAGCACCCGCTTGCGGACGTTCTCGTGGCCGCGCACCCACACCCGACGCATACCGCCAGTCTCATACAGGTGCGCGAATGACCGCTCCACCAACTCGCCACGGCGCCGTTGCAGGCGACGACCCCGACGCCCCCGCACGCGACGCCGGTTCGCATACAGCGCCTTCTGCGCAGCACGCTTCTCCGGCGGCGTCTCTCCCGTCTTCTTGTCCTGCCAGCAGCGCCGACCACGCTCCGGCTCCGATACGTGACTCCGAACCCCGACCGCATCGAGCGCCACCAGCGTCGCGTCGCTGTGATACCCCTTGTCGGCCACCATCTCTTCGACCCCTCCACCGGCCGGCTGCACCGCCTCCACCTGCTCGGCCGCCATGATCAGCGTCTCCGGCAGCGTCGCCGTATCGCCGGCCGACGCAGCCTGCACCGTCGCCGAGACGATGGCCCCCGTCTCCAGGTCCACCCCGTGCTCCGCCTTGTGCGCCAAGTGCGTCCGACCGTCCTTCAGCTTCGCGATCTTCGCGTCCGGATCCTGCGGCGACTTCCACTCCCGGTTCGACGTCTTCCTCTTCTTCCGCGACCGGTCGAACCGAGCCGGATCCGCCCGCGTCGGGGTCTCCACCCCAGACGCTTCCGCCAACCGCCGAATGAACTCCTCGCAGGACTCGCCCGTGTCCCGACGCTCGATGCTGCGCATCGCCGCGTTCGCTTCCAGCGTCGTCGCATCGATGCCGATCGTCCTGCCCCGAACCAGACCCGCAGCCGACAGCCGCTCCAGAATCCACGTGAATACCGCCGCGTGAGTCTCCACGTCAACCCGCCGACGCGTCCGCGACAGCGTCGAGTGACCCGGCGCCGCCTCGGTCACGTCCAGATCCAGGAACGACCGCAGACTCAGCGAATCGGCCACCCGCCACGCAATCCCACGCTCCGACGACAGCCCCCTCGAAAAAGCCGATGAACAACATCCGGAAATACCGACCCGGACGCAGACTCGGCCGGCCCAGCCGGTCCGCCCTATCGACTCCGGCGAGCACGGCAGGCCCTCGCCGAGCACTGCGCACGGATCGGCGAACGGTGGCAGAACGGCGAACGCCGCCAGCAGTAATACGCCGATGGCGAACAAGACTCCGTGTCGGGCAGACATTGGGCTGGCCGCCTAGCACCAGGGCAGGAAGTCACACGGGTCACAGCACGGGTACGGGACCTGCAGACAGCCGCCCGGCAGACAGACCCACCGCCAGCACTTGAACGGCCCTGCGATGCCTGAGCCGGGGCGGGCATCGCCAGATGCAGGAAGGCCGCCACGCTGAGGGCGAACAACGCGCGCTTGAGCATCTTGACTCTCCTCCCGGCCGCCGCCAGTAAAGCCACAGCAGCCAAGCCTCGACATGGCGTCGAGATTCGTTCGCGGAAGAACAGGACAGGCGACGTGGTCAGATCCATGCAGCCCCCTTTCGCGAGCCAAAGGTTTCACATGCCCCCACGACCCTGGTCGGCGCATCCGGCGAGCCACTAAATTGGATCGTCGGGTGTTACCGGAACCGACATGCGCAGAATATGCACGACCGCTTCTCGGCGCAGGAGATGAAGATACTGCCCGCACGCCCGCTCACGCCACGCGACATCGAGATCGGCTTCGGGTAGTGGGATAGCCGCCGATGAAAGCAACAAGCGCATTACCTGGTTCGTGATCAAGATGGTTCGTCACGCGCCCTGATGCGCTGAGAGCCACGATCAGCAATGCGACGACCTGCACTGACAAGGAGCTATCAGTGCACAAGCCGCGCTGTCTTGACAAGCCGGGTGAACTGTGGTGGGAAGCTAGGGTGACGGGCGACGGGCGACCTCCGCCTCCGTGCATTGTGAACACAATGCCTGCACGAGCGGGGATCGGGTGTCAAGAAAAAGTTCAGTTGCCGCCGGTCGTCACTCGCTGCCACTGGTGCCTGTATCATCCGGCGAGCGACGCGCGGCGGTGCCGTTCAGTACCCGTGCGGGAATGATCCGGGTGCGGCGCGACGGGAACACGATGCAGGTCTGGAATCCCGATAGGTACGCCACGCACGCGCGGTTCGTCTCCGACCTCGGCGCGCCGGTGGTCGATCTGCTCGACCCGCGGCCGGGCGAGCGCGTGCTCGACGTCGGCTGCGGCGACGGCGCCCTGACGGAGAAACTGGTGGAGGCCGGCTGCCGCGTCGTGGCCATCGACGCCAGTCCTCAGCTAGTGCGGTCGGCGCGCGAGCGCTGGCTCGACGCGCGCGTTGCGGACGTCACCGCCCTCGATTTCGACGGCGAGTTCGACGCGGTGTTCAGTAACGCGGTGCTGCACTGGGTCCGGGATCCGGACGCGGCGCTGGCGGCTATCCACCGGGCCCTCGCCTCCGGCGGCCAGCTCGTGGCGGAGCTCGGGGGCCACGGCTGCGTCGCGTCGATCCGCGCCGCCTTCGGCGAGGTCCTCGCCCGGCGCGGCATCGACGCGGAGGGCCTGAATCCCTGGTACTTCCCGACCGCGGAGGAGTACCGCGAGCGGCTCGACACCGCCGGCTTCGACGTCGATTCGATCCGCCTCTTCCCGCGGCCGACGCCGCTGCCGTCCGACGTGACCGACTGGCTGGAGACCTTCGCCCAGCCCTATCTGGCCAGCGTCCCGGACGACGACCGCCCCGCCGTGCTGAACGAGATGCGCGAGCGGCTGGAGCCGGTGCTGAGGACGCTCTACGGCGGCTGGGTCACCGACTACGTCCGCCTCCGGTTCGCCGCCAACCGGCGCGCGTGAGAACCGCCATGACCGCTGCACCGGCCACGCCACCAACCGCAACGACGCCGCCCCGATCCTGGGTCTGGGGGTTGGGCCGGCTGGCCGTGCACGCCTACTACAAGGTGGAGCGCATCGGCGGCGCGCTGCCGGACGGCGCGTTGCTGCTGGTCGCCAACCATCCCAACACGCTGATGGACCCGGCCGTGATTCAGACGACGGCGGGACGCCGCATCCGGTTCCTCGCCAAGTCCACGCTCTTCGCCGGACACCCGCTGAGCCCGCTGATTCGCCGGTCGGGCGCGATCCCGGTCTACCGCAAGATGGACCCGGGCGTCGATACCTCCCGTAACGTGGAGATGTTCTCGGCCGTCGCGGCGGCACTCGCGGCCGGCGAGGCGATCTGTCTCTTCCCGGAGGGCACCAGTCACGCTCGCGGCCGGCTCGAGTCGTTGCGGACGGGCGCCGCCCGCATGGTGCTCGGCAGTTGCGCGGCGGGGCATCCGGTGACCATCGTCCCCGTGGGACTCAACTTCGATGCGCTGGCGCGGTTCCGCTCCCGCGTGACGGCGGTCTTCGGACGCCCGGTGGAGTACGCGGACCTGGCGGCGAGCTACGCCCGCAACGAGGCGGCTGCCGTGCGCACCCTCACGGACCGTGTCGAGCAGCGCATCAGGCGCCTGATGGTCGAGGCGGAGCCGCGGCACGACCTGCCGATCGTCGAGCGCATCGACCGGCTCTACACCGCCGCTCGCGGCGCCTCGCGCGATGCCCGCGAGCGGCTCGTCCGGCGCCGTCTGATCGCCGCGGGGATGGCGAAGCTGCGCGAACGCGACCCGGCGCGGCTGGCCGGGATCATGGCGCAGGTCGAGGAGTACCTGGCGAACCTCGCACGGTTCGGACTCCGCGAACGCGACGTCGAACAGCGCATCCCGGCGGCCGAGGTCGCCCGCTTCGCGTTGCGGGAAGGGCTCCTGGCGCTGCTGTTAGGTCCCGTGGCGCTCGCGAGCGTCGTCGTTTTCGCCGCGCCGTATCGGATGACGGACTGGATCGGCGGTCGGGCCCCCGACCTGCAGAGTCGCGCGGTGTGGCAGATCATCGGCGGCGGCCTGACCTACGGGGCCTGGATCACGGCGATCGGCGCCACGGTCGGCGCCTGGACCGGAACCGCAACCGGCGTCGCGACCGGCCTGGGACTGGTGGCCCTGGCCGTCCTCGGGACGCTGGCGGTCGAGCGGGAGTCGGCCGTCTGGCGCACCACGCGCGCCTTCTTCGCCCTGCGCCAGACGCCGCTCCGGGCCCGCGGCGCGCTACGGCGGCAGCGCGCGGCGCTCGCCGACGTGCTCGACGACGTGCGCGCGTGGGTGGAAAGCAAGACCCGCTACTGATCGCGCTGAACCCGTACCAGCGAGAACCCCGCCCGAGCGCGTCGTAGTCCGAGCAAGAGCCGATGAGACCACCCGAGGGGCAGTCGGAGAGATCCCATCAGCGCGGGCAATCCTCAGAGCCCGAGCTGGCTCGCCATGTCGTTGAAGTCGGTGGCCACCAGGTCGAAATCGGGATCCGGCGTCAGGTCCCGCTCGACGTTCGGCCCGTACTCCGTCGGACGCGGCACGTAGGCGGTGCGGAAGCCGATCCGGGCCGACGCCCTCAGGTCGCCCTTGTGCGCCGCGACCATCATCACCTGCTCCGGGTCGAGTCCCAGCAGGTCGGCCGCCGTCAGGTACGCCTCCGGATCGGGCTTGTAGTGGCGCGCGAGCTCCGCCGACAGCACGGCGTCCCACGGGATCCCGGCGTTCTTCGCCATGTTGACCAGCAGCGCCACGTTCCCGTTCGACAACGACGCCAGCACGTAGCGCCTCCGCAACCGGGTCAGCCCTTCCACGGTGTCCGGCCACGGCGTCAGGCGGTGCCAGGCGCGGTTCAGGTGGTCGAGCTCCTCCTCGTTGAGGCCCTCGAGCCCGTACTTCGGCGCCAGCTCGTCGAGGATCATCCGGTGCAGGTCGTCGATCTTCGTCCAGCCCAGTTCGCCGCGGCGCACCCGCCCCATCGCCGGTCCGTAGCCCGCCCGCCAGTCGTCGGCGAACGCGGCCCAGTCCGCCTCGATGCCCTTGGCGCGCCCGACCGCCTCGCCCTCACGGGTGATGCTGGTCCGCCAGTCGACGACGGTGCCGAAGACGTCGAACGTCATCGCGCCGACGCCACGGATCCGATCGCTCAGCTCCTGAGCCGGCGGCAGAGCCGCGAACGCCGCAGTACGCGTGAACGCCGCGGCCACGAGCGCGCCCGATCCGCTCGCCAGAAACTCTCGTCGTCGCATCGCTCGGTCCGTCATTGGCATCAAAGTCCTCCTGCGTCCCGTCGGCCTCAGCGTATCGTCCCGGCGCCCGCCCTGTCCACGACGAAAACGCCGCGGTCGCTTCGGATAGAATCGTGGGCGGTTTCGAGACGATGCAGCCTCCAGCGGACCGGCGATCCGAGATGAGTCCGACGGCGCACGATGGCGATTCGACGGCGCCCGGCAGCGATCCGATGGCGCGTGACGACGATCCGACGGGGCGGCTCGATGCCGGCGACGCCAGGACGCTGGCTGCGCTCTACGATCGGCATGCCGCCGCGATGTATTCGCTGGCGATGCGGATCGCCGGCGAACCCGCCGATGCGGAAGCAGTCATCCAGGAGGTCTTCGCCGCGGCCTGGTCGGAGGCGCGGCGCCGTCCCGGTATGCGCGCCCCGGATCTCCACCGGCTTCTTTCCACCACCCGGGTCCACGCCATCGATCACGTGCGCGAGTTCGGCGCCGAAGCGCCTGCAGTCGCCGACGCGACCGGGAACGACCCTGCGACAGCCGCGGACGACGCTTCAGCCGGCGCTCTGGCGGGTGACGTGGCGACGCTGCACGTCCCCGACCCGGCCCAGGGACGGGTCACCGACGAGTACGGCCCGGAGGACGCGCCGCGTCTGCGCGCGGCATTCCGCGGACTGCCACCCCTCGAGCGGCTCGCCATCGAGCTCGCGTACTTCGAAGGCCTGACGATCTCCCGGATCGCAGCCCGACTCGAGGAAGTCCCGGACACAGCCAACGCGCGCCTCCGTAGCGGCCTGCGTCGTCTCGCGGGCGGCTACGGGGCACAGCGCACGAGCGATCCGCGGCACGACATGCCTGCGACCCGCGATCTGGCGGGACTCTACGCGCTCGGAGCGCTGAACGCGAGCGAGCGGGCGGCGTTCGAAGCCCATGTCGAAGTGCACCGCGAATCCGTGGACGAGGTGCTGGCGCTGCTGCCCGTCACGCGGCGGCTCGCGTGGGCGGCGCCACCGCACGAGCCGCCGTCCGGATTGCGCGACCGGGTCATCGAGGCCGTGACCGGCGCACCGCTTCCGAACGTAGCAGGAGAAGACGCGCCCGAATCGTCCCGGACAGCGGACGTCGACGCCGGCCCCGAGCCGGCCCCGGAGGACGGTCCGGAACCCGTGGAGGATGGAGACGGCCCCGAGCCGGTGGAGACCACCGGCGGCGCCGAACCCTGGAGTACCGAACCGGTCCCGGCCGTCGAGGAAGCGGATCCATCCTCGCCGACTTCACCCTGGCAGGAGCCGACTCCGGACATGCAGCAGCCGACTCCAACCGCGCAGAAAGCGACTCCGGACATGCAGCAGCCGACTCCGATCGAGCAGAAGAAAGGCGGGCGCTGGGGGTTGCTGTCGCTCGCGGCCGGAAGCCTCGTCGTCGCCGCCAGCCTCGGCGTGTTCGCGGCTCGGCAGGCCAACCTGGTCGCCGCCCTCCAGGAGAACCTGGATGCGGCCAACACCCAGGCCCGCATCGCGGAGCTGGAGACCGCGGCCGCGCAGCAGACCGCCGACGAGCTCCGGGAAGGGACCCGCGTCCTGACCGCCGCCGACGTGCGGACACTCGATCTGGGCAGCCAGCCCGCTGCTCCCGCCGCGCGCGGGCGCCTGTTCTGGAGCCCGAGCGACGGTGGACTGCTCACCGCGACCGGCCTGCCGCCGGTGCCCCCCGGACGCGTCTACCAGCTATGGTTCATTCCGGAAGCGACCCCGCTGAGCGCGGGGTTGCTGCCGGCCGACGCCGAAGGCCGCGTGATGGCCGCCGTCACGCCACCGGACGGCGTGACCGAACCGGTCCCCGCGGCGGTGACGCTGGAGCCCGCGGGCGGCGCCACCACTCCCGGCGGAGACGTCTACCTGCTCGGTCGGCCCTGACCGGGCTACCGTTCGCCGGCTCCCAGGCTGAGCAGGTTGGCCAGGAGCGCGTACGCACCCGTCGTGCCCGCGGGGAGCTGTCGCCACAGCCCCAGGCCGACGTAGATCCAGCGCCCGCGGCCCGGCTGCGCCTCGACCAACGCCCCGCGCTTGAGGCCGGGGTTGTATTCGAACGTGTCCTCCAGTTCGACCAGGTCGGCATAGCGCCGGTCGCGCTGGCCGAGGAAGTACAGCCCGCGCTCCTGCACCCACCGATCCCAGGTCGCCGCACCGACCGGATTGGGCCAGGCGAATACCGGGTGATCGGTGGCGAGAATCCTGATCGGCGCCGCTTCGTCGGTCACCCGGTTGCGGCTGACGACGGCGGGGTACGGGCCGTACTGCGCCTGGTTGAACTCGAACTTGTTGTACTGCACGATGACCGTGCCGCCGTTGTCGGCGTACTCCAGCAGCCGGTCGTTGTTCGCGCGCAGATCCTGGCGCCGCTCGTAGGCGCGCACGCCGGTGACGATGACGTCGAAGCGGGAAAGGTCGCCCCATGCCAAGTCGTCGGCGTCGATGAACTCGAGCTGCGCCCCGAGCTGCTCTATCGCCGGGGGCACGGCGTCGCCGACCCCCTCGACGTAGCCGACGGTCAGGTCCGGCGCGATCGCGACGTCGATGATCTTGAACGTGCCGACAGCCGGCCGGCCGATGTGTCGCCGCTCGACGTGGGGGTACTCGATCACCTGGTAGCCCCGTTCGAATCTCTCGCCCCCGTGCTCGACCCTGGCGCCCACGACGTACTCCCCGGCCGCCTCCCCCGCCGCCGATACGCTGAAGCGGACCGTACGCGACTCGTCCTCGCGCGACAGCCGCACGGGCACGGTCGCCGGCGTCGCGCTCCATCCCGCGGGCAGATCGAGGGTGACGTCGCCCTCGGCCGCATCCGGCCCGGTGTTCGTGACGGTGACGCGAACCTCCCGCGCAGCGCCGGAACCGGCGGGGATGATCGCGATGTCGGGCGTCATGGAGACGGCGAACCGCGGCACCACCTGCAGGTCCATCCGCTTCTCGCCGGTGAAGACGTCATCGACGTAGCGGTAGCGGACGGGCCGCTCGACGGCGATGCGGACTCCATCCAGCTCCACGTCGAAGGTCGCCCGGAACGGGGTCGGACGGAACGGCAGTCCGAAGGGCACGTCCGGGTCGAAGGCGTAGCGGTCCGCGCCCTCGACGTGACTCCAGTGGATGTCGGTCGGCCTGGCGCCGGCCGGAATCCGGACGTCGCGTGCACAGAGGTACACGCCGGCCGCGCCGAGTCGCTCCGCGTCGCAGACGGCGCCGCCGTCGAACCCGGACAGGCCGGCGCCGCGGACGACGACGTCCGCACCGCCCTGATTCGCGGCGCGCAGCGTGACGTCGACAAGCTGGCCGGGGGTCACCACGCCGTCGTCCGCGAACGCGTCGAGCTGCAGTCCGTAGGCGAGCACGGCGGCGCGTTCGAACTGGCGCTCCTTGGTCTCCAGGCGGAAATCGATCTCCCGCCGCGCCGCCGCCGACAACCCCATGTCCGAGAGATCCGCGCGCAGGCGGCGCACCGCCTCGAGGCCGGCCACCACCGGCTCGCGTGCGCCGGCCATCCCCTGCGACTCGAACCTCCCGAGCGCCGCGCGGGCGTGACGCGCCAGTCCGGCCAGGGCGGGCCCCAGCGCGGCCGGGGGATTCTCGCCGGCGAAGCGCGCGAGCCCTTCGAGGGAGGTGTCCACCCCGCCGAACAACGAGGTTTCGTCCACCGCCGAGTAGCCCGGAATGGTAGTCTCGGCGAGGCGATACCGCCCGCCGGCCGCGCCCGACGGCAGCGCGACCAGTTGCGAGGTGCCCTGGCACTTGTGCATGCCGCGCGCGCGGCTCCCGATCTCCGCGTAGGTGGCGCCGAGCAGCGGGTCGTAGCCGCCGAGGTCCACCGTGGTCACGTCCGGATTCGGGGTCGACCGGAAGCGGAATCCCGGCGGGCCGGCGCCCATTCCGAAGGGAAATCCGACCCGGTAGTAGAACTTCTGCGCCTGCCAGGGCGCCAGCCCGGCGGCGACCTGCTCCGGGAAGCGATCCGGATCGGCGGCGGCGTGCCACGCCTCGTGCGCCAGCACGGCCGACGCCTGGTGATGCTGGCCCCCGCCGCGCCCGCCCGGGGGCAGGGCCGAGACGACGTCGGGACGGACGGTGCGGATCATCCGGACGAAGTCGCCCAGGATCTCCTCCCGGCCCCACCGCGCGAAGGTCTCCTCGATGCTGAACGAGTATCCGAAGTCGATGGCGCGGCTGAAGTACTGCTCGGCGCCGTCCAGGCGGTGTGCGGCGTGCAGCTCCTCGGTCCGCAGCACCGCCAGGGCGTCGAAGAGCTCGGGACCGATCTCGTTCTGGCCGCCGTCGCCGCGCGTGGCCGACAGCAGGACGGTGCGGTGCCCCTCGCCCCTGGACAGCCGCGCCAGGAGCGCGTTGTTCTCGTCGTCGGGATGGGCGATGATCATCATGAAGACGCTGGCGCTCTGGAGCTGGCGCAGGGCGACCCCGAGCGCCGCCCGGCCCTCGCCGGCTGCGAGCGGCTGGGCGCGGGCGACGGTCCCGAACACGCCGGCGCCGAGCACGAGCGACACTGCCACCACCGTCGCGGTTCGATAGACGTGCATGATTCCCCCAGTATAGCGGCGGTTCACGCCCCGGCTCCGGACCGTGCGGGAGTCGGCGCTCCGTCCCGCACCGCGGGTGCGTCCCGGTCGAGCACGGCTTCGTAGAACGCCTCGTAGCGCGGCACGACCTCCTCCGCGCAGAAGCGGTCGTGCACGGTCCGCCAGCCGCCGGCGGCGACCCGCCGGTGCAGCGCCGGGTCGGTCAGGAGCCGGATGGCGCACTCCGTCATGCCGTCGAGGTCGTCGGGAGCGCGGAGGAAGCCGGACTCGCCGTCGTCGATCACTTCCGGCAGGCCTCCCACGTGCGAGGCGACCACCGGCACCTCGCACGCCATCGCCTCGAGCGCCGCGACGCCGAAGCTCTCCTGCGCCGAGGGCAACAGGCACAGGTCGGCGATGGACAGCAGGGGCACCACCAGCTCCTGCTCACCCAGCGGCTCGACGTCGTCCGCCAACCCCAGATCACGCGCACGGCGGCAGGCCGTGGACAGATCGGGACCGTCGCCCACGAGCAACAGCCGGGCCGGGACCCGCTCGCGGATGCGGCGGAAGAGCTCGACCACCACCCCCGCCCGCTTCACCGGCCTGAAGTTCGAGACGTGAACCACCAGCTTCGTGTCGGTCCGGCCGCCGCGGTAGCGCGCCGCCAGGCCCCCGGCGGCGACCCGCCGGTGGTCCCGGCAGTCGAGGAAATTGGGAATGACCTCGATCTGCGCGCGCACCGGCAACTGACGGTACGTGTCGTCCCGCAGGCTCCGGGAAACCGCGGTGACGCCGTCCGACTGGTCGATGGAGAACGCGACGGTCTCCAGGTAGGACGCATCGCTGCCGATCAGGGTGACGTCTGTGCCGTGCAGCGTCGTGATGACCCGCGGCACGTGGCCGTCGCCGGAGGCGGCCAGGATCTGGCGGGCGAGATACGCCGCGGTGGCATGCGGCACCGCGTAGTGCGCATGAATGATGTCGAGCCGGCCCTCGCGGCACACCTCGACGATCTTGTTGGCGAGGGTCAGCAGGTACTGCGGCTCCCGGAACAGCGGATAGCCGGGGGTCCGGACGGCGTGGAACGCCAGTCCCGCCTGGAAGTCGCCCAGCCGCACCGGCGGCTCGCTGCTGACGAGCCGGACTTCGTGGCCGCGCCGCGCCAGCCCCTTGGCGAGCTCCGTGGCGACGATGCCGCTGCCGCCGACGGACGCGTAGCAGACGATGCCGACGTTCATGAAGTGTGATCTTCGCTGCGTGTTCCTCGCGCCGGCGCCGGGTAGTCCGACGCGGCGTCCGAAGGCAAGAAACGATCACCGCGGACTCGACGTTGCCTTCGCGCCGGGGTGCGCAACCACGGACCATTCTACCGCGCGCCCGCCGCGGGTCGCGGGCCGACTCCCGCTCCAACCGGGGGTCCTCCCCGGGTCCTCCCCGCGGGCCGCGGGCCGACTCCGGCAGGCCGGCCGGACTCCACCAACAGGGTTCATTGTCGTGCGGGCGCCGGAACTTTCGGCGTTTGCCGGAATCACGCGGCGCCTATAGTGGATGCATGAGCCGGACAGCGTTGCCGGCGTTGGAGGCGCTGCTCGACAGCGCGCAGGCACAGGGCTTGCGTAGTAGGACCGGATTGAAGGAGGAGATCGTGAACCGCAATACCGTCTTCATGACCGGCGCAGCCCTGGTCCTGACTCTGGCTCCCGCGCCTCCCGCGCCGGCGCAGTCGCTGGTCGAGATCGCGCGGCGGGAGAAAGCCCGACGCGCCGCCATCGCACCCGAGGATCGCGCGAAGGTCTATACGAACGACGACCTGCGCGACAGCGGCGGGCTGACCATCGGCGCCCTGCCGGCGGATGTCGCGCCGGAGGCGGACGCCGGGTCCGGGCGCGCCGGCCACGGGATCGGCGGTGACGGCGAGGCCGCGGAGACCGGGTCGGCCGCCGGCGAGGCGCTGGACGAGAACGCCTGGCGAACACGCATCATGACCGCGCAGGAAGCGCAGGCGCGCGCCGAGTTGATGGCGTCGGCCCTGCAGAACCGGGCGGACGGCCTGTGGGCGCAGTTCACCGCGATGGACGATCCGGCCCGGCGCCGGGTCGTGGAACGACGGCGGACCGAGGCGCTGGCGGAGCTCGAGCGCACGCAGGCGGAAGCGAATCGTCTGCAGCAGGAGATCCGCGACATCCGGGAGGAGGCGCGCCGCGGCGGCGTGCCGCCGGGCTGGCTGCGGTAGATGCGCATACCAGCATGCAGTTCCCCGCTCGGGTGGGCGGCGCGCCGGGCTGGCTGCGCCAGGGGTCTGCGCCGTGGAACGGTGCACTCCGGGTGAGGATCCGGTTGGGCGGCGAGCGGAGCCGCAGGCGGCGATTGACGGGCCGGGCCCGCGATGCGCCTATAATCGTCAACCTGCGTTGCCGGGCGCCGAACCCGGTTCATCGAGGTCACACCGAGGGAAGCTCCATGAAGACAGCCATCCGCGTGCTGCTGGTCCTGACCGTCGTGGGCGCCGCGGCTGCGGCGCAGTCGCCGGACGGCGACGTGCTGAGCATCTACCTCGACGTGCAGGTCATGGCCTCGGCCGGCGAGGTGATTGAAGAGCCGCTGCCGGGCGCCGGCGAGCCGAATCCGTACTGCGCGGATTTCGAGCGCGCACCGGAGGACCTCGGCGACAACGCGCAGTCCGCCGGCGTTCACCTGCAGTTCGGCCGGTTCCGGGCCCTGCACCTCGGCGACCTGACCGTCAACAAGGAATTCGAGCTGATGTGCCCGAACAACCCCATCGGCTCGGTCGACCTCTACGTGGTCTCGCACCACGGACTGAACACCTCGAATGCGCAGGTTCTCGTGCACGGGGTGGCGCCGCGCGTGGCGACCATGAACAACGGCACCCGCAAGGGGGGCACCCCGACACGATGACCACGCTGCACACGGCGCCGCGCCTGATGGACCTGCGGCAGCTCCACTTCTCGGTCCTGAGCGGCCAGGAGTACACCGTGCCCGGTGTGTTCATCGCCAATCTCTTCGACGACCAGCCGGACGCGATGCCGCTGGCGCCGGTGCCGCCGCCGCGCCGCGGCTCCAACGCCGGTCCGCCGCCGGTGCACAGCGGCCCCGCGAACTGGACCAAGGTGGAGGCCCGCCGGGACGGAACCTTCACGGTGACGAACAGCCGCAACGGCTTCAGCAAGTCGTACGCGGCGTCCGACTGAGCAGTAGAGTGGCCGGCGGCGCGGGCGCCTGCATCGCCGGCTCCCGACGGACGACAGGCATTCCGCCGGCGGCGGAAGAAGTGGAGATCGGCATGCCCCAGCAGCGACGCTACCGGATCGGCGCGATCCACGCGCTGATGAACGCGATTCCGACGACCCAGACCGCCTTCGACCGCAACTGGTCGGCGGCGGACGTCGCGCATCTGCTCGACGGCTCGCTCTACCTCGACCGCAGCCGCGGCACGGCGGACGACGCGGAGCTCGGCGTCCGCATCGACAGGCTCGTCAAGTACAGCGCATCGACCGGGGCGGAGGCCGTCATCGTCACCGGCTCGTTCTTCGGCGACATGACGAAGCGGGCCCGCGAGGGGATGAACATCCCGGTGATGACCTCGTTCGACGGCATCGTCGAGCGCGCGTTCTCCCTCGACCGCCCGCTGCACGTGCTGTCGACCGCGCCCGACTCCTCCACGCTCCTCCTGGCGGAGATCGAAGCGGAGGCGGCCCGGCGGTCGCATTCCCTGGCGGTGTCCCGTTCGGCGGTGGACGGCGCCCTGGACGCGCTGGTCGGCGGCGACCCCGAACGCCACGACGCACTGGTCCTCGACGCGGTCCGCGCCATCGACGACGGGACGGCGATCCTCTTCGCGCAGTTCTCGATGGAGCGCATCCTGCCGGGCAGCGCCGCCGTGCACCCGGCGCCGGTGGTCGGTCCGGCCAGCGAGGGCGTCCTGCGGCTGCGCGAGCTGCTCACCGAACGGTAGGGCTTCTTACCGTTTCCCCGAGTACTCCAGCATCTGCTGCGTGAAATCCCGCGGATAGGAGATGACGACGTCGGTGATCGAGCCGTCGGCGCCGGTCACCGCGTTCAGCTTCGGCATCACGAAGCCGGTGTAGGACGGCAGGTCGACGCGGGCCACCCGCTCCAGCACTTCGTCGCGCAGCGCCGGATCGAAGCGGATGCCGTAGGTCTCGAACAGCGACCTCGCCGCATCGTAGTCGCCCTCCGACTTGATCCGCTGCACCTCGGCCAGCAGGCGGGCGACGCCGGCGCGGAACGCCTCGGCGTCGGTCACCACGTTGTAGGTCCTGCCGTCCCGCCGGCGCACCTCGATCGCGTTCGTATTGTCGATGAGCCAGTGGACCACCATCTGCCGGTTGCGCATGTGATCCTGCTCGAGCTGGTTCCCCTCGCGGACGCGCCGGAGCTGCAGGATCGCGTTGCGCGCGTATGCCTCGTACTCCGCGAGCGCGATGTCCGCCTGGTCCTCGGCGTCGAAGATGCCGATTTCGACCAGCTTCGGGTCGGCGATGAAGTAGAGCGCGATGAGGTCGGCGCGGGCCTCCTCCAGCGCCGAGTACTGCTCGCGGAGGAACGGCTGCGCGTTGCCGCCGAGGCGCTCGGCGAGCTGGCCCGAGGCGTGGCCGATCACCTCGTGCATGTTCGTGGTCATGTCGCCGGCGAAACCGGCCCACTGCTCCGCCCGCGCGTCCTCGGCCTCGTCCCACGTGAACTCGGAACGGTAGGCCGGCGGCCGCGACAGGTCGTAGGCCTCGATCACGTTCGACAGCGATATCGACTTGCTGCCGTACCGCTCGCGAACGGTCTGGTCGTTCGGCAGGTTGATGCCGATCGGGGTGACCGGGCCGGCGTCGCCGATCTCGACCACCACGTCGATCGCGTTGGCGGTGATGCCGCGCACTCCCGCCTTGCGGTAGCGGGGATCCCACGGCATGTGGTCCTCGAACCACTGGGCGTGCTCGGCCAGGGTCCGGATCGTCTCCGTCTTCTCGCGGTTGACGTAGTAGACGAGCGCCTCCCACGCGCCCTTGGCGCCCCGCGCGTCCATGTAGACCTCGGTGAAGCCGTTGATGGTGTCGACCGGCGACGCCTGATCGGCCACCCAGGCGATGTCGTAGGCGCGCCGGTCCAGGGGCTCGCCGGTGCGATACCAGGTGATCAGCGCCTCGAGCGCCGCCGCCATCGGCTCGGTCGCGAAGGGAATCGCCGCCTCCAGGTGACGGACGACCTCGGTGAGCTCTTGCGCATGGCGGCCGCCCCCGTCGATCCGGTAGACCTCCTCGACGAGCCGGCCGTCCCGCTTGACGAGCCGCGAGTTCAGCGGATACTGCTCGTCGAAGCCTTCGAGATCGGCCATCGAGACCCCGTCGTACAGGTTGTTGGCGCTCGACAGCAGCATGTCGTCGCCGGGGGCCGGCGACTTGTTCGTCAGGATGGGGTCGACCGCGGCGTCGAAGAACAGCGGCTCCAGGCGGTCCATCAGGGCGTCGAGGCTCTCGCCGTCGCGGGCCGGAAAGTCGGCGCCCGCCGCCGCGGCCGCGTGTGCCGCCGCCCGGAACGCCGCGGGCGTGGTGTCGAGCACGAACTTGCGGGCGGTGAGGTTGTTGTACGGCCCCGTGTTGATCCAGAAGAGCTTGGCGTAGCGGTGGATCGCCTCGAGCGTCTCCGCGTCGACCCCGTCCGCATGCGTGAGGATCTCCTCGAACGTCTCGCGCATGGCGAGGTTGTGGACGTAGCGCTGGTCGTAGAAGATGTCGCGGCCGGCGAGCGCGGCGTTGTACAGGTGCCAGATGAGCACCTTCTCGCGCAGGTCCAGTTCTTCGAAGCCGTCGGCGTAGATCTGGCCGACGGCGGCATCGTCGATGCGCTCGAGCAGATACGGGCGCTCGGCCTCCTGCGCGGCCGCGGCGGACGGCGCCTCGCGCGGTTCCGCAAGCGCCGGCGATGCGACGCCGGCCAGCGTAACGAACATCGACAGGACAACGAATCGCGGGCAGGTCATGGGGTTTCCTCCGGCGCCGGGAAACCGGCCGCTATAGAATGGACGCTCAACCGAATTAATTATATCGGTCGGGAGGCTGTCCCCATGAATTGCGCACGACTGTTCGACCGCGTCGTTCCTCTGTCCGGGCGACGCCCGGAGTCCCCCCGCGGCAGTCGCCGGAGGCCGCGCGCCGCCACAGCCGTCCGCCTCCCGCCCACGTCGTCGACACGGCGTTCGTGGACGAAACGGGCGTCCGGCCGCGCTGCCGCAGCCGTCCTCCTCCCGATGTCCACGGCCGCGTGTCTCGCCATCCTCCCGGCGCCGGTCGATGCGCAGCAGCGCACGCTGACCATCGCCGACATCTACGATCCGGCGCGGCGGGTCAACTTCGACGGCAACGCCCCGTTCGGCCTGACGTGGATCGACGACCGGCACTACGTCGAGCGGCGCTCGCCGCGGGATGCCTTCGCCGGTCCGCTGGTCCGGGTGGACGCGCTCACGGGCGAGCGCACGCCGCTCTACGACGTCGCTCCGTTCGAAGCGGCGGTGGCGGCGCTGCCGGGCCTGAGCGCGGCCGACGCCGGACGCATTGCCCGACAGTCGGAGCACGTGATGAACGGGGACCGCACGGCGCTGGTCTTCGAGTTCGCCGACGACCTCTACCACTACGACGTGGACACGGAGCGCGCCCACCGACTCACTGCGACCCCGGAAGCCGAGGACGAAGTGTCGCTCAGTCCCGACGGCCGCCTCGTCGCTTTCGTGCGCGGCGGGAACCTGATCGTCGTGGACGTCGAGCAGCGCCGCGAGCTCGCGTTGACGACGGACGGCGGCGACCGGGTCCGTAACGGGCAGCTCGACTGGGTGTACCAGGAGGAGATCTACGGCCGCGGCAACTTCCGCGGCTACTGGTGGAGCCCCGATTCGTCCCGCATCGCCTACCTGCAGCTCGACGACCGGGCCGTGCCGACGTTCACGGTGCTGGACCACATTCCGTATCACCCCGAGGTCGAGCACTGGGAGTACCCCAAGGCGGGCGACACCAATCCCGTCGTCCGGCTCGGCATCGTCCGCGCGGCCGGCGGCCCGACCACGTGGACCGATCTCTCCGGCTACCGGACGTCCGATCCGCTGGTCGTCAACGTCGACTGGACGCCGGACGGCGCGCGCGTCGCCTTCCAGGTGCAGGACCGCGAACAGACCTGGCTCGACCTGGTCCTGGCGGATCCGAACGGCGGGGCCATCGAGAAGATCCTCCGCGAGACGACCGAAGCGTGGGTCAACATCAACGGTCCGCCGACCTGGCTGGAGGACGGCACCTTCCTCTGGCTGAGCGAACGCTCGGGGTGGAAGCACCTGTACCACGTCGACCGGTCCGGCGCGGTGAAGCGCGCAGTGACGAGCGGCGAATGGGAGGTCCGGCGCGTCCACGGCGTCGACGAGGCGGCCGGCGGCGTCTATTTCTCCGGCACCGAACGCAGCCCCATCGGGCTCGACGTCTACCGCGTGGACCTCGACGGCGCCGGGCTGCACCGCCTGTCGGACGCGCCGGGCACGCACGGGGTCACCTTCAACCCGGGCCTGACGCACTACATCGACCGCTGGAGCGACATCTCCACCCCGCCCCAGGTGCGTGTCCACGCGGCGGACGGATCAGTGGCGCGCGTGGTGGCGGCGAACGAGGTGCGCGCCCTCCGCGACTACGACCTGCCGGCCCCCGAGTTCCTGCAGGTGACCAACCGCGACGGCTTCGAGATGGAAGCGCTGATGATCAGGCCGCCCGACTTCGACCCGTCGCGGCGCTATCCCGTCTACCAGCACATCTACGGCGGCCCGCACGTGCAGCGCGTGCGCAACGCCTGGAGCCGCGAGACGCTCTACTGGCAGTTGCTGGCGCAGCACGGCATCCTCGTCTGGGTCCTCGACAACGCCACCGCCAGCGGCAAGGGCGCCGTCTCCACTTGGCCCGTGTACCAGCGGTTCGGCGAACTGGAGCTGCGCGACCAGGAAGACGGCCTCGACTGGCTGGTCGGGCGGGGCTACGTCGACGCCGACCGGATCGGGATCGAGGGCTGGAGCTACGGCGGCTTCATGGTCAGCTACGCGCTGACCCACAGCCGGCGCTGGTCGATGGGCATCGCCGGCGGGTCGGTGACCGACTGGCGCGACTACGACACGATCTACACCGAACGCTACATGCGCATGCCGCAGCACAACCCCGACGGCTACCGGCGCAGCTCGCCCCGCTTCGACGCCGCCGACCTGCACGGCGCCCTGCTGCTCGTCCACGGATCGATGGACGAGAACGTCCACATGCAGAACACCCTGCAGTTCGCGCTCGCCCTGCAACAGGCCGGCAAGCCGTTCGACATGATGATCTACCCGCGGTCACGGCACCGCCTCGGCGGTCCCGACCTGGAGCTGCACCGCCGCGAGAAGATGCTCGCGTTCGTTCTGGAGCATCTGCGGCCGGAGAGTGACGCCGGCGCATCCGACGCCCCCCGGGACGATTAGACCTCCTCACCGGCAGGCCGCCACCAACTCGGGACTCGCCGGGCGGCGTGATGGCCCGGAGGTCCCGGATGCCCGGGGAGGAATTCGCGACGCACGCCGGCCCAACGGCGGCAAAGCCATCAGTCGTCGTCCCGATGGACCGTGGCCGGCGAGAAAGCGGGCACGCAGACGGCGACGTACTCGGCCCCGCCCGGTTCCGGACTGCTGTAGCGCACCCATTCCCCGGGCGCCGCCACGACGGCTTGGCCCGCCGCCACGTCGAGGTGGCCGCCTTCGTGCTCGACCCGGAGCATCCCGCGGAACACGACCGTAATCTCCTCGAACTCCGGCCGTTGCCCCGGCTCCTCCCAGCCTTCCGGGGAGACCATGCACGCCACGCTCACCTGCCGGTGACCGGAGTTGACCCGTCCGGCGAACTCCCGGATCTGTTTCGGTTTCGTTCCTGCAGCCTCCACGATGGCCGGCCGCTCGATCAAGGTGGGCATCCGGGATCCCCCATCGCAGCTCCCGCAGAAGGTCACACAAGACGACCGCCCCGGCGATCAGGAAAGGCGTCTCCGGCCCCTACCGCAAGTGCCGGCCGCCGTCTACGCGGATCGTCTCGCCCGTGATGAAATCCGACTGCAGTACGCCGGCGACCGTATCGGCGATAGCCTCCGGTCCGCCCCAGCGGCCCACCGGCGTCGCCTGCTCGACCGCTTCGATCTCGCCGGCGTCCAGGTCGGACGGCGGCACGATGGGTCCGGGCGCAATGGCGTTCACGAGAATACCGTCGCCGGCAAGCTCCAGCGCCAGCGCTTCCGTGAGACCGATCACCGCCCGCTTCGCCACGTAGTAGGGAAGATAGCCAGCGTACCGCGGGCGCCCGCTGGCCGCAACCCAGTCCGTGAAGTTCACGATGCGTCCGCCTCCGGCGGCGCGCAGATGCGGCACCGCGGCATGCGCGAGGCGCCACGCGGCGGAAAGGTCGACGTCGAGCGCCCGCGTCCAGTCCTCGTCCGTCAGCGCATCGAAGGCCGTGCGCCGGTAGACCGACGCCATGTTGATCAGGACGTCGAGGCGGCCGAACCGCGTTACCGCGTCGTCGACCACCCGTTCCACCTCCGGCGGTTGCGTGAGGTCAGCCTGCACGACGACCGCCGCACGACCGGCGCCGCGAACCCGTTCGGCGGCGGCCTCCGCCGCGTCCCGGGACCGATTGCAGGACAGTGCCACGTCCACTCCGAGACTCGCAAGCCTCTCTGCGACCGCGGCGCCGATGCGCTTGCCGCCCGTGACGAACGCAACCTTGCCGGTGAGATTCATCGGGAGCCAACTCGAGGCAAGCAAGCGGCTGGCCATAGCTGGCTAGCCGCACCGGATCCAGCTCGGCCCGGCCCTCCGGACTAAAGGAGCCTGCGGGCCTCCCTCTGCTGCCGGAGCAACGAGACCGGGACACCTGCGACCGATCACTCCTCGGCCGGCGGCGTGTGCGGCGGATGCTCCGCGTCCGGCCGCAGGATTTCGTCGAGCAGAAACACGTCGGTCAGCAGGGCGCGGAGGTGGATCATCCCGTTGAGGTTGTCGACCATCTGCGACGTGATCCCCGGTTGGGCGAGCACGAGCTGCACCGCCGCCAGCCCCGCTGCCGAATCACGTCGCATGACGTCGATGAACGCCTGGTAGCGGTCTCCGTTCTGCGAGCCGCGCTCTTGCGCGAGCGCCAGAAATGCTCCGGGCAGTTCCACCAGCGTCGCGGCCATCTTCTCCAGCCGCTCGCGCGCCAGCCGGTCGTTCGACACCGCCATCTGCGCGTTCACCCCCTTGGCGGCGTACGCGAGACAGAACTCGTATGTTTCCTCGACGACGTCGACGTGCGCCTGCAGCGCTTCCGTCGCGGACTGCGACATCACAGAACACCTCACGCATCTACGCGAAGCGGCGCGGTTGCCGCGCCGTACAAGAAAGGAGCGACGCCAAGCCCCAGCCCGGCGCCGCTCCATGAAACCGAATCGATCACGGCGGCGCTAACCCGTCAATCGCCGCCTTCGGCTCGGCTTGCCGCCCAACCACCCCTCACCACGAGCCTGCACCATCCTGCGGCGCCGACTCTCAGCTCTTCGAAGTGGATTCCTTCGACACGACCCACCGTTTCGGGTCGTGATGCGCCAAGTAGTGATCCCGGTCGACGGACCCGAACAGCATCGACTTCGTCAGCCAGAACTTGTCCGGCCGAATCGCGAAGTAGATGTGCGTCAGCGTCAGCATGACGAAGAGCACCGCCCCGAGCCCGTGGAGCGTGTACATCAACCCCCACGTCGCCTCGGACAGGAGGTACGCGTTCCGGGGCACCAGCACGTTTTCGATCCGGAACATCATGACGAGCCCGGTTCCGATCACGGCCAGTCCCGCCAGCATGACGGCGGTGTGGTACAGCTTGTGGTCCAGCGGATACTTCCCGTGCTTGTGAATCTCGCCGGCCTCCTGCCCCATCTGGCGCTTTACCCGCTGCACGGCCTCGTCCATGTCCTCCGGCAGGATCCAGATCGACCAGAAGTCGAGGTAGAACGTCGCGTGCACGATGTGGTAGAGGATCGAGATCGTCAGCACGACGCCGGCGATCCAGTGGATCGTGACCCACGGAAACTGGACGCCGATGATCGGGAAGAACCCGGTCACCAGCAGCACCAGCATCGCGGCCGCCATGACCCAGTGGAATATCCGGGCCCACAGCGTGTGTCGCTCGATCGTCTCCGGGACCTCAGCCCCCGCTTCCTCCCGGCCGCCGTTCGCCTTCGCCAGTTTCGGCAGCCACACGGCTGCGTACACGACGTGGAAGACGATGAAGGCGATGCCGGCCCAGAAGAACAGGTAGAGGAGATCCCAGGAGACCCTGATCAGGGTCTCCTGTCCCCACGGATTGGTTCCCCACTGAAACAGTTCCATCTACACTACGCCTCGGCGCCCTGCACGGAGCGCTTCACGAGGTTACGGAGCAACGTCACCTTGTAGGCGTTGTGCCGCAACGGCCGGACGCCGTTGATGGCGATGTCGCCCGCTTCCATCGCCACCGCCTGGCTGACCTGACGGCCCCTGACGGCGTCCTCCGCCGCGAGGAACCGCACCGGATAGGGCGCCACGCCGTTGGCCACGATGCGGATGTCCTCCACCACGCCGTTGCTGATCTTCGCCGCGGACGCTACGTTGGCGAGCGGGAAGTCCCAGACGGCCCGGTCCCTGGCCTTCTCGAAGTAGAACCGCGTGTTCGCGAAGGTCCACGGAATCCGAATCGACGTCAGGATGTCGCCCGGCTGCAGCGCGGTCATGCGCATGATGTCCACGGCGGGACCGATGAAGAAGTCCTGCGCCGGGATGACCCGCTCGCCGCCGCTGTTGCGCACCACCATCTCCGCATCAAGGGCCACGAGAACCGGGGCGGTGTCGGACGGATTGACGGCCACGCACCGGCTGGCGCCCAGGATGGCGTGCTCGCGGTTCATCGCGGTCGGCGTATCCGCGTAGCAGATGTTGCCGCCGGCGCGATAACAGCTCCAGCCGTCCCGGTAGTACCAGCACCGCGTGTCCTGGCCGACGTTGCCGCCGATGGTGCCCTGGTTCTGAATCTGCGGCGACGCGGCCTGCGACGCGGAGTCGGCGAGCATGCTGAACTGCTCCGACACCTCGGGGTGCCGGATCACGTCGCGCAACGTCGCCATCGCGCCGATCTCGAGTCCGCCGCCCAGGGAGCGAATTTCACGCAGCTCGGAGATGCCGCCCAGGTCGACGACGGCGGCGGGCTTCTTGACGCGGTCCTTCAGCCAGTCCCAGGTGTCCAGCCCACCCGCGAGCACCCAGGCATCGGCGCCGTACTGATCGAGCACTCCCAGCGCCTCGTCCGTGCTGGCAGGCTGGAAGAGCTGAAATGCCGGCATCTTGTCGCGAATCACGGCCATTGTTTCTTCTCCCTCTACCTTCCCAGTGCGGCGCTAGACATGCGTCGACAGCTTGTTGTGAGCTTCGTCGAGCTCGGGATTGAGCATCGTCAGAATCATGTCGCCCATGATCGGCGAGCGGTTGAAATCGACGTTGCCGCCCAGCGCGTCGGAGATGGCGTTGAGCACGGCCCCCGCGCCCGCGCCGACCGGCGCCTCGCCGATGCCCTTGGCGCCGACGGGGTTGAACGGATCCGGCAACTCCGCGGCGCTCCAGGCCATCTCCTTGTCGTGCGGCGCGTCGAGAATCGTCGGCGGCCGGTTCGAGTAGAACCGCTTCGCCACGTGCAGCCCCCACTGTGGATCCATGACCCACTTCTGACCGAGCGCCACCCCGAAGCCCTGGATGCCTCCCCCGTGCAACTGTCCGCCGAAGTTCTGCGGATGCAGAATCGTCCCGGCGTCGGAGGCCACCTTGTAGTCCTTCAGCACCACCGCGCCGGTCTCGGTGTCCACCTCGACCTCTGCGAAGCCGATCGCGAACGACATGTTCCGGCCGCCGGTCTCGAAGTTGTCCTTGATGGCGACCACGAGCCCCCGACCGGCCAGCGCCGTGGCCGACCGCGTCGTCATCTCGTTGATGTCCTCGGGCAACTCCGACCCGTCGTAGACGCCGCCGAGCTGAATGGCCCGCTCGGCCGCCTGACCGAACGTCATGGTCTGCCCGCGGTTGCCCCGCCGGTAGACACGGCCGTTCCCGACCTCGAAGCTGTCCGGCGAGCCGCCGAACCGATCCGCCGCGATCTCCTGGAGGCGCTTCCTGGCTTCCAGACCGGCCGCCCAGTTCGAGCGGCTGTGGGCGTGAGTCGTCATGCTGCCGCCCTGGATCGCGCTCCACGGCAGATGCTTGCTGGTGTCGCCCCAGACCACCTCGGCCTGCTCCCACGGCGTATCGAGCGCTTCCATCGCCGGGCGCGACGTGTCGGAGAACGACTCGGTGCCGAGGTTGCCGACCCCGGTGTGGATCTCGACCATGCCGTCAGGCCGAATGACCAGCAGGCCGTCGATACCCGAGGTTCCGGCGGAGTAGGAGCTGATCGCAACCCCGACGCCGGTCACCCTGGAACCGTTGCGCTGCCCGCTGCGCGCCTTCATGCCTTCCCAGTCGAACTCCTCGCGCGCCTTGTCGATCGCTTCCTTCGGGAAGGCGCTCGAGACGTTGCCCTGCTGCCCCTGCCGCGGGCGGCCGAACAGCGCCTGCCCCTGCGGCGCGTTGAGGTGCACGATGTCGAGCCGGTCGACGCCGAGCTGCCGCGCGGCCTTGTCGACGATCGGCGCGAACATCGCCACCGCCTGCACCCCGCCCGGCGCCCGCTGCGCACCGCGCGGCGGAGTGTTGGTGTAGACGGTCACGCCGCGCACGCGCATGTGGTCCGGCTGATACATGAGCGAAGCCTGGTCGGCGCACGACATGTAGTCGCCCGACCGCCCGTACGGCCCGCCGTCCTGGACCATCGTCAGGTCGATGGCGACTATCCGCCCGTCGCTCTTGAACCCGAACTTGGCGCGGGCCTGGATGCCCGGCCGGGCGCGCCCGAAGAAGTTCTCCTCCTGCCGGGTCACGCGCATCATGACCGGCCTGCCCGCCTTGCGCGAAAGCAGCGCCGGAATCCGCGCCTGGATGGAGGACGAGATCTTGCTGCCGAACCCGCCGCCGCAGTACTCGGCGATAAGGACCAGATCGGTCGGGTCGATGCCGATCCAGCGGGCCATGCCCCCTTCGGTGCGGGCGGTGCTCTGCGTCGAGCAGTGCATGTAGCACTTGCCGTTCTGCCAGTAGGCCATCGCCGTCCGGGTCTCGAGCGGCTGGTGCGACAGCGACGCGGAGAACACGGACTCGTCCAGAATCAGATCGGCCTCGGCGAACCCGGCATCGACGTCGCCCACCTGCCACTCGTCGGTCACCTCGCCGCCGAGCGGCATGACGCCGCGGTCGAACTCGCCCCAGTCGACGTTGCTCCACTTGATGGTCGACAGGTCGCGACCGGCCATCGTGTTGCCGTCGAGCCGCGCGTTCGGACCGCCCGGGCGCAGGCTGTCCATCGGATCGAGCACGAAGGGCAGCGGCTCGAAATCGATCTGCACCGCCTCGACCGCCTCGGCGGCGGTCTCTTCGTCCACCGCCGCGATAGCGAGTATCGGCTCGCCCTCGTACAACGGCTCGTTCGTCAGGCCCGCTTCCTGCGGCGCCTCGGCCTCCGGCAGATCGTCCGCGGTCAGAATCGCCTCGACCCCGGGCATCGCCATGGCCGCGCTGGTGTCCATGCGACGAATGCGCGCGTGCGGCATCGGGCTGACGAGCAGCTTGGTGAAGAGCATGCCCTCGGCGCGAAAGTCCTCGGCGTACTTCGCACGCCCGGTGACCTTGGCGATGATGTCGGGCGTCGTGTAGTTCTTGCCGATCAGCTTGTAGTCAGCCATCGTCAGCTCCTCATCCCGTTACGCGTATACTCGCACGCCTTCTCGGCGACGTTGAGGATCTTGTTGTAGTCGATGCACCGGCAGATGTTGCCGGCGAGATGGTGCGCAGCCTCGCCCCGCGTCGCGTTGGGGTTCTCGTTGGTCAGCGCGACCATGTTCATGACGAAGCCGGGCATGCAGAAGGCGCACTGGAAGCCCTGCAGGTCGACCACCGCCTGCTGGACCGGATGCAGCGTGCCGTCCGCGCCCTCGAGTCCCTCGATGGTCAGAACCTCGCGGCCGCGAACCTGATGGGTCAGGGTCGAGCAGGAGTACTGCGGGACGCCGTCCACCAGAACCGTGCACGCACCGCACTCGGCGCGGTCGCAGCCGATCTTGGTGCCGGTCAGACCCAGCTTGTACCGCAGGGTCATGGCCAGGGTCTCCTGCGGCATGACGTCGACGCGGCGCTGCTGGCCGTTGACGTTCAGCGTCACGAGCCGCTCGACCGCGCCCGGCGCCTGGGCGAGGGCGACGCCGTGGCCGCTGCGCAGAACGTAGTTCGACGCCGATACGCTGGCGCCGGTGGCGATGACTCCCTTGATGAAGCCCCGCCGAGAAACGCCCTGCTGCTCCGTGGTTGTCTGCACTTGCGTGTGCGCAACGTCTCCCATGAGACGACCTCCTCGTAGCGCGCCCCTGCGCGCCGGGAACCAGAAGGAAGAAATACCTCTTCCGAGTTGCGAAGTCTAGCACCGGAAATCCCGGATGCCAACCCCCATCAGCGACTTTCCGGTACGTGTCGCCGACCACCGACAACCCGTTTGATGCAGGTAGTTTACAGGGAGGGAGAGGTCCGCAGAAAGTGAGATTTCGTCTCACTTTAAGTGAGATCGCATCTCACCAAGCAAGTCGCGGCCCGGCCCCCCGCCGTGCCGCCGGCAGGACGGCCACGGACCGTTGTCGCTCGAGAAGATCACCAGCGTGCGCTCGGCCAGCCGTTTCCTTCCCCGCAGCCCCCGCAGCGCGTCGAGGATGCCGCCCGACGCTCCAGTCGAGCTCCTCGATCACGTCCCCGCAGCGCCCCGCCGGGCTCCGCCCGCGCCTTCCCCGCGAACCGCGACTCCCGCCATTGAACCTTTTCGGTGTTCATACGTATGATTGAAACAGGCGTTTGAACACAGGAGATCCAGCCCGATGGCCATGGACACCCGCGAGCGCATCCTCGACGTCGCGGAGCGGATGTTCGGAGAGCGGGGATTCCCGGCGACCTCGCTGCGCGACATCACGGCCGAGGCGGGGGTCAACGTCGCGTCGGTGAACTATCACTTCGGCTCGAAGGAAGCGCTGCTGGCCGAGGTGCTCGAGCGGCGCCTCAAGCCGATCAACGAACGGCGCCTGGAGCTGCTGGACGCGGCCGAGGCCCGAGCCGGCGGTGGACCGCCGGCGCTCGAGGCCGTCATCCGCGCGTTCCTGACGCCGCCGTTTCACAACCAGCGCGTGTGGGGCGAGAACGGCCAGGGTTTTCTGCGCCTGGTGGGGCGGATCCACAGCGAGACGAACGAGGATTTCCGGGCGACGTTCGTGAAACAGTTCGACACAGTATTCAGGAGGTTCACGGCGGCCCTCCATCGCGCGCTGCCGAACCTCGACGACGCGGACCTGCGGTGGCGGATGCTGTTCATGGTCGGGTCGATGGCGTTCACGATGTCCTGGGGGCCGACACTCGTGGCGCGCGGACCTGCCGCGGCGCGCGACCCCGAGGACGTGCTCGAGTCGCTCGTGCTGTACGCCGCGGCCGGCATGGCGGCGCCGGTGCCGCTGGGGGTGCCGGAGGCGGCCAGGCGCTGAAGGTGCCGACGTGCAGGTGCTGAAACGGACTTCGATGATGAGGAAACTGTGGGCCGTGTCGATCGCGGCGGTCGTGGCGCCGGGCGGCGGGTGCGTGACCGCGCTGCCGGTGGAACGACCCGGGATCCAGGTGCCGATACCGCAGGAGTGGACCGCCGCCGACGTTGCGGCCGGCGACGTCGGTCCGGACTGGTGGACGGATTTCGGGGACGACGAGCTGTCCGCCGCGATCGAGACGGTGCTCGCGCGCAACCTGGACCTGCAGGCGGCCGCCGCCCGACTGGAGCAGGCCGCCGCCGACGCGCGGGTGGCGTCGAGCGCGCTGCTGCCGCAGGTGCAGGCGTCGTACAGCGGCAGCCGCCGCAAGCAGAACTTCGTCGGCTTCCCGATTCCCGGCGCAGAGGACCGGGTGTTGAGCACGGTCTTCACCAACCAGGGCATTTCGCTGGACACGACCTGGGAAGTCGACCTCTGGGGCAGGCTCCGGACCACGGAACAGGCGGCCCTGGCCGACCTGCAGCGCTCGGCCGCCGACCTGCGGGGCGCGCAACTGTCGATCGCCGGGCAGACCGCCAAGGCCTGGTTCGCCATTGCGGAGGCCCAGCAGCAGGTGGTCCTGTCGGAGGCGACGGTGGAGAGCTTCGGCGAGTCGGTCGACCGGGTGCGGGACCGGTTCGAAGCGGGCGTCCGGCCGGCGCTCGACCTCCGGCTGGCGATGCTGAACCTCTCGAACGCACGATCCCAGCTCGCGCAACGCCGGCAGCAGCTCGATGCGTCGGCCCGCCAGTTGGAGGTGCTGCTGGCGCAGTACGCGGGCGGCGCCGTCACCCCGCCGCCGGACCTGCCGGACATGCCGCCGGCGGTGCCGGCCGGGGTGCCGGCCGACCTCGTGGCGCGCCGGCCGGATCTCGTGGCGGCGGAACGGCTGGTGGCGGCATCCGAGGCGCGGCTGCGGGTGGCGCGGCGGGAGCTGCTCCCGAGCTTCAGCCTGACGGCGAACACCGGCACCTCCACCAACACGCTCCGCACGCTGCTCGACGGCGACTTCGGCGTCTGGGGCCTCGTCGGCAACGTCCTCGCCCCGCTGTGGCAGGGCGGTCGCCTGCGCGCGCGGATCAGTCAGGCGGAGGCCCGGGTCGCCGAGGTGCTGGCGAGCTACGTCAACACCGCGCTCGTGGCGTACTCCGAGGTCGAGACGGCGCTCGCCGCCGAGGAGCACCTGGCCGACCGGGTCACTCACCTGCGGACGTCCGTCGAACAGGCCCGCGCCGCGGAGCGCCTGGCCGACGAACGCTATCGGACCGGACTGGACACGTACATCACGGTGCTCGACTCGCAGCGATCGGCGTTTCAGGCCGAATCCGAGCTGATCGCGGCGCGGCGCCTGCGTCTCGAGAACCGCGTGGATCTCTACCTGGCGCTCGGCGGCGGGTTCGGGCAGCTCGAATCACCGATCACAATGGCCGGCCTCGAGGCTGCCGGCGATTGAGCCGTTCCGGCACAAGACGGGGAAACAGTCATGAAACGCCCACTGGTTCGCATGCTCAAGGCTCTCCTGCCCCTGATCATCGTCGCCGCGGCCGGCTTCGCGGCAATCACGATGATCATGAACCGTCCGCCGGTCGAGATTCTGACGCCGGTGGTCGAGCCTCCCGGCGTGCGCGTGCACGAAGTGTCGCTGGAGAACGTATCGCTGACCGTCGCCAGCCAGGGCACCGTGCAGCCGCGCACCGAGAGTCAGCTCGTACCCGAAATCGCCGGCCGCGTCACCTGGGTCGCCCCCTCGTTCGCCGAGGGCGGGTTCTTCGAAGCGGGCGACGTCCTCGTCAGGATCGACCCGTTCGACTATGAACAGATGCTCGTCAGCGCCCGATCGCAGCTCGCGCAGGCACGCCTGCGTCTCGCACAGGAAGAGGCCGAGGCCGAGGTCGCGCAGCGGGAGTGGGACACGCTGGGCCGCGGCGACCCGCGCGAGCTGGCGTTGCGGAAGCCGCAGCTCGAGGACGCCCGCGCCTCGGTGGCCGCCGCCGAGGCCAGCGTGGAACGGGCCGCCAGGGACCTCGAGCGCGCGGAGATCGTGGCGCCGTACGCAGGCCGGGTGCGGACGAAGAACGTCGACATCGGTCAGTACGTCCGGGTCGGCGATGCACTCGCCACCGTCTACGCGGTCGACGTCGCCGAAATCCGCCTGCCGCTCCCCGACGACGAGCTCGCCTATCTCGACCTGCCGCTGTCGTATCGCGGCGTCGAGCGGCAGACGCAGCCGCGCGCGACGCTGCGCGCCACGTTCGCCGGCCGGACGCACACGTGGAACGGACGGATCGTCCGTACCGAGAGCGAGATCGATTCGGTGAGCCGCATGGTGCACGCGATCGCCGAGGTCACGGATCCGTACGCGCCCGGGCTCGATCCGAACCGGCCGCCGCTCGCAGTCGGAATGTACGTCGAGGCCGAGATCCGCGGGCGCACGGCCCGTGACGTCGCCGTGCTGCCGCGCCAGGCGCTGCGCGGCCGGGACCAGGTGCTGGTGGTGACGCCCGAGGACCGGCTCTCGTTCCGGACGGTCGAAGTCCTGCGGACATCGACCGAGTCCGTCATCGTGCGTGCGGGACTGCAGGCGGGCGAGCTGGTGATCATCTCCCCGCTCGACACGCCGACCGACGGGATGCGGGTGCAGTTGGCCGAAGCGGATCCCGGCCTGCTCGCACGGCGGACAGCCGGCGCAGCGGCCCCGCCGCCGGTACCCGCCCCCGCCGCACCGGCGGCAGGCGTTCCGGCCGCGGCGGACGCGTCGTTCGCTCGCGAAGGCGCCCTGGCGGACAGGGCGGCGGCGGTGACGCCGGCGCCGGCCGAAACGGTCCCCGCGGCGGTGACGCCGCGTGCCGAAGCGGCTTCCGATATGGCGATGGCGACCGGCGGTCCGATCCGCCCGGCGTGGCTGGAGTCTCTGCTTCAGGGTGGCCGGCCGTCAGAGGACCGCCCGCCTTCGCGGCGCGCACGATCGACGCCGCGGGCGCCGGCCCGCGCCGTCCGGCCGGCAGCCCGTGCGACCGCCGTCGCGCCCCCCACGCGCCCCGTCGCGCCGGCCGCGGTCCCGAACGCCGTCGCGGTCGGGGCGTTCGCAAGCCTGAACCGAGGGACCGGGAACTCCGGGATGGGTCCGGCCCTCGGCCGCGCTGTCGCGACCCGCCTCGCCTCGGAGGACGGCATCGCGCTGACCGAGAACGAGTCGGACGCGCGGTACGTCGTCCGCGGCGGCATCCAGCAGGTCGGTCCCTTGGTACGGGTGACCGCACGCATCGTCGACACCGTGAACGGCGCGGTGCTGCACGCGGCGAAGATCGATGGGACGACCGACGATCGGCCGGACCTCGAAGCGGAGGTCGCGGCGGCCGTCATCGAGCACCTCACGTCCTCGCCCACCCCGATCACGCCGGCGGTTTCCGTCGGCATGGCGGCCCGAGAGATGCCGAGCGCACTGGCGGTGCTGCCGTTCGACGATCTCGGTTCCGGGAACGCGCCCGACCTCGACTTCGACCTGGGAACCGCGATCACGGAGGCGGTCGCCGAACAGCTCGCCACGCTGCCCGCGGTAGCCGTGGTCAGGTCCGGCGACGAGGCCGCGTGGGCGGTCGGCGGCGGCATTCAACGCATCGGATCCATGGTCCGCGTGACCGCACGGCTCACCGACGTCCGGAGCGGAGCCGTCGTCACCGCGGTGAAGGTCGACGGCAACGTCGAGCAGCTCGCCGACCTGCAGTCGCGGGTGGCGGCCCTGATGATCGAGAGCGTGCGCGACGCGCTCGCCGGCGCTTCGGTCGCGAGGACCGGTGCCGGAACCGGCGCCGCGACCCGGCGGCGGGAAGGGAGACTGTCATGAACAACGGTGGAATCGCCTGGTTCGCGCGGAATCCGGTGGCCGCGAACCTCATGATGATTTTCATCGTCGTGAGCGGCGTGATCGCCACCACGACGGTCAAGGAAGAGATCTTCCCGGAGATCGAGCTCGACCGGATCAGCATCCAGGTGCCCTACCTGGGCGCGGCGCCGGAGGAGGTCGAGGAAGGGGTGGTCATCCGCATCGAGGAGGCCATTCAGGGCGTCGACGGCATCAAGGAGATCCAGTCGACCGCGTCGGAGGGGAACGCGTCGGTCATGGTCGAGCTCGAGCTCGGCGCCGACGCCCGCCGGGTGGTCGACGAGGTCAAGAACAACGTCGATGCGATCACCACGTTCCCGATCGAGACCGAGAAGCCGATCATCCGGGAGCTGACCGCCCGGAACCAGGTCACCGACATCTCCATCGCGGGCGCCATCGACGTCTTCGCCCTCAAGGCGCTCGCCGAGCGGGTGCGGGACGAGCTGTCCGCCATGCCGGAGATCACCCAGGTCGACGTCGTCAGCGCGCCGCCCTACGAGATCTCGATCGAGATCTCGGAAGTGGCGCTGCGGCGGCACGGGATGACGTTCGACCAGGTGGCCGACGCCGTGCGCCGATCGTCGCTGGACCTGCCCGGCGGCTCGGTCCGTACCGACGGCGGCGAAATCCTGTTGCGCACCGTCGGACAGGCCTATCGCGGCGACGAGTACGCGAACCTCGTGCTCTGGACGCGGTCCGACGGCAGTCGCCTGCGGCTGGGCGACGTGGCGACGGTCGTCGACGGCTTCGCCGAGACGGACCAGTACGCGCGGTTCGACAGGGCCCCGACGGTCATGGTGTCGGTCTTCCGCACGGGGGATCAGAGCGCCCTGGAGATCGCGGCCGCCGTCGACCGCTACGTCGAGAGCGCGCAGCAGCGGCTGCCGGAGGGCGTCTCGATGACGATCTGGCAGGACCAGGCGCAGATCCTGAACGACCGGCTGGCGCTCATGCTGCGCAACGGCGCCACCGGGTTCGTACTCGTCTTCGTCGTGCTGACACTGTTTCTCGAGTTGCGCCTCGCCTTCTGGGTCAGCCTCGGGATCCCGATCTCGTTCCTGGGCGCGATCGCGCTGATGCCCGGCTTGGACGTGTCGGTCAACGTCATCTCGCTGTTCGCGTTCATCCTGGTGCTCGGGATCGTGGTCGACGACGCCATCATCGTCGGCGAGAACGTCTACCGCCATCAGGAAGAGCACGGCGAAGGCCTGCGGGGCGCCATCGAGGGCGCACGGGAGATCGCCAAGCCGGTCACCTTCGCGGTCCTGACGACGGTGGCCGCCTTCATGCCGCTGATGTTCGTGCCGGGCATGATGGGGAAGATCTTCCGGGTCATCCCGCTCATCGTCCTGCCGTGCCTGCTCTTCTCCCTGGTAGAGTCGCTCGGCATCCTGCCGGCCCATCTGTCGCACATCCCGCGGCGCGGCGCGCCCGGCCCGTGGCGGCGGTTCCAGCAGCGCTTCTCCGGCGGCCTCAAGACGTTCATCCGGTCGAGCTACCGGCCGGCGCTCGAAACCGCGCTCCGCTGGCGCTACGTCACGGCGGCGATCGGCGTTTCGACCCTGATCCTGACCGGCGGGATGGTGCTCGGCGGCTGGACGAATTTCCACTTCTTTCCGTCCATCGAAGCCGATTTCATGGCGGCGTCGGTCACAATGCCGCAGGGCACGCCGGCAGACGCAACGTCCGCGGCGGTCGAGAAGCTCGAAGAAGGCGCAGCGCGGCTTCGCGCGCGGCTCGAGCGGGAAACCGGGATGGACTACTTCCGGCACGTATCGACGGCGGTCGGCGACCAGCCGACCCTGTCCCGCGGCGGCGGACCGATGGGTCCGGTCCAGACGGTGGCCGCGGCGAACATCGGAGAGGTCACGATCGAGCTCGCGCCGGCGGAGACGCGGAGCTACACCAGCGAGCAGCTCGGCAACCTGTGGCGGGAGGCGACCGCCCCGATCCCGGAGGCGGTCGAGGTCAACTTCGACATGTCGATGATGAACACCGGGGACGACGTCGACGTGCAGCTCGCCGGGCCGGACATCGAACGGTTGCGCGCCGCCGCCGAAGCGATCAAGCGGCGGCTGGCGGGATACGCCGGCGTCTACGAGATCTCCGATTCGTTCCGGGCCGGTAAGGAGGAAATGCAGCTCGGCATCAAGCCGGCGGCGGAGACGCTCGGGTTGACGCTGCAGGACCTCGGCCGCCAGGTCCGACAGGCCTTCTACGGCGAGGAAGCACAGCGCATCCAGCGCGGGCGGGACGACATCCGCGTCATGGTGCGCTATCCGCGCGACGATCGGCGATCGCTCGGGGATCTGGAAAACATGCGCATCCGCACGCCGAACGGCGGGGAAGTGCCGTTCAGCCAGGTGGCGCAGGTGGAGCCGGGACGCGGCTTCGCGTCGATCAAGCGCGTCGACCGCAACCGCGCCGTGAACGTGACCGCGTCGGTGGACCCGGCCGTCACGTCGGCCGGCGCGGTCATCGCCGACCTGCGCACCCGCATTCTGCCGGAGGTGCTCGCCGGCTACCCGGGGGTGTTCTACACGTTCGAGGGGATGCAGGCGGAGCAGGCCGACGCCGTGGGCGGCCTGCAGCGCGGGTTCATCCTCGCGCTGCTCATGATCTTCGCTTTGCTCGCGGTCCCGCTGCGGTCGTACGTGCAGCCGCTCATCATCATGGCGGCCATCCCGTTCGGTCTGGTCGGCGCCATCTGGGGTCACATGGTGATGGGGCTGGACGTGACGATGATGTCGATGTTCGGCCTGGTCGCACTGACCGGGGTCGTGGTGAACGACAGCCTCGTGATGGTCGACTTCATCAACCGCAAGCGGGCGATCCACGACGACCTCGGCGTCGCGGTCCGCGAGGCCGGGAGCAACCGCTTCCGGCCGATCCTGCTCACGTCGCTGACGACGTTCTTCGGTCTCGCCCCGCTCATGGTCGAGCGCAGCATGCAGGCGGCGTTCCTCGTGCCGATGGCGGTGTCGCTGGCGTTCGGCGTGCTGTTCGCCACCTTCATCACGCTGATCCTGGTGCCGGTCTCGTACCTGATCCTCGACGACGTGCAGCGGACGCTGCGGCGGATGTTCGGGTCGGGAGCCCCGGCCGAGCTGCCGGCGGGTCCGGAGGATGCGCCGGCAACCGTGGACGGCGGCGCGGCGGCCGCGGCCCGCGTCGCCGAGGCGTCGTCATAGCTGCCGGTGACAGTCGCGCCAGGAGATCGACACGGGGATACGCGGCGCGCAGCGGGGCAAGTGCATCTTGTGCTCGAACGCGAACGACTGCGGAAAGGCGGCGTTTCCGATGACGATGCTTGCAGGTGGCGCGGCGGACGATCGGGAACTCGATCCTGATTCGGGAACGCATCCGGGACACATGGGTTGGCGCTGGCTCGACGATCTGGGGCGGGACGTCCGCCGCGCCATCCGCGGACTGAGGCGCAGCCCAGGTTTCACGGCCACCGTGACGCTGATTCTCGCGTTGGGCATCGGTGCGAACACCGCCATGTTCAGCATCGTCTACGGCGTCCTCCTGCGGCCGCTCCCGTACTCGAACCCCGAGGCGATCGTGCGCATCGGCGAGTCGCTCGCCCCGACAAGCACCTCGGACCTGCGCCTGTCGAACCGCTCGGTGGCGCTGCTCCAGGAGAACGCGGAGTCGTTCGAGCAGATCGCCGCCCACCAGAACACGTCCGCCGACTGGGACGGCGCCAGGCTGTCCGGCGCGCGGATCTCGCCGGCGCTGTTCCCGCTGCTGCGCGCCGCGCCGCACGTGGGGCGCCTCTTCCTGGACGACGAGGCGCGGGTGGGCGCGTCGCGTGTCGTCCTGCTGAGCCACGGCGCCTGGACCAACCGCTTCGGCGCCGATCCATCCGTCGTCGGGACCACGATGAACCTCGACGGCGAGCCGCACCTCGTGGTCGGCGTGCTGGCCGAGGGGTTCGACTTCCCGTCCCCGAGCACCGAGTTCTGGGTGCCGTACGTCATCCAGCCGCCCGGCGACCCGGGCCTCCAGGTCGTATCCAGGGCGCTCGGCCGTCTTCGACCCGGCGTCTCCGCGGAGCAGGCAGCGGCGGAGGCCGACAGCATCCTGCCGGGCAACAGCAACCCGCTCCAGGCGCTGATCACCCCTGACGTCCGGCCCGGCGTCCGCGTGGTCCCGCTGCTGGAGGTGATGGTCGGCGAGTACCGCACCGCCCTCTCGATACTGACCGCCGTGGCGGTGCTCGTACTGCTGGTCGCCTGCCTGAACGCCGCCGGCCTGCTCCTGGCCCGAGGCGTGGCCCGCCAGCGGCTGCTCGCCATCAGCGCGGCCCTCGGCGCGAGCCGCGGCCGGCTCGTACGGCAGCTCCTGACCGAAAGCACCGTACTGAGCCTGGCCGGCGGTGCGGCAGGCCTGGCCGTCGCGGCTCTGGCTCTGCGCGCCGTGCCCGCCCTCGTGCCGGTCGACGTCGCCCGCCTCGACGAGGTCGGGATCGACGGGGCGGTGTTCGCGTTCACGGCCGGCCTGTCGCTCGTCGTCGGGCTGCTGTGCGGGACCGGCCCGGCGCTCCAGCGCTCCCGGGTCCACCTCGTGCGCATCCTCAACGAGGGCGGCGCGCAGTCCGCCGGCGGCTCTGGACTGCTGCGCACGCACCGCGTTCGCGCAGCCATGTCCGCAGCGCAAATCGCCTTGGCGGTCATGCTGCTGATCGGCGCAGGGCTGTTCCTGCGCAGCTTCGTCCAGCTCCTGACGTTCGATCGCGGCTTCGACCCGTCCAACGTGATCGTGGCGGAGATCTCGAACCCGCTGGGCGCCGCGCCGCACGAGCTGGCGGCCCGGATGCCCGAGGTGCGGGCGTCGCACCAGCAACTCCAGGAGCGCCTATTCGACGAGGTGTCGGCGCGGCTCCAGCCCCTCGCTGGCGTCGAAGCCGTCGGCCTATCCCGGCACGTGCCCTTCGGGCGCAACACGCCCAGCACCGGCCCGCTCCGCCCGGCCGGCACGCCGGTACCGAGCGACCCGAACGAGATGCCGCGCACGGCGCTGCAGGTCGTGAGCCCCGGCTACCTCGATGCCCTGCGGTTCCGGCTGCGCGCCGGCCGCACGCTCACGCCCCGGGACGGCCGCGACAGCCCGCGCGTCCTGGTCGCCAACGAGACGCTGGCCCGCGAGCTCTTCGGCAACCGGCCGGCCGTCGGCCAGCGGGTGATCGTGGGTTTCGGCGAGCCCTGGGAGATCGTCGGCGTCGTGGGCGACATCGTGTACGGCGGCCTCGACCTCACGGGCGAGACGCAGGCGGAGGCGTACTTCCCGGTCGCCCAGGCCACCGAGAGGTTCTTCGGCTTCAGCTCGGGCGTGCGGGTCTCCGTACGGACCACGACCGACTCGCTGGCCGTCGTCCCGTTCCTCCGCGAGGCCATCACCGCGGCGAATCCGCAGGCGACGATCCGCGGGTTGGCGACGATGGAGGCGCGTCTCCTGAACGCCGTCGCCTGGCCGCGCCTCTACGCCTTCTTCGTCGGGTCGCTCGCCGGGCTCGCCCTGATTCTCGCGGCCGTCGGCGTCTACGGCCTGCTCAGCCATGCCGTGGCTCAGCGCGAGCGTGAGATCGGCATCCGCATGGCGTTGGGGGCCAGAGGCGCGCAGATCCTCGCGCTGGTGGTCGGGCAGGGCGTGGCGCTCGCAGGCGCCGGCGCCCTCATGGGTGTGGGTGCTGCAGCGGCATCCCGCCCGCTGCTGGAGAGCTTCCTCTACGGCATCGCGGTCAGCGATCGCCTGACGTTCCTGCTGGCGCCGCTGGTGCTCGCCGCCGCCGCGCTGGTGGCCTGCTGGTTTCCGGCGCGGCGGGCGGCGCGCGTCGATCCGGTGAGGATGCTACGTCTCGAATGAGGCCTAATCGCACCAAACGGGGCCGCAACTCATGATGGTGTAGCCGTTGCCGACCACCATGGTGCACTCCTGGTAGCACTCCGCCAGCAGGCGGCCCGCGCCGACCGAGAGAATGAGACCCGCCGTCAGGACAGCCGCCGTAAGAGATCGCTTCGAAATGACATGTTCCTCCTCAAGAGCCGCGGCGAGGGTGGACGGCCCCGACGGGGCGTCTGGCCGCGACCCAAGCGGCGGCTGCCGGTCAGGGAGATATTCGACTCGCAGTTCACTCCGCGCCGGCGACCTCGGTCACGAGCTGCTCGACCAGCGGCGGGCTGACGCCGCAGGCCGAGTCGTTGATCCGGCACTGCGCGAGCGTCAGCGAGCAGCCGCACGGACAGCCCTCCTCGTTCACCCGGCGCAGCACTTCCTCGCGCTGCGCCGCCGTCAGCACCGACAGATCCACGCCGGGGATCTCGGTAGCCTGCGCGGCGTTGGCGAGCCGGATCTGGTCGTTGGGGGCGACCGTCTCGACCGTGGCGTCGTGCGTCAACGCGGCCAGGTAGCGGGTCTCCTGCTCCAGGATCACCGGGCTGATCAGCCCGACGTGGCTCTCGACCATCCGCCCCTCGGGATCGACGACGAAGGATGTCGGCAACGCGAAGACGCCGGGAAACGCCCGCTTGATCTCGGGCGTCGACATCACGATCGGGTAGTTGACGCCGTACTGCTCCGCGAACGCCGCCACCGTGGCGGGCGGTCCGTGGTCCTCCGACACGCCGATCACGGTCAGGTGGTCGGGATACCGCTCGGCGAGGCGCACCAGGAACGGGATCTCCTCGCGGCACGGACCGCACCAGGTCGCCCAGAAGTTGACCAGCACCACCTTGCCGCGCTGATCCGCCATGGAGATCGTCCGGCCGTCGAGCGTCTCCATCGTCACGTCGGGCACGTGAGCCGGCGCGTCGACGAAGCGCAGCGTCACGCCGCCGTCGGGAGTCGCGAACAGCGGCGCGGGTCCGGGACCGCCGCCCGTCCAGTCGCTCCCGGGCGCGTCACCGGGCGACGGACCGCAGCCGGCGGCGCAGAGCATCGCGAAGACGAGGAGCACGGCGGGATGACGTGTGGACACGGGAACTCCTTTGGAACCGGAACGGTTCATTGTATCGCCCGCAGCCGACCGGATGCGGCGCGGAAGACCGCGTGCGCGGACCACCGCGGGATCATCGATAGCCGAGCTCGACCGCGACCACGAGCACGACCGCAGCCACCAGATACAGCTTGAGCAACAAAGGCGCGACGAAGGCCGCCCAGCGCTGGTACGGGATCCGGCCGAGCCCCAGCATGCCCATCAGCAGGGCGTTGGTCGGGACGAGCATGTTCGTGAAGCCGTCGCCGAACTGGTAGGCGAGCACCGCGGTCTGCCGCGTCACCCCCGTCAGGTCGGCGAGCGGCGCCATGATCGGCATCGTCACGTACGCCTGCCCCGACCCGGAGGGGATGAACAGGTTGCAGACCGTCTGCACCGCGAGCATGCCGAGGGCGGCGGCGTGGGCCGGCAGCGTCGCCAGCGAGTCGGCCAGCCCGTTGACTATCGTGTCGATGACGCGCGCATCGGCGAGCACGACCTGAATGGTCCGGGCGAAGCCGATCAACAGCGCGGTGGCGGTCATCTCCGCCGCCCCGCGGATGAACGCACGGGCCGCGCGGTCGGGATGCAGGCCGGCTACCCCCGCCGCGAGCAACCCGATGCCGAGGAACACCGCCGACAGCTCGGCCAGGTACCAGCCGCGGGCCGCCACGCCGTAGACGAAGAGCCCGACGCCGGCCGCGAGCGCCGCCACCACCGCCACCCGCCGGACCGTGAACCGTACGTCCTCCGGCAGATCGAAGCCGCTCGAGTAGTCGACGTCGGCCACCAGGCTCGCCGCCGGGTCGCCGCGGAGCCGGGCCGCGTAGCGCAGGATGTGGTGGACGCCGACCGCCGCGCAGACGACGAGCAGCCCCCACCGCACCGACTGTCCGGAGGTCAGCGGCAGCCCCGCGACGTCCTGCGCGATGAGCACGGTGAACGGGTTCAGCGCGGCGCACGCATAGCCGACCCCCGCGCCCACGTAGATGATGCCCACGGCGACCACCGCGTCGAGTTTCAGGGCCAGGCACAGCGTCACCAGGATCGGCACGAACGGCATGTACTCCTCGGCCATGCCGACGGTGGACGCGCCGATCGCGAACAGCCCCACCATGCCGCCGACGAGCCACCCCGGCCGGGACGCCAACCGGCCGATGGCGGCGCCGATTACCGCGTCGATCGCCCCGGTGGCGCGCACGACGCCGATGATCCCGCCGGCGATGAAGACGAAGAAGATGATCTCCTGCGCCGCGGACAACCCCGCGGGAATGGAGGTCAGGAAGGCGAGCGGCGGCAGCGGCCCGGCGTCCACCGCGCGCCAAGTGCCGGGGACGACCCGGCGGCCGTCCCGCTCGAACTCGCCGGCCGGCAGGACGTAGCCCGCAAGCTGCGCGGCCACGATCAATGCGAAGACGAGGACGAGCGAATCCGGAACGCGGCGGCGCGGCGACACTGGCGGTTCTCCCTCGTTCACACGGTCGGATCGTCGGAGACGCGCACCAGCAGCTTCCCGAAGTTCTCGCCCCGCAGCAGTCCCAGGAACGCCGGGATGGCCCGGTCGAGCCCGTCCACCACGTCCTCCCGGTACTTGATCCGGCCTTCGCGGATCCACGCCGCAACGTCCCGGAGGAAGTCCGGCTGCCGGTCCAGGTGATCGAACACGATGAACCCGCGGAACGTGAGGCGGCGCACCAGGGTCAGCCCCATCAACCGGGCCACCCGGTCGGGGCCGGGCGGCGGCTCGGTCAGGTTGTAGTTGGCGATGCGCCCGCAGACCGGAATGCGCGCGAAGTCGTTCAGCAGCGGCAGCACCGCCTCGAAGACCTTGCCGCCGACGTTCTCGAAGTAAACGTCGATGCCGCCGGGACACGCCGCGCGCAGGGCGCCGGGCAGGTCGTCTCCGCGGTGGCTGACGCAGGCGTCGAAGCCGAGCTCGGCCGTCACGTACTCGCACTTCCCGGGCGCGCCGGCGACGCCCACCACCCGGCAGCCCTCGATCTTCGCGATCTGGCCGACCACCGCCCCCACGGCGCCGGAGGCGGCGGAGACCACCACCGTCTCGCCCGGCTTCGGCCGCCCGTGGTCGAGCAACCCGACGTACGCCGTATGCCCCGGCATCCCGAGCACGCCGAGCGCGGTCGAGATCGGCGCGTCCGCCGGATCGAGCTTGCGGACTCCGGTCCCGTCCGACAGGGCGTAGTCCTGCCAACCGTTCGCGGTCAGGACGATGTCGCCCGCGGCGTACCCGGCCAGTCTCGACTCGACCACCTGCGAGACCGTGCCGCCGACCATCACCTCGCCGAGGGCGACCCCCCTGGCGTAGGACGGCCCCGGGTTCATCCGCCCGCGCATGTACGGGTCGAGCGACAGGAAGATGGTGCGGCACAGCATCCGGCCGTCCACCGGCTGCGGCACCGGCGTCTCGACGCGCGAGAAATCGGTCTCCTTCGGGAAGCCGACGGGATGGGCGGCAAGCCGGACCTGGCGATTCATGACGGTGGTCATGGGATTGGTCGTCTGCACACGGATCCTGAAGCCTGGGAGTATACTGGGCCGCCGATCGACCGGCCCGCGGCCACCGCCGGTGCATGCAGGAGCAGCCGATGCGCGAACATCTCCTCTTCACGTACAAGTTCAACCTCGGTCACCTCGAATCCCTGGTCAAGGACCTGACCGACGAGCAGATGGTCCGGCAGCCGCACGGCGTCGTCAACCATCCCGCCTGGACGATCGGCCACCTCGCGTCGTCGTCGAACTACGTGGCGAAAGCCCTCGGGCTCGAGTCGACCTTCCCGGCCGCCTGGGAGGAGAAGCCGGGCAGCCTGCCGAGCGGTGACGTGTCGAAGTACCCGTCCCGGGCCGAGCTGCTGGCCGAGTTGACCGCGCAGCACGAACGCGTCGCCGAGACGGTGGCGAACGCCGACCCGGCCCTGTTCGCGAAGGAGTACCCCGACGAAGCGATGCGGAAGTACTTTCCGACGATCGGCGACATGGTGCACTACATGCTGGGCGCGCACGAGGGCACGCACATCGGCCAGGTCGCCGCCTGGCGCCGCGCGATGGGTCTCGCCGCGAACGCCGGCGCGTAGCCCGGCTTCGCGAACGCCGGCGCATGGAGCCGCCCTCCGTCCGCCATCTCCGGAGCGACCGATGCTGCGACACCTCCTCTTCACGTATCAGTTCAACCTCGACCGCGCCCGCACGCTCGTCCGCGACCTGTCGGACGAACAGATGGTCCGGCAGCCGCACGGCGTCGTCAACCATCCCGCCTGGCTCCTGGGCCACCTCGCGGCGGCGTCGAATCAACTGGCGCGGATGCTCGGCCTGGAGTCGACGTTCCCGGACGCGTGGGCGGACGCCTTCAAGAGCGGCGGCATCCCCGGCGGCGACGCGGCGGACTTCCCCTCGAAGGAGGCGCTCCTCGGGGAGCTGGCCGCCCAGCACGAGCGGGTGGCCGAGGCGCTCGCGACCGCCGATCCCGCGCTCTTCGACCGGGAGCATCCCAGCGCGGGAACCCGCAAGCGCTTCCCGACCGTCGGCGACTACGCGGTCTTCCTGATCTCGTCGCACGAGGGCAGCCACCTGGGGCAGATCACCGCGTGGCGCCGCGCGATGGGACTCGGTTCGGCCACCGGCATCTGACCGCGGCCGCGGCGTGCTACGCTGGGTTCATGAAAAGCCGGCAGGTCCGCGACCGTCCGGCGACCGGTCGCGGACCTGCCGGCCGGCGCGGAGACGTGGGCATCGGCGCACTACCGCGAGCGCGCCGCCCGGTGGCACGGCGTCCGCGGCACGCTCCAGGACCCCGCCATCGACCGCACGCTGCTCGACGTCCGGCTGCGGGAGCGCAACCGCGCGTTCGCCATCGAGACCGGACAGATCGAGGGCCTGTACACGCTCCGACGCGGCGTCACCGAGCAGCTCGTCGCCGAGGGCTTCGAGAGCGTGCGGGCCGTGCACGCGGTCGAGCCCGGCCTGTCGGACGAGACCCTCCGGGGCCTGCTGCAGGATCAGCAACGCCATCGAGCTGGTCTTCGAGGCGGCCGGCGGGCAGCGCCCCCTCACCCACCCCACACCATGAAGAGCTGGCACCAGCTCCTCACCCGGCACCAGGAGCACGCGCCCGGCGTGCGCGACGGCCGGCGCGTGGAGATTCCTCTGCGGCGCGGCGACTACAAGGTCCGGCCCAACCCGCGCCGGTACCGGCGGCGCCACGGCAACGAAGGCGTGACGGCGCGGGACCGGGACGGCGCGTGGCGGTATCATCCCCCCGACATGACGCCGCGGGAGCTGCTGATCCTGGAAGGCCGTGCGGCCCCGGCGCCCGGTGAGCACATGTCGGAGCGCATCCGCTCGGCGCGACCTTCGTGACGGTGACGGGTACCGGGACAACGGCGTATTCGGGGTCTACCTTCCGCCCTGCTTCTTCGCGATCTTCAACCACGTGTCGCGCAGTGTGACCGTACGGTTGAACACCAACGCACCAGGCGTTGAATCCGGATCGACGCAGAAATATCCCCGGCGCTCGAATTGATAACGGGCGCCGATCGGCGCGTCGGCAAGGCTCGGTTCGACGAGAGGGCGATCAGGCCGGCCCGGGCCGGGCCTCTCCACGAATGAATCGGGATTGAGACCGTCCCTGTAATCCGATCCGTCGGGCGTGTCCTCCGGATGCTCCGCCTTGAACAGATGATCGTAGAAACGGACCTTGACCGGAATCGCGTGCCCGGCCGAAACCCAATGGATCGTGCCCCGCACCTTCCGGCCGTCGGGCGCATACCCGCCGCGCGTCTCCGGATCGTAGGTGCAACGGAGCACGTCCTCCCCATTGCTATCCTTCCCGACATCCAGGCACCTGATGAAGTAGGCGTACCGCAGCCGGACCTCCCGCCCCGGGGCGAGGCGGAAGAATTTCCTGGGCGGGTCCTTCTGGAAGTCTGCGCGCTCGATGTACAGCTCACGGGAGAACGGCACCTTCCGCGTCCCGGCGCGCTCGTCCTCCGGGTTGTTGACCGCATCGAGCTCCTCGACCCGATCCTCGGGGTAGTTCTCGATGACCACCTTCAACGGCCGCAGCACTGCCATCACCCGCGGAGCGGTCCGGTTCAGCTCCTGCCGCACCGCGTCTTCGAGCTGCGCTATTTGCACCACGCTGTTCGCCTTGGCGATGCCGATTCGGCTGCAGAAGTCGCGAATGGCGGCTGGCGGGTAACCGCGGCGCCGCATCCCGGTCAACGTCGGCATCCTGGGATCGTCCCAGCCCCCGACATGCTTCCCCTCGACCAGCTCCAGCAACTTGCGCTTGCTGAGCACCGTATGGGTGAGGTTGAGCCGGGCGAACTCGATCTGCCGCGGCGGATCCTCGAAGTCGAGCGCCTGCAGATACCAGTCGTACAGCGGCCGGTGGTCCTCGAACTCCAGCGTGCAGAGCGAGTGGGTGACCCGCTCGAACGCATCCGACAGCGGGTGCGTGAAGTCGTAGGTCGGGTAGATCACCCAGTCGTCGGCCTGGCGGTAGTGGGGCCGGCGGCGGATCCGGTAGATGGTCGGATCACGCAGGTTCATGTTGGGCGCCGCCATGTCGATCTTCGCCCGCAGCGTCCGCGCGCCGTCCTCGAACTCGCCCGCCCGCATCCGCACGAACAGGTCCAGGTTCTCCTCCACCGACCGGTTGCGGTACGGGCTGTCGCGCCCCGGCTCGTCCCACCGGCCGCGGTACCGGCTCACCTCCTCGCCCTGCAGGTCGTCCACGTAGGCCAGCCCCTTGCGGATCAGGGTCACCGCGCACTCGTAGAGCCGTTCGAAGTAGTCCGACGCATAGCAGGAGCGATCCTCCCAGTCGAAGCCGAGCCAGCGGACGTCCTGCTCGATCGCGCGCACGAACTCCAGATCCTCGGTCTCCGGGTTGGTGTCGTCCATCCGCAGGTTGCACAGCCCGCCGTACTCGTGCGCGATGCCGAAGTTCAGGCAGATCGACTTCGCGTGGCCGATGTGCAGGTAGCCGTTCGGCTCGGGCGGAAACCGCGTGTGCACCCGACCGCCGCGCCGGCCCGCGGCCTTGTCCGCGGTGACGATCTCCCGGATGAAGTCGAGTCCGGTCGTTTCGGTCTCGGGGATGCTCACGCGTGTGTCCCTCGCCCGGAAATCGTCGCCTTGCGGCGCCGCTTTCCGCTCAACCAATTCCCTCCAGGAGTCGGCCGTTCCACGGCGCAGACTCCCGACTCATGAATCACTCGGCCCGCTCGCCGGCTTTCGCAGCGTCGAGCGCCCGGTCAATTCTAGCGAGACACGCCGCGCGGCCGAGAATCTCCAGCGCCTCGAACAGGCCGAAACCGACGCCCTTGCCGGTGACCGCGACCCGCACGGCGTGGATGATCTGCCCGACCTTGATAGCCTCGTCGTCCACGAAGCGGTGCAGGGCGGCATCGAGGGTCGCGGCGTCGAAGGGCTCCACGGTCTCCAGCACCGGCCGGAACCGCTGCAGCCGGTCCGCGGATCCGGGCGCGCCCAGCCGCTTCCGGAACGCCTTCTCGTCGTACGGAAACGCCGCGTCGCCCTGGAAAAACTCGGTGTAGCGCACGACGTCGCCCGCCACCTTGATCCGGTCGCCGGCCGCCGCCGCCACCGCCCGGACGCGCGCCCGCTCCGCCGCGGTCGGCTCGGCTCCCAGCAGCCCGAGCCGCGTCAGAAACGGCGAGACCGCCTCCACCTTCCCAGCCACCGGCAGCGCGTTCATCCGGCGCTCTTCGAACGCCATCATCTTCTGCGGGTCGAAGCTCGCGGCGGACCGGTTCACCCGCTCGAGCGAGAAATGCTCGATCATCTCGTCGCGCGTGAAGTCCTCGGTGCGGTCGTCGAGCGACCAGCCGAGCAGCAGCAGGTAGTTGACCAGCGCCTCGGGCCGGTAGCCGACGTCCCGGTAGAACTCCACCAGCACCGGGTTGAAGCGCTCCGGCACGATCTCCTCGCCGAGCGCAACCAGGATGTCGGCGCCGTGGTCGTACAGCTTCCTGAAGTCGGGCTGCGACAGGTACTTGCCGAGCTTCCGCTTGCTGAGCTTCTCGCTGCCGCCCGGCGCCGCCACGCAGGGCAGGTGCGCATGGCGCGGCCGCTCGTAGCCCAGCCCGTCCGCGATGAAGATCTGCCGCGGCGTATTCGACAGGTGCTCCTCCGCGCGGATGACGTGCGAGATCCCGAAGTCGTGGTCGTCGACCGCGCTGGCGAGGTGATACAGGTGGCTGCCGTCCGCCCGCTGGATCACGTGGTCCTGCTCCAGCGCCCAGTCGAAGGCGACCGGTCCGCGCACCAGGTCGTCGAAGCGGCAGGCGCCTTCGCGCGGCATCTTCAGCCGGACGACGGGGGTGCGTCCCTCGCGCTCGAACCGCGCCGCGGCCGCGTCGGTCTCCGCCATCCAGCGCCGGCTGTAGATGAACCGCCGCTTCCCGCGCTGCGCCGCCTCGCGCTCGGCGGTCGTCTCCGCCGCCGTCGCGTAGTCGCGGTACGCCAGTCCCCGGTCGAGGAGCACCGACACCGCGGCCCGGTAACGGTCCGCCCGCCGCGACTGGTAGTACGGCGCGCACGGCCCCCCCACCTCCGGCCCCTCGTCCCAGTCGATTCCCAGCCACCGGAAGCCGTCGAGGATCGGCCGCAGCGCCGCCTCGACGTTGCGCTGCCGATCCGTATCGTCGATGCGCAGGATGAACTGCCCGCCGTGCCGGCGCGCGAACAGCCAGTTGAACAACGCGGTGCGGACCCCGCCGATGTGGAGGTAGCCGGTCGGGCTGGGAGCGAATCGGGTGCGAACGGTCATGCTCGGATATTATGCAGGGACCGTGCACGGCAGGCCTGCGACCGCTGCACGGCAGAGAGGATCGGACATGCGCACGCTGGTGACGGCGGCCGTCGTAGCAATGGCGTTGGGCGGAGTCGGTGCGCTGCTGGACGACGGCGAGTTGTCCGCGCAGGCGGGAGGGCGGCCGACAGTGGAGCACCTGACGTTCGCGATCGAAGGACACGGCGAGATGCCCTACGCGGTGTCGGTGCCGGCCGGCTACGACCCGGCCACCCCGCATCCCCTGATCCTCGCCCTGCACCCGGGTGGAAAGCAGGGATCGTACTACGGCAGCCTCCACATGCGGCAGATCTTCGAGCCGGCGCTGCGCGCCCTGGACGCGGTGGTCGTCGCGCCGGACGTGCCGACGCGGCGCTGGACGAGCGACGTCTCCGACCGCGGGGTCATGGCGCTCCTCGAACAGATCCTCGAGACCTACACGATCGACCGCACGCGCATTCTGGTCACCGGCTTCAGCCTCGGGGGGCGGGGGACGTGGTTCTTCGCGACCAGGCATCCTGACTTCTTCACCGGCGCCATTCCGATCGCCGGCCGCCTCGGCGACGATCGGCTCGACGCGCTCGGCGACATGCCGGTGCACATCATCCACAGCCGCGCAGACGACGTCGTCCCCTTCGGCCCCGCCGAAGAGGCGGCGCGGCAGCTCCGGGAGGCGAGCCGTCCAGTGGCGTTCACCGCGCTCGACCGGGTGAGCCACTACGCAATGGGCGGCTACGTTCGTGCGCTGCGCGACGCCGGAGAGTGGATGCTCGAACAATGGAACAGCCGCTGAGCCGGTGGCGCATCGGCGGCGCCGCGGGCGGACCCTGATGGGTCCCAACACGGTTGCGCTCCGGTCAGATGTGATCAGGATTCACCGTTGACAGCAGGCGGCTCGCGCCGCGCACGAGGCGCGCGTCGCGGGTCAGCAACGGGATGGCGAGCATGCGCGCGAGGGCGACGTACTCGGCGTCGTAGGTCTTCGCCCACCCCAGCTCGACGGCGAGTCGGCTTGCTTCGGCATACAGGCGGCGCGGGGAACGCCTCTGGATGGGACCGTCCAGGAGGCGTGTCATCGCTGCCTCCTTCAGGGCGGCGCTGATCTCCCCCCGGTACTGCATTTCACGCAGAACGGACGTGCATTCCGACCACAGCAGAGCCGGTGCGACGAGAGTGACGGTGAATCCGCCGAACCCCTGCTCCGAAGCGGCGGCGTGGAGCGCGGCGCTGGCGTCGATGACGACGACGTCGGTACTCAACGAGACCGTCTCGAACGCCGTAGCGCCGCGACGAAGTTGGGCATGGCCTCGCCGGTGAGCGTCCGCTCCTCGTGGTTCGCCGGAACGACCTCGGCCGCGCCCAGTTCGAGCAGGTTCTCTTCGTCGATGAGATGCTGCGTGCCCACCTTTTGGGACAGCAGCTTTCCTTCGCGGATCCAGCGCCGCACGGTTTCAGGATTCCTGCCGGTGCGCCGCGCCGCCTCGGGGACCGTGATCATGGAGAGTTGTAGTATACAACAATACTTATCGCGGTCGGCACCCGCCCGCGAGTCGTTGCGCCAGCGAATGCGGCGCGTCGGTCGTGACGCGCGGGAACACCGGCCCGGTAGAATAGATTGGACGAAGTACCGGCGACCGGGCACGACAGGAGTCTACGTCTCGGAGTTGCGCCGCGGCTGAACAAGGAGCATGCGGGCGGCAGGCAGCGGAGGTGGCGAGAAGATGACCCTGAAACCGGGCGTCCATGAACGGCTGGAGCAGTTCATGGCGGGTCTCGTCCGGCGCAACCCGGGCGAGCCCGAGTTCCACCAGGCGGTCCGCGAAGTGGCGGAGTGCGTCATCCCGCTGGTCATGGCGCATCCCGAGTACGAAGAGGCGCGCATCCTGGAGCGGCTCACCGAACCGGACCGGATCATCACGTTCCGGGTGACCTGGCAGGACGACGCCGGCGGCGTCCGCGCCGCCCGGGCCTGGCGGGTGCAGTTCAGCAACGCCATCGGTCCCTACAAGGGCGGCCTCCGCTTCCATCCGACGGTCACGCAAAGCGTGCTGAAGTTCCTCGGCTTCGAGCAGATCCTCAAGAACAGCCTGACCGGGCTCCCGATGGGCGGCGCCAAGGGAGGCTCCAACTTCAACCCGCACGGGCGGAGCGCCGGCGAGGTGATGCGCTTCTGCCAGGCGATGATGCGCGAGCTGCACCGCCACATCGGCGAGGACACCGACGTTCCGGCCGGCGACATCGGCGTCGGCGCGAGAGAGATCGGCTTTCTGTTCGGCCAGTACATGCGGCTGGCCAACCGCTTCACCGGCGTGCTCACCGGCAAGGGCCCGGCGTTCGGCGGCAGCCTGGTGCGGACCGAGGCGACCGGCTACGGAGCCGTCTACTTCCTGCAGAACATGCTGGCCACCCGCGGCGACGAGATCGCCGGCAAGACCGCCGTCGTCTCCGGCTCCGGCAACGTCGCGCTCTACGCCGTCGAGAAGCTGATCGAGCTCGGCGCGACCGTCGTCACCGCCTCCGACTCGAGCGGTTCCGTCCACGACCCGCACGGCATCGACGCCGAGCGGCTGGCCTGGTTGAAGGAGCTCAAGGAGATGCGCCGGGGACGCATCCGCGAGTACGCGGAGCACTTCGGCTGCGCCTTCCACGAGAAGGAACGGCCGTGGCGCGTCCCCTGCCAGCTCGCCGTACCCTGCGCCACGCAGAACGAGCTCGACGCCGACGATGCGGAGACCCTCCTCGACAACGGGCTCGCAGCGGTGGCGGAAGGCGCCAACATGCCGTCGACCCTCGGGGCCGTCCGCGCGTTCCTCGGCCGGAAGATTCTGTTCGGCCCGGCCAAGGCCGCCAATGCCGGCGGCGTCGCGGTATCCGGCCTCGAGCAGAGCCAGAACGCGCTGCGGATCTCCTGGTCGCGCGAGGAGGTCGACCGCCAGCTCAAGACCATCATGCGCGACATCCACGAGAAGTGCCGTGAGGAAGGAACCGACCCGGACGGCTTCGTCAACTACGTGCGCGGCGCCAACGTCGCCGGCTTCCGCAAGGTCGCCGACGCCATGCTCGCCTACGGCGTCGTGTGACGAGAGACCACCTGGAGCACAAGATCATGTCCGTGCACGACTTCGGCAAGCCCGCGACGCGCCCGCGGCAGAAACAGGACATCTCGCTGACGCAGGACGTCCCCGCGTTCCGAGCCGACGACACCGTCCTCGAACAGGTCTGGCGCGCCATCGACGCGAAGTGCGCCGAGGCGGGAAAGCCCAGCAGCAAGCTCACCGTCTACCAGACGGTGCGACCGGCCGGGCGCGGCGCGAGCGAGCGACACGAGTACGGATACGAGAGCATCCGCGACCTGCGACGATCGTCGAACGGTCCCGATCTGCTGCGGGAGTACACACTCGGCGTCTCGTCACCGTGGGGCGACGACTTTCGGCGGGTCCGCTTCTCCGCCAGCCGCATCGGCACGGCATCCGTCGTTGCGAGCGCGCCCGACGCCGCCTGGTGCCGCGAGGCGGTCGACGCCGTCCTCGACGTGTTTCGACCGCACACGACCTGGTACGCGGTCGTCCATCGCATGGGGATGACCTGGCCGTTCATCGTGTACCTGGGCGTGCTGGCGGCGGTGCTGACCGGCAGCCTCCGCGAACCCCCGATGGGTTACGGCGAGCTGGCAGTCTATCTGGTGCTCCTCGCCACGATCCTGATCGTGACGTTCTGGCGCGACCGGCTGTTCCCGCCGGCCGACATCCGCGTCGAGCGGCTCCCGGCGAACGTCGCCATGCCCGACTGGCCGTCGGCGGCGAAAAAGGACGACGCGGCTTCCTCGGAATCACCTCCGAACGAGTGACGTTGCCGATACCGGCCAAAACGTGGCGGGGTCAAGACCGGGCGGGGGACTGGGGACTTGCAGAGCGCCATCCTTCGGGAAGAACGACGAAGATCGCCTGCGGCGTGGCACGGACCGACCTTCAGGTAGTCGTCGTCGTTGGGAAACCGCTCTCGGATGAGCCCCTCCCAGTCGGTCTCTTGGCCGCCGATCACGCAGTAGATCATCTATATCGATTATCGGACGAACCCAGGGTACATGTCATCAGACAGTAACTCAAGCAGGTTCCGTGCCAGTTCAACGACTACCGCGTGACCGCCCAAAAAAGTAGTCCGGCAGGCCCGGTTTGGTGTCGCGCAGGATCTCCACGATCGCCCGCCGGTCGGCGAGCGCCAGCCGGTCGTAGGGCGGCTCGGCGACCTCGCCGGACAGGACCGCCCACATCCGGCGGTAGATCGCATCGAGCGCCGCGTCCGGCAGCGCGTCGAACGCCGCCGTGTAGATCATGTAGCTGCACGGGTAACGGAACAGCCGGCCGTCGAGCGAGATCTCCCGCAGCGATCGGCCGCGGCGGTCGCGGGGCCCGCGGGCCGAGAACGTCTCCGTGAAACCCGAGCCGCCCGCGACGCCCGGCGGCAGCGGCGCCTCGTCGACGAACAGCAGGTAGTCGACCAGCTCCACCGCCGCCTCGTCGACGATCTGCCGGAACCGGCCGTCGTCGGTCGAGCGCCCGCGGTCGGCCGGGACCACCATCCGCGCGCGGTGCTCCACCCGCCGCGCCTCCCAACCGATGCGCGTGATCAGGTTCGTCATGTGCGCCTGGTGCTCCAGCACCATCAGCGCCACGACGTCGCTGTAGGGCGTGGGGAAGCCTGCGAGGTCGAACCGCCCCGCCAGTGACTCGACGACCGGCGGCACGACGCCGAAGGTCGCATGCGGGTCCTCGACGTCCTCGACCTCGACGTTGCCCATGTGCGCCGCCCCGCCGTGCGACCCGGTCACGTACCAGCCGCCCCAGCGGTCCTCGAGCCGGCTGCGGTGGTCGGTGGCGTGTCCGCTGGCGTAGGCGTACGGGTCCTTCGGCATCGGGAACATGCTGAGCACCTGCAGGCCGGGAACGCCGAGCGTGTCCCACGACAGGTGGCACGCGAGACAGGTCTCGCGGCGCCGGAAGCGCGGCGCCGCGGACGGCGTCTGCTCCAGCGAGTAGAAGATGGCGCCCTGGCGCCGGTCCTGGGCCGCGAGCTCCAGCACGTCGGCGCCCCGCACCCAGCCGAGCGCGACGTCGTCCGTGAAGAAGACGGCCCGCGGGTTGTCGAATTCGATGTAGTCCTCCTGGAAGCTCGTGGGCGAGAAGACGAGCACCTGGGACTCGGTGGGGACGTCGAGCGCGGCGAGCACCGAGCGGAGGTAGCCGCTCCGACCCTCGAAGGCGAGCGCGGCGGCGCCCTCCTCGAGTCGCCGGTTCAGGTCCGCGACGGCGTTGTCGACTGCGCCCTCGGTGTACCGGATGGCCGGGTGGTCGCGAGACGCCCGGAACGCCCCGCCGCGCTGGCCCCCTGCGGACGTGACGGCGACGACGCCCAGGATTACCGCCGCGGCGCCGATCGAAGTCGTCTTGCGCATGAACGTCTCGACCTCGTTTTTCGTCTTTACGGATCGGGGAGTCGGCGCCCGCCGGCTCCGGTCGGATTCCACCCGCGGCTGCGACCGTCGGTCCGCTCGACTCCCCACGCGCGAAACGGGCTCGCCAGCCTGCGATTATAATGGGTTGTCGGTGGCTGGCAGTCGCCGCAGCGGTCGCGGAGCAGAGAACGAAAGGACGAATTTCATGCTGACGAGAATCCCGGGCGGGATGGCGGTGGTCGCCGCCGCGGCGCTCCTCGTTCCCGGAGCAGTGTTCGCCGCCGAGGACGAGGTGCCGACGTTCACGAAGGACGTGGCCCCGCTCTTCCAGGCCAGGTGCGAGGCGTGCCACCGGGCGAACTCGATCGCCCCGATGTCCCTCGTCACCTACCAGGAGTCGCGTCCCTGGGCGCGTTCGATCCGGGAACGCGTATCGACGCGCCAGATGCCGCCCTGGCACATCGACAGGACGGTCGGCATCTCCGAGTTCAAGAACGACCGCTCGCTCACCGACGCCGAGATCGACACCATCGTCCGCTGGGTCGACGGCGGCGCGCCGCGCGGCAATCCGGCCGACATGCCGTCCCCGGTCGAGTGGCCCGACGAATCCAGGTGGTACTTCGCGGAGCTCTTCGGCCCGCCGGACCTGGTCGTCAGGTCCGAGCCGTACACGATGCCGGCCGAGGCGAACGACGCCTGGTGGAAACCGACCGCCGAAACCGGCCTGACCGAGCCGCGCTGGGTGCGGGCGATCGAGATCCGGCCCGGAACGACCGCCGGCCGCAGGATCACCCACCACGCCATCGCCCGCCTCGAGCAGGAGGAGACCGATCCGCTGCTGCGGAACACGGCGGCGACCGGCTCCGACGATCCGCTGAACAACTCGGGTCTCTTCATGGAGTGGGCGGTCGGCAAGCAGGGCGAGCTGATGCGGCCCGGCAGCGGCAAGCTGATGCTGCCCGGTTCGCGGATCATCTGGGACGTGCACTACTCCGCCGCGGGCGAGGAGATCACCGACCACGTCGAGCTCGGCATCTACTTCTATCCGCACGGCGAGGAGCCGGAGCACCGGCAGGTGCTGCACCTGATGGGGGCGGGCGGCGTCGACATTCCGCCGAACAGCATCGCGGTCACGGAGGGCTTCTTCCCGCTGAAGCGCGCGGCCCGCATCGAGAGCTTCCAGCCGCACATGCACCTGCGCGGCAAGGCGATGGCGATGGAGGCGATCCTGCCCACCGGCCGGCGGCAGGTCCTGAGCCACGTCGGCGACTTCAACTTCAACTGGCACAACAGCTACGTCTATGCCGACGGCGCCGCGCCGCTGCTGCCGAGGGGCACCCTCGTCAAGATCACCGCGTGGCACGACAACACCGCCGCCAACCGCGCGAACCCGGATCCGAACGTCTGGGTCGGCTACGGCGACCGGACGGTCGACGAGATGGCCCACGCGTGGGTCAACGTCACCTACTTCACCGACGAGGACTACGAGGCCGAGGTCGCGGCGCGCGCGGCCCTGACCGACAACTGATCGCCGCGTTCCTGGCTCGGACCGCTGCTTCGTCTTCGCGCGCGGCGGTCCGACGCCTTCCTGTCCTCGCCCTGCCCCGGGGAAGATTGGGATGCAGTTCCACAGGTTTCGGATCGGTCTCACGACGGCGCTCGCCGCCGTACTTCTCTTCAGCGCCGCCGCGCTCGCCCAGCCCCCGCGCGCCCCGCTCCCGCTCGAGCCGGAGGGCAGCCGCGGCGAGGCAATCTTTCCGGCGGTGGAGGGCTGGTACCGCAATGCCGACGGATCGTTCACGATCCTGCTGGGCTACTTCAGCCGGAACGACGACCCGGTCGACATCCCGATCGGGCCCGACAACCGGATCCAGCCCGGCGGTCCCGACCTCGGCCAGCCGACGCACTTTCTGCCCCGGCGCGCCTGGGGCGTTTTCGCGATCGAGGTCCCGGCCGACTTCGGCGAACAGCGTCTTACCTGGACCCTGACCGCGAACAACCAGCGCTCGGAGGTCTCCTTCTGGCTGAACCCGCCTTACTTCGTCGACCCGTTCCTGAACCGTGCGAACGGCAACACGCCGCCGCGGCTCGGGGTCGGCGGCGGCGAGGAGTTGCAGGGACCGCCGGTGACGGGCGTTTCCGCCGCCTATACCGCGTCGGTCGGCGAGACCATCGAGTTGCAGGCTTCGGCGCGCGACGAACCGCTGACCAACCCGCCGCCGCCCCGCCGGCGCGGACGCCCGCGGCCGCCGCTGACGCTGACGTGGCGCCTCTACCGGGGACCTGCCGAGGTCGTCTTCGAGTCGGGAGCCGAGGACGGCACGAACGGACGACACGAATTCACGGATCTCACCGGTGGCGAGACCACGACGTTCGCCACCTTCACCGCGCCGGGGAACTACCGGCTGATGGTCACCGCCAACGACATCTCCGGGAACGGCGGGGGCGGCGACCAGTGCTGCTGGACGACGAGCTTCGTCGACGTGACCGTGCGCTGACCGACCTCGAACGTCTCCCGGTCGCCCGGACCCGGTGTAGTCGATCTGTCGCCATGAGCCTCGGACTGACGCCGGCGGGGCACCTGCGGTGGGCGCCTCGCGACGGCGATCCCGTCTCGCCCGCCGCGGCGCGGTTGCGAACCGCCTTCGACACCGACTGGCGCGAAGCGCTCTTCACCCTGGCGGCGGAGCGGATCGACACGCGGGGAGCGCCCGCCATGCGCTTCTGGGCAGCTACCAGCCGCTGGCGTGGACGCCGGAGCGCGCCTATCGACTCCTGCGCCGCGTGCCGGCGTGGAGGCGAGCCTGGACGGGCGCGGCAGCGCTGGTTTAGACTACCCAAGAACGATTTTTTGAATAATCAAACTCTCATGCCGGATCCCGGTCTCGCCCTCGTCGTGTTCGGCATCCTGGCGGCCGCGGCCGCGGCGGCGCTCTGGCCCCGAACCGGCCTCGCGCCGCGCCTGCGCCGGCTCATCCAGTTGAGCGAACGGGTCCTCCTGGAGGACGCCGTCAAGCACATCTACACCTGCGAGCGGACGGGCCGCGTCTGCTCTCTGGAGAGCCTGGCGGGCCGGCTGGCGGTCTCCCGGACGCGGGCGGCGGCCCTCCTCTCGCGCCTCACCGCGATGGCGCTGGTCCACACCGGCGGCGCCGGACCGACTTTGACCGACGAGGGACGGCAGTCGGCGCTCCGCCTCGTCCGGACGCACCGCATGTGGGAGCGCTACCTTGCCGACCGGACCGGGGTGCCCGCCGGCGAGTGGCACGACGAGGCGGAGCGGATGGAGCATGCGCTGTCGGCGGCGGAGGTCGACGCCCTCGACACGCGGCTGGGCCACCCGCGTTGGGATCCGCACGGCGACCCGATTCCGACCTCCACCGGCGACGTACCGCCCGACCAGGGCCTCGGGCTGGTGGCGGCCGAGCCGGGACGGACGGTGGAGATCCTGCACCTGGAGGACGAGCCGCGGGAGATCTACGACGCGCTGATCCGCGACGGGCTCCTCCTGGGAGGCCGCCTCGACGTCGTCGCACGAACCGACAGCAGCATCCGTGTGCGCGCCGGCGGTCGAGAATGGGAAATCGACGCCGTGGCCGCCGGCAACGTCACGGTCCGGTACCTGCCGCCGGGCGAACGCGCCGAGACGAGCCGCACGACGCTGCTCGATGCGGCGCCCGGGGAGACCGTGCAGGTCACCGGTATCTCCCGCGCCTGCCAGGGGACGCAGCGGCGGCGGCTGCTGGACCTCGGCGTGGTGCGCGGCACGCCGATCACGCCGGAACTGGCGAGCGCGGCCGGCGACCCCATCGCCTACCGCATCCGCGGCGCGCTGATTGCGCTGCGCCGGACGCAGGCGGCCTGGATCCACGTCGAACGCGCCGCCGCCCGCGACGGCGATGCGGTCCACCCCTTCGATGCCCCCGACGGCGTCGAGGAGGTCGCCTGATGGCGCTCCCCGCCCCGGCCTGCGGCAGCCGCGCCGAACATCGGACGCAGAGCCTGATCCGGCTCGGCCTGAGCCCCGACAGGTGGGACGTCCTCGTCGCGCTCGCCGGCAACCCGAACGTCGGCAAGAGCACCGTCTTCAACGCCCTCACCGGACTCCGGCAGCACACCGGCAACTGGCCGGGCAAGACCATCGTGCGCGCCGAAGGGGCGTTCGCGCACCGCGGCTCGCGGGTGAAGATCGTCGACCTGCCCGGCACCTATTCGCTGCAGGCCGGCAGCGCGGACGAGGAGGTCGCGCGCGAGTTCATCCTGTTCGGCCGGCCCGACGTGACCGTGGTGGTGGTCGACGCCACGCGGCTGGAGCGCAACCTGAACCTCGTGCTGCAGATTCTCGACATCACCGACCGGGTGGTCGTCTACGTCAACCTGATGGACGAGGCCCGGCGCCACGGCATCGCGATCGACGCGGCGCGGCTGGAGCGGGAGCTCGGCGTCCCGGTGGTCACCGGCGCCGCCCGGTCGTCGATCGGCATCGACGGGCTGCTCGACGCCGCGCACGGCGTCGCCACCGGCCGGACCCGCACCGCGCCGTTCCGTCCCGCGCAGCAGGCCCCCGGCGTCGAGGAGGCCGTCGCCTCCCTCGCCGAGGTGGTCGACGAGGCGTTTCCCGGTGTGCCGAACAGCCGCTGGGTGGCGCAACGGCTGCTGAACGCCGACGACGCGGTCGCCGCCGCCGTTCGTTCCGGCGAGCTGGGTCAGCTCGGCGACGACGCCACCGGGACGCCGCCCCCCGCCCCGCCGGAGCCGGTTCGGACGCGGGTGCTGGAGACGGCCGAGCGCCTGCAGTGGGACGTGCCGGCGGACTTCCACGACACGCTGACGGAGCGCGCCTACGCTGCGGCGCACGACATCGCGGCGCGGGCGGAGGTGCGCGGGCTGCGCAAGGCCGGCCTGAACTTCGACCGCACCCTCGATCGGCTCCTGACCAACCGTTGGCTCGGCTTCCCGCTGATGCTCGCGATTCTCGCCGCGGTCTTCTGGGTCACGATAGAAGGCGCGAACGTGCCGTCCGGCCTGCTGGCGGCGTTGCTCATCGACGCCGCGCACCCGGCCCTCAGGGCGGCCGGCGACGCGGTCGGCCTGCCGTGGTGGCTGAACGGCTTCCTCTTCGACGGCGTCTACCTGGCGACCGCCTGGGTGATCGCGGTGATGCTGCCGCCGATGGCGATCTTCTTCCCGATCTTCACGTTGCTGGAGGACTTCGGCTACCTGCCGCGGGTGGCCTTCAACCTCGACGCGCTGTTCCGCAAGGCAGGGGCGCACGGCAAGCAGGCGCTCACGATGTGCATGGGGTTCGGCTGCAACGCGGCCGGCGTCGTGTCGACCCGCGTCATCGACAGCCCGCGCGAACGGCTCATCGCCATCCTCACCAACAACTTCTCCCTCTGCAACGGGCGTTGGCCGACGCAGATTCTCATCGCCTCGATCTTCATCGGCGCCCTCGCCCCGGCTCATCTCGCCGGCCTGGTGTCCGCCGCCGCGGTGGTCGGCATCGCAGTGCTCGGCATCGGCGCGATGTTCCTCGCGTCGTGGTTCCTGTCGAACACCGTGCTGCGCGGCGAGGCGACCAGCTTCAGCCTGGAGCTGCCGCCCTACCGCCCGCCGCGGGTGCTCCGGACGCTGTACACCTCGCTCATCGACCGCACTCTCATCGTGCTCTGGCGCGCGGTGGTGTTCGCGGTGCCGGCCGGCGCCGTCATCTGGCTCACGTCCAACGTGACGATCGGCGGCGCGAGCGTCGCGGAGCACGCGGTCGGCTGGCTCGATCCGTTCGGCCTGCTGATCGGCCTGAACGGGGTGATCCTGCTCGCCTACGTCGTCGCGATCCCCGCCAACGAGATCGTCATCCCCACCGTGCTGATGCTCACGGTCCTGACCGCCGGCGGCGCGGCGGCGGGAGGCGGCGCGGGCGCCGGGGTGATGTTCGAGCTCGACAGCGTGGCGGCGACCGGCGACCTGCTGCGGACCGGAGGGTGGACGCTGCTGACGGCGGTCAACCTGATGCTCTTCAGCCTGCTCCACAACCCCTGCTCGACGACCATCTACACCATTTACAAGGAGACCCGCAGCGCGCGCTGGACGACCGTCGCCTCGCTGCTGCCGGTGGCGATGGGCCTCGGCGTCTGCTTCGTGATCACGCAGGTGTGGCGGCTGCTGGCTTGACGCACCGCCGATCCGCCGCGGCTTGACCGGGCTGGCCGGAAGCGACAGACTGAACGAACCGGGGAGTGAACCGATGCGACGACAGCAATCCCGTCCCTCGTGGTCCGCGTTCCTGCTGATTGGCATGCTCGCAACGCTTGCCGTCGCCGGCGCGGCCCACCTCGCAGCCCAATCCGGCGCCGCGGACACGCCGCCGGTCATGCCCCGCTACGGCGCGGACGGCGCGCTTCACCTCCCGGACGACTACCTGCGCTGGACCTTCGTCGGCGCCTCGTTCGGCCTGAGCTACAACGACGAACCCCCGCGGCGGGAGACGTTCAACCACACGCTGATGGAGCCGACCGCCTACGACCACTTCGTCCGCACCGGCGAGTTCCGCGAGGGCACCATGCTGGCCCTGCTCGTGCGCCGCACCGAGGCCGACGCGATGCCGGCGCGCCACGGGCGGTTCGCGTCCGACGTCCTGGCGGTGGAGCTGGCCGTGAAGGACAAGGCGCGGGTCGAAGCCGGCTGGGCGTACTACGACTTCGGCGGCGGGAGCGGTTCCCGGACGACCACGCAACCGCAGCCGCCCGGGAACCGCTGCTATGCCTGCCACATCGAGCACGCGGCGCGCGACAACGTCTTCCTGCAGTTCTATCCGCTGCTGGCCGACGCTGCGGGCGTCACCGTCGACTGACCCGCAGAGCCCCTACTGAACGCCGGAGCGGAGCCATCGCAACACGGTGATCGTCGCGTCGACCATCCCCAGTCCGAGCGCGGCGAAGCCGACAGCCAGTCCGAGCGCGGCGAAGCCGACAGCCAGCCCGACCACCCACTTGATCAGAGCGATGGTCTGCCGATCCATGGCGGCCGTCAGCTCGGCCTTCATCGCGATCGGATCGGCCCTCGTGGCGAGATGCCGCGTGGCGGCCACGAGGGCCTGCACGAGACCGCCCGCCTGCCGTTGGGTGAAGTCGCTCGCCTGGAGCTCCGCGGCGACTCGTTGCGTGTCGAACGGTGGGTGGTGTATCCGCCAGCATCGTTCAACCCCAAGGATCAGCGGGGTTCGAAGGCAAGGCGTACGATTCCACCATGGGCGCTCCGCGCGTGTCGATGCAGTCAACGATGCGCATCGGACTGTTCACTCGGCAGCCGCGGTCACGCTGCGGGCGAGCGCGTCCGGGTCCGCGAACAGCGTCAGCGCCACGCCGTCCCAGCGCCCGTCGCCGGAGGGGCTCCCGGCCGCCCCGGCGCCGAGCGCCATCGTGCCGGTCGCGCCCGCGCGGCGAAACGTGCCCGCGAGATAGCGCTCGACCATGTCGGCGCGCGCCTGGGAGTCGAGCAGGCGTCTGCCGATCCCGCCGGCGGTCGCGTAGCCCTCCACGACGATCGGGCTGGTCCGCGGGTACTGCAGGAGCTCGCCCATCGCTTCCGCGATCCGCCGGTCGGCCCCGTCGCGCAGCGTCAGGCCGCCGTCGGGATCGGTCTCGAACAGCCGGTCGGCGGCCAGCCAGATGCGGAGCGGCGTGTATCGATCGTCGCGCAGCAGCGTGCGGTACTCGTCCACGGTCAGCTCGTCGAGGTTGTAGAACCCGCGCTCGGCGAAGAAGCCCCGGAAGAGCCAGTTCCGCTTCAGCGCCTCGGTGTTGTCGGCGACGTCGGCCATCGCCTCGCGCGCACGGATCATGACCTCCCCGGCCTCGATCAGCAGCCGCTGGGTGACGCTGTCGGGACCGCTGAAACGGGCGATCGCGTCCTCGACGTGCTCGGCGCTTTCGCGCACCGCCCGCATCGTCCCCTCGGTCTCGGCGAGCACGCGCCCGACGGCGTCCTGCCCGGTCGTCACGGTGCCCATCACCCGGCGCACCTCGGCGACCATGCCCCGCGTCTCGTCGACCAGGCTCGCGCTGGCGTCGGTCACCCGCTGGACGTCGTTCCCCAGGCCGTCGACGAGGCGGGTGGTGCTCTCGACGGTCTCCTCGAAGCCGCCGAAGGCCTCCGCTACATCGAGCCGCATCTGCACGATCTCGGCGGCGGCGGTGCGGAACGTCGCCTGCCCCTCGGTGACGAGGTCGGCGATCTGCACGGCGTCGACACCCCGCAGCGCGCCGCCGTCGGGCACGAGCGGGGCGGCCTCGGTACCCGCGCGGAGCTGAATGAACGCGGACCCGAGCAGCCCGTCCGACAGGACCGCGGCCTCCGAATCGGTGCGGACCAGCGCGTGCAGGTCTTCGCGAACCCGCATCCGCACCACGAACCTGCCGCCCGGCGCATCGGGAATCTCGATGCCGATCACTTCGCCCGCGGGCAGGCCGGACAGCCGCACACCGGTGCCGATCTCGACGCCGGCCACGTTCCCGAAGTCGGCCTCGATCTCGAACTGCTCGCTGAACAGCAGCCGGCGGTCGCCGATCAGGAACAGGCCGACCGCGAACAGCAGCAGCCCGCCGATGACGAAAGCGCCGACCAGCGCCAGTCGTGGGGACCCCATCTCACCCTCCCTCTCTCGTGTCTACCGCGGGCGCCCGCCCGCCGGTGCCGACGGCGACAGCCCGCCGGACGGCGCACGGTCACCCGCCCGCCTCCGACTGCATGAACTTCCGCACCAGCTCGTGCCCGCTGCGCTCCAGATCCCCGGCCGTCCCGCGGGCCAGCACCCGCCCTTCGTGCAGGAACAGCATCGTGTCCGCGATGCGCCGCGCGCTCGGAATGTTGTGGGTGACCACGATCAGCGTCGTCCCGCGCTCCTGCTTGACGCGCACGAGCAGGTCGTCTATCTCCTCGGAGGTCACCGGATCGAGGCCCGCGCTCGGCTCGTCGACCAGCAGGATCGCCGGGTCGAGCGCCATCGCCCGCGCGAGGCCGGCCCGCTTGCGCATGCCGCCGGAGAGGGCTCCCGGCATCGACTCGGCCGCACGCGCCAGCCCGACCGCGGCCAGCTTCTCCAGCGCCCGCGCCCGCACCTCCCCGTCGGAGAGCGTCGTATGCCGCCGCAGCGGGAACGCCACGTTCTCGGCGACCGTGATCGAGTCGAACAGCGCCGCGTTCTGGAACAGAAAGCCGATCCGCCGGCGCACCCCGGCCAGCGCGGACGGGGACAGCGCCGTGATCTCCGTGTCGTCGACGAAGACCCGGCCCGCGTCCGGCTGCAGCAGGCCGACGATGTGCCGCAGCATCACGCTCTTGCCGGTCCCGCTGCGGCCGAGCACCACGGTGGCGCGGCCGCGGGGGATGTCGAGCGACACGTCGTCCAGCACCCGGAACGCGCCGAACGCCTTCGACACGCGATCGAGCCGGATGGCGGCGGCCGGCTCGTTCACTCGGCGGTCTCCGGAAAGATGAAGAAGATCAGGCGCACGAGCACCACGTTCGTCGCGATCATCAGGATCGACGCGGCGACGACGCTGCGGGTCGCCGCGTAGCCGACTCCCTGGGTCCCGCCCGAGGTGTGGACGCCGAGATACGACGCGGTGACCGCGATGATGAACCCGAAGACCATCGTCTTGAGCGTGCCGGGCACGTAGTCGGTGAACTCGACGAGCGAGAAGGCGGCCCGGAAGTAGGTCCGGAAGCCCATGCCGGAAACCGCCGATTCCGCCGTCCAGCCCCCGACGATGCCCATGAAGTTCATGACCGCGGTGAGGATGGGCATCGCGATCATGCAGGCGACGACGCGCGTCACGACCAGGAACTTGAACGAATCGACGGCCACCGCCTCGAGCGCGTCGATCTGCTCGGTCACCTTCATCGCGCCGAGCTCCGCCCCGACGCCGGCGCCGACCCGCCCCGAGACGAGCAGACCGACCACGAGCGGTCCGGTCTCGCGCACGAGGGCCAGGGCGAGGGCCGCCGGGATGAGCGCCTCGGCGCCGAACCGTTCGAGCGACGCCCGCGTGTGCATCGACATCACGATGCCGACCGCGTAGCCGGCGGCCGCGATCAACGGGAGCGAGCACCAGCCGATCTCGTACACCTGCCGCGCCGTCTCGCTGAACTCGAACGGCGGCCGGAACATCTCGCGCAGCGCCCGCCCGGCGAAGATCACGGCGCGTCCCCCGTTCGCCAGGCGCGGCACGACGGTCCTGCGCACGAAACCGGACATCACGTCCTCCGTTGCCTTGCCGCCGCCGATTCGCGAGCGGACCGTCCCCTAGAAAATCCAGTAGGCAACGCCCACGCTCACGGTGGCGGAATTCATGCGCATGCGCTCCGTGGCGATGGACGCGTCACTCGCGAACGTCACCTCGGGGCTCGTGAACAGGTACCCGCCGAACACGTTGATGCCCACGCGGTTCGTGACGTCGAACCACACCCCGGCGCCGGGACGCCACACGAAGCTGTGCCCGACCGCGACGGCCCGGCCCGGACCCGCCCGCGTCGTGTCGACGTCCAGGCGGTTGAACGAGTACCCGGCCACGATAGAGGCGCCGGCCCAGAACCGTCCCCGGACCGCGCCCAGCTCGACGCCGCCCATCAACGGCCGCAACCGTATCGCGGCGAGCCCCGGCCGTCCCATGGCGCCGGTCTCGATCTCCGCGTTCGTCCAGTTGAACGCCACCGTCGGCCCCAGCCCGTTCCGCGGGCGCAGGCGCAGCAGCGGCCCCACGGCCAGCGTCCGCCCCAGGGCCGTCTCCGACGGGCGTGTGACCCGCGCCGAGACACCTGCGCCGACGAGGCGCAACGGGCCGTCCTCCGGGGGCGGCGCCAGCGCCGACAGCCGCGGACGGGGCGCTGCGGGAAGGTCACGCGAACCCGCCGGCGGCCGTGCGGCAACCGGACGCGGGTCCGGCCCGCCCACCGCCAGGGCCGATTCGACCCGGGTCACCCCCGGGACGCCGCGCACGAGGGCCAGGGCCAGATCCACCTCGCCGGCGGAGGGCACCGCGCCGCGGAGGGTGACCACACCGGCCTCCGCCTGGACGTCTATCGGCAGCGTGCCCAGCAGCGCGTCGTTCACGAGCGCCGTCTTGACCCGCATCGCCGTCTGCGCGTCGGCGACGGCGGTCGACACGATCGGGACGGCGCGGGCGCTGCACCCCGCGGCGACGCCGAGGAGCGTCGCCGCGGCGAGCAGGCGGCGGAAGCAACGCGCCGAACGGCGGTCGAACGTCGGACCGGGCATACGGAATCCGGGGCGACGAAGCACCTCTCGCACACCGGGAACTATCGCATGCCGAACGATGGTACGTCGAACGACCGATAACTCCGGACGACGACTCCATGCGAGCCGCGAACCTGCTACCGTACTCGAGCGGCGAGGTCCGCCGGCGACGGCACGCATCGGGCAAGCATCCCGGACCGCCCGGACGAAGGCCCATGAGCACGGCGCGCACGAGGAAACCACGCCCGTCACGGCCTGCGCGCCCGCGTCGCAGCCGGCCGGCGCCCGCCCCCCCGACACGCCCGCGCCGGACGTGGATGGCCCGTCTCCGGCGCGCCGGCCTGTTCCTGGCGGCCGTCGGTCTCGCGGCCCCGCTGGCCGCGGTGCTCGTCCTGCGTTGGGCGCCGCCTCCGACCACCGCCTTCATGCTGCGGGACACGCTGGCCGCGGCGAATCCCGGAGGCCCTGTGCGGGCGCCCTACCGGTGGACGAGTTGGGACGGGATCGCGCCGCACGCCGCCCTGGCCGTCATCGCGTCCGAGGATCAGAAGTTCCCGGACCACAACGGCTTCGACGTCGAGGCGATCCGCATGGCGCTGGGCGACGCCCTGCACGGCGAGCGGCTGCGCGGCGCGAGCACCATCTCCCAGCAGACCGCCAAGAACCTGTTCCTGTGGCCCGACCGCAGCCTCTTCCGCAAGGGGCTCGAGGCGTATCTCACGGTGCTCATCGAGCTTTGCTGGAGCAAGCGCCGGATCATGGAGGTGTACCTCAACGTCGCCGAGTTCGGAACCGGCGTGTTCGGAATCACGGCGGCCAGCGAGCGGTTCTTCGACAAGCGCCCGCACGAGTTGAACGCGGACGAGGCGGCGCTGCTGGCCGCGGTTCTGCCCTACCCGTCCGGGTGGCGCGTCGACGCCCCGTCGCGGCGCGTCCGCCGGCGACAGAGATGGATCCGCACCCAGATGACGCAGCTCGGCGGGGTCCCGATGCTCGAAGAGCGACTCGCCGACTGACGAAGGAATCGCTGCGATGACCTACTGCGTCGCGATGAACGTCGAGGAAGGCATCGTCGGCCTGTCCGACACCCTCATCACGTCGGGCCGCGAGGTGACGACCCTGCGCAAGGTGACGGTCTACTCGCCGCCCCGCGGCACCTTCTTCGTCATGACCTCCGGACTCCGCTCGTTGCGGGACAAGACCCTCACCTACTTCGAGGATCGGCTGGCCGAGCGCGCGAGCCGCGACGAGCCGTTCGAGCGGCTCTACCAGGCCGTCAACCTGCTGGCCGAGCAGGTCCGGGCGGTGGCCCGCGAAGACAAGGCGGCGCTGCACGAGAGCGGCATGAGCTTCAACATCCACGCGCTCATCGGCGGGCAGATGGAGCGGGACGCCCAACAGAAGCTCTACCTGCTGTATCCGGAGGGAAACTGGGTGGACACCGGCCGTCTGACGCCCTATCACGTCATCGGCTCGACCGGCTACGGCAAGCCGATCGTCGACCGCGCGCTCAAGGTCGAGGATTCGCTGCGCCACGCCTTCAAGGTCGCCTGCCTCTCCTTCGACTCGACCCGGATCAGCGCCGCCGACGTCGATTTTCCCATCGACGTGGTGCTGTACCGCCGGAACTCCTTCCGGATCGTCGAGCACCGCTTCGAGAAGCAGGATCTGGAGAAGCTCTCGCGCTGGTGGGACGAACGCATCCGGCGCGCCGTCGAGGAAACGCCGGGCGAGTGGTTCGACCGCGCCTACGACGGGATCGAGGCCGCCCCGCCGGCGCCGGTCTCCACCGTCTCGTGAGAATCACGGTCCGCCATCGGACGTCCTACGCCTTCGACGGACCGGTCTACCTGGAACCGCACGTCATCCGGTTGCGCCCGCGGGCCGACGGCTCGGTCCGCCTCGTCGAGTTCACGCTGGAGATCGATCCCGAACCGGTGGTGCGCGCCGACAACCTCGATCCGGAGGGCAACGTCGTCACCCACGCGTGGTTCGAAGGCCGGTGGTCGCGCCTGACGCTCGGCACCCACGCCGTCGTCGATACACTGGTCGCCGATCCGTTCGGATTTCTCTCCCCCCTACCGGAATGGCCGCTGCCGCACGCCTATCCACGCGACTTGTGGGAGCGGCTCACGCCGTACCGGCGTCCGCCCGACGCCTCGCATTCCGCGGTGCGGGACCTGGCCCGGGCCGCGGCCGCCGCCTCCGGGCGCGTTCCGTCGAGTTTCCCGCTCGCCCTCGCGCAGCGCATCAACGAGCGGTTCACGCGGGAGACGCGCCCGGAAGGCCCCCCGCGCCCGCCCGAAGCGACGATCGCGGCGGGACGCGGCGCCTGCCGCGACCTCGCGGTGCTATTCGTCGCCGGCTGCCGGGCCATGGGCCTAGCGGCGCGCTTCGCCAGCGGCTACGCCCACACGGACACGCCGGACGCCACCGACCTCCACGCGTGGGGCGAGGTCTTCCTGCGCGGCGGCGGCTGGCGCGGCTACGACCCGAGCCGGGGACTCGCCGTGGCCGACCGCCACGTCACGGTCGCCGCCGCCGCTCACCCCCGCGACGCCGCCCCGGTCACCGGCGCGTTCCGGGGGGACGGCGTGACCTCCCGCCTCACGGCGCAGATCGATCTGCAGGCAACCATCCAGCGCCGCGGCGAACCGGAAGCAAGAGGGTAGACAAGCACGATTCGCGACCGAAGCGGCGACGCCGCGAAGCGCCTGGAACCCCTGACGCCCAACCAATACGAAGCGAATGCGAAGTAGTGGCTGGGAGGCAGGGATTCGAACCCCGATTCCACGGTCCAGAGCCGCGTGTCCTACCGTTGAACGACCTCCCAGCAAGAAGGCGCGGCAGGCAGAAAATTCATTATACCAGCGGTCACGTCAGCAGTCGCAGCCGACCGCCACGGCGAGCGCGCGGCACACGTCACGCATCTCCGCCGGGCCGAGCCGGCCGAGGCGGCGCTCGAGACGCGAGCGGGCGACGGTCTGCACGTGGTCGAGGTTGACGGCCGACTCGTTCTGCAGGCCGTGTTCGGGACCGACCACCACCTCGCCCGGCGCCCCGCGGACGGTCGACGTGATCGGCGCGACCATGACCGTGCGGAGCAGCGGGATGACCTCCTGCCTCGTGAGCACGGCGACCGGCCGGCGCTTGTCGGAAGCGGCGAACCGGTAGGTCCAGATATCACCCCGATTCACGGTTCGGGCCATACGCCTTCCTGCTCCCAGCCCGCGAAGTCGTCGAGCCCCTCGCCGCGCCCGTAGGCGCGAACGTAGGCTTCCGACACTCGGCGTTTGCGCCGGCGATCGAGATACTCGGCCGCGGCGCGCCGGAGGACGGCGGACCGCCCGACGCGTCCGACCTCGTCGTCGGCGTCGAGTCGCTGCAGCAGACGCTCGTCCATCATGATCTGTACGGCTTTCATATGTATAGATTATCAACATAGAATGTGACGTGCCCGCAGACGGCAATCTCTTCCGCGCCGACGACCCGCCCCGCTTCGCGCTGTCCCGCGGCCTGTTCCTCCGGCTGCTCGGCTTCGTCTACTTCGTGGCGTTCGCCTCGCTCGCGCCGCAGCTTCCCGGCCTGGTCGGATCGGACGGCCTGCTCCCCGCCGCGGGATACCTCGAGCGGGCGTACGACCTGTGGGGCCGCGACGCCTACGTGCAGCTTCCGACGCTGCTCTGGATATGGCCGGGCGACGCGCTCCTCATGGCGCTGGGCTGGCTCGGGATCGCATTGTCCGTCGCCGCGATGAGCGGCATCGCCCCGATCGCCGTCTTCGCGGCGCTCTGGGCCGTGTACCTGTCGCTCACGATCGCCGGACAGGACTTCCTGTTCTTCCAGTGGGACCTGCTGCTGCTGGAGACCGGCGTGCTGGCGGTGCTCTATGCGCCCGCGGGCTGGTGGCCGCGGCTGGAGACCCGGCGTCCGCCGAGTCCCGCGGCGCGCTGGCTCGTCTGGAGCCTCGCGTTCAAGCTGACCTTCCTGTCGGGCGTCACCAAGCTGCTGAGCGGCGACGAGACGTGGTGGGACCTGACCGCACTCCGCTATCACTACGAGACGCAGCCGATTCCGACCTGGGTGAGCTGGTACGCGCACAACGCTCCCGACTGGTTCGGCGCGGCGTCGGTCGGGGCGATGTTCTGCATCGAGCTCGCCGCGCCGTTCGTCGCCTTCGTCCCGCCCCGTTTCCGGGTCGTGCGGGCGGCCGGCTGCGCGCTGCTCTGCCTGCTGCAGGCGCTGATCGCGGTCACCGGCAACTACGGCTTCTTCAACCTGTTGACCGTCGTGCTCTACGTCTCCCTGCTCGACGACGCCGTGATCGCCCGCCTGCTGCCGTGGCTGCGGGCGCCGGCCGGACATGGGCAGCAGGAAGCACCCGGGCCGGGCGCGCGGCGCGCGGCCATGGCGGTGCCGGTCGCGGTCCTGGCCGTCCTGAGCGCGCTGACGTTCGTCCGGGAGATGCGGCGGCCGGCGCCGATGCCGGGCTGGTCCGCTGCGCTGCTCGGGACGGTGGCCCCGCTGCGTTCCGTCAACGGCTACGGCCTGTTCCGCGTGATGACGACCGAGCGGCCGGAGATCGTCATCGAAGGATCCGTGGACGGCGTGACCTGGGTCGAGTACCCGTTCCCGTGGAAGGCGGGCGACCCCGCGCGGGCGCCCGCCTTCGTCCAGCCGCACATGCCGCGCCTCGACTGGCAGATGTGGTTCGCGGCGCTCGACCCGCAACGGCAGGCCCACTGGCTGTTCGCCCTCGTCGACGGCCTGCTGGAGAACGATCCGGCCGCGCTCGGACTGCTCGACGGGAATCCGTTCCCCGGCGAACCGCCCGGCTACGTCCGCCTGGTGCTGTACCGCTACCGGTTCACGACGCCCGAGCAGGGGGTCGACGGGGACTGGTGGACGCGCGAGCTGACCGGCTACCTCACCGAACCGATCCCCCGCCGGCCGTGATCGCGGCGCGCCGCACGCTCCTCCGGCGGCCCCCGCGGGTCGCCCCGTGCGGCCACGGTAGCGGCTGCTCGCAGGTTGGCCGCATGTCGGGGTCCGCCGACGGCGCCGCGGGTCGTTCCGTGAGGCTGCCGGGCTCGATCTCAGTGCACGCCGTGCACCCGGAACTTCTGCCGGGCCGCGATCTCGGCCAGCGCCCGCCGCGCGTAGCCTTCCGTGTCCGGATGGGGATCGGCGTCGAGGACCTCGACCAGGTGCTGGTAGGCCGCGGTCGGCTGGTTGCGCGCGTTGAGCTGCACCAGACCCGCGCCCAGATGCGCCTCGGCCGCGTACGGGCCGAGCGGATAGTCGCGCAGGTGCCGCTGGTAGACGACCAGCGCCGCGTCGGGATGGCCGTTGTTGGCCAGCCAGCGCCCGAAGTTGATGGAGTCGACCGGCATCAGCAGCCGCGCCGTGCGCGCCGCGCTCAGGCTGAAGTACGCGGGCGCGGCCCGCTCGTGCTCCCCGGCCGCGATCAATTGCCGGATCCCGCGCACCGAGGATGGGTCCGCGTCGAACACGGGAGCCACCGGGTCCGGCTCGAAGTCCGCCGGCCGGCGCTGCACCTCCCGCCGCGCGCTCCACCAGGCGTACGCCAGCCCGCCGACGAAGCCGCCGATGTGCGCGCCGTAGGCGACGCCGCCCCCGCCGGCGCCGCGCGTCACCAGGAACGGCAGCAGGTTGTCGACGACGAGGTACACCCCCAGCACCAGGCGCGCCGGGGCGTAGATCACGTTCATGAAGATCGGGAACAGCATGATCCACAGCCGGACCCGGTTCCTCGGGAACCAGATGAAGTAGAACCCGAGTACGCCGGAGATGGCGCCCGACGCACCGACCATCGGCAGGACGGACCCGAAGTCGAGCACCGCGTGGGACAGGGTGGCCAGGACGCCGGTGCCGAGATACGCCGCCAGGTAGCGCGCCGGACCGAGCCGGTGCTCGACGTTGTCGCCGTAGATCCAGAGGAACAGCATGTTGCCGGCGAGGTGCATGAACCCGCCGTGGAGGAAGAGCGATGTCAGCAGCGCGAGCACGTCCGGATCGGCGGGGCGGAACCCGTAGGAGAAGACGACGAGGTCGTAGGCCGAGACCTGCAGCAGCAGCCGCTCCAGGGCCGCCCGCCCGGAGATCTGCGGGCCGATGGCGCGCAGGTATTCCGCGAGAGCCGGGTCGTCGAACGCCGGGCGCACGGCGCTGAGCGGCAGCGTCACGAACAGGAACACCGCGACGTTGAGGCCGATCAAGGTGCAGGTGACGATCGGGACGCCGCGGGGGTTCGGCTCGTCGCCGAGCGGCAGGAACATGGATCAGCCTTCCGTGGCCGCGCCCGCCTGCGCGCCGGGGAGCAGCAACTCGTCCAGGGTCTCCAGGCGCCGCGCGATCGCGTCGCGGACCGACCGGAATCCATCGAGCCGCTCCGCGTCCGACCCGGCCGCGCCGGTCGGATCCGGCAGCGGCCAGTGCAGGCGCCGCGCGGCGCCCAGGAACGCCGGGCAGACCTCCTCGTCGCACAGCGTCACGACGAGATCGACCGACGCCGGGTCGATCGTCTCCACGCCCTTGGACGCGTGCCCGCTGATGTCGATACCGATCTCGTCGAGCGCGGCGATGGCGAGCGGATTGACGGCGGCCGGCGACGACCCGGCGCTGGCCACCCGGACGCGATCGCCGAACCGCGCCCGCGCCAGCCCCTCGGCCATCTGGCTGCGCGAGGAATTCGCGACGCAGAGAAAGAGCAACCCCCGCATCGTTGTACGCTATCACGTGGAGGCGCACATGATGCGGCGATTCGTTCTCTCGATTCCGGTTCTGCTGCTGTTCGTCGCCTGCGGCGACGACGGGGGCCCGACCTCGCCCACGTCCCCGAGCGTCGGACTGGGCGTGCCGTTCAGCACGGAAGATCTCAGCGTGGGAACGGGACAGGAAGCGATGCCGGGCGACACGCTCTCCGTGAACTATACCGGCTGGCTCTACGACCCGAACGCGGCGGAGAACAAGGGCACGCAGTTCGATTCCGGGGACTTCTCGTTCGTGCTCGGCGCCGGGCAGGTCATCGCGGGCTGGGACCAGGGGCTCGTCGGCATGCGGGTCGGCGGCCGACGGCGCATCGTCATTCCCCCGGACCTCGGCTACGGAGCCGACGGGCGGCCGCCCACGATTCCCGGAGACGCCACCCTGCTCTTCGAGGTAGAGCTGGTCGGTGTCAACTAGTCAGGTCGGCGAGGCGCCCGTCCATCTCGCCAGACGGCGGGTCGAATCCCGTGGCTGGCTGCGGCGTCCATTCTCGCTGGACGAGCCCCCCGCCAGCCTCGGTGCTGCGCCGGGTTGCGCGCCCTCAGCGCACGTGCGCGCGGATCTGGTGGTTGATCCGGTGGATCCGCCGCCGCAGCGCCTTCCCCCGCGCGCGGTCGCCCGCGTCGAACGCCGACTGCTTTTCCGCCTTCAGGGCCCGCAGCTTCTTCTTGGCGGCGCTCTTGTCGAACCCGCCGACCACGTGGTGGTGCTCGTGGGTGTCGATGCCCAGCGCCTTGCAGAGCCCCGGCAGCAGGTGCTCCTTGTTGAGCTGCGAAAAGCCCTGCACCGCCTCGTGATCGAGGCCGCGGGCAATCTCGCGCAGATCGGCGATGGTCTTGTGCTTCAGTTGCTCGTAGGTGTAGGCCGCCATGCCCCCTCCCGGTGAACGCCGCGCTCAGTCCGTCGGCAGCGCGAACACGAACAGGCCGTTGCCGCCGTTCGGACGACGCTTCTCGGGGGTCAGCTCGGCCGGCATCGTCGTCCAGCTACCGCCCCCGATGCCGGTCCCGATCGCGACGTACTGCCGGCCGTCGACGGCATAGCTGACCGGAAATCCCTGGACGGAGGTCGGGAGGCGGGTCTCCCAGAGCTGATCGCCGGTCGCGACGTCGTAGGCGTACGCCCGCCGGTCGTAGGTGCCGACGAACGCCAGGCCGCCGGCCGTAGTCAGCGCCGCCGAGATGTACGGCGTCCGCTTGCGATGCGACCAGAGGATCTCGCCGCTCACGTGCATCGCCACGAACTCGCCCATGTTCCCGCCGCTGTCCGGGTGCAGGAAGTTCTCCCTGAACACCATCCCGGCGCCGCCGCCGCCTTCCCGGAACTCGACCTCGCCGTAGATCGTCCGCTGGCAGTTGAGGGTCAGGGGAACGTAGAACGCCTCGGTCTCGGGGCTGTAGGCCATCGCCCGCCAGCTCTTCAGGCCGGAGTGGCTCGGACAGAACGACAGCTCCTCGTCCAGCACCGGCATCATGCCGGGCCGGAACGACATGCGGCCGGTCTCCGGGTCGACGTCGACGATGTTCTGGTAGCCGAGGTCGGTGGCGTTGATGAACTGCCCGGTCTCGCGGTCGAGCTGCCACAGGATGCCGAGCTTGCCCATCGTGAAGACGGACGGCCGCCCGTCGACCTCGACGAGGATCCGCTCGAACGTCTCGTCCATGTCGTGCGACTCGCCCGGCAGGTGCTGGAAGTACCAGCGCATCTCGCCGGTCTCCGGATCGAGGGCGAGGGTCGAGCTGGTGTAGAGCGCGTCCGCGTCGGTGCGCCGGCTCACCTGCGCCCACGGCTTGGCCTGCGCCACGCCCCAATAGGTCAGGCCGAGATCCTGATCGTAGCTGCCGGCGATCCAGGCGTCGCCGCCGCCGCGGAACATCATCGGCAGGTCGCCCCAGGTGTCGCCCCCCGGCTCGCCCGGCCGCGCCACCGTCGACGTCCGCCACAGCTCGCGCCCCGTGTCGGCGTCGTGCCCGGTGATGAAGCAGCCCTCCTCCCAGAACCGCAGGCAGCCGGCCATCCCGGAGATCACCACGCCCTGCACCACCAGCGCGCCGCTGCTGTAGAAGTACCCCTTCGAAGTATCGGCGACCTCGGCCTCCCAGACGACCTCGCCGGTGCGCGTGTCGAGGGCCACGATGTTCGCGTCCGCGGTGTTCAGGATGATCCGGTCCCGGTAGATCGCGATGTTGCGGTTGGGGCGCCCGCGGCCCCGCGCGGTCGGGAACCGCCGGCGGTACTCCCACAGCATGTCGCCGGTGGCGGCGTCGAGCGCCTGCACGATGTTGCCGGGGCTGGCGAGATACATCACCCCCTCGTGCACGATCGGCGTGGTCTGCTGCGAGCCTGCCTCCATCGCCCACGACCAGACCATGCGGAGGTCGCCCACGTTGTCGCGGTCGATCTGGTCCAGCGGGCTGTATCCCCACCCGTCCCGGGTCCGGCGCCAGTTGAGCCAGCTCTCCGGCGGCGGGTCCGCCAGCACCGCGTCGGTGACCGGACTGACGGCGGGCGCCTGGGCCGCCGCCGGCGCGGCGCCGCCCGGGACGGCGAACAGGACGAGGGCGGCGCTCGCGACCTTCGCAACGCTACGAGTCATCGTGGACTCCCCTTGACTGCCGGCCCGCGGCCGCAACCAGTGTGTCGATTCCGTTGACGGCACCATATCACGGTCTGGAATCTGCACCGGAGAATTGGTGCGGACTGCCAAAGAGGGTCAACTCGGCGGCAGCGACGATCTCCAGGCTACGGCCGGGACCGCGACCGTGAAACCCGGGCGCGCCGCGCGAAGCCGTCCCTACCACTGGAACTGCGCCCCGAACTTGAAGAACCGCGCCAGCAGGATGTTCTCCGGCACCTGCCACTGCGGGCCGAACGTCTCGTTCACGGCCAGCGGCGCATTGTCGTTCAGCAGGTTGTAGGCGTCCATCATCAGACGCACCTGCCGGCCGCCGGCCAGCCGCAGGATCTTCGACACGCGGACGTCCAACTGGTTGAGACGCGCGGCGTACATCGTCCCCGGCCTGACCAGGTGCACTTCCGCGCTGCCCGCCCCGCCCGCCAGCGGCCGGCCCAGCGACGGCTCGATCGCCTCGGCCGGCGCGTTCCACAGCCCCAGTATGGGCGCGCCCGGCAGGTTCTGCAGGAACGCCGACACCTGCACGTCGTACGGCAGCGTGTAGGCGCCGCTCAGCTTCCAGGCGGGCTGAAAGAAGGGCGGACCGACGTCGCAGAAGTGGCCCTTCGGCAGCAGAATCCCGGCCGACTCCTGCGAGTCCCAGCCGCCGCCGGTGCCCGCCCCGCCCGCCGTCAGGGCCAGGGTCGGGACCGCCGCCGGGTTGTCCGGGCGCGCGCCGCAGTCGTTGAACCGGCTGCGCCCCAGGCCGACCCCGCCGTAGAAGAAGAGGTCGCTGCTGACCCGCGAGTTGACGGAGACGTCCAGACCGTCGAACACCTGCTCCATCGTGTAGCCGTTCGGCCCGGCCCGAACGATCTCGTTCCGCACGAGGCCGAACTTGTCGGGCCGCACGTCGTACAGCCCGCAGATCTCGTTGCCGCCGCCACCGGGCAGGCGCGAGTCGGCAGGTGCGGTGACGCAGTACTCGTCGAAGTCGCCCGGCTCCACCAGCACGTTGTCGGTCACCGAGAAGTTGCCCTGCACGCGACGCCAGTACGCCACGTCGATGGACGTCCGGGGCAGGATCTCCTGCTCGATCCCGACCGAGTACTCCCAGTTGTTGCGGCGGGTGCCGAATCCCGACGTGACGTCGTCGGCGAAGTGGTTGGTGATGACGCTCCGCCCGAAGTTGGCGTTCGAGTACGGCCCCAGCTCGTTCTCGTCCGGGAAGAAGTCGCCGTTCAGATCCTGCCAGAAGCGCGTGGCGTTGGTGACCGAGGCGTTGACCGGATTCCGCGAAGCCGACATCCCGATCGTGTCGACCCGCAGGTAGCGGCTGACCGAGCCCTTGACGGCGGTCCGCCCGTCGCCGAACAGGTCGTGGGCGATGCCGAACCGCGGCGACAGATCCTTCCAGTTCGCGGCGTTCGGGATCGCGTCCCAGCGCCGGGTCGGGGCCCAGGTGCCGGGAGGCACCGAGCCCGCCGGCAGATCGACGTAGCTCGACGTGTCCTGCGCCGGGATGTCCTGCCGCACGTAGTCCCAGCGGAGGCCGAGGTTGAACGTGGTGCGGTCGATTGTCCAGGTGTCCTGCACGTACAGGCCGAAGTCCGCGGTCAAGTCCACCGCCACGTTGTACGGCGTGGCGAAGGCGGCGATGAGGAGCGGCCTGCCCCCCAACGTGAACAGCAGGCTGTCGGTCGGCCCGATGATGTCGGTGCCCTGCCGCCACGTCCCTTCGTCGAGGGTCATGCCGAACTTCAGATTGTGCGACCCGGTGACGTACGACAGCGCCGCCTTGTAGGCCCGGTGCACCTCGTTCCAGCGCCGCTGGAAGCCGATGCCGCGGAAGTCGACGCCGGTGGTCAGCTCGTGGACGGCGTGCAACTGCGGCGCGTCGGGCTGCGGATCGATGGTGGCGTCCTGCACCTGGATGCCCATGCCCGCCTCCAGCAGAACGCGGCTGCCGATGGTCCCGGTCCAGGTGGCGGTGCTGTGCCAGTTGAGCGGATTGCGCTGATCGCGCGACGCTTCCGGCGTGCGTCGATTGGAGATCCCCTGGTGCGGCCGGTGCCGCGGCGCCCCGTTGTAGTAGAGCGCGAACTTGTTGCTGTCGGTCGCCTGCCAGGTGAACCGGAGGCTGGCGCTCTGGTCGTACTGCTCGTCGACGCCGGGCCGCGATTCGTCGGGCTCGTAGCCGAAGTCGGCCGGGTCCACGTCGTAGAAGGTGTTGGCCGGCAGCAGCTTGAGGCCCCAGTTGCGGTACGCCCCGTGGAACCAGAGCCGGTCCCGGACGAGCGGGCCGCCGAGCTCGACGCTCGAATCCCAGATGCTGTCGACGACGTCCGGGGTCCGCAACCCGAGGTCGAGCAGCTCCTGACCGAGGTTGTCGCCCTGCAGCCCGCTGTTGGAGAAGTTGCCGAAGGCGGATCCGCTGAACGTGTTGCCGCCCTCCTTCGGGATGATGTTGACCCGCACGCCGCCGATCGCGACGTCGGCCGACACCGCGCCGATCTCGTACGACAGCTCCTCGGTCTGCGCGTCGTTGGCGTTCAGCGTCGTGCAGGAGTAGCCGCACGACAGGTTGCCCATCGTCAGGCCGTCCATCTGCCGCATGCCGTCGCGGGTGTCGCCGCCGTGCGCGGCGAGATACGGCATGTAGGACTCGCGCACGCCGCCGACGTCCTGCGAATCGGGCGCGACGCCGACCGTCAGCGCGCCGATGGCGCCCCAGTCCTTGTTCATCGGCAGGGCGTCGAGCACGTCCTTGGTCACCACCTGCCGCTGCTCCACGCGCTGCACGTCGATGACCGGCGCGGCGCCGGAGACGGTGACCGTTTCTTCGAGAGCACCCACGCGCAGCTCGACATCGACCGCCGCCGTGAACGCCGCGTTCAGCTCGATGCCCTCGCGCACGACGGCCGAGAACCCCGGCAGAGTGAACGTGACGGTATAGATGCCCGGACGGAGCGCCGTGATCGCGTAGCGCCCCTGGCTGTCCGTGAACGCCACCCGCGAGCCCTCGATCAGGGCCGGACTCGACGCCTCGACGGTCACGCCCGGCAGAACGCCTCCGGTGTTGTCGCTGACCGCGCCCGCGATCCCGCTGTCCTGCGCCGCCGCCGGCGACGGGGCGAACATCAGGCACGCCGCTGCAAGGCCGATGGGCTTCCTCATGGGTCGTCCGCTCCTCCTCGATTGGGACGGCGGCCGTCCCCGGGTCGAGCCTGAGCGGGACCCGCGGGCCGCCTCCCCCCATCGAAGCACCATATCACGCCGTCGCACCGCCCCCGGTGCGGCCGACGCCCGCCGCGCGGCGCCGGAGAACTGCGCACCGCGATGGGGAAAATCGCTGAATCGGTCGGACGCAGCGGATCGCCTTCATCCGCGAACACGCGCGTTCTTCCACAGGATTTCCACGGCTGTTGAAAGATCGCCGAGCGGGCTCGCCCCTCTCCGACAAGGATGATTCGGCACGCCGATTCGACGCGTGACGCTCGGAGTGTGCTCGCCGCGCTGTTTCAGATTGCCATCCGGCTCGACTGACGCCGGCCGGCATCCTCGTCCGTGCGTGGGCGAGAGACGGACGCGCGCTACGGCTCGGCCTCGGCGCGTTCCCACCAGACGGCGCCGAAGTTGACGAACGGGCCGCCGTCGGTGGAGATCCGGGTCCGTATCTGGTAGGCGAACGGCGAGGTCATGTAGGTCCGGCCCCGCAACCGGATGCTGGTTGCTTCGCGCGTGATCGGCGCCGCCTCCCAGTGGTGCGAGAAGTACCCGCCGGGGTCGCCGCCGACGCGGCCCAGCTTCACGAGGCGAAAGCCGCGGCTGTCGTCCTCGATGCGCACCAGGTACCTCGCGCGGCGGTCGTAGACCATCAGCGCCTCGATCGTCACCGGGGCGTCGTCCACCGCGGCCTCGACGGTGCTCCGGTAGGTGCAACCGCCCACGTGACGGACGGTCTCCGTACCGACGAAGTAGCCGGCCGGGGCCAGCGGGGATTCCGGCAGCACCCCTTCGATGTTCCAGGCGCCGACCAGGTAGTGCGGGTCGAACGGCGCCGGGTCGTCGCCTTCGCCGTCCCGCTCCACGCCGACCGTCGGCCGCCGCAGCGCGTTCAGCGCGTCGATCAGGTCCAGCTCCTGCTGCGACAGGCACTGGTCCGGCGTCAGGGTCTCGCCCGGCTGGAGCCTGACGATCGGCTCCGCCTCGATCTGCGCGCGCGTCTGCGCCCCGAGCGGCGCCGCCGCCCCGATCGCGAGCACGGTGCATGCAATCAACCTAGTCATCACAAGCGACTCCCTATTCGCCGCACGTGTCGGCCAGCCCGACGACGGCCAACAGGTTGATTCGCGCGGCCTCCTCCGTCTCGATCAGCAGCCCCTTGACCAGGACCGTGCGGCCCTCGCGGAGCTCGCCGGTGGCGTTCACCTGATCCGGGGTCGTGAACGACGCCCGGTCGAACGAGCGCAGCAGGGCCTCGGCGCCGAGGAAATCGGCCACGCCGACCAGCTCGAACTCTCCCTCACCCGGCGCCTGCTCCCTGGCCGTGTCCACCTGGACGCTGTTGAACACGCCGGGACGCGTCACGGTCGGCTCGGCGGCGCGCACGAGCCACCATTCCGCGTCCCCGGCGCGGCGCTCCACGCATCCGACCGCCTGCACGATCTCGACCGCGGGATCGCCCGTGGTCGCGCCGAGCCGCTGACCGTGGGCAAGCGCCGGGGCCAGGCAGACGACCGCGGCCAGCAGGAGGACCGGCGTCTTCCAGTACGGCATGTCTCGATGCTCCAGCCGCGCCGGCCGGGAAGAAAGGGCCGGCGCAACGCGGCGCGCGGCCCTTCCCGACGTCCGGCGCGGCGACGACCGCGTCAGTTCTGGCCCTGGCTCCCGTCCGTTGCGGGGATGTCCTCGTCCTCCAGCGTGTACTTCACGTTGGCGAGGAACATGTCGTCCCAGCTCTGCTCCGACCAGTAGACCTCCTTGTGCGGGGCCGGATTCAGGCGGTTGGCGCGCGAGTTGTCGTAGCGCGCGATCGCCTTGACCGTGCTGCCCGCCGGAACCCGGATCGGCTCGACGAGCTCGTACTCGAACTGCCAGTCGAAGTTGTAGTTCGGCACCCGCAGCAGGATCTCCTCCCGGCCGTCGGGGTAGGTCAGCACGTAGGTGACGTCCTTGCCGCGCACGTGCATGTGGAGGAACAGGCTCTGCAGGACGGCGTCGTTCTGGAACGCGCCGATGCCGGTGACCGTCCAGTTCGGATCGTGCGGCGGGATCGGCTCGAGCAGCGGGTTCAGCCCCTGCCCCGCCTGCCGGTCGCGGGCCGCGGCCCGGCGCTCCTGCGGCGTGAGCGGGGGCGGCGCCACGAGCTGCTCGTTCTCGGAGGTGTACTCGCGCAACGACAGGGTGCGCTCGAACTTCGCCCCCGGATCCCGGGCGAACCAGGCGCCGATCGACGGCCGCGCCACCTCGGGCTGGCCGGTCGCCTGGTAGTGCAGGTTCCAGATGATGTAGTCGAACAGATCGCCGCGCACCTCGCGGGCCTGCCCCTCGCGCACCACGTTGGCGCCCACGCCCGGGATGTACGGACCGAATCCGGTCCGCGCCCGGGCCCGCTCCTCGGCGTCCGGCGTGCCCGGTTCGGGACGGTTCTCCCGCAGCGCCTTCCGCTCGGCCGCGACCGCCTCCGGATCGGCGTCGGGATCCTCCACCGGCACGTAGTCGACCAGCGGTCCGCCCGGCCATGCCGGCCCGCGCCCGAGCTTCCTCCCCGGCGGCATGTTGACCAGACCGGTCGTGATGTGGTGCGTCGCCGCGTAGTTGCCGGGCCGCACCTGCGTCGCCGACACCTGCATGACATCGTCGAACGGCAGCGGCGTGTACAGGTTGAAGTTGGGGGTCTCTCCCTCGGCGTCGATCTTCCACGCGATCGGGAACTCGATCACGTAGTCCGGATCCAGCCCGTCGGGATGGCTCCAGCCCGCCTCGGAGAAACGGGGCGGCTCGGGGGCGGGGCCGTCGCCCTCCGGCGCGCCGCCGTCGACCCAGGCGGCGATCGTCTCGATCTCGTCGTCGCTCAGGCTGATGTCGTTGGAAAACTCTCCGAACCGCGGGTCGGCGAACCACGGCGGCATCTCGCGCGCGACGACTTTCGCCTTGATGGCCCGCGCCCACGGCCGGGCGTCGCGGTACGAGAGCAGCGACATCGGCGCCACCTGGTTCGGCCGGTGGCAGCTCGCGCAGTTGTCGAGCAGGATCTCCCCGACGCGCTCGTTGTAGGTGGGCGTCCCCTCGGCCGCGCCCGCGGGGGCGGCCGCGAGTGACAGTGCGATCACGACGCCGGCAGACAGTGCGATCAATCGCGTCATCGATCTGATCTCCAACGGTGTTGCCGATTTCCCCGGCGCCGCCGCCCGCGCGTCGCGGGAGCGGAACGCCAGCCGTAGCTCGCCCCTGATCGTAGCGCCTTCCGCGCGCCGGTTCAATCGCCGTGCCGCGCCCGAGCCCCCAGCCGCACGGCGATGGTCGAAGGCTCGCGAAGCCGCCTGCGGAGGGCGAGGCGGGTCGATCGGCGTCGACCGACAGCGTCGTGTCGGCTTTGCGCGCGTCGGAAAGTGGGGTATCGTAGGAGGGTGCGGGTCGGTTCCGGCGCGTCCCGATCCGCATTCTCCCTCCGTGCGGTGAGGTGGCCGAGAGGCTGAAGGCGGCGGTTTGCTAAACCGTTGAAGGGGCAATAACCTCTTCCCAGGGTTCGAATCCCTGCCTCACCGCCAATACTTCGCATACGCTCCGTCTTGGCGGTCAGGCAGCGATTCAGGCACTACGCGGCTCGCGCCGCTCCAGGCTCGAATCCTCGGCTGTCTACCTCGACAGCACGAACCCACTGCCTTCGTTGGGCGGTGACGAGATTCGATCCAGCCCAATATTTGACTCGATCCAGAAAAGATGATTGACTTGGTGTTGTGAACGAGGACGCCGAGCGGCTCCTGCGGCAGCACGGGTTGCAGGTCACCGCCCAGCGGCTGGCCGTGCTGCGGGCGGTGTCGACCCGCCCGCACGCCACCGCCGACGAACTCGCCGACGACGTGCGCGGGAGCATCGGATCGATATCCCGGCAGGCGGTGTACGACACCTTGGGAACGCTGGTCGAAAGGGGCTTGGCCCGCAGGATCCAGCCGGCGGGGTCGCCCGCGCGATACGAGGATCGAGTCGGCGACAATCACCATCACCTCGTCTGCCGCACCTGCGGCGTCATGGTCGACGTCGACTGCGTCGGCGGTGAGGCGCCCTGTCTCACCGCCGACGACGATCACGGCTTCGAGATCGAGGAGGCCGAAGTCATCTACTGGGGACACTGCCCCGGCTGCCGCAATCAGCCCGCGGGCACGAACCGAACGGGCAGGAACAGAGGGGGTTGAGGGACATGCACGACACGGCCGAGGACAAGAGCGCGAGCGAGGGCAAGTGCCCGGTACTGGGGCACCGACAGACCGCGGTCGGCAGCGCCGCGAACCTGCATTGGTGGCCGAATCAACTGAACCTGAAGATGCTCCACCAGAACTCCCCGGGGTCCGATCCCATGGGCGGGGAGTTCGACTACGCCGAGGAGTTCAAGACACTGGACCTGGCCGCCCTGAAGAAGGACGTCGAGGCGGTGATGACGACCTCGCAGGACTGGTGGCCGGCGGACTACGGCCATTACGGGCCGCTGTTCATTCGCATGGCGTGGCACAGCGCGGGCACGTACCGCATCCACGACGGCCGCGGCGGCGGCGCCTCCGGGACGCAACGCTTCGCGCCCCTCAACAGTTGGCCCGACAACGCGAACCTCGACAAGGCGCGCCGGTTGCTCTGGCCGATCAAGCAGAAGTACGGCCGGAAGATCTCGTGGGCCGACCTGATGATCCTCGCGGGCAACTGCGCCCTGGAGTCGATGGGACTGAAGACGTTCGGTTTCGCCGGCGGGCGCGAGGACGTCTGGGAGCCCGAGGAGGACATCTACTGGGGGCCCGAGACCGAATGGCTCGCCGACGAGCGCTACAGCGGCGACCGGGAGCTCGCGAACCCCTTCGGCGCCGTGCAGATGGGCCTGATCTACGTGAATCCCGAGGGGCCGAACGGCGAGCCGGATCCGGTTGCCGCCGCCCGGGACATTCGAGAGACGTTCGCCCGGATGGCGATGAACGACGAGGAGACGGTGGCCCTCGTCGCCGGGGGGCACACGTTCGGCAAGACGCACGGCGCCGCCGATGCGGACCAGCACGTCGGTCCCGAGCCCGAGGGCGCCGCCATCGTGGAGCAGGGCCTCGGCTGGAAGAACACCTTCGGCAGCGGCAAGGCCGGCGACGCGATCACCAGCGGGCTGGAGGGCGCCTGGACACCCACGCCAACCGCCTGGGACAACAGCTTCTTCGAGACCCTGTTCGGCTACGAGTGGGAGCGGACCAGGAGCCCCGCCGGGGCGCATCAATGGGTGCCGACGGATTCCGGGGGCGCGGACACCGTGCCGGATGCCCACGATCCGTCGAAGAAGCACACCCCCGTCATGCTGACGACGGACCTCGCACTGCGGATGGACCCGATCTACGAACCGATTTCGAGGCGCTTCCTCGAGAACCCGGACGAGTTCGCGGACGCCTTCGCCAGAGCGTGGTTCAAGCTGACCCACCGTGACATGGGTCCCGTCTCGCGCTACCTCGGCCCGGAGGTTCCCGCCGAGCAGCTCCTGTGGCAGGACCCGGTGCCCGCCGTCGATCACGAGCTGATCGACGCACAGGACGTCGCCGCCCTCAGGAGCAGCATCCTCGAGTCGGGACTGTCCGTTTCCCAACTGGTCTCGACCGCCTGGGCGTCCGCTTCGACGTTCCGGGGCAGCGACAAGCGCGGCGGGGCGAACGGGGCGCGCATTCGCCTCGCGCCGCAGAAGGACTGGGAAGTGAACCAGCCGGCCCAACTGGGGACCGTGCTGGAGGTCCTGGACGGAATCCGGAACGACTTCAACCGCGCGCAGTCCGGCGGGAAGCAGGTCTCGCTGGCGGACGTGATCGTGCTGGGCGGGTGCGCAGCCGTCGAGCAGGCCGCGAAGAACGCCGGGCACGACGTGCAGGTTCCCTTCTCGCCGGGGCGCACCGACGCAGTGCAGGAACAGACGGACGTGGAGTCGTTCGCGGTGCTGGAGCCGACCGCGGACGGGTTCCGCAACTACTACCTCGGGAACGGACACCGCCGCTCCGCCGAAGAGTTGCTGGTGGACCGGGCGCAGTTGCTCACCTTGACCGCCCCCGAGATGACCGTGCTCGTCGGCGGCCTGCGCGTTCTGAACGCGAACGTCGGGCAGTCCGAACGCGGCGTCTTCACGAAGCGGCCCGAGACGCTGACCAACGACTTCTTCGTCAACCTGCTCGACATGAACACGGCGTGGCAGGCGTCCTCGGCGTCCGAGCACGTGTTCGAGGGACGCGATCGCGGGACGGGCGAGCGCAAGTGGACAGGCACCGCCGTCGATCTCGTCTTCGGGTCGAACTCCCGGCTCCGCGCCATCGCGGAGGTCTACGCCTGTGACGACGCGCAGCCGGCGTTCGTGCGTGACTTCGTAGCTGCGTGGGCCAAGGTGATGAATCTCGACCGTTTCGACCTGGCCTGATCGCGGCGAGGTGATCACCCGCAACGCACGTCGCGACCTCCGTGCCGGTCCGTTGGATCCGCTGCCCGTAGACGAACGGTGGAGCCGCAGTTCGTCTACGGGCAGGCCCGACACCAGAGAGCCCGCCACCCTATCGCTGTATCACGCTGCCCAGCCGGCCGACAGTACCTCGGCCTGCTCCAGCACCGTCCGGGTCGCCGACTCCTGCTTGTCGGGCGGGTAGCCGTGCCTGCGCAGCACGCGCTTCACGAGGCGGCGCAGGTTGGCGCGGACGTTCTCGCGCAGCGTCCAGTCGATGGTCACGTTGCTCCGCACCGTCTCGACCAGCTCGCGTGCGATGCCGCGCAGCGTCTCGTCGCCGAGCACCTGCACGGCGCTGTCGTTGACGCCGAGCGCGTCGTAGAAGGCAAGTTCGTCGTCCGACAGCCCGAGCGCCCCGCCGCGGGCGCCCGCCGCGCGCAACTCGCGGGCAATCCCGATCAGCTCCTCGATCACCTGCGCGGCTTCGACGGCGCGGTTCTGGTAGCGGCGGAGGGTCCGCTCCAGCATCTCGGCGAACGACCGGGCCTCCACGACGTTCCGGCGCCGCCGCGCGGCCAGCTCGCCCTTCAGCAGCTTCTGCAACAGCTCGACGGCGAGCAGACCCCCTCGACAAGGACCCGCAACTGCGGCAGCTTGGCGTCGGCCAGCGTCTCGCCCGTGATCGTGCGCCACGGCTTGAAACCACTCCCACGGAGCGGTCAGCGTGCCGATGCGCGCTTGCAGTCCGTCCGACGCGATCAACGCCGCGTTGAACGCGAACAGCGACGGGATCTCGGCCTTGCAGGTCTGAAGCTGCCGGAACGCGGAGCGGATCGTCGCGTTCTCGTCGGCCGGGTTCTTCAGCTCGATGACGCCCAGCGGCAGCCCGTTGACGAACAGCACGACGTCGGGCCGGCGTTCGTGCTTGTTCTCGACGACCGTGAACTGGTTGACGGCCAGCCAGTCGTTGGCCTCCGGGGCGTCGAAGTCGACCACGCGGACCTGCGCGCCCCGCACGGCTCCGCCGTTGTCGACGTACTCCACGGTGACGCCGTCGACGAGCATGCGATGGAAGGCGCGGTTGCGAGCTTCCAGCGTCGGGCCGGCGGGGCGTGTAAGCCGGCGCTCGGCGTCTTCGAGCGCGCCGGCGGGAAGGTTCGGATTGAGCCGAGCGAGGGCGGACCGCAGCCGACCGTGCAGCACGACCGCGCCGTAGTCGGCGCGTTCAGCCGCCGGCGTGTCCGGCGCGACGTCCGGACCGTGGACGACGGTCCAGCCGATGCTGTCGAGCCAGCCGAGCGCGACGGCTTCGACACCGGACTCCGAGACGCCGGATGGCGGCATGTCCTTGGCTGTTTCAGGCGTCCGGCGACTCCGGTCCGTCGTCGCGAAGGACGTCCTCCAGGCGCGGATTCAGCAACCTCCACCGCTGGCCCATGCGCTCGAGGTCGCCCGCCAGCACGACCAGCGCCCGGTCGCCGTGTGCCTGAACCGCCATCTCGTAGTCCCGTCGCTCCAGAACCGCTACGACCGACTGCCGTTGCCCGTCGATGTCGGTCGCCAGACCGATCGTGCCGTCGTCGTCCGCCTCTCCGCGTTTCAGGAGCCGAACGAAGCCGTAGAGACGCACGTCCGGCCGCGGCGCGCGGTCGCGGAGCAAGCGCGCCGCTTCGCGCAGGAGGGCCGCATCCGCCCGGCCGAACCGAACCACGGTTCCCGATACCGTCATCGGCCGCGTCCGGGCCCACCAGACGCCGCAGTCCAGCGTCGGAAACGGTTCGATGATCCGGACCAGGGCTTCGCACAGATTGGCGCTCACGCCGTTCGCCACCGCCTCCCCGAAGGCGCCTTCGTCGCCGGCAGCCGTGCGTTCCGCCGCCTGGCGGGCCGCGGAGAGGGCCGCGACCAGACGCCTCGTCATCCGGCGTTCGATCGGGGCGTTCCGATCGTCCGGGTCCGGAAACAACGCCGGGATCGGCGGCGGCACGACCGGCGTCAGCAACGTCACCACGAAGCTGCCCTGATCGGTCTGTCCCAGGCGGACCCGTTTCACCAGGTCCGCCGCCTCCCGGTTCGCGCCCGCGCGGTAGACCGGCCGCGGACCGCGGAGCGAACACGCCGCCGACAGCAGCATGTCGCGAGCACCGCCGATGAGGTCCACGCCGTCGTTCAAGGTCACGCTGCCGTCGTCGCTCTCCGCCGCCCGGACGCGGACAACGTCGCGGTCCGCAGTCACCAGAGCACGGTACACGGTCAACTCGTCCTGGCCGGCGACCTTCGCGAAGGTCTCGATCAGGGTCGCCACGACGCTCGCGTAGTCGCCGAGGCGCGCCGTGCGCGGGACGACGATCTCCGGCCGCGCCTCACCGACGTAGACGTCCGAGTGCACGCGGTACGGCTCTTGCCGGCTCCATCCCGCGACGCGGGCGTACGCGGACAACGCCGCCGGTGAGACGGCCAGCAGCGCACCCCGGTCGCGAATGCTGACTCGCATCAGATCTGCCCGCTCCGTGACCGCTCCATCAGCGTTCGAAGCGCCTCCGCATCGAACACGTTGTGTTCCGGAATGTGAACCGTGACGGTCTGCTGTCCGACGACTTCCTCGTGTCCCTGCTGCAAGCTCAGCCAGTAGGCCCGACGCCGGAGGATAAGTTCCTCGGTCGTGACGGTCATCCACCGCGACTCGTCCTTCGGGAGCTCCAGCACTACGAGCAGCCGGGGCGTCTGGGTAAGAATGCGCAGGTCGTTGTAGTTCTTGATGGGCAACCGAAACGGCAGAACGCCAGCCTGCGGCTCACCGCAATCGACCGTCGCCTTCAATTGCAGGTCGAGAGCCGGTCGGCGCCGACCGCCCGCCTGAATGCGGAGATCGACGCTGTCCCGGTCAGGTTCCGGCACCGAGGTCAGGAAACCTGCGCGTGTCGCCAAGGCCCTGGCGTAGACAAGTGACAACCCCTCCTTCTGATCCGGAACGGTGAGCAGCGTCCCGGTCATACGATGGCTCTGACGAACTTCTCGGCGTTTCGCAGCCGTATTTCCCCGGAGACCAGCTTCGGGAGCAACATGTCTCGTAGCGAGACCAGCACCGCAGATTCCCTCGTGTTCGAGACGATTCGATCGTACAGAGAACGAATCTGGTCTTGGAATACGCTCGATGTCAAGAAATATCGGAGGAACCGACGATCAAGAGTCTTGTCGTCCCTCGGACGCATTCGTATTACGCTGGTATTCAGCATGCATGGAAGGTCTTCGCGGCACACCTCCGCGATCCGGCCTATGGTGCCGGAACTGGAAACGACATAGTCTCCCTCATCTAGCAGGAAGTGTCGGTACTTCTCCTGGACCTCTCGCGGATCTAGGCAGTTCATTGCGCCTACATCGAGTCGCCCATTCACGAGGCACCGGATATTCACGAACGGAACACCCCGGGTTCGGTATTGCCAGTTGCGGATTCCCGGACCTTCCTGGAAGAAGACAAGGTCGTAGAATGGCATCGTGGACCAGTTTCCGGAGGCGTCGAACGACGGTGGAACGAAGCTGCTGCGCGTCGCCATTGGGCGCACGAACCACTCGATGCCCTGATTCCGAATGTGTTCCAGCGCTACGGCGAGCCGAGCCTGATCCGTCAACGTCAGCCGGTGGCCGAATAGCGCGATGTCCACGTCCGAGGACACGGTGTTGGTTCCGATCGCCCGAGATCCGAACAACACTGCCCGTTCCACTCGGTCATTGGCCGCGATCACGGCGATGATCGTCGCCTCGCGGTGAGCGTCCTTGAGACCGTCCGTCATGGCGTCCGCTTGGCGTCCAGAGTCCGGTAGAGTCGCAGCAGGACCGGGTAGTGCCGGTCCTTGATCAAGGCCTCGGCTTCCCGAGCCACGTCGCTCCAGTACGTGTGACTCAAGAGGTTGCGCTTGTCCAGGGCGTCCAGTAGGGTCTCGCAGTCGTTCACGTCGATGTAGTCGACTCCGAAGCTCTTGCGGATCGCCGCGCGCGGCACCTTCACTTCGTGCCCTTCGTAGAAGAGCAGATCCTTGAGCACGTTCCACGACAGCTCGAAACAGAACTCGAGCGTCTTGATCAGACCGGCCCGTTCCAGGTCGTCGTGCCGCTCACGCTTGCAGGCGTCAGTCAGTTGCGCGAGAGCCGTCCCGAAGTTGTCGAGCCGCTGCTGCCAGCGCCGCTCGTCCGAATTGCTCACGACGCCTTCCCTCCGAAGCCCAACGCTTTCAGGTTCTCCGCGGTGGTGGCGTCCAGCCGCGCGCCCTCGGCCTGCTGCACTTGCAGCTCCCCGACCAGCCGACGCATCTTGGCCTCGAACGGTTCGCCGTCGTCCGGCTGAGGCTCCGCCCCGACGTAACGGCCGGGCGTCAGCACGTGCCCGTGCCGGCGCACCTCGTCGAGCGGGGTGCTCTTGCAGAAGCCCGGCAGGTCTTCGTAGGCCGTCGCACCGTCGCGCCAAGCGTGGTAGCCCCCCGCAATGCGGGCGATGTCGTCGTCGGTCAGCTCGCGGTGCGTGCGGTCGACCATCCGGCCCAACTTGCGGGCGTCGATGAACAGGACCTCGCCTCGCCTCGGTCGGCGCCGGACGAGGAACCAGAGGCACGCCGGAATCTGCGTTGAGTAGAAGAGCTGGCCCGGCAGCGCGACCATGCAGTCCACCAGATCCGCCTCGATCGGGTTCTTCCGGATCTGGCCCTCGCCTGACTGGCTCGACGACATCGACCCGTTGGCGAGCACGAAGCCGGCGATGCCGGCCGGAGCCAGATGGTGGACCATGTGCTGAACCCAAGCGAAGTTGGCGTTGCCCTTCGGCGGCACGCCGTAGCGCCAGCGCTTGTCCTCGGGCAACCGGTCGCCGCCCCAGTCCGAGACGTTGAACGGCGGGTGGCCACGGATGAACGCGACGGACCGCACGAACATGCCCGACGAGCCGCAGCACGGGTCGTAGACCCGGCCCTGGTACGGCTCCAGCATCTCGACCAGCACCTTGACGACGCGCCGCGGAGTGTAGAATTCGCCGCCTTTCTTGTCCTCGGCGCTTGCGAACTGCGGCAGGAAGTACTCGTAGACGCGACCGAGCACGTCGCGGGACCGCGCGTCCTCGTCGCCCACTCGGATGTTTGCTGACAAGATCGATCAACTGGCCGAGCCGCCGCTTGTCGAGCGCCGGCCGGGCGTAGTCGCGGGACAGCACGTCCTTGAGCGTCGGGTTCTCACGCTCGACGGCGGCCATCGCCTGATCGACGGTCAGGCCGACGGTGGGCTGCCGCGCCTGCGCCCGCAGATCCGACCAGCGAGCTTCGGCCGGCGCCCGGAAGACGGCGATGTACTCGTCGCGACCCTCGGCGGCGTCCTCGCCCCACTGGGCGAGAACGGCCGCGTGGCGCTCTTCGAAGGCGTCGGAGATGTACTTCAGGAAGAGGAGGCCGAGGACGACGTGCTTGTATTCGGCGGCGTCCATCGATCCGCGCAGCGCATCGGCCATCGCCCACAACTCGGCCTCGTGGCCGATGGTGGCTCCGCTGTTCGGGACCGCCTCCGTGTCGCCCGCTTGCCTCCCGGAGCGTCGTCGCGCCATGCCGTGATTCCCAGTCTCACGAATCCGGACTTGCGAGCGGCCACGCCCGCTCTCGTCCACCCCATAGCGTACAACCAGCCGCCAGGCTCGCTCAACGGTGCGGCCTTGCTCGCCGCCGTCGACGGAGAGCGATACGCAGAATGGCGGCTGAGAGGGAGCGCATATCTGGACGCTGCCTGATTCGTCGGCGGGCTGGGTGGGGTGCTCGGCCCACCGGCTCCCGGCCGGCGGTCAGCGCCGGGCGACCTCTACGCGAAGAATCGAGCAGGAACATGGCATCCAGTACTACGAGACGATGTCAGGCGTCCGGCAGGGTGTGAACCTGCTTGCTGTAGGTGTGACTGGGCGTGTGATCCGGCGGTGCGGACGTGCTCGGTCCCGGGCGCCCGGTAGATGCGCCGGGCCGCGATCCGGCAGATGCGCAGCCGGGAGCCACAGTGAGCCGTGGTTCGCGTCGAGATCAGCGACTCCACTTGTACGCCCTGGGCAACTATCGCTGCCCGATCTGCCTAACGCCTTTCGAGAGGTCAGCCGTCGAGGCAGGAACAGAGGTCACGCTGGAGCACGTGCCACCACAGGGCCTCGGGACCGGCAGTATCGCCATGTGCCTCACGTGTGCGGCGTGCAACAACACTGCTGGGGAGGGCATCGACCACGCGGCGGCTTCATTGGCTCGTTGGACTACTCGAAGCAGAAAGGCACGAGTGGACTTCCCAGGTGCAGAACCACTGACTGGGTACTGGACGCCGGGGGGGCAACGGCGGGCTCCTCGTACATGGACGGCCCGGCGTGGAGCCGAAATCACGGCGGACACCAAGTTCCGGATCAGCTTCACGGTTCCGAAGCCGAGATTCGCGGCCGTGAGTCACCTGAAGTCCGCTTACCTTTCCGTCTTCTCGCTCTTGGGACAGCACGGCTACAGATACGGCGAGAGCAAGGCGCTGCTGCCGGTGCGCCAGCAGATCATGAACCCCGGCGACGAGGTCATTCGACAGCACTTCGCATGCAAGGCAGGCGACTGCACGGTAGGAGGCAATGCGATCATCATGAATCGTGAGCAGCACCACTGGGCAGTGAAGGTTGGAGACTGCATCGTGCTGTTGCCGCGGGGTGGAGACGAGTCGTTCTTCGAAGAGGCGGAAGTCCTTCGGGGTAATGGGCATGGCACCATCAACGGCCCTCTTTGGTATCCATTGAAGTTCGGGCAAGACTATCGTGAGTCCATGACGTTCAAAGAGGATGTCGACATCAGGGCGGAGTTCGGAGTCGACAACCTGTTCGGGAAGGACGGAAAGACGGTCGGCAGAAATGGAATCGAGTATCCGTTCGTGATCGCCGATCACCAAGGGCTGCACGCCAGCTTCGTGGCAACGCCTCGAGCTTGACCGAGACGCAGATCGCGGTCACTTTCTGGCCACCTGAGCCGCGAGGTCCCGCCACGATCCGGAGCAGTCCCCGCTGCGTGACGTTTCCTTCTGCGTCCGGAGCCCCAAGATTACGTCGCCCAGCCGGCCGACAGTACCTCGGCCTGCTCCAGCACCGTCCGGGTCGCCGACTCCTGCTTGTCGGGCGGGTAGCCGTGCCTGCGCAGCACGCGCTTCACGAGGCGGCGCAGGTTGGCGCGGACGTTCTCGCGCAGCGTCCAGTCGATGGTCACGTTGCTCCGCACCGTCTCGACCAGCTCGCGTGCGATGCCGCGCAGCGTCTCGTCGCCGAGCACCTGCACGGCGCTGTCGTTGACGCCGAGCGCGTCGTAGAAGGCAAGTTCGTCGTCCGACAGCCCGAGCGCCCCGCCGCGGGCGCCCGCCGCGCGCAACTCGCGGGCAATCCCGATCAGCTCCTCGATCACCTGCGCGGCTTCGACGGCGCGGTTCTGGTAGCGGCGGAGGGTCCGCTCCAGCATCTCGGCGAACGACCGGGCCTCCACGACGTTCCGGCGCCGCCGCGCGGCCAGCTCGCCCTTCAGCAGCTTCTGCAACAGCTCGACGGCGAGGTTCCGCTGGCGCACGCCGCGCACCTCGGCCAGGAACTCTTCGGACAGGATCGAGACGTCCGGCTTGTCCAGTCCCGCGGCGGCGAAGATGTCCAGCACGCCGTCCGGCGCCACGGCCCGGGAGACGATCCGGCGGACGGCGTGGTCCAGTTCCTCGTCGGTCTTCCCCTCGGAAGCGGCGCGCTTCGACAGCGCCGCCCGCACCGCCTGAAAGAACGCCACGTCGTCGCGGATGCGGAGGGCGTCCGGGTGCGGCACGGCCAGGGCGAAGGCCTGCGAGAGCGCCCGCACGGCGGTCAGGCAGCGCTCCTTGCCGTCTTCCTGAGCGAGGACGTGCTCCTGCGCGGCCGGCAGCAGACCGAGTCGCGCCGCCGGAGAACCCTCGATCCACGCGGTCCGGTCGAACCCGTGGAACAGGCCGCAGCAGATCTCGTACTTCTCCAGCATCGCGCCGACCGCCTGCTCCTGGTCCAGCGCGGTCTTTCCCGTGCCGCCGCTCTCGGTATAGGTCGCCAGCGCCCGCTTGAGTTCGTGGGCCAGTCCCAGGTAATCGACGACGAGACCGCCCGGCTTGTCGCGAAACACGCGGTTGACCCGCGCGATGGCCTGCATCAGCCCGTGGCCGCGCATCGGCTTGTCCACGTACATCGTGTGCAGGCTCGGCGCGTCGAAGCCGGTCAGCCACATGTCGCGCACCAGCACCATGCGGAGCAGGTCGCCGGGGTCGCGGAACCGTTTCGCCAGCGCCTCGCGCCGGGCCTTGTTGCGGATGTGCGGCTGCCAGTCGGGCGGGTCGGACGCGGCGCCGGTCATCACCACCTTCAGGACGCCCGCGGCGTCGCCGGCGTCGTGCCAGTCCGGGCGCAGCCGCGCCAGCTCGCGGTAGAGGTCGATGCAGATGCGCCGGCTCATGCAGACCACCATCGCCTTGCCGTCCATCGCCTCCAGGCGTTTCCCGAAGTGCTCGACGACGTCCCGTGCGACGAGGGCGATGCGCTTCTCCGCGCCCACGATGGCCTCGAGCTGCGCCCACCGGGTCTTCAGCTTCTCGCGGCGGTCGATCTCCTCGCCCTCGGTGGCCTCCTCGAAGCCGGTGTCGATGTGCGGCTTCTCCTGCTCGTCGAGGGCCAGCCTCGCGAGGCGGCTCTCGTAGTAGATCGGCACCGTGGCCCCGTCTTCGACGGCCCGCTGGATGTCGTAGATGCTGATGTGGCCGCCGAACACGGCGCGGGTGTTGGCGTCGGCCAGCTCGATCGGCGTGCCGGTGAAGCCGATGAAGGAGGCGTTCGGCAGGGCGTCGCGCATGTGCCGTGCGAACCCGTCCACGAAGTCGTACTGGCTGCGGTGCGCCTCGTCGGCGATGACGACGACGTTGCGCCGTTCCGAGAGCACCGGATGCCGGTCGCCCGCTCGTTTCCCGTGCGGGGAGCGCCCCGCGCGCTCCCCCGCGGAAGGCTCGTATCCTGCAAGGGATTTCCCCGCACGCTCCCCCGCCGAGGGCTCGTTTCCTGCGAGGGGTCGCCCCGCACGCTCCCCGGCGGAGGGCGCTTCGGGAAAGAACTTCTGGATCGTCGTGAACACGACGCCGCCCGCCTGCACAGCGAGCCTGGCGCGCAGGTCGGCGCGGCTCCCGGCCTGCACCGGCGGCTGGCGCAGCAGATCCGCGCAGCGCGCGAAGGTGCCGAAGAGCTGGTCGTCGAGGTCGTTGCGGTCGGTCAGCACGACGATGGTGGGGTTCTCCAGCGCCGGATCGCGGACGAGCCGGCCGGCATAGAACGCCATCGTCAGGCTCTTGCCCGATCCCTGCGTGTGCCAGACGACGCCGATACGCCGATCGCCCGGCGCGCCTCCCGGTTGCCGGCCGGACTCGTAGCGGCCCCGCGTTTCGCGCATTCTGACGCTTCGCCGCTGCAACCGGGCCGCGCGCAACGTCTCGGCGACCGCGGTCTCCACCGCGTGGAACTGGTGGTAGCCCGCCATCTTCTTGGCGAGCGCGCCGCTCCCGTCGTCCTCGAACACGATGAAGTCGCGGACGAGGGCCAGCAGCCGGCGCCGAGCGCAGACCCCCTCGACGAGCACCTGCAACTGCGGCAGCGTCGAGTCGGCCAGCGCCTCGCCGGTGATCGTCCGCCACGGCTTGAACCACTCCCACGGGGCGGTCAGCGTCCCGATGCGCGCCTCCAGGCCGTCCGACACGACGAGCACCGCGTTGAACGCGAACAGCGTGGGGACCTCCGACTTGTAGGTCCGGAGCTGCCGGAACGCGGAGCGGACCGTCGCGCTCTCGTCGGCCGGGTTCTTCAGCTCGATGACGCCCAGCGGCAGCCCGTTGACGAACAGCACGACGTCGGGCCGGCGTTCGTGCTTGTTCTCGACGACCGTGAACTGGTTGACGGCCAGCCAGTCGTTGGCCTCCGGGGCGTCGAAGTCGACCACGCGGACCTGCGCGCCCCGCACGGCGCCGCCGTTGTCGACGTACTCCACCGTGACGCCGTCGACGAGCATGCGATGGAAGGCGCGGTTGCGAGCTTCCAGCGTCGCCCCTGCGGGACGGACCAGTCTGCGCTGGGCATCATCGACCGCGTCCGCGGGAAGGTCGGGATTGAGCCGTGCGAGCGCGGCCCGCGAACGCTCCTCCAGGACGACCTCGCCGTAGTCGTCGCGCTCCGCATTCGGCGTGTCGGGAGCGATGTCGGACCCGCGCGCAACGGACCAGCCGACCCCTTCGATCCAGGCGAGGGCGGCGTCCTCGACGGTGGATTCCAGAAGCGTGGCGCCGCTCACGAGACCGGCTCTCCAGGTGTCATGCGCTCGCCTCCGCCGTGGCAATCGACCGCTCGTCGGCTGGTTGGGCCTGCTCACGGACATTCACGCGCAACTCCCCGGAGACCAGCTTGGGGAGCAGAACATCCCGGACGGTTCCGAGGGTACGAGCCTCTCGTTGATTCTCTTGAAGCCGGTCCAACAATGGTGCCGTCAGCGAGGAAAAGGCTCCTCTGACACGCGCGTCCGGCAGTACCAGGGCGGTGTCCAAGACCGCTTTCGGGTTGACCGCCGGATAGGCTCCACCATCGGCGAGATGAGCGAGGCGGTCGATGGTATCGTGAGAGGTCGCCGCGCACCAGACGATTTCGCGCCCGACGGAGTCATTGGGGCGCAACACGGCGAAGCCCGTACTGCCTGTCAGACCGTCTCGGTCGATGACCGCGAATGACCCGTTTCCGGGGCGGACCGTGCCCACGATGGTATCGCCTCGACGCAGTACACGACGACCGCGGCTCGGTGCGACCGCCCAGGAGTACCTTCGGATTTCATCGATGTAGCCCCACTTCGTCGTCGCCAAGTCGACATACAGGATGTGCTCCGGGGCGTTGCGGCTGCTCCATGACTCGGGGTTCAGAAGGGCGACCTCGGCAAGCGTGCTCGCGCGCCACCCTTCCGGGATCTCGCCCAGTTCAGAATCCACCAGCCGGTCGGGGAACAGGTCGGCGATGTCCTTCGGCAGCCCGGTGCCGCGGCCTTCCATCTTGGCCCGCACCGGGTCGAAATCGACGAACCAGGATCGGAACAGCGCCCGCGCCATCGCCTCCAGCGTCGCGTTCATCCGTCGGTTCAGCTCGATCTTGTCGTCCAGCGTGCCGAGAATGTGCGCGATGGCGCGTTGCTCACCGCGCGGTGGCAGTGGAATGCAAATGCGCTGGAGATTCGACCCGGAAATCTCCTTGAAGGTCGAACCGGACGCGCATCGTTCAAGCTCGGCCGTGTTCTGCCGTAACCAGTAGTAGATGTAGTCGGATTCCGCATTGCTGTCCAGTATCAGGCTTCGGAAACCCTGATTGGTCGCAATCGGATTGCCTGCAATCGCGACGTAGCCGATCGGGGCTCTGGTGCTGACCAGTACAGCGCCTGTGGGAACGACGCGGGCCGACGAGGCTGCCAGACCAGCTTGAGACAGATTCCGGCATCCCCGTGTAACGATCCGGTAGTGCGGTGCAGATAAGTCCTTGGGGGTCAGCCAAGGCACATCGCCGTCGAAGTTGCCCCGATCTTTCGTCGATGGCGTGCCGCCGCCCACAACTTGGGCGATTTCGCCAAGTTCGACCGTCGGCCAAACACAGACGCTCGGCTCTTCTATACCGCCGGCCAACGCCGCGTGCTCCGCTTCGATCTGCTTGCGCAAAGACACGGGCACCTCATCCCACACGAACAGATCGACCCGGAACGGCAGGCTGCTCTCCTCGAACGCTTCCCGCAGATCGCCGACCTGCCGCCGCTGCTCCGGCGTCGCGAACACCACGAGACCCAGGTCGGATTGCGGGCGGGAGGTCCACTTCACGCGCGACCCGTAGACCCAGGCGGGCGTGCCCGGCAGGTGCCGGTCGAGCAACTCCAGAACGGTCGCCCGCTCCTCAGCGGTGATGTCGATGGCCTGGTCTACTCCGCTGCCGCAGCACTTGTCGCTCTCCGGCAACCGCACCCGCTGCTCCGCCACGATGCGCCTGAATCGTTCGCCGATCCGCTTGACGTCCACGACGTCCACGGCGAACGGCAGATCCGAGTCCTCGAACGCCGCCTCCAGCATGGACAGGCTTCGCGGCGGGATTTCGGTGTCTCCCTCCAGAGCCAGATCCAGGTCGGACGAATCCTTCGTCATCCACGTGGCGCGGCTCCCGAAGACCCAGACGCTCACGCCGTCCGGAAGATGCCGGCGCAGCACATCCCGGACGATGCGCAGGTGGTCGGCGCGGATGTCAATCGGCGGCGTCAAGGGAGTCGTTCCTCTGCTGAAGCCGATCCCGGAGGTATCCGGCCTCCCGAAGGAAGTCCGGCACGCTCTCGAAGACAACCCGCGCCTTGTCTTCGCTGTAGGTGTGACTCGTCGTGCCCCGGAGTCTCCGGTACTCCTCCCAGATGGACAGCTCGGACTGCACCAACCCGCGCCGGAAGGCTTCGCGCATGATGGCCTTGAAGCTCATCTCATCGTACTGGGAGGGATTCTCGGAGGCTTGCTCCAGATGCCGCTTGATCATCTTGAATGACAATTCGTAGGTGAACTCGAAGGCCTGGATCGCGGCGGCTCTGAGGTGCAGCTTGAGAGCGGGGTCCTGCGACGCGATGTCCGAGCCGTGGTACTCCAGCGCTTCCTCCAACTGTGCGATCGCATCATCGAGCGGCGTCAGGTCGAGTCTCATGAGCCCCTCTGATCCGGCATCGTCTCCCGCCGTCTCGCTGCAACGTCGATCCTCGTCGGGCCATGCTCCGGGACCCCTCCATTGCAGGAGTCGGACTTCCCGGCCGGGATCATCGCATGCCTGCAGCCCGCCGCGGATCCGCGCATGCGGGGCTGCCTGCGGTTCTTGTCGCCAGCAGGTGTTCCCCGCCGTCTGACGGGCGCCACCGGCGAACCGCACGGCACTCGGGCAGCGGCAGGATGGTCCTCGCCGGTAGGCGGCAGCACGTAGCGGGCGATGTTGCGGGTCCCGTCCTCGCGCTCGATCTCCTCCGTCGAAACCGCCTTCGCCCGATCCTCCACAGCCGGAACTGCCGCACTCGACCGACGATCTGCTCAGCGTGCGCCGGGCCGACCGCCCGCTAGCGCTACATGCTCCGTCTCAATCCGCGTGCGGAAGGAGTCCGGCACGTCGTCCCACACGAACAGATCGACCCGGAACGGCAGGTTGCTCTCCTCGAACGCCTCCCGTAGATCGCCGACCTGCCGGCGTTGATCCGGTGTCGCGAAGACGACGAGGTCGAGGTCGGATTGCGGCCGGGAGCTGCCAGTCCGGGACCGGAATCTCCCGGCGCTTCCAGTCCTCGTCATGCAGTGCTCTACAGCGCCCGTCACGCCGCAACATCCACGGCCGGCGCCGAGCATCGGGATTCCGGCACGGGGTCGCCATGCTCACGCAGGCTCTCGATGTCCGGCTGCGGTTCCGCGCCGACGTAGCGCCCCGGCGTCAGCACGTGGCCGTGCCGGCGCACCTCGTCGAGCGCGGCGCTCCTGCAGAAGCCCGAAAGGTCCTCGTAGGCGTCCGCCCCGTCGCGCCACGCGTGGTAGGCGCCCGCGATGCGGGCGACGTCCTCGTCGGTCAGCTCGCGGTGCGTGCGGTCGACCATCCGGCCCAGCTTGCGGGCGTCGATGAACAGGACCTCCCCGCGGCGCGTGCGGCGGCGGGCGAGGAACCACAGGCAGGCAGGAATCTGCGTCGAGTAGAAGAGCTGGCCCGGCAGGGCGACCATGCAGTCCACCAGGTCCGCCTCGATCAGGTTCTTCCGGATCGCTCCCTCGCCCGACTGGCTCGACGACATCGACCCGTTGGCGAGCACGAAGCCGGCGATGCCGGCCGGGGCCAGATGGTGGACCATGTGCTGCACCCACGCGAAGTTGGCGGTGCCCTTCGGCGGCGCCCCGTAGCGCCAGCGCTTGTCCTCGGTCAGGCGCTCGCCGCCCCAGTCCGAAACGTTGAACGGCGGGTTGGCGAGGATGTAGTCGGCCTTCAGGTCCGGGTGACGGTCGTCGTGGAAGCTGTCGCCGTGGGCGATCTGTCCCTCGATGCCGCGGATGGCGAGGTTCATCTTCGCGAGCCGCCACGTCGTGTAGTTCGACTCCTGCCCGTAGATGCTGATGTCGCCGCGCGCCCGCCCGCCGTTCCCGTTGCTGTCGGCGTGGGCGCGGATGAACGCGATCGACTGCACGAACATCCCCGACGAGCCGCAGCAGGGGTCGTAGACCCGGCCCCGGCACGGCTCCAGCATCTCGACCAGCACCCTGACGACGCAGCGCGGCGTGTAGAACTCGCCGCCCTTCTTGCCCTCCGCGCTCGCGAACTGCGACAGGAAATACTCGTAGACGCGGCCGAGCACATCGCGCGAGCGGGCGTCCTCGTCGCCCACCCGGATGTTGCTGATCAGGTCGATCAACTGGCCCAGCCGCCGCTTGTCCAGCGCGGGCCGGGCGTAGTCCCGCGGCAGCACGTCCCTGAGCGCGGGGTTGTCGCGCTCGATCGCCGCCATCGCCCGATCGACGGTCAGGCCGACGGTCGGCTGCCGCGCCTGCGCCCGCAGATGCGCCCAGCGGGCCTCCGGCGGCACCCAGAAGACGTTCTCGGCGGGGAACTCGTCCCGGTCCTCGGCGGCGTCCGCTCCGAACTCGGCAAGCACCGCGGCGCGGCGCTCCTCGAAGGCGTCGGAGATGTACTTCAGGAAGATCAGCCCGAGGACGACGTGCTTGTACTCGGCGGCGTCCATCGAGCCGCGCAGGGCGTCGGCCATGGCCCACAGCTCGGCCTCGCAGCCGGTCGTGGCGCCCCCGTTCGGTTTCGTCTCCGCGCCGTCTCGCCGCTGTCCGGATCTTCGTCGCGCCACGCCCCCGGTCCTCCATCACACGAGTCCGGCTCCCAGCCGAGATCATCGCATAGCCTGACCGGCGGCGGATTCCGCGCGCGTCACTACCGGAGTGTCGGTGCAGGATGGCGCGCGACCACGCGCGCGCCCGTGACGAACCGCCGGTAGTTCGAGATCTCGTGGGTGATGAACTGCCGCACGACGCCCGCGTTCCGCCAGACCGTCATCGACTCCATCGACGAGGGCAGCAGCAGCGTTTCGTCCGGATCGGAGAACGCCACCCGGCGATAGCGGACCGTGCTGTCGGCGCTTTCGATGGTCATCGTCCGCCGCATGCCGCGGCGACGCTGCTCGCGCGGCACCGGGAACTCGAACATGCCGGTCAGGCGTTCGTCCACGCGCAGCACGTCGCCGTTTTCCGCATCGGCCCAGACCCTGCCCCGAGTCCGTCCCGGCAGATCGACGCTGACGCAGAATCCTTCCCACTCGATGGTCGGTGCTTCGTCGCGCCGCAACCGATACTCGAGGACGTCCGTTTCCCGGCCCGCCTCGCGATCGCGCCCGGACCAGGTGAACACATGGTCCTTCCGTCGCGCCGGAAGGAAGATGGCCAGGGGCTCCTCCGAAAACGGCTCCGGGTCGGCGCATTCGGGCTCGTCTCCCGGCGCCGCCGGCCGACCGTTGGCTTCCAGGAGTCTGCGCATCACGACAGGCTCGGGCGCCATCGTGTCCGTCCCCTGCGCCCACTCGACCCGCATCTCGTACAGAAGGCTTCTGGCTCGACCGGTGGAGCGAAAGTCTCGCCCCATCGGCCGCACGCGGACGCGAACGTCGGCCAGCACGTGCAGCGCCCGCGAATAGAAGCGTTCGACGGACGCCTGGATGCGCTGCAGAACCGCCTCCACGTCGCGGTCGCCCGGACTCTGCGCGGAGACCGTCGCTCCGCCGATCAGGTGGAACCCGAGGAGTACGAACACCCACCATGTTCGAGGCCGGCGCATCACGAGACAATAGCCGCGACGTCGGGATCCTGCAAAGAAGGTGCGAACTCTCTCAGCGGCCGCCCTCGATGGCGCGCGACGCCTCGAGGAGAATCCCTCCCGTCAAGGTAGGCCGGCGAACCGCCTTCAGCGGATGAGCCAGAGTTCCGTCTGCGGCCCGGACAGGTACTCGACACGGCCGTCCCCGTGCACGAGGGTGTCTTCCTCGCGCATGATGGTCACCGCCTGCCCGCCCCACTCCGGCGCCGGCGCGGTAACGGAGAACTCCAGCGAGATCCATTCGCCGGCGCGCAGCGGGAACCGGGGATGGTGGCCGTAGCGCTCCGGCCAGTCGTGGACCATCCAGACCCCGGCGTCGTGCACCCAGTTGCCCTGGGCATGCGAATAGACGAGGGCGTCGATCCCTTCGTCGGCGGCGCGCGCCTCGGCCGCCGTCTTGATGGCGATGCCGGTGCGGCCGGGCACGAATTCCTCCAGGAGGATCCCGGCCATCCGGTTCGAGCGCTCGAACGCCGCGCGCAGCCCGGCCGGCGGCTCCTCCTCGCCCGGGCGCAGGACGTAGGCCATCTTCTGCTGGTCGGCCACGATGCCGGAGCTGCGGACGCCGAAGTCGACGTGCAGCAGATCGCCGGGCTGAATGACGGCATCGGCGCTGTCGTCGAGCGGGTCGGCGCCGGCGCGCTGCAGGTCGACCGACGCCGGGAAGTTGAACTCGAACCCCTGCCGCTTCCACTCGGCGGTGATCCAGTAGTGGACGTCGAGCAGGGTGGTCCGGCCCGGCGCGATCACCTCGTTCGACAGCGCGCGCCGCAGGATGGCGAACGTCGCCGCGCTCGCCTCGCGCTGAATCGCGTCCTCCGCCGGGGTGCGGGTGGCGACGTACTCCACCAGCAGCGGCTCGGAGGAGACGATCCGACCCCGGTACCGCGGCCCGATCGCGTCCAGCAGATACTCCTTCAGCTCCGCCGTCAGCCCGTCCGCCATGCTGATGGTCCGCGACTGGTTGACGGCGATCCGGCGCAGGCCGCGGGCCTCGACGTAGCGGCGCAGGTGCGGCGCGAGCCCTTCCTCGCCGTAGACCTCCCGCGTGTCGTAGAACCGGGCGAGGTGGCCGCTCAGGTGCGTGCCGAGCGCCGTGGTCTCCAGCCCGTCCTCTCCGGCGTCGTGGAAGAGATAGGCGTTCCGGTGGCCGTACCAGCCGGTGACGCCGTAGCCGCCGAACAGCTCCAGCGCCGGGTCGGGCGCGTTCTCGCGGCTCAGGATGATCCACAGGTCGATCTCGTGCGCGCGCATCAGCGGCAGCAGATGCCGCCGCATCTTCTCGGCCTTGACGCTCCACTCGCGCTCGGTCCGTTCGCGCACCAGCTCCGGCGTGAGCTGGCTCGCCCCGGCCGGGGCGCCGACGGCTGGAGCGCCGGCCGGTGACGCGCCCGCCGCCTGCCCGCCGGTCGCCGCCGCTCCTGCCGGCAGGCCCAGCATGAGAGTCGCGGCCAGAACGACGTTCCTGAATACGCGCCCCGGGGCGACGTGCCGTCGGCCGACTCGCATCACGATACGCACCTTCAGTCTACCGGCCCAACCCTATCAGCCCCATGCCCATGAAAGGACCGCGACCCGCCGGCGAGAGCATGGGCCCCATCCCATGAAGGGACCGCCGTCCGCCGGCGGGAACACGTGCGAGATGCTCACGAAGGAACCGCCACCCGCCGTCGAGAGCATGGGCGCCATACCCCACGATGCGCTCTACTCCGAGTACGTGATGCGGTAGATCGCCCCCGCCGTGTCGTCGCTGACGAGCAGCGCGCCGTCCGGCATCACCTGCACGTCCACCGGGCGCCCCCACCAGGTATTGTCCTCCTCCAGCCAGCCCTCGGCGAACACTTCGTAGTCCGTCACCCGGTCGCCGTCGAGCTTCGCGACGGTCAGGCGGTAGCCGGTGTGGCCCGCCGCCGGCGTCCGGTTCCACGAGCCGTGCTCGGCGATGAAGATCTGGTTGCGGTACTCGGCCGGGAACATGTCGCCGGTGTAGAACCGCATGCCGAGCGAGGCGACGTGGGGACCCAGCTTCTGCGCCGGCGGGCGGAACTCGCTGCACGGACGGGTGTCGAACTCGGGATCCTGGATGTCGCCCTGGTGGCAGAACGGGAAGCCGAAGTGGAGGCCGGGCTCCGGCGCGTGGTTCAGCGTATCGGCCGGCCGCGTGTCGCCGAGCCGGTCGCGGCCGTTGTTGGTGAACCAGAGCTCGTCCGTCTCGGGATGCCACGCGAAACCGACCGTGTTGCGGATGCCCCGGGCGTAGATCCGCAGGTCGCTCCCGTCCGGGTTCATGCTGTTGATGGTGGAGTAGATCGGCGTGGTCGCCTCGTGGTCGCAGACGTTGCACGGCGCGCCGACCGGCACGTAGAGGCGCCCGTCGGGCCCGAACGCGATGAATTTCCACCCGTGCGCCCGGTCGCTCGGGAACTCGTCGTTGACCACCACCGGTTCGGGCGGCGCCTCCAGGTGCGCCTCGACGTCGTCGTAGCGCAGGACGCGGTTGACCTCGGCGACGTAGAGGTCGCCGTCGCGGAACGCGACCCCGTTCGGCATGTTGAGGCCGCTGTCGAGCGTCAGCACGCGGTCGGCCTTCCGATCGCCGTCGTCGTCGCGCACCGCGTAGACGTTGCCGAGCCGGCGGGTGCTGACGAACAGCGTCCCGTTCGGGCTCAGCGACATCTGCCGCGCGTTCGGGACGTCGGGCGCATAGACCTCGATGGAGAACCCGTCCGGCAGGGTCAGCTTGTCGAGCTGCGGGCCGCCGTCCTGGGCGGCGAGCGGCGCGACCGACGCGACCGCGAGAGCGATTGCGAAGAATGCTGAACGGTATGTGGTCGTCATTACGTGTCCTCGGGGCGCCCCGGCGGCGCGATATGCCCAACTATTCCGGAAACTCCGTAACGTTCCTCCGCATGCAACGGAGGAGTTCCTCTCCGGTCGTGATGATGTGGCTCGTGCGATAGAGATCCTGGTGCTTGTTGTGCTTGGCGTAGTCGGTCGGGTCACCGGTGCTCTTGCGGACCACCCAGGAGGCCTCCGGCCGGGGGTCACCGAGGTGGCGGCCCATCGATCGTACGAAAACCCCCATGACGTCCGCGGCCGCTCCATAAGTGCAGCGGACGCGCGCTCGATTGAGGTAGGCGAGATTGGAATCTAGTAAACAGTTCATTGAACCATTTGTTCAACGCCGGACCGTGATCAGTACCGGAACAGGTACTGGACCTTCGTGAAGATGGCGCGGTTGGTCGGCTGCATCATCGTCAACGTCGGGAAGAGCTGGTCTTCGAACCCGTCGCCGTCGATGTCTCCATACAGCCGGTCCGCCTGCTGGTAGTGGTCGTCGTAGCCGAGGTAGAAGGCGGTCCCCGCGTTCACGCGGTACGTGAGCAGCCAGTTCAGGCCGAACTTCCGGTCGAACGTGTTGTATTCCGCGATGTTGCGCAGCAGGAAGCGGTCGGTGAACTGGTAGGTGCTCAGGGTGCGGAGGATCTTCACGTCGAAGATCGTGTCGGCGCCGTTGCGCAGGTCGATGAAGTCGCTCACGCTGAGATTCAGCTCCGACTGGAACCGCGAGACCGGCCGCACCGCGGCGAAGAAGCTGCCGCTGCCTCCCTTGCCGAGGTACGGGTTCTCCTGGTACTTGACCTCGTCGCCCTGGCGGTAGTAGCCGCCGAAGACCAGCTTCCGGCTCGTGTTGACCTGCCCGCCCACCGACACCGCGCGCTTGTGGAACCGGATGCCGCGGTAGCGCTCCATCTCCTCGCGCACGTCGGTGTTGAAGCTGATGTTCCGTGCGAACCGGGCGGTGAATCCGAGCCGGACGTCCTCGTCGTCGAGGTCGTTGGCGAAGTTGTGGTTCCGGCCGTACTGGACGCTCGGCCCCCAGTTGACGACCCAGCTCTCCGGCCAGAAGTTGTAGCCGAGCCGGCTGTAGAGGCGCTTGGTGTCGACCCGCCGCACGAAGCCGATGTCGTGCCGGAAGTCGGGCGACAGCGTGTACAGCGCCACGAAGCTGTTCCAGTGCCGGCTGTTCAGCCGGTAGCTGAGGTCGACCATCCGGCCCTGCCGGCTGACGCCGTCCAGGTCGCGGTGATCCGTCCGGGCCAGCTTGAACCCGACGCCCTGCGTGCGGCCGAGCCGGAAGTTGCCGTCCAGGGCCCCCAGCGTGCTGTGGCTGTCCATGAAGCCGCGGTGCGTGAATATCGCCCCCAGATACGACTCGGCGTACAGGTCGTAGCGCGCCCGCCCGACGAAGTTGTTCGCCTTGCGGCCGAACGCCGGGTCGCCCGCCTCGACCCGGCCCGGCGCCTCGTCGTCGGCCACGATCATGCCGAGGGTCGTATTGCCCACCTTCCCCGTCAGCTTCGCTCCGAACTCCGGATCGACGATGGTCCGGGTATGGACGAAGGTGAGCGGACCGAGTATCTGAAAGATCTCGGCGCCTTCCAGGAAGAACGGCCGCAGCTCCGGATAGCGGAGCGCGAAGCGCTGGTTGACCTCGATCTGCGGCAGGTCCGACTCGATCTGCGAGAAGTCGGGGTTGACGGTCACGTCGGCGGTCAGGTTCGACGTGATGCCGTACTTGACGTTCAGGCCGCCCTCGGGCGTCGGGTCCCTGTTCACGAAGTTGCCCCGGCTGTCGAGGGAACCGCGCTGAATGCCGGTGAACGTCGGCAGGATCTCCAGGTTGCGGCTCATCGAGAGGTTGGTCATCCCCTCGAGGACCCCCACCTGGGTGAGGAAGCCGGAGATGTTGCGCGTCACCGGCGCCCAGACCTGGTTCTCGTCCTTGCCGCGCACCTCACGCACGATCTGGAAGCCCCAGCGGTGCGGAATGTCCCGATCGCGCTCCGGGTAGCGCAGGCTCTTGAACGGGATCGCCATCTCGGCCGTGAAACCGTCGTCGACGATCTGCCCGCCGCTGTCGAACAGCGCGTCCCAGGACGAGTCGCCGGTCGGGATCTCGTTGCGGGACATGGAGTAGCTGCCGGTCCGCCGGCCGCGCGCGCTGCGGCTGTATCCGCGCGCGTTGACGATGGCGTCGCCCTGCACGCCGTAGCCGTTGACGCTGAAGCGGTAGGCGCGGTTCTGGTCGAGGAACGTGTCGAAGTAGATCGCGACGTTGTCGTCCTCGAACGCCTGGTCGCGGTCGATGCGGTTGGCGCGCATCAGGCTCGGGTCCGCGTAGTGGGCGTGCACCGCGAGGTAGAAGTTCTGGCTGTCGTAGGCGATCCAGACGTCGGTGGCCTCGGTCGCCGGCGCCCCCTCCACCGGGTTCTGCTGCACGAAGTCGGTGATGTGGAGGGCGTCGCGCCAGACCGCGTCGTCGAGCCGGCCGTCGACGCGCGGCCGCTCGCGGGTCCGCGGCGGGCGCATCGTGGGCCGCCCGGTCAGGATGCCCAGCCCCTCGGCCACGCCGAACCCGGCCGTCATGGGGGCGCCGCCCAGGGCGATCTCGCCGTTCACGTCGGTTTCCACGGGCACGGGGCGGGGCGGGGCCGGCGGCGCCACCGCGGCGGCCGGCTGCATCCGGGGCGGTGGGACGACCCCACTCCCGTTGCCGTTGCCGCTGCGGTAGCCGTTCGCGTCGCCGGCGCCGATCGCCCGAGCCGTCGGAAACGCCGGACGTTCGGCCCGCGTGAGCGAGACGAGCGCATCCGCGAGCTCCTCCCCTATGCGGTCCTGAAGCGCGAAGATCTCGCCGGCGGCGCCATCCGCCTTGGCGCCCGCGACGACCGCGCCGGTCCCGGTGTGGACCAGGCGGGCGGTGATCCGCATCCGGTCGCCGAGTCGCTGATAGCCGCCGGTGACGACCCAGGCGGCCCCGCGGCGGCGGCTGACCTCGCGCAACCGGCCTTCCGTGTCGCCCGCCGCGGATGACGCCGAGCCGGCCCCGAGCGCCTCCGCGGTCAGTCCCTCGTATCCGACGAGCGAGACCGCCTCGAGCCGCTCGAAATCGGCCGACAGCGTCTCCGCGATGCCGGCGCCGATCCAGTCGTCGGCCGGCGCGGCCGAGAGGTTCGCGAACGGTGCGACGGCGACGGCGCCGGGCCGGACCGGCGCCCACCGGGCTCCGGGCGCGTCGGGCGGCCCCTCCTGGGCGGAAACGGCCCCGCCGGGAAGGCCGGCGCATGTAACCACTGCGGCGATGAAGAGAATCGGATGACGCACACCTACCACCTTGTTTGCGGGCCGTGTGCCGGACGAGGACGACATTCGGCCATTATCATAGCGGATGGCCTGGTCGCCGCACGGTCTCGACCACCCCCGTGCTACGCGACATGAAGGATGCGCCCGGCGGGATCGATCCCGCCGGTCGAACGCCGCCGAGCCCCGGCCCGCGGCGCTCAATACCGGAACAGGTACTGGAACTTCGTGAAGAACGCCCGGTTCGTGCGCTGCAGGGTCGTCACCGACGGGAACAGGTAGTCGCTGATCCCGTCGCCGTCGAGGTCGTCGCCGACGATGAGGTCGCCCTGCCGGTAGCGGTCGTCGTAGCCGACGTAGAAGACCGTGCCCGCGTTGACCCGGTAGCTCACCAGCAGGTTCAGGCCGGCGGCGCGCTGCAGCGTGTTGAACTCGGCGATGTTGCGCAGCGCCAGCCGGTCGGTGAACTGGTAGGTGCTCAGCGCGCGGACGATGGTGACGTCGAAGACCAGCGGGTCCGCGACGCTCGGGTCGATGCGCGGGTCGATCAGCCGGCTCGTGTTGAGGTTGATCTGCGACTGGAACCGCGACGCCGGCCGCAGGGTGATGAACATCCCGCCGCTGCCGCCGCGCCCGAGGTAGGGATTCTCCTGGTAGCGCACCTCGTCGCCGTAGCGGTAGAACCCGCCGACGGAGAACTTCCGGCTGCTGCTGATGCGGCCGAAGGCCCGGTAGCCCTGTTTCTGGAAGTTCACCCCGAGGTAGCGCTCCATGTCGCGGCTGACGCTGACGCTGCCGCTGATGTTGTTGGCGAACGTCGTGTTCAGGCGGGCCTCGAACTGCTCGTCCTCGAGCACGTCGTCGAAGTTCCAGTTGCGGCCGTAGGTGACGCTGGGCCCCCAGTTGATGACCCAGCTCTCGGGCCAGAAGCGGTAGCCGAGGGTCGTGACGTTGCGCTGCTGATCGGTGCGTTGCACGAACCCGACGTCGGTCCGGAAGTCGGGCGACAGCAGGTAGGTGCCGTTGAAGATGTTCCAGTGGCGGCCGTTCAGCCGGTAGTGGACATCGAACAGCGTGCCGCGGGAATCGACCCCGTCGAGATCGCGGTTGTCGGTCTGGACCGCGGAGAACCCGACCGACTGCGTCCGGCCCAGCCGGAACGCGCCGTCGGCCAGCGCCATGCGGCTGTAGCCGCCGAGGAAGTCGCGGTTGGTCACCATCGCGCCGACGTGCGACTCGGCATAGAGGTCGTAGCGCGCCCGCCCGATCACGACGTTCGCGGCGGCGTCGCCGCCCGGCCCGGCCAAGCCGGCCACCGAACCCGCCGCGGCGTCGTTCGCGGCCAGGAAGCCGACCGACGTGCGACCCACCTTGCCGGTGATCTTCGCGCCCCAGTCCGGGTCGCGGATGGTCCGCGTGTGGACGAAGTTGATCGGCCCGAACACGTTGAAGATCTCGGCGCCCTCGAGGAAGAACGGCCGCAGCTCGGGGTAGAAGAGCGCGAACCGCTGGTTGATCTCGATCTGCGGGCGGTCGGACTCGATCTGCGAGAAGTCCGGGTTCAGCGTGAAGTCGGCCGTCAGGTTCGACGTGATCCCGTACTTGACGTTGACGCCCCCCTCCGGCCGCGCCTTGTCCGTCACGAAAGCCCCGTTCGACGGGTCGAGCGATCCGAGCTGGATCCCGGTGGCGACCGGCATGATCTCGAGATTGCGGCTCATCGAGAGGTTCGTCATGCCCTCGAGCAGCCCCATCTGCGGCAGGAAGCCGGCCACTCCGCGCGAGATCGGCGCCCAGACGACGTTTTCGTCCTTGTGCCGGATCTCGCGGACGATCTGGAACGCCCAGCGGTGCGGGACGTTGCGGCCCCGCTGCGGATAGCGCAGGCTCTTGAACGGAATCGCCATCTCGGCCGTGAAGCCGTCGTCGACGATCTGCGCGCCGCTGTCGAACAGCGCGTCCCACGAGCTGTCGCCCCACGGAATACCGCGGCGGCTGAACCCGCCGCCGCCCCCACCGCCGCCGCGACCGCGACCGCCGCCGCCGCCGCGCGCGTTGATGATCTCGTCGCCCTGCACGTTGTAGCCGTTCACCGAGAAGGCGTAGGCCCGCTGCTGGTCGAGAAACGGGTCGAAGTAGACGGTGACGTTGTCGTCGCGCCACGACTGGTCGCGATCCACCCGGGTCGCCCGCATGATGCCGGGATCCTCGTAGTGCGCGTGCACCGCCACGTACAAGTGCTGGCTGTCGTAGCTGATCCAGACCTCGGTGTCCTCGGTCGCCGGCGCTCCCTCGAGCGGCGACTCCTGGACGAACTCGGTGACACGCAGCGCGTTCCGCCAGACCAGGTCGTCGAGACGGCCGTCGATGTCGGGTCGGACGTCCGTGCGCGTCGGACGCAGCGTCGGACGTCCGGTCAGGATCCCGGCGGCGGCGGCGAGACCGGCGGCCGGGGTCCCTCCGCTTCCCGCCCCGGACGGCGCCCCCAGCACCACGCCGCCGGTCACGTCCGCGGGCGGCAGGGGCGCCGGGCGCGCGGGACGACCGGGCGGCGCACCGCGAAACGCGCCGTCACCGTTCCCGTTGCCGGGCGGCGGCGTGCTGCGGGAGAGGGCGGCGGCCAGCCTCTCGTCACCGCTCACCCGGGCCAGCAACACCGCGCCGAGGTCAGCCGCGATCCGGTCCTGGAGCGCGAAGATCCCGCTGAGTTCACCGTCCGCCCTGGCGCCGGCCGCCACGGCGCCGGTCGCCGCGTCGACCAGCCGCGCCGTGATGCGCAGCCGATCGCCCAGCCGCTGATAGGCGCCGGTGACGAGCCAGCCGGCGCCCAGCCGCCGGCTCGCCTCGCGCGCCGAAACCTCACGGCCCAACGGCCGCGGGTCGATCCCGGCCGCCTGGATCTCTTCGTGCAAGGCCTCGCGCCCGATGACCGAGACCGCGTCCAGTCGCTCGAAGTCGGCCGCCAGCGTCTCCGCGACACCGGCGCCGATCCAGTCGTCCGACGGCTCCGCGGAGATGTTCGCGAACGGCGCGATCGCCACCGTACCCGACCCGCCGCCCTCGAAACGCATCGACGCCTCGGGGTCCGACGCCGTCTGCGCGAGCGCCGCGGGCGGGACTGCCGCGACGAAACACGCGATTGCGCAAGCCAGCGCCGCAGGCGGGGCCTGCCGGCCGCCGATTCCGGTGTGGTGTACCTGCAAGTGCCCCCCTCCGGACCTACTTGCCCATCAGACGGTGCAGTCCGGGCGGCCGTTTACCGTACCGGATCCACGGCGGGCCGCCGGCTACGCCGGCCCGAGCCGCTCGACGATGGCGTACGTCATCTCCGCGCGGCTCAGGGACGACTCCCCCCCCCGCGCCAGGTCTTCGGTCCGGCAGCCGGCGGCGAGCGCGGCGGCGATCGCCGCTTCGATGCGGTCGGCTTCGTCCCCCAGGCCGAGTCCGTGGCGCAGCAGCATGGCGGCCGAGGCGACGGCCCCGATCGGATTCGCGACGTTCCTGCCGGCGATGTCGGGCGCGGAGCCGTGCACCGGCTCGAACAGGCCGCCGCTGCCCCCGACGCTGGCCGACGGCAGCAGACCGATCGAGCCGACCACGGCGCCGGCTTCGTCGGAAAGGATGTCGCCGAAGAGGTTGCCGGCGAGTACGACGTCGAGCGAAGCGGGATCGGAGACCAGCCGCATCGCGCAGGAATCGACGAGCTGGTGTTCCAGCCACACGTCCGGGTAGCCGGAGGCGACCTCCGTCACCACCTCGCGCCAGAGCCGCGAGGACTCGAGCACGTTCGCCTTGTCGACCGAAGTCACCAGCTTCTTCCGGCCACGGGCGCTCTCGAACGCGACGGCGGCGATGCGCTCGATCTCGTGGGCCGAGTAGCGCATGGTGTCGAAGGCTTCGCGCCCGTCGTCGGTCCGGCCGCGCGGCTCGCCGAAATAGATGCCGCCGATCAGCTCGCGGACGATGAGCAGGTCCACGTCGCGCAGACTCTCGCGCCTGAGCGAGCCTCCGTCCTCGAGTCCCGGCCAGACCCGCGCCGGACGCAGGTTGGCGTACACCCCGAGCGCCTTGCGCAGCTCCAGCAGACCGGTCTCCGGCCGCCGCTCGCGCGGCTCCTCGCTGAACGCCGGGTCGCCCACCGCGCCGAGCAGCACCGCGTCGGCCGCCAGGCAGGTCTCGAGCGTGGCCGGCGGCAGCGGCGGGTCGCCGGCCCGCAGGGCGGCGGCGCCGAACGGCGAACGGGTCAGGGTGAAGAAGTGGCCGCGGTGCTCGGCGACCGTCTGCAGGACCTCCGCCGCGGCATCGACGACTTCCGGACCGATCCCGTCCCCGGGCAGCAGTGCGATGGTGGCGCGCATCGGCGGGAGATCCGGCTCAGACCCCGCCACCGGCCGCGACGGCCGGCACGGGGGCCAGGATGCGTCCGACAATCGCCGCGACGTCGTCGTCGCTCACCGACTTCCGGCGATCGGCCAGTGCGATCACCTCCCGGTAGACCCGATCGAGATCGAACCGGCTCAGCTCGTGTCCGAGATCCTCGCAGCGCTTCTTCACCGCGTGCCGCCCGGAGTGCTTGCCGAGGACGAGCGTCGATTCGACGCCCACGTCGGCCGGCGTCATGATCTCGTAGGTGCGGCGGTCCTTGATCACCCCGTCCTGGTGGATGCCCGCCTCGTGCGCGAACGCGTTGCGGCCGACGATGGCCTTGTTGGCCTGCACCGGCTCCCGGGTCAGTTCCGTGAGCAGCCGGCTCGTCCGGACGAGCTGGGTCGTGTCGATTCCGGTCGTGTAGGGCAGCCGGTCGGGCTTGACCCGCGTCGCCATCACGATCTCTTCGAGCGACGCGTTGCCCGCCCGCTCGCCGATGCCGTTGATGGTGCATTCCACCTGCCGCACCCCGGCCCGCATCGCGGCCAGCGAGTTGGCCACCGCCAGCCCCAGGTCGTCGTGGCAGTGGGCGCTGAAGACGACGTCATCGGCGCCGCCTACCCGCTCGCGCACCTCGGTGAAGAACTCCTCGATCTCCTCCGGCGTGCAGTAGCCGACGGTATCGGGCAGGTTGATCGTCGTCGCCCCCGCCGCGATGGCCGTCTCGACGACCCGGCACAGGAAGTCGACGTCGCTGCGGGTCGCGTCCTCGGCCGAGAACTCCACGTCGTCGGTGTAGCCCCGCGCCTGGGTCACCCCGTCGGTGACCGCCTGCAGGCACTGGTCGCGGCCGATCCGCAGCTTGCGCTCCAGGTGCAGGTCGGAGGTGGCGATGAACGTGTGGATGCGCGAGCGCTCCGCCGGCCGGAGCGACTCGCCGGCCCGCTCGATGTCGGCCGGATTGCAGCGCGCGAGGGCGGCGACCACCGGGCGCCGGATCTCCTGTGCGACGAGCCGCACCGCGTACGCGTCGTCATCGGATGCAATGGGGAATCCGGCTTCGATGACGTCGGCGCCCAGCGCCTCGAGCTGCCGGGCGAGGCGGATCTTCTCGTCCGTGTTCATGGAGAAGCCGGGCGACTGCTCGCCGTCGCGCAGGGTCGTGTCGAAGATGATCAATCGGTCCTTGGCCATGAGTGCTCCCGCCTGAATGGATCTGACGTCCTTACTCTACCCCGGCTTGCCGCCTGCAAGTCAAAGTTATAATTATTACATTTCAATCAATGCGGTTTATATGTCAGCGGCGCCGCCAAGCCCGCCGAGGCAGGTCCCCGGCGGAGCCCCGCGCACGACCCGCAAGCCGCGTCACCGCCCCCGCAACACGTTTACGTTGATTTAACGAACCGGTCATGGACCAGTCATACGCCGCCGGTATCGTGTGCCGATCCTGCCGGTGGCCGGCGCTTCGCGCCCCCGCCGGATGCGACGTCCACGAAGTCGGAGAACGGAATCACATGCGCAGAACGATTGGTTCGATCCTGGTGTCGACGGCGATCGCCGCGGCGCCGGCGCAGGCCCAGGAGGTCGGCTGGGTCGCGGGCGAGGTCATCGACCAGAACCTCGCGATCACGCTCCCGGGGGTCCCGGTGGAGGCGGTCGGCACCGGGCGGATCGCCTACACCGACCTCGACGGCCGGTACCGCCTCGAGTTGCCGCCGGGAAGGCACGAGATCCGGATCGTCATGGCCGGTTACGCCGAAACCAGCGTGACCGTCGACGTCGTCGCCGGCCGGTTGTCGGCGCTCGAGGTGGCCCTGGGCTCGAACGTGTTCGCGGAGGAACTGGTGATCACGGCGCCGACCCTGGAAGCCGATTCCTCGACCGCCGCGGCCCAGATGATGATGCGGATGCGCGCCCCGTCCGTGCAGGACAACATCGGCGCCATCGAGATGTCGGCGAACAACGACTCCAACGCCGCCGACGCCATGCAGCGCGTCACCGGCGTGTCGGTCGTCGAAGGCCAGTCGGTCTTCGTCCGGGGCCTCGGCGAACGCTACAGCAACACCACCCTGGCCGGCGCCACGCTGCCGACCACCGAGCCCGACCGCCGCGTCGTGCCGCTCGACCTCTTTCCCACCGGCCTCATCGACAGCGTGCAGGTCAGCAAGACGTACACGCCGGACAAGCCGTCGCAGTTCGCGGGCGGGCTGGTCGAGATCGTACCGATGAAGCTGCCGGACTCCACCTCGTTCGAGATCTCGGCCGGCGGCGGCTGGAACAGCCTGACCACCGGGGCGTCGGGGCTCGGCTATGCGGGCGGCGGCCGCGACTGGCTGGGGTTCGACGACGGCACGCGCGCGCTGCCGGGCGGCTTCCCGGATCGCAAGGTGATCCGCGGCGGCCGCTTCTCGGGGACGCTCGGCTTCTCGCGCGAGGACCTCGAACGGCTGGGCGAGCAGTTCGGCAACGTCTGGGATCCGCAGCCGCAATCGCTCCCCCTCGACCAGTCGTACAACGCGCTGTTCGGCGGCCGGTTCGGCAAGCTCGGCATCGTCGCCACGTTGCGCCACGCGCAGAGCGCGCAGTTCACCCGGGAGCAGCAGACCTTCTACAAGGTCGGCGGCGGCGGCGCCATCGAGCGGTTCAACGGACCGTACGATTTCGAGACCACCGAGCGCGCGGGCACCATCGGCGGCGTCGGCAACGTCGCCTACCAGTTCACGCCGAACCAGCGCATCTCGTTCGACAACTTCTACACGCACGTCGGCACCAACGAGACCCGCCGGTTCCAGGGCTACAACGACGACGCCGGCAACGACATCCGGAACCAGCGGCTCTGGTGGGTCGAGGAGCAGATCGCGAGCCACCACGTCGGCGGCGACCACCTCTTTCCGACCTTGTCCAACAGCCGGCTGGACTGGAGGGTCGCCCTCTCCCGCGCCGACCGGGAGGAGCCGGATCTGCGCGAGGTGCTCTACGAATCGGACCCGGCGCGCCAGGCGTTCGTGCTCGCCGACGAGTCACAGAGCGGACTCCGGCAGTTCAACGACCTGGTCGACGACACGATCGAGAGCACCGCGAACTGGAGCACGCTCTTCGAGCAGTGGGACGGCCTCGCCGCGCAAGTGAAGCTCGGCGGCAACTACATCGACCGGAGCCGCGATTTCCGGTCGCGCCGCCTCCGCTTCGTGCCGCGGAACATCGTGACCAGCGTCACCGGAGCGACCACCACGCGCAGCATCGAACAGCGGCTCGGCTCCTCGCGGCGGGACGTCACGCGGGTCGACCTGTCGCTGCCGGCCGAGCAGCTCTTCACGGCCGGCAACATCGGCGACGTCTTCGAGCTCAAGGAAGAGACGCGCGGAACGGACCGTTACGACGCGGCGCAGACGGTGACGTCGTTCTACGGCATGGTCGACCTTCCCCTGTCGGCTTCGGCGCGACTCGTGACCGGTGCGCGCGTCGAGCAGTTCCGGCAGGACGTGGAGACGCTCGACCCGTTCGCCGGAACCATCGACCAGCAGACGGCCGCCGTGCAACGCGCCGCGCTCGACGAGACCGACCTCTTCCCCGCGGTCAACCTCGTCTACTCGGTGCGCCCCGATCAGAACGTCCGGCTGGGGTACAGCCAGACGGTCAATCGGCCGGAGTTCCGGGAGGTCTCGCCGTTCGAATTCACGGACGTCGTCGGCGGCCGGGCCATCGTCGGCAATCCCGACCTGAACCAGTCCCTGATTCAGAACGTCGACCTGCGCTGGGAGTGGTTCCCCGGCGCCGAAGAGGTGCTCTCGGCGAGCTTCTTCTACAAGCAGTTCGACGATCCCATCGAGCGGACGGTCGAGCCGACCGCGCAGTTGCGCACGTCGTTCACCAACGCCGACACCGCCAGGAACGCCGGCATCGAGCTGGAAGCCCGCTCGCTCATCGGCCGGTACGTCCTCGTCGGCGCCAACTACACCTACGTCGATTCGGAAGTGACGCTGTCGCCGGCCGCGCGCCAAGTGCAGACGTCGCTGGTCCGCCCCCTCGCCGGGACGTCGCCGAACCTGGTCAACGCGCTGTTCGAGGTGCGCGGCATGGGCTACTCCGGCCGCTTCCTCCTGAACTACTTCGACGATCGGATCAGCGACGTCGGCTCGCTGGGCCTGCCGGACATCATCGAAAAGGGACGCCACTCGCTCGACTTCGTCTTCGCGAAGCGCTTCGAGCGCGCCAGCCTCAGGGTGGCCTTCACGAACCTGACCGACCAGCCCTTCGAGTTCACGCAGGGCGGCGACGGACCCACGCAGCGGCTCTTCAACCTGGGACGGTCGATGAGCTTCGGGGTCACGTATCACCCCTAGCCCGTGGCCCGTGTGTTGCGGACATCCGGAGATTGCGGGCGCCGCGAGCGCACGCATGCAGCAGAGGCAAGATCGGCAATGACCTGGAATTCTCATCGAACAGCAGAGGTGAAATCAGCGATGACCTGGAATCCGACCGGGCGGCGGTCCGTTCGCCGCATTCTCGCCGCGGGTGCGCTCGCCGCGGCCGTGGCGTGGATCGATCCGTCCGCATCCACGCAGGCGAACATCACCTGCGAGCCGGGCGAAGAGCAACAGCTTTGCATCGTCAGGGGCCGGATCACCACCGACACGACGTTCACCGCGGACTCGCTCTGGCTGCTCGACGGCGCCGTGTTCGTCGACGAACCGGCCCGTCTGACCATCGAAGCCGGAACGACGATCTTCGGGCGCTCCGAGACCAACGGCGCGCTCATCATCGCCCAGGGCGCACAGATCCTGGCGAACGGAACCGCCGCGGCGCCGATCGTCATGACCAGCGACCAGGAGCCGGGCGAGCGGGCGCGGGCGGACTGGGGCGGGCTGATCATCAACGGCCGCGCGCCGCTCAACGTCCCCGGCGGCGAGGGAGAAGGAGAAGGCGACACCGGCGTCTACGGCGGCGACGATCCGGACGACGACAGCGGACACCTGTACTACGTCCGCGTCGAGTTCGCCGGCACCGAGTTCAGCCCCGACAACGAACTGAACGGCATCGCGTTCCAGGGCGTCGGCCGAAACACCGAAGTCGACCACATCATGGTGAAGTTCAACAAGGACGACGGCCTGGAGTTCTTCGGCGGCACGGTCGAGGTCAAGCACGTCATCTGCTTCGCGATCGCCGACGACAGCTTCGACTGGACCGACGGCTGGCAGGGCAAGGGCCAGTTCCTGATCGCCATGCAGATGGGCGACGACGCCGACCAGGGCATCGAGGCCGACAACAACGGCGACAACAACGACCTGACACCGCGCTCCAACCCCACCCTCTACAATCTGACCCTGATCGGGGATCCGTACGACTTCCCGGGCGACGAAAGCGACATCGGCATGCTGCTCCGCGAGGGCACCGCGGCGACGATCCGCAACTTCATCGTCACCGGCTTCAAGGAGGCGTCGATCGACCTCGACCACCCCGCCACCTTCGAGCAGGTCACATCGGGCGGGCTGACGCTCGAGAGCGGGCTGGTCTACGGCAACTGCATCGTCGAGGGTTGCGAGGGCGAGTTCAAGCCGGACAGCGACGACGCGGCGGCTCCGATCACGACGATGGACTTCGTGACCACCGCCCCCAACGTGCACCTCATGGACCCGATCCTCGGCGAGCCGTCCTACCTCTGCCCGTTCTGCCCGTTCGACCTGCTGGAACCGACGCGGAACTTCGCCCCGCGGGAGTGGTCGCCGGCCGTGACCGGCCAGGTGCGGCCCGCCGTGCCGCCGAACGACGGGTTCTTCGAGATCGCCAACTTCATCGGGGCGGTCGGACCGGCCGGCTCGGGACAGGAAGCCTGGTTCGAGGGATGGACCGACTTCGCCCTCGACTAGTCGGCCGGCCGCGCATGATGGCGGACGGGGGCCCTGCCGGCCGTTGCAGGGTCTCCGCCTCCGCACTCGTGCGCTGCGTTGTCCTCGCCGCGTTGTGGGCGACCGGGGGCTGCGGAGGCGGTACCGGCGCCGAGCGGCCCCTCGCGGCGCTCCACGATACCTTCCCGTCACCGGAAGCACTGAGTCGGGCCGTGCTGACCGCGCTCGCGGCCAACGACGTCGATACGCTGCGCGCGCTGCCGCTCGACGAGCTCGAGTTCCGCACCGCGGTCTGGCCGGATCTGCCGTCGAGCCGGCCCGAGCGCGGCGTCCCGTTCGACTACGCCTGGGGCGACCTGCATCAGAAGAGCGACAACGCGCTGCGCCGACTCGCCGCCCGCCGCGGCGGACGGCGCTACGAGCTCGTCGCCGTACGCTTCGCCGGAGAGACGACCGCCTATCGGACCTACCGGGTGCATCGCGAGACCGTCCTCGACCTGCGCGACGAAGAGGGCAACCAAACGACCCTCGCCCTGTTCGGGTCCATCCTCGAACGCGACGGCCGGTTCAAGCTCTTCAGCTACGTCGTCGACTGACCCGCCGGAGCCAGGGATCCGCCGGTCGATCGCACGTCCGGAATCCACCCCGCGGGGCGACGCGCCGAGCTTATCGACGCGTCGTCTCCATAAGTTCACGCTATAGTCGTCACCGGGCTGCCAGCCGACCGGCGGGCGGGCGCGGCACCGCATCCGGAGCAACGCCGTGGATCGCGCCCGGAAACAGCGTCATGGATCTCGCGGAGCTGCAGGTCTTCCTCGCCGTCGCCGCCGAGCGGAGCTTCTCGCGCGCAGCCGAACGCCTGCACCGGACGCAGCCGGCGGTGAGTCAGGCGATCAAGCGGCTCGAGGACGAGCTCGACGAGCGGCTGTTCGACCGTTCGTCGAGGGGGGGGCGCCTGACCGAGGCGGGCGAGCTGCTGTTCGACTATGCGCAACGCCTCACCGCGCTCAAGTCGGAGGCCGAGAGCGCGGTCCGCGAGCTGCAGGACCTCCGGCGCGGCCGGGTGCTGATCGGCGCCAACGAGGGGGCGGTGCACGTCCTGCTGCCGGTCGTCGAGCGCTTCCGCGCGGACCATCCGCATGCGCAGGTCGAGGTGCGCCGCGTCTCCGCGCGGCAGGTGGCCGGAGAGGTGCTCGCCCGGTCGCTCGACTTCGGCGTGCTGACCTTCCCACCCCGTGAACGAGGCCTGCAATCGCTCTCCCTCGGCGAGGACGAACTCGTGATGCTGACCCACCCCCGGCATCCGCTGGCGGCGCGGGCGCGCATCACGATGGAGGAGTTCGGCCGCCAGACGGTGATCGCCCACAACGAGGCGTCGCCCGCGCGCGAGCGGGTGCTCCGGCTCTACGAGCAGCGGCACACGTCGATCAACATCCGGGTCGGGCTGCCGAGCCTCGACGGCATCAAGCGCGCGGTGGAGATGGGACTCGGCGTGGCGCTGCTCCCGAAACGTTGCGCGCTGGCGGAAATCGCCCGCGGGCAGCTCGCCGCCGTCACGGTGGCGCAGCTCCGGCTCCCGCGCCAGGTGCGCCTGGTGTACCGGCGCGCCGGCGAGCGATCGCACGCCGCCGCGGCCTTTCTCGACGCCGCGCGGGCGGTGGCGTCCGCCTGAGATCGATCCCCATGCCCCGGATCCGGACCGTCGGCGTCGAGGAAGCCGCCGGCCGCCTCGCGCGCACCTACCGCGCCGCCATCGATCGCGCCGGCCGCGTGTTCGGCATCGTGCGCGCCATGAGCCTGCATCACGCCGGCCGCGCCCCGCCGGCCTTCCGCGACGCTCCGGCGGATGGGCAGTCGGAGATGTCGGAGATCAGAATCCCCGGACGTAGGGCAGGCTCTCCGCCGCGCGGCGGATGTCGTCGAACCCGTCGAGCAGCAGGCCCGTCGCGTCCCACTGTCCGGTGAGGAGCGCATCGCGCAGGGCGGCGGGCATGTCGAGCGCGACGGTGCGGCCGGCCGCTTCGATCGACCGCGCGCCGACGCTGAAGACCAGCGGTGTGTCCGGCTCCCGCTCGGCCGTCGCCATCAGCGCCTCGACATCCTCGGGCGCGGCCGTCGCGCAGGGCAGGCCGATGGCGGTGGCGTTGCCCAGGAAGATCTCCGAGAACGACCGGCCGACGCACGCGTCGATGCCCCGGCGCTTGAGGGCCTGCGGCGCGTGCTCGCGCGACGAACCGGACCCGAAGTTCTCGTTGACGATCAGGATGGACGCACCGGCGTAGGCCGGATTCGCGAACGGATGGTTCGGCATCGACGCCCGGTCGTCCTCGAAGGCGTGCGCGCCGAGGCCCTCGAAGGTGACGGCCTTCAAGTACCGGGCCGGAATGATCCGGTCGGTGTCGATGTTGTTGCCGCGCAGCGGAATGGCGGTCCCGGCGATCCGATCGATCGGTCGCAACTCGCTCACAGCAGCGTCCTCACGTCCGTCACCTCGCCGCTGACCGCCGCGGCGGCGACCATCGCCGGGCTCATCAGGAGCGTGCGGCCGGTCGGGCTGCCCTGCCGCCCCTTGAAGTTGCGGTTGGACGACGAGGCGCACACCTCGCGTCCGTTCAGGCGGTCCGGGTTCATCGCCAGGCACATCGAGCAGCCCGCGCCGCGCCACTCGAAGCCGGCCTCCTGGAAGATCTCGTGCAGTCCCTCGGCCTCCGCCGCCCGGCGCACGTTCTTCGAGCCGGGAACCACCAGGGCCCTGACGTGGGACGCCACGCGGTGTCCCTCGACCACCCGCGCCGCCTCGCGCAGATCCGACAGCCGCGAGTTGGTGCACGAACCGACGAACGCCACGTCGACGCGGGTCCCGGAGATGGGTGCGCCGGCCGTGAAGCCCATGAACTCGAGCGCCTCGCCGACGGCGCCCGCCTCGTCCGCCGCGGACGCCGGGTCCGGAATCCGCTCCGAGACCCCGACCGACTGGCCGGGGTTGATGCCCCACGTGACCCGCGGCTCGATGGCCGTCCCGTGGAGCTCCACGACGTCGGCGTAGGCCGCGTCCGGGTCGGAGGCCATCGAGCGCCACCACTGCTTCGCGCGCTCGAAGGCGTCGCCAGCCGGCGCGAACGGCCGGCCCTCCAGGTACGCGAAGGTCGTCTCGTCCGGATTGACGTAGCCGATCCGGGCGCCGCCCTCGATCGACATGTTGCACATCGTCATCCGCTCGTCCATCGACATCCGCTCGACCGCCGCGCCGCCGTACTCGTAGGCGTAGCCTACCCCGCCCCGCACGCCGAGCCGGGCGATGATCGCGAGGATGACGTCCTTGGCGTAAACGCCGGGGCCGAGCGCGCCCGACACGGAGACCCGGCGGACCTTCAGCGGATCGATGGCCAGGCACTGCGACGCCAGCACGTCGCGCACCTGGGAGGTCCCGATGCCGAACGCCACCGCCCCGAACGCGCCGTGCGTCGACGTGTGGCTGTCGCCGCAGGCGATGGTCATTCCCGGCTGGGTCAGGCCGAGCTCGGGACCGATGACGTGCACGATGCCCTGCCGGTCGGTGCTCAGATCCGAGAACCGGATCCCGAACTCGCGGCAGTTGCGTTCGAGGGCGGCCATCATCTGCTCGGCCAGCTCGTCGGCGAACGGCCGGGTCTGATCCAGGGTCGGCACGATGTGGTCGACCGTCGCGTACGTCCGCTCCGGAAACGCCACCCCGATGCCGCGCCGGCGCAGCATGTCGAACGCCTGCGGCGTCGTCACCTCGTGGATCAGGTGCAGCCCGATGAAGAGCTGCGTCTGCCCGGTCGGAAGCCGGCGGACGGTGTGGAGATCCCAGACCTTGTGGAGCAGCGTCCGTCCCATGAGCGGTCGGCTCCTCCCTACTCCCGCAGCCGGTGCGCGGCGGCCGCCCCCTCGCGTTCGCGCCGGTTCCGCCGAATGAAGATCGCGATGCCCAGCACCACGACCGGCACCGGCGGCAGCAGGATCGCGAAGGTCTTGATGGACGTCTGGATCCGGCGGATCTGCGCCTCCATGTTCTCGCGGCTGGCCTGGATGCGGGTGTCCTTCTCCGTCTCGATGTTGGCCGACAGCACCTCCAGCCGCCGGTTCTCCACCTCTTCGAGGTTGCGCACCATGATCTGGCGGGTCTGCGCGTCGATGTCGGTGCGCCCCTGCAGCTCCGCCACGCGGGCGTTCAGCCGCTGCTGCGCCTCGGTCAGCGCGGTCTCGGCGTCCGCCTCCGCCTGCTGCTCCTCGGCCGTCCGCTGCTCGATGAACTCCGCCGTCTGCGCCTCGACCCGCTCCAGGGTGCGGTGCCGGGCGCGCCGGCTGCGCAGGTCGATGAACGCGTCCTCGCCGAGCAGCGTGTCCATCGCGTTGAGGAAGAACGTGATGTTGTCGAAGTTGAGACCGCCGGGCGCCTGCTCGCGGATCTGGAAGAACTGCTCGCTGACGAAGTCGAGGTCGGCGACGACAATGACGTCGATGTCGTCCGCGGCCTCCGGCTCGGGCGGCCCGTCAACGCCGTCAGGATCGGACCCGTCGGCCACTGCTTCCGGCTCGTCGGCCGCTTCTTCCGACTCGGCCGTCGCTTCCGACTCGGCCGCCGCGGATGCAGTTGCTTCGGCAGCCTGCGCGCCGGCGCCCGGCTCGTCGGCCGTGCCCGCCGGCTCGTCGGCCGGCGTCTCCGCCGACTCGGGCCGCGCTTCCGGCTCCGCCGCGCCGGCCGGCTCTTGCGGCTCGGCCGGCGCCGTCTCGGGTAACTCACCGGCCTCGGGCGCCTGGCCGACGGCCGGCTCGGTCTGCTCCGCCGCCTGGGTCTCGGGTGACGTGCCCGCCTCTGTGGCCGGGGCCTCGGCCGGCGTCTCGGGAACCTCGACCGCTTCAGGCTCTGCCGCTTCAGGCTCGCCGGTCTCGGACTCCGAAGCGCCCCCGGCGGCGCCGGCCCGAGGCTCCGGTTCGCCAGTCTCTTCTGCTTCCACCTCGGCCGCCGGCGTCTCGGGAGACCCGGTCTCCTCAGCACCGGATCCAGGCTCTGCAGCCGCCTCCGGGTCGGCGGTCGGCTCGCCAGCCTCATCACCCGATTCCGCTGCGGGCGCCTCCGTGTCGCGGGCCGGCTCGGCTTCGTCCGGCGCGGCCGCGGGCGTTTCCGCCGACCCGGCGGCTCCCGACTCGTTCTCCGAATCTGCCGCGGACTCGTCCGGCGCGGCCGCTTCGGGGCCGGCGGCAGGCTCTCCGGCCACGTCTGCTGCGGGCGCTGCTTCCTCGTCCGCATCACCTGCCGCGGCACCGGCGCCGGCGGCGTCGTCTCCGCCCGCCGCGTCCGGGTCGCCGCCCACGGATCGGATGCGGGCCGCGATGACGTAGTCGTCGTCGTCCTGCCGGCGCGGCGGGCTGGGGTTCACCTGCGGGCCGAACGGCGTGCCGCGCACGAGCGAGAAGTAGCCGTTGGCGCCCGACACCATGCCCGACCGAAGCAGCGGCTGGAACTCGAAGCGCGGGTCGTCGACGGCCTCCAGGAACCCCGGAAAGAGGAACACCAGCTCCTGAAGCTGCGCCGTCATCGGGTCGTCGGAGCTGAACGTCGCCGGGTTCTCGTTGCCGGCCCCGAGGAAGACGACGTCCTCCGGCATGTGGGCCAGCTCGGGATGCGGGTTGTAGGCGTCCCAGACGATCCGCGTCGGCTCCCAGTCGACGCCGAGGCCCCGGATCCACTCGCGCACGTTGCCGCGCGGGCCGGGCCGCGGCTGCCCCGGTGGATAGGTGAAGGGGTTGCCGTCGCCGACCCACTCCGACGGCGACAGGGTCGGGTTCACCGCCGGCAGCGGGTCGACCAGGACGAGGGCCGGCTTGCCGGACCGTATGTAGTCGGCCACGAAGCCCTGCTCGTCGGTCTGCAAAGAGGAAGGCAGCGGCACCAGCAGCGCATCGACGTCCTGGCCGATCGCCATCTCGGGGCTGATTTCCACCACGTCGTACTGCTTGCGCAGCTCGGTGACGACGGACCACTGCGGCGTGAACTGGTTGCGCTGGAAGTTCGTCCCGCCGAACAGGTTGGCCATCGTCGCGACGACGCCGACCCGCTTCCGCTCGGTCCCGGCGACCACGCGGATGCTCCGCATGATCTCGTACTCCGCCGGCAGCCCGACGTCGAAGAAACCGATCACCTGCTCCTCGGCGCCGCAGGTGAACGCCACGCCGAGAAACACGTCCTCCACCTCCGACCGCGCCGTGCTGACGTTGCGGATGGGCCGCGGCTGGATGCCGAAGGTCTCGCGCGCCTCGCGCGCCGCGTCCGTGAACGGCTCGGTATCCTGGACCAGCACCTCCACCCGCGGGCCGGCGATGACGTCGATCTCCTCGAGGATGCTGATGAGGTTCGAGCGCGTCTGCACGAACGGCTCGGGCACGTCGGGACTGATGAACGCCTGGATGAAGACCGGCCGGTCGGCCGGCAGCTCGTCGAGGATCCGCCGCGTCTCGCCGCTCAGGGAGTGCAACTGCTCGGCGGTGACGTCGATGCGGACGCTGCGGTTGGTCACCAGCACGCCCGCGCTGACGAGGGCGGCCGCCACGGCGACGCCGCGCACCGCATGGTGCAGGCCCATCGGATAACCGTCGGCGGTCCGCGGCCAGTGGCGCCGGCTCAGCACCAGCACGTTCAAGTAGAGGAAGAACGCGCCGACCGACACGAAGTAGACGAGCGCGCTCAGGCTGATGATGCCCTTGGCGAAATCTTCGAAATGCAGGAACACGCCGAGCGCCTCGACCGCCCGCCCGAGGCCGGGCGCCACCGCCGCGGCGGCCGGGCCGGCCGCGACCAGCACGGCGCAGAACAGTCCCGCGGCGATGAACGCGACCGTGGCGTTGCGGGTCAACAGCGACGCGAGCATGCCGACCGCGATCAGCGCCGCCCCGACGAACCAGTAGCCGACGTAGTTGCTCGCCATCAGCCCGAGATCGGGCGCGCCGAGATAGAAGAGCACGGCCACGTAGCTGAGCGAGAGGACCAGCGACGCGGTGTAGATGCCGAGCACGGCCAGGTACTTGCCGAGCACCACCTCCGGATCGGTCCCCGGCAACGTCAGCAGCAGCTCGTCCGTCCCCTGCTTCTTCTCCTCCGACCAGACCCCCATCGTCAGGGCCGGGATGAAGAAGAGGAGCAGATACGGAAACACCCCGTTCAACTGGTCCAGGTTGGCCAGGTTCTGCAGGAAGAACCGGTCCTGCCAGAACGCCGCCGCGGCGCTGAGGAAGATGAACAGCGTGATGAAGACGTAGCCGCTGGGATTGCTGAAGTACATCCGCAGATCCCGGCGAGCCAGTGCGCTGACGACCGCCGTGTTGACTGTGCCTCCCATCGCCACCTCACGCCTCCGATGAGCTGTCCCCCTGGGGCTCCATGACGCCGGTCTCACCGGCGTCCTGCGCAGCAGGCTCGACCGGGCCGCTGTCGGCTTCGACGGCGGCCTGCTCCGCGACCGTCTCCGCCTCGATCGCACCGGTCCTGCCCGTGTCCCCGGCGGCGCCGTGCGCTCCCGGCTCCACGGCGTCGCCGCCGGCCGCGGCTTCGTCCCCTGATTCACCGCCGCCGCCGTCAGCCGCGGTGCTCTCCTCGCCGCCGCCATCCTCGGGTGCACCACCACCGCCATCGTCAGCCGCGGCGCCCTTCTCGCCGCCGCTGCTCCCGGGTGCGCCGCCGGTCTCGCCCGGCAGCAACGTGCCGCCGCCGGTCAGGCGGTAGAACGGCTGCTCCAGCGACCCGTCTTCCTTCAACTCTTCGACGGGACCGTCGAACACCAGGCGTCCGCTGTCGACCAGCAGCACGCGATCGGCGATCGCATCGGCCTCGTGCAGGATGTGGGTCGAGATGAGCAGGGTCTTGGTCCGTCCGAGGCGCTGGATGTTCTCGCGGAACTGGCGGATCTGGTTCGGATCGAGCCCGGCCGTCGGCTCGTCCATGATCAGCACGTCCGGATCGTGCAGCAGCGCCTGCGCCATGCCGACGCGCTGCCGATACCCCCGCGACAGCTTGCCGATCGGTTTCTCGGTCACCAGCTCGAGCGCGCACAGGTCGACGACCGCGTCCACCCGCTCCTTCAGCGTCGCCCGCGCCATCCGCCGCGCCTCGCCGAAAAAGCGCAGGAGCTCGAGCGGCGTCATGTCCGGGTATATCGGGCCGTTCTCGGGCAGATAGCCGAGGCGTCGGGACGCGGCGATGCGATCGCGCCGGACGTCGTGGCCCGCGATGGCCGCGTCGCCCGCGCTCGGCGCGAGGTACCCGGTCAGCATCCGCATCATCGTCGTCTTCCCGGCGCCGTTCGGGCCGAGGAACGCGACGACCTGTCCCCGGCGAATGGAAAACGAGATGTCCTGAACCGCGACGAAGGACCCGTAGTACTTGGAGAGGCCCGTCGCTTCGATCATCACCGGCATTGGCTCAGCAGTCATGGTGCATTCAGTCGAACAGGATAGCGAATCCCGCGCGGGACCTTCAAGACCCGCGCCGGACCTTAGGGGGAACGGTGACGCCCGGCGGAGCAAAAATTCAGTTAACGCCAAATTTACATGCTGTTAACATTGGGAATGCCCGCCGGGACGGTTGCCGACAGCCAGGTCTCGGCCGGCGGCCGTTCGGTCCTGCAGGAGGAGGTGAATCACGCAGGCAACCCTTCGCGTCCTGTCGGTCGGTCTGCTCGTCCCGGCGCTCACCGCGCCCGCGGCGGCAGCCGGAGCCGTAACCGGCGCCGGACAGGCTCCGGCCGCCGCCGCGCCCGTTCCGACCCCTGCGCGGCTCGTCGTGCAGTCCCCCGGCACGATCCAGTTCGAGATCAAGATCAGGCCGACCGCCCACACCGACGAGTTGCGAGTCGTCGCCGACTCCGGCACGTTCTACCGCAGCACCACCATCGGGCTGGCCGGAGAGGATTCCCAGCGGACCCATACCTTCGAATGGCACGGGTTCCCTGCGGGCGAGTACGACGTGGTGGGCGAACTGATCAGCACGTCCGGCCGCCGCGAGGTCGTGGTCCGCGGCGCCCTGCTCGTCATCGATCGGCCGGCGCCGCGACTGCCTCCCGCGATCGGAGATCTGCGGTGACGACGACCGACGCCGGCTGAACGCGGCGTCGAGCGCCGCAGATCCCGCCGGCTGCGGCTGCCGCCGGAACGAGCACCATGACTGCCTGAAGGATGGTGGCGGTCTGAAGCATGGCGGCGGGGAACCAGCCGCCGGCATGTGGAATGGCGCGTCCGGCCGGGTCGACTACGACTACACTGGGCCGATGCCAGCCCCGCGCCGGCGGTCGCGCATCGCGGCCAGCGTGCTGGCGCTGAAACCGGCGGCGGAGGTCCGGCTGGGACGCATGCGCCGGCGGTCGCGCATCGCGGCCAGCGTGCCGGCGGCAGCCTGTCTGCTGATCGCCCTCGCGATCGTCCCGCCGGCCAGACAGCGCACCGTCCCGGAAACCCGCATCGACCAGATCTTCCAACCGTGGTCCGCCCGCGGCGCACCCGGCTGCGCCGTGTCCGTCATGCGGGGCGGCGACGTCCTCTTCGCGAAGGGGTACGGCGACGCCAACCTCGAGTACGACGTTCCCATCACACCGGCCTCGGTCTTCCACGTCGCCTCGGTGTCCAAGCAGTTCACGGCCATGGCGGTCGCACTGCTCGTGGCGGACGGCCGGGTCTCGTGGGACGACGACGTCCGGCGCTACGTGCCGGAGCTTCCCGATTTCGGCGTGCCCATCACGCTCCGCCACCTCGCGCACCACACCAGCGGGATTCGCGATCAGTGGAGCCTGCTCCAGATGGCGGGGTGGCGCTGGGGCGGCGACGTCATCATGCAGAGCGACGTGCTCGACCTGCTCTCGCGGCAGACGGCCGTTCACTTCGCTCCCGGCGGCGACCATCTCTACAGCAATTCCGGCTACACGCTGCTCGCGGTCGTCGTCGAGCGCGTGTCGGGCCGGACGCTGCGGGAGTTCACCGACGCGCGCCTGTTCGAGCCGCTCGGGATGACGCGGACGACGTTCCGCGACGACCACACGACGATAGTCAGGCACCGCGCCTACGCCTACGAGTTCGACCGCGCCGGCGGCTATCGTCTCAGCATCCCGGACTTCGCCGTCGTCGGAGCCACCAGCCTCTTCACGACGGTCGAGGACCTCGCGCACTGGAATCGGAACTTCCGGACCGGCGAGGTCGGCGGCCGGCGCGTCGTCCGCCAGCTCCGGGAGCGGGGAACCCTCGACGGCGGCGCGCGCATCTCCTACGGGTTCGGGCTGGTGCACGGGTTGCACCGCGGCCGGCGGACCATCGGGCACGGCGGCACCGACGCGGGGTACCGCAGCGAGTTCCTGCGCTTTCCCGACGAAGACCTCGGCGTAGCGGTGCTCTGCAACATCCGCACGGCCGACCCGGGGCGTCTGGCGCGTGACGTGGCCGACGTCTTCCTGCCGTCGACGCGGGGCAGGGCGCCCGGCCGGCGAACGAGGATCCGGCCGGGCCCGCCGGCGACCCGGCCTGCGCCCGCGGATCCTCCACGCGTCGCCCCCGACCGCGAGACGCTCGCCGCCCTGGCCGGCTACTACCGGCGCCCCGAGAGCGACATCCCCCTGCACGTCGTGGTCCGCGGCGACGACCTGCTTCTGATCGACGCCGGCGCCGGCCGGCCGCTCCGGCCGATTGCAGACGGGAGATTCCGGATTGCGGGAACCGCCGCCGATGCGACGTTCGAACCGGGCGACGCGCGCAGCGGGCCGACGCTCCGCCTGAGCGGAAACCCGCGCGCCGTCCATTCGCATGCCGCGCCCGTCGTCCGTCCTTCGGCCGAGCGCCTGGCCGGGTACGCCGGGTCGTACCACAGCGACGACCTCGACGTGCAATACGTATTCCGGGAAGAGAACCGCCGCCTCGTGCTCTCGCACCGCAAGCTGGGTCGGATTCGACTCGTCCCCACGTTCGACGACGGCTTCTACGGCGGCGGGTGGTACTTCACCTTTCGCCGCGCGGCCGGCGGAGGGGTCACCGGGTTCACGATGAGCACTTCCCGGGCCCGGAAGGTCGCCTTCCGGAAGGTGCGCTGACCCCCGGCGCAGAGCATCGACATCCGCTTCGCCGATCCCTGGGTGCATGACGTGCGCGGCATGAGGCAGAATGGCCCGATGCGAAGGTGGTGGACGGCTGTCCTGGTGGTTCTTGGACTCACGTGGCCCGGCGGGGGCGCCCCGGCTGCCCGGCCGCCGGCCGCGAATGACGACGACGCCCGCGCGCTCATCCTCAAGGCGCTCGAACGCGCCGCGTGGTACGAAGAGAACGACTTCGCCGCGCGCTACCGGGCGCGGATGACGAAGGAGGTCCGGCGGTTCGACGGAAACGGGGACGTGCGCACCCGGGACGTCGGCGACTACGAGGTGGCGCCGATCGACGGGGTGCCGTTCGAGCGACGCCTGACCATCGACGGCCGCCCGCTGAACGCGGAGGAGCGCGGCTGGGAGGAGGAACGCGAAGCGGAGTTCCGCGAGGAGCTGCGCCGACGGCGCGAGCACGACGGCGAACCCGAAGAGGACGAGAACGCCATCGTCTTCAACGAGGAGCTCGTGGCGCGCTACGCCTTCACGCTGGAGGGCGAAGAGCGGTTCCGAAACCGCCCGAGCTACCGGATCGCGTTCGAGCCCCGCCCGGGGCGCCTCCCCGTGCGGCGCCGCATCGACTACGCGCTCAACAAGGCGCGGGGCCGCGTCTGGATCGACCGCGAGACCCACGAACCGGCGCGCGTCGAGTTCGAGCTGACCGACCGGGTCCGCCTCTGGTGGGGCATGCTCGGCTCGATCCAGCAGGCCCGCGGCTCGCTCGACCGCGGTCCCGTGCTGGGCGCCGCCAGCGAGCACCAGAACGGCGGCGGCGACGTCTGGGCGCGCATCCAGTTCGAGAGCTACAGCGACGTGCGCGTCCTCTTCCGCCGCACCCGCCGCGCAGAGTTCCGGCAGTGGCGCGACTTCGAGTTCGTGAACGACTTGGACGAATGACTCCCGCGCCGGTCACCAAGGGGAACCCCCCAAGCCGACGCTGGGTTCAGGGAACGGACCGCGCAGCGCTGCCCGCACGAACGAGCGCTTGTCGGCGTCACCCCGGCCGACCCGCTGACGTTCACGGCCGTCACCGCGGTGCTCCTCGCCGTCGCTGGTCGCCTGCCGGCTCCCGGCACGCCGCGCCGCGCGGATCGATCCGATGGACGTTCTCCGCGAGGCGTGGACGTCCCGACGCTACGGTAGCGACGGTCCAGGCTCGTCGAAGCGCAACTCGACGCGGCCGAGTCCCGGGAACTCCGCCTCCAGCCGATCCCCCGCCTCGGCCGGGTAGATGACGTCGGTGGTGACCCCGGTGGTCACGTAGTTGCCGCGGGAAAGGGCGAGCCCGTGGCGCGGCAGCTCGTTGGCCAGCCACGCCACGACCTCGAGCGGGTGGCCGAGGACGTTGCCGCCCGAGCCCGTCAGCCGTTCCTCGCCGTTGACGACGAGCCGCGTCGGCTGCGCGGCGAGGTCGAGGCCGCGCCAGTCGTCCACCGGCGCGCCGTGGATCCAGGCGCCGTGAATGGCGTTGTCCGCCGCGAGCGATTCCGGCGTGAACCGGTCGAGGCCCGCGAAGTGATGCTCGACCAGCTCGATGCACGGATACAGCGCCCCGATGTACTCGGCGATGGACCGGCGATCGTGGCCGCCGTCGACCACGGGCGCGTCGGCCGCCATGCGGAAACCGATCTCGACCTCGATCAGCCGGATGACGTAGTCGGCGGCGCGCAAGGTGACGCCGGACTCGTGCAGGCGCGCCGTGATCAGGCGGCCGAAAACCGGATGGGGCACGCCCAGCATGCGCTGCGCGGCGGGATTCGTCAGCGCCACCTTGTAGCCCGCCGTCCCGCCGCCCCAGTGCCCGCACAGCCCGTCGACCAGCGCGGCCTGGGCGCGGTAGGCCGACGCGAGGTCCGGCGGCACGAGGTCCGGCGGCAACGCGTCCACGCGTTCGTGCCGCGTGCGCAACGCCTGGAGGAACCGTGCGGTCTCCGCGATGCTCATGGGTATTCGGTGTGAGCGATATCTGACGGCACCAGTATACGGTGTTGACATCCGTCCCCCCGTGCGGGCATCGTGGGCGGCGCGCCCGGGGACGCGTTGCGCGGCGTGGCTCGGCGACGACCATCCGGTGCGGTGGAGACGACGGGAGGGGCAATGACCACCGGCGGCGCACGGCCTCGAAAAATCCTCCGGGCGGGACTTGCCGGCCTCTGCCTTGCCGGCCTTTTCCTTACCGCGCTTCTCGCCGGCGTCCCGTCCGCCGCGTTCGCCGAAACCCGCGGCTACGTGATCTCCATGGTCCACACCGCGACCTACGGGGACACGGACACCTGCCCGCGGGGATACAACGGCGGGCTGGCCGATCTGAAGACGCGGCGCCTGGTCCGCCGGGGCTACTCCGAAGAGGAGGCCACAGCGATTCTCGCCGACGGCGGCGTGGACCGGGACGGCAACCGGGTCGCGCTCACGGAGCTGCCCCGTCTGAACGGCATCGAGGTCAACCCGGGCAACGTTCCCGTCCTCGTGTCGGATCCGCGGATCCATACCGCGCACGGCCGGTTCGCCTACGGCTTCGACCTGAACGGCCGCGTGGAGTCCGACTCCTTCGAGAACCCCGACAGCGGCGAGAAGGGCGTCGACAACCGGATGTGGCGCGCGCTGGGCTGTTTCGAGGTCTACCGGGTGCGGCGGCCGGTGCGGCCGTACAACGAGGACATCGCCTGGGACACCGCGCTGGACGCGATGCCGGCGTGGCTGATGTCGGTCTCCGGCCCCGATCTGAACAGTGACGGGGAGGTGACCGTCACCTTCGACCGCGCGCTGAACGTCGCCATGCGGGACGCCCGCGGCGGCGTGCTGTCCGGCGCCACCTACGTCGTCGATCCCGACCCGCGCTCGCACAGCGTGTTCAAGGGGCGCATCGACAACCGGGTCCTCACCATCGAGCCGGGGGACTTCTCGATGCAGGGCGAGTCGCAGTTCTACGCGATCCTGCGGTTCACCGGGACCCGCCTGCGCCTGGAGCTGGCGGACGACGGCAGCGCGGCCGGCATCATCGGCGGCTACCAGCCCTGGCGCGACTACTTCCACTACTTGGCGATTCGGGGCGAGGAGAACGCGCAGGTCGACCTGGCCGGGGTGTACTACGCCATGCGGCGTCTGGCCGACGGCGCGCCCGACCCGGAGACCGGGGAGAACACCGCGATCTCCGCCGCTTACTTTCTCGAGGCGGTTCCCGCGTTCCATGCGACGCTCTCCGGCGAGGTCGTGGCCGACGCGGTCGGGCCCGGCCCGCTGCTCAGCGGTCCCGCGGTACGCGAGAACGTCACCCTGCGGCAGCGAAACGGGGCGGACGCCGCAGGTCTCGACCCGGAGTGAGTACATGAACGGGAGGTTGCACATGCGGCGGTTCCGGCGCCTGGCGGCTCTGCTGGCCGGACTGGTCATCGGCGCGCCGGCGGTGGTGGGCGCGGCGGGCGAAATGACCTTCCTGCGCCTGACGCCGGCCCAGTATCAGCGCGCCATCCACGAGATCTTCGGTCCCGACGTCCAGGTCGACGACGGCGCCGCGGTGCTCGGCGTCCGCGATCGGGGGCTGCTGGCCCTCGGGGCCCGCCGGAGCACGCTGAGCGCGGCGGAGATCGAGCGCTTCGAGGCGCTGGCGCAGCGGGTCGCCGAGCAGGTGACGGATCCGTCGCGCCGGGCCACGCTCATCGGGTGCCGGCCGCCGGCGTCCGACGCGCCCGACGACGCCTGCGCCGAGCGGTTCGTCACGCGGGCCGGACGCTTCCTGTTCCGCCGGCCGTTGACCGGCGACGAGACCGGCCTCTACGTCGCGGTGGCGCGCACCGCCGCGGAAACCCTCGGCGACTACTACGGCGGACTGCGCGCGGCGCTCGCCGGGATGCTGGTGGCGCCGGAATTCCTGTTCCGCGTCGAGCGCAGCGAGGCCGATCCCGCGGATCCCCGCAAGCTGCGGCTGGACGCCTGGTCGCGGGCGTCGCGGCTGAGCTTCTTCCTGTGGGACAGCGGACCGGATGCTCCGCTCCTGGACGCCGCCGAGTCGGGCGAGCTGCTGACGCGGGCAGGGCTCGACCGGCAGGTCGAACGCCTGCTGGCGTCGCCGCGCATCGAGCAGGGACTGCGGGCGTTCTTCGCGGACCTGCTGCAGTTCGACCGCTTCGCGACGCTCTCCATCGATTCGAGCCTCTTCCCGCGGTTCACGAAGAACGTCGAGGACGACGCCCGCGAGCAGACCCTGCGGACGGTCGCCGATCACCTGCTGCACCGGAACCGCGACTACCGCGATCTGTTCGTCACGCGCGACACCTTCCTGACCCCGCCGCTCGCGGCCATCTACGGCGTGCCGCTGCCGCGCTCGCAGGAGCTGGGCGGGGCGGTGCCGTGGGTGCCGTACCGGTTCCCCGAAGGCGACAGCCACGTCGGGCTGCTCGCGCAGGTGAGCTTTCTGGCCCTGCACTCGCATCCGGGGCGGTCGTCGCCGACGCTGCGCGGTCAGGCGGTGCGCGAGATCTTCCTGTGCCAGCGGGTGCCGCCCCCGCCGCCGGACGTCGACTTCAGCCTCCTGCAGGACACGTACAACCCCGACTTCCGGACGACGCGCGACCGCCTCGCCGAACACCGGGAGAACCCGGCGTGCGCCAGTTGCCACAACCTGACGGATCCCGTCGGGCTCACGCTGGAGGTATTCGACGCGTCCGGCGGGTATCGGACCACCGAGAACGGCGCGCCGATCGACACCAGCGGCGAATTGAACGGCAGGACCTACGAGGGGCCGCCGGGATTGGGGCAGGCGCTCCGCGACGAGCCGCGGGCGGCGTCCTGCTTCGTGGAGCGCGCCTTTTCGTACGGCGCGGCGCGGATGCCGACGGACGATGAACGGGCCTGGCTCGCGGACGTGCAGGCGGAGCTCGCCGAAAGGGGCGTGAAGTGGCGGACGCTGATGCGCCGCATCGCGCGGCATCCGGACTTCTACACGGTGGCGCCGGGCGCGGAGTGACCAGGGAGGCCCGGCGGAGTGGCCTACGGTTCCCCGGCGGAGTGGCCGGGGATTGCAGTTGGAGAAGGAACCGACATGAGTGCGACGTCGCCGACCAGTTCGCTCGCCGGGACGCTGAACTGACTGCAGTTGGAGAAGGAAACCGACATGAGTGCCACACGCGAGATCGGCCGCCGCACCGTGCTGCGCGGCATGCTGCAGGGCGGCGCCGCCGTCGCCGTCGGACTGCCCGTGCTGGAGTGCTTCCTGAACACGAACGGGACGGCCTACGCCGCCGGCGCAGCGCTGCCGCCCTGCTTCGGCACCTGGTTCTGGGGACTCGGGCTGACCCCCAACCACTGGGAGCCCGCGACCACCGGCCCCGACTACGAGCTGCCGGAACACCTGGCCGGACTGCGTCCCATCCAGTCGAAGATGAACCTGTTCAGCGGCATGCAGGTGTTTCTGGACGGCAAGGTGAACCAGAACCACTACTCCGGCGCGCAGGGACAGGCCACCGGCACGGTGTCGCGCAACGGCAGCGACTATTCGACGAGCATCGACACCGTCATCGGCGAGCAGATCGGCCGCGGCACGCGGTTCCGCTCCCTCGAGGCGACCTGCGACGGCGACAGCAGCGCGAGCTGGAGCGCGCGCGGATCCAGCGGCCTGAACCCCGCCGAGACGTCGCCCCTCGCGCTGTACGCCCGCATCTTCGGCGACGGCTTCCAGGATCCGAACGTCGCGGATTTCGAGGCGGACCCCGCCGTGATGGTGCGGCACAGCGTGCTGTCCGCCGTCTCGGAGCAGCGGAAGAAGCTGATGTCGGCCGTGTCCGCGGCCGACCGGGCGCGGCTCGACGAGTACTTCTCGTCGGTGCGCGACCTGGAGCGCAAGCTGGCGTTCGAGCTCGACCGGCCGGCCCCCCTGCCCGCCTGCACGGTGCCGGGCGAGGGAACGGAGGACGTCGGATCGCTGGTGGAGCAGGTCGAACGCACGCACCGGCAGTTCGCGCAGCTTCTGGCCCACGCGCTGGCGTGCGGCCAGACGCGGATCTTCAATCTCACGATGGGCTCGGCGTTCTCCCGCCTGCGCCGGCCGGGAGAAGTGAACGCCTACCACGCCCTGACGCACGAGGAGCCGATCGATCCGGCGCTCGGATACCAGCCCACGTGCAAGTGGCTGGGCGAGCGGATGATGGACTTCTTCCGGGAGCTCGTGCAGACGCTGGACGGGATCCGCGAAGGGGAGGGCACGCTGCTGGATCGCACCGTGGTCTTCGCCTTCACGGACCACGGCGAGGCGCGGATGCACTCCATGAAGCGCTATCCGATCCTCACCGCCGGCAGCGGCGGGGGGCGCATGAAGACCGGCCTGCACGTCGCGGCGGAGGGCGACGCGGCCACCCGTGTCGGGTTCACGGTGCAGCAGGCGCTGGGGGTGGTGAGCGGCCGGTGGGGCGCCGAGTCGAACCAGGTGTCGCGGCCGTTCAGCGAGGTGCTGGCCTGACATCGCGTCCGGGTCGCGACGTTCGTCGCGGCCAACCCGATGCTCGTCTTCAGCAAGAGCGTGGCGTGACGTCGCGTTGGCGGGCGGCGGCTGGAGAGTTGCCATGATGGATTCGCAATGGAGTCGGCCGGGGTTTTCGCGCGCGGCGGTCGCCGCGGCGTGCGCAGCGTTCGCTTCGGGCGCGCCGCTTTCCGCGCTGGCGGAGGAGAAGACGACGCCCCGGACCGTGCCGCCGGGGGTTACCCTGGTGGAGGTGGTCCGGGAGCTGAACGCGTCGGCTGCGCAGTTGCTCTGGATCCGGCTCGGGGATGCCAAGGGCAGGACCCTGCTGTTCCGCACGGACGACGCACCGGAAGGGGTGGGTTGCGTCGACGAGTGCGCGGTGCAGTTTCCCCCGCTGCCGGCGCCGCCGGACGCCGAGCCTTTCGCCGACTGGTCGCCGATGCGTCTCGCGGAGGGTCGGCTGCAATGGGCCTACCAGTCGCGTCCGCTGCACACCTGGTCCCGGGAAGAGGAGCCGGGCGAAGTCGCCACCAACGTCGGCCTGGCCGAGACGGCGAACCTGAAGCTCGCCGAGCGGGGGGCGGAGGCCGGGGCGCTGATGCCGCCGCCGGGATGGCGCGTCGCGCGCTTGGAGCCCGCCCGGTCCATCGACCCGCCGGCCGGCATCGAGGCCGGGCTCGTATCGTCGGCCCAGGCCGTCGTGCTGACCGACTTCGAAGGGTTTACGCTCTACGCGTTCGACGGCGATGCCGCGCGCGGCGATCGGACGTGCTCCGACCGCGGCTGCGAGATGGACTGGCTGCCCGTCCCGGCGGCCGCGCTCGCCCTCGACGTGGGCGACTTCTCGATCGTGACCCGCAGGGACGGATCCCGACAGTGGGTCTGGCGGGGCCTGCCCTTGTACCGGTACCGTGGGGATCTGCTGCCCGGGGACGCCCACGGCAGGGCCGCCGACGAGCGCTGGAGCATGGCCGTGCTGACCGAGAACTTCCGGCCCCCGCGGGTGGCGGTGACGGCGCTCGAGGGCTACGGCGACGCCCTGTCGCTCGACGGCATGACGCTGTACAGCGGCTCCGCGTTCGAGAAGTACTGGGGCGGGCGCAACCTGCGGGGCAGTTTCAAGAACGCCTACGACCGCGGGAAACGATTGGGCGGCGACGCCTGCGCGGCCGCCGAGTGCCTGAAGACGTGGCGCCCGTTCCTGGCCTCCGCCGATGCCCGGTCCACCGGTTTCTGGGAGGTGATCACGCGCCGCGACGGCAGCCGGCAGTGGGCCTACAAGGGCTACGCCCTGTACACGTACGCGGGCGACGAGGCGCCCGGCCAGAACCGGGGGCAGGCCACCTACGCCTTCGCGACGCTGGACGGGAGCCCCGAGGAGATTGAACGGGCCGTCTGGCTGGCCGAGCTCGGCGGGGCCTACGGCGGCGCCGGCATCTACTGGAACGTGGCCAAGCCGTGATCCGACCGGCGGCGGCCCGTGGGGGACGCTGTGTACAGCGCCGGGTTCGGCAAGACCCGTCGCGCCGGGTCACTGGGCGATCAGTGGCATCGTGGGGGACGCTGTGTGCAGCGCCGGGTTCGGCGAGGCGTGCGCTCGCGTCTCGGATCCTCGAGTCCGTTGGAGAAGCCGGCGGCGTCCAGTCGGTAGAGGAACCATGCGTCATTTCAACCTGACCATCTTCACAGCCCTGTCGATGGCGGCCGTTGTGCCCGCCGGTGCGCAGTCACCCGCGCGCGAATGGCGCTACTTCGGCGCCGACGCGGCGTTCACGCGCTATTCGCCGCTCGACCGGATCGATCACCGGAACGTCGGCGACCTGGAGATCGTCTGGCGCCGTCCCGCCGCCGATCCGGCGCTGCAGGCCGCGTTTCCCGATCTGGGCGTCAGCGCGTATCTGCGATCGACCCCGATCATGGTCGGCGGCGTGCTCTACGCCCCCAACGCGCACGGGCTGCTGGAGGCGTTCGACCCGGCCACCGGCGAGACGATCTGGCGCCAGCCGCCGTTCGCCGCCACCGAGGAGGAGGTCGCCGGGGGGAGCACGCGGGGAGCCGCCTGGTGGACGGACGGCGAGGCCCGGCGGCTGCTGCTGGTTCGGGGCGGGTACCTGTATGCGCTGGACGCGCGGATCGGGCGGCGGGTGGCGTCGTTCGGTCTCGCCGATCAGGGGCGGGTCGACCTCGACTGGGAGCATCCGCTCGCCGGCGAGTTCGACTGGTCGGCCGGGCCGATCGTGGTCGGCGACGTCGTGGTGGTGGCCGGCACGACCGGCGGGTCCGGCGACGGCGGCGTCGTGCGGGAGGCGGCCCCGGAGGACGTGCGCGGCTTCGACGTGCGCACCGGCGAAATGCTCTGGACGTTCCACGTGGTTCCGCGGGCCGGGGAGTTCGGCGCCGACACCTGGGGCGACGGCTCCGGCGCGTACTCGGGCGACCTGGGATCGTGGTGCTGCCTCACCGCCGACGAGGAGCGGGGCCACGTCTACGTGCCGCTCTCGGCGCCGACCGGGATGGTCTACGGCGGCCACCGGCCGGGAGACAACCTCTTCTCGGACAGCCTCGTCGCCCTCGACGCGGTCACCGGCGAGCGGGTGTGGCACTTCCAGATGGTGCACCACGACGTCTGGGAGTACGACACCGTCGGGCCGCCCATACTGGGCGACATCACCGTCGACGGGCGCCGCGTCGAGGCGGTGATGCAGCCGAGCAAGACCGCGTTCCTGTACGTGTTCGACCGCGAGACGGGCGAGCCGGTATGGCCGATCGAGGAACGCGCGGTGCCGCAGTCGATCGTGCCGGGCGAGCGCACTGCGGCGACGCAGCCGTTTCCCACGAAGCCGCCGCCGTTCGACCGGCAGGGCGTCACCGTGGACGACCTCATCGACTTCACCCCGGAGCTGCGCGCCGCGGCCCTCGAAGCGGTGGAATCGCTGGTGCTGGGGCCGCTGTTCACGCCGCCGTCGCCGCGCAGCGGCGAGCCGGGCGGCAAGCTCGGGACGCTGACCGTGCCGGGCGGCTGGGGGGCCGGCAACTGGCACACCGGGGCGTTCGATCCCGAGACCGGAATCTACTACGCGGTGTCCCACACCATGCCGACGGTCTGGAGCGTCTCCCCGACCACGTCCGAGGACGCCACCCTCGCCTGGGCGACCTCCCGCGGAGAGCTGCGGGTGCCGACCCCGAGGCCGCACGGGCTGCCGATCACCAGGCCGCCCTACGGGCGCATCACCGCTCTCGATCTCAACCGCGGAGAGCTGGCGTGGATGGCCCCCAACGGCGACGGCCCGCGCAACCACCCGCGGCTGAAGGACCTCGACCTGCCGCCGCTCGGCATTCCCAACCGTCCGGCGCCGCTCGTCACCGGCAGCCTGCTGTTCCTCGGCGAGGGGAGCGACGCCATCATGGGCACCCTGCGCGGCGAGGGCGACCCGTCCGACCCCGAGCAGGACCAGTCGTGGCGGTGGGGACGGAAGTTCCGGGCCTACGACAAGGCCGCCGGAGACGTGGTCTGGGAGACCGAGCTGCCGGCCGGCACCACCGGCGGGCCGATGACCTACCTGCACGAGGGCCGGCAGTACATCGTGGTCGCGGTCGGCGCCCGCGGCGAGATCCCCGAGTGGGTGGCGCTGGCCCTGCCGTAGCCCGCTGCCTACAGCAGGCCCACCAGCGGGCCGATCACGATCAGCAGCGCGGTCATCAGCGCGACCCAGACGGCGCTGATCACCAGGCCCGGCGGCAGCATGTCGAACATCCGGTAGTAGCCCCGGCTGTAGGTGACGAGGGGCACCGCGTCGAGCGGCAGCAGGAACGCGCACGACGCGGTGAAGATTACCGGCAGCGCGTAGAGGGCCGGATTCACCCCGGCGGCGGCGCCCAGCACCATGATCGGCGGGATCATCACCGCGTTGATGACCGGGGCGATCGGCAGCATCAGGTGGATGACCACGGTGAAGGCGCTGATCGCGGCGATCAGGACGACGGCGTTCCAGTCGGCGAGGCCGCCGAGGGCCGACTCCGCCAGCCACGTCGCGAGACCGGTCCGCGACGACGCCTGGCCCAGCGACGTCACCCCGCCGATCACCATCAGGGTGTCCCAACCGGTGACCTGCTGGACCTCCTTCCAGGTGAACAGGCCGATGCCGGGCAGGAACATCGCCACCGCGCCGACGACGGCGACGAGGAAGGTATCGAACACCGGCAGCCAGGTGCTCGCAATCCAGAGGGTGAGCATCGCGCCCATGATGGCGATGACCTTCCACTCGGCGCGGCTGACCGCTCCGATCCGGCGCCGCTCGTCGTGGATCTCCGCCAGGTCGCCGATGGACGCGATCTCGGGTGGAAAGAACCTCAGCAGCACCCAGGCCGCCACCGGCAGCAGGATCGCCACCATCGGAATGCCGATCGCCATCCAGTGCAGGAACGGCACGCGTTCGCCGCCCGCCTGCTCGATCATGACGAGGCCCAGCAGGTTGATGGAGCTGCCGGCCGGCGTGCCGACGCCGCCGATCAGCGCCGCGATCGGGATCCCGATCATCACCGCGCGGCCGAAACGGGAGCCCGGCCGCAGTCCCAGCTTGTCGAGGATGCCGACGGCGATGGCCATGAAGATGGCGGCGGCGGGCACGTCGGAGACGACCATCGAGATCGCGCCGGTGCCGATCATGAACACGTACACGGCCCGCGCGGCGTCGGTGCCGGCGCGTGCGATCAGCCACAGGGCGAAGCGGCGGGCCAGCCCGGTCTTCACCCAGGCGTAGGCGATGGCGAACATCACGAGCACGAAGAAGAAGACGCTGCTCATGAAGTTGGCGGCGGCGGCGGCGAAGATGGCGCCGGGGGCGGGCGGCCGGCCGCTCACCAGCGACGTCAGGCCGAAGAGCGGCTGAAGGGCCAGGGCCAGCAGCGCGGTGACCGCGATCGGCAGCGCCTCGGTGGACCACAGCACGAGCACCCCGGCGAACAGCGCGGCCAGCCGGTGCGCCTCCGGAGGCAGTCCGTCCGGCGTCGGCAGGATCAGGATGAGGCCGGTCACCGCCGCCGCGCCCAGCAGGCCGGCGGCGGTGATGCGCGAGCCGGTCGCACCCGGCGGCCCCCCGGCCATGCCCGCGTCCTGCTCGCCGGCGCCCGGCGCGTCGGAGGCCGTGCTCCGCGCGCTCGCGCCCTGCGTGCCGGTGGTCTCGCCCCCGCCCCGAGGGTCCGCGCCATGTGCCGTTGCGTTCGGCCTCCCGGCGGCCGGATCCGCATCCCCCGGAATCATGATCGCCCCTCGACCTCGTCCAGCACCTGGCGCGCGATGTCGATGGCGGTGAGCGCCGCCGGCGCGCCGCAGTAGATCGCCTGCTGGAGCACGATCTCGTTGACGTCGTCCATGGAGAACCCGCCTTCCGCGAGCGCCGCCCGCACGTGTATCCGGTACTGGTCCCACTGCCGGAGCGCGATCTGCGTACCGATCACCAGCACCCGCCGCGTGCGGTGGTCGAGTCCGGGCCGCGTCCAGATCTCGCCCCACGCGTAGCGGGTGATCAGATCCTGGATCTCCGTGGTGGCGTCGGTCGTGTCGGCGACCGCCCGGTCGACGTAGGCGTCGCCCAGAATCCGCCGCCGGATGGCCATGCCCGCCGCGTGCCGCTCCCTGTCGTCCATTGGCGCCTCGGTTTCTTCAGGAACCCGGCTCGTCGGGCACCCGGTCGGTCAGGAACTCGATGACCGACGCGGTGAACGCCTCCGATTGTTTCCACGTTTGCGAGGCGGGCCGCGTCCAGGGCGGCGCCGCGAGCGCAGGGGATGCTCTCGCGGACGAGGGCGCCCAGGGTCGGCGGCGTCGCCTTGTCGTGCGTCCCGGCGACGACGAGGGTGGGGACGGCGATGCGGCGCAGGTCGCCGGGAGTCCGCCCCGCGATGAACCGCGCGGACGACGCTGGGCCGGCGCGCGCCCGCGGCTGTCGACCTCGACGTGCTTCATCTCGATGGGGGCTTGTCCACCCGCCCGAGGACGCGGTCGATGTAGCCGCGGGTGGCGCCGAGATAGTTGTCTGCCGACAGCCGCCGCGTGATCGCCGCGTGATCGAGATGCTGCATGACCAGCGGGTCGCCGGCGAGGACGTCCGCCAGGGAGCGGCCCTCTGCCGCCGCCCGGCCGCAGGCCGCCGCAACGCAGGCGTGCGCCTCGTGCTTGCCGATCGACTCGGCCAGGGCCATGGCGATCGATTCGGCCAGCAGGCCGCCGCCGGATGCGCCGGTGTTGGCGCGCATGCGATCGGTGTAGACGATCAGGCCGTCCAGCGCATCGGCAACCGCCCGGACTCCACTTGCCGCCGTCACCACCAGATCGGGCAACGTATCCCATTCGGCCTGCCAGCCGCCGAGACCCCGTTCATGTTCCTGCACCATCGCGCCGAGCATCGTCGCCACCAGCCCGGGCGCGCGCGCCGCGGCGGCCAGGGCGATGGACGCCGCCACCGGATTCCGTTTCTGCGGCATCGTCGACGACCCGCCGCGTCCCGGCGCCGGCCGCTCGACCGCCTCGCCGACCTCGGTCTGCGCCAGCAGGGCGATGTCGCGGCCTATCTTGCCGCCCGCGCCGGCTACGATGCCGAGCGCGCAGGCGAGCTGCGCGAACCGGTCGCGATGCGCGTGCCACGGTATGTCCGGCGCCTCCAAATCGAGCCGCGCCGCCAGCGCCTCGGTCACGGCCGGACCGCGCGGGCCGAGCGACGCCAGGGTGCCCGACGCGCCCCCGAACTGCAGGACGAGTGCGTCGTCGAGCGCCGCCCGCAGTCGGCGCCGCGCCCGATCCAGCGCGTCGGCCCAGCCCGCCGCCTTCAGGCCGAAGGTCACCGGCGTCGCCTGTTGCAGCCAGGTACGGCCGGCCATGGTCGCATCGGCGTAGCGGCGGGCATGAACCGCTGCGGCGCGTACGCCTCGCGCCAGGTGGTCGCTCACGATGGGACCCGCCGCTCGAAGCTGCAGCACCAGGCCGGTATCCAGGATGTCCTGGCTGGTCGCGCCCCAATGGACGAAGCGCGCCGCCGCGGCGTCGGCCTGGGCGACCTGCGCCGTCAGGTGCCGCACCACCGGGATCACGGGGTTTCCCGTCTCCCTGGCGTCGGCGGCAAGGCGAGACCCGTCGTACAGCTCCGCCCGAGCCGCGGCCTGGATGGGAGCGACGCAGCTTGCGGGAACCACGCCGACCTCCGCCTCGGCGTGAGCGAGCGCCGCCTCGACGTCCAGCATTCCCTGAAGCTGGGCGTGACCCGAGAAGTGTGCGGCGACGTCCGCGTCGCCCAGCACCCGGTCGTGCAGGCGCGCGCCGTCCCGGTCCTTGTCGTCGAACATCCGAGTGGGCAGGCGCGCGCCGTCCGTCATCGCGGGTCCGACCTGTCAGACATCGAAGAACACCGTCTCGCCCGGTCCCTGGAGCACGATGGCGTGGTCGTAGCGTCCCGGCTCGCGCCGCGGTGCGACGAGCGTCGACCGGCGGTCGGGGGGGATGCGCGCCAGGATGGGATCCAGCGCGTTCGAGGGGTCGTCGTCGAAGTAGATGCGCGTGACGAGCCTCGTCAGCAGTCCCCGGGCGAACAGGCCGACCACGAGATGCGGCGCCTGCCGCCGGCCGTCGGGGCCCGGCACCGGGCCCGGCTTGATGGTCTCGATGGAGAAGCAGCCCTCCGCATCCGTATGCACCCTGCAGAACCCGTCGAACGTCGGGTCGGGTCCTTCCGAGCGCGTGTCCTCCGGGTGGTTGCACCAGCCGGCGGCGTTGGCCTGCCAGATCTCGATCAGCGCATCCGGCACCGGGCGGCCCGCGCCGTCACGGACCGCGCCCTCGATGACGATGCGCCGCCCCGGCGTGTCGTCGGCAACCAGCGTGAGGCGGCCCTGTTCCGGCACGAGGATCGCGAAAAAGGGACCGACGGTCTGGGAAGGCGTGAGGGGCAGCAGGGACTTTGCCACGGGCGCCTATCCCTCCAGCGGGGTCGCGTCCCGCCCGCGCAGGACGACGTCGAAGCGGTAACCGAGCGCCCGGCCCGGCTCGGTCACGTCGAGATCGAACGCCGCCACCAGCCGCTCGCGGCCGCGGGCGGTAGGGACGGCGTTGAAGATGGGGTCGAACGCCAGCAGCGGGTCTCCGGGGAAGTACATCTGGGTCATGAGCCGCGTCAGGAAGCTGCGGCCGAACACCGAGAAGTGCACGTGCGCCGGACGCCAGGCGTTGTCGTGGTTCCCCCAGGGGTACGCGCCCGGCCGGATCGTCGTGAACCGGAAGCGTCCCTCCTTGTCGGTGAGCATGCGGCCCGCGCCGGTGAAGCTGGGATCGAGCGGCGCGTCGTGCGTGTCCTGCGCATGGGCGTAGCGGCCGGCGGCGTTCGCCTGCCAGATCTCGACCAGGGTCTCCGGCACGGGAAGTGCGTCCTCGTCCAGCACGCGGCCGGCGATGACGATGCGCTCGCCGAGCGGCTCGCCGGCGTGCTGCCGGGTCAGGTCGTCGTCCAGCGGTCCGACCGGCCCGTAGCCGTAGACGGGACCGGTGATCTCGGACAGCGTCTGCGGGATCACCACCAGCGGCCGCGAGGGATGGCGCAGCGCGGTGGAGCGGTACGCCGGCACGTCGTTCGGCGGATCGTGGCCGGCCGGCGGGCGGCGGTAGGAGTGAATCCGGGGCGCCATGGTGTCCGCCAATCGTAGCGGAGATCCGGTCGGCCCTGCAGGTGACCGACCTTGGCCATCAGGAAATCAGATCACTCGTCGTCGGAGGTCTCGCTGTCGGCGATCTCGCCGCTGTCCGTTCCGTCGGCAGCTTCACGCCCCGTTCCGTCATGAACTGCCTCTCGCCTGCTATCAGGGATTCCAGCCGCGCTTCGATGAAGCCCGCCCGGTCATCTTTTCGCAACCGGTCGATGCAGTCGGCAGGAAAGCCGTGCGTCGGCAGCAGCGTCCCCAGTGCGTCGTCATCCAGTGCCGCCAGCGCGCCGAGCGCCTGTCCCACATGTTTTGGATCCACGAACATCCGGTTCGCAGGACTGGAAACCAGGTCGCTCGGATCGGGTTGGACCACACGTAACCCACCGCGTCGGTTCCCAGTCGGGACAGGAGTGAACCGGTACAGGATGCGGTCCAGCCACTCGTGGGCGTCCGGATCGTTCGCCGCGCTGACGTCGATCACGATGCGCACGCCGATCTATACCTTGGCCTTGCCCCTGGCGGCGCGGCGGATGGCCAGGATCTCCTCGTAATCCTCGATGAAGACGCCGTCCGGCCAGATCTCCATCTCACCGTTCTCGCGTATTCGGATCTTCTCCAACATGGATCCGCGCGCCGGCTCCGCGTGAATCCAGTAGACCAGCACATGCTCGGCCGGCAGCCGTCCCTCCGCGACCCAGCGCCGTGCGCGGAGCAGCACCATTTCCGAATGCGTCTCGACGATCAGGGGTCGTTCGGGCCCGGCGAGGTTCTCGAGCAGGAGCTCGGCGATCTCCGCGTGCGCCGCCGGATGGAGTTCGGCCTCGGGGTGCTCGATGACGTCGACGCCGGCGCCCGCCCTGCGCGCGGACACCGCGGTGACCGCGACCGGCAGCACGTGAGAGAGTCCGCGGCCCGATTGCCCGATGCGCACGTCGTCGTCCCGGAACGGCGTTCCCGTCACCAGATCGAAGTAGCTGCCCTGCGCAACGACGTCGATGCGCACGCCGAACGTCTTGCGTTACCAACTGCGAACCGATTCCCGCAACGCATCGTCCGCCGCCAGGGCCAGCGGCGTATCGCGCCCATCGGAGCCGATACCTGCGGGCGGTTGTTCCGCCGCGAGAAACGGCGACGGGAGAAGGCGCCGCGGGCAACGCAGGTGGCGAACACCGGCGGACCAGGTCTTGAGGGCGTCGATTTGCGAGCCGACCCACTCCGCAAGCTCGTCCGGTCGTCGGGGGACCAACCCTCGCCAAGCTACCGGTCGAACGCGCGGCTGCGTCTCCGATACGGAAATCCGATAGTCGGACGTTTCACTGAATCCCTGTCTTTTCGGCGACGATCTCACGGTCGCCGCGTCGCAGCCGCCAATCGGAAATCTGCCGCTCGGACGGCCGTCCCGGCCCCACCGCGTTCGTGACGGTGGCGGCAAGCGACAATTCGCTGCGTTCGCCCGCGAAGGTGACGGAGAGCTGCAACCGGCCATGCACGGCGCGCCCCGTCACCAGATCCTCGAAGGTCTCCCCGTGCCGGATACCGCCGGACTCCAGCGGAAGCGGCTCCCGCGCATCGCCGCCCGTGGGAGACAGACCTCCTGCCAGCAACTGAATCGCCTGGGCGAGCGCGGTCTTGCCGGAGTTGTCGGGCCCCACGAGGATGGTCAGCGGAGCGAGCTCCACGTTGGCTCGCCGGGCGTAGCCCTTGTACCGTTCGAGAACGAGTTTTCGGAGTTCCACGCCCACTACAGGATAACGATCGCCGGCTCGCCGAACCGTACGGCCGGCTGTCGGGTGGAGGACGGTCCCCGTGCACCCCGCTGAACGCGGACACGGTGAATAGTGGCCGGCCGGCGGGCGGCCGCGGGAGAGCGTCCGGGGCGCCGCGTCGTCCGCCAATCGTAACGGACTTGGGCTGGACCCGCGCGTAGCAGGCATCGAGCACGCACCGGCAGGGGGCGCTAATATTGCGTAGCGCGCCGCCGCGGGTGCGCGTCGTTCTCCCGGCCGCGGTGGAGAAGGAGAGATCCAATGCCGAGAGCAGTTCGACGTGATTTGGTTCTCCCAGTCGCAGCAGCGTCGATCGCGCTGGCGGGGCTGATGATCGGGACCGGCGCGGACGTCCAGGCTCAGTCGTCGACCACGAACCCGTACCGGGCGACGCTCGGCTGGGAGAAGCTGCCCGCAGGGCGCGTGATGGGCACGGTGAGCGGCGTCTTCCCCGATCCGGACGGCGAGCATCTGTGGATCCTCGACCGCTGCGGCGCGAACCAGTGCGCCGGGTCCGACCTGGACCCGATCATGAAGTTCGACCTGGAGGGCAACCTGGTCGACAGCTTCGGAGCCGGGCTGTTCGGCTTCCCGCACGGCTTCTTCCTCGACCACGAAGGTTTCCTGTGGGTCACCGAGGGCGGGTCGCACGGCGACGCGCGGGCGACGCCGGGCGAGCAGATCGGCATCGGGCATCAGGTGCTGAAGCTGAACCAGCGGGGCGAGGTGGTGATGCGGCTGGGCGAGGCGGGCGTCTGGGGCGACGACGAGCACCACTTCAACGGGCCGTCGGGCGTGGTGGTCGCTCCCGGCGGCGACATCTGGGTGTCGGACGGGCACCGCGGCGGCAACAACCGGATCGTCAAGTTCTCGAGCGACGGCGCGTTCCTGCTGGCGGTCGGCGGCGGGGTCGGCTCGGAGAGCAAGGAGGCGGCCCGCTTCAGCGATCCGCACGACATCAAGATGGACTCGCGGGGCCGGGTCTACGTCGCCGACCGCGGCAACAGCCGCATCCAGGTGTTCGATTCCGACGGCGACCTCCTCTACATCTGGACCCACTACGGCAAGCCGAGCGGCCTGTTCATCGACCGCAACGACATCCTCTACGCCGGCGACGGCCTGTCCGGCATGGTCCGCCAGGGTCCCCCCGACAACTGGCGCAGCAACCTCGGCTGGGAGAAGGGCGTACGGATCGGCGACCTGAAGACCGAGCAGGCCTGGGTGACCCACTTCATTCCCCAGCACGACGAGGACGTCGGCGCGGGCATCGAGTTCCTGGGCGTCGACTTCAGCGGCAACATCTACGCGGGCGAGGTCAGCCGGCGGCGGCTGGTGCGTTACGTGCTGCACCGGCCGTCGGAGCTGCTCGCGCGCTGACGGCGTCCCCGGGCGGGTGGTTTCGACGCAGGCGCACCTTCCAGACGGTCGGCGGCAGGTCGCTGTCTCCGCGATCGGGGCGTGTGGCCCACGTGGTACGCGTGACGAGCTCGTAGCCGGGCAGCTCCGGGCAGCACGGCCCCGGTTCGTTCTATCGTAGGACATGGAGGTTTCGGCGTTCGGGCGGCGGTTGCTCGGCGACTCCGGCACGCGGTCGCTGATGGACGATCTCGGCGACGTCGCGGCGGCCGGCGGCGCGATCCTGAATCTCGGGGGCGGGAATCCGAGCTTCATCCCGGCCGCCGAGGCGATCTTTCGCCGCCACATGCAGAAACTGCTGCGGCGCGAAGGGACGTTCGAGCAGGCGATCGGCTCGTATGGCGGACCGGACGGCGACCGGAACTTCGCCGGGGCCCTCGCCGGATTCCTCCAGCGCGAGGTGGGCTGGGAGATCACTGCGCGCAACGTCGCGCTCACCAACGGGAGTCAGTCCGCCTTCCTGCCGCTGTTCAACCTCCTGGCGGGGCCGATGGGCGACGGCCGGGCGGCGCGGCGCATCCTGCTGCCGCTCTCGCCGGAGTACATCGGCTATGCGGACGTCGGCTTCACGCCCGGTCTCTTCACCGCACGCCGCTCCACCATCCAGGAGCTCGACGACAAGCTCTTCAAGTACGGGGTGGACTTCGAGGGGCTCGACCAGGTCGAGCACGTCGGCGCGATCTGCGTCTCGCGTCCCACCAACCCGACCGGCAACGTCGTCACCGACGCGGAGGTCGAACGGCTCGGCGCGGTCGCCCGCGCCCGCGGCGCGCCCCTCATCCTGGACACGGCCTACGGCGCGCCGTTCCCGGGTATCGTGTTCGGCGAAGCCACGCCGATGTGGGACGAGCACATGGTCGTCTGCATGAGCCTGTCGAAACTCGGACTGCCGGGATTCCGCACCGGCATCGTGATCGCGAACGAGGAGATCATCGAGGCGCTGGCCGCCGCCACCGCCGTCTTCTGCCTGTCGCCGGGGAGGCTCGGCCCCGCGCTGGCCACCGAGCTCATCGAAAGCGGCGCGCTGCTCGCACTGGTCCGCGACGTCATCCGGCCCCATTACGCCGGGCGCGCCGCCCGCGCCGTCGATCGGCTCCGCGCCGGGCTGAGCGATTACCCGGTTCGAATCCACAAACCGGAGGGCGCCTTCTTCCTGTGGCTCTGGATGCCGGGGCTCCCCATCACCAACGCCGCGCTCTACGCACGGCTCAAGCAGCGCGAGGTCGTCGTCGTCTCCGGCCACTACTTCTTTCCGGGGCTCGACGACGACGACTGGCCGCACAAGCGCGAGTGCATCCGCATCAGCTATGCCGACGACCGGGAGCGGACCGAGCGGGGGCTCGACATCATCGTGGACGAGGTGCGTCGGGCGTACGACGGTCGCGCCGCCGCCATCGGCTGACCCCGCGGGGAGAAGCTCGCGATGCGCCTTCCAACTCCGTCCCCTGTCCGTCAGACTGTCGCCATGAACAAGAAGCTCGAGCTCTTCATCGACGGTCGATTCGTCGACAGCCGCGCCGGCGGCATCGACGTGACCGATCCGGCCACCCAGGAGGTGCTCTGCGAGGTGCCCTTCGCCACCGCCGACGAGGTGGACCGCGCGGTCCAGGGAGCGAAGGCGGCCTTCCGGCGCTGGCGCGACGTGCCGACGCCGGAGCGGGCGCGGCTGCTGTTCGCCTACCAGGACGTCCTGAAGAAGAACCAGGACGACGTTGCCCGGCTTCTGTGCCGGGACACCGGCAAGACCTGGGAGGATGCGCGGGGCGAGGTCTGGCGCGGCATCGAGGTGGCGGAGCACGCCTGCGGCGTCGCCTCGCTGATGATGGGCGAGACGGTGGAGAACGTCGCCCGGGGCATCGACACCTACAGCCTGGTGCAGCCCGTCGGGGTGTGCGCCGGCATCACGCCGTTCAACTTCCCGGCCATGGTGCCGTTGTGGATGTTTCCACTGGCCGTCGCCTGCGGCAACACCTTCGTGCTGAAGCCCTCAGAGCAGGATCCGCTGGTCCCCAACCGGTTGATGGAGCTGCTGGCCGAGGCCGGCGCCCCGGACGGGCTGGTGCAGGTGGTCCACGGCGGCAGGGAACAGGTCGAAGCCCTGCTCGAACACCCGGACGTGCGCGCCGTCAGCTTCGTCGGCTCGGCGCCGGTCGCCAGGGCGATCTACGCCCGGGCCGCCGCGAACGGAAAACGGGTCCAGGCCCTGGCCGGCGCCAAGAACCACCTGGTGATCCTGCCCGACGCCAACCGGGAGCAGGCCATCGCCAGCCTGGTGGGCGCCGCCTGCGGCGCCGCCGGCCAGCGCTGCATGGCGATCAGCGCCGCGGTGCTGGTGGGCGGGGCGGCGGACTGGCTGGAGGACCTGAAGGCGGCGATGGCGGCGGTGCGTCCCGGGCCCTGGGACGACGAGAGCGCGGCCTACGGCCCGCAGATCACCCGCGCCGCGCGGGAGCGGATACTGGGCTGCATAGAGCGCGGCAAGGCCGAGGGCGCCGGATGCCTGCTGGACGGCAGCGGCTGCGAGGTGCCCGGCTACCCCGACGGCAACTGGGTCGGCCCGACGCTGTTCGCCGGCGTCAAACCCGACATGTCGATCTACCGGGACGAGATCTTCGGCCCGGTGCTGGTCACCTCCGAGGTGGAGACGCTCGACGACGCCATAGACCTGGTCAACGCCAATCCGTACGGCAACGGCGTGTCCCTCTTCACGTCGTCGGGCGGCGCCGCGCGCCGGTTCCAGCGCGAAATCCAGGTGGGGCAGGTGGGCATCAACGTCCCGATTCCGGTGCCGCTGCCGTTCTTCTCGTTCACGGGCTGGAAGGACTCGTTCTTCGGCGACCAGCACGTCTACGGCAAGCAGGCCGTGCGTTTCTACACCGAAACGAAGACGGTCACGGCGCGCTGGTTCGACGCTGCGCCGGTCGACCGTCCCAACATGACCATCCGGTTGCGTTAGCGACGCTCACGGCGTCGATGCCGGAAGCGGAACGTGCGGCAGGAAACGACAACCCGCCGGGACGCCGCGCAGAGCCAGCCTTTGGCAGGCGCGCGTTGGCGGCGATCGCCGCCCCTACTTCGACTCGGCCGCAGCCTTGGCCGCCGCCTGCTTCTCCAGATTCCGGTAGATCTCCAGGATGTGCCGGATGTCGTGGTTGCCCTCGTGGCAGGCGTACTCGTAGAGCGGGCCCTTGGTCGCCACCATCGGGACCTCGGCGCTCCACGGGCGCATCCACGTGTTGGGGTCCTCAATCGTGAACTCGTAGCGGATGCGGTCGTCCGCGACGCGCGTGAAGCGCTCCACCACGGTCATCTGCTCGGTGGCCCCCCGGTAGCGCCGCCGCTCGTTGAAGTTTCTCGTCTCGACGACCAGCGTGTCGCCCTCCCAGCGGCCCAGCGAATCGCCGGCCCACTGCCCGATCTTGCGGGAGATGAACGGCCGCCCGTCGATCGGGATGATGCGCGGCGGGTTGGTGGTCAGTTCCGTGAACACCACCACGAAGTCCGCGGTCTGGAAGATCTGGTGGATGTCGTTGTAGGCCGGCGGCAGGTTCGGCGGGCCCTCGTGCGACCAGACGATGCAGCGCTCGGGCAGCGGCCGGTGCAGGTGGCTGTCGAAGGCGCTTGGCAACCGCCGCGCCGCGGCCTCGGCGGCCAGCTTGTCCGCCGCCTCCGGCGTCAGGGGCGGGATCCTTCCGTTCGGCGGATCCGTGATCAGCGAGGTGCGCAGGGTCGACAGGCCCTTCGGCACCGGCGTGCGCAGCCAGATCTCGTTGTCGTAGTGGACGTAGGAAGGGTCGCGGTTGACCTGGTACAACCGCCGCTCCCTTTCCTCCGGATCCTCGATCTCGACGGCGTTGCGCGCCGACGGATCGACGCCCTCGGCTGTCAACTGCGCGTTCAGCGCGGCGGCCTCCTCTGCGCTGAAGAACTCGCGGTCGTCCAGGTACTCGGGACGCTCCAGGGGCGTGAAGGTCTGGGTCGTCCAGTAGCCCTGCAGGTCCGGCTGGCCGTCGGGCAGACGCGGCATCGTCCACGTCGAGGCCGTGTCCGCCGCGTCCTCCGCCTGACTCTGTCCGGCGACGGAAACCGGCGCCATGAAGCCGAGCGCGATCACGACCGCCCACGCCGCAAGCATGCGATGGCTCATCGTCCTCTCCTTGGATTCGTTGTCCGACGGCCTCAGCGGGAGCCGATGACGGTCCAGGGCTCGCCGCAGGACACAGCTAGAATTGCTAGTGTTGCACAGTCGGCTGTTGCCGCCAATCGGTTTCGCCGCCGGCGCACGTCGAGATTCCGGTCCGACTGTCGGCTATCGTTTCTCGGCGATGATCCCGACCATCGGCGGCGTCGACAGGAATGCGCCGGGTTCCTGCTCGCGCTCGCGCCACTCGGCCTCGAACGCCCGGCGTTCTGCTTCGGTCAGCAGTCCGGCCTCGACCAGCCGCGGCGCGTAGCCGAAGAAGAAGCTGGTCGGCCACTCCCACAACGCCGCGCCGGGGCGGGCGAAACGCGCCAGCGGGACGAGATCGAGCACGCGGCAGCCGGTTCCCGCGATCAGGCCCGGCAGCCGCCCGCCGACGTTCAGGTCGCCTCCGGTGCGCCGCCAGCTCTCGTACACCGCCGCGAGCACGCGGTCGAACGCCGGACTCCGCGGATGCAGCGTCGTGGCGTGGTAGTTCAGGTAGTCCCAGACCACGAGCCGGCCGCCGGGCCGCAGGCCGGAGACCACCCGTTCGAGGACCGGGGCGGGATCGGGAAGAAAGCAGAACAGCCAGCGCGCGAAGGCGCCGTCGAGGGAATCGGGTTCGATCCGCAACGTCTCCACCCGTTCCACGCGCGCCGTGAGCTGGTCGAGCCCGCGCCGGTTCGCTTCCTGGACCAGCGTCCCGATGAAGCGCGCCGACTCGTCCACCGCCAGCACCCGCCCTCCGGCGCCGACGCGCTCCGCCAGTTCGACGGCCGCGAATCCCGGGCCGCAGCCCAGATCGAGCAACCGATCGCCAGGCCCGAACCCCGCCCGATCCCAGATGTCGTGGGCCGCCTCCGCCCAGAGGCGGTGCTGCGTCTCGAGGCGTCGCCCTTCCTCGGGATCGGTGCCGAGCAGGTACGGCCTGTCTTGCGCAGGAGCCGATCCAGGCGTCTGCCTCATGTGCTCACCTCGCTCGGGTACGCGCATTGCCGGTCCGGTCACCGCCTGGGTTCGAGCCGGCACCGGGCCGGTGGCGCCGAAGGACGGACATCATCCACCGATTCAGTATCGCACCCGGCGGCGGCAATCAGGTGCCCCGGATCCCTGAAGGCGCGGAGGTCGGTCGGCGTCGTGCGATTGCCTTTCGGGAAACATCCGCGAATAATCGACGAGAGTCGTTGATGTCCGAGATGCCGCATGTCCGCGAGGCCGGGCGGCGGAAGGGAGCTTCACGAAATAGAGCGGGATATGAGAGTCGATCGAATCCGGATACGGAACTTCAAGCGCTTCGCCGACTACACGCTGGAGTTGCATCCTCGCTTTACCCTGTTGGTGGGCGACAACGGCGCCGGAAAGACGACGATTCTGGACGCGCTGGCGGTCGCGGCCGGGGTCTGGCTCGTCAGACCGCCCGATTCCATGCTCGCGAACAGCGGGAGGAACATCCTTCCCAAGGAGATTCGCCTCGACCTGATGCAGGCCGGCGACCGGCCGCAGTTCGTCGAGTGCAAGCCCGTGTCCATCACCGAGGCCCTGCGCATCATCGATAAGCACTTCTCGCGAGACGGTGCGGGCGGGAACGTTCCGAGTCCGGTAATCGCCTACTACGGGGCGGGTCGCGCGTGGCTTCCGTCGCGAGCCCGAAGCTCCACGGGTATCAAGGCGCGCGGCCCTGCCCGCCGTTGGGAGGCATCCTACACGATTGCTTCGAAGAACGCATCCGCCTGGGTGATCTGAGAATCTGGTTTCAGCGCGAGGCGATGGCCTCCGCCAACCGGGCCGGGCGCTGGAGGCCGGGGTACGAAATCGTCAAACACGCCATTGTTCGGTGCGTGCCCGATGCCGACGATCTCTGGTACGACGGTGATCGAGAGGAGATCGTTCTGTCCATCGAGGGCCAGGCGCAGCCGTTCACGAACCTGAGCGCGGGGCAGCGAATGATGGTCGCGCTGGTCGCCGACGTCGCGACCAAGGCTGTCATGCAGAATGGGCCTCGTGTCGGATGTTCCCCTGGACGATGGTGACGTTCCGCCGGTGCTGCAGCAGACGCCCGGCGTCGTCCTGATCGATGAGATCGACGTGCATCTGCACCCGAAATGGCAACGGAGGGTGGTTCGTGACCTGAAGGAGACTTTTCCGAAGATCCAGTTCGTCTGCACGTCGCATTCCCTTTCCTCATTCAATCCCTGGAGGCGGGTGAATTGCGGACACTGGATCGGAGCGGACCGCCGCTGGTCGAATATGCGAATCGGTCTATCGAAGATATCGCGGAAGACATCCAGGAAGTCGATGTTCCTCAGCAGAGCCTCATGGCTCGGGAACTGGCGGCGGCCACCGAACGGTACTTCTCGTTGCTGCGGGGCGGTGCGGACTGTACGGAGGAGGAACTGCGGGAAGCGGAGGCGGCGTACCGCGCGATTGCCGAGAGGTACTCCGCCAACCCGGGCCTCACCGCGATTCTGAAACTCGAAGCACTCGCCCGACAGAAGGCCGGCGGAACGTGAGACCGGTGGACCGGGGAGCTGCGCCTCGAGGGTACGCAAACTATGGGGACGCCATTGGCGACCTGGAGGACAGGCTGGGGAAGTACTGCAGCTACTGTGAGAGAAGGTTGCCGGTCGGCTTGGCGGTCGAACACAAGGCTCCCAAGAGCCTGCATCCGGATCGCGAGGTGGACTGGAACAATTTTCTGCTCGGTTGCGCCAACTGCAATTCGATCAAGGGCGATGCGGACGTTGCCGATGACGACATCCTGTGGCCGGACAGACACAATACGATGCTTGCGCTGGCATATTCGCGGGGCGGCTTCGTTCGACCTGCAGGAGGTTCGAGCCTTGAACTGCAGCGACGCGTACAGGCATTGATCGCCCTTGTCGGACTGGACAGGCACGGCGCTCCTGGGTGGTCGGCGCCGGCGAAACGGGATGAGCGTTGGAGACCGGGAATCGGTGTGGTCCGTGGCGGAGCGTTGCCGTGCGAGTTTCGAAGCGGCGGGAGGATCGGATGATGCGCTGGCTTACGTGCTTGCCGCCGCCGCAGGCTATGGGTTCTTCTCTGTCTGGTTTGCCGTCTTCGACCAGCATGTCGATGTCAAGTCAGCACTGTTCGACGCGTTTCCGGGGACGGCGGCCATCATGCTTCAGTCAGGACGGGAGTCTCGTCAATCGACCCGGTGTCGAGATATAGAGTCGCACTGGGAGTTCACTGCCCGCGGTCGGGATCGTAGAACGGCGCGTCGCCCTTGATGGTGACCCGGTAGCCGTGGCGGGTTTCGGGGTAATAGTCCCAGATCGCCAGGTGCTGGGTGCAGCGGTTGTCCCAGAAGGCGACGGAGTTCTCCCGCCACTGGAAGCGGCAGTGGTAGTCCGGCTGCGCGCAGTGCTTGAACAGGAACGCCAGCACCGCGTCGCTCTCGGCGGGCGGCAGGTCCTTGAGGCGCGTCGTGAACCCCTGGTTCACATACAGCGCGGGTTTCCCGGTGACCGGGTGGGTGCGGATGGCCGGGTGCTCGGCCGACGGGTAGTCGCCGTCCCGGAGGTCGCCGGCGCCGTACCGCCCCCGGTAGTACTGCTCGCCCTCGTGGACCGCAGTCAGTCCGGTGAGGAACCGCTGCATGCGGTCCGACAGTCCCTCGTAGGCGGCGTACATGCTGGCGAAGAGGGTGTCGCCGCCGCAGGACGGCACCTGGACGATGCGCAGCATGCTCGCCATCGGGGGCTCGACGTCGCAGGAGACGTCGGAGTGCCAGAGGCTTCCCGCCACGAACTCGACCTTGTCGTCGCCGTGGACGACGAGGATCTCCGGGTGCTCGGCGTCCTTCGGGGCGGCCGGGTGGATGTGCAGATCGCCGAAGCGGCGGCCGAGCGCCTTGTGCTGCTCGAACGTGAGATCCTGATCGCGGAAGAAGAGAACCAGATGGCGCGCCCAGGCGTCTTTCAACTCGGCCAGCGTCGCGTCGTCGAGGGGCCGGGTCAGATCGATGCCGGAGACTTCGGCCCCGATGGTCGGCGTGAGCGGGTCGACCCGCAGCGACGTGGCGGGCAGGGGCGGCCGGGACGGGTTCGGCATGGCCATTAGTCGATTATAGATTGTTGGGGGGACCGTGAGATCACGAGGTGATGAGTCGGGTTTCGGCCGTCGCAGCGCGGGCAGGTCCGGCGCTACGCGGGAACGTGCGACGTGGCGTTGCTATACTGCGGCATCATGCGCGAGTCCCGTCCCGCGGCTGCGCTTCCGGCCGTGCTGGTGTGCCTCGGCGTCGGATGCGGGCCTTCCGCGGCCCAACCCGAGCAGGAGCCGCCCGACCGCACGGAGCAGCGGCATCTGCTGATCGTCCTCGACGGGCTGCGGCCGGACTACGTCACGCCGGAGCTGCTGCCGAACCTGCATGCGCTCGGCGAACGCGGCGTCGTCTTCACCGACCACCACGCGGTCTATCCGACCGTGACGCGGGTCAACGCGGCCTCCATCTCCACCGGCGCCTACCCGGAGACGCACGGGCTGATGGGCAACGCGGTCTTCTTTCCGGCGGTCGACGCCGCACGGTTCCTGAGCACCGGCGAGCGGGACAACCTGCTGCGGGTCGAGGAGGCCGAAGCGGGGCGCCTGCTGACCGCGCCCACGCTGGGCGAACGGCTGCAGAGCGCCGGATTGCGGCTGCTGGCGGCCAGCGCCGGTTCGAGCGGGTCGTCGTACCTGCTGAACCACCGCGTGGCCGGCGGCGGCATCATCCACTACGAGTACGCGCTGCCGGAGACGCTCGGCGAGGCGGTGCAGGAGCGGCTCGGTCCGCCGCCGCCAGCCGCCATGCCCAACCGCGACCGCAACCGGTACATCGTCGACGCGTTCCTCGAGGTCGGGCTCGACCACGTCGATCCGGCGGTGACCGTCCTGTGGTTGAGCGATCCCGACACGACGGCCCACGCCAACGGCATCGGACACCCGACCTCGGTGGCGGCGCTCCGGGCCGTGGACGAGGAGATCGGCCGCATCCAGGACGGCCTGCGCGTTGCGGGCCGTCTTCACGCGTTCAACATCTGGGTGACCTCCGACCACGGGTTCTCGACGCACACCGGCGCCGTCGACCTCGACGCCCTGCTCGCCCCCTTCGCCGGCGCGCTGCCGGACGGGTCGCCGCGCATCGTCGCCGGCAGCGGCGCGATCTACGTGCGCGACGGCGACCCCGACGCGGTGGCGGGGATCGTCGCGGCGCTGCAGGGCTCGGACCGGGTGGGCGCCATCTTCACGAGAGACGCGCACGCGCCCGGCACCCTGGCGTTCGACGCCGCGCGCTGGGATCATGCCCGCTCCGCCGACATCCTCTACTCACCGGCGTGGACGGATGCGGAGAACGAGTACGGCTACCGCGGGACGTCGGCGGCGGGCGGCACGGCGGGCCACGGCAGCACGAGCCCCTACGACGTCCACAACACACTGATCGCGGCCGGTCCGGCCCTGCAGTCCGGGATCGAGGTCGCACTGCCGACGTCCAACGTCGACTTCGCTCCCACGTTTCTCTACCTGCTCGGGTTGGCCGCCGCGCCGACCATGGCCGGGCGGCCGTTGACCGAGGCATTCCGTGACGGACCCGAGCTGCCGGCCGAGCCCCGGTCCGCGGAGATCGCCAGGGAGGCACCGGACGGCCGCTACCGCGCGGTCGCCCGGTCGACGGTCGTCCTCGGCCGCCGCTATCTCGATTTCGCGACCGCTGAGCGTCCGTAGCGCAAGCGCCACTGCCGGCACGTCCTCATGCCGCGACTCGCAGGCGCGAGTGTCCTTCATCGCTCCTGTAGGTCACACACGTGATCGAAGATCACGGTAGAGGCGGCGACGCAGACCGCACGGATGGCCTTCCATTCGTGCCAGCGGGTTTCGAGGTCGTTGTATTCGGACAGATTGGTGCTGTCGAGGTCGTAGGGCTTCGGGTTCGCGAGCTGGGCGAGCATCTGCTGCAGAGTCGATTCGCCACTGTCCTGCGGATACAGCCTGTCGAAGCGCTCGAAGGCTGCTGCGGTCGCCGTGTCGCCGATCCGGTCGGCGAGTGCGGCGAAGTCGACGTAGTCGCGGGTGGCGTTGCGGCGCAGCAGGAGGAAGCCCTTGATGCGGAGGATCTCCGCCTCGGTGGGAATCGTGATCTGCTGATTTCGGACGTGAAGGTTCGTCGTCTCCAGTGGCTCTGCCCGAATGAGCTGTCGAACCCCGGTCTCGATGCCGTCGAGGCTCCCGAGGATCAGGACGGGCCGGTTCGTGCGAGCGGTCTTCCACCCCGCCACGGATTCCAGTTGTCCCAGGACATCGTCGAAGCGTGAACGGAGGTCGGTCAGAACGTGGTCGGCATCATGGGAGGTTCGGTGCCGCGCGTGAATACCGGCCGCCGTTCCGCCCACGAGCACGGCGTCGGGCAGCAGCGCCTGCAGGCGCGCGGCCGCCGAGAGCACCCGCTCCCATTCAGGCGTCCCGTCGGCGGTGCGCTCGGACATAGTGCATCCAGAAATGGTGGCGCTGAGCGTAGGGATCCCGGATATTAGCGAGACAGATGCGCTCGATCCGGTCCGCCAGGGATACATCGGCGCGCAGGGCTCGGCGCAGATCGGCCCAGTCGGACCAGCGGCCGCGCGCGATCACGTCGTCGAGCGCCGCGAGCGTGTAGCGCTGGTGGTTGAGGTGACGGTGGCGCACCGGCTGCCAACCTACTAGTGTCCTGTCTCGCAAGTTCGATGCAGAATCCTCGCCGTTCAGGACTGCGAATCCGCAATCGATCCTCGCCAAAGCGTCCAACGAATTACGATGCGTATTTCCGAGGCAGCACGCTAGTACCCCGCGAGAACCGGGAACCGCTCGTCGTCCGGCAGCGGCTGCACGCCGAGCGCGTTGAGGATCATCGACACCTTCCGGTAGCGGGCGGCGGTGGCGACGATGCTCAGCATCTGGTGCTCGGTGTAGCGCTCGGCCAGCGCGGCCCAGGCGTCGTCGGAGACGGTCGTGTCGCGGTACATCTCGTTGGCGGCGTCGATGAGCGTCCGCTCGTTGGCGTTCCAGCCCGCCGCGTCGTGGCCCTGGGCGATCCAGTGCGGATCCAGGCCGTGGTCGCGCGCCCGGCCGACGCTGCCCACGTGCTTGGCCCACTCGTAGACGGACTGCGTGTTCCACCCGGTGCGCAGGATGAGCAGCTCCCGATCGTGCGGCGACAGCCCCGAGCGCTCCGGGTTCATCACGTAGCCGGGATTCGTGTTCCAGGCGTCGGCCAGCGCCGGGTGGCGGCGGAACGTGCGGGAGACGCGCAGCCCCGGACCTGCGACCGGTTCGACGCGCGGGGCCGCCAGCGGCGGCTCGCGGGCGGGCACCACGACCCGGTAGGCGACGTCGTCCACCGGCAGTCGCGCCGTCGTATCGTCGTCGGGCTGGATGCCGAGCGCGTTGAACAGGATGGACACGGTCGTAGTGTCGGCCACCGTCGCGACCGCGTCCATCAGGTTGTGGACGTCGTACTCCGCCGAGAGCAGATCCCAGGTCTCGCCGGTGACCGACGAGTCGCCGAACAACTGGTCCGCCAGGCCGACGAGCGTGTTCTCGAAGGGCTCCCAGCGTTCCTGGGACGGCCCCTCGGCGATCGAGAAGATCTCCTCCGGCGTCAGTCCGGCCTCCGCCGCCCGCCCGGCGTGCTCGGCCCAGAGGTTGGCGTTCTGCGCGAGCCACGCCGTCCGCAGGATCAGGATCTCGCGGTGCCGCGGCGGCAGCGTCGACCCGTTCGCGACGTAGTGCATGAACGGGAAGATCCGGTCGGCCAGGGCCGGCACGCGGACCAGCGTCCGGATGGCGTTGCCCGGGTTCCCGTCCGGCGCATGGCGGTCCACCGCCGCCCGCTGCGCGTCGGTCCACTCGGCAGCCGGCAGCGGCGGGATGCGCGGCTCGCGCAGGCGGCGGTGCGGCTGGACGCTCCCCGGCAGCCCGGTAATGGCCCGGGCCGGTTCGATGCGCAGCAGCGCGGCGTTGTCCTCTTCCGTCAGCACGTAGAGATAGCCGTCCGGACCCTGCCGGACGTCGCGGATCCGCTGCTTCAAATCGGCCAGCAGCCACTCGCGCCCCATCTCCTCGCCGCGCCGGTTGAAGACGATCCGCTCGAGATGCCCGGTCCGCTGCATCCGCCCGACGGTCATCGAGCCGACGAAGAGGTTGCCGCGCCACGCCGGGAAGTGCTCGCCGTCGTAGAAGGTCAGGCCCGAGGGCGCGATGGACGGCCACCACAGGATCTCCGGGCGTTCGAACTCCGCGAGCCACGGCGTGTCCGACACCCGCACCCCGGTGTACTCCCGGCCGTCGGAGGCGATCGGCCAGCCGTAATTGCGGCCGGGGAGGATGACGTTGACCTCGTCGCCGCCCTGCGGGGCGTTCTCGCTGGCCCAGAGCGTGCCGTTGCCGGGGTGGAAGGTCAGGCCGAGCTGGTTCCGGTGGCCCAGCGAGTAGATCTCGGGCAGATAGCCGGGCTCGCCGACGAAGGGGTTGTCGTCCGGCGCGGCGCCGTCCTCGTTCAGCCGCAGGACCTTGCCGACGTGGGTGCCCGGATCCTGCGCCCGCAGACCCGTCGTCCGCGAGCGGATGGCGCCGCCGATCGTCATGTAGAGCTTGCCGTCCGGACCGAAGGTGACCCGCGACGCCGCCACCCCGCGGCCGAATCCCTCGGACACGAAGACGTCGCGCACCTCGGTCAGCGCGCCGGCGTCGAGACGCCCGCGCGCCAGCGCGATCACGGCGCCGCGTCTCCCGTCCTGCTCCGCCGGCTTCGAGTAGGTCAGGTAGACCAGCCGGTCGTCCTCCGGGTGCACGGCGACGTCCATCAGGCCGGCCAGCCGGGTTCCGGTATAGACCTCCGGGACGCCGGGGACGGGTCGCGGGTCGAGCACGCCGTTGCGAATGACCCGCAGGGCGCCCGCGTTGCGCTCCGTCACCAGGATGTCGCCGTTGCGGAGGAACGCGAGGCCCCACGGGTGGGAGAGTCCGGTGGTGATCGGGACGACGCGGAGCCGGGGCACGTCGTTGCTGTACAGCACCACCGGCTCGGACGGGGGTTGCAGGGCCGGCACACCGCTGATCGCGGTCGTGCGCTGCCGGGCCTGGCCGGAGGCGGCGGCGGCGAGCAGGAGGCATCCGCAAACGAGCAGCCCGGTGGCGGCGAGACGGCGAGCAGGAAACGGCTGCACGGTGGCACCTCCCTGCCCCTGCACAGGGGCGGATTCCTTCGCGTCCGGCATCTTCTCACATGTGGATGGCTCGTTGCACCGTATCGATTGGCGTCGAGCGCGACCCTCATCGTCAGAGATCCGGATCGGGCTCCGCCGGTGGCCCGCACGACGCCGTGTGGACCACAATGAGCCGGGGGTCAACTTTGGCTCACGTCCTCCTGGAGCGGCGGCCGGTGGCCGGCAGCCCGTGGCGCGAGGCGCGCCGCTTTCGAGCGGCGATGCGGCGCCTCGACGTCGCGTTGCGCTCCCGATTGGCGCCGGGTCGGCGTCATCTCCGCCGGCCCCGTTTCCCGGGACACGGACTGCTGGCGATCTGCGTCGTCGCCGGCGGTTTACCGGTCGCTGCCGCCGGCCAGGCCGTGCCCCGGACGCAACGGACCGCGGAGGGGGCGGTGGACGCCGGTGCGCTGACCGGCCGCCCCGTCGTGCGTCCGCTGCGGCTGGCGGAGCCGCCGGTGATCGACGGCCGCCTCGACGAACCGCTCTGGAGCCGGGCCGCCCACATCACGGAGCTCGTGCAGCGCCGGCCATTCGACGGCATCCCCGCCAGCGAGCCGAGCGACGTCTACCTCGCCTACGACAACGCCAACATCTACGTCGGCCTGTACGCGCACTACTCCAACCCCGGCATGATCCGCGCGAATCGGCGGGACCGCGACGAGGCCATCGACGACGACCTGTTCCTGATCTACTTCGATCCATTCCTCGACCAGCAGCGGGCCTACGTCTTCACGGTGAACGGCTACGGCGTGCAGGGAGACGCCATCCTGCAGGCGGGCGCGCTCGGGGGCGGCCGCTTCGGGGTGCCGCGCGGCGACGCCTCCTGGGACGTCCTGTTCGACTCGGCGGCCGAGCTGGTCGACGACGGCTTCGTCGCCGAGCTGGCGATTCCCTTCAAGAGCCTCCGCTATCCGCGCCGGGAGGCGGGCGTCCCGCACCGCTGGGGACTGCAGATCGCCCGCATCATCGGCGGCCGGGACGAGGCCGACGTCTGGTCGCCCACTTCGCGCGACGTCGCCGGGTTTCTGCCCCAGATGGGGGTCCTCGAGGGGATGACGGACCTCTCGCGCAGCCACAACCTGGAGATCCTGCCGACGTTCACGACGATCCGCTTCGGGGCGCTCGACCGTGCGACCGGCCGTTTCCACGACCGGGACCCGTCGCCGGAGGGCGGCGTCAACCTGAAGTACGGCGTCACGTCCAACCTCACCGCGGACGTCACGTTCAATCCCGACTTCTCCCAGGTCGAATCGGACCTGCCGCAGATAGAGGTCAACCAGCGCTTCGCACTGTTCTACCCGGAGCTGCGCCCTTTCTTTCTCGAAGGCGCGGAGATCTTCGACGTCCGGGCGCCGATCACCGCGGTCCACACCCGCCGGATCGTGGATCCCGCCTACGGCGCCAAGCTGACCGGCAAGGTCGGACGGACCAGCATCGGCGTGCTGTACGCCAACGACGCGGAGCCGGGCAACGTCGACGACCCTGCGGATCCGATGTTCGGCGCGGCCGCGAACACGTTCGTCGGCCGGGCGCGCTACGACCTCTACGCCGAGTCGCACGTGGGAACCATCTTCACCAACCGGGAACTGCCCGGCGGCCATAGCCGGCTCGCCGGCGTGGATTCCAACTTCCGCCTGGGCGACACCCACTCGGCAGGGTTCCGCGCGATGGGGACGGCTCACCGGGACCAGCAGGGCGGGAAGACGAACGGCTACCTCGTCGACGCCGTGTTCAGCAAGCGCGGCCGGAACCTGCGCTATTCGCTGTCGTCCTACGCGCTGTCGCCCGGCTTCAGGACCGACGTGGGGTTCGTCCGCCGCACCGACCAGCGCTACACGTCCCTGACCGGCGGTTACCGCTGGTGGCCGGAGCACTGGCTCCGCAACTGGGGGCCGGAGTTCGTCTACGGGCGCAACTACGACTTCGCGGGCGTCCTGCAGGACGAGGTGGCCGATGCGGGCATCAACCTGGCGCTGTTCAGGAACATGTTCGCGGCCGGCAACACGCGGCGGGAACTGGAGCGGTTCGGCGGCGTCGACTTCGTCAAGACGCGCTCCCGCGTCTTCGGCCGGGTGGACACGAGCCGGCGCGTCGGGCTGTCGCTGGAGTACCGGCGGGGCGAGCAGATCCTCTTCCACACGGACACGCCCTACCTGGGACGCGAGCAGGGGATCACCGCGCGGATCGACCTGCGGCCCGTCCCGCGCCTGCAATCGGCGATCAACGTCACCACGAACCGGTTCACCGATCCGCGCCGCGGCAGCGAGGAGGTCTTCGACGTCCGGATCTTCCGCGCCCTCACGACGTATCAGTTCAGCAACCGCCTGCTGTTCCGCAGCATCACCGAGTACGACTCGCTGGACGAGACCCTCGACCTCAACTTCCTGCTCACCTACCGTGTGAACGCCGGCACCGTGTTCTATGCCGGCTACGACGACCACTACCAGCAGGTGGACCTGATCGAGGGCGATCCGGCGGAGTGGCGCGACGTCGGCGGGCGGCGCCTTCGTGCGCCCGGGCGCCGGCGGACGAACCGCGCGGTCTTTCTGAAGTTCCAGTATCTCTTCCGGTACTGACTCTGCCGCCCGCGCCGTTCGCCGCCGCCGACGCAGGTCAGGTGCGTCGAACCGCCGGCAGTCGGCCGGCCGGGGCCGGCAGCCATCATGCCCGCAGCATGCGGGCGGCCCCGCAATTTCGTCAAGTCGTGTTCGGACAAGTCGTGTTCGGACAAGTCATGTTTGTCACCTGAGCACCGTCGTCGGGTCGGCCAGCGCCTCGACCAACGGCAGCAGCTCGACGCCGTCGCGATACTCCCGGCGGTCGCCCCCGAACAGCAGCACGCAGCGCGCCGCCGGGTAGTCCGCCTGGAACTGCGCCAGCCCCTGCAGGTCCGCGCGCCGAATCCTGCCGCGCCGCTTGACCTCGATGGCGAACAGGCCGTCGCCGCCGCAGGCCACGAAGTCGACCCCCGCGCCGAACCCGGTACGCCACGTGAACAGCTCGAGAAATCGACTGAACGCCGCGAGGTTCCGGGTCCGTCCCTCATTCAGATGATCTCCTGGCGCAGGTAGCTCTCGACGTACGGCGCCAGGTACCGACCGGGATCCGGTTGCGTGTACACGGACGGAAGCTGACCATGGACCAGCGCCCGCTCCAGCGAGAAGTCGGCGCCCGCCTCGACCGCCGTGAGCGGATACAGGCGGTAGGTGCGCGCTCGTCCCGCCAGAAGGTTGACCCACCGGCAGGCTCCGCGCGCTCGACCCGGTCAGGACGAAACGCCGCCGGCCGTTCTCGATGAGCCGGTGGACCTCGTTGAGGACCAGGGGCACCCGCTGCACCTCGTCGAGCACGATCCAGTCGTCGTGCCTCGGCGGGATCAGCTCCCGCAGCCGTTGCGGCCGGGTCAGCAGGTCCAGGCACAGTGCGTGGTCGAGCAGATCGAGGTAGGCGCGTTCGGGAAACGCTGCTTGATCCAGGTGGTCTTCCCGGTGCCGCGGGGACCGAAGAGGAAGAAGCTCTGGTTGTTCGTTCCCGATTTACAGGTCCGCCACGGTCCGCTAGAATGCGGGCAACTCCCTATTGAATGGGGCCTTCGGGGGCGTCGGGGCGGTTGATGCCATGCCCGAAGAGACAGCCAAGAAAGAGGAGACGACTCGGATGCCTGGACGAACGATATCTGCAATTGCCCTGCTGGCGATCGGGATCTCTCCGGGCCTGCCGGTCAGCCCGGCGGCTGCCCAGGACCGCGCGCCGACCAACGACTACTGGTGGCCCGACCGGCTGATCCTCGATCCACTGCGGCAAACGTCTCGGGCGTCGAGTCCCCTGGGTGAAGACTTCGACTATGCGGAGGAGTTCGAGAGTCTCGACCTGGATGCGCTGAAGGCGGATCTCGAAGAGCTGATGACGACTTCCCGGAACTGGTGGCCGGCGGACTATGGCCACTACGGGCCGTTTTTCATTCGCATGGCCTGGCACAGTGCAGGCACCTATCGCACCATCGACGGCCGGGGCGGCGCCGACGGCGGCTTGCAACGCTTCGCGCCGCTCAACAGTTGGCCCGACAATGCGAACCTGGAGAAAGCAACCCGCTTGCTCTGGCCGATCAAGCAGAAGTACGGCCGCAAGATTTCCTGGGCCGACCTGCTGATTCTCGCGGGTACGGTCGCCATGGAGTCCATGGGCTTCGAGACCCTGGGCTTCGCCGGCGGTCGCATCGACGCCTGGCAGGCCGAAGAAGTGAACTGGGGGCCCGAGGGCGAGTGGCTCGGCGCCGATCGACGCAACGAGGACGGAGCACTGGATCCTCCTTTCGGCGCCACGCAGATGGGTCTGATTTACGTGAATCCCCAGGGCCCGGGCGGCAACCCGGATCCGCAGGCGGCCGCTCACGCCATACGCGAGGCTTTCGGCCGCATGGCGATGAACGACGAAGAGACGGCTGCGCTGATTGCCGGCGGCCATACCTTCGGCAAGGCCCATGGCGCCGCCGATCCGTCCATGCACGTAGGTGTCGAGCCGGAGGGCGGCGACATCGAGGCGCAGGGATTCGGCTGGAAGAACAACTACGGCGCCGGCAATCGCGCCGACACGATCACCAGCGGTCTGGAAGGTGCGTGGACGATGAACCCCGCGGCCTGGACCCACAACTTCCTCGAGAACCTGTACGGCTACGAGTGGGAGCAGACGCGAAGCCCGGCCGGCGCCATCCAGTGGCGGCCGGCCGGCGGCGCCGCATCGGATCTGGTGCCGGACGCCCACGATCCGTCGAAACGCCATGCGCCGATGATGCTCACCACCGACCTCGCATTGAAGGTCGACCCGGCCTATCGCGAGATCACGTCGCGCTGGCTCGACAACCCGGAAGAGTTCGAAGACGCTTTCGCCCGGGCCTGGTTCAAGCTGACTCACCGCGACCTGGGTCCGACCTCGCGTTACCTCGGTGACCTGGCGCCCGACCGGGAATTCGTATGGCAGGACCCCGTTCCGGAAGTCGACCACGCCCTGGTCGATGTCCAGGATGTGCAGGCGCTGAAGGCCGGGATTCTCGATTCCGGGCTGTCCACAGCGGAGTTGGTCAGGGCCGCCTGGGCCTCGGCATCCACTTTCCGCGGGACCGACATGCGCGGCGGCGCCAACGGGGGACGCGTTCGTCTGGCGCCCCAGAAGGACTGGGCCGCCAACGATCCGACCGAACTGGACCGCGTGCTGGAGACCCTGGAGGGAATCCGGAACGATTTCAACAGCGCGCAGTCCGGCGACAAACGGGTTTCCCTGGCGGACCTGGTGATTCTCGGCGGCGCCGCCGCCATCGAGCAGGCGGCCGAAACAGCCGGCGTCGGCGTGAACGTGCCATTTGCGCCTGGCCGCATGGACGCCTCGCAGGAACAGACCGACGTGGACTCCTTCGCCCTGCTCGAGCCCACCGCGGACGGATTCCGCAACTACTTCGCCGGCGTTCACTCCCTGTCGCCGGCCGAGATGCTGGTGGAGAAGGCGGCTCTGCTGAACCTGACGGTCCCCGAGATGACGGTACTCGTCGGCGGCATGCGAGCGCTGAACGCCAATGCAGGGGGCTCTGCTCACGGCGTGTTCACGGACCGTCCCGGCACGCTGAGCAACGATTTCTTCGTCAACCTGGTCGACATGTCGACGCAATGGACCAGGTCCTCCACGGAGGGCCTTTACGAAGGTCGCGATCGTGCCACGGGTGAGCTCGAATGGACGGCTACTCCGGTCGATCTGATCTTCGGTTCCAACTCCGAGCTGCGCGCAGTCGCCGAGTACTACGCGGCTGACGACGCGCAGGAAGAGTTCGTGCACGACTTCGTCGAGGCATGGACCAAGGTGATGACCCTGGACCGCTTCGATCTGCCTTGAGTTCCCGTGCGCCTTCACCGTCCGTGGCCCAAGGCGGCGCGGTCGGTGGCCTTCAAGGACGAACGCCTCGCGGTTGGCGAAGGCGACTCGGATGACGTGGTGATGACCCTGTCGGAGGCCGTGTGTTGAACCCGTCCGTTGAACGCACCCGGCCGCTGATGCGGCGGACCTCCTCGCCCGCGCCGTTTTGACGTCCCGAGATGATTGTGCCATGGTTCCCGCCAGCCGGCAGTCGGGCGCGCCGGCGAGGAGGTGCGTCGACAGCCATGCGCAAAACGCTTTCCGGTCGGCTCCTGGTGATCCGCTGCGCGGCGGTTGCGGCCGGCGCGTGCCTGGCAACCCTTGGCGTGAGCGCTCAGAACGGCGCCGCCGATGGGGAGTGGGGTGTGTTCGGGGCGGACGCGGGCGCCACCCGCTATTCGCCGCTCGACGAGATCCATGCCGGCAACGTCGGGGACCTGGAGGTGGCCTGGCGCTGGAGCGCACGAGATCAGGGAACGCCCCCGCCGTCCGGCCGGACGCAGATCAGTCCCATCGTGATCAACGGCGTCCTCTATACGACCATCGGCAACCAGCGCAGCGTGGCCGCCCTCGATGCCGCTACCGGTGAGCCCCTCTGGAACTGGCGCCCGGGCGACAACGAGCGCCGGTGGGGCGACATCATCGAACCCGTCGCGCGAAGCGCCGGGCGCGGCGTGACCTACTGGACGGACGGGGCGGGGGACGAGCGCATCTTCGTGGTGACGCCGAGCTTTCAGCTGGTGGCCCTGGACGCCCGGACGGGGAACCTCGTGCAGGATTTCGGCGCGGCCGGCGTGGTGGACATGATGGACGACCTGCGCTGGAGCGAGCGGCCGGCCGCGGAGAGAGCCGGTCGAGTGGCCAATACGTCGCCGCCTGCGATTCTCGGGAATGCGCTCGTGGCCTCGATCTCGTTGCATACCGGCAGCATTCCCACCCGGGCATCTCCCAACGAGGTCTGGCCCATGAACATGCCGGGCGACGTGGTCGCGTACGACACGCGCACCGGCCGGACGCTCTGGCGCTTCAACACGGTCCCGAGGGAGGGAGAATTCGGCGTCGAGACCTGGCTGCAGGCGGACGAGGCCCTCTGGAACGTACCGACCGGCACCCACGACTGGGTGCAGGAGCATCCGGAGCTCCTCGATGCCTCCTGGAAATACACGGGGAACGTCGGGCATTGGGCGCCCGTGACGGCCGACCCCGAGCTCGGCCTGTTCTACGTGGCTACCGAAACGCCCACGAACGACTATTACGGCGGCTATCGGCCCGGGGACAACCTCTTCGGCAACTCCGTGCTGGCGCTGGACGCGGAGACCGGCGAGCGGGTGTGGCATTTTCAGCTCACCCACCACGAACTCTGGGACTACGACATCCCTACCGCCCCCATCCTCGTGGACGTCGAGGTCGATGGCGTCCCGATCAAGGCGCTGGTGCAACTCTCGAAGCAGGGGTTCGCGTACGTGCTCGACCGCGAGACCGGCGAACCCGTGTGGCCCATCGAGGAGCGGGCCGTACCGCCGTCGGACGTTCCCGGCGAGCGGGCGTCTCCGACACAGCCCTTTCCCACCAGGCCGCCTGCGTTCGAACGCCAGGGCGTCACCGAGGACGACCTGATCGACTTCACCCCGGCGCTCCGGGCCGAGGCGCTGCGGGCCGTGGAGCAAATCCGGCTCGGGCCGCTCTATACGCCGCCGTCCCTGATCGAGCCGGGCGTCAATCTCGGGACCCTCGGGCTCCCCGGCGCCGGCGGCGGCGTCAACTGGCCGGGCGGTGCGGTGGACGTCGAGGCGGGTCTGCTGTTTGTACCGTCGCAGACGCGGCCGACGCTGTTCGGACTGACGGACGGCACGGAAGGCACCGGCGTGCGCTACCACATCTCGTTTTCCCGGGGTGTGCCGACCGTCCGCGACCTGCCCCTGCTGAAACCTCCCTACGGCCGGATCACGGCGATCGACCTGACCGCGGGAGAGATTCTCTGGCAGATCCCGCACGGCGACACGCCAGCCTATATCCGGCGGCATCCGGACCTGCAGGGCGTGGACGTGCCGCCGACCGGGATTCTCACGCAAAGCTCCGGGCTGCTCGTCACGTCCACCCTGCTGTTCGCGGGCGAGGGACAACGGGGGGCTCCGGTTCTCCGTGCGTACGACAAGCGGACGGGCGGCGTCGTCCACGAGATTCCGCTTCCGGGTGGACCGACCACCGGTTTCCCGATCACGTACGGGGCGGGCGGGCGGCAGTACATCACCGTAGCGGCCCTGGATGAGGAGAGAATCGCGGAGCTGGTCGCCTTCTCCTTGCCGTAACCGGGGGAAGGCGTTCGAGCTTGCAGTAAACCGGGGGAAGGCGTTCGAGGTTCCCAGGATGTCACCTCATCACCCTCGTCACCCGGAAACCCTCGCAAGGTCGCTGGTCGTCTTCTGCGCATTGGCCATGGCTGTCGTCTGGGCGGCAGCCGATTGGACGAGCAGGGCCGAGGTATCGTTGGCGTTCGGCGTCGGTGCCGGGCTCCTCACGGCTGGTGTGCAACACCGGCGATGGGGAGACCGATGAGCTGCTCCGTATCGCGCGGCAACGCATCGTATTGCCCCGCGAGGGCGACCGTCGAGACGCGCTGGAGAAGCTGTGGGACGCCTTCGAGCGCATCAAGACCATCGAATCCGGCAAGAACAAGAAGGCGCAGGCCGATCGCCTGTTGGACCGGACCAGCAGTTCGCCGAGATTCCGCGAGTTTCTCGGCCAGGAAGCCAAGGCGCTCACGGAGATCGGCAGGTCCGACCGCGCGTAGGCCGCCTCCACCTTGTTCTGCACGACGTGCGCCAGCGCCGCCTCGATCACGTCCCGCGGATGGTCGGTCATTTCCGCAGCCCAGTCCCGGAACGACGAGCGGAAGCCGTGAGGCACGGCGGCGACCTCGTGGCACTGGAGCATCTTCGGGAACGTCGACGAGGCTATCGACCTCCCGCTCCGCATCGGGAACACGAGCCGGTTGCCGTCGCCGAGCGCCCGCGCCGCGTCGAGGACTTCCAGCGCCCGGCCGCGGAGCGGGACACGGTGCTCGCGCTTCGCCTTCATCCGTGCGGCCGGGACCGTCCACACCGCGCCGCCCGTGTCGATCTCGTCCCACGTCGCGAGCCTGACCTCACCGGACCGCGCGGCCGTGAGCACCAGGAACTCGAACGCCAGCCGGACGGCCGGCTGCGCCGAGCCGTCCCGCACCGTCTCGATGGCCGCGGCCACGTCCTTGTGGGGCAGCGCCTGCCGGTGCGTCACGATGTCGTTCTGCGGACCGAGCACCGGTACCACCCGGTCGCAGGGATTGTCGGCGCGCATGTCGAGGGCAATCGCCCACTCCAGCACCGACCGGATGCGCTGGCGCACCTCCCTGGCCGTCGCCGCCTTGACGTGCCAGATGGGCGAGAGGATCTCCAGGATGTCGGCCGTGTTGACCTCGGAGACGGGCCGGGCGCCGATACGCGGGAACACGTACCGCTGCATGCTCCGCCACCAGTTGTGCACATGCCACCGGCCGCGCCAGCCGCCGCGCTTCTGTTCGAGGACACGCCGGGCGGCTTCGGCGAAGGTGGGAACGCCCTGGACGCGGCGTTTCTCCGAGAGAGGATCGCCGCCCGACCGGGCCAGCATGCGGTTGGCGAGGGCCTGCTCGCGGGCCTTGGCGAGCGGGACGAGCGTGGCGGCGCCGAGTCCGAGTTCCCCGGCGGCGGCCGCGGATGACGAGCCGCTGGACCCAGCTTCGCGTCCCGGAGGGCTGGACGAACAGGTACCATAAAATGATTACTCATCAGCAGTTTATGGCCCGTATCGCATGACCCCGAACGCTGGCGGACTCCTATTGGGTGTCAAGGCAACGCGAGTTGCCTGATGTCTGTAAGCCATTCATAAACAAGGCCTTACTGTCCACAGGCACGCTACCATTCCCCCGTTCATTACCACTTTCCGTGCGGGAATCCACCGGACCACCCGAGGCATCCGCGAAGTAACCGTTCGGCCAAGCCGGTATTTTGTACTGGTAACGCGGATCGATATTCGCTATGGTCTCGGCCATGGCGAGTCGGGACACGGAAGCCCGACCGGTTGGCGAAGGGGCTTCGCTGCCCGGACGGCCGTGCTGGCGGCGGCTGTATGAGCAGGCGCGCGATCGTGCCGAGGCGGCGGAAGCGCGGTCGGAAGCGCTGAAGCGGGCGGAGGTATCCGCGCGTTGCGAAGCGGGCTATTGGAAGTGGCAGTTCGAGTCGTCGCGGCGCAAGCGGCTGGCGGCGGTCGAGCAGTCGAAGGAAGCCCGCAGCGCGGCGAAGGACGCGTTGGCGCTGCAGTCGGAGGTAGCCCGTCTCGGCAAGCTGCTTGCGGATGCCGGCGTCGAGTCGGGCCGGTACAGCGAGACGTCGTTGCGCCGGGAGGTTGCCCGGTTGCGCAAGGCGGCGCCGGCAGCGGAGGTCCAGGCGGCCGAGATTCGCCGGCTGCACAAGGTTCTGTGCAAGGAGCGCGACGACAAGGCGTCGCTGCGCCGGCTGCTGCACGAGACCGTCCGGCTCTACGATGGGACGCGGCGGCTTCGCGACCAGCACGACCGGGTTGTGTCGCTGTCGGACGAGGTTGGGCGGCTGCGGTATGCGTTGCAGCGGTCCGAGGCGGTGAAGGAGCGCCTGAAAGTCCGACTGCAACGCAGGGCCGAGTCGGCGCGGGCGATGTCGCCGGCTGCGTCGGACGTCGCTCTGCGCCAGGCTCTGGCGAAGTCGCGTCGCCGGAAGGCCGCGCTCGTCCGGGTGCGGAAGGAGAACGCGCGGCTGCGTCGGACGGAGGAGGCGTTGCGGCGGCGGGTCGGGACGCAGGAGGCGGAGCTTGTGAAGCTGCGTGCGACCCGGGCGGTGCTGTCGAAGGCGTTGCACGGGCGCAAGAGCGAGAAGCGGGAGCGGCCGGGCACCGGCCGCCCGCGCGGCCAGCGGTGTGGCGCTCCCGGCCACGGCCGCACGCCGCGTTGCGGCCTGGAGGAACGCATCGAGGAGCGCAGTCTGCCGGCCGCTGCGCGCCGATGTTCCGGTTGCGGGAAGCCCTACGCGGCGGTCGGTGTGGAGGAGTCGGCCCTGGTCGAGATCGAGGTCCGCGCCCACCGGCGGGTGATCCGCCGTCGCCGCTGGCGCCGGAGTTGCGCGTGCGCCTCGTCGCCGGCGGAGGTCTCGGCGCCGCCGGCGCCGCGGCTGTTCGACAAGACGCCCTACGGCACCAGCGTCTGGTCGCGGGTGCTGTATGAACGCTACGCGTGCCTGCGCCCGCTGCAGCGGGTCGGCGCCTGGCTGGGCGACCAGGGGCTGCCGGTCTCGTCGGGGACGCTGGCCGACAGCGTGCCCCGCTTCGTGCCGCTGTTCGAGCCGGTAGCCGGGGCGATCCTCGCGCACCAGGAAGCGGCGGCGCTGCGCCACGCCGACGAGACCACGTGGCGCGTGCAGGCGCTGCGCGGGGAGGGCCACTCGGGCCGGGCCTGGCTGTGGACCGCGGTCGGCAACGACGCGGTGCGCTTCCACATCGACGCGAGCCGCAGCGCCGAGGCGGCGGCGAAGCTGTTCGGCGAGCTGGCGCCCGAGACGGTGATCGTCTGCGACCGCTACAGCGCCTACAAGCGGCTGGCGCGGCTGCTCGGCGGCACGGTCGTGCTGGCTTTTTGCTGGGCGCATTTGCGACGCGACATCATCCAGTGCGCCGCCGCCCAGGTCCGCCTGACCGGCTGGTGCGAGGCATGGCTGGCGCGGATCGCCGCGCTCTACCGCCTGAACGAGGCGCGGCTGGACTGCTACGACCCCGACATCGAGCGCCAGAGCGCGGCGTTCGACGCGGCGCAGGGTGCGCTCGCGGCGGCGCTCGACGGCCTGTTCGCGACGGCCCAACGGGAACTGGCCGACCTGCCGGAGCACGCGCGCGAGGGCAAACCGTTGCGCTCGCTCGTCAACCACCGCGAGGGGCTCAGTGTGTTCGCCGACCGTCCCCGGGTGCCGCTCGACAACAATCTCGCCGAGCGGCTGCTGCGGGGGCCGGCCATCGGACGGCGCCTGTCGTTCGGCTCCGACAGCGGAACCGGCGCGCAGTTCACGGCGCTGATGTACTCGGTGGTCGGCACCCTGATACTGAACCGGATCGATGTCCTGCGCTGGCTCGAAGCGTGGCTGGCGGCCTGCGCCGACAACGGCGGCCGGCCGCCGGACGACACCGCGGCGTGGCTGCCCTGGTCGATGGACGCGGCGCGCCGACGCGAACTGACGGCGCCGACATGACCGCTCCGGTCGAGTGCCGCTACTACGGCCGCGACTTCACGACCGCGGAGATGGCGCTGCTGCGCGCGCTGATCGCCGGGCCGCCGGCGCTCAACCGCCACGCCCTGTCGAAGGAGTTCTGCCGCCGCATCGGCTGGTACAAGGCCGACGGCGGGATCAAGGACATGATGGCCCGCGTCGTCATGCTGGCCATGCACCGGGACGGCCGCATCGAACTGCCGCCGCCGAAGTGGCGCCAGAACCGGCCCGGGCCGATCACCTTCGGGCCCGACACCGAACCGCCCCGCTTGCCGCCGCCGACCACGCTCGACGCCGTCCGCCCGCTCGAGATGCGTACCGTCGTGCGCGGCGACCGCGGGGGGAAGCTGTGGAACGAGTACGTCGCCCGCTACCACTACCTCGGCTACAAGACCCTGGTCGGCGCCCAGATGCGCTACGCCGTGCACGCGAGCGACGGCACGCCGCTGGCCATGCTCGGCTTCTCGACCGCCGCCTGGACGCTCGCCCCGCGCGACCGCTTCATCGGCTGGTCGCGGCGACTCCGCGAGAAGAACCTGCCGCTCGTCGTCGACAACCCGCGCTTCCTGATCCTGCCCTGGATCCGCATCCCCAACCTCGGCTCGCACATCCTCGCCCTCGTCCGCCGCCAGCTGCCGGCCGACTGGACCGCGCGCTACAAGACGACCCCCGTGCTCATCGAGACCTTCGTGGAGACTCCCCGCTACACCGGCGCCGTCTACCGGGCCTCCGGCTGGACCCGCGTCGGCGCCACCCAGGGGCGCGGTCGCTACAACATGAACAACCGCTCCGACAAGCCCAAGAAGGACATCTGGCTGCGGCCCCTCCGCAAGGACTGGAAGCGCACCCTCAACCGGTAGAAGCAGCCAGATACCGGCTTGGCCGAACGGTTACTCCGCGAAGTCCGCGAAGTAAGCGTTCGGTCGTCCCGGTATGACGGACCGACAACTGGGCGGTCGACGCGCGTGAACCCGCGCAGCGGAGAAAAGCGCGCCGTGCGGCGAAGAACGCACTGGCCCGCAGGCCGAGTTGGTCAGTCTGCACGGATTTCTTTGGACGCCGACGGCGCGTCTGGCTGGGCCAGCCGCGTGTCCATACCGGCTCCGCCGAACGGTTACTCCGCGAACCGTGCTGCACGGCGAACTGCTCACTGCCCACCGCCGTTTGGGGCGGCGATGGCCCGCGAGGCGGTAGGGCCAACCGTCCTCCGGCCCCTTGGACCTAGGACCCTCAGCCTAGACGCATCACGACGATCCGATTTGAGTTGGTCCCTCCCTGGTTGTTGTCGATACCCCATGTATTCGACGTCTTGGTGAACATCTGCTCGTTGACGACGATGCAGACAGGTTCCCACTCCGTCTCGCGCGCCACGTCCGTGACCACCCTGTCGAGCAGCAGTGACCCGTTTCTGATCTCTCCCACCTCAAAGGCGAAGACGCTGCCGCGGGCCGAGATCGCGGCGACGTTGTCGAGGGCCTCGCGCACAAGGCCCTTCCAAGACTCCAGCTTGCCGGTCTGCGTGATGCCAACCTTGTCGGGATCGATGCCCGCGAACCAGCACCGCATCCAGTTATCGGCCCTGTAGTTGACGATATTCATGAACGGTGGCGAGGTGACGGCAAGTGACACCGGCGGCCCGTCGTAGACGAACGGGGTCCCCACCGGTTGTTGGAAGAACCCGCGGTTCTGCCCGGTCGGCGCTTGGCGCGGCACGTCACGCAGGAGAGAACGCGTCTTGCGCCGGATCAGACCGGCGACATCACGGTGCTCTGGTTGCTGATTGCGGCGCTCGTTGTTCTTCCGCTGGCGCTCGATCGATGTGGCCTGGTTCGGCGGCAGCGTGTAGACGGAGAAGAATCCTCTGGAATGGCCGGTCAGTCGATTGATCGCGACCATCTGGATCCAGCGATCGACCGCGTCTGCTGATCCGGTCGACCTGCGCTCGCACAGGTAGTCGCGAAGGCGGCAGATCTGGTTCAGCGTCTGTTCGTGAAAGAAGACGTCAAAACCGTCTGGGCGCGCCGCCGGTGTGTCCAGCGAGAGCCCGCCCAGCCGGGCGTCAATCTCCGCGATGGAGGGCGGGTCCAGCCGTGCCTCCAACAGTATGCGAGATAACGGATTGACGTCGTTTCCCAGAGCCTGTCGCCCGTGCAGCACGGCTTCCAGTAGGGTCGTGCCGCGGCCCATGAACGGGTCGAACACCACATCACCCGGTACCGTCAGCCTAGTGATGAAGAACCGCGGAAGTTGGGGCTTGAAGCACGCCCGGTACGAGATCTCGTGCAGCGAGTGTGCGGCGCGCTGCTTGGAGGTCCAGAATTCATTCACGAAGACGGGCACGCCGGCGTAGTCGCTGATGATCGTCGCCTTGCCGTACCTGCACCACCCTTCAAGCTCACCGATGAAATCGTCGAGTGTCACGCGGTGATCGCTGGCAAGCGCGAATTCGTACTGCACCGTCACGCCCTCAACAAGGCAAGAGCTCTGGATCGAGACACCTTCGTTCCGGCGCCGAGCTCCCGGTTTTCATACCACTGACGTACAGTTTCTACCGATACCTTCCATACTGGTATTTCGGGGAATCTCGTAACGTCGCTGACGACATACCCCTCTATTTCGTCCAACTTCTCGAGAAAGCCGCCTTCGTCAAATCTCCGTCCGGATCCCACCATGTAGCTCGGGCAGAAGTAGATGCCTCCGCCCGTGATAGAACGAACCTCCCACTTCCGTCCGCGTGCGTCAATCAGGTCAAACCCAGCTCCCTCGCTCGGCGAAAGGCGTCCTCCGATGATCTCGCGGCAGATACGCCGCTCCAGGATGAACGACACACGACGCCCGTCCGTGAAGTACTTCCTCGTGTCTTGCACCGAGAGGTGCAGCGATTCGGCAATCTCTTCGAGATCCCATTGCAGGACGCCTACCGGTTCAATCACGTGCCTTCCTCCGAACTGAACGCCGGACGCGGCACTCCCTGCCGCTAGTCAGGCAGTGCCGAGGCCAGCGGCCACTCGTGGTCCCGCGAGCGCTTCTGTGCGGCTTTGCGGTCCACATCAGTAAAGAGCGCATCCCACTCCCGTTCGGTCAGGACGACCGCCTCGACTGTGAGGTCCAGCCGCCCATTCATCCAGAGGTCCGAGAACGTGTCTGAGGGGCGCTGCGCGTGGATCAGGCGTTTCGTTGCCTCAACCGAACCGTGTTCGGCACACATGGTGCGGAATCTCGTGACTCGCCGCTTCAGCACCGTCTCAACGTCAACGGCAACCCGTGTGCAGCGAGCCTCGTAGGAGTCCTCTGGAGTCATTGGTCGACCTCCACAGCGGCGACGGTTTTGCTGCGCCGCCTGCCTGCCCATCGCCAAGATTGCTCAGTGTACGGGACACGGCCGGCGCCGTCGACCACCAAGTGTCGACCATCGCTGGCCGCGGAGGTGCCGACCCGGTTCGGGCTCGGCCATCAGCGCGTAGACGGCCGAGCGTGACAGCGCGGTCGCGGGACGCTTCGGATAGCCGGGGACCGGCTCGATCACCCACTGGACCCATTCCGGCGGGATTCAGCCAGCCGTCGCGACAACTCGACCACCCGTTGAGCGTCCATGGCTACGGCCATGATATGGCAGCCACCGGCATCGTCGCGGCCAGCAGCGTGAGCGTGTGCTCACCGGCGTCAAGGGGCTCCGCTACGCTCCGCCCCCGCTCCGCGGGGCTCCCGCCCTTGACGCCGGCTCCGCGCACGCTCGTCGAGATTTGGCCCTTGACGACGATGCCTGCTCAGACGCTCCCTGCCCTAGCGGTCTGTCCGTGCAACGACGGGGTCGTTGCCGGACGCCTTTACAGTCCGGTACGCGCTCGTACTGTCCGGAGAGGTCTATTACTGTAAAGCATTGTTAATAAACAGCTTACAGGAACTCCATGCTACACTCAACCACGGCGCCCAGCGGAACATCGATCTTCAGCATCAGGACCGCGGCAGTCGCCGGAACCGCATCGATCCATCGGACCAGAACAACGGCCGAGGCAACGAGAACGAGGACAACGGGACACATGAGAGCCGAGATGACGACGAGGAACCTCACGACGGAAACCCGGCCGGACTTTGAGGATCCGAAGCAGCGCAGCAGACCCGAAATGACCAGCTCACGAACGACGGAAACGACGCACGGAGTAAGCTGGCTCCTGTCATGTAGATGGCAGGAGCCAGCTTACTCAATGTTGAACATTGAGGCTGGCGAGGGGCTGCTGCGCGCCCCTTCGAACCCCCTGCCGTTCGGGGACTGCGCCCCCGGACCCCCCTTGGCGGTGCGCCGTGGCTGACCGCCGCACCGTCATGGTCGCCGCCCGCGTCACGCCCGAGGAGCACGCCGCCTGGCAGGCCAAGGCCGAGGCGGCCGGTGTGTCGCCCTCCCGCCTGCTGCGGCAGGCCATGGCGCGGACGCGCACCTGGACCGCGGCGGCGGCCGAGGTCGAGCGCGAGCGCACCCGGCAGATCGCCCGCGTCGGCAACAACCTGAACCAGATCGCCCGCTGGGCGAACACGCACGCGTCGCCGATGGACGCCATCGAGATGATCGCCTACCTCCTGCACATCGCGCGGGCGCTGGACAAGCTCGCCCGTGTCGGCCGGGAGCCTGACGGTGCACGTTAAGTTCATCGCCCGCGGGACCGGCTCGGCCGGGGCGGCGGCCGACTACCTGCTCGGCGAGCGGGACGCGGCCGGGAAGCTGCGCGACGGCGTCGAAGTTCGCCGCGGCGACCCCGACCAGGTGGCCGCCGTCGCCGACGCGCTCGAGTTCGAGCACAAGTACACCTCCGGCGTGATCGCGTGGGCGCCCGAGGACCGGCCGACCGACGCGCAGATCGAGGCCGTGCTCGACAAGTTCGAGCAGACGGCGTGGGCCGGACTCGAACCGGACCGCTACGCGTGGGCGGCCGTCGAGCACTGCGAGCGCGGCGGCGGTGTGCACGTGCACGTCCTCGCCGCAAGGTGCGACCTGGAGACGGGCAAGAGCCTCAACATCGCGCCGCCGGGCTGGCAGAAGACCTTCGGCCCGCTACGGGACGCCTTCAACCACGAGCACGGCTGGAGCCGGCCCGACGACCCGGCGCGGGCCAGGACGCAGCAACCCGGCCACCGTGCCTGCATCGACGCGGCGAAGCTGCGGGCCGGACTGAAGGTCGAGGCCGACCCGCGCGAGTTGATCCGGGACTACCTGGTGCAGCGCGTCGAGCACGGCGTCGTTCGTGACCGCGCCGACGTCGTGGCCGCGCTGAAGGAAGCGGGACTCGACGTGCCGCGCCAGGGCACGAGCTACGTGACCGCCCACGACCCGGAGAGCGGGAAGCGGTGGCGGCTGAAGGGAGCGTTGTACGAGCAGGACTTCAACCCGGAGGGACTTGGCCGCCCGGCTGCAACAGAAGTGGGAGACCGGCCGCAGGGCGATCGACCAGACCGGAGCGGCGAAGCGGCGGCGGCTTGGCGAGAGCTTGAGCAGCGCCGCGAGCAGCGCGCGGCGTTCCATCGAAGCCGATACGGCGGCGTGGACCGGACGGACCAGGGCCGTGCTGACGCGCGTGTGGCGCCTGACGACGGCGGCGGGCCTGAGCGTCTTGGCGGCTATCTGCGGCGGCGGCTGGGGGACGATGCGATGGTTGTCGACGAGCATCGAGGACCGACTCAACGCCCCGGCGATTCTCAACCTGGACATCGGGCAGGCCCGCCGGACCCTGGCGCAGTGGGAGGAGACGGCCTGGAGCGTCGAGTTGCGCGGAATCGACGGCGAGCGGGGCGTCGTGTCGCCGGCTGGCTCGATGGAGGATCCGCCCTGGACCGCGGGCGGGCGGCCTGCCGCGAAGCTGTCGAGCGAGTGAGGGAGCTCTATGAGCGAGCTGGAGCTGGAACGGCGGTTGTTGACGGCCTTTCGCGCGTTGTCCAGGCAGTACGAGACGGAACAGCAGCGGCACTGCGAGCAGGTCGAAGCCTTGCAGCAGCGTGTCGAGCAGCAGGCCGCGGAGAACAGGACCTTGCGGCGGCTGGTCGAACACTTCGGCGGGCAGGTGACGCGCTTGACCGCGGACTTGAGGACGCTCGCCGAGTCGTTGCGCGGACCGTGGAGCTGATCCGGCAGCAGGACCGGCATCGTGGACCCGACCGCGACTATGGCCCGAGCCGCTAGCGCCGCAGCGGGACCGAGCGCATCAACGACCGTCGCGGGCGAGGTACCGCGCCCAATCGTCCATGAGCAGCCGCCGACGCTCGAACAGGTCCGACCGCGCGTAGGCCGCCTCGACCTTGTTCTGGACGACATGCGCCAGCGCCGCCTCGATGACCTCCCGCGGATGGTCGGTCATTTCCGCCGCCCAGTCCCGGAACGAGGAGCGGAAGCCATGGGCGACAGCGGGGACCTTGTGGTACTGGAGCATCTTCGGCAGCGTGGACGGCGAGACCGGCCGGCCGCTCCGCATCGGGAACACGAGGCCGCTGCCGTCGCCGAGCGCCCGCGCCGCGTCGAGGATCTCCAGCGAACGCCCGCAGAGCGGGACCCGGTGCTCGCGCTTCGCCTTCATCCGCAGGGCGGGAACGGTCCACACGCGGCCGGCCACGTCCATCTCGTCCCACGTCGCCAGCCGGACCTCGCCGGACCGCGCGGCCGTGAGCACCAGAAACTCGAACGCCAGCTTGACGGCGGGCTGCGGCGACTTCGACTCCCGCACCGTCTCGATGGCCGCGGCCACGTCCTGGTGGGGCAGCGCCTGCCGGTGCGTCACGATGTCGTTCTGCGGACCGAGCACCGGTACCACTCGATCACAGGGGTTGTCGTTGCGCATGTCGAGGGCGATTGCCCACTCCAGCACCGAGCGGATGCGCTGGCGGACCTCCCTGGCCGTCGCCGCCTTGACGTGCCAGATCGGCGTGAGGATCTCCAGCACGTCGGCCGTGTTGACCTCGGAGACGGGCCGGCCGCCGATGCGGGGGAACGCGTACCGTTCCATGCTCCGGATCCAGTTCTGTGCGTGCCACCGGCCGCGCCAGCCGTCGCGCTTCTGCTCGAGCACGCGGTGGGCGGCTTCGGCGAAGGTGGGAACACCCTGGACGCGGCGCCTGTCGGCGAGGGGATCGCCTCCCGACCGGGCCAGCATGCGGTTGGCGAGGGCCTGCTCGCGGGCCTTGGCGAGCGGGACGAGCGTGGCGGCGCCGAGCCCGAGTTCGCGGCGCCGGCCGCGGATGACGAGCCGCTGGACCCAGCTTCGGGTCCCGGTCGGCTGTACGAACAGGTACAAACCGTTGCCGTCTGCGTGGCGTCCAGGCGGCGCGGAACGGACGAAGGCGGCCGAGAGGGCCTTGTCGGGATGGCGTCCTCGGCGCTTGGTTCTGCGGGGAGTCGGGGCGGGATTGGCTACAACATCCATTCCCCCATCATATACGGGATTGGGCCGGATTCCGCCGCACGTCCTGACCCGGACAGTCCGTGTCGCAGAATCATAAACGATTACTATTCAGCAGTTTATGGTCTGTTCTGGACGAACCGGGACACTGGCGGACTGCCATTGGTTGTTAAGGCAACGCGAACACGAACAGGTTGTTCCCGTTGCTCGGTCGCAGCTCGGGCGTCAACTGCAGGAAGCTCGCGGTGGTCGCGGCGGGACCGGTGCCCACCGCGATGTACTGACGGCCGTCGACCGCGTAGCTGATCGGAAAGCCGGAGACGGGGGAGCCGAGGTTGATTTCCCAGAGCACCGCCCCGGTCTCCTGGTCGAACGCGCGAAAGCGGCCGTTGGCGTCGCCGCCGAAGACGAGTCCGCCGCCGGTCGTGACCAGCGACAGGGTCGCGGCCCGCTGCTGGTGCAGCCAGCGGGTCTCGCCGGTCTCGGCGGAGATGGCGTAGACCGCGCCGAGCTGCTCGGTGCCGGGCGCGAGCTCGTGGCGGACGGCCAGAGCGTAGATGCGGTGGGAGGCGTCGGGCGACGTCGTCGCCAGCAGGCGCTGGCACATGTTGCGCAGCGGCATGTACAGGGTGTTGGTGAGCGGGCTGTAGGCGCCGGCCTCCCAGTCCTTGCCGCCGTGCATGTTGGGGCAGGCCAGCACCTGCTGCCCCTCGGCGCTGAAGATCACCTCGGCGTTCTCGGTCACCGCGCCGGTCGCCCCGTCGATGTGGCTGATGACGTTCTGCGTGATGGTGGGGGTGGCCCAGAGGAACTCGCCGGTCTCGCGGTCGAGCGTATAGACGAGGCCGGTCTTGCCCGGAATGCCCGTCATCACCTTGCGGACCTCGCCCGGGCGGATGCGGGGGTTGATCCAGCGCACCGCGTCCGGGTCGGGCGCGACCGCCGTGTCGAGGAGGATGCGCTCGAAGGGATGGTCGAGGTCCCAGTGGTCGTTCATGTGCTGGTAGTGCCAGCGGACCTCGCCGGTGTCGACGTCGAGGGCCAGCGTGGAGTTGTGGTAGAGGTGCGTGTTCTCGACGCCGCCGAGCATGAACTTCGGGGCCGGCGAGGTGACCGAGGTGCCCTGGTAGATGAGCTGCAGCTCCGGGTCGTAGCTGGCCGGCATCCAGGTGCCGACGTGCACCCGCCGCTCGTACGGCACGCCGCCCCACGTTTCGTCGCCCGGCTCGCCGGGGGCCGGCACCGTCCGGCGCCGCCACAACTCTTCGCCGGTGAGCGCGTCGTGCGCCGCGATGACGCACGATTCCGGTCCTCCGGCCGGCCGGCAGCTTCTCCCCGAGATCACCCTGCCGTCGGCGATGATCGGGCCCGAGCTGTGCCCGGCCGGCGTCTCCCGGTAGTCGAAGATCTTCGTTTCCCAGGCAATCTCGCCGCTCGTGGCGTCGAGGCCGAACACGTAGTTGTCGTCGCTGGTGTTGATGACGAAGCGGTCGTAGATGGCGATGTTGCGGTTGTTGCGCGCGTTGCCGCCTACGTACTGGTACACGTCGTCGGGCAGATCGCGCCGGTGCGCCCACAGCAGGTCGCCGGTCACCGCGTCGATCGCTTCGATCACGTCGCTCGCCTGGGGCACGTAGAGCACGCCTTCGTAGGCCAGCGGCGTACCTTCCTGGCGCCCGGGGGCCAGCGCGCGCGTCCACACCATGCGCAGCTCTCCGACGTTGTCCCGGTCGATCTGGTCCAGCGGGCTGTAGCCCCAGCCGTCCAGCGTCCGGCGCCACGTCAGCCAGTCTCCGGGAGCCGGATCCTGAAGCATCGCGTCGGTCACCGGAACGAACTGGTCGGCCTCCGTCTGGCCGGCGGCCGGCGTCGGCGCGAGGGGCATGGCGGCCAGCGCCAGGAGCATCGCCGGGGCGAGGGGCCGGCGGGCGCCTGTCGAGCGGATCGGTGTGGCGATTGGCATGGTGAGACAACGGTAACACGAGCCCCGAACCGCAGGCCGATCGCCGATCTCGCCCCGGTGGCGGCCTCGTCGCCGAGGGATGTGCGAACGATACTCCCGCTCGGTGAAGTGTATTCCTGGTGACGGAATGGCCGGGACGACGAAGCTGGTGCTTGCGTGCCTGCGCCGGTCGCGCCTTTGACAGGCGGTTATGGATCTGCCAGGAGGCGGCCTTCCGCCGCAGCCGTCAGAAGCCCTCGGGGTACTCGTCGGCCGACGGCCCGTAGAGCGACGGCACGGGGATGTCGTTGAGCCGCAGATAGACGCCGAGTTGCGCCCGGTGGTGGATGAGATGGTTCATGACGAAGCTGCGGAGAACCGCCACTTTCGGCAGCGTCATCAGGGTGGTGCCGTTGTTCAGCAACGACCACGGCTTCATCAGGTCGGCATCGCTCGCGCCGGCGATCGCGGCCCGCGCCTCGGCGGCGTGCCGGTCGAAGGTCGCGACGAGCGCCGCGGTGTCGGCGGGCGGCGGGGGCGGGTCCATCGGCTTGCCGCCGGGCGCGAGGTCCAGCTCGTCCTGGTCGATGGTGAGCGGCGCCCAGGACGGGAGGTTCGCCACGTGGCCGGCCAGCCAGACCATCGTGCCCGATTTCGGATGCGGCCGCCACTCGAACTTGTCGGCCGGCACGCGCTCCAGCGTCTTGCGGGCGCCCGCGATCTCCTGATCGAACTCCGGCAGCAGACCTTCGCTGATGGCCATGTCGTCCTCCCGCGCCAGACTCCGTGTCGTTTCCGGTCGGCCCGCCGCGGCGACGACGCCGGGCCGCCACCCTGTACTCCAGTCTAGCAGTCCCGCCTGCCCCGTCGGTACGGGCCATCCAGGGACGAAAGCAACCCGCCGTCCGGTACCATGGTGGTGGTGATTGCCCACCGCGTCAACCGCGAGGCGGTCGTCGTGCTCGGCTGGGGGCGCGCGATCCTCATGCAGATCGCGCATCCCCTCGTCGCGGCCGGCGTCGGCGCCCACAGCGGCTTCGACGCCGGGGCGCTGGCCTACGTCCAGCGCATGCGCCGCACCATCGGCGCCATGCTCTCGCTCACCTTCGGGACCGAGGCGCAGGTCCGGCGGACGGCCGAGCGGATCAACGCGATTCACCGGCGCGTGCACGGCCGCCTGGAGCACACGGTGGGCCGCTACCCGGCCGGCACGCCGTACGACGCGACGGATCCGGCGCTGCTCGCCTGGGTGCACGCCACCCTCATCGACAGCCAGCTTCGGACGTACGCCCTGTTCGTCGGGCCGCTGACGGCCGCTGAAAGGGATCGCTACTGCGCCGAGGCGGCGCGGCTCGGCCCCCGGCTCGGGGTGCCGGCGGAGGCGCTGCCGGACACGGCGGCCGCGCTCGAGCGCTACCTGCGGAAGATGGAGCGGGAGGAGCGTCTCGCGGTCGGGGAGCAGGCGCGAAGCCTGGCCGCGGCGCTGCTGGCGCCGCCGGGCGGATGGTGGTTCGCGCCGGCGCTGCGGCTGGGCCGGCTGACCACGGTCGGTCTGCTGCCGACGCCCCTCCGCGAGGCCTACGGATTCCAGTGGCGCCCGCGGGATGCGCGGAGGTTGCGGTCGGCCGGCGCGGTGCTGCGCGCCGCCCGGCGGATCGTGCCGCCGCTGCTGCGCGAGTGGCCGGCCGCCAGGGGTGTGCCGCGCCGGTGGCCGCCGCACGCGGCGGCGCGTCGCAGGAGCGGTGACGGCGGCGGGGCGCAGGAGCGGTGACGGCGGCGGGGCGCCCGCGGAATTAGGCGCAACGCCCGAAAAAGATCGCAATTCCTGCAATGGGCTGATAGGATTCATTGGTTTAGCTGAAACTGTGAGCCGTGCTCCGGCGTCCTTGCCATTGTAGAGGGCGGCGCAAGGCGGGGCGCCTGAAGAACGCCCGGCGCCGCCGATGCCGTACAGCGACCTGAAGGAGAGCTATCAGCTTGTTGACACAGGAACGTCAGGACATCGTGACCGCACTCGTGACGCTCGGCCAGGAACGCGGATTCCTCACGCTGGATCAGGTGCTCGATCATGCGCCGCCGGATCTCGACGTGGAGGAGGTGAGCGCACTTCTGCAGGAGCTCGAAGGACAGGGCATCGAAGTCGAGGGCGCAGAGCAGGTGCAGCCGGACGTCAAGCGCCGGGCGGCGACCCGCGTGGCCCAGGCCCCGGCCGCGGAGCAGGCGCTGCCGGTGCACGAGGAGGACCAGGGTCAGGATCTCGTGCGGACGTACCTCCGCCAGATGAGCCGGGTGCCGCTGTTGACGCGCGAAGGCGAGGTGGCGATCGCGAAGCGGATCGAGCGCGGCGAGCTGCGCATCACGAAGGCGATGTCGCGCAGCCTGCTCGTCGCGCGTTACGTCGGCGTCATCGCGAAGGAGGTCTCGGCGGGCGAACGTACACTCCGCGACACCGTCGCGCTGCCCGACGCGGAGTTGACCGAAAGCCACCTGGCGACCCGTATGCAGCGGTTCGTCGCGGACACCGGGCAGGTCGCAGCCGCGCTGAAGGAGCTCGGCAAGCGCGAGCGGCGCGCGACGGCCATCCGCAGGAGCGGCCGGCACGTGCAGGCCCGGACACTGTGGCGGATCGGCCGCGCCCGGATCGGGGTGTCGCGTGCGATCCGCCGGTTGCCGTTCACCGCAGCGGTGCGCCGGGAGCTCACCGACAAGGTCGAGCAGGCCGCCGCGAGCTTGAAGGAAGCCGAGCGGCGCGTCGAGCGGCTGCGCAAGCGGCAGGCCCTGTCGGCGCCGCGGACCGCGGAGCCGGGCACGACTCCCGCCATCGAGGAGGCGCAGCGCGATCTGGCTGCACTGCGGAAGGAGGTCGCCGAATCGCCCGCCAACCTCAAGGCGGTGCAGAAAGCGTTTCGCCGCGGGGTCATCGAGGGCGACCAGGCGCGCAAGGAGCTGACCGAGGCGAACCTGCGGCTGGTGGTCTCGGTGGCGAAGAAGTACGTGAACCGGGGGCTGGCGTTCCTCGACCTCATCCAGGAGGGGAACATCGGCCTGATGCGCGCGGTGGACAAGTTCGACTACCGGCGCGGCTTCAAGTTCTCGACCTACGCCACCTGGTGGATCCGGCAGGCGATCACGCGGGCGATCGCCGATCAGGCGCGCACCATCCGGATTCCGGTGCACATGATCGAGACGCTCAACAAGCTCAATCGCGCGATGCAGACGCTGACGCGCGACCTGGGCCGCGAGCCGACCCCGCAGGAGCTGGCCGAGCGGGCGGATCTGCCGCTGTCGGTCGTGCGCAAGGCGCGCAAGATCGCGCAGACCGTCGTCTCGCTGGACGCCCCGATCGGCGACAGCGACGAGAGCCAGTTCGGCGACTTCATCGAGGATCGCCAGGCGGTCAATCCGGCCGAGGCGACCGTCGCCTTCGACCTGCGGCGCCAGACCGAGTCGGTCCTCGACACGCTGAGCCCGAAGGAGCGCGAGGTGATCCGGATGCGGTTCGGCCTCAACGACGGCGCCGAGCCGACGCTGGCCGAGCTCGGCGAGAAGTTCTCGCTTACGCGGGAGCGGATCCGCCAGATCGAGGCGGCCGCGCTGCGCAAGCTCCGCGACCCGCAGCTCAGCCACCGCCTCAGCTCGTTCGTCGAGCCCCGCCAGCCGCGCGGGTCGCGCCGCGGAAGGCAGGCGGCGGTGGCCGAAGAGCACGGCGTCGCGTAGCACGGTCGCCCGCGTGGCGCCGCGCACCTTCTCGGCGCCGGTTCCGTCCCTTGCGGGTCGGGGCCGGCGCTTTCTTTCATGACCGCTGACCGCCGACGTGGTGGTCACCGGCCGCCGGACGTTCCGCAACATCGCCGACCTGGAGAATCCGCGCGAGAACCTGGTGGGCGTCGCCACCTCGGCCAGCGTGGGCGCCATCACCGCCGAGCAGCTCGACAGCGACGTCTCCGACATCGACCACTTCTACACGTCGCGCCTGCCGGGGGAGCCGGCGGACGGCGTGGACGACATCCACTTCCATCCGTCGATCCCACGCACGGCGCGGGTCATGCTCAACGTCGATTTCTGACGGCGCGCCGCGCCGGCACGGCGTGCCAGAATGGCGGGGTGAACGTCTTCCTGGTCGACGGGACCTACGAGCTGTTCCGGCACTTCTACGCGGTGCCGCGCGCGCCGGACGCCGACGGGAACGAGATCGGCGCGGTGCGGGGCGTGATCGGCTCCCTGTTGGGGATGCTGGAGGAGGACGTCACCCACGTCGGGGTCGCCACGGATCACGTCGTCGAGTCGTTTCGCAACGAGCTCTGGCCGGGCTACAAGACCAGCGCGGGGCTCGACCCGGAAATCCTGAGCCAGTTCGAGCCGCTGGAGGACGCCCTCGAGGCGCTCGGTCTGGTGGTCTGGAAGACGGTGCAGTACGAGGCCGACGATGCGCTCGCTTCCGCCGCCGTCCGCGCCGCGGCGGACGAGCGGGTCGAGCAGGTGTTCGTCTGCACGCCCGACAAGGATCTCGCGCAGGTGGTCGACGGCAGCCGCGTCGTGCAGTTCGATCGGCGCGCCGGCACGATGCGCGACGCGGACGGCGTACGCGACAAGTTCGGCGTCGGCCCGGCCTCGATCCCGGACTACCTGGCCCTGATGGGAGACTCGGCGGACGGGTTTCCGGGCGTGCGCGGCTGGGGCGCCAAGTCGGCCGCGACGGTCCTCGCCCGCTACCCGCACCTGGAGGACATCCCGGACGACGCGTCGGCCTGGGACGTGCGGGTGCGCGGCGCCGCGCGGCTGGCCGGTGCGCTCGCCGACGCGCGCGAGGAGGCGGCGCTCTTCCGCGACCTCGCGACCTTGCGCACGACGCTGCCGGTCTTCGAGGACGTCGACGCTCTGCAGTGGACCGGCCCCGAGCCGCGGTTCTTCGACTTGTGCGCGCGGATCAACGCCCCCGGTTACTTCCGGCGCGCGCAGGCCGCGGCGCCGGCGCGGACGTGAGGCATAGGGGGCGGGCCGGTCACGCGCCGGCAGGGCGGGACCCTGCGGATCACGCGGCGGCGGCGACGGCCAGCCGGCCGTCGAACAGGTGGATCTCCCGCCGGGCGTGTTCCGCGTAGCGCGGGTCGTGGGTCACCATGCAGATGGTCGACCCCTCGTCGTGCAGCGTCTGCAGCAGCCCCATCACCGCCTCGCCGTTCTTCGAATCCAGGTTCCCCGTCGGCTCGTCCGCCAGCAGGATCGACGGCTGCCCGGCCACCGCCCGCGCCACTGCCACACGCTGCTGCTGGCCCCCGGAGAGCTGGCTCGGCAGGTGCTTCGCACGGTGGGCCATCTCCACCTTCTCGAGCGCCTCGTTCACCCGCTCGCGCCGCTCCGCCGGCTTCATGCCGCGGTAGGTGAGGGGCAGCTCCACGTTCTCGTAGACCGTCAGGTCGCCGATCAGGTTGAAGCTCTGGAAGATGAAGCCGATCTCGCGGTTGCGGGTCCGCGCCCGGTCGGCCTGGCTGAGCTGCGCCACCGGCCGGCCGTTCAGCGTGTAGTCGCCGGCGGTCGGCGAGTCAAGCAGGCCCAGAATCGAGAGCAGCGTCGACTTGCCGCAGCCGGACGGACCGGAGATGGCGACGTACTCCCCCGGGTAGATGTCGAGGGTGACATCCGCAAGCGCATGCGTTTCGACCTCGTCGGTGTAGAAGATCTTCGAGACGTTCTCCAGGTGAATCAAGGCCGTCGCTTCGCTCATCTCGACACCTCCGTTGAAGACCGCTGCCAGTGACGCCGGACCGCTTCCCGCACGAGGCGAGGGGCGGTCCTACTCGATACGCACCCGATCGAACTGGTCCCAGGTGGACATGTCGGACAGGACCACCCGGTCGCCCGGCTGCAATCCCTCCAGCACCTCGATGGTGTTCACCGAGGCGCGGCCCAGGCTCACCCGCGTGCGGGCGGCGTGCGTACCGTCTTCCTGCACCTTGAACAGGCTCACCACGCTCTCCTCCTGACCGAACACCGGCCGGCCGACGAACAGCACGTCGTCCATCCGTTCCAGCTCGATCGTCCCGTCCACCGTCAGATCCGGGCGGGCGCCCCGCGGCAGCGCGCCGTCGAGCGCGACGTCCACCGTCACCGTCCCGTTCTCCACCGCCGGGTCGATGCGGGTGACGTGGCCGGCGATGACGCCGTTGCGCGTGTCCACCGCCGCCTGCTGGCCGATCTGGATGTCCTTGGCCTGCGTCTCCGCGATGCGCAGCTCGGCCTTCAGCATCGTCGGGTCGCCCACCCGCGCCAGGTTGGTCCCGGTGGTGATCCGCTGCCCTTCCTCCAGCGGCACCTGCTGCAGGACCCCCGGCATCCCGGCCCGCACGCGCAGGTCCGCCACCTGCCGCCGCCGCAACTCGTACAGCGTCCGCAGGCGGTCCACATCGGCCTGCTCCACCGCGAGCTGCGCCTCGACGGTGTCGGCGGCCATCTGCAGCCGTTCCTGCTCGATGCGGAAGCGGGTGTCGTACTCCTGCACGGCCGCCTGCGACTTCTGGAGCTCCAGCGACGAGACGAGACCCTGCGCGAAGAGCTGCTGGTCGGCGTCCGCCTGCAGGCGGGCCGTCTTGAGCTGCGCCTCGATGGTGGCGAGCGTGGCGCGCTGGTTCAGCAGGTCGCGCTCGACCTCGACCTGCCGGTTGCTGAAGCGCGCCTCGGCCGCGTCGAGGTTGAGGCGGGCTTCGAGGGCGGTCTGGTCCAGCTCGGGGTTGCTCAGTTCGACGATGACGGTGTCGGGGGTGACGAGCGCCCCGGGCCGGATGACGATCCGCTCGACGGCGCCGTCGGTGGCGGCCGGGATCCAGCGGATCTGCTCCGGGACGAGCGTGCCGGTGCCGCGCACCTGGCGGACCATCGGGCCGCGCTGCACGGTGTCCAGGTAGATGGTGTCGCGGTCGACGCGCGGGGCCGCCGGCTCCAGCCGTGAGACGCCCACCGTGATCAGAACGACCACGATGGTCGCGGTCACGGCGTACGCCGTCTGCCGGAGCTTCTTCTTGCGGGCGAGATCGGGTCGGGCGATGTCCATTTGTCGTTACCGCCGGTGACGCCGGACGAGACGAATGCCGGCGCCGAAAGTCTGATCTCCGCTCTCCGTGTTAGACGCGCATTCGGTCCTTCGGGTTCTTCGTTCCCCGCCCCGGGGCATCGCTTCAGCCACTATTTCGCCGCCAGCACCCGCGCGAGCGCGGTCGACATGCGGGTCCAGTGCGCGGCCTCGGCGTCGAACCGGCGCCGCCCCGCGCCCGTCAGCGCGTAGAACTTGGCCTGCCGGTTGTTGTCCGAGGCGCCCCAGGCGGCGGAGAGCAGGCCCTGCTGCTCCGGCCGGTGCAGCGCCGGGTACAGCGAGCCCTGGTTGACCTGGAGCACCTCGTCCGAGACCTGCTGGAGGCGCTGGGCGATCCCCCACCCGTGGAGCTGGCGGAGGGCCAGCGTCTTCAGGATGAGCAGGTCGAACGTGCCTTGCAGCAGGTCGATCCTGGATCGCACTTCATCTCCTGTCGCTAGTCTACAAGTGATTGGAACGGAATGGACCGGTGGATGTCACCCTGCGCACGGGAGCGGCGGGCGGCGGCGGGTGCGACCGACCCGGACGGCGGGCGGCACCGCGCCGGCTTGGCGGCTGGCACGCCGCCCGCGGCGTCCGGCCGCATGACGAGGGTTGCGGCCGCCGGGTGCGTCAGCGGCCCGGTCCGGGCCGCCACTCGTCGGCCAGCCGGCGGCTCTCGCGCAGGTCGTCGTCCGTCATCAGCGCGCCCAGCTCGCTGCGCTGCCCGGCGTAGAGCCGCCTGGTGAAGTCGTTCCCGGCGCCGCGCCACGCCAGCTCCAGCCACATGTACGCCAGCACGTGGTCTTCGTCCACGCCCGCGCCGTAGATGTAGAGGTAGCCGAGGCCGGCCTGGGCCGGCGGGTAGCCCTGTTCGGCCGCCGCCCGGTACCAGCGCGCCGCCTCCGCGTCGTTGCCGGCGACGCCGCGGTTCCGGAAGTGGAGCAGCCCCAGGTTGTACTGCGCCGGCGCGTAGCCCTGGGCCGCGGCCAGGCGGATCCAGCGCGCCGCCTCGGCATCGTCCCGCCCCACGCCGCGGCCGCCGTAGTAGCGGCTGCCGAGCTCGTTCTGCGCCACCGCGTCGCCCCGTTCGGCGCGTTCCAGCAGTCCCGGCGGCAGTTGTCCGGCGCGCGCCGGCTGTGCGAGGAGCGTCCCCGCCAGGCAGACGGTTGTTACAAATCGCCCGGCCATGGACAGACACGGGACCACGGCCGAACCCTTGACCACTCCCGGCCAGCCGGTCAACCAGGAGCACGGGCGGTCTCGGCGGTGGCTGTCGCGACGCAGACGAAAGCCGGGTTCCGCAGCCGATCCTGCCGTTCGACCGTAGTCAGTCGTCAGATGGCTCGCCGCCCTTGATCGCATCGATCACTGGAGACCGCAACTCGCGGACGTCGTTCTGCAGGTCGTCGATGCGCGTGTTGACGTCGTCGATGCGGCTGTTCACGTTCGTGTTGACGTCGTTGATGCGGTTGTTGATCCGCTCGCGATGATGGCCACGAAGCTGACGATGATGGTGATGATCGAGAACACGATGGTCCTCGTGTCGTTCATTTCTTCACCATGGCACGGATGGAACGTCGTGAAAGACCCCTTGACATTCTACCTGTCGCTGCGCAGTCGGCGGGCGGTTTCCGGTTTGCACGCCGGCCAGCAGCCTCCCACTTTAGCGCTTCCGATGAGCCGCTGCGCCCGCTGTGCAGTGAACGGACCCTGATGCGCCGCGGGACGCAGCTCGGCAGGGTCGTCCCCACGGAATCGGGCGGTTCGCTGGATACGATACATACGATACAGTTGGAACACGCGGCCGTCTCCAGGGCGGCGCTACAATGCCGGCATGCATGCGGCCTACGATGCTCTGCTCGCCGGCGTGGTGGGCGCGTGCCGGCGCAACTACGGCGAGAACCTGCTGGCCGTTGCGGTCTACGGACCGGTCGGCCGCGGCCCGATTCGGACGTCGACCTGCTGATCGTGGCGGAGGGCCTTCGCAGACCGACACGCCGCCCGCGTACGCGATTTCCGGAGGGTCGAGGAACTGCTCGACACCTGCTTCGAATCCGCCGGGGCCGCGGGCCTGCATCCCGAGCCGTCGCCCGTGCTGATGACCCTCTCCGAGCTCGACGCGGATCGATGCTGCTGCTGGACATGACCGCGGACGCCCGGATCCTGTTCGATCCGGATGGCTGTCTGGCCGGCGCACTCGACCGCCTTCGCGCCCGGCTTCGGAAACTGGGCTCGAGACGCATCTGGCTGGGCAACGCCTGGTACTGGGATCTGAAACCCGACTACAGGCCCGGCGACGTCTTCGACCTGTTCGCGTCATGACGAACACGTCGCTCGCCGAGAGCTACCTGATCAAGGCGAGGGTCCGGCTCGAGGTGCTCGACGTGTACCTGGACAAGGATGCCTATTCCGACGTGGTGCGGGAGGCGCAGGAGACAGTGGAGCTCGCGCTCGGGGGGAATGCTGCGGCAGGTCGGCATGGAGCCGTCCCACTGGCACGACGTCGTCCGGTTCGTCCGCAGGCATCGCGAACGCTTTCCGAGCGTGACCGATGCTGGAATCGAACGGCTGGCCGAGGTGTCGACCGCGTTGAGAAAGGGAGCGGGAGCTGGCCTTCTGCGGCGCGATCGACTTCATCCCCACCGACGAGTACACCCGGGAACAGGCTGAGCACGCAATTGAAAACGCCGCCTGGGTCGTCTCCGTCGCCGCGAGTGTGATCACGTCCCGATAGTCGTCACGAAGGCGTTCCCTGCAGGCCCCTCGAAGGGCCAACCCGGACGAGCGTGCGCGGAGCCGACGTCAAGGGCGTCAGCCCCGCGGAGCGGGGGCCGAGCGGAGCGAGGCCCCTTGACGGCGGCGAGCACACGCGGACGCTATCTGGCCCGACGATGCCGCCGGTGACACGGCGAGGACGTGCGGCCCGGCCCGTCGTGGCAGGTGTCGGTCATCATCGGCTACGCTGAATACGCTCATGTCCCGTACCAGACGCTTCCTGTCACGGAGGTTTTCGCCCTGATGCACCGCATGCTAAGGATCGAGTGGGACGCAGTGGCTGGCGTGCTCGCGGCCGTCGCCGCTATCGTCCTCCACCTTCTTCACGTCATCGAAACCGAAGTGCTGTCGGTGATCACGCTCGTGCTGCTCGCCGCGATGTTCTTGCGGTCGCTGAGGTCGGAACACGGGCAGCGGCGCATCGCCGCCGGGGTGGACCGCGGGGAACGTCTGCTGGGCCAGCTCGCCAGGAGCGTGAAGCCGCCGGACGTCGTGGTCATCGGACCGCGGGATCTGCGGCAGGTGAGCGCCAACTTCTCGCGGGGCGCCAAGGGAAACATGGTGTGGTTCAACGTGTGCTTGTCGATGTTCGAGCGTCAACCGCTCTTCGACGCGCTGCTGCGCCCAGCTATCGAGAACCCGTCGGTAACCGCCGTCACCTTCGTTCTGGACGAGGGGCAGCGTCCGCGGTGGGAACGCGATGTCCGACCCAAGGTGTCGGCGTGCAGCGGGGCCGGCAAGGTCGCCGATCCCGTCTGGACAAGCCTGCCGGAGGATGTCTCGTTCATTCTGGCGGACACGCTCGCCGGCGGCGCGACCGAGTGCCTCCTGAGCTTCTGGGGCGAGCCTTTCATGGCGCGCAGCATGGGCCGTGGGGTGCCGCGCTATATCTTCCACGTGACGGGTCATTCAGAGCTGATCGAGCGGCTCGTTGAGTTGGACAGGGAACACCGGTTGTCGCGGTGACGCTTTGCCGAGTCCTCGCAGTGGCTCGCCGATGCGCATGGGGCTCTTGACGCCGCGGCGGCTGCGGCGTACGGTTGGTCCGCAGACAACTCCGACGACGATGTTCTCCGCGAGTCGCTGGCGCTGAACGGCAGCGCGAACACGAACAGGTTGTTCCCGTAGCTGGGGCGAAGCTCGGGCGTCAGGCCGACGAACGCCGACGCGCTCGCAGCCGTGCCGGTGCTGACCGCGACATATTGGCGGCCGGCGACCGCGAAGCTGATCGGGAAGCCGGTGACCGGCGACCCGGGGTTGATCTCCCACAGCACGGCGCCGGTCTCCTGGTCGAGGGCGCGGAAACGCCCGTTCACGTCGCCGCCGAACACCAGTCCGCCCCCGGTGGTGACGAGCGACAGCGTCGCGGCGCGCTGCTCCCGGAGCCAGACCGTCCGGCCCGTCTCCGCCGAGATCGCCCGCACTGTGCCGAGCTGGTCGGTGCCGGGCGCCAACTGGAAGCGGGCGGCGAGCTGGTAGATGGCGAGCCCCTCGTCCGGGGTCGCCAGCACCCGCGCGCAGGAGTTGCGCAGCGGGTAGTACATCGTGTTCGTCAGCGGGCTGTACGCGCCGGCTTCCCAGTCCTTGCCGCCCAGCCAGCCCGGGCAGGACAGGATCGCCCGTACGCGCTGAACACCACCTCGGGGGTTCTCGGTGACCGCGCCGGTGGCGCCGTCGATGTCGCTGATGAAGTTCTGAGCGACCGTCGGCGTGGCCCAGAGGAACTCCCCGGTCTCGCGGTCGAGGGTGTACACCACGCCCGTCTTTCCGGGAATGCCGGTGATCACCCGGCGCACCTCGCCGGTGCGCAGCCGGGGGTTGATCCAGCTCACGGCGGCGGGGTCCGGGGCGACCGCCGTGTCCACGAGCAGCCGCTCGAACGGATGGTCCATGTCCCAGTGGTCGTTCAGATGCTGGTAGTACCACCGAATCTCGCCGGTGTCGGCGTCGAGCGCGAGCGTCGAGTTGTGGTAAAGGTGCTTCAGGTCGGAGCCGCCGAGCAGGAACTTCGGCGCCGGGGAGGTGACCGACGTCCCGACGTAGACGAGGTCGAGCGCCGGGTCGTAACTGGGCACCATCCACGACCCCACGTGGACCCGCTCCTCGTAGGGCACGCCGCCCCAGGTCTCGTCGCCCGGCTCGCCCGGCGCGGGCACGAGGCGGGTCCGCCACAACTCGGCGCCGGTGGCGGCGTCATGCGCGACGATCACGCAGCCGGCCGGTCCGCTGACGGGCCGGCAACTGCGCCCGACGCGCGACGCATTCCGGCGGGATCAGCGTCGACCGCGTCGACCAGGGGTTCCACTGGTGCGCAGGCGCTCGAGGCATCCAATCAGTTGCCGAAGACGTACTTGACCGTGAGCATCAGCATCCAGGAGCGCGCGCCGGCGAACGTGTCGTGGTGCGGGAAGTCCGGGTCCAGCGCGTGGGCGGGGTGCAGGTCGTATCCGCCGCTGGTTTCGATATCGCCCAGGATCGAGTAGGTCAGCTTCAGCCCCAGCCAGGTTCTGTCGGCAATGCGGAAGTCGGCGCCCGCATGCAGGTGCCCGGCCAGGACCGTGTCGGACAGGTCGACGTCCAGGCTCGCGTTGTAGAACGACAGGGGCGGATTGTAGACGTCGCCGTTGACGGCCGTGTCCCGGTACATATCGGAGAAACGCACGCTGGCCACCGTGACGAACGCAGGCCCCACCCCGGCGCCCAGGTACGGCGAGACCACGGACCCGACTGGAAAATCGTAATATGCGTTGACCGTCAGCATGCGCACGGCCAGGTGGTCGATCGACGACCGCGTGTCGGACGTGACCGTGCTGTCGACACGGTCCTCCATGGCCACCCCGTCGTAGTCGGTGACGCTGACGAACATCTGATCGAGGTCGTTCCACCTCTGCCCGAACGACAGCTCCACGCGCGCACGATTGGCGATCAGGCCGGTCGAGAACTCGAACACGGATCCGGTCGCCGCGGCGATGTCGTAGTGCCACCGGTAGCCGGAAATCTCGGGTCTGGGGTCCTGGTCGAAGCACGCGTCGGTCGGATAGCACAGTGGATCCCGATTCCAGCCGCTCTGAGCGATGTTCGAGGCCCAACTGGCCCCGCCGCCGCCGCCGACGTACCAGCCGGAGCGCCGCTCTCCGCCCGCGCCCTGGGCCGCTGCGCCGGACGCCGACATCAGCACCAGGATTCCGGCGGCTGATGCGATGAACGATGCGAAACGCATGAATACCTCCTGCATATTATTCTGCAATATGTGACGGCGGTCGCCGGAGTGGAGCCGCAGGCCGGCCGGATCCAACGAGGACCTGGACGGGAATCCCGGCACCGAATCCCAGCTCGCGGCGTCGTCCGCGGACGACGAGCCGCTGGACCCAGCTTCGGGTGCCTTCGGCACATCTCCATCTATTCCGGCAGGGCGAAGACGAACAGCGTGTTGCTGCCGGTCGACGTGGTCAGCTCGGGCGTGATCCGGAGGAAGCTGGTTCCCTGCGTGATGCCGCCGGCCGCGATGGCGACGTACTGGCGGCCGTCCACGCTGTAGGTCATCGGGCGGCCGCTCACCGGGCCGTTCAGGATGGTCTGCCAGAGGATGTCGCCGGTCTCGGCGTGGAAGGCGCGGAACCGGCGGATGGTGTCGCCGGAGAAGACCAGGTTGCCGCCGGTGGCGAGGACCGATCCGTAGATCGGCGCGCGCTGCTGGTAGCGCCAGAGCGTCCGGCCGGTCGAGGCCGAAATCGCCTCCAGCCGGCCGACCGGCGTCGTGTCGGGGTCGAGGTCCGGATGGTGGCGCACGACGGCGCGGACGTCGTACCCGTCGGTCGGGCCCGCCTCCTCCACCGACATCGACAGGTCCATGCAGGCGTTGTTCATGGGCATGTACATCGCGCCGGTGTCGGGGCTGTAGGCGCCCGACGGCTGGTTCTTGCCGCCGAGCAGATGCGGGCAGGCAAGCACCGGATCGGTGACCGACCAGGGGGTGGTGCTCTCGTCGATCAGCGGGCGGCCGGTCCGCACGTCAAGGCCGGTCACGATGTTCTGGTGGACGGTCGGCCGCGCCCAGAGGAACTCGCCCGTCGCCGCATCGAGGGTCCAGACGAGGCCGGTCTTCCCCGGAATGCCGGTGATCACCTTGCGGGTCTCGCCCGCCACCAGGTCCGGGTTGATCCAGGGCACGGCGGCCGGATCCGGCGATACTTCGGTCTCCACGATCAGCCGCTCGAAGACGTGGTCGAGGTCCCAGTTGTCGCGCGGCAGGTGCTGGAAGTACCAGACCAGCTCGCCGGTCCGCGGATCGAGGGCGAGGGTCGAGTTGGTGTACAGCAGGTCGGCCTTGCCCGATCCGCGGAGCGGCTCGGGCAGCGGTGACGGCGGTCCGGTCCCCCAGAAGACGAGGCCCAGATCGGGATCGTAGCTCCCCTGCATCCAGGCGGAGGTGTGGCGGCGGGCCGAGCGCGCGAGGCCGCCCCAGGTGTCGCCGCCCGGCTGATCGGGGGTCGCCGCCGTATTCACCCGCCAGCGCTCCTCGCCGGTCTCCGGGTCGTGGCCGGTGATGAAGCAGCCGCCCGGCCGCGGACTCGACGGGTTGCAGCGCGAGCCGGTCACCACCATGCCGTCGACGATGATCGGTCCCGTCGTCTGCGCCACCTGCTCGCGCCAGTCCGCCCGCTGCGATTCCCAGACCAGGTCGCCCGTCCGTGCGTCGAGCGCCACGAGGAACGCGTCGTTGGTGGCGAGGTAGACCTTGTCGCCGTAGATCGATACGTTGCGGTACCGGGCGCGCGTGCCGGTGGTGTTCCACGGCTCGTCGGGCGTGAAGCGCCGGTATTCCCAGAGCAGGTCGCCCGTCGTCGCGTCGACCGCTTCCACGCGGTCCTCCACGTGCGGGAAGAACATCACGCCGTCGTAGACGATCGGCTCCACTTCCTGGTAGCCCTCGGTCATCGACCGCGACCAGGCCAGTTGCAGGCCGCCGACCGTGTCGGTGTCTATCTGATCGAGGGAGCCGTAGCCCCAGAGGCGGTAGCCGCCCCGGAAGGTGAGCCAGTTCTCCGGATCCGGATCGCGCAGCATCTCGTCCGTCACCGGCTCGTAGTCCTGCAGCAGCGCGGGCACGTCGTCCTGGGCGAGGGCCGGCGCCCAGGCGCCCGGCGCCGCGACGCCAATCGGGAACAGCGCTGCGAGAAACAGGGCCGGCAGGGATCGGATGGTCATGATCGCACCTCGGCTCGGACTGGATTCGTCGTGGATGGGGATTATAGTGCTCACCATGACGAGGCACCACGACCTGGACGCGTTGCGCGGCTTCGCCATGCTGCTGGGGATCCTGCTGCACGCCGGCGTCTTTCTCGTGCCGGTCGAGTACTGCCGGTGCACGATGCGTGGGCCTGGGAGACCGCGCCGGAAGCCAACGTCTACGCCTGGATCCTGTCCGTGATCCACGGGTTCCGGATGCCGCTGTTATTCCTGCTCAGCGGCTTCTTCACCGCGGTGCTGTGGCACCGCGGCAACCGGCAGCGATTCCAGGCCGCGCAGAACGATGCCCCGGCGGAACGTCGGTCGGTTCGTGAGCAACCGCAGCGACGAATAGCGCTCCAGCAACATCTCGAGGGCGATGCGTCCTTCCAGGCGCGCCAGGGGCGCGCCGAGGCAGTGGTGGACGCCGCGGCCGAACGAGATGTTGCTGCCTTTGCTGCGCTCCACGTCGAGCCGTTCCGGTTCGTCGAAAACCTCCGGGTCGCGGTTGGCCGCGCCGATGGCCAGGACGGCGCCGTCGCCGCGCTGCAGCGGGACGCCGTGCATCTCGCAGTCCTCCAGCACGGCCCGGACGTCGAGTTGCACCGGGGTGTCGAAACGCAGCAGCTCCTCGACGGCCGCCGGTATCCGGGCCGGGTCCTCCCGCAGGAGTGCGAGCTGCTCCGGATGCCGCAGCAGCGCCAATACACCGTTGCCGATCAGGTTCGTAGTGGTCTCGTTGCCGGCAATCAGGAGGAGACGCAGCATCAGCAACATTTCGCGCTCGGTGAGAGAGTCTCCCTCCTCTTCCGCCTGGGCGAGGGCGCTGATGATGTCGTCTCTGGGCTCGCGACGCCGGGCCTGGATGATGGGCATGAAGTAGGCGTCGAGCGCCTCGCCGGCCGCAACGGCCCGCTCTCTCTCCTGTGCGGTGATCGTCGGTTCCAGCATCCGGGCGCGGGCGTTCGACCAGCGCTTGAAGCGATCCCGGTCTTCCGGCGGCACGCCCAGCATCTCGGCGATCACGATCACCGGCAGGGGATTGGCCACCGCCGCCAGCAGGTCGAAGCCGGCCGGATTGTCGATGTCGTCGAGCAGTTGCCCCATGATCGCCCGGATATGCGACTCGAGAGCGTCGACCGCCCGCGGCGTGAACGCCTGGTTGACCAGCGCACGCAGGCGGGTGTGCTCCGGCGGGTCCAGGAACAGCATGGTCCAGTCCGCCCGCGGCGGCACGAAGGTCCGTCGCCGCCGCCGCGCCCTGCGGTTGCTGGGCATGTTCGAGAACCGCTTGTAGTCCCGGAGGATGGCCTCGACGTCCGCGTAGCGCGTGAACACCCAGGCTTCCAGCAGCCGGCTCCGGTGCACGGGGGATCGGGCGCGCAACCGTGCATAGGTGGGATACGGATCCTGGATGACGCGGGCCGACAGCGGGTTGTACGCGACGCCGCCGCGCCAGCGCTCCGGCAGCGCCACGGCGCCGGCCGCCAGCGACTGCATCGCCCACCGCAGGCCGGTCGGCATCATGGTTCTCGGGGTGTGCAGCCCAAGTGTCCTGTACGCGGCGGGGGGCGCGGCAAATAGCGCCCCCTCTACATCCGGACGGCCGGTGAGGGATGGACGCCGTGTCAGACTGCCACGGTCGCGCAAAGCGGCGCACGCCGGTCCGGATCCCGCAACCGTTCGGTGGAGGGACTGCCTCTCAGTGCGGGGTCGGGAGGCGCGGCGGCGCGTCCGAGCAGGAGGACGTTGAGCATGCGGTCCTGTTGACGCTCGATGGCGTCGACCCGGCCCGCGAGCCGGTCCACCTTGCCGTTGACCATCAACAGCCCCGCCGTGTTCAGCAGGCCGGCCAAGGCTCCGATTACAGCCGCAACCGCTGTCAGCGTTTCCAGCATCCGCCCTCTCGAGGCAGTATAGCCCACGCTGATTCTCGAGCTTGAGCCTGCCTGTCGCCCGTGCCGGCGGCGGCCGCGCCGCGGCTCATCGTCGAATGCGCGCGACGGCTCCGTCTCCGTCAGTACGCCAGCGCGTAGCAGTCGCGCCGCGGGTCGCCGGCCGCCAGGCGGTTGCCGGTGGCCGGATCGATGAGGACCGCGGTCGCGCAGCCCGACATGCCGAACGGCCGGACCTCGTTGACGTGGTGCCCCCGCCGCCGCAGTTCGTTCGCCACCTCGGACGAGATGGTCGATTCGAGGTCCATGCGGTTGAAGCCGGCCGCATGCGGCCAGAACGACCCGTGCAGGTGCTGCGTCCGGACCCGCGGCCATGCCAGCGCGTCGTGCAGATTGGGGTACCAGTCTTCCCAGAACTCGACGACGTTCAGGAACGCCTGCAGGATGGTCTGATCCTGGTTGTCGCCCCCCGGCGTGCCGATCGCCAGCAGCGGCTCGCCGTCCTTGAACACGATGCTCGGCGTCAGCGTGTAGCGTGGGCGGGCGCGCGGGCGGAGCTGGTTGGCGTGCGCCGGATCGAGCCGGAACTGCTCGCCGCGGGTGCTGAGCCCGATGCCGGTCTCGCCCAGGATGACCCCGCCGCCGGTCCAGCCGCCGCTCGGCGTGGCGTCGAAGACGTTGCCGTCCTTGTCGATGACCGCGACGTGCGTCGTGTCCTTCAGCCCGCCGGCCGACGGCACGAACGACCCGTCGGCGTCGCTGGCCGCCACCCCGTCCGCGATGTCGGCGACCCAGAACGGCCACTCGTTCACGTTCGGGTCGTGCGGCAGCGGGTCGCCCGCCCGGAACGCGACCGACGCCGCGGCCGGGTCGATCTCCGCCGCGCGCTCCTGCGCGTAGGCGGTGGAGAGCAGGCCCGCGGCCGGCACGTCGACGAAATCCGTATCCGCGTAGTAGGTGTCGCGGTCCGCGTAGGCCAGTTTCATCGCCTCGACCACGGTGTGGATGTAGTCGGGGCTGTTGTGGCCCATCGCCTGCAGGTCGAACTCCTCCAGGATGTTCAGGGCCTGCAGCAGGACCGGGCCCTGGCTGTTGAACCCGTGCTTGTAGATGGTGTACCCGCGGTAGTCGGTGGCGGTCGGCTCCTCGACCCGGGAGTAGAACTCGGCAAAGTCGCTCAGCTCGAACGGCGCGCCGTGCGCCTGCAGGAAGGCGACCATCTCCTCGGCGATGTCTCCCTTGTAGAAACGATCGCGGGCGGCGGCGATGCCCTGCTCGCGCCCAAGGTGCGCGTGCGCCCGTTCCGCCTCCACCATCCTGGTGAGCGTGGCGGCCAGGGTCGGGAACCGGATCGTCTCCCCCGCCGCGTAGAGCGAGCCGTCGGGCTTCAGCCAGAACCGCTGGTTGTCCGGCCACGCCTCCATGAACTCGAGGTTCGCCTCGATGGCGCGGGCCGTGAGCGGCCGCAGCGGGAACCCGTGCTCCGCGTACTCGATGGCGCGGGCCGAGACCTGCTCGAAGCTCAGCGTTCCCCAGCGCTCCAGCACCGTCAGCGCGCCGTGGAGTGCGCCGGGGACGACGGCCGGGTCGAGACCCTCGCCGAAGAGGTCGCGTCCGCGCGACTCGTACCACTCGATGCTGGCCCCCTTCGCCGCCCAGCCCTGGGCGACGACGGAGGTGACCTCGCCCTCGGCGGCCGGGTAGACCAGGATCAGCGACTCGCCGCCGAGCCCGTACAGATCCTGCTCGACGACGCCGCCCACGAGCAGCGCCGTAACCCCTGCGTCGAACGCGTTGCCGCCCTGGACCAGGGTCTCGAACGCGGCGGCCGACGTCAGCGGATGGCCCGTCGACAGCCCGGCGCGCGGGCCGGACACGGGCGGTCGCTGGGCCTGCAACGTGGTCACGGTCAACGCGAGGGCCAGCCCGACCAGCAGCACGGCGAAGGCAACCGGCTGGTGTCGGCGCCGCCGATCACCGCGGTCCGCCGCGCGACCACCTCTGTCCGATGAGCACTTGCCGCCGAACGGACGGACTACGGTTCCGTGCCTGGTCATGACGCCCTCTCCCGATTTTCAGGACCGGCGGTCTCCGGTCTGCGGTGTGACGCTGCGCCGGCTTCGTTCACCGACGACGACCTCACTCACCGACGACGAAGTCGGCGGACCACTCGTGCGGGCCCCAGTGCACGACCAGCCGCCCCCGGTCGGGGCCGGTCGGCACGAGCGCGGCCCCGAGCGGACGGAACGATCCCGCCGTGCGCGTGTAATCGACCGCGATTTCGGCTGCGTCGAACGCGGAATCGTACTGCGTGCCCCAGGAGTCCGGCTCGTGGTTGAACACCCACCGCCAGCCGTCGCCCGCCTTGCGCAGCCAGATGCCGTAGACGCCAGCGAAACCCGGGGCGAGGTTCCCGGTCGGGATCCCGGTCCTGCCGAATCGCAGCGAGACGTCGCTCTTCAGGCGCAGCACCCGGCGAGCGGATCATCTCGACGACCGCGCCGTCCTGCACGGCCGCCACGTTCGGATAGTCCTCGTCCTCGACGTCGATGCCCTTCCAGTAGAGCATCGCGATGCTCGCCCCGTTCGGCAGCACCATGGCGGTCTCGTTCCGCTCGGCGAGCATGTTGCCGCGGGCTATCGCCTCGTTGGAGTCCTCGGCCTCGCGAGCCGTCCCCCGCCCCGAGACACGCGCCCGGCGCGGTGTCGGCGGGAGCTCCTCGAACCGGAAGTCGGCGCTCCAGGCATGGCGACCCCAGCGCAGCTCCAGTCGGCCCGTCTCGGCGCCGGTCGCGTGAAGCGATGCAGCGAACGTCGGCGAGTCGACGGCCGTCTCGCGGTGATTCAACGGTACGGTGCGGACGTCTCTTCCGTCGGTCGGATGGATCTCCAGTTGCCAGCCCGCGGCGTCGCGCACGAGCCAGAGGTCGGGGTCGGCCGGTTCCATCTCCTCGTCGGACTCGTCAGCGTCCTCGTCGGGTTCCTCCTCTTCCCCGGCCTCGGCTTCCGCCTGTCTCGCGGCGACGATGGCCGCGATCTCCGCCTCGATCGCCTCGATGTCCGGCGCCAGCGTGCCCAGGCGCAGCGCACGGTGCGCGCCCAGCGTGCCGACCTTCACCCGGGAGCCGATCGTGCCGGAGAGGAGCCACTGATACGCGTGGTGTCCGGCCCGCAGCTCGGGAGGGAACGCCACGTCGATTCCCTGGGCCTCGAGCGCGAGCGACGCATGCACGAGGCCGTCGGCTTCGTGGCTCGGCTCGGGCGTCTGTGCGCCGGCCGCCGCGGCGGTGAGACACGAGGCCAGGCCGGCCGCGAGCAGGCCGCGGCGAACGCGCGCGGCGCCGCCCCGCGGGCGGGCGGCGGGAAGTACGTCACCGACTCCGATCGTTCGATATCGCATGAAGAAAACAGAAGGGCGGGACCGAACGCGGCCCCGCCCCGGAAAGCCTGTCGAATCGCCGTGGCGATTCGTCAGTTGTTGTTGGTCGTAACCGGCATCGCCTCGGACTCTTCGATCTCGGCGTAGCCGATGAACCCGAGGGACATCTCGTCGTCGGTCCGCGGTCCGTGGCCCACGAAGCGGTTCGAGTCGAAGTTGCGCCGCGATGCGCGCTCCGGCGAGTTGTCGTACCAGAAGTCGACGTCGATGCGCGTGCCCTTCGGCAGCAGCTTCGGCTCCTTGTACTTGTAGGTCACCTGCCAGCTCTGGTCGTAGTGCGGCACGTCGAGCAGCAGCTCCTCGGTCCCGTCGGGATAGTGCGCGACGTAGCGCGCCGCCTTGGCCCGCAGGTGCGCGTGCGGCCAGTAGGTCAGCACCAGGGTGTCCCGGTCGAGGACGCGCGACGACCCGATCCGGTAGTTCGGGTGGTTCGGCGGAATCTCGAACCCGCGGTTCGACAGCGTGTCGTTGATCACCTGGTACTGGACCGGCTCGTCGGCGACGAAGAACGCGACCTGCGGATTGCTCCACGCGGCCGAACCCTCGGCCGGCTCCTTGTGGTAGTGCATGTTGAAGGAGATGCTCGAGCCGGCCTTGAGCAGGACGCCGAACCCGTCCGGCAGCATGTCCGCCTCGCCGCCCTCTGCGACGCAGCTCAGCAACTGGCTGTCGTCGACGTCGGCCCCTTCCTCCTCGACCGCGGCCGCCGGGATGAAGGCGCCCGGCTCGATGATGGAGGAGCACATGTGGTGGGTGATCTGGTTGTCGCCCACGCGGAACTCCCAGCCCCTGACCCAGGTGTCCTCCGGCAGGATGTCCTCGGTCAGCTCCGTGTAGAAGGTGATGTTCAGGTCGTAGACGTCGTCCTCGACCAGGAACGGCTCGGGCATGTTGACCACGAAGTCGGGGGTGCCGAGCGACCAGCCGTCGTTGGCGTCCTCCGCCCACTGTTTCGCCGGGGGCGCGTCGGCCCTGTCGCCCGCGGGGGCGCCGGCCTCGACCCACCGCAGGATGGTGTCGATCTCGGCGTCGGTCAGGCCGCGCTCGTTCTCGAACACGCCCCTGGGGGCCGACGCGAACCACGGCGGCATCTCGCGCGACTCGACCTTGCGGGCGATGGCGCGGGCCCAGGGGCGGGTCTCCCGGTAGTCCATGAACGACATCGGCGCGATCAGGCCGCTGATGTTGTAGCCGGACGGCCGATGGCAGGTCTGGCAGTTCTCCTGCATGATCGGCAGCACGTCCTTGTAGTAGGTGGCTTCGTGCTGCGCGTAGCCGGGGGCGGCGACCGCCGCGACCATGCCGACCGCGAACAGGGCGACGAGCGTGCGCTGCAAGTTCATCGATATCTCCCTTGGCGCCGAAACGAACGCTTGCACGTGGACGCTGGATTGCGTGAAAAGATGCTTTTACCATAGCGGCGGGCCGCCCGCAAGAGAAACCGGCCGCCCGATCTCGCCGGTGGCGCCGGGTACCGGGTGCCCGGTGTCGGGCGCGAGGCGTCCCGGCACCCTCGCCGAGGCGCGGGAATCCACCTCGGACCGTCAGGGAATCGGGACACGCTCGACGAGCTCCGCGAACCAGTTGCCGACGTAGACGAGCTCCGTCGGTCCCTGGCGCGGATCGTTCCCGGTCGGGTCTTCTTCCGTCTCCCGGAGCATCACGAAGCGTTGTCCGTCCGGCGCGACGTCCCACTGCCGGAAGGCGCCCCCGGAATCGATGTGGTTCGGCAGCGTGAAGAGCCGCTCCGGGCGCGCGAGGGTGAACGCGGGATCGCCGGAGTAGCCGACCGCCATCATCGCCCTGCCGTCGGAACCGGGCGCGATGTAGAAGAGTTCCCGGCCGTCGCGCGACCAGACCGGCGAGAAGCCGGCCCCCGGGGACGCCTGCCACTTGCCGTCGTCGACGTTCGGAAACGGCCGGACGTAGACGGCCGAGCGGCGGGATTCGTTCGACTGGTAGGCGATCCAGCGGCCGTCCGGCGAGACCGCGGGCAACGACTCCGAGAACGAGGTCGCGATCAGCGGCTCCGAACCCCGGTCGCCGTCCAGCCGCAGCAGATGGATGTCCGCGTCCGTCATGCTGTTCGCGCGCATGACGACGAGCGTGTCCGGTTCGCCCGCCCATGCCGAGGCCATCTGTATCGGCCTGGTCGTGCCCAGTCCCTCCACCTGCCCGGTGCCGTTCGCCGCCTTCCGGGACAGGCCGAATCCATCGGCGCTCAGCGACGTGAACAGGATGCGCCGGCCGTCCCGCGACCAGAGCGGATTGACGTTCCAGCCCTCGAAGGTCAGGCGGCTCGACGCTTCCCGGGCGAGGTCATAGATGAAGATGTCGGAAGTGCCGTCATCGGCCGCGACGTCGAGCGCGATGCGATCGCCCGCCGGCGACAGGCGCGGCGCGCCGTACACGCGCGGCGGGGCGGGGATCGGCTCCTCGTTCCCGGCCCGGTCCAGCCACACCAGGGCGCGGTCGCCCTCCCCGATGCGGCCTCCGGTGCTCGGCGCGTAGAGAAGCGTGCCGTCGGCGGACCAGGCGCTCGAGCCGACGTCGGGAACCACGGAGACCGGCGCACCGGTCAGCTCGAGGCGTTCGGCATCGAAGGGGGCGGCCATCAGGGTCGCGGCTCCGGAACCGGCTCTTCCCGGCGCCGGACGGGTCGCCTGCTGGAGCAGGAGGTGGCCGGTCGGCGTGTAGGTGGCCTGCATCACCGCGGACTCCACGATCCTCGAAGCCGCGTCGGCCAGCGACAGCGCCCACAGGCGCGGACCTTCGTCGGCCGACACCTCCGAGAACAACAGCGCTGTGGATCCGGGAAGCACGTGGGGCGCCGAGCACATGGCCAGCTCCGACACGGTTCCGGCCGGCAGCACCGCCTCCGGCGTTCCGCCGGCGGCCGGCACGCGCAGCAGGCCGCCCATGCCGCCGAACACGATGCGGTCGTCGTCACCCCAACTTCCCCGCAGTGCGGGGACGTTCTCGGCCAGCGTTACGGGTGCGCCCCCGCGGGCCGGCGTCTTCTTCAACGTCCAGCGGTACTGGATGCGCTCCGACGGTCCGGGAGGACCGGGGAACGAGAAGAACCCGATCCAGGCTCCGTCCGGTGAGAAGAACGGGTCGAGCGCCCCCTCCGTGCCGGTCAGCGGCCGGGCGTCGGCCTCATCCAGGCGCCGGACCATCAACCGGCGGGTCCGTCCGTCGGCGCCGCGGCCGACGTAGGCCAGCGTGGACCCGTCGGGCGAGAGCGCGAACCCGGACCCGCGCGCCATGGCGGACGGCAGATCGAGCGTCAGGCGCCGCACCGCGGGCGGCTCGGGCGCCGGCGCGAGCGTCCAGAGCGTCGCGGCCGCCAGAAGACACCCGCTGGCGAGGCCCCCGACCGCCCAGGCGATCCGGGCCCGCCATCCGTGCGGCGGGGACGATGGTGCGGAAGCGCCGGCTGCATCTTGCGGCGGTGTCTCCGGAGGCGCCGCGGCCGCCTCCAGGTCGCTGATCGCTTCGCCCGCGTCCCGCATCCGCCGCCGCCGGTCACGCTCGAGGGAGCGGCGCAGCAGCCGCCGGACGGGCGGCGGCGTCGATGGCGGCAGCGCCGACAGGTCGAGATCGCGGTCGATCACCCGGGCCAGCACCTGCGCCACGGTCTCGCCGCCGAACAGACGTTGGCCGGACAGCATCTCGTAGAGCACGACGCCGAACGACCACAGGTCGCCGCGCGTGTCGGTCGGCTGTCCCTCGGCCTGCTCGGGCGACATGTAGGACGGCGTGCCCATGATCAGGCCGCCGCCCATCCGGGTCACCGAGGCGGTGATCGTCGGCGACTGCAGCGGGTCCGCATCCGGAGCCGAAGTTTCGCCCAGCGCCTTGGCCAGACCGAAGTCGAGCACCTTGACCGTTCCGTCCTCGCGCACCTTCACGTTGGCCGGCTTGAGATCCCGGTGGATCACGCCCGCCTCGTGCGCGGCCTGCAGGGCCAGGGCGATCTGCCGTGCGATGGACAGCGCCTCGTCCAGCGGGATCGGCCCCTGTTCGAGGCGGTCGGCGAGGGTCGGGCCCTCGACCAGCTCCAGGACCAGCGCGCGCGTGCCCCCGGTCTCCTCGAAGCCGTGGATCTGGGCGATGTTCGGGTGGTTCAGCGAGGCGAGAACCCGGGCCTCCCGCTCGAAGCGCGCCAGCCGGTCCGGGTCGGCGGTGAACGCCTCGGGCAGCACCTTCAGCGCCACGTCGCGGCCGAGCTTCGTGTCGCGGGCGCGGTAGACCTCGCCCATGCCGCCGGCCCCGAGCGGGCCGGTGACGTCACAGGCGCCGATCCGTGTTCCGGGCGTCAGCGGCATTCCCTGCGACTGCCAAGCGTATCAGGGAGCGGTCGGTCCTGGAATGGAGTGCGCGGTCAGATCCTCGATGACGGTTTCCGAGACCGGTTTCCCTGTCACCACGACGGGTCGCCATCGCCGCGCGGGCAGGGGGGGCCGGCTCGGCTGCGGCCACGACCACCCCCGCGTCGATCATTTCGTAGCGCCGCCGCGTCGCTGTCCGGTTCCATCGCATCACGAGGCGTGCGTGGCCGTGCGGGCCGCGTGCCAGAGGTCCCACTGGTTCTGGAGGTTCATCCAGATCTCGGGGTCGGTGTTCAGCAGTTTCGCGAGCCGCAGCGCCGTATCCGCCGTTACCCCTCGTCTGCCCCGGACCACCTCGTTCAGCCGATTGAGCGGAATCTCCATCCGGCGGGCGGCTTCGGATTGCGTCATGCCGAGTGGCCGCAGGAACTCTTCCAGGAGCATTTCGCCCGGGTGGGTCGGCGGCCGGTTCTCCGGAATCATGCTCGGTCTTCCTTTCAGTGATAATCCTCGCACCGTACCTCGGAAGAGTGTCCCTGTTCGAATCTGAACGTCAACCGGTACTGTTCGTTCACCCGGACACTGAAGAACCCGTGGCGATCTCCGCGTAGCGCCTCAAGCCTGTTGCCGGGAGGGTACCGCAACTGGTCGACACGGGTCGCTGCCTGCAGGTAGTCCAGCTTGCGACGGACGACGGGCCAGATCTGCCGAGGAATCGAACGTGCGGCTCTCGTGTTGCGAGCATGAAAGATGTCTTCCGTCGCTCGATCCGCGAACGATCGAATCACGATTGAGTATACATGATTACCCGGTAGGCGGTGAGTGCCCGTTGCTCGTCACGCGGAGACGTGCACGTTGTCGTGGAGGAACTCGGGTGCGAGATCGGCGCCGTTCGGCCACATCTCCGGAATCATGCTTGGCCTTCCCCTTTTCAGTGTGGTAATCCTCGCACCGAAAATCTCGGAAGAGTGTCCCTGCTCGAATCTGAGCGTCAGCCGGTACTGTTCGTTCGAATCACGACTGAGTATACATGACATGCATGACCGAGGTCGATCTCTCCGCTCGTCCCGTCCCGGAAACGGAGCCACACGACATGGCTACCGACGTGGCGCGCTTCGACGACGTGATAAATAGGGCATGCCGGTCATTCCAGCGGCGCGATCCGAATCAGCGGTTCTCCCTGAAGTCACCGTCGTCAGCAGCATCCCGAGTGGGTCGCCCCGTCGCAAGGCGACGCGTCTTGCCGCCATCGGCCGAAAGGCGCTCGTGGAGATTTCCATTCCACAGTATGCCTGGCCGCGACACGCGATAGTAGTTGGAGGGGTCCTCGGGGTTCGCCGCCGGTTTGGCGGTTTCGCACGGATCCTGGATGAAGCGGCCAAGCGCCGCCTCACAGTAGTCCCGCAGCAGTTCGATGCAAGTCCAACGACGCATGGTCCGCTCGCAGACTTCGCCTGTAACGCAGCTTCCGGAAAGGGGTCGATGACCGAATCTCCGGGGTCCGTGAGCATGCGGATGAAGTATTCCGGCAGTTCGGCCGGGAAACGGGCCGGGTGCGACTTGAAGCCCCGTTCCTCGCAGTAGCGCAGGTAGAAGCTGTTGCTCTCCGTATTCGGGATTGCAAGGAGATTGGGCGGTATGGCCGCACCGTTGTCGACGCCGAACTTCGCGCTGATGTCGTGGCCGGACGGCCGTTTCTTTGCCTTGTAACCCTTCGCGAGCAAGTCCTTCATGCTCGGGCTGTACGGTTGAAGGACCCGGCGATTGCTTGCCTTCGGCCAGGGAGTCCTGGATAGCCACCAGACTGTGTTGACCGCGTCCTTGACGCGGACCCGGCGGACCGTCACCCACTCGGCCGGCGTCGGAAGCTTCGACGGATTCCACCAGTAGAAGTCTTGCGCCAGGTGAAAATCGAACTCTTCGCACAACATGACGAGAAGTTTGAAGTGATACAGATTGCGCGTAGGATATCCCTTGTTCCACGAGCCGCCGATGTCGATGACCAGACTGCCGCTGTCCTTGAGGACGCGCTTGAAGGCGGCGGCAAAGGGTTTGAACCATTCGACGTATTCGTTCGCTTCGACGTTTCCATAGTCTTTTTTTCTGACCAGGCCGAACGGCGGGCTGGTCATGATCAGATCCACCGATTTCTCGTCGGTGGCTGCGAGTACGTCGAGGCTGTCGCCGTGGACGATCCTGCCGAGAGACGTTTCATGGAATGTTGCGAAACGAAGCTGTTTCGTGTCCGGCATGTCTCATCCCTCTGCTTACAGCTCGATCTTCTTGATGTCCATGGCGTGCCTGGCCTCTCGGGAGAAATGTCCACGATGGATGCCGGGCGAGTTTCGATTCCGGCGAGGTCGTGGCCGTCCACCATTACGATGCAGAGATTGGAGTTCGCCATGATCTTGTTGGCATAGCGGCGAGCTTCACCGCCGATCTCGCCGGTCGAGATCATGACAATGGCATTGCTGTTCAGGAAATGGGTAAGACCAACTTCCTTGGCGACGTCGTCGAGCGAAACACGAGTGGTGTTCTTGCACTGGATCTGCCAGCGAGAGAACACGAGTCTGGCGCTTTCGAAGACGAGATCCACTTCGGCGCCGCCGGTCGCGGCGCTTCGCAAGCGCGTCGCAACGTAGGACAGGTCGATGAGGCGCATGAGCTTGAATGCAAGAGCTTCGAGGGCAAGGCCTCTGATGTGGCGATCGGGTGAGTTCAGGCTTTCGCGAATCTCCTTGAGGGACTTGCGCAACAAGGGACGCAGGTTCGCATGGGTTTGCTGCTCCAACTGCCCGACCAGTGGGATGATGAGGTCGGACGTCAGGGATCCGGTAGCCTTGACCAGGAATGGCTTTGCGCCGCGTCCCGTTGCCTTGGTGCCCCGTTCCGGAGCGATATAACCAGCGTCCCTGAGAGGATAGAGAATCTGTTTGGGCAGGTTCTTCTCATTGAAGGTGGTGCCGTAGGTGGCGGAAGCGAGCTTCTCGATGTCGTTCGAGGTGTGCGGGCCGCCGCCTCCCATGTTGGCAAGAGTCTTGAGGTACGCACGTTGCTCTGAGGTGAAGGTGGAGAGGGTCTCGAACTCCTGGACGCTGACGCCGAGAATCTCGTTGAGGCGAGTCTGGTCGACACGGTAACCGGAGGCGAAAACACCTGCTTTTTCAAGCCACCGGCGGAGGGTGCTCATGTGCTTTCCGCCGCGCGGGACGTCGATACCGCGCTCCTCAAGCCGCAGACGCAGGGTGTTGAGATTGATTGTTTCGCCGGCCGCCTGCATGTCGAGCAGGCACTGGACGAAGTTCATGCCGTGGCGATGTTGCAGGATGTGGCGGGCGAACGCCTGGTACAGAGCGGCCTCGTCATGGCTCAGATCGTAGAGGGCTCGGCCGGTGTCGGTGAGTGTGGCGTCCATCTCGCTGATGAGTCCGTAGGCGCGCATGGACAGCTTGGTGTTGTTGGCGAGCTTGGCCTTGTTGTCGTCGGAGGTGGCGTGTCCGGCGAAGTAACGATCTCGAACAGCCTCCTCGAAGGCATGCCAGTCGTCCTGATGTTCACTCGCCAGCTCCAGGAGAACCGGGAGGTCGATCTGCGCGGGGGAGAACTCGCTGCCGTAGGGGAGATCGCTGCGCGGCATCGAATCCAGCTTCAGGACGCGTTCGCGGACCCTCGGGCCGCGCGGAGGTCGGGGTGTGCTGCCAAGATTTCCAGCGAATTGTACACGCGACGGCCGACGGTCCGGAGCGCGAAACGACGTTGGCGAGCGCAGGTTGCGTTGATGCAGGTTGCGTTGATCGAGCACTTGAAGAGTGTAGCATGCAAATGTATGGTATTATCAACCCCAAGGAAGGCGCGGAGGGACGCGATCGGGGCGGTCCTGTTCCGGAGGGAAGTGGAGGCGCGATGGGACGCACACCGGCGGGCGAGACGCGCGAGAAGGTCTTCGCCTTCGTGCGGGATCGGCTGCTGGCGGGGCAACCGCCGACGGTGCGCGAGGTGCAGGAGGCGCTCGGATTCCGGGCGGTCCGGACGGCGCAGCAGCATCTCGAGCGGCTCGTCGAGGACGGCCGGCTGATCGCCGGCGGGCATCGGGCGCGGGGCTACCGGCTGCCCGGGTCGGTTCCGGGGGCGCGCACCGTGCTCGCCCCGGTGCTCGGTCGCGTTCCGGCCGGGGCGCTCGACGAGGCGATCGAGGATCCGGACGGCTACCTGCCGGTCGACGCCCGGGGCGCGACGGCCGGCGAGCTGTTCGCGCTGCGGGTGCGCGGCGAGAGCATGACCGGGGCGGGGATCCTGCCGGGCGATCTGGTGATCGTGCGGCGGCAGCCGACCGCCGCGAACGGCGACGTCGTGGTGGCGCGGGTCGGGGACGAGGCCACGGTCAAGACCTTCAGGGCGCGCGGGCGGCGGGTGGAGCTGCGCCCCGAGAACCCGGCGTTCGAGCCGATCGTGCGCGACGCCGGGGAGGTCGTGGTTCTCGGGAAGGTGATCGAGGTTCGGCGGATCCTGGACGCCCGTGGCGTCCCGGGCGCCTGACGGGAGAGGCCCGGTGATGGGGCCGGTGGTCATCAGGGATCGTCCGCGCGGTGCGCCGCCGCGGGAGGCTGAAGGGAGGCCATGGCGACGGTGACTGCGGCGGCGGATCTCGACTCGCTCGTCTCCGCGTCCCGGAGCTGGGTGCAGCGCGGCCTGACGCGGCCGGCGCCGGCCGCCTGGACCCTCGCCGCACTCGGCGGTTGCCTGGCCGAGCTGTCCGGCGCGGGCGCCGCGCCGACGCTCACCCTGGCCTTCGGCCTGGTGGGCCAGGTGCAGCAACAGGACGAGCCGGTCGCCTGGATCACCCGCACCGGGAGCACCTTCTTCCCGCCGGATGCGGCCGAGGGGGGTGTCGACCTGGCGGCGCTGCCGGTGATTCGGCTCGACGACGTGCGCCAGCGCCTGCGGGCCGCCGACCGGCTCGCCCGCTCCGGCGCCTTCGGGCTGCTCGTGCTCGACCTCGGCGACTGTCTCGATCTGCCGCTCGCCGCACAGACCCGCCTGGCCGAGCAGGCGCTCGCGCACGGCACGCTCATCCTCTGCCTGACGGAGAAGACCGAGCGCCAGCCGTCGCTCGGGTCGCTCGTCGCGGTCCGCGGCCAGGCGCAGTGCATCCGCCACGGGCCCGATCGCTTCGCCTGCCGGGTGCACGCGCTCAAGGACAAGCGGCGCGGTCCGGGCTGGACCGACCAGGAGTGGTGTCGTGGACCGGATGGCGTGCGTTGAGCTGCCGGCGTTTCCGCTCCAGCTCCTGCTGCAGCGGCGCCCCGACTGGGCCGGCCACCCGGTGGCGGTGGTCGACCGCGACAAGCCGCAGGGGACGGTCCTCTGGGTCAACGAGCACGCCCGCGCGTGCCGCATCCGCACCGGGATGCGCTACGGCGCCGGGCTGTCGCTGGCCCGCACGCTGCACGCCGGAGAAGTGCCGCCCGCCGACGTCGACCGGGGCGTCGCGGCGATCGCCGCCCGGCTGCGGCGGTTCAGCCCCGATGTCGAGCCGTGCCGCGACGAGCCGGGGGTCTTCTGGCTGAACGCCTCCGGGCTGTCGCATTTACACGCATCGCCCCGCCGGTGGGCGGACGCGGTCGTCGACGCGATCCGGGCGTGCGGGTTGCGGGCGGCGATCGCCGTCGGCTTCACCCGGTTCGGCACGTACGCCGTCGCCAGAATCGTGACGACCGCCGCCACCGTCACCCCGAGCGCGTCTGCGGGAACCGGGGGGCTCGTCACGGGCGGGCGGGCCGTGGCGGTGGTCCGGAATCTGGCCTGTGAGCGGGACCTGGCGGGACAGGCGCCGCTGGATCGACTGGGCATCGACCCGGCGCTCCGCGACAGCCTGCAGAAGCTCGGGGTCCGGACGGTGCGGGCGTTCCTGCAGCTTCCGGCCGCGGGGATTCGCCGCCGCTTCGGGTTGGACGCACTGCGCCTGCATCAACGCGCGGCCGGTGATCTCCAGACGCCGCTCCAACCGTTGCGCGTCGCGGATCCACTCGTCGCGCGCCACGACCTCGACGATCCCGAGACCGACCTCACACGCCTGCTCTTCGCCGTCAAGCGGCTGCTGAACCGACTGCTGGCCACCATCGGCGCGCGCCGCGAGATGCTGGCGGCGCTGACGCTGCACCTGCGGCTCGACGGCGCCGGCGCGCACACCGAGCAGATCCGTCCCGCCGCCCCGACGCTGGACGCCGCTCAACTGCTGAACCTGGTACGGCTCCGGCTGGCGGCGCTGGCGCTCGCAGCCGGGGTCACCGAACTGCGTGTCACCGCCCGCGCCGTCCGGACCGGGGCCGCGCAGCCGGGTTTGTTCGCCGCCGCCCGCTCGCGCCGCGACCTGACGGCCGCGAATCGTGCGCTCGCCCGCGTTCGCGCGGAGTTCGGCGACGCCGCCGTGGTGCGGGCGCGTCTCGTCGAGGCGCATCTGCCGGAGGCGCGGTTCACCTGGGAGCCGCTCGAGGCGCTGCCGCGTCCTGCGCCGGCGCCGCGTCCCGTGGCGGGCGAGCTCGCGTGCCGACCGATGGTGCGCCGGATCCACGCCCACCCGCGTCCGCTCCCGCCCGGGCTGCGCCTTGCGCCGCCGGCTTGGCCGGATCGTGGCGCCTCCGTCGGCGTCGACGACGCGCGTCCCGCTGCCGGCGCCCCGGAATCCTGTCGCGGCGTGGAGACGCTATTCGAGAAAACGAGTCCGGCCGGATGCGTGCGGGATTTCGCCGGGCCGTACCTGGTGTCCGGCGGATGGTGGCGGTCGGCGGTGCACCGCGAGTACTACTTCGCGCGGATGCGCGGCGGCGACCTGCTCTGGATCTACTACGACCGGCCGCGCCGGCGGTGGTGCTGGCAGGGGCGGGTGGAGTAGCGGGAGTAGAGCGCCGGTTACTCCGGCGCGGTCCGGTTCAGCGGTTCACCCTGACTGTCGCCGTCGCCGGCGACACCTTGAGCGGGCTGCTTCGATGCAAGACGACGTGTCCTGCCGCCGTCCGCCGGAAGGCGCTCCTGGAGATTTCCGTTCCACAATATGCCCGGTCGCGACACGCGATAGTAGTTGGACGGATTCTCGGGATTGGCCGTCGATCTGGCTGTTTCGCATGGATCCTGGATGAAGCGGCCAAGCGCCGCCTCGCAGTAGTTCCGCAACAGCTCGACGCACGTCCAGCGGCGCATGGTGCGCTCGCAGACTTCGCCGGTGACGCAACTTCCGGCGAAGGGATCGATGACCACGTCGCCAGGGTCCGTGAGCATGCGAATGAAGTATTCGGGCAGTTCGGCCGGAAAACGAGCCGGATGCGGCTTGACGCCCTGCTCTTCGCAGTAGCGCAGGTAGAAACTGTTGCTTTCCGTGTTCGGGATCGACGCTTCTGGCGGGCGCGGGAACGGAAGAATGTGCCGCGCACCGGTGGGCAAGACGCGCGAGAAGGTGGTCGATCCGATGTCGTACGTCCCGCTCCGCTGCAGGAGCAACTTCTCGTTTCTCGACGGGGCGAGTCACCCCGACGAGCTGGTCGAGCAGGCGCATGCGCTCGGGATCGAGGCGCTCGCCTTGACCGACCGCGACGGCGTGCACGGCATGGTGCGGGCGCACGTGAAGGCGCAGGAGCTGGGGGTGCGCCTGATCGTCGGCGCCGAGGTCACCGTCGACGATGCAGCGGACGCCGCGGCCGGTGCGCCGGCCGATGACGCGGCGCAGCTTTCCACCTGCGTGCTGCTCGCGGCGAACCGGACCGGCTACGCCAACCTCTGCCGGTTGATCACCGCCGGCCGCCTGCGGCGGCCGAAGGGGGAATCGCGCGTCACCTGGCCGGAGGTGTGCGAGCGGGCCGCGGGGCTCGTCGCGCTGTGGGGCGGCGACCGGAGCCTGCTGGTCCGGGACGCGGAGCCGCGCGCGGTCGCCGGGCCGTTGCGGGAAGCGTTCGGCGACCGGCTGTACGCGCTGGTGGGCCGGCACCGCCGCGCCGAGGAGGTGCGCCGGGAAGCCTGCCTGCGCCGGCACGCCGGGCGCGCCGGGTTGCCCCTGGTGGCCGCCACCGAGGTGCTGTACCACACGCCGGCGCGCCGCGACCTGCAGGACGTTCTCACCTGCATCCGCCATGGCGTCACCCTGGCCGCCGCAGGCCGGCTGATCAGGCCGAACGCCGAGCACGATCTGAAGTCGCCGCACGTGATGGCGCAGTTGTTCGCCGACGAGCCGGCGCTCGTCGAACGGACCCGCGAGGTGGCGTCGCGCTGCACGTTCAGCCTGTCCGAGATCCGCTATCGCTATCCCGCCGAACGGCTGCCCGACGGCAAGACGTCGTCCGCGTGGCTGCGCGAGCTCACGCTCCGCGGCGCGCGCGAGCGCTTCGGCGGCGGCGTACCGCCGGCCATCCGCGAGCAGATCGACAGGGAGCTGGCGCTGATCGACGAGCTCGACTACGGCGGCTACTTCCTGACGATGTGGGAGATCGTCCGGTTCTGCCGGCAGGAGGGCATCCTCTGCCAGGGGCGCGGCTCGGCCGCCAACTCGGTGGTCTGCTACTGCCTGGGGATCACCGCGGTCGATCCGACGCGGGTCGAGCTGCTGTTCGAACGGTTCCTGTCGCGCGAGCGGCACGAGCCGCCGGACATCGACCTCGACATCATGCATGCCCGCCGCGAGGAGGTGATCCAGCACGTCTATCGCAAGTACGGCCGCGACCGCGCCGCCATGGTGGCCAACGTCGTGCGCTACCGCGGGCGCTCCGCGGTGCGGGAGGTCGGCAAGGCGCTCGGGCTGTCCGAGACGGCGGTCGACCGCCTCGCGAAGCTGGTGCATCGCGGCCCGCTCGATGCGGCGGCATTGACCCATGCCGGCTTCGATGCGGCCTCCCCGCTCCACGACCACCTCTTCAGGCTGTGCGAGCAGATCCAGGACTGCCCCCGCCATCTCTCGATCCATCCGGGCGGCTTCCTGCTCGGCCACGAGCCGGTCCACGACCTGGTGCCGATCGAGAACGCCACGATGCCCGACCGGACGGTGATCCAGTGGGACAAGGACGACCTGGAGGACCTCGGCCTCTTCAAGGTCGATCTGCTCGGTCTCGGCGCGCTGACGCAGCTCGACCTGAGCTTCCGGCTGCTCGACCGGCACTACGGCCGGAAGCTGTCGCTCGACCGGATCCCGCCCGACGATCCGCAGACCTACGACCGGATCTGCCAGGCGGACACCGTCGGCGTCTTCCAGATCGAGAGCCGCGCGCAGATGGCGATGCTGCCGCGGCTCCGGCCGCGCAAGTACTACGACCTGGTCATCGAGGTGAGCATCGTGCGGCCCGGCCCGATCTCGGGCGGCATGGTGCATCCCTACCTGCGGCGGCGCAACGGCGAGGAGAAGGTCGAGTACCCGCACCCGTGTCTCGAGCCGGTGCTCGAGAAGACCAAAGGCGTGCCGCTCTTTCAGGAGCAGGTGATGAAGCTGGCGATGGTGGCGGCCGACTACACGCCGGGCGAGGCGGACCAGTTGCGCCGCGACATGGCGGCGTGGCGCCGCAGCGGGCGCATCGAGCGGCACCGCGACCGGCTGGTGAGCCGCATGCTGGCGAAGGGGATCGCGCGGGAGTTCGCCGAGCGGGTCTTCGACCAGATCCGCGGGTTCGGGGAGTACGGCTTCCCCGAGAGCCACGCGGCGAGCTTCGCGTTGATCGCCTACGCCACGTCCTGGCTCCGCTGTCATTACCCGGACGTGTTCACCTGCTCGCTGCTCAACGCGCAGCCGATGGGGTTCTACACGCCGGCGACGATCGTCGACGACGCGATCCGCCACGGCGTCGAGGTGCGTCCGGTCGACGTGACGGCCAGCCACTGGGACTGCACGCTGGAGCCGGGAGAATTGGAGGAAGGAAGCACGGAACTGGGCGCGGCACAGGGTGCACATGACGAGGCCCGGCGAGGGAGCGGACAGACGGTCCGTGACCGGGGAGCAACGCCGGCCGGCGGCGCGCCTCGCCGGGCGGGGTTCGCCGTGCGCATGGGGCTGCGGTACGTCAAGAGCCTCTCCGAGGAGCGCGACTGGCGGCCTGTCGCGGCGGCGCGCGCGGAGCGGCCGTTCACTTCGCCGGCGGACTTCAGCCGGCGCACCCGGCTCGACGACCGCGTACTGCAGCGGCTGGCCGAGGCGGGCGCGTTCGCGCCGTTCGAGAAACGGCGCCGCGCCGCGTTGTGGGAGGCGCAGGGGCTCGGCGCGGCATCGGAGACGCCCCTGCCGGTCACGCCGGACGAGCCGCTGCCGGACTTCGATCCGCTGAACGACTTCCAGACGATCGACTGGGACTACCGGTTCAGCACCCACAGCACCCGCGGCCATCCGCTCGCCCCGCTGCGCGAGGCGCTGACGGCGCAGAAGCTGCCGGACGCCCGCACCGTGGCGGGGATGCCCGACGGCCGCCGGGTGCGCTACGCCGGCCTCGTCATCTGCCGGCAGCGGCCCGGCACCGCCTCGGGCGTGACCTTCATGACGCTGGAGGACGAGACCGGGTTCGTGAACGTCGTGATCTGGCAGCGGGTGTTCGACGACCACGCCGTGCTCGCGCGAACCGCGTCGTTCCTCGGGGTGAGCGGGAAGCTCCAGTCCGAGTCGGGGGTCGTCCACGTCGTGGCTGACGCGCTCTGGGCGCCGGAGATCCCGAGCCGTCCGCCGACGGCCGGCAGCCGGGATTTCCATTGACCCCGAAGGTCGTGGTCGTCGCCGTCGAGTTGAACATCAGCGAACGGTTCTTCTGGAACACCGGCACGAGTTGGAACCGCAATCACGACGCCGGCATCCGCAACCGCTACATCGCGTTCGGCGGGGTCGGCAACGTCTGGACCAACACGGACGGCTGTCGTTCTCCACCGGCTACGGGATCAGCTACACCTTCCGAACAAATGGATCATGTGACCCTTTGGCCATCTACCGCGGTATCGTACATTCGACGGAGGGTGTCCGCCAGGTCTTGAGCACTCACTTGCAACTACCTCGAAGCCCAACGGCGGATGGCTACTCGTAATCCTCGGCCGCGAGCGACAACCGCACGACCTCCGCGTCGTTGCGCGCCACGACGTGGCGGTTGGCGAACGCCGGGTGCGCCCACAGCACCGCGCGGTCGTCCCAGCGGCCGGAGGCGCCGCCGCGGGTGCGGGTGGTCGGCGTCAGCAGCAGCGTCCGGTCGATCTCCTCGTACCCCGCCGGCGTGAAGCGGGCGATGACCAGCTCGCCCGTCTCGTTGATGACGAACCAGCGGTCGCCGTTCCGGACGAGGTACGAATTCGCCCACCGCTCGTGCGGCGTCAACCGGTCGGTCGACCAGAGCCGCTCGCCGGTCGCCGCGTCGAGGCCGCGGAACTCGCCGTAGCTGCTGAGACCGTACAGCGCACCGTCCGCCACCACCGGCGTCGACAGGGTCGCCCCCTGCGGCGGACGGTCGGTTCGGCTCGGGTTCACGCCTTCCCAGAGCAGGCGCGCCGCGGGACGGTCGGCGTTGAGGGCCAGCATCAGGCCGCCGTTCTCCACCTGCGTCACCAGCAGGTACCGCCCGCTGCGGACCGGCGTGCCGATGGTCAACCCGCTCGGCACCGGGAAGTCGTACTGCCACCAGACGGCGCCGGTCGCCGGGTCGAGCGACGTCACCGCCGCGGCGTGCCAGACGATCAACTGCCGCACGCCGCCGGCGGTAATCACGATCGGCGAGGAGTAGCCCGGCTCCGACGTCGTCTCGATGGCGCGCCACGCCTCGGCGCCGGTCAGCTTGTCGAACGCCACCACCATCGCGTCCGGCTCGCCGCCGAGCAGCGCGATCAGGTGCTCGCCCTCGACCAGCGGCGACTGCGAAACGCCGAAGACGGGCACCGTCACGCCGTAGTCGGCGACGGTGTCGACCCGCCAGACGAGGTCGCCCGTCGCGGTGTCGAAGCACGACAGCATCCCGGCCGCGCCGAGGATGTACACCCGGTCGCCGTCCACCGTGGGGGTCGCCCGCGGACCGATCGCGAACTTGAAGTGGATGTTGCGGTAGGTCGCCGGCCATTCCCGCGTCCAGAGGATCGCGCCGGTCTCCTCGTCGAGCACCAGCAGGCGTTCGCGGCCGTCCATCGTGCGGCTGCCCGGCGTCTCCTGGTAGTCGAGGACGAAGATGCGGCCGGCGGCCACGGCCGGCCCGGCGAAGCCGCCACGGATGGGCGTCCGCCACTTGACGAGCAGCCCGTCGTCGGCGAAGCGCTCGATCAGGCCGGTGTCGTTCCACACCGCGTCCCGGTCGACGCCGCGCCACTGCGGCCAGTCCTCGGCGTGCAGGCCGATCGTCGCGAGGCCGGCGGCCGCACAGGCGATCGCGATGGTCATCCGGGTCGGGAGACGACGGTCGGACATCGGTTGCTCCAGGTCGGTACGAAACCACCTCGACGCCCGGCACCCGATCGAAACGCCCGCGGTTACGGGGTCACCAGCGAAGCATCGCCGACGACCGCCGCCGTGGCGATCATCAAGTCCATCGTCGCGATGATCTCCCCGCTGCGCTGAAGGCCGGCCGCCGGCCGGGCATGGACGGACGCGAATCGCTCGTCAGGATAGACGATCCCGAGAAAACGCGTCAGGCCCTCGACCCTTGTCCGCTCCCCGGGGTGGATTCGCCGACAGTTCGCGTGTCGAGCAGACCATGGGCCGGTCCCCGATCCGACCGGGCGGACTCGCGCAGCAGATCGACGATGAACGACGTGTCGCAGCGGATCGCAGTCCGGCGGATCGACGACGGCCGGCACCAGGACGGAGGTGTCGAAGAAAACCCGCACTGCGTGTCGAAGGTCTTCGGCGACCCCCGGCGCCGATCGGGGATAATGGTTGTTTCGTCTCCCGCGGAGCGTCGATGGCCACTTTCGAATCCAGAATCCATGCCTTGCGCATAGAACCGCATCCGAACGCCGACCGGCTCGAGCTGGCGGCGATCGGCGGTTTCCGCTGCGTCGTCGGGAAGGGCTCCTTCACCGACGGCGACCTCGCCGCCTACGTCCCCGAAGGCGCCATCTGCCCGGACTGGCTCATCGCCGAGCTCGGTCTCGAAGGCAAGCTGGCCGGGAAACAGAAGAACCGCGTCAAGGCGGTGAAGCTGCGCGGCGCGCTGTCCCAGGGGCTCGTCTATCCGGTCCGCGACGGCATGATCCGCGGCCGGCCGGTCGCCGATGGCGACACGGTGACGGAGCTGCTGGAGCTCGTGAAGTACGAGCCGCCGATCCCGATCGCCATGCAGGGCGAGGTGCGGCCGATGCACGGGGCGACCATCCACTACGACATCGAGAACGTCAAGAAGTACCCGGACGAGCTGCAGGACGGCGAGCCGGTCGTCGTCACCGAGAAGCTGCACGGCTCGTGGTGCTGCCTGGGCTGGCACCCGGACCACGGCCCGATCGTGACCTCCAAGGGCATGTCCGACCGGGGCATGGCGCTGATCCTGAACGAGGCGAACCGGAACAACCTGTACGTGCGCACGTGGCGCGCCTTCGAGGCCGCGTTCGAGACGGCGCGCGGCCGCGTCGCCGGGACGGATCAGCCGTTCTACGTGCTCGGCGAGGTGTACGGGCGGGGCGTGCAGGACCTGCACTACGACGAACCCAACCCGGCGTTCCGGGTATTCGACGCCTACGTCGGCGAGCCGGGCCGCGGCCGTTACCTCGCCCAGAGCGAGATCGAGGCCTCCCTGGGCGACGTGTTTCCGCTCGTGCCGGTCCTGTACCGCGGGCCGTTCAGCACCGCGGTGCTCCTCGAACGGACCGACGGCGCGACCGCGCTGGGCGGCAGGCATCTGCGCGAGGGCGTCGTGGTGAGACCCGCCGCCGAACGGGAGTCCGCCGAGTTCGGGCGCGTGATCCTGAAGAGCGTCTCCGGCGACTACCTGACGCGCAAGGGCGGCACGGAATACAACTGACGCAGCTCCGGCCGGACTCGCAGCCTGCCGGGCGCCCCGATCCCGGGTACGGCAGGAAATGACCCTCTGACTGCGAAATTGGACGCGCCGCGTCCGATTTTCATCTAAGCCTGGCCGGCGATGGTCCCGCGCGCCGGCCACCGTACGGCTCTCGAACGTCTGCTCGCGCGGGCTCCGGTCGTCGCCCTTCTCGGCGCGCGTCAGGTAGGCAAGACGACCCTGGCCCGTGACGAGGCGCGCCGCCGGACGGGACCGACCCACGTCTTCGATCTCGAGCGTCACGTCGGGAGCAGACGCCAACGTCATGACGATCTCCGAGTCGCGCACGAGCGCTGCTCAGAGCCTTCCGAGGATGCCCCGGTGCGCGATCTCACCGAGCGGCTTGCGGTCGTCCCTCGGCCGCTCGCGCTCCTGCAGTTCCGGCGGCAGCGCTTCCGGCGGGCCGATCCGGCCGGCCGCGAATCCACACATCGCCGTGTAGTGCTTCTTGTCGACGCCCAGCTTCTCGTGCGCCGCCTCGACGTCGATGCCCGCCATCGCGTGCGTGCGGATGCCCAGCAGGTGCGCCTGCAGCGCGAGGGCCATCCACGCCGCGCCGGCGTCGAACTGCGCGGTGCGCGGCTCGCGGCCGTCCGCGGTCCGGGTATTGGCGAAGACGAACCCCAGAAACGGCGCCTTCGATGCCCACAGACGGTTGCGCGGGTTCAGGATGGAATCGAACACCTCCCGGTCGGGCCCGTCGGTCTCGTACACGAAGAGCCACGGCTGGCCGTTGAAGGAGGACGGCGACCAGCGCGCCGCTTCGAACAGCGAGGCGATGTCGGCGTCGGTCAGAGGTTCGGCCGCGAACGCTCGCGGCGACCAGCGGTCGATGAAGAGGGCGTCGACGCGCGCCGAGGCTATGCGGGGATTGGGATGTCGGCTCATGGGTCTGAACGGTTCACGTCGCAAGGGATCGTATCAAGGTCCGGCCAGTTCCGCCGCCGCGGCATCGAGGTCGGCGTGCTCGAAGGCGGACGCCATCCGGTCGATGTCCCGCCGCGCCGCCGCAGGCGACGATTGACGGGCTAGAATGCGGCTGACTCGCAATCACTCGGCCGATGCCTTCGGATGCTTCCCCCGATCGCCCCCGATCCGGAACGGATTCCGGCGGAACGCCTTCGGACCGCGTGCCGCGCTGGCTCCGTGATCCCCTCGTCGCCTTCGTGCTGCTCGGAATCGGTGTATTCGCACTCGACGGCTGGCTGGCCGGCGGCGAGGCGGAGCGCCCCGTGGTCGAGGTGACCGCGGACCAGGCAGGACGGCTCCGCGCGCGCTGGCTGGCGCAGTGGGGCCGGGAGCCGACGGGACCGGAGCTGCAGACGCTGATCGACCAGGCGGTCGACGAGGAGATCCTGTACCGCGAGGCGCGGCGACTGGGTCTCGACCGCGACGACGCCATCGTGCGGCGGCGACTCGCCCAGAAGCTGACGTTCCTCCTGGAGGACGCCGGCGACCCGGGGCCGCCGTCGGCAACGGAGGTCGGGGAGTACTACGCGCGGCACGCCGAACGCTACCGGAGACCGGGCCGGACGACGTTCGACCACGTGTTCCTGTCGGCCGACAGCAGAACGGACCCGGCGGGTGACGCGGCGGCCCTGCTCGGCGCGGTGCGCGCCGGGGACGACGGGGGCTGGAAGCGACTCGGCGATCCCTCCATGCTGGCGCGCACGTTCGCGGACCGGACCGACCGGGAGATCGCCGGGCTCTTCGGGAGAGGCTTCGCGAACGCCGTGTCCGCTCTCCCGGCAGGCGACTGGAGCGGGCCGGTGGCGTCGACCTACGGCAGGCACCTGGTCCGGGTGAACGGCCGGACGGCGTCCAGGGCGCCGGCGCTCGCCGAGGTCCGGGACCGCGTCGTCGCGGACCTGCGCGCGGAGCGTCGCCGCGCGCGGAGCGTCGCCGCGTACCGGGCGTTGCGCAACGACTACGAGGTGCGGCTTCCGGCGGCGAGCGGCGCCGGACCGATGCGGAAGTGAAGACGACCGGCGGCGAGCGGCGCCGGACCGATGCGGAAGTGAAGACGACCTGCGGCGCGGCGCCTTGTCCGGCGCCATGACCAGCAGTAAAGGACCGTCTGGCGGAAGCCGCTGCCCGCCGGGCCGCCGAAGCACGGGTGGCCGAACCGGAAGCGCTCCTTCGCCAGCGGTCCCGTTGACCGCCGGGACTCCTTCGCCGACCGTTCCGGAACGTGCCTGCCTCCGGCGGAACGGTGCGCGACGCGAGGCGACAAGGAGCGGCGCCTCGCGCGCACGCCGCCGTCACCACCACGACCGCGGGAATACGGCGGGGCAGCCCGACTACCGGGCCGTCTGCGCCTCCCGGTACAACAACCGCACGAAATTCGTCGCGAAGGGCTCGATGAACGAGAAGTCGGCGAGGTGGTCCGGCGGCGTGTAGCCGGCGGCGACGTCGTCCGGGGTGTGGCCCGCCTCGATCTCGGCCAGCACGTGGTCCTCCAGGTGCCGGTGGAACTCGGCGTAGCGGACGAGGTCGTCCCAGGGATACGCCTCGACGTGCCCGGAGACCACCGTGTCGACCTGGCCCTCCAGCCCCGCCACGGCGCGGGCGATCGTCTCGTCGTAGCCGAGTGCGGTGCCGCCGTTCTCCGTGTCGATGTACGGCACGCTCTTCGCGCCGAACAGATCCCCGCCCATCGCGACCCGGATGTCGGGAAAGACGATCCAGGAGTCCCCGTCGGTGTGTCCGGGTCCGAAGTAGTGGAGATCGATGCGGTCCGCGCCCACCTGCAGCGAGCGGGTGTCGCTGAAGGTGACGTTGGGCAGGAACCGCTCGTTCTCGCCCTTGAACGCGCCGCAGTTGGTGACCGGCGCGCAGCTCGTCTTCATCAGGCTGGCGCGCGCGTTCTCGTGCGCCGCGATCCGCTCCACGCTCCCGAGCTCGCCGTTGCTCCCGGTGTGGTCGAAGTGCGTGTGGGTGTTGACGATCATCGCCACCGGTTTGTCGGTGACGGTGCGAAGCTGGTCGAGAATCGCCGTACCCTGCCCCGCAACCTTGGTGTCCACCAGAACGACGCCGCCGTCGGCCACGTAGAAGAGCGTGTTGCCGCACATGCACCCGCCGTGGAGCACGTAGAGCTTGTCGTCGAGCTGCTCCAGCCGCAGCGGCGGCCCCGGGGGCAGGCCGTCCGGCTGGGCCGCAACCACGATGGACAGGACACCGACGGCCAGCAGCATCGACAGGAGACAGGCTCTCAGCACGGCTTCCTCCGAGAGGTTCGAGGGTGAGTGAGGACTTGCATACCGTATCATCGGCGTGACGGCGGGGATTCATCAGTCCCGCCGGCAGCCGGGAGTACCGCCGGCGGACTGGCCGCGACGCCGCGCGCGGGACGGGCCGATCGACAAGCCGCCGGTATCGCCCGCCGCGCCCACGACGCCGCGCGCGGGGTGAGGCCACTGAACGGGGTGCATCCGAAGCGCACCGAGGGGCCCACGACGCCGCGCGCGGGAGGAGGCCCCTCGTCGAGAACGGAACACTGCTTCGTCGGCCACGACAAGCCGCGCGCGCGGGACGAGGAGATATCGACATGACTGGCCGTGGATTGCACCTCACCATCGCGCTCGCCGGCGTGCTGGCGCTCGCGCCGCCGGCCGCGGCGGCCCAGGAGACCGCCGCCGCCGACCTCCCGCGGACGCCCTGGGGCCACCCGGATCTGCAGGGCGTCTGGGACTACAGCACCATCACCCCGATGCAGCGCCCCGAGCGGTACGGCGATCGGGCCTACCTGACCGAGGAAGAGGCGGCGGATCTCGAGGCGGGCGCCGTGGAGCGGGACCGCGCCGCCGCCGCCGCGCCCGCGCGCAGGGCCGTGGCGGGAGAGAACGTCGGCGCCTACAACCTCTTCTGGATGGACCTCGGCACACAGGTCGTGGAGGATCGCCGGACGTCGCTCATCATCGATCCGCCCGACGGCCGGTTCCCCGCCCTGACGGAGGCGGGCGCGGCCGAGGCCCGCTCCCGCCGCGGCTTCGGCGCCGACCTGCCGGCCGACTCCCACGAGGATCTCGGCTGGGGCGACCGCTGCATGGCGGTGCACGGGCTCCCGATCGTCCCGCTGCCCTACAACAGCATCGTGCAGATCTTCCAGACGCCGGACCACGTGGCGATCTTCGGCGAAAGCAACCGCGTCTGGCGCATCGTCCCGCTCTCGCAACGGCCGCACGGCGCCATCCGCCAGTGGCTCGGGGACGCGCGGGCGCGCTGGGAAGGCGACACGCTGGTGGTCGAGACGACCCGCTTCGCCCGCCTGCTGCAGCAGGTCGGCTCGGGGCGGAACATCCGCTCGCTGGTCGAGCGCTTCACGCTCGCGAGCCCCGGCGTCATCCGCTACGAGTTCACGGTGGACGACCCGGTCCGGTGGGTCAGCCCGTGGACGGCGGCGCTGTCGCTGAGGAGAACCGACGGCCCGGCCTACGAGGTGGCGTGCCACGAGGGCAACTACTCGCTCGAGAACATCCTGCGCGGGCTGCGCGCCCTGGACGGGACGCCGAAGGCCCCGACGGCGGAGCCGGGCGTCATCTGCTGGGACTGCGAGCCGCCCCGCTGAGGCGCGGTACCCGATGCGCGCCGACATCGTCGAACGCGGTCTCGTGCGGCGCGTTGGAGGAATGCACGCAGTCCGGCTGCGGGTGCCGCCCAGCGCAGTCACGGCACACTCACCGACGCAGTTTCGCGACCGCCGTATCGAGGAACCGCCGAAGGTCGAGGGAGGTCGACCTCAGGAGGACGGCCGGGAACCGCGGGTAGCTGTCGTCGTGCGCGGCCGCCGTCACCAGTTGACACGCACTTCGCAACGTCACGATCAGAGCGAACGACCAGCGCATTACGCGCATCGTCGATCGGATTGGACGGTCTGTTCAGGACGGCGGCCAGTGACGCGGCGGCCAGTGACGCGTCGTCGTCACCCACATTCCGAACATCCAACGCCTTCGTCAGCGCCTTCGCCGTCTTCGACAGCCCGTCCGGTGCGGTCTTGTTCGCATGGGCCCACAGTCGGCCCACGATCGTCGGGTTCTTCGACGTGCTCGGTCTATAACCGGTGGGATTCCTGATCGCGCGCAACGTGTTTCCGATCCGACGCAGCTCGTCTTCGATGCCGCCCTTGGCGCCGCTCCGGAACGCCAGATCCCAAAGGCCGCCGGTCAATCTGTGATCACTTCGCCGGGACTCCTCCAATCGGGCCGGCAGCGCACGGTCGACTTCATGGAGAAGCCGCCTCAGGTCGTCGAGGCCCGATGCCTTGTCGGAAAGCGCCACCTTGGCCGACCACGTGAGATCCTCGATGCGCACCGTCACCGTTTGCCCGGGCCGCACCGGAAACCACTCCGGCAACACGATCGGCGAGGACGTGTCGGCCAGACTCAACTCCCTTCGGCCGATCAGAAGCAGATCGATTCCCTGCTGCTCCCGGGACGAGTCGTGTCTTCTTCATCGCGTGCATTCCACTCGCTGAATCTGGAGTTACGTGCGCTTGCTGTCGAACCGCGCTCTCAAGTGGTATTCCGCTTCCTTGCTCATCGGCGTTTCCGGAAAGACCTGTTCGTAGATCTTCAGCGCTTCTCCGCTGGTCGTGATCTTCAGGTGCGCCAGCAGCGTGTCGATGTCCTCGAGGTCTCCCTCTCGTCCTGCCTGCAGCTTCATCGCCAGCATGTGCTCGGCCGATGCTCCCGTCACGGTCAGGTATTGCGACGAGAACACCGTCCTTGCTCTCGGGTCTTCTCCTCGAGGCGAGAACATCGTGGCGGTTTCGTTCAGCCAATCCCCGGGCAGGTCGTGCTTCTCGGCGACCTGCTGGACGGCTTCCATCACGCTCGCGTGTTCCGGTCCGTGATTCTTGACGTGCGCGTCGACGTCTTTCGTCGTTCGACCCCGCCGGTAGCCGAGCGTCATCGCTGCGCCGCCGACCACGTATATGTGTCCACGGACCCGGTCTCGTCGCAGATGCTCGGCCAGCTCGTTGAACAGGCCGATCAGCGCGTCTCGGTCAAAGGACCCATGCATGCCGTTCTCCGCCGCGTGCGTCGAGGTCGCGCGGGTCGGGTAGCGCGCTGTGCCGGATGAACGCGGGCGGCGCGAAAGCAATCGATTGCAGTCGTATCAACGGGTTCCGGGAGACGACCCACGGTACGTCGAGGAAACGCTCGCATTCGCTCGTCCAGGCCGGGGCGGCGTGGCCGTGCAGTTCCGCCAGGTGCTCGACGGTTGCCGCCAGCAACGCGTCCCAGCGCGTCCCGGTCAGCACCGGGCGTTCGTGGAGAGCTTCGCTCTGTTCCTGGTGATCGAGGCTGTGAAACAGACGCGGCACCTGGTGGACGATCGCCCGGTACAGATCGGCCTCCTTCCATCCCGCCCGGATGGCGTCGCTGTAATCCTGCAGGCGGAGGATCCGTCGTCTTCGCTTCGCCATCCTGTCCGTCCAACGGCTCGACGATCGCCATTCTAGCCGTCAAGCGGCGCCCGCGCGCCGCTTGACGGCCAACCAGCCCGCACCAGGAGTCTGCACCGTCTACGGCGCAAATCCCCGGCCCTCCGGGTTCTCGACGAAACGGTAGCCGACCCCGCGCACCGTCAGCAGGTGGCGCGGACGGGCCGGCTGGTCCTCGATGTAGCGCCGCAGGCGGGCGACGAAGTTGTCGACGGTCCGCGTGTCGGTGTCCTGCCGCACCCCCCAGACCTCCTCCAGGAGCGCCTTGCGGGACACCGTCTCGCCGGCGTGCCGCACCAGGTAGCGCAGCAGCGTCGCCTCCATCACCGTCAGCGGCTGCTCCGATCCGCCGCGGCGCAGGACCTGGTTGCGGAAGTCGATGGACCGGCCGGCGAAGCGGTACTCGTCCAGCCCCCGCTCCTCCCCCGCAGCGTCGCCTCGCAGCCACGTGCGCCGGCGGAGCAGACCGGCGATTCGGGCCAGGAGGATGGCGAGGTCGAACGGCTTGGGCAGGTAGTCGTCGGCCCCCGCCTCGAAACCCCGCAGCACGTCGTCGGTGCCGGAGCGGGCGGTGAGCAGCATCACCGGCACGAACTGCCGCGCCGCGCGCAGCCGCCGCACCACCTCGAAGCCGTCGAGACCGGGCAGCATGACGTCGAGCAGGACGACGTCGAACCCGCCCGCCCCGGCCGCGACGAGCCGCTCCAGGGCCGCCGCGCCGTTCTCCTCCACGTCGGCCGCGAACCCCTCCGCCTCGAGGTTGAGCTTCAGGCCCCGGGCGAGGTGTTCTTCGTCTTCGACGATGAGGACGCGGCTCATGACGCCTTCAACGGCAGCTCGAGGGTGAAGGTGCTTCCGCGGCCGGCCCCGCGGCTCTCGGCGTACGCGCGGCCGCCGTGCCGCCGCGCCACCGCGCGCACGATCGACAGTCCGAGGCCGGTTCCCCGCACCCGCGCCCGCAGGGCGGCCGGCAGCCGGTAGAAGCGGCGGAACACCCGCTTCAACTCGTCGCCGGTGATGCCCATGCCCTGGTCGCGAACGCTGATCGCGACCCGCCGCGCGCCGACCCCGGCGACCTCCACCGCCACCCGCACCTGCTTCCCCGAGTACTTGATCGCGTTGTCGAGCAGGTTGGTGACCGCGGCCAGCAGCTCGTCGCGGTCGCCCTGGACGACGAGCGCCCCGTCCGGCGGGCGGTGGACGTAGGCCACCTCGCCGTTCACTAGGTGATGCCGCTTCCCGGCCAGCGACACGCACTCGCCCACGACCTCGGAGACGTCGACGTCAGCGGGATGCTCGACCCGCCGGGCGTCGCCCGTCTTGCCGGCCAGCAGGATCTGGTCGATGGTCCGCTGCAGCCGGTCGGAGTCGGCCAGCATCGTGTCGATGACCTCGTGCTGCGTGCCGGGCGGCAGCTTCCGCTGGCGCAGCGTCTGCAGGTACAGCTTGATGCTGGCCAGCGGCGTCTTCAGCTCGTGGGTCACCGCGTGGATGAACGCGTCGTGCTGCTCGCTGCTGCGGATCTCGCGGATCAGGAACGCGGTGTTCAGGGCCAGGCCGCCCACCAGGACGACGAAGCTGATCACCCCGAGCAGCACCAGCAGCCCGGCCCGCCAGTTGACCACGATGAAGCTGACGTTGAGGGCGACGGCGACGGCGATCAGGCCGGCGCCGAGCAGCGCCACCAGGACGATGGACCGTTTGCGGTTGCCGCCGAAGCGATGCATGGCCACAAAGGATAACGCCGGGGCGACTCCCGCTGCACGCAGGATCCGCGCCGCGCCCGCCGACGACAGCCCGCCCCACGGACGGCACGCTGTGGCTGGCAGGCCGCTCCGCCGAACAACCTGCTCCCCGCAATTGCACGCCGCACCCAACGGCCCGCTGCGCCGGACAGCCTGCTGCGTCCGGTAACCCGGCGCGATCACCGCGCGGCGGTTCGCAGGGCCGGGCCGACCTGATCGACCGCCGTCCCGACGATGTCCTGCTCGGTGGTGATCTCCTTGTTGGCGATCTGGGCCGGGGTCGGCACCTTCACGTCCCACGCGAGCCCCAGCCACGACATCAGCCTGATCTGCATCCAGGAGAGATCGACCTCGCGCCAGTTCATGCCGTGCCGGGCGGACGTCGGGTAGGCGTGGTGGTTGTTGTGCCAGCCCTCGCCGAAGGTGACCAGCGCCACCCAGAACGAGTTCTTCGAATCGTCGCGGGTCTCGAAGCGGCGGCTGCCCCAGATATGCGTCACCGAGTTGATCATCCAGGTGCAGTGCAGGCCGACGACGACGCGCAGGAAGACGCCCCACAGCAGCCAGGGCAGGCCGCCGACGGCCAGCAGCACCAGTCCGAGAACCACCAGCGGCGCCCAGTGCCACTTCGTCAACGCCCGGTAGAAGGGGTCCTTCATCAGGTCGGGCGAGTACTTGCCCATCGTCTCGGTGTCGCCGTGCAGCGCCTCGCCGAAGATGGTCCACAGCATGTGCGACCACCACTTGCCGTCCCGCGGCGTGTGCGGGTCGCCTTCCCGGTCGGACTTCTGGTGATGGATGCGGTGCAGCGCCGTCCAGAAGATCGGCCCGCCCTGCAGTGTCATGGTCGCGCAGAGGGCGAAGAAGTACTCGACGACCTTCGGCGTCTTGTACGAACGGTGGGTGTGGAGCCGGTGATAGCCCAGGCCGATGCCCCACCCGACGCACACCCAGTGCAGCACCGCGGCGACGAGCACCGCCTCCCAGGTGGTGAAGAAGAGGGCCACGACCGCCAGCACGTGGAAAACGGTGAACGCGGTGGCGGTGCTCCAACTGATACCGTCTGCGCTTGCGAAGTCGATCTCCCTTGCGGGCATTGGCGCTCCTCGTTGACAGGTCCGGGCCCGAGCGCCCGGGCAATGGGCGACAAGCCTACCAAGCCGCGCCGCGACCCGGGCCCCGGCCGATGTAATAGTTGTGCAATTTCGCCCGACTTGATACCGTGTCGATGGTGACCGAGCCGCCGATGACGAACCGTGAACCAGGTCGCCAGGACGACTACCGCCTCGACGTGGAGCACTTCGGCCCCATCGAACGGGCGAACGTCGACATCCGCCCGCTCACCGTGTTCATCGGCCCGAGCAACACCGGCAAGTCGTATCTGGCCGTGCTGATCTACGTCCTGCACCGGTGCCTTGGCGGGGCGGACGGCACTGGTTACGGCCGGACGCCGTGGCCGGCGCTGCTTTCCGACATTTCCCGCAGGGCAACGACTTCCAACGCCGACGTCCTGAAAGATCTGACGACCTGGGCCGGCAAGGCGTCCAGCGAACGACCGGTCCCGGCGCTGCCGGCCAACGTGGCGGCGCACGTTCAGTCGGTCCTGACGGATGCGAAGTGGCTCGAGTCCAGTCTCACCGACGAACTGCGCCGCTGCTTCGGCGTTGACCGCCTCGACGTCCTGGTTCGACGACCGGGTACAGGTGTCCGTACCCGCGTCGTCTTCGGCGGCGCAGATGAAGCGGGCCGGAAGACTGCACGCTACGAGTTCGGATTCGGATCGGGGGAGCATCGGCTGTCGGGCCACATTCCTCCGATCTCATCCCGCTTACCGGACGCTAGGCATCTGGCGGAGCTGGTGAGCGAGTTCACTGCTTTTTGGAATCCGTTCGACGAAGATGTGGCCGAGGACGATTTCGATACCGGATCGTTCTTCCTGGCGCTCGTGGGGCACCTGTTCCGCGCATTCATTGCGCCCCTGCGCCGCCTTGCCTACTACCTGCCGGCCGACCGGACCGGTGTCATGCACAGCCATCAGGTGGTCGTCAGCACGCTGGTGCAGAGCGCCACGACGGCCGGACTTCGCCCCTCGACGAACGTGCCGATGCTCTCCGGCGTGCTGGCTGATTTTCTGAATCAACTCATCGGCATGAGCGGCGGACGGCGCCGCGCTCGCCGAAAGCCCGTTGCGGACTTGGCGGATTACCTCGAGCGCGCGGTCCTCAAGGGCGCCGTCGCACTGACTCGCAACGAGACCGGTTATCCCCGCTTCACGTACCGCCCGGACGGCTGGGACGACGACCTGCCGTTGATGCGCACGTCTTCCATGGTATCCGAGCTGGCGCCGGTGGTGTTGTACCTGCGACATCTGATCCAACGCGGCAACGTCCTGATCATCGAAGAACCCGAATCGCATCTGCACCCGGCCATGCAGGCCGCCTTCGCGCGCGAGCTGGCGCGGCTCGTGCGCAGCGGCGTTCGCATCGTCATGACCACCCACAGCGAGTGGTTCCTGGAGCAGATCGGCAACCTCGTGCGGCTGGCCTCGCTGCCGGAGGACCGGCGGACGGACATCTCGGGCGCCGACGTGGCCCTCCGCCCGGACGAAGTCGGCGCTTGGCTGTTCAGGCCCGGTCCACGGGGATCCGTGGTGGAGGAAGTCGAGGTGGACCCCGATACCGGGCTGTTTCCCACCGACTACGACGAGGTGAGTCGGTCGCTCTACAACGAGGGCGCAGACATCTTCAACCGGTTGCAGGAAGGTCGGCGCGAGTGATCGGGCTGGCGCAGGCGGTCTCGCAGCACGTCCGTCGCGAATGCCGGAACGGACCGATACGCAAACGCGGCTGCTCGGTATCGATGCGGGGGTTGCCGACCGAGCATGTGGTGGTCGATCTCGACTGCTGCGCGCTCGATCTTCCCGCCGACCGCAAACGCTGCGACTATCTGTTCGTCGGCGAAGACGGAAACGCGGCGTGGGTGGTCCCCATCGAACTGATAGAGCGGCGCCTTCAGAGGCGGCTCGGTCGCGGAACAGCTCCAAGGAGGCGCAGACGCCGCCGACGGATGGATTCCTGCCGGGCTGCGGTTCACGCTGGTCCCGGTTCTGGCCGCTGGCGGAGGTGTTCATCGGGAACGTCTCAAGGCGCTGCGCCGCGCGACCGTAACCTTGCGCGGCCAAACAGGACGACCGGTGCTGATACGTTGCGGCGAGCCGTTGATGGATGCGCTGAGCAGAAGGTAGAGTCCGGGCGGATGATGGTGCGAGCACCTTGGCGTGGCGGGTGTATACCGCCATGCCGGGGCCGATGGCGGCCTGCGCGAGGTCGACGGGGGCGATGTTGCCGGTCTGGAGGAGACGGAGCGCCTGCGGGAGTTCGGTGCGGAGGGCGGTCACGCACTCGCGGCGCGTGGCGGCCGGTGCGTCGGCGGGACGGCGTCGGCAGACGAGGACTATGCTGGAGGCAAGCGCGTTTGTGTCTCTTGCTAGGATCCGTCCTGCTCCTTCAGTTCGCATCGGCCACGTCCCGTTGACCGCGAAACCGGATCTGATCACGGCATCCAAGAATGTTTCCCACCCCGTGCTGGCTGTACCGGCGTCACCCTTCGTCTCCGACTGCTTGAACGCGTAGTAGATTGTAACCGGGAATTCTGGATGCGCATGTTCGGCAAAGCGGCCGAGCGCGCGCGTCATGCCATCGAGAAAAAAAGACTCCGCCGCTTCTTTGCCCCCGTGGCGGTAGGGCGTGGCAACTAGCTCCTGCGCCTTCGGCACGGCTAGCGTGGCGAACAGCTCTGGGAACACCGGCTTCAGGGAGCGGCGGAGCCAGACGTAGAAGAAGTCTGAAAGATCCGCGTAGCCGATGTTGTCGTAGTACGGTGGGTCCATAGATAACAGCGCACCGGTACGAGTTGCCTGGCTTGCTGCGTCCTGCTGATCGCTCCAACCGTGGAATCTTGTCGGAAACGCCTCGATCGCCATAGCGCCCTTGTCCAGGGCCGCTTCCAGGCTACCTCCAGCACCGGCAAGTGGATTCGCTTCGGCGAAGTCCCATACCATCGGGATTGCTTGCCTGGCGAAGGTTTCACGGAATGCGCCGCGATCGCTCATCCACGAGGTAATCGATGAACCGACATTCGCGGTTTTCGAAAGCGCAAGCGCCAAATACACCCGCCACGCCAAGGTGCTCGACGCAGCGGGCAACCCGATGTCGGTGCGCGAGGCGCTGGCGCTGATCAACCAGATTCTCGACGAGGTGCTCGCCGAGCAGGAAGGCGACTTCGACGCCGACAGCCGCTGGGCGGTCGCGTGGTTCGAGCAGCACGGCTTCGACGACGGTGACTACGGCGACGCCGAGACGCTCTCCAAGGCCAAGAACACCAGCGTGGCGGGGATGGCGGAGGCGGGTATCCTGGAGTCCCGGGGCGGTCGGGTCCGGCTGCTTCGGCCGCGGGAATTGCCGCCCTACTGGGATCCGGAGGACGATGCGCGGCTGACCGCGTGGGAGATGGTCCATCATCTGGTCCGTGTGCTGGAAGTGGGCGAGCCGGCGGCGGCGGCGCTGGTGCGGAAGCTGCCGGGCCGGGGCGAGGCGGCCCGCGAGCTGTGCTATCGGCTCTACACCCTGTGCGAGCGCCGGAAGCGCCCCGCCGAGGCCCTGGCCTACAACGGGCTGGTGCAGAGCTGGCCCGAGATCAGCCGCCTCGCCGCCAGGGCGAGCACGGAACAGGGCGCGCTGTTCGGCGACACGGGCGGGGAAGACGCATGAGCGCTGTCATCGATGACGCGCGCTGCCGGAGCGGGGGCGGCACATGTCGTTGATTGCCAGGGAGTTGCGCGAGGTCTGGGACGCCCTGCGCGCCAGCAACGGGCACCGCGAGGAGGCGCTGACGGAAGTCCGCATCCAGAGGCTGCGAGGCATCTGGGACCTCCGGATTCCCTTCGAGTATCCGGTGTCCGTCCTCGCTGGACCCAACGGCTGCGGCAAGTCCACCGTGCTGTTCGCGTGCGCCTGCGCCTACCGAGTTCCCGGAGGGAATCCACGGGACTTCACGCCCGGCGGCCTGTTCCCGGACTTCACCAGCCGACAACAGGGCGTGGCGTCGGACGCGGCGCAACAGACCGAGCTCGAGTTCCAGTACCTGCACCAGGGCGATCGCCTCGCCATGACCTGGGGGCGGCGCAGGTTCTGGAAACGCAGCTTCCTGGCCCGGAACGGCGGCAGCCAGCCCGAGCGGCCGGTCTATCTGCGCACCCTCGCCAACCTCACCGATCCCTCCGCGGTGCGCAGCGTCCTCCAGCTCGGACGGAAGCCGGTCGAGACCGAGACGCTCGACCCCGATCTGCTGATCTTCGCCCACCGCATCCTGCCGTGGCGGTATCGCAACCTGACCCTCGTCAGCGGCCGCACGAGCGACCTGCTGTTCGCCGAGATCGAAGGCAGCGGGGAGACCCGCTACTCCGAGTTCCACATGTCGTCCGGAGAACGCTCGATCCTGCGCATCTCGAAGGATGTCTCCCGGCTCCGGAATGCGCTCGTCCTGATCGACGAGTTGGACACCGGTCTGCATCCCTACACGCAGCAGCAGGCCATGCTGGAACTGCAGCGCAGCGCTCTGCGCCAGGGCCTGCAGATCATCGTGGCGTCGCACAGCCCCGTCATCCTCGACAGCGTGCCTCCGGAGGCGCGCATCTTCCTGGACCGCGACCAGGTAACCGGACAGGTGCGCCGCGTGGCCGCCTGGCGCGACATCTTCCAGAAGGCGCTGTACGGAACGTCGCAGGACCAACTGTCCATACTGTGCGAAGACGCCGTCGCCGAGGGCGTGATTCGCGGCGTGCTGGACGTGCTGAACGTCGAGCTGGAACTGCTCCACGGCGACGTCGTCATCGGGAGAAACACCGGGCGGGACGAGTTTCCCGGTCACGTCCGCACGCTGGCGAAGTTCAACAAGCTTTCCAGTTTCATCCTGGTGCTGGACGGCGATTCCCGGGCACTGGAAGAGAAACTGCAGGCGATCGCCGAGCGGCATGGCCACGCCGTGCAACTGCTGTTTCTGCCGGGTGACGGCCCGCCGGAACAGTGGCTGTGGGAGCGCGTCCGCAAGCGGCCTGATGAATATGCGACTCGGTTCGGCCTGACCGCGGCCGACATGCAGAAGACCATGCACGACCTGGGGCGCCTGTTCGACGGGAGCGTGCGGCGACAGGACGTCGCCAAGGTTTCCATCACCGCCCTGGCGGACCGGCTCGAACGCACCGTCCCCGAAGTGGCCCGGATCGTCGGCCGGCGGGAAGCCGAGAAGAACACGATCGGCGAGTTGCTGGCGGGGCTGAGGACGCTGATCAATCGCTGGCGGCGGTTGTAACGCTCGAAACCCTTGCCGGCGTCGTCGCCGTCAGCCAATATCGTGCTTGAAGCCCCGACTGGCGAACTTCAGCGTGCGGCAGTTCTCGGTCGCCGTGCGCACGACGCGGTCGGGCGCGCCTTCGAAGTTGTCGGGACGTCGGTCACCCGCCACCGGCGGCAGGCCGACGCTAGCGAGAACGTCGGCTGTGGTAGGCTGCAAGGCGGAAAGAAGACGGACATCGACCGCAGATTCAGTTCCGTCCGGTTTCCAGATCGTGGTCTCCGGGATTCGATTTCGATCAGGGTAGCCGACAATGCTCACACGCCTCAAGGTGGAAGGCTTCAAGAATCTGGACCGGGTGGATGTCCGGCTGGGCCCCTTCACGTGCATTGCCGGACCGAACGGAGTCGGAAAATCCAACTTGTTCGACGCAATCTCGTTTCTGGCCGCGTTGGCGGACAAGCCTCTCGTGGAAGCAGCGTCAACCGTACGAGGCGGGGACTCCCGGCGGGGTGATGTGTGGAGCCTCTTCCGGCGCGCCGGCGACCGCGTCGTCGAGACGATGACGTTCGCAGCGGAGTTTCTGATACCTGAGCAAGGCGAAGACGAACTCGGCCAGTTGGCCAAGGCGTCGATGACGTTTCTGCGGTATGATCTGGAACTGCGTTATCGGCGGGATTCGACCGTCCGGACGATGGGCGCGCTGGAAATCGTCCGCGAGAGCTTGGTGCATATCAACCGTTCCGGTGCGAAGAACCGGCTCGGTTTTCCGCACAAGAGTTGCTGGCGGGATTCAGTTGTCAAGGGTCGCCGCACCAGCCCGTACATATCGACGGAGATTGAAGGAGGCGGGGAGGCCGTCGTCTCGCTGCATGCCGACAGCGCGGGGGGGCTGGGAGGCGGACGGCCGCGTCGTGTTCCTGCTGCGAATCTGCCGCGCACCATGTTGTCGTCGGTCAATAACGCCGCCGAGCACCGGACGCTGGTACTGGCGCGCCAGGAAATGGCGGGGTGGACGCAACTTCAACTGGAACCCTCGGCGCTCCGGGCGCCGGACGGGTTCACGGCGCCGCGCAGCATGGGTGCGAACGGAGCCCACCTGCCGGCGACACTGTACGACCTTGCGCAGGCGGCGCAGCGAGATCGTGCGGGCGGAGAGCGGGATGTCTACGCTCGGGTAGCGAATAAACTCTCCGAACTCGTCGAGAACGTGCGACGAATCGTCGTGGACGTCGACGAGAAGCGGCAGCTACTCAGTATCGTGATGACGGATCTCCAGAACACGGAGCACGTCGCGAGCGCATTGTCCGACGGCGCCCTGCGGTTTCTCGCTCTTGCCGTCATGGAATCCGATCCCGGGAGCGGGCGGCTGCTCTGCCTGGAAGAACCCGAAAACGGGATGCACCCGCTTCGCATTTCGGCGGTGATTGCGCTGCTGGGTGAACTCGCCGTTGACGTCGAGGAGCCGGTAGATGCCGACAATCCTCTTCGACAGGTCATCATCAACACCCACTCGCCGTCCGTCGTGGCGTGCGTTCATGACGACGCATTACTTGTGGCGCATGCCGGGCGTGGAAGCGAATCCGGGGCGTCGCGGCTCTCGATACGTCACCTGCCGGGCACGTGGCGTGACGAAGAGGGCGCTGGTGAATTCGCGGTGACGCGGGGAGACCTGCTGGCTTATCTGAATCCGCTGCAGGTCATCGACGAGGACAGCCACGCGTCGCGCGTCGGCGCCACGATGGTGATGCACCGGCGGGACATGCAACTCGGACTGCCCCTTGCGGCTTCGGAAACCGATCCCGAACCATGACGCTGCGAACGACGCTGGTGACCGATGGAGCATCTGACATGGTGCTGGTGCCGATTCTTCAGTGGCTGATGAGGCGGCTGACTCCGGAAGAATGCGAAATCCGGTGGGCGGATCTCAGAGGTTTCCGCAGACCGCGGAGCCTGGGCGAGAAGCTGGCCGCCGCGATTCAGATGTACCCCTGCGAACTTCTCTTCGTACATCGAGACGCGGAAGGCCAGGACCCGCGTGTTCGATACGAGGAGATTGAAGCGGCGAACCGTACGGGATGCAGTCACATTTGCGTCGTGCCCGTGAGAATGCAGGAGGCATGGCTCCTGCACGACGAGGCAGCTCTTCGCGAAGCAGCCGGCCGCCCGTCGGGAACCGAGCACCTGGGACTGCCGCCCCCGCGTCGGTGGGAGGAGTTGGCGGATCCGAAGAAAGTCCTGCACGAGGCGCTGCGCAGTGCCAACGGCGCAAGAGGAAGGCGGGCCAGGAGCTTCAGGCCGGCACGGGCCACGCACCGTTTGGCGAACCTGATCACGGACTGGACGCCGTTGGAAGCCTTGGCTGCGTTCAGGCTACTCGAACGGGATACCAGGAGAGCTCTCACGGAGCTTGGCGTCGCGGTAGTGGGGGCGACGTGAATCCGGACCGTGCGGTGCGCCCCGTCATTCGCGCTCGAAGCCGTGGCTGTCGAACTTCAGCGTGCGGCTGTTCTCGGTCACCGTGCGCACGACGCGATCGGGCGCGCCGTCTGGAATCTCGGCCTTGATCTCCAGCGTCACCCGCACGTTCGCGCCGACGAGGCCGGCCAGATGGGTGATCACCTCGTCGGCGATCCGGCTCGCGTCACGACCGGCGCGCGTCGCATCGAGTGAAACGCTGCCGTGGAAGCGCGTCGGCCGCGGGTCGGGCGGGGGCGGCGGCGGCGGTCCCGGTCCGGGTCCCGGCGGTTCCGCGTCGAGCTGCCGGCGGGCGACCTCCGGCCTGACGAGCACGCCCCCGGCGTCCACGTCCGTGAGCGTGATCGCCTGCCCGCCGCCCCGCAGGCCGGGATAGCGGCCGGCCGTCTCGTCGAAGCGGTCCGCGTAGCCGAAGCTGTCGTCGGTCCAGGTGAGCAGCCCGACGCCGTCGGCGACGGCGCGCAGCAGCACGGCCGGATCCTGAAGCCGCGGCAGGTAGAGGTAGCTCGCGAAGTCCTCGACGACCTGCCGGACGGACACGTGGTCGCCGCGCCACAGCGGCACCTTGTCGAGCTCCATCCGCAGACGGGTGCCGGCGAAGCTCGCGGCCAGCAGGTCGTCGCTCTTCAAGCGCCGCGCCGCCCGCTCGGCAAGGGCGCCCTGCCCGGTCAGGCGCGCCGCCTCCCAGGTGACCGGATCGGCCGGCTTCGCCTGCACCGGCGTCAGGAGCCACTGGTACGTCTCCGGCAACCGCGCCGTCACCGCCTCGGCCGCGGCGTCCCGCTGCGTCTCCGCCTGCCTGACCTGGTGCGGCGAGAGATTGAGCAGCTCGCGCTCGTCGAGAATCGACTCCCAGGCCAGGTGACGGCGGACCGCCTCGTCGAGGTCCTGGAGGCGGGACTGATCCGGAGCGAGGAACACGAGGGTGTTGCGGTAGAGCCGCGGCGTGGTCCCCCGGGTGTCGAGGATGGCCGCGGCCGCGGTTTCCGCCGGCGATCCGGGATCGCGGTGGTGCGGGTGATCGGTGCCGAGCACCACCAGACGGGTCTCCCGCTCGTCCGGCACGTCGTATCCGGACCGCGGCGCCGCATGGACGCGGCTGAAGCCGCCGCCGTCGCGGAGCGCCGCGCGCAGCCGCTCGCCGATGGCCTGCACCACCCGGTCCTGGTCGCGCCGCAACTGCTCGGCGCGGTCTTCGGCCAGCTTCGTGACGGTCGGCTGCGTGGCGTACCAGTAGCGCGGACCATCCTGATACAGGTAGGTGGCCGCGGCGGCCAGCCGCCGCAGGGCATCCCCGAAGACGGCGGGCGACTCGCCCGGCAGGACGCAGCCCAGCTTGATGCGCCGGTCTTCGAGTCCGCGCTGCGCCGCGCCGGCCGTCGGCGCCGACCCGAGATAGACGGCGCGCGCGACCCGCCGGCAGGCCGAGCGCTTCCCCAGGTTCGCCACCTCCCCGTCGATGTGCTGCGGCAGGGCGCTCGGGCCGTCCACGTCCTTCTCGATCACCGGCACCCAGTTCTCCGGCAGGTAGCGGGTCAACTCGAACTGCACCCGCGGATCGTCGATCGACAGGTTGGCGGGCAGGATGAGCGGGTTGCGGTCCCCCTTCTGCCACAGGCTGTGGATGACCGCGGCCATCAGCCGCAGCACGCCGCGCGTCCGCTGGAAGGTCACCAGCGTCGACCAGTCGGTGTAGAGCCGGTCGAAGATCTCCGGGTGGATCGGATAGGCCGCGCCGATCCGCTTCTCGTAGTCGGCGTCGCGGCACTCGGGCGGGAACTCCTGGTGCTGGCGGCGGTAGAAGTCGGCGAACGCGCGGGCGACCACGTCGCGGTCCTTGAACCGGGCCGGGTCGGCGAACGGCTCGAACAGCCGCCGCCGGACGATCTCGAAGCCTTCCTCGGCGCTGGCCGGCCGCCACGACGATTCGATGCGCCCGACGACGTTGCGCAGCCGGTCCAGCGCCTCGCGTCCGCGCTGGCCGCCCACCTCCACGTCGTCGGCCTGCGCGTGCGGCGAACCGGTGGAATCCGACGCCGGCAGGCTGATCACCAGCAGGCAGTTGCCGGCCAGCTTCACCGATTCGGTGAGCGCCTGGGCGAACGTGAACTGGGTCTCGAAGCCGCCGGCCGGCAGGTCGCTCTGATCGTGAAGCTGGCGCGCGTAGGCGACCCATTCGTCGATCAGGATCAGGCACGGTCCGTACTCGACCAGGAGCTGCCGCAGGACGTCGCCGGGGCTCGTGGCGTGCTCGTCGTCCCGTGCGACGCGCGCATACGCCGCCCCGCCGCCCAACTGCCACGCCAGCTCGCCCCACAACGTGCGCACGACGGCGCCGTCCGGCTTCGCGACCGGATTGCCCGGCGAGATGCGGTTGCCCACCAGGATCACACGGTTCACCTTCGGCAGCGCCGATACGCCGGCGTCCCGCATCAGCGCGTCGACGCCGGCCAGCTCGCTCGGCGCGACCCCCGAGCAGAGGTGGTACAGGGCCAGCATCGAGTGCGTCTTGCCGCCGCCGAAGTTGGTCTGCAACTGCACCACCGGATCGCCGCTCCCGCCGGCGAGCCGCTGCACCGCGCCGGCGAGCATGCCCGTGAGGCTCTCGGTCAGGTAGGTGCGCCGGAAGAACTCGACCGGATCGCAGTATTCGTCGGCCGGCGTTCGGCGACGCGCATCCGGCGCGGCGTCCCGGCCGGGATGCTCCAGGGCGGGACGGTCGTGCAGATACGCCTGCCAGAGGTCGGCGGCGAACTCCGCCTGCTGGTACCGGCCGCTCGCCACGTCCTGGTGCGGCGTCACCACCTCGCGCCACGGCTTCAGGGTTCCGGCCGCGCTCCCGATGGCGAGACCGGCCTGCCTGCGCCGCTCCCCGCGCGCCTGCTCGTCGAAGCGGACGCGCAGCAGATCCATCTTGAGCTTCTCGACCTCCGCCGCCTGCGACGCCGACACCGCCGTCAGGAGCCGGCCCGCCGTGTCGAGCGCCCGGTAGGCGTCGTCGCTGGAGAACGGTTCCTGGTGCGCCCAGCGGTTGCGGTGACCGCGCAGCTCGCCCACGAAGCCGCGCTCGGCCGGGCCGAGAATCGCACGGAACACCTCGTTCCACGTCTCCCACATCAGCTTCAGGAGCGCCGCGACGTCCCACTCCGGCACACGCCGGTCGCCGATCTGCGGATCGTCGACGAAGGGCCGCAGCGCCGCCGCCCCCACCCGTTGCGCCTTGACCGCGCCCTGCATCTCGCGGTCGACGAACGGGCCGAGCCCCGCCTTCAGCAGCTCGAGCGCCTTGCCCACCCGTTCGTGATTGGTCATCGCCATGGGATTCTCGTCTCCAGTCGACCGGCTGCCGTCGCTTCCGCGCTCACGCGATGCGCTGGAGGAGCTTTCGACCCAGATCGGCGCTCGACTCCAGCGAAGAGATCATCTCGCCTCCGACGTCCGACAGGCGCGCGAGATCGAGTCGGGGGATTTCCGATTGATCCTCGAACACCAGGATGGACTCGAACCGGAGGCCGTGCCGGTGGAAGTGCGACAGCATGATCGTGGTCAGCCGCGCCTTGTCCCGGTTCGGCACGCCGTACAGGAACAACGGGACGTCGAACCTGCCCTCGATCCGGTAGTCCACCCGGTACGCCTCGGGATTCGGAAGCTCTTCCGGCAGGTAATCCGCCTGCATCCTGTCGTCGTCGATCAGGCTCTTCAGCAGCTCGGCGAGATCGTCGTAGAACGTCGACTGCACCCGCGAGCGCGACAGGAACGTCAGATCGTGGATTCTGGTCAGGGCCTGACCGAAGCGGAAAATCGCCTCGGGAAGCCGCTCGATGGAGGTGTCGAGGCGGAACACGCCCCCGTCCCGGTCGACGCCCGTCTCGCCCACGATGCGCTCCAGCATCTGTCCCCGCGTCCCGTCCAGGAACGCATCGACGTCGTGGTCGTAGCTGACGTGCATCAGGGTGTGACCGCGGTCCGACAGGCGCACGCCGCCGATTCCCGTTTCCGACACATGGATCGGGAACCGGTCCCCGTCGGGAAACTCGAAATGCGTACGCAGCATCAACGCGCCGTCGGGGCGTGTCGCCACCTGCACGTCGGCGCACAGCCGTTCGCAGAGGAGCCGTTGCAGCGCCTTGGTATCGATAGCCATCAGAACAGCCTCGGCTTGTCTCGCGACGCGAGAAGTCCGACAACGTTGAAATCGTCGATGAGGCAGGCCAGAGCGCCTTCGAGCGTCCCGAAACGATCCGTCTCCTCGGCCTGATGTTCCGGCTTCTTGCCGGACGCGATCGCTCCCGCCGTCGCACGATGGATATGGGGCCGATACAGGATATCTCCGTGTTCATGTCCCGGACCGTTGTAGCGCGCCAGCGTGAGCCGCGAGCCGTCGAGCGACACGTTGGCGATGCCGCAGGAGAAGTCGGCGCTGTCCCGGATGTTCTGGCGCTGGTAGACCTCGAATCGAGATTCTCCGTCGTCCGCGCCACGCGCCTTGAAAGACCGCGGCCGGTGCACCGGCGCCCCGGCCGGCTTCTCCGACCAGCGCGCACCGGGATTGGTCACCTGCTTGCGCATGGCGCGAAGCACGTCGAGTTCTTCGTCGGTATGGAGACGGGTGGTCATTGCCTGACAATCCCTGCCTGAACCGCTACTCTTCGGTATCGTCGAACAGCCTGGCTTGTTCGGTCGCCGCCGCGCGCGCCAGCGAGGCGATCTCCGGCCAGCTCTGGACCAGCCCGTTGTACGAAAGCGCCTCGGCGGCGCGCTTTTTGCGTTCGCAGAGCGTGTACAGACGGTAGCAGAGCTCACGAGCAACGTCGGCCTTCCCGCCCAGCGCCGTGACTATCTGTGCGGCGGAAGTCTCACCTCCGGCTTCCAGCACACGGACAAGGTGGTGAACCATCTCCCAAGCGGTGAGGCGCCCGTCGGCCGTCGGGTCCCAGGTGTCGGGCAGTTCATCAAACCGCAGGAGCCGGACCCTGCCTGCCTTCGACGTCAGGGTTCCCGCGTCGACCATGCCCTCGACGCTGGTGTTCTTCGCCTTCGACAACGTCTCGGCGATGCCGTACTCGCCCTCGTCGAAGCCGTGCTGGTCGAACCACGCCAGCGCCCAACGGCTGTCGGCGTCGAGGTCGCCTTCCTGCGCCGCGAGCATGTCGTCGAGTGTTTCGTTGATGAGCGACAGCGCCTCCCGTACGGTGAGCGAGCGACCGTCGGCGTCGAGGACCCGCCTGAAGCGAGTGTAGACCGCCATGCCGGGACCGATGGCGGCCTGGGCGAGGTCGACGGGCGCGATGTTGCCTGCTTGCAGATGGGCGACCGCAACGGGAAGCTCGTTCTTCAGCGCGTTGACGAAGTCCCGGCGGGTGGCCAGCGGCGCATCTTCGGGGCGCTTGCGACAAACCAGGACGATGGATGAGGCGAGGGCGTTGCTGTCCATGCCGCGCATCCGATTGCCGAGTTCAGTCCGCATCGGCCATGTGCCGGTGATCGCGAAGCCGGACCGGATCACCGCGTCCAGGAATGTTTCCCAGCCGGTGCTCGCGATTCCGGTGTCGCCCTTCCGCTCCGATTGCTTGAAGGCGTAGTAGACCGTGACCGGGAACCCGGGATGCGCCTGCTCCGCGAGCCGGTGCAGCGCCTGCGTCATGCCGCGGAGGAAGAAAGCCTCGGCAGCTTCTCTACTGCCGTGGCGGTACGGCGTGGCAACCAGCTCTTCGGCTTTCGGCACCGCGACGGTGGCGAACAATTCCGGGAACACCGGCCTCAGCGAGCGGCGAAGCCAGACGTAGAAGAAATCCGAGAGATCGGCGTAGCCGATGTTGTCGTAGTACGGCGGATCGGTGGAGACCGTCCTGGAGCCGAGGCCCCCCGAACGTACATCCTCTTGGCAAGCCGTCCCGATAGGTGCGCACGGACTTGTCACAAGCGCCTTGGCAACGAGGTCAATGGCACCGATATAGTTTCCCGATGCATTCCCCAGCGGATTCGATTCACCGAAATCCCATGTCATAGCAGCCCGTGGCAGAAGTGTGTCTCGCTGAGGCGCCTGTTCAAGTGGCTTGGCGATGAGCGATTGGGCCGTTGAGCGCGGTCGGCACCCACTGGAGGCCCCAGAAGGGCCTCAGACGCCCCCAGAGGCCGATCTGACACTCGATCCAGCGGAAAATGGCCGAAAGAGCCCGCCCCTGCAGGCTCCGGGGCGTGCCGGTGCCCGTCCGGCGGCGCAGGAGCAGCGCCAGGTTGCAAGCCGCCGCCTGGATGAGCACGCGCTTGCGAACCTCCTCATGACCGCGCACCCACACCCGCCGCATGCCCCCGGTCTCATACTGATGAGCGAACGGACGCTCCACCAGCTCCCCACGCCGCCGTTGCAGACGACGACCCCGAGCCCCACGAGTACGCCGGCGGTTCCCATACAACGCCTTCTGCGCAGCCCGTTTCTCCGGCGGCGTCTCGCCCGTCCGCTTGTCCTGCCAGCGGCGCGGGCCGCGCTCCGGCTCCGAGATGTAGCTGCGGACCTCCAATTCGTCCAGCGCAACCAGCGTCGCGTCGCTGTGATACCCCTTGTCCGCCACCACCTCCTCGACCTCACGTCCGTCCGGCTGCACCGCCTCCACCTGCTCCGACGCCTTCGTCAGCGTCTCCGGCAGCGTCGCCGTATCGCCCTCCGATGCGTCCTGCACCGTCACCGCTACGACGGCACCCGTGTCCATGTCGACCCCGTGCTCCACCTTGTGCGCCAAGTGCGTCCGACCGTCCTTCATCTTCGTGATCTTTGCGTCCGGGTCCTGCGGGGACTGCCAGTCCTTGTTCGACGCCGTCTTGTCCTTCCGCGACCGGTCGAACCGCGCCAATTCCGCCCGCGTCGGCGTCGCTATCCCAGACGCCTCCGCCAACCCCTGCAGAAACGCGTCGTACGATTCTCCCGTGTCCCGACGCTCGATGCTGCGCATCGCCGCGTTCGCTTCCAACGTCGTCGCGTCAATGCCGATCGTCTTCCCCCGAACCAGGTCCGCCTCCGCCGCGCGCTCCAGCACCCACGTGAACACCGCCTCGTGCGTCTCGTCGTCGATCCGCCGGCGCGTCCGCGACAGCGTCGAGTGGTCCGGCGCCGCCTCCGTCAGGTCCAGGCCCAGAAACGACCGTAGACTCAGCGAATCGGCCACCCGCCACGCAATTCCCCGCTCCGACGACACGCCCTCGAAGAACCCGATGAACAGCAACCGGAAGTACCGCCCCGGCTGCAGACTCGGACGGCCCAGTCGTTCCGCGTAGAAGCTCGAGCACAACCTCTCCACGAAGGCGTCAAACCCGGACTCCTCCAGAATCCGGTTCAGCCGCTCGAAGAACGGATGTCCATCGCTCGTCGGAAGGTCCTCGCTGTGCACCCACATCGGCGGCGCCTGCCGCGCCGCCGGTCGCTTGCCCATCGCCATGCAGGCAGTGTAGGACACGCGGCGGGATCCGTCGAGTCCGCGCCCGACTTTTGCCACAGGCTGATAGGCAAGGCTTGCCGACTGAACGTGTTGATAATGCCGCTCTGCGTAGGGGTCGGATCCCACCGGCCGATGGTCGATCCCCGATCAACGACTTTGTCCAAGGCGAGCGCCAATTACACCGAAACTGTCTCTGCATATGCTTGTGCGCCGGCGCCGCCTTCGGCCAAAGGCGTATCGTCGTCCGGGCGCATGGTCGCGGGGACATCGCGGCGGACGCGGGTCGTCGCCTCCCCCACCAGGTCGGAGAAGGTCGTCAGGGCGACGAGCTGGCGGGGAGTAAAGAGATCGCTCCACCTCGTCATTCCATAGTTACCAATGCGGAAGCCGAGTGCGCGTTGGAAGAACTCGACGTCCGGCTTCCATGCCGGCTCCGCCTCGTCCGCCGCCGCCTCGTGCCCCGGCGTCGGCGACAGATACACGCGACCGCGATCGCCCTCGGCGACGATGGCCATCAGCCGCGTTCCCATGCGCCCCGCCTTCCCCTCGGCCATGATGTAGTCGCCCGCGATCGGCGACCCGGACATCAGGCACCTGAAGTTCGCGCCGCGCGACAGCTTGGTGCCGGCGCTGGCCGCCTCGGCATCCGTCGGCGCACCTACCTTCACCATGAACCGATACCCGCGCCCCTCGATCACCGGCTCGACGTACGCTTCCTTGCTCTTCCTGGTGGACAGCATGAACGTGGATGCGAGCGGCACGTCCACGCCGGCAAAGGCGGGGTTCGGGGTCTTCACAGTGCGCGCCCAGAGCCAAGCGATAACCGTCAGCGCGCGGCCCGCGTACGGCTTCAGGTCGGGGCGCTCCCGCACCCTGTCGGCCGTGATCTCGATTTTCGGATACAGATGCCCGATCCGCTTCTCGGCCTCGTCGCGCATCCACCGGCCGTAGTGGCGCACGTCCTCAGCCAGTCCCTGCACCCCACGCCACGTCCTGGCGACAACCGTCCGCTCGACCCGCGCAACCGGATTCACCGGGGGCCTGCCGGCAAATTTCGGCGGAATCTCGATCATCGCCTTGTTGACCAGTACCGCCACCGGGTTCAGGTCGCTTGCATGCGCTTCCAGGCCGAGCCGTTGGGCTTCAAGCGGTAGCGCCCCGCCGCCGGCGAACGGATCGTGGAACGCGGGCAGCTTATGACGGTCGAACCACTCCTCGGCACGCGGGTGACCCGCGTTTTCGGCGCAGGCGCGGCGCCAACTCTGCCAAATCTCCGTCCGCGCCCGCTTCAGCACATCCTCGTTGGTGGTGTTCTCTCAGAGGACCAGCTCTTCGAGGATCTTGAACAGCCGCTCGCGTTCGAGTTCCGCCGCCACTTCACGCAGCGCCTGCCACTCGACTCGATCCGGTGCCGCCGGATGCGCTAGCGCCGACGCCGCTCCGGCGTTCCCTCCTCCCGATGCGGGCTCGGCGTTCGCGGGCGACACATGCCCCAGCCGGCGCTTCTTTTAAGCTCCAGCACGCGCATCGCGGCGCGTTTCGTCGCGGGGTCCGACAACAGCATGTCGACGTACTCGGACGGATCGTCGACCATCTGCCCGAAGATGACCGCCCGCGCCGCCGCCAGCGGCCGGCGTGCCCACCACAGGTGCAGCGTCGACGGATGCCCGTGGCGGATCGATTTCTCCCGCGCCGCCGCTCTGTTGACGGCGTCAAGCGGCAGCGCGACCTCGATCAGTTTCTTGTGCATCTCAGTGTCTGACGTGCCCTTGTTCAGTGAGTTTCTTCGAGTAATTTGACAACAAATCCTTTACGGAAAGACCGTGTACGTCTACCTGCCTCTGGATATACGTCGCCGACAAGTCTTGAAAGTCCATCGGTTGGAAAGACCTAAAAAATGCCCGTGTCGACTCCACGAGTTTTCGGAGCTCATGTACCCGCACGGCCTCGACGTCGTGCGTGACTGCTGCAGCCCGGTGCAACCGATTCGACGGATGAACAATGAATCGCTTCACGCGGCATCCACGATAGTACTTTTCGAACCAGGCGCTCGACCGGTTCATCTGTTCGGCTTCGCGCTTATCGATCTCTGCTCGCGCCAAGGCAACTTCATTCTTGCACTCCCACAACAAGTACTGCGTATCGTTCAGAGCCCAAAGATTGTCTGGCCCTTCTTTCCATTCCTTGTCCGGCCGCTCAGCGCGAAAGCCAAGCGCCTGGCTCAGCTCGTTAAGTGCACTCTCGAATCTATCCGCCTTGACACCGAATACGAGGTTGCCCAAGATGTCGGATATTCTTGCGTCGAGTTCAGAGTAATTGTCACACGTTCTTATCCACTCGGCTATTCGCTCGACACGGCCCTGGCTGACAATCTCCAGTTTCTTGACAGCAACGCCGGAACGGGGCCTTAATAGCATTCTATTTCGTTTGTGAGCCGCGATCTGCAAACGTTCGGACTCGGCACGGTTGGCGCGCCAATTCCACCGGGCCATCTCCTGCAGATACCATCCTTTGTCGTCTTCCGATTCAACCGAACTCCCATCCAGGAGTGCCTGGATTTTCTTTGTAGCGCCCGCATGGTCTCCAGCGGCGTGGTCCTTCTCGGCATCGAGCTCGGCTGCGTAGGTCCGCAAGATCGCTTCATTTGCGGCCCTTGGCGCAATCTGATCCATTCTCTGAATGTAGAACGCCTTCCAGGCTGCATCGCGGCGCAAGCATTGGGCAATGAGCTCTTTCAATGTCTCGATAGGTTTCTTGTCACCGTCCTCAATTTCCTGCTTCGCCATCTCAGCGATCTCGAACCCCAAATCGACTTGCGCAGCCATCTGGGGCGAGAGATATTTTCGTGTGTTCCTGTCACGCAGCATTCGCACAAGATCAGAACCCGTCGCTATCACAACACAATAATCCTTTTCGCCGCGCACGCTGCGGCCCACCCCCTGCTCGACGCTACGAACGGTCCGCATGAGGGTCGCCTCGCTGTCAGGCCGGCAAAGCTCCTGATAAAGATCGGACAAATTTTCCGAGTACGGGCGCCTGTCGAGGATCAGGATTCGGCACGTCTTGTCCGGAAGATCGATCCCATCGTAACGATTCGCCAGCACGACGGTTTTTTCGAATTGTCCTTTTCTCAGTCCTTCGATTGCACTACCCACGTTGTCCTTTTTGGCGACGGTGGCGCCGTATCCTTCCCAGTCTTTCGTGCGCGCGAAGCTCGGCGTCAGCGCAACTACACCGTGACGTCTTTTGGGGTTGGCCTTGGCGAGGCACTTCACAAGTTCTTCGCGATCGAGACCCTCGTGAATGAGGGATGGCAGCAAGATCATCTTCTCACCGGACCAGACTTCCTCGTCATGACTCAACGGCTTGGTGATTGTCTCGGGCGCAAGCTGGAGACCCCTGACGAGAAACGCGTCATCAGTAACGGTCGCCGACATGAAGACGCGACGTTTGCCTTCCAATACGAGCCGAAAGCCATGAGTGGAGCGACATACGGCTCAATCTCGACGACCGCCCCCGAAACGATGCACTGGCAGTGACTCAACATATCCTTGAGGAGTTGCCAAGCGAACTTGACGGAGTCGTGGTTGGTGCATTGCGAGAGTATGCCGGCAATTTCTGTTTCACGTGCAATCCATGCCCAGTATGGAACGGGGAGAAGGGCATCTCTCTTGCCATTTTCGATGTCGGCCCAGGTTCCAGCACCTTGCGCCCGGAGATCATCGACGAACAGAGTCCGAATCCTTTGGTACGCCGGTTCGCTGGAGGGAATACGGATGCGACACGCCGCTCGAATGATATCGGTACAAGCGTGCGCATCATCCATGAGAACAGTGTCTATGGATATGGAATTGTTATTCAGGCCAAACTTGGTCAATCCGTTGAAGAGCTTGTGGACGGAGGTAACGAGTATTCTCGTTCCATCGAGAAATTCATTCGGCAGTTCTGAATCGGCTTGGCAGGTAGCAATACCGAACTGTGCGGCTTGTTCGCGGGCCTGTCCTACCAGAAAATTGTCGGGACAGAGAAATACGACGGGACTCTGGTTCTCGTTGAGTCGAGATTGCAGCATCAGCAAACCAATCAGAGTCTTTCCCTGACCCGTATGCAGCTTGACTATGACATCGCGCCTATTTCGTTGGCTTTTATGCCATTTCTTGAGGACAGCAACCTGAGCCGGACGAAGCGGCCCCTTGTCGTACGCCCGGTCAAGAGTGTCGTACAACTCTATGGGGTCAATCGGTTTCGTCGTTTTCTTTCCGGCAAGACGTTTCCTGAAGTCAACCATGATGCTCACTTCCGGCTACACGCGTTGGAATGCACTCTGAAAGGTGCTGTAGCACGACGACATCGAGCGGCTCTCACTCGCCCTCCCACTGTAGCCGCACCTTCAGGTGATTCAGATGACTCCAGGGGATCAGCTCCTGGTGCTGGAGACTTCCGACGACGATTCCCGGAGCGACTCCCTGCTCCTCGGCGAACTGGACGACATCCGGGCCGCTGTACGTCCCGCGATCGACGAAACGCCGCCATTCCGCACGCGGCAGAAGGAAGTTTGCCGCCCAGTCGTTCGCTTCGGCTTCCATGTCGTTTCCGCCTCCGTCGATTCCATCGACGAACACGTTCTTCTTGCCGTGCAGGAGGATGTGCGCCGCCTCGTGGAACAGACTGAACCAGAGGTGGTCGTCCGTCTTGTGGCGCGCGCTCAGGGCGATGACCGGCCGGCGCGCGGAGAGCCACCAGGCGGCGCCGCTCAAGCGCGTCTTCGACAGCGGCCTGATCAGCGCCAAGGCGACGCCCGCGCGGTTGCAAAGGCGCCCGGCTTCTTCGAGCGATTCCAGCACAGCCTCGCGGGTCAACCGACGGATTCGCTTCAGCGCGTTCTTGAATGCGGATTCCCGGAAGTCGGCGCACGTCTGCCGGGACGTTTCGATCTCCGCCAGTCGCAGCCAGGCGGCCAGAGAGAACGTATCGCTCTCGAAGCTCGGAGAGTGGCGATAGGCGACGTTCGCGGTCCCGTACTTGACCTGCCAGGCTTCCACCGACGCCACGCCGAAGAACGACAGCAACGCCGACACCGCATCCTCACCCGCAGCCGTCTTGTCGACGACCCCTCGTTTCACCAGCTCCCTGATCGGGAACGACCTCGACCAAGTAGATGCGCCGACCGCGCGTTGCGCCTCGGCGGCGCGTGTCTGTTGCAGCCGGTAGTCCGACTCGATCCCCAGCCAGATCTCGGCATCGACACCGAGCACCTTCTCGAACTGCAGGGCGGTCTTCGGCTCGATCGGCGCCTTGCCGGCGACGATCTCGCTGATGAGCTTCGCCGAACGACCGCACCGTCGAGCGAACTCGGCCGGGGTCATGCCGTGCGCGTCCAGGCGCTCCTTCAGGATCCAACCAGGCGGAACCGCGTAGTCGGGGTCGTACCGGTTGGTTGCCGTCGCCATGTCCGTGCCCCCTTCTAGTGGTAGTCGATTACCTCGATGACGGTGATGGCTGTCGCGCCGCCGGTATCGTGGTCACCGGCCTCCCGGACGCCGACGGCACCGCGATTCGGTTCGAAGACGAGCCGGTAGGGATGGACGAGGTCCACTGCGTACTGTTCCTTCCGTTTGCCGGCGAGCCTGTGCCGTCTGTCGGGCGGAGTCGCCGGTACCATCGACAGCGTCCGCGCGTGCTTCAGGACCGCGAGGCGCAACGCGATCGTTCTCGCCATGCGGTCACCGTATTGCCTCCGGAGCTCGCTTTCCGAGTTGAAGACCCTCGCGAGCTTGCGGGTCTTGAAGAAGATGTCCAAGGAGACGACTCTTTCATTACGCAAACGGTAACGAAATTTCTGGAACGTGTCAAGCGCACGAGTACATCGAACAGATCGGTCATTCAGGTCGCGGAACGCGCTCCGACCACCATGGTGTCGGAAGTCTATGCGCTCGCCGCACCCCATGGCCTGCCGGCGCGTTTCTGTACAGCGGTTGCGTACGTGTCGGACGGGTGTCCGGATCACCGCTCGCGGAGCACGTCTGCCGGCGTCAGAATCGGAACGCCGCGGAACGGCGACATCACCAACAGGTCCTGATCGCCTGTGACGAGACAGTCCGCCCGTCCCACGAACGCCGTCTCCAGCAACTTGTCGTCCTGCGGATCGCGGCATCCCAACTTGACGCCGATGATTGACACCCATTCCGAGACGGCCTCGATCCGCGCGAGATACGCCAACCGGGAATCGAAACTGACGTACCTGTCGAATTTCGAACGGTGGAGCCGCGTTCGCAACTCGTCGAACGTCTCGTCGGAGAACAGGAGGACACCGCCAGCCGCCCGCACCATGTCCACCACTGCGCGCGGCGGCCCGTGCGGTTGCAGTGCGGCGCTGATCAGAACGTTGGTGTCGAGAACGGCACGCTCAGCCGTCATCGGCCAGAAGCGCTTCGAGCCCGCCGTCCGTCAAACCTCGCGCTGCGGCCTCGGTCCCCATGCGGTCCATGGTTTCGGTCAAGCTCGCCCATGCCGCGCCGCGCAGCCGTTCGTACTGTTGCGTCGACATCAGGACGCCGGCCGGCCTGCCCTTCCTGGTCACCCGGAGCGGCGCGCTCTGCGCGGTGTCCAGCAGGTGGCCAAACCGATTCCTGGCCTCCCTGGCGGCAATTTCTTTCACGAGGTGATCGTATCCGTCATGGTTCTCGTGATGCAAACAGGATTCAGGAGACCAGTCCACAAGCGCCGTCCTGCGTACGGGGGTGCGATCACCGCGGCGCCTCCGCCTTGTCGATCAGATTACGCAGATCGTAGTTCACGCTGGTCACCCCGAAGTCCGGCTCGCGCTGGAACGGCCGCCGGACATAGTGCACGCGGTGCGTGTCGTCGTCGCGGAACACGACGATCGCCAGGATGAAGTCGTCCGGCTCGTTCAGCGAGTAGAGGATCTCGTTGCGGGTGACGGTGACGGTCTCGGCGTCGCTCCTGCGTCCCTTGACCTCGATGAACCGCAGGGTCCCGGTGGCGGGAACCCGGCTCTCGATGTCGTAGCCCAGCTTGTCGAACTCGCGGTCGGTGGGCTCGAAGCCGAGGCGGCGCTCGGTCTCCATCACGATGGCGCGCGCCCGCGCCGCGGCCGCCCGGGTATCCGCCGGTACCGGGGGAATCCGCCCGGGCCGCCCCGTCATCGCGTCGATCAGGCCCCGCGGAACGACCAGCAGGCCGCCGAGGACCACCGGCGGCCGAGGCGAAATTCGCGCATCCCGCTTCAACTCCGCGAGCCGCTTCTGTAATCGGAGCTGCAAGGCGTCGGCCCGCCGGCGCGCCTCGCCCGAGTTGAGCCGGGCGCCGGTCCTGCCGGCCTGCTCGTCGAGCTTGAGCTGTTCGGCGCGGTTGTCCCAGAACGCGATCTCCTTGGTGAGACGGTCCTTCACGGCCGCTTCCGTCTTTGCGATCAGCGCGAGCCGGGCGTCGCGGACTTCCTGCAGATGTTCCGGGACCACGTGGGCGACCGCGTACGCCTGCGCCTTCCGTTCCAGGTCCCGGTCGATCCAGCCGCATTCGGGGCGTTCGAGGATGGCGCCGACGGCGGGCTCCGCGTCCGCCTGCGGCCGATAGTCGAGATAGGGCGCATAATGCAGGTGGCGCGGCTCGCCGTCGGCGCCGAGCTCGACGTAGAGCACCCGCTTCGAGATGACGCGCCGCTCGCCGGCACGGGTGACGCTCCCGTCCTGGATCGCGTGTTCGATGGAGAAGAGCACGCGGGGCGCAGCGCCGTCGTCGCGCTCGTCGACGAGGACCGCGCCGCGCTTCAACAGATCGCGGTGGCGCTCCAGCGTCAGGTCGATCACGGCGTCGAGCAGCGGATGGCCGGGGCAGACGAAGGCCGCCGGCGGCCGGCCCGGCGGCGCGACCAGCGGTTTCTCGAACGCGATCCGTTCGTAGCGGGGGAGCACCGGCTCGCCGACCCCGATCACCCGATCACGGCTCCGGATCGGCGCCGGGACGTGCGTCACCTGATAGCGGCGCGCCTCGCGTCGCCGCGCCGTCCCGCCGAGCCGCCGGAACGCCTCGCGGAAGAACGACTCGACGTAGTGCGGCTGCAGGCGACGCGCTTCCGCCCGCTCCATCTCCGCGCGCACCCGCTGCACCCGCGTGGCGTCCATCGCGTCGTGGACGAGCTGCCGCTCCTCGAGCAGGTCCTGCAACGCCGCCCGGTCGAGCGCCTGATCGACGGCCGTGTCCAGGCGGGCGCGGACCTCCGGTCGTTCGCCGTAGCGGATGGCGTCGAGCAACAACTCGCGCAGCGGCCGCCCTTCGAACTCCAGCTTGCCGAGCACGTCGAACACCTGCCCGCCGAGCGCCTGCCGGGCCTGTTCCAGCTTCTCGAGGAGCCGCCGGTAGACGTCGCCTTCGCGCGTCTCGTCGGCGACCAGGTTCCACAGATGACAGACCTCCGTCTGGCCGATCCGGTGGATGCGGCCGAAGCGCTGTTCCAGCCGGTTCGGATTCCACGGCAGGTCGTAGTTGACCATGAGATGGGCGCGCTGCAGGTTGATGCCCTCGCCCGCGGCGTCGGTCGCCAGGAGCACCTGCACCTGCGGGTCGTGCCGGAACGCCTCCTGCACGGCCAGGCGGTCCTCGCGCCCCACGCCGCCGTGGATGACGACGATCGACTCCTGCCGGCCGAGCAGCGTCGTGATGCGCTCCTGCAGATAGCGGAGGGTGTCCCGGTGCTCGGTGAAGAGCACGAGCTTCTGCCGCGGGGAGGCCCGGTGACGCGGGATCGCGCCGGCGCCGTACGGGATCTTCGGCTCGCGGAGGCGACCGCCCAGCCCCGCCGTGGTGAAGATGTCGCTGAACAGACTCGCCAGCTCGCGCCACTTCGTGTCCCGGCCCGCGCGGCGCACGCCGAGCGCGAGCTTTTCGAGCCGCTTCAGGGTCTCGATCTCCGCCTGCAACTCGGCAATGGAGCGGGCGGCGGTCGCCTGGTCGAGAATGCGCGCCTCGGCGGCTTCGACCTCCTGTTCCGGCGCGTCGTCGAGATCCGCGACATCGTCCGGGTCGAGCTCGGGCGTGGTGAACGCGACGCCGGCAGCCGACTGCCCGCGCTGGAGCACCTCGAGCTCGCGCAGGCGGCTCTCCAGCCGCTCCCGCCGCCGGCGCAACGATTGGTGGATCGCCGCGGGCGACGAGGCAAGCCGGCGCTGGAGGATGGTCAGCGCGAAACCGACCGTGCCCGCCCGCCTGGCGTTGGCCAGCGCGTCCGCCCGGTTGAACTCCTCCCGCACGTAGTCGGTGACCGCTTCGTAGAGGCGGGCTTCCTCGCCGGACAGCCTGTACGGGACGGTGTAGGCGATCCGCTCCGGAAACAGCGGCTTGCCGTCGAACTTCAGCAGCCGCTCCGTGACCATGCGCCGCATCAGGTCCGAGACGTCCGCCGTGTGGACGCCGTCGCGGAAGCGCCCCTCGAAGCGGTCGCCGTCGAGCAGGGCCAGGAATAGCTGGAAGTCCTCCTCCTTGCCGTTGTGCGGGGTCGCCGTCATCAGCAGCAGGTGGCGCGTCAGGCCCGACAGGAGCTGCGCCAGCCGGTACCGCTTCGTGTACTTGATCTCGCCGCCGAAGAAGGTCGCCGACAGTTTGTGCGCCTCGTCGCAGACTACGAGGTCCCAGTCCGCGTCCGGCGCCTGCAGCTTCTCCTGCACGTCCTCGTCGCGCGACAGCTTGTCCAGACGCGCGATGACGAGGTCCGTCTCCAGGAACCAGTTGCGGGTGCGGGCGGCTTCGAGCTTGTCGTTGGTCAGGATCTCGAACGGGAGCTGGAACCGGCGGTACAGCTCGTCCTGCCACTGTTCGGCGAGGCTGCCGGGGCAGACGATCAGGCACCGCTCCAGGTCGCCGCGGGCGACCAGCTCCTTGATCAGCAGCCCGGCCATGATGGTCTTGCCGGCGCCGGGGTCGTCGGCGAGCAGGAAGCGCAGCGGCTGGCGCGGCAGCAGCGCCTCGTAGACGGCGGTGATCTGGTGCGGCAGCGGCTCCACCACCGACGTGTGGACGGCCAGCACCGGGTCGAACAGATGCGCGAGCCGGATGCGTTGCGCTTCGGAGACCAGCCGGAACAGCGCGCCGTCGCCGTCGAAGCTCCAGGGGCGTCCTTCGGAGACGAGCGCCAGGCGGGCCTCGTCGTGGCGGTAGAGCAGCTCGTTCGCCACCGCGCCGTCGGGCGTCTTGTAGGTCAGCTCGAGCGCCTCCGAGCCGAACCGCTGCACGCTGACGACCGTGACCGCACCGTCGGGGTGCACGCCGCGGACCGCGCAGTGGGGTTGGAGATCCTCGAGATGCACGTTCGAAGCTCACTTCTTCAGAACGCAATGCGACGGACACCGTCGACCCGGTCGAAGTGTGCATCGTTGCTCAACACCGGGAGTCCGCGCTGGCGTGCGAGCGCGGCGATCCAGGCGTCATTGGGCGGAATGGGGTTGCCGGAGCGCTTCAGCTCCAGCCTGACGTCGGCGTAGACGCCGGCTGTCGCGTGGGTAACGATGGCGATCTGCGCCGCCGGAAGGTAGCGGCGCAGCCAGTCTTCGTAGCGGCGGCGATGGCTCGATCGCCGACCCGCCGGTGCTCGTGCGACAGATCGGCCAGCGCTCCGAATCCGGCCATCCACGGCGCTTCTCCCGCCGCTCCCCGGCGGCCCGCTTCTCGACCGCGGACAGATGAACGTCGTTGATGCGGTCGCCCGTGAACTCGCCGTCGCCGACGACCAAGCGTGAACGCTGCGACGAAGGCTGGCAAGGTCGGCGTCAACGTCTGGTGGATTCTTGAAGGGTTCTCGCCCGGATCGGGGAAGCCCTCGATCCACCACGGCCGGCGCGGGATGGCCCCTGCCACGCGCCCGCGCAGCTCCGGTCATCACCTGACAGCCTCGCAGGCGTCCAGCCATCCCTGCTGACAGGCTAGGGCATACAACGCCAGGGAATCGCGGACCGCGATTTCACCCTTACTGCCCCGGAGCACTATCGGATAGTCTTCAACCGTCGGCGGCGCGCGCTCCAACGCGCCGCCGCCAGCCAGGACCGCCCGGTAGTTCCCGCACGCCAGCTCGAAACCGAGCTCGCACCCGCGCTGGAATGCGAACAACGCCTCGACCCGGCCGACACCCTCGCGATCATCTCCAACCGCTCCGCCTCCGGCGAGAGCCGACTGCAGAATGCCCACCTCGTTACAGGCCCACCCGGAACCCGTGTTGCAGTAGCCGGACTGCTTCGCGGCCAGGTAGCTGCACGCGTGCGGCCGGTCCTCGGAGCAGGCCTGCCGCCAGAACGGCAGCCACTGGCCGGGGTGCCGGTCGCCGACGCCGCCGGCCGCACTCATCCCAGCGAACACGACGGCCCACACCCCCATATACGCGAGGTGGCGTCGCCGGGGCCCAAGCGAGCGGCCAAGCGCCGCCGGATCGAATCTCCGGAGCGACGCCGAACGCGCCGCACGGTCGATCAGGACCACCGACAGGTTCAGCAACGGCACCTGCAGCAGCTTGTCGTAGAAGGTCGGCGCGCCGAGGCGGGCGAGCAGCACGTACAGCACGACGGTGCTCAGCCCGTAGAGGACGCCGAACAGGATGCGGCCCTGCTCGGTGCGGGGCGAGGTCGACGGATCGGTGAACAGCAGGTGCATCCCGAGGAAGACGGCGATCGGGATGTACGAGTCGTAGAAGAAGTAGACGCCGGTCGCCGCGAAGTAGAGCAGGCCGAACAGCCAGGTCGTGACCACCGCGGCCATCGTCATCGTCGTCACGCCGAACAGGTACTGGCCGGGCAGCGCGATCAGGAATATCCACAGGTACATGTGGGGCGGAAAGAACTGCGAGATCGCGATGTCCCGGCCCCGCGTGACGTCGCTCATGCCGGTGACGATCAGGGCCAGCGCGAAGACCGCGAGCGGGAACGACGCCGGGTTGAAGATGTGGACGAGGCGGCCGTCCCGCTCCCAGCGGATCAGCTCCTTGGCGGCGAAGCCGACCGCCACCAGCAGGAACTGGAAGTGGAACCAGTCGTCCGTGAACCAGAGGAACAGGTTGATGCTGAAGATGACGGGGACGGGACCGAAGCCGAGCCGGTGCGTGTCCCGCCGCGACCAGCCGAGCAGCAGGTCGAACCCGTAGGCGAAGACGAGCTGGCCGGCGATGAGCGGGACGGCATCGTGGACCGGGGGCCAGCGCCAGCCCCAGTAGAGGAGGACGGACGCCTGCGCGCAGGCCTGGACGTAGTGCTGCGCGCGCGGGGCGATCTCCAGCGTCCGGCGCCGGCCGGCGCGCGGCGACGAAGCGAGCAGCCCGAGGTTCCAGGCGCCGAGCGCGAGCGCGGCGCCGAGGAATGATCGGAAGAGCGTCGGGTTGTCGTGAACGCGGTCGAAGAGAACGAATGCCGCCAGTCCGAACGCCGGAACGAGCGCCGCCCCGAAAGCGCCGGCCGGCGAGAGGGAGACTGAACGTTCCACGACAGACAGTCCGCCCTCCCGTCAGCCGTTGCCGCAACCCCGCGCTACCGGCCGGGCTGGTCAGGCCGCCCACCGCCCCGCGGGCCGGCCGGCGCGCCGCCGCAACCGCGGCTCACTTGCGATACCAGTCGTAGAAACGCGTCGCCCGGCGGGGCCTTCTGTCGGATGTCGACGATGATCGTCTCCCCCTCCCAAGTCGTGACGAGCTGCTCCTTGCGCACGTGTCCGTAGAGGAACTCCCAGCGCCGCCTCCGGGCCCGCCCGCCACCTGCGGCGCCGGTCGCAGAGCGCGCCGCACGATGGGATTCCGAGCCCCGCACCGCCGTCCGGCTGGGCCGCTACCTGCGGCGCCGGTCGCAGAGCGCGCCGCCCTCCGGGATCTTGCCCGTGACGTCGACGATCGTCCGTCTCCTGAATCCCGTTTTCGCCCGCCTCGACGCGAGCGCGGAGGCGCATCACTTCGCCCAGGCGACCCCCTCCGTCCGGGGATCGACGCCGGCCGCCAGCACACCGTGCTCGTGGTCCACGACGATCGCCGCGTTCGAGCCCATGGACCACTCCGGGCGCACCCGCAGCGCGTGGCCCTTCGCCTCCAGCACGGCGCGCACCTCGGCGGAGACGCCCCGCTCCACCGACAGGTCGCCGGGGTACATGGTGTGCGGGAACGGCGACGCCGGGAAGCTGCGCGTCGACCAGCGCGGCGCCTCGATCGCCTGCTGCACGTTCATGTCGAACTCCACCATGTTCAGCAGCGTCTGCATCGTCCGCATGATCTGGTCGTCCCCGCCCGGGCTGCCGAGGATGCCCCACGGCTCGCCGTCCTTCATGACCAGGGTGCTCTGCAGGGTGCTGCGCGGCCGCTTGCCCGGCGCCAGGGCGTTGGCCTCGCCGTGGACCAGCGAGTAGTAGTCGCCCCGGCAGGTGAAGCTGAATCCGAGGTCGCCGACCACCACCCCGGTCCCGAAGCCGCTGTGGAGGCTCGGCTCGAAGCTCACCATGTTGCGTTCGGCGTCGACCACCGCGATGTAGCTGGTGTCGCCCTCGTGGTCGGCGTCCCCCGCGAACGTGACGCGCGGGACGGGCGGAGCGGGCGGCGGATTCTCCATGAACCGCTCGGGAGCGCCCGGCCGGAACTCCAGCGACGCCCGGTCGGGATCGACCAGCCCGCGGCGCTCGGCCGCGTAGTCCTTCGACAGCAGCCCCTCGTAGGGAATGGGGACGACGTCCATGTCGCCGAGATACTTCTCGCGGTCGGCGAAGGCGAGCTTCAGCGCCTCGGCGCTCGTGTGGACGTAGTCGGCGCTGTTGTGTCCCATGGCGGCGAGGTCGAAGCCCTCCAGGATGTTGAGGGTGAACAGCTCGGCCGGCCCCTGGCTGGCCGACGGGTTCTTGTAGACCTCGTAGCCGCGGTAGTTCGTCGAGACCGGCGTCTCCACCTTGGCGGTGTAGGCGGCGAAGTCCTCGTAGCGGTAGAGGCCGCCGTGCTCCGCGAAGAAATCCCCCATCGCCCGCGCGATGTCGCCCTTGTAGAACCGGTCGCGCGCCGCCTTCAGCGCCGCCGAACGTCCGCGGTGCGCGTTCTCCCGCTCGGCCTCGACCAGCTTCTCCAGCACGCGGGCCGCGTCGGGGTTGCGGAAGATCTCGCCCGGCTCGGGCGCGCGGCCGTCCGGGAAGTAGACCTTCATGGTCGTGGGGTACTTGCGGATCTTGGACGAGCCGGCGATCGAGCGGCTCAGCCCCTCGCTGACCGGGAAACCCTCGGCCGCGACCGCGATCGCCCGCCGCAGCACCTGCTCGAAGGTCATCGTCCCCCAGCGGTCGAGGAGGATGTACCAGGCGTCGACCACGCCGGGGGTGGACGCGGCCAGCAGCCCGTCGCTGCGGGGCAGCTCGGCGTTGTTGTGCTGCTCGTACCACTCGATGGTGGCCAGCTCCGGCGCCATCCCTTCCGCGTTGATCGAGAAGACCTGCTTCTCCTCGGCGTCGTAGACCAGCAGCACCGCGTCGGCTCCGATGCCGTTCATCGCGGGGTCGACCAGGGCGAGCACCGCCTGCCCGGCGACCGCGGCGTCGAAGGCGTTGCCGCCGGCGTCGAGGATCTCGACCGCCGCGGCCGTGGCCTGCGCCTTCATCGAGCTGACCGCGTAATCCTGCCCGCGGATGACCGGGCGGACCGTGCGGAACTGCGGGGTAGCGCGCATCGTCGCCGAGCCGGCGCGCTCCTGCTGAGCGGCCAGGGGGAGCGGGGCACCGAACGCCAGGAAAACCGTCACGCCGAGCAGGATGCGGGTTGCAGCCATTGCTGCCTCCTTCACGAGATCCAGGCGCCTCGGAGCAGAGACGCGGCTACCGGATCCGGACGCGGCCGACGGTCCGCGCGTCGAGGACGCCGGAAACCGTTCAGTCCGCCAAGTCTACTCCGGCACCGTCGCGATGTCGCGCGTCGCCCTGTATGTACGCCTGACACCCGATCGAGAGCGCTGGCCCACGCTTTCCCCGATCGTATCCGCATCGGCGCGTATTCGGTCCGCAGGCGTGAACAGCATCCGTGCTCTATATGATGGAGCGATGGACGATACGAACCCGCATGCACGTGTTGCACGCGGCGACGGCGGATCGGGACCGGCCGGCGGGGCGGCCCCGGACGCGGATCGACGCGGGTCCCTGCGCTACGATGCGCTGCGGTTTCCCGGCACCCGCCGCATTCCCCTTTCGCGCGAGTTCGAGGACTTCGACGGCCGGATCGAGTACTGGGACGCCCGGACGCAGACGGCCTGGGTGGTCGCCGACAAGTACGGCGTCCACGAAGGGACCTCGCGGCGGCTGCCCCACTTGGCGGAACGGATCGCCTCGGTGCGCGGCTCGCCGATCGCATCGTACGGCTCAGTGACCCTGCTGGTGCGGGACGTGGACGGCCGCCCCCAGCGGGCGATGGAGGCGGACGAGACGCTGTACCTGCACCCGGCGCGCGCGGCGACGCCGGAGAAGTCTCTGATCATCGGTGAAAACGACTTCCCCGACGTCGTGCTCGAAGTGGACCACACGACCGACGTACGCCCGGGGAAGCTGCTGTTGTACGAGGCGTGGGGCTTTCCGGAGCTGTGGGTCATCGTGCCGCCGGCCGGGGGTTCGCCGAGGCGTCCGGCCGGAGTGACGATTCACCGCCTGCAGGATGGACGCTACCGCTCGATGCCGACGAGCGGGCCGTTTCCGGACTGGACGGCGGGGGAGATCTACGACGCGATGACCGAGCCGACGCCGACGGCGGCGACCTGGCGGGTCCTGGAGCGCGTGGGGCGGGCGCTCGGTGCAAGGGAAGGGACGAACCCGGCCGATGATCCGTTGTCGCGCGTCCTGCTCGCGGAGGGACGTTCGGAGGGCCGCACGCAGGAACTGGCGGCGGCGGTGCACAGCCTGCTGCAGGTCCGCGGTCTCGCGGTCTCGTCCGCGTTCGCCGCTCGCGCTGCGGCTCTCGCCGGCACGCCGCGGGACGCCGTGATGGCGGCGGCGTACTCCTGCGCGGACGAGGCGGACTTCTGGCGCCGCGTCGGGGCCACGGGGCGATAAGCGCCGGCTCCGCCGCCAGCAGCGCGCCATCGACGCGCTACTGCCCGCCAGTCTCCTCCGGCAGCGCGAACACCCACATCACGCCGCTCCCCTGCGGCAGCGTGATGCCGGTCAGCCGCGCGTAGGAGGTGGTCTGGCCGATGCGGCCGCCGGCGCCGACCGCGAGGTACTGGCGGCCGTCGATCTCGAACGTCACCGGGGCGCCCGAGACGTCGCCGTTGAGGCGCGTCTCCCAGAGCAGATCGCCGTTCTCGGCGTCGAGCGCGAACAGCCGCCGGTCGGCCGTGCCGCCGAAGACGATGCCGCCGGCCGTCGCGAGGGCCGAGGCGGTCATCGGCGCGCCGCTCTCGGGGCGGTACTCCCACGCCCGTTCGCCGGTGACCGGATTGAACGCCACGAACTCGCCGATGTAGTCGTAGCCCGGCACCATCTTGACGCGGCTGCCCATGCCCCGGAAGACGCGGCCCGGCCGGTACTCCTCGGAGACGAACGTCACGTCCATGCAGGCGTTGTTGATGCCGACGTAGTAGAGGCCGGTCTCGGCGCTGTAGCTCGCCGCGTTGAGGTTGCGCGCGCCGTGGAGGTGGGGGCACACCTCGAAGATCCTGTCGGAGTCGACGTCGTCCAGCGTGGGGATCTGGTCCGGGTTGAAGATGGGGCTGCCGGTGTCGGTCCAGCCGGTGATGATGTTGTCGTAACCGGTCCGGAACGCGTTGATGAAGCGGCCGGTCTCGCGGTCGATCACCACGCCCCAGCCGATCTTGCTCGTCTCGATCAGCGCCTTGCGCTCGACGCCGCCGATGACCAGGTCCACCAGCATGCTCTCGGCCGTGGCGTCCAGATCCCAGTTGTCCGACGGCACCACCTGGAAGTACCACTCGATCGCGCCGGTGTCGATGTCCAGGGCCAGGATGCAGTTGGTGTAGAGCGCGTCGCCCGGCCCGCGCAGGGTGGAGGCCCAGGGCGTCGGCTGCCCGGTGCCGAGGTAGACGAGGCCCAGCTCCGGGTCGTAGCTGATGGTGCTCCAGGTCAGCCCGCCCAGCGGCGGGATCTCGCGCTCGGTCCAGGTCTCGTAGCCCGGCTCGCCCGGCGCCGGCACCGTGTAGGTGGTCCAGAGATGCTCGCCGGTCTCCGCGTCGTGCGCCACCACCGTGCCGCGCCCGCTCCGGTCGCCGCCGGCGAAGCCGAGCACGACCTTCCCGTCGGCGATCAGCGCCGGATGGCTGTGTCCCAGGCCCGTGCTGTAGTCGCCGGTGCTGACCTCCCAGCGCTGCTCGCCGGTCCGCGCGTCGAGGGCGACCAGCGCGGCGTCGGCCGTCCCCCAGTAGACCGTGTCGCCGTAGACCGATACGCCGCGGTGCCGGCCGAGCGCCTGCGACTGCTGGATGTCCTCGGGATAGCTGCGCGTGTGCGCCCAGGCGACGTCGCCCGACAGGACGTCGAAGGCGGTGACGCGGCCGCTCCCCTCGGAGACGTACATCAGCCCGTTGGCCACGATCGGGGTCGGCACCCAGCGGCTGTTGTCGCGCATCGACCAGGCCCAGACCAGGCGCAGGTCGCCGACGTTGTCGCGGTCGATCTGGTCGAGCGGGCTGAAGCCGGTCACGTCGTAGGTCCGCCGGTAGCTCAGCCAGTCGCCGTCCTGCGGGTCCAGCAGCCGATCCGCGGTGATCGGCTCCCACCCGGCGTCCGCGGACTGCCCGAGCGCGGCGCCGGCCTGCATGCAGAGGAAAACGGCCAGGCACACCAGCACGGATCGCCCGCGTTCCAGGTCTCGCATCGCTTGTCTCCTTCTCGTCCCCGCGCCACGGCTCGGCGGCGCCGACGCAACGCCCGCGCCGGCGGTCGCCGCGGGCGCGCGGCCGCGACCCTGTCCCGACGACATCGTCGACGATCCGCACCGCGGTCGCCACGGGTGCGCGGGCGCGACTCGACTCGTCTCCAGTTCCGACTCGGGCATCATCGCCGATGCGGCCGAGCGGCGCAACAGTGGGATGCGGCGCGGCACGCGCCGGACCCTGGACATGGCGCGACTGCGCGCACCGCCCGCCGCGACACCCGGCTGTCACGCCCGCATGCCATCACATGAGCTATCATGCCATCATGATTCGCACCCAGGTCCAACTGACCGATACACAGGCTCGGGCGCTTCGGGCGCAGGCGCGTGTGCAGGAACGCTCGATGGCCGATCTCGTGCGCGAGAGCGTTTCCGAGTACCTCGCCCGCCGTCATGTCGTGGATCGTGACGAACTTGCTCGCCGCGCGCTGGCCCTGGCCGGCCGGTTCCGGTCCGGATGCCGCGATCTGGCCGAGGACCACGACCGGCATCTCGACGAGGCATTCGATTCGTGAAGCTCTTCGTCGACACGTCGCTGGTCGACTGCGCGAGTTTCGAGCTCATGCGACGCCACGGGATTACGGAGGCGCTTTGCCTGGATGCCGATTTCGCGCACCAGGGCTTCCGCCTGCTTCCGTCCACGAAGACCGCGACGCAGAGTGACCGGCAGGAAGGGACGGCTTCATGATCGAGAAGCGTTTCAGGGATCTCTGGCAGCGGCTGCAGGGCAAGAAACCCCACTTGGCAGCGGTGGAAAGCTTCGCTTTCAGTTCGTAGGCAGACTCAACGCCGCCAGCGAACCCGGCAGGTCCGGCCCCGCCACCTGCACCACGACGTACTGCCGGCCTTCGTGCAGGTAGCCCATCATCCCGTACTGTCCCGACGCGGGCAGCGCCACGGTCCCGAGCCGCTCTCCGGTCCGCTTGTCGAGCGCGTGGAGGCGCGGCAGCCCGGCCGTGCCCTCGGCCGTGATCAGCAACGTCTTCGTGACCATGGTGACCGGGTGCGACGGGACGCCGGTGTTCGGCAGATCCACGCCCTGCAGGGCCGGATGGTTGCGGATGCGCTCGGGGGTGTCGCCGTTGGGCGTCTCCCAGAGGTGCTCGCCGGTGTTCATGTCGATGGCGACGATGCGGGCGTAGGGCGGCCTGTAGATCGGCAGGCCCTGCGGCCCGCGGAAGTCGCCGCGGTTCAGGACCGCGAACTCCGAGATGGTGCGGCCGGTGGTCTTGATGTCGGCCGGCTCGTCGATGAGCTCTCCCGACACGATGTTCTCGGAGCGGCAGCCGCGCCGCGTCCCGACATAGAGGATGCCGGTCTCCGGATCCGCCGACGTCGGACCATGGATGTTCGAGGCGCCGCTCGGGCAGCTCACGAACGAGCGCAGGCCGGACGGGTGGCCGCGCTGGATCGGCGGATTGAAGATCGGTCCGATCCGGTAGTTCCGGACGATGTCGAGCGCCTCGGCCCGCAGCTCGGGGGTGAAGTCGATCAGATCGCCCTCGGTCAACCCCTGCATCTCGTAGGCGGCCGGCCGGGTCGGCATCGGCTGGGTCGGCGAGAGCTGCTCGCCCGGCACCTCGGACTGCGGCACCGGCCGCTCCTCGATCGGCCAGATCGGCTCGCCGGTCACCCGGTCGAAGGTGTAGGCCCAGCCCTGCTTCGTCGCCTGGACGACGATCTGCCGCGGGCGGCCGTCCACCGTCACGTCGAGGGTCACCGGCGCAGTCGGGTTGTCGAAGTTCCAGATGTCGTGGTGCACGGTCTGGAAGTGCCACACGCGTTCGCCGGTCTGGACGTCCAGGGCGATGACGCTCGTCCCGAACAGTCCGTCGCCGGGCCGGAACCCGCCGTAGAAGTCGATGGTCGGCGGATTGGTCGGCACGTAGACGAGCCCCCGCGCGGGGTCGGCCGACAGCGGCGCCCACGACGAGACGTCGCCGGTCCACTCCCAGGCGTCGTTCTCCCACGTCTCGTGCCCGAACTCGCCGGGCCGCGGGATGACGTGGAACTTCCACCGGTGCTCGCCGGTGCGCGCGTCGTAGCCCAGGATGTCGCCCGGCACGTTCTCGATGCGGGTCTGGTTGTAGCCCTGCTCGGCCGAGTTGCCGACCACCACCACGCCGTTGACGACGATCGGCGGCGACGAGCTGGTGATGTAGCCGAGCTCGCGCGGGATGCCGAATTCGGGATCGTAGGCGCCGTCCCAGCTCTGCCAGGGGCCCCAGTCGGCGATCAGGTCGGGCAGCATGTCGACCACCCCGGTCTGCGGGAAGCCCGGCAGCGGCACCGGGCTGCCCCAGTTCTCCAGCGGCCGGCCGGTCTTCGCGTCGAGCGCATGGAGGAAGAAGGCGGGGCTGATGACGTAGATGACGCCGCGGCCGTCCACCTCGGCGTAGGCCACGCCCTTGCCGTAGCCCTGGCGCATCCCGCGGTCGAAGCGGGTGGTGTGCGGCTCGCGGAAGGTCCACAGGGTCTCGCCGGTGGCCGGATCGATGGCGACCACGGTGCGGCGCTCGCCGGCCACGGTGTAGAGCACGCCGTCGACGTAGATCGGCGTAGAGCGCGACACGCCGAGCGCGCTCGACCCGAAGTTGTCCCCGCGCCAGACCCACGCGAGCTCCAGGTCCTCGAAGTTGTCGGCGGTGATCAGATCGAGACCGGAGTACCGCGTGTGCCCGGCGTCTCCGCCGATGTAGCGCCACTCGCCCGCCGGCGTCTCACTCCCCTGCGCGAGGGCTTGGACAGGAGCCGACAGGACACCGCCGGCGGCGCCGGCCGCGACCGCGGCCGCAACGAGAAAGCCGAGTGAGTTCCGGCCGCCTGCTAACCGTGTCTTCGAACCCTGCATGGACGTGGTCCTTCCCCTACGGCGCCCGCACGATCTCCATCGCCCGCAACGCCGACAGACTGGTCGGCAGAGTGGCCTCGCCGGCCGGGTAGCCGTTGATCTGCAGCAGATAGGCGACGACCGCCGCGTACTGCGCCGGACTCAGGCTCCCCGGATCGCCCTCCGGCATCAGGGTCGAAATGGTGTCGAACAGGTCGCCGGCGCTCCGGCCTACCCAGGTCAGGCGGAACCGGCCGCCGGAGAACTCGCCCGTGTCGTGGCAGGCGGAGCATACCTGTCGGAAGGTCTGCTCGCCGCGCGACGCCTGGGCCTGCGTGAAGACGCCGTCGAGCACCGAGCCGCCCGATTGCCCGCCCGTAACGCCCCCGGACGCAGTCTCCGCCGGAAGCGCCCCCGACTCGGCTCCGAGTACCGACACCTGCACCGCACAGATCAGACCGAGGGCCAGCGCCACTTCGACGACCGCGATACGGCGCCCCGCATGAATCCGATCGCTGCGCTCCACCTGCATGCCACCTCTCCGCTTCATCATCCGGCCTCCCGCACGCCGGACGGCCGAACCCGCATCATCCCCCATGCACGCGCGCGGCGCAACAGACCGAAGCCGGGTTCGGGCAAACACCAGCCGCGCCATGTCTGGAACCGGGGACCGGCGCCGCCCTCGACTCACGTTGGAGTGCGAGTCCGTCAGGAACCGGGGGCGACTCCGGGACGATGCGGCGACCGTTCTCGGCTACGGCGCCGGGAAGCGCGCGATCCGATCCCCCTCGGCGACCTGCCCGACCCAGATCTCGTCGCCCACGTCGATGGCGGCGGTGCCGAGGATCAGTAGATCGTTGGCCGGATAGTTGACGACCTCCTCGGCGGTCAGGCTGTCGAGGTCGATGCGCGTGACGCGGGAGCTGACCCCGTCGCAGTTGCCCTCGCGGATGCACTCGCCGATGGAGGCCCGGGTCGGGCCGATGTGGCCGGCCGCGAGCAGGGTGTTGCCCGCCCCCCAGCGCACGTTGTCGATGTAGTGGTCGACCGGGATCGGGTGCAGCTCGGGCGGGGTGCGGTTGCGCGACAGGCGGATGAGCGCTTGCGCGGCGTAGCCGCCCACGTAGTACCACTCGCCGTCGCGGGAGAGCTCGATGCCGTTGGGCCCGATGTCCTCGCTGCCGGGTACGCGGGTCCAGCCGTCGCCGGACTGCCACTCCCAGATGTCGAGCGTCCTGGGGCTGGTGGCGGTGAAGCCGCCCTCGGGAAGCGCGACGACGGAGTTGAGCCCGATCCCTTCGGGCGCGACCGCGCAGCCGACCCAGGTGAGCGCCGGCTGCGATCCGGTCGCATCCAGCTCGAACACCTCGATCGATTCGCGCGCGCCATGGCCGACGACCAACAGCGTGTGGCTACCGCCGCTGCCGGGACGCAGGTACAACCCGTGCGGCCGGATGTCGGACGTGACGGGGCCCGGGCAGTCGCCGTACATCGCGCGGTCATGCCGCGCCCCGGCCGTGGCCGGGAAGATGGTGACCACGCTGTTGTCACGGGTGTCGACGGCCTGAATCGGCCCGTTGTCCACCATGTTGGGGACGATGACCCAGGGGGAATCGGGCACCTGCGCGAAATCCTCCGGGCTGACCGGACCGCAGACGAACTGGACGTCGCCGTCGGGCGCGCAGTCCTCCTGGGCCGTGGCAGGGGCGGAAGCGCCCGCGAGCAGCAAACCGACAATGGCCGCGCCGAGAATGGTGAGTCTGGTCATGGTCTCTTCTCTTCCTGTTGGCTCTCTGCCTGTTGACTCTCGATTGGCCTCCATATCGGGACCTGCCCTGCATCTGCGGCATCCCGGTTACTCCGGTAGGGCGAAGACGAACAGGTTGTTGTTGGAGCTCGGCCGCAGCTCCGGCGTCAGCTCCAGGAAGCGGCCGTAGCCGGTGCTGATCGCGACGTACTGCCGGCCGTCGACCGCGTAGCTGATCGGGAAGCCGGAGACCGGCGAACCGAGGTTGATCTCCCACAGGATCTCCCCCGTCCGGTCGTCGAAGGCCCGGAAGCGCCCGTTGACGTCGCCGCCGAAAACCAGCCCGCCGCTGGTGGCGGCCAGCGCCATGGTGGCGGCCCGCTGCTGGTAGTTCCAGACCACCTGGCCGGTCTCGGCCGAGATCGCCTGCACGCTCCCCACGTCGTCGTATCCCGGCGCGATCTCGGGACGCCAGGCGATGGCGTAGAGCCGGCGCGCCTCGTCCTGCTCGTCGGGCGCCGCCATGGCCATCATCCGCGAGCAGACGTTGCGCAGCGGCATGTACATCGTGTTGGTCACGGGACTGTAGGCGCCCGCCTCCCAGTCCTTGCCGCCGCTGGCGTGCGGGCAGGCCAGCACCGTCTGCCCCGCCGCGGTGAAGATCAGCTCCGCGTTCTCGGTCACCGCGCCGGTGGCCCCGTCGATGCCGGCGACCACGTTCTGGACGATGGTCGGCGTGGCCCACAGGAACTCGCCGGTCTCGCGGTCGAGGGTGTAGACGATGCCCGTCTTGCCGGGGATGCCGGTCACCACCCGGCGCACCTCGCCCGCGTTCAGCCGCGGGTTGATCCAGCTCACCGCGGACGGGTCCGGCCGCACCGCGGTGTCGACCAGCAGGCGCTCGAACGGGTGGTCGAGGTCCCAGTGGTCGTTCATGTGCTGGTAGTGCCAGACGATGTCGCCGGTGTCGCCGTCCAGGGCGAGCGTCGAGTTGTGGTAGAGGTGCGTCAGGTCCGTTCCGCCGAGCATGTATTTCGGCGCCGGCGAGGTGACCGACGTGCCGACGTAGACCAGGTTCAGCGCCGGGTCGTAGCTCGGCACCATCCATGAGCCGACGTGCGCCCGCTCCTCGAACGGGACATCGCCCCAGGTTTCGTCGCCCGGCTCGCCGGGGGCGGGGATCAGGCGCGTCCGCCACAGCTCCTCGCCGGTCGCGGCGTCGTGCGCCGTGATGACGCAGCCGTTCGGTCCGCCGCGCGGGTCGCAGCTCCGGCCCGAGTACACCTTGCCCCTGGCGACGATCGGCCCCGAGGTCTGGTTGGCCGGGTTCACCCGGTAGTCGAGGATCTCGGTGTCCCACACCACCTCGCCGGTCTCCGCGTGCAACGCGAAGATGTGGTCGTCCATGCTGGTGTCGATGATCAGCTCGCCGTGGATGGCGATGTTGCGGTTGGTGTCGATCAGCGTGCCGATCATGTAGTCGGCCAGGTCGTCCGGGCGGTCCCGGCGGTGCTCCCAGATCAGGTCGCCGGTCACCGCGTCGAGGGCCTGGATGACGTCGCGCGGGTTGGGCATGAACAGCACGCCGTCGCGGACCAGCGGCGTCCCCTGCTGGCGGCCCGGCTGGAGCGCCCGCGACCAGACCAGCCGCAGCTCGCCGACGTTGTCGCGGTCGATCTGGTCGAGCGGGCTGTAGCCCCAGCCGTCCAGCGTCCGGCGCCACATCAGCCACTCGTCGGAATTCGGGTTCTCCAGCTCCGCGTCCGTGACCGGCCGGATGCGATCCGCTTCCTGGGCGAGGATCGAAGACGTGGCCACGACCGCAAGGGCGGCGGCGACGCTGCACACGACGAACGCTGATCGGAACCGGAACGACGGCCGGGCGAACGCGACCATGAGACCTCCTCTGCGGTTCAAGATCGTGGATCGTGGCTGATTATGCCACCGCGGACCGCTCCGTGCTCTTCGTCTGAAGTGATCTCCTCCAGAAGCCCCGCGGTCGGAGGCGGGTCGGAGGCGCTCAACCGCGCACTGCGCAACCGGAAACCCGGTACGGTGCACTCGCAGTGTTTGGAGGGGTGCTGGAGCGCCGCACGACCTCAACGCGCCGCCGCAAAAAGCGCATCCACATCCAGCGCTCCGGACAGATCGGCTGCGATCTCATCCAGCGCAGCATCAACTGTCATCTCGTAGTTCCACGATGAACCAGGGCAAGCGCCGGCGCGCTCCAACCAGGCTCGGCGATAGACGTCACTCGAAAACAGGCCGCGAAGATAGTAGCCAAGGAACCAGGCGCCGGTGAGCGCGCAACGTCCGCACGCGCGGCGTACGGTCTTCTCGCCGACCATCGTCGTCTCGACGTCGAGTAGACCGAGCCCCTCGGCCGCGCCGGCCGGGCCATCCACTCCCCTCGGATCCAGCACGCGCCGTCCGAGCATCTGAAATCCCCGCACAGTCCCACCACGCGGCCTCCTGCGCGCGCGTGCGCGATGGTGTCGTGGTCCCATCCCTGGTGGCGGAAGTAAAGCCAGTTCGGCGACCGTCGATTTTGTACCCGGGAGCACCACTACGTCCGCGTCCCGCGGAATGGGCCGTCCAGGCGGCACGAAGGTTAAAGTCGACGGCGGATCCAGCCGTAGCGGATCGGCGTCGTCGAAGTTCGCGATGCGCGAGAGCATCGGCCAGCGACACGCACCCGTCGGCTTCCGGATCCTTCGGTGGGCAAGACCGGCACGGCGTCCTCCGCCGGCAGGCGCGCCGCAGCGGGCATCCAATGAACAAGGCCGAATTGCGCAGCGGACCAGATCGACCCAGTTTGTTCCGATGTGGCCGTCGACCAACGGAGCGTCAAGACCGGAGCGGGCTGCGCAGGGCTTAGCGCAGGCTCAATTCCGGAAGCGCGAAGACGAACAGGTTGTTGCCGCTGCTCGGCCGCAGCTCCGGCGTCAGATCCAGGAAGCGCCCGGTGCCGACGCTGATCGCCACGTACTGCCGGCCGTCGACGGCGTAGGTGATCGGGAAGCCGGAGACCGGGAAACCGAGGTTGATCTCCCAGAGGATCTCCCCCGTCCGGTCGTCGAAGGCCCGGAAGCGCCCGTTGACGTCGCCGCCGAAAACCAGCCCGCCGCCGGTGGCGGCCAGCGCCATGGTGGCGGCCCGCTGCTGGTAGTTCCAGACCGTCTCGCCCGTCTCGGCCGAGATCGCGTGCACGCTCCCCACGTCGTCGTAGCCGGGGGCGAGCTCGGACCGCCACGCGATGGCGTAAAGCCGGTTCGTGCGGTTGTCGGGATCCTCGGCCATCATCCGCGCGCAGACGTTGCGCAACGGCATGTACATCGTGTTGGTCAGCGGCGAGTAGGCGCCCGCCTCCCAGTCCTTGCCGCCGGTCGCGTGCGGGCAGGCCAGCACCTGCTGGCCGCTGGCGGTGAAGATGAGCTCGGCGTTCTCGGTCACCTCGCCGGTGGCGCCGTCGATTCCGCTCACCACGTTCTGGGTGATGGTCGGCGTGGCCCACAGGAACTCCCCGGTCTCCCGGTCGAGGGTGTAGACGATGCCCGTCTTGCCGGGGATGCCGGTCAGCACCCGCCGCCGCTCGCCCGGCTCGATGCGCGGGTTGATCCAGCTCACCGCCGCCGCGTTCGGCCGGACCGGCGTGTCGACCAGGAGGCGCTCGAACGGGTGGTCCAGGTCCCAGTGGTCGTTCATGTGCTGGTAGTGCCACACGATCTCGCCCGTGTCGCCGTGCAGGGCCAGGGTCGAGTTGTGGTACAGGTGCGTCAGGTCGGCGCCCCCCAGCATGAACTTCGGCGCCGGCGAGGTGACCGACGTGCCGACGTAGACCAGGTTCAGCGCCGGGTCGAAGCTGGGCACCATCCACGACCCGACGTGCCCGCGCTCCTCGAACGGGACGTCGCCCCAGGTCTCGTCGCCGGGCTCGCCGGGCCCGGGAATCAGCCGCCGCCGCCACAGTTCCTCGCCGGTCGCCGCGTCGTGCGCGGTGATGACGCAGGCGTGCGGGCCGCCGCGCGGGTCGCAGCTCCGGCCGGAGTACACCCTGCCGTTGGCCACTATCGGCCCCGAGGTCTGGTTGGCCGGGTTCACCGTGTAGTCGAGGATCTCGATGTCCCACACCACCTCGCCCGTCTCGGCGTTCAGGGCGACGAGGTGGTCGTCCATGCTGGTATGGAAGATCAGCTCGCCGTGGATGGCGATGTTCCGGTTCGTGTCGATCAGGCTGCCGATCATGTAGTCGCCCAGATCGTCCGGCCGGTCGCGGCGGTACTCCCAGATCAGGTCGCCGGTCACCGCGTCGATGGCCTGTATGGTGTCCTGCGGGTTCGGCATGAACAGCACGCCGTTGCGGACCAGCGGCGTCCCCTGCTGGCGGCCCTGACTCGCCAGGGCGCGGCTCCAGACCAGCCGGAGACTGCCGACGTTGTCCCGGTTGACCTGATCGAGCGGGCTGTAGCCCCAGCCGTTGAGCGTGCGCCGCCACATCAGCCACTCGTCGGGGCTCGGGTCCAGCAGCTCCGCGTCGGTGACGGGCCGGATGCGGTCCGGCTCCTGGGCCAGGACCGGGAACGTGGCTGCAAGGACCAGGACGGCGAGGATGCCGCACGCGACGCACGCCGAGAGGAACCGGAACGACGGCCGGCGGGATACGAGCATGACGCCTCCTCCGGGTTCGAGTTCTGACCGATTATGTCACCCGCGGGAGGCGCGGCGCGTGGAATTTCAGAGCCGGATCCAGGCCACGTCTCGCCGTGCCCCTCTGCGCCGGCCGCTTCCCGCACGCCGCGAACAGGAGGACCAGCGGAATCGTCACGGCGGTAAGATGCGTGGGTCCGGGGTCGCCCGCTGCGGGACCGGGCAATGTCATGAACCGTCAGAGCCGTGGCATATGTTCGTGGGGGCCAGCGACAGCGGTCGGATGAGCCGTAGACAGTTGCGAAGCGCGGGAAACCTGGACGCGGCCGGCACGCTCGGCGTAGAGGCTTTCGATGCAGCCTACGGGGCCGGATTCCAGGCCGACGACGATGCGCCGCACGCGCTCGAGTGCGAGCTCGTCGAAGACGGCGGGGCGTTCGAGGCCCACCGTCCGCCCGCCGGGGACCGGCCGCACCGGCTCGCGTTCGTCGACGGCACGATGCGCACCGAGGCGCGCCTGACCCACACCGGCCCGGAGGGCGACGTGAGCACGGGACTCGCCGGAAGCTGGGCCGCCGGCGCGGTGCTGGTCACGGAGGACGCACCGGCCCGCTTCGACCGGAGGGCGACTGGACGCGCGGCCATCTTCACGGGTGGGCGCACGGTTCGCCTGCCCGACCACCGGGACGGATGGCGCTGGGAGCCGCACGCGGTCGACGGCGCCGACGTCGAGGCGGCGCGGCAGCACCTTCAGCGCCTGATGCGCGACGCCGAGTCCGACGTCGCCGAGGAGCTCTGCGCCGGCGGGTGGCTGACGGTGCTCGACGGCCCGCTGCACGGCATCCGGCACCGCCGCGGCCTGCCCGTCGTCGGGTACGTCAAGACGCATCACCGCCGTATGCTTGCCCGCGAGCACTGGATGCAGGTTCCGCGGCTGGCGGTGCGGGAGCGGTCCGGCCTCTTCGCGATGGGTGACGCGCTGTACGGTTGCTACCTGCGGGTCGGCGATCCCGGACCGTGGGCCGGCCCCTGGGCGGGCATGGCCCGGATCGAGATGCCGGCCGGGATCGGCCGGACCGCGGCAATCGACGCGGCGGACCGGGCCGCCGGCTGGCTGCCGGACTTCGCGTCGGCGCTTCACCGGGACGCGCGGGCGCCCGTCAACCTGACGCCGATCGCCGGTCTGGAACGGCATCTGCACCATCTGCAGGGCGACCCGCGCCTGGCGCTGCGGGCCGTGCGCGAAGCCGTTCTGCAACGCAACCGCGCGGGACGAAGGGAATGAGCATGCGGCCGGCAGCGGACGGTCCGTCGCACGACGGCGGGCGCATCGGACTGGTCGACGGATCGGTCGACAGCGACTCGCGCACCTTCCAGGTCGTGCTCGATCCGGACGTGCTCATCCAGCTCGACGAGCTGGTGGCGGTCACGACCGATCTGCCCGGCGGCGAACGGGTGACGCACTACGGCATCGTGACCGAGCTGCGGTCCCGGTTCGAGGGCGCGGACCTGCCCTCGGACACCGGCCGGGTGGTCGACCGGACGCTGCCGGCGGAGCACGTCCGGCGGGCCGAGGTCCGCGTTCTGCGGGTGGTTCCCGAGCTTTTCGTCGCCCCGCACGCCGGCGCCGCCGCGACGCGGGCCGTCGGAGCGCACCGCACGGCAGCCCTGTTCGAGGACGAGATGACCCGCGGCAGGCTGCCGGTCGGCCTGGACCTGGGCGGCGCCCCGGTCTACGCCGACATGCGCTTCGTCGACGGCCGCTCCGGCGGCCACGTCTCCATCTCGGGCATCTCCGGCGTCGCCACCAAGACGTCCTACGCGCTGTTCCTCCTCTACCAGCTCCTGGAGACCGAGCAGGGCATGGACCTGCTGGGCGGCCGGGCCGGACGCGAGAGCGTGCGGGCGCTGGTCTTCAACACGAAGGGCGAGGACCTGCTGCACGTCGACCGCCCCAACGCCGAGTTCGCCGGCAAGCCGGACGAGCTCGACAAGTGGCGCGCCCTCGGCATCGACAATCCGGAACCGTTTCGCTCCGTCCGGCTCCATGCGCCGCGCCGGGCCGGCGTGCAGACCAACGTCGCCGACGTGCAGACCCGCCAGACCGCCGACGTGAACGCCTACGGCTGGACCCCGGAGCAGTTCGTCCGCGAGCAGCTCCTGCAGTTCTGTTTCACCTCCGACGACGAGCGGTCCACCCAGGTCGGCTTCGTGGAGCAGCAGGTCCGGATCCAGCTTCTGCGGCGCCTGCGCCGGCTGGAAGGAGACCTGTCCGGCGCGGTGGTGATCGCGGAGATCGTGCCGCCGAACACCGGCTTCAACCCGGACCGGCTGGCCGAACGCGAGCCGGACGCTGCGGCGGCCGGCTCCGGACACGTGATGCGCGACTTCGGCGACCTCATCGACCTGCTCGAAGGTATCGTGTCCACGGACGACGAGCACCTGATGAACGAGTGGTTCGGCCGGGCGCAGTCCGGGACGCGGCAGGCGTTCCTGCGGCGGCTGCTGAAGCTGCGGCGCCACGTCGGCCCCCTGATCGGCTGCGGCCTCGGGCCGGTCTCCGCCGAGAACGCGAAGCTCCACGTCGTCGACATCTCCACGCTGCACGACGACGCCCAGCGCTTCGTGGTCGGCGCCCTGCTCGACCGCGTCTGGCGGGAGAAGCAGGGGACGGGACGGACCCCGCTGCGCTTCGTCGTGCTCGACGAGCTCAACAAGTACGCCCCCGCCCACGGCTTCTCGCCGCTCAAGGACCTGCTGGTGGACATCGCCGAGCGGGGACGATCGCTCGGCGTGCTGCTCATCGGCGCGCAACAGGCCGCCTCCGCGGTGGCGCAGGCGCTGCCGCGGAATGCATCCCTGAAGGTGGCCGGGCGCCTGGACGCCAGCGAGTCCGACGCCTACCGCTTCCTGACCCCGGCCCTGCGGGAGCGGGCGACCCGCTTCATGCCGGGCACCATGGTCGTCTCGCAGCCGATCGTCCCGGAGCCGATCCCCATCCGCTTCCCGTTCCCGCCGTTCGCGACCAACCCCGACGAAGCGGCGGCGAACGAGGAGGCGGTGCGGATGCAGGCCGCCGACATCATCCGCAACGTCGGCGCCCTGGCCGGCCCGAAGGTGGAGCTGTGAAGCTGCTGCACACCTCCGACTGGCACCTGGGTGCAAGGCTCGGCCGGCACGATCGCGCACCCGATCACGTAGCGGCGCTCCGCGGGCTGCTGAGCCTCGCAGAATCGGCTCGCCCGGACCTGATTCTGCATACCGGGGATCTCTTCGACGCCTCGCGTCCGCCGTACGAGGCGCTGGAGCTGGGCGTGCAGGCGCTGAGGCGCCTTGCGTCGGTTGCGCCCACCCTGGTGCTGTCCGGCAACCACGATTCGTCCGTGCTGCTGCGCGTGATCGACGAGCTGGCCGGCGCCGCGAGCCCGCGCCGGCTATGGCTGGTGACCGAGCCCCGGGTGGTCGAGTATCCGGGCATCGCGCAGGAACCGGTCGCCGTGGCGTGCGTGCCGTTCATCGCGCCCAGCGCCATAGCCAACTACGCCGCCGACGATCCCTCGCGGTTCGCGGGCAACTACGCCGACGGCGTCAAGACCGTGAACGAGAATCTGCTCGCCGAGGCGCAACGGCGGGCGGGGGCGCGGGGCATCGTTCTGTATGCCGCGCACCTCCACGTGCAGGGCGCCCGGCCGGGCAAGTCGGAACGTCGGATCACGGTGGGCGAGGACTACGCCACGCACGTCGAAGGTCTCCAGCGGGCCCTGTACTGCGCCTTCGGACACATTCACGATCCGCAGCTACTGCCGGGCGGCGCGGCGCAGGGACGCTACGCGGGCTCGCTGATACCGCTCGACTTCGGCGAACGCCGGCAGGCGAAGCAGGCGGTGCTGGTGACGATCGGGAACGGCGTTCAGGTGGATACGCACGACCTTCCGGGCGGGCGGCCCCTCACCGATTTTCAAGGCACCCTCGCAGGGCTGGAGAGCCGAGCCGCCGACGGCGGCCTCGACGGCTGCATCCTGAAGGCGCGGGTCGTCTCCGCCGATCCGGTCCCCGACCTCGCGGACCGGCTGGCGGCGTGGTCGCCGAAGTGCGCCGTGTACGAGCTGATCAACACCATCGAGAACCAGCCCGTGAAGCCGATCGACCTGGACGGCGGAAACGACGAGGAACCGGGAATCTACGAGTTGTTTCTCGAATGGCGCACGCAATCAGCGTCCGGGATCAAGGCGCCGCACGACACGGTGCGCAGGCTCTTCGCGCAGGCGCTGGGCAGCGTCGGACAGGCCACCGAGCCCGACTTCGGGGTGGCGGCGCTCGAGTCGCGGGCCGAACGGACACTCGGCTCCCTCGCCTCGAAGCGGAACAGAGGGCAGGACTGATACATGCGCCCCGTCCGTCTCGTCATCGAAGGACTGCGGTCGTTCCGAGCGCCCGCCGCGCCAATCGACTTCACGGGCCGCGACCACCTCGCCATCGTCGGCGACACCGGCGCCGGCAAGTCCTCCATTCTGGAAGCGATCACGTACGCGCTGTACGGGCAGGCGACGTTCACGGCGCAAGGCAACCAGGAACTGATGAACGACACGTCCACGCATCTGCGGGTCGTGCTCCGGTTCCGGGTGTCCGGCGAGACGTGGGAGGTCGCCCGCACCTTGCGCCGCGACGGCCGGGGCAGAGTCGGGCCGGCGAACGCGCAGCTTCGCCGGGTCGGCGCCGGCGACGACACGATCGAGCAGGTCGAACAGGTCCGGCCCGTCAACGAGCGTATCGAGAAACTGATAGGGCTCAACAGCGACGCCTTCCTGCGCACCGTCGTCCTGCCCCAGGGCCGTTTCGCCCGCCTGCTGGTGGAGGACAGACCGGCCGAACGAGCCGAGATTCTCCGGCAGGTCTGGCGCACGGACGAGCTCAAGGCGGCGGGAGCAATGGCCGGTGCGACCCGCGAGCGGGCCACCCGTCTGCGGGTGCAGTTGGAGCAGGCCGTGTCGCAGTACCCGGAGGATCCTGCGGCGCACCTCGCGCAACTGACCACGGACCTGGACCGCGAGCGTGAACGCGCCCGCGCGACAGCCGCCGCGGCACACGAGGCCGAAGCGGTTCACGAGACCTTTCGCGACGCGCTCCGGGCGCACACGGCGGCGGCTGCGGTCATCGAACGGCTACGCGCCCCGGTAATCGACCGGGCTGAAGAGCGGATGGCGCCGATCGCGGCCCGCGAGCGTGCGATCGCGGCGCAGGATGCGGCGCTCGTGCAGCAGCAGGCGGAGATCGCGACCCGACTCGCGGAGGTTCCGGACGACACCGACGGTCCCGGCGTACCGGAGGTTGCGTCGGCGCTGGCGATGCTACCCGCCGTCGGACCGCTGGTCACGGCAGCCGAGACCGCGGCCGAAGAGGCCCGCCGGAGCGCGGATGCAGCCGGGCAGGCGGCGGATCACGCGACACGGACGTCCGTGCTTGCCGCGGCCGCCGACGAACGGACTGCGCGTCACGCGGAACAGCGGCCGCCGCTGGCGGCAGCGGTCGAGGCCGCGAGCGACCGGCGTGCGACGGTGGAGCGACGGTACGCCGACTGCAGGGCGTGCCGCAGCGCGCTCGACGACGCCAGGGAAGCGCTGGCGGCCTGCCGAAACGAACGTGCAGCACGCGCGGAGCAACTGGATACCGCCACGGCGGAAGCGCGCCGCCACGAAACGGCCGCCACGGCGGCCGGCGATCGTCTGCAGGCTGCGCAGCGTGCGTCCGTCGAGAACGCGGCAGCCTACGCTCGGGAAAAGCAGCGACTGCTCGAAGCGCGAGACGCCGCGGACAGGCGCCGGCTGACGGTCGAACAGCGATACGACGCGTGCCTGGCCCGAGCACGTGCGGCGCAGGAGGCGGAGCAGAAGCTCGCCGGGCATCGGGAGCAGCGAGACGCACTGACGCAGAGATTGGAAGCCGCGGACGCCGAAGCGCGCGAGACCGGACGGCGGCGGCAGGAAGCGCACGAGCGCATGGCGGCGGCGAGGCGGTCCGACTCGGCGGCGGCGGCGGCCCGCGATCTGCACGCCGGCAATGCATGCCCGGTCTGCTTTCGCGAACTGCCCGCCGGCTGGGCGGCCCCGGTCGCCGCCGGTCTGCACGAGGCGATCTCGGCGGCGGAAGGCGCCGATCAGGCGGCCGAGGCGGCCGGGAACCGCGTGGTCGTGCTGGCCACGGAGCGAGCGGGCGTCGAACGACTGCTCGACGAGGCGCTCGGTCAGGCCGACGAAGCGGGTGAAGCCTCGAGGATCTCGCTGAAAGCGCTCGGCGAGGACGCGGGCGTAGAACTGCATGGCGGGCTTCCCGACCACGATGCCCTGCTCGGTCCGCTCGACACGGCGCTACAGGCTGCATCCGACGCGCTCGAGCGGTGCGAGCGCGATCACGCCGCGCGCGTCGAAACGCTCGCCCGCCAGGAACAGGAAGCGCGTGACACCTGGGAAGCCGCCCAGCGTGCTTCCGTCGAGACCGGCCAGCGCGTCGCCGCGCTCACCGCGGAGGTGCAAGGTCTCGACAGACAGATCGACGAGGCGGCGGACCGTGCAGGCGCGGCGGCCGACGCGCTGGCGGCCGGCTTCCAGGCCCTTGGCGAGGCGGCGGAAACCATGCTTGCCGATTCCCTTCCCGACCACGACGCCCTGCTCGGCCCGTTCGATGCGGCGGTACGGGAGACGGCCGACGCGCTCCAACGGCACGATCACGAGCACGCGACGCTGCAGAACGAATCGAACCGGCGGTCCAGCGCGGCGGCCGCCGCGGCTGAAGCCGCCGCCGGCGCTCACAGACTGGCCCGTGCGAAACAGGACGCCGCAACGACGGCACTGGCGCAGGCGCACGAGGCCATCCGGGCGGTGCCGGCGCCCTTCCGGCCGAGCCTGAATCTGCCCGCGGATGCCGCCGGGCTGCAGAAGGTGGACACGACCGCAGTCGGCGAACGGATGGCAGGCGCCGGGGATCGCGAGCAGGTCCTCGCGGGACGGGCGGCCGAACGAGAACGGCTACAGAAGGAGCTCGCCAAGGCTCGCGAGGAACGAGACGCGCTCGCGCGCCGACGGGCCGCCGAGGTGAGCGCCCCCGTCAGCGAAGTCGTCCATGACCTGAACGAGCATCGTTCCACGCTCATGAAAGCGGTCTGGGATCTCGACCTGGACGAAGACGTCCCGGCCACGATCGCCTCGGGAGACACCGGGACGCTGCGGTCCCGGATCGAAACGCTACGGACGACGACGGTGAACGTCACCCATGCCGCGAACGAGCACGCCGACGCGGCGGCGACTCGCGCGGATGCCGCACGCACGGAACTGGCGACGATTGCGGCGCGCTTCGACGACGTGGATGCCGACGATCTCGACGCGATCGTCGAGGCCGTCCGGACGGGAGCCAGGAAGGCCGGATTCGACGAACTCCGGGCGCAGAACGCAGCGAATCGGTTCGCCGGGATCATCGACGACGTGCAGCGCCTACACGCCCTCCTCGAAGAAGCGGCCGACAAGGAACGGGCGCTGATGGATCTGGAAAACGCCCTCAAGCCGGGTGCGTTCCCGAAGTGGCTGACCCTGCGCCGCTCCAGGGACCTCCTCGTGCACGCCTCGCGGATGCTCGGTACGATGAGCGGCGGCCGGTACGCGTTCGTCGACCCGCAGGACACCGATGCGCAATGGCGTGTCCTGGACCGCGATTCCGGACAGGCGCGATCGCCCGCCAGCCTCTCCGGCGGAGAGCAGTTCATCGCGTCCCTCTCGCTCGCGCTCGGCATGGTCGAGATGATGGCGCGCGGCGGCGGCAGGCTGGAATCGCTGTTCCTCGACGAGGGATTCGGCTCCCTGGATCGCAACAACCTCGACACGGCGGTCGAGGCGCTGGGGGCCGTAGCGGCGGGCGGGCGCATGGTCGGCGTGATCTCCCACGTCCGCGCCGTCGCGGAACAGATCGAACACGTCCTCGCGGTGACGCGCCATGCCACCGGCAGCCGGGTCGAGTGGCTCACCGGCACGCAGCGCCAGCAGCTCTCCGAGTCGGACGGGGGCCTCGATACGGTAGCCGCGATGACCGGCCTGCTGGAGTAGGAACCCGCCGGAGATTCGCGGGCTACGACAGACTCCTGCCCGCGATACGGGGCAGGAAACGACCGGAACGCGAACGGAGCTGTGATGAAACGATGACCGAGACGGGCCTGCCGCTGTCGGCGCGCCGCGACGAATCGGAAACACGCCGGCGCAACAGACCCGGGCGCAAACTCCTGCTGTACTCTACCGCGGTCGTTGCGCCTCCCGGATCGCCCTGAACTCGCTGGTCTCGCTCCACGCCGGCCACTCGTCGCCCGCCGCGAGCCGCGAGCCCATGTGGTACAGGAAGGTCAGGTCTTGGAGCGCACCCGACAGATCCCAGTCCGGCTTCACCTCGTCCGACACCTTGTGGTAGTCGTTCGCAGTGTAATCCGTGCGCTTCTCGAGACCGTAACCGTCCGGCTTGTCGATGTATTCGACGCCGGGGTCGGCGTAGAACGCCGGGATGCCCGCCTTGGCGAACGAGAAATGGTCCGACCGGTAGTAGAAGCCCTTCTCGGGCTCCGGGTCCGGGGCCAGCGTGCGGCCGAGCCGAGCCGCAACGTCCGCGGCGACGGCGTCCAGTTCGGACTGCCCCATCCCGACGATGGTCATGTCGCGCGTCCGCCCCCACTGGTTGAGGACGTCCATGTTCAGCGCGGCGACGGTCTGCGCCGCCGGGTAAAGCGGGTTCTCCCCATAGTGCCGGGATCCGAGCAAACCCTGCTCCTCGGCCGTGACCGCCAGGAACAGCACCGAGCGGCGCGGCGGCTCCGGCGCATGGATGAACGCGCGCGCGATCTCGACGAGCCCGGCGGTGCCGGTGGCGTTGTCGGCCGCCCCGTTGAAGATCTGGTCGCCGTCCAGGTTCGGGTCGACGCCCAGGTGGTCCCAGTGGGCGACGTACATCACCACCTCGTCCGGCGCCCCGCTGCCTTCGATCTTCGCGACGACGTTCTGCGAGTCGATGCGCCGCAGCTCGTTCCGGACCCGGAGCGACCCGGTCACCCCGAGCGGAATCGGCTCGAACGCGCGGTTCGCCGCCTGCTGCTTCGCCGCCTCGAAGTCCAGCCCGGCCATCTCGAACAGCGTCTCCGCGGTGGCGCGCTGCACCCAGCCCTCGAAGGTAGCCCGGCTCAGGTTGTCGTCGGCGGCGACGAGGTCGAACGACTCGGCGTAGGGCGTGCTGCCGACCACCTCCCACGGGTAGCCGGCCGGCTCCGTCTCGTGGATGACCAGGGACCCGGCCGCGCCCAGCTCGGCCGCGATCTCGTGCTTGTAGGTCCAGCGCCCGTAGTAGGTCATGGCCGGGCCGCCGAAGACGTCGTCGAGCGGCGGGTCGTTGACCAGGAAGAGCAGGATCTTGCCGCTGACGTCAGTCTCCCCGAAGTCGTCCCAGTCGTACTCCGGCGCCCTCGCTCCGTAGCCGACGAAGACGAACTCGGCGTCCGACACCTCGACCGCGTCGACGACGTGCTTCGTCGCCGCGACGTAGTCCACGGCCGGCTCCAGCGTGCGGCTCTCGCCCCCCGCCGTCACCACCAGATCGTCGCCCGGCAGGGGCGTGATGCCGACCAGCGGCACCTCCTGCACCCAGGTCCCGTCCGGGTTCCCCGGCGCAAGGCCAAGCGCGGAGAACTGCTCGGTCAGGTAGGCAACGGTCTTCGTCTCGCCCTCCGACCCCGGCGCGCGCCCCTCGAACTCGTCGGAAGCGAGCGTCTCGGTCGCGGCGAGCAGCGTGTCGGCGCTGATTCCGGCCGCGATTCCCGCGTCGTCGGACGCCCCGCCGCACGCCACGGCGGCAAGCAGCAACATCACCATCACGAATCGAGTCCTCCCGGGCACTGTAGACCTCCCCTTGTTTCACATGGATCGCGCCTGCCCGGCTCACGCCAACGTTCGGTAGGCGCCTCCACGGATCCTTCCGCCGTCCTCAACCGCCATGCCGACCGTCGACGCGTCGCAGGCGCACAGCAGAAGGTTCGCATCCGGGATGATCACCGAGGCGCGCGTCCTCCAGGCGTGTCGTCAGCGCCTCGAAGGCTTCGACTTCCAGCGCGGCGTCGATGTCGTGCATCCGGGACGGATCGATCCCCGTCCGCAGACGCATCGGTTCGGTGGTCACGGTGAACCTCGGTTCGGGCTTCATTCCGAGTCCTGCCCCCGTCCCACCTGCCAGAGCAGGAAGCTCACCGTATCCACCATCTCGTCGATCTGCTGGCTGATCGGCTGGCCGCCGGAGTGGCCCGCCTGCGTGTGGTAGCGGAGCAGGACGGGGTTGTCCGAGCCGTTCTTCGCCTGCATCAGCGCCGTCATCTTGCGGGCGTGGAGCGGGGCCACCCGCGTGTCGCCGTCCCCGGACAGATACAGCGTCGCCGGGTAGTCGCCGCCGTCGATCACGTTGTGGTACGGCGAGTAGGCGTGGATGTATTCGAACTGCTCCGGATCCTCGCTCGAGCCGTACTCCGGCACCCAGAAACCGGCGACGAGGAACTGGTGGTAGCGCACCATGTCGAGCAGGGGATAGGTGCACACGACCGCCCCGAAGAGGTCGGGGCGCTGGTTCGACACCGCACCGACGAGCAGGCCGCCGTTGCTGCCGCCGCGGATCGCCAGATGCGAGCTGCTGGTGTAGCCCTCGGCGATCAGGTGCTCGGCCGCTGCGATGAAATCGTCGAAGACGTTCTGCTTGCTTTCGAGCATGCCGGCCCGGTGCCACACCTCGCCGAATTCGCCGCCGCCGCGCATGTTCGCCAGCGCGAAGACGCCGCCCGATTCCAGCCACGTCGTGGCCAGGGCCGAGAACGCCGGCGTCATGCTGTTGTTGAAGCCGCCGTAGCCGGTCAGCAGCGTCGGGTTGCTCCCGTCGAGCACGACGTCCGGCCGGTGAACCACGAACATCGGCACCGCGGTGCCGTCCTTCGACGTGAACCAGCGCTGGGCGACCTCGTAGGCGGCCGCGTCGACCGGCACCTCCGGCTCGGCCCAGACCGACTGCTCGCCGGTCGCGAGGTCGTAGCGGTAGATGGTGCTCGGCACGTGGAAGGTCTGGAACGTGAAGAAGGCTTCGTCGCTGGTCCAGCGTCCCGCCCCGCCGCCGACCGAGCCGAGGGTGTCGAACGCGATGTCGCGGACGTGCGTCCCGTCGAGGTCGTGGACGGCGACCCGCGGCTGGACGTCGTGCAGGTACGAGACGGCCAACTTCCCGCCGAGGGCGGCGGCCGTCTCCACGACGACGTCGTCGCGCTCCGGGATCACTTCGCGCCACCGCTCGAACGCAGGATCGGCCGGGTCGGCCAGCACCACCCGCCTGTTCGGCGCGTCCAGACTGGTGACGATGACCAGCTCGCCCCCCGCGAAACCGGCCCACGACTCGGAGACGCCGTCGGCGACGGCGGTCACGAACGGCGTGTCGCGTTCGAGGTCCTTGACGTGGATCTCCGTCGGCCCCGACGACCCCTCGATGACGTGGACGACCATCCAGCGGCCGTCGTCCGAGACGACCGTGACGGGGATCTGGTGGCGCTCGTAGCCCTCGCCGAAAAGTTGTACGTCGTCCGCCGGCGGGGCGCCGAACGCGTGGTACATCACACGCGGCGTCACGTCGCCGTACCGCTCGTAATAGAGTCCGCCGCCGTCCGCGGCCAGCGTCACCCCGCCGTAGCGGGCCGGCGGCAGCACGTCGGCGAGATCCTCGCCGGTGTCGACGTCGCGGACCCGGACCGAGACCTCGTCGACGCCTCCCTCGCGGACGGCGTAGGCCACCCGCGTCCCGTCGTCCGAGATGTCGCGCAGCTCCACGCTGGTCGTGTGGTCCGGGCTCAGCGGATGGGGATCGATCAGCACCCGGTCCTCGCCGGCGAGCCCCTCACGCACGTAGACCACCGCCAAGTCCTGGTCGGCGCGCCGCCTGCTGTAGAAGTAGCGTCCACCGCGCTCGTTCGGCAGCCCGATGGCGTCCCGCTCCAGTACCGACGCGGCCACCACCCGCAGCTCCTCGCGGCCGGGCAGCGCGTCGAGCACCGTATCGGTGTAGGCGTTCTGGGCGTCGATCCAGGCCCGCGTCTCCGGGGCCTCCTGGTCTTCGAGCCAGCGGTAGGGGTCGGAAACCTCCACGCCGTGCAGCGTGTCGACGACTTCCCGGACTTCCGTGGGCGGCGGCACGTCGATTCCCGGCTCCTCGGCGGCGCACGCCGCCACCAACGCCGCACCGGCGATCCCTGCGATTCGTCGCGATCCGGCCATGTTCTCCTCCCGAGCGTCGAAGCGTTCAGCGTAGCGCATTTCGGCGGTAGACTGCGGATCAGGTCGCCGAGATCGAGTACCGGCTGGACGCGATCCGGCCGTACTTCCGGGCGTAGGCAGGAACGGCGCCCCAGCCGCGACGCCGCGACCGGGAAGGCTCAATCGAGAACGTCGGCCAGCCAGTCGCCGATGTCGCGCACCTCCTCGTGGCAGACCGAGTGCGCCATCGGGTACTCGTGGTAGTCGACCTCGTAGCCGGCCCGCTCCAGCCCCTCCCGGGTACCGTGGCCCAGCGCGAGCGGCACCAGCGGATCGGACCTGCCGTGCGCCTGGAAGATCGAGACGGAACGATTGGCGTCGGAAGCCTCCGTCTCGAGCGCGTCGGGCAGCAGGAGATAGCCCGAAAGGCACATGACGCCGGCCAGTGACTCCGGGTAGCGCAGGCCGGCGAAGAGCGCCATGGCGCCCCCCTGCGAAAAGCCGGCCAGCACGATGCGGTCGGCCGCTGCACCGCGCTCCACCTCGCGCGCGGTCAGCTCGTCGATCCATTCGGCCGCGCGCCGGATGCCCTGTTCGTCCTGGTCGCGGGCGCCGAAGCCGGCCACGTCGTACCAGGCCCGCATGATCAGGCCCTGGTTGATGGTCACCGGCATGCGGGGCGCGTTCGGAAAGACATGGCGTACGTGCAGGTCGTCCGGCAGGCCGAGCTCGGGCGGGATCCCGTAGAAGTCGCGCGCGTCCGCGCCGAGGCCGTGCATCCAGATCACGGATGCGCCGGCCGGGCCGGACGGTTCGATTTCGAGCGTCTCCAGATAGGGCGTCGTGGGCAGGGTGTCGGTCCGGTTGCGTGCAGTCGAAGGCACCGCGCGCGAGCGCGCACCGCTGATTCTACCCCGCGTCCATGCGTCACGTGTCGACAACGGACGCGTATCAAGGCGTCATGGCGTGGACGACGGCGCCGAGTCGGCAGCTCTGCGACGGTCGCGATTCGCGCGCCGAGTCAATGCGTCATGGCGTGGACGACGGTGTTGATGCCCACCGCGTACGCCCGGACCGAGAAGCGGTAGAAGAACTCGTAGTCCTCGCCCTCCCGCTCCCAGCCGTCGGCGATGTCGGTGTTGTGGCTCATCAACACCAGCAGGCGTCCGCTGTCGTCGGCGATGCCCCGGAAGTGCACCTCCTCGCTGCGCATGCCGCGCTCCGAGGTGGTGAACCCGCCGCTCCGGCGCCAGTGCTGGATGGAGGGAATCTGCGGGATCTCCTCCACCTCGTACTGGATGCGCCGGATCGGATGTTCGTCGGGGATGTCGAAGATGGGGTACGCAGCCGGCGGGAGCACGCGGGAGATCTCGCCGGTCCACTGCTCCCAGGCCCAGGGGCCCCAGAAGTCGTCGACCCACAGGAAGCCGCCCTTCTCCAGGTACTCGCGCAGGCGCGCCGCCTCGAGATCGCTCAGGCGGATGGTGCCGACGTCGGACATGAAGATGAACGGATAGTCGAACAGCGCCTCGTCGGTGAGGCGGACGACTACATGGTCCGGCTCGTCGTAGCGGTCGAAGCCGACGTCGGTCGTCGTCATCTCCGACAGGCGGATCATCAGGTTCTGGTCGGCCGTCGGGTAGTCGGTGTACCAGCCCTGGCCGCCCGGCTCGCGGCGATCGCTGTCGTAGAGGACGCGCGAGAAAGTGAAGGCGCGGTGGGTCGGAGACTCGACGGGGAACTTGGGCGGCATGCGGTACCAACCGCCCCGCCAGCCGCGCTGCGCCAGCGCCCCCGTGCCGCCGGCGATCGCGACGAGGACCAACGCCGCAGTGAGCCTGCTACGCATATTCGGTTTCCCTGAATCGCTATCCGCATCATACTGCGGTACAGTCGTCCGGACACCGTATGCGCCGTCAGGCCGATCGAGAGCGACGCCTTCCGAAAGGTATCGAACCAGGACGCAGAGACGTCGCGGAGGGGAACGAGCGCCTGGGGGAACGCCAAGCCACGGTTAACGAATCTTGTCGGGATGGAAAAATCCCCCAGTAGATGTCACGACGGCGTTGCCTGACCCGTTCCCGATCCGTTTACGGTAGAGCCTCGCTTTCCTCGGATAGTGCCAGTCGATAACCGCGTGCCGGATCCGGTCGAAGAGCGTGTCATCGATCACCGCGATGTCGATATCGGAGCGCGGTCCGAACGGCCTCGGGAACTTGTCGGGATGCACGCCCGAACTCGGCCGCTCTGTCCGCGATGTCGGTCTGAGAAACACTCCTCGGTACCATTGCGTTCTTCAGGTCCGACGAGTCGTATCACTGGTCCTGCGCCAGCGACCGGAAGTACTCCTCCACCAGCTCGCGGAACTCGTCCGGCATCTCCTCGTTGCCCGCGAGGAACAGATCCTCGTTCTCCTCGGTGATCTCCCGCCGCAGCCGGTACTCGAAGCGCTTCAGCTCCTCGATGACGAACGTCTGCAGCTTGGCGATCTCCTCCGGATCCTGGTAGCGGCGCAGGTCGTCCAGCTCGCGCATGCGCTGGATGATGGCGTCGAGGTCGCCGACCTCGAAGTCCTGCTCGTCGAGCAGCCGCCGCAGCTCCTGCGCCTCGCCGGCCCGCTGTTCGTACTCGCGGCTCCACTGGCGCATGTCGCCCGGCTCCCAGACCGTGGTGCCCGGCCGGCGGTCGCCGTAGCCGCCCCACTCGCGGCCGAAGTTGCTGGCGTCACCGCCCCGCCAGCCGTCGGCGCCGCCGAGCTGTCCGCCGGCCTGGGCATTCTGGCCCGGCTGCCCGCCCTGCCGGCCTTCCTGACCCGGCTGGCCGGCCTCACCCGACTGCCCCTGCCGGCCCGACTGACCCTGCTGGCCCTGCTGGCCCTCCTGGCCCTGCTCGCCTTCCTGGCCCTGCCGCCACATCCGGTGGTCGAGCGACTCCAGGCTGCGCATCAGGTCGCGCGTCCGGTCGAGCGCCTGCGCCATGCGGTCGCCCTCGGACCTGCCGACCGCCGCCGCCGCCCCGGTCAGATCCTCGACCAACTCCTCGATGTTCTCGCCGATCTGCTCCTCGAACGCGTTGGCGGTCGGACCGGGACGGCTACGAATCAGGCCCCGGGTGTAGCGGATCTTCTCCTTGAGCTTGTTGTCGCGGATGCCGCCGGCTGCCTCCTGCAGCTCGCGCGACGCGTCGCGCTCGTCGCGCCGGAACTCGGCCGAGGTCGAGTCGATCTGCCGCTCCAGGTCGGCCACCTCCTCTTCCATCTGGCCCTTCTGCTCCAGCAGGCGGCGCAGCGCGGCGAACCGCGCCTCGTTCTGGAGACCGGGAAGCTGCTCCACCTCGGCGCGCATCTCGCGCTGCTCGTCGGCCAGCCGGTTGGCGCGACGCAACTGGTCGGCGATGTCGCGCTCCAGGCGGCCGCGCTGTTCGCTGTTCAACCGCTCCTGCACCTCGCGCAGCCGGTCGAGCGCGGTCCCCGCCTCGGCGAACCCGAGGTTGTCGTCGTTGGCGGCGGCGCGCCGCATCGCGTCGGCCGCCTCCTGCAGCCGGCGCGCGGTCTCCATCATCTGCGGCGAGTTCTGCTCGCGGGCAAGGCGTTCGAGCCGCCGCGCCGCCTCCTCCGCCTCCTCCGCGAGCGCGCGCTGCCCGGCCCCGCCGCCCTGCGTGGACTGCTGGCCGCGCGCCCGCCGCCGCTGCCGCTCCGCCTCGCGCTCCTGCCGGCGGGCCAGCTCGCGCAACCGCTCCATCAGCTCGTCGATGGTCTCGTCGGCCCGCTCCTGCCCGGCCCGCTGCAGCGTCTCGTACTGGTTGCGCATCTTGTCGAGCTCGAGCTCGAACAGATCCGCGAGGTCCTCGGCCGCCTGCCGGCCGCCGCCCCCACCGCCACCGCCGCCGCCGCCCATGGTGACCATCACCTCTTCGTAGGCTTCCTCGGCGCGCTGGAGATGCTGCAGCGAACGCTGCTCGGGCGGCAGCGCCCCCTCGGCGTCCTGATCCTGCAATTCGCCCTCGGCCTCCCGCATGGCCTCCGCGGCCCGCGGCAGGATCTCCTGGATGGTCCGGAAGGCGGGATCGGCCGGCATCACGCGGCTGTTCATCCGCCGCACCAGCGTCTCCACCTGCTCGCGCAGGCGCCCCTGGGCGAGGGTCAGGAAGACGACGTTCTCCTCGAACTCCTCGGCGTCGTACTGCTCCCGGTCCCGGATCAGGTTGAAGGTCGCCGATATGATCTCCCGCTGCGCCTTCGAGAGCTCGCGCGCGTCGGCCCCGCCGCCCATGCCGCCGCCGGCGCCGCCCTGCGAGGGCTGCATCCGGTAGTCCTGGCTGTAGCGCCGGATCTGGATGAAGAAGAGGTCGCTCTTGACGTCGGCGCCCTGCTGCAGCAGGTTGCGGTCGGTCGCCCGCGCGTAGTACGAGAGGAAGTCGCCCGGCTCCAGCTCCAGCTCCTCGAAGAAGAAGGTGTGGCCGGCCGAGACTTCCCGCAGGGCGCTCCCGCCGCCGTCGAACAGGCTGACCGACTCCTCGGGGCCGCCGTTCACCGAATAGACGAGCTCCAGCGAATGCAACCCGAAGTCGTCGTCGGCGCGCGCCTCGACGAACACCTCCTCGATGGCGCTGGCCGTGGTGTCGCGTCCCGGCCGGATGAACATCGCGGAGGGCGGCTGGTCGGTCAGCACGTCGATGGTGTACTGGGGAGAGGCTGTCACGAGCTGGCCGGCCGGCGCCACGAGGTCGACGCGGTAGAAGCCCTCCTCCTCGACCGTGAAGGCGGCCGTCAACGTGCCGTCGTCCTCGAGCGTCAGCTCGAACCGCTGGTCGTCATCGTCGTCGAACACGAGCTGGCCGCCCGTCGTGCCCATCGTCGGGACGGCGCGCAGCCTGACCTCGGTGCCCTGCAGCACCGCGATGTCGCCGCCGTCCTCGACCGTGCGCGGCTCCAGGCCGGTGTACTCGGGGAAGTGGTACTCCAGCTCGATCCGCTCCGCGTACGGCAGCTCGATCACGTCGAGCCGGTAGGTCGGCGACTCGACCCCGATCGATTCGACGAAGTAGTCGATTGGTTCTTGCAGATCGAACAGCAGCACCTCGAAGCGCACCGGTTCGACCGCGCCGTCCTCGGTCACGACCGGGATCAGCGGCAGCCGATCGAACGAGTCGCCGCCGTCCCGCATCAGCAGGTTGACGTCCTCCGCCTCGAAACCGACGAGCCGGGCCGTGATCGCCTGGTCGGCGCCGCGCGCGACGGTCGCGTCCCCCGGCAGGACCTCGATGCTGTACGGGCTCGCCGCCTGCACGTTCCCCATGGGGGTGAGCAGCGCGTTGATGCCGTGGCGCAGATACGCCGGACCGAAGGTGAAGAGCAGCACCGCGGCGAGACCGGCCGCGGCCAGCAGACCCGTCGAGCGCCGGAGCCGGCCGGTCTCGACGTGACGCCCCATGTCGATGTCGCGGATCTGCCGCACCGCCGACTCGATGAGCCGGCGCACGAGTTCGGGCGAGTGATCCGCGGCCCGCTCGCGCACCCCCTTCCGGCTCTCCTCCACCGCGCTCAGGACCGTCGCCTGCAGCTCCGGCGCGTGCTCCTCGATGTAGAGCGCGACCCGCTCGTCGGAGACGCGGCGCGACACCGGCCGGATGAAGAGCCACCAGCCGAAGGCGAGCAGCGCCACGTAGGTCACGACGCGGAACGTGACGATCGCCGCCGGGTCGAACCTGAACAGCTCGAGGCCGAAGGACGACACCAGCAGCGTCCCGAGCGCAGCGGCGACGAGCACGGCCACGCCGCGCAGGGCCAGCCGCAGGCGCCAGCGGTTCCGGACATGACGGACGGCGCGGAGGACCTCGTCTCGATTACCGGTCAGCAGTGGCTCGTCGCGCATGGGTTCAGCCTCGATTCGGCTTCGGGTATTTCGGATGCTCACACCCTTTTAGCACGCCCGACACCTGATGCCAAGCCCGCGGGCTCCTGCGCGCCGAGCCGATGTCACTCGGGGCGACCGCACCACCGAGGGATCACAAACGGCGCAGAGTTTCCGCAGGTGTGGACAACATCCCGCAGAGACCGTCTCGCGTAATGCCACACTTTATTGCGCGCGTGACGATCCACAACATCCTTCCCGCGGTGTCCGTCGTCTGTTCCTGCACGACGATCCCGGGAGCGTTCCACCGGTTGCGGTGGACAAGCTCCGCAAGCGGCGTTCCGGGTAGCATCTGAACCGCTTCGCATTGGACCCGGCCGTCGTCGGCACCCGGTCGGCTTCGACGGCGCCCCACACCTTGTCGTCGGCGTGCTGGCCGAGGGCTTTCACTTCCCGACCCGTCGTTTAAACTTTGCGGGCAGCGAACCCTCTCTATCTGCCGTATACAGTCTCTACATCACTCCGTGCTCAGCACCGTGCGCGAGAGCCGGTTCGACACCAGCGTCTCGGCCGCGAACAGCAGCGCCGCCGCGAGCAGCAGGTACCACCAGACCGACTGCCGCCGCTCCAGGTCCTCCGGCGGGATCACGCGCGCCGGCCCGCCCGCCGCGGTGCGGTCGCCGCCGACCCGCCCGGTGACCATGCTGGCCAGCTCCTCCGGGTCGACCGCCGACAGATCCGATTCCGCCAGATCGACGTTGACGGCGAGGATCAGCGGGCGCTCGTCCGCCGCGTTCGCGTCGTGCACCTCGTAGACGCCCTGCTCGGTGAGGTCCAGGAACCCGGCGCGATCGCCGACCGCGACCGGCAGGCGCGCCCCGGTCGGCGACATCACCACGTACTCCGCCGCGGCGGTCCCGCCCGCCCCCAGCGACACGTCCTGCTCGGCCAGGTTCAGGACCTGCCCCGCCAGGAACCAGGGCGTCGGCGGCGCGTAGTCCGCCAGGTGCTGGACCATCCGGTGGACGAAGGGCAGGTAGACCGGCTTCTTGGCCAGGTCGTTCCAGAAAGTGTCGATGGTCGAGGCCCACAGCAGAACCCGGCCGGCGCCGATGCGCCGCTCGATCAACGCGGGGTTGCCGTCGTCGAAACGCGCCGCCACCGTCGCCTCCGGCCCCGCCTCCACCGGCCGGAAGCGGAAGAAGCGGGCGGTCGTGACGTCACCGCTGCGCGGGGCGTTGAACACCTCGAACACCGGATGGCCGTAGTCGACGAAGCCGAGCGACCCGCCGCGGCCGTCGCGGTCCGCCGGCGCGCCCACGCGGCCGGGCAGCAGCCCGGGATCGTCCTGCGGCCACGCGGTCCGTTCCCCCGCCACGACGAGCAGGCCGCCCCCCGCCTCGACGAAAGCGGCCAGCGCCGCGCCCGCCGCGCCCGACGGGGGCCGGGTGTCGTTCAGCACCACCACCTGCCGGTCCGCGAGGTCCGCCGCCGAGAAGCGCTCCAGCGTCGTCGCGTGCACGTCGAACGCCGGCTCGGACCCGATGCCGAGCGCGCGCGTCAGGAACAGGTTGGCGTCGTCCGGGGCGGCCGCGCTGCCGACGACCAGCACCGTGACCACCTGTCCCGGCGAGACCACGAAGTGGAAGACGTCGTCGGCCGGCAACGGATCCGGCGCGATGCGGACCGCCCCGAACACCTCCGCGTCGCCGAGGGTCACCGGCGCGAAGTCGACCGTCGTGGAACCGGCCGGCGGCAGGTCGGCGGTCAGCGTCTCGACCTCCCGGCCCTCCATGTCCAGCGTCACTCCGAGGCCGGTGATCGGACTCGGGCCGCGGTTCGTCAGCCGCGCCGCCACCTGGATCCGTTCGCGTCCCGAGAAATACTCGCGTTCGAAGAGCACGCCGGCCACGCTGACGTTGGCCTCGGTTGCGTCGTTCTCCCCGACCCGGATCGGTGTCAGCACCGTCCCCTGCGGGAACCGGACCCCGACCGCGCTCTCGACCCCGGCGCGCTGGAAGTCGCTGATGAGCACCGCCTCGAGGCGCGGCAGATCCGAGGCTTCGAAGATCCCCTCGGCGAGCTTCAGGGCGGGCCCGTAGCGGGTGACGCCGGATCCGACCTCCGCATTCGCGACGAGGCTGCGCAGGCTCGCGCGGTCGGTCGTCGAGCGCGGCCCCACTTCGGCGGCGCCGTCGAACAGAATCACCGTCGCCCGGTCGCCGGCGTCCAGGGCGTCGATCGTGTCGGCCGCCAGATCCTGCGCCGCCTCCCAGCGGTCGCCGTAGCTCATGCTCCAGGAGCGGTCGAGCAGGACCACCACCTCCCGCGCACCGCCGGTCACCGCGGCCAGCGCCGCGGCGCGGATGAACGGACGGGCGAAGGCGAACAACAGCAGGAGCAGCGCCGCGCAGCGCAGCAGCAGCAGGAACCAGTGCCGGATCCGCTGGCGGCGGAAGGAGCGGTAGGGGACCTTGCAGAGGAACATCAGCGAGGGGAACTCGACCTCTTCCTTCCGCTCGCGCTGGATCATGTGCAGGATCACCGGCACCGCGATCGTCGCGAGTCCGAGCAGGAACAGCGGGGCCAGCAATCCCATGTCTATCGCACCCGATTCAGCTTTTCGCGCATCGCCAGGAACCTGAACAGTCCGTGATCGAGCGGCTGCGCGGTGTTGAAGAAGGCGTAGTCGATCCGGTTCTCGGCGCAGAGCTTCGACAGCCGCTCGATGTGCTCCGCGACGAGCGCGCGGTACTGCTCCCGCAGCTTCTCGGGCACTACCGGCATCCGTCGCCCGGTCTCCAGATCCCGGAAGTTGCCCGCCTCGGCGTACGGAAAGTCGACCTCGGCGGGATCCAGCACGTGGAACACGATCAGGTCGTTGCCGCCGTAGCTGAGCGGCTTCAGCCAGTTGACCAGTGCTTCGGGTTCCTCGTAGAGGTCCGAGATGAGCAGCAGGATGCCGCGCCGCTTGAAGAACTCGGTCGCCCGAAACAGCGGCTTCTCGAACGCGCCGGGCCGGCCCGCCTCGATCCGGTCCAGCGTGTGCAGGACGACGTCGAGATGCTTCGCCGACGGGGGCACGCGGGTCACGATGTCGTCGTCGAACGTCACGATCCCGACCCGGTCGCGCTGCGTGGTGGCGAAGTAGGTGAGGCACCCGGCCAGGTAGCGGCCGTAGTCCAGCTTGGAGACGCCCCGGCTGGCGAAGCTCATCGAGCGCGAGACGTCGAACAGCACCGAGAAGTTGGCGTTCGTGTCCGCTTCGAACTGCTTGACGTAGAAGCGGTCCGTGCGGGCGAACACGCGCCAGTCGATGAACCGGATGTCGTCGCCCGGCATGTAGCCGCGGTGCTCGGCGAAGTCGACGGACACGCCGAGGTACGGCGCCTTGTGCAGGCCGTTGATGAAGCCGTCGACGACGTTGCGCGCCAGCAGCTTCAGGTTCCCGATGCGCGCGAGAACCTGCGGATCGACGAACCGGGCGCCGGGCGTGGACGAGGGAGGATCGGCGGACACGTCACATCTGCGACGCCGGAGCGGGCACCGCCTCCAGAAGCTGGTCGACGATCCGATCGGACGTGATGCCCTCGGACTCGGCGTGGAAATTGAGCAGCACGCGGTGCCGGAGCACCGGCCGCGAAAGCGCGTGGATGTCGTCGAAGTTGACGTGGTACCGCCCCTGCGTGAGCGCCCGCGCCTTGCTGCCGAGCACCAGGTACTGCGCGGCGCGCACGCTCGCGCCGTACTGCACCCACTTCTTGACGAAGTCGGGGCCGTCGCCGTCCTGCTCGTTCCGCCGGCTGGTCCGGACCAGCTCGAGGGTGTAGCGCATCACCGCCTCGGACACCGGCACCTTGCGCACCAGCTCCTGGAACGCGATCAGATCGGCGCCGGTCACGGCATGCCGGAAGTCCGGGTTGTTGGTGATCGTCGTGGTGCGCACGACCTCCAGCTCCTCGTGTTCGGGCGGGTGCTCGATGACGATGTGGAACATGAACCGGTCGAGCTGCGCCTCCGGCAGCGGGTAGGTCCCCTCCAGTTCGATGGGATTCTGCGTCGCGAAGACGAAGAACGGCTCGTCGAGGTCGTAGGTGCGCCCCTGCACCGTCACGCGATGCTCCTGCATCGCTTCGAGCAGGGCCGACTGCGTCTTGGGCGGCGTCCGGTTGATCTCGTCCGCCAGCAGGATGTTGGTGAACACCGGGCCGGGCGCGAACACCATCCGTCGGCCGCCGGTCTCGGGATCGTCCTGGATGATGTCCGTCCCCGTGATGTCCGACGGCATCAGGTCGGGGGTGAACTGAATCCGCGCGAACTTCAGGTCGAGGACCTGCGCCATCGTCTGGATCAGCAGGGTCTTGGCGAGCCCCGGGACCCCGACGATCAGGCTGTTGCCGCCGACGAACAGCGTCAGCAGCACCTGCTCGATGATCTCGTCCTGGCCGATGATCTTCTTGTGCAGCTCCGACAGAATCTGCTCCCGGCCGGCCTTCATCCGGTCGGCGAGGGCGATGTCGTCGGGCGATTCGAGGTCGGTCGGCTGCGCCGCAACGACGGCCGGGGCCGCGCCGTCGGTCGAGGGCGCCGTTTCGACCTCGGCGGCCGCGTCGTCGGCCCCCTGCGCTGCGCCTTCAGTCGCCGGCGTCACGGCGTCGGTCCGCGGCGCGGTTTCTACCGCTGCCGCATCCGTTGCGTCGCCGGTCGGCTCCACTACGTCGGTCGGCTCGGTGGCCGGGGTGTCTCGTTCCACGAAGGTCTCCTCACGTCCGTGATTCCGGACCTGTCAGTCCAACGCTACCATGCCTGCGTGTCGAAGCGCCGCGCGAGCCGTCACGCGCCCGATCAGAGGCCCCTTCCCGCCGGCCCCGCCAAGACTGCCTGATGTTGGTCGATAGCGCAACGGGAGTCAATCGCCGTGCACCGGGAGATTCGGTGGCCACCGCCGGATCGACTGTCGCTGGACCGCGCCGCCCGACGACTTCGGATCTTCCGCCCGCCCGAGACCGATGCCGCCCGGTCCGCCCCAGGCCGCCCGGCCGACTCATCCGTTCGTGGTAGGCTGCTTTGACCGACACGCTGGCGATCCTCGTCTCCATGGCCGGCATGGTCCCCGAGGGTTAGCGCTCGGCCCGCCTCCGACCGATGCGACCAGGCGCCGGCCGGAAGCGGCGCCGCCGCCCCCGCGACGGCCGTCTGAAGGACTTGGAATCCCGTCATGGACAGGCGCCGGCTCCCCATCGGCATCCAGACCTTCCGCCAGATCCGCGAGGAAGGCTACTACTACGTCGACAAGACCGGCTATGCCCGCCGGTTGGCGGACGACGCCGGCAAGCACTATTTCCTGTCGCGCCCGCGGCGATTCGGCAAGAGCCTGTTCGTGGACACGCTCAAGGAGCTGTACGAGGGCAGCGAGGAGCTGTTCCGCGGCTTGGCCGTTCACGACGACTGGGACTGGGCGCGGCGCCACCCGGTGGTGCGGCTGAGCTTCGCCGTCGGCAACTTCAGCAGGCCCGGCCTTCTGCCGGCCCGTGTGATGGAACAGTTGGCCGACGCCGAACGGGGGGCGGGGGCGTCCGCTTCCGGGGGGGCCACGGCGCCGGGGCGTTTCGCCCGGCTGCTGGCGGCGCTGCACGAGCGGGCGGGAAGGCGCGTGGTGGTGCTGGTGGACGAGTACGACAAGCCGATCCTGGACGCCCTGAACGACCCGGAGCAGGCGACGACCAATCGCGACGACCTGCGCGGGCTGTACGGCACGCTCAAGGATAGCGACGCCCACGTCGAGCTGACGTTCATCACCGGGGTCAGCAAGTTCAGCAAGGTGAACCTGTTCTCCGACCTGAACAACCTCATCGATCTCACCCTCGACCCGGACTACTCGGCAATCTGCGGCTACACCGAGGCGGATCTGGACACGGTGTTCGCGCCGGAGCTGCCGGGTCTCGACCGGGAGCGGATCCGCAGGTGGTACAACGGCTACGGCTGGCTGGGAGAGGAGAAGGTCTACAACCCCTTCGGTCTGCTCAAGCTGTTCCGCAGCCGCGCGTTCAAACCGCACTGGTTCGAAACCGCGACGCCGCGGTTCCTGGTCGACACGCTCATCCGGCGCGGCTTCCCGGCCCCGGACCTCGAAGGCGTCTACGCCGACGAGACGCTGCTGTCGACCTTCGACGTGGACGCCATCGCCCCGGAGGCGCTGCTGTTCCAGACCGGCTACCTGACGATCGTGGATGCAGAGGAGGATCCGGACGGCTGTCCCCAGTACCGCCTGGGGTATCCGAACCGCGAGGTGCGGCGGGGCCTGAACCGGAGCCTGCTGGATGCGCTGGCGCCGAACCGCCGGCCGGCGGCGGACGGCGCCGCGCTGCGCCGCCTGCTGGCGGCGGCGGACTGGCCGGGTGTGGAGGCGCTGTTCCGGCGGCTGCTGGCGGGCATCCCGCACGACTGGCATCGGCGGAACGAGATCGCCCGCTACGAAGGCTACTGGTCGAGCGTGTTCTACGCCTTAGTTGTTTTCCTGCAGTCGTGCGCGTATGCGCCAGGAACACTTCAGTGCGTCAGTGCGTACATCACGTAGTTCACGCCGAACTTGTAGGCCTCGTTGGTCACGTCAACGGCGTACCAGCCGGTGTCGGAGTACTCCCAGTACTCGCCGATGTCGTTCTCGTAGTTCGCGATGCCGTACATCCGGCCGGCCGGATCGTTGTCCTCGAAGATGCCCCAGAAGGTGGGCGGCGGCCCGTACATGGGCTCCATCTCGAGCGTCTCGATGTCGAAGAACGAATGGAAGATCGGATGCGAGACGTCGAGCTGGATCGGCCGCGCGCCGGGCAGCACGCGGGCGAGCTGGGCGGTGAAGTTCTCCCAGTGCCAGCCGGTGAAGTCGTCGAAGATCACGAAGCCGCCCTTGAGCAGATAGCTGCGCAAACCTTCGATCTCCGCCTCGTCCGGATGCCAGAAGCCCGGCTCCGCCATGTAGGCCACCGGAAACCGGGTCAGCTCCGGATCGTCGAGCGGCAGCACGTTGCCCCCGTTCGGCGCCAAGTAGATGTCGAGGTCGCTGATCTCCTCGACGATCCTGCCGAAATTGCGCTCGGCGTGCGGGTAATCGTGCGCCCATTTGATGTCGCGGCGGAACAGGCCCCAGTTCATGTCGTAGCGCAGGCGCACGAACGTGAACCGGCCGTCGTAGGCGACATTGCCGGGGAGGACGTCGGCGCCGGCGATGCCCGCGGCGGATGCCAGGACCGCGAGCACCACGGCGGACGCCGCGGCGACGGCAAGGCGGATGCGCGACCGGCGGCGGTTCGACGGCGGAGCGAATCCAGCGAATCCGGCGCTCCGTCGGCGGCGCGGCCACGCGTCGGCGCGCAGACTCATCGTGGATCCGGCGCTCCCTTCGCCGCCTCCAACCGGCGGATCTGCCGGCTCTTCAGCGCCAGCTCGATCAGCAGCCGCTCGAGCTCCGCCTCGTACTGCTCCCGATCCGCGCCGCCGCGCAGCACCCGCAGATCGTCCACGCGCGCCTCTATCTCGGCCCGCTCCAGGTACAGGGGCCGCAGCTCCGGATCGTCGGGGAACGCCACCCGCGCCGTCGCGAGATCCTCACCCGCTGTCAGGAACGCGGTCCGGGCCACCATGCCGTCGCCGGACAGCGGGTCGGGCGCGTCCGTGCCCACGCCGTCGCCGTTGTCGTCGAGCAGGGCGTGCTCGGTCAGCAGGATGCCCTCGGCCTCGAAGGCGGCCACCACCCGCCGGCGTGCGTAGACGAACGCCTCCAGCATCGACACCCGCGCGTTGCGGTCCTGGTCGGCCTCCTGCTCGCCCTCGGCGAACGCCTCGACGAAGTAGCCGCCGAAGATCGTCGCGTTCCGCTCGCGCCCGTTCCGGGTCGCGGTCATCACCACGCGCCCTTCACCGGACAGCGCCTCCAGGAAGGGACCGCTCGCGCTCGCCGTGTTGACGAACGTCACCCGCCGGCGGCCCAGCCGGTCGAGCAGCGGCGCGAAGTCCGCGGCCGACGGATCGCGGCCCGGCAGATTGATCCGGGCGCTGCCGGTGAAGCTGCCGTGGCCGAAGAGGACGATGGCGACGTGGTCGGCCGGGCCGGCGCGGTCCGCGATAGCCTCGATGGCCGCGGCCACGTTCTCGCGGGTGGAGCGGTCGGCGATCGCCTCCGGATCGAGGGCGGTCCTCTCCCCCAGGTAGGTGACGTTCTCCGCCGGCAGGCCGTAGCGCTCGGTGGCCGCGGTCACCAGGGTTGTCGCCCAGGCGTGGAACTGCTCGGTGTAGAGAGGATCGCCGCCGAGGCCGGTGACGACCAGCAGGTGCGTCTGTTGCGCGTGCGCCGGGGCGGCCGATCCCGCGGACAACAACAGCGTAGCCAGTATCGCCCGCGCCATTGACGCAACGCACGCCGCGCGACACCTGACCGGGACCGCGAGCCTGCGGCCCATCGGACGCGCCTTCCCGCCCGCACGCCGGACGGCCCGACGAAAGTCCGGATGGAGCAGGTCCGGTCGCACCGCCGACGCGCCTCCTGCGGTCATCACGCCAGCCCCCGGAACCGTCGGAAACTCCACTCGCCGAGCACGAGGCCGGCGAGCAGCAGCAGCAGGATCGGCATGTCCCACAGATCGTGCTCCTCGACCACCGTCACCCCGCCGCCGACGTACTGGACGTCGTCCGCCAGCGAGGACGCCGTCTCCGCCGTATAGAAGCGCCCCCCGGTCTCGTCGGCTATCCGTTCCAGCAGCGAGGCGCGCAGCGTCGAGTCGTGGAACTCCGCGTCGCTCGGGGCCACCTGCAGGTAGGTGACGTCCTCGCCGAGCAGTTCGTCGCCGGCCAGCGCCTCGACCCGCACCTCGTAGAACCCCTCCGTCGACGGCGTGAAGCTGGCGCGGTACTCGCCGTCGCGCTGCGCCGTCCACTCCATCGGCAGGTCCGTGAACTCGCCGTTCGGATGGGTCACCGACGCCATCACCAGGCTGTTGTTCAGCTCCTCGAAGTTCGCGTCCCCCACCGAGGCGAAAATGGTCGCCGGCTCGCCGGGCTGCACGCGGTCCTGCGGCAGCTCGGTGACCACCTGGTCGGGCGCGCCGTCGATCAGCCAGCGGAGCAGCCGCCGCCAGTAGGTCTCGTGGGTCAGGTCGTCGACCGCGATGTCGGCGTGCATCTGCCACGTCCACGAGTCCTGCACCGGGAACGCCATGGACTTGCCCGCGCCGTAGCGCTGGAACGCCAGCACGACCAGCTCGCTGCCGGCCCCCGTCAGCAGCGTCGTCGCGCCCGGCTTCACCTCCGTGATCGGGTTGACGATGGTGATCGGCGGCAGCTCCCGCCAGCGGGCGGCCGACGCATCCTCGGTGTCCGCGATCTGCGTGGAGGCGTGCGCGGCCCCGGCGCGGGTGGTCTCCACCGCGACCTCGACGAAGAAGGTCTCCTGGCCGTCGCCCCGCGGCTCGCCCACGACGACCGGCAGCACGTCGGCGACCGGGGTTCCGGCGTACCCGCCCTCGGCGAACGATCGGCGGCTGCCGAGCATCAGCAGGCCCCCGCCCCGATGGTTGACGAAGTCCGAGATCATCCGGAGCTGGTCCGGCGTGAAGTAGTTCGCCTCGATGCTGCCGAGGATGAGCCCCCGGTACTGGAACAGCTCGGCGCGGGTGCGCGGAAAGCCGCCGGCCAGGTCGTCGGGCCCGTCGACGTTGAACCGCATGAACTTGTTCTCGGCGGTCCGCTGCAGGATGGCGACCTGCAGGTTCTCGTCGTCCTCGACCGCGCGGCGGAGGAACTTGACCTCGAAGCGGGGCTCGCCCTCGAAGTAGAGGATCTTGTCGCGCCGGTCGTCGACCGCGATCAGCGACTCCCGGACGTTGTTCTGCGTCACCATCTCGCCCTGCTGCGGCGAGACGCGGAACGTGAACAGGCGCGGGCCGGCTTCGCCGGCGGTGAAGCGCAGCCGGACCGTCTGCAACTCGCCGTCGCCGAGCAGCGTCACCCGCTCCGACCCGACGATGCGGCCCTCGTCCTCGACCTGGATGGTCACCGGCCGGCCGGCGTAGCCCCTGTGGGTCACCACGACGTCAGTGACCAGCGCGGTTCCGCGCAGCACACGGCGCGGGGTCTCCACGCGGCCGAGCTCGACGTCCCGGTCGTACGATTCGCGGCCGAGGCCGACCGTGAAGACCGGGACCCCGGCCGCCTGGATCGGCAACAGCGACTCCTCCAGCTCCCCCCCCGCGTTGTCGGCTCCGTCGGTCACGACGACCAGGCCGGACAGCGGCACGTCCGACAGCTCGTCGTGGGCGCGGGCGAGCGCCTGCCCGAGGTGCGTCCGGGTGCCGTCGAACCCGAGTTCGTCGACCACGTCGAGCCGGTCCGTCTCCGAAGAGAAGCCGAAGAAGCGGAGCGCGAAGCGCTCGTTGAGCGCGGCGCGGAGCGCGCCCCCGGGCGTCGCGAGCTGGTCCTGCACGAACTGCAGCCGCGGCGTCTCGTCCCGGTCGGCGATCCGCATGCTGCGGGAATCGTCGATCAGCACCCCGAGGAAGTTCTGCTGCGGAACGACCGACGACAGCACGAGGACCGGCCGCATCAGGCAGAAGGCGAGCAGCGCGAACGCGGCCAGGCGCACGCCGGCGAGCACCGCCCTTTCGAGCGGCCTGCTGTTGCCCCGGACCTGCGTGTAGGACCGCCACGTGACGACGCCGGCCGCCACGGCCGCGGCCACCGCCAGCCCGCCGGTCCAGGGCGCGCGCAACGCGAAGTCGCCCTGCTCGAAAATCAGCGCCCGGTACTTGAAGAACAGCTCGAACAGTGAGTCGAACATCGCGGTCGTCACCACCGAACGCCGGCGCGCGGCACGGATGCGCGCCCCTTTATGGCGAGCCTATCACGCGCCGCCCCTCGATGTGACGCCCGGCGGCGCACCTGCGCCCCCATCAGGCCGTTTTCGACCGGGTGGCGGCGTTCCACGCTGAACGCGTCCGCACGCCGGCGGGCGCAGGCGACGACGTCGACGCAGCCCCCGACCGAAGGGCGCCATCCAGGCGCCCGTCCCGGCGGCGCGCTCGACCCGTTCGGGCGCGACCGGTCGGACGAGTACGTGGCGGTTGGCGCCGGCTGGTCAGGCTGATTGGGCCGAACGAACCGTGCTATGCTGGCGGATTGCGTCCGAACCCCCAGGAAGGGCCAGAACGATGGATGAGTGGACGCCAGCCAACCTCGTCGTTTCCAGTCTCGGCGTGATCGTCACCTTGCTGTTGGTCACGGTCTGGTGGTTCCTGCGCCGTACGATCACGGAAAACGACAGGGCTCACCGGGACATGGTGAACAACATCGCCAGCCTCAAGTCGGACATGACCGTGGTCAAGACGGACGTTGCAGTGATTCGGACCCTCGTTGAAGAGCGGCGGTGCGAGCCGACTCGCCAGTAGGCAGACAGCAAGGCAGCGGAACCGCCCGGCCGGAACAGGCCCGGGCGGTTCGATGGTTAGCGGAAGCGCCCGGCCGGAACCACGCCGGGGCGGGTCAGTGGCTCATCGCGTAGACGATGAAGTTGATGCCCATCTCCACGGCGAACGTGGAGAACTTCAGCGGGTACTCCGGGCGCTCGGCCCACTCCCAGGCGTCACCCAGGTCGGTGTTCCAGTTGATCAGCACCATCAGGCGGCCCTTGTCGTCGAAAATGCCGCGCACGTGCGCCTCGTAGCCGTCGCGCTCCCAGGTCCGGCCGCCCCAGTAGTTGCCGATGGCCGGCACCTGCATGACCTCGTCGATCCGGTACACGGAATTGAACACCGGGTGTTCGATCGGCACTTCGACGATCGGATGCTCCGGGAACACCTTGCGGATCTGTTGCTCGAAGGCGGCCCACTCCCACGAGCCCCAGAAGTCGTCGATCACCAGGAAACCGCCGGCGAGCAGGTAGTTGCGGAGACCCTCGATCTCGGCCTGGCTCAGGGCGATGTCCCCCACCTCGAGGGCGTAGAGGAACGGGAAGTCGCGAATCCGCGGATCGTCGAGACGGACCGCGTTCTCGTACGGCGACCCGTCGATGTCGATCAGCCGGTTGACCACGGTCATGAACTGGCGGTCCGCCTTGGGGTAGTCGGTGGCCCACCGCGACCAGCCCCAGCCGCTGCTGTAGATGGCGCGGGTGAAGTAGAACTCGTGCGGGCCGGCCGGCCGCTGGAGCGTCCCCCGCCGGCGCCGGCGGAGCATCTCCCGCGGATCGAATCCCTGCTGGCCGCGCTGCCGCTGCTCGGCCATGACGCCGTCGTCGGGCTGGGCGACGGGCGGCGGCGCCGGCGGCTCGGGCGTCGCGAAGCGGACGAGGAGTGCGGCGCCGGCTAGCGAGGCTAGCGCCGCCGTCACGAGAGCGATCCGCGCAAGGCCTGACGACCGCATCGGCTGCTCCAGGGTAAGGGCCGGCCCGAAACTCTCGGGTCGAGGTTTCCGCAGCATAGCACAGGCGCCCGCGCAGCCGCCCTTATCGACGGGGAACGCTTCCGGCAAGGTCCCGAAGTTCCCGGCGTGTCCGGCGACACGAGATTCACTTGTACTGTGGCGGGGCCGCGTTCCAGGATTGGGCGTGTCCACGCCGCGTGACAGCGTCCGGTTTGTCGGACAGTGGTATAGCACGCCCCGGAACGGTCCAGCGCCGGCGGCATCCGCCCCGCGATCCTGGTACGGTTCATGCTGTAACCTGAGAACCATGGCAGTCAGAGTCTTGTCGATCATGCGCCCCCGGGCGCGAGGGGGCATCGTCGCATTGCACGTCTGGCTCGTGGCGCTGACCGGAGCCGCGGTAGCGAGCGCATCCAGCCCGGATGAAGGCGCGCCGCGCGACGCCGCCGAGCCGTCGATTGCGCGAACCGCGGCCACCGTGGATGAGTCACCGGCGGTGACGACACCGGCCGGGGCCGACGTGGACGAGGCAGAGTCGGCTGGCGCCCGCCGCGCAGGCGCATCGGGAGCGGCGCCGCGGCCGGTCCCGACATCCCGCCGGACGAGCCGCTTCGCGCAGGCGAGCCCCGACTTCTCCTTCGGCCGGCCGCGCTTTTCGATCGCGGTCCGCGGGCTGCAGCAACGCCCGCGCGCCACCGGCGACTCGGCTCGTGCAGATGGCGGCAGAAGAACGTTCTACTCGTTCGTGCACGAGAACTTCTTCGCCCCCACGAGTCCGGAGGACGACCCGCTCGATCCGGAGGCCGGCAGGATGGGCTTCGACGCGACGGGCATCGGCTTCGACGTGGGGTTCGGCGGCGGCTCGCGACTCGAAGCGCGGGTGGGCCTCGACTACGCGCTGGTGCGCGCCCTGACGGAGGACAGGTACAACCTGGACGAGTTCGGACTGCCGATAGAACAGACCACGGAGCTCGCGCAGTGGGGCATCCAGGGCGACGTGGCGTTCGCTCTCACGCCGCGCGGCCGGGCGATCGGACAGTACGTGTGGATCCCGAGCGCCGTCATTCCCTACGTCGGGGCCGGCGTGGGCCTGACCCGATATCGCACGGTGATGACGGGGCGCTTCGTCGACGTGGTCGACTTCACGATCTTCCAGGACACGATCCAGTCGCAGGGGTGGGCGCCGACCGTCCATGCCTTCGGCGGCGTCGATTTCCAACTGACCCGGCACGTCCTCCTGACCACGGAGGCGCGCTACTCCTGGGCGACGGCCGAGCTCGACGGCGCGCTCGTCGGACTCGATCACGATCTCACCGGATTGCGGATTTCCGCTGGCGTTCGATTCGTGTTCTGAAGCATAGTGTGGTACGAGCAGGGCTCGGAGATTCGGACGTGAACCGCTACATCGGATCGAGGAAGCGTGTCCCGACGGTCGGCACGCACGAGGGCAGGACGATGCGAACCATTCGTCGGACGCTGTACGTCACTCTGGTCATCACCGGTCTGGCGCTGCCGGTCGCGGCGCAGGATCCGGACAGCCCGCCGGCCGCCACGGGCGATCTCGACGCGCGCTGGCTCCCCTGGATGGGCTGCTGGCAACTCTCCGAGGAACAGGTCGCGGCCGCGGGCCGGGGATCGGAGTTCCCCGAGCACATGGTGGTCTGCATCGCGCCGGCCGAGGACGGCGGCGGCGCGACCCTGACGGCGCGCGGGAACGGCGAGGTCGTCATGCGGCGGGCGCTCGTCGCCGACGGCGCGCCACGCGACGTGACCGAGGGCGACTGCAGCGGCTGGGAGCGCCGGGAGTGGTCGGCGGACGGCCGCCGCCTGTTCACGCGGGCCGAGATCCGCTGTGGAACCGAACCCCCGCGCCGCATGAGCGGCATCAGCCTCCTGTTGAACCGTTCGACCTGGGTCGACATCCAGGGCATCGCCATCGACGATCGGCGGCACCTGGAGATACGCCGCTACCGGCCGGCGCAGGCCGCCGACGAACAGGAAGTCCGTCTGCCGGCAACGCCGAGGGAACTTCGTGATGCAAGGCAGGTCATCGCCGGACCGCTGACGCTCGCGAGCGTGCGGGAAGCTGCGGCAAAGGCGGACTCGCACGTGGTCGAGGCGCTGCTCACGGAGAGCGAGCCGAAGCTGAGTCTCGACAGCAGGACGCTCATCGACCTCGATGACGCCGGCGTCGACGGCAGCGTCATCGACCTGCTGGTGGCGCTCGCCTATCCGGAGCGGTTCGTCGTCGAACGTCGCACCAGAGGCGGCGGCGGTGGCGGCGGTGGCGGCGGCTGGGGAACCGGTTGGGGCGGCTTCGGCGGAGCCTATGCGCCGATCTACTACGGCAGCGCCATGTACGGGATGTACGCGCCGTGGGGCTACGGGGGGTACTGGTACGACCCGTACTGGGGCCGTTACGGCTACGGTCCCGGCGGCGGCGTCCGGCCCGACGATGCCCCGGAACCCGTTTCGCAGACCCGCGCCGTCGAGGGCCTCGGGTTCACCCGTGTCCAGCCGCGAACGGCGGCGGCCCGCGGGAACACGGGTGATGACGGCGGCGCCGGGCCCCGGACCGCGCGGCCCCGGGGCGGCGCCTCCGGTGGAACGTCATCGGGCGCGGGGTCCGGCGTCGGCCGGTCGGGGGGAGGCACCCGAGTGACCTCCGGCGGCTTCACCCGCAGTGGTGGCGGCGGGGGCGGCGGGGGAGGCGGCGGCCGCAGCGGTGGCGGAAACAGCAGTGGCGGCGGGGGCGGCGGCAGGGCCGTTCCGCGGCGGTAGGCGGTCGGACTCGTGTCCCGTGGTTCGGCGGCGGCGTCTCACTACTCGAAAGTGACCTCGAACATCTTCGGCCACAGCTTGCCGGTGATGTAGAAGGTCTCCGCGCCGGGGTCGAACGCGATGCCGTTGAGCACGTCGACCCCGCGCGCCTCCTCCCGGGTGAGCAGCCCCGACGCCTCGACGTAGTGCGTCACCCGGCCGCTGGCGGGGTCGATACGGACCAGGAAGTCCGTCTGGTAGACGTTGGCGTAGACGGCGTCCCCGACGCATTCCAGCTCGTTGATCTGCGTGAGCGGGAAGCCGCGCAGCGTTACGGCGACCTCCCCGAGCACCTCGAACGACTCGAGGTCACGGAACGTCAGACGGTCCGAGCCGTTGCTCATGACGAGGCGGCCGCCGTCGTTGCACAGCCCCCATCCCTCGCCCTCGTAGCGGAACGTCCGCAGCTCGTCGAAGCGCTCGAGGCCGAAGACGAACGCCCGCTGCGCCTTCCAGGTCAGCATGACGAGGCGATCGTCGACCCGCGCGAGCCCTTCCCCGAAATAGGCGGGAGAGATGGCGACCCGCTGCTCGACGGCGCCGGTCCGAGGATCGATCCGGCGCAGGTCGGAGCGGCCGTACTGTCCGGTGCTCTCGTAGAGCTTGCCGTCCCACCAGAGCAGCCCCTGCGTGTAGGCGCCGGTGTCGTGCGGCAGGGTGCGGTGGATCCTCACCGAGAGCGACCGGACCACGGCGGCCGGCTGCGCGGCCGTGGTCCCGGCAGGTCCCGAGGGCTGGAGCACCCAGGCTCCGGCCGCCAGCGCGGCCAGCCCGAGACCCAGGAGCGCCGATCGCAGTATCCGCCGGGGGGTCCGGCCGCCGGCGCCAACCACTCCCACCGTCCGGCTTGATCGGCCACGCGCCGCCCGCTTCTTCGCGTTGGGACTCACACCGGCTTCCTCCAACGCCCATTCTGTCACAGCCCTACACCCGCATCAGCACGGCGCCGGCCGGCTCGCCGGTGGCGCGGGTGATCATCTCGGCGTAGAGGGCGACCTGGCGGCGGTAGACGTCGATGGCCCCGCCCGCCTCTTCCAGGTCCCGGTCCGTCTTGTAGTCGACGACGGTCCAGGCGCCGTCCTCCCGAAAGGCGACGTCGACCAGCCCCTCGATCAGAACGCCGTCGTCCGTTCGCATGCTCACCGGCGCCTCGCGCCGGCAGTCGCCACGGCGCGCCGCCGCCCGCGCCCGCGCCAGGAGCGGATGCGACAGCACGCGTCCCGCCACGTCGGCCGCCGCGGCGACCTCCGCATCGGTCGCTCCGAACACCCGCCCGTGAAGCTGCGCGATCTGCTCCACCGGCGCCGGCGCCCCGTCCGGCACGGCGAGGGGCACGGTCGCCAGCACCGCGTGGACGAGCGTCCCGAAACGCTTGCCGGCCGGCCGCTCCGCGGCGCGCTCGAGCTCCACCACGGTCACCGTGCGCCGCTCTTCCTTCGGCCCCGCGTCACGGCGCGCGCCGCCCCCGGCAGGCACGTCGCCGCCGGCCCGCGTCCGCTCGGTCGCCGTCGCCAGTGCGAAGCTCGGACGGGAGGCCCGCTCGACGGTCGCCTCGCGCCGCCGGCGCCAGGTCCGGTACCGTTCGAGATCCGCTTCCACCACCTCGTCCGGGGCGTCCTTCGACAGCAGCTCCTGCCGGCGGATGCCGATCGGCGCCCCGGCGCCGAGCGCCAGCCGGTGCGGATCCCACCAGACGACGGAGTAGCCGGCGGCGGACGATTCCGTTCCGAAGATCGACGGCGTGCGGAACGGCAGCACGTTGCCCGTCTCCCCGGCGTCGCCGGCGTCTTCCGTCACGTCCCTGAACCGATGCAGGCCCGGCGCCACCGTATCGCCGCCGGCGGGGTCGCCGTCGGACCGGTCCAGCACCGAGTCGCGGCCGAAGCGCGGGCATCCCGGCGCGGTCCGGGAATGCCGCCGGCTCCGGAGCGGCGGGTAGATCGCCGGGTAGAGAGGGCTGGCCCAGCCGCCCCGCAGCGGATGCCGGGTTCCCCCTCCGGGCTCGCCCTCCGGATCGGTCCAGTCGTCCGCGTGCGGCGCGTCGCCGACCGCCGGCGCCACCAGCAGGTCGCGGGCGCGGGTCGCCGCCACGTAGGCCAGACGCACTCCCTCTTCCCGGTCGCGCTCGACTTCCTCCTGCTCGCGGTCGAGCAGGTCGAGCGGCGACCACCCGGCGAGCCGCAGTGCGCACAGACCGCTCGCCGAATCGATGCAGCGGCCGGCCGTCGTCCGGTGGAGCCGCGCGGTCGGGTCGGCGAGGACGACCACCGGAAACTCCAGCCCCTTGGCCCCGTGCACGGTCATGATGCGGACGCCGTCGCTGCCTTCTTCCAGGATCGACGCCTCGCCCGCCTGGCGTTCCGCCGCCTCGTCGCGCAGGTGTTCGATGAACCCGCGGAACGACAGCCCGCCGCCCGCCTCGTAGTCGCGCGCCAGCTCGCCGATCCGCAGCACGTTGGCGAGCACCTGCTCGCCGGCCCGCTGCATCGCGAACGCGGCGTGCGCCCGCGTCTCCTCCAGGAGCTGCCCGATGGTCCGGGCGATCGGCACGTCGTTGCGCTCGCGATGGAGCCGGCTCAGCAGCTCCAGGGCGTCGGTGATCGGAAGGAATCGATCGCCGTCCACATCTCCTGCCGCAGCCTCCGGCGGGATCCGGAACGGGTGGAGGCGCCGGAAACGATGCCGGTAGGCGAAAAGCGATTCGTCATCGACGGCGAACAGCGGTCCCCGGAGCATCGCGAAGATGGACAGCTCGTCGTCGGGCCACTCGACGGCGGCCAGCGCCGCCCGCAGCGCCCCCACCTCCTCGCGTTCGTGAAACGACCGGCCGCCGACCAGCAGGTGCCGGATCCCGCGCGCCTCGAGCGCGTCGACGTAGGGACGCGTCACGTCGGCGCCCCAACTGTCGAACCGCCGGAACAGCACGGCGACGTGCCGCGCGTCGACCGGCACGCGCTTTTTCCCGTCGTCGTCCGCGTCCGGCCCGGCCGTCCGCTCCGTCACCGTCCAGCCGCTCTCCTGCAACAGCCAGTCGACGAACGCGCCGACCGCATCGGGCAGGGACGCCTCGACGGCTCTCCCGGTAACCCGGCCCCGATAGCCGTACGGACTCGGGACCGGCAGCGCCACCACGGCCGGCTGCGACGGCTCGTCCGCGCGGTGGGCAGCCAGCGGCACGTAGCCGGGCCGTGACGTGCTCTCACCGCCCGTTGCGCCCTCCCCCGCGTGACCTGGGTCATCTCCCGTCCCGCCGCCGGCGCCCTGCGCGTCCCCGGCCGAGCCCATCAGCGGCGCGAACGCGCGGTTGACCAGGCGCTGAATCGCCGGCACGGAACGGAAGCTCGTCGAGAGGGCGATGCGCGCCACGCCGCGGCGCACGAGTTGGGACGTCACCTGCCGGTAGACCCCGACGTCGGCGCGCCGGAAGCGATATATCGACTGCTTGGGGTCGCCGACGAGGAAGAGCTTGCCGACCCCGGGCGTCACCCTGCGCCAGTCGCGCTCGTCCGGGTCGCCCGACGCCAGCAGCAGCAGGATCTCGGCCTGCAGCGGATCGGTGTCCTGGAACTCGTCGACGAAGATGCGCGCGTAGCGCCGTTGCGCGGTGCGGCGGACGTCGTCGTTGTCGCGGATCAGATCCCGCGCCCTGAGCAGGAGATCGACGAAGTCGAGACGCCCCGCCTCGATCTTCAGCCGGTCGTAGCGGTCGATGGGATCGCGCAGCTCCTGCTGCAGGTGCGCCGCCAGGTCGGCGTCCGCCACCCGCGCGAACTGCTGCAGCACGTCCACCAGCTTCGTGTGCCGATCGAGGACGTGGGCGCGGGAGACGCTGCCGCCGTACTGTGTGCCGGCCCCCCGCCGCGGACTCGTGAAGTCCCGGTTGGCGGCCAGCTCGACGAGTTGCGCCTCGATCCCGTCGTAATCGCGCCGACGCGGCCGGACCGCGTCGGTGGCTCGAATCGTCTGCGCGAGGGCGCGCGCCGGCTGCATGGCGTGAAAGAGACGGTCGGTGCGGCGGTCGGCGGCCTTGTCCGTCAGCTCGGCGAACTCGGCGAGGTGGGCCACCACCTGGTCGATGATCGCTTCCCGCGGAAAGCGCTCGCGGCGCCAGGGCCGGGTGAAGTCGCGCCACTCCGCAAGCTGCCAGGCGGCGCGGCGCAGGCGGTCGGTCGGACCGGCGTCGGACGCCGGCGATTCCTCGAACCGGAATCTCGCGGAGCGGCGGCGCAGGGCCCGGCGCACGCCCGGCGGCTGGTCGTCGAGGGCGCCTTGCAGCCACGCCTCGAACGCCTGACGGAAGATGCGCTGGGCAGCCTGGTCGTCCAGAACCTCGAAGCGCGGGTCGACCCCCGCCTCGACCGGCCGCTCGCGCAGCAGATCCGCGCAGAATCCGTGGATCGTGCTGACCTGCGCTTCTTCCAGGTGCGCGATGGCCCCGTCGAGATGCCGCAGCCGCGAGACGCCCGCCGCAGCCGCGTTCGGCGCGCGCCCGTCCGTCCCGTCGCCCCCCGGCGCTCCGGCCCCCGCCGCGCCGGTCGCCCCGGCGCCGGCTGCGGTCCGCCGCGCCCGCTCGAGCTCCTCGCGCAGCCGGAGCTTCAGCTCGCCGGCCGCCTTCTCGGTGAACGTGACGGCCAGGATCCCGTCGACGCCGGCGTCTCCGCGGGCGAGCACCTCGACGATGCGCGCCACGAGCTCGCTCGTCTTGCCGGTGCCGGCGGCCGCCTCGACGACGATGGATTCGCCGAGCGACTTCCGGATCCGCTCCCGGGCGGCCGCGTCGGCGAGCGGCGATCCGCTCGCCCCGCTCCTCCGCGTTCGGCGAGCGCCCCGCCCGCCGGCCCGCACTTCGCCGTCCCGCGTCACGGCAGCCTCCGCAGCGCGGCGAGGTCCGCCAGTCGCTCCTGGTCCTTGCCCGCCGCGCGGCGTTCCTCCCACGGCCCGCATACGACCTGGAAGTCGCACCACCGGCACGCCCCCGGGCGCGGCGCCGGCAGCAGCGATCCGGTCTCGACCGCCCGGTCGATGATCTCCAGCACCTCCGCCCCGCGCCGGCGCGCGCCGTCGTCGAGCGTGACCACCCGCTGCTCGTAGCGGCCCGCCGCGGTGCAGAACGACAGCCGCGATTCGTGCACCGGCCGCCCCAGCGCCTGTTCGACCGCGAGTCCGTAGAGGACCGGCTGCAGCGTCTCGCCGCCTCCGACCACCATCCCTTCCCGCGTGCGGTTCCGGCCGGTCTTGTGGTCAGTGACGCGGAGCTCGCCGCGGGCCGTCGGTCTCGCCCGGGCTTCGACCAGGTCCACGACCCCGCGCACGAGCCAGCGGTCGGCGACCGTCACCGGCTCCGGCGTGCTTCCCGGGTCGCGCCCGCCGCCCGGCGGCAGGCCGAAGCCGAGTTCCGCGTGCATCGGAATCCACTCGCCGTCCTCGTTGGCCACGTGTCGCAGCCAGCCCTTGAGGTCCCCGCGGATCGCTTCGATCTCGTCCCGCCACACGCCTTCTATCGCCGGCGCGAGCTGCTCCGCGTAGTCGGCGGCCACGCGATCCAGCACCTCGTCGATGACCGCCTCCGCAGTGCGCACCCGCGCCCGCGTCACCGGCAGCGCGGCCCGGCGATCCAGCGTCCTGACGAGATCCGCCTGGACCTCGTGGAACAGGCTGCCGCGGGTCAGCGGGTCCATGCGCTCGACGGGCGGCTCGACCTCCTCCCGCGGGCGCAGGCGGTGCACGGAAGCGAGCAGGAACTTGTACGGACAGACGGCGAAGTGCTGCAACGACGAGGGCGAGTACGGCCGGGCCGCGAGCCGGTGCGCGGCGAGCATCGTCCTGGTGGCGTCGTCGACGTCGCAGAGCCCGTCGTGGCTCGACCACCCGGGCTTCCACCGGGCCCAGCGGGCGGCCAGCGCGCGACGCACACCCGGGTTGAGACGAAACAGGTAGCGCGCCCGACCGGCGACCTCGTGCTTCGCTCGTTCCGGCGCGAGCAGCTCGCCGAGGACCGCGAGGTCGTGCTCCGCGTCGTCGATGGCGTGATCCGGATCCGACGGCGCCGGCCAGGCCAGCCGCGCCTCCACCTGCCGGGACGCCCGCCGCTCCACCGCGCGGAAGTCGGGAATGCGGCCGGTGCGCGCCCGCTCGACGTCGAGCGCATAAAAGGACGGCACGCGCGGACGGGCCTTGCTCACCTCCAGCCGCGGATACGAAAAATGGACGCGCTCGGCCGCGGCGCCGACGGCCAGCCGCAGGAGCAGCTTCTCCTCGGCGTTGAGGTCGTGCCGATCCGGCAGGCCGAGCCGCAGCGTCCCGTCCGCTGACGCGTCGAGCGCGGCGCGCAGGTCGTCGAGCAGGAGGGGATCCTGGCGCCGCTTCTGCGGGAAGACCCGTTCCGCGAGGCCGGGAACGAATACGACGGCGAACCGCCGGCCGCGCGCCTGCTCGGGGCCGCCCACGAAGACGCGGCCGAAACGGCGCGCCGGCGGGTCGGCCCGCAGCTCCGTCAACCGCTCGTGCAGCACGTCGCGCACGTCGGCGAGCGGCGCCGGCCCGACCTGCGCCATCGGCCGCAGATCACCCAGCACGGCCAGCACGCGGTCGGGATTGGCGAGCACCATGGGCGCCAGCTCCTCGAGATGATCGAGCCATTCGCCCCACAGCGCCGCCGCCGGAAACGCAGCGAGCCGGTCGATCACCGGCAGCGCGAAGCGCCGCAGATGCTTCAGGTTGGCCCGATCACGTTCGAGACCCGCCGCGCGCGGCGACTCCGGATCCTCGGCCCGCAGCTCCGCGAGCCTGACCTCCAGTTCCCGCGCCAGACCCTTCAGTCGCCGCTCCCAGCGATCCCGGCCGCCGACGACCGCCGATTCGACCAGCAGCCGCTCCCAGCGGGCCGGCGCGCGGAGCGTCCCGGCCAGGACCGGCTTGTCGTCGTCTCCGGCCTCCTCGGTCGCCTCCTCGCCGCCGTCCGGTTCGGTGAGCAGATCGAGCAGCGATGCCTGCGCCGGCGCCACCTCCGGCGCGCTGTCGGGTGCGACCCAGCGGGCGCGGTCGCCCGGCGGCCCGCCGCCGGCGTCGAGCCGGGGCACCTGACCGAGGGAGAGATACTCCGAGAAGCGCCGGGCCGAGAGGTGTTCGGCCGCGCACGCCAACAGCGACAGAAAGGCGCGCCCGGCAGGATCCGGAACGCGCGTGCCTCTCGCGAACCACGTCCCGATGCCGGCGCGGTGGAGCGCCGTTTCGAGCAGACCGGCGTAGACGCCGGGCGACCGGAGCAGCACCGCCATGCCGTCGAACGGTACGCCGCGGGCCGCCTCCGCCATGATGGACCGTGCGATCTCTACCGCCTCGCGCCCCTCGCCGGGCGCCGAAAAGAAGGTGAGAGACGGCGAGCCGGCTGCGTCGTCGGCCAGCGGCGGATCTTCGGACGCGAAGAGAAAGCGGCGGACGCGGCCCAGCGGGTCCGTGGCCGGAGCGGCCGCCGGCGCGATCTCCACCGCCTCCGGCAGGCGCCGGAGCGCGGCGCAGGTCCGATCGTCGCCCGCCGGCACGGTGGCCAGCGTTTCGGCGGCGCGCCCGGCGAGCGCGGCGACGAAATCGAGCGTCGCTTCGTCGGACACCGCGACGTCGAGCAGGACGAGCACGCCGTCCAGCGGCGCCCCTTCGGAACCGCGGGCGCCGTCCCGCACGATCCGCGCCGCGGTCCGAAAGAGCTCCGCGCCGTCGGCGAGCCCGGCGTCATCCAGAAGCCGGTCGTACCGCCGCGCGAGCCGCGCTACGTCGGGGCCGCTCCGGTCGAGCCGCCGTGCGTGCTCGACGTCCACGTCCGCGTGGCGCAGATCGCGGAGGGTCGCGGCCAGCGCCCGGCCGAAGGAGCGGAAGCCGGCGATCGGCTGCAGGTAGCCGAGCGCCTTGCGCTGCAGCTCCTCGAAGGTGGCGTGCGTCGCGACCGCTTCGGTCGCCAGACCGCTGGCCGGAGCGAGCCCGCGCCCGGCGAGATCCACCGTCGCGACGCTCGAGGCGAGCTGCCGCAGGCTGAACCGATGGAGTCCGAACGCGGCGCCGGCGCCCGCGGCGACGTCGCGCGCGAGATCGTCGGCCGCTTCCCGCGTTTCGCCGACGAGCAGCACTTCACCCGCATCGAGGCCGCGCCGAAGCACTTCGGCAGCAGCCTCGATGCGGGCCTCCGCCGCCGGGGTCGTCAGGATCGTGATGCGCGGGGACGACGGCAAGCGGTCAGCATCCTAGAGCAGGGACTACACCGTGGGGTTCCGCGTGGCGTCGCGCAGCGCGCGCCGGCACCGAGAGCACAGATCGTGGTGCCGTTTCAGGTTCGCCCGCCGCTTCCGGGTGTACCGCGAGCAGAGCGCCTTGCGCTTGCCGCAGCGGCGACACAGCGTCTCCGACCGTGCCGCTCGTCCTCTCGATCCCTTCCGGAGACCGACGTCTGCCGACATGTCCAGATTCACCATCCCCATGCACCTCCGTTATGCGTGCCCTTCAGGAGTGTTATCGACCGGATCGCCCTCGGCCTGCTCGATCGCGACACGGGCCGCCTTCTGGGCGCGCCGGCGCGACCTCGACAACCGCCGGTACAGGGCATCGGCCGACAGCCCACTCTCTCTCGGCACGATCAGACCGCCGCCGTTCGCCTGGCCCGGCTCGAGTCCGGCGCGCGCCATCCGCCGCTGCCGCATCACGGCGTGATGGCACCGCAGGCACAAACGCGCCGGCCGCTGCCCCGGCTCGCGCTCGATCGTCAGGTGCGCCGGCACCCGCCCGCAGACCACGCAGAGTCGGGCGGGGCGGCGGCGCGGCTTCGCGAGCGGCCTGACCGCAACCGGCCATGGACCATCATAGGTCAAGTCGAGTTGTGTGGCCGCGCCTTCCATGCTTTCCCGAGGTTGCATCATCGTCGTCCCTCCCGATGAAGCCAGCTTACCGGGAGTGTGTGACAGGTCAGGTCATACCCGCGGCGGATTTCGCCCCCTTATGATTGATACGGCGCCGGGGAGGAAGTGGTTGCCGCGCAACGCCGAAGTCATCCGCCAGTGGACCATCCTGCGCGAGCTCGAGGCCTCGCGGGGCGTCACCATTCGCCGGCTCGCGGAGACGACCGGAGTGACGACGCGCACCATTCGGCGCGACCTCGAGGCGCTGCAGGAGGCGGGCTTTCCGCTCTACGACGTGGCCGACGACGTGGCGAAGCGGTGGAAGCTCGACACCCGTCCGTTCCGGCGGCTCGACGACACGGCGTTCACGCTCGCCGAGCTGTCGGCGCTGTACTTCAGCCGGACGCTCGCCGAATGCTTCGCCCTGCCCCCCTTCGGCCGGGACCTGCGGAGCGCGTTCGCCAAGCTGGAAGCCGCGCTCGGCCCGCGCATGCGGCAGTTCCTCGATCGCCTGCCGGCCGTGATCCAGGCCAAGGCTCCGCCCGCCCGCCGGCTCGACGACCGGCAACAGCGCGCCGCCATCGGCCGGCTGCTCGACGCGCTGCTGCACCAGAAGCGGCTGGACATGCAGTACCACTCGCGCTCCAGCCGGCGCGAGAAGTCGTACCGGATCGATCCGTACCGCCTGGTGTACGCCGAGGGCGGGCTGTACCTGTTCGCCTACGTGCCGCGGTACGAGCAGGTGCGCACGTTCGCGGTCGAGCGGATACGGCGCCTGACGCCGCTGGACGAGACCTTCGAGCCGGTCGAGGATCTCGCGGACGCCGCCTTTCCGCACTCGCTCGGGATTCACCAGGGCGCGCCCGAGCGGGTCGAGCTGGAGTTCGCGCCGGAGCTGGCTTCCTACGTGCAGGAACGTATCTGGCATCCCTCGCAGTCCGTCGAGCCGCGCGAGGACGGATCGGTCGCGGTCACGATGCACGTCTGCAACGACGGCGCGCTCCGGAGCTGGATCCTGAGCTTCGGACCCGGCGTGCGGGTGACGGCGCCGGAGACGCTCGTGCGACAGATTGCGGACGACCTGGAGCAGGCGCACGCCCGCTACGGCGGCCGGCAGCCCTGACGTCCGATGTCACGCCGTACCGTTCTCGGTTTCGTGGTGCTGGCCGGCCCGGCCGGCGCGGCCCTCGGCGGATTCGCGGCGTCGCGCCGGCCCGCACCGCCGCCGGAGCCGCCGCCCCGGTGGCGCTGTCGATTGCTGCGACCGGGAACCGGCGCCGGGCGGCTGCGTATTTCCATGTAGTTGTGCGGGCGGGGAAACATGCACGCGCCGCTCGAACCGCGCGCCCGTGATGGACAATAGAGCGAGTGCGGGGACCGACGGTCTTCGAACCTCGCGCCTCCCGAAACCGCGACCGTGATGCAACCGCAAGCGAGGTCGAGATGACTTGCACGAGCTGCCACCGCGAGATCCCGGACGAGGCGTCCTACTGCCAGTTCTGCGGCCGACGCCAGGAAGCGTCGACGACGATCTTCCCCAAACCGCTGCGGCGTTCCCGGGTCGACAGCCGGCTCGCCGGCGTCTGCGGCGGCATCGCGCGCTACCTCGACACCGACCCGGTCTTCATCCGCGTGGCCTGGGTCATCCTGTCCATCGTGCCCGGCACGATCCTGCTCGGCGTGCTCGCCTACGTCGTCGCCTGGATCATCGTGCCGGAAGCGGAGCCTGGATCGGAGCCGATCGTCGTCGGGGCCAAGCGCCTGCTGCGGTCCGCCGACAACGTCACCGTGGCCGGCGTCTGCGGCGGCATCGCGGAGTACTTCGCCGTCGACGTGACGGCGGTGCGGGTGCTGTGGGTCCTGCTCTCCATCTTCCCCGGCTTCGTCATCTGCGGGCTGTTCGCCTACGCGGCGGCCTGGTTCATCATGCCGGAGGCGACGGTGATTCCCGCCACGCCGCCGCCGCCCGCCCCGGCGTCGGACGCGGCGCCGGCCGCGAACGCGGAATAGGCGGCGTCGGGACGGCTCGCAGGCGCCGCGCGGTCCTCCGGCGCCGGACGCCGGACCGCGGTGACTCACCGAACGGTCGGCCGCGGGCGGCGAGCGGGCTGGCGCCGCCGTCCCAGTGACACACCGAACCGTTCGAACGGGGCGGGCGGCGCCGGCCAAGCCGGCCGACGTCAACAGGCCCGCCCGAGTGACACACCGAACCGTTCGAACGGGGCGGGCGGCGGGCCGTACCGGTCCCGCGGTATGCTCCACCGCAACATGACCGGCTCCGTCGACGCGATCCCGATCGCGAACCTCAGTCTCTCCCTGCTGCCGGCGCTGGTGGTGCTGGCCATCCTCCGGCGCTGGTCGGCCGGCGCCGGCGCCGCCCTCTACGGCGTCGGACGCATGGTCGCCCAGCTTGCGCTCGTCGGCTACGTGCTGACGTTCATCTTCGGCACCGGCCACCCGACGGTCGTGCTCGGCACGCTGACGGTAATGCTCACCGCGGCGGGCTGGATTTCCCTCAGGCCGGTGGCGCGCCGCCGCAAGGCCGTCTACCCGCAGGCCCTGGCCGCGATCTGCACGGGCGGATTGTCGACCCTGACCCTCGTCACGCAGGGCGTCCTGGCCGCCGACCCGTGGCACGACCCGACGGTGCTGATCCCCCTGGGCGGCATGGTGTTCGCCGCCTCGATGAACGCGGTCAGCCTGTCGGCGGAGCGGCTCGACGCCGAGCTCGCCCGCGGGGCTGCGTACCGCCACGCGCGCCCCATCGCCATGCGCTCGGCGTTGATTCCGCAGGTCAACACGCTGTTCGCGGTCGGCCTCGTGTCGCTGCCGGGGATGATGACCGGCCAGATCCTGTCCGGCGTCTCGCCGCTGATCGCCGTCCGCTACCAGATCATGGTGATGTGCATGCTGTTCGGCGCGGCGGGCATGTCCGCGGCGTGCTTCCTGGCGCTGCAGCGTCCACGGCGGGGCGAGGCATCGTCTGCAGCGAGCGTCTCGTGACGGCGTTCCCGGCTATACCTCCCGCGCGCCCGCGGTGTTGACCGGCCCGACGTAGCGGTCGCTCTCCAGGCCGGCCGCCGTGAACGCGGCCTCCATCGTGTCGGCAACGGCTTCGGCGGAGGCATCCGAGTCGGCGAAGGCGAGCACGCTCGGTCCCGAGCCGGAGATCGAACAGCCGAGAGCGCCGGCGTCCAGCGCGGCCTGCTTGACCTCCGCGAACGCCGGCACGAGCGGCGCCCGGACCGGCTCCACGAGCGCGTCCCGGATGCTGCGGCCCAGCAAGGCGAGATCGCCGCGGTGGAGCGCGGTGACCAGCGCGGCCACGTTGCCGAGGTTGGCGACCGCCTGCCCGATCGTGAACCGCCGCTCGGCCACCAGCCGCCGCGCCTCGGCGGTGAGCACCTGTGCGCGCGGGTGGACGAGCACCACGCGCAGCGCGTCGGGCACCGGCAGCCGGATCAGATCCAGCGGGTCCGAGGCGCGGATCAGGACGATGCCGCCCAGCACGCCGGGCGCGACGTTGTCGGCGTGCGCAGTGCCGGAGGCCGCCGCCTCGCCACGCAGCGCGCAGGCGACGAGGTCGTCGTTCGAGAGCGTCCCGCCGAAGAGCGCGTTGACCGCGACGGCGCCCCCCACGCTGCTGGCGGCCGAGCTGCCGAGGCCGCTGCCGAGCGGCATCTGCTTGTGCAACCAGAGCCGGACGCCGCGGCCGGCGGCGGGCAGGCGTTCGAGCGCGGCGGCGGCGGCGATGCCGACCACGTTTTCCCGCGGGTTGGTGTCGAGGGAATCGGCGCCGGTCACCGCGACGATCTCCACGCCGGGCTCGTCGCGGGTCTCGGCCTCGACGAGGTCGCCGGGACGTTGGAGGGCCAGCCCCAGGACGTCGAATCCGGGGCCGAGGTTGGAAGCGGTGGCCGGAGCGAAGACACGTACGCGGTCGGGCATCCGGTGATTATCGACGATGGTGCGAGCGGTTGCTCCCGCCCGGCCGCGGTGGTGTCCCGAGCACCTTGCTCGCGGGTCGGCGATCCGGACTATCGTCTGCGGAGGATGTGAGAGATTCCGGATGCACGTGACGATCCGCAACGCCGACGTAGGCGACGCCGAGGCCATCGCGGCGGTGCACGCCGCCAGCCTGCAGGCTTCCTATCGCCCCCTGATCCCCGATCGGGTCGCGCATCTCGTCCTGGACCCTCCGGATGCCGCGCCGCGGGTTCCGGGGTGGCGGCGATGCCTCCAGCGCCCCCGGGTCAGCACCACCGTCGTGGCTTGCGACGGCTTCGGAGTCGTGGGGTTCTGCACGCTGCGCGCGACGCCCGGAGGCCGCGCCGGGGGAGCGACCGGGGAAATATGGGCTCTGTTCGTACGGCCCTCGCATTGGCGTCGAGGCATCGGCCGTCTACTGTGCGGAAGGTCGCTGGCGGACGCCGGGGAGCGGGGGTTCGCCGGCGTGGAGCTCTGGGAGCTGGAGTCCAATGCGAGAGCGCGCCGGTTCTACGACTCGATGGGTTTTCGTCCCGACGGCGAGACGCGGATCTTCCTGGAGCACGCCGGCGTCCTGCTGCGCGAGCTGCGGTACCGGCAAATGACGTCGCCAGCCGCGCTAGACTCTCAGGACGCAGTGAATCGGTCAGACTGAAGGAAGACGCCATGCACGCACGCCACACCGTCGCCGGAGCACTCGCCGCCGCCATCGCCGTTTCGGCGGCCTGCGGGGGAGCCGCCGCGCCCGACGCGAACCTGCCCGACGTCGTGGCGCAGTCCATCGCGTATCACGGCGGCGCCCGCTACGAGAATTCCAGAATCACGATGACCATCACGTCGCTCTCCGGCAGCTTCGACATCGAGGCGACCCGGAACAGGGGCGCGTTCGAGTACGTCGTCACCGACCCCGCCCGCGGCGACCGGCCGGAGCGCCGGGTCCGGCTGACCAACGACGGCGTCACGGAGTGGCGCGACGGGGTGGAGGCCGAGCTCGACGCCGAGGGCGAGCGGCGCGCCACCGCGTTCGTCAACGCCCGCGTCTTCTTCCCCCTGCTGCCCTACACGCTGAAGGGGGGCGACATCCATTTCGAGGACCGCGGCCTCGACCGCTGGAACGGCCGCGACCTGCACCGCATGAAGGTGTCGTTCACCCCCGGCACGAGCAACGACGCCGACGACGCCTATACCTTCTGGTTCGACCCGCAGACCGGCCGCGTCGAGCAGTTCGGCTACGACTTCGACAACGGGCTCCGGTTCCGGCGGGCGACGTCGTTCGAGCGGGTCGGCGGCGTCCTCTTCTCCGACCAGGACAACTATGCCGTCGACGGCGGGAAGGTGCCGGTGGACACGCTGACCCCCGACTACGTGGTCAACAGCATGCGGCTGCTGTCCCACGTGGCGATCAGCGACGTGACGGTGGAGCCGCTGTAGACGACGGCGCGCCGCCGGGATGCGGCCTGTGACCATGGCCTCGACTCCGACCCTGGTCGACGGTCGTCTGCCGGACGAGGGTGTCCTCCGTACAGGGAGATGGAGTCTTCGGCGTTCTATGCCGCCATCGTACGGATGCCGTAGAGCGGAATCCGGGCGTCCCGGGTGACGAGGACGAGTCCTTCAATCTGGGCCTGCGCGATCAGCATGCGGTCGAACGGGTCCCCGTGATGGGGCGGCAGGGCGCCGGCCTGCTCCGCGTGCTGGAACGTGATGAGCAGCAGCGTGAAACCCTGTTCCCTGATGCCGGCTTCCAGATCGTCCGGCGCGTGCAGTTTTCCCAGCGCGCGTTTGACGGCGATCTCCCAGCCGCTGGCCGCGCTGACGAACACGTCGTTCTCCGGATCCTCCAACACGCCGCGGAGCCGGCGGGTCAACATCGGTGAATCGTCGAGCGACCACAGAAGCACGTGGGTGTCCAGCAGCAGGCGCGCCATCGTCCGTCATTCTTGCTTGCGCGGGAAGATCTCCGACTTCCGGAACGCGTCGATGACCTCCGGCGGCGTCTCGTCGAAGTCCGGGGCGATTCGGATCCGCCCCTTCATGGCGCCGAGCCTGCGCCGGGCTTTCTGCTCGCGGTACGGCACCAGCCGCAGATACGGCTCGCCGGCCCTGGCGATCACCACCTCCTCGCCCGCCCACGCCGCCTTCCCGAGCCGCGAGAGCTGCGACTTCGCCTCATGCATGTTGACCGTCATCGGCGTCCCCTGACATGACCGGCAGACTGGCTAGCTAAACATAGCCAGGCTACGGTAACCCGCTGGCCTTGTCAAATCGACCCCGGCGATTCCGGGTTTTCCTGAACTACTACTACAATGGCGGCTTCCATGCGCAGGGCCCTTCCGCTTCGCAGTCCGGGATTCCGCCGCCGCCCGCATTGCTCCTGCGATTGCCATTATTCCTCGCGGCTGCGCGAGGCGCCGGGGACGGTTCCCGGCCGATGTCCGCCGCACCGCGCGCAGGAGAATCGGCGGCGTCCGGCGGCACGCCGATCCAGCGCCGGTGGCCAGCCGCCGGAATGGAGTAGACCGGATGACGGGCACGAGCTTCGACAGCACCAGGATCCCCTTGCAGGAGCTTCTCGGGACTTGTGCGTTATGGGTCCTGGCCGCCTTGCCCGCCGGTTGCGGCGGCCCGGAGCAGGCGCCCGACGTCATCGTCGTCGATAACCCGGGCGCCGTGTCGATCAGGGGCGAGGCCTGGGCCGACAATTGGTTCGCCTTCTACCTGGGCGATCGCCTGATCATCGAGGACTCGACGCCGATCACGACGGAGCGGTCGTTCAACGCCGAGGCGTTCGTCTTCAACGCCGATTACCCCTTGCAATTGAACTTCGTCGCCAAGGACTTCAAACAGGACGACACGGGTCTGGAGTACATCGGCCGCAGCAACCAGCAGATGGGAGATGGCGGACTCATCGCACAGTTCACCGACGTCGCCACGGGAGCGACGGTCGCCGTCACGAATGCCGCCTGGCGATGCCTGGTGATCCACGACGCCCCGCTCGATCGAGCTTGCGAAGACGAGGCCGAGCCGGCGCCTGGCGTCGGCCCGTGCCGGTTCGCGGCGATGGCGGAGCCGGACGGCTGGCGCCGGCACGGATTCGACGATGCCGATTGGCCGTCAGCGGTCGAGCACAGCGCAGCCGACGTCAGACCGCGAGGCGGCTACGATGCGATCGGGTGGCGCGACGGGGCACGGTTGATCTGGACCGCCGACATCGAGGCGCACAACACGCTGCTGTGTCGCTTCACCGCGGAGCAACCATAGAGGGTGCGGCCGGATCCGCCGGCGCGAGCGGCTCCGGAACGTCCGTGAATCCAACCTGCAAGGATCCGGCGAGTTCGGCGGCGGGCTGGTGCCGGAGCTGGCAGACCGCGCAGTCCTGGTCGGCCGCGTGCTCCTCGTGGCAGACGGCCGCGGCGGCCGTAGCGCCGGCCAGCGCTATCGCCAGGACGACGAACCAGGCGCGCCAGCCGGGGCCGCGGCGTGCGAGCCCGGGGTGCACGGATCCTCCCTTGGCCATCAGCCTTCGACGCTACCAGAGACTGCCCTGGCGCGGCAAGGGCCGGCGGAGACGGATTGCCGATCGCGCAACGGCGCCCGGCCCCGGATGGACGCGCTTGACTCCCGCTCGCTTTTACTTCTGAATAGTTGGATGGTGCCGTTGAAGCGGACGGCGGCAGTAGCTGCGGCGCTGCTCCTGGTGTTCGCGCTCGCGTCGGTGGGCGTCGCTCTCCACGAGCACGGCGCCGACGCGCAGCCCGCCGACCACGCGGACTGCGAAGCCTGTCACTTCCGGCACCTGTCGGGGGTCGCCACGGACGGCACACCGGCGTCGTCCGCGCCCGACCTCGTCGCGCACGCCGTCGTGTCCACCCACCGGGGCGGCGAACGGGGGATCGCTCTCGGCATCCGTCCCACGCGCGGGCCGCCCGCGTAGCCGCCTCGTCGCATCGGCCCGCGACACGCACGCACTCACGCATCGCCGTTTGTCAGGACCGGCGTCGGCGCACGCACAGGCGCCGGTGCGTGCGCGGGCGCTCCCGCAATCAAAGCTCGAAACGGAGGAAACACCCATGTCACGTCTTCGCAGAGAACAGCTCGTTTCCCGAGGGATGGTGGTCACCGCCCTGCTGGCCGCGTGCGCCGCCGCTCCCGCGACCGCCGGGGCGCAGACCCAGGAAGCGGCCGATCCGCCCTTCATGGCGGGCGCGCCGCTCGACCTCTCGTCGAACGCCAGGACCTACGGCGGCTTCCGCTTCGCCGAGAGCATGGCCTACGACGAGGCCCGCGACCTGTACGTCGCGGTCAACGCCGGGATCGCCCAGGACGTAATCCCGAACGACGGCTACATCTCGCTGATCAACCCCGACGGCAGCGCGCACACGCTGAAGTGGATCGGCGTCGACCGGAACGGCCTGACGCTGAACCACCCGCTCGGCAGCGACATCGTCAACGGCCTGCTGTACGTGGCCGACATCAACGTCGTGCGCTGGTTCGACATGGAGAGCGGCGCGCCGCGGGGCAGCGTCACCGTGGAGGACGCGCAGCGCTTCAACGACATCGAGGTCGCCGAGGACGGCACCATCTGGGCCACGCAGACCGGGACCGAAGAGAGCGGCACCTGGCGCGTGTACCGGATCGGGCCGGACGGAGACGCGTCGGTCGTCGTCGAGGGAGCGCCCCTGGCCCGGCCCAACGGCGTCGCCTTCGATCCGGACGGCAACGTCGTCGTGGTGAACATCAACGACAACGCCGTGCTCACGTTCTCGCCCGACGGCGAGCTCGTCGGGACCGAGCACGCGGTGGACGGAGGCAACGACGGGCTGGTGATTCTGGACGACGGCACGAAGTACGTCTCCAGCGTCAGGATCGGCACCGTCTCGCGCATCCGTCCGGGAGAGGCCGCCGAGGTCGTGGCGTCCGGCATCCCGAGCGCCGCCTCGATGGCCTACGACTCGAAGCGGAACCGGCTGCTCATCCCGATGAACAACTGGAACGCCATCACCATCGTCGATCTCGACTGATCGGGTCCGCGAACGCCCGTCCCCGAGACGGCAACCATCGACACGCCGGAACCATGACGAAGCCGAGCCGGCCGACCGCTCTCGTGGCGCTGCTGGCGGCGTGCGCCCTGCCGTCGGCCGGCTTCGTCTTTCACGGACATGTCGAAGGGCATGCCGGCGGCGACGATCACCACCACTGCGTAATCTGCTGCCTCCGACACCACTCCCCCGCAACGACGACGACGGCGCCCGCGCCCGCGGCGCCGGACCTGGCAACCCACGCCGCCGCGCCGAGCTGCCGGCGGAGCGGCTGCGACGCCGCGCTCGCCACCCCGGCGACGCGCGGACCGCCCGCGTAGCACCTCCCCCATCTCGTCGACGGCTCGGCCGGTCCCGGCGATCGGCCGGACGTCAGCTATCCGAATCGTCGAGATCGACTGGAGTTTCGGCCGGCGCGCGCAACCGCGAACGCAGCGGCCGTGGGAGGAGATGTTCCATGCGTGTTCGTCGCCATGCAGCAGCCTTGGCTGTCGCCTTGAGTGCCTCGGCAACCGCCGGACCGTTGAACCCGGGTCCAGCCTTCGGGTTCGAGGAGACCGGCTCGGTTCAGGAAGAGACCGGCTCGATTCTGGGAATCGTCGCGGCCGAGGACGGCGGAGCGCCGCTGCCGGCCGCGCTGGTGGTTCTGGACGGCACCGCGATGTCAGCCACCACGGGAGCGGACGGCGCATTCGCCATCGACGGCGTCCCCGCCGGGGCGTACCGGCTGACCGTGACGCGGGAAGCCTTCGCGCCGCTCACGTCGCCGGTGACGGTGGCGGCCGGGCAACCCGTGCTTCTCGACCTTCGGCTCCCGGTGCTGCAGTTCGAGGAGAGCGTCGTGGTGACCGCGACCCAGACCGAGCGAGCGGTCAGCGACGTCGCGGCCAGCGTCTCGATTCTCGACGCGGAGACCATCGAGGCGTCGCCAGCCCGCAACCTGCAGGACCTCCTGCGCGGAACCCCGGGCATCGATTTCGTGGAGCGATCGGGGATGGCCGCGCGGGCCAACTCGATGCTCATCCTGCGCGGCGTCCCGGGCACCAAGCGGGCGCTCTTTCTGGTTGACGGGCTCCCGGCCAACGACCTGGGCACGGGCACGCTGGCCGAGCTGAACCTCGTCCCGGTGGCGTCGGTGGAGCAGGTCGAGGTCGTCCGCGGGCCGTTCTCGAGCCTGTACGGCGCCAACGCCTTCGCCGGGGCCATCAATGCCATCACGCGGCGCGGCGACGGCCCTCCGGCCGTCGACTTCTTCGCGAGCGGCGGGAACGCCGGCTACCACCAGCTCGGCGCGTCCGCGCACGGGGAATCGGGACCCGTCGCCTATTCGTTGACGGCGGATCGCCGCAAGATCGACAACGTCTACAACCGCGAGACGCGAATGAGCGGTTCCACGGCAGTACCGCTGCGCAACGTCGGCTACGACGATCTGCGCGTGAGCAGTCGGCTGGATTTCTCCCTGGCCGACGCCTGGAACCTGACCCTGCTGCCGCGGATCTCGCGGTACACGACCGGACTGGACGTCACGACGCGCCTGCCGGCAACCGTCAACGAGAACCGAACGTCCACATCGGTCAATCTCGGCGGCATCCTGCGGCATCGCGGCGCCGGGCCGCTGTCGGCCCAGCTCAAGTTCAGTCAGCGCGTGTCGAATCAACGCATTGCTCACGAGAACTATACGCGCACGCCGACACGGCAGACGACGATCGTCGAGCTCCCCGGATCGGGCTTCAGCGAGTCCGTCGAGCGCGGCATGCACCCGTTCGCCGCGTTTACCGAGCGGGATACGGACATCCGGAGCCTGCTCGTCGAGCCACAGCTCACCTGGACGCCAGACGTGAACCACTCCGTCGTCCTGGGGGCGACGTACGCCCACGACCGCGGCACGTTCGGCGACAGCGTCATCGCCGACCGCACCAACCTGCTCGGTTCGGACGCGGCTCTCGCGGAGGAAGCCGCGGGCCTGCGGGCCGGGCTTCTGGCGGCCGGTGCTCTGAATCCAGCCGTCACCATCGTGCGCGATCCGCCCATCGGACAGGTCTTCCCCCTGTCGGACGGGTCCCGGGAACGGTTCCACGTCGCGGCGGCCTACGTGCAGGACGAATGGGACGTGACGAAAGGGCTGCGGCTGGTCCCCGGTCTGCGTTTCGACTACCACTCCCGGTTCGGATCGGTCGGCTCGCCGAAAGTCGCACTGCTGTACGCGTTTACGCAGTCCACGCGCGTCCGCACGTCCGCCGGCCGAGCGTTTCGGGCGCCGAGCCTGTCCGAGTTGTTCGGGAACGTCGTCTTCCACGGCACCACGCCCGGTTTCCCGAACCCGGATCTCGAACCGGAGTACATCACCTCGTTCGACGGGGGCATCCAGCACGAGATCAACCGCGCATTCCGGACGGAGATGAACGTCTTCTACAACGACATGACGGACCTCGTCCAGCTCGTGATCTCGACCGACCGCAGCCACTTCGACTGGGTGAACGTCGCCGAGGCCCGCTCGGCCGGCGTCGAGCTGGTGGCGAACGGGCAGGCCGCCAACTGGTTGGACTACTACGCCAACTACACCTACACCGACAGCGAGGACCTGGCGACCGGAGACCCGCTGGCCCGGGTGCCGCAGCACAAGGTCAACCTGGGCATCCGGCTCGGTGCTTCGCTGGGCTCCTGGCGCCTGACCGGATCCATCGATCAACGGTGGGTCGACGAACGCTTCCAGACGTCACGAGGCCGGCCGGTCTGGCTCGACCGGTACTCCCGCACCGATTTCGGACTCTATCTGCGTCCGAACGATGACGTCCGAGTGGGCGTTCAGGTGTTGAACGTGATGGACGCCTATTACGAAGAGTCCCTGGGGAGTCCGACGGCGGCCCGGCTGGTCTCGGTGAGTCTCTCGGTGACGCCGTTCTAGGAATCTGCGTTGCAGGAGCGCTGACGCAGGAGGACGCTTTCAGGAGGCTGCGCCGGAGAACGGCCTTGCGCAGACGACGGTGTTCAGGAGTCCGCCGTGAAAGGCGAGGAGCAGGATGACGACTGCAACGACGGGACTGAAAGGGACGCTTCCGCGACTGCGCAAGCCGCACCGGAAGACGATCCTGCTGGCGGCGCTCGCGTCGGCGGCGCTCGGAACCGCCGCCGGGATTTATCAGCACTATCTCGCCGCCACCCGGATCGCGTTCGTCAATTTCCGGGGCGTCCAGCTCGCCCGCCTCGAGAGAGCAAAGGGGAACCAGGCGATCCGTATCGAGCCGCTCGCCCTGGACGCTCTCGACCGCGCGGCGTCCTACCCGGTCGTAGTCGTCCACGGTCGCGGGCTGGAGCTGAACGAAACGCACATCGAGCAGCTTCGCGAGGCCGGGCGCCGCGGCGTGCATCTGTACGTTCGCGGCGCCACGAATCCCGAGCACGACATCACCAACCTGCAGGGCCGGCAACTCGAGCACGTCAGCGGCTACTTCAGGTTCGGCGGCACGGAGAACTACGCCCGGCTGCTCAACTTCTCGCGCGTCGAGCTCGACGGCAAGTCGTTCCGCTCCGATCCGGTGCAGCCTCCCGCGGAGCGGGCCATGGACGTCCTCTTTCACCTGGACGACCGCCTGACGTTCGAGACGGTGGCTGCGTTCCGTACCTACTACGAGGCGCAGGGCCTCGAGAAACCGGACGCCCCGACGATCGCCCTGCTCACCAGCGTGCCCGGTCCCTTCAATGCGAACCGCGATCACGTCGATGCCGTCATCCGGGCGCTCGAAGCGCGTCAGTGGAACGTCTTCCCGGTCGCGAGCACCGACCGGCGCCTCGACTTCCTGCGGGAGATAGAGCCGGATCTCGTGGTCTTGATGCCGCACGGCCGGCTCGCCCGGGGACGCTCCCGCGAGGCGATCGCGTGGCTCAGGGAGCGGAACATCCCGATGTTGACCGCCCTGTCCGTCTTCGAGAACCACGACGCCTGGGTCGCCGATCAGCAAGGCATGGCGGGCGGCTTGCTGACGTTGAGCGTCGTGCTGCCGGAGCTCGACGGCGGCGTGGCCCCCTACGCGGTCGCGGCGCAGTTCGAGGACGAATACGGCTACGAGATCTTCGACGCGATACCCCGGCGGCTCGACACCTTCTGCGACCTGATCGAACGCTGGCTAGCGTTGAAGGCCACGCCCAACCGCGACAAGCGCGTGGCGATCTACTACTACAAGGGCCCCGGCAAGAACGCGATGACAGCGAGCAACATGGAGGTCGTGCCGAGCCTCCTGAACCTGTTGCGCACGCTTCGGGACGCCGGATACACGGTCGAGGGCCTGCCGGAAACCGAGGAGGAGTTCTGGAAGCTCGTCCAGGCGCGAGGGCCCGTGCTCGGACCCTATGCGCGCGGGGCATTCGAGGACTACGTCGCCAAGGGGGACCCGGCGCTGGTTTCGGCGGAACAGTATGCGGAATGGATCGACGAGGACCTCGCGCCGACGATGCGGGACGCGATGGCCGCCCGCTACGGACCCGCGCCGGGAGAGTACATGACGGTCCGCCACGACGACGACACCGCTCTGGCCGTTGCCCGCGTGGCGTTCGGCAACGTGGTCGTCCTCCCGCAGCCGTTGCCGGGCGTGGGCGACGATACGTCCGCCTGGTGCACGGAACGCTGGAACCGCCCCCGCATCCGTACGCGGCGTCGTACCTGTGGACCCGGCACGCCTTCGAGGCCGACGCGGTGATCCACTTCGGCACGCATGGCAGCCTGGAGTTCAGGCCCTGGAAACAGATAGCTCTGTCGTCATTCGACTGGTCGGACGCGCTGATCGGCGGGATCCCGCACATCTACCTCTACATCATGAGCAACGTCGGCGAGGGGATCATCGCCAAGCGGCGCTCCTATGCCGCCACCGTCACGCACCTGACGCCCCCGTTCATGGAGGGCGGCCTCTACGAGGGCCTGCGCCCGCTGCGCGACCGGCTCGACAGCTACCGCAATGCCGCGGACGGCCCGGTGAGGACGGAGCATGCCCGGACCATCCGGCGCCTGGCGGCAGCCATGGACCTGCACGTGGACCTTGGCCTCGACAGTGAGGCGGAGTGGTCGGACGACGATTTCTTTCGCCTGAGCAACCATGTCGAGACCATCGACGGGGCGAAAGTCGTGCAGGGCTTCTACACGCTGGGAAAGGCCTTCTCGGATGGCGAGATCGACCGGACGGCCGAGCTGATGGCGATCGATCCAATCGCCTACGGCCTGGCCCGCATCGACAGCGCCAAGGGCCTCGTCAAAGGCGATCCATTCGATGACGCGGCGCTCTTCGAGCGCCGTTACCGCCAGCCCGCGCGGCGCGCCTACGCCCGGCGAGCACGGGGAGAAAGCGTCGAAACGGTGCTGTCCGCGCTCGTTGCCCCGGCGGACCTCGAGGCGGCGCACGGAGCCTCGGAGCTCGTTCAACCGGTTCTCGCGCTCGAGGCGAGCATCGCCGGCATCGACCGGCACCGGCATGGCCTGCGCGACAGCTCGGATCTGGAGCTCTCGAGCGTGGTGCGTGCTCTGGACGGCGGCTACGTCGAGCCGTCGCCCGGAGGTGACCCGATCGTCAATCCGGACGCCGTCCCCACGGGCCGCAACCTCTACTCGATCGACGCCGAGAGGACGCCGTCCCGGGAAGCGTGGGCAGTGGGACGCAGGCTGGGGGACTCGCTCGTCGACGAGCACCGGCGGCGGCACGGCGCGTATCCGAAGAAGGTCGCCTTCACGCTCTGGCCGACCGACTTCATCGGCACCGAGGGCGCGACGATCGGCCAGATCTTCTACCTGTTGGGCGTCGAGCCGGTCTGGGATCCGCGCGGCCGCGTGGGCGATCTGCGCCTGATCCCGTCGGCCGACCTCGGCCGGCCGCGCATCGACGTGGTTGTCCAGACGGCCGGCCAGCTCCGGGACCTGGCCGCCTCCCGCCTCGCGTTGATCAACCGCGCCGTCGCGATGGCGGCCGAAGCGCGCGACGCGGGCGGTCATGCCAACTTCGTCCACGCGGGGCGCCTGCGCGCCGAGGAGGTGATGAAGGAGAGGGGACTCTCGCCCGCGGACGCGCGGCGTTACTCCACCCTGCGCGTCTTCGGCGGGGTGAACGGCAACTACGGCACCGCCATCATGGAGATGGTCGAACGGAGCGACCGCTGGGAAGACGACGCCGAGGTGGCCGGACAGTACCTGCGCAACATGGGCGCCGTCTACGACCAGGGCGAGCTCTGGAGCTTCTACGCCGACGGCCTCTTCGCGGCGGCGCTCGCGGACACCGAGATCGTCGTGCAGCCCCGGCAGAGCCATACCTGGGGCGCCCTCAGCCTGGACCACGTATTCGAGTTCATGGGCGGACTCAGCCTCGCCGTCCGCCACGTGACCGGCAAGGACGCGGACGCGTACTTCAACGACTTCCGCAACATGCACCGGCCGCGCGTGACGGATCTGCACGAGACCGTGTGGACCGAGGCCCGATCGACGCTGCTGAACCCGGCCTACATCGGCAAGATGCAGGAGGGCGGCGCGTCGTCGGCCGAGCACTTCGCCGAGACCTTCCGGAACACCTACGGGTGGAACGTCATGAAGCCGGCCGCGATCGACGACACGCTCTGGAACGAGTTGTACGCGGTGTACGTCGACGACCGCTACGACCTCGGCGTCGAGGCGTTCTTCCGGCGCGAGAACCCGTATGCCCTGCAGGAGATGACGGCGGTGATGCTCGAGACGGTGCGCAAGGGCTACTGGGACGCTTCGCCGCGGCAGGTCGCGGTGCTGTCCGAGATGCACACGCGCCTCGTGCAGGAGTTCGAGGCGGGCTGCAGCGGGTTCGTCTGCGACAACGCGGCGCTGGCGTCTTTCATCGCCGAACAGGCGCCGGCCGATCTCGCTGCAGCCTATCGGAGCGAACTGCAGCGCAACCTGACGCCGAGCGTGGAGTTGACCGAGGCCGGCATCGTCCTGTCGGAGCAACAGGAGGTCGAGCCCCGGCAGGCGAACTCGCCGGCGACCCGGCCGAGCGCGGAGCGCCGGGCCTGGCTGGGCGCACTCCTCGTCGCAGGCCTGTTCCTGGTCGCGCTGTTCGTCCTGCGGAGGCTGCGGAGCACACTCTGACGCGTGGCCACTATCTCCGGCCGACCCAGCGTCTGTTCAAGGCTCCTGGTGCAAGCAAGGAACTCCAATGACTGCAATGACGGAACGGACACGAATGCGGATGCGTGCAGCGGCACTGTGGTCCCATCGCAAGCGGATCGCGGCGGCGCTGCTCGCGGCGGCGGTGCTCTGGAGCGGCTTCGCCGCCTACCAGCGCCATCTCGCGGTGACCCGGATCGCCTTCGTCAACTTCCCCGGCTTCCAGCTCGCCCGCATCGAACGCGCGCGCCCGCACGGAGCGGTGCGCATCGAACCGCTGGACCTGGCGGCGCTGGACCGGGCCGCCGACTATCCGGTCGTCTACGTCTTCGGACGCGGCCTGCGGCTCGACGAGACGCAGCTCGCGCACCTTCGGGAAGCCGGCCGCCGCGGCGCGCGCCTGTTCGTGCAGGGAGCCACGAACCCGGCCCTCGACGTCACCAACCTGCGCGGCGCGCAGCTCGACGCCGCCAACGGCTACCTCGAGTTCGGGGGCGCCGAGAACTACGCGCGGCTGCTCAACTTCTCGCGCGCGGAGCTCGACGGCAAGTCGTTCCGTTCCGATCCGGTGCAGCCTCCGGTCGAGCGTTCCATGGACGTCCTGTTCCATCTGGACGACGACCTGACGTTCGAGACCGTCGACGCGTTCGACGCCTACTACGACGCGCAGGGACTCGCGAAGCCGGGCGCCCCGAAAATCGCCCTGCTCACGAGCGTGCCCGGTCCCTTCAACGCCAACCGGGATCACGTCGACGCGTTCATCCGCGCGCTCGAAGGCCGCACGTGGAACGTCTACCCGCTGGTCAGCACCGAGAAGCGCCTCGACTTTCTCCGGCGGATCGCGCCCGACCTGGTGATCCTGATGCCGCACGGCCGGCTCACCCTGGGCCGCGCCGACGAGGCGATCGCGTGGCTGCGGGAGCGCGACATCCCCATGCTGACGCCGGTGTCGGTGTTCCAGAACCACGACGACTGGGTGACCGACCAGCAGGGAATGGCCGGGGCCATGCTCACGATGAGCGTGGTCCTGCCCGAGCTCGACGGGGGCGTGGCGCCCTACGCGGTGGCGGCGCAGTTCACCGACGCGGACGGCTACGAGATCTTCGACGCGCTGCCGGAGCGCCTCGACACGTTCTGCGACCTCGTGGAGGGCTGGCTGGCGCTGAAGGCGAAGCCGAACCGCGACAAGCGCGTGGCCATCTACTACTACAAGGGACCCGGCAAGAACGCGATGACGGCCGGCAGCATGGAGGTCGCGCCGAGCCTGCTGAACCTGCTGCGCTCGCTGCGCGACGCCGGCTACACGGTCGACGGACTCCCCGAGACGGACGACGAGTTCCGGGAGCTCGTCCAGACGAAGGGGCCGGTGCTCGGACCTTACGCCCGCGGCGCGTTCGAGGAGTTCCTGGCCTCGGGGGACCCGGCGCTGGTCCCGGCCGCGGAGTACGCCGCGTGGGTGGAAGAAACCCTCGAGCCGGACATGCGCGACGCCGTCGTCGAGCAGTACGGACCGGCCCCCGGCGAGTACATGACGGTCGGCGAAGGCGAGGAGACCGCGCTGGCGGTGGCCCGGGTGGAGTTCGGCAACGTCGTGATCCTGCCGCAGCCCCTGCCGGGCGTCGGCGACGACACGTTCCGGCTCGTGCACGGCGCGCGCAAGGCGCCGCCGCACCCCTACGTGGCGTCCTACCTGTGGACCCGGAACGCCTTCGAGGCCGACGCCGTCATGCACTTCGGCACCCACGGCAGCCTGGAGTTCACGCCGTGGAAGCAGATCGCCCTGTCGGCCTTCGACTGGTCGGACGCCCTCGTCGGCGGGCTCCCGCACGTCTACGTCTACGTTATGAGCAACGTGGGGGAGGGAATCATCGCCAAGCGGCGCTCCTACGCGGCCACCGTGACCCACCTGACGCCGCCGTTCATGGAGAGCGGGCTGTACGAGGGGCTGCGTCCGCTGCGGAACCGGCTCGACAGCTTCCGCAACGCGGCCGACGGCCCGGTCCGGGCGGAGCATGCGCGCACGATCCGGCGCCTGGCGACGGAGATGAGCCTGCACGTGGACCTCGGCCTCGATCCCGACGCGGCGTGGTCGGCGGACGAGATGTTCCGCCTGAGCAACCACGTCGAGACCATCGACGGGGAGAAGGTCGCCCAGGGGCTATACACCCTCGGGAACGCCTTCACGGCGGCGGAGATCGACGCGACGGCGGAGCTGATGGCAATCGATCCGATCGCCTACGCCCTCGCCCGCATCGACGCCGTCAAGGGTGCGGTCGCCGACGCCGATCTGGAGGACGAGGTGTTCTTCGACCGCCGCTATCGGCGGCGCGCGCGCAGCGCCTATGCGCGGCGCGTGGCGGGCCGGGACGCCGGGACGGTGCTCTCCGACCTGGTGCCTGACGCCGACCTGCGGCACGCCCACGCCTGGCGGGAAGCGGCGCGCCGGCCGTCGGACGACGACATCATCCGCGGCTTCATCTCGATGGGCGCGGGGACCCGCACCCGGCGGGACGCGAGCGTGTCGGAATCCCGCGCCGGCGAGCTGGAGGACCTGGTGGCGCGCATCCTGCCCCACCCGCGCAACGTGGAGTTCGTCGAGCGGCTGCAATCGGAGCAGGAGTTCGCGCGGACGTCGCAGATCCTCGATCCGGCGCAGCTCGAGCGCGCGAAGACCACGGTCATCCCGCCGATGGCCGAGGCGCTCGAAATCGCCCAGGACCCGGACGTGTTCGCCCTGCTGGAGGCGATGCAGGACGCGGCGCTCCGCGAGCGGACCTTCGCCCTGCTGAAGGACCCGGGGCTCGTCGACCGCGTCGAGGAGGAGAAGCGGCGGCTGGCGGCGGAGCGACTGGCGTTCGCCCTCGAGGCGCCGCAGGTCGAGGCGCTCGGGCGGGCCTGGGGCCACGAATCGGCCGGCGGACTGGTGACGGCCAAGCGCGAGGACATCGAGCGGGCGCTGAAAGCGACCACTTTCTACCGGGAGCACCGCGCGGCGCTGCGCGGCCAGCTTCGGGACGTCGACGCGCCGGCGGCGGATCGCCTGCGGAAGATTCTCGACGACCCGGCGTTCGACCGGCGACTCGACGACGCCGGCCGCGCCGCGGCGATCGAGCTGCAGGAGCGCGCCGCCCGGGACGCGGAGCTCGCCCGGGCAATCCTGACGCTGGAAACGAGCGTGGCCGGCATCGACCGGCACCGGCACGGCCTGCGCGAGAGCTCGGACCTGGAGCTGCGGAGCGTGGCGCGCTCGCTCGCCGGCGGCTATGTCGAGCCTTCGCCCGGGGGTGACCCGATCGTCAATCCGGACGCGGTTCCGACGGGGCGCAACCTCTTTTCCATAGACGCCGAGAAGACGCCTTCGCAGGAGGCGTGGACGGTGGGACGAGGGCTGGCGGAGGCGCTGCTCGACGAGCACCGGCACCGGCACGACGCGTATCCCAGGAAGGTCGCGTTCACCCTCTGGCCGAGCGACTTCATCGGCACCGAGGGCGCCACCATCGGGCAGATCTTCTACCTGCTCGGCGTCGAGCCGGTCTGGGACCCGTTCGGGCGGGTCGCGGACCTGCGCCTGACGCCGGCGGCCGACCTCGGCCGGCCCCGCATCGACGTCGTCGTCCAGACCGCCGGCCAGCTCCGGGACCTCGCCGCCTCCCGCCTCGCGCTGATCAACCGCGCCGTCGCGATGGCGGCCGAAGCGCGGGACGCGGACGCGCACGCCAACTTCGTCCACGCGGGACGCCTGCGCGCCGAGGAAGTAATGAAGGAGAAGGGCCTCTCGCCGGCGGACGCGCGCCGCTACTCCACGCTGCGTGTCTTCGGCGGGGTGAACGGCAACTACGGCACCGCCATCATGGAGATGGTCGAGCGGGGCGACCGCTGGGAGGACGACGCCGAGGTGGCCGGCCAGTACCTGCGCAACATGGGCGCCGTCTACGACGAGGGCGAGCTCTGGAGCTTCTACGCCGACGGCATCTTCGAGGCGGCGCTTGCGGACACCGAGATCGTCGTGCAGCCGCGGGAGAGCCACACCTGGGGCGCGCTCAGCCTGGACCACGTCTACGAGTTCATGGGCGGGCTGAGCATGGCCGTCCGCCACGTGACGGGGCGGGACGCGGACGCGTACTTCAACGACTTCCGCAACGCGCAACGGCCGCGCGTGACCGACCTGAACGAGACCGTCTGGACCGAAGCGCGGTCGACGCTGCTGAACCCGGCCTACATCGCCGAGCTGCAGGAGGGCGGCGCCTCGTCGGCCGAGCAGTTCGCCGAGACGTTCCGCAACACCTACGGATGGAACGTGATGAAGCCGGCCGCCATCGACGACACGCTCTGGAACGAGCTGTACGAGGTGTACGTCGACGACCGCTACGACCTCGGCGTCGAGGGGTTCTTCCGGCGCGAGAACCCGTATGCCCTGCAGGAGATGACGGCAGTGATGCTGGAGACGGTGCGCAAGGGCTACTGGGAGGCCTCGGCGCGGCAGGTAGAGGTGCTGGCGGAACTGCACACCCAACTGGTGGAGGAGTTCGAGGCGGGCTGCAGCGGGTTCGTCTGCGACAACGCGGCCCTGGCGTCGTTCATCGCCGAGCAGGCCCCGCCGGACCTCGCGGCGAGCTATCGGAGCGAGCTGCAGCGGGCGCTGACGTCGAGCGTCGAGCTGACCGAGGCGAGCGTCGTCCTGGCGGAGCAGGAGGCCGAGACGCAGCCGGCCGATGCGCCGGCGAGCCAGCCGCCCGCGCGACGCCTGGCCTACCTGGGCGCAGCCATCGTCGCCGGTCTGCTCGCGATCGCGCTGCTCGTCCTGCGGCGCCGGAGCACGACCTGACGGGCGCGCGCGGACCTTCGGCGCAACCCGGAAACACGAACCGTTCGATAGTTGGAGACGACCATGCGACGCATCTCTACGGCAACCGTGATGGCGGTCATCCTGGCGGGCGGAGCAGGCGCGGGCGATGGCGCCGGCGTGACGGCGCACGCCCAGTCCCCCTTGTTGCCGGCCGCGCCGCCCGAGACCGCGCCGCCCCTCCCGCACGCGTCGTCGGACGCGTCCGGCGCGTACGTCGGCGACGTGCTCTACGTGCATGCAGGAGAGCAGCCGCGGCGGGCGGAGGGCTCGGCAGGCGACCGGCCTCGGTTCGCCGGCGCCCGGCGCTGGCCCGGCTTTCGGGGAGCGGCGTTCGGTCACAGCCAGGCCCGCGATCTGCCGCTGGTCTGGTCGGACGACGAGAACCTCGCGTGGCGGCACACGGTCAGCGGCTACGGCCAATCGAGCCCCGTGGCGTGGGACGGCCTCGTGTTCGTCACCGCCGTCGACGGCCCGCGTCGGGAGACGCAGATCGTCGAGGCGGTCGACGCGGAGACCGGCGTGCTGCGGTGGCGCCACACCCTTGCATCGAGCCAGCCCGTCGAGGTCACGAACTTCGTGGCCAAGGGCGCCCCGACGCCGCGGGTCGACGCCGAGCGTGTCTACTACCTGTTCGAGAGCGGCGACCTCGGCGCGCTGAGCCATGACGGCAAGCCGATCTGGTCCCGGTCGCTGAAGGCGGACTACGGCGAGATCGAGGGCTACGGCCTCGGCAGTTCGCTCACCGGCAACGACGAGGCGCTGTTCGTCCTGGCCGCCCACGACGGACCGTCGTACCTGCTGGCCCTCGATTCGGCCACCGGTGAGACGCGGTGGAAGACGGACCGCCCCGCGGCGTCTTCCTGGACGACGCCGATCGTCGTGCCCTGGAAGGGCGGCGAGCTCGTGGTGGTCAGCATCGACGGCACGGTCGAGGCGTACGACGCGGGAACCGGCGGACGGGTCTGGTGGATCGACGGCCTCTCCGGCAACAGGCTCCCGTCGCCGGTCCTCGCCGGGAGGCGCATCGTCGTCCCGTCGTCGGACTCTCGCTCCAACCTCACTCTGCCCATCGGGCGCAGGGGGCGGCTGCCGGAGGAGCAGGTGCTCTGGCGCGGCCGCAGCGCGACCGCTTCGATGTCGTCGCCGGTCGTGACCGGCGAGGCGATCTACTTCATCAACTCCCGGGGCGTCATCCGCTGCCTGGAGCTGGATTCGGGCCGGTCGCGGTGGGCAACGCGCCTGGCGTCGGGCGCGTGGGCGACGCCGATCGTCAACGGAGACCGGGTCTACGTGTTCGGGACCGACGGCGCGGCCTCGGTCTTCGCCGCGGACGCGACCGAGCCGATCGAGCTGGCCAGGAACTTCCTGACCGTCTCCGAGCGCGTGTACGGAACTGCCGCCGTCGACGGCGGGTTGCTCGTCAGGACGGGCCGTGAACTGATCCGTATCGGCCGCGGCGGCGAAACCGGGCGCTGAGACGGGGCCTCGTTCGTCGCCGCGCAGGCAGGTATCCTGACACGCGCGAATCATGGAGGCGGTACTCGACGTCGTCGCGGGAACGGGCGTCGTCCTGTTCCTGCTGGCACTGGCGTTCATCGAGCGTGCCTGGGGGCGGTTGCTGGCCGTCGCGGCGGCGGCGGCCAGCGCCTACGCCGTGCACCCGGTCGCCGTGCGCCAGAGCCTGTCCGCCTTCATCGGCGGCCTGGACGGCGCCGCCGTCCAGACGCTGGCGGCGCTGCTGGCGCTGGACGGCGTCCTCGGTTGCGCCGGGGCCACCGTGCTGCTGCGTGCGCGGCACGGCCCGCCGTTGCACCGGTTCCGGCGGCTGGCGGCGCACCACGTCGGCGTCGTCCCGGCGCTCGCGCTGTTCTACCTGGAGATGAAGGCGTTTCACGCGGCGTCGGAATGGTCCTTCTCGACGACCGCCCTGGCGCTGTGCGGCGCCGTCGTCGTCGCAGGTCTGGCGGGGAGCGAGGGTATTCGACGGCTCCTTCCGGATCGGGATCTGCGGACCGAGCTGCGCCTGCTCGTGCACGCCGCCCAGGTGATGCTGGCCGCCGGACTGACCGCGTTCGCCTTGCAGGGGGGTGTGGAGAGCACGACGGCGGCGCTCGAAACCGGACCCCACGCCGTCGTCGCCGGCGCCGCGGCCCTCGGGACCCTCATCGGTTACCGGAGCCATCGCCGGCGCCTGCGCCGCGGCGCAGAGTGAGCCCGTGGAGCGGTTGACGCATCCAGTCCGGGATAAGAGGGTGCCCTCGGAGCCAGACCGCGGCGCAGAGTGAGCCCATGGAACTGTTGACACGCACCCTGTATCTGCTCTCGACCGGACTGCTGGTCCCGGTCGTCGTCCTGCTGCTGATACTCTTCGCCCGATCGCTGCTGCTCGCCGGACGCACCTACGGCGCCTGGCTGTCGCGGCTCCGGTTTCGATCCGCGCTGCGGCCGCTGCTCGACCGACTCGACCGCGACAACGTGGAGGCCGTTCTCCGCGGCGCCGACCTGCCCCCCGAGCCGCGGTGGAAGCCGGCCATCGGGCGCCTGCTCGACCACGGCCGGTCGGCGGCGCAGCGCGAGAAGGCGCTCGCCGATTTCGAGGCGGATTGCGAGGAGGACCTCGCGACGGCGCGGACCATGGCCCGGCTGGGCCCGATGCTCGGCCTGATGGGAACGCTCATCCCGATGGGACCGGCGCTGGTGGGACTGGCCGCCGGGGACATCGCGGCGATGGCCGAGAACCTGCAGGTGGCCTTCTCCACCACGGTCGTGGGCCTCTTCGTCGGCGGCATCGGCTTCGCCGTCCAGCAGGCGAAACAGCGTTGGCACGGCGAGGCGCTCAACGATCTCGAGTTCGTGAGCGGGCTCGTCGGCGAACGGACGTCCACGCACGAAGAAGGGTAGTCGTTCATTGGGGGGTGGGCCGTCCTCGGCTATCGGCGAACGGACATCCAACACGCACAAGGAGGCCGGGATGGCAGGCAGGAGACGGCGGCGGAGACTCGGAGCTTCGCTTCATGACGACACCGACCCGCTCGGCGCCATCGCGAACCTGTTCGACGTCGCCATGGTCTTCGCCGTGGCGCTCATGGTCGCCATGGTCAGCCGCTGGCAGTTGACGGAGTTCCTCACGCAGGAAGACTTCACGATGGTCAAGAACCCCGGCACGACGGAGATGGAGATCATCACGCAGGAGGCCGGCGAGATCACCCGCTATCGGGCCGAGGACGTGAACGACGCCGCGGGCCGTCGCGGGCGGCGGGTCGGCATCGCCTACCAACTGGACAGCGGGGAGATCATCTACGTGCCGGAAGGGCCGTGACCATCGCCGTTCGGCCCCCCGACCCGTATAAAGACGCGCCGGGAGCTTGCGACGCCGAAGTTCCGGGCAGCGAACTCCCGACGCGCTCGTGGGGCGCGCATCAGCCCGATGTGCAGGATGCCCCGGCGCAACGCGACATGCACCGCGGCGGTCCGATCCCGCGTGCCCAGCTTCGCGAAGATGTTCCTGAGGTGCACCCGCGTGGTTTCCTCTGTGATGCCGAGCATCGCAGCTATACTCCCGGTTGCGGAAGCCCTCGGGCCGCTCGGTCAACGTGGGCCGGGTGGCCCGGTTGACCCAACGCTGCGCGTCCCTCTCTTCTGCCCCTTATCTCTCCTCCGCAGGACTGATCAACTCGGATCGTGGACATCACCATCGCCGTCTGGCTCCGGGGCCTCCACGGGGTCCTCAGCGGTATCTCCAGGCGACAATCGGAACACAGGCACCGTCAGGGTGGGCATGGACATGCGAGCTAGCGACGCCTGAACCAGCTCGCGCCAGTACGGCCACGCGTTGAACACGGCATTGATCCCAGCAAACGCCGTCAATTCCTCGGACGAGAAACTCTCGCCGGTCGGAATCTTATATGACAACCCGAACGTCCCGCGAACTTCGGCTTGTAGATCCTCGTCGTCGCCTTGACTGTGCACCTCCAGACTGAAAGCCACCTCAAATCTGGAGCGATCCATCGTCCCCAGGTTCCTTGACGATCGCGGCATCGCGTGAGGTCTTCATCCGAATGGCCTCCGCGATCTCAGATGGTCGGACCGCAGACCGGCAGCAAGACTCGCAGAGCCTTACATTGTCGATCTCCACGACCGAAACAATCCTTGACAGGTCAACCATTTACAACATCACCATCGGCACCTGCCGGAGCTTCTACGCGGCGCGCGCAACGAACGCGTGATCCTGCACCACCAACGACACGGACACCGGGCGCATGGGGTCGGTCTTCGCCAACCGTGGCGTCCAGTGCCAGCCTTCGTACGGAACAGGCTCGGACACAGGCTCAGAGTCCGGGGCCAACTCGAACGACGGCCGAAGAGACAATGCGGTCGCAATGTCAGCAATGGTCCTGAGGGTGAGATTCCTTCCACCCCCGAACACCTGGGACACAAAACCCGGCGTCCGACCCAGGCGTCGCGCCAGTTCTGCCTTCGTCACACCCGTCTCACACAGCGCCTCCGTCAGGCGCTCGGTCACGTTCAGAATCAGCTCCTCCTGGCGCGCACCAACCGATCGTACGGCTCACCACGACCTCTGGAGAGCGCATTGGCCGTCATAGCAAACCTCCTCCTTGTTGCATCGACAAGTGCTCGTTCAAAATCCTGGCGGCCCGATCCAAGTCTCGCGGCCTGCGCTGCACGCGCCCCTGCCACGAATCAAGCTCGCCCACGCGACTGCAGCCGTCAAGTCCGCGCCGCAGTCGGCGACTTGTGGTCGCGGTCGGCCAGACGCGTGGCGCCGCCGCAACACGGGACGCGGCGACGCCGCGGACATCGCAGGGGGCGACACCAGGCAGTGGCACACGCCCGAGCAGGCCGCCGCCCTGCTCGGTGCGCTCGATCGGCTCGACTCGCGCGCAAGGGACGTCTACGTGAAACTCTCTCCGGGCGCAAGCAGCTCCGCTGCATCGTCCTGCTCCGCGAGCAACCCGCCGCGGCTGGAGTTCGGTTGGCGCGTGCCCCGCCATGGGCAGGGTTCCGGCCGTTCAGGATGCGAAAGTGGTGGAATCGTGCTCCGCAGGGGGCTATGATGGCGGTCAATCGCTTCCCGATGCGGAGGTCGGAAACCATGTTCGACATGCAGGCGCTCGCGTTCCAGACCGATTCGACGCGCGTCATCACGTTCCAGATCGGCCGGGAACAGAGCGGTGCGACGTACCCGCAGATCGGCGTCTCGGACTCGCACCACCCGATTTCGCACCATGGCGGCGACAGAAAGAAGATCGCCTCGCTGCAGCGCATCAACACCTACCACGTCTCGCTGCTCGGCTACTTTCTCGACAAGCTGGCGGCGACCGCCGACGGCGAGGGTTCGGTGCTCGACAACGCGGTCATCCTGTACGGCAGCGCGATCAGCGAGGGGAACCGGCACGATTCCCGGAACCTCCCGCTGCTGCTGGCCGGCGGGGCGGGCAGACGCATCGCGGGCGGCCGCCATCTCAGGTATCCGGCCGGCGCCCAGCGGCTGACGAACCTGCAGTTGACGCTGCTCAACACGCTGGGCGTGCCGGCGGAGAAGTTCGGCGACAGCACCGGCGAGCGGCTCGGAGAGCTGTCCGGCGTCGCGCGGACGACCACGGACCAGTAGCCCGACCGAACGCCCCGCTGCATTCGACGAGCAATGCATCCCTTCTGGCGACGCGTGTGCGAGTCATTTCCGAGTGGCATCGACGCGCGGGACGACGCCCGTCTGGAGTCGACTGGGGAGAGCGGCCGGTGAGCGTCCTGCTTTTCGCTCTTCTGGAGGTCGTGTTCTCCCCCCTCCAGCTCATCGGATCGCTGGTCTACACGTTCCGGGTCCGTTTCGTTAACAAGCCGCGCGGCATCTCGGGGACGGCCTACGAGCCGTACATGGCACGGCTGCTGCTCCACCACGTCACGAGCCGCAACGACGCGGCGGCCGAGCGGATCGCGCCGCACCTCCCCGCGCTGTCGCCCCTGGTCCTGCGGCTGATGATGGACACCCTGGTTCTGGCGGCGCGGTGGAGCGGCTTCCGGGGTTCGTTCCTCGCGTACCCGGGCCCGCGACCGTCGACGATGATGACCTTCATCAGTCATCGCACGCACTTCTTCGACAACGCCGTCGCCGCCGCGGCCGTCGCCGACAGTCCGATCCGGCAGTTCGTCGTGCTCGGCGCGGGCTGGGACACTCGCTCGTACGGACCGTTGCCGGACGGGGCGGACCTGCGCGCGTCGGGCGGGCGGGACGGCGGCGAGGCGTCGAGATGCTTCGAAGTCGACGAGCCGCCGACGCAGGAGGCCAAGGTCGAGGCCCTGCGCGCCGGCGGCGTCGACTGCGGCCACGTCGTCTTCGCGCCGACCGACTTCAACCAGCAGTCCTGGCTGGCATCGCTCGAGGAACACGGGTTCGACCCGGACTCGCCGGCCTTCATCCTCTGGGAGGGCGTGACGATGTACCTCGACGACCCAGCCGTTGACAGGACGCTGAGCGCAGTAGCGGGACTCGCGCCGGGATCGCGCATCGCTTTCGACTTCCTCAGCCGGGAACTGGTGCTTTGCCGCAGGCCCTTCGTGGTGCTGGGGCACTACGCGAAGTACGCCATGAAGGCGTTCTACGGCGAGAGCTGGCACTTCGGCGTCTCGACCGCCGCCCCCGCGCGTGAGCGGGCAAGGGAGCGCATCGAAGCCCGCGGTCTGGAGCTCCGGAGCTTCGAGGCGTTCGCAGGCGCGGCCGAGCGCGGGACGCCTCTCGGCGGGCTGGTCGTTGCCGGGGTACCCGATCCCCGGAAAGGCTGATCGCCAGCCAAGCGGAGTGCCGCAGGACTCGGAGTCGGCCCCGCAGATCCGGTCGTCGGCACCGACGGCGATCCGCCGGACGGCGGGCTGGCGCTCGCGGGCCTGGACCCGTCCGGCGGCGGTCCGACGACGCGACCGCACGCAGCGCCCGGTGGAATTCGTGGTGGAAACCCGGGCGCGGATTCTGCCTACTGCGACTCGTTCCCGGCGGATTCGGCGGCCGCCGCGCGGGCTGCGGCCAGCTCCTCGTACTCGGCGTCGTCGAGATACGTGATCCCGATCCAGGCGTGGGACATCTCGTCGACGCCCCGGGCGCCGAACACCACCCACTGGTCCGGGTCGGGGTTGATCCGGTTCGCCGCCGTGTTGTCCCACTTCGCGCGCAGCATCAGCACCGAGCCCCTGGGCAGCAGCGGCTGCGCGTCGTCGTCGTAGACGTAGGCGATCTGCCAGTTGTGGTCGTAGCGGTTGACGCTGCTGAGCAGCTCGCGGCGGCCGTCCGGATAGAGGGCCGTCATCGACATCTCGGTGCCGCGCATGTGCATGTGGGGCCGGAAGCTCTGGATCAGGGCCGGCTGCTCCATGACGTACTGGTCCTCGAGCACGAGGTGCCCGTGCGGCGGGATGAGGATGTCGCTGGCCCGCAGCCGCTCGCGATGGGTGCCGTCGACGTAGAACTGCCGCTCCCCGGCGGTCACCTTGCTTGGCTCCTCGCCCTCGGGATAGAGCCACACGCCGACATCGGCCACGTCCGTCACTTCCTCGCCCACCGGGAAGTAGTGGAGGCTGAAGCGGACCGTGCCCGGCCCCGGCGGCAGCAGCTTGCCGACCCCCTCGGGCAGCAGATCCCACCGCTTGCCGATGCCCATGCCGACCAGCCGCACCGACGGCGGGCGCTCCTCCCCGTCGGCCGGCTCGTTGCTCCGCAGCACGGCGTGGCCGTGGTGCGTGACCCTGACCCCGAGCGGGTAGGACGGCTTGAACTCGGCCGCGCGAATGTAGCGGGGCGCGTCGAAGCCCTCGAACTCGATCTCCGGCGACCACCACTGGTCCTGTCCGTTGGCCACCACGTGGTAGGGCGTCGAGCGGACGACGAAATCGGGCGGCCGGCCGAGCATCGCCTCCACCTCCCAGGCGTCGGCGCGGGGAAACGCCGGCGGCTCGGGCAGAGCGGCCGGATCGCCCTGCGGGGCGCCCGCGTCCACCCACCGGACGACCGTGTCGACCTCGTCCGGCGTCAGCGAGACGTCGTTCTTGTAGTTCTGGATGCCCACCGTCGTGTCGAGGTGCCACGGAGGCATGAGGCGCCGCGCCACCCGGTCCCGGATGCTGCGCGCCCAGGGGCGCGCGTCCCGGTAGGTGAGCAGCGACATCGGCGCGATGCCGGCAGGCTGGTGACAGTGCTGACACGACCGTTGCAGGATCGGCGCGACGTCCCGGCTGAACGTCGGCGCGGTGTCGGCCGCCGCCGACGTGCCGACGACGCCGGACTGCGCCGGGGCCGTGCCCGCACCCGCCAGCAGCAATGCAACCGCCGGCACCGCCGCGGTCAGCCCGGCGCCGGCCGCCCGGCTCCACCGCCCGACGACGTTGTCCGCCTTGGCCATGGTCGTCTTCTCCCTCGCCGGCCTCGTGTCGACGATCACGGAACGACCGTGACCGGCACGAACCCGTTGGTCCAGCAACACTGGAACTCGAACTCCCGGATCACGTTGAACGCAAGCACCCGCAGCAGATAGTCGCCGGGCGCGGAGAACGTCACCGCAGTCGTCACCTGCGCCCCGCCCGGCTGCGCCCAGGCGTCCGGCTCGACGCCGGCGGTCCGCTCCGCGAACGTCACGTCGCCGGGCCCCTGGTGCTTGAACCACTTGACGTTGATCGGACGCTCGTCCTCACCGGCCTCGGCGTCACGCGCCACCCACGCGCCGAGCTCGAGCGGCACGCCCACCGTCGCCTGCCGCCCCTTGCCGGTGATCCCGCGCGGTCCGCGCCCGGCCGGCGCTTCCGGCGTCCAACGCAGCAGCGGCGACACGCTCGACCGTCCCGGAAACTCCCACCCGGCCAGCTCGTAGGCGGGGCTGGTGAGCCGCCCCGGCACCGAGAGCGTCTGCCCGCGCACGTGCAGCGTCCAGACCACGTCGCGGGCGCCGAAGTCCGCCGGCACCGTCACGGTGAAGGCCCCCCAGTGGCGCCGGTCCTGGTCGGGGACCGGCTCGAAGACGGTCGGCTGGCGCCCGTCGAACTCGGCCGGCTCGATGAAGTTGTCGGGCCCCAGGGGAATCTCCAGCGTCTCCTCGGTGTTCACGTTGAAGTAGCCGAACGACAGCTCGAAGGTGCCGTCGGGGTTCCGATACCAGCCCTCGAAGATCGGCACCACGGGACCACCCGACGGCCGCAGCAACTGGATCTCGAACTGCGTCTCGCCGGGGTTGGCCACCCGCCGTTCGGATGCCCGCTGCGCCGCGGCGTCCGCCGTACCCAGCGCGATGGCCGACGCGAAGGCGAGCGCAAGAGATACTGTCCGTCGCATCGCGTATGGCAAGCAATGCATGATACATCGCCGACGGTCCGCCCTACTCGCCTCACCCGCTCGCGTGAGGCGAGGCGCCCGGGCTGACCCGACCTCGTCGGGACTATCGCGCCTCCGACAGGTCGCTCAGCCGCCACAGGTGCGAGCGGGTCCGGATGAACAGGCTCCCGCGGACGATCGCGGGCGTCGACATGGCGACCTCCTCCAGCGCGTTGGCGGCGACCAGCCGGAACCGGTCGTTGCTGTCGAGCACGTAGGTGTCGCCGTCCTCGCTCAGCACGAAGACCATGCCGTTGTAGGCCCACGGCGACGACGTGAAGCCGGTCGCCCCGCGCGCCACCCGGCGGCGCACCTGCTGCGTCTGGATCTGCTGCTCGGTGAAGTACAGCTCCTCGCCGGTCCGCGCGTCGTGCACCGTGAAGAACCCCCGGTCGAGCAGCGTGAAGTAGTAGTCGCCGTAGACCAGCGGGGTCGGGTGGTACGGCCCGGCGGCGTCCTGATACCAGACCACGTGGTCACTGCTGGCGGCCCCGTCCGGCAGGGTGATGTCCCCGGCGGCGCCGGGGCGGATGGCGTAGACCGGCCGGACCGCGTCGCCGACGTAGCCGGACATCACGTAGAGCAGGCCGCCGGCGGCGAAGGGTTGCGGGATGGAGATGGAGTTCATGCCGCGGAAGCGCCACAGCTCGCGGCCGTCGAGGTCGTACGAGCGCACCAGGTCGCTGCCCGTCGTCACCAGCTCGGTGCGGCCGTCGTGCTCCCAGACGAAAGGCGTCGCCCAGTTCGTGCCCTCGTCGCGGTCGACCCGCCAGCGCTCCGTCCCGGTCGCGGCGTCGAGCGCCACCACGAACGAGTCGTCGTCGTTGTCGTTGACGATGAACAGCGTCCCGTCGTGCAGCACCGGGGAGGCCGCCGGGCCCCATCCCAGGCGGGTGTCCGCCGGCTCGAAGCGCCGCTCCCAGACGATGGCGCCGTCCATGTCGAGGGCATACACGCCGACGTTGCCGAAGTAGGCGTAGACCCGCTCGCCGTCGGTCACCGGCGTCGAGGACGCGTAGGTGTTCTTCAGGTGGCGGTCGAAGTCGGGCCGACCGGTGTGCACCTCCGACGTCCACAGCACGTCGCCGCTCTCGAAGTCGATCGCCTGCACCAGCCAGTGGTGGACGGCCACCGAGCGCTCCATCAGGTCGCCCGGCTCCGGGTCGCGGAACCGCCCGCCGGAAGGCATGGGCTGCGGCGAGCCGTAGGGGAAGTAGAGCCCCATGCGCGGCTCCTCCTCTTCGCCGTCGCTGACGACGGTGGTCAGGAAGATGCGGTCGCCCCAGATGACCGGCGACGACCAGCCGAGCCCGGGGATCGGCGTCTTCCAGACGACGTTCTCGGTCGTGCTCCAGGTGATCGGCAGTCGCGGATCGTCGTCGGCCGTCGACATGGCGTCGGCGCCCCGGAAGGCGGGCCAGTTCTCGGACGCCGCGGATACGGGCGTCGTGGTTGCGGCGAGGGCGAACAGGACGGCGGCCAGCGTCGCGGGTGCGGCGGAACGGAATCGTGCGTGGCGCATCGGATCTCCCTTGCTGTTGCTGTCAGCGGTTGCCGCCGCGATTATACGCGGGGCCCGGCACCCGGACGCCGTCCGTCCGCCCGCGAGCGTCCGCGTCCGCACCGTCAGGTCCCGGCCATCGGGTGGCCGCGGATGCCGCGCCGGAGCATGCCGTCGATCTGGTCGGCCATGAGCGTCCGCGTTCGCACGTCAGTCCGCCATGAGCGTCCGCGTCCGCACGGTCAGGTCGTCGATGCGGTCCGCGTTCACCGCGACGCCGAGCCCCGGCCGGTCCGCCGGCACCGTGACCATCCCCGCGGAGTCCATCGTCCATTCCGGCGTCACGACGTCCTCGGTCCAGTAGCGGGCGCTCGGGCTGACGTCGCCCGGCAGGGTGAAGGCGGGGAGCGAGGCGAGGGCGACGTTGCAGGCGCGGCCGATCCCGCTCTCGAGCATGCCGCCGCACCAGACCGGCACCGCGTGGTGCTGGCAGAGGTCGTGGATCGCCCTGGCCTGGGTGAAGCCGCCCACCCGGCCCGGCTTGACGTTCACGATACGTCCGGCGCCCAGCGCCAGCATGTCCTCGGCCGCGGCGGCGTGCGGGATCGATTCGTCGAGGCAGATCGGGGTCTCCAGCCGGTCCTGCAACTGCGCGTGCCGGCGGAGGTCGTCCTGCGCGAGGGGCTGTTCGATCATCAGCAGCCGGTAGGCGTCGAGATCCGCCAGGTGGTCGGCGTGGCCGAGCGTGTACGCGCTGTTGGCGTCGGCCATCAGCGGCGCGTCCGGACCGAGCGCCTCGCGCACCGCGCCGATGTACTCGATGTCCGCCCCCGGCCGGATCTTGATCTTGATCTTGCGGTACCCGAGCGCCAACGCCGCGCGCGCCCTGTCCACCAGCGCCGGCGGGCTCGGCTGGATGCCGATGGAGATGCCGGTCGCAATCGTGCGGCGCGTACCGCCGAGCAGCCGCGAGAGACTCGTTCCCTCGCGCTGCGCCCAGAGCGCCCAGGCGCCCATCTCGACCGCCGCCTTCGCCATCGGGTGGCCGCGGATGCCGCGCCGGAGCATGCCGTCGATCACGTCCGGGTGGCCGATGCCCACCCCGAGGGTGCGCGGGGCGATCCACTCGGTCAGGGCCAGCCAGGCCGTATCGATGGTCTCGGCCGAGAAGTTCGGCCGCTCCCCGGCGACGCACTCGCTCCAGGCGGTCGTCCCGTCCGCGTCTTCGAGCTCGAGGAGCAGAATCCGCCGGCCGGTCGTGCGGCCGGACGAGATCTCGAACGGCTCGCGCAGCGTCATCCGGATCTCCCGCAGCGTGATGCGCGACAGGCGCAGGCTCATCGGTGGTCCGCCGCGGGTGGAGCCGGTGCGCGGGACGACGCGGCGGCGGGTCCCGGCCCGCGGGTGACCAGATAGTACGAGTCGGCCGGCGCCGGGTGCTGCTCGAAGCCGGAGACGCGGTAGCCGTTGGCGAGATACCAGGTGAACGCGCGGCGCTGGGTCTGCCGCCAGGCCCGGGCGCACGCCGGATCCGCCGCCTTGATCCCGTCGACGTCGGCCGGCGCCGCGACGCGAACCGCCGGCGTCGTCGGCAGCGGACGTTCTGCGCCGGACCAGGCGAGGTCCACGACCGGCGAAGCGCCCGGGTCGGCCGCCGCCGGGGTCCCCCGCGCCGATGCTGTCCCGGCCGGCGCATCCCGGTCGGCCGCCACTGTCGCGGTTCCCGCCGGCGCGTCTGTGCGCGGGCCGCCGTCGAGCTCCCATTCGACGATGAAGCGATCCGTATCGAGGCCGGCGTGGAGCGCGCTGCGGGTGTCGCCGTACATGTTGACGACGTACTCCGCCGGCGCCGCCCCCAGGCTGTTCAGGTTCAGGTTGGCGTTGCGCGCCACGAGCGGATCGTAGGTCCAGAGCATGCGGCGCACGCCCCGTTCCAGGAGCCGCTCCCGCTGGAAGTGCTTGAGCCGCTTCCCGAGCCCGGCGCCGCGCGCCTCGGGCCGCACCGCCAGCATGTCCGACCAGTGCACCAGCTCGCCGTCGCGGACGCCGCTGATGCCGAAGACGAAGCCGAGCAGGCGGCCGTGCGCGTCGAACGCCCCCGCCGACACCCCGCCGACCCGCTGGGAGACCATCAGGATCGTGGCCGGCACGACGTCCATGAAGTGCTCCCCCCACACCTCGCGCTGGAGCCGCACGCAGGCGTCGTAGTCGGCGCGGGAGGCGAACGGACGAATGGTTGCGTCGCGCGGCATCGTGCAGGAAATCGCCGCGACTAGACGGGGAGCAACGCGTAGCCGGCTTCCTCGAAGTGCCGGTCGAGGCCGAGCGCTTCGTCGATTCCCCGTTGGCGCATGAACTCGAGGCTCACGCAGTCGACGAGGCCGAGTCGGCGGCGGTTCTCCCGGGAAAGGCGCCGGGGGCCGCGCCGATGCAACGCTTCCGACACCCACTCGACCGACAGCAGAGGGTACACGTGATTCTCGAAGTCCCGCACCGGCTCCAGCCCGATACGGTGCTGCAGCAGCGCCACGGTTTCCACCACGACGTACGAAGTCGTCCAGAGCGGCCGTTCCCGCTCCACGACGCCACGGAACGCGCGGACCATGCCGGCGTGGCCGTCCTCGGAGCCGACCAGTCGGAAACCGGTCGCGGATCCAGGTAGTCTTGCCAGTGCCGCGGGGACCGACAGGAAGACCGAACGCGTGGGAGCCGGGAGCAATCTGGCGTACACTATGCATGATTTTACCTGAAAATAGAGCACACGTAACCGCTCTTCCAACCCTTCCAACCCCGAATCACCGTCCTGCGGTTCACACGAACGCCCGATGAGCACGACACGCGCCGATCGAACCGCCATCCGCCGGACCGCACTGTCCCGCCCCGTGGCCGTCGCGCTCGACGACGGCCTCATCCACCGGGAGCGGACCTTCTTCGACTACGGCTGCGGTCGCGGCGGCGACCTGCTGCGGCTGCACAAGATGGGGATTACCGTGTCCGGCTGGGATCCGGCCTTCTTCCCTGACGAAGAGCGCACGCCGGCCGACGTCGTGAACCTCGGCTACGTCGTCAACGTCATCGAAGATCCGGACGAACGGGCCGTCGTCCTTGCCGCCGCCTGGGAGCTCGCCCGGAAGGTCCTGATCGTGTCCGCGCGCCTCGACTGGGAGGCGGCCGACGCCGCCGTCGACTTCCAGGGCGACGGCATCGTTACCGGCAAGCGCACCTTCCAGAAGTTCTTCACGCAGGAGGAGCTTCGCCAGTGGATCGAACGGGTGCTCGACCGCCGCCCGGTCGCGGCGGCCCCCGGCGTCTTCTACGTGTTCCGCGACGAGGCCGACGCCCAGTCGTTCGCCGTCAACCGGGTCTCCAGGCGCCGGCGAGTCCCCGGCATCGAGGAATGCCAGGAGCTGGTCGTCGACCACAAGGAGCTGATCGAGCCGCTCATGGCGTTCGTCACCGAGCGGGGGCGCCTCCCCGTGGATGGCGAACTCCCGACGGCGCCGCAAACGACGCACGTCTTCGGCAGTGTCGCCCGCGCGTTCTCCCTGCTCCGCCGGGTCACCAGCGCCGACCGCTGGGATCGGATACGGCAGGAACGGCGAGCCGACGTCCTCGTGTACCTGGCCCTCGCGGCGTTCCCCAGGCGACCCCGGTTCGGCGCGCTGCCCGAGGAACTCCGGCGCGACGTCCGCGCCTTCTTCGGGTCGTACCGATCCGGCTGCGCCGAGGCGGACGCCCTCCTGTTCTCCGCCGGCGACCAGGACGCCGTGGATCGAGCGTGCCGCGACGTCGCCGTCGGCAAGCTGCTGCCCGACGCCCTCTACGTCCACCACACCGCGGTCGAACACCTGCCGCCGGTGCTGCGCGTCTACGAAGGCTGCGGCCGGCAACTCGCCGGGGCCGTCGACGGGCTCACGCTCGTGAAGCTCTTCCGCCGGCGCGCCCGCGTGTCGTACCTCGTCTACGAGGATTTCGACCGGGTGGCGCACCCGGCGCTGCGGAGCACGGTCGTCGCGGACCTCAAGCGGCTCGACCTGCACTACCGCGACTACTCACGCTCCGCGAACCCGCCGGTGCTGCACCGCAAGGAGCTGTTCGTCGCCGAGGACCACCCGGCGCGGGCGCGGTTCGCCCGCCTGACGGCGCGCGAGGAGAAGATGGGGCTGCTCGACGCGACCAGCACGATCGGCACGCGGGACGGTTGGCAGGCCGTGCTGGCACGGCACGGCGTAGCGGTCCGCGGCCACCGGATCGTGCGGGACGCCCCCTGAACCCAGTGCCGTGTCGGACGCCAATCCAGCCGCAAGCGGTAGCCGATCCCAGACTACCGCCACTGCGGACCTCCTGAGCGGCCTCGCGTCGGAAATCACCGATCGGACTGCGGACGGTTCTACTGGCGATTCAGATCTCAGGACAGGACCGGCAGTTCCCGGTCCCGCTCCCCCTCCGGAAACTGCTTGCGGTAATCCGCCAGCAGCTCGGCTCGCTGCTCGTCCGAGACGTGCTCCCCGGCCGCCCAAGCGATCAGCGCCGTCGCCAGCTTGCGATTCTTCGTGATGATCTTCCCGTCCAGCCCGCCGTTCCACAGAACGCGTTGCCACTTCTCCAGGTTCTCCTCGGTCACACTCCACGGCAGGCGATTCAGCCTTTCGCAGGCGTCCCCGGCACTCATGTTGGTGGGCGCGCCCGTGAGCCGAACAAAAGCATGCACCAGGCATTCCTGGGCCACCGGTTTGCCGAGCAGGTTGGTCCGGCGGATCTCACGCCGCTTGTCGTCGCCAGTGGACTCCTTGTCGTCGAGCGCGTCCGCGAACACCTCGATCCCTTCCAGCACGGTCTTCCAGACCTCCATGATCTTCTTTCGGAAGAGCTTCTGCTTCGCACTGTCGGGCAGGTGGGTCTTGTCCAGTTTCCCCTCGGAGAAGGTACGCTTGACGATCTCCTCATTGCAGTTGTAGATGATCGCGAGGGTCGTGAACTCCGCGTCCTTCGGTCTCAGCGTATTGCTCGTGAACTTCGCCAGCCGTCCGCCGACGAGTTGGTTGGCGACCTCGCGCGTCAGCACCGCCAGCACGTCATCGTCGTCCGTAATGTAGTTCTGGCCGGTGGTCGTCGTCTTGGCGTAGCGGTTGACCTTGGTGAAGATCTTGCGCGCCTTCTTCGGTTCGTAGGCTACCAGAATGACCGTGACGTCTTCCTGCGCCAGTTCCGTGCACGGTGTGAGGTCGAGGGGACGATCCTTTTCATCCCGACCGGTTATGGCGAACAGAATCGCCTTCAGGCGGTGTTGGCCATCCAGCGGAACCATTACTTCGCCACCCGTGAGGGTCAGGAAACCCCATGTTGGTCGCCGCCGCTCGGTACAAGCCGGGAAGGCCCTTGGTGGTAACGTCCGTCAACGGTTCAAACGACACCGAGTTGCCGAAGTTCATCGCCGCGACGATCAGCGCACCGAAAAAGCGTGATTCGTCATTGGCCAGGTACGGTGCGATCTGAGATCTGACTCTGTTGTAATTTATCTCCCGCTGGTATCGTTCTTCGACGGACTCGTCCTCCCACTCCTTCATCTCCTTGGGAATCTTCACCTTATCGACGAGTTCCTGCGCCTTCATCGACAGGACGTAGTAGTCTGTGTCACCCAGTCGGCCTTTCATGGCCGGTACGGTTGTCGCCACTGTTTGCCTCCCTCCTACCGCTTGTGCCGCACGTTTGCCTCAGGGTTCCAGAGGCGAATCAGCCGACGCTCCAGAGCCTCAATCCTGCGCCGTTGCACTTGAGCATAGCATATGTCCAGGTGCGCGCCATAGCAGCCTGTGGCAAAAGTCGGGCGCGGACTCGACGGATCCCGCCGCGTGTCCTACACTGCCTGCATGGCGATGGGCAAGCGACCGGCGGCGCGGCAGGCGCCGCCGATGTGGGTGCACAGCGAGGACCTTCCGACGAGCGATGGACATCCGTTCTTCGAGCGGCTGAACCGGATTCTGGAGGAGTCCGGGTTTGACGCCTTCGTGGAGAGGTTGTGCTCGAGCTTCTACGCGGAACGACTGGGCCGTCCGAGTCTGCAGCCGGGGCGGTACTTCCGGTTGCTGTTCATCGGGTTCTTCGAGGGCGTGTCGTCGGAGCGGGGAATTGCGTGGCGGGTGGCCGATTCGCTGAGTCTACGGTCGTTTCTGGGCCTGGACCTGACGGAGGCGGCGCCGGACCACTCGACGCTGTCGCGGACGCGCCGGCGGATCGACGACGAGACGCACGAGGCGGTGTTCACGTGGGTGCTGGAGCGCGCGGCGGAGGCGGACCTGGTTCGGGGGAAGACGATCGGCATTGACGCGACGACGTTGGAAGCGAACGCGGCGATGCGCAGCATCGAGCGTCGGGACACGGGAGAATCGTACGACGCGTTTCTGCAGGGGTTGGCGGAGGCGTCTGGGATAGCGACGCCGACGCGGGCGGAATTGGCGCGGTTCGACCGGTCGCGGAAGGACAAGACGGCGTCGAACAAGGACTGGCAGTCCCCGCAGGACCCGGACGCAAAGATCACGAAGATGAAGGACGGTCGGACGCACTTGGCGCACAAGGTGGAGCACGGGGTCGACATGGACACGGGTGCCGTCGTAGCGGTGACGGTGCAGGACGCATCGGAGGGCGATACGGCGACGCTGCCGGAGACGCTGACGAAGGCGTCGGAGCAGGTGGAGGCGGTGCAGCCGGACGGACGTGAGGTCGAGGAGGTGGTGGCGGACAAGGGGTATCACAGCGACGCGACGCTGGTTGCGCTGGACGAATTGGAGGTCCGCAGCTACATCTCGGAGCCGGAGCGCGGCCCGCGCCGCTGGCAGGACAAGCGGACGGGCGAGACGCCGCCGGAGAAACGGGCTGCGCAGAAGGCGTTGTATGGGAACCGCCGGCGTACTCGTGGGGCTCGGGGTCGTCGTCTGCAACGGCGGCGTGGGGAGCTGGTGGAGCGTCCGTTCGCTCATCAGTATGAGACCGGGGGCATGCGGCGGGTGTGGGTGCGCGGTCATGAGGAGGTTCGCAAGCGCGTGCTCATCCAGGCGGCGGCTTGCAACCTGGCGCTGCTCCTGCGCCGCCGGACGGGCACCGGCACGCCCCGGAGCCTGCAGGGGCGGGCTCTTTCGGCCATTTTCCGCTGGATCGAGTGTCAGATCGGCCTCTGGGGGCGTCTGAGGCCCTTCTGGGGCCTCCAGTGGGTGCCGACCGCGCTCAACGGCCCAATCGCTCATCGCCAAGCCACTTGAACAGGCGACTCAGCGAGACACACTTCTGCCACGGGCTGATAGGCCTGCATCCACAAGCGCAGCGCCTCGTTGTGGGAGCCGTTCCAGTGCTGACGCAGCCGGTTCTTGATCGGTTGAGCCGATGCCATTCCGACGTACACACACTTTCCACTACGGCGGTGCCAGAACGCGTATACGCCGACGGCCTTTTTCGGAAGTTTCGTCAATATGCCGTACGACCACGGTAACGTTGCGCGGTGCCTGCTTTTCATTCCGTCATGCTCGATTCAAAGGTCCACACTTTCTTGGCAGCCCGCTTGACAAGCCGTTTCTGCCGTGCAGCTATTACTCTTGGAGACCAAGTGTCATATTTTGCGATTTCTTGCGAGATCTTCAAGATGCTTCTCAAGCAAGCTCGTTTCTTCACCGTGAAGTTACGATTGTCGGCCGTGCCTGGCTTGTTGTCCTGTCTGCTGAGTAACGTCAGGTTTCCAATGCGGTGAACCCACTCCTTCGGGTTCGTGCCCTCAAACTCCTGCCAGCTATGCCAGTGTTGTTGTCCTTTCGGAAATATGTGCTCAAACCGTACAACGTGTCTCGCTTATCATTTCGCTGCTCGATTGGAGATCGTAGTTCACACCAAGCAGGAAGCGCTTGATCTTCTTGGTGTCCGTCATTTCAATTTCGTACATCCGTGCCATGAATTTCGGGTCGTCGACGACACCATAGGCACCGTCACATTCCTTCAAGCGCTCGTCGATAGGAACGTCACCCGGTTTCTCGGCCGACATCACCCGTTCCGCTAGGCTGGAAAACTCGCTCTCGAAGCGCGACGGCTCGAATTTTGGCGAAACGAATGCGGTCCGCATGACGAATGACGTAATGTGCTTCACGCGCAAGTGAATCCATCTCGCCAACAACCGGCGTCGTTGACGATCTGTCTTCGTTACATAATGAAAGAGCAGAGCGAACAACAGAGGCTGGGTGACTTTGTAAGTATTCAACTCCCGCAGAAACATCGACAGGTTCCGGATTGAGTCGGCATGGCCGGACAGCCGTACGAATTCTTCGACGAAAGGCTCTGCCGAGCTCGGGGTTGCAATTGCCCGAAAAAGCTCAACTTTGTCGCGGCGGGAAAAATCATCAACCAGGTCGTAGACGTAATCCGACGGCGACTTGATTGACTTCGTTGACTTGCCGGCCATCATCTGAATGCGTCGTCTGGTTTCGCGATAGAAACTGCTTTTCTGTAGAAACCCGTAGCGTGCCTGAAAATAACAACGTGCGTAATCCGAGAACTTCGAGTCGTCCCGAAGTTGCGCACGAATGCTCTCGATGTTCTCATGCACTGAGTCGCGGCGCGCAGCGTCTTCCTCGGCATTGAAATACGAGTACAAGTGGTTTCGAATCAAGTCCAAGTCGTCGAGCCGCTTACCGCGACAGTTGATTGTCTCGTACACGGAGTTCGGATCAACCGAGTCAGGTATCTCCAGGCAGGCGAACTCCAACTTCTGAATGAGAAAATCAAAAACCTGCCTTGCTTTCTCGATTCCCATGCCGGCCACGAAATTTTCAATTTCATGCCACGCCGACGTCAGTTTTCCGTTGGCGCCGATGCGTCGGCCACGGATCAGTAGATTGTAGTGCGCCTTGTCGTCCCTAGGCGGCGTCAATCTCGGTATCTGGCGATCGAGGCTGTTCAGTGACACGGTGGCGTTCTCGTCGACGTTGAACAGAATGCGATGCGCCATGTGCATTCGGTGTGAGTCGTCCTGGGCGGCAAACAGATTGCGGCAGCACGCGCAAATCAAGGACAGTGTGACCATTCGTTGTTGACCATCGTTGATACGCCACTCGCCCGGGGCTGACTCCACGAGGATTACGGTACCCAGGAAATAGCAGAGCCGATCCGCATCGATGGCGTCGTCGATGTCACGGAGGAGTTCACCGACGTGTTCGGCCGTCCAGTCGTATCTGCGCTGGTGCCATGGGACCTTGAACCGACCGTTGCAAAAGAGGTGGAAGAAAGTCGTCGATCTTGCACCGATGACAGTCGATGCACCAGTCGTGTTCATGCCGGAACGGTTCCTGTTTCCAACCCGACCGCGGCCAGGAGGGCCTGGCGACCGGCCTCGCGGATGCGATCCTTTCGCCAGATGTCGTCGATCATCTCCACCTCTCCCGGCAGCAGGAGCGTTTCTCCGATCTGCTCCTCCAGTATCCGCAGCCGGTCGAGGATCGTCTGGCGGACATCGAGCGTGAAAGGACCGAACACCCGCGTTCCGTCGTCTCGACGCTTCGTCCTCCCGTCGCGACGGACCGGGAGGCGATTGTGGTTATCCTCACGCAGCTCCAGCAACCACTCGCGGAATGCCGCGAGCGCCTCCAGCTTTTCCTCGTCTTCGTGGCCGGCGTCGATGAGGCCGCGCATACTTCTGTCCTTCTGCACGACCGTGCACGTCCAGCAGCCGAAGCGCGGCGATGTTGTCCCGCACGAGGGCGCGTCCTCCTTGCTCAGCACGAGCGGGCACTCGCCGCCGCCCGCGTTGCGGTACAGCGTGATCAGATCGCGGTGTGACCCGCCCCACGGTGGCCGGCGCTGCATCAGGATCTTCCACACGTCGTCGTCGCCGAGGTCCACAAGAGGCGCGAACATGCGGCAGTTCTCGATCGTGCCGTGCGTATTCATCGCCGTCGCGGTGACGCCGCGCTGCGCCATCGTGCGGCTGCGGTGCTGCGATTCGCTCCGGCGGGTTCCGACCAGCAGTACGACCTGGTCGTGGGTCAGCACCAGCCGCTCGATCAGCCGGTTGGTCGGCAGGATCTTCATCCGATCCGTGCACCAGCGGAAGTTGCGAGTCGGGGGGATATAGCCGCGGCCGATCACGTTGACCCAGAACGTCTGGTCGATGCACGGCTCGGTGATCTCGACGGTGATCGGCAAATCGGCGGCGCGGGCCGCGGGGCGGATGACGTCGAGGCTCCGCCGCAGGTGGTCGATGACCAGCGGCGACTCGACCAGGGTGTCGTTGGAAACGACGTAGATCGGTCGGCGGCGCGCCGGTTCGAAGGCGGCGGCAACCTCCCAAACAAGCTGCAGCAAAAGAGTCGAATCCTTGCCGCCGGAGTAGGCGACGACCCACGGATCGGCGGGCGGTTCGGCGAACGCGGTGCGCATGGTGTCGAGCACCATGGCGAGACGGGTCGGGACGTCGGGGCGGCCGGTCATGCGCGAACTCCTTCGTCCGGGCAACTGAAGGCCCGTGAATCGGATGTGACGCAAGCCGTATGCCAGTCGGGAGAAAGCGCGCGGAGTTCGGTGACGGCGCCGCGGACCCGCTCCGCCGCTGAATCGATCTCCGCCGCTGTCGTGAACCGGCCGAAGCTGAAACGCAGCGAGCCGTGGGCCGAATCGTCGTCCAGCCCCATTGCGCGCAGCACGTAGGACGGCTCGATCCTTGCCGACATGCAGGCCGAGCCGGTCGAGAAGGCGAGGTCCGGGAGAGCCATCATGAGCGATTCGCTCTCCACGCAGGCGAAACGCAGGTTGACGATCCCTGGAACGCAATGCGTGCGGTCCCCGTTGACGAAAACCTGGTCGACGCACCGGAGCCGGTCGAGGAAACGTCGCTCCAGGTTGCGGGCGTGCGAAACGTCGTGCTCTCGCCGCTTGGCGATCAGGCGGGCCGCTTCGCCCATGCCCGCAATCTGATGCGTCGGCAGGGTCCCCGAGCGCAGGCCGCGTTCGTGCCCCCCGCCGTGGATCTGCGGTTGCAGCCGGGCGCGCGGCCGGCGCCGGACGTAGAGGGCGCCGACGCCCTTGGGGCCGTACATCTTGTGTCCGCTGAGGGACACGAAGTCGGCGTACTGGCGCTGCACGTCCAGCGGGAGGCGGGCGGCGCTCTGCGCAGCGTCCACATGGAACGGAATGCCGCGGTCGCGAGCCAGCCGGCCGATCGACTCGATGTCCGTGACGGCGCCGATCTCGTTGTTGACGTGCATCAACGACAGGAGGATGGTGTCGTCGCGCAGCGCCGGCTCCACCCGCTCGGGCGTGATCAGGCCGTCGGCTCCCGGCCCGATGCGCGTGACCTCGAACCCGTTGCGTTCGAGATGCAGGCAGGAATCGAGGACCGCCTTGTGCTCGACGGCCGAGGTGACGACGTGGGCTCCCCGGTCGGCGTACGCTGCGGCGGCGCCCTTGACGGCGAGATTGTCCGACTCCGTGGCCCCGGAGGTCCAGACGATCTCCCGCGGATCCGCGTTGATGAGGTCGGCGACGTGGGCGCGCGCCTGCTCGACCGCCTCTTCGGCGTCCCGGCCGAAGCTGTGGAACCGGGATGCGGGATTGCCGAACACGCCGTCGGGTCCCAGATAGCGGGACATGACGGCGACAACGGCAGGATCGGTCGGGGTGGTCGCGGCGTAGTCGAGGTAGATCGGCGTCTTCACGGGGGGCCACGCGGAAACGGCCGGTCGGGTCGCCTCAGCGGCAATGATATCGCGCCCTCCTTCGCAGGGAAACAGCGTGCGCCGCCGTCGGAGGCGTTCGTCGCGCGGAACGCTCGGGACCGGCGCGGAACGGTTGACCGGAAGAACCATGAAATCGATGACGGCCCCGATCGATTTCGTGATAAAACTGCTTCGACCTGGAGGATCCGGTCGGCCTCAGCCTGCTGGACCAGCCGATGACCGCCCCTGGAGCCCCTGCGCGGCCTCGTGGTCATCGACGAGGTGCAGGGGTGACCGGAGCTGGTTCCCATCCTGCGCGTGCTCGCCGACCGGCGGAACACGCCGGCGCGGTTTCTGGTGCTCGGCAGCGCGGCGGGCGATCTGCTGCGCCAGTCGTCGGAGAGTCTCCCCGGCCGGGTCGAACGTCTGACGCTGGGCGGCTTCCACCTGAGCGAGCTCGACGACGCGACCGCCGCGGTCCTGTGGCTGCGCGGCGGACTGCCGCGGTCCTGCCTGGCCGCGAACGATGCCGACAGCACCGCGTGGCGGCGGAACTTCATCCAACCCTGCTGGAACGCGACCTGCCACAGTGGGGAGTGCGGGCTCCGACGACCGCGCCGGGGAGGGCGGTATACTCGGACCGTGCCTCGTTCCGTAGCCGGCGGCGGGTCGATCCTGTTCGCGGCGGTCGCGCTGGCGCTGTCGGCGCCGGTCGCGGCGGAGGCGCAGGCCCTCGGCCAGTTGTACATCGAGGCGCTGGATGCCGAGGGACAGGTGGTTCCCGACCTGACGGTGCGCGACTTCATCGTGTTGGAGGACGACACGCGGGCCCGCATCGTCTCGGCCGAGCGGGTCGGACCGCTGAAGGTGGCGCTGCTTGTCGACAACGGCGACCGGATGTCGGAACTGGCTGCGTTCTACCCGTTGCGGGACGCGATAGGGGCGTTTCTCGACACGCTCGGGCCGGAGCACGAGGTCGCCCTGTTCACGATCGCCCGGAGCATCGAGCGGCGGGTCGACTTCACGCTGGACCGCGGGGCGTTGAGAGCGTCGACCGAGGAGATCGTTCTGGATTCGGGCGCGGGCGTCCTCCTGCTCGACGGCATCGAGGAGATCTGGGAGCGCGGCTACGAGGGCGACGAGACGCTCCCGGCGCTGGTGCTCATCCTGACCGACGGCCCCGAGGGCAGCAGGAACTACAGCGACACGGAATACGCGGACCTCGTCGAGACGCTCATCTTCAACGGCGTCATGGTGAACGTCCTGCAACTGTCGGGCCGCGCCGGCAGTATCCGCGGCGGCAACATCAGCACCCTGCCGCAGTACGCCCGCAGCATCGCCGACAACACGGGCGGCATGTACGAGACCATCGTCACCGCAACCGGCATGCCGGAGTGGATGGAACGGTACGCGGAACGTCTGAACGCCCACCACGCCGAAATGTCGAAACGCTACCGCGTGCGGTACGAGCCGCCGGACCCGCGCGGCGCACGGATCTCCGCGGGAGCGCGCGCCGGCGTCAACATCCGCCTCTTCGTCGACGTCCGCATGCAGCCGTGAGCGCGTTGCCCGGCCCGCACGCCGGAGGGGCCGGGCGCGCCGGCAGGTTCCGGGGCGGACGCCGGCCGGCCGTGATCGGCGGCGTCCGCGGTTGGCGCTGACGGACTCTGCCGGCGCCCGCTCGAAGGCACCCTGGACGAGATCATGCCGGCTTGCTTGCAGGGCGCGTTCACGTGGCGGCAGCTTGTCCGGCGCATGCACCTCGACCAGAGCCAGCGCCGTGCTCGTCGAGGTCACCGCAGCCCGACCAGCCCCATCACCGACTCCGCCAGACTCGGCGCGTCGTAGCCGACCCCCTCCTTGAACACCAGGGTCACGTTGCGGATCTCCGCCTCCCGGCGCACCGGGTCGCCGTCGATGACGACGAGGTCGGCCAGCTTGCCCGGCTCGACGGAGCCGAACCGGTGGTCCTCTCCCAGCACGCGGGCGCCGTTCAGCGACATGATCTCGATGACCTGCTCCGGACTGAAGCCGGACTCCAGCAGCAGCTCGTAGTTGCGCTGGTCGCCGTAGCCGGGCAGCGCCCCGCCCATGCCGGTGGGATCGACCCCGGCCGCCAGCAGCCCGCCCGCCTCGACGAACATCCGCTCGAACGCCTGCGCCTTGGGGAACAGCGTGGCCATCGGCGCGTCGTCGCGCGAGGCGACGTCGGCGCGCGACTGCAGGTACTCGGCGCGGGCGCCGGGGGCCAGCATGTCCAGCACCCGCTGTTCCAGCGGCGGCCGGTTGGGGACCGCGAGCTCGTAGACCGGCAGTGTGGAGGTCATGGCCACGCCCTGCTCGACCATCGCGCGGATGGTGGCCGCCACCTCCTCGCCCTCGAGGTCGACCTCCAGCAGGCTCCGTTGCACGCCGGGCGGGCAGACGCCGGGCTGCTTGTCCGGGACGTAGTCGCTGTTGGTGAAGAAACCGTGCTCGATGTTGTCGATGCCGAGCGCCACCGCCTCCTGGAACGAGACCGAACAGAGGTGGCCGGTGACCTTCACGCCCCGCCGGTGCGCCTCGTCGATGGCCGCGGCCAGTTCCTCGTCGCCGATCCGGGTGTAGGCCTTGAACCAGTCGACGCCCTCGTCGGCCCAGTAGGCGACGACGCGGCGGGCGTCCTCGGGCGTGCTCACCTGGAACATCTGCGACATCGCGCCGGCGCCGGACAGGTACGGGCCGGTGATGTACATCCGCGGGCCGATCTCGCGGCCCTCCCGGATCGACCGCTTCAGGTTCAGCTCGCTGTAGGGCGAGAAGGCGCCGGTGGTGCGGATGGTGGTCACGCCGCTGGCCAGGTACAGGCGCGGCGCGCTGACGTTGAGCTGCACGCGCCGGCCGCGGGTCATGTAGAAGGTGTGGTCGTGCAGGCCGACGAAGCCGGGGACGACGGTGTGCCCGTCCAGAGCCAGCACGCGCGCGCCGTTCGGGACATCGATCTCCGCGGCGGGTCCCACCGCCGCGACCCGGCCGTCCCGGATCAGGATGGTCTGTCCGCCGGCGGCGGGGCGGCCGGTGCCGTCCACCACCTGCACGCCGGTCAGCGCCACCGTCGGCTCGGCGACCTCGACGAACTGCCGCACCGCGGCGGATAGCGAGTCCGCCGGCTGCGCGGCGCAGGGGAGCGCGGCGACGAGCACGGCCAGCGTGGTCATCGGGATTCGCATCGTGAACTCCTCCATGGTTCGAGTCGCCAGCCGCATGCGGAACCGGCGACCGGACGGGCGTCCGAACGAGAACCGGCGCCGCACTGCCGGCCGACCGCGTCGCGGGACGGTCAGCGGCGCCCCGGCGGCGGGCCGGCCGCGACGTCGAAGACCAGCTTCATCCCCGATTCGAGGTGCTCGGCGATGTGGCAATGTAGCATCCAGCGCCCGGGGTTGGACAACTCCAGCAGCAGGTCGGCGGTCGATCCCGCCGGCAGCAGCGTCGTGTCCTTCCAGACCAGGTTGTCGTTCGGCACGCCGTCGCGGCTGAGCACCAGGAACCGCTGCCCGTGGATGTGGACCGGGTGCTGCATGGCGTGCACCGCGCCGCGGTCGTTGCGCAGGCGGATCTTCACCACGTCGCCGCGCCTGAACCGCCAGTCGATGGCGTCGTTCTCCAGGCCGGTGTCGAGGTCGCGCAGGATCCAGCGCACGCGGTCGGCGGTGGTGACCCAGTTCATGCGCGGCATGGTGCCGCTCCACTCCACCGGGTTGAAGAACGCGCGGTCCAGGTTCAGCAGCGGCTCCAGCGGATCCGGCAGGTCGCCGAGTTCCAGCGTCAGCAGCAGCCGGTGATCGACCGGCCGGTCGAACTCGTCCCGGTAGCGCTCGACGTCGGCCGCGACGTCCGGATGGCTGCGCAGCTCCCGGAAGCTGGCTTCGTGATCCGGCGCGGCCGGCGCGTCGGTGACGGTGACGGCGCCGAGCACCGTGTCGTCGGCGAAGTAGTTGCCGTAGACGTGGTCGATCGCCTGCACGCGGTTGGCGAACGGCGCCTCGCCCGGCGTGTCGAAGCGGACCTCGACGACGTAGCGCTCGGCCGGCGCGATGACCACGCTGTCGACCCAGGCCTGCCGCTCGAACTTCCCCACGTCGGACGCCACCAGCTTGATCGCGGCGCCGCCGAACGACAGGTTGAACGTGCGCGTGTTCGAGACGTTGGTCAGGAAGAAGCGGACCACCTCGCCGCGGTCGACGGTCAGGCGGTAGTCCGGCTCGCCGTTGACGAGCAGCAGGTTCCCGAAGCGGCCCATCATGGCGTGCGTGGCCCGGTCGCGGCCGAACGGGACCAGGTGCATCGCGGCGCCCGTCCCGCCCACCAGCAGGTCGTCGAGCATCAGCGCCTGCTCGCGGTTGGCGGGACCGAAGTACTCCGGGTCGGCCGCCTCCACCCGGAGGTTGCCGTACAGTCCCAGGTCCTGCTGGACGTCCTCGCGGTGATGCGGGTGATACCAGTAGAGGCCGGCATCCGGGAAGTGGATCCGGTACTGGAACGTCTCACCCGGTTCGATCGGGTCCTGGGTGAGGCCGGGAACGCCGTCGTAGCGGTTCTCGAGCCGGATGCCGTGCCAGTGGACGGCGGTCGGCAGGTCGAGCCGGTTGGTGACGTCGACCGTGATCGTCGCCTCCTGCGGCACCTGGATCAGCGGGCCGGGATACTGGCCGTTGAAGCCGTACATCGTGAACGTGCGGCCGCCGATGGTGCGCTCGACGAGCCCCGCCTCCAGCACGAGCGTCCCGCCGTCGCCGAGCCGGACGATCTCGCGCGGGCGCGCCGCGGGCAACGGTCCCGCCGTGGACGGCAGGAACGGATCGACGGCCGGGGCGAGACGGCCGACGCCCGGCATCATCGCCACCGACGGATGCATAGGCGGGCGCGTCCAGCCGCGGGCGGGCGGCGGCGGCGCGGCGACGCCGACCATCCCGGTCAGCGCCAGCAGGTCCTCCGGCTCCATCCGCATGCCGGCCGAGGTGCCCCGCAGCACGATGCGCCCTTCCCACGCCGGCGCGGCCGGGTCCGACTCGGCGGTGACGAGCACCAGGAACTTGTCCAGGTCGACGGGTCCGAGCGGCGTGCGGCCGTTCGCGACCGGTCCAAGGTTCACGATCGGCCGCAGCCGCGGCGTGGCCGCCCAGGCCACGTAGCCGGTGTAGCCGCCGAGTGCCGCCGGGTCGGGCAGGCCGGCGGCGTGCACGGCGAGGTCGAACCGGTGATGGCCGTCGACGGTGACCGCGGCGCCGAACGGCGAGGGCGACGGCGTGAGCTCGACGTACCCCGACGCGCCGGGGAAGTCGGGGGCGTGGATCAGCTCGATGCAGTACAGGTCCGGGTCGGCCGCCGGCCCGCGCGGATCCAGGGCGGGGCATCGAAGCGCCGTATCGGACTGGCCGGCGACCGCGGGCGGGGCCGCCGCCGGCCAGGTCAGGAGGTACGCCGCGATGATCGCGGCCGGCGGGCCGGTACGGGGCCGTTGGAAACGCATCGCGTCAGTCTGCCGCAATCGCGTCGCGCTGTCACTCCGGGGCGACGCGGCGCCCCCCGGTCGCCGGGGGCGCGTGGCCTTAGAATCAGGCGATGCACCTTGCTGATGTCCGGCCGCACGCTTCGCGGGGACCTGCTTCGTCTCAAGCGCCGCGGCCTGGTCGGGACGGAAGGCCACGGGCGGGGGGCGCACTGGTTCCTGGAACGCGCCGGGAATTCAGACGGAGACAGGCAAGCGCCGAATAGGGCAGGAATAGGGCAGACCCGGACTGAATCGGGGCAGTGCGATCCGAACAGCCGCTGAACCGCACCGGCCCGTGAAGAGACTCGCTGTCCGCCGGGGTCTGCGCCGTAGAACGGTCCAGCCCCCCGGGGAGGGTTGGTCGGGCGGCAAGCGGAGCCCCAAGCGACGATTGTCGGGCTAGAAGATCGCCAGCGCGTTGATCGGCGAGCCCGTGCCGTTCTCCACCGCCAGCGGCGCCGCGATCAGCGTGAACTCCCAGCGGTTCAGCGACGCGGCGGTCTCGGCCAACGCCTCCAGGTCCTGGTTGTCGAACAGATCGACCCCCAGCGCCACGATGGCGATCAGGTGCACCGGCAGGTTGACCCCTTCCACCAGCGACGGCACCACGTCGAGCGCGGCGTCGCTGCCGATGAACGATACGTCCCGTGACTTCACCCACGGCATGGTCGAAGCGTGCAACCCTGCCGTGTTCCGGGAGATGTTCCAGGGGCCGAGCTCGGCGCGCCGGGCCCAGCGGCCGGTGCGAACGAAGATCGCGTCGCCCGGCTGCACCGTCACGCCGGCCATCTCCTCCCAGGCCTCGATGTCCTCCACGTAGATCGGCGTCCCCGGCTCCAGGTACGGCACGCCCTTCAGACGCGGGAAGTCCAGCAGCACGCCGCGCGTCACGATCCCGCCCTGCAGGTTGACGATCGACGCGTTGGAGCAGCCGTCCTCGGTGATCGTGTCTTGCGACACGCCGTTGTACATCTGCCCCTTGTAGAGGATGTGGCACAGCGAGTCGATGTGGCTGTGGGAGTAGCCGTGGTAGCTGACGGCGTAGTTGTCGCTGACGCCGCCGAAGAAGCTCGGCTCGCCCGCCGGATCGGGCACGCCCAGCATGCGGTGCCCGAACGGCCGCGGGACGTCGTCGGCCTCCTCCTTGAGCACCCGATGCGCCAGGGACACGGTGATGCCCTCGGTGGCCAGGGCCAGCGCCTCCAGGCGCTTCTCCGGGGTGATCAGGTTCGCCGCGCCGAGCTGATCGTCGGCGCCCCAGCGCCCCCAGTTCGACAGCTCCTCCATCATCCGCTCGACGTCGGCCCGGTCGAGGTCGCGCGACTCGGGCGTGAAGGCCGGCGGCACGTAGGCGGGGACCGCGTCCTCCATCGGCTCCGAGGCGGTGTCGGCGCCGGACGTGCAGCCGACGAGGGCGACCACCAGGAAGAGCATCCCACCGCGCAGCAGCAGTCTCATCGCGTTTACCTCCGAGGACGCTTCGGGGATGAACGACGGGAACGACCGCCGCCAGCGACGGCCGACCAGCCCGCGCTACCGAACGCCATCAACATACCAGTCGGGAGCGAACCCTACAACCGACGTGCCGGGCTCCGCGTGACGTCGCCGCCGCCGCGGCGTTCCCCCGCCGCCGTCCTCGATCCGACAACGGCGCCCCCGGCGTCAGCGATCGACGAAGCCCAGGCTCGGCCGTAGCGCCCGGTCCACCCGCGTCAAGGTGCGCGGCTCGACGGTTTCCTCGACAAGAGGCAAATCCCGCGCCGCCCGGTCGCGAGCGCGCCGGCCGCGAGCTGCCTGCCGATGTTGGCGCGGGATGTGTACCGCTGCCCACTGCCCGCTGCCCGCTTCTGATCCCCGCCGGATCGCACCGGGGGCTTGACAGCCTTCCGAAGCGGTGCTAATTATTTAGCAATGCTGGTTTTTCAGCAGGCCGGTTGAACGCAGGTCCCGCCCGCTCGTCGGAGGAGGAAGGAGCAGCCCGGATGCAGAAGTCGGACCGTCACCTCTCCCGCCGGGAACGCCAGATCATGGACGTCGTCTATCAGCGCGGTCGGGCGACCGCTGCGGACGTGCTCGACGCGCTGCCCGATCCGCCGAGCTACTCGGCGGTGCGCGCGCTGCTGCGGGTGCTCGAGGAGAAGGGCCACCTCCGGCACCGGCGCGACGGATCCCGGTACGTGTTTCTGCCGACCGTGCCGCGCGAAACGGCCCGGCGCTCGGCGCTCGCGCGCGTGGTGCAGACGTTTTTCGGCGGCTCGACGCAGGCCGCGGTGGCCGCCCTGATCGACCAGTCGAGCCTCTCCCGGACGGACCTCGACCGTTTGCAGGACCTGATCGACCGCGCCCGACAGGAAGGACGGTGAACGATGAGTGCGCTCTGGATATCCACGTTGACGGAAGCCGCCGTACGGACGACCGCGTTGCTGGGGGTCGCGGCGACCGTCGCGTTTCTCCTCCGCCGTCGCGCCGCCGCGACGCGGCATTTCGTCTGGGCGCTCGCGCTCGGCGGCGCCCTCGTTCTGCCGCTGGTCGGGGCGGTGTTGCCTCGAGTGCCGGTGCCGGTGCCGACGGCGATCGCCGATGCGCTGCCCGCCCCGGCGGCGAACACGGCTCTTCCCGCGCGCGTTGCCGCGTCGCCCGCGCCGCTCGCCACCGTTTCCCGGACCGCGCCGGACCCGTTCGCCGCGCCGGACGGCGGTGACGTCGCACGCACACGCGTATCGACGGCGGATGGACTTCCGGAGGTCGGTGAACGCGCGGCGGCGGCGCCCGCGGTGTCCGGGGGAACGACCGCCGGGCCGGCGTCGTCTGCGCCGGAGCCGTTTCCCGCAGCGCAGGCTCCCGGCGCGGCCGTCGCGTGGCAACCGACCCTCCTCGCGCTGTGGGGCTTCGGCGCCCTGGTCTTCGGAGCGTGGGCGCTCGTCGGCGTCCGGAGCACGCGGCGGCTGGCCCGGGAAGCGACGGCGGTGACGTCGACCGAGTGGCTCGACACGTTGCGGGCGGCGCTCGAAGGCCTCTCGATTCGACGCCCGGTCCGCCTGCTGCAGAGCGGCGGCGCGGTCATGCCGATGACCTGGGGCTGGCGGCGGCCGGTGATCCTCGTGCCGGCGGCGGCATCCGGGTGGTCGCCCGAGCGGCGGGCGGTCGTGCTGCGGCACGAGCTGGCGCACGTGAAGCGCGGCGACGTCCTCACCCGGTTGCTCGCCCGGTGGACCTGTGCGGTCTACTGGTTCAATCCGCTGGTCTGGTTCGCGGCGTATCGGCTGCGCGTGGAGTGCGAGCGGGCGTGCGACGACGAGGTGCTGCGGCTCGGAACGCGCGCGTCGGACTATGCGAACCACCTGCTCGACATCGCCCGCGAGTATCACGCCCCCCGCCTGCGCGCGTCGGCGGCGGTGGCCATGGCGCGGCGTTCGCAGCTCGAAGGCCGGATGCTGGCCATTCTCGACCCCAAGGTCCGGCGCGCGGCCGGCCGCTCCACAGCGATCCTCGCCGCAACGGTCCTGACCGGCGCAGCCCTGGCGGTGTCCGCGCTGACGCCGACCGCCCAACCCCCGGGGACGGCGCCGGAGCCGGCAACGTCGCCGGCCGCGTCCGGCGGCCGGGAACGGCCCGCGGAGTCCGACCCCGCGCCCGCGGAGCAGGGCGCCCCGGCGGGAGAGGCGGCGGAGAACACGGCCGAAGCGCAAGATGCCGGCGCGAGCGGGGAACGGTCGGCACGCATCCAGACGCAGGCGGACCGCGCTCGCCGACGGGCCGAAGAGATGCGCGAGCGGGTCCAGGCGCTGAGCGAGAGATTCGAAGAGATGCCCGAGTGGACCGAGGCGCTGAACGAGAGATTCGAAGAGCTACGCGAGCGATTGACGCAGGGCGATTTCGAAGTGCTCGGCGACCGGATCGGAACAGCGATCGACGACGCCCGGCGTGCGGTCGCGAGCGGCGGGGTCCAGATACAGATTGAGGATGCCCTGCGGACGCTGCGGCGGGAGCGGCGCGAGCTCGACCCACGGCTGATCGAGGCCTTCATCGGCGCGCTGCGCGACACCGACGCCGAGGTCCGCGAGCGGGCGGCCCGCGCCCTCGGACGCAACCGCGTCACCGAGGCGGCAGCGGCCCTCCGAACCGTCCTCGGCGACGAGAACGCCGACGTACGGGAGCGGGCCGCGTGGGCGCTCGGCCGAATCCGGGACGACGCCGCGGTCCAAGGGCTGCTGGGCCTGCTCGACGACCCGGAACCCGACGTGCGGGAGCGGGCGGCCTGGGCCCTCGGCATGCTCCGCAACCCTGCCGCCGTGGATGGGCTGGTCGCGGCACTCGACGACGCGGACGAAGACGTCCAGGAGCGGATCGCGTGGGCGCTCGGCCGAATCCGGGACGACCGCGCCACCGACGGGTTGATCACCGCGCTCGACCTGGTGGAAGGCGATGCGCTCGAAGAGGTCATCGAGGCCCTCGGCCGGATCGGCGGGGAGCGGGCCCTGGACGCGCTGATTCGGTTGCTGGACGCTCCCGACCCGGAGGTCCGCCGGGAGGCCATCGCGGCGTTGAGCGGCTGGCCCGAGCCACCGCCGCCGCCGCCAGGGGCATGAACGTCACGGCATGAGGGGCGGAGACGAGGACGCCCGGCGCGCCGACGCAACTCTGGTCGATGGATCGGTCGCCATTACTCGTGCGCTCCAACTGCGCCGGACGGTCCGGATCGGTGTGGTCCGCCGTTCATCGGCCAGCCGCCCCGCGGACGGGAAGCGCGGCGGCGGCCGGATCGGTGTGGTCCGCCGTTCATCGGCCAGCCGCCGCTCCGCGGCGGCGTCGAAACTTCCACGCTTGCGGGCAGGATCCTCCACGTCGCAACGCCCCTGATGATACTCCCCGTGCGCCACGCGCCCTGGAGCTCCGAACCGGGGGGCCACGTGGGATCCCGAACAGGCCCGCAGAAAATCCGTGCCGCCGGCGGCGGGCCGCTGCTCGTGACGCGGCTGCGACGACGACAAGCGGAAGGTGAGCATCATGCCGTCGAGCCTCTCTCGATTCGGCCGCGTCCTGTTGCCGGTCCTGTTCTGCCTCGGGTGCGTCGCCGAAGGCGGCGCGCAGCCGTACAAGACGCAGGGGTGGGTATTCGGTCTGGAGTTCGGCAGGACCGCCGTCTCCTTCGAGGGCGGTCCGGGCGACGGAGCGGCGCTCGTGGGCGGCCGGATCGGCCATGCCCTCAACAGGATCGTCACGCCGTACCTGGGCCTGGCGTACGCGGACATCGAGAGCCGCGGACTCGGGGCCTTCGACAGAGTGACGTTCGGCTACGTCGACCTCGGCGTGAGGCTGCACCTGGCCGGCGGCCGCCGCCGGTGGGTCCCCTACGGCGATCTCGCGCTTGCGTTCTGGCCGGTGAACGACGTCGTCGAGAAGGGCGAACCGACCGCCGCCCACTTCATGAGCAGGCCGACCTTCGGCGCCGGAGGCGGACTCGTCATCCACCTGTCCGAGGCGTGGGCCCTCGACGTCAACGTCAAGGCGGGCAGGGGTACGTTCAAGAACGTCCCCGTGGGCTACGTCGCAGCCGGCGGTACGAACAGGCGCCTGGACACCGTCGACCTCGACGCCGCGGCGGCCCGGCTCAGCGTCGGGGTGTCGTGGCGGCCGTAGCCTCTTTCCCAATCGACTCCGGTTTCTCCGCGGGGCCACGCCGCCGCGCGGCCGGCCCGGTGCGCGACCCGCGGGTGATAGGCTTCGACCGTTCCGGCCGGCTCCGGACCTCGCTCGAGAGGAGACAGCACCATGACGGGAACCCGCCCCGCGTCCTTCGTCACCCGGACCGCCGTCCTGGCCGGCGCGGTCGCCGCGGCGCTGACCGCCGCTCCGGACGCGGCCTGCGCACAGGAACGGCGCGTTCTCAGTCCCCCCGGACACTCGGCGGCGCAGGTCGGCGGCCGGTTCGACCCCGTCCAGTACGGCTACCTGGGCGGGCCGTGGATCGACGTCCACTACGGCCGCCCCCTGGTGCGCGGCCGCGATCTGTTCGGACCGCCGGACTGGGCCGCGATGCTCAACGACGGCGCCCCGGTCTGGCGCGCGGGCGCCAACCGGTCGACGCGGCTCGTCACCGAGGCGCCGCTGATCATCGGCGGAACGCGGGTCGAGCCGGGCGAGTACACGCTGTTCATCGACCTGTCCGACGATGCGTGGACCTTCATCGTCTCGACGTGGCCGGCGCAGGAGACCTACGACTACGAGAACCGGGAGGCGCTGTTCGGCGCCTTCGACTACACGGCCGACCGCGACGTGCTGCGCACCCCGATGGAGCTGGAGACCCTGCCGGCCGCCTTCGAGCAGCTCTCCTGGCAGTTCCTCGACATGACGGCGCGCGGCGGGCGGCTGGCGCTGATCTGGGACACGAGGATGGCGTCGGTGCGGTTCACCGTGGCGGAGTAGGCGCAGACCGATCGGCGGACCACCGCGGCGGACTCCCTCCTGTTCCACGGTGCGGAGCAGAGCGCTGACGCGGCCGACGACGCGGTCTCGATTGACGCCGGTCCGCGGAACCTATAATGCAGCCATGACCACGACCGACGACGCTGTTGCGACGGACTGGCGGTCGCTCAACGACCGCCTGGTGGCCGCGCTGAAGCCGTTCGCGCCGCCGCTGGCCATCTCGTTCCACGCACCCGGCGAGACGCCTCCCGCGGACCGCGTCGAGACGCACTACCCGGAGCCGAACGAGCACGGCCGCACCGGACAGGCGCCGGCCGGCTGCGTCTTCTGGATCCAGGGCGCCGCCCGCACCTTCGCCACCGTGGCGGCGGACCACGCCAACTGCAGCGTGGGCAGCTACACGCACGGGTTCATCGCGCTCGAAGAGGCGGCCACGAAGGACGACGTCGGGGCCGTGCTCGAAGCGGGCTGGGTCGACCAGGCGGCGGTGATGGACCTGCCGCACGTGGCGGATCGGCCGGAGTCGGTCGTCTACGGCCCGCTCGCCGACCGCCGGACGCCCCCGGACGTCGTGCTGCTCCGCATCAACGGGCTCGGGCTGATGACGCTGAAGGACGCCTTCCCGGAGATGCCGATCGAGGGCAAGCCGCAGTGCCACATCGTGGCCATGGCCAAGGAGCGGAACACGGTGGCGGCCAGCGTCGGCTGCGCGCTCAGCCGCTCGCGCACCGGCATGCGCGCCGAGGAGATGACCTGCGTCATTCCGGGCGCCCGCCTGGCGGCGGCGGTCGAGACGCTCGAGGCCACGGTCGGGCTCGACCGCGCGATGGCGAGCTACGCCTCGGCCGACGCGAAGCGGTTCGGGTGACGCGCCGCACCGCATGCGCGAGCGGACGGTCCGCGACGGTTCCGGCAGGGTAAGCCGGTGACCGGCCGGCAGCCCCCGAAGGTTCTGCGATGACGAAGGGCTACAGCCCGTTCAGCCCCGGTCAGCCCGTGCCCATGGAGTTCTTCGTGGGGCGCATCCCGGAAATTGAACGGCTGCGCAACAGCGCCGGGGCCGCCGCCGGCGGCCGTCTCCAGGTCGCGTTCCTCGACGGCGAGCGCGGCATCGGGAAGAGCTCCCTGGCGTCCGTGGTCCGTTTCCTCGCCGAGCGCGACCAGCAGTTGCTCGGCATCCATGCCTTCCTCGGCGGCGTCTCGTCCCTCGAGGAGATGGCGCGCCGCGTGTTCGACCGCTTGCTGAAGGACAGCGTCGATCAGGTCTGGCACGAACAGATCAGGACGTTCTTCGGCAATCACATCAAGCGGGTCGGCCTGTTCGGCCTCAGCCTGGAGTTCGCCGCGCCGCGGCAGGACCTGATGCGCGCCGTGCACGACTTTGCGCCGGCGCTCCGGAACCTGCTCGCCGCGTTGCGCGGCCAACGCCGCGGCATCCTGCTCGTCCTCGACGACATCAACGGCCTGGCCACCTCCGAGGAATTCGCCAACTGGTTCAAGAGCCTGGTGGACGAGATCGCCACGGCGCGCGATCCGTTGCCGCTCCTCCTGCTGATGGTCGGCCTTCCGGAGCGGCGGCACACGCTGGTGGGGCTGCAACCCTCGCTGGCGCGGGTGTTCGACCTGATCGAGATTCAACCGTGGCCGGACGCCGAGACACGTGACTTCTTCCACGACACGTTCGCGAAAGAGCGGGTCTCCGTGGATCCGGACGCGATGGGAGTCCTGGTCCGGTACGCCGGCGGACTGCCGGTCCTGGCTCATGAGATCGGCGACGCGGTCTACAAGCGCGATCGCGATCAGCGCATCGACGAGGACGACGCGTGGGACGGCATGTTCACGGCGGCGGACATCGTCGGCCGGAAGCACCTGGAGCCCGGCGTCTTCCAGGCCGTGCGCAGCAAACGCTACCGGTCCATACTGCGGAAGATCGCCGACACGGGCCCCTTCGACGTGCAGTTCAAGCGATCCGCTCTGCTCGCGCAGCTACGGGACGACGAGCGGCGCGTCCTCGACACCTTTCTGCGACGGATGCGGGACCTGGGCGTCATCCAGCGCGACCCCGACGCCGGCCGGGGCGCCTACCGCTTCGACAACCGTCTTCACCATGTCTACATCTGGATCGAGGCGCAGCGGGCCCGGCACACCCGGCGCTCCTGACACCGTACTTGCAGAAAGTCCGGGCGCGGCGGCTTCCGACGAGATGCGCCCCGGCGGACGCCGCGCAGGACGAGCCGGAGCTCCCGTTGCGGCGCGCCGCGTGACGTCGCTCCGTCGAGTTCTCCTGATCGGGCTGGTCACGGCGCTGCCGGGACCGACCGCGCCCGGCGCGGCCGAGGCGCAGCCGGCCGCCGGCGGCGCGCACCGCGGCTATCTGGCCGCGCAGCTCCTGGACGGCGGCGAGCTGCAGGTGATCGACGAGCTGAACGCGAGCCGTCTCTTCGTGCCGGCCTCCGTGCTCAAGGTGGTGACGGTGGCGGCGGCACTCGAGCACCTGGGCGCCGGGTACCGCTGGCGCACCCGTCTGACTACCGACGGCGCCGTGACCGGCGGGATCCTCGACGGCGATCTCGTCGTGGAGCCGGGCGCGGACCCGACCTGGGGCGCGTTCTTCGACCGCGGCGCCGCCGAACCACTGGCGGCGTTGGCGGGCCAGGTGCGGGCGCGCGGCGTCACGCGCGTCGCGGGCGACCTCGTGGTGGACGCCGGCCGCTTCCCCGGGCGCCTGCATCCGCTGGACCGCTCCCTCGGCGACCTCCCCTATCGCCACGGCGCGCCGGCGGCGGGCCTCGCAGTGGACGAGGCGACGATCACGGTGCGCGTCGCGCCGGGACCGGCGATCGGCGCACCGGCCCGGGTCCGCGCGCCCGACGGCATCGTGGTGATCAACCGCACGCTGACCGTGGGCCGCGACCGCCACGGCGCCGGCAGCCTCGACTTCCTGCCCGTATGGGGCGCCGACACGTTGCTGCTCCGCGGCGAGTACCCGATCAGCGAGCCGGCCTTCGTGATCGCGGCCAGCGACCCCGCGCCCGTGCTGCGCGCAGCACGGCGGCTGCGCGATGCATTGCACGCGGCCGGCGTGATCGTCGAGGGCGCCGTGCGGATCCGGAGAACGGCGCGGCCGACGTCCGCCCCGGCCGACGTGCTGGCGGAGCTGCGTTCGCCGCCGCTGGAGGAGCTCCTGCCGGAGATCCTCACAAGGAGCCACAACTGGTACGCCGACATCCTGGCCCTGACGCTGGGATTGGAAGTGGCGGAGACCGGCCGCTTCGACGACGGCGTCGAGGTCGTCGCCGACTTCGTGAACGATCTGCCCGCCGGCGGCGCACCCGAGCTGGCGGAGCCGTCGCTGCGGGACGGCTCCGGCCTCTCGCCCGCCAACCTGGTGACGCCAGCGACCGTCGTGCGGGTGCTCGCCTACGCGGCCGGACGCCCCTGGGTAACGACGTTGATCGACTCGCTGGCCGGGCGCGGTGAAGGCACGCTGGCGGCGTGGCCCCGCCTGCCTTCGCTCGCCGCCAAGACCGGGACGCTGCGCCACACCGTCGCCCTGGCGGGCATCCTCGCCCCGGACTCGGACGTACCGGTCGTCTTCTGCTACTTCGTCAACCACGATCCCCGGCCGCGGTCGGCCGCAAGAAGCGAGATAGCCGCCGCGGTCCGGCGCTGGCGAACCGCCGGCGCAGCCCGCTGAACCACACGCCGGCGTTCCCCCGCATACAATGCGTACCCGGCGGTTAACCCCCGGTCGCCAGGAGGGTAGCGATGCAGATGCCACGTCCCGCCCGCACGGTTCTCGTCCTGCTCGTCCTCGGAGCCCTGGGAGCCGCCCTGTCGCCCGCGGCGTCCACGGTGGCGCACGCCCAGTCGTCGTCCGACTTCGTGCCGGTCACCGACGAGATGCTGCAGGATCCGCCGGCGTCCGAGTGGCTCATGTGGCGGCGGACGCTCGACGGGTGGGGCTACAGCCCCCTGGAGCAGATCGACCGGGGCAACGTCGGCGAGCTGCGCATGGTCTGGTCGCGCGCGCTCACCGCGGGACGCCAGCAGGGGACGCCGCTGGTCCACGACGGCGTGATGTACATGCCGAACCCGGCCGACGTCATCCAGGCGATCGACGCGGTCACCGGCGACCTCCGCTGGGAGTACCGCCGGGACGTCCCGGAGGACATCGGCGACTACGTCTTCAACACCCTGTGGCAGAACAACCGCAACCTGGCGATCTACGGCTCCTACATCATCGACACCAGCGCCGACGACCACATCTTCGCGCTCGACGCCGCCACCGGACGGCTGGCGTGGGAAACGAAGATCCTGGACTATCGGGAGAATCCCGCCACGCAGACCTCGGGTCCGATCGTCGCCGACGGCAAGGCGATCTCCGGCCGGAGCTGCATGCCGGCGGCGGGGCCGGACGGCTGCGTGATCACCGCCCACGACCCGCACACCGGCGAGGAGCTCTGGCGCCGGCGCACCATTCCCGCCCCCGGCGAGCCCGGCGACGAGAGCTGGGGCGGGGTGCCGTTCGAGGAGCGGAAGCACGTCGGCGCCTGGATGGTGCCGAGCTACGACCCGGAGCTGAACCTCGTCTACATCGGCACCTCGGTCACCTCGCCGGCCCCGAAGTTCCTGATCGGGGGGACGGACCTCCAGCACCTCTACCACAACTCGACCCTGGCCCTCGACGCCGACACCGGGGAGATCGTCTGGTACTACCAGCACATGAACGACCACTGGGACCTCGACCACCCCTTCGAGCGGCTGCTGGTCGACACCGCGGTGGCGCCCGACCCCGACGCGGTCGAGTGGATCAACCCCCGCCTGCAGCCGGGCGAGGTCCGCAGGGTCATGACCGGGATTCCCGGCAAGACCGGCGTCGTCTACACCCTCGACCGCGAGACCGGCGAGTTCCTGTGGGCCAAGCCGACCATCACGCAGAACGTGATCAGCGGCATCGACGGCGCCACCGGAGCGGTGACGGAGAACCCGGAGCTCATCTTCACCGCCGAGGGGCAGGAGATGCTGACCTGCCCGCACGCGAGCGGCGGCAAGGACTGGGAGGCGGGCGCCTACAGCCCGCTGACCAACATGATGTACTACCCGCTCCGCAACGTCTGCGCGAACATGCGGGCGGAGGGCCCCGACAGCACCTCGATATACGCCATCGCGTGGCGTCCCCGGATCGCGCCGGGCACGGATCAGGTGGGCGCGGTGCACGCGATCTCGGCCGAGACCGGCGTCACCGCCTGGGTCCACGAGCAGCGCGCGGCGACGATGTCGCTCGTCGCCACCGGCGGCGGCCTCGTGTTCGGGGGCGACGTCAACGGGCGCTTCCGCGCCTTCGACGACCGGACGGGGGAGAGCCTGTGGGAGGTCAACCTCGGCTCGCCGGTCTCCGGTTTCCCGATCACCTACGCGGTCGACGGGCGGCAATACGTGGCGGTCAGCACCGGCACCGCGCGGTTCATCAACCTGACCCCGGAGCTGCGCCCGAGCGCGGGCAACAACCTGTTCGTGTTCGCCCTGCCTTGACGCCCACCGGCATTCCAGCAGCGACCCGATTCCATGCAGGCGAGCGCCTCTCGCAAGCGGATCGACCGCCCGGCCGAGCGCCGATCGCGTTGGCGCCGCGGCGCCGACGAGGCGTTCATCGACCTGCGCCTCGCGGTGCGCGTGTTGTCGAAACGTCGCCGCTTCGCCGCCGCCGCGATTCTGATCCTGGCGCTCGGCATCGGCGCCGCCACCGCGGTCTTCAGCATCAGCGAGACGCTGCTGCTGCGCCCCCTCCCGTATCCGGAGAGCGACCGGCTGGTAGCCCTGCGGAGCGTGAGCCCCGCGCGCCACACGCCATGGTCGCGGACCGGGGCGGGGACGCTCGCCGACTGGCAGCGCGAGACCCGGTCGTTCGAGGCCATCGCCGGCTACCGCTGGATGACCGCCGACGTGATCGACGGCGGCCGCAGCGAGCGGCTGAACGGGCTGCGGGTGACGCCGGCGTTCTTCGACGTACTGGGGATCCCGGTGCTCGGACGTACGTTCCGGATCGAGGATCGCGGCGCCGACACGATCGTACTCGGCCACGGCCTGCAGCGCGACGCCGACGTCGAGGCGGCGGACGGCACGTTGCTCGGCGGCGCCCTCGATCTCAACGTGCTCGACCTCTCCCGCGTCGGTCCCACCCGGTACGCCCTGCTCGGGGTCGCCGCGGCGCCGGTCCGCTTTCCGCCGCTGGGGGTCGGCTTCGAGCTCGGCGTCCCCACGGTCATCGACGCCGTCGACTTCTGGATGCCGCGCTACGTCGAGCCGACCGATTCCCGGACCCAGCGGTGGTGGGACGTCGTCGCCAGGCTCCGACCCGGGGCCACGCTCGCCCAGGCGCGAGCCGAGATGGACGGGATCGCGCGTCGCCAGGCAGCCGACTACCCGGACTCGAGTCGAGGGTGGGGGATCGACGTGGTCCCGCTGCGCGACCGCATCGCGGGCGAGGCGCGACGCGGCATTCTGCTCTTGACGGTCGGCACCGGAATGCTGCTGCTGACCGCGTGCGCGAACGTCGCGGTATTGCTCCTGGCGCGGGGGGCGGCGCGCCGCCGCGAGGTCGCCGTCCGGTCGGCCCTCGGCGCGGGCCGCTGGCGCCTCGTACGGCAGTTCCTGGTCGAAGCGACGGTGCTCGCCGGGTGCGCCGGGCTGTTGGGGATCGTGTTCGCGGCGTGGGCGGTAAACGTTGCGCGGCCCTGGTTGCCAGCGAGTCTGCCGGCGCTGCAGGAAATGGCGATCAACCCGGCGGTGCTGGCGTTCGCACTCGCGAGTGCGCTCGGGACCGCCGTCGTCACCGGGACGGCGCCGGCGCTGCGCTCGTCACGGGCCGACGGCGGGCGGCTGACCGGTCGGGACGGGCGGGGGACGACGGCCGGCGGCCAATCGCGCCTCGTCGGTCTGCTCGTCTCGGCCGAGGTGGCCATGACGGTGATGCTGCTCCTGGGCGCCGGCCTGCTGGTGCGCAGCGCGTGGCTGGCCACGCAGGTCGCGCCCGGCTTCAATCCGGCGAACCTGCTGACGATGACGATTGCGCTGCCGGCCAACAAGTTCGACTGGGACCACAACGCCGTCTTCGCCAACACCGTGGTCGACGAGGTGCGGGCGCTGCCGACGATCGGCGAAGCTGCCGTGATCCAGGGCGTGCCGATGCGCGAGGGGAGCTTCTACGGCGGCCGGACGCCGGAGGGATACGTCCCCGCCGAGGGCGAGCAGATCCTCTACCGGCTGCGCGTGGTCAGCCCGGACTACTTCGACACGATGCAGATCCCTGTCCTCGCGGGCCGCGCGTTCGAGCCGCGCGACGAGGTCGGCGAGCGCGGCTACAACCGCACCGTGCTGGTGAGCGAGTCCTTCGCCGAGCGCTACTGGCCGGGACAGCATCCGCTCGGCAAACGCATCGGTTCGCCGGAGCAGTTCATGACGGTGGTCGGCGTCGTGGGCGACGTCCGGTATTCCGGCCTGGAGACCGATCCTACGGTCGACGTGTACTTGCCGCACGGCCTGTTTCCGCAGGCGGCGATCACGCTCATCGCGCGGACCGCCGGCGATCCGCTCGACGACGTCCCCGCGGTCCGCGACCGGATCCGGTCCGTCGACCCGCATGCGTTCGCGACCGACGTCCGCTCGATGGACCAGCTCGTCGCCGGCTCGCAGGCGGAGCGCCGCGCCGGTACGCTGCTGGTGACCGCGTTCGGCGCCCTTGCACTCGTGCTCGTCGTAGCCGGCGTCCACAGCGTCATCGCCCAGGCCGTGGTCCAGCGCCGGACCGAGTTCGCGATCCGGGCAGCGCTCGGCGCCGGGCCGCGGCAGGTCGTCACCCTCGCGATGCGCACCGCGCTGCAACCGGCCGCGCTCGGCATCGCGCTGGGGCTGGCGGCGGCGTTCGGCGCGACGCGCGTGGCCGCGTCGTTGCTGTTCGGGATCGGGACACTCGACGCCGTCGCGTGGGTCGGCGCCGGTGGGCTGCTGCTAGCTGCCTGTCTGGCCGCCGCGTATCTGCCGGCCCGCCGCGCGGCGCGCATCGATCCGATGACGGCGCTCGGGACGGAGCAATAGCAGCCTGGACGACGTCACCGACGTTCTAGCCGTCGCGGAAGGCGAGGACTTCCCGTGATCCTCGTCGACGCCAACCTGCCGGTCTACGCGCACGCGGCCTCGTTCCCGCACCATGCGAGGGCGCACGCGTGGCTGGATGGACGCCTCAACGCCGCCGCGCCGGTAGGCTTCCATGGCCCACTCTGCTGGCCTTGTTCGTCAGCGCCACGACGACGACATCGGCGAACGCCGCTTCGCCAGCCGGACGGCGGGTGTGGTGGATGAACGTGCGGACGGGACGAACGGTCGTGTCCCGTCGGACTCTTGCCTGTGCCGCAGCCGGCATGAGCTTCGGCCGCCGGAGCGACCTCCTGACACAACGTCAGGGCGCAGGCCGCCACGGGACCCACCACGGACGCCGCCGTGGCGCCGTCTCATCGAACGTCCATCAGTCGATGGCAAAGCAGTAGAACAGGCCGGCCCCTCCCGTAGCCACCAGATCCTCCTGTGAGCAACCGCGTGACGGATGGGCGGTGTTCCAGGGCGAACCCGGCGTCGTGAAGGAGTAGCGGTCGGCGTGGCCGAGCATGGCGCTGCCTTCGCCATTGCTGGTCCAGTTGCCGCACGTGCGGTCTTCGCCCGCCGGAAACGCCGTGCCGTCGAGCCGTGTGCCGGTCAGCACGTCGTGCTCCGTGAAGTCAGGGTCTCCGTCGATGCGTGATGCGAACTGGTTGCCGTTCTCGTCCAACGTGTGGGTCCAGTTGAAGTTGGAGTTGTCGAAGTGCAGGCGTTCGACGCTGGTCGCCATGATGAGGCCCTCCGCGTTCGCCCACGGTCCTTCTCCGATCCGATCACGTGCGTTGACGGCTCCGGGGCCCTGCGTGCTCAGGTAGGCCCGCCAGGTGCGGTTGCCGGCGCCCACCGCGACGGCCAACGTCTGGCAGTGGGCGTCCGCGCCGTCCAGCCCACCCAGGTTGGCGCCGTCACCGGCGCCGTCACTGGTGATGAAGAAGCCCATCGGGGGCGGCTCCTGCGCCTGTTGCTGGGCCACGACAGATAGCCCGGACACCACCAGCGCACCGAAGACCGCCGTAGCTGCCATCTGGATTCGTCTGTTCCTCATCTGAGTCCCTCCTCTCAGGATGGCGAACGGACCGCCGGCGGGCGCTCGGGCTGGTGGTGCGCTCGACCTCCGCGACGAAGTCCAGCTCGAGCGCCGCGACTTCAGGCTCGTCAAGTCTCAAGGCCCATTCTACCCCACCCTCATCCGGACGCCGCCGCGCCGGGGAGTGTGGAGACCGGTGCAGGCGGTCGGCCCGCGCCGGCCACGTGGTGCGGACGCGCCACGGCGTGGCGTGTCCCGTCAGGCCGAGGCCCGCGGCTCGTAGTCCAGGTCCGCCGGTGCTGCATCGAAGGCAGGTGAAGCCGTGACCGATTCCTTGCGAGCCGTCAGTTTTCGGAGGTCGGCGTGGAAGCGGCAGGCGACGTACCAATGAAGCGGTTCGATGCGCCGTTGGCTCTGCGTCGCCCCGGGTGAAGGTCACGAAGTGGGCGAGCGCCGAACGGAGCGACCGCCACTCGCATGCGCTCATGCAACGTGCCTCCACTGGCGCATCACTTGACGCCCTCTTCCAACAGGCGGCCGTCGCCGCGGTCGATGACCGCATCCGGCATCAGCAGCACGTGTCGGGCTTCTCCAGGCTCCAGCTTGAGCACCCCTCCGCCGAGCGGATGTCCCTCGAGCTCACAGCTCAGGCGCCCGGCCGGCGACCCCCACGCCGCCGAAAGCCGCCGTCCGGACAACTCGACGGCGCCGTCGAACAGCCCGGATCGGAGATCGACGGCCAGCAGCGCGTTCGTACACGTGCACTTGCCGCGGTTGACGGCCAGCGCGGGAGCCCTCCCGCTCATGTAGGTCAGAACGAACTCGGGACGCCGGACGTCGGGCACGGTGTACCACGGCGTCCGGTTGCGGCACTTGTAGGAAGCCTTGGCCTGCCGTCCCTCGACCGTGTCGAGATAGGCCCGGACCGCCGCCGGCACTTCGGCCCGCGCCGGTATGCGCAGCAGGAAGACCGGTTCGTCCTGCGCGATCCAGTGCTTGACGTCGACTTCGTCGATCACCCTGCCGGTGACATACCGGCTGTTCCGGATGGACGGCACCAGAAACTCGTCGGGTATCCCGAAGCGCTCCGCTGCGGACGGGCGTCGACGACCGCCTCCGGTGTGAAGTAGGTCCCGAGCGTCTTGCTGTCGCGCGGCATCGGACTCGACATATTCAGGACTTCCGACACGATCGGACAAGACGCGATCCGGGGGAGTGCTCCGTAACCGCGGCCCCCGGCGCCCTAGCGCGACGGGTAGCCGCCGACCCAGACGGGGCTCGACCAGGCCATCGCGTCGTTCACCTGCCGGACGCGGACGTAGTAGTAGTCGCCCTGCCGCGGGTCGTCCCCGTCGGTGTGGCTGAAGACGACATCACGCGGACCGTTGCGGATCAGGCGCCGGAGCGTGATGCGGTCGTCGGGGTAGCCGTCGATCGGCATCGCCCGCTCGACCCCGCCGGCGCTGAGGGTGAGCCGCACCCGGCGCTCCGGGATGTCGGCCGGCGGCCGGAAGAAGGGCGGCGCCGATCCCGTCTCGCGCGCTTCTTCCAGATCGAGCACGATCGACGCGCTCGGCCGGATGCCGGACAGTCTCATCCGCAGGGAGCTGGTGTCGCCCCGCGTGTTGGTCGCGAAGCGGGCGCCGTTGCGCGCCGGCTCGTACTCCAGATGCTGGGTGGTCGGGTTGACGAAATCCGTCCCGGTTATCCCTTCGAGAACGGCTCCGTTCACCCGGAGCCGACCGCGCCAGTGGCGCCAGCCGCGGGGCGCGTCGCCGGGGTGCAGCGGCGTGGCGTCGGACGAGAACGAGAGCAGCCACTCCTCCGTGTCGGCGGGCCGGCCGCGGCCCACGCCATACGTCCGGCTCCAGATCGGCTCGTCGTTCTTCAGCAGCGTGACCGACTCGATGGGCGCGGTGCCGATCACCCTCCCCTCGACGGCCCGGGTGTCGGCGTAGTCCGCGCGCCGGCCCATTGCCGTGCCGTTGACGGTCACGTCGAGGATGATGCGGTCGCCGGTCGTGGCGTACGTCCGCCGCTCCTTCATCGCGTCGAAGATCGCGTCGCGGGACTTCTCGGCCGCCATCACCGCGCCGAGGCCGCCCCGCTGCGCCAGCGAGTTCCGGTTCGGGGCCGAGTAGCCGGGGTGCGACAGGTGGTCGTCGGACGCCGCGACAAGCCCCACCTGGTGGCCGTGCGACAGGTACTGCCGGACGAACCACTCGAAGGTGCCGTGCATCGACATCATCTCGATCAGCGGCTCGAGCTGCGGGTCCGACTGCCGGTAGTCGCCCGGGTTGTGGGCGTGCGGGATGACCAGCACGTCGGCCGGATCGTAGCGCGCGTGCAGACCCTGGTACAACGCGGACAGCGTCGGGTACTCCAGCGCCGACACGCGGTCCCTGCCGTCGGCGTCGCGGAACAGCACGTTGTGGTGGCCGCCGAAGCGGGCGTGCCGCGTCCACTCCCAGCCGAGGTACGGGATGAACCGGCCCGGCTCGTCGAACGCCCGCACCGCCTTCCGCGACAGCTCCCACTCGGCGTCGTCCAGCCAGACGTCGTGCTCGGAGTGGGTGACGAAGTCGAGCCGCGCGTCGTCGCGGGCGAAGGTCATGAAGAAGTCGATGGTGCCGATGCCCTCCGCGTAGCCGGAGTGGCCGTGGGTGTCGCCCCAGTAGATGCGGCGGGCCGGGTTCTCCTCGACGAGGACCGGATTCGCGCCGCCGCGGACCGCGCCGTCCGAGGAGCGGATCTCGATCCAGTGCGGTCCCGGCTCGTCCAGCGTGAGTTCCACCACCGTGATCGGCTCGGCGCCGGCCGGGGTGGTGGCGCGCACGTCGCCGTTCACGAGCACCTCGAACGCCGGGACGTCGCCGGTCGCGCGGTTGAAGAACGGGTCCTCGGCCCGGACCGACAGCTCGAACGGCTCGCCCGGGGCGACGACGCTCGGCGCGAAGCCGTGCACCCCGGCCACCCGCGTCCCGCTGACCACGAACGGCAGGATCGGCAGCGGACGCCACTCGCCGGACGCGTCGAGATCGACGTACAGCGGCAACGGCATCCGCGCGCTCGACGTGCCGGTCATCAGCAGACCCTGCCCGCCGCCGCTCGTGTCGCCGTAGGTGATGGTGACCGACTCGCCGGGGTCGACCTGCCCGGAGGCCACGCGGAAGACCAGCGCCGGCTCGGGGGCGCGGAATCCGCCGTGCGGGCCGCGCGCCATGTAGACGTCGGCCTCGAAGGTCGCGTCGCCGTCGGTAGTCGCGATGGTCACGTGGCCGTCGCCGGCCGGGTCGTCGGTCTGGAACGGGCCGTAGTTGACGTTGAAGTGCCGCGCCACCCAGAACCCGCCGCCGGTCGCCACCGGGCGCGTGCCGGCGGTCCAGATCTGGCGAATGGTCTGGTACGAGCGCGCCTCGAAGGGGCCGAGCGACTCGGCGGTCAGCTCCCCGAGCGCGCCGGGCTCGTCGTGCAGAGCGAACTGCCGCACCAGCCGGTCGATGATCGCGCCCTGGGCGATGGCCGCCCGGCCGGTCGGCGGCAGCGTCGACTGCAACCGCACGCGCGGGCCTTCGAGACCGACCTCCCCGCCGCCGAGGGCGTAGGCGTCGACCCAGTCGGCGAGGATCCGCGCGCGCTCGGCGACCGTCGTCTCGTCGGTCGGGCGCGACGCCACGTCGGCCTTGAGCTGCTCGACCGCAGCGCGCAGCTCCGGCGCCAGGTAGTCGTCCGGCGCGGTGTCGTCGCCGGTCCCGGCGCAGCCGGCGGCGCATAGCAGGAACAGCAGTGCGAGCGATGCCGCCGGACCGGAATCCGGCCGCTCCGCGAGTTCATGCCGGTCGCGCCGACTGTAGCTGTAGCGTTTCATTCTCGATTCGTTGCCGGGTGACGTCATCGATGTATCCCAGGTTCTTGAGGTGCCATAGCGTGGCCTCGAAGCTGGTGCGCAATCGGTTCGCCACGCTCTGAATGGCCTCTTTCGTGTAAAACGGCTCGGCCAACGCCGAGACGGCGCGCCGCACGAGTTGATTGGGCATCAGGAACATCGCCGCAAACGCGTTGGCCCGTCGCTCGACGTCACATGGCGCCCAGGGACCGCTGGCGATGGCCAGGTGAGCGCCGGCATCCCGATCGAACAACAGATGGCACAACTCATGGGCCAGGGTGAAGCGCCGGCCGAACGGATGCGCGTTGGCGCTGTTGCGCGAGTTGACGAGTATCCCCGGCCGATGGTGCTCGCCGTCCAGTGCCACGCCGCGGATGGTCTCGTCCGAGAGCTCCCGATCGACCACCGTGACGCCCAGTTGCCGGAAAACACCATCGATGTCTACGAATTGGTCATCAGCGAACGCGGTCTGGATGCGCTCGTGAACACGCTCGGCCAGCTCGTATCCCTCGTACCACGAAGGATCTCCGGATGCCGCGAGCGGAACTGCATCGCGGACGTCGTCGATGGGCTGTGAAGCGCCCTCGGGAACGTACAGATCGTGCCCCTTCGAGGAAGTCGTACCGGCGCCGGTGGTACTCCGCCGGCACGCCGTCCGGCCAGATGACCACCCGTTCGTTCTCGAACCGCTTCGCGACCCCCTCGCGCGGGTAGGCGTGCGGGTAGTCCGGCTCGTCCTGGACGGGCTGGGCCCGGGCCGGGGTTGCTCCGGCCGCCAGGAGGCCGCCGATCAGCAGAAAGGCGGCGATCGTGCCCGCTCGCTGCGTGTAATGTCGAGACCATCGTTCCCTCCGTCCGGAATCCGCGTGGTGCGCCGGCTACCCGTCGGCCGGGACTTCGCTGCCGTCGCACGTCGATTCGATGCATCGCCGGCGTGCCCTGACCGGCGGCGACCAGCGCTTTTTGTCGCGCCCGGCCTCGAACCACGGCCGGCGGCTCGACCACCAACCTCTCCACCGGACGCCCTGCCGGCGCCGCGTTACGCCGGCGGCACGAAGGCGAGGAAGCGCCGCGGGTTGTCGACCAGGATCTTGCGGATCGTCTCCTCCGGCACCCCGGCGTAGCGGAGCTTCGGCACGAACTGCATCAGCACCGACGCCCACCCGTGGCCGTAGTAGCGCTTGAACTGCCGGACGTTGCCCTGGTCGGAGGAGAGCAGGACGTGATCCTCGAGGCCGGCGTCGAGCAGGTCCTGCACCATCCGCACCTTGTCGGCGGCGGGGATGTCGGAGCGGCTCATCTCGTGCCCCAGCGTGTCGAGGCCGACGAAGGCGCCGCGCCGCGCCACCGCGGTGTGGGTGGCCAGCGGATCGTGCTCCGGCCGGATGGTCGCCATGTGGCCGATGACGACGCGCGACAGGTCGACGCCCACCGCTTCGATGACGTCCATCTGCTCCAGGGCGCAGCTCGGACAGCTCTCGTGCGGCGTGTGCGTGAAGATCGGCAGCCCGGTCCGCAGGTGGGCGCGGGCGACGGCCCGGTGCACCTTCCGCTCGTCCGGCCGCATCTCGAGCGACGAGGCGATCTCGCCGAACGCGCCCCAGCGCTGCGCCGCCGCGTCGGCCACCAGCTCCTCGACCAGCTCGTCCTCGGACATCTCGGCCACCCGCACCGGGTAGACGGCGAAGCCGACGTCCTCGAAGTAGCCGCCGGCCATCACGATGCGCACCTCGCTGCGGGCCGCGATGGCGTTCAGGTGCTCCACCTGCTCCGGCGTGCGGCGGCCGGTCGCCGCGTCGACGATGCAGCCGAGCCCGTCGAACGCGCAGGCGCGCAGCTCCTCGACCGCGAGGTCGACGTCGGCGCGGCCGACGTGCTCGTGGAACAGCGTCGCCCCCGCGGCGAGCTCCACCGGATCGACGTCGCCCTGCAGGGTGCGGACGATCGCCCCCGCGGCGAACTCGGGCGGCTCCGCGCTGGTGAAGGTCTGCTGTGCGCAGAGCGGCGGCAGTGCGGCGCCCAGAGCCGCGGCCCCGGCGCCGGATACGGCGGCAGTGCCGAGGAGGCCGAGGGCTTCGCGCCGGGTGTACCGACGGTGTCCGGTGGCCGGAACGGTCATGGTCATTCTCCCGTGGGGTGGCGCCCGGTCCGGGGCGCGTGAGGCATCCTACCCCATGCGACCCGCGCGGCAACGTTGCGGGCGCGGCAGGTCGGCAGGACGACACTGGCCCGGCCGTCTTCCGTTCTCTCCAGTCCGAGCTCGCGCGTATACTCGACGAGGGAGCCGATGACCCGCTCGGAGACGCGCAGTGCCCGGCCTGCCTGCGTGGTCGCACCATGACGGCCCCGGTTACCGAACCATGAGCAAGTCGCATGACGCCATCGTGATCGGAACCGGTCAGGCGGGGCCGAGCCTCGCCGCGGCGCTTGCGGGGGCCGGCATGCGGGTGGCGGTGGTGGAGCGGCACCGGTTCGGCGGGACCTGCGTCAACGTCGGCTGCATTCCGACGAAGGCGTTGGTGGCCAGCGCCCGGGCCGCGCACGTCGCCCGGCGAGCCGCAGACTTCGGCGTCGTCATCGGCAGCTCCGTGTCGGTCGACATGCCGAAGGTCAAAGCCCGCAAGGACGCCATCGTCCGCCGCTCGCGCGAGGGCGTCGAAACGTGGCTCCGAACCCTCGACAACGTGACCGTGTATTCCGGTCATGCGCGCTTCGAGGGCCCCCACACCGTACGGGTCGGGGAGCAGACCCTCGACGCCGACCGGATTTTCATCAACGTCGGCGCGCGCGCACGCGTCCCCCCGATACCGGGACTCGACCGTGTCCCCTACCGGACCAACTCGGGCATGATGGCGGTCGACTTCCTGCCGGAGCACCTCGTCATCATCGGCGGCGGCTACATCGGCCTCGAGTTCGCCCAGATGTACCGGCGGTTCGGCAGCAGAGTGACCCTGATGGAAATGGGCGGCCGCCTGCTTCCGCGCGAATCGCCGGACGTATCGGCGGCGGTCAAGGAGATTCTCGAAGCCGAGGGTGTCGAGGTCCGCCTCGACGCCGAATGCGTGCGTGTCCGTACACGCGGTGAACGGATCGTCGCCAACCTCGCCTGCGATGACGGCCCGCCCGACGTGGCCGGGTCGATGCTCCTGCTGGCGGCGGGGCGCCGTCCCAACACCGACGACCTCGGCCTCGACGCAGCCGGCGTGGAGACCGATCGTCGAGGCCGCATTCACGTCGACGACACGCTCGCGACGAACGTCCCCGGTGTGTGGGCGCTCGGCGAGTGCAACGGCCGCGGCGCCTTTACCCACACCGCCTACAACGACTACGAGATCGTCGCCGCGAACCTGCTGCGCGGCGAGCGCCGACTCGTGTCCGACAGGCTCGACTGCTACGGTCTGTTCATCGATCCGCCGCTCGGCCGCGCCGGGATGACGGAACAGCAGGTGCGGGAGTCGGGGCGTCCGGCGTTGATGGCCAAACGCCCGATGACGAGGGTCGGTCGCGCCGTCGAGCGGGGCGAGACGCAGGGATTCATGAAGGTGCTGGTCGACGCCGCAACCAGTCGGATCCTCGGCGCCGCGATTCTCGGCGTCGGCGGCGACGAAGCCGTTCACTCCATCCTCGACGTCATGTACGCGAAGGCGCCTTACACCGTGATTCAACGCGCGGTTCACATTCACCCGACCGTCGCCGAGCTCATTCCGACCCTGCTGGGCGACCTGAAACCGCTGGAGTCGCATCCCGGCCGGGAGTCTGCGCCGTAGAACGCAACGAAGTGAGTTCCGAGGCGCAAAGTCCCGGGGCGGTGGGGGCCGGGGCCGAACACGGATCCTTGCGACGGGTCTGGCGGCGCCAGCACGGCATGCCCGACTGCGGAAGGGCGATCGGAACCCGGAAACGAGGGCTGGAGTCACCGCGGAGCGGCAACCGAGGTCATGGCACTTGTCCGGGCCGGCTCGCGTGAGGCATCCTAGCGCTGATGGCGATTCCGGCGACGTCCCCGGCGCCCCGGCCCGAAGGGTCCGCCTCCGACTTGCGCTGCCTCCGGGCGCTCGAACGGAAGGTGCTGTGGCTGGCCGTCTGGATGATCCACCACGCGAACCACCTCCGCCCCTCGCGCGACGGCCTGAAGGTCGGCGGCCACCAGGCGTCGTCGGCGTCGGTGGCGACCCTGATGACGGCGCTCTACTTCGACGCCCTGCGGCCGGCGGACCGGGTGGCGGTGAAGCCGCACGCGAGCCCGGTGTTCCACGCCATCCAGTACCTGCTCGGCAACCAGACGCAGGACCAGCTCGCCCGGTTCCGCGGGTTCGGCGGCGCGCAGTCGTACCCCTCGCGCACGAAGGACGCCGACGACGTCGACTTCTCGACCGGTTCGGTCGGCCTCGGCGTGGCGATGACGAGCTTCGCGGCGCTCGTGCAGGACTACGTGCGGCTGAAGCGCCTCGGGCCGGAAAGACCGCAGGGGCGCATGATCGCCGTCGCCGGCGACGCCGAGTTCGACGAGGGCAACATCTTCGAGGCGCTCGTCGAATCGTGGAAGCACGACGTCCGCAACGTCTGGTGGGTGATCGACTACAACCGGCAGAGCCTCGACGCGGTGATGGTCGAGCGCTTCTCGGACCGGCTGGAGACCGTCTTCCGCAACCTCGACTGGCGGGTGGAGGTCCTCAAGTACGGGCGTCTGCTGACCGCCGCCTTCGAGCGGCCGGGCGGGGACGCGCTGCGGCAGTGGATCGACTCCGCGGAGAACTCGCGCTACTCGGCCCTGGCCTACAAGGGGGGGGCGGCGTGGCGCGAGGAACTGCTGCGCGACCTCGGCGACACCCGCGGCGTCCGCGCCCTGCTCGACGAGCACGACGACGCCGCGCTCGGACGGCTGATGACCAACCTCGGCGGGCACGACCTGGCGACCATGCGCGACGCCTTCCGGGCGGTGCGGGACGACCGGCCGACCTGCTTCATCGCCTACACCATCAAGGGCTACGGACTGCCGTTCGCCGGCCACAAGGACAACCACGCCGGACTGGTCACTCCGGATCAGATGGCCGCCTTCAAGCAGCGGCTGGGCATCGCCGACGGCGAGGAATGGGACCGGTTCGCCGGCCTCGACGTGCCGGCGGCCGAGCTGCAGGCGTTTCTCGACGCGGCGCCCTTCGGACGCGCGGCCGGGCGGCGCCACCCCGCAGCGCGCATCGCCGTGCCGGCGCGGTTCGAGCCCCCGCCCGGCGACCGGTTGTCGACCCAGGACGCCTTCGGCCGCTTCCTGTCCGACCTCGCGCGGCGCCACCCCGATCTCGCGGACCGGGTGGTGACGTCGTCGCCGGACGTGACCGTCTCGACCAGCCTCGGTTCCTGGCTGAACCGGCGGCACATCTTCGGGCGGCGCGCCCGCGGCGACCTCTTCAAGGACGAGCGGATCCTCTCGGCCCTCAACTGGGAAGTCTCCGCCCAGGGCCAGCACATCGAGCTGGGGATAGCGGAGAACAACCTGTTCATCCTGCTCGCGGCCCTCGGACTGAGCGCGCCGCTCTTCGGCGAGCGGCTGCTGCCGATCGGGACGGTCTACGACCCGTTCATCAGCCGCGGGCTCGACGCCCTGAACTACGCCTGCTACCAGGACGCGCGCTTCATCGTGGTCGGCACACCGTCCGGAGTGTCGCTGGCGGCCGAGGGCGGGGCGCACCAGTCGATCTACGAGCCGCTGCTCGGGATGGCCCAGCCCGGCCTTACGTCGTTCGAGCCGACCTGGGCCGACGAGCTGTGCGAGATCCTGCGCTGGAGCTTCGAGCACCTGCAGGCCGACGACGGCGGGGCGGTCTACCTGCGCCTGTCGACGCGTCCGGTGGATCGGATCGAGAGGAATCTGACCCCTGCCCTGGCGCGACAGATCACGGACGGCGGCTACTGGCTGGCCCCGCCCGGCCCGCGCGCGGAGATGGCAGTCATCGCCAGCGGCGCGGTGCTGCCGGAAGCGATCGAGGCGCACCGGCAGATCCTGGAGGACGTTCCCGACGCCGGACTGCTGGTGGTCACGTCGGTGGACCGGCTGTACCGCGGGTGGACCGCGAGCCACCGCGGCGGCATCGGGACGGCCCGTCCCGTCTCGCACGTCGAGCGGCTGCTCGAACCGCTGCCGGACGGGGCCGGTCTGATCACCGTGATCGACGCGCATCCGGCGACGCTGTCCTGGCTGGCGTCGGTCCGGCGGCAGCGGGTGGTCCCGCTCGGCGTCGACCGGTTCGGGCAGTCGGGCGACCTCCCGGACCTGTACCGCGAGTACCGGCTGGACGTCGACGCGATCGTCGACGCGGCGGCCCGCGTCGCGCTGGCGGCCGCCGTGTGACGTGGGACCGGGAATCGAGCAGCGCTTCCGCGATCGGTGACAGCGCTTCCGCGATCGGCCGAGGATGCGGCGTGCGATGCTGCACGTCCAGGTCGTCGCGGCTATTTCCCGTACAGCGCCGGTCACGCAGAAGATCGTCCTGATCAGCGAAGCGCACGACGCGATCGTGCTCGTTCCATGCGATCAGGTCGATCTCGACCGAGGCGCCGGCGGTTCGCGGTCGGTTCCAGTATCCCCGAACCGCTCGGTGACCGTGAAGCCGCGGCCGGTCCGGGACGCCTCTTCGGTCGCGTCTCCGACCATGCGCTCGAACGCATGTCCTTCGAGCGTGCTCAGCCGCGCCGCAAGGCGCTCGGCCACCTGTGCCGCGGGCTGAATGCGCGCGGCCTGGCAGGCGGGTCCAATCACGCTGAGCCACGCGCAGAGGAACGGATCCGACACGGCGTACCGCGCGCGGCGCCGGTCACCGTCCGCAGCAGCGCGGCTACTGCGAAGACGGAGATTGCTCTCTTGGGCACATGACCTCCTTGCAAATGTCGACGGCTTCGCGGCCAGCCGGGTCTCGATGGCGCGGACGTAGGCGGCGACCGGACTTGACACCGAATCGAAGGCGCCGGTGTAGCCGGTGTAGCGTGCGCCACCAACTTCTGGTCAGGCTTGCCCGGCGGGTCTACGCAGATGACGCAACTGCTCATCCGTATGCCAACTCTCCCTTCCGCCACCGGCCGGTTCGTTCGTCCCGCCATGGTCTCGGCGGCTTCACTCTCTAACTAGCTAACTAAGAGGGTTCTTGAGGGTCTGCGATTACAGACTTTCTCGATCTTTTTGAATCGCGGCGGCTCGCCTGCTGAGCCCCGGCGAGCCGCCGCGCGACGCTCGGGCGCAGCAACGGTCATCGTCAGCGGGCCCCATTCGACCGCCGGCACGTGATCAACGGCGCGATGGGACGCCCGCGGCCTACGCCGGCCCCGGCTCGATGCGGTTCGCCCGCCTGGTCGGTCAGCGGATCAGGGTCACCTCAGATGCCGAGGTGCAGACCGGCCCAGGCCCGGTCCGCGGTCAGGACGCTCCGGCCCTCGCGGAGGCCCTGCGCGATGCAGGCGCGGTCACCCAGCGACAGGCCCTTCCCGCGGGTCGCCGTTCGCAGCCGGGCGGCGGAAACCGCGAGCGCTTCGTCGAACACGCGAACGGACAGACCGAGGGTGGCCAGCGCCTCGAGCGCTCCGCTTCGCTCGATCCAAGGTCGATCAACCGCGTCACGACTTCGGCGACGTTGACCGCGGAGACGACTGCGCCCGGCAACGCTCGAGCCGCGACGTCGGCGCCGGTTTCGCCGAACACGAGCGCGAGAATGGCCGAGCTGTCGAAGACGACGTTCACAGGCCGTCTCCACCGCGCGGCTCCACCCCCTGCACCGCATCCGGCCGGAGACCGCGGCCCGACCGTTCTCCACCATCGCCGCGCCGATCCTCGCCCTTCACCGCGGGCCCGTCGCCCCACATGGCCGGCCGCTCCGCGAGAAATCGATCGACGACGCTTTCGCCCGGCTTCGCGTACTTCCGGAAACGAGCCTGCATCCGCGCGAGCGCGACCGCCGGGGACGACAGCTTCAGCTCGCCTGCGTCGACACGTGCGACCACCGCGCCCGCACCGTCCAGGAACATTGCCCGGCGCACGTCATGCGGAAGCAGGATGCGGCCGTCCGCGGTGACGCCAAGTTGCCGGGGACCGACCTGCGGCAGCGCGCGGCGCGCATCCAGTTCGCCGTCGCGCCCGTTCGACGCCTCGAAATCCGCCCGCCAGTGCTGGTACTGCGTGCTGGCCGTGTTCCGGTTGATGCCCTCGGCCACGCAGCACTCGATGACGTCCGCGCGCTTCGCCCGGCACCCGGTTTCGCGGGTCCGCTCGTCGGCGATCTCCCAGACGCGTCCCGTCCGGGTGCCGGGACCTGGACGGGAATGCCTGGCGCCGCTCGACTCTTCACGGAGTTTCCCTTTGACCATAGCAAAGTTCAATGTATGTTGAATGGCATTTTGATGTCAAAACTCCGTTTATACAGTTTTCGGCAGATCGACGCCGATCCGGAAAGTCCTGTCCGCGCGGCCGTCCGCGAAAACGTAAGATACGCACGCAGGATGGCGGACCCGATCGAAGTCCGGATGTCGGAGCTGGCCGACTCGATGACGTCGGCTACCTTGACCGCGTGGCTGAAGCACCCCGGCGATCGGGTGACGGCCGGCGAGCCGATCGCCGAGGTCGAGACCGACAAGACCACCGTCGAGATCGAAGCGCCCGCCGACGGCGTGCTCGCCGACATCCGCGTCGAAGCCGGCACCCGGGACGTAGCCGTCGGCGCCCTGCTCGCCGTCGTTCAAGAGGAAGCACAGGCGGGCGAATCGGAGCCGGCCGGGGCGTCCGCGCCGCCGCTGGTCGAAATACGGCTGCCGGAGCTGGCCGAAGGAATGACGGCGGCCACGCTCACCGCGTGGTTGAAGAAGCCCGGCGACCCGGTGACGGCCGGCGAGCCGATCGCCGAGGTCGAGACCGACAAGACCACCGTCGAGATCGAAGCCCCGGCCGACGGCGTGCTCGCCGACGTCCGCGTCGAAACCGGTGCCGAGGCGCTGGCGGTAGGCACGGTGCTGGCGCTGGTGCGGGGGGCGGCGGCGGGCGAGACCGGAGCGGGAGGCGCGCCGGCGGACGCCGCAACCGCACTTGGCGGTGCAGCCTCCGAGCCTCCGGCTCCGGGCGGCGGCTCGCCGGGCGAGCGGGCGCCGATCGCGTCGCCGGCCACCGCCGCGGCGGACAGGGTCCAGGCGTCGTCGCCGGGACCTGGACCCGAACGCCGGGAGCCGCCTCCAGAACGTGGCCTAATCGAAACGGCGCCCGCGGCCGACGCAGCGTCCGCCGCCGACGCAGCCGTGGAGGTACTGGCGACACCGCTGGCGCGGCGCATGGCGGCGCTGGTCGGTCTCGATCTCTCGCGTGCGATCGGTTCGGGCGCCAGCGGGCGCGTCATGAAGGTCGACGTGGAGCGCCTGCTCCGGTCGGCTCGAGAGGGGGCCGCGGCGCCCGCCCCGGCCGACGCGCACGCCGCGGAACCGGCCGCGCCCGCACCGCTATCGGCGCCGGCATCGGACCTGCCCCATACGGATCGGCCGCTGACCGTGATGCGCCGCGTCACCGCGCAGCGCATGGCGGAGGCGAAGCGTTCGGCACCCCATTTCTATCTGGAGGTCGAGTGCGCCGTCGATCGCCTGTTGGCCCTGCGCGACGCCGCCAACCCGGCGGCCGGTGCCGACGCCCCGACCGTGAACGACGTGGTCGTGCGCGCCGCGGCGCTGGCCCTGCGGGAGGTCCCGCTCGCCAACTCGGCCTGGACGGGTGACGCCGTTCGCATCTACGACCGGATCGACCTCGCTGTCGCGGTAACGACCCCGGCCGGGCTGGTAACGCCCGTGGTGCGCACGGCGGATACGAAGCCGCTCGCCGAAATCGCCGCGGAGCTGCGCCGTTTGGCGGGTGACGCCCGCGCCGGCCGCCTGCAACCGGCCGACTACCGGGGCGGCACCTGCACGATCTCGAATCTCGGCATGTACGGGGTATCGAGCCTGTACGCCATCCTGAACCCGCCGCAGAGTTGTATCCTCGGAGTCGGCGCCATCGCCGAGCAGCCCGTCGTCCGCGACGGCGCGATCACAGTGGGGTCGATGATGACGGTGACGCTCTCGGCCGATCACCGCGCCATCGACGGCGCCACCGGAGCGGAGCTGCTGCGCGCGCTGAAGGCGCTGCTCGAGAATCCGCAGCAGGTCTACGGGTGACCCGCCGCGGCCATCGTCTCCACGGTTCGGAATCCGGCAAGGACGAGTCCCCAGATGCCAGCGACGTACTCGACATTCGCCTCCACCGTCCAGGGAGAGACCGCCTTCACCGTCCTCGCCGTGGCCAAGCGCCTGCTGGCGGCCGGGAAGGACGTCATCGAGCTGGAGATCGGCGACAGCCCGTTCCCGACGACGCCGGCCGCGCGTTACGCGGGGGTCCAGGCGATCGGCGCGGGGCACACGCACTACGGGCCGTCGCTGGGCCTGCCCGACTTCCGCGCGGCGGCGGCGGCGTACGTCAACCGCGAGTACGGCCTCGCGGTGAGCGCCGAGCACGTCGTCGTCGGACCGGGGGCCAAGATCTACGAGCAGTTCTTCTGCGAGGCGTTCGTCGATCCAGGCGACGGGGTGCTCGTCTTCAGCCCGCACTTCCCCACCTACCCCGCGAACATCCAGCGGCGCGGCGGGCGGATGGTGGTGTCGCGGCTGCGCGCCTCCCACGATTTCCGGCCGAGCCTCGAGGACGTCGAACGCTTCCTGGCCGAGGACCCTCGCCCGAAGGCGATCTTCCTCAACAGCCCCCACAACCCGACCGGCGGGGTCGCGACCCTGGAGGATCTCGAACGGCTCGCCGATCTGATCCGCGGCCGGGACGTGGCGGTGTTCAGCGACGAGCCGTACGACGCGATGGTCTGGCGCGGCCGGCACCACACGCTGTTGAGCCAGCCCGGCATGCTCGACCACTGCGTCGCCGCCTACACCTTCAGCAAGTCGTTCAGCATGAGCGGCTGGCGGCTGGGGTTCGCGGTCGGCAGCCCCGCGACGATCGAGGTGCTCGGGACGCTGGAGAACACGACGCTGTCGTGCGTGCCGCCGTTCACGCAGATGGCCGGCATGGCGGCGATGGCCGACGACGGGCCGGTGCGCGACGAGCGGATGGCCGACTTCCGCCGCAAGGTCGAGCGGCTGGTCGAAGGCCTCAACACCATCGACGACGTCGCGTGCCTGATGCCCGGCGGCACCTTCTACGCCTTCCCGTCGGTGAAGCCGATCTGCAACCGCTACGGCGTCACCTCGCACGGCCTCGCCCTGTTCCTGCTCGAAGCGGCGGACGACGCGCGCGGCGTCGCCTGCCTCGGCGGGGAGTGCTTCGGCGAGGCGGGCGGCGGCTTCCTGCGCCTGAGCTGCGCCGAGCCGGACGAGCGGCTGTCCGAGGCGGTGGCGTTCATCGCCGAGGCGGTCACTCGCGGCGACCGGGTGGCGGCGTACCTGGAATCGCACCCCGAGCACCGGCTGGCCGAGCCGTACGGGGACGACTAGGAGCTTGCGCCGCAGAACGCAGCGAAGCGGAGTTCTGAGACGCAAGGTCGTGGAGCGGGGGGGATGGGCCGAAACGCCGAGCCGGCGAGGCGTTTCGGGGCGCTAGCTGAGCAGTCTGACAGCCGCCCGTGCTCCGTCGCGAACGCGAACGGGCAGCGCCGGGGGCGGCGCATTGCGGCCCGGTGTCGTTTCCTGTTAGGGTTCGATCGAGGGGAAGCGGTTGGTCATGGGGCTGCGCGAGCGACTGTTCGGGCGGAAGAAGGACGCGGACGACGGGCCGGATCCGCTGGCCGATCTGGTCCTCGCGAAGCTGAAGGTCGGCTATCTGGTGGACTACGACCTCCAGACGTGGCGGGTCACCGGCTACTCCCGCTACCGCTTCTCGGGCATGGACGACCTCGAGGAGTGGGAGCTGACCGCCAACGGCGAGCAGCGCTACCTGGAGCGGGCCGGCGACGCCTGGTCGCTGTCGCACAAGATTGCCGTCGGCGATATCGCCGGCGACGTCCGGCGGCACATTCTCGATCACGAGGATCCGCCGGAGACCATCATCTTCCGGGGCGCCATGTATCGCCTCGACGCCTCCTACGCCGGGCACCTGCTGCCGGACGGGAACGGCGCCGGGGAACCGGTGATCCGCTGGGAGTTCGTGGACGAGGCCGAAACCGGCTTCGTCGGCATCGAGCAGTGGGGCGAGACCGAGTTCACCGCCGCCGCCGGCTCGGTGGTGGAGGACTACCAGTTCACGCACATCCTGCCGGGGAGTCCGACATGAGCATCCGCCGGCCGGTCCGGCACCGGCGCCCCCGTCTCATCGGTCGCGCCTGCCGCGGTCGTTTCCGGGCCGGTCGCCGCCGGCCGGTCCGGCACCGGCGCCCCCGTCTCATCACCCCGTTCGCCCTGGCCGCCGCCCTGCTGGCCACGGCCGCGTGCGACACGCAGACCCCGCTCGAACGGCTCCAGGCGCAGCTCGAGCGGTACCCGGAGTACTCGGTGATCCTGCAGGACATGAACGAGACCCTGTTCGGGTACTCGCACCAGTACCGGGTGGTCACCGGCGAATCGCAGGCGGGGTCGGACGAGCTGCTCTACCGCGAGTCGGTCCTGGACTGGCAGGAAGTCGATTCCGGAACCTACGAGCGCTACCGGCCGTCGCTCGGCATGGCCATCCTCTCGAAGGGCCCCGACGGCAACGTCGATCGGAACGCGCAACCGCCGGGTTACCAGCAGGTGGGCGACGAGCGGTACGGCCGGTGGCGCGACGACGGGAGCGGGCGGTCGTTCTGGGAGTTCTACGGCCAGTACGCGCTGCTGAGCAATCTCATCGGCGGCTTCGGGCGTCCGATCTACCGCGACGACTGGAACGGCTATCGGGATGCGCGCGGCCGCGGCGAGACATGGTACGGATCCGGCGGCGGCGCGGCGGCGGGCGGCCGCACGTACGGCACGAACGGGTCCGCCACCAGACAGACGAACCCCGACTTCTTCCGCCGGCAGCAGGCGCGGCAGGCGGCGCAGAACCGGTCGTTCGGTCAACGGGTCCGCAGCCGCATGGCGGGCGGCATGCGCAGCTTCGGCAAGTAGCCGCGGGGAGAACACGTCATGTCGGTGGATCAGATCCTGCCCGGCTTCATCCATCTCGGCGTCGTCCTCGTGCTGCTGGTGCTCGGCAAGTGGGCCTACGACGGGCTGCACCGGAGCTTCGCGCTGCGGACCGAGCTGCTCGAGAAGGACAACCTGGCCGCGGCTCTGGCCGTCGCCGGCTACTACTTGGGGCTGGTCATCGTCCTGGGGGGCGTCGTCTCCGGCCCCGCCTCGTTCAGCCTGCTGGACGACGTCATCGGCTTGGCGATCTTCGGCCTGCTCGGGATCGTGCTGCTGAACCTGTCGGCCTGGATCAATGACAAGGTGGTGTTCTCGAAGTTCGCCGTCGAGCGCGAGATCGTCGAAGACCGCAACGCCGGGGTGGGCGTCCTGGAAGGCGCCAACTACGTGGCCGTGGGCCTGATCACCGCGGGGGCGATGTCCGGCGAGGGCGGACTGGCGTCCGGGCTGGCGTTCTGGATCGCGGGGCTCGTCGCGCTGATCGTCGCCGGCATCCTGTACGACCGGATCACGTCCTACGATCTGCACGACGAGATCGAGAAGAACAACGTGGCGGTCGCGGCGGCGTTCGCAGGGGTGCTGGTCGGCTTCGGCAACGTCATCCGGCTGGCCGGCGAGGGCGACTTCGTCTCCTGGAACGAGAGCCTGACCGGGTTCGGGTATTACACCGTCGTCGGACTGGTGCTGCTGCCGTTCATCCGGCTCTTCGCCGACAAGGTCCTGCTGCCCGGCGCGCGGCTGACCGACGAGCTGCTGCAGGAGCGGCCGAACCTGGGCGCCGGCGTCATCGAAGGCGTGACCTACCTTGCGGCGTCGATGCTGATCGGGTTGACGCTGTAGCCCTCCCGGCGCAAGCCCGCGGACCCACCAGCCTGCCGGCGGACGATGAGCAGCTTCCAGTCGCGGGCGCGGCAGCGGCTGGCGGCGCTTCTCGCGTTCGTGCGGCGGGAGAACCTCTTCCGGCTTCTCGGCGTGATCGTCGCGCTGGTCCTGGTCGGGGCCGCGGGTCTCTGGTACTTCGAGGAGGACCGGCCCTTCCACGACGCGCTCTGGTGGTCCATCGTCACCGTCACGACGGTCGGCTTCGGAGACATCTCGCCGGTGTCGCTCGGCGGCCGGGCGATCGGCGTCGTGCTGATGTTCTTCGGCATCGGCGTCCTCGGCATGTTCACCGCGACCATCGCCGGCGCGTTCGTCGAGCAGCGACTGAGAAAGGACCGCGGCATGGGCGAGTACGACCTGGAGGGCCACGTCATCCTGTGCGGATGGAACGATCGGACCAGGGAGATCCTGAAGGACCTGCGGGCCGATACACGCTCCGCCGGCCAATCCATCGTGCTGGTGGCCGACATCGAGACGAAGCCGGCGGCCGACGAGCGGCTCCATTTCGTGCGCGGCGCGGAGACCGAGGACGACCTGAAGCGGGCCGGCGTCGAGAGCGCGGCGACCGTCGTCCTGGTCGGCGACCGGGCGCTGGACTACCGGGCGCGCGACGCCAAGGCGGTGCTGGCGGTGCTGACGGTGAAGAGCCTCAACCCGGACGTCTACGCCATCGTCGAGCTGGCCGGCGAGGAGAACGTGCGGCACTGCGAGCAGGCGGGGGCCGACGAGATCATCGTCGGCGCGGACCTGTGCAGCCGGGTCATCTCGACCGCGACCCTCGACCACGGCATCTCGACGGTGCTGCGCGAGCTGCTGAGCGCGCAGGTGGGCAACGACCTCATCACCATGCCGGTGCCGGCCGGGCACGACGGGCGGTCGTTCTTCGACGTGTTCTCCGACCTGAAGCGCGAACAGGGCATGATCGCGCTGGCGATCCAGCGCCACGGGACGGGAGACATCGTGACGAACCCCGACGCGGGCGACCGCGTCGCGGCCGACGATCGCCTGGTGGTCGTCTCGGCGCACGCACGGGCCGGCAGGCAGGGCGCCGCGCGGGATCCGAGAACCCGCGGGCCGGCGTGATCGTAGAGAGAAACGAGAGTCCCGGCGGCGGGCGCCGGACGCGCCGGCCCGGGATCCCGGCTCGGCGCGGGGACGACACGCGAGGAGGCGTGACATTCGATGGCTGAGCATTTCGACAAGGTCAAGGGCTACCTGCTCGACCTCGGGTTGACGGTCACGGCCGAGAACGAGGCGGAGGAGCTCGTGGTGGTCGACGACGAGGAGAACGGCATCAAGAAGCTGTTCATCGACTGCGAGCCGCCCATCGTCATTCTCGAACAGTTGATCGGCCACGCGCCGAAGAACCCGGGGGACCTCTTCGTGCGGCTGCTGCAGATGAACAACACGCTGGTGCACGGCGCCTTCGTCCTCGACGAGAACGGGGAGCGCATCTTCTACCGGGACACGCTGCAGCTCGCCAACCTGGATGCGAACGAGCTGGAAGGCTCCATCGACGCCCTCTCGTTGGCGATGGCGGAGTACGGCGCCGAACTGCTCGCCTACCTGAAGCGATAACGACCGAAGGAGAACGATGATGGCCAGTATCTTCCGCAGAATGTTCAAGGTCGCCGAATCGAACGCCCACGCGGCGATCGACCACCTGGAGGATCCGATCAAGATGACCGAGCAGGGCATCCGGGATCTCAAGAAGAACCTGCAGGCGGCGATGGTGAGCCTGGCGCAGGTGAAGTCCCTCGCCATCCGCCTGCAGAAGGAGGCCGGCGACCACAAGAAGCGCGCGGCGGAGTACGAGCGCAAGGCGATGCTCCTGCTCAAGCGCGTGGAGGCGGGCGAGATGAACGCGGGCGAGGCCGAGCGCCTGGCGACCGCGGCCCTGGAGAAGAAGGAGGACGCCATGCAGCAGGCGGCCCGGGTGGGCGGCGACCACCAGACGCAGCAGCGGATGGCGGATCAGCTCCAGGCCAAGGTCGAGGACCTCAAGCGGCAGATCAACAAGTACCAGAACGAGTTGATCACCCTGCGCGCCCGCGCGCGCACCGCGTCGTCGATGCGCAAGATCAACCAGCAGCTCGCGGGCGCCGACGCGAGCGGCACCGTGGCCATGCTCGAGAAGATGAAGGCCAAGGTCCAGGAGGAGGAATCGCTGGCCGAGGCCTACGACGATCTCGTCGACGTCGGCGGGACGATCGAAGACGACATCGACAAGGCCCTGGCCGCGCCCTCGCCCAGCTCCGGCGCCGACGCGCTGGCGGAGCTGAAGAAGAAGATGGGCTTGGCGACCGCGTAAGCAGGCCCGAGTCCGACCCCATTGAGGGGTGCCGGCTGGCCGAACCACAATGCATGCATGACCGCGATCGCGCTCGACGCGAACCGCGCCGTCAAGGCTCCCCAGGCGGCGGGGTTCGGGGGTCGGCCACACGCTGGAATCACCGCAGGGACGTCAGAGCGAGCTCGAGAACGCGTGGCCGAGCTCGCGCATGACCGCCTCGGCCGCCCGAACGCCGTGGTACTGCGCCTCCTCGAAGAGCGAGAGTCCGCTCATGTCGGAGTGGGCGAAGTGGACGGGACCGTGCGGCGCCGCCGCCCGTCGGCGCGCGTCGCCCCAGACGAAGCCGGGCAGCGGGCGGAGCATCGCGTGTCCCCAGAGCATGACGTCGACGTGGGTCACCGTCGACTCGATCCCGGGATGCGCCTGCCCGAGGTCGGCGAGGATCAGCGACACCCAGTCGCGCCAGTCCTGCTCCAGCATCCAGACGCGGGCTGCCGCGGGGTTCGGCACGGCGAGGGGCAGGTAGTAGGTCAGCACGCTGCGCCCGGGCGCCATCCGCAGGTCCTGGTGGGTCGCCACCACGTAGCCGAGCGACGGGCTGTCGTAGATCACGTTGTCCCAGGCCGCGCCCTCCGGCAGGCGGTCGACCGTCAGGTTCGCGACCATCCACGGAGAGTAGGTGAACGCCTCGATGCCGGCCGGCGAACAGCCTTCGATGACGCGGGGCGCGGTGAAGCGCGGAAGGGCGTAGATGCACCGGCGCGCCCGGAAGCGCACCGCGGTCTCGTCACGGGTGTCCAGCACGTCGATGTCGACGCCGCCCCCCGCGGCGCCGATCTCCGAGCCGCCGGCCACGGAACCACCGGCGCTCGATCCCGCTGACCGGAGGGACGTGTTTCCAGTGTCGATCTCCGAGCCGCCGGCCACGGAACCACCGGGCTGGACGCCCCCGGCCGGCCGGATGCGATAGACCAGCATGCGGGTCTCGACTCGTTCGCCTATCCGGCCCAGGAAGTGCCGGACGATGCGCCCGTTACCCTCGGGCCACGTCAGGTACTCGACGTCCACGGGGCGCGAGCAGAAGTAGTGCCACCCCGCCCAGGCCGAGGTCGTGTCCAGCGTGCACCCGTAGTCGTCGCGGCAGCAGTAGTCGACGTACCAGCGGAGCCGCGGCGCGGTCCAGCCGGCGCGGTCGAAGTACTCCCGCATCGAGATGCGGTCCAGCGCCGTGATCTCCGGGTCGCTCGTGCCCGCGGCGACCGGCAGCGCGAACGCGCGGCGGCCGGCGGAATCCCGGTAGTCCCGGTATCGCCGCACCTGCGCCTCGAACGCCGCGAGCGCTTCCCCGTCGCCGGCGCCGCCCGCGCCGTCGGGATCGACGACGTCCCGCGCCGACAGCCCCTCGCGCCACGCGCCGTCGACGAACAGGCGCTCCTGCGGGGCGTGGCACAGATGCCGCGGGTCGTAGATCGGCTCGCCGTCCGGACCGTGGTCCCGGACCAGACCCATCTCGGCGACCAGTTCCCGCACCGCGGTCGACTCGGCCGTCGGCGTCGGCAGATAGTGGGCACCCCACGGATAGGCGGAGACGGCGTTCTCGCCCCACCGGGCGTTGCCGCCCGGCTCCGGCTCGAGTTCCAGCACCACGAAGTCGCGAAAGCCGCTGCCGGCGAGCTTCCACGCGGCCGACAGCCCCGCGACGCCGGCGCCCACGATGACGACCGGCGCCTCGCGGACCTGTCGCGGTTCCGGAAAGGCCCCCTCCCGCAGCCGATGTCCGATCCGGTGCGAGGCGCCCACGATGGTCCCGGTGATGCGGCCGGCGTCGAGCGCCCGGTCCGCGGGTGACGGCGGCCGCGGCGCGCAGCCGAGCGCCAGGGCCGCCGCGGCGCCGGGACCGATCCGCAGCAGGTCGCGGCGGGTCAGCCTGCGCCCCGCGGCGCGCGTCGATCCGTACAGGCTCCCTCGCAACGCCCTGCCATGAAGGGGCCCCGCCGCTCCCGATGCTGCGCGGGGTTTCACCACCGACAGCATACCGCTCGTTCGGGAGCGGTTCGGAGACGTCGGCGGTGGGTTCGGCCAGGGCGTGTGGATTGCCTTTAGAATGCGGCACGCCGGATGCCTCCGAGCCGAGTTCGGGTCGGTGCGCCGCAACATGGACGCCACATCACCCCGCTGGCAGGCGATCGCGGATTCTGAGTTCCCGTGGGAGCGCGACGCGCTCGCGTTCATCGCGACCGGCTGCCGGATCACGACCCCTACCGCGCCTGGTCGAACTTCGAGTTCATCGCCGACGACGGGTCGATCAACGAGATCGACCTGCTTGTGCTGACACCCAAGGGCTTCTACCTGGTCGAGATCAAGAGTCGCCCAGGGGTCGTGGAGGGCGACCAGGGTACGTGGACGTGGCGCCACGACGGCCGCCGGCACACGGTCGACAACCCGCTGCTGCTCGCGAACCGCAAGGCGAAGAAGCTGATCTCGCTCCTGCGCCGCCAGCCGGCGTTCCAGCGGAAGGCATCTGCGCCCTTCCTGGAGGCCCACGTCTTCCTGTCGCACGAGGCTGTCGACTGCCGCATCGCGCAGGATCTGCGCGGGCGGGTGCATCTGCGCGACACGGGAACGGGGCGTGGCGAGCGGCCCGGGATCGTCGCGGCGCTCACGCGCCACAGCGCGGGCACGCCGGTCCGCACGCGGCCCGACCGGCCGATGGCGAAGGCGGTGAGCCGCGCCATGCAGGAGGCCGGCATTCGGCCGTCGCAACGCGCCCGGCGGGTGGGCGACTACCGGCTCGACGAGCTGTTGCTCGAAGGTCCGAACTACCAGGACTGGACGGCCCGTCACGCGGCGATCGACAGCGAACGGGCGCGGGTCCGGGTCTACGCCGTGTCCCGGTCGGCGTCCGACGACGAGCGTGACGCATGCCAGCGCGCGGCCCGGCGCGAGTACGAGATCCTGCGCGACGTCCGGCACGAAGGGATTCTCGCAGCCAAGGGCTACACCGAGCACGTCCTCGGCCCGGCGCTCGTCTTCGAGCACCGGGACGGCTCCCGGCGATTCGACCATTGGCTCACCGAACGGGCCGCCACCCTCGACGTCGATACCCGCCTGCACCTGCTCCGCCAGATCGCCGAGGCCGTGCACTTCGCGCATGCGAAGCGCCTGGTCCACCGCGCGCTGTCGCCCCGGAGCATCCTGGTGGTCGACCCGGACGCGCCGCAGCCGCGGCTCCGGATCCTCGACTGGCAGACGGGGGCGCGCGGGGCGCGCGACACCGCCTTACGGACCTTACGCTGAGACTCGACTCCCTCGCGCGGGAACGGACTCAACTGCTTCTCCGCGCTGGTCGGACGCGGCACACCGTCAGCCGCCACTCTGCGCAAGTGGCACGCGCTCGCGCCCTCGAAATCCGCGAGCAAGTGATCGCTCTTCAGGAGGAGCTCGACTGGCGCTGCTACCGGGTCTACGGGGTGACGAAAGACAACATCTGCGCGTCCCGCGCCGACCTGCCGGCCATCCGCCTCGGCGAGCGCGCCTTCGAGATCGTCCTGGCGCGCAGAATCGCAGCAGGTGAGGTCGAGACGACGTGGTTCGAGCGGCACGGATCGACGCCCATCACCGAGATACCCGCGCACTGGCCGGCGGACTACCGGGCGTTGGTCAAACGGCGGATCGACACCATCGAGAAGAACGCCAACGTCGCCCTGATCGAGCAGCCGGAGTACAAGCGCCGCTGGAAGGACGAGCCGTGGGAGGCGCAGCAGGAGCGCGCGCTCCGAAACTGGCTGCTGGATCGGCTGGAAGCCCCGTCGCTCTGGTCGGAGCCGCGCCTGACGACCGCCGCCACGTTGGCCGACCGGATGCGGGAGGACCAGGAGTTCCTGCAGGTGGCGGAGTTGTACACCGGGCGTCCGGACTTCGACGTCGGGAAGCTGGTCGCCGGTCTGGTGGAGGACCAGAGCGTCCCGCTGTTGCCCGTCCTTCGCTACAAGCCGTCGGGGCTCCGCAAGCGCGAGTCCTGGGAGAGCACATGGGAACTCCAGCGTCGCGAGGATGAGATCGACGCGCGGGTGAAGCTGCCCGAATCGGATCCCGAACACCTCACCCCGGAGGCGGCAGCGGCGCTGAAGGCAAGAGAGATTGGCGCGATCCCGGTTCCGCCGCGCTACGCGTCGGCCGACTTCCGGAAGGGCACGTCGTGGCGCCTGCGCGGCAAGCTCGACGTGCCGAAGGAGCGCTTCTTCAGCCTGCCGTTCTGCGAGCGAGAGGCGGACCCGTCGCTGATGATCGGCTGGGCGGGCTGGAACGCCCTGGAACAGAGCCGGGCCGTCGCCGCGTTCTTCACGCAGATGCGGGAACAGGAAAGGCTGGACGGCCGAGCGGCTGACGCCCCTCCTCTCAGCCCTGCTGGAGCTGCTGCCGTGGGTGCGCAGTACCACAACGCACCCGACCCGGAGTTCGATACGGCATGGGCGACTACTTCGAGGGGCTCATCGACGAGGAGGCGCGGGCGCTCTCGCTGACCCGCGGGACCATTCGCACCTGGGCGCCGCCCACGGGCCGGGGCCGCCGCGGAGACCGGCGGCGTTCCTCCGCGGCCGAGGCGTGAACGCCTGCCAGGAGGGTACCGAAAAATGGCCGCCACGGAGATCGAGTGGACCGACGCCACGTGGAATCCCGTCGCCGGCTGCACGGTGCTTTCCCCCGGCTGCACGAATTGCTACGCGATGCGCATGGCGGCGCGACTGGACGCGATGGGGCAGGCGAAGTACCGCTCCCTCACGCACCGCACCGGAGAACGCACCGTCTGGAACGGCGCGGTGCGATGCGACGAAGCCAGCCTCGACGTTCCCCTCCGGTGGCGGAAGCCGAGGCTCGTGTTCGTCAATTCCATGAGCGATCTGTTTCACCCCGACGTCCCGGAGTCGTTCATCGGCGGGGTCTGGCGGACGATGGCGGCGGCGCACTGGCACACCTTTCAGGTGTTGACCAAACGCGCCGGGCGGATGCGGGAGCTCGCCGAGCGTCTGGAAGTCCTGCCGAACGTGTGGCTCGGCGTCAGCGTCGAGAACGCCGACTACCTGTGGCGTCTCCGCGAGCTGCGTGCGACGCGTGCCGCGGTCCGATTCGCGTCGTTCGAACCGCTGCTCGGGCCCGTGACCGAGGTCGATCTCGACGGGATCGACTGGGCGATCGTCGGCGGGGAGAGCGGCCCGGACGCTCGGCCGCTCAGGATCGAATGGGTGCGAGCCGTCCGCGACCTATGCGCCGAGCAGGGCGTCGCCTTCTTCTTCAAGCAATGGGGCGGCCCCCGGAAGAAGCACGCCGGCCGCGAGCTCGACGGCCGCACGTGGGACGCGAAGCCCGCGGTGTCGCCCCGCTCCCGGGCGGGAATCTCCGAAGCCGGTGCGCCGGAGCGAGGCGGTGATACGATTCCCGGCGCAATGAGTTTCAGATGGCGTCCCGGCGATCCGCCTCCACCGATCGAAGAACACAGCAAGGCGAAACTCACCGTCTTGCGGCACTACCTGCGCGCGTATTTCGACAGATTGAGCGTCAATCCTTCCCGCGAGGAGTTCAGAACTCGTCCGCGCAAAGGAAATCGATATACGAACGCCGACACCGGCGCGGTGATGCTCGCGCTGCCCGAAGATGTCGTGGAGCGGCTCGGCGTGGAGGTCGTCGACGTCGAGTGCTTGAACCGAGCGATGCGCGCATGTGGCTCGGCGAAGCCGAAGACCGTTTGAAGATTGCCCGCAACTACGACCCGGATCTGAATCTCCGGTTGTTGTGTTCCGAAGCGCACCTCGGAGCGGAGAAGGCGGTCAAGAGCGTAATCATCGCGCGGCCGGCGGTTGCACGGCGCGGCGAGAGCGAGCAATAGAGGACCACACTCGACATGCCGCTGATCCGCGACCTGATCCACATCCCGGAGCAGATCCACCGCGACGACTTCGTCCTCCGGCTCGCCGAGGGCGTGGCGCAGCCCGCCGAGACGTTGCGGACCTACGTCGTGACGCCGCAGCTCGCCAGCGCCTTCGATCAGGCGCTCGATCTCATCAAGGGCGCGGTGGCCTTCATACAGGATACGGTGTCCCGGAACGTCCGGCTCCAGCAAGGCGGCGTACCTGCACGGCAGCTTCGGCAGCGGCAAGAGCCATTTCATGGCGGTGCTGCATCTGCTGCTGCACGACGCGGCCCGCGCCACGGAGGGGCTCGAAGGCGTCGTCACCCGGCACGACGACTGGCTCGCCGGCAAGCGGTTCCTGCTCGTGCCGTATCACATGATCGGCAAGCCGAGCCGGGATGATGTCGCTGGGCATCGAAGGAGAGCACGCCTTCGGGCGCCGCCATTTCATGGACCTCATGTCGGTGTTCACCGGCGAGCCGCTCTTCTCCGTGCGGCATGGCCGGGCGGAACTCGGGCTCGTACATCCGCTCTCGTTTCAGATCCGCCGCAACGGTCCGGTCGTGCTGTCGCTGGCGGGAAAGAGCTGGGAGGTGTCGCACGTCGACTGGCGCCGGCGCGTCGCGTACGTGAAGGCTTCGCCCGAGAAGGGACGGTCCCGCTGGCTCGGACCGGGAACCCTGCTCCATTTCGACCTGTGCCGCGCAATCCGCCGCGTCCTTGCCGGCAACTCGCTCGGCATCGAGATCAGCAGGCGGGCTCGGAGCAGGCTGGACGAGATCCGAACGAGCTTCCCCTGGGTTGCACCGCCGTCTCTTCGAGAGCGCGGCGCGGACCGCGACGCCGTGCGGGCGTGCCTCGGCGAACCGATGCGGCACGTCGTCCCGGCGTGAGCAAGTGTTCATCGACGGCGTTCGGCACGGACTCCTACGGCCGCCCCCGCGCGTACTGCTCCCACCCGGCCGCGTGGTACTGCAAGAGGATCTGGTTGTTGAGCTGGTTCACCTCCACCGGCACCGCCGCCATGTCGGCCGGGAACTCGAAGAGCGTCCCCGCGATGGCCGGCGTGAGGAACCGCAACCCCGCCGGGAACGCGCGCGGCAAGGGCAGCGGCGCATGCGACGCCAGGACGTAGCCCCACTCCCCGAAGGTCGGAACCGGGGCGTGGTAAGGCTTGGCGTGCAGCCCGGCGGCGCGGATCGTCTCGACGATGCACCAGAACGCCTGCCGGGAGACCAGCGGCGAGGTGCTCTGGAGCGCCGCCACGCCGCCCGGATTCAGGCGCTCCCGGAGCCGCCGGTAGAAGGTGGTCGTATAGAGCTTGCCGAGCGAGTAGGTGCGCGGGTCGGGGAAGTCGACCGCGATGAAGTCGTAGCGCGTCGTGTCCGATTCGATCCGGACGAACGCGTCGGCGTTGACCACGTCCACCCGCGGCGAGCGCAGCGCGTAGTCGTTGAGGGCGGCGAACGCCTCGTGGTCGCGGAAGATGTCCGTGATCAGCGGGTCGAGATCGACCAGCGTGATCGCCCGGACGCGGTCGTCCTTCAGGATCTCGCGGACCGCCATTCCGTCGCCGCCCCCGAGCACCAGGGCGCGCCGCGGCGCCGCCACCGAGGCGAGGCCGGGATGCACGAGCGCCTCGTGGTAGCGGTACTCGTCCAGAGAGGAGAACTGCAGGTTGCCGTCCAGAAAGAGCTGCACGCCGCCGTCTCCCCGCGTCAGCACGATGCGCTGGTACGGCGACGAGCGCGACAGGACGACCGGATCGTCGTAGAGCCGCCGTTCCGACCACTCCACCAGGTCGTCGGAGAACACCGCTCCCGCCACCAGCACGGCGAGCGCGGCCCAGGCCTGCGCGGTGAGCCGCGGCCGGCCGTGCTGCCGGCGGAAGACGTGGCAGGTCCAGACCGCGACCAGCACGTTGAGCCCGCCGAACACGAACGACGACCGCATCAGCCCCACCTGCGGCACGAGCCACAGCGGGAACAGCAGCGACGCCGCCAGCGCCCCCAGGTAGTCGAGCGACAGCACCCGCGAGACGAGGTCGTGCAGCGGGAACTCGTCCTTCAGGATGCGGATCAGGAACGGGATCTCCAGGCCAACCAGCACGCCGGTGGCGGTCACCCACCCGTAGAGCACGACGCGGAACGCGCCCACATCGCCGAACGCGAAGAAGAGCACCGGCGACGACAGGCCGCCGACGACACCCACGAGAATCTCGATCTCGATGAACCGGGTGATCAGGTCCCGCTGGAAGTAGCGCGACAGGTACGACCCGACCCCCATCGAGAAGAGGTAGACGCCGATGACCGTCGAGAACTGCGTGACGCTGTCGCCGAGCAGGTAGCTGGCGATGGTGCCGGCCAGCAGCTCGTAGATCAGCCCGCAGGTGGCGATGGTGAAGACCGCGATCAGCAGGACGCCGGGCCGGACGCCCGCACGCTCGGCCGACGCGGGGGGCCGCTCGTCCATGGAGCTACGATCCTGCAACTACGAGCGGAAAGTCCAGTCGGGCGCGCACGCGCGGCCCGGCATCCCTGCCGGCCGCAGGCCGCGCCCGCCTTGCGTCCTGGTCGCCCGCCGTGTCCTTGCGGTCGGATCCTGGCGAAGGAGCTGCTTGTCGGCAATCCGCCCGGGCGCGCCGCGGGGACTGGAGGACGGCCGGCGCATCCTGGCGGAGGAGTCTGCTTGTCGGCAATCCGCCCGGGCGCGCCGCGTCAAGTTGCTGCTCGAGCTGTTCGCTCCGCTGCTTCCGGCGGTCGCGGTCCTCCCGCAGTTGGGCGTTCTTTATGTTCCAGCTCCGCAATGCGGCGGCGGCGGGCATCCCGCGGATCCCGCCCGCTCCGGGCCGTGTCCCGATCGTTGCCCGGCCGCGCCGGTCGCATGTCCCGTGTATCGGCACAGACGCGCTGTACCCGCAGCCTGGCAGGTCCTGGTAGACGGATTCTTGACCGCGACCCGATAAAACGAAACGAATACCCCCCGAAACCTCGCACCTCCCGAATCGCCCTTTCGCAGCAAGAAACGTCGCAGCGCGCACGTCGCCGGCCGGTCGTCCTTGGAGCAAGAAACGACATCGCAAACAAGCGATGAAAACGAAACGAGCCCGGTCGCCATGGTCAACTCGGCTACCATGGTTGGCACGCGTCAGCGAAGGAGGCGAAACGATGGATCAAGCCGGCGCTCCGCAACCTCCGAAGTGGATCCTCAGACCTGACGCAGAGGTATACAAGCTGTCGGAAAGGGAGTATCTCCTGGACTTCGGATTCGTTTCGAAGTACTCGTTCGTCATCAAGGACGACAGCAGGACCGCAATTTCGCGGTCGATATTCGCCGAATTGAAGTCCAACCGCTCCGTCGACTGGACCACGCTGTGCCGGCAATCGAAGGAACCCGGCGAAGCCAACGACCTAATGCAGAAGCTCGTCGAAGCCGACGTGCTCATCCCGGAGCGCCAGGCATACCGGAAGATGTTGCGACTGGGCGCCGGCGCCGGCCTCAAGCTCGGGCTGGTCGGCCGTGGATTGCCCGGCTTCCTGGCCCTGGAGGCGCTCGCGCGGTATCGTCCCGTCCTCGCGTCCGTCGCAGCCGACACCGGTCCGACCCGTCACCAACCGCACGTCGGATCTCTTTTTCCGTACCTCCGGTCGGAAGATGTTTCGCCGGCGTCGTTCGCGGTCGCGTTCGAGTGGCCGACGCTGGAGGGAAAGGACGGTGCCGACGCGGTTCTTGACGACAGCGACGTCGTACTGGTCGCCTATTCCGAACTGATGACGACCGAACTCCTGAGCATCAATACGGCCATGATGGCGAGCCGAAAGCCGTGGCTTCTGCTGGTGGCGATGAGCGACGTGGCCATGATCGGTCCCTTGATGGTTCCGGACCGGACGGTGTGCTTCATCGAAGTGCTGGAATACATGAGAGGAAGCGGACTGTTGCGTGGGATCGACGGCGAGAAGGTCGTCGGAGTGGACCGGGACGACAACCCGCTGCTGACCGTGTCGTACCACCTCGCGGCCCAGGCCGTGGCCGTCGGTGTTCATGAATCGGTCCGGTACGGCACAACCGGCGATAGCAAGCTGTTCGGATGTGCGGCGTTGCACGACGAGGCCCGCGGTCTGGTCGGTGTCGGTCGAATCATGCGGATTCCCGGTTGCACCGCATGTCAGGCGATCCGCCGGGCGGAAGATCCGGTAACACTGCCCGGTCGCGTTCCGCTTCATTCCGGGAGTGCGAAATGACCATTGTTCCTCTTAACGTCTCGTCGTCGATCGGGCCTCACCTGCGCCGCTTCGACGGCCTGATCAATCCGTTCATCGGGCCCGTATACGGCGTTTTCCAGCATTCCGGTCTCGACGACAGCGGACTGAACGGCTGGATCACGACGGTGCGGGCGATGAATTCGAACAACGTCTCAGAGTTCCTCACAACGTCGAATTCACTCGAGTTCGCGGCGTTGAATCAGGATCCGCTGCCGTTTCCCTGAGTGGATGGGGTGTTTCGATGACACGAACAGACAAGGCGGCTCCGCATCAACCGGCGTTCAGCGCGCCACTGTTCGCCGAATTCGATCTCGGGCTTCTGGATCCGGCTGGGCACGTCGTTCCCCTCGACGTTGGCTCGATGGTCGAGACGAGAAGAGAACCCACCTGGCCGGACTCGACAAGGGATCCAAGATCATTGGCGCTCTTTCTTCAGCGGAACGTCGAGGGCGAACCGATTCGCGAAGACAAGAGACAACTGATCCGCCGGCTGGAGGAAGAAATGCGGCGGCCGGGCGCGGATTCGGAAATGCGCGTCCCCGGGCTCGACCTGGAGCTTCGCGAACTGTTTGCAGGCTCGCTGTGTCCAATCTACAACGACCTCACCGTCATCGGGGATGGCGCCGCATGTCTTGTAACGCTCCTGGAACGGCGAATCAGGCAAGTCGTCATTCCGGGCTCCTTCGCGTCTCGCATCGCCGACGCGGAGGCAAACCGCGTCTGGTGATCGGGATCACCGTGAACGTGCGCCGCGCCGTTCTCTGTGAGGACTTGTCCGGATACCTGAGGGCGGTGATGGACGCGGGCCGCTTGCGCGACCGGATCGAGCACCGGTGGAAGGTCGCCGGAGGCTTGGTGCGTTGCGGCGACGGCGACCTGATCCATGCGATCAACAGCGCGTTCGGCTTCAGCGGCCACTACTATTCCGTGCTCACCGTGATGGCTGGAGCGGGAAAATGACGGACCCCTTCGATCGGTTGTACAGGGAGACCATGTTCTCCGGTGGAGCTGGAGAAACCGTGGATCTGAGCACTCTGTGGGGAACCTTCCCGAAGGAGTGTCCGGATTGCGACTTTCTGCAGTTGGCCGAGCGGCCGGAACTGGACGTCATGGAGCGCGACATCCTGGCGGTGATGCGCGCCAGACGTTCGCGGCGAAACTATTCGTCCCGACCGCTCGAAGCGGATCTTCTGGCCGGCCTCCTGCTCTACGCCGCGGGCGTCAGCGGCTACTCCGAGAGCTACGGCTTTCGGCGGTTTCCCTTGCGGACGTTTCCATCCGCGGGCGGTCTTCAGGCGACCGAGACATATGTGTCGCTCGATTCGGAAGCGGTTACCGGCGTGGAAGGTGGCGTATACCACTACAACGCGATGCGGAATGGTCTCGAAAGGGTCGGCGGCGCGGGTGACGCGCGCCGGGTGGTGGAGGCGTTGAGGCGCGCCCAGGTGTGGCTGGGCAATGGAGGTCCACCGGTCGTCCTCGTGCTGACGGTTGCCTACGAACGGCTGAAACGAAAGTATGGACGCCGGGCTGCGCGTCTGGCGGCCGCCGACCCGGGGTTCGTGGGAGAGAACATATACCTGGTCGGAGAAGCGCTCGGACTTGCGGTGACGGCGTTCGTGGTTTCGACGAAAGGATCATGGCGGAGAAGCTGGCGGTCGACGTCGATGGAGGGGAATATCCCATTCTCGCCTTCGGGATCGGTCACCGGGGGGAAGCATGAACGTTCTCGATCCCGGCCGGGGTTGGCGACTTGCGTGCGCCGGCGCCGCGTTCATCGGTGCGGCGGGTGTCGGCGCCGCCGGGGCGCAGGACGGCGGCGAGGACAACGAGCTGGACCGCTTCATGCAGCAGGTCGTCACGCGCCGCGACGAGAACCGGCCTCGCCGGCGGCAGTACGTGTTCGACGAAGTGGAGCGGTTCGCGGTAACCGGTCCCGACGGCGAGGTCTATCGGACGTTCACTCGGGAGTACGTCTGGTACGAACGGGACGGCGTCTTCGTGCGGAGTCCGGTGCGGATCGACGGCGTCGCGACCAGTGAGGCGGAGTGGCGCCGGTACGAAGTGGACTGGCTCGCGGCGGAGGCGAGGCGGGCCGGAGACGCATCCGCCCCGGCGGCAGGTTGGTGCGCGGCGGGCGCCGGCGCCGCGAGTGACGCGGATCCGGCGCTCGGCGCAACGGCTGGTCGTGAATGGTCCGACAGGACCGCGACGGCCGATCTGCAGCCGCGTTTCCTTTCCGAGTCGTACTGGCTCGAGCTGGAATTCGAGCCGGGCAACTATTACTTCGCGGGCCGGGAGCGGCTGGCCGGCCGCGACGTGTTGCGCATCGAGTACTACCCGGAGCGTCTGTTCGGCGGACAGGACGAAGGCGATGCGAAGTGTGGCGGCGCGTCGGCGATCCCAGTTCCGGGCGCCCATGAAGCATTGAACAAGGGAGCTCTGGTCACCCTCTGGATCGACCCGGCCGAGCATCAGATCGTCCGGTTCGCGTTCGACAACACCGGCTTCGACTTCCTGCCGTTGCGGTGGCTGATCCGCCTGGACGACCTGACGGCGTCGATGACGATGGGCCGGCCGCTGGACAGCGGCGTCTGGCTCCCGGAGCGAATAGAAGCCGCAGGGGTGATGACGATGGCGAGCGGTTCCGCGACGGTGACGTACTCGCGCACGTTCTCCGACTACCGGCGCCCCCGTACCGGAGGACGCCTTCGACCGCTCGCTCCCCCACGGCCATGACGTACCGACTTGCCGAACCCTGGACCCGTACGACCGGGCGCTTCTCTGACCGCCCGGACCGACGTGTCCGTGCTCCGCGGCGGCGCTGGTCCTTCCCGGCCCCGCCGTACGCGGCCATCCGCAACACGGTCATCCGGACGGCGGTGGCCGCCGCGATTGCGGCGGTGGCCGGACAGGCCGCAACGTCCGCCCGGGAGCACCGCAATCCCGCGGAGACCGTCGCCGAGATTCGGGTCCAATGGCAACGTGTCCGTGTCCGACGCCGAGGTGGTGACGCTGGCAGGCGTCGCGGTCGGCGACGCCGCCGGCCCGGACCTGATCAGCGCCGTGCGGCGGCGGCTGGAGGCCAGCGGCCGCTTCGAGGCGGTCGACGTCCGCCGCCGCTACCGGTCGCTGAGCGTCTCGGACCGCGTCGCCCTGGTCATCGTGGTCCGCGAGGGTTCCGGCGCCGGCTTGCGAAACCCGGTGGCGCGCGCGCTCGCGGCGGTGGGCCGGCGGGTGATGGTCGCTCCAATCCTGGAGCACGAGGAGGGCTACGGTGTGGCGTACGGGGCGTTGACCAGCGTCATCGACACGTTCGGTCCCCGCAGCCGGGTGTCGGCGCCGGCGACCTGGGGCGGCCACGAGCGCATCGCGCTGGAGGTGGATGCCCCGATCTCCGGCCCGGTGCTCGACCGCCTGCGCGCCAGCGTAACGCGCGGGCGGCGGCGGCATCCGCACTTCACCGTTGACGAAGATCGGACACGATTCCAGGCCGCGGTCGAGCGCCGGTTTCCGGCCGGATTCCGGTTGCGCGCGGAGACGGCCCGGGAGGACGTACGGTTCGCAGACAGATCCGACCGGCTGTTCCGGTCGGCCGTCTACCTCGACTACGGCGACTATCGCGAGACGCCCGCCACCGCCCGCCGCAACACGGTGGTGGTCCGCGCCGGGATCGAGCGGCTCGCGCCCGTCGGCGGCGGAACGGCGATCATCCGCCCTCGTCTGGATGCGCGAGCGTACGCCGCGGCCGGCGGCCAGGCGGTCATCGCGGCGCGGCTCTTGTTCGAAGGCGCATCGGCCTCCCTGCCGCCCTACGAACGCCCCCTTCTCGGCGGCAGCCCGGCCGCCGGCGGCACGCTCCGCGGCTGGCGCGCCGGCACCGCGGTCGGCGACCGGCTCGCGGGGGCCTCGCTCGAGCTGCGGCTGCCAATCACCTCTCTGTTGTCGGACGGGCGCGTCGGCCTGCGGTTCTTCTACGATACCGCCGCCGCAGGCGAGGCGGGCCGGCCGCTCCGGCTCGCGCGGTTCCGGAAGGGGGCCGGCGCCGGCGTCTTCTTCGTCCCGCCGCGGTTCGGGTTTCCGGTCTCCATCGACGTGGCGCATGATTTCGTCGGCGGGGTGCGGATGCACGCCAGCGCCGGTTTCGGGTTCTGACCACGCCCAGCGGGCGCACGTCGACCCAACGCGCACCCGTCACCGACTACTCCTTGACAGGTTAGGAAACAACCGTTATAATTTGATTGTCGCAGAGTCGGGGGATGCCATGACGACGCGGGCCGCACTGCTTCCGGGCACGCTGGACGCACTCATCCTCAAGGCCGTGTCCCTGGGACCGCTTCACGGGTACGGGGTGCTGCTGCGTATCGAACAGATCACGAACGGTGCTCTCCTCGTCGAGCAGGGCGCGTTGTACCCCGCCCTTTTTCGCCTGTCCCAACGAGGACTGCTGGCCACCGAATGGGGCGTGTCCGACAACAACCGCCGGGCGAAGTTCTATCGGTTGACGGCGGCCGGCCATCGTCACCTCGAGCAACGACGCGCGAGCTGGCGGCGGCTGGCGAACGCGATGAAGGCTGCCTTCGAGACCCGACCGGAGGAGGTGTGATGTGTGGAGGCATATCCAATCCTGGTTCACCAACATCATCACTCGAAACGACCGGATCGAGAATGAACTGGCCGACGAACTGGAGTTCCACATTCAGATGCGCGCCGACCAGGCACAAAGCAGGGGTCTGTCGCGGAGCGAGGCGTTGCGGCAGGCGCGCATCGAATTGGGCAACCCCGAGAATATCAAGGAGGACGCCCGGGACGTCAGTTCCGGCGCATGGGGCGCATGGATCGATCCGCTACTGCAGGACATGCGCTACGGGCTGCGAATGCTCTGCAAGCATCCAGGCGTGACCATGATTGGCGTCGTGTCCATGGCCGTGGGCATCGGCGTCTGCACGTATTTCTTTTCGCAGTTCAACGCGATGGTGCTGCGGCCGCTGCCCGGCGTGCGGGCACCGCACGCGCTGGTCGCGAGCAACGAGTCGTTTTCGTATCCGGTCTTCGAGCGTTTCCGGGACCTCGAAGCCATCGCCGATGCCGCTACAGCGTACATCGGCCCGGTGCCGTTCAACGTGGCATTCGAGAACGGGCTGGATCCGGAATCGGGTGGAGCACGCACGTTCGGTCATCTCGTGTCGCCCGACTATTTCTCGGTCCTGGGCGTCACCCCCGCCGCCGGACGCTTCTTCAGCCCGGAAACCGAGCGGATCGGATCGGAAGAGGCGGTGGTAATCAGCGACCGGTTCTGGCGGCGTCGCCTGGACGCCGACCCGGGCGCGGTCGGACGAACCCTTCGGATCAGCGGCGGGTCCGCGACGATCGTCGGCATCGCTCCAGACGGGTTTCGCGGCGTCTTTCCGGTAAGACCGGCGGACATCTTCGTTCCGGTCACAGCGGGCCCATCGGTCGCGCCGGAACTGCGGGGCGACATCTTGCAGGATCCGGAGGCCGACAGATTCCAGGTCGTGTTGCGGCTCGCGAGCGGGGTGTCGATGTCGGCCGCCGAAGCGGCCCTCGACACGGTGGCGCGCAGCCGTGATGCGGCTCGAACCGACATCGACGACGAGATGCGGCGCGAGGGGCGGCAGGTGACCCTGCTCCGCGCAGGCCGCGTCGGGCGGCTGACGACACGGGAGCTCTGGCTGGTGGTCGGGCTCAACGGCCTGCTGTTCGGACTGGTGCTCTCTCTGGCTTGCGCCAACCTGGCCGGCTTACTGACAGCGCGTGCGGGGGAACGGCGGCGGGAGATGGCCCTCCGCATGGCCGTCGGCGCCGGCCGCGGACGGCTGATTCGCCAGTTGCTGACCGAAAGCGTGATGCTCGCCCTGGCTGGCGGCATTGCCGGCGTCATCTTCTCGTACGGGCTCGTGCGCGCCGCCGAGTCCGTCACCGCTGCGACAGCGACCCCTTTCGAAATGGATCTGCGGATCGATCCGACGGTCTGTCTGTTCGTGACCGTGGTCGCCGTGCTGGCCGGTGTGGGAATCGGGCTGGTGCCGGCGTTCGCCGCTACCAGCAGGGGCGTCACCGCGATTCTGAAGAGCGGATGGCTGGCGCCGCTCCGAAGCTATCGCCGGTTCGGGTTCCGGAACCTGTTCGTCGGCTATCAGGTCGCCGTGTCCGCCATGCTGCTGCTCGTCGTCGGCTACCTGGTGATCGGCTTTCAGCGGTTCGGGGGTATCGACCCCGGTTTCGACACCGCCGGTCTGGCGATATTCGAGATCGATCCGGCGCGAGACGGATACCCACCGGCGCAGGCAGGCGTGATGTTCGAAGAAATCCCGCAGGAACTGAGCGAGCTCGGTGCGGTGGCGGCGGCGACCATCGCCGACCGCGCGCCGCTCGGCAACGTCTTCGGTTCGGCTGCGCAGTCCGACTTCCGCGTGTCGACCGGCGCGGCGGCGGCCGGCGGATCTCCGGCAATCGAGAGCGTCGCGCGACAGCACGTCGGCTCAGACTACTTCGCGACGCTCGGCGTACCGGTGGTGCTGGGACGTGAATTCACGAAGCGGGACCACGAACAGCAACGCGCTTCCGGAGCGAACGAAACCATGGCGACGCCCGTCGTCGTCAACCAGACCGCGTCCAGGCGCCTGTTCGGCGACGACGCCCCAATCGGACAACCGTTGCGGGCATCCGATCGGCGCTACGTGATCGTGGGGGTCGTGCAGGACTCCAGGCCGTCGTTTCTGACCGCCGATCCCGTGCCGACGGTGTTTCTGCCGCTTCCGGACGCGCGCCGTGACGGCGGTCCGACGACGGCGACCACCGTACTGGTTCGCGGCGTCGCCGGTCTCGATTCCATCGACACCGCCCGCCGGGAGCTCGCCCGGCTCCATCCGGATCTCACGATATTCAACGTGCGAACGATGAACGAGCATCTGGACCGCTTCAACCGAATGATCTGGTTCAACTCCAGCCAATTCGGCGGCCTCGGCGTGTTCGGCCTGGTGCTGGCCTCCATCGGTCTGGCCAGTGTCACGGCGTACGCCGTCGCGCGGCGGCGCAAGGAGGTCGCCATCCGGCTGGCGCTCGGCGCCGGCCGTTCCGACGTGCTCCGGCTGGTGCTCAGAGAAGGAACGGTGCTCGTCGTTGCGGGCGCCATGTTCGGCTGCGCCGGGGCGTTCTGGCTGTCACGCTTGCTTTCTTCGCTGCTGGTCGACTTCGCCCGGGTGTTCGCCGTCAGCGCCGGCGATCCGTTGCTGCTCGCCGGCGTGCCGGCGCTGCTCGTCGGCATCACGTTTCTGTTCTGCTACTTTCCAGCCCGCCGAGTGATCAGGCTCGATCCTGCAACGACGTTGCGGGCGGAGTAGCGAAGTCCAACGCCTTGCCCGACTGTGTTCGGTGTCCGGGCTGAAGAGGAACCGATGAAGCTGTCGAAGATCCATCACCCCTCGATTGCATGGGCGAATCCCCGCCACGGAGACGACGCCGAAGTGGTTCGTGAATTCGCCGACCAGTGCCAGTTCCTGGTGGGCGGCAAATGCGCGGATCCGCTTTCGGCGTTGATTGAATTGACCGCAGAAATGCCTCGCATCCGTGGTGCCGCGCCGCGCGTTGCAATCGATCGCGTGATTCTGAAGGTCCTGCTCCACGTCGATCTGCCGCACCGGCGGGACGACACGAGGCGGGCGCTCCTGAACGCCGTCTGCAGGATGCGCGACGAAGAAGACGCCGGCCGCGCAACGGCCGGCGCCGTGAACGGGGATGGAAGGTGGGTAGTGAACAACGTCAACAGTTGTGATTCCCCGGCCCTGGCGCCGCATCAGATCCGCGCCGTATCCAGAGCCCTCCGGTACATTCGGGACCACGGATGCCGTCACGATTTCTCGTTGCAACATCTGGCGGCCGCCGTCGGCCTCTCCGCATTCCACCTGGATCGGCTGCTGAAAGCGCACACGGGCGAGAGTTTCGTCACTCACCGAACTGCCGCGAGAATCGAAAGAGCGAAGGGGCTTCTCATGTGTTCGAACTTCAGCATCAAGGAGATCAGCGCAGCCGTGGGGTTCAACAGTATCGGTTCCTTCGACCGGGCCTTCAAGAAAACGTGCGGGGTCCAGCCCGGTCATTGGCGAGAACGGCGCCTCTGCGAGCGGCAGGTACGCACGCTGGTGGCACCGATACAACGTGAGGTGCGGTGTTGACGGGACGGATCCTCCTGGTCGGCGACGACAGGACCCTGGGAACGGCCGCTGCAGCGCTGCGGGCCGAAGGTCATCAGGTGTTCCGTTCGGATGCCGTCGATCGGACGCTGTGGGGCGCGGACGGTCGGGTCGACGGCGTCGTGCTCGACCTGAGCGTCCCGTCGCTGGATGGACTGGACACGCTGGCTCGTCTCCGCGTCGTAAAGGGCCTCCATGAAATACCAGTGGCCGTGCTCACCGGCGATCACCTCATGGACGAAGATCTGCACGGTCATTTCGAAGCGCTCGGAGCGATTATCTACTTCAAGCCGGTCTGGGTGGAAGAACTGATGGCCATTGCGCGCCGCCTGCTGGGGCGGGGGAAGTGACACCTTCACTCATGGCAAGAAACGCCGACGATTGCCACGTTACGAAGAAAGATCAGTCTACCGGCGCGTGTGGTTTTTTGTTAATATGATACTCTCAGTTACCGGCGACGCGATCCCTCAAGCGCCGCCAGGGAGGTGTCCCCATGGTCAGCACGATAAGTAACGGCTACGGAGCGTTCCGGCCGATGTCCGACGAAGAGGGCTTCGCCGTCGCCGAATGCTGGGCAGGTTGCTGGGGCGCCGGCGCCTGCTGGGCAGGCTGCTGGGGCGTCTAGCGGCTTCGTTTGCCGCCCCTCACCAGGGGTCTGCACCGTTCTACGGCGCAGACCCCTGGCCGCCGCGACCATCGCCCTCGCCTGCAGGCCAGGAACCGGCGCGGCGGAGGGTGCGAACGACGGCGGGCGCCGTGGCCGAGCGGCCGCGGCGCCCGCCCACGGCACTAGAGCCCCTCGGCTCGCTTCATCAGGTTGCCGTGCGTCTGGGCGACTTCGAGTCCGCCTTCGCCTTCCTGCCATCCCGTCCGGCCGTCCCCGTTCGCGTCCACGCCGGAGAGCAGCGCCTGGGCCAGGCTGTCGAGCTCGGCGACCAGGCTCGCGGCGTCGTCGGCCGACGTCGCCATCTCGATCTTCCCGGCCAGCATGACGATCTCGTCCGCCCGCATGACCGTGTTGCGGGCCGAGGTGGCCACGTGCTCGGCGTGCGTCTGCACCGCGCCCGACGCGTCGGCCGAGTTGGCCGCGGCCATGATGTGCCTGGCCGCGCCTTCGGCCGCCTGCTTGACGCCGTAGCCGTTGCCCGGCCCGTTCTCGATCTGCGTTGGATCGACGGCGTGCAGCACGTGCGCCGTGTGCCGCTTGATCGAGTCGAGGTTGCTCGGATCCGACGCCGCGAGCGAGGCGTGCCGCGCCGCAATCTGCGCCTCGGCGATCGCCGCCGGCAGCAGGCCGGCCATCTCGGGCGTGTCGTTCCACCGGTCCATCACGTGGCCGATGTGGTTGTGCGCCTGCGCCGAGGCGCTCTGGGCGCCGGCGAAGAGCGCGACGAGCGCGAAGACGAGAACGAGGCCGATGCCGGTTGCGCGTGTCATGTGAATCCTCCTCGGGAATCGGGCGGCGACTCCGGGATCGAAAGGCCGCCGGGTCAACGATCGACTCCTAATATACCGTGGCCGGGACCGGGAACAAGCACCGACGAACGCCGTGCCGCACGGAGGGCGCAGCCCTCGGCGACGTCCGGCCGTCGACGCAACGGAACAGGTGAAGCGCGCCGGGAGGCGCCGCATCCCGGGCCATACGCCCGCGGATTCGGCAAGACGCGCTTCACCTGTCGACGACTGGACTGTACGAGGCCCGCGTCACGGATTCGCGACGGTCCCGTTGCCCCTGCGTTAATTGAATCCGCCGGCCCGCCGCCGCCGGGGGCCGCCCGGCGCGCACGGGGCGGCTTTCCGATATGCTTGACGGCAGACGTTGTGCCCGGTGCGGCGCCGGACCGGCACGAGGTTCAGGCGTAGCCCCCGATGATCGATCCCCGCAGACACTCTTCGCTGCTCCTCGTCGCCGCCGCCGCGCTGGCTTCGATGGCCACCGAGTGCGAGCAGTCGCCGCGGGGTCTGGAGCCGTCTCCCCTCGCCCGGATCGAGATCCGCCTCCGGAGCGAGCCGGCGCCCGAGCCTTCCGCCGACCAGCAGGAGACGTTCGAGAGCTGCCTGACCCGCATGGACAACGACAACCACGTCAAGCCGAGCTGGCGCGACTATGCGGCGACGACGCTGGTCGAGACGGCGCCGGACGTCTTCGCGGCCGAGTTCTTCGACGTACCGGTCAACATCGTCCACACGATGACGGTGCACGACCGCAACCAGTGCCGGCGCGAGCCGCTCGGAGAGGGTCGCGTCACTGCCGGGGTCAGTGTCAACGGGACGACCCTCGAGCGCTTCGTCCCGGCGACGAACGCGCTGCAGTTCACCGTCGACGAGGAAGGCGTCGTGGAATCGCCGGGCGCGAACGCGCCGGCCGGCGGGTAGGCTGCTACGATGCGGTGCACGCTCGACGCGTGTCGTTCCTTCGTCACGTCCCTGGCGGCGGCGTGCGCGATCCTCGCGACAGCCTCCGTCTCCCACGCGCAGCGCCCCGACGCCGACGTCCTGCGCGCGATCCGGGAAGAGGGATTCCAGCGTTCGCAGGCGATGGAGATCGTCAGTTGGCTGAGCGACGTCTACGGCCCGCGCGTGACGGGCACGCCGGCGATCGAAGCAGCCAAGGACTGGGCGGCGGAGCGGATGAGCTCGTGGGGGCTGCGCGTTTCGGAGGAGCGGTTCGCATACGGCCGCGGCTGGTCGCTCGAGCGCTTCCACGCGCACCTGATCGAGCCGCAGGTGATGCCGATCATCGGCTATCCGCGCGCCTGGACCCCGGGCACGGACGGCACGGTGACGGCGGACGTGGTGCGGGTCGACGTCACGTCGCGCGCCGCGCTCGAGCGGTATCGCGGCCGCCTGCGCGGGAAGATCGTGCTGCCGCAGGAGGCGCGGGACGTCCGGATGCTCGACGGCGAGCTGGTGCTGCGGATGAACGACCGTCTCCTGGAGGAAGCTGCGCGACCGCCCGACGGAAGGAGGCGGCAGGCCGGCAGCGGCGGTAGCGGGGCGCGGCTCCAGGACCACGTGCAGGCGTTCTTCCTGGAGGAGGGCGTCGTCGCGGTGCTCGACCGGGGCAGCGATCGCTCCCTGGTCGGCGGGGCGCCGCTCGGGAGCGACCTGGTCTGGCCGACCCAGCGCACGGACGGCGGGACGCTGTTCGTCGGCCCCGGCGGGTCGCGGGCGGCGGGCGCGCGCGCTGTCGTCCCCGCGGCGACCATCGCGGTCGAACACTACAACCGGATGATCCGCGTCCTCGAGAAGGACCTGCCCGTCACCGTGGAGATCGACATCCGGACCCGCTTTTACGACGAGGCGCGGCCGAACGGCTTCAACCTGCTCGGCGAGCTGCCCGGGACCGACCTCGCCGACGAGGTGGTCATCCTGGGCGCGCACTTCGACTCGACGCACGCTGCGACGGGAGCGACCGACAACGCGGCCGGCGTGGCCGCGATGATGGAGGCGGCCCGCATCCTCCAGGCGGTGGACGCCCGCCCGCGGCGCACGATACGGGTCGCGCTGTGGGGCGGCGAAGAGGAGGGGCTGCTCGGCTCGCGGGAGTACGTCCGGCGGCACTATGCGGATCCGCGGACGATGGCCCCGACGCCGGAGCATGCGAAGGTGTCGGCCTACTACAACCTGGACAACGGCGCCGGCCGCATCCGGGGCATCTGGCTGCAGGGCAACGCCGCGGCGGCGCCCCTGTTCCGGGACTGGATGCGCGGCCTCGATGATCTCGGGGTGACCACCATCGGCCGGCGGTCGACCCGCGGCACCGACCATCGCTCGTTCGACGCGGTCGGGCTGCCGGGGTTCCAGTTCATCCAGGATCGCCTGGAGTACAACTCCCGGACGCATCACTCCAACATGGACTTCTACGACCGCGTGCAGCGCGACGACCTGCTGCAGATGGCCGTCGTCACGGCGGTCTTCGCCTACCACACCGCCATGCTGGACGAGCGGCTGCCGCGCAAGCCGCGGCCCGCGCGCCGGCGCCGCGCGCAGTGACCGGCGGAACCCGCCTCACGCCCCGCAAGATGTAGACTGCACGCGAACGGTCCGTATCGGGAGGATGCATCGATGATCAGACAGCATGTGCAGATGCTTGGCTTGATCGTGATCGCCGCTCTGGCGGTCGCGGGTTGCGGCGGCGGGGCCGGAAGCGAGTCGGCGGCGGAAGCGGAGGGCGGCGCGGCGGGCGATGCCGGCGGCTTGCCGATCCTGGCCCTGGAGGACGTGAAGCCCAGCCAGAGCGGCGGGGTCCGGCAGGAGGTGGCCAACACCACGATCGAGGTCACCTACGACCGGCCGGTCGCCCGCGGGCGCGACCTGTTCGGCGGCATCGTGCCGTTCGGGGAGATCTGGAACCCGGGCGCCAACGACGCCACGGCGATCGCGTTCAGCCGCGACGTCACCATCAACGGAAACCCGTTGCCGGCCGGCGAGTACAGCCTGTGGGCGATACCCGACCCCAACCGCTGGACGATCATCTTCAACCGGCAGGCGGACGTGTATCACACCCCCTACCCCGGCGAGGACGACGACGCGCTGCGGTTCATGGCGTCGCCGCGGCGCGGCGCCCACATGGAGACGCTGGCCTTCTACTTCGCGGCGGTCGAGAAGAAGGACGCGGAGCTGCGCCTGCACTGGGGCGAGACCTACGTCCCCTTCAACATCACGGTGCCGTAGATCGAGCCTCGGCGCCGGAGAACCAGCCGGCCGGAGGCGGGCAGGAGGTTTCATGACCACGCACACGCCGAAACCGGTTCCGCTCGGGCGCCGCCGCTTTCTACGCTCCGGCGCGCTGGCCGGCGCGGCGCTGGCCGCCGGCCCCGCCGCCTGCGGGCCGGCGCTCGAGCCGGGGGCGGCCGCGCAGGCCGGGCCCGGGACCCGGGCGGGAGCCGCGCCGGGGCGGCAGGACGCCCACCGAGCCGCGGCGCCGTCCGAACCGTTCGCGCTCGAGGAGGTCTCGATCGGCGATCTCGCGGCGGCGATGGCGTCCGGCCGGCGCACGGCGCGGGCCGTGACCCAGGCGTACCTCGCGCGCATCGCGGAGATCGACCGGCAGGGGCCGACGCTGCGGAGCGTGATCGAGACCAATCCCGACGCGCTCGACGTCGCCGGCGCGCTCGATCGGGAGCGCGCGGAAGGCCGCGTCCGATCCCCGCTCCACGGCGTGCCGATCCTCGTCAAGGACAACCTCGACACCGCCGACCGGATGACGACCACCGCGGGGTCGCTGGCCCTCGCCGGGTCCGTGCCGGCGGAGGACTCCCACGTCGCGCAACGGCTGCGGGAGGCCGGCGCGGTGCTGCTGGGCAAGGCCAACCTGAGCGAGTGGGCCAACTTCCGGTCGACCCGCTCGTCGAGCGGCTGGAGCGCCCGCGGCGGGCAGTGCCGCAATCCGTACGCGCTCGACCGCAACCCGTGCGGGTCGAGCTCCGGCTCGGGCGCCGCGGTCTCGGCCAACCTGGCCGCGGCGGCCATCGGCACCGAGACCGACGGCTCCATCGTCTGCCCCTCGACCGCCAACGGCATCGTCGGCATCAAGCCGACCGTCGGCCTCGTCAGCCGCGCCGGCATCGTGCCGATCTCGGAGACGCAGGACACCGCCGGCCCGATGGCGCGCTCGGTCCGCGACGCGGCGCTGCTGCTCGGCGCCATCGCCGGCGTCGACCCGCGCGATCCGGCGACCGCCCCCGGCGAGACCCGGGGGCTCGGCGATTACACCGCGTTCCTCGACGCCGACGGCCTCCGCGGGGCCCGCATCGGCATCCAGCGCAGCGTCTTCGGCTTCCACGAGGCCGTCGACCGGTTGATGGAGGAAGCCGTCGCGGTGCTGCGCGACCGCGGCGCGGTCATCGTCGATCCTGTCGACCTCGTGTCGAGCGCCGGGCTGCGGCGGGCCGAGACCGAGGTGCTCTTCTACGAGTTCAAGGCGGGCCTGAACGCCTATCTGTCGAACCTCCCGAACCCGCCGATCCGCTCGCTGGCCGAGCTCATCGCGTTCAACGAGCGGCACGCGGCCGAGGAGCTGGCCTGGTTCGGCCAGGAGCGGCTGATCGCGGCGCAGAGCAAGGGACCGCTGTCGTCCACGGAGTACCGCCAGGCGCACGCGGCGGCGCGCCGCCTCTCGCGAGCCGCGGGCATCGACCGCGTCATGGACGGCGGCAGCCTCGACGCGATTCTCGCCCCCACCGGCGGGCCGGCCTGGGTCACCGACCTCGTCAACGGCGACCACTTCGGCGGCAGCAGCTCGCAGTTCGCCGCCGTCTCCGGGTACCCCAACGTCACCGTCCCGGCCGGCTTCGTCCACGGCCTGCCGGTCGGCGTCTCGTTCTTCGGCCGCGCCTGGAGCGAGCCGACCCTGATCCGCATCGCCTACGCCTTCGAGCAGGCGACCCGCCACCGCCGGCCGCCGCGCCTGCTCGCGACCGCGGAGATACCTGCATGACGAACGGCCGGCTGCGCCCGCCGGGTCCGTAGCTTGAGCTGGAGCAAGGGCATGCCCACGACATCACTTCTCGAAGAAGCCCTCGACGCCTGGGCCGACGCCCGCCGCGGCGTCATCGCGGAGTTCCGTTGCGTGCCCGCCGGCCAAGTCGGTTTCCGCCCCGACGACGGCGCCCGGTCCGTCGCCGAGATCGCCCAGCACGTCGCCGACACCGCCCGCATGTGGTGCGGCGAGCTCGCGAACCCCGCCGGCGACTTCACGCGCCAGGACTTTCCCGCGTTCATCCGCGAGTACGGCACTCCCGAAGCGGACCGCCCCGGCGACAAGGCGGGCTTGCTGCGCCTGCTCCGGAGCACCCACGCCCAGGGCGTACGCCGGCTCCGCGACACCGGCGAGGTCGGCATGCTGCAGACCATCCGCCGCTTCGACGGCGCGCTCTGGACGCGCCTCGCGTGGTTGCAGCACGGCATCGCCCACGAAGAGTACCACCGCGGCCAGCTCGCACTCTACGTGCGCCTGCTGGGGAAGACGCCGGCGCTGACGAAGCTGATCCAGGGCGGCGGGTAGCTGACCGCGTAGTGTCTCCGCAACACAGGCCGACATCCCTCATGAACAGGCGCTCCCTTGTCCCGGGAACGCTCGCTTGAGCGGACGTCCGGCGCCGAGCGTCTGGAGCATCGTCGGTCCGGCGGGTGCCTCACCCTCGATCCGCAACGCGCGCTTGACAGCCTCTGTTCAGTGCGAGTCGGCCGGCCTTGACACGACCGTTGACCGCAGGCGCATAATCGCCGGCAGAGCTGGCTGGCGAATCGCAGTCCTGTGCTCGCGGGCCGGAAGGAGGTAACCAGCGTGAGGATTGGGCGCTCCCTTCTGTTCGGGACAGGCCGCGACGGGGATCAATGGATCGGTTCGTGTCCGAGCTTGGATGTCGTCACTGTAGGCGACACTCGGGCAGCGAAGCGATGGTCTGCTTGCGGAGCAGGGCGCTGATCGTGTCGGCGGAGAACTCGGTTGGTCTCAACATGGCGCCATTGCGGATCCCGGTTTCCGCAATCATGCCATAATCCGAACAGGCTGCGCCCCGGAACCCCGGAAAATCTCCCCCCTGATGAGGCCGGTCGCCGGCACGACCGTTGCGGGACCCGGTGTGCCTACTGCGAGACTACAGATACTTCTAGGAAGTTATTTGCGCGGACCTTTGGCCGGGGCAGGTGGCAGCTACTGCGACCACGGCGGACGGCGCGTTTCCGCAGAACCGACGCCACCACAGCGCTCATGACGGGCGGACAGACCGCGTTCCCCAACAACTTGATTCGGTCGCGTCGCGAACCGTGCGGCATTCGGTACCCGGCGCCGAACCCCATCGCCCGCTGAATCTCCCAGGGTTGCAGCATCCGCAGCATCGGCTCCCCGCCGACCCACCGCGGTCGGTGAAGACCACGTGGCGTGATGGGTCGCCAGGAAGGGATCCCACGACTTCACGGCCCGTTCGTTTATGGCGATACGGAGTCCGGGATGCTTCCCGGCCAGGTACCGGTGAAAAACCATCGCGAGATGAGTCTCGATCCCGTCGATGAGATCGAGGAAGTTCTGTTCCGAGAAGCCGGGCGTCACGATGCGGTCGAGATTCTCCCACAGGACGCGGGTGCCCTGCCGGACCGCCTGGAGCGGATCCAGCAACCGGCGCGACCCGTCGGCCGGTCCCTCGAGCAGACACCACGTATCGTCGCCGCTGGAGGCCAGGAGGTCCAGATCCCACCGGAGGCAGGCGACCGGTCCGCCTTCCCGCCTGCTGGCGACGGTCAGGCGCCGGCACTGCGAGAACGACGCGGTCTTCAATCCCAGGCCAAAGCGGCCGAGGTCGTCGTCGGCCCTCGCGTCGAGCGGACTCCGGTGTCCCAACCTCATGGCGCAGTCCAGACCCGCGTCGTCCATGCCCCGACCGTCGTCCTGGATGACGATGTGGCTGTCCAGTCCCGCCCAGACGAACTGCAGATTGACGCAGCGGGCCCCCGCCGCGATGCTGTTGTCGACAAGATCGGCGAGTGCCGTGGCCGGCGAGTAGCCAAGGCCCCGCAGCGCCTCTATCATGGCGCCGGCGCGGGGCGGCGCATTGCGGTAGCGTGCTGAGGGCATTATCGACGCGCCTCGCGGAGCCTGCGAACAGCCGCCTCCATCTGCTGGATGTCCTTCCTGTAGTACGAGTGCAGGTCCCTGGTTTGCGATAGATGGTCGATGAACGTGATGGCGTCGTCGATGATGCCGTCGTGACTGCCAACGGGCGTATTCGTCGGCCAGGACTGATCGATGATGGACGTGAGCGCGGGATCGTTCTCCATCACAATGCCGACATCGCCGAGCACCAACCGCAGTCTCGACTCGATTTCGTCCACATCGTCCGTGTCGCCGCTGTCGGCAGCAACGCTGGCGACCTGCCGCGCAGTCACCCAGCCCCATGACAGGCCGAAGTGGATGAGACTGCGGACTTCATCGAGCCAGAACGCGTACCCCGGGGCGCGGCGCGCCGCGGACTCCGGGAGCTCGATCTCGACATCCGACCAGTCAAAATCCGTATCGATGGGGGCATGCTCGGAGATCCGGTTCTGCAGGTCCGCGGCATCCGTACGTAGCGTCGGGTCGTCCAGCGGGGGTGGAGGTTCGGTCAACGGCTCCCACTGGTCGAAACCGGGAACATCCTCCTCCGCTGCCGTGTCGGACTCGACGTGCGCCTCGTCGGCCTCAGTGACGGACGAACCGTCACCTCTGAGCGCCGGATCAATGGACGGTGCCGGAGCAAGATGCGCCCGCAACACGGACGCGGCGTCCAGATTGCCGTTCCTGACGGCGACCGTCAGCGCGTCGTTTCCTTCCGCGTCGCGCCGCGATGGATCCGCGCCGGAATCGAGCAACAGACGACAGACATCCGCATTGCCACCGGCTGCCGCCAACAGCAGCAGGGTCCTGTCCTTTGCGTCCGTTGCGTCGGGGTCGCGGCCGGTGCGCAGGTAGAACTCCACCGGCGCCTTCACGCCGGTGCTCGCCGCGAGACGAACCACTGGTGGCAGTCGTTTACGCTGCACGGAACGCACCAACGCGACATCGTACGTGAGAGACCAGGGTCGCTTCAACGCATGGGCAGTCGCGGTCACCTGAGACAGCCCCCACGCCCGGGCCTCGGCGAGTCACAGCGCGGGATGCCGAACAAGACGGTTCGGGCGACGGCCACGCTCGCGTACGACGCGGCGCGACGCCAACGACGCATCCCTCCCAGGATTCCCAGGATGGAAGATTTCGGGATCTCCTGAAACAAGAGTGAGTGGATTCGAGGCCGCTCCGCGAAGTCGCCAAAGGCCCTCGCTGTGCTCGGAACGCGTCAGGTACCGACATTCGATGATAGGGAGCGCGAACTGAGGGATGATGGCGACACGTTCTGAAGTCACGTCGTAGACTGACGCTCCGCGTAGCTGAGCGCCGCACGCGCGAGCAGGCCCGAGCGGCTCTCTCCTTCGCGGGCGGCCATCTTGTCGACGATCGCCAGCACGCGCTCCGGCACCGTGATGTTGACGCGCCTGGAGCGGCTCGAGAGCTTGGAGACGTCGACGTCGATGAGGGCCCAGATTCCGTCCCGGTACGCGTCGCAGCCCTGATGCGTCTCGATCGGCGCCCGGTCCGGGATCGCTTCTCCGTCCATGAGAAGCCCTTCCAGGTGGCAGGCGATCGCCTCGTGGCCGGACAGGATCGCCTCCTCGATCGAATCGCCGGCAGAAAAACAACCGGGCAGATCGGGCACGGTCACCCCGTATCCGCTCGTCTCGTCCTTGTGAATGACCACTGGAAAGCGCATCAGCGTACCTCCCAACCCCACCCGGCCTGCCGGTAGATGTTCCGCAGCGTTCCGACGGGGAGGTCCCTGGTCGGGTGCCTGACGGTGACCCGGCCGGGCTTGGTCGGGTGAACGAACTGATGATGACTCCCCCGCGTATTGCGCAACACCCAGCCGTCCCGTTTCAGTTTCCGGATAACGGTGCGGCTGTCCACGGCTCTAGCTAGTGTGGATTGTACACACTCACCGGCTGATGTCGGCAGCCGGCGGCCGTTCCGGGTCGCCGACGGTGCGAGAAACGGCTCGGCAGACGGGCGGGGTGGCCCGGCAAGTCGCGCGTAGTGCAGAATATCGGAAGCGCCGACACTGGCTCCTGCTTGCCGAGCATCGGCGTGCTTCCGGGGTCCATGGGAGGCAGCATGTTGGACGGAACTGAAGAGCGGCCACGTGCCGCGCGGCCGAGCCGGAACCTGTCGAGCCGGCCGGCGCCGAGGGACCCGCGTGGTGCGCCTGGTGGGCGCACCGGCCAGTTCCCTTCGCCCCCGATGCCCCCGATGCGGCACTGCCGGCGCGCCGTCGCCTGCCTCGCGTTCCTTTGCGTGTCGGTAGCTGGTCTCGGCGGTACCGCTACTGCGCAGGACACGGAGGACAACGAGCTGGACGTGTTCATGGAGCAGGTGCTCGCCCGGCGCGACGAGAACCGGATCGCGCGGCGGCAGTACGTATTCGACGAGACCGAACGGTTCACGGTGACGGGGTACGACGGCGAGGTGTACCGGACCTCCACGCGGGAGTACGTCTGGTACCGGCGCGACGGCGTGTTCGTGCGCAGCCCGGTGCGGATCGACGGGGTCACTGCCGGCGAGGCGGACTGGCGGCGGTACGAGGCGGACTGGCTGGAGGCCGAGGCGCGGCGCGCCCGCAACGCGCGCGATGCGTCCGAGACGCCCTGCCCGAGCGGCGCGGACGACGAACCGGCGACGGGCGCGGACGACGACCTCGATCCGTCGGACCTGGCCGCCGCCGCCGATCTCCGGCCCCGCTTTCTCTCCGAGTCGTACTGGCTCGACTTCGAGTTCGAGCCGGGCAACTACTACTTCGCCGGCCGCGAACGGCTGGCCGGCCGTGAGGTGCTGCGTATCGAGTACCTTCCGGAGCGGCTGTTCGCTGCGCGGAACGATGACGACGACGAGTGCGACCGCAGGCCGGGGCTCGCCGTGCCGGGGGCGCAGGAGGAGTTCAACAAGGGCGCGCTGGTCACCCTCTGGATCGATCCCGCGGAGCAGCAGATCGTGCGGTTCACGTTCGACAACGTCGGTTTCGACTTCCTGCCGCTGCGCTGGTTCATCCGCCTGGACGCGCTGACCGCATCGATGACGATGGGCCGGCCGCTGGACGACGCCTGGCTCCCGGAACGGATCGAGGCCTCGGGGGTGATGACGATGGCGAGCGGTTCGACCACGGTGGCCTACTCGCGCACGTTCTCCGACTACCGGGAGGCCCGGACCGGAGGACGCCTCCGGCCGGGCGCCGCCGAGCGGTGACCGTGTCCTGCGGGCTGCCCGCGCGCCTGCCGTGCGCCATCGTCCGCATGGCGCTGACGTGCGCAGCCGCGGCCCTCGGGACGACCACGCCCGGCACGTCCAGCGCGCAGGAACGGATGCCGCCGGCGGAGACGGTGGCCGAGATTCGGGTGCACGGCAACCTGTCCCTGACCGACGCCGAGGTCATCGCCCTGGCCGGCGTCGCGGTGGGCGACGCGGCCGGCCCGGACCTGGTCGAGACGGTGCGGACGCGGCTGGCGGAGAGCGGCCGGTTCGAGACAATCGACGTGCGCCGCCGCTACCGATCGCTGACCGCCACGAATCAGGTCGCCCTGGTCATCGTGGTCCGCGAGCGCCCCGGCGCCCGCTGGCGGAACCCGGTCGCGCGGGCGCTGGCGGGAGTCGGCCGCCGGTTGATGGTCGCCCCCGTCGTCGAACACCGGGAAGGCTACGGCGTCGCGTACGGTGCGCTGACCAGCGTCCTCGACGCGTTCGGGCCCGGCGGCCGGCTGTCGGCGCCGGCGACCTGGGGCGGGCACAAACGGATCGCGCTGGAGATGGAGGCGCCGATCCCCGGCCGGGTGATCGACCGCCTGCGCGCCGGCGCGTCGCGCGGGCGGCGGCGGCATCCGTACTTCGACGTCGACGACGACCGGACAGGGATCGAGGTCGCGGTCGAGCGCCGGCTTCCGCGCGGGTTCCGGCTGCACGGGAAGGCGGCGTGGGAGGACGTGCGGTTCGCAGCGCGCGCGGACCGGCTGGTCCGGTCGGCCGTCCACCTCGACTACGGCGACTACCGCGAGACGCCCGCCACCGCCCGCCGCAACACGGTGGTGGTCCGCGCCGGGATCGAGCGGCTCGCAACCGCGGGGGAGTCGGCCGTCATCCGGCCCCGCGTGGACGCCAGGGCGTATGCCGCGGCCGGGGGCCAGGCGGTCCTCGCGGCGCGCTTCTTCTTCGCAGGCGCGTCGGCCCCGTTGCCGCCCTACGAACGGATGCTGCTCGGCGGCAGTCCGGCCGCGGGCGGCGCCCTCCGCGGCTGGCCCGCCGGCGCCGCGGTCGGCGACCGGATCGCCGCGGCGTCGATCGAGCTGCGGCTGCCGATCACCTCCGTGTTGTCGGACGGACGGGTGGGCCTGCGGTTCTTCTGCGACACCGCCGCGGTGCACGACGCGGGAACGCCCGTCCGGCGGGCGGGTTTCCTGGAGGGCGCCGGGGCCGGCGTCTTCTTCATGCCGCCGCGATTCGGTTTCCCGGTTTCCATCGACGTGGCGCACGACTTCGCCGGCGGGATGCGCGTCCACGGGAGCGCCGGCTTCGGCTTCTGACGGCCGGAGGACGCTCGGCGGTCACGGCTCGACACCTTCCGGCGCAGCGTACGGGGTAGCCGGACGGAACGAGCTTCGTCATGCGGCCGCTTCGATCAGATCGCAGGTCTGCGCCACCGGATCGGTCCCCCGGAACCGCTGTGCGACGGCGCGGCACGCGCGCCTCGTGTCTGCCGATCCGAGCAGCGCGTCCAGCTCGCGCGCGGCGGCCCGTCCCGTGAAGGCGGCCGGCCGCAGATAGCGCGCCACCCCCAGCCGCGCCAGCCGCACCGCGTTGTCCGGCTGGTCGAACGCCATCGGCATCACGAGCTGCGGGCAGCCGGCCCGGAGCGCCTGCGCCGCGGTGCCGATGCCGCCGTGATGCGCGATTGCGGCCGCCCGCGGGAGCAGGTTGCCGAACGGGGCGTACCCGGCGTGGCGCACCCCGGGCGGCAGCGGCTCGGGAATCTGCTCGGCGAAACGCGAGAGGAGCAGGCCGCGGCGGCCGAGGCGGCGGCAGGCGTCCGCACCCGCGCGGAAGAACCGCCGTGCCTGCCGGTTGGCGGTACCCGGGGCGAAGATCACGGGCGGGTCCCCCGCGTCGAGCCACGCATCGAGCTCGGGGGGCAGTGGGGTCGCATCGCCTCCGTCGTAGAGCGGAAAGCCGGTCAGCCTTGTCTGGGGCGGCCAGTCCGGCTGCATGGCTGCATACCAGTCGGGAAACAACCCGATGACGCGGCGCGGCGAGTGCCACCACTCGCGCACGACGTTCCGCACCGGCGGCAGTCCGAACTCGGCGCACAGGTCGTTCACGACGGGGGTCAGTGCGCGGTCGGTCAGGCGGTCGCCCGCCGCCACGAGCAACCGCTTGACCGGCGGTGGCCAGCGATTGATCGATCGCAGCCAGACGTGCGGCACCGCCGTTTCGTGCGCGCTCACGAAGCCGGCCGGCTGCAGGTGCAGGGTCACCAGCGGCAGACCGAGGGCCTCGTGAACGACCCGCGCACCGAACGCGAGGCCGTGCGCGACGAGGAGAGGCGGCTCGCCGCCCGCCAGTTCGCGGAGCACGCGGGCGGCTTCCGGCACGTGGCGTCGAATCGCCTCGCCGATGACGCCGAGCGCGCGGTGGGCGCGCCAGAGGTCCGGATGCTCCAGGGCCCGGTGGTAGTCGTTCACGGTGCCGACCGGGATCAGCGGCAGGCCGACCCGAGAAAGCAGCGGCTCGAACCAGGCGCTCGTGAGCACCGCGACGTCGTGACCGCGGCGCTCGAGTTCGAGTCCGATGGCGACGTGCGGGTGCACGTCGCCGGCGCTCCCGACCGGGAGCATGATGATGCGCATCGGCGCGTATGGAAACCGGCCGCCCCCGCCCCCGCCCCCGGGAAGGGACCGGCGGGGGACGCAGCGCTCAATCGCCGACGTGCGGGTCGATGACCGCCTGCAGCCGCGTCTTGTCGGCCAGGCCCACGACGGACTCGACGACCTGGCCGTCCTTGAAGAGCAGCAGCGTGGGGATCGACCGGACGCCGTACTGCCCCGGCGTCGCCGGGTTGTCGTCCACGTTCATCTTGCCGACGGTGACGCGGCCGTCGTAGTCCGCCGCGAGGGCCTCGACGGTCGGCGCGATCATGCGGCACGGACCGCACCACTCCGCCCAGAAGTCGACCAGCACCGGCTGCGTCGACTTGAGCACCGATTCCTCGAAATTGCTGTCCGTGACCTCGTGCGTATGTTCTGACATCGCGTTTCCTGCTGGTGAAGGTCTCGCCGAGCTGCTCGACCTTTCATTGTAGCGCGTCCGGACCGACCTTCTTCCGCTCGTCAGATGATGGTGCGCATGACGCAAGCCGCGCGGGCGCCCTGGAACGGTCGCCCGGTCGGCTCGTATCGGCTCGTGGATCCCCGGCATCGGGACCGCCGGCCGCGCCAAAGGCCGCCGGTCCCCCCGGATGCGGGACGGAACTACCGGTCCATCGGCCCGCCCAGGTACCTGTCGCACCAGCGCAGCATCTCCGCCACCACGTGCAGCACCGACTCGCGCGCCGCATAGCCGTGCGATTCGTGCGGCAGCGTGACGTAGCGCACCGTCGCCCCGTGCCCCTTGAGCGCGTGGTAGAAGCGCTCGGACTGCACCGGGAACGTCCCCGAGTTGTTGTCGATCTCCCCGTGCGTCAGCAGGATCGGCTCGTTCACCTTCTCCGCGTGGAAGAACGGCGACATCGCGGCGTAGACGGCGCGCGCCTCCCAGAACGTGCGCCGCTCGTTCTGGAAACCGAAGGGCGTCAGGGTCCGGTTGTAGGCGCCGCTGCGGGCGATGCCCGCCTGGAAGAGGTCGGAGTGCGCCAGCAGGTTGGCGGTCATGAACGCGCCGTAGCTGTGCCCGCCGACGGCGATCCGGTCGCGGTCGGCGACGCCCATCTCGACCGCCGCGTCGACGGCGGCCGCCGCGCTCGCCACGAGCTGCTCGACGTACGTGTCGTTGGCGGAGTGACCCTCCCCGACGATGGGCATCGTCGGCCCGTCCAGGATCGCGTAACCCTGGGTCAGCAGCAGCAGGTGCGACGCGCCCCGCAGCGTGGTGAAGCGGTAGGGCGACCCGCGGACCTGGCCCGCCGCCGCAGGGTTGGTGTACTCGCGCGGGTAGGCCCAGACCAGCATCGGCGGGCGGTCGCCGTCGCGGTAGCCGGGAGGCAGGTACAGCGTGGCCGAGAGGGCGACGCCGTCGTCGCGGGGGTACGTGATGAACCGCCTCTCGATGCGGCGGAGGATCGGCGCCGGATCCGCGTAGTCCGTCAGCGCATGCCGTGCACCCGTCGCCGTATCGCGCACGAAGTAGTTCGGCGCATCCGTGCGGCTCTCCCGGCGCGTCAGCAGCGGCCCGCCGTCCGTTCCGAGGACCGCGACCACGGCCTCCCAGGTCTCGGGCTCCGTGTGGAAGAGCCGCTCGGTCTCCAGCGTCGCGAGGTCGAGCCGGTCGACGAAGGGCCGATCGCCGTCCGGCGAGGCGCCGGCGCCGGCCAGATAGATGGCGTCGCCGTCCTGCAGGATGGTCGCGCTCGCCGCGCCGCCGCCGGGACGGCGCAGCGGAACGCCGGGGTCGCCGTAGACGTCCTCGGCGCTGCGGTCGAACAACCGCCGCGTGTCGCCCCCGCCCGGATACAGCAGGGACGTGCGGGTCCAGCGGGTCGGCCGGTCCGTCTCGGTGACGAGCGCCGTGCCGTCTTCCGTCCAGGCGATGGCGGAGAAGCGGTGCTCGGTGCGGACCAGCTCGCGGGGCGCGCGGTCGAACGGCGCGTCGAGCGCGAACAGGATGTCGCGGTGCGGCGCGTCCACCCGCGGATCGCCGCCGTCCTGCGCCTCGCTCCAGACCAGCGTGGCCGGCGCGGTCGGGTTCCAGCGGTGCCCGCGCGGCCCGGTGGCGACGCCTCCGATCGGTACGCTGTCGGCCAGCGGCTTCTGCGCCACGACGACCGCGTCGCCGGCGCGCGTCCAGACCTCGACCGAGCGGGCGAAGCGGCTCGCAGGGAGCAGCCACGAGAACGGCCGCCGGATGCGCTCGACCAGCACGTGCCGGCTGTCGGGCGCGCCGGAGACCCGCGCGTAGAGTCCAGGCTCGCCCACGGCGGTCCGCGATCCGGTGGCCAGGGCGACGGTCGCGATCTGGCTGGTGAAGTGATACTCGAACAGCGCCTCGTCGTACGCGTTGCCCAGCAGGTCCTGGTAGGTGCGCACCGGCGACAGCGCGCCGTCGTGCTCCTGCACGTTCGGGCCGGACGGCTGCCGCGGCGGCGACGGCGGCGACCCGCGCGCCGACCTCCGGAAGCGGCACAGGACCCCGCTGTCGTCCGCCAGCCACTCGCACGGGTTGCCCCAGGCGGCGTTCAGCGAGGCGCTCGTCAGCGGCCGCGGCCGGCCGGTCGACAGGTCGACCACCCACAGCTCGATCCCCGTGTCGCGGAGCACCGCGTAGGAAAGATGCGATCCGTCCGGCGAGAAGCGCGGCCAGCCGAACGTCGTGCCGTGCGGTGCGAGCACCCGCACGTCTTCGGTTCCCGCCTTCCGCCTGCCGTTCTCGACATCCAGGCGCACGACCGTCAACGCCGCAATCTCGGGCGCCCGCCACGGCCCGCTGTTGCGCGGGTCGATCCGGAAGCCGGCCAGCCGGTGCATCGGCCGTCCGAGCCAGCCGATCGGCGGCATGCTGCGCTGCTCGACGAACACCGCGACGTCGCGGGTCGGTCCGACAATTACGTTCGGGGTCGGCGGCGCATCGAGGATGTCGACGATGGTCCGAGGCGGCGTGAGGTAGCCGTTCCCGCTCGCGGCGGCCGACTGCGCCCCGGCCGGCAAAGCGAAACCGAGCCAGCCGATCGCGAACACGGCGCCGGCGATGCGTTTCATGGTCGTCATGGTCAGTTCCTCCGGTACGTGGCATTATCGATCAAAGGAGGTGCGCCGGCTCCCACGCGAGCCCGATAACCGATCCCGGCCGCCGCTCGCCTCGGCGTGACGGCAGCGCCGGTGTCGTGGCGGCAGCGCCGGTGTGCCGGTGTATAGTTCGGGGCGTTCAGGCTGGTACGAGGAGGTCCGGCCGGGGAAGGCGGCGCCCGTGAAGCGGCTGCGCGCCCCATGCCAGAGCGCCCGCAGATGTTCCAAGATCCACCGTTCAGCCTGCAATCGGTCAGCGTCGTCGTGACCGCGCAGTTCCACAACCCGTCGATTCTCAACCCCGACTTCCTGGTGTCGCGCAAGAATCGTGCCCGCGGATTGGAAGGTCTCGGAGACGCTTACGACGCCTCCCGTGTCTCTTCACGAGCGAGCCACAGCGTGACGAGCCGGAGATCGGACTCAGCCCCGACGGACACCTGCAGGCCGAGTGGCGGGTTGGAGACGGTGGAATCCTCGCAATGAAGTTCCTCCGTGACGGACTGATCCAATTCGCCGCCATCTCCAGACCGACGGGCGGCACGCAACCGTTTCGCGTACACGGTACGCTGCCGAAGGACGGGGCTCTGAACGCCGTCAGAGCGTTCGTTCGTCGGGGAACGCTCTGAATGGCCGGCATCGAGTTGCCCGACGCCGATCACGTGTCGAGGTACTGCAAGCCGACAGCCGTTGGGCAGGATGGCCTGCCAATGGCAGCCGCCTTCGAGCTCCGACCTGGAGAGGATCATCTGTCGGTCAACTGTTCCGGCGACGGAAACCCGTTAGCCTCGACGCATGTTCTCGTCGCGCGTTCCGGACGGTCGGACCGCTAACCGGCTCTCGCGGACGAATGCTCGGCTCCGCGCCGGCGGGGTCGCCGTTACGGATCTGACGGAGTCGAATCCCACGCGGGTCGGTCTGCGCTACTGGCCGGATCTGCTGCAGGCCCTCGCGTCGCGGGCCGGCCTGCGCTACGAGCCCTCTCCCCGGGGACTGCCGGGTGCGCGGCAGGCCGTCGCCTCCTGGCTCTCGCGTCTTCCTCACAGAGCCGGTTCACCAGGCGCCACGCCGTCTCTCGAGGGCCCCGAGCACCTTGGCGTCGCAGCGCCGAGACCGGTCGATCCGGACCGCGTCGCCCTCACCGCCGGCACCAGCGAGGCCTACGGGTGTCTTTTCAAGCTGCTGTGCGATCCCGGAGACCGGGTGCTGGTGCCGCAGCCGAGCTATCCGCTGCTGGAGCACCTCGCGCGGTTCGAAGGCGTCGAGCCGGCGCCCTACCCGCTCGTCCACCACGGGAGCTGGAGAATCGACGCCGAGGGGTTGCGAGCGGCGGCGGGGCCGCGGACCCGCGCGGTGATCGTCGTCAATCCGAACAACCCGACCGGGTCGTTTCTCGCGCCGGACGACCACGAAGCTCTGAAGGCGCTCTGCCGGGAACGCGGCCTGCGGTTGATCGTCGACGAGGTGTTCAACCCCTACCCGATAGACCCGTTGCCGGGGAACACCCGAAGCATGCTCGCGGCCCCCGCCGACGTGCTGACGTTCGTGCTCGGCGGACTCTCCAAGGCGGTCGGCCTGCCGCAGGTCAAGCTCGGCTGGATCGTCGTCGACGGCCCCGGCGACGAGGTCGATGCCGCGCTCGATGCGCTCGATCTCCTGCTGGACGCCTACCTGTCCGTCTCCACGCCGGTCCAGCTCGCCGCCGAACGGCTCCTGGCGGAGGGCGCTTCCGTGACCCTGCAGATCCGGGCGCGCATCGCGGCGAACCACCGGACACTGGTCCGCGCGGCCGCGCGGTACCCGGCCGCCGGGCTGCTGCGCACGGAGGGCGGGTGGTACGCTGTGATCCAGGTGCCGGCGACGGAAACGGAAGAGCACCTCGCGCTCGAACTGCTGGAGCAGGATCACGTGCTCGTGCATCCCGGCTACTTCTTCGACTTCCCGCGCGAGGCGTTCTTCGTGACGAGCCTGCTGCCGGAGCCGCAGCGGTTCGAAGCGGGGGTGACGCGGCTGCTGCAACGCACCGCGGGCAGACCATGACGAACGGCGCCGGCGTCCCCGTCCTCAAGGACCTGGTCCTCGTCGGCGGCGGCCACAGCCACGTCATCGTGCTGCGCCGGCTGGGCATGCGCCCCATCCCCGGCGTGCGGGTCACCGTCATCGCGCGCGATCTCCACGCGCCGTACTCGGGGATGCTGCCGGGCCTCATCGCCGGCCTCTACGGGTTCGACGACGTCCACATCGACCTCGGGCCGCTCGCACGCTTCGCCGGCGCCCGGTTGTTTCACGCCGCGGCGGTGGGGCTCGACCTCGACCGGCGCACCGTCCTCTGCCGCGACCGGCCGCCGGTGCCGTACGACGTGCTGTCGATCGACGTCGGCATCGCGCCGCGCCTGGATGTCGACGGCGCTGTGGAACACGCGGTGCCGGTGAAGCCTATCGGGGGGCTGGTCGCGCGCTGGGAGCGGCTCGACCGCCGTGTGCGCGAAAGTCGGCGGCGGCTGCGGGTGGCGATCGCAGGGGCGGGAGCGGCGGGGGTGGAACTGACGCTGTCGATGCAGCACGCGCTTGCCACCCGTGCGCAGGCCGACGCGGGCCGCTTCCACGTTCCGGAGTTCCACCTCTTCGGCGCGGCCCCGACCGTGCTGCCGACGCACAATCGCGGCGCACAGAGACGGTTCAGTCGCGTACTCGCCGAGCGCGGCGTGCGTCTTCATCTCGGCGCGCGCGTGACCCGGGTCGACGCCGGCCGGCTGGAGGCGGCGGACGGGACGGCGTTCGAGGTGGACGAGGTGGTCTGGGCCACCGCCGCGGCCCCGCCGCCCTGGCCGGCCGCGTCCGGACTCGCGGTGGACGAGGCCGGGTTCATCGCGGTCGACGCGACGTTGCAGTCGACGTCGCACCCCGGCGTCTTCGCGGCGGGCGATGTCGCCGCGGTGCGGGATCACCCGCGCGAGAAGGCGGGGGTGTTCGCGGTCCGCCAGGGCGCGCCGCTCGCGGCGAACCTGCGGCGGGCGCTCCTGGGGAAGACGTTGCGGCCGTTCCACCCGCAGCGCCGGTTCCTGAGCCTGATCAGCACCGGCGACCGGTACGCGGTCGCGTCCCGCGGCCGCTGGTCGGCCGAGGGCGCCTGGGTCTGGCGCTGGAAGGACCGGATCGACCGGCGCTTCATGCGGCGGTTCGCCGATCTGCCGGAGATGGAGGGGGAAGCGGCGCGTGCGCGGCGGGCGCCGGCCGTGCCGCCGGGGCTGGCCCCGCCGGCGGTGGTGCGCGAGCTGTCGGTCGTCGCCATGCGCTGCGGCGGTTGCGGGTCGAAGGTGGGCGCCACGCTGCTCGACCGGGTGGTCGCCCGTCTGGAACCGGTACGCCGGGACGACGTCGTGGTCGGTCTCGACGCCCCGGACGACGCGGCGGTCGAAGCGCTGCCGCCGGGGAAGCTGCTGGTGCAGTCGGTGGACGCCTTCCGGGCGATGATCGACGACCCCTGGCTGTTCGGCCGGATCACCGCCAACCACTGCCTGAGCGATCTCTACGCGATGGGGGCCGAACCGCGCTCGGCGCTGGCCATCGTCACCGTTCCCCACGGGATCGAATCGAAGATGGAAGTCCTGCTGGAAGACCTCCTGTCGGGCGCCGTGGCGGTGTTGAACGACGGCGGCGCGGCGCTCGTCGGCGGGCACACCAGCGAGGGAGCGGAGGTCCAGCTCGGACTCTCGGTGAGCGGATCCATCGACCCCGACCGGATTCTCCGCAAGGGCGGTCTCCGGCCCGGGGACCGGCTCGTCCTGACCAAGCCGATCGGCACCGGCACGCTGCTGGCGGCGGACATGCGGGGCCGGGCGAAGGCGCGCTGGGTGGACGGCGCGATCCGGGCGATGCTGCAGTCCAACCGGGACGCGGCCGGCGCGGTGCGCGCCCACGGCGGGCGCTCGTGCACCGACGTGACCGGCTTCGGACTGCTCGGTCATCTGGTCGAGATGACGAAGGCGTCCGGGGTCGACGTCCGCGTGGCGCTCGATGCGGTGCCGATCCTGGAGGGCGCGGCGGACACCGCCGCGCGCGGCCTGCTCAGCTCGCTGCAACCGCAGAACGTCCGCCTCCGCCGGGCGGTCGCCAACGTCCAGACGGCCGGGACGGATCCCCGCTACCCTTTGCTGTTCGACCCGCAGACCGCCGGCGGGCTGCTCGCGGGAGTGCCGGAGGCGCAGGCGGAGACGTGCGTCAGCCGGCTTCGCGCGTTGGGCTACACTCGCTCGTCGGTGATCGGTGTCGTCGCCGCGCGGGACGACGGCTCGCCGCCGATTACGATCACCTGAACCGTTGCCGGCCCTGGTGCGCTGTCCCGGAATACGCGCCGCGTTCGGAATCACCCGCCGGCTCCGCGGACGGGCGCGACGGGTCGGCTGGAACCCACAGTTACGGGAGGACGCCGGATCATGATTGAAGTCGGGAAGCAGGCGCCGCAGTTCACCCTGCAGAACCAGGACGGCGAGTCCGTCAGCCTGGCCGGCCTCGCGGGGCAATGGGTGGTGCTCTACTTCTACCCGAAGGACGACACGCCCGGTTGCACCAGGGAGGCGTGCGAATTCACGGCCGGCATGGCGGAGTTCGACAGGCTCGACGCGGTGATCCTCGGCTGCAGCCCCGACGATGCGGAGTCGCACCGGAAGTTCATCGCGAAACACGATCTGCAGGTGCAGCTCCTGTCCGACCCGACCCACGCCACCATGGAGGCGTACGGCGCCTGGGGCGAGAAGGTGCTCTACGGCCGCAAGTCGGTCGGCGTCATCCGCTCCACCACCCTGATCGATCCCGCCGGGAGGGTCGCGCACCACTGGAAGAAGGTGCGGGCGGCCGAACACGCCGGCCACGTGGCGGCGCGCCTGGCGGCGCTCCGTGGGTGACCGCGGGCGGTGTGCTACACTGATTCTCCTGCATGTTCGGCCGTTCCACCTGCGTCGTCCTCCTTGCGTTGTCGGTCCTTGCGCCCGTCGGCTGCGGCGTCGAGTCGGCGCCCGCGGCTGAATCGACCGCGCGGGTCAGGGCGGAGATACCGGAAGGCGCTGAAGACATCTTCCTGCCGCCGCTCACGCGCACGGTGGCCGGGAAGGTGCCGCGGGGCGCCACGCTCGCGACGCTGTTCGCCCGGCACGACCTCGACGCCGTGGCGCATCCCCTGATCGAGACGATTCGGAACGTCTTCGATCCGCGCCGGCTGCGGGTCGACAATCCCTATCACCTCGTGTTCGGCGTCGACGACGGAGGGCTCCGGCAGTTCGAGTACCACGTCGACGACGACGAGTTCCTGCAGGTCAACCGGACCGACGCCGGATTCGAAGCCGCGCTCCTGCCGTACCGCCAGTCTCGCAGCGAGCAGGTGCTGGAAGGCGACATCAGCGCCGAGCACAATTCGCTGGTCGCCGCCCTCGGCGCCCGGGACGAGGGCGTGATGCTGGCCGTCGCCCTGGCCGAGGTGCTGAGCGGCGAGATCGACTTCAACAACGACCTGCGCCGGGGCGACCGCTTCAGTCTGCTCTACGAGGAGGTCTACCGCGAGGAGCGGTTCGGGAACGACGGCGAGGACGACGACCTGTCGTTCTCCCGCTACGGCGACGTGCTCGCGACCGAGTTCACCAACGACGGCCGGCGCCTGCAGGCGTTTCGCTTCCAGGTGCCCGGCGAGCCCGAGGCGCAGTACTTCGACGAGAACGGCCGCTCGATGAAGCGGCTGTTCCTCCGTTCGCCGTTCCGGTTCGAGCCGCGCATCACGTCGCGCTTCTCCTACCGGCGGGTGCATCCGGTCCTGGGCGGCGTGCGGCCCCATCTCGGCGTCGACTACGGCGCGCCGACCGGCACCCCGGTCATCGCGGTCGCCACCGGCACCGTCGTCTCGGCCGGGCGCAGCGGCGGGTCCGGCAACATGGTCCGGCTGCGCCACACCAACGGATACGAGACCTACTACCTGCACCTGTCCGCGTTCGCCGGGGGCATCCGCCGCGGGGCGCGCGTGTTTCAGGGCCAGGAGATCGGGAAGGTCGGCTCCACCGGCCTGTCGACCGGCCCGCACCTCGACTACCGGATGCGGAAGGACGGCGTGTTCGTCAATCCGCTCCTCGAGCACCGCAAGCTGCCGCCCGGCGATCCCGTGCCCGATGAGCACTTCGACGCGTTCCGCGTCGCGCGCGACGGGGCGCTCGCGCGACTCGGGTCCGCGGCACGGCCCGGTTCGGCGGCCTCCGACGCCGCCCAGTAGCGAACCGCCTGCCTTGGCCATCATTCGTCCGTTCCGCGCCCTTCGCCCCGCGCCGGCAGCGGCAGCGGCCGTCGCGGCCGTCCCTTACGACGTCGTGTCCACCGCCGAGGCGCGGCGCCTCGCGGCCGACAACCCGCTGAGCTTTCTCCACGTGTCGCGTGCCGAGATCGACCTGCCGGATGGAACCGACCCGTACGCTCGGGCCGTCTACGAGCAGGCGGCGCGGAACCTGGAGACCCTCGTCGAGCGGGCGCCGCTGGTCGTCGAGGCGGCGCCGGCCCTCTACCTCTACCGGATGCGGACGGACGGCCACGAGCAGACCGGGCTGGCCGGTTGCTTCTCGCTCGACGAGTACGACCGGGACGTCATCAAGCGCCACGAGCGCACGCGTCGCGACAAGGAAGACGACCGGACCCGGCACATGGTGGCGTTGCGGGCGCAGACCGGCATCGTGTTCCTGACCTACCGCGCGACGGCGGCGGTCGACGGCATGGTGGTCGACGGAGCGGCCGGGGCGCCGCTGCTCGACGTCGCCGCGCCGGACGGCGTGCGTCACAGCGTGTGGCGGCTGTCCGCCGAGGCGACGAGCGCGGCGGTCTCCGCCTTCGCCGGCGTGCCCGCCGTCTACATCGCCGACGGGCACCACCGCATCGCCAGCGCGGCCCGGGCCCGCGACGAGCTCGCCGGCGACGACCCCGCCCACGACGCGCGGTTCTTTCTCGGCGTGGCCTTTCCCGACCGCCAGACGCGTATCCTGCCGTACAACCGGACGGTCGCGAACCTGGCCGGCCGGACCGCGGCGCAGTTCCTCTCGGCGCTGAGCGGGCGGTTTCCGGTCGTGGCCGGCGGCCCGCCGGTCCCGCGCAAGGGCAGGCTGGCGATGTACCTCGACGGCGGCTGGTACTCCGTCGACCTGGCGGACGCCGGGGCGGAGGCAGCCGGCGGAGCGCCGGCCGAACAGCTCGACGCGGCGATTCTCCAGGACCGCATTCTGGCCCCGGTGCTCGACGTGGCGGACATCCGCACCGATCCGCGGGTGACGTTCGTCGGCGGGGCGCGGGGGGTCGGAGCATTGGAACAAGCGGTCGACTCGGGCGCCGCCGCCGTTGCCTTCTCCCTCGCTCCGGTGACCCCGGACGAGCTCCTCGCGGTGTCCGACGCGGGCGGCGTCATGCCTCCCAAGTCCACCTGGTTCGAGCCGAAGCTGTGCGACGGCCTGCTGATTCACACCATCTGAGGAGCCTGTGACGGAGCGGGTCTTCAACTTCGGCGCCGGTCCCGCGGTGCTGCCCGAACCGGTCCTGGAACGAATCCGCGAGGACCTGCCGGCGCTGCCGGGGGTCGGGATGTCAGTGCTCGAGATCAGCCACCGCTCCCCGGCGTTCGACGAGATCCTGGCCGCGGCCGAGGGCAACGTCCGCGCCCTGGCCGGCGTGCCCGACGACTACCACGTCCTGTTCGTCCAGGGCGGGGCCACGCTGCAGTTCTCGATGGTCCCGATGAACCTGCTCCCCGCGAACGGGACGGCCGACTACGTGCTGACCGGGTCGTGGGCCGCGCAGGCGGCGCGGGAGGCGGAGAAGTGCGGCTCGGTGCGCGTGGCCGCCACCACCGAGGCGGAGGGATACCGGCGCCTGCCGGCCGCCGCCGAGATCGACGTCGCCCCGGACGCGGCCTACGTCCACGTGACGTCGAACAACACCATCGCCGGCACCCAGTGGCCCGCGATGCCCGACGTCGGCGACCGGCCGCTCGTGGTCGACGCGTCGTCGGACGTCCTCAGCCGCCCGATCGACGTGGCCGCCCACGGGGTCGTCTACGCCGGCGCGCAGAAGAACCTCGGCCCGGCCGGCGTGACGGTGGTGATCATCCGCCCCGACCTGGCGGCGCGGGGACCGTCGTCGCTCCCCAAGCTGCTGCGCTACGCCACGTACGTCGACGGCGGGTCGCGCCCCAACACGCCGCCGGTCTTCGCCGTTTACGTGGTGTCGCTGGTCACGGCGTGGCTGCGTGACCAGGGCGGTCTGGAGGCCGCGGCGGCGCGCAACGTGCGCAAGGCGGCCGGGCTGTACGCGGCCATCGACCGCACCGGCTTCTACCGCGGCGTCGCGGATCCGGCCAGCCGTTCGCAGATGAACGTCACGTTTCGGCTGCCGACGCCGGCCCTGGAGAAGCGGTTCGTCGAGGAAGCGGAGGCGGCGGGTCTGGCCGGCCTGAGGGGGCACCGCTCGGTCGGTGGGCTGCGCGCGTCGATCTACAACGCGTTTCCGGCGGCCGGTGTCGACGCGCTGACTTCGTTCATGACCGAGTTCGAGCGCGTACACGGGTAGACTCCAATACCACGTGAGCTTCGGGCGGAAGTCTGCGCGCTACCCGACGTCGAGAAGAAAGCGCCACGCCGGCGCGACGTCGATGCTGGCGGTGTCGACAGGGATGGTCTCTTCCTGATCGCGGGTCGCGGCTGGTGCGGGTCCGCGACCCGTTCGCCAAGCTGCTCGCCAGGAGCCGGGAGTTCCCCGCCTACGCCATTCCGGCGTCGTCGGTGCAGGCGGCGGCGGAGGGAAACCCGGAGGAGTGAACGATAATGGTCCCGGAGCCGTGCCGAGCATGACCCGTCGGAGGCAAGCCGGGCACGTCCGCGAGAGAACGGGCACGTCCGCGAGAGAAGATGAACATGGGAGCGACACGAGCGACACACGTCACGGTAACCATTCGCAACCCGGCCGATAGCCGCCGGAAGGCATCGAACCAGCATCGGACGACGACAACGACGATGAGCGTGTCCATCATTCGCGGTACGAACGACAAACCTGCCGCCAGTCACGAACTGGCGACCCTGATGGCCGATCGGCACGACATCTCGGGGGAGAATCCGTGCCGGCGCCCGAGAAGATGTTCGTGACCCTGGAGGACGGCACGCCCAGGGTCCATTTCAACAGCGGCGAAGACGACGACGGCGCACGCGACCTGATCCTGGAAAAGTGCTACCGGAATTCACGTCCTGTCCTCGTCACTGCTCACGCACTCGGCTTCGGCATATATCGGAAGCCGTCCGGCGAAAACGATCCCGGACTCGTTCAGATGTTCGAGAACCCCGGCTCTGGGAGGACATCGGTTACCGCCTTCGGCACGGGGAACTGCGGGACGGGCACCCGGTGACTCTCTCGCGGCCGACCGACACGAGCCCGCGGTTCCTGGAAGACCATTCCCCGGCCGACGACCTGTTCAAGTTCGTCCGGTTCGAGAGTCCGGCGGAGCAAACCGAGTGGGTCGCGACGGCGATTCACAAGGATCTGACGACGGACGAGTTACGGCACCACGACATCGTCGTCATCAACCCCGATCCCCTTACGACCCGTGACGAGGTTGGACCGATCCGCGCCCGCCTGCTCGATCTCGGCGTCAACTCGCACGTCGCGGGGGTCGACACCAGCTCGGACGAGTTCTTCAGCGAGCACGCCGATTCCGTTACGTTCAGCGGCGTTCACCGCGCGAAGGGCAACGAAGCCGGCATGGTCTACGTCGTCAATGCGCAAGACTGCTACGGCGGCAAACGGAACGTGGCGAGCATCCGCAACCGCCTGTTCGTTGCAATCACCCGGAGCAAGGCGTGGGTGCGAGTGGTCGGCGTCGGCAACCGGATGCGCCGACTCGAAGCCGAGTACGAGCGTCTGAAATCTCTTGATTCTTCGTTGCAGTTCACCTATCCGACCGAGACCCAACGGCAACAGATGCGAATGGTTCATCGCGACATGACGTCCGCCGAACGCCGGCTGACGCGGAATCGCGGCCGGGATCTCGCCAAGCTGGTCGACGATCTCGAAGACGGGCGCGTGCACGTCGAAGACCTCGATGAACAACTGGTTGACAGGTTGCGAACCTTCCTGGGCGGATAGCCGGTAGCGCGATGCCGACTCCGAATCAGATCAGGGATCAGATCAACGAGCGCATCGGCCGCCTCGTGACGGTCGGACTGGCGGACGACCAGTTGCTTGCATTCCGCCGGCAGCATGGGAACCGCGTCGAGATCACATTTCCGAACGCCGAGCACGTGTCGTCGGCGTTGAAGAACATCGCCTGCGAAGACAGTTATCGCATTCTCGCACGGGAGCGAGCCTTCAACATCAAGATGCTCGACGGCGCGTTGATTCAGATGATGTACGAGTTTCGGACGGCAGTCTCCAACGACACCGCCTGGCGTTCTTTCCGGCCCCGCATCTGGACGAGTTCCAGAACCGTCCAGACGTGTACCTCGACGACGAGGTCGACGGCGATGGCGTCGCCGGAAGCGTGGTGCCGTTCCCGGTGCGTTACGACTACGACGGACGCGATGGCCGTCACGAGGAACTGGCGCATCCGAAATCCCACTTGACGCTTGGGCAGTACGAATGCTGTCGCATTCCGGTGTCGGCCCCCGTGACGCCGTACTGGTTCGTCGACTTCATCCTCGGAAACTTCTACGACACGCCGGACAGGTGCTACGCGGACAAGATGCCCGTGAGCACGGCGTGTTCGCCAACTCGATACTGCCAGCGGAACGACGAGTGATTCACGTCACGATCCCAAGTTGAACTTGGAGGTCGCAGTATCGACGCAATCATGGACGACCAACATGCTGAAGCGAGTGCACATCAAAGGTTACAAGTCCCTGGCCGACGTTGCGGTTGAACTGGAGTCGCTGACGGTACTGTTCGGACCGAACGCTGCCGGAAAGAGCAACTTCCTCGACGCCCTTCAGTTACTCTCGAAGCTCGGTACGAGCCGGACCATCAAGGACGCGTTCGATTCCCCGTACCGCGGCAAGCCGCTCGAGTTGACCCGTTTTCGACATGGGGCCCGCTGGGGCGCGACAGCGGCATCGGGGAAGCTCTGTCCGACGATCAGGAGAGATCTCCGATCTCGGAACGCATTCTGCGGGGCGACTTCGATGCTTGAAATCGTGCTGTTCGTCGAAGACGAAGCCCACCGCCAGATCATCGGGCCGCTGGTGACACGGATAGCCTACGAGTACCACGCTGCGATACGGCTCAACTGGCGGAGTGCGGTACGCGGCCACGGGAGGATGGTGCATGAGCTTCGTACCTACCTCGACGACTTGGCGCGGCAAGGCGCACCCTGGCCAGACATACTCGTCGTTGCGACCGACGCAAACTGCGATAAACTCGATGACCGCGTCAGGAGAATCGACGACTACTCTCGGCAGGCACCTGCGCCTGTCGTCCTTGCCGTTCCCGACCCACACGTCGAGCGCTGGCTCCTGCTCGATGGCTCAGCGTTCAAGGCCGCAGTCGGCCGCGGCTGCAACGCGCCGGACCAGAAATGCGATCGCGGACGCCACAAGCAGCGCCTGATTGAAGCCATCCCGCCGCCCTGCAGGACCTGGTCGACGCGCTGCCGGAGATCGTCAAGGCGGCGGCCGGGGTGCCGCTGGAGTTCCGGCTGGACGTGGCGCTGGGGGACGGCGGAAAGGACGTGGATTCGGACACCGTGGCGTCGATCGACAAGCTGCTCCACGACGTCAGTCCCGACCTGCGGCTGAAACACTGAGCGGTCGATCCCGGCCGGAGCGCAGGTTCGGTGGACACGCGCCGGGGTCGCGCCCGGCTTCACGCGCCCGTCACGCCGCGCTTGCGCCAGTAGCGGGCGAGACCGAGCCAGCACTGGTCGAGCGGCGCGGCGGCGCCGTAGAGCCGGGCCTCGTCGGCCGGGATGTGCCGCTCCATGTAGAGCCGCATTTCGTCCAGGAAGCGGCCCTCCTGGTCGGATGCGCTGCCGCCCGCTTCGATGCACCGGCGCGCGATATCGGTCATCGCGGTCAGGTGCGTCCGCAGCGCGTCGAGATGCGCGTCGGGATCCTCGTGTTCGCCGAAGTGGGTGACGAGCAGCGTCGACGCCCGCCACCGGCGGACGAGCTCGACGCTCTCGGCCCAGGTCTCGACGTCGATGTCGGGCGGGGGCGTCGGCGGCAGCACGAAGAGCGCCTGGCCGGTGCGGACGCCGGCGACGTCGCCGACGAACGCCACGCCGCTGTCGCGGTCGAGGAAGCTGACGTGATGGGAGGCGTGCCCCGGCGTGTAGGCGACCTCGAAGGTGCGGTCGGCCGCCTCGACCCGCTCGCCGCCGGCGAGCGCCCGGACGTTGCCCTCCGGCACCGGCAGGAAGGGCCCCCACAGCTCCTCCATCTCGTCGCCGTAGAGCCGGGCGGCGCTGGCGAGCAGCTTCGAGGGGTCGATCATGTGCGGCGCGCCCCGCTCGTGCACGTAGACCGTGATGTCCGGATTCTCGCGCAGCAGCGAGCCGGCGGCCCCGGCGTGATCCAGATGGATGTGGGTCAGCAGCAGCGTGCGTACGTCGGCGATCGCGATGCCGGCGCCGGTGAGCGCCGCCCGCAACGTCTCCAGGCAGGACGCCGGCCCCGGGTCGATGAGCGCGACGCCGGCGGCGCTCTGGACGACGGCGGTCGCGATGACGCGCGGCCGGCCGCGGTGCATCAGATCGGCGTAGGAAATGCCCCGCGCAATCGTCTCCATCGGGGCTGGATTGTACTATGCCGCGCCCCGCCTTGACCGCGCGAAAGGCATGCCGGTACTCTGGCGGCGTGGCTCCACGAAGCCTGTTCACGCGACCAGAAGCATGACCGCCCACGACGGCGACCGTCAGCCCGGCGGTGCGGTGATCGAGCGGACGCGGGACCGGACGGTCACCCCGAAGCTGTACCGCGTCCTGCTGCTGAACGACGACTACACGACGATGGAGTTCGTGGTCGCGGTCATCGAAGAGGTCTTCCAGAAGACGCCGGCCGAGGCGTTCCGGCTCATGATGCAGGTGCACACCGAGGGTCGGGCGGTCTGCGGCGCCTACACGTACGAGGTGGCCGAGACGAAGGTCGACACCGTCCGGCAGTTCGCCGAGCGCGGCGGGTTCCCGCTGCAGGCGACCATCGAGGGCGACGAGTAACCCCGCGGCTCCCTACGGTATCGGCACATGTTCAGCGCCTCCCTCGAGCTGATTCTCAACGTCGCCTATCGCGAGGCGATGTCGCGCCGCCACACGCACCTGACCCTGGAGCACCTGCTCTACGCCCTGGCCCACGACGCGGAGGCGGAGCGCATCCTCGCCGCCTGCGGCGCCGACCTGCGGGTGCTCCGGCGCTCGCTGGACGAGTGCCTCGGGACGCTGGAGACCGGCGGCCGCCGCGAGCGCACCAGCGAGCCGGCGCAGACGCTCGGCTTCCGCCGGGTGCTGCAGACCGCGGTGCTGCACGTGCAGAGCGCCGGCAAGGACGAGGTCCGCGCGGGCGACATCCTCGCCGCCATCCTGCAGCAGCCGAAGGCGTACGCCGCGGAGGTGCTGGCCGCGCAGGGAATCACCCGGCTCGACGTCCTCAACTACATCTCGCACGGCATCTCCAAGGTGGCTCCCGGAAGAAACGGCGATCCGGAACGCCGGCAGGACGGCGCCGAGGCGGGGGCGGGCGAGGAAGGTCCGGCCGCGGCGCGCGATCCGCTCGCCGCCTACACCGTGAACCTGGCGGAACGGGCCCGGGCCGGGGCGCTCGATCCGCTGATCGGACGCACGCCGGAGCTGCAGCGGACGCTCCAGATCCTCTGCCGGCGGCGCAAGAACAACCCGGTGTTCGTCGGCGAAGCGGGCGTCGGCAAGACCGCGCTCGCGGAAGGGCTCGCGGCGCGCCTGACGGAAGACGACGTCCCGGCGCGGCTCGCCGGCGCGGAGGTGTTCGCGCTCGACACCGCGGCCCTGCTGGCGGGGACGCGGTTCCGCGGCGACTTCGAGGAACGGTTCAAGGCGGTCGTCAACGCGCTGGCCGATCATCCGCTGCCCATCCTGTTCATCGACGAGGTGCACGCGACGGTCGGGGCCGGCGCGACGACCGGCGGGACGATGGACCTAGCGACCCTGATCAAGCCGCTGCTGTCGGCGGGCGAGCTGCGCGTCATCGGGTCGACGACCTTCGAGGAGTTCAAGCACATCGAGAAGGACCGGGCGCTGGCGCGGCGGCTGCAGAAGGTGGTGGTCGAGGAACCGACCGTCGACGAGACGTCGAAGATCCTCGAGGGCCTGCGGTCGCGCTACGAGGAGCACCACGGCGTGACGTTCGGTCCGGAGACAGTGCCCGCCGCGGCGAAGCTGGCCAGGCGGCACCTGCGCGATGCGCGGCTCCCGGACGGCGCCATCGACATCCTCGACGAAGCCGGCGCCGCGATCGGCATGCGGCGGACGGCGGCGGACGCCGCCGAAGAGGGAAACGCCGGCGCGGAACCGCCGGAGGTGACCATCGCCGACGTCGAGCGCGTCGTCGCCCGGATGGCGCGCATTCCGGAGAAGCAGTCGACGTCATCGGACAAGGAGCGCCTGCGCACGCTCGGCGAGGCGCTCGAGCGCGTCGTCTTCGGGCAGTGCGAGGCGGTCGCCACGGTCGTGACCGCCATCAAGCGCGCCAGGGCCGGGCTCGGGGTGCCGGACCATCCCGCCGGCTGCTTTCTCTTCACCGGACCGACCGGCGTCGGCAAGACGGAGCTCGCGCGGCAGCTCGCCATCCACCTGGGCAACGAGTTTCTCCGCTACGACATGAGCGAGTACATGGAGAAACACGCGGTGGCGCGGCTGATCGGCGCGCCGCCGGGGTACGTCGGTTTCGAGCAGGGCGGCCTGCTGGTCGACGCCGTGCGCTCCCACCCGTACAGCGTCGTGCTCCTCGACGAGATCGAGAAGGCGCATCCCGACGTCTACAACATCCTGCTGCAGGTGATGGACCACGCGACGCTCACCGACAACGGGGGACGCCGGGCGGACTTCCGCCACGTGATCCTCATCCTGACGTCGAACGCGGGATCACGCGAGGCCGCCGCGACCCCGATCGGCTTCGGCGACGACCAGGCGTCGACGGCCAGGGGACGGATGAACGCGGCGATAGAACGCATCTTCAGTCCCGAGTTCCGGAACCGGCTCGACGCCATCGTGCCGTTCGACCCGCTGGCGCCGGCGACGATGGAGACCATCGTCGAGAAGTTCATTCTGCAGCTCGAGTCGCAACTGGCCGAACGCAGGGTGGCCATCGCGCTCGACCCCGCCGCGCGCGGTTGGCTCGCCCGCAAGGGCTACGACCCGGTGTACGGCGCGCGCCCGCTCGCCCGCGTCGTGCAGACCGAGGTGCGCAATCCGCTGACCGACGAGATCCTGTTCGGCCGCCTGGAGCACGGCGGGACGGTCCGGATCGGGCTGGCGGACGACGCCCTCACGTTCGCGATCGAAAAGGCCGCAGCGCCGGCGCGGACCCCGGAAGAGGCCGCCAGCGAATGATCCGGAGCCAGGCGAGCCGCCGCCGCGCGCGGCGAGCGCCCCTGGACAGGGCAGGCCGCCGGCCGCGCGCGGCGTGACCCGACGGCAGGAAACCATGCGTCTCTACGTGGAACCGATGGATGCCGTGCTGGTCGAGTTCGACGATCGCGGGCAGGTGCGGTTCGACGACGAAGACTGGAGCATCCCGTCGCTCCAGGAGATCCGGGCCATCCTCTACGCGGCCGAGAACGAGATGGCGTCGCTCCGCGAGCTCGTCGACGCCCTCGACGCCTCCGTCGCGCCGCGCGCCGACGACTAGCCGCCGGCCGCCGAAGCTGCGGTATCATCAACAGATGGTCGTCGAAGCGCCGTTCACCGTGCCGGTGGCGAGGCGCAGCGCCGCGTTCGACTACGCGATCCGCAGCATCGTCGCCGAGGCCCGCAAGGTGGAGGCGAGCGGGCGGCGCGTCCGCTACCTGAACATCGGCGATCCCGTCCTGTTCGGCTTCCGGACCCCGCCGCACCTGATCGAGGCGGTCGAGCGCGCGATGCGCGACGGGCGCAACGGCTACACGCCGGCGGCCGGCGTGGTGGAGGCCCGGGAAGCCGTCGCCGCCGATTTCGAGGCCCGCGGGCTGGCCGTGTCGCCGGACCGCGTGGTGCTCACCGCGGGCGCCTCCGAGGGAATCGACCTCGCCCTGAGCGTGCTCGTCGATCACGGCGACGAGGTGCTGGTCTCGGTGCCGACCTATCCGCTGTACACCGGGGTGCTCGCGAAGCTCGGGGCGCGCGCCGTCTACTACCGTACGGACCCGGCGCACGGGTGGCAGCCGGACGTCGCCCACGTCGCAAGCCTGATCTCGCCGCGGACGCGGGCGCTGGTCGTGATCGACCCCAACAATCCGACCGGGGCCGTCTATTCCCGCGAGAACCGCCTCGCGCTGCTCGAACTGGCGGATCGCCACAACGTCGTGCTGATCTCGGACGAGGGCTACACCGATCTCGCCTACGACGGCCGCGTGGCCCCGCTCGGGTCGCACAACCCCGACGCGCCGGTGATCTCGTTCTCGTCGCTGTCGAAGGCGCACATCGCGCCGGGCTGGCGCGCCGGCTGGATGGCGGTGGGAGGCGGCGCGCGGCTCGACGGGGTGCTCACGGCGATCAAGGACATGGCCGACGGGCGGATCTGCAGCGTCGGACCGATGCAGTACGCGATCCCCGCTGCGCTGAACGGCGACAAGCGGCACCAGGCTGCGTTCCTCGGCGCCCTGCGCGAACGCGCGGAGGTGACGACACGCCGGCTGAACGCGATCGCGGGCATCTCTTGCGTGCGCCCCGCGGCGGCGTTCTACGCGATGCCCAGGGTGGAGCTGCCTCCCGGACGAACGGACGAGGACTACGTCATCGGCCTGCTGCGCGCCACCGGCCTGCTGTGCGTGTACGGTTCGGGATTCGGCACCCCTCCGGCCGACGGCTATTTCCGCATCGTGTTTCTCGCGCCGCCGCCGGAACTCGACACGTTCTACGACCGAATCGAAACGTTCACCGCGGAATTTCTGGCGGGGTAGGCTCATGATCCGCTTCCGTGCCGCCATGGGGGCGCTGGCCGGCGTAGTGTCGCTGGGCGTGGCCGGCGCCGATGCGCAAAGGGTGTCGCTCGCCGACTTCGATCCGCTCGTCACGCGCCTGGAGACCGCCGCGCGCACGTCAGACGTCGAGGCCTACATGGACCTGCTGGCCGACGGCGCGGACCGGACGGCGGCGCGCGCATTCACCGCCGATGCCCTCCGGCAGGACGTTCGGGAAGCAGCGGCGCGCGCGCGCTTCGTCCGCCCGCTCGAAGACGTTCCCGAAGGCGCCGGCTACGAGCTGACCGTCGAGGTGTTCACGGAGCGCGGCGTGGCGGGCCGGCTCCAGACCTGGAGCATCGACGTCGTGCGGGACGCCGCCGGCGACGGACCGGACGGCTGGCGGATCGCCGGTCAGGAACGCACCGACGTCGTCGAAGGGCTGCTCCACCTCGCGCTGAACCCCGACGTGGCGTACGACGTGGCGAACCTCGTGATCGCCGGCGAGGACATGACCCTGCGGATGGTGCGGGGCACGGTGTTCGTCGCCGAGACCAACCAGGGCGGCATCACGGGCATGGTGCTGCTGGGCGACGGCGTCCTCACGTTCTCGCCCGCTCCCGAAGCCGAGCGGGGGCAGGTTCGCCTGCTGACCGGACGCGAGACTCTGGAGGCGGAGCTCTCGGCGGCGTTCGTCCGGGTGAACCCGGCGCGGTTCGCCTCGCGGGTCTCGACCACCGCCATCGACACGCACCCGGTCAACGCGAACGACCTGGAACGCGCTCGCGAGGTCTTCGACGAGTTCGCCCCGCTGTCGTTCGGGATCGACCTCGGCGACCTGAGCGACAGGGCCTGGTCGCTGACGCCCGGCGGCGGCGACTTCGTCGCCGACATGCGCACCGACCGGTACGGCACGCTGACCTTCGCGCAGTCCGCCAATCAGCCGGAAGACGTGTCGCTCTACGAGCGGGAGACGCAGCGCATCATCGCCCTCTACTCTTCGGCACGGAAACGCGCCGCGCAGGGCCGGTATTTCAGCGAGGACGACGGCGTCGGGTACGACGTGCTCGACTACCGGATCACGGCGTCCTTCGAGCCCCGCGGGGTCGAGCGGGCATCCCTGCGGGCCCGGCCGCGCCTGCGCGGCTGCTTCATCACCGGCCGGACCCGCATGGCCGTGCGCGTCACCGGATCGAACCTGACGGCGCTGACCCTGCGCCTCGCGGACGAACTCGACGTGCATTCGGTCGTCTCCAACGAGCTGGGTCCGCTGCTGTTCTTCCGCATGCGCGGGCGTAACAACATGATCGTCAGCCTGCCGAGCGGCGCCCCGCCCATCGGGGCCGAGTTCACGATCGAGGTGGAGTACTCCGGGCTGCTCGAAGCGCAGGAGCTCGAGGAGAACTGGCTGGGCCGGACGGGGTTCGGGCTGGACGCGGTCGGCGCAATAACGCCGTTCGGCGTCGCCGCGCGCCGCTACATCTACAGCAGCGCGACGCACTGGTATCCCCGCGCCGGCACCTCCGACTACGCCACGGCGACGATGGATCTGACCGTGCCGGCCGACTACGGCGTCGTCGCGAGCGGCGAGCCGGCGGAGACGAATGGGTCCGTCCCGCCGGCACCCGCCGAAGGCGCGGCGGAGACCCGCCGCTACCGGTACGTCACGCTGCAACCCGCGCGGTACCTCTCGTGCGTCATCAGCCCCTTCGCGCCGGACGAGACCGAACCGCGCCTGGTGACGCTGGACCCGCGCCCCGCCGCACCCGGCGCGCCGCGGCGGGGCGTATCGTACGACGCCGTGTCGCTCGTCGTGACGTCGACCGCACGCACCCGGGATCGGATCGCCGGCTACTACGACACGGCCGCGGACATCCTCGACTTCTACGCGTCGCTCGTCGGCGACGTGCCGTACCCGACGTTCACGCTGGCCCTGACCGACGCGATCCTGCCCGGCGGTCACAGTCCGGCCTATTTCGCCGTGCTCAACCAGCCGCTGCCGATGGCGCCGGGCACCATGGTGTCGTGGCGCACCGACCCCGTCGCCTTCAGCCGGTACCCGGCCTTCTTCCTGGCCCACGAGCTGGCGCACCAGTGGTGGGGCCAGGCCGTGGGGTGGAAGAACTACCACGAGCAGTGGTTGAGCGAGGGGCTCGCGCAGTACTTCGCGGCGCTCTACGCCGAGCATCGCAACGGGCCCGAGGTCTTCTCCGAGGTGCTGGCGCAGATGCGGCGGTGGAGCCTGCGGCACTCGGACCAGGGCCCGGTGTATCTCGGCAACCGCCTGGGACGGATCGAGGACGAGCCGCGCGTGTTCCGGGCCCTCGTCTACAACAAGGGCGCGATGGTGCTGCACATGCTGCGGCGCCTCCTCGGCGACGAGGCGTTCTTCGCCGGCATCCGCCGCTACTACGACGAGATGCGGTTCAGGAAGGCGGGCACCGACGATCTGATCCGGGCGTTCGAAGCCGGGTCGGGCCGCTCGCTCACGGCGTTCTTCGAGCGCTGGATTCACGAGGACGATCTGCCGGACGTGGCGTTCAGCTACCGGATCGCGTCCGGGCCGGGCGGGCGGGACGCGGTCCTGCGGTTCGAGCAGCGGGGCAAGCTGTTCGAGGTGCCGATCACCGTCACGCTGCGTTATCGCGGGAACGACCGCGAGACGCTGGTCGTGCCGGTCGCCGGCGCGGTGACCGAGGTGCGCGTGCCGCTCCGCGGCCGGCTTCGGGACGTGGAGGTCAACGAGGATGGAGGGGCGCTTGTCGAGGTGGGGTAGGAACGTGGGTCGGACCCTTCTGTGCGCCGTCGGCGCGGCGGCGGCGGCTGCGCCGCACGACGTTGCGGCGCAGCCGGGGCGGATCTCGCTGGAGATCGCCACGGTGGCGGAGGCCGACGTGGCGCACGCCGGCGCCACGCACCGCGTCGCGCTCGACGCCCGGCTCCAGCCCGCGGGGAGCGGCCTGCACGTCAACTCGAACCAGCCCCTCGAGGACTTCCTGATCCCCACCGTGCTCACGGTGGAGCCGCCGGCCGGCATTGCGGTCGAGGGCCTCGCCTGGCCGGAACCGGTCCTGCTGGAGCAGCAGGGGGCGGAAAAGCCGCTGGCCGTCTACGAGGAGACCTTCGCCATCGGCGTCGCCCTGGCCGTCGATCCGGACGTGCCGCCCGGAGACTACGAGGTGCCTGCCTCGCTCCGGTATCAGGCGTGCGACGAGCGCATGTGCTACATCCCGGCGACCGCGCGGCTGGCGTTCCAGGTGCGCGTCGCGCCGGGCGATCAGGCGCCCACCGCCACGGGAGTGGAGCTGTTCGACCGGATGGCCTTCGGCGCGGCCGGGGCCGGCGACCCGCCGGCAACCGATCCCGCGCCCGCCCCGGCCGCGCCGGTCGACGAGGGCGACGCGCTGGCGCGGCTCGACCGGTTCACGGTCGCGGCCACGACCGGCGGGTACCTGAACGAGGAGCAGTTCCTCGAGTTCATCCGGCGCGCCGAAGCGGGCGAGGCGGAGCGGGGATGGTTCGAGGGCCGCGGCCCGCTGGCCATTCTGGCCCTCATCCTGATCGGCGGACTGGCGCTGAACCTGACGCCGTGCGTGCTGCCGATGATCCCGATCAACCTGGCCATCATCGGCGCGGGCGCCCGCGCCGGCTCCCGTCTGCGCGGCTTCTCGCTCGGCGGCGTCTACGGCCTGGCCATGGCGCTGGCGTACGGCGTGCTCGGTCTCGTCGTGATCCTGACCGCGGGCACCTTCGGCACGATCAACGCTTCGCCCTGGTTCAACCTGGGCATCGCCTTGCTCTTCGTCGTGCTGACGCTGGCGATGTTCGACGTGGTCACGATCGACTTCTCCCGCTTCCAGGGCCGCTTCGCGGGCAGGACGACGTCGGGCCGGGGCTCGTTCCTGCTGGCGTTCGGGATGGGCGGCGTGGCCGCGCTCCTGGCGGGCGCCTGCGTCGCACCGGTCGTGATTCAGGTCATCGTCTTCTCCGGCAACCTGTACGGCACCGGCGCCACGCTCGCGCTCGCCCTGCCGTTCGTGCTCGGCGTCGGCATGGCCATCCCGTGGCCGATCGCCGGCGCCGGCCTGACGTTGATGCCGAAGCCGGGACCGTGGATGGTGCGGGTCAAGCAGGCCTTCGGCGTCTTCATTCTGGGCACCGCCATCTACTACGGATACCTGTCCTACGGCCTGTTCAGCCAGCGCTGGGTCGATCCCGACCTGGTCGCGGAGAGCGTCCAGGAGCTCGTCGCCGAAGGCTGGTACCCGTCGCTGGCCCGGGGACTCGCGGCGGCCGAGACCGAGAACAAGCCGGTGCTCGTCGACGTCTGGGCGACGTGGTGCAAGAACTGCCTGATCATGGACCGCACCACGCTCAGGGCGGCCGGCGTGCAGGCGGCGCTCGACGGGTACGTCAAGGTCAAGTTCCAGGCGGAGGATCTCGGCGTATCGCCGGCGCGGGAGGTCATGGAGCGCTTCGAGGCGATCGGTCTCCCGGCCTACGCCATCCTGCAGCGCCGCGACGACTCCATGGTCAACGCCGAGTAGCCGGCACACGCACGCGCAGCGACGACGGAGCCACGCGGACGCGCAGGCAGGACCCGCCGGCGTGCACCTCCCCGTCGACGTGAAACGCGAGCGGGCGATCGGCGGCCAGCTCGACCGTCGTCCCCGAGACGCACCGGATCCCCGGCAGCCGGTCGATCGTGCCCGCGAAAAGCCGGAACGACTGCAGCAGCAGCCACGGCACCGGCCGCGCCGGGATGCAGACCAGCTCCAGCACGCCGTCGTCCGGACGCGCGCGGGGCGCGATGAGGGCGCCGTTGCCGTATTCCCGGCAGTTCGCGACGGCCACCAGGAACGCGGGCATGGTGAAGACTTCCCGCGCGGTGCGGACGGTGCAGGTGGCGGCCCGGTACGAGCGCAGTTCCCGGAATCCTGCGCGGAAGTACGCCGGCGCGCCCCGCCGCGAGAGGCGATTGAACACCCCCGCGATGTGGGCGTCGAAACCGATCCCGGCCACGTTGACGAAGATCCGGCCGTCGATTGCGCCTGTATCGATCACGCGCACGGGACCCGTGAGCGCGGTTCGCAAGGCGTCCGCGGCGCGCCGCTCGAGGCCCAGGCCGCGCGCGAACCCGTTGCCGGAGCCGCCGGGCACCACGCCCAGCGCGGCTCCCGCCGGCACGACCTCGGCCGCCACCTCATTGATGGTGCCGTCGCCTCCCCATGCGACCACCGTCGTTGCTCCACCGGCGATCATGGTTCGGGCGATCGCCCGGGCGTTCCCCCGCCGTTCCGTGACGCGCACGGCGCCGTCGAGCGCGCACGCCCGCAGGGCGGCCTCGGCGAGCCGGACGGCGCCACCGGTCCTGCGGCGACGGCGTGGTCCCGCCATCGGGTTGATGATGATGCCGGCGTTCATCCTGACGGGTACTGTATCGGCCGATCGCGCCGCCGTCGCTCTTCCGGCCGCTTCCGTCCCGCGGCGGGGCTGGTGCTATAGTAGGCCGCAATGCACCGGATGTGGCTCAGGGTAGTACTGCTCATCACCTTGCTGGGAGCGGGCGTCACATCGGGCTCCTGCGCTTTTCTCACCGGACAGCGGGCCGCGGAGTCGCGGCGGGCGGATCGCGCCTTCGAGGCGCGGGCGTGGGCGCTCGCCCTGGCGCTGGCCGAGCTGCGCGCCGCCCAGCAGGCGTACGTCGCGGCCGGTCAGGAGTGGGACTACTGGGTGGCCGACGTCGCCGAACGGATCGAGGACGTCACGGCCGAGCTGTCCGACCTGTCCGCGGCAGCTACCCGGCCCGCCACGGTCGAGGCGCTCGACGAGGCGGCCTCGCTGGTGGCTGCGCTGGCGCGCATGGACGCCACGGCCCGCGAACATGCGGCGGCGGGGCAGGAGGTGATGGCGTCTGATCTCATCTTCGCCGACGGCCTCGAGCTGGGGCGCTCCGCCGCGGATCACGTCGAGCGTGCGCGGTTGGTCGAACGCGAGGCGCGTGACGCCGCCGCCGGCAGCCGGCGGCGGTCGCAGGTTGCGGCGCTCGGCGGCGCGTTGGGAGCCGGCGTGGCGTTCGCGCTTCTGCTCTCGCCGTTCCCGCCCGGACGGCCGGCCGCGAAGCGTGCTCCGGCAAGCCCGGCCGGCGAGGAGGATCCGGCGCCGGCGTTGCCCGAAGGGCGGCTGTTCCTCGACCTCGAAACCGACGCCCGCGACCGAACGGCCGCGACCGAGGCGGGCGCCGATACCCGGTCGACCGCGCCGGCCCCCGACCTGCGGCTGGCGGCGGACCTGTGCACGGATCTGGGTCGCTCCGCGAACGCGACGGAACTGCCGCCGTTGCTCGCGCGCGCCGCGCAACTGCTGAACGCGAGGTGCATCATCGTCTGGGTCCGCGACGGCACCGGCGACTCGCTCCGGCCGGCCATCGCCCACGGATTCCCGGCGGCGGCGCTGGCGCGGCTGGGCACGGTCCCGTGCAACGGCGACAACGTCACCGCGGCGGCGTACCGCGAAGCACGCATGCAGGTCATCCCCGGCGAGGGAGAGGCGCTTGGCGCGATCGCAGCCCCGCTCGCCTCTCCGGAGGACCGGGCCGGGGTCATGTCCATCGAGGTGAACGACGGCTGGGAAACCAGCGCCGCCGTGCAGTCGACGGCGACCATCATCGCCGCGCAACTGGCCACGCTCGTCGCCGCCGACCCCGCGAGCACGTCCGCCGAACGGACGCAGGCCTGAATCCTCACCGCCCTTCGAAGAGGTCACTCGTGTCCGAAAGAGGACGCGCGCCGGCGCGTGGCTCCACGCGAACGGCCCGATTCGTCGGGTGTTCCCCGCGGGCGCAGGCCGGCATGAATCTTGATGTGGAACCTGGCGGCCGCACGAGGCGAACGGGATGCATTCATCACAGGCAGGCGCTGGCACCGCCGCATCCCGTTATCCGTCGGGCACCGAGCCTCGTCGCGGCCGTTCCCCCTTCACGCGCTCCGCCCCGGGACGTGCCCGCAGGCGATATACTCGCCACCGTGGCCACGAGTCTGACGCTGCCGCTCGACAACGCGGCGATCGAGCGCATCCTTCCGCACCGCTATCCTTTTCTGCTGGTCGATCGCATCACCGAGTTCGAGCTCGACAAGCGCATCGTCGGCATCAAGAACGTATCGCTGAACGAGCGGTATCTCTCGGACCGAGGCGGGAGAGCACCGGTCCTGCCGCCGACCATCCTCACCGAGGCGGTGGCGCAGGTCGGAGCCATCCTGATTCTCGCCAAGCCCGAGAACCGCCGGAAGCTCCCGTTCTTCACCGGCATCGAGCGCGTCCGCTACCTGCGGCCCGTGCATCCGGGCGACGTCGTGGTGATAGAGGCGCAGGTCGTCCGCCTGCGGAGCCGCATGGGCCGCCTGAAGGGCTTCGCGCGAGTCGGCGACGACGTCGTCATCGACGGCACGATGACCTTCGCGCTGGGACAACGGTAACCGGGCCGTGCCCGGAACGGACCGGCAGTCACCGGGCCGGCCGATCCGGCCGCTCACCCCGCGCCAGCGCCGCCGAACCCGTCGCAAGGCTCCGTGTTCGGCCCCGGCCCCCACCGCTCCGGGATCTTGCGTTCAGAACTCACGTCGTTGCGTTCTGCGGCGCAAGCTCCTAGAATCACTGCATGGGTGGGCGAAAGAGATCACGTTTGTCGAACGCGCCGGTTCCCGAGCCGGAACCGGCAGGCGGCGGACCTCCCTGGATCCTGATCGGAGGTCTCGCCGCCGTGGCCGCCGTGGCCGGCGTGTCGCTGCTCTCGTCGAGCAGCGACACGCCGGCCGCGCCGGAGAGCGAGATCGCCGCCGCCGCGACCGAATCGGACGGCGAGGCGATTCCGCCGCCGGACCGGCCGGCTCCCCCGCCCGCGGGCGAGCCGACCCCGATCCCGCCGGCCAACGCGTCGCTGCCGCCGCTGCCTCTGGTGCAGAACCTCGTGCCCCGTTCGCCACAGGTCATCAGGGACGCGTACATCTTCGCGGCGCAGAATCCCCACGTGCTGGAGTACGTGCCCTGTTTCTGCGGGTGCGAGACCCGGGGCCACAAGCGCAACGCCGATTGTTTCGTGCAGTCGCGCAACCCGGACGGCAGCGTCCGCGAATGGGACACCCACGGGATGGCGTGCATCGTCTGCATCGACGTCGCGCGTGACGCCATGCAGATGCGGGCTTCCGGCGCGCGGGTAGTGGACATTCGGAACGCGGTCGAATCCAGGTACGCCGCCTACGAACGGCAGACGCCGACCCCGCATCCGCCGGCTCCGGCGAACTAGGGTAGCTGGAACGCCGGGCGGGTGCCGGGCACGGGCCACGGCAGGACGCATCCGTGGGATCCGGCGAACCAGGAGTCGCTGAAGGCCCCGCCCGGGCGCGGTGCGACGCGCCGGGTGTTCACTACGCGGTCCCTCTCCAGGGCAGCCGCTTCCGGAGCGCAGCGCGCTATAATCGGCGGTGTCGCCCAGCGTCGCACGGCATACGCCGGCTGCCGATTTGCGCGCCGCGCTCGCCGGCTTGTTCGAGACCGCCCACGAGGGCATCTATCTCGGTACCCTCCCGCGCCGCGGCGCGGGGACGACCCTAGGCGCGAACCCCCACCTGAAACTGATGTTCGGCTTCCCCCCGGAGGTCGACGACCATGAGATCCGCCCCTTCGACGATGACCGGTTCGTCCATCCCGAGGCGCGGCGGGGATTCGTCGAGCGACTGACGCGCGACGGCGCGGTGACCGACTACCTGCTCCGGCTGCGGCGGGCCGACGACGAGCCGATCTGGGTCGAAGTCACCGCGCACCTTGCTGCGCCGGCCGATGCGGGGCCGGCGCGCATCGATGCGCTGCTGCGTGACGTGACGGAGCGGCGCCGGATGGCGGACCACGGCCGCGACGTGTATCACGAGCTGCTGCAGAACGAGAAGCTGGCGGCGCTCGGCCAGACGGTGTCGGGCGTCGCGCACGAGCTGAACAACCCGCTCGCGACGATCCTGACCTGGTCGGAGCGCCTCGCGGGGCGCTCGCTCGACGCGCTGACAAAACGCGGGATCGGCATCATCCTGAGCGAATCCGAGCGGGCGGCAAAGATCGTCCGCAATCTGTTGACGTTCGCGCGCAAGCACCACACGACGCGCGGGATGGTCGACCTGAATCAGGTGCTCCGGGAAACGCTGTCACTCCGCACGTACGATCAGCGGGTCTCGAACATCACGACGATCGACGCGCTCGCGACCGGCCTGCCCCCGGTGTTCGCCGACGCACAGCAGCTCAAGCAGGTGCTGCTGAACCTGTTGATCAACGCCGAGCAGGCCATGCTGTCGGGCAACGGGCGGGGCACGCTCATCGTCCGCACCTGGCACGAGGTCGCCGACGATTGCGTGGTGCTGGAGATCAACGACGACGGACCCGGCATCCCGGACGACGTACAGGCCAGGATCTTCGACCCCTTCTTCACGACGAAGTCGGCCGGGACGGGCACCGGGCTGGGACTGACGGTCGCGAGCCGGATCGTCGAGGATCACGGCGGCCAGCTGCGGATGGAGTCGACGCCGGGACGTGGCGCGTCGTTCTACGTCCGGCTGCCGACCGGCGCCGGCCTGCCGCGGCCCGGGCCGTCATCCCTGTCTCAGGGGCCGCCGGTGGGCGGACAGGGTTCCGCGGTGCTCGTCGTCGAGGACGAGCCCGCCCTCGCCGAGGCGGTGAGCGACGCGCTGGCGGACGCGGGTTTCCTGGTCGACCGCGCTGCGGACGGTCAGTCGGCGCTGGATCGCGCGCGGAGCCGGCGGTACGACCTCGTGATCTGCGATCTGAAGATGCCGCGCGTCGACGGACAGGCATTCTACCGCGCCGCCGCCCGCACGATACCGGGGCTGAACCGGCGAATCGTGTTCGTGACGGGCGGCGTCGTCGCCGCCGACGCCGAGGCGTTCCTCGAGGAGAGCGGCTGTCGATGGCTCCGGAAGCCGTACCGGCTGGCCGATCTCCTGCGCGTGGCTCGCGAGGTCAGCACCGGGCGGCCCGCTGCTTCGTAGCCCGGGAAGCCGCTCGCGACAGGTCCGCCTTCGCCATCTTCATCTTCGGGCGGGCGCGGAGCGGCGTCCCGTTCCCGGTCGCGGCCAGCGTCGCCCGCCACTGCTCCGGCGCCAGGTCCGGCGCAAGCTGCTCCCGCAGCCGTCCGATCGCCCGGGCGTGAAGCTGCGAGACGCGCGACTCGTTGACGCCGATCTCGGCGCCGATCTGTTTCATCGTGGCGTCGCCGTAGTAGTAGAGGCCGATGATCCTGCGCTCACGGCTTGGGAGGGCGGCGATGGCGGTGCGCACGCGGTTGTTGACTTCCGCCTCCTCGCAGACCTTGTCCGGAGCCGGCGATTCCGAAGGCGTCAGCACCGGCGGCAGATCCGTGCTCTCGACGGTGTCGGCGGTCGCCAGCGGCGAGGTCGACTCGATGATGTTGATCCGGTTGATCGTGCGGCCGAGCGCCGCTTCGTCCGTCCCCATTTGATCGGCGAGGTCGGACAGCGACGGTTCGCCGCCGAGATCGTTCCGCAGCTTCTGGCGCGCCGTCTCCAGCTCGCGTCGCACGCGCCGGATGCCCCGCGGCCAGGCGCCGCGCCGCAGGGCGTCGATCATGGCGCCGCGCACGCGCCGCTCCGCGAACGTCTCGAACTTGATGCCCCGCGCTTCGTCGAAGCGTTCCACCGCATCGATCAGACCGAGCATCCCGTCCTGGACGAGATCGCCGAGATCGATCGAGTGCGGCATCGAGGCGGCCAGGCGGCGCGCCATCGCGCCGACGAACGGCACGCCCGCCTCGATGCGTTCCTGCTGCGTCCTGGTGCGTGTGTTGTTCTCCATGCCCCGTCCAGGGGCAATGGCCGTGCCAACACGAAACACTGCCCGCACGGTTGTCGACGAGCGGCCGATCGCTCAGGTAACTGTCTCTTTTCCAGTAAGTTACAGACGCACAGGCCAACGCGTTCGATTCCGGCGCACGCGTCGTGGCCGCGACTCGACCGTCATCGGGTTGACGGCTGATCGCCGTCGACCGTCATCGGGTTGACGCCGCACGCGCGCCGCCGCCGCCGGACCCCGACCCGGCGTCCGTGGTCGCCCCCGATGAGGCCGGATCCGCGGGCGTGCGCCTTGACCACGGCCCGCGGCGCGCGTCAAAATACTGACACGTCCCCGCGAGCGGCACTACAGTGGCAGAGCAAGAACGGCACCTGCTCCTCGTCGAGGACGAGGCGCCGCTCCGCGAAGCGACGGCCGAGCGCCTCGTCGAGCACGGCTACCGCGTGACGGAGGCCGAGAGCGGCGAGGCGGCGCGGGACCAGCTGGCCGAGTTCGCCTTCGACGCCGTCATCACCGATCTGCGTCTGCCCGGCATCGACGGCGCCCAGGTGGTCGAGCTCGCGCTCGAGTGCTATCCGGAAATCGTCGCGGTGGTCGTCACCGGCTACGGTACGGTGCAGGACGCGGTCGCCGCCATCAAGCGCGGGGCGACCGACTTCGTCATGAAGCCGTTTCCGTTCGACCACCTGCTGCACATCCTGTCGACGGCGCTGGAGCAGCGGCGGTTGAAGTCCGAGAACGAGTACCTCCGGTCGCAGCTCCAGGAGCGGTATCGGTTCGAGGGCATCGTCGGACGCAGCCGTCCGATGCGGGATCTCTTCCAGCTCCTCGAGACCGTGGCCGGCACCACGAGCACGATTCTCGTCACCGGCGAGACCGGAACCGGCAAGGAGCTGGTCGCCCGCGCCATCCACCACAACAGCCCGCGCCGCCACCAGCGGTTCGTGGCAATCAACTGCGGCGCCATTCCCGACGCGCTGCTCGAGGCGGAGCTGTTCGGTCACGTCCGGGGCGCCTTCACCGGCGCGTTCACCAGCCGGCCGGGGCGGCTGGAGCAGGCGCACCGCGGCACCCTGTTCCTGGACGAGATCGGCACGATGAGCACGAGCCTGCAGGCGAAGCTGCTCCGTGCGCTGCAGGAGCGCGAGTTCGAGCGGGTCGGCGGCAACGAGACGCGGCGGGTCGACGTCCGGGTGATCGCTGCCACCAACACCGATCTGCTGCGGCGGGTCGAGGAGGGGACCTTCCGGGAGGACCTCTACTACCGGCTGCACGTCATCCCCATCCAGCTTCCGCCGCTGCGCGACCGGCGCGAGGACATCCCCCTACTGGTCCGGGACTTCGTCGAGCGGATCGGAGCGGCGCAGACGCCCCCGCGCCGCGGCGTCGTCGTGTCGCAGAACGCGATGCGCCGGATGATGGCGTACCGGTGGCCCGGCAACGTGCGGCAGCTCGAGAACGCCATCGAGCGCGCGCTGGCCCTGAGTCCGGGGCGCTCCCACATCGAGACGACCGACCTCCCGGCCGAGATCCAGCCCGCCGTGGAAGGGCCGCTGGACCCCGCGATCTCGCTACCCGAGATCGGGCTGGACCTGCAGGAGCACCTGCAGCGGATCGAGCGGGCGCTGATCGGGGAGGCGCTGGAGCGCACCGGCGGCAACAAGCAGCAGGCCGCGCAGCTCCTCCGCCTGAAGCGCACGACGCTGATCGAGAAGACGAAGCGCTGGTCGTGAGTCGTGGGCGAGGCGCCGGGGCGGAGAGACTTCTACCCGCCCCGGCCTGCAGGGGTCGCCGGCGCGCGCTACGCGAAGACGCCCAGCGTATCGAACGATCCCTTCAGCACCGCCGGGGAATCGTCGAACTTCAGCCACTCTTCGATCATTGTGGCGTAGACGCGCCGGAAGTCGGTGGTCTTGATCAAGTTGCCGTCGTCGAGGTCGGTCAGGCTCGGGTGCTTCCCGTAGAACCCGCCCTTCACGTGGTTCCCTACGACGAACATCGGCGTCGCGGTGCCGTGGTCGGTGCCGAGGCTGCCGTTCTCCTCCACCCGGCGTCCGAACTCCGTGAACATCACGATCGCCACGTCGTCGGCGCGGCCGATCCGCTTGAGGTCCTGCGTGAACCCGCGCACCGCGTCGGCGGTGTAGGCGAGCAGCCGCGCGTGCGGGTCCGCCTGGTGCACGTGCGTGTCGAACGAGTTGCCCTGGTACGCCACGTAGTAGATGCGCGTCGGCATCTCGGCGTGGATCAGCGACGCCACCTGCCGCAACTGTCCCGACAACCCGCCGATGCCGTAGTCGACCGGCGTCCGGTAGGCGGCCGCGGCCCGGCGGACGAACTCCGAGCTCTCCGCCGCGTTCTGCGCGGTGGCGGCCAGGAACTCCAGGGTCGCGTTGCTGCGCGCGCCTGCGGCGTTCATGCTCGCGAGCGCGTTCTTCTCGCTCTCGGCTCCCTCGCGGCGGAAGGTGCGCGGATCGTTGAACACGAGCGGCGAATGGTGGCGGCTGCGGACCGCCAGCGACTGCCGCGTTCCGATGTTCACGATGCGGTTGCCCTGCGCGTCGTGGTCGTAGGCGCCGTCCGCCAGCCTTCCGAGCCAGCCGAGCGTCTCGCCGCCGTTCGGCACGCCGGTGTGCCAGTAGCCCATCGACGAGAAGTGCGACAGGCTCGGGTTGTCATAGCCGCAGCCGTGGACGACCGCCATCTCCCCGTCCTTGTAGAGGCGCTCGAACCCGACGAGCGACGGGTGGAACCCGTAGCCGTCGTCGATCTCGATCACTTCGGACTTCGGAATGCCGATGGTCGGCCGCGCCCGGTAGTACGCGTCGTCGCCGTAGGGCACCACCGTGTTCAGGCCGTCGTTGCCGCCGGAGAGCTCCACCACGACGAGGATGCGCTCGGGGCTCGTCTCCATGCTCGTGCCCTCGAGCGCCTGCGCGGCCAGGGCGGCCGAAGTCCGGTCGAGCAGCATCGGCAGCGTCGCGCCGACACCGAGGCCGTACAGCCCCTTGACCAGGAATTCACGCCGCGAACATCCACACTTGAATCGAGCCATCGTTGCCCCCCAACTCCCGCGGCAGCCGCCCGCGTGTTCTCTTTCGGCCCTCGCTTCAGTCGGCTTCGGAATCAGGCCAGTTGATATTCCGGCGTGCTCAGGATCAGGTAGAGCAGCGCGCGCAACGCCGCCTCCGTCCGCGGCGTATCCGACTCGATGCGGTCGCTCCCGAGCTCGTCGCGCAGGAAGTCGACGAGCACAGCGCGGTCGCCGCCGCTCAGCTCCACCCGCAGGAAGCGGCGGATCAGGTGGTCGACGACCTCGCCGGCCTCCGCCGCGCCCGCGTCGGACAGGAGCCGCACCATGTCCAGGTCGGCCACCCGGCGCGGGATCGGATGCAGCTTTTCGAAAGCCATCACGTATCCCATGTAGCCGCCGTAGCGGGTGTTGTAGTCCTCGTCGCGGTCCACGAGCCGGCTCGACTCGGCGTCGCCCTCCTGCGTGGCCGCGGTGACGTTCATGCCCTGCGCGAGGCGCCGCTCGACCTGCCGGTAGATGCCCGGCACGACGCGGTCGGGCGCCCAGAACCCGTCGGTGTCGGGATACAGGACGTCGCGGAAGAGGTTGCCGCGCTGGAGCAGCGTCGCCGGCGTGACCCAGGTGCGGCCGCCGGCCCAGCCGGCCACGTTCGGCGGATTGAACAGCGTCTGCCCCAGCCCCGCGACGAGGCGGTTGAAGTCCGGTATGGTCGGCAGCTCCGTCAGTCCGAGCTTGCGGTAGGTAGACACCACCAAGTGCACCGGACTCTTGATCCGGGTGGCGTACGACGCCGGGCTGTAGAAGTCGCGCGAGAGGAAGATCTTCGTCAGCAGCGGCTTCAACGCGTAGTCCGCGTCCCGGAACGTCGCCGCCAGCTCCGCGTGAACCGCCTCGTCCAGCTCCTCGCGGACGAAGTAGCGGTAGAGCTTCCCGCTGATGAACTCGGCCGCGGCGGGCTGCTCCAGGATGATCCGGATGATGTCGCCGCCGTCGAACGGACCGGTGTGTCCCAGGAACGTCTTCTCGCCGAAGTCGTGCTGCTCCGCGTCGAACTCGAAGTCCAGGACGTCGTTGGTCCAGCCGGTGAACGCGCGGGCGCCCTCCCGGATGTCCTGCTCGGTGTAGTTCCCCACGCCGAGGCTGAACAGCTCCAGCAGCTCGCGCCCGAAGTTCTCGTTCGGGTGGTCCTTGACGTTCTCGCCGTTGTCCAGATACACGAGCATCGCCGGGTCCCTGAGGATCCCCATCAGCAGATCCTCGAAGTTCCCGTTGGCGTCGGCCCGCAGCATTTCGTTCTGGCGGAGCATCATCCGCGTGTCGCGGACCTTCGTGTTCCCCGTCGCGAAGTGCCCGTGCCAGAAGAGCGTCAGCTTCTCTTCGAGCGGGCGCGTCGTGGTGAGCATCCGCTCGCCCCACCACGTAGCCAGCCGCTGCGTCTCGATGAAGTTCGCGCGGAGCCCGTAGAAGAACTTGTTGACCACCGGCTGCAGGCGGCGCGACTCGCCTTCGGGCAGCACCTTCACGCCCATCGCTTCGCCGCGTTCCCGTGCGATGCGGACCGCTTCGGCCCGGCTCTTGGGGAACGGGTCCATGCCCGGGTCCCAGATGGGAGAGGGTTCGAACGGCGCCAGCGTGTCCGCATGGCGCTGGTACTCGACCAGCCGGGCGACGGCGGCGGCCGGCGTCATGCCGGCGAGGCGCTCCACCTCCGCCGGGGTCCCGCCGAATCCCGCGCGCTCCAGCAGGTGGGCCGCCTTCCGGTAGTCCCAGTCCCCGGCGCCGACGGGGGTCAGGTCGTCCTGCCACGAGGCCGGCCCGGCGCCTTCACCAGCGGCGCCGCCCTGAGCGGCGGTTCCCGTCAGCAGGAGAATCGCGAAGAGTATGTGTCGTGCCACGGTGACCTCCGGTTTGCCGGGCTCCCGGCGACCGAAACCGGGCTCCACGCGCAGAGATCCGCATGATACGTCACCGGGTACGCTTCGCCAACCTCGCGGAGAATGGGGCGGGCGGTACGCCGGCGGCGGTGGGAGCACCACGGAGCGATCGGCATGAATCAAGCCGCGTGCACCGTCACGTACGCCGGGGTGAACGGACGGCCATCATCGTGGCGGCGGGACGTCATGGGCCCAGGGTCGTGCCCAGCAGGGTGATGATCGGGCTGACGAATCCGATCAGGATCATGATGGCTTCGGTGCTCATGGAGGCTCCTACCATACTACGTCCAGCGTGTGGTCGAGCATGCGGTCGCCATCGAAGATCCAGCGCCCGGTGAACCGCCGGCCGCTGATGACCAGCGGCAGCCAGTAACGATCGTCCTCCCACATCCGGTCGAACGGAATGGCGTCGAGGTCGAACCAGAACGGCTCGGCCTCGTCGGTCTCGACGGGGGCGCCGACGAGATCCGCCGCGCGATAGACGCGCACGAACGTCGAGTAGCCGTCGACGAACTGGAAGCCGTGCTGCCCCAGCTTCTCCAGGTGCAGCGGCGTAATCCCCAGCTCCTCGCGCACCTCGCGCACCGCGCAGGCGTCGAACGACTCGCCCGGCTCCAGCCGGCCGCCCGGCCCGTTGATCTTGCCGGCGCCCAGCCCGCGCTTTTTGCGGATCAACAGGATCCGCCGCCCCTTGACCACGAAGACCAGCGTGGCCGGATCGACAGCGCGCCAGCACGTCCAGTCGATCTCCCGCACGCGCCGGACCGCCATCGCTCGTCGCTCAGGCGACGGCGTCGCGGGCGGGCTCCGCGAAGAAATGCACGCGCAGGACGCCGCGCAGCGCCTCGACCGACTCGGCCTGGTTGATGGCCGTACGCAACTGCGAGCCGCCGTACAGACCCTTCGTGTACCAGGAACCGAGCGCCCGCAGTTTGTTCACGACCCACCGTTCGCGGCTGCGCGCGGGCCTCGAAGGCCGGGACCGGGACGGGACCATTCCGGGCGCATGGTGGCGGAACCCGCGCGATTCGTCGACGCCCTCGCGCAGGAGGAGGTCGATGTAGTCGAGAAGGAAGCGCCCCCGCTCCTCGAGCGACACCTCGGGCGCGGCTCCACCGCCGGCCAGCGCCGCGGCCTGCTGGAATATCCATGGGTTGCGCAGCGCGCCGCGCCCGACCAGGACGCCGGCCACGCCCGCGCGGCTCCGGTCGACCATCTGTTCGGGCGTCACGCAGTCCCCGCTGCCCAGCACCGGAATCGTGACCTCCGCCGCGACCCTGCGGATCAGTCCCCAGTCGGACTCCCCACTGTAGGACTGCTTCGCGGTGCGCCCGTGCACGGCGACGGCCGCCGCCCCCGCATCCTCCATCATCCGCGCCAGCGACGGGGCGTTGATGCTGCCGTCGTCCCAGCCGGCCCGCATCTTGACCGTCACCGGGATGTCGACCGCAGCGGTCATCGCGCGTACGATTCGCGCCGCGTGCGCCGGCTCGCGCATCAGGCTGCACCCGGCGTTGTGCTTCGCGATCTTGGGCACCGGGCAGCCCATGTTGACGTCGACGATGTCCGCCTTCATCGCCTCGACGACCTGGGCCGCCGCGGCCATCCTGCCGGGGTCGCCGCCGAAGATCTGGACCGACACCGGGCGCTCCGCCTCGGTGTACTCGGCGTACTCGAGCGTGCGGTCTATCCCGCGCACCAGCCCTTCGGAGCTGACCATCTCGGTCACGACCAGACCGCAGCCGCCCCGCGCCTTCACGAGGCGGCGGAAGGCGGTGTCGGTCATGCCCGCCATGGGAGCGAGGGCGTAGCGATGCTGGAGGGAGACGGATCCGATTCTCATGAACGGATCCATTCTAGTGTGGGGCGACCGGCCGTGTGGGGTGGAGTTCCGGAGCGGTCGCGGTCCGGCCGCGCGAGCGGGACGGTGGCGTACCGCGTAACGCGCCGGCAACGGAACGGGTAACGTGGGGCCCGCGGCAGCCGATGCCGAGACCCCACGTCAGGGGCGCCGACCCTACGAACGAAACGCCTGCGACGGACGGAATCCCGGCGCCGCGCTACTGCGCTGCGCGATCCGGTGCCGGCACCGCGGCGTAGGCGGTGACGGCCATCACCGCCGGGGCCGCGTCCGCCGGGTGATGCGGCGAGGTGACGCTGGTCCAGGCACCCTGCGCCAGCGCCCGCACCGTCTCCAGGCTCGCCTCGGGAACCGCCACCTCGAAGGTCAGGTACCGGCCCGCCGCATCGGCCGCTACGAACGTCGCGCGCAGCAGGAAGCGGTTGCTGCCCCACAGCCCCGAGCCGTCGTCCGGCATCACCGTCCTGATCCCGTTCGCCTGACTGTCGTAGCCCGACCAGGTGATGACGATCGGCGCGCCCGATTCCGCGCCAGCCACCGCAGCCAGACCCGACGGCGACGCCACCCGCGACTTCACCGTCAGCGTCGCCGTCGCCTCGTCAAGCGAAACCAGCTCGCCGTCCCAGCGGTACGTCGCGCCGGGCGACGGCGCCGGCCGGCGCTCCGGCGACGGAACGTAAGCGGCGACGGACAGCAGCGCCGCTTCCGAGTCGGCCGGATGATGCGGTGACGTCACGCGTGCCCAGGAACCGCGCTTCAGCGACCGCACGGTTCCCAGACTCGCCTCGGGAACCGTTGTCCTGAAGGTCAGATAGCGGCTCTCCGCATCGGCTTCCACGAACGTCGCCCGCAACAGGAAGCGGCTGCTCCCCCACAACCCGGAGCCGTCATCCGGCATCGCGGCCCGAATCCCGCTCGCCCGGCTCTCGTAACCCGACCAGGTGATGATGATCGGCGCGCCCGATTCCGCGCCGGCCAACCCCGCCAGACCTGACGGAGAGACCACCCGCGACTTCACCGTCAGCGTTCCCGTCGCCTCGTCGAGCGAGACCAGTTCGCCGTCCCAGCGGTACGTCGCACCCGGCAACGGCGCCGGACGACGCTCCCGCAACGGGACGTACGCATCCACCGACAGCACCCCTCGCGCCCCGTCCGCCGGGTGGTGCGGCGACGTCACGCGCGCCCAGGAGCCCCGCGTCAGCGACCGCACCGCCGCCAGACTCTCCTCGGGGACCGCAGCCTTGAAGATCAGGTAACGGCCCTCCGCATCGGTCTCCACGAACGTCGCCCGCAGCAGGAAGCGATTGCTCCCCCACAGACCCGAGCCGTCATCCGGCATCGCCGCCCGGATCCCGCTCGCCTGACTGTCGTAGCCCGACCAGGTGATGATGATCGGCACGCCCGATTCCGCGCCGGCCAACCCCGCCAGACTCGACGGCGACGCCACCCGCGACTTCACCGTCAGCGTGCCGGCCGCCTCGTCGAGCGCAACCAGCTCGCCGTCCCAGCGGTACGTCGCGCCCGGCGACGGCGCCGGACGACGCTCGCGCAACGGCGCGTATGTATCGACCGACAGCACCGCCGGGGACCCGTCCGCCGGGTGGTGCGGCGACGTCACGCGCGCCCAGGAGCCGCGGGTCAGCCCCCGCACCGTCGCCAGGCTCTCGTCGGGAACCATGGTCCTGAAGGTCAGGTAGCGGCCCTCCGCATCGATCTTCACGAACGTCGCCCGCAGCAGGAAGCGGTTGCTGCCCCACAGGCCCGAGCCGTCGTCCGGCATCGCGGCCCGGATGCCGCTCGTGCGGCTCTCGAACCCCGACCAGGTGATGACGATCGGGTCGCCCGACTCCGCACCGGCCACCGCGGCCAGACTCGACGGCGACGCCACCCGCGACTTCACCGTCAGCGTGCCGGCCGCCTCGTCGAGCGCAACCAGCTCGCCCTGCCAGTGGTAGGTCGCCCCGCGCTCCGGCGCCGGCCGCCACTCCGGTGACCGGCGGTAGGCGTCGACCGCCAGCAGTGCCGCATCCGACCCGGCCGGTCCATGCACCGACGTGGCGGTGACCCAAGCGCCGGGCGTCAGCGCCCGGACCGTGCCCAGGCTCTCCGCCGGGAGCGCCACCTCGAACGTGAGGTGGCGGCGATCGGCATCGACCGACACGAACGCGGCCGGCAGGAGGAAACTCCGGCTCTCTTCCTCTTCGGCTGCTTCTACCTCTACCCCGGCGTCTCCGGCCGGCGCCCCGGACGCGACCGCCTCGGCGCCGGCTGCGAGCGCCGAGGCGCCGCCGGGCTCGACGGCCCGGATGCCGCTTGCCTGGCCGTCGTCACCCGACCAGGCGATGAGGATCGGCTCGCCGGCCCGCACGTCGGCCACCGCTTCCAGCCCGGCCGGCGCGACCACCGGCGCCTTGACCGTCACCGTCCCCGCGGCCTCGTCGAGGGTCACCAGCTCGCCGTGCCAGCGATAGGTTCCCTCCGGGTTCGGCGCAGCCGCCGCGGTCGCCACCGCGCCAACCACGCACATGAGGAGGGCGGCCCACCACCGGATCGTGCGCACCCGGTTGGACCTCCCCCGTCGAGCTCCTGTCTGGTTCAGCATCACACTACTCCTTCACCCCGGCGGGTCCATGAGTGGACCTGCGCTCCATCAACGCGCCGCTCCCGACATCCGGGCTGGGCGACGCAAGCCGACTGAAGACTGGCCTGGGAGTAGCCGTCTGCGTGGAGTGGTGGGCACTGACCGGCTGCCCACTGCAGGCATTATGGGGAGTCCCGTGGCCGCGGTCAAGGGAAAATCGCGTCAGCGAAAGAAAATTTTCCGGTGCGGCGCGACCCGGCCCGGCGGGCGCCTTGACAACCGCGTGAGCACCTCTATAATGGGGAGCACTGCTAGGTTGTTCGTAGCCCACCTTCCCGAAAGCGGCACCTCCCAGGCCGTCAGGGACGTTTCAGTTTGAAGCGCGTAGAGATTCTGGCGCCCGTGGTGCAGCCCGACCGTCGAGCGTGTCGGGGCACAGGGGGGCAAAGTACCGGCCGTCCGCCGGGCGCCGTCGTCCAAACCATCAGGAGGGCAACGATGTCGACCAAACCGCCAGCGGATCCGCCAATGGACCGGAGCGCCAACCCGGTGCGTCCCGCAACCGCACCCAACCCCCGCAAGCCGGCCGTACCGCCCGCGAAGTCCGGTTTTCAGCGGTTCATGCTGCAGGTGCTGCTGCTCGTGATCGCCCTCGGCGGCGCCTTCGGAACCGGCTACCTGGTCAACGCCAACGAGGTGCAGCTCGATCGGAACAACCTGTTGCAGCAGCAGTTGGAGGCGGAAGAGCGGATTCGCGTGCTCGAGCAGCAGATCGCCGAGCTCCGGGAGAGCCGCGCGAGCGGCAACCGCGTCGAGCTGGACCTGACCGAGGTGTTCGAGCCGATCCGCGAGGCGGTGGGACGCATCGCGCTGGTGCGGATGGGTGAGATCTCGCGCGAGATCACGACGGAGCTCACACGGCTGGTGGAAGACGACCTCGCGCCCGGCGACGATCCCGCGAATGCCACCGGCGTGCCGACTCCCGGCGGCATGAGCAACGGAAGTGCAAGCCGGACGCCCGGACCGGAGGCAGCATCCGCCGCCGGTGGGGCGGCGCCGCCACAGAGCGGCGGGCCGGATTCGCTCCAGCCGGACAGCGCCGCCGTCGACGCGACGGCGGCCGACCAGCCCGAGGCGATCGAACTGGTCGGCAACGAGCCCGAGAGCAACGCGCCGCCGGCGGCAACTCCAGCGCCGGCGGCTTCGACTCCGCCATCCGCGCCCCCGGCGCCGGCGGCGGACATCCGCGGTCTGCCGGCGACTTCCGAGGAGGCGGCTTCCCAGGACGCGTCGCGTTCCGTAGCCCCGGCCCTGCCGGCCGGCGGGCCCGGAATCGAGCTCGCGGACGGCTCCACCCGGCAGGAGCGAACCAACGTGGCTGCACTCGTGCGGACGCCGCATCCGCCCGGACCAGCCGCCAGCGCTCCGACTACGGTACCCTGAGGGTTCCCGTTCTCTAGACCACCGGCAGGCCGGCGCTCACGGACGGCGAACCGTGAGCGCGGCCTGCCGGGCGGATCATCCCCGGCGGCCCGCTCGTCCGACTTCCTTCAACGCCCGCCGCCGGGGCTTCGACTCGCACCGCCCGGCGCAGCGTCGGATTCACTCACCACCACTCGCGAGCCGTGACGCGCGTACCTCCTCGTAGTCTTCGAACGCCTGCTCGAGCCGCTCGTTCTTCCATTCGAAGTCGGCCTCGCTGCGCAGGCGATCGAGGTACCGGGCGTATTCCGCGAGACGGCGGTCGTTGAACACGTTCTCGGAAATCTGGTCGCGAACCTCCTCGAACGGCCTCGGCGCCGGTTGTGTCCGCGCTTCGAGCTTCAACACCTGGTAGCCGAGCGGCGTCCGAATCGGCTCGGTGACGTCGCCGACTGCGATCTCGGCGAGCACGTCCAGCAGCGTGCTGCTCAGCAGCGAGACCTCGATCGGGCCGATCAGGCCTCCGTTCGCCTTGGATGCGGCGTCGGACATGGCGACCGCGACCAGCTCGAAGTCCTCGCCGTCGAGCACGCGTTGCCGGGCCTGTTGCGCATCCGCTCGGGCCTGATCGTCGGCCGCGACACCGGCGCCGCCGAGCGCCTCCGACACCCGAATCAGAATCTCACGCATGGTCACCGTGGCCGGATCGGTGTACTGGGCGATGTTGGCCTCGTAGTGCTCGCGCGCCTCGACCTCGGTCAGCGTCACGGGCCCCAGCACCTCGATCTGCTGCACCTGATTGATCAGGATCTGACGTTCCAGCACGCGCCGCAGGTCTTCGAGAGTCATGTCTTCCGACTGGGCGAGGGCCTGCCGGAATTCCTCTTCTGTCTCGAAGCCGTTCTCGGCCATGAGATCGCCGAGGATTTCGTCGAACTGCTCGTCGGTGAACTGGTAGCCGAGCTCCCGCGCCCGCTGGATCAGCAGCAGTTCGTCGACGGCGCCGGAGATCACCTCGGGCGTCACTTCCTGCAGTGCCTGCTGGAGCTCCGCATCGGTGCGCCACGGCAGGCCGCGCTGGCGGATCAGGCCGATCTGCCGCTCTTCCAGGTCGGTCTGCGTGATGATGTCGCCGTTGACCTTGACCAGGATCCGCTCGAGAATGATGCCCTCCGCCGTCTCCGGAGAGGCACCGCCCAGCAGTTGCGCCGCCGCGGGAGCGGCGATCAGCACGCTCGCGGCGCCGAGCACGAGCCGCCACCGACACGTTCTCCGCATCTTCTGTCTCATCGTGTTCCTCTCCGCCGGATTCAGCCTTCCCGCAAGTGAAACCGTCATCCGGCGTCGCCCAGCTCGTCGAGCCACGTGTTCACGCGCGCCAGCAGATCGAGATCCCGCCCAACGACCGGAGAGGCGCCGCCGCGCCGTTCCTCGGCCGCCGCCGGGTTCCCCGCACCGCCGACGGCCTGCAGGTCGAGTCGCAGAACCCCCGCCGGCGTGAGCGTGCCCCCGGGACGCGAGCGCACGAAATCGACCAGCCGTCCCGGCTCGATCGGGGCGTCGCCCCTGAACCTTATGACGAGCCGCGACGCTTCCCGGTCGATCGCGTCCACCCCGAGCCCGCTCGCGCGCACGCGGGCGCGGCCGTACTCCGCGAGGCGGAGGAGCGAAGGGTGCAGCGGCCCGTAGCGATCGGCGACCTCGTCGAGGGCCGCCGCCAGCGCCGGCTCGTCGGCGGCCGTGGCGACCTTGCGGTATACCGCGAGCCGCTGATCGGTCTCCGCGACGTAGCCTTCGTCGATCCGCAGATCGACGCCGAGATTGACGCGCGCTCTGTGCTCGTCGTCCACCTCCTCGCCCTGCAGCTCGCGGACGGTCTGCTCCAGCAGCTTGACGTACATGTCGAAGCCGATCGCCTCGATGTGACCGCTCTGCTGCGCGCCCAGGAGGTTGCCGGCCCCGCGGATCTCCAGGTCGAGAGCGGCGACCCGGAAGCCGCTGCCGAGATCGCTGAACTCGCGGATGGCCGAGAGCCGTTGCCGCGCGACCGGCGACAGCGCGTTGTCGGCGGGAACGACCAGATAGGCGTAGGCGCGCCGGTCCGAGCGCCCGACGCGCCCTCGCAACTGGTAGAGCTGGGCCAGCCCGTAGCGCTCGGCGTGGTTGACGACGATCGTGTTGACGTTCGGGATGTCGAGGCCGTTCTCGATGATCGTGGTGGCGACGAGGACGTCGTACTCGTGGGCCACGAAGGCGATCATCGTCTTCTCCAGCGCGACCTCGCTCGTCTGGCCGTGGGCGACGGCGAGCCGCGCCTCCGGGACGAGCCGTCCGATCATCCCGGCGAACGAGTCGATCGACTCCACGCGGTTGTGCACCACGTAGACCTGCCCGCCCCGGCCGAGCTCCGTCCGGATGGCCCGCGCGATCACCTGCGGGTCGAACCGCACGACGGCGGTCTGGATCGCCATCCGGTCTTTCGGCGGCGTCTCGATGACCGACATGTCCCGGATCCCGGCGAGCGACATGTTCAGGGTGCGGGGAATCGGCGTCGCGGTCAGGGTCAGCACGTCGACGTGGCGCCGCATCTGCTTGATGCGCTCCTTGTGGGCCACGCCGAAACGCTGCTCCTCGTCGACGATCAGCAGTCCGAAGTCGCGGAACTTCACGTCCCTGGACAGCAGGCGATGGGTCCCGACGATCAGATCCACCTTGCCGGCTTCGAGGTCCGCCAGCGTCGCCTTCTGCTCGGCGCGGCTCACGAAACGGCTCAGCACCGCGACGCGAACGGGAAAGGACGCGAAGCGTTCGCGGATCGTCGCCTCGTGCTGGAACGCGAGGACCGTCGTCGGGGCCAGCACCGCCACCTGCTTGCCGTCCATCAACACCTTGAACGCGGCCCGCAGCGCGACCTCCGTCTTGCCGTAGCCGACGTCGCCGCACAGGAGCCGGTCCATCGTCGACGGCCGCTCCATGTCCCGCTTGATCTCCGTCAGAGCCGACTGCTGATCGGGAGTCAGCTCGTACTCGAACGCCGCCTCGAATTCCTGCTGCCAGTGCGTGTCCGGGCTGAAGGCGTGGCCCGGCAACGCCTGCCGCGCCGCGTACAGCTTGAGGAGCTCCTCCGTCATGTCGCGCATCGACTTCCGGACGCGCGACCTGGTCCTGGCCCAGGTGGTTCCGCCCAGCCGATCCAGCTTCGGGTGGGCAGAGCCGGTGTACTTCTGGAGCAGTTCGAGCTGCTCGACCGGCACGAAGAGCTTGTCGCCGCGGGCATACCGGAGCTCCACGAACTCGTGCCGGCCGCGAGTCTCCGGAACGGTGAGCTGCCGCAACCCGACGTACTCGCCGACGCCGTGGTCGACGTGCACCACGTGATCGCCGACCTTGAGATCGCGAAAGTCAGACAGGAACGACTTCGCGACCGACCGCCGCTGATGGCGTACGACGTGCTCGGCCTCGAAAAGGTCGGTCTCGGCGTAGATCTGCAGTCGCGCGGCGGGCAGGCGGAATCCGCGGGAGAGGACGCCGGTAGCCACCAGCACGGTCGCCGAGCCGGTCTCCTCCGCCCCCTCGATCGGCACGCCGACCAGTTCGTGCTCGCCCAGCAGCTCGACGATGCGCTCGGCGCGGCCGGCCGTCTCCGCGACGAACACCTGCACGTCCTGCCGGTCACGCCCCCGCTCGACGTCGGCGACCCAGTCGCGGAGCCGCCCGCGGAACTCCGTCGCCGGCTGGCAGGCGACGTGCGGGTGGCGGGCCGTGTCCGCTCCGTTCCGCGGCGTCCCGTCGATCTCCAGGGTGTCGAGCGTGGCGGCGCCGGCGAGCCACGCGGCCGCGGCCTCGTCGTCCACCTGCAACGTGCCGGGCAGCGGCGCCGGATCGCCGCGCGCGGCCGCGGCCGCGTAGCTCGTCCGTACCTGTTCCTCCGCCTGGCGCAGGCGCTCCGCGGTCTCCGCCGGCGCGCTGACGACGAAGCGGGCGGAGGCGCGGCGGACGTAGTCGTCGAAGGTGGCGCGACGGTCGATCACCTCCTCCGCCGGCGCGCCGCCGGCCGCCGGGTGCTGGAGCTGATCCGTCAGCGGGTAGACCGCTGCGCGGTCGAGCGTCGCCACCGATCGTTGCGTGGCGGGATCGAAGCGGCGGAGCGACTCGATGTTGTCGCCGACGAACTCCGCCCGGATCGGGAAGGTCTCCCCCGCCGGAAACATGTCGACGATGCCGCCGCGCCCGCAGAATTCGCCGTGCGCCTCGACCGGGTCGCTGCGTGTGAAACCGGCGTCCACCAGCCGATCGACCAGGTCCGTGAGGGAACAGGTTCCGCCGAGCCGGAGCTCGACGGCGGCGCGCAGGAGCCGGTCCGGCGGGCTGAGGCGCGGCAGGAGCGCCACGGCCGACGCGACGACGATCCGCGTGTGTCCGAGGGCCAGGCCGGCCAGGGCGCGGGCACGGGAGGAGGCCACGTCCAGGTGCGGGGTCATGCCGCGGTACGGGTCCACCTCGGGGGAGGGGAACGGCAGCACCCCGCGCTCGACGTCACTCCGGGCGAGTCCCTCGAGACCGGCCAGAAAGAACCGGGCGTCGGCCGTCATGCGGTCGATGTCCGCATCCCCCGGCACCACGACGACGAGCGGCTCGAGGCCGGCGAAGACGGCCGCCGCCAACGCCTGGGCCGGCGGGGTCAGACCGCTGATCGACCCGGCGGAAGAGGAGGATCCGCGCCCGAAGCCGGCGCGGTCGGCCGCCTCGTGGAGCAGGGCGCGAAGCGTCAGCGACGCGGTGGTTGACGGCACGGGAGTCGATGGCGGCGCCCGGCGGGACGCCGAACCCTTTATTTTACCTGTTGACCGGCGGCGGCGTGAGGCGGACGCCCGGGCTGAACGACCACCGGTGAGGCGGGCGGTAGATGCCGGCCTCCCTGGTGCGGGATTTGACGCGGAACGTATGGAGCAGCCGATGATAGTCGAACTGCACCCCATGGCGCGTGTGCGCGGCCACGTCGAGCTTGTAGGTGCCCTCGACGAGATCGAGGCTGTCGATGACGAACACCACCTCGCCGGCGCCTGACAGCTCGACCGGCTCGAACTCCTCGATGTCGGTGTTCGTGCCGTAGCAGCACACCCCTTCGGCGTTGAAGATGCTGATCCCGAAGACGAAGTCCTGCACCGGCTCGGGCGTGCTAACCGCGAGCCGGACCGCGAGCCGGTCGCCGCTCCGGAAGACGTGCGCTGCGGTCCCGCCGCGCTCGAGCGTGACGCGGTCGATGCGCACCGGTCCGGCTCCCCAGCGGCCCGGCGCGGCCCGGAACATGTCCGGCGGCTCGTGCGTGGCCACGGGCAGCTCCGTGCCGGCTGCTTCCGGCGCGCCGCCCACCCCGTCGCCGGACGTTCGCGTCGCCGCCTGCGCCCTCCGGTCGGCCGAGGCGAGCGCGCGCTCTTCCTTCTTCGCCACGTCGGTGGTGTATGTATGCACGACGCGGCGCGGGTCCCCGCGGCCGCGAATGCGTCCTGCATCCACCCATACCGCCTCGTCGCAGTACCGCTCCACGAGCCCCAACCCGTGCGTGACGAGCAGAATCGTCTTGCCCCGCCGCTTGAAGTCCGCGAACTTGTCGAGGCATTTCAGGCTGAAGCCCTCGTCGCCGACCGCCAGCACCTCGTCGACCAGCAGGACGTCGGGGTCCACGTGGACGGCGACGGCGAACCCCAGCCGCATGTACATGCCGGACGAGTACGTCTTGACCGGCGATTCGATGAAGTCCTCGAGCTCGGCGAACTCCACGATCTCGGCGAACCGCTTCACGATCTCCCGCTTCGTCATCCCGAGCATGACCCCGTTGATGAAGATGTTCTCGCGCCCCGAGATCTCGGGATGAAACCCGGCCCCGAGCTCGATCAGGGCCGAGACGCGCCCCCGCACGTCGACCGTCCCGGTGGTCGGCCTCGTGATTCCCGCCACCAGCTTGAGCAGCGTGCTCTTTCCCGACCCGTTCCGCCCGATGAGGCCGACCGTCGCGCCCGCGGTCACCGCCAGCGACACCCCGTCGACGGCCCGCAGCACCTCGCTCGGCTCGAGGTCGCCGGCCAGACTCCCCTTGAGCAGGGCGCTCTTGAGCGTGGAGAACTGGCGGCGATACGCGTACCGCCGATAAAGCTTCGTCACGTCGCGCAGCGCGATCGCCGGGTCCGTCACACTTCCTCCGCGAACGAATCCCGCAGCCGATCGAAGAGGGCGTAGCCGGCGAGGAACAGGACCACGCCGGCCGCGGCCAGCGCCAGCAGCCACTTCCAGTGTCCGAACGGCCCGTCGAAGAACAGGATCTCCTGGTAGGAGATGGCGATGTGGGCGAAGGGGTTGAGATCCATCAGCACCTTGCCGGCGGGCGGCAGACCGGCTACCGACGGCCCCCGCGACGCCGCCATGGTCCACGGGTAGAGGATCGGCGTCGCGAAGAACCAGAGCGTCAGCACGTTCGCCAGCAGGTCCCTGATGTCCCGGAAGTGCACCGTGAGCGCGGCGAGCATCAGACCCAGCCCGAGCGTGAGGAGGAACTGCACCGCGACCACGGCGGGGAACCACAGCAGCTCCGTGATGCCCGGCGGCGCCGGGACGAACAGCACCAGCGCCACGATCAGGATCGGCAACGCCAGGAGGAAGTGCACCATGTTGGCCAGCACCGCGACCACCGGCAGCACTTCTGCGGGGAAGAGCACCTTCTTGATCAGGTTGCCGTTGGCGAGAAGCGAGTTGGAGGATTCGGTCAGGGCGGACGAGAACCACGTCCACGGCAGCAGTCCGCAGAACAGGAAGAGCGCGTAGTTGTTGTCGACCCCTTCGAAACGGGCCGGGAGCACGACGGAGAAGACGAAGGTGTAGACCAGCAGCAGGAGCAACGGGTTGGCGAACGACCAGAAAAAACCGAGCGCCGAACCCCGGTAGCGCGCCTTGAGCTCGCGCATCACCAGCGTCTGTATCAGGACGCGATAGCCGAACAGCCGCCGCAGATTACTCCGCATGGACGTCGACCAGGACGACGGTCACGTTGTCCGGCCCTCCTGCCGCGTTGGCCCGGCGGACCAGCTCGCCGCAGACGTCGTCAGGCGGGCGGTCTTCCCGTAGCACGGCCGCGATCCCGTCGTCGGAAACGACGGACGACAACCCGTCGGAGCAGAGCAGCACCCTGTCGCCCGGCGCGACGGTCAGGGCCATGACCTCGACGTCGAGGTCGGCCGTGCCGGCGATGGCCCGCGTCACGACGTGCCGCCAGGGATGTCTGCGTGCCGCGTCCGGGGTCAGCAGGCCGGCGCGGATCTGTTCCTCGACCCAGGAGTGGTCGCGCGTGAGGCGCGCCAGACGCGGCGCGCGATAGCGGTAGGCCCGGCTGTCGCCCACGTGGGCGAGCGCAAGCGCTTCGCCGGCGGCGAGCAGCGCAACCGCGGTCGTCGCCATGCCGTGCAGCGAGGCATCCCCGGCGACCCGGACGGCCAGTTTCCGGTTCGCCTCGACCAGCGCGGCACGCAGACGGTCGCCCGCTTCGCCGGCAGAGGCCCGTGCCGGCCTTCCTCCCGGCCCGTCGCCGGCGGGCGCCGTCGCCGCAATGAACCGCGCGACCTCTTCGACCACCAGCCGGGATGCGATTTCCCCCGCGACGTGGCCGCCCATGCCGTCGGCCACCAGGAAGAGGCCGAGGTCCTCCCGTATGCAGAAGCTGTCCTCGTTGTTCTCGCGACGGCGGCCCGGGTCCGTCCGGGCGACGCAGGTCAGTCGCATCTGGAACACCGACGCCGGCCGGCCGACATGCGCCGCGGGGCGTGGCCGGCGGTCACCCGCCGCGCATCACCGCTTCCCGGCGGACCGCATGCCGATGCGGCGGGCCACTTGCAGGCGGGACAACGACTTCAGCAGCGCAATTCGCGCCCGCTCGAAATCGAGGTCGCTCGCCGTCGATGCAAGCCGCTCGCGGGCGCGGCTCGCGGCCGCCTCGGCGCGTTCCAGGTCGATCTCCTCGGCGCGCTCCGCAGTGCGCGCGAGAATCCGAATCCGGTCGGGCAGGATCTCCGCGAAGCCGAACGCAGCGTGGAGGTACGTCGTCTCCGAACCCCGCCGGAACCAGATCTCGCCGACCCGGAGGGTCACGAGCAGCGGCGTGTGCCCCGGCAGCACGCCCAGGAACCCTTCGGCGCCCGGAAGGCAGGCTTCATCGACCGTCTCGTGGACGATCGCTCGATCCGGGGTCACGATCTCGATGGTCAGGTGCGGCGGCAGCGACATCGGTCGGGCTCCGCGGCTACGCAGCCGCCGACTGCTCCTCGGCGTTGGCGACTGCTTCCTCGATCGTGCCGACCATGTAGAACGCCTGCTCCGGCAGGTTGTCGTGCCTGCCCTCGACGATCTCCCTGAAGCCGCGGACCGTATCGGCGATCGGCACGTACTTGCCTTCCTTGCCGGTGAACTGCTGGGCGACGAAGAACGGCTGCGACAGGAACTTCTCGATCTTGCGGGCGCGCGAGACGGCCAGCTTGTCGTCTTCCGACAGCTCGTCGATCCCGAGAATCGCGATGATGTCCTGGAGATCCTTGTAGCGCTGCAGCACCTGCTTGACGGCGCGGGCGACGTTGTAGTGCTCCTCGCCGATGACACGCGGATCGAGAATGCGCGACGTCGACGCAAGCGGATCCACCGCCGGGTAGATGCCGAGCTCGACGATGCGCCGCGACAGGTTGGTCGTGGCGTCGAGATGCGCGAACGTCGTGGCCGGGGCCGGGTCGGTGTAGTCGTCGGCGGGCACGTAGATGGCCTGCACCGAGGTGATCGATCCCTTCCGCGTCGACGTGATCCGCTCTTGCAGTGCACCCATCTCCGTCAGCAGCGTCGGCTGGTAGCCGACCGCGGACGGCATCCGCCCGAGCAGCGCCGAGACCTCCGAGCCGGCTTGCGTGAAGCGGAAAATGTTGTCGATGAACAGCAGGACGTCCTTGCCCTCCGCGTCACGGAAGTACTCCGCCACGGTCAACGCGCTCAGGCCGACCCGCAGGCGTGCGCCGGGCGGCTCGGTCATCTGCCCGTAAATCAGGGCGGCGCGCGACTTCTCCGGATCGTTCAAGGTGACGACGCCGCTTTCCTGGAACTCCAGCCAGAGGTCGTTGCCTTCGCGTGTCCGCTCCCCGACGCCGCCGAACACCGACACGCCGCCGTGCTTGAGGGCGATGTTGTGGATGAGCTCCTGGATGATGACCGTCTTGCCGACGCCGGCCCCGCCGAACAACCCGATCTTGCCTCCCTGCAGGTACGGCTCGAGCAGATCGATGACCTTGATCCCGGTCTCGAACATCTTGAGCTCGGTGGACTGATCCTCCAGGCTGGGCGCCGCGCGGTGGATCGGCCAGCGCTCTTCGGCCTGTACCGGCCGATCCGGAAAGTCCACCGGCTCGCCCAGCACGTTGAGCACCCGGCCGAGGGTCTGCGGCCCGACCGGCATGGAGATCGGCGCCCCGGTGTCGACCGCCTCCATGCCGCGCTGCATGCCGTCCGTCGGCTTCATGGCGACGGCCCGGACGCGCCCCTCGCCGAGGTGCTGCTCCACCTCGGCGATCACGTCGATCGGTTCCGCGGCCTTGTGGTGCGACCGGATCTGCAGAGCGTTGTAGATCGGCGGGAGGTACCCGCCCTCGAACTCGACGTCGACCACCGGCCCGATCACGGCCACGACCCGACCCACCTTCTTTCCACCCGCGTCCGCCATCGTCCGGCTCCCCCGATCTGTCGTTTCCATCCGTTGCGGTCGTACGCCCCGGCCCGTCACACGTCGCCGGCGGCTCCGCCTGCCGCCCAACCGACCCTCCCCAAGGGCTGCACCGTTCTACGGCGCAGCCCCCTAGAGCGCCTCCGCGCCCGACACCACTTCGATCAGCTCGCGCGTGATCGCGGCCTGCCGCACCTTGTTCATGTGCAGCGTCAACCCGTCGATCATCTCGCCCGCGTTGCGGGTCGCCGCGTCCATCGCGGTCATCCGGGCCGCGTGCTCCGCCGCCGCCGATTCGAGCAGGGCGCGGAATAACTGCGTCTCCACGTGATGCGGCAGCAGGTCCGAGAAGATCCGCTCCGCCGGCGGTTCGAACAGGTAGTCCGCCGGCACCTCGTCGGCTTCTTCGTCGGCCGCGTCCAGCGTCGGGATCGGCAACACCGGGTCGACCACGACCTGCTGCTGGAGCACGCTCTTGAACTCGTTGTAGAGAATCGACACGCCCGACGCCGCGCCCGACGTGTACTGCTCTATCGCGGTCTCGGCCAGCGCCTCCGCGTGGCCGTACCGCAGGTCATTGAAGAGGTTCACCATCTCGAAGCGGACGTCGACGCTGCGCCGGACGAAGAAGTCGCGCCCCTTGCGTCCTACCAGGCCCAGCGCCACCTTGCGATCCGACTCGACGGCGAAGGTGGCCGCCTCTCGGACGAGGTTGGAATTGAAGCTGCCGCACAGCCCCTTGTCGGCCGTCACCACGAACAGCAGGATCGGGGCGTCGGGGGCCGCCGGCGGAGCCAGCAACGGATGCGCCGCGGCGGCGCCGGTCCGCGTCGCCAGATCGCTCAGCACCCGCTGCATCAACCGGGCGAAGGGGCGGGCGCCGACGATGCGGTCCTGGGCCCGGCGCAGCTTCGACGCGGCGACGGTCTTCATCGCCTTCGTGATCTGCTCGGTGGACTTGACGGCGCGGATCCGGCGCCGGAGGTCGATGAGTGACGGCATCGGTACCGCGCTACGCGGCCGCGCCCTGGCGCGCCGCGACGAACTGCTCGCTGAATTCCCGGACCGCGGCCTCGATTTCGGCCTCCAGTTCCTTGCTCATCGCCTTGTCGGCCGCGAGGCGGGCGGCGAGGTCCGAGTGCCGGGTCTCCATGAACCGGTACAGCTCCGGCTCGAACGCGGCGACGTCGCTCTCGGCGACGTTGTCGAGGAAGCCCCGCGTCCCGGCGAAGATGATGAGCACCTGCCGCTCCACCGGCAGCGGCGAGTACTGGGGCTGCTTCAGCACTTCCACCAGACGCCGGCCCCGATTGAGCTGCCGCCGGGTCGCCTTGTCGAGGTCGCTTCCGAACTGCGCGAACGCCTGCAGCTCCCGGAACTGCGCGAGGTCGAGGCGCAAAGTCCCGGCGACCTGGCGCATCGCCTTGACCTGGGCGGACCCGCCGACGCGCGACACCGAATTGCCGACGTTGATCGCCGGCCTGATGCCCTGGTGGAAGAGATCCGACTCGAGGAAGATCTGCCCGTCGGTGATCGAGATGACGTTGGTCGGGATGTAGGCCGACAGGTCGCCGGCCTGCGTCTCGATGATCGGCAGCGCGGTCAGCGATCCGCCCCCGTTCCCGGCGTTCAGCTTCGCCGCCCGCTCCAGCAGGCGCGAGTGCAGGTAGAAGACGTCGCCCGGGAACGCCTCGCGCCCCGGCGGGCGGCGCAGAAGCAGAGAGATCTCGCGGTATGCCTGCGCGTGCTTGGAGAGATCGTCGTAGATGCAGAGTGCGTGGCGCCCGCTGTCGCGGAAGAACTCGCCGAGCGCGCAGGCGGAGTACGGGCTGATGTAGAGCAGCGGCGCCGGGTCCGACGCCGCGGCCGCGACGACCACCGTGTACTCCATGGCGCCTTCGTCCTCCAGCGTCTTGACCACCTGCGCGATGGTCGACTGCTTCTGGCCGATGGCGTTGTAGATGCAGATGACGTCGAGCCCCTTCTGGTTGATGATCGTATCGACCGCCACCGCGGTCTTGCCGGTCTGCCGGTCGCCGATGATCAGCTCGCGCTGTCCGCGCCCGATCGGGATCATCGCGTCGATCGCCTTGAGGCCGGTCTGGAGCGGCTCCTTGACCGGCTGGCGGTCGACCACGCCCGGTGCGATGCGCTCCACCGGCGACTGCTGTTCCGCGGCGATCGGTCCCTTGCCGTCGAGCGGCTGCCCGAGGGCGTTGACGACCCGGCCGAGCATCGCGTCGCCGACGGGCACGGACATGACGCGCCCCGTCCGCTTGACCGTGTCGCCTTCCCGGATCTCGGTCGACTCGCCGAGCAGCACCGTGCCGACCCCGTCTTCTTCGAGGTTCAACGCGATGCCGAAGACCCCGTGCGGGAACTCGAGCATCTCGGTGGCCATCGCGCGATCGATTCCGTGCAGCCGCGCGATGCCGTCGCCGACCGACACGACCGTGCCCACTTCCGCGACGTCGACGTCGAGGGAGTAGTCCCCGAGCTGTTCCTTGATGATCCTGGAGATCTCGTCTGCTTTGATTGCCATCGGTCCTGTGATGCCGTCACGTCGTCATGAAGCGCTGCTTGAGACGGGCGAGGTGATGCGCAAGGCTGCCGTCGAAGATCGTGCCGCCGATCCGGGTCACCATGCCGCCGACGAGGCTCGCGTCCACCGCGGTCTCCACCGTCACCGGCCGGCCGGTGGCCGCCCCGAGCCTCTCGGTGATGGAGGCGACGCGCCCCGAATCCAGCGGCTCGGCGGTCGTCACGCGCGCCCGCACGATCCCCAGGTGCTCCCTCAGACGGTCGCGATACACCGCCAGCAGCGCCGGCAGCAGATGGAGCCGGCCGCGCTCGGCGAGCATCGGTAGCAGCCGTCGGACCACGACCGAGGTCTTCGGCGTCCTGTCGAGGATCGCTTCGACGATCGCCTTCTTCACGACGGGGGAGATCGCTCGGTTGAGCACGACGCGCCGAAGCGTCGGGTGGCCGTCGACGAGCTCCTGGAATGCTGCGACGTCCCGTTCGGACCGTTGCGGGTCGCCGCGACCGACGCTGACCTCGAAGAGCGCCCGCGCGTACCGAGTTGCCGCCGCCTGCTCCGTCATACTTCAGCCAGTACCTGATCGCCTGGACGTAGGGTGGGTTCAACCAGCGTGGGCCAAACGGCCTTTTATAACATTTCCGCCGGCAGACGGGCAAGGACGCCGCGGACTCAATCACCGGTAAGGTGATCGAACAGCCGTTGCAGCTCGTCCTCGGACGCGAAGGCGATCTCGATCCGGCCGCGCTTGCCCCGCTGGACGATCCTGACGCGCGTGCCGAGCGAGATGCGGAGACGCTCCTCGGCGGCGCGGACGTGGACGTCGGCCGGCGGCTTCTCCGCCGTGGATTCCGGTTTCGGGGCTCCGGTGCGCTTGACGAGCGCCTCGGCCTCCCGAACCGACAGGTCACCGTCACGGATCCTGCGCGCCACGGCGACCTGGTCCTCCCCATCGTCCAGGCCCGCCAGCGCACGCGCGTGCCCCATGCTCAGATGGCCGGCTGCGACGTCGGTCTGCACCTCGGCCGGCAGGCGGAGCAGCCGCTGGTAGTTCGCGACGGTGGCCCGCTCCTTGCCCACCGCCTCCGCGATCTGCTGCTGCGTCATGCCGAACTCGTCGGCGAGCTGTCTGTAGGCGGCCGCTTCCTCGATCGGGTTCAGGTTCTCGCGCTGGATGTTCTCGATCAGCGCCACTTCCAGCCGCTTCGTTCGCGCCATGTCGCGGACCACGACCGGAACCCGCAGCAGACCGGCTCGTTGCGCGGCCCGCCAGCGGCGCTCGCCGGCGATGATCTCGAAGCCGGGTTCGGCGTCGCGCTTCGTCACCACGATCGGCTGAATCACGCCGTGGGAGCGGATCGACTGCGCCAGTTCCTCGAGCTTGGCGTCGAACGCGACCTTGTCGACCATCTGTCGCGGCTGATCCGGGTTGGGTCGCAGCAGGTCGAGATCGACCTCCTGGGCAGCGCCGCCCGGCGCCGCCGACTCGGCCGCCGGCGCGTCGGGGATGAGCGCGCGCAACCCGCGCCCTAGGGCCTTGCGTTTCTCGGCAGCGCGTTTCTCAGCCACGCGTTTCTCAGCCACGGAATGCGCCTCCTGCCGGCATGGGGGTAGCGCGCGTGCACGCCAGGAACTCGCGGGCCAGCGCGACGTAGGCTTCGGTGCCTTTGGATCGCGGGGCGTACAGAATCACCGGCTGTCCATGACCCGGCGCCTCGCCCAGCCGGACGTTACGGGGAATCGCGGTCTCGAAGACCTTGTTGCCGAACACGCCCTGCACCTCCGCCGCCACCTCCTTGCCCAGATTGGTGCGGAGATCGGTCATCGTGAGGACGACGCCGGCGATCTCGAGGTTCCGGTTGAAGGCGTCCTTGACCTGGTTCAGTGTCGCAGTCAGGGCGGCCAGACCTTCGAGGGCGAAGTACTCGCATACGACCGGAATGATCACGCCGTCGGCTGCCACCAGCGTGTTCAGGGTGAGGAGCCCGAGCGACGGCGGCGTATCGACCAGGATGTAGTCGAAGCGACCGCGTACCTGATCCAGCAACAGACGCAGCCGCTGCTCGCGGCGAGCGGCGGATACGAGCTCGATTTCGGCGCCGGTCAGGTTGCGGTCCGCGGGCAGGAGCGACAGCCCCGAGACGCACGTGGAAACGATGTAGTCGTCGACCGGGGGCGGCGACTCGGCCGTCAGGGCCTCGTAGATGGTCCCGGCCGAAGTGTGGTTCCCCTTCTGTCCGACGCCGCTCGTCAGGTTCCCCTGCGGATCCATGTCGACGATCAGCACCGCCTGATCGCCCAGCGCCAGCGAGGCCGCGAGGTTGATCGCGGTCGTGGTCTTGCCGACCCCACCCTTCTGGTTCGCGATGGCGAAAACACGAGATCTCACGCAGAACCCTTTAGGCCAAATGACCAAATTATGCGGCGCGCCACGGGTGCGACAGTCGTCGGAGAAGCGTACGTCCCTGGTCCGTCGGCGGTCAACTGTTGTTCCACGTGGAACAGGACTCCCGGCGAAGGAGTATCAACTGTCGTTGATGGGTTCTCGCTCCCTGCCGACAAAGTTCCGTCGAACTTTCCCGCTGACAAACTGAACATTGGCAGGAGCTTTGAGAGAACGTCTCGCGGCCGGTACCGGTTACTCTCCCGATGACTTCCGCTTACGCGTACGACAGCGCGACGCTCTACCATGCGGATTGTCTCGTGTGGCTGAAGGATCGGCAGCCGAACAGCCTGCACGCCTGTGTCACGGATCCCTCTTATGGGCTCGTGGAGTACTCGCCGTCGGAGCAGGAGAAACTGCGGTCCGGGAAGGGCGGCGTGTGGCGCCAGCCGCCGTCGTTCGACGGGTACAGACGGGCGCCGCTGCCGCGGTTCACGACGCTGAGAAGGAAGGACCTGGAAACGCTGTCGCTGTTCTTCAGCGCGTGGGCGGCGGCTTTCCATCCGGTGCTAGTGCCGGGCGCTCACGCGCTGATCGCCTCCAACCCCCTTGTCTCGCACTGGGCCGCCCACGCCGTCCGCACCGCCGGTTTCGAGCGCCGCGGTGAAATCGTGCGGGCTCGTGACGACGATGCGCGGCGGCGACCGGCCGAAGAACGCCCACGCGGAGTTTCATGACGTGACCGTGTTGCCCAGGTCGATGTACGAGCCCTGGCTGCTCTTCCGCAAGCCGCTGGAGGGACGTGTGCAGGACAACCTGAGGAAATGGAGGACCGGCGGGCTTCGTCGTGTGTCCGACGCACAACCTTTCGGCGACGTGATCCAATCCAGCCCGACTCGACCGGAGGAACGGCGGTTCGCACCCCATCCCAGCCTGAAACCCCAGGCTTTCCTCCGGCAAGTGGTCCGCACGGTGCTGCCGCTGGGTGAAGGCATCGTCATCGACCCGTTCGCCGGCTCCGGCGCCACACTCGCGGCGGCATCGCGGTGGGGTACGACAGTATCGGGATCGAACAAGACTGTCGCTACACCGAGATGGCGAAACGGGCTGTTCCGGAGCTGGCCGCTCTGCCGCGGCCCGGCCATTTCTCCGGGGCTCCAGCAAGGGTTGCCTGCGTTGCGGTACGACCGTAGATCTTCCCGGCGCGGAGTTTCTGCAGCCCAGACCGGTCGACTGACGCCGTGGGTGTCCTCCGGCTCCCTGGAGCACGGCCGGAGAAGGTCCAGTCGGCCTTGTCCAGCTTCGCGAGCATGACGACAACCACGGTTGTCGGTTCCCGCTCGTATATACACCCGGCTCGGAGCTGGCATTATCGCGAAATTGAAGAACCATCCAGCCACCCGGACTCCACGTCGTGTCCCCTGCCCGAGGAAACGGCTTGCCTTCACTTCGATGCCTTCGGCGCCCTGCTGTACGGCGTCGCCTTCGTACAGCGCGCGGGGCACGAGGTCCGGACAGCCATTGTGGTAAAGATTGACCGCCAGTCCAGGCTCGGCGCTTCCCGTTCGCGCCGCCCACTGCCTGCACGAAGACGTTCGAAAGAAAGCCGGAGAGTTCGCCGGCGGCTGGTATGAGTTCTTCCAGCCGACCGTAGCCGGAAGCCACGCTCGCCCGATTCAGGGCATGAAGGTAGGCGTACACATTTGTTCACCGCCTCCACGACGGCAGGTGCGGTCACGCCGTACGGCAGGTCGAGCCCGCATTCACTTGCTCGGGGATCGCGGTCGGTCTGTCGAGATAGCGCGGTGGTACAACCAACCGGGGGTTATGGGAACTCACGCACGCCTGGGGATCGACAACTCTTCGTCGATCTCCTCGATTATCCGCCGGGCCGCGTCGCTGGGGTTCGGCGCCGTCCGGATCGGCCGGCCGACCACGAGATGGTCGGCTCCGAGTCGGATCGCCTCGGCAGGCGTGGTCAATCGCAGGTGATCGTCGGCTTGGGCCCAAGCCGGCCGAATACCTGGACTCACGAGGGTCACACGAGTACCGAATGCCGAGCGACAGGCTCCGATGGCCGCGCCCGACACGATCAACCCGTCGCAGCCGGCGGCCAACATCGCGCGACCGCGGTCCACGACGTATTCCTCCGCGCTCAACTCGGGACGACCGAAGTTCGCCGGGCTCAGACTGGACAACAGCGGCACCATGAGGAACTGCGGAAACGGATTCGTTCCCCGAGCCGACCGTCCGGCGGCGAGACTGTGCCGAGTGAACACGTCATCCCGGCTCTCTGCGAGCGTGATGAACCTGATTCCGAGAGCGGACGCGTGGTCGACGAAGTCCGTGATCGTATTGCTGATGTCTCCTGCCATCTTCAGATCGATGAAGACGGCGCACTGCCGTCGTCGAAGCCGCTGAAGAAGCCCGTACAGGTCCCCGGCCAGGAACAGCCGAAGACCGATCTTGAAGAACGACACATTCTCCAGGGTGTCGACGAGCCGCTCGGCTTCATCGTGTGTGCGCACGTCGAGTGCTACGATGAGACGATCCTTCCCCTCCTTCAGAAACACCACCTCCCCATTTCGGTTCTAGCCGGATCGTAACCGAATGCAACCGGTTGATGGTAACGAGCCGGTAGGACTGTGAGGACTTTGGCTGGCGCCGACAGTCAACAGCCGAGCGTCATCCGCAGCCGAGCACCATCCGTGGCCAGCGAGGCACGCCACCAGCCGAGAAGTAACGTCTTCCGGGGCTGCTTGTCGCCGGCTCGCCCCGCGGGATGTTCCACGTGGAACATCGTGTTCCGGAAACGCGTGGTTGCGCTTCTCGCCGGATGTTCACTCCACGCACCCTTCCTTGCTCCAGACTGCCTGTCCGAAACGCGCGGGCGTCCGGTGGCACACGCGACCATCGATTGACGCACGGCAGCTACCTGGAACCCGATTTCCGGAACACCATCAAGTCACTGCCCGTGGTGGTGGATTCCAGGAGCTGCAGTCGTGCTCCTGTGACGAGCGCAGGGCCGAAAGCCGGAACGATCCCGCTCCGGCCCGCCCTGCAAAAAAACAGCAGGACGCCGCCCGCCTTCACCAAGTCCTGCATGCCGCTCGCAACCCTTGCATTCACTCGGACCGCGCGCACGGTCAGGGCGTCGTGGGTCTCGTACAACTCCGGGCGGTTCCGCAGCTCCTCCCAGCGACAGTTCTCGATCACCGTGCCGGCAAGGTTCAGCCGCCGCGCCGCCTCCCGCAAGAATGCCGCCTTGCGGGTCTTTGCCTCCACCATCCGCATGAACAGCCTGGGCCGGGCAATCTTGATCGGGATCGCCGGCGATCCGCCACCCGAGCCGACATCGACTACCGAGGTCGATCCCGACGGTATGCGCCGAGCCGCCAGCAGAGGCTCGATCACCAGCCGGTCGAGACCTCCGTCTCCGTCGTCGAGCGCAGTCAGATTCATGCGCTCGTTCCAGCGAAAAAGCAATGCTACGTAGGCGGCGAGGCGTGCTGCCGTTTCGGCGCTCAGCCCCAGCCGCGCGCGTTCCGCCCGGATTCGCACGCGTTGCGCCAAATCGTCCTCGCGTGTGAACACCCGCTTACGCATTCACCTTGGCGCCGATCAACGCTACCGCGGCCGGCGTTACGCCCGGGACACGCAGGGCCTGGCCCAGCGTTTCCGGCCGAATCTCCGTCAACCGCTCCGCGATCTCGCGGGAAAGTCCCGGCAGGCCCCCGTAGGAAAAGCCCGCGGGAATCCGGCGCTGCTCCAGGCGCCTCGCGCGTTCGATGGCCGCCTGCTGCCGCTCCAGGTAACCGGCATACTTGAAATGCGTCTCGACGCTCCAAAGGTCCATCTGCTCCTCGCCGTGCGCCACGTCGAGCTCCAACCCGTTCGTTCCGGCCAACTGCTCCAGCTTCGTATCCGGCCTTCGCAGAGCCTGCGATGCCCGTGCGCGTGTTCCGTCTCCGAGCGTCACCGTCGTCTCCGCAACCCGGCGCCGGTTCGTCTCGAAGCGCGACCGGCGCTCCTGAAACCGCGCCCATCGGGATTCGTCCACCAGGCCGACCGACCGCCCCCGTTCCGTCAGACGCAGGTCGGCGTTGTCGATCCGCAGCAGGAGCCGGTACTCCGCCCGCGACGTGAACATCCGGTAGGGTTCGAGACACCCGCGCGTGGTCAGGTCGTCGGCCAGAACCCCCAGATAAGCCTCGTCCCGACCGACGACGAAAGGTTCCTCACCCGCAACCGCGAGCGCCGCGTTCATGCCGGCGACGATCCCCTGACCGGCCGCTTCCTCGTATCCCGACGTGCCGTTCACCTGCCCGGCGAGGAACAGCCCTCCCACGTTCTTCACCTCGTAAGTCCGGGTCAAGGCCGTCGGCTGCACGAAGTCGTACTCCACCGCGTAACCCGGCCGCACCATCACGGCGTCTTCGAGTCCCGGCAGCGCGTGCACGAGGGTCTCCTGGACGTCGGCCGGCAGGCTCATCGAGCACCCGTTCACGTAGATCTCGTCGACGTCGATCCCTTCCGGCTCCAGGAAGATGTGGTGCCGCTCGTGGTGCGGAAACCGCATGACCTTGTCCTCGAGGGATGGACAGTAGCGCGGACCGATGCCTTCGATCTGCCCGTTGTACAACGGCGACCGATGGATGTTGGCCCGCACGATCTCGTGCACGCGCTCCGTGGTATGCATCCGGTGGCACACGATCTGCGGCCTATCGATGCCGGCGCTCATGAACGAGAACGGCACCGGCGCGTCGTCGCCGCGGGCCTCCTCGAACCGGTCGAAGTCGATGCTGTCCCGGTGGAGCCGCGGCGGCGTCCCCGTCTTCAAGCGGCCCCACGGCAGGCCGAGCGCTTTCAGCGATTCCGCCAAGTGTTGTGACGGCGGCTCGCCCGCCCGGCCGGCCGGGGTTCGCCTGCACCCCACGTGCACCAGACCGTTCAGAAAGGTGCCTGCCGTCACCACGACCGCCCCGGCGTGCAGCCGCTCTCCGCCGGCGTCGCCGCCGGCCGTCTCCAGCTCGACGCCGGTGATGCGGTCATCGTGCACCGTCACGCGGCCGACCCGGCCGACGACCCACGTGATGCGCTCTTCCCGGCGGAGCGCATCCGCGACCCAAGCGCCGTAACGATGCTTGTCCGCCTGCGCCCGCGGCGATCGCACCGCCGGTCCCCGGCTGCGGTTCAGCAGCTTGAACTGGATGCCCGTCGCGTCGATTGCCTCGCCCATCAGCCCGCCGAGCGCGTCGATCTCGCGAACCAGGTGCCCCTTGGCGGTTCCGCCGATCGCCGGGTTGCAGGGCATGTGCGCCACGGTGGCGTCCGAAAGGGTACAGAGCCCGACGCGACACCCCATCCGGGCCGCGGCGCGGGCGGCCTCCACGCCGGCGTGCCCCGCGCCGATCACGATGACGTCGAATCGCTGACCAGCCACCTTGTGAAATCTCCGCCTCACTTGCCGATGCAGAACCGTTCGAAGATCCGTTCGAGGACGGCATCCGGCGTTCGCTTCCCCGAGATCTCCTCGAATGCGCGCTGCGCCTCCTCCAGGTCGGCCAGCACGAGCTCCTCCGCGGCGCCGGCGGCCGACGACGACGACGCACGGTTCAGCGCCGCCGCCGCCGTGGTGAGCAGACCCAGGTGCCGGACGTTCGACACCGCCGGGGTGTCCCGGAACGGTGCTCCGCCCTCCAGGACGTCCAGCAGCGCATGGCGAATCGTGTTCGCGGCGCTCCCGTCCAGGAGGCAGGTCTCCAGCACGTGCGGGCGGGCAGAGACCTCCGGGTGCGCCGCCGGCGACCAGGCCGCCGGCAGGTCACGCTTGTTCGCGACCACGAGCCCCGGCCGCGCCGCCGTCTCCGCCAGCAGGGCATGATCATCGGCATCGAGCGGGCGCGAACGGTCCAGAACAGTAATGACCGCTGCCGCCACGCCGAGCGCTGCCCGCGCCCGGCGAACGCCCTCGGCCTCCACCGCGTCGGTCGTCGTCCGGACCCCCGCGGTGTCGACCAGGGTCACGGGAATCCCGCCGACGTCGATGGTCTCGGTCACCAGATCCCGCGTCGTTCCCGCCGCGCCGGTCACGATCGCCCGCTCGGCTCCGCACAGCATGTTGAACAAAGACGACTTGCCTACGTTGGGCCGGCCTGCGACGGCCACCTGACAGCCCTCGCGAATCAGCCGCCCCCGGCGCGCCGCGGCAATCAGATCGCGCACCTGCGCAGCCAGGTTCGCCGCCGCCACGCCGGCCCCTCTCGCATCGACGAAGTGATATCCCTCGTCCGGGAAGTCGAGCGAGGCTTCCAGCCGCGCCACCAGGTCGAACAGCGCCCGATCGATGGCGCCGATTGCCGCGGTGGCGGTCCCTTCGAGTTGATCGAAGGCGACGCGCGCCTGCCGCGGCGTCACCGCGGTGACGAGGTCGTGCACGGCTTCCGCCTGCACCAGGTCGATGCGGCCTCGCAGGAAGGCCCGGAACGTGAACTCGCCCGGCTCCGCCAGCCTGGCCCCCGCCGCGGTCGCCGCGACTACGATTCGGCGGAGGATCACCGGGCTGCCGTGTCCGCTGATCTCCACGACGTCCTCGCCGGTGTACGACCGCGGCCCCGGAAAGTATGTCGCCAGCACGCGGTCGATCGGTTGGCGATCGGTGGGATCGAGCGCTGCCGTCAACGTGGCGCGCCGCGGCTCCAGGCTCGACGGCGCCGAGAGAATGGCGGCTGCGATCGGTGTGGCCCGGGCGCCGCTTACGCGAACGATGCCGATGCCGCCCGGACCCGGCGGCGTCGCGATTGCCACGATCGTGTCGTCGGTAGCGAACATGCGCGTCTTCGCTCAGCGCCGCGCCCGACGGGCTGCCGCGCCGGCGGGCGCCGGCGTGACCAGGACGCCCGGCCGCGCCCGGGCACGATCAACACCTTCATTCGCTGGGGGTGATGAGGACCGTCTTCATGAAGGCGTCCCCGCTGCTCTCGGACGCCACGCCCGGGATGTCGGCGACCGCCACGTGCACGATCCGCCGCGCGTAGGGGTTGAGCGGACCCATCTCCTGGACCGCTCCGGTATCCCGGGCTCTGGCCGCGAGGATCTTCGCCGACTGGCGCAGCTCCTCGTCCTTGCCCTTCCGGTAGTCGAGGCAATCGACGACGATGTGTCCACCGGCGTGCTCGCGCCGGAAGGCGGCGTTGACCACGTGCTGCAGAGCGTCGAGCCCGGCCGCCTTGCGCTGCAGGAACACCTCGGAGCCGTCTCCGGCCAGGCGCACCCGCGTGCCGTCCTCTATTCGTTCGACGTCGACGTCGAACGACACGCCCAACGCCTGGCCGATTCCCCTTACGAACTCGCCCATCCGCGTGTCGAGCGCGTCACTCACTGTCCTTTTGCCTTCCTTCCCGACGACCCGCCCGTGCGGCCGCTCTTCTTCACGCGGCGTTCGGCGGGCGGCCGGATGGTGCGCGTCTTCGGAGGGCCGATCACGCGATTCGTCACGACGGTCTGCAGAATCCCGATGACGTTGCTGGTGAGCCAGTATAGAACCAGCCCGCTCGGCGCCCACACGAACATGAACGTGAACACCACCGGCATGATCATCATGATCTTCTGCTGCATCGGGTCCGCCTGGGTCGGCGTCAGCTTCTGCTGGAGCACCATCGACGCGCCCATGACGATCGGCGTGATGTAGAGCGGATCCTCCACCGACAGGTCGGTGATCCAACCCACGAACGGCTCACCGCGAATCTCGACCGACGCCCGGAGGAGGCTGAAGAACGCGAAGAGCACCGGAAAGGTCAGGAGCATCGGCAGGCACCCGCTGGCCGGGTTCACCCCCCGGTCGCGATAGAGCGCCATGATCTCCTGGTTCATCTTCTGCTTCTCGGGATCGGTCGCCTTCAGATGGGAGTACCGTTCCTGAATGGCCTTCATCTCCGGCTGCACTTCCTGCATCTTCCGCATCGACACCACGCTCTTGTGGCGCAGCGGGAAGATCATGATGTTCACCAGGATCGTGAGGATGATGATCGCCCAGCCCCAGTTGCCCACGAAGCCGTGGACCCACGTGAGCGATCGGTGCAGCGGCACGACCAGCCAGCCGAGCCAGCCGAAGTCGATGGACCGGGTCAGCGTGGGATCCACCTGCTCGAGCAGGTCGAACTCTTTCGGGCCGACGAAGAACGGCAGGTCGATAGCGTCTCCCGGCGCCCGCAGTCTGAACGCCATGAGCTCGCGCGGCGGACCGTCGGGCGTCAGGGGCGGCAGGGGCACGTAGCGATACGTCACCTGCATCTCCTGGCGCCCCGTCAGGGCGACGGCGGCGAAATAGTGGTTGTCGACGCCGGCGAACCCCATCTGCCCGCTGTACGTGGGACGCGCGGAAACGTCCGAGGCGGTCGGCCGCGTCATGCCCTCCTCCTCCACGCCCTCGGGGCCCACCAGGCGGCCGAAGATCACGCCGCGCGGTCCCTCGCGATAGGCCATTCCGGAACTCGACGACTCCACGCCGCCCAGGGCCGGACCCCATTCGACGGCCGGCTTCAGGCGGGTGTCGCCAAGGAACGCGGCAGCGCGGAAACGGACGAGATAGCCGTGGGCGGCGGGGTCGAATTCGTACTCCTTCCGGACGCGAAAGCCGGACGAGTCTTCGAACTCGAACGCCAGCGTCTCCGCCCGGTCGGTGAGCGAGACGCGGCTCGTGCTCGGTCGAAACAGGGCGTCTGCCGCACGGGCGGTCAGCCCCGGGTCGTCGAACGCCAGCGAGAAGGGTGGAAGCTCTCCGGCCGGCAGCTCGCCGGGCACGAGGTCGATGGGCGCGCCCGCCTCCTGATCGAGATGGTCCTTGAGCTCCCAGCGGAACGGCGCGGCGCCGCGATTCCGGAACATCGCGCGAATGCGTCCGCTCTCGACGACGATCTCGCGAGGCTCCGCATCGGCGATCACCGGTGCAATCTCGCCGCGGGCGGCGTCCTCCGCATCGGCTTCCGGCGCGGCGGGAGCGGACGCTGCACCAGGCGGCGCCGGCCGACCCGGGCCTGCCGGAGGCGGCGCGGCCGGCGGTGGCGGCCCGCCGGTCCCGGCCGTTCCCCGCGGCGGCGCCGGCGGTACGACGAGGCTCTGGTACACGAGAAGCACCAGCAGCGACAGAAGGAAGGCGAGCAGGACTCTTCGTTCCATGAGTGGGCCTGACATGCACGCCCGCCGGAGCGTGTCTCTTCATGCAGCATCCGCGCCAGGGCCGCGCGGTGCCGGAACCTGGTCGAGTCCCCCGCGGCAGAGCGGCTGACAGCGCGCCAGCCTCCAGGCCGCGAGCCCGACTCCGCGGATGGCCCCGTGCCGCGCGATCGCTTCCACCGCGTAGGCCGAGCACGAGGGCACGAACCGACAGCGCCCCCCGAGCACCGGAGAAAAAGTCACCCGATAGGACCTAATCGCGAGCAGCAGCAGGCGTGCGGCCAGGGACGGGACCCGGGCTGCGCCCCCGCCGCGGCTGTCGACGGGATCTTCCATGCCGCTGGAGCGTGGCACGATAGTCGGACTCGAGCGCGGCGAACCGAACGTCCGGGAACTCGGGCCGCAACAGCGCCACGAGATCGATTCCCGGCATGCCCCTGCGGTGACGGAAAAGTTCGCGCATCAAGCGCTTGGCCCGGTTCCGGCGAACCGCGCCGCCGACGCGGCGGGTAGCGATGATCCCCAGTCTGCTCCGGTCGAGATCGTTGGGCAGCGCGAACAGCGTGAGGTAGCGGCCCCGGACGCGTTCACCCTGCCGCTGGACACGGAGAAACTCCCCGCGCCGTCGAATCCGGTCGCGTCGGGGAAGGCTCCGATCCACCACTCCAGCCGCCGCGATGCCCCTTTCGGAGGACCGGCCGCGGTCGATCCCCTACGCCACGGAGAGGCGCTTCCGGCCCTTGGCGCGGCGCCGTCTCAGGATTTCCCTGCCGGTCTTCGTGCTCATTCGCTTGCGAAACCCGTGCGTCCGCTTGCGCCGCCGGTTGTTCGGCTGATACGTGCGCTTCATGCTGCTCTCATCGTTCCCACGATCCGCCCCGAACGGGCACACACCAAACAGTTATCGTAGCCAAGTCGCCTTGCGGATGTCAACGGCTGCGAGGACTTCATGCCTCGTCTTGACGAGCCGGTTTCCGATTGCCGTCGCCCCCCGGATGTGGTACCTTGCACCGACTCCTCCCCCCCGGTCAGACTTCCACAGGGTGTTGAAGGAACTGTGGAAAATCGGGTCGCGGCTGCACCGGTGGAGGCACCCGCACATTGATGGCGAGCAACGTCTGGACACAGGTTCTTGAGCGCATCGAAACCAAGGTCAACCGCCATAGCTTCAACACGTGGTTCAGCCCGACCGTCCTCGTGGAGGACACCGGCGACCGCGTCGCGGTGAGGGTCCCGAGCGAGCTCTGCCGCAACTGGCTCACCAAGCACTACTCCGGGTTGATCGCGGAAGCCGCCGCCGAGGTCCAGCGCCGCGGCGTCACGGTCGCGTTCGTCATCGACGCGGAGGCCGGAACCATGGCGCCGCGGACAGCCCCCCGGCCCACCGCGGCTCCCGCCCCCAGGGCGGTCGCGCGCGGACTGAACCCGAAGTACACCTTCGGTTCGTTCGTCGTCGGTTCGTCGAACCAGTTCGCCCAAGCGGCCGCCGTCGCCGTCAGCGAGGGGCCGTCCCGCTCGTACAACCCGCTCTATCTGTACGGCGGTGTCGGTCTCGGCAAGACCCACCTGATGCACGCGATCGGTCATTGTCTTCTCGGTCAGATGCCCGATCTCGGCCTCACGTACATCTCGTCCGAACGTTTCATGAACGAGATGATCAACGCGGTGCGCCACGGTCACACGCTCGACTTCAGGGAACGCTTCCGAAAACTCGACGTCCTGATGATCGACGACGTGCAGTTCCTGTCCGGCAAGGAGGGCACGCAGACCGAGTTCTTCCACACGTTCAACTCGCTGTACGACGCGCACAAGCAGATCGTCATCAGCAGCGACTGCCCGCCGCACGCGATCCAGGCGCTCGAGGACCGCCTCCGGTCACGGTTCGAATGGGGGCTGATCGCCGACATCCAGCCCCCGGATCTGGAGACGAAGGTCGCGATTCTCAAGAAGAAAGCCGAGGCCGAGGCCGTCCCCCTTCCCGACGACGTGGCGCACTACATCGCAGGCGGCGTCAAGTCCAACGTACGCGAGCTGGAGGGATCCCTGATCCGGCTCATCGCGTACGCCTCGTTGACCGGCAGCACCGTCTCGCTGCCGGTCGCCCGCGAGGTCCTCCGCAACCTCCTGCACCGCGACGAGCGGCGCGTCAGCATCGAGATGATCCAGAAGTTCATCGCGAACCACTACCGGCTCAAGCTTGCGGACCTCAAGGGCCGCAACAGTTCGAAAGCGGTCGCGGGCCCGCGGCAGGTCGCCATGTTCCTCTGCCGGAACCTGACCGACGCCTCCCTCCCCCGGATCGGCAAGGGCTTCGGCCGGGACCATTCCACCGTCGTCCACTCGATTCGCAAGGTCGAGGCGAAATGCAAGACCGATCCCGAGTTCCACAACCTGATCAACAGCTTCATCGAGACGTTTCGCTAGACCGTGCCGCGGCGGATCCCCCCAGGTCTCCACTTTCCACACCCGACCCGGCTGCGGCGCCGCACACCGGCTGTGGACGTGTCCTCCGTCCACCGCGGGGCGCCTGCCGCGGGCGCCGTCGTCAACGGGACGGTTCGTCGTTAAGTCGTTGATCGGACGGCACTTGAAATGCCCGCCCACATTCCCGCAGCCCTTCTGGATCCTGATATACTCTGACGATCTTCCTGATCTTGCGAGTGATCGTCAGTCGCCGTCGCGAGCTCCACTGTACGAGGCCGCCATCTCCATGGAACTGACCCTTCAGAAAAGCGATCTGCTGCACGAGCTCCAGCTCTGCCAGGGGATCGTCGAACGCAAGAACACCATCCCGATTCTCGGGAACGTGCTGCTGGAAACGAACGACGACGGTGGCGTGCGGCTGCTGGCGACCGACCTCGAAGTCGGGTTGCGCAGCCGGTGCCGCGCGTCGATCACGCGCGCCGGCGCGCTGACGATTCCGGCGAAGAAGCTGTTCGAGATCGTGCGGGCGCTGCCGGACACCGAGATCAGGATCGAGGCCGGTTCCCACGGCGCGGTGAACGTGTCGGCGGAGCGTTTCGATTCCCGGATGCAGACGCTTCCCAGGGAGGACTTTCCGACCCTGCCGGACCCGGGCGCCGACGCGACGGAGGTCGTCGCCCGGGAGGCGCTGTTCGGCATGGTGACGAAGACGCAGTTCGCGATCACCGGCGAGGATACGCGCTACTTCCTGAACGGCGCACTGTTCATTCTGAAGCCGGGGTCGATGAGCCTGATCGCCACGGACGGGCACCGGCTCGCGCTGGCCACCGCGGTGCGGGACGGCGCGGACGACACGGACGGCGCGGACGACACGGACGGCGCGGACGACACGGACGGCGCGGACGACGAAGTGCGGGCGATTCTTCCGAAGAAGACCCTCGGCGAACTGTCGCGGCTGCTCGCGGGCGGGGAAGGCGACGTCCGCTACACCCGGGGAGAGAGTCATCTGTTCTTCGAGATCGACGGGCGGCAACTCGTTTCCCGCATGATCGATGCGCAGTTTCCGGCCTACGAGCGCGTGATTCCGGTCGGCAACGACAGGAAGGTCGAGTTCGAGCGCGATCGGCTGACCAGTGCGATCAGGCGGGTCGCGCTGCTGTCGAGCGAGCGCTCCCGCGCCATCAGGTTCCGGATTGACGAGTCCACCGCCGAAGTGACGTCGAGCAGTCCGGAAGTCGGGGAAGCCAAGGAGTTGCTGCCGGTCGACTACGCCGGCTCCGAGCTGGAGATCTGCTTCAACGCCCAGTACGTGCTCGATTTTCTCGCGGTGGCCGAGACGGACAGCGTGACGCTGGAGCTCAAGGACGAGAAGAGCCAGGCCGTCATGTATCCGTCCGGTGAAAAGGCAGGCTACACGTACGTGATCATGCCGATGCGCGTGTAGCCGTCGTTCCCGGCCGCGGTGGGGAGCGTCGCCCCCCGCGATCCAGCATCCGAAACCCGAATGACACGACTCGACCACGATGCGGCGGGTGTCGCACCGCCCTCGGACGCCGGCGCGCCACTGCCCGGGCCTGCCGCTCCCGCGCCGGCGCCGGACGATCCGGATGGTTATCGCGCCGAGCAGATCAAGGTCCTCGAAGGGCTCGACGCGGTTCGCAAGCGGCCGGCGATGTACATCGGCTCCACCGGCACGCAGGGACTTCACCATCTCGTGTACGAGGTCGTCGACAACTCCATCGACGAAGCGCTGGCCGGCTTCTGCGACACGATTCGGGTCACGCTGCACATCGACAATTCCGTGACGATCGCCGACAACGGCCGCGGCATCCCGGTCGATCGGCACGCGAGCGGGAGGTCGGCGGCGGAAGTCGTGCTGACGGTGCTGCACGCGGGCGGGAAGTTCGACAACGAGAGCTACAAGGTGTCGGGCGGGCTGCACGGAGTCGGGATCTCGGTCGTGAATGCGCTGTCGGAGTCGCTCGACCTGGAGATCTGGAGGGAGGGCCACGTCTATCGACAGCAGTACGACCGCGGCCGACCGCGAGCCGGGCTGGAGGTGACCGGTCGTACGAAACGCCGCGGCACCAAGGTCACGTTCAAGGCGGACGAGCAGATCTTCGAGACCATCGAGTACAGCTTCGACACGCTCGCCCACCGTCTGCGCGAGCTGGCGTTTCTCAACGCCGGCGTGTTGATCACGCTCGACGACGAGCGCAGCGGCAAGCACCACGAGTTCACCTACGAGGGAGGCATCCGCTCGTTCGTCGAGTTCCTCAACAAGAACAAGACGGTGGTCAACGGCGCGCCGATCTACATGCGCGGCGCCCGCGACGGCGTGGACGCCGAGATCGCGCTCCAGTGGAACGACGGCTACGCGGACACCGTGTACGCCTTCGCCAACAACATCAACACGCAGGAGGGGGGAACCCACCTGTCCGGTTTCCGCGCGGCCCTGACCCGCACCGTCAACAGCTACGCGAACCGGAACAATCTCGCGCGCGACCTCAAGGAGAGCATCGGCGGCGACGACATCCGCGAAGGCCTGGTCGTGGTCGTCAGCGTGAAGATCCCGCAGCCGCAGTTCGAGGGCCAGACCAAGACCAAGCTCGGCAACACCGAGGTCAAGGGCATCGTCGAGGCGATCGTCAACGACCGGCTGGGCGCCTACCTGGAAGAGAATCCCGCCGTCGCCAAACGGATCGTCAACAAGGCGACCGACGCGGCGCGGGCCCGCGAGGCGGCGCGCAAGGCGCGGGACCTCGTGCGGCGCAAGGGGGCGCTGGACAACAGCTCCCTGCCCGGCAAGCTCGCCGACTGTCAGGAAAGGGATCCGGCCCGCAGCGAGATCTACATCGTCGAGGGAGAATCCGCCGGCGGCTCGGCGAAGCAGGGACGGGATCGCCAGTTCCAGGCGATCCTGCCGGTCAAGGGCAAGATTCTCAACGTCGAGAAGGCGCGGTTCGACAAGATGCTGGGCAGCGACGAAATCAAGACGATGATCGCGGCCCTGGGGTGCGGTATCGGCAGGGAGGACTTCGATCTCTCGAAACTGCGCTACCACCGCATCGTGATCATGACCGACGCAGACGTGGACGGCTCGCACATCCGCACGCTGCTGTTGACGTTCTTCTACCGCCAGATGCGGGAGCTGATCGAGCACGGTCACGTGTTCATCGCCCAGCCGCCGCTGTACCGCGCCAAGCGCGGCCGGGCGGAACACTACATCAAGGACGATCACGAGCTGGAGGCGTACCTCATCCGCCGCGCCAGCGAGTCCCGCGTCGTGCGGGTGGTCGAGACCGGGCGGATCTGGTCGGGGGCGGCCCTGGAGGAGTTGCTCCGCAAGCTGATGGCCTTCCAGCGGCTGCTGCAGGTGGTCGAGCGCCGCGGGCCGAGTCCCGAGGTCGTCATGGCGGTGCTCGATCACGGCGCTCGGGATCGCACGTTCTTCGCGGACCGGGACCGCGTCGACGCGGTCAGGCGGGCGATCGAGACGGAGAACCGGGCGGTCGCGCTGGAGGACGACGAAGAACACGACGCGTGCCGGCTGGTCATAGACGATCGACCGAACGGGTTCTCCCGGCGCTACATGCTGGGCGTCGCCTTCGTCGAAGGCGCCGAGTACCGCGCGCTTCTCGCGCATCACGGTGAGGTCGCTTCCCTGCGCGGACCGCTGCTGGTCGGCGCCGAGGGGCCCGCGCCGGGCGGCGTCGACAACGGCGAGACCGCGGGCGGCGAGGAGGCGCCCGCCGCGGCCGCGGCTGCCGGAGGCGCGCGGCAGACGGAGATCGCATCGGCAGCGGCGCTGGTCGACCATTTCATCTCCGCCGGCAAGCGCGGCGTCGCCATCAACCGTTACAAGGGGCTGGGCGAAATGAATCCGGATCAGCTCTGGTCGACCACGATGAATCCGGAGAACCGCACGCTGCTGCAGGTGCGCGCGGAAGACGACGCCGAGGCCGATCACATGTTCACCACGCTCATGGGCGATCAGGTCGAACCGCGCCGGAAGTTCATCCAGGACAACGCCCTGGACGTCAGGAACCTGGACATCTAGCGTTCCCCACCCGAGACGATCCGCGGCGCCGCCGGAGTCCGGGCCGCGATTCCTCGCAGGAATCCCCATGTCCGACGTCGAACGCCCCAACGTCCCCGTCACCATCGAGGACGAGATGCGCCGGTCCTACATGGACTACGCGATGAGCGTCATCATCGGCCGCGCGCTGCCCGACGTGCGCGACGGCCTGAAGCCGGCGCACCGGCGCGTCATCTACGGCATGCGCACGATGGGGCTCGCCTCGAACCGGGCGTACCGCAAGTGCGCCAAGATCGTCGGCGAGGTGATGGGCAACTTCCACCCGCACGGCGACGCGTCGATCTACGACACCCTGGTTCGCCTCGCGCAGGGCTTCAACATGCGCTATCCGCTGGTCGACGGCCAGGGGAACTTCGGGTCGGTCGACGGCGATCCGCCCGCGGCGATGCGCTACACCGAGGCGCGGCTGCAGGCGCTGTCGGACGATCTGATGGCCGATCTCGATCGGGAGACGGTCGATTTCGTGCCCAATTACGACGAGACGACGCAGGAGCCGTCCGTCCTGCCCGCGCCGTTTCCCAATCTGCTGGTGAACGGTTCCGCCGGTATCGCCGTCGGCATGGCGACGAACATCCCGCCGCACAACCTGCGCGAGGTGATCGACGGGATCATCTGGATCGCCGAACATCGCGATGCGCCGCGGGCGGACAAGGAACGGGAGCTGCTCACGCTGATCCCTGGCCCCGACTTCCCCACCGGGGGGTTCATCGTCGGACGGGCCGGCATCGTGCAGGCCTACCGGACGGGGCGGGGCTCGATCACGCTGCGGGCGCGCACGGAGATCGAAGACAGCGGCAAGAAGAGCGAGCGGGTCGCCATCGTCGTCAGCGAGATCCCGTACCAGGTCAACAAGTCGCGGCTCCTCGAGAAGACGGCGGAGCTCGTGCGCGAGAAGGTGATCGAAGGGATTGCCGACCTGCGCGACGAATCCGATCGCCGCGGCATGCGCATCGTGATCGAGCTGCGCCGGGGCGAGGTGCCGGAGGTGGTGCTGAACAACCTCTACAAGCACACCGCGTTGCAGACCTCGTTCGGGATCATCGCCCTCGCGATCGTGGAGGGCCGGCCGCGGGTTCTCCCGCTGCTCGAGCTCGTGGAGCAGTTCCTCGAGTTCCGGCGGGAGGTGGTCCGGCGGCGCACCGAGCACGACCTCGCCAAGGCCGAAGCGCGCATCCACGTCCTCGAGGGACTCAAGGTCGCCCTCGACCATCTCGACGCGGTCATCGCGCTGATTCGGGCGGCCCGGAACCCCGCGGAGGCCAAGGTCGCCCTCGTTGCGCGTTTCTCGCTCAGCGAGATCCAGGCCCAGGCCATTCTCGACATGCAGCTCCAGCGTCTGACCGGGCTCGAGCGCGAGAAGATCATCGACGAGCTGGCCCGGCTGGCCGAGAAAATCCGCGAGCTGCGCGCCATCCTCGAGAACGAGTCGCTGCTGCTGGGCATCGTCATCGACGAGTTGAAGGAGGTTCGGGAGAAGTACGGGGACGCGCGGCGCACCGAGATCATCGAAGGCGAGGACGGCGAGTTCAGCATCGAGGATCTGATCGTCGACGAAGACGTCGTCATTACGGCCAGCAACACCGGTTACATCAAGCGGACCGCGGTGACGCAGTATCGGAACCAGCGCCGGGGAGGCAAGGGCCGGCTCGGCATGCGGACGCGGGAAGAGGACTTCCTGACGCACCTGTTCATCGCGTCGACCCACGCGTACATCCTGATCTTCTCGGACCGCGGCCGCGTCTATCCGCTCAAGGTGCATCGGATACCCGACGTCGGCCCGGCGGGGCGCGGCAAGGCCATCGCGAACCTGGTGGCTCTCGATCCGGACGAGAAGATCGCCGCGCTGGAAACCGTCAAGGAGTTCCCGACCGATCCCGGCGGGCGATTCGTGGTCATGGGCACGCGGCGGGGCGTCGTCAAGCGCGTCGACCTGAGCGCCTTTCGGCACGTGCGCCCCGGCGGCATCATCGCGATGGGGGTGGAGCCGGACGATGCGGTGGTCGGCGCCGAGCTGACCGACGGTGATGGCGAGATCTTCATCGGCACCCGCAACGGCATGGCCATCCGTTTCGCGCAGGCGGACGTCCGGCCGATGGGACGAACCGCTCGCGGCGTGCGGGGCCTTAAGCTCCGCGACGGGGACGAAGTGGTCGCGATGACGGTGGTGCGGCCGGGCGCCACGCTCCTGACGGTGACCGAGAACGGTTACGGCAAGCGGACCGAGCTCGGAGAATACCGCGTGCAATCGCGCGGGGGACTCGGTATCATAAGCATCCAGGCGAGCGAGAGGAACGGGCGGGTCGCCGGAGTAGCCTGTGTCGACGACGACGATGAGGTCCTGCTGATCACGCAGCAGGGCAAGGTGCTCCGGATGGTCGCCCGGGACGCGCGGCCGATCGGTCGAGCCACCCAGGGGGTGCGGCTGATAGGGATCGGTGACGACGATCGCGTGGTCTCCGTGGCGAGGCTCGTCGAGAGGAACGGTGAATCGCAAGACGATGCCGGCGAGACGGGAGGGGACCCGGTCGGCGGCGACTAGGCCCGGTACCGGCGTTCGTGACGGGCGCCGGTCGCAAGTAACAAGGAGGCGGGGATGTCTCGTTCCATGGTCAAGAGAACATTGGTACTGATCGCGGTGATCCTGTCCGGAGGATTGCTGGCTGCGGCTTGCGGAGGGGGAGGCGATGAGTTGCTGATCGCGCGCTCCTTCTTCCAGGCGGCGCGGTTCGACGACCGCACGTCCCTCGGCAACATGTCGCTGGTTCCCTTCACGCCGCAGGAAGACGGCATCGCGTCCAGTCCGGGCGTCGAGTTCGTCGGCGAGGAGGAACGGCGCCCCCTCCAGATGATCGAGCTGAGCCGGGCGCTCACGGAGACGCGGGACGCCGAGACGAACTTCCGCGCCGAGAAGAAGATGTACCAGGACGACAACGAGGAGCTGATCACCCTGGCCATCGAGTCCGGTCGTGAGGGTGAGGATCCGAGCAACGCCGACATCAGGCGGGCCGCCCAGGCCTGGGCCGGTCGCACGGGTGAGCGGGCGCCGGGGAACAACCGCCTGCGGCGGGAGCGGTTCAACGAGATTCGTGACGCCTGGAGCGCGCAGGTCTCCGAAGAGCGCGATTGGGCCCGCAACGTCTCAGATGCGCAGAACGCCCTCAACGAGGAGCGGCGCATCGTCGACGTCAGCCTCTACGACTTCGTCCGGGATTCACCCGAACAGATCGACGTCACCGAGTACGGCGGTGAGCTCGTCACGAAGCAGTTCACGGTCGCCGCGAACGTGACGAAGGACGAAGTCGAGGAAGAAAGGACGATGTGCTTCACGATCCAGAGGGCCGATCTGCACGGCGTCCCGATGCCGAGTGCAGAGGAAGAAGGCGAGATGACGGAAGGCGTCGTCGAGGGCCGCTGGATCATCACCGAGATCGACAAGACCAGCAACGCGCCCTGCGCGGGTCACGAAGCCGCGGAGTAGCCGCGGCGTGATCCCCCCCGGGGGGAGGGGTACCATTCCCCCCCCCGCGTAATTGCTCGTCGTCTGTCCGAGACGCGTGGGGGCGGCCGGGGCCTTGTGGCGCTTGGCCGCCCCTCCCAGCCTCACGTCCGGGCCGACCTGCTCGGACGGTTCGGTGCGCCCGGCCCTGAATGGTAATGGCGTGCATTGAGGCGGTCCATGGCTGGCTGCGCAGGATTCATCCGTTTCGCCGTTCAGGCGCACCGCGTCCTCTGCCGTACTTCCCCTCCCACTCGTCGATATGAGTCCTGTCCGACAGCGGGACGTTCATGCGGTACGCCGCGCGCGCGATGGCGTGGGCGGCGACCGGAGCCGTTACCAGCAGGAAGGTGATCGTCAGTCCGGCGATCGCGGTTTCCGCCGTCGTTCTGAAGTACATGGCTGCTCCGCCGAACACCAGGCCTACGCCGAGCGTCCCCGCCTTGGTGGAGGCATGCATGCGAATGAGCACGTCCGGCAGGCGCAAGATGCCCAGTCCGGCGACGAAAAGGAAGAAGCCTCCGGCCAGAAGGCACGCGGCAACGGTCAGATCCGACCACGGGATGTCACCTGCCATCAGGTTCTTCCGCCCTTTCAGCGACCCTTCTGTCGCGATTGAGCTGGGCGGTCGTGCGCTCGGCGTACCAGGCGAAGGCGACCGTCGCCAGAAAGGCCACCAGCGCCAGCGCCACGGCGATGTCGAGAAAGTCGGGCTCGCTGTGCGTGATTGCGAGGAGGCCCGCGACAGCGACCGCCAGCACGGTGATGAGGTCGACCGATACGACGCGATCCGGCAGACTCGGTCCCTTTATCAGGCGTACGAAGGAGAAAACCAGACCCAGTACGGTCAGGACCGTCGTGACGTCGACCGCCCACCCGACGATCGGCGAGTGCTCCGCAAGGTCCGTCACTGCATGGCCTCCCGGACCAGGCGCTCGAAGCCCGTCTTGATCCTCCTGCGCGTCTCGTCCGGATCGTCGACGAACATCTCGTGCACGTACAGCGTCTTCCCGTCGGGGCTGACGTCGAGGCTCAGCGAACCCGGCGTCAACGAGATGAGATTCGCCAGCACCGTGATCTGTATCGGCTCCTTGATATCCAGCGGCACGGCTACGATGGCCGGGCGCGATCTGTGCGTGGGTGTGATCACGTCCCAGGCGACCTGGAAACTCGAGACCGTGAGCTCGTACAGGAAGTAGGCCCCCAAACGGGCCGCCAGCAGGACCCGCTTGAAGTAGGCGGTCTGTCCGTACATGGGACTCGACAGGCTCAGGGCCGCGAACGCCAGGAGGAAGCCCCAGACGAAAGTCCCCAGGTCGAAGGTCCCGAACAATGCGCACCAGCCGCCGGCGAGCAGCAGGTTGATCTGGAAGAGTCTCATTCCGCGTTGTCTCCGTAACCGGGCGCGGTGACCGCAAGACCGTCCCCGCCGAGCACGGCCGCGACGTAGTTCGAAGGGGCCATCAGCTCGGTGGCGGCTCGTTCCGCCAGCGCGTACAGCGGCCGGGCGTAGAGACCGATCGCCAGCGTGACGATCGCCAGCGTCGCAATGGGAGCCAGCAGCAGCCACCGCCGCTGCGGCGCGAGCGAGGGCGGCGGCCCGGCCTCGTCCGGGCGAGCCTTCCAGAAGGCGTTCAGCCAGATCTTGGTCATCGAATACATGGTCAGCAGACCCACGGTCAACGCTACGCCCGCAATGACGAATGCATCGCTCTCGATCGAGGCCTGAATCAGCAGCAGCTTCGCCCAGAAGCCGGACAGCGGCGGGAAGCCCGCCAGCGAGAACGCCGGCACGAAGAACAGCGCCGCGAGCAGCGGCTTGTCGCGGTAGAGCCCGCCGAGCGTCCGAAGGTCGGTCGATCCGGCCAGGCGATTCACGGCGCCTGAAACGAAAAAGAGGTTCGCCTTCACGATGATGTGGTGGATTACGTAGAAGATCCCGCCCAGCAACCCGGAAGTCGTGAAGAGCGCCAGACCCAGGATCATGTACCCGATCTGGCTGATGATGTGGAACGACAGTATGCGCCTCAACTCGTTCTGGGATGCGGCGCCGAGAACGCCGGTGACCATGGTCAAGCCCGCCACCCAGAGCAGCAGCTCGTGCGTGTACCCGACGTCGTGTCGGAAGATCAGCGTGAAGAAGCGCATCAACGCGTAGACGCCTACCTTCGTCAGCAGGCCGGAGAAAACGGCCGAAACCGCGGTCTGCGGCGTGTGGTAGCTGGCCGGAAGCCAGAAGAAGAGCGGGAATACCGCCGACTTCAGGCCGAACGCGATGATGAACACCATGGCGACCAGGGTGAGCAGCCCCTGGTCTTCGACCTCCTGCACTCGCAAGTGCAGGTCCGCCATGTTGAGCGTGCCCGTCAATCCGTACAGCAGTCCGATGCCGCTCAGCAGCAGCGTCGTCGCGATCAGGCTGAGGGCGGCGTAGCGCACGGCTCCATCCAGTTGCGCCGGCCTTCCTCCGAGTATCAGCAGGGCCAGCGAGGCGATGAGCATGACCTCGAACCAGACGTAGAGATTGAAGACGTCTCCCGCCAGGAACGCGCCGCACACGCCCGCCAGCAGTGCGTGCAACAACGGATGCAGAGCATGGGAGAGCTGGCTGCGCCGCGTGTCTCCGAAGGCGTAGATCACGGTAGCCAGTCCGATCAGGGCGGAGACCGCGACCATCGCCGCGCTCAGGTGATCCGCCACCAGCGTGATGCCGTAGGGTGCAGGCCACCGGCCGATCTGGACCGACGCGATACCCTCTCGCCACACCGTCGACAGCAGGCCCGCGGCCGCCCCCGACAGGCCGATGGCGCCGGCGAGGCTCACGGCTCTTTGCGCCCTGTCGCTGCCGCGCCCCGCAAAGCCGATCACGGCCGCGGCCAACGGAATCACGATCGGACAGACCAGCAGCCAGTTCAACCGGCCGTCCTCTGTTCCGCATCCGCCCCCGCCGACGTGGGTTCGGCGGCCCGCATTCGGTCGGTGTCCACGGTTTCCAGCTCCTGATACGTCCGGAAGGCCAGCACCAGCGCGAACGTCAGCAGGCTGAAAGAGATCACGATAGCGGTCAGAATCAACGCCTGGGGCACGGCGTTCGAGACCTCGGGGAGGGGCGCGGACTCTCCCGCTGCAATCAGCGGCGGCCGGGCGCGCGTCATGCCTCCGCTGGCGAAGATCACCAGATTGGCGGCATGGGAAAGCAGCGCCAGACCGAAAATGAAACGAACGAAGTTGCGGCTGAGCATCAGGTAGACGGTTGCCGCCATCAGGACGCCGACCAGCACCGCGACGATTGGTTCCATCAGTGACTTCCCCGCTGCCCGCGCCTGCCGGCTACTGCTCCTTGATTCCGAGGACGAACGTCAGTACGGCGCCGATCACGACGAGGTACACACCGACGTCGAAGATCACCGGCGTGCCGATCTTCAGCCCCGCGACCGTTCCCCACTGGCCGGTCAGGAAGGGGGCGCCGTCCAGGACCGATGCGACGAAGCCCGACCCGATTGCAAGCGCCAGACCGACGGCGCCGACGGCACGGGGGTCGGCGCGCAATATCCCGCGAGCCGCGTGCGGGCCGAACACGAAAGCGTACAGGCTGAACGCGATGGCCGCGACCAGACCACCGACGAAGCCGCCGCCGGGGTGCTCATGGCCCCGCAGCAGCAGGAACACGGAGAACACGAGAATCAACGCGACCAGCCTCCGGGTGGTTTCGCGGAGGATCAGGGTGTTCATGATGCCGTCGTGCCCGACCTCGGCTTGTGAAACCACTCTCCGCGTTCCCGCAGGCGGAACGCGCTCCAGCCGCCGGGGTCCCGGCAGCAGCAGGGCGAAGACCGCCGCGCCCGCGATCGCGAGCACCGTGATTTCCCCCATGGTGTCGAGCGCACGGAAATCGACCAGGATCACGTTGACGATATTTCTGCCCTGGCCGCCCGGCACGGCGGTACGCTCGAAGTACTCTCTGAGTTCCGGCTGCGGAGGGGACGCGGTGACGGCGAGCAGAACCAGGGTGACGCCGATCCCCACCGTGACGGCGACGATGCCGTTACGCAATCGCGCCGATCCCGAGGGCCACACCTCGTTTCTGAAGTCCGGGAGCTTGAGCAGGACGATGGCGACGATCACCGTGACAAGCGTCTCGACGATCAATTGCGTCATCGCGACGTCCGGGGCCCCGAAGGTGAGGAAGATCAACGCCGTGGCGACCCCCACCACGCCGAGTGCGCAAATCGCGAGCAGACGGGACCTGGAGCGGATTATCACGACGGACGCCGCGGCAACCAGGGCGGCGAGCGACCAATCGAGAAACGTTGCTTCCGCCAACCGCACGGGCCAGGGGGCCACGTTCTTGATCCAGAGAGTCACGGCCAGGCTCGCTCCGAGCGTGGCGAATACGATCAGCAGATAATGCCGCTGGACGCCGGACTGCAGCCGGCGGGTCTGCCAGGCCGCGACGGCGGCGATACCGTTCATGGTTGCGTCGTACGCACGGTCACCGCGGATCGGAACCAGTCGCTCGAGACGGGCGAGCACTTGCGTAACCGCCGCCCGCTTCCAGAATCCGACGACCGCCGCGGTCAGTGTCGCCAGGGTCAGCGCAAAGGCCTCGCCGGTGCTGTGCCAGGGAGGGTGCTCCACATGCAAGGGCTGCCCGGTCACCATCGTTTCGGCGGGCACGAGCAGGCTCGTGAACGGGAACTCCGGTGACAGCCCCCAGTAGATGCCGACGGCGCCGAGCACGACCGGCCCGCACCAGAGCGTCCAATGGCCTTCCTGTCCCGGCTTGCGGTAGTCGGGGCGCGGGCCGAAGAACGGCCCGACCGCAAGAACAATCGCCACGGTCGCGATCGGCGCGGCCGCGAAGAACACCGCCCACGGCAGATAGGCGGCGGCGTCGGGCGCGAAGCCGACGGTGTACAGGAGCTCCTTGCCGATGAACCCGACCGACGGTGGCACGCCGGCCATCGAAACGGACGCGGCGACCGCGGCGGCGAAGGTGACGGGCATGGCCTTCCTCAGACCCCCGAGCTGCGTCAGGTCGCGGGTGCCGGTCGCCTTCTCGATTGTCCCGGCGACCATGAACAGGGCCGCCTTGTAGAGGGCGTGCGCGACCAGGAATGCGAGTGCGGCCAGGACCCCCCGCGACGGCTCGCCCTGCCCCGAGACGGGCGGCGATCCGAGGAACATGACACACACGCCGAGCGCCATGACCGTGGTGTAGGCCAGCACCTGTTTCAAATCGGACTTGCCCAGCGACACGAACGCCGAGTACACGGCCGTCACCGCTCCCACGGCGGTCAGCGTCTCCATCCAGAACTCGGTCCCGCCCAGGATTGGAGTCAAGCGCGCCAGCAGGAACACGCCGGCCTTGACCATCGTCGCCGAGTGCAGGTAGGCCGAGACCGGCGTCGGAGCCGCCATGGCATTCGGCAGCCAGAAGTGAAACGGAAACTGGGCCGACTTGGTGAAGGCTCCGAGCAGAACCAGAACGACGACCGCCGTGTAGTGCGGGTGGGCTGCGAAACTCTCCTGGTCGGCCAGCATCTCCCGGAGGCTGAAAGTGCCCACGGCCTGGCCCAGGACGACGAAGCCGGCCAGCATGGCCAGTGCGCCCGCGCCGGTTACGAGCAGGCCCTGAAGAGCGGAGCGCCTGGCGGTGGCGTCCTCATGCGAGTAGCCGATAAGCAGGAACGAGGTGATCGTGGTGAGTTCCCAGAAGACGAAGAGCGCGACGAGGTTGTCGGAGAGCACCAGGCCGAGCATCGCCAGCATGAAACTGACGAGGAAAAGAGTGAACCGGCCGCGTTGCGGATAGCCTTTCATGTACTCGCCGGCGAAAAGCAGAATGAACGCGCCGATTCCAGTAATCAGCAGTGCGAAAAGCAGACTCAGGCCGTCGACTACGAAATCGAGGTCGATGCCCTGTTGCGGCAGCCATGCGGTTTCCCAGACGAGGATCTCCCCGCTGGAGACGGTGGGAATCATCGTGCAGAACCAGACGAAGAGCACGACCGGCAGGGCGATTACGAGACGCACGTACAGCGGGTTCGTCACGCTCGATTCCCCGAGCGGCCGCTAGTTCGAAACGCGTCGTCGCGGGTCGTGCCCATTTGCGCGCGCACAAGTATAGCTGACGCGTCCGTCACTCGATCGGGGCGCCGTCGCACGCCATGAGGGCCCGATGCATCCAGAACGGCAGGCAACCCTGGCCGAGGAGCCGGTCGTGGAAGCGCAGCAGCGAGAACCCCTCGCCCTCGGCTTCGCGCACGTCGGCGCGCAGCTTCAGCAGCATCAGCTTGCCGAGGGCGTACAGCACGCAGCCGGGGTCGAACGTGGCCCGCTCGGCCTCCTGCCGCGCGCTCGACTCCTCCAGGTGCGCCTCGTCGCAGAAGAAGCGGACGCCCTGCTCGACGGACAGATCCTCGGTGTGCAACCGGATGCCGACGATGGTCCGGGCCAGACACACGAGCGCCTCCGCCAACTGGCCGAGCCGCACTTCGGGATTGCCCCGCTCGAAACCCGCGTCGAGGACCATTCGCTCGGCGTAGTGCGCCCAGCCCTCGACGAACGAGCTGGCCGCGAAGAACCCGGACTTCCGGCAGGGCGACGATACCGCACGCAGGTGCTCGACGTGCAGGAAGTGGCCGGGAAACACCTCGTGCGCGGCGACCGACGACAGGGTCGCGTAACTCAGGTCGCGCAGGTGCTCTTCCTGCCGCTCCGCCGACCACGACGGGTCGACGCCGGTGACGTGGTAGCGCGCCGGCACGTTCGCCGTCTCGAACGGCCCGGGCGTCCAGAGCCCGGCCGCGGTCCAGCGCTGGAAATCGGGCGTCGGGCGCACGTGAACCCCGGCATGCTCCGGAATGCTCACGACGCGGTTCCGGGTGAGGAACGTCCTGAGCGCCTCCACCCGTTCGCCCGCCTCGCGGGCGAGAGCGTCCGGCGCCGGATGGCGGGCCCTGGTGCGGCGCCACGCCGCGTCCGGGTCGGGATCGATCTCCGCCGCGACCCGCGCGAACTCGTCCTGCGTCGCATGCAGTTCGCGCCGGGCGACCTCGAGCAGCCGCTCCGCGGGCAGATCGAGACCCTCTTCCAGCCGCAGCTTCTGCTCGAAGCGGGCCCGGCCGAGCCGGAACGAGGCGCGGCTCTTCGGCGCCACGGCATCGCGCAGGTGGGCGACGTGCTCGCGCAGGGCGTCGCTCGCGTCCATCGAAGTATCCGCGAGCACGCCGAGCAGATGCATGTCCTCCAGGTCGCGGAACGCGCGGGGCAGATCCTGCTCGACGAACCCGAGCACCCCTTCGAACGACTCGATGCCGACCTTGACGAAGAGGCCGGGCGCCTCCGTGACGTTCTGCCGCGCCGCGTCGAGCAGCCGCGGAACCTGCCTCAGCTTCGAGCCGACGCGCCGCGCCCGCTCCGGCAGATCGGCATGGGCGAACAGGGTCTGCCCGGCGAGACTGGTCGCCAGGGTGTCGGCGTAGTACAGGGGATTGCGCTGCCAGTCGCGCACCTCTTCGAGAGCGAACAGGTGGCCGCGGATACGGTCGCCGAGCATACGCCGCTCCAGCGCCTCGACCGGCGTCAGCGCCGACGGATTGATGCCGTCGAGGCGGCGCGCCCAGCCGCCGAGCTCCCGGATGCGGGCGTCAATCGCGGTTCGACTCAGGTCTTCCAGCAGGTCGTCGTGCGTGTGGACGCCGTCCGCGGCGGCGGCCGTCGGGTACATCTCGTAGAGGTGGGCGAGGTGCTCCTCGACGAAGTGCGGGAGCGGCTCGGAGACGTGGGCGGTGGTGGACTGGCGCATCGGACTTTCGGGAAACGGTCGAGCGGTGCGTAACCCCCCTTGATGGTACAATACCGCCGTCGCGCGGTAGTTTCCGTGCGGCGGCGCCCGCGGCAGCCCGCTGACATCTCGTGCCTTCTCCGCTCACGCCCGGCACGCTTCACATCGTGTCGACGCCCATCGGCAATCTCGAGGACGTGACCTATCGGGCGATCCGGGTGCTGCGCGACGTCGACCTGATCGCGGCGGAGGATACCCGCCGGACGGCCCGGCTGCTCGACCACTACGGCATCACGACGCGCCGCGTCAGCCTGCACGAGCACAACGAAACACGCCGGACGGCGGGTCTGCTGGCGCGGCTTTCCGAGGGCCGGACGCTCGCACTGGTGAGCGACGCCGGCACCCCGCTGATCTCGGACCCGGGCCGCAGACTCGCGCGGGCGGCGCTCGCGGCCGGCTTCCGGGTCGAGGCGGTCCCCGGCGCGAGCGCCGTGCTCGCGGCGCTCGTCGCCTCCGGTCTGGCGGAGGACGCCTTCACGTTCGCGGGTTTTCCTCCGGCCAGGTCGAAGGACAGAAGGCAGTGGTACGGGGAGGTCGCGCACGAACCGCGGCCCGTCGTCTTCTTCGAGGCGCCGCACCGGATCCGCGCGTCGCTGATGGATCTCGAAGCGGTGAGCGGCAGTCGGACCGTCGCGGTATGCAGGGAAATGACCAAGACCCACGAAGATTTGGTCGTTGGACAGACAAACGAGGTTCTCGCCGCCCTTCCGAATCCACGCGGCGAGTTCACCGTGGTCCTGAAGCAGGCCCCGGCGCCCGGGGCGCAGCCGGAAATCCCGGTCGAGACGGAGCTGCTTCACGAGTTCGGGCTCTTGACAGAAGGCGGGCTTTCCCGGCGGGCGTCGATTCGTTCCCTGGCCTCGAAGTATGACGTGTCGAGCCGCACGGTGTACCAGGCGATCGAAAGCGCGAGAGAGCGAAGTTGATCGAACGGCACGTCCTCGTACTGGCGGCGGGCAAGGGCACCCGGATGCGTTCGGGCCGCCCGAAGGTGCTGCACCGGTTGGCCGGCTGTCCGCTCGTCGAGCACGTCCTGCGCGCGGCGGACCCGCTCGGCGCCGCGTCGACGACGCTCGTCGTCGGCCATCAGGCGGAGGTCGTCGAGCGCGAGCTCGCCGCCGCGCGCGGCGCGCTCCGCTTCGTGCGCCAGGAGCTGCAGCTCGGTACGGCGCACGCGGTGCTGCAGGCCGAGCCGGTGCTGGCCGGGCGGAACGGAACCCTCGTCGTGCTGATGGGCGACGCGCCGCTCGTGTCGCCCGAGACCACGGAGGTCCTGGCGGAGACCCACGAACGGACGGGCGCGGCGGCGACCGTGCTCACCGCGACCCTGGAGCGCCCGTACGGGTACGGCCGCATCGTGCGCCGGGGCGGGCAGCTCGCCGAAGTGGTCGAGGAAGCGGACGCGACGGCCGAGCATCGCGCGGTGCGCGAAGTCAACAGCGGCGTCTACGCGTTCGACCTGGCGCCGCTCTTCCCGGCCCTGCGGGCGGTGCCGGAGGCGGGACCGAAGCGTGAACGCTACCTGCCGGGCATCCTGCGGCGGTACCGCGAGCAGGGACGCAGGGTCGAAACCGTGGTCGCGGCGGCCGACGAGATCCGCGGCATCAACAGCCGGCACGAGCTGGCGGAAGCAGGCTCCCTGATGCGTCACCGAAAGAACGAGGAAATGATGGCGGCCGGCGTGACCATCATCGACCCGGCCACCGCGTTCGTCGACGTCGACGTGGAGGTCGGACCCGACACCGTGATCCATCCGGGCGTCATTCTCGAGGGGCGCACGTCGATCGGCGCCCGCTGCGAACTGCACGCGGGCGTCCGGATCGTGAACTCGGTCGTCGGTGACGACGTCACGGTCAACAACCACTCCGTCATCATCGACGCCGAGATCGCCGCCGCCGCCCGCGTCGGCCCCTTCGCGCACGTCCGCCCCGGCTCCACCGTCGGCGAGCAGGCGAAGGTCGGCAACTTCGTCGAGATCAAGAAATCGACGCTCGGCGCCCGGTCCAAGGCCGGTCACCTGAGCTACGTCGGCGACGCCGCGGTCGGCGCCGGCGTGAACATCGGCGCCGGGACCATCACCTGCAACTTCGATGGCGCGGTGAAGCGCCGCACGACGATCGGGGAGGACGTCTTCATCGGCAGCGGCACGCAACTGGTCGCGCCGGTCACGGTGGAACGCGGCGCATACGTCGCGGCCGGCTCCTGCATCACGGACGACGTGCCGGCCGGCGCGCTCGCGGTGGGGCGGAGCCGGCAGGTGAACAAGGAAGGGCGCGCGGCGGCCGTGCGGAAGAAGGCGGCGGATTCGGAACGGGAGTCTGCGCCGTAGCAAGGCACGGATTCCCGGAGAGGTTGGGCCGGAAGCGGAGCCGCAAGGCGACGATTCCGGGTCGGGAGCAAGCGCATATGTGCGGCATCGTCGGCTACCTCGGCGCCAAGCCGGTCGTTCCAGTGCTGCTCGGCGCGCTGCGGCGGCTCGAGTACCGCGGCTACGACTCGACCGGCATCGCCCTGGTGGCGGCCGGCCGGATCGAGGTGCGCCGGAGCGCCGGGAAGATCGACCGTCTCGAGCGGGCCCTCCGGAACGAACCGGTGGACGGCGACTACGGGGTGGGGCATACGCGGTGGGCCACGCACGGGCGGCCGACCGAGGAGAACGCCCACCCGCACCGCGACTGCAGCGGCACGGTCGTGGTGGTGCACAACGGGATCATCGAGAACTACCTGGAGCTGAAGCGCGAGCTGCAGCAGGCGGGTCACGGTTTCGAGACGGAGACCGACACCGAGGTCGTCGCGCACCTGGTGGAGAGCGAGCTCGCACGCGACGGGATCGAGCACGCCGTCCGCCGGGCGCTGCACAAGCTGCGCGGGCGGTTCGGGATGGTGCTGGTCCATGCCGCCGATCCCCACAAGATCGTCGCCGTGCGCAACGGCCCGCCGATCGTCGTCGGCATCGGCGACGACGAGTTCCTCGTCGCGTCGGACATCCCCGCCATCCTGGACCACACGCGCGACGTGGTCTTCCTCGGCGATCGGGAGATGGCCGTGATGACGCGCGGCGGGGTCGAGTTCACGGACTTCGCCGGCGGCGCCGTGTCCAAGGCGACGCAGCGGATCCAGTGGGACCCGGTCATGGCCGAGAAGGCCGGGTACAAGCACTTCATGCTCAAGGAGATCTTCGAGCAGCCGTGGGCGCTGCAGGAGACGGTGCTCGGCCGGGTTTCCGAGGAACGGGCGCGGGTGTTCCTGGGCGAGCTAGAGATCCCGGACTCGACGCTGCGCGAGGTGGAGCAGGTGGTCCTGGTCGCCTGCGGCACGTCGTGGCACGCCGCGCTCGTCGGGAAGTTCCTCATCGAACAGCTCGCCCGCGTCCGGGTCGAAGTCGACTACGGGTCGGAGTTCCGCTACCGCGATCCGATCGTCGGCGACCGGACGCTGGCGGTGGTCATCACGCAGTCCGGCGAGACCGCCGACACGCTCGCCGCGCTGCGCGAGGCGCGGGGGAAGGGCGCGCGCAGCATCGCCGTCTGCAACGTCGTCGGAAGCATGGCCACCCGCGAATCCGACGGCACCGTCTACACCCACGCGGGGCCCGAGATCGGGGTCGCGTCGACCAAGGCGTTCACGTCGCAGTTGCTCGCGCTGCACCTGCTCGCGCTGCACCTCGCGCACGCCCGCGGAACCCTGGAGGCGCCGGCGGCGCGGACCCTCGTCGAGGCCCTCGCGCACGTGCCGGTGCTCGTCGAGCACACCCTCGAGGCGGATTCGCTCATCCAGTCGATCGCGAAGCGCTTCTACCGCAGCACCGACTTCCTGTATCTGGGGCGCGGCGTCAACTATCCGATCGCGCTCGAGGGTGCGCTGAAGTTGAAGGAGGTCTCCTACATCCACGCCGAGGGCTATCCCGCCGGCGAGATGAAGCACGGCCCCATCGCGCTCATCGACGAGCACATGCCGGTGGTGGTGCTCGCGCCGCGGGACGGCGTCTTCGAGAAGATGCGCGCGAACCTGCAGGAGGCGAAGGCGCGCGGCGGCGCCGTGATCGTCGTCACGGACGCGCCGCCCGAGGAGTTCGACGCCGTCCTCGACCGCGGGCGCGATTCCGTCATCCCCGTCCCCCCGACGCATCCGCTGCTGATGCCGATCCCGATGGTGGTGCCGCTCCAGCTCCTCGCCTACCACATCGCCGTGCTGCGGGGCTGCGACGTCGACCAGCCGCGCAACCTGGCCAAGAGCGTGACGGTTGAGTAGTCAGGCAGCCCAGGCGGCTCGGGCGTCCGACACGGACCTGCTGGCCGGGCTCAATCCGGAGCAGCGCGCGGCGGTGCTGCACCGCGCCGGACCGCTGCTGATCCTGGCCGGCGCCGGGTCCGGCAAGACGCGGGTCATCTGCTACCGGCTCGCCGCCCTCATCGGCGGCGGTCATGCGCGGCCGGAGCAGGTTCTGGCGGTCACTTTCACCAACAAGGCGGCGGAGGAGATGCGGGGCCGCGTCGAGCAGCTCCTCGGCAGGACGGCGCCGCGCCTCTGGGTCTCCACGTTCCACGCCTTCTGCGCGCGGATGCTGCGCCGGGAGGGACCGCGGATCGGCCTCTCCCGCGATTTCGTGATCTACGACAGCGTCGACCAGCTCAACGTGGTGCGGCAGGCCATGCGGGAGCTGGACGTCGACCCCAAGATGGTGCCGGCGAAGGCCCTGCTGTCGCGCATCAGCCAGGCGAAGAACCGCCTGCGGAGCGCCGCCGACCTCCGCCGGGCCGACCAGAGCTTCGCCGACGAGCAGCTCGCGGCGGTCTACGAGCGCTACGCCCGCGTGCTGCGTGGGAGCCGGGCGCTCGACTTCGACGACCTGCTGCTGAAGACGGTGACGCTGTTCGAGGAATCGGCGGAGACGCGCGCCCGGTACGCGGAACGCTTCCGCTACGTCATGGTCGACGAGTACCAGGACACGAACCGGCCGCAGTATCTGCTGATCCGGCACCTCGCAGAGCGGCACCGCAACCTTTGCGTGGTCGGCGATCCCGACCAGTCCATCTACAAGTGGCGGGGCGCGGACCTGCGCAACATCCTGGACTTCGAGGACGACTTTCCCGAAACCACCGTCGTCCGCCTCGAGCGCAACTACCGGTCCACGCAGGTCATCCTCGACGCCGCGTCCGGGCTGATCGCCCACAACCGCCGCCGCCGGAAGAAGCGCCTCTACACGGAGAGCGGCAGCGGGGAGCCGGTCGTCTTCCACCGCGCCGCCGACGAGCTCGAGGAGGCCGACTTCATCCTCGGCCGGCTTCGCGGCGCGCCCGGACGCGCTGCGGTGCTCTTTCGCACCAACGCGCAGTCGCGGGTGATCGAGGAGGCCCTGGTGCGCGCCGGCGTCCGGTACCGCGTGATCGGCGGGGTCCGGTTCTACGAGCGCAAGGAGGTCAAGGACGCCCTGGCGTACCTGAAGCTGCTGCTGAACCCGGACGACGACGTCAGCCTGCGCCGCGTCATCAACGTCCCGGCGAGGGGGATCGGCGCCGGGGTGATGGAGGGGCTGGAAGGCATCGAACCCGCGCCCGTCCACGACGCCCCGCTGTTCGACGGACCGCCGGGAGGGGAGGCGCCCGAGGCCGGCTGGTCGCTCTGGAAGCGGCTGCTGCGCGCGACCGACGAGCGTCTGCTCCCGAAGCGGGCCCTCACCGCGCTGTCGGCGTTCCGGACGCTGCTGGAGTCGCTCCGGGCCGCCGCCGCGAACGAATCGGTCTCGACCACCATCTCCCGGGCGCTCACCGACAGCGGCTACGTCCCGGCGCTGCGCAAGGACGGCAGCGAGGAGGCCGAGAACCGGCTGGCCAACCTGATGGAGCTGGTCTCGGCGGCCCAGGACTACGAGGTGCGGGAGGAGGAGCACAGCCTGGGCGGCTTCGTCGACCGGCAGTCGCTGCTGTCGGAGGCGGACGAAGGGGAGGGGCCGGACGACGCGGGCGTCTGGCTGATGACCCTGCACGCCGCCAAGGGACTCGAATTCCCGCTCGTCGTGCTGGCGGGGATGGAGGACGGGCTGTTCCCCCACTCCCGCACCCTGGAGGATGAAGAGGGGCTGGAGGAGGAGCGGCGGCTCTGCTACGTCGGGATGACGCGGGCCGAGCGGCGGCTGGTGCTGACCAGCGCCGCCCGGCGGCGTCTGTTCGGCGAGTACCAGTCGACCGAGCCGTCACGCTTTCTGTTCGAGATTCCGCACGAGCTGGTCCGGGTGGTCGAGCCGGCGTACAGTCCGCACTCGCCCGCGGCCGGATACGAGGTCCCGCGGCGGACCTACGGCGGCGGGCGCCCGTACGGCGGCCCGCGCACGCGCGGCGGCGGGCGGCGGCGAGGCCCTGCCGGCGAAGCGCCCGTGGGCACAGCGCCCGACACCTTCTACGACGACGAGGACGAGGACCAGTCGCAGGGGGGCATCTCGCGCGGCGCGCGGGTGCGGCACCCGAAGTTCGGGGTCGGCACGGTGGTGGGCGTCGAACCGGCGGCGGGCGACCTGAAGCTCTCCATCCGGTTCACCGGCATCGGCGTGAAGAAGCTCCTCGCGCGCTACGCGAAGCTGGAGCGGCTGTGAGCTTGCGGTAAACCGGCGGCAGGATGCATCGAAGAATGGATCATTACGCCAGATGCCGAGCAGGACCGCGGCCCCGGTCAGAACGACGGAAATGATTTCAGGCATCATGAGCCAGTGTGCCGCTGGCTTCGTCTGAGCGGTATCGGGTGGAATGGGCGCCGGGGCGACTTGGGTGCCGGTCGCTTTGACGCTGTGTCGATTTCTCACGTACGATAAGTGATTGGCTTTCGGCGTCTTGAGGGTGCCGAACCGCCTGTGCGACTGAGACGATGCCGCTTTACGAATACGAGTGCAACGACTGCGAACACCGCTTCGAGCGGATTCAGAAGTTCTCCGACCCGCTGGTGTCGGCCTGTCCCGCCTGCGGCGGCGAGGTCCGCAAGCTGCTGTCGTCACCCGCCATCCAGTTCAAGGGGACCGGGTGGTACGTGACCGACTACGCGAAGAAGCCGAGCGAGGCCAAGCCGAACGGGGCGGCGGGCGGCGATGCGAAGGACGGCAGCGCGAAGGGCGCCGACGGGGAGGGCTCCGAGGCGTCGGCATCCGGGGACGCCGCGTCGTCGACGTCGAAGACCGAGTCGAGCGCCGCGAAGAAGAAGTCCGCGTCGGAGTCGGCCGCAGCGCACTGAGGATCGCAGGGGGCGACTCTCAGGCGCCGGTCGCAGGCACGGTCAGGCTGTCGAGCGCTTCCCGCAGCGCGGCGGCCAGGGCCGGCTGCTTCGCGGCGAAGTGGATGGTGGCCTTCAGGAATCCGCCCCGGTTGCCGGCGTCGAGCCGCGTCCCGTTCAGCGCGCAGGCATGGATCTGCCGGGTGCGCAGCAGGCGGCGCAAGCCGTCGGTCAACTGGATCTCGCCCCCCGCGCCCCGCTCCGTCGATTCGAGGGTGGGGAAGACGTCGGGCGTCAGGACGTAGCGGCCGAGGATCGCGAGGTCGGACGGCGCGTCGGCCACGTCCGGCTTCTCGACCAGGTCGGTCACGCGGAACATGCCGTCGCGTACCGGCTCGGCCGCGACGATGCCGTAGCGGTGCACGGCGGCGCGCGGCACGCGTTCGACCAGCAGGACCGGCCCGCCGCACGCGGCGAAGACGTCGAGCATCCGGCGCAGGGCCGGCGGTTCGGCGTCGATCACGTCATCGGGCAGCAGGACCGCGAACGGCGCGTCCCCGACCGCGTCGCGGCCGCACAGCACCGCGTGGCCGAGGCCGAGCGGCTCCGGCTGGTGGACGCAGGTGACGTCGGCCAGCGCCGTCAGCGCGCGGACGGTGGCCAGCAGATCGGGCTTGCCGCGCGCCTCGAGCTCCGCCTCGAGCTGCGGGGCGGGCGTGAAGTGCGCGGCGGTCAGGGTATTGCCGGGGTTCGTCACCAGCACGATGCGGCGGACCCCGGACCGAACGGCTTCCTCGACGCCGTACTGGATGAGCGGACGGTCGACGAGGGTGAGCAGTTCCTTGGGAATCGCCTTGGTGGCCGGCAGCATCCGCGTGCCGAGGCCGGCCGCCGGCACGAGGACGCTACGGACGGCGGCGTTCGTCGGCATGCAGTTTCGGATCGTATCATTCGTGGTCTGTCATGCTGGATCCCGCACTGCTTCGTGAAAGCCTCGACGATGTCCGCGCGCGACTCGAGACGCGCAGCGAGGACCACAACACCGATCTCGACCGGCTGGTGAAGGCCGATGCCCGGCGCCGCGCCATCATCCCGGAGCTCGAAACCAACCGCCGGGCCCGGAAGCTGGTGGGCGAGCAGGTCGCCCGCGCCCGGAAGGCAGGCCGGGGCCGCGACGCGCTCGACGAGCTGTTGCGGGTCGGCCAGGAGCACGGCGCCGTCATCAAGGCGCTGGAGGCTCGGCTCGGATCGGTGGAAGCCGAGCGGGACGCCTGCGCCCGCACGCTGCCCAACCTGCCGCACGCGACCGTGCCGGTCGGCAGTTCCGAGGCCGACAACGTGGAGATCCGCCGGCACGGGGACCCGACCCGCTTCGATTACGCGCCGCGGCCGCACTGGGAGCTGGGCGCGGCTCTCGGGATCCTCGACTTCGAGCGCGCCGCCCGGATGGCGGGGTCGCGCTTCGCGGTGCTGACCGGCGCCGGCGCCCGGCTGGCGCGGGCGCTCATCAACTTCATGCTCGATCTGCACACCGGCGAGCACGGCTATACCGAGGTGGAGCCGCCGTTCCTGGCCAACCAGGCCGCGCTGACCGGCACCGGCAACCTGCCGAAGTTCGAGCACGACCTGTTCAAGGTGGCCGGCGACTGGGACCTCTACCTGATCCCGACGGCGGAGGTCCCGCTGTGCAACCTGCACCGGGAGGAGATCCTCGACGGCCGCCGGCTGCCGGCGCGCTACGTCGCCTACACCCCGTGCTTCCGGAGCGAGGCGGGTTCGTACGGCAAGGACGTCCGGGGCCTGATCCGCCAGCACCAGTTCGACAAGGTGGAGCTGGTGGCCTTCGCCACGCCGGAGACGTCCTGGAACGTGCACGAGGAGCTGACCCTGCACGCCGAGGAGGTGCTGAAGCGGCTCGGCCTGCCGTACCGCACCGTGCTGCTGTGCACCGGCGACATGGGGTTCGCCGCGTCGAAGACCTACGACCTGGAGGTGTGGCTGCCGGGGCACGACGCCTACCGGGAGATCTCGTCGTGCAGCAACACGGAGGCGTTCCAGGCGCGCCGCGCCGGCATCCGCTTCCGCCGCGACGGGAAGGGGAAGCCGGAGCACCTGCACACGTTGAACGGCTCCGGCGTGGCGGTCGGCCGCGCGCTGGTGGCGATTCTGGAAAACTGCCAGCAGCGGGACGGGTCGGTGGTGGTGCCGGAGGCGCTGCGTCCGTACATGGGCGGGCTCGAACGGATCGAACCCGTACAGGGATAATCGTCTTGCGGAGGGATGGCCGAGCGGTCGAAGGCGGCGGTCTTGAAAACCGTTAGCGGGGAAACCCGCTCCGGGGTTCGAATCCCCGTCCCTCCGCCAGAGCCGCCCGTTCGGGGGGCTCTCGGCGTGCCGGGTCACTCGCTCCGGGTGACGACGGACCACAGGTACACCAGCATGCCGGCGCTCACGAGTCCTGCGCCCAGACTGAGGAACAGGAAGAACGAGACCGGATGGTTCCAGAACAACGTGGCCATTTCGATACCCAGTCCTGACGCGATCAACATCCCGGACACCTGGAGGCGGCCGGCCAGTCCGTCCCGAAGTCCCGGCAGTCGTCCCCGGCTCACCGCGGTTCCTCCGGGTCCCAGCGCGGGAACCGGTCGAGGTGCGCCACCTCGTGCACCAGGTTGTGGCACATGACGCAGGACCGCGTCCCGTCGCGCAGGGCGGCCAGAAACGGCGCGTGGGCGGCCTGCTCCTCGTAGGATCGGCCGCCCTGATGGCAGGCCAGGCAGGCGCGGTTCTCGAACGGCTCGTACAGCGCGACGGGATCGGAGACCGTCCCCCACACGGTGTGCCACACGTGCCGGAAGCCCCGCACCTTGTCGTCGACGCCGCCGAACATCGTGTAGTTCGTATGACACGTGTAGCAGGCGCGGTCGACCGGCACCCGCCGGTTCTGGTAGTGCGCCGCCGGCAGAAACCGCGGATCGTCGATGTGCAGACTCTCCCGCCAGGGTTCCATCAAGTGACAGGAGAGGCAGAACGTCGTGGTCTGGGCCTGCTCGTAGTGCCGCGCCGCGCCGCCCAGCAGCACGAGGCCGGGCAGCACGAAGAGGGCCGCGAACGCGGCCACCTTGCCGCCGACCGTGGCCGCCGCCTCGGGCCGGCGGACCACGACCCCGATGAGCACGAGGGCGGCACTCGCGAAAACGATGAGGATGATGGTGGCGCCGGTCATGGGCGACGTTCCGTCCGCCGGCTAGCGGCTCGCGCGCAGCTCCTCCGCCAGCGTCCTGATCTCGGTCAGGTCCTGCACCATCTCGCTCCAGCCGTACCACAGGGAGTAGTCGGGGTTGTTGTGGAACGCGCCCTGGAAGGTGCGCATCCGGTGCTCCAGGTGCATCCTGAACAGGCGCTGCTCGATCACCGACGGCGCGTCGTGGAACGCCAGCAGATCCGGGTAGTCGTACGCGTAGTGGTCCGGCTTGCGCAGCACCCCGTCGGTGTAGAGGGCGGCGACGATGCGGATCGCCTCGGCCAGCATGCGGTCCGCCTCGCGGATCATGTCGTCGCCCTTCGCGAGTTCCGCGCGCACGAAGTTGCCGGAGTGGCACTCTTCGCAGACCGCGATCATGCGGTCCCGCTCGCGTTGCCAGTCCTCCTGCGTCAGCCGGACGACGTCGGCCTGCTGCACGACCTCCAGGCGCGGGGTCGGATTCCCCTCGGGGTCCAGGACCCCGAGCGCCTGGAGAATGGTTGTCTGGTCGGCGGCCCACTCGGGATCCTCCGCCAGGGGCAGGCGCACGGCCAGGAATCCCCAGGCGGTCCGCACCTCGTGGTTGCCCTGCGGCATGTGGCAGGTCTGGCAGGTGGGCGCCGCGGCCTCGTCCGGGAGTGTGCCGTTCTGCTTCAGGAGGTGTCGCACGCCGTGCTTGGACGACGAGTACATCTCCCATTGCGGGTGGTCGATCCCCATGTGGCACGTCCGGCACGCCTGCGGTTCCCGCGCCTCCTTGACGGAGAACAGGTGGCGCGTATGGCAGGCGTCGCACGAGGCCAAGCCGAACATGACGCCGTCCGCCTTCAACTGCCGAAGCTCGTCCTCGGTCTTGACTCCGAGACGGTGACACCCGCCGCAGCCTTTCATGCCCTCGGTGAGCGCCATCGGCAGCCAGTGCGTGGTCGGCATCGCGTTCATGCTGGCCCATGCCAGGGCGTGCTTGCCGCCCCCGAACTGCTCCGCCTGGATCGGGTGGCAGCCCGCGCACGTTTCCAGGGTCGCCATCGTGACCCGGGCCACGTCCTCCGCCGAGCTGTGTCCGTCGCCGTGACACAGGACGCAATCGACGCCCGTCGCGCTGTGCCGGCTCAGCTCCCAGTCCGTGACGATGTTCGGCGTCGCCTCGCGATGACATCCGACGCAGGAAGAAGCCTCGGCCGCCTCGGGCGGGGCGTCCCGGCCCCCGCACGCGGCCAGGGCCGGCACGACGGGCAGCAGACACCAAGCGGGGATACGGCAACGACCACCGGTAGTGAAGAGCGCCATCGGCAGCAGGTACAGCAAGTTCCATGCCGCCGGAAACCGGCATGTCCGTTCACCGGGCGCGCCGGGCGATGACAGGTCGCACGCGCGGCGCGCGCCGCCGGACGCGAGCTGCCCGGCCCGTTCGCCGGGCGTGATTCCAGACCGGCGTCGCGCGCGCACCGTCCGCGAACTATTTCCCACGTGGCTCCAGGTTGCGGAATCGTCCGCGTGCGCGCGGAATATCCCGCACGGCGCGCCGGGCGAGCGGCTCGCCGCGGCGTAGCCGGCCCCGGCGATCCCGCGGAACAGCAGCGGGCCCTCGCGGAACAGCGGGAGGCTCTCGCGGCGAGGGACGAGATCATCGAAGCCCAACGGGCGGAGATCGAGGAGTCGAGGCGGCGGCTCGGTGGCGGTGGATAGAGCCGCGTTCGCCGGGCGCGCGGCGCGCCGGCGGCCGGCAAGCCCCCGAGGTTCAACTCATGAAGGAACGGACCACGAGCGTGACGATGCCGACGATGGTCGCCACGGTGCCGCCGAGCACCATGTCGAGCTTGGTCTCGACGCGAATCAGCCTCGATTCGAACGCGGCGATCTCCTCGGCGGCGGCGCGCGCGCGTGCTTCGGACGCGCCCGCTTCCCTGAGCGCCTCGTACGTCTCGGACAGCATGACTGCCATGTGCGTCAACCCCGCCCCGGCCGCGTCGCGGCTCGCTTACCGAGATTGTACCCCGCTCGCCCTGCACCTGTTGGGCAGGCTCACCGGCGCGCCATGTCGCTCGACAGCCCGCCGGCGGCCGGCAGGTAGCAGAGGCGCACGTAGTCCATCACCATGCGGTCGGCGTTGAACCGCCAGCCCAGGCTGTGGATCGCCCGCTTCATCCGCGCCGTCCAGGCGCGCGGCACGCCGTCCGGGTCGCGGTCGTAGAAGAGCGGAACGACCTCGTCGGCCAGCACCCGCAGCAATTCTTCCGCGTCGCGCCGATCGTGCGCCTCGGGAGACGTGTGCGTCTCGCCCATCCCGATGGCGAACCCGTTCGCGCCGTCGTAGGCCTCCGCCCACCAGCCGTCGAGGACCGACAGGTTCAGGCCGCCGTTCAGCAGGACCTTCTGCCCGCTCGTGCCGGACGCCTCCTGCGGCCGGCGGGGATTGTTGAGCCAGACGTCGACCCCCTGGACGAGCTGCCGGCCGAGGCTGATGTCGTAGTCCTCCAGGAAGACCAGCTTGCCGAGGAAGCGGGAATCGCGGCTCAGCTCGTGGATCTGCCGCAGCACGCCCTTCGCCGGCTCGTCGCGCGGGTGCGCCTTGCCGGCGATCACGAACTGGATGGGGCGCTGCGGGTCGTTGACGAGGTTCGCCAGGCGGTCCGGATCCTGCAGGAACAGCGCCGCCCGCTTGTAGGTGGCGACGCGGCGGGCGAAGCCGATGGTCAGGGCGTCCCGGCTCAGCGCATGGGACAACTGCTCCAGGACGACGGCGGGTTCCCCGCGGCGCGCCGCCTCGCGCAGGACCCGCCGTCGCACGGCGTCGAGGAGGCGGATCTTGAGGGCCACGTGGGTCTCCCATAGCGCGCCGTCGCTGACGTTCTCGATGCCGGCCGAGATCTCCGGGAACGCGTCTTCCCGGGCGACCTCCGAGGGAAGGTGCCGGTCGTACAACTGCTGTATCTGCGGCGCCAGCCAGCTCGGCACGTGGATCCCGTTGGTGATGTGGCCGATGGGCACGTCCTCCTCCGGGCGGTCGCCCCACAGGCCGGTCCACATGTGCCGGGTGACGTTGCCGTGCAGGGACGACACGGCGTTCGCGCGGCGGGAGACCCGCAGTCCCAGCACCGTCATGCAGAACTCCTCGCCCGTGTCCTCCGGATTCACCCGCCCGAGGCTCAAGAGCCGTTCGGGGGAGATGCCGAGCGCGTCGCGCAGCGGTCCCAGGTGCTCGTCGACCAGGTCCGCCGGAAAGCTGTCGTGTCCGGCCGGCACCGGCGTGTGCGTCGTGAAGACGGTGCGCCGGGCGACCTGCCGGACCGCGGTGTCGAAATCGACGCCCTCGCGCTCCATGCGCCGGCGTATCGCCTCGAGCACCGCGAAGGCGCTGTGGCCCTCGTTCAGGTGGAAGACGCCCGGCGTGATGCCCAGCGCGTGCAGCGCCTGCAGGCCGCCGATGCCGAGCAGCAGCTCCTGCCGGATCCGGACCCGTACGTCGCCGCCGTAGAGCCGCGCCGTCAGCGCCCGGTCGTCCGGCGTATTGCCCTCGACGTCCGAATCGAGCAGCAGCAGGGTGCGCCGTCCGACGGCCGCCCGCCACACCCGGGCGCGCAGGGTCCCGCTGCGGGTCTCGATCGCCGTCACGATCGCCTCGCCGTCGGATCCCGCCGCCGGTTCCAGCGGCAGTCGGGAGACGTCCACCTCCGCGTATTCCTCCTGCTGCCAGCCGGAGGCGTCGAGCCGCTGGCGGAAGTAGCCCTGGCCGTAGAACAGGCCCACGCCGACGAGCGGGACGCCCAGATCCGAGGCGCTCTTGATGTGGTCGCCGGCCAGCACCCCCAGGCCGCCCGAGTAGATCGGCAGCGATTCGTGGATCCCGAACTCGGCCGAGAAGTACGCCACCGGCTGGCGCCGCAGCACGCCGGCGTGCGTGTCGCCCCACGTGGCGCGACGCTCGCGGTACTCCTGCAGCCGGCGGAAGGTGTGGTTGATCCGGTGGGCCAGCGCGAGGTCGCCGATGCGTTCGTCGAGATCGTCGAGGGGCATCTCCGACAGCAGCGCCACCGGGTTGCGCCCCAACTCTTCCCAGCGCGCCGGATCGAGGTCCTGGAACAGGCTCATGGCGCTGGCGTCCCAGCTCCACCACATGTTCCGCGCGAGCGCCCAGAGGCGGCGCTGGAGCGGGCCGAGGGACTGATCGCGTTCGCGCACCTGCGCGACGATCGGACTGATCTCGCCCGCGGCCAGGAGCAGCGAGGCGATCTCGTCGTCCGAGAAGCTGCGCTCTTCGATGGTCTGTACGATCAACACGCCCTGCAGCAGTTCCCGGTCGATCAGGGGGACGCCCAGGAACGCGTAGTACGGATCCTCGCCGGTCTCCGCGAAGTGCTTGAAGCGCGGGTGCCGCTTGACGTTCGGCACCTCGATCGGCCGCAACTGCTCGGCGATCAGCCCCGCCAGACCCTCGTGGAGTTCCATCCGGACCTTGCCGACGCTCTCCGGGCGCAGGCCGACGGTGGCGGCCAGGACGAGGTGGGTGCGGTCCGATTCGAGCAGGTAGATCGAGCAGACGTCCACCCCCATCCGGGTCTGGAGCTGCCGGACGCCGACCTTCAGGGTTTCCGTCGGGTCGACGTGTCGTGTGGTCGGGTGCATGCCTCGCGATGAGCGCCGTGGGCGGCGCCCGTGGATCGTCGTGGACCGGGAGCAGCCGCGTCAAGGCGGGCATGCGGCGGCGAGGGGGTGGCGGCGGCGCTGTTCACGGCGGCGTCGCAGGGGGCGATCGATGCGGCGGCGTCCGGGAGCCGGGCGCCGGTGACCGCCCGCCGGTTTGCGATGCGCCGGTCGGAGTTGCTACGGTAGCGATTCGCGCGCGAGAACACGATCGCATGGCTGACGAGCTGCACGTCACGATTCCGGCCCGCTTGTCGGAGGTCCGCGAACTGTCGCGCCTGGTGGAGGCGTTCGGGGACGCCAACGGCCTGCCCGAACAGCAGGTCTACCTGATCAACCTGGCGCTCGACGAGTTGATCGCCAACACGGTCAGCTACGGCCTCCGAGGGGTCGCCCGGCCGCAGATCGAGATCTCCCTGCGGGTCAGCGCCACCCGGCTGGTCCTGTCGTTCGCGGACAACGGCGCGCGGTTCGATCCGACGCGGAGCGCGAAGCCCGACGTGTCGTCACCGGTCGGCGAGCGGCCGATCGGCGGCCTGGGGCTGCATCTGGTCAAGACGTTGGCCGACCGCGTGCGGTACGAGTACGCGGACGGGAAGAACCGATTGACCCTGGAACACGATCTCACGCCGGCGGCCGGGTGACGGCCGGGCGGGCGACGAGGTGCATCGATGGACATGGAAGTCGCGGAAGAACGGAACGACGACGTGCTGGTGCTGTCGCCGGTCGGACGTCTGGACAGCGGGAATGCGCGCTCGTTCGAGGCCGTTGTCATGGAGCACGTGAGCGGCGGGGAGCGGCGCCTGATCGTCGACTTCAGCCGTCTCGATTTCATCAGCAGCTCCGGCATGCGGGTGCTCCTGATCGCCGCCAAGGCGCTGCAGGCGGGCGAGGGGACGCTCATCCTGTGCGCCATGAAGAACCACATCGAGGAAGTCTTCCGGATCAGCGGCTTCGACCGGATCATCCCGATCAGGGACTCTCGCGAAGCGGCCCTCGCCGAGTCGGCCTGACGGCATCCGCTGGTGCCGGGCGCGTCGCGGTCGCCAGCTCGGAGGCGGCGCCGTTCGCGAGGACGGGCGGCCTGGCGGACATGGTCGGCCCGCCGGGGCCGCGCTTGCCCGCCGGGGCGTCGACGCGACGCTGGTCCTGCCGGCGTATCGCTGCATCCCCGGCCGCGACACAACGCCGGGAGCCCGAGACGAAAGCGGCGGCGCGAACAGTCAGCGAACCTGCGCGGACGGGAGCGCACCGGCCGGTACCGCGATGACCCGCCATGGCGAGTTCCACCGCATCCACCGGATGGCCGGGCAGGCCGTACCCCCTCGGGGCGACCTGGGACGGGACGGGCGTCAACTTCGCGATCTTCTCGGAGCATGCCGACGAAGTCGAGCTCTGTCTGTTCGACAGCCCGGATGCAACGCGGGAGACGGCGCGCATCGCGCTCCCGGAGCGGACCGACCTCGTGTGGCACGGCTATCTGCCCGGCGTGCGGCCGGGGCAGTTGTACGGCTACCGGGTGAGCGGGCCTTATGACCCGGGGGCGGGTCATCGCTTCAACCCCGCGAAGGTGGTCCTCGATCCGTACGCGAAGCGCATTGGCCGCGCCCTGCGCTGGCACGATGCGGTCTACGGCCATCGGCTCGACCATCCCGACGGCGACCTGACGGCGGACCGGCGGGACAGCGCGCCGTACGCGCCGCTGGCCGCGGTGCTCGACCCGGCCTTCGAGTGGGGCGACGACAGGCACCCGCGGATTCCCTGGCACGAGACGGTCATCTACGAGGTCCACGTCAAGGGCTTCACGGCGCGTCATCCGGACGTCCCCGAGCGGCTTCGCGGAACCTACCCGGGGCTGGCCTCGGACGCGGCGATCCGCCACTTCGAGGATCTCGGGGTGACGGCCGTCGAGCTGCTGCCCGTCCAGCAGGCGGCGAGCGAGCGGCGCCTGGTCCACGCCGGGCTGACGAACTACTGGGGCTACAACACGCTGGCCTGCCTGGCGCCGGACGTGCGGTATGCGACGTCGCCCGGCCGTGCGGCGGCGGAGTTCAAGACGATGGTGCGGCAGCTTCACGCCGCGGGACTCGAAGTGATCCTGGACGTCGTCTACAACCACACCGCGGAGGGCGGCCGCGATGGGCCGACGCTCTCGCTGCGCGGCATCGACAACCGGTCCTACTACCGCCTCGCGCCGGACGACGCCGGTGCGTACCTCGACTTCACCGGCTGCGGCAACGCCCTCGACGTCAGGCACCCGCGAGTCCTGCAGTTGATCATGGACAGCCTGCGCTACTGGGTGCTGGAGATGCACGTCGACGGTTTCCGCTTCGACCTCGCGAGCACGCTCGCGCGCGGGGAGCCCGGGTTCGACCGGCGCGCCGCGTTCTTCGACGTCATCCATCAGGATCCCGCCCTCTCGCAGGTGAAGCTGATCGCCGAACCGTGGGACCCGGGGGCCGGCGGGTATCAGGGGGGGAACTTCCCGGGCCGCTGGAGGGAATGGAACGATCGGTATCGCGACACGGTGCGCCGCTTCTGGCGCGGAGACGCAGGACAGGTTCCGGCGCTGGCTACGCGCCTCGCCGGCAGCAGCGACCTCTACGAGGGCGGCGGCCGGCCGCCGTCCGCGAGCATCAACTTCGTCACCGCCCACGATGGCTTCACCCTCGACGATCTGGTCAGCTACGAGAAGAAGCGCAACGCGGCGAACGGCGAATCGAACGGCGACGGTTCCGGCGACAATCTGAGCTGGAACTGCGGGGTGGAGGGAGCCGCGTCGGACCCGGAGATTCGGGCGCTGCGGGCCCGTCAGAAGCGGAACTTCCTCGCGACGCTCCTGCTGTCGCAGGGCGTCCCGATGCTCTGCGGCGGCGACGAGCTGGGCCGCACGCAGCTCGGCAACAACAACGCCTACTGCCAGGACAACGAGACGAGCTGGTTCGACTGGAACCTGGCGCCGGCGGACCGCGAGCTGCTGGCGTTCGTGCGCCGGACCATCCGCTTCCGCCGCGATCACCCGGCGCTGCGCCGACGGCGCTTCCCGGGGGGGCGGCGTACGCGCGGCGGCGCGGCGGGGGACCTGAGCTGGTTCGGTCCGGACGGCCGGGAGATGACCGACGAGGCGTGGAACAGCGCGTCGGTGAAGTGCCTGGGCGCCCTCCTGGCCGGGGACGCGATCGAGGAGACGGACGCGCGCGGAGGACGCATGGTCGACGACACGCTGTTGATCCTGCTGAACGCACAAGACCGGGAAGTGCCGTTCACCTTGCCCCGACCGGGCCCCGGCGCGGCATGGACGCGCGTGCTGGAAACGGCGGACTCCGACCGGCGCGCGAGAGGCTCGGCGGCTCACGATGCGCCGGCCGCGACCGGAACCCGCCCCGAAGGCGTGTATGCCCTGCCGGCCCGGTCGCTGGTCGTGTTCCTCTCGCCCCGGCCGGAGCCGCCGCCGGCGGCCACTCGAGTCGCTGCAGGGCAGCCATAGAGAGAGCTCCGCGGACGGGCTGCCAGGGCTGCCGGGCTGCTAGGCTCGACGCGTGGCGGATGGTGAGCGGCCGACGTTGCAGCGGCTGGCGCGGCTCCATGGGGTGCAGACGACGTACCGCGACGGATGCGGCCTGTGGCGCCGCGCCCCGCCGGATGCCGTCCGCGCCATCCTGCGGGCGCTGGGCGCGCCGCTCGGCGCGGCCCGCCCCGCCGATCTGCGTACCGCGACGGCGGCGCGGATCCGCGCGCTGTGGACCCGCCCGGTCGAGCCGGTGCTGGTCGCCTGGGGCGGGCGGCGCGCCGACTTTCTGCTGCGGATGCAGGAGACGCCCCGCCGGATCCTCGCGCGCTGCCGCCTGCGCCTGGAGGACGGGCGGACGCGCTCCTGGACGGTCAGGTCCGGCGACGCGCCGGCCGTCGGTTCGGCGGTCGTCGACGGGATGCGGTACGTTTCCAGGCGCCTGGCGCTTCCCGATCGGCTGCCCGACGGTTATCACGATCTGCTCGTTGACGCCGCTGATCGTGCCTGGCGAGCCCTGGTGGTCGCGGCGCCGGTGCGGGCCTACGACGACGGCGAACGCGCATGGGGCGCTTTTCTCCCGCTCCACGCGCTGCACTCGGCCGGCAGTTGGGGCGTCGGCGACTTCACGGACCTGGATGCGCTGGCCAGGTGGATCGGCTCGCGGGGAGGGCGGACATTCGCCCTGCTCCCGGCCCTGGCCGCCTTCCTTGGCGAGTGTCCGTTCGAGCCGAGTCCGTATCTGCCCGTGAGCCGGCTGTTCTGGAACGAGCTCCACGTCGACCCGCGGCGGCTGCCGGAGTTCGAGCGGTGCAGCGCAGCGCAACGCCTGGTGGCGTCACCGGCTTTTCGACGGCGGGTCGATGCGCTGCGGACCGAGTCCCTCGTCGACTATCGAGCGGTGACGGCGCTCCGGCGGCGGGTGATCGAGCTGCTGGCCCGCTCGCTCGATGAACGCCCCGATCAACGCCGGAAGGAGTTCCGGACCTGGGTGCAGCAGCATCCCGTTGCCCGGGAGTACGCGGCCTTCCGCGCGATCTGCGAGCGGCTGGGGCGACCCTGGCCGGCGTGGCCGGCGGCCATGCCGCCCGCTGACATTCACGTGGAGTCGGCCGATCGAGACGCGATCCGCTACCACCTCTACGCGCAGTGGGCGGCGGCCCGGCAGATCGCGCAGCTCGCGGCCGGCGCCGGCGCGGGGGGCGCCGGCCTCTTTCTCGACGTTCCGGTCGGCGTGCATCCCGACGGGTTCGACGTCTGGCGCCGTCCCGCGCTGTTCGCCCGCGGGGCCGCGCTCGGCGCCCCGCCGGACCCGCTCTTCGCCGGCGGGCAGGACTGGAGCGCGCCGCCGCTGCAGCCGGAGGCCGCGCGGCGGGATGCCCATGCGTACTTCCGGGCGGGTCTCGCGCACCAGATGGCGCCCGCGACCGCGGTGCGGCTCGACCACGTGATGGGCCTCCATCGCCTGTTCTGGATCCCGCGCGGCGGCGCGGCGGCGGACGGCGTCTACGTCCACTATCCGGCCGACGAACTCTACGCGATCGTCTGCCTGGAATCGCACCGGCACCGGACGCGGGTGGTGGGGGAGAATCTCGGGACGGTGCCCCGCTACGTGAACGCGGCGCTGTCGCGTCACGGGCTGGCTCGGCTCCACGTTGCGCAGTTCGGGATCACGCCGGGCACCGCGGATCCGCTCGCCCGCGTCCCCAGGCGGGCGTTCGCCTGCCTGAACACCCACGACACCGCGACGTTCGCGGGCTTCGTTGCGGGCCGGGACATCGACGAGCGCGTCGAGCGCGGCGTCCTCCGAGCCGGGCGCGCCGGGCAGGAGCATCGCCGCCGCCGGGAGGCGGTGGCCGCATTGCGCCGCGCCCTGGGGCGCGGTTCCCACGGCGAACCGGACGAGCACGCGGATCGGACGCCGGGGACAGGCGGCGCAGGAGCGGGCAGGGGCGGCTCCCCGGTGGAGAATCCGCCGCCTCGGGAGGCCGCGGATACGGATCTCCTGTTGGCGTGCCTCGAGCACCTCGCGCGCAGCGCCGCGAGCACCGTGATCGTCAACCTCGAGGATCTGTGGCTCGAGCCGCGCCCGCAGAACGTCCCCGGCACCGGACCCGGAGAGCATCCCAACTGGCGGCGCCGGGCGCGCCACGGGCTGGAGGCGCTCGTGCAGATCCCGGAGGTGGCGGCGGCGCTCGGCATTCTCGCGCGCCACCGTCCCTGACCGACCGGCGCATCAGCTCGCGGCGGCTTCCGGAACGGCGTCGGCGCCCGCCGGCGCCGCCGGCCGGAGGTCACGCCGCCGCCCCGGCTCCGTGTCCAGGAGCCGGAGGCTGAAGGCGGGCTGCCTGCCGATCGCCAGCAGGGATTCGACGATGCGCAGAGGATGTCCCCAGTCGTTCCACAGGACGTCGTCGAGCGACTGCATCGCGATGCGGTCGGACGCGCGTTCGAGCAGCTCGGAGGAGAAATTGACCCGCGGCATGGTCTCGTACACCTCGTCGAGCACCTCCCGCTCCTGCGGCGTGCCGATGGCCGCCTGCAGCACCGCGAAGAAGGGAATCAGGCCCGGAAGCCGGTCGCAGGCGAGCTCCCACAGTGCGCGGGCGCGCGCCACCATGACCAGGGTGTTCCACAGGGCGCCGCGCTCGTAGAGCCGCGCCGCTTCCGGCGGCGCGGGCTTCTCGACGAAGGACTCCACGGCGGACACGCGGTGCGCCGGCTGGCGTCCGAGGTCGTCGGACGGAACGATCCAGCCGTACTCGTCCTCGACGTCGGTCGGCGCCGCTCCCAGCAGGAGGATCCGGTCGTCGAGACGCTCCGCCGCCTGAATCGCCGCCTGCAGCTTCGCCACGAAACGCCACTCCGGGTACACGAAGTGGTCCGACGGCAGGACGACCACGGTGGCGTCGGGGTCCCGGTGCATGGCATGGATCAGTCCGAGCAGCACGCCGGGCGCCGTGTCGAGATTGGCCGGCTGCTCGATGAACGTCCCGTCCGTCGCGCGCGGCGCGCGGGAGCGGAGCACGTCCCGGTGGTGGCGGCCGACCACCGTCAGGATGCGGCTCGGGTCGCACACGCCCGCGGCCCGATCGAGGGTGTGGTCGAGCATCGACCGCGTCCCCGCGAACGTGCAGTACTGCTTCGGAACGTGCCGGCCGAGCCAGCGCTCGGTCAGCGGCCGCAGACGCATGCCGTCGCCGCCGGCCAGCACGACCGCCATCGGTTGCGCCGTTGGCGTCTTCATTTTGCTCTCTCCTCGACCACGGCGGGAAACGCGGAATCCGAACCGGTCCGGTTCAAGGCTACCGCCGCGGTGTTTCCGATTCGTGTCGGGCGCGTTCCGTTCCTGTCCATCTCGAACCGATGCGGAGCGGCGGACGGCGGCCGAACGACAGTGCTTGCAAGCAAGAACCGCGCCGCTGCCCGGAACGGGCTGTCCCGCGGACCGGAACGTCCACCTTGTCAAGCAGATACGGTCCGTCGCGCCGGGCTGCCGGGCTCGCGCGCCGCGTACGGCAACCACGACAATGTCGCCGCACGGCACTGCTGCGACATTTCTGTGCGTAACCGTCACCCGGGGAACGCACGAAACTGCGGAGCCGACCGATCCTGGTACTGTCCGGGAAGGAACGCCTGAGGGTCCGTCGTCAGTCCGACTTCAAGAATAGCACACCGAGCGGCGGCAGCGTCAGGCGCAGGGAGAACGGGCGTCCGTGCGACGGCGCCGCCTCGGCGACGACGCCTCCGAGATTGCCGCAACCGCCGCCGCCGTAGCAGGCGCCGTCGCTGTTGAGCCGTTCGAGCCATGCGCCGCCGTGCGGGACGCCGATCCGGTAGTCGAGCCGCGTGACCGGCGTGAAGTTGCAGACGACGGCGACCGGCCGCCCGCGGCGCCCGCGGCGGAGGAAGCTCAGCACGCTGCCGGTGCGGTCGTCGCACTCGATCCACTCGAAGCCGGACGGATCCGCGTCCAGCTCGTGCAGGGCCGGCTCGGCGCGCTGGAACCGATGCAGGTCGCGCACCCAGGCGCGCAGACCGCCGTGGAGCGGTCTCTCCAGCAAATGCCAGTCGAGGCTCTCGGCATGCGCCCATTCCCGTTCCTGCGCGAACTCGCCGCCCATGAAGAGGAGCTGCTTGCCGGGGTGGCCGACCGTGTAGCCGCAGAGCAGACGCAGATTGGCGTGCCGCTGCCACTCGTCGCCCGGCATGCGGGCCAGCAGCGAGCCCTTTCCGTGAACGACCTCGTCGTGCGAGAGCGGCAGGATGAAGTTCTCGCTGAAGGCATAGACCAAGCCGAAAGTGAGCGCGTCGTGGTGGTGGCCGCGGTGGACGGGGTCCCGCGACATGTACCGCAACGTGTCGTTCATCCAGCCCATGTTCCACTTGAAACCGAATCCGAGCCCGCTGGCGTCGGTCGGTCGGGTCACCCGCGGCCAGGCGGTCGATTCCTCGGCCACCATCATGACGCCGGGGTGCTCCGCGTGGACGCGCTGATTCAGGCGCCGCAGGAAGTCCACGGCGTCCAGGTTCTCGTTCCCGCCGTGCACGTTCGGGACCCACTCCCCGGCCTCGCGCCCGTAGTCGAGGTAGAGCATCGACGAGACGGCGTCGACGCGCAGGCCGTCGAGGTGGTACTTCCCGAGCCAGAAGAGCGCGCTTGCGATAAGGAAGTTGCCGACCTCGCGGCGGCCGTAGTTGAAGATCAGCGAGCCCCAGTGCGGGTGCTCGGCCTGCTGCGCGTCCGCGTGCTCGTAGAGGCAGGTGCCGTCGAAGCGGGCCAGGCCGTGGTCATCCTTCGGAAAGTGCGCGGCGGACCAGTCGACGAGGACGCCGATGCCCCGCCGGTGCAGCGTATCGACCAGTCCCATGAACTCCTGCGGCGCCCCGAAGCGGCTCGTCGGCGCGAAGTAGCCGAGCGTTCCGTAGCCCCACGACTCGTCCAGCGGATGCTCGGCGATCGGCAGCAGCTCGACGTGCGTGAAACCGAGGTCGGCCACGTGGTCGGCCAGCCGGCCGGCAAGGTCGCGGTAGGTCAGCCAGCCGCCCCGGCCCGGCGCCCGCATCCAGGAGCCGAGATGCACCTCGTAGATGGAGATGGGGGCGTCGTGCGCGTTGCGAGCCGCGCGCGCCGTCATCCAGTCGGCGTCGCCCCATTCGTAACCCGCCAGCTCCCAGACCTTCGACGCGGTCCCGGGCCGGAGCTCGGCCGCGAACGCGTAGGGATCGGCCTTCTCGACGGCGGCGCCGCGGTCCTTCGGCGTGACGAGGTACTTGTACAGCGCGCCGCTGTCGACCCCCGCAACGAACGTCTCCCAGACCCCCGCCTCCGGCCGAAGCTGCAGCGGGTGGGCCGCCGCGTCCCAGCCGTTGAAGTCGCCGACGACGGCCACGCGGCGCGCGTTGGGCGCCCACACCGCGAAGTGCGCGCCGCCGTCGCCGTCGTGTTGCGTGAGGTGGGCGCCGAGCTTGTCGTAGCTCCGGTAGTGGGTTCCCTCGGCCAGCAGGTGCAGGTCGTAGTCGGTCAGGAACGGCGCCGCGGCTCCATGCACGGGTCAACCGCCGGCGGGCTCGCAGGGTGGGTCCGGGGCGCCGTCGGAGATTCCGGTCGTCATGGCGTGTGGTCGTCGGCGCGCCGGGAGCGGCCGCGGGACGTCGGCAGCCGATACTACTACGCACGGCGGACCCGTGTGCGCACGGCGAAGGCCGCGCTCGAGGCGACTCGCCGGGGCGCTGGGGAGGGCGCCGGCGGTCGTCCGCCACGAGCGACGGTTCCGCCGCGTTCGACACGACTCGTTACACTCTCGGTGCGAAGGAGGCTCATGGCCGTGCGCGTGGCGATCGTCAGCTCCGAGGCGGCGCCGTTCGCCAAGACGGGCGGCCTGGCCGACATGGTCGGCTCGCTGGCGGTCGCGCTTACCCGCCGGGGGCTCGACGTGACGCTCGTCCTGCCGGCCTACCGTTGCGTACTGGGCCGCAGCGACGTCGCCGCGACCGGGATGACCATCGACGTTCCGGCCGCCGCCGGTGTCGAGCGCGCCGGCGTCCTGACGGGCGTCGCCGGGGACGCCACGCCCGTCTGTTTCATCCGGGCCGATCGGTTCTTCGACCGTGACGGTCTGTACGGCCACGGCGCCGCGGACCACCCCGACAACGCCGATCGGTTCGCCTTCTTCTCCCGCGCCGCCCTCGCGCTGCTCTCGCACGCGGGACCGCCCGACGTGCTGCACGGCCACGACTGGCAGGCGGGCCTCGCCATGGCGTACCTGCGGACGCGGCCGCGCCATTACCCGTCCCTGTCCGCCACCCGCACGCTCTTCACCGTGCACAACGTCGGCTATCAGGGACTGTTCGACGCCGGTGCGTTCCCCCGCCTCCAGGTGGACCCCGCCCATTACCGGCCGCACTTCGAGTTCCACGGCCGCATCAGCTTCCTGAAGGCGGGCCTGACGCTCGCCGACCGGCTGACCACCGTGAGCCCCAGCTACGCCGAGGAGGTCGCGACCGCGGAGCAGGGCCGTGGTCTCGAGGGCGTGTTCAGGGAGCGGGCTCGCGATCTGCTGGGGATCATGAACGGCGCCGATTATGGTGTCTGGGACCCCGCCGCCGACGACTTCATCGCCCGGCGCTACTCCAGCGCGGCTCCGGAGGGCAAGCGCGACTGCAAGCGGGACCTGCAACGGCGGCTGGATCTGCCGCCGGCGGACACGCCTGTCGTGGGCATGGTCGCCCGGCTCGTCGATCAGAAGGGCGTCGACATCCTGGCCGGCGCCCTCGACGCCCTGCTGTCGCTCGATCTGCAGCTCGTGGTCCTGGGCGCCGGCGACCCGCACCACGAGCGGGCGCTCACCGGTTTCGCTCGACGCGCTCCGGGTCGCATGGCCGTCCGCATCGGCTTCGACGAGGAGCTGGCCCACGTCGTCGAGGCGGGCAGCGACGCCTTCCTGATGCCGTCGCGGTACGAGCCGAGCGGCCTCAACCAGCTCTACAGCCTGCGCTACGGCACGATCCCCATCGTGCGCGCCACCGGAGGCCTCAGGGATTCCGTGACGCCCTTCGATGAGGCGACCGGCCAGGGCACGGGCTTCCTGTTCGAGGACTATTCGTCCGCGGCGCTGGTGGAGGCCGTCGGCCGGGCTCTCGACTGCCGCAGCCGGCCCGCGGCGTGGCGGCGGCTCATGGCGAACGCCATGGCCCGGGACTTTTCCGTGGACCGCACCGCCGCGGAGTATGCCGCCGTGTACGAAGAACTGCTCGCCGGCGACGACTGATTCCCGCCGTCATCGGGTTTGGCATTCACGGTCGACATGTTGTTGAATGACCAGCCGCGGTGGGAAGAGCCGCGGATTGGGCGACGCGCAGACACGGGGCAGGGAGCGCTCCATCGATGACGAACGGCTCGACCGCCATCCCGCACGACGGCGGCCACGCGCCCCGCTGGCGGACGCCGGCGCTGGTCATCGCCGCGGCGTGCGCGATCGCCATGCTCGGCTTCGGCGCGCGGTCGATCTTCGGGCTCTTTCTGGAGCCGATGACCACGGCGCGGGGCTGGGGCCGCGAGACGTTCGCACTGGCCCTGGCGATCCAGAACCTCCTGTGGGGCATGGCCCTGCCGTTCGCCGGCGCGCTCAGCGACCGCTTCGGGTCGCCGCGGGTGCTGGCGGCGGGGGCCGCGATCTACGCCGCCGGCATCTGGGGGATGACGACCGCCGAGAGCTCCGGCATGCTGCACTTGACGGCCGGCGTCCTGGTGGGCGTCGGGGTGGCGTTCACCGCATTCTCCATTGCGCTCGCGGCCATGGTGAAAGTGGTGGGCGCCGAGCGGCGCTCGCTGGCCCTGGGGCTGGGCACCGCGGCCGGATCGTCCGGGCAGGTCGTCTTCTCGCCGCTCGGCCAGGCGTTCATCTCCGCGTACGGGTGGCAGACGGCGCTGCTGTTCCTGGCCGCGTCGGCGCTCCTGATCGCGCCGCTGGCGTTCCTGCTGCCGGGATCGCCGGCCGTGCGGGGCGCGGCGCCGGCGTCCGAGCAGTCGCTGCCGGCCGCCCTCCGCGAGGCGTTCGGCCACCGCGGTTACGCGCTGCTGACCACCGGCTTCTTCGTCTGCGGCTTCCACGTCGCCTTCATCACGGTGCATTTCCCGGCCTACGTCCGCGACCTCGGCCTCTCGGCGTCGGTCGGGGCGGGGGCGATCGCGGTCATCGGCCTGTTCAACATCCTCGGCTCGTTCGCGTCCGGCGCGGCCGGCCAGCGCTGGAGCAAGAAATGCGGGCTGAGCACCATCTACGCGCTGCGCGCGGTGGCGATCACGGCGCTGCTGCTGCTGCCGAAGACGGCCGCCGTCATCTACCTGTTCGCCGCCGTCATGGGGGTGCTGTGGCTCTCGACGGTGCCCCTGACGACCGGCATCGTCGGCCAGATCTTCGGCGTGCGCTACCTGGCCACGCTGTTCGGGGTGGTCTTCCTCAGCCACCAGCTCGGCAGCTTCCTCGGCGTCTGGCTGGGCGGCCGGCTCTTCGACGCGACCGGTTCCTACGACGGCGTCTGGTGGGCCGGCGTCGCCCTGGGCCTCGCCGCCGCCGTGATTCACCTGCCGATCGACGAACGGCCGCTCGTCCGCCACGCCTCGATCACGCCGGCCGGCTCCGGAACCCACTGACAGGAAGCCTGTAGTCCGGGTGATCGCGCGGCCCGGTCCCGGAGCGCCGGGGTCGCATCTCCTGCGGCCCCCTCACCGGGCCGCGTCCGGATCCGTGCCGCTCGGCCACGGGATCGGCTCGTCGTCGGCGAACCGCCGCAGGACGTTCTCCGTGATCCGCGAGACGTCGTTGTCGTAGCCGTTGTAGGACAGGCTGCCGCTCCAGGCGATGGAGGCGGTCGAGAACACGGCGCCGCCGTTCGGGTATTCCAGGTACGCCATGTCGGCGTAAACGAGGACGTTCTCGGTCCCGCCCTGCCGCGAGTCCGACGTGTTGACCTCCTCGACCACGTGCTGGTAGGCGTCCGAGTGCCCGAACGACCGGGCCAGGATCAGCGTGTGGGCCGGTGATCCGAGGGCGTAGTCGACCCGGTCGAGCTCCGAGCCGGCCGCGCCGACGTCGAGGACCAGCGACGGGTGCTCGCCGATCAGCGCGTCCTCGTCGAGCCCCTCGAAGATGAACGCGGCGCGCGGATCGAAGCTGCCCGGCATCCGCCGGAACGGCGAGTTGCGGTCGAATCCCTGGGCGGTGAATCCGACGCCCACCAGCATCTGCGGCGCCCGGCCGCGGAACCGCCAGAGGCCGCCGAACTCCCCGGTCGTGGCATGGTAGGTCTCGCCGGGCGCGCCCTGCCAGTGCTCGGTTCCGTGCTCGCGGCGGACCTCGATGAACCGCCCCGTCGGGTCCAGGCTGGTGATCCAGTAGAACCCGTTGCCGCCCATGTACATGAGGCGGCCGCCCCCGGTCAGGTACGCCTCCAGGGCGTCGAGCATCTGCACCGACGTGTACTCGGGATGCGTCCCGGTGAGGACGACGTTGTAGGGCTCGATCAGCGCCACGCCTTCGTGGTGGAGATCGTGGTCGGTGATGACGTCGACGTCGAAGCCCCTGGCGTCGAACCAGTCCACCAGGTGCGTATCCGCCATGAACTGCCAGGGGTTGCGGGTGGTGATCTTCGGCCGCATGTTGGTGATCGGCCGCAGCGCCGACGAGTAGGCGATGCCGCTGCCGTCGGTGTGGGTGGAGTACAGGCTCAATTGACCCTCTCCCTCGCGGCCGGTGCGGGCGTAGGCGAGATAGCTGAACGTCGGGACGAGGAACGCGATGCGGGCGGTCGTCGTCCCCCGTCGCGGCCGGACGAAGAACGGCACGTGGTCTTCGCTCGTCGCGGTTCGCAACCGGGCGGCGTAGATGCCGCTCGCGAGGTCGTCCGGAATCCGGAGCTCGAATCCGACGTCCCAGCCGGCGTCGACGAGGTCGTCGTCGTGGAAGTAAATGGCGCCGTACTGGTCGCGCGCGTGCTTGAAATCCATCACCGTTGCGTTCCAGGTGTGTCCCGTGACGGCGCGGGTGGGGGCGTTGACCGTCCGCCCGTGCAATTCCCGCGGCGAACGGTCGCGCACGGTCTCCGATTCGACGTCGGCGGAGAAGTCCCAGTCGGCCAGCGCGTCGCCCGGCCCGCCGCCCTGTTCGATGGCGTCGATCTCGGCCGCGCGGAGGGCGCGATCGTAGATCCGGGGGTTGTCGATCTTGCCGTTGTAGTGCCCGGCGGCCGACCGCCTCCCGCCGGTGTGCGTCCAGTGCGCCGCGATCAGCAGCGGCAGATCGTTCGGCCCGACCGCCCGTACCGCCGCGGTCCGCTCCACCGTGGCCCGCGTCGCGTCGCCGGGGAATCCGGTCCGGGGGCGCTGCACGAAGACCACCCGCCCGGTGGCGGCGTCGTAGCTCACCGCCGCGAAGTACCAGGAGGTGCGAACCCCGTGCGGCCGGGGTCTGGCGGCGCCGGGGATCGCGGACCGCCACGCGCGCAGCGGCGGCTCCGCGTGCAGCGTCTCGGTGGCGCCGTCCTCGCCGCCGAGCCGGAGCGCGAGCCGGCCCTCGGCGTCGATGAAGACGCCGTAGCCGCCCTCGGCGTCGTCGGACCACTTGGTGACGATGCCCTGCGCGGCGCGCTCGCCGAACGACATGCCCGGCGTCGTCGGCGCGATCCACGCGGTGACGGTGAAGCTCCCGCGCAGTCGCAGGGCCGGCGCGTCCGGCACCAGCACGAAGGAACCGAACGGCAGCTCCTGCCGGCGGCCCGCGTAGTCGCCGCTCACCGGCGTCTCGATCAGCGTCTCCTTGAATCCCGGCCCGTTCGGGTTGGCGTCGCCGTGGATCAGCCGCACGACGTCGGCCCGGTATTCCGGCTCCTCGCTGCTCACCATGAACCGGATGGTCTCGCCCGGCTGGACGCTCAGGCGATCCGCGTAGCCGACGATGCCGCGCTCCCGCAGCATCTCCGGCACCTCGGTGGAGCGCTGCTGCGCGACCTGGGCCGTCGCGCTCGCGGCGAGCAGCGCTGCAACGGCCGGCGCCGCGGCGGCCACGACGTGCGCACGCATCCGGATGGCGGCCATGGGGTGCCTCCTCTCAGCCTTCCGTGGTGATGGCGGTCTCGAGCGCCGCGCCGCTCCGCAGCACCGCCGGCGAAGACGCCTGCTCGAGGAAGATCTCCGGCCCGCCGCCGCCGTCGGCGGGGAGCACCCACACGTCCGCGATCGGCGATCCGGTCTCTTCCGGCAGGGCGTACAGAACGCGGTCGTCGTCGAGCCACTCGACTTGGTCGTCGACGCTGCGCGTCTCGGCCAGCGGGGTCTCCTCCAGCGTCTCCAGGTCGAGCACATGCGGTTGCCAGTGCGCCCTTGCGCTGCCCGGCATCCGTTTCTTGAAGGCGACGCGCGTCTCGTCCGGCGACAGGGCGGGGCATTCGATGCCGTCGGTGACCACGCGCAGGGTGCGGTCCGCGAGGCTGCCCTCGACCAGGTACATCACGCCCCCGGTGCCGAGGGTGGCGAAGAAGCGATCGCCGTCCGCCGCGAACGTCACGCCCCAGAAGTTGAAATCCAGCGAGTGGAACGGCTGTCCGTCACGCACGACCGGAAGCTCCTCCAGGTTCGCCACGACCGGCGCGCCCGTCTCCGTGTCGACGATGCCGGTCTCGGTGGAGAAGAGGCTGTCCGCGTACGAGTGACCCGACACGAAGACGGTGATCGCGGCGTGGCGGCCGTCGGGCGAGACGCGCGTGCGGCTGGGGATGCCGTTGAGCGGCACCCGATGCCGCGGGCGGAAGGCCGCGTCGAACAGCACCGCGGTGTAGGTGGTGAAGAACTGGCGTTCCACGACCAGGCACGAGCCGTGTCCGGCGGCGAAGTGAAGACGGTGGCACTGGAGCGGCGTGGCCTCGCGCGTGCGCCGGCCGGGCAGTTCGGTCTCCACGGCCAGAAAGCCGTGACTGCGATCGAGCCCGGTGTGGCGGACGAGGAACCGGCGCCCGGGAGACGGAGCCGCGTGCTCCTCCGATGCGGATTCGGCAAAGCTCGGCGGTCGCTCGGTCGAGGCGGGCTCACCCGCGTCCGGAAGCCTCTCCGCCGCCGTCGGGTCCTTGCGCGAGGTGTCCGCATCCGCCGCGCCGGCGGTGCGCCCCGACGCGGTCGGGGTCGCCGGGGTCGCTCCCGCCGCCCGCTCGGCAAGACGCTCTGCGCCCGCGCTCGTTTCCTGCGGAGCCGCCGGTGCGGGTGGGAGACGCGCGGGCGATACCGGGTCGGGTCGGACGGGCGCCGCGTCGAGCGATCCGCTGCGCGGGGGCAGGCCGCTCCCGCCGGCCCGGTCGGTGGACCGCGCGATCGCGAACCATGCGTACGCGCCGGTCAGCAGGGCGCAGAGCGCGCACAGCAGCAGGAAACGCGCGGCGTTCGAAGGTTCGGGCGCCGCGCCGCTCCCGGCGCCCCGCGAGGCGCCGCCGCCGGCCCCCCGGCGCGCGGCGTCCACCCCGGCGCGTTCCGCCGCGCGCCGCTCAGGCGGTCGCGTTTCGTCCGCCATCGCCGGCACCCCCCCGCAGCGCCGCCGTGGCCAGGACGGTGGCGCCGCCGAGCGCGATCGTGAACCAGACCAACGTCTGCAGCGGACCGTACGCCGCCCACGCCGCGCCGAAGGCGATGGATGCCGCCAGCCGCCCGAGACTCGTCATGGTGGTCAGCAGGGCAAGGCCCGTACCCCGGACCTCCGCGGGCAGCATGGCGCTCGCCAGCGCCATCAGCACGCCCTCCGTCAACGCATAATAGCCACCCAGCAGCAGGATGCATACCGCCAGCTCGGAGAGGGACACCTCGCCGGAAGCGGCGGTCAGGTACGCCAGCAGCAGCATCCCGTGTCCGGCGAGAAACGTGGTGCGGCGGCCGACGCGGTCCGCCAGCATCCCGGCCGGCAGGGCCAGCAGCAGGAAACTGCCCGCGGTCCCGACGTAGAGGAGCGGGAACAGGCCCGGGTTCAGCCCGGTGCGCTGCTGCAGAACGAGATAGAGGAAGCCGTCGCTGACGGTGGCCAGAGCGAGCAGCGTCCCGGCGCAGGTCAGTCCGGCGAACCCGCGCGCGGCGAACAGGGAGCGGATGGCCCGGCCGGGTTGCAGCGGTGTTTCCCGGTCCGGGGCCAGGCCGCGCGCGCTCCTGACGAACAGCCAGAGGACGCCGACGCCGATGACGGCGACCGCGAAGCTCGCGACGAAGACCAGGTCGTAGGCATCCGGCGCGGCGGACAGGATGGCGAGCGCCACGAGCGGCCCCGCCATCGCGCCTGCGCTGTCGAGCGCGCGGTGGACGCCGAAGCTGGCGGCCAGGCCGGCGCGCCCGCTGCTCAGCGAGATCAACGCATCGCGCGGCGCCGCCCGCAGGCCCTTCGCGGCGCGGTCCACCGCGACGATCGCCGCGATCAGCGGCCAGGCGCCGCCTGCCCCGAGCAGCCCGATCCGGCACAGCGCCGAGGCGCCGTAGCCGACCGCGGCTACCTCCTTGTCGCGTCGCGTGCGATCCGAGGCGAAGCCCCCGGCCAGCCGCAACAGGGCGGTCATGCCGTGGTACAGGCCGTCGACCAGTCCGAACTGCAGCGGGGTGAGGCCGAGGTACAGCACCAAGTAGATCGGCAGCACGGTCGCGACCATCTCGGACGAGACGTCCGTCAGCAGGCTCGTGAACCCGAGCGCCACGACGTTGCGGCTGACGTGCGGCCGGAACCGCCCGCCCCGCAGGGTCCGCACGGTCCGGCGCAACGCGGCCGCGGCGTCGACCTGGTACATGGCGGCCCTCCAGGCGCGGCGTCCGACCCGACCGTCCTTCGCCGGCCCGCGCGCCCGCCGTCACGTCGGCGACGACCCGCCCCGCGGCGCGGCGTCCGACCCGGCCGTCCTTCGCCGGCCCCCTCATCGTGACAGAATGGCCGGAAGTCTGCGCGGTAGAACGGTACAGAATCCTGGAGCCGAACCTGCACCATGAAGTCCGTGCGAGCGGTGCTGATGGCGTACGGTCCAGTCGTCGCAATCGCTCTGGGTTCGCCTGCGTCGGCCTCGGTCGCCGCCGCCCAGGAACAGGCGGCGCGCGCCGTCACCTACAACGCGCAGATCGCTCCGATTCTGAACCGGCACTGCGTCTCGTGTCATCGCCCGGACGCGGTCGCTCCCTTCAGCCTTTCGACCTACGTCGAGGTCCGCGCCCGCGCCCGGATGGTCGCCGGCGTGACGCGGCGTCGCGTCATGCCGCCCTGGAAGCCGGCGCCCGGCGTGGCGCGCTTCCTGGGCGAGCGGCGCCTCGGCGGTGACGAAATCGACCTCATCCAGCGGTGGGTCGCGGCGGGCGCTCCCGAAGGAGACCCCGATCGGGCGCCCGAACCGCCGTCCTGGCCGGACGGGTGGATGCGCGGCACGCCGGATCTCGTCGTCACCATGGCTGCCCCCTACCTGCTGCCGGCGGAGGGGGAGGACGTCTACCGGAACTTCGTCGTACCGGTGCCGATTGCGGGCGCACGTTTCGTCGAGGCGATCGAACTGCGGCCCGCCACGACGCGCGGCATTCACCACGCCCGGATCCTGGTGGACCGCTCCGGCTCGGCCCGTCGACGGGACGCCGCCGACCCGCTTTCGGGCTACGACGGTCGCCACGTCGACCGCGCGCGATCTCCCGACGGGCACTTTCTGGGCTGGGCCCCGGGCACGGTCCCGAACGAAGTCCCGGACCGTCTGGCCTGGCGCCTCGAACCGGGTACCGACCTCGTGCTCGAGACCCATCTCGTGCCGCGGGGCGAGCCGACGCCGGTCCGGGTGGCGGTCGGTTTCTTCTTCACGAACACCGTCCCGACCGAAACGCCGGCGGTGGTGCAGCTTGGATCCCAGACCATCGACATCCCCGCGGGAGCGTCCGCCCACGTCGTGGAGGACAGGTATCGACTGCCCGCCGGCGTCGATCTGCTGGCCGTCTATCCGCACGCGCATTTTCTCGCCCGGCGGGTGCAGGCCGACGCGCTTCTGCCGGACGGAACGGTCCGGCCGCTGATCCGGATCGACGACTGGGACTTCGCGTGGCAGGACGAATACCGCTACGTCGAACCGGTGCGTCTGCCGGCGGGAACGGAAGTGGTGATGCGCTTCGTGTTCGACAACTCGGCGCGCAATCCGAACAACCCGAGCCGTCCTCCGCGCCGGGTTCGATTCGGTCCGCGATCGACGGACGAGATGGCGGAGTTGATGCTGCAGGTGCTGCCGGTCGATGCGGCGGATCGTCCCGCCCTCGTGCGAGACGCGGCACGGCACGTGGCCCGGGTGGTGCTCGCCGGATCCAGGCTGGCGCTCGCCGGCGCTCCCGACGACGCCCTGCTCTGGGAGCGGGTCGGTAACGACCTGGTCGCAGTCGGGCGGCTGGGCGAGGCGATCCGGCACCTGGAGCAGTCGTTGCGGATCGCCCCGGACCGTGCTTCCGCCCAGTACCGGGCGGGGACGGCGCTGGCGATGGTCGGAAGAACCGCCGACGCGATGGAGCGTTACCGGCTCGCTCTCGACCTGCGGCCGGACTTCGTCGAGGCGCACAACAACCTGGGCGGGCTCCTGCATCTGTCCGGCGACCTCGAGGGCGCCGCGCGGCACTACCGCCGGACGCTGGCCCTGGATCCCGCCCATGCGAACGCGCACTTCAATCTGGGCAACATCCTGCTGGGCGCGGGACGCTTCGCGGAGGCCGAGCACGAGTTCCGTGGCGCGCTGGCGGTCCGGCCCGGCTTCGCGGACGCGCACCTCGGTCTCGGCAGCGCGTTGGCCGCTCGGGGCAGGCGCGCCGGTGCGGTGGAGGCGTATCGCGCCGCCCTGCGCCTGGATCCGAACCTGTCCGAGGCCCGCCGCCGGCTGCGGCGCGCGCTCGGCCAGCGGGAAGCCTCCCGGGAACCCGGCGTCCGCCCCGTCAGGGAAGCTCCGCCGCGGTGAAAGGCGTCCGGCACGGCCGGCCCGCCTCGTACAGCGCGAGGTTGCCCGCCATGCGCTGCACGGCGTCGGTCAGGCCGGCGTCGCGGGCGGCCGCCATGACGTCACGTTGCACGGCCGCCGCCTGGTCGAACAGACCCATCTCGGCCAGGGCCATCGCGGCCGTCTCGCCCAACGCGAAGTTCTGTCCCTGCTCGAGCAGCGCTTCGACGAGCGCCATCGCCCGGCGGCCGTCGCGGACCCGCTCGGCCGGCGCGCTGGCCAGCAGTCGCGCGAGCGCGTGCTGGAACATCGGGTCCCCGGGGTTCGCTTCGACGCCCTCCTGCAGCCGATCCCGGGCGGCGCGGTATCTCTCCAGGCGAACCAGCGCCATCGCGGCGCCGAACGCCGCCTCGGGTCGGGCGGGATTCTGCGCCAGCGCCTGCTCGTAGTGGGCGAGCGCTTCGGCCGGACGCCCGCTGCGCGCGAGGACGTCGGCGAGTTGCACGCGCGCCTGGAGGTAGGCCGGGTCGTGCTGCAGCACCGTCGACAAGTGCTCGATCGCTTCCTGGTGCCGTCCCTGGTCGGCCAGGAGCACACCGAGGCTGAACTGCGCCTGGGGGTGCTCGGGCGCGGTCCGCACCGCCCGCTCGAAGGCTTCCATGGCGCCGTCGAGGTCGCCCGACTGGAACAGCGCGACGCCGAGCCGCTGCCGCAGGGAGGGATCGTCCGGATCGAGCTCGAGACCGCGGCGGAACAGGTCGGCGGCCGCGCGGTAGTTGCCGGCGTCGAGCGCCCGGCCGCCCCGGATGTTGTACGCGTTCGCGCTCTCGAGAAGCTCGTCGAGCTCCTGTCTCAGCGGATCCGGCGGCAGCGCCTCGACGTCTCCCTGGCGCCGCAGGTGCGCCTCGGCCTTCCCGGTATCGCCGAGCCCCCGGTAGGCGAGCGCGAGCGGGTAGTGAACGGCGGTCGCCCACGGTGCGGCGCTCAGCCCCTGTTCGAATCGCGCCGCCGCGTCCGCGTAGTCCCGGCGGGCCAGCGCGACCCGGCCCAGGCCGACCTGCGCCGCGGCGGCGTCCGGGTGCCGCTCGAGGGCCCGGCCGTAGATCTGCTCCGCGGCGTCGAACTCGCCCCGTGCGAAGAGCACGTCGGCCAGCAGCATGCGCGTGGCAAGGTCGTCAGGTCGGAGCGCCGCCGCGCGCCGGTACGAACGCGCCGACGCCTCGAGATCCCCGATCGCCTCGTGGACCCGTCCGAGATGGTACGGCCACCGTGCTTCGTCCGGCGCCAGCGTCTGCGCGTTCCGCAGACTCGCTTCCGCCGCGTCGACGTAGGTCGCGGCCAGCAGCAGCATGCCGAGCCGGCCGTAGGCGTCGCCGAGCGCCTCCGGCTCGGTCGCCGCGGTTCCCAGGCGCACGCGGACGGCCGTCCGGTGGGTCCGCATCTGCTGCGCGACCGGCTCGGTCATGGTTGCGAAGTCGGGCATCGTGACGGGGAGCAGCCCGTGGCCGTCCGGCGGGAGCAGCACCGATCCCGCCGCGGGCCCGGACGAGTCGGCGGGGGCGGTCGTCGGCATGCCGGTGTCGCAGCCCGCACTCAGTACGCCGATGCAGCACAACGCGCACGACACGCCGGCACGCCGGTGGGAGTTCATCGTGTCGCCTCCGAGAGGAGTCGTCCGCGTCCCTCGATCAAGGTGTTGTAGCGATCGACCGCGACGTCTTCCCACGCCTCGGTGCGTCCGCTCGGCCAGCGCACCTGCACGTCCGGGGCGGCCGCCGACTCGCCGAGCCCGACGAGCACGCGCGGGTCGTTCGCCGACGCGTAGCTCCCGTCGCTGCGGGCCCGCCGCCAGCGCGTCGGCTCGCCGTCGCGGATGACGGCCACCCGGGCGCCCAGCATGTCCCGTCCGGGCCCGGGTGCGGAACCGTCCATGCTTCCCACCAGCCGCAGGCCCAGCCAGTGGCGGCGGTTGCCGATCGTGTTGACGAGCAGTCGTACGGGACCGGTGTTGTTGCCGACCAGTACGTCCACGTCGCCGTCGTTGTCGATGTCCCCGAACGCGGCGCCGCGACTCACCTCCGACAGTTCGAACGCCGCGCCGGCCCGATCCGTGACGTCCTCGAAGCGCCGCTCGCCCCGATTGCGGAACAGCGTGTTGCGCTGCCCGTACGGGAACGGGTCGTCTTCGCGCCCGTCCACCGCCACCACCGTTCCGTTGACCGCCATCACGTCGAGCCGGCCGTCGTTGTCGAAGTCGAACCACGCGGAGCCCCAGCCGGTGTAGGGCAGGCTGCCCGGCCCCAGCCGGGACGGCGCGCTCTCGTCCCGGAACATCCCGGAGCCGTCGTTGACGTAGAGGTTGTTTCCCTCGGTCGTCAGGTGCGTCAGGAACAGATCTTCATCGCCGTCGTCGTCGAAGTCGCCCGCATCCACGCCCATGCCGGCCTCGGGCGTGCCGAGGCCGCTGAGGGCCGCGCCGGAGAGCAGGGCGGCGTCCAGGAGTGTGCCGTCCCGCTGGTTGATCCAGAGGAGGTTCTCGGCGCCGTCGTTGGCCACGTAGATGTCGGGCCAGCCGTCGCCGTCATAGTCGGCGGTGGCCACGCCCAGCGCCGGTCCGAATCGTCCCAGCGTCGCGCGCGAGACCCCGCCGGGGTTGACGTGCCGGAGCGCCGTCGGGCTGACGTCCTCGAACGCGCCGTTCCCCAGGTTTCGATAGAGGCGGTCGGGCAGCCCCCCGTACGTTTCCGGGGGACAGTAGTCACGCGCCCCCGCCGTGTTGGGGCAGACGGCGCGGTCGCCGAGGTCGTAGTCGACGTTGTTGCCGACGTACAGATCCAGCCAGCCGTCGCGGTCGTAGTCGACGAATGCCGCCGAAACGCCGAACGCGTTTCGCGCCTCGATGCCCGCTCCGTCGGACACGTCGGTGAACGTCCCGTCGCCGTCGTTGCGAAAGAGCCGCTCCGACTCGAAGCTCGTCACGAACAGATCGACCCGCCCGTCGTTGTGGACGTCTCCCGCCGCCATGCCGAGGCCGTATCCGTCCGCGTTCAGGCCGCTCTGCTCGGTTACGTCGACGAAGCGCCACGGTCGGCTCCCGTCCGGGCCGGTATCGAGGTCGTTGCGGTAGAGACGCCCCGTGAGAGGGCCCGGGGACGCGGGCGGTATCAGGGCATCGGAGACGCTCGGGTTCGGGCCGAGCATGCGGCCCTGCACCAGGAACACGTCGAGGTCGCCGTCGTTGTCGTAGTCGAGCAGGCCGACGCCCGGGGGCAGGATCTCCGGGTAGTAGAAGTGTCCCGACGCACCGTTGAAGTGCACGAAGTCGAGACCCAGTTCGGCGGCGCGGTCGACGAACCAGGCCGAGTCGACGGAATCCGTCGCGGTCCCGCGGGCATCCTCCGAGTGCCCGGCCGCGGAGCGCGGCCGGGCAGCAGGGTCCGCGGCGCACCCGCCGACGACCGATGCGATCAGCACGCTCCGGATCGCGCCGTTCAGCATGCGACTCATGATATTGCCCAGCGGGTGCCGCGCATACCCGCGCCGCCGCATCAGTGCCGGCTCGGCGTCGTCTGCGCAGTTCTGCGGCGCAGACTTCTAGCGAATCGCGCCGGCCGACCGTTCGAGAAACGGATCGAACTCGACGGGATCGTCACTGCGCCACGGGAGACCGCGTTCGTAGTGCGTCAGTTTCTCCCGCATGCCCGGCACGAGGTCCGAGCGCCCCCCGCGGACGGCCCGGTCGATGGCGCCGCGCTGCCAGCCCGCCGCCTCGCTGAAGCGCCCCGTCTCGGCGAGCGTCATGGCCATGGACTCGCCCAGATCGAGGGTGCGGGCGGCCTCCGGGAGCGCCTCCATGAGCGCGATGGCGCGGGCGCCGTCCCTGACCTCCGGATCGGTTGCGCCGCTGAGGAGACGCGCCAGGGCGTGGACGAAGAAAGGTTGATCCGGGTAGGCCGCCATTCCCCCACTGAACCGGTCCCGCGCGTTCGCGTGGCGGCCGAGGCGGACGAGGGTGACCGCGTGACCGAACGGCGCTTCCTCGATCCGCGGGTCGCCCGCGGCGCCCTCGGCCATGACCCGCTCGTACTGCGCCAGCGCTTCCTCGAAGCGGCTCTCCCGGCGCAGGAGGCCGGCCAGGGCGAGCCGCGCCTCGACGTAGGCCGGATCGTGCCGCACGGCGGCCTCGAATCGCTCGATCGCCTCCGGACGGCGGCCCGCTCCTTCCAGCAGCACCCCCAGGCTGAAGTGCGCCAGCGCGAAGTCGGGCGCGGTCCGCAGGATCCGTTCGAACTCGGCGAACGCTCCGCCCGGGTCTCCCATCTGGAACAGCACCGTACCGAGCCGATGGCGCAGGGTCGGGTCGGCTGGCTCCAGGACGAGTCCCCGCCTGAAGTACTCGGCCGCCGTGACCCAGTCGCCTCGGCTGAGCGCTCGATTCCCCCGGCGCTCGTAGGCCCGCGGACTCTCGATCAGCGTGTCGAGCTCCTCCATCAGCGGGTCCTCTGCAAGGATCGCAACGTCCGCGCGCTGCCGCATGTGCGCCGCGGCCCGCTCGAGCCGGCCGAGGCCGCGGTAGGCGAGGGCCAGGGGATAGTGGACGCCGACGGCCGTCCGCCCGCTGAGCCGCAGCCCTTCCTCCAGGAACCGGACGGCGCGGGCGTAGTCGCTGGTCGCGAGCGCGGCGCGACCGATGCCGACGTGGGCGACGACCGAGTCGGGCTGCATGGCGAGCTGCGTCCTGAACAGGGGGTCCGCCTCCTCGGGTCGTCCCAGCAGGAGGTACACCTCGCCCAGCCACAGCAGGGTCAGCGCGTCGTCCGGCCGGATGCGCAGCACGTCGTTGAAGGCGGCGACGGAATCCTCCAGTTCTCCGGTCGTCCTGTAGAGGTGCCCGAGATAGTACGGCCAGCGGGCGTCGTCCGGCGCCAGCGTCCGCGCCCGCCGCATGTGCGGCTCGGCCGCGTCGAGCAGCGCCGCGGCCATCAGCAGCTTCCCCATGTCGCCGTAGGCGTCGGCGCGCGTGGCGGCGTCCGCGGCAGGCGCCTGAACGACCGCCAGCAGCGATGCGTGCTGCGCGCGCACCTGTTCCCTTACGAACGCGTCGGCGGCGGAAAGGTCCGGCAAGGCGGCCGTCGCTCCGGTCTCGCTCCCCGCATCCGGGCCGCCTCCGCCGCAGCCGCCGGCGGCGACCACGAAGCAGACCAGCAGCGCGACGCCCGCGACCGCGGCGCTCCCGCTCGCGAGACCCGTCCGACCGCGGCGCCGGTGGAGCCTCATGGGACCGTTCCCTCTCCTTCGGTCAGCGTCGTGTACCGGTCGACCGGGAGGTCGTTCCATTCCTCGACCCGCCCGCTCGGCCAGAGTACGCGTACGCGCGGTGTCTCCGACGACCCGCCCAGTCCGACCAGTACTCGAGGGTCGTGCGCCGAGGCGTAGCTGCCGTCCGTGCGCACGTGCCGCCGGACCGCCTCACCGGCTCGCATCACGACGACGCGGGCGCCGAGCATGTCTCGGGGCGCGCCGCTTCCGGCGAGCCTCAGACCCAGCCAGTGGTTGCGGTCGCCCACCTCGTTGACGAAGAGTCGCGCCCGTCCGCTGTTGTTCGATACGACCACGTCGGTGTCGCCGTCGTTGTCGACGTCCCCGAAGGCCGCCCCGCGGCTGATCCCGGACAGCCGAAGGGCCGCGCCGGCTCTGTCCGTGACGTCTTCGAACCGCCCGTTGCGGAGATTGCGGAACAGCAGATTGGTTTCGTCGTACGGAAACGGGTGGTCGCCGCGCCCGTCGATCGCCTCTATCGCGCCGTTGACGGCCAGCAGGTCGAGCCAGCCGTCGTTGTCGACGTCGAACCACGCGGCGCCGAAGCCGGTGCGCCCGTGGCTCGCCGGCCCCAGGCCGGTCCGGATGCTCACGTCCTCGAAGAACGCGGCGCCGTCGTTCTCGTACAGGTTGTTCCCTTCGGTCGGCAGGTGGGTCATGAACAGATCGAAGTCTCCGTCGTTGTCGAAGTCTCCGGCGTCCACGCCCATGCTCGCCTCGGCCACGCCGTCTCCGCTCAGCGCCGCCCCGGACAGCAGGCCGCCGTCCCGGAACGTGCCGTCGCCCTGGTTCATCCAGAGCAGGTTTGCGTGCACGTCGTTGGCGACGTAGACGTCGATCCAGCCGTCGCCGTCGAAATCTGCGGTCGACACGCCCAGGGCCGGTCCGAACCGGGCGCCGGGGAGCGCTGCGCCCGTCTCGTCGACGAACCGGCCTCCTCCGAGGTTGCGGTAGAGCCGGTCGGCCTGCGGCGCGTACACCTCCGGCGTGCAGTAGTCCCGCCGGCCGGCGAGCCCGGTGCACGGGCGATCCGTCTCGATGCTGTACTGCACGTAGTTGCCGACGTAGAGATCCAGCCAGCCGTCGCGGTCGTAATCGACGAAGGCCGCCGATACGCTCCAGCCGCCGCCCTCCGCGCCGCTCGATTCCGACACGTCCGTGAAGGTGCCGTCGCAGTTGTTGCGGAACAGTTGATTCCGGCCCAGGTTCGTCAGGTAGAGGTCCGTGCACCCGTCGTTGGTGACGTCGCCGGCCGCCACCCCCATGCCGTAACCGGGGGCGTCGATCCCGCTCCGCGCGGTCACGTCGGTGAAACGCACCGATCGCGTTCCGTCGGCTTCCACGCGCAGGTCGTTCCGGAAGAGCCGGCCTCCGGGCTCGACGGCGGCGTTCGCGGCCGGCATGGCGCGGGTCCGGGCGGCGCCCTCGCCGAGCGGGCGTCCCTGCACCAGGTAGACGTCCAGGTCGCCGTCGTTGTCGTAGTCGAGCAGACCGGCCCCGGCCGGGATCAGCTCCGGGAAATAGTAGCGGCCGGACATCCCGTTGGTGTGCGTGAAATCGAGACCTGCGGCAGCGGCGCGTTCCGTGAACCAGTCGTTCCCGGCCGCTTCGTCCACGTCGATTGCCCCACCGGCATCCGACGCCGGGGCCCTGCCGGATTCCGCCGTGGTGTCAACGGGGGCGCCGCCGCCGCACGCGCACGTCGCCGCGGTCAGCAGAATCGCGGGGAGCGTTGACTTCACGGAGAGAAACCGCGGGCGGTCCGCGCCGCGGCGGACCGCCCGGGAAAGGATGTGCACGTCAGAAGTCGATCTGGCCGCCGATCTGCACAAGCCGGGGATCGATGATGAAGTTCGGGGCTCCCCAGCGCGGGCCGTACGAGCTGTTGACCCCGCGCACGTCGCTCGTGTTCATCAGGTTGTACGCGTCGAGGTTGATCTGGAACCGCAACCGCCCGTAGTCGATGATCTTGCTCACCCGGAAGTCGAGCCGGGAGATCCGATCCTCGAACAGCGTCTGCGGAGCCGCCAGCGGCACCAGCGCCCATCCCGCCGAGAGAGGCCGTCCGAGCCCGACGGCGTCGGCGCTGGAGATCAGCAGGTTCGCGTCGTAGTCCGGCCCGGAGAGGTTCTGGTACGCCGCGCTGACGAAGAGGTCGCCTGGCAGCGGAATCGATCCGAACGCCTTGACCTGCGTCTGGGCCATGAACGGGGTCACCACCCGGCAGTGCAGCATGTCCTGCGGCGAGTCGATGGTGAAGCACTGGTCGTCGATCGACCGGCCGGTGTCGAACCCGCCGCCGAACTGGATGCCGTTGGCGAGCCGGCCGTCGAACGTCACGTTGAAGAAGTGATTCCGGCGGATGTCCTTCCCGAACTTGTCGGTCCGGGTGATGATGTTCTCGACCTGGCCGAACTTGTCCGGGTTGAGGTCGTACAGCCCGCAGATCTCGTTGCCCCCGCCGCCCGGAAGCCCCGGGTGGCTCGGCGCCGTGATGCAGTACGGGCTGTAGTCGCCCGCGGTCACGGCCAGGTTGTCGGTCCGCCGGTTCTTGCTGTCGTTCTGCTGGTTGTACCCGCCGTTGTTGAAGTAGTAGCCGACGGTCATCGACAGCCCCTGCAGCAGCTCCTGTTGCAGCTCCGCCGACAGGTCCCAGTTGCTGTCGCGCAGGCCGTTCAGCACGTCCGGGTCCCACAGGATGGCGTTGGGATTCAACTGGCCGAAGTTGTTGTTGTCGATCGCGCCGCATTCCCCGTTCGCCCCGAAGTTGCCCAGGTCGCAGTCGGGGACGTAGTTCCCGTTGGCGTCGTTCCAGGCCCGGTTCGTGCTGTTCACCGACCGCACGATGGGATTGTTGGCGTTGGTGATCTCGGTGCCGATCTTCGCCACGTAGCGGCCCAGCGAGCCCTTGACGGCGGTTCTCCCGTCACCGAACAGGTCGTACGCGACCCCCACGCGCGGATTGACATCCCACCAGTTCGGCGTCCCCTCCCGTCGATCGAAGCTCCGGGTGGGCAACCACGGGTTGACCCGCGGAAAGTCCGCCCAGGGATTCACTGCGTTCGGGTCGTCCGGCTGCTGCTGCGCGGGGCTGTAGCCGTAGAGGTTGTCGATCCGCACGCCCATGTTGATGGACCACCGGTCGATGGTCCATTGATCCTGGGCGTAGAACCCCGTATCCCGGGCGCGATCCCGCTGGAGGTAGGGCGTCGACCACTGCGTGAGCCGGTTGGGCACCCCGTTGCGGAACCGGTAATGCACGTTGTTGCCGGCGTTGAGGAGGTAGACGTTGTCCACTAGCTGCTCCGCCTGGACGCCGGCCTTGAAGTTGTGCGAACCGGTGACGTACGACACCGAGAAGCGCTGGCTGTAGCGATCGGTGTTGTTGGGGTCGCCCCGCAGCCAGCCGTAGTTGCCGTAGGTGATCCCTGTCCCCACGTCGTTGACCAGCACTTCGTCCGCTTCGACGCCCGGCATCAGGAAGGTGTTCCACTGCGAGATCGCGATCGTGCCGCCGGCCTCCAGCAGCAGGCGGCTCGTCTGCGTCGACGTCCACGTGAACTGCATCAGGCGGTTCGGGTCGAAGCGATAGCCGGGCGCCGACTCCTGCATCCGGTTGGCGTTGGTGGAGCCGCAGTTGCACGCGCGCTGCTCGTCGTAGGTGAAGTTGAACTTGTGGTTCTCCGCCGCCTGCCAGGTGATGCGGCTGAGGTACGAGTCGTACCATTCCAGCCGCCCGCTGTAGCGGTTGTCCGGCATGTCCGTGTACGGGATGAAGTTGACGACCTTCCGTTCCGCTCCCGGCGGTGTGAGGTGCCGCGGCTGGCCGGTGGGCGGGGCGCCCGGGAAGGTGCTCTGGTTCCAGTAGACCCCGGCGTGCCTCCGCGAGAAGCCCCAGCTCCGCCCGGCCAGGAAGAACCAGAGCTTGTCGCGCATGATCGGTCCGCCCAGGCTCAGCGACTGGTCCCACATCTTCAACGTCGAGTTCGACGTGTCGAGGCCGGCGTCCCGCAGTTCCTGCGTCAGGTTCTGGCTCTCCATGCTGTCGTTGGCGAAGAAGCCGGCCGCGATGCCGCTGAAGGTGTTCCCGCCCTCCTTCGGAATCACGTTGACCACCGCGCCGTCGGCGTTCGTGTCGGCGGAGACGCCCGTCGTCTGCAGCACCATCTCCTGCACCGCCGCCGAGTTGATCTGATAGCTGCTGTTGCCGAAGCTGTTCTCGATGCCCATGCCGTCCATCGCGACCTTGGTGCCCGCCTTGCCGTGGTACTCGCCGCCCACCTGGGACGAATAACGGCCGCCGACGTCGGCGAGGCCGGTGAACCCGGGCGTGAGGGTGACGAGGTTGTTGACGTGCTTCGTGCTCATGGGCAGGGTCGAGAGCACCTCGTCGGTCACCAGCGTCTGGCGGCGGACGTTCTGCACGTCGACGACGGGGGCCGCCCCGGTCACGGTGATCGTCTCCTCGATCCCGCCGACCGCCATCGCCGAGTCGACGTTGGCCGTGAACCCGGTGGTCAGCTCGATCCCCTCCCGGATGATCGTGCTGAAGCCGGGCAGCGAGAACGTGACCGTGTAGACGCCCGGCCGCAGGTCGACTATCGAGTAGAGGCCCTGGCTGTCGGTGATGGCTACCCGCTGGCCTTCGATGAGTGCGGGGCTCGCGGCGGTGACGGTCACCCCCGGCAGGACGCCGCCGGTGTTGTCCGTGACCGTGCCGGAGATGCCTTGCGCGAACGCTGCGGCTGGCGCAAGCAGGACGACGCCGACGACGACGCACGTACGACGCGCACGGGAGACGCTCTTCACGATACGCTCTCCTTTCCTGTTGCGGTGCGCCCTCCGGCCGACACGATGCCGGGCCCCGGCGGGCGCCGTGGGGAGCCGGTGTGCGGGACGAGCCCGGACGAACCCCCACGCGGTCTACGTCTGTCCGCTGTCGTCAACACGGACGGCGGGTTCGGGGACGACCTCCTCGCGTCATCCTCCTACTGTCGCAGAGTGCACGACAAAAGTCATCATCACTGCTCATCACGTTCGTCGTCCTCGGGTGGTGCGAGTAGAGCGGCCCGCCATCCCGGCGACCCGGGCGCCCCCGCGGCCGGCGTCGAACGCGGCCTTCGTCGTGCTGAAGACGCGTCCGCTAGCGCAGCGACTCCAACCAGTCGGCGAACCGCTCGTTGAACAGCGCCCCGGAGCGCCGTTCGCGGATCTGCGCGACGACGTCCCGTCCCGGCATCCCGAGTTTGTGCATGATCAGTCCGGCCACGAGGGCGGAGCGGTTGAACCCCATGCCGCAATGGGACAGCACGCGGTGGCCCTGCCCGACGAGGGTCGCGCCGAGGGCGGCCAGCGCGTCGAGCTTCGCGAGGTTCGGGAGATCCCCGTCGAAGATCGGGAAGTAGATGTAGAGAACCTGATTCGGTATGGTCGGCACGCCGACGTCCAGGCCGCCTTCGAGGTCGATCACCGTGTCGATGCCGCGCCCCGCTACGATGGTCCAGTCGTGGATGACCGGCGAGATGAACAGCCGGCCGGCGTCGTCCACCGGCGTCAGCGCGAACAGTGCGCGCGGAATCTCGTAGCTGGGCGGGACCGGGTCGTTGTCTGCCAAGTCTTCCTCTCTGCGTGAACGCGCCGGGCGGCGCGGGCGATCGTGAAGATGACGCGGCCGCCGCCGCGGCCCGCCGCGGGGCGGTCCGCGTCAGTACATCACGAAGGCGAACAGGCGCTGGCCGGCGGCCACCAGCACGTACTGGCGGCCGTCGAGCAGGTGTGTCTGCGGGGCGTTCGAGATGTTGCCGATGCGGGTGTGCCACAGCAGGCGGCCGTCCGCCGCGTCAAACGCCACGAAGTTGCCGCTGCCGTCGCCGGTGAAGACGACGCCCCCCGCCGTGGTCAGCACCCCCGCGCCGCCGCCGCCGCCCGGCGGCCAGGCGTGGCGCCAGACGATGTCGCCGGTGCGGTAGTCGATGGCCGAGAAGGCGTTGCCGCCCGACCCCACCACCACGCGGTCCTTCCCGCCGAGCCCCATCGACCCGCGCGGGTCCGGGTCGGTCAGGTACAGCAGGTTGAACCCGTTGTTCTCCTGCGTGTAGAAGAGGCCGGTGTCGGGGTTGAACGCCGGCGGCTGCCAGTTGGTGACGCCGCCTTCGACCGGCGACACGAGCACGCCGGGGATGAGCGCCTCCTTGCGCGGGTCGGGGTTCGGCGAGCCGCTCTCCCGGACGTGGCTGGCCCAGTTGGCGGTGGCGCCGTAGCGGGCGGTCGCGATGTGCTGGCCGGTCACGCGATCGACGGTGAAGAAGTAGCCGTTGCGCGCCGCCGTCGAGACCAGCTTGCGCGGTTCTCCGTCGATGACGCCGTCGATCAGGATCGGGGTCTGGGCGGAGTCCCAGTCGTGGGTGTCGTGCGGCGAGGTCTGGAAGTACCAGGCCATCTTGCCGGTCGCCACGTCGACCGCGATAAGCGTGCAGGTGAACAGGTTGTCGCCGCGCCGCGCCACCCCGGTGTATCCGGGGGTCGGGTTCCCCGTGCCGAAGATGTAGTAGTCGGTTTCCGGGTCGTACACCCCGGGCACCCAGACCTGCCCGCCGCCGTGCGAGGCCGCGTCCAGGTTCGGCCACGTCTCCAGTCCCGGATCGCCCGGCTTCATCGGCACCGTATGGAAGATCCACTGCCGCTCGCCCGTCGCCGGGTCGAACGACTGCAGGAAGCCGGGGGCGTCGAGGTCGTTGCCGGTGCCGACGAGCAGGTGGTCGCCGACGACGATCGGCGCCATGGTCGAGAAGTACTGCTCCTCGAAGCTCGCGATCTCGGTGTGCCAGCGCTCCTCGCCGGTCCGGACGTCGAGCGACACCAAGTAGTTGTCGACCGTCTCGAAGAAGAGCGAGTCGCGCCAGATGGCGGCGCCGCGGTTGCCGATGTGGGGGCCGCCCCGCGTCTTCCAGAAGTAGTGCCAGCGCTCGGTGCCGTCCCGCGCGTCGAGGGCCCAGACGTGGTCCGGCGCCGTGACGTACAGCAGGTCGCCCACCTGCAGGATGGCGCCCTTGATGCGCTGGCTGCCGATGGTGAACTCGCCGCGGCCCTCGCCGCCGATGAAGTCCGGCGCGCCGTTGCCCGTCAGAGGCGGCATGCCGGTGTTCAGCTCCACCGTCCAGGCCAGCGTCAGGTGCTGCACCGTCTCGGTGGTCACCTGGGTCAGCCTGCTGTAGCGCCGGCCGGTGTAGTCGCCGGAGTAGGTCGGCCACGAGTCGCCGAGCGGCGCGGTGAGCGAGGCCGGGTCAAGCCCGCCCTCCTGCGCGCCGACGGCGGCGGGAGCGGCAATCGATGCAGCAGCGGCGAGCGCGGTAAGAAGTGTCCGTCTCATTTCAGGGTCACCAGATAGGCCGTGACGTTGTGGATGTCGGTGTCGCTGTACACGGAGAGCAGCTCGCGGTGGCGGGCCAGCGGGTCGGCAAGCTCGATTCGCGTGCCGCCGCCGCGCCGGCTGAACGACCGGTGGCGGCCGTCGGTCGTCGTCAGCACGACCACGAAGTCGTCGAGCCGTTCGAGCCGCCCTGCCACCCGTTCCCCGGAGGACGTGGTGACGGTGACGCTCACCGGGGGGCGCGGCCCGCTTCGGGAGCCGCCGCGCACCCAGGTGTTCTGGAGCTCTTTCGGTTCGGTGATGCGGGAAGCGATGCCCTGCAGGTCGCCGGCCGGCGAATGGCACTCGGCGCACTGCGCGGCGAAGTAGGCCTGCCCGGCCGCCGCGTCGCCGACGAGGATGTCCAGCTCGACCGGCGCGCCCTCCGGCGGCCCGCCCTGGCGGGTCGCGGTGGCGAGGATGCTGTGGATGTACTCGGCGACCGCCCGCACGTCCTCGTCGGACAGCGCCAGCGGCGGCATCCCCGACCCGTCGGGCGAGGTGCTCCCGTTCCGGATCACCGGCCCCAGCAGCTCGCCCTGCAGGTCTCGCAGCACCAACTGCGACCGCAGCAGGTTGGGCCCGCCGAGGTCGCCGCCCCGCAGGTCGACCCCGTGACAGGCGCGGCAGTTGATGCCGTATATGCCGCGGCCGCGGGCGGTCCGCTCGGGATCTCCGGGCGGGCGCTGCAGAGCCGGATAGAGCCCCTGGCGCCGGGGCTGTCCGGCCGCCTGTTCTCCGGGTCCACCGCCCGCCGCCGCGAGCTGCGGCGCCCACGCCGCCGCGGTGACCGTCACCAGAAGCAGGGCGCCGATCCTCGTCGCCGTCCGCGTCGCTCTCTGCATGCCGGCGATTATCGCTCCGCCGCGGCGGGTGTCAAGCGCCGGCGGGTCGGTGGATCGGCGGCGCCCTTCGACGTGGACGGTCGGAACCGGGTCGCCGCCGCCGCGCCGAAGGCTCCTGCCCGTAGCTCAGGACGTCGGGGAGAGCGGCTGCCAGAGTCCGATGATGTTGCCCTCCGGATCCTCGACCTGGGCGTAGATCCCCATGTTCGGAATCTCCGTCGGCCCGGTCACCCGGGATCCACCGGCCGCCTCGACTTCGCCGAGACGTTGTTCACACGAGGAAACCTCGATCACCACGACGGGAGACTTGCTGCCGCCTTCGTCCCCCCGCGGATACATCCCGCCGTTGATGCCGCCGGCCGCGGTCGGCTGCATCCGCTCGTCGACCGGGGTGGTCACGACGAAGGTGTACGGCATGTCTCCCGCAGCGTCGGAGATCTGCCACCCGAACACGTTGCCGTAGAACTCGGTGGCGCGCGCCTTGTCGCTGAAAGGGATCTCGAAGTGGCAAACGCGATCCATGGAGAGTCTCCTCCTGCCCCTGGTTCAGGGCGATTCGTGAAATACGTGACCGCCGACCGGCCCGTCGCCGTCCGGAAGACCGGTCGCGGCGGCGGAGCTGCGCCACGACCGCACGGCTTCAACGCCCTTGGACGAAAGGCCCGCCGGCAAAGTTCCTCCGGAGTGTTCGCACGTCGCGAGCGGCCCGTTGACGGGACACGCGACCCCACGACGAAACGTGAGGCTCACGGGGATGGGTCGGTTCTGCTGGCGCTGGCGCCGCCGCCGCGCTACGATCGACGGTCCAGATGCGCCGACGCCGCGTCGGTCCCGGGGTGCTCGTCCTCGCCGCGCTCGCCTGCGCGCTGCTGGCGGCGGTCGTCTCGGCCCAACCCTTCCTCGGCTTCGGCGCGTGGGGGCGTCCCAACCTGCGCTACGACGGAGAGGTCACCTTCGTGCGCCTGCGCTGGGACCGGGGCACGTTCGGCGCTCCCGTGTGGGGGCGCGGCTACATGATGTGGGCGCACGAGTTCCCGCGGGCCGAGCAGCACCTGATGGCGCTGCTCGCCGACTTCACCACCGTCAACGCCAAGGACACCGGCAGCCTGATTCTGCCCCTCGACGATCCCCAGCTCTTCCGGCACCCGATCGCGCTGATGCAGGAGCCGGGCTTCTGGGCGATGACCGACTTGCAGGCGGACCGCCTCCGCGAGTACCTGCTCAAGGGCGGCTTCGTCATCTTCAACGACTTCGAAGGGCGGCAGTGGGACAACTTCGAAGCGCAGATGCGCCGCGTGATCCCCGACGGCCGCTGGCTTCCCCTCGATCCCGGCCACCGTATCTTCGACGCCTTCTTCCGCGTCGAGGAGCTCGATCTCCCGAACCCCTACAACCACCACCTCGCCGGCCTCGTCCCGGAGTACTTCGGATTGTTCGAGGACAACGATCCCGAAGGGCGGCTGATGTCGATCGCCTGCTACAACACCAACCTAGCGGAGTTCTGGCAGTCGGGCGGCGCCGGGTTCTTCCCGATCGAGCCCATGAACAACGGGTTCGAGCTCGGCATCAACTACATGATGTACGGGCTGACGCATTGAGCGGGCCGTCGGCCCCGGGTCCGCGATGCACCCTGTCGTAGTTCAAGCCCCCGCCCGGCGCCCGGCGAGGGAACGGCAATCGGGAGGCGGTGTTCATTGGAGACGGAACGCCTCGGCAGGGTCGGGATTGGAGTGCCACGGCGCGCCAGCCGTCAAGGACCACCGCACGGCCTCAGAACCCGACCATCGTCTGCAGGTAGAAGAAGTCCGCGGCGTCCAGCGTGAAGTCCGCGTCGCGCAGGTAGGCGCCACCGAAGAAGCGGCCATAGCCCGCCTCGATCCCGACCGGGCCGACGGGGAGCCTGACGGTGATGTCGAGCTCGTTGCCGACGTGCGGCGAGACGGCTGCACCGCCGGCCCGGTGGACGACGGCGCCGCCGACGTTGTACCAGGCGTCCGCGCCGGGTGACAGGAGAACGAAGTCCTGCAGGCCCACGCGCAGGACCGCGCGTCCCGGCAGGGTCGCCTCCGCCGTGACCTCGGTGTTGCGCAGGTTCTGCAGGGCGAAGAAATCCATGTAGCCGTAGTAGGCGTGGCCCAGCGGATAGAGCTGATCGAACGTGCCGTGGACGCCGTCGGTCGGGTCGTCGTCGCCGCTGCCCAGGTTGAACGCCGCGCCGAGCTTCAACCTGCCCGGCAGGTCGGTCGTGTAGGACCCGCCGACGTGCACCAGCGCGGCGCGGTGGTCCAGGCCGCCGTAGCTGCCGGTCTGGGCGGCCGCCTCGCCGTCGAACGCCCACCGCCCGTAGCGGGTGTCGACGCGTGTCCCGACGGTGTGGACGGCGTCGTCGAGGCGCGCGGCGCGGCGCAGCAGCCAGTAGCCCTCGATCGTGCCGCCGACGAGGAGCGTCGTGTCGCTGTAATAGACCCCGTGGAGCTGGCTGTTGAACATCCGGCTCCCGGTCGGCCCGTGGTCGTTGAGACGGGTCGGCCTCACCGGCACGAGGCGCGTGGCGAAGGCGTCGAGCTTGCGGCCGGGGCCGGCGCCGATGCCGACCCGCGCCCCGTCGAACACCCGCGCGGTGTTGACCCATTCGAGTGGCGAGATCATCCGCTGGGCGCCGTAGACCAGCTTCTGGCGGCCGATGCGCAGCGAGACCGGCGCCGGTCCGGCCGGAGATCCGACGTCGAGGTACGCCTGGTGGATGTCGAGCCGGTCGGCGAAGATGTTCGGCGTCCGCGTCTCGCTGATCGCCTGCTCGCCGTAGATCCGGGCGTCCTGCAGCTCGACGATGCCGGTGACCCGGTCGCTCGGCTCCCAGGTCAGGTCGAACCGGAACCGGGAGAGCAGGTAGTCCTCGTCGTTGCCCGGCCGCGCGTCGTCGAACTTGGCGTTGCGGCGGCTCTCGGTACGCAGGCGGAACTGCGAACCCATCGTGAGGCCCGGCAGGATCCGGCGCCAGTCGGACGATCTCTCCATCGCCGCCTGCGCGGTGGACACCGAGGTCGATCGCAATGAATCAGGCGGTGGTTCCGCATCCGTGGCGCGGTCGTCGGCGGAGCCGGCTCGACCGGGCGTGGTGACGCAGAAAGCGAAACAGAGCATGAGCGCGACCACGTGGACGACGGGGCGGCGCGCGCACGAGAGGACGGAGAACGCATCGTGAGTCGGCATGCGCCACGTAGCTATCAAGACACGTGCCAATTCCGGGACGACGCGCCCCGGCGGCGGGTCGGCCCGGTCGATTCACGTCCGTGGAGACGGCCGCGATTGACGTTCGCAGTCAGGCGTGACGCGCTGCTCCGCACCGGTGGGGGAGGTTCTCTTTTTGTCGATACCCCCACCCGCCGGCAACATTCTCGTCGAGCCGGCGCAGCGCATCCCGCTCGGTCCGGGCCGCCGGCAAGCGGAAGGGATACCCGCTCGACACGTGGATCCGGCGCCGCCGTCGGCTATCTGGACGTGCTGCGCGGCAAGACCTTCGAGCGGATCATCGCGCTCGGCATGCTGGTGGACAACGCCATAGTGATGGCCGAGTCGATCATGGTGCAGATGGCGGCCGGGCGGCGTCCGCTGGACGCGGCCGTGGGCTCCGCGCGCGAGCTGCGCGTTCCCTTGTTGATCTCGTCGCTGACCACGGCGGCGGCGTTCCTGCCCATCTCGCTGGCGCAGTCGACGACCGGGGAGTACACCGCACCCCTCTTCCAGGTGATCGCCATCGCGCTGCTCTCCTCCTGGCTGCTCGCGCTGACAATGACGCCGCTGCTCTGCGTGCTCTTTTTTGCGGGTCCGGCCGGTCGCGGCAGGCGAGCGTTTTGCCGGGCGCTTCTACCGGGCCTATCGGGGACTGCTCATCGCTTGCCTGCGGCACCCCACGCTCACTCTGGCCGGGATCGTCGGCGTCTTCCTGCTGGCAATGCAGGGCTTCCGGATCATCCCGACCATCTTCTTCCCGCCGTCGGACAAGGCGATCTTCACGCGGAGTACGAGCTGCCGGCCGGCACGTCCATTGAGCGGACGCTGGAAGTGGTCGAAGCGGTGGACCGTTTCATCGCCGCAGAGTTGCGCGCCGGTACCGGCGAGGCGTCCGAAGGCGTCACCAACTGGGCCACGTACGCCGGCAACGGCGGACCGCGCTTCTACTTGGGGCACAACCCGGCGCCGCCCAACCCGCAGTACGCCTTCTCCCTGCTGAACGCCACGAGCCGAAGCGCCATCACGGACGAGCTGATTCCGCGCATCGCCGCGTTCTGCCGCGAGCGCTTCCCCGAGCTCGGCGTCAAGCTCAATCCGCTGCAGCTCGGCCCCCCGGTCAGCGCACCGGTCCAGGTGCGGCTGTCGGGGCGCGACCCGGACCGGCTGCTGGACCTCGTCTGCGCCCCTGGCTCGACGCGGAGCAGGCCGGCTGGCCGCCCGGCTACCGCTACGAGATCGGCGGGGAGTACGAGGCGTCGGCGCAGGCCAACCGGTCCATCGCCGAGCAGTTGCCGGTGGCCGGGCTGATCATCCTGCTGCTGCTCATCGGTCAGTTCAACTCGATCCTGCGGACAGTCATCATCCTGCTCACGATCCCCCTCGGCCTGATCGGCGTGGTCGCCGGCCTCCTGCTGGCGCAGTCCTGTTTCGGCTTCATGACGCTGCTCGGCATCATCGCCCTGGCCGGCATCATCATCAACAACGCCATCGTGCTCATCGACCGCATCCGCATCGAGATCGACGACAACGGTTTCGACCCGCCGCGGGCCATCGTGGAGGCCCAGGGGCGCTTCCGCCCGATCCTGCTGACCACCGCCACGACCGTCACCGGCCTGCAGCCGCTGTGGTTCGGCGGCGGCCCGATGTGGGAGCCGATGGCCATCGCCATCATCTTCGGCCTGCTCGGCGCGACGGTGCTGACCCTCGGCGTGGTGCCGGTCTTCTACTCGCTGTTCTTCCGGGTCCGTTTCGACGGGTTCCGCTACTGACCGACCGGCAACCGATCCCCGGCAACCGGCGCCGGTGCCTCATGGACGCGACCTCGCCCCGCCGTCGATTCACGTCCGTGGAGACGGCCGCGATTGACGTTCGCAGTCAGGCGTGACGCGCTGCTCCGCACCGGCGGCGGAGGATTCCCTTTTGTCGACATCCCACCCGCCGGCAACATTCTCGTCGAGCCGGCGCAGCGCATCCCGCTCGGTCCGGGCGTCAGTCGAGCGCCTGCCGGCCGCACGCACCGACAAGGGTGTCGGTAGCTGAGCCGGACTCAACATTCCTGTAGATCCACGGCGCGACCTGCCGCGGCGTGCGACTTGCCGCCGGAACCCCGTTACAGGCTGATTTCCACGGGTTCGACAGGCGCCGGCGCCGGCCGTCGTCCAACTTGGCCCGCCTCTTGCACTGCCTCGTCGCCGATTGGGAGGCGCTGCCGTAACGGCGGGCTCGTTGCACGGCCGGGAGACGTCGGCACAGCTCGCACAAGGTTGCCGGCCGTCCGGCGTTGCGGCAGTCCCCATACCCGTATTCACACGCTCGCGCGTCGGAGGCGCCTCACATGGAAGTCGCCAGCAAGGCCACGCGGATTCGGCTCTTCAGCATCGCCACGCCGCAGATGCGCGCGTTCCACATGACGTGGTTCGCGTTCTTCCTCTGCTTCTTCGCCTGGTTCGGCATCGCGCCGCTGATGAAGATCGTCCGGGACGAGATGGCGCTGACCCAGTCGCAGATCGGCTGGCTGGTCATCGGATCGGTCGCCATCACCGTCGTCGCCCGGCTGTTCATAGGTTGGCTGTGCGATCGTATCGGGCCGCGGCTGGCGTACACGTGGATTCTCATCCTCGGATCGCTCCCGGTGATGGGCATCGGGCTGGCCCAGGACTTCCAGACCTTCCTGATCTTCCGGGTGCTGATCGGCGTCATCGGCGCGTCGTTCGTGATCACGCAGTACCACACCTCGGTGATGTTCGCGCCGAACGTGGTGGGCACCGCCAACGCCACCACGGCGGGGTGGGGCAACCTGGGCGGCGGGGTGACGCAGCTCGTCATGCCGATCGTCCTCGGCATCCTGACCGTCGGCGCCTACATCCCGTTCACGGACATCCGGTTTCTGCCGGGCCTGGGGTTGAGCGACGCGGCCGGCTGGCGGGTGGCGATGGTGCTCGCCGGGACGATGTGCGCCCTGGTCGGCGTGGCCTACTGGTTCCTGACCCAGGACGCGCCGGAGGGGAACTACCGCGAGCTGCGCGCGGCCGGCAAGCTGCCGCCGAAGCAGAGCGTGAAGGGGTCGTTCCGGACGGCGACGAAGGACCCGCGGGTCTGGGCGCTGTTCGTGATCTACGGCGCGTGCTTCGGCATCGAGCTGACCGTCAACAACGTCCTCGCCCTCTATTTCATCGACTACTTCGACTTCTTCGCGTCGATGAGCGCGGTGCAGGCGGTGCAGTGGGCGGGCGCGGCGGCGATGCTCTTCGGCCTGATGAACGTCTTCGCCCGCACCCTCGGCGGCGCGCTCGGCGACCTGTTCGGCCGCCGCTGGGGGCTCTCCGGCCGCGTGCGCTGGCTCTTCATCGCGCTGTTCGCCGAAGGGCTCGCCCTGATGCTGTTCTCGCAGACGCCGGTGCTGGCGCTGGCCATCCCCGCCCTCATCGTCTTCAGCCTGTTCGTGCAGATGTCCGAGGGGGCGACCTATTCGGTGGTGCCGTTCATCAACAAGAAGGCGCTCGGTTCGGTCGCCGGCATCGTCGGGGCGGGCGGCAACGCCGGCGCGGTGGCGGCCGGCTTTCTCTTCCGGGGCGCCATTCCGTGGCCGACCGCGTTCCTGATCATCGGTGCCCTGGTGACGGTCACCGCGTTCCTCGCCTTCGCGGTCCGCTTCGACGGCGAGACGGAGACCGACGCGCGGACGGCGCTCGACGCGGCGCTGGCGGATCGGCGGGCCGGGCTCGCAGCGGACGGAGTGGAAGCGGCGGAGGCGGCCGGCTAGGAGCTTGCGCCGCAGAACGCAGCGAAGCGGAGTTCTGAGACGCAAGGTCGTGGAGCGGGGGGGATGGGCCGAAACGCCGAGCCGGCGAGGCGTTTCGGGGCGCTAGGAGTCTGCGCCGCAGGACGCAACGAAGCGAGTTCCGATGCGCAGGGTCCCGGGGCGGTGGGGCTGGGGCGGAACGCGGAGCCTTGCGACGGGTCTGGCGGCGCTGGGAACCGGGAAGACGGGAAAGGACGATGATCAATCCGGCCGAGGTCTGGAAAGCGAAGCAGCACAGCTTCGACGTCTGGCCCGACGTGCTGCGCCACGCCGAGGCGCGCACGCCGATGGGCGACATCGAGACGCCCGATCTGGAGCGCATGAAGTGGTACGGCTTCTTCTACCGCAAGCGCGACAAGCCGGGCCGGTACATGAACCGGATCCGGATCACGGCGGGCGAGCTGACGTCCGATCAGGCGCGGGAGATAGCGGCGATCGCCTACGAGCACGGCCACGGCATCGTCGACGTCACCACCCGCGCCAACCTCCAGGTGCAGGGGCTCGGCATCGAGCACCTGCCGGAGGTCGCCGAGCGGCTGGGCGCGGTCGGGCTGACCTCGAAGCAGACCGGCCACGACAACGTCCGCAACGTGTTCGCGCACCCCTTCGCCGGCGTGCTGCCGGACGAGCTGATCGATACCAGGCAGCTCTGCCGGGACGTCACGGCGCTGTTCGTCGACAGCCGCGAGTACTCCGACCTGCCGCGCAAGTTCAACGTCTGTCTCAACGGCACGGCCGAGCACTCGGTGCACTTCTGGACTCAGGACCTGAGCTTTCTCGCCCGGCGGGTCGGCCGCGAGGTCCTGTTCCAGGTGCTGGTGGCCGGCACCCAGGGGCAGAACCCGCACCTGGCGTGGCACCTGCCGGTGCTGGTCCACCCCGACCAGGTCGTGGCGGTCACCGCCGCGATGCTCGATCTGTTCCGCGCCCGGGGGTCGCGCGAGAGGCGTCACCAGGCGCGCCTGCGCTACCTGGTCGAGCGGATCGGCATCGAGACGGTCAAGGCGTTCGTCGAGGAGCGGGTGCCGCTGCGCCCGTGGCCGGACCTGCCGGCCCCGGCGCCGGCGGCCCGCAACGACGATCTGGTCGGCTGGTTCCCGCAGGCGCAACCCGATCGCTGGACGATGGGCCTGTGCGTGCCCCTCGGCCGGCTGAGCTGGCGGCAGCTCGAGGCCGTCGCGGTGCTCGCGAAGCGCTGGGGCGCCGGGCGACTGCGGACGACGCACGAGCAGGGACTCGCGGTGATCGACGTTCCGGGCGGCTTCCGGGACGCGGCGGCCACCGACGCCGCCGCGGTGGGGCTGAGCATGCATGCCGACACGTTGGCCCGCAACACGGTCGCGTGCACCGGGACGCAGTTCTGCAACATCGCGGTGACCGAGACCAAGGGCGCGATGTTCCGCCTCGTCGATACGCTGCGGCAACGAACCCTCGCCCTGCACGGCATCCGCATCCACATGAGCGGCTGCCCGTCGAGCTGCGCGCAGCACTTCACGGCGGACATCGGCCTGAAAGGGGTCCGCGTCCGGCGGCTGGTGGGCACGCGCGAGGGCTTCGACGTCTACCTCGGGGGCGGGGTGGCCGGCGACGTCCACCTTGGGTTGCGCTACAAGCTCGGGGTGGACGTCGATCAGCTTCCGCTCGTCATCGAGGAGGTCGTCAACGAGTACTACGTCCGGCACCGGGCCGGACAGACCTTCAGCGCCTACTGGCGCGCGAAGCTCCGGGAGGCCGAGGCGGCGAAGGTGGGCGAGGAGGAGTACCGCCCGGCGACCTGGGTCTGCGAGCGCTGCGAGTACCGCCACCTCGGGGAGGACCCGCCGGTGTTCTGTCCCGGCTGCGCCGGCGTGCGCCGGCTGTTCGCGCGGCTGGAGCCGGGTTCCGGCGAGCCGGTCGCCGCGTCCGGGGAAACGCCGCCGCCGCGCGGCGACGGCTTCGTGTTCGCGGCGCGCGAGGACGCCGTCGGAGACGGCGCCCCGGTATCGGTCGAGCTCGGCGGTCATGCCTACGCCCTGTTCCGGATCGACGGCAGGTTGCAGGCGATCGACGGCCTCTGCCCGCACGAAGGGGGGCCGTTGGCGGAAGGGACCGTCAGCGGCGGCGTCGTCACTTGCCCCTGGCACGGCTGGACCTTCGACGCCTGCACCGGCTGCAGCCTGGATCCGGCCGGCAACGACGTAGCGCGCTACCCGACGCTCGTCGAGGACGGGAACGTCTACCTGAAGCCGAGGAAGGCCGCGCGCGCCGCCGACCCGGCCTCGATGGACGTCATCGCGCCCGTCGCCCGGCCCCGCGCGCAGCGGGTACGGCCGGCCACGGCCGCGCTGAAGGTAACCGAGGTCCGCGACGAGACGCCCGACGTGCGCACCTTCCGCCTGGACAACCGGGAAGGACGCATTCCACATCGGCAACCCGGGACGTTCCTGCAGGTCCGCGCGCCGATCGACGGCGCCGAGACGTGGCGCAGCTTCACGGTGAGCTCGTCGCCCACGGACTCGGCGTTCCTGGAGCTGACGATCAAGCGCAACCCGACCGGACGGCTCACGAACCACCTCTTCGACGCCGTCCGGGCCGGGAGCGCGCTGACCGTCCGCGGGACGCAGGGCGGGTTCTACCTCGATCCGCAGCGGCACCGCGAGCCGCTCGTCCTGGTCTCGGCGGGGAGCGGGATTACCCCCGTGATGAGCATCGCCCGCTTCCTGGCGAAGGCCGACCCGCGGCGCCCCTGCACCTTCGTGCACGGCGCGCGGACCGAGGACGACGTCATCTTCCGGACGGAGTGCCGGCGATTGCACGACACGCTGCCTTTCTTCACCTGCCACGTCTCGCTGTCGCGGCCCGGGCCGCGCTGGGACGGCGGCCGGGGCCGACTGGACGGCGCCGCCGTGGCGGCCCTCGTTCCGGACCTGAAGGGCAGCCGCTACTTCCTGTGCGGCCCTTCCACCTTCATGGATGCCATCGGCGCGTGGCTGCGGCAGGCAGGGGTGCCGGCCGACCGTGTGCACACCGAGCAGTTCCACGCCGCGCCGCGGCTGGCGCGGGCGGGATGAAGGCGATGACTTCAGCAGGCAACGTGCTCGCGATCGGGTCCGGGCCCGTCCGCGCGCTGGCGCTGGAACCGGCGCCGGCGCCGGCGCTGGTCGACCGCTATCTCGAAGAGCAGCAGGTCACGGCGGCGGCTCGGTTCGCGCAGGCGCACGACGCCGCGACCGCCGGCGGTCCGGCGCTGGCGGAACGCTACTCGGCCCTCATGCCGGCGACACCGCCGGCCGCCGGCCAGCAGTACGCCTTCGACGTGGATCTGGACGCCTGCTCCGGCTGCAAGTCGTGCGTCGCGGCCTGCCACGCGCTCAACGGTCTCGAAGAAGAAGAGTCCTGGCGCGACGTCGGCCTGCTGCACGGCGGGAGCCGGAGCCTCCCGGTGGTCCAGCACGTCACGACCGCCTGCCACCACTGCCTCGATCCGGCCTGCATGCACGCGTGTCCGGTGGAGGCCTACGAGAAGGACCCGGCGACCGGGATCGTGAAGCACCTCGACGACCAGTGCTTCGGCTGCCAGTACTGCACCCTGGCGTGCCCCTACGAGGCGCCCAAGTACAGCCGCTCCAAGGGGATCGTCCGCAAGTGCGACATGTGCAGCGACCGGCTCGCCGAGGGGGAGGCTCCGGCCTGCGTGCAGTCGTGCCCGAACGGCGCCATCGCGATCCGCGTGGTCGACGTGGAGCAGGTGATCGAGGAATCCGAGACCCACCAGTTCGTGCCGGGAGCGCCGGAGCCGGCCCTGACGCTGCCCACGACCGCCTACCGGACCGAGCGGGTCCTCCCCCGCAACATGGTCCCGGCGGACTATCACACGGTGCGCCCGGAGCAGGCGCACTGGCCGCTGATCCTGATGCTGGCCCTCACGCAGCTCTCGGTCGGCGCGTTCCTGGTGGAGCGGCTGCTGGAGCTGCTCGTCCCGGGGGCGTTGACGGCCAGCATCCGGCCGGTCCACAGCGCCAGCGCGCTCGTGTTCGGCCTGCTGGCCCTCGGCGTCAGCGTGCTACACCTCGGCCGCCCGCGCTATGCCTATCGGGCCGTCCTCGGGTTGCGGCATTCGTGGCTCAGCCGCGAGATCCTCGCCTTCGGGATTTTCGCAGGGCTGGCCGTGGTCTACGCCGCCTGGTCCTGGGCGGGATCGGCGGACCGGCTCGGCCGGATCGGAGGCTGGGGGGGCATCTCCGGCGCCGAGTCGCTGATCGAGGCCGGATTCGGATGGTGGCTCGGCTGGGGGGTGGCGCTGTCCGGCGCGGCCGGCGTGCTCTGCTCGGTGATGGTCTACGACTACACGAAGCGCGACTTCTGGAACGGTCCGGCCACTGCCGGCCGCTTCTTCCTGACCACCGCGGTCCTGGGGCTGGCCGCGGCCTGGCTGCCGCTGCTGATCGTCGCCGGCGGCGGCGATGCGGAACTGGCCGCCGCTGCCGTCGATCGCTACGGCCCCCTGCTGTGCCGCGGCCTGATCGTCGCTGCCGGCGCCAAGCTGCTGTTCGAGGCGGCGCTGTTCCGCCACTTGGCTTCCCGCTCGACCACCTCGCTCAAGCGGACGGCGTGGCTGATGACCGGCGCGCTCTGCAACGTCACGATGGCGCGTTTCGCGGCCGGACTCCTCGGCGGACTCGCCATGCCCGCCCTGCTCCTGCTCAGCCGCGTGCCGGCGCCCGCCGGGCAAGGCCAGGACCTCGTCTTCGCGGTGCTCGTCGGGATGCTCTTCCTCGCCTGCCTGGCCGGCGAGCTCCTCGAGCGCTACCTGTTCTTCGCAGCGGTCGCCTCGCCGCGCATGCCGGGAACCCTGTAAACCGATGCTGCATCAACGCGACGGGTACCTGACCCGCGATCTGCTCCGTACGCCCGGCGGCTTCGGCCTCGGGCAGGTTCCGGCGAAGCGCAAGCCCGACGCCACCACCGACATGGTGTGCGGCTACTGTTCCACCGGCTGCAGCCTCACCGTTCACCTCAAGGACGGCGAGGCGGTGGGCCTCACTCCGGCCGCCGGGTACCCGGTGAACCGTGGCGTCGCCTGTCCCAAGGGCTGGGAGGCGCTGTCCGTGCTCGAGGCGGGCGACCGCGCCACCACGCCGCTCCTGCGGGACGCATCCGGCGTCCGGCGCCCGGTAAGCTGGGACAAGGCGCTGCGGACGATGGTCGAGCGCTTCAAGGCGATCCAGGCCCGACACGGGACCGAGGCGGTGGCGTTCCTCGGCACGGGGCAGATGCCGACCGAGGAGCTGGCGCTGCTCGGCGCGCTCGCGAAATTCGGGATGGGCATGGCGCACGGCGACGGCAACACGCGCCAGTGCATGGCGACCTCCGTCGTGGCCTACAAGCAGGCGTTCGGGTTCGATGCGCCTCCCTACACCTACCGGGACTTCGAGGAGTCGGACGTCATCGTGTTCATCGGGGCCAACCCGTGCCTCGCGCACCCCATCCTGTGGGAGCGCGTGCTCCGCAATCCGGGAGATCCGACCATCGTGGTCATCGATCCGCGCGTCACCGAGACGGCGATGCAGGCGACCGAGCACCTCGCGATTCGTCCGAAGTCCGACCAGGCGCTCTTCTACGGCCTCGCGCGGATCCTTATCGAGCGCGACTGGATCGACCGGGCCTACGTCGACGCGCACACGCACGGCTTCGACGAGTACGCGGCGGCGGTCGAGCCGTACACCCTAGACCGGGTGGCCGAGGCGACGGGACTCGAAGCGGAGGCCGTCGAACGGCTCGCGGAGACGATCCACGGCGGCGCGCGGGTGTCGTTCTGGTGGACGATGGGCGTCAACCAGAGCTACCAGGGGGTGCGCACCGCGCAGAGCATCATCAACCTGGCGCTGGCGACCGGCAACATCGGGCGGCCCGGCACCGGGGCGAACTCCATCACCGGCCAGTGCAACGCGATGGGCTCGCGCCTGTTCAGCAACACGACCAGCCTGCTCGGCGGTCACGACTTCGCGAACCCGGATCACCGGGAGAAGGTGGCGCGGGTGCTCGACATCGACCCGGCGGTCATCCCCAACCGCGCGAGCCGGGCCTACCACGAGATCATCGAAGGGATTCTCCGCGAGCGGATCAAGGGGCTCTGGGTCGTCTGCACCAACACCGCCCACTCGTGGATCAACCAGGGCCAGGCGCGCGACGTCCTCGGCCGCCTCGACTGCTTGGTGGTGCAGGACATGTACGACAGCACCGAGACGGTCCGGATGGCCGACCTCGTCCTGCCGGCGGCCGGGTGGGGCGAGAAGGACGGGACCTTCATCAACTCCGAGCGGCGCATCGGGCGGATCCGGAAGGTGGCCCGCGCGCCGGGGCAGGCCCTCGCCGACTTTTCCATCTTCAAGCTGGTGGCCGAGTACTGGGGCTGCGGCGAGATGTTCCGGGCGTGGCGCTCGCCGGCCGCGACGTTCCAGATCCTGAAGCGGCTCTCGGCCGGCCGGCCGTGCGACATCACGGGCATCGACGGCTACGAGATGCTGGACGAGCGGGGCGGCATCCAGTGGCCGTTTCCACTTTCCGCCCGGGCTTCCGAGGTCGAACGCGCCTCCGGGCAGGGCGTTCCGGCGGCCTCGACCGATGCCGAGAACCCGGACGCGAGAGCCGAGCGGCGCCTCTTCGAGAACGGGCGCTACTATCACCCGGACGGCCGCGCCCGCTTCCTCTACGAGGACCCGCGCCCGCTCCCGGAGCCGCCGAACGACCGGTTCCCGCTGCTCCTCCTGACCGGCCGGGGCAGCGCGGCGCAATGGCACACCCAGACCCGCACCGCGAAGTCGGCCGTCCTGCGCAAGCTCTACCCCGCGCAGGTCTACGTCGAGATCAATCCCATCGACGCCAGGTCTCGCGGCATCGCCACCAGCGACGCCGTCCACGTCGAGTCCCGCCGCGGCCGCATCACCGCCACCGCGTTCGTCACCCGCTCCGTGCAGGCGGGCCACCTCTTCGTTCCGATGCACTACGATGCGACGAACCGGCTCACCGACGCCGTCTTCGACCCCTACTCGAAGCAGCCCTCGTACAAGGCGTGCGCCGTCGAGCTGCGTCCGGTCGCGGCGGGCGGGTAACCTGGCGGCCGGCCCGGGGCAGGCTGCGATGATGGAGATGCGGATGAACGGACGGGTGCAGCAGGAAGAGCGGAAGGCCGGAAAGACCCTGATCTTCGGTTTCGACGGCACCGGCAACGACCCGAGTGACGCCAACGCCTTCATGGAAGACGAGAGCATCAGCAATGTGCTGAAGCTGCACATTCTGATGGGCGGCGGATTACAGTCCGATCGGTCCGACACGCGGACGCCGAATGGGTCGCTTCAGGTCACGCACTACTACAACGGCATCGGCACGCGCGAGGGAGGCGCGTCCGTTCCGTTGCTGGGACGTCTGATCCGGGCGGTAGGCGGGAAGATCAACATGGCGTTCGCGCCGACGTTCGGCGATGCGCGGCGTATTCTGAACGAGGCCAGGGCGGACCTGCGAAAGGCGGGTTGCCGTGAGGGCTGCTTGTGTTCGGCTTCAGCCGAGGCGCAGCCCTGGCCCGGAAGTTCACCAGTGAGATTCTCGCTGGCGACGAGAAATGCACCGTCTCGTTCCTCGGGCGGTGCATCTGGTGTCCCTGGACGAAGATCGAATGTCTTCGTTTAGCGGGGTCCGGGCAAATCCGCGTGTTGGGGGGGTAAAGGTCTTGATGCGCGGTGCCGATAGAGAAGGGGCGTGGGCCTGCTGCGCCGCATCCGCGCCATCTTGGACAAAGCTCCTCCCGAGGAGCAGGGCAAGCAGTTGGCGGATATCGAGGCGGACGATGTCGTGGTTCATCCCATGGTTTCGGGCAGGATGCATACACATGGCGGCCTGCTGGCCAAGGCGGGCGATCAGGAACCACGGGCCGTTCACGTCTGTGATCATGATCGGCCCAGCCGCCGCCGGGAGGACGTTCCGCTCGTCCATTGGTCGGTCAAGGAACGGTTCGATCGCGTGCCCGACTATCGCCCTGCGGCGCTGCGAGGCGTGAAGTTCAGGTTGTTGGGGAAAGACGGCGAGGAGAGTCGCGTCATCGACGGCATCGCGGGCCTCCGCGAGTATCGGTTGCAGGGATCCGCAACGGCGCCGCCGGGAAGCTGACCTCCCCTGATCCGGGTTTGACGGCAGCGGTACAATTCACGGACTCCCAACGAGTTGGGTGAGCCCCGAACCATGACGACGACCCCGATCGACACACGCCGGGCGCTCCGGGATCTCCTGGACAGCCGCGCGGCGCGGACCGGTGAGATCACGCTCACCACCGGCGCGAAATCGAACTTCTACTTCGACTGCAAGCCGGTGACGCTGAGTGCGGACGGCGCCTACCTGACCGGGACGGCCTTCCTCGATGCGCTGGAGCGACTCCCCGAACGGCCCGGGGCCGTCGGCGGGTTGACGCACGGCGCAGACCCCATCGTCAGCGCCATGGTGGTGCTGTCGCACGTCCGGGGACGTCCGATCGACGGGTTCTACGTGCGCAAGGAACCGAAGCGGCACGGCACCCGGCGTCGCATCGAGAATCCGCCGGAACCGGGAACGAAGGTGGTGATCGTCGACGACGTCGTCACGACCGGCGGGTCGCTGCTGCAGGCCGTGCGGGAGGCGCGCGAGGCCGGCTGCGAGGTCGTCGCCGTGCTGGCTCTCGTCGACCGGGAGGAGCAGCACGGCGCGTCCCGCATTCGCGAGGCCGTCGATACCTACGTCCCGCTCTACACCCGGAGCGACTTTCCGCGCCTCGCCGGCGTCGCGGAGCCGGTCGGCCTCGAACCGTGACCTCGGCACGCACTCGGGAACTTGGCGCCCGCACCCGGACACCCGTCACCGCCGCCGCTGGCAACGCGGGCAGAAGTGCGTGCTCCGCTGCGCCACGAGCACGCGCCGCACGCGCGTCCGGCAGGTTACGCACGGCTCGCCGCCCCTGCCGTAGATCCGGATCTGCCGCTGGAAGCGCCCTTGCGCGCCGCGGCTGTCGCGGTAGTCGCGGATGCTGGCGCCCCCGGCGTCGATGGCGTCGAGCAGCACGGTCTGGATGGCCCGGTGCAGGTCGCGCGCCTTGCGCGGACCGACGCCGGCGGCGCTCCGGAGCGGATGCAGGCGGGCGCGGAACAGCGCCTCGTCCGCGTAGATGTTGCCGAGACCGCGCAGGAATTCCTGGTCGAGGAGCAGCGCCTTGAGCCGCGCCCCGCGCGACCGCAGCCGGACCGCGAACTCGTCGCACCCGATCGCCAGCGGGTCCGGGCCCAGCGCAGCCAGTCGCGCCGGCAGCCGCTCGGACCACTGCCAGCGGCCGAACTTGCGGATGTCCTGGAACACCACCGCGGTCCCGTCGTCCAGGGACATGCTGGCTCGTGTGAACGCGCCGGGCGCGCCGTTCACGAGCAGTTTGCCGGTCATGCGCAGGTGGACCACCAGCAACGAGCCGCACTCGTCCTTGCGCAGTCGGAACAGCAGGTACTTCCCGTAGCGTTCGAGCCGATCGATGCGCTGGCCGGCCAGTCGCGCCTCGGTTGCGCGAGGGTCGCCGGCGCAGGTCCGCGGCCAGGCGAACGAGACCGCCGCAATCGTCCGCCCCTCGACGACGGGGGCCAGCGAGCGCCGCACCGTCTCGACTTCGGGGAGCTCGGGCATCGGTGGTCTTCCGGCAGGCGTCCCGGCGGGTCGTCACGCTTCCCGGCGGGTCGTCACCCCGGCGGGGCGTCACCAGTGCGTGGCGGCGTCGCTACTCCTTCCCGGTGGACCAGCGCGGGCAGGACGGCGCCGATCTCGCCCCGCACCACCGCGTCCGCGATGCCGTCGAGCGGGGTCGGGTCGCGGTTGACGATGATCAGCCGCGCGCCGGCCTGCCGGGCCACCCGCGGGATCGATGCGGCCGGTTCGACCACCAGCGAGGACCCGACCGTGAGCAGAAGGTCGCACGTCTCGGCCGCGATCTGCGCCCGCACCATCACGTCGTGCGGCATCGCCTGCCCGAACGAAATCGTCGCCGGCTTGAGGAACCCCCCGCACTGCCGGCAGCACGGCGCCTTCTCGCCGTCCTCGATGCGCCGGCACGCCTCGTCCGACGTGATCCGGTCGCCGCACGTCAGGCAGACCGCCTCGGTCGTGGTGCCGTGCAGCTCCAGCACCTTGTCGGCAGGTAATCCGGACCGCTGGTGCAGGCGTTCGATGTTCTGCGTGATCAGGGCGTCGAGCCGGCCCTGCCGGTGGAGCTCGACGAAGGCGTAGTGCCCGGCGTTCGGCTGCGCGTCACGCATGGCGGGCCAGCCGGCCACCTTCTGCCGCCAGTACTCGATGCGTCCCGCCTCGCTGGCGACGAACTCCTGGAAGTCGACGATCCGGTTCTGCGCCCACACCCCGTTCGGGCTGCGGAAGTCCGGGACGCCGGACTCCGTCGAGATGCCGGCGCCGGTGAAGCCGACGACCCGCGACGCCCCCGCGACCAGCTTCCGGGCGGCCTGCTCTTCCATGCCGGGATCCTATACGCGACTGGATGCCGAGCCTGCGAAGGCCCGCACGCAGAACGCGCCACAGAGCCGAGAGGACGCGGAACGCGCGAGGCTTGCGGTCCAGGCAGTCCGGCTACTGGCTGGAGAGCTCGTCTTCCGCGGCGGACAACGCGAGGTCGCCCACCGCCAGGCCGAGCCCGGGGGTCGGATGCTCCACGTGCGGCGCCGCCACGTCCCCGGCGCCTTCGAGCAGCGGTTGTATCGCGCCGTAGACGGTTCTTCTCCCGTCGCCTTCGGCCCACAGGGTCTCCAACCGGCCGTCGTCGAGGAACATGCTGGTCAGGTTCGCCTGCGGGTCGAGATCCGCGGCCACCACGTTCACGCCGAGGTCCGCGTACATCCAGGTCAGGTGATACACGAGCGATGTCTTGCCGACGCCGCCCTTGTTGTCGAAGAAGGTGACGGTCTTCATCCCGCCGGCCTCAAGGTGACCGCGACCTGCGTGGGCTCGAAGTCGAACGCCGCCGGCGGGTTCCCGTTGTCGCGCAGCGCCTCGCTCGCCAGGGGTACCCCAGGCCGAAGCGCTGGCCGAAGCCGAGGTGGCGCATGATCTCCGCCACGAGGGAATTGCGGTAGTCGGTCACGCCCCTACCGAAATTCTCGGACGTCACCTGGCCGTACAGCGCTGGGACGTCCGGCGGGCGTGGCGCCCGCCGCGCGTGATGATCGTCGAGGAGCGGCGATTCGTGGATGCGCGACGATCGCCCGGGGAGCGGCGCTTCGCGAAGCAGCCGCGTCAGCGCGAAGCGCCGCTGTCGCAGTATCCCAGGCGGTACCAGAGCGGCACGAGGGCGATGCCCGCCATGATCAATCCGCCGCGCCACGCTGCGTCGACGGGAAACCATCCCGGCGCCGGACTGCCCGCGAGCCACGATCCGATGCCGACGAGCAGGCAGAAGACCGACAGCCCGCAGCTCCCCGTGGCCGCGAGCGCCCGCCCCAGGCGCCGGGGGCCGTCATCCGCCGGCGCGCCGGCGTCCCGCGCGATCGGCTTCCAGAAGCCGACCGGCCGGACCTGCCGATAGAACGCGGCGAGCCGCTTCCGGTCCTCCGGGCCCGCGACGCGGATCGCGACGAGCGCCGCCGCCGTCGCGATCGCCGCCACGAGCAGCAGCCGGAGGGCGTGGCGATCGTCGTCGACGCAGACCATCAGCAGGGGAGCCGCGACCAGCGACGCGAGCACCGCCGCGATCTCCGCCCAGGCGTTCATCCGCCACCAGACCCAGCGCAGAATCAGCACCACGCCCATTCCCGCCCCGAGCAGCAGGCTGGTCTGCCAGGCGGCGTTGATCGACGTGAGTTGCGTCATGATCACGAGGGCGATGCCCACCAGCAGCACGTTCGCGCCGCGCGCCACCCACACCAGCGATCGGCCGCTCGGCTCCCGTCCCAGCCAGAGCTGGCACACGAACCGCCTGTAGATATCGTTGGTCCAGTACGAAGCGCCCCAGTTGAGGTGCGTGTCCACCGTGGAGGCGAGCGCGGCCAGCATGCCGGTCACCATCAGTCCCAGGACGCCGGCCGGGAGCAGCTCCGCCATGCCCCGGACGTAGGTCGCCTCGCGATCGGCCTGCAGCAGTCCGGCCCCCCGGGCGAGGTCCGGGTCCGGGGGGAAGAGCACCAGGAGGCCGAGCCCGAGGGGGATCCAGAGCAGGCTGCGCAGCAGCACCTGCGTGAACGTGAAGACGACGGCGGCGGTCTTCGCGTCGGTGTCGCTGCGGCAGGCCATCGAGCGCTGGGCCAGGTAGCCGGTGCCGTCCGCATTGATCTGGATGAGCCACTGGAGCCCGAACAGCAGCAGCACCGCCGCCGAGGCGTCGCGCGCGCGGTCCGGGGTGAACGCCAGAATCTGATCCGGGAGGATGCCGTCGGGGCCCCCGCCGCCGAACAGGGCGTGCACCCGCTCGGTGACGGCGGCGAGGCCGCCCGCCTCCGCGACGACGACCGCCGCGAACGCCGCGGTGCCGAGCAGCATCACGGCGAGCTGCACGACGTCGGTCGCCACAACGCTCCGCAGCCCGCCGGTGGTCGAGTAGAACGCGGCGACGGTCAGGATGAGGAGGATGGAGATCAGGTTGCTCGCGGTGTGCGTCCACACCGCCGGGTCGGCGGGCGGTCCGATCGTCAGCGGCACGCCGATCCACTGCACCAGGTCGACCACCGGAAGGAAGAGGCCGTCGGGCAGCCACGCGTGCCAGGGCAGGAACGGCTCGGCGATCTTCGCGGCGGCGAAGAAGACGAACGCCAGCACCGTGCAGTTGAAGATCGTCCCGAAGTAGATCGCCTTGATGCCGCGGAGCACGGTCGCCGCCCGCCGGCCGTAGCGCACCTCCGTCAGTTCGGCGTCGGTCAGCACGCCGGCCCTGCGCCAGCCCGGCGCGAGCACGAAGCCCATGAGCAGGAACGCGAGCGCGTAGATCCAGAGCTGCCAGAGGGCGAAGATGCCTGCCGTGGCGATGAGGCCGGTGACCAGCAGCGGCGTGTCCGCCGCGAACTGCGTGGCGGCCATGCTGAGTCCGGCCTGCCAGCCGGGCAGGCTGCGGTTCGCGAGGAAGTACTCGTCGAGATTGCGCGATGCCACCCGTCGGTTCCGGAGACCGGAGCCGACGGCGTAGAAGATGAACGCGGCGACGATCAGGAAGTCGACGGCAGCCATCCCGGCGCCTCGGTCCGGCACCCGTGTCAATCGCCGCACGGTGACGGCGGATGGATCGACACGCCCCGAACACTGTCTTCCGCCATGAGAAAGAAGACGCGTTTCCGTCTCCGCCCGACCCGGCGGTCCGGACGCGCAGGGTTGAAACAGCGGGTGGAGTGAACGCGGAACGACCGGGGACATGCGCCGGACATGCGCCCCGGCCGTCCGAAGTCGCGGGAAGAACGACCGTTACTTGAGCGACGTCACCTTCTGCGTGTTCTTCCGCCGCGCCCCGCCCATGATGCCGGTCAGGCCGTAGTTGCCCTCGTGGCAGGCGTACTCGTAGAGCACCCCGTCGGTGCGCCGGAACGGAATGGCGACGGAGAACGGCCGCGTGAGGTTGTTCGGATCCTCGAACGTGAACTCGTACATCACCGTGTCGGGATCGATACGGGTGAACCGCTCGACCAGATGGCTGTCCCGGGACGAGCCGGCGAAGTTGGTCTCGCGGGCGAAGTTCGTCGTCTCGACCACCAGCGTCTCGCCTTCCCAGTGGCCGCGCGAGTCGCCCACCCACTGCCGGACGTCGCCGTGCGGCTGGTCGATCGGGATGATGCGCACGTTGTGGATGTGCTCGTTGAGCAGCGCCACGTAGCCCGGCGCCTGGAAGATGTGCACGTTGTTGTTGTAGGCCCCCGGCCGCATCGGCGGCCCCGAGTTCGAGCCCATCAGGCAGCGGTCGCCGAGCGTGCGGTCGGTGTAGTGGTCGGCGAAGCCGTTGCGCATGTTGAGGCGGTTGATCGCGCGGGCCTCGCGGTACTCGTCGGTGTACGGGATCCGCCCGTTCGGCGGATCGACGACCAGCGAGGTGCGCTTGTCGCTCGTGAGCTCGATGCCCCGCTCGTACCAGAACTCGTTGTAGGAAAGCACCCCGCCCTCGGCGCGCGGCTGATACCCGGCGCTCGGGGCCCCCGTGATCGGGTCGAACAGGTCGCGGTTCAGGCGCACCCGCTCGGACGCCTCGAAGGCGGCGGCCTCCTCGGCGCCGAGCGTCTCCCGGCCGGCCAGCGCCGCCGGCCGCTCGAGCGGCGTCAGCGTGCGGAACGTGAAGATGCCGGAGATGTCCGGCTGGCCGTCCGGGGTGCGCATCGGCATGGTCGGGGCGTCCGACTGGGCGGCGGCCGGAACCGGCGCGGCCAGGACGAACGCCAGCAGGGCGACGAGCGCGGCGATCCGTGAGTGGCTCATCATCTCGATACTCCCTCGTCCAGTTGCGGTGTTTCGGGCGATCCTACCGCGAAATCCGGCGCCGCGGCCGGAAATCCGCCGGTCGAGCTGCTGGCGCAGAACGTCTCGTCATGGAACGCGCCCAGCAGAGTACGGCTGGGCGGTCCCGACGACGTGGCAGAGGTTCAGCGCATGTCTGCCTGGGCGTGGCTGTGCGTCACGGTGTTGTTTTCGCCTTATTTTTGCCATGCTAGGCATGCATACGGTCCGATGACGAGGCGGGTGGATTCTCGGCTTCTTCCCTGGCGCAGTTCGGCCGGGCGCCGTAGCGATCCGTCACCGGGCCGGCGGTCGAGCGGCGGTTGCGGCGCGTCGGGACAGCCGTGATGGAGGCCGTCGCGTCGGCCGACGTGGTCGTCGGCAATCCGCCTTGGTCGAGCCGCCGCGGCGAAGACCACTCCTCCCTTCGCTGGTGCCGTGATGAAGGGCTGCCGGCGCCTGATCACGATCGGCAGCGCCGACAGGTGCCGGCTCGACTCCCGCATGGTGGACGCCGACCCGTCCGTCTTCAGGAAGCGTCTGTGGATGAGAGAGCCCGAAGCCAGGCTGTTCAACTACCTGTCGCAGTTTCCCCGTCTCGGCGATCTTGTCGTCGAGTTCGGGGCGCTCTCACGCAGGAAGGAATCCACGCGGAACCGCTGGGTGATCGGGCAGGGGTTCCAGCCGGCCAACGTTGAGCGGCTCCTTGTCACCGCCAACGCCGGCGGCGAGTACAGCAGTGTCGTCGCTGCGGTTCTGGCTGCGATCCACGGCCCTCGCCGACGCCAATGCCATCGTGCTCGATCTGCACGAATTCACCGGACGCCGGCATGACGGTCGACCGGACCGCGCCTGATGGGGGTCGGTGATCCCGCTGCCTGGGCAGACCGTTTCAGGTCGTTCGACAGGCTGTTCTTGGAACGCGTCGTTGCGGTCTGGCCGCGTTGTCGCACTCGCCTGCCACCGCAGCCGGATGAAGACGGGATCACGGCCAATCTCGTGGACCTTCTGCAGCGCGATCGGGCGGCGCCGGGCCGGGCGGCGCGAATGACGGCGCTCGACGCCCACACGTCCTGCGCGTGCATGGAGTGTCGGCGCGGGCCGGGCCGGTCGGGGGTATCAGAACCGGAACAGGCGGTTGAACTTGATGATGAACGCCCGGTTCGTCGGTCCCGTGAAGCGCCGCAGCTCCGTGTCGCGCTCCTCGTTGAAGACGATGAACAGCTCGCTGCCCGGCTGGTACTCCCAGCGGAAGCGGACGTTGGCCGAGACCGCGTTGCGGCTGGAGTTGTACTGCACCAGCGCGCTGGTGAACATGAGCGGCGTCATCGTGTAGGTGACCCGCGCCCCGAACAGGTTGGTCGTGAACGCGCCCTCCTCCAGATCGATCCGGTTGATCGAGTAGAGCGGCTCGACCGAGAACTGGTCGGTTAGGCTGGCCCGCCCGCGGGTGACGGTCAGGGCCGTCTTGCGGCCGCTGTAGAAGGTGCCGTGCTCGGCGAGGACGTTGGCCGACCAGCGGCGCTGCTGCCCGAAGTTGTAGCCGACGCCGGCGTTGGCGAAGTCGTAGCCGCGCACCGGCAGCGTGACGCCCCGCGAGATCTCGAACGGCCGGGGCAGGAATTCGTACGAGCGCATGCCGTTCAGCAGGAGCTGGTCGCTGTTCTCCAGCTCGATGCCGAACGAGGCCAGGGTCTCCCGCGTCTCCACCGCGCCGGCCAGGTTTTCGATGTACGCGAACGAGCCGGTCCAGACGAACCGGCGCACCCAGTCGATGGATTGCGGGCGGGGACTGAACCGGAACTCGGCGAAGCTGCGGCGCATGTCGCGGCGGCGCACGAAGCCGATCTCCGGATTGAAGTCGTCGCCCACCAGCAGGTGCTCCAACTGCGCCCCGTAGCGATCGCCGAGGTACTCCAGGTGTCCGCGGTAGCTGGTGTCGTTGCCGGTCCTCCCGTCGGTGCGGGTGCGCGCCCAGTGGGTGTTGACGTTCAGGTCGTCGTAGAAGCCGAAGATGGCGTCGACGCCGTACGCCTCGTTGCTGCCCGCGCCGTCGAGGGCGACCGAGCGGCCGGTGAACATGGCGCCGATGCTGCTGCGGCGCAGGACGTCGCGCCGGGCGCGCAGGACCGTGAAGTTGGTGGCGCGCGCGCCCGCCGTCTCCGAGTCTCCGGACTGGATGTTGAGAGCGCCGAGCGTGAACGCGCCGACCCGGCCGGTCAGGCGCCCGCCGGCGCGCAGCGGCACTTCCTGTGCCACCGGTCCTCCGCTCAGGCCGATGCGGCGGCTGTAGAACAGGACCGGCGTGTCGGTCGCCCCGGCCAGGCGTCCGCTGGTCGCCGCCCCGCCGAAGCGGAAGGTGCCCTGGTTCTCCAGGAAGAACTCGCGCTTCTCGGGAAAGAACAGGTTGAAGCGGGTCAGGTTGATCTGCTGCTCGTCGGCCTCCACCTGCGCGAAGTCCGGGTTGGCGGTGAAGTCGGCGGTCAGCCCCTGGGTGACGCCGTACTTGACGTCGATGCCGCCGTCCCAGCCGATCTCGTTCGAGACCGGGGGCGACGCGACGGGGCTGGTCGTCAGGTCGCCGATGCCGTACGGCTTGACCTCGAACAGCCGGGAGGCCGGCGGCGCGCTTATGCCGACCAGGGTGGCGGCCAGCGAGGCCCGGAAGTGGCCGCGGAGCCCCTGCGCGGCGGACAGCGGCGTCAGGTAGGACGACTCGTTCTTCCAGCGGTTGACGCGCCGGGCCTGGAAGCCCCAGACCTGCGGGCCCGCGCCGCGGTAGCGGAGCGACTTGAAGGGCAGGGCCGCCTCCATCACCCAGCCGCCCTCCATGCGGCCGACCGAGACGTCCCACACCGGGTTCCAGTCCAGGTTCGGCTGCGACTCGTTGGTGAGCTGCGCGTCCAGCCGGCCGCCGACCGCGGATACCTCGAAGAGGACCACGTTGCGCCGGTCGTAGAACGTGTCCAGCGACCAGGCGAAGTTGTCGTCGCGCACGATCCGGATGTTGTCGCGGCGCATCTCGCTCGCGATGATGCGGTCCGGCCGGGTCTCCCAGCAGCGGGCGACGACGTAGACGTTGTCGTCGTCGAAGAGGAGCCACACCTCGGTCCGCTCCGTGGCCGGTTCGCCCTCGGCGGGATCGTTCTGGATGAAGCCCGACATCGGCCGGACCAGCTCGTAGACGGCTTCGTTCAGGCTGCCGTCGATGCTCATGGGTTCGTCGATCCGGGTGGCCCGCACGGTGACCCTGCCCGCGTCGTCGCGGGCGATCACCGCGGGGGGTACCGGCGGGGGCGGGCCGAAGATCTGCGGCGGCGGGGTCTGCAGCCCTCCCTGCGGCGCTGCGGCGGCGGATGCGGCGCCGCCGAGCGCGATCAGCGGCGCGAGCAACCACCATGCGGTCCGCCGGCCGTGCGTGCGCCGGGTCGGACCGGAAAGTGAGCGCCTCGAAAGCGCCGCGCGGTCCGGGCGCCTCGCCGGTCTCCGTGCTGTGCGGGGTTCGGCCACGGACTTCTACCGCGCCCCGTCCGTTCCGGCCTCCTCCAGCCGGGCGATTTCCAGCAGGGCGGTCATGCCCGTGTTCCCCTCGTGGCAGGCGAACTCGAACATGTCCCCCTCGGTGGGCGGCATAAGAATCTCCGCCGTCCAGGGCTGCGTCCACAGGTCCGGATCCTCGAAGGTCACCGCGTAGCGCACCCTGTCCCGGTCGACGCGCGTGAAGCGCTCGACCAGACGCATCCCGCCCTGCGAGAGCCCGCGGAACCACTGCGCGGGGCTGAAGTTGGTGGTCTCGACGACCAGCGTGTCCCCTTCCCAGCGGCCGCGCGAGTCGCCCAGCCACTGGCGCACGTGCCCCGGCAGGTGCGGCCGGCCGTCGAGGGGGATGATGCGGAACTCGTGGACCATCTCGAAGAGGAGGAGAACGTGGTCCGGTGTCTGCGCGATGTGGATGTTCTGGCTGTAGGGGCCGCCCAGACGCGGGACGCCGTACGAGATGCAGCGCTCCTGCGGGCTGCGGCCCTCCGGACCTTCGCTCGTCTGCCCGGGGCGGGCCCGGACGCGCTCCAGGCCGGCCGCGGAGTACGGCATGCGGCCGTCCGGCGGATCGACGATCATCGAGGTGCGCCCGTCCGACAGACTGCGCTCCCACCAGACCGCGCGGCGCGCCCCGACACCCTCGGTCGACCGCTGGGCGGCGTTGATCGCGGCGATCTCCGCCGCGGTCAGCAGCTCCCGGTCGCGCTGCCGCTCGGGACGCTCGAGGGGCGTCGCCGTGCCGTGGCTCCAGATGCCGTTCAGATCCGGCGCGCCCCACGAGGTGCGCGGCGGCGCCGTCTGGCCCCGGGCGGTTCCCGGGATCCCGGCGATCGCCGGGATCAACGCCAGCGCAACGATGGCGGCGGTGCAGGATCGGCGGCGGTTCGAGTTGTCCATCGGTGTCCTCGTCCGGCAGATCGTGGCGAAGCCCGCTGCATCGAGCCGGGGCGCATCCGCCCGGACCGCGTTGCTCCCCGCTCGATCCTATCGCCGTTCGGGTCGCGGCGGCGCGGCGGTTTGCCCGCCTGCCCGCGCCCCGCAGGATCGGCTAGGATATATGCCCCGGTTTCTACCAGAGGAGAAGCAGTATGACGCAGAATCGACGGATCGTCCTGAAGGGCGCCGGCGTGGCCCTGCTGGTCCTGTCGCTCGCGGCGCTCGGCGCCGGCGGCGCGGCGGCCCAGGAGGGAGAAGCCGACCTGGTGCAGCGGATACTCCCGAACCCGAACCCCGAGGTTCTGTTGCATTGGGCCAAGCTGCCCGACGACCGGACGTGGGGTTCGACCGCCGGCGTCGACATCGACCCGACCGACGGGCACGTCTGGGTCTACGACCGCTGCGGCGGCTTCGCGCTCGCCGGCGGCTGCGCGGCCAACCCGACCGTGAATCCGATCCTGAAGTACGACCGGCACACGGGCGAGCTGCTCGCCGAGTTCGGCGCGGGGCTCTTCGTGCTGCCGCACGGCCTGCACGTCGACGACGACGGCAACGTCTGGGTCACCGACTCGCAGGGCAACGACGAGATCGGGCACCAGGTCATCAAGTTCAGCCCCGAGGGCGAAGTCCTCATGACGCTCGGCGTCGCCGGGCAGCCGGGCAGCGACCCGGAGGGCGTTCATCTCAACGAGCCGTGCGACGTCATCACCTGGGGCCCGACCGGCGACATCTTCGTCTCGGACGGCCACAGCGGCCAGAGTCCGGATCCGCCCGCGGGCCGTACGGGCCGCATCCTGAAGTACGACAAGGACGGCAACTTCATCAAGCAGTGGGGCGAGATCGGCTTCCGGCCGGGCCAGTTCCGCACCCCACACGCCATCGAGTTCGACTCGCAGGGCCGCCTGTTCGTGGCCGACCGCGGCAACCACCGCATCCAGATCTTCGATCAGGAAGGCGAGCTGCTGGACATCTACACCCAGTTCAGCCGCATCAGCGGGCTGTTCATCACGGCCGACGATACGCTCTACGCGATCGACTCCGAGTCGCAGGAGCAGAACCACTACGGGTGGAAGAACGGCGTCCGCATCGGTCCCGCGGGTGAGGACCGGGTGACCGCCTTCATTCCGCCGCACGTCCCGGAAGAGGGCCGCACGCTGCAGGGCCTCGCCGGCGAGGGCATCGCCGTGGACGAGGACGGCAACGTGTTCGTGGCCGAGGGGCCTGCGTCGCGGCCGTTCGCGGGCGGCGGGCTCACCAAGTACGTGAAGGCCGGGGTGGACTGAGTCGGCCGCCGCGTACGGATACAGTCGAGGCCCCGGCGCCGCCCGGCGGCGCGGGGCCTTTTCCCTTTCGGTCCTGATTCAGAACGTCACCAGGAAGCTGCCGTCCGGCTCGGCGACGATCGCGGGAAAGCTGCCGTCGGGAATCTCCGGCCCCGTCCCCTGGTCACCCAGCGGCGCGCCGGCGGCGTCGAAGCGCTGCCAGTGGAACGTACCGCCGGACTGCCAGCCGAACCCGTCGCCCCAGCCGAGCAGCGTCTCGCCGCGGTGGTTGACCGCGACGGCCGGGTTCTTGCGCCGCGCGGCCGCCTCGCCGGCCGGTGACGCCGGCCGTTGCAGCGCGTCGACGGGGCTGACGTGCACCTGTCCCGCCGTCTCCCAGGACACGCTCATTCCGCCGGGTCCGCGCGCGAGGTTCGTGGTGGAGATCGGGCAGGCGTTGATCTCCCACAGGTCGATCAACTCGTCCGTGAAGGTGGCGCCGTGGTCGCGCGAGGTCAACAGGCGCTGGCCCCGGCGGACGTTCTCGCCGGCGCCGCGGTACGACACGTACACCGCACCTTCCTTATCCGTCATCGCGTGGAGCGCGCAGCAGTCGCAGGCGCCTTCCGCCTCGCCGCTCACCGGCCGCGCCGCCGAGAAGGTCTCGCCGTGGTCGCGCGAGACGGTCATGAAGACGGAGCGCTCCGCGTCCGGCGGCTCGCCGGTGTGCCAGAACACGTACACGTTGCCGGCCCGGTCCGCGGCGATGGACGGGCCCGCTTCGACGCCTTCGCCGGCGGCGATGGCGAACTGCGGCTCGAATCCGGTCCCGGCCTCGTCGGTGCGCGTGTAGAGGAACTCGGTCCGGCCGAGCTTGAACCAGGTCACGTGCAGGCGGCCGTCCCGGCCCAGCGCGATCTGTCCCCCGTCGATCGGGCCGATGCCGACCACGGCGCCCGGCTCGGAGTTGACGTACTGCGGCTCGGACCAGTCGGATGCGCCGGGCGCCCGACTGACGTGCAGGAGATCGCCGGCGCGCGGCTCTCCGTGGAAATAGACGACGTGCACCGTGCCCCTGTCGTCCACGACGGCCCGCGGCAGGCGGCCGCCCTCCGGGAGGCGCAGCAGGGTCACGGCCTCGGTCAATGCGGCGGGCCCGCCGCCGCAGGAGAGCAGCGGCAGGAGGCTCGCGCAGGCGAGCGCGGCGGCGCGAACGACACGAATGTTCATGAAGGCAAGGGTAGCAGACGATATATCTCCAAAGAAGCCGTATAATGCCCGGAATATGTGTCTCCGTAGCCTGTTTCGTACACCGATGCGGATGGACCCTCAATCGATGGCAGGTGTCATGAGAGGCTTCGCCACGCTCGCCGGTCTCGTGCTCGCTGTTTCGACCTTCCAGGCCAGCAACCCGCACGTTCGAGCGCAGGAGCCGCCGCCCCGGGCAGTCGCGCCCGCGCCGGCGGAGTCGGCCACGCCCGCTGCGGCCCGGCCCGCGCCGGCGCCCGGCGCTCCGACCGCAGGGGGCGTACCGGCCGCCGAGGCCGCGGTCCGCGCGCTTGCGCGCACCCGCCTTGCCGCTGACATCGACGCCCTGGCCACGTTCCGGCCGTCCTATCCTTTCTGGCAGCACGTCTTCACGATTCCGGACGGCCACGTCGCCTTCGGCAGCCGGACGGACGGCCGACTGCTCGTGACCTTCCCGTCAGGGGGCGACTGGCGGCGCAACGGGATCTGGGCCGAGTCGTCGCTGTCCGGCGCGCTGTCCGGGCGCGGTCTCCCGGGGCGTCTGCTGGACCGGCGGCGGGCCGTCGAGCAGACGCTCGAACGGCTGGTCGGGCCGGTCGTCCACAACGCGACGCGCGGCCGCTTCGTGGCGCCGCACGCCGCGCGCTACGGCAACTTCCTGAGCGAGTGGGGCGCCATCTACGAACGCTTCGGGGTGCCGGCGGAGATCGGTCTGGCGCAGGCGATGGTGGAGTCCGGCTTCAACGGCCGCGCCCGTTCCTCCGCGCGCGCCCTCGGCTTCTGCCAGTGGCTGCCCCGCAACTGGAACTACCTGAAGCGCCGCTCCCCGCACGTGATCGAGGGGTACAACCAGACCACCCAGGCGCCGTACTGCGCCGCCTACCTGACGGTGCTGGCGACGATGTACGGCAGCTTCATTCCGGCGCTGTCCGAGCATCACGCGGGCGGCGTCAACGTCGGGCGGACGGTCATCAACGGGGAACGGCTGGGCGCGGCGAATACCCGGGAGCAGTACCTGCGGGGATCCGATTTCGCCCGCAGGCTGCGCGAGATCTCGATCCGCCGCTACCGGGCGCTGTTCCGCACCTACGGTCCGCGGTCGGCGCTGTATGCGGAGATGATCTTCGGGAACACGGTGAACGTCCAACGCCTGATGGACGAGATGCCGCAGTCGAAGGTCTTCGCCATGCGCGTGCCGCGCAGCACGCCGATCACGCGGGTGATGCAGCGCACCGGCCTCTCGCGTGACGAGGTGCGGCGCTACAACCCGGCCCTGGTCCGGCAGGTCCCGGCGCGGGCGAACGTGTATCTTCCCGAGTACGTCGAGGACTTCGGGCCGGACGTCTCGTTCTGGCATCGCCCCGCGCCTCCCGACTACGCCGCCGTCCTCGACGAATTCATCCGGCTCGAAGCCGGCATCGAGAAATGGCACGAGGAGGCGTTCCGAGCGACGCTGCAGGACTTCCGCCGCCGATTCTCGGACACCGACACGGAGGAAGGGGCGGTGCTGGCGACCGTCCTCGCCTTCGCGATCCAGGATCTCAGCACGAGCCGGCGGGCGTCCATCCTGAACGAGTTCCGGAGCAGCGACCGCATTCGGCGGCTGTTCGACCGCGGCCGGCGCGAGCTGTCCGGCGCGGCGGCCCAGTAGCGCCCGCGGCGGCCCGCCCGTCGGCGGGACGCGTTTCTCTCCAGGAGTCTGCGCAGAAGAACGGCGCAGACTCCTACCTGCCGCCTCCGTCGTCCTCGTCGTCCATCCAGTGCTCGCGCATCTGGTACAGCGTGAAGGACGCCGTCCAGGCGATGAGCACGAGCCCGGTCACGGCCTCGATCACGACCAGGAACCGGCCGCCCCGGACCGGCACGATGTCGCCGAAGCCGAGCGACGTGTATACCGAGCCCGAGAAATAGATGGCGTCGACCAGCGTCGGCGAAGGCGTCGAGAGCTCGACGGCGCCGGCGCGGATCAGCAGGAACCAACCGATCCCGAACGCGATCACCTCGACGAAGTGCGCCACGAGGGCCAGCACGACCGCCGGGACCACGTCGGCGCGCCCCGATCCCGGCAGCGCGCGGACCACGCTCGACGTCAACACCAGCAGCTCGTAGTGCAGCCCGACCGCGAGCAGCGGCAGGACGATGGCGGCGATGACGAGCATGTCGAGTGCGGCGGCCTTCCCGCCGGGGGCGATTCGCCGAAAACACTACCGCATTCTTCCCGCGGACGGGTTGTCCGCGGCGGTATGATGACGGTGCCATGCGCCTCACAACCCTCGTCGTCATCCTCTGCGGTCTGTGGTTGACCGTCTGCGCGGCCCGCACCCAGCCGGACCCGGCGGTGCTGGCCGTGATCGAAGCCGAACGCGCGCCGCTCATCGAAACCATGCGCCAGCTCGTGGGCATCGAGTCCGGCAGCCGCGATCCGGAAGGGCTGAGGGAGATCGCGGCCGTCATCGCCGACCGGCTGCGCGCCCTCGGCGGGGACGTCGAGCTCGTAGCGCACGACGACCCCTACGTGATGGTCGACACGCCGGCCGAGATCGGCGGGAGCGTGGTGGCCCGCTTCCGCGGGCAGGGCCGGGGAAGCATCCTGCTGCTGGCCCACATGGACACGGTCTACCTGCGCGGCCAGCTCGCGGACCAGCCGTTCCGGATCAGCGACGGACGCGCGTACGGACTCGGGATCGCCGACGACAAGCACGGCATCGCGCTGATCCTGCACGTGCTGGCCGCCCTGCGCGCGCTCGACTTCGACGACTACGAGCTGATCACGGTGCTGATCAACGCGGACGAAGAGGTCAGCTCGGCCGGGTCGCGCGGGCTGATCACGGCGCTCGGCGCGGAGCACGACGCGGTCTTCTCCTGCGAGGGAGGCGGTGCGAGCGACCGCCTGGCCCTGACCACGGCCGGGATCGGCGCGGTGCTGCTGGAGGTGACGGGCCGCGCGTCGCACGCCGGCAGCGCTCCCGAGCAGGGACGCAACGCGCTGTACGAGCTGGCCCACCAGGTGCTGCAGATGCGCGATCTCAGCGACGAGACGGCCGGCATCAAGCTCAACTGGACCATCGCGAGCGCCGGGGCGACCCGCAACGTCATTCCCGCCGCGGCGCGCGCCACGGCCGACTTCCGGGTGCTCCGGGTGGCCGCCTACGACGAGGTCGAACGGCAGGTGCGGGCGCGGATACGCAACCAGCTCGTTCCCGGCACGACCGTCTCGGTGTCGTTCGAACGGCGCCGTCCGCCCCTGGAGGCGACCCCTGCGTCGCGCGCGCTCGCGGCGCACGCGCAGGAGGTGTACGGCGAACTCGGACGACCGCTCGGCGTGACCGATCAGGCGTCGGGCGGCGGGACGGACGCGGCGTTCGCGGCGCTCGAGACCGCCGCGCCGGTGATCGAGGGCTTCGGCCTGATCGGTTTCGGCGCGCATTCCGACGCCCGCGAATACGTCGAGCTGGACTCGATCGTGCCGCGGCTCTACCTGCTGGCGCGTCTGATCATGGACGTCGCGCAGGGGCGCGCGCCCATCTGAGCCTCGGCCGTGACTTTCGCTGGAACGGGCGCTCAGACGATTCCAGAGCGCCCGCATCTCCGGAGGCACGGACCCGGCGGCGATCGCCTTTTCCACCGGCCGGTCGGCGTGCGCCAGGCGCATCATGGCCTTGAAGCTGACCCGCACCCGGAACCGTGCGGCGGCGCCTTCGCGTTCTTCGGCCTCGGCGCGCGCCCCGATGAAGATGTTCGAATTGTCCCAGTAGATGAAGACGCGGTCCATGGCGCGTGTTTCCTTCGAGTTCGACGACCCGTGCGGCGCTTCTCCACTCATTGCAACCAGCGCCTGCGGAGGTTGACGGGCGCGTGCGTTCATCCGTCTGCCTCCGAAACAGAAGGGAGCGGACCGGTCGCCCGGCCCGCTCCCTGGAAACGCACGCCGTAGCGCCGCTCAGTGACCGCCGCCCGCGGCGCCGGCGGGCAGCCGGAGCGCGGCGAGCGAGCCCGGCATGGTCCCGCCCCGGCCGACCTGCACGATGACGTACTGCTGTCCCTCGTGCATGTAGGTCATCATGCCGTACTGGCCCGGCGCGGGCAGCTCGACGGTGCCGAGCTTCTCGCCCGTCCGCTTGTCGTGGGCGTTGAGCACCGGCGGACCGTTCGCGCCTTCGGTGGCCAGCAACAGGGTGCGGGTGGTCATGAGGATGGCGCGCGCGCGGGTGGCGCCGACGCCCGACAGGTCGACGCCCCGGAGCGCGGGGTGGCGCTGCACCTGCTGCGAGGGCTCGCCGACCGGCACCGCGAAGACGTGCTCGCCGGTGTTCATGTCGATCGCGGTGATCTTGCTGAACGGGGGCTTGTACATCGGCAGGCCCTGCGGTCCGGCCCAGCCGACGCCGCCGCCCTGCACCCAGTCGGAGATCGTGCTGCCGGTGGTCGTGCACTGGCCGGAGTCCGAGGTGCAGCCGTGGATGTCGGCGTCGACGTCCGCGCCCGGCCGCACCGTCCGGCCCGAGCAGCCCTGCCCGTTCGACTGGTACAGGTAGCCGGTCTCCGGGTCGAGCGTGGCCGGATGCGTGATGTTGACCCCGCCGGCGCCGCACGCGATCCAGCCCTGCACCGTCTCGGTGTGGTTGTTCGGCAGCGGCGGCACGTAGGGGCCGCCGATGCGGAAGCGGCTCATGATCTCGATCGCTTCCTGCTTCAGCTCCGGCGTCAGGTCGATGACGTCGTCCTCGGTCAGGCCGAGCGGGTTCAGCGGGGCCGGCCGGGTCGGGAACGGCTGGGTCGGCGCGAGCTGCTCGCCGGGCACGATCGACACGGGCACCTCACGCTCCTCGATCGGCCACACCGGCTCGCCGGTCTCGCGGTTGAAGGCGAAGGTCATGCCCTGCTTCGTGGTCTGGATGGCCATCGGCACTTCTTCGCCGTCGACCGTGACGTCGACCAGGATCGGCACGTTGGGCAGGTCGTAGTTCCAGATCGGGTGGTGGACCGTCTGGAAGTGCCAGGCCCGCTGGCCGGTCTCGACGTCGATGGCGATGGTGCTGGTGCCGAACAGGTTGTTCCCCGGCCTGAACCCGCCGTAGTAGTCGATGGTCGGCGAATTGGTGGGGATGTAGACGATGTTGCGCTCGAGGTCGGCCGAGAGCGGCGCCCACGAGGAAACGTCGCCGGTCCAGTCCCAGGCGTCGTTCTGCCAGGTGTCGAAGCCGAACTCGCTCTCCGACTGCGGGATGACGTTGAATTTCCACTTGTGCTCGCCGGTCCGCGCGTCGTAGGCCAGGATGTCGCCCGGCACGTTCTCGATGCGCGACTGCGCGTAGCCCTGTTCGTGGGAGTTGCCGACCACGACGGTGCCGTTGACGACGATCGGCGGCGACGAGTTGGTGATGTAGCCGACATCCATCGGGATGCCCTCGTAGGGGTCGTACTCGTGGCCGAGGTCCGCCAGCAGGTCAACGACGCCGGTGTCGGGGAAGCCCTCGATCGGGACCGGCTTGCCGAAGCCCTCGAGGTGCTCGCCGGTCTTCGCGTCGAGCGCGTGCAGGAAGAAGGCGGGCGTGATGATGTAGATGACGCCGCGCCCGTCGAGCTCGGCGTAGCCGACGCCCTTGCCGTAGCTGGCCCGCATCGACTCTTCCCAGCGGCGGGTGTTCGGCTCGCGGTAGGTCCAGAGCGTCTCGCCGGTGGCCGGATCGATCGCCGCCACGGTCCGCCGGTAGCCGGCGACGGTGTAGAGGATGCCGTCGATGTAGCTCGGCGTGGAGCGCGACAGGTACAACGGATGCGGCCCGAAGTTGTCGCCCCGCCAGACCCACGCCAGCTCGAGGTCCTCGAAGTTGTCGGCGTCGATCTGGTCGAGCGGCGAGTACCGGGTGCCCCAGGCGTCGCCGCTCTGGTAGCGCCATTCGCCGTAGGGATTGCCGCGCGCCTGCTCCGGTTCCTGCGCGGTGACCGGCGTCAGCACGGCCACCCCGGCGATCAGCGCCGGCAGCAGGCCGAGCGAGCCGGCTGCGCGCCAGCCCGATGTGCGGTTCCTTCTCATCTTCTCGTTCCTCCAGAATGGGAAACGCCCCGCAAACGGGGCGACTGAGCGCCCCTCGTCCGAGTTGGATAGTCTAGCCCGGAAATCGCCGCCTTGCGACGCCGCTTTCCGCCCGACCAATGGATTTCCGGCGCGTCGTCCGTCGCCGTCGCCGTCGTTTCCGCCGCTGACGACGCGGCGCTCGTCCGCGGGGCACGGCCGGCGCCCGCGACGGGTCCGTCTCGATTCCCCAGGCCTTCCTTTCGCGTGACGAGATCCGACGGTCCGCCGGCGGGGAACGTGACAAGTCGGCGCCGCCGCGGAAGTTGCGTCGGAGATGCCCGTAGAATAGGGGCGTGAGCGTGGTCTATCGCGACGAGCACGGCGTCGAGTACGTCTCGGTGCCCCTGCCGACCCACGAGGTGACCGAGGCGGTGCCGATCGACGCGCGCCGCCTGCGCCGCCGGTCCCCGCAGGAGGACGTGCCGTTCTATGCCGGCACGGACGGCGCGGAGCTGGCCGTGCAGCCGCGCGCGCACCGCAGGCAGTGGAGCGACGAGCAGTGGATCGCGTTCAAGGAATTCCAGACTCTGGAATCCGAGGCGGCGCGGACCGACCATCCGGTCGCCGCGACCGTGGTCGTCAGGATGAGATAGCGGCTCCGGCGTTCCCGCGCGGGGAAGGTGAGGCGTCGCGAGGCGGGAGGAGCCGATCGTGGATTTCGTCGTCTGGGGTCACGACCCGTGGCAGCGCCCGATCCTGCAGCACCTCGACTGGGACCCGCTGTGGGTCTCGATCTTCTGCGTCATCATGTTCGTGCTGGCCCACGCCGCCTACACGATGCTCTCGTCCGGGCGGCGGCGCACCGCGGCCGAGACCGACGCCCTGGAGGCCGCCAACCCGGACGTGCCGGCGCGCATCCTGCGCCATTCGCCGGCGGCGCGGCTGTTCCACTGGGCGATGTCGGTGACGATGTTCGTGCTGCTGGTGACCGCGTTCTTTCCGATCATCGGGATCGTGTTCGACTGGGTGCCGTGGCACTACTGGGCGGGCATGATCTTCACCGGGATCATCGTCTGGCACATCGTCCACACCACCGTCTGGCTCGACTTCTGGTCGATCTGGGCCGGACCGAAGGACGTTCCCGAGTTCCGGGCGCTGATGCTGCGCGAGACCGGCCGCATCGCGAAGGTCCCGCAGCCCGCCAAGTACCCGCTGGGCAACCAGCTCTACCACTGGATCCTGACCATCGTCGGGCTGCTGGTCATCGTCACCGGCGTCCTGATGATGTTCCGCATCGACACGCCGTTCTTCGCCCACAACCAGTACCTGATCAGCGAGCTGGCCTGGGGCTGGGTCTACGTCCTGCACGGACTCGTGGGCGTCTCGCTGGTGGGGCTCGTGGCGGCGCACATCTACTTCGCCCTGCGGCCCGACCACTGGTGGCTGACGAAGGCGATGATCTTCGGCTGGATCACCCGCCGCCAGTACCTGGAGCATCACGAGCCGGCCCGCTGGCGGGTCACTCCGGACGAGCCCTGGTAGCTTCTACGAACAGCGGTGACTGCTCGCTACCCCCGCATTCCCTGCGGCGAGGCGGACTTCAAGCGCTTCCGCGTGAACCGCTGGCTGTACGTGGACAAGACCGCTGCCTCCGACAGTTGGAGGACGAGCGCCACACCTTCCTGATCCGCCCGCGCCGCTTCGGCAAGACCTGGAACACCTGTTCATCACCGGCGTATCGCCGATGACCATGGACGACGTGGCCGGCGGCTTCAACATCGGCAGCAACATCAGCCTGCGGCCGGAGTTCAACGAGATGGTCGGCCTGCTCGGCCAATCTTCAGTTCCTTCGCGATGCGCTTGACGACCTCCGGCGCGTCGATGTGGTCGCTGTGCCCGATCTTGCGGTTGGCCAGCTCCGTCGCGTTGACGGACGTGAACCCCGGCGCGGCGTTGACCGGAGCCGGCGCCTCGCCGAGCCGCTTCTCCCAGCGTTGGTCCGGGTTGCGCTCCAGGAAATCGAGAAGCCCGAACGTCAGTCTGCTCGCCGCGTCGGCTACGGCGAGGCCCATCTCCCGCGGCGCCTTCTCCAGGCTCGATACGGTCAGCGCGCCGTCGAAGCGCGAGTAGAGATTCACCTTGTGCCGCACCAGGTGTTCCAGGCCGGCGTAGAACGGTCCCTCGTAATCGGCCTCCAGGTTGTCGCTGTCGCACCTGGTGACGTGCCGCCGCTCGACATCCGGCGCGATCATGACGTAGTTGTCGATCAGCCATTCGTCGCGGGTTGTCCGTCCCTGCTCGTTCCTCCGTCCCCGGTCGAACAGAGCCATGATGCGCTTCTTCTTCACTGCGTAGGCCGGCACGAGGTGCTTGTCGACGAGCGCCGAGAGCGTATGACAGACGAGGAAGTTGCCCATCGAGTGACCGATCAGGTCGAGGTTCTTCCCCGTCGACTTCAGTCGCGCCAACAGCGATCCGAAGGCCGTCTTCGAATCCACGGCCTCCCTCTGGTCGGAGAGGTAGCTCAGCACGCGGCCGTTGGACGGCCACGAAAAGCCGACGAAGGCGGTCAGACTGTCGTCCGCAGCGTCCCGCTTCGCCGCCAGGTCGGCGGGTGACGTGACGATGCGATCGCCGACCTCGGGGATGTTCTTCATCGTGTCGGTGAGGATGCGGAACCAGGTGAACGCCTCGTGCAGATCGACGTTGAAGCCATGCACACAGACCACGATCGACCGGATCTTCCCGCTGCCCAGGAAGCTCTCCGCGAACACCTTCTTCCCGGATTCGCGGACGATTGCGCCCGCGGGTACCTCGCCGGCGTCCGTCGTCGCCAGGTAGTGGCGCATGTAGTCTTCCATGTCGACGAAGTAGTACCCGCCTCTCGACAGTTTCTGTCGGGTCGCCTCGGCCGATCCGTTCTTGGGAATTGCCCTGCCGAGACGATCTATCGCGCGGTTCGTTGCAAAGAACTTCAGCATCTTCGACCTCCGGCGTCGGGTTCGGGTCGGACGTCTTGCAGTGTGTTCAGTACACCGCACTTCGGCCATCGCGTCCACGTCGGTGGTCGGCTGCCTGCCGGCCGACCTCGGGCAGGCCGACCGCGCACAGGGCGCACCTCGAGCGGGTTGACCGTGCGGACGAGGACGCTGGTCCGTATCAGCGGGGCTGGCGCCGCTCCTGCCCGAGCACGCGCGTCCAGACGAAGACGGCGGCCGCCGTGACGATCATCTGCAGGGCGGTGGCGATGGCGTCGACGGTCACGCTCCAGCGGCTCACCGCCGGGAGCAGCGGCGCCGCCGCGACCGCGCCGGCCAGCAGCGCGAGCTGCACGCCGCCGGTCAACGGCAGCGGTTGGTTCAGCGGCGGCGCCGCGCCGAACCCGGCCAGCGCCTGCACGAAGACGAAGGCGTCGGTCGGACTGTCGGCCCGGAACAGGATCCAGCCGGCGCTCACGACGATCAGCACGTAGCCGTGGCGGAGCGGCGCGGGCAGGCGGGCCAGCAGCTTTCCCCACGGCGTTCTTTCCAGTGCCACGGCAGCGGCGTGCCACCCGCCCCAGACCAGCAGCGGCAAGCCCCGGCCGTGCCAGACCGCGACCAGCAGGAACAGCAGGAAGAGCGAGAGGACCGCCTGCGGCTCCCGCCTCCCGCCCGGAGCCGGCCGCAGCGGGAGCCGGAGGTAGGCGTCGAACCAGGCGACCAGGGTCATCGCCCAGCGGCGCCAGAAGCCGTGCAGGCTGTCCGCCGCGTACGGCCAGTGGAAATGCTCGGGCAGCCGGAACCCGAGCATGCGCCCCAGCCCGAGGGCCATGTCGGCATAGCCGGCGAGCGCGAAGTAGATCTGCAGCGTGAAGCAGGCGAGGCCGAGCCAGGCGTGCGCCGCGTCGAGCGTGTCCGCGGGCATCGAGAACGCCGCATCCGCGGGCGGGGCCAGCGTCTCCGCGACGAGCCACACCTTCGCCAGGCCGATGGTGAAGCGCCGCACGCCGTAGGCGAAGGCCGCCATGCCCACCTGCCGGGCGGCGAGCTGCGCGCTCACGTCGCGGAAACGGACGACGGGGCCGGCGACCAGGAAGGGGAAGAGGAGGAGGTACGTCAGCGCGTGGACCGGGTTCCGCGGCGCCGCGGCCTCGCCCCGGTGGACGTCGGCGGCGTACGACACGGCGTGGCAGACGAAGATCGACAGGCCGAGCGGTGCGAGCAGGCCGGGGACCGGGAACGACACGGCGGCGAACGTGTCGAGCAGCGGGCCGGCGTCCGGGGTGAACGGGTTGGGGAGTCGGAAGAGCGCGAAGAGGAACAGGCTGCCGGTGACGGCCAGCGAAAAGCAGATCTCCGGGACGGCGCTGAGCCGGTCCGGCGGCGACCCCGGTAGACGGATGCGCGCCCCGGCGATGCCGCGGCCGAGAACGTACAGCAGCGCCGCCGCGGCGCCGAGGATCCCCGCGAAACGGCCGCTTCCCGCCGCCAGGAACGCGAGGCCCCCGGCGACCAGAATCCAGTTGGCGGCGTCGAACCGCAGGCGGCCGCCCGCCGCGCCGCGCGAGGTCGCCCGCGCGACCAGGAAGTGGAGGCCGAGAACGCCCGGCAGGAAGACGAAGAGGAACCGCCAGTCGGTGAACGCCACGCGCCGGAGATGTTACCCGTCAGACATCCGCCCGCGGAGTCGACGGGCGCCGGGCTCGGCGTCCACGCCGTCGTGGGCGCCCTGCATGTAGATCGGCGCGCTGTTGACGGCGTGCAGGCGCGGCGGGGCCGCGGCGGTGGATCACCGGCCGGGCCGGTCCCTGCGGCCGCGCTCGCGGCGGTCGCGGTCGCCCCACCGGCGCCGGCGCTCTTCTCCGAGCCGCACGATCTCGGCTTCGAACACGTCCATCTGCGCCGGGGTCAGGATCTCGGCGATGGCGGCGCGGAGCGTTTCCTGCTCGGCTGCGAAGCGCGCGCGCATGTCGCGGCGCAGTTCGCGGCTGATGGCGCGAAACCGCTCGCGTCGCGCGTCGAACAACGCCGAGAGCCGTTCGCTCTGCTCGTCGCTCAGGTCGAGCCGGGAGGCCGTCCGCTCCAGCACGCGCCCGCTCGGCGCCGGCCCCGGGGGACCGCCGCGGCCGGGTCCGAATCCGGGCCGCGGCCCGAGCCAGGGGGCGGCGACGATGCCGGCGCCGAGCCCGGCCAGGAACACGACCAGCACGAACAGACCGACCCACACGCGCGTGCGCGCCTCCACGGTCATCGTCCGGCCTCGTCCGCTCCCGGGAACGGGTCCCGAGGGTCCGTCGCGAGCAGGACGTCGATGAGCACGTCGTCCGTCGTCTGGTCACCGTCCCGCCAGATCTGCGCCACCGTGTCGGGCGCGGCGCCGTTCGTCGTTTCGTCGGCCACCCACGCGGTGACCAGGTCGGAGAACTCCACCGCCCCGGTCTCCTCGCTCGACGGACCGAGACCGAGCGCCGCCCCGACGAACAGCGCCCCGGCGAGCGGCGCCAGACGCAGCGTCCACGCGCGCCAGTTCAGGGTGTCGAGCCATTCGGCGGCCGCGGTGGGCTCGCGCTCCGGCAGGTGGGCCATGACGCGCGTGGCGAAGCCCGGCGGCACCGGCGCCGCCGGCCGCGCGGCGAGCACCTCCCGCATTGCGCGCTGCGTGTCGAGCGCGTCCCGGCAGTCGGCGCAGGCGTCCAGGTGGCGGGCGAGCGTCCTGCTCCGCTCGGGGTCGAGCGTTCCGTCGGCGGCTCGGGCGAGCAGCGGTTCGGCCTGTCGGCAGGTCATCGGTCTCTCCCTCGGTGCGTCGATACTCACGTTCCCGATCTCCGCTTCCGCGGCGACGCGGTCACGAGCGGGCGCAGCAGCGTCCGCATGTGGCGCCGGGCGCGGAAGATCCGTGATTCCACCGTACCCATGGGGACCCCGGTGACGCCGGCTATCTCCTTGTAGTCGAGCCCTTCCACGTCACGCAGAACCAGGGCGAGCCGCAACTCTTCGGGAAGCTCGGCCAGGGCCCGGTCGATGGCTTCCCGCGTGACGAGCGACGTCTCGGCGTCGAGCGCCGCGGACGGGACGTCGCCGGCCTGCAACGTCTCGGTCTCGTCGTCCAGGCTGCGATCCGCGATCCGCGCCTGACGGCCCCGCCGGTCGAGCTGCGTCCTGGCTACGTTCGCGGCGATGCGGTAGAGCCACGTCCTGAACGCACTCTCGCCGCGGAACCGGCCGAGCCCGCGCCAGGCGCGGACGAACACCTCCTGCGCCACGTCCTCGGCGGCGCCCGTGTCGTGCACCATCGCCGACGCATAGTTGACGATGCGCGCCTGGTAACGCAGCACGAGCGTCTCGAACGCACCGCTGTCGCCGGCCCTGGCCGCGTCGACCGCCGGGCGATCGGGATCCGCCGCCGCGCCCGGCGCCTGCCCGGCGGGGCCGGCCACGTCGACGGCCGCGCGACCGGCGCCCACCGCCTCTACGGCGGCACGGCCGGCGCCGACCGCTGCACTCTCCGGATTCACCCGCTGTCCCGCCGGCCATCCCGGCCGTTCGCCTGTCACTGCGAGCATACGCGCACTCGCGTCCTCACCGCCTGAAGACTCGCCGGCCCGCGCCGATATTCCCGAGATCTTTCTGCGCCGGCGAGGGAAGAACCCTGCTCCGACCGCGGTCGGTACCGACAGCAACCGCAAAGGAGGCGCGATGCGAATCGACTTTTCGTCAACACGCAGGAAGGTTCTGGTCGCCGGCGTCGGGCTGGTGCTCGCGGCGGCGGCGGTGGCGGCGGCCGCCCATGCGGCGCACGCCGCCGAGGCGCAGCGCCGGGGCGGCCGCGGCGCCTGGATGGGCGGGCCGCGCGGCGGCGGTCCGGCGGGCGCCCTCCTGCCACCGCTGGGGAGGCTCGACCTGAGCGACGAGCAGCGCGATCGGGTTCGGACCGTGATCGCGGACAGCCGCGAGGCGGCCCGGACGGCCGCCCGGGAGACGCGCTCCGCGCGCGAAGCCTTGGCCGCGGCGGTGACGTCCGGCGCCGTGGACGAGGATCGGATTCGGACGCTCGCGGCTGAACTGGGCCGGCTCGCGGGTGACGCGGCGGTCCGGCGGGCGCAGGTCTACGCCGCCGTCCGGGAGATCCTGACGCCGGAGCAGCAGGCGCGGGCCGACGCGATCGAGGCCGAACGGGCGGAGCGGCGCAGTGCTCGTCGCGAACGGATGGAGGAACGCCGCGAGCGGATACGGGAACGCCGCGAGCGGCGCAACCGGTGATGCACTGCAATCGATGACGCAGGTGTTGGCCCCCGCCCGGCGTGCCCCCTCACGCCGGGCGGGGCGCTGTCGCAATCTGCACACGACCGCCCTTTCGGGCCGTGCACGACCACGGTTCAGTCGGGGCGGCCGTGCGCTTCCGCGTTTCCATGACCTCGTCCGGGCGTGTCGGCGTCCCCGCCTGCAGTACCCCGTCCGGGCCCGTCGGGGCTCCCGCTCCCGTAGCCGCGTACTGGTGTGTCGTTGCTTCCGCTCGGACTGCCGCGGCCGTGCGCTTCCGCGTTTCCGTAGCTTCGTCCGGGGGTGTCCTGGCTCCCCCCGTAGCTCCGTCCGGACGGAGACACGGACCGCGGGTCTCGCCCCGGCGGTCTCGGGGCGAGGGCGATCTCCTGGGCGGTGAGCTCGCCCGGCTTGGTCGGCGACGGCCGCAGCGTGAACTCCAGGATATGACGCCGGCTGGGCAGCTCCTGCGTATTGATGCCGGCTCGCTGCAACTCGCTGCTGTGCACGAAGGTCGATGCGTACGGCGAATCCTGGCGGGTGGTGTCGGTAACCCACAACGGACCGGTGAACGATCGCAGGTAGCGGATGAAGCCGAATCCCTTGATGGAGTCGTACCAGTGGCACAGGCCGCGAACCCGCGAGCCTTCCTCGCCCCAGTCGGGTCCCCGTGACTCGCCGGGCAGCAGGCCGGGAATCAGGTACCCGGAGACGAACAGGTCCGCCTCCCGCCGCAGGTCGCCCGATACGTTGTCGAACGCCACCACCTCGACCCGGCAGCCCATGTTCTGCAGGGCCCGCGCCACCTTGGTGAAGTCCCCGTCTCCGGTCGCCAGCAGCACGCGGTCGATGTTGCGGGCCTCCAGAAGGACGTCGACGGCCATGTCCAAATCGCTGTTGGCCTTGCCGAACCGCTTGCCGTCCTCGTTGACGTACCACTTGACGTGCTTGACGATGACCTTGTAGCCGAAGTCGCGCAACGCCGCCTGGAAGTTCTGCACGTTGCGCTTGTAGTCTTCGTCGGTCTGGGCGCGTTCGCGGTCGAACGACGTGTACGAGTTCAGCCGCAGCGCGTCCGCTCCGTCACGGCAGGCGAACTCCCGCAGGACGTCGTACCGCAGGCCCCGCCCCCCGTTCCGGGTGATGTTGTCCGTATCGACGTAGACACCGACTCGCACTCTGCCTCCCCGTCCGTTGCCACGACGCACCCCGTTGCGCGCCGTTACGTTTCAGTATACGCGTGGTGGCCGCGGACGGGTCCGTCAGCGCGGCGAGAGCGCGCCGGTCTCCGCCGGGGACCGCCGCCGGTTGCGCAAGACAACGCGGCGGGAGTGGGCCCGTTCGCCGGTTTGCGCAAGACAACGCGGAGAAAGCGCACGGCGAGAGTGGGGGCGGGCGGGCCGCGGGTCACCGCGGCGCCGGCCCGCACGCCGGCCCGTCGGAGACCATGGGTTCCCGCGCTTCGGGGTTGCTCACGGCCGGCGGCGATAGTAGATTGGCCTCGGAATGCCCATGCCATCGATCTCGACGCGTCTGTCGCCGTGCCTGCTCGCGTTCCTCGTGTCGAGCTTGGCCTGTACGTGGCTCGGAAGTCCCGTCTCGGCGCAGGCGCCGCCGGCCGCCGGGCAGGCGGAGTTCTTCGAAACCACCATCCGCCCGCTGCTCGCCGACAACTGCCACGCGTGCCACGGCGCGCGGGTCGACACCCCGTTCGGCGGGCTCCGGCTCGACAGCCGCGAGGGGCTGCTGGCCGGCGGCGACTCGGGGCCGGCGATCGTGCCGGGCCGCCCGGCCGAGAGCGCCCTCGTGCAGCGGCTGCACGGCCGGCCGATGCTGATGCCGCCGACCGGACCGCTGGCCGACGAGGACATCGCGGCGGTCACGCGGTGGGTCGCGATGGGCGCGCCGTGGCCCGAGCCGGCCGCGACCGCCGCCGATGCGAACCCGCCGGATCCCTCCGCGCCGTTCGATCTGCCGGAGCGGCGGCGCACCCACTGGGCGTGGCATCCGGTGCAGGCAGCGGCGCCGCCGGGCGTCGATGACGAGACCTGGCCGGCGACCCCGGTCGACCGGTTCATTCTCGCCGCCCTGGACGAGGCGGGCCTCGCACCGGCCCCGGATGCGGACCGCGCCGCGCTGATCCGCCGCCTGTCGTTCGATCTGCGCGGGCTGCCGCCGACTCCGGCCGAGATCGCGCGGTTCGCTGCCGACGGCTCGCCGGCGGCGTACGCCGGCCTCGTCGACCGCTATCTCGCTTCGCCCCACTTCGGCGAGCGCTGGGCGCGCCACTGGATGGACCTGTTCCGCTACAGCGAGTCGCACGGCAGCGAGGGCGACCCCGACATCCCGTTCGCTTGGCGCTACCGCGACTACCTCATCCGCGCCTTCAACGACGACGTGCCGTACGACCGGTTGATCCGGGAGCATCTCGCCGGCGACCTGCTGCCGGACCCGCGCCTCGACGCGGCCGGCCGGACCAACGAATCGATGATCGGCCCGGCCAACTTCCGACTCGTCGAGCACGGCTTCCAGCCCGTCGACCCCTGGGAGGATCGCGTCAAGTGGACCGACAACCAGGTGGACGTGGCGTCCAAGGCGTTTCTGGGCCTCACCGTGTCGTGTGCGCGCTGCCACGACCACAAGTTCGACGCCATCAGCCAGAAGGACTACTACTCGTTCTTCGGCACCCTGTACGGGGCGCGGCCGACGCTGCGCGCGATCGATTCTCCCGCCGTCCTGGAGACGAGCCGGGACGCGCTCGCCGCGTTGAAGTCGGATATTCGCGGTCTGCTCGCCGATGCGTGGAGCACGGCGGCGGAATCCGTCGGCGCGGAGCTGCTGGCAATGCTCGACCCCGGCGGCGAAGCGCCGGATGACGAGGCGGCGGACGATGTCGAGGCGGCGGCGGGCGACGATGCCGGACTGCCGGCGGCCGAACGCGCCGCGGCGGCCGCGGAGGAAGCGGCAAGGCGCGACGCGGGCAGCGTCCTCGCCGCGTGGCGCGCGCTCGCCGGTGTGGACCCCGCCGACTTCCCGCGGGCCTGGAGCGAGCTGCGCGCGCACTGGGACGCCGAGATCGCCGGCCGCGAGCGCTTCAACGCCGAGCACTTCGAGCCGAAGTGGGATCTGAGCGGCCCCGACTACGCGGAGACGATCGGCCATGGGACCGGCCGCCCGGAGGCTCCCTCCAGGCCCGGCGAGTTCGCCGTCGAGCGGCGCGGCGACCGCCTGCTGAACGGCATCTATCCCGGCGGCGCCTACACGCACCTGCTGTCGACCAGGCATCCCGGCGTCATCCAGACCCCCAGCTTCAAGATCGACAGCGACTACGTCAGCTTCCGCGTGCTGGGCGGCGACCTGAGCTTCGTGCAGCTCATCATCGAGAACTACTCGGTGCCGCGCGGCGGCATCTACCACCTGCGCTACAGCCCGAAGCGGGACGAGATGACCTGGGCGCAGTGGGACACCGCGTTCTGGAAGGGCTTCACCGCCTACGTCGAGTTCGCGACCCAGGACGACGCCACGCGGTTCCAGCTCGACCCGGAGGACAGCGCCCTGCGCCACCGGCCGACGCGGCGCGGCGACGGCCGGTCGTTCATCGGGGCCGGCCGCATCGTGTTCCACGACGAGCAGCGGACGCCGAGGGAGACCGTGGTTCCCGTCCTCTCGCTGCTGGACGGGTCCGCGGCCGGCGGTGCGACCGACCCGGCAGCGGACGCCGCGGCGAATCCGGCGCGCGATCGACCGGCCGGCGCCGCGAACGATCCGGACGCTCCGGGGTCGCGGAACGACGAACCGGCCACGCTCGAGGAGCTCGCTGCGCTGATCGGCCGCCGGGCGGGCGACGCGGTCGCGGCCTGGCGCGACGACCGCCTCACCGAGCAGCAGGCGGTGTTCCTCGACGAGCTCGTCCGGGCCGATCTGCTGCCGCGTTCGCTGGAGGAACTGGTCGATCTGCGGGCGCCGGTCGCCGAGTACAGGCTGCTGGAGCGGGACGTGCCGGTAGCGCGCCGCGTGCCCGGCGTCATCGACGAGGCGGCGCCGGATCAGCCGCTGCTGGTGCGGGGCAGCCACCGGAACCTCGGCGACGTGGTGCCGCGCGGGTTCCTGACCGCCGTCGACAACCGGCCGTACCCCGAGCCGGGGCTCGTGCGCCTGCACCTGGCCGAGGCTATTGCCGCCGCCGACAACCCGCTCACGGCGCGCGTCGCCGTCAACCGGTTGTGGCGGCACCTGTTCGGCTACGGCATCGTACGCACCGTCGACAACTTCGGCCGGCTCGGCGACCCGCCGTCGCATCCCGCGCTGCTCGACTACCTGGCGGCCGGCTTCGTCGACGACGGCTGGTCGATCAAGCGGCTCGTCCGCCGTCTCGTGCTGAGCCGCGCCTACCGGATGAGCAGCCGGGCGTCGGCCCGGGCCGCCGAGATCGATCCGTCCAACCGGCTCTTGCAGCACGCCAACCTGCGGCGCCTCGACGCCGAGGCGATCCGCGACGCGATGCTCTCGATCTCCGGCCGCTTCGACCCGACGCTGTACGGGCCGTCCGTCCCGGTGCACTACGCGGCGCGGCGCGGCCTGACCGAGGGCGACCCCGACAACGGCCCGGTGGACGGCGACGGACGGCGGAGCATCTACCAGGAGATCCGGCGCAACGCCCACAACCCGTTCCTGGAGGTCTTCGACCTGCCGAAGCCGGCGACCACCCGCGGCCAGCGGGACACGACCAACGTCCCGGCCCAGTCGCTCGCGCTGCTCAACAGCCCGTTCGTGATCGGCCAGGCGGCCGAGTGGGGCCGGCGGCTCGCCGAGGGCGAGGCGGCGTCGATGGAGGGGCGCATCGCGCACATGTTCGTCAAGGCCCTCGCGCGCCCGCCGTCGGCAGCCGAGCGCGTCCGCGTCACCGATTATCTGAACGCGGTGGCGGCCGAGCGCGGCGTCGACCGGTCGCTGCTGCTCTACGATCCCGCGGTCTGGCAGGACGTCGCGCACAGCCTGTTCAACCTGAAGGAGTTCATCTTCATTCCGTAGGGCCGCCCGTTCATCCTGGAAGACCAGCCCGTGCACGCCGACCCGCGGCGCTCTACAGATGCCGCCCGCGGCGCCCGGGACGCCCCGGACACGTTGCCGACGCGGAGGATTCGCCGATGCCTTTCGACCCACGCCAGCACCCCGGACCCCGCCCGTTCCTGACGCGCCGCGAGATGCTGCGGCAGACCTCCACCGGCTTCGGCTGGCTCGCGCTGACGGCGTTGATGGCCGACAGGGCCTACGCCGGCCCGGCGCAGGGCGGCGGCGCCGGGCCGACCGCTGCGCCAGGCGCGGCCGGCGCGGACGGCCCCCTCGCGGCCAGGGCGCCCGACTTCGCGCCCAGGGTCAGGAACGTCATCTTCTGCTTCATGTCGGGCGGGCTGTCGCACGTCGACTCGTTCGATCCCAAGCCGCGGCTCGCGGCCGAGGCGGGCCGGCCGATGCCGTTCCGGACCGAGCGGACGATGTTCAACCAGGACGGCAACATCTGGCCCAGCCCGTGGGAGTTCACCCGCTACGGCCGGAGCGGCATCCCGATCAGCGCGCTCTTTCCGCACACCGGCGGCGTCGCCGACGAACTGACCGTCATCCGCTCGATGACCGCGCCGTTCATGGAGCACGCCCAGGCCAACTTCTACTTCCACTGCGGCATGCCGTTCACCGGCTTTCCCAGCATGGGCGCCTGGATCACCTACGGTCTCGGCACCGAGAACCAGAACCTGCCCGGCTTCGTCGTCCTCGGCAGCGGCGGCATCCCGCTCGGCGGCATCAACGTCTTCGGCAACGGCTTCCTGCCCGCCGTCCACCAGGGCTCGCTGATCTACCCGGAGCACGCCGAGCCGTTGCACAACGTCAGCCCGAGCGAGACCGACACGCAGCAGCGCGCCCGGCTGTCGCTCATCGGCGACCTCGACCGCCGGTTCCTCCAGCGCACCGACAACGAGACGCGCGTGGAGGCGGCCATCGACAACTACGAAATCGCCTACCGGATGCAGACCGCGGTCCCCGAGCTGACCGACCTGCGCGGCGAGACCGAGGCGACGAAGAAGCTCTACGGCCTCGACTCGCCCAACGCCTCCACCGCCGCCTACGGACGGCAATGCCTGGTGGCCCGCCGCCTCGTCGAGCGCGGCGTCCGGTTCGTCGAGCTGACCATGGTGGGCACCGACGGCATGGGCCAGGCCGCCAACCCGTGGGACCAGCACACCAAGCTGGCCGAGGGCCACGCCGCCAACGCGCTGACCGTCGACCAGCCGGTCGCCGGTCTCGTCAAGGACCTGCGGGCGCGCGGCCTGCTCGACGAGACGCTCGTCATCTTCTCCGCCGAGTTCGGCCGCACCCCGTTCGTGCAGGGCACCAACGGCCGCGACCACAACCCCTACGGCTTCAGCCTCTGGATGGCCGGCGGCGGCCTCAGGAAGGGCTTCATCTACGGCCGGACCGACGAGTACGGCTACCGCGTGGTCGAGAACGCCCACACCGTGCGGGACCTCCATGCCACGGTGCTGCACCTGCTCGGCCTCGACTACGAGAACCTCACCTACCGCTTCGGCGGGCGGGACTTCCGGCTGACGGACGTCGACGGGCACCCGATCCGGGAGATTCTGGCGTGAGGACGGTTGTGAGCAGCCTGCCGGATCAGGTTGGCATAGGGATTGCTACGTCTTGTTCTACCGCGACGACGGCGGGCGTCGCGTCCAACGGGGCGGAGGATGTGGAGAACCTGACGGATCTCGATCTGGCGATCTCGTACGGCAGCGCAGCGCATAGTCTTGTCCGGGACTTCTACACGCCGTGTCTCCGCCGGTCGGTGCTGTACCGCCGCGGCGTCGGGTATTTCACGAGTCACGGCCGCGCGCTGGCGGCGCAGGGCGTCGCCCATCTCATCGCCAACGGCGGGTGCATCCAGCTAATCGCGAGCCCGAGCCTCACCGAGGAGGATGTCGACGCGATCAACCACGGTTACCGTTCCCGGACGGACGTGCTGCGGCAGTCCGTTTCGCGATCGCTGGAGGGCGCAGGTCACGTCCCGGATCGCGTCTCTTCGTTGACTCGTCGCGAATCCGGAAGCGGGCGACGTCACCGCGGCCGTAGCCTGCATCCAGAGGTCGCGGTCCACCTCCGGATTGAGACGCGGCTCGGGCCAGGCCCCGCGGTGGAGCCATTCCGCGAGGTCGAACTCGGGAGCGCTGCCGCCGGGGTCGGTGTAGAGGGGTTCAGGTTCTTCGCACGCGCAACCTCAGCGGGTGATTCGCTCAGCGGGTGATTCGTCGAACGCCCACCGGGTGTCGGCACGCCGTTGCGGACCGCGGACGCTTCTTCCGGTTCGAGTGCCTGGGCGTCCGCGCCTTTGCGGCGCGGGCGGTGTGCGTTCACAACGCCGACCGCATCCAGGCGGTGGCGAGGCTGTCCGCATACTCGTTCCAGCGGTTCCCGGCGTGGGCGGCGGTCCACCGGAGCGTGCACGCCGGGTGGGCGCGGTAGAGGGACAGCAGCTCCTGCACCAGCTCCAGGTTCCTGATCGGGCCGGCCTTCCGCTTCCAGCCGGCGCGCTCCCAGGCCTGCGCCCAGCGGGTGATGGTGTTCACGCAGAGTTCGCTGTCGCTGAGGACGTCGATCTCGGCATCGGCGGGCAGCATCGTGAACGCCTCGATCAGCGCCCGCAGCTCCATGCGGTTGTTCGTCGTGTCCGGCTCGTGGCCGTGGGCCTGACGGACGACCCGGCCGTTCTCGACCCAGACGACGCCCCAGCCGCCGGGGCCGGGATTCGGCACCGCGCTGCCGTCGGTGAACACCCCGCGGTCGGGGCCGTTCTCGTACCTGGCCAGGACCTCGGCGAGCGTCAGGTTCTCCTCGCGCAGGGTGCGGTTGCGGTCCGCCCCGCCGCTGCGACCGGGCTGGCGGGCCGGTCGGCCGCCGGTTCGTTTCTTCGGCGAAGGCGAATGCAGCCGGCAGTACTTCGGCCGCCAGCCGGGATACCTGTCGAGCGCGGCCTGTGCGACCTCGAACGACGCGCGGCACACCTGGCAAGCGAACGTGGGCACGGCGGAAGGATACGACAGGTGGAAACCCGCGGCTCTTCGATGTTCGACTGTCTTGTTGCCTGCACCCCTGCGCGGACAGGCGGCCCCTCGGGAGCCGACGCAGGATCAGGCTCGCCGGCGCCTACTCGCGGCCGATGCCGGTGATCACGTACCCGCCCGACCGCTCGTCGCGCTCGAGCTCCAGCAGGCCTCTCGACTGCGCCTCCTCGAGCAGGTCGTTGAACGATCCGAATCCGTAGGCCGATTCGCTGAAGCCGGGCCGCCGGCGCTTCAGGGTCTGCTTGATCATCGACCCCCACAGCTTGGCGCGGTCCCCGCGTTCGGCGTAGATCGCCTCGGCCGTCTGCACGACCAGGTCGAGCCCCTTCTGGGCCGGATCGTCCGGCGCCGGCGCCGGCTTCTTCTCTGCCGGCGCGTTCTCTGCCGATGCGTTCTCGCCCGCCGCCTTCGACCGCGCGCGGCTCCGCGAACGGCGGCGGGCCGGCTGGCGCTCGGCCACGAGGTCGTCGTAGAAGATGAACTCGTCGCAGTTGTTCATCAGCAGGTCGGACGTGGAGCTCTTGACGCCGACGCCGATCACCGACTTGGCGTTCTCGCGCAGCTTGCTCACCAGCGGCGAGAAGTCGGAGTCGCCGGAGACGATGACGAAGGTGTCGATGTGCTCCTTCGTGTAGCAGAGGTCGAGGGCGTCGACTACCATCCGGATGTCGGCGGAGTTCTTCCCGGACAGCCGCGTGTGCGGGATCTCGATCAGTTCGAACGCCGCCTCGTGCATCGTCGGCTTGTATTCCTTGTAGCGGTCCCAGTCGCAGTACGCCTTCTTGGCCACGATGCTGCCTTTCAGCAGCAGGCGCTCGACGATGGGCCGGATGTCGATCTTCTTCAGCTTGGCGTCCCGGACGCCGAGCGCGATGTTCTCGAAGTCGCAGAACACCGCGAGGTTGCTGTCACCGTTCACACGTTCTCCTTTGCTTCCGGCGGGCCTGCCCGGCTGCGGCCACAGGCGCCTCGGCCGGATTCCTGCCGAAAGCCCCGATCATACGCGGCGGGTGCAGGCGCCCGCCGGCATGTGTCACCCGCCGGCCGTCAATCGTCGTCGCCGGCCGTGTGACAGCCGACCCGACCCGTCGAACCGGCGGATCCGGACACCGGCCCGCGAGCGGTTCCAGTATGCGGCGCAGGAGCGCGTCACGGTTCGGAGGTTTCGACGCCGTTCGCAAACCGGCCGGGAGAGTCACCGATATGTCGACGGCGTCGCTGTCGCGGTGCCGTCGCGGCCCGACCCGTCGAGCGCTCCGGGCCGCAGGAAGCCTTCTTCCGCGTCCCGGTTGTTGTCGGTGCAGGCGTACTCCATCAGCTCCCAGTCCGGCGGGGCCAGCGGCATGACCCAGCCGGTCGTGCCTTCCAGGGTCACCGGCCGGTCGGCGTCGAACTGCGCGGCGAAGGAATGATGGCCCAGCGCCGGTGGGGCCGTCGCCAGCAGCGCGACGGTGACGGCGGCAACGGCGGTGAGGACGGCGAGAAGCGGTAGCGCCCGCATGAGAACCTCCTTCGGGCCGCCGGACACGTCGAGATACGGCCATGATTCCGTCGGCGCCGAGCGCCTGTCAAGTGCCCGTTGGCGCGGCGCTCGAGCGCCCGCAACTTGCCGGGCGGTTGTCTCCCGATCTCGATGTCGATGCGCTCCGGCCGGCGCCGACGCCATCGCAGTGTGGCTGCGGCGCAGGTCGTCGAGGTCCGGCGGGGTGGGAGTACGGCCGCGAATCCGGCCACGTCGGCGGGGCTGGTCGATGGCATGCGAGTCGGCCGGTGAACCCCACCGGGTTCGGAGTCGGACATGCCGATCAGACCAGTACTCGATCCAATTCCTCGAGAAATTTCTGGGTATCGAAGAAATAGTTCGGAAATGCCTGCCGCAGGGAATCCAGCGAGTCCGATGCGACGAGTACCGCGTCGCCGGCCGTGCCGGCGAGGCGCTTTTCCTCCATCAGGTAGTCCTCTGTCGCATCCAGGATCCGTATGCCACTGTAAGTTCGTAATTCAAGTGATTCCAGTTCCGGACGAAGCACCAGCAGCAGGAGATAGTTGTCCCCGCGCATCTCTTCGCGCTGTACATGGGTAACCTCCAGGACGCGACGGAACGCATCGAGTTTCTTCTTGACTTGCAGACGCACCGCTGCATCTCGGATCTCGGCCACGAGTGCGGCGGGAGAGACCGGAACGTTGGGACCTGCCGGGGCGCCCTCCGCCAGGGCGAATCCCGAGCCGACCAGCTCGAAGAACCGAAGCCAGTCCCGCTGACCTTCGCTCGATTTCAGGGACTGTCCCAAAAATGTCCCAACCGTCTCCACCGCAGTCGCCCATGCGTGCTGCCGGCGCGAGCGCAACTGCAACTCGACGTGCAGTCCATTGTAAGTGTCCTTCCGATCGCTGCGATAACGATACACGAGATGGATGCTCCGGTATCCCGATGTCTTCGGTTTTCTCACATAGTCTTTCTCGCCGACGAGTCGGTGCTTCATTCGGCGTCGATAGAGGTCCCGCAGCGCATCGACCTCGGTGAGACCTGGCAATACGGCCCGAGCGCCGCCGATGTCCTGCATCTGCGAGAGCTTCATCGTCGGATACCGGCGCAGCTTGGCGAAGATGGAGGGAACTCGCTTCAGCCGTCGTGCGACGATCGGCTGCCTGCATACCTTCGCCGCACGGTTCCTGAGCGTCATCTGAAGCGTGTTCAACGGGAAGCTGTGCGACGAACGCCAGTTGTTGATCACGTCGAGCGCGTGACCGACGACCAGCGGGTCGGCCGCGACGCCATTCTGGGCCAGCAGACGTCCGGCGCGGTCAACCTCGCCGCGGGTGAATGCGGGCACGTCCCAGGCACTCGTCGATGGTGTCACGACCTCCAACTGTACCAGTCTTGGCGCGCGCAACGGGATGGAGCCTGCGCCGGAACCGGAAGGCGCCGCCGAGCGTCATTTCGGCCTGAACTTGAAGATTCCCAGTTGGCCCTTGCACGGATCGGCGTGTCGAAACGCTGCGCGTCGGTGAGCACGTACCCGTACTGCGTGGAGCTGTCCCCTGTATTTGGACTTCCCTTTGCGATTCTCGACGTCCTTCGCACCCGTGATGATGGCCCCATGCCCAGGGTTGGTGGACGGTCAGGCAGTGCCAGGTTCTTCTTTCTTCTTCGCCACGTGACCTCCGCCGTCGAATCCTGCCTCCTCCTCCGCCGTCAATCCCCCTCAACCCCCCGCCATCGCCCCGACCACCAGAAACGGCTCCCTTCCTGCCGCCACCTCCTCCGGCAACAAGGCGTCCGGCGGTTCGTGCGACAGATCCAGGCCGCAGGCGAAGAACCGGAGGTAGGCCCGCCGACGCTGCGTCGCGTAGTCGCGGATCGTACCGCGCAGCACGGGGTAGCCGGCTTCCAGGGCGTCGAGCACGGCGCGCTGGGTGGCGGGCCCTTCGACGTCGACGGCCACCTCGCGGTCGATGCGGGCGAGCACGCACAGCGGCGGCGGCAGAACGACGTGGATCATGGCTCGGACGGCTCCCCGAGAGCGGCGCGGCGCGCGGCTGGTGGGCAGCAGCGCGGGCACCCGTCGGGTCGGGAGGGAGGCATCGCCGATCGAGTGCAGCGGGCCTTCGCCACGGGCTTCTACGGCAGCGTCTGGACTTCCACCGACAGGACGGCGGGCAGATCGCGCACGATGGGCGTCCACGTGTCCCCGGCGTCGGCGGAGACGTAGATCTGCCCGCCGGTCGTGCCGAAGTAGACGCCGCACGGGTCGAGCGTGTCGACGGTCATGGCGTCGCGCAGGACGTTGACGTAGCAGTCGCGCTGGGGCAGCCCGTCGGTCAGCGCCTCCCATTCGTCGCCGCCGGTGCGGCTGCGGTAGACGCGCAGGCGCCCGTCGGGCGGATAGTGCTCGGAGTCGCTCTTGATGGGGACGACGTAGACGGTGTCCGGCTCGTGGGCGTGCACTTCGACCGGGAAGCCGAAGTCGGACGGCAGGTTGCCGCTGATCTCGCGCCACGACTCGCCGGCGTCGTCGCTGCGCATGACGTCCCAGTGCTTCTGCATGAACAGCACGTCGGGCTGCGCCGGGTGCATGGCGAGGCGGTGGACGCAGTGGCCTACCTCCGCTTCCGAATCGGCGATCATGCCCTCGGACTTCAGTCCGCGGTTCACCGGCCGCCACGACTCGCCGGCGTCGTCGCTGCGGAACGCACCGGCGGCGGAGATGGCCGTGTACATCCGGCGGGGATCGTTCGGCGCCAGCAGGACCGTGTGCAGGCAGAGGCCGCCCGCGCTCGGCTGCCAGTCCGGCCCCGAGGGATGGCGGCGCAGCCCGGAGAGCTCCCGCCACGACTTGCCGCCGTCGGTCGAGCGGAACAGGGCGGCGTCCTCGACCCCGGCATACAGGGTTTCGGGGTCCGACGGGGACGGCTCCAGGTGCCAGACCCGTTTGAACTCCCACGGATGCGGCGTGCCGTCGTACCACCGGTGGGTGCCGGTCTCGCCCTCGTAGGCGAACTCGTTGCCGACCGTGTTCCACGTCCGGCCGCCGTCGTCGGAACGGTGGACGACCTGTCCGAACCAGTCGGTGTGCACCGCCGCGTAAATCCGGTTCGGGTCGGCCGTCGATCCCTTGACGTGGAACGTTTCCCAGCCGGCGAAGTGCGGCCCGGCGACGTCCCACTGCCTGCGCGCGCCGTCCGCGGTCAGGACGAACGCCCCCTTGCGGGTGCCGACCACCACCCTCACGCTGCTCATCGGTGAATCCGCCTTTCCGCCGCCGCCCGCCGAGACGGCGCACTCGGGTCCGGCGCCGCTTCAGGGAAGCCCGGCTGCCCGCAAGGACGAAAGCCCGGGGTGGAAAGTTCCTGACGGTGCGCCGGCCCGCCGCAGTGCGGGCCGGCCGATTCGCCGCTGCCTGCGCGCCCGTCCGCGGTCGGGACGCACCCTTCGTTGCAGGCGCCACCAGCGCCATCACGCTGCCCGGCGATGTTTCCGCGCTCGGCCCGTCAGTCGACGACCGCCTGGTAGGCGAGGTTGCGCGAGATGCCCTGCACCTCGCGAACCGCCGACCCGCGATGCTGGATCATCCCGACGAACGTCAGGTCGGTCCGCGGATCGATCCAGAACCAGGTGCCGGCGGCGCCGCCCCAGTAGTACGACCCCTTCGCGTAGGGCTCGCCCGCGGTGGCGGGATCGTGGACGGTGGCGAAGTCGAGGCCGAAGCCCTGGCCGGGCCGCATCGTCGCCAGCGCCTCGGGCGAAAGGAAGTTGGTGTGCATCAGCTCGACCGTGCGCGGCGCCAGCAGGCGCACGCCGTCGAGCTCGCCGCCGTTGAGCAGCATCTGGGTGAACCGCAGGTAGTCGTCGCCCGTGCCCCAGAGTCCGCCGCCGCCGGACGGGCCGGCCGGCATCTCGGTGCGCGTCGGCCCCATGTCGAACCGCTCGAGCCGGCCGTCGTCGCCCGCGCCGTAGATGAGCGCGACGCGGTCCAGCTTCTCCTCCGGCACGTAGAAGGCGGTGTCGACCATGCCGAGCGGGTCGAAGATCCGCTCCTGCAGGAACTCGGGGAACGGCTGGCCGGAGAGCTTCTCCACCAGGTAGCCCTGCACGTCGACGCCGATGCTGTAGTACCAGCGGGTGCCGGGCTGGGCGAGGAGCGGCAGGTTGGACAGCTTGTCGATCATCGCTTGCAGCGTCTCGTCCGCGTTCAGCACGCGCTGCTCGCGGTAGAGCCGGTCGACGTGGTTCGCGGTCCCGAGGCCGTAGCCGAGGCCGCCGGCGTGCGACATCAGCTCGGCCATCGTCATCGGGCGCTCGGCGTCGACGAGCCGCGGCTCGCCGTTGGCCCGGTTCCCGGCGTGCACCTTCAGCTCGGCGAAGCCGGGGATGTAGCGCGACACCGGGTCGTTGAGCCGCCACTTGCCCTCCTCGTAGAGCATCATCAAGGCCACTCCGGTGATCGGCTTGGTCATCGAGTAGATGCGGAAGATGGAGTCGCGCTTCATCGGCGCCCCGCTCTCGACGTCCTGGACGCCCGCCACGTGGACGTGGACGAGCTTTCCGCCGCGCGCCATCAGGGTCACCACGCCGGACAGCCTCCCGTCGCCGACCATTCCCTGCATCCCGGCCGCCAGCCGTTCCAGGCGCTCGGCCGAGACGCCGACCTCCGCCGGATCGACCGTTGCCAGGTCCCGCTCCGCCGTCCGCTCCGCCGCGGCCGGCGCGACCGAGGAGATGCCGCCGAGTACGACGCCCGCCGCCGCGAACGCGACCAAGAGCCATACGAACCGCCACCGCGTCACTGTCGCCCGCATCGTGTCACCTCACTGCTTCCGTGCGCCGGGTCCGTCGACGATCCCCTGCCGCGGCAACCGCCGAAGTGCAATCGCTACGTTTCGCAATCTGCCTCGTCTCGCATCCGCACGCCGCCGAAGTGCAATCGCTACGTTTCGCAATCTGCCTCGTCTCGCATCTGTCTCCGCACGCCGCCTCAGTCGACGATCGCCTGGTAGACCCAGTTCCGCGACAGCCCGTGCACCTCGTGCTGCGATCCGCCCTCGTGCTGGATCATCCCGACGAACGCGAGGTCGAGAGCCGGATCGATCCAGAACCACGTGCCGTCGATGCCGAGCCAGTAGTACGCCCCCGGCGCGTGCGGCTCGCCCGCTGCGGCCGGGTCCATGTAGATCATGAAGTCCATGCCGAAACCCATGCCGGGCCGCATGTGCGCGGTGGCCTCGGCCGACATGTGGTTGGTGCGCATCATCTCGACGGTGCGCGGGGCGAGCAGCCGTTCGCCGTCGAGCTCGCCGCCGTTGAGCAGCATCTGCGTGAAGCGCAGGTAGTCGTCGGCCGTCCCGTACAGGCCGCCGCCCCCGGACGGTCCGGACGGCGGTCGGGTGAAGGGGTCGCCGCGCGAGTCGAGCACGAGCTCGCCGTTCTCGCCGGCGGTGTGCCGCAGCGCCACGCGGTGGAGCTGCGATCCCGGCACGTAGAAGCCGGTGTCGACCATGCCGAGCGGCTCGAAGATGCGCTGGTCGAGGTAATCGCCGAGCGGCTGCCCGGACAGCTTCTCGACCAGGTAGCCCTGCACGTCGACCGCGGCGCTGTAGATCCAGCGCGTCCCCGGCTGGGCGAGCAGCGGGATCGTCGCCAGCTTGTCGATCATCGCCGACAGCGGCTCCAGCGGGTTCAGCACCTGCTTTTCCAGGAACAGCCGGTTCACGGGGTGGCGCGGATCGAGCACGTAGCCCAGCCCGGCGGTGTGGGTCAGCAGCTCGCGCATGGTCATCTCGTGGTCGGCGTCCACGAGCTCCATCGACCCGTCGTCGTTCTCGCCCGCGTAGACCTTCAGGCCGGCCAGCTCGGGGATGTAGCGGGACACCGGATCGTTCAGGCGCCACTTGCCCTCCTCGTAGAGCATCATCATGGCGACGCCGGTGACCGGCTTGGTCATCGAGAAGATGCGGAAGATCGAGTCGCGCGCCATCGGGCGCCCGCTCTCGACGTCCTGCACGCCGGCCACGTCGGCGAACGCGATCCTGCCGTGCCGCGCGAGCAGCGCCACCACGCCGGCCAGCCTGCCGTCGTCGACCAGCGCCTGCAGTCCGGCGTCGAGCCGTTCGAGCCGCTCGGCCGAGAGCCCGGCCTCCGCCGGGTCGACGGTCTCGAGGACCGCGGCGGCTGTCGCGCCGCCTCCGCGCTCGGCGACGAGCGGGCGAGTCGAGACCGCCGCGGCGGCCGGCACGAGGGCGACGAGGACCGCGGCGAACGGCGCGAAGCGCCAGGGTCTGGCTGTGAGCACGGGATACCTCCTGCGGGAGCTTTCGGATGTGATCCGATTGTAACGGCACCGGCGCCCGGCTCTTGCCCGGTACGCGCCGAGATCGAGCCTCAGCCCGGCAGCAGGCTCAGGAACTCTTCGAGCGGCAGCGCCTCGACCCCGTCCAGATCCTGGCGCCGGGGCCCCAGGAACACGACGATCCGGCGCCTGACGCGGTCGGAGCGCGCGGCGAACGCGTTCAGTCCGCGCAGCATGCCGCGGTCGACCCGGCGGCTCGCCTTGACCTCGATGCCCCACAGATCGCCGGCGAGCAGCGGGTGCAGGTAGTGGACGTGAATCCGTCCCGGGAGGAGTTGGCCCTGCCGCGCCGCAGCTTGCGGGCGCTCGATCCGGAGAGCAGGAAGCGAAAGCGCCGCGGATGTTGATCGAGCACGACCTGCACGACGTCGAGCAGTGCCGGCACGCGCTGCACCTCGTCGATGAACACCGTCCTGATGGACGAGGGCGTGGCCAGCAGCTCCTGTTCGAGTCGCTCCGGGTGTCTGACGAAGTCGCGGAACGTGCCTGGACTCGCCATGTTGAGGGTGAGGTCGGGCTGCAGCGCGGCGAGCAGCGTGGACTTGCCGACCTGGCGCGGGCCGAGCAGGAGGACGCTGCGCGGCGACGAGCGCAGGGTGCCGGCGAGCAGCCTTGGATACATCGTGGGTAGAACAGCCGCGATTTTACCCATTACACAACAAGTAAATGGAAGGAAGGCGGCGAACGGCGTCGGCGGGAGTCAGGCGTCGAGAAACCTGGCCGCGCCGTGGCCGGTCGCTCGTCCGTGCAACCGGGTCCATCGTCCGGGAACGCCGCCCGCCGACAGGACGTGACGAGCCTGGCGGCATCTCGCGAGGCGTCTCGATCAGCCGTCGGGGAACGCCGCCCGCGTCGTGGCCGGCTCCATCACGCGCGCGCTCAGGGCGCTGGAGACGGCCATGACGATGAAGAACGCGGCCCAGCGGGGGTGACCCGGGGCGACGGCGGCCGCCGTCGACAGCAGCAGCACCGCGAATGCGGTGTCCAGCAGCCGCTTCCAGACGGCCGACGCGCGGCGCTGGGCGGTGAGCTGGGCGGGGTAGACGCGCGCCGTGAACCAGAGGTGCAGCCGCAGGTTCGCGGTGGCCCCGACCACCGCGACCGCGGTCATGAACATCACCAGTCCCCAGGGCGCCGGCAGCCATTCCCGCGCCCGCCAGACGGGATACAGCATCAGGACGTAGACGACGCTCACCGCCACCTGGTGGAACTGCCACCACCAACGGAGGTTGGCGGCGGCGACGTCGCCCTCGGCGCCGGCGGACGCGGGCGGCGATGGAGGTGAAGGGGCGACGCCGGGCGCCGGCGACGTCGAAGGCGAGGGACCGGCGGCCGGCGCAGCGGCGAGGACGGCAGGCGGCGCAGCGGAGCGGGCGGCAGCCGCCTCGAGAGCATCCCGCACCGCCTCGAGCGCTGCGACGAGCGCCGCAGTCGTCCGGTAGCGGTCGCGCGGCGCCTTGGCGAGGCACCTCGTGACGACGCGGACGAGCGGTTCGGGACACTCCGGGCGGGCGGGACCGGGACCGGCGGGCTCGGCTTCGAGAATCCGCGTCACCGTGGTGACGTCGTCGGTGCCCTCGAACGGATGCTCGCCGGTGACCAGCTCGTAGAGCAGCACCCCGAACGAGAACTGGTCGGCGCGTGCATCGACCGGGTCGCCGCGCAGCACCTCGGGCGCCATGTAGCCGGGGGTGCCGGGCATCGCGCCGGGTCGGGTCAACGTCTCGGCGCCCCCGATGACGGCGCCCGGCTCGAACCGCGCGAGCCCGAAATCGACCACCTTGATCCCGCCGTCCGGCGTGTGCACCACGTTCTCCGGCTTCAGGTCGCGATGCAGCACGCCGTGCGCGTGGGCGGCGGCCAGCGCACGCGCGACTTCGAGGGCGATGGAGACGATCTCGGCGATGGCCATGCGGCCCGCGCGCAGCTTCGTGCTGGCGCGCAGCGTGCGGCCGGGGACGTACTCCTGGACGAGGTAGAGCTGCGCCTCGAACTCCTCGAGCGCGAAGACGGTCGCGATACACGGGTGCGAGAGCGCCCCGGCCGCGATCGCCTCGCGCCGCAGCCGGGCGCGCAGCCGGTCGTCTTGAGTGAGGGCCGGGGGCAGCGCCTTGATGGCGACCGGCCGCTGGAGTCGGGTGTCGTGACCGAGGTAGACCACCCCCATCCCGCCGCGGCCGAGGAGGCCGGTCACCTCGTAGGGGCCGAGCCGGCGGCCGATCAGCCGGTCGTCGTCGCCGGTGCCTAGCAGACCGGGGTCCGCCTCCGCCGCCGGCCGGTCGACCACGCCGGGTCCGCTGTGCATGCGGAGCAGCGACGACACCTCGGCGCGCAGGGCCGTGTCGCCGGCGCACGCCTCGTCGAGGAACGCCTCCCGGCGGCCGGGGTCGCGTTCGAGCGCGGCGTGGAACAGCTCGTTGACCCGGCGCCAGCGCTCAGCTTCCATAGCCCGTCCATCGTCGCCTGCGGCTCCGCTTGCCGCCCAACCAACCCTCGCCAGGGGTCTGCACCGTCCTACGGCGCAGACCCCTGGCCCGTCCATCGTCGCCTGCGGCTCCGCTTGCCGCCCAACCAACCCTCGCCAGGGGTCTGCACCGTCCTACGGCGCAGACCCCTGGCCCGTCCATCGTCGCCTGCGGCTCCGCTTGCCGCCCAACCAACCCTCGCCAGGGGTCTGCACCGTCCTACGGCGCAGACCCCTGGCCCGTCCATCGTCGCCTGCGGCTCCGCTTGCCGCCCAACCAACCCTCGCCAGGGGTCTGCACCGTCCTACGGCGCAGACCCCTTGGCGTCGCCGCGGGTGATCTCGCGCTGGAGCCACGCGCGGGCCACCGCCCAGTGCCGCTTGACCGTCGCCGGGGAGATGCCGAGCGCCTCGGCCGCTTCCTCGATGGTCAGGCCGCCGAAGAACCGCAGCTCCACCAGCCGGGCCTGCTCCGCGTCGATGACGGCCAGCCTGCGCAGGGCGTCGTCCACCGCCAGCACGTCCACCGTCCGGGCCTCGCCGGCGACGAGTCCCTCGTCGAGGGTGACCCGGGCGAGGGCGCCGCCGCGCTTCTGCGCGTTGCGGGCGCGCGCCGCCTCGATCAGGATCTGCCGCATCGCCATCGCCGCGATGCCGATGACGTGGGCGCGGGTCCGCCAGTTCTGTTTCCTGTCCTTCAGCAGCCGCAGGTAGGCCTCGTTGACGAGAGCGGTCGGCTGCAGGGTGTACGCCCGCCGCTCGCGGCCGAGGTAGCCGCGGGCCAGCCGCCGCAGCTCGTCGTAGACGAGCGGCATCAGCTCGGCGAGCGCCGCGCCGTCCTGCCGGCTGGCCCGCTCGGCCAGCTCGCGCACGCGGCCGCCCGCCGTATCGTTCCGGCCGGCGCCGTCAGCCGGCTCGCGCACGCGGTCGCCGGTCGGATCGCTCATGCTTCCGGAACGGCCCGCGCGGTCCACGCGCCGCGCCGCCGCTTCACGGTTCCTGAGGCTCCCTTCACGGCCCCACCGCTCCCGGCGAGAAGAGCGGGAGGGGCTGCACGGTGGCGCCCTCCTCCACATCGAGGCGCCAGGCGTCGAGCGCCTCGCCCATCGCCGCCACCCGTTCCGGCTCGTCGGCGGCCAGGTTCGTCGTCTCGCCGAGGTCGGCGTCCAGGTTGTAGAGGGCGACCTCCGGCCCGTCGGGACCGTTGACGATCAGCTTCCAGGCCCCTTGCCGCATGGCGCGCTGCTCCACCGGCCGGCGGACCTGCTGGTAGGCCCAGAACCGCGCGCGGTCCGCCGGGGCGGCGCCGCCGAGCAGGTGCGGCAGCAGGCTGACGCCGTCCAGCGGCCGATCCTCCGGCGGCAGGACGTCGGCGACGTCGAGCACGGTGGCGGCCAGATCGATGCTCGTCATGGTGGCGCCGGTCGTCGCCGCCGCAATGACGCCGGGCCACCACGCCAGGGCCGGAACGCGGTGCCCGCCCTCCCACAGGCTGGTCTTGAAGCCGCGCAGCGGTCCGTTCGAGCCGGCCGGGGTGGCGCCGTTGTCCGACAGGAAGAAGACGAACGTCCGTTCGGCCAGCGCCAGCCGCCGGAGGGTGTCGAGGATCGCGCCGACGCCGGTGTCCAGCTCCTCGACCATCTCGCGGTAGGCGCGGCGCACCTGCTCCGGCTCGCGGGTCTCCGGGATCCGCCGGCCGACCACCCGGAACGCGGCGTCGTTCGGCCCCTGGTAGGGGAAGTGCGGCGCCTGGTGGGCCACGTAGAGGAAGAACGGCCGATCCGTCGCCGCCTGCTCCTCGATGAACGCCACCGCGTGGTCGTTGACGAGGTGCGTGACGTAGCCCGGCTCCCCGCGGTTGGTCTCGCCGTCCCACCAGTCGTGGTTGCCGAAGCCGTCGACGTGCGAGAAGTAGTCGACGTTGCCGGAGACGTAGCCGTGGAAGACGTCGAAGCCGTGCCGCAGGGGATTCGTCTCCACGCCGTAGCCGAGGTGCCACTTGCCGACGATCCCGGTTGCGTAGCCCTCGGCGCGCAGCAGCTCGGCGATGGTCGTCTCCCGCGGCTGGAGGCCGTGGTGCCGGTTCCAGGCCGGGTTCGCGTAGATCACGTTGGGGAGGCCGGCCCGCTGCTGGTAGCGGCCGGTCAGCAGTCCCGCGCGGGTCGGGGAGCAGACCGCCCCGCTGGAATGGAAGTCGGTGAACCGGAGCCCCTCGCTGGCCATCGCGTCGAGGGCCGGGGTCTCGATCCAGCCGCCGTAGGACGACAGGTCGCCGTAGCCGAGGTCGTCGGCCATGATGACGACGACGTTCGGCCGCGGCCGGGCCGCCGCCGGCCGGTCGCCGGTTGTCGGGTCGGTTCCCGATCCGCAGGCGAGAGCGGTAGTCGCGGCGGCCAGCGCGGCGCCCGAAGCGAAGGTCCGGAAAGGCGTGAGCCTGCTCATGGAACCGCCATCTTAACCTCCCATCGGGGAGCGGCGCATCCTGCGCGACGGGGTACGGAGAGACCGAGCCGGGATGGGGAACCCGCGTCTCGCGAGTCCGGGGGAACCGTGAGACAAGGTGACGTATCCTTTGCATCGTGGATGGTGGAAACACGCCGGCCGTCGGGCCGGGCAAAGAAGAACACCACCGTGCTGCAAGTACCCGACCAGCGCGCGAAGACGACTGCGAGGCCGCCGCGGGCGCCGTACCCACCGGGCCCTCCGCGGCGGTGCGATCCACCCATGGAACGCTGTTCGGCAGTGCCGCTCTCCTGAACCTGCTGCGCGTGGGGGATGCCGCGGCGGCCACGTGCGCGATGGGGGGCGCGCTCGTAATCTGGAGCGCCGTGGAAGCCGGTTCGTTCACTCTGGCGTACATGAGGCCGCACGCAGCCTGGTTCCTGCTGATCGCTTCCTGGCTGCTGCTGCTGCCGCCGGCGTGGCGGCCTGCCGCCATATGGCGCCTGACGGACACCGCCGTCGTCGTGGCGCATGCCGCGGTCGGTGTCGGCCTGCTCTACGTCCTGGTCTTCTTCCTGGCGCCGCGGGATCTGCTGCCGCGGCTCGTCGTGGTGTACTTCCTGACGCTCGCGTTCTCGATGACGATGGCGTGGCGTTTCGTCTTCGTTCGGGTCAGCGCCCGCGCAGCGCCCCGGAATCGCGTCGTGATCGTGGGCGTCGGAGCGGCCGCGCGTATCACGTACAACATCCTGCGGGCGATGACGCCGTACAATCAGGTGCTGGCCTTCATCGGCGACCACGGCCCGGCGCCGAACACGACCGGGCCGCCGGTCATCGGCGTGGATGATCTGGAACGACTCCTGGCGGAGCAGGGCGTGTCCGAGCTGATCCTGGCTCACGACAGGCCGTTCACGCCCGCGCTGTTCCACGCCGTCGTGAACGCCCGGCAACGCCGCGTCAACGTCCTGGAGATGCAGACGGTCCATGAACAGGTGTTGCAGCGCATCCCGATCCATCACGTGAGTTCCGACAGCGTGATCGCGGTCCTCGGCAACGCGGACGGCAATCTGTCGTCACTCGCGAAGCGGGCCGTCGATATCGCGGCCGGCGTCGTCGGCTGCGCCGTGGTCCTGCTGCTGCTGCCCGTGCTCGTTCCCGCCGTCTGGTTGGACGGCGGGCGGCCAATCTTCTTTTGGCAGCAACGTGTCGGGTTCGCGCAGCGTCGGTTTCAACTCGTGAAGTTCAGGACGATGAGACGCGACGCCGAACGCGACGGACCGAAGTGGGCTGGAGAACGCGATCGCCGGGCGAGCGGTTGCGGCCGCTTCCTGCGGCGATTCCACATCGACGAACTGCCGCAGTTCTGGAACGTGCTGAAGGGGGAAATGAGCCTGGTCGGCCCGCGCCCGGAGCGGCCGGAGTTCACGGACATCCTGGAACGCGCCATCCCGTACTACGCGGAGCGGTCCGCGGTGCGCCCTGGACTGACCGGCTGGGCCCAGATCAACCATCCGTACGGGCGCTCGCTGCAGGACGCGAGCACCAAGCTCGAGTACGACCTCTACTACATCAAGCATTGCAGCCTTTCGTTCGATCTCCTGATCGCATTGCGCACCGCCTGGGCGATTCTCACGATGTACGACCGGCGCCGAAGCACCGGATCTCTCCGGCGACACGAGGTCGTCGGCGATGAACGTTGGAGCGCGGTCGGGCCGCCACCGCCGGCCGGTCGCCCGTCGCCGTTCGACATCGACGCTCTCGAGCGCGCCGAGTCCGAGCCGATTGTCGGTCGGTAGTCCGGCGATGCGCTATGATGCGGCCGATGCCCGGCCGGACCGCGCCGGCGGCCGGCGGTCGAACCGGGCGAGACCGTACAGCAAGAGGAGAGAGCCATGCGCAGACTCACGCTACTCGCACCACTCGCACTCGCGCTGGTCGTAGTCGCCGGCGGTCTCCCGGCGGCGCAGTCGGGCGACGTCTACACGCCGCAGCGGATCAACAAGGTGATCGAGCTGTTCGAGCAGGACCAGCCGGTCTACTACACGCAGGTCAACGGCGGCGGCTACGAGGAGGGCGTGCGCCTGGCGCAGACCTGGGCCGACTACATCACCTACAACATGGAGCACAGCCCCTTCAACATGGACGACCTGCGCGGCTTCATGCAGGGGCTGGTGGACGGCGGGCCGACCAGGAGCGGCCACCGCACGCCCACCGTCGTCGCCGTGCTGCCGTTGGGCGGCATCAACGAGCAGGTGATGTGGGGCAACTACTGGATGGTCGAGCAGGTGCTCGGCTCCGGCGTCCACGGGGTGCTGCTCGCCCACGCGCGCACGCCGGAAGTGGTCCGCATCCTCGTGCAGTCGGCTCGCTACCCGCATGCGCCCAAGGCCGAGGGCATCGGCGAGGGGCTCCGCGGCAGCGGCGGCCAGGGCTTCGCGGCGCGCATCTGGGGCGTGTCGAACCGGGAGTACCAGCGGCTCGCCGACACGTGGCCGCTCAACCCCGACGGCGAGATCCTGGTCGGCCTGAAGATCGAGGACCGCCATGCGCTCGAGAACGCGGAGGAAAGCGTGGCCGTGCCGGGCGTCGGGTTCGCCGAGTGGGGCCCGGGCGACATGTCGATGTCGTACAACGTCCAGCGCGCCGCGATGCCGCAGGTGCTCGTGGACGCCCGCGCGCGGGTCTTCGAGGCGACGAAGAAGGCCGGAGTGGCGTTCCTCAACTCGATGAACGGCGATAACATCATCGCGATGATCGACGAGGGCGTGCGCATCGGCTCCGGTCCGGGTCCCGAGGCCGCGGATCGCGGGCGGCGCTACACCAACCGGCAGATGCCCTGGTAGCACTCGATGCGTGCGGCCCGAGGTCCGGGCGCTGCGTGGACCCCGGGCCGCCGCGTCCACGGTGTCCTGCACACGTGCTCGAGATCGCCACCGCACCCGATGCCTCGATTCCCGCCGGGAGTCTGCGGCCGCCCCGTTTCCCGGGGCGCGGACTCGTGGCGCTCCTGCTGACGTGCGCCGTCGTGGCTTGTGATTCCGGACCATCCGTGACGGACGGACCGGCGGACGATCCCGCGCGGCGCGACATCCATTCGTACGCCAACCGCGACGAGATCCGGGTGACCCACCTCGAGCTCGACCTGGAGGTCCGGTTCGACGAACGCCGCCTGCGCGGGTCGGCGATGCTGTCGTTCGACCGCCTGCGGGAGGGCGCGGACGCGCTTGTGCTCGACACCCGCGACCTGACCATCACCGCCGTCGAGAGCTGGTCCCCCAACGGCGGTTTCGACGCCGCCACGTACTCGCTGGCCGCGGCCGACCCGGTGCTGGGCGCCGCGCTCACCGTAGTCCTGCCGCCGCAGGCGACGCGCGCCCGGGTGACCTACGAGACGAGCCCGGACGCCTCCGGTCTGCAGTGGCTGATCCCGGAGCAGACCGCCGGCCGCGCGCATCCCTTCATGTTCACGCAGTCGCAGGCGATCCATGCGCGGAGCTGGATCCCGCTGCAGGACAGTCCGGCCGTGCGGGTGACCTACGGCGCCCGCATCCGAACGCCCGAAGGACTGCGGGCGGTGATGAGCGCCGCCAACGATCCGGATGCGCCGGCGGACGGCGACTACCGCTTCGACATGCCGCAGCCGATCCCGTCCTACCTGATCGCGCTGGCCGCCGGCGACCTCGCGTTCCGGCCGCTCGGCGAGCGGACCGGCGTCTACGCCGAGCCGTCGGTCGTGGAGGCGGCGGCGGCCGAGTTCGTCGACACCGAGTCGATGATGGAAGCGACGGAGCGGCTTTACGGCCCCTACCGCTGGGAGCGCTACGACCTGCTCGTGCTGCCGCCCAGCTTCCCGTTCGGCGGCATGGAGAACCCGCGGCTGACCTTCGCGACGCCGACGATCCTGGCCGGCGACCGGAGCCTGGTCTCGCTGGTGGCCCACGAGCTGGCCCACTCGTGGTCCGGCAACCTCGTGACCAACGCCACGTGGCGCGACTTCTGGCTGAACGAGGGCTTCACGGTCTACCTGGAACGCCGCATCGTGGAAGCGGTGTACGGGCCGGACCGCGAGGCGATGGAGGCGGTGCTCGGGCTGCGGGCGCTGCACGCCGACTTCGAGCGGCTCGACGACGCCGACGAGATCCTGCACGTCGATCTCGCCGGCCGCGACCCCGACGCCGGGATGACGCAGGTCCCCTACGAAAAAGGGGCGCTGTTCCTCCGCCACCTGGAGGAGGCGGCCGGCCGCGAGCGGTTCGACGCGTTTCTGCGCGGCTACTTCGACCACTTCGCGTTCCGGAGCATCACGACCGCCGATTTCCTCGCCTACCTGTCGGAGCATCTGCTCGACGGCGAGGCGCCGGCCGGCGCGGTCCCGGTGGAGGAGTGGATCCGCGCCCCCGGCCTGCCGGCGAATGCGCCCCGGCCGGCGTCCGAGGCTTTCGGCGCGGTGGAGACGACGGCGGCGCGCTGGGCGGGCGGCGATCTGCGGGCCGCCGACCTGGAGACCGGGGCCTGGACGACGCACGAATGGCTTCATTTCCTCGGCGTCCTGCCGGAGCGCCTCGACCGCGCGCAGATGGCGGAGCTCGACGCCGCATTCGACCTCACCGCGTCCCCGAACGCCGAGATCGCCCACCAGTGGCTCCTCATCGCGATCCGCAACGGCTACCGCCCGGCCGACGCCCGGCTGCAGCGCTACCTGCTGGAGATCGGCCGGCGCAAGCTGATCCTGCCGCTGTACGAGGCGCTGGCCGCCACACCCGACGGACGGGAGCGGGCCCGCACGATCTACCGCCGCGCCCGGCCGGGCTATCACCCGATCGCCACCGGATCGATCGATCCGCTCCTCGGTTGGGACGGATAGACGGCGGCCCGATCCATTACCCGCGCGCGCGATCCGTCTGCGGCACGATGCCGTCCATCCTGAGCGGCAGGACGGCGATATCTTATCCGCACCCACTCAACATTCAGCCCACCGGGCAAAAAATCGTCCCGAACCGGGAACTTCTCCGGCAGAACGTTCGTCTCTTGTGTTGTGAGTGAGCATGAACAACTAAGATAAATTGACTCATTCACTGTCATTCTGTAGAGTGGTCGACATGGATGGCACGAGGAAACGCCGCGCCGGGCAACTGGGTCCCGACGCGCCAGGACGCCGGTGGATGGCGTCGGGAGGAGGATCGCGATGTTGAGCATGACCCGCTGGAACCCGTTCGAGGAGCTGACCAGCCTGCACCGGGAGATGGACCGCGTGTTCGGCCGCTACGTCGGTGACGAGCGGGCCGGGACGCCGCCGGCCTGGATTCCGGCCACGGAGATCGACCGGGGCGACGACGGCTGGAAGGTTCGGGTCGCGCTGCCGGGGATCGACCCCAAGGACGTGCACGTCGATCTCAACGGCAACAACCTGACCATCACCGGTGAGCGCACGCGGACCGGGTCCGACGGGAAGGGGCGCACGTCGGAGTTCCACTACGGCCGCTTCGAGCGGGCGTTCACGCTGCCCGCGAACGTGGACGCGGAGAAGGTCGCCGCCGACTACGTGCACGGCGTGCTGGAGCTGACCTTGCCGCTCGCCGAGGCCGCCAGGCCGCGTCGGATCGCCATCGGCGCGGGCGCCGGCAACGTTGAGCACGCCGCGTAAGCGCGTGCACCGTGGTCGCAAGGCCGTCCGGGGCGGCGGAGGATCGTCCCGGACGGCGCCGCGCGGCCTACTTGCCTTCCTGCGCGGCCTTCTCGGCCGCTTCCTTGGCGCGCTGCTCCTCTTCGAAGAACTCCCGCTGCCAGTCGGGCATCGCCTGCGGTCCGGGGACCATCCCGACGATGTCGGGATCGTAGTCGGTGGGACGGGGCGGGGCTTCCTGCCGCCGGATCTTCGCCTCGGCGCGCCGCTCCACCTTCATGCGGGCGCGTTCCTGCCGGGCGCGCTCGCGCTGCCGCTTCGTCTGGGTGGGACGACCTCGGTTCGCCATACGTCTCCTCCGCGTTGTCGAGAAGGGTGAGCGCGCGCAGCGCTCCGGGAACTCAGCAGTTTATCAGAGGCCGGGATCGTCAGCCGTACGGTCCGTGCGGTTCGGGTGAGGTCTATGAACTCGACGGCCTCGCGCCGGGTCCGTACGCGGTGAGCACCGCGTTGCCCCCCGGGGGGAGCCGACGGCGGCGATGCCGAATCGGGCTGGTGCAGCAGGCGTCTGTCGCGGAAGGGGACGCCGCGCGGGGCGGCGTCCCCGCGTTCTTACCAGCGCGGCTCGCGCCGCCGGCCGCGGAAGCCGTCGTCGGGCGGCCCGTCCGACCGCGGCGCGCGGGGCCGGGCCTCGTTGACGGCCAGCCGGCGCCCCTGGAACTCGGTCTGATCCAGCTCGCTGATCGCTTTCTGGGCGTCCTCGTCGTTCATCATCTCGACGAACGCGAATCCGCGGGGGCGTCCCGTCGCCCGATCCGTCACGATATATACCGAATCGATGGTCCCGAACCGCGAGAACAGATCGCGCAGATCGTCCTCGCCGGCGGCGAACGGAATGTTTCCAACGTACAATCTCTGGCCCATCCGGCACTCCTTCCGTGTCTCTTCGCGAGGTTGCGCCGAGCCCCGACACTACCCCATCGCAGCGAAGATCATCCAAGGCGGGAAGGCCAACCTCAGCAGTCTCGTCGGTGCTCGACGGCGGGTGACGCGAGCGGGTTCGCAACCGTAGTCTCAGTCAGACTACTCCCTGCCGGTCCAGAATGCAAAGCCCGAATCGCCGGCGGCGGGCCGGCCGGTCGTCGGCGCGCTCCGCCCGGCGTCGTTTCCGGCCCTCGACGAGCTGGCGATGCGAAGCGGAACATCGAGGGTTCGCTCACTCGGCGCCGCCGGCCGCCGGCGGTTCCGCCGGCACGTGCGCGACGCGCGCGCCGCGGTACCGGCCGCCGCGCCGGCCGCCTTCGGGCATGCCGCGGGCGACCACGCGGCCCTCGTGCCGGTAGCCGTGGAAGTGGAACGGGATGCCCTCTCCGAAGTAGGGACGCGTCGAATCCTGCAGGTGCAGGTGCACGTGCGGCTCGCTGCTGTTGCCGGAGTTGCCGACGCGCCCGAGCAACTGACCGGCGGCGACGCGGTCGCCGACGCCGGCGGCTACCGAGCCCGGCTGCAGGTGGCCGATGAAGAGATACTCGCCCGGCGCCACCTCGATGCCGACGTGATTGCCGAGCCCGGCCAGCCCCCAGCGGGGCGCGCCGATCGAGACCTCGGGCTCGCCGTCGTGCGACGCGAAGACGACGCCGGCGGCCGGGGCGTACACCGGCCGGCCGTAGGCGTGGTAGTCGTCGAGGGCGGCGCCGTCCGTCCGGAAGGTGCGTCCGTCGCGGGTGACCACCAGGTCGTACGCCCAGCGCTGGTCGGGGAGAAACACGTGGTAGTTGACCTCGGAGGTCGCCCCGCCCCAGGCGACGGTCAGGGGTCCGTCGAGGGGCAGGCGGAACTCGACGCCGCTCGGTCGCTCGTCGTACGACGACGGGTACGGGTCGTACACCGGCAGCGTGAAGATCACGGCGAACAGGCCGGCGTAGGCGAGCAGTTGCCAGACGTTGGCGCCGTGCTTCCAGCGGTGGGCGGAGCGGAGCGAAGCGACGAGCAGAACGGCGGTCACCAGGGCCAGGGCGATCGGCGCCGCGTACCACAGCCACAGCGCCGGGCGCCCCGGCCGGGCCCACAACGTCAGCAGCAGGAGCAGGTGCGCCGCGACCACGCCGGGGACCACGCGCACCCAGCCGTCGACCGCCCGCCGCTCGGCCGGGTCGGGGCGCGGCAGTGGGCGCAGAGGACGCCGCCGGCGTCGAACGTGACGTTCGGGCATCGATGTTCGGCGCCTCCAATGGCAAATCGAGAGGCAGTCGGTCCGGCGCATCGTCGCCGCGCGCGCCGCCGCATCGATGTTCGGCGCCTCCAATGGTAAGTCGAGAGGCGCTGGCGGCGTGGAAACGCCTGGTCGTTCAGGTGTTTTCTCCCCGCGGCCGTGCGCAGGGCGGGGTCGAGAGTCGCCTGGGGGGCGTCGAACGCGCTTCAGGGTTCCAGACTGCGGGCGGCCGGGCCGCCGTGCGTCGTCCACGCGCGGGCGCTCAGCACCGCGGCCATCGCCGCCAGCGTGCGCGACAGGATGTCCCGCGCCGCCCGGTTGATCAGCGGCGACGCCATCCACCGCAGCAGTCGCGGAATGCCGCGGCTCAGGCTCAGGGACTCGCACTCGACGATGACGCCTTCGTCGACCTCCTGGTACCGCCAGTAGGAGTTCAGCCGCCACAGGAACCCGCGGTCCCTCCCGATCGGTTTCTCGCGTTCCGTGGCCGTGCCGGCGTCGTCCAGCTCGGCGATGCGGGTCGCCACGCTGCGGCTCGACGCCTCGCCCGGCCGGTGGCGGGTGTACGCCACGGCATGCTCGGTGTTGTAGTGGACGGTCACCATCTGCTTGCGGCGCAGCTTGAGGAATACCTCCAGCCGGTCGTCGCCCGGCCGCCCGAGCACGCGCGACTCGATCACGTCGTCCTGCAGCGCCTCCGGCTCGACGGCGTGAATCAGCGCGTGCAGCACCTCTTCCAGCGTGACCCCCGGGATGAGCGCGCTTCCGAGCCAGTGGTGGATGGCCCCCTTCGGCACCCCGATCCGCTCTCCGTCCGCATCGCGGGTCTCCAGCCGGTCGATGCGCACCTCGCCGGCGAGCACCTCGCGGCGCGCCTCCGCCGCGTCGTCGCGGAAGTCCTGCACCAGGAACCGGTCCGCATCGTCCAGTTCTCCCGCGATGCGTCGCTCCGTCGCCTCGACGTAGCGATCCCAGGCGGCGACGGTCTGCGGTTGCAGATCCGCCGCGGCGGCGGGGCTGCCGGCCGCGACGGCCAGCGCCAGCACCGCGCGCCACGCCGCACCGCGCCGGGTCGCGGCGCCATCCGGGATCCCGTCAATCCGGCGATGCCCGAAATCCGCGCACCACGCCGCACCGCGCCGGGTCGCGGCGCCTGCGCGCCGTACGGCTTGCACCACCCGCGTCGACCGCATTGCCCACATCATCATGTCTCATTCTCCCAGTCGATTCGCCTGAAAACACGAACCGATCGTTCACGAGGAACGTCAGCAGCGAGCACGATGCGATCGCCAGCAGGTTGGCGAGCGCGTAGTGAACGCCGAACGTGCGCACGTAGAGCGCGGTGAACACGACGTTGGCGGAGATCGACAGGGCGCCGGTCACCAGGTTGAACCACGCCAGCCGCGTCCACCGCCCGCGGGGCCCGGGGCCGCGATCCCGCCAGGTCCAGCGTTCGTGCCAGGCGAAGTTGTGCAGGATGGCGGATTCCACCGCCAGCACCGTCGCCATCCGGTAGTCGAGGCCCAGGCCCTCCGTCAGGCTCACCAGCACCGCCAACTGGACCGCCACGCCCAGCGTCCCGACAGCGTTGAATGCCAGCCATCTCCGCAACCCCCTCGCGGTCTCCGGCGGCCGAACGGTGCGGCGGCGCGTGCCCGTCCGGGGCGCGGGTTCGAGTTCCGCGACGCCTGCGGCTTCCGGCGGCCGAACGGGCCGGTGGCGCCGCCCCGCCGCGCGCGCCGCGTCAGCCATCGGTCAGCGGGGTAGCGGCTCGGCGCGGTAGAGCGCCAGCCCGTTGCGGACGGCGGAGAACACCAGCGCGCCGAACAGGCCGGCGACCGCCGCGGCGCCGCCCACGTCGAACAGCAGCCGGGCGCCCCCGAACAGATCGACCTCGGAACCGTGCGTCAGCAGCCGGAGGGTTCCCGCGGCCAGCAGGATGCGGAGCTCGGTCGGTCCCACCTTCAGCAGCGACACGCGGAAGACGCCGCAGGCGTGGGTCGCCAGATAAGCCTCGGCCGAGACCATCAGGTAGGCGGCGAGCAGCAGCAGCGCCACCACCGGACTCATGTGCGGCGACAGCGCCAGCCCGACGCAGAGCAGCAGCATGCTCGTGACGTCGACGACGTGATCGACGTAGAACCCGTACCGCGGCCGCTGCTGATTCCGCACGCGGGCGACGGTGCCGTCCAGGCTGTCGCCGAACCAGTTGATGGCCAGCCCGGCGACCGCGCCGAGCAGCGCCGGCTCGTGCCACCGCGAGGCCCAGTAGGACGCCCCGACCCCCGCCATGGCGAGCAGCCCGAGCGCCGTCAGGTGATCCGCGTTGATCCGGCGGGGCAACCGCCGGGCCATCCAGACCAGGGCGCGCTGCTCCACGTCCGCCAGGATGCTGCCGTGCTCCCGCACGTGCGGGGCCGTCCTCGTGCTCACGTTCGCCGCCGCCGTCGGCGCCATGGACTTCCTCCCTTCGTTCCGCCCGCGCGGCAGGATGCGGCCGCGGCCCGGTCGCCCGCGGCGGCTCGCCCTTCGGTCGAGGCTCGGTTGCAGCCACCCCACGGATTCGGTGCAACGGGGCGCCTGCCGCGGACTACCTGGGAGTGCGCGGAGCGGAGGGAAACCGGCTCATCGGGAAGGGCGGGGATGCGCGCCCCCCGCGCCTGGCGCAAGGCGTATCCCGCCGGCTCGTTCCGGATCGTCGACCGGGACAGCTACCTGGACTTCATTACCGGCCGGTGAAGCCGGGCAACCGCAGGACACCGCAGGAATCGAGCGGATCGAGCGGTCTCCATCTCCATCGCCGACCATCGCCGACCCCGTGCTAGCATTGAGATGCCCCCCCAGCCCCTCTTCGACATGGAGACCGGTCGTGATCATGCAAATCGCCGCCGCCGCGACCCCCGTCACAATCGAGCTGCCGGCCACGATGTCCGCCGCGGCGTGGGTCGTCGCCGTCCTGTTCGCGGTCGTCGCCGCCCTGTTCGGCGTCGTCGCCTGGTTCCTCCGCCGGGAGATCAGGAACAACGACGAGGCGCACAAGGAGCTGAGAGGGGACGTCAAGAAGCTGCTCGAAGGCGACGTCGCGTGGGTTCGGTCGCTGCTCGAACGCCTTCCGCGGACAGCGAACCTGGAATGACCGGCTCGCGCGGCGCGGCGGCGTTCCGTGACGGCTACAGGAAACCTGCTCGGCGCGTCTCGCGCCCGTTCCCGCCGCCGGATGCGCTGGTCGACGCTCGCGCGGCAGGCGGCCGGGCTGGAGAACAACTGCTCTCCCGGACGAGCTCGGACGCGCCGTCGCACACGAGCCGATAGCCGTTGATCGGTCTCGACACCAACGTCCGGTGCGCTGCGTCGTGCGGGACCGACGGGCCCTACTTCGAGGCCTTTCCGGCCGCCGCCTCCGCCGCCTGCCGTTCGAGATTGCGGTTGATCTCCAGGATGTGGCGGATGTCGTGATTGCCCTCGTGGCAGGCGTACTCGAACATCGGCCCCTCGGTGCGGACCATCGGCACCTCGCCGCTCCAGTGGCTGGTCCAGGTGGTCGGATCCGTGATCGTGAACTCGTAGCGGATCTCGTCCTCGGCGACGCGGGTGAAGCGCTCCTCGACGTGCCGGAACCGGTTCGACCCCCGGTAGTTGCGCCGGGCGATGAAGTGGTCGGTCTCGACGACCAGCGTGTCTCCCTCCCAGCGGGCGCGCGAGTTGCCGCCGAACTGGCGAATCGCGTCCGGGATGGCCGGGCGCCCGTCGAGCGGCATCATGCGCGGCGGGTTGGTGGCCAGCTCCGTGAACAGCACGAAGTAGTCCTCGGTCTGGAAGATCTGGTGAATGTCGTTGTACGCCGGCGGCAGCAGCGGCGGGCCCTCGTGCGTCCACACCACGCAGCGTTCCATCAGGGGGCGGGTCTCGTAACCGTCGAACACCCCGGCCATCGCGCGCTCGGCCTCCACGCGCGCGGCGCCCTCCGGCGTCATGGGCGGAATCCTGCCGTTCGGCGGGTAGGTGATCAGCGACGTCCGCCGCGTCGACAGGCCCTTCGGCACCGGCGTGCGCAGCCAGATCTGGTTGTCGTAGTGGACGTACGACCGGTCGCGGTTTTCCTGGTAGAGCGCCTGCTCGCGGGCCTCCGGATCCTCGATGGCGATGGCGTCGCGCCGCAGGGGATCGACGCCTTCGGCCGTGAGCTGCTGCTGCAGCAGGGCCGCTTCCTCCTCCGACAGGAACTCCTGGCCGGCCAGGCGCTCCGGCCGCTCCAGAGGCGTGAACGTCTGGGTCGTCCAGTAGCCCTGCAGGTCCGGGTGCCCGGCCGGAGTGCGAGGCATCGTCCACGCTGCTTCCTCGGCTGCAGCCTCCTGGCTCCGACTCTGCGCGGCGACGGGGATCGTCGCCAGCGCTCCAAGCACGACAACCGTTGCGAACGCGGCGAGATGACGGTGGCGCATCCGGCCCTCCCTTCAGAACGTTGTCGATCGAGCAGATTCTAACCGCATACCGGCCCTGACGTTCACGCGGCAGGAAGCCGACGGCTGGCGGTGATGCCGGACCGGTCACCGCGCCGCGGCGTGCTGCACGACGGCCCCGGTCGGAACGGCGCTTCCGGTGGCGGGTCCACGTCGAAACCTCGTAGCGGTCGGCGCGGGAACGGGCGTGGCGGTCGCTACGGCACGTCGAGGCGACGCCGGTGCCGCATGATCCGTTTCGAGCGGCCGGTACAGTTGTGCCGACCGAAGTCGGCGTGCCGGCAGGACCGCATGCCCGGAACTCCGGAGACCCGTTCCACGTCACAAGCGTTCGATGGATCAACGGAAGCGTATCGTCCGCTGGCTGGCCGGCGCCGTTGGCGTGATCGCCGTTCTGACGCTGGTCAGCCGGGGCGGCGAGACCGAGGTCGAGCGCCTCGTTCACCTCCTCGACATCCAGCCGGGCGACACGGTGGCCGACGTCGGGGCCGGCGACGGCTGGTTGAGCGTCGAGATCGCAACCGCTGTCGGCGAGGCTGGGCGGGTGTTCGCGACCGAGCTGTCCCCGGGTCGCCGCGACGACATCCGGGAAGCCGTCGCCGCCGCCGGGCTCGACAACGTCACCGTCGTCGAAGCCCGCGAACGCGAGACGAACCTGGCGCCGGGCTGCTGCGAGGCGATCTTCATGCGCCGCGTCTACCACCACCTGACCGACCCGGCGGCGTACAACGCCAGCCTGTACGCGTCGCTCAAGCCCGGCGGCCGCTTGGCGATCGTCGAGCCGGAGTTCAGCGGCATCCTCAGCCCCCTCAGAGCGTGGCCGCACTGGACCGACGACGAGCAGGTCGTGGCGGAGGTCACCGCGGCCGGGCTGACCCACGTCACGACCGCCGACTGGCCGGCCGCAGCCCATTACGCGGCGGTGTTCCGAAAGCAGAGGTGACCGCCGCGCGATGACGGCTGAAGGCTCCGCCGCGCCATGATGAGGAGCCGTCGCCGGTGGCCCACACGATGCGGGCGTCGCCCGCGTTCTCCCAGTACGCCACCTCTCGGCCGCGCGGGCGACGGAGAGGCGGCGGCCGAAGCTTCGGCGTCGCGACAGGTTTCCGCATCGAATCGTCGTAGGAGAACCGGCGCAGGGAGCGCTCGTACCGGCCGTTTCCGAACGTCCAGCGAATGCGCGGCGTCTTCTGGAGTCGGTCGAAGAGATCGAGGCCGGTGGCGGCGTGGAGCGCAGGCTCCGGGGAATGAGTCGGATCGAGGGTCAGGCACGGCTACTACCGCAGAACGTCGCTCTCCTCCGCCATCCGGACGAGCACTTCGGCATCCTCGGGCAGCAGGAGCCGGCGGTCGACCGACTCGTCGGCGGCGCGCCGGACCGCGGCGACGAAGCCCGCGTGGTCGCCGTAGCGTTCCTCCAGCGACAGGCGCGGATCCCCGTTGGCCAACCGCTCCGCGCGCGTCCGGGCGAACGGGAAGAACGACCCGGTCAGCGAGCAGAGGTCGCGCCCGCGCGGGCCGGCCGCGTGCAGGTTCCAGCCGGTGTTGGTCCCGACCGGCGCGGCGATGTCCACCGTGCGGATCCCTGCGACGTCGTGCCCGTCGCGATCCGTCGTCGGCACCAGCACCTGGTAGGAGCCGCCGCGGGTCGGCGGCAGCAGGGTCTGCCGGCCGCCCTGCGATCCGAACGTGGGGCCGAAGCCGAGCGCGTCGAGCCCGTTCACCCGCGTCGGGAAGGTGACGCCGGGGATGGCGGGGAACGTCCGCGCCGCCTCGTCCACGGTGGCCAGCGTCCCCCGCCGCACGTCCGGGTAGCTGCTCCGGGGCGGCTCGACGCCGCGGTCGGCCCACGCGTCGAGCGCGACGAGCAGGGCGCGCATCGCCGGCGCCGCGCTCCGGTAGGTGTTCGTCACGTACGCGCAGGCCCCGCGGTCGGCCGGCAGCGCCCCGACCCCCGCGGCCCCGCCGTGCGGGTGGCTGGCCAGCAGGTACAGGCGGACGTTGTCCGGAATCGGCACCGGGTTGCCGTGGCCGTCGTGGACGTTCAGCGACGCCTTCATCTGCCAGAACTCGTTGCTGGTGTCGACGTGGAACACGAGCGGGTCGGTGGCGGGCCGCTTGAGGATGCCGTCCCGGGCGTTCGTCACCGGGTCGGTCGTCACCGCGTAGGTGAGCGGCGGATACGACTGCGACGTGAAGTCCGGCGTCCGGTCCTGGCGGGAATAGATGTTGGGGTCGGCGAACTCGACGTTGGCGAACAGCCGGTGCGAGCCGGGGATGTGGATGCGGACCGCGTCGAACACGCGGCGGTGCGCCTCGTCCTCGTTGAAGCCGAGGTAGAGCCAGTCGCGCAGATACATCCCGGTCGACGAGATGCCGAGCCCGTAAGCGCGGCGGACGCCGACCGCGTCGGCGCTCGCGGCCAGCGGATTCGGCGTTCCGGCGTCGTCGGCCGTCTCGTAGCGCAGGAACGACGCGACGTCCCGCGTGACGGCGTAGCCGAGTCCCATGACCCACGGGTTCTTCGCCGGGTAGATCAGCTCGTACACCCGGTCCGGGTCGAACCCGTCGAAGAGGCAGATGTCGGTAGTCGAGGGCGCCAGCGACGCCTGGCCCGACGGACACGTGCCGAACGCCCAGCCGTCGCCCGGGACCGGCCTGCGATCGCCGTCGATGACGTCGCGGACGGTGAGGGTGGAGTTCGCGGTGTCGGTGTCGGCCGCCTCGTAGCTCACGAAGCGGTCGTTCCCCTTGAGCGGCAGCGTGTGGATGCGGCCGCCGGCCGCCGGCCGTTGCGTCGGGTCCGACGGATACTCGATGCGGATTCGGGAGACGATCGGGCTGCCGTCGGCCTGCACCGCGACCGGCAGGTTCGCGCCGAGCCGCGTCGCCGTCGTCGTGACGTCGCCGGCCCAGCCGGCGTCCACGAGGGTGTAGCCGAGGCGGAAGAACAGCCCGTCGCCGTCGTCGGGATCGGCCCCCGGCGGCAGCGAGGGGAAGGTCTGGAAGCCGAGCTCGATGGCGTTCCCGCGGTTGTTGATGCCGTACAGCAGCTTCCGGTTGCCGCGCGCCATGTCGACCGGCTTGACGATGAAGAACGGGACGCTGAACTCCACCAGGCCCCGCTCGTTGCGCGGAGCGCGGTCGAGGTTGACGATCACCGCGTTGAGCGGGTCGTCCGGGTCGACCTCCATGTAGATGGTGCCGTCGAGGCGTTCGAACCGGCCGGCGTCGCCGAACTCCCTGCCGCCGGCGTAGGGCGCCGTCCGCTCCACGTCGATCCGGACCACCCGCGCGTCGGCCGGCGGAGCCGCCGGGGCGCCGAGCAGAACCCCCCCAACCACGAATGCGAAGGTGCGTCGCATCACGTTTCCTCCCGTGACAGTCGACCTTGTCCCGTCCTGCTACTGACGCGCACGAAACCGGGTCTCGGTGCAACTGCTGAAGTCGATGATCCCGGAGACCTCCCGCTGCAGGGCCCGGAACTCGTCGTCGCCCATGAGGATCTCGGCCCCGCCGCCGACGGCCAGGACGACGTACTGCCGGCCGTCCGCCAGGTAGCTGATCGGGGCGGCCGACGAGCGGGCCGGCAACTCCATCTCGAACAATTCGTAGCCGGTGTCCTTGTCGAACGCACGCAGCCGGTTCGATTCGATGGTGCGGCCCAGCCCCCGCGTGAGGTCGACCCGCCCGTTCCGGCCGACGCCGGGTCGGGCTCGCCGGTGAAAGGGCGACCATGCCGTACGGCTCCCCGGAGTCGGATTCCGCAAGTGGGGTTTCATCGGCCGCTCCCCGGATCGACGAGCCGGGCTCCCGTTTCCGCCTCCCGGTAGTCGAAGAACACCTGCGTGACCGTCATCTCGAACTCGCCGAGCGCCGTGGTGGCGCGTCCGGAAAGGGTCGTCCGAGCCGGCATCCAGACGCCGCCGACCGGCGCCATCTCCATCGACGCCTCCAGGCCGTCGGCCCGCAGGAGCCACCGGTAGCGGAGAAAGTCGAGTCCCGTGTTGTCGAAGGCGTACTTCACGATCTGATGGATCTCGGGGTCGATCCAGAGGGTGATGACCGAGGTCTTCCTGATCCCTCGATTGATCCGTTCGCCGGCCTCCTTCCAGAAGTCACCGGCCGGGTAGAACTCCATGCGCACGACCTCGCGGCCGGCCACCGTTTCGCGGCCGACGAAGTAGTAGTCGCCGGGCTCGAAGACCCATTCGAGGAAGTAGAAGAAGTCGGCGATGAAGCGCGGCTCGGGGGCTTCTCCGTCCGGCCCTGCACGGCGTCGCTCCTCCTCGCGCAGCCATTCCCGCTCGTAGCCGCGACGTCTCGCTTTGCCGACACCGACGTCATCGACTCGCACGGGGCCGCGCACCGCCGCTCCATCGTGGACGTACCACTCGTACCCGCGCTCGCGCCGGAAACCGGAGAGAGGACTTCCCGCCGGCGCCTCGAGCTCGAAGACGTAGGTCTCGCGCAGGACGAAGTCGCCCAGCCGCCGCCACGCGGCGGCGTTGCGGTTGGCGAGCACCCGCTCCATGAACCGATCGATTTCGGCGCCGTCCCGGGTGACGTCCACCTCCTGGGCGTTCACGGCATGAGCGCCGGGCTGCGCTGCCACAACCACGGTCGCGGCCGCGATCGCAGGCGTCATGACGAGGGTGCGGGCTGCCGGCCAAAGACGGCCGGACGTCCCGCGGGAGTGCTCGATGGACATGTCAGTCCTCCGTTCGGGATGTGACTCGCCCCGAACTACGCATGGCGGATGGTTTCGCGCCGGCGCGGGCGCCGCACAGACGCGCCGATTCCGCGAGCGACCCCATCGCCAGCCGGGCCGCGCCGCGGTAGTAGTCCGTCTCGGCGTGCTTCTCGACCGCTGCGAGACAGGCGGGCGCCCACGCGAGGAGGTGGTCCTGGAGGAAGTCCTTCTGCGCCTCGAAGCAACTCGCGAGCCGGGCCGTGTCGCTCTGCGCCGCGGCCCGTGCGGCGAGGTCCGACAGCGTCGCCACGAACGCCAGCTCGAGCCCCAGGTGATCGTCCGGCTCCCGGTGGATCGCCGGCGCCTGCACGCCGAACCGCTCGTAGACTTCCCGCACCTGGAGGGTGGATTCCTGGAACGTGAGCTTCGTCCTGCTGCGGTAGACCGACTCCCAGGGCGGGGCCAGCATCTCGCCCGGTCCGACGAAGAGCCGGTTGAAGTCCCATTCCAGCGCGCCGAGCTGCGCCGGATCCCGGTGCTGGCAGAACGCGGCCAGCCACGCCAGCCCCGCGGCGGTCCTGTCGTCGCGGGACGCGAAGGGCCAGGCCTCGAACAATCGATCCTCGGCGAACGCGGCCAGCCACGCCGCGCGCGGCGGCTCGTAGAAGCACCGGCCGAGAAAATGATAGGCGAGGCCCTGCTCCTCCTGCCGCCGCCCCCACTCGGCCGGTATGGTCCGCGCTTCGTCCGGCGCGGGAGCGGTCAAATGCCGACCCTCACCCGCATGGCGTAGAACAGGAAGCGCCCGCACACTTCCGAGGCCAGCACGAGGCCGAACGCGCCGCAGGCGAGGGCGGAAGCGAGACGACGCCCGGGGTGCGCGAGCGGCCCGGCGGGTCGGCGGACAGTCGCAAGGACACCGCCCAGCGCCGCGGCAGCCCCGCCCAGCAGTCCGAGTCGCAACAGGAGGACGCCGCCGTAGTCGCCGGTCAGCCGCTGCACGCTCGCCGCCGCGGCCGGCAGGGGGTTCGCGGCCAGCGAGGCGAGATGGAGCGGCAGGACGACGAATTCCAGCGCCAGCGCCGCGATGCCGGCCAGCGCCAGTCCCCGCAGGCTCGCGGACGACGTTCCACCCTTCCGAAGCGGGTCTGTCCTGCGCGCAGCGGTAGTTTCGACGTCACCCGTGCCGGGCACGAGGTTCGGCGCGACCAGCCCCGCCGCCACGCCGAGGATGCCCAGGCGCAGCGCCGTGCCTCCGAACGCGGCGGGCGTGGCGAAGCTGTGCCAGGCCGGCTGGGCCGGCAGCAGGTAGATGGCGATCTGGCAACCGAGAAACGCCAGGCCGGCTGCCGCCGTGAGCCGGGGCAGCCACGTCGCCGCACTGGCCGCGCGGCACTCGTGCCACGCCAGCGCGCCCAGCAGCGCCGCGAAGAGACTCCCGAAGACGATCTCGCGGCTCAACCAGGACGAGGAGAAGTTCACGACGGCGCGCGCCGCCTGGAGCGGGGTGGAGAGGTGCAAGAGAGCCGCGAACAGGCCTGCCGACAGCACCGCGAGCACAACGAGGAGCGGAACTGCCATCCCGTGGCCGCCGTGCCCGGCGAAGGCCGCCTCACGACCGCCTTTCAGCGTGCTGCCCGCCCGCGGACCGTTCTTCCGTGCGCCACCGGTCTCGAGACCGTCGTCCTGCGGATGCCCCTGCTCTCGACCGCCCTCGCGAGCCCCGCGCCGCGCAGTGAAGTATCGCAACACGTGCAGCGTAAGGAACGCTCCTACCGCCGCCTGCGTCAGGACCGTGAAGAATACGAGCGACCAGTCGCGCGTCTCCATGCCGGGGCGCGGTCACGAGCGGACGAGCTTGAGGGGAATGAAGCGTATCGCCGGCCTGGTGATCGCGGCGTCGGGCAGCGGTCCGAACTCGGCCGTGGCGCCGGCCTTGGCCGCCACTTCGTCCAGCGCGCCCCACTGCAGCGCCTTCGTGGGACAGGCTTCGGCGCAGGCGGGTCCCCCGGCGCCGGCGTCGATGCGGTGCGAGCAGAAGTTGCACTTCTCCATCTTGCCGGTCTCTGCGCTGAACTGCGGCGCGTCGTAGGGACACGCCCAGGCGCAGAGACGGGCGCCGATGCACTTGCTCTGGTCCACTATCACGATGCCGTCCGGCCGCTTCGTGATGGCGCCCGACGGGCAGGCCTCGGCGCAGACCGGCACCGCGCAGTGATTGCACGACATCGAGACGTGGTACATGTAGGGGCCGCCGTCCTGGTCGCCCTCCACCGTGCGCACCTTGCGCCAGCGCGGCCCCAGTTCGACCCCGTTCTCGACCTTGCAGGCGACCTCGCACGTGCGGCAGCCGGTGCAGCGGTTGGCGTCGAAGAAGAACGCCACCTGCTTCTTCACGTCGCTCATGCCGCGTCCCCCCGGGATGCCGCGTCTCCCCTGTCGACTTCCACCATCGACGAGTTCAGCGTGTGACCCAGCGAGATCGGCTCGTACTTGTCGGGGCTCAGGATGCTCGCCGTCTGCTTCTCGTTCACGCCGCCCCAGCCGGTGGTCACGCTCACCACGCCGCGCAGGATGCCGCGCGTCACCTGCGCCAGCGCTTCGATCTCCCCGCGGTCGTTGAAGACGCGGATGCGGGCGCCGTCCTCGATGCCGCGCGGCTTCGCATCGTCGGGATGGATCTGCAGCACCTGGCCGGCCCAGATCTCGGTCAGGAAGTCGTGGTGGTGGAAGCTCGAGTTGACGTGGTTGTGGTTCTTGCGGTTGATGAGCTGCAGCGGGTAGCGGGCGGCCCGCGCCGTGTCCACCCAGGGCGCCTCCACCGGGTGCAGGTACTCGAGCAGCGGATCGAAGCCCTTCTCCTGCAGATACGTCGAGAAGAACTCGATGCGGCCCGACGGCGTGTCGAACTTCTTGTCGGCGAACGGTACCCACGGGTCCGGCATGGGATTGACCGGTCCCTCCTCGAGCTGCTCCAGGCTCACTCCGGTCGGCTCGAGAACGTGTCGCAGGAGATCGTCGTCGGGTTTGTCGAAGTCGTCGCCGAAGCCGAGCCGCCCGGCCAGCTCGGTCAGGATCCAGCGGTCCGAGCGGGACTCGAACAGCGGTTCGATCGCCTGCTGCATGAGCTGGATGTAGCGGCTGCGGACACCGGCCAGAAGATTCCGGGTCTCGAACAGCGTGGTCACCGGCAGGACGAAGTCGGCGTAGCGCGCCGTCGTGGTCATGAAGATGTCCTGCACGACCATCAGATCGACGTTGTCGAGCCCGGCGATGATCTTCCGCGTGTTGGGGTATTGCGTGAGCACCCCGGTCCCCGCCACGTGGATGGCCCGGATCGGATGCGGCCTGCGCTCGACCAGGTACTCGCCGAGCCTGGTGGCGGGAATGCCGGCGATGGGCGCGTTGCGCTGGACGGGCACCGGGTAGTTGATGTTTCCGCCCTGCCGCAGGAAGCCGCCGTTGTCGTTGACGCCGCCGCCGAGCATCCCGACGTTGCCGGTGAGCGAGGCCAAGTAGAGGTGGCCGATGACGGTCAGCGTGCCGTGGTCGGTGCGCTGGGCGCCGGCCATGTTCTGGATGATCGCGGCCGGCTTGACGGCCGCGTACTCCCGCGTCACCGCGGCGACCGAATCGGCCGGGGCGCCGGTGATGCGGTGCACCACCTCGGGCGTGTAGCGGGCGGCGATGGCGCGCAGCCACTCGAAGACCGGCTGGCAGCGGACGCCGCCGATCTCGTAGCTGCCCCGCAGGGCGGGCCGTATCCCCGGCGTGTCGGGGGCCGCCGGCCGTCCGCCGCGCTCGTCCCAGACGACGAAGCTCCCCGGCCCGCCGCCGGCGGCGGTCAACAGCCGCAGGTCCCGCAGATCGATCGGCAGCGACTCGCCGCCCGCCGGCCAGCCCCGCGGCGCCCCCTGCAGGTCGTAGCCGCGCTCCCCGAGCCGCACCAGGAACGGCGCGTTGGTGAACCGGCGGACGTATTCCTCGTCGAACAGCCCTTCGTCGAGCAGCACCTTGACCATGCCCAGGGCGTACGCGGCGTCCGTGCCCGGCCGGATCTGGATCCAGCGGTCCGAGAGGGCCGCCGTCTCGCTCAGCCGCGGGTCGATGGTCACCAGCCTCGCGCCGTGCTCTTCCCGCGCCTGGAAGAGGTTCTTCATGTAGCCCTGGTTGGAGACCGCCGGGTTGTTGCCCCAGGCCAGGAAGAAGCGGCTGTGCACCCACTCGTCGCGGAACTCCGACCGCCCGCCGCCGAAGATCGCGTTGAATCCCTGGGTGACCGACGCGCAGCAGAGCTGGGAGATGATCGGCGTCGCGCCCCCGAAGCGGTTCCAGAAGGCGGAATACAGCCCCCGCACGCCCGTCGACAGCGACGACCAGTTGCCGGTCCCCCCGAACGCCAGGAACGCCTGGTTGCCGTCCTCCTCGAGGATCCGGCGGTAACGCTCGGCGATGGTGTCGAGCGCCTCCTCCCAGGTGATCCGCTCCCAGCGGTCCTCGCCCCGCCGGCCCGCCCGGCGCATCGGGTACTTGAGCCGATGGGGGCTGTAGAGCTGGCGGATGCGCGAGATGCCGCGGGCGCAGGCGAGCACGTTGAAATCGGGGTCGGCGGTCACCTTGACGAGGCGGCCGTCCTCGACGTGGGCCAGCAGCGCGCAGTGCAGGCACTCCGGCGTGTTCGCGGTGCGGAAGATCCGGCTGCCGGTCGCCGCCGCGGCGGCCCCGCCGGCCGGCGCCCCGCCGGTCGGATACCGGGACAGGAGCAGACCGCCGCCCCCGAGCGCCGACGCGCCGCCGACGAGGGCGCTCCACTTCAGGAAGCTTCGCCGCGACGTCATGGAGGCATCTTACCGCCGAACGCCCGGCGGCGTACGCAAAACTCGCGCCGGCATCCGATCGGTCGGCCCGTTCATCCTCGCGGGTGCGCTTTGACAGGGTGCGGCGGCGGGTATATGTTCGACCTGATTCGAGGCGTGACGACAGCGGTGCCGGCGGGCGCAGGAGCCGGGTGCACGGGCCGCGCTCCCGGCAGCGGGCCGTCGTCCCGGGGAGGCAGGGAGATGCGGCGACGACTGCTCGAGTCGCTCGGTGTGGCAACGGCAATCGCAACCGTCGCGGTGCTGCTGCAGCTCGCCGCCGTGCCGGTGGGAGGGCAGGCGCCGAGCGAGACCCCGTGGGGGCATCCGAACCTGGAGGGCATCTGGCTCGACGTGTACGCGACGCCCTTCGAGCGGCCCGCCGAGCTCGGTGACCGGGAGTTCTTCACCGCGGCCGAGCGGGCGGAACGCGACGAGGCCCGCATGGTCAACCCGGGGCGCAACCGACGCGGGCAGGATGGTCGGACGGACGTGGCCGGCGCGTACAATGCCGTCTACACGTCGGCGAGGCCGGCCGGCCCGCGCACGTCGCTCGTCGTCGACCCGCCGAACGGGAGAATACCCGCCCTCACACCGGAAGCGCAGCGGCGGAACGCGGTGGAGCGGGAGTGGCGCCTGATGCTCCTGCGCAGCACCGAGACCTGCCGGTCCGGCGCCGGGGGCTGCGCCGGCGGGGAGTACGGGCCGCCGTCGCCGCGCAGATTCGAAGTCGTTCCCTTCTACAACACCGGCCGCATGAACCGCCACTTCGGCCCGGAGGATCAGAGTCTGGGAGACCGGTGCATGTCGGGGCGCACACCCGATTTCAACGGGTTCCGCCGCATCGTGCAGGGCGGGGACTCCATCGCGATCGGCTACGACACCGGGCAGGGGCAGGGATACCAGCGCATCGTCAACCTGCGCGGCAGCCATCCGCCGAGCCGGATCCGGCTGCGGCACGGGGACTCGCGCGGCCGCTGGGAGGGCGGGACGCTGGTCATCGAGACCACGAACTTCTCGCCCAAGTTCCGCTACCGCGAGTCGGGCGGGAACCGGCGTCTCGTCGAACGCTATACGCGCATCGACGAGGACACGCTCGCCTACGAAGTGACGATCGAGGATCCGACGGTGTGGGAGGCGCCGTGGACCGTACGGCAGGAGTTGAAGCGTCAGAGCGACGCGCAGAACCGGATCTACTACGAGCCCCGGTGCCACGAGGGAAACTACGGCCTGCCGGCGCTGCTCATCGGCGCCCGCGTGGACGAGCAGGCGTTCGCGGAAGGGCGCGGCCCGGATCCGTTCTCGCTGGACACCGCCACATGCGTACAGGGCTTGCAGGACTGAGCGACGGCCGGCTTCGTTACCAGGGAGCATTGATGATGGGAAACCGTTTCAGAGTCTCGACCGTTGTCACGGCCCTTGCCGCCTTCAGCATGGGCGCCGTCATCTCCGTCGCGGTGACCAGTACGGCCAGCCAGGGCCAGGACCCGGCGCCCCGCCCGGCGCAGGCCCCCGACGGGCGCCCGAACTTCAATGGCGTATGGCAGGCCCTCAACGAAGCGCACTGGGATCTGGAAGCGCACGAAGCGCTGCCGGGCATGGTGATGCAGGAGGGGGTCTATCCGTACGAGTACGCCAGGGTGCCGGCGGCGCCGGTGGTGGCGCTGGGCGCCGCGGCCGGCGTGCCCGGATCGCTGGGGGTCGTGCGGGGAGACGGCCGGATCCCCTACCGGCCCGAAGCGCTCCGGGTGAAGCAGGAGAACGCGGCGAACTGGATCGACCGCGATCCCGAGCTCAAGTGCTACCTGCCGGGCACGCCGCGCGCGATGTACATGCCCTATCCCTTCCAGATCGTCCAGGGCACGAACAAGATCCACATGAACTTCGCGTTCTCGAACGCGGCGCGCGTCATCCACCTGGACGATGTCGAGCTTCCGCCGGACTACACCTACATGGGGCACTCGGTGGGACGGTGGGAAGGGGACACGCTGGTCGTCGACGTGACGGACTTCAACGGCAAGAACTGGTTCGACCGGGCCGGCAACTTCCACAGTGAAGCCCTGCGGCTCACCGAGCGCTTCTCGCCGCTGTCGCCGGACGCCATCCGGTACGAAGTGACGATCGACGATCCCGAGACCTTTACCGAGCCGTGGTCGATCGCCATGCCGCTCTATCGCCGCCTGGAGCCCAATGCCACCGTGCTGGACTATCCCTGCATCGAGTTCGCCGAGGAGTTCATGTACGGGAACCTGCGCCGCGAGCAGTTGGTCAGGCGCTGGGAAGGCGAGACCCTGATCGTCGAGATCACGCGCAAGATTCCGCCCGGCGATCGTCTGCACGAGTGGTATCGACGGTAACGAACCCGGTTCACAGGTGCCGGGGGGCAGGAGTCCGGGAACCCCGTCGGATGCGAAAACCGCAGGGTGAAACAACAGCGGCAGGGAGGCCGAAACCCATGAGGACGAAACTGTTGATTGGGGGCTTGAGTGCGGTCGTCGGGATCTGCCTGGGGCTGGCGGCGACGCCCGCACCGGTGGCGGCGCATCATGCATTCGCGGCGGAATTCGACGCCGACCGGCCGGTCGAGTTCAGCGGCAAGGTCACGCGGGTCGAGTGGGTCAATCCCCACGTCTGGATCCACATCGACGTGGAGCTGGGCGACGGCACGACGGAGGTGTGGGCGTTCGAAGGGGGTACTCCGAACGTGCTGTTCCGGCGGGGCTTCACGAGACGGTCACTCCTCCCCGGAACCGAGGTCCTCGTCGACGGCTATCAGGCGAAGGACGGCACGAACCGGGCGAACGGCCGGGACATCACGTTCCCCGACGGGACGAGGCTGTTTCTCGGGTCGTCCGGCACCGGCGCCCCGTGGGAGCTGGCGCGGCCCGGGGTCGACACCGTGGGGAATCCAAGGTAGCCGCGCCACCTGTCGAACATCTTGACCCACGGCGACAGCACCGGCACCCGGCCTCGGCGGTTGCGAGGCCGGGTGCCGGTGTAAGTTCACCGCTGAAGCCGGTCGGCGTCGTAGATGGAGAAGGAGGCCGGGTCCGGACCGCGCCCCTCCGCGAACGCCTGATCATCCAGACGATAGCCGAGAAGCAACGCCGGCAGGCCGTAGTTCCCTTCGTGGCACCGCGGCTCGTAGTAGATCCGGTTCTGCTGGTCGCTCTGCCGCTTCAGCTCCTGCCGGATCGTCCACGGCGCCACCCACACCGTCGGATCCTCGATCGTCACCTCGTAGTCGAGCGTCTCGTCGTCGACTCGCGCATACCGTTCCACGAGCCGGCGGTTCTCGGCCGAACCCTGGTAGGGGAACTTGTGCGAGAAGTTCGTGGTCTCGATGACCAGCGTCTGACCCTCCCAGCGGCCGCGCGAGTCCCCGTGCCGCAGGCGGATGTGGCCCGGCGGATGGCTCCCGCTCAGGTTGACGAGGCGCTGGAACCCCTGGCCCTGCCCCGTGTCGTACGCGATGGCGATGGAACTCTCGCCCTGCACAATGCGGCGGAACCCGTTCAGGTCGGGCGTGCGCCCCGACATGCACCGGTCGCCCAGGCTCTGATCCTCCGGGCCGTCGTGGCGGTTCATGCGGCCCCGCGTGTTGTAGTAGGGCGTGGTCTCGTATCTGCGGGGCGACGGGGGCCCGTACTCTCCCCCGGCGCACTGCGGCGCCTGGATCCGGCAGGTCTCGGTGTTGCGCAGGAGCATGACGCGCCACTCCTGTTCGATTTCGTTCCGCCGCACCTGCTCCGGCGTGAGCGCGGGAATCCTCCCGTCGGGCGGGTCGACGACGAGCGACGTGCGGGGGCCGGCCGGCTTCGCCGACGTGTAGACGGTGTTGTACGCCCCGCTGGGCAGCACCGGCGGACGGGCGAGCGCGGCCTGGTTCCGCGCGGCCCGCTCTTCCTCCGTGGCGAACTCCCGTTCGCCGATCTCCGGGTCCCGTTCCAGGGGCGTGGAGTACACGTCGAGCCAGATGCCCTCCAGGTTCGGATGCCCCCACGCGGTCGCGCTCGGCGCCTGGCCCCGCAACGGAACCGCGGCAGGCTGCAGGAGCACCGTGACGGTCGCGAGCACCGCCGCCACACCGAGCAACTCGAGCAGTCGTCTCCTCATTTCCACACCCCCCTGAGATCGCGACCCGCCTGCGAGCAAGCGGCGTTGGGAGCTCCTCGTCTTCGCGACCCGCTCGCCGGGTCCGTGAAGACCCCCGCTCGCCGGGTCCGTGAAGTTGCTCTGCGCCTGCCCGCCCGGGCCGCCATGCCCCCGCTTGCACGGCCGTTCGCCCTCGGATTCCGATCCTCGCCCGGCTGGCCGGCTGGCGTCAACTGCTTTGCTGCCGGCCGGTCAACGCCCGGAACGCTCCCGAGACCGAGACGGAGGCGGCCGGCGTCGATGCGGTCGCCGCCGACCCGTCGTCGCGGCCGTTATGCGCGCCCGGAAAGCGGGTCGATTCCGCACCAGGCCGCCGCCCGTCCGGTCCGGCGGCTCCTGGTCAGAGAATCGCCGAGCCGCCGCCGTAGACGGACTGCACCGCCCGCTCCATCGATGCGACTTCTTCGTCCGTCAGCCGGCCGAAGTGGCTCGTCCGCTTGCGGGCGGAGAGGCGGCCGTCGTTCTGGAGGCAGAAGCGGATGAAGAGGTCGATCCGGCGGTCGGGCATGTCCACGATCTCCCGAAGCGCCTTCCTGGCCGCGTCGTAGCGGGCCAGGAACGCCAGCTCGCCGGCGAGCTCCGTATCGATGGTCCGCTCGACGAAGCGAAAGAGAGCCTCCGCCTGCGGCGTCAGGTCGATGTAGCGATACCAGACGGCCGTCTCGTTGTGCACGGTCAGGCGCCCCTCGGCGTCGAGCGTGTATTCCACCAGCGGCATCAACCGGTCGGCGAAGGCCTCCAGCGACGCGGTGTAGTCGGCGGGGTTCTTCAGCATGGTCGCCGAGACGGGCGCCATGACGCCGGCGGGCGTGAAGCCGCCCCGGGCGAGGATGTTGTGGATCAGGAACCGGTGGATGCGGCCGTTGCCGTCCTCGAACGGGTGCAGGAAGACGAAGCCGTAGGAGATGGCCGCGGCGTGGATCACGGCTGGTACGTTGCCTGCCGTCATGCGCTGGTGGGCGGCTGTCAGGCCGTCCATGAGGGCGGCGAGGTCCTCCGGTTTCGGGGACACGAAGTGGATCCGTTCGTTTCCCCGGGCGACCGTCTCCCCGACGTAGTTCTGGTTCCCCCGGTAGTCGTCGTCGCGGAAACGGGCGTCGACGATCCGGTTCTGCAATTCGATCAGCCGGGGCTTGCGGCAGAAGTCCTCCCGTTGCGCAAGCTGCAGCAGCGCGACGAAACGCTCGGTGCGGGTCGAAGAGGGCGTGATGCGCTCGATCGCGAACGACGACTTCGTCTCCCTGGCGTACAGGTAGCCGAGCGCGCGCTTCAGGAGCTCCGGGGCGTGACCGGCCGCGATGCGCCGGCAGCGCGCGGACAGGTCGGCCGCCTCGAAGTCCCGCAGGACGTCCGTGCGGCGGACTACGGGACAGAAACGGCGGTCTCCCAGCAGGTTGTCGTTGATCCGCTGGCGGCGGCCCCGGCGGGGCGGCGCGACCGTGTAGTACGCGTCCGGCTCCAGAAGATCGACGTAGTTGCCCTGTTTCAGGTCGTCCAGCGGGAGCATCCGGTCGGTCAGGAACTCGTAGAGGAACCACAGCCGCCGGGCGTACTTGCCGGTCGGCCTGGACCGGACGTACGCCAGCAATGCTTCCTCCGGTGCTTTCCGGAAGAGGCTGGCGAGGATGGCCAGGTTCGTCCCGTCGTGCTTGAGCGCGAACTCGAGCTGACCGCCCAGCGTGTCGCCGGGCCAGTAACGCGGCGGGAAGATCTCCTCGACGAGACCGGCACGCGATTCGATGCGGTGGGTTCCGCTGGCCGCCACCCGCGACGTGCGCCAGTTGGGAATGACGTCGAGGCCGTACCGCTGGACGAGGGCCGCATAGCCGGCGAGCCTCGGCGTCGATTCTCCACGGCCGGTTTCGAGCATGGGTTCGCCCGGCGGAACGATGACGGACCCGACAATATGATTACGAATGGCGGAATGTCAAGAAAAACGATTACGCGCGTGCCATCGCGCCGGCAGCCGTCCTGCCCTACCGGATGCCGGCGGCGCCCCCGTCCGGCTCGTCGACGAGGCGGATCCCCGTGCCGCCGTCGACGTGCCGATTCCTCTGCTTCCCGGCCGCCGGGCCGGTCAGCGCGGTGAAACGAGTGCTGTCGCGATCACGAACGGGGTCGCATGCATCCCGTTGCTCCCCTCACGAACCGGTCCGTCGGCCGACCGGCTTCTCTCCGCATCGTCGCTCAGGACCGACGAATCGGGGTCGAATGATGTTCCACTACCGATGCTGCGCTGGAGTCGAGGTCGGCGGCAATCGGGGCGGGTGACGGGCGCGGCCTGCACGAATTAACCCTTGACGCCGGTCCTCCGAACGGCCATTCTCGACACGGATGCTCGGCCGGGGCCGCGGCGATCCGCCCCCTGGACGAGCGGCGTGCGGCGGCGGGCACGTGAGGGGCGACGGCCAGGGAAAGGGAACGGCCATGAAGAGAAGCATCTGTGCCATCGTGGTTCTGGCGCTGGGGTTGCCGCTGACGATCTCCGCCAACGACGATCTGGTCTTGCGGCAGGCCGACGACAACCAGTGGGTGCTGCCGGGGAAGGACTACTCGGCGACGCGCTACAGCTCGCTCGACCAGATCACCGCGGACAACGTCGCCGATCTCACCCAGGTCTGGTCCTTCTCGACCGGCGCGCTGCGCGGCCACGAGGGGCAGCCCCTGGTCGTGGACTCGACGATGTACGTGCACAGCGCATACCCCAACCACGTGTACGCCATCGACCTCACGCAGGAGGGCTGGCCCATCAAGTGGCGGTATACGCCGGTCCAGGACGACCGCGCGGTGCCGGTGGCCTGCTGCGATCTGGTCCATCGCGGCGTGAACTACGTCGAGGGCAGGATCCTGATGACGACGCTCGACGGACACGTCCTCGCGCTGGACGCCGAGAGCGGCCGGGAGCTCTGGAAGGTGAGGAACGCCGACCCGTTGCGGGGCGAGACGATGACCATGGCCGGCCTCGTGGTCAAGGACAAGTACATCGTGGGCGTCTCCGGCGGCGAGTTCGGCATCCGCGGCTGGGTGGCCGCCTACGCCGTCGAGTCGGGCGAGCAGCTCTGGAAGGCCTACAGCATGGGCCCGGACGAGGACGTCCTGCTGGCGCCGGACTTCAACGCGGCCAATCCCCATCACGGCGGGCCCGGCGCGGGCACGGAGACGTGGCCCGGCGACCGCTGGCGGAACGGCGGCGGCGCCACGTGGGGCTGGTACGCGTACGACCCCGAGCTCGACCTGATCTACTACTCCACGGGGAACCCCGGAACGTGGAACCCGACGCCGCGCGAGGGCGACAACAAGTGGTCGATGACGATCTTCGCCCGCGACCCCGATACCGGCCTGGCGAAATGGGCGTACCAGATGACGCCGTGGGACGCCTGGGACTACGACGGCATCAACGAGCACGTGCTGCTCGACCTCACCATCGGCGGCCGCGACGTGAAGGCGCTCGTGCACTTCGACCGCAACGGCTTCGCCTACGTGCTGGACCGCGCGGACGGCACGCTGCTGTCGGCCGAGAAGTTCGTGGAGGCGACCAACTGGGCCGAGCGCATCGATCTGGAGACCGGCCGTCCCGTGGAGGTCCCGGAAAAACGCACCCGGCAGGGCGTGAACACCCTGGACATCTGCCCCTCCGCCATGGGCGCCAAGAACCAGCAGCCCGTGTCGTACTCGCCCCGGACCGGCCTGATCTACGCCGGCACGAACAACCTGTGCATGAACTACGAAGGCTTCGAGGTGCGCTACATCGCCGGGGCGCCGTACGTCGGGGCGAACGTGCGGATCTTCGCCGGCCCGGGCGGCTACCAGGGCGAGTTCATGGCCTGGAATCCGGAGGCGGCCGAGAAGGTCTGGGGCATCACCGAGCCGTTCCCGGTGTGGACCGGCACGCTGGTCACGGCCGGCGACGTGGTCTTCTACGGGACCATGGACCGCTGGTTCAAGGCGGTCGACGCCAGGAGCGGCGAGCCCCTGTGGCGGTCCAGGCTGCCGTCGGGATCGATCGGCAACCCCATGACGTTCACGGCGCCGGACGGGAAGCAGTACGTCGCGATCTACTCCGGAATCGGCGGGTGGTTCGGCCTGCCGGTCGCGGCGGATCTCTCGCGCGAGGATCCGCTCGGGGCGCTGGGGGCGGTCGGCGCCGCCTTCGACTCGGGGCTGGACAAGGTGACCTCCGTGGGTGGGACGTTGCACGTCTTCGCGCTCGAGTAGGCGCACGGAGATTGCCGTGACCCGCAGCTTCAGGGGCGTCGTCGCCGCCGGCGGTGTCGCCGCGGCGGTCGGAGCCTGCGCGCTGTCGGCGGTCCAGGCGCTGTCGATGATCCCGGTGCTCGCGCAGCCGCCGTCGGCGTCGCTGCGCGTCTGCGGCGACCCCGACAATCTGCCGTACTCGAACGAGCGGCTCGAGGGGTTCGAGAACCGGATTGCCGCGGTCGTCGCCGCCGAGCTCGGCGCCACGCCCGTCTACGCGTGGTGGCCGCACCAGCGCGGTCTGGTCCGGAACACCATCGACGCGGGGACGTGCGACGTCATCTTCGGGGTCCCGGAGGGGCTGGACTTCGTCCTCTGGACGAAGCCGTACTACCGTTCGTCCTACGTCATGGCCTATCGCAACGACCGGGGCTACGACTTCCGGTCGCTGGATGCCCCGGAGTTGCGGCAGCTTCGCATCGGCGTCCACGTCAACACGCCGCCCGAGGAAAGCCTCGCGCGGCGCGGCCTGCTCGACAACGTCTCGACCTACTCGCTGTTCTTCGATCCGCGCGGGGATCGGGACCGGCCCCGGAAGCTGCTGGACGACCTGGTGGCGGGTGCGGTGGACGTCGCCGTCGCGTGGGGGCCCCTCGCCGGCTACGCCGCCGGGGGGTTGAACGCGCCGCTCGAACTGGTCCCGCTGGAGGACGAGCCGGGGGTACCGCTGTCCTTCGACATCTCGATGGGCGTCGCGAAGGGCGACGACGAGTTGAAGGGCCGGCTCGAGACGGCGATCGACCGGCGGCAGAGCGAGATTCTGGCGATTCTGGAGGAGTACGGCGTGCCGCTCGTCCCCGCCGTCGGCGGTTCCGGCGCCGCGGACCTGAACGCCGAGCCCGCGGCGGCGGCGCCACGGAAGCTGAACCCGTTCACGGGCAACCCGGACCTGGCCGCGGAAGGCAGGACCCTGTATTTCCAGGTCGGCTGTCAGGGCTGCCACGGCGGGGGCGGCGGCGGCGGGATGGCTACCTCCGTGATCGACGACGACTGGACGTTCGGCAGCGACGACGACGTGTTGTTCAGGCTCATCAAGGGCGAGATCCCCGAGCAGACGATGCCGACCGTCTACAGCGTGCTCGAGGACGAGGAGGTCTGGAAAATCCTGGCGTTCATCCGTTCCGTCTACGCCGGCGATCCCGGCAGGATCGACTGGTAGCGGTGCCCGAGCTCCGCATGCGTCTCGTCGCTCTGGTGGCGATCGTCGTCGCCGCGATCGTCGGTGTCGGTGAGGCGCCGTCTCCGGAGCTTCCGGCGGATCTGGTTGCCTTGCACGCGCGGGCCGAGCAGGGGGAAGCGGAGGCGCAGGTCTCACTCGGATTCAGGTACCGGCGCGGCGACGGCGCGCTTCAGAACGACGTGGCGGCGGCGCGCTGGTTCCGGGCTGCGGCCCGGCAAGGGCACGCGGCGGCGCAGTTCAACCTCGGCTTCCATTACCGTGAAGGTCGCGGCGTCCTGCAGGACGATGCCCATGCCGTCCGCTGGTATCGACGCGCGGCGGAACAGGGCGAGGCCGATGCCCAGAACAACCTGGCCGGGATGTACGCGCGCGGCAACGGCGTCCGACCGAACGGGCCGGAGGCGGTGCGGTGGTGGACACTCGCGGCCGAGCAGGGGCATGCGGTGGCGGCGTTCAATCTGGGGTTCATGTACGGCGAGGGCCTCGACCTCCCGGGCCGGGCGGACCCCGCGCGGAGGTCTGAAACTGCGGCGGCGCAGGGAGTGGCGGGCGCAGGGCGCGGCCCCGGGTTCGCACACCGGGGCGAACGGACGGTTCCGCAGGACTACGTGCGCGCCCACGTGTGGCTGACCCTCGCCGCGTCACGCGGCACCGGCGCCATGCGGGACGGCGCATTACAGGGGCGAGTTCGGGCCGAGCAGAAGATGTCCTCGGCGCAACTCGCCGAAGCCCGGCGCCTCGCACGGGAGTGGAAGCCGGGACGCGCGGTCAGATGACCCGCGGGAGAGCACGATGCGGCGAAGACTGGAACGGCTGGCGGTCGGAACGCTCCCGGCCCTGGGGGCGGCGGGCTTCGTGGTGGGCGCCCCCAGGGTGTCGATCCGGCCACGATCACCGGCGTCGTGACGAGCAGCGCGGGGCCGGCGGCGGGCGTCTGGGTCATCGCCGAGACCGTGGGGGAAGTTCACGCGCGGGCATTCGGACGCCGCGGAGTACGACTCGGCCGTCGACACCAACGGCGCCGGCCGGATCACGAAGCCGTGGAACGAGCCGTTCCTGGTCCGCGGGCCGGTTCCGGCCGCACCCGCTCGCGAAGCAGGGGGCCCCGCCCTGCGAAGCGCAGATTGGGGGTAGGCGCAATGGCCGCCAGGACTTCCGGGAAGTCGACGAAGGTCGCAAGGAAGGCCGCCGCCAAGGGAGCCGGCGCGAAGCCGGTCCTCCTCGCAGGCGGCAACCCGCAGATCGCGAAGGCCGACGGCGATGCCCCCGTGCAGGCCTATATCGCGGCCATGCCAGGCTGGAAGAGCGATGTCGGGCGCCGTCTCGATGCGCTCATCGTGCGCACAGTGCCCGACGTGCGCAAGTGCGTGAGGTGGAACTCGCCCTTCTACGGCATCGGGGGGAATGGATGGTTCGTGAGCTGCCACGTCTTCACCCGCTGCGTGAAGGTGACCTTCTTCCGAGGCGCGTCGCTGCGACCCGTCCCGCCCGGCTCGGGCAAGGACAAGGACTCGCGCTGGATCGACGTTCGCGAGGGCGAACTCGACGAGGCGCAGATGGCGACGTGGATCCGGCAGGCGGCCGCCCTGCCCGGCTGGGACCTGACCTGACGTGCACTGGTGACCTTCGATTCTGCCGCCTTGCGGAGGCGGCCGTTGGGCGCTAAGGTAGGTTCGTGATGGTCACGCTGCTTCGGGTCGGCCGTGTGGCGATCGCGGTCTTCGTGTCGGCAGGTGTCGCCTGGGCGGGTCTCTCGTCGCGCGGCGCGGTCGCCGCGTCGCCCGAAACGGCCGTCTCGCCGCGCGGCGCGGTCGAGACGTTGCGGGCGCCCGAGGGCGGCCGCCTGCCCCGGGCGGTCGTCGACACCGAAGGAACGGTGCACCTGGTCCATGTGCGGGGCGGGACGACCCGCGCGAACCTCTTCCATGTGACGCGCGAGTCCGGCGCCGCGGGCTGGTCCGAGCAGCAACAGGTCAACAGCCGGGAGCTTTCCGTGTCCGGTGTGGGCCCGGTCGACGGCGGCCAGCTTGCGCTCGGGCCCGACAATCGGCTCCACGTCGTCTGGTTGCAGGCCGAGCCGGCACGGTTCTTCTACACGCGGAGCCGCGCGGACGGGCTTGGCTTCGAACCGCAGCGGGATCTGTCGACCGGCGCAGAGAGTAACGTCGAAGCGGGTCCGGCCGTCGCCGTCGACCGCCGCGGCGATGTCTTCGTCTTCTGGCATGCCGGCGCCGTCGAGGACGCCCGGCGCCGCGTGTACCTGACGGTGTCGCGCGACGGCGGTACGACCTTCGAGCCGGCGCGCCGCGTCAGCCCGGCGGCGGAGGGCGCGTGCGCCTGCTGCGGCCTGGCCGCGATGAGCGATTCCGCCGGCGCCGTCCACGTGTCGTACCGGGGAGCGGGCGACAACGTCCGCCGGGGACAACGGCTCCTGACGTCGACGGATCACGGCCGCACCTTCTCGGATCGGCTGGTGGATCCATGGGAGCTGGGGGCCTGCCCGGTCTCGACCACCGACCTGTTCGCCGGTCCCGCTGGCCTGACCGCGGCTTGGGAAACGCAGGGACAGGTCTACTTCGCCGCCGTTGACCGGCTCGACGCCGTGCGCTCGCCGCGGGGGAAGGCGCGGTTCCGGCGCAAGAACCCCGTGGTGGCGGTGGATTCCCGGGGCGACACGCTGCTCGCCTGGGGCGACGGGCCCGGCTTCAGCTTCGGGGGTTCGCTCCACTGGCAGGTCTTCGACAGCGCCGGTCGCCCCGTGGGGGGGCGCGGCGGCGGGCCGGGCACGGTCATCACCGGAAGCACGTCGGCTGCGGTCGTCCAGGACGGCCGGTTCCTCGTCATCTTCCAGGGGTCTGCGCCGTAGAAACGGCGTAGACCCCTGGTGAGGGTTGGTTGGGCCGCAAGCGGAGCCGCAGGCGGCGGTTGACGGGCCGGGAGTCTGTGGTGACAGGCACTCCGCAGAGCACCCGAGACCGGCGCGGCGAGAGGATTCATCATGCGCGTGATTCGACCGGGCCGAAGAGCCGTTCGGCGGGCGACGGCCACGATACCGTGCGCCGTCGCGTTCGCGGGAGCGTTCGGCCTCACCGCACATGCCGGGCAATCCCGGACCGTGACGGAAGGCGTGTACTCCGACGAGCAGGCGGCCCGCGGCCGGCAGGTCTACCGGGATCAATGCCTGACCTGTCACGGCGACGCGCTGGAAGGCGTCGTCGGCCCGCCGCTGGCCGGAGACGGCTTTCTCTCGATCTGGAGCGCGCGCCCGGTGGCGGCGCTCGTCGACAAGATCCGGAACACCATGCCCCTCCAGGCGCCGGCGCCCCTCTCCCGGCAGGAGTCGATCGATCTGGCCGCCTACATCCTGCAGGCGGGCGGATTCCCGGCCGGACAGGGGGAGCTGCGCGACGCCGCGCTGGCGGAGATTGCGCTTCCCACGGCGCCCACCGCGTCCGCCGCCGGCGGGGACCTGTCCGTCGCCCCGATCGCCAACCTCGCCCAGTTGATGCGGGCCATCGCCTTTCCCGCCTCGAACATCGTCTTCAACGTGCAGATCAAGGACCCCGGCGCCGAGACGCCGCCGGCGACGGGGACCAGACCCTTCGACTATGTCGAGTGGGGAGCCACGGTCTATCCGGGCTGGGAGGCCATCGACCTGGCCGCCCTGGCCCTCGCCGAGTCCGCGCCCCTCTTCCTGGCGCCCGGACGCCGGTGCGAGAACGGCCGGCCCGTTCCCGTGGAGCGGGCCGACTGGCGGGAGTTCACCGAAGCGCTGGTGGAGGCAGGACGGGCCGCCTATCGGGCGTCGCAATCCAGGAGCGTCGACGCCGTCATCGAAGTGACCGACCAGCTCAACGACGCCTGCGCCAACTGCCACCAGGTCTACCGCGACGTGGGCGCCGAAGGGCGCGGGCTTGGAGCGGACCGCTGCCGGCAGGATCCCTGATGGAGGATTCATCCCGGGAGGAACGACAATGCGCCTGATTACAGTCGTTGCGGCGGCGTCACTGCTGTTGCTTCCTGCGCCGGGCTCGGCGCAGGAATGGACCGAGTACGCCAGCCGGGAGGATCGGTTCACCTGCAACTTTCCGGGCGAGCCGGAGGTGACGGAGACCGCCTGGGTCTCCGAGTTCGGGGCCGAGGTGCCGGCGCGCGTCTACGCCGTCGAGGTCGGCCCGAGCCGCTACACGGTGACGGTCGCCGACTACAACCACGTCGAGCGGATACTCACCGAACGGGCCGGCAACTGCCCGCCGGGCGCGGAGCGCTGCAGCGGCGGCGGGTCGACCGGCGAGGGGTACTGGCGCCATGACGTGCGGGGCGCGATGCTCTACGCGACCTGGACGTTCATGCAGCGGGACGCCGAGGTGACGCACCTGGGCTACAACTCGCTCGATCGCGTCGAAGGGCATCAGATGCACCTGACCAACCCCGACCGGTCCCGTACGTTCGTGTCGATCTACATGCACGAGAACAAGCTCTATGTCCTGGAGGGTACGGTCCCGCGGGGCTACCCGGAGCCGGCGCTCTTCCAGCAGTCGCTGGGCTGGCTCGACGAGAACGGGAACGGGCTGCGCTACCAGGGCCCCTACTCGAACGGGTTCCCGGCGCCGCCCCGCGTTCCGGCGGTGTTCTAGCCAGCCAGCTAGCTGGGAAAGAGGGCCCGGCCATGTTCCAGGAAGACGGTAAGCGGCCTCGCGCCGTCGTGATTTCGGCGGTGCAGGCCGAGCAAGGAGGGGTGAGCATGCGGTTCAAACTGAGTCTCGCGGTCGTTTGTGCGGTCTCCTTCGTGTTGCCGGCGTGGGGACACCATTCCCACGGCAACTACTCGGATACGTTCACGGACATCGAGGGCGTGGTCACCGAGCTCCACCTGCTGGTCCCGCATTCCTGGCTCTACGTGGAAGTCGAGGGGCCCGACGGCGAGTCGCAGACATGGGCGCTGGAAGCCACCGACCGCAACGGGCTGGAGCGGATTGGCGTCACCCGCGAGTACATAAGGGCGGGCGACGCCGTCAAGGCGCGCTGTCACCCCGTCAGGGACGGCTCCCCCGGGTGTCTGCTCGGGTTCCTGAGGGCCGCCGACGGCACCGTCAAGGACTGGGACGGCGGGAATGCGCCGGCCCCCGACGACTTCTAGCGGTTGCCGTTCGGCCCGGACGTACTCGACGTATCGCCGCCGACGGTTGCGCCGGCGGGTGGTATCGTGGACCGGCTGCGTCGAGGGAGCGCCGGGAGCAGGGGGAGGCTGGAGATGGCGAACAAGCGCGACAGCGACAGCGACGACCCGCGGATCGAGAACGGGCACGGTGTCAGCCGGCGAGACTTCGTCAGGACGGGAGCCGCGGCCGGGCTGGGCGCGGGCGCGCTGTTGACGCCGGCCCCGGCGCACGCGCAAGAAGCCTCGGCCGCCGACGTCGTCTGGGACTACGAGGTGGACGTCGTCGTCGCGGGGGGGCGGGGTGCGCGGGCCTGACCGCGGCGATTCGCGCGCGGGATCTCGGGGCCGGCGTGCTGGTGGTCGATCAGAACTTCGACGTCGGCGGCAGGATGCTGCACAGCGGGTCCTTCGTGTCCCTCGGCGGCGGCGACCCCGTCCAGCAACGGGACAGGAAGGGCGAACGCGACAAGGAGGGACTGATCAGGGTCGATCCCGTCGAGGCGCCTGAGGAGCTCGACGACAGCGTCGAGCTCCTGTTCACGGACCTCACCGACTGGTCGGTCGTGGACCGCAAGGCCCAGAGCCCGTACCGCTACAACGAGCGCGAGCTCTCCCGCTCGTGGGCCGAGAACTGCCCGGCCACGCGGCAGTTCCTCATGGACAACTACGTCCGGTTCACGCGCGTCAACGGGACGCACGGCGGCGGCGGCCTGTCGCGCGCGCGGGGGGCGCGCTGCTTCCTCATGCTGGGCGACAGGACTGACATGAAGGCGGGCACGATCACGGCCGAGGATGCGGGCGTCGCGGATCCCGAGCGCACGAGCGCGTTCGCGCCGGTGCAGATGAACGATGCGCGCCGCTTCGTCGGACCCGGCGCCGTGAGCAACGGCGTGGCCCTCTCCCGGCCGCTGGAGTACTCGGCGCGGGAGAAGGGCGTCGAGTTCATGCTGCATCGCCGGTTCGCGGACCTCGTCCGCGAGCAGCCGTTCTCCGGCCGGGTGGTGGGGATCCGGGCCCACTACTCGCCGCGGCGCCACCCCGAGACCGGCGAGCTGCTGCAGAGCTACTGGCGGAACGGCAACATCGACGAACGGCGCGAGACGGTGACCATCCGCGCCCGCCGGGCCGTCATCCTGGCCAGCGGCGGTCACGCCGGCAATCCCCAGGTGCGCAGCATGTTCTACCCCGCCATGCGGGAGCCGGCGTTCCCGACGAGCGGCGTCGCCCTGCAGGGCCCCCACGGTCAGGACGCCAGTGCGCTCGTCGCCGGCCTGAAGGTGGGCGCCAACCTCGCGGGGATGCAGCAGAACCTGTCGTATCCCACGACATTCCACATCTCGACCCGCCTCGGCACCCGGGACGCGTACACGACCATGATGCCCGGGCACCCGACGTTCGGTTTCCGCCGCGCCGCGGGGGTCAACGTCGGCAGCGCCGGCTTCGAAGAGTTCATCGCGGTGAACCAGGTCGGGAAGCGGTTCTTCAACGAGGTCCGTCTGCCCGCCAGACCCGGTGGAAGCCGGTATCCGGGCGACGGCGGCGCCCCTGGCCGGGGGCTGGACCACAAGCCGCTCGACTGGCGCAACTGCCGGAAGCAGTGGATCGGGGAGATGTACGACTACGATCACGGCCTCGATGCCGCGCTGGCCATCAACGAGGGGTCGAAGCCGCCGGACTACTACTCGGGACCGCTGTGGGCCATCTTCGACGAGGACGCCGTCGAGCGCACCGGCTGGGAGCTCCGCTACCCCTACGTGGCGGACAACGGCTACTTCTTCCGGGCCGACACCATCGAGGAGCTGGCCGAGAAGATCGCCGCCGGCCACGAGTTCCAGCGGGTGCCGCTGCGATACCTGGCCGAGACGGTCGCGAAGTGGAACAGCTACGTGGACGCCGGCGCCGACCCCGATTTCGAGCGGGAGGCCGATGCGCCGATGAACCGCATCGAGAGGCCGCCGTTCCATGCGCTCTCGATCATGGTGATCTGGCATGACTCCTACGGCGGCCTGCGGGTCAACGGCCGCCAGCAGGTCGTGGACATGCAGGGGCAGGTCATTCCGGGTCTCTACGCGGGGGGCGAAGCGGTGGGCGGGTTCAACAAGCACGGCCTCGGCAAGGGGCACGTCCATGGCTACGTCGCCGGGACGCATGCCGCCGAAGAGCCGTCCGCATAGACCGGCCACGTCCATGGCTACGTCGCCGGGACGCATGCCGCCGAAGAGCCGTCCGCATGGACCGGCCATGGTGCATCAGGACGAGACGCCGCGCACGATCGGCGCGCGTCGCGCCGCCGGGTCGCCCGTTGCGGTGGATGGCGGCGCCGACGAGCCGCACGACACGCGGGTCGTCGTCTGGGACACACCGCCGGCCGTCGAGTGCGGGAAGCGCTTCGCCGTCAGGCTCGGGGTCACCTGCTCCGCCAGGTGCCGGCCCGCCGGCTGGGTGGTGGAGGTGCGCGACCACGATGGCGCGAGACAGGCGGAGACCCCCCTCGGCGACGACCCGTGGCCCGGAACGGACGCGCTCTATCATGCGGAGGTGCCCCTGGCGGCCCCGGACACCGAGGGGCTCTACATCTGGGAGGCGGCGGCTCTGACCGGCGGTCCGGCTGTCGCGCACGGCGGTCCGGCTGTCGCGCACACCGACTGCAGCGTCCGTTTCGGAGTACGTGTCGTATCCGCGCCGGCGTGCCTCGTGACGGTCGTCGCCATGGACGCGCAGCGTCGGACCCCGGTCGCAGGCGCGCGGGTGGTCGCGCACCCGTATCGGGCCGTCACGGACGAACGCGGCGTGGCGGAACTTCGGGTTCCGGCCGGCGAATACCGACTCTTCGTGTCGGGGAAGCGCTACGTTCCATTCCGCTTCGACGGAAGAGTCGAGGCCGACACGACGATCCGGGCGGCGCTGGCGCAGGATGTGGAGCTTTCGGATGCCGATATCTGGTCCTGATCGCCGGCGCGGACGCAACGTGGGAGTCAGCCTGATGCGGAAGATCCTGGTCGCTGGGCCGAGTCCGGGGTCCGCGTGCCGATGGCACCGCGGGGCGTCCTGCACGATGCGGCGAATCCTGGTCGCCGGGCCGGGTCTGGGGGGCGTCATCCTGTCGTGCGTCGTCGCCGCCGCGCAGGTCGACGACACGGCGCGCTTCGAGCAGGGACGGCAGCTCTACGAGGCGCGATGCGCGCGGTGCCACGGCGCCGCGGGCGAGGGAAACCCGCCCACGTTTCCGGCCCTGAGCGGCAACGACCGGCTCGCGGACGCGTCCCGGATCGTCGGCGTTCTCCGCGCGGGCTCGGGGAGCATGCCTCCGTTCCCCGCCCTGACCGCGGCCGAGACCTCCTCCCTGGCCAGCTACGTGCGCAACGCCTGGACGAACGACTTCGGCAGCGTGACGGCCGAGGAGGTGGCGGCGGTAGCGGGCGCGTCCGCGGATGCGGGACCGGCGGCGTCGGTCTGGGACGGCGTCTTCACCGAGGCGCAGGCGACGCGGGGCCGGCTGGCGTACTCCGGTGGGTGCGGCTTCTGTCACGGCCGCCGACTGAACGGCGCCCCGGACGATCCCGACATGCGGTCCACGCCTCCCCTGGCGCGGGCGCGATTCGTCCGCGAGTGGGCAGGACGATCGCTGGCCACCCTGTTCGAGTACACGCGGCTGACGATGCCCGAGGACAATCCCGGTTCTCTCACCGCGGAAGAGTACGTCGACGTCATCGCCTACATGCTCTCGGTCAGCGGGATGCCCGCCGGGGATGACGAACTCCCACCCGATTCACGAGGTCTCGCGCGTATAGTGATCCAGCAGCGGCAATAGACGGCACCGAGGAGTTGCGGACCATGTCGAAGGGAACCGGCGGCGTCGGCGGCGGATCGCGTTGGCGAGGAGCGGCTCTCGCGGCAGCGGTCGTCCGGGTGGCGGCCGCCGGACTGATCGTGGCGGGCGGCATGGACGGCGGACCGGGGGCTGCGCCGGGCGTCGTCGTCGAGGCGGCGCAGCTCCGGGGGGTGGAAGGGGGCTTCACGGCGGAGCAGGCGGCGGCCGGGTGGTCGGTGTATGCCCGACAGTGCGGAGAGTGCCATGGGATCGGGCTGGACGGGGCGGAAGCGCCGGCGTTGCGCGGGGTGGACTTCCTGAACGTCTGGGCCGGACGGACGACGGACGAGTTGTTCGAGTACGTGCGGGACGGGATGCCGCCCGGCCTTGGCGGATCGCTCGGCGATTCGGTGTACCTGAACCTGGTGGCCTACATTCTGGACGCGAACGGCGCCCGCCCGGGCGACGCGCCGCTGACGGCCGCGGCAGCAGTGATGATTGGCGATGCGGCGGACGTGGCCGAGGCGCAGCGTGCGGCGCGGGAAGGCGAGCGGCCGCGGCGGCGCCCGTTGCGGTTCGTCAACCGCACGGTGGAGCAGCCCCTGACCCCGGTGACCGAGGCGCTGCTGGCGGACCCGCCCCCCGGCGACTGGTTGAGTTGGCGGCGGACGCGCAACAGCAGGGGCTACAGCCCGCTGGACCAGGTGACGCGCGACAACGTCGACCAACTGCGACTGGCCTGGGTGCTGGCGATACGGGAGGGGCGGCACCAGACGACGCCGCTGGTGCACGACGGGGTGATGTTCCTGGCCAGTCCGGGGAACGTGGTGCAGGCGATCGACGCGGTCACCGGCGAGGTCATCTGGCAGTACCGGTCACCGCTGCCGGAGGACGCGCCCCAGCGGGCCCCGGCCCGCACGCTGGCGCTCTACGGCGACAAGGTGTTTCTCGCCACGGCCGACGCCGCGCTGGTCGCGCTCGACGCGCGGACCGGCGAGGAAGTGTGGCGCGCCACGAAGGCGGACTACACGCAGGGCTTCCGCGGGAACGCCGGCCCGGTCATCGCCGACGGCGTCGTCGTCACCGGCACCAACGGGTGCCAGCGTTACAAGGAGCAGACCTGCTTCATCACCGGCCACGACCCGGATACCGGCGAGGAGCTGTGGCGCACGTCGACGATCGCGCTGCCGGGCGATCCGAACGACGCGTCGTGGGGCGACACGCCGCCGTATCTGCGCGCGGGCGGCGACTCCTGGATCCCGGGCAGCTACGATCCGGACCTGGGTCTCTTCTACATCGGCACGGCGCAGGCGAAGCCGTGGGTCGCGGCGAGCCGCGGGATGACGACCCGGCAGGACGCGCTGTACACCAACTCGACGCTGGCCCTGAACCCGCGGACCGGGCAGGTGCAGTGGTACTTCCAGCACGCGCCGGGGGAGACGCTCGACCTCGACATCGTCTACGAGCGGGTGCTGGTGGACGCCGACGGCGAGCAGTGGCTCTTCACGATCGGCAAGGACGGCATTCTCTGGAAGCTCGACCGGCGGACCGGCGCGCTCGTGGACCTGCGCGAGACGGTCTACCAGGACATCTTCGAGTCGATCGACCGGACCACCGGACGGTTCTCCTACCGGCAGGACATCATCGACGCGCGCATCGGGGATCGCGTGCCGGCCTGTCCCAGCCTGCTCGGCGGCCACAACTGGCAGGCGTCGGCGTATCATCCCGGCGCTCACGCGCTCGTGATCCCGCTCCACCAGGCGTGCATGTACCTGACCGGCCGCCAAGTGGAGTTCGTCGAGGGGGGCGGCGGCGAGGCGGGTCGGTCCGAGTACCGCGAAATGCCGGGCAGCCAAGGCAACGTGGGGAAGCTGGCCGCCTACGACGTGCGGACGATGAAGGAGCTGTGGAGCCGGGAGCAGCGCGCCGCCTTCCTGACGTCGACGCTCACGACGGCGGGCGGCCTCGTCTTCGCGGGTGATGCAGACCGCTATTACAGGGCGTTCGACGTCCGGACGGGTGACGTCCTGTGGGAGACGCGCCTCGGCGCCGCGGCGGCCGGGTATCCGATCACCTACGAGGCGGGCGGACGGCAGTTCATCGCGGTACCGGCCTCGCTGGGGGGCGCGTTCCGGAGCCTCACCGCGCAGCTCACGCCGGAGATCTTCCAGCCGGAGGGGGGCAACGCGCTCTACGTCTTCGCGCTGTCCGAATAGCTGAAGCCTCGGCCGTCTCCGGCTCGCCGGAAGCGCGGCGCCGCCGTGCGCATGGCCGCCGGCCCCCCTCTCCGGCGGCCGGCCGCGGCTGACCGCCCACCGCGCGACGGCGGCGCGAACCGCGCGGTGCGCCCTTGACGGACTCGGTTAAACGCGCTACAAGACATCCATGCGGCCAAGCCGGTCGACGCTGTTGCGGTGGGGCGCGGTTGTCGCGCTTGCGCTGCTGGCTCTCGCGACCGCGCCTCATTTCCACGACACGGCGGACGGCCGCGACGACACGTGCGTTCTGTGCCACGTCCAGGGTTCGCCGCCCATCGCCTCCAGCGTCCACGAGAACCCCGATCCGGCGGCCGGCAGCAGCCCCTGTGCGCGTGCGCAGCGGTGTGCCCGCGGCGCGGAGATCGAGGGGCACGGCTCCCGCGCGCCTCCCGCCTGACGCTTCGTCGACTTCAATAGCTCGATTTCGTGGTTCGACGCGCCGCCGGCGCGTCGGCGTTTCCGTTTCCCTTGGAGGGAGGAGTCCCTGGTGACCCACCGGGGGGCCCTGTCGAGATCCATGAGTGAAGTCGTAGCGATCGATGCCCGGTCCGCGTCTGCTCCCGCATCTGCGCCCGCCGCCGGTGAGTCGCCCCCGGTTCTCGAAGCACGGGGGCTGTCCAAGCGCTATGGCGACGTGGAGGCCGTCGCCGGCCTCGACCTCCGCGTCGGACCGTCCGAGATCTACTGTCTGCTGGGCCCGAACGGCGCCGGCAAGACGACCACCATCCACCTGTTTCTGGGATTCCTCGAGCCGACGGCCGGGAGCGTGCTCGTCGCGGGTCTCGACGTCGCCGCCGAGCCCCTGGAGTCCAAGCGGCGCCTGGCCTACATCCCCGAGCAGGTGATGCTGTACCGCAACCTCAGCGGCCTGGAGAACCTGGAGTACTTCGCCGCACTGGGCGGGCGGGGATCGCTGGCCCCGGAACGCCTCACCGACGTCCTGGTCGGCGCAGGCCTGCCGCGCGCCGCGGTCCGTCGCCGGGTGTCCGAGTACTCCAAGGGCATGCGCCAGAAGGTCGGCATCGCCATCGCCATCGCGAAGGAGGCCGACGCGCTGCTGCTCGACGAGCCGACCTCCGGGCTCGACCCGCAGGCCTCGAACGAGTTCTCCGAGCTGCTCGGGCGGCTCCGGGATCGGGGCGTCGCGGTGCTCATGGCGACGCACGATCTGTTTCGCGCCAAGGAGACCGGCACGCGTGTCGGCATCATGCGGCACGGGCGCCTGGTCAGGGAGATGAGCACGGACGAGATCGGCCACGCCGACCTCGAACGCGTGTATCTGGAGCACATGCACGAGTAGGCGTCCGCACCGTGGAACGGTGCGGAATTCTGGAGGGTTGTTTGGGCGGCGAGCGGCGCCGCAGGCGACGTTCTCCGGGCGAAGGGAGACACCGATGATCAAGCACATCGTCCGCAAGGAGTTCACCGACGTGGTGCGGGACGGCCGCTTCCGCTGGTGCGCGGCCGTGGTGGGAGCTCTGCTCCTGGTGTCGCTGGGACACGGCTGGGTCCAGGCGCGCCAGGCGCAGGAGGAGCTGGCGGCCGCGCAGGCCGCCGCCCGCGAGCACTGGGAGTCGCAGGGCGAGAAGAATCCGCACTCGGCGGCCCACTACGGCATCTATGCGTTCAAGCCCCGCTTGGCGCTGTCGTTCGTCGACGAGGGCGTGGACCCCTACACGGGCACGTCGGTCTGGCTGGAAGCGCACCGGCAGAACGACTTCCTCATGCGCCCGGCCCAGGACGCGACGGCCGCCCAGCGCATCGGCGCGCTGACGGCGGCGCAGGTCCTGCAACACCTCGTGCCGCTGCTCATCATCCTGTTGACCTTCGGCGTGCTGGCCGGCGAGCGTGAGCAGGGCACGTTGCGCCAGCTCCTGGCCACGGGTGTCGGCCGGCCCGAGCTGGGCCTGGGCAAGGCCCTGGGCGTCGCCGGCGCGCTGGCGCTGCTGCTGGCGCCGGCGGCCGTCGTGGGGGCGGCGGCCCTCGTCGTCGGGAGCCCGGGTCCGGCGGCGTCCGCGGCGGCCCGGGGCGCGGTCCTGGCCGGCGTCTACCTGGCCTACTTCGCCGCCTTCGTGGGGTTGTCCCTGGCCGTGTCGGCGTGGGCCCGCTCGGGCCGCACCGCGCTGGTCGTCCTGCTGGCGGTGTGGGTGGTGAACGGACTCGTGGCCCCGCGCGTGGCGGTGGACCTGTCCAGGTGGGTCCACCCGACGCCGTCCGCGGTCGAGTTCGCCCGGACCCTCGAACGCGAGATGGCCGCCGGTGTCGAGGGCATCGCGCGTCCGGACCGGGCGGCGCTGACCGAGCGCCTCCTGGAGGAGCACGGCGTGGAACGGGTCGAGGATCTGCCGGTGAACGAGGTGGGGCTCTACCTCCAGGAGAGCGAGGAGTTCGGGAACCGGATCTTCGATCGCAACTACGGCGCGTTGTGGGACACGTTCGAGCGCCAGGGGCTCGTGCACGAGACGCTCGCGGTGGCGGCGCCGCTGCTGGCGGTCCGCACGCTGTCGATGGGGCTGGCCGGCACCGACGTCGAGCAGCACCGGCACTTCGCGACCGCCGCCGAGGCGTACCGCAGGGACCTGATGCGGCGGATGAACGGCGACCTGGCCGAGAACTCCCGTACCGGCGAGCTGTACACGGCCGGGCCCGACCTCTGGGCCCAGGTGCCGCCCCTGCAGTACGACGCCCCGACGCTGGGCTGGGTCCTGAACAACCGGATCCTGTCGCTCCTGGTGCTGGGGTTGTGGCTGGCGGGCGCGGTCCTGGCGGCGACGGCCAGCGTGCGGCGCGCGGAGGTGGCGTAGCCGTGGCCCTGCGCACCGTCCTGCGGAACGAGTGGCGCCTGCTCGCGGCAGACCGGGCGCTGCGGATCGTGCTCGCGGTATTCGCCGTCCTCTTCGTCTACGCGCTGGCCAACGGCATGGCCTGGGAGCGCTTCCAGGAGCGGACGGTGGAGGCCGCGCGGACCGGCAACGCCGAGCGCGTTCGCGCCCTGGAGCAGGAGCTGGCCGACATCGCGAACGGCGGACGGCCGTCCTCGCCCTTCCGGGACCCGCGCTCCCCCAACGTCCTCGGCGGCGCCCGCGGCGCCCACACCGCGGTCCTGGAGCCGGGCCCCCTCGCCGCCCTGGCGATCGGCCAGAGCGACCTGCTGCCGTACTACTACGACGTCAGCATCTACACCAACGAATCGTCCTTCCAGCAGAACGGCGAGGTCGAGAACCCGCTCAACCTCATGGTGGGCCGTTTCGACCTCGCCTTCGTAACGGTGCACCTGCTGCCGCTGCTCGTGCTGGCCCTCAGCTTCAACGTCCTCTCGGAAGAGCGCGAGCAGGGGACGCTGGCCCTGACGCTGTCGCAGCCCGTGTCGGCCCGCGACGTGGTGGGGGCGAAGCTGGCGTTCCGGGCGCTCCTCGTGGTGGGGCTGGCCGCGGGAGTCTCGCTGCTCGGCATCCTGGCCACCGGGGGCTTCGGTTCGTCCGGCAGGGTGTTCCTGTGGTGCGCGACGGTGACATTGTACGCACTGTTCTGGTTCGCGCTCGCGGCGTGGGTCAACAGCCTGCGGCGGTCCTCCGCCTGGAACGCCACGGTTCTGGTGGGCGCGTGGCTCGTCCTGGTGGTGGTGCTGCCGGCCGCCGTCAACATCGCGGCGGGCCTGCTGCATCCGCTGCCGTCCCGCGTGGAGATGATCACCGCCCAGCGCGAGGCCTCGAACGACGCCGTGAACCGCCGCAGCGAGCTGCTCGCCCGGTACCTGGAGGACCATCCGGAGATGGCCGGCGGCGTGGTGGCCGAAGAGTCCGGCCGGGCCGCGCTGGCGTGGGCCGCCACCGACGCGGTGAACCGGCGACTGGAGGAGGTGACGGCGGTGCACGACGCGCGCCGCGCCGACCAGCTCGCCCTGGTGCGCCGCTACCGGTTCCTTTCGCCGGCGCTGCTGGCGCAGGAGGTGCTCATCGACGCCGCGGGGACGGGAGACGCGCGGTTCGCCCGCTTCCGGTCGCAGGTGCGCGCTTTCGCCGAGCGGTGGCGGCAGTTCTTCGTGCCGGCGATCCTCGCCGACGAGCCGATGACCGCCGCCGTCCTGCCCGACGTGCCGAGATTTCGGTTCGTGGACGAGGAATCCGCGGACGTCGCCGGCCGGGCGGCGGTTCCGCTGACAGTCCTGGGGGGACTGGTCGTCCTGGTGAGCGCCGGCGCCGGGGTCGGCCTCGGGCGGGTGCGGGGAGCGGACTGACCTCCGCGAATACCGTTCGCCCCGGGTGATTGGCCGCGCGACAGTCGACGGACGGTCTCCTGGGGCGGCGGAGGTTCGCCGGTCGCCGGGAAGCCTCCGGGGCCGGCTGGAAGAGGTCGACGAGGGCTACCGCCTCCCGATTGCGCTTCTCGATTCCCTGTGGCGACGCCGGGCGCGCGTCCCGCCGTCGCCGGGCGCCGCTCCAGGCCCGGCGCCCCGTCGCCCGGGCCCCGTGGCTCCACCTCGGTCAGTCGTTGGTCATCATCTGCTTCGGCCAGCGGTCGTCGATGGGCTTGGACGGATCGGCCGTGATCTTCAGGTCGGCGCAGTGATGATAGGAATACCCCCCCGGCGTGTTGTACACGTGATCGGCCATGAACTGGATGACCTGCAGCGTGCACTTCTCGCAGTTGATGTTGGGGATCGGGATGTCGGCCTCCCAGGGATCCATCGGGGTCGCGGGCCGGAACGAGGCGCGCTGGTCCCCTACGGGATAGTGCGGGAACAGGCCGTCGGCGAGGACCGGGATCTGCGGCGGGCTCTGAATCACGCCCCAGACCGAGTAGAGGCCCCGGTCCGTCCACTTCTCGACAGCGGTCGGATCCGCCGGCAGCTCGTTGCGCGAGTTCACCGAGAGCGCGACGCGGTAATGGCCCGAGTGGAAGATGGTCTCCTGGATCTTCAGGTGCAGGTTGGATCCGCCGGTGACTTCGGTGACGATGCCGGACAGAATCGCGGCGTTGTCGCCGGTCGGGTTGCCGCCGCACGGCCCGACCTTCTGAGGGTTGCCGAGCCGGTCCAGGTTGATCCAGGGCGCGGGTTCGAGTAGCTGGAAGTGCGCTTGCGTCTCGACCGGCAGCATGGCCAGCGCGACGGCCGCGGCGAACAGGAAATGCAGAAGGCGCTTCATGTTGTCGTTCCTCCTCGATGGACCCGGTGATTCCGATGGATTGCGGTCTCCGGAAGCGCGCCACCGCGAAGGCGGCGCGCCCAAGGTGCCCGTATTGTAGCGGCGCTTGTCAACCTGTGACGGCAGCCCCGGAGCTCATCGCCCCGGTCGGAGTCGAGCTTCGGGATCTTCACGCTGTGCATCAACCGGAAGCCGGCCGATGCGCCCGCAGGAAGGACCGTATCTGGCGCACCGCCAGTGGAATCCGTTCCTGGGGCTGCTTCCACGGGAACATGCTCACTTCGGACTGCGGCGCGAGCATCGCAGCCTCCATGGCGACATCGTACGGATGCGCGGGGATGTCGTCCGGCAGGATGAGGACCGGCGTCTGCAGATCGCGCACGAAGTCTCGTGTCACGGTGAAGACGAAGTCCGCATTGGTGCGGTACATCGTGGTCAGGAACCTGTCGACCATGTCCATCGTGATATCGGGCCGGCGCTCGACGAGCTCCGGACCCCAACCCCGCATGTTGTTGTCGTAGAACAGATCGGGGTGCTCCGCACTCCACGCGCTGGGCTGCGCCAGCACGGCAGCGACGACACGAGTGGGGGCCCGCTCGAGAAGGTTCCAGATGAAGGGCCCGCCGATGCAGAAGCCGAGCACCATGAACTTGTCGACGCCCAGGTGATCCATCACGCCGAGATGGTCATCGGTATGCGCATCCCATGGCCGATCGATCTCGAGCGGACCGGAAGATTGGCCGCGGTTGGCATTCCGCAGGTCCGCCGCAATGCAGCGGTACTCTCCCCTGAACTCCTCCAGCGGGTTGAAGGGATGCGTGGCCAGACCGGCGATCGTCGAGTTCAGCCCCCCGCCGGCGATGATGAGCAACGGGAAGCCGGCGCCGACCTCCTCGTATCGGATGCGAACGGGACCCCTTTCGTAGAAGGACATGGCCGCTCCGTCCTGGCCGGTCTGCTCCGCAAACCCCCGCGTGGCGGCCAGGACCGTCGCCGCCGCGCCCGTCTTGAGTATCTTGCGCCTGATCGGATCCACCATTGCGGCCCCCTTGCTGCTGGCCCCCTGGATTCACAACGTGCCGAGACGGTTTCGTCCGCCTCGTAGCGGCTCGATATCGACGTGCCTCCGGCTAAAAGGGGTAACCCGGAAGCCTGGGCGATCCGGGCTTCCACTCCGGCAACGGCGCCCATCCGCCGCGATTCGGCATCTCGACCTGCGGGCAGACTCTCGGCGTCGAGCACCAGGTCCTCCGCGATGACCTCGTTTCTGTACAGCAGGAACGCCGTCAGCGCGTACACCTGGTCGGCGGTCAGCGTCCCCTCCTGGTAGAGCGGCATGCCGCGATTGATGTAGTCCCATACGGTCGTCGCGTACGGCGAGCGGTACGGCAGTATGCGCCCCGCGGCCCAGGGGGCGACATCCGGCCCCGGTTCGGTCTTCACCAGCCGGGGAGCCCGGCCGCCTTCCGGATTCCTGCCGTGGCATCCCGCGCAACGCACCCGATAGATCCGGGCCCCTTCCGCGGGCGGTGCCGCTCCCCGGCGGAAGCTCCTCTCTCGTGGGACCGATGGAGATGTCCCACGCGCGGATTTCTTCCGGGGTGGGGGTCCGTCCCAGGCCTAGGTGGGCCCCTGGGCAGGTCGTTTCGCACCCATGGGTCTCCTTCGCAGCCTGATGTTTGCCCGCGAATCGGCGGCCGCAGCCGGCAGTATACGCCCAATGCCCGTTTCCTCGCCGAGGACGGTTGGCCGCAGCCGACGATTGTCGGGCGAAACGCCCGCGCCGGGGAGCGGCAGGCCGGGCGCCGGCGGAACAGGCCCGCTGACCCGGCCCGATCGGTCGCGATCGCCGCACCCGCGCCGGGAGCCGCAGCCGCCCTCTTGCGCGGAAGAGAGAGGCTGCGGCCGGATCCCGGGTGGAGCCGCTCGGGGCTCCGGGTCGTCCTCACGTTGCGGCTCGCCCGTGCGGAGCACGAACGGGTATATATAGGGAGTCCGAATCCGGGGAGGAGCACCGCGGAAGGAGGTTGGGCATGGGCGCAGAGCCACGAACCGCCGACAAGGTATCGGAGTTCGTCAGGAAGAACCTGCTCGGCATCGGGGCCACGCTGGCGTTGGTGGTCGTGGCCGGGGGCGTCGTCTGGACCGTGAACTGTCCCTGCGAGACCACCCCGGGCTTCATCCTGCTGGGTGATACCCATGAGGATCCGGTCGCCGACTGGACCTTCGCGAACGACGTCTCGCTGTGCGCGATCCAGGTCGGGATCTGGGGAAGACCCCATTCGGTGAACGTCAACTGCATGGCGACGCCGGAGGGCGAGCTGTTCATCAGTTGTTCGGTCGGCGACCGGAAGTACTGGTGTCCGCGGGTGGGACAGGACCACCCGGGACGCCTCCGGCTCGACGGCGTCGTCTACCCCGTCGTCCTGAACCGGGAGCTGGACCCGGCCACGCTCGACCACGTGTGGGCCGCACGGATCCGGAAGCTGCAGAAGCCGGACGTGCAGGCGCGGCAGCCCGGCGGCGGCGGCGAGCCGCCGCCGCTCGATACCCCGCGGCCGGAGAGCTGGTGGACGTTCCGCGTCGAGTCGCGCACGTAGGAGCCTGCACGTGGGCTCCTGCGCCGGGGCGCGGCCGCTTCACCGCGCCCCGGCGCCCACCGCGAACGCCTGGGGGTGAGCGGCATGTTCGAGAAATCCTGGGGGCAACGTCGATGACACGGCCGATCGGCAGGAGCGTGGCGCGGCGCCGCGCCACGCTGGTAGTGGTGCTCGCGCTGCTGACGGGCATCGCGCGGGGCGCGGACGGCCAACCGCCGGATCCTTCTGCGCCGATCCCGCCCGTCCAGTTGTTCACGGGCGGGCGGGTGATCGTCGGAGACGGCCGCGTTATCGAAGACGCCGCGTTCCTGGTCCGCGACGACCTGATCATGCGGGTCGGGAACGCCGGCGAGGTGCCGGCGCCGCCGGAGGCGAGCGTCGTCGACCTGACCGGCCGCACCGTGATGCCGGCGCTCGTCAACACCCACGCGCATCTCGGCTGGGAGCAGTACACGAGCTGGGGTTCGGAGAACTTCACCCGCGAGAACCTCATCGACCATCTGCACCGCCACGCGTACTACGGCGTCGGCACCGTCATTTCCACCGGCAGCGACCTCGAGGAGATCGCCCTCGAGGTCCGGCAGGCGCAACGGGTAGGCGAGGTCGAGGGCGCCCGCTATCTGGTGTCGCCCGGTCTCGGGATCCCCGGCGGCGGACCGAACCCCCGGTTCACGAACGACGCCGGGTGGTGGGGGCTGCACGGCGTGACCACCCCGGCCGAGGCACGCGAGGTGGTGCGGGCCGAGGCCGCGCGCGGCATCCGGATCCTGAAGATCTGGGTGGACGCGCGTGACGAGCGGCGGGGCGCGCGGGTGAAGCTGCACCCGGAAATCTATGCGGCCATCCTCGACGAGGCCCAGGTGCGGGACATCCGGGTGATCGCGCATGCGACCACGCTGGAGGACCACAAGCGACTGATCACGGCCGGCGCCCGGCGCTTCATCCACATGCCCTACGACGTGGCGGTCGACGACGAGTATCTGGACCTCGTCGCGGCGCGCAACGTCTTCATCGTGCCGACCATCGGCATGGTCACCCGGCGCGAGCCGTACCGGCGGCCGGTATACGAGGATCCTTTCTTCGAGGAGCAGGTCCCGGAGGAGGTCGTCGCGATGCTGCGCGACGCCGCGGCCGGCGACGCCGGTGCCGACCGCCCCCGGACCGCCGCGGAGGAAGCGCGGGCGCGGCTGATTCGGGACAACTTCCTGCGGCTGCGCGACCACGTCATCCTGGGCACCGACGCCGGGGCGGTGGGCGACTTCTTCGGCTACGCGGATCACCTGGAGCTGGCGCTCTTCGTGCGGCTGGGCATGACGCCGGCCGAGGCTATCGTGGCCGCCACGACCCGGGCGGCGCGGGCGTTCGGGCTGACCGCTACCGGGAGCATCGAGGCCGGGCGGAGCGCGGACTTCCTGGTGCTCGACGCCAATCCACTCGACGACATCACGCATACACGGCAGATCGCCGCCGTGTATCTTCGGGGCGTCGAGGTCGACCGCGAGGCATTGCGTGCGCGCTGGACGGACCCCGAACCCCCCGAACCCGTGGTCTTCCGCTGGGTGGGGACCACCGCACACGTCTGGGGAGCCTGGGTCACGCCCGGCGCCTCCGTCGAGGACTGGGTCGAGCAGGCCATCTCCCTTTGCGCCGGCGAGGACGTGTGCGAGATCAACGTCTTCGAGGGGCCCGAGCACGCGACGCACGAGATCCCGGTGCCCGAGCCGGCGGCGTCGTACGGCCGGAACAAACGTGATGGACAGCCGCCGCACCCACAACAGACTTCACATCATCCTTGCTGAGAATTCATTGTTCTGCTCGCCGGATCACCCAATAGACATGGGATCTATTGGAGTTTCGGCGGATCTGTAGACGGACTCATCGTCCGGTTCGAGACGACGTCACCTCCCCGGCCGGCGGCGTCGCTTGACCTGCGCGTTCTTCTCGACGCGGAGCTTCCATGCGGTGCGAAGCGCGCCCGCCAGGGTCTCCTCGTCGACCGCCGCCAGGCGGATGTGCGTCGCGCCCATGCGTCCCCAGCCGCCGGCGACCGGCACGAAGACGTCGGGCGCCTCGCGGACGAACGTCGCCTGGACCTCCGGCGTGAGCATCAGATTGCCGTAGCCCTGCGCCTGATGGGCCAGCGTGGCGAAGATCCGGCCGCCGACGCGGAAGTCCGGTGCGCCCATGTGCGAGCGCTCGTCCGCCCCGTCGAGGCTGAGCGCGAGCCGGCGGAAGTCGTCGATGGTCGCCACTCCACCAATCCTGCCGGTTGCATGGCGGAAGCGGCCGCGCCGGTCGTCGTGGCCGGGAACCGACGCGGCCCGTCTCGGCGTTACCGCGCCGCTTCGGCCTCCTGCCGCTCGATGTTGCGGTAGACCTCCTGGATGTGCCGGATGTCGTGGTTGCCCTCGTGGCAGGCGTACTCGTACATCGGCCCCTCGGTGACGGTCAGCGGGATCTCGGCGCTCCACGGCTGGTCCCAGGTGGCCGGGTCCTCCACCGTGAACGTGAAGTGGATCCGATCGTCGGACACGCGGGTGAACCGCTCCACCACCTTGAGGCCGCGACTCGAGCCCTGCCACGCGTTCTTGTCGTTGAAGTGGCTGCTCTCGATGACCAGGGTGTCGCCCTCCCAGCGCCCGCGCGAGTCGCCCGGCCACTGGCGGATCTCCTCCGAGATGGGCGGCCGTCCGTCGATCGGGACGATCCGCGGCCCGTTGGTGCTCTGCTCGGTGAAGATCACGACGTGCGTCGGCGTCTGGAAGATCTGGTGGATGTCGTTGTACGAGGGCGGTTGCATCGGCGGCGCGTTGTAGCGGTAGTTGAGGCAGCGCTCGCTGTGCGGCCGCAGCTCGTAGCCGTCGAAGGGTCCCCGGTCGCCGCGCACCGCGCGCCGCGCCTCTGCCCGCGCCTCGGCCTGTTCGTTGCGCGGAGGGATCCGGCCGTTCGGCGGATCGATGATCAGCGAGGTGCGCCGGGTCGACAACCCCTTCGGCACCGGAGTGGCGAGCCAGATGGCGTTGTCGTAGTGGACGTAGGTCTCGTCGCGGTGCGTCTGGTCGAGAGCCCGCGCGCGCTCCTCCGGGTCCTCGATCTCGATGACGAAGCGGGCCAGCGGGTCGGCTCCGTCGACTGTCAACTGCGACTGGAGCAGCGCGAACTCCTCCTCCGTGTAGAACGCCTGGTCGCCCAGATACTCGGGGCGTTCCATCGGCGTGAAGGTCTGGGTGGTCCAATAGCCCTGCAGGTCGGGCTGGCCGTCCGGCAGGCGCGGCATCTCCCATACCGGATCCGCGTCCGGGGCGCCCTCGGACTGGCTCTGGGCGAAGGCCGGCCCGGGTGCCAGCAGAATGACCGTGCATGTCGTGGCGAACGTTCGGAGACGATAATCCATTCTCGAACCCTCCTCGGGAGGCTGCCGTCATTGTCCGGAACCAGCCCATGATCGCTCAGGTCCCCGCGGTTCGCAAGTCCCGGCAGTCCGCGGCGGAATCCCGCGCAGCGCAGAGAACGGCGGGGCGCCCGACACCCGGCGCCCGGGCGCGACAAGGGACGGTCCCGGCGCCGGGAGTCCGCACTGCAGAACGGGAGACGGTGCGGCAGGTGGCGACGTTGCACGGGTGAGTGACGGTCCCGGTGCCGGGAGTCCGCACCGCAGCAGGGCGCAGCGTCCGGGCGAGGGCAGGTCGGGCGGGAAAGCGGAGCCGCAAGGCGACGACTTCCGGGATAGGATCCGGCAACCATGCAGCGATAGGAGAGCACCAATGACCATCGAACGCCCCACCCCGTGCGCGCCCGTCGCGCTGTCACTCGCGGCCGTGCTGGCCCTCGCACTGCCGGTCGCGGTCTCGGCGCAGTCCCACCGGCCGCCACCCGAGCCGCCCGCCGAGTGGGGTCCGATCTCGATCAACCTGGAGGGATTCGAGTATCCGCATCCGGTCGAGTTCATGAACTTCCGGGTCTTCGGCCGGGACGTGCGGATCGCCTTCATGGACGTGGCGCCGGTGGGCCCGGCGAACGGCCGCGCCGTCGTCCTCCACCACGGCGGCAGCTACTACGGCTGGTACTGGAAGAGCCAGATCGAGGCCCTCACCAACGCGGGCTACCGGGTCGTCGTGAAGGACCGACTCGGCTGGGGCAAGTCGTCCAAGCCGATCCTGCCCTACAGCATGAGCCTGCACGCATCCAATACGGCCCGGCTCATGGAGCACCTCGGCATCGAAGAGGCGGCCATCGTCGGGCACTCGATCGGCGGGCAGATGGCGACCCGGTTCGCCTTCCTGTACCCGGAGAAGACGACGCATCTGGTCACCGTCAACCAGATCGGCCTGACCGACCGGCGCGCCGGGCGCGGGTTCCGTCCGTTCGACGGCGAAATCGACGCCGATCCGGATCTGCAGGCCGCCTACGAGGCGGACGTGCGGACCGACACGCGGCGCTACGTCGAGTGGAAGCCGGAGTTCCTGGAGCACCTCCGGATCCGGCACGGCCAGCGGCTGAGCGGCGACTGGCCGCGGCTGGCGTACGTGCGCCGGCTCGGCGGCAACCTGCGCTCGATGGACACGGTGGTCAACGACTGGCCCCGCATCAAGGCGAAGACCCTGGTCCTCGGCGGCGAGATCGACGGGCCCGACTTCCCCGACAACGCACGGCGGGCCGCCGAAATCCTTCCCAACGGGGAGGTCTTCCTCATCCCGAACGTCGGCCACAACCCGCACGAGGAGGTGCCCGACGTCGTCAACGCCGAGCTGATCCGCTTCCTCGGCACCGACCCGGAGTAGTCCGCAGGATCGGACGGCAAGCGGCCAGGAGGGACGCCATGCTTTCAGCACATCCACGCGCGTGCCATCTCGCGGTCGTTGCGCTTGGGGCGCTGGTGCTCGCGGGCACCGTGGTTCAACCGGCCGCGGCACAGGCCGTCCGCATCGAGCGCCTGCTCGACCGTCCCATCATCACCCCCCACATGGACGGGCGGATGGGGAGCAACATCGCCGGGCCGTCGCTCATCCGCGTGCCGGACTGGGTGGAAAACCCGCTCGGCCGCTACTACCTCTACTTCGCCGACCACCGGGGCACCTACATCCGGCTGGCCTACGCGGACGACCTGGCCGGTCCCTGGACGATGCACGAGCCGGGAACGCTGCAGATCGAGCAGTCCCACTTCCCCACCACCTGTCCGCCGTGCGGCGCCGACTCGCCGAACCCGGCCGGGGCGTACGCCCACGTCGCGTCGCCCGACGTGCACGTGGTCGACGAGCGGCAGGAGATCGTGATGTACGTCCACGGGCGGGAACGCGGGCCGCAGGTGACCCGCGCCGCGGTCTCCACCGACGGGCTGCACTTCAAGGGGCGCCCGGAGATCCTCGGCCGGCCGTACTTCCGCGCCTTCCGGCACGACGGCTACGTCTACGCGCTGGCGATGCCGGGCGTGATGTACCGCTCGCGCGACGGCCTGACCGGCTTCGAGGAAGGGCCGAGCCTGTTCAACCCCAACATGCGGCACTCGGCGTTGCTGCAGCGCGGCGACCGGCTGTTCGTGTTCTGGACCGAGCGCGGCGACGCGCCCGAGCGGGTGTGGCTGGCGAACATCGACCTGTCCGGCGCCTGGCGGGACTGGAAGGCGACCGAACGGGTGGAGGTGCTCCGCCCGGAGCGGCCGTGGGAGGGCGCGGACCTGCCGGTGGAGCCGTCCCGCGGCGGCGCCGTCAACGTCCCGGTGAACCAGTTGCGCGACCCGGCGATCTTCGAGGAGGACGGCCGCATCTACTTCCTGTACGCGGTCGCCGGCGAGCGGGGGATCGCGCTCGCCGAGGTGCATCTGGATCCGTAGTCCGGCGCGCGGGGGTCCGTCACGACTTCAGCGGGTGGCGCCACCGCAGGCCTGGAAAGCGGGCGAAGTCGCCGTCGGTCGTGATCCACTCGCACCCGTGCTCGATGGCCATGGCGGCGAGGAAGGCGTCGGGAACCAGGTTGCCTTTGGCGCCTGCCGCGTCGCACAACCGACAAAAAATCCGCCAGTGGTCGCGACCCGGAGCCACCGGGACGCGGTTGGGACGATTGCGAAGCTCCGCGGCGAACTGCATGGCGTCCGCCACGGAGCTCGGAGGCATGAAGATCCGCGGATGGGTGACGATGCGGACGAAACCGCTGATCACGAGATCGCTGAGCCCGAAGGCGGAATCGGAGTTCACTGCCGCGGCCAGCCAGTCTCGATAGGCTCGATGATCTTGCGCGTCTTCGCGGTGTGCGCAGACGAGCACGTTGACGTCGGGGAGGATCACTTCGTCCCTTCCATTACGTCGAGAAGGGCGGCGGAATCGTCCAGATCGATACCTGGCCGCAACCCCTTGCCGCCGGTCGTCGTGAGCCGGACGCGCGGTCGCGGTTCGGCGTTGGCCGCACTTCGCGCCAGCCGCTCGCGCAACGACTCGTCGATGAGCGCCGTGAGTGTCGTGCCCAGTCTGGCCGCCTCGCGTTTGGCTTCGAGAAGGAGTGCGTCTTCCAGGCGGATGGTCGTTCGCATGATGCATAAGCATGCATGCCGTGCATCAATATGTCAAGGATGTCTTCCGCAGAGCCAGGATGGGGGGGGGTTGACGCGCTATGACAAAGTTTGTATAGTTGGCTATATCGTTGCTGATATAGCCGTATGAGCCTCGAACACATCCTCCTCGGCCTGCTCCGCGAGCCGGCCACCGGGTACGACCTCAAGAACGCGTTCAGCGAGAACGTCCGGCACTTCTGGTCGGCCGAGCTCAGCCAGATCTACCCGACTCTCAAGCGCCTGGAGCAGCGGCGGCTGCTCCGCAGCCGGGTCGAGCCGTCGCCGAAGGGGCCGAACCGCCGGGTCTACTCGCTGACGGCGGAGGGCCGGGCGGAGCTGCTGCGCTGGCTGCGGAGCGGCCCGGCGGTCGGCACGGAGCGGTTCGCGTACCTCGCCCAGCTCTACTTGATGGACGCGATCGGCGACGTCCACGAGACCCGCGCGTTCATGACCGCTCTCCGGGACCACCTCTCCCGCTGGCTCGCCCGGCTGTGGGCGGTCGAGCGGGACGTGATCGCCACGTACGGCGACGCGCCGGAGCGCTACAGCGACGCGGGATTCCATCGGTTCGCGGCGCTCCGGATGGGCATTCACTCCATCGGATCGAAGGTGACGTGGTGCGACGAGACGCTGGCCGCGATTGACCGGCGCCTCGCGTCCGCGCCCCGCGCCGGAGCCGCGGCGGACGACGAACCACGCGACCGGGAGGACCTTCCATCATGACCATCGCGACCCTGCTGTTCGACGTCGTCATCCTGGTTCACGTCGCCACCGGGTTCGTGGGCCTCGCGGCGTTCTGGGTTCCGGTGTTCGCCCGCAAGGGCGGCCGGGCGCACGTGCGGGCCGGCCGCGTCTACACCTACTGCGCCTACGTCGTGACGCTGTCGGCGGTCACCGCGTCGGCCGGGCGGGTCGTCTCGTACCAGATCCAGGGCATCGGCCTCGCGGACCGGCCCGACCTCTACGGCTTCGCCTTGTTCCTCGGCTACCTCGGGGTGACGACGTTCGCCACGGTGCGCCAGGCGCTGCGGGTCGTGGCCACGCGCCGGGCGCCGGAGATGCTGCGGACGCCCGTCCACGAAGCGCTCGCCTGGGCGTCGATCGCCGGCAGCGTCGCCGTCGTCGCTTTCGCGCTGGGGACGTGGTCCGCCGTCTCGCCAATCCTGCTGGGGCTGAGCCCGATCGGCCTCTTCACGGGGCGGAGCATGCTGCGGCTGATGCGCCAGCCCGGCGCGCAGCACATGGGCTGGTTCTACAGCCACTTGGGGTCGATGCTCGGCGGCGGCATCGCCTTCCACACCGCGTTCATCGTCTTCGGGGCGCAGCGCCTGTGGGCCTACGAGCTCGCCGGACCGCTCGCCATCGTCCCGTGGATCCTGCCGACGATCATCGGCATTCCGGCGATAGTGGTCTGGACCGGGTACTACCGGCGGAAGTTCAGCCCGGCGGCGCCGGCCGCGGCGTGAGAGAGCCGGCGCAGCAGCGCGGTCCGCTGGCGCGAGCGCCGCAAGTTCAGCCCGGCGGCGCCGGGCTGCGGCGTGAGAGAGCCGATCCAGCCAAGTTGTCATCTCGGCCGGTACGAGCGGCCACGACGCGGGGAGGACCCCGGCCGTCGATTGACGTGATGGATGTCTGGACCGGGTGATCTCCGCCGCGCGTTGCGATCGCTGGCGCGCCGCCGCACGTTCTCGGCGACCGTCGTGCTGACGCTGGCGGTCGCGTTCAGCATCCCCGCCGTCGTGCTGTCGACGAGGCGATCGACCGCTGGCAGACGCCAGCGGATCGGACTCCTCGCGGCCGGCGCCCTCGCCTGCGACCTGCCGGCGCGGCGCGCGGCGCGTCTCGACACCCCGCCCCGCTACGAAGCGAGTGAGCTCCCCGCGGGTTCAGCCCGGGGGAGCGCGTCACGCCGTTGCGTGTGCTGCGTCGCCTGGCGCCTGACGCGGAGTACGGGACGTCGACGCTCCCGCCGGGGGTCGCCGCCGCCGCACGCCGTCGATTCCCGCGCACCACGGCCGGTCGATCTTCTCCACCGCGACGCGCCGCGTCCAGAACCCGGAAGGCGCCCGCCAGTAGACGTAGCAGCGTGACGGGGCAACCGGGGCGTCGGCTGAAGTCGGCATCTTCGACATCGGTCTCCTCCCTCCAGCGTTCTTCTTACGGTAGACCCGCCGTCCAGCAGTGGAAACTAGGGAAATCCCTAGTCCCGGCCACCGGGCGTTTGACCGCCGGCGCACGTGCCGGGATCATTCGGCGATGGAACGTCCGACCCTGCATGCGAGTCGCTGTACTTCGGGTTCCAGGCTTGGGATCCCGATCCGCCGCTGTCGCAGATGGTCGAGCGCGGACGCCCCCATCTGGAACGACGTTCGCTCCCGCACGTAGCGCCAGTCGGCGTGCAGGAGCGCGAGCCGCCGTGTCCAGCGTCCGTCCTCCGCGCTCATGGCTGGTTCGAGTGAGCCGAACGGTCCGAACCGGGCGTCGCGTCTTCGTACGGGAGCCGGAGCTGAGGTGATGCGAAGTCAGCCCGCTTCTCCCGTCGTTCCTCCGCGTCCTTGCGGCGTCCGTAAACGAACACGGCCACCAGGCCTGCGAGGGCACTGACGATAGCCGTCAGCCCGCTGGCGTCTTTGTCGAACGCAATCAGCACGCCGCCGCCGATGATGGCCGTCAGGGCCAAGGCGAAGCCGAGCACCTGTCCCCTTCGTTCAGCGATCAGCTTGCCATCAGAGCGTTCGACTCGAGCATCTGCCGATGGACTACCTGCCGTTCGGCCATCGCCACGATGCGCTCCGCGCAGCCGGGGAATGCTTCGTTGTACTTCGCGAGCGCACCCGGAGGCGGAAGCGGCCCCTGAAACGACTGCGTGATTGAGACGCGCTCCGACAGCAACTCGACGGTGTCGGAAGGCCGATTCCGGCCGCGCGGGGTGAATGGTTCAGCGGCGTCGGTCTGCTTCGTCTGGAGCGGCCGTGTCTGGCGGTTCCGCCGTCGAGAGCTCACGATCCATCCTCGTCATCGCGGCAGCAAGATCCTGTCCGACGATGCGCCAATCGCTGTAGAGTGCCCTTGCGTCGGCCAGATCGTCGTTGGGGCTGTCGTTGTAGGTGTCGAACTGACCATACAGATCGAACAGGCGAGCAACCCCGGTCAGGAACGACGGCATCGCAAAGAAGTAATCGGTTCGCATCATGCGCCTCAACCAACTGCTGTTGGACCTCAGTGTATCCGACCGCCTTTGCCCCGGCAAGGCGAAGCCGATTGTCTCCCCGCAGCTCACCCCGCGTCCTTCACGGCCGCGATCAGTTCTGCTCGGCGCCGCCGATCGGGATCGTCAGCAGGATGCCGAGGACCGATGCGATGGCGACCAAGCCGGCGTGGAAGGCGATGGGGCCCGGCTCGCTGACCCACGAGTAGAGTCGAGTGGCGCTCAGCGGCCGCTCGTCTTCAGCCGGTACCAGACGCGCAGGCCCTGGTCGCGCAGGCGGCCGAAGATCTCCTCGCGGTCGTTCCACACGCGCCGCCGGGTGACGTCGATGCCCGCGCGGTCGACGAAGACCAGGGCGAAGGCGGCGGCGTACTGGGCCGGCAGCAGCGGCCCGGCGATGCGCGGCGCCATCGACGCGTAGTCCGCGTCGCCGTCGGCGATCCACACCGCGGCCTGCTCCATCACAGGGGTCCGCGGCGGGTAGAGGGTCGGTGAGTTGGAGACGGTGTACGTTCCCGTCTGGATCTCCAGCAGCAGGGCTTCGATGACCGGCGCGGTCGGCGGCGGCAGTACGGCGAGCCGGTCGCCGGCGCCGGGGGGATCCAGGTCGCGCTGCCGGCCGACGGCGCGCAGCGTCCACTCGCGCCAGCCGTCGTCGTCGAGCACCACCCAGCCGTCGCGGCGGGCGATCATGTCGCGTCCGTCCGCGGCGTCGAAGTAGGCGGCCACCGGCGACGTGACCACGAGGGGCTGGCTGCTCCTGCGGCGAATGCGCAGGGCCACCGCTTCCGCGCCGGCGCCGCGCGCATCGACCTCCACCAGGCCGGCGTCGAGGGCGTCGAACAGGTCGTGGTCGGCGAGCACCGCGCCGCCGCCTGCCCCGCTGCCGGCGGCGCGGAAGAAGAACAGGTGCTGGCTCGGCAGGAAGTCGTGCAACGCGACCAGCTCGAAGCCGGCCGCCCGCCATTCCAGCAACACCTGGCGCACCGACATGGTGTGGTCCGCCTTGATCCGGTCGCCCGTCCCGTCCTCCACGCGGTACTCCAGCAGCGCGACCCGGCCGCGGGGCGACAGGGCGCGCCGGATCCCGGCCAGCATCGGCTCGGGGTCGGACATCTCGTGGTAGACGTCGGCGATGACGATCCAGTCGACGGCGCCGGCCGGCAACCCGGGGTCGGTCGGCGTGCCGAGCACCGCCTGGATGCCGGCCACCCCCGCGTCCGCCGCGCGCTCGCGCATGATGTCGAGCATCTCGGGCTGGATGTCCTCGCAGTACACGGTCCCGCCCGGCTGCACCCGCCGCGCCATGCGCCGCGCGTAGTAGCCCGAGCCGCACCCGACGTCGGCGACGACGTCGCCGGGACGCAGGCCCATCGCGTCGAGAACGCGCTCGGGCTGTTCCTGCTCGACCCGCTCCGGCCGCTCGAGCCAGTCGGCGCCGAGGTAGCTCATGAACTCGGCCGGCACGCGGTGCCGCGCCGCCCGCCCGTCCTGGGCGTGAACCCGGGGCGGGAGCCAGCCGGCGGCCAGACCTGCAATCAAGACTCCGACGCCGGCCGCCCGGCACCTGGTGCGTGTCATGGACTCGGTCTCCTGTCCGCAGAGGAAACGTATCGGCGCACGGCCCGGGGCCGCCCGCCGGTCGGTGCGAATCGGCCGGCCCCGCGCAACGGCCACCGGTTCCCCGCATGGTATCCTGCCTTGCACATCCGTCGCCGGAATCCACGCCGCAGGAAACATTCGAAATGTCCATCCGTCTGCTCGCGGTCGTTGCGTGTCTCTTCGTCCTCCCCGCCGCGGCCGGCGCGCAGGCCGTCCCGACGCCGGCGCAGTACTTCGGCTTCGAGATCGGCGCCGACGGCGAGCTGGCGCGGTATCCGAAGGTGCTCGACTACCTGCAGCTCCTGGCCGAACGCACGGACCGGGTGGAGTACGAGCACCGCGGGACGACGACCGACGGCAACCCGTACGTGCTCGTGAAGTTCAGCTCGCGGGCCAACCTGGATCGCCTCGACCGGCTGATCGGGATCAACCACCGGCTGGCCGATCCGCGCGGGCTGTCCGACGGCGCGGCGCAGGCGCTCGTGCGCGAGGGCGTGCCGTTCTACTTCCTGTACGCGACGATCCACTCGACGGAGGTCGGCACCGGGCAGGTGATCATCAACATCGCGCATCGGCTGGCGACGGAGGACTCGCCGGAGGTCCGCGAGATACTCGACAACACCGTCGTGCTGCTCGTGCCCTCGCAGAACCCGGACGGTCAGATCCTGGTGGTCGATCACTGGTACGCCACCAGGAACACCGGTCTCGACCGCGTCTATCCGGACCTCTATCACCGCTATACCGGCCACGACGACAACCGTGACTGGTTCATGTTCACGCAGCGGGAGACCCGCCTCGCCATCGACGTCCACCGGGAGTACAAGCCGCAGGTCACCCACGACATGCACCAGATGGGCCCCCGCGGCGCGCGGATGTTCGTCCCGCCCTTCCGGGACCCGCACGACCCGAACATCCACCCCATCCTGCTGGAGGGGCAGGCGCAGATCGGGCGGGCGATGGCGTCGGCGCTGATCGCGAGCGGCAAGAAGGGGATCATCTCCAGCGACCAGTACGACCTGTGGACGCCGGCCCGGCAGTACATGGTCTACCACGGCCAGCCGCGCATCCTGACCGAGATCGCGAGCGCCAACCTCGCCGATCCCTACGTCAACCCGAGCGGCCCCAACCGCCCCCTCGGCCGGCAGGAGGCGCGGACCAACTTCCCCGTGCCGTACGACTCGGCCGTCTGGCGCCTCGGCGACATCGTCGAGTACGGCGAGATCGCCACCTTCGCCGCGCTGGAGAACATGGCGAAGTACCGCACGCGCTGGATGGAGAACTTCCACCGCGTCCACCGCGACTGGGTCGACCGCGACGAGGCGCCCTACGCCTTCGTCGTGCCGGCCGCGCAGCGGGACCCGTTCGCCGCCTACGAGCTGCTCGACATCCTCCACTTCGGCGAGGTCGAGATCCACCGGGCGCGGGCCCCGTTCAGCGCCGGCGGCGCGGACTACCCCGCCGAATCGTGGGTGATCCAGCTCGCCCAGCCGTACGGCGCCTTCGCCAAGACGATGCTGGAGCGGCAGATCTATCCCGACCTGCGCTACTACCCGGGCGGGCCGCCCATCCCGCCCTACGACGTCACCGCGCACACGCTCGGCATGCTGATGGGCGTCGACGTCGATCGGATCGACGAGCCTGTCGACACCGACCTGACTCTTCTGGAGGCGATCGAGCCGCTGCGGACGCCGCTGCCCGAACGACCCGACTGGGGCTATGCGGTCCCGCCCTCGTCCAACGCGGGCTTCCTGGCCGCGGCGCGGCTGCAGGCGGCGGGGGTGCCGGTCTATCGGGCGGCGGAGGGATTCGCAGCGGGCGGCCGCGAACATGCGCCGGGTACCTGGCTGGTGCCCCCCACAGCGGAGGCCGAGCGGATTCTCGGGCAGGTCGCCGAGGAAACCGGCCTGGTCGTGACGGCGGCCGACGCGGCGCCGCGGGTCGACGGGTACCGCCTGCGCCAGCCGACGCGGGTCGGCCTCTGGCGCGCCGCGAACAACATGCCGGGCGGCTGGATGATGTGGCTGTTCGAGCAGTACGAGCTGGACCACGCCGTGATCTCGTCGGTCGATTTCGAGGGCGACCTTTCCGACCGGTACGACGTCATCGTGCTCCCCTCGGGCACCAGCCGCACCCGGATCATGCAGGGATTGAGTCCCGCCCGGCACGACGAGTCCTGGCGCTGGGCCTACGGAGTCGGGCGCTCGGGCTGGCGCAAGCTGCGCCGGTGGGTCGAGCAGGACGGCGGCACGCTCGTCGCGCTCGGCTCGGCCGTCGCCACTGCCCGGCAGTTGCTCGACCTGCCGATCGAGCCGGTGCTGCCGGCGCGGGGGGTGCCGGCATGGGCCGGCAACGGACGGATCGGCAACGGCCGCCGGCCGGCGCGCATCACGGTCGGCGAGGCCGAGCGGCGGCTGCGGGACGTCTTCCGGAGCCCGGCGGAGCTCTCCCGGACGCTGCGCAACCGGGTCGTCAATCCCTCGTCGCTCTTCTACTCGCCCGGCACGCTGCTCAAGCAGGAGTACAACCCGCGGCATCCGGTCGGTTACGGCATGCCGGAGAGCTGGCCGGTCTTCTTCCGCTTCGACCAGGCCTACCAGCTTCTGCCCAGCTTCGAGATCCCGGCCGAGGTGGTCTCGCGCTACCCCGACGACGACGACATGGTGGCGAGCGGCTGGCTGCTCGGCGACGAGTTCCTGCGCGAGCGGGCGAACGTCGTCGCCTTCGAGGTCGGCCGCGGCACGACGGTCACCATGGGCAGCCAGATCGCATTCCGGACCCAGACCCGGGCGACCTTCAAGCTGCTGTTCAACGCCATCTTCCACGGTCCCGCCGAGCCGGTCACGGCCGCGGAGCTCGCGACGCTGCAGTAACGTCGCGGCGCGCTTCGGCCTCTGGCGGGTCGGCGGCGCGCGCCCCTGCAGAGGGCAAGGAACGTGCAAGGGGCCGGTGCTCCCGGGGAGCACCGGCCCCTGAACGTCGTCGGCGGTGGCCCCGCCCCGTTACGCGGCGGACAGCGGGTCGAGCCGCAGCTTCCCGGTAGCGTGGCCGAGCGACTCGACCGGCACGCCCAGCTTGTCGAGCAGGCTGACGTGCAGGTTGGCGAGCGGCGTGTCCTCCGGATACCGGACGTGACGCCCGCCCGTCCCCGCCCCGCCTCCCGCCAGCAGGATCGGCAGGTTCTGCGACGCGTGCGAGTTGCTGTCGGCCATGCCGGCGCCGTAGACGATCATCGAGTGATCCAGCAGCGTGCCGTCGCCGTCCTGTGTCGAGCGCAGCCGCTCCAGCAACTGCGAGAAGAGCTGCACGTGGTACTGGTTGATCTTCGTCAGCTTGGCCAGCTTGGCGGGGTCGCGCTGGTGGTGCGAGATCGGGTGGTGCGCGTCCGGCACCCCGATCTCCGCGTAGGTGCGACCGGTGATCTCGCGGCCCATCATGAAGGTGACGACGCGCGTCAGGTCGGTCTCCCAGGCCAGCGCCTGCAGGTCGAACATCAGCTTCGCGTGCTCGCCCATCGTCGCCGGAATCCCCGCCGGCTGATCGACGACCGGCAGCTCCCGCTCGCTCTGCGACTCGGCCATCCGGATCCGCCGCTCGACGTCGCGGACGGCGTCCAGGTACTGGCCCAGCTTGGCGCGGTCGCGCGGCCCGATCTGCCGCGCGAGGTCGCCGGCCCGCTCCGTCACCGAGTCGAGGAGGCTGGCGTCCTTGCGGAGCCGCGCCCTGCGGACGGCCGGATCGGTGCTGCCGGTGTCGCCGAACAGCCGCTCGAAGACGACGCGCGGGTTGTTCTCCATCGGCAGCGGCGTCGTGTCGTTCGCCCAGGCGATGGTGTTGGTGTAGGCGCAACTGAAGCCGTCGTCGCACGATCCGGCGAAGTCGCGCCCGTCGATGGCCAGTTCCAGCGTGGCGAGCTGCGTCTCGCGCCCGAGGACGCGCCCGGCGATCTGATCCGCCGAGACCGCCGCGAGCAGGTCGGAGCCGTTGTCCGGCTTCGACGGCACGCCGGTCAGGAACCGCGTCGAGGAGCGGGCGTGCGGCCCTTCGCTGTCGACCCCGTGCATGCCCGACAGGACCTGGACGTACGGCCGGAACGGCTCCAACGGCTGCATGACGGTCGGAAACTCGAACCCGGTCCCCTCGGTCTTCGGCGTCCAGTGGTCCATCATCATCCCGTTCGGGACGTAGACGACGCCGAGCCGCTTCACCGGGGCCGCCGCGGTGTTGCGGATGGCCGCGGCCGCCGGCACCATGCCGTCGAGCAGCGGCAGCGCGAGCGAGGCGCCCAGTCCGCGCAGCACGGTACGGCGGGGGATCGCCTTCCTGGTGATGATCATGATTCTGACCTCCGCATGCGGAACGGCGTGCTCTGCACGATTCCGACGATGATTGACGACCAGCGGTAGTTGTCCGAGGCGGCGGAACGCGTGATGGCGCGCACGGTGGGCCGGTCGTAGTACTCCGGTCCGCGTCCGAGCGCATACGCCAGGAGCTTCTCGGTCAGGGTCCCGATGAACTGCCCGCGGCGTTCGAGCAGCAGCGTCCGCAGGCCGGTCGGGCCCTCGAACGCAGTGCCGTCGGGCAGATTGCCGGAGGCGTCGATCGGCAGATTCGTTTCGCCGGTCGTACGCCACTTGCCGACGGCGTCGTAGTTCTCCAGGGCCAGCCCCAGCGGGTCCATCGGCGCATGGCAGACCGAACAGGCGGGGCTTTCGCGGTGCCGCTGCAGGCGGTCCCGCACCGTGGCAGCCCTGCCGTCCTCGCCCCGATCCGGCAGATCCGGCACGTCGGCGGGCGGCGGCGGCGGCGGCGTCCCGAGGACGTTGGCCAGCACCCACTTGCCCCGCAGCACCGGCGAGGTCCGGTTCGGATAGGACGTCACGGTGAGCAGGCTGCCGTGGCCGAAGATGCCGCCGCGGCGCTCGGCCAGGTCCGGGGGCAGCGCCACGCGCCGGAACCGGCTGCCGTAGACGTTGGGGATGCCGTAGTGCCGGGCGAGCCGCTCGTTGACGAACGTGTAGTCGGCCCCGAGCAGGTCCAGAACGCTGCGGTCCTCGCGGATGAGGCTCTCGACGAACAGCTCCGTCTCCTGCAGGAACGCCTCGCGCAGGTTCTCGTCGAACTCGGGGAACGCCACCGCGTCCGGCACCACGCCGCGCAGGTTGCGCAGGTAGAGCCACTGGCCGGCGAAGTTGCGGACCAGCTCCTTCGAACGCGGGTCGGCAAGCATCCGCCGCGCCTGCTGCGCCAGCACCGCCGGGTCGTCGAGCCGGCCCCGCTCGGCGAGCGCGAGCAGCTCGTCGTCCGGTCCGCTGGACCAGAGGAAGTAGGACAGACGCGACGCCAGCTCGAGGTCGTTCAGCGCGTAGGCGGCGCCCGGCCGGCTGTCGACCGGGTCTCGCTCGACCCGGAAGAGGAAGTCGGGCGCGATGAGCACGCGTTCCAGCGCGAGCTGGATGCCGGCATCGAAGCTGCCGCCGTCGCGGCCGGTTCGGTAGAAGTCCATCAGGGTCGCGACGTCCCCGGCTTCGAGCGGCCTGCGGTAGGCGCGGCGGGCCAGCGACGAGAGGATCTCCTCAGCGCAGGCTTCCTCGTCCGCCGGGTCGGGGCCGGCCGGCCGGCAGGTGAACAGCGCCTGCCGCGCCGGGGTATCGCCCGGTCCCGTGCTGGCGTACGGCCCGCCGATCGCCACGTGCTCGACCGCGGCGTTGCCGTCGCGCATCTCGTTGACGGCCACCGCGAAGATGCTCTGGCGCGGCTGCAGCACGCCCTCCGGCTCGGTGAACCGCCGCACGAACGCCACGCTGACCACGTGCGGTCCCGCCGTCGCCTGGAAGCGGGCGCGCATGTTGGCGTCGGCGTAGAGCATGTACTCTTCCCACTCCGGATCGCCGAACTGGTTGCCGCCGTAGCTGGCCGGCGCCTGGACGCCCTCCGGCTCCTCGCCGCCGAAGACGAACGTCCGCACGAGGGCGCCGTCGAGCCGGACCTCCAGCTCGTGGCGCGAGCCCATGCCGCGCACGTAGTTCACGTAGTTCCGGTGCAGCCGGATCTCCAGGTCGTACTCGCCGTCGACCGGAAAGTAGTGGCGGATGCCGACCCCGCCGCGCGAGCCGAACGGCGCGTCGTCGCTCATCCGATCGTCCTGCACCAGGAGGATCGGGACCTTGTAGGTCGAGGTGGCCGGCCCGAGCGGCGTCTCGCCCACCGCCAGCCGGCCGATCTTGCGCGCCGCCGACAGGTACCGCTCCATCAGGGCGGGCGAGACGGTCAGCACGTCCGCCATGTTGTCGAAGCCGTACTCGTCGATGTCGTCGGCAGGCAGCAGCTCGGCCACGTCGACGTCGAGCACCAGCAGATCCCGGATGGCGTTGGCGTACTCGGCCCGGTTCAGTCGGTGGAACGCCTCGGTGCGTCCCGGATTCGGCCGCGCCGCGGCGAACCGGTCGATCTCGTTCTCGAGCCAGCCGGCCAGCGCGTCGTAGGTGTCCGCGGCGGGGCGCGGCCGGCCGACCGGCGGCATCGTCCGCGTCCGCAGCTTCGTGACGACCTTCTCCCACGTCTCGGCGTGCGCGCCGACCTGCGAGAGGTCGAGGCCGACGAGCGACAGGCCGGCGGTCAGCAGCCGGTCGTTGTGACAGGTGACGCAGTAGCGGCCGATGGCCGCGCGCAGCAGTTCGGCCCCGGCGCCGTCCTGCGCCGGCTGCGCGGCGGCGGGAGGCGTCCAGGCGCACAGCGCGCCGACGATCAGGGCCGCTGCGGCGGAGACGACCGGCAGCGATCGGCCACGGACACGCGTCATGGGTCGACCCTCTCTCCCCGATCAGGCTGGTTGACGCGGACGGAGCACGCAGGCGCAACGCAGCCCGATTCCCTGGGGCTGCCCGCGAGGTTGTCCGCCTAGTCTGTCCGAACGCCGGCCGGAGTGTCAATCGCTCCCGTGCGCCGGGCGGCCGTCTGGTGCCGCCCTTCACGACGTCGGTGACCGGCCTCGACGGCCGCTTCACCTTCGAGGCGCTCCGGCGTCCGGCGTCGTCGTGACCTTCACCTCCCCAGCTTCGCGCCGCGTACCTGTCGGCCGTCGTCGAGAACGCCGCCTGGCTGGGCGCGCCGTGCGCGATCTCGATGAACATGCCGTCTCGTTCTGACGGCGACGCGCCGGCGTGGACTGGGAGTGCAACGGGAGTTCGACTGCGGTAGCATAGCCACATGGCCCAGAGATCCTCGACGAAACGCTTCGCGTCCCCTGCGGCGGCGGTTCTCGTGTTCGCGGCGGCGACTTTCGCGTACGCCGCGGCCGAGCCGGATCTGATCGCGGCGGTTCGGGCGGGCGACCTCGACCGGGTGCGCGTCCTGATCGCGGCGGACGCCGACCCCGACGCGGCCCGGGGCGACGGTGCGACCGCGCTCCACTGGGCGGCGCACCGGAGCGATCTCGAGACGGCGGCTCTGCTGACGGAGGCGGGCGCGGACGTCGACGCCGCCAATGCGCTCGGCGCCACCCCCCTGTGGCTGGCCGCGAAGAACGGCGACGCGCCGATCGTCGAGTTGCTCCTCGACGCCGGCGCGAATCCGAACGTCACCCTCAGGATGGGCGAGACACCGCTGATGAGCGCGGCCCGCAGCGGCAGCCTGCCGGTCGTCGAGATGCTCCTCGACCGCGGAGCCGACGTGAACGCGGCGGAGTACGAACGCCACCAGACGGCGCTGATGTGGGCCGCGGCCCAGCGGCACGCCGGCATCGTCCGCCTGCTCGCCGAGCGCGGGGCGGACCTGCACGCCCGCACGCGGGTCTGGGACCAGCTCGAGAACACCGCCGGCAACACCAACACCAGCGGCAACTTCCGCATGAACCACGGCGGCTCGACGGCGCTGCTCTTCGCGGCGCGCAACGGCGACGTGGAGACGGCGCGCGCGCTGGTCGATGCCGGGGCGGATGTCGACGACACCGCGGCGGCCGGCACGAGCGCCCTCGTCATCGCCGCCCACAGCGGCCACGGAGCTCTCGGCGTCTATCTGCTGGAGCAGGGCGCCCATCCGAACGCGGCGGACGCCGGCTACACCGCGCTGCACGCCGCGACGCTGCGCAGTCAGGTCGAGCTGGCCGCGGCGCTCCTGGAGCACGGCGCCGACGTGGACGCCGTCGTCGAGCGCGGCACGCCGGGCCGGCGCTTCAGCGCCGACTTCAGCATCCGCCACCAGGCGGTCGGCGCGAACGCCTTCTGGCTGGCGGCGCGTTACGGCGAGGCGGAGATCCTCCGCATGCTGGCCGAACGGGGGGCCGACCCGCACGTCTCACCCGCCAACCGGTGGTCCTCGCTGAAGGCGGCGATGGGTGTGCCGCAGATCTCCCAGGAGGATCGGCGCAACCGCGTGGACGCACCGGACGACCACATGGATCGCATCGACCAGGAGCAGTTGACCCTGGACCTCACCCGGATCATTCTCAACCTCGGGGTCGACGTGAACCGGGCCGACGACCGGGGCAACACCGCGCTCCACGACGCCGTTCGGACCGGCTTCGCATCGGTCGTCGATCTGCTCGCGACGTACGGCGCCGATCTCGACGCGCTGAACGACCAGGGCCAGACACCGCTGATCCTGGCGGAGACCAGCCTGCCGGTCATCGGCAGCAACGGCCTGCGGTCGACGCAGCCGGAGATCGCGGCGCGGCTGCGCGAGCTCGGCGCCGACGAGTGACGCAGGGAGCGGTGACCGGGGCCGTGACCACCGCCGCTGCGACGCGAGCGGGCGGCAGGAGCGGTCCGGAGACGCGCACCGAGAGAAGGCGCTCCGGAACGGAACCGACCAAGGCTCTCCAGCGGTACACCGCGAGGGAATCGACGATCTCGGCGTGGCGCCCCTGTTGCAGACGGCTGCACGACGAACCGCCGAGCTCCGGACGCTTCCTCCCGACCGCTTGGGCCTGTTGCTGAGGAACTCGATCAGTCCGCCGCCGCTCCACAAGACGCTGGTGCTGCTCGACACCCTGGAGCAGCATCGTGATGACCCGTCGCCCCCGACCTGTCCGGCGGCGAGGCCGTTCAGCCGCCGAACCGCCAGGTCAGCGCCATCTTGACCCGGCGGCCCTTCGGGTCGTGGGTGAACCCGTCGTAGGACTGCTCGACGTTGGCCCACGGCGGGATCTGCCCGGTCAGGTTCATCGCATGGAGCGTGAGGTCCATCCCGCTGCCGGGGAAGCGCCACAGGAAGCTCATGTCCCAGGTGAGGAACGGATCGATGCGGGGCGCGGTGGTGTTGCCGCCGCGGTCTTCGTAGGACGAAATGTAGCTCACGAAGCTGGAGAGGGTGTACCGGCTCCAGAGGTAGGAGGCCGACCAGCGGCTCTTCCAGCGGGGCAGCGGCACCGCGATGGGATGGGCGAAGTTCAGGTAGCCGGCGGCCTGCCGCTCCGCGTACAGGATGAGGTTCGTGCCCTCCAGCAGCAGGGCCTTCGTGTCGTAGCCGACCGTGTAGGTGGAGTCCCAGCTCGCCGAGAACCGGCCCGGCCCCGCGTTGGTCCGGGCCGCGAAATGGGTGTCGATTCCCGACGTCGTCAGCCCCGGCCAGTTGACCAGGTCGATCTGGACCCGCTCCAGGTTGGCGGCGGCGCAACGGTCGGCGGGCGACACGTCCGATGCCCGGCCGCCGGGACAGATGATGAACGGCGACACGGCGTTGCTGGCGGCCGGATCGTCGCTGGCGTACAGGCTGGTGATCGCGTCGTAGGGCATCGAGCCGATCACGTTCTCGAAGTCGTAGTGCCAGAAGTCGACGGTCGCTTCGACGCCCCCTTCCAGGAAGAGCACGGCGCCCGCGTTGTAGGTGAACGCCCGCTCCGGCAGCAGGTCCGTGCGCCCGAAGCGGTCGACGGCCTGGTAGGCGCCGGTCTCCGAGATCCACTCCAGCGTCGTCAGCGGGCTGGTGTTCAGGTCGTCCAGCGACGGCGTCCGGAAGGTGGTCTGCACCGAGCCGCGGAACGCCAGCGAGTAGTGCAGGTTCTCCGCCGCCTGGACGCGCCAGCCGACCTTCGGGTCGAAGCTGCTCACGCGACGGCCGGCCACGTTGTAGAACTCGTAGTTCGCGGCGATCTGCGTGTCGACGCGGGGGCCGACGCCCAGCGCCAGCTCGCCGAAGAGCCGCTGCGCCTGCTGGTCCGCGGCATAGGGCCGATGGACGTTGGTGAAGAGGTAGGGCCCGAACCGGTCGCCGGTCGAACAGTCCATGTCGCCCGCCACCGGGCAGGGGTTCCGGGTGACGTCGCCGGGATCGTTCGGATCGCCGTCGGCCTGCACGCCGCGGTACTGGTAACCGACGGCGAAATCGGCCACGTTCTCGGCGAGGTTGCCGCTGAGGGTGGCGTCGGCCACGAACAGATCCGTGGTGCTGACCAGATCCACCTCCTCGTTCAGCCACGACCGCAACGCGTCCGGGTTGGCGAGGCCGGGCACGTAGTCGGGATTCGCCGTGCTCACGAACGGCGCGCCCGGTTGATCGGCGTGCTGGATGGCGTTGCTGAACGGGTTGTAGTACATGCAGGGGCCCTGGCCCGCCACCGCGCCGCCGACCGGCCCGAGGACCATGCCGGCCGGGGAGGTCCGGTCCGCCGCCACCCCGACGCCGCAGTCGGGACCGCCGAAGCCGCGGAACGCGCGGAAGATCCGATCCGTGTAGACGGCCGGCAGATTCAGGTTGCCCCTGGCCCGCGAATAGCTGGCGCCGACATCCCAGTTGGCGTCCCGGCCGCCGATCGTGAAGTCGCCGTCGACCGAGGCGGCGACCCGCTGGGTGCGGGACTCCCGGCGCAGCCGGCGCCCGGGGCCCGAGTTCCCGTACGGGCGGCCGTTGAAGTACCAGGGTGCGCCGTCCAGACAGGCTCCCATGGGATCGGCCTTCCCGTCACCGGCGTAGGCGCCGCAGAACGCTTGCCGGCCCGGGTGGTCGGCCGCCACCTCCATGATGGTCGTGCTCGTCAGCGGGAAGGGCGGATACGACGGCGTCGTGTACCAGTTGGGGATGACGGCGTCGGCCCGGAGCCCCTCGACGTGGTAGTTGGTCCGGCTGTTCAGCGGACCGTTCAGCTCGGCGAAGGCGCGCGTCTGCTGCTGCTCGTCGATCAGGTTGTCGTACGGCGCATAGCGGAACCGGCAGGTCCAGCCCTCGTCCTGGCCGCCGAAGTCCGTGCAGCGGGGATCGAAGACGTCGGCGGTCCGCGGTACGGGCGCCCCGACCGCGAACGTGCCGGGGTTTCCGATGCTGGACCAGCCGGCGCGGTTTCCGGAGACGTGGGTGCCCAGGCGGTCGAGCGTCCACGGCCGGTCGGCCATCTGCAGCTCCTGGCGGCTGACCCGTTCCGCGGAGAAGACGGCGCTGGAGGCGCCGATCCGTCCGCCCCAGATGCCGGCGACCGTCGTATCGCCTCCGCTGTCGAAGTAATCGTGCGCGACGTTGAACTCGAAGCCCCGGAAGTCGCGGCGGGTGACGAAGTTGGCGACGCCCCCGACCGCGTCGGAGCCGTAGGTGGCCGACGCGCCCTCTTTCAGCACCTCCAGCCGGCCGACGGCGATGGCCGGGATGGTGTTGACGTCGACGAAGCGCCCCCCGATAAGGCGTGCGGGAACCGGCACGTGGCGCCGGCCGTTGATCAGGACCAGCGTCCGCGAGGCGCCGAGGCCGCGCAGGTTGACGTTGGCCACGTTCTCGGTGAGGGTCGACGGCTGGTTCGAGTTGTACCAACTGTTCCGTTCGCCGACGACGCCGTGGCTGACGTTCAGGTTGCGGAAGAGGTCGACGAGCTGCGTCGCTCCCTGCTGCTCGAGCGTCTCCCGGCTGACCACCGTGACCGCGTGGGGCATGTTGATGGCCGGCGCCTCGATGGCCGTCCCGGTCACCGACACGGTGACTTCCTCGAAGAGCCCGCCGAGGGGCAGCTCGACGTCGACGACGGCCGTGACACCGGCGGTCAGCTCCACGTCCCGCTCCGCCCGCTCGAAGCCGGGCAGGGTGAACGTTACGACGTAGCTCCCGGGGGGCAGCGCCGCGAGCGCGTAGGCCCCGTCGCCGGCGGTCACGGTTACCTGCGGGCCGGCCGGCAACCCCGGGCCCGACGCCTCGACGGTCACGCCGGGCAACACCCCGCGGGTGTCGTCGGTCACCGTGCCGGAAATCCCACCCTCCTGCGCCGCGGCGGCGAATGGCGTCGCGAGCAGGCAGGCCAGGGTCAGTGCGTTCTTCGTCGTTTCGTTGGGCATCGAAGCGTTCTATCCGCAGGATTGCGTTTCGTCACGAATCGCCTGCCGCGCGTCGAGGACGTCCCGGACGAGCTGCTCGACGTCCTGCTCGTTGACGAAAGGCGAGAGGATGAAGCTCTTCAGGCCGACCAGAGGCTCTCCGTAGTCCGTTTCGCGATAGCAGTCGGTCATCGAGATGTGCACCCCTTCGCCGCGCATCGCCCGGTCGTAGAGGTAGCGGAAGAGCCGCCGGTTGTAGTCGTTGTGTTGCAGCAACTCCTCCCGCGCGCCGGGATCGGCGCGCTCGCGCTCCTTGACCGTCCAGGTGTCGACGCCGTCGGGATAGACCCGGAAGACGGTCACCGTTCCGACGCCGTCGTCGTTGAGCACCGTGGTCGAATCGTGTCCCTCGAGGTGCTCGCGGAGCGCTTCGGCCATCTCGACGAGGTGGCCGAGGAGGACCCGCAGGCCGACCCTCCCGAAGAGCTGCAGGTTGGCGTAGGCCGCGAGCACGCCGGAACCGCCTCGCGACGTCTCCAGCGTGAAGACCCCCGGGTGGCGCTCGCCGCTCTGGAACAGGTACGGCATCTGTTCCCGGCCGCGGACGAGAAGCTGCATGTCGGCCCGGTCGCGGGCCAGGAACAGGCTCGACACGTAGGGCGTGAAGCCGGTCTTGTGGAAGTCGATGCCGATCGAGTCGGCCCGGTGCAGCTTCGAGATGCGCCGGCGCGCCGCCGCGAGCGCGCGTACCGTGCGCGGACGGAAGCCGAGCGGATTCTCCTCGAAGTCGTAGTCGTTGAACACCGACCAGGCCCAGCCGATCACCGCGTCCGCGTGGACGTGCGGCGTGTATTCGAGGTGGTAGTCGTCGACCAGGCGGTCACGCAGGTCGGCGATCGCGTCGAGGTCGTCGACGCCGAACGCGTCGGTGGTGCCCATCGTCGCCACCAGCGCCACGATGCGCTGTCCCCTGTCGAGCGCCTCGCGGGCGGCGGCTTCAAGCCGGTCGAGGCGGACGTCGTTCTGCAGATGCGTCGGCACCTCGACGACGCTCTTCTCGCCGAGGCCGAGCCAGCCGGCGACGTTCAGACGGCAGTAGTGGCTCTGCGCCGACGCCAGGATCACGCCGCCGGCGGGCACGCCGTCGTCCATCGCGTCGGGAAACGCCTTCTCGATGCCGAGTTTCGCGCCGTAGAGCACCGTGCCGGTCCCGCCGAACGTGAAGACGCCGGCCGACTGCGCCGGGTCGTAGCCGACGAGGCGGGACGCCATCGCCGCGACCGCCGCCTCCGTCGCCATGAGGCCGTACGACGTGTCGTCGGAGACGAGGTTCGGATTGTAGATGGCCGGCAGCAGCGAGCCGATGACGCTCGGGATCGACGGCGGCGGCACCACGTTGATCTGCGTGCGCGGGTGTCCCCAGACCGGCAGCCCTTCGAGACGGTCGACCAGCAGGCGCGCCACCTCTTCCACGCTGCGTCCCTCCTCGGCCAGCGCCGTCCGCTCGGCGGCCGCGTAGTCGAGCGGCTGCGGCCGTCCGAGCAGCGGCACCTCGGACTTCATGGCGTCCACCTGGTCGAGCGCGCGCAGGATCGAGAAGACGAAGTAGGCGTCGTGCATCCGGTCGGAGACCGGCGCGGGGAAGGTGTCCCGTATCCGGGTCAGGCGTTCGTGATAAGGGGGTTCGGTCACGCGGCAGGGCTGTATCGGCCTGCCTCCATTCTATCCCCGGCTCCCCGCGGCAGGACGCAGCCGCTACAATGGCGCCGGTTCATGTCCGGCCCGCGCAGCAGCCGATTCGGATCGCCGGGGGACACCCCGTCGAGGCTCCGCTAGTGGTCGCCCCGACCGTCATCTCCCGCGCCGACCACTCGATCTCGCGCCGGCGGATCGACCCCGACGCCCTGAAGGTCCTGTACCGACTGCGAAAATTCGACCACACCGCCTACCTGGTGGGCGGCGGGGTGCGCGACCTGCTGCTCGACCGCTCCCCGAAGGACTTCGACATCGGCACGTCGGCCCACCCGCACGAGGTCAAGCGCCTCTTCCGGAACTGCTGGATCATCGGCCGGCGCTTCCGGCTGGCGCACGTCAAGTTCGGCGACAAGACGATCGAGGTGGCGACGTTCCGCCGCCAGGTCCCGGTGGACGCGCGGCGGGCCGCAGACGCCGCCGTGACGGCATCCCCGGGGGAACCGGCGTCTCCACCGTCCGCCGCCGGCGGGGAGCGGCGCGCGCGGCGGCCGATCCGGCGCGACAACACCTTCGGCACGCCCGAGGAGGACGCCTTCCGCCGCGACTTCACGATCAACGGGCTCTTCTACGACATCGAGACCTTCGCGGTCATCGACTACGTCGGCGGCATGGCGGATCTGCGGCGGCGGCTCATCCGCTGCATCGGCGAGCCGGACGAGCGCTTCGTAGAGGACCCGGTGCGGATGCTGCGGGCGATCGCCTTCGCCGCGCGGCTCGACTTTCGCCTCGATGCGCCGGTGCGGGAGGGCATCGCCCGGCAGCGCGCGGAGATCGGGAACGCCTCTCCGGCCCGGCTGGTCGAGGAACTCTACAAGCTGCTGCGCAGCGGCGTCGCCACCCGGATCTTCAAGCGGCTGTCCCGGACCGGGCTGCTGCGCCACATCGCCCCGGAAGTGAACCGCCCGCGGTCGGCCGCGCTGTGGCGTTCTCTGGAGGCGCTCGACACCTACCGGGCGCGCTTCGACGAAGCGCCGGACACCCTCTCGAACGCGATTCTCCTCGGCAGCCTCGTGGCCCCGGTCCAGACGATCGACCTGACCCCGCCCCGGCGCGACCCGGGCGGGAAACCGCTGCGCGTCTCCCTGGGCGACCTTCCGGTGGCGCGGCGCGACGTCGAGCACCTGCGCCAGGTGCTGGCGCTGCAGCCGCTGCTCGAGGATCCGGGCCTGCCGCCGCGGAAGGTGCGCGGCATCCTCGAGCGCGCCAGTCTGACCGACGCGCTCACGTGGCTGGAGATTCACGGCGGGGATCCCGGTACGCTCGCGCGCTGGCGGAATCTGGCGGCCCACGGAGTGCAGGCGCCGCGGCGACGGAAACGGCGCCGAGGGCGCCGCCGGCGTTCCCGCCGCGCGCCGGCCGCGGAGTGAGGAATCCCCGCGAAAACGCCAGGTTCTCGGACCGGGCGCTTTCCGGCGGGCGCGGTCCCTATTCGGCGAGCAGAATCTCCGTCACGTTGTAGAACGACAGGCCGATCCCCACGCCGGTGACGGCGATGAGCGCGAGGGCCGCCAGCAGCACGCGCGTGCTCTCCCGGTGCTCGTCGCTGAACCCCATCAGGTGCGCCGCGACCCATCCGCCCGCGAAGCCGCCGGCGTGCGCCCAGTTGTTCACGCTCGGCACAATGAAGCCGAAGATGCCGAGGATGATGGCCCACCGCCAGAGCTGCTGCGTCATGACCGAGCTGCCCCGCTTGCGGCCGTAGACGATCAGCGCGGCGAGCAGGCCGAAGATCGCGCCCGAGGCGCCGATGGTCGGCGCGCCGGACGTTTCGTTCGACAGCAGGAACCCGGACGCGCCGGCGGCGTTGAACAGGACGAACGTTCGGGCGGGCCCGTAGACCTCGGCCGCGGCCGGACCGAGATTGCGGATCCACATCACGTTGAACGCGATGTGCAGCAGGCCGCCGTGCAGGTAGGTGGCGGTCAACAGGGTCCACCACCAGCCGAGCTCCCACGCGACGCCGCCGGTCATGCCGAGCTGGTAGAGGGCGCGCCCGCCCGGCGAGAGAATGGACAGGAAGCCCGACGTCCGGAAGATCGCCTCCGGCTGCAGCAGCAGCGCCAGAGCGTAGAGCGTGATGCAGGCGCCGACGATGAGAACGATGAGATCGAGGCGCGCGCCGACCAGGGAACGCAGGAACGGGGCCCACCCGAAGAGGCCGGGGCGCCACGCGCCGCAGTACGGACAGTTTTCCTCGTTGATGCCGACGAGCCGGCTGCACTCGGCGCAGACGATGGAGCCTTCGACCTGCCGCACGGGGTACAGCGTACCAGGAATCCGGGTTGCGCAGAACGGCCGCGCTACGTCTCTGCCGGATTTCGGGTTTCCTGCTTCGACGGCGCTTGCCGTAGCGTCGGTCGATCGGCGACCGGTTTGCGCGGTGCAGAAGGTGGCTGATTCCGCTAGGCGGCTGAACCCGGTGGGGCCGACTCGGTCACCCGGTCGGGCCAGTACTCGTCGTCGAGCACCTGCGACAGCGTGAAGGGGCGATTGGCCGGGGTGGGACCGCACCGCGCTCTACCGCCGGAGTCGTCATCGTTCGCTCGCCGGCCGGCGCCGGGGTCCGGGGGCGCCGAAACGCCGTGCGGGGCCGGAGGGGCGCCGTCCTGCGCCCGTCCGACCCCGCGGTTCCGTTCCGTTCGCCATCGCCGCGGCCATCACGTTCCCGGCACCTGGTTGCCCGCGATCCAGACCGACTCGATGGTGCGGCTGTTGCCGATGTCCTCGGCCGGGTTCGCGGTGTAGACGACGAAGTCGGCGAAGTTGCCGGCCTCCAGCGTGCCGACCCCTTCCAGACCGAGGCAGGCCGCGGCGTCGCGGGTCGAGGCGACGATCGTCTGCATCGGCGTCAGGCCCGATTCGACCATCAGGTCGATCTCGCCGTGCTCGAAATAGCCCTGGAAACGGGCGGCGGGGCCGGTGTCGGTCCCCATCGCGATGCGGACCCCGGCGTCGTGGAGCGCCTTGACGTTGCGCATCGCGGTCGGGAGCTGCGCCTTGTAGGTCTGCGCGCTGCGGCTGTTGCGGATGCCCTCCTGCCGCTCCGGATCTTCCAGCGCCGCGATGACCTCGGGGTCGGCGTTCCTGCGGAAGAACGGTTCGTCGAACCACTCCGGGCGGCTCTCGTAGACGTAGGTCGAGACCTCGCGCATCAGCGTCGGGCAGTAGCACACCTCGCTGGCGGTGAGGAGGTCGATCAGCTCCTGGTCGACGTCGGCGTCGCGGACGCTGTGGGCGATGAAGTCGGCGCCGGCCTCGAGCAGCCCCTTGGCGTCTTCGAGGTAGTAGAGGTGCGCGGTGAGTTTCAGGCCGCGCTCGTGGGCCGTGTCGATGACCGCCTGGTAGACCTCGGGGGTCATCTTCTCGGTGGCGCCGAGGTTGTCGTCGACGCGGATCTTGATGAAGTCGACGTTCATGTCGGCCGCCGCGTTCACCCGCTCCGCCGCCTGCTCCGGGGTGTCGGCGACGATGACCGGACCGGCGACGCGCAGGCGCGCGTGGGTCAGGTCGGGACCCTCGCGGTCGCGCACCGCGATGCCCTCGGGGCCGTCGCCGCCGAGGCTGACCACCGTGGTCACGCCGTAGCGCGCGTAGAGCGCGAGCTGGTTCGCGACGTGCTCCTCGGTGTAGAAGGCCGGATCGGCCTCGAGCCCCATGACGTTGTTGACGTGACCATGGGCGTTGATCAGCCCGGGCGTAACCGTCTTGCCGGTGAGGTCCACCGTCGAGGCGTCCGCCGGCGCCAGCACCTCGTCGCTCGCCCCGACCGCTTCGATGACGCCGTCCCGCACCACGATCGTGCCGCTCTCGATGGCGCCGCCGTCCCCGATGATCAGGCGCGCGCCGGTGAAGGCGGTCAGGCCCGGCGTCGGCTGGGCCGCCTCCGGCTCGCTGCCGCCCGCGGCCAGCGCCGTGACGATGACCAAGGCCGCCGTGCCGGTTGCGTGACGATGCAGACTCTTCATGTCGTCCATCTCCTGCCCTTCTGAATTGAAACCTTCACGACCGCACCGGAAACCATCAATTCTCGCTCTCGTCGGCCTGCAACGCCTCCAGCACCCGGCCCAGCCGCTCGATCTCATCGCCGTACAGCGCCCAGTCGCCGTCGCGTTGCGCGCGGATGGCGCGCGAGTAGTGATCCTGCGCCCGACTGGCCAGCGATCCCGCCCGACCCGCTCCCCGGGCTCGCGCCGACCCCGGTGCGGCGTCCGCGACCAGGGTGGCCGGCGGCAGGGCCGATGGCCGTCCGGACTCGCCGAACAGACGCGCCAGCGCATCGTCCAGCGTCTCCTCCATGACGATGCGGTTCTGGTAGGCGACCACCACCCGCGTCAGCTCGGGGATGCGGCCTCCCGACGCCCGCAGATACAGCGGGCGGATGTACAGCAGCGCCTCCTCGATCGGGATGACCAGCAGCGTGCCCTGGATCACCTCCGACCCCTGCTGGTTCCAGAGGGTGATCTGCGGCGAGATCTCCTGATCCTGGTTGATCCGGGCGACGATCTGCGACGGCCCGAACACCAGCTTCTGCTTGGGGAACTGGAAGACGAGCATCTTGCCGTAGTTCTCGCCGTCGCTGCGCGCCACCATCCAGGCGGCCAGGTTGTTCTTGCCGCGCGGCGTGAACGGCAGCATCTGGATGAACTCGGCCCGCTCCTCCCGCGGCAACCGCATGATGGTGTAGTACGGCTCCATCTGCTCGTTGTCGATGACCGGCACCTCCCACTCGTCCTCGCGGTTGTAGAAAACCGAGGGGTTGGTCATGTGGAACGTGGAGTACATCGACGTCTGCAGCGAGAAGATGCCCTCGGGATAGCGGATGTGGCTCTTGAGACCGTCCGGCATCTCGTCGAGCGGCTGCAGCAGGTCCGGGAAGATCTTCCCGATCGTGACGCCGATCGGATCGTCCGGCTCGGCCAGGTAGAACGTCGTGTCGCCGTCGTAGGCGTCGATGACGATCTTCACCGAGTTGCGGATGTAGTTGATGCCGTTGCCGGCCGGCGTCGAGTACGGGTAGTTGCCGGTGACCGTATAGGCGTCGCGCATCCAGTAGAGCCGCCCGTCGGCGATGACGAGATAGGGGTCGGCGTCGTACCGCAGGAAGGGCGCAATGGTCGCCACGCGGTCGGATATGTTGCGGTGGAAGATCACCCGGCTGTCGGCGTTGAGCTGGCCGCTGACGAGGATCTCGTACGACCGGAACCGCAGGCTGAGCAGCAGCCGGCGCAGCAGGCCGCCGATCTCGACCCCGCCGGCGCCGTCGTAGCGGGTGGAGACGTTGTCGTCGCCCTCCGGGTAGTGGAACTCGTCGGTGTTCGTGTTGACCAGCACGTAGTCGTTCGACAGCTCCCCGAAGTAGATGCTCGGTTGATCGACCTTCAGGTCGGTCTGCGAGGTGGGCGGCAGGTCCTGGATGAACAGGACCGGCAGTCCTTCCTCCGTCACCTGGTTGACGGGACCGAGGGCGACCCCGAACCCGTGCGTGTACTGCAGGCGCTCGTTGATCCACGACCGGTTCGGCAGGCTGTCGGAGTTGAGCTCGCGGCTCGACAGCATGGTCTGGCGGTACTCGCCGTCGACGACGTAGCGGTCGTTGTCGACCGACGCGAACTCGTAATAGGTGCGGATCTCCTGGATCTGCCCGAACGTGTCGAGCAGCGGCTGGTGATCCCAGAGCCGGACGTTGTTGATCGTCTCGGCGTTGTTCGCGATGTCGTCCATGGTCAGGAGGGCGTCGCCCGACACCTGCCGTTCCTCGACGGCGTCGAGGTCGAACGCGGTGCGCGTCGCGGCGATGTTGTGGGCGATGTAGGGGGCCTCCTTCTGCTGCTCGTCCGGCGTGACCACGAGGCGCTGCAGAGCCGTCGCCGTCCCGCCGCCGCCGATCCAGACGAGCAGGTACACGCCCGTTACCGCGGCCACCGGCCACGTGCTGCCCGCGAACGCCGCGTAGATGCAGGCGCCCGCCGCGAACACCGACACCGCCATCAGGATGCGCAACACCGGCAGGCGCACCGCCACGTCGACGTACGACGCCCCGTGCACGATGCCCGCCGGCGTCGTCAGCAGACGCGGCATGTCCAGATACGCGGCCCAGGCGAACAGCAGGAAGATGGCCGCGCCGAGCAGCAGAAGATGGCGGCGGGCCCGCTCGCCGACCCGGACGCCGTCCGGCTGGACCGCGATCTGGCCCGAGACCACGTAGGCGGCGGCCGAGCCGACGAGCGCCAGGGCGGCGAGCGCGAAGAGCCCGAGGCGGACGAAGTCCAGGAACGGCAGCGTGAAGATGTAGAACGAGGCGTCGCGTCCGATCAGCGGGTCGGCTTCGCCGAACGGTGTCGCCTCCAGGTACTGGAGGACCAGCAGCCACTGGCTCGAGGCCACCCCGCCGATGAAGAGCGCGACCAGGGCCGAGACGCCCAGGGCCAGCCAGGCGAGATGCCGGCGCTCGAGCACGACCGGCTGCAGGTCCCCGCCCCCGGCGAACAGCACGAACGGACGCGTGCCGCTCCCGACGGCCGGGCGCAGGTTGCCGAGCAGCACGAGGAACGCCACGAGGAACGCGGCGGCCCCGAGCAGCCACCGCATCGCCAGGCTCTTGAGGAAGACGCTCCGGTACTCCACCTCACCGAACCAGAGCCATTCGGTGTACAGGTCGGCCAGCGCCGGCAGCGCGACGAAGAGGACCAGCGCCGCCAGCGCGATCGCGAGTCTCGTCGGCATGAGTGGATGTCCTTCCCGAATACGGATTGCAATTGCAGCGGCCCACGGGCCGCGACGGGCCCGTCTACCCGAAGATTAAGTGACCGGTCGATTCCGCGCAACCTGCGGCTGGAGGAAACGCCGGCGGCGCCGCGCGCGATCACGCGCCGGCCTGCACGACCTGCGCTACGAACTCCGCCTCGGGCAGCACCCCCATGATCTCGACCCGGTCGTCGACGACCGTCTTCGGGACGCCGGTCACCCGATATCGCTGGGCCAGATCGGGGAACGACGTCGCTTCGATTACCGACGCCGTCACGTGCGGACTCGCCGCCGCGATCCGCCAAGCCAGGCTGACCGCCTGGGGACAGAACCGTCAGGTGGGGGTGACGAAGACGCGCAGGTGCACGTCCCGCTCGAGGGCGTCGAGGGCGTCGAGGCTGTCGTCGCTCAGCGCGGGGCCGCCGCCGGCGGCGATCTCGATGGCGTCCACCAGCGACTCGATCTCGTAGCCGTCGGGGATGCCGTAGTAGCGCATCCCGGCGTCCTCCGCCCCGACCACGGCCAGGGCCGGCGCCCGTTCGACGCCGTATTCCGTGACGCGTTCGCGGTCGAGCACCAAGTTGTGCTCCTCCACCGTGATCCGCTCGGACAGTCCGGCGATCCGGTCGGCCGCCTGCCGCGCCGGCAGGCACGTGTCGCATCCGAACGTCTGCGTGAAGAAGACCAGCTTCACCGGCGAGGACAGGGCCGCAAGACGTCGCTGGAGGTCGGTGGTGGCGTCGCGGGAGTACATCTCGGATGGTGGAGACGGCTACTTGAACAGGTCGTCGAACGCCTGCCGCGCGCTGGCCGCGGCCGGGCTGGACGGCCGCCTGGGCGCCGCGGCGGCCGCCGGCGGGGCCGGCGCGCTCGAATGGGTCTCGCGCTCCACCGTCACCCGCGCCTCGAACCGGGTGCAACTGTTGCGGGCGTCCTTGGGGGATACCCGCTTCGGGATCGGCTGGGCGCACTCGAGCGTGCGGCTGGTGTCGAACCACGTGCACTGCGCACAGCTATGCAGGTCGGCCGCACACTTCGCGCACCGGGTGTCGAAACGAATCGACGACGACACGAGCGACGCGCCGCAGCGGGCGCACTTGAGCACCTCGCGAAAGGCGGGCATGTTGACGACCCGCGGCTCGCGCGGACCGTAGCCGCGCCGCGGGCGGCCGTCGCCCTTCGGCCTGCGGTCGCCGCCGCGCTCCGGGCGCTGGCGGTCGTCGTCCTGGTAACCTTGCTGGCGGTATTTCCTCGACATGGAGTCGGTGTGGACTACCGATTCTCTACCCTGCCCGGTTGCCGTTTGTCTAGGGTTCCGGTGGGCCGGTACAGTAATCTACAACAAGCGGGAGAATCATGCACGTCTGGTTGCGAGGGATCGCGGCGACCGCGGCCGGGTTCGCGGTCGGCATCGTGTCGATCATGGCGGTGCAGGCGCTCGGCGTCCTCCTCTACCCGTTGCCGCCGGACCTCGACCTCGCGGACCCGGAGGCCCTGGCGCGCGTGATTCGCGACGCGCCGGTCGGCGCGCTGCTGATGGTCGAGGCGTCCTACGCCGCGGGCAGTCTCGCGGCCGGGGTCACCGTCGGTCTGCTCGCGCGGCGCCGGGCGTTCCTGCCGGCCGGGGTCATCGGCGGTCTGCTCACCGTCGCCGGGTTCGCCAACCTGGCCGCGGTCCCGCATCCGGCGTGGTTCGCGATCCTGTCGACCGTCACCTACCTGCCGTGCGCGCTGGTCGGGGTCCTGTGGGTGCAGCGCCGGCGGGCCGGCTGACCCGGGAGGCGGGGGCGTGACGTCTCGATGACAGCGGGCAGGCGCGGGCGGGACGGTGTGGGGAACCCGAGAGCCTCGGCTCGCGTCGAATCGACCGCGGGCCGTCTCGCGGCGCACTCCCTGTTATCGACGTGGTTGCCGGCGCGTATCATCAGCACGGCGTCATCACCATCATCATGGCAGCGTCACTCGACGAGCTGAAGATCGACCGGTCGCGGGACGGCCGGTCCTGGGTAGCCCGGATCGCCTGGCTGGTGGTGGTCCTCGTGGTGGCGGGCGCCGGCGGCGCCGCTGGCTGGCGCTGGTGGGAGGAGGCCCGGATCCCCGTCGTGCGGACGGCGCCGGTACGGCAGACGGTGCCGGCCGACGGCCAGCCGACGGTCCTGAACGCCTCGGGCTACGTGACGGCCCGCCTGCAGTCGACGGTCTCGTCCAAGGTCACGGGACGCATCGTCGAGGTGCTCGTCGAGGAGGGAATGGCGGTCCGCGAAGGGCAGGTCCTGGCCCGGCTCGACGACACCACGGAGCGGTCCTACCTCGCACTGGCCGAGGCGCAGCTCGGCGCCGAGCGGGGCGCACTGGCCGATCTCGAAGTGCGCCACGAGGAGGCGCGGCTCGATCTCGACCGCCGGCGCCGGCTGCTGGAGCAGCGCCTGATCGGGCAGGCCGAGCTCGACACGGCGCAGGCGGAGGCCGACTCGCTCCAGGCGCGCATCGCCAACCAGCGCGAGCGGATCGTCGTCGCCGAGCGCGAGATCGACGTGCGGCGCACCGCGCTGGAGGACACCGTCATCCGGGCCCCGTTCAGCGGCGTCGCCATCTCGAAGGACGCGCAGCCGGGCGAGATGATCTCGCCGGTCAGCGCGGGCGGCGGCTTCACGCGCACCGGCGTCTGCACCATCGTCGACATGTCGTCGCTGGAGATCGAGGTCGACGTCAACGAGAGCTACATCAACCGCGTTTCGCCCGACCAGCGCGTGCTGGCCACCCTCGACGCCTATCCGGAGTGGGAGATCCCGGCCAGCGTCATCACGACCATACCCGCGGCCGACCGCCAGCGCGCGACGGTCCTGGTGCGGATCGCGTTCGACGAGCTGGGCGATCCCCGCATCCTGCCGGACATGGGGGTGAACGTGGGGTTTCTCGAGGCGGGGCCGCCGCCCGAGGAGGCGATCGCCGACGCGGCCCCCCGGCTGTGGATGCCGGCCGAGGCGCTGCGCGGCGACGGCGGCGCGCAGGTGGTCTTCGTGGCGCGCGGCGACACGGTGGAGCGGCGGGCGGTCACCACCGGGATCGAGGACGGCGGCGACGTCGAAGTGCTGGCCGGCGTCGCGGCCGGCGAGCGGGTGGTGATCGAGGGCCCGGCGGAGCTCGCCGACGGCGAGCGTGTCGCGGCCGACTGACGCGGGACGGTCGGCCTGCGGGGCAGACCTGCAACCGGCGCGCCGACCGGCGCCGAACCCGCGCGTTCACGATGCGGACGGTGGGCCGGCGTTGCAGGCCTGTAACGAGACGCGCGGCCGGAGCGCAGATCGCATTGAACCGCGAACGGCCGGGACGAGGCCGGACAAGGGGAATCGGACGAAGAGCGACGGGCGCCGTCTCCCGACGACGGACCCGGCGCGCTGCGAACGACACGGAGGCGACGGCATGAGTGAGAACGGTGCTTTGGTTCAAGTTCGGAACCTCCACAAGGTGTTCCGGCGCGGGTCGGAGCGGATCGACGTCCTGCAGGGCGCCACCCTCGACCTGCCGGCGGGAGACTTCCTGGCCCTGATGGGACCGTCCGGTTCGGGGAAGACCACCCTGCTCAACCTGCTCGGCGGCCTCGACACCCCGACCGAGGGCGAGGTGGTCGTCGGCGGCGACCGGATCGACCGGATGTCGGGCGGGAAGCTGGCTGGCTGGCGCGCCCGCCACGTCGGGTTCGTGTTCCAGTTCTACAACCTGCTGCCGGTGCTGACGGCGGAGCGGAACGTGGAGCTGCCGCTGCTGCTGACGCCGCTGTCGCGCCGCGACCGGCGCCGGCACGTGGCGACCGCGCTGGAGGTGGTCGGCCTGGCGGACCGCGCGAAGCACTATCCGCGCCAGCTCTCCGGCGGCCAGGAACAGCGGGTCGGCATCGCGCGCGCCATCGTCACCGACCCGACGCTGCTGCTGTGCGACGAGCCGACCGGCGACCTCGATCGCAAGTCGGGCGACGAGATCCTCGACCTTCTGCAGGCGCTGAACGCCGAGCACGGCAAGACCATCGTCATGGTGACCCACGACGCGCACGCCGCCGCCCGCGCCCGGCGGACGCTGCATCTGAACAAGGGCGTGCTCGGCGCGGAGCCGGAGTCGTGAAGTACCTGCCGCTCGTCTGGAAGAACCTGTTCCGGCGCAAGGCGCGGACATTGTTCACGGTGCTGTCTATCGTGGTGGCGTTCGTCCTGTTCGCCTACCTGGCCGCCATCCGGGTAGCCTTCGGCACCGGGGTCTCGGTCGCCGGCGCGGATCGCATGCTGGTGATCCACAAGGTCTCGCTCATTCAGCCGCTGCCGGAGAGCTACCTGGGACGCATCGCCGCCGTCGACGGGGTGGCGGACATCAGCCATCTGTCCTGGTTCGGCGGCATCTACCAGGACCCGCGGAACTTCTTCGCGCAGTTCGCGGTCGATCCGGAGAGCTATCTGCGCCTCTATCCGGAGATCGTGCTGAGCGACGAGGAGCGCGAAGCGTGGCTGCGCAACCGCACCGGCGCCATCGTCGGACGGGTGACGGCGGACCGTTTCGGGTGGGAGGTGGGCGACCGGATCCCGATCGAGGGGACGATCTTCCGCACCCGTAGCGGCCCGACCTGGGAGTTCACCATCGACGGGATCTTCGAGGCGGGCGAGGAAGGCTTCGACACCTCCACGTTCTTCTTCCATCACGAGTACCTCATGGAGGCGAACGCGCAGGGGGCGCGGTTCGTGGGCCAGTACGTGATCCGCGTCGACGATCCAACGCGGTCGGCGGACGTGGCGGCGGCCATCGACACCCGCTTCGCCAACTCGCCGGCCGAGACGCGAACCTCCACCGAGCAGGCGTTCGCGCAGGGCTTCGCCGACCAGATCGGCAACATCGGCGCCATCGTGACCGCGATCCTGATCGCGGTCTTCTTCACCATCCTGGTCATCACCGCCAACACGATGGCGCAGTCGGTCCGCGAACGGACCAGCGAGCTGGCGGTGCTGAAGACGCTTGGCTTCACCGACCGCAGGGTGCTGGCCCTGGTGCTGGTCGAGTCGGTCACCCTGGCCGTCGCGGGCGGGGCGGCGGGGCTCGGCATCGGCTCGCTGCTGATAGGCCTGGGCGACCCGACCGGCGGCTTCCTGACGGTGTTCCTGTTCCCGACGCGCGATCTCGCGCTCGGCGGCGTGCTCGTCGTTCTCCTGGGATTCGCGGCGGGGGCCGTTCCCGCGTTGCTGGCGACGCGGCTGCGCATCGTCGACGCGCTACGGAAGGTGTAATCGATGCGGTTTCTTGCCCAGGTTTTCACGGTTACGGCGCTGACGCTCCGCACGTTGCCGCAGCGCGCCGGTTCGTCGGTCGTCGCCGTGACCGGCGTGACGGGGGTGGTCATCGTCTTCGTGGCGGTGCTCTCCATCGCCGAAGGCTTCCGGTCGGCGCTCACCGGGGCCGGCTCGCCCGACACGGCGATCGTCATGCGCGGCGGGAGCGACACCGAGCTGAGCAGCGGCATCACGCTCGCCACCACCCGCATCGTCAAGGACGCGCCCGGCGTGCGGCGGGGGGACGCCGGTCCGGTCGCCTCGGCGGAGCTGTTCGTGGTGGTGGACGTTCCCAAGCGGAGCACCGGCACGCCGGCCAACGTCCCGCTGCGCGGCGTGGAGCCGGCCGCGTTCGGCGTCCGCGACGAGATCCGCATCGTCGAAGGGCGCGCCTTCCGCCCCGGCACCAACGAGATCATCGTGGGGCGCAGCGCCGCCAACCAGTTCGCGGGGATCGACCTCGGCTCGACGCAGCGCTGGGGCGAGACCGTGTGGGAAGTGGTCGGCATCTTCGAAGCGGACGGGACCATCGCCGAGTCGGAGATCTGGTGCGACGTCCGCGTGCTGCAGCCGGCCTACCGGCGCGGCGACACGTTCCAGTCGGTCTACGCGAGGCTGGACTCGGCCGGCGACTTCGAGTCGTTCAAGGACGCGCTGACGACCGACCCGCGGCTCGACGTCATGGTCGAGCGCGAGGACGTTTACTACCTGGGACAGTCACAGGCGGTCCACGGCATCATCACCGGCATCGGCACGGTGATCGCGCTCCTGATGGGGACCGGCGCGGTGTTCGGCGGCATCAACACGATGTACACGGCCGTCGCGGCGCGGACGCGCGAGATCGCCACGTTGCGCGCCCTCGGCTTCGGCGGCCTGCCGGTGGTCATCTCGGTGATGGTCGAGTCGGTGGCGTTGTGCGTCGCCGGCGGCGTCATCGGGGGTTTCCTCGCCTACGCCGGCTTCAACGGCTACCAGACCGCCACGATCAACTGGCAGACCTTCAGCCAGGTGGCGTTCGCCTTCTCGGTGACTCCGGCGCTGCTCGTCCAGGGGATTGTCTGGGCGGTCGTGATGGGCTTCATCGGCGGGCTCTTCCCCGCCGTCCGGGCGGCGCGGCTGCCGGTGGCGACGGCGCTGCGCGAGCTGTGAGCGACGGCAACCCCATCCGTTTCAGGTTCGTCGCCCGGCGGCCACGGGCACGTGGGAGACGTGGGAGATCCGTCCGGTCCGGATGGTCTCGTCCGCAAGTCCCTCGACGGTGTGGCTGCCGCGGACTCCTTCGAGCCCCTCGGTCACGGCTGTTCGGTGATCCCTCATGCATCCCCTCATTTCATAGGCGTCAGATCACGCCGAAGACCTCTCGATACACACGTTGTTCCATGAGCATGCTGCCGAACGTCTCCATCAGCGGACGAATCCGATCCTCGGGCCAGTTGGGAAGATGGTGATACAGCATCAATCCCTACCGAAACAGGGAATGCGTCCGCCGCTTCACCGTGTTCGCCTTCAACCAGCGGTCATAACCGATGCGCTCGCCCGCCGCACCCAACAACGACAGCACCGCGACCGCCAGCGCGCTGACCAGCAACAGGCGGTCCCGACGGTCCGGGCGTGAAACATGCATCGACGACAGACCCATCCCGAAGCGCATGTCCTTGATGTCCCGAAAGCCCGCCTCAATCCCCCAGCGCTCGCCGCTCGATCCGTTCAGGTCGATCCAGAGTCTTCGCCGGGATAGTACACGCCGTCCCGGGTCACGCCGCCGTTCGGGTGATGCAGGCGGTTCCGCCCTGCGAGCGCGTCTTCGGCGATGCCGACGGCTGCTTCGAGGGAGACGGCCGCGTTCAGTCCCAGGAAGTTCACGAACGGCCGCAGATCGTCCCGGTCCGCGGCTTCCAGGGCGCGGATGTAGGCGTTGCGATTCTGGTTCGTCACCACCGGCGGAATCTCCTCGTTCCGCAGATAGGCGTACGCGAGCAGCAGGCGCGCCACGCGCCCGTTGCCGTCCTGAAACGGGTGGATCCGGACGAAGCGGTGGTGCATCCAGGCGGCCTCGACCTCGGTCGGCAGGTTCAGGCCCAGGTGATTCTCGTGCAGCGCCAGGAACCGGTCCATCTCCGAGCGGACCTGCTCCGGCGGACAGTATTCGTGCACCAAGCCGTCGGGACGCTGCGGGTTGTTCGGGCGGATCTTGTAGCGCCCTCGGCGAAGCGGAATCTCGATCCGCGTACCCCACGGCGTGATCCCGGTGGCCGTCTCCTGAAACCGCGTCAGGAGCTGATGCCAGGCGCAGAGCGTGTGGTGCGTGAGCGGCCGGCCGCTGCGGACGTCGCCGAAGACCACTTCGAGCGCTTCCTCCTGGCTGTGCAGCAGGCCCCGGATGGTCTCGTCCGCGAGTCCCTCGATGGTGTGGCTGCCGCGGACTCCTTCGAGCCCCTCGGTCACGAGCTGTTCGGTGATCCCCCGCTTCAGGGTGTACAGCCCTTCGATGAGCCCCGTCTCGATGGCGAACCAGCGGCGGCGTTCCCGCAGCCACGTGTCGAGCATCGAACGATCCGTGCGGCGGTCCGTCATCTGCCGCAGCAGGCGGCGCCAGACGGCTACCCGCTCGGGGTAGCCCGGCGTCGTCCACGCGGACGCATCGGCGGGCAGATCGGTGATCGGGCGCCAGACCGTTTCCGGCGGCTTGCTGGCGGACAAGTTTCCAGTCTACATGCGACGCCGCCATGCACCGTCCCCTGCCGCTATCATCAGGCGTAGAGAGTTCCCGGACCTCCGGCGGGAGATGCCATGACAGTCGAAACACGCGATCCCGTCTGCGGGATGACCGTGAACCCGGACAAGGCCACGTTTACATACGAGTACGCGGGCACGACCTACCTTTTCTGCTGTGGCGGGTGCCAGACCGCGTTTCAGACCGACCCCGAGGCGTTTCTGCGCGCGCGCGACGAGTCCGCGGGGAACGGCGCCTCGCAGTCCTCCGCTACCGTGTACGTCTGCCCGATGTGCCCGGACGTGCGCGAAACCGAGCCGGTTCCCTGTCCGAGCTGCGGGATGGCGCTCGAACCCGAGATCACCGCGGCGCCGGCCGGGGTCGAGTACACCTGCCCGATGCACCCGGAGGTCGTGCGCGACGCGCCGGGAGCGTGTCCGGCGTGCGGCATGGCGCTGGAGCCGCGCGCGGTGACACGGGACGAGGCGCCCAACCCCGAGCTGGCCGACATGACGCGCCGGTTCCGGATCGCGGCTGCAATCGGGCTGCCGGTGTTCGGCATCGCGATGACCGAGATGGTCGCCGGCGCGTCGGCGCTGCCGCTGAGCCGCACCGTCTCGAACTGGATCCAGCTCGCCTGCGCCGCGCCGGTCGTGCTCTGGGCGGGGCGTCCCTTTTTCGAGCGGGGGTGGGCCTCGGTCGTGAACCGCAGCCCGAACATGTTCACGCTGATCGCCCTCGGCGTCGGGGCGGCGTTCCTCTACAGCGTGGCGGCGACCATCGTTCCCGGCAGTTTTCCGGCCGGCTTCCGCATGGGGGAGGGCGTCGAGCCGTACTTCGACACGGCGGTGGTGATCATCGTGCTCGTGCTCCTCGGGCAGGTGCTGGAGCTGCGGGCGCGCCAGCGGACCGGCGCGGCGCTGCGGTCGCTGCTCGGTTTGGCGCCGGCGGTGGCGCATCGGATCGGCGGCGGGGACGCCGCGGCGGACACGACAGGCACGACGGAGACAACTGAAACGATTGACACGACCGGCACGACGGATGCGCCCGATCGGGACGTGCCGCTCGCGGAGGTGCGCGCCGGCGACCTGCTGCGGGTGCGGCCGGGCGAGCGCGTGCCGGTCGACGGGACCGTGGTCGCGGGGCGGAGCGCCGTCGACGAGTCGATGGTCAGCGGGGAGCCGATTCCCGTCGAGAAGGGACCGGGCGACCCGGTGATCGGCGCGACGATGAACGGGACGGGGAGCCTGACGATGCGCGCCGAGCGGGTCGGCGCCGAGACGCTGCTCGCGCAGATCGTGCGGATGGTCAGCGAGGCGCAGCGCAGCCGGGCGCCGATCCAGCGGGTGGCCGACCGCCTGGCCGGCTGGTTCGTGCCCGCGGTCGTCGCCGTCGCGGTCGTCGCGTTCGCCGGGTGGGCGTTGTGGGGTCCGGAACCGCGCCTGGCCCTGGCCCTGGTCAGCGCGGTGGCGGTGCTCATCATCGCTTGTCCGTGCGCTCTCGGGCTGGCGACCCCGATGGCGATCATGGTCGGGACCGGCCGCGGGGCCACGGCCGGCGTGCTCATCCGGGACGCGGCGGCCCTGGAGACCCTGGAGCGGGTAGACACGCTGATCGTGGACAAGACCGGCACCCTGACCGAAGGCAGGCCGCGCGTCAGCACCGTCGCGGCGGCGCCCGGCGCCGGGGGCGACGAGGACGAGCTGCTGCGGCTGGCGGCCGGGGTGGAGCGCGCCAGCGAGCATCCGCTCGCGACGGCGATCATCGCGAGGGCGGACGCCCGCGGGTTGCCGCCCGTGGTCGCGACGGACTTCGTATCCGAGACCGGCCGCGGCGTGGTCGGGCGCATCGACGGCCGGCGCGTCGTCATCGGGACCGCCGCGTTCCTGGAGGAGCAGGGGATCGACGCGCTCGATCTGACGGTTCTCGCGGACGAGGCGCAGGGGCGCGGCGAGACGGTGATGCTCGTGGCGGTCGACGGCGCTCCCGGCGGCGTCATCGGGGTGGTCGATCCGATCAAGGCGTCGACGCGGGAGGCGATCGGACTGCTGCGCCGCGAGGGGCTGCGGATCGTAATGGCGACCGGCGACAGCCGGGCGACCGCGGAGGCGGTCGCCGCCGAGGTCGGCATCGACCCGGCGGACGTCGTGGCCGGGGTGCTGCCGGCCGACAAGCGCCGCCTCGTGGCGGAAGAGCAGGCGCGCGGGCGAACCGTGGCTATGGCGGGCGATGGCATCAACGACGCGCCGGCCCTGGCCGAGGCGGCCGTCGGCATCGCGATGGGCACCGGCGCGGACGTCGCCATGGAAAGCGCCGGGATCACCCTGGTCCGGGGCGATCTGCGGGCGATAGCGCGGGCGCGGCGGCTCAGCCGCTCCACGATGCGCAACGTCCGCCAGAACCTGGCCCTGGCGTTCGTCTACAACGCGGTCGGGGTGCCGGTTGCGGCCGGTCTGCTCTATCCGGTGGTCGGCCTGCTCATCAGTCCGATCTGGGCGAGCGCCGCGATGACCCTGAGCTCGCTGTCGGTCGTCGGCAACGCACTGCGCCTGCGGCGGGTCGAGCTGTAGCCCGGAGAGCCTGGAACGGCGCGGTCCCTTGCGCTCGCTCTGCCGGTCATCCCGGGCGCTGTCGGTGCCGCGCCTGACGTCCCTCGCACCGGCATCGGTTTCAGTCCCGGCGCGCCGTTACGTCGATGACGTCGATCCGCGTGCGGCGCGGCGGTTGCCGGAAGCAGCCGATGAACATCGAGACAAGGCCGACCAGCGCCGCTCCGAGCATCGCCCACACCAGCGACCGGACCTCGAAGCCGGGGACGATCCACGCGGCCAGCGCGAAGGCCACGCCGTTGACGATGAAGTAGAACACGCCGAGCGTCATGACCGTCAGCGGCAGCGTCAGCACGACGAGCACCGGCTTGACAACGGTGTTGACGATACCCAGCACCATCGCCGCCACGGCGAGGGCCGGCAGCGATGTGATCGTCACCCCGGGCAGGATCCAGGCAACGGCGCCGAGCGCCAGCGCGGTGGTCAACCAGTTGACGAGAAACCAGCCCATCGGATTCTCCCCGTCTCGATACGCGCCCCGGCGTCCGGACGCCTGCGGCGCCGTCTGGCGCGGCGCCCATCTCGCCGACGTCCCGGCCACGGCACGGCGGCCGGAAGGAGGACGCACTCCCGGCGGCCTGTCCTGCATGCGTTCAGTCCTGGCGGTTTCGATCACGGCGCGGCAGCGGGAAAGATGACGCCGGGCGCCAGCTTCCCCTGCGGATCCAGCGCGGCCTTCACGGCGCGCATCTCGGCGATGCCTTCGGCGCCGTACAACTGCCGGAGCAACGCCTGCTTCACCGGGTTGCGGCCGACGCCGTGCTCCGCCAGCGGGCAGCCGCCCAGCCGGACGATCTCCCGCCCGCATTCCAGGATGGCCTGCCTGCCGCGCACCACGTCTTCCATCGTAGCCGGGATCACGTTCGGGTGGACGTTGCCGTCCGAGATGTGTCCCCAGATGGCGTAGTCGAGGTTGCGCGAGTCGAACGCGCGGTGAAACAGGGCCAGGCTCTCGGCGAAGCGAGCGAACGGCACGATCATGTCCGCGGCGGTCTTCTCGATGGCGGCGTCGTGCCGGCGCTTCGCCTCGCTGACGCGGCGGTTGACGCCCTCCGGCACCGCCTCGCGCACGGCGGTAAGATGCGCCTGCCGCCGATCGCCGGGCAGCGCGATCTCGGCCTGGTCGAGGACGCTGGCGGCGGCCAGCAGCCGGCAGAGCCGCACGAGCGGCGTATCCGGCGCTTCGTCCGCGAGCGCGCCGCCGATCTGGTCGTAGGCCGCCTCCGGGGTCCACGTGACGTCGGCCGCCAGCTCGACCTGCACCAGCAGGGCGGCCCGGGCGCTGGCCGGCGCGCTGACCTGATGCCGCCGCGCCGCGCCGTCCTCCCGCACGATCGCCAGGCTGCGCGCATCGAGGTGCTCGATGGCGGCCACGTCAACGCCGTGCGCCGTTCCTCCCCGCCAGGCCTCGCGGGCCGCGGTTCTCAGCGTACCTGCCAGAGCGACCGCGGCCGCCTCGTTCGGGAGCGGGATCCAGACCAGCGCCACCCGCGGCGCCGGGGTCACCAGGGCGAACGTCATCTCGGTGACGATGCCCAGCGTCCCTTCCGAACCGACGAACAGATCGACGAGATCCATGCCGGATGCGGCGAAGTAGCCGGCCGAGCACTTGGGTACGTCCGGCATCCGGTAGGTCGGGACCGGCACGCGAATCACCCCCTCGCGGGTGACCACCTCGAAGTAGCCGCCGTGATGGGCGGTCGTCTCGCCGCGGGTCAGATCGAGGACCTCGCCGGTCGCGAGGACCACCGTCAGCCGCCGGACCCGGTCGCGCGTCGTGCCGTACTTGAAGGTGGCGGCGCCCGCCGCGTTCGTGGCGACCACGCCGCCCGCGCAGGCGCCGTCGAAGGTGGGCGCGGGGGGGTAGAAGCGGTCGTCCCGCGCGAGCGCCGCCTCCAACACCCCGATCGGGACACCCGGCTGGACGACCACCTCGTCCCCGCGGATGGAGAGGATCCGGTCGAACCGCTGCAGGTCGAGCACGAGATCGCCCATCGGGGTCGCCCCGCCGGTCAGCGACGACTGGGCGCCGATCGGCAGCACGCGCGACGCGCCCGCAACCAGTGCGGCGACGTCCGCCTCGGTGGTGGGCCGGGCCACCCCGGCCGCACGCCCGCCGGGGTAGTGAGCCGCGTCCTCCAGAACCGCCGACACCGTCTCGGCGTCCGTGCGGACGTCGGTGTCGACGGTCCGGCCGCGGGGGGCGCGGGTCGCGATCCGGTGCGCAGGCATCGGGCCGGCATTATAGGCGCCGGAGAGGCATGGGCGGGCGCGCCGAAACGGTGGTACAGTGCACTCCTTATGTGTTCCAGAACAACGTGCCTGTCGGCGGCGGCGGTTCTCGGTCTGTGCCTGTCGGCGGCGCCCGCCGGCGCGCAGCAGCAGGACGATGCGGTGGTGGCCCGCATCGGCGACGTCGCGGTGACGTTCGCCGAGCTCGAGGACGCGTGGCGGCGCAACGACGCCTCCTCGCGGCTCCGCATGCTCCAGGATCTGTACGATGCGCGGCGGCGGGCGCTCGACGTCGTCGTCGGTGAGCGTCTCGTCGAACGCGCGGCGGCGGCGCGCGGCATGACGCGCGACGAACTCCTGGCGGTCGAGCTGCCGGAGCGGATGATGGAGGTGACCGACGCGGAGATCGATCTGATCTACGAGCGCAACAGGGACCGCTTTCCCGGGCGGACGTTGGAGCAGATGCGGCCCGAGATCCGCGCCGTGCTCGATCGGCAGCGTCCGCTGCAGGCGCTGCACGCCTACATGAACGAGCTGCGGGCGCTGGCCGACGACGTGTCGGTGACGTTGGAGCCGCCGCGGCACGCCGTCGAGGCGCTGGCCGAGGACCCGGCGCGCGGTCCGGATTCCGCGCCCATCGAGCTCATCGAGTTCTCGGACTTCGACTGTCCCTACTGCCGGCGGGCGACCGAGACGGTGGAGCGGTTGATGGAGCAGTTCGATGGCCAGATCCGGTTCGTCTACAAGGACTACCCGCTGCCGAGCCATCCGAACGCGTTCAAGGCGGCCGAGGCCGGCAACTGCGCGCACGAGCAGGGCCGCTTCTGGGAGCTGCACGACACGATGTTCGCCAGCCAGGGATCGCTCGACGTCGACGCGCTGAAGGGCTACGCGGCGGACCTCGGACTCGACCCGGACGCGTTCGAAGAATGTCTCGACAGCGGCCGGCACGCCGCGACCGTCGACCGCGACATGCGCATCGGCATGAGCTACGGCGTGTCGTCGACGCCGACGCTGTTCCTGAACGGGCGGGCCGTCCTGGGCGCGGCGCCCTACGGGACGTTCGTGGAGATCATCCGCGAGGAGCTGGCCGCGGCGGCGCGGTAGCCGGGGTGGAGCGGGTGAGGGTGCGAGCGGTGGAGGACATCCACGCGCCGGCGGTCACGCGCACGCCGGCGGTCACGCGTCACTCGCCGCCGCCAGCGGCTCGAGCGCGGCGGAGTGTCGCAGTGGTGCGGTATCCGGCACACTGCGCGGGGGCGCTGGCGGGGCTGTTCGTCGCCGCCGTGGCCTGCGTCGGCGGTGAGGCGCCGCAGGCCGGCGTCGGCGGCGCCTCACCGCCGCGGGCCGCCGAATCGGAGGCCGCCGGTCCGCCGCCGACCGGCGTCGTGCCGACCCCGGAGTCCGCGGCCCCCCGGCCCCCGGCCATGCCGGAGATGCTGTCTTCACCCGAGCACCAGCGCTACCAGCAGCTTCGCGTCGAGACCCTGCGCTTGATGATCGAGGCGGCGCAGCGGGCGCTGCCGATCGGACCCTTCCAGGAGCGCATAGACGCCGCGGCGAGAACCGCTCTGCAGGACGTGTCCGAGGCGGCCGACCGAATGGAGGAGATCGTCGCCGAGCTCCGGGAGGCGATCGCCGCCGCCGCCGGCTGAGGCCGGCGGCCCGGAGAAAGGCGGTGGGCAGAGCCGCTCTGCGACCCGGCTGCTGGAGTTGAAGCATGCGTGAACCGACCGAGGCGGCGCGGGTGCGCGATCTCATGAAGCGCCTGGGCGCCGAATCGCGTGGCCCCGGCCGGATCTACCTCGTCGGGGGAGCGTCGGCAGTACTGCTCGACTGGCGCGCAACCACCGTGGACGTCGATCTCAAGCTCGATCCGGAGCCAGCCGGGGTCTTCGAGGCGGTCGCCCGCGCCAAGGATGCGCTGAACATCAACGTCGAGCTGGCCGCGCCGGACGACTTCATGCCGGCCGTGCCTGGTTGGCGTGACCGAAGCGTGTTCATCGCCCGGCATGGCTTGGTCGACTTCTTTCACTACGACTTCTACGCACAGGCGCTCGCGAAGATCGAGCGCGGGCACGAGCGAGACCTGCTCGATGTCGAAGCGATGCACCGGCAACGGTTGATCGAACCGGCGCGACTGATCGAGTTGTTCCGCGAGATCGAGCCTGCCTTGATCCGCTATCCGGCGATAGACCCGGCGTCCTTTCGCGACAGGGTGGAGACCGCCGCGGCGGCGATGGACCAGTGACCGAGGTACCGCAGGACCTGCCCGGCGCAGACCTCGTCGCGTCCGGGATCGCGGCGCTGAGGCGCGGCGAAAGCACCGTCGAGGCGCTCCTCGTCGCCATCGGCGCCCACCGCCTGCGTGTCGCCGGCCTGGACGTGCCGCCGCCTCCGGCGTTGCCGGACGTACCCGAGTTGGTGCTGTACAGGACTCTTGCCGCCGTGCATCCACGGGATGCACACTCCCGCTACAACGGCCTTGTCCGACGGCTGGTCAGCTTCGAACGCGGGCTGGAGTTGTCGTGGCCGCGATCGGCAAAAGACGCGACGTATCAGGTGGGCGCCCCACCGCTTCGGGCGCCCCACGGAGGTTGAAGACCGGGACAACGACTAACTGCTAGCTGCTAGTCGCCGGTCAGGAACGACGCCTCCTCCGCCAGCCAGGCGTCGTACTCCTCCTGCTCCATGATCGTCACGAAGCCGCGCATCCGGTAGTGGCCCAGGCCGCAGAGCTGCGAGCAGTTGACCTCGAACTGGCCGAGCTCGGTCGGCACCCACCAGACCGGGATCTGGATGCCGGGCACCGCGTCCTGCTTCACGCGCATCTCGGCGATGCCGAAGCTGTGGATGACGTCCTGCGACGACAGGTAGACGATGACCGGTTTGCCTATCGGCAGGTTCAACTGGTTGATCGACACGATGTCGTCGGCGCCGTTCGGATCGCTGCGGTCCAGCCCGATGTTGTTGGTCGGCGTGATCAGGCTGATGTCGCGCCGTCCCCACCGGCCGTCCTCTCCCGGGTAGTGCGAGATCCACTCGAACTGCTTGCCGATCACGTTGACGACGGTCGACTCGCCTTCCGGCGGGATGTCGTTCACCCGGTGCGCCCAGGCCGGGATGGCGAAGCCGATCAGCAGGACCGCCTCGATGACCGCCACGCCGATCTCCAGGTAGCTCGACGTGTGGCTGGTGACGCCGGTGTAGTCCGCATTCGGATTGGCGCTCGCGCGGAACCGGACCAGCGTGTAGACGTAGAAGATGCCCCAGCCGACGAACAGCACCGCCATCAGCCAGTGGATCAGAATGATCATCTCGTCGATCTCGGCGGCGTGCTCCGCCGCCTGGATCGGCAGTCCCAGCAGTTCTCCCGTTAGTTCACCCATCTACGATTCCCCTCCGGGCTCGCCGCGCCGCGCCGCGGCCTCGAACGCCGCATCGTTCCCGAGCGCCTGCCGGGAACGCTTCAACAGACTGAAAAAGAACCCGACGAAGCCGGTCAGCACCCCGCCGGTGACGCCGAGCAGCGTGAAGACGGCCCAGTTCAGGCTCTGGGCCTCCGCCGAGTCGGGATCGCCGCCGAAGCAGATCGGACACGCCCGCGCGATCGCGGGCGCGAGGACGGACAGCGCCGCCGACATAGCCGCACCGCGCGCGACGGTCGCTCGTGACAATTTCATGGCGTTCCTCCCTGGGGGCCGCCCCTCCGGTTCCGCACCCTGTCTCACTGCATCCCGATGTCGCGCGTCTTCCGCACGAACTTCACCGCGTAGATCGCCATTCCCACGACCGCGCACAGCGATCCGACGGCGAACGCGAGGTGCCCCGGGCCGCCCCGCTCGCTCATGAACGTCGCCACGCCCCAGAACGTGGTGAACGCCGCCAGCAGGATCGACGCGACGATGAACACGAGGTGGATGGCGCGGAGCGACATAGGGTTGGCTCCCTGTCGATGTGGCGTGGCTCCCCTTCAGTGCCCGGCCGGCGCCGCCGTCGGGGCGTTGGCGTTCGGCAGCGTGTAGTACTCGCCGTGCCGGTCCGCGTGGCCCAGCAGCGGCAGGAAGATCAGCGCGATGAAGAAGATGACCGTGAGCACGAGCGTCGCGTAGATCATCTTCTTCTCCTCGATGAGGTGCATGAAGAAGCTGACCACCAGCGATCCCTTCGTCGCGGCGATGACGAGCGCCACGAACACCGCGATCGGCACGCCCCAGAAGTCGATGTACGACACCGCCACGGTGAGCACGGTCAGCGCCGCCAGCGCGCCGCCGACTTTCATGTACGTCCGAATGTGCGCCTGAACGTCTTCGCTCATGATGCTCTCGATGATTGTACGGCGCCCTACAGCAGGTAGAGCACCGGGAACAGGAAGATCCACACCAGGTCGACGAAGTGCCAGTAGAGACCGGCCGCCTCGACCCGGTTGGTGAACTGCGCCTTGTTCGTCTTCCACATCTTCGAGCCCGGCAGGAGGAGATACGTGTTCACGATGACGCCCCCGACGATGTGCAGCGCGTGCAGGCCGGTCATCGTGAAGTAGATCGCCAGGTAGGTGCTCGTCGACGGGAAGTTGCCGATCTCGAACTCGTGGTTGTACTCGAACGCCTTGACGACCATGAAGACGAGCGACAGGCCGATCGTGGCCGCCAGCCACATCCTGAACCGGCCGAACTCGTCCATCTTGAGCGACGCGTAGGCCATGACCATGGTGACGCTCGACCCGATCAGCACGGCGGTGTTGAACGTGCCGAGCGGGACGTTGAGGACGTCCACGCCGAACGGCCACTCGGTCGCCATGAGGCGCAGCAGCACGTACGAGGAGAAGAGGGCGCCGAAGAGCATGACCTCGGACGCCAGGAAGAGCCAGATGCCGAGCTTGACGTTGTTGAGCCCGGTATCGGCCCGTTCTTCGACGATGTACGGAATCTCCATGACGTTCGCCTACACCCTGGCCGGTTCGGCCGCCGCCGGGTCCGGTTCACCCTGCATGAGGAAGTCGTTCGGCGCGCCCGGCACGCTGTACTCGTACGGCCCGCGGTACGCGACCGGCGGCGTCGCGAAGTTGCCGTGGGGCGGCGGCGACGGCGCCTGCCACTCGATGGTGGTGGCCCGCCACGGGTTGTCGTCGACCTTCTCGCCCTTCTTGATGCTGTGGAAGAAGTTGTAGATGAACGGGAGCTGGAACAGCCCGAGCACCCACGCGCCGATGCTGATCACCTCGTTCCAGACCAGCACGTCGGCGTTCATCACGTACTGCTCGCCGCCGTCGTACATCCGGCGGTTCATCCCGGCGAGGCCCTGGATGAACATCGGCATGAAGACGACGTTGATCGAGATGAACGACCCCCAGAAGTGGATCCGGCCGAGGAAGTCGTTCATCTTCCGTCCCGTCGCCTTCGGGAACCAGTAGTAGATGCCGCCGAAGAGCGCCATCAGCGTGCCCGGGGCGACCACGTAGTGGAAGTGGCCGATGACGTAGTAGGTGTCGTGCAGGTGGATGTCGGGCGCCGACAGGCCCAGCGGCAGCCCGGTCAGCCCGCCGATGCCGAACATCGGCAGGAACGCCAGAGCGAAGAGCATCGGCACCGTGAAGCGGATCGACCCGCCGTAGAGCGTGATGAACAGCGCCGACAGGATGACCACCGACGGGATCGAGATGATCATCGTCGTCGTCTGGAAGAACGAGCTCATCGTCGTCCCCATGCCCGTCAGGAACATGTGGTGCGCCCAGACGATGAACGACATGAAGCCGAGGAACACCACCGAGTAGACCAGCACGCGGTAGCCCCACACCGGCTTGCGCGTGTTGTTGGCGATGATCTCGCCGACGATGCCGAGGGCCGGCAGGATCAGGACGTACACCTCGGGGTGCGCGAGGAACCAGAACAGGTGCTGCCACAGCAGCACGCTCCCGCCCCCGCTCGCCTCCCACGGCGCGTCCGCGTAGACCAGGCCGCTCGGCAGGAAGAAGCTGGTGCCGGCCACGCGGTCCATCAACTGCATCACGCCGGCCGCCTCGAGCGGCGGGAAGGCGAGCAACAGGAGGAACGCGGTGACGAGCTGCGCCCAGACGAAGAACGGCAGGCGCATGAAGCTCAGGCCGGGGGCGCGCAACTGGATCGTGGTGACGATGAAGTTGACCGAGCCGAGCAGCGACGACGTGATGAGGAAGATCATCCCGATCAGCCACAGCGTCTGGCCGGTGGTCGCGAAGACCGACAGCGGCGCGTAGGAGGTCCAGCCCGAGTTGGCGGCCCCGCCCGGCACGAAGAAACTGGCGAACATCACCACGCCGCCCGCGAAGAACGACCAGTAGCTGGCCATGTTCAGCTTCGGGAACGCCATGTCCGGCGCGCCGATCTGCAGCGGCAGCACGAAGTTGCCGAAGCCCCCGACGGCGAGCGGCACCACGCCGAGGAACACCATGATGGTGCCGTGCATCGCGCCGAGCTGGTTGTAGAACTCCGGCAGCATGATGCCGCCGGGGGCCCGCTCGTCGCCCAGCCATTCGCCGATCAGCGGAATGGCCTCGCCGGGGTAGGCGATCTGCCAGCGCATCAGCATCATCAGCGTGAAGCCGAACAGCAGGAAGAGCAGCCCGGTCACGGCGTACTGGATGCCGATCACCTTGTGATCGACGGAGAAGACGTACGTCTGCCAGAACCCGAGGTCGTGGTGCCCGTGCTCGCCGTGCGCGTGTTCGTCGTGTCCGTGCGCGTCCGCCGCCGGGGCGGTTCGCTCGGTCGTCGTCACGTCAGCCAACGTCGTGACTCCTTTCGTGCAGCGTCACGCTGTCTCAGACCCGCTCGTTCCGTGGGGAAGGCGTGCGGGGCGGTCGGTCGTGCTCGTGTCCGCGGCGGGCCGCACGACCCCGCGCATCGGGATCCGCCCGCCCCGCAATTCTATGCCGGCGGGTCCGGCCGGCGCAACCTGCGGGGTGCAGTCGGGGGCGGACGGGTGGTTGGCCGTGGTTGGCCCCGCCCAAGCGCCACGGATCAAAGTAAATCGGACGACAGGAGTTCGATTTACCTGGAAAGAAGGATCAGGCGAACCGTCGAGTCGGAGGTCGGGCGGCGGCTCCAGCGCATGCCCGCCGTCGCGCTACTCGGGCCGCGGCAGGTCGGCAAGACGACGCTCGCCCGCGGGATCGTCGCCGAACCCGGGGCTGACGCGCTTTCCCCGCCCGGGCCGCACTGGCCGGGCGCCCACTCCTCCGGCGCTCAGCCGGTCGCAGCTTCCGTCTCGCCGGTCGCCTCGCGGATGGCCCGTCGCGCCGACCGGGTGACGATTACGGTTACCGCCATCGTGGCCGCCAGACCGAGCGCGACGACGGCGAAATACGCGGGACCCCGTTCCGGTCCGACGTCGCCGGCCAGGCGCACGATGTCCCCCGCCACGAAGCCGGAGTACGTATAGAGGAGCGAGCCCGGAAGCATCCCGATCGAGGCCGCGACGTAGTCGGCGAAGCGTACGTTCGTCAGGCCGAGGCCGTAGTTCAGCATGTTGAACGGAAATACCGGCGACAGCCGGAGCAGCACGACTATCTTGAATCCCTCACGGCCGACGGCGCGGTCGATGGCGGCGAACTGCGGATTGCCGGCCACTCGTTGCGCGATCGCCTCGCGCGCGGCGGAGCGGGCCAGCAGGAACGCGAGCGATGCGCCGGTGGTGGCGCCGATCATGACGTAGACCACGCCCGGACCGAGCCCGAAGATGGCGCCGGCGGCCAGCGTCAGCACCGACCCCGGGATGAACGCCACGGTCGCGGCGACGTAGCCGAGAATGAAGGCCACCGGCCCGAGCGCCCCGAGACCCTCGACCCACTCGACGAACCGGTCGAGAAAGACGCCGAACTGCCGGCCGAGCGCGGCCAGGGCGATGATCGCGACGACGCCCACGAGGACGCGGGCGATCGGCAGGCGCTGCGGGATCGGGGTTTCCGGGGTCATCCGCGGCGGATCGTACCATCCGCCGTCGCTCCAGGCGAACGCCTCGCTGCGGTGGTCGCACGATGCACGTCATGCACGCGCCGTGGACGTGCGCGATGGAGCGACGCCGAGATCGCGCGGGCGCCATCATTCCCGGTTCCGGCGGCCGATCGCGGGCACGACGGCGCCCGACCGTCCGTTCACTCGCGTCCCCCCGCTATACTCGCCTGATGACCCGCACCTACGTCGCGGTGATCGTCGTCGAGGTCGTGGTGCTCGCGGCGCTGTGGCTCCTCTCTCGGCATTTCGCCGCGTGAGCGCGGGTTTCGAGCCCGTCAGATGCACCTCATCGACTGGACGATCATCGCCGCGTACCTCGCCTGGGTCCTCTACGACGGCGTGAAACGCGCGCGGGGGACCGGCGCCGTCGACGGCTATTTCCTGGCGTCGCGGTCGCTGCCCTGGTGGGCGGTCGGCCTGTCGGTGATGGCGACCCAGATGAGCGCGATCACGCTGGTCGGCACCACCGGGCAGGGCTACGACGACGGCATCCGCTTCGTGCAGTTCTATTTCGGACTGCCGCTGGCGATGATCATCCTCTCGGTCACGCTCGTGCCCTTCTTCCACCGGGCGCGGGTGTTCACCGCCTACGAGTACCTGGAGCGGCGCTTCGACGCGCGGACGCGCGCGCTGACGAGCCTGCTGTTCCTGGTCTCGCGCGGCCTCGGAGCGGGGGTGATCATCGCCGCCCCGGCCGTCATCCTCTCCATCGTGCTCGGGTGGAGCCTGCCCCTCACCGTCCTGGCGATCGGGATTCCGACGACCCTCTACACGATGCTCGGCGGGGTGCAGGCGGTGACCTGGGCCGACGTCAAGCAAATGGTGGTGATCATGGTCGGGGTGACGGCGGCGGTGGCCGCCCTGGTCGCCGGCCTGCCGGACGACGTCGGGCTGGAGCCGGCGCTCCACGTCGCCGGGGCCACCGGCCGGCTGCAGGCGATCGACTTCACCTTCGACCTGAACGAGACCTACACCTTCTGGTCGGGCCTCGTCGGCGGGCTGTTCCTGATGCTCGGCTACTTCGGCTGCGACCAGAGCCAGGTGCAGCGCTACCTGACCGCGAAGTCGGTCGACGCCGGGCGGCAGTCGCTGCTGATGAGCGCGTTCGCCAAGATCCCGCTGCAGGTGCTCATCCTGACGATGGGGGTGCTCGTCTTCTGCTTCTACCTGTTCACCGAGCCGCCGATGCTCTTCAACACGGCGCACCAGGCGGCGATCGAGGCGAGCGGGAGGGCGGACGAGTACCGGCTGCTCGACGGCGAGTTCCGGGCCGCCCACGCCGACCGGCGCGCCGACGCCGCGGCGGTGGCGGCGGCGCGGCAGGCGGGCGACCCCGAGGGAGCGCGGTCGGCCACCGCGGCGTTCGTCGAGAGCGACCGGCGCGTGGGCGACGTCCGGGCGCGTGCGCGGAGCCTGGTGCGCGACGTTACGGGCGACGCCGCCTACAGCGACGTCAACTACGTCTTTCCGACGTTCATCACCACGCAGCTTCCGGTCGGCCTCGTCGGGCTGCTGATCGCGGCGATCTTCGCGGCGGCCATGTCGAGCATCGCGGCCGAGCTCAACGCGCTGTCGGCGGCCAGCACCATCGACTTCTACCGCCGCCACTTCCGGCCCGGCGCCTCCGAGACGCACTACCTCCGGGTGTCGAAGGCGGCCACCGGTTTCTGGGGCCTCTTCGCCGCGGTGACCGCGCTCTACGCCGCCAACCTCGGTTCGCTGATCGAGGTGGTCAACCGCTTCGGCTCCTTCTTCTACGGCTCGCTGCTCGGGGTCTTCGTGCTCGCGGTGGGCATGCGCGGCTCGACCGCCGGCGGGGCGTTCTGGGGCCTGCTCGGCGGCATGGCGTCGGTCGCCGCGGTGGCGACGTTCACCGACGTGTCGTTCATGTGGCACAACCTGGTCGGTGTCGCCGCGGTCTGCCTGATCGGCGGGGTGAGCGCTCTCGGCCGGCGCACCGCGTAGCGGCGGCGGGCCGTGGACTCTCGGGATGGCGCGGGTGACGGCTAATTCACCCGTGAGCGCGATCCTGCCGATCAACCTCGACGCTCTACCTCCACTGCCGCGGCGTGGAATCGGAACGCGTCGAGTTCAAGGCATCGTGGGATCATCCGGAACCCGACCGATCCCGCCAGGAGCAGGGGCCGCTGCCGGGCCGCTGCCCGCGGCGCATCTCAAGGGACTCTCTCCGTTACCGGTTCGAAGGTGACACGCTCCGTTCTTCAGGTGACCAGCGCAAAGTGGCTGCCCCGGCCCGCCCGCAGATCGAACGTATAGGTTCGCGTACACCCGCGTGCGTGGTTGCGATGCGCAATCAGGTAGTCCGCGAAGTTCGCACCGCCTGATTCGAACTCGCGTAACGCCGCCCAAACGGTCTGGCGATCCTCGATCTCGAACTCGGCGGTTAGCAGGAGTTGGCGGATCACCGGGATGACGGCGGCCTTCTCGTAATCGTAGGCGCTCGTCAGGACCCACACGAGCTCCACCAGCACGGGGACGCTGACGTATCCGGGCGCCTGCGCGGTACAGCGACTCTCGATGAGGCGCTCCGCGGCGGCCGACTGGCCGGGATCGTCATGCACGATGTAGCGCACCAGGACGTTGGTGTCGAGACCAATCATCGGTTCAGGATCTGCGCGCCGCCGCTCGCGCAATGGCGTCGTCCATCGCCGCGAGGGTGACCGGCGCGTCCGGTTTCGGCAGCATTCCCTTGAGTTGCGTGACCGAAGCGGTGACGGGCGCGATTCGCAGGCAGCCGTCGTCTTCCAGCATGAAGTCGATCTTGTCGCCGGGCTTCAGGTGCAGCCTGTCGCGAATCGGCTTCGGCAGGGTCACCTGACCCTTGCTGGTGATCGTTGCTTGCATTACATCTCTCCGTAATCCTTACCCAAGAGTAAGGTACAGCCGAGTGAGGAACGGGATCAAGGGGCGAGCCGTTTGCCGCGAGCTCCCAGGGCGTACACGGCCATCGTGAACCTGGACGGCCGCAGACGGCCACCTCGCTCTCAGTCCGATCCAGCGACAGTCAGGATGCCGGCATACTTGCCGGCGGAAATGATCACGCTGCACGGTGGAGGACCGGCCCGGTGAAGCTCCACGAGGTGCTCGACCGCGACCCGCGCACGGCGCGGCTCGCCAACAACGGGCAGGCGCGGATAATAGACGTCGCCGACGGGCCGGCGCTGGAGGAACTGCGGGCCGAGCTCGAGACCTTCGTCTGCGACGGGCAGTTCGGCGACGCCCTGCAGCGCATTCTCGACCGCTACCTCGCGAACCTCGGGACCCCGAAGCAGGACTCGGCCTGGGTCAGCGGCTTCTTCGGCAGCGGCAAGTCGCACCTGCTGAAGATGCTCACCCACCTGTGGGTGAACACGGCGTTCCCCGACGGGACGACGGCCCGCGGCCTGGTGCGCGGCGGCCTGCCCGACGAGGTCCAGGCGCAGCTCCGCGAGCTGGACACCCACGCGCACCGGGCCGGGCGGTCTCCCGTGGCGGCCGCCGGGACGCTGCTCGGCGGCAGCGTCGATCACGTCCGGCACAGCGTGCTGTCGATTCTGCTCCGCGCCCGCGGCCTGCCCGCGCAGTATCCGCAGGCGCGCTTCTGCTTCTGGCTGCGCGAGCAGGGGCTGCTCGCCGGCGTGCGCGCCGCGGTCGAGACGGCGGGGAAGGACTGGCTGCGCGAGCTCAACAACCTCTACGTCAGCCCGGTCATCGCCGGCGCGCTCATCGCGGCCGACGCCGGCTTCGCGGCCGACGTCAAGGCGGCCCGGCAACTGCTGGCGCAGCAGTTTCCGCCGTTGCGGACGGACATCTCGACCGAGCAGTTCATCGAGGCCGCCCGACTGGCTCTGTCCGCGCCCGCCGACCGCCGCCCGGCGGCTCCGCGCGGCGCCCGACCAACCCGGCCGGAATCCGCGCCGTTCTACGGCGCAGACGCCGGGAACGGCGAGTTGCCGCACACCATCCTCGTGCTCGACGAGGTGCAGCAGTACATCAACGAGGCCCAGGACCGTTCGGCCGCCCTCACGGAAGTGGCCGAGGCGGTGCAGACGCAGTTCGACAGCCGCGTCATGCTCGTGGGCGCCGGACAGTCGGCGCTCTCGGCCGGCGCCCCGGCGCTGATGTGGCTCCGCGACCGCTTCCGGATCGCGGTCGAGCTGACCGATGCGGACGTCGAAGCGGTGACCCGCAAGGTGCTGCTGCACAAGCGGCCGAGCGCGGGTCCGGCGATCGAGCGGATGTTCGAGACGCACGCCGGCGAGGTCGCCCGTCACCTGCAGGGCACGCGGATCGGGTTGCGGCCCGAGGATGCGCGCAACCGCGCGGCCGACTATCCCCTGCTCTGCACCCGGCGGCGCTTCTGGGAGGCCTGCTTCCAGGCGGCCGATGCCGCCGGCAGCCACAGCCAGCTCCGGTCGCAGTTGCGCATCCTGCACGACTCGCTCGAGAACCGTGCAGGGGCAGGCCAGGCTGCGCCGCAAGCTGGCGCTGCACAACGGCGCGGAGGCGCCGGCCGCGCACGGCGACGTCGTCAGCGTCTGGCTGCGCGACGGCTGGTCGTGCGGACGGAAGGACGTCGACAACGAGGCTCGCCGGCTGGGCGCCGACGACCCGACGCTGCACGTCCATCTGCCGAAGAAGAGCGCCGACCTGCTCCGGGGCCGCGTCCTCGACGTCGAAGCGGCCCGGCAGGTCCTCGATCACTACGGCGTTCCCGCCTCGCCGGAGGGGCGGGAGGCCCGCGAGAGCATGGAGAGCCGGCGCGCCGGCGCCGCCCACGACCGGGACGCGATCGTCCGCGACGTGCTGCGGGCCGCGACGGTTCTCCAGGGCGGCGGCGCCGAGACGTTCGGCGAGGGCCTGAGCGAGAAGCTCGGGACGGGCGCCGAGGCGTCGCTGGCCCGTCTCTTCCCGCGGTTCGACGACGGCGATCATCGCGGCTGGGAGGCCGCGGTGACCCGCGCCCGGCAGGGCTCGGACCAGCCGCTCAAGGTGGTCGGCTGGGACGGCGCCACCGACGCCCACCCGGTCGCCAGGGAAGTGCTCGGCGCGATCGGGGTCGCCGCCCGCGGCACCGCTATCCACAAGGTGCTCAAGGCCGCCCCCTACGGCTGGCCGCAGGACGCCGTCGACGCCGTGCTCATCGCCCTGCACCGCGCCGGTCATCTGCGTGCGACCCGGAACGGGCAGCCGGTGGCCGCGGGCGCCCTCGACCAGGCCGGCGTCAAGGCGGCGGAGTTCCGGCCCGAGAAGGTGCGGCTGTCCACCGGCCAGCGGATCGCCTTGCGCGGGTTGTTCGGGAAGCTCGGGATCAACGCCAAGAGCGGGGAGGAGGAGAACCGGGCGGCCGAGTTCCTCGGGACGCTGGAGCAGCTCGCCGGTCGGGCGGGCGGGGCGGCGCCGCTGCCGCCTGCTCCGGACGCCGCGATCATCGACGACCTGAAGCGGCTGGCCGGGGCGGAGCAACTCGCCGGGGTCCACGCACGGAAGGACGATCTGGAGCAGTGGATCGAGGAGTGGACCGTTCTTGCGGCGCGCGCCGAGGTGCGGATGCCGGGCTGGAAGCTGGCGCTTGCGCTTCGCCGTCACGCCGACGGCTTGCCGGTCGCCGCGGTGGTTGGTGCGGACATCGACGCCGTCGTTGCGCAGCGTTCCTTGTTGGGGGAGACGGATCAGGTCGGGCCGATCGTCGCCGCGCTGGCCGCCGCGTTGCGTGAAGCACTCGTTGAGAAGCGAAAGGACCTCACCGAGGCGATTGAGACGGCCGCCGCCACGCTTGCCGGCGATGCGACCTGGGCGAGGCTGGAAGCCGCGGCGCAGGAAGAGATTCGCCGCCGACTCGGCCTCGACCCGCCGCCGCCGCTCGCGGTGGCGACGGACGGTGAGCTGTTGCAGACGCTCGATGCCCGGTCGCTCGCGGCGTGGCGATCCGAGATCGACGCCGTGGACGCGCGGACCGGCCGGGCGCTGCAGGAGGCGGCGAAGCTGATCGAGGCCACGCCGCCCGGCGGCGGCGGTCCGACGGACGGCACGAGTCCGCCGACTCCGACCCGGACGACGACGATCCGCGTACGCCGTGGTACGCTGCCGGACGAGGCGGCCGTGCGGGAATGGTTGCGGGAGCAGGAAGAGAAATTGAGCGACGCCGTTCGCCACGGGCCGGTGATCGTGCGTTGACGGCGCTGGATGGATACGAGGGCGGCACATGCTTGGCACTCTCCAACTGGAACGGTTTCGCGGGTTCGAGACGTACTCGTTGGCCGGCCTCACCCGCGTGAATCTGCTCGTCGGCAAGAACAACTGCGGCAAGACGTCGATTCTCGAGTCCATACACTTCACGAGTGAGGGGGTGCTGCTGGGATTCTGCGGCGCCGGCCGCAGGGCGCCTCTCGGCAGCCATGGAGACGGGATGCGCAGACTTCTCGCTTTGTCGCTGTCGCTCATACAAGCTGCGCAGGGATATCTGCTGGTCGACGAGATCGATACGGGCGTGCACTGGACGGTCATGGAGGACATGTGGAGGCTGGTCGTCGACACGGCGCGCAAGTCGTCGGTTCAGGTGTTCGCCACGACGCACAGCCATGACTGCATACGGGGGCTGGCGGCGCTGACTGAATCGCGTCCCGATCTTGCCGGGGAAGTATCCATGCACAAGATAGAGCGCGCGCTGAAAAAAGCGGTGCGCTTTGCCGAAAAGGACATTCCGGCGATTGTCGATCAGAACATCGAGGTCCGGTGACGATGGCACAAGAGCGATCCAGCCTGCGTGTGGAAGGCGGCGATGACCTGCATGCGATCCTGCGAGGCTACGCGGCAGGCCAAGACGGGCTACGGAGCGGGTTATCGCGACGTGGATGTGCGCAAGGCGGAACTGCATGCGTGGCTGGCATGGCAGCGGGAGCCGGGCCTGCCGTACGGAACGGCAATCAAGGCCCGATATTTCCGCCATGACAGTCTGGTGGCCACGCGCTTCGTTGCGTGGTTTCGTCGCGTGTTCGAGGGCGCGATCGGTCAGGAAGAACCCGAATGCTCATGCATCGAATCGCGCTCAGGAACATCCTGTCGTTCGGCCCGGATGCACAGGAGCTGGCGCTCGCGCCGCTCAACGTGCTCATTGGCGCGAACGGTTCGGGCAAGTCGAATCTCATCGACGCGATCGGACTGCTGCGAGCGGCTCCGACGGACGTTGCGACTCCCTTTCGCGAGAGTGGTCGCGTGGCCGACTGGACCGGTCAACCCCACGCGATCGTGATCTGCGAGCGGCCGGTATCCGGGACTGAACTGCGACGCCTGGATCCGAAGAAACTCGCCTCGTGGCTCGAGGAATACCGGCTCGGCGACCTGTGGCGGATGGGCGAACTGGGGGCGAACCCATGAGCGGCGTCGAGCAGGTGACCTTCGGGATGTCCGAGATCAGCCGTACGGGCAGTCGTTGGCGTCCCGGCTCCTTGGAGGTGTGCAAATGGATGATCGAATCACGGTATCCGTAGACGCCGACGTCGCCAGCGCGTACCGCGCGGTATCGGACGACGACCGTCGCAAGCTGGATCTGCTGGTCAACCTGCGTCTGCGAGAGGCGACGCATTCCGAACGAACGCTACGCGACATCATGCGGGACATCAGCCGGAACGCGCAACGGCGTGGGCTGACTCCGGAGATCCTGCGGTCGATCCTGAACGAAGAATGATGCGCGTCGTCTTCGATACGAACGTCGTCGTGAGCGCTCTTCTCTTCAGCGCGTCCGTGCCGGGAAGAGCCTTCGTTCGGGTGCTGGATCGCGGAACGATCCTGATCTCCAGGTCGTTCGTGAGAGAACTGGATGACGTGCTTCGACGGGACAAGTTCGACCAGTACCTCTCCCGCGAAGAGCGCGACCGGTTTCTTGAGTCTCTGATCCGCGAATCGGAGCTCATCGAAATCACTGAATCGCTACACGCATGCCGCGACCCCGAAGACGACCGTATCCTGGAACTGGCGGTCAATGGGCATGCCGGATTCATCATCACCGGCGATGCCGATCTGCTCGCCTTGAACCCGTTCCGCGGCGTCCGGATCGTGGCGCCTGCGGAATTCCTGCACGTCGTGGAGTGAGATGCACTCGTTGCCAGGCAGAATCCGCAACCAGCTCGCCGCGACCATCAAGGAGGCGCGGCGCGCGGGCGAATCCGGCGCCCGCAACGCGCTCGGCGCGCTCGCGGTCGGCGACGCCCGCGCGCACGAATCGATGTCGGCGGCCGACCAGGATCTGCGTCGCCGCCTGCGGGCGCACGGGCGCCAACTCGGAGACCGGCGCAGTCCGGAGACCGGCGAGCAGGCGATCGACCGCCTCGCCCACGAAGTGGCCTACGAGCATTGGCACCGCATGCTGTTCGCCCGGTTCCTGGCGGAGAACGACCTCCTGATCGAACCGGAATCGGGCGTCGCCGTGTCGCTGGCCGAATGCGAGGAGCTGGCGCGCGAGCAGGGGCAGGACCGCTGGACGCTTGCCGGCCGCTTCGCGGAGCGGATGCTGCCGCGGATCTTTCGGCGCGACGATCCGGCGCTTCAGGTCAGGCTGTCGCCGGAGACGCGGCAGGAACTGGAGCGGTCACTCGAAGAGCTGCCGGCCGACGTCTTCACCGCGCGCGACTCGCTGGGCTGGACGTATCAGTTCTGGCAGGCCGAGCGGAAGGACACGGTCAACAGGAGCGGCGTCAAGATCGGGGCCGAAGAGTTGCCGGCGGTGACGCAGCTCTTCACCGAGCGCTACATGGTGCTGTTCCTGCTGCACAACACCGTCGGCGCGTGGCGTGCGGGCAGAATCCTGGCCGCGCAACCGGAGCTGGCCGCGACCGCCGTGCGTGAGGAGGATCTGCGCGAAGCCGTGCGGCTTGAATCGCACGGCGGCTACGACTTCTCGTACCTCCGGTTCGTGCGCGAGCCCCGGGACGGGGACGAAACGGGGCGACCGACGGGGCGTTGGCGGCCGGCGGCCGGGAGCTTCGAGGGCTGGCCTCGCGCGGCGGCGGACCTGCGCGTGCTCGATCCCTGTTGCGGCAGCGGCCACTTCCTGGTCGAGTGCCTCGATCTGCTGGCGCGCCTGCGGATGGAGGAGGAACGGCTCGCGCCGGACGATGCAATCGAGGCGGCGCAGCGGGACAATCTGTTCGGTCTGGAGATCGATCCCCGCTGCACGCAAATCGCCGCGTTCAACCTGGCGCTGACCGCCTGGACCTGGCCGGATGCGGGCGGCCAGCGACCCTTGCCGGACCTGAATCTCGCGTGTTCCGGGCTGGCCCCCAACGCGCCCCGCGACGAGTGGACCCGGTTGTCGGAGGAGGCGGCCGACGCCGGCGGACTGCCGCCGAAGCGCGACCTGCTCGGCGTCGAGGACACGCGGACGTCTGCGCCGCTTCGCAATAGCCTGGGCGCCCTGCATGACCTCTTCGCCCAGGCGCCGGTGCTCGGTTCGCTCATCGACCCGCACGCCGTGGAGGCGGATCTTTTCCAGCACGACTACGAGTCGGTGCGGGTGCGGGTCGGCGCCCTGCTGGAACGGGAACGCGGCAGCGGCGAGCAGACGGAGCGGGCCGTGGCGGCCCAGGGGATGGCGCGCGCCGCGGAGCTGCTGGCCGGCCGCTATCACCTGGTCGTCACCAACGTGCCCTACCTCGCCCGCGGCAAGCAGAGCGACGCACTGAAGCAGTTCGCGCAGGACCGGCATCCGGCGGCGAAGGGTGATCTGGCCACCCTTTTCGTCTCGCGGATCTTCGACTGGCTCGACGAGCACGGCGCACAGGCGGTGGTGACGCCGCAGAACTGGCTGTTCCTTACGAGCTACAAGAAGCTTCGCGAGACGCTGCTGAAGCAGTGGACGTGGAATCTGGTCGCTTGGTTGGGACCGGGCGCGTTCGAGACTATCTGGCACGTCTGGGACGGTCGCCGCGACGGTTTCCACGCCCTGGTGAACTATCACCGCCTCGCCGGCCCGGACGGCGCCGGCCGCCGCACGCTGGAAGCGCTGGTCTTCAGCCATCTGGGAGACTGGATACACCGCCAGAAGGCCGGCCGAGACCGGGGCCATGAGGGCGCGGACGGCCGGCTCGCCGCCGCTCTGAATCTCCAGGACCAGCTCCAGCAGATCCTTGCCGGCGAGCCGCCCTGCGACCTGTTCGTCCGCTGGAAGCCGCTCGACCAGCAGCCGATCGGCTGGGACCCCGACGTCAACGACGGAGTGCGGATCAACATCCGCCCGTTCATGTCGGCCGAGCTCCGTACAGGCCGTGCGGGCGCCGGCGTCCTGCGCGTCAGGCCGAAGATCGCGTGGAACAAGGACGGCGGCAAGGAAGCACTGAAACCGCGCAAGCGCTGGAAGCCGTCGAGGCTGCCGGAAGATGATGCGTCGGACGCCGATGTCGACCAGGATCGGGAGCTTCGGCCACGTGACGAGTACCCGTGGTTCTGGAGCTGTCCGGGCGACGGCGCGGAAGCCGAGCGCACCGATTTCCGTGGCGGCGCCGTTTTCGACGGCAACCGCTGGAACGATCTGCACTACACGAACGCGGTCAAGCAAGAAGCACGTTCACAGCAAGCAGGCAGTAGAGATTGACCCGCCGACAGGAACGGGCATAACGATGGCGAATAGCAGATGGCAGCACGGCGACGGCCTGCCCGCGGCGCGCATCCTGATGGTTCTGAGCAGCCTGTCGCCTCTGTTCATCTTGTGGGCGATCAGAGGGTCGTCCGTAGTCCCGAACGGCATATTCACTTCGGTGTGTTTGCTCCTGGCCCTCCTGCCCACCGCTCTCTTGTTCCTACGAATATGGATCGCGCGGAAGCGGAAAGACCTGTACCAAATCGTTGTGGGAAGAGCTGAAGATCATAGAAGCCACGTTATTACTTATCTGTTCGCTACGTTATTGCCTTTCTATCGGGACGATCTGGCTGGCTGTCGCGATCTGGTGGCGATGACCGTCGCATTGCTGTTCATCGTAGTTCTTTTCTGGCGCCTGAATCTTCACTACACCAACGCGATTTTCGCAATTCGCGGATATCGGGTGTTCACGGTATTCTCTCCGGACGACGGGAACGTATTCACCGGCAGGGAGCCGTTGGTCGTGATAACACATCGCCACGCATTGCGAAGCAACGATACATTCGGCGCGTATCGCCTGAGTGATACCGTGTATCTGGAGGATCGAAAATGAATCTGGATTTCGACGTCGAGAACACCGAGTACACGGAGTTCGGGGTGTCTCGAAACGAAGACGATCAGCCTGTCGGCGTTCGAGTGGCCGTGGATGCAACCGTGCAGACGGCGCTCGGCGAAATGGTCGTAGTGACTTGGGAGGAAATGGGGAATGGCGATGAGGAGCCGATCCGATACGATCCATCCGAGAAACACGGGAGCAAGGAATACCTTGTCATACCCATGGACGACAGCACAGTCACGTCGCTGCGGGCTCTTCACAACGCAGCCAACCTGCCGCAGGGAGTCGACGCGCTGCGGGACCCGGATGCGTTTTCGTACTACTTTGCGCGCTTTGTCGATCGCGGCGATCGACGTTTGACTGCCGTGCGGCGTGCCGCCCATTTCAAGGGAATTTTGAAGAGTAGAAACCGGCTCGTTCACTGGGTGGACGGCTCGCTGAAGATTGTCGACGATGACGTCTTCAAGCTGGACAACGACTTCGACCTTATAATGGACTCAGTCAATGTTCACATACTGCGGCCGACGGCATTCGAGATCATTGCCGACATGAAGGCGGCTATTCTCGGCGCAGTTCCACGCAATGTGGAATCGCTGCGAGAGCATCTTCCCTTCGTCAATCTGTCAGTAGTTGAAGATTACGTGTCCGAACATCCTCGCGCTGCGCGGTACCTCGCATCGATTTGTTCCAGCGGACGCGCCGCGGGAGTCGACAGAGAAAGGTTGATGAATTTGTGCGAGCGTACCAAGGTCCACGTTGAAAGAAGGAACGGTCTGCTATCGGTGACGCCCGAGAACATTATGGGCTTTCTGGAGGTCCTCGATAGACGCAGGTACGGAGTGGATCTGGTGCCGCAGCAGCCGGAAACGTACAAGGCGGCGAGTCGCCAGAAGGTCACGCACGGAGGCACCAATGCGTGAGATGAAGCGCGTAATAGCGGCGGCGCCGGTTGACAGGGACTGGGAGGTCGGCGAGGCGATCGCCGAGACGATTCTTGCCGAAGACGAGAATCGAGAGGTGGTTTGGCCGTGGAACGAGCGTCGGGATCGCCGAACCCCGCAAGCCAGTCTTCCGGGCGCGGACCTGGTCGGTTTTGGTCGCGACGCCGGGGGCTTCGTCCTCCTGTTCGGCGAGGTCAAGACTTCAGCGGACGTGCGCGTGCCACCGGGAGTGATGCGTGGCCGTAGCGGGATGACGTGGCAACTCGAGAACAACGCCACGCAGCTCGGCGTCCAGCACAGCCTGCTGCGCTGGCTGAGACTGCGGTGTCTGGCGTCGGAGCACGAGGCCATGTATCGGGAGGCGGTGGGCCGATACCTGAACTCGCGGGGCAAGGACCTGCTGATCATCGGAGTGCTGTTGCGCGATACGGAGAGTGATGAGAGGGATGTGGAAAGTCGGGCCCGACACTTGGCCGACGTTCTCCATCACCCTGCTCGTGTGGAGATCATGGCCTGGTACCTCCCGGTGGCCATCAGCGAATGGCCCGCAGGGCTTGGGGAGGTTGCATGAACTGGGTCGTCGACTCCATCGGAACGGAGCGAATCGAACGTGCCGAGGTCGACGGGAGCCGACGTCGGCTGAACGCGGCCCTCGGCGTTGAAGGGGGCGAGACGGGCAGCCTGGATGAGCTGCGGGAGGCGGGCGCTGCGCTCGAGCTTGTCGTTTTCGACCTGCTTGCCGGGGACGAACGATCGGATGCGCTACGTCAAGCCAGCGCACGCGCCTTCCAGGTGTGCCGCGCGATTCCAGCGCCACGGGATCCGCTGGCCGCGGCCGAGTGGTTGCTTCGTCTCGCTTGCATGGCGACGCTTGGAGATCGTGGCGCGGACATGCGCCGGATCCTGGTGGACCAAGGAGTCCCGGAGCTTCCTCCTGTTGACGAAGATTGGGGCCGCAGTGTGTGGGCAACCACCCTGGACACTTGGCTGCGGCTGTTCCGTAAGCGCGGCTGGGACGATCTGAAGAGCATCGTCGCGAACGTCGCGAAGCTTCGCGAACGGCAACGTGATCACGAGCCGGGATTTCTCATGAGGATGACGGGCACGGGGAGTCCACAACCCGCTTGGCGGCTGATCGCTGGGTACCACATGGCCAAAGCCGCCGAGGTTCTCGGTACGTTCACGGGACAAGGCGCGGGGCCGGACGGGCGCTACGACATCCACCAGCAGCTCGAAGCCCAGTTCGACCACGCGCTGGGAGCATGCGCCAGGGGCCGTCTCGTCGACTTGGAAGTGCTCGTGCGATTTCTTTCCCGCGGGGCGTCCGTACTTGCGGACAACAGCATCTGGACGGTCACGCGCGCCGTGAACAGCCGAGTCACCCGGTTCGTCAGGGATGTCGTTTCACCTGACCGGAAAAGGCCGATCTTCGAGATGCTGCCGCCGCAGCGGCGTACCCTGAGAGAGAAAGGGCTGCTCGGCTCCGGACATCGGTCGGTCGTCGTCAGCCTGCCCACGTCCAGCGGTAAGACCATGATCGCGGAGTTCCGGATACTCCAGGCGCTCAACCAGTTCGATCGCGAGCGTGGCTGGGTGGCGTACCTGGCCCCGACCCGGGCGCTAGTAAAGCAGATCACGGTTCGCCTGCGCCGGGACCTCACGCCTCTGGACCTGGGCGTGGAACAGGTCGGTCCGGCCCTGGAGATCGACGGTGTCGAGTCCGCGATGCTGACGGATACGGACGAATCCCGGCAGTTCCGGGTGCTGGTGACCACGCCGGAAAAACTCGACCTCATGCTTCGCGGCGGATGGGAGGCCAGGATCGGGCGTCCGCTGACCCTGGTCGTGGTTGACGAGGCGCAGAATCTGGGCAATCCCGGCCGCGGCGTCAAGCTGGAACTCCTGTTGGCGACCATCAACCGGGAGTGTCGGCATGCACAGTTTCTGCTGCTGACGCCGTTCCTCGAGAACGCGAAGCGGGTCGCTCGCTGGCTGGCTTCCGACAGTTACGACAGCGTCGATCTCGCGGTGGATTGGACACCCAACGACCGGGTGGTGGCTATCGCGGAGCCCAAACGCGGCGAGACGCGCGGCGGATTCAGGGTGACCTTGGCGACTCTCCATACGACCCGGAGCACGCTTGCGATTCCCGAGGTTCTCGTCCTTCCCGAGCAACGTCCGCTCGGCTTGTCCTGGTCGCAGGCGAAAGCGCAGGGTGCGCTGGCGGCGGCGACGGCGCAGCAACTCCGCAGCCGGGGCACCGTGATCGTCCTGGCGGACAAGCCGCGTAACACTTGGTCCGTCGCTGCGCGGTTCAAGCGTCCGGAAAATCGCCGAGCTGTCCCCGATGCCGCGATCGAAGCGGTCAAGGTCTTTCTGGCCGAGGAGCATGGCCCCGCCTTTCCTTTGGCAGGGCTCCTGGACTACGGGGTCGGGGTGCACCACGCCGGCATGTCCGATGAAGTGCGGGCTCTCGTCGAGTGGCTGGTCGAGCAAGGCCGCCTGGACGTTCTGGTCGCGACCACGACGATCGCCCAAGGAGTGAATTTTCCCGTTTCGGGGGTGGTGCTGGCGTCTCACCAGTATCCCTATGGGGAAGACATGCCGCCGGAGGACTTCTGGAACGTCGCCGGCCGCGCCGGCCGGGTGGACCAGGGTGACATCGGCGTCGTAGCCCTTGCGGCCGGAAGCGCAGAAAAGCGCCGGAACATCGAGGCGTTCGTCGCCAGAAGCGTCGGCTCGTTGAGCTCCACACTCGTCAGGATGGTTCAGGAGGCTGAGCGAGCGGGCCAGCTAGCATCGCTTGAGAAGCTGTCATGGAACGGCGAGTGGTCCGCGTTCCTCCAGTACTTGACGCATACCTATCGGCAGATCGGCAACCATGAGCAGTTCGCTCTTGAAGTGGAGCAGGTGCTCCGGGGCACGTTGGGCTTTCAGGAGCTTCGGCGCAACGCTCCGCACACGGCCAGTCGGTTCATCGACGGCGTTCGTCAGTACGGTGCCGGACTGGCGCGGCAGCCGTTGGCGCTTGTGGACGGTACGGGCTTCTCGCTGGAGACTGTGCGCAGGACACTGGCGCGGTTGTCCGAGAAGCGCATTCACGAGGATGTCTGGACGAAGGAGCTGTTCGATACCCCTCGTCCACACCTGTCCACGATGATGGGAATCCTGCTGGAGGTGCCCGAGCTTCGGGAAAATCTCGGCGAGGTTCTGGGAGGAGGCGACGGCGAAGGTGAAACACTTGCGCGGGTCGTCTGCGATTGGGTTCACGGGCGATCTCTGGCCGAAATGGCGGCAGACTACTTCCAGGTCATCGATAGCAGGGGGCAACCGGACTTCACGGCGGCGATGACGAAGTGCTGCCAGCGCCTGTTCGGCAGGTTGACGCAAACAGCCTCATGGGGCTTGGCCGCCCTCCAGACGCTCACGTTTCGCGAGAAGTTCGAGGAACTGGATGAGACGGAGAAGCGCTCGCTGCGAAACCTGCCGGGAAAGGTCTATTACGGCGTCAACACGGACGAAGCACTGGCCCTTCGGCTTGTCGGTGTGCCCAGAAAGGCGGCGGAGCCGTTGGCGACTGCTCTCGACGTGTCGTCCGACACCTCAATTGCGGAGATACGTGCACGGTTGAGGACAGGAGGGGAAAGCCCTTGGCGCCAAGCGCTGGGTGGTCTGGGACCGACGTATCGGACCGTCTGGTCGATCATCGAGGCGGAAGGCCAATGAGGGAAGAGCACACCGTCGACTTGTGACGAGTAGTTGCGAGGGAACAGTAGTGGTGTGAGTTGAATCCGGCGTGTTGTGGACGGCTCGCGGCGGCGTCGACTCAGAGCGTTTGTGTGTGGAGCCTGGACGAGGGCGGAAAGGACGACCGGAGGATCTGGAGAAGAAGTGCGGTGATGGCTGACGCGACAGCGGAGTTCCTCCGGAAGATCCAGCTCGGGGAGGACAGTTCTCTGGAGTTCAAGAAGGTGATCGTCTTCGCAAATCGGATCAAGGAGCCAAGTGGTGACGAGTTGGCCGACGCTCTGGCCGGTTCGCCAACTCCACCGGCGGCGTCCTGTTGCTGGGCATGTCCGACGAACCGCGTGCGGTGACCGGCATCCCAATCGAGCATCTCGATGCGGTCATGCAATACGTCCGGGAAGTTGGACGCGACGCCATCGATCCGCCGCTCGTGCCGGTCGTCGAGAAGCTGGAGTTGCCTGACGCCGATGGCCGGATGCGGTCGGTGCTCAAGTTCGAGGTTCCGCGCGGGGTCTGTGTGCATCGTAGCCCCGGCGGGTACCTCCGTCGCGTCGGAGACTCGGTGCGCGAGATGGACACCGCGGCCCTCGTGCGGCTGTTCAAGCAACGCGATCAGTTGGACCGGCAGGTCGACCGGCAGGTCGTCGTGGATGCCTCCCTCGACGACCTCGATCCGCGTCTGGTGGATCGATTCGTGAGATCTGACGCCGGCGGCGACCGGAAGGCGGCGCTCGTGAAGCTGGACATGATTGCGGAAGACGAAGCGGGCGTGCTGCGCCCCACCGTCACCGGCCTGCTGTTCGGGACGCGCTGGCCGCAACGCTGGCTGCCGCAGGCGTTCATCCAGTCGGTGGCGTACCGTGGCGACAGCGTCAGCGCGGCGTTGCGATCACCGCGCTATCAGCTCGACGCGAAAGACAACGATGGCCCGATCGACGATCAGATCGAATACGCCTGCCGGTTCGTGGCGCGAAATCAGCGGGTCGAGGCGTCCAAGCACATGGGGCGGCGCGACTGGCCGCAGTACGACCTCGCGGCGGTGTTCGAGGCGGTGGTCAACGCCGTCGCGCATCGTGACTACTCGATTCGGGGTTCCAAGGTTCGCCTCCGGATGTTCTCGGACCGGATCGAGCTGTACTCGCCGGGCGCGCTGCCCGACTCCATGGGCGTCGCCGATCTCTCCCGCAAACGGAGCACGAGGAATCCCGCGCTCGCCAACCTCCTGGCCCGGTGTCCCGTTCCGGAAGGAATCGAGAGTCTCCGTTCGACGTTGATGGTCGGCGCCGGCGACGGCGTGCCGGCCATCCTCGTGCGCAGCCGGCGCCTTTCGGGCAGGGAGCCCGTGTACGAGCTGTTCGGCAACGAGTTGCGATTGACGATCTACGCGGCGGATCCGGCCGCCGAGGGTTCCACATGACGAGCGTGCGCGGGCGAACCGTCGGACGGGAGACACCCTGCGATGTCCATTCTTGACGCGTCGTTGCGAAAGACGTGGGACTCGCTGCGGGCGAGGAAGCAGGTGCAGAACGACTTCCTCGACGAGGTTCGGCTGAAGAACCTGCGCGGGATTCGCAACCTGCGGGTGGCGTTCGACTATCCGGTGTCCGTGATCGCCGGACCGAACGGGTGCGGCAAGTCCACGGTGCTGTTCGCGTGTGCGGCGGCGTATGCGCCGGCCGGTCGAAGCGCCCGCCCGTACACGCCGGCCGCGCTGTTTCCGGGCCTCACCGGCGGCGGTGACGGCGGGTTCGTCGACGAGGCGGGCGGGACCGCACTGGAGTTCTACTATCTCGCCGCGGGCGTCCGCTACTCGATGGTCTGGAAGAAGGGCCGGTCGTGGAGCCGGAGCTTCATGGGCCGGAAAGACGTCCGGCAGCCCGAACGAGCGCTGTACCTCCGCACGCTCGCGAACCTCACGAATCCGGCCGAGGTGCGCGGCATTCTGCAGCTCGGTCGCGGGACGTTCGAAGCGGAGGAAATCACTCCCGATCTGCTGCTGTTCGCCCGCCGCATCCTGCCGCTGGCCGGCTTCGTCTTCGTGCTCGACGGCGATGCGGAAGACCGGGCGCCCGCCCTGGTCGAGGCGGCGAGCCAGTACGGCCACAAGCTGGAACCCCTGTTTCTGCCGGGCCGCAGCGCGCCGGAAGCGTGGATCTGGAGCGCCGTCCGGGACCGGCCGGACGAGTACGCGCGGGAGTACGGACTGACCGTGCAGGACCTGCGCGCCCGTCTGGCGTCCATCGAGCAGACGTTCGCCGGGGACCTGACGACCCGCCGGCAGGACGTGCCGAAGGCGATGGTGCGGGCCTTGGCCAACGAGTTGACGCGGACCGCGCCGGAGATTGCGCGGATCGCCGGCCGGCTGGAAACCGAAGCGGCCCGTGGTGAGATGGTCGCGTTCAGCGTCGGGCTCACGGAGCAGATCGACGCATGGCGTCAGGCAGGCGCCCGCTGATGACAGGCTATCCCCGCATTCCCTACGGCGTGGCCAACTTCCGGCGCATCCGCCTGGAACGCCGCCTCTACGTGGACAAGACGCGGTTTCTCCACGCGCTGGAGCAGGAGGACCACGCCGTCCTGATCCGGCCGCGCCGCTTCGGCAAGACCTGCTGGGTGTCGTTGCTGGAGCACTACTACGACCGCGCCTGGGCCCACGAGTTCGACGCCGTGTTCGGCGGCACCGACGTCGGCCGGCGGCCCACGGAGCACCGCGGCCGCTACGTCGTCGTGCGCTTCAACTTCTCGGCGTTCAGGACCGCCCTCGACGGTCTGGAGCACCACTTCGAGGAGTACTGCCAGCTCCGGCTCCGCGCCGCGCTGGAGCGGAACCCGGATCTGTTCCCCGAGACGGCGGTTCGGCGCATCCGCTCGCCGGCGTCCATCAACGGCCAGCTCAACGAGCTGTTCACGTTCGCCGGCGATCACGGCGTTCCGCTCTACGCGCTCATCGACGAGTACGACAACTTCGCCAACACGGTGCTGGCCCACCACGGCGAGGCGGCCTACCAGCGCTTCACGCACGGCGGCGGCTTCTACCGCAACTTCTTCGCCACCCTGAAGGCCGGCACGGAGGCGGGGTGCGGCGGGCTGGAGCGCCTGTTCATCACCGGCGTCTCGCCCGTCACCCTGGACGACGTGACCAGCGGCTTCAACATCGGCAAGAACGTCAGCCTGCGGCCGGAGTTCAACGACCTGCTGGGGTTCACCGAGGACGAGGTGCGGGGCCTGCTGGACCAGTATCGGGACCACGGGGTGCTCGACCAGGACGTGGACGCCGCCCTGGACGTGATGCGGGAGTGGTACAACGGCTATCGATTCGCCGAGGAGGCGGAGGGCGATCTCTACAACACGGACATGGTCCTCTACTATCTGAGCGAATCCGTCCCGAACCGGTCCATGCCGCGGGAGTTGATCGACACCAACATCCGCATCGACTACGGCAAGCTGCGTCATCTGCTCGTGGTCGGCCGGCAGCTCAACGGCAACTTCGAGCTGCTCCGGCACGTCATCGGCGAAGGACGGGTGGACGCCCGGGTGCAACCCGGCTTTCCGCTGGAGCGGCTGGACCAGCGCGAGAACTTCCTCTCCCTGCTGTACTACTTCGGCCTGCTGAGCTTTCAGGACGCTTCCCGCGACACGCCGCGCCTGGGCGTTCCCAACCAGACCGTGCGGCGGCTGATGTACGGCTACCTGCGCGACGCCTGGCACGACGTGGGCGTGTTCTCCGTCGACGCCTACGATTTTGCCCGTCTGGTGCGCGGCATGGCCTACGACGGGGTCTGGCGCCCGGCCCTGGAGCACCTGCGCGACGCCATTCGGCGCCAGACCGGGATCCGCGACTACGTCGACGGCGAGAAGGTGGTGCACGCCTTTCTCGCCGCCCACTTCAGCCTGGTGGACCAGTTCCTCATCCACGCGGAGCACGAGCTGAACAAGGGCTGCGCGGATCTCTACCTGGAGCCGTTCGCGGCCCGCTACCCCGGCGTGGCCTTCGGCTACGTGCTCGAGATCAAGTACCTGAAGCGGCGGGAAACGCTGGACGAATCCGCCGTGGCGCAGAAGACGCAGGAGGCCGCGGACCAGGTGCGGGGCTATCTCGCGGACGACAATCTGCGCCGGCGCCATCCTTCCGTGCGGCACGTCGGCCTGGCCGTCGTGTTCCACGGCTGGGAGATGGCGGCCTGCGAGGCGGTGGAAGGCGGTTCGGAGCACGTGGGGGGGCGGACTTGAGCGCTCACGAGCGGCCCGGCCCCCGTCCGGCGCCGGACACCTTCCTCGACCGCCTGATCGAGCATCTCCGCGCCGGGACGGCGCCGCTCGACAGCCCGAACGGTAATGGATCCCATTGCGAGCCCGCCCACAGCAGACGGTCCTGGCGCCGGCCCCGCTCCGCGTCGTCGCGGGCCGCGTGGGGACCGGCGGCGAGTTCCGCGAGGGTGATGGCCGATATCGCCGTTTCGTCCGGGAGCAACGCGGTGTCGACGCTGTCGAAATCGATCACCACGGACGTGTCCAGCAGGCCGCGGGAGCCGATTGGCGCCGCCGATCCGGACGGACGGTCAGACATCGACGTACTGGTCGACGACCGCCGCGGATTCGTTTCGGAGTTGTCGTTGGGTAATCCTCCGCATCAAGGCACAGTAGCACAACGTAGCAACACGTTGACACATTGCATACGTTGGGCGGACATGCGTCACGTCAGCTTCGAGCGGAGGGTTTTCGCGCAACCCTCCCGGGTGTGCCTTTCGGGCAGGCCGCTGCTGTACGAGAGGTTCGGCAACGGGCCGCGGTCGACGATCCGCGCCGCGGAGCCTGGTGACGGTCCAACGTGATGGCTACGCACGAGAGAATCGTCGAGAAAGGCGCCCCGGAGGCCGTCCTCGACCGTCTGATCGCCAGCCTCCGCGCGAGGGACACGCCGCTGGACGGCCAGACGCGCCCGGCCGCGATCCTGTGGACGGATCCGAAGCGCGAATGGCTGCCGCTGGTCGATCTGCTCCTGCGGCGCGTCGAGGAATATCTCGTCCTGGGCGACTACGACCCCGGGCGGCGCACCGGTCCGGCCGTCTGGGTGCGCTGCGTCGTCGACCGCGCGCTCGACGAACCGAAGCTGCCGGATGACCGACCGCCCATCGTCCATCTGCCGGGCGTCGCGCGCCAGGACCTGCGGGCCGGCGAGGAGTGCCCGGACGGACTGCAGCCGCTGGTCGAGCTGCTGTTCCGGGGCGCCCTGTGGCGCCGGCCGAACGGCAGCGACTGGACCGTGAACGCCTTCCTGACGTCCCGGAAGACGCTCGGCCTGGACGTCGCTGGCGACCGGGCCACGTCGGAGGCGCTGTTGCGGGCGCTGGAGGAGGTGGCGCTGACGCCGGCGGCGCAACTCGAAGGACGCCGCCTGGAGGCGGACGACTTCGATCGCATGCTGGCCGGCGACGTCATCCGGGATCTGCTGCGGTGGATGGGCGACCCGGACACGACGCGGACCCGATTGGGAGAGAACGGCTGGCACGCGTTCTGCAATCGTTGCCGGGACGAGCTGGGGTTCAGTCCGGCGCAGGAGGCGGACGTCGTCGCCGGGGAACGCATGGCGAAGGGCGAGGGAGCCTGGGCCGCGGTGTGGGAGCGGTTCACCGAGGCGCCCGCCAGCTACGGGGACGTTGCGGGCCTCCTGCGGCGCAGCGCGCCGGCGGGCACTTTCCGTTGGGAGGAACGGGAACGCTGGCCGGACCTGAACGAGCAGGACGAGGAGACGGTGCGGCGCGCCCTGACGGAACTGCCGGCGCACCCCCACCGCGAGGCGGTCGCCGCCCTGGAGCGGACGCACGGCGAACGGCGCACCTGGGTGTGGGCGCGCCTGGGCCTGGCGCCGATGGCGGAGGTCCTGAAGCCGCTTGCGAGTCTGGCCGCCGCCGCCCGGCGGGCCCTGGGGGGAACCGAGCCCGCGGACGTGGCGGCGGCCTACCTGGAGCGGGGGTGGCAGGCCGACCTCGGGGCGTGGCAGGCGGTGGCCGCAGCGCCCATCGCCGACGAAGCGTGCGTGGCGGCGGCGGCGCGCCACCTGCTGCTGCCGTGGCTGGAGGCGTCGGCCCGCGCGTTTCAGGCGGCGCTCGAACGCCGGCCTCTGCCGGGCAACGGTGGGCAGCCGACCGTCGACGCGGACGACGACGGCTGTCTGCTCTTCGTGGACGGCCTGCGCTTCGATCTGGCGCAGCGCCTGGCGGAACGCATCGAAGGCCGTGGCTACCGGGTGGACCTGGATCGGCGCTGGGCGGCGCTGCCGACGGTGACCGGCACGGGGAAACCGGCGGTGACACCCGTGGCGGGAGAGATCGAGGGCGACGTGCTGGGGCAGGCATTCGGCGCGCGGATGCGGGTCGGCGGCAAACCGGCCGATGCGCCCGGTGCGCGCCCGGCCGATGCGCCCGCTCTGCGTACCGCGCTGGAGGCCCGCGGGTACCAGATCCTGGCGGGCGGCGGCGACGGCGCGCCCCGGACCCACCCGGCGCGGGGCTGGCTGGAGACCGGTGAGTTCGACACCCTCGGTCACCAGCGGGGCGCGCAGCTCGCACGCCATCTCGACGCGGAGCTGGAGCGCGTGGCGGAACGGATCGAGCGCGTGCTCGACGCCGGCTGGACGTCGGTGCGCGTGGTGACGGATCACGGGTGGCTGTTGCTGCCGGGCGGCCTGCCGAAGGTGGATCTGCCGAAGCACCTGACCGAGAGCCGCTGGGCGCGCTGCGCGGTGATGGCCGGGGAAGCCGCTCCCGACGTGGTCCGCGCCCCCTGGCACTGGAACCGCGCGCAGTGGTTCGCGACGCCGCCCGGCATCGCCTGCTTCCACGCCTACGCGCCCGGCTGGAACTTCCCGAAGCTGAACCCGGCCGATCACCTGACCGACCACTTCGGGCTGGTGAGCGACTTCCTGAGCGAATGCTGGACCCGCCTGCGGCAGACCAGCCGGGTCTCGGTGCTCCAGAACCGGGTGTTCTGGGGCGGCGCCCTGAGCGGGCGCGACGTGGAAGCGGTGCACAAGACCTGTTCGGGTCTCGTGAAGCTGCTGTTCCCCGATCCGGACCAGCCCGTGCCGGACGACGACCTGGAGTGGATCGTGCGGCTGGCCCTGGAATCGCGCCGGCGCGTGAAGGAGCAGCAGAAGCGCTGCCTGAAGAGCGAGTTCCGCAACACGCACTTCTCCTTCACGCTGGGCGTCGACGGCGTCGAGCAGTTCGTCTCGACCCCGGAGCTGCACAGCGACGAGGCCATCGACGGCGATCCGCTGCCGCCCGGACAGGTGTGGGCGATCGGCCCCGGCCGGGGCGGGACCGGCGCGGGCCTCTATCGCATCGAGATCGCCGCCGGCCCCGGCAGCGGCGCGAAGGTCCTGAACCACCCCGTGCCGCCCGCGTTCCGGGAGAGCGTCAAGGTGGGCGAGCAGAACCTCTACGCGCGGGCCGGGGAGCTGCTCGGCGACCGCGACCCGCGGGCCCACGAGTACACCGTCCAGCTCCGGCCGTTCGACGCCGACACGTCGGGCGCCGGACTCGGGCTGCCGGTCCTTGTCGCCTGCGTGGGCGGGTTGCTGGAGCGCAGCACGCGCGGCGGGACGATCGTCGTCGGACCGCTGAACCTGGGCGGGTCGATGGCGCTGATCCCCAACCCCGTCGCCGTCGCGGAACTCGCGGTGGACAAGCAGGCCGCCACGTTGCTCATGCCGGTGTCCGCCCGGCGGGCCCTGAACGATCTGCCGGACGACCTGTGGACGAAGATCAACGTCGAGTTCTACAGCGACCCGGCCGACGGGGTGTTCAAGGCGCTGCTGGAATGAAATCGGTCCGCAACGGTCACTCGAAGCGCAACTCGACGCGCCCGAGCCCCGGAAACTCCGCCTTCCAGCCGATCACCCGCCTCGGCTTGGTAGCCGACCAGGGCGGGGCGACCTGGCCTGGGAGCATCCGCTCGCCGGCGAGTTCCGGACCTGGAACGCCTCGGTTGCGCGAGCGCCCGCCGATTCGGTAGAATCCAATATCCGACCATTCTGGTCGGGAATGCGGATCGACCATCGACCGCGGCATTCCGACCGCCCGGGGCGGCCGGCGGTGTCGCGTCAACCGGGAGCAGGCGTCATGGCGACCTCGACCGACAACATCGAGCAGCTCGCGAACCAGGACTACAAGTACGGCTTCGTCACCGACATCGACGCCGAGGCGGTCCCGCCGGGGCTGAACGAGGAGATCATCCGGATCATCTCGGCCAAGAAGGGCGAGCCCGAGTGGCTGCTGGATTGGCGGCTGAACGCGTTCCGCATCTGGCGGACGATGACCGAGCCGACGTGGCACAACGTGCGCTTCCCGCCGGTCGACTTCCAGGACGTCATCTACTACTCCGCCCCGAAGCAGAAGCCGAAGCTGGAGAGCCTCGACGACCTCGATCCGGAGATCAAGGCGACCTTCGACAAGCTCGGCGTGCCGATCGAGGAGCAGAAGGTGATGGCCGGGGTGGCCGTCGACGCGGTGTTCGACTCGGTGTCGGTCGCGACCACGTTCAAGGACAAGCTGGCCGAGCTCGGCATCGTCTTCTGCTCGTTCTCGGAGGCGGTGCGGGACCGTCCGGACCTGGTGCGGAAGTACCTCGGCTCGGTGGTGCCGGCCTCCGACAACTTCTACGCCGCGCTCAACTCGGCGGTCTTCTCCGACGGCTCGTTCGCCTACATCCCGAAGGGCGTGAAGTGCCCGATGGAGCTGTCGACGTACTTCCGCATCAACGCGGCGCAGACGGGGCAGTTCGAGCGGACGCTGCTGGTGGCCGACGAGGGCGCGACGGTGAGCTACCTGGAGGGCTGCACGGCGCCGATGCGGGACGAGAACCAGCTCCACGCGGCGGTGGTCGAGCTCGTGGCGCTCGACGACGCGACCATCAAGTACTCGACGGTGCAGAACTGGTACCCCGGCGACAAGGACGGCAAGGGCGGCATCTACAACTTCGTGACCAAGCGCGGGAAGGCGTCGACGAACGCCAGGATCACCTGGACCCAGGTGGAGACCGGCTCGGCCATCACCTGGAAGTACCCGAGCTGCATCCTGCAGGGGGACAACTCGGTCGGCGAGTTCTACTCCGTCGCCGTCACCAACAACCACCAGCAGGCCGACACCGGAACCAAGATGCTGCATCTCGGGAAGAACACGCGGAGCACGATCGTCTCGAAGGGGATCTCGGCCGGCAAGGGGCAGAACACGTACCGCGGCCTCGTGCGGATCGGGAAGAACGCCAGGGGGGCGCGCAACTTCTCGCAGTGCGACTCGCTGCTCATCGGCGACAAGTGCGGCGCGCACACCTTCCCGTACCTGGAGGTGCGCAACACGTCGTCGCAGGTCGAGCACGAGGCGTCGACCTCGAAGATCGGCGAGGACCAGATCTTCTACTGCCGCCAGCGCGGCCTGTCGACCGAAGACGCGGTCAACATGATCGTCAACGGCTTCTGCAAGGAGGTCTTCCGCGAGCTGCCGATGGAGTTCGCGGTCGAGGCGCAGAAGCTGCTCGGCGTCAGCCTCGAGGGCAGCGTCGGGTAGGGAGGCGGACCGCACCCGCGGTCGGCGGGTGAGTCGGTCAGTCTCGCCCGCAGCCTGTCGATCCAGCGTCAGGGGGCTGCGCCGTAGAACGCGAGTGAGGGTTGGTTCGGCGGCGAGCGGAGCCGCCAGGCGACGATTTCCGAGCCGGGGAGGACGTCACACAGCATGCTCGAAGTCACGAATCTGCACGCCTCGGTCGCCGGCCGGGGCATTCTGAAGGGCATCGACCTGTCGGTGAAGGCGGGCGGGGTGCACGCCATCATGGGGCCGAACGGTTCCGGCAAGAGCACCCTCGCCGCGGTGCTGGCGGGTCGGGAAGAGTACGAAGTCACCGGCGGTTCGATCACCTACGAAGGCCGGGATCTGCTGGAGATGGAGCCGGAGGATCGCGCGCGGGAGGGGATCTTCCTCGCGTTCCAGTATCCGGTGGAGATCCCCGGCGTCAACAACGCCTATCTCCTCAAGGCGGCGCTCAACGAGGTGCGCAAGCACCGCGGCGAGCCGGAGCTGGACGCGATGGACTTCATGGCTCTGGTCAAGGAGCGGATGCAGGTGCTCCACATCGACCAGGACCTGCTGAAGCGCCCGGTCAACGAGGGCTTCTCCGGCGGCGAGAAAAAGCGCAACGAGATCTTCCAGATGGCGGTCCTCGAGCCGCGGCTCGCGATCATGGACGAGACCGACTCGGGGCTCGACATCGACGCCCTGCGGACCGTCTCGGCCGGCGTCAACGCGATGCGCAGCCCGGAGCGCGCCATCCTGGTGGTCACCCACTACCAGCGGCTGCTGAACTACATCGTGCCGGACGTGGTCCACGTGCTGTCGGACGGCCGCATCGTCAAGTCGGGCGGCAAGGAGCTGGCGCTGGAGCTCGAGGAGAAGGGCTATGGCTGGATCGAGGGCGTCGCCGAGCAGGTCGGCGCGTAGCGGAGTGCCGATGACGACACTCGCCCCTGCCGAAGCGTACGCCGACGCCTGCGAGGCGGTGCGCCGCACCGCGCCCGCGCCGGATGCGGTCGTCGATCTGCGGCGCCGCGCCTTCGAGCGCTTCACCGCGCTCGGGATTCCGACCACGCGGCTCGAGGCGTGGCGGTTCACCAACGTCGCGCCGATCGCCAACACCGCTTTCACCCTCGCCGCGCCGGCCGAGCGCGAGGCCGCCAAGGCCGATACCGTGCCGCACGTCCTGCCCGGCGTGGGCGCCGGGCTGACGTTCATCAACGGCCGCTGCGTCGCGCCGGCCTCGGACGTTTCCGCGCTGCCGGCCGGCGTCGATGTGCTGAGCCTGGCCGACGTGCTCGCGTCGGACTCCGTGGGGACGGTAACGATACGGGAGGCGGTCGAGTCGCACCTGGCCTCCGGCGCCGGCATCGAGAACGAGGCGTTCACGGCGCTCAACACGGCGCTCCTCCACGACGGCGCGGTCCTGCGGGTGCCGGCCGGCGCCGTGGTCGAGCAGCCGATCCAGTTGCTCTTCGTCACGTCGCCGCCCCCCGGCGGCGAACCGGTGATGACCCACCCGCGCGTCCTGATCGTCGTCGGCGAGAACGCCCAGGTGCGGATCGTGGAGAACCACGGCGGGGGCGGAGAGTCGCCGTACCTGGCCAACGTGGTGACGGAAGTGATTGCGGGACCGGGCGCCGTGGTCGACCACTACAAGCTGGTGCGCGAGAGTCCCGCCGGGTACCACGTCGGCTCCATGCACGTCCGGCTCGGCCGCGCCGCCAACTTCTCGTCGCACGCGGTCAGCCTCGGCGGCGCCATCGTGCGGAACGACGTGGTGGCGCAGCTCGACGGCGAAGGGGTGGAGTGCACGCTCAACGGCCTGTATCTGGCGAACGGCCGCCGGCTGGTCGACAACCATACGACGATCCACCACGCGCAGCCGCACTGCTCGAGCCACGAGCTCTACAAGGGGATCCTCGACGGGGAGGCGCGCGCCGTCTTCAACGGCAAGATCATCGTCGCCATCGACGCCCAGAAGACCGACGCCAGGCAGACCAACAAGGCGCTGCTGCTCTCCGAGGACGCGCAGATCAACACGAAGCCGGAGCTGGAGATCTTCGCCGACGACGTCAAGTGCACGCACGGCGCCACGGTGGGGCAGCTCGACGAGGATGCGCTGTTCTACCTGCGCGCCCGCGGGCTGGGGCCGGAGCAGGCGCGGAGCGTGCTCATCCACGCCTTCGCCGGCGACCTGCTGAACCACATCGCGATCGAGCCGATCCGCGATCAGCTCGACGACCTGCTGCTGGCGCAACTGCCCGGATCGGGGGGAGGGTCGTTCCATGTGGACGGGTGACGGCGGAGCCTGGACCGGGCGGCATTTCCGCTACGTTCCGGTTGCCGTGAGACGCAGCCGGAACTGTTTGCAGGGGTGCTTGCGGTGAGCGTCACGGAGGTCGCCGCCGCTACGGCGCCGCCGGCGCTCGACGTCGAGCGCATCCGCCAGGATTTCCCCATCCTCTCGCGGATGGTTCGCGAGCACCGCCTCGTCTATCTCGACAACGCCGCCACCACCCAGAAGCCACGGCAGGTGCTCGACACGCTGGCCCGCTACTACGGCGACGGCAACGCCAACATCCACCGGGGCGTCTACACGCTGAGCGAGGAGGCGACCGCCGCCTACGACGCCGCGCGCATCAAGGTGCAGCGGTTCGTCAACGCCCGCGCGTCGCGCGAGATCGTCTTCACGCGCAACTCCACCGAGAGCATCAACCTGGTGGCGCAGAGCTTCGGCCGGCGGCAGGTCGGACCGGGCGACGAGGTGCTCATCACCCACATGGAGCACCACTCGAACATCGTCCCGTGGCAGCTCCTGTGCGAGCAGGTGGGCGCGCAGCTCCGGGTGGCGCCGATCGACGACCGCGGCACGCTGCAGCTCGACGAGTTCGAGCGGCTGCTGGGGCCGCGCACGAAGCTCGTCTCCGTAGTGCACCTGTCGAACTCGCTCGGCACCATCAACCCGGTGCGCGAGATCGTCCGGATGGCGAAGCGCCGCGACGTGCCCGTGCTCATCGACGGGTCGCAGGCGGTCTACCACATGCCGGTCGACGTGCAGGCGCTCGACTGCGACTTCTACGTGTTCACCGGCCACAAGCTCTACGGGCCGACCGGCATCGGGGTGCTCTACGGCCGCGAGGAGTGGCTGGAGCGGATGCCGCCGTACCAGGGCGGCGGCGACATGATCCGCTCGGTGACGTTCGAAAAGACCACCTACGCCGACCTGCCGCAAAAGTTCGAGGCGGGCACGCCGCACATCGCCGGCGTCGTCGGCCTCGGCGCGGCCATCGACTACCTGCAGGGGATCGGCTTCGCGGCGATTGCGCCGCACGAGGCGGACCTGCTGGCCTACGGCACCGCGGCACTGTCGGACGTCAAGGGGCTGCGGCTGATCGGCACCGCCGCGAACAAGGCGAGCATCCTCGCCTTCGTCATGAAGGGGGCGCACCCGCACGACGTCGGCACCATCGTCGACACCGAGGGGGTCGCCGTCCGCACCGGCCACCACTGCACGCAGCCGGTCATGGACCGCTTCGGCGTCCCGGCCACGGCCCGCGCCTCGGTGGCCATGTACAACACGCACGAGGAGATCGACGCGCTGGTGCGCGCCCTCGATCGCGTGCGGGAGATGTTCCCCGTATGAGCGACCTGCGCGACCTCTACCAGGAGGTCATCCTCGACCACAACCGCCATCCCCACAACTTCGGCGAGCTCGACGGGGCCGACCGGCACGCCGACGGCTACAACCCGCTCTGCGGCGACCAGCTCGCCGTCTACGTCAACCTCGACGGGGAGACGATCGCGGACGTCAGCTTCCTCGGCACCGGCTGCGCCATCTCGAAGGCGTCGGCGTCGCTGATGACCGACGCGGTCAAGGGCAGGACGCTCGGCGAGGCGCGCCGCCTCTTCGAGCAGTTCCTCGCGCTGGTGACCGATGACGCCGAGGTGGTCGACGACGCGCGCCTCGGCAAGCTGGCGGTCTTCGCGGGCGTGCGCGACTACCCGACCCGCGTCAAGTGCGCCAGCCTCGCTTGGCACACGCTGCGGGCCGCGGTCGAGGACCGCCACGAGGTCGTGTCGACGGAGTAGGCGGTGGAGGTTCCCGATTCCCGGCGCCCGGCCGCGTCAGTCGGCAGGCTGTCGGTTCACGGCTCGACGACTGTCAGGCCGTCGAAGTAGCGACGGTAGAAGCCGCGGTCACGGGTGGCCAGACGGCCGGCCTGTACCCGGGCATGGGCGCCGATCAGGAAATCGGTGATGATTCGTTCCCTCCCGCCGCCGGAGGAACGATACGCCCGCCACATCCGTCCCGCCAGAAACAGCGCTCTACCGTTGGGCGACTCGCGGCGAATCCCTGCGTCCGCAAGGAAAGCGTCCAGCTCCGCCGCTCGCTCGAAGCTGGCCGCCAGCTCCGCGTACACCGGATCGCACATGACGAGCGGACCCATGGCCGTGCTCGCCTCGATCAGCGCCAGCGATGGATCGACGAAGTGCGGATCGGGGCGCAGCACGTCCAGCAGGACGCTGGTGTCAACGGCCGTAATCATCGTCCGCGCAAGTCGTCGATGAACTCGTCCACGGACTCCGGCATCCGCCCGATTCGACCGATCCACCGGCGAATGCCGTGTTCCACTGCCGGCGCCCGCCTCTTGCGCAGGACGAGCTCGCCTCCCGATTCGAGGAAAGCGATTTCGTCGTGAGGCTTCAATCCGAACTTGTCCCTCAAATCCTTCGGAACCGTAACCTGGCCGCGTTCACCCATGCGCATACGGCAAGTATGAATACGTACTGAAAATATGTCAACTCAGATCCGTCTGCGGGGGGGTCCGTGATGGAAGGCCCCCAGCCGTTCCGCGCGTGGTATGGTGTTCCTGGAAAGCGCATGGGCATTCTGAAGATCGACGACGTGCCGCCGCCGCTCGGCGCCGGCGGCGGGAATGGTGACCGGCCCGCGGGGGCGGAAGATGTCGCGGGAGCCGGTTCGATGGGGTTCGGACAGGCGACCGCGGGTGCGGCCGGAGCATCCACGGCTGCCGCGGCGCCCACCTTCGCCGCTGCCGGAGGAGGGGCATCGGACGCGGCCGGCGGGGATGAGTCGAAAGTGGCAACGTCGTCGGGAAGTCAGCCGGTCATTCCGCCGCACGTGGACGGGTCCGCGCCGCCGCCCCAGGCCCCGACTGCTTCGCCGCTGCCGGCTTCCGACGGACCGCCGGCGCCGTCGATGTTCGATACGAGCGCGCTGACCGGTCCCGATCCGGCGAGTCCGGGCGCAGGACAGGCGACCGCCTCGTCATCGGATCCCCCGCCGCCGATAGAGCCAGACCCGGTCAGGACGCTGGAGCTCAAGCCGCAGATCGTCGAGCAGCTCTCGACGGTGTTCGACCCGGAGATCCCGGTCAACATCTACGAGCTCGGTCTCATCTACGACATCGTGGTCGACAGGCAGGGCTTGGCCGTCATCCGGATGACCCTGACCGCTCCGGGATGTCCCGCGGCGGTCACGCTGCCGGCCGAGGTGCAGGGCAAGGTCAAGGGGATCGAAGGGGTCGCCGACGCCCGCGTCGACCTGGTCTGGGAGCCGCCGTGGGACAAGGATCGGATGTCCGACGCGGCGAAGCTGCAGCTCGGGATCTTCGATTGATTGATGCGCGGGCCCCGTGCTGTCCGGCCGCTTCCGTCGCAATTTCAAGCAGTGCACGCGGCTCGGCTTCAGGGAGCCGCCATGCCGCGTCGCGCGCGGTCGACCGTTGCGCCATACCTTCACGTCGGAATACGGTCACGTCGCTCGGACGGTTGGCGCGATATGTGCTCTACCTCGCCCTGCGGACGCCCTGACTTTGGAAGCGGCGTCGCAGCGTGTGGTAGCTTGGAGATCTGCCGGCGCGTCTGCAGGGGGCGACCGGCGACGATCTGCGCAGCCACGACGAGGAAGCCGAGGGCCGCGTGACGGAAGCCGCTGCCCGCGCGGCCGCTGAAACGCGCGGCTGAACTGGAAGCGCTTCTTCGCAACCGGAGTTGACCTTCCCCGTCCGGCGCCGCTTTAAACCTCCGAGCGCACTGCTGTGCGCCCGCCCGAACCGGACGGCAGCAGGTATTGCGAAATCCGCACCGGAAGGTAGAATGTGCGTTTACGGTTGGGTGCCGCGTCCCGCAATCGCGGCCATGGCGAGGTGTCGTTCATGACGAAGCGCAGGGGTTTTCCGTTGCACGTCGCCGTTGTGTTCGCGATGCTGGCGACCGCCGGACCCGCCGGTGCGGAGCAGGCGGCGTCCGCGGAGGTGAGCACCACGCCGGAGCGGGCGCTGCTGGACCGCTACTGCGTCACCTGCCACAACGAGCGCCTGCGGACGGCGGGGTTGGAGCTCGACACTGCGGACGCAGCCGACGTTTCGGCCGACCCGGCCCTGTGGGAGAAGGTGGTCCGCAAGCTGCGCGCCGGAGCGATGCCCCCGGCGCCGCGGCCGCGGCCCGACGCGGCGACCTACGTCCGGGTCATCGCGCGGCTGGAGTCGGAGCTGGACGCCGCCGCGGCAGCCGACCCGAACCCGGGCCGCACGGAAGCGTTCCATCGGCTCAACCGCGCCGAGTACCGCAACGTCGTCCGCGATCTGCTGGCGCTCGACGTCGACGTGGCGGAGCTGCTGCCGGCCGACGACGGCAGCTACGGCTTCGACAACATTGCCGGCGTCCTCGGCGTTTCGCCGACGCTGCTCGAGCGCTACCTGTCGGCGGCCAGGCAGGTGAGCCGGTTGGCCGTCGGCAATCCCGGGCTGTCGCCCACCGCGCTGACGTTCCGCCGCTCGGCCGACGACGCGCAGGATGCCCGCCTCGCCGGCCTGCCGTTCGGCACCCGGGGCGGGATGGCGATTCCCTACAACTTCCCGGTCGACGCGGAGTATCGGATCCGGGTGCGCCTCAGCCGCGACACCGCCGACAACCTAGCCCCGTTCACCGACCGGCACGAGCTGGACGTGAGCCTGGACGGCGAGCACCTGCAGACGTTCACGGTCGGCGAGCCGGCCCCGGAGGGCGCGTCGCGGAACGGCCCCGAGTACCGCGAGTGGCGCGTCCGGCAGCGGCGCGTCGACGAGAACTGGGTGCTGCGGGTTCCGGTGCCGGCCGGCCCCCGGACGTTGCGCGTGGCGTTCCGCAAGAAGACCTCGGCGTACCCGGAGACGTTGCGGCAGCCCTACTTGCGGCCGTACACGAACACCACCGGCGGCGATACGCGCTACCAGCCGTACCTGGAGAGCGTGGTCATCACCGGGCCGTACGAGGCGAGCGGAGCGCCGCCCGTCGTGGAGACGCCGAGCCGCGCCCGCATCTTCACCTGCCGGCCGCCCGCCGGCGACGAAGTCGCGGCGCACGCGTGCGCCCGCGACATCCTGTCGACGCTGGCCCGGCGCGCCTACCGGCGCCCGGTCACCGATCGCGATTTCGACGTGCTGCTGGCGTTCTACGACGACGGCATGCGCGGCGGCGGCTTCGAGGCGGGCATCGAACTGGCGTTGCGGCGGCTGCTGGCCGGTCCCGAGTTCCTGTTCCGCGTGGTGCGCGACCCGGCGGATGCCGCTCCCGGCACGAACTACCGGTTGACCGGCCTGGAGCTGGCGTCACGGCTCTCGTTCTTCTTGTGGAGCAGCATTCCCGACGACGAGCTGCTCGACGCGGCGGTGGCCGGGCGTTTGCATGAACCGGATGTGCTGGAGGCCCAGGTCCGGCGGATGCTCGCCGACGAGCGCGCGTCCGCCCTGGTCGAGAACTTCGCGGGACAGTGGCTCTACCTGCGCAACGTCCCCGCGCTGGTCCCGGACGAGAACCGCTTTCCCGACTTCGGCGAGGCGCTGCGGCGGGCGATGCAGCGGGAAACCGAGCTGTTCGTCGAGAGCGTGATGCGGGAGGACCGCAGCGTCCTCGACCTGCTGACCGCCGACTACACCTTCGTCAACGAACGGCTGGCGCGCCACTACGACATCCCGAACGTCTACGGCAGCCACTTCCGACGGGTGACGCTGCCGGACGCGACGCGGCGCGGGCTGCTCGGCCACGGCGGCATCCTGGCCGCCACCGCGTATCCGACCCGCACCTCGCCTGTCCTGCGGGGCAAGTGGGTGCTGGAGAATCTGCTCGGCACGCCGCCGCCGCTGCCGCCCCCCGACGTACCGTCGCTGGAGGAGACGACCGGCGAGGGTCGGCCGCTCTCCATGCGCGAGGCGATGGAGCAGCACCGCGCCAACCCGGTCTGCGCGAGCTGCCACCGGCTGATGGATCCGCCCGGCTTCGCGCTGGAGCAGTTCGACGCGGTCGGCCGGTACCGCACGCGCAACGAGGCCGGCGCCCCGATCGACGCATCCGGCGTCCTGCCCGACGGCACACCGTTCGAGGGGGCGGCGGGACTGCGCGACGCGCTTCTGAAGCGCCCCGACCTGTTCGTGACCACCCTGACCGAGAAGCTGCTGACCTACGCGCTCGGCCGCGGCGTCGAGCACTACGACGCGCCGGCCGTTCGCGCCATCGTCCGTGACGCCGAACGGGACGACTCCCGGTTCTCGTCGATCGTCCTGGGCATCGTCGAGAGCATGCCCTTCCAGATGAGGAGATCCGCATCATGATCATCACGAAGACGGCGCTGCCGCGCCGCACGTTCCTCCGCGGGATCGGCGCCGCCGTGGCGCTGCCGCTCCTCGACGCGATGGTGCCGGCCCTGTCGGCGATCTCGAAAACGGCCGCCGCGCCGGTCAAGCGCCTCGGTTTCATCTACCTGCCCAACGGGGCGGTGATGCAGTCGTGGACGCCGCGGGGCGAGGGAACCGGCCTGAAGCTGTCGCCGACCCTCGGCCCGCTGGCCCCCTTCCACGATCAGACGCTGGTCTACACGCGCCTCGCCCACGGCCAGGCCGAGCCGCTCGGCGACGGCAACGGCGAGCACTCGCGGGCCAGCTCGGTCTGGCTCAACGGGGTGCATCCGAAGCACACCGAGGGGGCCGACGTGGAGGCCGGCGTGACCGTAGACCAGGTGGCCGCGGCCGGCATCGGCGCCGACACGCCGCTGCCGTCGCTGGAGCTGGCCATCGATCTCGACTTCCTGGTCGGCAACTGCGAGAACGGCTATAGCTGCGTCTACATGAACACGGTGGCGTGGCGGACGCCGACGACGCCGTTGCCGATGGAGAACAACCCGCGCGTCGTCTTCGAGCGCCTCTTCGGCGACGGCGGGACGCGCGACGAGCGGCTGGCGGAGCTGCGCAAGGACCGCAGCATCCTGGATTCGGTGACCGACGACCTCGCGTACCTGGAGCGCGACCTCGGGGCCGCCGACCGCCGCCGGCTCGACCAGTACCTCGATGCGGTCCGCGCGGTGGAGCGACGGATCCAGTTGTCGGAGGCGCAGGGCGCCAGCGCGGCGCTGCCGGACGATCTCGACCGGCCGGCCGGCATCCCCGACGCCTACGAGGACCACGTCAGGCTGATGTACGACCTGATCGCGCTCGCGTTCCAGGCCGACGTCACGCGGGTCTTCACCTTCATGGTGGGCCGCGAGCTCGGCGGCCGGACCTACCCGCAGATCGGAGTGCCCGACCCGCACCACGGGCTGTCGCACCACCGCAACGATCCGGAGAAGCTCGCCAAGCTGTCGAAGATCAACCGGCACCACGTGGAGCTGTTCACATACCTGCTCGGGCGGTTGCAGGACGCGCCGGACGGCGACGGGACGCTGCTCGACAGCTCGATGGTGCTCTACGGAGCGGGCCTCGGCGACAGCAACGACCACCTGCACTACGACCTGCCGGTCCTGACGGTCGGCGGCCGGGCGGCCGGAATGCGGGGCGGCCGGCACCTGCGCTACCCGAAGGATACGCCGATGACCAACCTGCTCGTCAGCATGCTGTACAAGGCGGGCGTGCCGGCCGAGAAGCTCGGCGACAGCACCGGGCGGCTGACGGCGCTGACGGACGTGTAGGAGGACTGCGGCCGACTGCCGGTTGCCGTCGTACGACGGCAACCGGCGGCGTTGACGGACTTGCCGGGGTTTGACGATGAATACCTTCGTTCCCGCCGAACACGGGGAGGCAGGGTTTGAACTGACCGCTCTGCGTGACGGGTGCGTGCGTGTCGGCCAAGGTTTCTGGTGGGGACCAGCAGAAAAGGGAGAGATCACGCTGAAGTTCTCCGACGTCACGGCATACGCGCGCTACCGGCCGCGTACCGACAACTGGAAGTTGTCGTCGCCGCAGTGCGGGGGGCTACTGGAGAGGCGTCGAAAGGGCGTTGTTCGCGGCGAGCCGGGAAGTAGTCGACCTTATCGAGGAAGTGACCGAATGACGGTGGGGTATCGAGAGGGAACGATGCATCTTGGAGCGGCCCTGCTTCTCGTCGTATGGGTCGTGTTCGTCGGGGTGTCGGGCGTAGTGGCGGCGGCGGTCGACCTCCCGCTGATCGACGCGGTGCGGGCAGGCGACCTCGATCGCGCCCGTGCGCTGATCGCTGACCACATCGACGTCAACACGGCCGACGGGGACGGCACCACGGCGCTGCACTGGGCCGCGCTCAACGACGATGTCGAGACGGCGCAGGTCCTGATCGAGGCCGGCGCCCGGGTCGCGGCGGCCAACCGCTTCGACGCGACGCCGCTGGCCCTCGCCGCCGAGAACGGCAGCGCCGCGTTCATCGAGCTGCTGCTGGACGCCGGCGCGGATCCGGACGCGGCGACCCCGGAAGGCGAGACCGCCCTGATGACCGTGTCCCGGACCGGCCGCGCCGACGCGGTGCGGCTCCTGCTCGACCGCGGCGCGGACCCGAACCGGGCGGAGGGCTGGCGCGGGCAGACCGCGCTGATGTGGGCGTCGGCCGAGAACAACCTGGCCGCGGCGGAGGCGCTGCTCGCCGGCGGGGCTGATGTCCACGCGCGCTCCACCGGCGGCTTCAGCCCGCTGACGTTCGCGGTGCGGGCCGGCTACCTCGACATGACGCGGCTGCTCGTCGACGCCGGCGCGAGTCCGGAGGAGACGCTGTTCGACGGCACCAGCGCGCTGGTCCTGGCGACCAAGAACGGCCATTACGAGTTGGGCGCGTACCTGCTGGACGCCGGCGCCGATCCGAACGCCGACGATCAGGGCTGGACCGCGCTCCATGAGATCAAGTGGACGCGCCGTCCGAACCTCGGCTTCAACAACCCGCCGCCCATCGTCACCGGCTCGACGTCCGACCTGGAGTTCATGCGCACGCTGGCCGCGCACGGCGCCGACCTGAACGCGCGGATGAAGAAGGAGCCGAACAACCGCTACCGCAACGTCCTGAACCGGATCGGATCGACGCCGTTCCTGCTGGCCGCGAAGGCGGCGGACGTCGAGATGATGCGCCTGCTCGTCGAACTCGGCGCCGATCCGCTGCTGCCCAACGAGGACGGCACCACCCCGCTCATGGTGGCGGCCGGGGTCGGCATCTGGGCGGTGGGCGAGAGCCCGGGCACCAACGAGGAAGCGCTCGAAGCCGTCCGCTACGCGCTGGAGCTCGGCGGCGACGTCACGACCGTCGACGATAACGGCGACACCGCGCTGCACGGCGCCATCATCCGCGGCTCCGAGCTGCTGGTCCGCTTCCTCCTCGACCACGGCGCCGACATCGAGGCGACCAACGAGAAGGGCTGGACCCCGTACCGCATCGCCAAGGGCGTCTTCTACTCCAACACCGGCAAGCGTTGGCCTGAGATGGAGACTTTGCTGCTCGAGCTCGGCGCCGATCCGTCCACCGCAACCGGCGCCGACAACACCATTTCCGACTGGTCCATCGACGACCCGGTTCCGCCGGACGTGCGCTGACCGGCGAGCGGTTCCCGCAGGGGCGAAAGCCGAACGGCCGAACTGCCCGATCCGCATCCCTTTCACCGGTCCGAGACGTTGGACGCCGGCCGACCCGCCATCGTGCCTTCCGGCCAGCCGAAAGGTCCCTCCCAACGTTGGGGCGGCGCCCGGGGGGCCTTGGCGAGGTTTCTGGACGATCGGAACGAATGAGTGTCGCCTATGTCGACACGTCGGCGTTGGTCGCGATCGCGTTCGAGGAGCACGATGGCCCGCCGCCGGCGCGTCGACTGGGAGGCTTCACGCGCTTGCTTGCATCGAATCTCCTCGAAGCGGAACTGCGTGCGGCCTGCGCCCGTGAGAGCCGCACATTTCGGAGGAACTCTTCGCCGCCCGGCGTGCTCCTGCCCGGTTGCCCGGGACAGGAGCATCCATCTCTCCGGGAGGCTATTCGCCGGACGGCATGCGGCAGGCGAAGTTCTCCGCCTCGTCCGTGCTGCCGGTGCCGGTGTAGACCGCCTGCTCGGGATACGGGCAGAGCGGCCGCGTCCGATCCACCTCGCCGTCCCGCACCCGCGACGCGATGATGTGGTCGGGCGCTTCGCCCTCCTCGACCCACTGCTCGAGCGCGGTCAGCATGTCGAAGCGGCTCGGCCCGGCGCCGCCGCCGCAGTGGCCCATGCCGGGCGCCATGAAGAGGCGGTAGGAGTCGTGGACCTCCTCCCGGCTGCCGATCAGGTCGACCACGCGGTTGTAGTACTGCGTGACGTTGGCCGGCGAGATCTGCGGGTCGCTCCAGCCGTGGTACGAGAGCAGCTTTCCGCCGCGCTCGAAGAACGGCTTCAGGTTCGGGTCGAGCGCGTTGAGGGTGTCGTTGTCCCGCTCCTCCGCGAGCACGATGTCGGTCTCGAAGTTGAAGCGGTCGATGGTCCACTCCGGATCGGCGAACGTCAGGTAGCGGAACTGCTCCAGCCCGGTCGCCCGAGCCGAACGCGTCCAGCCGAAGTCCGTCCAGCCGAGCTCGCTGCCCGGCAGCAGACCGGTGATGGGCCGCCCCGTCTGCGGGTTCTCCGGCGACGAGTAGAGCATGCGGACGGTGCTGATCTGGGCCGCGGTGAGGCAGGACTCGTCGTCGTCGCCCTCGCACCGCAGCGTGGCGGGATCGAAGTCGCAGCGCTCCGGATCTCCGACCACTCCGTCTTCCACCCCGTCTTCCGCGTCGCAGGCGGCGAGCACCGCGTCGTGCACGAGCTGCCGGTCGGGGGCCGGCAGCCGCATCGCCTCGTCTGCTTCCAGCGGCTTCGCCACGCGCAGCGAGCCTCCCGCTCGGCCGGTCCAGTCGAGGCCCGGGGCGCCGGCGATGATGCCGTCGAAGTCCTCGGGGTAGCGCTGCGCTTCCTTCATCGCCTGCCGCCCGCCGGCCGAGCAGCCGTTCCAGTAGGAGTAGCGCGGCGCCTCGTCGTAATGGGCCTCGATGGCGGCCTTGGCGACGACGGTCATCTCGTGCACCGAGCGGTAGCCGAAGTCGATGACCTTCTCGGGATGGCCGAGGCCGAAGCTGGCCGTGTTGCCGACGTGCCCGGTGTCGGTGGAGCTGCTGGCGTAGCCGCGCGCGAGCGCCGCGGCCATCGAGCCGTGGCGGATCGAGCCGGTGAACGCGCCGTTGCCCACCGCCTGGTACTTGCCGTTCCAGCCCTCCGACGGCAGCCAGACCTCGACCTTGATGTCGGAGTCGTCGGACGGCGTCAGGGTCGCAGACACGCGGCAGAAGGCCGGCAGCGCGGCGTAGGTGCGCATCTGCGCGGCCGACGGCGGACGCCCGCCGCCCGGCGGGGTGAACCCGCCCGCCTCGACCACCTCCGCGCCGGTGATGGTGGTGTTCGGCATGGAGAGCGCCATCACCCGGTCGCAGGCCCCGGCCCGGGCGGCCCGGGCCGCAATCAGATCCTGGCTGTTCCCGGTGGTGAAGACGATGCCGACGACGGCGATGCCGGCGCTGGCGGTGGCGGCAATCACGCGCTTCATGTTTCTGCCTTCCTTTCCTCTTCTCATCGTCCGGTCCGGCGCATCGGTCGGCCGGGTCGGTGACTCGCCCGAAGACGCGGTCAGAACATTGCAATCGGGTTCGCGGGACTCCCGGTGCCGCGCGCGACCTTCAGCGGCAGCCCCATGAACATGAACTCGTAGCGTCCCTCCTCGGCGCACGCCGCGGCCAACGGCTCCAGCAGCGCGTTGTCGAGCAGGGCGACACCGAAGTTGAACAACACGCCGTGCATCGGGAAAGCCAGGTTGTAGGGGTCGGGCCGGGCGTCCATCATGTCCCAGCCGAGGAGCGCCACGTCGTGGTCGCGAACGAACTTCGCGCAGGTCGCGGCGAGCCCCGGCCGGTCGCCGCCGCCGTACTCGCCGCCGGTGCGGACGTAGGGGTCCTTCCCGCTGTAGACCAGCAGCGCGTCGCCCGGCTCGACGTTCACGCCCTGCGCATCTGCGATCTCCTCCAGCTCCCAGCCGTGCACGGGCCGGTCCGGCGTGACGTGCGGTGCGCCCCGGTGGCGCGGCACGTCGAGCAGGACGCCCTTCGTGACGATGCCGTCGCTCCAGGCGTCGATGGCTCCCCAGGCGGCTCCCTGCGTCGTCACACCGACGTCCGGGTCGCGGCCCTGCCACATCCCGTCGACGTCCCACATGTGACAGAGCGCGTCGATGTGGGTGACGGTCTGGCCGTGATAGATGAAGCCGAGGTAGTCGACGCACGCCCCGGCGCCGTTCGGACGCGGACTCTTGCGGATGAAGTGCTGCTCCGGCTCGAAGACCCGGCTCAGCGACACCCGCCGGCCGTTCCGCACCAGCCGGGCCGCCGCGGCGCTCTTCTCCGGGGTGACGAGGTTGACCGCGCCCTTCTGGTCGTCGTCGCCCCAGCGCCCCCAGTTGCGGAGATCGGTGTACCACGACTCGACCTCGGCCTGTGAAGGCATCCGCGGGTCCGGCTGCCCGCCGGCCGGCGCCGTCCCGACCGCGGCCGACTGCCGCGCGTGCCGTTCGAGGAGCTCCGCGGGCGAGAAGGTGTCGCCGGCTCGTGCACCGCCGGCGGGCGGTCCCGTCCGCTCTGCCGCCCGAGCGCCGCCGGAGACCCCTGCGCCCGCCGCCGCGCCGATCGTCGTCAGAAACCGTCGTCGTGAAGTAGCCATCCCTGCCGTCCTTTCCCGTGCTGCTCCGGCGCCGCTTCGTGCGCCGCGACCGGCGGTTTCCCGCGGGTCCGCGACGGGTTCCGAACCCCGGACCGTCAATGCTATCGCAGCCCGGCGCCGATTGACACGCTGTGTTTCGTTCGTTCAAACGCGCGACGTGCCCGTACGCCGCGGCGTGGTTCAGGGGCGCCGATTGACACGCTGTGTTTCGTTCGTTCAAACTAGCCCGTCAATCGTGCCGGCGGCTCCGCTTGCCGCCCAATCGACCCTCGCGAGGGGGCCTGCAACGTTTACGGCGCAGACCCCGGGCTGCTTTCGCGCCGTTCTGCGGGTGTCTGTCGTCCGGACTGCAAGCGCCGCCGGACCCCGCCGAGGCCACCAGATGCCGAGAGTCCTCCGTTTCGCGTTCGCTTCGCTGGCGATTGGTCTCGTCACCGCGGCCGGCGCCGCACCCGCGCCCGGACGGCAGGCGGCTGCGGCCGCTCGAACCGCCGGCCCTGATCAGCCGGCCGGCGCCGCGCTCGACGGCCAGGCCCTCGTCGACCGCTATTGCGCCACCTGCCACAACGAACGTCTGGAGACCGGCGGCTTCTCGTTCGAGCGGCTCGACGTCGCCGACGTCGCGGCCCATCCCGAGGCGTGGGAGAAGGTGGTGCGCAAGCTGCGCGCCGGCGCCATGCCGCCCCGGCCGCGCCCGCGTCCCGACCAGGAGGTCTACGACGGGTTCCGCGCGTGGCTCGAAGGCGAGCTCGACGCCGCGGCTGCGGCCGACCCGAACCCCGGCCGGACGGAGACGTTCCACCGCCTGAGCCGCACCGAGTACCGCAACGCGGTCCGCGACCTGCTCGCCCTCGACGTCGGCGTCGAAGAGCTGCTGCCGGCCGACGACACGAGCTACGGCTTCGACAACATCGCCGGAGTGCTCGGCGTCTCGCCCACCCTGATGGAGCGGTATCTCTCGGCCGCGCGCAAGATCAGCCGCCTGGCCATCGCCTCGCCGGTGCCGTCGCCGACGGCGGAGACGTTCCGGATCGCCTCCGATCTGGGGCAGGACCGCCGCATGGAGCGATTGCCGTTCGGCACCCGCGGCGGCATGGTCATCGACTACAACTTTCCCGAGGACGCGGATTACGTCTTCGAGATCCTGCCGGACGGGCCTTTGCGCATCGAGCCGCACGACCTGGAGGTCACCATCGACGGCGAGCGGACCGCGCTGCTGACCGTCGGCAAGGCCCCCGACCCGGACGATCCCCGCGGGCTCTACACGCCGCAGATCGAGACGCTCGAAGTGCGGGCGCCGGTCACCGCGGGCCCGCACGAGGTGGGCGTCGCCTTCCTGCGCAAGACTTCCGCGGAGCCGGAGGGGATCCGCAAGCTCTACCTGCGGCCGTTCACCGGCGAGGGGTCGGGGGGCGATTCGCGCTACCAGCCCTACGTCGAGAGCGTGACCATCGCCGGCCCGTACGAATCGAGCGGCGCCCGGCCGGTCGAAGGGACGCCGAGCCGCGCGCGCATCTTCACCTGCCGTCCGGCGCGGGGCGAGACCGTGGAAGAAGAGGCGGCGTGCGCGCGCGAGGTCCTGGCGACCCTCGCGCGGCGGGCGTACCGCCGCCCGGTGACCGACGACGACGTCGCACGGCTCCTGACCTTCTACGCCCGGGGACGCGCCGGAGGGAGCTTCGACGCCGGCATCGAGATGGCGCTCCGGCGGCTGCTGGTCAGCCCCGAGTTCCTGTTCCGCGTCGAGCGCGATCCGGAAGGCGTCGCGGCCGGAGAGAACTACCGTATCAGCGACCTGGAACTGGCGTCCCGCCTCTCGTTCTTCCTCTGGAGCAGCATTCCGGACGACGAGCTGCTCGACGTGGCGGAGCGCGGCGGGCTGAGCACCCCGGAGGTCTTCGAGGCGCAGGTCGAGCGCCTGCTCGCCGACCCGCGGTCGGAGGCCCTGGTGAGCAACTTCGCCGGCCAGTGGCTGACGCTGCGCAACGCCGCCGCGGTGCAGCCGGACGAGGATGCGTTCCCCGACTTCGGCGAAGGACTCCGGCAGGCGTTCCGGCGCGAGACGGAGCTGTTGTTCGGCAGCATCCTCCACGAGGGTCGCAGCGCCCTCGACCTGCTCGCCGCCGACTACACCTTCGTCAACGAGCGGCTGGCGCAGCACTACGGCATCCCGAACGTGCGCGGCAGTCACTTCCGCCGCGTGGCGCTGGAGGACGAGGCGCGCGGCGGCCTGCTCGGCCACGGCAGCATCCTGACCGTGACGTCGTACGCCAACCGGACGTCGCCGGTGAACCGCGGCAAGTGGGTCCTGGAGAACATCCTCGGAACGCCGCCGCCGCCCCCGCCGCCGGACGTGCCGGACCTGGAGACGGCCGCCGGCGGGCAGGCGCTGTCGATGCGCGCGGCGATGGAGCAGCACCGCGCCAACCCGGTCTGCGCGAGCTGCCACCGCCTGATGGATCCGCTCGGTCTGTCGCTGGAGAACTTCGACGCGATCGGCCGCTGGCGGGATCGGAGCGAGACCCGCGGCGCGATCGACGCGACCGGAGAGCTGCCGGACGGCACGCCGTTCGACGGGCCGTCGGGGCTCGAGGCGGCGCTGCTGAGGCACCCGGACCGTTTCGTCACCACCGTGACCGAGAAGCTGCTGACCTACGCGCTCGGGCGGGGCCTCGAGTACTACGATGCGCCGGCAGTGCGTACCATCGTCCGTGACGCGGCCGGAGACGGATACCGGCTGTCGTCGCTCGTCAAGGGCGTCGTCCGCAGCGCGCCGTTTCAGATGAGGAGATCGCTGTCATGATCATCACCAGGACGTCTCTGCCCCGGCGGACCTTCCTGCGCGGGATGGGTGCCACGCTGGCGCTGCCGCTGCTCGATGCGATGGTGCCGGCCGCGACCGCGCTGGCGAAGACCGCCGCGAAGCCTTCCCCGCGGCTCGGTTTCATCTACATCCCGAACGGCGCGAACATGGCGCAGTGGACCCCGGCCGGCGACGGCGGGCGGCTGGCGCTGTCGCGCACCCTGAAGCCGCTGGAGAAGGTGCGCAGCCACGTGGTCATCCCGACCGGCCTGGACCACCGGCAGGCCGAGGCATGGGGCGACGGCAACGGCGAGCATTCGCGGGCGAGCGCGGTCTGGCTGAACGGCGTGCACCCCAAGCGGACCGAGGGCGCCGACGTGCAGGCGGGCACCACCGCCGACCAGATCGCCGCCGCCGCCCTCGGCCAGGAGACGCCGCTGCCCTCGCTGGAGCTCGCTCTGGAGAACAGCTTCGTCGTCGGCAACTGCGACAACGGCTATAGCTGCGTCTACACCAACACGTTCTCGTGGCGCACCCCGACGACGCCGCTGCCGATGGAGCACAACCCGCGCGTCGTCTTCGAGCGGTTGTTCGGAGAGGGGGGCACCGAGGCGCAGCGCGTCGCCCGGCTGCGGGACGACCGCAGCATCCTCGACGCGGTGCGCGAGGACATGGCGCGTCTGGAACGGACCCTCGGCCCCGCCGACCGCTCGCGCGTGACGCAGTACCTGGATGCGGTCCGCGAGATCGAACGCCGCATCCAGCGCTCCGAGGCGCAGTCCGACGCGGCGCTGCCCGAGGTGCTGGAGCGGCCGGTGGGTATCCCGGAGTCGTTCGACGAGCATGCGAAGCTGATGTTCGACCTGCAGGCGCTGGCCTTCCAGGCCGACGTCACCCGCGTCTTCACGTTCCTCATCGGGCGCGAGCAGACCGCGCAGAGCTTTCCCGAGATCGGCGTTCCCGACCCGCACCACGCCATGTCGCACCACCAGATGGACGCGGAGCGGCTCGAGAAGTACGCCATGATCAACACCTATCAGGTGAGCCTGCTCGCGGGCTTCCTCGAGAAGCTGCAGGCGACGCCGGACGGCGACGGGACGCTGCTCGACCAGGCGCTGGTCCTCTACGGCGGCGGCATCAGCGACGGCGACCAGCATTCGCACCTGGATCTGCCGCTGATCCTGGCCGGCGGCGGGGCCGGGACGCTGAAGGGCGGACGCCACCTGCAGTACGAGGGCGAGACGCCGATGACGAACCTGCTCGTCAGCATGCTCGACAAGGCGGGCGTGCCGATCGACGAGCTGGGCGACAGCACCGGGCGGCTGCCGATGGAGACGCTGAGCGGCGTCTAGGAGTCTGCGCCGTAGAACGCAGCAACGCCCGGAGAGGATTGACTGTGCGGAAAGCGGAGCCACAGGCGACGAGGTTCCGGGCGGGCGCGCGCAGACCGGCGTCGCACGAGGAACCAGGCGAGATGAAGACCATGCGGCGCATCGTGGCTGTCGTGTACGCAATCCTGTTCGCGAGTGTCGCGGCAGCGGCGGAGGTGGACGCGCCGCTGGTCGCCGCGGTGAAGGCCGGCGATGTCGGCGCGGTGGGAAGACTGCTGGCGGACGGCGTCAGCGTCCGGACGCCGGAGGTCGACGGGACGACGGTGCTGCACTGGGCGGCGCACCACGACCGCCTGGACATCGCCGGGCTTCTGCTGGCTGCCGGCGCCGCGGTCGACGCGACCAACCGCTACGGCGTGACGCCTCTCGCCCTCGCTTCGGTCAACGGCAGCACGCCGATGATCGCGCGTCTGCTCGAAGCGGGGGCAGACCCCAACCTGCCGAATCCGGAAGGCGAGACGCCGCTGATGACGGCGGCCCGCACCGGCGACGCCGGGTCCATAGAGACGCTGCTGGCTGCCGGCGCCGCGGTGGACGCGGTGGAGGCGTGGCGTGGACAGACGGCGCTGATGTGGGCGACGGCCCAGAACCAGGCCGCCGCGGTCGAGGCGCTGCTCGCGGCCGGCGCCGATCCGGATGCGCGCTCCGGGCGGGGCTTCACGCCGGTGCTGTTCGCGGCGCGCGAGGGACACGTCGGCGTCCTGGGCGCCCTGGTCCGAGCCGGCGCCGACGTCGACGACACCCTGCCGTCCAACGGCATGAGCGCGCTCGTTCTCGCCGTCTACAACGCGCAGTACGACTTCGCCAAGGCGCTGCTCGACCTGGGGGCCGACCCCGACGCGGCCGGCAACGGCTGGACGGCGCTGCATCAGGTGGTCTGGACTCGCAGGCCGAACCTCGGCCGGAACCCGCCGTTCCCCGTGCCGCTCGGCGACCTCGACGCGTTCGACCTCGTGCGCGCCCTGGCCGCGGCCGGCGCAGACCTCGACGCGCGGCAGACGCAGGAGCCGCGCGACGGTAACCGCAACATGCTGAACCGCATCGGCTCCACGCCGTTCCTGCAGGCGGCCAAGGTGGCCGACGCCGAGATGATGCGGCTCCTGGTGGACCTCGGGGCCGACCCCTCGATCACGACGGAGGAGGGCGTGACGCCGCTGATGGCGGCCGCGGGCGTCGGCATCTGGAAGATCGGCGAGAATCCCGGGACCAACCACGAGGCGCTGGAGGCGGTGGAGCTGGCCTGGAAGCTGGGCAACGACGTCAATGCGACCGATGCGAACGGCGACACGGCGCTGCACGGCGCGATTCATCGCGGCGCCGGCAACATCGTGCGGTTCCTGGTGGAGAAGGGCGCCGCCATCGACGCCGTGAACGGCAGGGGCTGGTCGGCCCTGTCGGTGGCCCAGGGCGTGTTCTATCCGAACACGTTCAACCGGCATCCGGAGCTGGCGTCACTGCTGCTCGATCTCGGCGCCGACCCGGACGCGGGCTCCCGCCGCCCGGAAGATCTCTCCCCGGCAGAGCGGTTGGCGCTGGCGCAACAGCAACAGGAGCCTTGACACGCCGGTCCGGTCCCACGCGGCGAGCGTCCGGCGGGCCCTTTCCAGGACGGACAACGCGATCAGGATCTCGGCAGCACCTCGGCGCCCGTCAAGCCCAGGTGGTGATCCGTAGCCCAGACCGTCCTGATGTCGTGACGGGCGATCAACGCCAGGCTGGACGCATCGACGTACGTCAGTCCGGTCCCTCGCAGGCGGTCCAGCACGGCAGACGTCTCTTCGTGGTGCGCCGTGGTCGTCTCGCAGATCGTCAGTCCCTCCAGGCTGTCGATCAGGAGACGGAACCGCCGCGCCGCTTCTTCGCCGTGCCGGTGAAGGAACCAGGAATACGCCTCGGACCGGACCAGCGCGGAGGTGAACCAGGCGGGGCGCAGACCGCCGAAGAGCGCCACTGCGGACGCGTGCCACCGGTCCTTCGACACCAGGAACGCGATGAAGATCCCGGTGTCCAGGAACACCGTCGCCGTGCTCATGGCGCGTCGCGGCCGTAGACTACCCGATCGAAGGTCGAGCTGTCGTCCTCGTCTCCGTCGACGGCGCCCGCGTAGGCCATCCACGGCTTGTCGCTCGGCTGCCGCGAAACGGCCTCCGTCAGGCTGCGCCGGCACAGTTCCGCCAGCGAGATGCCCTGCTGTCTCGCGACCTCCCTGGCTCGCTCGTACAGGGCTTCATCGACGGAAATCTGCGTTCGTATCATCGTCGTCATCCTGAGTGTTATCTACGTATGAGAATCATGATAACATGTGGCGGCGGGTCGGGCCGGGTCTGGCGGCGCGCGCCGATGCGGAATACAATGGCGTCCCGCTTCGGGCGGCACGCTGGCGAAGCGACCGCGACCGGCGGGAGCGAGCGACGACGAACAGGGCGGCGGACGGGCCGTCGCCGTCTGGCAGGGATGCAGCAGGACACGGATCCAGGAGGAGACAACATGAGCGCGCGGACACAATCGTCATGGCGCAGGCTGGCGCGTCTCGCCATCATGAGCGCCGCTCTCGGCGCCGTGATGGCGGCCTTCGGGGCAGCGCCCGACGCGGAAGAGGCGGAGATGGCCGAGGGCTACATCAGCGGCGTGGTCGAGAGCGCCGACGGCCCCGAGGCTGGCGTGTGGGTCATCGCCGAGACGGAGGAGCTGGAGACGAAGTTCGCCAAGATCGTCGTCACCGGCGACGACGGCCGCTTCGTGCTGCCGCAGATGCCGGACGCGACCTACGACGTGTGGGTGCGCGGCTACGGCCTGGTCGACTCGGAGAAGGTGCAGCTCTCGCCGACGACCGAGGACGTCAGCCTGGCCGCCGTGATCGCGCCGAACGAGCAGGCCGCGGCGCAGTACTACCCCGGCAACTACTGGTATTCGCTGATCGAGCCGCCGGCCGCGAGCGAGTTTCCCGGCACCGGCCCGGACGGGAACGGCATTTCGCCGAACCTGCAGAGCCAGGCCGCGTGGCTCGACATCATGAAGCAGGGCTGCCAGCTCTGCCACCAGCTCGGCAACGAGGCGACGCGCGTGGTGCAGCACCGCGACGACTTCGACTCGACCGTGGCGGCCTGGGATCACCGCGTGCAGACCGGTCAGCGCGGCAACCAGATGAGCGCGGCGATGACCCGCTTCGGCCGGCAGCGCGCCCTGGAGATGTTCGCCGACTGGACGGACCGCATCGCCGACGGCGAGACGCCGCCGCGGCCCTCGCGCCCGTCCGGCGTCGAGCGGAACCTGGTGGTCACGCTGTGGGACTGGGGTATGGACAGCTCCTTCATCCACGACGAGATCACCACCGACAAGCGGAACCCGAGCGTCAACGGCGGCGGGCCGGTCTACGGCGTGTCGGCGGGCCACGGCACCCTGACGGTGGTCGACCCGGTCGCCAACACCGCCGTCGAGCTGAAGATCCCGGTGCGGCCGGCGGATCCCGACTCGGTGCCCTCGCGCTTCCCGCAGATGCAGCTCCAGCCGTCCTACTACTGGGGCGACCAGTTGCTGTGGGGCCGCGGCGGTCCGGACGGGCACGAGAACTCGTCCGATCCGCACAACCCGATGATGGACCAGAACGGCCGCGTCTGGATGACGTCCACCGTCCGCGCCCGTCCGAACCCCGACTGGTGCAGGGAAGGCTCCGACAACAGGTTCGCGCAGTACCTGCCTCTGTCCGCGAGCGGCAGGCAGGCCTCCTACTACGATCCCGAGAGCGAAGAGTTCGTTCTGATCGACACCTGCTTCGGGACGCATCACCTGCAGTTCGGCGAGGACAAGAACGACACCCTCTGGTTCAGCGGCGACAGCAACTCGATCGGCTGGATCGACACGAAGGCCTACGACCTCAGCGGCGACGAGATCGCGTCGCAGGGCTGGTGCCCGACCGTCATCGACACCAACGGCGACGGCGTGATCACCAAGCCGTGGAACGAGCCGAACCGCCGCGGGGAAGTCGAGATCGACCCGGCCCTCGACACCCGCACCGTCGGGTTCGGGTACGGCATCATCGCCAGCTCGATAGACGAATCCGTCTGGATCACCCGCACGGGTCCGTTCCCCGGCCGGCTGGTCCGGCTGGACAGGGGCGACAACCCACCCGAGACCTGCATCGCGGAGGTCTACGAGCCGCCGTCCATCGAGAACCCGAACGTCGACCCGGCGCAGACCGGCTTCGCCCCGCGCGGCATCGACATCGACCGCAACGGCGTCATCTGGACGGCCCTGTCCGGCAGCAGCCAGATGGCCAGCTTCGACCGTTCGAAGTGCGCCATCACGAGCGGTCCGGAGGCGACAGGCCAGCACTGCCCCGAGGGGTGGACGCTGTACAACGTCCCCGGCCCGCAGATGAAGGGCGTGGAGACGCCGGGCAGCGCCGACTTCCACTACTACAGTTGGGTCGACCAGTACAACACCCTCGGGCTGGGCGAGAACGTCCCGATCGCGAACGGCTCGTCGTCGGACTCGCTGCTGGCCCTCGATCCCGAGACCGGTGAGTGGACCGTGCTGCGGGTGCCTTATCCGATGGCGTTCTATTCGCGCGGGCTCGACGGCCGGATCGACGACCCGACGGCCGGGTGGAAGGGCCGCGGCCTGTGGGCCAACTACGGCTCGAACTACATCTGGCACACCGAGGGCGGCAAGGGCACCAAGAGCAAGATGGTGCACTTCCAGCTCCGGCCCGACCCGCTGGCGAAGTAGGTCGGTCGTCGCAGGCGTTCGGGGCCGCGGGGTGATCGCCCCGCGGCCCCATCCGTCCTGATCGCAGCTTCTCGTTGGCGAAGGGGGGCAGGCCGTGGCGTCTGTCCCCTTGTTTGTCTCCGGCGATCGCGCTTCGAACGTGCGTTGTCGTCGCGGCGTCGTCCGTCGGAGAACCAGACAGGAGCAGTAATGCATGCACCCCCGGGCGATGGGACGGATTACGGTGGAGCCATGGCGTGGACACCCGATCGGGAACGTCCGGGGAGACCCTCGACCGGGCGGCCATCCGGAAAGGAGCGAAGGGCATGAGTGAGAACACGGCGATCCTGCTCGGCACCGGGGCGATCGCGGTCACCATCGCGGGTGCGTCCTGCTTCGGCAACGCCCGAGTCGCCGAGCTGCGCGACGTCATGACCGGGCGGATGCACAGCTTCGAGAACCGCCTGCTGACGGTCGAGGGCGCGCTCCGCACCGGGGGGGCGACGCCGGAGGAAAGTGTCGAGGCGGCTGCGGCGCCCACCGCCGATCCGGCTGCGGATGCCGGGCCGCCGCCGTACCACGTCTTCGTCACCAACGAGTACTCGGGCGACCTGACGGTCATCGCCGGCGGCACGAACGAAGTGCTCGCCACCATTCCGCTCGGCAAGCGGCCGCGCGGCATCAAGGTGTCGCCGGACGGTACGCAGTTGTTCGTGGCGTTGAGCGGTTCGCCGCCCGCCCCGCCCGGCATCGACGAGAGCACCCTGCCGCCGCCCGACCGCTCGGCGGACGGCATCGGGGTGGTCGACATCGCGGCCGGCGAGATGGTGAACATGGTCCGTGCGGGCACCGATCCCGAGCAGCTCGCGATCAGCGCGGACGGCACGCGGCTCTACGTCGCCAACGAGGACGCCGGCGAGGCGAGCGTGGTCGACGTCGCCAGCGGCGAGATCCTGGCCGCGCTCCCGGTGGGCGGCGAGCCCGAGGGCGTGCGGATCAGTCCCGACGGCAGCGTCGTCTACGTCACCTCCGAGGAGGACAACCTGGTTTCGGTCATCGACACCGCCACCAACGAGGTCGCGGCGCAGTTCGAGGTGGGCGCCCGCCCGCGGGCCTCGGCGTTCTCGCCGGACGGCAGCCGCGCCTACGTGACCGCCGAGAACAGCGGCACCGTGCACGTCATCGACACGTCGACCCACGAGGTCCTCGAGACGATCCAGCTCACCGGCGAGCTGGTCCGGCCGATGGGCGTCGTCGTATCCCCCGATGCGTCGCGCGTCTATGTGACGATCGGGCGCGGTCGCGACGTGGTGGCCATCGACGCGGTCTCCGGCGAGCCGGTGGCGGAAGTGGAAGTGGGCGACCGGCCTTGGGGCATCGGCATCACTCCCGACGGGAGGTATCTCTACACCGCGAACGGTCCGTCTCACGACGTCAGCGTCGTGGACACCGAAACGATGGAGGTGGTCGCCAGGATACCGGCCGGCGAGCGGCCGTGGGGGATCGCCATCGTGGCCGCGGAATGAGCGGGCTCCAAACTTGACGGACAGGTTCGATCACCTGTTTGCGAAAGCAACGGGGTTCCGTCCACACGAGTACCAGGCTCGGCTCGCATGTGGCGAAGGCAATGCACGTGCCGATGACGGGCTGCGTGCCGGTAGCGCATGCGAGTCGATGCTCATCGACGTTCCCACGGGGTTCGGGAAGACCGCCGCCGTCGTGTTGGCTTGGCTCTGGAACCGCGTCTTGAAGCGTCGCCGCGACTGGCCGCGTCGGCTCGTCTACTGCCTCCCCATGCGCACGCTCGTCGACCAGACCTTTCGGCATACGAACCAGTGGATCAGGAATCTCGAACTCTCGGGTGAAGTCGGCCTGCACATGATCATGGGGGGCGAAGATGCCGGCAAATGGGATACGCAGGCAGAGCAGAACGCCGTGCTCATAGGTACGCAGGACATGCTTCTTTCCCGAGCCCTCAACCGGGGTTACGGGATGAGCCGGTATCGCTGGCCGATGCACTTCGGGCTTCTGAACAACGATTGCCTGTGGGTCATGGACGAAGTGCAGTTGATGGGACCGGGGCTCTGGACGTCGGCGCAACTGGACTGGATGAGGAATGCTCGATTCCGGATCCTGAAACCCTGCTTGACGTGGTGGATGAGCGCGACGATTCGTCCGACGTTTCTCGAGACGCTCGACCGTCGGAACGCGAACCTGCCCGCACCGACGCTCGTGCGCCTGGAAGAGCGCGACCAGGCTCACGAGGTTCTTCGAGCTCGTCGTCCGTGCAAGCTGTGGAAGCCGGACTCGAAGCGGAGGCACACGCAAGCACGAAAGAACCTGTCCGGCGACAAGGAGACGGCATTCGCACGGGCGCTGGCCGAAGCCGTCATCGGCGAGCACGAAGAAGAGAGCTTGAGCCTCGTCGTCTGCAACACCGTCTCGGTCGCGCAGCGAGTAGATGCGGCCATCAGAGACGCCTGCACCGGCGCCTCTGACGTCGTTCTTCTGACATCGCGTTTTCGTGCCGGGGACCGCGAAGAGAGTCAGGGCAAGCTCCTCGCTTTCGAGGCAGCGCGCAAACGCGCCGTGACGGACGTGACGGACGGGTCCGTCTCGGTTCCGGGGCTCATTTGCGTGTCCACACAAGTGATCGAGGCCGGTGTTGACGTATCGGCGCGGCGGTTGTGGTCGGAAGTCGCTCCCTGGCCATCGCTGGTTCAGCGCCTTGGGCGCTTGAATCGGGACGGAACACTGAACGGAGACGCCCGTGCCTGCTTCTGGGAAGGGCCGGAGAAGCCGAAGCGGAGCGACCGGTTCACTGGTCCCTATGGAGCCGAAGCGGTGAGGCTCGGACGCAGGCTCGTCGACGCGCTGGTCGCGGCGTGCGAGTTCGACGACACACTATCCGCCAGGGACGCCCTGGCGAGTCTGAAGGGAAAGGAAGCAACCAGGGAGTTGGTCGAGAAGGCGCTTGCTCCCGCGCCGGAGCCGTGTCCGAGGGCGATCGACGTACACGGACTGTTTGCGACGGAGCCGGATGTCTTCGGCGGTTTCACCGACGTGAGTCCGTTCGTCCGAAGCCAGGACGAGAACGCGGACGTGACGGTGTTCTGGCGCGAGTGGCGTTCGAAGGCCGAGTTGCGGCGCTCCGAAGGCCTCGTCGGTCCCGCTTTCGTTCGTGACGAGGGATGCGCCGTGGCCGCCGGCAGGCTGCGAGGGTTTCTGGAGAAGCGACGGGCGTGGACTTGGGACGACAAGCGCGAGGCATGGAGTTCCGTGCCCGCGGGGGATATCCGCCCTGGCATGTTGTTGATGCTGCGGCGCGATGATGGGGGATACTCCCGTGAACTGGGCTGGACGGGGAGCAGGACCGACAAACTGGATGATGCGCCGCCGCCGGGCGAACCGTACGAGAGGTTTGCGGATGACCGGTTCAGCGAAGGCGGAGCCTGGGTCACGTTGACGGACCATCTGAGGGACGCCGGGCGGGAGGCGGCTCACGTCGTCCAGTTGCTCAGCCTCGATGACGATGTTGGCTCGGCGGTCCTGCACGCATCATCGGAACACGATATCGGCAAGGCGCTGCCAGAATGGCAGGATGCGCTGCCGAAGCCGCCGCCGCGAGGGGGCGTCGTGTGGGCCAAGGCGCCGTACCAGTTCACGATCATCGCAGACGCCTTCACGGCGGCGTCGGAGACCGAAGCCGTTCTTCGAACGAACGGCGTGCGCCACGGTCGAGCCGAGTCGCAGGAACCGGACGTCGTGAGCGGCGAAGCCAGATTCACGTGGCACACGGAGTCCAAGGTGTCTCGTACGGTTCTCGAACGCATCCGTGCCCGGCCGGGCGTAGTGCGAGCGTGGAACGTTCCTTTCCGTCCCGGCCTTCGCCATGAGGCGGCGACGGCGCTGGCGCTTTGGCACAACTACTATCGCAGCGAAAGCAGGGGCTTCGCCGCGCTGTCGATCTATCTCTGCGCGGCGCACCACGGCAAGGTGCGGACGGTTCTCACGTCCCGAAGCGACGGTGGCGAGGACGTGTGCGGTGTACCGAAGACCACGGCCGCGCTGCCTTGGAAGGAGATGCCTCTGGATTTCGCGTGCGCGGTCGACGGCGCGTCGGGCCGCTTCTCGGAAGACGGATCGGAGTTCATCTTCGAAGCGCCCGGCTGGACCGGGCTCGTCGCCGACCTGCTCGGCGCATGGGAGTCCGATGCGGCCCCGGGCGTCAGCGGCGCCGTGCCGGAGGGCGAGCCGCGCAATCTCGGTCCCTTCGCGCTCGCTTATCTCGAAACCCTGGTGCGCTGCGCCGATGAGCGGGCCAGCAAGGCCCCTGGCATTGCTCGGATGGAAATAGACTCGTGAAGGGGCTCCCCGTCGTAGCGCTCAACGGATTGAACGCGGATTCGCTCGGCGCCTACCTCGCATCGCTCGGGTTGTTCTCGCTGGCTGTCCGGCAGTGGCCACGGGTCCGGGCGGTCTGGCGGAACGCCTGTTTCTGCCTCGTTGACGGCCCCGCTACGCTGGAACAGGTCGTCGAGTTCGTCAGCGAGGTTGGCGAGAGAAACGCCTGGAGCCGATACGCCCGGCCGTGGAGCGAGGCCAAGAAGGCGGATGTGGACAAGAAGACGTCGATCAGAACGGCGCGATGGCGCGCCTTGGAGGCGGAGGAACGATCACTCCCCGCGTTCGGCGCGCATCTGGCGCTCGATGGCCGAGTGAGGATGAATCCTCTGCTCGGTACCGGAGGCAATGCCGGAAAACGAGACTTCGCAAAGGGTTGGAAGGACGCTGTCCACGTAATCGAGGTAATCGAAAAACCACCGCGAAAGTGGAGCCGCGAGGCGCTCAACGACGATCTCGGAGCGTTTCTTTCCGGCGGGGCTTGTACGTGCCTCGGTTCCTTCCAGGCTGGATCCTGGTTCGGCGCCGCCAACAAAATTTACAACCACGGCAACCCGAGCGCACCACCGGATTCGCCGCGCGGCAGGAAACAACCTTATCGCGAGGGAGAGGTATCGCCATGGGCGATGGCGCTGGCGTGCGAGGGCGTGCCTTGTTTCGCGGGCGGTCCGTCCCGGCAGCTCGGCAGTCGCCGGCAACCCAAGGGCGCCTTTCCGTTCGTGACGACGGCGATGCCGCCGAAAGCAGAGAAGGAGGCCGGCGGCGTCGAGGCGGAAGTCTGGGCGCCAATCTGGGACCGGCCGATGACGAAGCCTGAGCTGCGGTCGTTGTTCTTGCGGGGACGATCGGAGCTGGGAGGAAAGGGAGCAACCTCCTCTGCGGCGTTCGCGGCTGGAGTAGTGAGCCGCGGTGTCGATGCCGGCGTAGCGGAGTTCAGACGATTCCTGCTTCTGCATACGACCAGCAAGCAGACGTTCGAGTCCCGGTTGGCGACTGTCGTTCCGGTTCCGAAGACGAACCCGGACAGCGCCGCCACAAGAGCGATCCGGACGATCGTCGGGTTTCGCGATGCACTTCCCGAGGACCGGAAGGTCGGGAAGCGATGGAGATTTTCCGGTTTACGTGGCCCGCTCGAACAGGCGCTCGTCGACTTCGCGACCGCGGAACCGGGTGCAGGCCGCGCCGAACGGGCCTGGGCGTTGGTGGATGCGGTGCTCGAGGCGCTCGTCAGGGTCGATCGGAATCGAAGTTTTCGCGGCCACCGAGTTCGATTTCAGTTGCTGCCGGGCGCGTGGGCGGCCGGGTTGTTCCGGGAGGATCCACCGGATCGGGAGTCTCGTTTGGCCATGGCGATTTCCTCGCTGGTGGAGACGCCGCTGGCCCCGCCGCTCATCGCGTACCGTATCGGGGTGCAGCGGGCGACCGCCGGACCACGCTGGGAGTTCTCCGAATCCCCGCCCGCCCGCCGTGTCTGGAGCGATGCCGGGCTGACCGAGAATCTGTGTGCGATGGCCGACCGGCGTGTCATGGAGGCACTGGGACACGCGAGCTCGCAGCCGCCGTTCGGGGCCGCGATCCGGGTGGATCTGGACGACGTGCATGCCTGGTTGTCGGGCGAGGTGGACGAAGAGCGACTGGCCCTGTGGCTGGATCGCCTGTGCGTCTTCGACTGGGGAGGCAGGGCGAACCGCGAGTCGGCGACGGAGCTGCAGCAAGGCTTCATCGCTGCTCGACCCACCGTTGACGGCGCGCTGGCGCTCCATGCGCTGTTCCGCCCGCTCGCACGCGGTCGGCTGTTCCGCCAGGTCCTTCACGAGAACGGCATTCCGGCCGACAGCGCATCGACTTGCGCTCACCTGGGCCGCGTCGTCGCGATGCTGCGCCACGGTGACGTGAGCGCCGCGGCGGAGGCGGCGCTCGTGGCATACCGCTCTGCCGGCGTGGCGCTTGCCGATTTCGATGCGTTCCCGGACGGACCTGATCCGCACCGCCTGCTGGCCGCGTTGACCATCCCCGTTCGCGATGAACAGGTTCTTGCCGCTTTCCGGCGCTGGCGCGCGCCGACCGAACCCGGGGAACAATGAGGGAGATACCCGTGACCGACCGTCCGCTCGATCCGTCTGCGCTACTCGACGGCCCGGACCTTCGCCTGACGCTCCACGCGAGCCTCGAGCCGGCTTCGGGACTGGACCGATTTCAACCAGCGGGCTTTCCCGAGATCGGTCACGTCATTTACGACGCGCCGCGTCCCGACAAGCGCGTGCAGAAAGTCTGCATCGTGGACAGCGCCGCAAGCATGGCGAATCACTTGGAGACCGTGTGTCTGGCGAGCGAACACACTCTGGAGCTCGCTAGTGAGCTTGCCGGCATGCCCTACGTCGAGTGTCGGACGGATGAGGGGTGGCCGAACGTCTCGGCTGACGTCAGAGGGCCGAAGCAGCTCGTCGTCACGACGCTCTCGGAAGGGCATCGGCTGGCGTCGACCTACTTTCTCGACGGCAGGTTCGTGAAGAACGGGAGGGCGAGCGACCGAAGGTTTCGCGACGTACTCCGCGCAGAATTCGGGATTGCTGACCTTGGCAAGAAGTCACATCCGCTTCCCGAGCAGTGGTGGACCGTCTTCAAGACGATTTTCCGTTACGACCCCAACTCCCTCGTTCACGGCGTGCTCTTTCCCGCCATGGGGATCAAGCTGCCGAGAATGCTGACGGCGCATCTCGAGGCTTTCGGTGCTTCCCGGATCCGCAGCTCCGGCGTCAAGTTCGACAAGCTGGGGAAGACGTCCTCTGGGCAGCCGATCTTCTCCGTCGACGAGGAGACGGCCAGCGAAATCGTCGCCACGTTCGTCGTCGACCTGGCGTTGCTCCGGTCGTTCGGTCGGGGAGACCGCGGGTTGAGCGATGCGCAGAAGAAATTCCTTCTGGCTCTCGCGCTGTGGAAGATCGAGCGTCTCCTGCGAGGACCATTCCGGTACAGGACCAACTGCGACCTCGAACTCCGCGCACTGCGCATGCGAGGTGGTGAGGAACCTGTCGATCCGCCTGCCATCGACATCACGTCGGCCATCAAGCGCGCTGGAATCAACGGTCCGCCGGTGACGCAGGTCTATTGGCCGGCCGATGAACTGTTTCGCGCGGGCGCCGACGACTCCGACGACGAACAGGACGCTGAAGACTGACGAGACGTTTTGATGCGAGTGATTCTTCGCCAGACGTTCCCGCTTGGGCGATTCCACGCGAATCCATGGCGCGCCTTCCCGTTCGAAGACCCCCACGGGGAGTGGCCGCCCAGTCCGTGGCGGTTGCTTCGCGCCATTCTGGCGAGGTCTCATCAGTTGGAGCGGGAACGTGGCGTCCGGTGTCATGCATGGCGTGAATCCCTGGTCCGAGCATTCTGTACAGGTGCAGTCGGTTGGTGTCTGCCGCCGTTCAGTTGGCGGGGCCCGGGACTGCGACAGTACCAACCGGCGACGTTCGAGTGGGATCCGCCGAGTCGAACGAAGACGGTGAGGGGCCGACGAGTGAACATCCCCGGCGAGAAGACGTACCGGCCCACGCTGGCACGCGATAATTTCCGGGTGGTCGGAAACCTCGGGACGAACGCCGACGATACCAGCGTAGTATGGTGGATCATGGACGGCGACGCATGGTCGGAGGGTCAGTTCGACCGGCTCGATGCGAGTCTGGCGCGGATGACCTATTTCGGGCGTGCGGAGGCGATCACCGAGATTCAGCGTGTCGAGAAACTGCCGGCGGACGTGGACGTGAACTGCGTACTGGAGCAGATACCCTCATCGGGCTCGGTCCCGGTACTGGCGCTGGCGGCGGGCGCGACTCTGGAGCAGGTGCAGGCGGTCACGGACGACCCGGCGGTCGCGAAATCGACCGTACCGCCCGGGGCGTGTTGGCTGCACGCCAAGCGTCCCGTCAGACCACCGGTCAGGCTGCCGCGTTCTGCGCCGCGGATGCGGAAGCCGCTGCGCGTCATTCAGTTCGCCATCGGCACCCGAGTCAGCCCGCCACCCAAGTCCGTAGTTGTTCTTACGCAACGCTTCCGCGGAAGGGTGATTCGCCAGTTCCTCGCGGGAAGTTGGCGACGAGCCAGCGCTGCGCGTCGGGCGGCGGCGCGTCTTCTCAGCGGTAAAGAGGCCGACGGGTCACCGCTGCGAGATCATCGACATCCGCATGCCAGATTCGGTATTCTCTTCGACCCTGAGACAGGCAAGGCGGCAAGATTGCTTGTCTGGCGTGGTCAGCCATTCTCGGACGATGAGCGACGCGCCATCCTGGTGGCTGCCGAACGGGAGCTTCAGCTCTCCTTCAGCAGGGCGGGCGCACGGGATCCGTGGACCGTGCGGCTCGTGCCCCTGGATTCAGACGTCCCGTCTCCGCCCGGCTTCGGACACCGCGCCTACAGTTGCTGGAAGACCGTGACGCCCTACGTCCCACCGCGTCACGTGTATGACAGGAGGGGCCGAGCAAAGGCGGGGGAATCGCCCGAAGAGCAGATTCGCGTCGAACTGGGGCGGCAGGGGTACGATACGGCTGGCCTGACGGTCAAGGTGGACGATCAAGCGGCCGAATGGACTCGGGTGCATGAGCCACGACGTACTCGAGATGACCCCACGAACACCGAGAGGCGTGGGTATCCCGTGTTGCTCGCGTTCAACGCTCCTGTCCGTGGCCCCATTGCGCTCGGCCATTCGTCGCACTTCGGCATTGTTCGTTGGCGTCGACGACGCGCACACATCGCCACAGAGCGCCGCCGATGGTGCGACGCCGCTCATTCGTGGCCGTCGATCTTCTGGTTCAGCAGGTGCGCCGTCAGCATCCGGACATCCTGCTTGACGTCCCGGACATCCTGCCTTGACGCCGTCGATCTGCTGCTGAAGGTCGTCGATGTCGCGGGACATCTGCGCCTTCACGCCGTCGATGTTCCTGGTGATGGCCGCGTGGGCGGCGGCGTTCTCCGACCGCGTCGACTCCGCCCTGACGATCAGCCATGCCAGGGCGACGAGCACGCCGACACCTGCTACGGGACCGTCGAGCGCCAGCAGCCGGAGCAAGTCGCCCATCACTGCATCGTAGCACGGCCGGCGGGCCGTTCCCCCTGGTGCCCCTTGGTGCTTCCTGGTGCTGCGCGGTGTCCTGGCGGCAGGCGTCCCGCCCCCCGCCGCTGCTACACTGCAACGAGACCGACGCCCGCGGAGCGGCCCGGCCCATGAGCGAATCCGATCTCGACATCACCTTCGGCGTCGAAGAGGAGGTTCTTCATCGTGGACCCGGAGACGCGCGATCTGGTGTCCGACCCCGCCCCGGACATTCAGAGTGGTAGCGAATTGTGGTGGGATGTCCGGCCGTCTCAGGACTATCCGACGGTGGAGATGCGGATCTGCGACGTCTGCCCGCGCCTCGACGACGCGCTGAGCATCGTCGCGCTCTACGCCTCGCTGGTACGGCGGCTGCTGGCAACTGGGACAGCCGCGGCCTGCTGCCGCCCGATCCGCCGACGGAGATCATCGCCGAGAACCGCTGGCTCGCCCAGCGCTACGGTGTGCTCGCTTTCCTCGGCAACGTCTGGTGGACGTCGATTCCCGGCAACCCGAACCGGGGCGGCGTTCTGATTCACGGGGGGACCGACACGTTCGACTTCAAGGGGGTTCGTGTCCTGCCCTGGTTCCTGGGCTGAAACGCGCCAGGATGGCCGGAGGGTGATCGAGGCGGGCGTGGGCCGCGACGTTCCGGACCGGGTGCAGACCGCCGACCTCGACTGGCCGTTTCGCCCCGCCGCGCTGCAGGCGTTCTACGACGAGGTGGCCGCGGACCGGCGAAAGCGTGACCGTGTTGCACCTCAAGGCATCGGCATCGTGCCTCCAGCAGCAGCCAGTCGTCACGTCAGCGCCGATGGCCGGTCCGGGCGACCGGCAAGAAGCCGTTCGGGAATGTTGCACCGGCGACCGTGGTATAACGGTGGCGGCCGCCGTGCGTGGCCGGTCCGGTCCCGGTGGCCGGTCCGGTCCCGAACGCGGATCCGTGGACCGGCCCGCGGAGTCTGCCGCCGTGCGCGGCGGCGGGAGTCGGCCCGATCGTGAACGGAGCATGGGGAGGACTGGGACGATGGACGGGATCTACTGCTGCAGCTACGCCCGTTTCGCCATTCGCGCGGTGATCGTCGCCGCCGTCGTAGGGGTCGTGCTGTTCGCCGCGGCCGGTCTGGCCGGCGCGCAGACGGCAAGGACGGAGACGACGTTCACGAAGGACGTGCTGCCGATCCTGCAGCGCGCCTGCCAGCAATGCCACCGCCCCGGATCCGTCGCCCCGATGTCGCTGCTGACCTACGCCGAGGTCCGGCCGTGGGCGCGCGCCATCCGCGACAAGACCGCGCAGCGCGAGATGCCGCCGTGGTTCATCGAGCGCAACGTCGGGGTGCGCGCCTTCAAGGAGGATCCGTCGCTGACGGACGAAGAGATCGCCGTCATCGGGCGCTGGGTCGAAGCCGGGGCGCCCCGCGGCAACCCGGCGGATGCGCCGCCGCCGATCGATCTGGCGGATCTCGACGATTGGCGCATCGGCGAGCCCGAGTGGATCGTCGAGCTGCCCGAAGAACAGACGATCGGGGCGGTCGACGCCGACCGCTGGCTCAACATCTGGGCCGACTCGCGTCTGACCGAGGACCGCTACGTCAAGGCGGTCGAGACGAAGCCGTCGCCGGGGGCCTACCCGGTCGTGCATCACGTGGCGACGTCGATGGTCTGGGAGGACGAGAACGGCGAGGAAGGCGGCGGATTCCTCAACGAGTACGCCATGGGCAAGAACGGCGACATCTTCCCGGAGGGCACCGGCCGGCTGATCCGCGCCGGCACGCAGATCCGGTTCAACATGCATTACAGCTCGGTCGGCGAGGAGATCAAGGACCGCACGCGCGTCGGCTTCCAGTTCTACCCGGCCGGCCACGTGCCGGAGCGGGTCCTGATCTCGCGGCACGTCGGCGACAGCTTCGACACCCTCGACATCCGGGCGGGGCAAGACAACGCGCGCAGCGACGGCTACTACGTGCTCCCCGAGCCGACCCAGGTCACCGGTTTCCAGCCGCACATGCATATCCGCGGCGATCGGATGTGCGTCGAGGCCATCTATCCCAACGGCCGGATCGAGACGCTGAGCTGCACGAAGCACAACTTCGGCTGGCACATCGTCTACAACTACGCCGACCACGAGGCGCCGCTGCTGCCGGCCGGCACCATCCTGCACGTGATCGGCTGGCACGACAACACGGCGTCGAACCGCTACAACCCCGATCCGAAGAACTGGGTGGGGTTCGGCAATCGCTCCATCGACGACATGAGTTTCGCCTGGATGAGCTTCTACCACATGCCGCAGGACGAGTTCGAGCGCAAGCTGGAGGAGCGCGCGCGGTCGACGAACGACTGACGCGGGCGCCGAACGCCGGGACCGGCGATGGCCCGACGGTGGAGTTCACCGACGCGGGCGCCGAACGCCAGGGACCGGCGACGGCTGGACAGCAGCGTTCAGAGGGTTTCACAGGGTCAGACGGTGCACAGGTTCCGAGCGATGACGGACAGAGCGGTAATGTCGGGGCGATATCCGTTTCGCGGCGTCGCCGTGCTGCTCGGCGCGCTGCTGCTTGGCGGCGGCCCGGCGGCGTCCGCCCAGACCTACCACAGCGGCCAGAACCTGCAGCCGGTCTTCGAAGGCTGGGAGCAGAACGCCGACGGCAGCTTCAACATGGTCTTCGGCTACCTGAACCGGAACTACGAAGAGCACCTGAACATCCCCATCGGGCCGAACAACTACTTCGAGCCGGGCGGAGCCGACCAGGGGCAGCCGACGTTCTTCTATCCGCGGCGGCAGCGCGTCATCTTCCGCGTCCGCGTCCCGGCCGACTGGGGCGACAGGGAGCTGGTCTGGACCGTGACCGCGTACGGGCGGACGGACCGGGCGGTCGGCTGGCTGGTGCCGGAGCAGATCATCGACGATCAGGTGATCGCGATGAACCGGAGCGGCGGCGGCGCGCCGGACATCGTGAACGCGGCGCCGTCGATCGTGCTGGTCGAGAGCACGGAGCGGACGGTGAAGGCGGGCGAGCCGCTGACCCTGACCGCGATCATCCGTGACGACGGCATCCCGGAGATGCGTCCCGCCCGCAACAGCCGGCCTCCGGGTCGCCGCAACGCGCTCGGCCTGCGCCTGGCCTGGATCCAGTACCGGGGACCGGGAACCGTCGACTTCGATCCCTGGAGCGCCCCGATGGAGGACCACACCCCGGGCTGGACGCCGCCCCCGCTGCCCGAGGACGGGCGCATCGTCACGACGGCGCGGTTCAGCGATCCGGGGACCTACGTCATCCGCGGGATGGCCGACGACGGCTATCTGTACTCGGCGGCCGACGTCACCGTCACCGTCACGCCCTGACACTCCTGGCGGCATGCAAGAGACGATGCGGACGTGGGAGAAAACGTCGGGACCGTCATCGACTACCGGGCCGACACGCAAGGACGGCAGACAAGAGACCATGCAGACAGGATGGACGACCGTGCGGCAGAGGTTTCCCCGGCGCCATGGACTCGCGGCGGGCGCGGCGCTCGTCGCCGCCGTGTGGCTCGGCGGCCCGCCGGAGGCGCGGGCGGGCCAGGAGAAGCGGACGACGGTGTGGGACGGCGTTTACACCACCGAACAGGCGGCGCGGGGCAAGCGCGTCTACGACGGCAACTGCGGCGCGTGCCATCTGCCGGACATGAGCGGCTCGGACGAGGCGCGCCCGCTCGCCGGCGAACGCTTCATGCAGGACTGGCGCGAGGACACGCTGCACACGCTGTTCGTCCGCATCCGCAACCTGATGCCGTTCGACGAGCCGGCGACCCTCGGCGAGGAGGCCTACCTCGACAGCGTCGCCTACATCCTCGAGTTCAACGGTTTCCCGCCCGGCGACCGGGAGCTGACGCCGGACGGTCTGGCGGACATCCGGATCGAAGGTCGGGAGGGACCTGCCGACGTGCCGAGCTTCGCGCTGGTGCAGGTGGTCGGCTGCCTGACCGAGGATGCCGGCGGCTGGCTCCTGACCAGCAGCACCCGGGCGGTTCGCACGCGCGACCCTTCCGCCTCGACCGCGGACGAGCTGAGCGCCCTCGGCGCGCGCCCGCTCGGCACGCGGACCTTCGAGCTGATGAACGTCTACCCCAACCCGGCGTCGCACGCCGGCCACCGGATGGCGGTCAAGGGCTTCCTGATCCGCGACCCGGACGGCGACCGGATCAACGTCAGCTCGCTCGGCATGGCCGCTGCCGCATGCGAGCCATGAAGGTCCGGAACCCCGCGCCAACGCAACGGACCCCCTCGAGTCATCCCACGCCCGCGGCCACGGTCGCGATGCGGCGGAGCCGGTGGACGTCGAAACTACCGGCCCGACGGCTTCACCACCGCCACGCTGTTGACGTCGCGCTCGTGCTTCGAGGCGTCGTAGACCCCGTGGTCCTTCATGATCCGCCGCAGCAGCTCCGCGGTGTGGTCCGCCCGCTTCACGGTGCCGGTGTAGTGCACACCGTCGGCGATGCGCAGCGGCGTCCAGCCCTCGTTGCTCTCCGCAAGCAGATCCGCGCCCCGCTCGGCCAGGAACTCCACGATGGGGTTCGCACCCCGGAGAGCGGCGCCGTGGAGCGCGGTATAGCCCCGGTCGTCGGCCCGGTTCACGTCGCGGTCGCCCAGCTCCCACGCCAGCTCGACGGCTTCGAAAGCCTCCTCGTTGGTCCCGGCGCTCTCCCCCAAGTTGAAGATGCCGACCCCGGACGCCACCATCAGCGGCGACGCGCTGCCCGCGGTCGGCAGCCGCGTGTCGGCGCCGTAGTCCGCCAGCAGGCGCATCAGCGGCGCATCCGCATGCTTGGCGGCCAGCAGGTACGGCGTGGCCCCGACGCGGTTCAGGTTGTTCCGCTCGCGGTTGTTGAACCGCTCGGTCTGGCGCGCGTTCGGGTCGGCGCCGTTGTCGAGGAGGAAGCGCGCGAACGCCAGCGTGTCCACCCGGTCGAGCAGCACCACGGGCGGCATGCCCTTGCCGGAGTTCGGCCGCCGGGTATAGGTCAACTGGTGCAGCGCAGTCCAGCCCTGCTCGGCCGCGTTCGGGTCGGCGCCGCGCTCGACGAGATACTGCGCGAGCGAGAAGTGCCCGTTCATCACCGCGAGGACCAGGGCGCTGGTGCCGATGGTGGGGTCGCGGCGGGCGTCCTCCGGAGCGTCGTCCCCGGCGGCCGGCGGCCGGATCGTGTCGTTGACGTCGGCGCCGGCTTCGAGTAGGGCACGCGCCGCGTCGGCCTTGCCCGCGCGGACTGCATAGAGCAGCGCGGACCAACCGGCGGTCGAGCGCTCGTTGACGTCCGCGCCCAGCTCGACCAGCGTATGGACGGCGGCCGCGTGGTTCTCGGCGGCGGCCCAGTGCAGCGCCGTCTGGCCGCGCCAGCTCTCCCGCGCGCGCAAGTCGGCTCCGCGGGCCAGGAGCAGCCGCAGCACGTCCACGTTGCCGGTGCGCGCCGCGGTCATCAGCACCGTCTCGCCTTCCGGCAGCGTCGTGTTCGGGTCGGCGCCGGCGTCGAGGAGCGCCTCGACTATCGGGGCGTTCCCGCGGCCGGCGGCCAGGACGAGGGGGGTTACACCGTAGCGGTTGGCGGCGCCGGCGTCGGCCCCCGCCGCGAGCAGAAGTTGCGCGGTCTCGAGGTCGCCCCTGTACGCCGCCCAGTGCAGCGCCGTCGTGCCGTCCGTTTCCGCCGTGTTGACGTCGGCCTGCCGCTCCAGCAGCAGAGCGCGGACGGCGTCGGCGTCCGCCGCCCGGGCCGCCTCGACCAGGGGCAGGTCTCGCGCCGGAGCGCCGGCCGCCTCCATGCCGGTGCCCGACACGCCGATGATCAAGCACATGGCGAGGAGGAGGACGACTGACGGCGACGCTGCGACCGTGTTGTTCTCTACCCGCATGGCGGTTGTCTCCTCGATATCGTGGCGCCCGATGCTGCTGCAATCGGGTCGGGCGCGCATCAATTATGCACCCGGCGACGCGGCCGCGGCGGCGACGGGGGTTCCGACGGCGCGAACACGCCATGGTAGCGCAGTTTCCGCTGCTCCTTCACCGCCGATTGGCGGTTGACAACCGGTGTGAACGACGTAGGATCTAGCAGGTCGAGAGCACTCTTCGGCGATCGGCCGAGACCGGTCGCGGCGACGGTAAAGACCGATGATGCGACGCGTACTCGTCCCGTTCGGCGTCTGGGCGGCGGCGTGGGCGGTCTCGCTCGCTCCCGTGGAAGCGACCGGGCCCGGGCAGGAACCGGCGGCCGGGGAGGCGTCGCCCATCGCCGCACACGAGTCTCTGCTCAATCGATACTGCGTCACCTGCCACAACGAACGGCTCGCCGCCCGCGGCACGGTCCCGATCGCCCTGCGGACGGCCGAGCTGGCCGACGTGCCCGGCAACGCCGACGTCTGGGAGAAGGTGATCCGCAAGCTGCGGACCGGCTCGATGCCTCCGGTCGGCCGCCCGCGGCCCGCCGCGGGCGCCAGCGATGCGTTCGCGTCCTGGCTGGAGACGGAGATCGACCGCGTCGCGGCGGCGCATCCCAATCCGGGAAGGACGGAGCCGTTGCACCGGCTCAACCGCACCGAGTACCAGAACGCGATCCGCGACCTGCTGGCGCTGGACGTCGACGCCGCGGCGCTCGTTCCGGCCGACGACCAGAGCTATGGATTCGACAACATCGCCGGGGTCCTGAAGGTTTCGCCGACGCTGCTCGAGCGGTACATGAACGCGGCGCGGACGATCAGCCGCCTGGCCGTGGGCGCGTCGGAGATGGCGCCGGCCGGCGAGACGTTTCGCATCGTCTCCGACCTCTCGCAGTATCAGCATCGCGACGGGCTGCCGTTCGGGACGCGCGGCGGCATGTCGGTGGAGTACAACTTCCCGCGGGACGCCGAGTACGAAATCGAGCTGGAGCTGCTCGACCTGTTCGCCGGCGCCCCGATCCGCGAGCCGCACCAGCTCGAGCTGAGCGTGGACGGGGAGCGGATCACGGTCTTCCACCTGACCCCGCCCGACCCCGAGCGCGATCAGGGCGCGGCCTACAACCGCGGTCCCGACTCGCTCCAGGCCCGCGTGCAGATCGGAGCCGGGCCGCGGACGGTGACGGCGGCGTTCATCAAGAAGACCGGCGCCCTCGCGGAGAGCGTCCGACAGCCGTTCGACCGGCCGCACGGCGAGGGCGACTACCTGCTGTACCAGCCGCACCTGGGCACCATGACCGTCTCCGGGCCGTTCAACGCCACCGGCGCCGGGGGCACGCCCTCGCGCAGCCGCATCTTCGTCTGTCGGCCTGCCGATGCCGCGGACGAGACGCCGTGCGCGCGGGAGATCATCTCGACGCTGGCCCGCCGCGCCTACCGGCGCCCGGTGACCGAGGCGGACGTCGACGGCCTGTTCACCTTCTACCGCGAGGGCCGGATGTCCGGCGGCTTCGAGGCCGGCATCGAGCGGGCGGTCCGCGCGCTCCTCGTGAGCCCCGACTTCCTGTTCCGCGTCGTGTCGGACCCGCCGGACGTCGCGCCGGGGGTGCCGTATCGGCTGAGCGATCCGGAGCTCGCCTCGCGCATCTCGTTCTTCCTCTGGAGCAGCATCCCGGACGACGAGCTGCTGGACGTCGCCGTGCAGGGCGGCCTGCGGGATCCCGAGGTCGTCGAGCGGCAGGTGCGCAGGATGCTGGCCGATCCGCGTTCCGAGGCGCTGGCGAAGCACTTCGCCGGCCAGTGGCTGCGCCTGCGCAACATATCGGGCGCCCTGCCGTCGGACGTCATCTTCCCCAACTTCGGGGAGAGTCTGCGCCAGGACTTCGTGCGCGAGACGGAGCTCTTCTTCGACAGCGTGATCCGCGAGGATCGGAGCGTCACCGAGCTGCTGACGGCGGACTACACGTTCCTCAACGAGCGGCTGGCCCGGCACTACGGCGTCCGGGGCGTCTACGGCAGCGACTTCCGGCGCGTGACGCTGACCGACCCCAACCGGCGCGGGCTGCTCGGCCAGGGCAGCATCCTGACCGTGACCTCGTATCCCGACCGCACGTCGCCGGTCGGCCGCGGCAAATGGGTGCTGGAGAACGTCCTCGGGACGCCGCCGCCCCCGCCGCCGCCCAACGTGCCGGAGCTGGAGCCGGCCGAGGATGCCGGCAAGGTGCTGGCGATGCGCGAGCGGATGGAGCAGCACCGCGCGAATCCGGTCTGCGCGAGCTGCCACCGGCTGATGGACCCGCTGGGGCTGGCCCTGGAGAACTTCGACGCGATCGGCCGCTGGCGCGGCCACATGCCGGGCGGCATCGCCATCGACGCGTCCGGGGCGCTGCCGGACGGCACGCCGTTCGACGGTCCGGCGGATCTGCGGAAGCTGCTCGTCCGGAACCCGGAGCAGTTCGTGACCGTCGTGACCGAGAAGCTGCTGACCTATGCCCTCGGCCGCGGGGTGGAGTACTACGACGCGCCGGCGGTCCGGGAGATTACGCGCGCGGCGGCCGGGCACGACTACGGACTGGCGTCACTGATCGTCGGCGTCGTCAGGAGCACGCCGTTCCAGATGCGGCTGGCCCGGACGGACGCGCTCGCCAACTGAACCCGAAGAAACATCGCAGACATCGATCGCGGATCAGGAGTAGCTGTCATGTTCATCACCAAGACGGCGTTGCCTCGTCGGACTTTTCTCCGCGGCGTGGGTGTCACGCTCGGCCTGCCGCTGCTCGATGCGATGGTGCCGGCCGCGTCGGCGCTCGCGAAGACGGCGGCCAGGCCCGTCCGGCGCCTCGGCTTCGTCTACATCCCGAACGGGGCGGTGATGACGCACTGGCAGCCGGCCGGGGAAGGCGTGCTCCAGGACCTGTCGCCTACGCTGAGCCCGCTGGCGCCGTTCAAGGATCAGGTCATCGTCCCGATCGGCCTGAGCCAGAAGCAGGCCGAGGCGCTCGGCGACGGCAACGGCGAGCACTCGCGCGCCGGGACGGTCTGGCTGAGCGGCGTGCACCCGAAGGAGACCGAAGGCGCCGACGTTCGCAACGGCATCACGGCGGACCAGATCGCCGCGCTGCACATCGGCGGCGACACGCCGTTGCGGTCGCTCGAGCTGGCGATGGAGCAGACCTACCTCATCGGCAACTGCGACAACGGCTATAGCTGCGTCTACACCAACAGCATCTCCTGGCGGACGGCGACGACCCCGAACCCGCACGAGACCAACCCGCGCATCGTCTTCCAGCGGATGTTCGGCGACGGCGGCTCGCGCGAGGAGCGGCTGGCGCAGATGCAGGAGGACCGCAGCATCCTCGACTGGGTGACGGCGGACATCGCGCACCTGCAGAAGAAACTCGGTCCGGCGGACCGCAGCAGCGTCAACGAGTATCTCGACTCCGTGCGCGAGGTCGAGCGACGGCTGCAGGTGGCCGAGCGCCAGCAGAGCGAGTCGGTGCTGGAGCTGCCCGACCGGCCGGTGGGAGCGCCGGAGTCGTACGACGAGCACGCGAAGCTGATGTTCGACCTCGTGGCGCTGGCCTTCCAGGCCGACGTCACGCGCGTCTTCGTCCTGACGCTCGGCAAGGAGCAGACCAATCGCGCCTATCCGGAGCTGGGCGTAAACGCCGCCCACCACGCGGTGTCGCACCACCAGCACGACCCGCTGAAGTTCGAGCAGGGGCACAAGATCAACCAGTACCACATCGGCCTGACCGCGCACTTCCTCGAGGCGCTGCAGGCGACGCCGGACGGCGACGGCAATCTGCTCGACCACTCGCTCGTGCTGCACGGCGGCGGCATCAGCGACGCGAACGAGCATTCGCACATCGACCTGCCGCTGGTCCTCGTCGGCGGCGCAGGCGGCGTCAAGGGCGGCAAGGTCCTGCGCCACCCGAAGGACACGCCGATGAACAACCTGCTCCTGGCGATGCTGGAGCGGGTCGGCGTGCATACCGATCGGTTCGGCGACGCCACGGGCACGCTGCCGCTGGAGCCGCTGTCCGGCGTGTAGGGCCGAAGTAACGGCGCGGCGCGGACAAGGAAGTGCAGCGGCGAGGGGTTTCCTTCGCCGCTGCATTGTCTCGGTGGCCCGCGGGCCGCTGACGACGTCGCCGGCAAGCTCCGCGACCGCCTTGCCTTGACCGCGACCGCAAGGGCTGGCTGTACGTCGACGCACTCCTGGTCAGCCATCCCGACAACTGGCGATCGTCTCCAACGAAGAAGCGTTCGACCGGTACGGCGTACGCCGGCTGTGGTGACCGGCGACGATTGTCTTCGCGGGCCGCTTGTCGTGCGACGAAAGGCTATGATGCCTTACCGTCAACCTCGATTTCTCCGCCACGAACTGGTGCAGCGACTTCATGTCCCGGTGCGTCCGGCCTTCACTTCGATCGGGACGATGCGGCCTCCGAATTCGCAGGAACTCGCTGAACGTCATCGGACCCAGGTCGAGGTATTCGATGCGTCCGACCGGCATCGGGAACGCGTGGTGTCCGACAGCATGAACTCCATCAGCGAACCGGCGGCGACGATCGGCAGCTCCGGCATCTCTTCGAGGAAGTAGCGGAGCGCGACGAAAGGCGGCGGGAACGGCCTGTATCTCGTCCAGGAACAGGACCGTGCGCTCGGACCGCGATCGGTTCGGGACGGCCTCGATCACGTTGAGGATGGTCGCCGGATCGTTGCCGGCGAACGTCTCGGCGAGATGCGGATGCCGTTCGAGGTTGACGGTCAGCAGATCGCGATCGGTTTCCGCATCGCAGAACAGCCGGACCAGCGTGGATTTACCCACCTGCCGCGCGCCGCGCAGGACCAGCGGATTGCGTCCGGGCCTGTGCAGCCACTCCTGCTGTTGGCGGCGCCAGGCGGTCTGGTGGTGCGGGCTCGCGGCCATGCCGATCATCGCTGCGCCACTTCTCCTCGCGATTGCGCACTTCGTACAGGAGGCGCGGTTCAACCAGGGGTAGCTGTTCGACCTGGTCGCACCCGCCCGCGGCTCGCTTGCAGGAGGCGGCCTGATGACCAGGCAGACACCGGTCAACGTCGCGGTCTTCACCGACAACGACTTCGCCAAGGTCAACGGCGTCACGACCACGCTGTCGGCGCTGCTCCGGTACGCGCCCTCCGGCGTACGGCCGCGCATCTACACGCACTCGGACATGGCCGCGGACGAGCCGGAGTACCTGGCGCTGGGTGCGCCCGGCATGGGTATCCCGTTCTACCGCGAGATGAAGATCCACCTGCCGCGGTTCCGGAGGTTGTGCGCCTCGGCGCGCCGGGACGGGAGCGAGCTCGTGCACCTGACCACACCGGGTCCGGTCGGTCTCGCCGCGCTCTACGTGGCGGCGAAGCTGGGGGTGCCCCTGATCGGCAGCTTCCACACCGATCTGGGCAGCTACGTCCGGATGCTGAGCGGCTCGGCGCGCCTGGAGCGCTGGGTGCGGCTGTACATGCGGTGGATGTACGGACGGTGCGAGCGGATCTTCGTGCCGTCGGACGCCACCGGGAGGATGCTGTCGGAGGACGGCGTCGATCCGGCGCGGGTCGCGCTGTGGGTGCGCGGGGTGGATACGGATGCGTTCTCGCCCCGGCGGCGGTCCGCCGCCTTGCGCAGGGCATGGGGCCTCGACGGCGCCGGCGCGGCCGGCGACGCGGTCGCGCTCGTGTACGCCGGGCGCGTCTCCAGGGAGAAGGGGCTGGCGATTCTGCCCGAGGTCGAGCGGCGCCTGCGGGCCGCCGGCGTCGCTCACCGCTGGATCGTCGTCGGAGACGGGCCCTACCGGCGGAACCTGGAGGGGCAGCTCGGCAACGCGGCGTTCATGGGGAAGGTGGTCCACGCGGACGTTGCACGACCGCTGGCCTCGGCGGACGTCTTCGTGTTCCCTAGCTGCACGGACACCGCCGGCAACGTCGTGCTCGAGGCGCAGGCCTGCGGGCTGCCGGTGCTGGTGGCCGACCAGGGCGGACCGCGGGAGAACATGCTGCCGGACGAGTCCGGGTTCGTCTGCCGCGGTGGGCGGGCCAAGGACTTCGCCGACGCGATCGTCGGGCTGGCGTCGAACCCGGCGCGGCGCCGCGCCCTGTCCGCGGGCGCGTTGCGCTACGCGCGGAGCCGGAGCTGGCGACAGGCGCTCGCGCCGCTCTACGCCGCCTACCGCGACGTCGCCGCGCAACGGCGCACCGGCGGGGCCGCATCGCCCCGTGCAATTCGCGCCGCCGTCCTGCCGCGATGATGAGCGATCACTCGTCCGGCCCAACGGTGGCGACGGTGCTGGCGGATCTGACGCGCCGGCCCGGCCGGCACCTCGTCGCGCGCTGGAACTGGAAAGCCGCGCTGCTGAGCGCCCTCCTGCGGGGCGTTCTCTTCTTCGCCCTCAATCTGCGGGCCGGACTCGATGCGGCCGGGGCGGCGCTGGCCGTCGAGTTTGCCTATCGCGCCGCCACGACCGGCTTCTTCGTCTCGCTGACGCAGGCGTTCCGCGGTGCGACGCCCTCCTGGGCCGCCACGCTGGTCGTGACCGTCGCCGTCCCGTTCGTCGCGCACGTCCTGGAGTACGGGGCGCACGGTCTGGTCGGCACCGTCGAGCTGGACCGCGCCATGGCCGCGTCGGTGGCGTTCACCGTCGTCTCGGCCGCCTTCACCCTGTTCGCCATGCGGCGCGGGGTGTTCATCGTCGGCGACGACGACCGGCAGTCGCTCCGGCGCGACCTGGCGGCGATGCCGGGGCTCGCGCTCGCCTTCGCCGCCGCTCTCGCCCGCGGGCTGTGGCGGCTCGTCACCCGATCCTGGAAGTCGAAGACCGCGTTCTGCTGCGCATGACGAAGACCGTCCATCTCACCAACGCGTACCACCCCCGCTCGGGCGGCATCCGCACGTTCTATGGGAAGCTGATCGAAGGAGCGAACCGGCAGGAGCGCCCGCTCCGGCTCATCGTCCCGGCCGACCGGCACGGCGTCGAGGACGTCGGGGCGCACGCGCGCATCTACCACGTGCGGGCGCCGCGCTCGCCCTGGATCGACTCGCGCTACCGCGTCCTGTTCCCGCCGCAGTTCCTGCTGCCGCGCGGCCGCATCGCCGACATCCTGCGGGCGGAGCAGCCGGACGTGGTCGAGGTCTGCGACAAGTACTCTCTCTGTTATCTGGGCGGCGTCCTCCGCAAGGGGTGGATAGCCGGCCTGCGCCGGCCGGTCATCGTCGGGCTGACCTGCGAGCGGATGGACGACAACGTCGATCAGTACTTGCAGCTCGGTACGCCGGGCCGGCGCTGGGCGTCGTGGTACATGCGGCAGGTCTACCTGCCGCAGTTCGACACCCACATCGCCATCTCGTCCTATACGGCGGCCGAGCTCCGGGAGCAGATGGCGAAGCATCCGCGGCGCGTCGACGTGCTGCCGCTGGGGGTGGACACCGGCTGCTTCCGGCCGGCGCGGCGCTCGGATGCGGTGCGCCGGTCGCTGCTGGACCGCGTCTCCGGCAACGGCCGCACGTCGCTGCTCTTCTACGCCGGCCGCCTCGCGCGCGAGAAGAACATCGAACTGTTGATTGCGACGCTCGAGCGACTGAACGCCGGCGACCCCCCACGGAAGTACCACCTGCTCGTGGCCGGCGACGGGCCGCGGCGCAAGGCATTCCTCGCCGACGCGCGCGTCCGCACCCCGGGCCGCGTGCACCTGCTCGGTCACCTCCACCGCGAGCGGCTCGCCGACACGCTCGCCAGCGTCGACGTCTTCGTCCACCCGAACCCGCGGGAGCCGTTCGGTATCGGCCCGCTCGAGGCGCTGGCGTCCGGGGTCGCACTGGTCGGGCCGGATGCCGGCGGGGTGCTCACCTACGCGTGCCGGGAGACGGCGTGGCTGGCCCGGCCGGAGCCGGAGGCATTCGCGCGGGCGGTGCGCGAGGTGGCCGGCGACCCGGAACGCAGGCGGTCGAAGCTGGCGCGGGCCGTGGCGCGCGCAGGCGAGTACGCCTGGCCTCGAACCACCGCGCGGTTCTTTCAGCTCTACGACGAGCTGACCCGTACCGTACGGCAAGCCCCGGGCATGCACCCGCCGCAGGCGCTGCGGTTGCACGCGTCGAATGCCGGGCGCCGCGATGTCCGTGGGTACAGCGAGCCGGCGGGACACACTCCAGCCGTGTCCGGTAGACGAGCCGGTGCCTCGTGAATATATCGTGGGGCCGTGACGATTCCTGCAATGCGCTCGCCGCCATGGGGCTACGAGCCGCACGACGGCGGTCGACGGTCAGGAACCGTGGCTCGTGACCGCAGCCGCTGACCAGGATCGGGAGGCGGTGCTCGCGCTCCTCGCCGACGGTGTCAACGTCAACGCCGCCCGGCCCGACGGTGCGACCGCGCTGCTCTGGACGGCCCACTGGGACGATGTCGAGCTGGTGAGGCGGCTGCTGGAAGCCGGCGCCGACGTGAACGCGGCCGACGATCACGGCGTGACTCCGCTGGAGCGCGCGGCCGAGAACGCCAGCGCCGCCATGGTCGAGACGCTCCTCGCCGCGGGCGCCCCGGCTCCCCCGCCGCCGTCCGGGGCCCGTGGGTGACCGAACCGACGGCGCGGCCCCGGCGCTTGTCGGGCAGCACCAGCGCACCGTCCGCGTCGAGCCGCTCCAGGACTCCCGGCACTCACGGGCCTTCAGCCTCCCGTTGCCGGCCGGCGGTTCTCATGCGCAGATGGTGATATATCGCGCCTGTCATGCTGATCAGGGCCTGTTGCCTGGAGTCGGGACTCGGTTCGTGGATGGCGGCATAGAACTCGGCGGCCGTCGGTTTTCGGTTCCATCCGGCGCAGCTCAGGGCGATACGCCGGCGTACGGCGCTGCTCGCCGGTCCCATCGCGAGCGGATCGTGGTCGGCCCATAGCTCGAGGAGCCAGTCGGGTGCCGGTTCGTCGCGGAAGGCTTCGGGAGGTCCGAGAGTGCACGGGCGACGGTGCGACGGGTCGGGTGGCAATTCGTTGGCAAGGAAGTCCCAGCTTTGGCGGAAGCTGGGGTCGTCATTGGTGCTCGGGCGCCGCTGGCGACGTGGCCATGTTACTGGCATGATACCGATTCTCCGCCCCCGGGCTCATCCCCCTGTTCTCCGACGCCGCCTCGCTCGAAAACCTCGCGCCGCTGCCCGAACAACGCGGCCGAGTGCAGGCGAAGCAGCCGGTTCGGTCCGGAGGCGTCCCGCGGCGCGCCGCGCACGGAATCCCGGACACGCGGACCGATCGACCGTGAGGTCGCCGGCCGGCTGGCACGATACGTGCTTAAGCTTTCCCTTCGGATGCCATAATCTGGTCTGGGAGAGACGCCATGACCACCGTCCCGCTGTCGGAGGCCAAGACTCATCTCGCGAAGGGGGCGACGAGCCGGCGTACCCTGTCGTCCGCGGACGCCCGGAACATGGTGCGGGTGCGCGAGGCGCGGCGCGCGTTCCGCGCGTTCCACGCCCAGTGTTTCTGGTATCTGCGCCCGGACCTGCAGGTCTCCCTTGACGACGTGCCGGAGATCGTGCGCGGGCTGCGCCGGCACGGCGGACGGAAGGGGTTCCTCGTCGCGGCCCGGCTATGCCGTTGAGCACCGTCCAGGCGGACGTTCTGAGACTCCTCGCCGCCAACCGCAGCCCCGACAGCTACGTCGCGGGGGCGACGGTGCTGCATCGGGCGCAGGACACCCCGCGGTACTCGGCCGATCTCGATCTGTTTCACGACCTGGAGGACAGCGTCGCCCAGAGCGCGGAAACGGACGCGGCGACGCTCAGGGACGCCGGGTGGGAATTGTCGTGGCTGCTGCGCACGCCCACCTTCCATCGCGCCGTGGTCGGGGCGGAGGAACGGGTGCTGAAGATCGAGTGGGCCCAGGACAGCGCCTTCCGCTTCTATCCGGTACAGGAAGACGAACGGTTCGGGTATCGCCTGCACGACGCCGACGCCGCCGTCAACAAGGTTCTGGCTCTGGCCGGACGGAGCGAGATCCGCGATTTCGTCGACGTGCTCCATCTCGACGACAGTTATCTTCCGCTCGGCGCCCTGGCCTGGGCGGCGTGCGGCAAGGACCCCGGCTTCACCCCGGAGTTCCTGCTGGAGCACGCGGCGCGGCACGTCGCGTACACCCGGCGCGATCTCGACCGGCTGTCTCTCCGGGAACCACTCGATCTCGGTGTCCTGAAGCGGCGCTGGCTCGCCGCGCTGGCAAGGGCCCGGACGCTCGTGGCCGGGCTTCCGCCGGATGAGATCGGCTGCCTGTACGTCGACTCCGGCGGCCGTCCGGTCGCACCGGCCCCGGCGGCCGACAGCTTCCACTCGCTGACCCGCCACCGGGGGTGCGTCCGCGGCGCCTGGCCCACCGTTTCTCCCTACCGTCACCCGTAGCGCCATCGACTGACAAGCCGCCCCGCGTGATGGCGCACCGACGTTGCCTGACGCGGGGATGACGGCTCACGAATCCGGATCCGCGCTGCTGCCGCAGCTCAGCCTTCCCAAGCGAGGGATTTGTCTGGCGGCCGCGTCGCCGGCAGTGGGAGCGCGACCGAATCGAGGTCGTCGGAAGGAACGGCGGAGGGTGATGCTGCACACGGAGATCAAGCAAGTCGAGGAGCGCGTCCAGGTTTCCGACCCGAATCTGCGCCTGCACGCCTACCTGCTGTCCGTGACGCAGCCCGACCGGACCGGCGACGATTTGCGGCCACGGGAGCTCGGCAGCGCGCGGTTGACGGGATCGACGGAACGACCAGGGGCAGGGGTGTCGGCGGGAACCGGCTCTCGATCAACAATCTGTCCAGGAGGTGCACCATGGTCCAGGAGAAGCTGCACACCGCCCCGTCGGGCCTGCTCGTTCTGCTCGTTCTGCTGGCCGCGCTCGCGATCGACGTCATGCTGTTCATCGTCGACGTTGCCGCCGACGCGCAGGTGTCGTTCGGCGGTCTGCTCTGCATTCTGCTGATCCCGGTGATCGCGGTCCTGCTGGCGGGGGTCTTCGTGGTCAACCCGAACGAGGGACGCGTGCTGCAGTTCTTCGGGCGCTACGTGGGCACGGTTCGGGAGCAGGGCCTGCGCTGGGCCAATCCGCTGTACACGAAACGACGGATCTCGCTACGGGTGCGCAACTTCGAGACCGAGCGCTCCAAGGTGAACGACACGGACGGCAACCCGATCGAGATGGCCGCGGTCGTCGTCTGGAAGGTGGTCGACACGGCCGAGGCCACCTTCGAGGTGGACCACTACGTGAACTACGTCCACGTCCAGAGCGAGTCGGCGGTCCGCAGCCTGGCCACCCGCTACCCCTACGACACGCACGAAGGAGGGCGGATCTCGCTGCGGGGCAACACGGAGGAGATCGCCGGGCAGTTGCAGACGGAGATCCAGGGTCGGCTCCACAAGGCCGGCGTGGAGGTGCTGGAGGCGCGGATTACCCACCTCGCCTACGCGCCGGAGATCGCTTCGGCGATGCTGCAGCGCCAGCAGGCCGGCGCCATCATCGCGGCGCGCAGCCGGATCGTCGAGGGCGCGGTGAGCATGGTGGAGATGGCGCTGGAGAATCTCTCCAGCCGGGAGATCGTCGAGCTCGACGAGGAGCGGAAGGCCGCCATGGTGAGCAACCTGCTCGTCGTGCTGTGCGGCGACAAGGCCACCCAGCCGGTGGTCAACACGGGCACACTGCACCAGTAACGGATTCGCAGGAGCCGCACCGGAAGGCCATGTCGCGGGTAGCGGATGGCTGCACGCAAACCGTTTCTGTTGCGCACCGATCCGGAGGTCATCGCAGCGCTGGGCGGGCGACGAGCTGCGCAGCGTCAACGGGCAGATCGAGTTCATCCTGCGGCGCGCGCTGCAGCAGGCCGGGCGGCTGCCGGCCCGAGGGGAGGAGAGGCCGGCCGGAGATACGCCGGCAGCGAAGCCGGACAGAGCCCCGTAGCGCCGACGGCCGGTCACGCGCTAAGATGCGGGCACGTTTGCTCCACGGGACGCTCGACGCCGGTCGGCGTGCTGACGCCCTCGGAGTCAGGAGGACACGATGCGGACCACGCCATTCGCCCTGCTTGCTGCGGTCGTACTCGTCCTGTCGTTCGCGTGCGGGGAGAGCGCGCCGCCCGCAGAGCCCGAGGCCGCGAACCCCAACGAGCAGTTCGCCGGCGCCTGGACGCTGGTGCGCAGCGAGCGCCGCGACGCCGACGGCGAGCTGCTGGGGGAGCTGCGCGAGGACCGGGTCGGCTACATCATGTACGACCCGTCCGGCTACATGGGCGTGGCGCTGATGTCGAACGACCGCGAGCCGTACTCCGAGGGCGGGCCGACGGCCGAGGAGGCGCTCGCGCAGATGGGCAGCTACGCGTCGTACTTCGGGCGGTTCTCCGTCAACGAGGAGGAGGGATACGTGACCCACCACCTCGAAGGGAGCCTCAACCCGAACGGCGCGGGTTCGGACTACCGGCGGTACTTCACGCTGGAGGGGGACACGCTGACTCTGCAGCCGCCGGCCGGCGAGGACGGCTCGCGCTCGTTCATCACCTGGCGGCGGCTTCCCGACCTGCCGGAGGCCGAGCTGACCGACACCCACCGGCGGCTCTTCGGCGTCTACCGGGTCGAGTCGGTGACCCGCCAGACGACCGACGGCGAGCCGGTCGAGGCCGCGCAGTACGAGACGGCGTACATCATGTACGCGCCGTCGGAGCACATGTCGGTGCACCTGATGCGGCCGGACCGGATGCCGTACGCGGGCGACGAGCCGACCGCCGACGAGGCGCTGGCGACGGTGCTCAGCTACGGCAGCTACTTCGGACCGTTCTCGGTGAACGAGGAGGAGGCGTACCTGGTCCACCACCGCGTGGGGAACGAGGATCCGGGTCAGAGCGGGACGGACGCGCAACGGTTCTTCGAGCTCACCGACACGCACCTGACGCTGCGGCCGCCGGCCGGCACCGACGAGGAGGGGCGCGAGGTGCAGAGCACGATTCTCTGGGCCCGCATCAGCGACTGATCAGAGAGGCTCCGTCCGCGCCGCGCGGCTTGCGGCTGACGCCGCCACGCCTTCTCGCGCGCCGGCCCGAGTCGGGATGCAGGTTTCTTCGATGCGGACAACTGCCTGCGCGATCGTCACGACCCTGCTCACGCTGCTGGGCCTCGGGGGGCTGTTTCCCTCCGTTTCGTCGGCCTCTACAGCCACCAGGCATTGGGCGCGGTGCTGCTTCTCGGCTTCGGCTGGGCGGTGGTGAGCCGCGTGTGGCTGGCGTGGAAGGGGCGTCTGTATCCAGGGCTGCTGCGCGGATTCCGCGAGCGTGAGGGTCGGCCTCAGCTCCTCCAGGCGGCGCCAGCAGGGCCGCGTGGTTGGGTCGGCGAACTCCACCGCCACGACAACGTGGCCGATCCGGTGGCCACCTGCTGGACTCCTGGCTCGAGACGGAATCGATCTATCCGATTCTCCGGGAACTGGTCGAAGTGTCACCGGAGCCGTGAGCGGCTTCGCCGGCCTCCCGTGCGCCAGCGAAGCCGGTCTTGAGCGAGGAGGCTGCGGCTCCCCGGCTCACGGCCCCGGCGGAAACGCGGTGCGTCACTGGGCGCCGGTCACCCACTCCGCGAACTGCGACCACGGGCCCGGCCGCCCGTGAATGGGGACGATCGTCTCGACGTCGAGCCCCAGGCGCTGCACGTTTCGATAGAGGGTCCGGGCGCTGGCGCTCGGCTCGGCGGGCAGCGACCGGCCGGGACCGGGCGGCGTGTAGAGGTCGGCCTCCACCAGAATCTTCTCGTGGGGCAGATACGCGATCAGCATCCCCGCGGCGTGGGCGAGCCCCTGGACGTGGTGCAGCTCGACCAGGCGCGTCGTGTCGCCGAGGATGTATTTCTCCCGCAAGGTCTCGAAGATGTAGCCCTCCGACCACTCCTCCGGCGGGAACAGCGAGAAGCGGTCCGGCTCCAGCAGCCACGGCCGCGCCCGCAGGACCTCCTGGTAGTAGGCGAAGTTCCCGTCGTGGGTGACGACCGTCGCGCCCTCGTGCACGTAGGCGCGCATCCCGCCCAGGTGGTCCCAGTGGTGATGGGTCGTCACGACCCAGCGGATCGGCTTGTTCGGGATCGACCGCATGATCTCGTCGATCACGGCGAGTGACCGCGCCTCGTTCAGCGGCGCCTCGATCACCGCCACGTGGTCGGCGAACTCCACCGCCACGCTGTGGTGGGAGCCGCCGGCCATCAGCCACACGCCCTCGGCCACCTCTTCCGCCTCCACCCGCATCGGCGGCACGGTGGCGGTCCGCACCACGTCCGGGACGGTCAGCGCGGCGCCGTCCACGTTCACCTGGATGTCCTCGATGGTCGTCAGGCCGAACGAGTGGTCGCCGCCGCTGACGTTCGGCGCGTGGGCCCCGTCGTCGAAGTCCTGGTGCTGGTGCCAGTTCATGGGGAACATCATGCCCCCGCCGACGTCCCGGTAGTCGGTGTAGACGGTCTCGTAGTACATGTCGCCGACGACCGGGTTGGGCATCCAGGTCTGCACCCGCTGGACGACATTGTCCTCGGTAATGGTGCCGTTGACGCGGTACTTGTCGAGGGCGATGAACGACACGACGGTCACCCGCCCCCCGTACTCGTTGCGCGTGACCGCGATCGGGTCCCCGGCCATGGCGCCCTTCAGGAACCCGTGCGGCGTGAGGAAGATCTCCAGCAGCCGGCGCTCGGCGTCCTGCGGTCTCGGCACCACCCGGTCGATCTCGCCGTTCCACGCATGCTCGCCCCGGACCATCCAGTTCCGGACCCGGTCCCCCCGGATCGGCGCGCCGCCGCCCCGCGCGGGGTAGTCACCCTGCCGGATGACCATTTCCTCGGTCGACGAGTTCGTCTCGAAATCGATGGTGCGGGTGTACTCCGCCAGCTCGAAGCGCGGCCAGTCCTCGGCAGGGGCGAAGTTCTGGCCCGTCGCGCCGACCCAGCCGCTCCCGGAGTACCGGATGGACATCATGTCGGTGACGCCCATCGTGTCGGCGGCGGCCTCCAGCACCGCCTGCGCGTCCTGCGCCGCGGCCGGCCCGGCCGCCAGCAACGCGACGGCGACGAACAACCCAACTCGCTTCACCATGGTTCCCTCCACTTCCCGATGACCCTGCTCCGGACGGATCGCAGTCGACGCGCCCCGTCCTGCGCCGTAGTACGATGTGGGCATGAGCCGAGCCGACCGGAGCACGATCCTGCTGTCGGTAGCTGCGCTTTGCGTGACGATCATCGGAACGTCGTGCTCGACGAACGCCCGCATCAGCGACGTGAACGCGCGCATCAGCGATCTGAACGCGGACGTGAACGCCCGCTTCGACGCTGTGGACGCGAACATGAACGCGCGCATCAGCGATCTGAACGCGGACATGAACGCCCGCTTCGACGCTGTGGGCGCCCGCTTCGGTGATGTGAACACCCGCTTCGACGACATCCTGACGGACATCCGGGAGTTGCGCGCGCTGATCATCGGCGCCATCAAGCGCGACCCGCCCGCCGCCGACTGACGCCGGCGCACTGCGTAGCAACCGGCGGCCTGCTACCCGGGGCCGTCACCGCGGTGACGGCCCCGGTCGGCACGTACGCGTGTGTCGGCCCAGGACGTCTCGAGCCGCTGCGGCGCTACCTCGATTCCTGCGCGGCCGCCTCCTCGGCGCGCGCCCCGGCCAGGATGTTGTACAGCCCGTAGTTGCCCTCGTGGCAGGCGTACTCGTACAGCGGCTGATCGTTCCACTGCATCGGCACCTCGTAGGTCCACGGGCGCGACCAGACGGTCGGATCGTCGATCGTGGCCTGGTACAGCAGCGTGTCGTCGGACACGCGCGTGAACCGCTCGACGAGGCGCAGGTTGGCGTCGGTCCGTCCCTGCGAGAAGCTGGTCTCGCGCAGGAAGCGGCTGGTCTCGACGACGAGGGTGTCGCCCTCCCAGTGGCCGCGGGAATCGCCCGTCCACTGCGGCAGGTCGGTGTGCGGGCGGCCGTCGAGGAAGACGACGCGCACGTTGTGGTTCATCTCGTTGAGCAGCGCCACGGTGTCCGGCGTCTGGAAGATCTGCACGTTGTTGTTGTAGCCGCCCGGCGTCATCGGCGGCCCGGAGTTGAAGCCGGTGATGCAGCGCAACTGCAGGCCGTTGGAGCCGAAGTCCTCGACCCAGCCGCCGGGGGTGGGGGCGTGGGTCACGACGCCTTCGCGCGCCGCGCGCAAGGCCGCCTGCTTCGCCGCGGCCTCCGGGGTCAGCGGCGGCATCCTGCCGTTCGGCGGATCGACGATCAGCGACGTGCGCCGGGTGCCGACCGTGGTCGTGCCGCGGTCGAGCCAGAAGTTGTTGTAGAAGCCGGGCGCCCCGTTCTCGCCGGTGTCCACGCTCTCGGTCGCCGTGGTGCGCTGGGCCGGCCGGTTCAGCAGCTCCTCGTTGCGGGCCAGCGTTTCCTGCTCCAGGCGCGCCGCCTCCTCCGCGGTCAGGAACTCCTGGTCCGCCAGCTCGTCCGGCCGCTCCATCGGGGTGATGGACCGGAAGTCCCAGACGCCCTGCAGGTCCGGGGCGCCCCACGGCGTCCGGAGCGTGTCCGCGTTTTCGGCCTGCGCGGCCGCGAGTCCGGGCGTCAGCGCCACAAGCGCGACCGCCGTCACCAACGCCGCGAGACATCGATGGCTCATCGTCCTCCTCCTTGCTCCGTTCCCGCCACGGCCACGAAGGGCGCCTGCGCCGGGAGGCGCCCTTCGGGCCGATTATGACCGGCGCGAAGCCGGTGTCAAGGCGGTCAGTTGCCCCAGCCGTACCCGATCCGCACGTAGTAATAGGCGCCGTTGAAGCCCCACGGCGTGTACTCGCTGTACTTCTCGCCGACGGACATCGCCCGCGCGCTCTCGTCCGGATAGGTGTTGAACGCGTTCTGGGCGCCGACGGCCAGCGTGGTGCCGCCGCCCAGCGCGATGCTCGCCTCCAGGTCCACGATCGGCCGGCCGTCGAAGAAACCCTGATCGATGCCGCCGGACGGCAGGTAGCTCTGGGCGAACCCGCTGTCGAAGTCGTACCAGCCGCCGAAGTAGTTCACCCGGCCGAGGACGCTCACGCGCCCGACCTGCTGGGTCAGGCCGACGTTCCAGCGGGTCCGCGGCAGCGCGTAGGCGAACTCGGTCAGGCGCCGGTCGTTGAGCAGCCCTTTCTCGTTGTCCGTCACCTCGGTGTCGGTGTAGTTGAAGACGGCGCTGATGGTCGTGTTGCCGCGCAGGGCCAGCGGCGTGAAGGTCGACACCAGGTCGATGCCCTGCGACGAAGTGGAGAACGCGTTGGTGAAGAACCGGAACCGCCGCAGGTCGCGGGCGGCCTCGACGCCCCCCGCCAGCAGGTTGTCGATCTCCTCCGCGGTGAGGGTGAAGTTGCTCGTGATGCCGATCCGGTCGGACACGTCGATCCGGAAGTAGTCGGCGGTGAAGCTGAACTCTCCGGTGTCGACGACCACGCCGGCGGTGTAGTTGATCGACTTCTCCGGGGCCAGCGGCACGCCGCCGCGCAGCGCCGCCACCGGCGAGATCGACGGGATGGTGCCGTTGTTGACGAGATCGCCGAGGGCCGGGTCGAAGATGGTCGAGATGTTGAAGCCGTTCTGCTGGCCCGGCGTCGGGGCGCGGAACCCGCTGCTCACGCTGGCCCGCACGAAGCCGAGGCGGGCGGAGAGCTTGCTGTTCATCGTCGTGCCGAAGTCGTCGAAGTGCTCGATGCGGGCGGCCGACCCGAGCGTCCAGTCGTCCTCGAGGCCGGCCAGCTCGATGTCGCCGTAGAGCGCCACGTTGCTTCGGTTCCAGGTCCCCGCGGCCATCGGCCCGTAGCCGAAGAACCCGTTGGACCCGGCCGAGAATCCCTGTCCCCGGCCGTAGGGGCCGACCGTCCACGATGCCGGATCGCCGGTGGTGGTCTGGTACTGCTCGTTCCGCCATTCCGCCCCGGCCGCGATGTTGACCATGTCGGTGGCGGCGTAGGAGACGTCGACGTTGAGACCGATCTCCCGCTGCCGGTTGCTGCCGAGGTTGAACTCGGTCGGCGTGTCGGGGCCGAGCGAGGCGTTCACCGTGTCGCGGATGAAGAGGTCGGTCTGGTGCGCGCCGACCGATCCGCTCACGTCCCAGTTGAAGCCGTCGACGGTGAAGCCGCGCACGCCGCCCACCAGCGACACGTCCTGCGCGTCGCCGCCGAAGCTCGGCGTGAAGCCGCCGGCAAACCGCTCGCGGAACGAGAAGCAGTTCGGATCGTCGAAGACCTGCCGCAGGGCCACCGGATCGGCCACGTTGTCGGTGATGGTCACCGTCGGGCAGTTCGCCGACCCCGTGCCGGCGGCCATCAGCGCGTCGCCGATCAGCAGCGTCTCGCCGCCGTCGCCGCTGAAGACGCCGCCCCGCGTGTTCGGGTTGCGGAAGAAGAAGCCGCCGGTCACCGTCTTGCTGGCGTAGTTGGTGTGGCTGTAGACCTGCACGCCCGCGGCGGTGGTGTAGCCGAAGTTCCCGAACAGCTTCAGGTCGTCGTCGATGTCCGGCGAGCCCCAGACCTGCGGCGTGTCGGACGCCACGTCGGTGTTGCCGGCCGCGCGGAGGGCGATGGCGTCGCTGCGGGGTGCGCTGCGGTTGGTCGGATTCGCACTGCCGTACTCCAGGCTGAGGTTGGCGAAGCCGGTGGCGCCCAGCGGCAGCCCGACGTTGGCCGCGACGTTCATCGCCTCGCCGTCGCCCTCGCCGAAGGCGCCGGTGTTGTACTCCACGGCGCCGCCGGACGCTGCGTCCTTGAGCTGGAAGTTCATCACGCCGGCGATGGCGTCCGAGCCGTACTGCGCGGCGGCGCCGTCCCGCAGCACTTCGACCTGCCGCAGCGCGATGGCCGGAATGGCCGAGATGTCGGGTCCCTGCGATCCGAACGCCACGCCGTTGCCGCCGTGCCAGTCGATGATCGACGACCGGTGCCGGCGCTTGCCGTTGACCAGCACCAGCGTGTGGTCCGGGGCCAGGTTGCGCAGCATCGCGGGCCGGACGACGGTGGAGGCGTCGCTGATGGGCTGGGCGTTGACGTTGAACGACGGAATGACCGTCCGGAGCTGATCCTGAAGGTTGACGGTCCCCTGGCTGGTGAGGTCGGCGGTGGTGAGCACGTCCACCGGCACCGGCGAGGCGGTCACGGTCCGTGGCCGGGCGCGGGAGCCGACGACGACGGTCTCCTCGGTGAACCCGTCCAGCAGGTTCTCGATCTCCTCGGGCGACAGTCCCAGCGCTTCGACCTCGGCCGGCGTCATGCCGAGCGCGCGGCCGAGCGCTTCGATCTGCTCCTCCATCGGGTCGTCCTGTGCGAGCGCCGGCGCCGCCAGCCCGACGGCGAGCGCGACGAGAACTCCCGCGATTGCATTCGTGTTGAACGTCGATCCGCTTGACATTCCTTGTGCTGCTCCCTTCACTGCGACTTGGGCGGCGTCGTCCGACGCCGGCCCGCCCCTGTTGGCCTGTTTGCCCTCCGGCAAACCAGTCATTGTAGATCGGACAGGCCGGGAGGCGCCGGGCATGACCCCGATCGCCGTCGCTGAACCGGCCACGGGCCTGCCTTTCCTGCATCGTCCGCAGCGTGTCCGGCAAGCCGTCGCGACAATCCTCCACGGCGTAAGCTACGAAGGCGCGGAGGCCGCGTTTCCGCTGCCCTTACGGAATTGGCGGTGGGTACTCGGGCGGCGTCAGGTTGGAGCGAATCCGGGCCCGAACCGGGTCAGCGAGCGGCGCGGCCGACGTAGCCCTGGAACGTCCGTTCCACGAAGTCGTCCACGCCGGGGACGAACAGGACCGCGAGGACGGTCACGAACAGCGCGGCCGCGATGCACCAGTAGAAGTACTTCATGAGGGGCCGGCGCCTCTAGCGCGGCGCCGCCTCGAACACCCAGGAGTCGCCGGCTGCCACCGCCGCCGGGGTGACCCGGGACGGGTACTTGTCTCGAATGGCGCCGGCGATGCCGTCGAGGACCGCGCCCGACTCGATGCGCACGAGCTGCCGCTCGTAGCGCTTGCCGTCGATGCGGAGCACTGCGCGGCCGTCGCGCTCGGCCTGGACCGGCCAGCGTTTCCACAGGCGACCGACCGTGGTGCCCATGTAGCCGGACCAGACGTAGAGCTTGCCGTCGTACTCCGCCGTCCAGATACGGCGGGACCGCGGCGGGTCGAGCAACTGCAATTCGATGGTCTCGATGTCCCTGACGAAGCTCCAGTCCGGCTCCGGGCCGGAGTGCAGTTCACCCGACACGAGAGGGCCGCCCGAGAACAGCCGGTTGGGACCGTCGGCGAAGCGCTGTTTCGCAGCGGCGGTGACGACGGCGGTCACCGGAATCAGCAGCAGGCAGCCGACGACGATCAGCGCTCGGGAAGCGACTTGCATGGGCGCTCAGTCTACCACCGGCGCGCATTTGCCGGGTAGACTTGTGCTGACCGACGGCTTCCCGGCCCTGCCGGTTCGTCCAGGCTGAAGAGTAATGCGGCGCGGATTCGGCATCGTCGTCCTCGCGCTGGTCGCCGCCGCGGCCGTCCCGGGCGTGCGCGCGCAGGCGCCGGGTGCGACGGAGTCGGCGCAGGCCGTCGTCGACGGCACCTGCCGGCGCTGCCACAACGACCGCCTCCGCGCCGGCAACCTGTCGCTCGCGGCGTTCGAGGTCGCCGGAGCCGTCGAGCATGCCGAGGTGGCCGAGCGGATGGTCCGCAAGCTGCGGGCCGGCCTGATGCCCCCGGCCGGCGTGCGGCGCCCGGCTGAATCGGCCCTGACCGCGCTTGCCGAGGCGCTCGAGACACGACTCGACGCCGCTGCCGAGGCGAATCCGAATCCGGGCCGCCGCGGCTTCCAACGCCTGAACCGCGCCGAGTACGCACGGTCGATCCGCGACCTGCTGGGGATCGGGATCGACGCGGGCGACTACCTGCCGCTCGACACCAAGAGCGCCAACTTCGACAACATCGCCGATGTGCAGATGCTGTCGCCGACGCTGATGAACGGCTATCTCCGCGCGGCCGGCGAGATCAGCCGGCTCGCGGTGGGCGACGCCGCGGCCGGCCCCGTGGAGGCGGTCTACAAGGTGCCGCGCTGGCTGTCGCAGCGCGATCAGGTCGAGGGCGCGCCGTACGGCTCGCGCGGCGGCGTCTCGGTGACGCACACCTTTCCGGCCGACGGCGACTACCGCTTCCGCGTGTCGTTCCATCACGAGACGACCGGCGAGCTCTTCGGCAGCGGCCGCGGCGCGCTGCACACGGCCGAGCGGCGCGAGCAGATCGAGATCGCGATCTACGGCGAGCGGGCGGCGCTCTTCGACCTCGACCGCTGGATGCACGTCTCCGATCCGAACGGCGTCAACCTCTGGACCGATCCGATCCACGTCGCGGCCGGTCCCCACCGGGTGTCGGCCGTCTTCGTGCCGCAGTTCGACGGTCCCGTCCAGGACCTGATCTCGCCGCACGACTGGTCGCTGGCGAGCACCAGCATCGCCAACGCGTACGGCTTCACGAGCCTGCCGCACCTGCGCGACCTGGCGATCCGGGGACCGCAGAAGGTGACCGGCGTCTCCGACACGCCCAGCCGCGCCCGCATCTTCTCGTGCCGGCCCGCGGCGCCGGCGGAGGCCCGCGGTTGCGCCAGCGAGATCGTCGGCCGGCTGGGCGCGGCGGCCTACCGGCGTCCCCTGACGCCGGCCAACCGCGCGGCGCTGCTGGCGCTGTACGACGCCGGGGAGGAGGACGGCGGCTTCGAGGCGGGCGTGCGGATGGCCATCGAGGGGCTGCTGGCCAGCCCGCACTTCGTGTTCCGCTTCGAGGAGCCGCCGGTCGGCGCGCCGCCCGCCGCCGCCTTCTCGATCGCCGACCACGACCTCGCGTCGCGGCTGTCGTTCTTCCTCTGGTCGTCCGCGCCCGACGCCGAGCTGCTGGCGCTGGCGACGGAGCAGCGGCTGCCGGACCCGGACGTGCTCGAGCGGCAGGTGCGGCGGATGCTCGCCGACCCCCGGGCGGAGGCGCTCGCCACCCGCTTCGCGGTCCAGTGGCTGCGGCTGCCGGACCTGGAGGCGCTGCATCCGGACGTGCGGGTCTACCCGGATTTCGACGAGCAGCTCAAGCGGGCGCTGCGGCGCGAGACCGAGCTGTTCTTCCTGCACCTGGTCCGCGAGGACCGGAGCATCCTGGAGCTGCTCGACGCGGACTACACGTTCGTGAACGAGCGGCTCGCGAGGCACTACGGGATTCCCGGCGTCGTCGGTCCCCGGTTCCGCCGCGTGGCCTATCCGGCCGGCGAGCCGCGGCGCGGGGTGCTCGGGCACGGCAGCGTGCTCGCCCTGACCTCCTACGCCGACCGCACGTCGCCGGTGCTGCGCGGCAAGTGGGCGATGGAGGTGCTGCTCGGCAGTCCGCCGCCTCCGCCCCCGCCCGACGTGCCGGACCTGGAGGACACCGTCGTCGCCGAGGACGGGCGGCTGCTCTCGGTGCGCGAGCGGCTGGAGCGCCACCGCGCGAGCCCGGCCTGCGCCTCGTGCCACCGCATGATGGACCCGATCGGGCTGGCCCTGGAGCGCTACGACGTCACCGGGGCGCGCCGCATCCGGGACAACGGCTCGCGGATCGACGCCTCGGGCGCACTCTACGACGGCACGCCGATCCGCAGCGCCGCCGATCTGCGCAACGCCCTGCTGCTGCGGCCCGTGCCGATCGTGCGTACGTTCGTCGAGAACCTGATGGCCTACGCTCTGGGCCGGCGCCTGGAGCACTACGACATGCCCGCAGTGCGCGCGGTCGCCCGCGCGGCCGCCGCCGCCGACTACCGCCTCTCCGCCTTCATCCTCGGCGTCGTGCGCACGCCGGCGTTCCGGATGAAGGGCGGGCTGGCGGGGGAGAGCATCCCATGACCCTCATCACCGGCAGGCATCTGCCCCGGCGCACCTTCCTGCGCGGCGTGGGCGTCACCGTGGCGCTGCCGTTCCTGGACGCGTTCGTGCCGGCCGGCCCGGGCCGGGCGCGCGCCGCGGCCGCGCGGTCCGCCGCCGACCCGACGCGGCTGGTCTGCGTCGAGAACGTGCACGGCGCGGCCGGCAGCACGGCGTACGGGGCGTCGCGTCACCTGTGGTCGCCGGCCGCGGTGGGGCGGGACTTCGACCTGACGCCGAGCGCGTTGAGTCCCCTGGAGCCGTTCCGCGACGCGCTGACCATCGTCAGCGACACCGACGTCGCGCCGGCCGAGGCGGTGACCCCGCCGGAGATCGGCGGCGACCACTTCCGGTCGAGCGCCACGTTCCTGACCCAGTCGCATCCCAAGCAGACCGAGAGCTCGGACGTGCGGGCCGGGATTTCGCTGGATCAGCTCTACGCGCAGCGCTTCGGACAGGACACCCCGATTCCCTCGATGCAGCTCTGCATCGAGAACGTCGACCAGGCCGGCGGCTGCGCCTACGGCTATTCCTGCGTCTACACCGACACGATCAGTTGGGCGTCGCCGACCGAGCCGCTGCCGATGATCCGGGACCCGCGCCTGGCGTTCGACCTGCTGTTCGGGGCCGGCGGCACGGCCGACCAGCGGACCGCGCGGCGGCGGGAGCGGCGCAGCGTGCTCGACTTCATCACCGCCGAGGTGGCTTCCCTCCAGCGGGACCTCGATCCGGCGGACCGGCGGCGGATGGACCGCTACCTGGAGGACGTCCGGGAGATCGAGCGGCGGATCCAGCGGGTGGAGGAGCGCAACACGGGCGGGGAGGCGCTGCTGCTGCCGGGCGCGCCGGCCGGCGTGCCGGATTCGTTCGACGAGCACGTCAAGCTGATGTTCGACCTGCAGGCGCTGGCGTTCGAGGCGGACATGACGCGCGTGTTTTCGTTCAAGCTGTCGCGCGACGCCACCGGCCGCGTCTACCCCGAGAGCGGCGTGGATCGCGGGTTCCACCCCGCGTCGCACCACGGCGAGCAGGAAGCCCGGATCGAGGATTTCGCGCGGCTCAACCGCTACCACGTGAGCCTGATCCCCTACTTCCTCGAGAAGCTCCGGGGAATCGAGGAGGGCAACGCGACCCTGCTCGACAAGGCGCTGGTCATCTACGGATCGCCGATGGGGAATCCGAACGTGCACAACCACAAGCGGTGCCCGCTCTTCGTGGCCGGCGGCGCCAACGGGCGGTTGCCCGGCAACCTGCACCTGCGGGCCAGGCCGGGCACGCCGATGGCCAACGTCATGCTCGACCTGCTGCACCGGCTCGGCGTCGACGACATCGAGCGCTTCGGCGACAGCACCGGCACGTTCTCGCTGTCCGCGTGACCCCGGGCGGATACTGGAGCCAGCGATGCATCCGATTTCAATCGCCGCGGTCGATGCGGACGGGCGGAGGTTCGGGGGCGGTGCGCCGCGGGAGGGGAAGCCTCCGTTGCGCAGCGCCGGGGTCACGGCGACCGGCCGGACGTACAGCGGCGCCGGAACGCGGCGGATCGGGCGCGGGATGCGCATCGCGGCGCTCGCGGCGGGCGTATGGCCGGCCGCCCTGGCGACGCCGCTCTCGGCGGTGGTCGATGCGCCGGTCGCCGACGCCGCGATGCGCCGGGACGTCGATGCGGTCCGCGGCCTGATCGACCGCGGAGCCGACCTCGATGCCGCCCACGGCGACGGCATGACGGCGCTGCACTGGGCCGCGCAGCACGGCGAGGTCGAGATCGCCGCGCTGCTGCTGAACGGCGGGGCCGACATCGAGGCGCGGACGCGGCTGGGTGGCCACACGCCGTTGCACGTGGCGAGCCGCAGCGCCCGGGCGGGGGCGGTGACCGCGCTGCTCGCGGCCGGCGCCGACGCGACCGCCATGACGACCACCGGCGCCACGCCGCTGCACTTCGCCGCCGCCTCCGGCGCCGCCGGCGCGGTCTCCGCGCTGCTGGACCACGGCGCGGCCGCCGACGCCCGAGAGCCGGTGTGGGGCCAGACGCCGCTGATGTTCGCGGCCGCCGCGGCGCGGACCGAGGCCATCGCGGTGCTCCTCGCGCGGGGTGCGGACCCGGAGGCGGCGGGAACGGTGGTGGACGTCGCCGCCCGCAACGAGGCCGACCGCGGGGACAGCCGCCGCCGGCGTGCGCGCATCGCGGCGCTGCGCGCGGGATGGGCGTCCGGCCGGGCTGTGGAGCGCCCGCCCTCCGCCGCCGGCGCTTCGAGTCCGGCCGAACCGCCCTCCGCCGCGGCCGGACCCGCCGGTGCTCCGCGTCCGGCCGAATGGATGTCGTCGGCGCCGCTGTCGCCGGAGGCGCGCGCCGCCGCCGCGGCGGCGGAAGCCGCGGCCGTCGAGGCGGACCTGCTGGAGGAGCCGGAGCCGCTCGGTTTCGCGGATCTTGTCGGGACCCACGGCGGGCTGACGGCGCTGTTGCTCGCCGCACGCGAAGGCTACGCTGACGCCGCGCTGACCCTGATCGAGGGAGGCGCCGACGTCAACCGGGTCAGCGCCGCCGACGGGACGAGTGCGCTGCTCATCGCGTCGATCAACGGGCACTTCGACTTGGCGATGCGCCTTCTGGACCTGGGAGCGGATCCGACGCAGGCCAGCGCGGCGGGGGCCACGCCGCTCTACGGCGCCCTCAACATGCACTGGGCGCCGAAGGCCCGGCATCCGCAGCCGACCGACCACATGCAGCAGGCGACCTCGTATCTGGAGCTCATGCAGGCGCTGCTCGACGCCGGGGCCGACGTCAACGCGCGGCTGAAGCGATCGCTGTGGTACACCACCTACAACCGCGACCTCCTCGGCGTCGACCGCGCGGGGGCCACGCCGTTCTGGCGGGCCGCCCACGCGCTCGACGTCGACGCCATGCGGCTGCTCCTGGCCCACGGCGCCGACCCGCACCTGCCGACCATCAAGGTCCCCTCGCGCCGCCGTCCCGCGGATCCCGATCCATCCGGACTGCCGCCGGCGCCCTACGGCGGCCCGGGCGTGCCGCCGCTGCTGGCCGCTTCCGGCGTGGGCTACGGCCAGGGCTTCGCCGGCAACTCGCACCGCCACGTCCCGCACGGCTGGCTGCCCGCCGTGCGCTACCTGGTCGAGGAGGTCGGCGCCGACGTGCACGCCCGCGACCACGACGGCTACAACGCGATCCACCACGCCGCGTCGCGGGGGGACAACGCGCTGGTCCGCTACCTGGTCTGCCGGGGCGTCGACGTCACCCAGGTGAGTCGGATGGGACAGACCACCGTCGACATGGCCAACGGTCCGGTCCAGCGCATCCAGCCGTTCCCGGAGACGATTGCGCTGCTCGAAAGCCTGGGCGCCGTCAACAACCACCGCTGCATGAGCTGCTGAGCGTTACTGACAGGAGAAGCACGGCTGCTGCGATACCGAGGGGCGCCGCCGGAATCCTGACTGGCCCGCTACAGACGCCGCGCCGGCATCCGGCGTCGCAGCAAGTCGGTGTGGTGTGTGCGCGGTAGCCTCCTGTCGGCAGGTCCGGCACGACCAGCTCCATCTCGATCAGGACTTTCACGTCCCGGAGCAGCGTGGTATCCGTAAGCGCGGCGTATTCCCGGGCCAGTCCGATGGTGAGCATCGGCAGCCCGTCGAGCGTGACCGCTTCGTGCAGCGGAAAGTGCAGCATCAGTTCCCGCCGGCGCTTGAAGACCCGCTTCTTGCGGTATCGCAGCCCGGCGAACCGATCGTGAATGAGCGTACGCCACGCAATCTCGAACTGGATCTGCTGAATCTTCCGCAGCGTTTCCAACAGGCCGTCGCGATAGCCCTCGACGGCGTAGGCGATGAAGGCGCCGATGACGTTGCGGACCTCGCGTTCCTGGTACTCCTTGCTGGGCGGCAGCGATTCGCCCTCGGCTACCCGCCGGACCTCGGCGTCGGTCAGGGTGTTGCCCCTCGATGGCAGTGGTGGCCCGGGCTCCCTTGATGAGAGCCACCGTTGCGAGTTCGCCGTAGCGATCCGGGCTCAGCGGCGTCTCGCGGATCGCGCGGGTGATGGCGTTGCACTGCCGAGCCGATAGTGGATGTCGGGACCGATCTCCCAGTGCCGGCGGAACCGGAGGTGAGGATACCGACCCCGAAGCGCCGCCGGAACCTGCGGCATGACAAATACATGGTGCTATTTGTCCTTTTTCCTGTCAAGCCGGTCGGACGCACGACGCATGAGCTGCTGACCGTCACCGTTCGGTCAGCCAGACCGGCTGCTCGAACGTTCGGATAGATGTCGTCGCCCGGGAACTTGTGGTACGTGTCGCAGTCCGCGATGAGGTGCTTCGGCTGCCGGCCCGAGCCAGAGAGTGGTTGTTCATCTGTCGATGGCGTCGAAGCAGCGGTACTCGCACAGCCGTTCCGCGGAGAGGTCGGCGCCCTGCCCGGCTTGAAGGCGATGCCCAGGTACCGGTCGCTGCCGATCCACGCGGTGTCGATCTCGGCGTCGGGGTGTCCGGTCGAGCCCTTCGCGCGCGTATGGGCGTGGAACCAGTATCCGTTTCCTCCCATCGGCTCCTACTTGCCATGATCTCACGACAAATTCGCCCTTGGCAGGGTGAAATCCGGAACCACCGACCTCGCGGGTGGCCGCCCGGCGAGTGCAGGGAGATGCTCTCTTGCCAGGCTTGGCGATTTACGTATATCGTAAGGTGCATTGGGTGATCCGCAGCTTCAAGGACCGAAACACGCGACGATTCTTCGAGGGAAAGCGCGTTCCAAGGGTTCGCTGATCAGGCCGTGCGCAGGCTCACCTTGCGCGACAGCGCGGATGTCCTCCAGGACTTGGCCGGACTGCCGAGCAACCGACTGGAGGCGCTCCAGGGAGACCGGGCAGGGCAGCACAGTATCCGGATCAACGCGCAGCGGCGCATCTGTTTCCGGTGAACCTCCAACGGTCCGCACGAGGTCGAGATCGTGGATTGTCACTAAGCACCAAAGAAGGGCTTTGATTCCAAGGAACGGTATGCGGCCGGTGCACCCGGGTGAAATCCTGCGCGATGAGCTGCAGACCTTGGCCTTGTCGGCCAAGGCGCTCGACGTGCCGGTGAACCGCATCACGGCGATCCTGAATGGGCAGCGCGGTATCACCGCCGACACCGCGCGGCGGCTGGCGCGGTACCTTCGGGATCACTCCGCAGCTCTGGTTGAACCTGCAGCAGGCCTATGAACTGCGCCGGGCCGAAATCGCGGTGGGTCGCCAGGTCACCGAGTCCGTACATCCGCGACACGCAGACTCTGTAGGAGCATGAGGTGCAGACCACGAGTTTCAGTCTTGGCGAACTGTTGAGGAGAGCAAAGGAAGGCACTCTGACTGTTCCGCAGTTCCAGCGTCCTTTCGTCTGGCGTCCATCGCAGGTCAAACTCCTGATCGACTCGATATCACGTTCGTACCCGATCGGATCGCTGCTGCTGCTGGACGAAAAGCAGGATCTAGAGCTTGCGTCCAGGAGCATTGCTGCGGAAATCCGGGCTGATTACCCGCCGGACAACGTCATCACGACCATTCCCCGAACTCGAACCGACGTAACATCCTATATTCTTGATGGCCAGCAACGAACCACGTCTATCGCACGCGTGTTTCTGAACGCGCACCCCGGGAAGTGCTATTACTTCGATCTGAAGCGGATGCTTGAAGGCCATAGAGAGCAGGAAGACACGTCGTGGATAAGGGAGAGGCAGCGTGGGAAGAAGAACCCGCCGGATCGAAAGGACAACTACAGACTGCTTCGCGCCGACATAATCCTGGATCAGGCCAAGGCAGACATATACGTAAGCGAGTACATCGAAGATTCCGGCGATTTTTCCGACGTGAGTCGAGCGGAAAATCGCAAGAAAGCCGCCTTTATCAAGGGCGTTTTCGAGACAATGCGAAATTACAAAGTGCCAGTAGTCACTTTGGAACGGGACAGCGGCGTCGAGTCGATCTGCCGTGTCTTCGAGACCATCAATAGCACGGGAACACGTCTTACGACCTTCGACCTCGCCGTGGCTAGATTCTATCCGAACCCGGACCTGCGAAATCTCTGGGACGACGCATTGGAGGAGCACTCGATCCTGAAAGCCTTTGCAGTGGACGGCGAGCGCGTTCTTCAGGTGCTATATCTGGTGGCCGCTGCGCGTGGCGCGAAGTATCCAGATCCGACGCGAAGCAACCTGCTCGCGCTGACGCGCGATGAGATTGAGCGGGAGTGGGCGCGCTCCGCGAAAGCCCTCGCCAGAACCTACGAGTGGGCGCGCGGATATGGCGCGCGGCCGGAAACGTTGCCGAATCACAATGTTCTGGTTGCGCTAGCTGCCGTCAGGAGTCTTTACCTGGATGACGTGACGGGAGAAGTCTGGAAGGACCACGACTTCATCAAGCGGTGGTACTTCAGCAAGATCATGCAGGCAGGTGCGTCACAGGCGTCAAACTACAGGATAGGCCAAGATTTCGAAGCGTTGCGTCGATACGTTCAGGATGGACAGCAACCAAAGGTTGCGGAAGTAAACCTGAATACGGACATCGTTTTGGAACTTAAACCGTCGGACATCCGGTACAAATCCCTGCAAAACCTGTTTGCAACGACGATTAGCGAGGATCTAATTTCCGGAGGCGTCATCAACTGTGGATCCGAGCTTCACGACCACCATATTTTTCCGAGGAACGCACGCAAGCGCTTTAGTCTGTCGCAAAAGAGATTGGATGGTATCTGCAACCGTGTGCCCGTCTTGAAGGACTCGAATCTGCGCCTCAACGAGGGATACCCACGAGAATATTTCGGCGCCATGGCCGAAACAGCGCGGTCTCAGGGTACGCTTGGGGGGTTACGTCGGCGACTGCGAAATAGCATGATTCCAGGTGATCCGAATGACTCTGCATGGGCGGACGGCTTTTCTATCGAGATGTTCGAAGAGTTCTGCAGAAGACGAGCGCGACTCATCGTCGCTCGCGTTGGCGAGGTCGTCGGAGATTCACTCAGAAGTGATATTTCTAGCGAGGAAGAAGACGACGGCGTTGAAGAGTAATTATTAACGCAGGCGTGGTAGGCTCGGCTCTATCGACGGCTTCCGTACGCACGCGGCGAAGCACCTTTGTGCGTTCTCCCCAATACGGGCTTACTCCGGTCGTGCCCGCGGCGGAGAACCTGGAGGCGATGTCGTCGAGAAAGTGCGGTCGCTTGCAGTGAGCGATTCGGGGCATCCATGTCTGCAGCTAATATCCTTCGGTGCAAGAACAACGGGGGCGCCCACCTCGTCTGGCGGACGCCCCGCTGCTGCAGGCTCTCAGGGCAGCCGCGTACACCGCCACCCTTGTTCTCGCTTATCCTGTCCCTACGCGATGATTTGCGGGATCGGCACCCCGTGGACGTCGGTCAGGCGCATGTCACGGCCGTTGTAGCGGTACGTCAGCCTCTCGTGGTCGATGCCGAGCAGGTGCAGGATGGTCGCGTGCAGGTCGTGCGGCGACACGCGCTGCTCGGCCGCCTTGTAGCCGAACTCGTCGCTGGCGCCGATGACCTGTCCGCCCCGGATGCCGGCCCCGGCCATCCAGCCGGTCATCGTGCCGGGGTTGTGGTCGCGGCCGACGCCGCGCTGCGAGATCGGCATGCGGCCGAACTCGGCGTGCCAGACGAGCAGCGTCGAGTCGAACATGCCGCGGGCCTTCAGGTCGGTCATCAGACCGGCGATCGGCAGATCGGTCTCGGCCGCGTGCTGCGTGTGGTTCTCCACCAGGTTGCTGTGCGCGTCCCAGGTGTCGGTGTTCTGCTGGCCGATGCCGCCGTGGAAAAGCTGCACGAAGCGGACGCCCCGCTCCACCAGGCGCCGCGCCATCAGGCACTGCCGCCCGAACGGCTCGGTGATCGGGTTGTCGAGGCCGTAGAGCTTCCTTGTCGCTTCCGACTCCGCCGACACGTCGACCGCTTCGGGGGCGCAGCCCTGCATCCGGTAGGCCAGCTCGTAGGACGAGATCCGCGCGGCCAGCTCCGAGTTGCCGGGGTTCTTCGCCAGATCGATGTCGTTCAGCTTCGCCAGGGTGTCGAGACGGGCGCGCTGCTGCGCCTCGGTCATGCCCTCCGGCGGCGCGAGGTCGACGATGGGGTCGCCGACGGCGCGGAACAGCGTTCCCTGGTAGGTGGCCGGCATGAACCCGGCGCTCCAGTCGTTGGGACCGCCGAGCGGGCCGCCGCGGTGGTCGTTCATCACGACGTAGGCGGGCAGGCTCGCCGCCTCGGAGCCGAGGCCGTAGGTGACCCACGACCCGACGCTCGGGAAGCCCATCCGGATCTGGCCGGACTGCATCTCGTAGGTCGCCTGGATGTGGTCGTTCGACCGCCCGTACAGCGACCGGATGAACGCCATCTCGTCGACCTTGCCGCCCAGGTGCGGGAAGATCTCCGAGACCTCGATGCCGCTCTCGCCGCGCCGGTGGAACTCGAACGGGCTCGGCATGAGGGGGCCGGGGTGTCCCTGGCGGACGACCACGGACTCGGCCATCGGTTGGCCGGCGTACTTCGTCAGCGCCGGCTTCGGGTCGAAGGTGTCGACCTGACTGACGCCGCCGCTCATGAACAGCGAGATGACCGCCGTGGCGCGCGGCTCGAAGTGCGGCTGCTTCGGCGCGAACGGGTTGCCCGGGATCGGCAGCTCGCAGGTGTCGGACTGCGCCGTCTCCGCCGCGAGCAGGCCCTGGCGGCTGAGCATGTCGGCCAGCGCCAGCCCCGCGATGCCGCCGCCCGACTGGAACAGGAAGTCGCGCCGCGACCAGAACGTCTTCTTCCGGCAGTGGTGGTCGTCGTGCATGGTCGTGTCCTCTGTCTCTCGGTCTGCAGCCATCCCGTCTGCGATTCCGTGTCTGTCCCGTTACCTGAGGTACAGGAACTCGTTCAGGTTCATCATCACGTGCGTGAAGTCGACCAGCGACTGCCCGGTGGCCAGGCCGCGGGCGATTTCGCGCTCCGTGTCCGACGGCTTGCGGGTCAGCGCGATCAGGTAGGCGAGATCGATCTGGGCGTCCAGATCGCCCGGCGCCTCGCGCTCGAGCCGCTCGGCGAACAGCTCGGCCTGGTTCAGCACGAACGGGTTGTTCATCAGCGTCAGCGCCTGCGTCGAGACGGTGGAGACGTTGCGCGCCGCCGCCGTCTGGTTCTGGTCCGGCAGGTCGAACGTGTCGAAGAAGGGGAAGCCGAGGGAGCGGCGCCGGAAGACGTAGACGCTGCGGCGCCACACCTCCGGGCGGTCCGGCTCTTCGCACCAGATGCCGGTGGACGGCGCCGTGATCCGCCGCCCCGGCGGCGGACTGCCGCACCAGAATCCCTTGCCGTCCGACTGGAACAGGATGTCGGCCGGAATGTGGGGGAAGACCGCCGGCCCGCCCACCGTCAGGTCCATGCCGCCGCTGACCGTCATGATGGCGTCGCGCAGGATCTCCGCCTCGATGCGCTGCGGGCGATAGCGCCACAGCAGGTTGTTCTCCGGGTCGGCGTCCGCGTTCGCCTCGTGCGGGAACGACGAGGCCATGCGGTACGCCTCCGACGTCATCAGCAGCCGGTGCATCTCCTTGATGCTCCAGCCGCGGTCCATGAACTCGACGGCCAGCCAGTCGAGCAGCTCGGGGTGGGTGGGCGCGTCGCCCATCCGCCCCAGGTTGTCCAGCGTCCGGACGATGCCCCGCCCGAAGTGGTGGTGCCAGATCCGGTTGACCATGACGCGGGCCGTCAGCGGGTTGTCGCGCGACGCGATCCACTCGGCCAACGCCAGGCGCCGGCCCGACGTGCGCCCGTCGGGGCGCGGGATCTCGGTCGGCGGATTGCCGTAGGTGGCGGCGGTCAGGAAGCCCGGCGACATCGCCGAGCCGGGGCTGAACGGGTCGCCGCGGATCAGGAAGTAGTTGGGCGGCGCCTCGTAGGCGGAACCCCCTTCCTCGTACAGATACGTTCCCTCGACGTCGGGCGGCGTGCGGCACTCCGGACAGCCGATCACGTCGTCCCCCGGGCCGTCCGGGGCGAAGCGGTAGTCGCCGTCGGTGACGACGTGCGCCATCGCCGGCGTGGGCGGCCGCTGATCTTCCAGCGCCGCGATCCGCGCGTTCATCTCGTCCACCCGCGCCTTGTCCTCCGGGGTCAGCGCGGCGGCGACCTGCGCGCGCGGCGGGTTGATGGTGAGCACCTGCGCGGCGAGGAGCTGCTCGCCGGGCGTCCGCTCCGCCTCCGGCTTGAAGGCCGCCGCCTGCACGTTCTCCGGGAACCGCTCCCGGATCATCTTCGCGCGGAGCTCCTCGCGGTACGGCGTCTCGATGGCGTCCACCTCGTCGCGCAGCGGCTGCTGCCGCCCGTCGATGGCCCGCATCGCCGCGAAGTAGGCGTCCGCCTCGTCGCGGTCGAGCAGCGGGTAGTCGATCTCGACGTAGCCGAAGATCGACGCCTGCATGCTGTAGTAGTCCTTCTGCAGGATCGGGTCGAACTTGTGGTCGTGGCAGCGGGCGCAGTGGACGGTCATGCCGAGGACGCCGCGGCCGATGGTCGCCAGCACGTCGTCCAGGTAGTCGTGCCGTCGCTCCGGGTTGTCCTTCTCGCGGAAGTTGACTCGCGGGCCGGACCGCAGGAAGCCGGTGGCGATGCGCGTCTCGTCCGTGACGAAGTCCAGCTCGTCGCCCGCGATCTGCTCGCGCAGGAACTGGTTGTACGGCTTGTCGTCGTTGAACGCGTCGATGACGTAGTCGCGGTAGCGCCACGCGTTCGGGCGGACGTAGTCCTGCTCGAACCCGTCGGTGTCGGCGTAGCGCGCCACGTCCATCCAGTGGCGGCCCCAGCGCTCGCCGTAGTGGGGCGAGTCCAGCAGCTTGTCGATCAGCCGCTCCCAGGCCCCGCGCTCCGTGTCGGCCAGGAACTCCTCGATCTGCGCGGGCGTGGGCGGCAGGCCGATCAGGTCGAGGTAGGCGCGCCGCAGCAGGGTCGGGCGGTCGGCCCGGGGGGCGGCGGTCAGGCCGGCGCCCTTGCGCGTCGCCTCCAGGAAGCGGTCGACGGGGTGATCGAACTCCCGCGAGGCGGGCACCGGCGCCTGCCGGGGATGCTGGAACGCCCAGTACTCGCGGGCGCCCGGCGGCAGCGCGTCGTTCTCCAGCGCGGCCAGCGCGTCGGCGGCGCTCGTGACGGCTTCGGTGTCCCAGTGCGCCCCCTCGTCGATCCAGGTGCGGACCGCCGCGAGCTCCGCGGCGCTCGCCGGATCGCCGCTCATCGGCATGAACGGCTGATCGAGGCCGGCCATCATCCGGAACAGGCGGCTGTCTTCGGCCCGGCCGGGCACGATGGCGGGACCCTTCGCGCCGCCCTCGAGAGCACCCTCGCGGCTGCTCAGATCCAGGTCGGAGAGCTGCGCCGCCTCGCCGTGGCAGTTCCAGCAGCTCCGCTCCATGATCGGGCGGATGTGGTCGGTGAAAGTGATCGGCTCGTTCTGGGCGCTGGCGGTCGCCGCCACGCCCACGACGGCCGCGAGTGTCACACCGAACAGGACGGATGGTCTTGCACTCCGCATCGTTTCCTCGTCGTTCCGTCTGGTTCCGCGGTACTGTTGGGTTCCGTTGCGCTCCGTCAGTCTGCTGTGCTGCGCTACTTCTGCGGCGCCGGGGCCGGCAGCTTGTCCGCGTAGTCGGGATCTTCCTCGTGCCGCGCGTTGTGCAGGATGTTCCGCAGCCCGAGGTTGCCCTCGTGGCAGGCGTACTCGTAGATGGCCTGATCGGTCTTCGTCATCGGGACCAGCGCGGTCCACGAGCTCGTCCACGTGGCCGGATCCGACATCGTGATCTCGTAGTGGGTCGTGTCGGGGCCGACACGGGTGAACCGCTCCACCAGCCGCAACGTTTCGGTCGAGCCGCGGAACGCGCTCTTCGGCGAGAAGTTGACGGTCTCGACCACCAGCGTGTCGCCGTCGTACCAGCCGCGCGAGTCGCCGTGCCACTGCCGCAGGTCCTCCGGCAGGTGCGGGCGGCCGTCCAGCGGCACGATGCGCGCGTCGTGGATCATCTCGGAGACGATCGCCACGTGGGTCGGCGTCTGCAGGATCTGGTAGTTGTTGTTGTAGGCGCCCGGGAGCCGCGGCATGCCGAACGTGATGCAGCGCTCGGTCAGCCCGCGGTACTCCGCCGCGTCCCCGCCGTGCAGCCGCCGCCGCTCGGAGCGCGCCGCGGCGCGCCGCCTAGCGTCCTTGGTCGTCGCCGGAAGCCGGCCGTCCGGCGGATCGACGAGCAGCGCGGTGCGGCGGTCACCGGTCAGCGCCCGCCCGTAGTCCAGCCACCACTTGGCGTGGACGCTCGGCGCGCGGTCGTAATCGTCCAGCCGCTCGTTCTGCTGCGCCTCGTACGCCGCTGCTTCCTCGGCGGTCAGCGTGACCTTGCCGGCCAGCTCGCGCGGGCGCTCCAACGGCGTCATCGTGCGGTAGTCCCAGACGCCCTGCAGGTCGGGCGCGCCCCACGGCGTGCGCGGAACCGTCCAGTCCGCCGCTGACGCGGTCTCCGGATTCGCCGCCGCCGCGGACTGCGCCGCCGCTGCCGCCGGCAACCCGAGAACCAGCGCCATGCCGATCGCCAGCGCCGGTGGTGTCACCGAGCCCAACCGCCGCATGCAGTCCCTCCTGATGGGGTGGCCTCGAACAAACCGTAACGATAGCACCATGCAGGGCCGGATCGACAGCGAATTCGGCGATCGGGACGCGGGATGATCGCCGCCTCGCCCGGCGAGGCGCTCGTCGGCCGCAGCGCCGAGGCCCGCGGCCGCGGGCCGATGGTCGCGTTGCTTCCCCGCGCAGGTCGGCACGTCACCGCCGCGCCGTCAAACTGGACCTAACGGCGTGCAAGCCGGGGGCGTTCAGGTGGGCGTTCTGGGCCGTTTCGATGGCCTGTACTTTGCCGGCGAGACTGTCCTGACCGCGCTGCAGACGATAAACCCCCAGCGCGGCATAGGCGGCGCACAGCGCCGTCGAGACGTCAATCACGATCTGCCAATCCATACCTCCGATGATACTCCGCTCAGAACATCGCGATCGGGTTGACCGGGCTCCCGGTGCCGCGGGCCACCCGCAACGGCAGCGCCTGGAACAGGAACTCCCACCGCCCTTCCTCGGCGCACGCGGCGGCCACCGGTTCGAGCAGCGCGTTGTCCAGGAGCGCCACGCCGAAGTTGAACAGCACGCCGTGCACCGGCCAGGGCAGGTCGCTGTCGGCGCGCGCGTCCATCAAATCCCAGCCGAGCAGCGCGACGTCGTGGTCGCGGATGAACTCTGCGTAGCTCGGATGCAGCCCCGGCCGCCCGCGGCTGCCGTCGTCGCCGCTCGCCATGTAGGCGCCCCAGCCGCTGTGAACCAGCAGCGCATCCCCCGGCTCGACGGAGACGCCCTCGGCGCGTGCGATCGCCTCGATCTCCTCTCCCCGTACCGGGTCGTCGATGCCGACGTGCGGCGCGCCGCGATGGCGCGGGACGTCGATCAGCACGCCCTTGGTGATGATCCCGCCGCTCCAGTGCGTGATGTCGCCGAACTGCGCGCCCTGCGTCGTGATCTCGACGTCCGGGTCATGTCCCTGCCACATGCCGTCGTCGTCCCAGATGTGGCACAGCGCGTCGACGTGCGTCACGGTGGACCCGTGGTAGATGAAGCCCAGGTAGTCCATCACGTAGCCGCCGCCGGGGCCGAGCGAGCTCTTCCGGATGAAGTGCTGCGGCGGTTCGAAGACCCGGCTCAGCGAGACCGTGCGGCCGGTCCGCACCAGGCCGGCCGCGGCGGCACGCTTCTCGGGCGTGATGAGATTGATCGCGCCGACCTGGTCGTCCCGGCCCCAGCGGCCCCAGTTGCGCCGGTCGCGGTACATGGCGGCGTAGTCGGTCCCGTCGCCGGACTGCGCCACGGTCGTCGCAGGAGCCGTTCCCGGGTGCGGCGTTGCTGCTGCGGCCGCTGTCCGCGCACGGGCCGCCTGCCGGGCGAGCAGCTCCGGAGGAGAGAACGTCTCGGGCGCGGTGCCGGCTACTGCCGCGGCCGGCTCGGCGCGCGCCGTCCAGGCCCGGCCGGGATACGCAAGAGCCGTCGCACCCATCGCCGCCACGTGCGTCAGGAATCGCCGTCGTGAAGAAGCCATCGTTCTGTCCTCCCCGCCGGATCGATCCCCAGCGCGGCCATCAGCGCAGTGTCGAGACGCTGCAGCTTGGCCGGGCCGAGGCTTCCGACGTACCGGGTCAATTGCGCCTTTGGCAGGCTGACCAACTCGTCGCAATGCACGCTGCTGTCGTGCCGGAGTCCCTCGTCCGGTCCGACTTCAACCTGTGTCGTCAGTCCGTGGCGCGCCGAGTACACGGGGACGCACACGATCGTCGAAAATCGAGAATCGATGAGCGCCTGCCTGCTGACGACGACGAAAATGCGAAAGCGCTTCGGTTCACGCGCGTGAGGTCTCTCGACCCGGTAGAGTTCCCCGCGCTTCACGTCTCCACCTGATAGCCGAGGACGTCGAGCGCCTCCTCGTTGAGCGCGTCGGCGTGCGCGTTGATGATGCCGATGTCGCGTTCATCCATCGCGGCTCGCGTGCGTGCGGCGAGACTCTGCCGGAGGAGTCGCTCGATCACCTGGGATCGGCTTTCTCCGTTGCGCGCGATCGCTTCGACGGCCGCCACGACGTCCCGGTCGAGTGTGATGGATGTCTTCTGCTTCATACGACAATCATACTCCATGCCTGCGTTCCGGTGGCGCTGCATCCACGCGTGCTCACCGGCGTTGATGTCGATGGCGATCATCCGCGAGTAGGGCGGCTTGAGCAGCGGCAGGCCCCGCCGCATGGCCGGCTGGATTCCGCTGTCGAACTCCGCCTGGGTGTAGCGGAGGTTGCCGCCCGCGGCCGGGTCCGGCGTGCAGTACTTGATGACGTACAATCTCGCTCCGTTGCATCGGCCCGGTCGGCTTGGCGGCCGCCCCGTCCTCCACGACAGCGCGGAACCGACGTGTCCGGATCCGGCGCGGGTTCAGCATCGGGCGGCAGGGTGGGCGCCTGATGCCGGCAATGAGTTGCGAGCCAAGCATGACGGCTCGCAATGGGGCGTGAAGGCGTTTGTGTGAAGGAAATCCATGAGCAGGTGGAGACGTGCCGTCGTAGCGCGCGCGATCGCCCTCGGAGCCGGAGGCGCTGCTGTCGTGCTCGGCGCGGGATCCGCGAGCATGGCCGGTGCCGGCGTGCTGCTCGAAGGCCCGCTGGCGCGCGGGCGCGGGGCTTGGGTGCTGTCCGCGAGGCGCAGCTTCCTCGATCTGATCGCCGATGCCATCGGCACCGGCGGCGTCGTGCCCGAGTACAGCAACGCCGGCTCGACCACCTGCGCGCCAGTCACTACGTCGCTCGGGTGCGCCGCCGCCACTCCGAGCACGCTGCTCAGCGTCAGGCGTACCGGAAGGACTACCGCGAATTGCCGTTCGATCCTGACGATCCGACCGCGCTGGTCGACGAGGACTCCAGGCTGCCTTTCGTGTTGAAGCGGCTGTCACGGGTAAGGTATCCGGGTTACGGAGCAACATGGGGCAACGCCAACGCGATCAGCTCCGGCACGTCCCCGCCGATGGTCAGCGCGATGTACTGCCTGCCCTCGTGCAGGTAGGTCATCGGCGTCCCGATGGCCCCGGACGGGAGATCGACGGAGCCGACGAGCGCGCCGGTCGCCTTGTCGCGCGCCACCAGGCGCGGGCCGCCGTCGGAGCCGCCGGCGGACAGGGCGCTGACGAGCAGCGTCTTCGTCAGGACCGGTCCTCCGTGGCCTTCACCCCCGAGCGGCGGCAGGTCGAGGTCGCGCAGCAGCGGGTGGTTGCGGTAGCGGTCGCCGTCGCCGTTCGGCCGCATCCAGGCGTGGTCGCCGGCGTTCAGGTCGATGGCGGTCATGCGCGAGTAGGGCGGCTTGAGCAGCGGCAGGCCCTGCGGCATGGTCGGTTGGGTCCCGCTGTCGAAGTCCGCCTGCGTGTAGCGCAGGTTCCCGCCCTCGGCGGGGTTCGGCGTGTAGTACTTGATGACCGAGAAGCGGTTCTCGGACGGCACGTAGAGCAGCCCGGTCTCGGGGTCGGCCGCCGCCCCGCTCCAGCTCGCTCCGCCCGCGATGTGCGGGCGCTGGATGGTGCCCTGCAGGCCGCCCTCCACGCTGAGCATCGGCGGCGTGAAGAGCGGACCGAGCCGGAAGTCGCGGACCGCCTCGACCGCCAGGGCGCGGATCTCGGGGGTGAAGTCGACCAGGTCGTCGATGCCGATCCCCTGGTACTCGAACGGCGGCGGCTTCGTCGGGAACGGCTGGGTCGGCGACAGCACCTCGCCTTCGAGGTCGGTGTCGGTCTCTACCGGGCGCTCCTCGATGGGCCAGACCGGCTCGCCGGTGGCGCGGTCGAAGACGTAGGTGAAGCCCTGCTTGCTCACCTGCGCCAGCGCCTTGATGGGGCGCCCGTCGACCTCGATGTCGATGAGGGTCGGCGCGGCGGGGAAGTCGTAGTCCCAGACCCCATGGTGCACGGCCTGGAAGTGCCAGACCCGCTGCCCGGTCTCGGCGTCGACGGCGACGATGCTCTCGGCGAAGAGGTTGTCGCCGAGACGGTGGCCGCCGTAGTAGTCGCTGGTCGGCGTGCCGGTAGGGAGATAGACGTAGCCGAGCTCGTCGTCGGCGCTCAGCGGCGGCCAGATGTTGGCGTTGCCCGAGTAGCGCCACGACTCGTTCAGCCACGTGTCGGCGCCGAAGTCGTCCGCCTGCGGGATGGTGCGGAACACCCACCGCACGTCGCCGGTCCGCGCGTCGACCCCCTTGACCCAACCGGGCGGCGCCTCGCGGCGGATGACGAAGTCCGAGATGATCGTCGGCGTCACCACCACGTCGCGGGTGATGACCGGCGGCGAGGCGACCCCCACCAGGTTGCGGCCCTGGTAGTTGGTCCCGCCCCGCTCGGCCCGCGGGACGCCCTCCATCAGGTCGACCCGGCCGTTGTCGCCGAAGTCGGGGACCGGCTCGCCGGTGCGGGCGTCGACCGCGATCAGGTACGCCTCGCTCGTGCCCCAGAAGATGCGGGCGTCGTCGCCGTCGCTCCAGTACGCGAGGCCGCGCGAGCGGTAGGCGTGGGTCGGATCGCCGCCCCGGTAGGCCTGCGGGTCGTGCACCCACACGGTCTCGCCGGTGCCGGCGTCGACCGCCGCCGCCTGGTAGAGCGCGGTCGTGAGATACAGCACGCCGTCGATCATCAGCGGCGTCGCCTGCAGCCCGCGGATCGAGAGCGGCCGGTCGTCCTCGCTCTGCCGCAGCGCTTTGAGGTCGACGTTGCCGTCCACGGACCGCCAGCGCCAGGCGATGCGCAGGTCGTCGAAGTTGCCCGCGTCGATCTGGTCCAGCGGGGAGTACTTGGTGCTGCCGTTGTCGCCGGCGTAGCTGCGCCATTCGCCGTCGACCGCGCCGTACTGCGCGGCGGCGGGCTGGACGACCGAGAGGACGACGAGGACGGCGGCAGCGAGGAGACCGGCGTGTGAAGCGCGCATGGGGATACCTCCATTGGCCACGGTCGACGGGGCGCGGTCACCATCGTAGCAGCCCGGCCGGGGTGTCGGGCGGCGCCGGCGCGGGACCGGCGGCTGCCGCGGCCGCGGCGCTCCGGCGTCGAGGTCAACGGCGGTCATGCGCAGGCAGGCGGGTTGAGCAGGCCCTGCGGCATCGTCGGCTGGACGGCGGCATATCTCTGTGATATACAAGGTGGACTCGCCTCCGGAGGTCATCATGGAAATCACCGCCAGGCTGTTCGCCAACGGTCGCAGTCAAGCCGTCCGGATTCCGAAGGCTTTTCAGTACGAAGATGTCGATGAAGTCATCCTTCGCAAGGAGGGTGATGCCCTGGTCATCGTGCCCGCTCGCAAGAGCTGGGAGTCTTTCGCCGAGGAAGCACCGCCCGTGGATGACGATTTCATGGCCGAGCGGCCGGCGTTGATGGACGACGATCGGGCCGTCTTCTGATGCAGTACATGCTTGACACGGACATCTGCAGCTACGTCATCCGCGGGCGTGAGCCCGACCTGCTGGCGGCCATGCAGGCGCGCGCACGTTCCGGCGCGGAGATTTCCATCTCCGCGGTGACTTGGGCGGAACTGCGGTTGGGGGCGGAACGGTCGCAACACGCCGCGAGACACAATCGGGCGATTCGGTCGTTCCGCGCGAGGTTGAGCGGCGTCGCGCCGTGGGACGAGAATGCCGCGGATCGATACGCCTGTCTTCAGGCCGCTCTCCTGGGGGCTGGCCAGCCGATCGGCCGCAACGACACCATGATTGCCGCTCACGCATTGAGTCTCCCCCGGGTGCTGGTCACCAACAACCTGCGGCACTTTTCCCGAGTGCGCGGACTCAGGCTGGAGAACTGGGCGGCGTAGCCGGCCAGGGGTGACGCTGCCGCCTGCGCGCGTTGCGCACCGCCTGTCGTATATTGCCCGGATGTACGAGACGAGACACATCCACATCCGGGGCAATCCCGCACGGCGGGTGGATCTGGCCGGGCTGGAGAACCTCGCCGAACTGAAGGCGCGCGTCACCCGCAAGGCGGAACAGCTCGGGGCCGGCGAGTGGATCACCGGCTACGGCTGGTCGGAGGACGAGCTGGCCGAGCAGCGCCGGCCGTTCCGGTGGGATCTGGACGACGCGGCGCCGGCCAACCCGGTGATCCTGACCCGCGCCGGCGGGCACAGCTCGGTGGCGAGATCGCTGGCGCTCGATACGGCCGGACTGACGCCGGACACCGAAACCCGCCGGGCGGCATCATCGAGGTGGACGACCAGGGTCGGATGAACGGCATCCTCCGCGAGGGGGCGCAGGGGCTGGTCAGCCGGCTCGTGCCGGACCCGACCCCGGAGGAGTTGCGGGCGAGCTTCATCGAGAACCTCCGCGGCCTCCTCCGGTTGGGGATCAAGAGCATCATCCATGCCGGGGCCGGACATCGCCGGCTACGCCGCGTGGGAGTCGGTCTACGCGGAACACGCCGGCGAACTGCCGCGCGCCGCGGTGCAGCTCCGGGTACCGCCGGATCCGCAACGGGCCATCGACATGCTGGACCGCTTTGGCCGCCGGACCGGCGACGGCGACGAGTGGCTGCGGGTCGGACCGCTGAAGTTCTTCGTCGACGGCGGCTATACGGGCGCCGCGGCTGGCGGCGCACCTGACCTTCGAGGAGGACGAGAAGGGCAGCCTGGAGGTGGCAAGCTGGCCGACCTAGAGAGTTCGCAAGCGATCAGAGTTGGATCCGGCGCATGACCGACACCCTGGTGCAGTTACAGAAGCAGTTGCGTCACCCTGACGTGCTGGCCATCGCCTTCGGGGCGATGGTCGGTTGGAGCTGGGTGGTCCTGGCCAGCGAGATGATCGTCCGGGCGGGCGCCGTCGGCTCCATCCTGGCGTTCGGAGCCGGCGCCGTGATGGTCTGGCTCGTGGGGCTCACCTACGCCGAGCTGTCGTCGGCGCTGTCCCGCGCCGGCGGTGAGATCAGCTTCACCTTCGTGGCGCTCGGACCCGCCGGGGCGTTCGTCTGCGGCTGGACGCTGATGCTCGCCTACGCCGCCGTCTGCGCCTTCGAGGCGGTCGCCCTGCCCACCGTCGTCAGCTACCTCGTCCCCGGCTTCGAGGCCGGCCGCCTCTACACCGTGGCCGGCTGGGAGGTGCACGCGAGCTGGGTGATCGCCGGCGTGACGGGCGCTCTCGTCATCGGCGCCGTCAACTACCGCGGCGTCCGCTTCGCCGCCTTCGCGCAGCGTCTCGCCGTCGGCAGCCTGCTGCTGGTGGGGCTGGCGTTCTTCCTGCCGGGGACGGTGCGCGGCGACACCGCGAACCTGGCACCCTGGATCACGAGCTGGGAGGGGGTGCTGCGGGTCGTGATCATGACACCGTTCCTCTATGTCGGGTTCGACGTCATTCCGCAGCTCGCCGAGGAGATCGACGTTCCGTTCCGGACCATCGGCCGCATCATCGTCCTGTCGATCGTGATGGCGCTCGGCTGGTACGGCCTCGTGCAGTGGACGGTCGGCCTCTCGCTGGATCCCGCGACGTTGTCCGGCCGGGGGCTGCCGACCGCCGATGCCATGAGCGCCGTCTACGGCAGCCCGTGGGCGGGGCGGGTGCTCGTGATCGGCGGGGCGTTCGGCATCCTGACGAGCTGGAACGCGTTCTTTCTCGGGGCCTCCCGGCTGTTGTTCGCGATGGCCCGCGGCGGGATGCTGCCGGCGGTGTTCGCGCGCCTGCACCCGCGCTACGGATCGCCGGTGGCGGTGGTGGTCGTGTTGACCGCAATTACCGTCGTCGCCCCTTTCTTCGGCCGCCCGGCCCTGGTGTGGCTGGTCGACGCCGGCTCGCTGGCGACGGTCGTGGCCTACCTGCTGGTGGCGGCGGCGTTCCTCGTCATCCGGCGCCGGCATCCGGACCTGCCGCGCCCGTATCAGGTCGCGGCTCCGAGGCTGGTGGGGTGGCTCGCGGTCGCGACCACGGTGTTCTTCGTGCTGCTCTACCTGCCGGGCAGCCCGTCGGCGCTCGTCTGGCCGGAGGAATGGGCGATCGTGCTGCTGTGGGCCGGGCTGGGCGCCGGGTGCGCCGTCGGGATGCGGCGCCGGACCGCCACGCTGGGCGCCGACGCGCAGGCGCGGCTGATTCTCGGAGACCATGCGGGCTTGGCCCGGTCGGGATATATCAGGAAGCCGCGGCGCGCGTCGCCTCCAGCCCCGCGACAACCGCGTCCGTGATCGTGTCGACCCCGACTCCGTTGGTCACCTGGGCGAACACGAACGGGCCGTCGCCCCGCATGCGCCGCGAGTCGCGGGCCATGACGTCGAGGTCGGCGCCGACCAGCGCGGCGAGGTCGGTCTTGTTGATCACGAGCAGGTCGGACTGGGTGATGCCCGGCCCCCCCTTGCGGGGAATCTTGTCGCCGCCGGACACGTCGATGACGTAGATCGTGAAGTCCGCCAGGTCGCGGCTGAACTGGGCGGCGAGGTTGTCGCCGCCGCTCTCGACGAACAGCAGCTCCGGCTGCACCCTCACCATCAGTTGCCCCAGCGCGTCCAGGTTCTGGCTGACGTCGTCGCGGACCGCGGTATGCGGGCAGCCGCCGGTCTCGACGGCGGTGATGCGGCGCGTCTCCAGCGCCTCGTGGCGGACCAGGAACTCGCCGTCCTCCTTCGTGAAGATGTCGTTCGTCACGACCGCGAGGCTGTAGCGGTTGCGGAGCCTGCGGCACAGCGCCAGGAGGAGCGCCGTCTTCCCGCTGCCGACGGGGCCGCCGATGCCGACCGTGAACGCGCGCTGCGTGTAGTCGCGCGCGTGCGGCGCGTCCCGGTCCGCGAAGAGGCCGGGCTCGGCCGGGTCGTGCCCGGCCGGGTCGTGGTGGTAGTACGGGTGGTTGATGATGGCGTGCATTGGGGCTTCACCTTCTCGACAGGGCGCTCATCGTCCGTGCGCTCGTCGTCTAGGACTGGAACAGTCGCGAGTACAGGCGGTCGTGCGCTCCCTGCAGAACGTCGATGATCGGCGCCGTCTGGCAGATCTGCTCGGCCGCGAGCCCCCGACACCGTTCCAGCGTCGCGTCGAGCTGCGTCTCGGCGGCGTGCTGTATCTGCTGCGCGCCGTAGCTGCCGACGACGCCGAGGCGCACCGCCGCCGAGAGCACGCCGCGGGCGGCGCTGAAGAGGACCACCTTGCGCGCCGTCTCCTGCGGCAGCCCGATGGTGCGGAAGACGACGCCCGACACGGGCGCCACGTGCGCCCGGCCGGCCTGCATCCGGGCCCGCAGGTCGGTCATGGCGTGCGAGGGCCAGACCCGCGCCGCGGTGGCGGCCAGCGTGCGCCCCTGGACCCGGCTGGCGCGGTTGGCCACGCCGTTGGTGAGGAACGCGTGGGCCAGCTCGTCCAGTTCCTCCAGCCGTTGCGGGCGGTCGTAGGCGGCGTTCATAAGCGGCAGCGCGCTCCATCCCGTCTGTTGAATCGACTCGGCCAGAAATACCCGCAACGCCGCCTCGTCCTCCACGTAACCGGCCTGCCACGCCGCCTCGAGTCCCCAGGAGTGCGCGAACACGCCCACCGGAAACGCCGAGTCCACGATCTGCCACGCCAGCCAGTCGGACATGGTCTCAGAACAGGCAGTACCGCTGCGCGAGCGGCAGCACCGCGGCCGCTTCGGCCGTCAGGGTCTCGCCGTCGGCGGTGACCACGTAGGTCTCCGGATCGACCTCGATGCGCGGCAGCGCGTCGTTGAGCTTCATGTCCCGCTTGCCGATGGTGCGGCACCCGCGGACGGCCGACAGCCCTTTCGTGAGCCCGTAGCGCTCCACCGTGCCTGCCTCCAGCGAGAGCCCGGAGACGAATGCCAGCGACGTCGCCCCGGTGGCCCGGCCGAAGGCGCCGAACATCGGCCGCATCAACTGCGGCTGCGGGGTCGGAATCGACGCGTTGGCGTCGCCCATCTGCGCCCAGGCGATGAATCCGCCCTTGAGGACGAGCTCCGGCTTGACCCCGAAGAACGCCGGCTTCCACAGCACCAGGTCGGCGAGCTTGCCGACCTCGACGGAGCCGACCTCGTGCGCGATGCCGTGCGCAATCGCCGGGTTCACCGTGTACTTGGCGACGTAGCGCCGGATGCGGACGTTGTCGTTGTCGCCCTGCTCGGCGTCCAGCCGGCCGCGCTCCGCCCGCATCTTGTCGGCCGTCTGCCAGGTGCGCGTGACGACCTCTCCCACGCGTCCCATGGCCTGGCTGTCGCTCGCCATGATGCTGATGGCGCCCAGGTCGTGCAGCACGTCCTCGGCCGCGATCGTCTGCCCGCGGATGCGGCTCTCGGCGAAGGCGACGTCCTCCGGCGTGTTCTTGTCGAGGTGGTGGCAGACCATGAGCATGTCGAGATGCTCGTCGAGGGTGTTGACGGTGTACGGACGCGTCGGATTGGTCGAGCTGGGCAGGACGTTGGGCTCGCCGCACACGCGGATGATGTCCGGGGCGTGGCCGCCGCCGGCCCCCTCGGTGTGGTAGGTATGGATCGTGCGGCCCTTGAACGCCGCCATCGAGGCGTCCACGAAGCCCGACTCGTTCAGCGTGTCGGTGTGAATGGCGACCTGGACGTCGAAGCGCTCCGCCTCGGTCAGGCAGCAGTCGATGGCGGCCGGGGTCGAGCCCCAGTCCTCGTGCAGCTTCAGCCCGACGGCGCCGCTCCGGATCTGCTCCTCCAGCCCCTGCGGCAGGGAGGTGTTGCCCTTGCCCAGGAAGCCGAAGTTCATCGGCAGCGGATCGTTCGCCTGCAGCATCAGCTCGACGTGCCGGCTGCCCGGCGTGCACGTCGTCGCCTTGGTGCCGGTGGCCGGTCCGGTCCCGCCCCCGATGAACGTGGTCACGCCGCTGGCCACCGCCTCGTGCACCTGCTGGGGCGAGATGAAGTGGATGTGGGCGTCGATGGCGCCGGCGGTCAGGACGAGCCCCTCGCCGGCGATGGCCTCGGTGGTCACCCCCACGACGAGTTCCTCGGCGACGCCGGCCATGACGTCCGGGTTGCCCGCCTTGCCGATGCCCGCGATGCGGCCGTCCTTGATGCCGACGTCCGCCTTGCGGATGCCGGTCCAGTCGACGATCAGCGCGTTGGTGATCACGCAGTCGAGGGCGCGCTCGTCCGCTACGCCGGCGGCCTGCCCCATGCCGTCGCGCAGCACCTTGCCGCCCCCGAACTTGCACTCGTCGCCGTAGACGGTCGCGTCCTCTTCCACTTCCGCCACCAGACCGGTGTCTCCCAGGCGCACCCGATCGCCGCGGGTGGGACCGTACAGGTCGGCGTAGTGCCGCCGGTCGATGCGATGCGGCATGGCCTACTCCAGGTTCTCCAGGTCGCGCGCCTCGTCCACCGGCCCGCTCGCCCAGGCGTTGCCGCCGCGGACGATCCGCGCGCCGGCGATGGGCACCAGCGTGGCCGTCTTGCGCTCGCCGGGTTCGAAGCGGACCGCGGTGCCTGCGGGTATGTCCAGGCGGCGCCCGTACGCCGCCCTGCGGTCGAAGACCAGGGCGCGATTGGTTTCGCAGAAGTGATAGTGGCTGCCGACCTGGATGGGCCGGTCGCCGGTGTTCGCCACGGTCAGGTCGACGGCGTCGCGGCCCGCGTTCAGCGTGACGGCGCCGCCCGCGGTCAGCACCTCGCCCGGCGCCCCGGCCAGCGCCGCCGCAGGGGGTCCGGGCGCCCTTTCCGGGACGCGCGGCGTGAGAAAGCTCCCGTAGAGCGCCAGTTCGTGGTCGCCGTGCTCCGCGACGATGGGGTGGTGCACCGTCACCAGCTTCGTGCCGTCGGGGAAGGTGCCCTCGACCTGCACCTCGTCCACCATGTCCGCGATGCCGTCGAGGACGTCGCCGGTGCCCAGGAAGCGGCGTCCGAGGTCCATCAGCTCGGCCACCGAGCGGCCGTCCCGGATGAACTCCAGCAACTGCGTCGCGATCAGCGCGACCGCCTCCACGTAGTTCAGCCGGAGGCCGCGGGCAAGCCGTTTCTGCGCCAGGAACCCGGCCTGGTGCAGCATCAGCTTGTCGACCTCGCGAGGTGTCAGATGCATGGCGCTACCATTTCCGCGCCCACGGGCTGTCGCCCAGCCGCCCGGGCACGAAGTCGAGAAGGTCCCGCAGCGTGCCGTCGACGTCTTCAGCCGTGCGGCCCGCGATCCGCAGGACGCAGCCGGCGTCGCCGACCGGTGCGGCGGCGATGAGACGGTCGGCGCGGCGCCGCACCGGCGCGGTACGCACGCGGGCGTCGAGCCGCTCGATTTCCTCCGCCAACCCGCGGCCGACCAGCACCGCGGCGGCGAGCACGTCGCAGGGACCGAAACGGGCGGCCATCCGCCCGTCGGACGCCCGCAACGCCAGCGCGTCGTGTATCACGAGGCGCTCTTCGAGATGGACGACGGTGCGGCTGACGTACTCGTCGAAGGCCCAGCGCTCGCCGGACTCTCGCCGGCCCGACGTCACCCAGTCGACGAGCACCAGTCCGCCGCCGGCGCCGAGCGAGACTCGCTGCGTCTGGTGATAGCGGGAGCCGGCGAAGCAGATGACGGCGTCCGGGGCGACGACGAGCAGACCGTTCTCGCCGACGTCGGCGTCCAGGGCGGCCCGGGTCCCGCGCGGCGAACGGTAGACCTTGGTGGCGGACTGCGTCGACAGGAACGCGGTGGCGCCGGCGCCGACCGACGCCTGCACCGCGACGTCGTCACCGTCCACCAGTCCCCCGCCGTGGCTCGACGTGTAGATCCAGGCGGCATGACCGTGGTTCCTCGGCGTCAGCAGCCGCAACGGGCTGGTCGCGAACGCCCGCGACACGATGCTCCGCCCGCGGGCCCGCTCGACCGTGAACCGCCCGCGGCCCGCTTCCGCGGCGCTGCCTGCTTCCGCGGCCGTCGCCGCTTGCGGCGGCCGGACACGCGCCGCGGCGGCCCGGCTCCCGGCATGCGGCGCCCGGACACCCGCCTCCGCGGCGGTGCTTTCCGAATGCGGCGGCCGGACGCCCGCCGGCGGGGCCTCGGGGCGCGGATCACACCGTGAGGTAGTTGCGGATGTCATCGTCGCTCAACTCGTCGATGGCGCCGCCGGCCACGACGCGCCCCTTGTCCAGGATGCGGAACTCGCTCGCCACGCGGCGGGCGAACGGCAGCTTCTGCTCGACGAGCAGCACGGTGACGCCGGCCTCGTCATTGAGCCGGAGGATGATATCCCCGATCTCGTGGACGATGTTCGGCTGGATCCCTTCCGTCGGCTCGTCCAGAATCAGCAGCCTCGGCTCGAGCACCAGCGCCCGGCCTATCGCGAGCTGCTGCTGCTGGCCGCCCGACAGGTCTCCTCCCCGCCGCTGGAGCATCTGCTTCAGCACCGGAAAGAGCTCGAACACGCGCGCCGGGATGCTCCGGACGCCGTCGCGCCGCGCCGCCAGACCGATGCGGAGGTTCTCTTCGACGGTGAGCTGCGGAAAGATCTCCCGCCCCTGCGGCACGTAGCCGATGCCCATCCGCGCCCGGCTCTCCGGAGAACGTGCGAGCAGATCGACGCCGTCGAACGTGATGCTGCCCGACGTCACCCGCACCAGGCCCATCACGCACTTGAGCAGCGTGGTCTTGCCCACGCCGTTGCGCCCCATCAGGCACAGGCGCGTCCCCGCCGCCACGTCCAGGTCGACGTCCCACAGCGTGCGGCTGCCGCCGTACGAGTGGTCGAGGTTGCGGATGCGAAGCAGGCTCATGCGCCCAGGTACACCTCGATGACCCGCGGGTCGCGCTGCACGTCGTCCATCCCGCCCTCGGCCAGCACCCGTCCCTCGTGCAGGACCGCCACCCGGCTGGCGATCGATCGCACGAACTCCATGTCGTGCTCCACGACCACTACCGAGTGCCGCCCCGCCAGCGACAGCAGCAGCTCCCCGGTGCGCTCGGTCTCCTGCGGCGTCATGCCGGCGACCGGCTCGTCCACCAGCAGCAGCTTCGGATCCTGCATCAGCAGCATGCCGATCTCGAGCCACTGCTTCTGTCCGTGGGCCAGGGCGCCGGCCGGCGAATCGCGCTTCGCCGCCAGTCCGGTCGTCTCGAGCACCGCATCGATGCGCTCGCGGTCGGCACGGGTCAGGCGCGCGACGAAGGTGTGCCAGAACGACTTGTCGCCGGCCAGGGCCAGCTCCAGGTTCTCGAAGACCGTCAGAAAGTCGAAGACGGTGGGCTTCTGGAACTTGCGGCCGATCCCGATCTGCGCGATCTCGGGCTCGCTCAACGCCAGCAGGTCGATCCGGTTCCCGAACCACACCGTGCCCTCGTCCGGCCGTGTCTTCCCCGTGATGACGTCCATCATCGTCGTCTTGCCGGCCCCGTTCGGTCCGATGACGCACAGCAGCTCGCCCGGGTCGACGTGCAGCGAGAGATCGTCCAGCGCCTTGAAGCCGTCGAAGCTGACCGTCACGTTCTGGAGGTACAGTACGCCGCCGCTCAGCGGCGACGGCTGCCGCCGCTGCGCCGCCTCGCGTTTCTCGCGCCAGGCGTCGCGCCGGCTCGCGGAATCGCCGGGCCGCTGCGCCGCCGTCATGCGCCCTGCCTCGTTGCAGGCAGAACGCCGGCCAGTCCGCGGGGCAGAAAGAGCGTCACGCCCACGAACAGCGCCCCGAGCGCGTAGAGCCACACGTCGGGCAGCGCCCCGGTGAACCAGGTCTTCGCGTAGTTCACGAGCACCGCCCCCGCGGCGGCCCCCCACAGCGTGCCCCGCCCGCCGACAGCCACCCAGATCACGACCTCGATGGAGTTGATGGGCTCGAACTCGCCGGGATTGATGATGCCCACCTGCGGCACGTACAGCGCGCCCGCCACGCCGGCCAGCACCGCCGACAGCACGAACACCCAGAGCTTGAAGGTGTCCACGCGGTAACCGAGAAAACGGGTGCGGCTCTCGGCGTCGCGGATGGCGCGCAGCACCCGTCCCGCGCGCGACCCGAGCACCGCCCGGCAGACCCAGTAGCCGGCCCCGAGCGCCACCGCCGTCGCCGCCAGCAGCGCCGTGCGGGTGGCGTCGCTCTGCAGGTCGAATCCGAGCAGGTCCTTGAAGTCGGTGAACCCGTTGTTGCCCCCGAATCCCATGTCGTTGCGAAAGAACGCGAGCATCAGGGCGTAGGTCAGCGCCTGCGTCATGATCGACAGATACACGCCGGTGACCCGCGAGCGGAACGCCAGCCACCCGAACGCGAACGCCAGCGCCCCGGGGGCCAGCGCCACCATCGCCATCGCGAACCAGAACCGGTCGAAGCCGTACCAGAACCACGGCAGCTCGGTCCAGTTCAGGAACACCATGAAGTCCGGCAGGACCGGGTGCCCGTACACGCCCCGGGTCCCGATCTGGCGCATGAGGTACATCCCCATCGCGTAGCCCCCGAGCGCGAAGAACGCCGCGTGCCCCAGGCTCAGGATGCCGCAGTAGCCCCAGATGAAGTCCACCGCGAGCGCGAGCAGCGCGTAGCACAGGTACTTGCCGATCAGGCCGACCGCGTAGCTCGACAGGTGCAGGGGGGAGGATTCCGGCACGGCCAGGTTGCAGATCGGCGCGGCCAGGGCGACCGCCGCCAGCGACGCCAGAAACACTGCGCTGGCGCGATCCGCGATGGCCGCCGGCAGGTGCTTCGTCACCGCGGTCATACGCTCTCGGCGGCGCGCCCCGTCTGCGGAAACAGGCCGCGGGGACGGTGCTGGATGAAGAGGATCAGCGCGACCAGGACCAGGATCTTGCCGAGCACGGCCCCGGCGAACGGCTCGAGCAGCTTGTTCACGATACCCAGCGACATGCCGCCGATGAGCGTGCCCCAGAGGTTGCCGACGCCGCCGAACACGACGACCATGAACGAGTCGACGATGTATGACTGGCCGAGGTTGGGGCCCACGTTGGTGAGCTGGGTCAGGGCCACCCCGGCCACCCCGGCGATGCCGGCGCCGAGTCCGAACGTCATGACGTCGACCCGCTCGGTCCGCACGCCCATGGCTCGGGCCATCGCGCGGTTCTGCGACACCGCGCGGATGTCGAGACCCAGGCGCGTGCGTTTCAGGACGGCCAGCACCAGTGCGAACACGAGCAGGGCGAACAGCACGATGTACAGCCGGTTCCAGGTCAGCGAGAACGCCTCGTTGAACTGCAGCGCCCCGCTCATCCACGCCGGCGTGACGACCGCGCGGTTGTTCGCGGAGAACATCGACCGCACGAGCTGCTGCAGGACGAGGCTCACCCCGAACGTGGCCAGCAGCGTCTCGAGCGGCCTGCCGTACAGGAACCGGATGACGCTGCGCTCGATGAGCACGCCGGCGGCGCCGGCGACCATGAAGGCGGCGGGCACCGCCACGAGCAGAGAGATGCCGATGAGATCCGGCATCCAGAGCTGCACGACGTAGGTCGTATAGGCGCCGAGCATCATCAGCTCGCCGTGGGCCATGTTGATGACGCCCATGACGCCGAACGTGATCGCCAGCCCGATGGCGACGAGCACGAGCACGGATCCGAGGCTCAGCCCGAAGGCTACGGTCTCGAGCACCGAGTACACGTTGCGCATCGAGTCGATCTGCCACAGGGCGTCGGCCGCCGCGGCGCGCACCTCCGCGGCGGGCTCGACGTGAGCGCCGGCGTCGGTGGTCGCCAGCAGCCCTGTCAGGCGGTTGTGCACCACCGGGTTGAGGCGGCCCGAGAGCCTCTGGACGGCGTCGATGCGCACCTGCGGGTCGTCGTCCTCGAGCGCCGCGATCGACAGCGCGGTCTCGATCTCGTACGCCACGGCGGCGTCCGTCTCCACGTCCGCCCGCCGGCGCAGGAGATCCATCGTGTCGTCGTCGAGGCCGCGCAGCAGCTCCCGCGCGGCGTCCAGGCGCACGCCGGGGTCGGGACTCGACAGGCCGAACCGCGCAATCGCGCCGCGCAGGAACCTCCGCAGCCGGTTGTTGGTGATGATGCGCCGCAGCCGGTCGGGCGCCGCCGCCTCCACCGGGTCCAGCGAGGCGGGGTCGAGCAGTTGGAAGGCGGTCAGGCGATCGTCGTTCGACTCGACGACGAAGATCCGTCCGTCGCGCTCGCGCTCGAACAGGCGGTCCTCGAGCAGCGCGGTCAGGACGTCCCGCACGCGGGGGTGTCCGGTCACGACCATCCGCTCGGCGAGCGCTTCCTTCTCGCGGAAGTTGGCGTCGCCGAACCCGGCGACGAGCCTGCGAAAGGCGTCGTCGCCGGGTTCGGCCGGAGCCGGAGCGGCTGCGGCGCCGGCCTCGGCCGCCGCCGAAACGGGAGCGGCAAGGAGACACCCGGCCAGCAGCAGACGTCCGATCCGCCGCCGGCCGGGCGCCGGTGCGCCTACTCGTAGTTCTGTCCGGAGCACACCTGCGTCTCCGTGTTGTAGTTGCCGCAATTCAGCGTCACCCAGTCCGCCTCCGTGTCCTCGCTGCCCGGCAGGTAGTCCGACCAGGCGTCTCCCGGCACGGTGCCGTCGGTTTGCCAGACCACGTCGAACTGGCCGTTCGCCTGCACCTCGCCGATGTACACCGGCTTGGTGATGTGGTGGTTCGGCAGCACTTCGGCGATGCCCCCGGTCAGGTTCGGGGTCGTCGTGCCGGGCAGCGCCGCGAGCACCGCGTCGACCTCGGTGGTGCCGGCCTTCTCGACCGCCTTGGCCCAGAGGTTGAAGCCGATGTAGTGCGCCTCCATGGGATCGTTGGTCGTTCGCTCCGCATCGCCGACGAACGCCTTCCACTGCGCGATGAACTTCTCGTTCGGCGGCGAGTCCACGCTCTGGAAGTAGTTCCAGGCGGCCAGGTGGCCGACCAGCGGCGTGGTGTCGAGACCGGACAGCTCCTCTTCGCCCACCGAGAACGCCACCACCGGGATCTCGTCCGCCGAGACTTCCTGGTTGGCGAGCTCCAGGTAGAAGGGAACGTTGGCGTCGCCGTTGATGGTGGAGACCACCGCCGTCGGCTTGCCGGCCGAGCCGAAGCGCCGGATGGCGGATACGCGCGTCTGCCAGTCCGAATGCCCGAACGGGGTGTAGTTGATCGAGATGTCCTCGTCCGCGACCCCCTTCTGCTTCAGGTACGCCTCGAGGATGCGGTTGGTCGTGCGGGGATAGACGTAGTCGGTGCCTTCGAGCACCCAGCGCTCGATGCCGACCTCGTTCATCAGGTAGTCGATGGCCGGAATCGCCTGCTGGTTCGGGGCGGCGCCGGTATAGATGACGTTCTTCGACGACTCCTCGCCCTCGTACTGCACGGGGTAGAAGAGAAGACCGTTGTTCTCCTCGAACACCGGGAGCACCGATTTCCGGGACACCGACGTCCAGCAGCCGAACACCACGTCGACCTGCTCGGATTCGAGCAGCTCGCGCGCGCGTTCGGCGAACAGCGGCCAGTCGGACGCCGGATCGACCACCACCGCCTCGACGGGCCGGCCGAGCAGGCCGCCCCCGGCGTTCTGCTCGGCCACCATCATCAGGACCGTGTCCTTCAGGGTGGTCTCGCTGATGGCCATCGTGCCCGACAGCGAATGCAGGACGCCGACCTTGATCGGATCGCCGGTCGGCCCCGCCGCGGATTCCGGTGCGTCGCCGGACCCGCCGCAGCCGGTCAGGGCGGCGGCGAGGATGACGAGACATGCATGGATGCGTTTCATTGAAGCTGGCTCCTCTGTATGAACGGTCGCTACATCTGGATTTGCAATCCGACCCCGACCTGGAAGTCGTCGGTCTGAACCGCGGTATACCCGGTGTCCTTGAAGAAGATCATCAGCCGTGCATTGAACTGCCGGATGATGTAGTTGAGATCGACTTCCGTCGTCTTCTGGTCGTAGTCCGGCGTGAGGCCCTCGCGAAACCGGGCGCGCGCGTACTTGCCGAGAATCTCGAATTGACCGGGACCGACGCGCTGCGGAAACAGGTAGGCGGCCAGCAGGTAGCCGCCGTCGTTCATCACGTAGCGCGGGTCGTAGCCGCCCAGGCCGTCGTAGCGCGCCCACTCGGCTTCGACGGACACCGCGCCGCCCCCCGCGACCTTGCGCTCCATGAGGAAGTCGGCGCTGTAGGCGTTGCCGGCGTCGGCCTGCGTCTGGCCGGCGAGGCCGATCGCGAGGATGTTCTTCTCGCCGTAGTAGGTGCTGTTCAGGTAGTACCCGGGTTCCGGGTCCCAGAAGTCCACCTGCACCCTGCCGGCTCCGATGAGCGACGAGATTCCGGTCGTCGAGTGGCCGTCGAAGGCTCCCGCGGACAGCTTGACCTTGTCGAACTGGCCCCAGTAGGCGGCGCCGTTGGCGCGGCCCTGAAAGATGAACGGATAGCCGTCCTGGACGCCGTCCGCGTAGACCGCCCAGTGGTGTGCGTAGAACGGACCGTACAGGTTGGCCCGGTCGCTCGGCGGCAGGAATCTCCCCACCCAGACGTTGAACGTGTCGGACATCTCGAACTGGGCGACCGCGTCCAGGATCTTGAACCTGGTGTTCTGGCCGGGGTTCGGGGCGCCCAGCGAACCGCCGTAGTCGATGTCCGTGTTCACCATGAACTTGATGTTGCTGGTGGCGGCGCCGTTGAGGTAGAGACGCAGGCTGTTGACCCGGAGGTGATCGGTGCCGTCGGTGTCGGCGGAGCGGTGATGCAGGAAGCTGGACTGCAGCCCGCCGCCCACCGAGATCGGGGGCGTTTCCGGCTGCGCTTCCTCCACTTCCACTTCCTGGGCTTCTGTCGCCCGGGTTTCTGCTTCTTCCTGGGCGTGGAGGGCGCCGGCCCACGTGGCCAGTGCGGCCAGCAACGCCGCCGCCGAACCGAGGCGCCGCCCGTGTGCGGCGTGGTTGCTCCGATGTCTGTGACAGGGCACGAAACTTCTCCTTCTCCGTTGCGCATGCAGATGCCGGGGTTCCGGGCGCGGACGGTTCTCCGCCGGGACAGGCGCCATGGACCGGGTATCCAAGCAAAGACGATGCCAACGCTGGAACCGAGGCCGCAGGGGTGGCCGGGCCGTGGATTCGTCCAACGGCAAGGGCCGCAAATTTGGTGCCAGGCCCGCGGAGAAGACAACCGTCGACAGCGCCTGCGGAGAAGACGTTTTTGTACGACAAAGCGACTTCTGCCTACCTTTTTGTAGAACTCACGGCGCCGTCCGGGATGCCTGCAGCACGCTGGTGGGACAGCAGGGCGGGTCGGATTGGCCGCCGGAGCCGCGACGGGCGACAGAACAGCAGTCAGCCTCCCCGGTCCGGGCCGCCGCGCCTCGACACGGGGAGACGGATTTGTCGCCACATGTTCAGATAGCGACATTTGTGTACGGGCATGGGGCGCCCGTCGCGGCTCCGGTGCGCGACGGCGTGACGGGAACCGGCGGCGCGTGCTGCGGCGCGGCTGCTACACTCGCGGGATGAAGTCGGTCGCGTCGGAATCTCCGCGCGCGCGATGCTGCCGCCGTCCGGGGCCTGTCGCCGGCCGAGCGTCTCGAACTCGTGTTCCGCCTGGGCGACGAGGATCTCGAGTCGTTCCGGTCCACGCACGGCCTCGACCGGCGGACCGCGATCCGACTGCTGCAGCGGCGGCGCCAGGCCACCCGTCAACCGAGCGCATGCCTCGAACGGCTCATCGGGTGACCTCGTCGTCGGACGCTATCCGTGACTGCGCGTGACCCGGCCCGCAACAAGCGGTGGTACCATGAAAGTTGATGGCCGATGGCGGGTGGGTGAGGCGGCCCACTGCGCTCGGCCACGGTTTCGACGTGCAACGGGAGACTTCGACATGCAGACGAAACTTCGCGCGGCGGGGCTCGCGGCGGCGATTCTGATGATCTTCACGACGGCGGCGGCCGGCCAGACGGCGCTTCGGACGCCGTACGGTCAGCCGGACCTGCAGGGAGTCTGGGACTTCCGCACCATGACGCCGCTGCAAAGGCCGGAGGATCAGGAACGGGCGTTTCTCACCGAGGAAGAAGCGGCGGCGGCCGAAGCGGCGGCCAACGCGCGCCGCGCCCGGTTGCTCGAGCCGAGCGAGGTGCGGACCGAACTGCTGCCGGCCGGCGGCACCGGCGCCGAGCGGGGCCGCCGCGTCGGAGGCTACAACGACTTCTGGCTCGACTACGGCACGAACATCATCGACGACCGCCGGACGTCGCTCATCATCGATCCGCCCGACGGCCGGCTGCCGCCGCTGACGCCGGAGGGGGAGCGCCTGCGGCAGATCGGTTCGCTCGCCGAGGACCTGCCGATCGACCGGCCGGTCCGCGTCCGCAGCGCCGGCACCGGCGCCGACGATCCGGAAGACCGCGGCCTCGCCGAACGTTGCCTGGTCGGCTTCAACAGCGGCCCGCCGATGATGCCGAGCGGCTACAACAACAACATGCAGCTCTTCCAGACGGCCGATCACGTCGTCATCCTCAACGAGATGGTGCACGACGCACGGATCATTCCGCTGGACGGCCGCCCCCACCTGCCGGAGAACGTGCGGCAGTGGATGGGCGACTCGCGCGGGCGCTGGGAGGGCGACACCCTCGTCGTCGAGACCACGAACCTGAGCGCCCTCACCGGCGCCTTCGATCCGTCCGCCATGCAGGCGATCGGCACCGGCCTGACCGTCACGTTGACCGAGCGCTTTACCCGCGTCCACGAGGACACGCTGCTCTACGAGTACACCGTCGACGATCCGGCGATCTTCACGCGGCCGTTCACCGTGGCGGTCCCGATGCGGCGGAACGAGGAGCCGATGTTCGAGTACGCCTGCCACGAAGGGAACTACGGCCTGCTGAACATCCTGAGCGGCGCCCGCGCCGAGGAGGCGGAGCGGCAGTAGACCGGTCAGACCGTCAGCTCGTTGCGCCGGGCGCGGTCCGTGACGCGCTCGGCGCAACGAGCTGCGGCATCCTCGTCCAGGCCGGGCCGGCCAGCGCGCCCGCAACGACCGAGGCCCCGCACCACTGCGCGATCCGCCAGCTCCCCGGAGTTGCCGGAATCCATGCGAGCAGCCGCGATTTTCTGGATGCTGAACACCAGCCCGATGATGAAGAAATGGCTCCAGTCGACGATAAACGGCCCCTCCGGGTGGAGGAGGCTGACTATGGAATAAGAGAACAACGCTCCAGAGACACCGACGAGGATGAAGTGGAGAGACGCGTCCCGAGATGGCAGGATATATCTTGCGGAGGAAACCAGCGACCTCAGCACCAGCATATAGAATAGGACGATCAGAATCAGGCCCGGAAACCCGAACAGCACCATTACGTATAGAAACTGGTTATGAGGCGGAAGGTCAAGAATATACGGCACCAACTCACGATGTGGATTCCAGGCCAGATGGGATTCGCCAGGACGGTACGTGCCCGTCCCCAATGGATAGTTCAAAGAGTATCGCAATGCTGTCGGTGCCATGTACATCCGAAGTTGAGCCGACCAGCCGGAATAGGTGAAGATACGGTTGCGGCTCCCTTCCACCTTGCCATGCATGGCCCCGGGATTTCCGCTGTTGCTCAGAGTGGGAACTAAGCCGCGCCACGGACGCCATTCGGCTTCTGTGACGCGCCGGAGGCGGAACTGGTAGGCAGTGATACTTTCGGGACCGTCCGGATCCGGCCAGCTCAGCACGATGCCGTTGCCGTCCTCCGATACGGCGAAAATCTCCGACTCCGGCCCAAAGGCGTTGGCGTTGCGGGTACGCAGTTGCACTTCGTACAATCTGCCGGGGCCCGCAAGAGAAATCACGTAGCCGATGCGCGGCTCGTCGCTTCTGCCTCGGAGGGTGTGTAAGCCAACCTCGAGCCTGCCGATACGGGGCGGCGGAGCGCCGTAAACGCTGGCCGCCAAAGGATCGAAGTCCCGCCACGGACTCCACCTGGCTTCTCCGGCCGGCCGCAGGCGGAGCTGCCAGGCAGTGATGCTTGCGGAGTTGTCCGGTTCGCGCCAGGCGAGGGACAGGGCGCCGTCGTCGTTGGCCGCGCCTGTTATCCCGCTCTGCGGTCCATAGCCATATTCGTTGCGGGCGCGAATCTGCGCTTGATATTCCTCTCCCGGCGCGAGCCCCGTAATCGTGTGGCCGGCGGCCGGACTGCCATTGACAGCGGCGGCAAGGCCGCGGATATGCGGGCCTTTGCTGCTCAAGTAGGAGCAATCCGCGGGGAAGCAGATGCTCAGCCAGGGGCCCCAATTGGCTTCACCGTCCCGTCGCAGCCGGAAGCGGTAGCGACGATCAATGGAGGAGTGTCCCTCGGGTTCGCGCCATACCAGCGCCAGGCTACCGCTGTCGTCCGTGGTGGCAACGATGGTTTCGCTGTCCTCCCGGCCGGGTTCCCCAAATAAGCGGACTTGCGCCGTGAACCCCACGGAAGGAGTGAGACCTTCAACAATATGGCCTGCTGCCGGGTGGCCGTCCATGTCAGCAAGGCTTTGGATGCCCACGGGTATATGGCCTGCTGCCGGGTGGCCGTCCATGTCAGCAAGGCTTTGGATGCCCACGGGCATGCTTTCACCAACGGCGACGGAGGCCCTCTCGGAGCCGGGCAGAAATTCGGGCACCGGACTGTCGCTACCGTCGAAAGGGCCGCTGACGATGCCGGGAACATCGCTGACGGTAAACACAGGATTGAAAAATGCCAGAAGCCAGACTGCCGTCAACGGGACGATGAATAACAAACGCCGCCGGAAGTGCGGCGCGCTGAGGGACAGCACGATGACGATGGCAACGCCACTGACCAACACGGAGAGGATGGCGGCGCGGGTGGCGTTTAAAATCAACGCCGTTATCATGGTCATCATCGTGACGAACAAAACGGCGTCGAAGGCTCTGCGGGTGGTCTTGTTCTCCCCGAAGGGGCGGTACAGCAGGGCGGCAAAGGCGAGGGGAATGGCAACTGCCAACTGGTACGCGAATACACCGGCATACGGGACGAACCCGCTTATTCTGCCATCCAAAAAAATATGATTCAAGTCTTTAGCACGCACGGTGGCAATCTGTAGCCAGGCGTTCAAGAAGGAGTTGCTCATGAAAGCCACGGCCATTCCCCACAGCACGGACACGAGAATTGCCGCCATGACTACCAATGCCATCAGCTTGGCGCGGTGAAGGCGGTCTACGAATAGATACACCGCAAGCAAGACACCGGTCCCCAGCAGCGTCTGTGCCATGTGGGTCTTGTCGAGGGTATCGGTGAACAGATAGACGGCGAGCATCCACAGAATCAGCAAAGCCGACACTGCAAGCACGGAAATTACAGGGCGGAAGTCTCGGGCTAGAGCAACGATGCCGGCAGAGAAGGGTTGTCCTCCTTCGGTATTGAGTCGGAAAGCCTGCAGGGCGACCGAAAGTACCGCCAGCAAGACCACAGCTCCGGCCAGCAATACGTTCGGCCCGCCGAAAGGCCCAGGGGTGCTGGAAAACCAGATGTGCGCGACAAAGGCAGCCAGCAGCAGGGCGAATGGCCACCCGGTTGTGGAGTTGCGCGGGAGATGGGATAACGGGCGCAAAGTTTCCTCTGAGACACCCCGACACTCCGCCATTCCTGATCCTTCGGTCCCGCTCGTACCCGCGGGCGTCATGGAGTCGCCGTACCCATTGAGCCGAGCGGAACGCGCGCCGGCCCTGCTACGGCTGCCATCCCTCAGCGGCCTCGGTCTCTTCCGCCTCCCTGCCCGCGCCGAGGTCGCGCAGCACCTGCGCCGAGTTGCCGCTGGGATAGCGGGTGATGTCGGGCCGTTCGAGGCGCCGGGACTCGGCCCGCTCGGCCAGCGTCAGGGCGGTCGTCCCCCGGCCGTTCTTCAGGTTCAGGTCGGCCCCGTGCGCGGCGAGCAGCTCGACCAGCGTGGCGTAGTTGCGCTGCGCGGCGCTGTGCAGCGGCGCGGTGCCCGCGTGGTCGGCCTGGTTGACGTCGGCCCCGTGCTCGATGGCCACCCGGGCCGCCTCGTAGGCGGCGCGCTCTTCGCGGTCCGGGTTCCGCAGCGAGCTGTTGAAGCGGCGCCCGCGGTTGTTCGCGCCGCTGACCGCGGCCAGCAGCGGCGTCTGGAAGCCGCCCGCGACGTGCGGCGGGCCGACGCCGCCGGCCCGCTCGAAGACGTACGCCCAGCGCTCCAGCGTGGTCAGGTTCGGGTCGGCGCCCCAGGCGGCGAGCGCCCGCATGAGATCCGCCTCCTGGTAGTAGGCCGCGAGCCAGTACGGCGTGGCGCTGACGTGCTGCGGCGCGATGGCCCAGTCCTGGCCCGCGCGGCGGAGCGGCGTGCCCTTCCGGAGGCGCGTGTTCGGATCCGCCCCGGCGGCCAGCAGGGTGGTCACCAGATCCAGGTCGCCCCGCAGCACCGCGGCGTGCAGCGGCGCATACCCGGCCCCGATGGCGTTGGGATCGGCGCCTGCGCCGAGCGCGAACCGCGTGAAGTCGGTGTGGCCGCTGTGCGCCGCCACCACCAGCGCGCTCGCGCCGGTGGGCGCGTCGTCGTCGATGTCCGCGCCGGCGCCGACCAGCCGCCGGCCCGCCTCGACGTCGCCGTGACGGGCCGCGAACAGCAGCGGCGTGTATCCGCCCCGGTTCCAGACGACGCCCTGGTCGTACTGCGAGGCGTTCGTGGATTCCGCGTGCATCATGCGCGGCCGGATGCGGGACCGGGCGTCGACGTCGGCTCCATGCGCCAGCAGGACGCCGACAACCTCGTGATGGCCCTGGGCCACCGCCCACATCAGCGCGGTCTGCCCCCGCGAGCGCTCCTTCGCGTTGACGTCTGCCCCGCGGGCCGCCAGATGCCGCACGGCGTCCGCGTTCCCGGTGCGCGAAGCCGTCATGACCGGCGTCTCGCCGTTGCGCAGCGCCACGTCAGGGTCGGCGCCCGCGTCGAGTAGCCGCGCCACCATGTCGGCGCTGCCGTTGCCGGCGGCCAGCCATACCGGCGTCGCCCCCAGCTCGTTGGTCGCGTTGACGTCGGCGCCGGCGGCGATCAGGAGCGCGGCGGTCTCGTGATCGTCACGATAGGCCGCCCAATGGAGGGCGGCGGCGCCGTCGGGCTGCGCGGCGTCGACGGCCGCCCCCGCCGCGATGATCGCCCGCACCGTGTCGGTATCCTGGGCCCGCGCCGCATCGACGAGCGCCGGTGTGTCGCCGCCGTTGGCCGCCGTCGCCGCCGATGCGGCGGCGGGAGTTCCCACCACGACGAGCGGCAGCAGGGTCAGAAGCCGGGCCGTCGAGAAACCGCCGGTCGCAATCCGCTTGGCTTTCATCTCGTGATCGTCTCCTGGCTGGCTGTTTGCGTCGTGACTGCCTGCCCGCGAGTAACCGCGACGACCCGCGGCGGACCAGGCACACGCGGCCGCGCTCTCCGTCGGCAGCAGAGCCTCAGCGAGTAACCGCGACGACCCGCATCGCCTTCGTCGGCGCGCTTCGAGCGCCGGCTCCTGCGTGCGCGGCCGAGCATTCATGATACTGCAGCCGGTCGGCGATAGACAACAGATTGACAACGCCCCGCGAATGCGGCGACACTACGTGAGTCTCGGTACCTCCACCGCTTTCCGAAAGGGGCTATCGGTGCGTAAAGGCTGGTTCGCGGCGGGTGTCGCCGTCGTGCTCGTGCTGCCCGCCATGGCGGTCGAGACGGCGTTCGCGCAGTCCAGGGAGGCGGCTGCCGCGTCCGTGTCTCCGCAACGGGCGCTCCTCGACCGCTACTGCGTCACCTGTCACAACGAGCGGGTGGTGGCGGGCAACGGCTCCGGCATGATGGCAGAGCAGTTGCGCCTCGTCGGTCTGGCCCTCGACGCCGCCGACGTCGACGACGTGGCCGCCGATCCCGAGCTGTGGGAGAAGGTGGTCCGCAAGCTGCGCGTCGGCGCGATGCCGCCGCAACCCCGACCCCGGCCGGAAAAGGAGACCTACGACGGCTTCCGCCGCTGGCTCGAGGACGAGCTCGACCGCGTCGCGGAGGCGCATCCGAACCCGGGCCGCACGCAGGCGTTCCACCGCCTGAACCAGGCGGAGTACCGCAACGTCATCCGCGACCTGCTGGACCTGGAGATCGACGTCGACGCGCTGATTCCGGCCGACGCGCCGGACCGGCACGGCTTCGACAACATCGCCGCCTCGCTGTCGCTGTCGCCCGCGCTGTTCGAGCGCTACGTGTCGGCGGCCAAGAAGATCGGCCGCCTCGCGATCGGCGAGGCCCCGACCGGCGGCGCCGAGATCGCGACCTACGACGTTCCGCTGAACCTGATCCAGAGCGATCGGCAGAGCGAGGATCTGCCGTTCGGCTCGCGCGGCGGCGCGGCCATCCGGCATCACTTCCCGGTGGACGGGGAATACCGGATCAAGGTCCGGCTGCAGACGAACTACGTCGGCTACGTGCGGGGGATCGACGCCGCTCACGAGATCGAGTTCCGGCTGGACGGGCGGCGCATCGAGCGGTTCACGTTCGGCGGCGAGGCGCCGGGGATGCCCGCCCCGATCAGCTTCGCCGGCAACATCCGCGGGACCGACGACTGGGAGCACTACGTCCTGCACGCCGACGACCCGCTGGAGGTGACCGCGACGGTCTCGGCGGGACCCCACACCATCGGCATCTCCTTCCCCCGCGAGACGTGGGAAGAGGAAGGCGTGCTGCAGCCGCGGCAGACCGGGTTCGCCCTGGCCATCAACGAGATGCCGGACGGCAACCCGGCCCTGGGCAGCGTGCAGATCACCGGACCGCTGAGCGTCGACGGGCCGGGCGACACGCCGAGCCGGCGGCGCATCTTCACCTGCCGGCCGGGTCTGGAGGCGACCGAGGCGGAGGCGGAGGCGTGCGCCCGGGAGATCCTGGGCGCCCTCGCCCGGCGCGCGTACCGCCGCCCGGTGGACGGGAGCGACGTGGCGACGCTGCTCGAGTTCTACGAGTGGGGCCGGACCGAAGGGGGCTTCGAGAAGGGCATCCAGTTCGCACTGGAACGGCTGCTGGCCGACCCCGACTTCCTCTATCGCGTCGAGCGCGACCCGGTCGACCTGCCCGGCGGCGCCAGCTATCCGATCTCCGACCGCGAGCTCGCGTCGCGCCTGTCGTTCTTCCTCTGGAGCAGCATTCCGGACGACGAGCTGCTCGCGGCGGCGGAGAACGGGACGCTGAGCGATCCGGCCGTGCTCGACGTGCAGGTCCGGCGCATGCTGGCCGACCCGCGCTCGCAGGCCATGGTCGACAACTTCGCCGGGCAGTGGCTCTACCTGCGCAACATGGGCGGCGTCTACCCCGACCCGAACATCTTTCCGCAGTTCGACGAGAACCTGCGCGAGGCGTTCACCCGCGAGACGGAACTGTTCATCGGCAACCAGTTGCGTTCGGACGCCAGCGTGCTCGAGCTGCTGTCGGCCGACTACACCTACGTCAACCAGCGCCTCGCCGAGCACTACGGCATCCCGGGCATCTACGGGAACCGGTTCCGGCGGGTGCGGCTCGACGGCGCGCGGCGGGGCGGCCTGCTCGGCCACGGCAGCGTGATGACCGTCACCTCGTACCCCAACCGCACGTCGCCGGTGCTGCGCGGCAAGTGGGTGCTCGAGAACCTGCTCGGGGCGCCGCCGCCGGAGCCGCCGCCGAACATCCCCGCACTCGAAGAGCGGAACGAGGACGGCGAGCCCGTGTCGATGCGCGAGGCGATGGCCCAGCACGCGGAAAACCCGGCCTGCTCGGTCTGCCACGCGCCGATGGACCCGATCGGGTTCGCCCTGCAGAACTACGACGCCATCGGCGGGTGGCGCGACGTGAACGAGGGGGGCACCCCCGTCGACGCCTCCGGCGTGCTGCCGGACGGCGCGCGCTTCGAGGGCCGCGCCGGGCTCGCCGGCCTGCTGCTGGATCGACCGGACGACTTCGTCGGCACCGTGACCGAGAAGCTGCTGATGTACGCGCTCGGGCGCGGCCTGGAGCACTACGACGCCCCGACCGTGCGCCGGATCGTGCGAGACGCCGCTGGCGGGAACTACCGGTGGTCGTCTATCATTCTCGGCATCGTCAACAGCACCCCGTTCCAGATGCGGAGGTCAGACTCATGATCGTCACCCAGAAGGCCATTCCCCGGCGCACCGTGCTGCGCGGCATGGGCGCATCGCTCGCGTTGCCGTTCCTCGACAGCATGGCGCCCGCATTCGCCGCCATCCGCAACACGGCGGCCCATCCGGTCCGGCGCTTCGGTGTCGTCTACGTGCCGAACGGCATGGCGATGAAGCACTTCACGCCGGCGGCGGAGGGCCTGGGCTTCGAGACCACCCGCATCCTGAAGCCCATCGAGGCATTCAAGGACCAGATGCACGTCCTGACCGGCCTGAACGGCGTGGCGAGCAACGCCGGCGTGCACGCCAGCGCCGCGACGCGGTTCCTGACCGGGGTGACCCCGGCGCGGACCGAGTCGAATCTGCGGGCGGGGGTTTCCGTCGATCAGCTCATCGCGCGAAGCTTCGAGCAGCACACGCAGCTCGCCTCCCTGGAGATCGCGCTCGACAGCCGCGACGTCTCCGGGTCGTGCGACGTCGGCTTCAGTTGCACCTACACGAACACCATCGCGTGGCGCAGCGACACGACGCCGCTCTCCGGCGAGAACAACCCGCGTGCGGTGTTCGAGCGGCTCTTCGGCGACGCCGGCTCCACGGATTCGGCGGCGCGGCTGGTCCGCATCCGCAAGGACCGCAGCATCCTCGACTCGGTGACCGAGAAGATCGACGCGCTGCAGCGCGGGCTGGGCCCGCACGACCGCGTGCGCGTCACCGAGTACCTGGAGGCGGTTCGCGACGTCGAGCGGCGCATCCAGAAGGCGGAGGAGCAGAGCGGCCGCGAGCTGCCCGAGGTCGATCAGCCGGCCGGGATTCCGGCGACCTACGAGGAGCACGCCAGGCTGATGTTCGACCTGATGCTCCTGGCGTACCAGACCGACCTGACCCGCGTCAGCACCTACATGATGGCGCGCGAGATCAGCGGCCGGACGTATCCGGAGATCGGGGTGCCGGACTCGCACCACCCGACGTCGCATCACCGCGACGACCCGACCCTCTACGAGAAGATCGCGAAGATCAACGAGTTCCACATCTCGCTCTTCGGATCCTTCCTGGAGAAGGCGCGCGCGACGCCGGACGGCGACGGCAACCTGCTCGACCACATGATGCTGCTCTACGGCGCCGGGATGTCGGACAGCAACCTGCACGACAACAAGGGCCTGCCGCTGGTTCTGGTGGGCGGCGCGTCGGGGCAGCTCAAGCCGGGCGGGCGTCACCTGCGCTACCGGGAGAAGACGCCGGCGACCAACCTGCACCTGACCATCCTCGACAAGATGGGCGTGCCGGTCGACCGGATCGCCGACAGCACCGGTCCGCTGGATCTGCTGACGGTAAGCTGACGGCGCTGCGTTCGCGGCGGAACTTCGAGGCCCGGCAGCAATGCCGGGCCTTTCCTTTGCTTGATTCGCCTGCCGCGAAACACGTCCCGGAGCGATTCGGGCGGCGCGACGCGGTCGGATCGCGGTCAGCCTGTGGCTCGGCGGGGCCTCGGTGTGGATTCAGCGGCTCGCCTGCAGGCGCTGGCTTCTCGAGACGATAGGCGTTTCCAACACGACGCGAGAATAAGGAACGCGAGTCAGGATTCGGCCCTTTCGACCCTTCTCGAGATGCACCAGGCCGTATCGTTCCAGGGTGTGAAGAGTGCGGGAGAGATTCGACTTGGCGCGGCCCGACATTCTGGCCAGTGCCGTCAAGGACTCTGGTTCTTCTTCGACGATCAGGTTCAGAAGAGTGCGGTTCCGGTCGGAGAGCACTTTGGCGAAGCTCTCGATGGACGTGAACCACACCTTGGGTTCGCTGGGTCGCGGTTTCAACTCTCCACGGGCGATGGCCATCGTCCGGGCTTTCATGTCCGCGTAGCTGGCGATGCCGACCTTGAGCGTCTTCACGTCTCGACTCCTCGTTCCGTAAGAACGGCGTCGACCTCCCGCCAGAAGTCCGCGAGCAACGTGGCCGCGTCCTCGTAGACGCAGGGCCGGACGGCGCCGTGACGGTGGCGGTGATCGTGTCGTCGCCGGCTGCGGCCGCCCGGGCCGGCGGTTGGCTGCACGGCATGCGCGTTGTTGAAGCCGACGAGGCGCCGCCCGTCAGGTCCGTGAAGCGTCAGCGAGTAGTCGATCCCGTGCGGGCGCTCCGGCGTCGGCGGTACACGCTGGATGGCGAAGTGCACCCAATGGTCTCCTTTCGCATCAATCACCAGGACCTGACCATCCAGGTCGAGCAGCGTGTCCAGGCCCGGATCACGCGGGAACCTGAACATGGGCATGTTATCACTTATCGATAACGTCTTGGCGTTGCCGACGCCGCCTTCAGTCCGTGAAGAACGCCCGCCGCAGATCGACGGACGGTACCAGACGCGCCGCCTGTCGATAGATGGCGTACAGGGTGCCGGTTGCCAGGCTCCTGTGGATGGGAACGATCAGGACCTGTCGCTCACCGCTGGCGGAGACTCGCACCAGCTTGGCATGGCTGCCCCGTTGGCCAGCGACTTCGAAACCCAGGCGGTGGAGGATACGCAGCACGTCGCCGGACGAGAGTCGTCGCAGACGCGGCATCAGGTGCTGACCGGGGGCGCCTCGTAGCTGACGAACAGCCGCGGCGAGGACGACAGGCCGAGCCAGGCGGGATCCTCGCCGTCCATGTACAGCGCCAGCGCCTCGCGGAGGTTCGCGAGCAGATCGTCGAACGACCTCGCCTGCGTGACGACGGCGAGCTCCAGGCACTCCGCGACGTACCATCCGTCGCTTTCGGTCACGACGGCATGGACCGCGTCTCGGGTGTCGGGGCGCTCTTCGCCGTACGCCGGCATGGCTTCGGCGACCTTCGAGGCGGCAGTACGTTCCGAGCGGACGTACCGGGGGGCCGCGAGCGCTGGCGGGGCCACACGGAAGGCCGGTTCGATCTGGTAACGACCACGGTCCAGGCGGCGGAAATACGGCCAGCGGTGTGCGTGATTAGCAGGCGCGTTCACGCAGCATCGACTGGTGATATGCGTTCGCAAGGTCGCCTCGTTGACGCCGGGCAGCAATCGCACCATCTCGGCGGGCGTGAACGTCCAGTCGTCCCGTGTTGCGCAAAGGCGTTGCGCCGCGGCGAGCACCTGCTTCTGGACTGGTTCCTTCTTCATCAGGTTGGCCTCCCCTGTAACCGACGATCCATTTTCACTTGTTCATTTTATTTGTCAAGTGTAAAAAACTGCCTGGAACACCGGCAGCCACATCGGCGCGACCCACCTCGGATTTGCGTAGCGACCAGGACCATGGCGCGCATCGCCGGACCGTTCCGGGACCGGTTCACACACCGTGGACGCCCGAGTGTTACGCTTACCCGTCGTCCCGGAGGTACCGATGGCCCGAGTCTCGATCACCGTCAACGGCAGGCGGCGCACCGCCGACGTGGAGCCGCGCCTGCTGCTGGTCCATTTCCTGCGCGAGCACCTGAACCTGACCGGCGCGCACGTCGGCTGCGACACGAGCCAGTGCGGCGCCTGCACGGTGCTGGTCGACGGACGCAGCGCGAAGTCGTGCACGATCTTCGCGGTCCAGGCCGACGGCTCCGAGGTGACGACCATCGAGGGGCTGGCCGACGGCGACCGGCTGCATCCCTTGCAGGAGGGGTTCTGGGAGGAGCACGGCCTGCAGTGCGGCTACTGCACGCCCGGCATGATCCTGTCGGCCGTCAACCTGCTGGAGGACAACCCGGCGCCGACGGAGCAGGAGATCCGGGACGGCCTCGACGGCAACCTCTGCCGCTGCACCGGCTACCAGCACATCGTCAACGCGATTCGGCGCGCGGCCGGGCGGATGGGGCGATCGGACGCCGCCGCGGCCCCGCGTCGATAACCGGGGCCTTGCCGCCGGCGATCTCCCTGCCGCCAGAGCGGCGGCCGGGCGGCTCGTCGGCGCATTACAATCGGGCAACCGCCACCGGCCTGGAAACGGAGGGAACGCACCATGATGGAAAGCCTGCAGTTCATCTTCCGATGGCTCCACGTGTTCGTGGGGATCATCTGGATCGGCCACCTCTACTTCTTCAACTTCGTGAACGGCCCGATGGCCGCGAAGCTCGACGGGCCGACGAAGCAGAAGGTGGTTCCGGAGCTCATGCCGCGGGCGCTCTTCTGGTTCCGATGGGGCGCCGCCTGGACCTGGATCACCGGGGTCCTGTTGCTGCTGCTGATCTTCTACCACGGCGGCCTGACGCTCGACCTCGACGCGAGCTGGGGCGCGGCCGCGATCGCGATGGTCGCGGTGACCTTCCTCGCGGTCTTCGCCTACGACGCGCTCTGGAGCACCGGACTCGCGTCGAACGCCCGCGCCGCCACGATCGTTTCGTTCGTGCTGCTCGCGGTCGTCGTGTGGCTGTTCGTGGAGGTCGGGGGGTTCCAGCCGCGGGCGGTCCTGATCCACACCGGCGCGATGTTCGGCACGATGATGGCCTTCAACGTGTGGTTCCGCATCTGGCCGGCGCAGCAGCGGATCATCGCCGCGGTGAAGGCCGGCAAGGCCCCTGCCGCCGCCGACCCGGCGCTGGCCGGGCTGCGCTCCAAGCACAACACCTACATGTCGCTGCCGCTGCTGTGGGCGATGCACAACGAGCACGCGACGCCCTTCTACGGCGGCAACCTCGGGATTCCGGGCGACTACTACTGGGTGGCGTGGCTCGCGGCGGTGGCGCTCGGCTGGCACGTGATCTTCCACTGCTACCGCATCGCCGGCCGCGTCTCGGGGATGTGAGATCTGCCCCGGGGCCGGTACGAGCCGGCCTCCGGGCGCAGCCGGCGGGAGGCTCCGTCGGAGAATGACAACCCACGCCCAACGCCATCGATCCGATCGGCAGATTGGTCTCGGCCATGGGCTCCGTCGGAGAATGACAACCCGCGCCCCAACGCGTGTCCGGCGGTCGCCGCTGCTGGTTGCCGGCCTCGTGGCGGCCTGCGGGACCGCGCCGCCGCAGCCCCGGCAGGAAGGCCCCGCCAGCCGTATCGTGAGCCTGGACTACTGCGCGGATCAGTTCGTGCTCGGCCTCGCCGATCGCGAACGCATCCTCGCCCTCTCGCCGGACGCGGGGAAGGACTTCTCGTACCTCCGGGGCGAGGCGGCGGGATTGCCGGTGGTCCGGCCGCGCGCCGAGGACGTCCTGGCGCTGGAGCCGGATCTGGTGGTGCGCACCTACGGGGGCGGGCTCCGCGCGGGGATCTTCTTCGAGCGGGCCGGCGTGCCGGTGCTGCAGATCGACGACTCTCCCGACATCGATGCGGTCCGCGCCCGGATTCGCCAGGCCGCCGCCGCGCTGGCGGTTCCTGACCGCGGCGAGGCGCTGATCGCCGACATGGATGCCCGACTCGCGCGGGCGCTGGAGGGGAGCCCCGGCGGCGAGGCGCTCTACCTCGCTCCGTCGGGCGTCACCCCTGGTCCCGGCACGTTGGTGGATCACCTGATCGCCGCCGCCGGGCTGGACAACTTCAGCGGTGGGTTCGGGTGGCGCTCGATTCCACTCGAACGGCTGGCGTACGAGTCGCCCGACGTCTATGCCGTAGGCGGGTTCGACGAGGCCGATCACAACCTGGCCTGGACGCCGTTCAGGCATCCGGTGACGGTGCGCCGAGTGCAGGAGGGTCCGCTCGTGTCGATCGACGGCGCGACCACCTCCTGTGGCGGGTGGTTCCTCGCTGACGCAGTCGAGGCGCTGACGGCAGGCGACGCCGCGGGCGGGCCTTCTTCCTGACGCCCTGCTGCGGGGGGCGCTGGCAGCGGGACATGGCGTGCAGGAGGCGATGCCGCGGGCGGGCCTTCTTCCTGACGCCCTGTCGGGTGCGGCCCGGCGCCGTTCTGCTATGATCCTCGCTGCACGTTCGTGGCCAGGTGCTCGGGAAGTCGGTGTGATGCCGGCGCTGCCCTCGCAACTGTGAGCAGGTACGAAATCCGCAGAAGCCACTGTCCGTTGAGGACGGGAAGGCGCGGAGACTAGGCGCGACCCTGCGAGCCAGGAGACCGGCTTGGCCACGCCTCGCCCCCGCTTCCGATGGGGAAGCAATGGAGGAACCGTGGCCGATTGCGCCCCGGCGTTCGTTCGCCCTTTCCACGTATCGTTCCCGCACTCTTTTCTGTTCCTGTTCGTCCTGATCGCCGCCGCTGTTGCGGCAGCCGCCGCCCAGGCGCCGGCTGCCGCCGGGGTGCCGATCGTCGTGACCGGGCTCCTGATCGCCGCGTTCGGCGGCGTGCTGCCCGGCGCCACGATCGAAGCCCTGCGCGGCCTGCGGGTGCTGGTGGTCTTCACCGCCGAGGACGTCCAGCGGCTCGGCAGCCACGGCCGATGACGCAACCGGCTGGCGACAGGGCTTGCCCGCGGCAGGAGGCGCAGTGCGGAATGACCGCGCCCTGATCGGGCTGCTGGCGGCGGCGTGTCTGACCGCGGCGGCGGCGGCGTGCCTGCTGGGCTCGACGCCCCTCGGGATCGGCCGCGTGCTGGCCGCTCTGGTCGGCGCGGCCTCCCCCGGCGACCTGATCGTGGTGTGGGAGATCCGGCTGCCGCGGGCGCTGGCTGCTCTCGTGACCGGCGCCGCCCTCGGCGTTTCCGGCGCGGCGCTGCAGGGGTTGCTGCGCAATCCGCTGGCGGAGCCGGGGGTGCTGGGCGTTTCGGCCACCGCGTCGCTCGCGGCCACGTTCGTCATCTACTACGGACTGGTCGAGGTGGGCGCCTTCACACTGCCCATCGCGGCCGTGGCCGGCGCGCTGGCCGCCACCGGGCTGCTGACCGTCGCCGCGGTTCGCGTGGGGTCGGTGGTGACGCTGATTCTGGTGGGCGTCGGCCTGTCGAGCTTCGCGGGCGCGACGATGTCGCTGTTGATGAACCTTGCGCCGAACCCCTTCTCGCTCGCCGACATGCTCAACTGGACCCTGGGCAGCGTCGCCAACCGGAGCCTCGACGACCTGCTGCTGGCGGCGCCCTTTCTCGCGGCGGGGTTCGGCCTGCTGCTGGCCGCGCGCCGCGGGCTGTCGGCGTTGACGCTGGGCGAGGAGGCGGCGGCCGGCGTCGGCGTCGATCTGCCGCGTGCGCGCCGGCTGGTGGTCGTGGGGGCGGGGCTGGCGACCGGGGCCGCGGTCTCCATCGCCGGCGCGATCGGTTTCGTCGGGATCGTCGCGCCGCACTTGGTGCGACCGCTGGTCGACCACGATCCGGCGCGGACCCTCGTGCCGGCGGCGCTGCTGGCCGCGGCGATACTCGTACTGGCCGACATCGGGGTGCGGCTGGCGCCCACCGCTGCGGAGCTGCGGCTCGGGGTGGTCGCGGCGCTGGTCGGCGCGCCGGTCTTCATCTGGATCGCGGCGCGCAGGCGGGTGGCGAATGGCTGAGCTCTCGGTCGATGGACTGTGCGTGAGCCTGAGCGGCCGCGCGGTGGTGCGCAACGCGTCCTGGCGGCTCGGCGCGGGCGAGCTGGTGGCGCTGCTGGGGGCGAACGGCGCCGGCAAGACCTCCACGTTGCGGGCGATCCTGGGGCTGGCTCCGCGGGTCGCGGGCCAGGTTCGCGTCGGCGGGGACGACCCCGCCCGGATGTCGCCGTCCGCGCGGGCGCGGCGGGTGGCCTACCTGCCCCAGGTCCGGCCGCTGGCGTGGCCGGTGCGGGTGTGCGACGTCGTCGCGCTGGGCCGTTTCGCCCACGGCGCCGCCCTGGGCCGGCTGGCCGGCCCCGACGCCGAGGCGGTGGCGCGCGCCCTTGCGGAATGCGACCTCGAACGGTTCGCGGACCGACCCTGCGCAACCCTCTCCGGCGGCGAGCTGGCGCGGGTGCACGTGGCGCGGGCGCTGGCCGCGGACGCGCCGTTCCTGCTGGCCGACGAGCCGACCGCGGTCCTCGACCCGCGGCATCAGTTCCAGGTGATGCAACTGCTGCGCGCGGGCGCCGACGCCGGCCGCGGCGTCCTGGTGGTGATGCACGATGCCGCGCTCGCGGCGCGCACCGCCGACCGCCTGTTGTGGATGGCGGACGGCCGGATCGTGGCGGACGGCCCGCCCGCGGCGACGCTGACGCCCGCCCGTCTGGCCGAGGTCTACGGCGTCGATGCGGTCGTCCACCGCGTCGACCGGGACTGGTCGGTCTCGGTGACGGGCGCAGCCGCCCGGATCATCGACGATGTTGACCGACAGGTTGGCACGATACCTGCTTGATCTCCTCCACGTACGCCCCGACGGGAAAGCGGCGTCGCAGCGTGTGGTAGCTTGGAGAGTCGTGCGCGCCGCCGCGCCGCCTGGAGGCCTTGCGATGATCCGACCCGCACCTGCCGCCGCGCCGATCCACTATCCGAGCTCGGACGGCAAACCGATGGCGGAGAACGACGCTCAGCGCCATCATGTACGGGATCGTTCCCTGCGGCTCCGCTTGCCGCCCAACCGGCTCTCGACCGGGGCTGCACCGTTCTGCGGACTGTGCATGCTCGCCGCTCGGAGGACAGGATGCCCTGTGTCGCGATGACCACCTGCGCCGCGCGCGCCGCGGACCGGAGATAGCCCATGGCCGCAACGCCCGTCCTGCCCAAGCTCGTCGGCCAGCGCGTCAAGCGGCGTGAGGATCCGCGCCTGATCCAGGGGCGCGGAACCTACGTCGACGACGTGAAGATCGCCGGCATGCAGCACCTCGCCTTCAAGCGGAGCGACGTCGCGCACGGCCGGATCCGCTCGATCGACACCGCCGCGGCAGAGGCGATGGACGGCGTCGAGGCGGTCTTCACCGGGGTGCAGATCGCGGAGTTCCTCGCCCCGATGCCGATCGGCACGCCGTTCCCGTCGCCCGAGCACCGCGCGGTGGCGGTCGACACGGTCCGCTTCGTCGGCGACCCCGTCGCGGTGGTGGCGGCCTGCGATCGCTACGTGGCGCGCGACGCGGCCGACGCCGTCGTCGTCGAGTACGAGGCCCTGCCGGCGGTGGTGGATCCGGAGACGGCGATGACCGGCCGGCCCGCGCTGCTGCACGCCGACTTCCCGAACAACGTCGCCCTCGGCCCGCTGCCGGCCGGCACCGGGGTCGGCCGCAAGGGGGCGGTCGACGACACCGCCGTCGGCGCGGCCTTCGAGGCGGCGGACGTGGTGGTCGCGCAGCGGATGGTGAACCAGCGGCTGGCGCCGAGCTCCATCGAGGCGCGCGGCGTGGTGGCGCATTACGAGCCGGGCAGGGAGGCGCTGACCATCTGGTCGTCGAGCCAGAACCCGCACATCCTGCGCACCTTCGTGGCGCAGATGCTCGGCCTGGGGCAGGACCGCGTGCGGGCCATCGCGCCGGAGGTGGGCGGCGGCTTCGGCGCCAAGATCAACATCTACGGCGAGGAGTACGTCGCGGCGGCGCTGTCGAAGCGGCTCGGCCTGCCGATCAAGTGGATCGAGGACCGCTCCGAGGCGTTCCTCGCCACCGTGCACGGCCGCGACCTGATCGCCTACGTCGAGCTGGCGGCCGCGCGCGACGGCAAGGTGCTCGGCCTGCGGATGCGGATTATCGCCGACATCGGCGCCTACAACATGCTGCTCACCGCCGGCGTGCCGACCAACAGCATGACGATGGCCAACGCCACTTACGCGATCCCCGCCATTCGCGCGACGTTGACCGAGGTCTTCACCAACAAGACGCCGACCGACGCCTATCGCGGCGCGGGGCGGCCCGAGGCGGCCTACTTCGTCGAGCGGGCGATGGACATGCTGGCCCGCGAGCTCGGGATGGACCCGGCCGAGCTGCGCCGGAAGAACTTCATCCAGCCCGCTCAGTTCCCCTACCGGACCCAGATGGGGGCGGTCTACGATTCGGGCGACTACGAGAAGGCGCTCGACCACGCGCTGCAGGCGGCCGGTTGGGAGCAGCTCGAGCGCGAGCGGGACGCGGCCCGGGCCGAGGGCCGGATCGCAGGTCTCGGCCTGTCGATGTACGTCGAGATCTGCGGCATGGGACCCTCGTCCACGTTGCCTCCCGGCGGCTGGGAGCACTCGCAGGTCACCGTCGAGCGCGACGGGCGGATCAGCGCGACGACCGGCGTATCGCCGCACGGTCAGGGCAACGAGACCACCTTCGCGCAGATGCTGGCCGATCAGTTCGGCGTGCCGCTCGACCACGTGACCATCCACCACGGCGACACCGCGGTGGTCAAGCAGGGCATCGGCACCTTCGGCAGCCGCTCGCAGGCGGTCGGCGGTGCGGCGCTGCACGACGCGGGCGCGAAGGTGAAGGCCAAGATGGCGAAGTTCGCGGCGGCCCTGCTCGAGGCGCACGAGAGCGACCTGGTGTTCGAGAACGGGACGATCGCCGTCAAGGGGGCGCCGGCGTCCGCGAAGCCGTTCGCCGAGGTCGCGGCCTACGCCTACCGGCCGATCCGGCTGCCCGAGGGTCTGACCCCGGGCCTGAGCGACGAGGCGTTCTTCGAGCCGACGAACAACACGTACCCGTTCGGCTGCCACATCGCGATGCTGGAGATCGACCGGGAGACCGGGGAGCCTCGGCTGCTGAAGATGGTGGCGGTCGACGACGCCGGCCACCTGATCAATCCGCTCATCGTGGAGGGGCAGATCCATGGCGGGCTCGCGCAGGGCATCGGGCAGGCGCTGATCGAGGAGGTCGCCTACGACGCCGACGGCCAGCCGCTGACCGGCTCGTTCATGGATTACGCCCTGCCGCGCGCGAGCGACTTCCCGCGCTTCGAGCTCGACGCCACCGTCACCCCGACGCCGGTCAATCCCCTAGGCGCCAAGGGGGTCGGCGAGGCGGGGACGATCGGCTCGACGCCTTGCATCGTCAATGCCGCCGTCGATGCGCTGAGCGGCTTCGGCGTGCGGCATCTCGACATGATGCTGCGGCCCGAGAAACTGTGGCGCATCATTCACGGCCGGTCGGCCAGGAGCTCCGACGCATGATCCCGACCGCTTTCGAATACGAACGCGCCACCTCGCTCGACGACGCGCTCGCGAAGCTGGCCGCGGCCGGCGGCGCCGGCAAGCTGATCGCGGGCGGCCACAGCCTGGTGCCGCTGATGAAGCTGCGGCTGAGCGAGCCGACGGTGCTGATCGACGTCGCGCATGTTCCGGACTTCGCGGGCATCCGGGAGACCGGCGGCCGGATCGAGATCGGCGCGGGAACCACGCACCACGACGTAGCGACTTCCGTGCTGCTGCGCGAGCGTTGCCCGGTGGTGGCGGAGACCGCGGCGACGATCGGCGATCAGCAGGTCCGCAACCGGGGCACGCTGGGCGGCAGCCTCGCGCACGCGGACCCGGCCGCCGACTATCCGGCGGCGATGCTGGCCGTCGATGCGGACCTCCATCTGAAGGGACCGGGGGGCTGGCGCACCGTCAAGGCCCGGGATTTCTTCCAGGGCCTGCTGACCGTCGACCTGGCGCCGGACGAAATCCTGGCGAAGGTGACGTTCGCGTCGGTGCGGGCGGCGGCCTACGCCAAGCTGCACCAGCGGGCATCGCGGTTCGCCATCGTCGGCGTGGCGGCGGCTCTGGAGGTGCGCGACGGCGTCATCGCCTCGGCCCGCGTCGGTCTGACCGGGGCGTCGTCGTCGCCGTCCCGCCTGGTGAACGTAGAAGAAGCGCTGGCGGGACGACCGGCCACTTCCGACACCGTCTCCGCCGTGGCCGGCAATGCCGCGGACGGCATCGAGGACCTCAACGACGACATCCACGCCAGCGCGGAGTACCGCCGCGCCATGGTCTCGGTCTTCACCCGGCGCGCGCTCGACGGCGCGCTGGCGCGCGCCGCCGGTTGACTCGCGCACTTCCGGTGCGATCGGCCGGTCGCCGGAGCGCGGTGGGTCGAGGCCGCCCGCAGGGTCCGCCGGCGGGTCGGTGCGTGAAGCTCACGGGGGCGCCGCCTTCATCACTTGCTCCGGTCCGATGATGGACGCCCCGCGCACCCGGTCTCCGGCGCCGCGTTTCAGCCACAGGGCGTAGTGCATCTCGCGACCGCGCCGGAACGGGATGTCTTGCGCCCTGCGAACCAGCCCGGCGAGTACGCCCGCCGGATCGGCGCGACCCAACCACTTCGCTTCGCCGAGCAGCAGGTGGCGTCCGTCCGCCGATTCGGCCACGACGTCGATCTCCAGCGGCGCGCCGCCGGTCCCCGGCCCCACCAGCGCGAGGCAGGGTTCCATTGGAGGTCGTCGAGCGTCACGTGCGGCACGGAGCGCCGGGCCAGCCACTCCCAGACTTCCGCCACGTGGCCGCCGAGCCGGGCGAGGACGTCGGCCTGGACCGATTCGATCAGATCGAGGCCCAGATCAGCGCTCCGCCCGGCCGGGACAGGGCGCGCCGCAAGCGGGCAAGCTCACGACCCAAGCTCACGACCACGGTCGAGAAACGGAAGGCGCACGACATATCATGCTGCATGAACAGTATGTTTTTCCAGCATAACCACGACGTCGCCGTCACGACGACTCACGACGACTTGTGATGCGGGCGTATACTGGCGTCATGTTCAGGATCATCCGGGTACTCGGTCCAGTGGTTCTCTGTCTGGCGGCGGTGTCGATGGCCGCGGGCCAGTCCGGTGCGGTCGAAGGCGAATGGCGCACCTACGGCGGTGATCTCGGCCACACCCGCTACGCGCCGCTCGAGCAGATCGACGCCGGCAACTTCGGCGATCTCGAAGTGGCCTGGCGGTTCAAGACAGACAACCTCGGTCCGGTGCCGGAGTATCGCTTCCAGTCGACCCCGCTGGTGGTGGACGGCGTGATGTACACGACCGCCGGATCGCGGCGGGCGGTGGTCGCACTGGACGCGGCGACCGGCGAGATGCGCTGGATGTACAGCCTCCACGAGGGGGCGCGCGGCGCCGCCGCGCCGCGGCAGTTGTCCGGCCGCGGGCTGGCGTACTGGGAAGCCGACGGCGAGCCGCCCCGGGTCGTCTACGTCACCCCGGGCTATCGGTTGATCGCCCTCGACGCCGCCACCGGCCGGCCGGTCCCCGGGTTCGGGACGGACGGCATCGTCGATCTGAAGCAGGAGGCGGACCAGCCGATCGATCCGGTCACGGGCGAGATCGGCCTGCACGCGACGCCGATCGTGGCCGGCGACGTCATCATCGTCGGCGCCGCCCACCGGACCGGCGGCAACCCGCGCAGCCGCGCCAACGTGAAGGGCTACGTCCGCGGCTACGACGCCCGCACCGGCGAGCGCCTCTGGATCTTCCACACCATTCCCCGCCCCGGTCAGTTCGGGCGCGAGACGTGGCTGGCCGACTCGGCCGTCTATACGGGCAACACCGGGGTGTGGGGCCAGATCTCGGTGGACGTGGAGCTGGGGCTGGTCTATCTGCCGGTCGAGGCGGCCACCGGCGACTACTTCGGCGGCAACCGGCCGGGCGACAACCTGTTCGCCGAGAGCCTCGTGGCGGTCGACCTCTACACCGGCGAGCGCCGCTGGCACTTCCAGCTCGTGCACCACGGCATCTGGGACCACGACATTCCCTGCGCGCCGATCCTGCTCGACCTGGTAATCGACGGCGAGGTGGTCAAGGCGGTGGCCCAGCCGACCAAGCAGGCCTTCCTGTATGTCTTCAACCGCGAGACGGGCGAGCCGATCTGGCCGATCGAGGAGCGTCCGGTCCCGGCCGGGGACGTGCCCGGCGAGTGGTACTCGCCCACCCAGCCGTTTCCGACCCGGCCGCCGGGCTACGACCGGCAGGGCGTCACGCTGGACGATCTGATCGACTTCACCCCGGAGCTGCGCGCCGCGGCGGTCGAGCGGGCGTCGTTCTACCAGCTCGGACCGATCTTCACGCCGCCGGTGGTGAGTCGGATCGAGGGGCCGCTCGGCACCCTGATGGCCCCGGCCCAGGGCGGCGGCAGCAACTGGCCCGGCGGCTCCTACGATCCGGAGACGCGCATTCTCTACGTGTCGTCGAACAGCTCGCTCGGCCTGCTGAGCATCGTGCCCCCCTATCCGGGGCAGTCCGACATGGCCTACATCCAGGGCAACGCCGTCAGCGGGCCGCGGACCTCCGGGGGGGCGGGATCGAGCGCGGGCGGCGGACGCACCGAGTTCGCCGTGCCCCCCCGGCCGCCGCTGTCCGCCGCGGAGCGCCGGCGCGCCCGGCTCACCATCCAGGGGTTGCGGCTGCTCAAGCCGCCCTACGGGATCATCGCCGCCATCGACATGGACCGCGGGGAGATCCTGTGGCGGATTCCGCACGGGGAGACGCCGGACAACGTCCGCAACCACCCGGCGTTGCAGGGGCTCGACATCCCCCGCACCGGTCAGCCCGGCAGCGTCGGCACGCTGGTGACCCGCACGCTGCTCATCGCCGGCGATCCCCAGACCCACACCACGCCGTCGGGCGAGCGCGGGGCGATGCTCCGCGCCTACGACAAGGCGACCGGCGCCGAGGTGGGAACGGTGTTCCTGCCGGCCCAGCAGTCCGGGTCGCCGATGACCTACCTGCTCGACGGCGTGCAGTATCTGGTGGTCGCCGTCAGCGGGGCCGGCTATTCGGGGGAGCTGATCGCATTCCGGCTGCCGGCGTGACGCGCCTATCCCCGGCACTCTCCCAAACCGCGGCTGGCGGAGATGGTGGAACACGCGAAACCGGTTGTTCGGTGGCCAGGGTCGTGCCCGTGTCGCAGAAATCCGGACCGGGCGTATTCCGCGGCTTCCCGCCCGTCCTCACGAACTCGACCACCGCCTCGATCCCGAGCGGAGGATTCCCCGTTCTGTGTAATGTAGTGATGCAGCCGGGGCATGATTGTCATCATGCGATGAACGTGTTCATCCATGCGCACCGCCAGGATGCGCACTGTGAGACGATGAACAGGATGCACGCCATCGTGAGGCTCCTCGTCGCGATCGTCCTCGTCGCCGCGGCCGCATGGCCGCTCCGCGCCGCCGACTGGCCGGAGTGGCGCGGCGCCGGCCGGCTCGGCGTCTGGACCGAGACCGGCATCCTCGAGAGGTTCCCGGAGGGCGGCCTGACCGCCTCCTGGCGCACCCCGATCCACGGCGGCTACGCCGGGCCGGCGGCGGCGGACGGCCGCGTCTTCGTGACCGACGCGCGGCGCCCCGACCCGCGCAGCACGGCGGCCGTCGAGCGGATCCTCGCCCTGGACGAAGACACCGGCGCAATCCTGTGGACCCGCGAGTGGGAGACCAACTACGCCGGCCTCCAGCTCGCCTACGCGATCGGGCCGCGCGCCACGCCGACCGTCGACGGCGACCGGGTCTATGCGCTCGGTGCGATGGGCGACCTGCTGGCCCTCGACGTCGCCGACGGGCGGGTCCTGTGGCGGAAGGACTACGTCCGCGACTTCTACGCCTCGGTCCCGTCGTGGGGCATCAGCGGCGCGCCGCTGGTCGACGGCGACCGGCTCATCTGCCTGGTGGGGGGCGAGCCGGACGCCAAGGTCATCGCCTTCGACAAGCACACCGGCGAGGTGCTCTGGCAGGCGCTGTCGTCCGACTGGGAGCCGGGTTACTCGGCGCCCTTCCTGATCGACGCGGCCGGGGTGCCGCAGCTCATCATCTGGCATCCGCGGGCGGTCAGCGCGCTCGATCCGGCGACCGGCGACGTCTACTGGGAGGTGCCGCACGTCGTAGACATGGGCATGAGCGTGCCGACGCCGGTCCGCGCCGGGCCGTACCTGTTCGTCACCTCGCAGTGGGGCGGGGCGCGCATGCTGCGGCTGGCCGAGAGCCATCCGGGCGCCACGCTGGTCTGGCAGGGCGTCGGCGAGAGCGATCCGGAGCACGGGCGCGACTTCGACACCCTCGACTCCGTGATCAGCACGCCGGTGATCCAGGGCGACTACGTCTACGGCGTCGACGGCGAGGGGATCCTGCGCTGCCTGGAGCTGCGGACCGGCCGGCGCGTCTGGCAGACCGAGGCGCTGATTCGGGACCCGGCGCGCTGGGCGACCGCGTTCTTCGTCCGCCACGGCGACCGCTACTTCATCAACACCGACGGCGGCGACCTGGTGATCGCGCGGTTCTCGCCGGCAGGCTACGACGAGATCAGCCGCACGCGCCTGATTGCGCCGACGAGTCCCTACGTGCGGCGCCGGGCGCAGGGGCCGTACGTCAACTGGTCGCATCCGGCCTATGCGAACCGGCACGTCATTGCACGCAACGATGAGGAGATCGTCCGTTTCTCGCTCGCCCGGACGCCGTAGGCCGGCGACCCGGGGAACCCGGCGGGGTGCGTCGCCGGTCGCGACGGCGGCCGGTCCGGGCCTGTCGCACGGCGCGCTGTCGCACGGTGCGCCGCTGCGAGCCGACCGGGCCGGCGTACCGCCCATCAGACCGAACCTGTGGCCGGGCGGGGCGGCTCTGGGCGTCTTCGTGGCGGTGGCGGCGGCCTGCGCCGCCGTGACCGCGCCGCCGTGGCTGGAGCTCGCGCCGCAGGCCGCCGCGTTCCAGACGGCGGCCCCGGGCGGCTCGCGGCCGGCGTCGCCTGCGGGCGGGACGCCGCCGCAAGCCGCGACGTTCCGGGTGTCAGGGCCGGGCGGCGGCTCGGGACGGCTCGTCGCGGTCATTGCCGACCTGCACATGGGTCCAGGCCGCGACGCCGCCGGGGCATGGCATGCCGGCGAGGACTTCCGCTGGGGCGAGGAGTTCGCGCTATTTCTGGAGGCGCTCGATGCGGAAGGCGCGGGCGCCGCCGATCTCGTCCTGAACGGCGATACCTTCGAGCTGGACCGGCTCCCGGATGCGGACTGCGCGACCGGCGACCCGGCGCTCGGCTGCACGGAATCCCAGGCGCTGGCGCGGCTCGAACGCGTGCTGGCGGCGCACGCGGACACCGTGGACGCCCTCGCCGCGTTCGCGAGGTCGGGGGCGAACCGGGTCGTCATCGTACCGGGCGAGCACGACGCGGCGCTGCTGTTTCCGGCGGTGGCTCGACGGGTGGAGCAGGCGTTCGGCGCAACCGGCACCCGCGTCGCCGTCGCCGCCGGCGGATCCTGGCGCTCGGAGGACGGACGGATATACGTCGAGCACGGCCACCAGATCGGCTGGCGGGTGGACCGCTTCGAGTCGTGGCCGGAACCGTTCATCGAACGGGCCGGTCGCCGGCACTTGGCGCGGCCGATGCGGGCGCGCGCCGTAGACGCCTTCTTCGACGAGCACGAAGCGCGCTACCCGATCATCGACAACTTCGCGGACGAAGGTGCCGGCCTGCCGCACGGGCTGGCCGCCGAGGGGACGACCGACCTCGGCGCGGCGGCCCCGGCGCTGCTGCGCTACGTCCTCTTCCGGATGCCGTGGCAGCAGTTCCGGGTAGACCTCGACGCCGGGGACGTGCAGCCTCCGGCGTGGGATCTCGCCGCCGTGCGGGCGCAGGGCCCGTCGTTCCTGGTCGATTCCCTGCCGAACGACGACCGGTTCAAGCCGCTGGCGCAAAGGGCGCACGAGGCAGGCCTGCTCGCCGCGCTGATGGACGGCCTGCGCGACGGCGATCTCGTCGCCCTCTGCGACTACCGCGCGGCGTCGCGGCGCGCCCGCCGACGCTTCGAACGGCCGCTCACGCAGTTCGATCCGCAGGGGCCGCCGGTCCGCGAATGCCCGCGCCGGCCGGACAGCCGCGGCGGGCTGTTCGACTACTTCTGGCGAACGCGCGACCTCGTCTACGGGGGGCGTCTGGAAGCCGTGCAGGCCGTCGCGCCGGCCGCCGGGCGGCCCATCGCCGTCTTCGTCCACAACCACACGCATCTGGTCGACTGGCGGCAGAGCGTCCTGGAGCTGACGAGGCTCGGCCGCACCGTCATCGTCGACGGCTTCTCGCCCGTGCGCAACGCCCTCTCGCCGGTCGTCGTCAACGGCGGCCCCTGGCAGCGGACCATCACCCCGGTGCAGTTCGGGCGCCTGCGCGCCGGGCATGGCCTCTCGGACGCCGAGCTGTTGAGCATCCTGCAGCCGGAGCATCTCGCGCCCTGCTACGGCTTCGTGCAGATCGATCCCTACGACGACACGCCCGCGCTGCCGGCGGTCCGCTACTGGCGGCAGGCCGAGGGCGGCGTCTGGGAGATCGCTGGCAGGTGCGGCCGGGAGCCCGAGCTGTAGTAGCGCCACGTGGAACGGCGCGCCGAAGGCCTCCGGTTCCGATACGGGAACCGCAGGCGACCGGGATACTCGGCCAGCCACTCGGCCCAGGCGGCGTCATGCGCCGCCCACGCCGCCGCTACGTCCCGGGCCCGACCGGCGATACGAAGGCGATCATCAGGAGCATCGCCGGCACTGGCATCGGCCTCGCCACCCTGCTGTTGATGCTGGCCGGCCTGATGTTGTGACCGGCAATGCTACGCTCGCGGTGGCGCGACCACCCACTCGGATTGGCGGGCGAACCATTTCCGGGTGGATTTCGGCTTTGGCCCGCAGACCGTGGCGTGCGACGGCTCCTCGGGAACAGGATCCGCGTGGACCGTCTGGTCTCTGGAACGCACCTGACCGGCCGAGATCGACGCCAAGCCGAAGCTTTCGTGATTCGCCAGCACCCGCCCTCGCCCTCTATCACGTCCTGCCGGTAGACGGACATGGGCTCTCCGTCCCTGTCATCCTCGAACGCCGCCGATGAAGGCCGGAAACAACCGTCGTTGTCGTCACGAACGAAATGCCACGGGGGAACTCTCCGCAGAAGACGAACCTCGTCGGCGATCTGCGGATCGTCGGGGAATCGTCTCCTGCACTCTTCCGGGGACGTCACGAGCTCAGTTCGAAGCCCTTCTCAGCCACGTTCGGACCGTTTCTTCGTGACCGGCCAGTACCGCTTCGATCTCTTGGCCCGACCGCCGGTCTTCAGCACACCACGACACCGACCCGTCGGGACCAACTTCGACTTCGATGTCCACTCCCCGCCGGTGCCATTCGAGCTGCAGCCCCCCGCGCACGGTGGGCACGAGGTCCGGACCGGCAATGCCTTGAACCACGTATGCCGCCAGAAACTCCACTGTCCGCCTGAAAGCCGTATCCGAAACCGGCTCGGCTCCGTGCGAATTCCAGCCCCGCGGAAGCCGTTGCAGTTCGCACGCCCGATCGAGGGCACGCAGGAGCTCTTCAGGCAGATCACGCCTGGGTGCCCGAATCGCTATTCTCCGCGCCGGCCGCGGAAGGTCCTGCCGCGTCGTTCTGACAAAAGCATCCGTCAACGCGTCCGGAACCCCCAATGTCCAGGCCGCCGACAACCGACCCGGCACCGCATCCTCGGTCAGCGCGCCCTGACCGATGTCCGTCACGTCAATCAGACCGGGCATCCACTCTCTCCCAGGCGTGTTGCATGGCGTCGGTGGTCAGATCCGCGAACCCGCGCACTACCCACTCTCGCCCCAGATCGAAGAACTCGAAAGCGCCCTCGATGCCGGCTCCGATCGGGGCTCCCCGCGCCATGAGGTGCATGACCCAGACCGGTCGCCCGTCGGCAGTGCTCCATGAGGGCTGAGCCGTGACGTACAACCTGCCTGCCGGTCCGCTACTGCCCGAGATGCGATATCGCCACCGCAGCACGGCGTCCTCCGGGGCCGGCAGGAACGCAGCAGCCGGCAAGGGGACCCAGTTCTTCAAGACCTTCTCGATCTCTCCGTGGCTCTCCCACTCTCCCGCGCGCTCGATGTGATTGACGTACGTAACTTCACACTGGCTGACCACCAGTTCACCAAGCTTCTCCTCCCCGAGGAACGCCTCGAACTTCGACACTTCGTCTCGGAATCGCTCGCGGACCCGTTCGTACCGCGGATAGGCAGTCCCCCGGCCGACCTTGCGCCAATTGTGAATGAAGCGGTCCTGCTGCACCTGCACCAGTTCCGTTTTCGCCTCGTTCACGAACCAGACGCGCGGAGCCGGCGGCTTGTCCTCGAAGGTGACCTCCACCCGCGGCGGCGCGGGCGGAGCGAAGCTCTCCGCGGCCGACGCCAGCGGCGGGTGCTCCTGGATCAGCGGCAACCGGTCGCGATACCGGCGCAAGAGCAGGCCGACGTGAGCGGTCGTCAGGCTGGACAGTGACTTGAACTGCAGGGACAGGACAACTTCCGCCACGGGCGGCTTGGCGAAATCGGGCAGATCCTGAGGCCGGCTTGAACTCACGGAGTCGTCTTGGCTCCACCAGTCTAGCGGACGATCCCCGAAGAATCCATTTCCGCGCGCCTCGCCCGTCGGCTCGCGGACGCCGCTACGGGGATGCTCCGCGGACCGGCTGCTTCTTCACCAGATGCAACGCACCGGATACTGCGTGATCAGCCGGTCCGGGGTCACGATCGTCAGCCCGTGCTCGATCCCCTGGCACAGCAGCATGCGGTCGAACGGATCCTGGTGCAGCGGCGGCAAGCGACCGAGGTGCAGCGTGCTGGCTTCGTCCACCGGCAGGCCGGCGAACCGGTGACGCTCCCGCTCACGCGGCACGAAACGCTCCGGCGGGTCCGGGAGCGGTATCCTGCCGAGTGCGTGCTTCACCGCGATTTCCCATGACGAAACCGCGCTCAGCCACACCGCGTTGGCCGGATCGGCGAGCAACGCACGGACACGATCCGGAATCTGCCTTGCGCCATGCGTCCACCACAGGAACGTGCAGGTGTCGAGCAACAGCTTCACCGCGGCCCCCCCTCGAATCCCTCGATCACTTCGGCGGGGAGTGGCTCGAAGAACGAGTCCGGCACGGAAAAGGTCCCGCGGGCCAACCCGAAGGGACGCGGGGCGGTGTCGGCCCGCGGCAGCGGCCGAATCTCCGCAATCGGCCGGTTGCGCCGGCAAAGGACAATGGTCTCGCCGGCCTCGAGGCGGGCCAGATGGCGGGAGAGGTGCGTCTTGGCCTCGTGGATGTTCAGGCGAATCATGCGTCCGATCATGACCTGCAAGTGAACCGGATTTCAACCCCGATTCATGATTCCATCGTGCGGGATGGAACCCCCTCGGGACCCGACGCGGCGGGATCCGCGCCACCCACACGCGGATCGCGAGGTTTGTCTTGCACCGGAACGGCCGGAGTCCTAACATGCGATGTTTGAGGACATGCCCATGAGGAAGACACGATTCGGCGCTCTGATCCCGCTCGCCGTGCTCGCGGTCGGGCTCGGCGGGTACCTCTCCGGCGACCACGGGACCGCGGCGGCGCAGGAGCCGGCGCACCCGGTCGAGTTCAACCGTGACATCCGGCCGATTCTCGCCGAGTCGTGCCTGCTCTGCCACGGACCCAACGACGCCGTGCGGCAGGCCGACCTGCGGTTCGACACCGACGAGTTCCTCGAGCGGCTCGTCGTGCCGGGCGACGCGCAAGCGAGCCTGCTGTTCCAGCGGCTGACCACGGAGGATCCCATCAGGAAGATGCCGCCGGCCGGTCAGTCGCTGAGCGACGAGAAGATCGACCTCGTCCGCCGGTGGATCGACGGCGGCGCCGAGTGGGGGGCCGAGCTGGCCGACGCGGACGTGCCGGCGATGCCCGAGCGGGTCGTGGACTTCGCCCGCGAGGTGCGGCCGATCCTCTCCGAGAACTGCTTCACGTGCCACGGGCCGGACGAGCAGGCGCGCCAGCGCGGCCTGCGGCTGGACGTGGCGGAAGGGCCCTTCTCGGATCGCGGCCCGTTCGGCGGGCCGGTCATCGTTCCCGGCAACGCCGACGACAGCCTGCTGATCCACCGGGTGAGCGCCGGCGACGCCCGCGTGCGGATGCCCTACCGGCTGGGCCTGAACACGCCCGTCATGCCGGGCACCGACGAGGACGCCCTGGACCCCGAGGAAATCGAGACCCTGCGGCTGTGGATCGATCAGGGGGCCGAGTGGCAGTCCCACTGGGCGTTCATCCCGCCCGAGCGGCCGTCGGTGCCCCCGGTGGCCGGCGCCGAATGGGCCCGCAACCCGATCGACAATTTCGTCAAGGCGCGGCTCGAGCAGGATGGCAGGGAGCCCTCTCCCGAGGCCGACCTCCTCACGCTGATCCGCCGCGTCACGTTCGATCTGACCGGGCTGCCGCCGACGCGTGGCGATATCGCCGCGGTCCTCGGCGACGACTCGCCCGACGCGTACGAGCGGCACGTCGACCGCATGCTCGAGTCGAAGGGCTACGGCGAGCGGATGGCCGCCGAGTGGCTCGACGGGGCCCGCTACGCCGACTCCAGCGGGTATCAGACCGACGCCCCGCGGCAGATGTGGCGCTACCGCGACTGGGTGATCGACGCCTACAACGACAACATGCCGTTCGATCGGTTCACCATCGAGCAGATCGCCGGCGACATGCTCCCCGACGCCACGCTCGAGCAGAAGATCGCCACCGCCTTCAACCGCAACCACGGCCAGAACGGCGAGGGAGGCATCGTCCCCGAGGAGTTCCTGGTCGAGAACGTGGTCGACCGCGTGTCGACGACGGGCACGGTGTGGATGGGGCTGACCTTGGGGTGCGCGCGCTGCCACGACCACAAGTTCGACCCGATCTCGCAGAAGGAGTTCTACGAGATCTACGCCTACTTCAACAACATCCCCGAGCGCGGCAACCTGCGCGGGCTGGGGGCGAAGGCGTTCAAGTACTTCAACTCGCCGCCGCTCGTCACCGCGCCCACCGAGGCGGACTTCGCCCGGTTGGCCGAGCTCGACGAGAAGCTCGACAAGGCGCGGGAGGAGTTCGCGAGCCTCGAGGCCGACGCGGCCGGCGCGCGGGCCGAGTGGGAGAGCTCGCTGCGCGACGCTTGGCCGGTCGACTGGGTCCTGCGCGACAAGCTCCTGGTCCATCACCCGCTCGACGGCGACATCGGCGGCACCTACAGCGGGGAGCCGGTGATCCCCCACCAGGGGGTGACCTCCCACCTGCGGACGCCAAGGGAACCCGTCACCTACAAGTTCCCGATCAACGTGACGCTGGAGGACGGCCTGCCGCGCTTCGCCCCCGGCCGGGTGGGAGAGGCGATGAGCTTCGACGGCAAGCGGTTCATCAACGCCGGCGACATCGCGAACTTCACCTACGCCGAGCCGTTCACCCTGGCCGCCTGGATCTATCCCACCGCGCCCGACGGCGTGATCGTGTCGCGCGCGCTGGCCGGCGACCAGGGCGAGCAGGGATGGGGCCTGTATCTGCTGGAAGGGAAGCTGCAGGTCAACCTGTCGCAGCGCTACGCGGACGACGGGCTGCGGATCGAGTCCGTGGACACGCTGCCGCTCAACGAATGGCAGCACGTGCTGGTGACCTACGACGGGAAGCGGGTGCCGGAGAGCTTCCGGATCCACGTCAACGGCGAGTCGCGGGAGATCAACCCGCTGCTCGACGGGATCAACAACCCGATGCGGACGCGGGAACCGCTGCGCATCGGGGCCAGCGGGTCCGCTCCGGAGAACTCCGGCGCCACCGATTCGAGGCCCCGGTTCCAGGGAATGATCGATGACGTGCGCATCTACATGGAGGCCCTGACGGCGGAGCAGGCGGCGGTCGTGGCGACCGGGGAGACGCTGACCGAGATCGCCCGGATTGCGCCGGCCGGCCGGACGGCCGGGCAGGCCGAGAAGCTGCGGCTCGCCTTCCTCGACCAGTACGCGGCGCCGGAGGTGCGGGATGCGTGGCAGAACGTCAAGGACCTCGAGCGCGAACGCGCGGCGCTGTGGGACAGCTTCCCCACCGTCATGGTGATGGAGGAGATGGAGCCCCGGCGCGACACGTTCCGGCTGATTCGCGGCGCCTACGACGTGCCGGGCGAGAGGGTGGATCCCGGCGTGCCGGCGGTGCTGCCCCCGATGCCGGACGACGTGCCGAACGATCGTCTGGGGTTCGCCCGCTGGCTCGTCCAGCCCGACCACCCGCTCACCGCCCGCGTGGCGGTGAACCGCTTCTGGCAGATGTACTTCGGGACCGGTCTGGTCAAGACGTCGGAGAACTTCGGACTGCAGGGGGAGTACCCCAGCCATCCCGAGCTGCTGGACTGGCTGGCGACGACCTTCGTTGATTCCGGCTGGGACGTCAAGGCGTTGCAGCGGGCCATCGTGACCAGCTCGACCTACCGCCAGGCGTCGAATCTGACGCCGGAGGCGATCGAGGAGGACCCGGAGAACCGGCTCCTGGCGCGCGGACCGCGTCAGCGCATGACGGCGCAGATGATCCGCGACCAGGCGCTCTCGATCGCCGATCTGCTGGTCCCCGGGCTCGGCGGGCCGTCGGTCAGGCCGTACCAGCCCGAGGGCCTGTGGGAGGAGCAGAGCAGCCAGGAGTACAGGCAGTCCACGGGCGACGACCTGTACCGCCGCAGCCTCTACACCTACTGGAAGCGCACCCTCGCCCCGCCGTCGATGCTGGCGTTCGACTCATCGACGCGCGAGACCTGCATCGTCCGCCTCAGCCGGACCAATACGCCGCTGCAGGCCCTGAACCTGATGAACGACGTCACCTACGTGGAGGCGGCGCGCAGGCTGGGCGAGCGGATGATCGCCGAGGGCGGCACGACGCCGGACGAGCGGATCGCCTATGCCTACCGCCTGGCAACGGGGCATCGGCCTGCGCCGGACGCCCGGGCGGTCCTGCGCGAGACCTTCGACGACTTCCTGAACGACTATCAGGCCGATCGGGCGGCGGCGCTCGAGTTCGTCGACGTGGGCGAGACGCCCCGCGACGGGACGCTGGACGTTGCCGAGCTGGCCTCCTACCAGATGGTGGCCAGCATGATTCTGAACCTCGACCGGACGATCACAAAGGACTAGACCGATGAAACCGCAAACCGACATGCAGACGCTGCTTTCTCGCCGGCGGTTTCTCGAGCGCTCGAGCACCGGGCTCGGCGCGGCCGCCCTGGCGACGCTGTTCCGCGAGGACCCGCTGGCCATGGGAGCCGGCGCCCCTGCCGAGGCGATCGGCGGGCTGCCGGGGCTGCCCCACTTCGCGCCCAGGGCCAAGCGCGTCATCTACCTGTTCCAGGGCGGCGCGCCGTCGCAGCACGAGCTGTGGGACTACAAGCCGAAGCTGGCGGAGCTGTACGGCACCGACCTGCCGGATTCGGTCCGCCAGGGACAGCGCCTGACCCCGATGACGGCGTCGCAGGCGGGCTTCCCCATCGTCCCGTCCAGGTTCGAGTTCGCCCGGCACGGCGAGTCGGGGGCGTGGATCAGCGAGTTGATGCCGCATACCGCCAAGGTGGCCGATGAGCTCTGCTTCATCAAGACGATGCACACCGAGGCGATCAACCACGACCCGGGCATGACCTTCCTGCAGACCGGCGCCCAGTTGGCGGGCCGGCCCAGCGTCGGCGCTTGGCTGTCGTACGGCCTCGGCAGCATGAACCAGGACCTGCCCACCTTCGTCGTCATGGTCTCCAGCCGCGGCGGCAACCAGGTGTACGACCGGCTGTGGGGCAACGGGTTCCTGCCCTCCGAATACCAGGGCGTGAAGTTCCTCTCCACCGGCGATCCGGTTCTGTACCTGTCGAATCCCGGAGGCGTCGACCGCAGCGCGCGGCGCCGCTTCCTCGACGCGCTCGGCAAGCTCAACCGGCAGGACCAGGAGGAGTTCGGCGATCCGGAGACGGCCACGCGCATCGCCCAGTACGAGATGGCCTACCGCATGCAGGCCTCCGTGCCGGAGCTGACCGACCTGTCGGACGAGCCGGAGTCGACCTTCGAGCGCTACGGGCCCGATTCGAAGACGCCCGGAACCTTCGCGGCCAACTGCCTGCTCGCCCGGCGGCTGGCGGAGCGCGACGTGCGCTTCGTCGAGGTCTTCCACCGGGGGTGGGACATGCACACCCAGCTCCCGCGGCGGATCCAGACCCAGGCCAAGGACGTCGACCAGCCGCAGGCGGCGCTGATCCAGGACCTGAAGGAACGCGGGATGCTCGACGACACGCTGGTCGTCTGGGGCGGCGAGTTCGGCCGCACCGTGTTCTGCCAGGGCCGCCTCACCGAGGAGACCTACGGGCGCGACCACCATCCGCGGGCGTTCACCATCTGGATGGCGGGCGGCGGGAGCAAGGCGGGCACGACCTACGGCGAGACCGACGACTTCGCCTTCAACATCGTCAAGGACCCGGTGCACATCCACGACCTGCACGCCACGATGATGCACCTGCTCGGCATCGACCACACGCGGCTGACCTACCCGTACCAGGGGCGGAACTTCCGCCTGACGGACGTCCACGGGGAGATCGTCCACGGCGTCGTGGCGTAGCCCGGAAATCGTCGCCTTGCGGCGCCGCTTTCCGCCCAACCAAACCCTCCTGGGAGTCTGCGCCGTTCTGCGGCGCAGACTCCCAGCGGCTGCTTCTGGAACGGCGGCGCCGCGGGTCATCCCGGTGCCGCCGTTCGTTTCTTCCGCTCAGCTATCCGCCGTGTTCCTCACCCGGCTCTGACCGCCCGCCTCACGGTTTCCTGGGTCGCAGGAGTCACGTCAACACCATTCGTCGCGCGCTCGTCTCCCGCGTGGCGGCGCTTGAATCCACTGCGGATACTGTCGATAATTCGACGTGAAGGTCCCGAGAGCCGTAGCGTCATGGCCCTGAAGAAGTCCCAGCTCTACTCTTCGCTCTGGCAGAGCTGCGATGAACTGCGCGGCGGTATGGACGCCTCGCAGTACAAGGACTACGTCCTGACGCTGCTGTTCAGAGGGTGCCCCAAGCGTAGTTGAAAGTCGGTGGCGACTCCTGCCCGGCTGATGTGGTATCAGTCGGGTGTTCACTCAAGGAGGAGAGGCCACCGATGAAGAAACCGTACAAGATCGTGTCGGGCGCGTCCAAGTCCGCGCCGAGCAGCCGGGAACTGGCGGACTGGCTGGCGAAGGACGGGCAACTGCTGATTCCACTGGTCGAGCTGCTCGAGAAGGGCGAGCGGGCCATCGACGAGGTGATCGACGTGATGGGCCGGGCGACCATCGAGGCGGTCCTGCAGATGAGCGCCGAGCAGGTGGCGGGACCGAAGGAACAGGGCCGCCGCGACGCCGACCGGGAGCTGTACCGGCACGGCGTACAGGCGGGGCGTGTGGCGTTGAAGGAGCGGCAGTTGCGGGTCGACAAGCCGCGGCTGCGCAAGAAGCGGCCACCGGCCGACGAGCCGGGCGAGGTGGAGATTCCGGCGTATACGGCGTTGCAGGCGAACCGGCGGCTGGCGGACCGGATGCTGGAGCTGGTACTGCGCGGCGTATCGACGCGCAAGTACGAGACGGTGCTGCCGGCGATGGCCGAGCAGGTGGGCGTGAGCAAATCCGAGGTCTCTCGGGCGACCATCGAGGCGGGGACGCGCGTTCTGCGGGAGTTGGCCGAAAGGGGACCTGAGCGAGCTGGACGTGCTGGTGGTCTACCTGGATGGGATCGTGTTCGGGGACTACCACGTGCTGGCGGCGGTGGGGGTCGATGCCGGTGGCCGCAAGCATGTGCTGGGGCTGTGCGGCGGCGCGTCGGAGAACGCGCAGGTAACCGTCGATCTGCTTGAAGCTCTGGTGGCGCGGGGTCTGCGGGCGGACCGCCGGCGTCTGTTCGTCATCGACGGCGCCAAGGCGTTGCGGCAGGCCATCGGCCGGGTGTTCGGGTCGTCGAACCTGGTGCAACGTTGTAGAAATCACAAGGTACGGAACGTGTTGGGACATCTGCCGAAGGAGCAGCACGAGCAGGCGCGTGCGACGCTGCGAGCGGCGTGGAAGCTGGACGCGGACGAGGGCATCCGGAAGCTGGAGCAGTATGCGTCGTGGCTGGAGCGGGACTGGCCGTCGGCGGCGTCGAGCCTGCGCGAGGGGCTCTCGGAGTTGTTCACGGTGAATCGCCTGGGCCTGCCGACGCCGTTGCGCCGCTGCCTGACGACGACGAACATCATCGACTCGTCGCACGCGGGGGTTCGCCAGCACACGAATCGGGTGAGCCGCTGGCAGAGCGAGGAGATGGCGGTGCGGTGGGCGGCGGTGACGTTCCGGGAGACGGAGAAGCACTATCGCCGGATCACGGGCTATGAGCATCTATGGATGCTGAAAGCGCACCTCGACGAAGAGAGCGGCGCGCTTGCCGAGACCCGGAAGGTAGGGTAACGTGTTCTGTCGCCGCCGACTTTCTACTACCGGCGGGACACCCTCGAACGCGAGGTCCGCAACGCCATCAGGTCGGTGCTCGGTAGGGACGCGGGCCGTGTAGATGAGATCTTCGAGATCGTCAAGGCTCAACATGACTACTGACGCAGACGGCCACCGCATCGACGTGCGCGGCACACCGGTCGAGGTCGTCCGCAAGAACATCAAGCACCTCCACTTGGGCGTCTCTATCCGCCGAGCGGACGCGTGAGGGTGGCCGTGCCGGTTCGCCTCGGCGACGACGACGTACGGCTGGCCGTCATTGCACGCCTGGGATGGATTTGCCGCCGACAGGCCGAGCTCGCGCAGTAGGCCCGCCAGTCCAGGCGGGAGTTGGTGAGCGGCGAGAGTCACTACTTCGAGGGCCGTCGTTATCGACTGCGCGTCATCGAGCGCGCCGGCCGGCCGTCGGTGCGCCTGCTGAACAACACGATAATGCAACTGAGCGTTCCTCCTGCCGCGGACCGAGACACGCGAGACGCCGTGCTGCAACGCTGGTACCGTCGGCAGCTCCGGGACAGGCTGCCCGAGCTGCTGGCCAAATGGGAACCGAGGGTCGGCGTCGACGTGACCGAGGCCCGCATCAAGAGAATGAAGACCTGCTGGGGAACCTGTCAGGCGGACGCACGGCGTATCTGGCTGGATCATGCCGCGGTGGCGCGTGCATCGGGACGAGCTGAATCGGGCGCCGCTCGCGCATGAGGAATGGACGTACTGATGCCATCGAGCAACCTCGAACCAGCCAAGACGGACACTGATACTTCGGTGCGCCACTCCGCGCTCCATGGGCCGGAACGATGAAACGGTCGGACCTCCTCGAACTGATCGCCGGCGGCGAGAACTCCGGGGTGGAGTTCAAGCGGGACGACCTGCGCCCGGAGCAGCTTGCCAGGGAGGTGGTGGCCCTCGCCAACTTTCAGGGCGGGCGCATCCTCATCGGGGTGGAGGACGACGGCGCCATCACCGGCATTCGGCGCGAGCATCTCGAACACTGGGTGATGGACACCGTGTTCGGGCAGATCGTCCACCCCATGATCCTGCCCTTCTACGAGGAAGTCGCGGTCGACGACGCACGCCGCGTCGCCGTCATCACCGTGACGCAAGGCGCGACCAAGCCGTACGTCGTCCGGCATCACGGCCGGGAGGACATCTACGTTCGGGTCGGCAGCACGTCGCGGCTGGCTTCACGCGAACAACAGGCGCGTCTGTTCGCAGTCGGCGGACTGATCCACACGGAGTTGCTGCCGGTCTCCGGCAGCGGACTGCGCGATCTGAGCCGGGAGCGACTGGCCGACTACCTCACCGCCGTCGTCGGCGATCGGGAGGCGCCCGCGACCGACGATGCCTGGCACGCACGGCTCTGCGCGTTGGGATTCATGGTCGAGCGGGAAGGCGGACCGCCCGCCTGCACGATTGCCGGGCTGGTCCTGTTCGGGTACCGCCCCCGCCGCCTGCTGCGGCATGCCGGCGTCCGCTGGATCTGCTTCCAGGGGACCGACAAGACCTACGAGGCCCTCGACGACCAGGTGATCGAAGGGCCGCTCGTCGATCTCTGGCGCGTGCTGTCGGGAGGCCGCGAACGGGTGGAAAAAGGTCTCATCGAACGCCTGGCCGATGCGATGCGGCCGTTCGTCTCCGAGGAGGCGGGCGACGTGGACGAGTCCATGCGCCGCGAACGGCGTTGGCACTACCCGCTGGATGCGCTCCGCGAAGGCATCGTCAACGCGGTGACGCATCGCGACTGGACACGGTACGAGGAGATCGAGGTGGTCCGTTATGCGGATCGGGTCGAGATCACCAGCCCCGGGGCGCTGCAGAACGGCATGACCGTCGAGAAGATGATTGCCGGCCAGCGCGTGCCCCGCAACCTGCTCATTTCCGAGACGTTGCGCGACTACCGGTATTCCGACGCGCGCGGCATGGGCGTTCGCAACAAGATCATTCCGTCCATGCGGGCGCACAACGGCGTGGATCCCGAGTTCGAGGCGGCCGAGGACTACCTGCGGCTGACACTGCGCCGGCGCGCGCCGGGCGCCGGCCGGCCACGGTGATCGTCAGCGCGAGCACACGCGGCAACGGGCTGCCGAAGCCGGCGAGCTCCGCCGGCAGATGACGCTCCGCTACGGCATCGTCAGCAGCGGCTCCCGCCCGGCCGGCAGGTGCTGGTCGAATGCGATCAGCAGCGTGGCGTCGGAGACGTGCTGCGCCATCAGGTCCACGAGATCGACGAGGTTGGTCATCCCACCGACCGCCTCGACGGCGCTCGCGTAGGTCTCCGGGCTCACCGTGTGCGGACCGAACAGCTCGCGGCCGAACGTGATCAGCGCCGCCTCCCTGTCTCCCAGTCCCGCGACCGGCCCGCCGCTGCGCACGACGTCGATGACGGCGGAGTCCAGGCCGTTCTGCACGGCGGCGGGCTCCGTCAACGTCCACATGTACTGTACGTCGTAGGACCGCGCCGTGACGAGGATGGCCAGGTCCAGAAGCGGTCGCGCCACGTTCGCCTCCAGCGACTCGCGCCCGGCGCCGTGGCCGCGGATCTGTCCCGGTCCGGTGCCCTGGGGGGAGAGCGTGCGGCCGTAGAGGCTGGGGGTGGACCGCAGTTGCTCGGCGGGAGCGGGCAGCAGCGGCAGGCGGCTGCGCGATTGCGGGTCGACGTCGTCCGGGGGCGTGAACGGCAGCGGCAGGAACTGCGGCCAGCCGGGCGGCATCTGCTGGTTGAACGCCGCCAGCCGCGCCGCGGTGCCGGCGTAGCGCGCCATCAGATCGACGACGTCGACGAAGTTGGCCTCGCCGAACAGCTCGACGGCCCGCCGGTAGGTCTCCGGACTCAGGCGGTGCGCGCCGAAGATCTCGCGGCCGGCCCGGATGATGGCCGCCTCCCGAGCGCCGAGTCCGGACAGCGCCTCGCGGTGGCGCACGACGTCGATGACGTCCGGATCGAGGCCGACCGCCACCGCCTCCATCTCGTGCAGCGACCACTCGAAGGGCGCGTCGTGCTCGCGCGCCGTGATCAGGATGGCGAGCTCCAGCAGGGGACGCCCGACCGGGGACTCCCAGCGTGCGTTCACGCCCGTGCCGGCGCCGCGTATCGCCGCCGCCGCGGCGGACGGCCCGCCGGCCGGGTCCGGCGCCGGCGTGGAGAGCCGGTTGCGGGACTCCGCATTGATGTCCGGCGGGAGCAAGGTCCCGGTCTGTGCGCCCGGCGCACCGGAAGGGGGCGCCGCAGGCGCCGGGAGGGGGATCGTCGCCAGACAGAGGGCAACGGAAATCGGAACGACCGCCGGTCTCCTGTGCGTGCGCATCGGCAGCCTCCCCACGTGACCCGTATCGCATCCGCCGTTCGTGCACCGCAGCCTTCTCGTAGACGTGCGCATCGGCTTACCTCCCGGCATGACGACCCGCCCGGCCGGCGCCGCGGTGCGGGATGGCGGTTTCGTCAACACCCATCGACCGCGCCGCCGCCGTCACCGCAGCGCGGTACGACGGTCTTCGTCAGCGCACCCATCGACTGTTGCCGGGCCGTCACATGCCGGCCGGCTTGAACTTCTGCCCGCGGCGGCCGTCGAGCGTCTCGCCGACGTACACGTTGCCGTGCGAATCGACCGTCACCGAGTGCGTCGACGAAGAGGCCGTGCTCCCCGTTGGCCACTCGTAGCCGTCGCCGGGACCGCCCCACGCCTGGACGACGTTGCCTTCCTGGTCGAACTCGATCACCGCCGGGGCCGGCACGCAGCACTCGGCGGTGGGCGGATCCACCGCGGCGCCGCGCTCGCTGTCGGTCAGCGACCGGGGCCGGCGCAGCACCCGGATGTGGTCGCGCGAGTCGACCGCCACGCCGATGACGTGACCCAGCAGCCACTGGACGGACGCAGCACCTGCCGACCGGATGCTGCACCGTCGAGTGCAGCGGGGCTTCTCTTTGGCGCGCGCGTCCAATGGCGTGCAGGGGTTGGCGCCGACCGACCGGGCGCGAGCCGTGCGAGCAGGCAGGAAGTGATCCGCCTGCGCGCCTCTTGCGTTCAATCCTGTGGCTCGCCGAGGCAGGCCGCGCATTCGTCCTCGGACATCTCCGCCGAACAGAGCACGCGCAGGGATTCAATCGGCACGCCCGGCCGGCTGCCGAGGAAGCGTCCGCAGGCGGGGCTCCGAGCGTCGGCCGGGGCTGCGCCGGCGCGTACGCCGCGAGGGGGTATTGACAACTCGACTCGACCGCCTGGACGGCCGCCGCCAGCGCGCGGAAGAGCGAGCTGGCCTCGTCCATCTCCGACGCATAACGCCGCTCGGTGGTCCGGTACGACTGCACCTGCTGGTTGCATCCGTCCCGTTGGACGGCAGCACGGATCGGGCTCGTATCGCGGTCGATCCGGAAGACGTCGAGATTCTGCCGGCACCGCGTGTAGGCGTCCCGCGTCTCGATGAGCGACGCTTCGAGCGATGCGACGGTGCTGCTCGCTTCGCGCGCCTCTTCGGCCGCCGCGCGCAACGTGTCGAGTTGGGCGGCGCATCGCTGCCACTGCGCTTCCGCCGGAACGGCCGGGAGCCAGAGGCACGCCGCCGCTGCGGCTGCAAGGGCGCGTCCGTGGAACGTCATGGCACCTCCAATCGACCGGGCGCCGCGTCGACTACCGTCCCGGCCGCGCCTCAGCGGCCGGCGGCCTCCGGCAGCCCCTCGAAGCCGGGGGGGAGCTGGGCGCCCAGCGTGTTCTGGAACATCGCCAACTGCGTGTAGTTCCCGACGATCAGCACGACCTCGACCAGCTCCTCCTCCGTGTAGCGTTCCGCGAGCGCGTTCCACGTCGAGTGGGAGATGAACCGGCTGGTGTGCAGCTCGTCCGCCGCCCCGAGCAGCGCGCGGTCGAAGTCGTCCCATCCGGGAGCGTCCGGGCCGGCCGTCACCCGTCGGATCTCTTCCGCCGTCAGCCCGGCTTCCCGGCCGATGACGTCGTGCCGTCCCCAGATGTAGTCGCCGCGGGACAGCCAGGCTGTGCGCAGGATGAGCAGCTCCCGGTGGCGCGTCGGGAGCGTGGCGTTGCGGACGAAGTGGCCGGTGTACTCCCAGTACTTCCGGCACGTCTCGGTGACGTCGGGGCAGAGTTCCCGCATGGGACTCTCCCCCGCACCGTCGGGCAGCGCGATTCGCGGGCGTCGGGGTGCTCGAACGGCTCCACGCGGCTCACGCCCGGCTCCTGCGCCGCGGCGACAACCGCGCCGAACGCGAGTGATCCGCAGACGAGTGTCACACCGGCCGTCACGCCAATCTTCCGCATCGGACACCTCCCTGCTAGCGCCCCGAAACGCCTCGCCGGCTCGGCGTTTCAGCCCATCTGCCGGGCGAGGATGGATCGGGCCTGGGCGTTGAGCCCGAAACGCCTCGCCGGCTCGGCGTTTCGGCCCATCCCCCCGCTCCACGACCTTGCGTCTCAGAACTCCGCTTCGCTGCGTTCTGCTCCTGGATTCGACGGGAACTGCCAACCTGCGCTCAGGGGACGACGAGCCCATTGAATTCGATGCGTATCTGCGGCCGCACTCTCAGGAGACCGAACATGACGGTAGGAGGCTCCACGCCGTATTCCGTCATGTCGAGTGCGATTTCTCCTGCGATCTCGACACCCGCACCGGACGGCGTCAGCGCGAGCGGGAAGCTCACCGGTTTGGTGACGCCCTGGATGGTGAGCGCGCCGCTGGCTTCGGCGCCCTCGCCGGTGGCCTCGTAGCTGTCGAGCCGGAAGGTGATCGCGGCGAACTCGGCCGGCTTCATCGCCTCGAGGAGATGCTCGGTCATCGTCTCGTCGGGGCACTCGAAGTCGGCCACCGGTACGGTGAGCGCCGCCGATTGCACCCCGGCGGCGAAGCCGGGCGCCGGCGCCGACGAACCGGGCGTCACCCGGGCGGTTCCGCGCACCGAGCAGGTCCAACCCCTGACGGTCGACGTGCCGGACACGGTGAACTCGACGGTGGACGGTTGCGCCGCCGCCGGAGACCCGGCCAGCAGCGCGAGAGCGACGGAAACGGCGGTCACGAACCGGAGCAGGAAACGCGTTCGAGATGCGGCCAGCATCCTGGATCCTCCCAATTCCGAGCCAAGGCGCAACTCGATCAGAGCCCGAAGCCGAACCGGTTGTCGCGCATCATGATGGGGTTCTTCCCCTCCATGACGAAGCGGGACGTGATCTGCCCGGTGGAGGTCGTCCGGGTCTGCCGCATGGCGATCCGGAACTCCGCGAGCAGCAGGTCGATCACCTTGTCGACGCCGTCCTCGCCGAAGGCGCCGAGACCCCACACGTAGGGGCGGCCGATCCCGACCGCATCGGCGCCCAGCGCCAGCGCCTTGAAGATGTCGGTGCCGCGCCGGACGCCGCTGTCGATGAACACCGGCACCCGCCCCCTGACCGCGCCGACGACCTCGGGCAGCGAGTCGATCGACGACCACATGCTGTTCACCGCCCGGCCGCCGTGATTGGACACGAAGATCCCGTCCGCGCCGTGCTCGATCGCCTGCTCGGCCCCCTCGGCCGTCATGATGCCCTTCAGGATGACCTTCATGTCGCTGGCGTCCTTGAGGCGCTTGACGTAGTCCCAGGTGTAGGGATACCGGGGGCCGGCCGGCCCATCCAGCCCGGCCCGCATCGGCCGCGTGTAGTCCGGGTGGTGCTGGTGGCAGCTCTGGCAGAGCACCGACGCGTAACCCTCGCCGGCCAGCGTGCGCCGCTGCAGCTCGCGGTTGCTGCCGCCCAGCAGGTCGATGGTCCACACCAGGGCGGGGCAGCCCGCGCCGGCGACGCGGTCGATGATCCGCTTGTTCACGTTCCAGTCTGGCACCGTGTAGATCTGGAACCAGTGCGGCTCGCCGCGGGCCTCGGCGATCTCGACGTACGACTGCGAGCTCTGGTGCGACTGCATCTGCAGGACGCCTCTCCCCCGCGCGGCCCGGGCGGCGCCGCTCTCGCCCTGCGTGTGATAGGCCTCGAGGCTCGCGACCGGACAGAGGAAGAGGGGCGAGTCCCAGCGGCGGCCATAGAGCTCGACCGACGTGTCGACACCGGTCGCCGGCTCGCCGCCGAGCCGCCGGGGACGAAGCATCAGGCGCTGGAATCCTTCCCGGTTCGCCTTTCTCGTCTCGTAGTCGTCGACCCCCATGTGCAGGTAATCCCAGTGCTGGGCCAGGTTGTTGGCATGCGCCACGCGCTCGAAGTCCCAGACGTTGACCGCGTCGTCCGGCGACTCGATGATCTGTCCCGTCAACTGATCTTCGATGGCGTTCTGGGGAGGCAACACGGGGTCCTGTCCGGCGTTGAAACGAGGCTGCCCCAACGACGGGGGCATCTCCGCCCCGCACTCGCGGCAGCGCAGCGTCGCGGATCCGGGCGCTGCGCCGCGCTCCGCCTCGCGCGCGAGCGCGCGTCGCCAGTTGGCCGGCAGGCCCGACGAGGCCAGGCCCAGCAGCGGGCTGGCCGCCAGCAGCTTGAAGAACTGCCGCCGGCTCGCGCCGCGGCCGGGGGAACGTGTGTCCGGTCTTCGTCCAGTCATCCTCTGCTCTCCTCGCGGCCCCGCGATGCGGCTTCGCGAATCGGCCGGTGATCGCCGCCGGCCGTCGGTCCGCAAAGTGTAGCCGAACGTTCACCGGATGCAACCTGCGCCCGCCGTCCAGAGCCGCCCAGAAGGTGGACGTCCCGTCGGTCGCCGCCCCTGCCGACCTACCAGACCAGGCTGCCGCCGAAGGTGGGCGCCGTGCGACGGCGCGTCGCCGGAGCGCCTCCAGGCCGACGTCGAGCCACTCGCGCACCGCCAGCCGAGGCGGTAGCTGCGCGTCCCCGGCCCGTCTGCCGCCAGCGCGCCGTCGCACCGGACCTTCCACCGATGGCTGGCCGGAGAAGTTCGCTCAGGTGAGCGTTCGCCGGGGCCGGCCACCGAGCGCCAATCCGAAGGTTTCAACCACCATCCGGCTCTCACGGGACGTGATCGAACACTTCAAGGCCGGCGGTCGCGGATGGCAGACGCGCATCGACGCGGCGCTTCGCGAGTGGATCGCGAAACACGACGTCGCTTGAGCGCACAGCGGATACGCGCGTGGTCAGGGGAGCACGCCGAGGGCCTACACGGCGAAGCAGAAATCGTGCTCTTCGAAGCGCGAGACCTTCGCGCCGCGGAACACGTTCGCCTGCGTCTTGCCGACTTCCGTCGTCACGCCGTCGTCGACGAGTTGCACGTCGCGCTCCAGACCGAGGGTCAGGGACCGCACCAGCCCCTGTCTCAACTCCGACTTCCGCAGCCGCCGCCCGCCGATTCGTATCACCATCCTCGCTCGTGCGGCCAGCAGCGGCGCCAAGCCCTGCATCGACGCCTGGATGAACGTCCAGTAGTTGTCCTTGTTGTAGTGCCGATCGTCGCCGCGGCCGCGTGGCATCAGCGGCTCTTCCCCGAGAAACCAGAGACGCAGCCACTGGTCTTCGCGGTAGTTCGTCGTGTCGAGGTACGGGGGCGACGTGATCACGTCGGTGACCCGGCCGGCCAGCGCCGGGAACTCGCCGGCGACGCGGCGGGCATCCGTCTGCACGACCGCCGCCGATCCATCCGGGGGACGGGTCCGGAAGCGGTACTCGAGCATCCGTTCGATGATATCGAAGACGTCCCGCGGCGGCGGTGCATATCCCCGCTCGGTCCACCACCGAACGGAGTAGTCGGGCTTGGTGCTGATGGTTCGCGGCATGCGGTTGCTGAAGTAGTTGGGCGACCGATGCGACTCGCCGTGCAGCGCGCCGAGACACAGCGCCGCGATGAACCGGTCGTCCCGACGGTTTCGCCAGTCCAGGACGGACCGCAGATGACGCACCTGCAGCAGGGTCTCCCGCTGAAAGCAGAGTGCGAAGAACCGCTCGAGACCTCCCTGCCACCCGTCGTCGTTCGGCGCGCGGCATCCGCGCCGCAACTCGTGGAGCCGCGTCCTGGCTTCCGAGAACGCGGGCGGGTCGCCCTTCGCACCGGAGATGCAGACCGCCACCGGATTCAGGTCGGCGCCGGCCGCCGTCCGTCCCTGCAACAGCGCCTGGAAGACGGTGGTGCCCCGCCCGCAGTACGGGTCGAAGACGACCCCGTCGTGCGGGCTCGCCGCCAGATGCTTCTCGACGAACGTCTCGGGAAACATCGCGAAGTACGGGCAGATCGAGTGGAATCGGTGCCTCATGCCGCCGCTCCCGCCCGGTTGCGGTAGTCCGTGACCCATTGCGCGATCTCTGGCAGACGATCATATCCCTCGACCGTCACGCCTGCCTCCACGAGCCGCGCGGCCTCCGCCACGCGCCGCGGCACCCGCAGCCGGTGCAGTACGTTCCCCATCACGCGGACATCGTCGACGAACTGCTTGTCGGCCGTGGCGAACGGCACGATCATATAGGGCAGGAACTCCGTCACCGGCTGCGTTCTGAACCAGCGGCTCTTGAACGGCCCCAAGTGCCCCTTGAGCGACTTCCGTCGCGCGTCCTGTCCGGTGGCCACCTGCCCGACAGCGAGCAGGAATCCGGGCAGCCGGTCGCAATGCAGGCGGGCGGCAAAGACATCGACCTGGTCGTCCTTCGGCAGCTCTGGCGCTCCGGCCTGCCGCTCAATGCGCCCGTCGCGGAGCTCCCGCCAGATGTCCCGCAGCTTGTCCAGGAACCCGGAACCATCCAACCGCGGAAACCCGAATGACCAGGCGTTGCCTTGCACCTCCGCCGCCAGGGCCGCGGTGGCGAAGTACTGGAAGTACCGTCGCAGCCTTCGCACCTCCGCATCGTCCGGATGAAGGTTCGAACCTGAGAGGATCTGCGATGTCGGCATCAGGTTCGACAACACCAGGCACAAGACGTACGCGGCGTGTCCGAACGACCGCGCGTCAGGCTCGCAGGCCAGGAGGTCGCCACCCGGCTCCAGCCTGAACGGGTAATCCGTGTCCAGGGCGTTCTGACGTGTCCTCACCCGATTCACAGCACGCGCAACAAGATCCTCCGCCCCGTCGCGCATCTCATCGTCCACGCCGACGTGATCCTCCGCCGCGCCGAGCGAAGCAGCATTGATGAGATCCGACGTTCGAGCGGCTGCGTCCACCGCAAAGAAGGCGGTGAGCTCCAGGTAGTCGGCCAACAGATCGACATCGACCGGATGTCCGGTCACCGAGTCCAGAGGCAGGTAGAGCGCCATCAGTCCGCCATACTTGCGTCCCGGCGCTTCTTCGCCATGCGCAAGTGCACCGTTTCCGCCGCTTCGCGGATGTCCTCGGCGATGTCGAGCAACGACTGGTCCCGTCCGTCGTACGCCTTCAGCGAAACAGCGGCTTCGCGAATTGCATCCCGCGCACGCAGCAGGGACGCGGTGAACCGGCTGTCGGCGGGTTCCGTGCTCTCGTGCGCATCGTCCAGGTTGCCGGTCTGCTCCAGAACGTGCCGACCCTCCGCGTTGGCGAGCACCTCGCCGAGCCGCTTGATGTCCGGGTTCTGCGCCTGCACGACGGGCTGCACGCTGTCGGTCTTCGACCCGTATATCCAGACCAGAACCTGCTTCAACCGGTCGAGTCGTTCCTGCGGCACCTGGTCGGGCGTGGGATCGTGGCGCGCCCAGCCTGTTCCCAGCCCCAGGTACTCCATATACTGGGAGCGCGAGAGCGCCGTGTACAAGTGGGAAAAGCTGAACTTATCCGTTTGGCGGTCGTCAACCTCGAACAGATTCTCCTTGCGCGCCTGCTCCAGCACATAGATCGCTGACACCATCCGTTTGACCGTATCGTGCCGGTCACCGATGGCGTTCGCGATCTGGTCGAGACTGATCCCCTCGTTCCGCCCCTTCCGGTACCACTCCGCCGCGAACCGGGCCTTCGCATAGGCGTCCCACTTCGCCGGGCCGTTGATGTGCTTGAAACCGATGAACGCCCGCGCGCGTTCGCGACTCGCGACCGGATAGACGGACACCTGCTCGAGTGTTGCGCGAAGGTTCTCGTCTACCTCCGGCACGGTGATTCGGAGCTTTTCCCTGGACGCAATCCGGCTCGCCAGCTCCGGCTCACGGAGCAAGCGGAGCGTGGCCAGCCGCCGGTTGCCCTCCAGGACGGTCAGCGTTTCGCCGTCGGACTCCGGCAGGACGACCAGCGGCTCGATGTCGAGATAGCCGTTCTCGGAGATGGACTGGAGCAGCTCGTCGAGCTCGGCCGAGCGGTAGAGCCGCGCGACGATCCATTCGTCGGACGCAGCGGCCCCCTCGCCGACCAGCCGCGGGTTTCCCCGGTCCAGCCGCAGCCGCTCGACCGGAACCTTCGTGGTCGTTTCAAGCTCCATGGTCATCGCGCCGGGCGCCGTCGTCCTCGTCCTCGCGGGTCGATCCGAGCGCTGACCCGATCGACGACCGTCAGCCCGTCGATCCTGCCGGTCTTCGCTGTAGAGAGTGGCGCACCCCGCGTCGAGGCAGCGCTACGATGAGGGCTTCGTAGCAGGCGAACCGGTGCCGCGACCGCATGTCCAGGGATGCGCGATGCCCCGTATCCGCCGCACGTCTTTCGTGCGCACTGTTTTCAGTGTATACCGGGGCCGTCCGCCCAGAGCATCCGTTCGGCCCGCGCCAGCAGCCGTCGCAGGCCGATGCGGTGGAGCGCGGACACCGCGACGCCGCCGTGCCGCCGCGCCAGCGCGTCGCCCTCGCCGTCCCCCATGCGGTCGATCCGGTTGAAGACGAGGAGCTCCGGCGCCTGCATGCCGAGGTCTTGCAGCACGCGGCGGACGGCCTCGATGCGCCGCTCGCAGTCGGGCGCCGCGGCGTCGACGACGTGGAGGAGCAGCGACGCGTCGGCCAGCTCCTCGAGGGTGGCGCGAAAGGCGGTGACGAGGTCCGGAGGCAGGTCGCGGATGAACCCCACGGTGTCGGTGACGATGACCTCGCGCTCGCGCGGGAAACGCAGGCGCCGCGAAGTGGGGTCGAGGGTCGCGAACATCTGGTCGGCGACGTGCACCTTGGTGCGGGTCAGGGCCCGCAGCAGCGTGCTCTTGCCCGCATTCGTATAGCCGACGATGGACAGGACCGGGACCGCGCGGCGCCCTCGCCGCTGCCGCCGGTTCTCGCGTTGCGCGGCGAGCTTCTGCAACTCGCGTTCGAGCCGCGTCAGGCGGTCCCGGGTGCGCCGGCGGTCGACCTCGAGCTGCGTCTCGCCGGGTCCCCGTCCGCCGATGCCGCCGGCGAGTCGCGACAGCGAGACCTCGGCGCGTTGCGCGAGCCGCGGAAGCAGGTACTTGAGCTGCGCCAGCTCCACCTGCAGCTTGCCGTCGCGCGTGGTCGCATGTTGCGCGAAGATGTCGAGGATGAGCTGGGTGCGGTCTATCACCCGCAGTTCCATGCGCTCGCCGAGGTTGCGCGCCTGCGTCGGGGTCAGGTCCTGGTCGACGATCACGAGATCGACGTCGCTCTGGAAGGCGCGGATGACGAGATCGTCCAGCTTCCCGGAGCCGAGCACGGTCTTGGGGTCGACCCGGGGTCGGTTCTGCGTTACGACGTCGACGATGTCGACCCCCGCCGACCGGGCCAGCTCGCGTAGCTCCGCGATATGCACCCCGAGGTCGCGGGCGCTGCGGCCGGCGGTGACCGAGACCAGAATCGCGCCCTCGCGGTCTCCGATGCGCTGCGTGCCGGTGCGGCGCGCGAACGCGGCCTCGCGGTCGCGGATCCAGTCCTGGAAGTCGAAGGCGATCCGCGCCGGCGGCTGCGGGTCGAAGCGTTCGATGCCCGCGTTGCGGTCGCCCGGGGTGCGGGCGCCGGTGGGTGCGAGCGCCGCGGTGTGGGCGAGCGCGGGCAGGCCGGCGTCGTCCATGCCCACCGTCACCATGGCGTCGAGGCGCAGCAGCAGCAGGTCGGTCCGGTCGTCCCGCGTCAGCCCCTCGTTCCCAAGATGGGTGTGGAGGCAGCGCAGGCCGCGCAGACGCCCGCGGCCGGCCCGCAGGCGGCCCCAGTCGGGCAAGGCGATCGAGCGGGCATCGCCCACCATCACGTGCTGGACCAGCCCGCGGCGATCGAGCAGCACGCCGACCTGGCGCCGAATCTCGTGGCTGATTTCGGTCAGGCGCCGGGCGAGCTCCTGGGTGATCAGCCGATCGGCCGGCGCCCGGCGCCGGAAGAGGCGCTCGAGCCGGCGAATCTGACTGGCCTTGAGGCCGTGCGTATCACCGAAGACCTCGATGGGAGGTGCCTCCAGTCACGGGCGCGGGCTGGCCGAGCGCGGCGGGGCGCCGGTAGCGGCCGGTGGCGAACGATCGCCTATCCCGACTGCGGGGGCGTGTGGACGATCTCGTACTTGATGCCCTCGAGGTCCTTGAAGAAGAGCGCGTAGTAGCCCGGCGGCACGTACTCCGGGTACTCTCGCGGCGGACTCAAGATCGTGGCTCCGATCTTCGTCAGCTCGAGATGAAGCCGATTGACCTCGGTGCGGGACTCCGCCCTGAACGCGAGGTGATGCAGCGCACCGGGTTTCCGGCGATTGATGGTGTCGCCCTGAAACGCGCTTCTCGGCGAGTTGATGGCGAAGCCCAGCCGCGGATGCAGGTATTCGACGACATGCAGCTCGTGATCTTCCAGCACGGCGCTGTTCCTGCTCCCGAGGTCGAAGCCCAGGAGCGGAAGGAGCTTGTCGTAGAACGGCACCGCGACGCTCATGTCCTTCACGGTAATCTCGATATGGTCGATGATCGGTTCCATTCCGCAATCGTGCCCCGCCCAGTGAGAGAGCCCTTCCAGGCGGCGCGGCGGCGAGCACGATTCCCCCAACCTACCACACTGCGACGCCGCGTACACTCGGCGCGTCCGTGCGGGAAGTCGAGGCACGAATCGTGCCGACCGGCGAGCGACGTTCACGCGCTCGCTTCCTCGATCCCGTCGACCGGCGGGCCGACCGTCTCGCGCAGGGGAATCTCCTCCAGAAACCAGGACAGGGCGAAGCCGAGCACCATGATCGGCACCGCGGACAGGAACACCGCCTGGAGGGCGATCTCGACCGAGCCGGTCACCGCCGCCGCCGTCTCCGCGGGCAGGGCCCGGATGACGGCGGGGCTGTTGAGCAATTCCGAGACCCGGCCGCCGACCGCGGCGAGCGCCTCCGGAGACAACCGCGCCGGCAGCTCGGACGCCAGCCGCGCGTTCATGATCGCCCCGAATACCGCCACGCCGAACGACCCGCCCATGGACCGGAAGAACTGCGCCGACGCGGTGGCGATGCCGAGATCCCGGTGCTCGGCCGCGTTCTGTACGGCGAGCAGCGACACCTGCATGACCATCCCGACGCCGAGGCCCAGCAACACCATGGACGCCGAGACCGTCGACAGCGGCGTCCCGGCGTGCAACCGGCTCAGGAGGAGCATGCCGCCGACCGCGCAGGCGCTTCCGGCGATCGGATAGATCCGGTAGCGGCCGGTGTGCGACGTCAGCCGGCCCGACCCCACCGAGCCGACGAGCACCCCGGCCGTCAGCGGCAGCAGCAGCAGGCCGGAGTTCGTCGCCGACAGGCCGGTGACGACCTGCAGGAACAGGGGCAGGAACACCACCCCGCCGAACAGCGCGCAGCCGATGAGGAGTCCGAGCGCCGACCCGATGGCGAAGATGCGGTTGCGGAACAGGCGTAACGGCAGTAGGGGATGCTCGACGTGCGCCTCCCGGCGCACGAACGCCGCGAGCAGCACCGCACCCGCCGCGGTCAGACCGGCCGCCGCGTCCCAGCCCTGCGCCCCGCCCTCCCGCACGCGCACGAGGGCCAGCAGCAGCAGGCTGACCCCGGCCATCAGCAGCGCCGCGCCGGCGAAGTCGATCCGCGCCGGCCGGTGCACCGGCGGCAGCCGCAGCGCGACCCAGATCACCGCGAGGGCGGCGCCGCCGACCGGCAGGTTGATCAGGAACACCCAGCGCCAAGTGGTTTGATCGACGATGAAGCCGCCCAGCAGCGGGCCGATCACGCTGGCGAACGCCCACACGCCGGCGAGGTAGCCGATGTACCTCCCGCGCTGCCGCGGCGACACGATGTCCCCGATGACCGCGAACGTCAGCCCCATCACGCCGCCGGCGCCGACGCCCTGCACGCCGCGCGACAGCACCAGCGCGAGCATGCCGGGCGCGAGGCCTGCCAGCACCGACCCGAGCAGGAAGATGAGGATTGCCGCCTGGAACGTGACGCGCCGGCCGTAGATATCGCTGAGTTTGCCGTAGAGCGGCGTGCAGACGGTGGCGCACAGCAGGTACGCGGTCACCACCCACGAGAAGTAGTCGAGCCCTCCGAGCTCGCCGACGATCGTCGGCAGCGCGGTGGCGACGATCGTCTGGTCGAGCGCAGCGAGGAACAGCCCGGCCATCAGGCCGGAGAGGATGATGACGATCTGCCGGTGCGTGAACGGCTCGGGCGAAGGTGCGCGCGTCACATCGCTCAGTACGCCAGCTCGATCGGGACGGTCGCCAACTGGTCGTCCCAGTGGACGTACATCGCGCCGCCTTCCCGCGTCATGTCGAGGAAACCGATCTGCAACTGGTCCATGGACCAGTCGACCGTCTCCACCGCCATCGTCGTCCGCATGACGTCCTTGCTGTCGTCGTAGCCGTAGGCCCCCCACAGGGCGTTCGGGTCGTCCTCCCGGAAGTCCTGCTTTACGCCCCACGTGGTGAAGATCAGCACCCACGCCCCGGGGTCGGCGAGGTCGGCGAACACGGTGTACTCGCCGGCGTTCAGCCGCTGCCCGTCGATCAGGAGGTCCGCCTCGGTGGTGAAGGTGGTAGTCTGGTCCGCCCCGACCCGCCAGAGCGGGGCGCCAGCGTAGATCCGCCGGCCGTACTCCCCGCCCGCGCCGAAGATGCCCCGCCGCCCGCGCAGGATGGGACGGCCGTAGTGGACGTCGATCCAGTAGCCGCCTTCGTACCGGCCTTCCTCGTTGTAGCTCCCGCCGATCTGCGTTGCCGTGTGCCCGCGGGTGCTGAGCGGCCGGTTCTGCGCCGCGACCTCGCCGACCATCACGCCCGCGGCCGCGCCCGCCGCGGCGACGCCGCCAACCTTCACCATGCTCTCCGGCTGCCAGATGGCGAAGCCGGCGCCGGTCGTCGTCACGTGCACGCCGCTGCCCATGTTCATGAAGCCGAGCACGCTGTCGATGTCCGCCTCGAAGTCGAGCCGCGCCTCCCAGCCGTCGGCCTGCACGCCCTGGGCGCCGGCGACGAGCGGAACCGCCAGCATCGCCGCCGCGATCAACACCTTCCGCATCACTGCCTCCTCTGTAGTCGTGTAGTCGAATGGTCCGATTTCGAGCATGGATCGAACCGCGTCAGCGGATCAACGTGGCCGGCTTCGCGGCCAGCAACCGGGCGAAGAAGTCGTTCCCCTTGTCGTCGACGACGATGAACGCCGGGAAGTCCTCGACCTCGATCTTCCAGATCGCCTCCATTCCGAGTTCGGGATACTCCAGCACGTCGACCTTGCGGATGCTGTGGTCGGCCAGCCGCGCCGCCGGACCGCCGATGGAGCCCAGGTAGAAGCCGCCGTGCTTCCTGCACGCCTCGGTGACCTGCGCCGACCGGTTCCCCTTGGCCAGCATCACCATGCTGCCGCCGTGCGACTGGAAGAGATCGACGTAGGAGTCCATCCGGCCCGCGGTGGTCGGACCGAACGATCCGGACGCGCGGCCCTCCGGCTTCTTGGCGGGACCGGCGTAGTAGACCATGTGGTCCCGCACGTAGGCCGGCAGCTCCTGGCCGGCGTCGAGCCGCTCCTTGAGCTTCGCGTGGGCGATGTCGCGGGCCACGATCATCGGCCCCGACAGCGACAGCCGCGTCGCCACCGGGTGCTTCGTCAGCTCGCCGAGAATCTCCGGCATCGGCCGGTCGAGGTCGATGCGGACGACGTCGCCCGGCAGCTCGCCATCGGTGACGTCCGGGAGGAACCGGGCCGGGTTCTCTTCGAGCTGCTCCAGGAAGACCCCCTCGCGGGTGATCCGGGCAAGGGCCTGCCGGTCCGCCGAGCACGAGACGCCCAGGCCGACCGGACAGGATGCGCCGTGGCGCGGCAGGCGGATGACCCGGACGTCGTGCGCGAAGTACTTGCCGCCGAACTGCGCCCCGACGCCGATCTGGCGCGCCAGCTCGAAGATCCGCGCCTCCAGGTCGTGGTCGCGGAACGCACGGCCGTGCTCGTTGCCGCTCGCCGGCAGCCGGTCGAGGTACTTGGTGGTCGCCAGCTTCAGCGTCTTCAGGGTGAACTCGGCCGAGGTGCCGCCGACGACCAGCGCCAGGTGGTACGGCGGGCACGCCGCGGTCCCGATGGTCTTCAGCTTCGCCTCGACGAAACCGAGCAGCGACGCCGGGTTGAGCAGCGCCTTCGTCTCCTGGTAGAGGAAGCTCTTGTTGGCCGACCCGCCCCCCTTGGCGATGAACAGCAGCTCGTACTCGTCCCCCGGCTCGGCGTAGATCTCGATCTGCGCCGGCAGGTTCGAGCCGGTGTTCTTCTCCATGTACATGTCGAGCGGGGCCATCTGCGAGTAGCGCAGGTTGCGCTGCTCGTAGGCGTCGAAGACGCCCCGCGACAGCGGCACGTGGTCGTCGCCGAAGGTCAGGACGCGCTCGCCCTTGTGGCCCATGACGATCGCGGTGCCGGTGTCCTGGCAGCCGGGCAGCACGCGGCCGGCCGCGATGCACGCGTTGCGCAGCAGCTCCAGGGCCACGAAGCGGTCGTTCTGCGAGGCCTCGGGGTCGTCGATGACCTTCCGGAGCTGCGCCAGGTGGCCCGGCCGCAGCAGGTGCGCCACGTCGTCGAACGCGACGCGCGCCACCTCGCGCAGCACCTCGGGTTCGACCTTCAGCATCTCGGCGCCGTCGACGCGGATCGTCGACACCCCGTCCGCCGTCAGCTTCCGGTACCGGGTCTCGTCCGGTCCGAGCTCGAAAATCGGTTGATAATGGAAGTCCGCCATCGTCCGGATCTTACCCGGTAACGACGGCGCCGCTCCTGAAGCCCGAGGACGCCCATGAACACGTTCGCCATCGTCATCCTGGTCGCGCTGATCGGGGAGTACCTGCTCCGCGTCGTGTCCGGCGCGCTGAACGTGCGCGCGTTCAGCCCGGCCCTGCCGGCGGAGTTCGCCGGCGTGTTCGACGACGAGAAGTACGCCCGGGCGCAGCGCTACACCGCGACGCGGACCCGCTGCGGGTTGGTCCGCGGCGGGTTCGACCTCGCCGTCGTCCTCGCCTTCTGGTTCGCCGGCGGCTTCGCGTGGCTCGACACCTTCTTGCGCGGGCTCGGCCACGGCCCGGTGATGACCGGGCTGCTCTACATCGGCGCTCTGGGGCTCGCCTCGATCCTGCTCGGCCTGCCGTTCCGCGCCTACTCCACCTTCGTCATCGAGGCGCGCTACGGCTTCAACCGGACGACGGCAGGGACCTTCGCCGCCGACACGCTGAAGAGCCTGGCCCTCGCCGCCCTGCTCGGCGGCCTGCTGCTGGCCGTCATCCTCGCGTTCTTCGCGTGGGCGGGGCCGCTGGCGTGGCTCTGGTGCTGGATCGCCGCCACGGCGTTCATGCTGGCCGTCCAGTTCATCGCGCCGACCTGGATCATGCCGCTCTTCAACACCTTCACCCCGCTCGACAGCGGCGACCTGCACGACGCCATCCTGGAGTACGCCCGCAAGGCGCGCTTTCCGCTCCGCGGCCTCTTCGTCGTCGACGGATCCCGGCGCTCGTCGAAGGCCAACGCCTTCTTCACCGGTTTCGGCAAGAACAAGCGCATCGGGCTGTTCGACACGCTGGTCGAGCAGTACACGGTTCCGGAGCTGGTCGCGGTAGTGGCCCACGAGGTCGGCCACTACAAGAGGAGGCACATCTGGCAGCGGATGGCGCTCTCCATCGGCCACCTCGGCGCGATGCTCTGGATCCTGTCGCTCTTCCTCGGCCAGGAGGGGCTGTTCGCGGCCTTCTACGTCAGCGAGCTGTCGGTCTACGCCGGCCTCCTCTTCTTCGGCCTGCTCTTCACCCCGGTGGAGCTGGTCCTCTCGATCCTCGTCAACCTGTTCTCCCGCCGGAACGAGTTCGAGGCCGACCGCTTCGCCGCCGAGACCACCGGCAGCGGCGAGCCGCTGATCGCGGCGCTGAAGAAGCTCTCCGCCGACAACCTGTCGAACCTGACCCCGCACCCGATGGCGGTCTTTCTCGACTACTCGCACCCGCCGGTGCTGCAGCGGATCGCCGCGCTCCGGCAGACGGCGGCGGGGTGAGTCTCTGGAACGCACCTGACCGGCCGAGATCGACGCCAAGCCGAAGCTTTCGTGATTCGCCAGCACCCGGCCCGGCTCCCCGCCCTCCATCACGTCCTGCCGGTAGACGGACATGGGCTCGCCGTCCCTGTCATCCTCGAACGCCGCCGATGAAGGCCGGTCTTCAGCACACCACGACACCGACCCGTCGGGACCAACTTCGACTTCGATGTCCACTCGCCGCCGGTGCCATTCGAGCTGCAGCCCCCCGCGCACGGTGGGCACGAGGTCCGGACCGGCGTCGTCGCCCTCGCGGATCAACTCGGGTCGGAACGAGCAGGCCCGTGGGAGCGGGACGAAACGGCGGCGATCGGCGCGGTGCGGTGGGTGTGGAACTTCGGGCGTCATCGACGAGTTCGGGGCGTCATCGCGTACAGTAGGGCGCGCAACACGACACACTGCGGGTCCATACCGATGGCGCAGTCACCACCGGCCACTCCAAGCCCGGGCCAGATCCTGACCGGGCCGCTCTTCGACGAGCCGATGCGGGTGGAGACCGTCGCGGCGACGGGCTCGGCCGGCTGGTCGCTCGGCCTGGTCGGGACGCGGTCCGAGCGCTTCCGGAAGGTCTCGCTCGGCGCGGTCGAGCTGGCCGGACTGGCGGTGCACGACAGCGGCTTCCGGTACGACGGGGACGGCGCGCTGCTGCGGCTCGGATTGCAGGCCCACGCTCTCGGCATCGCCTGGGAGTTCGATCCGTATTTCGGGCTGTCGGTCTCCCGTGTCGACCCTCTGCCGCACCAGTTGGAGGCGGTCTACGACCACCTGTTGAAACTGCCGCGGGTCCGGTTCCTGCTCGCCGACGCCGCCGGCGCCGGCAAGACGATCATGGCCGGGCTGCTGATCCGCGAGCTGCAGTTGCGCGGCCTCGCCGAACGCATCCCGATCGTCGCCCCGTCCGAGCTCGCGTTCCAGTGGCAGCGCGAGCTCGAGGAGAAGTTCGACGAGACGTTCGTCGTGCTGAAGGGCGGCGACCTGCGGGCGCAGTACGGCGTCAACCAGTGGCTGCGGCAGCCGCAGGTCGTGACCTCGCTGGACCTCGCGAAACGCGAGGACATTCTGCCGGGCCTGCGCCAGGCGCACTGGGACCTGGTGGTCGTGGACGAGGCGCACCGGATGTCGGCGCGGGACGACTCGCACAAGAGCCAGCGCTACAGGCTGGGCGAACTGCTCCGGGATTCGTCCGACCACATGCTGCTGCTGACCGCCACGCCGCACAAGGGCGATCCCGGCAACTTCTCGCTCTTCCTCCAGCTTCTCGACCGCGACGCCTACGCCGACGTGCGCTCGGTCCGCCAGGCGATGGACGCCGGGCGCGCCCCGTTCTACCTGCGGCGCACGAAGGAGGCGATGGTCTGCTTCCCGGCGCGGGACCAGGACGGGCGGTGGGTAGCGCGGAAGATCTTCACCAAGCGCATTCCGGCCACGGTGGACTTCGCCATCGACGGTCCGGAGTTCGCGCTGTACAGCGAGGTGACGCGGTTCGTGAAGCGGCAGAGCGCCCGCGCCGCCGCGGCCGGCGACGACCGTCGCGCCCGCGCCGTGGGCTTCCTGATGGCGCTCTACCAGCGGCGGCTGACCTCCAGCGCGCGAGCCATCCGGCGCAGCCTGTCGAACCGGGCCGACCGGCTGGAGCGGGGGCTCGCCCGGGCCGAGGATCTCGCGCGAACCGCCCCGCCGGACCTGCCGAGCGTGGACGAGCTCGACGAGCTGGAGGAACACGACCGCGAGCGGCTGGAGCGGCTGCTCGATGCGGTCACGCTGGCCGGGAACGCCGGCATGGTGCGCGACGAGATCGCGGAGCTCCGGGCGCCGGCCGTCAGGGCGGAGGACGTCGAGCACGCCGGCATCGAGGCGAAGCTCGCCAGGCTCGAAAACCTGCTGCGCGGCCAGGGGTTCTTCGACCGGCGGGATCAGCGGCTCGTCCTCATTCACGGAGTTCAGGGACACGCTCGGCTACCTCGTCGAGAAGCTCGAAGCCTGGGGCTTCACGGTGACGCGCATTCACGGCGCCATGAAGCCCGGCAGCCGCGACGAGCCGGGCACCCGTCTCCACGCCGAGCAGCAGTTCCGCGACGTTGCGGCCCAGGTGCTCGTGGCCACCGAGGCGGCGGGCGAAGGGATCAACCTGCAGGTCTGCAACATCCTCTTCAACTACGACCTCCCGTGGAACCCCAACCGCCTCGAGCAGCGCATGGGGCGCATCCACCGTTACGGCCAGCGACGCTCGGCGCGACGACCCTCGACCGGGTTCACACCGCGATGCTGCAGTACGGCGGCCGCAGCAACGCGCTGCATGCGCTGCTGAAGGCCGAGTACGAGCGCGGCCCCGACTTCCAGCGCCTGTCGAACGCGCTCTCGGGCCTGTACCCGCGCGGCAGCGAAGAGAAAAGGCTGCTCGACGCCATGCTGCTGGCGGCGCCCAGGTAGAAGCGCAGAGCCGTCTGCCACGAGACCAACGCGATGGACCGGATCCGGTTGAAGAACTTTCGTTGCTTTCGGGACAAGCAGACGGCGCGAATGGCGCCGCTCACGCTGCTCGTGGGGGAGAACAGCACGGGCAAGACCTCGTTCATGGCGCTGACTCGTGCGCTGTGGGACGGCGTGTATGCGAGAGCGACTCCGGACTTCAAGGAAAGTCCCTATGATCTCGGCAGCTTCGACGACATTGCCTGCAACGACAACAGAAGGCGAATACGTTCCCATGTATCTCCATGGCGTTCTTCGAGGACAAGGAGTCCTGGAAGACTCTGAAGGCGGCCCTCGACGGTTTCGGCAGGGCAGCAGGGCTCTTCGACGAGATATCGGTCAAGTCGCTGGGCGGGAAGGGCAGCGAACCGTTTCGGATGCGCGTGCGGAAGTTCGGCCCGCGCGCCGAAGGCCCCACGCGCAACCCGATCGATGTAGGGTACGGCGTCGGTCAGGTGCTCCCGATCCTCCGCACCCACGGCTGTCGTGAGCGAACCGGAACACCGCAGAGTCCGACGAGAGCAGCGTGAGGAGACACGGACGATGGCGCTCGATCCCTGGTACAAGGTCGCGCTCCCGCGCGAGGAGGTCCGCGAAGGCCGCTCGTTCAATCCCGACGAGTTCGCCATCGCTCTCGATCAGGTGGTCGGCGGCACGGCGCCGGCCGACTACCGCGACCCCGAGGCGTTCTTCACCCGGACCTGTTTCACCCGCGCACTGCGCGACCACGCCGGGATGGTGCTCCGCCGCCTCGCAGGGAGGACGGCGAACACGTCGCCGGTGATGACCCTGGTGACGCAGTTCGGCGGCGGGAAGACCCACACGCTGACCGCGCTGTATCACCTGGTGACGGCCGGCGGGCAGGTCGCGAACCTGAACGGCGTCTCGAAGCTGCTGCACGAGGCGGGACTCCCGGCCCCACCCGCCGCGCGGGTCGCGGTATTCGTCGGCAACGCGTGGGACCCGCGGGAGGGACGCGAGACGCCGTGGGTCGACGTCGCCCGCCGGCGAGCAGGCGCACGCGCGGGCGCTCGCGGTCGACAGCGCGGTCGCGAAACTGGAGGAAAGGGCCTACTTCCTGCGCCGCGTGGGAACGGACGGGTTCAGGATCGACTACCGGCCGACCATCAAGAAGGTGGTCAACGACCGCCGTGCGTCCCTCGACGAGGAGAACGAGATCCTGCCGGCCGTCCGCAGCCTGGTCAGGGAGAACTTCGACCGTAACGCGACCGTGCCGCGCGTTCACCTCCCGGTTGACGGGGCGGCGATCGCCGACACGCCCAGGCTGACGCTGGTGGTGATGGATCCGGAGGCGGCGTGGACCAGCGCAGCCGATGAAGCCGTCCGGGCGCAGATTGCGCAGTGGACCCGCGCAGCGACTGCCGGGCCCGGCGGCCCGTCCGCCCCCACCGCGGGTCGGAAAGCTGCGCCGGATTCTCGACCACCGGCGCCTTCCGGGCCAGCCGCTGACCGCACGATTCGTGTCCACGGGAAGATCCCGGCGGAGACCTGGAACCGTGTGGGCACCCGGCTGCTGCCGAAACTGCGGGGCAACTCGGTCCGCGATCTGCAGGTGACGGTCTCGTTCGAGTTGACGGCAGGCGGCCCCGGAACCGACGCGCTGCTGGCCGAGCTGCACCAGATCCTCGATGACCTCCGACTTGGCGAATCTCTCGGGATCGACGCGGAGGCAGCGAAGCAGTAATTTCGGCGCCAGCGGAGCGATCCGGCTTCTCGACACACGCGGGGATGGATCCCGGTCGCCTCCGCCCTGCATCGAGTCCGTAGGGTGCAATACTCGGGGGCATGCGTTTCTTCAACACCGCCGGCCCCGTGCAGCCGGAAATCCACTACCACGTGCCGCCGCTGGCGCGGCTCGACGTGGACGACCTCCTGCTGCTCATGCGGCAGCGGAAGTACTTCGTGCTGCACGCGCCCCGCCAGACGGGCAAGACGTCCGCACTTCTGGCGCTGCGCGACCGGCTGAACGCGGGCGGTGACTTCCGTTGCGCGTACGTCAACGTCGAGGTCGGTCAGTCCGCGCGGGAGGACGTGGGAGCGGCCATCCGCGCCATCCTGAGCGCCCTGGCGTCGGCAGCGCGCTACACCCTCGATGACAGGTTCCTGGACGACACGTGGCCTGCCGTGCTCGACGGCGGCGGGCCCCACGACGCGCTGCGGGAAACGCTGGCCTGCTGGAGCGGGTCGGACGCGAAACCGCTGGTGCTTCTCATCGACGAAATCGACTCGCTCGTCGGCGACACCTTGCTGGCCGTGCTGCGGCAACTGCGAGCCGGTTATCCGGGACGCCCGGCCCACTTTCCCCAGAGCGTCATCCTGTGCGGCGTGCGTGACGTGCGCGACTACCGCATTCGCTCCGCCCGTGAGAACGCCGTCATTGCCGGCGGCAGCGCCTTCAACGTCAGAGCGCGGTCTCTGCGGCTCGGCGACTTCTCGCCGCAGGAGGTCGAATCGCTGCTTGCCCAGCACACCGGCGAGACCGGTCAGGGGTTCGCGCCGGAGGCCGGGCTTCAACTGTGGGAGTTGACCCGGGGCCAGCCGTGGCTTGTGAACGCGCTGGCCTACGAGGCCTGTTTCGAGAACGAGGCGGGGCGGGACCGCAGCCGTCCGATCGCCGCCGCGGCGGTCCAGGATGCGCGTGAGCAGTTGATCCTTCGCCGCGATACGCACCTGGATCAGCTCACCGACAAGCTTCAGGAGGAGCGGGTGCGCCGGGTGGTGGAACCGCTGCTGAGCGGCGCCGCCGCCACCGAGGCTGTCGCCGTCGACGACCTGGAGTACGTGCGCGACCTGGGCCTGGTGACGCGGGTCGGTCCCGTTGCCGTCGCCAACCCGATTTACCGGGAGGTCATCCCGCGCGACCTCACGTACACCACGCAGGAGCTGTCGATCAACGACGACCCCGCCTGGTACGTCGGCGGAGACGGCGCGTTGCGGGTCGGCAAGCTGCTGGCGGCGTTCCAGACGTTCTTTCGCGAGCATTCCGAGCACTGGGTGGAGCGGTTCCAGTACAAGGAGGCAGGCCCGCAGTTGCTGCTGCAGGCGTTTCTGCAGCGCATAGTCAACGGCGGCGGCCGGATCGAGCGCGAGTACGGCCTGGGCCGGATGCGGACGGATCTGCTGATCGTCTGGCCGCTCGGCGCACGAGCCGCCGGGACGAGCGGCCGGTACGACGGCGAGTCGCAGAAGGTCGTCGTCGAGTGCAAGCTGCTGCGCCGCGGCCCTGACGAAACGCTTCGCGAGGGCCTGAAGCAGACGCGCGCCTACATGGACCGCTGCGCGGCGGCGGAGGGCCATCTGGTGATCTTCGACCGCGGCGCGGACAGGTCGTGGGACGAGAAGGTGTATCGCCGCGACGAGACCGAGGGCGGCGCGCCGGTCACGGTGTGGGGGATGTAACCTACGCGAACCGCATCAGGATGTCGTCGGCCGTGCGGCAGGCGAGCGCGAGCATGGTGAGGGTCGGATTCTGGGTGCCGGCGCTCGGCATCGAGCCGCAGCCGGCGAGATACAGGTTGGGGTGGTCCCAGGTCCGCTGCCACGCGTTCACCACCGAGTTGCCTGGGGCGCTTCCCATGACGTGCGTACCGCACATGTGACCGGCGCCGCGGTACTCGTAGTCCTGGCCGTCGTAACGGAACGCGGTGGGGGCGTGGGGGCTGGTCACGGTGTGGTCCGTCGCACCGAGCAGCACCATAATCCGCGCCGTGGCGGCGCGCGCCGACGCGAAGCCCGCCCCAACGTAGTCGGAGAGCCCGTAGATGATGCGCGGCCGCGGGATGCCCAGGTTGTCCGTCCAGGCGTCGGACAGCTCGACCCGGTTGGACGGGTCCGCCTCCTGCTCGACGAGGAAGGCCAGCCGGAACTGGCGCGTCAGGATGCCGTTGACGGTCGATACGTACTCGCGGTTCGCGAGGATGCGCCGATCGGGATTGACGCCGCTGTCGTTGCGGCCGTAGACGAAGTCGGCGCCGGTCACGTAGGGATCGCCGATCGGCCAGGTCCAGCCGCCGTTGCCCACCTCGATGCGCCAGGCGGCGCGGCGGCGCCGGAACGGGCCGTCCCGCAGCGTCTCGACGCCGGCCGTCGACTGCGGCCCGCGGTAGCCGTAGAACGGCGTTGCGGCCGGCGTCAGGCCCCAGGCGAGGTACACCGGATGGTCCATCAGGTGCCGTCCCACCAGGCCGGAGGAGTTGGCGACCGGCCGGCCCGTGACGCGCTCGGTGTTGAGCAGGATGCGCGCATTCTCGATGGCGTGCGCGGCCAGCACGTAGACGTCCCCGGTGGCGACTCCCTCGCCGGTCCGGCCGCCGGTGGCGGGGACGCCGGTGTCGTCGTAGGCGAGGTAGTGGAGGCCGGTCACGGCGCCGCCGTCGTCGATCCGCACGGCGTCCACCACGGCCTGCGACAGCAGCTGCACGCGCCCCGTGTCGAGCGCCATCCGCAGCGCGACCCGCGGGTCGTACTTCGCCCGCACCGGACAGATCGGCACACAGCTCGCGCTGCCGCGGCAGGGACTCCGGTTCATGAAGGGGCCGGCGTTGCGGCCCGCCGGGGTCGACGTGGTGCGGGCCGCGGCCGGAGCGTCGGCGGCGATCGCGGCGCCGTCCACCCGCGCCCGGAAGAGGCGGTCCCCGTGCGAGGCCGGGATCGGTCCCTGCGGGTACTCGTAGCCCGCGCCGTAGGGGATGCCGTTGACCTCCTCCTGCTCGGCCCGGTCGCCGGCGACGCCGAGAAGCCGTTCCGCCCGCCGGTAGTACGGCTCCAGGTCGTCGTAGCCGAGCGGCCAGTCGAGTCCGTGCCCGCAGGTGGACCGGAGCGCGAAGTCGGCGCCGTCCATCCGGATCGCGGTTCCCATCCAGTGGTTCCCGGTCCCGCCGGCCAGGCGCTCGGACGTGCTTCCGAACGGCAGCGATCCGGGCGCGTACTCGAAGTACGACCGGGCGGGATCGTTCCACGCCGTTGCGAGCGCTTCGATCGTCGGCCGGGGTGCGTTCGTGCGGCTCGGATCGAGGGCGCCCGCGTCGGGCGGATACGGCGCCGAGGGCGACTTGAAGGTGCTCAGCACGTAGCGCTCGAGCAGCTCGCCGTGCGGGTTGTCGAGCCCCGGTCCCGCCTCCAGGATCAGGACGCGCTTGCCGGCGCGGGCGAGCAGCCACGCCAGGTTGGCGCCGGCGAAGCCGGAGCCGGCGATGACCACGTCGTAGCGGGTCTGTCGGGTGGTGTTCATGAGCCGAGACGGTGCGCCCGGGCCGCTCGGGCCGCGGGTCAGGCCGGTCGGGCCTCGTTCAGGAATCGCGCCAGGTCCGGCGGCGGCTCCGACCACGCTCCCGGCGCGCCGGCGACGCCGGCCGGACTCGTCTGGGCGAAGCGCCAGATCCAGGCGTTCCGGTAGGCGTGGACGGAGACGACCATGTCGGTCCGGTGGGCGGGATCGAGAAAGGCGGCCGAGCCCGGCATGCGGGTCGTCTCCATCCCGCCGTACCAGACGCCGTAGAGCCACATCAGCATCGTCAGCCGCGCCAGCGCGCCCACGCCGTCGGGCCGCGGGCTTCCCCCGGACTCCAGCAGGCGCCGAGCGACTGCCGGTGGAGCCGAGCCCCCGGCCGCAACTGCGCTGGACTCCGCCCGCAACGCCGCGAGCGCCACGGGGGCGGCCTCGTTGCACAGCGCGTGGAACGTGTCGGCGAGCGACGGAACGCCGGGCCGGGGAGGCGGCTCCAGCACGGAGGGTTCGACCCCCAGTAGCGCGGACGACAGCCGCACGTAGTCGTCCGGCGCCGTCTGCACGACGGGCTGTTCCGCCTCCGTGCGGATGGGAAGCCCGCCCGCCAGCAGCAGCGAGCCGGCCGCACCGGCACCCTTGATGATCGAGCGTCGCGTGAGGGTCACGTTCCGAAGCTTACCGCAGGATGTGCGGCTCTCAGCGCAAGAGCCGCAGGAACTCCGCCCGCGTCAGGCCGGCGTCGCGGAGCAGCGCTCTCAGGAGACCACGGCCCAGCTCCCGGTGTCTGGGCACCGAGAGTCGCCGGCCGGTCGGTCCGACCAGGATCATGTGGCTTCCCTCCGTGCGGTCGAGGACGAATCCGATCCTGGTGACCGCCCGACGAAACTCGTCGCCCGAAATGACCGGAAGGCGCGCCACACTACACCTGCACCTCAACGACCTGAAACTCGGACGAGGAGGGCAGGGGAGTGCCGTGCTCGCGCATGCTCGCCAAGTAGCCTCTGATCGCCTCCCGTATGTTCTCGATCGCCTCGGTCCTGGTCCGCCCCTGGCTGTGACAGCCGGGCAGCGTCGGGCAGCTCACCACTTCCCAGCCGTCTTCGTCGGTCTCGAACACGAGCAGCAATTTCAGAACGTCGCCGTCGCGAGCCGTGGTTCTTTCGACCACCGGCTCGGCTGGCGAGGCGCTGCGGTCGCCATTCGCGCGGGCCGCAGCGCCGACGTTCAGTGGGGGCTCGCCGGCGGACCGTTCCGAGATGTCGAACCCTAGACGGGACAGAATCCTGTGAGCATCCTGTGCCGTGAAGCCGACGAGCGGCAGGGCGGTCACCAGTCGAACGACCTGCTTGATCGGATACGGCTCGCCGTGAAGTGTCACGAAGTACTTGTTGCGGGCGTCACCGGAGTTCGGCGGCTCGCTCCGCGCGGCGTTCAGGACATCCTGTTGAGTGATGAAGAATCGCGTGCCTCTGATCTGGAAGTCCATGTGCTGTTTCCTTTATTATTGTTCTGTTGACTATCTCTAGTCTGGAGCATCGGCCGGATCTTGTCAACCCTTGCGGACCGTCCCGGCGTGGCGGCCCGGTGTTGTACTCTTGGATCCGGTCAGCCGCCAGAGCCGGTACGATGACGATGCCTTCCCGGCACGCGGACCTCGAGACAGTCAGGGACGGTGCTCTGTTCCTGGCGCTCCCGCCGGTCGTTCAGCTCGACGACGAGCAGTTCTACGCAATGTGCCGGCTGAACCGCGAGCTGCGCATCGAGCGCCTCGCCGGGGGAGGACTGTCCATCGCGCCGCCGGCGGGAGGCGAGGCGAGCCGCAGGAACGCGGAGATCGCCAGGCAGCTCGGGAACTGGGCCAGGCGGGCCGGCACCGGAGCCAGCTTCGATTCCTCGTGCGGTTTCGTGCTCCCGAACGGAGCGGTTCGCTCCCCGGACGCTTCCTGGGTGGCCAACGAGCGCCTGCATGCCCTGACCGAGCACCAGCGCAGCCGCTTTCTCCCGCTGTGCCCGGACTTCGTCGTGGAGCTGCGCTCGCCGACCGACAATCTGCAGGCGCTTCAGGACAAGATGCGCGAGTATCTCGACAACGGTGCGAAGCTCGGCTGGCTGATCGATCCGCAACGCAGGGAGGTCTTCGTCTACCGTCCGGGGGTTGCCGTCGAGTGTCTTCGTGCGCCGGAGCACGTTGCCGCCGAGCCGGCGCCGGCGGGGTTCCGTCTGGAGCTCCACGACATCTGGTAGTCGTTGACACGCCCTCGCGGCAGCTACTAGCATGCGGGGTTCGAGACACAATCCGTTGAGGTGCGCCCTCGTGACGAAGACCACTGCGGCGTTGGCGTTGCTCGTGTGGGCGATTGCGCTCGCGGGCGCCGGAACGGAGGCGTCGGCCGCGCAGGAACCAGCGGTGGGTGCCACCGCGGCGCCGGCCGCGCAGCCCCAGGCGGGCGAGTCCGCCGCGGCGTCCGACCGTGCCGCGCACCGCGCGCTGCTCGACCGCTACTGCGTCACCTGCCACAACGAGCGGATGGTGAACGGCCGGGGCCGCGCCGCGTCGCCGCTCGTCGGGCAGCTCCGCGCCGTCGGGCTCACCCTCGACACGCTCGACCTCGCCGAGGTGGGCGGTCACGCCGACCGGTGGGAGAAGGTGGTCCGCAAGCTGCGCGGCGGAGTCATGCCGCCGGCCGGACGCCCGCGCCCCCCCACGGACGAGCTCGAAGGGTTCCTGACGTGGCTCGAAGGCGAGCTCGACGCCGCCTGGGCCGAGACCCGCGATCCGGGCCGGACGGCCACTTTTCATCGCCTGAACCGCACCGAGTACCGCAACGCCGTCCGCGATCTGCTGGCGGTGGAGATCGAGGCGGACGATTTCCTGCCGGCCGACGACGCCAGCTTCGGCTTCGACAACATCGGCGGCATCCTGAAGATGTCGCAATCGCTGATGGAGCGCTACCTCTCCGCGGCGCGCACCATCGCCCGGCTGGCCGTCGGCAGCCCGCCGCCGGCGATTTCGGCCGACACGTACGAGGCGGCGCAGGACCTGCCGCAGCACGGCCGCGTCGAGCAGCTTCCGTTCGGCACCCGCGGCGGCCTCTACATCGAGCACCTGTTTCCGCGCGACGCCGAGTACGACGTCCGGGTCGAGCTGACCGGCACGCGGCGCCTCCGCGAGAACCACGACCTGGAAGTGACGCTCGACGGCGAGCCGGTGAAGCTGGTCACCCTGGGCCCGCAGCGGGACGGCGGGCCGGACAACCCGTACGCCCAGGCAGCCACCCTGGACTTCCGCCTGCCGGTCGGCGCCGGCCCGCGCGAGGTGGGCGTCACCTTCTTCAAGAAGCCGTCGGCCCTGATCGAGCAGGTGCGCGAGCCGTTCCCGAACCCGCGGGTGGCCGGCAACCCCGGCGGCCCGGCGGGGCAGCAGCCGTTCGTCCGCAGCGTCACCATCACCGGCCCCTACGGCGGTTCCGGGGTGACGGACACCCCGTCGCGCGAGCGCATCTTCACCTGCCGCCCGTCCGGCGCGGCCGGGGAGGCGTCGTGTGCGCGCGACATCCTCTCGATCCTGGCCCGGCGCGCCTACCGGCGCCCGGTCACCGGCGGCGAGCTGCAGGTGCTGCTCGACTTCTACGCGCAGGGCCGCCGCGGCGGCAGCTTCGAGGACGGCGTCGAGCTGGCCATCCGGCGCCTGCTCGTGAGCCCGGAGTTCCTCTACCGCATCGAGGCCGACCCGGCGGGCGCGGCGCCCGGCAAGCCGTACCGCGTCCCGGACCTGGACCTCGCCTCGCGGCTGTCGTTCTTCCTGTGGAGCAGCATCCCCGACGACGAGCTGCTCGACGCGGCGGAGCAGGGACGGCTGAGCGATCCGGCGGAGCTGGAGCGTCAGGTGCGGCGCATGGCGGCGGATCCGCGATCCGAGACGCTGACCACCAACTTCGCCGCGCAGTGGCTCCAGCTTCGGAACCTGGAGACGACGGTGCGGCCCGGCGATCCGTTCTCGGTCGCCTTCGACGAGTCGTTGCGCCAGAGCATGCTGCGCGAGACGGAGCTATTCGTCGACCGCATCGTGCGGGACGACCGCGGCATGGTCGAGCTGCTGACGGCCGACTACACGTTCCTGAACGAGCGGCTGGCCGAGCACTACGGGATTCCGGGGGTGACGGGCAGCCACTTCCGGCGCGTCGATCTGCCGGCCGACGGGAACCGCCGCGGCATCCTGGGGCACGGCAGCATCCTGACGCTTACGTCGCACGCCATCCGGACTTCGCCCGTGCTGCGCGGCAAGTGGATCCTCGACAACCTGCTGGGGACGCCGCCGCCGGACCCGCCGCCGAACATCCCGGCCCTCAACGACCAGAAGACACAGGCGAGGCGGCCCACGCTGCGCGCGCGGATGGAGGCGCACCGCAACAACCCGGCCTGCTCGGCCTGCCACTCTATGATCGACCCGACCGGTTTCGCGCTGGAGAACTTCGACGCCATCGGGCGCTGGCGCGTCGTCGACGAGTCGTTCAACGTGATCGATCCGTCCGGCGTGCTGCCCGACGGCCGGGCCTTCGGCGACGTCACGGAAATGCGGCAGGCGCTGGCCGACAACGCCGAGCAGTTCGTCACCACCGTGACCGAGAAGCTGATGACCTACGCCCTCGGCCGCGGCCTCGAGCCCTACGACATGCCCACGCTGCGCCGCATCGTGCGGGCGGCGGCGGCGGACGACTACCGGTTCCAGACCGTCATTCTCGGCATCGTCCGGAGTGACCCGTTCCTGATGAGGAGAGCGCAGTCATGATCGTCACCCAGAAGTCGCTGTCTCGCCGGACCGTGCTGCGCGGCCTCGGCGCCACCGTCGCCCTGCCGCTGCTCGACGCCATGGTGCCGGCGCTCTCGGCCGCCGCCCGGACGGTGACGGCGCCCGTGCCGCGACTCGCGTTCTTCTACGTGCCGAACGGGATGCTCCCGCGCAACTTCCATCCGCAGGGGAACGGCGGGTCCGACTTCGACCTGACTCCGGTGCTGAGCCCGCTCGCACCCTACCGCGATCGGATGACGGTGGTGACCGGCCTGAGCAACTCCGGCGTCGTGAGCCCCAACGAAGGCGGCGGCGTCCATACGCGGGCGCACGGCGGCTGGCTCAACGGCATTCTGCCGAAGCGCACCGAGGGGGCCGACATCCGCGCCGGCAAGACCATCGACCAGTACGCCGCCGACAAGCTGGGGGCGGACACGGCGCTGCGCTCGCTGGAGCTGACCACCGAGTCGAACTACCAGGTGGGCAACTGCGAGAACGGCTATAGCTGCGCCTACCGCAACTCCACGTCGTGGCTCACGCCGACCACCCCGCTGCCCCACGAGCGCGACCCGCGCGTCGTCTTCCAGCGCCTGTTCGGCGACGGCGGCAGCGTCGAGGCGCGCCTCGCGCAGATGAAGACCGACCGCAGCATCCTCGACTCGGTGACCGACAGCATCCACCGCCTGGAGAAGCGCGTCGGCGCCCACGACCGCGCCACCGTCGACGAGTACCTGCAGTCGATCCGCGCCATCGAGCGGCGCATCCAGCGGACCGAGGAGACCAACACCACGACGCCGCTGCCCGCCGTGGACCAGCCGGCCGGCGTCCCCGACGACTACGAGGAGCACGTCGGGCTGCTGCAGGACATGCTGGTGCTGGCCTTCCAGGCCGACATCACCCGCGTGAGCTGCATGCAGATGGCGCGCGAGACGAGCGGGCGGACCTATCCGAACATCGGCGTGCCGGAGGCGCACCACACGGTGTCGCACCACCAGCAGGACCCGCACAACATCGCGCAGTACACCAAGATCAGCCAGTACCAGATGAGCCTCTTCGCCAAGCTCGTCGAGAAGATGCGCAGTACGCCGGACGGCGACGGCACCCTGCTCGATCAGGCCATCCTGCTGCACGGGGCCGGCATGGGCGACGGCGACCAGCACACGCCGTACAACCTGCCGATCGCCCTGCTGGGCGGCGGCTGCGGCCAGCTCGCCGGCAACCGGCACCTCGTCTACGAGATGCACACGCCGTTCATGAACCTCGGGCTGACGCTGCTGGAGAAGGTGGGCGTGAAGGTGGACCGCATCTCCGACAGCACCGGGCCGCTGACGGGGGTGTAGGCGTCGGCCGGGTTCCTGGGATGGCGGTCTGTTGCCGAGCAGACCGGAATCGGCTTTGAAGAGGAGATGCTAGACGTTCACTGGCGGGCCGAGGCTGAAGCAGGTTACAACGCCCGGCGATTCCTCCAGAATGGTCGTCGATCAGGGAGGCTTGCGTGCGGCAAGGACCCTCATACGGTCGGACACGGTATCTGACGGCTTCGTCGCGTTGTGGGAGAGGCAGCGGCTGGATCTGACTGTCGAGGCGGTCGTGCTGGAGAACCCCAAGTACAACTCCCTGTTTACGGGTGAGGAGCGGCGCATCTGTGCGGATCGTCTATCCCCTGCGTCCGCTTCGACCGCAATGCCTGCTCGATTCCCCACACCCACGTCCGCAAGCCGCTGACCCCGGTCGCCTCAGCCGCCCGCATCCGCATTGCGGAAGCCGACCTGCGTCACGAAGCTGGATCCGGTCGTCGCGCTACGAGCCGAGTGACCGGTTGTCGAGAGGACTTCGAACGTCGAAGCCGACCGCGCGCAGCAGCTCGAGGGCGTTCCCCTTGCCGACCACTCCCGGCCGCAGCAGGTAGTCGAAGCGGAGCTTGCCGTTCGACTGGTGATCCGTGAAGTGGACGTTCTCGGCCCGCGGGCCCAGCGCGTCGGTGATCGCCGTCAACGCCAGGTCGTGCGTCGTCACGAGACCGATGGCCTCTCGTTCCACCAGGCCCCGGACGACGGCGTCGGCGCCCCGTCCACCAGCTCGGGCCGGACGTCGTCGGGCCGCTCGAACCGGTAGCCGGCGAGCGAAGCCAGGGCCTCCATCTCGCCGACGGTGTCGAGCCACGCGCCCAGCTTCGGGCCCGAGGCGAGGCGCCAGCGCTCGACGGCGTGCGCGAGGTGCACGTCCCGGACCAGGAAGAACCCGAACAGCCGCGCGAAGGCGTTGTGGCGCGAATCGACCTGGTCCATCAGGCGCGTCAGGCGCGCCACCTGCCGCGACGGCGGCTCGCCGCCGCCGTCGAGCCGGGCGCGAAGCGCGGCGAGGCGCGGCGCGCGGAAGCGTTCGGCCTCGAGGCGGCCGAGCACGGCGCCGAGCAGCGCAACGTCCTGCGCCGCGCTGCCGACCCCTTTGAATACGCGCGCCGCGACCGGCTGGATGCGCAACTGCACGAGCGCCGCGCCAATGGTCGCCGCGATGAAGTACCACGCGAGCAGTGACCGCACGCCGTCGCTCAGATCGAGCGAGCGGCCGGCCGCAAGCGCATAGGCGACGCCGGCGGCGATCGCCAGCGCCCCGGCCACCGAGGCGACGCGTCCCGCCGCCAGCAACGCCGGCGAGTCGAACGCGGGCGGCGCCGTACCCCAGGCGGCCAGCGCCGGTGCATCGACCGCGGCCCGCGTGTCATCGCCGAGGCGGTCGACTGTAAACTGTACCCTGCTGCGAGGCGTCGGATCCGGTTGCACGGGGGCTCGGCCGGGGCGTCGGAACGGCCGTTCCGCCGAGTCTCCGGCTTCCTGGGTTGGCGGCGTCACGCGTCGCGCCTCCGCGACAACACCCTGCGGACCAGATCGATGCGACGATTCGTCACGACCCTTGTACTTTCCCTGTGCCTCGCGGCCACCGCGGGGGGCGCCGGCCTCGACGCGCAGTCCGGCGCCGGATTCCCGATGGGCGTCCACGCGCCGGATCGGCCGCGCGTCGACGACACGATCGTCACATCTTCGGGCGCCGGGTACGGCGTGCTCACCGGCCGTCCGCGCGTCCGGGTGCCCCGCACCGATACGCCGCCCGAGATCGACGGCCGCCTCGACGACGAGGTATGGCGCACCGCGGCGATGCTCTCGGAGTTCGTGCAGCAGTCGCCGCTCGACGGCGCCCCGGCGACCGAGGATACCGAGATCTACATCGCCTACGACAGCGACCACATCTACTTCGCCTTCTACCTGCACTACTCCGACCCGAGTCTCATGCGGGCCAACCGGGTGGACCGCGACACGGCGTGGCAGGACGATCTGATGACGGTCTACCTCGACACGTTCATGGATCAGCAGCGCTGCTACGACTTCGATCTCAACGGCTACAACGTGCAGGGCGACGGCGTCATCAACGCCAGCCAGACGCGCGGCGGGCCGATTCCCATCGCCGACCGGTCCTGGGAAGCGCTGTTCTACAGCGGCACGCAGATCGTCGAGGACGGCTACACGGCGGAGATGGCGATCCCCTTCAAGAGCTTCCGGTACCCCCGGCAGCCGCCCGGCGCGGAGCACCGCTGGGGCTTCCAGATCGTGCGCGAGATCAAGGGCAAGGACCAGGAGAACGTGGTCTGGGCGCCGATGTCGCGCGACGTCCAGAGCTTCATGGCGCAGATGGGCGTGCTCGAAGGCATGACGGACCTGTCCACCAGCCGCAACCTGGAGATCCTGCCGTCGTTCACCGCCATCCAGTACAGCGCGCTCGACCGGGGGACGGGCGAGTTCGTCAACCGCGGCGCCGACCCGGAAGGGGGCGTGAACGTCAAGTACGGCATCACGTCGAACCTGACCGCCGACTTCACCGGCAACCCCGACTTCTCGCAGATCGAGTCGGATCTGCCGCAGATCGAGGTCAACCAGCGCTTTCCCCTGTTCTTCCCCGAGCTGCGGCCCTTCTTCCTGGAGGGCGCGGAGATCTTCGAATTCGTCTCACCGGTCGATCTCGTCCATACGCGGACGCTGGTCGATCCGAACGTCGGGGCCAAACTGACCGGGAAGGTGGGAAACACGACGCTCGGCGTGATGCTGACCGACGACGAGGCGCCGGGGAAACGGGACGACCCGAACGACCCCGGCTTCGGCAGGAACGCGCAGGTGCTGATCGGCCGGGCGCGCTACGACCTCTACTCGGAGTCGCACATCGGCACGTTGATCACGGACCGCGAGTTCCTGGACGGCTACAGCCGCGTGGGGGGCGTCGACGGGCAGTTCCGGCTCGGCCCGGCCAGCCTCTTCAACTTCGTCGCGTTCCAGTCGCAGCATCGGGACGAGCAAGGCGTGGAGCGGACCGGGCCGATGCTGGGCGCCCGCTTCGCGCACGAGGGGCGCCATCTGCTGGCCTCGGTGTTCGGGGCGCGCATCGACCCCGATTTCCGCACCGACGTCGGATTCCTCCAGCGCGTGGACCGGCAGTTCGGCGGCGCCCGCATGGGCTACCGCTGGTGGCCGGAGAGCTGGCTCATCAGTTGGGGGCCGACCTTCGACTACCAGCTCGGCTACACCCACGAGGGCGTTCGGGAGGACGCGATCATCGACGCCGGGCTCAACCTGGACTTCAGCCGGAACGTCAACGTCGGCGCGAACGCGGTCCAGGCGCACGAGCGTTTCGGGGGCGTCGACTTCGACCGCCGCAACTACAGCCTCTCCACGTTCATCAGCACCAGCCGTCTGTTCTCCCTGGGCGGCAGCTTCCGGTGGGGCGACGAAATCTACTACGTCGACCGGGAGAACCCGTACCTCGGCCGCGGCAACAGCGCGACGCTGTCCGCCACGGTCCGGCCGGTGCCGCGGTTCACCTCGCAGCTCGACCTCGTCACCAGCCGGTTCTTCGACGTCCGCGACGGCGACCGCGCGGTGTTCGACGTGCAGGTCCTGCGGGCGCTCTCGACGTTCACCTTCACCGACCGGCTGCTGCTGCGCAACATCACGGAGTACGACTCGTTCCGGGGCGCGCTGGGGACGAACCTCCTCTTCACCTACCGTATCAACGCGCTGACGGTGTTCTACGTCGGCTACGATGATCACTACCGGCAGGAGGATCCGGTCGACGTGCACGACCCCCGGTTCTTCCGGTCGACGGCCTTCCGGCGGACGAACCGGGCGTTCTTCACCAAGCTGCGGATACTGTTCCGCTACTGACGCCGGGGCGCTACATGAAGGCGCGGGTGACGCATGAGTGACGAGATCGAGAAGCTCCACAAGCCGGCCGCGGAGTGGCGCGAGCTGCTCTCCGGGGAATCGTACGCCGTCCTGTTCCGGGACGCGACCGAGCCCCCCGGCTCGAGCCCGCTCAACGCCGAGAAGCGCGAGGGAACCTTCGTCTGCGCGGCGTGCAACCTGCCGCTCTTCGAATCGTCCGCCAAGTACGAGAGCGGCACCGGCTGGCCCAGCTTCTTCGACGCCATTCCCGGCCGGGTCGGGACCAGGACCGACTTCAAGCTGATCCTGCCCCGCACGGAGTACCACTGCGCGCGCTGCGGCGGGCACCAGGGGCACGTCTTCAAGGACGGCCCGCAGCCGACCGGGCAGCGCTACTGCAACAACGGGGTGGCGCTGCGGTTCGTCCCCGCCGGCGAGGAGCTGCCGCCGCTGCGGAAGTGACCCTGTCGGGGTTCGGTGTCATCGGACCACAGCCGCGGGGCCCGACGGTAACCGGGAGCGAGGAGCAGGATGGCCGGCACGGTGCGGTGGGTGATCGCGGCGGCGCTCGTGGTGGTGGCCGGACCGCCGGCGTCGGCGCAGGAGTGGGCCGGATGGCGCGGTCCGCAACGCGACGGGACCGCGCCGGCCTCGCAGGCGCCGGAGGCTTGGCCCGAGACGCTCGCCCGGGCCTGGCAGGTCGGCATCGGAGAGGGTTACTCCTCGCCCGTGGTCTCCGACGAGCGGGTTTTCCTCCACAGCCGGGAGGGCGATGCCGAGGTCGTGACCGCATTCGAACTGTCGAGCGGCGCGCGCCTCTGGCGACAGGACTACCCGGCCCGCTACGTCCAGAACACCATCGTGCCGGCCGATCTGCCGGGCCCGTTCGCGACGCCGGCCGTCGACGACGGGCGCGTGTTCACGCTGGGCGCCGCCGGCATTCTCTCGAGCTGGGACGCGGCGTCGGGCGCGCTGTTCTGGCGGAACGACTACTCCGCGTCCGTGCAGGTGACGGGCTTGTTCTGCGGCACCTCGGCCTCGCCGCTCGTCGCCGGCGATACGTTGTTCGTGCAGGTCGGGAGCGACGCCGGGGGCGGCCGCGTGCTCGCGCTGGACCCGGCGACTGGCGACGAGATCTGGGTCTGGCGCGGCGTGGGCCCCGGATACGCCTCGCCGATCGTGGTCGACATCGAGGGGCGGCGCCAGGTGGTGACGCTGACCGAATCGTCGCTGGTCGGGCTCGATGCCGCGAACGGCGCGCTGCTCTGGAGCGTGCCGTTCACCGACGAGTGGCACGAGAACATCATGACGCCCGTCTGGACGGGCGAGCACCTGGTGGTCTCCGGTCCCCGCCAGGGGACGCACGCGTTCACGATTCGGCGCTCGGGCGATGATTGGCGGGCTGCGCCGGCCTGGAGCAACGCCCGCGTGACGATGTACATGAGCTCGCCGGTGCTGTCCTCCGGCACGCTCTTCGGGCACTCGTCGACGCGGAGGGGCCAGTTCGTGGCCCTCGACGCGACGAATGGCGCCGTGCGATGGGCGAGCGATGGGCGTGCGGGCGACCACGTGTCCGTACTGCTGGCCGGCGACGATCTCCTGCTGCTGACCAGCGACGCCGAGCTGCTGGTGGCGTCGCCGGACGCCGCGGCGTTCGTGGTCTCGCGCCAGTACGAGGTCGCGGACGGCGCCACCTGGGCGATGCCGGTCCCGCTGCCGGACGGCCTGCTCGTCCGCGGCGCGAACAGCCTCGCGCGCCTCGTCCCGGCCGATCAGCCCCCGGGTTGAGCAGTCGCTGGTTCCTCCACTCCGCGCTTCGCAGACCAGTCATGACCACCGGCCGGCGCATCGCCCTGGGCTTCTGGCTAGCCGTGACGGTTGGCGCCAGCGTGCTATATATCGCACGGCCGGACCTCATCGAGCCGGCGCGGCTCGTCGGCGTGCTCCGGCAGTCCGGATCGTTCGTGATGCTCGGCTATGTCGTGGTGAGCGTTGTACGGCCGGTGACCCTGATTCCGAGCACGGTGCTGATCGTCGTCGGGACGCTGCTCTTTCCGGATCGCTACTGGACGGTCTTCGTCGTCTCGCTCGGCGGCGTCGTCGCCTCGGCCGCGCTCATCTACTACTTCTTCGACTTCCTGGGGTTGACCGAGCTGTTCGAGCGCCGGCACGCGGCGCGCGTCCGGTGGCTGGAGGGGCAGATTCGCCGCCGCGGCTTCTGGATCGTCGTCGGCTGGTCGGTCTTTCCAGCCGTGCCGACCGACGCCGTCTGCTACGTCGCCGGATCGCTCCGGATGCCCATCGGCAGGTTCCTGCTCGGTGTGACGCTCGGCGAGATCCCGGTGGTGGCGTTCTACGTCACCGGCGGCACCTGGCTGTTCGGATCGTGATCGGCGAGCTCTGCTTGGCTCGTTGCCGTGAACTGGCGATTTGAATTGAACGGTGATGGTGAGGAGAAATGGCGAATTGCCCGTGAGTGTTTTCAAAAGGAGTTTCCAAAGCTTCGTTGCGGAGACCGGCCGTAGGCCAATCGCGTCCCGTGATTCTCGAAACCGTATTCGTGCGCAGCGTCGTCGAGGCCCGCCGCTACTGCCCCGGCGCCGGGCCGTGAACTCGAAGCCCGCGCGAGCGGAGCGCGGCACTTGTTGGCCACCGCGTCTCCGCCCGAGTTACACTGAGTCACCGGCGGTACCTGGCTGTTCGGATCGTGACGGGTGAATTCCGCTTGCGTTGCCATGGCGTCATCATATTACGATGAAGGAACCCGTCTCGCGCCTGCCGGCCGCCCTGCCGGGACTCGGTAGCATCCGCGGGGATACAGGGCATGCTCCCGACACGGACATGACGATGATGCACACCATCGGATCGCGCTCCGGCGCTTGCGCGCTGTTGCTTGCCGCCGCCGGCTCGATCGCCGGCACGGCCTCGGCGCAGCCGGCGTCAGGTTTCTATCTGACCCAGGAGCTCGGGCTCAACGTCGCGCCGCCGGTGGAACTGCTCGGCGACAGCAACGACCGCGCCAGCCGCTGCGACGAGTTCATCAATCCCCGCTTCGCGGAGATTCCGGGTTGCACCGACCCGGACCGCGGCTCGGGCGCGGGTTGGAAGACCGCCTACGATCGCGCCGCCGGCGTGCTGGCGGGGCTGTCGGCCGGCTACCGGTTCGGCGGGCGGCTGCGGGTCGAGGCGGAGTGGTTCCATCGGGAATCGGAGTACGACCAGACCTCGCCGGTGGCGAGCGCGACCGGCGACACGTTCGCGAAGCTGGACGGCGAGATCCAGCGGGCCGAAGACCGGATCGGCAGCATCTCGTCGCAGAGCGTCTTCGCCAACGTGTACGTCGACCTTCCCGGCCGCAACCGTGTGACGCCGTACGTCGGAGCCGGCGTCGGCATCGGACTGACGGAGCTGGACTACGGCGACTTGTGGGCGCGGAACCCGGACCCCGCCGCGATCGCCACGGCCGCGGGCTTCCCGAACGAGGCGGAGATCCGCCGGAACCTCGCGGCCACCACGACCAGCAAGCAGGCGGAGTTGCACGACCGACTGACCGGGTACCAGGTGCTGGGCGGCGCGGACTACGCCGTGTCGGAGGCGCTGTCGCTCGGCGTCAAGATCCGCTGGGTGCGCTTCGGCCGCTTCACCGCCGAAGACATCGAATGGGAGCGCCTCCGGAGCCACGCGTCGCAACTACGTCTCGACGGCAGCGAGCCGGTGACGTTCCGCATCCGGACCGACGGCGCGCTCTCGTTCGTGGGCGTCAGCCTGGCCATGCGGTACATGTTCTGATCCCGCACTGCGGAAGAAAGCACGGGTCAGCGTTGCCTCGCCGGCACCCACGCGGTGGTGCGCCCGCCGATCGTCACGTGCTCGATCCGCTCGCCGCGCGTCGTGCGCGCGTCGTCCCGCTTGCCCCAGCGCCGGTGGAACAGCCACGTGCGGGGGTAGAGCGAATCGTCGGCGTTCGCGTCGACCGCCCGCTCGACGATCGACCCGAGCCTCGCGCGCAGGCGCCGCGCCTCGGCGTCTGTCAGCGAGGACGCCCGCCGCCGGGGATCGATCCCGGCCTGGAAGAGCGTCTCGTCCGCGATCCAGTTGCCCACCCCGGCCGCGAACGACTGGTCGAGGAGCAGCGACTTGATGATGCCGCCGCGGGCCCGAACCAGCTCGGAGAACCCCTTCGGCGAGGGCATCGCGAGCAGCGGGTCGAAGCCGAGCTTCGCGACGGGCGGCTCGTGCTCGGGATCGGCGCGCAGCAGCAGGCGCCCCAACCGGCGCCCGTCGGTCATCGCCAGCTCGCCGCCGTCGTCGAGACGCAGCCGGATCTTCACGAAACGCGGCGGCCAGACCGACGTGTCTTCACGCGGTCCCGACTTGAGCTGCAGCGGCGTCGCGGCCGGCGCCTTGAATCCGCCGGCCATCCCGAAGTGGAAGAGCGGATGCGGCGGCGCGTCCAGTTCCAGCCAGAGCTGTTTGCCCCAGCGCCTTGCTGCAACGATCCGCTTGCCTTCGAGCGCGCGGCGCCAGCGGTCCGGTTCGACCCCGTCGAACACGAGCGGGTCGTCGTCGCACCACACCTGCTCGATGCGGCGTGCGACGGCAATCGACTCCGCGAGCTTGCGTCCCCGTTCGGCCTCCGGCAGCTCCGGCAACTTCCTCCTGGTCTTCCCGGCGGATCGTAGTCGGTTTCGACGAGCCGCGGCGCTCCGTCGATCTCGGGCGATCGGCACGTGGTTCGCTTGTGTGAATTCACCCGCGATTCCGGACTATAGTGACAACATGGCAGTCCTCGCACGGCTCCTCGAAGGCGTCACCGGCGCAGACATCGGCATCCTCATCCTCCTCGTCTGGCTCCTCGTACGGCTCGAATGGACCCGGTCCGAGAATGCGACCGCACATGCCGCGATTACGGAAAACATCAACCGGGTCAAGAACAGCCTCGACGCCAGGATCGACGGCGTCAAGCGGGACCTGACCGGCAGGATCGACGGCGCCGAGCAGGACCTGACCGGCAGGATCGACGGCGTCAAGCAGGACCTGACCGGCAGGATCGACGGCGTCAAGCGGGACCTGACCGGCAGGATCGACGGCGTCAAGCAGGACCTCACCAGAGAAATCGACGGCGTCAAGCAGGACCTCACCAGAGAAATCGACGACGTCAAGCAGGACGTCAAGAAACTGCTTACCGGCGACGTCGCGTGGATGCAGGCCGTCCTGCGCCAACGGCAGCAACCCGAGCGGACGAACACCACCGCCACCGGCGGCGGCGCCGCCGCGCCCTGAAGGCTCCCGCCCCCGCAGGGCGCCCAGGCCGCCGGGCGCACCGGCGAGCAGCGGCCGGCGCATCGAGCCGGGGCGCGAGCGGAAGCGCAGTCTCCGCATTGACCACGATGGTGTAGAGCCGCCCACCGTGTCGCCCCGTCCGCCAGGTGCAGTGCGTCGGCGTCGTGGCGAGCGACTGAATCTTCCTGGCCGGCGTGGGATTCTCGGTAGGATGTAGCAGTGGGGGGCGGCGCCGATCTGCGCATCCGGCCGGTCTCCCCGGAGATCGTGCGATAGTCGACGCGACGGCGGAAGTCGGTGTTGGACGATCACGTTGCTTCGATGCGGGAGGCGAGAGATGGCAGTGAGAGGACAACGCCCGCATCCGTCGGGCCCGGCGGGCGCGTTCGGCCGCGGAATCGAGGAGAGCCGGCCGGTCGAACGGAAGCGCGCTCGTCCGACCGGACTCGATCGCTGGCTCGTGCGGCGCATTGCAGAGAAGGCGGGCGAGCCGGACGTCGCGCTCGCGCTGTGGGACGGCGACGACGCGTACCGCCCGCCGGGCGCGTGCCGCGGGCGCATCGTCTTTCACGACCGGGGCGCACTGCTCTCGGTGGTCTTCGACTCGGAGCTCGGATTCGGGGATGCGTTCAGCGCGGGACGCATCGAGATTGCCGGCGATCTCGTCGACGTGCTCGCACGTTGTCATCGAAGCGCCGCCCGGAAGGACACGCTCGCGGCCAAGCGCGACGCGCTGGGCCGCCTGCCGAAGCCCCGGTCCAACACCAGGGCCAACTCGCGGCGGCACATCCGGCACCACTACGACCTGGGCAACGATTTCTATCGCCTGTGGCTCGACGAAGCGATGGTCTACACCTGCGCGTACTACGACACGCCGGACGCAACGCTGGAGCAGGCGCAGCGGGCGAAACACGACCACGTCTGCCGCAAGCTGATGCTCCGGCCGGGCCGGCGCGTCGTCGAGGCCGGTTGCGGATGGGGCGCGCTCGCGCTGCACATGGCGCGCGAATACGGCGTCAAGGTGCGGGCCTTCAACATCTCGCGGGAGCAGATCGCGTACGCGCGCGAACGCGCGGCGCGCGAGGGTCTGGACGGGATGGTGGAGTACGTGCACGACGACTACCGCAACATCGAGGGAACCTGCGACGCGTTCGTCTCGGTGGGGATGCTCGAGCACGTGGGCGTCGAACACTATCGGACCCTCGGCGAGGTCATCGCGCGATCGCTCGAGCCGACCGGTCTCGCGCTGATCCACAGCGTCGGCCGCAACCGTCCGACCCCGGTCAACGCGTGGCTGGAGCGGCGGATCTTCCCCGGCAGCTACCCGCCGAGCCTGCGCGAGATGATGGCGATCTTCGAGCCGTTCGACTTCTCGGTCATCGACATCGAAAACCTGCGCCTCCACTACGCCCGCACGCTGCGGGAGTGGCTGGCGCGGTTCGACAGGGCGGTCGAAACGGTGCGGGCGCAGTACGACGAGGAGTTCGTCCGGGCGTGGCGGTTGTACCTCGGCGGGTGCTCGGCGGCGTTCCTCGCCAACTCCCTGCAGCTCTTCCAGGTGGTGTGCGCGCCGGCCGACAACGACGACGTCCCGTGGACCCGCGCCCACGTCTACCCGCCGGCGGTGGAATCCCGGGGCGGCTGAGCGATGGAGACGGTCGACGTCGTCATCGTCGGGGGCGGTCCGGCCGGCTCCGCGTGCGCAACCCGTCTCGTGAAGGCCGGCGCCTCGGTGCTCGTCGTCGACCGCGAACGGTTCCCCCGCACGAAGCTCTGTGCGGGATGGATCACCCCGGAGGTCGTCGCGGACCTCGATCTCGACGTCGAGGAGTACCCGCATCGATTCAACACCTTCGACGGGATCGTGGTGCATTTCAAAGGGCTGGCGTTCACCCTGCCGAGCGTGCAGCACTCGATCCGCCGCTTCGAGTTCGACGACTACCTGCTGCGCCGCAGCGGCGCCCGGGTCCGCACCCGCAACGTGCGCAGCATCGAGCGCGCCGCGGACGGTTTCGTCGTCGACGGCGAGTTCCGATCGCGGTATCTCGTCGGCGCCGGCGGCACCTCGTGCCCCGTCTACCGCACGTTGTTTCGCGAGGCCAACCCCCGCGCCCGCGAGTTGCAGGTGGTGGCGTACGAACATGAATTCGCCTGGCGCTGGGACGACGAGCGGTGCCATCTGTGGTTCTTCGAAAAGGGCCTGCCCGGATACGCGTGGCACGTCCCGAAGGCGGACGGATATCTGAACTGCGGAGTCGGAGCCATGGCCGAGAAGCTCAAGGCGCGCGGCGAGGACATCAAGCGGCACTGGAAGCACTTCATCGAGATGCTCGCGCGCCGCGGGCTTGTCACCGGCGCCGAGTTCGCACCGAAAGGGCACGGCTACTACATGCGGGGCGGCGTCGACGTGGTGCGGATCGGGAACGCGTTCATCGCCGGCGACGCGGCCGGCCTCGCGACCCGGGATCTGTGTGAAGGCATCGGCCCCGCGGTTCGCAGCGGCCAGCGCGCCGCGGAATCCATCCTCGAGGGGACGGAGTACCGGCTTGACGATCTCGCCGCGTACAGCTCGAACATCGGATTCGTGCAGCGGTTGCTCGAGCGGGCGTTCGCGGGAAGCAGGCTCCGAGCTGCGGAGGCGTTTCAGGGCGGAGATACCACGCGTTGAAGATTGCAGAACGCACCGATCCCGACTACGTGATCCTCTTCGGCTCGCACGCGAGATACGACGCCGGCGAGTGCAGCGACATCGACGTGATGGTCGTCAAGGAAACGAACAGGCAGCACAAGCTGGCGCACGAGGCCGAGGAAGCGGTCGAAGACCTCGACGAACGAGTCGACGTCGTGCCCACGACGCCCACGCAGCTATCGCCCGTCTCGCGCCGGCGATCCGCGCGGTCCGCACGCCGCCGTCACTGCTTCTCAAGGCCGAGTAGCGCCGGCTCCGCGGCGGACGGGAAAGAAGATGTCGGTACGCCACTTCGACTGGTCCGGCTCGGCGCCCGGGTCGGTGACGTAGACCTCCCAGGGCGCTCCAGCCGCCTCGAGGCCCTGCGACTTCATCCACTCCGTCAGCGCCGTCCACGTATGCCGAAGGTCGTCGTACGGCCCCGTGTGGGTGACGGTCGCCGTCGTCCCGGCGGGCAGTTCGCCGGCCTTGATGCGGTCCGTGCCGGCCAGCCGCGACGCGACGGGCATCGCGCACTCGAGATCGACGGTGCCGCCGTCCATGCCGTGGTAGATCGTCAGGGGCATCCCGGCCGGCGCCTGTCCGTTCTGCTGAATGTATCCGTGCACCTCGCCGAACAGCGACCCCATGAGTTGCGCGATCTTGTCCATCGAGGTCGTCGCCCGGATGCCCACGATGGGCTGCGCATCGACTTGCTGCGTTCCGAATTCCAGCTTCATCCTCTGTTCCTCCCCATCTCTTCCCCAACCGCGGGCAGGCCGGCCCGGAAGCGCTCCGTGGTCGATCCGGGCCGGCAGGCTGCCGAGAGAGAATATGGTATTTCGCGCCTCATGCCGCGAAGCCGGGCACCCGTCTGCAGATCCGATCTCATGAACCGAGGGCGAAGCGGAGCGCGTCGGCGATCTGCTTCATGCGATCGGTGCCCAACGTCGCGACGAGTGCGCCGACCTTCGCGCGAGACACGTTGTAGGTAGGTATCGAACACGCCGAACAGATCGAGCACGCGAGCGGCCCGGACCAGACGGACGGCATTGCGAGAAGATAGTCGGTTCGCATAGGTCATCCACAATGTACCGCCTGACCGTTTGTACTGCGAATCGTTCGATCGGTCACCCCGCCTCCTTCACCGCCGCTATCAGATCCAGCATGGCCTGCTTGCCGTCCCCGAAGAACATCAGCGTGTTGTCCGCCGCGAACAGCGGATTGGGGATGCCGGCGAAGCCGGGGGAAAGGCTGCGCTTGATGACGACCACGGTGCGCGACTGGTCGACGTTCAGGATCGGCATGCCGGCGATGGGGCTTCCCGGGTCGCTGCGGGCGTCGGGGTTGACGATGTCGTTGGCGCCGATGACGAGGCTCACGTCGGTCTGCTCGAACGACGGGTTGACGGCGTCCATCTCCTTGAGCTTGTCGTAGTCGACGTCCGCCTCGGCCAGCAGGACGTTCATGTGGCCCGGCATGCGGCCGGCGACCGGGTGGATGGCGTACTCCACTTCAATGCCGCGTGCTTCGAGCAGGTTGGCGAGATCGCGCACCTGGTGCTGGGCCTGCGACACGGCGAGGCCGTAGCCCGGCACGATGACCGCCCGCCGCGCGCCGTCGAAGAGCATGGCGACCTCCTCGGCCGACGTGCTCTTGACCCGTCCGGCGTAGATCGCGTCGGCGTCCGACTTCGCCCCGCTTCCCTCGGCGATCGCCCCGACCAGCACGTTCACCAGGGAGCGGTTCATCGCCTTGCACATGATGCGCGTCAGGATGAGGCCGGACGCGCCGACCAGCGAGCCGGTGATGATCAGGATGTTGTTGCCGAGGACGAACCCGGTGGAGGCGGCGGCCAGTCCGGAGTAGGAGTTGAGCAGGGCGATGGCGACCGGCATGTCGGCGCCGCCGATCGGAATCGTCAGCAGCATCCCGAGGACCGACGCGATGCCGACCAGCGCGGCGTACCAGCCGACCGGACCGAGGCCGCCCGGGTCGGCGTCGGCCGCCACCAGCACGCCGCACGCGAGGGCGGCGAGGCCGAGTGCGCCGTTCAGCATCTGCTGGCCGGGGAAGAGGACCGGCCGGTCGGGCAGCAGCATCCCGCGCAGCTTGTCGAACGCCACCAGGCTGCCCCAGAAGGTGACCGAGCCGATGAGTCCGGAGGCGACGGTCGCCACCGAGGTGTGGGCCGGCGGATCCGTCGCGCCGACCAGTACCGCGCCGGCCACCAGCGCCGAGGCGCCGCCGCCGAACGCGTTGAGCAGCGCCACCATCTCGGGCATCGCGGTCATCTCGATGCGCAGGGCCAGCGTCGCCCCGATCGCCGCGCCGAGCACGACCCCGCCGAGAATCGGACCCACCGCCTCGGTGCCGGCGCCGAGGATCTCCCGGTCCAGCAGTGTCGCCACCACCGCCAGCAGCATCCCGGTGGCGCCCAGCAGGTTGCCGCGCACCGCGGTGCGCGGGTGGGTCAGGCCGCGGATGCCGAGGATGAACAGTACCGAGGCCGCGAGGTAGACGAGGTTGATGACGCTGTCCACAATCGGTCCTGTTCAGCCGCGCGGCTGGTCCTTCTTCCGGAACATGCCGAGCATGCGGTTGGTGACCAGGAAGCCGCCGACCACGTTGATCGTCGCGATCACGAGCGCGAGCAAGCCGAGGACCATCGTCGTCCGGTTCGGCGACGCGGCCGAGAGCAGCGCGCCGATGATGGTGATGCCCGAGATGGCGTTGCTGCCCGACATCAGCGGCGTGTGGAGCAGCGGCGGCACCTTGGTGATGATCTCGAAGCCGACGAAGATCGCCAGCATGAAGATGGTCAGCAGCGGAATCAGCGCTTCCATCGCGTCGGTGTTTCCTTCCCCGTTGCCGGCGGCCCGGTCAGCTCAGGGCCTTCGCCGGACATCGCCGGTGACGAACCCCGGGCGCTCCGCCGCGCGGCGCACACGGGTGGCCGTTCACCCGACCGCCTCATCCTTCGAGCAGCTCCTGCACGCGCGGGTGCACCACCCGGCCTCCGTGCGAGACCAGGGTGCCGGCCGTGATCTCGTCGCCGAGGTCGAGCGCCAGCGCACCGTCCTTCACCAGGTGCAGCAGCAGCGTCGAGACGTTCTTCGCGTACATCTGCGAGGCGTGGTACGGCACGGTCGACGTGAGGTTGGTCGGGCCGAGGACGGTGACGCCGTTCGACGAGACGACGGCCTCGTCGCCTTTCGTGAGCTCGCAGTTGCCGCCCCGTTCGGCCGCCAGGTCGACCACCACCGACCCCGGCGCCATGCCGGCCACCATCTCCGCCGTCACCAGGACCGGCGCGGTCCTGCCCGGCACCAGCGCGGTGGTGATCACGACGTCGCTGCCGGCCACCACCCGCGTCATGGTTTCGCGTTGCCGCCGGTAGAACGACTCGTCCTGCGCCTTCGCGTAGCCGCCGGCGTCCTCCGCGCCGCTGGTCTCGAGCGGCAGCTCGACGAACGCGGCGCCGAGGCTCTCCACCTGCTCCTTGACGGCCGGGCGCACGTCGCAGGCTTCGACCCGCGCGCCGAGGCGGCGGGCCGAGGCGATCGCCTGCAGGCCGGCCACGCCGGCGCCGACCACGAAGACGCGCGCCGGGGTGATGGTGCCCGCCGCGGTCATCATCATCGGGAACATCCGCGGCAGCGCGCCGGCCGCGAGCAGCACCGCCTTGTAGCCGGCGATGGTCGCCATCGACGACAGCGCGTCCATGCTCTGGGCGCGCGTGATGCGCGGGATGAGCTCCATCGAGAACGCGCTGGCGCCGCGCTCGGCGACGGCCCGGGCCACGGCCGGTTCGCCGAGCGGTTCGGAGAACCCGATGACGGCTTGTCCCGACCGCAGCAGCTCGATGTCCGCGCGGCCTGCCCCGCCTGCGGCGCCGGGGCTCCGGACCTGGAGGACAACCTCGGCTTCGGCGAAGAGCTGCGCGTGCGATTCCGCGATCCGGGCGCCCTTCGCCACGTAGGCGGAGTCGGGAAACCCGGCCGCGGCGCCCGCCGACGCCTCGACCAGGACGTCGAGCGACGCCTTCGTCAAGGGCGGCAGCGCGCCGGGCACCAGCGCGACGCGGCGTTCGCCCGGGAACGTCTCCCTGGGGACGCCGACGATCATGGCAGCCGGTACGCGACCAGCAGCCCGCCGTAGCCCCCGCCGCTGGTCGCCACGACGATGTACTGCCTGCCGTCGATCAGGTACGTCATCGGTGAGCCGGTCTGCTGCGTCGGCATCTGCACCGCGCCGAGCTCCTCGCCGGTCCGCTTGTCGTAGGCCCGCAGCATCGCGCCCGACACGCCCTCGTCGTTGGTGAACGTGCCGCCGTCGCCCGCGACCACCAGCGTCTTCGTGACGAGGGTGCCGACCCGCCCCGGCCGGCCGGTGCGCGGGACGTCCACCCCTTGCAGCAGCCGGTGGTTGCGGATGTTGTCGGCGGTCTCGCCGTGCGGCACCTGCCACAGGATCTCGCCCTTGTTCAGATCGATGGCGCTGATGCGGCCCCACGGCGGCCTGACGATCGGGATGCCCTCGACGTTCAGCGCGTCCTGCCTGGCGCTCACGCCCTCGGGACGGCCGCGGATGAAGTTCATGTCCGACCGCTCCGGGTCGTTCACCAGCCCGAGATTCGTCACCTCGGTCTTCGAATACTGGTAGAAGATGCCGGTTTCCGGGTCGAACGAGCCGCCGGGCCAGTTGACGCCGCCGGTCGACGCCGGCACCTGCAGCGTGCCGTAGGTCCCGTCGGCCGTGCCGACCGAGGGGGGCGTGTAGATGGAGCGCCCGTAGCGGAAGCGGCCGAGCACCTCCAGGGCGCGCGCCTTGAGCTCCGGGGTGAAGTCGATCAGGTCGTCGGGGCCGATGCCCTGCTGATCGAAGGCCGGCGGCCTGGTCGGGTGCGGCTGGGTCGGCGACAGGATCTCGCCGGGGATGTCGGACGCCGCCACCGGCTGCTCGACGATCGGCCAGACCGGCTCGCCGGTCTCGCGGTCGAAGACGAAGAGCCACGACTGCTTGGTCGGCAGCGCCACCGCCTTGACGTCGCGGCCGTCGACGGTGATGTCGGCCAGGACCGGTCCGGCCGGCAGGTCCCAGTCCCAGACGTCGTGGTGCGTGATCTGGAAGTGCCACTTGCGCTCGCCGGTCTCGAGGTCGAGGGCGACCAGGCTGTCCGAGAAGAGGTTGTCGCCGAGCCGGTGGCCGCCGTAGTAGTCGTTGGTCGGCATCTCCACCGGCAGGTAGACCATCCCGAGCTCGGGGTCGATCGTCATCTGGCCCCACACGCCGGCGTTGCCGGTGTAGCGCCACGAGTCGCCTTCCCAGGTGTCGTTGCCGAACTCGTCGCCCAGCGGGATGGTGTGGAAGATCCACTTGCGCTCGCCGGTGTCGACGTCGAAGCCGCGGATGAAGCCCTTGACGTTGGTCATCGAGCGGGGCGCGCCCCCCGGCAGGTGCGCCGCCCCGATGACGATGGTGCCGTTGACCGCGACCGGCGCCGAGTGCAGGCCGATCTCGCCGGTGACCAGGTCGATGTCCTGGTCGAGGTTCAGCTTCAGATCGACGATGCCGTCGGCGCCGAAGTCGGCCAGCCGCCGGCCCGTGAGCGCGTTCAGGCCGATCAGGTGGTAGCCGGGGGTGACGTAGAAGATCTTCCCGTCGCCGCCGTCGTCCAGCCAGGTCAGCCCGCGGCCCGAGAGCCGCCGCGGCGCCGCCGCCGCCCGTTCCCCTTCGTCGTAGCGGTGGAACCAGAGGATCTCACCGGTGGCCGCGTCCAGGGCCACCGCCGCCCGCCGCGTGCCGGCCGTCGTGTACAGGATGCCGTTGACCATCAGCGGCGTCGACTGCAGGCGGAACTCCGGACGCGGGCCGAAGTTGTCGGTGCTGAGCGTCCAGGCCACCTCCAGGTCGTTGAAGTTGTCGCCGTCGATCTGGTCGAGGGGCGAGTAGCGGGTATGGGCCAGGTCGCCGCCGTAGCTCGGCCACTCGCCGTTTCGGGTGCCTTCCTCCTGCGCCGCGATGCCGGCGGCCGCCCATGCGAGGCAGGCTGCGAGAGCCGGAACCCAACCGGTGCGGGAGCGGTAGTGTCGCATGCGAGATCCTCCGTGTTGCCGGAACGGGCAAGCATACCGCGCCGCGCCGGGCGGCGGCCAGAGCCGGCGGAGCGGGCGCCCGGGACGGAAGGTCCCCCCGGGGGGACGGCTGCGTTTCGGGATAGCATGAGGGGCGCGGCCGTGGATGCGCCGCGGCCGCGGTCGGCCACTTCGGGAGGACAGCATGCCGAGATCGAAGCTCGTTCGAACGGTAGCCCTCGTGTTCGTGCTCGCGGCGCTCGCGACCGCCGCGGCGGCTCAGGAACGGGATCTGCGGACGGTGGAGTTCTTCAGCCCCGCCGTCGACCGCACCATGAAGTACAACATCCTGCTCCCGGACGGCTACGACACGTCGACCGCTCGCTACCCGGTGCTGTATCTGCTGCACGGGCTGACCCAGAACTACACCGCCTGGGGGCTCGCCAACGGCGCCCCGTTCTACGCCGGCCTCTACGACGACCTCATCGTCGTCATGCCCGACGCCGGCAATTCGTGGTACGTCAACTGGGCCGCGAGCGCGGACGGGCAGTCGAACGACTGGGAGGACCACGTCGTCCAGGACGTGATCAGCCACGTCGACTGGAACTTCCGGACCATCCCGCGCCGCGAGGGCCGCGCCATGACCGGCCTGTCGATGGGCGGCTTCGGCGCCATCACGATGGGCCTGCGCAACCCGGAGATGTTCGTCTCCATCGGCAGCACCAGCGGGGCGCTGGAGTACGGCCGGCAGGCCGCCGCCCGCATGCGGGGCGAGATGCCGCCGCGGCCGCCGCGCCAGCTCACGCCGGAGCAGCAGGCCCGCCGCCGGCAGCCGAACCCGCTGATCGGCGTCGACGGCTTCAGCAGCCAGGTCGAGCGGACACCGCGCGGCACGATGTTCGAGACGCCGGAGCAGGCCGACGCCTACGACCCGTTCAAGCTGATCGCGCAGGTGCCGCGCGAGGACCTGCCGCACATCTACCTGGACTGCGGCACCGAGGACCGGCTGATCGCCGGCGCGCAGGAGCTGGCCGTCTACCTGGCGGAGGAGGGGCTCCCGTTCAACTACATGCAGATGCCCGGCGCGCACAACGCGGCGTACTGGATCGAGGCGATCGGTCACATCATGGGCGTGCAGTACGAAGTGATGCAGCGCGCGCTCGGCCAGCGGCCGTCCGGTCGGCGGCGCCCGACGAACTGAGACCCGGCAGGTCGTGAGCGCGCCGGCGACCTATTCGATGCGCGCGCCGCGGAGTCACGATCCGCCGAAGACCAGGTTGGTGAACGTCTCATGATCACCCGATTCGATCTCCTCGCGTCGATGAATCCGGAAGTCCTTCTGCGCAGAGCGCTCGGCGTCATGCCGGCGCTCGCGACGGTGGGCGCCCTCGTGGCCGGCGCGGCGCCGGCTGCGGCGCAGGCCCCCGACGGCGAGGCGCTGTTCGAGGCGCACTGCGCCGCCTGTCATCTCGCCGACATGGTCCCGCGCGCGCTGGCGATAGACAACATGCGGGCCCTGCCGCCCGCCGCCATCGTCGGCGCGCTGACCGACGGGGCGATGCAACAGCAGGGGGCGGCGCTGAGCCCGGCGGAACGGCATGCGATCGCCGAATTCATCACCGGCCGGGGGGTGGCCGGGGATGCCGGCGGCCCGGCGGGCGCCTGCGCATCGCCGGCGCAATGGCCGGGGCTGGACGGCGGTCCCCGGTGGAACGGCTGGGGCGCCGGCGTCACGAACACCCGCTTTCAGCCGGCCGAGCATGCCGGGCTCGCGGCGGAGGACGTTCCCCGCCTGCGGCTCGAGTGGGCGTTCGGCTATCCGCGCTCCGCCACGGCGCAGACCCAGCCGACGGTGGTCGGCGGCCGCCTGTTCGTCGCCAGCGAGCGCGGCGTGGTCTACGCGCTCGACGCGAAGACCGGCTGTACGCACTGGTCGTTCGCGGCGCAGAGCGGAGTCCGCAGCGCCATGACGGTGACCCGCCTCGCGGACGGCCGCCACGCGCTCTTCTTCGGCGATTTCAACGCCAACGTCTATGCCCTCGACGCGGCGACCGGGGCCGCGATCTGGCGCCGCGACGTGGAGACGCACGAAGGCGCCCGCATCACCGGGGCGCCCGTGCTGCACGAAGGCCGGCTGTACGTGCCCGTCTCGTCGCTGGAGGAGCTGCTGGCCGCCGACCCCGAGTATCCCTGCTGCACGTTCCGCGGGAGCATCGTGGCCCTCGACGCGGCGACCGGCGACCCGATCTGGCGGAGCTTCACCATTCCCGAGACGCCGCGGCCGCGGGGGCGCAACCCGGACGGCTTCTTCCTCATGGGGCCGTCCGGCGCCGCGGTCTGGTCGGCGCCGACCGTCGACGCGAAGCGCGGGCTCGTCTACGCCGCCACCGGGAACGCCTACACCGAGCCGGCCGCCGCCACGAGCGACGCGATCATCGCGTTCGACCTCGACACCGGCGCGGTCCGCTGGACGAACCAGTTGACGCCGGACGACGCCTTCATCCTCAACTGCGGGGGCGGCAACCCGAACTGTCCGGACGACGACGGCCCCGACTTCGACTTCGGCGCGTCGCCGGTGCTGGTGACGACCGACGGCCGCGACCTGCTGGTCATCGGCCAGAAGGCGGGCGTGGGCTATGCCCTGGACCCGGACCGCGACGGCGCCATCGTCTGGCGGTACCAGGTCGGCGCGGGCAGCGAGCTCGGCGGCATCGAGTGGGGCTTCGCCGTCGACGCCGACAAGGCGTACTTCGCCAACTCCGATTACCTGACGCCCGAACCGGGGGGCCTGGCGGCGGTGCGCCTGCGGACGGGCGAGCTGGTCTGGTACGCCGAGCCGCACGAGCCGGTCTGCGACCGGTGCAGCCCGGCCCTGCTGGCGGCGGTCACTGCGATTCCGGGCGTCGTCTTCTCCGGCGCCTACGACGGCCTGTTCCGCGCCTACGATGCGGAGGACGGATCGGTGCTCTGGGAATTCGACACCAACGGCGCCTACGACACCGTGAACGGCGTCGCGGCCGGGGGCGGATCGATCAACGGCCCCGGTCCGGTGGTCGTCGACGGCATGGTCTACGTCAACTCCGGCTACGCGGCGTTCGGCGGCCGGCCCGGCAACGTGCTGCTGGCCTTCGGCGTCGACTGACGCCGCGCGATGCGCTTCTACAGCGAGCTCGCGGCATGGTGGCCGCTTCTGGACGATCCGGCGGACTACGCCGAGGAGGCCGGCCTCTACGGCGATCTGCTGGCCGAGGCGTGCGACGCGCCGATTGAGTCCCTGCTGGAGCTGGGCAGCGGCGGCGGCAACAGCGCATCGCACATGAAGCGGCGGTTCCGCCGCCTGGTGCTCACCGACGTCTCGCAGGAGATGCTCGCGGTCAGCCGCGCCCTCAACCCGGAGTGCGAGCACCGGCTCGGCGACATGCGCACGTTGCGCCTGGGGCGGACGTTCGACGCGGTCTTCGTCCACGACGCCGTCTGCTACATGACGACCGAGGCCGATCTGCGGCGCGCCGTGGAGACGGCGTGGGTGCACTGCCGCCCCGGCGGCGCCGTGCTCTTCGCCCCGGACTACGTGCGGGAGAACTTCCGCACGGGGGCGGCCACAGGCGGCTGCGACGAGCGCCGTGTCTCCGGCCCCGCCGGCGGGTGCACGCGCGGGCTGCGCTACCTGGAGTGGGTCTGGGACCCCGACCCGCAAGACACGCAGTACCTCGTCGACTACGCGTTTCTGCTGCGCGAGCGCGACGGCTCCGTCCGCGCCGTGCAGGACCGCCACGTCGAGGGGGTGTTCGCCCGCGGCCGCTGGCTGGGGCTTCTGACCGAGGTCGGGTTCGAGGTCCGCAGCGTGCCGCTCGTGCTCTCGGACGTGGAGCCGGGCCGGCACGAGATGTTCGCGGGGCGCCGGCCGCGCTGACGGGCAATCGGGTGCGGCGTCCGGCGACCGTCCGCGGATCGAGCGGGCGGTACGCCTGCGCGCGGGTTGATCCACTGCGCGCGTTGCCGGCGCTCACGCGAACGGATCGACGATCTCGACGCCGCTTGCTTCGAAATCCCTTCGATTGCGAGTCACCAGCACGAATCCGTGCGCGAGGGCCGTCGCAGCGATGAGGCTGTCCTTGACCTGCATCGGTTTGCCGAGCGCCCGGAGACGCGCCAGCAGCTCCGCCCAGCGCAGGCCCGAGTCGATGTCCCACGGCACACAGTGCACGCGCCGCCTGACGTCGTCGAACCACCGTTCGAGGCCCTGGCGGCGCGGCCCCGGCGCCAGCAGGAGAATGCCGAAGCGCACCTCGCCGAGAATGACCGGATCGACGGCCAGGCGGCGCTCGTTGTCGCGCAACCAGCCGACAGCCCGCGGATCGGGCGTTCGCTTCGTAGCCTCCGACAGGACGTTGGCGTCGACCAGGTACGTCACGGGAGCGGCTCGACGGAACGCGTCGATCCCGACGGGATCGGCACGAACCAGTCCTTCTCCGGACAGGCGAGCAGGGTGTCCACCAGTCCCTGGTTCGCGGGCGGCTCAGCCCGGACGAGACGATACTCGCCACGGTCGATCCGTTCGATCTCGAACGTCTGGCCCGGTTCGATGGCGTCCTGCCGGCGAAGCTCGACTGGCAACACGATCTGGCCCTTCGAGGAAATCGTGCTTTCCATGTGGGTAAGATGCAATCTTACGCCCGGCGCGCCTGGGTGTCAAGCACCTGAGCCGCGATCAGTCCCTCGAATTCGTCCGGACGAACCGGCCGGGCCTCGTAGCCGGCTCGGTCTTCGGCGGCCAACCGGCGCCGTCGCCGGCTGTCCAGCCAACGTCCTCCTCCACGCCCACGAATCCGGCGTCGCCCGCTTTCCGGGCGGGCGCCGGGTCAACCACTGCGATTCCACGTAGAATTGATGCTGTCGTGATCTCGTACACGCAGTTCCGAACGGACAGCCATTGACCACATCGACCCCGACAGCACTGCAGCCCACCCTCGACGAACCGCAGGATTCCCTTCCGGAAGTCTCGATCGACCAGCTTCCCGACCGGCTCAAGGAGGCGGTCGCCCGTCCCGGCTGGACGTCGCTGATGCCGGTCCAGAGCCAGGCGATCCCCTACCTGCTGGCGGGCCGCGACCTCGTGATCCAGGCGCGCACCGGGAGCGGCAAGACGGCCGCGTTCCTGCTGCCGATGCTGGAGCGGCTCGACGCCGCGGCGGATCGCACCCAGGCGCTCGTGCTGGTGCCGACCCGCGAGCTCGCCCGGCAGGTGCAGCACGACGCGGAGCTGCTGTGGGGCGACAGCGGCTTCCGCACGGTCGCGGTCTACGGCGGCGTCGGCTACGGACCGCAGATCGACGCGCTCAAGGCCGGCGCGCATCTGGTGGTCGCCACCCCCGGCCGCGCCCTCGACCACCTGCTGCGCCGGACGTTCACGCTCGACCATCTCTCGATGCTGGTGTTCGACGAGGCCGACCGGATGCTGTCGATGGGCTTCTACCCCGACATGAAGCAGGTGCAGGCGTACCTGCCGAACCGGCCGATCCACACCATGATGTTTTCGGCGACGTTCCCGGCGTCGGTCATGCGGACGGCGCGCGAGTTCATCGCCGAGCCGGAGTTCCTGACCCTCAGCCGCGACCACGTCCACGTCACCGACACGGAGCACGTCGCCTACACCGTGCCGCCGATGGAGAAGGACCGCGCCCTGGTGCGGATCATCGAGGTCGAGAACCCGTCGTCGGCGTTCATCTTCTGCAACACGAAGAGCAACGTGCACTACGTCACCGTGGTGCTGCAGCGCTTCGGGTACGACGCCGACGAGCTGAGCGCCGACCGGTCGCAGGCCGACCGCGAACGGATCCTGAAGCGCGTGCGCGCCGGCACGCTCCGCTTCCTGGTCGCCACCGACGTGGCGAGCCGCGGGCTGGACATCCCGGAGCTGTCGCACGTCATCCAGTACGAGCCGCCGGAGGACGCGGAGGATTACATCCACCGGGCGGGCCGGACCGGGCGGGCGGGGGCGGCGGGGGTGGCGCTGTCGCTGGTGAGCGAGGCGGAGACGCTCAACCTCGACCAGATCGCCAGGCGCTACGGCGTCGAGTTCCAGCACCGGCCGGTGCCGACGGACGAGGACGTCGCCGCGGTCGTGGCCGAGCGGCTGACGACGCTGCTCGAGGCCCGGCTGCGGGATCGGGACGCGCTGAAGGCCGAGCGCAGCCGACGCTTCATTCCCCTCGCCCGCGCCCTGGCGGAGAACGAGGACGAGTCGAAGATCATCGCGATGCTGCTCGACGACCACTACCAGCAGACGCTGCACGCGCCCCCCGGCGAGCCCGCGCCCGCCCCGGCGCCTTCGGTGCCGGCCTCGAAAGGTGACGCCGCCGGGTCGCCGGGGCGCGGCAAACGCCGCCCGCGGCGCCGGTCGCGGCGCGGACCCCGCAGCCGCTGAAGCGGAACGCGGGGTCACGAGACGCCGGTCGGCTGAATTCGGGCGTCGGCGGCCGCTCCCCCGCCGTCCCCGGTATTCGCGCTGCCGTTCCGGCGACGCCGCGTGGAGAACCGGCGGGCGCGGTACGCCGGCGCACGATAGAATGCCCCGATTGGCGGCGCCGGATCGGTTCGCGCCGCCGCCCACCCGCCGGGGACGTTCGAAGGAGAAGCTGGATGACCACCGCGGTCGCTGAAGCCGTTCACCCGTTCGACAAGGCCGTCGCAGCCGGCCGCCCGCCGTTCAAGGCGGCCGACCTCGGGCTCGCCGAGCGCGGCCGGAACGAGATCCGCCTCGCCGAGCAGGAGATGCCGGGACTGATGGCCATCCGGCGCGAGCACGCCGGGCAGCAGCCGCTCGCCGGCGCGAAGGTCATGGGCAGCCTGCACATGACGGTGCAGACCGCGGTGCTGATCGAGACGCTGACCGCGCTCGGCGCCGACGTGCGCTGGGTGTCGTGCAACATCTTCTCCACCCAGGACCACGCAGCGGCTGCGGTCGCCGTCGGCGGACCCGGCAGCGGCGGCACGGCGGCCGGGCCGCGCGGCGTCCCGGTCTTCGCCTGGAAGGGCGAGACCCTGCCGGAGTACTGGTGGTGCACGAACGAGGCGCTGGTCTGGCCGGACGGCAGCGGTCCGGATCTCGTCGTCGACGACGGCGGCGACGCGACGCTGCTGGTCCACAAGGGCTACGAGTTCGAGCAGGCGGGCGCCATACCCGCGTTCGATTCCGAGACGGACCCGGAGGAGTGGGGCGTCATCCTCGACCTGCTGCGGAAGGTCCGCGCCCGCGACGCGGCGCAGTGGACCCGCATCGGCCCCGCCATCCGGGGCGTCAGCGAGGAGACGACGACCGGCGTGCACCGCCTCTACGAGATGATGCGCGACGGCACGCTGCTGTTCCCCGCCATCAACGTCAACGACTCGGTCACCAAGAGCAAGTTCGACAACATCTACGGCTGCCGGCATTCGCTGCCGGACGGTCTGGCCCGCGCCACCGACGTCATGCTGGGCGGCAAGGTGGCCGTGGTCTGCGGCTTCGGCGAGGTCGGCAAGGGCTGCGCGCAGTCGCTGCGCGGCCAGGGCTGCCGCGTCGTGGTGACCGAGATCGACCCCATCTGCGCGCTGCAGGCGACGATGGAGGGCTACCAGGTCGCCACCCTCGACGAGATGCTGGAGACCGCCGACGTCTTCATCACCGCCACCGGCAACCGCGACATCATCACCGCCGCGCAGATGGGGCGGATGAAGGACAAGGCGATCGTCGGCAACATCGGCCACTTCGACAACGAGATCGACATGGCGGGATTGAAGAAGATCCCCGGCATCCGCCACATCCCGATCAAGCCGCAGTACGACGAGTGGCGCTTCCCCGACGGCCACAGCGTGCTGGTGCTGGCCGAGGGCCGGCTGCTCAACCTCGGCTGCGCCACCGGCCACCCGAGCTTCGTCATGTCGGCGTCGTTCACCAACCAGGTGCTCGCGCAGCTCGCCCTGCACCGCAACCGGGGGGAGTACGAGAAGAAGGTCTACATGCTGCCGAAGCAGCTCGACGAGCAGGTCGCCCGGCTCCACCTCGACGCCCTCGGCGTCAGGCTGACCGCGCTCAGCCGGGAGCAGGCGGACTACATCGGCGTCCCGGTGGAGGGGCCGTACAAGCCGGAGCACTACCGGTACTGACTGACGGATTGCGGCGGGTCGTCCGGAACGCGCATCGGGACGGAGGCGCCATGCGAAGACGCCGGAAACGGTTCCCGGGTCTTGCCGCACGCGCATCGGAGTCCCCTTGATCCGGCTGCACACGCGTTCCGCGGTTTCCGCGCCGAGCGGCCCGGCCTGCAAGAACGTGACAGTTTACCGATTCGTAATCGTGACCTCCAGGCGGGGGAGTGGACACTGAAATTTACCGATTCGTAATTCGCGAAGCTCGGATCCCGCGCACGACGCCCCCCGAAGGGCCGGCTCAGTCCCGCCGCCGTGAAGCGGCATAGGTCCGCAGCAGCTTCTCCTGCGCGTTGATCCGCCGCGCGTGCGGCTTCCGCGGGACCGGCCGGTAGGAGCCGTCGGTTTGCAGATCCATGGCGCGGTCGGTGTCGGCGAGCATCGTCTGCAGGACGATGTCGTGCAGGTGCGCTCGGATGGCCGGGTCGCGGACGTGGCAGAGCGCCTCGACGCGGCGGTCGAGGTTGCGTTCCATCAGGTCGGCGCTGCCGATGAGCAGCACGGGCTGGCCGTCGTTGGCGAAGTAGTAGAGGCGTGAATGCTCCAGGAAGCGGCCGACGACGGAACGGACGCGGATGGTGTCGCTGATGCCGGGGATGCCGGGCCGGAGGCAGCAGACGCCGCGGACGATCATCTCGATCGGCACGCCGGCCTGCGACGCCCGGTAGAGCACGCGGATCATCTGCGGGTCGGCGACCGAGTTGTTCTTGACGATGATGCCGGCCCGGCGTCCGGCGCGCGCGTGCTCGGCCTCCCGCTCGACGAGCGTGGTGAACGCGCGGCGCAGGTGGTGCGGCGCCACCAGGAGCTCCTCGTAGTCCTCCTTGCCGGAGTACCCCGTCAGGTAGTTGAAGACCTCCGTCACTTCGTCGAGCAGGGCCGGCCGCGCCGTGAAGATGCCGAAGTCGGTGTAGATCTGCGACGTGACGCGGTTGTAGTTGCCGGTGCCGACGTGCGCGTAGCGGACGATGCCGTCGTGCTCCTGGCGCACGACGAGGCAGAGCTTGCAGTGCGTCTTCAGGTTGAGCAGCCCGTAGACGACGTGGATGCCGGCCGCCTCCAGCCGGTGCGCCCACTCGATGTTGTTCCGTTCGTCGAAGCGCGCCTTCAGCTCCACCAGCACCGCCACCTGCTTGCCGGCGTCGGCGGCCTGGATCAGCAGGTCGAGGAGCGGCGAGTTGGGGCCGATGCGGTAGAGGGTGATCTTGATGGCGATCACGTGGGCGTCGTTGACGGCCGCGCGGAGGAACGACTCGACCGCGGAGAACGACTCGAACGGATGGTGCACGAGGCGGTCGCGTTCCTGAATCGCGTTGAAGATCGCCTCGCCGTCGTCGTCCGGCCAGAGCGCGCGCGGCGAGAACGGCTTGTCCTTGAGCCGCGGGCGGTGCAGCTTCGTCAGCGCGCTCCAGTCGCCGTAGCCCATCCGCCCGTCGGTCCGGGCCACGACGTCCTCTTCGATCTCGAAGTTCTCGATCAGGATGTTCAGGACGCGGGCCGGCATGGACGCCTCGACCAGGAGCTGCGAGAGGTCGCCGTAGCGGAGCTCCTTCAGCGTGCGGTCGACCGATTCGAGCAGGTCGTCCGCCTCGTCCTCCTGGATCACCATGTCGGTGTCGCGGATGATGCGGAAGAGGTGCGTCTCGCGCACCGCGATGCCCGGAAACAGGCTCGCGACGTTCAGCTTGACCACGTCCTCGAGCAGCGCGAACGAGTCGCCCGCCTTGCCGACCACCGACGCCGGGATCGGGATGAAGCGCGCCAGCACGTCCGGCAGCTTGACGCGGGCGAACCGCGTGCGGCCGTCGTGCTCCACCACCACCGCGAGGTTCATGCTCAGGTTCGAGATGAACGGGAACGGATGCCCGGGGTCGAACGCCAGCGGCGTCAGCACCGGGTGGATGTTCCGGCGGTAGTGGTCGTGGAGATACGCCTCGACGGACGGGGTGTAGTCCGCCGGATCGAGGATCCGGATGCGGTGGGTGGCGAGCAGCGGCCGGAGGACGTCCGACCAGCAGTGCTCGACGTCGTCCATCATGCGCTTGGCGCGCCCGCGGATGGCGTCGAGCTGCTGCTCCGTGCTCATCCCGTCCGGCGACACCGCCTCGCTCTCGGTGCGGAACTTGCGCAGCAGCGTCGCCACCCGGACCATGAAGAACTCGTCGAGGTTGGTGGCGACGATGGAGAGGAACTTGACTCGTTCGAGCAGCGGGTGGCGTTCGTCCTCGGCCTGCAGCACGACCCGCTGGTTGAACTCGAGCCAGCTCAGTTCGCGGTTGATGTACAGCGCCGGGTTCTCGAGGTCGACGGGATCCGGTCCCTCGTCGGTGGGCGTAGCGGTCGCCGCAGAAGCGTCGGTCGGACTGGCCATGACTGCATCATAGCAGCGTTTGCCGGCGGTACTACCATGTGATACCGTAGCGGCATGACCGTCAAGTCGGCCGTTTCGTTCATCGACGAGCACCACGCCTTCGCCAGGGCGGCGGTGAAGCGGGGCGAGTTCGCGTCGGTCAGCGCGGTGGTCGCCGCCGGCATTCAGCGGCTGCGGGAGGAGGACGCCGAGCGCAGCGTCGTGCTGGAGGCCATGGCCGAGGAGATCCGCCGGCGGGCCGATACGCCGGACGAGGAGTTCGTGGAGCACGTTCCCGGAGATTTCGAGAGGATTTTCGACCAGGTACTGGTTGCGCGCCGCAAGGATGGCTCGGTTTAGGGTTGTCCGGCATCCGCTCGTCGACAGGGACATCGCTCGCGCGGCGGCCTTCCTGCTCCAGCAGACGACGCCTCGATCCGTGGCCCGGAAACTGGCCGCGCTGGACGCGGACGTGAACGCCCTCGGAGAGAACCCCTGCCGTGGAACCGAGCGAAACGAGATCGCGACCGGATTGCGCGCCGTTCCGAGCGCGGGGAAGGGCGTGATCGCTTTCGAGGTTCGGCGGCGCACCCGTACCGTGCGCATCCTTTCCATGACGTGGGGCGGAGCGGACTGGATGGGTATGATCGCGAGGCGCAGCCGCTCATGACTTCCACTCCCACGGCGAGCCTCGCGAGCTCCGAGCGCGGCCGGGCGCTCACCATACTCGCCGCCATTCTGGTGATGCTGGTGGTCGACCGGCTGCCCGAGCCGGCGCCGATCGAACGCGCCGGCGACCTCATCGCCCTGACCCCGGACGGCAAGGCGTGCCTGGCGATCCTCGCCTTCGCCATCACGCTGTGGGTGACCGAGGCGGTGCCGTTCGCCGTCACCGCCCTGTTCGTCCTGCTGCTGGTGCCGATCTTCGGGATCGCCGACTACGCGACCACGGTCCGCGCCGGCTTCGGCAACCCGCTGATCACGTTCTTCGTCGGGTGCTGTTCCTCTCCACCGGCTTCACGCGGTCGGGGCTCGGCACGCGGCTGGTGCTGCACATGCTGCGCGTCGTCGGCACCCGCACCGACCGGGTGCTGCTCGGGTTCCTGGTGATCGGCGCCCTGCTGTCGATGTGGATCACCGACATGGCGGTGGCCGCGGTGCTGCTGCCGCTCGGCGTCGGCATCCTGCGCGACGCCAAGCTGGAGCCGCTCAAGAGCAGCTACGGCCGGGCGCTCATGATCTCGTGCGCCTTCGGGCCGCTGATCGGCGGCATCGGCACCCCGGCCGGCGCCGGGGCCAACCTGGCCGCGGTGGGCTACCTGCGCGAGCTCGCCGGCGTCGACATCTCCTTCGCACGCTGGATGGCCTACGGCGTGCCGGCGGCGCTGCTGATGATCCCCGTCGGTTGGCGCCTGCTGCTCCGCGCGTTCCCGCCGGAGATCGAACGGCTGCCCCTCGACGAGGCCGACGTCGCCGACCGGATCGCGGCGCTCGGGCCGCCGACCCGCGTGGAGATCTGGACGCTCACGGTGTTCGCCGGGACGATCGCGGTCTGGCTGACCACGCCCCTCCTCGCCGCCTGGACCGGCGGGGTGATCGATCCGCCGACGCAGGCGGTGGCGTTGGGCGGCGGCCTGCTGCTCTTCCTGCCGGGGCTGCGCGTGCTGGTCTGGAAGGAGGCGCAGCGCGACATGGACTGGGGCGGCGTCGTCCTGATCGTGGCCGGCCTGTCGCTCGGGGTGATGGTGTTCGAGACCGGGGCGGCGCGCTGGCTCGCGCAGGTGATGCTCGGGCGGCTGGCGGACGTGCCCGGCCTGCTGCAGCCGTTCGTCATCGTGCTGGTGGTGGCGGCGCTGCATCTGCTCTTCTCCAGCAACACCGTCACCGGAGCGATCATCATGCCGATCCTGATCGCCCTGGCCCAGGACCTCGGCCTGGACGTCTGGACCATCGCCGCGCCGGCCGCGTTCACGTCGACGCTCGCCTTCATCCTGGTGACCGAGAGTCCGACCAACGTGCTGCCGTACTCGGCCGGCTACTTCTCGATTCGGGACATGGCGAGGGTCGGCATCGTGATGACGTTCGGGGCGGCGGCCTGCGTCACGATCGCCGTCGCGGCGGTGCGGGCCCTGGGCGGCGGTTCGTGACGCCGCGGGACGAGCAGCATGGGCGGCGACCCGCTCGCGGCGCTGCGGGACGAGTAGCGCGAAGTACCATGCCCGGTAGATTTCCTCGGGTCGCCCGTGCTCGGGCGGAGGCTCACATGACCATGACTCTTCGGAACGCCGTCGTGCGGTCGTTTACCGGCGCGGATCCACACGGAACGGCGCTCCACGCCGCGGTACTTCTCGAGAATGCCGCCGTGCGGGCGTTCGTCGGCGCCTGCATCGCGCTGTCGGTCGCCGGCGGGATCCCCGGTGCGGTCCCGGCCGCGGCGCAGGAGGTTCCGCGGTACGAGCTCGATCCCCTCTGGCCGAAGCTGCCGCTCGGCGACCGGTGGCTCACGGGCGGCCTCGGCGGGATGTGCGTCGGCGGCGGGGATCGGATCTTCATCCTCAACCGCCAGAACGTCGTTCCCGCGGATCTCGACGGTGCGCGTCCGGCGCCGCCCGTCATCGAGCTCGACGCCGAGGGCGCCGTGGTCCGGGGCTGGGGCGATCCGGCGCTGATCGGCGACCGGCTGCACGACTGCCACGTCAACGCCGACGGCAGCCTCTGGATCGTCGCGGCCGGGACCGGGGTGGTGCAGAAGTACGCCGGCGACGGCAGCGAGTTGCTGCTGCAGATCGGCGAGACGGGGAAATACGACTCGTCGGACGGCACGCGCGCGGGACGGCCGCTGAATTCCGACCGCGCGCAGTTCTTCCTGCCGGCCAGCCTCGACGTCGACGAGGAGACCGGCGACGTCTACGTGGCCGACGGGGAGCTTTCCGGCGGCAACTACCGGATCGCGGTGCTCGACCGCGACGGGAAGTTCCTCCGCCAGTGGCCGCTCCACCGGACCGAGGGGGAGATGGACGTCACCCCGCTGCCGCACTGCCTGCGCGTATCGAACGACGGCCTGGTCTACGTCTGCGACCGGCGGGCTGACCGCATCCAGGTCTTCGACCGGACGGGGAAGTTCGTCCGCGCCATCGACGTGCCGTTCGACCCCGTGACGCCGCGCGACGCCACCCGCACCGGCACCCGCGGAACCGCGGTGGTGCTCGCGTTCTCTCCCGATCCGGAGCAGCGCCTGCTGTTCGTTCTCAACCAGAACAGCGTGATGGTCGACGTCCTCGACCGGCGGACGGGAGCGGTGCTGACCAGCTTCGGCGGCGGTCCGGGGCGCTACCGCGGGCAGTTCACGCTGCCGCACGGCATCGGGGTCGATGCGGCCGGCAACGTCTACGTGGCGGAGCAGGAGGGGCGGCGGATCCAGAAGTTCACGCCTGTCGCCCCGGCTCAAGGGACTCTCCTCCGCTAGCGCGCTAGCGGCTCGAAGGGGTGACCAGCGCAGGTGACTGCCCCGGGCCGCCCGCAGATCGAACGTATAGGTTCGCGTACACCCCGCGTGCGTGGTTGCGATGCGCGATCAGGTAGTCCGCGAAGTTCGCACCGCCTGATTCGAACTCGCGCAACGCGGCCCGGACGGTCTGGCGATCCTCGACCGCGAACTCGGCGGTTCGCAGGAGTTGGCGGATCACCGGGATGACGGCGGCCTTCTCGTAATCGTAGGCGCTCGTCAGGACCCACACGAGCTCCACCAGCACGGGGGACGCTGACGCATCCGGGCGCCTGCGCGGTACAGCGACTCTCGATGAGGCGCTCCGCGGCGGCCGACTGGCCGGGATCGTCATGCACGATGTAGCGCACCGGACGTTGGTGTCGAGACCAATCATCGGTTCAGGATCTGCGCGCGGGCCGCTCGCGCAATGGCGTCGTCCATCGCCGCGAGGGTGACCGGCGCGTCCGGTTTCGGCAGCATTCCCTTGAGTTGCGTGACCGAAGCGGTGACGGGCGCGACTCGCAGGCAGCCGTCGTCTTCCAGCATGAAGTCGATCTTGTCGCCGGGCTCGAGGTGCAGCCTGTCGCGAATCGGCTTCGGCAGGGTCACCTGCCCCTTGCTGACGGGACACCGGACCCGGGCGGCGAAGTGGATAGCCGCTCATCTTGTGTTTGACGCCGCGGGGCTTCTTCTGACCGCGACCGGAGACCACCGCGGGGGAAACGCCGGGGTTCTCGACGCGCCGGCGCAGGACCCGCACGGCGTGGACGAGCGACAGACGGTCCGGGTCCTTGTCCACCTTGCGCGCCGCCTCGTGGATCAGGCGCCGCTGACGTTGCTGGTCGGCGAGAATAGCACGGGCAAGACCTCGTTTCTGGCAGCGATACGGGCGATGCTGCATTCAGCCCAACGGATTGGTGGTCTCGGCTCCGGCGCTGGTCAAGGCGGGGGCGGTCCTGGGCGGCGCCACCGGTCCGCTGGAACGACCGGGCCGTGCTGTGGGCCATCCGGCGTTCGCCAACGCCCACGTCGTCGACATCGGCCGACCGGGTCTCGGTCGATGCCCGTTGCGAGAGGAGCCCGCGTACACTTGCGGGGGGCGAGCGTTGTCATGCGTGCTCTGTGTGGCCGGTCCAGCCGGACCAAGCGCTCGACCATGCCCGCCGGGGTGCTGCCACACCCGGCGGGCGCTTCCAGCCCGGAAATCAGTCGCCTGCGGCTCCGTTTCCTCGCCCAACCAAGGCCTGACCGGGAGTCTGCGCCGTTTCTACGGCGCAGACTCCCGGCGTTCCATCGCCTGCAGCAGCACCCACTCGGCCAGGCGGTCGTCCGGCAGCAGGGCCTGACCGGCCATCCGGTACGACAACCCCTCGAGCCGCCGTCGGATGCCGACTTCGATGCCCCCGTAGGAGAGCAGCAGCGGCACGATCAACACGGACCTGCCTTCCTGAACGGCGCCTTCGACCACGGCGCGCAGTTCCGCCGTCGCCTGGTCCCGAACCGGGTCCGACGCATCGTCGCGCACCGTCAGGTGCTCGATGCGGCTGAAGCGCGTGCGCTGGCGCAGCGCCTCGACCAGGATGCTCATGTTCGCGAGCCACAGCTCGTTGTCCTCCTCCGAGCTCGGGCCGTGCGCCACCACCACGACGACTTCCTCTTCCGGCGTCCGGCTGACGTCCAGCGCGCGGGAGATCAGGATCTCGGAGACCAGCGCGTGACCGTCCAGGGCCGTCGCCACCGAGATCGGGACCGTCGTTTCAAGCGGCGTGGTCCAATCGAAGCCGGGGTCCCCGCCGGCCCCGCCGGCGCCGCGGCGCGCGCCCATGCGGGCGAACGCCTCCAGTTGCGGCGGCGCCTCGCCGCGGCTTCCCAGCAGGTACTCGGTGGCGCGCATGACGCTGCTGTGCGACGAAATGAACAGCGGAACCGCGACGATTTCCGTGACGTCCCGTTCCGCCAGGCGGTCCACCGCGTCCCGGATCGTGCGCTTGTTCGCCATGCCGAACGCCACCTCGACCGGCCGCGTCGAGTCGACCTGCGAGGCCAGCTCGAGGACCTTCCGGTTCCAGTCGTCGCGGCCCCCGTGCGCGAGCAGCAGAATTCCCCGGGCCTCGACGATGCCGGGCGCCAGCAGCACCGGCGCCAGTGCAAGCAGTAGTCGCGTTCGCGCTCGTTTCGCCATGTATGTTCCTTGCGTGTTCCCGTTTGTGGTGCGCCGTCAGTGCGTGGCGCAGGCGCGCAGGGCTTCCCGACCTGCGACCAGTCGTGTTCTCATGTCTTCCCCCCGCCGTCAGTGCGTGGCGCAGGCGCGCAGGGCTTCCCGGGTGCCCAACCGGATGTGGGCTTCCCCGACGAGCGTCGCGAGCCGGCTGAACTCCTCCGGCTTGAGCGTCAGCGTCACGCGATTCACACGCAGATGGAGCAGCCCGTGTCCGCACTGGTACACGGCCAGCTCCGCCCCCCGCGCCAAGGTTTCCGATTCGTTGCTGCTGTGCATGGTTGACTCCGTTCCGGACAATGCGGCCGTTACAGTGAATCCGAGCGTGCCCTCCACGCTGCGCTTTCCAGGTCGCCGGTGCGCGGGCTACCAGTCGTACCCGAGCGAGCCCACGATGGCGATGCCGGGGCTCGTGTAACGGTCGAGAGCCGGGTCGCCGGGCAGACGGCCCCGCACGTTCCACCACTCGAAGTACTTGCTGTCGGTCAGGTTCAGTACGCCGAGGCGCAACGTCAGCGATTCCGCCGGCGCCACGAAGCCGACGAGGTCGACGACCCGATACGCGTCCGGCGCGAACTGCTCCTCGTCGCCGTGCCGGTAGGACTCCACCAGGCGGACGGACAGTTCGCTGCCCCAGCCGCCCGACGGCGGGACGTAGCGGAGGCCGAGCACCCCTTCGTTCGGTGCGACGGACTTGAGCGGCGTCTCCTCGGCGAGCGGCGGGTCCGCGACGTTCTTCAGAATCTCGTTGCCGTCGATCCTCGCGTAGCTTCCGCGGAACACCACGCTGTCGGTCAGGTACGCCTCGGCGCGCAACTCGACGCCGGTGATCGCCGCCTCTTCGAGGTTCTGGCTCTGGAACTCCAGCAGTTGCGTCAGCGGGTTGAAACCGATCCCGCTCAACTCGATGAAATCGTCGTACCGGTTGGAGAAGGCGGTGAGCCCGAGGCTCGCCCGGTCCAGGGCGGCGCGGACACCGACCTCGACGTTCTGGCTGGTCTCGGCCCGCAGATCCGGATTCGGCAACGTCGTGTAGCCGCCGCTGGGGTTGGTGAACCCGGTGTTGATGGCGCTGTAGGGAGGCGCCCGGAATCCGCCGGAGTACTGTGCGTGGGCGGTCACGACTTCCGACAGTTGCACGGCCACCCCGAGCTTCGGCGATACCGCGGCGTCCGAGAAATCGGCCGCCTCGGGGTTGAGGCTCGCGATGAAGACCGGATCCTGCTGGTTGGCGTCGAGCGAGAAAAAGTCGTAGCGCAGGCCGGGCACGAAACTGAGGCGGCCGAACTGGAGCTCGGCCTGCAGGTAGGCGCCGGCCTCGGCGACGGTGCTCTCCGGGAAGTACTTGGTCGGAAAGATCAGGCTTGTCCGCACCGGGTCCCCGGTAATCGCGTGGGTCTCGGTCCGGTCGCGCAGGATGTCGAAGTAGTCGTTCCTGTAGCTGGCGCCGGCCGTGATCAGCGCCCCGCCGTCCGGGTCGCCCAGCCAGTGCTGGCCTTGCAGCGATCCGCCGTAGCCGACCTGCTCGTAGTCGAGGGTGCCGTGGCGCAGGGACGGCGTCGGCGGGCCGAAGCCGAAGGTCGTCCGCTCGCGGTCGATGATCTGCGACGTGTCGTTGAACTGTCCGTAGACGCGCCACGAGAGCTGGTCGAGGCCGCGGTCCACGAGCGTGTGATCGAGCGAGAGACGCTTGCGGTCCTGGGTGTCGACGGCGTCGGAGTTGGTGTTCCGATAGCGGAGGAAGCCGAGGTCCACCAGGCCCTGATCCGAGAGGAATTCGGTCTCGACGTGCGTGTCGTAGACCTCGGCCGCCGTCCGCAGCATGTTGCCGGGCGACGGGGTGAAGACGAGCTTGGCCAGGAGCTGCGTCCCCTGCACGTCCTGCGGATTCGGCGCGGTGCGGGTGTCGTCGGCCGTTTCCACGGTGCCCTGGTTGCGGATCTCGTTGCCGCGGTGGATGCTCGCGAAGAGCGATCCCTGCACCCGCTCGGTCCCGGCGGCCAGCGCCAGGTTGCCGCTGATGGCGTCGGAGCGGCCGTCCCAGGTCGTCTTGGCGCCGAGATGATAGCGCCGGCCCCGCAGATAGTCGGCGGGGTTCTTCGTGAAGAGCGACACGACGCCGCCGAGGGCGTCGCTGCCGTAGAGGGCCGAGTTGGCGCTCCGCACGATCTCCACCGTCTTCAGGGCGTCGACGTCGAGTCCGACCTGGTGGACGTTGAACGGCCCGAAGTCGAACTGCTCCGAGGTCTGCACGCCGTCCACCTGGGTCATGACGCGATTGCCGCCGACGCCGCGGATGTTGAAGCCGTTGAGGCCGAGCCGGGTCACGTTGTTCTCGACGTAGACGCCCGGTTCGTACTTGACGAGATCGGCGAAGTCCTGGACGAGACGTTCCTGGATGGCTTGGTCGTCGATGACCGAGACCATGCCCGGGGTCTCCCGCACCGGCGCCGGCCGGAGGGTCGCCGAGACGGTCACGGAATCGAGAAAGGTGAGCGGGTCGTCGGTCGATTGCGGGCCATCGGTCTGCGCCTCGGCCGGGATCTGGCCGGCCGCCGGCGGGGTTGCCTCGTCCTGCTGCGCCCCGGCGGCGGCCGGGGCGGACAGGACCGCCGCCGCGGCGAGGGCGAGCAGCAGCCCCAGCGGGCCGGGCCCGGGGGTTACGTGGGTTCGGGGGGCGGGTCGCATTGCCTGTACTCCTGTGGTTGTCCGGCGCCGCACCATGCGGCTCCGGTGCTGGTTCGGGCGTTCCCCTTGCGGTTTTCAGGCCGTGTACGGGGAGACGCCCGGCTCCGTGAGGTAGTCCTCTGTATTCCTCGTTGTCGGTCCGTTTCGCTCAGCCGGCCGGCAGGGGACTCACTGCATCGCCCGGCCGACCCGAATCACCTCGGTTCCCGCGCGGATGACGATGGCGTCGTCCACCGCCGCGAAACCGGTGACGGGAGCGTCGACGGACAGGTGGTTCGTCGCTATCACCTCCGGCGCATGCGCCGAGGCCCGCAGCACCTGCGCAGGTCCATCGTTCGTGAAGAAGTAGACGTGGTCCTCGTGCCCGAGCGGCGTCGCCCATATCGACGCGGGCAGCCGGTGGGTCCATTGCACCGCCCCCGACTCCGGCGCCAGGCAACGGGCTGCCCCGGCCGGGTTCACCCAGTAGACGCAGTCGCGGTAGACGAACGGCGAGGCGAAGTTGGACCCGGATCCCGCCGTCCACGCCACGTCGCCGCGATCCAGTGCCCCGCTGCGCCCCCGCCGCAGGGCGAGGTTCGCCTGGACGGCCATGCCGCCGACGATCACCAGCTCCTCCGTAATCGTCGGCGAGGGAACGTGGTTGCCCCGCAGGTCCTCGAAGAACCAGAGCCGCTCGCCCGTGTCGGCATCGAATCCCTCGATGCGTCCGGACGCGCTGACGACGATCTCGTCGCCGTCCGGGGCGAGCACCGGCGTGCTCCAGGCGACTCCCGGATCGCGGTCGGTCTTCCACAGGTTCTCGCCCGTGGCCGGGTCGACCGCCAGCAGATAGGAATACGTGCGGCGCGTCAGCAGCACCACCACGGCGTCGTCGGTCAGCAGGACGGAGTTGCCGACCCCGTGGTTGCCGCCGAGCGTCCCGTATTCGGCCCCCAGCCTGCGATGCCAGACGGTCTCTCCGTCGTGGGTCAGGGCCAGCAGGTCGCCGCTGTCGAAAAACGCATAGAGCCGTTCCCCGTCGACGGCCGGCGTCGGCGCGCTCTTCGACACGTAGTCGTTCCACTCGAACGCCTCCGCCGCGTCGAAGGTCCGCCGCCACCGCTCGGCGCCGTCCTCGAGGCGGATCGCGGTGATGAAGATGGTCTCCTTCATCGCGCCATCGAGGGAGGTGAGGAACACCGTGTCGTCCCAGATCACCGGACTCGACTGGCCGAACCCCGGCGTCGTGACCCGCCAGGTGACGCTCGCGTCGGACCAGCGCAGCGGCAGGCTGGCGGCCCGGCTGACGTTGGCGTCCCGCCCGCCGAGGAAACCGGGCCAGCGCGTGGCGCCCCGTTTCGGGGCCGCATCATCTACCGGCGCGTCCCCTGCCGGCGCATTGCCGGTGGCTGCGACTTCAATCGTGGCGCGGTGTCCGGTGCGCCAGGAGCCCCCGACGGCCAGCATCCGGTTGCCGAAGGGGACGAGCCGGTGCATGAACCGGCGGTCGTTCAGGGTCGCCAGCAACTCCCAGGAATCCGCGCCGGCGTCGTCCTGTGCGGCCGCCGGACCGGGCGAGAGCAGGAACAGGGCCGCTGCGAGGCCCGCCAGGAAAGGCGACGGGGCGATGCGGGTCATGACGTCTCCCGTTGCACGTCACGACGGGCGTCGCCTACACTCGCACCGGGCGAGCGCCGTCATGCGTGCTCTGTGTGATGGGTCCGCGCAGCGGACCTTGCGCTCATCCGGCTCGCCGGGTGCTGCACCGCCCGGCGAGCGTCTCCTTGAACTGAGATTGAGTCTCAGTTGCAGCTTGAATGAACTTTATATCCGACCAAATCGGTCGGTCAAGCGAAATCCCAGCGAATCTTCCGGAAGCCGGGGTCTGCGCCGTGCGGCGTGCATACTCCTGGTGAGGGTGGGTCGGGCGGCAAGCGGAGCCGCAGGCGACGATTGACGGGCGGGAGCCGCAGGGTTCCGGCGGACCCTCGCAGAGGGGCCGGTTCATTCGCTTCCATCGTCCCGGCGACGATGTATGCTGGGCGCGGGCGCCTGCGGTCAGGCGCCGGAGACCGATGCGAAACTGGCTGCTCGCCGCCGCGGTCGGCGCCCTCTACCTGCTCCACCAGGACGTCTGGTTCTGGAACGCCGCGCGCCCGCTGGTGCTCGGCTTCCTGCCGGTCGGCCTCTTCTACCACGCCGTCTATTCGCTGGCGGTCGCCGGGCTGATGTGGGCGCTGGTGCGGTTCGCCTGGCCGGCCCATCTCGAGGCCGACGCGGAGTCGGCGGGGACGTCCTCCGAGGCGCCGGGCGAGGCGGGAGAGCGCACGTGATCCCCGCCCTCGTCGTCTTCCTCTACCTGGGCGTCGTCCTCTACATCGGCGTCTTCGCCTTCCGCCGCACCGGGGGGCGCGAAGAGGCGGAAGGCTACTTCCTGGCCGACCGGTCGCTCGGTCAGTACGTCTTCCTGCTCTCGCTCTTCGGCACGAACATGACGGCGTTCACGATCCTCGGCTCGGCCGGCCATGCCTTCGCCAACGGCGTGGTGACCTACGGCCTGATGGGCTCTTCCTCGGCGCTCGTCATTCCCCTGACCCTGTACCTGTTCGGCACGCGGGTCTGGGCCCTCGGCAAGCGGTTCGGCTTCATGACCCCGGTGCAGATGTACCGCGACCGCTGGGAATGCGGGCACGTCGGGACGGCCATCTTCGCGGTGCAGGCGACGCTGCTGGTGCCCTACATCGTCATCGCGGTGATGGGCGGCGGCACGACGCTGAACGCGGTGAGCGGCGGGGCGGTGCCGTACTGGTTCGGCGGCCTGATCGTGGCGGCCGTCGTGATGAGCTACGTCTTCTTCGGCGGCATGCAGGGGACGGCGTGGGTCAACACGTTCCAGACGGTGCTGTTCCTGACGTTCGGGGCGGCCGCCATCGTCTTCATCGGGGTGAGCATCGGCGGCTTTCCGCAGGCGCTGGAGCGGCTGGCGGACGCGCCGGAGACGGCGCCGCTGCTGACCCGCGAGCGCGTGCCGCCGGAGTTCTTCTTCAGCTACATGCTGATTCCGCTCTCGTCGATCATGTTCCCGCACATCTCCATCTTCTGCCTCACGGCGCGGCGGATGGGGCAGTTCCGGAAGACGGTCGTCTTCTATCCGCTGTGCATCCTCGCGATCTGGCTGCCGTGCACGTTCCTGGGGCTCGCCGCCAACGCGATGACGGACGTGCCGGGCATCGAGTCGAAGCTGGAGGCGCGGGCCGCCCTGGCGGCCGACCGCGAGACCCTGTCGCCCGCGGAGACGGCGGATCTGCAGCGCGCGGCGGCCGGCGACGACGTGATCATCCTGATGCTGGAGCACTACGCGCCGCTCTGGCTGGCGGGACTGCTCGGCGCGGGGATCATGGCCGCGGTGATGGCCAGCGACTCGCAGATCCTCGCGCTGTCGACCATGTTCACCGAGGACGTGTTCACGTACTACGGTGGAACGTCGAAATTCGGGCCGGCGGTGCAGGTGCAGACGGGGAGGCTGTTCGTCGTCCTGATAGCACTGGTTGCGTACGTCATCGCGCTGCAGGCGCCGCCCGGCATCTTCGGCATCGCCGTGCAGTACGCGTTCTCCGGGTTCACGACGCTGCTGCCCCTGCTGGTCGCCGCGCTCTTCTGGCGCGGGAGCACCAAGTGGGGGGCGCTGGCCGTGGTCGTCTGGACGGCCGCGACCATGACCGCCGTCGCGGTCCTGCAGGCCGTGGTGCCGGCGCCGCCGCCGGGAACCGTCACGCCGGTCTGGACGGTGGGCGGGGTCGACGTCGTCACCCGCACGCCGGGCGGCACCGATGTTCTCGGCTACATGCCGGTGCTGCCGATGCTGCTCGGATCGGCGCTGCTGATGGTCGTGGTGTCCCGGCTCACCCCGAAGCCGGCCGCCGCGACGCTGGCCCGCTACTTTCCGGCTCTTTCGACGCGCGGCTGACGCACCACCGCGCTCAGCCGCCGTGGGCGCGCCGGCTGGAGTTCGGGCTGGCGGCGGCAGGGATCGGCCGTGACCCTGCGCGCCGGCGGGTCCGGCGTCGGCAGCGGGGCGGACGGGGAGGGCGGTCGACCGCAACCATGTACGAGGGGCTGACCGTCGGCGTGGTCATTCCGGCGCGCGACGAGGCGGGGAACGTCGGCGGCGTGGTCGGCGGGCTGCTGGGGCTGGGCGCGGACACCGGCGGGCGGATCGTCGATGACCTCGTCGTATGCGACAACGGCTCGACGGACGCCACCGCGAACCGGGCGCGCGAGGCGGGCGCCCGCGTGGTGGTCGAGAGGATTCCGGGCTACGGGCGGGCGTGCCTGACCGCCATCGCCGTGCTGCGGCCGGTGGACGTGGTGCTGTTCGTCGACGGCGACCGGTCGTGCGAGGTCGGACAGGCCCGCGACCTGCTGCGCGCCGTTGCGGACGGCGCCGACTTGGTGATCGGCTCCCGCGTGCCGGGGCGGAGGGAGCCGGGGGCCCTGTCGCTGCCGCAGATTGCCGGCAACCGCGTCGCGTCGTTGCTGATCCGGTTGCTCTGGAAAGCGAAGGTGAACGACCTCGGGCCCTTCCGGGCCATTCGCGCCGACGCCTTGCGGCGGCTCGACATGCGCGACACCGCCTACGGCTGGACGGTGGAGATGCAGATCAAGGCGATCCAGAGGCGCCTGCGCGTCGTCGAGGTGCCGGTCGACTCCCTGCGCCGGCGTTTCGGCAGATCGAAGGTGGGGGGAACCGTCAGAGGCGTCATGGGAGCCGGCGCTGGTATTCTGGGGACGATCTTCAGGCTGCGCCGCCGTCGCGCGGCGTCGCGGCGGGAACGACCCGGGAACCGAGGCCGGGAGCGACCATGAAGCCGGACCGGAGGGCGGGAGCTCTCCAACGCTTGCCGCGGCGTCGCCGGATCGTCGGGGCGCTGCTCGGTGCGGCGCTGACTGCCGCCGCCTGCGGTGCTCCGGAACCGGAGGGAATAGCCGCGTGGGACGCGAGCGACGAAACCAGCGTCGAGCGGATCGATCACGGCGCGTGGCAGGACGTTCTGGACGGCTACGTCGCTCCCGATCCGTCGGGCGTCAATCTCGTCGACTACGAAGGGCTCGCGGCCAGCGCCGAGGACGCCGCGAAGCTGGCCGGCTACCTCGACCACCTGCAGGCGCTCGATCCCCGCGGCTACAACCGCGCGGAACAGATGGCCTACTGGATCAACTTCTACAACGCGCTGACCGTGAAGGTGGTGCTCGACGCCTGGCCGGTGGACTCCATCCGGCGCATCCACGAGGGCGTGGTTCCCCTGGCCGGTCCGTGGGACGACGTGCACGCCAGCGTCGCCGGCGAGGACCTGACCCTGAACGACGTGGAGCACGGCATCCTGCGCCCCTTCTGGCGGGACGAGCGGATCCACTACGCGCTGAACTGCGCGGCCTACGGCTGCCCGCATCTGCTCGCTACCGCCTTCACCGCCGACAATGCGGAGACCCTGCTCGAGGCCGGCGCGCGGGACTACGTGAACAGTCCGCCGGGAGTCGACGTCGTCGACCAGGACTTCGTCGTCATCTCGAGCATCTACGACTGGTACGCCGAGGATTTCGGCGGCACCGAGGAGTCCGTGCTCGAGCACCTGCGCGAGCACGCCGACGACGATCTCGCGGCGTTCCTGAAGCGCTTCGACGGTAGGATCGAGTACGACTACGACTGGAGACTGAACCGGCAGCAACCGTGAACCGGCTTCATTCCCGCCCCGCTCGGAGCTGCCGCACCAGGCTGTGCAGGTCCCCGATCACCCAGATGTCGGCGATGCGGCCGCCCCGGGTCTCGAAGCGGGCGGCGCCTGCGTACGTGATTCGCCTGCCGGTCGCCGGCAGCCCGGGCAGCGCGCCCCGATGCGTGCCCCGGCCGCGCAGGCGGACGAACGCCGAGCCGCCGACGGCGTCCACCACCACCTCGTCGATGGTCTGCTCGAAGTCGGGAAACGCGCCGCGCACCCGCTCCAGGTAGTCGGCGAACCCGGCGTGGCCGGAGGCGTGCCGCCCGAGCGCCCCGCGCAGCGTCACGTCCTCGGTCAGCAGAACCGGAACGAGCGCGGTGTCGAACCGGTTCCAGAGCTCGTCGTAGAACCGACGAACGAGCGTCTCCACCGTCACGGCTGCGTCCGCGCCGACGTCAGAACGGCGGCCGAAAGGGATGGATGTTCTCCTTGCGTAACAGGCCGATGAGATGGTCGACGACCTCCTCGCGCACGATCTCGTAGACTGCGGTGAGCACGCAAGCCGTCTCGACCAGCGCGACGTCGGTGTGAGCAGGTCGGTTCCGCCGTCGAGTCACCTGCGCGCTGCGATCCGCCGGATCGGGCGGATCGCCGGTGAGATAGCGAGCCAGCATCGACGTATCCAGGGGGGCCGCTCATCCGGATGGCCGCGCGGCGCCGCCCGTGCCCTTGCCGCGTCGCCCCAGCCCCGCTCCCGCGCCTCGCGTCAGGCATCCCCGGCGCCACCCGGGGACGGCAGTACCGACTGCCGGAAGCCCCCGAGGCCCGCGAACGTCGCCTTCGCGCCCAGCTCGTGCTCGATGCGCAGCAGCCGGTTGAACTTCGCGGTCCGCTCGCCGCGGCAGCCGGACCCGGTCTTGATGTGGCCGCAGCCGGTGGCGACGGCCAGATCCGCGATGAACGTGTCCTCGGTCTCGCCCGAGCGGTGCGACATGTAGGCGCCGTAGCCGTGCCGCTGCGCCAGGCGCACCGTGTCCAGGGTCTCCGAGACGGTCCCGATCTGGTTCAGCTTGACGAGGATGGAGTTGGCGACGCCGCTGTCGATGCCGCGCTGCAGGATGGCGGGGTTCGTGCAGAACAGGTCGTCGCCGACCAGCTCGATCCGCGGTCCGAGCGCCGCGGTGATCCGCGCCCAGCCGTCCCAGTCGTTCTCGGCCAGCGCGTCCTCGATCAACACGATCGGATAGCGGTCGATCCACCCGCTCCACAGCTCGATCATCTCCGCCGTGGTGCGCGCCGAGCGGTCCGACTTGAACGCGACGTAGGAACCGTCCCGCCACATCTCGCTGGTGGCCGGATCGAGGCAGATCGCGATGTCGGCCCCGGGGCGGTAGCCGGCCTTCTCGACGGCCTCGAGGATGAGCTCGACCGCCTCCTCGTTGCTCGCCAGATCCGGGGCGAAGCCCCCCTCGTCACCGATGCCGGTCGACTTGCCCCGGCTCTTGAGCAGCGCCCGCAGGGTGTGGAAGGCCTCGATGCCCATCCGCAGCGCCTCGGCGAACGACGGCGCGTTGTGCGGGGCGATCTTGAACTCCTGGAAATCGACGGTGTTGTCGGCGTGCCGCCCGCCGTTGATGACGTTGAGGCAGGGGACCGGCAGCACCGCCGCGTCGTCGCCGCCGAGGTGGCGGTAGAGCGGGATGCCGGCCGAGCCGGCCGCGGCCCGGGCCGCCGCCATCGACACGCCGAGAATCGCGTTGGCGCCGAGCCGGGACTTGTTCGGGGTGCCGTCGAGGTCGATCATCCGCTGGTCGAGGTCACGCAGATCGCCCGCGTCGCGCCCGACGAGGGCGTCGTTGATCTCGCCGTCGACGTTGGCCACCGCCTGCCGGACGCCCCTGCCGCCGTAGCGCGCGCCGCCGTCCCGCAGCTCCGTCGCCTCGCGTTCGCCGGTCGACGCGCCGGACGGCACGCGCGCCTCGGCGACGGTGCCGTCGTCCAGATGCACGCGCGCCTCCACCGTCGGGTTGCCGCGGGAATCGACGACTTCGAGTGCATCGACCGCCCGAATCTTCATGTCCTCGTGCGCCTCCGCTGCCGTCCCGGCGGCCGCGGCAGAAGCCCCGCTGCATTCGAAGCAGCGATGCGTTCCCATCTGACTGCGTCGCGACTCGCCGGGAGTTCGTTCCGTTCTACGCCCAGACTCGCCAGGCCGCTAGGCGTGTTCCCGCGCCAGGGTGTCGTTCAGGGTGATGCCGAACCCCGGCCCGTCCGGTACCCCCAGGATCCCGCCCGAGAAGCGCTCCGGCGGATCGATCAGGTCGCCGCGCCAAGGCACCTCGTTCCACTGGTACTCCAGGATGTCGAAGTTCGACAGCCCCGCGCAGACGCTGGCCGAGATCATCGTGCTGACCGGCCCGCTCGGATTGTGCGGCGAGACGAGCACGTCGTGCAGCTCGGCGACGGTGGCGATCCGGCCGAGTTCCGTGACCCCGCCGCAGTGCTTGACGTCCGGCATGATGACGTCGACCGCGTGCTCCCGGCAGAGGGGGGCGAAGCCCTCGACCCCGAACAGGAACTCGCCGCCCGCCATCGTCTGGCTGATGCCGTCCTTGATCGCCTTGGTGCTCTCCAGGTCGGTCGGCGGCACCGGCTCCTCGTACCACGACAGCGCCTGCGGCTCGAGCCGCCCGGCCACCTCGATGGCCAGCGGCACGTCGAAATAGCTGTGGACGTCGATCTTCAGGTCGACGTCCGGACCGACGGCGGCCCGCATCGCCTCGATGCAGGCTATTCCGAGCTCGGTCGCCGCCTCGACCTCGGCGGCCGGGCGGTCCAGCGCCGGGAACCCGTCGAACGGCGCCGCCTTGATGGCGCGGAAGCCGTCGGCCGCCGCCTGCCGGGCGTTCGCGGCGAAGCCGGCCGGGGTGCGATCCGACGTGGCGCGGTTGATGTTGGCGTAAGCCGGCAGCTCGTGCCGCAGCGCGCCGCCGGTCAGGTCGTAGGCCGGCGCCTGCAGCGCCTTGCCGACCAGGTCCCACTGCGCCTGCTCGACGGCGCTGAACGCGGTCGCCAGCCGGCGGTCGCCCGCCGCCGCCCGCGGACGGCCCCGCTGCCGGTAGCGCTGGATCTCGAACGGCGAGCGGTCGCGGACGAGTTCGAAGAATTCGGCGACCTCTGGGAAGTCGGTCAACCGTCCCATCGACGCTTCGCCCAGGCCCGTCATGCCGTCGTTGGTCGCGAGCCGCACGAAGATCCAGTTCGTCCGGGCGGTGGCCCGCACGACGATCAGCTCCATGCCCGTGATGCGCAGCCCGAGCTCCGCCTGGCCGAGCGGCAGGCGCGGCGCCGCGGCGGGGGCGAGGGACGGCAGGGCGGCCAGCGCCGGGACGCTGCCGAGAAACGCGCGGCGCGAGAAGGGAGTGGTCATGGGTCGGTCTCCACGAGCTGGCGAGAGCCTGCGCCGATGGATTCTCCGGCGCTCGCTCGCCATTGTACGACGGACCGGCGCATGCGCGGCCGGACCCGGCGACACGGGTCCGAGCGGGGGATCGGAACACCGGTCGGACCCGGCCGCGAAGGATCGCGGAAGTCCATCGGACGGACGCCTAACGGCTCATCGAGTAGAGGACCACGTTGATGCCCAGGCCGTAGCCGTCGGGCGAGAACTGCTGGAAGAAACGGGGATCGTCGGCCTCCCGCTCCCACGCGTCGGCCACGTCGGTGTTGTGCGTCATCACCACCAGGAACCGGCCGTGCTCGTCGCTGATCGCCCGGAAATGGGCCACGTCGCTGTCGCGGCCCCGCTCGGAGGTCGTGCGTCCCCGCGCCCGGTACCAGAACTGGATCGACGTGATCTGCGGCACCTTCTCGACGTGCGTCAGCGCGCGGAACACCGGGTGGTCGAGCGGCACGTCCCGGATCGGATACTGCGACGGCGGCAGCACGCGGGAGATCTCGCTCACCCAGTGATCCCAGGCGCGCGGTCCCCAGAAGTCGTCCACCCAGAGGAAGCCGCCCTTGAGCAGGTATTCCCGCAGCCGCGCCGCCTCCGCGCCGCTCATCCCGATCGTGCCGACGTCGGCGGCCATCACGAACGGACAGTTGAACAGCGCGTCGTCCGTCAGCCGCACCACCCAGTGGTTCGGGTCGCCGCGGCGGTCCTTGCTGACGTGCGTCGTCGTCAGGTCCTCGAGCCGGTGCATCAGGTTGATCCCGGCATAGGGATAGTCGGTCGACCAGCCCATGCCCAGCGCCTCGTAGCGCACCTGGTCGTACATCAGCTTGCAGAAGGTGAAGCCGCGGTCCGGCATCGAGGCGGGCGGGAAGCGCACGGGCATGTTGCCCTCCCCGACCCCCCAGCCCCACTGCGCCGCCGCGGCGGCCAGCAGGCCGGACAGGAGGAACGCCGCCGCGAGCAGGCAGACCCGGCGCTTCATGGCGTCCACAGCATACCGCACCCGTGGCGGCCCGCGGGTCTTCGGATCAGGCCCGGGGTCAGGCCGTCGCGATGCCTCGCCCCGTCGCGACCCGCCGGTTCCAAGGTCGCCGCGCGTCGCGGGTCGATCCGGCAGGAGGTCGTTCGATGATCGTGGACAGTGTCGCCATCGCGCAGGGGCGATCCCGACGCGGAGGCTATGATCAGTGGTTCGGTCAACCCTGACAGAGGAACGAAATCCGATGACCAACCGTAAGGCCCGCTTTCTTCTGAACGTCCTGGCAGCCACCGTGTGCGTCCTGGTCGCCGCGCCGGCGCCGGCCCAGCACGACCACGGCGCCGCCGGCCCGGCCTCGCCCGCGCTGCCGGAGATCTTCGACGAGCCGATGCCGCTCTACGAGACCGCGCTCGGCAATTATCACCACCCCATCTCGTCCGGGAACGAGAAGGCCCAGGCGTACTTCGACCAGGGCTTCCGGCTGATGTACGCCTTCGGGAAGGCGGATGCGGTGCGCTCCTTCCGCGAGGCGTGGAAGCACGACCCGGACTGCGCCATCTGCTACTGGGGCGAGGCGTGGGCCTGGGGCTCGTACCTGAACGGCCCGATGCGCCCCTTCGAGGCGCCGCACGCCTGGGCGGCGATGCAGGAGGCGGTGGCGCGCATCGACGGCGCCAGCCCGAAGGAGCGCGCCTACATCGAGGCGATCGCGACCCGCTACGTCGAGGACTTCGATCCGGAGAAACGGCGCGATCAGGACGAGGCCTACGCCGAGGCGATGCGGAAGCTCGCCGCGGCGTACCCCGACGACCTCGACGCGGTGACCCTCTACGGCGACGCGCTCTTCCTGCTGGAGCCGCGGCGCGGCACCCGCGACCTGAACGACCCGAACGTGCAGCGGCTGCACGCCGTCCTGGAGAGCGTGCTCGACCGGGACGTCAAGCACCCGGGCGCCTGCCACCTCTACATCCACGCGACCGAGTCGACGGTCGATCCCGGCAAGGCGTCCGCGTGCGCCGAGCACCTGGGCAGCCAGATCCCGGGAGCCAGCCACATCAACCACATGCCGTCGCACACCTGGAACGAGATCGGCCGCTGGGCCGACGGCGTGCGCGCCAACCTGGACGCGTGGCACTCCGACCTCAAGGCGGAGGTGGGCGAGGGCGTCGCCATCTACCCGACCCACAACCTCCACATGCTGCTCTTCGCGGCGTCGATGGACGGGCAGGGGGCCATCGCCATCCAGGCCGGGAAGGACTACGCGAAGCTCACCGGCGACAGCGTGTTCCACGTCCTGACGCTGATCCGCTTCGGGCGTTTCGACGAGGTGCTCGAGGTCACGGAGCGGCCCGCCCAGGACGGCTCCGGCGGCCTCTGGGACTTCGCCCAGGGCTACGCGCACCTGCGCAACGGCGACGCCGACTTCGCGCAGGTCTACCTGGACCGGGTGCTGAAGCTGGCCGGGGAGACCAGCGCCCGCTTCCGTTTCGATTCCGCCGAGCTGCTGCTGAAGACGGTCGGCGGCATCCTGGAGGGCGAGATCCGGCGCGCCGCCGGCCGCCTGCACGCGGCCGTCGAGTCGTTCGAGCGGGCCGTCGAAGTGGAGGACCGGCTCGAGTACTCGGAGCCGGAGCCGCTGCCGTTCGCGGCGCGGCACTGGCTGGGCGCGGCGCTGCTGGAGGCGGGGCGCTTCGCCGACGCCGAGCGGGTCTACCGGGAGGAGCTGGAGGACCATCCGAACAACGGCTGGTCGCTCTTCGGGCTCCAGCAGGCGCTGCGGGCGCAGGGCAAGCCGTCGCCGGACGTGGAGGCCGAGTTCGAGGAGAGCTGGGCGCGGTCCGACACCTGGATGGCCGCGTCGCGGTTCTAGGTGTCCGAGATGGCGCACCCGGCGGATTTCCCGGACGCGCAGGATCGGCACTGGAACGACGCCGAGTTGTTGCGTGACAGTGGCCGCTGGGCGAACGCCGATCAGTTGTACGGGTTCAGCGCGGAGTGCGGCCTGAAGGCCGTGATGAAGGCCCTTGGGATGGCTGTCGACCCGTCGACCGGCGCCCCGACGGAGAAGAAGTACTGGAAACATGTGCAGAAGCTCTGGCCGGAATTCACGGGTTTCGTCGACAATCGTGACGGCGCTCGATATCTGTCGCTGCTTCCAGGAGGTACACCTTTTGCCGACTGGTCCACCGATGACCGCTACGCCAACAGCGGCCACTTCGAGGAAGCGAACGTGAATCTGCACCGGCAGGCGGCGTCGGCGATTCGAGGCATGGTGCAGAAACTGCGTCGGGATGGTCGGCCATGAACGAGGCCTTCGTGCCGTTCGATCGTGTCTGGGGCCGGATCGTGAAGACCGTCGGGTCGGGAGAGGCGATTCCTGAACGGGCTCGACCGGTTTACCTGGTGCGAAATCTCTACGGGCAGGTGAGTGTCTCCGCGTCTGACGCGTTGGAGGATGATGCGCCCTGTCGAGACGCGCTGCAGCACCTCGCACAACGCCTGCGCGACGAGTTGGGTGCGCACGGATCTCCTCCGGATACGGGCGTGCTGTTCGTGGAACAGTCTCTGCTGACGAGTCTGGAAGGTGCGACGCGCGAGATCCGGCCTGGCGTGTACCTTGCCGACCGCCTGGTGACAGGTGGCGATTGGTGGACTGTACAAGACGTTGACAAGGCTCGGGGCGTGCGGCGTTGCACGCTGTTCTCGGTCAAGGGCGGCGTCGGACGCAGCACGACCGCCGCCGTCCTGGCGTGGCATCTGGCGCGCCGCGGCGAACGAGTGTTGATAGCCGATCTGGATCTGGAGTCTCCCGGTTTGTCGTCGGCAATGCTGGATCCGGCGTCGCAACCGGATTTCGGTATCACTGACTGGTTTGTCGAGGACCTGGTCGGGCAGGGCGATCAGGTGCTCGACCGGATGGTCGCCGCGCCGCCGTGGGCGGGGGACTTCGACGGCGCCGTGCACGTGGCGCCCGCCCATGGCCGGGATCCGGGCGAGTACCTGGCCAAGCTCGGCCGCGTCTACATGGACAATCGAGTTGGTTGGACCGAACGGCTGGCGGGGATGCTGTCCCGGCTCGAGGAGACGTTGAAGCCGAACATCGTCCTTTTGGAGAGCCGTAGCGGGCTGCATGACATCGCGGCCGCGACGGTCACGGATCTGGATGCAGAGGTTCTCCTCTTTGCCGTCGACGCCCCGAGCCATTGGACCGATTACGACATACTGTTCAAGCACTGGCGGGATCTCGAACTGGCGGCGGATATCAGGCGGCGCGTGTCCATAGTCTCCGCGCTGACGCCCGGCAGCGACCCGGAGCCTTACCTGCACCGGTTCCGAGAGCGGTCATGGACTCTGTTCGGCAACCACTTGTATGACGACGTGGAGGTATCCGGGGACGCAGCCGCCGCGTTCTCGTTCGATCTGCACGATCGTGACGGTCCCCACGATCCCGTCCCGATCATCTGGACGGCGGGCTTCGCCTCCGGCGCGTCCCTGCATCGCCTGGAGCCTTCGACAGTGACGCCGGCCTACAGGCAGTTCTTCGAGCGGTTCGACGCCATCATGGGCCCGAGCGTCGAAGGAACCGCGACGTGACCACGACGGATGTCGTCGCAGCTCGCGAGGCGATAGCAGGTCTTCCCGAGGGGACCAGCTACGGAGAGCGGCCGCGAGCGGCGCAAGTGTACCTGCCACGATCTCATCTGCGGGCGATGCATCCGGACAACCTGCTGGTCACCGGCATGCGCGGGGCCGGAAAGACGTTCTGGTGGGGCGCGCTTCAGGAAGAGGCCGTGCGCGATCTGGTCGGTCGGTTCGCCGACCCTCCCGCGTCCCGGATGCTGAGCAGGAAGACCGACGTGCGGGCCGGATTCGGCATCCGCTCCGCCCCCGACAACTACCCGAGCAAGGACGTGATCTCCAGCCTGACCAGGGACGGCATCGAGCCGCGCATCGTTTGGCGCACCGTGTACGCGCGGCATCTGGCCCCGGGCGGTCATCCGCTTCGGGCGCCGTCGAGTTGGCGGGAGCACGCGGCGTACGTGGCGGGCCATCCGGAGCCGATCGAACGCCTGTTCCACGAGCGCGACACTGAATTCGATTCGCGAGGCGCCCACTTCGTGGTGCTGTTCGACGCGCTCGACCGTTGCGCCGATGACTGGAAGGACCTGTCCCGGAACGTCCGCGGCTTGCTGCAGACCGCGCTCGATCTGCGCGCGCACCGGCGGCTGCGCGTGAAGATCTTTCTGCGCTCCGATCAGTTCGACGAAAGGACCCAGACCGACTTCCCTGATGCTTCCAAGCTGCTCGGCGCCTCCGTTGCATTGAACTGGCCGCGACACGAGTTGTATGGGCTGTTCTGGCACTGCCTGGTGAACGACGACCCCGGCGGACTCGTCTTTCGTGATCTGCTCGATTCCGGCCCCGACGCGTGGAAGCCTGTCCACGCAGGCGGAGAGTCCGTGTACTTCGTCCCGCGGCCGTTGATCTTCAGGGAAGAGCGGCAGCGAGTGAAGTTCCATGTTATTGCCGGCCGATGGATGGGCAGCGATCGCCGCCGCGGGTTCCCGTACACCTGGATTCCGAATCACCTGGGTGACACGGAGGGCCGGGTGAGCCCCCGCTCGTTTCTCGCGGCGTTGCGTGCGGCCGCCTTGGACACGGTGGAGCGGCGCCCGGAGTACCCGTACGCCCTGCACTACGACAGCATCAAGCGCGGCGTCCAGGCGGCGTCGGAGATACGCGTCCGGGAGATTCAGGAGGACTATCCCTGGATGCACCAGGTTCTGAGTCCCCTCCGGGGCATGTCCGTGCCCTGCGATTTCGAGGAGATCGCAGCGCGCTGGCGCGAGGAAGGCGTCCTCGATCACCTGTCCGACCGGATGGTGCACGGCGACGTAAAGCTGCCCCCGCGCCACATCGATCAGGGCCCGGACGGCGTGCGCAGGGACCTTGAAGGGTTGCGTGTCTTCTACCGCATGCTGGACGGCCGTGTGAACATCCCGGACGTATTCAGAGTCGGCTACGGTCTTGGCCGCAAGGGCGGCGTGAAGCCGGTAAGGTGACGGGATCAATCGACGGGCGTTGCTGTCCGCGGCCGGAGCCGTCGCGGAGGCGTTCGCCGGTAAGGGCAGGGTGAGCACGCTGTCGGCGACGACGCTTCCCGAGCGGGAGCCGCGCGTGGGCGAGCTGGTCCACGTCCGCTCACGGCGGTGGCTCGTCGAGGAGGTCGTCGAACCGCCCGGCGGCTCGCGCAGTTCGAGCGCGACCTGGAACGCGAGCCGGCGCGGATCCGCGGGTTCTACCAGGTCCGCGCCCGGCGGGTCGAGCCGGTCGGTCTCGTCTACCTGTGGCCGGAGACGAACTGATGCGTGGCGTGTGCCTTCGGGCATCGAGATCAAGAACGTCTCCCGGCGTGGAATCTGGATCCGGTCGGAAAACCGGGGTTTGACAATCGAGCACAAATGCTCGGTTGTCGTTCATGAGCGGGGTCGAATTCGTCAGGCGCGCCAAGCGCTACGCCCGGAAGTTCGGCCTGTCCTTCCGTTTCGATCCGAGCGTGGGCAAGGGCAGCCACGGCCGCCTTCACGTCGGCGGTCGCTTCACCACCGTACTGCGCAAGGAGATCGGCAAGGGGCTGCTGGCCGCCATGTTGAAGGACCTCGACATGGACAAGGAGGCATTCTGATGCGCTACGTGTACCCGTGCGTGCTCGCGCCGGAAGAGGGCGGCGGCTTCGTCGTGTCGTTCCCGGACGTTCCGGGCGCCAACACCTGCGGGGACGATCGGGCCGAGGCGCTGGCGATGGCGGAAGACGCCCTGGCGGTCGCGCTCGCCGGTCACGTGCACGAGCGGTGGGATATTCCCGTTCCGAGTCCGGCCGAGCCCGGTCAGGTCCTGGTCGCCGTCCCGCCGCTGGTCGCGGCGAAGCTCGTGCTTTATTCCGCGATGCGTGAGCAGGGCATGACCAAGACCGCTCTCGCGGACCGGCTGGGGCTGAGCGAGTCGGTCGTCCGCCGCCTCCTCAATCCCGACCACCGTTCTCACATCAGTCAGATCGAGAAGGCGCTTCGGGTGGTCGGGCGCCGGCTGGCCGTCGAAGACCGGGTTGCGTAAGTGGCGAAGCCGGATCCGCACATCGCCGCCCACCTGGAGTGGATCGGATTCGTCCGGCCCACCGGGCTCGTCGTCTCCGCGCCGGCGCTCGTCCGGGCGGGTGCGATACTCGACCGGCGCGACGCCGAGGGGCGGCGGCTGCTGTGCGCATGCGCCGAAGAGCGCCGCTTCCCGCCGAGAGAAGATCCGCAACCCTGCCTGCCGGACTTCCGCGCCTTCGCCTCGTCCGTGCTCGGCTGGAGCTTCTCGCCGAAGGGTTACGCCGGTACGGACGAGGCGCCGATTCCGGCCGAGCTCGAAGCGGCGCTGCCGGACGCCGGCGGGATGCTGCGTCCCGATTTCGCGGTCCGCGCGTCGCCGTTGCGGGCTGCTCCCGCGACCGAAGCCGTCTCCGGATCCGCGCCCGCGCCCGGAGCCGGGTTCGCATCCGCGTCCGTCGTGCGCGAAGGAGCGCCGGCGGGCCCGATTCCTCCCGCCGCCCCGGCCTCCCCGACGTCCGATAAACCCGCTTGGCAGCTCCTCGTCCAGGTATGCGATCCGGGCGAGGACCTCGACCGCGTCGTACGCGGCAAGGGCGGTCTGGAAGCGTCGCCGCACGGCCGCCTGGAGCGCCTGTTGCGCCACACGGCGTACCGGCCGGTCTGCTCTTCAACGGCGTCGCGTTGCGCCTCGTCTCGGCCCCGCGCGGCGAAAGCTCCGGCTGGCTCGATTTCCGCGTGCGCGACATGGTGCAAACCGCCGGCCGGCCGATCGCGGCGGCGCTGCGCCTGCTGCTCGGCCAGATCCGTCTGCTCTCCGCGCCGCGCGACAAGCGTCTCGCCGCGCTGCTCGAGGACAGCCGTCGGTACCAGAACGAGGTCAGCGAACGGCTGGCCGAACAGGTGCTGCACGCGCTCTACGACCTGCTGCACGCCGCCCTCGACCCCGTCATCGACAAGGACGCGACACCCGACCTGGTGCCTGCCGGCGCGATGGTGCTGCAACCGAACGAGGAACGGCGGCGCTCCGGCTCGCACTACACACCCCGCGAACTGACCGAGCCGATCGTGCGCGCGGCGCTGGAGCCGATCCTCGGCCGGTTGCGCGCGGCGGAGTCCGGGGAACGTCGTGATCGCCGGCCCGATGGTGTTCCCGGCCGGCTGCGCGCGCCGGCGCCCCCGGCCGGAGAACGGCCGGACCGCGGGAAGCCGTACGAAGCGGGCCGCGAAGGCCCGGCGCGCGCTGAGCGGTCCCCGGCGGCGGAGCGGGAGGGGGGGACCCGTCGTCAAGTAAGGCCCGACGCGGTCCCGCGGTTGCCCGAGCGGATCCTCGATCTGAAGGTCTGCGATCCCGCGATGGGCTCCGGCGCCTTCCTGGTCGAAGCGTGCCGGCAGCTCGCCGACGCGCTGATCGATGCCTGGCGCGCGCACGACGCCGTGCCGGACATCCCGCCCGACGAGAACGCGGTGATCTTCGCCCGCCGCCTGGTCGCCCAACGCTGCCTCTACGGCGTGGACCGCAACCCCGTGGCGGTGGACCTCGCCAAGCTGTCGCTGTGGCTCGTCACCCTGGCCAAGGATCACCCGCTCACCTTCCTGGACCACGCCCTGCGGCACGGCGACTCACTGGTCGGCCTGTCGCGGCGGCAGATCGAGGCGTTCCACTGGAAGGGGGACGCGCCGCAGTTCCAGGCCGGCTTCGAGGTCATGCGCATCCGCGAGCACCTGGCGGAGATCGCCGCGCTCCGTGCACGCATCCGCGAGGCCGGCGAGGAGGTGTCCGACCAGGACCGGCGCCGGTGGTGGCGCGACGCCCGCGACGAGCTGCACGCGGCCGGCGCCTTCGGCGATCTGGTCCTGGCCGCGTTCTTCGAGAAGGCGAAGCCGAAAGAGCGCGAGGCGATGCGCACGCAGCTCGCCGCTGCGGTCGTGCGCGGCGAGACGCACCGCCCCCGAAGCTGGCTCGCGGAGCTGCGGGACGCCGAGCCGCCGCTCGCGCCGTTCCACTGGGAGATCGAGTTCCCGGAGGTCTTCGAGCGGGAGAATCCCGGGTTCGATGCGATTGTCGGAAAACCCGCCGTTCGCGGGCAAGAATACGGTGGCGGCGGCCAACGTCGCCGGCTACCCCGACTGGCTCAAGCAGGTCCACGCCGGCAGCCACGGCAACGCCGACCTGGTGGCGCACTTCTTCCGCCGCGCCTTCGATCTGGTCCGCCGGGGCGGCGCCTTCGGCCTCATCGCCACCAACACCATCGCCCAGGGCGACACGCGCTCCACCGGGCGGCGGTGGATCTGCACGCACGGCGGCGAGATATATCGGGCGCGCCGCCGGGTGCCGTGGCCCGGACTGGCGGCGGTCGTGGTGAGCGTGCTGCACGTCCACAAGGGGCCGTTCACCGGCGTGCGGCGTCTCGACGACGCCGTGACGGATCGCATCACCGCGTTTCTCTTCCACCGCGGCGGCCACGGCGACCCGGCGCGGCTGGCGGCGAACGCCGGGAAAAGCTTCGTGGGGAGCTACGTGCTCGGCATGGGCTTCACCTTCGACGACACGGACACGAAGGGGGTCGCCATGCCGCTTGCCGAGATGCGGCGGCTGATCGAGGAGGATCCGCGGAACCGGGAGGTGATCTTCCCGTACATCGGCGGGCAGGAGGTGAACACGAGCCCGACGCACGCGCACCATCGCTACGTGATCAACTTCCGCGACTGGCCGTTGCGGCGGGGGGATGTTGGATATGTTGGATGGGATGTTGGGGAGTCGTGGGCGGATGCCGACGAAGAGCGACGCCGAGCACTGCGACGAGCGCCGACCGTGCCGCTCGACTATCCCGATCCGGTGGCGGCGGACTGGCCGGAGTTGCTGGCGATTGTTGAGGCAAGAGCGCACGGGCAGCGGGCAAGTCACTCGACCGCTCCATGGTGGCAGTTCGAGAGACTACGCCCGGAACTCTTCGTTGCGACCTCGGAATTGGATCGGGTGCTGGTAACCCCCCAGACATCCAACGTTCAGGCGCTGGTCTTTCTGCCGGCGCAGATGGTGTTCAGTCACACGCTCATCGTGTTTCCCTTGGCCGCGTACGCTGCGTTCGCCTTGTTGCAATCTCGCTTCCACCAAGCTTGGTCGGCGTTCTTGGGGCCGACAATGAAGGACGATCTCCGCTACACGCCGTCCGATTGTTTCGAGACGTTTCCGTTCCCGAGGTATGGGAGACCTGCACCGACCTGGAGACTGCCGGCGAGACCTGCTACGCGTTCCGCGCCGATCTGATGGTCACGAACGGGGAAGGGCTGACGAAGACGTACAATCGCTTCCACGACCCGTACGACAACGCGCCCGAGATCGTCACCCTCCGCAGCCTGCACGCCGCCATGGACCGCGCCGTCCTCGACGCCTACCAGCCTGTGGCAAAAGTCGGGCGCGGACTCGACGTATCCCGCCGCGTGTCCTACACTGCCTGCATGGCGATGGGCAAGCGACCGGCGGCGCGGCAGGCGCCGCCGATGTGGGTGCACAGCGAGGACCTTCCGACGAGCGATGGACATCCGTTCTTCGAGCGGCTGAACCGGATTCTGGAGGAGTCCGGGTTTGACGCCTTCGTGGAGAGGTTGTGCTCGAGCTTCTACGCGGAACGACTGGGCCGTCCGAGTCTGCAGCCGGGGCGGTACTTCCGGTTGCTGTTCATCGGGTTCTTCGAGGGCGTGTCGTCGGAGCGGGGAATTGCGTGGCGGGTGGCCGATTCGCTGAGTCTACGGTCGTTTCTGGGCCTGGACCTGACGGAGGCGGCGCCGGACCACTCGACGCTGTCGCGGACGCGCCGGCGGATCGACGACGAGACGCACGAGGCGGTGTTCACGTGGGTGCTGGAGCGCGCGGCGGAGGCGGACCTGGTTCGGGGGAAGACGATCGGCATTGACGCGACGACGTTGGAAGCGAACGCGGCGATGCGCAGCATCGAGCGTCGGGACACGGGAGAATCGTACGACGCGTTTCTGCAGGGGTTGGCGGAGGCGTCTGGGATAGCGACGCCGACGCGGGCGGAATTGGCGCGGTTCGACCGGTCGCGGAAGGACAAGACGGCGTCGAACAAGGACTGGCAGTCCCCGCAGGACCCGGACGCAAAGATCACGAAGATGAAGGACGGTCGGACGCACTTGGCGCACAAGGTGGAGCACGGGGTCGACATGGACACGGGTGCCGTCGTAGCGGTGACGGTGCAGGACGCATCGGAGGGCGATACGGCGACGCTGCCGGAGACGCTGACGAAGGCGTCGGAGCAGGTGGAGGCGGTGCAGCCGGACGGACGTGAGGTCGAGGAGGTGGTGGCGGACAAGGGGTATCACAGCGACGCGACGCTGGTTGCGCTGGACGAATGGAGGTCCGCAGCTACATCTCGGAGCCGGAGCGCGGCCCGCGCCGCTGGCAGGACAAGCGGACGGGCGAGACGCCGCCGGAGAAACGGGCTGCGCAGAAGGCGTTGTATGGGAACCGCCGGCGTACTCGTGGGGCTCGGGGTCGTCGTCTGCAACGGCGGCGTGGGGAGCTGGTGGAGCGTCCGTTCGCTCATCAGTATGAGACCGGGGGCATGCGGCGGGTGTGGGTGCGCGGTCATGAGGAGGTTCGCAAGCGCGTGCTCATCCAGGCGGCGGCTTGCAACCTGGCGCTGCTCCTGCGCCGCCGGACGGGCACCGGCACGCCCCGGAGCCTGCAGGGGCGGGCTCTTTCGGCCATTTTCCGCTGGATCGAGTGTCAGATCGGCCTCTGGGGGCGTCTGAGGCCCTTCTGGGGCCTCCAGTGGGCGCCGACCGCGCTCAACGGCCCAATCGCTCATCGCCAAGCCACTTGAACAGGCGACTCAGCGAGACACACTTCTGCCACGGGCTGCTACGGCTGGCGCGACATCCCCTCCGACTGCGAGTTCCTGCTCGACTACGCGATCGACGAGGCGGAGTGGGGTGCCAGGAAGAAGCCGTACCGCTACCGCTGGCCGGATGGGGTTCGCGACGAGGTCCTCGCGCGGCTGCTGGAGCTCAACGCTCAGCGCGCCGCCGAGGAGACGCGCGCCGGCCGGTCGGCGTTGCGGCCCAAGGCGGCGGCACGCTCGCCCGTGCGCCCGGTCGCTCGCCGGTCCGCCGGGTTGCGCGCGGCCGAAACACGCCCGCTCTGGGGAGCGTCCGATGACTGACGATCGCCCGGAGAGCGGGTCGTGAAATCCGAGGAGATGGTCGAGCGGGTGAGGCAGGCTGCGCGGCGACGCGTGGTCTTTCTGCCCCAGCGGTCCGTCAAATGGACCGGCCGGACAGGATGATTGAACCACGTGAAGTGCACATGGTCGTCGATGGCGGTGACCTGATCGAGGACTATCCCGAAGACGCCCGCGGCCACAGTTGCCTGCTGTGCGGCGGAGGCATCGGAGGACGAAGCATCCATGGTCGTGTGTTCGCCCAAGGACGACTTCCTCGCCATCATCACGGCATACTTCCTTCGGAGAGTCAATGGAACGACGACCGGCGTACCAGGAGGTCCCCATGAAGTGCATCCACTGCAACGGCGAGATGAAGTCTGCGACCGCCCCCTTTCACGTGGATCGGCGCGGGTACCACCTGCTGCTGGACACCGTGCCGGCCTGGGTGTGCGGACAGTGCGGCAAGGCGTACTTCGAGAGTCGGGAGGTGGAAGCCATTCAGGAAGCGATCCGGGTTCTCGACCGGCAGGCGCGCCGGCTTGCGGCGGACGCGGCGACTGGAACCGCGTGATCGCGCGCTCCGGGGCGTCCAGCGAGCCTGGCGCTTCCGCAACGGGTGCCCGGTCGGGTACGCTGTGGGGGCACCGGTCCGGCGAGTGACCCCCGTCGGAGGATGCTGATGGAAGCGAAACTCAAGCACCTCGAGTTCATTCAGTGTGTGGTCAACCGTCTCGCGACCGATTCGTTCCGGATGAAGGGCTGGACCGTGGTCCTGGTTTCCGCCCTGTTCGTTCTGCTGGCGCGGGAAGAGCGCCTTGAGCTCGCTCCTGTTGTGCTGGCGCCGGTCGTCGTCTTCTGGGGGCTCGACGGCTACTTCCTGTGGCAGGAGCGTCTGTTCCGCGCCCTGTACGATCACGTCCGGCGACTGGAAGACAGTGAGATAGACTTCTCGATGGACGTCGGTCCGTTCAGGACAGGTCGTGTTCGGACTTGGCTGGGTGCCACTTTCTCCAGGACGCTGATCGGGTTCTACGGCATACTGGCGGCGTTGTCCGCCGGCCTCGCCTTACTTATCAACTCATTGCATGGAGGATGTCCGTAATGGCACGCAGGGTGTTTTTCAGTTTCGAGTACGAACACGACGTATCCCGCGCCATGGTGGTCCGCAATAGCTGGGTCACCCAGGGAAAGGAAGCGGCCGGCTTCGTGGATGCCGCCGACTTCGAAAAGATCAAGAGAGGCGGCGACGCAGCCATCAAGAAGTGGATCCGGGAACAGCTCCACGGCACGTCGGTCACGGTCGTGCTGGTCGGATCTCACACGTGCGCCAGTAGGTATGTCCAATATGAGATCAAGGACCTCCGGGGAAGCACGACGCAACGGTGCGGCCAGATACCGAAGGGTTATGAGTTCTACTACTGGAATCGTGACGAGGGGTACACCAACCTGGGCGATTGGATCGAGAAGGCCGCTAGGGATGCGGGGCGCTGATTCATGAAGAGTTAGAGTCCTGATTCGTGACTTGAAGGCTACCAGGAAAGCGCCGCCGATCAGGGAAACGAACCGTGGCGAACGGCAAGCTGTTGAGACAGCTCATCCGGTCCGGAGCCGAAGGCGACGTCGAGGCCTTCCGCGGCGCGGCACAGGAGGTGATCGCTGAAGAGCGGCAGAAACAGCATCATTTGCTCGCGAACGATCTCGAGACCATTCTCTACGGACGTCCGCCCACGACGGCGTCACCGGCGTTGCGCAAGCTGACCGACAGGATTCCCGAAGATCGCGAGCGCGGTTTTCCGTTGCTGGAAGTGCGCGAACCCGTCCGGGGTCTAGAGGACATCGTGCTGTCGCCTGGCAACCGGTCGCTCGTTGAAGAACTTCTCCGCGAACACAATCGCGAAGAGATCCTGAAGGCCCACGGTCTCCGCCCCAGTGACCGGGTGCTGCTGTACGGTCCGCCGGGCTGCGGAAAGACCCTGACCGCCGAGGTCATCGCCTTCGAACTCGGTCGGCCGCTGGCGATCGTGCGCACCGACAGCGTGGTCTCTTCCTTCCTCGGTGAGACCGCCGCCAACCTCCGCAAGGTGTTCGACTTCCTTGCGACGCATCCGGTGGTCGGCCTGTTCGACGAGTTCGACGCCCTGGGCAAGGAGCGCGAGGATCCGTCGGAGCACGGCGAGCTGCGCCGCGTCGTCAACGCCGTCCTCCAGATGCTGGACGCCTATGGCGGACGCAGTATCCTCGTTGCGGCGACCAATCACGACGGGATGCTCGACAGCGCGGTCTGGCGCCGATTCGAGGAAGTGCTTTTCCTGCGCCGGCCGACGTCCGCGCAGGTCCGCCGATTGCTGGCCGTGAAGCTTCGTGGCGTTCGGCACGATTTCGACATCGAGGACGTGGTGGCGCGCGGCTGGTTCAAGGACGCTACGCATGCCGATGTGGAGCGCGTCGTCCGTCGGGCGGTCAAGGCGACGGTTCTGGAAGGCGGCGAGGCGCGGTTGCGCCTTGAACACCTTGATGCCGCCCGCCGCCGCGCGTTGGCGGGGTTGCGGCGCACGAGAAGGCGCGCCGAAATGAAGAGCTGATGGCGAACGGCGCGGGGAGCAGTCATCCGCATCTGGAGTTGGCGCGGGAGGAGCCGGTCACGGAACGGCGGTCTCGGCGTGGTTTTCCCGCAACGGGTACGCCGGCTGATCCACAGCGGCACGCGGCGGTGCTCAGGGCGCGCCTGCAGGCCGCCCGCGCTGCAAGCGACGAGGATGTCGGAGGTTACGACGAGCGACAGCTCATCAAGATCACGCTCGCCGACAAGGTGTCTCCGGAGGATGTCGCGAAAGCCACAGGCAACGTCCACATGGTGAGTCAGGAGGACGATTCGCTGCTCCTGGCGTTCGGCAGTGATGAGCAACTTGCGGCGTTCGAGGCTAGGCTCGCCAGCCTCGAGAGCGGTGAGCACGTGTCATACAGACAGGTGCTGTACGCGCTGCGGGATCTGGATCGCTGGACTCGTGACGATCGGATCGGCTGGGCATTGAAGCGCGAGGGGCTTCCGGGCGAGGAACCCTTCGTGGTCGATGCGGAGCTGTGGCCGCTGGAGCGAGCCGATGAAGCGCTGAGGTTGCGCGACGCTTTCGAACGCTGGATGACGGAACGCCGCGGGGAGACCCTCGACTCGGTGAGGCAGCCCCATCTGACGATATATCGGATTCAGTGTACTCGCGCGCTGGCGGAAGATCTGCTTCTCCATCGGGACGTCCGCACCGTGGACCTGCCGGCGCGAGTCGGCCTCGAGCGGGCGCTGGTGTTTGCGGACGTTCACCGGTTGGAGCCAACGCCGCGTCCTCCCGACGACGCGCCGGGAATCGCAGTTCTCGATTCGGGAATCGTCGCGGGCCACCCGTTGCTGGCCTCGGCCGTGGGCGATGCGCAGAGCTTCCTGCCCGGCGCACCGGCCGCCGACGAGCACGGACACGGTACGTTCGTGTCGGGCATCGCTCTCTACGATGACGTGGCCGACGGCCTTCGCAAGGGCCGTTTCGTGCCGGCTCTGAGGCTCTTCAGCGGCCGGATTCTGAACGAACGCAACGAAGGTGCCGCCGAGTTGATCGAGAATCAGGTGGAGCGGGCGGTTCGGTACTTCGTCGGGAACTACGGGTGTCGCGTCTTCAATCTGTCCTACGGGGACCTCAACAAACCCTACCGGGGCCGGCACGTAGCGGGACTGGCGGTGACGCTGGATGTGCTCAGTCGAGAGCTCGACGTACTGTTCGTCGTTCCCACGGGGAACTTTCTTGGCGACGACGGCGGCCCTGACGATTGGCGCGCGGAGTACCCGGACTATCTGACCAAGGCCGGCGCGTCGTTGCTCGACCCTGCTCCCGCGGTGAACGCGATCACTGTCGGCAGCGTCGCACGCCACGAGCGCGATGAGCGTTGGCCGAACGATCCCGGCTATCCTCCAGTCGCCAGAATCGGCCAACCGTCCCCCTTCACACGACATGGACCATCGGTGAGGGGCGCCATCAAGCCGGATCTGGTGGACTACGGCGGAAACGGCGTCGTAGATGCCCGCGCCGGAAATCGTCTGAGTTTGGGGCGTCACGGAGTCGGCGAGTTGTCGATCTCGCGCGATTTCGCGGCTGGGCGGCCGTTCGCGGAAGATTCGGGCACGAGCTTCGCCGCGCCGCGCGTCGCGAACGCCGCGGCCAGGATTCTCGCCGAACACCCGCGAGCGAGTGCAGATCTCTGTCGGGCGTTACTGGTCGCGCATGCACGAACGCCGGGCGCCTCTACCGACCTTTTCGGCGACGACGTCGAAGCGCTTCGCAACGTCACGGGCTACGGCCAAGTGGATCGATCCGCGCTGTACCGGTCCCTCGAAGACTGCGTGACGCTCTGGACCGAGGAGGCCATCGAGAACCGTCGCCACCACTTCTACGAGATACCGGTTCCCGATGAATTCTGGCAAGGCGGCAGGCGGGCCCGCGAAATATCCATCGCGCTTGCGTTCCGTCCCGCCGTGCGGACCACGCGGATCGACTACCGGGCCGCCTTCATCAGTTTCAAGTTCGTCCGGGCGGATTCACTCGATGAAGTCGCCCGTTGGTTCAACGCCAAGGTCGACAGGGCCGACGCCGCGAGCATACCGGAACATGGCACCGGCCGCCGATTCTCGGAAACAGCCCGGTCCAGAGGGACCGTTCAGGCATCCACATGGACGTTCAAGGAGCCCTCGCGGACAATACGCGGCCAATCCTGGTTCGTCGTGGTGACGCGTAACGACCCGGCTTGGGGCGCGAATCTGTCATTCGAAGGCGAGCCATATGCGCTCGCGACGGTCATCAGCGACCGCGTGGAACCGCAGCTCCGGCTCCAGGCCCCCAGGCTGTATACGCAGATCGAAGCTCGGCTGCGCGCACGGGCCAGAGTCCGGGCAAGACACTGAGCGCTTGAGTGGGCTGATCGCGATTGTCTCGACCCGTGGCGCACTGAGGCAGCAGGCGGCGGCTCTTCCGGAGAGAGCGCGAGAGGCGTGGGACTGACTCTTGGAGGTTGGAGCAGCGCATCGGGGTGGCAGGGATGGCGCCGCTTGATTCGCGTCCGACTGCCCGGGGCGCCCGATGATCACTCGCTCGCGCTCGATGCGGGCGTCGACCTGCTTACCGGCTCCCGCAAGCTGCTTCTTGCCGCCGCCTGCTCCGCATTGCGCCCTCAACGTCGGTTCCGTGCCGGGCGTCATGAACGGGCGGCCACCTACCTGGCCGGCGTCCGGTTGGGACCCACCGAACCCGGCAGCTTCGTCGTCAACCTGCGGGTTCCCGTTTCCCCGTCCCTGGCCGAGCCGGAGCAGACGGACCTGTTCGCGCCACCGTTCGAACGCCGCGCCAACCGCACGCTCGTCGCCGGGCTTCGGGCGGCGCGCGAGGCCACGGATCTGGTCAATCGCGGGGACCACATTCGGGCCTTCGATCAGCGGGTCCCGGACGGCGTGAGTGCGAACCTGTGCACGGCCGCCGCCGAGTTGATCGGCGTCGGCGGCGGGCTGGAAGTATCCGTCAGTTGGGCGCTCACGCGACCCGCAAGCGAGGAAGACGACGAGCGGCGCGCGGCCGTGACCTTTCAGCCGCCGGATGCTCCGGTGCTCCGCGAGGCGGCCCGGATCCTGAGCGACCGGCAGGAGCGGGTCGATGAGCGCATCGAGGGGTACGTGTCGGCCCTCGCCCGTGGCCAGGCCGAGCCAGAAGGCCGGGCAACCATCAAGGCGGTCATCGACGGTGCACTGACGTCGGTCAAGGCGGACTTCAGTCCATCGGAATACAGCAGGATAACGAAAGCGCACGACAACCGCTGGAGCGTGTCGCTCGAAGGCGACCTGCGTCGGGAGGGGCGGCGTTGGCACGTCGAACCCGCGCGACCTGACGGTGATGGACGACGGTGACGTGTGAGCGCCCGAGGAACGAAGACGCGCGGCGGCTGGCCGACCACCTCAACGAAACTGCCGACGAACCTCGCCGGTTCCGACGAATTGCGAGAGCAGACGGTAGTTCCGTCGTTCGTACCGCACCCGTCCGGCGACGATCGCCGGGTGCACGTGCAGCGCCTGCGCCAGATCCAACACCGCCATCGGCGTCGGGTGTTCCTGAACCGTGCTGGTTTCCCAGGTCGTCCGCGGGATGAGCGCTTCTTCCGCCCATTCGTCGGCCTGCGCCTCCCGCGGATCCTGCCGTCCTTCATCGAGGCTGCGTAGCGTCAGGTCGTCAATGAAGGCGTGGCCGGCGTCGTTGTCCATGTGCCGGCCGACGTGGGCCAGCTCGTGCAGCAGGCAGAACCAGAAGTTGTCGAGCCGGTCGTAGCGCAACGTCAGCGCGACCACCGGTCGTCCGTCGCCGAGCCGGAGCGCGGCCCCGTCGAGATAGGTCCGCGGAAGGTGCTCGAGGATCACCAGGGGGATTCCGTTGTCGCCAAGGAACTCCTGCGCCTGCTTCGGCCCCTCCTTCGACCAGCTCAGCCGCGCGACCTGCTCGAGGAAACCCAAGGTCACGGTGCCGGCCGTATAGTCGCCGTGCGGTCGGTCGCGGTTCGCGGTCGCCAGTACCTGCCAGCACCAGGCCTTCAGCGCATAGGGATCCATCTTGGCGTTCGCTCGCAGCGTGTCGGTCTTGCGGTAGAGCGCCGCGGAGGCAACGGGCCGGCCGCCGGCCCGCTCGATCAGCGTGCCGAGCAGTTCTTCGGCCCGCGCCGCCATGTCGGGGACGTCCGGGATCCACCTGCGCTTCGCCATCGCCTTGAGCGGAAACCGGCGCCAGTCGAGATCCGCCAGCGGCTGGTCGAGGGTGTCGTCCGGCCGGCGCAGCAGCACGTCGGCGGGGACCCCGAGGTGCTCGTGGAGCGCCCGCGCCATCGGCATCGTGATCGCACGCTTGCCGGACAGGACCTCGGAGACCTTCGCGCGGCTGCCGATGAACGGGATCAGATCCCGCGGACTCAGGCCCGCCTGCTCCATGCGGAACTCGATGGCGGCCACCGGATCGGGGTATCCCATCGGATCGTGCCGGCTCTCGTACAGCTCGACGAGGTCGACCAGCACGTCGAGTTCACGGCCTTCCGGGCTGCCGGGCTCTGCGTCCATGAGCGCGTCGATCCGCGCCAGCGCGGTCTCGTAGTCCGCCTCGGTCCGAATCGGTTCGACGTCGGCCATCGTCACACCTCTCTGGCGTCCACGGCGTCGTACTCGGCGTGCGTGCCGACGAATCGCACGTAGACGACGCGGTACGCGTACTTGATCTTCACGACCAGCCGATAGGCGTTGCCCTTCACGTTGAAAACCACCCGGTCGCCGCCGAGAATGCTGGCGCTGCGGTACTTCGCCTTCACCGCGGCCGGCGTAGCCCAGTCCTCCCGTTCGACCTCCCGAAACCAGGCGAGAAGCGGTTCTCTGGCTGCCGGATGCCGCTCCCAGAACTCCCGGAGCCGCTTCTTCGCGATGACCCGCACCATCAAAATATACAAGATCCCACTTTTTTGTCAAGTAGAATGTTCCCAACTTCAGAGGTAGCGGGTCATCGGGCACCGGGGGCAGCCGCGGAGGAAGTCCGCTTCGGCACCCCGCCCTGCGTCTTGTCAACCACGCGGGCACAGAGCATCCGCGTCTCCGTTGCCTGTGGGACTGAACATCCCGGCCCAGCCATCCGGGCCATGTGGGCCATCGGGGATCCGCGGACGTTCAACAGTTCCGCGGCCCCTGGTCTCGGAGACGGCGCCTGCGACGAATGCGAGTAGATCTGCCAGACAAAGCGCCGGCCGCGTTCGGCGACCGCCGTCGATCCGCGTACACTCTGGACGCTGCCTTTCTCTCGAAATGAAGGTCGAGGCCGCCTGGTGCCGGACGGTCGGCGAGGACATCGCGGGGATGCCGGGGACGGTCGAGAACGAGGCGACCCTGACGGAGATTGGCGTGGCAGTCGAAGGAATGACGCTGACGCGGGCGGTAGATGATCGCACCGGGCAGGTGCGGGCCGAGATGCCGCCGGGGCTCGGCGGATCGCTCCCGAGCGAAACCTACCTGAGCATCGTCGCCTACCTGCTGCAGGTGAACGGCCATGCGGCGGGGCCGCAGGCGCTCACCGCGGACGCCGTGGCCATCGTCGGCGAGCCCGGCGCCGCACCGGCAAGGGGCGCCCCCGCCGCGGCGACTTACAATACTGCTGTTCCGACAGGCGGGCAGAGGTGGCGAGGCGGGTGTGCAGTTGAAGGATGTAGCGGGAGTCAGCCGACGCTGGCCTACGGCAATCGACGTGTTCTGCGGTATGGGCGGACTGAGCCTCGGGCTGCGCCGGGCGCGCTTTCGCGTCGTTGCGGCGATTGACGTTCTGCCGCTCGCCGTGGAGAGCTACCGCATGAATTTCCGGCGAGTCCCGGTCGTCGCGGGCGACGTACGCGAACCGGACACGGCGTCCAAGTTGCTGCGGGCCGCCTCCTTGCGTGAAGGCGAGTTGGATCTGCTCGCCGGGTGTCCGCCCTGTCAGGGGTTCTCGGCGATCCGAACCAGGGGCCGGGGGGCAGCGGTGGACGATGACCGCAACGACCTTGTGCTCGACTTCCTGCGGTTGGTTCGGGAACTCCGGCCTCGTTGCGTGCTGATGGAGAACGTCCCCGGACTTGCGGGCGCCGATTTGTTCAGGGAGTTCACGGACGGCATCACGGCCTGCGGCTATCTCTACGACAGCAAGGTGTTGGACAGCGCCGATTTCGGGACGCCGCAGCAGCGCCGCCGTCTGGTGCTCGTCGCGGCCCGGGGCGGGAAACCCGGTCTGGCCGGCGGAGACGCAGAACGGCGGACGGTGCGGGACGCCATCGGCGGGCTCGCTGGCAGGGCAGGGCGTTCGGGAGATCCGTTGCACGACCACGGCGAACGGCGCGCGGAGCGCGTCCGCGCCGTCATCGCCGCGATTCCCAGAGACGGCGGCAGCCGTGCCGACCTGCCGGACGATGAGCAACTCGAGTGTCACCGCCGAGCCGCCTTGCACGGGTACGGCTGGGGACGCAACATCTATGCACGGATGGCGTGGGACCGCCCGGCTCCGACGATCACGGGGGGCTGCATCAATCCCAGCAAGGGGCGGTTCCTGCACCCCGAGGAGGATCGGGCGCTCACTGTTCGCGAGGCTCTGTTGCTGCAGGGGTTCCCCGCCAATCACGGAGTCTCGTTGCGGCGCGGCAAGTACGCCGCGGCGGAGCTTGCCGGCAATGCGATACCGCCCGGTTTCGTGGAGGCGCAGGCCCGGATTCTCCGCCGGATGCCCACCGGCGCCGCGGGGGCGGCGGCATGAACGGATCCACGGACATCGACGAGATCCTGCGGCAGGAGCTCACCGACGAACAGCGTGCAGCGGCGACGGACGAGGCTGCGGACGTCCTCGTGATCGCATGCGCGGGCTCCGGCAAGTCCCGGACGCTGGCCTACCGGATCGCGTGGTTGATCTCCCGCGGCGCCGACCCCGCATCGGTCGTCGCGTTCACGTTCACGGAGAAAGCGGCCGACTCGATTCAACAGCGCGTCGCGACCGCGCTGCAGAAGACCGGGCGGCCGCCTACGGAAGTCGGAAAGATCCGCATCGGGACGATCCACGGGTTCTGCCGTGAGATGCTCGTGCGGGTCGACGCGCGTTACCGCCAGTTCGACGTTCTCGATCAGAACGGTCTCCACTTGTTCCTGATCTCCCGCTACCCGGAGTTGGGCATCCAGCGCTTCCAGGACCGAGCCCAGCGCTACTTCGCCAGGATTACCGGTCTGGCCGACGCCTGGGCGAACCTGCACGATGAGGTTCTGGATCTGGACGAGGTGACTTCGCACGACCGGAGTCTCGGCGAAACGCTGGCGTGGCTCCGCGATTCGCTGGACCGGGCGAACTACATCGATTTCTCTTCGATGATCAGGCTGATCGTCGATCGTCTGAGGGCCGGCGACCCGGCCACGCTCGACGCGATCGGCGGGGTCCGCCATTTGTTGGTGGACGAATATCAGGACACGAACCCGCTTCAGGAACAACTGATTCGGGCTCTCAGGTCGAAGTGCGAGATGCTCACGGCGGTGGGCGACGACGACCAGAGCATCTACGGATGGCGGGGTGCAAACGTTCAGAACATCCTGGATTTCCACGACCGGAACTCCGAGGCAAGCCGACACACGCTGGCGCACAACTTCCGCAGCACCCCGTTGATCGTGTGCAGCGCGGATGCGTTCGTGCGCGCCGAGATCGGCGCCAACCGGTTGTTGAAGTCGCCGACCGCTGACCTGGGCGAGGGTTCCCATCAGCTCGGGGTGTTCGGGTTCGAGGACCGCCGGACGGAGGCCGAATGGGTGGCCGGCCGGATTGCAGCGATGCTCGGGAGCCCCTACCACGACGGCGAGCAGGTGAGGGGGCTCACTCAAGCCGACTTCGCCGTCCTGATGAGATCGACGGGAAGCCCGGAACAAGACGACGAGACCGCCAGGTCGACCGCCTTCACGGAGGCGCTCGACGGGCGCAGCATAGAGTACACGTTGGAGGCTGGCGGCAGCGTGTTCGGACGCCCGCATGTCGCCGTGCTCCGCGAGGCGATGGAACTGCTCCGTAACGAGTCACCCGATCGCGACACCGTGCTCCGCTTCGTCCTAGAATGCGTTCGACCGCTGTTTCCCGGGGTGCGGCCCACGGCCGTGACCGACCTGTACGCGGACTGGGGCCGACGCATCCACACGCCGATCGCGGTGGAACGGCGGCGCGTTTTCCCGCAGCAGCTTCTCCACGATCTGCTCGCAGCGTGCGACTTCGCGGGCGCCGCCCTGGACGAGGGAGCGGCGGCGGACATCGGCGTACTGAGCCGGCTGCTGCAGGATGTCGAGACCGTGTACGTCAGTATCGACACGGCCCAGAGGTTCGGCGGCATCTTGAACTTCATGCAGAACATCGCCGAGGGCGGCTACCAGACGGCGACGGACGGCGCCGTGCGGCGTCCCGACGCCGTGACCGTATCCACCGTGCACAAGGCCAAGGGTCTCGAGTACCCGGTCGTGTTCATCGTCGACGCGGAGCGCCAGCGTTTCCCCGGTCGCAACAGCGAATACGACGGTTGGCTTCCGCGTGAGGCTATCGGGGACGCGATTCAGCCCCCACGACTCGCGTACGGCAACAGCCGCGAGCAGGAGGCCAGGCTCTTCTATACGGCCATGACCCGGGCCGAGCGGTTCCTGTACGTTACACACGCCAAGCTGCTGCCCGGCGGAAAGAGAAGTCGCAAGGAATCGCCCTTCTCGGCGCGGCTGGATGATGCTGAGGTGATGCGGGACACGCCCCCGGCGGACGAGCTGCCGCCGAACGATCTCCCGCCGGCCGCACCCCGCCGCCGGGCGGACGAAACGGTGCTGCCGACCACCTTTTCCGAGATCCGCTACTACCTGCGCTGCGCGCGGGCGTTCAGCCAAGTGGAGGAATAGCGTTTGCAACCGGGCCGTCTGCGACCGGCGTGCAACCCGCCCGCGACGGAGGTGGAAGGGGCGACGAGACTCGACGCGGTCATCTCGATGACTGTTGCTCGGCTCCGCGGCGTGCCGCGGCCGAACGATACGGGCACGGCCCGCGGCAGGCAAGAGGCAGGGAGGCTCTTTTCGAGCGGATTGGAGTGTGGCCGATAACCTGAGCGCGTTCGATCGGTCGCGGTGCATGTCGCGGATTCGGTCCCGCCACATGAAGCCGGAGCGCATCGTGCGGTCCATCGTGCACCGGATGGGCTATCGGTTTCGACTGCACCGCCGGGACCTGCCCGGTACTCCCGACCTGGTGCTGCCGGGGCGCCGCGCAGTGATCTTCGTGCACGGCTGCTTCTGGCATTGGCACTCCGATCCGCAGTGTCCCAAAGCCGGGCTGCCCGAATCGAACGTCAGCTTCTGGGAACCGAAGCTGGCTGCAACCCGGCGGCGCGACCGAAACAGCGCAGCCGCGCTCGAGCAGGCCGGCTGGAGAGTCTTGACGATCTGGGAGTGCGAGTTGCGGGACATCGACCGGGTCATGTCCAACGTGTACGAGTTTCTCAGCCAAGGCGTCCCGCCCAACGACGACCAGCGGACCAGGAGGTCGCCATGAAGAGGACAGACGCATCAGAAGGATGCGTGAAGACTGATCTGGATCTGCCCCTTCGAACCACCTGCCAACGTCTGGATCATGTAGCCGGCCTGGACTTGGGACCGGTCGCCGACTCCGAAGCCGAGTGCGGTGTAGAACCGGTTGCGGTCGAAGCGCTCTACAGTCCTGCCGCGCCCGATTTCGAGTTCCCCGTTCATGAAGACTTCGTTGTACAGCGCCAGATAAATCGACCCGTCGCCGGTCCCTCGTCCATTCAGCGCGACATCGCCGAACAGGGCGTAGCGGAACCGTGTCCGGAAGTCCTGGCCGTCAACCCAACGCTGTTCGTACCGGTAGCGGTGGCGCAGAGAAACGACCCGTCCCAAAGACTGGCGAACCAACGCCTCCTGATACACGCGTCGCTCTGCGCTGGTCGCGTCGCTGTCGCCGAAGGCGCCGCTCGTGATGTGCGCCAAACCACCCGTTACCAGCACCGGGGATTCGGGCAGGGCGTAGGTCAGGCCGGCCCGGATCAGCAACTGCTCCAGGTCGGTTCCCGGATTCCAGTTGCGGTGCTGCACGTCACCCTGCAATCCCATCGCCGAGTCGTCGAAGCGAGTCGACCAGTACAGCATGTACCAGGCGCCGAGCTGGTCCCTGTCGACCGGCGTCTGCGCCAGGGCCGCACGGGGCGACAGCATCGCGCCGGCGAGAAGAAGGGCGCCGATCAACACGCGCGGCATGGGGTCAGATGAAGCGCACGACGCCGGTGGAGACGTCATACATCCCGCCCACGATTCGGATCTCTCGTTCCTGCTCCATCGCGGCCAGTACGGAGCTTTCTCGGCGGGTCTCCGCGATCACGATGCGCACGTTCTCTTCGGCGACCCCGTCGACGTAGTCGGCGTTGTCGACATCGCGCTCGCCTTCGACCGCCTCCACGGCTGGTTCGATCTTCTGCACGAGCTGCGTGAGATTGCCGAGCCGGGCGCTGCTGATGGCCCCCTTCACGGCGCCGCACGAGGTGTGTCCGAGGACGACCACGAGCTTCGCCCCAGCGAGTCGACAGGCGAATTCCATGCTGCCGAGTAGTTCGGTGTTCACGATGTTGCCGGCGACTCTGGCCGCAAAGATGTCCCCGATCCCCTGATCGAAGACCGTCTCGATGGGGACCCGGGAATCGATACACCCGAGCACGACAGCGAACGGGTACTGCCCGGCGGCGGTCGCTCGAATCTGGCCGCCGTAGTCGCGGCGGGCAGGAGTTCCGGCGACGAATCTGGCGTTGCCGTCGGCAAGGAGCGTGAGGGCGGCGTCTGGAGTGACGGCGGCCTGTGCCGCAGCATCCTGGGCCGGCACGAACTCCTGGTTGACCACCGCCTCGGCGAGCGCCGAGTCGGCCGGGGGCTCGGACGCCGAGCATCCCGCCAGGGCCGCTCCGGCGGCCGACAGGCCGAGACGTCGTCCAAAGGCTCGGCGCGACGTTGTTGGCGGCGTGCTCGAGGCGCCGGCAGCGGGCACGGGTGTGATCCTGTTGAACATCTCGTCTTCTCCTCGTTCGGCCGTATGGGCAACGTGTTGGCCACAAGGGGAACCAGTGCCCGACGCCTCACACGATACCACAGACTGTTCCGGTCCCGGATCTGGTATCCGGTTACCGGGTGAACGAGCTTTTTCACCCAGTGAAATGGGGCGGAATGAACCGGGTGGTCGGGGGAAATTGCGGCGGTGGCGAGGTTGCGTCAGGAGGGCGGCGGCAGGGCCGGCGCTGCGGGCGCGACGGGTTCGGGGGCGCACAGCATCGCGGCGATCAGAGAGCCCGGCCCACGACCTATAATCGCGGACCATACGGGCGGCCCGGCGAGGTTGTCCGAAGGGAGACGCGCCGATGCCGAGACAGACACGCACGGGACATGGTGGCGGATGCAGCGACGGTCGGGCGTCGCGGAGGACACGACCACTCGCCGGCGTCGCGGGCCTGACCGCCGTCGGGCTGGTTCTCGGCGTCGCGGCGCCGGCGGGGGCCCAGCCCGCGGCGGGCGGCGCATTCCTCGACGCTCAGGCCGCAAGCGGACGGACGGCCTACGGCCGTTCCTGCGCCTCCTGCCACGGAACGACGCTGCGGGGCGCGGTGCACGGGCCGGATCTGACCGGTCCGAGCTTTCTGGGCAACTGGGGATCGCAGACCGCGGCGGCGCTGTACGAGTACGTGCGGGCCGAGATGCCGCCGGGGCTCGGCGGATCGCTCCCGAGCCAAACCTACCTGAGCATCGTCGCCTACCTGCTGCAGGTGAACGGCCATGCCGCAGGACCGCAGGCGCTCACCGCGGACGCCGTGGACGTCGTCGGCGAGCCCGGCGCCGCTCCGGCAAGGGGCGCCCCCGCCACGGCCGATGCGTCCGACGCGGCGTTGGCGGATGAGCCCCGCGACGTGGACGCCGTGCCGGCCCTGCGCGCGTTCGTCAACCGCGAGGTCTCCGGCCTCACCCCGGTCACCGACGAGCTGCTCCGGAATCCGCCGGCGGAGGACTGGCTGACCTGGCGGCGCACCCGAGACAACCAGGGCTACACGCCGCTGGACCAGATCGGGCCCGACAACGTGGCCGGCCTGCGCCTGGCCTGGGCGCTGGCGATGCCCGAGGGCGCCAACCAGACCGCGCCGCTCGTCCACGACGGCGTGATGTTCCTGGCGAGCCCCGGCAACGTCGTGCAGGCCCTCGACGCGGCCGCCGGCGAGCTGCTCTGGGAGCACCGGCATCAGTATCCCGAGGACGCGGAGAGCAGGCGCGCGACCCGCAGCATCGCCCTCTACCGGGACAAGGTCTACCTGGCCACCTACGACGCGGCACTCGTCGCCCTCGACGCGCGGACGGGCGAGCCGGTCTGGCGGACCACGCGGGCGGACTACCGGAAGGGCTTCGCCCAGACGGGCGGGCCGAGCATCGCGAACGGCGTCGTCGTCAGCGGCATCAACGGCTGTGAGCGCTTCGAGGATGAAGGCTGCTTCATCACCGGCCACGACCCGGACACCGGCGAGGAGCTCTGGCGCACCTCGACCATCGCCCAGCCGGGCGACGTCAACAGCGGGACCTGGGGCGACATCCCGCCGCACCTGCGCGGCGGCGGCGACACCTGGATTCCGGGCGCCTACGATCCGGACCTCGACCTCTTCTTCATCGGCACCGCGCAGGCGAAGCCGTGGGTGGCGGCGAGCCGCGGGATGTCGACCTACAACGACGCCCTCTACACGAACTCGACGCTTGCCCTGAACCCGCGCACGGGGCGGGTCGCCTGGTACTTCCAGCACGTGCCGGGCGAGACGCTCGACCTGGACGTCGTCTTCGAGCGGGTGCTGGTCGACGTCGATGATCACAAGTGGCTGTTCACGGCCGGCAAGGACGCCATCCTCTGGAAGCTCGACCGGCGCACGGGGGCCTTCGTCGACATGGTCGAGATGCTGCACCAGGACGTCTTCGAGTCGATCGACCTCGAGACGGGGCGCGTCAGTTACCGGCGGGACATTCGCGACGCCGGCGTCGGCGACGCGGTGGACGCCTGCCCCAGCCTGTACGGCGGCCACAACTGGCAGGCATCGGGCTACAGCCCCGAGGCGAAGGTGATCATCTATCCGCTGCACCAGGTGTGCATGACGCTGACCGGCCGTCGCGTCGAGCTGGTGGAGGGGGGCGGAGGTCTCGGGGTCTCCGCCATCGAGCTCCACGAGATGCCGGGCACGAACGGCATGCTCGGACGCCTGGCCGCGTACGACGTGCGAACGATGGACGAGGTCTGGAGCCGTGAGCAGCGCGCCATCTTCCTGACGTCGGTCCTGACGACGGCCACCGGGCTGGCCTTCGTCGGCGACGTCGACCGCTACTTCCGGGCGCTCGACGTCGGCACCGGCGAGGTCCTCTGGGAGACGCGCCTCGGCCAGTCCGGTCACGGGTTCCCGATCTCGTACGCCGCGGGGGGCAAGCAGTACGTCGCGGTCCCGACCGGCGTCGGCATCTTCCGGGGCCTGAGCGGGGTGCTCAGCCCGGACATCTACCAGCCTTCGTCCGGGAACGGGCTCTACGTCTTCGCCCTCCCGGACCAGCGATCGGCGCCGTAGAGCGGCGCACTCCTGCAGGACGAGCCGGCGAAACCCCGACGCCCCTTGCGCAGAGCGGTGGCAGGTCCGCCGGGCCCCGACGACCAGGCCATGCATCTGCACGGGGTGATCGTCGAAGCGCTGCAACCACAGCTCGGTCTCTACATCGGACGGCGACCGAATCAGGGCGCGCCGCTACGCCCCGGGTCCATGGTCCGGGGCGCTGGCCGGCGCTGGTATACTGCAAGGCCTCATGAGAATCTGGAGGTGCGCCATGTTGCGAGTGCTCGTGCTCCTCGCGTCGGTGTTGGGTCTTGTCAGCGGGCACCCTCTTGGCGCCCAGACCTGCGATCCCGCCGGAGATGTGAAGTTCGTCTGCGGCACGACCAATCCGGAAGATCTCTACCCGGTTCCGGGCGCCCCCTGGGTAATCGCATCGGGACGCTACTCCGCTGCGGAAGGTCCCGTCTACGCGGTGAGCCTTCGTGATCACCGCGCCCAGGAGATCTTTCCCGCGGGAGCGTTGCCGCCGGAGCACGACCGGGATACCTATCGCGCCTGCCCCGGTCCGAACAACGTGTTCCAGCCGCACGGACTGACCCTGCGGGAGGGCCGCGACGATGTGCATACACTTTACGTGGTTGGTCATGGCGCGCGCGAGGCCATCGAAGTCTTTGCGCTGGATGTCGGCGGCGCTGTGCCCACGATGAAGTGGATCGGATGCATCCCGGCGCCGGAGGGCACCAGCCGCATCAACTCCATTACGGCGCTGCCGGACGGCTATCTTGGCGCGACGAACTTCGACCGCGAAGGCGGGGAGCTCTGGGAATGGCATCCCACGACGGACTGGGTCGAAGTGCCCGGTAGCCAGATGCCCGGTCCCAACGGTCTCGTGTCCTCGGATGATGGGCAGTGGTTCTTCATCGGGGGCTGGAGCGAGCGGGCGCTGGTGCGGCTGTCACGCGGCCAGAGTCCGGTGCGCGTCGACCGGATTGCGGTCGGCTTCAACGTCGACAACGTGCGCTGGGGAACCGCCGGCAAGGTCATCGTCGCCGGTCACCTGACCCGGTGTGAAGACGTTGATCCCTGTGATCTGTCGGCCGCTCGCGTGGCCGAGGTCGATCCGACGACGTTTGAAGTCCGGCAACTGGTGGACTACAAGGGAAACGAGTTCTTCAGGCTCGGCACCGTGGCCATCGAGGCGAATGATGAGATCTGGATCGGCGGGATCAGGGGCAGTTATGGGATCGCCCGATTCCCGCGCTAGACGGAAACGTCAGCGCTGAAATCAACTCCGCTTCGCCCGCGCCGATCGGCGGAAGACCGGCCACCTTCGAGCGCGTCGAGCCGTAGAGAGCCTCCTCGACGTGCTGGCCGACGATTTCTCGGACGACGCGCGGTTGACCGCGGCGGAACAGTCGGCGTAGCGCCGGCGGCGGTCACGGCGGTGTTGGCGAGCAACGGCTTCGGTGGACTGGGAAGAGGCCCGGGATCCGGATGTTCGCCTGCCGCGTTGTCGAACCGAACGCCGGACACTGTCCCGAGGAGTCCGCGCCGCGAGGAGACGTCCGATGAATGACAGATCGGCCGTGACTCCCGTGAGGAGGCGCTCCCAGCCCCGGCCGTCGAAGCTCTATCCGGTTCTCTGGCGTTTCGCGGCCGAGCGCCAGCGCATCTACCTGCGGCGGTTGGCCGGGGAGATCGGTCCCTGGACGGATGACCCGGTGCTGTCGGCTTACCGGTTCACGAACGCCTTCCGCCGCGGACCGCGTCAGCCAGCATCTGATCCGGCTGGCGTACGCGGACCCCTCCGCGAGTGATCAGACGTTGTTCCTCCGGACCCTGCTGTTCAAGATCTTCAACCGGATCGACACGTGGGAGTACATCGTCCAGAATCTCGGGCCGCCCGTCGCCTTTCATTTCGACTATGCGGCGTGTGACGAGTTGCTGGGTGCACGCCTCGACGCCGGCGCTCCCATTTATTCGGCCGCCTACATCATGCCGTCCGGCGGGCGGCGCGGTGTTCCGAAGCATCGCGTACACCTTGGTCTGCTTCGCGGCATGGTCACGTACGGGTTTCCGCAGCGGGTCGTGCAGGCGCGTTCCCTGGAGGATGCCTACACGGCCGCTGCAGCCTATCGACGTGCAGAACCTGTTGTGCGAGGTCTCGAAGTACACGCGGGTCACCCATCCAGCGGTCGAAGGACGATCCGGCAGCACTCGAATCAAGCAGCGATTCAGGGCGGCCGGCGTTCCGCCCAGGCCGTTCTTTCCGCCGAAGTGGGGATTGAATCGGCGCATCGACGAGTGGTTCGGCGCCGGCTGTCCGCTATGAGCCCCAAGGCGCATGAAGCAGCCGTGTGCGAATGCGCCATCCAATACGGTCACACATGACCGTGAACCCGAAGAGCCGATTACCCGGCTGGCCGGAGAACCCTTTCGCTCGAAGGGCGTGCAGAGCCACTTCTTTCTTGACAGCGGCCGCCCCTTTGGGATATATGTTTTGTGGAGGTATGGGGGCGTGGTAATGACCACGGTTGCTGTTGTGGACCGAACGCGCCTGGTGGCGGAGCAGCTATTGTGGCTGCGACGGGAGATTGTTACAACACCAATGCACTTGCTGAAGTTGGCTTACATCAGCCACGGTTGGATGCTTGGGCTCAGGGACGATGTCTTGCTCTACGAACCAGTTGAGGCGTGGCGCTATGGCCCAGTCGTTCCGAGCATCTACCACCGCTACAAGGCGTTCGGCGGGCAACCCATCGATCTGACTCCGGTCGACCGTTCCAGTGCACTGGATTCGAGACAGCGTTCCGTTATTGACGCGGTGGATGACGTATATCGCGACTGCTCTGCCCTTGAACTTTCCAGTCTGACTCACAGACAAGGAACTCCGTGGCACAAGACCGTTAGCCGGCACGGGGTGGGCGCCATCATTCCGAACAGCATCATCTCGGAGTACTACAAGGAGTTTTTATCAGAGGAGTAAACCATGCATCCGCCGAAAGATATTGATAGAGAAAAGCTGAAAGCTAAACCGAGAGAACGTTCGTATGACAGGACAGGAAACCGTCGGGACGATTGCCGACTCCGCGGCGATGCGCGAGCGCCTGGTCCAGGCCCTGAACCTCGATCTGATCGGTCCGTGGGCGGGCCACGCCCTCGCCGGCGAGCGGCTGCCCGGCTGGGTGCGCCCGTCCAACTGGTATCTGACCGGCTTCCTGATTCCGTCCGGCACGAAGCCGGAGCGAGCGCGGATGCCGACGAGGAGGACGACCTCGACGAGACGCCCGAATCGAGCGGTCTCGCGGAAGAGTCGTCCGAGGAGCGCAAGGCGGCGAAGAAGGGCTTCTTCCCGTCGTCCATGGGGTTGAGCTTCCTCGTGGCGGCCGAGGCGGATGCGCTGGCCGTGATCGTGCGTTGGGGCGACTACGAGCCTGCGAAGGTCGAAGGCGCCCACGGGAAGTCCGAATCGGTCTGGCTGCAGCGGTCGAACGAACGGACGGTGCCGGTGCCGCTGTCGGGAGCCGGAGAGCATCGATCGGGCGATCACGCTGTTCCCGGCTCCGGCGGTCTCACGCTCCACGTGGACGACCGGCCGATCGATACCGATGGGCTCGCGGGGATTCCGGCCGGCACGCGGTCGGTGTCGGTTTTTCTCGTGAACCGGCGGGCGCCGGACGACGACGACCCTGACTGCGCCTACGCCTTCCAGGCCGAGATCGAGGTCCGCGGCCGGCGGCCCTTCGTGCCTCGGCCCGACCCGCGTGGCGTGGAGGCGGCGGATTGGGACGACAAGGTCGCCGATCTCCACTACGCCGACACCCCCGAGCACGCCACCGGCCACGGGGTATCGGCGGACTGGGAGGTCGTGGACGGCGCCTGCCGGACGCTGCGCACCGCGTGGATCCCGACGGCCGACGTCGAGAAGACGGCGACCGCGGACGCGCCCGGCGCCGAGCTGTCGATGGATGCGCTCGGAGCGTTGCCTGACGGGCGGACCGCCGGCGTGGCGCTCCGGCCCCTGGTGGAGGAATACCGCGCCTGGATCGAATCGCGGCGCGCAGGAATCGAAACGCTGCAGGATGCGCGCCGCGAGACCGCCCCCGAGTTGCTGCGTCTGGCCGGCATCGCCGCGGACCGCATGGAACGCGGCATCGCCGTGCTGGCGGCGGACGCCGACGTGCTCGACGCCTTCCGGGTGGCCAACCGCGCCGTCGCGCGCGCCCTCCGGCAGCGGCTCGCCGCGCAGTTCGCGGATCGACCGCCCTGCTGGCGCGCCTTTCAGCTCGCCTTCATCCTGCTGAACGTTCCCGGCCTGGCCGATCCGCGCGATTCCGACCGCGAGACCGTGTGGACCTGCTTTTCTTCCCCACCGGCGGCGGCAAGACGGAGCGTACCTCGGTCTCGCGGCGTTCGCGATGGTGTTCAGCGGCGACCGGCCGTTGCCGATCCTGGCCGTCGACGAGCCGATCTACCGCCGTCTCCCGGCGTTCCTGATCGCGACGGTCGACAAGTTCGCGTCCCTGCCGTGGGAGGCGCGGACCGGCGTGCTGCTCGGCGGTGCGGATCGATACGATAGGGGCGGCTTCCTCGGAGCGGCGGAACCGCGGGCCGGCCGGCGTCTCGAACGTCCGCTGCCGCCGCCGGATCTCGTCATCCAGGACGAATTGCACCTTATCTCCGGGCCCCTCGGCACCATGGTCGGCCTGTACGAGTCGGTGATCGACGCCCTGTGCGTGCGCGCCGCAGGCGACCGGGCGGTGCGGCCGAAGATCGTCGCGTCGACCGCGACGGCGCGCCAGGCCCGGGATCAGATCCAGGCGTTGTTCGCGCGATCCGTCACGCACGTCTTTCCCCCGCCCGGCCCGGACCGCCGCGACTCCTTCTTCGCGCGCACCCTGCCGGTGGATCGCGCGGCGGGCCGACGCTATCTCGGCATCGCGTCTCCGGGACGCAATCCCAAGGTGCTCATGCGGCGGGTCTGGCTCGCGTTGATGGGCGCGGCCGAGCGGGCGTACCGCGACGCCGGCGGGCACGCGAACCGTGACAACCCCGCCGATCCGTACATGACCGTGCTCGGCTACTTCAACAGCCTGCGCGAGCTGGGCGGGGCGCGGCGCATCCTGGAGGAGGAGGTCCGCAACACCCTCCGGCAGTACGGGCAGCGCCGGCGCAGCGGCGAGCCGCACGGCCTGTTCCGGGACCGCAGGACGTTCTCCGACGTGGTGGAACTGACGTCGCGGGTGTCGACGGACCGGGTGGCCGACGCCCGCCGGCGTCTGGAGCGCGCCTTTCACGAGACGGATCGCTCGGTGGAGGTGTCGAGCGTGACGCCGTTCTCGGCCCGCGCCCTCGATCGCGGCCTCGCCGGCGCGCTGGTGGGGCTGGCGCGCCACGCGGAGGCGAAGCTGACGCCTCCGGCCGGCGTCGAACGTCTGGCGGAGGTGCGCGCCGGGCTGGAAGGCGGATTGCTCGACTCGTTCGGGGAGCGGGTCGAGCGCCAGCCGTTCGCCGGCGACGCCGAGCGATCGGAACGGCTCGCGAGCGTGCGCCGCCGCGTCGTCGATCTGCTCGATTCCTGGCGCGCGGTCGTGGAGGACTATCACGCCGGCAACGTGGCCGTGAAATACCAGCAGTACGAGATGCGGCAGGGCAGGCCGCTGCTGCGCGGGATGCTCGACACGGAGTTCGAATCCGAGCATCACCGCAAGTTCCGGGCGCACCGATCGCTGCGTGACGTGGAGCCGGAGGTCGACCTGTACATCCGGGAGCCGACCGGGCGGGACGTGGTGCCGCGCCGTCGGGCGGCGAACCGCGTGACGCGCGCAGGGACGGCCGGCCCGCGCGCTCGGCGGCCGGCGCCGGCGGCGGGTCGCCGGGCGGCGAACCGCGCGACCGCTCCAGGCGTCTGGTGCACCGCAAGGCGCTGGACGAGAGGGGACGCTTCGAGCGCCTGCCGGTGGTGCCCACCCGTTTCGTGCGCGCCTGTCCGAAGGGCCACGTGGACGATCTCGACCGGAGAGGTTTCGTCCATGGCGCCGGCCACCCGTGCCGCCGGCAGCTCTGGCTGGACGAACGCGGCACCACGGGCGACCTGGCCGATCTCTTCGTACGCTGCGAGTGCGGGACGTCCCGGCCGCTCTACGAGGCCGCGGAGCTCGACCGGAATCCGCTCGGCGCTTGCCGGGGCGCCCGTCCCTGGCTGGGCCGCAACACGAACGAAGACTGCAACCAGCGGAGCCGCCTGCTGATCCGCACCGCGTCGAACGCGTGGTTTCCGCAGGTCGTCAGCGTGCTGTCCCTCCCGGATCGCGGCGCGGAGGTCGACGGCGCCGTCGCCGAACTGTGGGACGACCTGCGAATCGTGGACGATGCCGCCGAGCTCGCCTTCATGAAGAAGAAGCCGGCGGTCGCGGCGGCGCTCGAGCCGTTCGCCGACGACGAGATTCTGAACGCGATCCACGAGCGCAGGCGCGGGAAGGGCGGCGACCGGCCGGTGAAGCAGGTCGAGCTCGAGGCGCTGCTCGGCGCGCCGGAGGGATTCGGCGACGACGCGCCGATCGATCCCGACTTCCATGCCCGCCGCCTGCCTGCCGACGCCTGGCGACGCCTGGCGACGATCCGGGCGCAGCAGCGGGATAGCCGCCGTGATGCAGCTTCATCGTCTGCGGGAGGTGCAGGCGCTGGTCGGGTTCACCCGCTTCGAAGCGGTGACGCCGGACATCCACGGCGAATACGACACGGACGTCGAGCGGGCGGCCATCGCGCTGGACCCGGAGTGGTTCCCCGCCGTCGAGAACCGCGGCGAGGGTGTGTTCGTGCAGTTGCACACGGACGCGGTGGAAGCGTGGCAGGAGCGCCCGGCGGTCGGTCGGCGCCTCGCCGACCTTGCCCTGGGGCACGAGGCATGGACAGGGAGCCGGAAACCGCTCCTCGGCAGGACACCGCGCCCGTTCCCGGGCGGACCCTACGTATTGTTGCACAAGCTGTCGCACCTGCTGATCCAGTCCCTGGCGATGCGTTGCGGCTATCCGGCGAGCTCCATCCGCGAGCGGATCTACGCCGAACCCGGGCCGGCCGGCCCACGCTTCGGAGTGCTGCTCTACACGGGGACGCCCGACGCCGAGGGCACGCTCGGCGGCCTGGTGCAGCAGGCCCGCCACCTCGAAGACCATCTCGCGGACGCGCTGCGCACGGGCGCGCTCTGCTCCAACGATCCCGTCTGCGCCCAGCACGCGCCGGGCGGGAGCATGGAGCAACGGTGGCTGCACGGGGCCGCGTGCCACGGCTGCACCCTGATCTCCGAGACGTCGTGCGAGATGCGCAACGACTATCTGGACAGGGCACTGGTGGTGCCGGTGCTCGGACTGGAGGATGCCGCGTTCTTTCCGAGCGCGACGTAAGTAAGGAGTACGGTCCAGATCGCCTATGGGCGTGGCGCCCCGGCCGGCCGTCGAAGTGTTCCGGGCAAATAGCGAGCGGAGCGAGGCGGATCGAAACGTCCGTCGGCGTTCCGTTCCGTCGATTCCGGCGTCGCCGCGCGACGGCGACACCTTTCGGCGGTCCCGGCGTGCGCCGCCGACCACGGGGCCCGCACCGTGCTAGGATGGCGTTCTGGACGAGATACGAGCAAGGTGGTCGTCATGCATGCCAACAGGAACAGGTCGTACAGGTCGGCGTCGCTGGTTGCCGTTTCCGCGTTCGCGGCGATGCTGGGCGCCACCGTTGCGGCGGAAGCCGCCGCGCGGCGCGATGCGCCGCTGATCGCGGCGGTCAAGGCGGTCGACGTCGACACGGTGCACTCGCTGGTCGTCGAGCAGGGCGTCGACGTCAACCAGACCGCGCCGGACGGCGCCACGGCGCTGCACTGGGCGGTGCACAGGAACGACGCGTCCCTGGTCGATCTCCTGCTCGCAGCCGGCGCCGACGTCTCGGCGGTCAACCGCTACGGCGTGCAGTCGATCTCGCTGGCGGCCGAGAACGGCAACGCGGAGATCCTCGAGGCGCTGCTCGCAGCCGGGGCCGACCCGAACGCCGCGCTGCCGGAGGGCGAGACGGTCCTGATGACCGCCGCGCGCACCGGCGACGCCGCGGCGATTCGTGTCCTGCTGGTCCGGGGCGCCGATCCGAACCTGCGCGACAGCTTCCGGGGCCAGACCGCGCTGATGTGGGCCGCCGCCCGCAACAACGCCGACGCGGTGCACGCGCTGGCCGAGCTGGGCGCCGACGTCCACGCGAAGACCGAGACGGCCGACCGGGCGCCGCTCGGCAACCGCCTGTTCTACGCGCCGCCGCCCACCGGCTTCACGGCGCTGCTGTTCGCGGCCCGCGGCGGGCACATCGATGCGGTGCGGGTGCTGCTGGCGGCCGGCGCCGACGTCGACGACACGCTGTCGGACGGCCAGAGCGCGCTGGTCGTCGCGGTGGCCAACGCCAACTGGGAGCTGGCCGACTACCTGCTCGACCGCGGCGCCGACCCGAACCTGGCCGGGGCGGGCTGGAACGCGCTGCACCAGCTCGTCCGCACGCGCCGGATGAACACCGGCTTCGGGTTCCCCGGGCCCATCCCGAGCGGCAGCGTCGACAGCATCGACGTGCTGAAGAAGATGATCGCCGCCGGCGGGAACGTCAACGCGCGGATGACCGCCAACGGCATGAAGGACGGCCAGCGCAACCGCCTCAACCGGCTCGGAGCGACCCCCTTCTTCCTGGCCGCCAAGGTGACCGACACCGAGGCGATGCGGGTGCTGCTGGACGCGGGCGCAGACGCGGCGATACCGAGCGCCGACGGCACGACGCCGCTGATGGTCGCGGCCGGGGTCGCAATCTGGAACCCCGGCGAGGACGGCGGATCGCTGCCGGGCCAGGAGGGCGAGGTTCTCGAGGCCGTGAAGCTGTGCGTCGAGCACGGCAACGACGTCGACGCCGCCAACTACCGCGGCATGACCGCCCTGCACGGCGCCGCCTTCCGCGGCACGAACAACGTCGCCGAGTACCTCGTGGAGCAGGGCGCCGACCTCGATGCGCGCACCGATCTCGGCTATTCCCCGCTCGCCGTCGCCGACGGCTTCAGCTACTCCGACTTCTACAAGGCGCAGAAGCACACTGCGGTCCTGCTCCGCAAGTTGATGGAGGACCGCGGCATCCCGACCCACGGCGAGGGCCACGCCATCCCCGGCACGCTCTGTTTCGACTGCCTGCAGACCCGGCGCGACCAGATCGAGGCGCGCGTCGCGTGGGAGGCGGAACTCGAGGCCGAGTTCAGGGCGCAGCTCGCAGCGACGAAGTAGGCCTGCGGCGCCCGGCGTACGGTGCGGCGGACAGGGTTGGAAATCGTCCGCTGCGTGGTCGATTTCCAACCCCCGTAGCGGCGGCTACTGACCGGCCGCGTTCGTCTCCGCCGGCTTGTTGCCGTGCGGTTTCAGGGCCGCCACGCCCGGTCCGGACGGCCCGCGCAGGGTGAACCAGAGCGTGCCCTCCGCGTCGCGGTCGAGCTTCGGGGTGTGCGCCCGCAGCTCGGGGAACGGGAAGTAGGTGAACTCGTTCGTCTGCTGGTCGAACCGGACCAGCGAGTTGTAGATGCCGTTCTCGACCCACAGGTTGTCGTCGGCGTCCGGCCAGACGTCGTAGGGGTTGCCGTCCTTGAGCGGCAGCGTGTACTCGGTGACGGCGGACGTCACCGGGTCGATCTTCGAGATCGCGTTGCCGAAGTAGTGCGCCGCCCAGATCTTGCCGTCGGCGTCGATGGCGGGGCGCCGCGCGGGATTGGCCAGCGGGTACGACCGCCACTGCGCCGTTTCCTGGTTGTACATGAAGATGGCGGCCGTGTGCAGGCCGACCGCCCAGACCCGGTCCTGCCGGTCGACGACGATGCCGTAGCCGCTGAAACCCGCGAGCGGCTCCCATTCCGTGAAGTCCCCGGCTGCGAGATCGAAACGACCGATCCGGCCGGCCGAGGCGAAGTAGGTGTACCAGAAGCTGCCGCGCGAATCGACCCAGACGCTGTGCGGGCCGGCGCCCTTCGTCGGCATCGGCCAGCGGGTCATCTCGCCGGTGGCCGGATCGAGCTCCCCGAAGTGGTCGCCGGTCAGCTCCACCCAGTAGACGCGGCCGCGGTACTCGACGATGCCGTGCGGCGTGACGTTGATGTTCTCCGGGTTCTCGATCCACAGTTCCTCGGTGCGGGTCTCGAAGTCGGGATCGCGGCTGTCCATGCGGATGATGGAGTTCGACCCGTTGCCCGACACCCAGATCACGCCCGGTTCGGCGCGGCTCGCGAAGACGCTGTGGATGCTGCCGCGCGGCGGCGCGCCGTTCGAGAGCAGACGTTGCGGTCCGCGGTTCAGCTCGTACTCGACGTAGACGGCCTCGGAGAGCGCCTCCTCGTCGCGGACGAGCGGGTCGAGCTCCAGGTCGCGCGGCGTCGAGCCCGGTCCGAAGAGGGAGGTGAGGTACTGGACGATCAGCTCCTGCTCCGCGACCGACACCAGGTCGTGCGTCACCTGCGGCACGCCCGGGGACATGTTCGCCACGCGGCCGTCGACGTCGAACATCCGGTCGACCGCCCGCCGCCACCCGCGCTCGTTGCGCGGCCCGCGGCGGTGGAAGCCGGCCGGGCCGTGGCAGCCGAAGCAGGAACGCAGCATCACGTCGCGGGCCGGATGAGGTGGGTAGAGGGTGTCGAAATCGACGATCTCCGCCGCACGATCGTCCGCCGCGCCGCCGCCGTAGTTGCGCTGGGCCGCCGCTCCGCGCGCCGCCGCGCCCTGGTCCGGCCCAGCGCTCGGCGCGGTCAGCGCGACGTCGACCGTCGTCGTCGCGCCCGCGCGCACCTCGACGGTCGCGGTCGGCGATGCGAAGGCCTCCTCGACGACGGTGACGTCGTAGGTGCTCGGCGGCAGGTTGAAGATCCGGTAGCGGCCGTTCTGCGTGTAGACGGTGTAGGCGATGCGGTGGACCGTGTCGTGCGCCTTGACGCGCAGGGCGCGCCCGTCGCCGTGGTCCGCCGTCACGCGGCCGGCGATCACGCCGGTAGTGCCCGCGTCCTGGGCAAGTCCCAACGTGCCGGGCAGCGCGCCCGTTCCAACGAGCAGGGTCGCCGTGACCGCCGCCGATACCGCGCCGATTCGACGCAGAGCCGTCACCTCGATGCGCATGGGGACCTCCCCTTGGGCCGCGTGTCCGTGAGGGCCAGCGTAGTGCACTTCGCCACGATGCTCAAGCTGTGACAGCCGGCGGGCAACGCCGTCCAGGCGGAGACGCAGCGCCGCCGGCCATCGGCTGCGACAGCGGGTAGCGACTCGGCGGCGGCGCGGTGCTTGCGGCTCGCTGGAACAGCGGGCAACGCCGGACGGCACCGAGCCGGTCATTCACCGTCGGCCTGCGGCCAGAGCATGCGCCAGTCGGTGCAGTACTCCGCGCCTGCCGGGACCGTCCGAACGCGGGTGTAAGATGGCGGTCATGGGGCGCACGGCCGCACTCTGCCTGGTCGTGATTCTGGCCGGGGCCGGCTCACTTCTTGCCCACGGGGCCGGGCAGCGCCCCGAGACCGGGGCCGGCTCTGTCGTCGGGCGCGCGGCCGGTTCGCGCGCGGAGGCGGCTTCCGGGATGCCGGCGGCCGCCGAGCGACAGCCTGCGCCTGCGGCGACAGCCCGGCGCGCGCTGCTCGATCGCTACTGCGTCACCTGTCACAACCGGCGGCTGCGGACCGGGGGGCTTGCACTCGATACGCTCGACGTGTCGCGCGTCGGCGAGGCGCCCGAGATCTGGGAGCGGGTCGTCCTGAAGCTGCGCGGCGGCATGATGCCGCCCGTCGGCCGGCCGCGGCCGGATCGCCGGACGGCGGACGACTTCCGCGCGTGGCTCGAAGCCGAGCTGGACCGCGCCGCCGCGTCCCGGATCGAGCCGGGCCGGGTGCCGACGCACCGCCTGAACCGGGCCGAGTATGCAAACGCCGTCCGCGACCTGCTGGCCCTGGAGGTCGACGGCGCCGCCCTGCTGCCGGCCGACGACACCGGCCACGGCTTCGACAACCTCGCGGGCACGCTCGCGCTCTCGCCGGTGCTGATGGAGCGCTACCTGTCGGCGGCGCGGCGTATCAGCCGCCTCGCGGTCGGCGACCCGACGATCGGACCGGGCTTCACCTCGAAGACCTACGGGGTGCCGATCGCCATGACGCAGAACGACCGGATGAGCGAAGACCTGCCGTTCGGTTCGCGCGCCGGCCTCGCGGTCCGCCACCGTTTTCCGCTCGACGGCGAGTACGTCATCACGATCCGGTTGAAGCGGAGCGTCTACGAATACATCGTCAACCTCGACGAGGAGCACGACCTCGACCTGCGGATCGACGGCCGGCGCATCGCGCGGTTCACGGTCGGCGGGGCGTCGCCCGGCAAGCCCGCCCCGGTTACCTTCTCCGGGACCTTCGTGGCCGCCGGCGAGGCGGAGTATCCGAGCCAGGACTGGGACGATTACCGCACCGGCGCCGACGCGGACCTCGTCGTGCGCGTTCCGGTGCGGGCCGGTCCCAGGGTGGTCGGGGTGTCGTTCGTCGGCAAGTCGTGGGAGCAGGAGGGCGTGCTCCAGCCGCCGCTGCGGGAGTACGGCGCCACCGTCACCGAGACCACCGACACGTCGCCGCGCCCGGAGGGACCGGGTGTGGAGAGCGTCGCCGTCGATGGTCCTTACGCCGCGACCGGACCGGGGGAGACGGCCAGCCGCGCGCGGATCTTCGTCTGCCGGCCCCGGGCCGGCGCTCGTGCGGGCGAGGACGCCTGCGCCCGGAAGATCCTGGCGACGTTGGCCCGCCGCGCCTGGCGCCGCCCGGTCGGCGACCACGACGTCGAACCGCTGCTCGCCTTCTACCGGACCGGGCGCGCGGCGCAGGGGTTCGAGGCCGGCATCCGGATGGCGCTCGAACGCCTGCTCATCGATCCGGAGTTCCTGTTCCGAATCGAGCGCGATCCCGAGGGCGTCCCGCCCGGCGCCCCCTACCGGCTCAGCGGCCTGGAGCTCGCCTCGCGGCTGTCCTTCTTCCTCTGGAGCAGCATCCCCGACGACGAGCTCCTGGACGCCGCCGTCCGCGGCCGACTGTCCGATCCGGCGGCGCGCGAACGCCAGGTGCGGCGCATGCTCGCCGACCCGCGGTCGCGCGCGCTGGTGGACAACTTCGCGGGCCAGTGGCTGGCGCTGCGCAGCGTCGAGGGCATCACCCCCGATCCGAACCTGTTCCCCGACTTCGACGAAAACCTCCGCGAGGCGTTCCGGCAGGAGACCGAGCGGTTCGTGGAGAGCCAGCTTCGCGAGGACCGGAGCGTCGTCGACCTGCTGCGCGCGGACCACTCGTTCCTCAACGAACGGCTGGCCCGGCACTACGGGATTCCCGGGGTTTCCGGCAGCCACTACCGGCGCGTGAAGCTGCCGGACGATCGGCGCGGCGGCCTGCTCGGCCACGGCGGCATCCTCGCCGCCACGTCGTACGGCAACCGCACGTCCCCGGTGTTGCGCGCGAAGTGGCTCCTGGAAAACGTCCTGGGCACGCCGCCGGCGCCGCCGCCTCCCGACATCCCGCCGCTCCCGGCGGGCGGGGAGGCGGGCGAACCCCGCACCGTCCGCGAGCGCCTCGCGCAGCACCGGCGCAACGCCGCCTGCGCCATCTGCCACGCGCCGATGGACCCGCTCGGCTTCGCGCTGGAGAACTTCGACGCGGTCGGCGCCTGGCGCACCCGCGACGCCGGCCTGCCGATCGACGCCGCGGCCGTCCTCGCGGACGGGGTGACGTCGTTCGACGGTCCCGCCGGGCTGCGGGAGGTGCTGCTGGACCGGTCGGAGCAGTTCGTCGAGACCGTCACGGAGAAGCTCCTCACGTATGCCCTCGGGCGCGGGATCGAGCACTACGACCGTCCGGTGATCCGCGCCGTCTCGCGCGCCGCCGCGGAGGACGACTACCGCTGGTCGTCCCTGATCCTGGGCATCGTCGAGAGCACGCCGTTCCGGATGCGGAGGTCCGAGTCGTGATCATCACCAGGAAGGCCGTTCCCCGCCGGACGGTGCTGCGCGGCCTGGGGGCGGCGGTGGCGCTGCCGCTGCTCGACGGGATGGCGCCGGCGCTGACCGCGTTCAGCCGTAGCGCGGCCCGGCCGGTGCGTCGGTTCGGCGTCGTCTACGTGCCGAACGGCGTCGTGATCGACCAGTGGACGCCGGCCGCCACCGGCGCGGGGTTCGAGTTCCCGCCCATCCTGGAGCCGCTCGAGCCGTTCCGCGACCGGCTGCTGGTGCTGACCGGCCTGACCCAGAACGTCAACGGGCTGACCGCGCGCAGCGGGGCGGTCCACGGCCGTTGCGCGACCAAGTACCTGACCGGGGCCATCCCGCGGCCCTTCGGCCAGGAGGGCGCCGACTTCCTCGCCGACGTCTCGCTCGACCAGCTCCTCGCGCGGCAGATCGGGCAGGACACGGCGCTCGGCTCGCTGGAACTGTCGCTGGAGTCGGGCGACAAGGGGGCCGGCACCTGCGACGGCGGCTATAGCTGCACCTACAGCCACACCATCACGTGGCGCGGGCCGCGGACCCCGCTCCCGATGGAGCACAACCCGCGGGTGGTCTTCGAGCGGATGTTCGGCGACGGCGGCAGCACCGACCCGGCGGTGCGGCGGGCGCGATTGGCGCAGAACCGCAGCCTGCTCGACTCGGTCGGGGAGAAGGCGGCCGACCTCGCCCGCGGCCTCGGCCCGAGCGACGCGGCCAAGCTGACCGAGTACCTCGACGCGGTGCGGGACGTCGAGCGGCGGATCCAGCGCCTGGAGGCGCAGGCGGCGCGCGAGTTGCCGGCGTTCGACCAGCCGGCCGGCGTACCCGGGACCTTCGCGGACCACGCGCGGCTGATGTTCGACCTGCAGGTGCTCGCCTACCAGAGCGATCTGACGAGGGTCATCACGTTCATGGTGGGGCGGGAGTTCAGCAGCCGCACCTACCCGGAGATCGGCGCGCCGGGCGGGCACCACCCGCTGTCGCACGAGGACAGCGCGATCAGCCGCGAGCAGTTGATCCGCATCAATACGCACCACGCGGCGCAGTTCGCGTACTACCTGGGCCGGCTGGCCGCGACCCCGGACGGCGACGGCTCGCTGCTGGATCACGTCGTCCTCTACTACGGGGCGGGCATGTCCAAGGGCGACCACCAGCCGTGGAACCTGCCGCTGGTGGTGGCGGGCGGCGGCGCGGGACGTCTCGAGGGCGGCCGGCACCTGCGCTACGACGGCGGCGACGGCGGCGGCCGATCCGTCGCCGGGGGCACGCCGCTGGCCAACCTGCACCTGACGGTGGCGGAGAAACTGGGGCTGCGCCTCGACGCCATCCACGACAGCACCGGGCGCCTGGAACTGTAGGAAACCCGGCTGTGGCATCCACACATAGGCCGGCCCGGAGCGGGACCGAGACGGACCGGCGCGGGGTGCGACGTGCGGGCCGGCCCTCGACGCTCGTGAAGCGGGCAGCCTGCGCCGGCAGCAGCGGCAACGATGGAGTGCGACGCCGGGACCGGTCACTGATCCGCGTTGCCTCTTTCCTGGCGGTCACCCTGCTTGCGGCGTCCGGCGCCGCCCCGCCGCAGACGCGGGTCGCTCCCGGCGTGCCGCCGCTGATCGCCGCGGTGCGGGCCGGCGATCAGGCTGCCGTGCATGCGCTGCTCGCCGCGCGGGTCGATGTGAACGCGCCGCAGCCGGACGGCGCCACGGCGCTCCACTGGGCTGTGTACCGGGAGCACCTGGAGATCACCGGGTTCCTGATCGCCGCGGGGGCGGACGTCAACGCGGCGAACGACCTGGGAATGCGCCCGCTCCTCATGGCATGCGCCCGCGGGCACGGCCCCCTCGTCGAGCACCTGCTGGCGTCCGGCGCCGATCCGAACGGGACGCCGGCGAGCGGCGAGACGGCGCTGATGGCGGCGTCGCGCGCCGGGAGCCTGGAGGCGGTGAACGCCCTGCTGGCCGCCGGCGCCCATGTGAACGCCACCGAGTCCACGCGCGGCCAGTCGGCGCTGATGTGGGCGGCGGCGAACCGGCATCCGGCGATCACGCGGGCGCTCCTCGATCACGGCGCGGACGTCGGCGCCCGGAGCCGGACCCGGCGGCGGGTCTACAACATGGGCGGCAGCCGGTCGGCCGGGTCGGCGTCGCGCGGCATCGCGCTCGAGGAAGTCGCCGAGGGCGGCAGCACGGCGCTGCTGTTCGCCGCGCGGTCGGGCGACCTCGAGTCGGCCCGGCTACTGGTCGCCGCCGGTGCGGACGTGCACGACCCGGCGGCCGACGGCAACACCGCCCTCAACATCGCGGCGCACAGCGGCCACGGGTCGCTGGCCGCGTTCCTGCTCGACGCAGGAGCCGATCCGAACGCGGCGCCGCTCGGCTATACGGCGCTGCACGCGGCCGTCCTGCGGGGTACGCTGCGCGACCGCGGCGTGCCGAACGACGATCCGGGGGCCGGGTTGCCGCTCGTGCGCGCGCTCCTCGGGCACGGGGCGGATCCGAACGCGCGCCTGACCCAGGGAACGCCGGTCCGGCGCTGGAGCCACGACTTCGCCTTCATGGACCGCTGGGTCGGCGCCACCCCGTTCTGGCTGGCCGCCCGGTTCCTCGAAATCGACATGCTGCGCGTGCTGGCTGCCGCAGGGGCGGAGACGCGCCTGCCGAGCCGCGACGGCACCACGCCGCTGATGGCGGCGGCGGGACTCGGCTACAACCGGGGCGGCGGCAGCGCGTTCATCCGGGACCGCCGCGATTTCTCCTCCTACAACCCGGCGGAGTCGGCGGCGCTCGGCTCGACGATCCCGGCCGCGGAGGAACGCCTGGCCCGCGAGGCGGTCGCGGCGGCGCTGGAGCTGGGCGCGGCCGTCAACGCGGCCAACGACGCCGGTGACACCGCCCTGCACGCCGCGGCCTCGCACGGCATGAACAGCGTCATCGAGCTGCTGACGGCCCACGGCGCCGACGTCCGCGTGGAGAACCGGCGCGGCGAGACGCCGCTGGCGCTGGCCGTCTACGCCGACGGCATCGCGGGCGATCGCTTCATCCGCAAGGACACCGCGGCACTCCTCCGTTCGCTGGCGGGAGCCGCGGCGCCGGAGGACGCAAGCGCGCCGGCGGCCGCGGAGGTGGACGCCGCGCGCCCGGCCGAGCCGCACGAACGTCCGGCGGGGCGCGCCCTGACGAACCCCGTGCCGGCCACGTCGGACTCGGTGACCGCCGGCGCCGCGCTCTACACCAGGCATTGCGCGACGTGTCACGGACCGACCGGGCGGGGAGACGGCCCGCTCGCCGCCGCTTCCGCCGCCTACGGCGTGCGTCCGTCGAACCTGGCCGACGCGACCTGGCGGCACGGGGGCAGCGACGGGGAAATCTTCGTTGTCGTCCGCGACGGCATCGGGCCGGATTTCGCGATGGACGCCTTCGGCGGCCGGCTCGCCGAGTCGGACATCTGGCGCCTCGTGAACTACCTGAAGCACCTTCCATGACGCCGCGTGCGGACTTCGGTCTCGAGGCTCTCCACGCGGCTGGCGAGCGCGGCCAGGTCGTCGCCGAGAATCACCGCCGCCGCCCGTGTCGATCGCAATGCCGCCGTGTACCGGGCATTGGCGAAGAACGTGACCACTGCTTGCGCCGCCGGAGCAATGCGTCGGCGCCGCGCTCACGTGGTGGAATCGCGTGGCGCCGTTCGGCCGTACAGGGCGCAGGCGAAGTTCGGCGCCGGCGCGGCCATGTCGCGGCGGCCCTGCAAGTACCGCCGCACCTGTTCCGCCGGCGGGACCTTGTCGAGCGGTTCAAAGCCGATCCGCGCCAGTTCGCCGTCGAGCTCCTCCGGCGTGAACTCGGACACCATCGGCTCGCCGAGACGCTTGACCAGCCGTTCCAGCCTGTCGGCGAGAGGCAGCCCCTCCGCGGGAACGAGATGCCGGGCGAGCCGGTAGTCGAGCACGAGCCGACTGTCCGCCGCCGCCGCCGCCGCGATGGAGCCGAGCGTGTCCCGGATGGCCGGCCTCGTCAGATAGTACGTCGTTCCCAGCCAGGAGAAGAACGCCGGCGCCCGCGGATCGAAATCGGCGCGGTCGAGCGCCTCGTGCAGCCGCTCGGTCTCGAAGTCGATGGACACGAACGTCACGTGGGCGGGGAGCCTGCCGCAGATCCGGCGCACGCGCTCCTGCTTGAGGCTCTGCATTCCCGGCTGATCCACCTCGAAGATCCGCACGCGGCCGTCGAGCTCCGGATGGCGCAGAGCGTAGCTGTCCAGTCCGCTGCCGAGGATCACGTACTGACGGACGCCGGCCGCAATGGCCTCGGCGAGCCGATCCTCCGAGTAGCGCGCGCGGAGGATGTTCTCGGTATGGATGGGATGGAACGGCCCGAGCAGCTTGTGGACGACTATCCAGTTGAGCAGGCGGTTGCTGGCCACCTGCCGCCAGAACGGCGACACCAGCCGCACGGCGTAGCTGTCGTCCAGGATCGGGTCGGGGTGCCACCGCCGGTGGTGCGCACGGATGCCGGCCGCGAGCGTCGCCGTACGGCTGGCCCGTCCCGCGCGTGAAGCGCCGGATCGACGTGCGGCCATGCCCAGAGCATACAATTGTAGAACCACGCGCGTCGGAACCCCGCTACACCATCGAAAAGGGAATCTCGAACAGGTCGGTGCAGGCCGCCAGAACCGGAACGTCGACGTAGCCGAGGTGGTTGCAGACCAGCAGGAAGGGCGCCCGCGGCGCAGGCCCCTCCACGCGCAGGCGGCCGCCGATGACGCGCGGCACACGCGGGCCCAGAGACGGAAGATGGCGAAGTGAAGAACGAGCACCTCGCGGGCCGGAGCCCCGAGCAGATCGCGGCCGGCAGGCGGTGGGTCCAGGCCTGGAAGGAGGCTGGACCCCGGCTGGAGCGGATACGCCGCGAGGAGCTGCGGCGCCTCGACCCGCAACGCGCGATCGCCCTCCTGTGCGGCGAGGCGGACTACACCAAAGCCCCCGCGCGCCCCGCGGCCGACGTCGGGGCTGGTCGAGCAGCAGCGCTGGTTCATGCGGGCGGCCTCCCGCCGTGCTTGAGCTGATCCGGGTGGCCGCCGACCTGCAGGACTTCTGCGAAGCCCGGGACTGGCGTTTCTGCTTCATCGGCGGTCTGGCCCTGCAGCGCTGGGGCGAGCGGCGCGTCATGCAGTCGGGCTGAGATCGGCTCGCGCGTACCGCGCCCCCGACGATCTAGATTCCCGTCAGATACTGCAGCGACCCGGTGCTGTCGCCGAAGGTTTCCACCGGCAGCCCCAGCTTCTCGAGCACCGCGACGTGCAGGTTCGACAGCGGCGTGTCGTGCTCGTAACGCAGGTGACGCCCGCCCTCGACACGCCCGGCCGCCCCCCCGGCCAGCAGTGTCGGGAGGTCGAGGTGGAAGTGGAGGTTGCCGTCGCTGATGCCCGCGCCATAGAGGAACAGCGAGTGGTCGAGCAGCGAGCCGTCGCCGTCCGGGATCGACTGCGTCTTCTCCAGGAAGTAGCCGAACTGCCGGATGTGATGCGTGTTGATGCGGGCGAGCATCGCGAGGTTCTCGGGATCGTTCTGGTGGTGCGAGTAGCCGTGGTGGCCGCCCGGCACGCCGATCTCGGGGAACGACCGGCCGCTGACCTCCCGGCCGAACATGAACGTGCCGACCCGTGTCAGGTCGGTCTGGTAGGCCAGGATCAGCAGGTCGAACATCAGCCGGCAGTGCTCCTCGAACGTGTCGGGGATGCCGGCCGGCTGCTCGACGACGGGGATCTCGCGGTCGCTCTGCCGCTCGGCCATCTGGATGCGCCGCTCGACGTCCCGCACCGCGTCGAGATACTGCGCCAGCTTGCGCTGGTCGCCGCGGCCGAGCGTGCGCCGGATCGCGTCGGCCTCGTCGGTCACGAAGTCGAGGATGCTGCGGTCCTGGCGGAGGCGGGCCAGCCGCGCCTCGACGTCCGTGCTGTCGGTGGCCCCGAACAGGCGCTCGAACACCGCGCGCGGGTTGTTCTCCATCGGCAGCGGCGTGGTCGGCGTGCGCCAGGCGATGGTGTTCGTGTAGGCGCAGCTATAGCCCTGATCGCAGGCCCCGAGGACCTCGACGGAATCGATCGCCAGCTCCAGCGACGCGATCTGCGTCTCGTTACCGGACGCGCGGGCGGCAATCTGATCCACCGAGACGCCGGCCCGGATGTCGGGGCCCTCGGTCTTCTTGACGTGCACGCCGGTCAGCCACGTCGATGCGGCCCGCGCGTGGTCGCCGACCCCTTCGCCCTCGCGCGGTATGGCGACCTTGTCGGCCAGCCCGCTCAGCACGTTGACCTGCTCGCGCACCGGCGCGAGGGGCTCGAGGACCGGCGTCAGCTCCAGCGCCGTGCCCGTCCCCCCCGGGGTCCACGCACGCATCTCCACCCCGTTCGGCACGTAGATCGCGCCGAAACGACGTACGGGGGCGGCCGCGGAGTTGCGAATGGCCGCAAAGGCCGGAACCATCCCGTCGAGCAGCGGCAGGGCCAGCGTTGCGCCGAGGCCGCGGAGCACCGTCCGGCGGGGCAGCGTCTTCTTCGTGATCATCATCGGTTCGTCCTCTTCGGTTCACTGCGGTCGTCGCACGAATTTGTCCCGGTGCGGCCGCTCACGGCACGGACGGGTCGTCTCCCGCGTCCGCTGCGCTCCGCATCCGGAACGGCGTGCTCTCGACGATGCCGAGAATGAGCGACGACCAGCGGTAGTCGTCGGCCCGGGCGTTCCGGAGGATCCGGCGGACGGCCGGCGCATCGCCGTGATCCAGCCCGCGGCCGAGCGCGTAGGTCAGCAGCTTCTCGGTGACGGTGGTGGCGAACTCGGTGGCCCAGGGCTCGCGCAGCAGCGCGTCCCGGAACGCGGCGGGGCCGTCGAACGGGGCGCCGTCGGGCAGCGTGCCGGAGGCGTCGATGGCGCCGGCCGCGCCGTCTTCGCCCGTCCGCCGGCGTCCGACCGCGTCGAAGTTCTCCAGGGCGAAGCCCAGCGGGTCGATCTTGGCGTGACAGGCGGAGCAGGCGGGACTGGCCCGATGCTGCGCCATCCGCTCGCGCATCGTCGCCGGCGCCGCGGCGTCGCTCTCCTCCTCCAGTTCCGGGATGTCCGGGGGCGGCGGGGGCGGCGGCGCGCCCAGGAGGTTCTCCAGGAGCCACTTGCCGCGCAGCACCGGCGAGGTGCGGTGCGGGTAGGAGGTCACCGTCAGGATGCTGCCGTGCCCCAGCAGGCCCGCCCGCCGATCGTCGTTGTACTCGACGCGCCGGAAGTGGTTGCCGTAGACGTTGGGGATGCCGTAGTGCCGGGCGAGCCGCTCGTTGACGAAGGTGTAGTCGGCCCGCAGCAGGTCGTGGACGCTGCGATTCTCGCGGAACTGACTCCCGAACAGCAGCTCGGTCTCGCGCCGCAACGCCTGCCGCAGGTTGTCGTCGAACTCCGGAAACCGGGTCGTGTCCGGCGCCGCGCTGCGCAGGTTGCGGAGATGGAGCCACTGGCCGGCGAAGTTCTCCACCAGCGCCTGCGAACGGGGATCGGCGAGCATCCGGCGCACCTGCCGCTCCAGCGCGGCCGGGTCGCTCAGCGCCCCCCGGGCCGCGAGGTCGACGAGCTCGTCGTCCGGAATGCTGCTCCAGAGGAAGAACGACAGCCGCGAGGCCAGGTCCAGGTCGGCGATGCGGTAGGAGTCGCCGGGAGCCGCGTCCGCCGGGTCGTGCTCGACGCGGAAGAGGAACTTCGGCGACACGAGCAGCGCCTCGATGGCCCAGCGGATTCCGTCGTCGAAGCCGCCGCCCGCGTCCCGGCCCGCCCGGTAGGCGGCGAGGAGCGGGTCGATGTCCGTGGCGGTCACCGGCCGCCGGTACGCGCGGCGGGCGAGCGAGGCGACGACTTGCTCGGCGCACGGCCGCTCTTCCGCGGTTCCTTCCGGATGGCAGGTGAAGATGGCCTTCCGGCTCGGCGTGTCGGCCGGCGCCCGCCCTTCGAAGGGGCCGACCACGTCGATGCGCTCCACCGAGGGGGCGTTCGGGTAGAGCGTGAAGGCGAAGCTGGTGATCGGAGGCGGGGCCGGGCGTCCGTCGATCGGCAGCGAGCGGCCGAGCTCCTCGATGAACGCGGCGCCGAGCAGCCGCGTGCCCGCCGTCACCGGGATCCGGACGGCCAGCGGCGCTCTTGCCCCGAGGTCGAAGCGCCCGACGCGTTCGCGATCGAGGCGTACTTCGAGCCGATGTCCGGCGCGCGAACGGCCCCGCAGGGCCACCCGGATCTCGTACTCCGCGTCGAGCGGGAAGTGATGGCGCACCGCGAGGCCGCCGCGGGATCCGAACGGCAGGTCCTCGCTCACGCGGCCGTCCTGCGCAAGCAACGGCGACGTTCTGTAGGTGGAGGTGGCCGGCCGCAGCGTCGGGTCGCCGACCGCGCGGCGGGCGACCTTCGCGGCGGCCAGCAGGTATCGTTCGAGCAGCCCCGGCGAGACCGACAGCACGTCGCCGACGTTGTCGAAGCCGTAGCCCGATTCGTCCGCGGGCAGCAGCGTCCGGCCGTCGACCTCCAGCGCCAGCAGGTCGCGGATTGCGTTCACGTACTCGGTGCGGTTGAGCCGCTGCACGGCCGGCCGGCCCGGATCGGGGTTGGCGTCGGCGGCGCGGTCGAGGGCGGCTTCCAGATAGTTGACGATCCCCGTGTAGGTGTCGGCGTCGGGTCGCGGCCGGGGCGCCGGCGGCATCATCCCGGTGCGGAGCTTTCGCACCACTTTTTCCCAGATCGCGGGGGAGTCGCCGGCCTGCGCGGGGTCGACCGCGTCGAGGGCCAGGCCGGCCGTGCGCAGCCGATCGTTGTGGCAGGTGACGCAGTAGCGGTCGAGGGCGGCGCGGGCCTCGGCAGCCGCCGCCGGAGCGACATCGGCAGCCGCCGCCGGAGCGACATCGCCACGTTGCGTCTGTGCGGCGCCCGCGGGGGGAAGACTCAGAATGCCGGCAACGCCGGCGACGATCACCGCCCGTCCGGTCAGCGCCATGGTCCTCATCGTTCCCGTCCGGTCAGCGCCATGGTTCCCATCGTTCCCGTCCGGCTTCCGGGGCGCGGCGCTTTCGGGCGCCGGAGTTCCGTTGCCTCCATCCCGTCACGATCTCAGGGGCGCGGCGCGTCGGGCGCGCCCTCGTCCCCGTAGTTCGTCAGCCCGAACGTCAACTGGATGCCCGCCTCGGGGTCGGCCCCGAGCTCCCGCAGCCGCGCCGCCGCCTCGGGGTGCCGCACGAAGGTGGTGCAGCAGATGAGATGTCCCTCCGCGAGGCGGAGCGGCGTCTGCCCGGCCGCGTTCAGCGCATCGACGTGCGCGCCGTTGGCGACGAGGAATTCGATGACGCGGTTCGCGTCGTGATAGGCGGCCGCGTGCAGGGCGGTCTCGCCATGCTCGTTGGCGGCGTTGACGTCGAGGCCGAGCGCCAGTCCCGCGGCGAGCGCCTCGACCGCCTTCTCCTCGGTCCAGGCGTAGTAGGTGACGTCGGTCGCGGCGCGCTTGCCGAGCCCGGCCGCAAGCATCAGGGCGGTCGTCCCGTCGTCGGTCGTGAGCTGCGGGTCGGCCCCGGCCCCGGCCAGGAGGCGCATCATCCCGGCGTCGGCGGACTTGGCGGCGACGAGGAACGGCGTCGAGCCGATCTGGGTCAGCCGGCCCGAGCCGGGCGACGTGAAGACGCCGATCTCGAAAGCGTTCGTGAGCCGCTGCGGGCGTTCGAGACGGACGTCGGGATCCGCGCCGCGGGCAAGCAGCGCCGCCGCCGCGGCCGGACTGCCCGTGGCGCTCGCCAGATGCAGCGCCGTGAAGCCGGCCTCGGCCGGATTGGGATCGGCCCCCGCGTCGAGCAGGAGAAGGGCTGTCTCTTCGTGGCGCTTGATGAGCGCCAGCATCAGGGCGGTGACGCCGTCGGGGCCGGCGTCGTCCACGTCGGCTCCGGCCGCCAGCAGCACGCGCACGATCTGCGGATCGCCGGCCAGGATCGCGTGGAGCAGGGGCGTGAACCCGCCCTCGGGCCGCGGCGGATCGCGGTCCCCGTCCCGCGGCAGCACGGCCGGATTGACCGCTTCGAAGCGGCTCAGCACCTTCGCCTCGCGCACGATCGTCCGGGCCCGCGGCGTGTGCACGGCGGTGCGCGCGTGCACGTCGGCCCCCACCTCCGCGAGGAGGTTCACCGCCCGCACGTGTCGCTCCGCCGCGGCCCACATCAGGGCCGTGTGCCCGCCGGCGGTCGCCGCGTCGACGTCGGCTCCCGCCGCAATCAGCCGCCGCAGCACGGTCGTCTCGCCCGAGCGCGCGGCCAGCATCAGCGCAGTCCCGCCCGCCGGCCGGGCCGCGTTCGGATCCGCCCCGGCTTGCAGGAGCAGCTCCACCATCGGCACGCTGCCGTTGACGCCGGCGAGCATCAGGGGCGTGACGCCCAGATCGTTCGCGACGTTCACGTCGGCGCCGGCGCCGATCAGCAGGCGGGCCATGGCGAGATCGTCCCGGTGGACGGCCCACGCCAGCGCCGTGGCGCCGTCCGCCTGCGGCGCATCGACGTCGACTGCGGCGCCGAGCAACGCCCGCACCGTATCGACGTCCCGGCGCTGCGCGGCGTCGGCGAGCCGCCGGTCGGCCGGCGCCGCGCCGCCCGAAACCTGATGCGCCGGCGCCTCGGCCGCCGCCGGCGACCCGTGCGGCGGAAGCGGAATCATGCTCGGCCCGCCCGCGGCGGGCGCGGGGCCGGCCGCCGCTACCGCCAGCGCGCAGACTGTCCGGGCCAGCGCGTGGAGCCGCACGTGACCTCGTGGCGATCCGCGTTCCGGACGCGCTGTCCGGGCCAGCGCGTGGAGCCGCATCTTCTTCATGGTGTTTCCGGCATGCTACCGCACCACGGACGCAAGTTCCAGCCGCGTTCGGCGCGCCGTTGCACCGCAGGCGCAAGTTCCAGCCGGGTCCGGCGCGGCGCGTCCATGGCCGAACATGGTGCGTCGCGGGCCGGGCGCCCCCTGTCCGGTCGCCGCGCCGCGCGGGCGTGCGATATACTGAATTTCCGGTTCTGCGTCTCCGGGAATACGAGTGAGGTTCGTATCATGACGACTTCGAAGCTGGTCGGTCTCTTCGGCGCAGCCGCGGTCATCGCGCTCGGGTCGCCGCTTCCCGCGTCCGCCGGCGCGGTTCCCGGCGACCCGACGTTCAGCCGGGACATCGCACCGATCCTGCAGCGGAGCTGTCAGAAGTGCCACCGGCCGAATTCCCTCGCGCCGATGTCGCTGATCTCGTACGAAGAGGTGCGGCCCTGGGCGCGCGCCATCAAGTACCGCACGGGGCTGCGCGACAAGCCGGGCGTCATGCCGCCCTGGTACATCGAGAAGAACATCGGCATCCAGCGGTTCAAGGACGACTGGTCGCTGAGCGACGACGAGGTCGCGACGATCGCCCGCTGGACCGACAACGGCGCGCCGCAGGGCGATCCGGCCGACATGCCGGAGCCGCCGCCGTTCATCGACGTGGACGAGTGGGAGATCGGCGAACCCGACCTCGTCGTCTCGTCGCCTTCCTTCGAGGTCGAGGGTGACGCGCCCGACTGGTGGGGCAGCCTGGGGCAGTCGGAGACCGGACTGACCGAGGACCGCTACGTGGCGGCCATCGAGTACAAGGAGCGCAACGACCTGCAGCGCGGGGTGCGGTCCGACACCGTCGGCGGCCTGTTCGTGGTGCACCATTCGGCGCTCTACTCCATGGTGGAGGGAGACGATTCGGGTCCACCCCTGGTGTGGCCGGTGCACGAGGTCGGCCGCAACGCGGACGTGTTCGACGAGAACGCCGGCCGCCTCCTCGAAGCGGGGTCGATGCTGCTGTTTCCGTCCACCCACCTCCACGCGAACGGCACCGATACGCGCGCGCGCATCGACGTCGGCTTCAAGTTCCATCCGCAGGGGTACGAGCCGGAGAAGGAGATGGAGCTGCTCTTCTTCGGCAACGGTCCCGACCTCGACATCCGACCGATGGAGGCCGACCAGCGGCACGACGCCTACTTCACGATGCCGGAGAACGCGAAGATCAGCGTCTTCGAGCCGCACATGCATGCACCGGGCGTGCGGATGTGCCTGGAGGCGGTCTGGGGCACGACGGTGCAGACCCTCAACTGCGCCGGCTACGACCACAACTGGGTGCGCGTCTACAAGTACGAGGACGACGCCGCGCCGCTGCTGCCCAGGGGGACGATCCTGCACCTGACCGGATACTTCGACAACTCGCCGACCAATCCGAACGTGGTCGACCCGCGGAACTGGTCCGGCTCGGGCCATCGCTCGGTCGACAACATGTTCATCAACCTGATGCAGGCGATCTACCTGGACGACGAGGAGTTCGCCGCGGCGGTGGCCGAGCGCGAGGCCGCGATCGAAGCGGGCGCCGGCCCCGACCTCGGGTGCCTGCTCTGCGGGGCCGGCAACGGGTCGGCCGGTTCCGGCGCCGGCGGCGACGACTGAGGGACGCGCCATGAGCGGCATCGTGCGCTTCGGGATCGCGGCGCCGGCGGCGGTGTTGTTTCTCGCGACGCCGTCGGTCGGCTACGCCCAGCAGTCGTTCGCGGCGGGACAGACCATCGCGCCCGCCTACGAGGGCTGGGAGCGGAACGACGACGGGTCCTTCGACCTGGTGTTCGGCTACATGAACCGGAACTGGGAAGAGGTGATCGACGTGCCCGTCGGTCCCGGCAACAGCATCGAGCCGGGCGGGCCCGATCAGGGGCAGCCGACCCACTTCTACCCGCGGCGCAACCGGTTCGTCTTCCGCATCCGGGTCCCGGCCGACTTCGGCGACAAGGAGCTGGTCTGGACCCTGACGACCAAAGGGCGGGCCGAGCGCGCCTACGCCACGCTGAAGCGTGACTACTTCATCGACGACCTGGTGATCCAGGCCAACTACGGGGCGGGCGGCGCCGCCGGGACGACGCCGGAGCTCGCGGACAACCAGTCGCCGACCCTCCGGATCGAAGGCGCCGGCGAGCGTACGGTGGGCGCCGGGGAGCCGCTGACCCTCGTGGCGATCTCGACCGACGACGGCAAGCCGCGCGCGCGGTCGATGCCCGCGTCGAATCCGCGGTCTCCGGGGCGCTTCACCACCGACACCGCCACCGGACACCGCTTCTCGTGGTTCGTCTATCGCGGCGCCGGCGACGTCACGTTCGATCCGCCCCAGACCAAGGTCTGGGAGGACACGCGCGACACCGGCGGGTCTCCCTGGTCGCCCGGCTGGCGGACGCCGGAGGCGCCCGAGGACGGCCGCTGGGTCACCGAAGCGACTTTCGCCGAGCCGGGGACCTACGTGCTGCGCGGCATCGCCCACGACGGCGGTCTGGCGACCACCGCCGACGTCACCGTCACCGTCGCCCCGTGAACCCCGTCGTCACCCCATGAGGGTCTCATCCATACCCCATGAACCCTGATGCGTCGGCGGCGCCGCTGCCGGTCCCCGGGCAACGCCTCCCGGCGCCGCGGGCAGGCCGGGCCATGACGGCGGAGGAGTTGCTCCGCCTGCCGGACGACAACTGCCGGCATGCCCTGGTCAGAGGGGAGTTGCAGCGGATGGCGGCGGCGGGATTCCGGCACGGTGTGGTCATCATGAACGTGGCCGGCCCCCTGAACCAGCACGTCAAGGCGCACGGGCTGGGCGTCGTCTGCGGTGCCGAAACCGGCTTCGTCCTGGCGCGGGATCCCGATACCGTGCTCGCGCCCGACGTGGCTTTCGTTCGGCGGGAGCGGATCCCGGCGTCGGGTCTTCCGGTGAAGTTCTGGGAGGGTGCGCCGGACTTGGCGGTGGAGGTCACGTCGCCGGGCGGCACCCGCCGCGAAGCAGCGGACAAGGTGGCGTCGTGGCTCGCTGCCGGCACGCGTCTCGTGTGGGTATTGGAGCCCAGGCGTGCGACCGTCACGATCCATGGACCGGATGGCGGCCCACGGCGCCTCGCGGGATCCGACGTGCTCGACGGCGAGCCGCTGTTCCCCGGTTTCCGTCTTCCGCTTGCCGACATCCTTGGACTCGCGCCGTAGCACCGGTACCCCGGGGCCGATCGGCATGTCGGACGACGACACCCCGCATTCCGTACGCCGTCACCTGCGCGTCGCGATTGACGCCTACGACACGACGATCCGGCAGTTCATTCCCGGTTACGAGGCGATGCTGGGCGTCGCGGCTCGCGAGCTGGCGGCGGGCGCCTCCGGTCTCGTGATCGATCTCGGTGGAGGTACCGGCGCCCTTGCCGAGGCAATCCTCGCGTCGAGCGACTGCGGCACCGTCGAGTTGATCGACGTCGATCGCGAAATGCTCGCGCAGGCCCGGACGCGGCTCGCGCCCTATGCCGGGCGCGTCCGGTTCACTGAAGGGTCGTTCCTGGGCGCGCTGCCGCGCTGCGCCGGTGCGGCGGCGTCGCTGGCGTTGCACCACGTGCCGACGCTGGACGCCAAGCGGGCGCTCTACCGGCGGATTCACGACGCACTCGAACCGGGCGGCGTCTTCGTCAACGCCGACGCCACGATGCCGGCGGAGCCAGCCGCGAGCGAGGCGACCTGGCGCGCCTGGGCCGATCACATGGCGGCGCAGGGGATCGACGAACGGCGCGCGTTCGAGCACTTCGAGGAGTGGGCGGAGGAAGACACCTACTTTCCGCTCGAGGCAGAGCTGGCGGCGGTGGCGGCGGCCGGCTTCGACGCCGAGTGCGTCTGGCGCGAGGTGGGAATGACCGTGGTGGTGGGGCGCAAGTCCGCCTGATGGGCGGGTTTCTCCGGGAAGCGGCCCGTCGCGCCCGACGCGGCAGGCTGATGCTGCGCGGGTGGCCAGGTCTACAGGGTCCGAGATCGGCAGTCGTTGGTGTGGCGCGGTGAATCAGTTGGCCGGCACGAACCTCTGGACGCGGCGGCCGTCGAGCGTCTCGCCGACGAACAGGTTGCCTCCGGAATCGACGGCGAGGCTGTGGGGCGATTCGAACTGCCCGGCCCACCGCCCGCGGCGGCCGAAGGTTCCGACCACCTCCAGCGTCTCGCGGCGCAGGACGTGGACGGCGTGGCTGCCGCCGTCGGCGACGAAGATGAACCGCTGCTCCGGGTCGCGCGAGAAGGCCAAGTCCCACGGCGCGCCGCCGACCGTCCCGTTGCGCAGCGCCGCGGCGATCAGCGCCTCGGCCACGAACGTCCCGTCCGGCTCGAACACCTGCAGCCGCTGGTTCCCGCGGTCGCAGACGTAAACCCGGCCGTCGGCGGCTCGTCCGACGCAGTGCGGCGTATTGAACTGCTGCGGCAGCGGCCCGTCCCGCGTGAAGGGCGGCTGCGGCGCGTCGTCGGGCGGGTTGCCGTACGCGCTCCAGTGCCGCCGGTACTCTCCGGTGTTCGCGTCGAAGACGATCACCCGCCGGTTCGTGTAGCCGTCGCTGACGTAGACCTCCTCGGACGCGGGGTCGACGAAGACGTCGGTCGGCTGGCCGAGGAACCCCGTGCTGGCGCTGCCCTCGGTGCCCCGGCCGAAGTCGCCGATCTGCAGCAGGAAATCGCCCTCCGGCGTGAACTTGAGTACGTGCGCGTTGTCGGTCGTGGCCCGGCTCGACAGGTCGTAGGGGAGCCCGCCGCCGAAGCCGACCCAGACGTTGTGCTCGTGATCGACGTGGATGCCGTGCGTCTGGGTCCCCCAGTCGTAGCCCTCGCCGGGACCGCCCCAGGCATGCACGACGTTGCCGGTCGGGTCGAAGGCGATGACCGGCGGCGTGTTCTCCGCTCCCCGCTGGCTGTTCGGCCGGTGGATGATCCAGACGTTGTCGCTCGAATCGGTGGCGACGCCGACGACGTTGCCGAGCAGCCAGTCCTCGGGGAGCTCCTGCGGCCAGAAGGGATCCACCTCGAACGCCGGGTCCGAAGCCGACACGGCCCCGGTACCGGCGGAGATCTCCTGGAGCGACTCGCAGACCACCGCCGTCCCGCACGCGAAGAGGAGCGGGACGAGCACCCCGAGCACCGCCACGCTGTCCCTCCGCGTCATGCAGGCCATCCTGTCGTTGGCCGGGCGGACAGCCCCGTCCGCGCTTACTCGTCGTTGTCCGTCGCCGCGGTCCGCTCCGCGACGATCCGCTCGTAGTCCTCGTCGGTGAGGTACACCACGTTCACGTGCGCGTGGTACATGTCGTCGTAGCTGCGCTGGCCCCAGCCGACCCACTGCGTCGGGTCCGGATTGGCGCGGTTGCCGGCCGTGTTGTCGTGCCACGCGGTGATCTTGATGACCGTGCCGGCGGGCAGGACCGGGGCCGAGTGGTCGGCGTAGACGTAGTTGACGTGCCAGTTGAAGTCGAACTGGTCGACGTAGCTCAGCATCTCCGTCCGCCCGTTCGGGTAGATCGCCTCCATCGCCAGCGACTTGCCGCGGATGTGCATGTGCGGCTGGAAGTTCTCGAGCCGCGCCGGGAACCGCAACGGGACGAAGGCCTCGTGCTCGGTCACCTGGCCGGGCGGGATGTCGAGGGTCTCCATCGCCTGCCGCACCCCCATCGCCTGCGCGTAGACGCGGTACTTGGGGACGTAGCCCTGCGGATACAGCCAGATGCCGAGTTCGGTGGAGTCGGTGATTTCCTCGCCGACCGAGTGGTAGTGCAGGTCGAAGCGGATCCGCGACCCGGCCTTCAGCAGCTTGCCGGTGTTCTCGCGGAAGACGTCGCCGATCTTGCCGACCGCGAACTCGGTGAAGTAGGAGCCGGTGCCCGGCACGTCGACGGCCGCCTCGAAGTCCTCCGGGCTCTCCTCCTGCATCAGGTAGGTGACGGCGTGGTGCACGATGGGGCGGCCCGGCAGCGACGGCCGCACCTCGAGCGCCTTCACCCAGCGATCCTCGGTCAGCCCGGTCTCGACGACCGGCTGGTACCACTGGTCCTGACCCTCGGCCGCCTGCGTCCACGGGGTCGAGCGGACCACGAGGTCCGGGTCGCCGAGCTCCTCGTACTTGTCGGCGAGGCGCCAGATGTCGTCCGCCGGCCATTCGATGGGCGGCGGCATGTCGGCCGGGTCGCCGAGCGGGGCGCCGGCGTCGACCCAGCCCACCACCGCGTCGATCTCGGCGTCGCTCAGGGAGATGTCGTTGGCGAAGTCGCGGATGCCGACCGTCTTGTCGATGTGCCACGGCGGCATGCTGCGCGACGCCACCTTCTCCCGGATGGCGCGCGCCCACGGCCGCACCTCGCGGTAGGTCACCAGCGACATCGGCGCCATGCTGCCGCTGCGATGGCACGCCTGGCAGCTCCGCTGGAGGATCGGTGCGATGTCCCGGGCGAACGTCACGCCGTCCGTATCCGTCGTCTGGGCGGTCGCCGGCAGGGCGCCGCCGGCCAGCATCGACATCATCGCCGCGAGCACGAGCCTGTGCGTCTTCATGGCTGTCTCTCCGCTTGTCATGCGTCGTTGGGCCGCGCGTGCGGCCGGAGTCGGTCACTCTACACGAACGTCGACGTACGCGTTGGTCCAGCAGCACTGGAAGCCGCCGGCCATGATCGCCCCCTGGCCCCCGGAGTCGTCCCAGGCGAGCGCGCGCAGGACGTAGTGGCCCGGCGCGCTGAAGGTGACCGTCGTCGAGGTCAGGCCGTCCTCCGGGATCTCCGGCGTCGGCTCGGCGATCGCGACTGCGCCCGGGCCTCTGTACTTGCTCCAGGCGAGGCCGATGCGGGTCGGCCGCCCCTGCAGGCTCTGCTTGCGGACCCGATCGTCCTGCACGCGGATCGTAAGCGCCATCGGCGCGCCGGCCGTGGCGGTCAGCGACTGCCGCACCCCGCCGGGACCTTGGCCGATGCGCGGCTCGCCGCCCTCCATGTCGAACGAGAGCTCCGGCGGCCGGTTGCCGCTGGTCACTTCCTCCAGCGCGTCGATCCGCCACTCGGAACGCAGGTGGCCCGGCACGGCGAACGTCTCTCCCCCCGCGGTCAGCGACCAGGTCAGCGTCCGGTCACCGAAGTCGGCGGGGACCACCACCGTGAACACGCCTGTCCGGCGGCGCGGCAGCAGGTGCGTAGGCTGCCCGCGGTCCTCGGCCCCCGGCGTGAAGTGGTTGTCCGGGCCGACGGGGACGTCGAGCGTCTGCTCGTAGTTGCGGTTGAAGTAGCCGAAGGAGAGCGAGAACGTGCCGTCGTCGTTCGGGTACCAGCCCTCGAACGACGGGCTCACGCTCTGGCCGACGTCGTGCGGGATCGGGGCGTCGCGCGACTGCGCGTCCGCGGGGAGCGGCGTTCCGAGCAGGACGGTCAGCACGCCGGCGGCGACCACGGCGACCAAAGGCATTTCGGCGGAGTATAGTCCGCCGCAGGCTGGCGGCTCAACCGTGAGGCGCCGCGCCGCGGGGCGTGGCGGAGAAGCTCGCCGGTTTCCCGTGTCTGTCGCGACTCTCGGTCGCCTCGCTTCGGGCGCCGGGTCCGGTTGTACCGTCTGCCCGTCGTGATCGCCTTCGTACAGCCGATTCCGCCGCCTGCGACAGCGCGGCAACACCGTCAAATCAGGGTTCACTTTCGGGTCACGAAAAAATTTCGAAAAGAGCAAAAAAGACTTGACCCCCCCCCCGGGGATATAGTGGCGAAAGTTTCAAAACGGCGTCTGCCGACATCGGTGCTTCGGAAGACGTGGAGGTTGATTGACAGCAATGCAAGCGGGGTCGTAGTCTCGACGGCAGCGGGCGTCATGAGGACGGTCGCCAGGCCGAAGGTGGATCGAGTTTCTGCGGTATATCGGGAGGATGCAGGCATGTTTCGATCCACTTTGCTTCGGCGGCTGTCGGCGGCGCTGTGCATGGCGCTCATGATGGGCGGTGTCGTCAGCGTCGGCGACATCGTCACCCGCGACGGTGGATGGGCTCCACACGAGTTTGCATTCCATGCGGACGTGCACGCCCAGGAGTGCGACGGGGGTGGCGGCGACCAGGGCGACCGCCCGGAATGCGAGAAGGGCGAGCCTGGCGGCAACGGTGGTGGTGACGATGACGACGGTGGCGGTTGTGACGCTTGGTGTTGGATCCGCCGTGCTGCCAGTTTGCTCGGCATCATCTGCCGCTTCACCGATCATTGTTGACGAAAGCAAGGACGTGTGAGGGGCTGGGCGGGTGGAGCCCAGCCCCCGTTTCGAGAAGGAGGGAGACATGCGACGCCTAGCAGCCCGTGGCAGAAGTGTGTCTCGCTGAGTCGCCTGTTCAAGTGGCTTGGCGATGAGCGATTGGGCCGTTGAGCGCGGTCGGCACCCACTGGAGGCCCCAGAAGGGCCTCAGACGCCCCCAGAGGCCGATCTGACACTCGATCCAGCGGAAAATGGCCGAAAGAGCCCGCCCCTGCAGGCTCCGGGGCGTGCCGGTGCCCGTCCGGCGGCGCAGGAGCAGCGCCAGGTTGCAAGCCGCCGCCTGGATGAGCACGCGCTTGCGAACCTCCTCATGACCGCGCACCCACACCCGCCGCATGCCCCCGGTCTCATACTGATGAGCGAACGGACGCTCCACCAGCTCCCCACGCCGCCGTTGCAGACGACGACCCCGAGCCCCACGAGTACGCCGGCGGTTCCCATACAACGCCTTCTGCGCAGCCCGTTTCTCCGGCGGCGTCTCGCCCGTCCGCTTGTCCTGCCAGCGGCGCGGGCCGCGCTCCGGCTCCGAGATGTAGCTGCGGACCTCCAATTCGTCCAGCGCAACCAGCGTCGCGTCGCTGTGATACCCCTTGTCCGCCACCACCTCCTCGACCTCACGTCCGTCCGGCTGCACCGCCTCCACCTGCTCCGACGCCTTCGTCAGCGTCTCCGGCAGCGTCGCCGTATCGCCCTCCGATGCGTCCTGCACCGTCACCGCTACGACGGCACCCGTGTCCATGTCGACCCCGTGCTCCACCTTGTGCGCCAAGTGCGTCCGACCGTCCTTCATCTTCGTGATCTTTGCGTCCGGGTCCTGCGGGGACTGCCAGTCCTTGTTCGACGCCGTCTTGTCCTTCCGCGACCGGTCGAACCGCGCCAATTCCGCCCGCGTCGGCGTCGCTATCCCAGACGCCTCCGCCAACCCCTGCAGAAACGCGTCGTACGATTCTCCCGTGTCCCGACGCTCGATGCTGCGCATCGCCGCGTTCGCTTCCAACGTCGTCGCGTCAATGCCGATCGTCTTCCCCCGAACCAGGTCCGCCTCCGCCGCGCGCTCCAGCACCCACGTGAACACCGCCTCGTGCGTCTCGTCGTCGATCCGCCGGCGCGTCCGCGACAGCGTCGAGTGGTCCGGCGCCGCCTCCGTCAGGTCCAGGCCCAGAAACGACCGTAGACTCAGCGAATCGGCCACCCGCCACGCAATTCCCCGCTCCGACGACACGCCCTCGAAGAACCCGATGAACAGCAACCGGAAGTACCGCCCCGGCTGCAGACTCGGACGGCCCAGTCGTTCCGCGTAGAAGCTCGAGCACAACCTCTCCACGAAGGCGTCAAACCCGGACTCCTCCAGAATCCGGTTCAGCCGCTCGAAGAACGGATGTCCATCGCTCGTCGGAAGGTCCTCGCTGTGCACCCACATCGGCGGCGCCTGCCGCGCCGCCGGTCGCTTGCCCATCGCCATGCAGGCAGTGTAGGACACGCGGCGGGATCCGTCGAGTCCGCGCCCGACTTTTGCCACAGGCTGCTAGCAGCCCGTGGCAGAAGTGTGTCTCGCTGAGTCGCCTGTTCAAGTGGCTTGGCGATGAGCGATTGGGCCGTTGAGCGCGGTCGGCACCCACTGGAGGCCCCAGAAGGGCCTCAGACGCCCCCAGAGGCCGATCTGACACTCGATCCAGCGGAAAATGGCCGAAAGAGCCCGCCCCTGCAGGCTCCGGGGCGTGCCGGTGCCCGTCCGGCGGCGCAGGAGCAGCGCCAGGTTGCAAGCCGCCGCCTGGATGAGCACGCGCTTGCGAACCTCCTCATGACCGCGCACCCACACCCGCCGCATGCCCCCGGTCTCATACTGATGAGCGAACGGACGCTCCACCAGCTCCCCACGCCGCCGTTGCAGACGACGACCCCGAGCCCCACGAGTACGCCGGCGGTTCCCATACAACGCCTTCTGCGCAGCCCGTTTCTCCGGCGGCGTCTCGCCCGTCCGCTTGTCCTGCCAGCGGCGCGGGCCGCGCTCCGGCTCCGAGATGTAGCTGCGGACCTCCAATTCGTCCAGCGCAACCAGCGTCGCGTCGCTGTGATACCCCTTGTCCGCCACCACCTCCTCGACCTCACGTCCGTCCGGCTGCACCGCCTCCACCTGCTCCGACGCCTTCGTCAGCGTCTCCGGCAGCGTCGCCGTATCGCCCTCCGATGCGTCCTGCACCGTCACCGCTACGACGGCACCCGTGTCCATGTCGACCCCGTGCTCCACCTTGTGCGCCAAGTGCGTCCGACCGTCCTTCATCTTCGTGATCTTTGCGTCCGGGTCCTGCGGGGACTGCCAGTCCTTGTTCGACGCCGTCTTGTCCTTCCGCGACCGGTCGAACCGCGCCAATTCCGCCCGCGTCGGCGTCGCTATCCCAGACGCCTCCGCCAACCCCTGCAGAAACGCGTCGTACGATTCTCCCGTGTCCCGACGCTCGATGCTGCGCATCGCCGCGTTCGCTTCCAACATCGTCGCGTCAATGCCGATCGTCTTCCCCCGAACCAGGTCCGCCTCCGCCGCGCGCTCCAGCACCCACGTGAACACCGCCTCGTGCGTCTCGTCGTCGATCCGCCGGCGCGTCCGCGACAGCGTCGAGTGGTCCGGCGCCGCCTCCGTCAGGTCCAGGCCCAGAAACGACCGTAGACTCAGCGAATCGGCCACCCGCCACGCAATTCCCCGCTCCGACGACACGCCCTCGAAGAACCCGATGAACAGCAACCGGAAGTACCGCCCCGGCTGCAGACTCGGACGGCCCAGTCGTTCCGCGTAGAAGCTCGAGCACAACCTCTCCACGAAGGCGTCAAACCCGGACTCCTCCAGAATCCGGTTCAGCCGCTCGAAGAACGGATGTCCATCGCTCGTCGGAAGGTCCTCGCTGTGCACCCACATCGGCGGCGCCTGCCGCGCCGCCGGTCGCTTGCCCATCGCCATGCAGGCAGTGTAGGACACGCGGCGGGATCCGTCGAGTCCGCGCCCGACTTTTGCCACAGGCTGCTAGTATCCGTTGTGGTAGCGATCATGTTGTTTCTGTCAGTTCCGACACTGTCTGCCGAGCAGGATCCCGACTTGTCAGACGAATTGGAGCGTCGGATCACAAGAGCAAACCGGATGGCCAAGGTCGGCGATGCTGGCTTGGCCGCTATCGCCGTGCTCGGACTCGCCGGTGAAGTGAAGGGTTACGACGACAAGCTATGGATGAAAATAGGGGTCACGGCCAGCGTCGGGGCCATCGTAGTCGGCATAGTGGGGCGAAAACTCAAACGTGACGCCGCGCGAGAAAGAGAAAGCGCTAATCGGCACGTCGTGTCCGTCGCTCCGCTGAGGGGCTCCGGTGTGGCTGGCGTTTACGCATTCACGTGGTAGGGTTCCCGCTCGCGAGGCGCCCCTGGATCGTGCGGTGCCAGTGGATTCCGTGGTTGAACGTGATGGTCTGCTGGACCGAGCCGGCGTGCCATGCCGGGATGCCGCCGGTGCCTGATCCCTCTGCTCGATCGCGGTAAGGTGACTCGGCCGTAGAGTAGGCAGGATATTGCCGGCGGCGTAGACGACTACAGCTTCGGCCTGCGCCGCGCGAGGATTTCCGGGATGCGGCGTTCGGCGTGCTCGACGATCGCGCCGGCCAGTTTCTGGACGTCGTCGAACTCCTGGTCGGTCGGTTCATCCGGCCAACCCGGGTACTGCGCGCCTCCTCCGTAATCCGATAGGTATTCGAGCGTCTTCCGGTCCAGCGAAGGCAGCGTCTCGCCCGCGCTCCGCGCCTGATTGGCCAGCGGCGCCAGCTTGTGGATGAAGTGGACGGCGCTGCCGTGCGCGGTGATGATGCCCTTGAGGGCGCTTTCCGCTGCGGCCTGGGCATTGATGCACTTGCTGGTCAGGTTCACTCTCGGATCCGAGGTCTGGCTGTGAGCGAGCTCGCTCCTGGCCTTGTCGAGCCACTGGAGCGCCTCTTCAGGCTTGTAGATTCGTTTCTGAACCATGACGGCGGCGTTCTTCGGTGTCTTGTTGATTGCGACTCCGCGGCGCACCGCTTCGGGGATGTCGACGGCCCTGGTCTTGTCGTACAGGGTGACCCCTTCCCGGGTCGCCGGTGCGAAAACGAGGCTCAGGCTGTCGGCGTGCTTCCGGATGTGTTCGGGCGTGGCCGCTATCACGTCCACCGGAGGTCCGTCGCTCCCGAGACTGCAGCGCGCCTCGGCGGCCAACCGCCGCGTGTTGCAGCCGGCCTTGACGATGAGCAGGTCGAGGTCGCTCTCGGCCGTCATCTTGCCCCGGGCGCCGGAACCGAACAGGATGATCCGATCCGGAGCGACCGCTCGCACGAGCCGCCGGACGATCTCGGTGAGGGTCCCGCTGTCCGGCGTCCCGTCCTCGTCGACCCAGTCCTGCGACGGGTCGAGCGGGCCGGCGCGGTCGATTGCTCCCGGCGGCAGCGACGCCGCCGGAATTCCTCTCGGGATGTCCATATCCGCCCGTTTCGGTAGATTACACCACCGCCGCCGGGGAACGATCGAGAGCACGTCGACCGGCTCGCGAAGGGGCTGCACGACATCGTGGCGAACGGGGTACTGCCGGCGGCGCAGGGCCGGGGCGCGGTACTTGTCGGCGTACCGGCGCGGCCTCAGTTCGGCGCGTGGTGCACACTTGTGCATACAATGTGCAAGCCGTGGGTATCGAGTGGGATCATCGAAAAGCAACGGCGAACCTGCGCAAACACCGTATCGACTTCGCCGACGCTGCGACCGTTCTGTACGACAGATCGGGCGCTGACCGTTCGCGACGACCACGCTGGCGAGGACCGGTTCGTCTCGCTCGGCATGGACGCTCTTGGACGGGTGTTGGTCGTGGTATCGCTTGGTGCGGCAGCGTTGCGCGGATCATCTCGGCTCGCAAGGCCACGGCACGGGAACGCCGACAGTACGAGGCAGAATCATGAAGCAGGAATACGATTTCAGCAGCGGGAAACGGGGCGCTCCCGTCAGCACGTCGCGGGGCAAGACCCGGATCACCATCCGCATCGACGACGACATCCTGGCGTGGTTCCGAGCCGCGGCGCATGACCGGGGCGGAGGCAGCTACCAGACGCTGATCAACGCCGCGTTGCGCGACCACGTAGAAGCCGGTCAGGGAAATCTGGAACGAACGCTCCGGCGAGTGATTCGTGAGGAGCTGCCGCCGGGACTCGCGGGACAGCCGGGCGACACCGAACGACAGCGGGCTGAATCGTTCACCGCGAACCACGGTTCATCACGCTCGGTCATACTGGAGGGCGCCGACATTACCGGAGCCGGATGCCGACTTGTTCCGGCGCGCGCGTAGTCGTGTACGACATCCGTGGCGAACGGGGTGCTGCCGGCGGCGCAGGAGCTCGCCGGGCGGCCTCAGGCGGGTTCCGTCGAACGTGGCGAGGTCCCGCGACTCGGCGCTGATTTCCACCCCGATGAGGTGGACGGCACGGCCCGGGGCGCGGTACTTGTCGGCGTAGCGGCGCGCCTTCAGTTGGGCCAGCGCAGCGCCTTCCTTCATGCGCGAGGTTCCCCTCGCGCTCCCTCGCGGAAGGCTCCCCGACCGCTCCGCCACCTTGAACTCGAAGAGGCAGACGGTCTCCCCGAGCCGCACCGCCAGGTCCAGGCGGCCGCCGCTGGTGGCATCCTCCACCGCCACGCCCGTCCAGCGACGCCTGGAAAAAGGCGTAGAACACGCTCGACCAGTAGCCCTCGTAGCGGGCGATCTCGTTCCGCCGATGCCAGTCGTGCTGGATGCCGGCCAGCAGCCGCCGGAACAGCGGATCTCGTCCCGGTCGAGGCCCGGCAGCTCCGGCGCGAACACCGCGTCCAGGTCCGCCTCGGTGTAACCGCAGATCGCCGAGTAGTCCGGGTCCAGCGTAAGGTCGATGAGGTTGTTCAGGTCCGAGAACAAACTCACCTTCGAGAACTTGCCGACTCCAGTGATGAACGTCGGCTCGATGTGGGCGTCGGCGAACTTGACCGTCGAATACAGCGCGCGCAGGCGCCGCGACCAGTCCCAGCCCCCGTGGACGGCGAGGCCCCGGAACAGCGGTTCGCTGCCTTCGTACAGCTTCTTGAGCGTGTCCACGAACAGGCTCTTGCCGAACCGACTCTTGCCGAACCGACTCTTGCCGAACCGACGCGGGCGCGACAGGAAGTAGTGCTTGCCGGCGTCGTCCGCGAGCCGGCGGGCGTAGCCGGTCTTGTCGACGTAGTAGTAGCCCTCCTCGCGGATCTGGCGGAAGGTCTGGATGCCGATGGGCAGCCTGCGCCTCCATGGCGTGATTTTACGGCCTCGGTCCTCCTCCGCCGCGCCGGACTCGCGCCACGGAGATGCGCCGGGAAACGGCCGTGCCGCGGGCTGCCGAGCCGGGCGCCGCCGGTCGGCCCTCGACGTGCTTGACACCGCCGGCCGGCGATTCGGATAATGCCCGGGTAAGTTGGGGCTGATCCAGCCGCCATCCCGAGAGTGAGGCGTCCAGTGTTGGCGATATCCCGACGTTCGCATGCATCGGCGGCGGTCATCGCGCTGGCCGCCCTGCTCGTCGCGCCGACCGCGGCGTATGCAGCCAGCCAGGCGGCCGCGGCCGCGCCGGCCAACGCGGCCGGACCGGAGTCCACGGCGACGGCGACCGCCGAGGGCGCCGCGTATCGGGCCGTCCTCGACCGCTACTGCACCACCTGCCACAACGATCGGCTGCAGACGGCCGGGTTGTCGCTCGAGTCGCTCGACCTGGCGCACGTGGGCGCGGGCGCGGAAGTCTGGGAGAAGGTCATCCGCAAGCTCAGCGCGCGGGAGATGCCGCCGCCGCGCCGCCCGCGTCCGGACGATGCGACGTACGCGGCGTTCGTCGACTGGATCGAGACGGAGATCGACCGCGCCGCCGCCGCCGACCCGAACCCGGGCACCGAGACCGTCCACCGCCTGAACCGCACCGAGTACACCAACGCCATCCGGGACCTGCTGGCCCTGGAGATCGACGGCCGCGAGCTGCTGCCGGCCGACGACCTGAGCTACGGTTTCGACAACATCGCCGACGTGCTGTCGCTGTCGCCGGCCCTGCTCGAGCGCTACATGCTCGCGGCGGGCAAGATCGCCGAGACGGCGGTCGGGGACCCGTCGATCCGCTCCGCCACCGCGGTCTACACCACGTCGCCGGTGCTGATGCAGCACGCGCGGATGAGCGAGCTGCACCCGTTCGGCGCCCGCGGCGGGTTCGCCACCCGCCACTATTTCCCGGTCGACGGCGAGTACGAGTTCCGGGTCACGCTGGAGCGGACGCACGGCGACGCCATCAAGGGGCTCCAGCGCCGCAACACGCTGGAGGTGCGGCTGGACCGCGCCCGCGTCGCCCGCTTCGAGATCGGCGCCGACGGGCAGCGCGAGGCCTGGAGCGCGGTCTTCAACCTCACCCCGTACGAGCGCAACGCCGACGCCGATCTGCGCTTCCGGATGCCGGTGCAGGCGGGCATGCGCGAGGTGGCGCTGTCGTTCCTGCGCGGGAGCGCGCTGCCGGAAGGGGTCCTCGAGCCGGTGAGCGCGGCCGAGACCTACCACTACGCGGGGGATCGCGACGCGCCGATGGCGGTCTGGATCGTCGAGATCGATGGGCCGTTCAACGGCGCCACGTCGGCGGCGGACGCCGTCACGCCGAGCCGCGAGCGCATCTTCACCTGTCAGCCCGACCTCCCGGCTGCAGAGCCGGCGTGCGCGGAGGAGATTCTGGGCACGCTGGCCCGGCGGGCGTTCCGGCGGCCGGTCACCGCGGACGACCTCGCCGCCCTGACGGCGTTCTACGACGTGGGACATGCGAAGGGCGGCTTCGAGTCGGGCATCGAGTTCGCGCTGCGCGCCATCCTGGTGGACCCGGAGTTCCTGTTCCGCATCGAGCACGATCCGCCCGCCGCGGAGCCGGGCGCGCCGTACCGCATCTCCGACCTGGAGCTGGCGTCGCGCCTGTCGTTCTTCCTCTGGAGCAGCATTCCGGACGACGAGCTGCTGGACGCGGCGGCGCGCGGGGAACTCCGGGACGAGGGAGTACTGAAGGCACAGGTGCGGCGGATGCTGGCCGATCCGAAGGCGAGCGCCCTGGTCGACAACTTCGCCGGCCAGTGGCTGTTCCTGCGGAACATGCGGTCGGTCAAGCCCGACCCGGTGGCGTTCCCCGAGTTCGACGGCAATCTGCGCGAGGCGTTCACGCGCGAGACGGAGCTCTGGTTCGAGAGTCAGATCAAGGAGGATCGGAGCGTCATCGAGGTACTGACGTCCGACTACACCTACGCCAACGAGCGGTTGGCGAAGCACTACGGCATCCCGGACGTCGAGGGGAACCACTTCCGCCGGGTGAGGCTGCCGGACGAGCGGCGCCGCGGCATCCTCGGCCAGGGCAGCGTGCTGACCGCCACTTCCTACGCCAACCGCACGTCGCCGGTGAAGCGGGGCGTCTGGGTGCTGGAGAACCTGCTCGGGGCCCCGCCCCCGCCGCCGCCGGCCGACGTGCCGGGCCTGGAGGATTCGGACTCGGTGGCCGATCCGTCGGATCCGGAGAGCCGCCCGCGCTCGGTCCGCGAGCGGATGGAGCGGCACCGGACGGATCCGGTCTGCGCGAGCTGTCACGTCCGCATGGACCCGCTCGGCTTCGCGCTCGAAGGCTTCGACGCCATCGGCGGCTACCGCGATCTGCCGGTGGAGCAGACCTCCGGGACGCTGCCCAGCGGGCGCGAGCTGACCGGGCCGGCCAGCGTGCGCGAGATGCTGCTCGCCAACCGCGAGGACTTCGTCGGCACCGTCACCGAGAAGCTGTTGACCTACGCGCTCGGCCGCGGCGTGGAGTACTACGACCACCCGTGGATCCGGCGCATCGTGCGGCAGGCCGAGGCGGACGACTATCGCTGGTCGTCGCTCATCCTCGGCATCGTCGAGAGCACGCCGTTTCAGATGAGGAAGGCGCGAGAGCAATGATCATCACGAAGACGCATCTGCCACGACGGACGTTCCTGCGCGGTGTCGGCGCGACGCTCGCGCTGCCGCTGCTCGACGGCATGGTCCCGGCGTTCACGCCGTTGCGCGTGTCGGCCGCCGCCCCGGTCAAACGCCTCGGGGTGGTCTACGTGCCCAACGGCATCGTCATGGAGCAGTGGACGCCCGAGGCCACCGGCGCCGCTTTCGACGTCAAGCCGGTGATGCAGTCGCTCTCGCCGTACCGGGATCGGCTGACCGTGCTGAGCGGCCTCGCCAACAAGCACGGCGACGCGCTCCCCGGCGAGGGGGCGGGCGACCACGCCCGCGCGGCCGGCGCGTTCCTGACCGGCGTCCATCCGAAGAAGACGGCGGGCGCCGACATCCGGGCCGGCATCTCGATGGACCAGATCGCGGCGCGGGTGCTCGAGAAGGAGACGCAGCTCGCTTCGCTGGAGCTGTCGCTCGATTCGAAGGAGCCGCTCGGCGCCTGCGACCCCGGCTACAGTTGCGTCTACGCCAACACCCTCAACTGGCTGGGCGAGACCACCCCGCTGCCGATGGAGAACAACCCGCGGGTGGTCTTCGAGCGGCTGTTCGGGGGCAGCGGCACCACCGACGCCGCGGCGCGGCTGGCGCGGATGGAGGAAGACGGCACCATCCTCGACGCCGTCGCCGACAAGCTCGCGCGGCTGCGCAGCTCGCTCGGCGCGCGGGACCGCGGCAAGCTCGACGAGTACACCGAGGCGATCCGCGACGTCGAGCGCCGCATCCGGATGGCCGAGCAGCAGGGACTGACCGACCTGTCGGTGGCGATGGAACAGCCGGCCGGCATCCCCGGCGCCTTCGGCGAGCACGCGAAGCTGATGTACGACCTGCAGGTGCTGGCCTACCAGGCCGACCTGACCCGGATCATCACCTTCATGGTGGCGCACGAGACCAGCAACCGGGCCTATCCGGAGATCGACGTCTCGGATGCGCACCACCCGCTGTCGCACCACGGCGGTGACCAGGACAAGGTGCAGAAGCTGATCCGGGTCAACACCTATCACGCCGAGCTCTTCTCGTATTACCTCGGACGCCTCGATGCGACCGAGGACGGCGACGGCTCGCTGCTCGACCACGCCATGGTCATGTACGGCGCCGGGATGAGCAACGGCAACACCCACAACCACCACAAGCTGCCGATCGTCGTGGCGGGCGGCGGCTCGGGGACGCTGCGGGGCGGGCGGCACTTCAGCTACGACGACGATCCGCCGGTGACCAACCTGTTCATGAGCCTGCTCGGGAAGCTGGGCGTGCATCCGGAGTCGATCGGCGACAGCACCGGGGAGCTGAAGGAGCTGTCCGGCGTATAGCGGTCCCGATGCGGAATCCCGCGTCGCGTCGAGAGCGGCGCGGGTGCGAATCGCAGTATGCGAACTGTACGGCGGGCGGTTCGCGGCGCACGCGTAGTCGCGCGTTGGTGGAGGACCGCGGAAACGGAGACAGATTCAGATGCGCAGGCACGACCGGGTCGGGCTTCCAATCGCCCTTTTCCTTCTCGCAGTTTCCGGTGTGCCGGCGGTGGCCGCGGTCGCGGCTGACGATCTCCGCGTCGTCGGGGCGGCCGAGCGTCAGGACTGGGAGGCGGTGCGCGCGCTCGTCGATGCCGGCGCCGACGTCACGGCGACGCAACCGGACGGCGCCACCGCGCTGCACTGGGCCGCCCACTGGAACGACGGCGAGACGGCCAGCCGCTTGATCGCGGCTGGCGCCGACGTCGATGCGGTCAACGACCTCGGCGTCCCGCCCCTCTGGATCGCGCTCGACAGCGCGAACGTCGACGTGGCGTTGCGGCTCATCGCGGCCGGCGCCGGTCCGAATACCCGTCTTCCCACCGGCGAGACGGTGCTGATGACGGCGGCGCGGCACGGGCTGGGGACCATCGTCGCGCGGCTGCTGGAGCGCGGCGCCGATGCGCGGCTCGCCGAGCACGAGCGGGGGCAGACCGCGTTGATGTGGGCCGCGGCGGGCGGTCATGCCGACGTGGCGCGCCGGCTGCTCGAAGCCGGGGGCGGCGTGCGCGCCCGTACCATCGGCCGGTTCACGGCGCTCATGTTCGCGGCGCGCGCCGGCGACCTGGAGACCGTGCAGCTTCTTCTGGAGGCGGGCGCCGAGCTCGAAGCGCGCGCCATCGACGGCAGCACTCCGCTGTTGGTCGCCAGCCGCAGCACCGACGCGCTGGCCGGCATCGACTGGCGGATCATCCCGTATGCCAGCGGCCACGAGGAGACGGCGCTCTACCTCATCGAGCGCGGGGCGGACGTGACCGCCGCGGATCGGCTCGGCCGTACCGCGCTGCACGCGGCCGTCGAGACCGACCGGCCAACGTTGGCAGCGGCCCTGCTCGCGGCGGGCGCCGACGTAGACGCGCGGTTTACCGACCGCGTTGCGGCTCTCCGCGGCGACTACGTCTCCCGCGCGCCGTACAAGGGCGCCACTCCGTTCTGGCTCGCCGCCCGCGCCGCCAACCTGGAGATGATGCAGGCGCTGCTCGCCGCCGGGGCCAATCCGTTCCTCGCGAACGCGTTCGGCACGACGCCGCTCATGGTCGCCTCCGGCCTGGGCGAGAACGACGCGCGCCGCCCGGCCGACCATCGGGTGGTGGAGACCGTATCCCTGCTCATCGGGCTGGGCGCGGACGTGACGGCCCGGACGCCGGCCGGGAGCACCGCCCTGCACGGGGCGGCCGCGATGTGGGAGGATGGGGTCATCCAGCTCCTCGTCGACCACGGCGCCGACGTCAACGCCGAGGACAACCGCGGCCGGACGCCGCTCTACCTGGTCGAGTACGGCAACGCGAACGCGCCTTCCGAGAGCACGGCGGCACTGCTGAGGAGCCTCGGCGCGCGGGAGCCGGCGGTCGGGCAGTAGCGGCTACGCGCCGGCGTTGCTTCCAGCCGTGAAGGCACGTCGCGCATCCAGACAGCGCTTATGGCAGCGCCAGCGCGATCCACTCGCCGGGGTGCCGGAGCGACCCGATCGGCATCACGATGTACTGCTTCCCCTCGTGCAGGTAGGTGATCGGCGAGCCGTTCGTGCCGGCCGGGAGCTCCATTTCCCAGATCGCGTCGCCCGATTCCTTGTCGAACGCCCGGAACTTGCGCCCGGCGTCGGGGCCGGCGCCCGGCGGCGTCCGCACCATGATCGGATCGCCCTCGCTGACGAAGAGCAGCGTTTTCGTGAGCAGGGTCATCGAACGGCCCGGCTGGCCGAGCGGCGGCAGGTCGAGGTGGGCGAGGGCCGGGTGGTTGCGCGGCCCGTCGCCGTTGGGCACCATCCAGACGTGCTCGCCGGTGTTCATGTCGATGGCGGTGATGCGGCCGTAGGGCGGCCTGGTGAGCGGCAGCCCCTGCGGGCCGTTGGGGAACGCGCGTGTGCCGCGCGTGTAGCGCACGTTCATGCGGTCGGGGTTGCCCGGCGTCAGGTCGGCCGCGAACGCGCCGGTGACCGACGGCACGTAGAGCATGCCGGTCTCCGGGTCGAACCCGGCCCCGCCCCACTCGGCCCCGCCGACCGAGCCGGGTAGCTGCAGCGTGCCCTTCGTGTCGGTCGGGTCCTCGCCGCGGATCGACGGCGGCGTGAAGATCTCGCCCAGGATGTACGGCTCGACGATCTCGATCGCCTCGGCGCGCAGCTCCGGGGTGAAGTCGATCAGGTCGTCGATGCCGATGCCGTGGCGGTCGAAGGGGAGCGGCTTCGTCGGGAACGGCTGCGTCGGCGAGATCCACTCGCCCGGCGTGTTCGAGCCGGGCACCGCGCGCTCGACGATGGGCCAGACCGGCTCGCCGGTGACCCGGTCGAAGGTGTAGGCCATCGCCTGCTTGGTGAGCTGCACCACCGCCTGGATCTCGCGGCCGTCGACGGTGATGTCCATCAGGATCGGCGCGACGTTGTTGTCGTAGTCCCAGAGGTCGTGGTGCACCATCTGGAAGTGCCAGACGCGCTCGCCGGTCTCGGCGTCGACGCAGACCAGGCTGTTCGCGTACAGGTTGTTGCCGGGCCGGTGCCCGCCGTACATGTCGTTGGTCGGGGCGCCGGTCGGGAGATACACGTAGCCGATCTCGAGGTCGGCGCTGAACATCGTCCAGACGTTCGACATCCCGGAGTACTCCCACGAGTTGTCGAGCCAAGTCTCGACGCCCGGCTCGCCGGCCCGCGGGATCGGACTCCAGGTCCAGCGCAGCGCGCCGGTGCGCACGTCGTAGGCCCGCACGTCGCCCGGGTGCTGCTCCTTGGTGAACGGATGGTCCGCCATCGCGCTGCCGAGGATCACGACGTCCTTGACCACCAGCGGCGGTGACGTGCCCGAGTAGCCGGTTTCGGCGTCGTAGCTCAGGTCGACCAGCCCGGCGTCGCCGAAGGAGTCGATCAACCGGCCCGTGGCGGCGTCGACCGCCATCAGGTGCGGCGGGCGAATGGCGAAGATCCGCCGTTCGCCGGCCGATTCCCACCAGGCCACGCCCCGGTTCGGCGCGCCGCGCGGCGTCTCGTCGCCGAGGAACGTCGCATCCTGCACCCAGAGGGTCTCGCCCGTGCCCGGGTCGAACGCCTCCACCAGGCCGATGCCGTTCGACGCGTAGAGCACGCCGTCGACCATGATCGGGGTCGAGCGGAGCTGGTTCGAGTAGCGCAGCGCCGGCCACCGCTCCCGGAGCGAGGCGTCGACCGCCTCGCGCCGCCAGGCGATCTGCAGGCCGCCCACCGTCTCGGCGTCGATCTGATCGAGCGCCGCGTAGCGCGTGTAGCCGGCGTCCCCGCCGTGGACGCGCCACTCGCCGGCCACGCCCTGCTGGGCGGCCGCCGTGCCTGCGCCGGCGAGCACCAGGACCAGTACGAAGGCACCGACGTGCTGTCGGTGGGAAAAGCGAGCCATCGTGCTGTCGGTCATTCCTTCGTCTCCGCGATCGTCTGCGCCGTCGAGGCTGGCGTTACTCTCGATGGGATTCATCATACAGGGCGGGGCCGGCCCGAAAGGAAACCGTCCGCCGTGGCGACCGGCGCCTCTCCCGGCCGAGCCGCGGGGAACTCAGGAGGCCCCGCCGAGCGGTCGGGCGACGCTCCAGAGCACGACGGCGGCGGCCGCCGCGTGCTGCACCATCAGGGTCGCCACGCCGGGAACGGTGGCGCCCGGAAATGCCTCGCCGCCGCTCTCGGTGAACATCCAGAGGTCCGGGAGAAGCGAGAGCAGCAGGGCGATGAACACGATCCGCTGGAACAGCGGGACCGGGCGCTCGGACAGTCTGTCGACGGCGAGGGCGACCCCCAGCCCGGCGCCGACGCCCACCACCGTCAGGAACACGGTGGGTCCGGCGGCCGCAAGCGGCTCGAACTCGGGCGGAATGTCGAAGACGGCGAGCGCCGCCGCGCGCAGGACGAGGTTGGCCGCCACCGCCCCGAGGATCGTCCGGAGCCACACCACCCAGGCCCGCGGTCCCGCCGCCGCCAGTCGCTCCGTACTCATGAACCACCTCCATCCCAGCGCAGGCAGCGCCGCACCGGGTTGGTGAAGCGAGCCCCCGCCCCCGCTACTTCAGCGCGGAGTACGACGTCGGCTCCAGGATCCGCGCGTCGATGCTGTCGACCAGCGCGCTGTTCTCGTCCCGCTCGACCGCGATGATGATCTCCTGGAAGTCCTCGAAGGTGGCGAGCTCCCGCCACATCTCGTCGCGCGCCTCGCGGGACGGGTACGCGAGCATGTAGATGAACGTGTCCTCGACGTCCGGGCCGGTCGCCGCGTTCCAGTAGCCGACGTTGGTCATGCCGGCGCGCTCGAACATCGCGGCGGTGTGGTCGCGGAAGCGGTTCGCCAGGGCCGCGCGGTTGCCCGGCGTCGTCTTGTAGATGCGCAGCTCGTAGACCTGGGAGGCCGCGCGCTGCTGCTCGGCGATCGCCCAGCCGCTGCCGATGACCCCGAACGTGAACCCGACTATCGCGAGAATCTGCCACTTGCGCATCGTCGCCTCCGGGTGATGCCGGTTTACTGATCCGGTGAGTTGGTGGATGCCGATTATAGAACCGCCCACCCGGCAGCCGCGCCGGGCGGGCGGAACTGTCAATCGACCTTCCAGTCGGCCCGGGCCGCCCTCAGTGCGCCAGCGGGTCCGGCCGGATCTGGAACTTCACGAGGTTCCCCGGCTCCACCGGGCCGCCCTCGACGTGCCACGCCGCGTCGGCGCCGTAGGTGGCGTAGACGCCGCGGCCCTTCCAGCCGGCGTCGGGATCGTCGATGCGGCCGTCCAGCCCCCGGCTGTGGAAGCCCTGCGGATACGGCACGCGCAGGATGGTCCACTCGCCGCTCTCCGGATCGAGGGCCAGCAGCGAATCGGAGCTCGACCCGTTGGCGATCGGGACGTTCTCGCCGAGGCCGAGGGTGTTGAACTGGTCGACCCAGTTGTAATAGTGGAAGTCGGTCCCGACGTCGGTGTTGCGGAAGTTCGGGCCGGGCGCCTTGTAGAAGGACCAGCCCTCGTCGCACTGCCGCCCGTCGCGCGCCTCCGGCCCACCGAAGACGGTGCACCGGCTGCGGTCGAACGAGGCGAAGTGGCTGCTGCCGGCCAGCGCGGTCCAGAGCACCCCGTTGCGGTCGACGTCGAGGCCGCGGGTGCGGTAGCCCTTTTCCACCGGCACGGTGTAGAGCTCGCTGATGCAGGTCTCCGGCGGGTTGTCGCCGCGCTCGAGCCGCAGCATCCGGCCGGGGAAGTCGTCGGAGACGATCCAGACGGCGTCGTCGAGCGGGTTGGCGATGACGCCGTAGGCGCCGACCCGGACGCGGGTGTCGAGGGCGGGGTCGAACGGCGGCTCCTCGCGGCTGCCGCTGGGAGCCGGCTCGTTCCACGGCTTCGTGATGACGCCGTCGCCGTTGGTGTCGATGACGGTCGGGCACCAGCCCTGGGCGAGCTGCTCGTCGCCGGTCTCGTCGTAGACCTTCGTGTCGAGCCAGCCGATGACGGGGCCGCCGCCGCTGAAGTAGAGCGTGTCGTTGGCGTCCTCGGCGAACTGCAGGTGGTGCGTGCCGTAGCAGGTGCCGATCAGGACGAAGTCGTCCGCCTCCGGATCGTAGTAGCCGGTGTGGCGGCCGGCGCGGTCGATGGGGAAGTACCGCGCGTAGGCGTTGTCCGACCCTGCACGGCACCAGTCGGGGTTGTTCGGGTGGCGGACCCGCGTCGTCAGCCAGACGCGCCCCTCGGCGTCGATCATCGGGTTGTGCGGGTTGGCGGGATCGTTCCAGACCACCTCCGCGCCGAAGTCGCGCCACGGCCTGAAGCCCTCGGTCTGGAACATCGACGGGACCGGCGGGTCGTTCTCGCGCAGCGGGATCTTGATCATCTTCGAGCGGTGCTCGACGGTGTCGGTCACGAGCAGGAAGTCGTTGCCGATGTCGACGCCGTAGAGCGGGCCGTTGGCGTTGACGCGGGGGTTGCGCTTGTCGGTCGCGATCTCGTCGTGGACGAAGGCGACGTTGTCGCCCCAGTTCCACATCGTGAGCACGACGTTGCGCTCGATGCCCTGCGGCCGGGGCGGGGCCGGGGGCGCCTCGCCGGCTGCGATGCGGTCGGTCCAGTCCACGAGCATGTCGAGGCCGCGCTCACGGCCGAAGCGCGTGACGAAGCTGTTCATCAGCGAGCCGCGCTGCCCGCGCCGCACCCGGTCGTCCCAGGCGAAGCGGGCGGAATCGAAGTCGTCGAGGTCGGGGATCTCGCGGGTGCGTTTGCTGCCCACCTGGTGGCACCGCTGGCAGCCCTTCAGGTTGTTGATCCACTCGCTCTGGCTGCCCATCAGCGGGTTGATGCCGTTGCCCTCGGGACCGGTGCCCGGGAACTCGTGCGCGGCGGGCAGCTCGATGAGCGACAGCCAGTAGGTGGAGGGATAGACCTGCGCCGCCTCCTGCGGCGTCGCCGCCACCACCGCGGTCAGGTCGAGTTCCTGGTCCGGGCGTCCCGCGACCGGCTCGGAGTCGACGAGGCCGTAGCCGCGGACCCACACGTCGTAGCTCGCGTCGGGGAGCTCCGGCAGCACGTACTGCCCGTCGTCATCGGTGACGACGATCTTGCGGAACACCGTCTCGAGGTCGTCGGTCTCGGCGATCACCCAGACGCCCGCCTCCGGACCCTCGGTGCTGGTGACGGCGCCGCGAATGACGCCGTCGTTGTCCGCCGCCGGCACCGCGGCGGCGCCCGGCGCCGGCGCCGCGACGAGCGCCGCGCACGCGAGCGCGGCCGTCAGGCTTCCCGGTTGTCTCTTGGTCATCGTCGTTCCACCGTTTCTCCGCCGAGTTCACGCAGCAGCGCCACCGTGTCCGGCCACGCCTTTTCGGTGTTCGCCACGAAGACGCCCTCGGCCACCATCAGGGGCGTCCAGCCGATCGTGTTGCGGGCGTTGACGTCCGCACCCCGGTCGATCAGGTACCGGACGATCAGGTTCGAGCCCATCATCGCGGCGCCGTGCAGCGCCGTGCAGCCGCCCCAGCGCATGTCGCCGCGGTCGCGCTGCGCGTCCATCTCCAGCAGGTTCAGCGGGTGGCGCAGCAGCAGGTCCACGCCGTCGCCCTCGAGCACCGTGTCGCCGAAGTCGCTGACCGCGTGCAGGTCGTTGCCGAGGGCGAGGGTCATCTTCACTGCCTCGAGCCGCACGCGCTCGGGGGTGCCGTTGAGCGGACCCGGGCTCTCACCGTCCCAGAACCCGAGGCCGGCCGCCGCCATCAGCGGGGTCACGCCCTGTCCGGTCGGGGTCGCCGGGTCCGCGCCGTGGTCGATCAACAGCTTCATCAGGTCGAGGTCCGCGTGCTTGGCGGCCAGGTAGAACGGCGTCGCGCCGACGAAACTGATGTAGTTGCGGCCCACCGAGATGTTCGGCGGCGGCTTGACGATGCCCAGGTCGACCTCGAACGGGATCTCCCGCCACGCGATGCGCACGTTCGGGTCGGCGCCCTGCGCGAGCAGGCGCCGCGCCAGATCGAGGCTGTCGAGATCGCCGGTCGGCTCCGGCGGGCGGCCCGACCCGGGGCGGCGGACCCAGGCCAAGGCGTGCAGCAGCGAGCCGCGCGCGTCGTAGGCGTTCGGATCGGCCCCCGCGTCGAGCAGGTCGGCGGCGAGCGCGTAGTGCGCGTTGATGACGGCCAGCGCCAGCGGCGACGTGTGGCCGGTCGCGGCCGGCGTGTAGGAGCCGGTGCCGGCGGTCGTGTTGTTGACCCCGGCGTTGACGTCGGCGCCGCCGGCCAGGAGCGCCTGCGTCGCTTCGAGCTGCCCCTCGCGCACCGCGAACAGCAGCGGCGTCAGCCCGCCGCTCGAACGCGCCTCCACGTCGGCCCCGGCCGCGAGCAGCCGCGCGACCGCCTCGGCGTTGTTTTCGGCGGCGGCCCACATCAGCGCGGTCTGGCCGCGCCAGCTCTCCGTGGCGTCGACCGTCGCGCCGGCCGCGAGCAACTGATCGAGGACCGGGACGCGCCCGGTCCGCGCGGCCACCATCAGTACCGTCTCGCCGGCGGGCGTGGCGGTGTTCGGGTCGGCTCCGGCCGCGAGCAGGGCGCCGACGATTGCCGCCTCGCCGCTCTGCGCGGCGAGCGCGAGCGGGGTGATGCCGTAGCGGTTCGCGCTTTCCGCGTCGGCTCCGGCCGCTAGCAGGTGCTTTACGGCTTCCGGAGACGCGGCGCGCGCGGCCCAGTGCAGCGCGGTGGTGCCGTCCGGCGCTGCGGCCTGCACGTCGGCGCCCTGATCCAGCAGGGCGCCGACGCGGGCGGCGTCGCCCGACCTCGCGGCGTCGAGAAGCGGCGCATCCGCCGCGGCCGCGGCGGACGGCAGGATGATCGCACCGGCGACGAGTGCGGCCGGGACGAGCATCGGCCGCCGGCGGCCCCGTTCTTCACGCATGATCACGTCCTTCCAGGCATGGTTCGAGTACCGCCACGGGCAATTGCGGATGCTATCGCGTGGCGTCTGCGTTGACAACACCCGGCGAGAAGCGTACAAAGGGGCCGGTAGCGGGTGGAAAGTCGGCCGAGTCTTCCGGTTCGTGCGCCGAGGCGGGTTTCGAGCGACCCGGTCGGCGGACCGGGTGGAATCGTTTCAAGTGGTAGCCGGAGCGTGCTCCGCAGTAGATGCCGAGAGGTGATGCGATGACGACGCGGCGAGACGCGCCGGCTCCTTGCCGGGTCCGGGCCGCGGTGCTGGCGGCGGTGTCGGGATGCCTGCTCGCCGCGGCGTCGCCGGCGATGTCTGCGCCGCCTGCGGCCGGGGGCGCGGGAACCGCCGCATCCGTGGAGGCGACGCTGAAGCGGTACTGCGTGACGTGCCACAACGAGCGCATCGTCAACGGCCGCGGCACGGCGCCGTCGATGCTGGTCTCGCAGTTGCGCACCGCCGGACTCGCGCTGGATGCGCTCGACCCGCAGCATGTGGCCGGCGACGCCGACGCGTGGGAGCGCGTCATCCGCAAGCTGGAGGCGCGCACGATGCCGCCGGTCGGCCGCCCCCGTCCGGACGAAGCGACCTACGGCGAGGTCATCGGCTGGCTGGAGACGGCGCTCGACCGGGCCGCGGCGGATGCGCCGAACCCGGGCCGGCGACCCGCGCTGCACCGGCTCAGCCGCACGGAGTACCAGAACGCGGTGCGCGACCTGCTGGCGCTCGATCATCTCCCGAAGGAGTTCGACGTCTCGACGCTGCTGCCGGCGGACAACGTCACGAGCGGCTTCGACAACCTCGCCGAGCTGCTGTTCGTCTCGCCGTCGACCCTGGAGCGGTACCTGGCCGCGGCGCGCAAGATCAGCCGGCTCGCGGTCGGCGACACGAGCATGCCGCCGATCGTCGATCGCTACCAGCTCGACCGCGACCTGATCCAGGACGGCCACCTGGAGGGACTGCCGCTCGGCACGCGGGGCGGCACGCTGATCCGCAGCCATCTGCCGGCGGCCGGTGAATACGTCCTGACCGTCGAGTTCGCTCAGGCCGCGCGCGAGGAGCACGACGTCGAGGTGAGCGTGGACGGCGAGCGCGTCAGCCTCTTCACCATCGGCGGCCGGCCGCTGGTGCGGGGCGCGAGCGGGGTGTTCGCGTTCGAAGCAGAGCCTCCGGTGGACGTCCGGATTCCGCTCGGGGCCGGGCCGCGCGCGATCGCGGTGGCTTTCCTGCAGAAGACCGGGGCGCAGCACGAGAGCCTGGTGCGGGCATCGAGGCGCGGGCAGCGGCGCGAGCCGGCGATCTCGACGGTGACCCTCAGCGGTCCCTACGGCGTCGACGGGGCGGGCGACACGCCGAGCCGGGAGCGCATCTTCATCTGCCGTCCGGGTGACGGCGCCGCTACGACCGAGCCCTGTGCGCGCGAGATCCTGTCGACCCTGGCCCGCCGCGCGTACCGCCGTCCCGTGACCGGCGCCGACCTCGACCTGCTCCTGCCGTTCTTCGAGGAGGGGCGCGCCGAGGGCGGTTTCGACCGCGGCATCCAGCGCGCCCTGGAGCGGCTGCTCGTCAGTCCCGAGTTCCTCTTCCGCATCGAGCGCGATCCGGCGGACGTCGCGCCCGGCGCGCCGTACCGCGTCGGCGGCCTGGAGCTGGCGTCGCGCCTGTCGTTCTTCCTCTGGAGCAGCATCCCCGACGACGAGCTGCTGGACCGCGCCATCGACGGCACCCTCGGCGACCCGGCGGTGCTGGAGGCGCAGGTGCAGCGGATGCTCGCCGACCGCCGCTCGCGCGCCCTCGTCGACAACTTCGCCGAGCAGTGGCTCTACCTGCGGGACGTCGAGGCCAAGGAGCCGGACCCCGGCTTCTTCCCCGGCTTCGACGAGAACCTGCGGCAGGCGTTCCAGCGGGAAACGGAACTGTTCATCGACAGCGTGCTGCGCGAGGACCGCAGCGTCAGCGATTTGCTGACCGCCGACTACACCTTCGTCAACGAGCGCCTCGCCAAGCACTACGGGATTCCCTACGTCTACGGCAGTCACTTCCGGCGCGTCTCGTTGGACCGCACGGCGCGGCGCGGGCTGTTGGGGCAGGGCGGCATCCTGACCCTGACGTCGTACGCCACGCGCACCTCGCCGGTGCTGCGCGGCAAGTGGATCCTGGAGAACCTGCTGGCGTCGCCTCCACCCCCGCCGCCGCCGGATATTCCGGCCTTGGCGGAGAAGACCGACGACGGCGCGGCGCTGTCCATGCGGGCCGCGATGGAGCGGCATCGCGCGAACCCGGCCTGCGCGAGCTGTCACGCCCAGATGGATCCGCTCGGCTTCGCCCTGGAGCACTTCGACGCGGTGGGCCGCTGGCGCACCCGCAGCGAGTCGAACGACGCGATAGACGCGTCCGGCGTGCTGCCCGACGGCACGTCGTTCGACGGGCCGGACGGCATGCGGCAGGCGCTGCTGCGCGAGCCGAAGCGGTTCGTCGCCACCGTCACCGAGAAGCTGTTGACCTACGCGCTCGGCCGCAACGTCGAGTCGTACGACATGCCCGCCGTCCGCGCCATCGTGCGCGACGCGGCTCGGAACGACTACCGGTTCTCGTCCATCGTCCTGGGCATCGTTCGGAGCACGCCGTTTCAGATGAGGATGTCGCAATCATGATCATCACGCAGAAAGCCCTGCCCCGGCGGACGTTCCTGCGCGGCGTCGGCGCCACGCTGGCCCTGCCGTTCCTCGACGCGATGGTGCCGGCCGCGTCCTCGGCGGCGCGCGCCGCGGCGGTGCCAGCCCGCCGGCTCGGGTTCATCTACATCCCGAACGGGGTCATCCAGGAGCAGTGGGTGCCGGCCGCGACGGGGCGCGGATTCCGGTTCTCGCAGATTCTGAGCCCGCTCGAGCCGTTCCGCGACCAGGTGCTGATCCTGAGCGGGCTGGCCCACCGGCAGGCCGACTCCTTCGGCGACGGCAACGGGGACCACCCGCGCGCCACCGCCGTCTGGCTGAGCGGCGTCCACGCCTGGGAGCGCCGCGGGCGCCAGGGGCCGACCGAGATCAAGCTGGGGATCACCGCGGATCAGATCGCGGCGCGCGAGTTCGGCCGGGAGACGCCGCTGCCGTCGCTGGAGCTGGCCCTGGAGCAGCCGACCGCCATCGCCTGCGACACGGGCGACTGCTTCTACTCGAACACGATCTCCTGGCGCAACGAGACGACCCCGCTCGACATGGAAGCGCACCCGCGCGTCGTCTTCGAGCGGTTGTTCGGCGAGGGGGGCAGCGCCGCCGACCGGCTGGCGGTGGTCCGCCGGACGGGGAGCATCCTCGACTCGGTGACGGCCGAGGCGGCGCGCCTCGGCGGGACCCTCGGCCCGAGCGACCGGAACAAGCTGGACGAATATCTCGACGCGGTGCGCGACGTCGAGCAACGGGTGCAGCGGTCGGAATCGCGCGGCGACGAGTCGTTCGTAGAGCTGCCGGAGCGGCCGGTCGACATCCCCGAGGAGTTCGAGGACCACGCCCAGCTGATGTTCGATCTGCAGGTGCTGGCGTTCCAGGCCGACGTCACCCGGGTCTTCACGCTGATGATGGCGCGCGAAGCGAGCCCGCGACCTTACCCGCAGATCGGGGTGCCGGACCAGCACCACACCGTGTCGCATCACCGCAACGACCCGGAATACATCGCAAAGAAGGCGAAAATCGACACGTATCACGTCCAGGTGCTGTCGTATCTGCTCGGCAAGCTGCGCGAGACCCCGGACGGCGACGGCAATCTCCTCGATCACTCGATGATCGTCTACGGCGGCGGCATCGGGAACGGCAACCTCCACGAGCACACGAACCTGCCGTGCCTCGTGGCGGGCGGCGGCGGCGGGCGGCTGCACGGCGGGCGCCACCGCGCCTATCCGGCGGACACGCCGTACGCGAACCTGCTGCTGACGGTGCTCGACAAGGCCGGGGTGCCGGCCGAGAAGCTCGGCGACAGCACCGGACTGCTCAACACGGCGCCGCTCAGTCTGTGAGCGGCGTCCCTTGATTACGGCTCCCCGAGCGTCGGAGGAGCCGGAAAGGCATCGGATCGATTCATGTTGAATAGCAACCACGCCCGTTTCCTGGTCATCCTCTGTTTCGCGTTGGGGGCCGCCGCCTGCGGCGACGATGCCAGCCCGACGGCTCCCACCACCGACACGGAGCCGGAGCCGGAACCGGGTCCCGTGACGATTTCCGGCGAGTGGCACGGAGAATTCGACGGCGCCCTGGTCGCCGGCGAGGCGTTTGCGACGCTGGAGCAGAACGGCATGGACGTGACCGGCGACTGGTCGGCTGAGATGCCCGCGCCACTCGTGGCGCTCGGCGCGCCGGACGTCGATCTCGCGGGTCCCGTGGAAGGTACCGTGTCGGGTTCCACCGCCGAGCTCGAGTTCGGGTTCCTGCCGGTGTTCAACGAGTATTTGGGCGAGGACTGCGGCCTCCACGTTCACGTCGAGTCGTTCACGGAGGATGATCTGGAGGCCACGTGGCACACCGAAGATACGTGCCCGGATCACGTCAACGACGAGGGAACGCTGGACATGCACAAGGACTAGTGTGCTGCCTCGGAAATACGCATCGTAATTCGTTGGACGCTTTGGCGAGGATCGATTGCGGATTCGCAGTCCTGAACGGCGAGGATTCTGCATCGAACTTGCGAGACAGGGCACTAGTGTTGCGTCCGACAAATTGCCCTTGCACGAAGAGCAGTCCGTGGCACACTCTCTGGCGGGAGAGCGCCGTGGCACGCCCGGTAGCGATGCCGGAAGGCGGTCGGGCTCCTGCCGAGCCCGGCCCCGGTAGGCTTCGTCTCAGAACCGGTAATTTCGTCAGGAGGGTCGTGACCTCGCGTCCCCGGTTCTCGATTCCGATGGATAGAAACAGCACATCGCGGCCGCCGAGAGGAGGAAAGCGGTCGGTCCAGCAGGCCGAGCATCCAACCGTGGCTGATGTAGACGAGTTTGAGGACCTGCATCGGCGTCAGCAGGCGCGACGACTCGCCAGCGTGCCACAACAGGCGTTCGGCGACGGCGCCCGGCGCGACCGATTGAATGGTCATTGTCGTATGCTCTCCGTGAGCGGATTCTCTCCGTAGCAGCCTTTCAGCTTACCAGCCTGCCGCGCTCGGCAGAAGGGCGACGGCGGCTACGGGTCGAGCCGCAGCCGCAGGAAGCTGGCGAAGCGCGGGATGCCGTTGCGCGTCAGGCCGTAGTACTTGTACGTGACGGTTGCGCCGACCGGCGGGGGGCGGCGGCGTTCTTCGTTGGAGAAGCCCGAGCCGAGCCGGAAGCGGCGGCCGTCGGGCGTCTCCACCAGCAGCGAGCCGAGCATGCCGGCGTACCGTCCCCTGCCGGGCAGATGTGCGACGACGACCGCTTCGGCGTCCTCGTACCGCTTCACCTTCAGGAGGTCGTTCGTGCGTCCGGCCCGGTAGCGCGCACTCCCCTTGTGCAACATCAGGCCTTCGCCTCCCGCGGACACGACCCGTTCCAGCGCCGCCATCAGTTCGATGTGGTCCGCCACCCGGAACTGCTCGATCAGGGCGATGTGGGGCGACGCGATCCGAGTGAACATCTCCCGGAGCCGGCGCAGGCGGCCGTTGAAGTCCGCGGAGTCCGCCGGCAGGTCGAACACCATGAACCGGATTCCGCGCCACGCGTCGCCGGCAGGGCTTGTTCGACGCACGATGCCCGACAGCGTCTCGAACGTCCCGCGGCCGAGCCAGAGCTCCCCGTCGAGCGGCACGGGCGGGAAGCCGTCGACGAACCAGGGCGGCGCGTTGAAACGGTTGCCACGCCGGGAGTACAGCGCAGCGCCGTCCCACCGGGCGCGCACGCCGTCGAGTTTCTCGCTCACCCAGTACCGCGTGAGGTCGATGCCCTCGCGGTAGACACCGGCGAGTAACAACGCCGGTGTCTCCGGCGGCTGACTGCCGGCGGCGGCCGGGGCGATCAGAAGCGCCAGCGTGATGGTCAGCAGTCGTTGCATGGATGGCCCTCCGGGATGTGCGTCAGCGGCCTCCGGCGCTCTCCGGCGCGGCGGCCGATTTCCTCGACGCTTGAAGGAAGCAAGAAGCGTTCCGGTCCCACCGGGGAAACATGTCGCCGCGTCCATTCCCATCGGCGCCTGCCGACGGCCGGACTCTCGTCGCGACGGAACGTCAACCAGCGTTGCGCTGACCTGATCACATGTGCGATGGCGATCGCTTCGGTCATGAGCTTGTCAGAGGCCCGGCTGGAGGGTTCGAAGATCACTACTGCACCGCAATTCGCCGCCTCGGCGCCTCGGTAGCCAGCGCGTCTATCGGCAGGTCGTGTGGAAGGACCATTCCGAAGGTGGAATCTCTCCAGAATATGGTCGGGCCATGGTCACTTGGCGAACATGGCGTTCAGCCGTTGCTCCCATTCGTCTTCGTCGACGATCTCGAAGCGCATCACCTTGCTGCGCATCGCGGGCACGAACTCCGCCCAGTCCGCCTGCCGCGCGTGCTCAGAACAGATGTCGAAGACGGAGCGCTTGTAGTCGGTGTCCGCGGACCGCCCGAGATGGAGTCCCTTGGTCTCCACGACGAACACCTGGTGATACTCGTCGCCGACGCCCGGCTCGTCCGGCTTCAACGTGAAGATGAAGTCGGCGTAGATGCGCCCGCGCTTCCATCCCTGCACGTAGTAATCCTGGCGGGCGCGGTTGCGGTACCAGAAGAACAGGCGTTCCTGCTGGTCCAGATAGGTGGCGACCTTGTTCTCCAGCCCGTTCAGATCGTCTTCGTCCGTCCGGTCGAACAGGTTGAGCAGGTACTGGCCGCCGTCCTCCCGGTTGGCCTGCTTTCCCGGCGGCGTCTCGATCGCTGAGGGGAGACGGTTGAATGCCAGATCGTCCGCTACGACGAGAAAGCGCATGGTCCCCGCATCGAGCAGTTCCGCGAACACCTGCCGGGACAGTCGGTCCCGCTCCTGCTCGAGGCGCCTGCGCAGCTCCTCCAGAATGAACAGGTAGTTCGCGGCGACCTTGCCGGGGGGATGTTTCCGCAACAGCGCGCCGAACACGCGCCGGGCGGCTTCGGCGCCCCGCCACGGATTCGGCATGGCTTCCAGCAGGTGGCCGGCTGCGAAGTAGTAGTCGATCCCGCTCTCGTCGATGGCCTCTGCTCGCGTTCCCGCGTCGACGGCGGGCGCGTCGGGCGCCGCGAGCAGCGGGTCCGCGTCCAGTCCCGCGCGTAGCTCGACGTCGCGATCGCCGGCGCCGAGATCGAGGTCGAACAGCGGCGACAGATCGGCATCGTCCCACCGCACGCGGGAGAGGATATCCGCCTCGTAATGCACCAGGCACCACTCCCGACCGTCCCGGATCATGAACGCCGGCAGCACGAGATCGGCGGCGGCCCGCCGGTAGCGGTTCCGCTGCCGGGTCAGGAGGGTCGCACCGGAGCCGCCGCCGTCCTCGTCGGACGCAATCCGGCCCTCCAGGTCCTGCAAACCTTCCAGGCCGAAACCCCGGCGTACTTCGTCCATCAGGTCGGCGCCGCGCCGCCGGAAACAGAACACGTAGCTCTCGTCCAGCGCGGCGACGCGCGTCTTTGCCGCGTAGGGCTGGCGGAGGATCCGGCCCACCAGTTGCGTCAGCGCGCTCCGGGAACTCGGGTTCGTCAGGATCGTCAGGATGTAGGCAAACGAGCAGTCCCAGCCTTCTTGCAGCGCCTGCTTGGTGATGATGAAGCGGATGGGACAATCGCGGGAGAGTAGTCCGCCGGCGTCGTCCACCCCTTTCAGCTCGTCCCGTCCGCTGGTCTTCACGGCGATCTGGTCGGCGCTGATGCGCGGGTGGCGCAGCAGGTAGTCCCGCACGTCGTCGGCGTGGATCACGCCGGCCCGCCGTTGATCCCGGCCGGTGCGCTCCGCCTGCACGAGGCAGATGGGACGGATGTAGATGCCGGTGTCCGCCTCGTGTTCTCGCGCCGCCGCCTCCAGCGCGTCGCGGTGCTCGATGGAGGCGAGCAGCGTATCCTGCCAGCTCGCGTTCGCCCGGTTCCTGACGTGCAGGTCCAGCTTGATCATCTCCTCCGCCAGCAGCGCGCGGCCGGAGATCTCCACCAGCACGTTGGCGCCCCGGGGCGGCGTCGCGGTCAGCTCGACGATCATGCACGGGTTGAACCCCTCCAGCGCCGCTCTGGCGCTCGCGCTGCGCGCCTTGTGCCCCTCGTCAAGGATGATCAGCGGCTGCAGCAGGCGCAGCACGTTACCCAGCGAAGTCTTCACCTGCCCGCCCCAGACGCCGGTGGACTGCTCGAAGGTGTCCAGGTTCGGCACGCGCGTCAGGAGGGCGCGATGCGCCTTTGCGTCGTCGTCCGGTGGGAAAAAGCGATCAAAGCCGCCGGCGTCGCGGAACATCCGCAACTGCTCCTTGGTCTCGCGGGTCGTGGACGGCAGCATCAACAGCAGCACGCACAGCCGCTCCCGCACGTCCTGCGGGCCGAAACGGTTCGTCTTCTCCAGCACCAGGGTGCGGCCGGCGGACGCCACGTCCAGTTGCTGGCGATACGGATGATCGCGATCCCGTAGCGCTCTCAGTGTCTGAGTGTAGATCTGCGTGAGCGGCACGATCCACAACACCAGCCCGGTCTGCCGCCGCCGGTAACGGGTGTTGACGCAGTCGATCACCTTCGTCGCCAGCATTGTCTTGCCGCCGCCGGTGGGCACTTTGAGGCAGAACGACGGCAGCGGCCGACCCAGGCCGTTCGTGCGCGGCAGGTAAGGACGGTTCGACACCGTATTCTCCCACGCCCTCCGCACCCAGTCGAAGGTGAGGCTGGGATCGACCTCACGCGCCTTCGCCGCCTTCTCGCGCCACTCCGCCAACCGCTCGACGAACTCGCCGACGCGGTCCAGCGCCCGCTTCTGATACTCCTTGAGGATCATCGCTCCAGCTTCTCCACCGATTCGTAGATCTCGAACGGCAGTTGCTGGAAGATGACGCGGTAGCGATGCAGAAGATCCTGATCGAGGTACTTGGTGGGAGCGAAGACCAGTTTCGGGCGCTTGCCGCTCGAGAGTTTCTGCGCGATGCTTTTCGTCAACGCCAGGTTCTTCAACTCCCCCACGTCGTCCGTGTAGAGGAGGAACACGTCGTAGAGGCGGCTGCGGCCGATGAACCATCGTTCCTGCCGCACCTCGTCCGGCTCGAACTCCTCGCCGGTCGCCGTGAAGAAAACGTACCCGGCCAGTTTCTCGTAGCTCGGCAGCTTCGACGGTTCGAGCAGCGACTCCTTGCGCAGCGCCGCCCCGAGCTGGAAATAGCTGAACGCGCCGCCGAGCCCGGCCTTGAGCGCCTCGTCCTTCGCCGCCGGCACCCCCCGGACCACGCGCCGCACGCGCTCGGCGGTGATCGAGTCCACGTAGTCCTCGCACTCGATCAGCACGAAGCGCCGGTCGCCGTCATCCTCCTTGTTGAGTGCCAGCACGGCGTGCGCGGTGGTGCCGGAGCCGGCGAAGGAGTCAAGGACGATGGAATCCTTGTTGGTGGAGAGGTGGACGATCCGTTTCAGCAGCTCGACGGGTTTGACGGTCGTGAAGTCAGGCAAGTCGCTCGGGAATATTTGCAGGAGCGTCTTCTTGGCGTCCTGCGTGTGACCGACCTCCTTGTAGGTCCAGATCGTCTCCGGTACCAATCCCTGTTTGACTTCGGATAGAAACCGTTTGATGGCCGGAACCTGATTGCGGTCGGCGCCCCACCATATCCGGTTGTCGTCATCCAGTTTCCAGAAATTCTCCTCCGAGTAGATCCAAAATCTCCCGGGTGGTGGACCTTCGATCAGCCGACCGCCTGGACACTGTATCGGGTAGGTTCCCTGGCTGTACGGATTGCGTGCTGACAGGTCGCTCGGTTTCCACGGGCCGCGTGGGTCGTCGTCCGGATTGTTGTAACGCGCGTCGGCTTCTTGCGTCCGCGGCAATAATGCAGGCTTGAAATGCTCCTTCATTCTGGCGTACACGACGACGAAGTCATGGTTCTCGGAAAGATACTTCGCGCTGCTCTTCGGCGAATAGACTTTCTCCCAGATGACGGTGGCGACGAAGTTCTCCTCCCCGAACACCTCGTCCATGAGGCAGCGCAGCCGGTGCGCCTCGTTGTCGTCGATGGAGATGAAGATCGCGCCGTCGTCCCGCAGGAACTCGCGCAGCAGCTTCAGGCGCGGCAGCATCATGCAACACCACTTGTCGTGGCGGGTGAGATCCTCTCGATCGACTACCCGGCCGAACCACTCCCGCATCATGGGGGAGTTCACGCGGTCGTTGTAGACCCAGCCCTCGTTGCCGGTGTTGTAGGGCGGGTCGATGTAGATGCACTTCACCTTGCCGTGGTACGTTGGCAGCAGCGCCTTGAGGGCGAGAAGGTTGTCGCCTTCGACGATCAAGTTGTCGTGCAGGCTCGCCTTCCGGCTCAGCCCCCTGGCCCGGATCGGTGTCAACTCGTGGAACGGCACGCCCAAGTGGAAGTTCTCCACGAACACCCGACCCTTGAACTGCAGCGACGGCATCCCGGTCCTTCAGCCCTTCGCTTCTTTCCAGTTGCGGCCGGTCCCGACGTCGACGGTCAGCGGGACCGACAGCTCGACGGCGGACTCCATCCGCGTCCGGACCAGTGCGGCAACTTCGGTTGCCTGCTCCTCGGGGGCCTCGAACAGCAGCTCGTCGTGGACGGTGAGGATCATCCGCGCGTCCGGCGGCAGGGCGGCGTGCACGTCGATCATCGCGCGTTTCAGGATGTCGGCCGCACTGCCCTGGATCGGCATGTTCACCGCGACGCGCTCGGCCGCGCTCCGGAGCTGGCCGTTGCGGCTCGTGATCTCCGGCACCCGACGCCGCCGGCCGAACATCGTGGTCACGACGCCGGTCTCGCGCGCGGTTTCCAGCGTCCCCTCCAGGTAGGCGCGGACGGCCGGGAAGCCCTCGAAGTAGGCGTCGATGAACGTCTGCGCCGCCTTCTTCGTGACCCCGATGTCCTTCGACAGGGTGAAGGCGGTCTTGCCGTAGAGCAGGGCGTAGTTGATGATCTTCGCCCGCCGGCGCAGCTCGTGCGGGTCGAGCCCGCTGTCGGCGCCGAAGACGTGGAGCGCGGTCCGGTCGTGGATGTCCTCACCCCGCTCGAAGGCGCCGGTGAGATTCGGGTCGCCCGAGAGATGCGCCAGCACCCGCAGCTCGATCTGCGAATAGTCGGCGGAGATCAGCACGGACCCCGGCGGCGCGGTGAACGCGCCGCGGATCTCGCGGCCGACGGCGGTCCGGATCGGGATGTTCTGCAGGTTGGGATCGTGGCTGCTCAGCCGTCCCGTCGCGGCCACCGCCTGGGCGAACGACGTGTGCAGGCGTCCGGTGCCGGGATTGACGAGCTGCGGCAGCGCGTCGATGTAGGTTCCCTTGAGCTTCGCTAGGCTGCGCCAGTCCAGCACTTTGCGCGGCAGGTCGTGGACCAGGGCGAGCTCTTCGAGCACGTCGACCGACGTGGAGGCCGCCTTGGTCTTGCCGGTGCGCTTGCGGGACGGGAGCTGCAGCTTGTCGAAGAGGATCGCCGAGAGCTGTCGGGGCGAGTTGATATTGAACGGCTCGCCGGCCAGGGCGTGGATCTCGGCCTGGAGCGCGGACAACTGCGCGTCCATCGCGGCCGACTGCGCGGCCAGCGCGTCGACGTCGAGCTGCACGCCGGCGCGTTCCAGATCCGCGAGCACCGGCACGAGCGGCAGCTCGAGGTCGCGGTAGAGCGCCTCGAGTCCGTCCCGGGCGAGCTGTGGGCGCAGGCGGTCGGCGACCTGCAGGGCCAGGTCGCTCCGCTCGCCGGCATACTCCACCACCGCGTCGACCGGCACGTCGGCGGGGTTGAGCGCCTTCGCCCCCTTCCCGACGACCTCTTCGAGCGCGATCGCCTTGTAGCCCACCTGCTCCAGGGCGAGGTCGCCGAGGTCGTGGGCCGGCCGTGTCGCGTCGACGAGATAGCTGGCGAGCAGGGTGTCCAGATCGAGGCCCGGCAGCGGTATCCCGTGGCGGCCGAGCACCAGCGCGGCCCGCTTGAGGTCGTGCCCGATCTTCGGCAGGCCGGCGTCGGCCAGCGGTTTCGCCAGGACGCCGAGGGCCGTCTCGCGCCCGAGGCCCGTGTCCGCTCCCAGCGTCCGGTGCCCGAGCGGCAGGTAACGGGCGTGACGCGGACCGGCCGAGAGCGCGAGCCCCACGAGGTCGGCGCGCATCGCGTCCGGCGCGTCCGTCACCAGCGCCAGGCCGACCCTCCCGGCGCGCCCGACGGCGTCGAGCAGCGCGGCGAGGTCCGCCTCCGAGCGCACCACGCCGTAGTCCTTCTCGACGGTCGCCGCCGTCGGCGCGTACTCCGCGATGAGGGTCCGGAAACCGAGCGACGCGAAGAGCGCGAAGCAGCGCTCCGGGGCGGGGCCGCGGTAGCGCAGCGTCTCCGGCTCGAAGGGTACCGGCACGTCGGTCCGAATGGTGACCAGCTCGCGACTCCGGTGCGCCTCGTCCGCGTGCTGCTCGAGCGCGGTTCGTTGCTTCTTCTTCTTTACGTCCGCGGTGTGCTCCAGGAGCGCATCGAGGGAGCCGTGCGCCGCGATCAGCTCGCGGGCGCCCTTCTCGCCGATGCCCGGCACGCCCTTCACGTTGTCGATGGAGTCGCCCATCAGCGCCAGGACGTCGATCACCTGCCCGGGCCGGACGCCGAACTTCTCCTGCACCCCGTCCGCGTCGTACCAGGCGCCGGGGTCGCGCGGGTTGAAGACGGACACGCCGTCGCCGACGAGCTGGAAGAAGTCCTTGTCGCCGGTGACGATCGCCACGTCGAACCCGGCCGTGTGCGCCTTCCCGGCCAGGGTGCCGATGACGTCGTCCGCCTCGAACGTCTCGTGCGTGAGCACCGGCACGCCGAGCGCCGCGCAGGCCTCGTGCACGTGCGGCACCTGCTCGGCCAGGTCGGGCGGCATCGGCGGCCGGTTCGCCTTGTAGTCGGCGGCGAGCTCGTTCCGGAAGGTCGGTCCCCGGACGTCGAAGGCGGCTGCAATCAGCGCCGGCCGGTGGTCCGCGATGAGCTTGCGCAGCATCGTCACGAAACCGAAGACCGCGTTCGTCGGCCGGCCGTCCGGCGCGGTGAGCCCGCGTATCGCGTGATACGCGCGGTACATCTGGGAACTGCCGTCGATCAGGAAGACGGTGTTGCTGGCGTCCATCGAGCTCAATCGGCGTCCGCCGGTCGCACTGCCGGCTTCAGCGCCTGCTCGATGCGTCGGAGGCGTTCGTCGATGCGGTTGCAGTCCTCGCGCATGTCGTTGCGCAGTTCGCGGAGCTCGGCCTGCACGTCGTCGATCCGGGTGTGCACGTCGTCGATCCGGACGTGTACGCCATCGATCCGAGCCTGCACGCCGCCGATAAGCGCGTACGCCACGCCGGACAGCAGGACCGCCGCCAGGACGCTGCCGACGATCCACTTCGCATCATCACTCATCGTAGTCAGCGTAGCATGCTCTCCGCCCCTCGGTGTGTTGTCGATGTTTCCCGATCCGCGCTCGTCGTCGGGGCGTTGGGATGGAGGCTCCGGACCTACGGGGTCGCGATGTACCCCCGGCGCGCCCGGACGCGCAGCCGCGGGTCCCGGAGCTCCACCTCGATTTCGTGCCAGCGGCCGTCGGCATGGCCCGGCGCCGGGTAGGCTAAGAAGTACTGCCGGCTCAACTCGTCCGCGATGCCCGCGGTGGCCGCGTCGAGGTCGCCGGCGCCGCGGATGATTTCCGTCCGGCCGCCGCTGTCGTCGGTGAGGTCGCGCAGCGCGGACGCGTTGACGCGGTCGGCGGCGCCGAACACCGCGCCGCCGCCGGGCGCGCGGGTCGTCGGCGGGAACGGCAGGCGCCCCCCGCCGCCGCCGGGAATCGGGAACGGGATCCGCACCGGCGGTCGACTGCGCGGAGCGGGCGCCCGGCCGCCGCCGTACCGGGACGGTCCCGGGCTGTCGATGCCGACGGCGTAGACCATGACCTCGGTCTCGCGAATCAGCCGTTGCAGGTCGCGGACGCGGATCTCGCTGTTGGTGTCGTTGCCGTCCGAGATGACGACCACCGCCTTCTTGCGGTGCCGCCCCTGCTCGGCCATGACCACGGCGTCCGCCACCGCGTCGTACAGCGCGGTGCCGCCGCGCGGGCGGATGCCGCCGAGGGCGCGGCTCACCCGTTCGGGTTCGTTGGTCCAGTCGTGCACGAGCCGCGGCTGGTAGTTGAACCGGTAGAGAAAGAACTCGTCGTCCGCGCCCAGCAGGTCGAAGAGGAAACGGTCGAGGGCGCTCCGCGCGGCGGCCATCCGCTCCCCCTCCATGCTGCCGCTCGTGTCGAGCACGATGCCCAGGCTGACCGGCACGCGCTCGCGACTGAAGTGGGTGAGGGTCTGCGGCACGCCGTCCTCGTAGACGAGGAAGTCGTCCTTGTCCAGGTCGGACACGAAGCGCCCGCGCCGGTCCGTCACCGTCGCGCTGACGCTGATCAGGTCGACGCCGGTACGGAACCGGAACGCGGGCCGGTCGGTGTCCTGCCCGGCCGCCCCGACGGGCGCCGCGGCCACGAAGGCGGCCAGCAGGGGTGGAAGCAGCCGGACGGCGGCGCACGCGCGTGTCATGACGGATCTCCCGCAGAGGCTGGCGGTTGCACGGTCGGACGGCGGTCGACGTGCGGAACGGTCGTACCGTCGAGGAGAAAGCTGATCCGGTACCGGCTGACGCCGGCGGCCAGCAGACGAATGGTGAACGGGGAGTGCGCGCCGGGGGGGAGCGCGGAAGTCTCGACCGGCGTCCGGCGGGTGGCCACCAGCGTCCCGGCCGCGTCGAACGCCAGCGCCACCACCGACAGCCGCTCGACGTCGGGCGCCGCCGCCGGATTGCGGACCGACCCGCTGATGTCGAGGAACGGACCCTCCGCGGCGTGACCCAGCGCGATCAGATCGAGCGGCGGACGGCCGTCGTCCGGCGCCGTGGCGTTCCCGGCGCCGTTCCCGGACGACAGGAACACGGCTCCCACGACGGCGGTCACGACGACGGCGGCTCCCGCGAGGGCCACCAACCGCCGCCAGTCGGTCGCCGTGGAGAACAGGCCCGCGACCCCCGCTGACGCCGGCGCGTCCGTGGCGGAACCCGCCGGCAACTCGGGGACGAACGGTTCGGGCCCCTCGTTCGCCGCCGTTCCCTCGCCGCCTCGCAGCTCGGCCGCGAGCGCCGCGAGCCGCGCGTCCGAACGCCGCCGTTCCTCCTGGACCAGCCGCCACGCCACCACGCCCATGGAGATGGCCAGGAACAGCGACAGCAGCGTCACGGCGATCAGCGTGATCTCCATGATCTCCTCCCGTTACCGCAACCTGAACTCCATCGCCACCTCGACGACCACGTCCACCGCGACGCCCTGCCGCCGGGCCGGATGGAACCGCCACCGGCGCATGGCGGCCACCGCCGCCTCGTCGAGTCCGTGGCCGAGGCTGCGCACCACCCGGATCTGGCCGACCGCCCCGCTGGCGAGGACCACGACCTCCAGGATGACGTCGCCTTCGATTTCGCGCCGCAGCGCGTCCGCGGTATAGACCGGCTTGACTTCGCGCTGGATCGCCGGCGGGGAGACGCCGCTCCCCGGACGGTACGGCCCGCCGCCCGCGCCACCGCCAGCGCCTGGCCCGCCGCCGGCGCGGGATCCGGATCCGACGCCGCGCCCGCCGCCCGCACCGACGCCGCCGTCCCGGCCGGGCCCTTGCGACGGCGTAGCGCTCGACGCGGGCGGGGGCTCCAGCAGGCCGCGCAGATCGCGGCCGTCCGCGCGCATCGCCATCAGCGGCGCGGCGATGCGCGGCAGCGCCTTGGCTTCCAGCGGCTCGGGAGGACGTGGTGTTGAGGCCGGTTCGACGACGGCCGGCTCCTCGCGCAGCGGAATCGGACTGCTGACGCGGCTCTCGCCGCGCCGCTCCGCCCGCGGCGGGGGCGGCGGCTGCCGGAGCCCGCCGCCGCCCCCGCCCCCGCCGGGCCCGGGCTCGGCCACGAACACGAGGCGCGACAGGGGCGCCCGGGCCGTAGCGGGCGGGTGGTCGGCGGCGGTGGTCGTCTGCACCGTGGTCAACAGGACGACGAGCGGGATCACCGCGCCGTGGGCCAGGGTCGCCAGGGCGGCCGAGAGGGCGCCGGAGGGGGATTCCCCGAGGTCCCGATCGAGCAGCGCGCTCCCGAAGACGGGACGGTTCGGGCGGACAGGCCCGCTCCGCAGCCGCCGGACGGTCCGTGCGGCTTCCTGCTGGGCGACCAGGACGCCGTCGACGGTCGCAACCTCGCCGGCGGCGATCAGGCGCCGGACCACACGGCGGTCGACGCCGGCCGCCTGCGCGACTTCTTCCGCGGAATAGACCTCAGGCGCGCACCGTGCGGTGCGCGGCCCGCTCTGTCCCGGCTGGTGCACGGACATCTCCGCTCACCCCTATTTCGTCCCCTCGAAGAAGCTCTTGCCCTCGCGTTCGGCGAGCAGGCGCACGGCCCGGAATCCCTCCGCCCGGAGCGCGGCGGCGGCGCCGCCGTTCATCAGGTAGGTCCGGTCGAGCGCCCGCTGCGAGAAGATGCTGCCGAGGCCGCCGCGCCGGGCCGCCTCGATCACCACGCAGCGTCCGCTCGGCCGCAGCACCTTGAGCGCCTGCTGCAGGCACAGGACCCGTTCGTTCATGCGCAGGCTGCCGATCACGTCGGGCGCCACGACCACGTCGAACGACTCGGGATCGCAGGGCAGCGCCCCGAGCCCGGCCGTCTTGACGTCCACCAGCACCCCGGCGCGCTCCGCCGCGCGGCGCACGCGGTCGCACTCGGCGTCCGTCTCCGCCACCGCGCAGGCTTCACCGCTGATCCCGACCGCCCTGGCGAGCTCCGCGATCAGTTGTCCGTCCCGGCCGCCGAGCTGCAGCACGGACGCGCCCAGCTTGAGACCGACCATCGACACCTCGAGGTCGCGTGGACCTCCGCTCTTCTTCAGCTTCAGCACTTCTTCGCCTCATTCGCCGCATCCGACGCCCCGGAACACCATGATATAGTCTCCGCCTGTGCAAGGCTCCCGCCAGATCGCTCCGGCCACGGGGCGCCTCGGGATTCTGCTCGCCGGTCTGGGCGCCGTCAGCACGACCCTCATCGCCGGTGTCCACGCCATTCGCAAGGGACTCGCCGCGCCGACCGGGTCGCTCACGCAGATGGGCACGATCCGTCTCGGCAAGCGGACCGACGGGCGCTCGCCCCTGATCAGGGACTTCGTTCCCCTCGCCGCGCTCGACGATCTGGTCTTCGGCGGCTGGGACATCTTCGAGGACGATTGTTACCAGGCCGCGTGCAAGGCGGAGGTGCTGCGGCGCGGACTGCTCGATCAGGTCCGTGCGGAGCTCGCGGCGGTGCAGCCCTGGCCCGCGGTCTTCGATCGGTCCTACGTCAGGAAGCTCGACGGGCCGAACGTCAAGACGGGAGCCAGCAAGCGCGAGCTGGCCGAGCAGCTCCGGGCCGACATCCGCCGGTTCCGGGACACGCAGGAGGTCGAGCGGCTGGTCCTGATCTGGTGCGGCAGCACCGAGGTGTACCTGGAGGAGGCGCCCGTCCATCGGTCCCTCGACGCGTTCGAGCGTGGTCTGGACGCGTCGGACCCCGCCATCCCGTCGAGCATGATCTACGCCTACGCCGCTCTCCGGGAGGGGATTCCCTACGCCAACGCGGCGCCGAACCTGAGCGCCGACGTGCCGGCGCTGGAGGAGCTGGCCCTGCAGACCGGCTCGCCGCTCGCGGGCAAGGATCTGAAGACCGGCCAGACGTTGATGAAGACGATGGTCGCGCCCGGCCTGAAGGCGCGCCTGCTCGGGGTGTCCGGCTGGTACTCCACCAACATCCTGGGGAACCGCGACGGCGAGGTGCTCGACGATCCGGAGTCGTTCAAGACGAAGGAGGAGAGCAAGAAGTCGGTGCTCGACCACATCCTGCAGCCGGAGCTGTATCCGACGCTCTACGACGACCTGCACCACGTGGTCCGCATCAACTACTACCCGCCGCGCGGCGACAACAAGGAGGGCTGGGACAACATCGATCTCGTCGGGTGGCTCGACTACCCGATGCAGCTCAAGATCAATTTCCTCTGCCGGGACAGCATTCTCGCGGCGCCCATCGTGCTCGACGTGGCCCTCTTCCTCGACCTCGCGACGCGGGCCGGCATGAGCGGCATCCAGGAATGGCTGTCGTTCTACTTCAAGAGCCCCATTCACCGCCGCGACCTCTATCCCGAGCACGACCTGTTCATCCAGTTGATGAAGCTCAAGAACACGCTCCGGCACCTGCGGGGCGAGGAGCTGATCACGCACCTCGGGCTGGAGTACTACGATTGACCCGCGCGCCTGGGGTTGCGGGCGGCGAATCGTGGAACACGGGGCCGGGCGTCGGCGTAACCGTTCGGAGAGGCGGCTCGACATGACCCCGAATCGTACGCAGGCGGTGTTGATCGGCGGCGCGTTCAACGGGGTGCTGTCGGCGCTGCCCATCGTCGGCGACGTCAACCTGTGTTGCTGTCTGTGGGTGATCGGCGGCGGCGGCGTCACCGGCTGGCTCCTGCAGCAGGGACAGGCCGAGCCGCTCGAGCTGGGCGAAGGGGCGCTCGGCGGGCTGCTGGCGGGGGTCGCCGGCGCGGCCGTCTACGCCGTGGTGTCGGTGCCCGTCCAGGCGTTGATGGGCTCGCTGGGCGTGTTCGAGTTCGGCGATCTCGACGTGCCTCCGGAGGTACGCGAGGTCATGGAGGCGTTTTCGTCCAGCGTCGCGTTGAGAGTCCTGGTCGGGTCGGTCATGATGCTGATCGCCGGCGCGATCTTCTCGACGCTGGGCGGTCTGCTGGGCGCGTTCTTCTTCCGGAAGGGCGCCCCGCCGGCGGCGCCGGGAAGCGGGGACATCGTACCGCCGCCGCCGTCGGTCTGACGCGGACCGTACGCGGCGACCGGCCGAGGGAACCCGACGGCTCTTCCGTGCGTCAGTGACGTTGGCAGCCGTCGCGCGCGCGGGACCGCACCCGCAAGGCGACGATTTCCGGGCCAGGGCGCCGCGCACCGAGACCCGAACCGATGCCGCTGATTCATACCCGCGATCTCTGGAAGACCTACCGGATGGGGACCGAGTCGGTCCACGCCCTGCACGGCGTCTCCGTCGACATCGAGCGCGGCGAGTTCGTCGCCATCATGGGGCCTTCGGGGTCGGGCAAGTCGACGCTGATGAACCTGATCGGCTGTCTCGACACGCCGACCCGGGGCGACTACCTGCTGAACGGCAAGGACGTGGGCCGCATGAACGACGACGATCTCGCACGCATACGGAACCGGGAGATCGGCTTCGTTTTCCAGACCTTCAACCTGCTGCCGCGGGCGTCCGCCCTGCACAACGTCGAGCTGCCTCTGATCTACGCGGGTGTGCCGGCGGCGCTCCGGCACGAGCGGGCGACCGCCGCGCTGAGCCTGGTCGAGCTCCAGGATCGGATGAACCACCGGCCGAACGAGCTCTCCGGGGGGCAGCGCCAGCGGGTGGCGATCGCCCGGGCGCTGGTGAACAACCCCTCCCTCCTGCTCGCGGACGAGCCGACCGGCAACCTCGACTCGAAGACCGGCATCGAGATCATGGCGGTCTTCGAAGGGCTGCACCGCGCGGGCAACACCATCGTCCTGATCACCCACGAGCCGGACGTTGCGCGCCACGCCCACCGGATCCTGCACCTCAGGGACGGCGCGATCGCGCTGGACGACGCGACCGCGGCGCGGTCCGGCGCGCCCGTGGCGGCGGTCACGTGAACGCGCCGGCCGTGGCCGGTGGGCGTGGGTTCTCGACTGCGGGACGACGTCCGCAACGGCGGTCACGCGAGTCCGGCGGCGTCCCGTCGCCGGACTCGCGTGACCGGATCTACTCCGCGGCGCGGTACTCGCCGAAGACTCCGCGCAGCGTATCGGCGATCTCTCCGACGGTCGCCAGCGCCTCGACGGCGTCGATGATCGGCGGCACCAGGTTCGTTTCGTCCCGCGCCGCCCGTTCGACCGCGGCGAGGGCGGCCCGCGGCGCCTCCGGGTCCCGCGCCGCCCGCAGCGCGGCGACGCGCGCGGCCTGGTCGGCTTCGATTCGCGGATCGATCCGGTGCGTCTCGATCGGCGTCGTTTCCTCGGCGGCGAAGCGGTTGACGCCGACCACCACCGCCTCGCCGGCGTCGACCGCCTGCTGCGCCCGGTAGGCGGCCTCCTGGATCTCCCCCTGGATGAAACCGGATTCGATGACGGCCGGGACGCCGCCCTGCTCGTCGATGCGCTCGAGCAGCGTCAGGGCCTCGGCTTCCAGCCGGTCGGTGAGCGCCTCGATCGTCCAGGCGCCCCCGACGGGGTCGACGGTGTCGGCGACGCCGGTCTCGGCCGCGATGATCTGCTGCGTGCGCAGCGCGATCTGCGCCGCCTCCTCGGTCGGCAGCCCGAGCGCCTCGTCGCGCCCGTTGCAGTGGAGCGACTGGGTGCCGCCGAGCACCGCAGCCAGGGCCTGCAGCGCCACGCGCACGATGTTGTTCTCCGGCTGCTGCGCCGTCAGGGTGCTGCCGGCCGTCTGCGTGTGGAACCGGAGCTGCTGCGCGCGCGCCGCGGCGGCGCCGAAGCGGTCGCGCATCAGGGTGGCCCAGAGCCGGCGCGCGGCGCGGAACTTGGCGATCTCCTCGAGGAAGTCGTTGTGCGCGTTGAAGAAGAACGAGAGGCGGCTGCCGAAGGAATCCACGTCGAGGCCGCGGTCGAGGGCCGCCTGGACGTAGGCCAGGGCGTGGGCGAACGTGAACGCGATCTCCTGCGCGGCCGTCGATCCCGCTTCGCGGATGTGGTAGCCGCTGATGGAGATCGGATGCCAGCGCGGGAGTTGCTGCTCGCAGAAGGCGACCACGTCGGTGACGACGCGGAGCGAGGCCCGCGGCGGGTAGATCCAGGTGCCGCGCGCCACGTACTCCTTCAGGATGTCGTTCTGCACGGTGCCCGCCAGCCCCCGCGGATCGACGCCCTGGCGTTTGCCCGCGGCGACGTACAGCGCGAGCAGGATGATGGCCGTCGCGTTGATCGTCATCGAGGTCGACACGCGGTCGAGCGGGATGCCGTCGAAGAGCCGCGACATGTCCTCGAGCGAGTCGATGGCCACGCCCACGCGGCCCACCTCGCCGGCCGCAAGCGCATGGTCGGAGTCGTAGCCGATCTGCGTCGGCAGGTCGAAGGCGACGCTCAGGCCGGTCACGCCGCGCTCGAGCAGGTAACGATAGCGGCGGTTCGATTCGGCCGCCGTGCCGAAGCCGGCGTACTGGCGCATCGTCCAGAGCCGGCCGCGGTACATCGTCGGGTGAATTCCCCGCGTGAACGGGAAGCTGCCGGGGGCGCCGAGCCGCCGGGACCGGTCCGCCGCCTCCCCGTCGGGGCGATGCACCTGCGAACGCATGGCGAAGGATTCTAGCCCGGAAGTCGTCGCCTGCGGCGCCGCTTCCCGCCCGACCATGCCTGTCCGGGATTCTGCACCGCTTCTGCGGCGCAGACTTCCGGCGCGCGTCAGTCCGTCCAGGTGCGGAGGTCGCGGCCGGTCATCTCGCGCGGGACGCCGACGCCGGCGATGGTCAGCAGCGTCGGGGCCACGTCGCGCAGCGACCCGTCCCGCAGCACGTGGCGCGCGCGGGACAGCTCCCTGTCGATGAGCAGCACCGGCACGGGGTTGCTGGTGTGCGCCGTGTGCGGTTCCTTCCGTTCCGCATCCCACATCTGCTCGGCGTTGCCGTGATCGGCGGTCACGATCACCGCGCCGCCGGCCGCGGTGACGGCGCCGGCGATGCGGGCGAGACAACCGTCGAGCGTCGAGACGGCGCGGGCCGCGGCGTCGAGATTGCCCGTGTGTCCCACCATGTCGGCGTTGGCGAAGTTGCAGACGATCACGTCGTGACGGCCGTTCTCGACGTCGGCGACGAGCGTGTCCGTGATGCCGGCCGCGCTCATCTCCGGCTGCAGGTCGTACGTCGGGACCTGCGGAGACGGCACGAGGACGCGATCTTCCCCGGCGTACGGCCGTTCCTCGCCGGTGTTGAAGAAGTAGGTGACGTGGGCGTACTTTTCCGTCTCCGCCAAGCGCAGGCTGGTGCGGCCGGCGGCGGCCAGGACCTCGGCCACGTTTCCCGAGAAGGACGGCGGATCGAAGGCGACGGGCAGACCGTACGTCGCGTCGTACTCCGTCATCGTCGTGACCGAGAGCAGGGGACGACGCGGCCGTTCGAACGCGTCGAACGCACGCTCGTCGAACGCCAGCGCCCGGGTCAACTGCCGCGCCCGGTCGGCGCGGAAGTTGAAGAAGACGACGGAGTCGCCGTCGCGCAGGGAGCCGATCGGCCGCCGGTCGCCGTCCACCACGACGCCCGGCGTGATGAACTCGTCGGTGGCGCCCGCGGCGTAGGCGTCGGCGACGAGCGTCGCCGCGTCCGTGGCGGTGCGTCCGACGCCCTCGGTCAACGCGGCGTAGGCGCGCCGCGTCCGATCCCAGCGCCGGTCGCGATCCATCGCGTAGTAGCGGCCGATCACGGTAGCGATGCGGCCCACGCCCGCGTCCGCCAGCGTGCGCTCGACCGCCGCGACGTCGTCGGCCGCGGCGGTGGGCGCGGTGTCGCGTCCGTCGGTGAGCGCGTGGACGAACAGCCGCGCCACGCGCCGGCGCCGCGCCAGCTCGACGAGCGCCGCCAGATGCCGGACGTGACTGTGGACGCCGCCCCGCGAGACCAGACCCACCAGGTGCAGCGCGTGCCGGTCGCCGGCGCAACGGCTCGCAGCCGCGGCCAGCGCCGGGTTCGCGAAGAACTCGCCCTCGCGGATGCTCTTGTCGATCCGGGACAGATCCTGATGGACGATACGGCCCGCGCCGAGGTTCATGTGGCCGACCTCGGAGTTGCCCATCTGGCCCGCGGGCAGGCCGACGGCCTCGCCGCTGGTGACGAGCGATGCGTGCGGAAAGCGGTCCAGCAGCTCCGTGTACGTGGGGGTGCGGCCCAGGGCGATCGCGTTGTGATCGCGATCGGGGCTGATTCCCCAGCCGTCCAGGACGACGAGGGCTACCGGCGGGTGGCGGGCGGCGGGCATGATCGGGACGGAACGCCAGGGATGATAACACGCCGCACGCACCGCCGGGGCGCGTAACTGCTTTCGAGTCAAGGGTTTGTGGCTTGTCAGCCGGTTTGACTTGAACATCCGCGGTCGCATATGATGGGCAGGTCAACCTGGAATCCATCCGGCAGGAGATCGACATCCCATGCAAGACATCGCCCGGCCGCTGAAGATCCTGGCGGCGTGCGCCGTGGTCGCGCTGCTGACCGTTGCGCCCGCCGCCGCGCAGGACGACCTCGAAAACTGGCAGCGAGCGGAGTTGCGCGCAATGCTCGAAGCCATCGAGGCTGCGCTCGACGGCCGGATCGTCCCGGTCGGCGCCCCGTTCGAGTTCCGGCCGGACTTTCTGAAAGGCACCGACGGCAACGCGTACGTGCCGTTCACGTTGTCGATCGATCCCGCCAAGGTGGATACGCCGACGCTCTCCATGTACCTGTTCGTCGTGGAGCCGGGGGACGATGAAGCGGCCTTCGAGGACGCGTACTTCGCGGACGTGGCTTCGGGCGGCGGCGAACCGATTCGCATCAGCCGCGCGTTCGCGGTTCCGGGCGGCGCGTACGACGTCTACATCGTGCTCCGGGAGAGCTCCCGCGATCTGGCGCCGGAGGGCAATCCTCCGGGCGGCAGGGACAGGGCGCGGATCGACCAGTATTGCGCCGGTCTGTTTCCCGACGACCTCAGCACGCGCTTCGCGTGCCAGGAGCAGGAGTATCTGGCGTATCGTCTGCAGCGGCGTCCGCGCCTCAGCTACGACGAGGACGAGGAAGGCGCGGCGATGATGATGTTGCGGGCCCGCGTCGACGTGCCGGATCTCTGGGACGGACGGCTACAGTTGAGCTCGATCATCGTGCCCGAGATCGTCGAGCCTCTCTCGGCGCCGCTGACGCCGGAAGAGCAGATTCTTAGTCCGTACAGTCTCGGAACCACCCGGATCGTGCCGAAGTTCGACCAGGATTTCGGCAAGCAGGCGGAACTGTCGCTGATCTTCCTCGTCTACAACCCGGGTCTCGCGAACCGATCGAAACCGGACATCACGATCGAGTACACCTTCCATCAGCGGACGGATGGACGCGAGAAGTACTTCAACCGGACGAACCCGCAGGCGTTCAACGGCCAGACGCTCCCGCCGGCCTTCGACGTGACGCTGGGCCACCAGATCGTGGCGGGACAGACCGTGCCGCTGTCGCTCTTCCCGGCCGGAGACTACCGGTTGGAGATCAAGGTCACCGACAACACGAACTCCGCGGAGATCATCGAGAACGTGATGTTCACCGTGCTGGAATCGTAAGGAGGCGCCGGCGCCCCCGCCGCCCGTCGGCGGTCGGGGCGCGCCGCGAACGACATGGCCCGCATGTTCCTCGTCGTCGCCGGTATCGTTCCGGTACTCGGGTTCGCGGTCCCTGCGGTTGCGGCTGGTGAGGAGCAGCTCGGCTCGTCGCCGCCTGCCGCAGGAGGGATTGCGGTCGCCACGGGCGGGCTCGCCGGCATCGTCACCGCGTCGGACGGCGCTCCGGTCGGGGACCTTCTGATCTCGCTGTCCGGCCCCGGCGGATCGTCGCTCGCCGTTTCGGATTCCGCGGGGCGGTTCTGGTTCGACGCGCTCCCGGCGGGGCGCTACCTGCTCCGGACGCACTTGGCCGGCGCCGGGGCCGGTCGCCGGTTCGTGCAGGTCCAACCGGGCGATGCGCTCTTCGAGCGGCTGGTCCTGAACGGATCCGCCCGGTTGGACCAGGAACTCCTGCTTGCGGGAAGCACCTTCCAGTTAGGCGGCGTTCCGGTCGCGCGGGTCCCGATGGAGAGCGAGGCCCTGCCGTACCGGGAAGACGGGGCCGGCGCGCAGTCCGGCGTCGGGTCGCCGCCGGACGAGTCGGACCCCCGGTCGACGAGCTCTGCGCGTCCGCGGCGGCAGGGCGTCAAGATGTGGCGGCTGCGCCGCGCGCGTCGCAGCGTGCTCAAGGATCGCATGACCGGGGCGGCTCTCGTCCAACGGGGTCCGGCGTCCGCTCCCGGCTCCGGGGAGGCGGGCAGCGTCGCCGAGCGCTGGACGCCGGCCGGCCATGCCCCGCTGGAGCATCCGCTGGCGGGTGTGGCGGGGCTTCCCATCTCGGGCCAGGTGCAGCTTCTGACGCGGGCGACCTTGGCGGGGCCGAGTTTCCTGTGGCCGTCCGAGGCCTGGCCCGGGCAGGTGGCGTACGTGTCGGTGGCGCCGGCCGGCGCCGGCGACTGGGCGCTGCGCGGAACCGTCGACATGACGACCGGCGAGACCTCGTCGTGGGCGGTCGCGGGCTGGTACTCCGCGGCTCCGCGCGAGGACCACGACGTGCAGGTGGCGCTGTCGTACAGCCGGCAGGCGCACGCTGCCGCCGCCGACCTGCGGCTCGACGGCGTCGGCCCGGCCGGCCCGGTCGATACCGGCGTGCCCAGCCGTGAAGTCGGCCGCATCGAGGCGGCCGACACGTGGGCGGTTTCGTCCGCGCTGGAAGTCGGCTACGGCGCGGAGTTCGCGCGGTACGGGTACCTGGAGGACGGCGGGCTGTTCAGCCCGCGGGCGAGCCTCACGCTTTCGCCGGTCGAAGGAATCCGGGTGCGCGCCGTCGCGTCACGGAACATGACGGCCCCCGGCGGGGAGCAGTTCCTGCCGCCCCTCGACGGCGTCTGGCTGCCGCCGGAACGGACGTACTCGTCGCTTTCCGGTCTCGAGGACCTGCACGCCGAGCAGGTGCGGCACGTAGAGGTCGGCCTGGAGCACGAGTTCGGAGGGCGCTCCGTCGTCGGCGTGCGCAGGTTCAGCCAGGAAGTCGACAGCCAGATCATGGCGGTGTTCGCACCCGGTGTCCACGCGCCGCTCGGAACCCTGCCGGCGTCCGGCGGGCACTACTACCTGACCGGCGCCGGCGGCGTCGACGTGGACGGTTGGGGAGTGACGTTCGGCCACGAGCTCGACGAGCGGTTGCGCGGTGCGGTCGACTACCGGGTCGTTCGCTCGGCATGGACGCCGCCGGGCCCCACGGGCGTCGCCGAGCCTGTCGCCGGGTGGTTCCGAGGCGGCGCGGACCACGTCCATGACGTCGCGGCGACGCTCGAAGCCGAGATCCCCGAGACGTCGACGCGCGTCGTCGCGCGGTGCCGGGTCAGCACCGCCTTCGCCCGCATGGCTCCTGACGGCGTGGATTCGGGCTTCGACACCCGTTTCGACGTGCAGGTGACCCAGACCCTGCCCTTCGCACCGTTCGAGGGAAGCAGTTGGGAGTTGCTCGTGGCCTTGCGGAGCCTCTTCCACGAGCGGACCCGGGGGGCGTCGGTCTACGACGAGCTGCTCGTAGTCGATCCGCCGCGGCAACTCGTCGGCGGTCTCGTCGTTCACTTCTAGCCCGGAAATCGTCGCCTTGCGGCTCCGCCGCGCCTGCAGCATGCGTTTCATGGCTTCAGGTTCGAGACCGAACCTCGATCCCGGGTCCGCTTCGATCCGGCGTGTTGGATCAAAAGTCCATTTTTTTGCATCCAGCGTGACCTCGGGCTGGCGCCTGCCCGCACGGGCCGTGCGCGGGAGCCACGGGAACATGCATGGCGTGTGATTTGCAAGCCCTGTACTGCAAGCCGTTATGACTCGCGCTGACAGCGAGGTGCACTCTCGCCGTTATCGGGGCGACTGGGGTCGAGCCCTGCTTGCCGTCGGTATCGTGGCGGCCCTGCTGTGTCTGGCGATCGCCAACGCGGTCGTCCGCGCGACCGGGCATGGTGTGGAGGACGGTGTCCTCTGGCGCGAGAGCGCCGCCGGGCTGGTCGCCGCCGGCGTGGCGCCGGACTCCCCGGCGGCGCTGGCCGGGATCGAGACAGGCGACGTGCTGCTGGCCGTCGGCGGAGAGCCCGTCGAGCGCCGCGCCGATCTGCTGCGCGTGCTGCAGCCGGTCGCCGAAGGGACGCCGGTCGGCTATACCCTCCTGCGTCTGAGCGAAGCGCGGCTGCACGACGTTGCGCTCGAGAAGGTCCCGGCCATCGCGCTGCCCACCTACTTCTTGCTCGCGGCGGTCGGTCTGCTGGGGTTGCTCGTCGGAGCGGCGGTCCGCGTCCAGCGGCCCGGGCAGCAGGCGACACTCCATTTCTTCTGGTTGACCGTCGCGTTCTTCGGCGTGTTCGCGTTTTCGTACACCGGGTGGCATGGCCGGCTCGACTGGATCTTCTTCTGGGCCGACGAAGTGGCCGTCCTGCTGCTGGCGCCCCTCTTCATGCACTTCGCCCTGGTCTTTCCGGAGCGCACCCCCGGCTGGCTGCGCCACCGGCTCGGTTCGTGGGCGCTGCCCGTCATCTACGCGCCCGCGGTCGCCCTCGGCGCGATGCAGGCGGCGGCAGTGCTGGGCCCGGACGACGGTGTCGGCTTCGCGCAGGCCGTCGAGCGGGTGTGGCGCCTGGAGCACCTCTATCTGGCGGTGTGCACCCTCGGCGGGTTGGCGACGATGGTCGTCGCCCTCCGCCGCGTCCGTTCGATTACGTCGCGGCGGCAGCTGCGCTGGATCGTGTCCGGGGCGGCGCTCGGCGGCCTGCCGTTCGCGCTCGGCTACCTGATTCCGCACGCGCTGGGTTTCGATCCCCCTGCGGGGCTGGCGGTGCCCGTCGGTCTGATTCCGCTGGCGTTCGCGTCCGCCATCGTCCGCTACCGGCTCCGTGACGTCGAGGTCATCGTCAAGCGGAGCGTGGGCTACGCGGCGGTGGTGGCGGCGATGGTAGTCATCTATCTCGGGCTGGAACGTCTCGCCGCGGAGGTGTTCCTCGAGGAGTCCGATCAGCACAACTCGATCATCGCGCTGCTCGCGACGGCGGTCGTGGTGCTCCTGGCGGGGCCGGTCAGGAACACCATTCAGACCATGCTCGACCGGGCCCATTATCGCGAGCGCTTCGACTACCGGCGCGCCCTCACGCGGTTCGCGCGCGACCTGAGCACCGACCTGGATCTCGAGCGGCTGAGCGAACGGCTGGTGAACCGGGTCACGGAGACGCTCGGGATCGACCGGATGGTCCTGCTGCTCGGTCGCGATCCGAACGGAGGCGACGGGGGACCGGACAGCGACTTCCACCCGATTCGCCGGGTCGGGTTCGACGCCCCGCCGCCGTTGCTGTCCCGGGCCTCCAGCATCGGCGACCGGCTGCTCGGACGGCAGACCGTGCTGCTCGACGATCCGGACGGTGGGCGGAAGTACGCTTCCCGCGACGTGGCTTTCTGGCGCGCCTGCGGTCTGTACTACTTCGTACCCTGTATTTCCGGGGAGGAGACCATCGCGGTCATGGCGCTCGGCCGCAAGGAGAGCGGCGAGCCTCTCAGCAGCGAGGACATGGCGCTGCTGGCGGCGGTGGCGGGCCAGGTGGCGACCGCGCTGGAGAACGGACGCCTCTACGGCCGGCTCCGGCAGAAGGCGGGCGAGCTCGACCGCCTGCGGCAGTTCAGCGAGAACATCATCGAATCGCTGAGCGACGGGCTGGCCGTGATGGATCTCGACGATCGCATCCTCCGTTGGAATGCCGGTTTCGAACGCCTGCACGGCGTCCCGCGCACGGAAGCGATCGGCAGATCGCTGGACGAGGTGTTCGACGCGGATTTCGTCGAGCGGCTGAACGCCGCGCGCGCGGAACGACCGACCGGGGCCGAGCTCTACCGCGTGCCGCTCCTCTCGCGGCACGAGGAGCAACGGCGGTTGCGGGTGAAAGCGGCCACCGCGCCACTGACGACGCCGTCGGGCCGGATCAGCGGAACGATGCTCGTCGTGGTCGACAGCACCGCGCGGGTGCAGATCGAAGAGCAGTTGCAGCTCTCGGAGAAGATGGCCTCCATCGGGTTGCTCGCCGCCGGCGTCGCGCACGAGGTCAACACGCCGCTGACCGGCATCTCCAGTTTCACGCAGATGCTGCTGGAGGATGCCGACCCTGACGATCCGCGGACGCGGCTCCTGGAGAAGATCGAACGGCAGACGTTCCGGGCGGCCCGGATCGTCAACGGGTTGCTGAACCTCGCACGGCCGGGGCGGACGGATACGATCGGCCCTGTCGACGTCAACGCGGTGATCGGCGACGTGCTGGTGCTGCTCGAGCATCAGCTCGAGGTGGGCAACATCAGGGTGCGCCGCGAACTGGCGACCCCCGCGGCCGTGTTGCAGGGCGTCGAGTTCAAGATGCAGCAGGTGTTCCTCAACCTGTTCCTCAATGCCCGCGACGCCATGCCGAGCGGCGGATGGCTGACGGTGCGCAGCCGCGTGGAGGGCGGACGCGCCGTCGTCGAGGTGGCCGATACGGGATCGGGCATCTCGCCGGAGCATCTCTCACGCATCTACGACCCGTTCTTCACGACCAAGACCGCGGGTCAGGGCACCGGACTCGGACTGTCGGTCACGTACGGTGTCGTGCAGGAGCACCGGGGAACCATCGAATGCACGAGTCGGTCGGGGCACGGGACCCGCTTCACGTTGACCCTGCCGCTCGCGGCCCCGCTTGCGGGCCCGGACCGGGCGCCGGCCGCCGAGGCCGCCCGCTGATCGAGAGGCGCAACTCATGCTGGACGGGGCTTCGCTGCTGGTCGTCGACGACGAAACGATCATGCGGGAGATCCTCCAGTCCCTGCTGGAACGCCAGAGGTGCCGCGTACGACTCGCGGCGTCCGGTGGGGAGGGCGTCGAGCTGGCGCGGGAGGGCGCGTTCGACGCGGTCCTGCTGGACGTGATGATGCCGGGGATGGACGGCCTCGCCGCCCTCGACGAGATCACCCGGCTCGACGAAGCCCCGCCGGTGATCATGATCACGGCGTTCGGCACGTCGAGGAACACCCGCGAGGCGTTCAAGCGCGGCGCCTTCGATTTCATCGAGAAGCCGTTCAAGAACGACGACGTGCTGCTCGTCGTGCGGAACGCGGTGGCGCAGCAGCGGCTGGTGAGCGAGAACCGTGTGCTGCGCCAGAACCTGCGCGCGCAGGCGAGCCGGTTCAGCGACATCATCGGCCACAGTCCGCGCATTCGGAGCGTGTTCGAGATCATCGCGCAGGCGGCGCCGAGCCGCGCCACGATTCTCGTCTCCGGCGAGAGCGGCACCGGCAAGGAGCTGGTGGCGCGCGCCATACACGCCAACTCGCCGCGCGCCGGCCGGCCGTTCGTCACCGTCAACTCGGGCAGCCTGCCTCCGGACCTTCTGGAATCGAATCTCTTCGGGCACCTGAAGGGCGCCTTCACCGGAGCCGTCACCTCCAAGAAGGGCCTGTTCGAGATGGCCGATCAGGGAAGCATCTTCTTCGACGAGATCGGAACGGTGCCGCTCGAGACCCAGGCCAAACTGTTGCGGGTGATTCAGGAGCGCGAGTTCAGGCGTCTGGGGGGCGTCGACACCATCAAGGTGGACGTCCGGATCATCGCCGCCACGAACGTGGACCTGCAGCAGATGGTCGAGGAGGGATCGTTCCGTGAGGATCTGTACTATCGGCTCCACGTGATTGCGATCGACCTGCCGCCCCTGCGCGAGCGCCGGGAAGACGTGCCTCTGCTCGCGCGCAGTTTCCTCACCCGGTACGGGAAGGAGAACAACAAGCCGGATCTGGAGTTGACGCCGCGGACGATCGAACTGCTGGAAGCGTATCACTGGCCCGGCAACGTGCGGGAACTGGAGAACGTGATCGAGCGGGCGGCGGTGCTGACGGTCAAACGCCGGATCGGCCCCGAGCTCATCCCGGACGTGGTCAAGGCGTCGCCGTCGTTCCAGCTTCCGAACTTCGAGATGCCGCCGGACGGAATTCCCTTCAGGAAGATCATCGACAGCATGGAGGTCCGGTTGATCGTCCGTGCGCTCGAAGCGTCCGGCGGCGTGCAGAAGCGCGCCGCCGAGTTGCTCCACGTCAAGCCGACGACGCTCAACGAAATGATCAAGCGCCACGGGATCCGGACCCGCGGGGCTCGGGGCGCCGCGGGGGCGTCCGGCCGCGGAAGAGCCGGCGCCGCGGCGGTCACGGATCGCGGCGCATCCGGCGCGCGCTCCGCAGCGCCGTTCGTCTCCGACCTCGTCGAGGAGTTCGACCGGCGTCTGAGCCGCGTCGACTGACGGCGGGCGGTGGGTGGCGTCGGCCAGGGAGGGGCCTGCGCCGTAGAACGGTCATCGCTTCCGCGCCCCGCGTGCCCGGCCGCGGCTCGCGCCCCGCGTGCTTCGGGAACGGCGCGTACGCCCCGGGCGCGCCGTGGCCACCCCGTCCAGGAGCCGGTCGTACTTCTGCAGGATCACTTCCCACTCGTAGTTGGCTCTGACGTAGGCCTGACCGTTGCGCCCCAGCGCCTCGCGGAGCTCCCGGTTGCCCATGAGCAGCCCGAGACATTCGACGAACTCGTCCCGGTCGGCGTAATAGAGCCCGGCGTTACTGCGCTGACAGTGCTCGCGCACGACTTCGCTCCGGGCATTGGCGAGCACCGGGGTGCCGACCGCGAACGCCTCGAGGGCGAGCAGCGAAAGACTCTCGCAGGGCGACGGCACGACAACCGCGGTCGCCGCCTGCAGCGCCTCCAGGCGTTCGGCCTCCGGCAGCCGTCCGGCGAACCGAAGGAACGGTTCGTCCGGGATCCGCATCAGCTTTATCCCCATCAACGCCAGCACCGCGTCGCCCCGGTCGGCCGCGTAGGCGCTGAAGTACGCGATCAGCTCCTCGCAGCCCTTGCCGGGATCGATGCGCCCGCCGTACAGGAGGAACGGTTCGTAGAGTCGATGCCGGCCGCGGAACGCGGCGGCGCTCGTGCGCCGCGGGTCGTCGGCGGATCCGGGGGTGGCATGCGGATCGGAGTCCGCTGCGGTGGCCTCGAACTGCGCCGGAAGATCGACGCCGCACCCGATCGTCGCTTCCGCCGCGGCGGTCATCCGGAATCTCGCCTTCAGGAACGCCCGCTCCACGCCGCTGTCGTACGCCATGCCGGCCGGGGCGCTGAACACGTCACGGTAGATCCCGAGGCGGACGGCCGGCTCGTCGTGCGCCGTCGGCACCAGGATGCTCCGCCGCGGATCGACGCGGAGCCCCAGCACGGTCGGCGCGTAGAGGCAGGTGAAGAAGATCAGCACGTCGTAGGCGGCAGGGCGCCGCTCGAGATGCTCTACCAGGGCGGGGCACCACGGCCCCTGCCGCCTGAGCCATTCCGCTTCGTCGTCGGCCGTGTGGGGGTTGGCGAAGATCCAGTCCGAGTACTCGTTGAAGCTCTCGATGTCTCGTGTCCCATCGTTGGCGAAGCGGTGCACCGTCACGCCGCGAAGGCGGTCGGCGCCCTCCGGGTACTCGTTGGCCCAGGTGACGCAGTCGCTGGCGCATGTCGTCAGGACCTCGACGTCATGGCGTGCGGCGAGCCGTTCCGCCACCAGCCGGCAGTGATACTCGGAACCCCCGACGATCTCGGCGCCGTAGCGTTGGACGATGAGGGCTATCTTCACGCGGTGAGTGACTCGATCATGGTGTCGAGCGCCCGTTCGGCGCGTTCGGCTCCGCCCCGCCCGCGTCCCAGGTCTTCGCGGCCGGCCCGCTCGGAAGCCGGTCGACGACTTCCTGCGCCGGCGCCTGCGCCCGCCGGCGCCGGTGGAGCCAGCCCGGTTCCGCTTCGATGCGCGGCCGGTCGCCGTCCCGGTTCGCGCGTTCGAGACGTTCCAGCATCGCCAGGTACTTGCCTTCGACGACGCTCCAGGTGTAGTGGCGCTCGAAGTACGCGCGACCGTTCGCGCCCAGCACGCGGCGCAGGCCGCGTTCGTTTTCGATCAGGTGGAGCGCTTCGGCGAACTCCTCGTACGACTCGTAGTACAGGCCGGCGTTGGCCCGGATGACCTGTCCCCGCAGCACGTCGCACCGGCCGTTGACCAGGACCGGCGCCTGCATGGCCCAGGCTTCGAGCGTGACCATCGACAGGCTCTCGTAGTACGACGGCATCAGCAGCGCGTCGGCGGCCGCCAGCGCGTCGTACTTCTCGTCGTCGGTCACGAATCCGAGTTGGTGAATCCGGGGGTGCGACGGAATCTCCATGACCGGCGTGCCCACGAGCACCAGTTGCATCCGGCGCGAGATCTCCCCGGCATAGCGCCTGAAGTACTCGAACAGCTCGGCACAGCCCTTGTTCTCGTCGATCCGCCCCACGTAGAGGACGAAGCGGCCGTCGATGCCGGTCCGCGCCCGGAATCTCGCGGCGGTGGCGTCGTCCGGAATCTCCGAGCCGACGCCCACGACCACGCCCGGAACGTGTTCGTTGCGCGCGACCCCCTGGATGAGGGCCCGCTCTTCGTGCGAGTTGTACATGAGGGCGCGCACGCTTCTGAACGTCCGCGCGGAAATCGCGAGCCCGAGCGCCGGATCGCGCTCGGCGGTGGGGACGAGCACCGCCTGTGACGGCGCCGCGCGAACCCCATGATAGGCATGGTAGTAGCGGTAGCTGAAGAACACGATGAAGTCGCGGCGCGACGCGACGCGGCGCACATGGGCGGCCAGCGCCGGGCTCGTCGGGCCCTCGGACTCAAGCCAGTGCAGCTCGTCCCGGATGGAGTGCCGCTTGCCGAAGACGTGGTTCGACCGGCGGCCGAAATCGTGGGGGTCGCGTTCCCGGATGACCGGAAACCGGCGTACCGTGACGCCGTTGATCACGTCTCCCCCCGGCGGCAGCTCGTTGCGCCAAGTGACGTAGTCCCGGGCGCAGGTCGTCAGCACCTCGACCTCGACGTGTCGGGACAGCCGCTCCGCGACGTAGCGCGCGTGCGCCTCCGCCCCGCCGTTGATGTCGGCGCCGTAGCGCTGCACGACGATCGCCAGCTTCACGGTTCGGAAGTGCCGCCGGTCGGTTCACCCGCCATGTCGGAACGGGGTTCGGCGCCCGCCGCCGGCCCGTCACCGGCGCGGTTCGATGCCGGGGTGTCGGCGGGTTCGTTCGCGCCCGCTGTTTCCGCCGGTGCGTCCGCGGCTGAAGCGGCGCCGGTCCCTGAACGTCGCCGTCCGCGCCGCCGCCGCCGCCGCCGTTTCTCCGTCCCGCCGTTCTCGCCGTTGCCGTTCCCGGGGGCCGCTGCGTCGGTCGCCGCTGCGTTCTCGCCGGACGTGGACGGTGTCCGGAACTGCACGATCTGGTCGAGCGTCCGGGCCCGGCGTTCGTCGAAGTCCAGACGCGCGGCGACGGACTCGACGCGCATCTTGTGGTTCTTCATGTCGATCGCCAGCCGGGTCATTTCGACGACGAGGTTGTTCAGCACCTCGTACGTCAGCACGTCGAGCTCCGCGCGCTTCCGGTTTTGCGCTTCGTTCAGAGCGAGCGCCCGGGTCGTGCGGTTGACGTGCGTGGTGGAGAGCGCCCGCACGGATTCCAGCAGGGGGTCCGGGTTGATGAACAGCTTCAGAAGCGGCCGCAGCAGACGCCTGACCCCGTGCAGGACGCGGCCGATGCCGGCGCGGGACGAGCGGTAGACGGCGTCGGGCTCGAACGGAGGCACGCCGAGCGCTTCCGGGGCGGCTTCCGCGGATTCCGGCGACTGGTCGCTCTGCTTTCGAAAGTCCTCGAGGAGGTCCGAACGGACGTTCCTGGGGTCGAGAAAGCGATCGAGCTTCACGGTCGCCAGCTCGTGGATCTGATCCTCGGGGTACTCCACGCCCCGCTTCTCCCGCACGCGGGCCCGGATCTGCTCCATGATCTGCTCGACGTCCACCGCGTCGGAGCGGATGTTGAACTCGGCCATCGGGCGAAGAATGAACGAACCCGCGGGCGACCGGCTGCCGCGGGCGCAGGACGATGCAGCGCCCGACCGGGTGAAGCTCGTGCGTCTCGGCGGGCACTCGCCGATCAGGAGAAGCTGTCGATCGCCTCTTGCTCGTTGTCGAAGGCGTCGAACACGGTCAGCAGCTTCGTGATGGACAGGAGATCTTCGATGCGCTTGGTCAGGTTCAGCAGCTTCAGTTTGCCGTCCTGCCGGTTGACGGTGTGCAGGGTGCTGACCATCTGACCGAGACCGGCGCTGTCGACGTACGGCACCTCGGCCAGGTTGAGCAGCAGGTTCCTGTGGCCCTGGTGGAGGACGCTGTTGATCTTGTCCTTCAGAAGCTCGTCGCCTTCCCCGATCGTCAGCTTGCCCGCCAGATCCAGAATCATGACGTTGCCGTTCTGGCGCTCTTCGATTTGCATTGCTGCTATACCTCCGACACCCGGCCGGCTCACCTCGGGCTAGTGGCCACTGCGACCGGGAAGGCTTGTTGACCGCGCCGCAAGACCCGAAACCTACCACGCACTCTTGCTGCTGTCAACGGACGCGCGGGCGCGTCGGCCACGCGGTCAGTCCGCGTCGCGACGCATCTTCTTTCGCGAGCGCTTTCTGGCTAGCGCCTGCTTGGCGCGCCGCTTGTCGCCCGGCTTCAGGTAGAAGGAGTGCTTCTTGATGTCCTTGATGATGTCTTCCTGCTGGACCTTCCGCTTGAAACGACGGAGGGCGCTCTCGATCGATTCGTTTTCCTGAACTCTGACCTCTGCCACGTGCGATTTCACCCCCTCCGTCGACCGCGTGCCGCGCGGAGCGAATCCGGCCGGGCCGACGCGTATGCTAGGCTCGACGCGCGTCCGCCCGCAGCCGCTCAGGATAGGTTGAATCCTTCGCCGCCGTCAACCAGCCGGGAAACCCCGTCGCGGGGGCGGCGCCGGTCGGTCGAGGGGCTGGAGCGCTTGCACGCGCAATCATGTACAGGGAGTTGCGACCGTGAAGGTGCTGGTCGTCGGGAACGGCGCCCGCGAGCACGCGCTCGTCAGGGCGCTCACGGCGGATGCCGCCGTCGACCGGGTCGTGTGCGCGCCCGGCAACGCGGGCGTCGCGGGAGAGACCGCCGCGCGCGTGGTCCCGGTGGACGCCGCGGATCCGGCGGCGCTGCTGGCGCTGGCCGCGGACGAAGGCGCCGACCTGACCATCGTCGGGCCCGAGCTGCCGCTCGCGCGGGGGGTGGCCGACGTCTTCGCCGACGCCGGCCGGCTGCTGTTCGGACCGACGCGGGCAGCGGCGGCGCTCGAATCGAGCAAGGCGTTCGCCAAGGCGTTCATGGCGCGCCACGGCATTCCGACGGCGCGCTGCGCGGTTTGCACGGATGAACGGCAGGCGCTGAAAGCGGTCCGCGGAGACCGCTTCGGGTTCCCGGTCGTCGTCAAGGCCGACGGCCTCGCGGCCGGCAAGGGGGTCACCGTGGCGGCGGATCGAACCGCCGCGGAAGCCGCGGTGCGCGACGCGATGGTGGCGCGGCGCTTCGGGGACGCCGGCGCGACGCTGGTCATCGAGGAGTGTCTGACGGGACCGGAGGTCTCCTGCTTCGTCATTTCCGACGGCCGGCGCTGTCTGGCCCTGCCGGCGGCCCAGGATCACAAGCGGGTCTTCGACGGCGACGCCGGGCCGAACACCGGCGGGATGGGGGCGTTCGGACCGAGTCCGCTCCTCGACCGCGAGCTCGAGGCGCGCGTCATGCGCGAGATCGTCACCCCCGCGCTCGACGGCCTGCGGGCCGAGGGCCGCGAGTATCGCGGCGTCCTCTACGCCGGATTGATGCTGACGGCGGCCGGCCCGCAGGTGATCGAGTTCAACGTGCGGTTCGGCGACCCGGAGGCGCAGGTCGTCCTCCCGATGGTCGAGAGCGGCCTGGCGCCGGCGCTGTTCGGAGCGGCGCGCGGGAATCTCGGCGACGCCGGCTGGCGCGTCACCGCGGACCCGCACGTCGGCGTGGTGATGGCGTCGGGCGGATATCCGGGACCGTACGAGACCGGCCGGCCGATCCGCGGGCTCGATGACGCCGCCGCGGTGCCGGGCGTGCACGTGGCGCACGCGGGCACGGCGGCGGCGGGCGGCCGGGTCGTGACCGCCGGCGGCCGCGTGCTGACCGTCGTGGCGCGCGGAAAGAGCTACGAGCAGGCCGTCGCACGGGCCTACGAAGCCGTCGGACGCATTTCTTTCGAGGGCGCCCACGTGCGAACGGATATCGGACACAAGGCGCTGGCCGCGGCGGCGGGTCGCGGCGGAGCGTGAGCAAGGAGGGCAGGCGTCGGATGGCGGAACGAGACGTACAGATACTGATGGGATCGAATTCGGACGCGCCGGTCATGCGCAAGGCGGTCGGCGTGCTCGACACGCTCGGCGTCACGTCGCACATGACGGTCGCCTCGGCGCACCGCTCGCCCGCGCGCGTGCTGGGCATCGTCGAGGAGGCGCCGGCTCGCGGCGTCAAGGTGTTCATCGTCGGCGCGGGGGCGGCGGCGCATCTCGCCGGCGTGGTCGCGGCGCACTCGACCCTGCCGGTCATCGGGGTGCCGATCGACTCGTCCCCGCTCGAGGGCTGGGATGCGCTGCTCGCCACCGTCCAGATGCCCCCCGGCGTACCCGTGGCCACGGTGTCGGTCGGCTCGGCCGGGGCGGTCAACGCCGCCGTGCTCGCCGGCCAGATCCTGGCGCTTTCGGATGCCCGAATCGCGGAAAAACTGGCCGCCTACAAGGCCGGGCTGGCCGAGAAGGTCGAGCGGGCGGCGGCGGAGCTCGAAGGCGCGGCGGAGTGAGTCCCGAGCCCGGCTCGTGCGGCGTCAGTCCTCGAACAGCATCACGAGCAGCGCCTTCTGCGTGTGCAGGCGGTTCTCGGCCTGATCGAAGACCACCGACGCCGGACTGTCCATCACCGAGTCGGTCACCTCCTCGCCGCGATGGGCCGGCAGGCAGTGCAGGAAGCAGGCGTCCGGCCTGGCGTGCGCCATGAGCGCGTCGTTCACCTGATAGGGCGCGAAGAGGCGGCGCCGCACGGCTACCTCGGCCTCGCGGCCCATCGACGTCCAGACGTCGGTGTACACGGCGTCGGCGCCCCGCACCGCGGCCACCGGATCGCGGAACCGCGTCAGCTCGGCCCCGTGCCGCGCCACCCGCGCGATGTCGGCGTCGACCTCCGGAGGGAGGTCGAAACCGTCCGGCGACGCCACGCGCACGTGTATGCCGAGCATTACCGCGGCCTGGGCGAACGAGGTCACCACGTTGTTGCCGTCGCCGACGAACGCCACGGTGCGCCCGCGCGGGTCGCCCCAGCGTTCCTTCAGGGTCAGGCAGTCGGCCAGCGCCTGACAGGGATGCTCCTCGTTGCTGAGCGCGTTGATGACGCGAAACGAGGTCGTCGCCAGCGCCAGATCCCGCAGCCGCGACTGCTCGTAGGTCCGGACCACGGCCCCGGCCACCCAGCGCTCGAGGCTGCGGCCGACGTCGGCGAGCGACTCCCGTTTCCCCAGCGCGACGTCCGCCGCCGGGTCGATGAAGTTGCCGCCCAGCTCCCGGATGGCGATCTCGAACGTGGAGCGGGTCCGCAGCGACGGCTTCTCGAACAGCAGCGCGACGTAGGTGCCCTGGAGCGCCGCCGAGGTCGGGGCCTTCTTGCCCGCCGGCCGGTCGCGCTTGACGGTGGCCGACAGCGCCAGGCTGTGCTCCAGGTCGGCCGGCTCGAAATCGAGGACCGAGAGGAAGCAGCGGCCTTCGAGGCTGCCGGCGCCTTGCGGCGCGCGCATGGCCGATGCGTGATCGGTGGTCACTCTGGAAACTCTCCTGTCCGGCGCGGGTCCCGTCCCGTTGCGCGCCGGCTTCCGGGCTCGACGGCGGACCGGCGTCAGGTGCGGTAGTCCGCGTTGATGTGCACGTACTCGGCGCTGAAGTCGCAGGTCCACATCGTGGCCGCGTCGGCGCCGCCGACGCCGAGATCGACGGTGACCTCGACTTCGTGTCCCTTCAGGTGTGCGGCCGCCTCGCGCTCCCGGTCGGCGAAGATCGTCGTGCCGTCGTACAGCGTCACCCGGCCGATGCGCACCACGGTCCGGTCCGGATCGAACGCGGCGCCGGCCCGCCCGGCGACCGCCACGAGCCGTCCCCAGTTCGGATCGCCCCCGTTGATCGCCGTCTTCACCAGCGGCGAATTGGCGATCGCCCGCGCCGCCCGCCGCGCGTCCTCGTCCGACGCGGCGCCGGTGACGCGCACCGTCACCAGCTTCGTGGCGCCCTCGCCGCCGCGCACGATCTCGCGGGCCAGGCCCGCGCACAGCTCGTGGAGACCCGCGGCGAACGCCGGATACGTCGCCTCGTCGATGCGGATCCCGCACGCCCCGTTGGCCAGCATGAAGACCGTGTCGTTGGTCGACGGCTCCCCGTCGACGGTGATCGCGTTGAAGGTGTCGCGCGCCGCCTCGCGCAGCGCGCGGTCGAGGGTCGCCGGATCCGCGGCGGCGTCGGTGGTCAGGAACCCCAGCATCGTCGCCAGGTTCGGCTCGATCATCCCGGCGCCCTTCACCATGCCCCCGATGGTGAAGCTCCCGCCGGGCGTCGTGACTTGTACCGCGGCCTCCTTGGGGGAGACGTCGGTCGTCATGATCGCCTCGGCCGCCGCGCGGTGCGCGTCGCGGCCGAGGAGACGCGCGGCTTCGTCGATGCCGACGGTCACCTTGCCGGTGTCGAGCCGCATCCCGATGACGCCGGTCGAAGCGATCAGCACGTGCTGCGGATCGCAGCCGACCGCTTCCGCGGTGGCGGCGACCATCACGCGGGCGGCCTGCATGCCGTCGACGCCGGTGCAGGCGTTGGCGCACTTGCTGTTGACGGCGATGGCCCGGGCGTACCCGCCGGAGCGCGCGAGCTGCTCGCGCGACACCACCACCGGGGCCGCCACCGCGAGGTTCGTCGTGAAGATGCCGGCGGCGCCCGCCACCTCGTCCGAGACGACCAGGGCGACGTCGAGCCCGGAGGGCTTGAGGCCGCAGGCGACCCCGGCCGCGCGATATCCGGCCGGCGCCGTGATCCCGCCGTCCGCGGTCGTGATTTCCGGCGCGGTCATCGCCAGGCTCCCGTCGTCCGCTTCAGGTCGAGCACGACGGCGTACTGCCGGCAGCGGCGAAAGAGGTCGCACCGCCGGCAGTCGGCGGCGATCTTCGCCGGCACCCACGGGTGCGGCACGACGGAGAAGCCGGCGCGCACGAACGGCCGCGCCTGGTGGGTGAACGCGCACAGGCGGGGGAACCGCTGCGACACCGCCTCGGCGATCAGCGCGTCGAGCAGGCGCCGCCCGACACCCGTCCCGCGCCGCGGCCCGTCGACGACCAGCGACCGGACCTCGGCCACCGCAGGGCTCAGGCGGGCCAGCTCGCCGCAGCCCACGACGTCGTCGCCGTCCGCCGCCACGAGAAAGCGCGGCACGTGCAGCTCGACCTCGCCGAGGGGGCGCGCCAGCAGGTGGCCGGTGACGAGATTCTCGCTGATGAGCTGGTGCACGCGCCCGGCGTCCCCGGCGGTCGCGGGCCGGATCGCGATCTCCCCGGCGGCCGGCGGCGGCGGGGCGGCGGTTGCGATCCGGGTCATGGTGGCCATGGTTCGCGGGAGCCGTCGGTTCACGCCGCGGGCAGCCCGGCGCCGGCGTCGTCGAGCGCGAGGCGCAGGCGGCGCAGTCCGTCGTCGATGTCGGCGTCGGAGATGTTCAGCGGCGGCAGCAGCCGGACCACGGTGCCGGCGGTGCGGTTGATCAGCAGGCCGCGCGCGATGGCGCAGTCGACGGCCCGATCCGCCACCGCCGGATCGACCTCGACGCCCCACATGAGCCCGTCCCCGCGCACCGCGTGGACGGCGCCGCTGTCCGCCGCCAGCGCATCGAGTCCCCGCCGCAAACGCCGGCCGGCGGCGGCCGCGCGTTCGACCAGGCCGTTGTCGAGCGCGTCGAGAAAGACCAGCGCGGCGCGGCACGCCAGCAGGTTCCCGCCGTACGTGCTGCCGTGATCGCCGAACGACACCGCGGCGGCGACCGCATCGCTCATGAGCGCCGCGGCGACGGGGAAGCCGCCCCCCAGCGACTTGCCGACGGACATCAGGTCCGGGGTCAGCCCGAGGGCCGCGCCGTAGAACGGCCGCCCCGTGCGGCCGAGGCCGCACTGGACCTCGTCGGCAATCAGCAGGGTGTGCGTCTCGGCGCACGCCTCGGTGATGGCTGCCGCGGTGGCGCGCGGGATCGGCCGTACGCCCCCTTCGCCCTGAATCGGCTCGACGATGACGGCTGCGGTCCGTTCGGTGACCGCCGTGCGAACCAGATCCGGATCGGTCGGGGAGACGAACCGCACGCCGGGCAGCAGCGGCGCGAACGGCGTCCGGTACGGTTCGCCGGCCGTCACGGACAGCGAGCCGAACGTCCGGCCGTGGAACGCCCCCTCGAACGCGACGATCCCGCGGCGGTCGTCCGCGCCCCGCGTCCGCCAGTAGCGGCGGGCGAACTTCAGGCACGCCTCGACCGCCTCGGTCCCGCTGTTGCAGAAGAACGCCCGCGGCAGCCCGGACAGCCGCGCGAGGCGCTCGGCCACCTCGCCCTGCAGCGGGTGGAAGAAGAGGTTGGACGTGTGCAGCAGCTCGCGGGCCTGGGCGGCCAGCGCGTCCGCCAGTTCCGCAGGGGCGTGGCCGAGCGAGGCGACCCCGATTCCCGAGAGCAGGTCGAGATACTCGCGTCCCTCCGTATCGACCAGGCGGGAGCCGGCGCCGCGCACAAACACCACCGGGTGCCGCTTGTAGTTCTGCAGCACGTGCGCGGCCTCGACCGCCTTGATCGCCTCTGCCCTCGTCGTCATCGTTCTCTCCCGCCGACCTGTATTACGCCCGCGGTCGCGGCTTCCATTCGTGGATCACGGCGGTTCCGGGCGCCCGGTCGAACATCCCGCGGCGCGCGTGCCGTCCGTCGACGATGGCGACCGCGCCGGCGCCCCCCCCGAGCGCGGCCCGGCAGGCCAGCAGCTTGGCCACCATGCCGGCGCTGGCCCGGCCGCCGCCGATCAGGGCGTCGATCCCGCGGTCGTCCACGGTCGGGATGGTCCGGCCGTTCGCATCCAGCACGCCCGCCGTCCCGCCGGCGATGATCAGACGCCGCGCCCCGAGCCGAGCCGCCAGAAACCCGGCCAGTGTATCGGCGTTGACGTTGAACACCTGTCCCCCGGCGCCGGCGCCGAGGCTGGCGACGACCGGCACGTGGCCGGCCGCCAGCAGGTCGAGCAGCAACGCCGGCGGCTTCGTGCCGACCGGCCTGCCCACGAATCCGAGATCGACCTCCGTCCCGTCCGCCGCGCGGTACCGCCGTTCCCGCCGCACCCGCGCCAGACCGCCGTCGGCGCCGGTCAGTCCGACCGCGCTGGCGCCCGCCGCGCCGAGCGCCGCGACCAGTCGCGTGTTGACGCGCCCGGCCAGCACGCCCGCCACCACGTCCAGGGTCGGGCCGTCGGTGATGCGCAGTCCGTCGACGGCCCGCTTCGCGATGCCGAGGCGCGCCATCTCGGCGTCGACTTCGCGTCCGCCGCCGTGGACGACCACCAGCGGCTCACGATCCGCCACGCCGGCCAGCGCGCCGGCGATCCGGCGGAGCCGCGCCGGCTCTTCCAGCAGCTCTCCGCCGAGCTTGATCACCGCCGGCGGCCGTCGCAGCGCGGTCACGACCGGGCTCCGTCCGCTTCGACCACGCGGCTCGCGGGGCATGCGGCAGGCCGCCGCCGCGCGACCCGAGCCGTCACCGCAGTCCTTCCCGCTCGTCCAGCCCGCAGGCGACGTTGAAGCTCTGCAGGGCCTGCCCGGCGGCCCCCTTCAGGAGGTTGTCCAGACAGCACACCAGCACCAGCCTTCCGCCGTCCACCCGCCACCCGATGTCGCAGAAGTTCGTGTGCGCCACGTGCTTGATCTCGGGAGGGCGGTCGCCGGTGAGCCGCACGAACGGGGCCCCGTCGTACGCGCTCGCGTACGTCTCGCCCACCGCGCCCGCCGTCACGCCGGGGCGCAGGCGGGTGTAGATCGTCTCCAGGATGCCGCGGTCGAGCGGCACCAGGTGGGGGACGAACGTCACGGGGCGGGACAGCTCCTGCTCGATCTCCGCGCCGTGCCGGTGGGCGAAGATGCCGTACGCGGCGACGCTGCCGTGCACCTCGGAGAAGTGCGTGCGGGGGCTCGGCTTCTTGCCGGCTCCCGAGACCCCGGACTTGGCGTCGACGCAGACGTCCGCGTCCGCGGCGATCAGGCCGGCGTCGACGAGCGGCTTCAGGGCCAGGAGCGCCCCGGTCGGATAGCAGCCGGGACAGGCCACCAGCTCGGCGCCCGGCAACGTGTCACGGTTCCATTCCGTCAGCCCGTAGGCGGCGTGCCGGTCGAGCGCGGGCGTCGCCGGGTACCAGCGCTGCCGGGCGCCGGCGTCGCGCAGGCGGAAGGCGCCGGACAGATCGAAGACCCGGCGCCCGCGGGCGAGGAGGGCCGGGGCCAGCTCGGCGCTGACCGTGTCCGGCAGGCCGAGGAAGACGACGTCGGTCCGGTCGGCCAGGGCGTCGAGCTCGAACGGCTCGATGCGTCCGTCCCAGATTCCCGCGAGCGCGGGCAGCTCCTGTGCGCCGCCGCCCGCTCCCGAGCGCATCGCGACGGTGACTTCGACCGCGGCATGCCGCGCCGCGAGGCGCAGCAACTCCTGGCCGCCGTAGCCGGTCGCGCCGGCAATGCCGATACGGATGGTGGACGTCGGTCGGGTCAAGGACACCGTCTCTGCATGCATATCTATGCGCCTTAAGGTGTAATTATACACGGCAGTTGGCGCTGCGTCAACCGGGTCAACCGGTCGAGTCCATTTCCATCGCTCTCGGTGCTGTCCGCACAGAGGTTGGCCGCGTTGCGCGCCGATCTGCGGAGGTGTATACTGATTCGCCCGTGTGAATATTTATGAAACATTACCGGCAGGCGGCAATCCTCGATCTGGTGTCGCGCGAAGCCGTCTGCAGCCAGGACGCGCTGGGGCGGCAGCTCCGCGCGCGCGGGTTCCACGCCACGCAGGCCACGATCTCGCGCGACATCAAGGAGCTGCAGCTCGTCAAGCGCGCGAGTGACGGGGCGTACGAACGGCCCGGCGCCGCGGAAGGCGCACGCGGGCCGGCCGACGCGGCCCTGCGCCGGGCGATCGTCGAGTACCTGCGCCGCGTCGACCTCGTGCAGCAGTTGCTCGTGCTGCGGACCGATCCGGGGCAGGCGCAGCCGCTGGCGCTGGCGATCGACAGGGCCGAGCTGCCGGAGGTGGTCGGCACCGTGGCCGGCGACGACACCATTCTGGTGATCACCCGGCACGCGCGGGCCGGCAGCGAGGTGACGCGGCTGTTCGAAGGATGGGCCATGGACGACGGCGCGCGTCCGCGGCGGGCGTCGATTTCGACGGACTGAGGAGAGCAGGGCCATGGAACGGATCGTGTTGGCGTACTCCGGGGGGTTGGACACGTCGGTGGCCGTCAAGTGGCTCGCCGACCGCTACGACGCGGAGATCGTGGCGGCCACCGTCGACCTCGGCCAGGGCAAGGAGCTCGACGACGTGCGCGAGCGCGCCCTGGCGGTCGGGGCGGTGCGCGCCCACGTGGTCGACGCGCGCGAGGAGTTCGCACAGGAGTACATCCTGCCGGCGCTCCAGGCCGGGGCCGTCTACGAGGGCAGGTACCCGCTGGCGACCGCGCTCGGCCGCCCGCTGATCGCCAGGAAGCTGGTCGAGATCGCGGGTATGGAGGACGCCGGCATGATCGCGCACGGGTGCACCGGCAAGGGCAACGACCAGGTGCGCATGGACGTGTCGGCGCGCGCGCTGAATCCGGCGCTCAAGGTGGTCGCCCCGGCCCGCGTCTGGGGCATGACCCGCCCGGAGGAGATTGCCTACGCGCGCGAGCACGACATTCCGGTGCCGGCGTCCGTCGACAGTCCCTACAGCACCGACGCGAACCTGTGGGGCAGGTCGATCGAGTGCGGCGTGCTCGAAGACCCGTGGCAGGAGCCGCCGGAGGAGATCTACACGCTGACGAAGTCGCCGGCCTGCGCTCCCGACGCACCGGCCTACGTCGACGTCGAGTTCGAGCGCGGCGCGCCGATCAAGGTCAACGGCGTGGCGATGCCGCTGACCGAGCTGATCAACTCGCTGGAGACGATCGCCGGCGCGCACGGCGTCGGGCGGATCGACATGGTCGAGAACCGGCTCGTCGGGATCAAGTCGCGGGAGATCTACGAGGCGCCCGCCGCGACGGTGCTGCACGCCGCCCACCGCGAGCTCGAAGCGCTGGTCGTTCCGCGTGACCTCGAGCGGCTCAAGGCCGGTCTCTCGCGCACCTACGCCGACCTCGTCTACGACGGGCTGTGGTTCTCGCCGACGCGCGACGCGCTCGACGCCTTCGTGGCCAACGTGCAGCAGCACGTCACCGGCACCGTGCGGGTGAAGCTGTCGAAGGGCGACTGCCGGGTCGTCGGACGCAAGTCCCCGGCGTCGCTGTACGACACGGCGCTGGCCACCTACGACGAGGGTGATCGGTTCGACCACGCGGCGGCGGAGGGCTTCATCGAGATCTGGGGCCTGCCGGTCGCCAACGCGGCGCGCAAGCGGCGGGCGGCGAGGGCCGCGGCGCGCGAGCCGGCTGGCACTTCCGCTACATGAGCCGCCTCCTCACCCCTGGACGATTGATCTGAAAAGTGGGCGGGAACCACGGAGCCGGCGGGCCCGGCTCGACATGAGCGGCGAGTCGCATCTCTGGTCGGGCCGCTTCGAGAGCGCTCCCGACGAGGAGGTCTTCCGCTTCCAGGCTTCGTTCGGGTTCGACCGGCGCCTGTTCGACGACGACGTGGAGGGGAGCTTGGCGTGGGCCGAGGCGCTGGCCGGCGCCGGCGTGCTGTCGGGCGCCGACGCCGGGGCGATTCGTGATGCGCTGATCGAGATCCGCCGGCGGGGCCGCGACGATCCCGCGTTCGTCGCGGGTCCCGACGAGGACGTGCACGCGTTCGTCGAGCGGCAGCTCGTCGACCGCCTCGGCGACGTCGGGCGCCGGCTCCACACCGGCCGTTCGCGCAACGAGCAGGTGTCGCTGGACCTGCGCCTGTACCTGCGCCGCCGGCTGCCCGTGCTGCAGCGGGAGGTCGTCGCGCTGGTCGCCGCGCTGGCGGATCGCGCGTCGGCGGCGGGGCAGGCGATCATGCCGGCGTACACGCATCTGCGGCGCGCCCAGCCGATTCTCGCGGCCCACTTCCTGCTGGCCCACGCCGCGGCGTTCCAGCGCGACCACGTCCGCCTGGAGGCGGCGCGCGGGGAGGCAGACGCGATGCCGCTCGGGTCCGGGGCGGTGGCCGGCACGAGCTACGCGGTCGACACGGCCGCGCTCGCCAGGCGGCTCGGGTTCTCCCGCGTGGTGGCCAACAGCATCGACGCGGCGGCGGACCGGGACTTCGTGGCGTCCACGCTGCACGCCTGCGCCTTGACGATGGTGCACGTGAGCCGGCTGGCCGAGGATCTGATCGTCTTCACCGGCGAGGAGTTCGGCTACTTCGAGCTGCACGACCGGGTGGCGACCGGCAGCAGCCTGATGCCGCAGAAGAAGAACCCCGATCCGCTGGAGCTGGTGCGGGGCAAGAGCGGCCGGGTGATCGGCCGACTGGCCGGCTGGCTCACGACGATGAAGGGGCTGCCGAGCGGCTACAACAAGGACCTGCAGGAGGACAAGGAGGCGGTGTTCGACGCCGAGGACCAGGTGCTCGGGTCGCTGCGGGCCGCGACCGTGGTGGTGGCGAGCAGCGCGGTGCGGCCGGCGCGCTCCGAGGCCGCGGCCGGCGGGATGCTGCTGGCGACGGACGTGGCCGATTACCTGGTCGACCGCGGCGTGCCGTTCCGGCGCGCGCACGAGATCGTGGGCGGCATGGTGCGCGACCTGCTGGCCCAGGGGCGCGATTTCGACTCGCTGACGGCGGAAGAGTGGCGGAGCTACGACGCCCGCTTCGGGGCCGACACCGGCGCCCGCGTGACGACCCGCGCGTCCGTCGGCGCCCGGCGGACGCCGCAATCGACCGGCCCGGATGCGGTCACGAACGCGCTGGCCGCGGTCCGCGCGTGGGTCGGCGGGCAGGGCGACCGATAGCCGGGGAACCTGCAACGGGCCGGGCGCCCGCGTACGGACTGCTGAACGGGGTTTGCTCGCGTTTGCCGACTCTGCTAGACTCGGCGTCCTGCGCGCCGGCTTTTCGGTCCCGCCTTTCCAAACGGCGTTCTGATTGCTCGGGGGAACCAGATGGGGCAGCGGCAGGTCCGCGAGGGCGATACTGTGGACGACGGTTCGCGCGAAGATCAGGTGATGCGGCAGGCAGTTGCGGATGCCGGAGACGACGCTCGAGACGCCGAGCGTGAAGGGTCTGTCCGCCGCCCGCTGATCCGGGCCACCCTGAAGCACCCGGCCGGCACCCCGCCGCCGCCGCGCGAGCCGCCCGTGTTCACGATGCACCAGCAGACGAGCGGTCCGGATGCGCCGCAGCCCAACCGGAAGCAGGGACGCGGGCGCGGCGGCCAGTCCCGTTCGTTCAACGACCACGGGCATGCCGGCGGAGCTGCAGGCAACAGCGCCTCGTCCGGCAACCGGGCGCGGCCGGACGGGCGTCCCGGATCCAGGTCGCGGTCGTCCCGGCGCGGGCGGGGCCGGTCCGGGTGATGGCGCCGCATGGGTGAGCTCGCCGGGAAGAACGGTCTGATCGTCGGCGTCGCCAACAAACGCTCGCTGGCCTGGGCGATCGCCAGGGCCGCGGACGAGGCCGGCGCCCGGCTTACCCTCGGCTACGCCACGGAGCGGTTCGAGTCGAACGCCCGCAAGCTGGCCGACACCCTCGCTACGCCGCCGCAGCTCGTCGCATGCGACGTGACGGACGACGCGGCCATCGCGGCGCTCTACCGGCGGGTCGACGAGACGCACGGCGGGCTCGACTTCCTGGTGCACGCGGTGGCGTTCGCGTCGCGCGAGGCGATCTCGGAGCCGTTTCTGGAGACCAGCCGCGCCGATTTCGCCCAGTCGCTCGACGTCAGCGCCTACTCGCTCGTCGCGCTCGCCCGCGGAGCGGCGCCGCTCATGGAGCGCCGCGGCGGCGGGAGCGTCGTGACGCTCACGTACCTCGGCAGCGAGCGCGTGTTTCCGCACTACAACGTCATGGGCGTCGCCAAGGCGGCCCTCGAGGCGACGGTGCGTTACCTGGCGAACGACCTCGGGTCGCGGAACATCCGCGTCAACGCCGTCTCGGCCGGACCGATCAAGACGCTGGCGGCGTCCGGGATCCCCGATTTCAGCCGCATCCTCCAGCACTACCGGGAGAGCGCCCCGCTCGGCCGGACCGTCGACGCCGACGAGGTGGCCGCCGCCGCGCGTTTCCTGCTGGGGCCGGGCGGGCGCGGCGTCACCGGCGAGGTGCTGCTGGTCGACGGCGGCTACCACGCCACCGGCATGTAGCGTTGCGGCGCCGGCCGCGAACGAGCCGTCCCATGCCGCCACACGCCGCTCCCGCCCGACCCCACGCCGGCCGGGTGACGGCCGGCGACGAGTCGTGCCGCTCCTGATCCGCCGGCTGCGCGGGGTGCTCCTGCGGCTCGCCTTCAATCGGCCCGCTGCCTTCGTGGCCGGCCTCGCGTGCGCCGGCGGGGCGGTCTGGCTGGCCATGGTCGACGCGCCGTGGGAGAACTGGGTGTCGGACGGTCTGGGTCTCTTGGCCGGTGCGACCGGCGCGGCGCTGATCCTCGCCGCGCTCGGCGGCCGGCGCCCCGACTGGGTGGAGTGACACCCTCGACACGGCGCTGACTCCCGGCGAGCCGTGGGCCGCGTCCCTGCCGTTCCCGGCCCACGGCAGTGACACCCTCGACACGGCGCTGACTCCCGGCGAGGGTCGGTTGGGGCGGCGAGCGGAGCCGCAGGCGGCGGCTGACGGGCTAAGATCCTGCCACGTGCCGCACCGCGCACCCGGAACCACCGATACGCCGGCCGCCCGCCACCTCCGCGGCAAGCCGATCCGCTACTACCGCCCGCGCGGCGACGCCGGCGTCCGCACGCTGATCGACGAGGGGTTCCAGGCGTTCAACGCGGCGCGTCTGTCGGAGGCGTGCCGCGTCTTCACCGACCGGATGCTGGATCCGGCGCACGACACGACCATCGGCCTGACCATGGCCGGCGCCCTGACCCCGGCCGGGCTCGGCGGCTGCGTCATCGAGCTGCTCGACCGCGGCCTCGTCGACTTCGTGATCAGCACCGGGGCCAACCTCTACCACGACCTGCACTACGCGCTGAACTTCACCCTGCACCGCGGGTCGCCGTTCCTCGACGACGTCGAGTTGTACGACGACGGCGTCATCCGCATCTACGACGTGCTGTTTCCTGCCACCGTGCTGCTCGAGACCGACGCCTACATCCGCGATTTTCTCGTCCGTTCCGGGCTCGACGGCCCGATCTCGAGCGCGCAGCTCCACTACCGGATCGGCCGCGACCTGCTCGACCGGCGGGCGGAATGCGAGGACTACTCGGTGGTGGCCAAGGCGGCGGCGGCCGGCGTGCCGATCTACACGTCCTCGCCCGGCGACAGCTCCATCGGGATGAACGTCGCCTCCCACCGGCTCATCGGGAAGAGCGGTCTGGTCGTCGATCCGAGCCGCGACGTCAACGAGGTGTGCGCCATCATCCTGGCCGCCGAGAAGAACGGCTGCGTGATCCTGGGCGGCGGCTCCCCGAAGAACTTCTACCTGCAGGGCCAGCCGACGCTGTGGGAGGTGTACGGGATCCCCAAGGGCGGCAACGACTACTTCATCCAGATCACCACCGACCAGGTCGTGTGGGGGGGGCTGTCGGGCGCCACCCCGGCGGAGGCGGTGAGCTGGGGCAAGGTGAATCCGGGCGTGCTGCCGGACACCGTCGTCGTCTATGCCGATTCGACCATCGCGTTCCCGCTGTTCTGCGAGTACGCGGTCGGTTCCGAGCGGGACCGGCGCACGCGGAAGGGGCTCCTCCACCGCCGGGACGCGCTCGCGGAGGCGCTGGAGCGGCGGGCGCGGGCGGCCGCGGGCGGCGCCGATTCGTGATGCGGCACTATATTCCGCCAGCCCCGGGCGTGCAGCGCGGTCGATGTCGCTCGCCCACGCTCGAGGCGCCGGCCCCCGGTGCGCCGGGGATTCCCCGCCGCAAGCGGCCCCGCAACGGGTGCAGTTCCGTTCACACGGAACCGGCCGCGTCTCTTCCGCGTCCATGTAGGCAACGAAACATCGAACCGGGGAGGAAGGGATGCGCGCGAGGTCGTGGATGGGTGTGGCCGGCGTCGCCGCCGCACTGGCGCTCGGCGGTTGCGTGATCGACCACGGACGACGGCCGCATCCAGGGGGAACGGCTGCGAGGCTCCGTGCTGGCGATGACGGATGACGGCTCGGTGCGGCTCGACCAGGTCGACGGGGATGTCGCGACGCATACGGAGGACGGCTCCATCAACGTGTCGGGCGTCCTGAGCGGCCTCGATGCTTCGACCGACGACGGCCGGATCGCCGTGGACGCGGCGCCGGGGAGCGTCATGAGCAGGAACTGGGACCTGCACTCCGAAGACGGGCGGGTGACGCTGGACCTGCCGCGCGACTTCGACGCGGAGCTCGACCTGGCGACCGATGACGGCCGCATCCGCGTCGACGACCGCTTCGGTGGGGGTGCCGAGCGGGGCGCCGAGACGCTCCGCCGCTCGATCGGCGCCGGCGGGTTCGTGCTGCGGGTCCGGACGGACGACGGATCGATCCGCGTCGGGACGTCGTGAGGAGCGGGCTCCGCGCCCGGATGTCGAGACGCTGGGGCCGACGCGGCTCTCAGACGCCGGTCACCGCGTCGGCCGGCCTGAACGCGTAGGGCGCCGGGTCGGCGACGCCCGCCGCGTCGAAGGCCTCCAGACGCTCGCGGCACTTGCTGCAGCGGCCGCAGTGCTGTCCGCCGAGCGGGTTCATGCACGACAGCGTCAGCTCGAACGGCACGTCCAGCTCCCGCCCGCGGGCGATCACGTCGGCCTTGGACAGGTGCCGGAACGGCGTCACGACTTGCAGCGCGTGGTCCAGGCCGAGGGTCAGCGCCCGTTCCATGGCGGCGAAGAACGCCGGCGTGGCGTCCGGGAACGGGTTGCCGGCGAGCGGCCCCAGGGCGATGCGGCCGATGCGGTTGACGGCGCACCAGGTAGCCGCCTTGGCCAGCAGCAGCACGTTGCGTCCGACCAGGTAGACCTCCTCGTCGGCCGTGGCGTAGGCCGGCGGCGTCCCGGCCAGTGCCCAGTGGGCCGACCGGTAGGTGTCCGTCACGGGACAGTCGAGCGCCGCGAGCGGTGCGACCCGTCCGGCGAACCGCGGCGCCGCGATCAACCGTTCCGCCAGCCGGCGCTCTTCCGTCTCCCACGCGAAGCCGCTGCGCACGTAGACCGGCTGCACGTGTGGCGCGTCGCCGGTCACTTCCATCTCCACCTGCAGCTCGCTGGCCAGCAGCACGGCGCTGTCGAGGCCGCCGGAGCAGAGCACGGCGGTACCGGCGTCCGTCATGGGCTGGAATCCTACCAGTCCGCCGGCGCGGACAGGGCGTGTGCTACGATCCAAGGCACTGCTCCCCACGGTACCCGTGTCCGATCCTGCCGCCGAGACCTGTCGCTGGAGGCGCGACGTCTACGCCCGCGCGGTCGAGGCGGGCGTGTTGGGTCCGGACGATCGGCTGGAGCTGGAGGTCTACCGCCACCCGGCCGGCGACGACCATCGCGACGTCACGTCCTCGGGGCCGGGGAGACGGTCACGCCGCTCGCCGCTCCGGCCGCGACGGTCGCGGTGAGCGAGCTGCTTCCCTGACCCGCATCCCGAAGACCTCGCAATGTACTCGGTCACCAAGCGCATCGACTTCTGCTACGGCCACCGCCTCCTGAACTACGACGGCGTCTGCAAGCATCCGCACGGGCACAACGCGGTGGCCGAGGTGGAGGTGCGGACGGAATCGCTCGACGACCGCCACATGGTCTGCGACTTCAGCGACATCAAGCGCAGCATCAAGGGCTGGATCGACCGCGAGCTCGACCACAAGATGATCCTCCACCGCGACGACCCGCTGATCGGACCGCTGCGCGAACTGGGCGAACCGGTCTTCGTCAGCGACGAGAACCCGACCGTCGAGCACATCGCCCGCCTGATTTTCGAGCAGACCCGCGACCACGGCTTCCCGGTCGTCCGCGTCACGGTCTGGGAGACCCCGACGTCGTTCGCCACCTACCAGCCGGGCGCCGCGCAAGGGTGACAACGCAAGTGTCGTCCCGCCACCGCTGCAACCCGTGTAACGCTGCGGTGTCCTGCGCGGCATAGGATGCGACAACGCGAGTGTCATCCCGCCGCCGCTGCAACTCGGCGTACGCTTGACGTGGGAGCGGCGCGACGGGAGCGATGGCGGATTCGCTGTCCGAGAGGGTACTGGCCCGAATCGACGGCGCCGAGGCGCTGTATCACCGGCTGATTCTCGTCGCCGCCCCGAGTGGATCCGGCAAGACCGAGGCGTTGCGGGAGGTTGCGGCGCGTACGGCGGCGCGGCTCGTCAATCTCAACCTGGAGCTGTCGCGGCGACTGCTCGACCTCACGGGGCGCGAGCGGGCGCTGCGGTTGCCTCACCTGCTCGACGAGGTCGTGGGCAGGGACGAGCCGCTGGTTGTGCTCGACAACATCGAGATCCTGTTCGACGTGGCGCTGAAGCAGGACCCGCTCCGCCTCCTGCAAGGCGTGTCGCGGAACCGTACCATCGTTGCGGCCTGGAACGGGACGCTGGAGAACGACTACTTGAGCTACGCCACGCCGGAACACCCGGAGCACAGGCGGTACTCTCGCCATTCCCGCGGCGACCTGGTGATCGTCGGTCCGGACGGGAGCCGGTGAGGCTGGATGACGGGGCTGACGAGGCCGGACCCAGGGGCTGCGCCGCAGAACGGTGCAGACTCCTGGTGAGGGTTGGTTGGGCGGCAGCGGAGCCGCCGACGATTTCCGGGCCGGCGCCGTACGAGAACCACGATGACCTATGGGAACCTGATTCGGTTCGAGCCGATCGAGACGGTGGTGCAGCTCCGGGACGCCGACGAGGAGTCGGCCGCCCGGCAGCTCGTCTCCACCTACGTCGTGAGCACGGAAATGGCGGAACGGCTCGCCGAGGTCGTAATCCCGCAGATCCAGATCGACGAGCCGGCCGACAACAAGGGCTTCCTGGTCGTCGGGAACTACGGGACGGGCAAGTCGCACCTGATGTCCGTCGTTTCCGCGCTCGCCGAGCGGGCCGATCTCCTGGATGCGGTCGATCCGCGGGTCGCCGGCGCCGCGAGGCGCATCGCCGGCAGGTTCAAGGTCGCCCGCACCGAGCTCGGCGCCACGACGATGGACTTCCGTGAATTCGTCTGTTCCCAGCTCGAAGCGGCGCTGGCCGGGTGGGGGATCGACTACCGCTTCCCGCCCAGGGACACCATCCCGAACCACAAGCGCGCCTTCGAAGACATGATGGCGGCGTTCCACGTGCGGCATCCCGATCAGGGGCTGCTGTTCGTCGTGGACGAGCTGCTCGACTACCTCAGGAGCCGCAGGGATCAGGAACTGGTCCTCGATTTGAACTTCCTGCGCGAAGTGGGCGAGGTCTCGAAGGACCTGCGCTTCCGTTTCGTCGCCGGGGTGCAGGAGGCGATCTTCGACAGTCCCCGCTTCCACCACGTGGCCGACAGCCTGCGGCGGGTGAAGGACCGCTTCGAGCAGATTCGTATCGCGCGGACCGACGTCAAGCACGTCGTGGCCGAGCGGCTGCTCCGGAAGACGGGCGAACAGCAGGCGCGGATCCGGGAATACCTGACGCCGTTCACCCGGTTCTACGGCGACATGAACGAGCGGCTGGACGAGTTCGTCCGGCTCTTCCCGGTGCATCCGGACTTCATCGACACCTTCGAGCGGATCGCGGTGATCGAGAAGCGCGAGGTGCTGAAGACCCTCTCCCTCGCCATGAACCGGATCATCGACGAGGAGCCGCCGGCCGACCGTCCCGGCCTCGTCGCCTACGACTCGTACTGGCGCACGCTGCGCGAGAACCCGTCGTTCCGCGCCGTGCCGGAGATCAAGGCGGTCATCGACTGCAGCCAGGTGCTGGAGGCGCGCATCGCGCAGGCGTTCACGCGACCGGCGTACAAGCCGATGGCGCGGCGGATCGTGCACGCGCTGTCGGTGCACCGCCTCGCCCACAACGACGTCCACGCCCCGCTCGGCGCCACGCCGGAGGAGCTCCGCGACGCCCTGTGCCTCTACCAGCCGGGCATCGAGGACCTCGGCGGCGAGCCGGCCGACGACCTGCTCTCGCAGGTCGAAACGGTGCTGCGGGAGATACACCGGACGGTCAGCGGCCAGTTCATCTCGTCCAACCGGGACAACCGCCAGTACTACCTCGACCTGAAGAAGACGGACGACTACGACGCGCAGATCGAAAAGCGCGCCGAGTCGCTCGACGACGCGCAGCTCGACCGCTACTACTACCAAGCGCTCACCCGCGTCCTGGAGTGCGCCGAAGCGACGTACGTCACCGGCTACCGGATCTGGGAGCACGAGCTCGAATGGCGCGAGCGGCACGCCTCCCGGCTCGGCTACCTCTTCTTCGGCGCACCGAACGAGCGGTCGACGGCCGTACCGCCGCGGGACTTCTACCTCTACTTCCTCCAGCCGTACGAGCCGCCCCGCTTCCGGGACGAGAAGCAGGCGGACGAGGTGTTCTTTCGGCTCGAGGGGCGGGACGACGTCTTCCATCAGGCCCTCCAGGGCTGCGCCGCGGCGCTGGATCTGGCCTCGCGCGCGTCGGGCCACGCGAAGGACGTCTACCAGGCGAAAGCGGACGGCTTCCTGCGCGACCTGACGAAATGGCTTCAGGAGCACATGACCACCGCGATCGAGGTGACGCACCAGGGACGGACGAAGCCGCTCGTCGGGTGGGTGAAGGGGAACCCGACGCCCGGTGGTGCGCAGGCGAACGTCCGGGACGTCGTGAACGCCGTCGGTTCCGCGGCGTTGGCCGCGCGTTTCGAAGACGAGGCGCCGGACTACCCCGCCTTTCCGGTCTACTGGACCAGCGCCAGTCGCCCGCAGGCCGTGCAGGACGCGCTGCGGTGGATTGCCGGCTCCCGGAAGACGCAGCAGGGCAGCAAGGTTCTCGACGCCCTGGAGCTGCTCGACGGAGACCGGCTCGACCCGACTCGATCACGCTACGCGAAGCACGTCGTCGAGTTGCTGGAGCGGAAGGGCCGGGGACAGGTCCTCAACCGCGGCGAGCTCATCCACACGGTTCACGACGTCGAGTACATGGCCCCGAGCACGTATCGGCTGGAGCCCGAGTGGGTGGTGGTCCTGCTGGCGAGCCTCGTCTACTCCGGCCACGTGGTCGTCGCCGTCCCCGGCAGGAAGTTCGACGCGACCGACGTCGCGGCGCTCACCGCCACGCCGCTCGCGGACCTCGTCGACCTCAAGCACGTCGAGCGCCCGAAGGCGTGGGACGTCCCGGCGCTGGCGGCGCTGTTCGAGCTGCTGGAGCTGACGCCGGGCACGGCGCAACTGGTGACGCAGGGCAAGGACGAGCCGGTCCGGGAGCTGCAGAAGGCCGTGGACGCCCGCGTGGGCCGGCTGGTGACGGCCCGGCAGGCGCTCCAGGCGGGTCTTCAGTTCTGGGGCCGAAGGCTTCTCGACGAGCACGCGACCGCCGACCTGCGCGGCAAGCTGGACGCGGCCAGGGATTTCCTCGAGCCGCTGCAAGCCTTCTCGTCGCCCGGCACCCTGAAGAACTTCCCGTACAGCCGCCAGGACGTCGAGGCGCAACGCGCCGGGCTGGACGCTCTCGGCGACGTCGAAGCCCTCCACGCGCTGGTCGGGGACTTTGCGAACGCCGCGTCGTATTTCCCCGCGGCGGAGGCGGCGCTTCCTCCGGACCACGCGTGGGTGGAGAGACTGAAGCAGGTCCGGGACGACCTCACCGCCCGGTTTCTCGATCCGGCGCGGCGGTCGGCCACGGGTTTTCGCCGGCAGGCGCAGCAGGAGCTCGGCGACCTGAAGCGCGCGTACGTCGACGCCTACCTTGCCCTGCACACGCGGGCGCGGCTCGGGGTCGACGACGACCGGCGCAAGGGCCGGCTTCTCACGGACAAGCGGCTGCAGAGAGTCAAGGCCCTGGCGGCGATCGACCTGCTGCCCAGGCAGCAACTGGATGACTTCCTGAACCGGTTGGCCGCGCTCAAGAGCTGCTTCGTGCCGACCGCGCAGGAACTGGACGCCGCGGCCGAGTGCCCCCACTGCGCCTTCCGGCCGTCGGCCGAGCCTGTCGGCGCCGCGGCGGGCAACGTGCTGTCCGGCCTGGACGGCGAGCTGGACGCGCTGCTGGCGGCGTGGACGGACGTCCTGCTGGCCAACCTCGAGGACCCGACCACCCGTGAACAGTTGGATCTGCTCGGACCCGCCCAGCGGGATCCGGTGCAGGCGTTCATCGCGTCCCGCACGCTCCCCGACGAGCTGCGTCGCGACTTCGTCGACGCGGTCGCGCAGGTCCTGTCCGGTCTCTCGAAGGTGGTCGTCACCGCCGGGGAACTGCGCGGCGCACTCTTTCCGAGCGGCTCGCCGGCAACCCCCGGCGAACTGAAGAAGCGTTTCGGCGACTACGTCGACGAGAAGGCGAAGGGTCGGGACGAGGCGAAGGTGCGGATCGTCATCGAGTAGCCGGCCGGTCGAGTACCGGGGGTGGCCCTGCAAAGCCGTCGTTCACGGATCCTCGCTCGCCGCCGGCCGAATGGGATTCGGGTAGAATGAACACTCGATATTCTACCAAGGGACAGTGCGATGAGCCTCAACATCAAGAACGAGGAGACGTGTCGGCTCGCTGGCGAGCTCGCCCGGCTGACCGGCGAGACGATGACCGGCGCGATCACCGTCGCGTTGCGCGACCGCCTGGAGCGGGAGAAGCGCCTGCGCAACGCGGAGGCACTGGCCAGGGAGCTTCACGCCATCGGACAACGCTGCGCCGCCGGAATGGGGCCAGGACCTTCGGTCGACCATGGCGACCTGCTCTATGACGAACGGGGACTGCCGAAGTGATCATCGACACGTCGGCGATCATGGCCATCCTGTTCGGTGAATCGGACGCGGCGCACTACGCACAGGCAATCTCGGCGGCGTGGCCCAGGCGCATGTCGGCGGTCGCGCTGCTGGAAGCAACCATGGTTGTGGAGGGCAAGGGGGGAACCGGGGCGGGACGTGAACTCGACCTGTTTCTGGACAAGGCGGAGATCGAGTTGACGCCGGTTACGCCGGAACACGTCGAGGCCGCTCGCCGCGCCTGGCGGCGGTTCGGCAAGGGCAATCATCGGGCCGCGTTGAACTTCGGCGACTGTCTCGCCTACGCGCTGGCGAAGACCACCGGCGAGCCGCTGCTGTTCAAGGGCGACGATTTCGCTCACACCGACGTCGAGGCGGCGTGACCCGGCAGGATGCAATCGTCTCCGGAGTGACGGCATGACGCAGGACGAGCTGATCGAACTGCTGCGCAAGCACGAGTGGCGCGACGTCGAGTTCAAGGAAGCCCAACGCAAGGTGCCTCGCGACGCATACGAGACGGTCTCCGCGTTCGCCAACACGGCGGGCGGACATCTCGTGTTCGGCGTGCGCAGGAACGGCCAGGAGATGGAAATCGTCGGCGTGCTCGACGTCGACAAGGTGCAGAACGAGTTCCTGTCGACGTTGCGGCAGCCGGACAAGCTCAGCGTCGTGGTCGATGTTCGGGAGGACCTGCACAAGCACGACGAGTCGGACCTGCTCATCTTCTACGTGCCCGAAGTGCAGCGTTCGCAGAAGCCCGTTTTCCTGAACGGCGACATTCGCCGCGCCTTCGTTCGCAGCGGAGGCAGCGACGTGCGCTGCTCGGACCACGAGCGGAACGGGTTTCTCATCGACGCTGCGGCGGAGCGTCCCGATGGTCAGGCGGTCGACCGCGATCCGAGCACGGCGTTCGACCCGGACACCGTCCGGTGGTACCGCGCGGTCTACGAGGCGAGGCCGGGGAACCGCTCCTGCGCGGCGCTGTCCGACACGGACTTCCTGGCCGAGATGGGTCTGCTGATCGAGCAGGGAGGTAAGCGTTTTCCGACCCGCGCCGCCGTTCTGCTCTTCGGGACGAATCCCGCCTTTCGGCAACTGCTGCCCCGCCCGGTGGTCGACTGTCAGCGATTCACCGCGTCTCGCGAGACCGCGGACACGGGGGATCGCTGGTTCGACCGTCTCGTTCTCGACGAGAACCTCGTCCAGACGTGGCGCGCCCTCATCGAGGACTGGTACGAGAAGTTCGCCGAGCATCCCTTCCGGCTCGACCCCGCCACCATGCGGCGGGACGATACGCCGCCGGACTACAGAGCCTTTCGCGAGTCGATGATCAACCTGATCATGCACCAGGACTACTCCGACCACGCGCGCAAGGCGGTCATCCGGCACTACACCGATCAGACGGTCTTCTGGAACCCCGGTGACGCTTTCGCCGCGGACACCGATCTGCTCGAACCGGGCGAAAAGGAGGTTCGAAACCCACGGATAGTGCTCGCGTTCCGCCGCATCGGTCTCAGCGAGCATGCGGGGTGGGGCTTGCGCGACGTCTTCCGGAACTGGCAGCAGTTGGGGAACGTGCCGCCGCGGATTACGAATGACAGGCGGCGCAGAAGCTTCGAACTCGTGCTGAAGAAGGAAGCACTGCTCTCTGAACGACAGCGGGCCGTCCAGGGGCGCCTCGGCCTCGCACTAACCGACGAGGAAGCCCGTGCCTTCGCGCTCGCGTACCGTGAGTCGGCCGTGACGCTGTGGCAGATCAAGGCGGTTACCGGTCTTTCCGGCCCGGAGGCGGTCGTCGTCGCCGACCGGTTGGTCGATCAGGCGCTGATCGAGCGCGTCGGCGCCGATCGGTACGTTCTTGCGGGGCATCTGCACGATCGTCTCGCCAGGAGTGACCAAGTCAGTGACCAAGTCGGCGCCGGGTCGGGCGACATGGTCACTGATCCACGCGACAGGGCCACTGACCAAGTCGGTACGCCTGGGCCGGACTTGGTCACTAACCAAGTCGCTCGACGACTGACCGAACACCAGTGCCGGATCATTGACGCCTGCGACGTGCCAAGGAGCTTGGCCGAGCTGATGGAGCGCGCCGGGGTGACGCATCGGACTTTCTTCCGTCGCACGCACCTGCAGCCGCTCGTCAACGCCGGCATCGTCCGCATGACGAATCCTGGCAACCAGAATGCGGCCAACCAGCGGTACGTCCTGACCGACGCCGGCGTCGCGCTCAAGGCCGCCCGCATCGACGGTGGGCGGGAGGACGAACGTGGCGACCGCGGGTGATCCCGTCCCGAAGTTGTTCCGAGAGTCCGCTGCGACGCATGCCCGGCCGGTCGAGTGCCTCGGGATGACCTTCGAGTCGGTCGAGGCGCGCCGGGAGCACTTCCTCGCGCGGCTGAAGGAGAAGCTCCCCGAGCTGCGGCAACGGCCCGACTTTCCGGTGGGCGAGGACGAGGACATCCTGCGGCTGTCCGATCCGCCGTACTACACCGCGTGCCCCAATCCGTTCCTGACGGAGTTCGTGGAGCACCACGGGCGGCCGTACGACCCCGCCGAGCCGTATCACCGCGAACCTTTCGCCGTCGACGTCAGCGTCGGCAAGACCGACCCCCTCTATCGGGCGCACGGCTATCACACCAAGGTGCCGCACCTGGCGATCGTCCCGTCCATCCTCCACTACACGACGCCGGGCGACCTCGTCCTGGACGGATTCTGCGGCTCCGGCATGACCGGCGTAGCGGCGCAGTGGTGCGGGACGGCGCCCGCCGGCTACCGTCGTGAACTCGAACGCCGCTGGGAGGCGGAAGAACGGGACCCGCCGCAGTGGGGCGCCCGCCGCGTGATTCTCGGCGACCTGTCGCCGGCCGCCACCTTCATCGCCGCCAACTACAACCTTCCGTTCGACGTCTCGGCGTTCAGTGCGGCGGCTGGCCGGCTCCTGGAGGAGGTCGAGGCGGAGATCGGCTGGATGTACGAAACGCTCCACACGGACGGAAAGACTACGGGGCGGATCAACTACACCGTCTGGAGCGAGGTGTTCTCGTGTCCGGACTGCGCGGGCGAAGTGGTGTTTCTGGACGAAGCGCTCGACAAGACCACCCGTCGCACGCGATCCATGTTTCCCTGCCCGCACTGCGCGGTGAAGCTGACCAAGGACAACCTTGTGCGGTCGTTCGAGACGCTTGCCGACCCCGCGTCGGGCCGGCCCTGGAAACGCATTCGCCTGCGGCCGGTCCTGATCGACTACAGCATGGGTGACGCGCGTTACCAGAAGGAACCGGACGCCGCCGATCGGCAAGTGCTCGACCGCGTCGCCAACCTTCCGCTGCCGTCCGAGGTTCCAACCAATGCCTTTCCCATCGACGAGATGTACCACGGCTCGCGGCTCGCACCCAAGGGATTCACGCATGTGCACCACCTGTTCCTGCCGCGGGCGGCGCACGCGCTGGCGGCACTGTGGCGGTGTATCGATGCTTGCGATGAACATCGGCTGAGGAACGTGCTGCTGTTCTTCGTCGAGCAGGCGATCTGGGGTATGTCCACGCTGAATCGCTACGGTCCTTCTCACTTTTCTCAAGTGAATCGCCAACTGTCCGGAGTCTACTACGTCGCCTCGCAGATTGCGGAAGTGTGTCCATGGTATATTCTCGACGGCAAATTACACCGTCTCACCAAGGCTTTCGAGCCGATACCTTCACTCAGCGGCGTTGCTATGACTTCAACCGGCGACTGCAGCGCCAACTGTCTACCCGACAACTCAGTGGACTACGTGTTCACCGACCCACCCTTCGGCGAGAACATCTTCTACGCCGACCTCAACCAACTCGTCGAATCCTGGCACCGTACCCGCACGCGCAGCGAGACCGAGGCCATCGTCGACCGGCCCAAGGGCAAGGGCATCACCGACTATCAGTGCCTGATGCAGCGCTGCTTCGAAGCGTACCGTCGTGTCCTCAAGCCCGGCCGATGGATCACCGTCGTCTTCCACAATTCCCGGAACGCGATCTGGAACGCCATCCAGGAGGCCATGTTGGCGGCCGGCTTCGTGGTCGCGGACGTCCGCACGCTCGACAAGCAGCAGGGCTCCTACCGGCAGGTCACGAGCACCGCGGTCAAGCAGGATCTGGTGATCTCCGCCTACAAGCCGAACGGCGGGCTGGAGAACCGTTTCCGGCTTGAGGCCGGGACCCAGGACGGCGCCTGGGACTTCGTCCGTTCTCATATGCGGCGGCTTCCGGTGTTCGTGGGCAGGGACGGCCGAGCCGAGGTGATCGCCGAACGCCAAAGTTTCCTGCTGTTCGACCGCATGGTCGCCTTTCACGTGCAACGCGGCTTCACCGTGCCGCTTTCCGCCACCGAGTTCCACGAAGGGCTCACGCAACGCTTCCCCGAGCGCGACGGCATGTTCTTCCTGTCCGAGCAGGTCGCGGAGTACGATCCCAAACGGCTGGCGGCACGGGAGATCGTCCAGCTCGAACTGTTCGTCAGGGACGAGGAGACCGCCATCCAGTGGCTGCGCCAGCAGCTCGGGCGGAAGCCGCAGACTTTCCAGGAGATCCACCCGCACTTCATCCGCGAGCTGGGGGGCTGGCAGAAGCACGAGCGGATGATCGAGCTGTCGGAATTTCTGGAGCAGAACTTCATCCGCTACGACGGCCGGGGCGAGGTTCCGAGCCAGATTCATGCCTACCTGTCCGGCAACTTCAGGGAGCTCCGCAACCTGCCGAAGGACGGTTTCGCGCTCCGCGCCAAGGCGAAGGACCGCTGGTACGTCCCCGACCCGCGCAAGGCCGGCGATCTCGAAGAGCTCCGCACCCGCGGCCTGCTCCGGGAGTTCGAGGAGTACCGGAACTCCACGCAGCGCCGCCTGAAGCTGTTCCGCTTGGAAGCCGTCCGCGCGGGCTTCCGCAGGGCATGGCAGGCTCGGGACTACGCTACAATAATCGAGGTCGCCCGCAGGATCCCGGGTGACGTGCTTCACGAAGACCCGAAGCTGCTGATGTGGCACGATCAGGCACAGACTCGACAAAGAAAGTAGGCAACAGGAATGAATTGGTCGCAGTTTCATTACAATTTGATTTGCTACGGTCGCTCCGATATTGAGATCTTTCGGAGCAAATCAGGAACCGGCCGTTTCTTAAAGAACAGGCTGTTCGAGCATACTAATGCTCAGCTAGCTAAACACTACAGAGATGACCTGTCAAGACTAGCTGAACTTCCAACTTTAGTTGTTGCGGAGGCATTCCCGAACGGAGACGCTCAAACCCCGGCGTTCTTGAGCCGTCTTGACGGTGTTTATGAGTGGGGCAACGAGATCGTATTTAACTTTCGCCACCTATATGGTCGTATGAGTTCCGAAGATATTTTCGGCTTGGAGGATCTCCATTTCGATCCTTGGGAGCATTCGCGTACACATTGGGCTGTCAAGGAGGGTGGTGATCCGCTCAAAGAGATCTTCGGTCACATCGAGAGCGAGTTCAATAAGCTCCGCCCAAAATTTTTTGCTGTCCCCGAATGGCCCCTTCCTTCTCTAGGACATGTCGCCATGATGATGCCTTTCAAACGGGAGTTTGATCCTGTACATGAGGCAATAAAGGCCGCATGTGGCGCTCTGGGCCTCACGCCTCGTCGAGTCGATGAGATCTATAGGCCCGCGAAGATCATGGATGACATTTTTTTGACCATAGCCCAGAGCCGAGCGGTTGTAAGCGATCTAACGGGACGGAATCCCAACGTATTGTACGAAACTGGTCTCGCGCACGCCCTCGGCCGCGATGTGGTGACCATCGTGCAGAACGATCAGGACGTTCCCTTCGACTTGAAACATATACGTTTCATAAAGTACTTGCAGAATGCCGAGGGTTTGGAAAAGCTTAGAACGGAATTGCGACAATCGCTACAGGAGGTCTTGCGACCACAACGCGGGATCTCCGCCATTCCGTAACGTCGGAATCTCGCGTTTGGGTTTTTGCAGGCTGCCATGCCAATCGACGCAACACGCCTGTGGGAACAGGTCGCACTCGGTGAAGACACGGATCTCGAGCTGAAGGAGGCTCGATTCCGCGGCAACCGGGTGTCAGGACCCCGGCGCGACGATCTCGCCGACGAACTCGCGGCGTTCGCCAACGCCGGCGGTGGCCGGCTCGTTCTGGGCGTGTCGGACGACCGAAAGCCGCAGTCACTCGATCCCGCGCAACTGGATGCACTGACGAATCTGGTGACGGAGATCTGTTCGGACAGCATCAAGCCGCCGCTCGACTTCAGCATCTTCCGGGTACAGGCGCCGGAGCCGGCGGAGGGTGGCGCGCTGGTCGTCGAGATTCCGGAGAGCGTGACGGTGCACCGGTCACCCGGCGGGCATTTTCGCCGGCGCGGAGACACGAAGCGGCAGATGGATTCCGCGGAGGTTCGCCGACTGTCGCAGGCGCGCGGGCAGTCCGATGCCGCGGCTACCGACACCCAGGTCGTGCAGAACACCGGGATCAGCAGTTTGCGCCCGGCGTTGTGGCGCCAGTACGTGAGCTCGCGCACGGACGAACCAGCCGAGATCGCCTTGTCGAAGCTGAAGTTCCTCAAGGACGACCGGCACGGCGCGCTGCGGGCGACCGTCGGCGGCGTGCTGTTGGCCGCGGAGGACGCGCGGGAGTGGTTACCGAATGCGTGGATCCAGGCGGTTTGCTATCGCGGCGACCGCATGGACGCTGGCCGGCAGCTCGACGCCCGGGACATCATCGGCCCGCTCGACCGGCAGATTCGCGAGGCGGTGCACTTCGTGGTCCGGAATCGGCGTGTGGCGGCGTACAAGGACCCGGGGCGCATCGACGTGCCGCAGTTCAGCGAACGCGCGGTATTCGAGGCGGTGGTCAACGCGGTGGTGCATCGAGACTACACGGTGTCGGGGTCGCGGATACGCCTGTTCATGTTCGACGATCGGCTGGAGCTGTACTCGCCCGGCGGCCTGTGCAATTCCATGACGACCGACGACCTGCGCACCAGCCAGTTCACGCGCAACGAGCTGCTGGCGTCGCGGTTGGGCCAGTGTCCGGTCGGCGACGTGCCCGGCGCCGGCGGACGGCGTTACTTCATCGAACGGCGCGGCGAAGGCATCGGCGTCATTCAGGACGAGACGTTCGCCCTCGCCGGCGAACGGCCGAGCTTCGAGTTGATCGGCGAGCGGGAGCTGAAGGTCGTCCTGCCGGCGGCGCGTCCCCCGCTGTCGGATGGCGTCGCGGTTCGTGTGTCGGTTCGCCGCGGCGACACGGGCGATCCGCTGTCCGACGTCCACGTGCTGTTGATCTACCCGAACCGGACGTATCGGGAGGCACGCACCGATCCATCCGGGCACGCCGATTTCCTTCTCTACGCCCGGTTGCCGGTCACCGTGCTGTGCGCCGCGAAGGGCTTTGTGGCCGAGGTGGTGTACGCCCATCCGTTCGACCCGATTGATCTGCGCATGCGGCCGGCTCCGGACGGCGGATCGTGGATCATCGCCAATCAGACGGGACACCTGCCGGGCATCCGAGGGCGGCTGCATCCCCTGCTCGACGCTCTCGATCGAACTTGGCTCTATGCCGATACCGTGGCGATCAACGACGGTGTGCCGCAACCGGTGCGCATCAATCTGAACGAGCCCGTTCACCTGACAGATTCGCGGGGCGCCCGCGCCACGTTGTGGTTTCGCGAGATGGTGGGTACGTCGTGCGTGTTCGATTACCGGTACACCGACTGACGGGAGGTGATCACACGTTTCCCGCCCGGTGGCGCTTCCGACCAGGAAATGAACGACACCCAGCCGGACCACTGGACATGGAGCCTCGAACACCAACAAGTGCCCGGGCCACGCCGACGCAGGGAGCCGCAGTGAGTAGCTGGCGCGACCGGATCCTGCAGGAGTTCACGCCGCGGACCGCGCGCCTCACGGTCGCGGCGGATCCCGATGGCCTGCTGCTGGAGGAGGGCGTCCTCGACCAGCTACAGGCGCGCGGCTTCGAAGTGACCTCGTTCGAGGATCGCGTCGCCTTCCGCTTCTTCTTCGAGTCGCGCTATCGATCACTCTGGGACCGCGGCGATCTGGCGGACCTGGTCGTCGTGGTCGGGAACGACGAATCGGACCTGCACGCGCTCCCCTGCGACGTATGGCAGGCGGGCCGCAGGCTGTCGTTCGGCCTCGGCGCTCTGTTCCCCAACCTGAGTTACCCGGTGGTCAGCGCGCTGGACCGGCGCCATCTCGACGCTCTCCATGCGGCCCAGGCGCAGGAGCCGCCCGCCCAGCCGCTCGGTGCGTCACGGACCCGGGAATTCGTGCTCCGGCACGTGTTCAGGATCGCGCCCGAGACGATCCGCCACTCGTCGGACCTGCTGCGCTTCCTGTTGCGCCGTCATTACGGCGGCCTTTACCTGCCGACGGAACTGGACGACCATCTCATCCAGAAGCTGCGGCAGGACCCGTTGTTCGGGGCGTGGCCGCTGGAGCGGATCGTTCCCGACCGCGAGGCGTTCTTCGCGTACCTGCAGGAGCGCTGGCCGATCTTCGTCAATCGGCGCACGTCCGAATCGGTCGCGGCGCACGAACCGGCGGCGGAGTACGGACTGGCGTTGCCCGGTCCGGCCGAGATTCCGTTCGACCATGCCGACGTGCGCGTCTACGTCGACAACCTGTTCCTGGAAGGCGTGCTCCGGCCGATTGCGCATCCCCGCGGCCACAGGCTGACCGGTTCCTGGGCGCTGGCCGGCGTCGAGACCGACCCGCGGGCCGACCGGCGACGCCGTCTCGCGCGCCTGCTGGCGGCCGTCGAGAAGTCGATTCCGAACGCTGCAGCGAGACACCAGGAATGGCTCGCGTTCGCACCGCGCTGGGCGCACGTGAACGCGCTGGTGTTCGGCCCCGACGGCGGTGCAGGCGATGGCGGCGTGCCGGAGCGCTACCGCCGCGCTCGCGACCGGATCGACGAGGCGTTCACGGCGTGGATCCGGCAACGCTTCGGCGCGTTGCACAATCAGCCGCCCACGCCGCCGGTGATGATCCACCAGGTTCCGCGGTTGCTGGCGCGGCGCCTCCACGAGTCCACGGACACGAAGGTCGCGCTGGTCGTGATGGACGGTCTCGCCCTGGACCAGTGGGTGGCGGTCCGCGAGTTGCTCGCGCAACAGCGACCGCGCCTGCGGTTTCGGCAGGACTGCCTCTTCGCCTGGATCCCCACGCTGACCATGGTCTCCCGGCAGGCCTGTTTCGCGGGGCGCCCGCCGCTGTACTTCCCGTCCAGCATTCACGGCACCGACCGCGAGCCGTCGGCGTGGAAGCGATTCTGGGCGGACGAAGGACTGTCCGCGGTCGAGGCGGCCTACGCGAAGATCCTGCACCGGCGGCCCGTCCTGGGAAGCGTCGAGCAGCTCGTGTCGCACCCCAGGGTGCGCGCGGTGGGGCTCGTCGTCGACGCGGTGGATCAGATCATGCACGGCATGCAGCTCGGAAGCGCCGGCATGCATGATCAGGTCCGGCTGTGGACACGGAACGGGATGCCGGCCGCACTGCTCGACCTGCTCCTCGACCGCGGATTCGCCGTCTTCCTGACCGCGGACCATGGGAACGTCGAAACCACCGGGTGCGGCTCGCCGAAGGAGGGTTCGGTCGCCGACCTGCGCGGCCAGCGGGTGCGCGTCTACTCGGACCCCGTCCTGCGGAGCCGGGTGCGGGCGAGCGTTCCGGATGCGCTCGAGTGGCCGCCGCTGGGGTTGCCCGACGACTACCTCGCGCTGATCGCCCCGGGTCGCCGTGCGTTCGTGCGCGGGCTGGAGCGTCCGGTGGCGCATGGGGGCGTCACGCTGGAGGAAGTCGTCGTGCCCTTCGTCGAGATCGAACGGACGTGAGGACACCGGGCGGAAGCGATGCCCGAGACCGCGGGACGCATCATCGGGTTCGACCGGAAGATCCGCCTGCGCTGGCTGGATGCGACGGCCGAGTGGGCCGCGCAGGGACTCTCCGCGCCGGAGATCCGCGCGCAGCTCGAACGACTCCTCGAGGGGCAGGTGGCCGGCGACGGTCCCCACAGCGCGCGCGGCAAGACGATGACCGTCCTGCTGCACGTCTGGGTGGCCGTGCCCGATGCGCTGGTTCCGCTTCGCGCGGACGCGCTCGCCCTGCTGCAGGGCCGATCCGGGCGCGACCGGCTGCCGCTGCACTGGGGCATGTGCCTGGCGACGTATCCGTTCTTTCGAGACGTGGCGGCGACGACGGGCCGGCTCCTGGCTCTGCAGGGGACGGCCGCGCTGTCGCAGATCGTCCGGCGCATGACGGAATCCCGGGGCGAGCGGAGCACGCTGACGCGCGCCGTGCAGCGGGTGGTCCGGTCGTTCGTCGAATGGGGCGTCCTGGTCGAGACCGGCGCGCGCGGAACCTTCTCGCCCGCCGCGAAGATCGCCGTGCCAAGCGGCAACGGGATCGGACCGTGGCTGCTGGAAGCGGGCCTCGTGGGCAGCGGCCGGGCGGAATACCCTTTGCGCGGCCTCATCGGCGCCGCCGCCTTCTACCCGCTCCGCCTGGCTCCGTCCGCAGGCGAAGTCGGCGGCAACCCCCGGCTGGAGATTTGCCGCCAGGGACTCGATGAAGACGTCGTGACGCTGAAGTCGAAGAGTGGATGATGCCGGCAAGCGACGTTGGGTAGAATCAGATCGTTGCTGCGGCGGTTCCGCGGTTGGGCGTATACGTCAGGTGGGGTGAATCGAGTACCGTGAACACGGGGAACTCCCCGTATGACGCTTGAGTTCTGGACGGTGATCGGTACGGGCCTCACCTTGGCAGCGCTCGGCGCGACCGCGTTCGCGCTGCTCTGGCGCTACATCACCCGCGCCGAGAAGCGCAGCGAAGTGCGCTTCGCCGACTTGAAGGCCGATCTCGCCGCCGCCGAGAAGCGCAGCGAAGTGCGCTTCGCCGACTTGAAGGCCGATCTTGCCACCGTCGAGAAACGCAGCCACGAACGCTTCGCCGAGTTCGTTGCACAGGCCAGGGAACTCGCAACCCGGCTGCGCGACTTCGAGGGCGAAGTCCGGACGCAGATGGGCGAACTGCGCGAGCGCATGGCGAAGCTGGAAGGACTGCTCGAAGGATTGCGCGAGGCGATAACCGGCAAGCGCGCAGCGTAAGGCCGCGTTCGGCGCGCGTCCGTGCGGAGCCTTCGCCGCTCGAATCCGTTGCGCTCGAGGATTGGGCTGACGGGAGTGTTCGATTCATGCCGGTGCGGCAGGTGCTCGACCGGGGCGGCGTGCCGGTCAGGATCTTCACCGACGACGTCGATCAGGCGTCGATCCGGCAGCTCGCCGCGGTCTCGCGGCTGCCGATCGTGGTCGGCCACGTGGCGGCGATGCCCGACGTGCACCTCGGCATCGGGGCGACCGTCGGGTCGGTGATTCCCACCCGGCGCGCGCTGATTCCGGCCGCGGTCGGCGTCGACATCGGCTGCGGGATGAGCGCCTCGCGGCTCACGCTCGACGCCTCGCAGCTCCCCGACTCGCTGCGTCCGGTCCGCGAGGCGATCGAGGACGCGGTTCCGGTCGGCTTCGCCGCCCACCGGGAGCCGGTCGCCGACCGCAGGGTGCTGCACGCGTTGCGCCCCGGCCTCGAACGGATCCTGACGCGCCACGAACGGATCGAGACGATGATCCGCGGCGTGCGTGCGAAGTGGCCGCGGCAGCTCGGCACGCTCGGCGGCGGCAACCACTTCATCGAGGTGTGCCTGGACGAGTCGGACCGGGTCTGGGTGATGCTCCATTCCGGCAGCCGCGGCGTGGGCAACGTGCTGGGCCGCTACTTCACGCAGCTTGCGAAGCGCGACATGGAGCGGCATCTCGCTCGCCTGCCGGCGAAGGACCTCGCCTACCTGGAGGAGGGGGCGGAGCATTTCGCCGACTACGTCGACGCGCTGACCTGGGCGCAGCGCTACGCCCTGGAGAACCGGCGCCTGATGACGGCCCGCATCCTCGCCGCGCTGCGGGAGCTGCTGCCGCCGTTCCGGGTGGACGGGACGGCGGTGGAGTGCCACCACAACTACGTGGCGGAGGAGGAGCACTTCGGCGAGGCGGTCTACGTGACCCGCAAGGGGGCGATCCGGGCCGGCGTCGGCGAGCTGGGCATCATCCCCGGCAGCATGGGGGCGCGGTCGTACATCGTGCGGGGGCGCGGATCGGAGGAGGCGCTGCAGTCGTGCGCCCACGGCGCCGGGCGGCGGATGAGCCGCTCGCAGGCGAAGGCCGCCTACACCGCCGCGGACCTGGAGCAACAGACGGCCGGCGTCGAATGCCGCAAGGACGCCGGCGTGATCGACGAGATTCCCGGCGCCTACAAGGACATCGACACGGTGATGGCCAACTCCTCCGACCTGGTGGACGTCGTCCACACCCTCAAGCAGGTCGTCTGCGTCAAGGGCTGAAAGGCGCTCGCTCGATCACGATCCGCGCGCTTCGTCGCCGAACCCGTCTACCGACTCCGGCATCTGCGCCGGTTCCCGATCCACGTGCGGATGCCGGGCTCGACCCCGGCCGGGACGAGCCGTTTCGGATGGCGCGTGCAAGGAGGACCCGAGATCCGTGATGCGGCAGGCTGGGACCTGCGCCCTTGACACGCGCGCCGGAATTTTTGAATAATCAAAATACGAAACATGCACTACGCGAAATCACGGTTTATCTTCGGCAAAATAACGCCTGCGCTGCTGCTTGCCGGCTGCGCAGCCGCCGCTTCCGCGCAGCCGCCGGCCGATTCGCCGCGGGACGGCCGGGCCGAGCCGGCGCCGCGGTCACCGGCCCCCGCCGCGAGCGCGGCGACCTCCAGGACGGGACCGATCTCCGGCTACATGGACTTCCACGTCAACGACGCGCAGCACGCCGACCCGGTGCTCGACTTCCACCGCTTCGTGCTGCTCTTCACCCACAGCTTTTCGGAGCGCGTCCGCTTCGTCTCGGAGCTGGAGCTGGAGCACGCCGTCGTCTCCCCGGAAACCGGCGGCGAGCTGGAACTGGAGCAGGCCTACGTCGACTTCCTCGTCGGCCGGCCGTTCAACCTGCGGGCGGGAATGGTGCTGGCCCCGGTCGGGGTCATCAACGAGCGCCACGAGCCGCCGGTGTTCCACGGTGTCGAGCGTCCGTTCGTGGAGACCGTCATCATTCCGACCACCTGGTTCGGCGCCGGGGCCGGCGTGCACGGCGAGCTCCGCGGCGGATTCCGCTACCGCGCGTACGCGATGGAGACGCTCGACGCGTCGCGGTTCAGCGCAGACGAAGGACTGCGGGACGGGCGGCAGAAGGGCGCCGAGGCGAACGGCAGACACGCGGCGGGGACGGGACGCATCGAATACGTCGGGACGGCGGGCCTGGTGCTCGGCGCCAGCGTCTGGAGCGGCGACACCGGTTTCGCGTTTCCCCGCGTGGACACGAGCGTGACGCTGGTCGAAGCGGACGGCCGCTACCGGGCCGGCGAGCTCACCCTGCGGGGGCTCTACGCCCAGGCGTACCTCGACGGCATGGGGGCGCTGAACCGCGCCGTGCAGCGCCTGACGGGGGTCGGTCCCAACGTGGCCGAGCAGATGCGGGGCTTCTACCTGGAAGGGTCGTACTTCGTCGTGCCCCGGCCCGCGCCGCGCGAGGTCGCCCTGTTCCTGCGCTACGAGAACTTCGACACCCAGCATCGCATGCCGGCGGGGTTCGAGGCGCTGCCGGCGTTCGACCGCGAGGCGTGGATCTTCGGCGCCACGTGGTTCCCCGACCCGGACGTCGCGGTCAAGCTCGACTACACGGTGCTGCGGAACCGGAGCACCGTGGTCGCGGCGCCCAACGCGTTCAACGTCGGGCTGGGATGGTGGTTCTGATGCGGGGCGTTCCGGCAGCGGGTGTTCTGGCGGCCGGCGTGCTCCTGTTCGGCCTCGACGCAGGGGCCTTCCGGCCCATCGATGCGCCGGCAGGTGGCGAGAAGACCAGCGGCCCGGGCACGAGCGGGCCGGACGGCGCGCCGGTCGCCGGTGAACGCCGTGTCGTTCGCATCCTGGCCGAGCGGTTCAGCTTCACGCCGTCCGAGATTCGCGTGCCGCAGGGGATCACGCTGGAGCTCCGCATCCGGAGCGACGACACCATGCACGGGTTCCGGATCGTCGGCCGCAACGTGAACCTCCTGGTCCCGAAGCGGCGGCAGGGCGAGGCGGTGGTCGTCTTCGAGGCCGCCGAGGCGGGGCGGTATACGTTCGAGTGCTCGCGGCTGTGCGGCGCCGGGCACAACTTCATGCGGGGCGCGATCGTCGTCGAGGGCGTCGAGGAGGCGCCATGACGCGGCGGTGGGCGGTCGCGGCGCTGGCGGTCCCGGCGCTGGCGCTGGCCGCGCTGGCGGCTGCACGGCCCGCGCTCGTGGCTGCGCAGCCCGCGGCGCAACCGCGGCTGCTGCCCGGCGGTCCGCTGCCCGGCCTGACCCCGGTCGAGCTCGAAGAGTTCATGCTCGGCCTCGACGACTTCCTGGAGGTCGAGGACGCGGAGGAAGGGCTGGGTCCGGCCTACAACAACACGAGCTGCGCGGGCTGCCACAACGTGCCGGCCATCGGCGGGATCGCGCCGATGACCACCACCCGCGCCGGCATCCGCGAGCCCGACGGGACGTTCCGCGACATCGAGCCTGCCCGCGGCTCGCTGTTCCAGATCTTCTCGATCCCGACCCACGCCTGCCAGTCCGTCATTCCACCCGAGGCGAACGTCATCGCGAAGCGGGTTCCCATCCCCCTGTTCGGCGCCGGCCTGATCGAGGCGATCCCCGACGCCACGCTCGAAACGCTGGCCGATCCCGACGATCTCGACCGCGACGGCGTCAGCGGCCGGGCCCCGATCGTCCCGGATCTGGTGACCGGCGAGCCGCGGGTCGGCCGCTTCGGGTGGAAGTCGCAGCGCGCGACGCTGTTCGACTTCGGGGCCGACGCCTATCGGAACGAGATGGGGATCACGAACGACCTGTTCCCCGGGGAGCTGACCTTCCGCCTGTCCGAGCGGCAGCTCGCGCTCTGCGACGAAACGCCGGATCCGGAGGACGTCGTCGAGCCGTCCACCGGGCGGCGCGGCATCGACAACTTCGAGTCGTTCATGCGGCTGCTGGCTCCGCCGGCGCGCGGCGAAATCACGACGCGGGTGACGGTCGGGCGGCAGGTGTTCGAGGCCATCGGCTGCGCGGCGTGTCACGTGCCGATCCTCGGCACCGGGCCGAGCGGCAACCCCCTGTTCGACCGGCGTTCGGTACCCCTTTTCTCCGACCTCCTGCTGCACGACGTCGGCACCGGGGACGGCATCCGGCAGGCCGGCGCCGAGCCGGGGGAATTGCGGACGCCACCGCTGTGGGGACTCCGCTTCCGGCGTCCGCTGCTGCACGACGGCAGCGCGGCGACCGCGATCGAGGCGGTTCGGCGGCACGCGAACGAGGCGGCCCTGGCCCGCGAGGGGTTCGCGCGGCTCGGTGCGGCCGACCGTGAGGCCCTGGTCGCTTTTCTCGACTCGCTGTAGGGGACGCGGAATTCCCAGCGGTCGGGCCGGCCGCCGGCGGGACGGGGACACGGATTCCCACGGTCGGCGGGCCGCCGCCGTGGTACGCTTTGCCGTCCATGCCGCCGTCGAGCACGGTCGAGAACTACCTCAAGGCCATCTACCAGGCAGAAACGGCGCACGGGGAGGATGGCGCCCTGGTGCCGATGGGGCGGCTGGCCAACGCTCTGCACGTCGTGCCCGGCACCGCGACGACCATGGTCAAGGCCCTCGCCGATTCCGGGCTGGTGCGTTACGAGCCGTACGCCGGCGTGCGGTTGACGCCGGCGGGGCAGAAGCTGGCCGGGCTGGTGCTGCGCCGCCACCGGCTGATCGAGCTGTTTCTGGTGAAGGTGCTGGGCATGAGCTGGGCGGAAGTGCACGACGAGGCCGAGCGGCTGGAGCATGCCGCGTCGGACCGCCTCATCGACCGGATCGACGCCATGCTCGGCCGGCCGGCCGTCGATCCCCATGGAGACCCGATTCCGGATCCGGACGGCGCCATTGCGACGCCGCGCTACCAGAGCCTGCTGACCTGCCCGCTGGACACGCCGGTCGTCCTGACCCGGGTCACGGATCAGGATGCGGCGTTCCTGCGGTTCCTGGAGCGCCACGATCTGACGCCGGGTCAGTCGATCCGGGTCGCCGCGCGCGACGAGGCGGCCGACCACGTGCAGGTTCGCATCGAGCCCGACCGGCCGGTGATGATCGGCATGCGGGCGGCGGCGAAGCTGCTCGTGGCGCCGGGCGGTTGAGCGCGTGGCGGCCGGGCGATGGAATCGACGCAGACGCCCGTCCCCTCGTCCACGACGGGATGAGTCGAGCATGTAGCGTGAGGCGATGGACTTGGATCGCGAACGGTGGTCGGGGGAGGGAGACTTCACGGAGCAGTTGCTGGCGTGGCTGGCCGAGCAGGACGACATCGTGTTCCTGCGGGTCGAGGACGCCGTAGCGACCCGGGCCGAGGTCGACTACAACTTCATCAGCAACGAGATCTACGTCCGGTTCCGCACGCGCGACCGGCAGGAGCGCCGCCGCCTGTGGGGCGTCGTCCCGATTCGGCGGACCGTGGCCGAGAAGGTGATGACGATGGCGGCGCTCGAGACCGCGCTGGCGGACGCCCCGGAGCTGGGGGCGCCGGACTACGCCGACGAGGGCATGATCCAGTACCTGCACACCCAGCGGGTGATTCCGCCCTATCAGACGAAGGGCTACAAGCTGATCGAGCTGGTGCGGATCTACGAGGCGGGCGCCGTGCCGCGGGCCTGACGAGGCGAGATGGAAACCGGGGACGTCCGCCGTCGCGTGCTGCGCACCATCGACGACGCGCGGGCCAGGGCTCGGGAGAGACGCCGGGACGTGGCGGCGGCCGAGGCGGACGGGCAGAAAGTCCTTCGCAAGGTGGCGGCGCCGCTCTTCCGGACCGTGGCCTCCGCGCTCAAGCCGGAGGGCTACCGTTTCGCGGTGGAGACGCCGGCGGAAGCGGTGCGCCTGGCGTCCGCGACGTCGAGCGAGGACTTCATCGAGCTGGCCCTCGACACCACCCGCGATCCGCCCGCGCTGCTGGGAAGGACGGCCCGCGTGCGGGGCCGTCGCGTGCTGCGCGACGAGCGCGTCGTCGCCGAGCATCCCGCTCTCGGCGACCTCGCGGCGGAGGAGCTGCTGGACTTCGTCCTTGTGGCCCTGGCGCCGCTCGTCGAGCGGTAGACGTCGTGGCGGGGCGCGACCCCGGACGATCTGCGGCGGGTGCTGCATCCGGCGCCGCTCGTCGAGCGGTAGACGCATGGTGAACGCCCCCGATTCCGCACGGGTTTCGTTGCCGCAGATTCAGACCGCGCCGTCGCTCTTCAGACGCGCGATGTCCGCCTCCGAGTAACCGAGCTCGCCGAGAATGTCCCCGGTGTGCTGCCCGAGCACCGGCGGCGGCGTGCGGACCGCCCCCGGCGTGTCGCCGAGCTTGATGGGGACCCCGAGCTGTCGGATCGCCCCCGCCACGGGGTGATCGAGCGCGATCACCATCGCCCGCTCGACGATCTGCGGGTCGGTCAGCACCTGCTCGAAATCGCGGACGCCGCCGCACGGGACGCCGGCCGCCTTCAGATCCGCCAGCCACGCCGCGGCCGGCCGCGTGCGCAGCCGCTCGACGAGCAGCGGGCGCAGCGCCTCGCGGGCCCCGACCCGGTCCTTGTTGGTCCGGAAGCGCGGGTCGTCGGCCAGCGCGTCGAGGCCGAGCACGCCGCAGAACGTCCGCCAGAGCTGGTCGTTGCCGGCCGCGACGACCAGGTCGCCGTCGGCCGCCTCCAGCGTCTCGTAGGGCGTGATGGTCGGGTGCAGGTTGCCGAGGCGCCCCGGCGGCTTGCCCGTGGCGAAGTAGATCCCCGCCTGGTAGGTGAGCAGCGCCGCCACCGAGTCCAGCATGCCCACGTCGACGAACTGCCCGCGGCCGGTGCGGTGCCGGGCGAGCAGGGCGACGGCGACGCCCCAGGCCGAGAACATCCCCGACGCGATGTCCGCGATGGCAACCCCCAGCCGGTAGCCCGGGCCGTCCGGCGCGCCGGTGATGCTCATCAGTCCGCCCTCGCCCTGCATCACCGCGTCGTAGCCCGGCTCGCGCCGCCGGGGACCGGTCTGGCCGAACCCGGAGATCGAGCAGTAGACCAGGTCCGGCCGGCGCCTGGAGAGATCCGCGTAGCCCAGCCCCAGCCGGTCCAGCGTGCCGGGCCGGAAGTTCTCGACCAGCACGTCGGCCCGCTCGATCAACGCGTCGAGCACCCGCCGCCCGTCCGTATGCTTCAGGTCGAGGGTGAGGCTCTCCTTGTTGCGGTTGATGCTCATGAAGTAGGCGCTCTCGCCGTCCTGGAACGGCGGGCCCCAGCCGCGGGTGTCGTCGCCCTTGCCCGGCTGCTCCACCTTGATGACGCGGGCGCCCATGTCGGCGAGCATCATCGTGCAGTAGGGGCCGGAGAGCACGCGGGTGAGGTCGAGCACGGTCAGGCCGTCGAGGGCGCCGGGCGCAGCGGTCGTCTTCTGTTGGTCGGTCATCGTTTTCGGTTCCTGATCGGAGCGGCTTTCTGCGGCGTGCCGGCGTCTTTCGCGACGGGGGCGGGTGGCTGCGGCCGGTCGTCGGTGCGCCCGATCCTACTCCCTGCGGTCAGTCGCCGGCCGGGGAGGGGGCGGCGGCTTGCGGCAGATCGGCCAGCACGCGGTCGAGCCGAGCCAGTCCTTCCCGCAGGGAAGCGGCACGGCCGCCGAACCCGATCCGCAGGCGGCCGTCGAAACCGAAGTGGTCGCCGGGAACGACCAGCACCCCTGCGGTCCGCCGCAGCCGGTCGGCGAGCGCGGTCGAGCCGATGTCGTGGCCGTACCGGACGAATCCAATCGCCCCGGCCTCGGGGGGCACCCACGCGAGCGCCCCGGCGTGCGCGTCGAGCCAGGTGCCGAGGATCGGGAAGTTGGCGCCGATCATCCGCCGGGCGCGCTCCCGCAGGGCCGTGCGGCGGGCCGGGGCCAGGGCGAGGCGGGCGAGGCGGTCGCTCAGCGCGCTCGGTGCAATCGTCGTGTAGTCGCGACGCCTCCAGAGGTCGGCCGCCATGTGCAGCGGGGCGACCGCCCAGCCGATGCGCAGGCCGGGCAGGCCGTAGGCCTTGGACAAGCCGCCGGTGACGATTACCCGCTCGGTCCGCCCCCACACGCCCGGTGTCTCCACGCCGTCGTGCTCGACACCGCGATAGATCTCGTCCGACAGCACCCAGGCGCCGTGCCGCTCCGCGATCTCGCAGACCGCCGCCACCTCGGCTTCGGTCAGCCGCGCCCCGGTGGGGTTGTTGGGGTTGCAGACGGCGACCAGCTTCGTCCGATCCGTCACCAGCGCCCGCAACTCGTCGAGGTCGGGCGCCCAGCGGGGAAACGAGGCGGTCCGCTCCTCGCGCAGCGGCCAGGGCCGTACGAGGGCGCCGAACCCCTCGGCCAGCCCCTGCACCTGCCCGTAGTTCGGCTGCATCGCGACAACCTCGTCGCCCGGCTCGATCAGGCGCCAGCAGGCGACGAAGTTGGCTTCGGCGCCGCCGTTGGCGACGACCACGTGGTCCTCGGTGGCGCCGGGGAAGGTGCCCGCCACGGCGGCGCGCAGCTCCGGCGTGCCGTTGGACTGGGTGTAGGCGAGCGGCTGGTCCAGCAGCGCACCGACGGCGTCCGGGCCGAGGAGCTCGCCGACTTCGAGCGGCTCCACGCCGCTCTCCGTCAGGTTGATCTCGACCTGGTGCTCGTGGAGCGACTGGAACCGCTCGAGCTCGAAGGGCGGGATTCTCATGGCCGGTCCTCGCTATCCTCCTTCGCGGATGCCTCGGCTCGCGCTTCTCGTCAGGACGGCGGCAGGTGCTGGTAGTACCACTCCATGGCGCCGGTGCCGCCGCCGAGAGCTACCGTCGAGTTGGAGTACAGCTCGCACGGCGTGCGGTCGCCGACGTCCCACGTGCCGCGGCGCACGATGCGAGGGTAGGGAAGCGGGACGGCGATGCCCCGGTAGATGAGGCCGAGCTCGGGGTCGTAGCTGCCGGGGGCGCTCCAGGACGGGCGAGAAGGACGGGGCCGCGAGCCCGAGAACCGGTGTCGCGAGCGTCAGGTGTAGGTTCGGCATGGTCACTCTGCTTGCTGCCGATACCATACGCGAAACGGCGTGGGCGCAGGCCGCGATCGGGTAGGATCGGAAGGGTATGGATGACCACGGGCTGCGCGTCTACGACTCGATTCTCGGTCTGCTGTCCGGCGCCGACAACCCGACGCCGCTGGTCCGCCTGAACCGCGTGACGCCGTTCCGCCACACGCGGGTCTACGGCAAGCTCGAGTGGTACAACCCGTTCGGGGCGGTAAAGGACCGCGTGGCGGCCAACCTGGTGGAGGACGGCGAGGCGCGGCGGACGGTGCAGGAGAAACAGAAGCTGGTGGAGCCGACGTCGGGGAACACCGGCATGGCGCTGGCGATGATCGCCAACGCGAAGGGCTACTCGCTGACGACGCCGTTGTCGAGCGAGATCCCGCTGGAGAAGCGCACCATGCTGCGGTTCTTCGGGGCCGACGTGATGGAGCTGGCCGATACCCTGTGTCCGGCCCCCGGCGCACCGGAGGGGGCCATCGCGAAGGCGATGGAGATCGGGGAGCGTCCCGACTTCCACATGCTGAACCAGTACGTCAACGAGGCGAATCCCGAGGCGCACTACAAGACGACGGGGCCGGAGATCTGGCGGCAGACGCAGGGAGAGGTGACCCACTTCGTCGCCGGTCTCGGTACCTGCGGCACGATCACGGGCACCGGGCGGTTCCTCAAGGAGCAGGGCGACGGGGTGCGGGTGCTCGGCGTGCATCCGAGCGAGGGGCACGACATTCCGGGCGTGCGCAGCCTCCGGCAGCTACGGCAGACGAAGCTGTTCTTCCCGGACGAGTACGACGGGCTGGTCGAGGTGAACAACCAGGAGGCGTTCGATCTCTGCCTGCGGCTCAACCGCGAGGAGAGCCTGGTCGCCGGTCCCAGCTCGGCCATGGCCCTGGCCGGCGCGTTCAGGCTCGTGCCGGACGAGCCGGGCCACGTCGTGGTGGTGATCTTCCCCGACAACGCCTTCAAGTACGCGTCGTCGGTGGTCAAGCACCTGCCGGGGCTCGTGGCGCAGGAGGCGAAACCGGCCGCGCCGGCGCGCAACCCGCTGCTCGACACGATGGTGGAGAACGTGCGGGGCAACCCCGACCTGACCGTCGACGTCGAGACCGCCCACGCGCAACTGCAGAACGGCAAGCCGTTCGTGATCGATGTCCGGCCGCGGAAGCAGTACGAGGAGGCGCACGTGCCGGGCGCCGTCAACCGGCCGCTGGCCGAGCTTCCCGAGAACCACGCCGGGTTGCCGGAGGATCGCGACGCGCCGATTCTGAGCGTGTGCCAGCGCGGCAACGCCTCGCTCTCGGGGCTGCTGTTCCTCAAGTCGCTCGGCTACCGCAACGTGCGGAGCGTCACCGGCGGCACGCTGGCGTGGCGCGAGAAGGGCTTCGCCACCGAATCGGGAACGGGGCCGGACTGAGCGGACGTGGGCGACCGATGCTGACGCTCTGCGCCGGGGCCGACGCCGACATTCGGCGCCACGGCCGCGAGACGTATCCGCACGAGTGCTGCGGGGCGCTCATCGGCCGCGGCGGCCGGGTGGTCGAGGCGCTGGCCCTGCCCAACACCGCCGAGGAGGGATCGCGGCGCCGGTTCCGGGTGCGGCCGGCCGACTACCGCGCCGCCGAACAGCGGGCGGACGCGCTGGGCGGCGACCTGCTGGGCTTCTATCACTCGCATCCGGACCATCCGGCGCGGCCGTCGCAGTACGACCTGGACCACGCTTGGCCGGTGTTCGCCTACGTCATCGTTGCGGTCGAGGGGGGCGAGCCGGGGGCGCTGACCTCGTGGCGGTTGCGCGAGGACCGGTCGGCGTTCGACGAAGAGCCGGTCGCCATCGAGGAAACATCATGCCAACCAGGATTCTGATTCCGACGCCGTTGCGCGTCTACGCGGGCAAGCAGGACGTCGTCGAGGCCGAGGGCGGCACGGTCGGCGAGCTGCTCGCGAACATGACCGCCCGGTACGGGGATCTGCGCAAGCACCTCTACAACGAGGACGGCAAGCTGCGGAGCTTCGTCGCCATCTACGTCAACGACGACGACATCCGCTTCCTCGAGAAGGAAGCCACGCCGGTCAAGGACGGCGACACCGTCAGCATCATCCCGTCGGTGGCGGGCGGGGTGCGGTCGTGACGGTCGCGGCGCCGCCGGCGCTCAGCAACGAGGAGGTCGCCCGCTACAGCCGCCACCTGATCATGCCGGAGGTAGGCATGGAGGGGCAGATGAAGCTGAAGGCGGCCAGCGTCCTCTGCATCGGCGCGGGGGGGCTCGGCTCGCCGGTGGCGATGTACCTCGCCGCGGCCGGGGTCGGCCGGCTCGGCATCGTCGACTTCGACGTGGTCGACTACAGCAACCTGCAGCGGCAGGTGATCCACGGCACGCCGGATGTCGGGCGGCCGAAGCTCGAGTCGGCGCGCGACACCCTGAACGCCATCAACCCCGAGGTGCGCGTCGAGACCCACGAGGTCGCACTGTCGTCGAGCAACGCGCTCGACTTGCTGGGCGGCTACGACGTCATCGTCGACGGCACCGACAACTTCCCGACCCGCTACCTCGTCAACGACGCCTGCGTGCTCCTCGGCAAGCCGAACGCCTACGGCAGCATCTTCCGCTTCGAGGGGCAGGCCTCGGTCTTCGCGGCCGAGGACGGCCCGTGCTACCGCTGCATGTACCCGGAGCCGCCGCCGCCCGGCCTCGTGCCGAGCTGCGCCGAGGGCGGGGTGCTGGGCGTCCTGCCCGGCGTGGTCGGCACGATCCAGGCGACCGAGGCGGTCAAGCTGATCATGGGCGCCGGCGAGCCGCTCGTCGGGCGCTTCCTGGTCTACGACGCGCTCCGGATGCGCTTCCGCGAGCTGAAGCTGCGCAAGGACCCGGACTGTCCGGTCTGCGGCGACGCTCCCACCGTCACCGAGCTGATCGACTACGAGCAGTTCTGCGGCGTGACCCCGGCCGCCCCGGCTCCGGAGCCGGCCGCCGGCGGCGCGGACGATGCGACCGTCGAGCAGCTCAAGGCGCGCATCGACCGCGGCGACGGCGTCTTCGTTCTCGACGTGCGCGAGCCGCAGGAGTACCGGATCTGCTCCATTCCGGGCTCGACGCTGATCCCGCTCGGCGACCTGTCCAGCCGTCTCCACGAGCTGGCGGGGCGCGGCGAGATGATCGTCCACTGCAAGTCGGGCGCCCGCAGCGCCAAGGCGGTCAAGCTGCTCCACGAGGCCGGCTTCGCGCAGGCGAGGAACCTGCGCGGCGGCATCCTGCGCTGGATCGACGCCGTCGACCCGTCGCTGCCGAAGTACTGAAGCCCGGTTGCCGCCCGTTTCGTCGATACGTGCCCCTCGGGACGTAAGCGAAATGAACGCCGCTGCCGGTCGCTCGGTTTCGACAACCTGGCGCCTTGTTGAGGACGACGACGTCGATCGCGTTCGTCCCGAGCGCGTGCTCGGAAACGGATCGCAACATGCATAAGATATGGTAAGGCATGTCAATATGGACCGGCTTCAGAACCCGTACCAGCCCGGCGCCGGAACACGCCCGCCGGCCTTGATCGGCCGCGACGACCTGATCGACGCGTTCGGTGTCACCTGCGACGAACGTTGGGTGGCAGGTCCGGCAAGAGTTGCATGCTCGTCGGTCTGCGAGGCGTCGGCAAGACGGTCCTGTTGAACCGTTTCGCCGAGATCGCGGGCGCCGTCGAGTCCGATTACCGACGACGACGTCCGTTCGGCCCGGTCGAGCGTCATCGACACGCTGGACCGTGACTTCTTCCGCGTCCGGTTCGACCGGTTGACACCGAAGGAGAAGGACTACCTTCGAGCCATGGCCGTCCTCGGACCCGGCCGCCACCGTTCCGGCGATGTCGCGGCCGCGCTCGGGGTCAGGGTCGAATCGGTCGCTCCTCGCCGGTCCGGTCTCATCGCCAAGGGAATGATCTACAGCCCGGCCCATGGGGACACGGCCTTCACCGTTCCACTCTTCGACCAGTTCCTCCTGAGAGTGTTGCCGGACGGCGACTAACCGTCTCCCGGCGCGGCGGCGGCGACTTGACACGCGCCGCGCCGCAATGTTAATTTTGTAGCCAATGGTTAAAAAATTAACGGAATGCTCCTGCGAGCGGCGCCCACCGGAGCCTCGCCGAGGCGCCGATGGGTGAGGAAACGTCGCTGCACAGCCGGCTGTCGCGCCGTGAGCGGCAGATCATGGATATCCTCTTCCGCCGCGGCCGGGCGGCGGCTGCCGTCGTCCGGGCCGAGCTCCCCGGCGATCCCAGCTCGTCGACGGTTCGCACGCAGCTCCGGGTCCTTGAGGAGAAGGGACACGTGCGTCACGAAGAGAAAGGGCTGCGGTACGTGTATCTCCCGGTGGTGCCCCTCCGGGCGGCCCGTCGTTCGGCGCTGCGGCACCTGCTGGCGACGTTCTTCGACGGATCCGCGGAGCGGGCGGTGGCCGCGCTGCTCGGCGACGAAGCGACGGATCTGACCGAGGAGGAGCTCGACCGGATCGCCCGGATGGTCTCGGAAGCCAGGGCGGCGCAAAGGGTCGCCGGGCGGCCTGACGGCGCGCCGCCCGAGCCGGGGCCGGATATCCGGAACACGGGCAGGAAGAAGGGCGGATCTCGATGATCCTGCTCCTGGCGTTGACCGTCAAGGTGTCGGTGATCCTGCTCCTCGCGCTGGTCGGCGCCGCGTGCCTGCGGCGGGGATCGGCGGCGGCGAGGCACTGGGTTCTGGCGGTCGGGGTCACGTCGGCATGCGCGGCGCCTCTGGTGCACGTCCTGCCGGTCGGTCCGGTCGTGCGTGTGGCGCCGGTCGGACCGTATGAATGGGGTGTCGGTCCCGTGTTCCAGGCGCTGCGCCTGGGCCCGTACAGCGGTGCGCTTGCCCGACCCGCCGATGCGGGCGCGCTTCCGTCCGCGCCGGAGCGAACACTTCGAGGCTCCTTCGCCGCGGCGCCTCGACCGGCGCGTGCGACGGTTCCACTCCACGACGCCGCCGGTCGATTCGTCGTGACGATCTGGCTGACGGGCACGACCGCTGGCGCCGGCGTCCTCCTGGTCGGATTGGTGAGACTCCGGCGGCTTCGCACGTCCTCGCGGCGTGTGGTCGAAGGACCGCTGCATCGGTTGTGTCGAGACGCCGCGCAGTCGCACGGCGTGCGACGCGGCGTCGAGCTCCTGCTCGGTCCGCACCCGGCGTTGATCGCCACGTGGGGGTGGCGGCGCCCCGCGGTGATGCTGCCGGCGTCCGCCTCCGAGTGGTCTACGGAGCGGATGCGCGTCGTGTTGCTGCACGAAATCGCCCACGTACGGCGCGGCGACTGGATGATGCAGATGACGGCCGAGGCGTTGCGGTGTGTCTTTTGGTTCAACCCGCTGGCGTGGTGGGTCCGTGCGCGGCTCCGCCGCGAGAGCGAGCACGCGGCCGACGATCTGGTGCTGGCTCGGGGCGTCGAGGCCACGACCTGCGCGCTGCATCTCGTCGATCTGGCGCGAGAGGTTCGTGAACAGCGGCGGACGGGATTGCCGGCTCCGGCGCTGGCGCGTCCGTCGCATCTGCAAGGGAGGGTATCGACCATGTTGAATCCCCTTACGAATCGGCGTCCGCTGTCGCGTGTCGTTCGCTTCCTGGTCCTGGAGGCGCTGACGCTCGCCGCGATCTTCGTCGGCGGCCTGCAGGTTGCCGCGCAGACCGCCCGCGTCGCCGGCACGGTCGTCGATCAGGCCGGCTACGTCGTCCGCAATCCCGGCCTGCGGCTCACCGTCCGCGCGACCGGCGAGCAGCTTCGCGTGACCGGCGACGACGACGGCCGCTTCGAGTTCGTCGACCTGGAGCCGGGCGAGTACAGCCTTGGCGTGAGCGCTCCGGGGTATGCGCGGCTGTTTCGGCGGCTGTCACTGGGGGCGGGAGCGCAGGTCGAGCAGGAGCTGGTCCTCGAGCTCGGCTCCCTCGAGGAGACGATCACGGTGACGGATGTGAATGAAACGCCGCCGCCGAGGACGATCAGCGACGCCGCGCTGGCGCGGTATCGACGGAATCGGACGCGGGGCGGGACGATCGTGCCCCCGATCAAGACCCGGGACCAGGCTCCCGTCTACCCGGCGTCGGTGCGCGGCAGCGGGTTCGAGGGCAAGGTCGTCCTGGAGGCGCTGCTGAAGACGGACGGCACCGTCGGGGTGGTCCAGATTCTGGCTCCGGTGGACCCGGCGACGATGACGACGGTGTATCCCGACCTCGCCCGCGCGGCGGTGGAGGCGGTCGGCGGGTGGCGCTACGAGCCGACCCTGCTCCACGGCGTACCGGTCGACACACGCATGACGATCAGCATCGACTTCCGGCCGTAGTCTTCTGTCAGCGACATGGCATCCCGGCGGCTCGGCATCGGCTTCATCGGCAGCGGGTTCATCACCCGCTTTCACATCCGGTCGCTGGTCGGCGTGCGCGACGCCGACGTGCGCGGCTGCTGGAGCCCGAACGCCGGGCACGCCGAATCGGCGGCGGCGCTGGCGCGCGAGCTGGACGTGGGGGAGGCGCGCGTGTTCCCTTCCATCGCGGCGCTGGCGGCCGATCCGTCGGTCGACGCCGTCTGGATCTGCGGGCCGAACCACGCGCGGGTCGCCAACCTTGAGGCGGTCTGCGCCGCGGTGGACGGCGGTGCGGCCCTGTGCGGCGTCGCCTGCGAGAAACCGCTGGGGCGCACCGTCGCCGAGGCGCAGCGGATGCTCGCGCTGATCGAGCAGGCCGGCCTGCGGCACGGCTACCTGGAGAACCAGATCTTCGCACCGGCGGTGACGCGCGGCCGCGAGCTGATCTGGCGGCGCGGCGCCGCCCTGACCGGCCGGCCGTACCTGGCCCGCGCCGCCGAGGAGCACGGCGGACCGCACAGCCCGTGGTTCTGGCGGGGCGACCTGCAAGGGGGCGGGGTGCTGAACGACATGGCGTGCCACTCGGTCGAGGTGGTGCGGCATCTGCTGACCGCGCCGGGCGCGCCGCGGGCCTCCATCCGGCCGCGGCGCATCACCGGCCGGATCGCGTCGCTGAAGTGGAGCCGGCCCGAGTACCGCGACCGGCTGCGGCGGACCATGGGAGCGGCCGTCGACTACGCCGCCCGGCCGGCCGAGGACTTCGCCGGCGTCACCATCGAGTACGAGGCGGACGACGGGACGCCGCTGATCGGCGAGGCCAGCACCTCGTGGAGCTACGTCGGGGCCGGGCTGCGGCTCAGCATGGAGCTGCTCGGTCCCGAGTACTCCCTGGCCGTCAACTCCCTCGACAGCGGCGTGAAGCTGTTCTTCAGCCGCGAGGTCCGGGGCGGGGCGGGCGAGGACCTCGTCGAGAAGCAGAACGCCGAGGCGGGTTCGATGCCGGTGGTGGTCGACGAGACGGCCGAGTACGGCTACACGGCGGAGAACCGGCACATGGTCCGGGCGTTCCTGCGGGAGGAGGCGCCGGACGCGACTTTCGACGACGGGGTCGAGGTGGTCGAGCTGCTGATGACCGCCTACATGAGCGCCGAGCAGGGGCGGACGCTGCCGTTCCGTCCGGACGGGCTGGACGCGTTCGTTCCGGCGGTGGCGCAGGGGACCTGGACGGGACGGGGGACGCGGTGACGGCGTCGGCGGCGCATGACCGCGTGTACCCGTTTGGCGCGGTCGGAATCGCAGGCTAGAATGACGTGGAACGCGCGCCACCCGCGGCGGTCCAGATGCTGCGATTCTCGAAGAAGGCCGACTACGCGCTCATCGCACTGAAGGATCTCGCGTCGCGTCCTCCCGGAAGCTCGTCCAACGCCCGCGAGATCGCCGGCCGCTACGACATCCCCGTCGAGTTGCTGGCCAAGGTGCTGCAGCGCCTCGTCCGGACGGGGATCGTGGCCTCCCACCAGGGGACGCGCGGCGGCTACGAGCTTGCGCGCGATGCGATGCGAATCTCCATCGCCGACGTGATCCAGGCCATCGACGGGCCGGTCCTGGTCACCGCCTGCTCGGACGAGGACGAGAGCTGCGAGCAGTACGCCAAGTGCAACGTGCGCGATCCGCTCTGGCGGCTCAAGGATCGCATCGTTCAGTCGCTGGCCGCGTTCACGGTGAACGAGCTGGTCGCCGACGACGCGCCCGAGCCGGCGCCGCTCACGCTGGTTCGCCGGCCCGCCGAACCGGCGTTCTCCGGGCCGGCCGCGGCGGATCGATAGTTCCTTCCGCGCGGCGCGACCCGGCGCCCGCGGGTGCTGCGGATCCGAATCGGAATGCGCCATGCCCGAGTCGCCCGTCTACCTGGATCACCACGCGACGACGCCCGTCGACCCGCGGGTGGTCGAGGCGATGCTGCCGTTCTTCACCGAGCGCTTCGGCAACGCGTCGAGCCGTCACCACGCGTTCGGCTGGACGGCCCGCGATGCGGTCGCCGCGGCGCGCCGGCAGGTCGCCGAGCTGATCGGCGCCGATCCGCGGGAGATCTGCTTCACGAGCGGCGCCACCGAATCCGACAACCTAGCCGTCCGGGGAGTGGTGGGGGCGGCTCCGCGCCGGCCGCTGCACGTGGTGACGATGACCACCGAGCATCACGCGGTGCTCGATCCGTGCCGCCGGCTCGAACGCGAGGGTGTCGCGGTGACGCGGGTGGCGCCGCGCCCGGACGGCCTGTGCGACGTCGCCGACGTCGAGCGCGCGCTGCGGCCCCACACGCGGCTCGTCTCGGTGATGGCCGCCAACAACGAGATCGGGGTCCTGCAGCCGGTGGCGCGGATCGCGGCGCTGACCCGGCCGCGCGGCGTCGTGCTGCATTCCGACGCCGCGCAGGCGGTCGGGAAGGTGCCCGTCGCCGTGGACGAGCTGGGGGTCGACCTGCTGTCCCTGACCGCGCACAAGATGTGCGGCCCGAAGGGAATCGGGGCGTTGTACGTCCGGCGCCGCCGGCCGCGCCTGGCCATGGACCCGCTCGTCGACGGCGGGGGACACGAGCGGGGACTGCGGTCCGGGACGCTCAACGTGCCGGGCATCGTCGGCTTCGGCGCCGCGGCCGCGATCTGCCGCGCCGAGCTGGCGGCGGAGGGCGTCCGCGTGGGACGCCTGCGCGACCGGCTGCTGGCGGGGCTGCGCGGCCGGCTGGACGGCGTGACCGTCAACGGATCCCTGGCCGCGCGCCTGCCGCACAACCTCAACGTCAGCTTCGACGGCATCGAGGGCGAGTCGCTCCTGGTGGGGCTCGACGACGTCGCCGTCTCCTCGGGGGCGGCCTGCACGTCGGTGAACCCGGAGCCCTCGCACGTGCTGCAAGCGATCGGGGTCGGCGACGAGCGGGCCCGCGCCTCCATCCGCTTCGGGCTCGGCCGGACGACCACGGCGGAAGAAGTGGACTACGCCGTCGACAAGGTGGCCAGCCTCGTCACCCGCCTCCGGCAGTTGTCGCCGCACGCGCGCTGACGGCGTGTGGGATGGCGAAGTGGGGGGAGCGGCCCCGCCCGGCGCACGGGGTTGCCGCCGCCCGCGCTGACGCGGCTGCCGGCAATCGGGTACACTGGAACGCCCGACGATGATCGAAGTAACTGCAGCAGCGGCGAAGCGGATCCGCGAAGCGATGGCGAGCGACGGCGTGGCCGACGGCGGGCTGCGCGTCGGCGTCAAGGCCGGCGGGTGCTCCGGCTTCAGCTACGTGTTTCGGTGGGAGGCGGAGCCCCGGCCGGACGACGAGGTCTTCGACGCCGGCGGCGACATGAGGATCTTCGTCGACAGGAAGAGCTACCGGTACCTGCGCGGCACCGTTCTCGACTGCGATGCGTCCATGCTCGGGCAGTCTCTGATCTTCCGCAACCCGAACGCGAAGAGCGAGTGCGGGTGCGGATTGTCGTTCGACGTGTAGCCGGGGGCCGGACGCCGTCGCGAGACCGACGTCCGCCGCCGTTGCGCGGTCATGTCCGCCATCACTGACGCAGCCGAGATCCGCCCGCGCCGGCCGCTCGTGGTCGTGTCGAACCGCGAGCCCTATCAGCACACGCGCGCCCGGGACCGAAGCATCCAGTGGTCGCCGACGACCGGCGGCGTCGCCGTGGCGCTCGACGCGCTGATGCGCGAACGCGGCGGGGTCTGGATTGCGCACGGGTCGGGAGACGCGGATCGGGACGTCGTCGACGAACACGACCGCGTGGTCGTGCCCCCCGACCGTCCCGGCTATACCCTGCGCCGGCTCTGGCTGACGGCCGAGGAGGCGAAGCAGTACTACGAGGGCTTCGCCAACGAGGGCCTGTGGCCGCTGTGCCACGAGGCGCACGTGCGGCCCATCTTCCGCAAGCCGGACTGGGAACGCTACCAGCAGGTCAACGACCGGTTCGCCGACGTCATCGAGGCCGAGATCCCCGACCTGTCGGCGCCGGTCTTCATCCAGGACTACCACCTCGCGCTCGTCGGCGCGCGTCTCCGCCGCCGCCAGCCCGGCGTGAAGACGGCGATCTTCTGGCACGTTCCCTGGCCGAGCCCGGACCGGCTGCGCATCTGTCCCTGGCGCCGCGAGCTGCTCGCGGGCCTGCTGGGGAACGATCTCATCGCCTTTCAGCTCGACCGCGACCGCCGCAACTTCCTGACCGCGGCCCGCGAGAGCGGCCTGGAGGTGACGCGCAACACCGTCCGCATGGGGAACCGGATCGTGGCCGTCAAGGCGGTGCCGATCGGCGTCGACTACGACCGCATCCAGCGGATCACGCAGGACCCCGCCCTGGGGGCGGAGCAGGCGCGCCTGCGGCAGGAGCTCGGGCTCGATACGCCGCTGATCGGGATCGGGGTCGACCGGCTCGACTACACGAAGGGCGTCCTGGAGCGTCTCGACGCCCTGGAGCTGCTGCTGGAGCGGCGCGCCGACGTTCGCGATCGGCTGACGTTCGTGCAGATCGGCGTCCCGTCGCGCTCGAGCCTGCCGAGCTACGTCGACGTCGTCGAGGCGATCGACCGCAAGGTGGCGGACATCAACGCGCGGCACGGCTCGGGCCGGGCGATCCGCTATCGGAAGTCGTCGTTCCGGATCAAGCGTCTCGTCGCGCTCTACCGCCTCGCCAACTTCTGCGTCGTCAGCTCCCTGCACGACGGCATGAACCTGGTGGCCAAGGAGTTCGTCGCGGCGCGGGAGGACGAGGACGGGGTGCTGGTGCTGAGCGAGATGGCCGGCGCCGCGCAGCAGCTCCACGACGCGCTGCTCATCAATCCCTACGACGTCGAGGGCTTCACCGCGGCGATCGAGCAGGCGATCGACATGCCGCTCGACGAACGGCGCCGGCGGATGCACGCCATGCGGCGGATCGTCGCCGGCCGCGACATCTTCGGGTGGGCGTCCGACATTCTCGAGGGGCTCGAGCAGCTCAACCCGCGTGCGCTGCCGCCGGTTCCCGGCGTTCGTCCCGGTGAACGCGAACGGTTGAGCGTCAGCCGCGTGCGGATTACCCCGGGCGCACAACCCTCGTAAAGGCTGCTAGACTGCGCGCCATGGCCTCGGGCGGCGTCGGCGGCGTTCTCTCGCACAGCATGCGCGCGTACTACCTGCCGCTCACCGCCGGTCTCGTGCTGGCCTCGAGTGCGTTCCTGCCGTGGATGCTGGTCGGCGATCGCGGTCTCGGGGGCGTGCCGAGCATCGCCGGCCTGTGGGTCCTCGGGCTCGGGATTCTGGCCGCCGTGCTCGCCTTCCTCAGCGTGGTCACCCGCAAGAACTCCCGCCATCCGCTGCTGGTGGTCGGGCTCGCGGCGTTCGGGATCGTGCTGGTCAGCGAGCAGTGGATGGAGCGGACGGCGGCCGACCAGGTCTGGGCGCAGTCGCAGGCGCGCGCGATCGTGCAGGGCAGCCGGACCGCCGTCGCGTTTCCGGATCCCACGATGGCTCCCGGCGGCTACCTGGCGCTCGGATCGGCCGGCGTCATCGTGCTGTTCGGCATGACGATCGTCGTGCGGCAGGCCTCGACGCCGTACGCCGTGTCGGAGGACGACGACGCCTGACGCCGGCGCGCCGCGGTAATCTCCATTCATGCGCATCACGGTCGCCCACAGTCCGGACTCGGACGACGCGTTCATGTTCTACGGCTTCGCGTGCGGGGCGGTGGCCGCGGACGGATTCGAGATCGACCAGGTGCTGGCCGACATCGAGAGCCTGAACCGGGCTGCTTTCGAGGGGCGCTACGAAGTGACGGCAGTCTCGTTCCACGCCTACGCGCACCTCGTCGACCGCTACGCCCTGCTGCCGCACGGCGCGAGCATGGGCGACCGCTACGGGCCGATCGTCGTGACGCAGGCCGCCGGCCCGCGCTCCCTCGACGGCGTCACCGTCGCCGTACCGGGGGAGCTGACGACGGCGTATCTGGCGTTACGACTGTTCCATCCCGGCGTGGCGTACCGCGTGATGCCGTTCGATGCGATTCAGCCCGCCGTCGTCGACGGCGCGGTGGAGGCGGGCCTGCTGATCCATGAAGGGCAGTTGACCTACGGCGACGAGGGGCTCCGCTGCCTGGTCGACCTCGGCGTCTGGTGGGCGGATCGGACCGGCGGCCTGCCGCTGCCGCTCGGCTGCAACGTCATCCGGCGCGATCTCGGGGCGGGGACGATGCGCGCGGTGTCGCGCCTGCTGCGGGCGAGCATCGCGCACGCGCTCGACCACCGCGAAGCCGCGCTGGAGTACGCGCTCGACTTCGGCCGGGGCCTCGACGTCGAGCGGACCGACCGCTTCGTCGGCATGTACGTGAACGGGCTGACCCTTGACTACGGGGAGCGGGGACGCGCCGCGGTCGAGCGCCTGTTCGCCGACGCCTACGACCGGAAGGTGATTCCGGCGCCGGTGCCGGTCGAATTCGTCGACTGAACGGGAGGGCGCCAGGGGAGCCATGCACGCGCGGATCGCCTCGGCGGGGCTGCGGGACGTTGCCGACAAGCTGGACGGGGGCGTCCGCCTCGGCCTGGAGGACGGCGTCCGGCTGTTCGCCTGTCCGGACCTGCTCGCGGTCGGCTGGCTGGCCAACCGGGAACGCGAGAAGCGCCACGGCGGCCGCACGTTCTTCAACCACAACGTCCGGCTCGAGGCGACCAACGTCTGCGTCGCGAGCTGTCTCTTCTGCGCGTTCGCGCGACTGCAGCCGGGCGCCGCCGGCGCCTACACCATGAGCCTGGAGCAGGCGTGGGGCAAGCTGCGCGAGCGGGCCGACCAGCCGCTGACCGAGGTGCACGTGGTCAACGGCCTGCACCCGGACCTGCCCTGGGACTACTACCTGGAGCTGCTGCGCGGCTTCAAGCGCATCCGGCCCGACATCCACCTGAAGTGCTTCACCGCGGTCGAGATCGCGTTCTTCTCCGAGCTCTACGGCATGACCGACGAGCGGGTGCTCCGCGACCTGATGGACGCGGGACTCGACTCGCTGCCCGGCGGCGGGGCCGAGGTGTTCGCCGAGCGCGTGCGCCGCAAGATCTGCCACGACAAGGCGGACGCCGACCGCTACCTGGCCATCCACCGGCTCGCCCACCGGCTCGGCATGCGCTCGAACGTGACCATGCTCTACGGCCACATCGAGACGCACGAGGAGCGGGTCGACCACATGCTGCGCGCCCGCGCCCTGCAGGACGAGACCGGCGGCTTCCAGGCGTTCATCCCGCTGGCGTTCCACCCCGACAACAACCGGATGGAGAAGCTGCCCGCGCCGACCGCGGCCGACACGCTGCGCGTCCACGCCGTCGCCCGCCTGATGCTCGACAACGTGCCGCACGTCAAGGCGTTCTGGATCGCCACCGGCGTCGGCGTCGCCCAGACGTCCCTCTGGTTCGGAGTCGACGACCTCGACGGCACGGTGCAGGAGGAGCGCATCTACCACATGGCCGGCGCCCCGACCCCCGAGGCGATGACCCCGGCCGAGATCTCCCGCCTGATCCGCAGCGCCGGCCGGGAGCCGATCGAGCGCGACACCTTCTACAACGTCGTCTCGCAGCCGGCGTGAACGAGCCTGCGCAGGGGACAGGAATGGTTCCGTGTCGTTGCGCGATGTGACACCCGTTCCCGTGTGCGGTAACCTGATGAAGGGGCTGTTGTATGCCGCCGAGTGACGGACGCGGCGCGACGAGGAGGGTGGATTGACCAGCGCTGAGACAGCGTCGATGTTTGCCGGCGCGGCTGACGTACAGTCTTCGCAAAGAGTGCATCGCAGGAATCGTCGAACTCTCGACCGACGTCGGAGGTGGTAAGATCGGAACAGCGTCAGGGTCCGCTTCGGGGTCTGGCCTTTTTGATGACCTGAGCTTGAGAAATTTTTCACAAGGTTGACGGCGGTGACGCGGGCGGCGTCCACGACGGGGCGCTGGCGCCGACTTCCCGGATGGGGTCGGCGCCTTTTCTCGACACCTGCTTGAGAAAAATTTCACAAGTTGCGCCGTCTTCCGCGGGGGCTTCGGGGGGAGTCGGAGCAGAGCAGCACGGAGCACGGAAATGGACGTCGAGGAACTGATCCGGTTCGAAAAGTCGCAGACCGGAGAGCGGCAGCCGCTGCCGGACCGCTACCTGTCGCTCTCCGACGACGAGATGGCGGAGCGCATCGCGCAGGCTCGCGCGGATCTGGGCGAGCGCCTGCTCATTCTGGGCCACCACTACCAGCGCGACGAGGTGATCCGGTTCGCCGACTGCACCGGCGACTCGTTCAAGCTGGCCCGGCAGGCGGCACGCCGGCACGACGCGGACTACATCGTGTTCTGCGGGGTCCACTTCATGGCGGAGAGCGCCGACGTGCTGAGCGCGCCGCACCAGCAGGTGATCCTGCCGGACCTGGCGGCGGGCTGCTCGATGGCGGACATGGCGGCCGCGGACCAGCTCGAAGTCTGCTGGCAGGAATTGCAGGCGCTGGGCGCCACCGATGTCGTCCCGGTCACCTACATCAACTCGGCGGCGTCCATCAAGGCGTTCTGCGGGGAGCGGCGCGGGGTGGTCTGCACGTCCGGCAACGCCGAGCCGACGCTGCGGTGGGCGTGGGCGCGCGGCCGGCAAATCCTGTTCCTGCCCGACCAGCACCTGGGGCGCAACACCGCGTACCGGATGGGGGTGCCGCTGGACGAGACGGTCGTCTGGGATCCCGATCTTCCGAACGGCGGAGTGGAGCGGGACGCGCTGCACAACGCCCGGATGATCCTGTGGAAGGGGCACTGCTCGGTGCACACCCGGTTCACCGTCCCGCAGGTGGAGCACGTCCGGCGGACCCATCCCGGCGTGCGGGTCATCGTGCACCCGGAGTGCACCTGGGACGTCGTGCAGGCGGCCGACGACAGCGGCTCGACGGAGTACATCATCGACAGGGTCACCGGCAGCCCGCCCGGGTCCACGTGGGCGATCGGCACCGAGATCCACCTCGTGAGCCGGCTGGCGGCCGAGCTGGCCCCCGAGCGCACCATCCTGACCCTCGACCCGATCGGCTGCCTCTGCTCGACGATGTTCCGGGTGTCTCCGAACCACCTGCTGTGGGTGCTCGACGCGCTGCGCGACGGCGTCGTCCACAACCGGATCGTCGTTCCGGAGCGCGAGAAGGAATGGACCCGCGTGGCGCTGGACCGCATGCTGGAGATCCACTGAGGATGGTCCCCCATCGCCTCGACCGGACGCCGGAGTTCCACGGGCGGCCCGGGTGGTCCGGCGGCCCGGAGACGCTCTGTTAGACTCGTTGGCTGCACCCAAACCGTGGCGCCCGACGGGACCGGGCGTTGCAGATCCCGGGGAGAGATTCAGACCGATGGCTCACGAACTGCCGCCCCTGTCGTACGACTACGACGCTCTGGAGCCGCACATCGACGAGCAGACGATGCGCATCCACCATACCAGGCACCACCAGACCTACGTCACGAAGCTCAACGGCGCGCTCGACGGGCACCCGGAGCTTGCCGCGAAGGGCGTCGACGAGCTGCTCGCGGACCTGGACAGCGTCCCGGACGCCATCCGGACGGCGGTTCGGAACAACGGCGGCGGGCATTCGAACCACGCGCTGTTCTGGCGGGTGATGAGTCCGAACGGCGGGGGGGCGCCGACCGGCAACGTGGCCGGCGCGATCGACGCGGCGTTCGGATCGTTCGACACGTTCAAGGAGCGGTTCGCTGCGGCCGGGGCCGCCCGCTTCGGCAGCGGCTGGGTCTGGCTGATCAACGACGGCGGCAGGCTCGGCATCGAGAGCTCGCCCAACCAGGACAGCCCGATCATGGACGGCAGGACCGCCATCCTCGGCCTCGACGTCTGGGAGCACGCCTACTACCTGAAGTACCAGAACCGGCGTCCCGACTACATCTCGGCCTGGTTCGACACGATCGACTGGGACGAGGTGAACCGGAGGCTCGGCTAGCCGGCTGGCCGGCGACACGAGGCTCGGCCAGCCCGCGGCAAGAGGGGCAGGAGGAGATCTCCGCGTCATGGCCTCGGTGCTCTTCCTGTTCCTCGCCCACCTCGCGGTCGGCATCGCCGCATCGCTGCTGCTGGTGGCCCCGGCGGCGGGCGTCAAGTTCTTCCGCTTCAACGCCGGGCTGGCCGCGGTTCTGCTGCTGATCGCGCTGGCGTTCCGTCCCCAGCCGCCGGCCGGCGCTCCGGGCGCGGCCGTCGGGTTCGGCGCGCTGCTCGTTGCGACCGGCGCGCTGCTCGTCTACCGGGCCACCATCGGCCGCGCCCTCGCGCGCCTGCGTCCACTGCTGCTCTGGACGACGGTGCTGGGGGGCGGCGCCGCGATCGCGGCGCAGGCGGCGAGCTGGTCCGTCGTCGAGGCGGGGCCGTCTCCGTGGCTGACCGGCGCGAGCTTTCTCTCCTCGGCGGCGCTGCTCGGGGGAAGCTGCACCGCGATGGTCCTGGGGCACTGGTACCTCGTGCTGCCGTCGATGGACGTGTCCCTGCTGCAGCGGATCGTGAAGTTCCACATCGGCTCGACCGTCGTGCGCATCGCGGTCGTCGGCGCGGTCATCGCGACCGCGCTGGCCACCTGGCAGGCGCCGTCGGGAGCCGGCTTCGACCGCTACATCCTCTCGATAGAAGGGGTCTTCCTCTGGCAGCGGGTGCTGTTCGGGTTGCTCGGACCGGCCGTCCTCTCCTACCTGACGTGGGAGACGGCGAAGATCCGCTCCACGCAGTCGGCCACCGGCATCCTGTACGTCGACTTCTTCACCGTCATCGTCGGCGAAATCCTCGCCAAGTACCTGCTCGTTTCCCAGCGGGTGCCCTTGTGAAACTGACCATTATCTGCCCGGCGTGCGCGAGCCGCCTGCCGCTCGCGGCGGCAGAGGCGCCGACCGCGGTCCTGTGCGGCGCGTGCGACCGCGCCATCGCGCTCGCGGTGAGCGACAAGGTCCGGGCCGGCGAGGAGGTCGACGTCTGTCCCGTCTGCGAGGGCGGCGACGTCTACGTACGCAAGGACTTCGACCCGCAGCTGGGCCTGGCCGTGATCATCACCGGGGCGCTCGTCAGCGCCGGCTTCTACTGGTACGGGATGGACCTGGTCGCCTACGGCGTGCTCGGCGGCGCCGCGCTGCTCGATCTCATCGTCTACGGCCGGCTGCGCGACCTCGAGGTCTGCTACCGCTGCCACACCGAGTTCCGCGGTGACCACCGGCGGACCGGGGACGTCTTCGACCTCCACACCGCGGACGTCCTGGAGTTGGAGTGGGCGCGGCGGACTGGCAAGCGGTGAGCTTGCTCTGCGCCCGTGGAGGCTTGACCCCGCGGGGGGGGGGGGCCGTTGCCGTTTCCGAGGCACCGATTGACACATGGAAGTCGCCGGGCGTGACAGGGAAGCTGCGGCTTGACGTGCAAGGTTTCTTGAAGAAGGAGGAACGAGCTGCACGTTTCGTCTGGCGAGGAGCAGTTGAGGGACGGTTCAGATCGACAGGGCGCAGGCTTTCGTCGCCGATCCAGGTGGACCGAGGTCAGAACAGCATGACGTCGACCGGCTCGCCCTCCTCCACGGCGTCGACCCCCGTCGGGATCTCGACGTAGCCGTCGGCCTGCGACATGCTGGTGATGTCGCCCGAGGCCTTGAACGCGCCCACCGCGGCCCCGTCGACCACCCGCACCGTGTAGAACTGGTGCCGGCCGCTCACGGAGGCGAAGCGGTGCGCCGCCGGTACGGTGACCGTTCGCTTTCGGTGCGCCGGCAGGTGCGCCATCCGTCGGAGGAGCGGCACCAGCAGCAGGTAGGCGTTCGACAGGCAGGAGGTCGGGTAGCCCGGCATGCCGAGCACCGGCGTCGAGCCGATGCGGCCGAACGCGGTCGGCTTCCCCGGCTTTACCGCGATGCCATGGAACGCGATGTCGCCCTTCTGGCGGAGGATGTCGCGGGTCAGATCGCGTTCGCCGACCGAGCTGCCGCCGGAGAACACCAGGATGTCCGTCCCCCGTGCGATGATGGCGTCGACCGCGGCGCCGAGCGCCTGGATGGAATCGCCCGTGATCGGGTGAGCCGCGGCGGTTCCGCCATGCTCGGCGACGACCGCGCCGAGGGTGAAGCGGTTGATGTCGTAGATCTGGCCGGGGGCCAGGGGTTGGCCCGGTTCGACGATCTCGTCGCCGGTCGAGACGATGCCGACGCGCGGCCGGTCGTAGACGTCGACGCCGGCGAGGCCCAGGGCGGCGATGGAACCGAGGCGGCTGGGAGTCAGGACGTCGCCGGTGCGAAGCACGGTCTGACCCGCCGCGATGTCGGCTCCCCGCAGGCCGATATGCTGACGTGGCCGCACCGGTTTGAAGACCTGAACCTCGTCGCCGCGGCGGTCGGTGTGCTCGACCATCACCACCGCGTCGGCGCCGCCGGGCAGCGGCGCCCCGGTTGCGATCTGGAGGCACTCCCCGCGGGCGACTGCGCGGGCTGCGACTTCCCCGCCGTGGATCGTGCCGATGCAGCGTAGGCTGGCCGCCGCCTGCGGACCCGCGGCCGACGTGTCCGCCGCCACCACCGCATAGCCGTCCATCGCGGCGCGGTCGAACGGCGGCACGTCGCGGCCGGCGACGATCCCGGCCGCGAGCACCCGCCCGTTCGCTTCCGCCAGCCCGACCCGCGCGGTGCGGTCGAGGGGCCGGGCGGCCTCGTGGACGATGCGCAGCGCCTCGTCGATCGGGATCGTCTCCCGGAAGGGACGCATCTTCGTGCCGCGGCCGTCGCCGGTCACCGGCGCGCCTCGCGGACCATGTGGCCTAGCTCCGGAAGGATCAGCTTCGTCATCGCCAGCCGCACCGCGTTCTCCGAGCCGGGCAGGCTGATGACGATGGTGCCGCCGGCGAGGCCCGCGCAGGCGCGGCTGAGCATCGCGGCCGGTCCGATCTCCTCGTAGCTCAGGGCCCGGAACAACTCGCCGAAGCCGTCGATGCGCTTGTCGAGCAGGGCGGAGACCACCTCGTAGGTGCCGTCGCGCCGCGTGATGCCGGTGCCGCCGGTGGTGATGACGACGTCGACGTCCGGGGTCTCGATCCCGGCCCGGAGCGCGCCGCGCACCCGCTCCGGATCGTCCGGCACGATGGTCTTGCCGGCGACCTCGTGTCCTTGGCGGCAAAGGAGCTCCACGATGGCGCCCCCGCCGCGGTCGGTCTCCTCGGTCCGGGTGTCGCTGACCGTGACGACGCGGCAGCGCGTCGTCTTGGGCGCCGCGGCGCGGTGGGCGACGTGGCTCACGCGGGCGATTATAGCGGCGGGCTGTAGAATCCCCGGATGCGGACCGAATCCACGCAGTCACCGTTCCGGGGGGCGTCGGTTGCGGTTGCGGCCCTCCTGCTTGCGACGCTGGGCCTCGGAAGTGTGGTGGCCCAGGACGACCTCGATCCGGCCGCACGGCGTTGGGTGGTGGAGACGCTCGGCCGGCTGACCCTCGACGAGAAGGTCGGCCAGCTCGTCACGCCCACGTTCCGTTCCCTCTACACCAGCAGCGACAGCGCCGTCTACGACGACCTCGCTTCACTGGTGCGGGAGCACCACATCGGCGGCGTGCACGTGTTCGGCGCCCGGCGGGCGGCGCCTGACGTCCTGCTCAACCCGACGTACTCGCGCACGGTGCTCGGCCAGCCGCTGGCCGCCGCGTCGCTCCTCAACCGATTGCAGGAGGCGGCGGAGATCCCCCTGCTGGTCACCGGCGATTTCGAGACCGGGGTCGGGTTCCGGATGGCCGGGGCCACGAACTTCCCGCGCGCCATGGCGTTCGGGGCGGCGGGGGACCCCCGTCTGGCCTTCGAGGCCGGCCGCATCACGGCGGTCGAGGCGCGGGCCATCGGCGTCCACGTGAACTTCGCCCCGGTGGTGGACGTCAACAACAACCCGCGCAACCCGGTGATCAACACCCGGTCGTTCGGCGAGGACCCGGCGGCGGTCGGCCGGCTCGCAGCGGCCTACGTCGAGGGGCTGGCGGCCGGCGGCATGCTGGCCGCGATCAAGCACTTCCCGGGCCACGGCGACACCGACGTCGATTCGCACCTCGCGCTGCCGGTCATCCGGCACCCCCGCGAGCGCCTGGAGGCGATCGAGCTGCCGCCGTTCCGGGCGGGGATCGTCGCCGGGGCGGGCGCGGTGATGACGGCGCACGTCGCGCTGCCCGCCCTCGACCCGGACGCGGGCACGCCGGCGACGTTCAGCGCGCCGATCGCGACCGCGCTGCTGCGGCGGGATCTCGGTTTCGACGGTCTGGTATTCACCGACTCGATGCGGATGCACGCAATCACCCGTATGCTGCCGCCGGCCCTCGCCGCGGCGCGGGCGGTGACGGCGGGGCACGACGTGGTCCTCCATTCGCCGGACGATCGCGCCGCCCTCGCCGGCGTCGGGGCGGCGGTGGCGGACGGGACGATCGGCATGGCGCAACTCGACGGATCGGTGCGCCGCGTGCTGGAGGCGAAGGCGCGGCTCGGCCTGCACCGCCGCTCCCGCGTCGACCTCGACGCGCTGCCGGAGATCGTCGGCACCCGGGCGCACCGGGCGGTGGCGCGCGAGGTCAGCGAGCGGTCCATCACGCTGATCCGGGACGCGGCGGGGGACGTGCCGCTGCGCACGGCGCGCGACGGGACGATTCTGTATCTCTCGGTGCTCGACTACCCGTCGGGCTGGGGCGTCGGCGCGCCGAGCCGTTTCGTGATTCCCGAACTCCGGAAGCGCTGGTCGGACGTGACCGCGATCGAGCTGTCGGATCGAACGCCGCTTTCCGACGTCGAACTGGCGCGGGAGACGGCCGGGCGCTACGACGCCGTGGTCGCCGGCGTCTTCGCGCGCACCGCCTCGTTCAGCGGCCGGATGGATCTGGACGGGGATCTCGTCGCGTTCCTGCAGGATCTGGCTCGCGACGCGACGCGGCGCGGGCAGCCGTTCGTCGTCGTCTTCTTCGGCAACCCGTACGTGGCGCGGTCTCTGCCGGAGCTGCCGTCGGTGCTGCTGACCTACGACTACCGCGGCCTGTCCGAGGTCACCGCGGTGAAGGCGGTCGCCGGGGAGATCCCGCTCCGCGGGCGGTTGCCGGTCACCCTCGACGACGGGCTGCAGGCCGGGCACGGGTTGACGCGCCCGCGCACCGACCGGCAACCGGCCGGCTGAAGCGGGCGCCGGTAGACTATAATGGTGCTTCGGTCACCGCACGTGCGCGCCCTTAGCTCAGCTGGATAGAGCGTCTGGCTACGAACCAGGAGGCCGCAGGTTCGAATCCTGCAGGGCGCGCCACTTCCCATCACCCCCGGTCGTCCGAGGCCCTCGCCGTACGAATACCGACCGGCCCGTTCGTCCGGTGCTGTACCATACGGAGTCCATAATGCCGCCCACGAACGCCGCCGCGCCGCCCTCTCGCGTGGTGGGCAAGTTCCTGCAGGTCGGAGCGGACCGCTTCCTGGTCAAGGGCGTGGCGTACGGCACGTTCGCACCCGACGCGGACGGCTACCAGTTTCCGCCGTTGACGCGAGTCGCCGCGGACTTCGCACTCATGGCTCAGTCCGGCGTCAACACCGTGCGGACGTACACGGTCCCGCGCACGGAGGTCATGGATGCCGCCGCGCAGCGGGGACTGCGGGTGGCGGCCGGCGTGCCCTGGGCGCAGCACGTCGCGTTTCTCGACGATCGCCGGCTCGCGCGCGCGATCCGGCGGGACATCGTGCGGGACGTGCGGCGGCTCGCCCGGCATCCGGCGACCCTGATCGTCGCCGTCGGCAACGAGATCCCGGCCGGCGTGGTGCGGTGGCACGGAGCGTCCCGCATCGAACGGTTCCTGCGGGACACGTACGACGACGCGAAACAGGCCGCGCCCGACGCGCTGCTCACGTACGTGAACTACCCGCCGACGGACTATCTCGAGCTGCCGTTCTTCGACGTCTGTGCGTTCAACGTCTACCTGCATCACGATGACGATCTGCGGGACTACCTCGCGCACCTGCAGGTCGTCGCCGGCAATCGGCCGCTGTTGCTGGCCGAGGGGGGCGCCGACAGCCTGCGCGACGGTGAGGAGGGCCAGGCGGCGCTCACCGCGGCGCAGCTCCGCATCGCGTTCGAGGAAGGCGCCTGCGGTGCGGTGGTCTTCTCGTGGACGGACGACTGGTGGCGCGGCGGCCACGCCGTCGACGACTGGCGGTTCGGGCTGACCGACGAACGGCGCCGTCCCAAGCCCGCCCTGGCCGACGCGGCGCTCGCGTTCGCGGACGCCGGGTTCCCGCCGGGCCGCCGTCGCGGCTGGCCGAAGGTCTCCGTGGCGGTCTGCGCCCGCAACGCCGCCGAGACCCTCGACGAGTGCCTGCGCTCGGTCGCGAAGCTGGACTACCCGGACTACGAGGTCATCGTCGTCAACGACGGATCGACCGATGCGACCGGAGCGCTCGCCCGCCGGCACGCGGGCGTGACCGTCGTCGATACGCCGCACAGGGGATTGAGCGCGGCGCGCAACGCGGCGCTCGATCGCGCCGCCGGCGCCATCGTCGCCTACACCGACGCGGACGTGCGCGTCGATCCGGCGTGGTTGACCTATCTCGTGCAGCCGTTCCTCCGGTCGGACGTCGTCGGCGCCGGCGGCCCCAACGTGGTGCCGGAGGACGATCCCTGGATGGCGCAATGCGTAGCGCGGTCGCCCGGTGCGCCGACCCACGTGCTGCTCGACGACCGCGCGGCGGAGCATGTGCCCGGCTGCAACATGGCCTACCGCCGTGATGCGCTGGCGGCCATCGGCGGGTTCGACCCGACCTACCACGCCGCGGGCGACGACGTCGACGTGTGCTGGCGGCTGCAGGCGCGCGGCCGGCGGATCGGGTTCGCGCCGTCGGCGCTCGTCTGGCACCGCCATCGCCGCACCGTCCGGGGCTACTGGCGCCAGCAGGTCGGCTACGGCGAAGCCGAGACCCAACTGATGGACAACCACCCGGAACGCTTCCTCAACGGCCACGCCGTCTGGAAGGGGCGCATCTACAGCTCGCTGCCCTTCGTCCGCGCGATCTCCCGGGTCCGGGTCAACGCCGGGGTGTGGGGGACGGCGGCGTTTCCTTCCGTGTACAGCGCCCACATTCCTTCGATGACCTACGCGCCGCACCTGATGGAGTGGCAGGTCGGTTCGGTCCTGGCGGCGTGCGCCGCCGCGGCGAGCGCCTGGTTCGGCCAGCCGGCGCTGGCCGTCGTCGCGGGACTGGCGGCGACCGCCGGACTGGCGACGACGGTCGTCAAGTGCATCGGTTACGGCTGTCGTACGGACGTCCGTGGGCTTCCCGCGTTGGGCCCGTTCGGTCCGTCGGCGAGTCGGGTTCTGTATCGGATGACGATCGCAGGGCTGCATCTGCTGCAGCCGATCGCACGTGGCTGGGGCCGCCTGCGCGGCAAGCTCTGGCCGCCGGAGATCGGCGCCCGTCGGGCCGAATCCGCGGCGCGGGGACGCGGCGCCGGCGAAGGGCTCGAGCTCGGCCGGGCGCTGCGCCTGATGTGCCGCGGGCAGGATCGGATGGAGCTCTGGAGCGAGCGGTGGGTCGATCGCGCCGACCTGCTGACCCGCATCACGCGCGATCTCCAGGCGCGCGCGGTCGGGCGCGCGATCGACGCGCACGACACCTGGCAGCAGGAGCGCGACATGGCGGTGGCGACCGGCCGGTGGGGATGGCTCGACCTGCGGACGCTGCTCGAGGAGCACGAAGAAGGGCGTTGCCTCTTCCGCGTCACCGTGCGCCACCGGCTGGCGCCGTTCGGGGCGACGGTGGGAATGTTCGTGGGAGCAGGGCTCGCGGGAAGTCTGCTGCTCGATGCCGGGTTGACCGCGGCGCTGTTCCTGGGAAGCGGCCTGACCGCCGCCGCGGGCATGTGCCGCCGGATCGCCCAGGTCGATGCCGGCGTGCGCACGGTCGTCGAGGAGGTGGCCGGCCGGCACGGCATGCTGGTGATGCGCGGCAACGACCTGGCGGCCAAGGTCCCGGCGGCATCCGAATCGACCCGCCCGTTCATTCGCCGCCCGCCGGTGGTCGCCGGCTCGGAATCGATTGCGAGTGACGAAACCGAGCGCGCCGACGTCTTCGACCTGCAGCCGTCCGGGGAGCGTTGACCTCCCCGCGTAACAGCAGCCCGCCGGCCGTTCATCCGCGGCGGGCGTACCGCCGGTCGCAGGACGTGCGGCAGTCCTCGTTGCCTGCCTTGATCGGCCGCCACCACCATTCGTTCTTCGCGTACCAGTCCACGGTCGCGCTCAGGCCGGTCTCGAAGGCGGTCCGCGGCTGCCAGCCGAGCGCGCGCAGCTTCGCCGTGTCCAGGCAATAGCGGCGATCGTGCCCGGGCCGGTCCGCCACCGGTGTGATCAGCGATGCGGGCCGGTCGAGCCGGTCCAGGATGCGGTGCGTCAGGTCGAGATTCGTCACTGCGTTGCCGCCGCCGATGTTGTACGTCTCTCCGGGCCGGCCCCGCTCGATCAGGAGATCGAGCGCCCGGCAGTGGTCGTCCACGTGCAGCCAGTCGCGGACGTGGAGGCCGTCGCCGTACAGCGGGAGCGGCTGGTTGTCGATGGCGTTCGTGATGAACAGGGGGACGATCTTCTCCGGGTACTGCCGGCGGCCGTAGTTGTTCGAGGCGCGCGTGAGCACGACCGGCACCTGATAGGTGGCCCAGAAGCTGTAGGCGAGACGGTCCGCGCCCGCCTTGCTGGCGGCGTACGGGTTGCGCGGCCGCAGCTCGTCGGTCTCCCGACTGGCGCCGTCCGGGACGCTGCCGTAGACCTCGTCCGTCGAAACCTGTACGAAGCAGCGCAGGCGCGGAGCCTCCCGGGCCGCGTCGAGAAGCACGAAAGTGCCGTGCACGTCGGTCCGGATGAACTCTTCGGCGCTCGTCAGGGAGCGGTCCACGTGCGTTTCGGCCGCGAAGTGCACCACGATGTCGGCGTCACGCACGAGGGGCGCGGCGACGGAGGCGTCGGCGACGTCGCCGTGTACGAACCGGTGCCGTGGATGCGCGTCCAGGTCCTGCAGGTTCTCGCGCCGGCCGGCGTAGGTCAGCTTGTCCAGCGTCGTCACGCGCCAGTCGGGGTGCGCGTCGAGCGCATGGTGGACGAAGTTGCTGCCTATGAAACCGGCCCCGCCCGTGACGACCACCTCGAGCATCCTTGCGCGTCCAGCCATGGTGCAGGGAGCCGTGCGGTTCTCTTCCTCGTCAGCGGGCGAGACGATCATAATCGGGCGTCGCGTACGAGCCCTGGGTCCGGCGAGCGATGATCGAACACGAGGCGTACATGCGCGAGGCCCTGGAGGAAGCATCCAGGGCGCTGGCCCGCAACGAGGTGCCGGTGGGCGCCGTCGTGGTCGGGCACGGAACGCGGCGCATCATCGGCCGCGGCTTCAACCAGCCGATCGGCGGGGTCGATCCGACGGCGCACGCCGAGATCGTGGCCCTGCGCGACGCGGCCCGGCGAACGGGGAACTACCGGCTGACCGGCGCGACCCTGTACGTGACCGTCGAGCCGTGTCTGATGTGCGCCGGGGCGCTGGTGCATGCCCGCATCGGCACGCTCGTGTACGGCGCCCCCGAGCCGAAGGCCGGGGCCGTGCAGTCGGTGCTGCGCGCGCTCGAGCATCCCGCGCTGAATCACCGCGTGGTGGTGGTCGCCGGCGTGCTCGGGGACGAGTGCCGCGGCACGATGCAGGCGTTCTTCAGCGCCAGGCGGCATGCGGCGGGTGGGCCGGCTGGCTGACGCGGGGCCGTATCCCGGCATACAATGGAAGACCGCCACGCGGAGAGGTACCGAAGTGGTCGTAACGGGGGCGCCTCGAAAGCGTCTTGTCGGGAAACCGGCACGTGGGTTCGAATCCCACCCTCTCCGCCAAATCTCCGCATTCGCTCCGATTTCGCGAAGAGGGTGGGATTCAGGCGTTTCGCGGCTTTCGCCGCTTCAGGCTCGAATCCCGGTACTCTCGATGCGTCTCGGCTCTCGCCGCTCCGGGGCTCGGTTACCGGGCGAGGCGGCGCGTCACGATGCGCCCTCGTCGCCCGGCGGAAACAGATCCTCTATGGAGCAACCGAAGAAATTCGCGAACTTTCTGGCGTTCTCGACAGTAATGGTCTTGTAACGTCGCCGGGCGACGTCGCTGACGTAGGGCTGCGGCAGGCCGAGCGCCTCGGCGACGGTCGCCTGCGTGACCGCCGCGAGCGCGATGGCTTTCGCCACGCGGTTGGTGCCTGGCTCGGAGCGGAGGATCGCGAGTTGCTGCCTGGTGAGCACCACATCTGACTATAATGTGGTTGGACGTAACGTGTAAAGACGATTCGCTCCGCCGCCAAGTCAATGAGCAGATTGAGGTAGGTTGTTGAACGTAGGTTCGCTCTGCTGCGATCTGTAGCCGTGTCTCTCGGTCAGAACATCAAGCGGCTGCGTTGGGAAGCGGGTCTCCAGACGCAGAAGTCGTTGGCCGACCTGCTGGGCGTGCCGCAGCCCCAGGTGTCCGACTGGGAGAACGACCGCTACGCGGTCCTCGAAACGCTGACCCTCGTCAAGATCGCGAAAGGCCTCCGCTGCTCGGTCGACCAGTTGCTCGCGGGCGTCGACCCGGACTACGACCGGGTCCGGGAGACAGTCCGCGCGGCCGGCGCAGAGCCTGCTCGTGTCGATGCCGCAGTCGAAACACCGGCCGACATCCCGGTGGTGGCGGAGGGCGACGCTCCGCCGGAGGGCGTCACGCGGGACGATCGGGTGCGGGAGCGGGGCGTCATCGTGCAGTGGGTATCCCGCCCGGGGGACCTGCGCGATCCGAACGCCTACGGGGTGCGGGTCCGTGGCGACTCGATGATTCCGGCGCACCGGCCGAACACGATCGCGATCGTGTCTCCCGGCCGCCGGGTGGAGGACGGTGACGAGGTCTACGTCCAGCTCGTGTCCGGTGAACGGCTGGTCCGGCAGGCGCACGTGGCTCGGGGCGGCTACATGCTGCAGTCGTACAATCACACCTACACGGTGCGCTTCGTGAAGCGGAAGGAAATCCACGCGATGCACGTCATCCTGTACTCGCGCCGCCGGGACTTCTGACGGACCCCCCCGCCGTGATCTCTCCGGGACCGGGCGGGGCTGATAGACTGTCGACTGCGTCGTAGCGCCGATGCGCGGAGAGATGTCCGAGGGGTTGAAGGAGCACGCTTGGAAAGCGTGTGTAGGGGTAATCCTCCTACCGTGGGTTCGAATCCCACTCTCTCCGCCAAATTCCGCTGGGCGCTCCATTTGACGGCGAGAGTGGTCTTCCAGGCGCTCCGCCGCTGTCGCGGCTTCGGGCGCGAATCCCTGGTTTTACCTGCCCTTCGGCGGGCGTCGCGGTTGACGTGGGGCCGGGGTTGATCGGATTCCGCGGCGCGGCGTACACTGGGGCGTCCGCGCGTGGTGACGTGTCGCGCCGCGGCTCGGAACCTGTGCAATTTCAGCCTACGAACCGCGTCAGGGCCGGAAGGCAGCAGCGCTAAGTAGTTCACTGACATGTGCCGCAGGCTCTTCCGGGCCGCGGCGGGATTCGTGTCCGCGCGCGGCGGTCTTCGCTGCGCGGCGCCGCGCCGAACGAGCCTTGGCGACGAATGGCCTACCAGGTTCTCGCACGCAAGTACCGGCCGCAGCGGTTCGATGACGTCGTCGGCCAGCACGCGGCTACGAAGACGCTGCGCAACGCGCTGGCCCGGGGGCGACTGGCGCAGGCGTTCGTGTTCGCGGGTCCGCGGGGCGTCGGGAAGACGACGACCGCGCGCATCCTCGCCCGCGCGCTGAATTGCGCGGACGGGCCGACGCCGGACCCGTGCGGGAGGTGCGACGCGTGCGTCGAGATCGCCGAGGGACGCGACATCGACGTCCTGGAGATCGATGCCGCCACCCACACGCAGGTGGAGAACGTCCGCGAGGTGATCATCGCCGGGCTGGCGATGGCGCCGGTCCGGAACCGCTACAAGGTCTACATCATCGACGAGGTCCACCAGCTTTCCAGCCATTCGTTCAACGCGTTGCTCAAGTCGATCGAGGAGCCGCCGCCGCACGTCATGTTCATGATGGCGACGACGCAGCTCGAGAAGATCCCGGAGACGATCCTGTCGCGGTCGCAGGTCTACGAGCTGCGGACCATCGGGCGGCAACGGATAGCCGGGCAGTTGCGGATGATCGCCGATGCGGAGTCGATCCGCATCGACGACGCGGCGCTGGGGCTCGTCGCGCGCGCCGCCGACGGCAGCATGCGCGACGCCCAGAGCGCCTTCGACCAGGTGATCGCCTTTGCCGGCGACACGATCGGAGCCGACGACGTCTCGACCGTGCTCGGCCTGATCGGCCGCGATCCGGTGCTCGACGCCGTCACCGCGGTCGCCGACGAAGATGCGGCCGCGGTGTTCGATCTCGCAGGACGGTTCGTCGCGGCGGGCTACGACCTGCGGCTGGTCTGCCGCGAGCTGTCGCGGGCGATACGCGACCTGCTGGTCCTGTCGATCGACCCGTCGCGCGCCGACGATCCGGAGATCGCCGGCGAAGGGGAACGCGACCGGCTGATCGAGCTTGCGCAACGGTTCTCGCGGGAGGATCTGCTGCGCGCGTTCGACGCGATCGCGCGCGCCGAGGCCGAGATCAGGAGCGCCGCGCAACCGCGCTACCACCTGGAGATGGCGCTGCTCCGCTGGATGCACCTCCGGAAGCTGATGCCGCTCAGTGAGTTGTTGCAAGGGCGCGCCGCCTCGCCGTCCGCCGCCCCGCCGCGGGCGCGCCGCCACCCGCCCGCCGCGCGGCCGGGATCCGCGGCGCCGCCCCGCCGGCCGGCGCCCGCTACGGCCCGCGCGACCGCGCCCCGGGCGGACGCGTCGGAAGCCGCCGAGCCGGCCGCGGAAGCGGCTCCGGCCCCGGCGTCGACCGGTTCCGCAGCGCCGAAACCGCCTGCAGCAGCGAGCCGACGCGCGCGGCCGGCGGCTCCGGCCCCCGCGTCGACCGGTTCCGCGGAGTCCGATCCGAAGGACGCGCTGCTGGCGGAGATCAAGCGATCCAACCGGTTCTTCCATGGCACCGTCGTAGCGCAGGCGCAACGGATCGAGCTGGCGGGTGACCGTCTGGTCTTCACCTTCCCGCCCGGCCGGCGGACCCTCGCCGGTCAACTGCAGGCGAGGCGGGAGTGGCTCGAGACGCTGTCGGCCAGGGTGGTCGGGCGCCGGCTGACGGTGGAAACGGTGCAGGAGCAGGCGGCGCAGGAGCAGGCGCGGGAAGCGGGGCGGGGCGCCTCCGGCGTCGGCGGCGCCCGCGGGGCCGGGGCGACGGCCGCGGACGGTCCGGTGACGGGGAGCGGACCGCCCGCGGGCGGTCCGGCGGACGAATTGCGCGAGCGGGCGCTCGGGGATACCGTCGTGAAGGCGATGCTGGAGCTGTTTCCGGCGGAGATCACCGACGTCGAGAAAATCCGATGAACATCCAACAGATGATGAAGCAGGCGCGGGAGATGCAGGAACGCCTGCAGCGTGAGCTGGCCGCCACGGAGGTCGAGGCGACGGCGGGCGGCGGCATGGTGACGGTCGTCATGAACGGCGCCAAGCAGATCCGTGCCATCACGATCGATCCCGAGGTGGTCTCCCCGGACGACGTCGAGATGCTGCAGGACCTCATCGTGGCGGCGGTCAACGACGCGCAGCGCAAGGTCGACGAGGAGGTCGCCGGCAGGATGGGAGGCATGATGGGCGGCCTCCGGCTCCCGGGACTCGGCGGATGACCGAGCTGGGACCGCTGCAGGCGCTGGTGGATCAGCTTCAGCGGTTGCCGGGCATCGGCGCCAAGGGCGCGCAACGGCTCGCGTTCCATCTCCTGCGGCAGCCGCGCGACGACGTGGAGGCGCTGGTCGGGGCCATCCGGCACGTCAAGGAGCAGATCACCTACTGCTCGGTCTGCCACAACATCACGGACGCCGATCCCTGCTACTACTGCACGCACGACGGCCGCGACCGCAGCGTGATCTGCGTGGTCGAAGACCCCCACAACGTCACCGCGGTCGAACGGACGAAGGAGTTCAACGGCGCCTACCACGTCCTGATGGGGGCGTTGTCGCCGCTGCAGGGGATCGGTCCCGACGACCTGCGCATCAGGAGCCTGATCGAGCGCGTCGGCGGCGGCGACGTCGCCGAGGTGATCCTGGCGACGAATCCCAACGTGGAAGGCGAAGCGACGGCGATCTATCTGGCGAAGCTGCTGAAGCCGCTCGGGGTGCGCGTCACCCGGATCGCGATGGGGTTGCCGGTCGGCAGCGACATCGAGTACGCCGACGACGTGACGATCCACAAGGCGATGGAAGGCCGGCGCGAGCTGTAACCGTCAACCCCGGCCGTCTTCGCCGGGCCCGGTCAGGGCCTCGAGCACGCGGGCGGTCTCCCGCGCACGCGTCTCCGCGCCGGGCCGGCCGACGTCGCGCCGCAGGCGCGCAAGACCGTCCGCGTCGTCGACGTCGTACCACGCCGCGATCCGCTCGACGGCCACCCCGGCCCGCGCCGCGGCGCGCACCGTATCGTCGAACGCCGCCGCCGTTCCCCAGCGGACGCCGGTGAACAGATCCGGAACCGCTCCGCCCGGCGCGGGGGGCGTCAGGCCGATGAGGTAGTAACCGCCGTCGGCGGCCGGTCCGAGCGTCACCACTCCCGGCCGCAGCTTCCGCAGCGCCTCGCCGACTTGCGCCGCGGGCAGCGTCGGCAGGTCCGAACCGATGATCACCACCCGGATGAAGCCGGCCGCGAACAGATCCTCGAACAGGTTGCGTTCCCGCGCCCCCAGGTCGTCGCCGCGCTGCGCGAGCAGCTCGACGTCGGCGATGCCCAGCCGGGCGAATCCGTCCGCTCCGCCGCCGGGCGCGCAGGCCACGCGCACCGCGACGTCCGGGAGCGTGCGACAGGTCGCCACGGTATCCGCGAGGAAGGCCGCGTAGAGGCGCCGGCGGTCCGCTTCGGCGGGGATCGCCGGTTGCAGGCGGCTCTTCGGTGCGCGCGGGCCGTGGGGCGACCGCGCCATGATCGCCACGGCCGACGTCGGCGGTCGCGGCGCGGAGAGCCGGGTCGGTGAGAGTCCCCGGCGCACCAGTACCCCCATGCCGGCGGCCGTCCAGACGAGCATGCGCGCCGTGCGCGTGGTCGCCAGCGTGACACCCGTCGTTGCGCCGAACCCGAGCAGTTCGGCGACCCGGGCGGCGCCGGCCTGGTCGACCCCGATCCGCAGCGGGACCACCTTGAAGACCACGTTGACGATGCGGTTCGCGGCTTCGAAGACGAAGACCTCCAGCAGCGTCGGCGCCCGCTGGCCGATGACCGACAGCACGACGAAGACCTCCGTGACCGCGAGGACGTGGAACGACAGCTCGAGTGCGGCGACGGGCAGCACGCGCGACCACGTTCGCGGGTAGTCGCCGTGGATGCGCGTTTCCGCGTAGCGGACGCGATCCGCGATCCGCTCGAGGAATGCGGTCGCCGCGCCGAGCCGCGCCAGCCCGCGCAGCGCCGCGCCGGCGACCCGGACGCGACGCCGGACGAGCCAGTGGGTGCCCGCGACCAGCAGCACGAGCGCGGCCAGCGGCACGGCGATGACGAGCCATTCGGATGCCGGGCGCTGGATGACCACGACGGACGCGACCGCGCCGGCGCCGATCGCCACGACCATCGACAGGGTGTAGAAGAGCGTCTCGACCGCCAGCGCCGGGATCGTGCGGCCGAGGGAGGCGCGGCGCCGGAGGTAGAGGACCTTGACCGGTTCGCCGGCGACGATGCCCAACGGGGTCAGGTTGGCGGCCGCGTCGCCCGCGATGCAGGCGGCCAGCAGGTCGCGCGGCCGGAGGCCGTGTCCGGGCGGCAGGCACCGCAGCCAGGCCAGCCCGCGCGCCGCGAAGCGGAGGCCCGACAGCGCGAGCACCAGGGCGAACGTCCAGCCGAGTTTCCGAATGCCGCCGGCGACCTCCGCGACGCCGGCCTCGTGCAGGCAGTACCCGAAGAGCGCCAGCCCGCCGATCGTGGCGAGGAGACCGGCGGCGCCGGGACGCCGGCCGGCTGCCGGGGGACGGGTGCGCATTCGGGAACGCAGGAGGTCGCCGGCGGACAGGCCGCCGGCTCGCTGACATAATCGGCGGGTCATGGAGTCGGTCACCCTCCAGTTTCCCGTCGCCGTCATTCTACTCGGCGGCGGACTGGTGGCCGGCTTCGCCGGCTATCCGCTCCTGCGGCCCCTGCTGGCGCTGTACGGTTTCATCGGCGGCGTCATCGTCACCCCGACCTTCGCCGACGGGCTGGAGGGGTGGTGGTTCATCGGGGCCACGCTGGCCGGCGGACTCGCCGGGGCGGCGATCGCCCTCGCCGTGTACCTAGCGGCCGTCGCGCTGCTCGGGGCCGGCGTGGCGGCGTTCGTGGTGCACCTCGCCGTCGAGGGCGATCCCGAGGTCTGGCTCCTGGTCGCCGCGTGCGTGCTCGGCGCCCTCGCGGCGCTGATCGCCCGGCGTTACGTGGTGATCATCGCGACGGCGTTCGCCGGCGGCTGGACGACCCTCGTCGGGGGGCTGGCGCTGTCGCGGGACGATGCCGCGATGGCCGCCACCGAGGGCGACGTCTCCGGGTTGTTCCCGCTGGTCCCGCTCGCCGGGCACGAGGCGTTCGCGGCGGGCTGGCTCGCGCTAGGCCTGCTCGGATCGATAGTGCAGCTTCTCGCCTCGCGGCGCGTTACCGGGGACGACTGACCGCGCCGCGCCCGGACCGAGCGCCGCCCGCCCGCCCGGACCGAGCGCCGCCCGGCGCGTCGCCGCCGCGCCTGCGCGGAAATGGTATGATCGTCACTCCTGCGTGTTCCTCAGTAGCTCAATTGGCAGAGCATCCGGCTGTTAACCGGAGGGTTGCTGGTTCGAGTCCAGCCTGAGGAGCCATTTCCCCTTGGCCGGGGAACGCTTCCCCAGCCTGTCCCTCGGTTGTTGCGCCTTCGGCTGCAAGATTCGAGTCCAGCCCGAGGAGCCATCTCCCCGCCTGCTTCGCCGGGACCTCCGATCCATCAAGTTGGCGGTTGCGATCCAGTGGGTTGGATCGCAGCGCACCGCGGCCGCCCCCGACGGGCGCCGGAACCGCCGCCGAGGTATCCGTTTACACGCCTGAAACATGGCGTTGCGCCGACCCGTCCCCGCCGACGTCCCGATTGCGGGTCACGGCACGCACCTTGCTCCATGCTCCAACCCTGATTTCGGTGCTGGCGGCGCGAGTCACATTCGAGTGCGGTCTACCTCGTCGCTCCGTTCTTTGGGGGGGAGGAGTATCGTGAAGAACGTCACTACCGTCGTCGTCGCGGTCGCCGTCCTGCATGCCGCTCCCGGGGGGGACGCCTTCGCCCAGCAGGGCCGCGCAGAGCTGCGCGGCAGCGTCGTCGACCAACAGGGGGCCGCCCTGCCGGGCGTGGCCATCCTGATCACGAACCAGGACACCGGCACGTTCCGCGAGGTCATCTCGACCGGGGACGGCGGCTACTTCGCCGGCCAGATGCTGCCGGGGGTCTTCACCATCACCGCCCAGCTTCCCGGCTTCAGCACCTTCGAGCGGACCGACTTCGCGATCGGGGTGGGCCGGACGCTGGACCTCGACATCGTCATGCAAATCGGCGCGCTCGAGGAGACGGTCACCGTCACCGGCGAGGCGCCGCTCATCGACCTGTCGTCGGCCGAGGTCGGCGGCACCATCAACACCAGCGACCTGACCGATCTCCCGACCGGCAACCGGAGCTACTTCGCCGCCATCGCGTTGCTGCCCGGGGTCCAGTTCCGGCCGTCGACCAGCCTCGGCAACGACACGATCATCGTCAACGGGCAGACGCCGGGGACGAACAACGTCGCCGTCGACGGCGCTGCGAACAACGACGACAACAGCGGCACGTGGGCCGGGGGCCAGACGCGCGTCCCGCTCGAGTCGGTGCAGGAGTTCCAGGTCATCACCAACCAGTTCGACGCCGAGTTCGGCCGCGCGCGCGGCGCGGTCATCAACTCGATCACCAAACAGGGGACCAACGAGTTCACCGGCGCGCTGTTCAACTACTTCACCAGCAACAAGCTGACCGCGTACGACTACTTCGTCGCACAGGATCCGGACCTGCAGCGCGTGAAGGACGAAGAGGGATCCAGCAAGAAGGAGTTCGGCGGCGTCATCGGCGGGCCGATCCTGCAGGACCGGATGCACTTCTTCACCAGCATCGAGCGGCAGCTCGTCGCGCCGGGCCGCACGAAGGTGTTCGCGACCCGCCCGGAGCTGAACTTCACGCACACGGAGAACTGGACGGCATGGAACACCCTGATCCGCTTCGACCACCAGGTCAACGCGGGCAATACGTGGGCGTTCCGCTGGCTGCGCGAGCTGGCGCCGCAGTTCGAGCTGCTCGGCGGGCGCTCGGCGACGCTGAACGCGCTCGAGGACGAGACCGACCTCGATCAGACCTACGTCGGAAGCTGGACCAGCGTGATTGGCGCCTCGCAGGTGAACACCGTCCGGGTCTCCGCCACGCGCGAACAGTACTGGCGCGGCAACCCGTGCTGGCGCGATCTCGGGGGCTTCGGTGCGCCGGCGGACCGGTTCGGGACGCTGCAGAGCCAATGCCGGCCGCGATACGAGTTCGACACGTTCACGGACAACCAGTTGGACAGCGCCCGCGGCAACACCGACAACCACTGGAGCTATTCCAACACCTTCTCCTGGTTCGTGCCCGACCGGATGGGCGACCACGACCTCAAGTTCGGCGCCACGTTCCACAACACCTGGATGAATTGGCGGAACCAGAGCACCCAGAACGGGATCTTCTACTTCAACACCGATCGGGTGTTCGATCCGGACGACTACAGCACGTGGCCGGAGCGGCTCAGGATCCGCGTCGGCGGCCAGCTCGAGGTGCCGCACCGGTTCTACACGCTGGAGGCGTACGCTCAGGACAAGTGGGCGGTCAGCGACCGGCTGACGCTGAGCCTGGGCGCGCGCTACGACCTGGAGGTGTTTCCGCTGGACAACCCCAACAACCCGTTCTTCGACGGGCCGGGCCGCCGCTATCCGATCGACAGGAACAACATCGCGCCGCGCACGTCCTTCGCCTACGATCTCGCGGGCGACGGCCGCTCGGTGCTGCGCGGCGGCTACGGCATCTTCACCGACAAGACCCTGGGGTACGCGGTCACGCAGTTCGCCTTCAACCGGCCGTACCTCAACTCGTTCGACGCGTGGTTCCCGCAGAACGACGTCGATCCGGGGCCACGCGCGGGGATGGCCCCGAGCGGCGACCTGATGCGCCTGATCAGCATCGATCCGGGCGGCTGTCCCGCGAACCCGAACGGGTCCTGTCCGGTGATCGACCGCGCCGTGCTCGAAGAGCTGTTCCCGCCCGGTTCCACGCGGTTCAACACCGGCACCGTCATCTATGACGATCCGGATCGCAAGCAGCCGTACGTGCACCAGATCACGTTCGGGTACGAGCGCGAGCTGACGCCGGTGGTTTCGGCCTCGTTGGACTACGTCAGGATGCTCGGCCGGGATCTGCACATGCGGGTCAACCTGAACCCGCTGGTGCGCGAGGGCACGCGCGTCGGCGTCGACCCGGTGAGCCGGTCCGACGTCTTCGGCGTGCTGGCGGGCTCTCTGGAGCCGGGCGATTCGTACGCCGGGGACGTGTGGCAGTCCCGCAGCATCGGATCGAGCCGCTACGACGCGCTGAACTTCCAGCTCGAGAAGCGGCTGTCCGACCGCTGGAGCGCGCGCGCCTCCTACTCGCTGTCGAAGTCGGTGGGGAACACTCTCTGGTTCACCTACAACAACTTCGCCCAGGTGGGGACCAACCTGAACCTCGACCGGATGTGGGGGCCGAGCGAGTACGACCGGCGGCACAACGTCACCTTCAGCGGCCAGACCCTGTTGCCCGGCGGGCTCACCCTGAGCGGCGTCATGCGCTACATGAGCGGGCGCGCGTTCCACCTGCACAACACCGACATCGACGCGAACCGGAACGGCATCCAGCTCGACTTCCTCGCCCCGGACGCGTACACCGGCGTGCCGGTCAACCCCGACGACGTGCCGTTCACCGTCGACTACGCCGGCGGACCGTACGGCGGCTACGGTCCGGACTTCCTCCAGATCGACACCCGGATCGGCTACCGGGCGCGCTGGGCCAGCCGGCAGACGCTGGATCTGTTCTTCGAGGTCTTCAACGTCACCAACCGGGCGAACTTCGACCCGCCGAGCGGTGACCAGAAGTCCCCCGACTTTCTGCTGCTGCGGTCGCTGTGGGCGGGGAGCGGCTTCCCGCGCCAGGTGCAGCTCGGCATGCGCTACGGTTTCTAGGATTCACTCCGAAAGTCCACTTCGCCCTTCCCCCGGCCCGACGGTCAGCTCGTCGGGCCGGGGGTGTCCCCGGGCCATCGCCGGCCCGTTTTCCTGTACCGGCCGATGGTTTTCACTCCGTTGCCGCCCGCTGGTCGCGTGTCCGGTAGAGACAGCGGCCCGCGATGAGAGTAGGATGAGGCGATGGCTCTCACCCCGCCCTGGCGCGACTCGGCGTTACGTTCAGCGCCGTGCGGGACGCTTGGCGGCAACGTCCTGGTCGCCGCGCTCGCGGTCTGGATGCTCGCGGCGCCGGCGGACGCCCAGTGGCGGCTCTACGTCCAGGCGTTCGAGCGAGGGACCGGCGCCATCGTGACCGATCTCGAGGTGGCGGAGGTCGTCGTCCGGGAGGACGGCGTCGTCCGTCAGGTCATCGACGTACGGCCGGCGAACCTGCCGACCAAGCTGGTCGTGCTGGTGGACAACAGCCGCACCGCCGCGCGCGCCTTCGATCGGGTTCGCGACGGGCTGCTCGGCTTCTTCGAGCGCCTGCCCAACCAGGAGGTGTCGCTGCTGGCCCTGTCGCCCCGGCCCCGCTGGCTCGTGCAGGGCGCCATCGAGCTGGAGGACGTCGAGGCCGGCCTGCGCCGGATGGATCTCGGGGGGCGGTCGATGCGGCTCGTCGACGGCCTGGCGGAGGCCGAAGCGTGGATCGCCGCCGATACCGGGCCGCACCGCCCCGTGATCGTGCTGGTCACGTCGTCCGGGCGCGAGACCAGCTCGGATCGCACCGACCGGTTCCTGGACGTCGCCGAGCGGCTGCTGCGCCGGGGCGTCACCGCGCACACGTTGCTGATGTTGCCGCCGAATCCGGCCTCGCTGCAGCGGCGGCTGTCGGTGGGCGAGGCGATCGGGCGCGACCTGGAGAAGTTCACCGGCGGGTCGCACGCGACGATCTTCCTCGGATCGCGCCTGGAGGACCCGCTCGGCGACATTGCGGCTCGCATAGCGAGACGGAACCGGGAGCTGTCGCGGCAGCACGTCATTCGTTTCGAGCGGCCGGACAGCCTTCCGCCCGGGCGGCTTCAGGTGGACGTCCTGCGGCTGGGGCTTCGCTACATCGTGTCGGCGAGCGGCAGGCTGGCGGAATGAGAATTCGCGGTTCCCCGTGCTCGGGCACTACGGCAGGTCGAGCCGCCCGCGAACGGGCAGACACCGACGGACAGCAATCAGGAGCAGCACGAAGATGTCTACCGTGCGTGATGCGCGTCTCGTTCCAGGCGCGGGGGCGGCGCTGATGATGAGGGTTGGCGTGGCGGTCGCGTTGACGATCGGGACCGGCGTTGCCGCGGCCCAGGCGCCGGCGCCGCCCGCTGCCGCACCGACGTTCGCCCGCGACGTCGCCCCGATCGTCTTCGGCCACTGCGCGAGCTGCCACCGGCCGGGCGACATCGCCCCGATGTCCTTCCTGTCGTACCGCGAGGTGCGGCCGTGGGCGCGCGCCATCCGGGACAAGGTGGTCTCGCGCGAGATGCCGCCGTGGCATGCCGCGCCGGGGGGCGTCCCGATCCGCAACGTGCGCTCCCTCGGCCAGGCGCAGATCGACACCGTCGCGGCGTGGGCCGACGCCGGCGCCCCGCTGGGGGATCCCGCCGACCTGCCGCCGCTGCCGGTCTTCACCGCGAACGAGTGGCACCATCCGAGCGGCCGTCCGCCGGACATCGTCCTGGAGCTGCCGGTGGTGATGGAGATCCCGGCCGACGGCGAGCTGCCGTACTACAACATCTACTCCGCGATCCCGTTCGAGGAGGACGTCTTCGCCGAGGCGGTCGAGATGCTGCCCGGCAACCGGTCCGTGGTCCACCACATGAGCGCCCACGTCACCACGCTGCCGGACGGCGCGACCATCGCCGACGGAGTGCCGCACCTCGACGGCCGTCCGCTGAGCGCCGCGGAGATCCGGGCCGCGGGCAACCGCGACTCGAACGTGCTCGGCGCGGGCGCCGCCAAGCTGATCTGCTTCGTGCCCGGCCGCGGGTTCGAGATGTTCCACGGCGGGGTCGCCAAGCGGGTGCCGGCCGGGAAGTTCCTCCGCTGGAGCCTGCACTACAACGTGACCGGCCGGCCCGAGACCGACCATTCCCGTATCGGCATCTGGAAGGCGCGCGGTCCGGTCACGCACGAGATGCTGTCGCGCACCATCGGGAGTCCGCTGCCGACCACCCCCGACCGGACCCTGCCGGTGACGGTCAACGGCGAGGCGGTGCCGCGGCGCGCGGTGCCGCCCATTCCGCCCCACGCCGACGACTGGGAGATCGTCATGCGCACGGACGTGGCCGAGCCGATCACGTTCTACGCGGTCTCGCCCCACATGCATCTGCGCGGGAAGGACATGCGGTTCATCCTCGAATGGCCGGACGGCCGCGAGGAGGTGCTGCTCGACGTCCCGCGCTACGACTTCAACTGGCAGACCGAGTTCGAGCTGGTGGAGCCGCTGCGGATCCCCGGCGGGAGCACCCTGATCGTCGAGGGCCACTACGACAACTCGTACCGCAACCGCTACAACCCGGCGCCGCACAAGGAGGTGTACTGGGGCGAGCAGAGCTGGGACGAGATGTTCGAGGGCTGGATCAAGTACTCGATCGACAGCCAGGATCTGACCGCCGGCCGGATGACGGAGGGCCAGGGACAATAGCGGGCGAGACCGCGCACCCGCGCGGCGGACCCGTTCCGGCCGGAGTGATCCGTCAGCGGTGGCAGGAACAGCGGCTGCGCGCCCGCGCGGCGGTCGTCCGGCTACCGGTGGGGACGCGGCCGGTCAGCGCGTATCGGGGGCTTCTGCCTCCAGCCGTTGCGCCTCGGCGTAGTGGCGTTGCGCGCCGTCCGCATCGCCCAGCTCCTCCAGTGCGATGCCCAGGTTGCGGTGCGCGAGGGCGCCCGCCGGGTCGAGCCGGACCGCCTCCCGGAAGGCCTCCGCCGCATCCGCCATGCGGCCCGCCGAGGCGAGCGCGATGCCGAGGTTGTTGTGCGCCTCGGCGTCCTCCGGCCAGGCTTCCACCGCGAAACGGAACTGCTCGGCCGCCTCCGCGTGGAGGTTCGCGGCGAGCAGCGCGTTGCCGTAGTTGTAGCGCAGGTCGCCGGTGCCGGGGTCGATCTCGATGGCCCGCCGGTAATGTTCGATGGCGCGTTCCGGTTTCCCGCTGGCGGCCAACGCGCTTCCGACGTTGCTGTGCGCCTGCGCATAGTTCTCGTCCAGGGTCAGGGCGGTCTCGTAGAGTGCGATGGCCCGCGGCAGATCGCCCCGCTCGCGGTATGCGGTGGCCAGGTTGTTGTAGGACGCGGCGCGCATGTGGCTCTTCGACAGCAGCGGCCAGTTGGCGCCGGCGGCGCACAGGAGGACGACCGCCGCGACCAGGGGAGGGCGGGCGAGAACGGCGGTGCGCCGCGCGACGCCGACCAGGTGGTCGCCGCCCGCCGCCGCGAACAGCACGAGAAACGGCGCCAGGGGGTAGCGGTAGCGTGCGAAGACGTAGAACGCGATCACGCTCGCCGCGTAGAGCCCGAGCATCAGGTACAGCGGCAGGAGCCGCCGCCGTTGCGGCCACGTGACGGCGATGCCGACCGCGGCCAGGGGCACGAGCACCCCGAAGTGGGTGAGCCACCCGGTCGCGGCCAGCGGCAACGAGTGCTCCGCGTGGGCGTACTGACTCTCGGTGTCGATCACCTCGACCGCGTTGAAGGTGAGCGCCGTCTTGCGGACGAGCAGGCGCAGCCAGCGCCCCGGCGCCGCTACGACGTCGTCGAGCGCCCGCCCGACCCAGTAGCGCGACACCGCTGCCGGGGTCAGGTCGCGTCCCACCGCCGCCTCGGCCAGCGCCGTCGCGTCGTCGCGCTCGAACGCGGCGTCGCCGCGGCCGTAGCGCAGCGGCCGGTAGGCGCCGTCCGCTTCCGCGTTGTTGCCGATGTAGAAGTTCGGCCCGAACTGCGACGTGGTCAGGTGCCACTCCCCCCCGACCACGCCGTTGCGCAGGGCGACCGGGGCCAGCACGATGGCGACGCCGGCCGCCACCAGCGCCGCCTGCCGCAGCCAGTCGCGCCGCTCCCGCCGTTCCAGCCGGAGCCAGACGCCCAGCGCCGCCACCAGAATCAGCGCGTTCTCGCGGGTCAGGCAGAGCGCGCCGAGCAGCGCGCCGATGCCGAGCCAGCGCCGGGCCGCGGGCGCGCCGTCCAGGGTACGGCTCACCAGCCAGAGCAGTCCCGTCAGCAGGAAGACGTCGACCACCGACTTCTGCAGGGTCGCGTCGACGAAGATCGCCGGCGCGTAGAGGGCCAGCACGACCCCGGCGGCGATGCCCACCCGCGGCGAGAAGAACCGCCCTCCGGCCGCGGCGAGCAGGACGGCCGAGCCGGCGCCCAGTACCGTCTGGCAGACGCGCACGACGGTGACGTCCGAGCCGAGCACGGCGTAGACCACGCCGAGCAGGTAGGGATAGAGCGGCGCCTGGTAGAAGACCTCCGACCCGAGCCAGTCGCCGGCCGCGAGCTCACGCGCCCACCGGTCGTAGCCCGCCGAGTCGCCGAGCAGGAGGTCGGCGAACGGGGAGGCGCCGAGCTGCCAGACGTGGACGAGGCGGACGATCAGCGCCGTCGCGAAGATGGCGGCCAGCGCCGGAACCCCGACGGTCGGGTGCGGGCCGGGCGCCGAACCGCGGCTCGCCGGGCCACGCCTCGGCGGACCGTGGCTCGCGGAGCGGCGACCGCCCCGCTCCCGGCGCGCCCTGCGGCGCTGGGTTGCACGTCGTCCCATCGTTCTCCCGCCTGTAACCAACTATAGCGACAGCGCTGGTTCGGCCGGCGCGTTCTGTTCGGTGTCGTGCAGCGGCGAGGGCCGCCCGGAGGACGCCGAGATCCCGCTCACCCGCCGCGCAGCGCACGGCCAACGAGATTCAGCTTCGCCGGCTGCGCACTCGATAGCGCCGACTTCGAGTCCCGCGGACCGTCCCTGCGCGCCCCGCCCGGTCGCGCGAACGCCGGAACGTTCGCTGGACAACGGCTTGAGCTTCAGTCACGCACGCCGTCCAGCAGCGCCCTGGCCGCGGCGGTCGCTTCCTCCAGCGTCGTGATCCCCCCGTCGAGCTGGCGCTCGTAGACCTGCTTCAGAATGGATCCGATGCCGGGACCGGGCGGCACACCGAGGGCCAGCAGGTGCCGGCCCATGAGGATCGCCGGCGGGGGGGCGTGCTCGACGCCGAGCGACCGCGCCCGGTCGAGGAACCAGTCCATCGCCGAGCAGTCGAAATCGCCGGTACGGCCCAGGCAGTCGGCCTTCGCGAGCCGGGCCAGCAGCTCCAGGTCCACCTTCCGCGCCAGCCGCCGGAACGCGCCGTCGCCGACCTTGGGCGCGGCATGCCACATCCCCGGCTTCAGGTGGTGGGCGACCAGGCCGAGCACCTGGGCCCGGACGTCGTAGCCGTCGAAGGTGTGGACGTTGAGCCGGTCGAGGAACGCCGTGGCCGGCGGCACGCCCATCTCCTCGTGGTTCAGCGACCGGATGCGGCCGTCGACGTACGCGGTGGTCGCCGGCTTGCCGAAGTCGTGGCACACGGCCCCCAGCATGACCGCGATCCGCTGCGGCCGCGGCAGGTCGTCGATCCGCCGGCGGGCCTGGTCGACCACGAGCAAAGTATGGATCCAGACGTCGCCCTCCGGGTGCCACTCCGGCTCCTGGGGGCAGTCGACGAGCGCCGCCAGCTCGGGGAACAGCCGCTCGACGACCCCGAGATCCCGTGCGAGGTCGAAGCCCAGCGACGGCCGGGCGGCGCGGAGGAGCAGCTTTTCCATCTCGCCCCACACCCGTTCGGCCGGCAGATCGTCGAGGGCGGTCCCGCGGCAGACCGCGCGGGTGGGCTCGTCGACCTCGAACTCGAGGCGCGCCGCGAGCTGGGTCGCGCGCAGCACCCGCAGGCTGTCGTCGCCGAAGGTCGCCGGGTCGACCATGCGCAGGCGCTTCCCAGCGAGATCGTCGCCGCCCCGGTGCGGGTCGAGGTGCTCCCGCGTCAGCGGGTCCCAGGCGATGGCGTTGACGGTGAAGTCGCGGCGGCGGGCGGCCTCTTCGAGCGGCAGGTTCGGATCGCCGGTCACGGTGAACCCCCGGTGGCCGCGGCCTGCCTTCGATTCGGTGCGTGGCAGCGAGACGTCGAGCGGCCCGAGCTTGAAAACGGCGAAGCTGGCGCCGACACGGTTGACCGCGCCGAGTCCCGAAAGCACCGCCTGCAGCCGGTCCGCGGCCAGGCCGTAGACCTCGACGTCGATGTCCTTCGATTCGATGCCGAGGAGCCGATCGCGCACCCAGCCGCCGACGATCAGTGCCCGGCCGCCGGCCGTCCGAACCGCGCGGGCGACGTCGAGCGCGAGGGCAAGCTCGGCGCCGCCGCCCGGCCGTCGGGCGGCCGACTCGCGGCCCGCGGGTTCCCGCTCGGACGTCGCGGGCGACCCGGAAGCCGTCGTCGGACGCGCGGCCGGGCCCCGCTGGGGACGTTCGGCGGCGCGCTCAGACATCGCGGGCGATCCGGAAGCCGTAGTCGGTGTAGCGGAACGACGGGTCGAGCTTGCTGCGGGCGGCTACACGGCTGACGGTGACCGCGTGGCGCCACGATCCCCCGCGCGACGCGCGGCGCCGGCCGCTCGGCGGACCGACCGGATTGCGCGCCGGTGAGCGGGCGTAGAAGTCCCTCGCGTGCCAGTCGGCGCACCACTCGTGGACGTTGGCGGCGATGCCGCGCACCCCGAAGTCGTTGGGCGGGCCGAGGTCGACCGGCCACGGTCCGTCGAGCGGGCCCCGGCCGCGGTTCGGGATCCAGGCGGGGACGGCGTCGCCCCCCGGATAGTCCCGGCCGTCCCGTCCGCCCCGCGCCGCCCGCTCCCATTCCGCCTCGGTGGGGAGCCGCACCGGTCTTTCGCCCTGCGACGACCGCCACAGGCAGTAGACCACCGCGTCGTTCCAGCTCACACCGACCACCGGCAGAGCGGGGGCGGCGAAGCGCGGGTTGTCCCACTCGCGCGGCGCCGCGCGGCCGGTGGCCTCCCGGAAGCGGGCGTATTCGGCGCGCGTGACCGGGTCGACGGCCAGCTCGAACGCGTCGACCCAGACCCGGTGCACGGGCGCCTCGTCCGGCTGTCCGGCGGCGCTGCCCATGACGAACCAGCCGGCGGGAATCGGTGCGAAACCGGTCAACCGTCGCGAACGTGACATGGCTTGCATCACTGCCTGCAATCCCCGGCGCGGTCGTTGGGGGACCTCGGGACACACGTCGTTCATGCTGCCGCGCGTGCCACGTGCCGCGCCGCGCGCATGGCGGCGGGGTCGCACCCGTCGCACCCGTCGCGGCTCGGGACAAGCGGCCTGATAAGATCCCCAGTTGAGCAGGTTTCAGATGGCTAGGCAAGTATGCGGGCTCGGCGTACGCATCGTCTTCATCGCCGTGGCGGCGCCGGTCCTCGCGGGCTGCTCGCTCCGCACCATGGCGGTCAACGCGGTGCTGCCGACCCTGGTCAATCCCGCCGTCTATCTCTCCGAGGAAGACCCGGAGCTGGTCCGCGACTCCCTGCCGTTCCTGCTCAAGACGATCGAGTCGATCATAGAGGCGGACCCCGTGCGGCAGGACGTGCTGCTGTTCGCCAACACCGGGTTCGTACTCTACGCCAACGCCTTCCTGCAGGCGGACGCGGCCGTCGCCGAGTGGGATGATTACGACTTGGCGCTGGATCTGAACGAGCGGGCGCGGCGGATGTATCTGCGGGCGCGGGACTACGGTCTGCGCAACGTCGAGGTCGCGCATCCCGGCATCGCCGCGCGGCTGCAGTCCGACCCCGAGGCGGCGGCGGCGGTCTTCGAGGCCGAGGAGGTCGAGAGCCTGTACTACCTGGGCGGCGCCTGGATGCTGGCCATCTCGCTCGGGCTGGATCGGCCCGCCCTCGTCGCCGACCTGCCGGCGGCGCGCGCCCTGCTCGACCGGGCGCTGGCGCTCGACGAGGACTTCGAGCGGGGCGCGCTGCATTCCGCCTTCATCACCCTCGAGTCGGTGGGCGAGGCGATGGGCGGGTCGTACGCCCGGGCGCGGGAGCACTTCACCCGGGCCGTCGAGCTGTCCGACGGGCAGGATGCCGGCCCCTACGTCGCGCTGGCCACCGGCGTCTCCGTCGCCGAGGAGAACCGCGGAGAGTTCCGCGACCTGCTGGAGACCGCCCTGGCGATCGACCCCGACGAGGCGCCGGAGAACCGGCTGCTGAACCTGATCGCGCAGAAGCGGGCCCGGGTGCTGCTGGATCACATCGACGATCTGTTCTTCGAGCCGTTCGACGGGCTCGACGAGGAGCTGGAGAACCGACCATGAAAGCGTTTCGCCTGGCCGTCGCCGTCGCGCTGCTGGCGAGCCCCGTCCTGCTCGAAGCCCAGCGCGCCAACCTCCGGCTCGGCACGATCCTGCCGGCGAACTCGGTCTGGGACCGCTCGCTGCGGCAGATGGCATCGGCGTGGCAGCGGGCCACCGACGGGCGCGTCCGCCTGCAGGTGCGGGGGACCACCGGCGACGAGTCGACCATCATCCGGCGGATGCGGCTGAACAACCCGCAGGTGGCGGCGCTGACCCTGCCAGGGCTGACGGAGGTCGACGAGACGTTCAACGTCTTCGGCATTCCGTTCTTCTTCGAGTCGGACGCCGAGGCGCTGCACGTGCTCGAGGCGCTCACGCCGCGGCTGCGCGAGGCGCTCGCGGACAACGGCCTCGTCCTGCTCAACTGGGGGCACGGCGGCTGGGCGCACATCTTCTCGGCGCGCCCGATACGCAACATGCGCGACCTGCAGGCGGCGAAGCTGTTCACGTCGGCCGGCGACGACGGCATGGTGCGCTGGTACCGGGAGAACGGCTTCGAACCCGTGCCGCTGGAGCTGACCGACGTGCTCATGGGGCTGAACACCGGGCTCATCGACGCCTATCCGAGCCCGCCCTACGGCGCGCTGGTTTTCCAGTGGTACCGGCAGACGTCCCACATGCTCGACGTCCCGCTCAGCCCGGTCTTCGGCGCGACCGTCATGACCGAGCGGGCCTGGGCCCGCATCGGTGAAGCGGATCGCGGGGCGCTGCGCGAAGCCGCGGCGGAGACGCAGGACTTCCTGTTCGAGGAGGTGCCGCGCCAGGACCGGGACGCGGTGGCCGAGATGCAGAAGCGGGGGCTGAGCGTGTCGGCGGTCGGCGCGGCCGAAGCGGCAGAGTTCCGGGCCGTGGCCGCGCGGCTGACGGCGACCTGGCGCGGCGGCCGGGTGCCGGCGGGCATCTACGACGCGGCGGTCGCCGCCCGCACCGAGTTCCGGGCCAACTGACAATCGAGCCGGCTTGGGGATGGGGTGGATGAACGGCGGACACGAGTGGCATCCGATCCGCGACTACGAGGTCGATCCGACGTTGCTGGAGCAGGGCGAGCTCGCGGCGTTGGCCGGAGTCTGGCAGGAAGAGCGTGAACGGCTCGCGGATTCCGAGGCGCTGCCGAAATTCAACGAGAAATTGCGCCGGGAATGGGCGATCGAGACCGGCCTGATCGAGCGGGTGTACGATTTCGACAGAGGCGTAACCGAAATCCTGATCGAGCACGGCATCGACGCGGCGCTGATACCCCACGGGGCCGGCGCGACGCCGGAACCGTTGCGTCCATGATCCGCCACCATGGTGCTGGTGAAGGCGGTCCGTTTCCCGCTGGTGGTGCGAAGCGCCAGCAAGAGCACGTACCTCGACGCCCTGGAGGCGGCTGATCTGGGAGACCTGAAGCCCCTGGTCGTCTTCTTTTCCGAGATTCAGCGACGGGAATTCGTGATGGCGCTCGGGTTGTCCCGCGACGTCGGAAGGCTGGTTATCGCGGAGGACCTGATCCGTTCGACCCGGAGGGAGCTGGAGCATCGACGCGATGCGCTGCTGGCGGAGTGGAACACCGTGAAGGATCGGGCCGAAGAACTCCGGCGAATCGCGGAAGAGCGGCTGAGACAGGTGACGGTGACTTTCGACAGGGAGGTCAGGCCTCTGCTCGATCACGTTACGGTGTTCGTGGACGGGGCGAGCGATCGCGACGCCCGCAGTCACTATTTCCGGCGACAAATCGTCGCCGGAGCGAAGGCGCTCGAGTACTTCGCCAACATGGAGACGTATCGCGCATGGGTCCGGCTCGTGATCCACAATGCGAACCAGAGCCAACTGTTGATTGCGTTTCACGGCATCGGTCATGAATTCAGGGGCGTGCTCGCCTGTTGCGCGGTGTTCTTCCAGCGGGTGCAGACCGACAGAAACGACAGAGAATCCGGCCCGGCCAAGGCGCTGGCGCGGGCCGTGTTTCAAATCAACTATCGGGAGGATCCGACGTCCATCGAGGATCGATTCCGCGTGTGGCTCGAAGAGTGCATCGTCGCTGGACTGAGTGATTGGCGAACCGCGGATCTGTAACGCCCGGTCGAGACGAGGATGAACCCTGGCACGATCGTTCGATGCAGGAACCGCATCGCTCGTGACGCGCATGACCGACCGGTCGACGGCCCTCGCGCTCCTCAGGCGGCAGCTCGACGACGCCGGCGCCGTCTTCCGCGACGGGCAGTGGGAGGCCATCGACTCGATCGTGAACGACAGGTCACGGCTGCTCGTGGTCCAACGAACCGGCTGGGGCAAGAGCTCGGTCTATTTCATCGCGACGCGCGTGCTGCGGGACGGCGGCCGCGGGCCGACTCTGATCGTGTCGCCGCTGCTGGCCCTCATGCGCAATCAGATACAGGCTGCCGAACGCCTCGGCATCCGGGCGCTCACGATCAACTCCACGAACAGGGACGAGTGGCGGGCCGTGCAGCGCGCGGTGCGCGCCGACGAAGTCGACGCGCTGCTGGTGTCTCCCGAGCGGCTGGCGAACGATGAATTCGTGGAGGACGTACTGCTGCCGGTTTCCGCCCGCACAGGACTCCTGGTGGTGGACGAAGTGCACTGCATCTCCGACTGGGGTCACGATTTTCGTCCCGATTATCGGCGTCTGCTCAACGTCCTGCAACGGATGCCGGACAACATGCCGATACTCGGCACGACCGCTACCGCCAACGACCGCGTGATAGCGGATGCCCGGACACAGCTCGGCCGGACGGTCGTCCAGCGCGGCGCCCTGATGCGGGAAACGCTGCTCTTGCAGACCATGCGTCTGCCGACGCGGGCGGAACGCCTTGCGTGGCTCGCCGACCACATCGACGATCTGCCGGGGACCGGGATCATCTATACGCTGACGAAGCGGGATGCGGAACAGGTTTCGGCGTGGCTGAATCTGTGCGGGAATGGTCAAAGCGGGGTCGTCGCGCGCCCCTACCACAGCGACGTCACCCACGAGCGCTACGAGGACTCCAACGCCTACCGCCGCCGCCTGGAGCGGGCTCTCGGCCGCAACGAGCTGAAGGCGCTGGTGGCGACCACGGCCCTGGGAATGGGCTACGACAAGCCCGACCTCGAGTTCGTCGTGCACTACCAGGCGCCGGGATCCATCGTCGCCTACTATCAGCAGGTCGGCCGCGCCGGACGGGGCGTCGAGCGCGCGCTCGGGATACTCCTGTCGGGCGCCGAAGACGCGGAGATCCACGAGTACTTTCGGAACACCGCGTTTCCCAGAGAACAATGGGTGACCGCGGTCCTCGACGCGCTCGAAGAGAGCGACGGCCTGAGCGTCCGGGAGCTGGAGGCCTCGTTGAACCTGCGCTACGGACAGATAGAGAAGGTCCTCAAGGTGCTGTCCGTGGACAATCCGGCCCCGATCACGAAAGACGGCGCCAAGTGGCGGAGAACGCCGGTCGCCTTTCGGATGGACCATGCGCGCATGCAGCGACTGACGCGGCAGCGCGAGACGGAATGGCGGGAGGTGCAGTCCTACATCGACGAACCGGGATGTCTGATGGCGTTTCTGGCCGGAGCGCTCGACGACCCCGACCCGCGGCCCTGCGGCAAATGCGCCTCGTGCCGGGGGAGTCCCGTCGTCGAGCCGACGTATACCCCGGATCGGGTGGTCGCGGCGACCCGTTTCCTTCGTCAGGCCGACATGCCGTTGGAGTGCAGGAAGCGGGTGCGGAGCGGTCTGCTTCCCGAATACGGCTTCACGGGGAATCTCACGGGCGTGCTCGATGCCGGAACGGGCCGCGTACTTTCGCGCTGGGGCGATGCGGGCTGGGGCGAGGTCGTCGCCCGGGACAAGGGCGCCGGGCGCTTCCGGGACGAGTTGATCGACGCCGCGGCCGAGATGGTTCGCAACCGCTGGCGACCGGATCCTCCGCCGCTGTGGGTCACCTGCGTGCCGTCGTACGATCGGCCGACGCTGGTTCCTGACTTCGCCGAGCGCCTTGCGACCGCGCTGGGGCTGCCGTTCGCGCCGGTCGTGATCAAGGTGAAGCGCAACGCTCCGCAGAAGGAGCAACAGAACGCAGCGCACCAGTGCCGCAATCTGGACGGCGTGTTCGCGGTTCAGGGCGACCTGCCGGACGGTCCCGTGCTGCTCGTGGACGACGTGGTCGATTCGGGGTGGACACTGACGGTCGTCGCCGCGCTGCTCCGGCGGGCGGGTTGCGGCCCTGTCCGGCCCTTGGCGCTGGCGACTTCCAACCCAGGCGCCTGACATGCATCCGACACCGCAGGCTCAGGCCGTCCTGCTGCTGACGGCGTCACTCGGCAAGTCCGATCACGGGAGCGTGAAGCCGCTGTCCAACCGCGAATGGGCCCGGTTCGCGGTCTGGTTGAGGGATCATGACCTCGCGCCGGCTTCGCTGCTGGACAGCGGCTGGCAGGATCGCGTCGCCGGTTGGGAGGATGCGGCCATTCCGCTCGCGCGTCTGGAGGCGCTGCTGGATCGGGGCGCCGCGCTCGGACTCGCTCTCGAGAAGTGGCAGCGGGCCGGTCTGTGGGTGCTGACGCGGTCGGACGCCGACTACCCGGAGCGGTTGAAGAAGCGCCTCGGCGCAAAGGCGCCGCCGGCACTCTTCGGCTGCGGCGCCAGCCGCCTGTTGAACGCGGGCGGTATAGCGGTGGTGGGATCCCGCAGAGCCGAAGACGACGATCTGCGTTTCGCGGAAGAGCTGGGGAGGCAGGCCGCGGAGCAGGGAAAGACCATCGTCTCCGGGGGCGCCAGGGGCATCGACCAGTGCGCCATGCTGGGCGCCCTCGGGAGGGAGGGAACGGCGGTCGGCGTTCTGGCCGACAGCCTGCTGCGCTCCGCCACGTCGGCGAAGTACCGCAAGTACCTCGTGTCGAACGATCTGGCGCTCGTCACGTCGTTCAACCCGGAGGCGCGTTTTCACGTGGGCAGCGCGATGTCGCGCAACAAGTACATCTACTGTCTTGCCGACGCCGGGGTCGTCGTGAGCAGCACCTCCGAAAAGGGCGGCACCTGGCACGGAGCCGTCGAGAATCTGAAGGCGGCGTGGGTTCCGTTGTCGGTCAAGCGGAACGACAATCCGGATTCCGGAAACTCCGAGCTCGTCAGGCGTGGCGCGCACTGGTGGATCGGGCGGGACAGTCTGCTCGCTTTGTCAGCGGGGAGCGAAGCCGGGAGTCAGGAGCCGCCGGTTCCTGAAGCCGACCGTCCGCAGGACACCGGAAGTGAAGGCGCAGCGGTCGCGACGGTGAAGCCGGAGCCGGCGGGAGGCGGCGGAATCCCGGACGAGCGGCGGCAGGTCGCACATCCTCCCGATTTCTATCGCCGGTTCCTGGAGTGGATGGATGACGTGACCGTTTCCGAGCCCCTCGGCGTCGACGACATTCACGGACATCGCGACTTGGAGAGGGACGGCTTGGAGAGGAAACAGGTGACCCGTTGGCTTGCAAGGGGCATAAAGGACAAGCGCGTCAGGAAGTTCATGAAGCCGGTCCGGTATCAGGCGGTTCGGCAGGCGTCGCTGTTGCGGGACGAGACATGATCGCGCGGGGCTTGCTGCCGGCAGTGGCAGTGGAGGTACAAGCCGGACTCCCGGCGCCGCCTCCGGCTGCCGCGGGTGGATGCGTTCCAGACCGTGGGGCACGTTTCGTGGGGAGGGCCGAATGAACGCGTTGCCTGCCGTCAGTCGCCGCGCGGCGCCCGTGCTCGGGTTCCTTCACCGGACAGAAGAGCTGGTCGCCGCCGGCGCGCTCGCGGCGATGGCACTGCTCCCGCTGGCCGAGATCGTCGTCCGCCCCATCGTCTCGGGAGGCATCCCCGGATCCATTCCGTTCGTCCAGCACCTCACCCTGTGGGTCGGCTTCCTCGGTGCCGGTCTCGCCGCCCGTCGGAACAAGCTGATCGCTCTCGCCACCGCCACCTTCATACCGGAGGGAACGGCTCGGCGGGTCGCGCAGGCGTTCGCGGCCACGGTGGGCGCCGCCGTCTCCGCGCTGCTGGCCTGGTCGGCCATCGATGTCGTCGCCATCGAGATGGAGGTGGGCGGCGAGATCGCGCTCGGGGTGCCGTCGTGGGTCTTCCAGTTGGTGCTGCCGTTCGCGTTCGGCGTCATCGCGGTGCGGCTGGGGTGGCGGGCCGGGGACTGGGGCGCTCGTGCTGCTGCTGCGGCCGGAATCTTCACGGGGATCTGGCTGAGCGGAACGGGGGCCGCCTGCGGGCTCGGCGAGGACGCGTCGTGCGTGCTGTCGGGCGGTCCCGGCTGGCCGTGGGTGGTGCTCGTGGTGCTCGCGGCCCTGGCCGGGGCGCCGATCTTCACGGTGCTGGCGGGGGCGGCGGTCTTCCTCTACATGGTCGACGCCTTCGACCCGGCGGCGGTGCCGCTCTACGCCTACGACCTGGCCACCGAGCCGCACCTGCCGTCGATCCCGCTGTTCACGCTGACCGGGTTCATCCTGGCCCAGGGGCAGTCGTCCGAGCGCCTGCTGCGGGTGTTCCGGGCGCTGGTCGGCTGGATGCCGGGCGGGACGGCGGTGGTCTGCGCCGTGGTCTGCGCGTTCTTCACCATCTTCACCGGCGGTTCCGGCGTGACGATCCTGGCCCTCGGCGGGCTGCTGCTTCCCGCCCTGCTCAAGGACGGCTACCGCGACCGCTTCTCGGTCGGCCTGCTGACCGCGTCGGGATCGCTCGGGTTGCTGCTGCCGCCGGCGATGCCGCTCATCCTCTACGCCATCGTCGCCCAGACCGCGCCGGAGAACCTGTTCATCGGCGGCATCCTGCCCGGCGTGCTCCTCATCGCCCTGGTGGCTGCCTGGGGGATGCGCGAGGGAATCGTCACCGGCGCCGGCCGCCACGCCTTCAACTGGGCGGAGGCGCGCGACGCGCTGTGGACGGCGAAGTGGGAGCTGGCCCTGCCGCTGGTGGTGCTGGGCGCGCTCCTCAGCGGACGCGCGACCCTGGTGGAGACCGCCGCCCTCACCGCCCTCTACGCGGCGATCGTCACCGGCCTGGTGCACCGGGACTTCCGGCTCGGGCCCGGTCTGCAGCAGGCGTTCCGGGAGTGCGTGGTGCTGATCGGCGGCGTGCTGATCATCCTGGGCGTCGCCAAGGGGTTCACCGCCTACATGGTCGACGTCGACATCCCGTTCCGGCTGCTGGAGTGGACGCAGTCCCACATCGAGTCGCCGCTGCTGTTCCTGCTCGCCCTCAACGTCTTCCTGCTGATCGTCGGCTGCGTGATGGACATCTTCTCGGCCATCGTCGTCGTGGTGCCGCTCATCAGCGCGATCGGAGCGGCGTACGGCATCGATCCGGTGCACCTCGGCATCATCTTCATCGCCAACCTGGAGCTGGGCTATCTCACCCCGCCGGTCGGACTGAACCTGTTCCTCGCCTCCTACCGCTTCGACCGCCCGCTGCTGCAGGTCTACCGCGCGTCGGTGCCGCTGCTGGTGATCCTCGGGATTGGCGTGCTCGTCATCACTTATGTACCATGGCTCACCCTCGGGCTGCTGGAGCTCGTGGGCCGGCAATAGCGCGCGGTCCGACCGTTACGGAGGGCCGCACCCCCCGGGAGAGTGCGTTGTGCAGAACCATCTCCATGACCGTTCGACGCTGATTGGCATGCTCGCGGCGCCGGCCCTCGTGGTCGCGCTCGCGGGCGGCGTTCCCGCCCAGGAGCCGGTCGCCGGACGGAGCACCGGCGACGGTGGCGGCGGCGAGGTCCACTTGGCCAACGTCCGCCAGCTCACCTTCGGCGGCGAGAACGCCGAGGCCTACTTCTCGTTCGACGGGCAGCAGATCATCTTTCAGTCGACCCGCGAAGGGGTGCCGTGCGATCAGATCTTCCGCATGGACCTGGACGGCTCGAACCAGCAGATGGTGAGCACCGGCGACGGCCGCACCACCTGCGGCTACTTCTACCCGGGCGGCGACTCCATCATCTATGCGTCGACGCACCTGGGCGGCGCCGAGTGTCCGCCGCCGCCGAGCTTCCGGATGGGCTACGTGTGGGCCGTCTACGACACGTTCGACATCTTCCGCGCGAATACCGACGGCAGCGGGCTGACCAGGCTCACCGACGAGCCGGGCTACGACGCCGAGGCGACCATCGGTCCGGACGGCCGCGTCGTCTTCACCAGCGTGCGCGACGGCGACATGGAGATCTACTCCATGAACGGCGACGGCTCCGACGTGCGCCGGCTGACCCACCGGCAGGGTCCGGACGGCGGCGCGTTCTTCTCGCCCGACGGCTCGAAGATCATCTTCCGCGGCCGGGAGATCCCGGACGGGCCGGAGTACGACGACTACAAGCGGCTGCTCGACCAGGGCCTCTGGCGCCCGACCGCGGTCGAGGTCTTCGTCATGGACGCCGACGGGAGCAACGTCAGGCAGGTGACGGATTTCGGCGGGGCCAGCTTCGCCCCGTACTGGCACCCCGACGGCGAGCGCATCATCTTCTCGTCGAACCTGCACAACCCGGACGGCCGGAACTTCGACCTGTTCATGATCAACCTCGACGGCACCGGCCTGGAGCAGATCACGTTCACCGACGTGTTCGACGGCTTCCCGATGTTCTCGCCCGACGGCACCAAGCTGATCTTCGCGTCCAACCGCGACGCCGCGGCCCTGGGGGACACGAACATCTTCATCGCCGACTGGGTGGAATGACGAGAGCCTCACTTGCGGCGGGCCGCCCTTGCGCGGTCGTTCACGTGGATGGGATGGGGAGGATCCATCATTACGCGCTCGCGCAGCGCCGGATGCAGCCCGCGCTCGGTGACCACATCCGCTCGACGTTGCAGTAGATCCTGCACGTCCATGAGCAGTCCGCCCAGCGCCAAGCCTGTTCGGTCACGCGGCAGCGACACCAGCAAGTCGATGTCACTGGTTTCTGTGGCGTCGCTTCTCGTCATGGATCCGAACACCCGGACGTTGCGCAGACCACGACGTTCGGCAAGGGCGCGGATCTCGGCGCGGTGGCGTTCGATCGATGGGTGCATCATTCACCGTCCAGTCCGTGCAGCCAGCGCTTGACGAGCAGCGTGTTCTGGTAGTCCTTGTCCCTGTCCGGCTTTTTCTTCCGACTGGTTTCCTTCCACTTCTTGTCGGCCGCCATCCGGTCCTTCAGCCGCTTTGCAACCTCCATCTTGGCGGTTCCGTTCCATCGGTCCGCCTTGATCGCCTGAATGATCGCGGTGATTTCCGGCACGCCCTTGTCGGGACGGGCGTCGAGCATCTTCTGAATGTCCCGGTCGAGCGGGTCCAGTGCCGCCAGCCGTTCTTCGCGCTCCCTGGCGTCTCGCTCCGCCTGCGCCCTGTTTTCCCGTTCGACCTGCTCGCGGCGCGCATGATCGGCGTCGTCGCGACGGACCCTGTCTTCCCGTTTCCGGTCACGTTGCATCGCACCATAGAGCCGGCGGCCGTCTTGGCGCCGAATCCGAGCCAACTGAACGCATGTTCGAAGGCGGCTTCGACGAGGTGCTTCCAGCGCCCGTTTCGGGCAAGCCGTGGCGCGATCCGTTGCAGCCGGGCGACGTCGCAACGGATGTGAAACGTGAATTCGGATTCGGCCGGTACTGTGAGAAAGCTGATGGGGGTGGGGCTGCCTGAGTCGTGGGGGGTAGTGCTGCCCTGGTGCGGGTTGTCCTGGTAGTAGTGCGACTGATGCGGTGTCATGATCTCGACCGCGAGGCCATCGCCGGCGATCTTCGGGATCACGTCCCAGAAATCGAGTGCGCCGCGCACGTGCAGGGTGCGGTCCTCCAGCAGCGCGAGCAGGCGGTGGACGTCGTCGTGCTGAGCGTCGAGGCGTTGTCGAAGTTTCTCTCTGGCCGCGGGGTCGTATTGCAGGGCGGCGTCGAGATAGCTGTCGATCTCCGCCTTGCCGACCGGGAAGCCGTCGACCCATTCTTTCCACGACTGGCGGTTCACTTTGTCTTTCGGACGGGGCCACGGTTCGAAGCCGAACAGGCGCCAGACGTCGGGCAGGGTCCGTTCGCCGGACGCACCGAAGAAATCGGCGTGCGTCAGTTCTTCGGCGGCGCGGCGCACCGCACCCTTGACACCGCTGCCCGGCAGGTACGGCAGCCCGTACGGATTCAGGAACGCGAAGCCGTTTTCGAGCGGATGTTCGTTGCCGAGGCCGGTGGTGAACGGAGCGATTGCGCGGGCTTCGAGACAAAGCAGGGCTGGCGGCGCTACTGACGTACGCAGTGCCGACTGCCGGACGGCCAGGGCGTTCATGCGCCGGCGATCATCGTCCGTGAGTTTGGTTACCTTACGCCACGCATTGCGCGCGGCAGCGTCGTTTCTGGTCCACAGCCCGGGCAGGTTGCCGGCTCGGCTGGTGAATTCATCGTTTTGATCCTTGCGGGTCGTCCAAATCGGTAGATGCGGGCCGAATCGAAGTGCTGGCGAAGCCGGCGCCGCCTCGTTCGCTCGCATGTACCGAGGAATGGCGGCGATCGGCATCTCAGTCTCCCCGTTGCCGCGCGGCGGCCATCTGACGCAGCCACTTGAGCCACGCGAACGCCTCGACCGTCACAGCCTGGTAGGTTCGCGCGTCGGTGTTCAGCATGGCTTCCATGAACGGCTCGAAACCGGCCGGGACGTCGTTCTCGAACCGCTTGTGCAGCCATTCGCGCAGATCGGCGGCGACCGTCTGGTAGACCCCTTCGCCCTTCTGGTGGAGGAACGCCATCACCTGCATCAGGCCGCTGTTCATGACGAGCGCGGGCAGGCTCTTGGAGAGATTGACGTAATCCTTGCGGTGTCGGTCGACACCCAGGCCGCTTTTTTCCCAAGCGTCCCGGGCGCGTTGCTGTTCAAGTGTCTGCTTCACCGTCTGCACTGTCATTCTCCCAGTACCTTCGCCGTCATCAGACCCCGGCCGGTCGTCGCATCACCGCCTATCTGCAGCAGCTTGCCGTCGATGACATCCCTGATCGTGCGCATCACGTCCCCGGCTTCGAGCCGGTCGTCCGCACTATCGCGTGACGCGCTGGTGAACAGCGGTGCGATCAGCAGCGACTCGGGCGGCAGGTTTTCCGTGTAGAACAATCCGCCGTCGTCGGCCGTGCCGGTCGCGTCGTTGATCCGGACGTGTGGCTCGACCAGCGTCGCATGTTCCACGAGATAGCCGAAGTCGGTGTCCGAGAGGACCACCAGGTCCGACGTGAGCTTGCCGCGGAAGAAGGCGTAGCCGCCACCGTCCGGCAGCGCCCTGGCTGCGATGTCGCCGGCCAGCCGGGCAAGCTCGTCACTGACGGTCGCTTTGTACTCGAAGGCTTCGAGGTGCAGCGTTTCGCCGGTGAGCAGATCGCGGTTGGAGAGCGTACAGCATCCATCCGCAACGCGGTCGTACTCGGCCAGTTCGCGTCGCCCCCGGCCGCGTCCAGCAACCGCCGGGCTCGCGCCAGCGCCTGCGGGCAGGTGGCGTAGACGTAGCCGTTCTTCAGGCTGCGTACCGGAAAGGCGACGATCTGAGCATCGCCGAAGCTGACGGCGCCGGCGTGCAGGTTGCCGTCTTGCGGGCCGAACAGACGCCGGTCGGTCGCCAACCGCCCGCGAACAGGCCGGGCGTGGTCAGTATCAGGCGGCAGCGTTTCGTTCGAGCGATGGCGTCGTAGTCGGGGTGCGGCGATCTTCCGTCCGCATCCAGGGTCGCGAGCGCCGCACGGCCATCGCCGCCGAAGCGCAGCGTCAACCTGTCAGGCAACGTCGCGCCTGCGACCTCGGCGAGAAACCCGACATCGAAGGCTCGCCCGCCGCGGCGTGTGTCTTGCGTCGCGTGTTCCCGCTTTCGCAGCGCCACCGCCTGCGACGTGAACAGTGCGCCATCCGCCGCTTTGCGTTGGACGGGATCGAGGGCGATGCCGATGCGGGTGTCCAGCGTCCAGAGGTCCGCGCTCGACACCAGGTGCTGTTGCGTATCGATCCCGCGGCCGGCCAGGTGGGTCGTCCAGCCCGTGGCGGTCAACCAACGACCAGTCGCCGGTTTCCCGCGCCGCGGTTCCGCCAGCACGCCGAGCGACGACGTGCGGGCGGACGACAGGATGCCCTCGGCAGCCGGCCATGGCGTGAGTCGGCGCGTTGCGGTCCTTTCCACGCCTTGCACATCGACGGTGTGGACTACGAGATCGGCGGGTAGTGCGTGGACAGTTTCGATCCGGCCGTCGTCGTACCGTCGCGCGACATCGAAGGCGGTCACCGTGAAGGTGCCGGGCCCGGCCGGTGTTCCGAGTTCTGCATCGCTCGTGATCTCGCCATGTGCGAACGCCGCGAAGTCGTGACCGCGAGCGGCCAGCATAGCGGAGCGCAGCGCGCCCGCGACGACCGACGGCCAGGGCGGCATCAGGCTCTCGCCGAAGCTGCCGGGCGCGCCGAACAGTTTGTTTCCTCGAAGGAACAAGATATCGAACGGCTCGACGTAATACCGCACCCGCTCCATCACGCGCCTCCCCGCGCCGCGGTCACCGCGTCCTCCCGGCGTGTGGCGTGCCGTTCGCGGCCGGATGCCGGCAGTCGCACTTCACGCGCGAGAAACTCGGCGACGGAGAAGAACTCCGTGAGCCACGACGTTCTGTCGCGCCCCGCGCCCTGCTGGACGGCGAGGGTCGCCAGGCTGCGGGCCAGGCAGGGCAGATCGTGACGGTCCACGACGGTCTGGTCCGGTAAGGGAGCACCGCCAGCCGAACTGCTCGGTCTGCTCGAAGGGGCGGACGGCTTTGGCGGCGGCCAGCACCCGTTCGGCGAGGTCGTACACGGCGGGATAGAGAACGCCGGGATTCGGCGCGTAGAATGCCGCGCCGTCGTTCCAGCGCAGCTCTTTCTGAAGAACCTGCCACGCGGGTGACTGCAGGAAACCGCTCCGTTCACCGCCGCCCACGCCGAAGAACGGCGCCATCGCTTCGGAGAGGCGCGTCGTGTCGAGATTTGTCCGACGCTCCGCGCTGCGTGGCCGGGCGAGCGCGAACGGGACCGAAGCCCAGTGCACTTCCGGAAAGCCGGCGAGTTGCCCGCGCATCTGCCGATAAGCGTGCAGCGACTCGTCGCGCGGCGCGGCCTCGTTTCGGACGCCGGCTGCTTCGAGCAGGTGATCGACCACCGTGCCGCCCAGGGACTGGAGCCAGTCGCGCACGCGGCGCGTGATCGTGTCGGCGATCCCGGTCGCGGCGCACGCCGGAACCACCGCGACGAAGCGGTTCGGCAGCGCCGCCGTGAAGAGGGCGTTGCTGTCGGTGGCGCCGGTCGTCCAGTCGCACCTGGCGAACCAGGATCGCGGCAGCTTGCATTCGTCGCGCAGCCAGAGGTCTACCTGCGGAATGCCGCGCAGCCGCGGGAACAGAATGGCGTCCGGGCCGAGCTCTTCGCAGACCACCCGCATCACTTCCCAGGAGAGGCGGGCGAGCAGATGCGATCCGGCCCACAGGTCCGACGTGGAGCGGGCGGCGGCGATGAACGACTGCACCGGCCCGATGGCCAGCGCCAACAGCGCCGCTTCGTCGTTCGCATCGGCGGCGAACGCGCCGGCGAAGGCGGAAGTCAGGTCGAGATGATCCCAGATGGCATGATCGGGGATGCGGGTATCCGCCGGCAAGTGCTGCCAGAGTGCGTCCAGCTTGCCGTGGTCGTCCGTATCCGTCACGCCGAGTTCCGGACCGAAGCGCCAGCAGGCGAGGAGCGTCCGCCGCCAATCGACAGCGGTCCCGTCGTTCCCGCGAATCAGCCGCTCGAAGTGGGCCAGGCTGCGCGCCTTGACGTCGGCGATTTCCGTGTCGGCCAGCGAATGGAGATCGAACTCCTGGCCGGTCAGCGGGTGGATCAGAACCGGATTGCTGGTCCAGCGAAGCTGGGCCCAGGACGCGTTCTTCGGAAGCTGCGGTCGGTCCGCCGCCGACGCCCACCAGTCCGCCTTGCGCACCCGCCGGCGCACAGCGTCGGGGATACCGCTCTCGAACAGCACCGAGTGCAGGGTGCGCGCCGTACCGCCCTCGTGCCCGGCCGGATCGCGGAACAGTACCAACGCCTTCTCCGCCGGATCGTGCAGTCGGGCGTGCAGCTTGGTTTGCCAGAACGTGTCGTCGGACATGAACTACACCGGAATCCGCTCGAGGGTGATGAGATCGAGACGTACTTTCAAGGCGCTTCGCCTCTGCTCGTCGGCTATCATCCTGTAGGTGCGCGAGGAGCCCGGCTCGCTGCACAGTTCGTCGAGAAGCTGGTGCGACTTCTCCCACACGTGGTGAATGGCGTTCATCTTCGGCCCGAAGGCGGGTGGAGGGAGACAGGGTACGTGAAAGATGACGCCGCGCAGCCTGCCCGGACGTTGCTCGTCCGGGCGGGCCTTGAAGCGCAGACTGTTGGGCAGCCGCGCGTTCCCCCACTGTCGAGTGCGGTGCTTCGTGATCGGATACGACAGCCAGTAGACGCAGATGCCGACGGCGCAGATCATGCGGACGCACGGCAACGGGAACCCCGGCGCTGGGGCGGCCGTACCGACTGAGCTACAGATGATGCTGCAATGAGAGAGAGACAATGACGGCGGCGACGATGCGTTTCGGCATGGCTTCCCCCAGGGGAAATGCGCCCGACGACCCCTGGTGGCTTTCCGGGTTGGCGACAGGACCCGAGCCCTTCGCGGTCTCCATTCTGGTGCTGTCGGGCTTCGTTCGGATCACCACGAACGAGCGCTTCTTCTTCGAATTCGGCCTCGGCCTCGGTCTCGGACATGAGTTCCAGACGGCGCGCGCTTGCTCGGCTTCTTCTGCTCCGTGCGCGCCCCCCAGGCGACGCGCCCCGCAGGACCTGCGACCCGTCGCGGGCGCTCCGCAGCGCCGGCTTCGCCGCGGTGGATCTATCGGTCATGCCCGCCCTGGTGGCCGAGCTGCTCGTGCAGCAGGCTCCGGACGACGAACAGCACGTTCGCCGGCCGTTCCGCGAGCCGGCGCATGAAGTAGGGGAACCAGTCGCCGCCGAACGGCAGGTAGATCCGCACGGCGTAGCCCTGCGCTTCGAGCGCGGCCTGCAGGTCCCGCCGGACGCCGTAGAGCATCTGGAACTCGAACCGGTCGGGCGTCATGCCGCGTACGTCGGCGGCCGCCCGCACGGTGCGGATCATGCGCGGGTCGTGGGTGCCGAACGCCGGGTGGACGCCGGTGTCGAGGATCGTCTCCGTCAACTGCACGAACGCGCGGTCGACGTCCCGCTTGTCCTGGTACGCCACGTCCGCCGGCTCCTTGTAGGCGCCCTTCACCAGGCGGACCGGTAGGCCCAGCTCCGTGACGCGGGCGAGATCGTCCGGCGTGCGGCGGAGGGCCGACTGCAGTACGACGCCGAGATGCCGGTAGCCGCGGTCGCGCATGTCCGCCACCGCGTCGAGCGTGCGGTCGACCAGCGGCGAGCCTTCCATGTCGACCCGCACGAAGCAGCGCCGGGCGTCGGTATGGGTGAGGATGCGCTTGAGGTTGTCGCGGCACAGACCGGTATCGAGATCGAGACCGAGCTGCGTCAGCTTCACCGACAGGTTGCAGTGCATGCCGGCCAGACTGACGGATTCGATTACCCACAGGTAGGCGATGGTGGCCGCCTCCGCCGCTTCCCGGCTGCGGACGTGCTCGCCCAGGTAGTTGAAGGTGTGGAGCAGACCGCGCTGCTCCAGTCGGCGGGCCGCGTCGATGGCCTCGTTGACGTTGCGGCCGCCGATGAAGCGTCGCGCGACGCCGTGGGGGCCGCGCATGCCGTAACGCGAGGCGGCGTGCTTGAGGGTGCGGCTTCCGGCCAGGGCGAGGAACAGCCGCCGCGACAGGGCGTCCAGCACGGTCGAGGGGGTGAGATCCACTAGTGCGTCAGGGCCGATTCGCCGCGGTGCGCGAGCAGGTGATCGAGCGACCGCGCGTAGTAGCGCAGGACCACCCGTTCGCGGACGCGGAAGCGCTGTCCCTCCGCTACGAGGATGCCGCGGGCGGCCAGCGGCTCGCCGCCCGCGTCGACGGCCTCCCGCCCGGTCGCGACGTCCAGATTGGCGCCGGCGGACCGCAGGATGCCGATGCGCTGATCGATGCGGTCCTCCAGCTCCGTGCGCGTGATGGACGGCCGGATGGCGGCGGCCACCAGCGCCGTCGGCACCACCTTGTAGAGGCGGCCGATCGCCTCTCGGACGCGGTGCTTCAACCGGACCATTTCGCGGCGGTCGTCGGGGTCGTAGGCGTCGAACCGAATCGGCTGCCCGAAGCTGACGATGCTGCGCGACTGGTAGCCGACGGTGTAGCGGAGCATCTCCGCGAGCTCCTGGTGGAACGGACGCTGCACGCGCTTGATCCGCTGGCGCGAGAGCACGAAGTCCTCGATGACGAGGTCGTAGGCGATGGCGGTCGGAATGACGACCATGTCGTTCCGACCCGCCTGCGCGGCGGCGTGGAGCAGTCCTGTCTTGAACGGCTTGAGCTCTCCGCTGTAGCTGCGTCCGCCCTCCAGGTACAGCAGGAGCTCGGCCCGGCGCAGCAGCTCGGCGACGTACGCCTTGAGCGTGACGAGATAGGCCGGGTCCTTCATGTCCCGGCGAATGGGGATGGCGCCGGTCACGTGCTTCTGAATCAGCCCCAGCGCGCCGCCGAAGAGGTTGCTGCCCGCGGCGATGACCGGCGGCCGGATGCCGTTGTCGTCGAGCACGAGCGGCTGCACCATCCAGTCGGTGTGACTCCTGTGGTTCGACGCGTAGACGACCCGCCGGGTCCGGGTCGCCGAGCGGACGATGTCCAGCCCCTCGCTGATGCGATTGATCTTGCGGAGCAGGGGGTAGAGCGGATGCTGGAGTGCGCGGTACATCCAGTACCGCTGCGTGGTCCGCAGCTCGTCCAGGTAGCCCAGGATGGCGGCGCGCGCCTGATCGCGCGTCCGCCCGCCGCGCCCTTCGAGATACCGGACGACTTCGTCGCGGGCGAGCACGGCTTGCGCGATCTCGTCCTGCGCCACGTGCAGCAATATAGCACGCGCCCCCGCGTTGCTTCGGGGCCGTACCGGCCCGTCAATCGCCGCCTGCGGCTCCGCTGTCGGTCAACCGCCCCTCACCAGGGGCTGCACCGTTCTACGGCGCGGACCCCTGGTGCTCGACGGTCACGCGGCTCGGTCGCGAGAGGCGGACCGTCAGCGTGGTTCCGGCCGGCAGCGTCGCCGGTTCGGCGTCGCCCGCGGCCGCCGCCGCGGTGCCGCCCGCCGCCCCGGCGGCGCCGCCGACCGCGGCGCCGCGGCCGCCGCCGAAGATCGCCCCGAGGATGGCCCCGGCCACGGCGCCGCCGCCTATCTTCGCGGCATTGTCGCGCCCGCGCGAGCGGCCCTCGCGATAGACGGTCGCCGTCGCGATGGGCACTTCGACCCCGTCGTCGAGCACGACGGTATGGAAGCGGACGCCGAGACGCGCGGCCCCCTGCAGCTTGCCGCCCCGCTCCACCATGACCACCGAGCCGTTGACGAGGCTGCCGGCGGGGACGGCGACCCGGCGCGCCACCATCACGTCGCGCGTCACGCGCGCCTGCACGTCGTCCTCCACCATCGCGCGGTCCGTGGTGACGAACGTATCGATTTGCAGTCCGATCACCGAGTCGGCCGGAATCAGGAGCTCCTCGATCACCGGGAGCGGCGTTCCGGCGCCGCTCCCGGGAGTCGGGGGATCGAGGCTCGCGGCCGCCGGCGGCGGCAGGTTCCGAACGGCGCCTTCGTCGCGCACCGGCGTGTTCCCGAACGCCGTCGACGATGCAGGCTCCGCCGGTTTCCAGCCGTCGATCTCGGGAAGGTCACGGCGCGCGCGCGCCTCCGGCCGCCGCAACGGTGGTTCGGCGGGCGGCGCCGGCTGCGCAGCCGCCGGTACGGGTCGTGCGACTTCTTCCGGCGCCGGCCGGGGCGGCGCCCGGCGTGGGGGAGCGGACGCTGTCGAACGGGCCGCCGGCCTCCGCGGCGCCGGCGGGCGGCGGACGCGCGGAGCTTCCACCGCCGGTGGGTCCGCGTCGGCGGACACGTCACCGGTTGCCGCCGGCTCCACGATCTGCTCCGTGGACTCGACGGCGATCCCGGATTCCGAGCTCGGTTCGCCGGCGACCGCCTGCGGATCGATCCCGTGCAGGGCCGCCGCCATGCGGATTTCCGGCGCCGGCTGCTCGACGGTCGCGTTCGGCGCCGGCGCGTTCTGACGCACCGCGATGTAGGCGCCGATGCCGGCCGCGGCGACCGCCAGCGTGACTCCGAGGCCGGCGGCGATCAGGATGGTTGCGCGTGTCGTTCCCATGCGGAGGACTCCTCACCTGCTCAAAAGAATAGCAAGAGCCGTGCCGCAACGATACGAGACGATTATGCAGCTATCCCGCACGGTTGCAAGCCGATTCCGAGTGCCGCCGCGGATCGGGGGGGCGTCCGATCGTCGGACGTCGAGTGTCACCGCGAGGTGACCGGCTGTCCCCTGCGTGGGTCCGCGTCTCGCACCCCCGCGGCGGCCAGCGTGTAGAATTGTTGCCGTCGCATCGGTTGGGGGGCCGATCGGGTTCGAGAAAGGCGAGGACACCGAGCAGCGTCCGGAATCGATTTGCCCTCTGCAGCCCCCATCCCTGAACGTTTCGGGTCCACGGTCGTCCTGCGCCTGCTGAGCATAGCCGGGCTGCTCTTCGTCTTTCTCCTCGGCGTCAAGGGGCTGGGCGACGGGTTCGAGCTGATCGGACAGGACGTCATCGACAGTTTCTTCGCGGCGACGTCGAACCCGTTCATCGGCCTCATCGTCGGCCTCCTGGCGACTACGGTCATGCAGAGCTCGTCGGTGACCACCGCGATGGTCGTCGGCCTGGTCGCAGCGCCCGAGAACCCGCTGCCGCTGGCCAACGCGATTCCGATGGTCATGGGGGCCAACATCGGAACCACGGTCACCGCAACCATCGTCTCGCTGGCGCACATCGGGCGGCGGGACGAGTTCGAGCGCGCGTTTCCGGTGGCGATCTGCCACGACATCTTCAACTATCTCGCGGTGCTGATTCTGTTGCCGGTCGAGATGGCGACCGGATATCTGCGCAGGACCGCGAGCATGCTGGCCGGGACGCTGGGTCAGGTGCGCGGGGTCGAGTACGAGAGTCCCCTCAGCACGGCGCTGAGCGCCGGTTTCACTCCGGTCGCGGCGTTGGCCGAGGCGGTCTTCGCGGCGCCGGGCGGGCAGGCGGTGTTCCTCATCGCAGCCAGCGGCGCCTTCATCTTCTTCGCACTGTTCCTGCTCGTGAAGGTCATGCGGGCGGCGGTGCGTTCGAAGGTCGAAGGAATCATCGACAGGGTGCTGAGCTCCAGCGCGGTCGTCGCGCTGCTGGTCGGCGTCGTCGTCACGGTGATGGTGCAGTCGAGCTCGATCACGACGTCGCTGCTCGTGCCGCTGGGCGGCGCGGGCCTGCTGCGGCTCGAACAGGCGTTCCCGGTGACCATCGGGGCCAACATCGGCACCACGGTGACGGCGCTCCTCGCGGCCCTCGCGGTCTCCGGACCGAACGCGGCGGCGGGCCTCGAGATCGGCCTCGTGCACCTGCTGTTCAACGTGAGCGGCCTGGTGTTGATCTACCCGGTGAAGGCCATCCGCGGGGTGCCCCTGGAGGCGGCCCGGCAGGTGACGAGGCTCGCTCTCCGGTCGCGCAAGCTGACGGTGCTGTGGGTCGCCCTGCTGTTCTACGGCCTGCCGGCGCTCTGCATCGCCATCGGGCGCCTGTTCGAGTAACCGGGCGCCCGCCTGAGGATGCGACCGCGGGGATCGCGGGACGCGCGCGCCCGGGCCGTAGTACACTGCACGGTTGGGCAGGACGCCGGACCGTGAACCAGACATCGCAGATCGTCGTCGTCGGAGCCGGAATCGTCGGGTGCGCGATCGCCTACGAGCTCGCCCGGCGCGGCGTGCACGTGCGCGTCATCGACCGTCGCGAGGTCGGCCAGGGTGCGACGCAGGCCTCGGCCGGCGTCCTCGCGCCGTACATCGAAGCGCACGATCGCCGGCCCCTGCTTGATCTGACCACCCGCAGTCTCGACCTGTACGACGAGTTCGTGGCGCGCATCGTCGAGGATTCGGGCGTGGCGGTGCAGTACGTGCGCACGGGCACCCTCGAGGTCGCCGCCGGACCGGACGACCTGCCGCGTCTCGAAGGCATCCGCGCCGCCTGCGTCGAGCGCGGCATCGGCGCGGAGCTGTTCGACGCGGATGCGGTGCGAGGGGTGGAGCCGCAGCTCGCGCCGGCCGTGCAGGGGGGGCTGGTCGTCGAGGCGCACGGTTTCATCGGCGCTTCCGAGTTGACCGCGGCGTTGCGGCGGGCCGCCGCGGCGCACGGCGTTTCGTTCCAGACGTCGTCGGCGGTGACGCGCATCGTGGGGAACGGCGCCGGGATTCGCGTCGAGACGGCCGGCGACGCGTTCGCCTGCGCTTCGGCGGTCATGGCGGCCGGCAGCTGGTCGGGCCGCGTCGAGATCGGCGGCGCCTCCCCGGTTCCGATTCGACCCGTGCGCGGGCAGCTCCTGCACCTGGGATGGCCGGCGGCGCCGCTCAAACGCGTGGTCTGGGCGCCGGACTGTTACCTCGTGCCCTGGAGCGACGGCTCGGTGCTCGCCGGCGCCACCAGCGAGGAGGTCGGCTTCGACGAGCGCGCCACGGTGGCTGGCGTCCGGGAGCTGATGAACGCGGCGCAGCGGGTCACACCGGGGGTCGGCAACGCGTCGTTCAGGGAGGCCCGCGTCGGTCTCCGGCCCGCGACGCCGGACGAGCTGCCGGTCATCGGTCCGTCGGCCGCCGTGCCCGGCCTGGTATATGCCTGCGGCCACTTCCGCAACGGCATCCTGCTGGCGCCGTTGACCGCGACCCTCGTCGCCGACCTGATGGTCGACCAGCGGCTCGACGACGCGCTCGACGTCACGAGTCCGTCCCGCTTCGGCGCGTGCTGAGCGCGGCGGCAGGGCGAACACGCACGATGCAGTAATCTCCGTCGCAGACAGCAAGGAGTCGCTTCGATGATCAACGCCCGCGTTCAAGTGCCCACACCCGTCAACGAGCCCGTGCTCAGCTACGCGCCGGGCTCCGCGGAGCGGCGCGTCCTGACCGCGCATCTCGCCGAGGCCGCCGGACAGCAGATCGAGATCCCGCTGATCATCGGCGGCGCCGAGGTCACCACCGGCGACCTCGGCCGGTGCGTCATGCCGCACGACCACCGGCGCGTGCTGGCCTCGTTCCACAAGGGGAACGCCGACTCGGTTCGGCAGGCGGTGGCCGCCGCCGAGGCGGCGCGACCGGAATGGGCGGCGATGCCGTGGGAGGCGCGCGCGTCCGTCTTCCTGAAGGCGGCCGAGCTGCTCGCCGGGACGTACCGTCCGATCGTCAACGCGGCGACGATGCTCAACCAGAGCAAGACGGTCTTCCAGGCCGAGATCGACGCCGCCTGCGAGTTGATCGACTTTCTCCGCTACAACGTCTCGTACATGCCGCAGATCTTCGCCGAGCAGCCCGCCAGCGGTCCGGCGATCTGGGACTACGTCGAGTACCGGCCGCTCGAAGGCTTCGTGCTGGCGGTCACGCCGTTCAACTTCACCTCGATCGCCGGCAACCTGCCGACCAGCCCGGCGATGATGGGCAACACCGTCATCTGGAAGCCGGCGTCCACCGCGGTCCTTGCCGCCTATCGTCTGATGGAGATGTTCAAGGAGGCGGGACTGCCCGACGGCGTCATCAACCTGGTGCCGGGGACCGGGGCGGAGATCGGTGCGCCGGCGATGAACCACCCGGATCTCGGCGGCGTGCACTTCACCGGCAGCACCGCCGTCTTCCAGGGGATGTGGAAGACGGTCGGCGCGAACATCGCGAGCTACCGGAGCTATCCGCGCATCGTCGGCGAGACAGGGGGCAAGGACTTCATCTTCGCGCACGCCTCCGCCGATCCGGATGCGCTGGCGGCGGGGCTGATCCGCGGCGCCTACGAGTACCAGGGCCAGAAGTGCAGCGCGGCCAGCCGGGCCTACGTTCCGAAGAGCCTCTGGGGCCGGCACGGCGACGAGTGGTGCAACGAGATAGAGGCGATTCGGTACGGCGACGTGGCCGACCTGACCAATTTCATGGGCGCGGTCATCGATCGCGCGTCCTACGACACGCTGAAGTCGGCGATCGACGCGGCGCGCGCCGACGACGGCGCCGACGTCATCTGCGGCGGGCAATGCGACGACAGCGAGGGTTACTTCGTCGCGCCCACGATCATTCGGGCCCACGATCCGCGCTACCGGACGATGGAGGTCGAGCTGTTCGGGCCGGTGCTGACCGTCTACGTCTACGACGACGACGCCTACGAGGCCACGCTGGAGCTGTGCGACGCCACGTCGCCCTACGGGCTGACCGGAGCCATCTTCGGAACCGACCGGAAGGCGATCAATCTCGCCCACGGCAAGCTCGCCAACGCCGCGGGCAACTTCTACATCAACGACAAGCCGACCGGCGCGGTGGTCGGCCAGCAGCCGTTCGGCGGCTCCCGCGCCTCGGGGACGAACGACAAGGCGGGCAGCCTGCTGAACATGATCCGCTGGGTGAGTCCGCGCACGACGAAGGAGAACTTCCTGCCCCCCCGCGACTACCGCTATCCGCACATGCAGGACGGAGGCGACGCACCATGAGCTTCTGTGAGCACTGCGCAGGTCAACGTTTCGATCGAGCCCAGGTGCTCCGCACGCTGCGCGACACACGCAGGCGGTTGAAGGCCGAGGCAGGGGCGTGCAGCGCGGTGGAGGCGCTCGACATCGCCATTCGCGCCGTGCACGGGCTGGAGATCCCGCATCTCGAACCGCTCGACGAGATGGGCGACGACACGGTCATCCACTAGGCGAGCAGGCGGGCTTGGATGGCTCGGGTGCGCGCCCCGACCGATGCCGGCGCGTCGTGCCCGGCCGCGGGCGGGACGCGCCCGCGCGGCCGGGAAGACGAGGCGGGGGAGCGGCGGCGACTCCGCCGCCTATTTCGGTTGCGGGACGATGCGCATGTAGGGCAGGGGCGACTGCCAGCCGTCCGGGTACTTCTCGCGCGCCTCGGCGTCGGAGACCGCCGGCAGGATGATGACGTCCTCGCCCTGGCTCCAGTTGGCCGGCGTCGCCACCTTCTTCGTCGCGGTGAGCTGGCACGAGTCGAGCAGCCGCAGGATCTCGTCGAAGTTGCGGCCGGTGCTCATCGGGTAGGTCAGCGTCGCCTTGATGCGCTTGTCCGGGCCGATCACGAAGACGGAGCGCGCGGTGGCGTTGTCGGCCGGCGTGCGGCCGACCGACGTGTCGCCGGCGTCGGCCGGGAGCATGTCGTAGGCCTTCACGATTCTCAGATCCGGGTCGCCGACCAGCGGGTAGTTGAGCGCGTGGCCCTGCGACGCCTCGATGTCCTTCGACCACCGCTGGTGATCGCTGACGCCGTCGACGCTGATGCCGAGCACCTTGCAGTTCCGCTTCGTGAATTCCGACCTGAGCCCGGCCACCGTGCCCAGTTCGGTCGTGCAGACCGGCGTGAAGTCCTTCGGGTGCGAGAACAGGATCGCCCAGCCGTCGCCGATCCAGTCGTGAAAACCGATCGTGCCTTCCGTCGTCTCGGCCGTGAAGTCCGGCGCAACGTCGTTGATTCGCAGTGACATCGTCGTTTCTCCCTCGAGGTGCGTGCCTGCCCGCGCGGATCCGTTCGTGTCGGTCGTGCGCCCGCGGAGTCTTCCGATGGAATTATAGGCCGCGCGGAAATCCGGTGCGGCCGGCGGGTGACGCCGTCTCGATCCACCGCGGCGGCGCCCCGCCGCCGGCGTTGCGATCCGGCGCAGGTGATATCCTATGGGCGGACCCGGCGGTCGTGGGCCGTGTTCAGGCCCGTTTTCCCGTCGTCGAACGGAGCTGCGAGATGGATCGGGTGCAGATTGCGATACCGGTGCGAGGGTTCGGTGAAACGTCCCGGCGCGACGCCTGGTGGGTGCAGCCGGCCGCCGTCTTCGCCGGCTTCACGGCCTTCGTCGTGTACATGACGTGGGCCGCGCTGCAGGGCGAGCACTACACCTACGGCGGCTATCTCTCGCCGGTGTACTCGCCGGAGGTTCTCGGCGACTCCCCGCACGCGCTGCTGGGGCCGTCGCCGGACTGGTGGCCGGCCTGGCTTCCGGTCGCGTACTCGCCGACGTTCCTGATCCTGTGGGCTCCGCTGGGTTTCCGGTTCACCTGTTACTACTACCGGGGCGCATACTACAAGGCGTTCTGGGCCGACCCGCCGTCGTGCACGGTCGGCGAGCCGCGTAACGTCTTTCGCGGCGAGAACTCGTTCCCGCTGATCCTGCAGAACGTCCACCGCTATTTCCTGTACTTCGCGCTGGTCTGGATCTTCGTGTTCTTCCCCTACGACGTCTGGCAGGCGCTCTGGTTCGAGGACGCGGCCGGCGACGTGTCGTTCGGCATCGGCGTCGGCACCCTGGTGCTCGCGCTCAACGTCGTTCTGCTGGGCGGCTACGTGTTCAGTTGCCACTCGCTCCGGCATCTCGTCGGCGGCCGGCGCGACTGCATCTCGGAGAACCCGGTGCAGAAGCTGGCGTACGACTGCGTGAGCTGTCTGAACCGCCGCCACATGCTCTACGCCTGGCTGAGCCTCGTGTGGGTCGCTTTCGCCGACGTCTACGTGCGGCTCTGCTCGATGGGGATCTGGACCGACTTCCGCATTCTCTAGTTTTCGCCTGGATACCGCGGCGTATCCGCGGGCCCGCGACCTGATCGAAGCGAAGGATGGACTACCAGACATTCGAACACGACGTCCTGGTGATCGGCGCCGGCGGGGCGGGGCTGCGGGCGGCGATCGAGGCGTCCGCGGCCGGGGTCTCCGTCGGCCTGGTGTGCAAGTCGCTGCTCGGCAAGGCCCACACCGTGATGGCCGAGGGCGGGATGGCGGCGGCCCTCGGCAACGTCGACGACCGCGACGGTTGGGAGACGCACTTCGCCGACACGATGCGGGGCGGGCAGTACCTCAACAACTGCCGCATGGCCGAACTGCACGCCAGGGAGGCGCCGGCCCGCGTGCGCGAGCTGGAGGCGTGGGGCGCGGTCTTCGACCGGACCCGCGACGGACGCATCCTGCAGCGCAACTTCGGCGGTCACAAGTATCCGCGGCTGGCCCACGTCGGCGACCGCACCGGCCTGGAGATGATCCGCACGCTGCAGGACCACGGCGTGCACCAGGGCATCGACGTGCACATGGAGTGCACGATCGTCGAGCTGCTGAAGGACGGCGAGCGGGTCGTCGGCGCCTTCGGCTACGACCGCGAGCGGGGCCGGTTCCGCGTCTTCAGGGCGAGGGCGGTGGTCCTGGCCTCCGGCGGCATCGGGCGCGCGTTCAAGGTGACCAGCAACAGTTGGGAGTACACCGGTGACGGGCAGGCCCTGGCCTACCGGGCCGGCGCCGAGCTCATCGACATGGAGTTCGTGCAGTTCCATCCGACCGGGATGGTCTGGCCGCCGTCGGTCAAGGGAATCCTCGTTACCGAGGGGGTGCGGGGCGAGGGGGGCGTGCTGCGCAACAGCGAGGGCCGCCGCTTCATGTTCGACGACATCCCCGACCTGTACAGGCACCAGACCGCCGACAACGAGGAAGAGGGCTGGATCTATACGCAGGGCGACAAGAGCGCCCGCCGGCCGCCGGAGCTGCTCACGCGCGACCACGTGGCGCGCTGCATCGTGCACGAGATCAAGGAGGGCCGGGGCAGCCCGCACGGCGGCGTCTTTCTCGACATCGCCTGGATCAAGTCGAAGCTGCCGAACGGGGCCGAGCACATCCGGAAGAAGCTGCCGAGCATGTACCACCAGTTCAAGCAGCTCGCCGGCATCGACATCACCGAGACGCCGATGGAGGTCGGACCGACGACCCACTACGTCATGGGCGGCGTGCGGGTGGACGCCGACTCGCAGATGTCGACCGTGCCCGGCCTGTTCGCGGCCGGCGAGGTGGCGGGCGGCCTGAACGGCGCCAACCGGCTGGGCGGCAACTCGCTGTCCGACCTGCTCGTCTTCGGCAAGCGCGCCGGAGAGTACGCCGCGGCGTTCGCGCGCGACCACCAGGCTGGCGCGCTCGATGAAGGGCAGGTCGCGGCGTTCGCGCGCATGGCCCTCGAGCCGCTCGATCGGCAGGGCAGCGGCGAGGCGCCCTATCAGCTCCAGTACGAGCTGCAGGACCTGATGCAGAGCCACGTCGGCATCGTCCGCAACGACGCGGAGCTGCGGCAGGCGCTCGACGCCCTGCAGCGGCTGCAGGAGCGGGTCAAGCGGGTCGAGGCGCAGGGCAACCGCGAATACAACGCCGGCTGGCACACCGCGCTCGACCTGCGCAACCTGATGCCGGTGGCCGAGGCGGTGACGCGCGCGGCGATCGAGCGGCAGGAGAGCCGCGGCGCGCACTTCCGCGAGGACCACCTCGGCAAGGACGAGACGTGGGGCAGGACCACGCTCGTGATCCGGCAGGCGGCCGACGGCTCGATGGAGATTCTCCGGGAGGAGATCCCGCCGCCGCGGGAAGACCTGCAGCGCATCATCGACGAGAGCCAGAAGAGCTGAGAACCAGGGGAGACCGATGGCGAGCGCGACGTTCAGAATCTGGCGCGGCAACGCCGAGGGCGGCGACTACCGGGACTACACCACCGAGGTCACCGAAGGGATGGTGGTGCTCGACGCCGTGCACCAGATTCAGGCCGAGTCGGCCAGCGACCTCGCCGTCCGCTGGAACTGCAAGGCGGGCAAGTGCGGCTCGTGCTCCGCCGAGGTCAACGGCCACCCCAAGCTGATGTGCATGACGCGGCTGAACAGTCTCGACCTCGGCAAGCCGGTGACCATCGAGCCGATGAAGGCGTTCCCGGCCATCCGCGACCTGGTCACCGACGTGTCCTGGAATTACGAGGTCAAGAAGCGGATCAAGCCGTTCACGCCGCGCCCGCCGGACGCCGAGGACGGCACGTGGCGCATGCAGCAGTCCGACGCGGAGCGCGTCCAGGAGTTCCGGAAGTGCATCGAGTGCTTCCTCTGCCAGGACGTCTGCCACGTCCTGCGCGACCACCGGCTGCATCACGAGTTCATCGGCCCGCGCTTCTTCGTCTACAGCGCCGCCCTGGAGATGAATCCCCTCGACACGGCGGACCGCACCGGCGATCTGGCGACCGACTTCGGCGTCGGCTACTGCAACATCACCAAGTGCTGCACGAAGGTCTGTCCCGAGGAGATCACCATCACCGACAATGCAATCATCCCGCTCAAGGAGCGGGTGGTCGACAAGCTCTACGATCCGCTGAGCCGGCTGCTGCGCGTCTTCCGCTCATAGCCGGGGTGAGAACGTGGTCGCGCTTCCATCGTCGGTGTGGCCGGTCGCAGCCGTCTGCTCACGAAGGCGACGCCACAGCGAGGTTCCACTCGCGCCGCCGCAGGCGAGAGCCGCCGGTCGTACGTCACGACCACGTCGAGGCCGTCCAGGGAAAGCGCAGTGGCGAGATGCACTGCGTCGAGGCTGCGCAGTCCCGCGGGCGACAACGCGGCGGCATCGCGCAGCAGCGGTTCGTCCATGGTCACCAGGGCGATGCGCGCCAGCACCTGCTCCGCACGCCGCAACGCGGCCTCCGAAGCGCCGGTGCGGCGCACGGCGCGACACACTTCCACACGCGCCGATGCGCTCGATACCCGCTCCCGGTGTTTGCGCAGGTAGTGACGCAATGCCGCCGACTCGGGCTCGGTGACGACGAGCTTTCCCAGGGAGGCGACGATGCGAAGGCGATGTCTACCGTATCTCTTGTGTTGCACGTTCGCGGCCGGCTGGACCGCGAGCGCCTTCGCGTCCCAGCCGCCGGCCGTATCGGTCGAGGAGACCCTCATCGCGCTCGAGCGGGGCTGGAACGAGGCCTTCTACGCCCGGGACGTCGAGTTTCTCGAGAGCATCCTGGCCGACGAGTTCATCGCGACCTACGACGACGGCGCCCGGGGCGACAAGGCGCGCGAGATCGAGCTCGCCGAGTCGTTCAACCAGCGGGTGCTGTCGGCCACCCAGGACGACTTCATCGTGCGGGTCTACGACGACGCCGCGGTGGTCTGGTTCACGCTCCGCGTGGTCGGCATCCGGCGTGGGGAGCGGGCGGAGCTGACGCTGCGCTACACCGACGTCTGGGTGCTGCGCGACGGCCGGTGGCGGTGTGTCTCGTCCCAGAGCACCAGGGTGAACCCGCGGTAGCCTGCACGGTCCGGCTACGCTCCGGATCGAGCGACGGTCGAATACGCCCGCCGGAGGACATCGCGCAGCGTCAGGGCTGGTCCAGGCGCCGCCAGAAGTCCGCCTCCCCGGCGCAAGCGAGCGCCGCGGCAGCCATCCGCGCGCCGCGAGGAGTATCGACGACAGCCGCCGCGCGGGGGGTGAACGACCTGTCGGTGGGTGTGGTCCACCTCCAGCACGACGTCCGGCAGGTCGTCGTGCCGGCCGATGACGAGCGGTCCGGACGGCATGCGGGCGCGGCGCGGGTGCAGGTAGAGCGTCTCGTCTGCCTGCATGATCCGTTCGGGCCGGCCGGCGGCGTCGATCACGCGCAGGCCCACCGATCCGACCGCGCGGATCGGCGCGCCGCGCACAGACGCGATCAACCGCGCCAGCTCCGGCAGTCGGCGCGACATCGACTCGTGAATGCCGCCGGGCTCGGCGACGATCCAGGCGGTCTCGGTACGCGCCTCCCAGTACTCGAGCCGGCCGTCGTAGTCGTCGATGAGGTGGCGAGGGATGCGCACCGGCTGGCATCCGGGGAACTGGAGCCCTTCGTCGGTCGGGGAACGGCGGTAGCGGACCGCGGTGGAGGTCGGCGCACCCCTGTCGGTCGTGGAGCGGGCGGCGCGCGGGGGATGCATCGTGTGAGCCGTTCCTCATCATGGTCCGGCCGGGCGTTCGGGGCCGGAGGCGGCGACCCGCGCCGGGAGCAGCGTCACCGCCACGCAGGCCGCCGCGTTGACGCCGAGTCCGACGATGCCGGCGTGGACGTTCCAGACCTCCGGCCGGCCCGCGAACAGCAGTCCGGCATAGGTCGCGCAGCCGGCCAGCATCCCGCTGAACGCCGCCGTCGTCGTCAGGCGCCGCCACGTCACGCCGAGGACGAACAGCGGCGCCACCTGGGCCAGGATCTCCATCTTGATCTCGGTCAGGCCCCACAGCGTCACCCGCGGCGACAGCGCGATGACCACCAGCGCGCCGACCACCACCCACGAGAGCAGCTTGCCGGTGCGGGTCAGCCTTTCTTCCGGCGCGCCCTCGAGCAGGGTGGCGCCGACGACGTCCTTGGCCAGGATCGACGACAGGCTCAGGAGCACCGAGTCGGCGGTCGACATCACGGCGGCGACGACGGCGGTGATGACCAGCACGCAGAGGAGGTAGAGCAGCACCGACCGCCCGCTCCAGGCGGTCAGCAGCGCCGGCATCACCTGGTCGGCGTCGCCGCCGGCGGACAGCTCGCGGATGGCCAGGATGCCGACCAGGAACATGACGCCGGTGGTGACGAACGGCAGGAACACCATCACGCTGAAGGCGCGCTTCAGCGCGGCCGCGTCGCGGGCGGCGTAGATGCGCTGGATCGCGTGGGGGTAGACGGCGCCGGAGAAGCCGATGAGCAGCAGCGTGCTGAGCCAGTTGCGGGAGACCTCCCACGCCGGGACGGCGACCTTCTCGGGCGCCTCCGCCGCGACCGCCAGGGTCAGCTCGGCGAGATGATCCGGGGTCGGCACGACGGCCAGCAGCAGCCCGACCAGCCCCACCAGCAGCATGACGCCCTGCACGCAGTCGGTCCAGGCGACGGCGCGCATGCCGCCGACGGTCTCGTAGACGATGACGACCAGCGTCAGCAGCACCACGCCGACCCAGTAGGGCACGGCCCCGCCCGACAACCCCTCGGTGACGTGGCCCATCGCCATGAGCTGGGCCAGGAGGTAGTTGGAGATTGCCAGGACGAGCAGCACGTTGGCGATCAGCGTCAGGGGCGCCGAGCGGAAACGGTGGGTGATCCAGTCGCCCGGGGTGACGAAGGCGTGGCGGCGGGCGATGCGCTGCAGACGCGGGGCGAAGATCAGGTAGACGACGATGATCGCCATCATGAAGCCGACGCTCATCACCCACGCGTAGCCGATGCGGAACGCCTCGCCGGGGTACCCCAGCAGCGTGTTGCCGCTGTACTGCGTGGCGTAGAGGGTCAGCAGCAGCACGAAGCCGCCCAGGCTGCGGCCGGCCAGGTAGAAGTCGCCGAGACCGGTCCGGGCCCCGCGGCGCCGCGTGGCGTAGCCGACCGAGACGAGCACGACCAGGTAGAGGCCGACCGCGGCCCCGGCGCCGATCGCGAGCGAGGGGCTCACGGCGCGCCTTCTCCGTCGTCCGGGTTCTCGCCGGCGGTCGGCGCGGACCAGTAGCGCGCCACCACGTACGCGGTGAAGACGGCTACCGCCAGGCAGGCGGACAGCGAGAGGACGACCCAGTGCGGAAGCCCGAACCAGAGCCGCGCGGGACTGCCGGCCGGCAGATACCACGGGACGGAGGCGGCGAAGAGGAACACGTAGACGGCCCAGATCCAGGGGCGCGACCGCGGCTCGACGGGTTCGGGCGGGGCCGGCATGCTTTCTGGGGGGACGGCGCCGGAACCGGGCGGCCGGGATCGTCGCGCCTCCGCGCGGCGGCCTTCCGGCTCGGTGACCCTATGATAGTGCCGTGCGGGTTCTAGATGGAGCAGGCTGCGGCCCGCCGCTGGGACGACAGGAGGTCTTCGATGGGTCGAATGAAGCGAGTTGCCGTGCTGCTGGTCCTCGCGGCCGGCGTGGCGGGCGCCGGCGCCGTCGCTCCGGGGGGAGGGCAGGAGGCCGGGATCTCCCTGGAGGGCGTCGTCGATCTGCACTTCCACACCGGACCCGATTCGCGTCCGCGGTCGGTGGACGACATCGAGGCGTCGCGCCTGGCGGCGGAGGCCGGACTGCGCGCCATCCTGCTGAAGAACCACTTCACGATGACCGCCGACCGGGCCGCCATCGCGATGGGGCAGGTGAACGGCCTGGAGATCTTCGGCGGGCTCGTCCTCAACCGCGCCGTGGGCGGCATCAACCCCGAGGCGGTGCGGCAGATGGCCGCGTTCTCCGGCGGCCGCGGCAAGGTGGTCTGGTTGCCGACGTTCGATGCCGAGCACGCGGTGACGGCGGCGGGCGGCGACGGGCCGTTCGTGTCGATCCTGGAGGACGGCGAGCCGCTGCCGGCGGTGCTGGAGGTCTTCGCGCTGCTTGCCGAGCACGACCTGACGCTGGCGATGGGACATTCGGCGCCGGGCGAGGTGCTGCGCCTGATCCCGGAAGCGAAGCGGCTCGGGGTGCCCCGGATTCTCGTGACGCACGTCTTCAGCCAGGGCGCGACCCGCGAGCAGATGCGGCGGATGGTCGAGGAAGACGCGATCCTGGAGATCGACTGGCTGGCCGTATACCGCGGGGGCCGCGCCATCGAGGACTACGTCGGGGCCATCCGCGATCTGGGGGCGGAGGCCTTCTTCATGTCGTCGGATCTGGGGCAGGCGGGCAATCCGGTGCACGCCGAGGGCCTGCGTGTCTATATCCGCGCCATGCTGGACGCCGGCATCACGGAGGAAGAGATCGACGTCATGGCCCGCCGGAACCCGGCTCGGCTGCTGGGGCTCGATCCCTGGTAGGGGCGGTTCAGGCCGACGACCGGGTCGGGCAGGCGGCCGGGGCCGCCGTCAGTGCAGCCGGTAGTCGCCCCGGTGCTCCTCCCAGGCGTCCGCGTCGAGCGCCTCCTCCGCCTCCCACCGCCGCCGCCGCTCGGCGCGCCGCTGGCGGTGGCGCCAGATCGCGGCCAGGGCCAGGCTCGTGATGAGGGTCCAGAGGGTGAACGGGCTGGCCAGGAAGGTGATCCACTCCTCCCAGCCGCCGGCGCTGCGCCAGAACAGCCGCGTCGCGCCCCGCACCGTCGTGCCGGTGGCGTCGATGAAGGCGCTGTCGAAGGGGGCGCCCGCCGCCACGCCGGACAGGATGCGCGGCACGACCGCGGCGCCGTGCCGCCGGATGACGTCGCGCACGATGGCGTGGGCGATGATGTAGGCGCGCGCCGCGTCCCGTGCGTCGCCGTAGAAGAGTCCTTCGAGCGCCGTCACCGTCGGCTGGCCGGCCATGACGGTGGCCCACAGGAACCGGGACCGGTTGCCGATGCCCCAGCTCCGCTCGGCGACGCTCGCCAGTCCCTCGCTGAACCAGCGCGGCAGGCGGCCTCCGCCGGCGGCCCGCGCGGTCAGGATGTGGGCCACCTCGTGATGGAGCACCACTTCCAGCGAGTCGTGCGGATAGCTCCCGATCCGGTCGGGGAACAGGACGATCAGGTCGTGGGGCGCGTCGGCGAACGCCCCGACCCAGGGTACGGTGTCGCGCGCGATGCGGGAGTCCTCCGGCACGAGCACGACCCGGATCGGATTGCCCGGGTCGCTCAGGCCGACCAGGCGCATCACCGCCGCCAGGCGTCCGGCGTCGAACCGCTGAATCCGGCCGGCGACGGCGCGCAGGCTCTCGGGAGCCTCGATCACCATGTCGGGAAGACGCGGCTGGGCGCCCGCCGGCGCAACGACGGCCAGTGTGAGGCAGCCGACCAGGCGAGCCGCCGCACCGGCCCGCGCTTTGGACCGGGAGCGGTGGGGCCCGTGGCAGGCGACGTCAGGGGACGTCGTCCGGAGCGCCGGGCCGAATCGACGCGACCGTCGCGCCGAGGTGGGACCCGGGCGCGTCCCGGAAGGCGGTGACGAGGGGATGCCGCTCGAGCGCGGCCTGCACGTTTCCCCGTTGGACCCCGGAGCCGCGGCCGTGCACGATGCGTACCTCCCGCAGGCCGGCGGCCGATGCCGCGTGCACGTACTCCGTGACCACGGACCGGACGTCGCGCGGCGAGAACGGGTGCAGATCCAGCTCCGCTTCGATGGGCACGCGGTATGGGGATTCATCGCTGCTCATCGCCCGTTCTACGCCGCAGACTCGTAGGTCGCCGTCACCTGGGTGGTGATGCCGCCCCGCACCGAGAAGTCGCCGACCACCGTCATCCGCCGCGGGCGGCACGCCGCGACGAGGTCGTCGAGGATCCGGTTCGTGACGTCCTCGTAGAAGATGCCCTGGTCACGGAACCCGATCAGGTAGTGCTTCAGCGCCTTGAGCTCGATGCAGCGTTCGTCGGGCACGTAGGCGATCCGGATCTCGCCGAAGTCGGGGAGCCCGGTCTTCGGACAGACCGAGGTGAACTCGGGACAGCGGATGGCGATCTCGTAGTCGCGCTCGCGTTTCGGGTTCGGGAACGTCTCGAGCGGCGCGTCCGGCATGCGCTCAGTTTAGCCCGATCGCACGCGTCGACGGGCCGCAACGGATTGACACGGAACGATCCCCGCGCTAGGATTCTCGCAGTTTTATTGGGTTTTTCCGTCCGGACGACCGTCGGCGCGCACGGTCTTCGAGGCGTCCACAACCGCGCGCTCACACCAGGGGAGCGTCGATGGCCGTAGCTCGCAAGATGGGCAAGACCGAGTTGTTCGCGCATTTCGTCGAGCACATGGATGCTTACGGCATCACCCTCAAGCGCGCGGACGTACGTGCGTTCTTCGACGAGCTGCAGCAGTTGTGCGAGCGGGAGCTTCAGGATGCCGGCGAGTTCACTCTGCCCGGCATCGCGAAGCTCGTGCTGCAGAAGCGCGAGGCGCGGATGGGCCGCAACCCGGCAACCGGGGAAGCCATCCAGATCCCGGCGAAGCAGGTCGTCAAGGCGCGCATCGCGAAACAGCTCAAGGACGCCGTGCTCCCCGAGGCGTAGGTCCAGCGCGGATCGCCGGCCCGATCCTGCGATCGGCGCGCGAGACTGGACCGACGCCGGTCGGGTCTCCTTTATTGCAAGTGGCATACCGGGGGCTGTCGCCTGCTGCCCTTTACGCACATCCCCGTCATCCCGGCCGGCAACGAGTTTCGATGGCAACCGACGTGCTCATGCCGCAGCTCGGCGAATCCATCGCCGAGGGCACCATCGTGCGCTGGAACAAGCGCGTCGGCGAGCGGGTCGACCGGGACGAGCCGCTCTTCGAGGTGTCGACCGACAAGGTGGATGCCGAGGTGCCGTCCCCGGCCGGGGGCATCCTGGCCGAGGTGCGCGTGCAGGCGGGCGAGACCGTGCCGGTCGACAGCGTCGTCGCCACCATCGGGTTTCCGGGCGAGGCGATCGTCGATACCGGCGGGGCACCGCCGCCGGTGGAAGCAGAGGCGCCGTCGTCTCCGGCCGCGGCTCGACCTGCGGAGAGGCCCCGCGAGCGGGCGCGCCACGTCTCGCCGGTCGTCCGCAGGCTGGCCCGCGAGCACGACGTCGATCCGGCCGACATCGTGGGAACGGGCGCGGGCGGACGGGTCACGAAGGACGACGTCCTGAAGCACGTCGCGTCGCGGCCGCCGGCGGGCGCCGCGGAGCCGCCGTCGCCGGCCGGTGATCGGCGGATCGAGCCGTTGTCGGTCATGCGGCGCGGTATCGCGGAGCACATGCTCCGCAGCCGCCGCACGTCGGCGCACGTCCATACCGTATTCGACGTCGATTTCTCCCGCGTCACGGCGCTCCGGGAGGTTCACCGGGGGACGTACGCGCAGCGCGGCGTCAGGTTGACGTTCCTGTCGTTCGTCGCGAAGGCGGTCGTCGATGCGCTGGTCGAGATGCCGGTGCTCAATGCGTCGCTCACCGGTGACGGGGCCGGGGTGATGCACGCACCGGACGTCAATCTGGGCATCGCCGTGGCTCTGGACGACGACGAGGGCCTGATCGTGCCGGTGGTCAAGGGCGCCGGCGGAAAGAGCGTCCTGGAGCTGAGCACGGCGATCGCCGACGTGGCCGGGCGCGCCCGGTCGAAGCGCCTCGCGCCGGAGGACGTGCAGGGCGGCACGTTCACCATCACCAATCCCGGGGCGTTCGGTTCCATCTTCGGGATGCCGATCATCAACCAGCCGCAGGTGGCCATCCTCTGTCTGGGAGCCGTCGAACGCAGGCCGGTGGTGGTCGACGAGGCGGGCACGATCGCGGCGCGGCCGCACGCCTATCTCACGCTCGGCTTCGACCATCGGCTGATCGACGGCGCCGTTGCGGATCGGTTCATGGGCAGGGTCAGATCCGGCCTGGAGCAGTTCGACGGCAGCGTGCTGTAGCGCCCGGGCGATGCGTCCACCCCTGGAGGTTCGGCGGCTCGGCAGCGTCCCGTACGGCGACGCGGTCGAGTTGCAGCAGAGGCTCGTGGCCGAGCGCCAGCGGGGCCTGATCACCGACCATTTGCTGCTGCTCGAGCACCCGCCCGTCATCACCCGCGGCGTGCGGGCCGGCGCGGACAACGTGCTGGCGTCACCGGCCCTGCTGCGCCGGCGGGGCGTCGAGATCCACGACGCGCGGCGGGGCGGCGACGTCACCTACCACGGTCCGGGGCAACTCGTCGGGTACCCGATCCTGTTGCTGAAGCCCGACCGCTGCGACGTGCACCGCTACGTCCGCGATCTCGAGGAGGTCCTCCTGCGGTCGGTGGCCGAGTTCGGCGTGCGCGCGTCGCGGATCCCGGGGTTGACCGGGATCTGGGTCGGCAACGACAAGCTGGCCGCCATCGGGGTGCGGCTGTCGCGCTGGGTCACCAGCCACGGTTTCGCGCTGAACGTGACGACCGATCTCGACGATTTCACGCTGATCCGGCCGTGCGGCCTCGCGGATCGCGGTGTGACCTCGCTCGCCCGGCTCACCGGTGCGGAGGTCCCGGCCGCGGCGGTGGCCGACAGCGTCGCGAAACGGTTCGCGGAGGTGTTCGACCGCGCGATCGCGGCCGAATCGGAGTCCCGTGGGTTCGTCTGAGGCAGCCGGCGCCGACCACTTCGAGCGCGGCGCCGGAGCGACCTGTCCGCCCGCTGCCCCCGGTCGTCCGGGTCAGCCGGTGCGGGCGGCTTCGAGCCGGCTGCGCTCCCCGGGGTTCAGGGCCGGTTCCACGATGCGCGCCACACCCCTCGCGCCGAGCTGCACCGGAGCGGCCAACGCCTGCCGGCGCACACCGAACTCCCCATCGACGGTGACGAAGCAGCACGTCCGGCGGCTGCTCCCGGTGGCGAGGGCCGCCGCCACCCGTGCGGCGGCGGCGGCGAGCGCGCAAGGGCCCGGCGGCCACAGCGCGGCTGCACGCTCGCGCAGGCGCCGGTGTCTCGGGAGAGGCAGGAGGGCGTCGAGAGACAGCCCGTCGACCGTCGCCTGGCTCCAGGGCACGACGACGTGCCGTGGTGGAACGCCGAGCACGGTGAGGGCGACCCCCGAGGCATCGCAGCCGACTTCCAGCGCGACGATGGCGCGCAGGGCGCCCCGCAGGGCTTCCGGTGCGGAGCCGAGCAGCCGGCGCCGGTCGAGTCCCGCCTCGGTCACGCCCCGCTCGACGAGCCGGCGGTGGCCGGCGCCCGCGCAGACGACGGCGCCGCGACTGAACGCGGCCGCTTGACGCAGACGGTCCAGGCCGGCCTCCTCGTCCCACTCGGCGTCGGGCGCCGTCGCCGGACCGGTGAGAATCACCACGTCCGCGCCGACTGCCGCCGAGGGGCTGCGGTCGGCGACGACCGCCGTCCCGAACCCCTCCAGCGGGCCCGCCTGCAGGATGTCGAGCGCCTTTCCGGCCGCGACGTCGCCGGCATCGTCGATCAGCCGCACCTCACGGTGAACGTCGTGCGCGGCGGCGAGGTGGGCGAGCGCGCCGCCGAGCGATCCGGCGCCGATGATGGCGATGACCGACATGTCCAGGCCGCCGGCGGCATTGCCCGCAAGGCTCGCGGTATTCTAGTGGTGATGACAGTCGACGGCCGGACGGAGGCGCGGGGCGGAAACGCCCGTTTCGCGGGATCGGCGGCCGTCGTGACCGGCGGATCGCGCGGGATCGGACGCGCGGTCGCGGAGAGCCTGCTGCGGCGCGGCGCCGACGTCCTGATTGCGGGACGTTCGGCCGGATCGCTCGAGCGGGCCGCGGCCGAACTGGCGGGTGTCGCCGGGACCGGCGGCCCCGGCCGGATCGAGACCGTGGCGGCCGACGTGCGGCGTCCCGCCGACGCGGAACGGCTGATCGGCGCCGCGGTCGACCGCCTCGGCGGCGTCGACATCCTGATCAACAACGCCGGCGTCGGGCGCTTCGAGGCGGTCGCGGGGCAGTCCATCGACGACTGGGCGCAGGTAATCGAGACCAACCTCAGCGGGGTCTTCTACTGTTGCCGGGCCGCGATTCCGGTCCTGCGGCGGCGGGGCGGCGGGTGGATCGTCAACGTGAGCAGTCTGGCCGGCAGCTACCCGTTCGCGAACGGCGCCGCCTACTGCGCGTCGAAGGCGGGCCTGGACGCGTTCACCGCCGCCCTCATGCAGGAGGTCCGTTTCGACGGCATCCGGGTGAGTGCGGTCGCGCCCGGCTCGGTGGGGACCGCGTTCGCGGGGAGTGAGGACCGGCACGCCGCGGCGCCCTGGAAGCTGACGGCCGCGGACGTCGCGCAGGTCGTCGTCGATCTCCTGAGCCACGATTCGCGCAGTCTGCCGAGTCGGGTGGAGATACGTCCGTCCCGGCCCCGGAAAGGCTGATCGCCGGCCGGCCATGTGGATCCTCCGCGCGAGCATCGACGATCGGCCACGGATCTTCCGGCTGCCGCCGGGAGCGGCCCGGACGCTGGGCAGGGGAACGAACGCCGACTTCATCGTCGGCGACGCGCTCATCTCGCGCATCCACTGCCGGCTGACGGCGTCGGAGGAGCAGCTCGTGATCGAGGATCTCCAGAGCACGAACGGCACGTTCGTCAACGACGTGCGCCTCGGGCTCTCCACCCTCGAAGACGGCGACCGCGTCCGGCTGGGCCACGTCGAGTTCAGCGTGAGTCGCGAGGAGCCGAAGACGGCCGGGACCGCTTGACGCCTCCCGGCGCCGGCCGCGGGGAACAGCAACGCCGACACCAGCACGTTGGTGACGAGGACTACTCGCGAAACCGTCATTCCTTCCTCCGCCGGGCCTTGGTCGGGGCAACCCACCGGCTTCAGTCCTGCCGGCAGGCGGCGCGCGCTCACTCGCGAGCCCGCGCCGCGTCTTCCCGGCCGATCATCACCTCGGTCGCCTTGACGATGGCGGTCGCCTCGTCGCCCCGCCGCAGCCCCAGCTCGTCGACCGCGTCACGCGTAATGACCGCCGTGAGCTGCTGGTCGCCGATCCGGAGCCGGACCTGTGCGAGCAGCCCTTCGCGGCGCACCTCGTCGACGATGCCGCGCAGCCGGTTCCGGCCGCTGAGCGACACCAGGACGCCGCCGCCCCGCGAACGCCGGCCGCGTTGGGGCAGGGAGCCGCGCGCCGCGAGCAGCCGGTCGACCTCGGCGTCCGCGATGCGGTAGTGGCCGCCGTCGGTCCGCGAGGTCCGGACGCTCCCCTTGTAGATCCACTGCTTGAGGGTGGAATAGCCGACGCCGAGGCGTGCCGACGCCTCCCGTACCGTCAGTAGCGCCATGATAGTGCCGAAAACGGTTGAAGTCGTTTGTCAAATCACCTGGAATGATATTAGATCGTGCGGCGCGTCGTACCGGTCTGCATTGTTCGGGACCGGCTGCCCGGTTGGCTGGAAGCTCCATGCCTGTCGTGTCGGCTACAACGTTACCGGGGGCGCGGGTCCTGGTCCCGCAACGCCCCGGGCTGATCCCGGCCCTGGCGCTGGCCGCGGCCCTTGCTTCTGCCACGGCCTGCGGCCGGGCTGCCGGCGGCGACGGCAGCCGGGCCGAACCGCCCACGCTGCTGGTGTCGGCGGCGGCCAGCCTCTCCGAGGCGATCGGCGCGGTCGCGGACCGGTTCGAGCACGAGCACGGTGTCCGCATCCTGCTGAACGCCGCCGGATCGCAGATGCTCGCGTCGCAGATCCTCGCGGGCGCCCCGGTCGACGTCTTCATCAGCGCCGACATCCTGCAGATGGAGCGCGCGGTGGAGGCGGGCCGCATCGACGCGGCGCGGCGGGTGGACCTGCTGTCGAACCAGCTCGTGATCGTCGTGCCGTCCGACCGCGCGGGCACGGTGACGATGCCGCAGGACCTCGCGGACCCGTCGATGCGGCGGATCGCGCTCGGCGACCCGGAAGCGGTGCCGGCCGGCGTCTACGCGCGGCGCTATCTCGAATCGCAGGGGCTGTGGGATGCGCTCGCGGGGCGGATCGTTCCGGCCGGCAGCGTCCGGGCCGCGCTGCGGGCGGTGGAGGCCGGCACGGTGGACGCCGGGATCGTCTACCGCACGGACGTTCGGACCTCGGCGGGTGCGGTGATCGCGTTCGCGGTGCCGCTGGAGGACGGCCCGTCCATCGTCTACCCGGCCGCGGTGTCCGCCGACGCGCCGAACCCCGCGGCCGCGACGCGCTTCCTCGACTACCTGCAGAGTGATACGGCCCGGCGCCGTTTCGATGCGGCGGGCTTCGTCGGCCTGCCGGCGGCCGGCGGATCGGTCTCGGAGGCCGCGCCATGATCCGCGCGACTTCCGTCCGCGTGGAGGCGGCGCGACGAGACGTCCCGCTCTCCCATCGGGGTCCGGGTCGCGAGCCTCGACGCAGGGAGTGTGTGATGACCACATGTCCCGGCCCGCGTGCGTACCGGCGGACGAGGGTCACGAGCCTCGACGCAGGGAGTGTGTGATGACGACGGAGCTGGTGCAGGTCACCGGTTTCACCGTACTGATGGCGGCGGTCGCCACCCTGGTCATGCTGCCGCCCGGGGTCGCTGTCGCGTGGGTGCTGGCGCGGCGCGACTTTCCGGGACGGACGGTCGTGGAGACCCTGGTGTCGCTGCCGCTCGTCGTGCCGCCGGTGGCGACCGGCCTTATTCTGCTGAAGCTCTTCGGGCGCCGCGGGCCGCTCGGGGCGCTGCTCGAGCCGCTCGGCATCGACATCGTCTTCACCTGGAAGGCGGTCGTGGTCGCCATGGCGGTCATGGGGTTCCCGTTGCTGGTCCGGGCGACGCGGGCCGGGTTCGAGCAGGCGGACCTGCGCTGCGAGGCGGTCGCCGCCACGCTGGGCGCCCGGCCCTGGCGCGTCTTCTGGACCGTCAGCCTCCCCCTCGCCCGGCGCGGGCTGCTGGCGGGGACGGTGCTCGGCTTCTCGCGGGCCATCGGCGAGTTCGGGGCCACCATCATGCTGGCCGGCGCGCTGCCGGGCGCCCGCACCCTCTCGGTCGCCATCTACCGCAACGCGGAGCTGGGACGCGACGCGGCGGCGATGACCCTGATCGCCGCCGCGGTGACCATCGGCTTCACGGCCGTCTACCTCTCGAACCGGCTCGGGACCGCGTCGTGAGCGGCGGCGGCGAGGCGTCGGTCGTCATCGACGTCCGGCTCCGCGCCGGCGCGTTCACCCTCGACTTGCGCGAGACCATCGCGGCGCGCACCGTCGCGCTGTTCGGGCCGTCCGGGTCCGGCAAGACCACCACGCTGGACGCCGTCGCCGGCCTGCGCCGGCCCGACGCGGGCGTGATCCGCATCGGCCCGCATGTGTTGTTCGATTCCCGGCGCCGCGTCGACGTCCCGGTGTACGAACGCCGGGTCGGCTACGTGCCGCAGGACCTGGTGCTGTTTCCGCATCTCGACGTGCGGCGCAACGTGCTGTACGGCGCCCGCGGCCGGGCTGCGGATCGCAGCCCACGGCCGGGGAACGTAAAGGGCCGCGGAACCGCTGCCGGCCCCTCGGGACCGCACGGCGCGCACGCCTCGGTACTCGAGCTGCTGGAGATCGACATGCTGCTGTCCCGCTCGGTGGACGGCCTCTCCGGCGGAGAGCGCCAGCGCGTCGCCCTCGCGCGCGCCCTGATGACGGATCCCGACCTGCTGCTGCTGGACGAGCCGCTCGCGGCGCTCGACCTGGGCCTGCGCGACCGCATCCTGCCCTATCTGGAACGGGTCCGCGACGAGCTCGGCACGCCGATGATCTACGTCTCGCACGTGGCCGACGAGGTGCGGCGGGTCGCCGACCGGGTCATCGTGCTCGACGCCGGCCGCGCGGTGCGCTCGGGGGCTCCCGCCGACGTGCTGGAGGACGGCGCCGGCCGTTGACCGGTCTCTTCCCCGGGTGTCGCCGACCTGGAGATCGTGCCGGTGGTGTTCGCGGCGCGGGGCGCCGACGGACCGGCAGTCGAGAGCGGCGTGTACGTGGTCGATGCGCGGACGGTGTTCGGGGTGCTGCGCTGAACGAGCGCGTCCCCGGCTTGCGCGATTGCAACGCGGCGAAATCCTCAATATGGTACTACCGAGAGTATCAGGGTAGGGGCTGTCCGATGGAGACGACGACGGTCGAGATTCCCGCTGTCGCAGTCAACGCGACGGCGGCGGCGGCATGGGTAATCGTGGCCCTCCTCGCTGCCGTGGCGTGGTTCGTCCGCCGCGAGATCAAGCAGAACGACAAGGCGCATTCGGATCTGGCCGCCGATATCTGGAATCTGAACGTCGACGTCAAGACGTTGCTGGCGTCCGTGAGCCGGATCGAGGGAGTGCTGATCGGTAGCGGGGCGTACCCGCCGCGCTCATCCGGCGGTGAGGCGGTGCATGAACCCGGAGCCGGCTACGGCGAGCCGGGTTTCAGGCTCGCGAACACCCGGCGCGTGATCAAGCGCGCCGCCCAAGCTGCTCTCGGCTGCACAGCCATGTTGCCGCAGCTCGTCGAAGAAACGCAGTCAGTTCGTTGAACACCGGACTCCCCGCCGGAATCGGGTCTGCACCAGACATGCCCGTTGGTGTCCGTTCCAGCCCGTCCGCACCCGCTGGCGCCCCGAGATCCCGACCGCGGCTTGGTGAAATTCTCACACTCGCCGAGGTTGCGGAGTACCTGAAAATTTCCAGGAAGACCGCCTGCAGGATGGCCCGATCCGGCGGTCTGCCGGCGTTCAAGGCGGGAAAGCACTGGCGGGTGCGGCAGGCCGAACTTGGCGCGTGGATTGCACAACGGTCTCCGGAGAGCGGAGGGCAGGCGAAGTGACCAGCGCCGCGCGCGTGTCGTTCTCGGGCCACGAGACCTTTCCGTTTCGGTACACGTGGCTCAAGAAGGCGGTGGATGCCGTTGCCGCCGACCCGTACGCGTTCCAGGCCGAGGACGCGATGGTGAAGCTCGGCGTCGGCAAGAACATGGTGTCTTCAATCCGTCACTGGGGACTGGTGACCGGCATGCTGGAGGAGACGGCGGGGCGGGGCCGCCGCCGCATCCGGCCGCTGGCGCCGACCGGGTTGGGCGGGTCGCTGTTCCGCGACGGGGGATGGGATCCGTTCCTCGAGGATCCCGGTACGCTCTGGCTGCTCCATTGGCAGCTCGTGAGCCGTCCGGAGCGGGCCACGACGTGGTGGTGGGTCTTCAACCGGTACCCGGGCACGATCTTCACTGGGACCGACGTCCAGGAGGCGCTGGAGACGCTCGGCGCGCAGAGCGGGTGGACGCGGGTGACCAGCGCGTCGCTGAAGCGCGACATCGACGTCTTCATCCGCACGTACGCGCCGCAACGGCGCCGCAACGGCCTGCTCGAAGACACGCTGGACTGTCCGCTCGTCGAGCTGGGCGTGATCCGGGCCTCGAGTCGGCAGCCGACGCTCGTGCTCGTGCGGAGCGACCATGAATCGCTGCCGGACGAGATCTTCGCCTGGGCGTTGGCGGAGTACCTCCGGGGACGGTCGTCCCAGGCCCAGACCGTCACGCTCGAAGAGTTGTCGTTCGGCGACGGTGCGCCGGGTCGCGCGTTCTGCCTGGGCGAGCCCGGGCTGCTCGACCGGCTCGACCGCATCGAGGCCTTGACGGATGGCGGCGTGGTGTTCGACGAGACCGCCGGCCTGAAGCAGATCTACGTGCACGGTCCGCCGGACCCGGCGGCGTTGCTGCGTCGATACTATGATTCACGGTCGGTCGAGAACCGGGAACGATGGACGCAGGGCACGAATCGCCGAGTCTCGTGAACCTCGTCGAGGTCGAACGCCGCTTTCGGCGTTCCGTGAACCTCGACCGCGACACGGGGTCACCGGATGCGCTCGACGGCTACGTCGTCACGCCGGCGGTCCGCCGCGCCCTCGCGCAGATCACGGACGGCCTCGACGACGCGGCCGGCGACCGGGCGTGGAGCCTCGTAGGGCCCTACGGGTCGGGCAAGAGCGCGTTCGCCGTCTTCCTGGCGGATCTGTTCTCGCCGGGCGGTTCTCCCGAGGGGGACGCGGCCAGGAGACTCCTGAACGGGTCGGCCGGGATCGCGTCCCCGCGCCAGCCGCTCCATCCCGCGCTGCTGACGGCGGAACGTGCGCCCCTGGACACGCTGCTGCTGAAATCGCTGTGCTCGACGGTCGAAGCCATCTGGGCGAGCCGGAGGGGTGCGAAGCCAAGGGTGCTGGCGAACATCAAGCGGCTCCTCAACGGGTCGGCGCCGGCGCTCTCCCGGTGCGCGACCTCCGACGTGGTCGGATGCTTCGAGGAAGCGGTCCGGACGATTGCCGAGAAGACCGGCGCCGGCCTGCTGCTGATCGTCGACGAGGCCGGCAAGGCGCTGGAGTACGCGGCGCAGCGGCCGGCCCGCGGCGACGTCTACCTGTTGCAGGCGCTCGCGGAAGTCGCGGCGCGCAGCAACGGCGTCCCGTTCGTGATCCTGACCGTCCTGCACCAGTCGTTCGAGCGGTACGCCCACCAGTTGGCGGCGTCCGACAGGAACGAGTGGGCCAAGGTCCAGGGTCGCTTCGGGGAGCTCGCGTTTCGTGAGGGCGGCGATCAGATCATCCGGCTCACGGCGGCGGCGATTCGTCGGACGGGCGAGCCTTGCACGACCGCGGAGTGGACGCGGGTGGTCTCGGCCACGGCCGCGTGGGTCTCCGCCGGCGCCGGCTGGGACGAGTCGCAACTGGCCGGGTACCTCGACGCCTGCTGGCCGCTCCATCCGGTCGCCACGGCCTTGCTCGGCCCGTTGTTTCGGGGACGCTTGGCGCAGAACGAACGGTCCCTGTTCGCCTTCCTGTCCGCCGGCGAACCGCTCAGCTTCCGCGATTTCCTGCGAACGAACGGGCCGGACCGCCTGTACACGGTCGACCGGCTCTACGACTATGCGACGGGAATGCTCGGAAACCGCGTGCTCGGCCGGGACGGCCGGCAGTGGGCGGAGATCGACACGGCGATCAGGCGGCTGCCCGCGGAGTCGGACGCCGTCGACGAGCAGGTGCTGAAGACGGTCGGCCTGCTGGGCATGCTCGGCGATCAGGTGGGCCTTCGCGCGTCGGCCGAAATCGTGGCTGCCTGTGTCGACGAGGGCGGTGCGGCGGAGGGGGCCCTCGAACGCCTGAAGCGACAGTCGGTCCTCGTCTTCCGGCAGTTCCGCGATGCGTTCCGGATCTGGGAAGGCAGCGACCTCGATCTGGACGATCTGGTCCTTCGAGCCGGACAGCAACTGCCGGGCGACTTCTCGGCGGCGCAGGTGCTGCAGCGGCAGGCGCCGCGGCCGCCGCTCGTGGCGCGCCGGCACCTGTTCGAGACCGGCACCCTGCGGTTCTTCGACGTGCAGTTCGCAGATGCGTCCCGCTTGAACCTCGGGGAGGAAGCGAACCTGAGCGGTGAGGGCGACGGCGTCGTGATTCTCACGTTGCCGCGGACGGAGCGGGAAGGGGACGACCTCAGAGAGCAGCAGGGCATCGCCGGGCTGGCCGTCGAGCGCCTCGGTGGCGGGAAGCCGGTGGTGCTGGTAGTGCCGGAGAGTGCGGCGCGCCTGACGCAGCTCGCGCGAGATCTGGCCGCTTCCCATATCGTCTGGACGTCGACGCCGGAGCTGCAGTCCGACCCGGCGGCGAGGACCGAACTGAGCGGCCGGATCGAGGAGCTGGAGCGCCGGATGGCGGCCGAAGTCGGACGTGCGTTCGATCCACGCCGGAGCGACTGGTTCACGAGCGGCGAACGACTGGACGTGGCGTCGTGGCGGGACGCATCGAGCGGGTTGTCCGACCTCTGCGACGTCCACTACCCGGATGCGCCGCCGATCAGGAACGAGCTGCTGAACCGTCGGGCGTTGTCGACGTCCGCGGCTCGTGCGCGCCGCAACCTGGTCGAGGCGATGATCCGACACCGCGACGTTGCCCAGTTGGGCTTCGCAGGCAACCCGCCCGAAGTCAGCATGTATCGCTCCCTGCTGGAGACGCATGGGCTGCATCGCCGACGCGCTGGTGCGTGGGGTTTCGGTGAGCCGAAGCCGGCGCTGCGGCCGCTCTGGAACGCTGTCGACGGGTTCCTTCGCGACACGGAGGCCGGGCGACGGCCGCTGTCGGAGCTGTACGACCACCTTCGGCGGCCGCCGTTCGGGATCAAGGACGGTCCGCTTCCGGTGATCGTCGTGGCCGCACTGCTGGCGCATGCAGAGGATGTGGCGCTCTACGAACGCGGGTCGTTCGTGCCGGACTGGACGTCCTCGCTGGCCGAGCGGCTGTTGCGTTCGCCCCGCGGCCTGGAAGTCCGGCGGTGCCGGATCGCTGGCGCGCGCCGTGGGATCCTTGTAGACTTGGCAAGGATTTTGCCCAGCCAGCCAGCCAGCCAGCCAGCCAGAAACCTTTCGCTGTTGTACGTCGTACGCCGGCTGGTGCGGCGCGTGCGCGTCCTCCCGCCGTACGCCCGCCGCACATGCCGGATCGGCGCGGCAGCGCGGAGCGTCAGGGACGCGGTGGTGCAGGCCCGCGAGCCGGCGCAACTCCTGTTCGAAGACCTGCCTGCAGCCTGCGGCTGTCGGTCGATCGGCGCGGAGCCGATCGGCCGGGAGCACCGCGATCGGTTCGCCGAATTGCTGCGGGCGGCGCTCGATGAAGTCGAGAGGGCCTATCCCGCCCTGCTCGATCGCACTCGCGTCTCAATCGCCCGTGATCTGAGTCTGCCGGAGGCGCCGGCCGATCTGGCCGCCGAACTGAGAACCCGGTCCCGCCGGATCCGGGAGATCGCAGTCGACCCGGCCCTGGCCGGCTTCGTCCTTCGCGCCGCCGACGAGGCGCTCGATCCCGAGGATCTGCTGATCTCGCTGCGCGCGCAGCTCGCCGACCGTCCGCCCCACGAATGGACGGACGCCGACGAGGACCGGTTCGACGTCCGCCTCGCCGACGTGGCGCGCCGGTTCCGCAACGCCGAGGCGTTGCGGATCGCCGCTGACGGTGTGGACGGCGGCCCGTCCCTGGTGCGGCTGGCCGTCGCGCGCCGCGGCCGTCCCGAGCAGGAGCGGGTGCTGCCGCTACGCGTGGCCGACGCGCCGCGGATCGACGCATTGCGCGAGCGGATGCTGACCGCCCTGTGCGAGGACGGCGCCGACGCCGCGCCGGACGATGCACTGACGGCGCTCGCGCTCGCCGCGGAGGCCCTGATGGCGCGCGTCGCAGGCGTTGCCGGGTACGACGACGGGGGTGATCGTGAGTGAGAAGGGCGTACGCCACATCCTGAGCATGTCCGGCGGCAAGGACAGCACCGCCCTCGCCGTCTACATGCGCGACCGGCGGTCCGACATGGAGTACGTCTTCTGCGACACCAAGAAGGAGCTGCAGGAGACCTACGACTATCTGGCGAAGGTGGAGGCGTACCTCGGCAAGCCGATCGTCCGGTTGAACGACGACCGCGGTTTCGACCACTGGCTGGAGGTGTACGGCCACTACCTGCCGTCGCCGCAGATGCGGTGGTGCACGCGGCAGCTCAAGATCCGCCCGTTCGAGACCTTCGTCGGTGACACCCCGGTGATCAGCTACATCGGCATCCGGGCCGACGAGCGCCGCGACGGCTACATCTCGTCGAAGCCGAACATCAGGCCGCGGTACCCGTTCAAGGAGGACGGCATCACCGAGCGCGACGTCTATCGCATCCTCGATGACGCCGGCCTCGGCCTGCCGGAGTACTACAAGTGGCGCACCCGCTCCGGGTGCTACTTCTGCTTCTTTCAGCGGAAAGCGGAGTGGCTGGGACTGAAGGACAACCATCCGGATCTGTTCGAGCGGGCGAAAGAGTACGAGAAGACCGATCCGCAGGCCGCGCGGCGGTTCACCTGGTCGCAGAACGAGAGCCTGGACGATCTGGCGCAACCCGAGCGGGCGGAGGCCATTCGGCGGCGGCATCTCAAGGTGGTGCAGGCGCGGCAGGCGGCCCGACCGGACCGTCCGCTGATGGACGTGTTCGCCGACGTCCTCGACGACGAGGACGACCAGGAAGGGTGTCTGATCTGTCACCTGTGAAGGACCGCGGACTCGTCGATCCGGCGCAACGAGATCGCGCTCTAACTGCGGCGGAGTCTCGACGGCGGCCTGTCGACTCGCGCCGGAAGATGCCATGACGCGGAAGTGGGAGTTCCTGTCGGGCGCCGAAGTGGAGGACTCTTATGTGCGTCAGGCCTCTCTGCAGGACGTGGTTCCGGCGTGCGAGGCGATCTACTTGTGGCGGCGTCGGTTGTCCGTGCCGAGCCGCGCCATTCACGACCGCCCGGAGTTCATGGCGTGGCTCGAAGACGCCATGCAGGCGCCCACCGGAGAGATCCGAAATCAACATCTTTCGCACTTCGCCCTGCTCGAACACCTGACCATACGGGGGCAGAAGCTCACACCGGAAAAGCGCCGCCTGCTCGCCAGGTTCGCCGGCCGTCCGAAAACGAGGAAGTGGCTCGCGCATTACGTCCGCAGCCTCGCGCAGTTCTCCCCGCCTCTCTATTGCGGCGAGACCGGCAACCTGGCGCTGCGCACCCGGGACCACGTGAGCGCGGAAACCGGCTTCGGGCAACAGGTGCAGCATCGGAAGGTTCCACCGTGGTCCGAGTTGGAACTCGCATACTATGCACTCGGCGCCGCCGAAAACGATGACAACCTCAAGGCGAAAGAACGCAGAACCCTGCTCGAGATCGTCACGACCGCGTTCTCGGTGGCGGGTTACGTCGTGCGCCGCGGATGACAGGATTCACGAAACATGAATGCAGACAGGATCGTAGTTGACACGCCGGCGACGCCGCACTTCGACTTTCTGTTCGGCAGGTACCGCCTGTCGCCGTGGGTCATTCCGTACTTCTCCACGATCATTCCGATAAGGGACGCGGCGGCAAGCCTCCGGCTCGCCGTCGATTTTCCCGGTTCGGATGATGTCAGGTGGCGGCTCGACGAACTGTACCAACGGGAAATCGACTGGCCGCGCGTCGAACGCAAGATCGTGCCATATCTGCATGCGACCGACCAGCCGCAGTTCTTCAACGCCCTGACGATTGCGCTTCTGCCCATGGAGAAGGACATCTCCGCACTGGATCGATGCTTCGGCAACGAGCAGGGATGGCTGGCGCCGGAACTCAAGAACGCCGAGCGGTTCGGGAAGACGTTGACGGCCGGGCCGATCACGTGCGGTTTCTGGACTGCATGGACCGAGTTCTCGCAGGCGGGGGCGAAGACCGGTCAGCTTCGATGGAACCCGGACCAGGTCTTCGCCGTCGCGCTCGACGGCCAGCATCGGTTGGCCGCGATCAAGGAGTTCGTGAAGAAGAAGGGAATAGCGGATCGGCAGATGGACGACACCTCGGTGCCGGTGATCTTCGTGATTCTGGATCCGGCCTTCGGATATGTTGCGCCACGACGCACGGCGCTCGTGGAGGTGCTGCGGACGGTATTCATCGATCTCAACAAGCACGCCAAGATTCCGTCACGGGCGCGGCAGATTCTCCTGGATGACAAGGATCCGGCGTCCGTCTGCGTGCGGGCGCTCATCGGCGGCGCATTGTGCGACGGCACCGACGAGTTGCGGGCGCGGCCGGTGCGAATGCCGCTCTCGCTTGTCGACTGGCACACCGAGCAGGCGAAGTTCGACGACGGGCCGTACGTGACGACCATACTCGTGCTCGACTGGGCGATTGCGGAGTTGACGGGAGCGAAACCGGTTCAGGACTTCACCGACTACGGTGCAATCCGGCGGCAACTGAAGGCGCTGGCGCATTCGCTCGCGATTGACCTGAGCGCCGCGCAGACGCGGCTCGACGGGCTCGAACAGTTCGAGATGAGGCCGTTCGGCTTCCTGGAAGAAGAGGACGGCAACGAGCTCGGCTTGATCGCGAATGCGTTTCAGCGCATCTGGAATCCGGTGTTCACGGAGTTGCTGACCGATTTCACGCCCTACAAGAGGCTCATCGAGTTCCGCGCGAAGAAAAGCGCATTCACGCTTGATTTCGCGAACTGGTACCGGCTGCGCTGGCAGCACAAGAAGGACAGGTACGCAGGGAGAGCGACCGACGAGTACCGTCAGTTCCTTGGCAGGCTCGAATTGAAAAGGGTGCCGGTGAGCGAACGACAGCTCGACGAAGTGCTGTCGACGATAGAAATAGACATGAAGCGGGACAACCTGGCTTTCAACGTCGTGTTCCAGCGCGCCTATTTTCTCGCCTTCGTTCAACTGCGCCCGGTCACGGACTGGGACCTCGACGAGCTGGCGCCCGACGACGTCGACGCGAACGAGCTGGACGACGTCGACGCGAACGAGCTGGAAGAACCCGCAGCACGTGAAGAGGGCGCGCCGTCGGGGGACGGCGTGGCAGGCGACTTGCTTGACGGGCGGGCGTCGCACCTGGTGGTCCGGGCGAAGCGGTTCGTGACAGCGATGAATGCGCTGGTCGATGCGGTTCCGAATATTCTGCATCCGGAGTGCACGTTCACCACGCCGGATGGAGAGGAGCAGCGGTTCTGGCTCGGCACCTTCCTGACTGCGTATCGCGGAATCGACTTCACGCAGAGCGCATCGAGGCGCGGACAGGAGGTCATCTTCTGGGCCGTCGCAATGCAGATGTACGACGAACTGGTGGAGCCGGAGACGCACTCGGATTTCGATGACTTCTGGGCGAAGGTGGTGGAAGCCGACCTGAGCTTTACCCGCCGGGTATGGCGTAGCGTGAAGCGCTTCAGCGACAAGGAGACGTCGGCGGCGGGGCGCATTCTCGCCGCGCGCGGGGAGACGTTCGAGGTCGACCGGAGCCGGAACGAGGCCCGGTCGAGGATGTCGTGGCTCTGGGACAATCTGAAGCTCTGAACGGCGGAGCGGTTCTTCGATGAGTCTGCGGCGCAACCCGTACCATCGACTGCTGCGCGACCTCGAAGCCCACTATCCCGGTATCACCGGCGATTACGAGAGCGATCCGGATGCGGCCGATGAGGCTGACGAGCGGGCCGTCGAAACACCGGCGCGATTGACGCTTCGCAGCGCGGAGGCGACGCCCGAGATGTTCGATTATCAGAGTGACTTGGTGGCGCAGTTCGAATCGGTCTGCGGATCGTCGCCGAGTTCGAACGTCGCGCTGCTGGCCCTTCCGACCGGTTCCGGCAAGACGCGGACGGCGGCCGTCGCCCTGTTGAGGCTTTTCACGGAAGGCCACGCCCGGACGGCGCTCTGGCTGGCTCCGACCCGCGAGCTCCTGTCGCAGGCGGTCGCAAGCGCAAGGGCTGCGTGGACCGCGTATCGGGCGGCGGTGGATCTTGAGCTCGTCCGAGCCGATCGGTTGCGCCGGTATCCGGATGACCTGGAATGCGGGATCCTGTTCGCGACTCCGCATCTGGTGGCTGCGAGAATCAAGCGGGGCGTGGCGCCCAACCCGGATATCGTCGTGTTCGACGAGGCTCATCACGTGGAGGCGCCGACGTTTCGGCACGTAATCGAGGAACTGCGCAGGCAGAAACGACCGGCCGTCATCGGCTTGTCGGCGACGCCCGGTCGCGCGGACGAGAATCAGACGGAACGCCTGATCGATTTCTTTCAGGGGCGTCTGTTGCGGAGTGAAATACTGGATCCGAACCCGGTACGCGCGTTGCAGCGGCGGGGCGTGCTCGCAAAGGTCGGTTTCAGGGATATTCCCGTGGCGGCGAAGAGCCGTCTGCCGCGTGCGCGCGTGTCGTTGGAGGCGTTGTCGCTCGACACGGACCGGTTTCGCGCCGTCGTCCGGTTGGCGGCCCGCGTGTCGCGGCAGGGCCGCGGCCTGGTGTTCACCGCGTCCGTCGGCTATGCGCACCTGGCGGCGGCGGCGTTGCGGCGCGAGGGAGTGGCGGCGAGGGCCGTGTCATCCTACAGTCCGGACGACGTGCGGCGCGACACCCTGCGCGACTTCGAGCGGGGCGCGTTGTCGATCGTGCTGAACAAGGCGCTGCTGGCGACCGGATACGATTGCCCGGCGATCGGGCACGTCATCCTGGCGACACCTATCCGGTCCGCCATCATGTTCGAGCAGATCGTCGGGCGGGCGTCGCGGGGGCCGCTGGTGGGCGGCAATGCGCACTCCACGGTCTGGCAGTTCGAGGACCATCTCGCGATGCACGGTCTGCCGCAGTCGTACTACCGCTACGCCGACTACGGCTGGCGCGCGTTGCGACGGACTTGATCGACTACTTCACGTAACGGTGGCCGCTCCATTCCGGCGCCTGCTGGTTCCGCTTCAGGCGCAGGCGTTGCAGGCTCATGGCGGCATGGTAGCTGTCGAGGTCGGAAGCCGTCGGCGGGATGCCGGGCAGACTCGCGGCCGCTTCGAGGGCGAAACGTTCCGCCAGCGGTCGATCCGCGCCGGGTCGATAGGCGGCGTTCCACCAGTCGAGAATGCGGTCGCGGGCGGCGCGCAGCAGCGGCGCGGCCGGCAGGCCGTCGCGCTTCTCGTGCTGATTGACGGTGCGGTGGGTGGGCATCAGGTTCCAGAGATCGGCGCGTCGCCCGCTCGTCACGGTCGTTCCGGCGACTGGAACACCTCGCGAACGTTCCAGGCGAGGAACCGGGCATTGGGATGGTACGTGGTCCGGATCGGCGGACGGACGGCCTGCCTGTGAAAGCGGCCGAGCCACTCGTCGAAGCCGGCCGTGCCGATGGCCGCCTCGGAGACCAGCACCACGCCGCCGCCGCTCGGCGGCGACAGGGTGAAGGCGCCTTCGTCGAACAGCTTGTGGTGGAGGACGCACAGGGCAATCCCGTTCTGCACGTCGTCGGGACCTCCTGCCTGATGCCACTGGATATGGGCGGCGTCGAGCGCCACCGTGCGGGCGCCGATGCGGATGTCGAGCCCGCAGACCGCGCAGCGGTGCTCGTAGGCGCGAAGGACCGCGGTGCGGAATCCGGGGTCGCGCATCTTCCGCCGGCGTCCGGCCGCGAACTCCGGGTCGAGGCCGACTGCCTGGAGGATGTCGTCGTGGCGCGTTTCGGGAAAGTGCGCGGCGAGGAGGTCGCGCGCGACTTCGCTGGCGAGGCGGCGGTTCGCCCGCAGCAGGTCGTAGATCGGTTCCGGCAGGCCGCCGTGGACGTTGTCCCGCAGGAGCGCCGACTTGTGGGCGTCGCCGCTGCTGGTGACCGTAACCCGGTCCGCGCCCTCCAGCGTCCACACGCCGTCCCGCGGCAGGCGCCAGAAAGGAAACTCCGTGTGGATGTTCTGCCGCGGGGGACCGAATTCACGAAGCAACTCGCCGAGACGCTGGTCCACCAGCCGATAGGGCGCCATCCGGTTCTCGCCGCTCAGGCACCGGCCGATGGCCCACAGCGCCAGAAGACACTTGTGGGGTGCGCGCCGGCCGCGGCGCTGCCAGACGTGAAGCTCCCTGAAACGGGCGCGCAGGTCCTCGGCAGTCGTGGCCGCGCTGGTCGGAGGATTCATGGCAGTCCTCCGCCGCCGGCTCAGTTGGCCGGCGCAACGTCGAACCCGAGCGCCAGAGCATTGCCGCGGACCCTTTCATCCAGTGACAGGAGCTGTAGATCGGCAACGAGGTTGCGGGCTACCAGCGCCGTGGACAGGTGAATGGCGTCGAGTGCCCGGACCGGTTCGCGAGGGAAGGCCTGCCGCGACCGGGCCACGACCTCGCTGTCGATCGCGAGCACCACCCAGTGGTCGGCCGCTGCACCGAGAATCGCCCGGCGCCTGGCGGCCTCGGTTCCGCTCCGTCCTCCGAGCGCAGCGGCCCGAGTGAGAACGCGGTCACACTCGATCAGCGTCAGGTCGGACGTGACCACCAGATCCGCCGCCGCCATTCCCTGTTCCGTCCTGCGCCCTCGATCCTCACCGAGCAGCCAGCCCAGGACGGCGCTGGACTCGGCATAGACGATCACCGTTCGCCCCGTTCCTCATCGAGCAGTCGGCGCGCGGACCCTGAAGGCAGGAACGGCTTCTGGGACGGATAGAGATCGCGCCGGTTCGGCCCGCCGATTCGCGCCTTGCCGGCCCGTGCGTGGCGCACGAGCCCCGGGTGCGTTGCGGCTGCCGGCACGCTGAAAGGCTGGCGCAACTCCGCTACGACTTCGCCGCGATCCGTGACCAGTACCTCTTCGCCGCGGCGGACCATCCGAAGATGCTCGCTGAGGCGGTTCTTCAACTCACGAACGCCCACGGTGACCATCTGCTGATGGTAGTCCCTGGTAGCTACAGAGGGCAAGATCGCCAATCTGCGCGCGGAGCGGTCATTCATTTCTCCGGCGGGCCCGGTCCACGGCGTCCGCCACGTCGGCTTCAGACAGACCCAGCGCCACAGCACGTCGGCCGGCGCGGTGACCGCGTTCGCAGTGCCGGTCGAGGACGGCCCGCCCGTCGTCTACCCCGCCGCGGGCGCCAGCGACCTGAAGATCGTGCCGGTTGTGTTCGCGCCGCTGGGGACCGCGGGGCCGGCTGTCGAGAGCGGCGTACAGGTGGTGGACGCACGGACGGTTCTCGGGGTGCTTCGGTGAGCGAAACGCCAACGCTGGGATTGTCCGCAGGCGCTAGCCGACCGGCCAACCGCGCGATCAGGTTCGCGGGGATTACCGATTGCGACACCCACTACACCATCCTTGAGCGGACCGCAGTTGTCGCTCCAGGAGGCGACCAACGAACTCGCTCAAGGGAAGGAGCCATGCCTCGTCGCCGCGCGCGTGGGCGGCGTCGACGTTCCCGAGTATCTGAACGTACTCATCACGATTCTCTCGAATCAACGCCGGCAGGATCGGAGAGCCCGGGAGCGCACCACCGTGACGAATGCAAATAACGTAGTAGCAGAGAGCGCGCGCGGTTCGGCCGTTTCCATTGATGAAAGGGTGGATGTGATTCAGACGCCACAGACAGTACGAGGCCAAGGCCAGGGGATCGGTTTCGTTCCACATGCGGTTCACTTCATTGATGAAGTGATTCATCAAGTCCGGCACGCGATAGTGAGGTGAAGGTTCATGGTTTCCGACTGTCACTCCGCACTGGCGGTATCGCCCGGCGTGGATATGAAGACAGGAGATCGCCAGTTGCCGGAGCTGGGCGGTTGCCGGGTAAGTCGGGGCGTCGCCAACAGGCGCAACGGAAGGCGCGGTTGAGCGCTCCCAGCGCCGCTACCCGATCCCGATCCGCAGCACCGTGAACAGCAGCCAGCAGGTGAACCCGCCGACGATCGTCATCGACAGCCCCCACGCCATCAGCTTGTTGAACAGCTTCCGCGGGTCCTCGTGCTTCGGCGCGGCGGCCATGCACAGCGCCCCGAGGGTCGAGAGCGCCGAGACGTCCACCAGGTGGGCGCCGACGTTCATCGACGAGGCGATGGCCAGCGGCTCGACGCCGCCGACCTGTGCGGCCAGGCCCGGCACGGTCGGGAGGAACGCGGGCAGGACGACGCCGGACGTGCTGCTGTAGATGGAGATGAAGCCGGTGGTGAACGCCATGACGGCGGTCACCGTGTTGGCGGTCGATACGCCGGCGAGGACGCGGGTGAACAGATCGAGGCCGCCGGTTTCGTCGAGCACCGAGATGAGGACGGTGACGCCGCAGACCATCATGATCACCCGCCACGGCATGATCCTGACCGCCTCGGATTCGTCGCCCGCCTTGAGCAGCGCCAGCAGGATGGCGCAGCCGAACGCGCCGAGGCCGACGTCGACGTCGAACAGGATGACGCCGGCCAGCAGCGCCCCGATGACGCCGATGGTGAGCCAGTGCTCGCGCTGGAAGTCGTCCGCGCCCTCTGCCCCGTCGCCGTCCCGCCCCGGAACGACGAGCGCGCCCTGGTGATACCGCCCCAGCAGCCGCCAGCCGCCGAGCAGGAAGTAGGCGGCGAAGACGACCACCGCATGCGCCATCATGTTGTTGAGATAGGTGGGCACCTCGTAGCCGGCCAGCCCGATCTCGTCCATGACGCCGTTGACGATGACCCCGGTCGGGGCGATCGGGGAGAGCGAGCCGGCGTTGGCGCCGTTGCCGATCATGATCGCCATCAGGAACGCCGGGATGCCGACCTGCCCGGCGACGGCCATGCCCATGGGCGCCATCAGGGCGACCGAGGCGATGTTGCCGGGGCCGATCGAGGCGAGCACGAACGAGAGGGCGAAGAACATCATCGGCATGACGCCGACGTTGCCGCGGCACAGCAGGACGGCCTTGTGGGCGATGAGGTCGAGGGTGCCGTTGGCCTGCGCCTGCGAGAAGAGAAGCGTGACGCCGGCCAGGGTCAGGAACAGCCGGGTCGGGAACCCGCTCATCACCTCGGCCGCGCTCATGTCGGCGACGTAGACGCCGACCATCCAGGCGAGGGAGATGGCGAGGAACCCGACGTGCAGCCGGATCGTGCAACTGACCACGATGGCGATCGCCAGGGCGCCGAGCGACAGGGTGGCGGCATCCATGGGCCGGGAGTATATCCGCTCCGCGCCCGGCGGCGCGCGGCCACGGCCCGGCCGGCGGCCCGGCCGACGTTTCCGTACGACCGGCGTGCGGGCGGCGGCGGGAGTAGGATTGCAGCGCGCGCGGGTCAGCGACCGACAACGGCGGGCAGCGGCGGCGATCGGATGCACATCATCATCATCGGCGGCGGAGCCATCGGGTATCCGCTGGCGAATGCCCTCGGCGCGGCGCACGACGTCTTCGTGGTCGATTCGGATCCCCTGGTCGGCGAGCGCTTCGCGGACGCCGACGTGGAGTTCGTCGCCGGCAGCGGCGCCAATCCCGACGTGCTGCGGCGCGCGGGGGTGGAACGTTGCGAGCTGCTCATCGCGTCGGCGCAGCTCGACGAGGTGAACATCGTCGCCTGCGCCCTCGGGAGCAAGCTCGGCGCCCGGAAGACGATCTGCTTCGCCACCCGCGAGGACCTGCTGGTTGGTGGCGCCGACGGCCTGCGCAGGGACTTCGGCATCGACGAGATCATCTGGCCGGAAGCGGAGCTGGCCGCCGACATCGAGCGGATCATCATCATGGCGCCGGGGGCGACCGATGCCGAGGCGTTCGCGGGCGGCCGCATCGAGCTGCTGGAGTACCGCCTGGACGCCGCCTCGCCCCTCGTCGGACCGCCGGTGTCGTCGCTCCACCTGCCGGCGGGGGTGGTCATCATCGCGGTGAAGCACGAGGATTCGACTTCCATCCCGCACGGCGACACGCGCCTCGCGGCCGGCGACAGGGTGGTCCTGATGGGCAACCGCGAGGGAATGGCGCAGCTCCGCACGCTGATGGCGCCCGGCGCGGGGGACGCGGCGTCGCAGCTCGTGACGATCATCGGGGGCGGCGACGTCGGCTACCGCCTCGCGCAGCACCTCGACCGCGCCGAGGGGATTCGGCTGTGCGTCATCGAGCGGGACCGCGCCCGGGGCGAGCTGCTCGCCGCCACCCTCGGCCGCGCCCTCATCCTGCACGGGGACGGCACGGACCTGGAGCTGCTGGAGTCGGAGGACATCGGCCGCAGCGACGTCCTGGTTTCGGTCATCGACAACGACGAGCGCAACCTGCTCGCCTCGCTGCTCGGGCGGCAGCTCGGCGTGGGGAAGGTGATCACCCGCGTCAGCAAGCCGGCCAACCACCGCCTGTTCGAGCGCGTCGGCATCGACGTTGCGCTGTCGGCCCGCGGCGCGGCGGTGACGTCGGTGGTCCACCAGATCGACGGCGGGCGCGCCAGCCTGCTCGCCATCCTGCAGGAGGGGCAGGCCCGCGTGGTGGAGCTGACCGCCCCGGCGGGGTTCGGGCCGACCGCGGTCAGGGACCTCGGGCTGCCGCGCGATTCCATCATCGGCACCGTGCTGCGCGCCGGCGAGGTCATCGTCCCGCGCGGCGACGACCGCGTAGAGGCAGGCGACCGGTTGCTGGTCTGCTGCACCGAGGCCGCGGTGCGGGGCGTCCGCGACCTGTTCGCGCGCGGCTGAACGGCGGTCCCATGCGTCTCAGCAGCATCGCCCAGGTCGCGGGCCGCATCTGCCGGCTGTTCGGCGCCGCGTTCGCCGCGCCGGCCGTCGTGGCCGCGTTCTACGGCGAATGGACGGACGTACCGGGCTTCGTGCTCGGCGGCGCCGTCAGCGGCGGCATCGGGCAGGCGCTCCTCCGCCTCTCGCGCGGCGCCGACGACGACCTCCGCCGCATCGAGGCCCTGTCGGTGGTCTCCGGGGTCTGGCTGCTGTTCGCGGTGCTCTGCTCGATCCCGTACCTGTGGGTGGGCTTCGGGGGTATCGACGCGCTGTTCGAGGCGATGTCCGGCATCACCGCGACCGGCGCCACGATCCTGACCGACTTCGAGACGCCGGGGCGGGGCCTGTTCTTCTGGCGGGCGATGACGCAGTGGATCGGCGGCATGGGGGTCATCACCCTGGTCGTCGCGGTCCTGCCGCGGCTCGCCGTCGGGGTCCGCCAACTGTTCGCCGCCGAAGCCCCGGGCCCGACGGAAGAGAAGCTGGCGCCGCAGATCCGCAAGACCGCGGCGTCGCTGTGGCGCCTCTACGCGGGACTGACCGCGGCCGAGGCGGTCGCGCTCGGGCTGGCCGGCATGCCGTGGTTCGACGCGGTGTGCCACGCGATGACGACGCTGGCGGCGGGCGGCTTCTCGCCCCACGCGCAGTCGATCATGGGCTACGACAGCGCCCTTGTCGAGTGGATCGTCTGCTGCTTCATGTTCCTCGCCGGCGCCAACTTCGCGCTGCAGTACCGGGCCCTGCTCGGCCGTCCCGGCGTGTTGTTCCGGGACGACGAGTTCCGCGCCTACGCGGGCATCGTCGCGCTCGCCGCCGCCTTCCTGGCCCTGCTGCTGTGGACCGTCGAGGGCGACGGCGCGCCGCTGCGCCGGGCGACGTTCCAGGTGCTGTCGATCCTGACCACCACCGGCTACGCCACCGCCGACTTCGAGCTGTGGAGCGATCGGACCAAGCTGGTGCTGCTGGCGGTGATGTTCATCGGCGGCTGCGCCGGGTCGGCGGCGGGCGGGCCGAAGGTGCTGCGGCACATGCTCGTGGGGCGCTTCACCCTGCTGGAGCTGCGGCGGACGCTCCATCCGCGCGGCGTCCTGCCGGTGAAGCTCGGCGGGAAGGTGGTGCCGGACGAGGTGATCCGGTCGGTCCTGGTGTTCTTTCTGTTCTACGTCCTGATGTTCGCCGTCTGCACGGCGATCGTCATCGGGCTGGGGGAGGACATGGAGACCGCGGTGACGGCGACGACCGGCACCCTCGGCAACATCGGTCCCGGCTTCGGCGAGGTCGGCCCGATGGCCAGCTACGCCGGCCTGCACCCGGTCAGCAAGCTGACGCTGACCGCCGCCATGTGGATCGGGCGTCTCGAGGTGGTGACGGTGCTTGCGCTGCTGCGGCCCGAGGTCTGGACCGGCGCGCACTGGCGGGGGATCGAATCGTGATTCATCCCGCCCGTCCCGGCGAGGCCCGTATCGCCTGCGGGTCGACGCGCAGCGCCCGCCGACCGCCACGCCCGACCGCGCTACGTCCTTTCCGGAGGGAACCAGGTTCGGAGAGTTCTTTTCAGGTCCTCGAAGGCGGGATCCCTGCCAGTCCTTGAGCCTGGGATGCGCCGCCGCAGGTATGATGTCCGTGGCACCTTCCGAGTTTTTGCCGAAGCACAGAACGTGCTTCAGGTCCGCGTGGCTCAGGAAGATCGGGGAGTGCGTCGCCAGCAGCACCTGCGAGTCGTATACGGAGGAGAGCGCGTCGTACACGTCCTGTATGACGCCCGGGTGCAGGCCGTTTTCCGGCTCCTCCATCAGGTAGATCTTGCCGGAGTCCTGAATGTACGCCGGCAGGGTGAGAGCGAGCAGCCGCAAGGTTCCGTCGGAAACCGTCCATGATGGGACGTCTGCTTCCGAAGAGTAGCGAAGCATGAGATAACAGTGGCGATCGTCCTCGCGCTCCACCACGCGAACGTCTTCGATTTCCGGAAGCGCGGACCGAACGTGGTCCAACCATCCCTGGAACGCCGTCTCGTTCTCTGCGCGCAGCTTGCGGACCACCTGCGGAAGGTTGGAGCCGTCGGAGAAGAACGCCTCCCGTCGCCGCTCCGGTGGACTGGATTGGCGCATTCGAACGCTGTCCAGGAACAACCGCTGCATGCCTGACTCCAGCAATCGTTTCACATGAGTGGAGACGGGGAAGGTCTCGGGGGACTCGGGAAGGTTCCCCAGCGTCGATCGGGCGGGACCGAACGAGATGGCGATCGTCCAGCCCTTTCCCGCCTGTTTCGATACTTCAATATTGAAGTTGTCTCTTCCTTCCAGCACGGTGCTCTTGCCGCTGGCGTTGGGGCCGACCAGGACGTGGAAGCGGTCCAGGGCGATGTCCACATAACGCAGGCAGCGGTAGTTGAGAGCCTGGATGCGACGCACCATGGGCGCAAGCCTACAGCAGGTTTCCTGGCGTGGGGGGAACGGGGCCGCGATCGTGCGAATCCGGTGACCCGGTCAGCGCAGCGCGCGCAGCTTCTCGTTGAGCAGCTCCCACGCACGGCGCACGTGCCGCTCTTCCGTGCGGACGTGCCCGACGGCCAGACGGATGACGAAACGCCCGTTCAGGCGCGTGTGGGACAGGAAAACCTCGCCGGTGGCGTTCACGGCCTCGAGCAGCCGCTCGTTCAGCGTGTCGGTCTCGGCGCTACCGGTATCGTCGGTCCCCGTCTTGTCGCCGCCGATGTTGGTCTTGTCGGTGGTCTCGGTTGCGCCTCCAGACCCCGTATCCTCCGTTCCGGCGCCGCTGCCGAGCTTCGCCCGGAAGCAGACGACGCTGAACGGGACCGGCGCGAGCCGATCGAAGTCCGGGCTCTCGTCCACCCACGCCGCGAACAGCCGGGCGAGCCGCATGTGCTCGGCGAGGCGGTCGCGGATGCCGTCCGACCCGAAGTGGCGCAGAATCGCCCACAGCTTCAGCGACCGGAACCGGCGGCCGAGCTGCACGCCGGTGTCCATCAGGTTCCGGACTTCCACGTTCTCCAGGGTCTGCAGGTAGTCGGGAGTCAGGGAGAACGCCGCGCGCACCGTGTCCATGTGGCGGCAATAGAACGCGCTGAGGTCGAACGGCGTGAAGAGCCACTTGTGCGGGTTGACCACGAGTGAGTCGGCCCGGTCGCAGCCGTCGAGGACGTGCCGCGTCTCCGGGACCAGGGCCGCGACGCCGGCGTAGGCCGCGTCGACGTGCAGCCAGATCCGCTCGTCCGCGCACAGGCGCGCGATGGGGCGGACCGGATCGACGCTGGTCGTCGAAGTGGTGCCGACGGTGGCGACCACCGCCAGCGGGGTCGCGCCGCGCGCGCGGTCGGCGGCGACGGCCTCCCGCAGCGCGTCGGGCCGCATCCGGAACTCGGCGTCCGCCGGGATTCGCGCCAGCGCGTCATGGCCCAGTCCGAGCGTCATGATCGCCTTGTCGATGGACGAATGCGCCTGCTCGGAGGCGTAGACGCGCAACGGGCCGAGGTCGGGGCGTCCGGCCAGCCCCCGCGTACGGACGTCGGCCACCGCGCGGTGCCGGGCCGCGGCCAGCGCGTGCAGGCTCGAGATGGACGCCGTGTCGTAGATGACGCCGTCGAACGTGTCGGGCAGCCCCAGGAGCTGCCGCAGCCAGCCCAGGGTCACCTCTTCGAGCTCGGTCGCGGCGGGCGACGTCCGCCACAGCATCGCCTGCACGTTCAGGGCGGCCGACAGGAACTCGGCGAGCACCCCGGCGGCGGCGCCCGAGATGGCGAAGTAGGCGAGGAAGCCCGGGTGGTTCCAGTGCGTGACGCCGGGCAGGACCATCCGCTCGAAGTCGCGGAAGATCGCGTCGAACGGGACGCCTTCCGCCGGCGGGGACGACGGCAGCGCGTCGCGAACCGCGCCCGGCACATTGCGGGAGAGAACCGGGTAGCGCTCGTTGTCGCTCAGGTAGGCGGCAATCCAGTCGACGAGGGCGTGGCCGTGCCGGCGGAACGCCTCGGCGTCCATGTCGCCGAGGCGCGCCGGATCCTTCCTGGCCACGTATCGCGGTCGGCTGCCGGGTCGCGTTCGAAAACAGCGAGGCGTCAGCCGCCCGCGCCGACGTACTCGAGCGCGAAGTTCTTCAGCGGGGCGCTGCGCAGCCCGATCGCCTCGGCCTCTGCCACCGCGTCCTCCACCGAATAGCCGTCCTGCTCGACCCGCTTGATCAGCCACATCGCGCCGACCCGATTGGCGGAGCCGCAGTGGATGTAGACGGGCTGGTTGGCTGGCTCGGCCACCGTGTCGAGGAACGACTCGACGATCTCGGCGGTCGGCGTCCGGAACGGCAGGTGCACGTAGTTCAGCCCCGCCGCCTCGGCTGCCGCGCGGCTGTCGTCGATCGCGGCGCCCCGCTCGCCCGGCGTGCGGAAGTTGATGATGGTGTTGAAGCCCCGCTCCCGCAGCGCGGCCAGCGCCTCCACCGGCGTCGCGCCGGCGCAGGCGACGGTGGCGTCGACGCGCGTGTAGTTGCGGACCCCTTCCGGACCCGCTTCCGCCTGGAAGCTCGGCGCCTGGGCGTCGGCCTGGATTGCGCCCCCGGCGAGCAGCAGCGCGGCTGCACAGACGACGAATGCGACGCGAATTCTTGACTCTTGCATGGTTCCCGATTGTAGCATCGGGGAATCGGGATGCCCGTCGCCGCGATCTCGCGGCCGGGGCGGAAGGAGCCGTCGTGCCAGACGTCGTACATACCAGCCGCATGCGGATCGATCGGGTCAGGGGTCCGATCCGCGAGATGCTCCTCGAGGGATTCGACACGCCGGTCCGTTTCGGCGTGCACGGGGGGATCAAGAAGTTCTACGGGGTGGAGCCGGACGAGGAGGTTCCCGCGACGCTCGACTACATGGTCGGCGCCGTCGGCGGTTGACTGCTCGGCACCCTTGCACGCGCACTGGAGGTGCGCGACATTCCGGCGCCGCCAGACAAGATCACCGCCGCCGTCGAGGGCGACATCGAAGCGATCGACAAGGTGCTGCGCATCACGCGCATCCGCGTCCGGTACGACCTCACGGTCCCGAAGGGGAAGCGCGAGGCGGCCGAGCGGGCCGTCGAGCGGCACCCGCGCGGTTGTCCGGCCGCGAACAGCGTGGCCGGCTGTATCGATCTCGACATCCGGGCGGACATCACCGAGGAATAACCGCCCTCCGGCCGGTGATCCGGGGCGCGGCGAGCCGACCCGGACCAGGCCGCCGCGCGCGTCTCGACGTGTGCAGGTGCGCCGGCCGAGCAAGGAGAGGTTGCGCATGGCGGCAGGCTCGCTCGTCGAGTGGCGCCCGTGGGGCCGCGCCGCTTTCGAGGAGGCGGGCGCCGAACGGGTTCCGGTGCTGCTGGCGATCGGACCGCGCTGGTGTCCCGGGACCGCGGCGATGACGAGGGGGGCGTATGCCGACCCCCGAGTCGCCGATGTGCTCGACGACCGGTTCGTGCCGATCCGGATCGACGCGGACGAGCGGCCGGACATCGGCGAGCGCTACGGCCTCGGCGCCTGGCCGACCACTGCGTTCCTGACCCCCGACGGCGACGTCCTCGGCGGGGAGACCTATGCGACCGCCGCACGGATGCGGGACCTGCTGCCGCGCGTCGCCGACGCGTTCGCGGCGCAGCGGGACGCAATCGCCGAGCGGGGCGCGGCGCCCGACGTGCGTCCCGTCGTCCCGGTCGCCGCGTCGCCCGACCCCGACGTCGAGGCCTGGCTGGGGGACCGCCTGCTGGCGCAGTTCGACGAGCAGCACGGCGGTTTCGGCGCCGGGGCGAAGCGGATCCACGCCGCCGCCCTGGAGCTGGCGTGGCGCCGCGCCCGCGACGGCGACGAGGCGTTCGCGGCGGTGGTCGACCACACCCTCCACGCCATGGCGTGGGGCGGGCTCTACGACGAAACGAACGGCGGCGTCTTCCGCTACTGCGCGCGCCGCGACTGGACCGCACCGGCAACGGAGAAGCTGCTCGACGTCAACGCGGAGGCGCTGCGCCTGTTCCTGCTGTCCGACGACGACGGCTGTCTCGACCGGGCCGTCGGACTGGTCGGCTACGTGCGGCGGACACTGGCCGACCTGACGCCGGACCACGCCGGGTTCTTCGCCAGCCAGCAGGGCGACCCGGGGTACTACCGGCCGCGGGCGGGGGGAGACGCACCGGCCGGCGCGCCGCCGCCGGTCGACCGGGCGGTCTACGCCGACGGCACCGCGCTGATGGCGCGGGCGTTCGCGGCGGCGTCGGAGACGCTGGGGGATTCGTCGCTGCTGGAGTTCGCGGTCGAGGCGATGGAGTACGTGGTGGCGGGAACCTACGAGCGGGGCGGCGGGATCGCCCACCGGGCCGGTTCGCGGTCGGGCGTGCGCGGGCTGCTCGCCGATCAGGTCCGGGCGAGCGCGGCGCTGCTCGACCTCCACGACCTGACCGACCGCGAAGCGTACCTCGACGCGGCCCGCGAGCTGATGCACTTCGCGCTCCACCGCCTGTGGGACACGGCGGCGGGCGGCGGGTTCCTCGACCGCGTCCACGGCCCGAGCGACGTCGGGCTGCTGCGCGAGCCGATGCGACCCTTCGCCGCCAATTGCGAAGCGGCGCGTGTGCTGTTGCGTCTGGCGCGGATCACGGCGGATCCGGACCTTCACGAACGAGCCGCCGACGTGCTCGCTTCGCAGACGGCGATGGCCCGTGCGCACGGCGTGGACGCGGCGCCGTACGCCCTCGCCGTGCGGGACCTGCTGAACCTCGACTGAGCAACCGCAGCGCAGCTACGGCGACGCTGGCAAACGGCGGTGGCGGTTCCGATCATCCACTTCGACAGTCGGAGGTCGAGTGCGGCGAGACGGGCGTCGAGCATCTCGGGCGTGACGTGGCCGCCGTGCTCGCCGGCATCCCCGGCGACGGCCACGAAGGCTTCGGCCAGCTCCGGCCCGGCGCCCGCGTCGGTCAGCACCGTCACGGCCGCGTGGGTGTCGAAGGCGCGCGTCTCACCCATGACGGCAGCGTAGCACCACGTGGTTCTCGCCCCGGACGCCCGCGGCCAGCGTGCTAGACTTCCGGCGCCAGAGGGACCCTTGCCGTCCGATCTCACCACGATCGTCCCGGCGCTGGAGCGGGTCGCGGCCCGTCTGCGCATCACCTCCGTGCGCGCCACCAGCGCGGCGGGCAGCGGCCATCCGTCGAGCTGCTGCTCGGCGGCGGACGTCGTCGCCGCGCTGTTCTTCGGCCACATGCGGTTCGACCCGCGGGACCCGCAGCACGACCACAACGACCGCTTCGTCCTGTCGAAGGGGCACGCCGCGCCGCTGCTGTACGCCGCCTGGGCGGAGGCGGGCTGCGTGCCGCCGGACGATGTGCTGCGGCTCCGCCGGATCGATTGCGACCTGGAAGGTCACCCGACGCCGCGCCTGCCGTTCGTCGACGTGGCGACCGGATCGCTCGGGCAGGGCATCTGCGCCGCAGTGGGCATCGCGCTCAACGCCCGCCGCATCGGTTCGGATTACCGCACCTACGTGTTGATCGGCGACGGGGAGTCGGCGGAGGGCTCGGTGTGGGAGGCGGCGCAGGTCGCGGACCATTACCGGCTCGACAACCTGTGCGCCGTCACCGACGTCAACGGGTTCGGCCAGAGCCGGGCGACGCAGTGGGGCCACGACATGGCCGCCTACCGGGAGCGGTGGCGCGCCTTCGGCTGGCACGCGATCGTCGTAGACGGCCACGACGTCGGGGCAATCCTGGCGGCGCTGGAGGAGGCCGCCCGGACCACCGGACGGCCGACGATGATTCTCGCCCGCACCGTGAAGGGCAAGGGCGTGTCCCTCATCGAGGGAAAGGACGGCTGGCACGGCAAGCCGATCAAGCCGGGGGCGGACCTGGATGCCGCGCTCGCCGAGTTGAGCGGTCGGCTCGCGGAGTCGAACGGTCGGCCCGGTCCGGAACCGGCAGCCCCGGTGATTCCGGCCCCGCCCGCGCGCTCGGGTCGGTCGCAGGCGCCGGCCGGCCCGCCGCGTCTTCCTTCGCCGCCGAAGTACGAGCCGGGGAGTCGGGTGGCGACGCGGACCGCCTACGGCGACGCGCTGGCCGCTCTCGGCGCGGCGGATTCGCGCATCGTGGCCCTGGATGCCGACGTCGGCAACTCGACGTTCAGCCGGACGTTCGAGAGCGCACATCCCGACCGGTTCGTCGAGACCTACGTCGCCGAGCAGGCGATGGTCGGCGCGGCGATGGGGCTTGCGAGCCGCGGCGCCATTCCGTTCCCGTCGACGTTCGCCGCCTTCCTGACGCGGGCGGCCGACTTCGTGCGGATGGCCGGCATCGGGTCGATGAACGTCAAGCTCGCCGGCTCGCACGCCGGCGTGTCGATCGGCGAGGACGGCCCGTCGCAGATGGCGCTCGAAGACCTCGCGATGATGCGCGCCGTGCCGGGGTGCACCGTCCTCTACCCGTGCGACGCCGTCAGCACCGCGCGGCTGGTCGAGGCGGCGGCCGGCTGCGACGGCATGGTCTACATACGGACCTCCCGCCCGAAGACGCCGGTCATCTATTTGGCGGGCGAGGAGTTCCCCGTCGGCGGGTCGAAGACCCTGCGCCGATCGCCGACCGATGCGGCGACGGTCGTGGCGGCCGGCGTCACCCTGTTCGAGGCGCTCCGGGCGCACGAGATGCTGGCCGCCGAGGGCATCCCGTTGCGCGTCATCGACGCCTACTCGGTGGAGCCGGTCGACCGGCGCACCCTGGTCGACGCCGCCCGCCGGACGGGCGGCCGGCTCGTCACCGTCGAGGACCACTATGCTGCGGGCGGCCTGGGCGACGCAGTGAGCGACGCGGTGGCGGCCGACGGCATCGTGGTGGAACGGCTCGCCGTCCGCGAGGTTCCGCGCAGCGGACGGCCGGACGAGCTGCTCGAGCGGTTCGGCATCTCCTCGTCCTGCATCGCCGCCGCGGTGCGCCGCCAGGTCGGCGCTACGGTCGGTGCAGCCGCGGCCGGTCGAGTGTAGTAGCCTGTTGCTGAAACGTCGATGCAGGGAGTCATGGAAATGAAGCTGCGATCCCGTCTTCCGGCGGTCTGGAGCGGTCGGGTTACCCTGATGGCGGTGGCCGCGATGCTTGGAATCACGATGCTCGGCGCCGAGGCGATTCGTGCGCAATCGCAGGAGGCGCTGGGCCACGGCTACAGCCGGCCGGCGCGCAGCCCGCACAGCAGCCGCTCCGAGGTCATCGCCCCGCACGGGATGGTGGCGGCCAGCCAGCCGCTCGCCGCGCAGGTGGGCATCGACATCCTGAAGGCGGGCGGCAACGCGATCGACGCCGCGGTGGCGGTCAACGCCGTCCTCGGGCTGGTGGAGCCGCACATGAACGGCGTCGGCGGCGACCTCTTCGCGCTGGTCTGGGACGCGGAGACCGAAAAGCTCTACGGGCTGAACGCCACCGGCCGCGCGCCGTACCAGATCAACCGCCAGACCCTGGTCCGGCAGGGCTACACGCGGATGCCGGGCAACGGGCCGCTGACCTGGACGGTGCCGGGCGCGGTCGACGGCTGGCACGAGCTGCTGGAGCGCTTCGGGACGATGGAGCTCGCCGACGTGCTCGCCCCGGCGATCGCCTACGCCCGCAACGGCTTCCCGGTGAGCGAGATCATCCGCGGGCAGTGGGCCGGCGCGGCTCTTGCCCTGGCGCAGTGGCCCGACTCGCGGGACACCTATCTGCCCGACGGCCGGCCGCCGGACGTGGGCGAGGTCTTCAGGAACCCGCGGCTCGCCGCCACCTACGAAGCGATTGCGCAGGGCGGCCGCGACGCCTTCTACAAGGGCGACATCGCCCGCCGCATCGTCTCGTTCAGCGAGGGGAACGGCGGCTACTTCACGATGGCCGACTTCGAGGACCACTCGTCGGTCTGGGTCGAGCCGGTCAGCACCAGCTACCGCGGCTACGACGTCTGGGAGGTCCCGCCCAACAGCTCCGGCATCCTCGCCCTGATGATCCTCAACATCATGGAGGGCTACGACGTCGCCGCGCTCGGCCACAACTCCGCCGACGCGATCCACCTCTACACGGAGGCGAAGAAGCTGGTCTGGGCCGACCGCAACACCTACGTGGCGGACGCCGACGCCAACGAGCTGCCGACCATGCCGCTCATCTCGAAGCCGTACGCCGACGCGCGCCGCAGGATCATCGACCCTCAGCGCGCCGCGCTCGACGTCGCCCCGGGCCAGCCCTTCGACCACAGCGACACCGTCTACCTCACCGTGGTCGACAAGGACCGCAACGCCGTCTCGCTCATCGAGAGCATCTTCGGCAGCTTCGGATCCAAGGTGGTGCCCGGCGACCTCGGCTTCGCGCTCCAGAACCGCGGCTCCGGGTTCTCGCTCGAAGAAGGCCACCTCAACTCGCTCGAGCCGCACAAGCGGTCGCTGCACACCAACATGCCCGGCTTCGTCACCAGGGACGGCAAGCCCTTCATGCCGTTCGGCGTCATGGGCGGCCCGATGCAGCCGCAGGGCCACTGGCAGGTGTTGTCGAACATCATCGACTTCGGCATGAACCTGCAGGAGGCGGGCGACGCCGCGCGCGTGCGCCACAGCCCGAGCCTGCGCCCCGGCGGCACCGTGGCCGTCGAGCCGGGCGTCTCCGACGAGGTCATCGCCGAGCTCCGGCGCCGGGGCCACCACGTGGAGCGCCAGGGGGGCGGCGGCATGGGCGGCTACCAGGCGATCATGATTCACCCGGAGACGGGGATGCTGCACGGGGGGACGGACCCGCGGAAGGACGGGCAGGTGATCGGGTACTGAGCATCCGCGGAATTCTGCGGGTTGCAGACGATCGTCGCGCGCACGTCCGCGGTCATCTTCGATTCCAGGTCGGCCCAGTCGATCTCGTAGCGCCCGTTCCTGTAGAGCATCGGGCTGTCGACGGTATCCACCCGGGCGGCGCGGGCCATTCCGTAGAACCCCGAATACGCCGGTGTGGTCAGGAGCACCCTGTTCCCGATCGGCACGAACGATCGCAGCGCCGCAATGGCGCCCGGATACACGCCGTCGGAGATGACGATGGAGTCGGGGTCCAGATCCAGACCGTGGCGTTCCCCATTCCACTTCAAGATGCCCTCTCGAAGGGTCGGGTGGTGCTCAGGTAGCCCCAGTTGTGATGCTGGATTCTCTCGTGCAGCGCCTCGGTGATGCACGGCGCGCATTCGAAGTCCATCGACGCCACACCTATGCCGTACTTGAACACGCCCTCCGGATACCGGAGGGCCGGAGAGTCCCACCGGGAACAGTCGGTGCCGACACGGTTGTAGGGCGTGTCGAAATCATACCTGCCGTTCGGCAGGCGTGGGGATGCTGGTCGCGTTTTGCGCCGCCGCCGAACCCGCGCCGCCGACCAAGCCGCCGGCGGCGCCGGCGACGGCGGTCGCGCCGGCGTTTCTCATGAAGGTTCTTCGGTCGCGCCGGACGATGCCTGACATCGTTGTCCCCCTCCCGTCACATCAAAGGTAGAGTTGCGGCTGTACGGCGTGGAACCGGCGTCGCAGCTCCGTCGTTCCCCCTCACGCCAGGACCTCCCTGAACACCTTCATCGCCGCCGCCATCTCCTCCCGGCTGCCGATCGAGATTCGGCAATGCGTGGTATGCAACGGTGGAAAATCCCGGCCCACCAGCACCTTGCGCTCCAGGCACGCTTCGCGGAACTCCGGTGCGGGGCGTCCGATGTTGACGAAGATGTGGTTGGTGTTGGAGTCGGGCACGTCGAAGCCCATGTCGCGGAAGGCAGCGATGACGCCGTCGCGAATCTCGGCGTTCTCCCGCACTTCCGAATCGATGTGTTCCGTGTCCTCGAACGCGGTGATCGCAGCTATCGCGCCCAGCATGTTGACGTCGCCCATGCCCCAGGCGCCGCGGACCCTGGCCAGGGTCCGCTCCCGGGCGAGGGCGTATCCGACACGCAAGCCCGCAATGCCATGCGCCTTCGAGAAGGAACGGGTGACGAATACGCGTTCGTCCTCCAGCGCCAGAGGCACCGCGGTCTCGATGCTGCCGGGCCGTGCGTAGTTGATGTAGGCCTCGTCGACGTGAATCATGGTGTCCGGCGATTCACGCAGCACGCGGCGCACGAAACGCTCGACGGCTCCGGGTCCGTGTACGGTGCCGGTGGGGTTGTTCGGATTGCAGAGATAGACCAGACCTGCGCCGCGGGACGCCTCCGCCAGCGACTCGAGATCGATGGCGAGCGAGCTGTCCAGATCCACCTCGGTCGTCTTGGCCCCGATCCGTCGGGCGGTGCTCAAGCTGGTCGAGTAGGTGGGCATGGGGGTCACGAAGGCCTTGGCCGCCGAGCAGAATGCCCGCACCGACCCCTGCAACAAGGGGGTGGAGCCGGTGGCCAGCTGCACGTTGTCGATACCGACTTCGTAGTAGTCGGCGATGACCGTTCTCAGCTCGTTGACGTGATCCGGTGAATAGCCGCGGCCCATGCGCTTGTTGGTGTGGGCCTTGATGGCCTGGATGGTCTTCGGGCCGGGGCCGCGGGCACTCTCGTTCTGGTTGAGCTGGATGACGCCGCCATCGTAGATGCCGGATTTCGCGGCCTCCCGAGTCTGGGCGCCGGCCCGCCTGCCGAACGGTGAAGTGCCGGTCAGGGCGCCAGCCGCGGCACCGAGCGCGATGGTTCCCACGAATCCACGGCGTGTCGTCTTCATTCGATTCCTCCCCGGGGCCTTCGGAATGGTGTCGAAACGGGATCGACCGACCGATCCCCCCTGGGCGCCCCCCCTCGAACCGACTGTCCTCGCGGATTGGCAGCGACCGTCCTCAGGCCGATTCGCCCCCGCAGCCGGCGCGGCGCCCGGATTCGCCCGATGGTGCCCAGATGAAGAGCGATAGTCAAGCTCGAACGGATCCACCAGGGGCGTACGGAGGCAGGCCGACCGTGCACGAGGGCCCATGCCGAGCGGTTTGACTCGCACGGATGGGCGGAGGACGCGCCCGCACCGGCGGGCTTGGCGGCGGCGGCGGTCCAGGGGCGTCGCGTTCGGCGACCGGGCCGGCGCCCGCGTCCACCGGGCCGGCGGTCCGTTGGCCGCCGCCCCGGCGCCGCCGCGGCCGAGCCTTTGTCATGCGCGCCACCACGGCTTCGACCTGCATGCCGGGTTGTGCGTCCCCGCCGACCAGCGGGATCGTCTGGAACGGCTCCGGCCGGAAGGCCGCGGCCATCCCGATCCGGAGCTGTCGACGAACCCGTCGATGCCTCGGCCGCGACGAGCCCCCGCCGGCTGACAATCATCACTGGGGCCGCGCACCCCGCGCACCGGGCGGCCTGCCCGCGCTGCGCGCCGGCGCGCCGTTCGGGCTTGACGATCGCCTCTCGTGTAGATATGATCCGGCGCATCGTGCGTCAAGAACCTCGATCCTCTCTCTTTCTACATTCTTCATGTTCATGAATAATTCATCGAGGTATGCCCTCCCCGCTGGGCAACGCCCGGGAGAACGCTCCGCATTGCGCGGCTGCCTTCTTGCGCTGTTCGCCCTCTGCGCGGTGGCTTTCTGGATACGCGCAGCGCACATCGCTGCGACTCTACCCTATCCGCAGCATATCGATGAAGTACATATAGCGCAGTCGGCGGCCAACATTCTGACGACTGGGAATTATCATCCGGGTACCTTCAACTACCCGTCCCTCCCCAAATACCTTGCGGTAGCAGCGATGAGCGTCGGTTTCATCAGCGCCGCGCCCGAATTGAGGCTTGAAGAGAGTCCGATCGACATAAGGGATAATCTTGGGAGCGTGTCTTTTCCATTCTATACCCTTCCGGGCGTTGTCGAGAAAGCGCGGTGGCTGTTTGCGCTATTGTCGGTCGTGGCGGTCGCGGCGAGTGGAGTCGTGGCCTACCAACTGCTGGGTCGGCCCGGTGCTTTGATACTTGCGCCGCTCGTGCTTGCACTCTCCTACTACTTCTTTTTTCTCTCCCATAGTTATCTGAATGTCGATATCGTCGGCACTTGTTTCGTCGCGCTGGGCATGGCCGCAGTGCTGCAAGGCGCTACTAGTAGTAGCCGTCCCAGCCCAGCCCCTACCAGCCCGTGGCAGAAGTGTGTCTCGCTGAGTCGCCTGTTCAAGTGGCTTGGCGATGAGCGATTGGGCCGTTGAGCGCGGTCGGCACCCACTGGAGGCCCCAGAAGGGCCTCAGACGCCCCCAGAGGCCGATCTGACACTCGATCCAGCGGAAAATGGCCGAAAGAGCCCGCCCCTGCAGGCTCCGGGGCGTGCCGGTGCCCGTCCGGCGGCGCAGGAGCAGCGCCAGGTTGCAAGCCGCCGCCTGGATGAGCACGCGCTTGCGAACCTCCTCATGACCGCGCACCCACACCCGCCGCATGCCCCCGGTCTCATACTGATGAGCGAACGGACGCTCCACCAGCTCCCCACGCCGCCGTTGCAGACGACGACCCCGAGCCCCACGAGTACGCCGGCGGTTCCCATACAACGCCTTCTGCGCAGCCCGTTTCTCCGGCGGCGTCTCGCCCGTCCGCTTGTCCTGCCAGCGGCGCGGGCCGCGCTCCGGCTCCGAGATGTAGCTGCGGACCTCCAATTCGTCCAGCGCAACCAGCGTCGCGTCGCTGTGATACCCCTTGTCCGCCACCACCTCCTCGACCTCACGTCCGTCCGGCTGCACCGCCTCCACCTGCTCCGACGCCTTCGTCAGCGTCTCCGGCAGCGTCGCCGTATCGCCCTCCGATGCGTCCTGCACCGTCACCGCTACGACGGCACCCGTGTCCATGTCGACCCCGTGCTCCACCTTGTGCGCCAAGTGCGTCCGACCGTCCTTCATCTTCGTGATCTTTGCGTCCGGGTCCTGCGGGGACTGCCAGTCCTTGTTCGACGCCGTCTTGTCCTTCCGCGACCGGTCGAACCGCGCCAATTCCGCCCGCGTCGGCGTCGCTATCCCAGACGCCTCCGCCAACCCCTGCAGAAACGCGTCGTACGATTCTCCCGTGTCCCGACGCTCGATGCTGCGCATCGCCGCGTTCGCTTCCAACGTCGTCGCGTCAATGCCGATCGTCTTCCCCCGAACCAGGTCCGCCTCCGCCGCGCGCTCCAGCACCCACGTGAACACCGCCTCGTGCGTCTCGTCGTCGATCCGCCGGCGCGTCCGCGACAGCGTCGAGTGGTCCGGCGCCGCCTCCGTCAGGTCCAGGCCCAGAAACGACCGTAGACTCAGCGAATCGGCCACCCGCCACGCAATTCCCCGCTCCGACGACACGCCCTCGAAGAACCCGATGAACAGCAACCGGAAGTACCGCCCCGGCTGCAGACTCGGACGGCCCAGTCGTTCCGCGTAGAAGCTCGAGCACAACCTCTCCACGAAGGCGTCAAACCCGGACTCCTCCAGAATCCGGTTCAGCCGCTCGAAGAACGGATGTCCATCGCTCGTCGGAAGGTCCTCGCTGTGCACCCACATCGGCGGCGCCTGCCGCGCCGCCGGTCGCTTGCCCATCGCCATGCAGGCAGTGTAGGACACGCGGCGGGATCCGTCGAGTCCGCGCCCGACTTTTGCCACAGGCTGCTACGCGGGGCTCGCTTTGTCACACCTTTGTCGCACCGGCAATCTGTGTCGGCCTGGCCGCCGGCAGCAAGTACCCCCACGGCCTTCTTCTTCTTCCCGTCATGCTTGCAATCTATCTGTTCATGGAGCGCGGTCGCCGGCTCCAAGCGACGGTCATCGCCATAACGATAGCTGGCCTGTCGTTCCTCGCAGTCGTTCCATACAGCGTGATCGCTCTGCCGGATTTTGTGAACGGACTCGCCAGAGAAGCGTACCATTACGCCACCGGACATGTGGGCTTCGAGGGCGACCCCGGACTGGACCAGCTCGTTTACTATGCGTCTCGCCTTTATCTTGATTTCGGGGTCGCCGGCCTTGTTCTGTGTTTGATTGGCCTGATTTCCGCCGCCTATTCAGACTGGCGCAGGACGCTTGTCCTCATCTCATTTCCAGTGGCTCTTTTCGCTCTACTCTCGGCGCAACGAGTCCACTTCTGGCGCAATATATTGCCTGTTTTCCCATTGGTCGCAGTATTTATTACTTGCGGTATTTACTCCCTTCATGGGCGGTTGATGCGCGTTGCTTGGGTCCGCCGGATAGACGTTCGCGGGCTTCAAGGCGCAATCGGGGTGGTCGGTTTCTGGGGGATCTTTGCACTGGGCTTGAACGTGCCACTCGGCGAGTTCGCCATACAAATGGAAGTCGCCGGCGAAAGCCGCGTGAGAGCCGTGGCTTGGATAAAGAGGCATGTCGCTACGGACGCGACTGTGATCGTCCCGGAGGAGCTCCATCTCGACACCCGGCCGCTGGCCTCTGTCGGCTATCCGATACGGGTAGTGGAATTCAAGGCCCTCGACACGGCGCAGAGCATTGACTCGCTCATGGCGGAGATTCCCGGGCCAGTGGTTGTGCTCGTTCCGCGGTGGGTCGCGGACCTCCGGTTCCCGGATGCAGACAGCGCCAAAGACAAGGCGGCAGCCCTGAATGAAGCGTCGATGCGAGCGCAACTTGCGCTGCTGGCCGACTTCAGTTCCCAGCATGGCGTGTTCATCAATAGTCAGAGGCGGAATCCCGGATTCAGCATCGCCAGCCTCGCTACCCCCCCCCCCCCCCCTTCCCCTCCCCCCCGGGTTATTCATGGCGACCCGCATCAGTTCCTTGATCCGATTCTCGACGTCACCGCGGGCGCAGTAGACCTTCTCGTAGAGGAATCGCGGCGTCTGCCGCATGTTCGTCGCGACTAAGCGCGGATTGTCCCGCGGTTCGCGGTCGCCAGGGTCAGCGTTCCTGCGGGACGAAGATGTCGCGGGCCGGCATCTCCACCGCCGGCAGCGTCGCGGCGTTCATCACCTCGTCGGCGGCGATGAGACCGTTCTCGGCCAGGACCCAGGCGACGAGGCCGTACACCTGGTCGGCTTCCAGCGTGCCGGGCGCGTTCGTCGGCATCGCGCGGCGAATGTAGTCGAACAGCGTCGTGGCGTAGGGCCAGTAGTTGCCGATCGAGTACGGCACGTCGGGGCCGTCGCCGCGCCACTCCTCGTAGCGCGGCCCGAACGGCGGGGTGCTCTCCGGCGTGTAGCCGACCAGCCGATCCGCGATGCCGCCTTCGCCGGACTGCCCGTGACAGACGGCGCACTGCCGGGCGTAGGTCGGCCCGCCGGTCATGGCCGTTCCCTCGCCCTCCGGCAGGCCGGCGCCGTCGGGCATGACGTCGATGTCCCAGGCGGCGATCTCCTCCGCACTCGCCGTGCGGCCGAAACCGAACCGCCCGGGCGCAGCGTCCTCCGCCCCGCCGCCCGCGTTCTGCGCAGCGGCCCGAGCCGGGAGCCCGAGGCTGCCGCCGCCCAGCGCGAGCGCGACGGCGAGCATCGACGCGGCGACCGTTCCCGGGAAGGTCGGCCATCCCGCGGCCGCTCCACGATTGCGGCGGCGCCGGCCGCCCCGCGCGCCCGCGTCCGTCCGGGAGAATGTCAGGCGTCCCACGACGGCTCCTCCCGGTAGTAGACCTGTCCGTTCGGCCGGATGCGCCAGGCGGTGATCGGGTTGAGGTGATACCGGCGCGCCCGCCGCCCGCGGGCGGCGCGGAGCGCGGCGCGGGTCGGCTGGACGTAGCCGGTGTCGTCGGTCGCCCGGCTCATGATCTCGGTCTCCGAGCCGTCCCAGCGCCACAGGTGCCGGAAGCGGGTGTGCGCCTGCCGCAGCACCGGCTCCTGGAGGCGCGCCGCCTGCCACGTGCGGCCGCCGTCGGTGCTGACGTCCACCTGGGCGACGGCGCCGCGCCCCGACCAGGCGATGCCGCGGAGCTCGATCCAGCCCGGCTCGACCACGTCGGGGTAGGCGGGCGAGGTGATGACCGAGCGCGCGTCGAAGACGAAGCTGAACTGCCGGGCCGTGCCGTCGGCCATCGGATCGGTGTACTTCGAAGTCTCCTCGCGCGTCATGAACGGGCCGTCGGCCAGCTCCAGGCGCCGCAGCCACTTGACGTTGGCGTTGCCCTCCCAGCCGGGCAGCAGGAGGCGCGCCGGGTAGCCCTGCGGCGGCCGCAGCGCCTCGCCGTTCTGCGCGTAGGCGATCATGGCGTCGTCCCACGCCTTCTCCATCGGGACGCTGCGCGTCATCACCGCCGCGTCCTGCCCCTCGGCGAGGAACCACGCGGCGTCCGGACTCGCGCCCACCTCGCGGAACAGGGTGGCGAGCGACACGCCGGTCCATTCGGTCGTGGCGGTCATGCCGCAGACGTTCTCCGGCTTCGTCTCCGGCCCGGCCGCCTGCGGATAGTTGCCGGAGCATTCGAGGAAGCAGATCCGCGACGTGGCCGGGAAGCGCTTCAGGTCGGCGAGGGTGAGGAGCGTCGGCCGCTCGACCATGCCGTGGAGCAGGAGCCGGTAGTCGTCGGGATCGATCGCCGGAACGCCCCCGTGGTGCCGCTCGAAGTGGACGTCCGACGGCGTGATCATGCCGTGCAGATCCTGGAGCGGCGTGCGCGACGAGGTGCCGGTCACCGCCCCCCGCACCAGCCGCTCGTGAGGCGACCGCGCGCCCAGTGCGCTCGACGGCGCGCCCTGCGCCTTTGTGGTGTCCTGCGCATGGACGCGCTGGCCGACCGGTGCGAGCGTGGCCGCGCCTATCGCGCCGGCCAGAAGATCCCGACGGGTGACTGTTCTCGGCATGGGTCCTCCTCCGTGAGACGCACGACCGAACCGGACGCCGGCGGGACGCCTACGCGGCGTTCAGCGCGCGCAGGGCGTCGATGATCTCGTCGGCCTCCGGAAACCGCTGCTCGGCGTGCTTGGAGAAGATCATCCTGCCGTCCGCGACAACGTCGAATACCCCGTTGGTTCCCTCGATCAGCTCGGTGTCCAGACCGAGCGCACTCTTGATCTCGGCCGCCAGACTGGAGGCCCTGGGGAGATACCTTCAACGGGTGCAGTACTGGATCGACAACTTCATCGGTTCAACTCCTGACCTCCGTATACTACTCGTTGCGCCGACCCTGCGTGAATCCCGCAGATCCCATGCCGCACGAGCGCCTGCGCGTGACCACCGCCGACATCACGACGCTCCGCGTCGGCGCCATCGTCAACGCGGCCGACACGAGCCTGCTCGGCGGCGGGGGCGTGGACGGCGCGATTCACCGCGCCGCGGGCCCGGGACTCCTGGCCGAATGCCGCACGCTGGGCGGATGCGCGACCGGCGACGCGAGGATCACCGCCGGGCACGAGCTGCCGGCGCGCCACGTGATCCACGCCGTCGGCCCGGTCTGGCGCGGCGGAGCGAAGGGCGAGCCGGAGCAGCTCGCCGGCTGCTATCGGCGCGCGATCGAGCTGGCCCGTGAGCATCGGCTGCGCACCATCGCCTTCGCGGCGATCAGTTGCGGCGTCTACGGGTATCCCCCGGACGCTGCGGCGGCGGTCGCCGTGCGGACGGTCGCCCGTGCGCTGGCCGCCGCTCCGGCCATCGAGCGCGTCGACTTCGTCTGCTTCGAGCCGCAGGTCCGGACGGCGTTCGAACGCGCGCTCGCGGCGCACCCGGGCGGGGAATCGGCTTGAGCCCGCCGCCGGCCGCCGCGCTGGGCCGGGTGTGCAGCCTGCTCGACGAATGCGGCATTCCCTTCCAGGTGGCCGGCGACGTCGCGGCGGCCGCTTACCGGAGTACGCGCCCGGTGCACGGCGTGGAACTCTTCATCGCGGCCGAGCACGTGCCGGCGCTCCTGCGGGCCGCGCAGGAGCACGTGGTGGACTATCCGTGGCGGCGGCGGGACGACGCGTGGGATCGCGTTGCCCTGTCCCTGTCGTACGACGGGGTGACCGTTGCCGTCTGCGTCGTGGAGGCTGCGCGCTTCAGGGAGGCGGCGACCGGGGAGTGGCGGGACGCGGACATCGACCTGGCGTCGTCCGAAACTCTGAAGGTCTGTAACGTCGAGGTGCCGGTGATTCCGCGCGAGCAATTCCTGGATTGGAAGCGCCGCCTGGATCGGGAGATCGACCGGCGCGATCTCCGCGACATTACCGCTACCGCCGCCAAGCGAACAGCCGGCGCAGGATGGCCTTCTGCCGGCCGGTGAAGCGCGCCCTGCGCATCTGGTTCGCCGCCTTGCGCAGCGCCTCGGCCTGGGTCGGGTACGGGTGGATCGTCGCCCCGATCGTGCCGAGGCCGGCGCCCGCCTGCATGGCGACGCTCACCTCGGTGATCAGGTTGCCGGCGTCCGCCGCGACGATCGTCGCCCCGAGTATCCTGTCCGTTCCCTTCCGCACGTGCACCCGGGCGAAGCCGGCGTCCTCGCCGTCCAGGATCGCACGGTCGACCTCTGCGAGCGGCTGCGTGAAGGTCTCGACCTCGAAGCCCTTCTTCCGTGCGTCCGCCTCGTACATTCCGACGTGCGCGATCTCCGGCTCCGTGTAGGTGCACCAGGGGATGTTCAGCGACCCGGTCGACGCCATCCCGAGCCCGAACGGATGCGGGAACAGCGCGTTCCGGATCACGATCTGCGCCATCGCGTCGGCCGCGTGGGTGAACTTGTACGGAGAGCAGACGTCGCCCGCCGCGTAGATGCGGCGGTTGCCGGTGCGCAGGTGCGCGTCGACCTGCACGCCGGTCCGGTCGTACGCCACGCCGGCCTTGTCGAGGCCGAGTCCTTCCACGTTCGGCGCCCGGCCGACTCCGACGAGGATCTCGTCCACGACCACCTCGTGCGACTTCCCGGCGCTCGCATGGCGGATCCGCTTCCCGCCGCCGCCCGGCTCGCTCGAGGGGACGACTTCGACGCCGTTGACCGTCGTCTCGAAGGCGAACCGCACGCCGTCGTGCGCCATCCGGGCCTGGACGACCGCCGCCGCGTCCGGGTCCTCCCGCGGCAGGATGTGCGGGGTCAGCTCGAACACCGTCACCTCGCTGCCGAAGCGGGCGAACGCCTGGGCCAGCTCGCAGCCGATCGGACCGGCGCCGATGACGGCGAGCCGGCGCGGCGGCGCCGTGAGCGAGAAGACCGTCTCGTTGGTCAGGAAACCCGCCTCCGCGAGGCCCGGAATCGGCAGGGCGGCGGCCCGCGCCCCGGTGCACACGGCGGCCCGCGCGAACTGCAGCGTGGCATCGTCGACGCGCACCGTGTCGCGTCCGACGAAGCGTCCCTCGCCGATGAAGACGTCCACGCCGAGTCCCCGGTAGCGCTCGGCGGAGTCGACGTGGCTGATCGCGGCGCGCAGCCGCCGCATGCGCGCCATCGCCGCCCCGAAGTCGCGCTCGACGCCGGGGAACGTCAGGCCGAATTCCGCGCCGTCCCGCGCCGCCGCCCAGGCCCGCGCCGCCCGGATGATTCCTTTCGAGGGGACGCAGCCGACGTTCAGGCAGTCGCCGCCCATCAGATGCCGCTCCACCAGCGCCACCTTCGCGCCGAGACCCGCCGCGACCGCGGCGGTCACGAGGCCGGCCGTGCCGGCGCCGATCACGACCAGGTTGTAGCGGCCGTCCGGGGTCGGATTCTCCCATTCCGGCGGATGGACGTTGGCGGCGAGCTGGCGGTTGAACGCGTCGTCGGGGGCCAGCGGGGCAGGACCCATGTTCATGGCGGCATCATAGGGTACTCCGTTGGCGTACGGTCTTCGCCGCCCTCACGCTCGGAGCGCCGTGACCGGCCCGGACCGCCCTCGCGCGGGGCGGCGTCGCCGCGGGGGCGGCGAACGGTCGCCCCGGTCGCCCCGCGTCCCTTCGTTCGTTATGCTGTAGGGACGCGGGCGCCGCTCGCGTCGAGGAGGAACGATGCTGTTCGCCAATCCAGCCAGTCTGCGGATGCCCACCGCGGCGGAGGCGTTGCCGGGGCGGGACGAGCCGCTGCCGGCGCCGACGGGACACTTCGTGCACGGCCGTCCGATCGCGCCCCCGTTTCCGGAGGGGACCCGTGAGGCGGTGTTCGGTCTGGGCTGCTTCTGGGGCGCCGAACGGACGTTCTGGCAGCTCGGGGGCGTCTACTCGACGGCCGTCGGCTACGCCGGCGGGTTCACGAAGAACCCGACCTACGAAGAGGTATGCAGCGGCGGGACGGGCCACGCCGAGGTGGTGCTCGTCGTCTACGATACGCGCGTCATCGACTTCGAGCGTCTGCTGCAGGTCTTCTGGGAGAGCCACGACCCGACGCAGGGGATGCGGCAGGGCAACGACGTCGGGACGCAGTACCGCTCGGTGATCTTCGTGAACGACCCCGAGCAGCGGCGGGCCGCCGAAGCGTCGCGGGACACGTACCAGCCCGGCCTGACCGCGGCCGGCTACGGCCCGATCACGACGGAGATCCGCGCCGCGCCGCCCTTCTACCACGCCGAGGAATACCACCAGCAGTATCTGGCCAGGAACCCCGGCGGCTACTGCGGCCTCGGCGGGACGGGGGTCGCCTGCCCGCGGCCGGCGGAAGCCCCGCACGCCTGAGGGGATCCGCCACACCCGTGCCGCAGGTCTGCCGTCCAGGCTCCAGCGGGCCGGCCTTCAATCCGATAGATCGGGTACGGTTCAGGCCGGACCGCGGTTCATGATCGACTGGACCGCCTACGAGGCGGTGCTCTTCGACCTCGACGGCGTGCTGACGGCCACCGCCAGGCTGCACGCGGCGTCGTGGAAGCGGACGTTCGACGACTACCTGCGGAGCCGGGCGGCCGCGCGCGGCGAGCCGTTCCGGCCGTTCGAGATGCCGGGCGACTACGCGCGGTTCGTCGACGGCCGGCCACGTTACGACGGCGTCCGGACCTTCCTCGCCTCGCGCGACGTCACCCTGGACGACGGCGCCCCCGACGATCCGCCGGCGCGCGAGACCGTCTGCGGTCTCGGCAACCGGAAGAACGCCATGTTCGGCGCGCTGCTGACCCGCGAGGGGGTCGCGGTGTACGACGGATCGCTGGCCGTGGTGCGGCACCTGCTCCGCAACGGCGTGCGCACCGCCGTCGTTTCGTCGAGCCGAAGCTGCGAGGCCGTCCTGAAGGCGGCCGGGCTCGCCGACCTGTTCGAGCTGCGGGTCGACGGTCAGGTGGCCCAGCGGCAGGGACTGGCCGGCAAGCCCGCGCCCGACACCTTCGCCTACGCGTCGCGGGTGCTCGGCGTGCCGCCGTCGCGGGCCGTCGTCGTCGAGGATGCCATCGCCGGGGTCGAAGCCGGAAGAGCGGGGGGATTCGGCCTGGTCGTCGCGATCGACCGCACCGGCGAAACGGACGCCCTCGCGCGGGCCGGCGCGGACCTCGTGGTGAACGACCTGGGCGACACCCTGAAGAACGGGGAAGAGGTCGCCCCTGCGGAGGCACCGTGACCGATGGCTGACAGTCACCGCCGGCATCCGCCCCAGGACGTCTACCCGCACGATCCGTGGCGCCTGGTGGAGACGCGCTTCGACGAGCGCTACCTGGCCGCGGCCGAATCGCTGTTCGCCACCGCCAACGGCTACCTGGGAATGCGGGGGACGTGCGACGAAGGGCGGCCGGTGATGCACAACGGCACCTACGTCAACGGCTTCCACGAGACGTGGCCGATCGTCTACGGCGAGGAAGCCTACGGCTTCGCCAAGCTCGGCCAGACCATCGTCGACGTGCCGGACGCGAAGATCATCCGCCTGTACGTCGACGACGAACCGTTCTTTCTGCCGACGGCGACGCTCGAGGGGTTCGAGCGGGCGCTCGACATGCGGGCCGGGACGCTGGAGCGGGAGCTGGTCTGGGCCCACTCGTCGGGGCAGCGCGTGTCGATCCGGTCGCGGCGCCTCGTCTCGCTGGAGCATCGGCACCTGGCGGCGATCGAGTACGAAGTCACGCTGCTGGCGAACGACGCGCCGGTGGTCATCGTGTCGGAGCTCGTCGAAGACGGGCGCGCGGCCCGTCCCGCCGGAGACCCGCGCACCCGGCAGTTCGGCTGCGAAGCGCTCGATGCCCAGGTGAGCCGCACCGCGGACGGGCGCGTCGTGCGCGGCTACGCGACCAGGTCCAGCGGCATGACGCTGTCGTGCGCCATCGATCACGAGGTGCGGACCGACTGCTCCTTCACCGTGAAGACCTCGGCCGACGGGACCGCCGGTCGCGTGGTCTATTCCATCGACGGCGCGGTCGGGACCCGCATCCGCCTCGTCAAGTACATCACCTATCACTCGTCGCGGCGGCGGCAGGTGGAGGAGCTCTGCCAGCGGGCCGAGCGGGTTCTCGATCGGGCGGTGGGGCGCGGGTTTCCCGACCTGCTGGCGAGCCAGCGGCGCTTCCTGGACGACTTCTGGCGCCGCAGCGACGTGGAGGTGCGCGGCAACCCGGAGTGGCAGCAGACGATTCGGTTCAACCTGTTCCACATGTGCCAGGCGACGGCGCGGGCCGAGGGCGTCGGCGTGCCGGCCAAGGGCCTGACCGGGCCCGGGTACGAAGGGCATTACTTCTGGGACACCGAGATCTACGTGCTGCCGTTCCTCACCTATACGACGCCGCGGATTGCGCAGAACCTGCTGCGGCAGCGGTACGTCTTCCTGGACGAGGCGCGCCGGCGCGCGCGGGAAGTCAACCAGCGCGGCGCGCTGTTTCCGTGGCGCACCATCGACGGCAACGAGGCCTCGGCGTACTATGCGGCGGGGACGGCGCAGTACCACATCAACGCGGACATCGTGTACGCCCTCCGCAAGTACGTCGACGCGACCGGCGACAAGGGCTTTCTCGCGGAGGTCGGCGCCGAGATCCTGGTCGAGACGGCGCGCCTGTGGGTCGACCTCGGCTTCTTCGGCCGCCACGACGGCAATTTCCGGATCAACGGGGTGACCGGGCCGGACGAGTACAACACCGTCGTGAACAACAACCTGTACACGAACCTGATGGCGCGCGAGAACCTGTGGTACGCCGTGGAGACCATCCGCGCCCTGTCGGAGACCGATCCGCGGCGGTTCGCGGCCCTGGTGCGCGACACCGGACTCCGCGCGGACGAGATCGACGACTGGCGGCAGGCGGCCGACCGGATGTACCTGCCGTACGACGAGCGCGACGGCGTGCACCTGCAGGACGATTCCTTCAAGGACAAGCAGGACTGGGACTTCGCCAATACGCCCGCGGACAAGTACCCGCTGCTGTTGCACTACCACCCGCTGGTCATCTACCGCTACCGCGTCGTCAAGCAGGCGGATGTCGTGCTGGCGATGTTCCTCCTCGGGCACGAGTTCTCATACGATCAGAAGCGGCGCAACTTCGTCTATTACGACCGCCTGACGACGGGCGATTCGTCGCTGTCGTGCTCCATCGAGAGCATCATCGCGGCCGAGGTGGGGGAGATGGACAAGGCGTTCAGCTACTCCATCGATGCGGGGTTGATGGACCTGGCCGACGTGGCCGGCAACGTGCAGGACGGGTGTCACGTCGCGTCGATGGGGGGGTTCTGGATGACCCTCATCTACGGCTTCGCGGGGATGCGCGACACCGGCGGCCGCATCAGCTTCGCGCCCAAGGTGCCGGAGCGCCTCGGCGGCCTGCGGTTCCCGCTGCAGATCCGCGGGCAGCGCCTGGAGGTGGATCTGACCCCGACGGCCGCGACGTACGTGGTGAAGGGGGAGGCGGGGCTGACCATCGCGCACGAGGACGAACTGGTCGAGCTGGAGCCGGACGTCCCGGTCACCCGGGAGGTCCGCTGGCGCCCGCAGGGCGACGCGGCGCCGCCGGCTGCGACGGCGCCCGTGGCGGCGTCGCAGCCGGCCGGACGTAGGCGCGCGACCTAGCGAATGGTCTGCAACCGGTTGTCGACCCGCAGCACGCCCTGCGTCTGCGCGACGATGCGCTGCATTTCCAGGAACTCGATCCGGCCCTGCACGTAGCCGACCAGGGTGACCACGCTGTTGTTCACGATGATGTGGAACGGCGGGTTGGTCATCGACGCGAACCGCTGGAAGTGCTCGCTGGAAAAGAGCCGGCGCGCGATCGCGTACCGGAGCCGCTCGTCGGAGCTGCTGGGCGACAGCGGGGTGACGTTCATCTGCACGTCCTGCACCCCGCGCACCTTGGCGATGCGCTCGAACAGCTCGCCCGCCTTGTCGCGTTCGGGCGTCACCCGCCCCACGATGGTCACGACGCCGTTGTCGATGCGGCCGTCGATGTAGTCCCAGATCCGGTAGTGCGGGTAGCGCTGGATCGCCCGGCTCACGTCCTCGACCAACTGTTCCAGGTCTTCCTCGACCGGCACTTCGATTTCGCTGACCACGGTCCCGACGCCGCGGACGTCGAACGTGCGGCGCAGCGCCTCGTTCTTCTCCCAGAAGTTGCGCACCCGGCCGGTCAGGGTCACCTCGTCGCCGTCGACCGACACCTCGAGCCGGCGCAGCGCGCGGTCCTCGCGCAGCTCCCGCTCGACGGCCTGCCCGAGCTGCTCGGGAGACTGGGCGGCGGCGGTGGCCGCGGCGGGGACCAGGCCGACGACGACCGACGACGCGGCGGCGACGCTCACGAACTGTCTCTGAATCGCGTGCATGCTTGATCTCCTCGGCAGGCGCCTCTATCTCACTTGTACCACACTCGCGGGGTCCGCGGCGTGGCGCGGGGGCGGTCACGGCGCTCGCGCTCGTCGCGGGGGTGGGGAGAGCGGCCCGGGCGCTCGGCCGCTCAGGACGCGGGGGCGGTCACGGCGCTCGCGCTCGTCGCGGGGAGTTGCGCACGGTGGCGCGGTGATAGAGTGAACGGCCGCCGGGCGGCGCCCCGCGGGGGGCTCGGGAGGCCATGACGGAATGAAGAACGGAGCACCCGATCCGGCCGTCGTGACGCCGGCCGCCGAGTTGCGGGCGGAGTTGCTGGCCGCGCAGCACGCGTTGCGGCAGGCGGGCGCCGGCCCGGTCATCGTGCTGCTGGTCGGACCGGAGACGGCGGGTCGCGGCGAGACGGCCGACCTGCTCAGCGCGTGGATGGACCCGCGCTGGCTCGTGACCCGCGCGTGGGGCGAGCCGTCCGACGAGGAGCGCGAGCGGCCCGCCTTCTGGCGCTACTGGCGGGCGTTGCCCCCGCGCGGTCAGGTCGCGCTGTTTCTCAGCGCCTGGTACGGCCCGCCGATCCGGGGGCGGGCGGAGGGGAGCCTCGGCAAGCAGGCGTTCGACGGCCGCATGGCCCGCATCGCCGCGTTCGAGCGGATGCTGGTGGACGGCGGCGCGGTGCTGATCAAGTGCTGGCTGCACGTCGACAGCCGGACGCAACGGACGCGGCTGGAGACGGCCTCCGCCGATCCGCTGCGCCGCTGGCGGGCAGGCCGGGATCAGTGGCTCCGCCTGCGTCTCCACGACCGGTTCGTCGCCGCCTGGAAGCGCGCGGTCATCGTCACCGGCCACGAGCAGGCGCCGTGGCACGTCATCGACGCGGCCGACCCGGACCAGCAGCACCTGCGGGTGGCGGCCTGCGTCCGGGACGCGATTCGGCGCGCGTGCGCCGGCGCGCAGGCGGCGGCCCCCGCGGAAGAGGCCAATCGCCTCCACCGCAACGCCGCGCCGGACGTCATCGACCACCTCGCCGCCCTGGACCTGTCGCAGTCGATCGACAAGGCCCGGTTCCGTGTCGATCTGGAGCGCCACCAGGGCCGGCTGTATCGGGCGCAGCAGAAGGCCCGCGAGCTGGGCGTATCCACCGTGGCGGTGTTCGAGGGCTGGGACGCGGGCGGCAAGGGCGGGGCGATCCGGCGTGTCACCGCGGCGCTCGACGCCCGCTACTACCGGGTGATCCCCATCGCCGCGCCGACCGACGAGGAGCTGGCCCACCACTACCTGTGGCGCTTCTGGCGGCATCTCTCGCGCGCCGGGCAGGTCACCATCTTCGACCGGAGCTGGTACGGGCGGGTGCTCGTCGAGCGGGTGGAGAAGCTGGCGCGGCCGGACGAATGGCGGCGCGCCTACGACGAGATCAACGCGTTCGAGCAGCAGCTCGTCGACCACGGCACGGTGGTCGTGAAGTTCTTCCTCCACGTCAGCAGGGACGAGCAGCTCCGCCGCTTCCGCGCCCGCGAGCAGACGCCGTACAAGCGCTGGAAGATCACCGAGGAGGACTGGCGCAACCGCAAGCGCTGGGACGACTACGTCGACGCCGTCAACGAGATGGTCACCCGCACCGGCACGCGCCGCGCGCCGTGGGTGCTCGTCGAAGGCAACGACAAGCGGTTCGCCCGCGTGAAGGTGGTGCGGACCCTGGCCGACAGCCTGTCGAAGGCCGTCAAGCGGGCCGGCCGGAAATAGGCTCGGACGGCTCGGGGCGCTGCTGTCGGTCCCGCGCGACGTAGGTGGGGTGGGCGAGCTGGCTCTGGAAGTACGCCGTCTGCGACGCCCAGGCCGCCAGGGTCGTGAACAGCCGCGCGGCGACGCAGATCTGTCCGGCCGGGAACGGGCCCCACGGTGTCGCACCGACGCCCGTCGCGACCGGCGTCACCAGCGCGCACCCTGTCAGCACCAGCGCGAGCAAGGCGGTGTTCAGCAGCCAGAGACCGGCGACCGCGGCAGGACGCCGGCGCACGAAGCGGAGCGCGGCCCGGAGCGCGCCGATCACGCTCCGGCGGTCCTCGACGACGGCGCGGACCCGGGCGTAGTCGAGGATGAGCCCGACGGCGGCGCCGCCGGCGCCGAACAATCCGTAGAGGGCGAACCGGACCAGGGCCGTGTCGGGGTCGATGGTCTGCCCGCGTGTCGGCGCGGCGAAGACGGTGAAGACCCGGGGAGCGAGCACGCCGAACAGGAACCAGTACGTGGTTCCGGCCAGCACCGCGAGGCGGGCCAGCGGCCAGAAGTGGTGTCGGCCCGCCGCAAGGAACCCGGTGTTCCCCACCCGCCGCTGCCGCGCCAGCCGGTCGAGAACTCCACCCGCAAGAAAGGTCCAGACCGCGGCGCAGGCTGCGGCGAGTCCGGCCGGCACGGTGTGCGGCGGCCGGTCGCTTGCGAGGTGGCCGGGATTCGTGACGATCGTCGTCAGGCCTCCCGGCCCGACCGTGCGTGCGATTCCGGTGGTTTCGGCGCGGAACGCCGCCCAAGATGCAGCGGGCGACCCGGCGTGGAACGTAGTGATGGTGTTCGGGCCGGAACGGGTTGCGCCGGCGTCGCGCAGCACCAGCGCGAGAGGCAAGGCGACGGAGACGGAGACGGTGTACACGCCGAGGAACAGCAGCGGGGCGGCTGCGACCCGGCGGAGACCGTCGGTGAAGGCGCCGAGAGCCATGAGGGGGATGGTAGAACGCAGATGCGCGTCCTGGGGAAGGGGCGCGGAACGACCGGGCCGGATCAGCGAAAGCCGGCGCCGGAACCGAACGCGTCCGGCGCGCCCGGCCCGGCCGGTTTCGCGGTGTCCGTGCGGTCCCGCTAGTCGGCGAGGCCGAACGTGAAGACGACGTTGCCCGCCGCGATCGAGACGTACTGCCGGCCGTCGACGGCGTAGCTGATCGGCGCAGAGTGCACGCGGGCGCCGACCGTCATGTGCCACAGCTCCTCGCCGCTGACCGCGTCGATGGCGTAGAAGTAGCCGTCGACGGTGCCGCCGAAGACGAGGTCACCCGCCGTAGACATCAGGCCGGAGGTCGACCGCGGCGCGACGGGGTACTCCCAGCGGACGTCGCCCGTCGCCGGATCGATGGCGCGGACCGCGCTGTGGTAGTTGTCGATCGGTCCGGCGCTCTCGCCGCCGCCGCCGGTGTACTGCTCGCCCTCGACGTACTCCTCCTCGCGGATGAAGTAGATCTGCTCGCCGTCGAACGCGTTGACGTAGTACAGGCCGGTGCGCGGGCTGAAGGTGGGCGACCACCAGTTGGTGCCGCCGCCGATGGTCGGCGAGACGAGGGTGCCTTCCGGGGTCGGCTCCATGTTCGGCACGCGGATCGGACGACCGTTCTCGTCGAGTCCTTCGGCCCAGGTCTGGAGGGCGTACGGCTTGCCGACCAGGAACTCGCCGGTCTCGCGGTCGAGCGTGTAGTAGAACGCGTTGCGGTTGGCCCACATCATCACGCGGCGCGTCTCGCCTTCGTACACGATGTCGCCGAGAATCGGCACCTGGATGGCGTCCCAGTCGTGGATGTCGTGCGGAGTGAACTGGAAGTACCATTCCAGCTCGCCGTTCTCGCCGTTGAGGGCGAGGACCGAATCGGAGTAGAGGTTGTCGCCCAGGCGCACGTCGCCGTTCCAGTCGGGGCCGGGGTTGCCGGTGCCCCAGTAGACGAGGTCCAGGTCGGGATCGTAGGCGCCGGTGATCCAGGTCGGCGAGCCGCCGGTGCGCCAGGATTCACCGGACCAGGTCTGGTTGCCGGGGTCGTCGGGTCCGGGGATGGTGTACGTCCGCCAGTTTCGCGCGCCGCTCGACGCGTCGTACGAGTCCAGGAAGCCGCGGATGCCGTACTCGCCGCCGGCGATGCCGGTGATCACCTGGTCCTTGACGATCAGCGGAGCCGCCGTCTTGCTGTAGCCGCTCGCGTGCGGGGCGGTCTCGGTGTTCCACACGAGGTTGCCGGTGCGGGCGTCGATCGCCACGATGTGCGCGTCGAGCGTGCTCATGTACAGCGTCTCGCCGAGAATCGCCACGCCCCGGTTGTTGCGCCCGCAGCAGATGCGCAGGTCGTCCGGCAGCTCGTGGTCGTAGCGCCAGTACTGCCGGCCCGCCGCGGCGTCGAGGGCCACGACGTTGCTCGGCGCCTCGGTGACGAACATGACGCCGTCGACGACGAGCGGGGTGGTTTCAGCCCGATCGATCTCGGGGATCTGGTAGGCCCACTTCAGTTCGAGGTCGCCGACGTTGCGGTTGTGGATCTGATCGAGGCGGCTGTACCGCTTGCTGTCGAGGGTGCCGGAGTACATCAGCCAGTTCTCCGGCTCGTCCGCCGCGTTCAGCAGCCGTTCCCAGGTGACCGGGCGCAACGCGGGACCATCGTTTCCCTGGGCCGTCGCCGCCGCCGGCAGCGCGAGCGCAATCGGCACGAACAGAATCGCAAGTCGTTTCATCTTCAGCTCTCCCTCCGCAGCGAGAAGAGGTAGGCGACCAGGTCGTCCACTTCGCCCGCGGTCAGACTGTCGGCGGCCGGCATGGTCGAGGTCTTGATCCGCTCGCTCGACCGGAGCTCGCTCTTCATGAAGCTCCAGAGGTTCTCGTCGTCGTCCATGATGCGCACCGTGAACGTGTCCTCGTTCATCCGCAGCCCTTCGAGCCGCGAGCCGTCGGCGCGCGTGATGCGCATCGTCCACCAACGGGGCGCCACCTCCGCGTCCGGGTCGGTGAGGGACGTCGCGATCTCGTCCGGGTCCAGCCGGCTGCCGACGGTGGACAGGTCGGGACCGGTCCGTCCGCCGTCGCCGCGGATCATGTGGCAGGTCGCGCAGTCGGCGCCGGCGTACAACTGTTCGCCGCGGGCGGCGTCGCCCGGCAGGTCGTAGTCGCCCGGATCGAGGTTCAGCGAGTTGATGTAGGACACGATCTGCCACACCGTCTGGTCGGAGGCCCGGGGGCTGATGCCGATCATCGCGGTGCCGTCGATCCCCTCGCGGATCACGCTGAACATCCCGGCGTCGGTGCTCGCCCGCGAGAACTGGCCGGTGGTCAGATCGGGGGCGCCGGTCTCGTCGTTGCCGCGGGCGTCGCGGCCGTGGCAGCGCCCGCACTGGGCGCGGAACACGCGTTCGCCCATCCGGACGTCGACCCGCGTGTCGTAGATGTTCTCCTGCGCCTGCGCCGGCGCGGGGCCGGCGACGACGACCAGGGCGGCCTGGATCAGCCCGACGGTGAGTGCTCTGCGCATCGTGCTACCTCCGCTGAACAAGAGTGCAGGGAATGATAATCGCTTTCCGGCACCGGTGTCTCGCGGTGTCTCGCGTCCTGTGGCAACTTGCGGCGACTGTGATTGAGCGCCGAGTGTCTCGCCGGGTCCTGCGCCGCCGCCCTGGCGCGCCGGGCGGCCTGCCGGTGCGGCTTCCCCCCGGCGCCGCCGTTCAGAAGCCGGCCGCAGCCGACAGCAGGACGCCGCGCAGCATCCGGACGGCGAACAGCAGCACGAGCGGGGAGAAGTCGATCCCGCCCATGTCCGGCAGCACCGAGCGGATCGGGGCGAGCAGCGGCTCCGTCATCGAGTACAGGAAGTTCCCGATCGGGTTGTCGGGCGGAAGCTGCACCCACGAGGCGATGACCGCGCCGAAGACGATGAACGAGTAGACGTCGAGGAGGCCGATGAGCAGCATGGCGATTCAGGACCCGCGCGGGGGATTCAGGGCTTGCTGAATCCCCATCCATCACGGATCATACAAGGCTGACGCCATGAAGACGTTGCTCGTTCTGCGGCACGCGAAGTCGAGCTGGAAAAACCCGGAAACGTCCGACCACGACCGGCCGCTGAACAGGCGGGGAAAACGGGACGCGCCGCGCATGGGACGGCTGGTGGCCGCACGGGGGCTGCGCCCGGACGTCATCGTCAGCTCCACGGCGAAGCGCGCGCGCCGGACGGCCGACGAGGTGGCGCAGCACTCCGGCTACGAGGGGGCGGTGCAGCTCGAGCGCCACCTCTACTTGGCGAGTCCGGACGAGATCGTCGACGTCGTGCGCAGCGTCGCCGGGGGCGCACGGCGGGTCATGGTCGTCGGGCACAACCCGGGCCTGGAGGACCTGGTGGCGCGGCTGGCGGGACACCCCGAGACGCTCCCGACCGCCGCGCTCGCGGAGATCCGCCTCTCGATCCGTTCCTGGAAGGACCTAGCCGTGTCGAGCGCCGGCACGCTCGCGGGGGTGTGGCGGCCGCGCGAGTTGCCCGACGACGGCTGATTTCCGGCGGCTTCGCAATCGGTGCGAGCAACATCCCCACCGGTGAACGGAATCTCCCGCCCGAAGGGGAGCGGCTGTCAGTTCGCGGTCTTCACGTCCTCGTACAGCAGCGCGCCCTGCTCGTCGTAGAACCGGAACGCGGCGGTCGGCGTGTCGCCCGGGGTGACGACCACGTTCAGGAAGCCGCCGGTCGGCTCGTCGTAGGTGTAGTACTGCATCACGAGCGCGTCCGGGTCGTTCGAATCCGGATCGCCCGGCGGGCGGCCGACGCGCGAGTTGGCGTCGACGAGGGCCCCGGTCGAGAATTCCTCGAGTCCTGTCGGGTCGAGCGAGTGGTACTGCCAGTGGCGGTCGCCGGTCACGATGTAGAAATTCTTTTCCAGGAAGCCGTTCTCGATCAGCCAGGCGAACAGCTCGTCCCGCTCGTGGCGGAAGCCGCCCGGATTGGAGTGGTTGTCCCGCTTGACCGGGTCGTGGTTCTCGGCCGCGCGGCCGGCCTGGTTGGCGTCGTCCGGGCCCACCATCGGCGTCGGCGAGATCAGGATCTTGAACGTCGCGTCGCTCTCCGCCAGCGTCCGCTTGAACCACGCGAGCTGCTCTGCGCCCCACAGCGTCTTGCCGGGGCCCGGCTCCATCATGTTCGGGCTGCGATAGTCGCGCCCCTCGGTGAGCCAGATCTGCAGGTCGCGGCTGACCCGGTGCGTGCGGTAGGTGACGGGATTCGGCTCGGACGGATCGACCACCGGCACCTGCTCCAGGAAGATGCGCCGGCCGAGGTCGGGGAGCGGAGCCGCGTCGCTCGTGTTGTCGCAGTCGTTGTAGCGGTAGTCGTGGTCGTCCTTCTCCCAGTAGGTGGGCGTGTCGGTGAAGAAGTCGATGAACCGCTGCTTCGAGAGCTGCTCGTGCCACTTCCGGCGCATCGCGGGCGCGGTGTCCGCCCGCTCCTCGTACGGCGCGTCGTAGTAGACGTTGTCGCCGGTCGCCACGAAGAAGTCCGGTTCGAGGGCCGCCATCGACGCCAGCCCCGGGAAGCCGAGGTCCTTGTCGGGACCGGTGTAGGCGCGGTTCGGGTTGTCGAAGAACTGGTAGTAGTTCATGCCGGTGACGACGGTGAAGCTCGTCCGCGCCGCCGCGTCCGCCCCCGGGTGGGTCGCGAACGACCGCGTCGGGCCGCTCTCGGTGTGCTCCGGGTCCGGGCCGTAGACCACGCGGTAGAGGTACTCGGTACCGGGCGAGAGCCCGTCGATCTTTACCTTGACGATGTGATCGCTGTCCGCCGAGGCGGTGAGCCAGCCGGTCGCGGTCGCATCGGCGAAGTCCGGGCCCGTCGCCACCTCGAACCGCGCGACCCCGTCCACGCCCGGCAGGTCGCCGTCGACCAGGCCCGCCTTCGACGTGAGGCGCGTCTGCAGGATGACCGACGTGGCGGTCACCTCGCCGGCGATCTCGCCCTGGCCGTTGGTCATCGTGATCTCGACCGGCTCGGCGCCGCCGCAGGCAGTGGCGGCGAGCAGTGCGAAACCGGAAAGGCGCAAGTACGTCATGGGACCCTCCTGGGGCGGCGGATCTCTCTACCCGGATCCGGCGGGTGCGACGATGGAAGCTGCTCGAAACGCATAATACCGGAGTCCCCGACGCAGCGGTCGGCGTGGCTCGGAGAAGCAGGCGCTCGTCGAGAAGCCGGAGCGCACCGGTGAAGCCCGATGCGGTTCGACTACTGCACTGCACGGCCGCGGTCCGAACTCAGCGGACGAGGCGGCCGTCGCGCACCCACACCTCGCCGCCCACCGTCACCGTCGTGTCGGTGAAGAAGTTCCACCGGACGTAGCCGCCGGTGACCGTCCCGCCCAGCTCGGAGTTGTCGCCCAGCGAGAGGCGCACGATCCCCGCGCCGTAGCCGTAGTACGGGATCCACGGGTTGCGCTCGGGCACCGCGAGCAGCGGGTTGAAGCCGAGCGCGAACTCCCGGAACGCCCGCGCCTCTTCCGGGACACCGGCCAGCTCCGCCTCCGCCGCCTCCTGGCCTGTCGCGGCCGTCACGCCGGCGACGCGGCCGTTCTCGATGCTTACCGTGAGGCCGCTCACCGGCCGGCCGTCCCACTGCGACGGTGGAAACGCGATGACTCCGTTGACGCTCTCCTCGATCGGCGCGACGCGGATGGCGCCGGACGGCAGTTCGATCTCGCGGTCGATCAGGATCACCCCCAGGTCTGTCCGTTCCTTCGAGGCGTTGCCATCACCGAAATTCACCGGGCGGTCGCCGATGCGGAAACGGACGTCGGTCCCGAGCGGCGAGGTCACCCGCACTTCGGCGCGGCGCATCGCCTCGACGAAGCGTCGCTGCGCCGCGGCCAGACCCGCGTAGTCGGTCTCGAGCAGCGCCCGCTGGTAGGTGGCGTCGATGACGGCCAGGCCCGGCGTCGGCTGCCCGGGCAGCGGGAACGCGCTGCCGTTCTGGGTCCAGTGGAAGTGGATGGTGCGGCCGATGCCCTCGTGCAGCAGGTCCTGCAGCGCCGCGTAGACGGCATGATCGGGCCGCGCCCCCGGCAGCATGATCGCCCCGTCGAAGTCGCGCAGCATCTCCCGATACACGGCGCGCGCCGCGGCGTTGTTCCGCGCCAGCAGGTCGCCGTCCCAGCCGGTCGGGTACGGCTCCTCGATGACGTCGATCACCCCGAGATCGATGGCGCCGGCCCGCATCAGGGCGTAACGCAGCGGCGGGATGAGCTCGTCGAACTGCCCGGGCCGTGCGACGAGCAGGATCTTCTCGCCCGGGGCGGGCGCGAGCTGCGTCACGAGGCGCTCGGCCATCGCCTCCCAGTCCATGGTCAGGCGCGGCTGGGCGAGCAGGGGCGCGGCGCTCAGCAGCACGGCGGCGAAGGCGGCGGCGGTTCTTGGAGTGGTCTGCATGGTGAAGCTCCGGAGCCGGATGGATGTTTCTCGAACGACGCGGCCGTGAGCAGCCGGCGGCGGAGACGCCGAGCTCCACGCGGGACCGGGTTACAGGCCGGTCGCGGCCCGGATCAGGCGTTCCCATAAGGCGTCGTTGAACGAGGACCCGTCGCGCGAGCCGTTGTCGCCGAGGCGGCTGACGACCAGGTTCAGGCTGGGCACGACGTAGAGCTTGCGGTCGCGCGCCCCTTGCGCGGCGACGAGGTCGGCCGGCGCGGCCGGGATCAGCATGCCGGCGGCGCCCCCGGCGCCGGACCGGCCCCGGCCAGAGCGAGGGACACGCCGATCGCTGCACCGCCCACCAACACGACTCGCATCGTCTGCATCCGATACCTCCACGCACCGTTTTCAGCGTATCACCTGGCGGTACCCCTCGCGGTACGCCGTCAGCTTCGTCCGCGTGATGGACCTGCCGGCCGTCGTGCCGACCTGGAACAGCCCGGTCCTGCCCGGCGCCCAGGCGCTGCTCGTCGTCCGGGTGCTGCGGATGATCCGGATGTCCCCCGCGGGGTCTGCCGGCGATCGTGACGATGACCACGGTCGGCTACGGCGACATCGCTCCCGGCACGGTGCCGGGGATATCGAGTCCGCCGCTTCAGCGGGCACGGACGCGTAGATCGCGGTCGAGCTCGACGACCGCGGCGCCGAGTCCGCCGCCCGGCCGCCGGGCGTACCGGACATCGGAGATCGACACCCGGTAGCCGTCCGCCGTCTCCTCGACCCGGTAGGCCGGATAGCGCGTCCAGATGGCCAGCCCCCACACGTGCGGAGCGGTCCATGCGGCCCGCGTGACGGGGTTCCCGCCGCCGCGTTCGATGGCCGGCAGCGTGACGCGGACGGGATCGGCCGAGAGCCAGTCCACCTCCAGGAAGTGATAGTGCTCGGCGTCGGCGACGACGATGTCGCGGCGCAGCGGGTTGCCGGGCGCCGGGCTCGCCATGATCTCCGCCGGCGTGTCGTCGCGTTCGGCCAGCCACGCGGCGACCTGCCGCTCGGCGAGCCGCGAGGCGGCGACCATGACCACGATGTAGAGGACCGCGGCGGAGAGGCAGATCGTGGCGAGCTGCGGGATGCGTCCCGTCCAGCGGCCGGCGAGGCGCAGCCAGACGACGGCGGCCACGCCGGCGCACCACAGGAGGCGCGTTGCGGCGGGGGCCCCCTCGAACCCGGTGACGAGCGACGTGGTCGCGACCCCGAGCACGATCCAGGCGGAAGCCCCGGCCCGCGAGGTGCTGCGCGCCAGGACGACCGACGTCCCCAGCAGCAGCCAGACCCAGGGATCGACGACGAAGAGCGCGTCGCCGTAGAACCACGTGCCGTCGAACGGCATCAGGAAGCGGACGCCGTAGGTGTTCAGCCAGTCGAGCACCGGGTGCGAGACGACGGCGAGGGTGCTCAACCCCAGGAGCGGGCCCGCCCGCGCCCGTGGCGCCCGCCCGCGCCGGCGCGCCGTCGCGCGGTCGACGAGGAGCAGCAACAGGGTAAGGACGATGGGCAGGACGACCATCGCGAGCGCGCCGTGCGTCCACCCGCGGCGGAAGCCGAGCGCCAGGTCGCGGCTGACGAACATCGTGATCACGTCTATGTCGGGCGCGTTGGCGCCGAGGATCAGGGCCGGTCCGGCGAGCGGGGTCGCGTCTCGGAGCCGGGTCTCGGCCAGGGCGGCCCCGGCCAGGGTGTGGGCGAGAGGGTCCATCGAGCGCCACTAGAATACTCAAGCCCGCCGGATCTCCCGGCGGACGTTGCGGGGAGCATGCGTGACGAAGAACGTGCTGAGTGACTTGAACGTGGCGTTCATCGGCGCCGGGGCCATGGCGTCGGCCATGATCGGCGGCCTGCTGGCGCGGCGCGACGTGGGGCCGGACGGCGTCATCGCGAGCGATCGCCACCGGGAGCGGCTGGACGAGGTGCGCGGGCAGTTCGGTGTCCGCACGACGCTCGACAACGTGGCCGCGGCGGGGCAGGCGCGCGTCGTCGTCCTGTCGGTGAAGCCGCAGGTGCTGCCGGGGGTGCTCGCGGAGCTCCGCGGCGCGGTCGAGCCCGGCGCGCTGGTCGTTTCCATCGTGGCCGGGGCGACCATCGCGTCGATCGCCACCGGGCTGGGCCATCGCGCCATCGTGCGCACCATGCCGAACACGCCGGCGCAGGTCGGCGAGGGGATGACGGTCTGGACCGCGACGCCGGAGGTCTCGGAGCGGCAGCGGGCGCAGGCCGGGGCGATCGTCGCCGCGCTGGGCCGGCAGCTCTTCGTGGAGGACGAGAAGTTCCTCGACATGGCCACCGCCATCAGCGGGTCGGGGCCGGCCTACGTGTTCCTGATGATGGAGGCGCTCATCGATGCGGCGGTGCACCTCGGCTTCTCGCGGGACGCCGCGCGCGAGCTGGTGCTGCAGACGATCCGCGGGGCGGCCATCTACGCGCAGCAGCAGCCGGTCCACCCGGCCGAACTGCGCAACCGCGTGACGTCGCCCGGCGGGACGAGCGCGGACGCGCTCTACCAGCTCGAGAAGGGCAGCTTCCGGACCGTCATGTCGAAAGCCGTCCTGGCCGCCTACCGGCGCAGCGTGGCGCTCGGCGAGATGAGCACGAAGGCCGCCTCGGCGCAGGCGCCGCCGGGAGGGGAGGCGGCCCCGCCGGCGGAGCGGTACTTGCGGCGCTCCCGGCTGCGTAGGGACGATGGCGAGAGTTGAGCGGGCCGGCGGGCGGAAACGGAAGGTCAAGCGCGAGCTTGGACCGGTGGCGCGGTGCCGGGTGTGCGGCGTGGCGCGGCTGCTCGATTGGCGCTGCGCTGCCAGGACTGCCGGCGGGCGTAGAAGGGTGGAGGGGCGACAGATGAGGGACACGCTACGGGACTTCATGATCGCGGTCGGGGCGGCTGCGGCACTGTCCACCGCGTCGGCCGCGCAGGACTTGGCCAACACGACCGATCTGGCCGAAGTGCGCCGGGCGGCCGAGGATGGCGATGCTGCGGCGCAGGTCAAGCTGGGACACGTTCACTGGTACGGCGACGGCGTCGACCAGAACTACCGCGAAGCGATTAGCTGGTACCGCCGGGCGGCCGAGCAGGGAAACGTGGGCGGGCAGTTGGAGTTGGGGGCCGCCTACTGGGAGGGCGTGGGCGTGCCGCAGGACCATGCCGAGGCAGCCCGGTGGTTGCGGCGGGCAGCCGAGCAAGGGGACCCGGGCGGGCAGATCGGCTTGGGGAGCGCCTACTGGAGCGGCCTTGGCGTCCCGGAGGACCACGTCGAAGCTCACATGTGGTTCAACCTGGCCGGCGCCCAGGGCAACGAAGGCGCTGTCGAGGCCCGCGACGAGGTGGCTGAGCAGTTGACGCGTGAACAGCTCGCCGAGGCCCAGCGCCGCGCGCGCGAATGGTTCGAGGGAAGCACGGGGGAGGGCACGGGCGCGGTAGATCGGCCCTCGGCCCTGGGCGAACGCAGCGGCGTTTACCGGCCGGGTGCCGGCACCGTCCTCCCGCGTGTGCTGCGCGAGGTGACACCGCAGTACACGGCCGAGGCCCTGCGCGCCAGGATCGCCGGCACCGTCCACCTCGATATGGTCGTGTGGCCCGACGGCACGATCGGCGACGTGCGGGTCACGAGGTCGCTCGACCCAGGCCTCGACGAACAGGCCATCCGGGCAGCCAAGCAGTGGCGGTTCACGCCGGGAACGCGCTTTGGCGTGCCGGTGCCGATCCTGGTGAGCGTAGAGTTCTTCTTCTCCCTCAGGTGAGCAGCCCCTCCCGGACGCGTCTTGTGCGCGCCCGGTGAACCCGGGCATGAGCAGCCGCAACGGGTAAGCCGTGGTCGGGCGCACCGGCTCGCCGTTCTGGCCGTAGGCGACGAGCGGTGGACGTCTACGTATCCGGCCCGCGCCTCAGCCGGCGAATCTCTGCCAACAACGCGGCGTTTTTCTTCTCGGCCTCGCGGCGAGCGGCGGTCTCGCGCGCGGCGCGGTTCTCGGCCCCGCGGCGAGCGGCAGCTTCGGTCTCGCGCGCGGCGGTCTCGCGTGCGGCGCGGTCCTCGGCCTCGCGACGCGCGGCGGTCTCGCGTGCGGCGCGGTCCTCGGCCTCGCGACGAGCGGCGGTCTCGCGTGCGGCGCGGTCCTCGGCGGCCCGACGTGCGGCGGCTGCGGCCTCGCGTGCGGTCTCGACTTCCTCGGGGTCTTCGAGATCCTGCCCGGTCGCCGGGTCGCGCCAACGCAGCACCTGCTCCGGCCCCCGCAGATACGCGCAGAGCCCCAGCACCGCGCTGCGCACGCCCCGCTCGCCGTCCGCCAGCACTTCGACCGGCAACGCCCGGTACGTACCGTCGCGCAACGCATACCCTTGCAGGCGCGGGGCCAAGTGCCCGCCCACCGGATCGAACAGGAAGTACTCGGCCACCCCCAGCGACGCATAGATCGCCGGCTTCTCGTCCCGGTCCCGCTTCCAGGTCGATTCCGACGCCACCTCCAGCACGAAGTCCGGCGCCTTGCCCTCCTGCCAGATTACCCACGAGTCCCGCAGGCGGCCGTCCACGCCGAACGCCACCAGAACGTCCGGGGCGACCGAGACGGCCCGGACGCGGCCGGCCGCGTCCTCCGGTCCGGCCGCGTAGACCAGCAGGTCGACGGCTACGCAGACGTCGGAACGGTCGCGGAAGAACCGGCGGAAAGCGTTGTACATGTAGTTCAGGTGCGGGTTCTGGCGCATGCTGTCGGGCATGGGCAATCCGTCGGTCGAGGGCAGTTCGCGGTCGGTGAGGGCGAGCAGGGCGGCGCGGGAGGGGAACGGGGGCAGGTCCTGGACGAAGCGCTCGTTCAGCCCGGTGAGCGAAGGGGTGCCTGCCGTATCGGCCGCGGACGGGCGCGACACGCCGTGAGCGAACGGGACGTGGGCGCGGCGGGCCAAGTGCGTCCTCCGGGAAGTCCATGACCGCGCGGGGCGGCCACGCTTGCGGTACGGTAGCACGAATCGGTCTGGAATCTTCCCGTCCGGGAAGGGAATTCCCATGCCGTGATTCGTCTACACGTCGACCGGGGCCATCACGTCAGTTGGCCCTGCGGCCCTCAGCATCGGCGCATGACGACGATTCGATTCGAGTTGGTCCCTCCCTGGTTGTTGTCGATGCCCCACGTATTGGATGTCTTGGTGAACATCTGCTCATTGACGACGACGCAGATGGGCTCCCACGCCGTCTCGCGCGCTACGTCGGTGACCACCCTGTCGAGTAGCAGTGACCCGTTTCGGATCTCTCCCACTTCGAAGGCAAACACACTGCCGCGGGTTGCAATCGCGGCGACGTTGTCGAGCGCCCCGCGGACAAGCCCCTTCCAGGCCTCCAGCTTTCCGGTCTGCGTGATACCGACCTTATCGGGATCGATGCCCGCGAACCAGCACCGCATCCAGTTGTCGGCCGTGTAGTTGACAATGTTCATGAACGGCGGCGACGTGACGGCAAGCGACACCGGCGGACCGTCATAGACGAACGGTGTCCCCACCGGTTGCCCGAAGAACCCGCGATTCTGCCCAGTCGGTGCTTGGTGGGGCACGTCGCGCAGGAGCGAACGCGTCTTGCGCCGAATCAGGTCGGCGACGTCACGGTACTCCGGTCGCTGATTGCGGCGCTCGTTGTTCTTCCGCTGCCGTTCGATCGATGTCGCTTGGTTCGGCGGCAGCGTGTAGACCGAGAAGAATCCTCTAGAGTGACCGGTCAGCCGATTGATCGCGACCATCTGGATCCAGCGATCGACCGCGTCGGCTGAACCAGCCGACCGGCGCTCGGACAGGTAGTCACGGAGGCGGCAGATCTGGTTCAACGTTCGTTCGTGAAAGAAAACATCAAAACCCTCGGGGTGCGCGGTCGCTGTGTCCAGGGACAGCCCGTTCAGCCGGGCATCGACTTCCGGGATGGAGGGCGGGTCCAGCCGAGCCTCAAGGAGCATGCGAGACAACGGATTAACGTCGTTTCCCAAGGTCTGCCGCCCGTGCAGCGCGGCTTCCAGCAGGGTCGTTCCGCGTCCCATGAACGGGTCAAAGACCACATCACCGGGAACCGTCAACCTACTGATGAAGAACCGTGGCAGTTGCGGCTTGAAGCACGCCCGATACGAGATCTCGTGTAGAGAGTGTGCGGCACGCTGCCTGGAAGTCCAGAATTCGTTCACGAAGACGGGCACGCCCGCGTAATCGTTGATGACCGTTGTCCTGCCGTATCGGCACCATCCTTCAAGCTCCCCGACGAATTCGTCAAGTGCCACACGTTGATCGCCGGCAAGCGGGAACTCGTACTGCACCGTCACGCCCTCAACAAGTCAAGAGCCCTGGATCGAGACACCTTCGTGCCGGCACCGAGCTGTCGGTTGTCATACCGCCGACGTACGGTCTCTGCCGACAACTTCCACACGGGTATCCTGGGGAACTTCGTAACGTCGCGCCGCCCATCGGTGAAGTGCTCTCGAGTTTCCTGCTCCGTGAGATGCAAGGACTTGGCGATGTCGGCGAGATCCCATTACAGTACGCCCACCTGTTCAACCACGTGTTCGCCCTCCGACCCATCGCGCGAAGCACACCGTGCCGCCGGGCATGCGGTGCGGGATCGGTCGCGATCGGATTCGGAGGCCGAGGGGTATGACCGATGCCTGATCTACTCTCGGCGCGGCGGCACGATCTCGAAGCCGCGCCGGGTGTCCGGCGTCCAGTCGCCCGGCGGGACGTAGTCGTCCCGGCGCGGCATCCTGACCTGCGGCAGGCTCTCGGCGTCCATGACGTCGTTCTCGCCGATGATGCCGTTGCGGTACAGCAGGTACGCGGTCACCGCGTAGGTCTCGTCGTCGGTGAGTACGCCGGGGCGGTCGTAGGGCATGACGCGGCGGATGTAGTCCCAGATGCTCGGCGCGAACGGCCAGTGCCGGATCGGCCAGTAGTTGGTGCGCGTCGTCACGTCGCCGCCGACCAACCGGATCGAAGGCCCCTCGCTCCCGGTCGGGCCGTGGCAGGTCGAGCACCCGCGGCGGCCGAACACCATCTCGCCCTGGGCGGGGGCGCCGCTTCCCGGCGGCAGTTCCGCGCCGTCGGGGTCTACGATGCTGTCGCGCTGCTCGGCCGCCGTGGGGGGACGGCCGAGACCCGACGGCGACGTCTGCCGGGCGTGAAGCGCCGCTCCCAGCAGCAGTACGCCCGCCGCCGCGACCGCCGCGCACCCGCGCGACCTTCCCGCGCAACCGCGCCGCGCCCCCGTGCTACCCGTGAACGTCCACCACCACGTCGGTCGGTGCGAGCCCATTGGTCACCTTCCCGTCGGCGCTGACCTTCCACGGCTGGATCCAGTTGCAGTAGCCGAGCTGGCTCTGGATCGTCCCGTAGAGTTGCCCGCGCGTGAGGCCCCAGTAGCGGGCGTACTCCTCCTCGGTCGGCTGCAACTGGCCCCGCTCGTCGAGGCAGCGCGACTGCAGCACCGCCTCCCCGCCGTTCCAGCGCCACGGCAGATGGAAACGGGTGTGGGCCTTCGGCAACGCCGGGCCGGCCAGCTCGGCCTCCCGCCAAGTGTGGCCGCCGTCGGTCGAGACCTCGACCCTGCTCACCTTGCCGGCCCCGGACCACGCCAGGCCGCTGATGACGTGCAGGCCGTGGTCGCGCAGCTCGTGCGAGCCGGACGGCTGCGTGATGACCGAGTTCGGCCCGAAGTCGTAGGCGTCGCGCTGCGTCTTCGGGTTCGGCGTCAGGAAGCGCGAATGCTCCTGGAACGAGAGGTACGGCTGATCCACAACCTTGATGCGCTTCAGCCACTTCACGTTGTAGATGCCCTCGAACCCGGGCACGAGCAGCCGCAACGGGTAGCCGTGGTCGGGCCGCACCGGCTCGCCGTTCTGGCCGTAGGCGACGAGCACGTCGTCGAGCGCCTTGGCCAGCGGCAGGCTCTTGGTGTGCCGCCCGCGGTCGGCCGCCTCGGCGATGATCCACGACGCACCGTTCTTCAGGCCGACCTCGTTCAGCAGGATCGACAGCGGCACCCCGGTCCATTCGCTGCATCCCATGCGGCCGTGCGTCCCGGTCACGGTGGCGGCCCGCGGGTTCGGCCGGTTGCCGACGCATTCCAGGAAGTGGATGCGCGAGACGAACGGCAGCCGTTGCAGCTCGGCCATCGTGAACACGAGCGGCCGCTCCACCAGCCCTTCGACCAGCAGCGTGTGCTCGGCCGGATTGATGTCGGGAATGCCGTAGTGGTGCTGCGTGGTGAAGTGCAGCGACGTCGGGGTGATGGTCCCGGTCAACTCGCCCAGCGGCGTGCGCGCGCTCGGACGGTGCGGCACCGGCCGGATCCGGGGGCGTTCGTCGTGGCTGCGGCCTTCGACCTCGCGCGTGGTCGTGACGAACCGCGAGCGCCGGCCGTACAGCACGGCCTCGAGCGAGTTGTTGTCGAGGACCGAGCGTGTCGGCTCGGCGGCGGGCGCCGCCCCGGCGGTCAGCGCCAGGCTCGGCGGCGCGGCCACCAGGCCCGCCGCGGCGGCGCTCTTCTTCAGGAACCGGCGCCGGCTCGTCTGCGTCTTGCCCATCGGTCCTCCTCGGCTCCGCTCGGGAGCGCCACCGTCCATGGTCAGCGACGTGTCGTCACACGATACCAATCCGCGGCGCGACCGACAACGGCATACTGCGCCGAAACTCCGCCGCGGCTTCCGAGATCGTCCCGAACCGTCCCGCTACCGGCGACCCTCCCCGTGGCGCCTGGACCCGGCGCCGGCTACGGCCAGAGCCAGCCGAACGTGCCGGCGGTCAGCAGCGCGTAGACGAGGCCGTCGAACATCGTCAGGAACGTGTAGCGCCAGCTCCGGTACCACCAGATGCTGTTCTGCAGGATCGCCAGCGAGTAGCCCGCGAAGGCGACCAGGCCGACGACGCGGAAGACGAGGCCATATTCCGCGCCGGGTCCGATGGTGAGGCCGGCGGTGTAGCCCGCGACCGCGCCGACCAGCAGGCTGTAGCCGAACCAGCGGGCGAGGCTCGTCCCGATGGCCATCGGTCCGTTGGGGAGCACCGTGATGAACGCCACCGGCCCCGCCTTCATCTTGTCGATGAAAGCCGGTTCGTTCATCTCCTTCGTGCTCGCCGGACGCGGCGTCACGTAGTCTCCCGGCGGGATTCTGAACGGCCGGAGCGCGTCCATCACCCTGGCCTCGTCGGGAACGGCCCGGGAGTCGCCGGCGTGGTACGACAGCACCATGTGGATGATCGAGCTGACGACGAAGACGACCACGGCCGAGAGCAGGATCGGCAGCCAGAGCGAGACGACGGTAACCATGACGACCTCCCTTGCGAATGTGACGGACCAGTCCGAGCGTACGCCAGTTGCGGCGCACGCCGACGGAGGCGCCTCCGGGTCGGAGCGCTGCTGGCGGGTTCGAGCTGGTCACGCGCCCTTCGACCGGGCCGTAGCGACAGGCTCGGACCGGTCTACTGGCCGTCCTCCCGGAGCGCGTTGAACTCCCGCGCCCGGTTCGCCGTCGCCTCGTTGCCGATCAGCTCCAGGCGGCGGCTGCCGGGGAGCGACAGCGACGCCGTGTCGCCGAGCTGCCCGTCGCGCACGAGCTCGCCCATCGCGCGGTCGACGGCGCCCGCGGCAATGGCTCCCATCGCGCCGATGAAGAGGATTCCGACGCCGGCGTCGCGCGCCGCGGCGAGCGAAGGGGCGCCGGTCAGGATCGGCTTCCCGGCCATCTCGACGGCGCGACGGCACTGATCGAGCGGGATGCCCGGCACGAAGATGACGTCGCCGCCCGCCGCGGCGTAGCTCGTCACCCGCTCGAGGGCGTCTTCGAGCGGGCCGCCGTCGGCGACCACGTCGCTCCGCACCAGCAGCGCCAGGTCGTCGTCGCGCCGGGCGTCGACCGCCGCCCGCACCTTGTCGACCATCGCCTCGCGGGCGAGGATCTTGCCCTCGTCGTAGCCGGCGAGGTGCTTGGCGCCGTACAGGTCCTCGATCATGATGCACGCCGCGCCCGCCTTCTCCATCCGCTGCACGGTGCGGTAGACGTTCAGCGGGTTCCCGCCGCCGTCGTCGGAGTCGGCGATGATCGGCGTGTCGATCCGGTCGGCGGTGCGGCTGCAGAACTCGACCAGGTCGTCCATCGTGATCATGCCGAAGTCGCCGATGCCGTACTTGCTGAGCGACAGGGCGCTGCCGCCGGTCATCACGATCTCGAACCCGTGCATCTCGGCGAGCCGGGCGGTGGCCGCGTCGCCGCAGTTGATGCAGCGGGGCGGGGTGTCTCCGCCGAGGAGCCGGCGGAATCGGGCGCCGGGGCTGTCGCTGCCGCCCTCCTGCGCCCCGGCCGCGCGGCCGGGCATTGCGGCGGCGGCGAGCGCCGCGCCGGTGACGGCGCCGGTGCTCTCGAGGAAGCGCCTGCGCGACGGTTTCGACTTCCGGACGTGCGGTATCTGGTTTCGCATCGGTGACCTCCTCGCGTGCGGATCGCTTTCGTCCGACGTGCCGACGGCGGCCTGACTCGTCCGGGCGCTACACGCGCGGCTGCACGATCTCGATTCGCACGCCGTCCGGGCCGACGACGAACGAGATCAGCATGTTCTCGCCGAGGGGGTTCGTGAACGGGCGCGGCTCCATGGTGAACTCGACGCCCTTGGCCGCGATCTCTTCGGCCGCGGCGCGCAGGTCGGGGAACTGCCAGCCCAGGTGGTCGAACGCCCGGCCTTCGGTCGGCGCCAGCTCGCCCTCGTGGCGCGAGACGAGCAGCCAGACGGTGCCGTAGCGCAGGCCTGCGATGCGGCCCTTGAGGCTGTCGCGCTCGCCCGCGAAGATGTTCTCGTACCAGTCGAGCGCCGCCGCCGGGTCGGTCGAGCGGAGGTGCAGGTGGTGGAAGCCGAGCCACTCCGTGTCTTCGACCACCTCGATCTTGGTGCCCCAGGGATCCTCGATGAACGCGAGCTTGAAGAGGCCGTCGATCTCGCGGACCGGCTCCAGGATCCTGATGCCCGCGGCCTCGAACGAAGCCATCTTGGCGGCCAGGTCCGGGAAGGAGAAGCCGATGTGGTCGACCCCGCTGCCGACGCTGGGGCCGGTCGGTTCGCGCTCGAAGAAGATGATGAGGGTGTCGCCGGCGGCGCACGCATTGTGCCGGCCGTAGTCGGTGCAGCCCATGTGGGTCATGTACCACTCCTTGGCCTCGGCCGCCGACGTCGCGATCAGGTGGATGTGGTGGTAATCCGCGGCGGCGGCGACGGCCGGGGCGCCGGCGAGCCAGGCGCTCAGCGCGGCGAGCGGGAGCAGTCTGCGAATCATGGTGCATCCTCCGGGTGAGCGGCCACTGGAAGTCTGCGCCGCAGTCTTCCAGGCAGGCCCGGTTGGGCGGCAATCGAAGCCGCAGGCGACGCTTGTCGGGCCGGCGACCGATTATAGCGATACCAACGCGATCCCCCAGGCGGCGACGCCGACCGTCAGGCCGAGCAGCGTGTCGACTGTGTAGTGATACCGGGCCAGCACCGTCGCGACGACGATGCTGGCCGCCACGAACAGGAACGCCCCGCCGAACGCCGGCGCGCCGGCCGAGGCGACGGTAAGGGCGACCGCCACCGCCGTCGCCGCATGACCGCTCGGGCACGTGTTCACCTGTACGCTCATTCGTTGCAGCACCGTCGCGTTGAGGCGGCGCAGGTTCAAGTGGGGCATCCACAGCGGGCGGTCCGCCGCGAGGGCGCGGGGCGGGCGCGTCTGGACCCACGGCAGCATGCCGTAACAGGCGAACCCCGCGATCAGCGCCGCCATCCAGAACTCGTCCGCCCGGTCGCGGTGTCCGAGCGCCAGGAACACGCCGAAGCCGACGGGGACGAAGGGGTAGGCCAGCAGGTAGGCGGCCTCGAACCAGGAGGCGACGACGCGCGGCGCACGGGCGGCGGCGCGGCGCAGTCCGCTGCGCTCGAACAGCCAGGTGTCGAACGCCAGCAGGCGCCTCTCCATCCCGAGTGCCGGCCGCCGGAAGAAGAGACCGCAGAGCCAGTAGCCCTGCAGGAGATAGACGGCCGGGACCCAGTCGCGGACGATGCGCAGGCTGGGTGACGGCCGGAGCTGCGCCAGCATGACGGCCAGCGCGATGCACACGAGACCGGCGAGCAACACGCGGCGGCGGCGTGCGGATGCGAGCGGACGGACGCGCGAGAGAACGATCAGGTAGAGGAAGAAGCCGCAGACGATCCACTCCGTGAGCCAGAGCGGGCGCAGATCGAAGGGCATGTCCTGCTCAGGCTACCCGATTGCTTCCGTGGATGCAGCCTCCGATTCGTCCGGTGACGACATTCTTGTCGCCGGCAAAAGTGCGCAGCAACCGTACGCCGGCAACCAGCCACGCGACCCGACGACCCGACCCGCCAGGAATCGCAGGGGCAGCGACGAGGCGACGAGGCGGAGCACCGTGCCGCAAGCAGCGCCCGGTTCGCGTCGACGCCCGAGTTCTCCGGAACCGAGTCTTGACGGATCGATCCGGTTGCATGTAGCATCCGCATCGTCTGAGATTGAGTCTCAGTTGCATTACGTCCGTCGCTGGAGACCGGCAGCGGGCGACGCGCTCGCCGGCGGGTGTGGCGGCACCCGGCGAGCATCACGAACGCCCGGTCCGATTCGGGACCGGCCACACAGAGCACGCGCTTGATGACCGTCGGCCACCGGGTTTCGGTGCGGCACGTGCTTCATGGCGTGCGGAGGAAAGGGAAGCCATGATGACATTCAACCTGCCCACCACGAGACACCAGCGGCCGGTCGCCCGCGGCGCGGTACGGCTGGCGGCGCTCGTCGCCGGCGTACTTTCCTCGGCGGCGTCGCCGGTCCTGGCGCAGGAGCTGGTGATCGGCGAGGAAACGATCTGGCCGGGGATCACGTTCGTCTTCGAAGGCGCGGTACGTGACCACATCGCGCCGATGGCCCAGAACCTCGCCGAAGACCAGACGCACGTCCATATCGAGGCCCGGGTGAACTGGGCCGAGAGCGGCATCCCGGAGGGCACACCGCCCGGCGGATTCGTCCCCTACCTGAACATCCACGCGGTGCTCATGAGCCAGTCGACGGGGCAGATCAAGTTCACCACGCTCATTCCGCACATCAACCTGATCGACAACTTCCACTACGCGCGGAACATCCGGTTGCCGGGCCTCGTGACCGACCTGTACTCCGTGCGGTTCTACGTCAATCCGCCCGATGACTTCGCCCTCGCGCGCCATCGGGACTGGCTGGACACCTACGGCGAGACGCTGTTCGTGGAGCCTCTGATGTTCGACTACGACATCGTCGATTTCCGCGCGATCGCGACAGCGCCGCCACGCCGGTAGGCGGACGATTCGACGGTCGCCCAAGCAGGCAAACAGAAGCGCCCGCCCGGTGTGGCGGCACCGGGCGGGCATGGTCGAGCGCATGGTCCGACTGGACCGGCCACACAGAGCACGCATGACGACGCTCGCCCGCTTCCAGTGTAGCAGCCCCGTCGGCGGCGGGCGTTCCTGCGAGCATCCCCCAAGCAGATGACACCTTCCACCGCGCGCGCCGTCAGGGAGTTCCGGCGCCTGGCGCGGCTGCTCCTCAGCCGGGAGCGTCCCGACCGCGACGCGGCGTGGGTCGCGTGGCAGATCCGCGCCCTCTACCGCGAGATTCCGGACCTCGTCCTCACGCTCGAGGACGTCAAGGAGGCGTTCGGACTCGATGACGAAACGAGCACCCTCGTTCTCGAGACGTTGACCGACGTCGGGTTCCTGCGGGCGGACGGGGCCCGGTTTCTGGCGGCGTCGTAAGGAGCAGCCATGAAGGCCTCGAAGAAAGAACCGCGGCAACAGGACCAGCAACCTTCGCGGCGCGTGTCGGACGCGCGGATGCCGGCGGCTGGGTGCAGGTGGGCAGGTGGACGCGCAGGCCTGCACCGACAGGCTGTGCGCGATGGTCCACGCCTGCTCGTTCCGTAACCCGAAGCAGCGGGCGGTCCGTCGATCCGGAGGGCCTCGCGGTGGTGGGCGACCTCGGCGGCGGGCATGCGGCGACGGGCGTGGCGCGCGCAGCTCGCGGCGTTCGGCGACTGTTCCAGCGGTCGATGGACGTCGAGTGCAGCGGCCGCGTGCCGGTCCTTCGTCTCGTGGAGATCATGGACCCGGGGCGCAGCCGGCCGCGGCAGATGAACTGGTCATGAGCCTCGACGCCGACGAGGATGGCTTCGTCGAGCCGGGCGAGGTCGGGTCGGCCTCCGGGAGAACTCGAGCACCAGGTCGAGCGCCGCATGCAGGGCGACGTGGACGGCGACGGCGCCCTCGGTCTGCGCGAGTACGCGCTGGTCTTTTTACTGCGAGAATCAGCACCATTGTCCAACCGGGAGCGGAGCACTATGATGGTCGGGTCGACTTTGCCCGCGTCGCCCGCGTCGAGTTCGCGGGCCGTTTCGAGGAGGTCGGGACATGAAGCGACGACGGCTCGATGCACTCCGGGTCGCGACGGCGCTGGCCGCCGTCGTGGTGGTCCTCCAACTCGCCACGGTCCCGGCAGCGGGACAGGCGACCGGCACGACCTCATGGGGACATCCCGATCTCGCGGGGATCTGGCTCGACGTCTACGACACCCCCTTCGAGCGGGCGCCCGAGCTGGGTGATCGAGAATTCGCGACCGCTGAAGAGCGCGCTGCCCGCGATCGGGCGCGCACGACGGACCCGGGGCGCAACCGCCGCGGTCCGCGCGGTAGCCCGCAGGACGTGTCCGGGGCCTACAACGCCGTCTTCAGCTCGGCGAAGCCGGCCGGCCCGCGCACGTCGCTCGTCGTCGATCCGCCGAACGGGCGCATCCCGCCCCTGACCCCGGAGGCGCAGCGGGAAGAGGACATCAAGCGCGAGTGGCGGCGGATGCTGATGCGGAACACGCCGACGTGCGAGCAACAGGCGCCCGGCTGCGAGGGCGGGGAGTACGGGCCGGTGTCCCCGCGCCGGTTCGACATTCCGCCCTTCTACAACACGTTGAGGATGAACCGCCACGACGGACCCGAAGATCAGAGCCTCGGCGATCGGTGCATGCTGGGCGCCACGCCCGACTTCAACGGGCACCGGCGCATCGTCCAGGGCGAGGACGCCGTCGCGATCGCCTACGACACTGGGCAGGGCCAGGGCTACCAGCGCATCGTCAATTTGAGCGGGACCCACCCGCCGAGCCAGGTCCGTCTGCGCCATGGCGACTCGCGGGGGCGCTGGGAGGGCGACACGCTGGTCATCGAGACCGGCAATTTCTCTCCGAAGTTCCCGTTCCGCGCCTCGAACGCGAACCGGAGGCTCGTCGAGCGGTACACCGTGGTCGACGCCGACACGCTCGTCTACGAGGTGACCATTTCGGATCCGACCGTCTGGACGGCGCCGTGGACCGTCCGGCAGGAGTTGAAGCGCCAGAGCGACGAGCAGAATCGGATCTACTACGAGCCGAGGTGCCACGAGGGGAACTACGGGCTGCCCGCGATGTTCATCGGCCACCGGATGCTGGAGCAGGAGTTCGCCGCAGGGCGCGCCCCGGATCCGTTCTCGCTGGACACCACCACGGGCGGCGGCGGCGCCCGGTAGGAGGACGGGCGCTCGTCGGCGCGGCTCCTTGGAGCGAGCTGCCAGCGGGCACTAGCAGCCCGTGGCAGAAGTGTGTCTCGCTGAGTCGCCTGTTCAAGTGGCTTGGCGATGAGCGATTGGGCCGTTGAGCGCGGTCGGCACCCACTGGAGGCCCCAGAAGGGCCTCAGACGCCCCCAGAGGCCGATCTGACACTCGATCCAGCGGAAAATGGCCGAAAGAGCCCGCCCCTGCAGGCTCCGGGGCGTGCCGGTGCCCGTCCGGCGGCGCAGGAGCAGCGCCAGGTTGCAAGCCGCCGCCTGGATGAGCACGCGCTTGCGAACCTCCTCATGACCGCGCACCCACACCCGCCGCATGCCCCCGGTCTCATACTGATGAGCGAACGGACGCTCCACCAGCTCCCCACGCCGCCGTTGCAGACGACGACCCCGAGCCCCACGAGTACGCCGGCGGTTCCCATACAACGCCTTCTGCGCAGCCCGTTTCTCCGGCGGCGTCTCGCCCGTCCGCTTGTCCTGCCAGCGGCGCGGGCCGCGCTCCGGCTCCGAGATGTAGCTGCGGACCTCCAATTCGTCCAGCGCAACCAGCGTCGCGTCGCTGTGATACCCCTTGTCCGCCACCACCTCCTCGACCTCACGTCCGTCCGGCTGCACCGCCTCCACCTGCTCCGACGCCTTCGTCAGCGTCTCCGGCAGCGTCGCCGTATCGCCCTCCGATGCGTCCTGCACCGTCACCGCTACGACGGCACCCGTGTCCATGTCGACCCCGTGCTCCACCTTGTGCGCCAAGTGCGTCCGACCGTCCTTCATCTTCGTGATCTTTGCGTCCGGGTCCTGCGGGGACTGCCAGTCCTTGTTCGACGCCGTCTTGTCCTTCCGCGACCGGTCGAACCGCGCCAATTCCGCCCGCGTCGGCGTCGCTATCCCAGACGCCTCCGCCAACCCCTGCAGAAACGCGTCGTACGATTCTCCCGTGTCCCGACGCTCGATGCTGCGCATCGCCGCGTTCGCTTCCAACGTCGTCGCGTCAATGCCGATCGTCTTCCCCCGAACCAGGTCCGCCTCCGCCGCGCGCTCCAGCACCCACGTGAACACCGCCTCGTGCGTCTCGTCGTCGATCCGCCGGCGCGTCCGCGACAGCGTCGAGTGGTCCGGCGCCGCCTCCGTCAGGTCCAGGCCCAGAAACGACCGTAGACTCAGCGAATCGGCCACCCGCCACGCAATTCCCCGCTCCGACGACACGCCCTCGAAGAACCCGATGAACAGCAACCGGAAGTACCGCCCCGGCTGCAGACTCGGACGGCCCAGTCGTTCCGCGTAGAAGCTCGAGCACAACCTCTCCACGAAGGCGTCAAACCCGGACTCCTCCAGAATCCGGTTCAGCCGCTCGAAGAACGGATGTCCATCGCTCGTCGGAAGGTCCTCGCTGTGCACCCACATCGGCGGCGCCTGCCGCGCCGCCGGTCGCTTGCCCATCGCCATGCAGGCAGTGTAGGACACGCGGCGGGATCCGTCGAGTCCGCGCCCGACTTTTGCCACAGGCTGCTAGGCGCGTCTTCATGCATGCTCCGTGTGACGGGTCCGCAACGTGGACCTCGGTCGAGTCGTTGCGTCAGCGCGAGTAGAACTCGCTCACTTTACGCCGGCGCCGGCCGCGCCGACCGCCGCCGTCAGCGGCACGAGGATACGCTTGGCCCTCTCGACCTGGATTCCGAGGTGGAAGGCTGGTGAGGCGACGACAATCCGTTGACAGACAAGCGGTAACGCCCGCGGCGAGGTGGGGCGACGGCACAGGTACGGCCTGCACGACGCCGCGCACGGCGGGCGTCAGTCGTCGCTCCGGCCCCGCCAGACGTTGTCGGTGGGCGTCCGCTCGAACGAGGGCCAGGCGTCCATCAACGTGAACGGTGCGTCCGGTTCCACCGTCGTCGGCACCGGGCCGATCAGCCGCCGGTCGCCGCTGTCGTCGAAGCGCTGCGAGACGTGGATGGAGGCCGCAACCGGTTCCCACCCGCCGTCGCGCCAGAGCCAGCGCTGGCCGCCTACGTCGAGTGCCCGCGCCGCTTGCGCGACCAGGACGTCCGACGACGCCGGCGGTCCGAGCAGCGCTTCGGCCGTACCGGTCACGGTGCCGGAGATGACGCTGTCTTGCGCGAGGGCCGGAAGCGGTAACGCCAGGAGCCAAGCGAAAACATGCTTCCCGAACTTCCCCATGACTGTCCTTTCCTCCCACGATGCACGCCGCGCGCCAACCCCGCTGTATCAAGGGTGATTCAGCACCGCCCCGGCACCGAAACCTCGACGGCGCGACGGCACCGCTGCCGACGAGCGAGTCGCGACGTTAACCTGTGAGTTGCGACCGAACGCGAAGGAGGTCAGGCAGGTGGGCCGCGCGTGGGCCGGGTGCCGCGGGCTGCGCCACGTTCGTCCTGCGAGCGGACGGGCGGGACGACGTCCGCGACGAGATCCGGTACCGGCTGCGCGGGAGTGCTGTCGGTCTCGATCAGCGGGAGATGCCGGAAGTGACAAACGTCGCAGTCGGCGTGACCGGCCGTTTGCGCGTCGTGGCCATGCCGGTGCCGGGCAACACTCGTCGCTGCCAGCGCTGTCACGACGAGGACCGCCCCCACGAGCCACGCCGCCCGCTTCAACGGCACCATGACCCTCTATTACGCCAAAAAAGTGCGCTGAAGTCAAGGCGCCGCGGGGTCCGCATGCGCACGGCGGGCGTCGCAGGGCTTCGCCGAAGCCGGAAGGGCCGAAACCAGCCATCCGGCGTCTCGACGTCGAGGCGTCGCGAGCGTTCGTCAATTGTCCTCGTTCTGCCGCGCCACGTTGTCGGCCGGTGGAAGCCTTCGTCGTAGCGGCTGCCGCTGAGGAGCGTGCCGGCCGCCCTGTCGAACTGCAGGAGCTCCGCGTCCACCACGGGCGCGTCCACCGATTCACCCATCGCGAAGTACGTCGATTCCGCCGCCCGGGGGTCGTGCATCACGAGCTGCGGATGCATGCCGGGCCGCGCCCCTCGCGCACTCGACAGCAGCTCGTCCAGGGTGGACGGCGCCGCGCCTCGTTCAGTTCCGCGCGCTCGCCGAACCAGTGGTCGATCTCGTGATGGAACACCAGCGGCAGGCCGGTGATGCAGGCGATCAGCACGAACAGCGTGCTGATCAGGCTGGTCCACTTGTTGACGATGGTACCAGCGGCGGACTGCTTCCTTCGTCAGCATCCGGTTCCCCTTTCGCCGCTCGCGATTCGCCTCGCCCCCCAACCTCGCTACCAGCCGAAGTCCGTGCCGATGCCGACCGTGCGCGGATCGCCCGTCCGCGCTGCGGTGGCGCAGGAAGAACTCGTAGTTGTTGGTGTACTCCTCGCCGTACGACTCCGCCTGCCCGAAAGACGGCGAACGCGATGCCGCCCGCCTGCTACCGCGTCGCCCGCGTCGCCGCCGTACGTGGCGCGCACCTCCTGGCTCGCGACGGTGTCCTTGCCCGCTGCCGGTCACGCGGGATCCGACGCCTGACCCCTGAGCGCCGGGGCCTGCGGCCGCGCCACGTCATCCGATTCCGAGACCTCGACCTTGCCGATGATGGTGCGCGTCATCTCGTCGACGTCGGCTGGATGCTCTCGGTGAAACCGAATCTCAATTGTACTTGACCGACCAAATCAGTCGGATATATAGTCACCGTCGCCAACTGAGATCTGATCTCATTTCTTGGCCTCTGCTGCGGGGATGTTCCCCTGGCCGAGACGTGGCTCAGGGGCGTCGGAGGTGGAGACGGCCCGCCCGGTGGGGCAACACCGGACGGGCCTGCCGAACGTTCGCCCCGCGGTTCCCAGACACTGGTTGCGCGACGTGCGGCACGTTTCAGCAGTCCCATTCTAGGGGCGTGCCTTGCGCCGCGCAACCGCTTTGCGATGGAGGTGGCGTGATGGCAATCGGGCGTTTTCGTTTCGTGCCGGCCGCATTGGCGGCCGCATTCCTGATGGGGTTGGCCGCGGTCTCTGCGGCCGGGGCCGGCCCGAACGAAGCCGGTTTCGCGGAGCCGACCGAGGGCGTCCTGGTTCCTGCCGGGACTGGAGCGACCGCGGCGCCGGCGGCCGGGACCGCCGAGGGTGAGGCGGAAGAGCAGGAGGCCGACGTCGAGGAGCTCGAGCGGCGCATCGAGCTGCTGGCCGAGGAGCTCGAGCGGCTGCGGAGCGGCGAGCCGGAGTACGAGGTGACCATCGACCAGGCCCGTGCGCTCGGTCTGGCGCCGTCGGCCGCCGCTACCTACGAGATCGATTCGGGCGTGTCGATCGCCGGCTACGGCGAGGCGCTGTACGAGAACTACGCCTCGGACAAGACGACGCAGTTCGACTACCTGCGGGCCATCCTGTACGCCGGCTACCGGTTCAACGACAAGTTCCTGTTCAACTCGGAGATCGAGGTCGAGCACGCGAAGGAGATCTTCGTCGAGTTCGCGTACGTGGACTATCTGGCGACGCCGAACTTCGGCCTGCGCGCCGGCATGCTGCTGATTCCGATGGGTCTGGTCAACGAGTTCCACGAGCCGACCGTGTTCATCGGCGCGGAGCGGCCGGTGACCGAGAACAGGATCATTCCCACCACGTGGCGGGAGAACGGCGGCGGCGTCTACGGGGCGTTCGACAACGTCGCCTTTCGCGCCTACGTCGTCAACGGCTTCAACGGCTCGGCCTTCTCGTCGAGCGGCCTGCGCGGCGGCCGGCAGAAGGGCGGCAAGGCCAAGGCGAACGACATGGCGTTCACCGGCCGCCTCGACATCACGCCGACCCCCGGGGTCTTCTTCGGGGCCAGCTTCTACACCGGCGGGTCGGGGCAGGGCGACATCGTCGACGACAGCGGCCGCAACTACGGTGTCCGCACCAGCATCTTCGACGTGCATGCGCAGGCGCAGGTCCGGGGCGTCGATTTCCGGGCCCTGTTCGCGCAGGCGGGCCTCGACGACACGTCGATGCTGAACCAGGTGCTCGGTCTGGAGGGCAAGAGCGGCGTCGCGGAGAAGATGCAGGGCGGCTACGTGCAGTTCGGCTACGACCTGCTGTCCCAGGTGCCGTCGGCCGGCGGCGTCGGGCTGACGCCGTACCTGCGCTACGAGAAGGTCGACACCCACACCGCCCTCGCGGCGGGGTTCACCCGCGACCCGGGCAAGAACAACACCTACACGACCTTCGGCATCGAGCTGAAGCCGATCCCCAACATCGTTCTCAAGGTGGACCACATGTGGGTCAACAACTCGGTGGACAGCGGGGTCAACCAGTTCAACGTCAACGTCGGGTACGCGTTCTAGGAGTCTGCGCCGCAGAGTCGTTCACGCAGACGACGCTGACCCGGGGGAGTCCGATCATGAAGCAGGGGTCGACCGCGGGGCGGGTGGCGGGCGGACGCGCAGTGAGCGCGCTGGTGACTTTGCTCGTCCTCGCGGGCGGCGCCGCTGCCGGACAGCCCGGTGTGGTGTCGCGCCAGGAAGCGCTGAGCGCGGTCTTCGCAGGTGCGACCGTCACCGGAGACCGCGTCTACCTGACGGTGGAGCAGGCGGAGCGGATAGCCGATCTGGCGCGCGGGGACCTGCGGACCCGCATCTACGCCCGCTACGTCGCCCGGCGCAACGGCGTCGTCGTCGGCCGGGCTTACGTCGACACGCACGTGGTGCGGACCAAGCGCGAGAGCCTGCTCATCTCGCTCGAACCGGACGGGCGGGTGCGCCGCATCGACGTGACCGCCTTCCTCGAGCCCCCCGAGTACGTCCCCCCGGAGCGGTGGAAGCGGCAGTACTACGAGAGACCGCTCGGGGACGACATCGCGATCCACCGCGCGATCCGTCCCATCGCGGGGGGGACGCTGACGACCCACGCGGTCAACGCCGCGGTGCGCCGGGTACTGGCCCTCGACCAGGTGCTGGAGGGGTATGGGGCCGGCAGGGAAGGGCGCGGCGTGCAATGACCTGGTGGGAGCGCTGGGGCTTCAACGCGTTCCACGTCATCGTCGCGGTGACCGGGATCGTCTACCTGTACATGAAGTACGCGATGACGACCGACGACCCGTTCGCCATCGTCAACCATCCGTGGCAACCTGCGATGCTGTCTGCCCACGTCCTCGCGGCGCCGCTCTTCGTGGCCTTCTTCGGCATGCTGTTCCGGTCGCATTCGTTCGGGAAGCTCCGGTCGCGGAATCCGGCGAACCGCCGCACGGGATGGACGTCCGTCCTCGCTTTCTCGGCCATGGCCCTGAGCGGCTACCTCATCCAGGTCGCGACCACGCCCGCGCTCATCACCTTCTTCATCTGGACGCACGTCGCAGCCAGCGCCGTGTTCGTCGTCGGCTACGGCATCCACCTCGTCAACGGCTGGCGGCTGAACAGGACCCCGCGCCGGACGGTTCGATCGTCGCTTCCGAAACCGGCGGCTATCTCGCCATGAGCGGGCTCGCGGCCCGGCGCGCGGTTCCGTGGCTGCTGTGCCTCGGGGCCGCAACCTGCGACCGCCCGGTTGCCGCCACGCCTGCGGCGCGGGTCGAGAACCCGGTTCGCGTCGAGCGCACCGTGTTCCTCATGGGCACCCTCGCCACGCTCGTGGCCGAGACGGCGGATCGCGAGAGCGGGCTGGCGAAGCTGGAACGGATGGTCCGCGTCGTCGAGAGCACGGAGGCCGAACTCAGCACGTGGCGGGACGACAGCATCCTGAGCGCGGTGAACCGGCAGCGGGTCGGCGAGGCGTTGCCGCTGCCGGCGGAAACCTGCGGCCTCCTGGCCCGCGTTGCGGAGTGGCATGCGGCGACGGGCGGCGCATTCGACCCGGCGGTGGGCAGGCTCATCGACGTCTGGGGCCTGCGCGGAGAAGGCCGGCGGCCGGGGGCGGACGAACTGGCGGCGGCCATGGCCAACACCGGTCTCGGACATCTCTCACTGGACCAGGATGCGTGCGCCGTCACGCGCCGCGCGGCGGTCACCCTGGACGCGGGCGGATTCGGCAAGGGCGAGGCGCTCGACCGCGTCGGCGAGGCCGAGCGCGACCGCCCGGGCGCCTGGCGCATCGACTTCGGCGGCCAGTTGGCGGTTTCCGGGAAGGCGTCCGACGGCCCGTGGGCGCTGGACGTCGCACACCCCGTGCGGCGCGACACGCCCGTGCTCGAGCTGTTCCTCGCGGCGGGTTCAATCGCTACCAGCAGCGGGTCCGAGCGGGACCTGGTCCTGGAAGACGGCGTTCGTATCGGCCACGTCATCGACCCGCGGACAGGACGACCGGTCACCCGGTCCGCGTCGGTTACCGTCTGGCACGAGGACGCTTTCGCGGCGGACGTGCTGTCGACCGCGCTCTACGTGATGGGACCGGAGCAGGGGCTCGACTGGGCCGCGGCGCGCGGCATCGCGGCCTGCTTCATCGCGGCCGACGCGGAGTCGGGCGGCGTCGCCTTCCGGGCCACTCCCGCCTTCGAGGCGCGGTTCCCGCTCTCCTGAACCGGCGGCGGCGCCTGTTGAACCTCGAAGCTCCGGGACCGAAACCGGGGCGTGCAGGTGTCCGGCTCGTACTTTCCGGCGCTCGGCCTCCAGCCGGCCGCCGGGCGCCTGCCGGGCCCCGAGGGTCTCCTGCGAACCGTCCCGGCGCTGCTGGCTGGACTCGACCCGAACCTGCCGGTGGTCGATCTCGAAACGTTGCCGCAGCAGGTGCGCGAGAACGTCTTCCTCGACCGGATGATCTCGGTGCTGTCGGCGGCGTTCGCCGGGCTCGCGACGCTGCTGGCCGCGGTCGGTATCTACGGCGTGCTGGCCTACACCGTGGCGCAGCGCACCCGCGAGTTCGGCCTGCGGCTGGCGCTGGGCGCGGACGGCGCCCGCCTGCGCGCGCTGGTGCTCCGTCAGGTCGGCCGGATGACCCTCGCCGGCGGCGTCGTCGGCGTCGCGGCGGCGCTGGGACTCGGGCGTGCGGCGCAATCGCTGCTGTACGAGATCGACCCGCTGCAGCCCGTCGTGCTGGCCGCCGCGGCCTGCGGTCTGGGGGCCGTGGGGCTGGCCGCCGGCTTCGTGCCGGCGCACCGGGCGTCCCGCATCGACCCGATGACCGCGTTGCGGTACAAGTAGCCTGCTCGGCGTTGCCGGGTAACCGGCCGGCGCGCCGGGTCGCGGGTCGATCGCTGCACCAGGAGGAATCGATGAGAACAACCGTCGTGACGCTGTCGCTGGCCGCCTGCGTGGTCGCTCCCATCGTCGGTCAGGAGGGGGTTGACGGCGACCGCTGGGCCGCGTTCGAGTACTTCGTCGGCGCCTGGAGCGGGGAGGAGTCCGCCACCTTCGGCGACGGCCGCGGGGAGCGGACCTACGAGCTGGTTCTTCAGGATCGGTACCTGCTGAGCCGCAACCGGTCGGTCTTCCCCGTGCAGGACGGCCTGCCCGACGGCGACGTCCACGACGACTGGAGCGTGTTCAGCTACGACACCGACCGCGAGACCTACGTGCTCCGCCAGTTCAACAGCGAAGGGTTCGTGAACACGTTCTACCTCGACGACCCCTCGACGCTGCAGGATCGCATGGTCTTCGTCCTCGAAGCCTCGGAGAACGCGCCGGGGACGCGCGCCACCCTCGCCGTCGACCGCATCGACGACCGCACGTTCGAGGAGACGTTCGCCCTGACGCTGCCCGGCGCCGCGGAAGAGCTTATAATCCGAGGCCGCTGGACGCGTATGGATCGGTAGGATGCTGACACGTGGTCCAGGGTCGTTCAGGGCCGACTCCACGATGCCGTGGACCTGCCTCGTCACGCTGGCGAAACGAAACGATGAGGACTCGAATCATGGATAGAGCAAGAGCGTTTGGCGCCGCTTCGATTCTCACTGCCGTCTTCGCCTGCGCGCCGGCCGAGGAGCCGCCCGCCCCCGAGCCGGCGGCGCCCGCTGGCGACGCGGGCACCGTCGAGCGGCTGGACCCGCGTCTCGACGAGCTGCTGGCGGCGGACGCGGCGGTCGAGCAGGTCGCCGACGGCTTCCAGTTCATCGAGGGTCCGGTCTGGGTCGGCGGCGCGGACGACGGCCACCTGCTCTTCAGCGACATCCCCGGCGACACCGTCTACCGCTGGTCCGAGGCGGACGGGACCAGTGTGTTCCTCAATCCGGTGTTCCTGCCGGCGCTCGAGACGAACGGACAGGGCGGCTCGAACGGGCTGACGCTCGACCTCGAAGGCCGCGTCGTCCTGTGCGAGCATGGCAACCGTCGCCTTGCGCGGATCGAGGAGGACGGCTCGCGGGTCACGCTCGCCGACCGCTACGAGGGCAACCGTCTCAACAGCCCCAACGACGTCGTATTCCACTCCAGCGGCGCCGCGTTCTTTACCGACCCGCCCTACGGGCTCGCCACTCCGGACGCGGCGGAGCTCGATTGGAACGGCATCTACCGTCTCGATCCCGACGGTGCCGTGCACCTGTTGGCGGACGGACAGACCCGGCCGAACGGCATCGGGCTTTCCCCGGACGAGGGTACGCTCTACGTCGCCAACTCGGACGGCGCGGCGCGGCAGTGGATGGCCTATCCGGTCAACGACGATCTCGGCCTCGGCGAGGGCACGGTGCTGCTCGACCTGACGGACAGCGAGGACGCCGGCGTGCCGGACGGCTTCGCGGTGGATTCGGCGGGAAATCTCTGGTCGAGCGGCCCCGGCGGAATAGTCGTCATCAGCCCGGAAGGCGACCATCTCGGCACGGTGCGCCCGGCGGAGCAGCCGGCCAACGCTGCGTTCGGTAACGACGGCCGCACGCTCTACGTCACCGCGCGAACCGGCCTCTACCGGATCGACACGCTGGTCGAAGGCCTGATGCCGTGAGGGCGTCGTTGAGAAGTGGTGGCGCCGGTCGCCGGACGGGGTCCGGGCGCGTGGCCCAGCTTCAGAGTGCGGGCGCCGGCGCACGCCGGAGCGGCGGGCGAGTCCCGTAGGTCAGCGAGCGCCAGACCCACTCGGCGGGGCCGAAGCGGTACCGCCGCAGCCAGAGCGGCGAGGCGATCAACTGCACCGCCCAGACGCCGACGACGATGCCGAGCTGTCCCGCGCGGTCGACGGATCCGTAGAGACCGAGGCCGTGCCCGTAGAAGATGGTCGTGCAGATCACGGTCTGCAGCAGATAGTTGCTCAAGGCCGTCTGCCCGACGGCGGCGAACGGGCGGGTGGCGCGGCGCAGCGCCGTCGTCCGGCAGGCCAGCATGACGAGGCCGACGTAGCCGAGGCTGACCGCGATGCTCGGCCAGTAGTTGAACTGCCGTCCCTGGAAGAACGACCAGGTGACGGTCCACCCGTACCGGAAATCGAGAGCGACACCGTAGGCCTCCACCGGGATGCCGGCGAGGAGAGCCGCGGCGACGAGTGCGCCGTAGAAGCGAGGGGAGCGCCGCGCGCTGAAGACGTCGAGCTTGTAGAGCGCCATGCCGATGAGCATCAGGCCGCCCGCGCGCCAGACGCCCCAGACGGCGAGCATGAACGTCTCGAAGCCGAGCGCCGCCGCCGACCGCGCGGGAAGCTGTTCCAACCAGCCGCCGCGGTAGGTGGCCAGCGCGGCGTCGATGGTCGTCCGCGTCGGCTGCCAGGCGCCGACGGTGAGTTCGGCCAGCGCCTCTTCCGGCCAGCAGGGCAGCGATGCCTGCAGGGCGGCGAATATCGCCGACGCCACCGCGATCGTGGCCGCGCCGATCGCCAGCAGCCGGCCGGGAGATTGTCGGCGGAACGGATGGACCAGCATGCCGCAGACGGCGTAGAGGAACAGGATGTCGCCGAACCAGAGCAGGTGGGCGTGCAGCAGTCCGATCACCGCGAGCCATGTCATGCGCCGGTAGTGCACGCGACGGGCATCGCGGCGGCGCGCCTCGGCCCGCGCCGTCATCAGGACGATGCCGGCCCCGAACAGCATCGAGAAGATGGTCATGAACTTCTGGTCGGCGAGCAGCCGGCCGCCGAGCCAGACGTAGAGGTTCGCACCCCCGAGATCGCCGTAGGCGGTCGGGTTGTAGTAGGCGGCCTCCGGCATCGCGAACGCCTGGACGTTCATGACCAGGATGCCGAGCAGCGCGAAGCCGCGCAGGACGTCTATGGCGTCGATGCGGGCGTCCGGTGAGACGGGACCGCCGGTTGCGCCTGCGGTGGGATTCGTCATGGCCGCTTGCGCTCCCGGGCGCGCGCCGCGCAGGACAGGCAGCATGCAGCCGATTATAGGCACGCGGGGCGGTCGGGTGTCTGGCAGAACCGGTGGAGCACGTCCGTGCCGGCGGATCCCCCCCGTACATCGGCAGGGACGCAGTAGCCGGCTGGCGGTAGAATGGCGCGGTCAACCCGTGCACGACGCGACATGACCAGGCAACTTGCCGCCGCCGTTCTGCTGGCGCTGCTCGCCGGCGCGGTCGCTCCCGACGCCCAGGAGGGCGTCGTCACCCGCAGCGAGGCGCTCGCGGCGGTGTACCCGGACGCGACGGTGACCCGCGACCGGGTCATCCTGACGCGGGAGCAGATGGCTGCCGTGGCGTCGCTCGCCCGCGTCGGGATGCAGGGCCGCATCTTCCCCCGCTACGTGGCCCGCAACGAGGACGGCGTGGTCGTCGGGCGCGCCTACATCGACACCCACACCCCGAAGACGGAGCGCCAGAGCCTGCTCGTCTCGCTCGACACCGAGGGCCGCGTCAAGCGGGTCGACGTCACCGTCTTCTTCGAGCCGGCGCAGTACATGGCGCCCCAGGACTGGCTGCGGCAGTTCGACGGAGAGGTGCTGCACGAAGAGCTGGCCATCCGGCGCGGCATCCGGCCGATCGCCGGCTCTTCCTTCACCGGCCGGGCGATCAGCAACGCCGTCCGCCGGGTGCTCGCCCTCGACCAGGTGCTGCGGGCCGAGGCGGCCCGGCCGTGACCCGCAGGCGCCGTCGGCGTCGACAGCCGCCTCGCAACCTCCGGACGTGCATCGAGCGCGCAGGGAAGACCTCTACGCCGCCGGTGTAGGTCCGCCGGCGGCAACAGGGTCGTCGGTGGTGATCGGGGTCTCGGCCGCGGCCGGGTCGAGCGGGGCGATCCCGATCCGCGCGAAGCCGTAGATGGCGGCGACGAACGGGTTGATCAGGTTGAAGAAGGCGAACGGGGCGTAGGCCAGCGTCGATACGCCGAGCGTCTGGGCCATGAACGCGCCGCAGGTGTTCCACGGGATGAGCACCGAGGTGATCGTGCCGGAGTCTTCGAGCGTCCGCGACAGGTTCTTCGGGTCGAGCCGCCGCCGCTGGTACTCGCTGCGGAACATCCGGCCCGGGAGGACGATGGAGATGTATTGATCGGAGGCCAGGACGTTGACGCCGAACGCGGTGGCCAGAGTGGCCACGATCAGGCCGCCGGCGGTCCGCACCGCGCGCAGGATGCGCCGGGCCAGCGCCTGCAGGATGCCCGTCGCCTCCAGCACCGCGCCGTACATCATCGCCGTCATGATCAGCCACACGGTCTGCAGCATGCTCGCCATGCCGCCGCGCGACAGCAGCTCGTCGAGGGCCGCGTTTCCCGATTCGAGCACGTACCCGCCGTACAGCGCCCGCCACACCCCCTTGACGAGCGCGAGGGGCCGCCCGAGCGCCGGCTCGCCGACGTAGCGCAGCACCGCCTCCGACTGGAACGCGACCGCGAACAGTCCCCCGACCAGCGCCCCGATCAGCAGCGCCGGGAACGCCGGCATCCGGCGCGCCACCAGGACCAGCACCAGCGCGAGGGGGATCAGCAGGTGCGGGCCGATGGCGAAGCTGCGGTCGAGCGCCTCCAGCACCGCGTCGAGGTCGCCCGACCCTTGCGGCGGCGGCGTGGCGAGGCCGATGCCGGCGAACAGGATCAGCGCGAGGGTGAAGCTGGGCGCCGTGGTCCAGACCATGTGCCGGATGTGGGTGAAGAGCTCGGAGCCGGCGACGGCCGGGGCGAGGTTGGTCGTGTCGGAGAGCGGCGACATCTTGTCGCCGAAGTACGCGCCGGAGATGATCGCGCCGGCGGCCAGCCCGAGGTGCAGCTCGTAGGCGGCGGCGGTGCCGATCAGGGCCAGGCCGACGGTGCCGGCGGTGGTCCAGGAACTGCCGGTGGCGAGCGCGACGACGGCGCAGATGACGCACGCCGCCGCGTAGAAGATGGCCGGCGCGAGCAGCGACAGGCCGTAGTAGATCATGGTGGGCACGATGCCGGCCAGGATCCAGGTTCCGATGACCGAGCCGACGACGAGCAGGATCAGGATCGCGCCCATCGACGTGGCGATGCCGCGCCGGACCGCTCCCTCGATCGCCGCCCACGACTGGCCGTTCGCCAGCCCGACGAGTCCGGCGACGGCGGTCCCGAGCACCAGGGCGATCTGGTTCGGCCCGAACGACGACTCGTCGCCGAACAGGTATACCGCGGCGCCGAGCAGGGCGACGAGCAGCATGACGGGGACCAGCGCCAGGCCGAGGGGCGGCTCGACGCGCGTTCCGGAAGGTGTATCGGTCATGGTCGTGTCGTGAGCGCTCACCCGCGGGCGAGGAACGCGTCGATGTTCAGCCGGCGCCGCTTCAGCAGCAGCCCCTTGCGCGAGACGCCGAGACGGCCGGCCGCGGTCTGGAGGCGGCCGTCGGCGACCAGCAGCGCCCTGATGATGAGGGCGCGCTCGACCTCCTCGATGGCGGCCGGCAGGGGCTGGTCGGTGGAGATGGTAACCGTGTCCCGGTCGCGGTACGCCCGGTTGCCGGCTTGCGGCGGCGCGGCGTGGGGAAACGTAGTGGAACGAGCGAGCTCGTCCGGCGTGATGGCGGCGCCGCACTTCGCGAACGCCACCAGGCGGCGGATCTCGTTGGCGAGCTGCCGGACGTTGCCCGGCCAGTCACGGACCAGCAACTGCTGAATCGCGTCGTCCGACATGCGGATGTTCCGTTTCTGCTGCTCGTCGGAATACCGGCGCAGGAAGTGTCTGACGAGCGGCGGGATGTCCTCGCGATGGTCCCGCAGGGGCGGAACGTGAATCCGGACGATGTTGAGACGATAGAACAGATCCTCGCGGAACCGCCTGTCGCGGACCATCTGGTCGATGTCCGCGTTCGTGGCGGCTACGATGCGCACGTCGACCTTCGAGGGCCGGGGTTCGCCGACGGGCTGGATTTCGTGGTTCTCGATCAGCCTGAGCAGCTTGGGCTGGATGTGCGCGTCGAGCTCGCCGATTTCGTCCAGCAGCACCGTGCCTCCGCCGGCGCTGCGAATGACCCCCGGCGCGTGGTCGCTGGCGCCGGTGAACGACCCGCGCCGGTGGCCGAAGAGCTGCGAGTCGACGATCTCGCGCGTGGTGCCGGTGCAGTTGTAGGGTACGAACTGCTTTCGGGGGCGGCCGGAACGGTCGTGGATGATGCGCGCGAGCACCTCCTTGCCGGTGCCCGACTCGCCCGTGATCAGCACGGGCAGATTGCTGGGTGCGGCCTGCGTCGCCAGGTTCAGCACGCGCTGCATCGCGTGTGAAGCGAAGACCCCGTGCGGCCGGCCGGTGTCCCGTCCGCTGCCGTGTGCTCTGGCGTGGCCCACCATCAATGTCCGCGCGCCGACCGGCGATCGGGGTACGGGAGGGGCGCAGCAACGGCCCGTCGCGTGTCGGAAAGCGCGTTCTACCACGACCTGGGCCGCGAGCGACTTGAGCATCGTCAACGTATACTCCCCAACCGATGAAGTTCGCCGTCGTCACCTTCGGCTGCCGCGTCAACCAGGCGGACTCCTTCGCCCTCGAACGCGGCCTGCGCGCCGCGGGCGGTTCCCCGGCCCCGATCGAGGCGGCGGACGTCGTCGTCGTCAACAGTTGCTCGGTCACCGCGAGCGCCGACCAGGGGGCGCGGCAGGCGATTCGGCGCATCGTCCGGACCAACGCCGGGGCCCGGATCGTCGCCACCGGCTGCTACGCGTCCCGCGCCGCCGAGGAGGTGGCCGGCCTGCCGGGCGTCGTCGCGGTGGTGCCCAACGTGGAGAAGGAGGCGCTCGCCGCCCGCATCCTGGATACCGTCGAGCCGACCACCGCGGTGCGCTTCGGCGCGGGGGACGGCGCCTGCGGCGCCCCGATCCGGCCGGGCGCGCGCGGCCGGACCACCTATACCTTGCGGGTGCAGACGGGCTGCGACGAGGCCTGCGCGTACTGCATCATCCCGTCCACCCGCGGGCCGGGCCGGAGCGTGCCGTTGCCCCGGGTGCTCGACGAGGTGGACCGGGCCGTGGAGGCGGGGTACCGGGAGCTGCAGCTCACCGGCGTCCACCTCGGCTCGTACGGCCGCGACCTGAGCCCGCCGTCGTCGCTCGCGGCGCTGCTGCAGGCGCTCGCCGCCCACCCGTCCGACGCACTCGTCCGGTTGAGCTCGCTGGAGCCGATGGACTGCACTCCCGACGTGGTCGAGCGGGTGACGACCAGCCCGCGGTTCGCACCGCACTTCCACCTGCCGCTGCAGCACGCCAGCGACGCCGTCCTGCAACGGATGCGGCGGCCGTACACCGCGGCGGGGTACCGGGCGGTGGTCACCGACATCCGCGAGCGCCTGCCGCACGCCGCGATCGGCGCCGACCTCGTGGTCGGGTTCCCGGGCGAGACCGACGCCGACGCGGCGGCGACCCTCGACTTCCTCGATGCGAGCCCGCTCACCTACCTGCACGTCTTTCCCTACTCGGATCGTCCCGGCACGGAGGCGTCCGGCATGTCCGGGAAGGTGCACGGGCGGCGCATCCGCGAGCGGGCGCGCGCGGTGCGCGAGGCCGGGGCCACGCTGGCCGGGCGGTTCCGCGCGGCCCAGGTCGGCAGCGTCCGTCCCGGTCTGACGCTGGCCCAGGCGGACGGGGCGGTCGTGCTGACCGACAACTACCTGCGTGTCCGGGTCCCCGTCGACCGCCCCGGGAACGAGCGGGTCCGGGTGCGGATCACCGCCGCCGGCGAAACGCTGGCCGGCGAGCTGGTCGCGTCGGCCGCGTGACGGCGTTTCCGTCGCGCTGCGCACCCTCCAGCAGCATGGCCGCGCGCTGCGCCGGGGCCGGCCGCGTCCCCTCGACGATGAGCTGCCCGCACGCGGCGCGGATGTCGCGCCCGCGGCTCTTGCGCACCGACACGACGACGCGGCGCTCGGCCAGCGTGCGCGCGAAGCGGTCGATGCCTGCGTCGGACGGCCGCCGGTAGGGGATGCCGGGCGCCTCGTTGAGCGGGATCAGGTTGACCTTCGAGCGGATGCCGCGCAGCAGGGCCGCCAGCCGCCTGGCGTCGGCGACGCCGTCGTTGACGTCGCGCAGCAGGACGTACTCGAAGGTGATCCGGTCGCGCCGCGGCGTCGGGAACCGCCGGCACGCCGCGATCAGGTCGGCGAGGCCGTACTTGCGGCTCACCGGCACCAGCCGGTCGCGCAGCTCCTCGGTGGCGGCGTGCAGCGAGACGGCCAGATTGGGCATCAGCGGCTCCTGCGCCAGCCGCTCGAGCGCCGGCAGCACGCCGACCGTCGACAGGGTCACCCGCCGCGGATTCACCGCGAGCCCGCAGTCGGCCGCGAGCATCCGGAGCGCCTTCATGGTCTCGTCGTAGTTGTGCAGCGGCTCGCCCATGCCCATCAGCACGACGTTGAAGCGCCGGTCCGCCAGCGCGAGGTCGTGCGCCATCACCCGGACCTGAGCTGCGATCTCGCCCGCCGTGAGGTTCCGCAGCAGCCCCATCCGGCCGGTCAGGCAGAAGCCGCAGCGCATCGCGCAGCCGGCCTGCGTCGACACGCAGAGGGTCATGGCCGGCGTGTCGGGAATGAACACCGACTCGACCGCGCGCCCGTCGTCCAGCCGCAGCAGGTACTTGACGGTGCCGTCGGCCGACTCGCTCCGCGTGGTCATCGTCGGGGTCGGGACGGCGAACGTCCGTTCGAGCTGCGCGCGGAGGTCCTTCGACAGATCCGTCATCCGGGCGAACTCGGCGACGCCGCGCCGGTAGAGCCAGCCGTAGATCTGCCGCGCGTGGAACGGCTTCGCGCCGCGGCGGGCGAGCGCCTCCGCGAGGGCGTCGGGCTCGAGCTCGGTGAGGATCTGGCGCTCGGACATCGGAGGGTGGCCCGGCGGGGGCGGGCCGCATGCTACCACGCGACCGGTGGTGGGCAGGCGGCCGAACGCCGGTTCACGTCGGCAGCGCGCCGGTTTGCGATGCCACAACCCGCCATGCTACCATGCACGCGTCCTTGGTCGTCGCGTAACTCGATTCTTTACAAGTGTTTGCGTGCTCACAGCGGCCTTTCGGGCGGTTCCCCGGCGCGGATGTCCTCTGCCATGATCGAGCGTCACGACTTCGACGGCGGCCTCCGTCTGCTCACGGAGCCGATGCCCGCGGTCCGCTCGGTCAGCATCGGCGCCTGGCTGACGCGGGGCTCCCGGCACGAGGGGGCGGACCGGGCCGGCATCGCGCACTTCGTGGAGCACATGCTTTTCAAGGGGACCGCGTCACGTACGGCGGAGGCCATAGCCCAGGAAATCGACTCTATCGGCGGGCAGCTCGACGCGTTCACCGCGAAGGAGTACGCCGGCTACTACGTGAAAGTGCTCGACGAGCACCTTCCGCGGGCCGTCGATCTGCTGAGCGACCTGCTGCTGAACCCGGCGTTCCCGGACGAGGAGATCCGCCGTGAGCAGAGCGTCGTCCTCGAAGAGATCAAGATGGTCGAGGACACGCCGGACGACCTGGTGCACGAGGTGTTCACGGCCGCCTTCTGGCCGGACCATCCGCTCGGGCGCCCGATCCTGGGCACCGCCGCCTCGGTCGGCGCGATGGACGCCCCGGCGCTCCGCGAGTATTTCGCCGGCGCGTACACGGCGGGCAACCTGATCGTCTCCGCCGCCGGCAGCGTGGACATGGCGGTCATGCGCGATCTGGTGGGGACGGCGTTCGCGCCGCTGGCGGCCGGCGCCGAGCCGCTCCGCGCCGGCGAGCCGTCGGTGGACGCCCGGATCGAGCTGCGCGACAAGGATCTGGAGCAGGCCCACCTGTGTCTCGGTACGCGCGGATACCCGCAGAGCCACGAGGACCGTTACGTCACCTACGTGCTCAACACGGTGCTGGGCGGCTCGATGAGCTCGCGCCTGTTCCAGAACATCCGGGAGAAGCGCGGGCTGGCCTACGCGGTCAGCAGCAACCTGACGTCCTACCGGGACGCCGGCGTGCTGACCGTGTACGTCGGGTGTGACGGCGCGGCGGTGGCCGAGGTGGTGGACCTGGTGGTCGAGGAGCTGCGCGGACTCAGGCGCACGGCGGTGCCGGCGGACGAACTGCAGCGCGCGAAGGACCATCTGAAGGGCAGTTGCGTGCTCGGACTCGAAAGTACGACCAGCCGCATGTCGCAGCTCGCCCAGTGCGAAATGTACTTCGGCCGGCAGGTGCCCCTGTCGGAGACGCTGGCCGGTATCGAGGGGGTCACGGCGGACGACGTGCAGCGGGTGGCGGCGGACCTGTTTCGGAACGGCGCCCTGGCCGCGACGCTGGTGGGACCCGTCTCCGGGGCGTCGCTGTCGCCGTCGCGGCTCGAGCTGGACTAGGGGAGGATCGGGCCATCGCGGTCGAGTTGACGGTGCTCGGGAGCGGCAGCGCGGGGAACGCGACGCTCGTGTCGTACGCCGGCGCCCGCGTGCTGCTCGACGTCGGTTTCAGCTACCGGGAACTGACCCGCCGCCTTGCGGCGATAGACGTCGATCCCGCCGCCATCGACGCGGTCATGATCACGCACGCGCACGGCGACCACACCCGCGGCGCGGGACTGCTGTCCAGACGCCACGGCGTGCCGGTCCATGCGACCGCCGCCATCCGCGAAGAATGGGGCTCGGCGAACGTCGCCGAGTGGCGCGCGCTGATCCCGGACGCAGTCCTCGATCTCGGCGGCCTTCGTTTCATTCCCTTCGAGGTGCCGCACGATGCGACGGAGACCGTCGCCTTCCGCATCGAGACGCCGGAAGGGGCCGTCGGCTACGCCACCGACGTCGGAACGCTGACGCCGGCGCTGATCGAGCGGTTCCGCGACTGCCGCCTGCTGGTCATCGAGTCGAACCACGCCACCGAGCTCCTGCGCGTCAGTCCTTACGTCCGATCCACGCGCGAGCGCATCGCCGGCGACGGCGGCCACCTCTCGAACGAGTCGCTCGCCGCGTTCGTCCGCGCCCATCTGGGCGCGTCGGTGCGCTGCCTCGTGCTCGCCCACCTGAGCCGGGTCAACAACCTGCCGGAGCTGGCCGAAATGACCTGCCGCGAGGCGCTGGCGGCGCGCGGCCGGAGCGACGTCGAGGTGGTGGTGACGAGACAGGATCGGGTGACGCCGACCATCGATCTGGGCTCCTGGGCGCAGCCCGCGCCGTCTCTGCCCGCGGCGCTGCGCCAGACGACGCTTCCGTTTCACGGCGCTCCCGGCGCCGATTCCGACGCCCGCCGCCATGAGGTCCGTGCCCGATGATCCCCCGCTATACGCCGCGCGAGATGGGCCGGCTGTGGACCGATCAGCGCAGGTACGACACGTGGCTGCGCGTCGAGATCGCCGCCGCCGAGGCGATGGCGGACCACGGGCTGATCCCGCCGCCGGCGGCTCGCGACATCCGCGAACGCGGCGCCGTCGAAGCGGCGCGCGTGGCGGAGATAGAGGAGACGACGCAGCACGACGTGATCGCGTTCACGACGGCGGTGGCCGAGCACGTCGGTCCCGCGGCGCGCTGGCTGCACTTCGGGATGACGTCGTCCGACGTGATCGACACCGCGCACGCACTGCAGATGCGCGAGGCGTGCGACCTGCTGCTGGCCGACCTCGATCTGCTGATCGCGGCGGTGCGCGAGCGGGCGGACGAACACCGGCGGACGCCGATGATCGGCCGGACGCACGGCGTGCACGCCGAGCCGATGACCTTCGGCCTGAAGCTGGCCCTCTGGTTCACGGAGCTGCGGCGCGACCGCGGGCGGCTGGTCCGCGCCCGCGAGACGATCGGCGTCGGCAAGCTGTCGGGCGCGGTCGGCACCTACGCGCACCTGGACCCGGCCGTCGAGCAAGGGGTGTGCGATCGTCTCGGGCTGACCCCGGCGCCGGTCGCGTCGCAGGTGGTGCAGCGCGACCGCCACGCCGAGCTGCTGAGCGCCCTCGCCATCACCGCGGCGTCGCTGGAGAAGTTCGCGCTGGAGGTGCGCGGCCTGCAGAAGACGGAGCTCGGCGAAGTGGCCGAGCCGTTCGCGAAGGGGCAGAAGGGGTCGTCGGCGATGCCGCACAAGCGCAACCCGATCGGCTGCGAGCAGATCACCGGGCTGGCGCGGCTCGTCCGGACCAACGCGCTCGCGGCCATCGAGAACGTGGCCCTGTGGCACGAGCGCGACATCTCGCATTCGTCGGTCGAGCGGGTCATCGTGCCCGACAGCTTCTGCGCGCTCGATCACATGGTGCGCCGGTTCACGCGCATCGTGCGCGGGCTGGTCGTCTGCCCGGAGCGGATGCGCGAGAACCTGGAGCGATCCCGCGGCGTCGTCTTCTCCGGCACGGTGCTGCTGGCGCTGGCCGGCCGCGGCGTCTCCCGCGAGGACGCCTACCTGCTGGTGCAGCGCAACGCCATGCGCTCGCACGACGAGGGACTGGACTTCAAGGCGTTGCTGCTGGCCGATCCCGAGGTGACCGCGGTGCTCGGTCCCGACGAGATCGAGCGCGCCTTCGACCTGGACGTGCAGCTCCGCCACGTGGATGCGATCATGGACCGTGCGTTCGCGGACGAGGCGGCGGCCGCGGTGGAACCGCCGGCCGGGAGCACCGGCGGGCGGGTGGCGCTCGCGCCGGGGGCGTCGTGAAGGCGAAGGTCTACGTCACGCTGAAGCCGTCGATTCTGGATCCGCAGGGCAAGACCATCGCCGGCGCCCTGCGCACGCTCGGCTACGACGCGGTCCGCGACGTGCGGCAGGGGAAGTACTTCGAGCTCGACGTCGACGCGGCGACCGTCGACCAGGCGCGGGTACTGGCCGGCGAGGTGGCCGACCGGCTGCTGGCCAACCCGGTGATCGAAAGCTACCGGGTAGAGGTCGAACCGCGGTGAACGACGGGTCCGGGACCGGCACGGGAAGGAGGTGGACGTCGGGATGCGATTCGCGGTGGTGGTCTTTCCGGGTTCGAACTGCGACCACGACGCGCACCACGCGCTGACGACCGTCCTGGATCAGTCGGCGAAGCTGGTCTGGCACAAGGCCACGGATCTCGGCGGCGCCGACGCGGTGGTGCTGCCCGGCGGATTCTCGTACGGCGACTACCTGCGCTGCGGGGCCATCGCCCGCTTCTCGCCGGTCATGACCCGCGTGAAGGAGTTCGCCGCCGCCGGCGGTCCGGTCATCGGCATCTGCAACGGGTTCCAGGTGCTGCTGGAGGCGGGGTTGCTGCCCGGGGGGATGCGGCGCAACCGCGATCTGAAGTTCATCTGCGAGCACGTCCACCTGCGGGTGGAGGCCACCGACACGCCGTTCACCCGGAACGCGGCGACAGGTCAGGTGCTGCGTCTGCCGATCGCCCACGGCGAAGGGAACTACTACGCGAATCCGGAGACCCTGCGGGAGCTCGCCGGCGACCGCCGGGTCGTCTTCCGCTACACCGCGCCGGACGGGACGCTCGACGAGGGCTGGAACGTGAACGGATCGACGGCGGCGATCGCCGGCGTCTGCAACCGCGAGCGCAACGTCGTCGGCCTCATGCCGCATCCCGAGCGGGCGTGCGAGGCGGCGGTGGGGAGCACGGACGGCCGTGTGCTGTTCGAGTCGGTGGCGGCGGCGCGTGCGCCGGTCGCGGAGGCTGTCTGATGGCGTCTCCGGAGACGCGGCGGCGTCTGGGGCGGATCTTCGTCGGCATCGGGTTGCTGCTGCTCGCCGCGGCGGCGGCGTTCGGCGCGGGCGCCGTGCCGTTGCCGCCGCCCGGTGGAATCATCGTGGCCGCCGTACTGGCCCTCGCGGGGGTCGTGATGGCGACCTTCGGGGTCGTGCTGCTGATCGGAGCCCGATCTTGATCGATCCGGAGACCAGAGCAGCCCACGGGCTCACCGCCGGCGAGTACCGGCGCATCGTCGCGATCCTCGGGCGCGATCCCAACTTGCTGGAGCTGGGCATCTTCTCGGTCATGTGGTCCGAGCACTGCAGCTACAAGAGCTCGCGGATCCACCTGCGGACCCTGCCGACCGAGGGGGCGCGGGTGCTCCAGGGACCGGGCGAGAACGCCGGGGTCCTGGACATCGGGGACGGTCTGGCGGCGGTGTTCAAGATCGAATCGCACAACCACCCCTCGTTCATCGAGCCGTACCAGGGCGCCGCGACCGGCGTGGGCGGGATCATCCGCGACATCTTCACGATGGGCGCCCGGCCCATCGCCCTGCTCGACTCGCTGCGGTTCGGATCGCTGGAATCGCCGGCCACGCGGCGGCTGGTGGAAGGGGTGGTGGCCGGCATCGCCGGCTACGGGAACAGCATCGGGATTCCGACCGTCGGCGGGGAGGTCGCCTTCGACGAGACCTACGCCGGCAACCCGCTCGTCAACGTCTTCTGTCTCGGCGTCGCGCCGGTGGAGGGCGTCGTCCGCGGCCGCGCGGAGGGTGTGGGTAACGCGGTCTACTACGTCGGGGCGAAGACCGGCCGCGACGGCATCCACGGCGCGACGATGGCGTCGGCCGAGTTCGACGACGCGTCGGCCGAGAAGCGCCCCAATGTGCAGGTCGGCGATCCGTTCATGGAGAAGCTGCTGCTCGAAGCCTGTCTGGAGGTCCTGCAGACGGAAGCGCTGGTCGGGCTGCAGGACATGGGGGCGGCCGGGCTGACCTGCTCGTCGTGCGAGATGGGCGCCCGCGGCGGCGCCGGCATCGACATCGACGTCGCCCGCGTGCCGCAGCGCGAGTCGGGGATGGCGCCGTACGAGATCATGTTGTCCGAGTCGCAGGAGCGGATGCTGTTCATCGTGCGGCAGGGACGTGAGGCGGAGGTCGACCGGGTGTTCGAGAAGTGGGATCTGCCCGCGGTCCGGATCGGCGAGGTGACCGGCGACGGCCTGCTGCGGGTGCGCGACGGCGGGAAGACGGTGGCGGAGATCCCGAACCGGCCCCTGGCCGACGAGGCGCCGCTCTACGACCGCCCGTACCGCGAGCCGGAGGACCTCGCCGAGCGGCAGACGCTCGATCCGTCGGCGCTGGAGCCGGTCGGCCCGCCGTCGGAGGTCTTCCTGCGGCTCGTCGCTTCGCCCGGCATCGCGAGCAAGCGCTGGATCTACCGGCAATACGACCACATGGTGCGGACCAACACCATCGCGCCGGCCGGCGCCGGAGCCGGGGTGGTGCGCATCAAGGGGACGCCGCGCGCTTTGGCGTTCTCGGTCGACGGCAACGGGCGGTACTGCTTCCTCGACCCCTACCGCGGGGCGGCGCTGGCCGTGGCCGAGTCGGCCCGCAACGTGGCCTGCGCCGGGGGGCGGCCGATCGGCGCCACCAACTGCCTGAACTTCGGGAACCCGGAGCGGCCCGAGATCATGTGGCAGTTCGCGCGCGCCGTGGCCGGCATCGGCGACGCGTGCCGCGCACTCGACGTCCCCGTCACCGGCGGCAACGTCAGTTTCTACAACGAGACGGACGGCCAGCCGGTTCTGCCTACCCCGGTCCTCGGGGTGGTGGGGATAATAGAGGATGCGCGGCGCGTCGTCGGCCGCACGTTCCGGGCGGCGGGGGCGGTGGTGCTGCTGCTCGGCGCGCCGGGGGGGGCGCTCGGGGGCAGCGAGTACCTGAAGGTGATGCACGGCCTCGTGCGCGGCGTGCCGCCTGACCTGGACCTGCGGGCGGAACGGGCGCTGCAGCGGCTCGTGGCGGATCTGGCCGCGGCCGGGCGCCTGCTTTGCGCCCAGGACTGCTCCGACGGCGGTCTGGCCGTCGCGCTGGCGGAGTGCGCGTTCGGGAGCGGCGGGACCGGCTTCGACGTCGCGGTTCCCGCCGCCAGCGCCGGCGGCGCTGCGGCGGCGCTGTACGGCGAAGCCGCCTCGCAGATCGTCGTGTCGGTGCGGGAAGCGGACGCGGACGCGGTTCTGGCGCAGGCCGCCGCGGCGGGCGTCCCGGCGCAGGTGCTGGGTCGAACCGGCGGCGCGCGGCTGCGGTTCCGCCTCGACGGCGATCTGCTGGTCGACGTCGCGCTCGCGGAGGCGGAGCAGCGGTGGTCGAGCGGGCTGTCCCGGTATTTCGAGGCTCCCGCCGCCTGAAGGAAGCGGGGTGCGGCGCGCCGGCTGAGCGTATGGACGACAAGTTCCACGACGAATGCGGCGTCTTCGGCGTCTACGGCCGCGAAGATGCATCCTCGCTGACCTACCTCGGTCTGTACGCGTTGCAGCACCGGGGCCAGGAGAGCGCCGGAATCGCCGCCGCGTGCGACGGGGCGGTGAAGCTCTCGCGCGCCATGGGCTACGTCGGCGACGCCTTCGACGACCGGATGCTGGCCGCCCTGCCCGGCCCGGCGGCGATCGGCCACGTCCGCTACTCCACCTTCGGCGACAGCCGCATCGTCAACGCGCAGCCTATCCTGATCGACTGCTCGCACGGGCAGATCGCGCTCTGCCACAACGGCAACCTCGTCAACGCCGGCGATCTGCGGCAACGGCTGGTGCGGGAGGGCTCGATCTTCCAGACCAACAGCGACACGGAGGTCGTCCTGCACCTCTACGCGAAGTCGAGCGCGGCCACGCCGGAGGACGCCATCGTCGAGTCGGTCTCGCAGGTGAGCGGCGCCTTCTCGCTCGTCCTGCTGACCCCGAACAACCTGATCGCGGTCCGCGACCCGCACGGTTTCCGGCCGCTCGCCCTCGGCCACCTCGGGGACGCCTACGTCGTCTGCTCCGAGACCTGCGCCATGGACCTGATCGGCGCTCGCTACGAGCGCGACGTGGAGCCGGGCGAGGTGCTGGTGATCGGCGGCGACGGGGTACGCTCGTACAAGCCGTTTCCGTCCGCGCCGGCCGCCCACTGCGTGTTCGAGCACGTCTACTTCGCGCGCCCCGACAGCGACGTCTTCGGCCAGAGCGTCAACGCGGTGCGGACCGGCCTCGGCCGGCTGCTCGCGCAGGAGGCGGCCGTCGACGCCGACGTCGTGGTCCCGATTCCCGACTCGGGCGTCGTCGCCGCGATCGGATACGCGGAGAGCTCCGGCATCCCGCTGAAGATGGGGCTCATCCGCAACCACTACGTCGGCCGCACGTTCATCCAGCCGCACCAGTCGGTGCGCGGGCTCAAGGTGAAGGTGAAGCTGAACACCGTGCGGAGCGTGCTCGACGGGCAGCGGGTGGTGCTGGTCGACGACTCGATCGTGCGGGGGACGACGAGCCAGAAGATCGTGTCGATGATCAAGGCGGCCGGGGCGCGGGAGGTGCATATGCGCATCAGTTGCCCGCCCACCGTGGCGCCGTGCTACTACGGCATCGACACGCCCCACCGCGACGAGCTGATCGCGTCCCGGCGCAGCGTCGACGAGATCCGCGACTTCATGGGCGCCGACACGCTCGCCTACCTGAGCATCGAGGGGTTGCGCGAGGCGCTCGGCGAGCGTCACGATCGGTACTGCAACGCGTGCTACACCAGGTCGTATCCCGTCGATCCGCCGCGCGACACGGAGGCCTACCGGCAGATGGTGCTGAAGATCGCCGAGGCCCGGGAGTCTGTGCCGTAGAACGGCGCAGCGCGAGTCATGGACTACAAGACGGCGGGCGTCGACATCGACGCCGGCATGGCGGTGGTCGAGCGCGTCAAGCGACTCGCCCGGAGCACGTTCACCGACGGGGTGCTGAGCGACGTCGGCGCGTTCGGCGGGCTGTTCCGCCCCGAGCTGGCGGGGATGGACGAGCCGGTGCTGGTCGCGAGCGCCGACGGCGTCGGAACCAAGCTGGCCGTGGCGTTCGCCGCCGGCGTGCACACGACGGTCGGGGTGGACCTCGTGAACCATTGCGTCAACGACATTCTGGCGCAGGGCGCGCGTCCGGTGTTCTTCCTCGACTATCTCGCGGCCGGCCGCCTGTCCCCGGACGTTTCCGCCGCCGTGATCGAAGGAGTCGCCACCGGCTGCCGGCGGAACGGCTGCGCGCTCCTGGGCGGCGAGACGGCCGAGATGCCCGGCTTCTACGCCGACGGCGAGTACGACTTGGCGGGCTTCGTCGTCGGCCTGGTGGACCGCGCACGGATCCTCGACGGCCGATCCATCGTGCCGGGCGACGTGCTCGTCGGCCTGCCGTCGAGCGGCCTCCACACGAACGGATATTCGCTGGCGCGGCGCATCCTGTTCGAGAAGCTCGGGCTGACCGTCGACTCGGTCGTCGAGGCGCTCGACTGCTCGGTCGGCGAAGAGCTCCTGCGGACGCACCGGTCGTATCAGTCGGCGGTACGGCCGGTGATCGAGACCGGCTGCGTGAAGGGGATTGCCCACATCACGGGCGGCGGCCTGACAGACAACGTGCCGCGGGTCCTGCCCGCAGGCTGCGCCGCGGTCATCGATCCGCAGCGCTGGACGGTTCCGCCGGTCTTCGACTTCCTGCGCGAGCACGGCGAAGTGCCGGTGGCGGACATGTACCGCACCTTCAACATGGGCGTCGGCCTCGTCGTGGTCTGCGCGCGCGACGACTCGCACCGGGTGCTCTCCAAGCTCATCACGTGCGGCGAGATCGGCGCGGCGCTCATCGGCGAGGTCGGCGAGGCGGGCGCGGGGGGGCGCAGGGTCGAGTACGCCCGGGTCGATCTCCCGGGAGATGCGCAGGCGGCGTGCAGGACGTGAGCAGCCGGGGTACCGGGCCGGCCGGGGCTCCGGGGAATCGCAGGCTCGGCGTGCTCATCTCGGGTCGCGGCAGCAACCTGCAGGCGATCATC
>CBDCCN010000004.1:2402500-3446630 GCA_965214865.1 Vicinamibacterales bacterium
AGTACCTGAAACCGTATGCCTACAAGCAGTGGGAGGGCTATGGCTGGAAGCGTCGCTTCGGCGGCGCTCCGGCAACGCCTGACCGCGTGCCTTTTGCATAATGAGCCGGCTAGTTACTTTCTGTGGCGAGGTTAAGCGAACGCGAGCCGTAGCGAAAGCGAGTCCGAAAGGGGCGCATTAGTCGCAGGGAGTAGACGCGAAACGAGGTGATCTACCCTTGGCCAGGGTGAAGCGTGGGTAACACCACGTGGAGGCCCGAACCAGTGTCGGTTGAAAACGGCTTGGATGAGCTGAGGGTAGGGGTGAAAGGCTAATCAAACCTCGTGATGGCCCGTTCTCCTCGAAATGCTTTTAGGAGCAGCCTCGGGAGGTCGGCGTCGGCGGTAGGGCACTGGATGGACTAGGGGGCCTACAAGCTTACTGAATCCAACCAAACTTCGAATGCCGACGACACGCATCCCGGGAGTGAGACTCTGGGGGCTAAGCTTCAGGGTCGAAAGGGAAACAGCCCAGCCTACCGGCTAAGGTCCCTAAATCTGTGCTAAGTGGGAAAGGAACTGGGGACGCCGAGACAACCAGGAGGTTGGCTTAGAAGCAGCCATCCTTTAAAGAAAGCGTAATAGCTCACTGGTCAAGCGGCTCCGGGCCGACAATTCAACGGGGCTCAAGCACAGTACCGAAGCCGTAGATTCGAGGGACCCTCCGGGGTTCCCGCGAGTGGTAGAGGAGCGTTCTCTGGGCAGAGAAGGCGGATCGAGAGAACCGCTGGAGCGCAGAGAAGTGACCCTGCCGGCATAAGTAGCGACAAGAGTGGTGAGAATCCACTCCGCCGAAAGCCTAAGGTTTCCTGAGGAAGGTTCGTCCACTCAGGGTCAGTCGGGTCCTAACGCGAGGCCGAAAGGCGTAGCGGATGGATATCCGGTCAACATTCCGGAACTACCTGAACGACGTTTGTACGATTGGGGGGACGCAGAAGGCCAGCCCAGCCTACGACTGGACGTGTAGGTTCAGGCATGTAGGGGGAGTCGCCAGGCAAATCCGGCGGCTCGCATTCCCCGAGGTGCCGTGGCGAGGCCGCAAGGCCGCAAAGTGGGTGATGCCATGCTGCCAAGAAAATCCTCTAAGGAGTCGTTCGGGTGCCCGTACCGTAAACCGACACAGGTAGGCAGGGAGAAAATCCCAAGGCGCGAGTGAGAACCCTCGTCTAGGAACTCGGCAAACTCGCCCCGTAACTTCGGAAGAAGGGGTGCTCCAGCCCGTGACCCGGCTTCGCCCGGTGAGCGGGAAGGAGTTGCAATAAAGATGCCCAGGCGACTGTTTACTAAAAACACAGGACTCTGCCAAGTCGAAAACGACGTATAGGGTCTGACGCCTGCCCGGTGCCGGAAGGTTAAAGGGAGGAGTTAGCCGCAAGGTGAAGCTCTGAACTGAAGCCCCGGTAAACGGCGGCCGTAACTATAACGGTCCTAAGGTAGCGAAATTCCTTGTCGGGTAAGTTCCGACCTGCACGAATGGCGCAACGATCTGGGCGCTGTCTCGACGAGGGGCACTGCGAATTTGTGGTACCGGTGAAGACGCCGGTTGCCCGTGGTAAGACGGAAAGACCCCGTGCACCTTTACTACAGCTTAGTAGTGAGTGCTGGTGTGTCATGCGCAGGATAGGTGGGAGACTTTGAATTCGGCCTTTCGGGGTCGGAGGAGTCGTCGGTGAGATACCACCCTTGGCATTTCGGTGCTCTAACCTCGACCTGTGATCCAGGTCAGGGACACTGCTTGGCGGGTAGTTTGACTGGGGCGGTCGCCTCCCAAATTGTAACGGAGGCGCGCGAAGGTTCGCTCAGGCTGTTTGGAAATCAGCCGGAGAGTGCAAAGGCAGAAGCGAGCTTGACTGCGAGACATACACGTCGAGCAGATGGGAAACCAGGCCTTAGTGATCCGGTGGTTCCGCATGGAAGGGCCATCGCTCAACGGATAAAAGGTACGCCGGGGATAACAGGCTTATCTTGGCCAAGAGTTCATATCGACGCCAAGGTTTGGCACCTCGATGTCGGCTCATCGCATCCTGGAGCTGTAGCAGGTTCCAAGGGTTCGGCTGTTCGCCGATTAAAGCGGTACGTGAGCTGGGTTTAGAACGTCGCGAGACAGTTCGGTCCCTATCTACCATGGGCGCAGGAGATTTGAGGGGGGCTGTCCTTAGTACGAGAGGACCGGGGTGGACGAACCTCTAGTGTACCAGTTGTCGCGCCAGCGGCAGTGCTGGGTAGCTACGTTCGGACGGGAGAAATGCTGAAAGCATCTAAGCGTGAAACCCTCCCCAAGATGAGATCTCCCTGGACCTTCGGGTCCCTGAAGGCACCTGGAAGACTACCAGGCAATAGGCCAGATGTGTAAGGCTTGCGAGAGCTTGAGCTTACTGGTACTAATCAGCCGTGAGGCTTGACCATATTCTTTCGCATTCCGTCGGAGGGAAGCTGCCGTTTGTAGGGTGTTCAGTTGCGAGGCGGCGGATTGCGGTTTCTTTGACATACAGCGGGCCGGGCGCGTGCGGGACCGCGATGGATGCGGCTCGGTCCCGTCCGGCCCGATCAGGTTTTCCGGTGGTCATAGGAGAGGGGAAACACCCGTTCCCATGCCGAACACGGCAGTTAAGCCCTCTTCCGCCGATGGTACTGCGGGGGCAGCTCCGTGGGAGAGTAGGTCGCTGCCGGGAGTTTCACGACGCCCGGGCTCGAACGTCGAGTCCGGGCGTTCTCTTTGTGTACACACGAACGCAGGTGCGAAGGACACATGACGCTGGAAGCGGTGCCGATGGATGAACGGGGGATCCCGGTGGAGCTGGCCGGCGAGCGGAAGATCCGCGCGCGGAACACGGTGCTTTATCGCCTCGCGCATTGGCCGATCTGGGTCTGGGTTTTCTTTCTCGTCCCCGGGCCGCTGACCTTCGATCTGTTCGCGAACGGCTTCGACGGGCGCATGGCGGCGTGGCTGGCCGCAGTCGTCCTGGGAACGGGCGTCGCGGGCCTGCGGGGACGGCTGCCGGGGGTCGAGCCGCGGCCGTACATCGTCCGCTTCACGGAGGATCGGCCGAATCCGTTGTACCGGCGGGTCTGCTACACGTTCGCGTGGAGCGCGGTGCTGAGTTTCGCGTTGCTCAACGTCGCCGGGCTGCTGTGGGCGGCGGCGACGGGAGAGTGGCGGATGCGGCCGATCTACGACGCCGGGTACTTTCCGATCGCGGCGGCGGTCTGGGTGGCGGGAGCGGCGGGGCGGCTGCCGCGGGTGAAGGCGTCAACTCGGGGCGAAGGGCGCGAGCGGCGGTTCTTCTACGGTTCATTGTGGGCGGTGTGCCTCGCGCAGCCGGTGTTGTGGCTGCTGTGGGGAGTCGTTCCGCTCACCGGGCCGGGTAACGTGCTGAAGCTGGTGGTGTTCGCGGCGCTGCTCGGCTTCGTGGGCTATCTGGCGTATCGCGGGAAACTGCCGCGGACGCGGCCGATCGTGCCGGGCGAGCTCGCGGTCAGCGACTGACCGGGGCGGGGCCGGCGCCTGCCGCTGACGGTTGTATCGGGAGCGGCGCGCGCGGTCAGGTCGATACGGGCTTCCATCGGCGATTTCGTCACCGACGGCGGCGGCCCGCCGCGCGGCCGGCGTTAGAATGTCGGCATGCAGGGCAATGAACGACGGCGACCGGGTGTCACGGCGGCGTTGGCGGTCGCGCTGGCCGCCTGCGTCGCGGCGATCGGAACAGCATCCCGCGGCGTTGCGCCCGGTGCGGCCGGCGGACAGGCTGCGCCGGGCGCCGGGGGCTTCGAGGCGCACTTCGTCGACAGGACGATGCGCGTCGACTATTTCCATTCCGGCGGGCGGGGCACGGAGATCGTCGCGCTCGATCAGGTCGTGTCGGACGGGCCGTGGGCGGGCAGCCGCACCCGACTCGTCGATGAACTCAACCTCGGCAAGTACCTCTTCGAGGTGATCGACCGCCGGACGAACCGGGTGATCTACTCGCGCGGCTTCGCCTCGATCTACGGCGAGTGGGAGACGACGCCGGAATCGCGGGAGGTGCATCGCACGTTCCACGAGTCGTTGCGCTTTCCGTGGCCTCGGCGGCCGGTGCAGGTGGTGCTGAAGGCGCGCGACGCCGAGAACAGCTTCCACGAGATCTGGTCGACCGTGGTCGATCCGGATTCCCGCTTCGTCAATCCGGCCGACCGCGCCCCCGCCGGGGAGGTCTGGTCGCTGTTCACCAGCGGACCGCCGTCGGAGAAGGTGGATCTGCTGATCCTCGGCGACGGTTACACGGAGGACGAGCGCGACAAGTTCCGTGCCGACGCTGCGCGGCTGACCGCTGCGCTCTTCGCGGAGGAGCCGTTCCACAGCCGGCGGGACGACTTCAACGTGTGGGGCATCCATCTGCCGTCGGCCGAGTCGGGGGTCAGCCGACCGCGCGCCGGGCAGTTCCGCCGCTCGCCGCTCTCGGCCCGGTACAACATCTTCGATTCGGAACGCTACGTGCTGACCTACGACAACCGGGCGCTGCGCGACGCGGCGTCCGCCGCGCCGTACGAGTTCATCGAGATCCTGGTCAACGAGGAGCAGTACGGCGGCGGCGGGATCTTCAACTTCCAGGCCACCGCGGCGGCCGACACCGGTTTCGCGGAGTACGTCTTCATCCACGAGTTCGGCCACCACTTCGCGGGGCTGGCGGACGAGTACTACACGTCGGACGTCGCCTACGAGACCGGCGCCGCGTATCACCCGGAGCCGTGGGAGCCGAACGTGACGGCGCTGCACGACCCGAAGAACCTCAAGTGGGGCGACCTCGTCGAGCCGGATACGCCGCTGCCGACGCCGTGGGGCAAGGCCGCCTTCGAAGCGGGCAGCACCGCCGCGCAGCGCGAGCGCCGCGGCCTGCGGGAAGCCGGCGCGCCCGAGATCGAGATGGACCGGTTGTTCACCGCGCAGATGGAGCGCGAGACCGCCCTGCTGGCCTCGATGCCGCACGCCGGCAAGGTCGGCGCGTTCGAGGGCGCCTCGTACGAGCCGACCGGCCTCTACCGGTCCGAGATCGACTGCATCATGTTCACGCGCAACCCCGTCGGGTTCTGCCGGGTCTGCCGGCGGGCCATCTCCAGCGTGATCGATCAGTACTCGCGGCCGTAGGGAAGGACGCCGCCGGGCGACAGGGACGGCGGCGCCGGGCGGCAACCGCGCCGCGGGAATCGCAAGTCGGGCCGGCGCGCGGAAGGGACCGAACGACATGGAGAGGCACGTCATCACCGGGCTCGAGTGCATCGTCGGGCCGGACGGCATCGTGCGCGACGACGGCGAGCTGCTGACCTACGAGACCGACGGCCTGGTCAAGCTGCGCTCCAAGCCGGGCGTCGCCGTGCTGCCGACGACCGCCGACCAGGTGCAGCGCATCGTGCGGCTCTGCCACGAGCACCACGTGCCGTTCGTGGCGCGCGGCCAAGGGACGGGGCTTTCCGGCGGCGCGCTGCCGCATCCCGACGGCGTCCTCATCGTGATGACGCGGATGAACCGCATCCTCGACGTCGACATCCCGAACCGCCGCATCACGGTCGAGCCGGGGGTCATGAACCTCGACGTCAGCAAGGCGGTGGCGGCGGCCGGTTACTACTATGCGCCCGACCCGTCCAGCCAGGTGATCTGCTCCATCGGCGGCAATCTCGCGGAGAACTCCGGCGGCGCGCACTGCCTGAAGTACGGCTTCACGGTGCACCACGTCCTCGGGGTGGAGGCAGTGCTGCCCGACGGCGAGCTCGTCCACCTGGGCGGACCGGCCCTCGATGCGCCGGGCCTCGACCTGCTCGGGGTGCTGGTCGGGTCGGAGGGCACGCTGGCCGTCGTCACGAAGGTCGTCCTCAATCTGCTGCGCAAGCCGGCCGCGGTCGAGACGCTGCTCGCCGCGTTCGACTCGACCGAGGCGGCCGGGAACGCGGTGTCGGGCATCATCGGCGCCGGCATCATTCCGGCGGCGGTGGAGATGATGGACCGGGTGACGATCGAGGCGGCCGAAGCGGCGGTGCATCCCGACTTCCCGAAGACCGAGGCGATCCTGATCGTCGAGCTCGACGGCGCCGAGGCGGACGTCGCGGCGCTCTTCACGCGGGTCGAGGAGGTCTGCAACGAGGCCCGCGCCAGCGAGATCCAGATCGCGCGCACGGCCGGGCAGCGGGCGCGTTTCTGGCAGGGACGCAAGGCGGCGTTCGCGGCGATGGGACGTGTTTCACCGAGCTACTACGTGCAGGACGGCGTGATCCCGCGCACCCGGCTGCCGGAGGTGCTCAGCCGCATCCGCGACCTGTCCGACCGCTCCGGTCTCAAGATCGGCAACGTGTTCCACGCCGGCGACGGCAACCTCCACCCGCTGGTCTGCTACGACGAGCGGATCGCCGGTCAGGCCGATCTCGCCCAGGAGGTCGCGTCCGAGATCCTGACCTACTGCCTCGACGCGGACGGCTCGATCACCGGCGAGCACGGCGTCGGCGCCGACAAGGCCGAGCACCTGCCGAAGATGTTCAGCGAGAGCGATCTCGACACGATGCAGCTCGTGCGGTGCGCCTTCGATCCCGGCTACATCTGCAATCCCGGGAAGGTGTTTCCGACGCCGCGCCTCTGCGGCGAGGTGCCCGGCCCGTACCGCAGGCACCCGGCCGAGGCGGCCGGCCTGGCGGAGCGGGTCTGATGGCGGGCGCGTCCACGACCACGCTGCTCGACGAACTCGCCGCGCAGGCGGGTCCCGGCGGCGCGGTGCGCGCCGGCGGCGACGCCGATGTGGTGGACGGCGTTCAGCCGCGCCTGGCGGCCGCGCCGGCGAGCCGTGACGCCGTGGCGGAGACGCTGGCCTGGGCCGCGTCCGAGGGGCTCCGGGTGCGGGTCGCCGGCGGCCGCACCAAGCAGGACTGGGGGTCGCCGGGGGGCGCGGTCGATCTGCTGCTCTCCACGGCGGCGCTGTGCGACGTCGTCGAGCACCGGCACGGCGATCTGACCGCCACGCTGGAGGCCGGGGCGACCCTGGCCGCGGTGAACGCGGCGCTGGCGGCGCACGGACAGCGGCTCCCGTGGGATCCGCCGTGGGCGGAGCGGGCGACCATCGGCGGCATCGTGGCCACCAACGACAGCGGTCCCCGCCGTCACGGTCACGGCGCGCCGCGCGACTCCATCATCGGCGTCACCATGGCCCGCGTCGACGGCCGCGTGGCGAAGGCCGGCGGCATCGTCGTGAAGAACGTCGCCGGCTACGACCTCTCCCGCCTGCTGACCGGATCCTTCGGCTGTCTCGGCGTCATCCTCACCGCGACGTTCAAGCTGGCGCCGGCGCCGCCCGCCTCGCGCACGGTGGAGGTGGCGGTCGATTCCCTGGAGGACGCCGCGCCGATCTCCGCCGATCTCGCCGGCTCGACGCTGACGCCGACCGCGATCGAGCTCACCTGGGCGCCGGCCCGTCTGCTGGCGCGCTTCGAGTCGGTGGAGGCCTCCGTCATTCAGCAGGCCGAGGCCGCCCGTGCGATCGTGGGTGCGCGAGCAGACGCGGTCGTGCTGAGCGGCGGGGACGAGGAGGAGGCGTGGCGCAGGCACGCGGCGCACTGGTCCGCGGGCGGAACCCTCGTCAAGCTGAGCACGGTGCCCGCCGAACTCTTCCCGACGCTGATCCGGCTACGCGACCGGGCCGCGACGGACGGGCTCGCAATGGCCGCCGCCGGGCGCGCCGGACTCGGGGTGGTCGACGTGCGGTTGGAAGGGCCGAACGACGCACAGGCCCGCCTCATCGGTGAGCTTCGGGACCGGTTGCCGATCGGCCGCGGTTCCGCGGTGATCCGCCGCGGCGACCCGAAGCTGCGCGCCAGCGTCGATCCATGGGGACCGATCGGCGACGGCATGCCTGTGATGACGGCGATCAAGCGCCAGTTCGACGCGGACGATCTGCTGAACCCCGGCCGCGGTCCCGGCGGGCTGTAGGAGCCGTAGCAAAACCCCGCCGCATCCGACCGGCGGCGTCCGTATCACGGGCTGAACCCGCCTCGTAAGCCTGGCGGTAGCGAAAGCCCCCCGCCGCATCCGACTGGCGGCTCCGATCCAGGCTTTCCGGGTTATACCTGGAGCCGGCGGCCCTGGATCGAAGCGTCGATCAGCTCGACCAGGTGCAGTGTCGGTAACGGACGGCCCTCGCGTTCCAGTGCGCTGCCGACTTGCAGCAGGCAGCCCGGATTCGACGACACGATCGCGTCGGCCCCCGTCGCCAGGACGTTCTCCGCTTTCCGTCGCCCCAGCTCGCCCGCCGCCTCGGGCTCGACCAGGTTGTAGATGCCCGCGGAACCGCAGCAGAGCCCGCCCTCCGGCACGTCGCACACCTCGAGCTCGGGAACCGCCGACAGCACCCGACGCGGCTCCGCGCTGACCCCCTGCGCATGCTGCAAGTGGCAGGCGTCGTGGTAGGCGACGCGCATCCGGATCGGATGCCGCGGGGCGCGCGGCTCCAGGTCGGCCAGCACCTCCGAGACGTCGCGGCACTTGTCCGCCAGCGCCGCCGCACGGGCCGCGTACGCCGGGTCGTCCCGCAGCAGATGCCCGTACTCCTTCAGCGTCGACCCGCACCCGGCCGCGTTGATCACGATCTCGTCGATCTCGGCCAGCGCCGGCTCGAAGGCATCGACGAAGCGCCGGGCCATCGCCTCCGCTTCCGCCTCGCGGCCGGAGTGCATCATCAGCGCGCCGCAGCAGCCCTGCGCGCGCGGGATCACCACGTCGCAGCCTTCGGCCGCGAGCACCCGCGCCGTGGCGGCGTTGACGTCGCTGAAGAAGATCCGCTGCACGCAGCCGAGCAGCAGCGCCACTCTGCGCCGTCGCTCCCCCCGGGCGGGGACGACGCCCGGCATCGACGACCAGAGGCCGCCGAGCGCGATGCGTGGCGCCACCGCCTCCATGGCGCGCAGGCGTGCGGGGAGCAGGTTCAGCAGTCCGCTCGCGCGCATCAGCCGCTGGATTCCCAGTCGCTGGTAGGCCCACAGCTTCAGCGCCACCCAGCGCAGCCGGCCGGGGTAGGGAAACAGCGCGAAGATCATCCGCCGGAACAGGCGGTCTCCCAGCGGGCGCTCGACGTGCCGCTCGATCTGCGGCCGGGCGGCTTCCACCAGCCTGTCGTACTGCACGCCGGACGGACAGGCCGTGACGCACGCCATGCAGCCGAGACAGGTGTCGAAGTGCCGCGCGAACTCCGCCGTGATCTCCGCCTTGCCTTCCAGCGCCACCTTCAGCAGGTGAATCCGGCCCCGCGGCGAGTCGGTCTCGCGGCTCCACAGCGCGTAGGTGGGACACGGCGGCAGGCAGAAGCCGCAATGCACGCAGTCGGCGAGCAGATCGGACGACGGCGGGTGGTGCGCGTCGAACGCGCCGGTGGTCGTGGCCATGCGTGGCTATGGTACCGCAACGGCGACCGCGGCTACGGAGCTGCCTGCGCCGGTTGGCCACGCTCGTCCCGTTCGTCCAGCACCGGCCTGCGACAATGGCGGGACGATGGTCGGCATGCTGCGCCGACGCGCCGACAGGTCGGGAAGTGGCTTGGCGAGCCTGCGCTCGACGGGAACCAGTCGATCCGGCGCCTCCGCAGTTCGTCCCATCGTTGTTCGGGCGGTTCCGTTGCCGCTCGGCTGCTAAGATCAAGCCGTCGGACGTCATGCAGACCACTCGTCCACCTCGGAGCGATCGATGACCTACGCGGTGCGCATTCACGAAACCGGCGGCCCCGAAGTCCTGTGCTGGGAGACGGTCGACGTTCCGGATCCGGGGCCCGGCGAGGCGGTGATCCGCCAGACCGTGGCCGGCCTCAACTTCATCGACGTCTACTTCCGCACCGGCCTCTATCCGGCGCCGTCCTTCCCGGCGACGATCGGCAACGAGGGCGCCGGCGTGGTTGAGGCGGTCGGCGCCGGCGTGACCGAGGTGGCCGTCGGCGATCGGGTCGCCTACTGCATGAGCCTCGGCAGCTACGCGCAGCGGCGGATCATCGCGTCGAAGCAGCTCGTGAAGATCCCGGACGGGATCAGCGACGAGCAGGCGGCGGCGGTCATGCTCAAGGGCTGCACGGTGCAGTACCTCGTCCGGCGCACGCATGCGGTGCAGCCGGGCGAGACGGTACTCTTCCACGCGGCGGCCGGCGGGTGCGGCCTGATCGCCTGCCAGTGGCTGAAGCACCTCGGCGCCACGGTCATCGGCACCGTCGGCACGCGCGAGAAGGCGGAGCTTGCCAGGGCGCACGGCTGCGACCACCCGATCGTCTACACCGAGGAGAACTTCGTCGACCGCGTGAAGGAGCTGACCGGGGGCAGGGGCGTCCCGGTGGTCTACGACTCGGTCGGCAAGGACACGTTCAACGACTCGCTCCGCTGCCTGCAGCCACGCGGGCTGATGGTGAGCTTCGGCAACGCGTCGGGCGCCGTCGAGCCGTTCGCGCCGGCGATCCTGGCCGCCAGGGGCTCCCTGTTCCTGACGCGTCCGACCCTGGCCACCTACACGGCGACGCGGGAGGAGCTCGAAGAGACGACGGCGGAGCTGTTCGACGTGGTCGGCTGCGGGGGGGTGCGGATCGAGGTCAACCAGACGTATGCGCTTCGGGATGCGGCCCAGGCCCATCGTGATCTGGAAGGGCGCAAGACGACGGGATCGACGGTGCTGCTGACCGGCGCCTGACCGCCGGCCTGCATCCTGCGCCCGAGCGTCCGGTCCGGCGGGCGGGCAACGGTCGAGACTCGCCCTGCCCGCCGGCGATCCGGCCCGCGCGGATACGGGCGTTGCGTCGGCCGGCGCGGAACGTGTTGATCGATTTCGACCATCAGGAGGATGGACATGAGGACTCGCGGAAACGGATTCGTCTTCGTCGCCGGCATCGTCGTCGGAGTGCTCGTCTCCGGCGTCGTGGCCGCGGTCAACGCCACGCAGGATTCGTCGCCCCGCACCATCAACCTGCCGGGCCGCACCACCACCGCCCCGTTCAGCGACGCGGTGCTGGCCGGCGACACCCTCTACGTCGCGGGCCGCCTCGGGATGGACCCGGAGACCGGCCGCCCGCCGGCGACGGCCGAGCAGGAGGCGCGCAACGTGCTCGACGGCATTCAGGCGGTGCTGGCGGAGGCGGACATGACGATGGACGACCTGGTCAGCGTGCAGGTCTTCTGTTCGGACGTCTCGCTCTACGGCGCCTTCAACCGCGTGTACCGCGAGTACTTCAACGACGATCCGCCGGCCCGCGCGTTCCTCGGCTCGGGCACCCTGCTGTTCGGGGCGCGTTTCGAGGTGACGGGCATCGCGGTCAAGGGTTGAGTGGCGGTATGCCGCGCGTCGACGCGTGCCGGCGTCACACCGCAACCGGTCGCCCGTTGGCGGTCAGGAGGGCCTCGCGCTCGCGAGCCGGCGACTCGCGCACCTGTCCGGGATGGGTACGCAGATCACGAATGGTGACGGTCTTCACGCCTTGATCATGTGTGACACAAGTCACCTGAATGTCACCATGCGATCCCGTGCCATCATGCGAAATCAGAGGGACGATGCCGTGCTGCACTCGATACAGACGTTTCTCCGGTGGAGGCTTGGGGCGTTCTCGCGCCGCGCCGCGCTGGCCGGGCTCTGGCTCTGGCTCGCCACGGTTCCCGGTGCCGCGCAGGAGATCGGGTTGCCGTGGGTGACGATTCCTGCCGGCACGTTCCAGATGGGGTGTGTGGCGGGGGATTCCGCATGCCTCGACAGCGAACGTCCGCGTCACGCGGTGACCCTCTCCACGTTCGACCTGATGGCGACGGAGCTGACGGTCGGCCAGCACGCGACGTTCGTAGCGGCGACCGGCTACGACCGGCCGGCGGCGCCCGACTTCCCGCAGGAGTTCGACCATCCAGCCGTCCACCTGACGTGGCACGCCGCCGCGGCGTTCTGCGACTGGGCCGGCGGCCGCCTGCCCACCGAGGCGGAGTGGGAGTACGCGGCCCGGGCCGGGCACGACGGGCGCCTCTTCTGGTGGGGCGACGAGCTGACGCGCGACTACGCGAACTTCGGCGCCCTGCAGTGCTGCAGCGGCGCCACCGGCGGCGCCGACACGTGGTTCAACACGGCGCCGGTGGGCTCGTTTCCGCCGAACGACTTCGGACTCCACGACATGACCGGCAACGTCTGGGAATGGGTGGACGGCTGGATTACGCCCTCCTATCCCGACGGACCGCTCACCGACCCGCAGCCGCCGGAGACGGGGTACCTCCGCGTCATGCGCGGCGCTTCCTGGCTCAACTTCCCGAACGTGCTGCGCCTGTCGGTTCGCCTCCCCTTCTCGGCCGACGGGCATACCAGCAACGTCGGCGCGCGCTGCGCCCGGGACCGCGGCCTGATCGCCGTCGAGTGATCCGAGCAACCCGGCAAGCGGCGGGAGGCACGAACGTGGCAGTCGAGACGGGCGTGAAGCTCAGGCTCTCCATATGGCGGGACTTCGTACCGAACCGAACCCTCGCCTTGCCGGACGAAGCAGGCGGCTCTCATCGGATCCTGACATCCGATTCGAATCTGCAAGAGGAAGTGTACTCTTGGCATCTGCGCGAAGACCCGTTCGCGGGCATCCCGGACGAGGATTTCCGCCGCCGTCTTCGCGAGCGTCTCTTCCAACGGCTGGAGGCGTCGCGTTCCCCCTCCGAGCGCCGTCTCGCGGTGCTGGACGACTTCGCGACCGAAGCGCAAAGAGCCATTGATTCCGGCAACGCCGGATTCGTTCCGATCCAGGATCCACTACCCGACGACGAAGATGCTCCCGGCGAAATCAATGCCCTGTTGGCCTTGACGCTGCATCTGAAGTGGCTTTCACGGTGCTTCGCGAACCGTCCCGGGATCTCGGTGTCCATTCGATGACCGGCAACACTCTCATGTCTCCAGGAGAGGCGGAAATGAAGATCGCCAGGTTGTTCGAAGGGTCCACCGAATGCAGGATTTCGGCGCGGGAGGACCGGGTATTCGGTGACCGCTGGCTTTCCCTGGGCACCGTCTCGCTCGGGATGAACGACAAGAAAGCCGGTGAACTGATTCCGATGGTGAGAAACGGCGCGTTCGAGTGGCGGCTGCCAAGCGCTCGAAAAGCGCAGGACGAACTGTTCGCGCTCCTGGGCGCCGAAGAAGATCAACGGGAAAGCCTTGTCAAGGTCGTTGCCCGTGCGCTGGACAATATCGCCTCGGTTGGCGTTCGCACAGGCCTGCTGCACCCCGTCTTCGACCCCGAGGCACTTGAAGAAATGCCGTTTCGTCGCTCGACGAGCGTTGTATCGGACACGTCGGGCGTGCTGCAGGGTGCGTTGGATTTCGTCGTACGACATCTCCATCCTCCCACCAGGGTCAATGTTCCCACCATAGTACAGATGGAGTTGGTAAACGCCGCCGACCGTTTCTTCGGTCTTCGCAGATCGGTACAGCGTAGTGCTCCCAAACGTCGGGCCAACGAACTGATCGAGCATTTGAGAAGCCAGGGGGGGCAACGAGCCCTTCTGCGCCTCGAACTACAAGCGGATGCGGAGATCGAACGAACCTATCTGCTGGGTGATCCGCTTCGCAGCGCATTTCAACCGGAGCGCGACAGCGATCTCTCGGACCTGAACCTCAGCGTCTCGATCACTGCATACGTCGACCGATTGATCCTGGAGGCCGCGCGGCACCGTCAGGCCCAATCCGGCCCGAACCATACCGTCCGACTGTTGACCGGCGATCAAGGACTCGCACGCATGGCGCTGGCCGAGGGTGTCTCACCACTCTATTTCTCGGCCGTGAAAGCCGCCGACTTCTTCGACGAGCGGCTTACGGGCCAGACATTCGATCCATTCAGCGGCAGGGTCCGGCGAACATCCCTGGCATCGGTTCTCTGGGAGCTGGCCACGGCTTTCGGTTCTGCCCGCCTGGAGAACGAACAGGGACAAGCCTTCTCGATTTTCGCCCTGGGCGAGGAAATGTCCTGGTCGCCGTACCATTCGTTCGACGATCTCCTGTGGTGCAGGTACAGGCCGGCAGCTCTGCGTGACGACCCGCCTGACCTGCCTCCCTCGAGATCGTCCCGCGCGGGCCGCACCGACCCGGTGCATGTACCTCGGGAGGGTGCGATTGTACCGGCGGGTGCTCGGCAGCCCCGTCGAAGGGCGTCCTTCGCTCGATTCAGCGTCGATCGCATGCTTCGATTGATTTGCGCCCTGGACGATGACCAGACGATGAGCGAAGCTCGGATAGTGGAGTTGCTGGGAGTGGGCAGCCGCCGGACCAGCGACGAGTACCGACGTTTCCTCGAGTCGGCGCATCTGATCCACTGCACGCGAGAAGGCTGGCAGGCGAAACCCGCCTTGCAGATGCTGTCCGCCGCCCTGCGAAACGAGCGCATGGATGAATTTCGCAATACTTTGCGGAAGGCTCCGTCGTTCGCGGAATTCGCGGCGCGGGTCGAGCAGGCGGAGATTGGGCGCGTTCTGGACCTGTCCGACATGGGGCGCGGCAGGACGACCTGTCAGGTCCTGGGTGAAATGACGCTCTTGTGTGCGGGCCTCTACCCGACGCCCGCCATGCCCGACGCCGCCGCATTCGCGCCGATCGCGTTCAATCGGTTTTCCGAGCTGGACGGGGGGGACGGACTGGTTTCCACCGGCGCCTGGTTGGAATCATTGATCCAGAAAGACGGCATCCACCCTGAAATCGCGCGTCGTCGCCTCGACGAAGCGAGCGCAAAAGGCCTCTTGCGCAGGGCTACGGAGGGCTCGACCACGCAGGTCCGTTTCCGAGACCGGGTCGTTCACGTTCTCCGCCTGGACGCTGGAGACCCAATCGTCGTGCCTGTTCACCTGTACCAGGGTGACTATCTCATACCGGGAAAGGGTAGCGTAAGTCTGCATATCGAGGACCCGACACCATGAGCCTGCGCGAGCGGCTCCGGAAAGTTGGCGACGGGGGGACGACGGCCCACCTGTACGACAAGTTCGGCGTGCTTGCGAACCCGTTTCCCGCGTCGAATCAGACGTCCGACAATCCCCACCAGGTCCTCGACGCGGATGCGGAGGCGGAGCGTCGTGTCGTCACGTTCTTTCGCGACGGAAGATCCCAGGTTGTCGTCGTGGAGGGCACACAGGGGGTCGGCAAGACCAACTTCCTGAATCACTTCGAGTCCGAGATCCGCAGCGTAGTGGGTGACCGCAGTGGTTATTACGTCGTTCGCTATCTGGCGGACCCGGAAGCCTCGTTCGAGGGCACCACGCGCCGGCTGTTCGAGGAACTGGGACCGGGCCACCTGGGCCGGCTCGCCGAGCGTCTGCAGGAAGACGGTTCCCCTGTCGAAGAAGCCCGTGGCTACGACATGCGAACCGCGCTTCGCCGTCTTGGCGTTCATCGCGACGAGGGCGCCCGGGATCTGATGATGCAATGGCTGCTGGGACTTCGACTGCTCAAGGTACATCGACAGACGCTCGGCGTTCAGTTTCGACTCGACACCGTCGAGTCGAAAACCGCCGCACTCCGGGATATAGTGCAGGTGAGCGGAAAGGCGGGCGTCTTGAACGGCATCTTCCTGTTGCTCGACGAATTGGAGAAACAGGACGGCGTTCTCGGTCCGACCGCGGTCGTTCGGTACCTGTCGGCCGTTCGGGCGGTCGTCGATGCCTTGCCGGAGCGACTTTTCCTGATGATTGCGGTTACGCCGGATGCGTTGCTTCGTTATTCGGCTGCGCTGCCCGCGCTGCGCGGCCGTCTGCAGAATCGGATCAAGCTGGGGCCTTTGAAGAACGTCGATGAGGCCATCGGGCTGGAGCAGTTCTATATGGACTCCGCGCGCAGGCGGGCAGGACATTCCCGACATGGTGACGGCGGCAGATCCCCGATACTGAGGAAAGCCGACGTCGAAGAATGTTACGAAGACTTGAGGCGACGAGCGGAGCGGCGAGGCGACGTCGGCGTCAGGCAGCGGGAATTTCTTCACGAGCTCCACGTGCTGGCCGAGCGGGTCTTGCAGAACGAAAGCCGATCGTGAACGACGCCTCGATGGACGATCACGATGCGGGCGGACACGCAATCATGGGTCGAGGCGCACTGCGTCGAAGAACCCGGCGGTCGCCGTGCCGACCGTCGGCATGACGAGCGCCCGGTCGAGGAAGTCGTTGCGCTGCTCGCAGCTCGTCTCGGCGATCAGCAGACAACCGTGGCAGGCGGCGCCCTGCAAAGGCCGGCCCGCGTACGCCGTAGCCGGGTCGTGCTCGGCGCAGACCGGATCGTTCGAGCACAGGAGGTTGTCGCGCAGGGCGCGGCGCAGGTGGTCCGCGAAGCGCCGGCCGGTTTCGACCAGTCCGCCCAGCGTCCCTTCCGAGTCCGACGACCCGGTATAGATCAGGATGCCGTAGCGGCCGTCGCCGGCGTACACGCGTTCGCGCAGCGCGCTGGCGGGATAGCCGCAACCGAGCGCAATCGACGTCATCAGCATGTGCGACAGCGAGTGGAGCATCACGTAGGGGAGGCCGGGAAATGCATCCTTTCCGCGGTGACGTTCCGCCGCCCACGCCCTCCACGCGCGCTCCAGCTCCCGCCCGCGCGCCTGGACCTCGGTCCGCTGCAACCAGTGCGCCACCTTGTCCGCGTCGAAGGACACGAACACCCCCTCGCCGCGATTCTCCACGGCCGGCAGCCAGGTAATCGTCTCGGCGAGCGCCGCCCGCTCCACGTCCAGGTCGATCTCGCCGTCCTTGTCCGGGCCGATCGCCTCGAAGCGCGTGAACCCGAGCAGGGCCACCACTTCGCGCAACCGATGCACCAGCACCAGCTTGTCGATGGCGGCGAGCAGTGGATCGTCGTCCCGGTCCCACTCGGCGCGACCCAGCGTTTCGGCGAAGAACGCCGAGCGCGGATCGTCTTCGCCGATACGGGCGTCCCCCCGGTCGAGAATCTCGAACTCGGCGTCCTTGACCGGCACGTCCACGCCCGCGCCGCCGTCCTGCCGGCGCCGGTACTCGGCGATGACGTCCGCATCGTCGACGCCCGCGAAGGCCGCGTCGAGCTCGGGGATCCGGCGAAAACTCGCCAGGGCGCCCAGGTCCTCCGCGGCCTTCAGGCGGTCCCGGTGCTGCGAGACGCCGGCCGCCAGCCCCGCGTCGAACTCCGGCAGCGAGATGACGCTCATCGTCTGCGGAAAGTAGGCGTTGCTGGCCGTCCGCACCAGCAGGCGGTAGGAATCGTCGCACGCCTCCTGCGCGAACTGCCCGATCCAGGGGCGCTTGCCGCGGCACCTGCCCAGGGCGCCGGTTCCGACGCCGGCCGCCTCGTAGAGCGAACGTTCCGCGCCGCAGTCGCACACGCCGTGGGTATCGACGATGTCGCCGCTCGTGCCCCGCTCCTCGATCCACAGCGGACGTTCGCACGCCCGGCCGCCCGTGTGCACGAAGGCCCGCCAGTTCAGATCGTCGATGTGCCCCTTCCGACAACCGGCGACGAAGCGCACCGGCACCACCGGCTTGCGCGCGCCGTCCTCGACGAACCGGCGCTTGTGCAACTGGTCCCAGCGCACCAGCCGGCGGCGCCGCCACTGGGGGTTCCGCGGCGAGGGCCGCGGGTCCTTGACGATGAACCAGGTGGGGAAGATGCGCGCGCCGACCGGCGCGGCGCGCTGCACGTTCTCCTCGTGGCGGGGCGGCGTGAACAGCTCGAGCAGCGGCGTGTCCAGCATGCGCCGCAGCTTCGCGACCAGCCGGGGTTCGGTCACCGGCTCGCGCCGCAGGTGCGACCAGTCCTCGAGTCCCGACACGATGACCGAGTAGTCGGGCAGGTCGATCATCGCTCCGGGTCCCCAGAGGGTGATCAACTGGCTCTGGCGAACGACGTCGTCACGCATCGAAGCGGCCTATGTCTGGATGTCCCGGCCTTCGGGCGTCTTGATGCCGAGCAGCACGCTCGGCTCCACGTCCCGCAACGAGCGCGGCGCCCGAAAGCGGAGCTGCCGGTCGGTGAGGGTGTCCCGATCCGGATCGATCATCTCGCGCAGGAGCGGGGTGGAGACGGGTTCGTTCCGCCCGCGGGCATACCCGAACTCCACGCCGACCTGTCCGGACTCCCGGGCGAGCGCCGCCCAGTCGTCGACGAGGCTCTGCACGCGACCTCTCACCGTCTCGCCCAGACCCGGCGGCAATCCGTCCGCGTGTCGTTGCGCCCGCTCGCCCACCGCCCGGGCGATCGCGGCCGTCTCCGCGGGATGCGCCTCGACGTCCCGCGCCGCCGGCGCCGCCGTCAGGGCGGCAATGCCGAGGCGCGCCAGGGCGACGGTGACCGCCGGCAACCCGCGGTCGAGCGCGCGTGACGAGAACGGCGTCACGCTCGTCGCCTCGACGTTGCGATAGAACGACTCGTGAAACGCGGGGAAGCGTTCGTAGTGCGAGCGGTCGCGCGGCTTGTGGACGTTGAGCAGCGTCACCACGAGACCGGGGCGAGCGGGGTCGCGCCCGACGCGGCTCGTGGCCTGGATGTACTCGGACGTCGTCTTCGGCTGCCCGGAGACGAGCATCAACCCGAGCCGCGTGATGTCGAGGCCGACGGAGATCATGTTCGTCGCCAGCGCCACGTCGACGCGCTGGTCGTCGGTGAAGTCGAGGGCGAGCCGGCGCTTGGCCTCGGCGACGTCGGCGGTGCCCACGCGCGACGTCAGCTCGACCGGCTCGAAGGCGATCCGCCGGTTGGCGAACAGGCCCGCGGCCTCGTTGCGGCGCTTGCGCTCGCCGTAGGACAACAGCCGCGCCCCGATCTCGTCCTCGACGATCCGCCGCGCGCCGCCGAGCTCGCGCAGGGCGTTGAAGTAGGCGACGGCGGTCATGTACGGATCGGCGGGATTGGGATCGACGCCGGCCCCGGCGGCGGCGTCCCAGGCCGCCTGGGCCGCCGCCATCAGCGTGATCATGGCGCGCAGAAAGACGACCCGCGGCCCCCGACCCTGCGCGGCGACGCCGAGATACAGGCGCGTGTCGGCCGGACTCCCCGACACCTCTCGGGCGAAGAACGAGTCGCGCCGATCGCACCCCGGCGGCGGGAACACCTCGACCTCCCGCCGGTCGAACAGGGCCTGAATCTGCTTCTGCGCCAGGCGCACGGTCGCGGTCGAGGCGATCACTTTGGGGCGCACCGCCCCGCCGCCGGTCCGCCGCGTGCACAGACCGTCTATCGCCGTCTCGTAGAGACCGGCCATGGTGCCGAGCGGCCCGGAAATGAGGTGCAGCTCGTCCTGGATGATCAGGTCGGGCGGCCGCGGGTCGTCCGGGGCGCCGCCGTGGAAGAAGCACGCCGTCTCGCCGGTCCACGGCAGCGCCGCGAACTTGTCGGCCGTCGCGATCATGAACGCCGGCAGGCGGCGGTAGATCGGCTCGTCCACCGCCACGATGGGCAGGCTGCGCCGCCGCGAGAAGTCGCAGCGCCGGTCGACGCAGTGCACCAGCAGGTCGGTCGGCTCGCTCGGATTGGGATGCAGCCGGTACGACTGCTTCCTGAACGGCGTGCCGCACCAGGGGCACCGCTCCAGGGGCAGCGGCGGCTCGCGGGACGAATCGCGCGCATGGCGCAGGGTCTTCACCCGCGCCGACTGGTCGCTGTTTTCGCCCTTGCGGCCCATGCGGTTCGGTGTCGCCGCGCGCCCGACCCACAGCGCGATCTCGAACGGCCACTCGCCCAGCCGTTCCGGCGCCTGCCCGCGTTCGAGTTCGAGGGCGCAGATCAACGCCGCGGCGCGGCCGAGCTGATCGAGCGTCAGCAGCCGCAGCGTGTAGCGCATCAACACCGACAGGCCGCGGCCGGCGGGACCGGGATGGCGCAGGCGGCGGAGCACGAGCGTGAAGGCCGACAGCCCGAGGTACGCTTCGGTCTTGCCGCCGCCGGTCGGGAAGAACAGCAGATCGACCACGTCGCGCTCGTCATGCGCGGGATCGGCGATGCCCCGCAGGTTCATCAGGAGGTAGGCGAGCTGGAACGGGCGCCACGCCGGCGGCGCGACCTCGTGCGCCTGCCTGCCCTCCTCCAGCGCCCGGCGGCGGCGCGCGGCGGCGGCCATCGCCCGGTTCGCGACCCGGAACGCCGCGAGCACGTCGGGGTCGGCCAGGAGGTCAATGCCGGCCTGGATGCGATCCGCCGCGCCGCCCGCCCGCCGCACCAGCTCGTCGGCGACTTCCCGGCGGCGCCCGGAGAACGTCGGCGCGTGCGCCCGCTGCGCCTCGATCCAGGCCCGGTACTGCGCCACCAGCGGTTCGAGACACGCCCCGGCGGCCGGCGCGCCGTCCAGCTCGCCCAGCGCCTCCATGCCGAACTCCACGCCGCCGATCGCCGACGGCTCGACCCGCGGAACGCCCGCGTGCGGCATCCATTCGGTGTGCACCCGGCGACATTCGCCGTCGGCGACGTCGGCGCGCGTCGAGACGTTGTGGCCGACCGCGTACTCGGCGACGTCGCGATAGTGGAGGTCGGCGAGGCGTTCGTCCCAGTCCGGGCTGTCGAGGCCGCGCAGGTTCCGGCGGGGGACGAGCGGCCGGTCCGCCTCGACGCCCATCTCCACTTGAAAGGCGAATGCAGCGTCCTGCCGGTCGTCGTCCGTCGCCGGCCGCCTGCGGTTCACCGTGAACAGCGATATCGCCCGGGCCGCGCGGAATCCGTCCAGGGTCTGCACGCGGGTCGGCCGGACGAGGCAGACGACGGCGAGACCATCGCCGTCCCGCACTCGGAACGAGGTCGGCGCGCCCGGGGCGACGGCGTCGAGGTCGATAGCCGCCGTGCCCGTCCGGGGCCGCCTCGCCCAGGGCGCGAAGCGCCGCGACCGTCTGTCGCTTCCCGTATCGGTAGCATCGTGGCCCCTGCCCGCGACGCCGGGCGCACCGGGTTCGTTCGAGGCATCCGGTGCGCCGCCGCCCGCGGTGGCGGGCGCACCGGGTTCGATCGAGGCGTCCTGCGCGCCGCCATCGACGTCGGGGACGTAGTCGCCCCACGACACCGTGACGTCGAGATGCCTGGTCTCGTCGTCGACGAGAACGCTCACACCCAGCGACGAAGGCACAAAGACCCGTTTGCCGCTGCCCCGATCCGGCGCGCCCGCATCGTCGCCGCCGTGGAACGGTTCGGCCGGCTCGTCGAGCGCCTCCTCGGCGTCCTCGGCCCGTTGCTCCTCCGGGGCGTCGCTGGGCGCGAGAAAGCCCGTCAGGTACCAGCGCGACGGCGCCTGCGGCAGGCGTTCATCCTGCCGCGCCGTATCCCCGGGCCGCGGGCCAACGAGGTCGATCCGCAACGCCTCGGTCAGGTAGCGGCGCACGGAGACGCTGTCGGCCGGCGGGTTGGCGGCAAGGCGGGTCATCGGACGGGTCCCGGCAATCGTGCGGCGGCTACACGGACTTCTCTGCGGCGTTTCATTGTACTTTCTCCGTACTTTCTCCCGGCGCGCTCCCCGTTGGCAGCCATCGACGCTGACGGCGCCGGCCCGCCGGCGCGCTCATCACGGAACGCGCCGCGACGTCGGAGCGACGGCCCGCTTCACCACCAGGGAAGGCGTGGAGAACCGCACCACGACGGAGAGCCTCGCCGGCCACGAGCCGGAGGAGCCGGTCTTGCCGGCACCCTGGTCGTCGGCTACGATATTCGGCAGGTCCTGCAGGGGCAAGCTGCGGGCTCGGGACGCCGTCCGGAGCGCCTGCACCGGCGCGTCTCCGATACGACACGGAGCCGCGGAGGCTCAGGGTCGTGGCCGGTTGGCCTGCCCGTAGCCTGGGGCAACCGGTTGTCGATCCTGGCCGCGCGTGCTACGGTTCTCGCCATTGTGCGCAGGTGATCCGAGACCGTGAGCGACAAACCCGAGACGGTTCTGCGAATCGACCAGATTCTCCAGTACGCCCTTGCACGTGCTGCTCAGGCGGACGATTTCCGCGAGCGGGAGCTCGGACCGATTCACCTCCTGAAGTACGTCTACCTGGCTGACTTGGCGTACGCCAAGTCCAATGACGGGGCCACGTACACCGGTACAGACTGGCGGTTCCATCACTTCGGCCCGTGGTCGGCCGATGTCCACGGCCGCATCACGCCGGCGCTCGTCGAACAGGCGGGGGCGGCTACACGGTCCGTTCCTTCGCCCTCCGGCGACGACTACGTTCCCTATCAGTTCTCGACATCACAAGCCGATCAGATCGAGGCCGCCATCGGTCCGAGACTTCCGCCCAACGTCAGCGGCGCACTTGCCCGGGCCGTGCACGAACACCGGTCCGACACGGCCGATCTCCTCAGGCACGTTTATCTGACGGCCCCCATGCTCGCAGCCCGACCGAACGATGCCTTGGACTTCGCGTCCACCATCGAGCCTGACGAGCCGTCCGTTCCACCGGCGCCTCGCGTTCGGCGCACGACGGCTGAGAAACGTCGCCGAACCGCGGCGCTGGAGGCCGGGCGGACGAGAATCCGCCAGCTTGTCGCCAAGCGTCGATCCGCACGTGCCGTTCCAGACCCTCCGCCACGCTACGACGACGTCTTCTTCGCGGGTCTCGAAGAGCTCGACCGTGAAGCCGGGACGCCTCTGAAAGCGTCGTCGGGAACGCTCAGCTTCGACGACTCGGTATGGTTGTCATCCCAGCGCCGTGGCCCCGAAATACCCTGACGACTCCATCCAGTCGCTCGTCTCGCCCGATCCTTCATGGTGGGTTCCGATTGAGAGCCAGACGCTTCCTCGGGGCAGCCTAGTCTGGGCGATCGTGCCGTACCCGGAACAAAAGCCATTTCGTCTCGTTCCGGTCGGACGCGGGCAGGATGCACGGCAGCACACCCAAGCGGAGTATCGTCTCGAAGAATACAGGGTCGGAGAACCGCCGCGGCAGACGTCATCGCTGCCAGTGGCGGCGATGCCGCTGCACAGCGGTGAAGAGTACCTCGTCCGCCGCGGCAAGCGGCGCCCCTGCCTCATCCTCGCCAGCACGGACGCGCCGGTGGACGCCTCCCTGGCGCGCGGCAGGAGACGATGGCAGACGGCCCTGACGCGCCTGGTCGTGCCGTACTACAGCGCCAACGGAACCATCTCCCGCGCGGGGTGGTCCCCCGAACTCGTCGGCCGGGTCCGTCGATGCGAGTATCCACAGTACTTCTGGGAGAACCTCCCCTTGCCCGGTTCGCCCGAGGGCTCCATCCTACGCTTCGATCATGCCCTCTCGATCGGCCACGATCTCGCCAACCTCCAACGAACGGGTCATCGGCTCCATCCAGATGCCCTTGGCATCGTGGAGGACTGGTTCGCATGGTACGTGACAGGCGTGCTCGCGGAACCAGGCACGATCAGCGCCGCCCGGGAACTACTACGTTCGTCGTAGCCCCTCTCGTCTCGGTCGCCAGCTCTCCGCTCCGCCTGCCGCTTGACTGCGTGGCGCCGGTGACGACGCCGTTCGGCGGCTCTTCCATGCGCCGCCGCAACTCGAGAACCGACAGGCCCAGCAACTCCGCGGCCCTGGCTTCGGAGATCGCGCCTTCCGCGAGCGCGCGGTGACAAAGCCGATCGAATCTCCGCGGCTTTTCGCCGTCCATCGCGCAAGGCTCTTCGTACGGCGGCGTGCGCCAGCCGAAGCGGCGGATGTCGCGAAACAGTTGCTCGTACAGCGTCGTGTCGAAGATACCGAGGTCGCGGCAGCGGACCGTCAGGGCCTGCACGCTCACCCCGAACAACTGCTTGAGCTCGAACAGCTCGCTCCAGCCGATGGAACGGCGGTGCGCCCCCATTTCTGCGCGCAATACCTCCGCCGGCATCAGAAAGGCGCCGGCGAAACGGTGCGCGGCCTTCTCGGCGTCCACGTCCGCGGCCACGCGCAGCACCAGGTGCCCGAGTTCGTGCGCCAACGTGAACCGCTGGCGTTCCCCCCATGCACTGCCGTTGACGACGATCACCGACACGACGTGCTCGGCGCCGCGCCGAGCACGCGCCGTCAGGCCGTCGATGTTCGCCAAATCGATCGAGAGCACCTTGATTCCCCGCTCCTCAAGAAGCTCGACCACGTTCGGAATCGGATCGATGCCCAGCTTCCAGTCCAGCCGCAGGCCGCGCGCCGCGTACTCCGCCTCGTGAACGTCGTGGATCGGGTACGGGGCGTCGCGGGGCCGGTCCCAGGCGACGCTCGGCAGGCCGAGCAACGTCTCGACGGTCAGGTACCGCTCGAGCAGATGTACGACCCGGCCCTCGACCTGTGCCTCTTCGCGCCGGCTGGTGATCTTCTTCTTGCGGAACTCGATCCCCTCCAGGGTAACCTCCGGGTCCCCAGTCAGATAATCGACAGAGACGCCCAGGGCGTCGGCGAGGGCGATCAGCACGCCGGAACCGGGCATCGAATCGTCGCGCTCGTACTTGCTGATCGCCTGCGCCGTCACCCGTCCGCCGATCCGGGCCTCCAGCCCGCGCAGGGACAGCCCCGCGGCCGCCCGGGCCACCTTGAGTCGTCGGCCGATCATGGTCCGTCCTCCCTGTTCGTCGGTTGATATTCTACTCTGTATTGCATAGAATTGTAAACCGCACGGGGCGAAACGAATGCACACGACATCAACGGCCGCCGCCCCGTCATGGGTTTCTCGGGCGGCCCTGCCGTCGTGACCGACCCATCCCCCCGACAGCGAAGCACACGTTTGCGGCTTCGACCCGACGTGCTTGTCGAAGAGCTCCGCCGCTTGGCGCCGGAGTTCCGGATCGCCGGCGGATCGTTCGCCCATTGGCTGCCGCACCCCCGCGACGTCGCGCCGGCCGAGCGCCTCGCGCTCCGACTGGCGGCCGAACGGGACGCGACCGGGCAGTGTCTGACGGCGCTCGTCGCGACCGTCGGGCAGGCCGGCGTCGAGCCGCCGCGGCTGCACTCCGGGGCTCGACAGTGGCCGACCGGCTATACGGGCAGCGTGAGTCACAAGGGCACGACGATCATGGCCGGGATTGCTCCGACCGACCGGGTGACGTCGGTCGGCATCGACTTGGAGCGCCGGGATGCGAAGGACCTGCCGGCGCTCCGCGGACTGGACGCGGCCGAACGTCCGCCGGCCGTGTCGGAGGTCGACGGACGCGTCGTCGTCTTCTCGCTCAAGGAGGCGGCGTTCAAGGCTCTGCACCCGATTCTCGGGCGTCCGCCCGGTTTCGCGGACATCGGGGTGTCGTGGCTCCCGTCCGCCCATCCTCGTCCTCGCGGCGTCGCTCGGGCATGCGGCGTCGCGCTCGACGTGCGCTGCTCCCTCGCGGTTCCATCGTGGGTCGTGTCCACGGCCCTGTGGCCGGCGGCGATGCCGGCGCGCGGTTCCGCGCCGCTTCGCTGATCGGGCGGGAAGCCGGGGTCTCCACCTGGACGTTTGACTACCAGACACGAACATGATATTTGTTCTTTTATCGAACGCGCGCCTTGCACGCCATGCCGGTCGAAGCCGCGAGCCACCCATCGCCGACGAATCCAGACGTCCGCACGCGCCTGATCGCGGCGCTGCGCGATTGGTGGCGGGAGGATCAGGCTGACTGGGACAGGCAGGTCTCCGACGACGTCACGACGGATTCGGATCTCTGGGAGTCGATGCCCGTCCTGGACTCGAAAACCGTGGCGCGCATGGCGCCGATCTTCAAGAAGCACCTCGGACGGTTCGATGTCCGGCGCATTCGTCCCGGCGGATACGCCGGCATCGACGACATGATCCAGGATCTCGTCCCGCAGATGACTGCGCAGCCAAGCCGGGACACGTTCGCCCGGGAGCACGGGAGGGTCGAGCCATGAGCGACGACAGGACGATTCAGACCGTCCTCAGCGCCCGCCTCAAGGAGGCGCGGGAGTACCGCGGGTTCTCCCAGGAGGAGGTCGCCCGCCATCTCGGCGTGCCGAGATCGGCGATCTCCCTCATCGAAAGCGGATCGCGGCGCGTCAGCGCCCCGGAGCTCAGCCGACTGGCCCGGTTGTACCAGACCACGATGGAGAGCCTCACCGGCCACGAGCAGGAGGAGTCGGAACCGGAGTCGGTCCGTCTGGTGGCGCGCGCCGCCGCCGAGCTCTCGGCGACGGACCGTGACGAGGTGCTGCGTTTCGCACAGTTCCTGCGATCGAGGAAGTCGAATGACCAGACGTAGCGAAATACTGCGTGCGGTCGGCGCGGCCGCGACCGTGCTCGAACAATCGCCGAACGGCGCATCCACCCGCTTCGACGTCAACAGCGCGCGCACCAGTTTCGACGTCATCGGCGCGGTGGCCGACCGGCACATCCCGCTCCTGTTCCGGCCGCTGAACAAGCTGTGGGGCGCGTTCATCACCGTCAACGACGAAGCCCGCGGGATCATCGTGACCTCCAGGCTCGGATTGGCGGTGCAACGGTTCACGGTGGCCCATGAACTCGGTCACCTGCTGCTCGGACACCAATCGAGCCTCGACGAGACGATCGGGTTCGCGGGACGAAACGGACCGGCGTCGCGGCCGGCGCACGAGGCGGCGGCGGACACGTTCGCCTCCGAGCTCCTCGCTCCCAAGCGACTCCTGAAAGCCTCCGCGAAGCGCCACGGATGGACCCGGGACCGGCTCCATCGATCCGACACCATCTATCAACTCGCGCTTCGCCTGGGCATCAGCTACCAGGCGGCGTGCTGGGCGCTGGTCACGTCCGACATCCTCACACGCCCCGAAGCCGCCCGACTCCAGGCCGTACCGGTCAAGGAGCTGAAGCGAGCCCTGGCGCCTGCTGCATCGATCATCAACTCCTGGGCCGACGTGTGGGTGCTCGCCGAGGCCGACAGCGGGACGTTCCTCGAGGCCGGACCTGACGACCTCTTCGCGGTGCACGTCCAGGACCATGCCTCCGCCGGGTACGTGTGGCGGCTGGTCGACGCGAACGCGGAGGTCGACGTCGTCGGCGAACGGTCCCCGGATCTCGATCACGGCTATGGCGCACGATCCGCGCGGGTCTTGTACGTCAGGTTCAGCACTCCCGGCGTGCATCAGCTCGTATTCGAGCACATCCGGCCGTGGAGCCGCGCCACTCTCGCGCGCATCGAGGTCGGCATCGACGGGCATGGCAAGGAGCGGGACGGCTGGGCGCGGCGCGCAAGGCTCGACGCACTGGAACACGCTGCATGAGCGTCGCCATCCGTCTCGACTACCGCCCCCTGCTCGGCCCGGTCCGCGACCAGGGCGCGCGGCCCACGTGCCTCGCGCACGCGTCCACGACCGCGCACGAACATGCACGCGGTTCCAGGACGGCGCTCTCGCCCGAATACCTGCACTATTTCGCGTCGGGAAACGACAGATCGTCCGAGGGCGTCGACGTCCCCAACGTCTCTCGCGCGCTCTCGGACCCCGGACAACCGACCGAAACCGACTGCCCGTACCGGCAGAACGAACCGCCGCCCGAGTGGACGCCTCCCACCGACGTGACGCTGTATCGACGACAGAGCGCCTCGCAGAACCAGAACCCCGACGAGGTCGAAGCGCTGCTGGACGCCGGCCATGTTCCCGTCCTGGGCATTTCGACCCCGGATGCCTTCTACGATCCGACACCGCCGTGGGTCATCTCCGCCGACGGCCCCGTTCGAGGACTTCACGCGGTCGTGGCCGTCGCAGTCGGAACGGCGCACACGGCGCGTCGCTTCCTCGTCCGCAACAGTTGGGGCACGGCGTGGGCCGACGCCGGGTACGCCTGGCTCGACGACGCCTTCCTGGTCCAGCATCTGCGGGATGTACTGGTGTTGACCGACGAGGCGGCCTGATGGTGAAACTAATCCAAGCAGACACGCGCCTCGCCGCCTGGATGGAAGCCTCGGAGCACCTGCTGGACAACGGTCCCGTGCTCAACCTCGTTCTGGAGATCGAGTCGCCGGCGCACGGGGGGAACGACCCGGCTGCGCCGACACGCATCGACCAGTTCGTAACTGACGAAGGCCAGTTTCCGATGCACACGGTGGCGGAAACCATCTTTCCCGGTTCCGAGTACCGGAGCCGTGGTCTTCGGGGCGTCTTCAAGGTCTACCCGGAGCAGGTGTATCCGTCGATCAGGAAACACCCGTCGTTCCGATGGGGCACCTACGCCTATCGCCTGGTCCGGCGGCAAGATGCAAACGGCAACTGCGTCAATCCCCTGAAGCAGATGATCGACAAGATGCGCCAGGAGCTCACGACGCCTCGACCGAAGAAATCGTGCTACGAGCTCGGCCTCGCCGAGGGCGAGTACGACCTGCCTCTCTACAATCCCGCCGACGATGGCGCGCGCCGAATGGGTGGTCCGTGCCTTTCCCACCTGTCGTTCAAGCTGTTCGACGGCGCAGTCCACCTGACCGCCCTCTATCGAAGCCACGACTACCGCCACAAGGTCCCGGGCAACCTGCTCGGCCTCGCCAGGCTGCAGGACTGCGTCGCGCACGAGACCGGCCAGGGTGTCGGCGCCCTGGTCGTCCACTCGTCGTATGCCTACCTGCACGGCTCGAAAACAGCCATGCGGAGACTCCTGGACACGCTTCGCCAGAACCGATAGCCAGAATCCGATGAACAGGAGGGGCCAACGATGTCGTGGTTCACTGAGTACTGCGAGGACGCCGCACGAACGGATCGACTCACCGGCAATTCAGATCACGTCGTTCTCCTGGCTGCCGGCCTCTTCGGCGAAGCCGGCGGCGTGCTGGCGGAACTGAAGAAGACGGTACGCGAGAGTGGCGCCTACCCTTCCTATCGAAATCGTCTCCGGGAAGAGATCGGCGATCTTCTCTGGTACTTCGCTCGTCTCGTCACCGTTCTCGCACCGTCCGACGTCCAGAAGCGGGACACGCTCACCGCGAGTCCTCTTCGACCGACCGGCGACGACGCCATGAGCGACGCCTTCACGCTTGGCGGTGCGGCCGGAGCCCTGCTCGCCACGCTGCAGCAAGAGACCGACCACGTGGCCGCATCGCAGCTCGGCACGATCTGGCGTGCCCTTCTTCGCGTGTCCGCGGCCGTGGATATCGACCTGCGTGAAGCCGCTCGCGAGAACATCGAGAAGACACAGAGCCGGTGGCCGCCAGACCGGGAGTTCGTTCCGTTGTTCGACGACGACTTCGACGAAATGGAGCGGCTTCCACGCAGCCTCGACGTCGAGTTTCGCCAGATCGAACGTGACGGCAAGCCGGTCGTCATCTTGCGCTGCAACGGGTTGAATCTCGGCGATCGCCTCACCGACAACATCGACCATGCCGACTTCTACAGATTTCACGACATCTTCCATCTGGCCCACGCCGTGTACCTCGGATGGTCGCCGATCGTGCGCGTCCTTCTGAACTGCAAGCGGAAGAGCAACCCTCGCGTGGACGAGAATCAGGATGGCGCACGGGCACGGATCATCGAGGAAGCGGTGTCGGCTGTCGTCTTCAGCCGGGCGAAGGAAACGCGCTTCTACGACGGCGTCGACCAGATCGACTACGATCTGCTCAAGACCATCAGCGAGTTCGTGCGCGGCTTCGAGGTCGACAAGGTACCACTGTGGCAGTGGGAAGCGGCCATCCTGAACGGCTACCGCGTCTTCCGCTCCCTCCGGGACAAACGCGGTGGGAAAGTGTCCGTGGACCTGCTCAACCGTGACCTCCGGTACGCCGCGCCGAGCCGGAACCGAACAGCGGAAGGACCGGTTGATCCGCTTGCGAGCACGGGTTCGTAGCGCCACCCTCGTCGAACCACTTGTCGACGCGTCTGTTCAGCCCCCATTTCGGCGGAAAGAAGGGTCTCGGCAAGGCACCGGCCGCGGTGAAACGCTGCTTGATGCGGGTCCGTCCGGATCGTCCCCTGATCTCCGGATGGGTGGCCCGTGTGTACTTCGAGACCTCGCAAAGCAGATTCTGCACGTCGATCGGCTGCAACGGCCGTCCCCACAAACCGCCGAAGGACAATCCGTAGCGCTTGAATTCCTCGTCCTGCCTGTCGGTCAGCCAGATGATGGCGTCGGCCGGGGTGAGATCCCCGAGCGACTCGAAGCACTTCGCCAAACCGTCCAACGCGCCCGGACCGGCGACGACGAAGTCGTGTTCCGGATGGGACGTCAGCGTCGTGTAGTTGAGATCGATGGCGTACTGGAAGGCCAGAAAAGGCCCCAACGTCGGATAGGCGAGAAGAAGCGCGTACGCATCCTTCAGGGATCTGGCCTGGCTGAGCTTTGCCGGAAGCCGATCGGCGAGCATGTCGCGGATCAGGCGGAGGTGCATGCGATGTTTGGGCATGCCGGAGTGCCCGCCGGACGGCATGATGTACGCGGCGGAGTAGTTCGGAACCCGGCTCCGACGACGAGCGGCAAGCAGCTCATCGCATGCCGCGTAATCGAACCCGTGCGCGACGGGCGGCCCCATCTTTCGGACGATTTCGTCCCACGTGTCGATCCGATTGAAGATCTTGAACAGGACGGTCCGCAGGAACAGCGTGTCGTCACTCGCCTCGCCGTCCGCATACGCCAACCGGACCAGGTACTGGCTCACTCGGTCCGCCGCGCGGAAGGCGTTGGTGAACCGGTACGCCGACAGTACGGGGTCATCGGTCCACGGGTGGATCTCCCCGGCAAGGCGCCGCAGGTAGATGCACTGCCGCTCCGCTGCGAAGCGCCAGAGAGTCGGGTAGAGCTCCGATGGCCGGGGGCGGGACCGGATGGCCACGGGCGTCATGCCCCGTCCCTCAATCATCGGGCGTTCCCCCACAGCGGGCGCGGTTCGGCCGCCCGGGACGCGCGGGACCGGCGCGCGACCGGACGCTCCGGCGACGTCGACGCCGCCCCGGACCGGGCTTCGGCGGCGGCGCGTTGGGCGTTGAGATCGAGCAGGCGCGCCAGCACATCGTCGCGAACCTCGTCCGGCCAGCGGTAGCGGTACGGCTTCTTCCGGGCGCCCCACTCCACCTCGTCGATCACGTAATCGAGCAGGAACTCGCAGTCGGTGGGGATGTCGCGCCAGCCGTAGGCGTCGAGGACGGCGCGGTCCAGGGCGGCGTGCAGCTCGCGCAGCCTGGCGATGTCGCGGTCGTCCTCGTCGGGGTCGTGGAAGCGGTTGTACGTCCTGGTCAGGCCCTCGTCGTTCTCGGCCATCAGCGCGGCGCGGAAGTCGTAGTACGCCTTGCCGGCGGCTTCGAGGTCGGGGCGGGTCTCCCAGTGCTGGGGGAACGGGAAGGTCTCGAAGCAGTCGGAGGGGGTGTAGCGAAGATCGTCCTTCATGGACGATCCGAAGAAGCGCGCCCAGATTTCGTGCGGGCGGGATTGGAGGGCGCAGAAGGCGGCATGTGTCTGTAAAGGATAGACGTTCAGTGTGTGCGCGTATACCATATCGGATGGCAGGAATGCAAACTCTACCGTAGCACTGATCTGCGAATTCGTCAGCACCCGCTCCAGCCCGTAGGTGGCCGTACGCAGCTCCGGACGGTCGTTCGCATACTGCCACCAGCGCGCCTTGTGCGTACGGTCGATTGGGGAGTTTCCGAGCCTTTCACGGGCTGGCCTGACACGCCGTTCGACGATATCGATCAGGCCGGGCCAGTCGGCGGCGACCGGACCGGGGTAGTCGGTCGGCACGATTCCGGTTCGCAGCCACTCGCGATGTTCTTCGTCCGTGGCGTTCGTCCAGGAATTGCCCAGACTCTTCCGGCGCAATGGGTAGTCGTGGAAATTGATGGCGTATCGATGGTGGGCATGAGTCGGACTCGTGTTTACCTCCTGCCCGCCAATGTAGGGAAATATCACCTCCCGATTCCGCGGGTCCTGCGCGATGAGCCGGCGCATGTCGGCAAGCGGCGACGCGACGCTCTTTGTGTCGGTGTCATCGAACGTAAAGCCCATGCCACGCAGAACCATGCCGACGAAGCTCTTCCCGGCGTTCGCCACCAGCCGCGCCGGGTCGTTGTGGCTGCCCCGGTGGAAGAGGAACGCGGTGATCCGATCCGTCCCGGCGTCGTCGAGATGCCGCGCGCCGTTGAACGGTCCCTTGTGGACGTGCAGTACGCTCACCACGACTGCGGCCAGCCCCGGCCACGGGACTCGCCGGTGCGCCCGATAGATCTCGCCGCCGTGCGTGCAGATCCACCGCAGGCCGGTGGAGCGCGTGTCGCCCTGGGCGATGGTGTTGGTGGCGATGAGGCCGAAGGCACCGCCCCGGCGGACGAGATCGAAGGCGCGGCGGAAGAAGTGGGCTACGAGGTCGGCGTTGCTGCTCGACTCCATGTGCAGAGCTGCCAGCCAGTCCCGATATCCTGACCCCAACGTCGTGCTGATCCGCTTCCCGCCAAGGAACGGCGGATTGCCCACGATCGCATCGAAGCCGGGGTTGTCCCGCTCGAACACCTCCGGGAACTCGATCTCCCAGTGGAACGGCGTCAGCGGCGGATCGGCGGTGCGCCAAGCATCGATCTCGCTCCGGTAACGGCCCGCGTCGTCGCTCAGGATCGAGTCGACCAGGCGCTTGCGGATACTCTTCCGTTCCCTGGGCTTCGTCCCCTGGAAGAAGGCGGCGAGAACGGAATCGCCGAAGGCCCGCACGCCGGCCACCGCCGACTTCGCCCCATTCAGCAGGCCGCGCAGTTCGTCTTCCGATGCGCTCTCCTTTGCGGCGTGAATATGCGCCCGCAGATCGACGGCCTTCGCTACCTGCTCGCGGACCAGCAGTTCCGCCATCTCCCTCTGGGGCGGGGCGTCCTGCCGCCAGTGCAACGCCTCGATCTGCGCGAGCGTCAGGCCGGCCAGCGCGTCGCCGTGACGGAGGGCGTGATCGACGAACGTGAACTCGTGGTCCTTCGCGAACATCACCAGCCACAGGGACAGCCCGGCCAAGTCCACGGCCATCGCGTTCTTGTCGACGCCGTAGAGGCACTGCTGGGCGACCAAGCGCCGCGCGTGCAGCAGCTCGTCCTCGTCGGGGGGAACGGCCGGCGGGCCGCCGTGGGCGTTCCAGGCGTCGACCAGCCTGCGGGCGAGCTGGCGGCAGGCTTCGACGAGAAAAGCGCCCGATCCCATCGCCGGATCGAGGACCCTGAGATCGAGAATCCGTTCCGGCGCGGGGCGCCGGCCCAGGCGATCGAGGACCGGCCGCAGTGCGTCCGCGACGATCGGTTCGGTCAACGTGCTCGGCGTGTAGTGGCTGCCGGACCGGCGGCGCTCGTCGGTCGGTTGCAGGACGGGCGTGCCGGCGGGCACGACGTCGGGCGTCGCGTCCCGGTCGATCCGGCTCTCCAGCGCCGCGACGAGGTCTTCGACGGTCTCGGCCGTCCGCAACGCGGCGGCCGCGTTCCCGCTCGGCTTCTGGTCGGTGCGGTCCCGCAGGATCCTGGCGCGCTTGTTGCCGTCCACCGCCAACAGGGCGTCGAGGTCGACGACCACGGCGGCGCCGGTTCGCTGCCGGGAGCGCACCGCGATGGAGCGCCCCGCCGTCAGCTCGATCCGAAAGCCCATGATCGCTTCGTAGACCGAGCCGATCTGCTCGACGTCCAGCGTCCGGTAGGAGAGCCGTTCGCCGTCGAGCAGCATCATGTTCTGCAGCACCCGCCAGACGGTTTCGTCGGGCACCAGCGGGAGTTCCGGTCGCCCGTTCCTTTCTCCTTCTTCGAGGGTTCCGAAGGTTCCGAAACCTTCCAGGAACGGAAAGCGCGCCGGGTCGAACAGCCGTCCCCGGCGGGCGACGAACGACAGGCCGGCGTGCCCGCCGCCGCCGTGGACCAGCCGGAACAGCGACAGCAACTGCGCCCAGGCCCCGAAACGCTGGTCCATGGTGTCGGGATACGCGGCGACGTCGGTGCGCAGCCGGGCGAAGAGGCCGCCGAGGGCGTAGTGCTGCTGGTACACGGGATGGTCGGGCATCATGCCGCGATCCTCCGCGTAGAGCAGGAACACCAGCCGCATCAGCACGCCGATCAGCCCGGCGTAGAGGCGGTCCGGCGCCTCGCGGGCCAGCGCCGGCAGGGCGCCGCTCACCGGCGCGCCGTTCCGGGTGTTGCCGTCCGGCGCCTCGCGGGCCGGCGCCGGCAGGGCGCCGCGGCCTGCGTCCGCCGCCACGAAGCCGCGCAGCAGGGCGTACAGCGCGGCGAGCACCTGCCGCGCCAGCCGGGTCGAGACCTCCGCCTGCGCTTCGCGGCTCCGGGCGAGCAGCACTGGCAGGCTCGCTTCCTCGACCCCGAACAGCGCCTCGGCCGACAGCAGCATGTCGAACGCGGCGAGGATGGGGCGGCCCGCGGGCATCGCCATCTGCGAGAAGTCGAAGGTCAGGTGGCCGGGCGTCTCTCCGCCGGGCGCGTGGATCAGTCGAACGCGCTCGTCGGTGCAGAGCAGGCCGACGGGCACGCCGGTCTCCGCCAGCAGCCGCACGAAGCGCTCGTGCCGGCTCGCGTTCCACGCCGCCTCGGCGGGCGGGACGTCGAGGTCGGCGCCGGCGTCCTCCACGCGGACCAGCATCGACCAGCCGCCGTCGCCGCCCTCCGCCGGCACCGCCCAGGTCGGCGCCAGCACCGCTTGCAGCTCGGGAAGCGCGATCTCCAGCACGTCGCGATGCGCGCCGGCGTCGACGAGGTCGTCTTCTTCCCAGCCGAGCCAGCCGGTGAACAGGCGCCGCAGGTCGGGAGCGCGCCAGCGGGTCGTCGCGCCGCTGTCGTCCCGGTCGAGCAGCGCCGTGAACGTGCGCCGGCGCCCCGCGATGTTGCGGTCGGGGGCCACCTGCGCGTCCACCAGGACCGCCGGCGATACGACGAGGCCAACCGGCTGCACGAAGCCGAGCCACTCCTGGTGGGCGAAGATCAGACGCCGGCGCTCCCGGTCTGCCATCGATCACGCCTCGGCCGGCCACAGGTACACGATGCCGACCGGATCGACGCGTACGGCGCGGACGGTGTAGGTCTCGGCGATGCGGCGGGGCTCGCTTTCCAGTTCGTCCTCGATCTGCCTGAGGCGCCGGTCCCACGCGCGCCGGTCGGCTTCGTGCTGGCGCCGCTCCGCCGCGTCGAAGTCGAGCGCCAGTTGCCGGCTCTCGCGGGCGGCGCCCGCGATGCGCGTCCGCTGGCGTTCGAGGAGGTCGCGCATGCTGCGGCTCTCCGCGTCGGCGCGGGCGGCGAGCTGGTCTTTCGCACGGTCGGTCAACCGGGCCGCACGACGCTCCAGGTGCGGCTTCAGATCCCGGATGTCGTTCTCGGCGGACGCGGCGAGACGCGCCCGCACCGGTTCGGGAACCTGCCTGTCACCCGCGTCGTCGAGCGCCGCCTGCAACGCGGCCAGCGTGGTCTGCTCGCCGGCGCGGCCGTACGGGGCGAGGGGGCTCTCCCGGCGGGCCGGATCGACCCAGCGCGCGGTGATCGGCACCACTTCCTCGTGCAGCCGCGCCGCGTGCCGCCCGTACACCGCGAGCCGGCCGAGCAGGACGACCCGCGTGTCGCGCCCGCGGGCGGCGACCAGGCACGCCTTGGACAGATCGTGATGGATCAGTCCCTGCGCGGTGAAGCGGCCGAGCAGGCGTTGGGCGACGCGTTGTTCGAGATGCAGATGCACGGCCCTGTCGCCGAGCCGCCCGGTGTCCTCGAACGCGACCGGCCGGACGGCCGCCCGTCGGCGCCACTCGCCGACGTTCTCGCCGCGCCGCCGGCGCTCGCGCAGCGTGTCGAGCGCGGCGGTCCAGCCGGGGTCGCGGGTCAGTTTTCCGGTGGCGGGGAACTCGAAGAGCGCCGGCGGGCGTTGCGGCGCGCCGTAGGCGACCGCTGCGTCGCCGTCGATGGCGATAGGCGCGTCGCGAGCGTCGAGAGCCGGCCGGCGTTGCGGCGCGCCGTCATCGAGCGCTGCGTCGCGGTCGATGGCGATGGATGCATCGCGAGCCTCGACGTCGCCAGGAACGGGCGGCGGCGGTGGTGGCGGGGCTCCGCCTCGTGGCGTCCCGGTCCAGCCGCTGTCGGCGGCCGGCCTCTCGTGCACGGCCGGGACACGCGCGCGGTGGGATGGGTAGTCTCCAGCGACTTCCCGGATGCCCCCGGCGACGCCGGCCAGTTCCAGGCTCACCGACAGGGTCCGCCGGAACTGCGCGGCGGTGACGCCGATGTGCCGCCGCGACCGTTCCAGGCGCCGCTCCAGCGTCTCGACCGTTTCGCGCAGCGTGTCCCGGCGGGCGCGCGCGTCCTCCAGTTCATCCGCCGCGGTCTGCCGCCGGTCGCTCGCCGACGTGTTCTCGATGGCGTCCGCGAGATCAGCCAGCCGGTCGCGGCGCACGCCCTCCCGCGTCAGGTGCTCGGCCACCCGGCCTTCGAGCACCGCGGCGACGCTGCCGAGTTCGTTGCGAATGCGCTCCGACTTCTCCACAAGCACCTTGAGCACGTGATCTTCGGGGCGCTGGACGTAGAAGAAGTAGCGGCAGAACACCTCGCCGGCAGGCTGGAGCTTGCGGTCGATACGGCCGTTGCGCTGGTCGAGGCGACTCGGATTCCAGGGCAGGTCGAAGTGGAACAGGTCGGCGCAGTGGCGCTGCAGGTTCAAGCCCTCGCGGGCGGCGTCGGTGGCGATCAGGATACGGAGCGGATGGTCCTGCGGCTCCGTGTTGAAGGCGTGCTTGATCTCCTCGCGCGCCTGTCGCGAGGTCGCGCCGGCGAAGACGGCGATCCGCTCGCGGGGCCGGTCGGTGTGCGCGATCGCTTCGCGCAGGCAACGTTCCAGGTAGCGGCGCGTGTCCTCGTACTCGGTGAAGACGATGACGCGCCGGTGGTTCCAGCGCGGGGGGCCGGCGGCGCCCGACGCCAAGCCCGGACACAGGTTGCGGCCGATCCACGCCACGATCCCGCCGATGCGCGGGTCGGGGGCGTAGCGGCCGGCTTCCGCGATGTCCGTCATCTCGTCGACCAGCGTCAATTCGCGTTGCAGTGCCGCGCGTTGTCCGGACCGGCCCGCGCCGCTCGAGACGACGGTCGCCTGCTCCATGCGATCCGCCAGCTCGCATTCGGGGTCCCGGCCGCCATCGTCCGCCGGATCGCCGTCGAGGTCGCCGTCGTCCAACTCGGAGGCGACGGCGTCGCGGTCCATGCCGGCGGTGATCGCTTCGAGGTCGGCCAGCGTCGCGGCGGGTACTTCCTCAGCCGCGCGGGCTTCCTCCAGCGCCCGCAAGATGCCCCGGCGGTGGACGGCCAGCGTCTTCGCGAACGCCTCGATGGACGACAGCAGCCGTTTCTGCAGGCCGCCGACGGCCAGCGCCCCGGCCGCCTGCTGCGACCGGCTGTCGTGCGCCAGACGCTTCTCGCGCTCGAGGCGGTACGTGTTCAGCTTCTCGGCGAGAACCAGCTCGGGCGCGTCCGGCGGCAGTCCGTCGATGTCGACCTGCACCACCGTGCGCTTCGGAAAGCCGCCTTCGATGGCGCGAACGTCGGACTTGAGCCGGCGCACCATCACGTCGTCGAGCTGCCCCTCGAGGACCTTGACGCCGCGGCAGAAACGCTGCGGGTCGAGGATCTCGAGCAGCGCGGAGAAGCTGTTGGAGTGGCCGTTGTGCGGCGTCGCGGACAGGAACAGACGGTGCTCGAAACGCGGCGCGAGGTCACGGACGGCCCGTGTAGTCTGCGAGTCGATGGCGTAGCGCGCGCCGCTCGACGGCGCCGCGTTGTGCGCCTCGTCCAGGATCAGCAGCGACTGCGGCGCGAACTCCCCCAGCCAGTCGCGCAGCCCGGCGGCGTAGGTCTCGTCGATCAGCAGGCGGTGCGAGACGAGGAACCGCGAATGCGTCGTCCATGGGTTCACCGCGAAGCCGCGCTCGCGCCGCATGCGCGTCACGTGGGCCCGGTCGAGGATCGTGAACGCGAGGCCGAAGCGCGCCTCCATTTCGTCGCGCCACTGCTCCAGCATGGACGGCGGGCAGGCGACGACGATCCGGTCCACCCGCCGGCGCAGCAGCAGCTCCCGGGCGATCAGCCCCGCCTCGATCGTCTTGCCGAGGCCGACGTCGTCGGCGATGAAGAGATTGACGCGCGGCAGGCGCAGCGCCTTCCACAGCGGTTCGAGCTGGTAGGGGTCGATGCGAATGCCGGCGCGGAACGGCGCCTGGAAGAGGTTCGGATCGGTCGCCGTGACGCAGTTCCACGACAGCGTGCGCAGATAGGCCGCGAACAGCGCCGGCTCGTCGAAGTCCTTCCCGGCGACGGCGCGCCAGCCGTCGTCCGCCAGCACCCGGGCGTCCAGTTCGTGCTCCCAGAGCACGGCCAGCGGCTGCCCCTGGGCATCGTCGTCGAGGCAGGACAGATGGACGAGCGTCGCCTCGCCCGCGCCGCGCGGCTCGGCGACCTCCTCGACGAGGTAGCGCCGCTGCCGAACGAACGCGATCCGTCCCGGCTCCAGGGGAGCACTCACCGGGAGGTCCACCAGTGCTGTGTTGTTGCTCACGTGCGCCCCGGCGAACGCGGATACGAGGACCGTGACGCACATGCCGCGCGTCGGACGAAAAGCAGCGGGTGATGCATTGACCTCTTCAGGAGGCGAGATCGGCGCGTCCCGGGGCCGTCGCCGGCGCGGTTTCCGCCGCGATTGTAGCCGGTTCGCCCGGCGGCGCCGAGCACGGCAACGCCCGGAGCGACGAACGATTACGGGAGCAGATCGTCGACGGCTATCCGCGCTTCGGGGCGGGCGAGCGGCGCGACCGTATCGCCCGTGCGGTGGATCGTGACTGTGCGGTAGCCGTCGCCGGCCGGGTCGCGGTGGATCTCGAGACGGGCGTCGGGGAGGGCGAGGATCCAGTATTCCGGGATCCCGCAACGGGCGTAGATGCGCTGCTTGACGGTCCGGTCGCGGCGCAGCGAATCGTCCGACACCTCGACGACCAGCACGGCGGTGGTCGGGTGGGCGTCCCGGTAGTCGCGAACGTCACCCGTCACGACGGCCACGTCGGGCTCGGGTTCCGAATAGTCGCTGGTAGCCAGGGGGAACTGCATCCGCACGTGGAACCCGGCCCCGAACGCATGCCGCAAGGCGTCCGCGACGAGATCGACGCCGGTCGCGTGCCGGCTTCCCTGCGGTGTCATAGAGAGCAGATCCCCGTCGATGAGCTCCAGCCTAGCGTCCGGATCGAACACGCCCGCTTCCACCGCGCGGTCGTACTCGGCACGGCTCAAGCGGTAGTGGCGGATGGTCGCGTCGGACACCGAGCACCTCGAAGCCGAGCCTCCATTGTAGCGGCGCGTTGACACCTTGCGGGCGCCCGATTAGCATGCCGTGCGGTCACCGCGAAGGACGGCGCGAACCCGGCGGCGGCCGGGCGTGGGGAGGAATTCATGAAGACGAAGACGCGGAACGCGATGCGGTCCGGCGGCACGGCGGAGTCACGGCGCGCGTTCATGCGCCAGGCGGTCCTCGGCGGGGCCGGCGCCACGGCGGCCGCCCTCGGCACGGGCCGCGTCGCGAGCGCCGCCGAGGAAGACGTCAAGCCGATCACCATCCCGAGCGAGTTCGAGAAGGCCAGGGCGGCCCCGCTGCCGGAGGTCGACTTCCCGATGTCCGGGGCGCAGGTGTTCGCGCGCGCCTGCAAGGAAGAGGGCGTCAAGGCGCTGTTCTGCTGTCCCGGCAACTACGACGTGGTGCACGCCATCGGCGACGTGGGCATTCCGGTCTATTCGGGACGCCACGAGGGATCGCTGTGTCACGCGGCCGACGCCTTCTGCCGCGCCACCGGCGAGGTGGCCGCGACGTCCGGCACCGAGGGGCCCGGCTTCACGGACATGATCTGCGCCATCTCGGCCGCCAACTCGGCCCGCTCGCCGATTCTCGTTCTCGCCAGCAACAAGACGATCTTCGCCGAGGACACCGAGCAGGGCATTCAGGACCAGCAGCAGCAGCCGCTGACCGAGGGCATCAAGAAGTACGGCAAGCGGCTCATCAACCCCTCGCGGACCTGGGAGTACGCCGGCTACGCGTTCCGTCAGCTCAAGAGCGGCGTGCCGAAGCCGGTGCATCTCGACTTTCCGGCCGAGATCGCCCGCGCCCGGTTCACGGATCCCATCGACGTCGAGTACTTCTACGACAAGACGAAATACCGCACCGACGCCCGGCCGCACCCCGATCCGCGGGCCATCGACCAGGCAGTCGAGCTGCTGCGGGGCGCCGAGCGGCCGATCATCGTGTCGAGCAACGGCGTCCTCTACAGCAAGGCGTGGGACGCGTTGCGCAAGCTGGCCGAGCGCGCGCACATCCCGGTGGTCGAGTCGGGCGCGATGAAGGGGCAGTTCCCGGCCGACCACGAGCTGTCGGCCGACGCGGCGCCGATGGCCCTGATGAGCGCCGACGTCGTCCTGCTCGTGGGCCAGTACTGCATGCCGACGCTCGGCGAGTTCGCCTTCGGTCCCGACGCCCGCTACATCCGCATCGACCCGGGCGCGGAGGATATCGGGCGCAACCTGCCCATCGACGTCGGCATCGTCAGCGACGAGCGCGCCGCCCTCGAGGCGCTGGCCGACGCCATGCCGCGCCAGCGGCGCGAGGCGTGGGTGGCCGAGGTGGCCGCGGCGCGGGCGGCGTTCGAGGCGGAGAACGAGGAGTACTACCGAACCGGCCTGGGGTACACCGACGCGGTGCATCCCGCCGTCATCGCGAAGGAACTCGCCGACTTCCTGCACCACGGTGACCTGCCGGCGGATCGCACCACCATTCTGCAGGGCGGCTACGGCATCGCCCGCTACACGCGGCGCTACCTGCGGGCGTTCCGGCCGGCGCAGATCGTCAACGGCGCCTATCAGTACGGCGCGATCGGCCCGGACGTCGGCTATACCGTCGGCGTAGCGGCGGCGGTCCGGCACGGCGTCGGGGCGCAGGCCGGCTTCGAGGGCCATCCGGTGATCGGCATCACCGGCGACGGCGGCTTCGGCTACACGGCGATGGAGGTCGAGACGCTCTCCAAGTACCGCTTCCCGGCCGTGATCGTCGTCTACAACAACAACGCGTGGGGCACGTGGACCGGCCAGCGCAACAACACCATCGGACTCCCGGTGCACCTGTTTCAGGAGAACCTGCGCTACGACAAGCTCGGCGAGGCGCTCGGCGCGCACGGCGAGTACGTCACGCGGCCGGACGAGATGCGGCCGGCGCTGGAACGCGCGTACCAGGCGGCGCTCGACGAGAGCCGCCCCGCCGTCGTCAACGTGCAGGCGAAGAAGGAGTTCTGGCTGCGCGGCCAGTACCCGCCCGGGTTCCTCGGCAAGCTCGAGCCGGGCGTGATGTCCTACTATCACTAGGGTCTGCGCCGCAGAACGGTGCAGACTCCCAGCGAGGGTCGGTCGGGCGGCAGCGGAGCCGCACGCGACGATGGACGGGCTTGGTGGAGGAACGTCGGAGGATTCGGACGGAGGGGCGCAGGCTGCCGAACGACGGCGTGTCCGAGGTGCGGCCCGTCGCAACCGCGCCGGCTGCCGAACGGGAGCTGCGGCGCGGGCCGCAGCGCGGCGGCGTGTCCGAGGTGCGGGCCCGGTTGCAGGAATACGCCGAGCGCGGCGTCTTTCGGGGGCTGGCGGAACGACCGGCCCGCCGCGGGCGGTACGAGTTCACGTTTCGCTGGCTGGCGCCGTCGCCGTTCACCCTGCGCTACGATCCCGCGTCCGGCACGCTCGCGTTCCCGGATCTGCTCCCGAACGTGCCGGCGCGGTCATCCCTCGCGGGCGCGTTGCGCCGGTTCGTCCGGGGCCGCGCCTCGACCGAGCTGCCGGCGCACCGGCGGGTCGATCCGGAGCGCGCCGGCGTGCGCTGCTTCGTCCGGCGGTCCGCCCTGTCGGTCGAGGTGGCGGCCCGCGAGAACCAGCACGGCTACGGGGTGAACCGGGCCGTGAACTTGGTCCACGAGATCTTCATGCACCTGCACACCTACTTTCCCGAGTACATGTGGGAGAACTTCGATGCGCCGCAGGAATGAGCACGTCAACGCCTTGTATCGGCATCGCCGCGGGCTGTTGCGCCTTGTGACCGGGCCTCCCGCCGCCGGCTTCGCGCCTGCTGCCGCCGGCTTCGCGCTGGCCGGTGCGCTGCTGGCCACCACCGCCGCCGCCGGCGTGCAGGAGCGTCCCGCGGAGCGCCAAGAGCATGCGGACGCACAGGCCCTCGAGAATCCGGTCGAGCCGAACCGAGCGTCGCTGGCGACCGGCCGTCAGCGCTACGTCTTCCTTTGCCGGCAGTGTCACGGCAACCGGGGCCGGGGCGACGGCGACATGTCGCACGCGGGCGGCATCCCGTCCGACTTCACCGACGACGTCTGGCAGCACGGGGCGAGCGACGGCGAAATCTTCACGGTCATCAAGGAGGGCGTGACCGCGGACATGCAGGGCTACGGCAACCAGCTCCGCGACGAGGACATCTGGCACCTCGTCAACTACGTCAAGAGCCTGTCCCGGTGAGCCAGGAGGTCCGCTACCGCGCGATGCGGCCGGGGGAGGCGGTGGCCGTCTCGGCGCTGATCCTGTCTTCGTTCGACGAGTTCATCGGTCCGGAGTACACCGACGAGGGGATCGCCGAGTTCCGCAAGTTCGCCGCCCCCGACGCGCTGAAGGCGCGCACCGCCGAGGATCACTTCGTCCGCGTGGCGACGGTGCACGGCGCCCTGGCCGGCATGATCGAGATCCGCGAGAACAACCACGTCGCGCTCCTCTTCGTCGACAAGGTGCATCAACATCACGGCATCGCGAAGGGCCTGCTGCACGCGGCGCTCGCCGACGCCCGCGCCGCCGACCCCGACCTCGAACGGGTGACCGTCAACTCGTCGCGCTACGGCGTGCCGGCGTACGAGAAGCTCGGTTTCCGGCAGACCGGACCCGAGCGCGCGGTCAACGGCATCGCCTTCATCCCCATGGCGATGCAGCTCGGGGCAGACCTCTGAGCGTGCGCGTCCCGTTTCTCGACCTGGCTGCCCAGTTGGAGACCACGCGGCCGGACATCGAGCGGGCGCTGCTCGACGTCGTCGCCTCCGGCCGCTACGTCGGCGGGCCGGTGCTGGAGGCGTTCGAGGGGACGATGGCCGACTACGTCGGCGTCGAGCACGCCGTCGGAGTCTCCTCGGGCACCGACGCCCTCCTCGTCTCCCTCATGGTTCTGGAGGTCGGGCCCGGCGACCTGGTGGTCACGACTCCCTACTCGTTCTTCGCCACCGCGGGCACGGTGGCCCGGCTCGGCGCCACACCGGTCTTCATCGACATCGATCCGCGGACTTTCAGCATCGACCCGGCGCGTCTGGCCGACTGGTTCGAGCACGAGGCGGCGCGGCGGTCGTGCGTCAAGGCGATCGTCCCGGTGCATCTGTTCGGGCAGTGCGCAGACATGGCGCCCATCCTGGCGCTGGCCGCGGAGCATCGGGTGCCGGTGGTCGAGGACGCGGCGCAGGCGCTCGGGGCGCGGTATCCCGACAGGACGGATGACGGCGGCGCCGGCAGCGGTCACGGCGGCGCTGGCGGCGCCGGCGGCGGGCGGTCGGCCGGCAGCATGGGGACGCTCGGCTGCTTCTCGTTCTATCCCACCAAGAACCTGGGGGCCATGGGGGACGCCGGCCTGGTCGTCACCGCGGACGCCGGGCTGGCGGAGCGGGTGCGCCGGCTGCGCAACCACGGCGGGCACACCGCGTATCGGCATCCGGAGGTCGGCGGCAACTTCCGTCTCGACACGCTGCAGGCGGCGGTCCTCGCCGCCAAGCTGCCGCACCTGGACGGATGGCATGCCCGGCGCCGCGAGCGCGCCGCGTACTACGACGAGCGCCTGAGGGTCCCGGGCATGGCGCTGCCCACGGCCGCCTGGGGCCGGGAGCGTCACATCTATCACCAGTACGTGATCCGGGTACCGGACCGTCGGGACGAGCTGCGCGCCCACCTCGCGGCGCGGGGGATCGATACGATGATCTATTACCCCGTGCCGCTCCACCTGCAGCCCTGCTTCCGGCGACTCGGTCATGCGGCCGGCGCGTTTCCCCTCAGCGAGGACGCCGCCGCCGAATCGCTGGCGCTGCCGATCTATCCGGAGCTGACACCCGCGATGCAGGATCGCGTAGTCGAGGAGATCGCGGCGTTCCACCGGTAGTACGAGCGGCGGAGACCGTGAAGGACGCGCTGCAGGGCTCGACGAAGATGTTTCGCGAGAAGTAGTACCATATCGTCAACTTTGGCCTGACCTCGACGACCTGCGCCGCCCGCGGCTCATCGGCGTCGAGAACTTTCGAAACCCTGCGGCTCGACGATAGAGGGTGCCCGGCCGGCACAATCGCGGTAATCGCAAACGGTCAGCGCCGGCGCGCGCGCCGCGCGCCTCCCCTCGACGTCTGCTGGATCAGGCGCGGGACGTCCTCGAAAGGGGAGACGGGCGCACGGCGCTCGACCTGATCCGGCAGGCGCGGGACCGGGACGACAGTCTGCCGGTGCTGCCGGTGCTGTCCTTCTGCGCTTCCGTCCAGCGCGCCCGGCAACTCGCGGCGAAGGGGATGGAGAAGGAAGCGGCCACCACGCGCGTGCGCGCGGACCGCTATCGTGCGTCCATCCCGCTGCCGGCGCTGGCGGAAGACGACTGGGTCCTGTACGTCCGCTATCTGGATGCTGCGGACGCCCTGGCGGCCTACGCGGGCCACTTGGTCGCGGGGCCGGCCATGCTCCGGGTGGAGCGGGTGCTGGCGGATCGACTGGTCGTCCAGCGGTGTTGGGAAGCGCTGGAAGTCCTCGACGAGAACCACCCGTTGCGGCGGGACGCCGGCGAGGTGCGGTCCGGTCTGGGGGCCATGGATGCCGGCGACTGGGCGCAGGCCGCGAGCCTTCTGCGGGGAGTGCCGAGGCATTCGCCTTTCGCCGCGTGGCGCCTGTTCTGCAAGGCCATGGTCTGTTTCGAAGCCGCCGACGACGCCGGGCTGCATCGCATTCTCGATCTCCTGCCGGACGACTTCGTCCTGGCCGGCACGGTCGCCGAATGCCGGCGCGTGGTCGCCGGCGACGGCGGTGGCGACGGCTCGAGCGGGACGTCCGTGCTGGCGGGCGATCGCGCGAGGGTATCGGTCCTGGCCGGCGAGCTGAAGCGGGCCCTGAACAAGCGCAAGGTCCGTGCGGTCGGGACGGCGATCGAGAATCTGGCCGGCGCCCTCTACCCGGAAGATCCCGACCGGGCCCGGCTGGACCTGTTGCAGATCGCGGCGCTGGCGGCGGCCCGGGACCTGTTCCCCGTGTCCTCCCTCGGAGGGCTGGCGCAGCGTCTGTTGCCGGCCGAGCGGGTGACCGGGGTCATGGCCCGCCTGCTCCTCCTGGGCCAGCAGGTGGCGCCCGACTTGTGGAATCCCGGTCCGGCCCCCGCCCTGTTCGATGCGCTGCCGGCGGAGTTTCCCCGCGCCGGCGATCGGGCGTTGGCCAGGGCGTGCGTGCTGGAGGCGCTGGCGCGTACGGGCCGCACCGCCATGCATCCCGACTTCCTGATCCCACAGATGGAGACGGGACTGACCCTGCTGCTGGGCCGGCCTCTGGAGACCCCCGGGATGGTCTTCGCCGAGCTGATGATGGCGAGTCTCGAGGCCGATCCGGACAATCGCGACGGCTACCTCTTTCTCCTCGAGCTGCTGCGTGGGCAGGCCGCCGACAAACGGAGGCTCCAGCGCGTCCTGCAGGACATGGCGGACCGGTTCCCCGACGATGCGACCCCCTGGCTGGAACTGGCCACCCTCCACTATTCCAGGAACGCGTACCGCCAGGCCGAGAGCGCGCTGGCGAGGGCGCGGGAGCTGGCTCCCCACGACGATCGGCTGCTGGATCTGCAAGCCGTCGGCTTCCTCAAGTCGGCCGAGCAGAGCCGGAGGAAGGGGCGGTTCGCACTGGCCGACCGGGACCTGCAGCGGGCCGAGGAACTCGGACGCAAGGTGACCGCGCCGGTGCTTCCGGCGAAACGGCTGCTGCTGGAGATGGTGTCGGACGGCGCGGACGCGGCGGCGACGGTCGCTTCCTGTCTGGAGGGGCTGCCGGCGGGCGCGCAGCTGTGGATGCTCGCCCTGCTGGCGCGTGACCTGCGGGACGGCAGCCACGTCAGGAACGTCAGTCCGGAAATGGTCGCTGCCGTGCAGGACCTGCTGGCCGACCGGGTCGCGCGCGTCGGCGAGTGCGCGTCGGACGAGGTCGCCCGGCTGTTCGAGCCGCTGCCCGTCGAGCTCGACCTGCTCTACGACGAGCGGCGGCTCGCGCCGATCTTCGCCCCTTGGTGGCCCGCACTCCTCGAGCGCGTGGACGCGGAACGCCTGCCGGCCGTCCTCGACATCCTCGTGGAGTGCGGCGGGCGGACCCGGGTTCGCCGCGAGATCGAACGCCGCCTGCGCGGCGTCAGGAAACCCCGGCGCGATCCGCTGCTGCTCTTCTATCTGGCCGTGATCCGCTACGAGGACGGCAGCGACCACGATTCCCGCCGCTTCGAGGAGGTGCTGAAGAGGGCGGACACCGCCACCCGCGAGCGGCTGCGGGCGGCCGGGGCCAGGCTTGCCCGGCACACGCAGGAACCGTTGCGCCACGCGCTGCTGACGTTCGATTTCGAAGCGCTGGACGTGGGGCCGGCCGCGCTCGGCGGGGGGCCGCCGTCGCTCGATGAACTGCTGGCCTCGATCGGGGAGTTGCTGGAAGCCGAAGGTCGGCCGCGCGGACGGGCCGGCTCGTCGCGGGGAGTGGCGCCGGATCCCGATGATCCGTCGCTGGTCGAACGGTTCCGGCGGGCGCTGGCGGAGGATGCGGCGGACGCGCCGCAGGACGCCACGCAGGGGATGTTGTTCGATCGCGAGATATTCGACGATCTCGACCGCCTGGACGACCTGATCGACGACAATCGACTGCGTGGCGAGGCGCCGTCCGTGTTGCGCGAGTTCGCCGGCAATCTGCGGGCGGAACCGCTGGCGCGGCAGGAGCTGGATCGGCTGGCGCGCGACTGCCAGACGGCCGGCCTCCGTGACCGACTGACGCCGGAGCTGCACGCCCTGCTGTTCCCCCGCAAGAGGAAGAAACGGCGCCGCTAGAAGGCAGGACCATGCTTGTCCCCTATCTCGTACTGGGATTGTCCCCGTCGGCGACGGGCGAGGAGATTCGCCGGCGTTACCTGGAGCGGGTGCGCGCGCACCCGCCCGGCCGGGACCCCGAACGTTTCCAGCAGATCACGGCTGCCGGCGAAGCCCTGAAGGACGCTCGTGCGCGCGTGAAGACGGAGCTGTTCGGGATGGCCGGCTACGGTGATTTCGAGCTCGCGCTCGACGCGCTGGTCAAGGCTTGTCCGGATCGCCGCAGGCCGCCCGGCCTGCAGACCCTGCTGGCGGCCGAAGGGAAGCTGCATGAGTGAACCGGGCGAAGACTGGAAGCGGCGGGTGCTGGAGGACTTCCGGCAGTGGCTCGACGCGGCGGAAGATGAACTCCCCGAGGACGAGGAACCGGACGCGGCCGACTGCGACCTGCGCGATCTGTTCGCCGAGTTCACCGCGCTGCGTCAGGAGATCCGCCTGCAGAACCGGGAACAGGCCCGGGCGGGCCGGGAACTGGCGGCCGCGGCGGAGCGGTACGACACGGCGTCCCGGCGGGCGGAGCGCTGCGACGAGACGCTGGCGGCGTTCGAGAAGCGCATCTCCAGAACCGCCGAGGACCGTTGTCTCGTGGAGACCCTGGAGGTGCGCGACGCCCTGGTGCGAGGGCGGGCCGCCGCGGTCCGGCTGCGCGAGCGGCCCCGGCTGTTCAAGCGCCCTCCGCGGGGTGTCGACGGCGTGGTCGAAGGTTACGAGCTGGCGATCGGACGGTTCGATCGGCTGTTGTCGCGGTTCGGGGTCCGGCGCGTGCCGACCGTGGGACGACCGTTCGACAGCCGGGTCATGCACGCGGTCGAAGCGCGTCGTGTCGCTGCCGCCGGGGACGGCGAGGTGGTCGAGGAGCTGCGGAGCGGGTTCGTGCGGCACGACGACGTGCTGCGTCTTGCCGACGTTGCGGTGAACCGGCGTCAGGCACGGGAGTGATGCCGATGGAAGCCAGGACGAACGCGGACGACCCCGTCATCGGCATCGATCTCGGCACCACGAACTCCGAGGTGACGATCGTCACCGGCGGGAAGCCCTGGGTGGTCGAGGAGCGCGGCGAAGCCATCCTGCCCTCGTGCGTGGGACTCGACGACACCGGCGCCGTCATCGTCGGGCGCCAGGCGCGCAACCAGTACGCGGCCGCCCCCGAGCGGACCGTGCTCTCCGTCAAGCGCCTGATGGGTTCCGGGACGCGCGTGCGGATGGGCGACGAGTCCTACACGCCGCAGGAGGTTTCGGCCTTCATCCTCAAGGCGCTCAAGGAGCGGGCGGACCGCGCGCTCGGCCGCGACGTGCGCAAGGCGGTCATCACCGTCCCCGCCTACTTCACCGACGCCCAGCGCCAGGCGACGCGGGAAGCGGGGGAGATCGCCGGCCTGAACGTCGTCCGGATCATCAACGAGCCGACGGCCGCCGCCCTCAGCTACGAGAGCGGGGGCGCGGAGCGTCGCACCCTGCTCGTCTACGACATGGGCGGCGGCACGTTCGACGTCTCGGTGGTGCGCATCGAGGAAGGCGTGGTCGAGGTGCTGGCCACCGCCGGCGACAACCAGCTCGGCGGAGACGACTTCGACGCGCTCGTCCTCGAACGCCTCAACACGCATATCCAGAGGGAGCTGGGGCTCGAGAACGCCCGTGACGACATCCTTCTGCAGGCGCGGCTGCGACGAGCGGCCGAACGCGCCAAGATCGAGCTGTCGGATCAACCCTACGTGCGCGTCGAGGAGGATCACGTCGGATCGGTCGCCGGCGAGGCCATGCATCTCGCCTGCGAGCTGAGCCGCGCCGATTTCGAAAGCGACCTCGAGCCGTTTCTCGACCGCTCGCTCCAGGCCGTGACCACGGCGCTGCAGGATGCCGACATGCGTCCGAGCCAGCTCGACCGCGTGCTGCTGGTGGGCGGCTCCACCCGCATTCCGCGGATCGCCGCCGTCCTGACGGAGCGCCTGGGGCAGGAGCCGCACGGCGAGGTCGATCCGGACCTGTGCGTCGCGCTGGGCGCCGGCGTGCAGGCGGGGATCGAAACGGGGCAGGACATGCAGGCGGTGCTGGTCGACATCACGCCCTACACCTTCGGCACCAGCGCCGCCGGGGAACTGTACGGCGCGCCGTACATGCACGAGTACGTGCCCCTGATCCGGCGCAACAGCAAGCTGCCGGCCACCCGCACCGAGGTCTTCTACACCATGTTCGAGGACCAGGAAGAAGTGGAGATCAAGGTCTATCAGGGGGAGGATCCGGACGCCCTGAAGAACGTGGAGATCGGCACCTTCCTGTTCAGCGGCCTGAACCGGCGGGCGGGGGGCCCGCGGGCAGGGTCTGCTCTTCACGTACAGACTCGACCTCGACGGCCTGCTGCACGTCCACGGCCGGGAACGGGCGACCGGACGCGAGATCCGCGGCGTGGTCGAGAACGCCATCGGGCGTTCCACCGCCGAGGCCCTCGGCGCCGCCCGCGAGCGGGTCTCGACCCTCTGGGACGAGGCCGGCGCGGAGGGCGAAGCGGACGCCGCCGACGCGGGAGACGCGACGGCCGGAGGCGGCGCGGAACCGTCTCCGCCGCCGCCCGCCGTTCCCGCGGACGTGGCCGGGGATGTCCGAGACGCCCTGGCGCGGGCCGAACAGGCCCTCGACGCCGCACCCGCCGAAGACCGGGAAGAGATGATCAACCTGATGGAGGATCTCCGCGACGCCGTCAAGGAAGGCCGCGCCGAGCAGGCGGCCGAGCTGCGGCGCGAGCTCGACGAGATCCTCTTCTATCTGGAATAGTCGACTGTCTGGAGCAGCAACGTGGAACGCTGTCCGACCTGCGGCGCCCGGTATGCCGGCGGGCCGTCCTGTCACCGCTGCCGGACCGACCTGCGTCAGGTGCTGGCGATAGAACGGGCCGCGGCCCGTCGCCGCCGGCAGGCCCGCGCCGCGCTCGATCGCGGCGACCGCGTGGAGGCCCGCACCTGTGCCGGCCGAGCCGGCGCGCTCCACCGGTCTCCCGAGTCCCTGACCATGCTGGCGCTGGCCGCGCTGGCGGACCGCGACTTCCCGGCTGCGCTCCGGCTGTGGCGGGAGATTCGAGCGGAGTCCGTTCCGGGTGAACGTCAGTAACGCGCCGCCCGCGACCTGCTCGGCGACGAATCGCAGGATGCCGAAGGTCAGCACCGCCGTCGTCAGCACGGTTCCGACCATTGCCGGTCCCCTTCACCGGGAACGGAACCCGGCGCCGCAACGGGCGGCGGCGCCCGCGCCGACGCGGGTCCCCGCCTCCGGATCCTGCGGTTACTGCAGCCGATTGGCTGGCTCGCGGCGAGGGCGAGGCGGCCTTGGGTTTGCCGGTTCGCGACCGGCGGAGGGAAGGAGGCCGCCTGGCGGACTCGGGAAGCGGGGTGCTGTGGACCGAGATCGACGTGACGGATCGCGTGTGGACGATTCCGCCGACGCGGATGAAACCTCCCCGTCGCTCCCCTCCCGGTAGCGTCGCAACGACGGCAGTTCGAGGCCCCACCGCCGGCCCAGCGCCTCTAGCCGGGTGTCGAAGACCTTCGTCAGCTCCGGTTCGTCCTCCATCTCGAAGGCCGATGGGCCGGCGAGAGCGGCGAGCGAGACGATGCCTCACACGCCTGACGCGTCGTACAGCAGCTTGACGCCGATCACGGACAGCGACGCGTGGACGACCCGGAAGAACAGCTCGTCGTCCACCCGGTCGTGCAGGTAGCGGCCGAGGAAGACCCCGACCGGTGCGAGCGGCAGCAGGACCAGCGACGTCAGCAGGTTGTCCGTGGTCCACTGGCCGAGCCAGTAGTAGGGGCCGACCTTCGACCAGTTGACCACGAAGAAGAACAGGACGCTGGTGGCCTGGAACGTCGTCCGATGCATCCGCTGCGGCAGCAGGAAAGCCTGCAGCGGCGGCCCGCCGGCGTGGATCGAGAAGCTGGTGAAGCCGGCCGTGGCGCCCCACAGCAGGCCGGGGCCGGGGCGCGGGGGACGGGTCCGGTCGCCGGGGCGGCGCCGGAAGTACTGCACCGCGTAGACGAGCGCGACGACGGCGACCAGGACGCGGAGTCCGTCGGCCGAGATCGCGCGGGCGGTCACGAAGCCGAGGAGCGTGCCGAGCATCGCGGCCGGCAGCAGGATGCGCAGGTTGCGCCAGTCCCACCGGCCCCGGTAGGCGCGCATGGCCAGGACGTCCATCACCATGAGGATCGGCAGCATGACGGCGGCCGCCTGGAAGGGACTGACGACCATCGCCATCAGCGGCACGCCGACGACGGCGATGCCGCCGCCGAAGCCGCCCTTGGCCATCCCGACGATGAGCACGGCAATGGTTGCGGCGAGGTAGAAGTACGGATCGACGATCATCGGCGGAAGGGTAGTGGATGCCACCCTCCGCGGAAAACAGCCTGCTTCCCCGGGTTGTTCGTGTCGGCCGTCCTGCCGCCTCGCGTTCGCCTGGAGGTTCTCGATCCGGGTGCGCAGCAGCCGGCGACCGCCGTCGCTACCGGCGCCGCGTTCACGAGGACATGCTGGCCGTAATCACGCAGCCTGTGACGCCGTCCGCAGGCGCTTCACGAACGCGGCGTGCTTGCCGCTGTCGAGGCCGCGCTGCAACTCGGCGAGCACGGCCGCGAGGTCGCCGGCCAGGAGCGCTTCGGCGGCGAGCCGCAGGCCGGGAAAGACCGCGCTGTGGAGGACTCCCGCCTTGTCGGGTTCCAGCCGCCGGTACTCGTCATCTGTGTAAGCACGAACCAGTCGATCTGCCGGTCGTGGACCCGCCAGACGGCGTACTCGGACGCCCCGTTCAGCCTATGCGCCCGCGTCCTCCTCTTCCCGGTCCTTCAGGAAGTCCTCGCGCGGCTTGTGGATGCGGTCGTAGCTGCTGGCCGCGACGACGTAGTACCAGCGGGCGAAGCGGGCGGCGAGGCGCTCGGCCTTCTCCCGCCCTTCGGCGACCCGGCGTTCCCACGAAGCGTGGGCGTCGGTGTCCGCGGCGTCCGGCTCCGGGAGCGCCGCCTCGTCGAACTCGGCGGTGATGAAGACGTAGCGGTTCTCGCCCGGTCCGGTCTCCTCCTCGTCGCTCTCGTCGCTGCCGAGCAGGATGGCGTCGCCGCGGCCGTAGACGATCTCGCCGAAGCGCAGGGTGTAGAGCACGCCCTCCGTGGTGCGGACCAGCAGCTCGCCCTCGTTGGAGAGCAGGCCCCCCTCGGCGGTGGGGTAGAAGCCCTTGTTGATCAGATCGATGACGTCCGTCTGGCTGATGCGGCCGGCCATGGCGGCGTCGCGCAGGTTCCCGGTGATCCCGGCCGGCTTCGGGCGCACGCCGGCGATGCGCAGGCCGATGACGGCGCCGACGAGGCGGTTGACCTCGACGAAGTCGACTTCCTGGTCCTCGGGCACGCCGGTGCCGTTCCACGTGGTGTCGTCCACCTTGTCGAGGGTGAACTCGTCGGGCGCGCTGGCCCGGCGGGTGACCTCGTCGACGGTGTACTCGTTGAGCACGATGTGGTTCACCTGGTCGCGCTCGACCTCCAGCAGGTTGCGCTCGATCCAGTCCTCGAAGCGGGTCGAGACGTTCGCCTCGAAGCGGGCCGTGTAGACCCGTTTCTGCTCGGGCATCCGCACGAAGCGGAGGCCGGGCCGGTTCGGAACCCGGTTGCCCACGATCAGGTCGGCGAGGATCTCGGTGTTCGCGTCGCGGACGGTCACCCGGGTGCCGCGGCCGACCAGGCTGGAGGTGGTCAGATCCGACGGGTCGATCACCCCGAGCGCCTCGTGGTCGGCGACGTTGTCCGAGCGGTAGTCCTCCTTGACCAGGGCGATGACGTCCGCCGCGATGTTCGACAGCCGCTCGGCGCCGTCGGCCTGGTAGTCGTGGTGCGACGGAATCGTCCACAGCCCGCCCTGGTTGGTCACCTGGAACGGGGTGGCCGAGGCGGTCTCCTCGTCGAACTCCATCACCTCGAGGCTGGCCGCCGCGTCCGGGTCGGTGAACTCCGGGAAGAACGGCTCGCCGACGTCGAAGAACAGATCGGGGACCGCGCGGCGCGGGGCGCTGGCGAACGCCACGACGCCGAGGACGAGGGCTATGCCGACGAAGGTGGCCGTCTTGTTGAGTTCGTTCATGATCTTGCCCCGGATCATACCGCCGGACGCCCTCTGGAGGCCGCGTCCGTGCACGCTGTCGTGGTGTCCGCGGTGGCGCTGCCGAAGGTTTCCGTCTCCCGGCGTCCGCGCCCGTGCGCGCCGTCGCGAGTCTGCTTCCGCACGAACGGGCGCAACGCCGAGAGGTACCACGCGGCATGACTCTGTGTCAAGATTCTTGATTGCAAGCGACATGCGGGTGTGGCACCCTGGTACGATCGGACGTACGACATGCACCACGACATCGAAGCGATACAGGAAAAGATCCATCAGGAGAGCGCCTTTGTCGAGCGGCTGCTGGGCGAGGTCGGGCGCGTCATCGTCGGGCAGCGCGCCATGGTCGAGCGGCTGGTCATCGGGCTGCTGGCCGACGGCCACGTGCTGATGGAGGGGGTGCCGGGGCTGGCCAAGACCCTGACCGTCAGGACGCTCGCCCGGGCCGTCGACACCACCTTCCGGCGCATCCAGTTCACGCCCGACCTGCTGCCGGCCGACCTGATCGGGACGCTCGTCTACGACCCGCAACACTCCGAGTTCCGGACGAAGAAGGGGCCGATCTTTTCCAACCTCATCCTGGCCGACGAGATCAACCGCTCGCCCGCCAAGGTGCAGTCGGCCCTGCTGGAGGCGATGGCGGAGCGGACGGTGACCATCGGCGACGCGACGTACCCGCTGGAGCAGCCGTTCCTGGTGCTCGCCACCCAGAACCCGATCGAGCAGGAGGGGACCTACCCGCTGCCGGAGGCGCAGGTCGACCGGTTCATGTTCAAGGTGGTGGTCGGGTATCCGGGCAAGGACGAGGAGATCGAGGTCATGCGCCGGATGGCCACCGGCGCGGAGGCCACGATCGAGCCGGTCGTCCATCCCGACGACGTCCGCCGGGCGCGGTCCGCGGTGGAGATGATCTACATGGACCCGCAGGTGGAGCGCTACATCGTCGATCTCGTCTTCGCCACCCGCGAGCCGGCGAGCTGCGGCCTGAAGGACCTGACCCAGCTCGTCGCGTTCGGGGCCTCGCCGCGGGCCACCATCAACCTCGCCCGGGCCGCGCGGGCGCATGCGTTCCTGCGCAGGCGCGGCTACGTGACGCCGGAGGACGTGCGCTCCATCGGCCTCGACGTGCTCCGCCACCGGGTGCTGCTCACCTACGAGGCGGAAGCCGAGGAGGTGTCGCCGGACGACGTCGTCAACCGCGTCCTGGGCAAGGTAGAGGTGCCGTAGACGGATCATGATCCCGCGGGAGGTGCTCAGGCAGGTGCGGCGGGTGGAGATCGCCACGCGCGGTCTGGTGAACGACGTGTTCTCCGGGGAGTACCACTCCGTCTTCAAGGGCCGGGGGATGAGCTTCGCGGAGGTGCGGGAGTACCAGTACGGCGACGACATCCGCAGCATCGACTGGAACGTCACCGCGCGCACCGGCGCCCCGTTCGTGAAGGTGTTCGAGGAGGAGCGCGAGCTGACCGTCGTGCTGCTGGTCGACGTCAGCGGCTCGGGCGACTTCGGCTCCGGCGGGCGGATGAAGGAGGAGGTGGCGGCCGAGATCTGCGCGATCCTGGCGTTCAGCGCGATCAGGAACAACGACAAGGTGGGGCTGATCCTGTTCAGCGACCGCATCGAGAAGTTCGTCCCGCCGCGCAAGGGCCGGCGCCACGTGCTGCGGGTGCTGCGCGAGCTGCTCTACACGCGGGCGGCAGGAAGGGGGACGGACGTCGGCGCCGCCCTGGAGTATCTCGCCCGCGTCGTCTCGCGCCGCGCCGTGGTGTTCGTCGTCTCCGACTTCCTGGCCACGGGGCACGAGCAGGCACTGGCCGTCGCGGCCCGGCGGCACGACCTGGTCGCCGTCCGCATCGGGGACCGGCGGGAGGCGGAGCTGCCCGCCATCGGCTTCGTCGACTTCGAGGACGCGGAGACGGGGGCGCGCGTCACCGTCAACCTGTCGGACCGCGCGTTCCGGGAGGCGTTCGCGGCGGACGCGCGGGCGGCCGGGGAGGCCCGCGCGCGGCTCTTCCGGCGGACCGGGGTGGACGTTGTCGATGTGGCGGCCGACCGGCCATACATCGAGCGGCTGATGCGGTTCTTCCGCGAACGGGCGAGGCGGTTCCGATGAGGGTGAAACGTGCCCCCACCGCCCCGCGGCGCGGCCGGGGCGGACCGTGGAGTGCGTTCACCTGCGTTCCGTGTGTTTCGATCCGAGCGGTCTGCGCTCTGTCTCTCGTCCTCGCGCTCGCCGTCCCGGTGGCGGGCCAGAGCGGGGCGCCCGCGGTCAGCTCCACCCTGGAGCCGGCGCAGATCGCGGTCGGCGACCGGGCGCGGCTCGCCATCCGGGTGGAGCACGACGCCGGCGCGTCGGTCGTCTGGCCCGAGCCGGAGGCCCTCGGGCCGTTCGAGGTGCTGGAGCGCCGCATCGACGAACCGCGCGTCGAGGGCGACCGGGCGGTGTCGGGCGCGGTGCTCGTCCTCACCGCGTTCGAGCTGGGCGACCTGGAGGCGCCGGCGGTCGAGATCGAGTTGCGCGGCGCGGAGGGGAACACGGTGACGCTGGCGACGGAGCCGTGGCCGGTCACCGTGGCGAGCGTCGGCCTGGACGACGGCGGCGACATCCGCGCCATCAAGGGGCCGCTCGACATCCCGCTGAACGTGCTGGCGCTCCTGCCGTGGCTGGCCGGGATCGTGCTGCTGGCGGGGATCGCGTATCGGCTCGGGCGGCGCGGCCGCGGGCGAGCGCCGCACAGCATCCTGGCGCCGGCCGCCCCGCCGCGTCCCCCGCACGAGATCGCCTACGAAGCCTTTCGTGCACTGGAGGCCGAGCGGCTGCCGGACCGGGGGGAGATCAAGACGTTCCACATCCGGGCGTCCGACGTCGTCCGGGCCTACGTCGAGGGGCGCTTCGGCGTGGACGCGCTGGAGATGACGACGGGAGAGGTGCTCGACGGCCTGCGCGGCCGCGAGGTCGACGAGGAGGTCCTCCTCGATTTCCGGCGGCTTCTCGAGCGCTGCGACCTGGTGAAGTTCGCGAAGGATCGACCGGTTCTCGAACGCTGCCGCGAGGTGCTCCCGCTGGGGCGGAGCCTGGTGGACCGCACGCGCGTGGTGGTTCCGGCCCCGGAGTCCGGCCCGGACGCGGAACCGGCTCCCGCGGAGGCGGGTACGGCATGATCGATCGGTTCGTCGGCGGCCGCCACGTGTCCGGCGCGCCGTGGCACTCCCTGGAAGCGGACGCAGCATGATCGACCGTTTCGTGGATCCGTACTACCTGCTCCTGCTGCTCCTGCTGCCGGCATTGGTCTGGTGGTACGCGGCGCGGGCCGAGCGGACGCTCGGCACGGTGCGCTACTCGGCGGTGGACCGGCTGATCCGGGCGGATCGGCGCCGCACCGGACGCTGGCGGCACGTGCCGTTCGGGTTGCGCCTGCTGGCGCTGGCGCTGCTGGCGGTCGCGTTCGCCCGACCCCAGGCCGGGGTGACGGCCGAGAACGTCGCCACCGACGGTATCGACATCGTGCTGGTGCTCGACCTGTCGAGCTCGATGCTGGCCGAGGACCTGGAGCCGAACCGCATCGGGGCGGCCCGGCAGGCCGCGGCGGAATTCGTCCGCGGGCGACCGAGCGATCGCATCGGCCTCGTCGTCTTCGCCGGCGAGGCGTTCACGCAGGCGCCGCTCACCCTCGACCACCGCGTGGTGACCACGCTGATCGAGGATCTGGAGGTGGGAGTCATCGAGGACGGGACGGCGATCGGCATGGGACTGGCCACCGCCGTCAAGCGGCTCGCCGATTCGACCGCCGAGTCGAAGGTGATCGTGCTGCTGACCGACGGCCGGAACAATCGGGGTTCGATCGATCCGGCGACCGCGGCGCAGATGGCGCAGGCGCTCGGCGTGCGGATCTACGCGGTCGGGGCCGGCACCCGCGGTGCGGCGCGCGTGCCGGTGGACGATCCGCTGTTCGGCCGGCGCACCGTATCGATGCAGGTGGACATCGACGACGAGGCGCTGGAGGAGATGGCGTCGGCGACCGGCGGCCGTTATTTTCGGGCGACCGACCGGGAGAGCCTGGAGCGCGTCTATCAGGACATAGACGCCCTGGAGACGACCGAGATCGAGATGACGTCGTTCACGCGCTACGGCGAGCTGTTCCACCTGCCGCTCGGGGCCGGGCTCGGGCTGCTGCTGCTGGAGGCCGCCCTCGGCCGGACGGTGCTGAGGCGGCTGCCGTGACGGCCGGGGTGGGCGTGGAAGGGGAAGTGGCCGGCTGATGTTCCGCTTCGGGGCCGAGAGCCTGCTCTACGGGTATCTGCTGCTGCCGGCGCTGGTGGCGCTGGAGTGGTGGGCCGTCACGCGGCGGCGGCGCTCCCTGGACCGCTTCGGGGAGCGCGGGCGGATCGACCGGCTCACCGCCGCCGTCAGCCGGCGCGGACGGATGGCGCGCACGGTGCTGATGCTCGCCGCCGTCGTGCTGCTCGTGACAGCGCTCGCCCGGCCGCAGTTCGGGGATCGCGTCGAGACGGTGCGGCGCGAGGGGCAGGACGTGGTGGTGGCGCTCGATCTGTCGGCGTCGATGGAGGCCGCGGACGTCGCACCCGACCGCCTCGCCGCCGCAAAGCTGGCCGTGGGCCGGTTGATCGAGCGGCTCGACGGGGATCGGATCGGGCTGGTGGCGTTCGCCGGCGAGGCGTTCGTGCAGAGTCCCCTGACCCTGGACTACGCGGCGGCCGCGCTGTTCCTCAACGCCATGGAGCCGGACCTCGTCCCGGTGCCCGGGACCGACCTCGGCCAGGCCGTGGAAGTGGCGCTGGACGGGTTCGGCGAGGCGGGAGAGCGGAACCGCCAGCTCGTCGTCATCACCGACGGGGAAGATCACGAAGGGGCGATCGACGCCGCCGTCGAGCGCGCGGTGGCCGAGGGGGTGCGCGTCCACACGGTCGGGATGGGCTCGACCGAGGGTGTGCCGATTCCGATTTTCGACGAGACCGGCGCCCCGAACGGTTTCCTGCGGGACGAGGAGGGAAGCGTCGTGACGACGCGCCTCGACGACGTGACCCTGCAGCGGGTGGCGGACCGCACCGGCGGCGCCTACTACCACGCGGGCGCCGGATCCGGGGCGGCGTTCGATCGGCTCGTCGAGGAACTGACCGGCGGCGAGGGTGACGCGATCGAGTCGCGCGAGGTGACCTTTTACGAGGAGCAGTACCAGATATTTCTCGGCCTGGCGCTGCTGCTGCTCGTCGCCGAGGCGCTGCTGCCCGAGCGCCGCCGTGTCGCGGACGTCTGGGTGGGGAGGTTGCGTTGATGGCGAAATACGGCATGGTCTCTCTCATGTCTGCGCCGCGCGCCGGACGCCTGGGCCGGAAGGTTGCGCTGATGCGGGCGCCGTTCGCCGCCGTCGCGGTGGTCGTGCTGGCCGCGGCCATGGTCGGGTTGCCGTCGACCTCGGCGGCGCAGGCTGGGCGGGCCGACGTGCAGGAAGGGAACCGGCTGTACCGTGAAGGCCGCTACGACGAAGCCCACGAGCGGTACCTGGAGGCGTTGCGCGCCGCCCCCGACTCGCCGGTGATCCGCTTCAACGATGCGAACGCGCTGTACCAGTCCGATGAGTTCCAGCGCGCCGTTGACGCCTACCGCGGGGCGATCGAGTCGGCCGATCCCGCCGTGGAGGCGCAGGCCTGGTACAACCTGGGGAACGCGCTGTACCGGCAGCAGCAGGTGGAAGGCGCCCTGGAAGCCTACAAGGAGGCGCTGCGCCGCAACCCCGGCGATACCGACGCGAAGCATAACCTGGAAGTGGCGCTGGAGCAGTTGCAGCGGCAGGAACAGGAACAGCAGCAGTCCGACGACGCCGAGCAGAATCAGGACCGGCAGGAATCGGGCGAGGACGAGCAGGATCAGCCGCCGGGGTCGCAGCCGTCCGAGGAGCAACCGCCCGGGTCGCAGCCGCCGGAGGAGAACCCGGAGGGTCAGCCGGGGCGGGACCGGCCCGAGCCGGGGCGGCAGCCGGACGGCGAGCCGTCGGAGCCGGAGGCCGGTGACGCGGAAACCCGCCCGCAGTCCGGCGAGATGAGCCGCGGGGAGGCGGAGCGGCTGTTGCAGGCGATTACCGAGGACCCCGGCCGGATCCGCCGGCAGCGGCGGTCCGCCGATCCCGGCCGGCGCACGCTGCGACCGTGGTGACGTGGCGACCTTGGCGAGACGACCGTCCCTTGGTGGTGGTTGGTTGGGCGGCAAGCGGAGCTGCGGTGACGGTGGTGACGTATCGGCCGTGGACGACGGTGGTGACGGTGACTTGGTGAAGGTGGTGGGAAGAAGCGCGCTCGCAATGCTGTTCCTCGGCCTGTCCGCCGGCGCGGCGGCGCAGGAGGCGGCGGTCCGCGCGTACCTCGACCGCGCCGAGGTGGCGGTGGACCGGCAGTTCACGCTGAACGTCGAGGTGTCGGGGGGCGGCCGGGCGGACGAGGATCCACGGCTGCCCGACCTGTCCGACTTCGCCGTCTATCTCGGCGTCGGCACGCAGACGTCGATGCAGATCGTCAACGGCCGCACGTCGACGTCGTTCACGTACCAGTACCCGCTTCCGGGCCGTCGCGGAGGGGACGCACGACGTCGGCCCGGTGCGGGTGCGGGCCGGCGGGGACGACCACGCGACCGATCCGCTGACGATTCGGGTGACGCCGGCCGGGACGGCGCCCGCGCGGCGCGCGCCGGACCGCTCGCGGGGCGGCGTGGAGATCGGTCCCGGGGATCTGTTCGTCGAGGCGTCGGTGAGCACCCGCGAGCCGTGGGTCAACGAGCCGGTGCTGGTCGAGTACCGCCTCTTCACGCGCGTGGACGTGGAGTCGTACGGCATCGTCCGGGCGCCCGGCGCCGCGGGGTTCTGGGTCGAGGAGAGCGCCTCCTCCCGCGCGCCGCAGGTGGAGCAGATCGTACGCGGCGGGGTGCAGTATGCGAGCACCGTGGTCCGGCGGGCGGCGCTGTTCCCGACCGGCGCCGGACCCCGCACCATCGAGCCGCTGGCGCTCGAGGCCCAGGTGCGGGTCCGTTCGCGAGGGCTGTTCAGCGATCCCTTCGGCTTCGGCGACCCGTTCGGCGGGGGGCTGTTCGGCCGCAGCGTGCCGGTGCCCGTCGAATCCGAGGCGATCGGGATCGAAGTGCGCCCGCTGCCCGCTGCGGGCCGGCCCACCGCCTTCACCGGCCTGGTCGGCCGCCTCGACGTGACGACGTCGCTCGACGCGGCGGAGGCCGCGACGAACGAGGCGCTCACGTTCCGCCTCGACGTGCGCGGCGCGGGCAACCTGCGCACGCTGCCCGACCCGGAGGTGGCGTTTCCCGCCGACTTCGACGTCTATCCTCCGGAAGTGAGCGATCAGCTCGACGCCGGGGCGAACGGCGTCAGCGGCGTCAAGCGCTACGAGTACGTCCTGGTGCCGCGCGCCCCCGGCTCGCACACCATTCCCGCCGTCGAGCTGGCCTACTTCGACGCGGCCGGCGGGCGGTACGCGGTCGCCGCGTCGGATCCCGTCACGGTGGAGGTAACGGGCGACGTCGTGGCCGGCGATCCGGTCCTCGTCGGGGGCGGCCGCGCGCGGCTGGAGGCGGCCCGGCAGGACATCCGGTTCATTCGCCTCGCCACGTCGGCGTTCGTGCCCATCGACCGCAAGCTGTTCCGGAGCGGCATCTTCTGGACGGTGTCGCTGGTCCCGGTCTTCGGCCTGGCCGGCGCGCTCGCCGTGCGGCGCCACCGCGAGCGTCTGGCCGGCAACGTCGCCTACGCCCGCCGACGCCGGGCTTCCCGGTTGGCGCACTCGCGGCTGGCGCAGGCCCGGGCGCTCCGCGCCCCGGCGCAGCGCCAGGCGTTCGTGGCGGGCGTCAGTCAGGCCCTGCTCGGCTTCCTCGGCGACTCGCTGAACGTGGCCGAGGCGGGGCTCGTGCGCGACGACATCCGGCGCGCGCTCGCGGCGCGCGGCGCCGCCGGCGAGGTGGTCGAACGCTACCTGGCGTGCCTCGACCGGTGCGACCAGCAGCGGTTCGCGCCGCAGGCGGCCGGCGGAGACGACGACGAGGAGACGGCCGCGCTCCTCGCGGAAGCCGAGCAGGCGATGACCGCTCTGGGAGAGGCGTTGCGGTGATGAGGCCTGTCGGCCGCCCGGCGCGGGACCCGAAGCTCCAGGGTGAGGACGGCGCCGGGGGAGGCATTGCGGTCATGAAGTGCATCGGGTTGCCGCGGGCCGTCGCCGCGGTACTCCTCGTCGCGTGGAACGCAGGGCCGCTGGCGGCGCAGGAGGCGTTCTTCGACGAGGGGAACCGGCGTTATCAGGAGGGGGACTACGCCGGCGCGGCCGAGCTGTACCAGCGGATCCTGGAGAGCGGCGTCGAGAGCGGCGAGCTGCACTACAACCTGGGGAACGCGTGGTTCCGGCTGGGGGAGCTCGGGCCCGCCATTCTCCACTACGAGCGGGCGCGGCGGATCATGCCGCGCGACGATGATCTCATGGCGAACCTGGCCCTGGCGCGCTCGCTGACCGTGGATCAGGTGACGCCGCTCCCCGGCTTCTGGCTCTTCCGCGTCGCCCGCTGGTGGGTGGACCTGCTGTCGCGTCCCGCCCTGGCGGCCGTCGTGACGCTGGCCTGGCTGACCGCCATGGCGGCCCTGATCGTCGTCGTCATCGGGCGGGGAGACTCCCTCCCGATCTGGTCGCGCCGCACGGCGGCGGCGGCCGGGATCGTGACGCTGGTCTTCGGCCTCAGCCTCGCGGCGCGCGAGCTGGAGGTGGGCCGGCCCGACGAGGCGGTTATCATGGCGGAGGAGGCGGCGGTGCACAGCGCGCCGTCGGGCGACGACGAGCTGCTGATCTTCACCGTGCACGAGGGCACCAGGGTGCGGGTGGAGCGGCGCAGCGACGCGTGGGTCGAGATCGTGCTGGAGGACGGGAAGGTCGGCTGGGTGCGCAGCGGCCAGTTGACCCTCATCTGAGCGATCGGCAGGAGAAAGAGCCGAATCATGAGCAACGCACGACACGACCCGCGCAGGAGGCGCGCCGGCCGGCGCGGCGCCGCGCCCTGGATCGCAGCGGCGGTCGTCACGGCCGCCGCCCTCACCGCCGTCGCCTGTGCGCCCGCTGCGCTGGCGCCGGCGCACCGCGTCGCCGCGCCGTTGCCGTCCGCCGGGCAGCCGCCGCGGGCGCTGCCGCCGATCCCGTCTTATCTGCGGCCGGACGAGCGGGCGACGGTCGAGCTGTTCGAGCGGACCAGTCCCTCCGTCGTGTACATCACCACGCTCGCGCGGCGCACCGACTGGTTCGGGCGTCCCCTGGGCGGCGAGGTGCCGCAGGGCACCGGGACCGGCTTCCTCTGGGACGACGAGGGACACGTGATCACCAACGCCCACGTCGTGCGCGGCGGTTCGGCCGTCGAGGTCGTCACGTACGATCAGACCACCTACGATGCCGAATGGGTGGGAGGCTCCGCGTCTCACGACCTGGCGGTGCTGCGCATCGACGCGCCCTCGTCGGCGCTGCGCCCCGTCACCGTCGGCGACAGCGGCGCCTTGCGGGTGGGGCAGAGCGTGTACGCGATCGGCAACCCCTTCGGTCTGAGCGCGACCCTCACCACGGGGATCGTCTCGGCTCTCGGCCGCCGCATCGAAGGGCTCGACGGCACGCCGATCGAGGACGTGATCCAGACCGACGCGGCCATCAACACCGGCAACTCCGGCGGACCGCTCCTCGACAGCGCCGGCCGCCTCATCGGCGTCAACACGCAGATCGCGAGTCCCTCGGGCGCATCCGCCGGCGTCGGCTTCGCCGTACCGATCAACACGGTGCGCCGGGTGGTGCCGCAGATCATCAACACCGGCGAGTACACGCCGCCCCGGCTCGGGATCACGATGGACTCGCGCGGCTATCTGAGCCGGTTCGTCCTCGGACGGCTGCGCACTGCGGGCGTGCTGGTGGTCAGCGTCGTGCGCGGGTCCGGCGCGGCGGACGCCGGGCTGCGGGGCACCGAGGTCTCGCGCAACGGGCGGCGGGTCACGCAGGTCGGTGACGTCATTCAGGCCATCGACGGCGAGCCGGTCACGTCGCAGGGGGAGTTGCGAGCCGTCCTCGATCGCTACCGGCCCGGCGCCGACGTCACCGTGACGATCCTGCGCGACGGCGACGCGCTGAACGTCGTCGTGACTCTCTCCTGACGTCCGATCAGGGGTCCGCCGGCGCGCGCGGCGCGCGTATGAGCGGCTGCCGGCGGGTGTTGCGCGCCGACAGCGAGTCGAGGAGCTTGTGCAGCAGCGGCGCCAATGTCGCACGTTCCCGGTCGGTGAGGGCTTCCCGGAGCATCTCCGCCTGGTTCCGCAGGTAGGCGGAGGTCACGCGGTCCACCAGATCGCGCCCGCTGTCCGTCAATTCCAGGAATACGCCCCGGCGGTCGTCCGGGTTGGGGGCGCGCACGATCCAGCCCGCCGCCTCGAGCCGATCGATCCGGTTGGTCAGTCCGCCCGACGTCACCATCAGCGGCTGCAGCAGGGTGCGCGGGGCGGCGCGGCAGTCGGGCGCGGTGCGGATGGCGGCCAGCAACTGGAACTCGACGTCGCTCAGGCTGAACTCCTGCAGCGCCGCCGCGGCGTCCTCGTCGATGGCCCGGGCGAGGCGCGTCACCCGCGCGATGATTCCCAGCGACGAGGCGTCCAGATCGGGGCGCTCCCGCTCCCAGCGCTCGATCATCACGTCGACGGGGCCGCGCTCCATGCGGGCAGTGTAATCCCATCTGTCTTTCGATCAAGACTCTTGACACGGACACAGATGGATGGGAATACTTCGAGGTCGATGCGAACACGCTTTTCACGGGGGTACGTCATGTCTGCACCCGCGGCTTTCGTGAACCGGGTCGTCGTCTTCGGTCTGCTCCTCGTGGTCGCGCTCGCGGCCCCGGCGGCCGCGCAGCCCGACGAGCTGGAGACCTTCCGGGGCACCACCAGCGGGGCCGTGAGCTCGGAAGGGGTGGAGTTGCGGATCAACGTGCTCCGCTGGACGGCCGAGGAGGATCGCGAGGCGATCGTGTCCCTGCTCACCCCCGCGCCCGGCGAGACGGCGGGGGCGGACAGCGCGCTCGAGGACGCGCTCCAGGAGCTGCAGACGGTCGGCTTCATCTGGACCGGCGGCAGCCTGGGCTACGCCCTGAAGTACGCCCATCGCACGGAAGACGAGGCCGGCCGCGAGCGCATCGTGCTGGTGACCGACCGTCCCCTCGGCCGCTGGGATCGCAACGGCCCGTGGACCGGCAGCGACGGCTCCGGACCCGCCGCGGCGGCCTTCACGGTGGTGGAGCTGCGCCTCGACGCGGAGGACCGGGGCGAAGGCAAGATGTCGGTGGATGCGCCGATAGAGTTCAACGGGCCGGCGCGAACGTTGGGTCTCGCCGACTACGCGTCGGCGGCGGCGCACCTGGAGAACGTCTACCGCGAGCCGCCGCCGTACTGGGCCCGCTGAAGAGGATCCAGGGTCGCCCCGGCGCGCCACGCCGTGATCGCGGCCCTGTCCGGTTTTCACCGACGGCGGTCAGTCACGCCCAGGGCGTCCACCTGGCGCGCCACTCCCGGGTCCGGCTCCAGATCCTGCTCAGGATCCAGCCCGCCAAGCGGGCGATGCGTCCCCCCGGGTTCCCGGTGCACGCCGCCGCGTAGGCGGCGTACGCCCGTTCCTCGTCCGGCAGGCCCTGCAGATAGGGCGCGACGGTCCGGAAGAGCGCCGCCTCGGGCGAGCGGTTGCGGGTCTTCATGCTCGTGCTGCCGATGCGGTAGTAGTAGACGGGGTCGGGCAGCGTCTCGATGCGCCGGCCGGCCCGGATCAGCCGGTTGAAGAAGCAGAGATCGTCGAGCCCCACCCGGTACTCCTCGGTGAAGCCGCCGGCCGCCGCGAAGACGTCGCGGCGCACGAGGGCGCAGGCGTCGCCCACCACGTTGGCGATGTGGCTCCAGGCGCGAGCGGCGCCGAGGAAGCGGATCGGGGTGCCGTGCGATCGGGGATCGGTCCGCGGATCCCCGTCGCCGAAGAAGCGGATGCTGGCGGCGGTGACGCAGTCGGCCTGCGCGAAGCGGGCGGCGCGCACCAGGCGGGAGACCGCGTCTGGAAACAGGACGTTGTCGTCGTCGAGGAAGAGGATCCATTCGCCCTGCGCCGCCGCCGCGGCCCGGTTGCGGGCCGCGCCCAGATAGCGGTTCTCCTGGCGGATGACGCGCCAGCCGCGCGCGCCGAACTCGGCCTCGATGGCTTCGAGGGCGGTCCGCGCCGCGGCGCTCTCGCTGCCGTCGTCGACCAGTACCGCCTCGATCGCGGGGTAGTCCTGGGCGAGGATGCTGTCGATGGCCATCCGCACCAGGGCGGGCCGCTCGTGATGGACGAGGCAGATGGTGACCGGCGGCGTCTCGGCCGCCGCGTTGCGCGCGCGTCCGGCGAAGCGTTCGGCGGCCGCGTCGCAGGGCGCGGTCTGCGCGTGCCAGCGGGCCCAGACGTCGAGCGCGCGGTCGAAGTCCCAGCGCGGCCGCGCCGGGCGCAGCGGGGCGGCGGCCAGCGCCGCGATCCGGTCGCCGAGGGCGATGTGATCCGGTGCGACGAGGACGCGGTCGCGGTCCGCCGGCGCGACGAGCTCCGGTGTCCCGCCGGTGGCCGCGGCCAGGAACGGGATGCCGGCGTGCAGGCATTCCAGGACCGCCATCGAGCAGTTCTCCAGCAGGGACGGGATGACCGCGAGCCGTCCCGGTTGCGACAGATGGGCGACCGCCTCGACGGCGTCCAGGTGGGTGAGCGTCCGCACCTCGACCGGCCACTCGCGCGCGGCGCGCCGGACGAGCCCCGGCCCGTCGATGCGCGGCGATACGCCGCCGAGAAAGGTCACGCGCCGGGGCGCCCGCCCCTGGCGCACCAGCCGGTCGATGGCGTCCACGAACAGGACGAGCCCCTTGCGCGGCTCCAGCCGCCCGAAGAAGACCACCTCCTCCAGCCGCGCCCCGTCGCGCGCCGCGCGCGCGGCCTCGGCCGCCGGCGCCGGGTCCGGGGCGGGAAAGGCGTTGGGCCAGACGAAGGTCCGGTCCGGCAGGGCGTAGCCGGCGTCGCGCATCCACGCGCGCAGATGCGCGCTGACGCAGATGACGGTGTCGGCCAGTTCGACGCTGCGCCGCTCCATGAACACCCAGCCCAGCTCCCGCTCCGTGGAGACGAGCTGCCGGCTTCCCTCGGCGGCCCACAGCGACGGCGAGTGCCCGGTCACGACGACGTGCGTCGTTCCGAAGGCGATGCCGAGCGACTTGGCGAGCAGCGGGCCGTAGCCCAGCCCGCGCCAGTCCGGTACGTGGAGCAGGTCGAACGGCCGCGGTCGGGCGCGCAGCCACTCCAGCAGCGTCCAGGTCGGCGCCGGCACCCGCGCCAGCGGGCTCGCGGCGGCCGGGCGCGGCACGATCGGCTCGAAGCCGATGCCGAAGCGGGCGTACAGGGCGCGGGTGTTCGCCATGCGCCGGGCATCGGCCGCCCTGGTGGCGACATAGGCGATGACCACCTCGTGGCCCCACCCCGCCAGCAGCCGCGCCAGGTGGTGGCAGGCGGTGCCGATGCCGCCGTTCCTGATCGGGCCGAGGATGTCCGGCGTCGCGATGCAGATCCGCTTCGGCGCGGCGCTCGCCGCAAGGCCGGCCGTGGGGACCAGATCGGTGTCGAGGGTGGGGATCGGCGCGGTCATGGTTCGTGCCGCTCGCGGCGCCGGCCGTCCCACCACGAATGAACCGCGCGCAGCGGCGCAGTCAGGCGCCACGACTTCGATCCCAGGATGGCGTCGATCCGGGCCGACAGCAAGGCGATCCGCTCCTGGCGCGCCGTCGCGGTGCGCTGCGTCGCGTCGAGCCTCGCCAACAGCGTCGTGATGCGCCGGTCGCGCCCGGTCAGGGTGCGCTGCGCCGCGTCGAGCTTCGCCAACAGGGTGCGTCGGGCGATCGCGAGTTCGTTCGACAGGGCGATCCGGGCGACGTGGAGCGCGCCGGAGTACGACAGGTACGCCCGTTCGTCGGCCGCCAGCCGTTCGAGATGCGGCGCCAGCGCCCGGGCGCGCGCGGTCTCCGCCTGCCGCCGGTCGTCCATCAGGCCCATCATGCTCGTCGTCCGATGCCGGCGGTAGTAGTGGACCGGATCAGGCAGGGGCGCGATGCGCCGGCCGGTCAGGATCAGCCGGTTGAAGAACTCCAGGTCTTCGAAGGCCACGCCGTATGCCTCGGTGAAGCCGCCGGCGGCCCGGAAGACGTCGCGTCGCACCAGCACGCACGCGCAGCCGATCACGTTGCGCACGCGGCCCCAGGTGCGCGCCGGTCCCAGGTGGCGCATCGGCGGGCCGCAGGACGCGGGATCGGTGCGTGGATCGCCGTCGCCGGAAAAATCGACGCTCGTCGCCGGCACGCAGTCCGCGCCGGCGAAGCGCGCGGCGCGCACCAGCCGGGAGACCGCGTCCGGAAACAGCACGTCGTCGTCGTCGAGAAACAGGATCCATTCGCCCCGGGCCGCCGCCGCGCCCCGGTTCCGCGCCGCGCCCAGATAGCGGTTCTCCTGGCGGATGACGCGTCCGCCGCGCGCGCCGAGCGCGGCCTCCAGTGCGTCGAGCGCGGCGCGCGCCTCGGTGCTCATACTGCCGTCGTCGACCAGCACCGGCTCCAGCGCCGGGTAGTCCTGGGCGAGGACGCTGTCCACCGCCATGCGCACCAGCGCCGGCCGCTCGTGGTGGACGACGCAGACGGTGACCAGCGGCGTCTCTCCGGCGGCGTCGCGCGCGCGGGCCGCGAACCGCTCGGCCGCCGCGTCGAAGGGGGCGGTCTGGCCGTGCCAACGCGCCCAGACGTCGAGGGTGCGGCCGGCGTCCCACCGCGGCCGCACCGCGCGCAACGGTGTGCCGGCCAGCGCTGCGAGCCTGTCCCCCAGCGCGACGTGGTCGGGTGCGACGAGGGCGCGGTCGCGGTCCTCCGCCGCGATCAGTTCCGGCGTGCCGCCGGTCGCCGCCGCCACGAAGGGAATGCCGGCCCGGAGGCATTCCAGGACCGTCGTCGAGCAGTTCTCGAGCAGGGAGGGGATGACCGCGAGACGCCCCGGCCGCGACAGGTGGGCGAGCGCCTCGTCGGCGTCGCAATCGGTGAGCGTCCGCACCTCGACCGGCCAGGCGGCGGCCGCGCGCTGGATGCGCCCGGGGCCGTCGAGGCGCTCCGACGGGCCGCCCAGGAAGGTGACCCGCGCCGGCGCGCGCCCCAGGCGTACGAGGCGGTCGATCGTATCGACGAACAGCAGCAGCCCCGCCCGCGGCTCCAGCCGGCCGACGAAGACCACCTCCTCCAGCGCCGCGCCGTCGCGCGCCGCGCGGCCGGCGGCGGCCGCCGCCGCCGGTTCGGGCGCGGGAACCGCATCGGGCCAGACGAACGACCGCGCCGGCAGGTCGTAGCCCGCCTTGCGCATCCACTCCAGCAGGTGCGCGCTGCCGCAGATGACCGTGTCGGCCAGCTCGACGCTGCGCTGCTCCAGGAAGACCCGGCCGAGTTCCTCCTCGGTGGAGACGAGCTGCCGGTTGCCCTCGATCGTCCAGAGTGTGGGCGCCGCCCCGGCGACCACGACATGCGTGGCGCCGAGGGCCAGGCCGAGCGACTTGGCGAGCAGCGGGCCGTAGCCGAGCCCGTGCCGGTCGGCGACGTGCACGAGGTCGAAAGGCTCCGCGCGGGCGCGCAGCCAGTCGAGCAACGCCCAGGTCGGCGCCCCGATCCGCCGCATCGGGGACTTGCCGGTGTCGCGCGGCGCGACGCGCTCGACGGCGACGCCGAGACGGGCGTAACGGGCGCGGGTCTCCGCCAGGCCCGCCTCGTCGGCCGCGTCGTCGATAACGCAGGCGACGACCACGTCGTGGCTCCGCGCCGCCAGCATCCGCGCCAGATGCCGGCGCGCCTCGTCGAGGCCGTCGTTTCCGGTCCGGCCGGGGACGTCCAGCGTGGCGATGCAGATGCGCTTGGGCGCAGCCGGCGCCGGCGCACCGGGCGCAGCGTGCAGATCCGTGTCCAGGGTCGGGAACGACGGGGTCATGGCGCACCGGCTCCGCTGGCCACCACGAGTCCGCCCGTCGTGCGCACCGGCGAGCCGCGCAGCGGCCGGCCGGTGTCGGCGTCGAAGACGTCGAGCCGCACGCCGTCCACCGCCGCCACTGCATCGGGAATGCGCCAGCAGAATCCGTGATGGCCGTTCGTCCCCTTCCAGCGGGCGATGTCGCCGCGCAACTCCCCGGCGTGCACCACTTCGGCGAGCCGCCCGTCCACGTGAATGGCGACCCACCGGCTCCGCTCGGGGTGGTCCGGATCGAGCAACCAGCCGCGCACCTCCGGCCGCGGCTGGTTCTCGACGGCCCCTTCCAGACGCCGCGCCCGCCGTCGCGCCGGGACGACCAGCGCGGCCAGCGCCTCGCTGGTCGCGGCGTCGTGGATGCTGTAGAGGGTCTCGCCGAAGGGTCGCATGCGCAGCCCCAGCGGCAACCGCAAGGCGTTGCGGACCGCGTCGCGCGCGTGGGCCCGCGCCACCGTGCGGCCGTTCCGGCGCAGCTCGACCTCCGGTTCGGCGTCGCGCCGCCGCCGCGCCCGTTCGAGCCACTTCGGGTCGAGCTGGACGTCGATCGCGAGCCGGTCGAAACCGAGCCGCCGCCCGCGGCGGGCCAGCGCCATCAGCGGCCGGAGGCGCGCCGCGGCGAGCTGCTTCGAGGCGGTCGCCAGCCACTCCCCGCGTTCGACGAACAGGCCCTGCGCCAGCAGCAGCAGTCCCCGGTAGCGCGGGTCCATCGCCGGCCAGTACGCCTGGAGCACGCGGAAATGTCCGGCGCGCGGATCGAAGTGCAGCGACTTGAGCCCCCGGGTCCCGTGCCGCGCCCAGAACAGCGCCTCGGGCACGATGGCGACGCGCCGGCCCGCCTGGATCGCCCGGGCGAAGAACTCCTGGTCGTCCTTGCCGATGCCGTAATCCTCGGTGTTGCCGCCGAGCTCGAGGAAGGCGTGGCGCCGGCAGAGCGCGTTGCCGTCGAGAATCGCGTTCTGGAACAGGGTGAAGCCGCCGTCGTCGCCGGCCTGCAGGATCCGCGACCCGGCGGCGGCGTCCGCCCCCGGCGGACCGTGGCTCCGGAAGATGTCGGAGAAGCTGCCGAGGAAGTCCGCCCCGATCGTCTCCGCCGCCTGCACCAGGGTCGCAATCGCTTCCGGCTTCAGGACGTTGTCGTCGTCGAGGAAGTAGACGTAGTCGCCCTCGGCCGCACGCGCGGCGCGGTTGCGCGCGGCGCCGAGGTACCGGTTGTCCTGCCGGACCAGGCGGACCCGGCCATGATGGACGGCCACCAGCGCTTCGAGCGCCTCGACCGCGCCCGGCGCGTGGCTGCCGTCGTCGAAGAGCAGGATCTCCAGGTGCTCGTAGGTCTGCGCGAGCACCGACGCAACCGCCTGCGCGGCCGTGGCCGGGCGGTTGAAGTGCAGGATGCAGACGCTGACGCGCGGCGCCGGGCCCTCCCGGACGCCGGCCGGCTCCGGCGGCGCGAGGGTGTCGAGGTAGCGGGTCCAGCGCGTCTCGCGATCCGCCGGCCGGCTCGCGAGGCCGAGCGCCCGGCGCCCCGCCGCCGCGTCGGCGATCGCGTCGGCGACCGCGTCCGGAAACGGCGGGACCGCGACGCCCGCCGCTTCGAAGGGCTCCCCGGGGGCGGCGCCGGCGCCGATGACCAGCGGCGCGCCGCCCAGCGCCGGCGCGAGCGCCCCGCCGAGGGCGAAGAAGTCCTCGCAGTACGGAACGAACAGCAGCGCCGGGCCGGCGCCGGGGCCGGGGTCGCGGCGGCCGGCGCCGATCGTCCACGTCACCTCCGTTCCCGCGAACCGCTCCCCGCACAGGGCCGCGAGCGCGCCGTTGTGGTCCGGCGCGTCCACCGCGAGGCGGATCCGGCCTTCGGCGTCGCGCAGCGCGTCCGGGCGGCGCCTGGCCACGGTGGCGAAGAACCCGACGTTGCGCGCCAGCGGCGCCACGTCGGGAATGACGAAGCCCGCCCGCCGCCCCGCCGCCACGGCGCGCGGCGTCGCCGTGTCCCGTTCGGGCAGCACCACGAAGGGGCTGTCCTCCGCCGCGGCGCCGGTCCGGAGCGCGTTCTCCACGAACCGACGCGACGGCGCGACCGCCACGTCGGCGCCACCCGCGACGGCCCGCTCCAGGTGGAACCGGATCAGCGCGTAGGCCTCCGTGGTGATCCGGTGCTCGTTCAGGCGGCGCTGCAGTTCGAACGGGGCCAGCACGATCCCGAACCGCGTCCGCTGCAGGCCGATCCCCAGCTCGCGGCTGCGGAGGGCGAAGTAGGGCGCGCCGAGCGTCTGCGTCGCGAGCACGAGATCGGGCGCCCGCGTCTTCAGGAACTCGTACGCGCGATAGGCGTGCCGCAGCTCGCTCTGCACCGGCCCGCCGGCGGCGACCGGCCGCGGCGGCGGGATGCACGTGATCCGCTCGACGTCGAGCGTGCTGCGCAGCGTATCGTCGTCGAACGCGCCGTCCCGCGCGGGCAGCACGCAGACCTCCACCGCGTCGCGGCGCGCGCGGCAGGCCCGGACCGCCGGGGCCAGCAGCCGCGCCTCGAGCGGGACGTCGCGCGTGGTCAGGATCGCCGTGACCGTGCGGGGGGGCTGCGGCGTCCGGTCCGTTTCGGCGTGGAAGAGCGCCGCCATGTCCTCGGCGATCGCCGCGGGCGCAGCCGGCGCAGCCCGGTCACGAAACATCCGCGGCTCCCCGGTCGGCGGCTCCCGGCGCGGCGGCCGCGATGGCCGCGCCGCCTTCGATCCGGACCGGCGATCCCCGCAGGGGCCGGCCGGTCTCGACGTCGAAGACGTCGATCTGCGTCCCGTCCGCCGCGTCCGCGGCGTCGGAGGGGCGCCACAGGAAGCCGTGACGGCCGTCGGTCTGCTTCCAGCCCGCGATGTCGCGGCGCTCCTCCTCGGCGCGGACGACCGCGCGCAGGCGGCCGTCCGCGTGAATGGCGGCCCGCCGCCGCCGCCCGGGCGCCGCCGGGTCGAGGAGCCAACCGCGCACCAGCGGCCGGGGCTGATTCTCGACGGCGCCGATCACGCGCCGCGCCGGCAGGAACGCCGGGGCGGCGAGCACCGCCAGCGTCTCGCCGTCGGCGGTGTCGTGGAGGCTGTAGAGCGCGCCGGCGACGGCCGGCAGACGCGACCCCGCGGCGATCCGCACGGCGGTGTGGGGGGCCTGCGCCGGCGCCCGCCCGAGCAGTCGGCCGTTGCGCCGCAGTTCCACCATCGGCGGCCGATCGCGCCGGCATGCCTGATCGAACCACTGCGGGTCGATCAGGATGCTCATCTCCAGGCCGTCGATCCGGAACCGGGAGGGACGCCGCGCCAGCGCCATCACGCAACCCTGCCGGTGCGAGGGGGTGACCGCCGCCGCGGTGGTCCTGGTCATGTGCGCCGCGTAGGCGGCGTACGCCCGTTCCTCGTCCGGCAGGCCCTGCAGATAGGGCGCGACGGTCCGGAAGAGCGCCGCCTCGGGCGAGCGGTTGCGGGTCTTCATGCTCGTGCTGCCGATGCGGTAGTAGTAGACGGGGTCGGGCAGCGTCTCGATGCGCCGGCCGGCCCGGATCAGCCGGTTGAAGAAGCAGAGATCGTCGAGCCCCACCCGGTACTCCTCGGTGAAGCCGCCGGCCGCCGCGAAGACGTCGCGGCGCACGAGGGCGCAGGCGTCGCCCACCACGTTGGCGATGTGGCTCCAGGCGCGAGCGGCGCCGAGGAAGCGGATCGGGGTGCCGTGCGATCGGGGATCGGTCCGCGGATCCCCGTCGCCGAAGAAGCGGATGCTGGCGGCGGTGACGCAGTCGGCCTGCGCGAAGCGGGCGGCGCGCACCAGGCGGGAGACCGCGTCTGGAAACAGGACGTTGTCGTCGTCGAGGAAGAGGATCCATTCGCCCTGCGCCGCCGCCGCGGCCCGGTTGCGGGCCGCGCCCAGATAGCGGTTCTCCTGGCGGATGACGCGCCAGCCGCGCGCGCCGAACTCGGCCTCGATGGCTTCGAGGGCGGTCCGCGCCGCGGCGCTCTCGCTGCCGTCGTCGACCAGTACCGCCTCGATCGCGGGGTAGTCCTGGGCGAGGATGCTGTCGATGGCCATCCGCACCAGGGCGGGCCGCTCGTGATGGACGAGGCAGATGGTGACCGGCGGCGTCTCGGCCGCCGCGTTGCGCGCGCGTCCGGCGAAGCGTTCGGCGGCCGCGTCGCAGGGCGCGGTCTGCGCGTGCCAGCGGGCCCAGACGTCGAGCGCGCGGTCGAAGTCCCAGCGCGGCCGCGCCGGGCGCAGCGGGGCGGCGGCCAGCGCCGCGATCCGGTCGCCGAGGGCGATGTGATCCGGTGCGACGAGGACGCGGTCGCGGTCCGCCGGCGCGACGAGCTCCGGTGTCCCGCCGGTGGCCGCGGCCAGGAACGGGATGCCGGCGTGCAGGCACTCGGTCACCGCGAGCGAGGCGTTCTCCTGCAGCGACGGCAGGACGGCGAGCCGTCCCGGTTGCGACAGATAGGCGACCGCCTCGACCGTCCCGCGATCCGTGATCGTGCGCACCTCGATCGGCCACGCCGGGGTGGCGCGCCGGATCAGGCCGAGCGCGTCGAAGCGCCGCGGCGCGATGCCGAGAAAGGTGACGCGGGCCGGCGCCCGCCCCTGGCGCACCAGCCGGTCGATGGCGTCCACGAACAGGACGAGCCCCTTGCGCGGCTCCAGCCGCCCGAAGAAGACCACCTCATCGAGTCGCGCGCCGTCGCGCGCCGCGCGGGCCGCCGCGGCCTCGGGCGTCCGGTCCGGCGCGGGGAACGGATTGGGCCAGACGAACGAGCGCGCCGGTAGCGTGTAGCCGGCGTCCCGCATCCAGTGCAGCAGGTGCGCGCTGCCGCAGGTGGCCGTGTCGGCCAGTTCGACGCTGCGCCGCTCCATGAACACCCAGCCGAGCTCGCGCTCGGTCGCCACGAGTTGCTGATTGCCCTCGACGTTCCACAGGGCCGGGCCGTGGCCGTGAATCACGAAGTGCGTCGCGCCGAACGCGAGGCCGAGCGATTTGGCGAGCAGCGGGCCGTAGCAGAGTCCGTGCCAGTCGGAGGCGTGCACGACGTCGAACGGCCGGGGTCGGGCGCGGAGCCACTCCAGCAGCGCCCAGGTGGGCGCCGTCACCCGGGCCAGCGCGCTCTCGGCGGCGGGGCGCGGCACGAGCCCCTCGAAGGCGACGCCGAAACGCGCGTACAGGGCGCGGGTGTCGGCCATGCTTCGCGCGTCCGCCGCGGTGGCGTTGACGTAGGCGATGACCACCTCGTGGCCCCACCCCGCCAGCAGCCGCGCCAGATGGTGGTAGGCGGTGCCGATGCCTCCGTTCTTCACCGGGCCGAGGATGTCCTGGGTCGCGATGCAGATCCGCCGGGCCGCGCCGGCGGGTCGCTCGCCGGGCGGGTCGTGCAGATCGGTGTCGAGGGTCGGAAACGAGGTGGTCGTCATGACGGGGTCTTCCGGCCGCGGAACCAGGCCCACGTGCGCGCGAGGCCGTCGGGCAGGGCGGTGCGCGGTGTCCAGCCGAGTCCGTCGCGCGCCTTCGTCACGTCGGCCCAGGTGTGGCGGATCTCGCCCGTGCGGAACGGCTCGTGGCGCACCCGCGGCCGGCGGTCGGGGCCGACCACCGCGGCGATCTGCTCGATCAGGCGGGTCACGCTGGTGCCGACGCCGCTGCCGAGCTGGAACGTGCCGGACGCGCCCGACCTCAGGGCCGCCACGATGCCGTCGCACAGGTCCTCGACGAAGACGTAGTCGCGTGTCTGGCTGCCGTCGCCGTAGACCACCAGCGGCGCGTCGTCGAGCATCCGGCGCATGAACGCCGCCACCACGCTCCCCTTGTGGAACGACAGCGGGCCGTAGACGTTCGAAAAGCGGAGGGAGACGGCGTCGAGGCCGTAGCTCGCAGCGAACGCGGAGCAGTACGCCTCTACGCTCGCCTTCGCCGCTCCGTAGGGGGAGGCCGGACGGGGCGGCATCGCCTCGTGCACCGGGGGCGGCGCCTCGCCGAGAATCGCGCCGCCGGTCGAGGCGTTGACCAGGCGCGGTACCCCGGTCTCCCGCATCAGCGTCAACAGACGGAAAGCGCCGACCACGTTGACGTCGAAGTTGCGGGCGGGGTCCGCGATGGAATCGATGACGCGCGTGTCGGCGGCGAGGTGCACGACCGCGTCGATCCCCCGCAGAGCGCGCCGCATCAGGTCGGTGTCGCGAACGTCGCCCGCGATGAACTCGACGTCCCAGGGGGCGATGGCCGAGCGCGAGCCGAGCGATTCGTCGTCGACCACCCGCAGCCTGCGCACGAGACCGAGCTCCGTGACGCGCCGCACGAGGTTCGCGCCGATGAACCCGCAGCCGCCCGTGACGAGAAGCCGGTTGGGCATGTGTGGTCCGCCGGCGCCGGATCAGTCGGCGGCGGCGACCGCGGAAGCCTCCTCGGCCCGCGCCTTCGTCCAGTAGGAGGTGCACGGAATCTTCGTGCGGTCGCAACGGTGGGCGTACTTGCGGGCGATTCCGGTCACCTCCGCCAGCAGCGCCTCCTCCAGCCGGATCGGATTCCAGCCGAGCGCGCGCAGCGCGTCGTTGCAGACGAGCAGGTCGTTCGCGGCCCGTTCGTTGCGCGGATTCGGCAGGTAGGCAATCTCGCAACCCGTCATGTCCCGCACCATCGCGGCGAGATCGCGCAGCCGGTGCGCCTCCGCCATCTGGTTCATGATACGCGGCCGTCCGCCCCGCGCGGGGGGGTGCTCCAGGGCCCGCTGGATGCAACGGCAGGTGTCCTGCACATGGATGAAGGCGCGTGTCTGGGCCCCCGTCCCGTACACCGTCAGCGGGTGTCCCACCGCCGCCTGCATCAGGAACCGGTTCAGCACGGTGCCGTAATCGCCGTCGTAGTCGAAACGGTTGATCAGGCGCTCGTCGCGGCGGGTCTGCCCGGTCTGCGTGCCCCAGACGATGCCCTGGTGCAGGTCCGTAATCCGGAGCCCGTCGTTCCTGGCGTAGAACTGGAACATCTGGGCGTCGAGCACCTTCGTCATGTGGTAGATCGAACCCGGATTGGGCGGATAGACGATACTGTCGGTGACCTCGCGTCCGTCCAGGGCATCGAAGCGGACGTCGAGATAGCCGTCCGGCAGCAGCACCGGCTCGTCGTGCCCGTAGCCGTACACCCCCATGGTGCCCAGATGGACCACGTGCGTGTCGCCGCCGGTCTCCACCACGGCGTTCAGCAGCGCATGGGTGGCGGCGACGTTGTTGCGGACCGTGTAGTTCTTCCGTGCCGGCGACTTCATCGAATAGGGGGCGGCCCGCTGTTCGGCGAAATGGACGACGGCGTCCGGACATTCGGCGCCGAGCAGGTCCAGCAGCGCGTCGAAGTCGCAGACGTCGAGGCGGACGAACCGGAGCGGACGTCCCGACACCGAGCGCCAGGCTTCGAGACGCTCGTCGATGGTCCGGATCGGAGTGAGGCTCTCCGCGCCGAGCTCAACGTCGATTCGCCGCCGCGACAGGTTGTCGGCGATGAGCACGTCGTGACCCAGGTCGGACAGGTGCAGGGCCGTCGGCCATCCGCAGAACCCGTCCCCGCCGAGAACCACTACCTTCATGGGCTTTCCTCAGTCGATTGCGTTGCGCACGGACGCCGGGGGGACGGCCCTGCCGCCGCGACGGCGCGGACGAGTTGAAGGAATCTCCCCGCGGCTCCGGGCGCCGGCCGCGGGTTCGTGGCTGATGGGGCGCGCCGGGCGGAATGACCGCACGGATGGCTATTATACGGGCAACGGTGACGTAGCGGTACGTCATGGCCGATCTCCTCGCGCCTCTGGCGCCCCTGATGCTCCCGTTCGCGACGGCCATGACGCTGTCGCTGGCCCTCGTGCCGGCGTGCCGGCGGTTGGGTCGCCGGTGCGGGTTCGTCGCCTCTCCGGCCGGCGACCGCTGGCACGCGCGGCCGGTGCCGCTGCTCGGCGGCGCGGGCATCTTCGCAGCGGTCGCGATCGGGCTGTTCCTCCTGCAGCGGATGCCGCCGCGGCCGGTGCTGTTCGGCGGCGCGGCGGCGCTGTTCCTGCTCGGCCTGATCGACGATCGCCGGCCCCTGAACGCGACCACCAAGCTCGTCGTGCAGTTCGTCGTCGCCGCCCTGTTCGTCTTCTTCGGCGAGGGGCTGGAATGGACCGGCTCGGCGACCGCCGACGCCGTCCTGACCGTCCTCTGGGTGGTGGGGGTCGCCAACGCGTTCAACCTGATCGACAACATGGACGGGCTGTGCGCGGGCGTGACGCTGATCTGCGGCGCGTCGTGGCTGGCCATCCTGCTGGCCGCCGAGCCTTCGGGCGCCGCCTTCGCCGACGCGTGGTATCTGGCCCTCCTGCTGGGGGCCGTCGCCGGGTTTCTCGTCTACAACCGCCATCCGGCGTCCATCTTCATGGGCGACGCGGGCACGCTGTTTCTGGGAACGAACATCGCCGGCCTGACGTTGCGGACCGGCGGCGGGGAGCCGGGCGCGGCGCCGGCGCTCGCCGTCGTGGCGCCCCTGCTGGTGCTGACCGTGCCGCTGCTCGACATGGCCCTCGTGACCTGCACCCGGCTGTTGGGCGCCCGTTCGGTCGTCAGCGGCGGCCGCGACCACACGTCGCATCGGCTGGTGGCGATCGGGCTGTCGGAACCGCGGGCGGTCGCCGTCCTGTGGGCGATTGCAGCTTTGTCGGGGGGCGCCGGCTGGACGCTGACCGCGCTCGACGGGAGCTGGTCGATCCTGATGTCGTCGACCGCGGTGATCGGCGCGCTGATCTTCGGCGCCTATCTCGCCCACGTCGACGTCGCCGATGCGTTCGGGGAGAAGGACCGCCGGGGGAGTCGCCGCCGGATGCTGTCGTTCCCGGAATCGGGCGCGTACGCCGGCATCGGACGCAGCGCCGAGGTGCTGCTGGACTTCTGTCTGATCACCGTCGCCTACTACGCCACCTACCGCCTGCGCTTCGAGGGCCCGGCCTTCGACGACAACTTCGGGCGGTTCCTGAGCTCGCTGCCGATCGTGATGGCGTGTCAGCTCGCGGCGCTCCGCGTCTTCGGCGCGTACGGGGCCACGTGGTGGCGCTTCGGTCTCATGGAGGCGGTGGCGCTGGCCCGGGCGGTCGCCGGCGGCACCGTCGCCGCCCTGCTCGTCATCCTCTACCTCTACCGGTTCACCTGGTATTCGCGCACGGTGTTCGTCATCGACGGCGTGCTGCTGCTGACGGCGCTCGTGGCGACGCGCGTTTCGTTCCGGTTGATCGGCGAGTTCGTCGACCGCAACCGGAACGACGGCGAGAGCCTGGTCTTCTACGGCGCCGGGGAAGGCGACCAGGCGGCGCTCCGCGAGTTCCTTCGCACGTCGCGGGCGCGATACGACGTGCTCGGCTTCGTCGACGACGAGCCCCGGCGCCGATGGCGTCGGGCCCTCGGCTACGTGATCCTCGGCGACCGGGGCCGGCTGCTCGACCTGGTGCGGGCGGGGAAGGTGGACGTCGTGATCGTCGGCGCGAACCAGGCGGCGCAGGGGGCGCTGGACGATTTGCGCCGGGTGTGCGACGCCCACGACGTGCGGCTCCTCGCCGTCGGGCTGGCCGTGGCCGACCTGCGGCCGGCGTCCGGCGGCGACGCGGCGCGCGAGAGGTTCCTCGCGGGCGGCTGAGCGACGGCTTCGCACTACAATGCAGGCCTTGGCCGTCGAGACCGCAGGCACGTCGAACCCGTCGAACCCACCGGACCCGCCGAAGATCCTCCTCGTGGTCGCCGAGGACTGGATCTTCCGGTGGCATTGCCTGCTCGTGGCGCGGGCGGCGCGGGACGCGGGCTTCGAGGTGGTGGTGGCCACCCGCGTCACCGTCCACGGCGAAGCCCTGCGGAAGGAAGGGTTTCGCGTGCGCCGCATCGACGTGCAGCGGGGGAGGCTCTCTCCCCTGCGCGACCTCCGCACGCTCTGGTCGCTCGCGCGCCTGTACCGCCAGGAGCGGCCCGCTCTGGTGCACAACGTGGCGCTGAAGCCGGTGCTGTACGGCGGCCTCGCGGCGCGTCTCGCCGGTGTTCCGCACGTGGTGAGCTGGCTGATGGGGCTCGGCTTCGTGGCCGCCACGCGCACCGCCGGGGCGCGGCTGCTGCGCCCGCTGTTGCTGGCGGGGCTGCGACTGGCGCTGCGCGGCCCCCGGTCGGTGGTGCTCGTCCAGAACCCGGACGACCGCGCGGTGCTGGCGCGGCTGGAGATTGCGCCGGACCGGCTGGCGATGATCCGGGGCAACGGCGTCGACCTGGAGCGCTTCGCGCCGGCGCCCGAACCCGACGGACCCGTGCGCGTCTCGCTCGTGGCGCGGCTGATCTGGGAGAAGGGGCTCGCGGAGTTCGTGGCGGCCGCCCGCAAGGTTCGCGACCGGCGCGACGACGTGGTGTTCACGATCGTCGGCGAGCCCGACGACGGCAATCCCTCGGCGGTGCCCGTCGAGCGGTTGCAGGCCTGGCAGGACGAGGGCGTGGTGGAGTGGCGCGGCTCCACGGACGACGTGCCGGCGGTGTGGGCGGCATCGCACGTGGCGGTGCTGCCCTCGTTTTACGGGGAAGGCGTGCCGAAGTCGTTGCTCGAAGCGGCCGCGTGCGGGCGTCCCATCGTGACGACGGATACGCCCGGCTGCCGTGAGATCGGGCGCCACGGGGAAAACGCGCTGCTCGTGCCGCCGCGCGACACGGCGGCCCTGGCCGCTGCGATCCGCCGCCTGATCGAAGAACCGGATCTGCGCGCCCGGTTCGGCGCCGCCGGCCGCCGGATCGTCGAGCGTGAGTTTTCCGACGCCATCGTCGCGGCGCAGACGCTGGCCCTGTGGCGCCACGTGCTCGCGCACGGTGTCGCCATGCCGCCCGCCTGATCGCCGTCGAGGGGCCGCCGGGCGCCTACCCGCCCGCGCGCAGGTCGGCGACGACGCGCTCGATGATGTCGGTGAGGGTGCGCGTCGGCGCCCACCCGGTGAGGGACCGGATTCTGGAGATGTCGGGCACCCGCCGCGGCATGTCTTCGAAGCCCGCTTCGTAGGCCTGGTCGTAGGGCACGGTCACGATGTCCGAGCGGCTGCCGGTCACGTCCTTCACGCGCTGGGCGAGCGCCAGGATCGAGACTTCCTCGGGATTGCCGACGTTGAAGATCCCGCCGGTGGCGCGGGGCTCGTGCGCGAGCCCGACGAGGGCTCGCACCACGTCGTCGACGTCCGCGAAGCTGCGTGTCTGCGATCCGTCGCCGAACACCGTCAACGGCTCGCCGGCCAGGGCCTGCCGCACGAAGTTCGGCAGGACCATGCCGTAGCGCCAGGTCTGGCGCGGCCCCACCGTGTTGAAGAGTCGCGCGGCCACGACCGGAAGCTGCCGTTCCTTCCAGTAGGCCAGGGCGAGAAACTCGTCGATCGCCTTGCTGCACGCGTACGCCCAGCGGTACCGCTGCGGCGATCCGAGCAGCAGGTCCGACGTCTCGTTGAAGGGAGCGTCCGTGCGCTTGCCGTACACCTCCGACGTCGAGGCGAGGACTACGCGCCGACGCCGCCGGCTGGCGTGCCGCAGCACCAGTTCCGTGCCCAGGACGTTGGTCTCGATGGTGCGTACCGGCGACTCCACGATCAACCGGACGCCGACCGCCGCGGCGAGGTGAAAGACGGTGTCGCAGTTCTCGATCCGCTCCGCGAGCAGCGTCTCGTTGAGGATGGTGTCGGTCGTGAGGGTGAATCGTGGGTGGGACCGGAGGTGCTCGACGTTGGTCGCCGTACCGGTCGACAGGTCGTCCACGGCGTGCACGGCGTGCCCGTCCCCGAGCAACCGTTCCGCCAGGTGGGAGCCGATGAACCCGGCGCCCCCGGTGATGAGGAACGTCACGCGCGGCCGCCTGCCGCCGGTCGCGCGCCGGCGGCAGGCGGCTCCGGGACGGTCGTGCGCCTGGCCAGCCGGGCTGCGAGCTCGCGGCGGACCTGACGGAAGACGCCCGCCCAGTCTCCGGGCGCGGACTGCCGGAACAGGCGCATCGTCGGGTACCAGGGCGTATCGATGCGCTCGAGGAGCCAGCGCCAGTCAGGCGCGAACGCCAGCAGGAGCCAGACGGGCCGGCCGAGGGCGCCGGCCAGATGCGCCAGCGCCGTGTCCACGGTGATCACGAGGTCGACCTCGGCCAGCGCGTCGGCGGTCGCCTCGAACGGCACCAGCGCCTTGCCTGGCTCGCGGATCAGCCCCCGCCAGCCCGACTTCCGCAGCTCGCTGGCGCGCGGTCCGACCTGGAAGCTGACGAACTCGGTACCGGGCAGGGCCAGCAGCGGGGCGAAGTCGTCGAGGCGGCAGGAGCGGTCCCGGTCGCGTTCGTTCTGCGGATTGCCCGCCCAGACGATGCCGACCCGGAACTGCCGGGTCGGGGGCAGCAGCGGGCGCGGCGGCGTGTGGGAGGGCAGGTAGGGGCACGCGCCCGGAAGCGGGTCGAGGTCCGGTCCCAGGATCTCCGGCACGTCCAGCAGCGACCGGATCCAGTCGGTCCGGGGACAGGGGCGGTCGACGGAGACCACCTCCGCGACGTCCGGCAGGCGCCGCAGGAGGGGGGCCAGCCGCGGCGGACAATAGAGGGAGACCTGCGCGCCGCGCTGCGCCACCAGGGGAGCGTACCGCGCGAACTGTATCGTGTCGCCGAGTCCCTGCTCGCCGTAGAGCAGGATCGACTGCCCGGCGAGATCCTGTCCCTGCCACTCGCGACCGATCGCGCGCGGCGCGCGCCACGTCTTGTGGCGGCGGCGCCAGCGGTAGTCCGGCCACGCCGCGCCGTGGCGACCGGCCAGGAAGTTGGCGCGGGCGCGTCCGAACCGGGCGTCCAGACAGTCGGGATCGACCGCGAGCGCGGCGTCGCAGTACCGCAGCCCCGCGTCGAGCCGACCCTGGTTGAGCAGGGCCTGCCCCAGTGCCGCGAGCACCGCCGGCGAGTCCGGGTGCTGCGCCGCGGCTTCGCGCAACTGTCGCTCGTCCTCCGCGTGGCGCCCCAGCGCGGCCAGCGCCAGATGCAGGTTCGTGTGGCAGTGGGCCGGCGCCGGGCCGACCGCGATGGCGCGCCGCCAGGCCGCCGCGGCGGCTTCCACCTGCCGCAGGTTCCAGAGCGCCCGCCCGAGCGCGTTGTGGAGCGTGGGGTTGTCGGGGTGCCGGTCGAGCGCCGCCCGGCAGTGGTCGATGACTTCCTCGAAGCGTTCGAGCTGCAGCAGCGACCTGCCGCACGCGATCGCCGCCTTCAGGTGCCCCGGAGTGCGCTCGAGAATTGCGCGATAGCGTTCCACCGCTCCGGCATCGTCGCCGGCGTCGGTGAGGGCGTTGCCGAGGTTGTAGTCGAGATCCGCGAACCCCGGACACGTGCGCGCACCCTCGCGCAGCACCTGCAGGCCTTCGTCCCTGCGGCCCAGTTTCCGCAGCGCCGCTCCCAGGTTGGCCCAGCAGGCGGGGGTCCTGGGATGCCGCTTCAGGACGGCCCGGTACGCCTCGACCGCGGCGTCGAGCTTGCCGTCGGCATGGAGCCGGATCGCGCGCCGGACGGCTCCGCGTACGTCGGCTTCGCGCAGGCCGATGTTGCTTTCCGTGGGCACTATCGCAGCACGATGCGGGCGGTGGTCTCGGTGCGGAACCCGCCGTCCGGGGCGGAGACCACGAATCGCGTCCGGTAGACGCCGGGCGCCCAGCCGGACCGCGGCCGGGGCGTACCGGCGAAGGTGAAGTAGCGTGCGAAGTCCCGCGGCACGTCCGCGCGGTTCTCGAAGATCCGGGCGCCGTCCGGTCCGCTGATGACCGTGTCGATGGTGGTGCCGCCGGTCGCGCCGAGCAGCACCACGTAGCCCACCAGCGCCCCGGCGCTCACCGGCGCCTCCGTCGGGTAGCCCTCGTAGCGGACCCGGGCCGGGTCGGGCCGTCCGGTGGCCACGCCGGCGCGGTAGACCACGATCGGCTCGTAGGCGGCGAGCCCCTGCTGCGCGGGATCCCGCCACAGCGTGCCGGCCAGCGTTCCCGCCGCGTCGCAGCGCGGCGGACGGGACGCCGCGGCCCCGATGAACGGGTCCACCGGCGCGCCGTCCCGTTCCACCTGGAAGTGCAGGTGCGGCGCGTCCGCCTGCCCGGAGGCGCCGACGGCGCCCAGCGCGTCGCCCGCCTGCACCCGCGCGCCGCGGCCCACCGTCACGCTGTTGCGGCGCAGATGGCAGTACTGCGTCGTCCAGCCGCCGCCGTGATCGATCCGCACGCCGTTGCCGCACTCGGCGCCCCGCCGGCTCGAATCGTTCTCGTCGTCGCGCAGGGGACGGTCGTCCAGGCCGTCGCGGACCCCGACGACGACGCCGGCGGCCGCCGCCAGCACCCGGAACGGCGGGTCGCCCGGGCCGAAGGGCGCGACGTCGGTGCCCTGGTGGCCCTCGTACGAGCGCACCCCGCAGCGGTGGTCACGGTACGCGGCGCCCGTATCCAGGTCGACGTAGGCGCGGTACCAGCAGTCGTAGCCGATGGTGCAGTCGGCCGGGAAGTCGAAGCGGGGCGCCTGGGCGCTGGCGCCGCCGGCCGGCGGCGCGCAGATGAGCAGCGCGGTGGCGAGAGCGCGTGAGACGATGTGCGGCATGTCGCTGGTCACCGGCGGTCGGGCTGGCTGGTCGGGGAAGAGCCGACGCAGCAAGCCGACGCGACTACTACTACCTTATATCGACCAGGTTGGATCCGGCAGAGATCCGACAGGGAGAGAAACGTGAACGGAGGACGGGCGGTCGGTCCGCGGGGTCGGTGCGCTCGAGGGCGTCGATGATGAGTGTCCGCAGCTCGCGGACGGTCTTCCTGAAGGTCGTCGATGCGGGCGTTCACGTCGTCGAACGGACATTCATGCTGGTGTTCAATGCTCCATGGACGGTGTCCCTCCCGTGTTGACGCGGCCGCGGCCCGGCAGGTACGCTTGAGTGCTCCCTCCGACACATGCGGCGCCACCGGGTGAGACGCGGACTTCGCCTTCCCATCACCGGGGAACCGGACCGCCTGAGCGAGGACGCGCGACCGGTCAGGCGGGTCGCGCTGCTCGCCGCGGACTACGTCGGTCTGCGGTCGACGATGCACGTCTCGGTCGGTGACCAGGTCTCGCGCGGGCAGCTCCTGTTCGAGGACAAGACCCTGCCGGGCGTGCGCTTCACGGCCCCCGCGGCGGGGACGGTCACCGCCGTCAACCGCGGCGCCCGGCGGGCGCTGCAGTCGGTGGTCATCGAGCCGAGCCGGGCCGAGCGGGAAGGGCGGGAACCCGAGGCGGCGCGGTTCGACGCCTGGTCGGGACGCGACCCGAGCGGGCTGACGGGGCGCGAGGTCCGGGAGCTGCTGCTGGAGTCGGGCCAGTGGACGGCGCTGCGGGCCCGGCCCTACGGGCGGGTGGCCGACCCGGCGACGCGCCCGCATTCGATGTTCGTCACCGCCGTCGACACCAACCCCCTGGCCCCGGACGTGGCGGCCATCCTCGAAGGCCGGGAGGGAGCCTTCGAGCGGGGGCTCGCGGCTCTCGCGCGGCTGACCCCGGGACCGGTGTTCGTCTGCACGGGGCCGGATCAACGGGTGCCCGCGCCGGCATCGGCCAGCAACCAGATCCGCCACGAGGTGTTCGACGGCGTGCATCCGGCCGGGACGGTCGGCGTGCACATCCACACCCTCGATCCGGTGGACCGCGGCAAGGTGGTCTGGCACGTCGGCGCGCAGGACGTCATCGCCACCGGCCGACTCTTCGAGAGCGGGGTGCTCGACGTATCGCGGGTGGCGGCGCTCGGCGGGCCGCCGGTTTCCCGGCCCCGCCTGCTCCGGACGCGGGTCGGCGCCTCCACCGCGGAGCTGGTGGACGGCGACGTCGATGCCGCGGCGGAGCACCGCGTCATCTCCGGCTCGGTGCTGTCCGGCCGCACCGCGATGGGTGACGTCCACGGGTACCTCGGACGCTATCACCAGCAGGTGTCGGTGCTCGCGGAGGGGCGCGCCCGCGAGTTCCTCGGCTGGCTCGGTCCGGGCTTCGGCGCCTTCTCGACGATCCGCACCTTCGCGTCCGGGCTGATTCCCGGCCGCCGCTTCGCGATGACGACCTCCACCCACGGCTCGCCGCGCGCGATCGTGCCGATCGGAATGTACGAGCGGGTGATGCCGATGGATCTGCTCCCCACCCCGATGCTGCGGGCGCTGGTGATGCACGACGTGGAGCGGGCCGAGGAGCTCGGCTGCCTGGAGCTGGACGAGGAGGACCTCGCCCTCTGCACGTTCGTCGATCCGGGCAAGACCGATTTCGGACCGCACCTGCGGCGCGTGCTGGACACGTTGCGGACGGAAGGCTGACCCCGCCGGCCGATGGCTTTGAGGTCGGCGGTCCCCAGCTCCATCCGGCCTCCTTTTCCCGTTCACGCGGCATAGCGTCAGAGCATGGATGCCTTCACCTCTGGACCATCGGCACCGGCGTCAGCGTCGTCTAGCCGTCGTCGCGGCGGCGATCGCCGTGGTCTCGGTTGATCGCCGACGTGCGGGCCGACATGCGCGCCGGCCACGCCGCGCTGAACAGCGACATGAAGACCGGGTTCCCAGCGGCCGAGAAGCGCACCAACGACCACTTTGCGCAGCTCGCCGTCCGGCAGCGGGAACTCGTCGCCGAGCAGAAGGCCCACGGCGCCCGCATGCGCACGCTCCAGATCCAGATGGCCAGGCTCGAAGGACTGCGCGAGGCGTCACCGGCAAGCGCGCCGCCCGGCGGCCTGACGGCGCTCCGCGTCGCGGTCCCGCGGCGACCGGATTGACTTGCGTCAGGGCCGGCGGTACGATGATTGGGAGCTCGGGGACGGGACCCCGTCTTTTTTTGACGCCGCGCTTGAGAAAAAAATCACAAGCGGGCGGATGCCGTGCTTGAGTTAAAGACAAGCAGCGGCTGCGCGCCATGAAGCTGTTGCGGCGCCTGCTCGACTCGCAGGCGCACCATTTCGAGCCGGGCGGCAAGCTCGAGCGCCTCTACCCGCTCTGGGAAGCGCAGGACAGCTTTCTCTTCACTCCCGGCAAGGTGACCGCCGGCCCGTCGCACGTGCGCGACGGGCTCGACCTGAAGCGGATGATGGTGACCGTCGTCATCGCGCTGGCCGGATGCGTCTGGATGGCGCTGCACAACACCGGCTACCAGGCGAACCTGGCCGTCTCCCGCGGCGCGGCGCCGCTCGCAACGTGGCAGACGGGCGTCATGGAGGCGCTCGGCCTCGCCTTCGCGCCCGACGATCTGGCGAGCTGCCTGGTGCACGGCGGCCTCTATTACCTGCCGATCCTGCTCGTCACCTTCGCGGTCGGCGGCCTCTGGGAGCTGCTGTTCGCGGTGGTGCGCAAGCACGAGCTGAACGAGGGTTTCCTCGTCACCGGCATGCTGTTTCCGCTGGTCCTCCCGCCGACCGTTCCGCTCTGGCAGGTGGCGCTGGGCATCTCGTTCGGCATCGTGGTCGGCAAGGAGATCTTCGGCGGGACCGGCATGAACGTGCTGAACCCGGCGCTGGTGGCGCGCGCCTTCGTCTTCTTCGCCTACCCGGCGGAGATGTCGGGCGACGCGGTCTGGATCGCGGCCGATACCTCGACCGACGCGGTCAGCGGGGCGAGCGCCCTGGCCACCGCGACCCTCGGGGGGACGGCGGTGATGACGGCCGACGTCGACTGGTGGCGGGCGCTGGTCGGGTTCGTGCCCGGCTCGCTGGGCGAGACCTCGGTGCTGGCCTGCCTCGCCGGCGCGGTGCTGCTCGTCGGCACCGGCGTCGGCTCGTGGCGCATCATGGCGAGCGTGACCCTCGGGACGGTGGCCATGGCGGCGGGGCTGAACGCGATCGGCTCGGCGACCAATCCGTTCTTCGACGTGAGTCCCGCCTGGCACCTCGTGATCGGCGGCTGGGCGTTCGGCACCGTCTACATGGCCACCGACCCGGTGTCGGCCCCGTCGGCGCCCGGCGGCCATTACGCCTACGGCTTTCTCATCGGCGTGCTCACGGTGCTCATCCGCGTCGTCAACCCGGCGTATCCGGAGGGGATGATGCTCGCCATCCTGTTCATGAACCTGTTCGCGCCGCTCATCGACTACGTCGCGATCCGGATGAACGTGCGGCGGCGGAGGGCGCGCCAGGGGGCTGCGCCGTGGAACGGTGGAGACTCCTGGTGAGGGTCGGTTGGGCGGCAAGCGGAGCCGCCGGCGACGATTGACGGGCTATGCAGGGTAGCGTCCTCTACAACCTGGGCTTCGCGGCGATCGTCTGCGTGGTGTGCGCCATCGTGGTGTCGTCGTCGGCGGTCGCGCTGCGCGAGCGGCAGGTCGTCAACCAGACGCTCGACATGCAGCGCAACGTGCTGGTGGCGGCCGGGCTGGCGGCCCCGGACGAGGCGCTGGAGCCGGAGGAGATCGAGGCGCGCTTCGCGCCGGTCCGTCAGGTGGTCATCGATCGCCGGACCGGCGCAGCCACCGGCGTGGACCCGACCACGTTCGATCCGCGCGCCGCGGCGGCGGACCCGGGCGCCAGCCGGGCGGCCCCGCCCAACAACGCGGGACTGCAGCGCGTGGCCGACCAGGCGCTGGTCTACGAGCTGCGCGATGACGCCGGGGCCCTCGACTTGGTGGTGCTGCCCGTCCACGGCCTGGGCCTGTGGGGCATCCTCTACGGCTTCGTGGCCCTGGACGCCGACCTGGAGACGATCCGCGGGCTGACCTACTACGAGCACAAGGAGACGCCGGGCCTCGGCGGCGAGGTGGACAACCCGCGCTGGAAGCGCCTGTGGAACGGCCGCAAGGCGTTCGGCCCCGACGGGGCGCCGGCCATCGAGGTGATCCGGGGGCTGGCCGGGCCGCCGGAGGACGACCCGTACCGGGTGGACGGCCTGGCCGGCGCCACCATGACGAGCCGCGGCGTGACCAACATGCTGCGCTTCTGGCTCGCCGAGCAGGGCTTCGGCCCCTATCTGGAAGCGCTCCGGTCGCGGAGGGACGGCTGATGGCGAAGACGCGCGACGCGCTGATCGACCCGCTGTTCAACAACAACCCGATCGCCCTGCAGGTGCTCGGCATCTGCTCGGCCCTGGCCGTGACCACCCGCATGGACACGGCGCTGGTGATGAGCGCGGCGGTGGTCGTGGTCACCATGTCGTCGAACTTCTTCGTCAGCGCCCTGCGGAACCAGATCCCGACCAACATCCGCATCATCGTGCAGCTCACGATCATCGCCTCCCTGGTGATCGTGGTCGACCAGGTGCTGAAGGCGTACCTGTTCGAGTTGTCGAAGCAGCTCACCGTCTTCGTCGGCCTGATCATCACCAACTGCATCATCATGGGGCGGGCCGAGGCCTACGCCATGCAGAACCCGCCCGGAATGAGCCTGATCGACGGGCTCGGCAACGGGCTGGGTTACGGCGCCATCCTGATGATCACCGCGTTCGTGCGCGAGCTGCTCGGTTCCGGCACGCTGTTCGGGACGACGGTGCTGCCGCTGGCGAGCGAGGCGGGCTGGTACACGCCGAACGGGCTGATGGTGCTGTCGCCCGCCGCGTTCTTCATCATCGGGTTCCTGATCTGGGCGCTGCGGAGCTGGAAGCGAGATCAGGTGGAGGCCGAGTGATGCTGGAGCACTACCTGAGCCTCGCGGTCCGGGCGATGTTCGTCGAGAACATGGCGCTGGCCTTCTTCCTCGGCATGTGCTCGTTCCTGGCCGTGTCGCGGCAGGTGAAGACCGCCGTCGGCCTGGGCGGCGCGGTGATCTTCGTGCTGACGATCACGGTGCCGATGAACAACCTGATCTACGCGCATCTGCTGAGCCCGGGCGCGATGGCGTGGCTGCACCCGTCCCTGGCCGCCTACGACCTGTCGTTCCTCGGCTTCCTCTCCTACATCGGGACCATCGCCGCGATGGTGCAGATCGTCGAGATGGTGCTCGACCGCTTCGCGCCGCCGCTGCACGCGGCGCTGGGGATCTTCCTGCCCCTCATCGCGGTCAACTGCGCGATCCTCGGCGCGTCGCTGTTCATGGTGGAGCGCAGCTACACGCTGGCCGAGAGCGCCGTGTTCGGCCTCGGCTCGGGCGTCGGCTGGGCCCTGGCGGTGATCGCCCTGGCTGGGATCCGCGAGCGGCTGCGCTACTCGAACCCGCCGGAGGCGCTGCGCGGCCTCGGGCTGACGTTCATGCTGGTGGGGCTGATGGCGCTCGGCTTCATGGCCTTCGCCGGGGTGCAGCTCTGATGGCCGCCCTCCGCCGGTTGACGCACTGCCGCCGCGGACCTGTCGTGGGGATTGCACGCCGCGCCCGTCTCGTTCGCACCAGCCGGGAGCCGGCCCGATGACCGACCCGCAACGACACGATCTCCGTGCTCCGTTTCGGGACCGCCGACGACTCCCTCGACGCCATCGTGTGGCTGGTCGGAGCGGTCGGCGTATCGCTGTCGATTCCCGGATCGTCGTCATTCGTTCCTGCCGCCCGCTCAACGACGGGAAGTTCCTGGCTCTGCACGAGCTGGAAGAAAACTCCCGTACCCGTTCTTCAAGCGCGAATGGGAGCTGTTGGGGGAGGGCGGGAGCGCGAAGCGCTACTGGAAGTTGACGACCTTCGAAGTGGCTCTGCCCGTGATCTTCTTCGTGTTGTCGTGGTTGCTCATCGTTGCCGCGGTCCTGCGGCGACCGGAGTCGGGACGATGGTAACGGTCACCCTCGGCGTCGCGATGTTCACCTTCGTGATCGTGTCGCTGGTCGGCCTGCTGATGGTCGCCCGCCGGCAGCTCGTCGCCACCGGCGAGGTGACGATCACCGTCAACGGCGACGCGGACAAGGCGCTGTGCACCGCGGCCGGCGGCACCCTGCTGGGCACGCTGGCCGACAACCGGCTGTTCGTCCCGTCCGCCTGCGGCGGCAAGGGGAGCTGCGGCGTCTGCAAGGTGCGGGTGCTCGACGGGGGCGGCGCGGTGCTGCCGACCGAGCGGAGCCACCTGAGCCGCGGCGAGGAGCGCGAGGGGGTGCGCCTCTCCTGCCAGGTCAAGGTGAAGCAGGACATGGCGATCGAGCTGCCGGCGGAAGTCTTCGACATCCGCCAGTGGCGCTGCAGGGTGCGCTCGAACCACAACGTCGCCACCTTCATCAAGGAGCTGATCCTGGAGCTGCCGGCCGGCGAGGAGGTGCCGTTCCGGGCCGGCGGCTACATCCAGATCGAGGCCCCGCCCGGCGCCTACGACTACCGCGACTACGACGTCGAAGAGGATTACCGCGCCGACTGGGACCGGTTCAACCTCTGGCGCTACCGGACGGTGCTCGACGAGCCGGTGACCCGCGCCTATTCGATGGCCAACTATCCCGAGGAAAAGGGCGTCATCATGCTCAACGTCCGGATCGCCTCGCCGCCGCCGCGGGCGCCGGAGGGGACCCCGCCGGGCAAGATGACCGGCTACGTCTTCAGCCTGAAGCCGGGCGACGAGGTGACAATCTCCGGCCCGTTCGGCGAGTTCTTCGCGAAGGAGACGCAGGCCGAGATGGTCTTCGTCGGCGGCGGGGCGGGCATGGCGCCGATGCGCTCGCACATCTTCGATCAGTTCCGCCGCCTCGGAACGAACCGCAAGGTGAGCTTCTGGTACGGCGCGCGCAGCCTCCGCGAGGCGTTCTACATCGACGACTTCAACGCCATCGCAGCCGCGCACCGCAACTTCGAATGGCACTTGGCGCTGTCCGAGCCGCTCCCGGAGGACGACTGGACGGGCCCGACCGGCTTCATCCACCAGGTTCTCTACGACAACTACCTGAAGGACCACCCCGCGCCGGAGGACGTGGAGTATTACCTCTGCGGCCCGCCGATGATGCTGAAGGCGTGCATGGACATGCTCGACGGCCTCGGCGTGGAGCGCGACAACATCCTGTTCGACGACTTCGGCTAGGGGGCTGCGCCGTGGAACGGTGCAGACTCCCGGTGAGGGTTGGTTGGGCGGCAAGCGGAGCCGCAGGCGACGATTGACGGGCCAGGCCAGGCATGCGCATGCGTTCCGTGCCGCGGCGGCGACTGCGCGGGGCCGTGTCGTTCGCGATGGTGTCCGCCGTCGTCGCGTCCACCGTGACCGCGTGCACGGAATCGGCGCCGCCGGACGCCGCGGGCCGACGGCGCCGCACGCTCACGGGGGCGGCGATGGGCACTACCTTCAGCGTGACCGTCGTCTCCGGCGGGGCCGATGCTGCGGCGCCGCCCGCCGCCGGCGGCGGGCTGGACGCCACGGGGCTGCAGGCCGCGGTGCAGCGCCGGCTGACGCGGATCGAGCAGCGGATGTCGCACTATCGTCCCGATTCGGAGCTCTCGCGCTTCAACCGCGCGCGGACCACGGAGCCGCGGCCGATCTCCAGCGAGACGCTCGGGGTCGTCGCCGAGGCGTTGGCGGTGAGCCGGGCGAGCGGCGGGGCGTTCGACGTGACGGTCGGCCCGCTGGTCGAGGCGTGGGGCTTCGGGCCGGCGGGACGCGCACCGGCGGCGCCGGACGAGGCGACGCTCGCCGCCCTCCGGGCCCGGGTCGGCTCCGACCTGCTGGAGGTCGATCCGGCGGCGTCGACCCTGCGCAAGCGGCGCCCGGACGTGGCGATCGACCTGTCGGCCATCGCCAAGGGATACGCCGTCGACGCCGTCGCGTCCCTGCTCGCGGACCGCGGTTTCGGCGACTATCTGGTCGAGATCGGCGGCGAGCTGCGCGCGGGGGGCGTCAACGAGCAGGGGGCGCCCTGGCGGGTGGCGCTCGAGCGGCCGGTCCCCGGCGCCCCCGCGGCGCAGCGCATCGTGCCCCTGACGGACGCCGCCGTCGCCACGTCCGGCGACTACCGCAACTTCTACGATCTCGACGGCGTCCGGGTGTCGCACACCCTCGATCCGCGCACCGGCCGGCCGGTCACCCACGGGCTGCGCTCGGTGAGCGTCGTCGCGGAGCGGTGCCGCCTGGCCGACGCCCGCTCGACGGCGCTGAACGTGCTCGGTCCGGAGGACGGCTACGCGCTGGCCGTCGAACGGGGCTGGGCGGCCCTGTTCGTGGCGGACGACGGGACCGGCCGGCTCGTCGAGCGGGAGACGCCGGCGTTCACCGCCGCGGTGCGGTGAGGCCGCGCGAGCCCTGCGCGGGTGCGGCAGGCGCTTCGCGACGCTGTTGACATGGCTGCCGGGCGCACGACACGATGAATGCGGGGGTGGGGCTCGACGATGTTCGGTTGCCTGGCGGACAACGCGACCGGCATCTGGATCGCGATCACCGTCGTTTTCCTCTTCATTCTGGCGGCGCAGTGGATTGCCTGGAGCCTGCGTTGGGGCCGTTTCGGTCAGGAGTTCCCGAAGGAAAGAGCATCAGGTTTCATCCTCGCGGAGCTGGCCACCAATATCATCGATGAATTCCGTCATCTGCCGGCGCTGGTGCTCGTCCTGCTGTTCGGAGGCGTGCTGGCTTTCGGCCTCGTGAAGGCCGGCGATGACGCTCGGGGAATTCGTGCGGCCGGGCCTGACGAATTGCAGTGGAGCGCGGTCCGTTGATCGCTGAGAGAAGGAGATGGGGCTTTTCCTCTTGACCGCCGGCATGATCGCAGGCGTCATGCTCGTCATGGCGGTGGGGCTGCTGTTCCGGTACCCCTGTCTGCGCGGCTCCTGCGGCGGGCCGGAGATCGTCGACGCCGAGGGCCGCTCCCTGCGTTGCGACGCCTGCCCCCGCCGGCGAAATCCGACGCGCCGGTCCGATCCTGACGGTCGGCGGAGACGCTGAAGCCGTCACCCGGATGACGTGCGGAACGGAGCGCCGCGCCCGTCAGGAGGCGTCCGGTGCGCGGGCCGCGTTGGCGACGGCTTCGGCCAGCCGCCCGTCCTCTCCCGGATCCACCGTCCGCAGATCGAGACGTAACCGCTCTTCGGCGATGCGGCCGACCACCGGCGGGACACCGGCCCGCAGCGTCGCCGCGAGCATGACGGCGGAGCGGCCGGCGGCTTCGACGGTGAGCGCGCGGCTCGGCAGGGTGACCCCGGGAGTGCTGCCGCCGCCGATCTTCGCCTCGGTGGCGGCGATCGAGACGGTCAGCCCCGCCACGTCCGCGAGCCGCGATCGAAGGACGTCGGCGCGCGCCTCGAGCCGCGCCACCGGCGTCTCGATCATCCGCACCACCGGTACGGCCTCGCGGGCGCGCCCGGTGGCGTGCTCGATCAGCGTCGCCTCCAGCGCGGCGTACGTCAGCTTGTCCACCCGCAGAGCACGCATCAGCGGATGCGAGCGGATGCGGTCGAGTTCCGCGCGTCGGCCGGCGATTATCCCGGCCTGCGGCCCGCCGAGCAGCTTGTCGCCGCTGAAGGTGCAGACCGCGACGCCTGCCCCGATGCTCTCGCGCACCGTCGGCTCGTCCCCGACCGCGTCCAGCAGCGCCAAGTGCCCGCTGCCCAGGTCCTCGACCACCGGGACGTCGAAGCGCTCACCGAGGCTGACCAGCTCCGCCAGCGACGGCCGTTCGGTGAACCCCTCGATCCGGAAGTTCGAGGGATGGACGCGCAGCAGGACGGCCGTGCGGTCGCCGATGGCCGCAGCGTAATCCGCCGCCCGGGTGCGGTTGGTGGTGCCGACCTCTCGCAGCACCGCGCCCGACTGCCGGAGCACGTCCGGCACCCGGAAGCCGCCCCCGATCTCGACGAGCTCGCCGCGCGAGATGACGACCTCGCGGCCCGCCGCGAGCGCCGCCAGCACGAGCAGCACCGCGGCGGCGTTGTTGTTGACCACGACGGCGGCCTTCGCGCCGGTCAGGCGGGCGACGAGCGCGGCGGCGTGCGCCGTCCGCGAGCCGCGCCGCCCGGCCGTCAGGTCGTACTCCAGGTTGGCGTAGCCGCCGGCCACGGCGACGACCCGGTCGACGGCGGTCCGGCCGAGCGGCGCCCGGCCCAGATTGGTGTGGACGATGACCCCCGTGGCATTGATGACCGGTTGGAGCGAGGGCGACAGCGCCGCGTCGAGACGTGGCGCCAGGCGCGCCTCGATACGCTCCGCCGCGTCCGCCGCGTCGCCCGCCGCGTCCGCGTCCGCCGCGAGCTGCCGGCGCAGCGCTGCCGCCTCGTCGCGCAGCGCCTGCACCGTAGCCTCGCGGCCGTACCGGTGTTCGAGGCGCTGCACCACCGGGCGCTGCCGCAACTGCTCGATGGACGGAATGAGGCGCGGATGGGACGGCATCGAGGCAGGCGCGCGCGGCCTGCACGGCGGCGCGTGCGCGATCCGGGGCGGCTTGCCGAAGCCTGACGGTTCAGCATACCATCGCGGCCGTTCCCGCCATGAGCGACAGTCGGATTCCACCCGGGTACACGCCTTCGCCCGCGCGCCGTGGCTGCCGCTCGTGTGGTGCGTGCCTGCCGCGGCGAAGGATGACGTCGGATCGATGCGTGCACTGCTGAGCGTTTCGGACAAGACGGGACTCGTCGATCTCGGCCGCGCCCTGCTCCGGCGCGGGGCCGAGCTGGTGTCGACCGGGGGCACCGCGCGGGCGCTGGCCGACGCGGGGCTGCCGGTCACCGCGGTGTCCGAGGTGACCGGGTTTCCGGAGCTCCTGGACGGTCGGGTCAAGACCCTGCACCCGGCCGTGCACGGCGGGATCCTGGCCCGCCGCGGCCGGCCGGACGACCTGGAGGCGATCCGCGTCCAGGGCATCCGCCCGATCGACCTCGTCGTGGTGAACCTGTATCCGTTCGCGCGGACGGCGGCGTCGGATGCGGCGGTCGGCGAGCTGCTCGAGCAAATCGACGTCGGCGGCCCGAGCCTGGTGCGCGCCGCCGCGAAGAGCTTCGACGACGTGCTGGTGGTGGTGGACCCGGCCGACTACGACCGCGTCGTCGCGGCGCTCGACGGCGTCGGCGGCCCGGACCGGCGGCTGCGCTTCGAGCTGGCCCGCAAGGCGTTCGCGCATACCGCCGCCTACGACGCGACGATCGCGGCGGCGCTCGACGCGGTCGACACGAGCGGCCCGGACTTCTCCCGCGCGCCGTTCACGCTGGCCGGCGTCGTGCCCGACCGGCTCTCCGTGCAGGCGCCGAAGGTGCGGGACCTGCGCTACGGCGAGAATCCGCATCAGCCGGCTGCGTTGTACTCGGACGGCGCCTGGGGCTTCGGTCGCGCGCGCGTCCTCCAGGGCAAGGCGCTGTCGTTCACGAACCTGCTCGACCTCGACGCCGCGGCGCGGCTGGCGCTGGAGTTCGGCGCGCCGGCCGCCGCGGTCGTCAAGCACACCAATCCGTGCGGCGTCGCCACCGCGGCGACGCTCGCCGAAGCCTACGTGAACGCGCGCGAGGTCGACCCGCTCTCGGCCTTCGGCGGCATCGTCGGGCTGAATCGCGCGCTCGACGCGGAGACGGCCGGGGCCATCGCGGAGACGTTCATCGAGTGCGTCGTGGCGCCCGCCGTCGACGACGACGCCCGCGAGGTTCTGTCCCGCAAGACGAACCTGCGTCTCGTCGTGGCCGACTTCACCGGCGGCGACGCCGCGCGGCGCGACGTCCGGTCCATCCTCGGCGCCTGGCTGGTGCAGGAACGCGACCGGGTCGTCGAGAGCGCCGGCCCGTGGGCGGCCGGGGCCGAGATCGCCCCCGGCGCCGTGCTGCGCGTAGTCACCGAACGTCAGCCGACGGACGAGGAATGGACGGCGCTGCGGTTCGCATGGCGGGTGTGCGCCCACGTCAAGTCCAACACGATCCTCTTCGCGCGCGCCGACCGCACCGCGGCGGTCGGGGCCGGCCAGATGAGCCGGGTCGATGCGGTCAACGTGGCGAGGATGAAGGCCGGCGACCGGCTGGCCGGCACCGTCGCGGCGTCCGACGCCTTCTTCCCGTTCCGCGACGGGCTCGACGCCATAGCCGCGGCCGGAGCCACCGCGGTGGTCCAGCCGGGCGGCTCGAAGCGCGACGCCGAAGTGACGGCCGCCGCCGACGAGCACGGCTTGGCGATGGTCTTCGCCGGCCGCCGGCACTTCCGGCACTGACGGGACAACCGGCCGGCTCGACGTTGACGCGGCCCGGGGGCTGGGTGGAACGCAGCCTGCTGACGCCCTTCGCCGGGCTTCAGCAACAGGTGGCGGACCAGTTGACCGGCGCGCCTTCCGACTTGGTCTACGCCGACGCGAGTTGCAGCGGCGGCGATCCGATGGCGCTGTGCGCCGGGACGATCCTCGCCTTCCCTGCCGCCTGGGGCGCGCGCCTGCGCGGCGCGGCGCTCGGCCTGCTGGCGATTACGCTGCTGAACGTGGTCCGGCTGGGCCATCTTTTGCTGGTGGCGAGCGACCGCGCGCTTCGCTGCCTGTTCGCCGTGGGGCTCGGCATCGTCGCCGGCGCGGTGGCCGTGCCGGTCTGGGGTGCGCTGTTCGGGGGGACGGCGGCGGGTCTCCAGGCGCTGGCGGGCCACGCGGGCCACGTTTTCGTCGACGCCCAGGGTGCCTGGACACTCGTGCCGGCTTTCAGCTCGGCCTGTTCACGTCCCTCTGGGCCGCCCTCGCAGGGCACGGGATCAGCCACCGGTAACGGGTTGCCCGCTCCACGAACCCGCGTTCGAGCACGTCGCTTCAGAAGCGCACGCGGACGCCGAAGGACGGGACGATGGGGAAACCGGCGGTCGGGCTCTCGACGATACGCGGTACGCGGCCGTCGGGGTCGTGGGCCAGGCTCGTCTCCATCTCCACCGGGTTGTCGCGGTTCAGCAGGTTGATCACCTCGACGTACCACGACCAGCGGCCGGACGGGCCGCCCGGCTGGTGGGCGATGCGCAGGTCGACGCGGGCGTAGAGGGGCAGGCGTCCCCGCTGCAGGGCGTCGAGGCCGCCGAAGTCCACGGCGTAGACGAGCGCACCGTCCGCGTCGCGGGCCGGGACGAGCCGGCCGCGGGCGTCTTCGTCGGCCGCCACCCGTACGCCGATCGCCGGAGTATGGGGAAAGCCGGTCGCGACCTGCGCGGTGGCCGCGACGCTCCAGCGGTCGCCGAGCCGGTAGCGGCCGACCGCGTTGAACGCGTGGCGGCGGTCGTACTCGAACGGATAGCGCAGACCGTAGGTGTCCCGGTCGGCGCGGCCCCAGGCGTAGGAGAGCCAGCCCGCCAGCCGGGCCGCCGGATCGCTGCGCACCAGGTAGGCGTCCACGCCGTACGCCGTGCCGCCGCCGCCGTTCACCGGCGCGCTGGTGATGCGCGCCGCCGCCGGAATACTGGCCTGCAGAGCGGCAGGGAAGTCGTGGCGTTCGATGCGGGCGCGCCGGTCCGCTTCGGATTCGAGCCCGCCGACGATGAGTTCGTCGAAGGTCTTGTAGTAGCCCTCCACCCGAAACAGCGTGTCGGCGCCGAGGTCCTTCTCGAATCCGGTGACCAGGTGCGCCGACCGCTCGTGGCGGAGGTCGCCGACCACGGCTGGCGAGAGGTCGAAGAAGTAGTCCGACTGGATGAGCTTCTCGTAGCCGGGGCTCTGGGTGTAGAGGCCGCCCGCGACCCGCAGCCGGCTCGCCCGGCCGAGCGCCACCGTGGCGGCGAAGCGCGGCGACAGGACCGCCTCGCCGTTGACGGTGCTCCAGTCGAGCCGCAGGCCCGGCTCGATCGCCAGCCGTGGCGTGATCGAGTAACGGTCCTGGACCCAGGCGCCGCCGCGCGTGCCCCCCAGCGCCGAATCGAGGCGGTCCGGCAGGCCCGTGCCGCCGCGCACGCTCGACGGGTTGGCGACGGACTCGTTCCGGTCGCCCGTGATGGAGAGGTCGACGCCGGACGCGAGCCGGTGCAACTCGACGCCGGCGTCCAGGGTGTGCGCGGGCGACAGCGGAAACGCCAGCTCCTGGCGCACCGCCAGGTCGCGCACCGCCAGGTCGCGGTCGAAGGCGAAGGCGGTCAGGCCCACCGCGACCTCGTCGTCGGGGGCGTTGGACCGCCGCGCCGACGATTCGAACGCGGCGTCGACGCCGAGCTGGTCGGTGTTGCGGTACCACGAGACGGTGGTGCGTGACGTGGCGGCGCCGCCGAGCAGCGCGTCGAACCGCAGCGAGGCGAGGTCGTTGCCGGCCTCGGAGACCAGGCGTCCGGTGTCGCGCGACGCCTCGTCGTCCTCGTCGTCGAACCGGAAGTCGGCGTTCTCGCGGCTCGTGAGGCCGAACAGGGCCAGCCGGTGCCCGGGGCCGAACGTCCAGTGGGCCTGGATCTGCACGTCGGCGAACGCCGGCAGGTTCTGGTCGGTGACGAGGCCCGCGACCAGGTCGTACCAGGTCCGCCGCGCGCTCGCCAGCCACGATCCCCCGCCGGGCGCGGCGCCCTCGAGCACCACGTTGGCGTCGGTGACGCCGGCCGCGGACGAACCCGTGAAGCCGCGCTCCCCGATCCGATTGTCGACGACGAGGAGCGAGGACAGGCGGTCGCCGTACGGCGCTCCGAATCCGCCCGCGGTCAGCTCGAAGCGCTCGACGGTCTCCGGGTTGAACGCGCTGACCAGCCCGAACAGCCGGTAGGGATTGTGGATCTCCACGCCGTCCATCACCGTGAGGTTCTGATCCGGCGTGCCTCCGCGCACCGCGAGCCGGCTGCCGAAGTCCCCCGTCGACGCCACGCCGGGGAGCGTGTCCAGCGTCCGGAAGACGTTGTCGAAGCTGCCGGCCACCTCGAACACCTCCTCGGCGGCGACGGGGGTGGCCGAGGGGCGTTCCGGCGCGGCGGCCGGCGCGGACAACACCTGCACGGTCTCGGCGAAGGTGTTGCGGAACAGGAGGATCTCCAGTTCCGCGCCCGTCCGGGCGGCGGCCGGCTCCAGGGCGACGGTGGTCTCCAGGTAGCCGTCGGCCGCGACCCGCAACACGGCGTCCTCCGCCGCGAGGGTCACCGCGAAGCGCCCGGCCGCGTCCGTCGTCACGGTCTCGGAACCGCCGGCGACGGTGGCGGCGGGCACCGGCGCGCCGCCGGCGCCGTCGATCACGACGCCGGCGACGATCGGCGGGACCTGTTCGTGCGCCTGATTCGTTCGTAAGGAGGCATTCACCTGCGCGGGGACTCCGGCGCACAGCGCCAGGGCCAGAGCCAGGACCCTGGCCGGCAACCCGACGAGCCGGGACGGAGGCGACGTGACGGAACGGGGACGGCGTGACGGAGGAAGCCGGGGCGGCATGGCAAGTGTACGGAACGTGCGAGAAAGCCGATCTATCGTCCCATCGCCGCTGGAGGTCAGGCTGCCCGCGGCGCATCGCCGGCCGCGGCCGACGCCGGCAGGGTGACGAGAACGAGCAGCAGCATCAGGAACTCAGAATCGCCGAAGTTGTACTCGAACAGACCGGCCGCGAGCATCGCGGCGACCGCTGCGAGGCCCCCGGCGGCGAGGGCGCGCGACGCCGGCACCCGCAGCCGCCGGGCCAGGTCGACCGCCACCGCCGCGACGAACCAGCCCCAGAGGGCGAGCGCCGGCAGTCCACGCTCGGCCGCGATCTGCAACGGGACGTTGTGCAGATGCGGATTGGTGTCGTTCACCGCGTGCGCCGGGCGGTAGTCGGCGTACCGCGCCTCGACCAGCCCCGGACCGACGCCGGTGAGGGGGTGGTCCCGCACCATGCCGGCGCCCGCCGTCAGCATCGCCAGGCGGTCCCGGTTGGTCGGGTTCCGGAGATCGAACGTGCTATAGACACGGTCGGTCACCGGCGCCGGGGCGACGGCGAGGAAGACGGCGGCGGCGACCGGCGCCAGCGCGAGCAGGCGGCGGTCCCGCAGGGCGGCCAGCAGCCCGATGCCGGCCGTGGTCCCGATCCACGCGCTCCGCGTCAGGGTGACGACGAGGGCGATCGAGAGCGCCGGCAGCACGGCGACGGCGGCGGCGCGGTCGCGCGTGTCGAAGAGCAGACGGGAGACGGCGACGCCGAGGATCAGCATCAGCAGTCCGGCGTAGGTCATGTAGTGCCCCATGGACCCGCTCGGCCGCCGTCCGAGGTCGTCGTACTGGAGGATGCCGTACTGCACGACGCCGATCACTGCGGTGACCGCGCCGGCGGCCAGGACCACGGTGGCGACCGTCCGGGCGCGCTCGCCGTGGCCCAGGCCGTGGACGACCGGCGCTACCAGAAACAGCAGCACCTCCCGGGACTCGACGAGGCTGGTCGCCGGATCGAGGGAGAACGGCACGCTCACGAGGAGCGTCCACCCGGCGTATGCCGCCAGCGGCGTGAAGAATCCCGGCGCGGGCGGACGGACGGCGTGCGGCGCGCCGGCCGCGAGCCGGAGGCCGACCAGCACCGTCAGCAGGATCTGCGAGACGGCGATCGAGAGCGGGAGGGCGAAGACGAAGAGCAGCAGGATAGGCCCGCCGGCGGCGTCCCGCATCGCCGCGGCGGCGTCCCGCGTCGTGTTGCGCAAGGACATGGGCGGCGCGCTGGGGATCGGGATCAGGGCTCCACGGTCGCTTCGTCGAGCAGCATTACCGGAATGTCGTCCTCGATCGGGAAGACGCGCCGGCAACTGTCGCACTTGAGGCCGGCGTCGTCGTTGACGAGCTTGACCGGCGTCTTGCAGGCGGGGCAGGCGAGAATCTCGAGCAGCTCCGGATCGACACCCATGGTTCGATTTTCACTATACCAGACCGCCCGCGCCGCGCCGCGCTCCGCGGCCGTTCGGACGACGATCCGTCTTGTCGCCGGGGCCGACCTGTGGAAGAATCGCAAGCTATGTGCTACGCGGTCCGCGTTGTCTCCCTGGCTGTTGCGCTGCCGGTGCTCGTCACGACGATCGCCCGGCCCGCCGCCGCGCAGGCGCCGGCGGAATCGGAATCGTCGGCCCGCGCCGAGGCGTACGCCCGTTTCATGATCGGCCGGCACCTGGAAGGGGTGGACGACGTCGACGGCGCCATGCGGGCGTTCCGCGATGCCGCCCGTCTCGATCCGACGGCCGGTGAGCCGCTCGCGGAGCTGGCTGCGCTGTACGCCCGGGCCGGCCGGGCCGAGGACGCCATCGCCGCGGCAGAGGAGGCCCTGGCCCGCGAAGCGGACAACCGTTCCGCCCACCGCGTGCTCGGGTTGGCTTGGTCCGCCGCGGCCCGTTCGCGCGCGGGCGCCCGCGAAGACGTCGATCGGGCGATTGAGCACCTGGAGCAGGCGCGGGGCGCTGTAGTGCCGGATCTCCAGGTCGAGCTGACGCTGGCGCGCTTCTATCTGAGAACGGCCGCGACCGACGACGCCATCGCGCTCCTGGAGGACCTGTCCAAGGACCGGCTCGCCTACCCGCAGGCGAGCGTACTGCTGGCCGAGGCCTACCGGCAGGCCGGCCGTCACGACGACGCGCTGCGCACGCTGGAGGACGCGGTCGGGAGCACGCGGCCCACGTACCTGATGCTGGCCCGTCTCGGCGAGCTCTACGAGCAGGCCCGGCGCTGGCGCGACGCGGCGCAGGCCTACCGGGGAGCCGTGGCCCTCAACCCGCGCAGCGCCGGGGTCCGCCGCCGCCTGGCCGCGGTGTGGCTGGAGGCCGGCGAGGCGCTCCGCGCGCGCGACGTGCTCGGCGGGCTGCTCGAGATGCGCCCCCGCGACGCGGCCGCCTACCACATGCTGGCCGAAACGGAGATCGCGCTCACCGACTTCGACGCCGCGGAGTCGGCGGCCCGCCGGCTGATCGAGCTGGAGCCTGACGGGCTGCGCGGACCCTACGTGCTCGCGCAGGTGTTCGAGCGCCGGCACCAGTACCGGCGCATCGTCGAGACCCTTGCGCCGGTGCTGGAGCACGCGCGCGCCATGCGGCCGCAACGGCTGCTGGCCGAGGCGCTGGACCAGCTCGGCCGCGCCTACCAGTGGCTGGAGGACGCCGAGGGCGCGGCGCGCGTCTACGAGGACGCGGTCTCGCTGATGCCGTCCAGCCCCGGCTTTCAGGGCCGGCTGGCGCAGGCCTACGTCGACGCGGGCCGTCACGACGCCGCGGCGCGGCTCCTCGCGCGGGCGCGCCGCGCCAGCCCCGCGAACCTGACCCTGGCCATCATCGAGGCCGACCTCCACGGGCAGCGGGGGGACGTGGACCGCGGCGAGACGCTGCTGCTGGACATCCTCACGGAGAACCGGGAGGTGCCGCGGGCGCACCTGGCCCTGGCCTCCTTCTACAGCGAGCACGACCGGCTCCGCGAAGCCACCCTGGTGCTGGAGTCGGCCCAGCGGCAGTTCCCGGGGGAGACGTCGATTCTGTTCCTGCTCGGCGCGGTTCTGGAACAGAGCGGCCGGTTCGCCGCCGCCGAGCGGGCGTTCCGGCGCGTGATCGATCGGGATCCGGAGCACGCGCAGGCGCTCAACTACCTGGGGTACATGCTCGCCGACCGGGGCGAGCGCCTGGACGAGTCGGTGGCGCTCATCGCCCGCGCGGTGGAGAAGGATCCGCACAACGGCTCCTACCTCGACAGTCTCGGCTGGGCGTACTTCAAGCTCGATCGGCTCGATCTGGCCGAGCCCCCGCTGCAGGCGGCCAGCGATCAGTTGCAGCGCAACTCGGTGGTCCAGGACCATCTCGGCGATCTTCTCAACCGGCTGGAGCGCTACGCCGAGGCCATCGACGCCTGGCGGCGCGCGCTCGACGGCGACGGCGAGGAGATCGACCCCGAAGCGATCGAGCGCAAGATCATGGACGCGCAACGCCGTCTGGAGCGCTAGGAGTCTGCGCGGTAGAACGGTGCAGCCTCCTGGAGAGGGTTTGGTTGGGCGGCAAGCGGAGCCGCAGGCAACGATTGACGGGCGAGCTCCTCGATCCCTGGGAGGCCGTGCCGGCTCGTGCTTCCGCCGGACTCCGGGGTTTCCGAACCGTCGCGCTCGCCGTCGCGCTCGTTGCGGCGGCCTGCGCTCCGGCGCGCCGCGGCATCGAGCTGCCGGACGGCGCCGGCGTGCCGGTGCCCACATACGCGGCGCTGTGGGAGCGTGCCGCGGCGCCGTGCCGGGCCGTCCGGACCATGGAGTTCCTGCTCGTGCTCGGCGGGCGGGCCGGCGACACCACGTTGCGCCGTACGCGCATGCGGGCCGCGGCGGAGCGCCCGGGGTCGTTGCGCATCGAGGCGCTCGCCCCGTTCGGCGCGCCGCTGTTCGTGTTCGTGGCGCGCGGTGACGGCGCGACCCTGCTGCTGCCGCGCGACCGGCGGGTGGTGCGCGGCGCCCGGCCCGCCGAGGTTCTCCACGCCCTGGCCGGTCTGGCCCTCGGTCCGGGCGATGTGCACGCGCTGCTGACCGGGTGTCTGGAGCCGGACCCGGTCGCCGCCGCCGCGCGCCGTCACCGCGACGGGTCGGTGGCGGTGGAACTGCAGGGCGGCGCGACGGCGTACCTGCGTGAGGTGGCCGGCGAGCAGGTCGTCGCCGCGGGCCGGCGGGGCGACCTCACCGTCGAGTACGCCGGGCACGTGCGGGGGCTGCCGCGCGAGTTTCGAATCCAGGTGGACGGGCCGGGAGGGGGAGCCGACCTGACTGCGACCCTGTCGCGGGTGAGCCTGAACACCACGCTCCACCCCGCCGCGTTCGAGGTCGGCGTGCCCCCGCGGTTCACTCCGGTCGCCCTGGCCGCGCTCCGCGGCGCGTCGCCTCTGGAACGGCGCACGCCGCCGGCGGGAGGGGCCGCGGCCAGGCCGTGAGCGGCCGGCGTGCGCCCGGGCGCCTGCAGGTGCGCGCGCCGGCCAAGATCAACCTCGACCTGCGGGTGCTGCGGCGCCGCCCGGACGGGTTCCACGAGGTGGCGACCATCCTGCAGTCGATCGCGTTGCACGACACCTTGTCGATCACCCCGTGGAGCGGCCCCCTGACGGTTCGTTCCGCTGCTGCGTCGGTCCCGCGCGATCGGGACAACCTGGTCTGGACCGCCGGTGCGGCGCTCTGGCGCGCCCTCGGCCGGCCCGGGGATCCGGCCGGCGCCGCCGTCGTCATCCGCAAGCGGATCCCCGCCGCGGCGGGGCTCGGGGGCGCCAGCAGCGATGCGGCGTCCGCGCTGCGGGCGTTGCGCTCCTGCTGGGAGCCCTCCGCGAGCCCGCGCCTGCTGGAGGACGTCGCCGCCGCGGTCGGATCCGACGTGCCGTTCTTCCTGCGCGGCGGCACGGTGCGCGCGACGGGCCGCGGGGAGCGGCTGCGGCGGCTGCCGGCGCTGCCGCCGCACCGGGTGGTGCTGGCGGTTCCCGACTTCGGGGTGTCGACGGCGGACGCCTACCGCTGGTGGGATCTCGACGGGCAGGACGACGCCTCCGGTGACGCGGCCGCCGCGTCGTCCGGCTGGCGCCGCGATCCGGGCCGGTTACGGAACGACCTCGAAGCGCCGGTCGCGCGCCGGCATCCGGTGATACGGGCGCTGGCGGCGCGCCTGCAGGCCGCGGGCGCGCCGCGCGCCGCCCTGACCGGGAGCGGATCGGTCGTCTTCGGGCTGTTCGGGTCGCGTGCGCGGGCGGTTCGGGCGCGCCGTGCGCTGCGCGCCGCCGGTGCGCGGACGCTGCTGACGTGGACCGTCGACACCGCCGCGTATGCGCGCCTTGCCGCGGTCGCCCGCATCGACTAAACTGCGCGTTCGCGCGCCGGGCGTCTCCGTGTGGTCGAGCGCCGCGGGCTGCTACCGGTGGGGCGTGGCCAAGCGGTAAGGCGCGGGACTTTGGATCCCGTATTCGAAGGTTCGAATCCTTCCGCCCCAGCCACTCGCGCAGCAACTGGAGGGCGACGCGGTCGCCGGCCGGCAGACCGTGCCGTAAGGGTGTGCAGACTTGCTGGAGAGGGTTTGGTTGGGCGGCAAGCGGAGCCGTCGGCGGCGGTTGACGGGCCAGGGGTCTGTGCCGTAGGACGGTGCAGACTGCTGGAGAGGGTTGGTTGGGCGGCAAGCGGAGCCGCCGGCGACGGTTGACGGGCCGGAACGTGCCGACGCACAACGGAGATCTGAAGCTCTTCACGGGCAGCGCCCATCCGGCGCTGGCGGAGGAGATCGCCGGCGTCCTCGGGGTGCAGATGGGCCGGGCGGCGTTGCGGCGTTTCTCCGACGGCGAGGTGTCGTTTCAGATCGACGAGAACATCCGCGGCACCGACGTGTTCGTGGTGCAGCCGACCTGCACACCGGTCGACGAGCATCTGGTCGAGCTGTGCGTGATGACGGACGCCTTCCGCCGGTCGTCGGCGGCGCGCATAACCGCGGTCATGCCGTACTACGGCTACGCGCGGCAGGATCGGAAGGACAAGCCGCGGGTGCCGATCACGGCGAAGCTCGTCGCCAACCTGGTGAGCGCCGCGGGCGCCAACCGCGTGCTGACGATGGACCTGCACAAGGCGCAGATCCAGGGGTTCTTCGACATCCCGGTCGACCATCTGTTCGCGACGCCGGTCTTCATCGACTACCTGTCGCGGGCCGGCTACCGGGGTCACGTCACTATCGTCTCCCCGGACGCCGGCGGCGTGGAGCGGGCGCGCGCCTACGCCAAGCGCCTGGACGCGGATCTGGCGATCATCGACAAGCGCCGGTCGGAGGACGGACATGCCGAGGTGCTGCACGTCGTCGGCGACGTCACGGACCGCGTCTGCGTGATCCTCGACGACATCGTGGATACGGCGGGGACGTTGCAGCAGTCGTCGCGGGCGCTGCAGGAGAGCGGCGCGGCCGGCATCATGGCCTGCGCGGTGCACGGCGTCCTGTCCGGACCGGCGCCGCAGCGGGTGGAGGATTCCCCGCTCGAGAAACTGATCGTGACCGACACGATTCCCCTGCGCAGGGAGTTCGAACGGTCCGCCAAGGTGCGCGTGCTGTCGGTCGCCGGGCTGCTTGGCCGGGCCATTCAGAGCATTCACCAGGAAACCTCGGTGTCGTCGCTGTTCGTCTAGGGGTTGGTTGGGCGGCAAGCGGAGCCGCCGGCGACGATTGACGGGCTGGGACGGCGGGAGGAAGGAAGAGATGCAAGCAGCTTTGACTGCCGCCAGCCGGCGGACGCGCGGCAAGAACGAGGCGCGCCGGCTGCGGCGCGCGGGACGGCTGCCGGCCGTCGTGTACGGCGGGACGCCGGTCGACAGCGTGGCCCTGGACGTGGATCCGAAGGCGCTGCTGCGCATCCTGCACTCGGAATCGGGCATGAACACGCTCGTCGACCTGCAGGTGGACGGCGGCCCGTCGGGCCAGGTGCTGATCAAGGAAATCCAGCACGATCCGGTCACGGACGCCCTGCTGCACGTGGACTTCTTCCGTCTGGCCATGGACCGGGCGATCACCGTCACCGTGCCGGTAACGCTCAGCGGCGAGGCGGCCGGCGTCAAGCAGCAGGGCGGGCTGCTCGATTTCGTGACCCGGGAGATCCAGGTCGAATGCATGCCGGCCGAGATCCCGGAGCATATCGACGTCGACGTCCGCGAGCTGCTGATCGGCGACGGGGTGCGGGTCCGCGACGTGGCCGAGGGAGCGGGCTGGACGCCGGTGAGCGATCGCGACACGCTGCTCGTCCACGTGACGGCGGCCAAGACCGGCTCCGACGACGCCCAGGACGCGGAGGGCGAAGGGGAGGCGGACGGCGCGGGGGCCGACGCCGGCGAGGGCGGCTCGAGCTGACCCTCGGGTGGAGGTCGCGTGCGTCTCGTCGTCGGCCTCGGCAACCCCGGCCCGCAGTACCGCGGGACGCGTCACAACGTCGGGTTCGAGGTGGTCGACGCGCTGGCGCGGCGCCTCGATCTGGAGTTCGAGAGCGCGCCGGCCGATGCAGTGCTGGCCAGGCAGCGCGGGCCCGGCGCACGGGTGATGCTCGCCAAGCCGCTCACCTGGATGAACCGGAGCGGCGGAGCGGTGCAGGCGTTGCGCCACTATTTTCGGATCGAGCCGGCGGCGCTGCTCGTCGTGGCGGACGACGTCAACCTGCCGCTGGGGCGGCTGCGCGGCCGGAAGCGCGGGTCGGACGGCGGACACAACGGGTTCGCCTCGATCATAGCGGCCCTGGGGACCGGCGATTTCGCCAGGCTGCGGATCGGGGTCGGGCGGGGCGACACGCGGCGCTCGCTGACGGCGCACGTGCTGGCGCGGTTCGACGCGGACGAGCAGGAGGAGATCGAGGCGGCGATCGAACGCGCCGCCGACGCCGTCGAGACGTTCGTCGAGGACGGCATCGACAGGATGATGAACCGGTTCAACCGAGGCCGCGAGGAGTCTGCGCCGTAGAACGGGCAGACTCCTGGTGGGGTTGGGTTGTCGGCAGGCGGAGCCGCCGGCGACGATTGACGGGCCAGGCTCCTTGCCGCCGCATCCCGGCGGCCGTCGAGTCCGAAGGGAGATCCATGAGCGAAACACGACAGTACGAGCTGGTGTACGTCGTCAGTCCGGAGATCACCGAGGAGGGGGTCGCCGAGCTGCACGAGCGGATCACCGGGATCGTCGGGCAGTTGGGCGGCAGCATCGACAAGACCGACAACTGGGGGCGCCGGCGGCTGGCGTACGAGATCGACCGCCACAGGGAGGGCACCTACGTCATCGAGCTGATCACGGGTCCGGGGACGCTGGTGACGGAACTGGACCGGCGCCTGCGGGTCATGGAGCAGCTTCTCCGACATCTCATCGTGCGGGTGGACGAGGATCTGCGGAAGGCGCAGCGCGCCCGCGACCGGCGGCAGAGCCGCCAGCAGCGGCGCCTGGCGCGGAGAGCGCCGGCCGGAGTCGGCGTACCGGTGGAAGCGCCCGCGGCGGCGTCCGACGCAGCGGCGCCGGCCGGGACGCCGGAGCCCGCGGCGGCGTCCGAACCGGCAGCGGCAGTCGGGGCGACGGCTGAAGCGGCGGCGTCGGAATCGGTTGCGGCAACCGGGGCGACGCCGGTGACGGCGAACGCACCAGCACCAGCGCCGGCCCCGCCCGCGGCGGCAGGGGGGCAGCCGGCGGCCGGGACGGAGGAGGCGGCGGAGCCCGCGGAGGTGACGAATGAGTGACGAACGGGCCGGCCGACGCGGGGGAAGAAGCGGCAAGGGCGGCGGACGCCGCGGCGGCGGACGCCGGCGCAAGGTCTGCCGCTATTGCGTGGACAAGGTCGACTACATCGACTACAAGGACGTGCGTCTGCTCATGATGGCGATCGCCGAGCGCGGCAAGATCCAGCCCCGGCGGATCTCCGGCACGTGCGCCAAGTGCCAGCGGAAGCTGACGACGGCCATCAAGCGCGCGCGCCAGCTCGCGCTCGTGCCGTACGTGCTCGACTAGGGGGCTGCGATGATGGAAGTCATCCTGCGGGATCACATCGACAATCTGGGTCGCCGCGGCGACATCGTCAACGTTGCCAGCGGCTACGCGCGCAACTACCTGCTGCCGCAGAAGCTCGCCCTGGCGGTGACCCCGGCGAACCGCCGCCAGGTCGAGCGCGAGCGCGTGGTCGCCGACGCGCGCGAGGCCGACGAGCGCGCCCGGGCCGAGACTTTCGCCGAGCGCCTGCGCGGGATCGAGTGCATCATCCCGCGGCGGGTGGGCGAGACGGGCACACTCTACGGGTCGGTTACCTCGGCCGACATCGTCGATCAACTCGGGACGACGCACGACGTCGAGGTGGACAAGCGCAGGATCCAGCTCGGCGAGCCGCTCAAGGAGCTGGGCGAGTTCCCCGTGACGGTCAGGCTGCACCGGGACGTCAGCACGGAGCTGACGGTCAAGGTGGTCAGGGAAGAGACCGGTGCGGATTCGGCCGGGGCCGCGGCCGAATCCGCGGCGTCGTAGCGCGCGGGGCGGTCCGGCGGCGGGGCGTGCCGGGCGGACGGAGTGACACATGGCGCAGCCGGCCGTCGCCGCGGGCGAGAAGGCGCTGCCCCACAACCTGGAGGCGGAGCGGTCCATCCTCGGCGCGATTCTGATCCGCAACGACGCGTTCAACGTCGCGGCGGAGCTGATCGACGCCGACGACTTCTTCCGCGACGCCCACCGCCGCGTCTTCGACAAGATGGTCGACCTCAACGAGCGGGGTCAGGCCATCGATCTGGTCACGCTGCGCGACGAGCTGAGCCGCTCCGGCGACCTCGATCCGGTCGGCGGCCCGGCCTACATCACGTCCCTCGCGGACGGCGTTCCGCGCTCGACCAACGTCGAGCACTACGCGCGGATCGTCAAGGAGCGCGCCACCCTCCGCAACCTGATCGCGGCGGCGAACCTGATCGCGGCCGACGCCTATGCGGCGCAGGAGGAGGCCGCGGTCGTCCTCGATCGGGCCGAGCAGGCGATCTTCTCGATCGCCGAGGGCCGCATCCACGGCGGGTTCGTGCCCCTCGCCGCCCTGGCCGAGGCCAGCTTCAGCACGATCGAGCGGCTTCAGAGCGTCCAGAGCGCGGTCACCGGCGTGCCGACCGGCTTCGTCGACATCGACGAAATGACGGCCGGACTCCAGCCGGCGGACCTCGTCATCGTGGCCGCCCGCCCCTCGATGGGCAAGACCGCGTTCGCCCTGAACATCGGCGCCCACGTCGGGACCGCCGGCGAGCGGACGGTCGGCGTGTTCAGTCTGGAGATGGCGAAGGAGCAGCTCTTCATGCGGATGCTGACCAGCGCCGCGCAGATCGACTCTCACCGCTTCCGCACCGGTCTGCTCACGGAGTCGGACTACGTCCGTCTTTCGGAAGCGATGACTTTCTTGTCGGACGCGCGCGTCTACATCGACGACACCCCGTCGCTGGGGGTGCTGGAGATGCGGGCGAAGTCGCGCCGACTGCAGGCGGAGCACGGGCTCGACCTGGTGATCATCGACTACCTGCAGTTGATGCAGGGGCGCGGCCGGTTCGAGAACCGCAACCAGGAGATCGCGTCGATCTCGCGTTCGCTGAAGGCGCTGGCGAAGGAGCTCGACGTGCCGGTGATGGCGCTGTCGCAGCTCAGCCGCGCGCCCGAGTCGCGGGGCGACAAGCGCCCGCAACTGTCCGACCTGCGCGAGTCGGGGGCGCTGGAGCAGGACGCCGACGTGGTCATGTTCATCTTCCGCGAGGACATGTACGAAGAGACGCCGGAGAACGAGAACGTGGCCGAGATCATCATCGGCAAGCAGCGCAACGGTCCGACCGGAACGGTCCGGCTGGCCTTCCTGAAGCAGCAGACCCGCTTCGAGAACCTGAGCCGCGACTACCAGTAGCGCCGGCTCGCGCGAGATGCCGTGGTTCGCCCGACCCATGCCGTCGTCGATCTGGACGGCCTGACCGCCAACCACCGGGCGCTCCGCGCCCTGCTCGACGCCGGAGGGGGTGCGTCGGCGCCGCGGATCATCGCGGTCGTCAAGGCCAACGCCTATGGCCACGGGGCGGTGCGCGTGGCCCGCGCCCTGGAACGGGACGCGGCCGGCCGCTCGGTTCCGTCGCCGATGCTCGCCTGCGCCGACATCGAGGAGGGGGTCGAGCTGCGCACGGCGGGGGTGGCGGCGCCGATCCTGGTCTTCGGCGCCCTGAGCGTCAGCGACCTCGACGGCGTGTTCGCGCACCGCCTGACCCCGACCGTGTCGTCGCCGTTCGCGGCGCGGGCCCTGGAGCGGGCGGCGGCCGCCCGCGACGTGCTGCTCCGCGTGCACCTGAAGATCGACACCGGGATGAACCGGTTCGGGTTCCGGCACGACAACCTGCCGGACACGCTGCCCGCGGTGCTGCGATCGCCGCACCTGGTGGTGGAGGCGGTCTACACCCATTTCGCGACGGCGGAGGACCGCGATCATCCGCTGTTCGAGCGCCAGCGGACGCGCTTCGAGGCGGTGGGCGCGGCGGCGGCCGGGCTCGGGCTCGCCGGTGTCCGGTGGCACGCGGCGAACAGCGCGGCGCTGCTGCGGGACCGGCGGACCTGGTACGACGCGGTGCGGCCCGGTCTGCTGCTGTACGGCATCCTGCCGTCCGGCATCGATCTCGACCTGCCCCTGCGGCCGGTGATGTCGCTCCATAGCCGTGTGGTGGCGGTCAAGGGCGTGCGGCCCGGCGAGACGGCGGGTTACGGCGGGCGTTTCGTCGCGGACCGGCCGTTGCGGGTGGCCCTGATCCCGGCCGGCTACGCGGACGGCCTCGACCTGCGGCTCGCGGGGCGGGGCGCGGTGCTCGTCGGCGGAGTGCGGGCGCCGGTCGTGGCGGTGTCGATGGACTCGCTGATCGTCGACGTCAGCCGCGTCGAAGCGAATCCGGGCGACGAGGTCGTCCTGCTCGGCGCGCAGGGGGCGGACGTCATCGGCGCCCGCGACATGGCAGGCGCCATCGGCACCGTGCCGCACGAGATCCTGTGCCGAGTCGGGTCGCGGATCGAGCGGACCTATAATCCCTGACTCACTCCTTGCACTATGCCGAAGGTGAAGGCTGCGGCGCGGACGGTGTTCGTCTGCCAGGCGTGCGGCGGCCGGTCGCGCAAGTGGACCGGGCGGTGCCCCGACTGCGAAGCCTGGAACTCGATGGTCGAGGAGCCGGAGGCGCCGGCGCCCGCCGCCGGGAGGGACGCCCGCTACGGCGAGCCGGCCGGGCGGGCCGAGGTGCGCCGCTACGCCGAGATCGACGTCGAGACGGCGGTGCGCATGCCGAGCGGGTTCGGGGAGTTCGACCGCGTGCTCGGGGGCGGCATCGTACCCGGATCGATGGTTCTGGTGGGCGGCGAGCCGGGCATCGGGAAGTCGACGCTGCTGCTGCAGGTGGCGGCGCGCGTCGCGGCCTCGGCCGGTCGGGTGCTGTACGCGTCGGGCGAGGAGTCGGAGCAGCAGGTGAAGGAGCGCGGGAGGCGCCTCGACGTCGGCGGCGCCGAGCTGTACCTGCTGGCCGAGACCTGTCTCGAACGGCTGCTCGAAGCGGTCGAGCGGGTGCGGCCGGCGCTGCTCGTGGTCGATTCCATCCAGACGATCTACTCCCTGAGTCTGGCGTCGGCGCCCGGCAGCGTGGGGCAGGTGCGCGAGGCCGCGACGCACCTGCTGTTCAGCGCCAAACGGGGCAACCTGCCGACCATTCTCGTCGGCCACGTCACGAAGGACGGGGGCCTGGCCGGCCCGAAGGTGCTGGAGCACGTGGTCGATACGGTGCTCTACTTCGAAGGCGAGCGGCACCATTCGCATCGCGTGGTGCGGGCGGTCAAGAACCGCTTCGGGGCCGTCGCCGAGCTCGGCGTGTTCGAGATGACCGGCGCGGGGCTGGTGCCGGTCTCGAATCCGTCGCGGCTGTTCCTGTCCGACCGCGCCGCCGGGGTGCCGGGGTCGGTGGTGCTCTGCTCGCTGGAGGGTACGCGGCCGATCCTGGTCGAGGTGCAGGCGCTGGTCGCCACCGGCGCGTACGGCACGGCGCGGAGGATGGCGAGCGGCATCGACCACAATCGCCTGTCGCTGCTCCTGGCGGTGCTGGAGAAGCGCGCGGGCCTCGGGCTGGCCGGCGAGGACGTCTTCGTCAACGTGGCGGGCGGACTCGCGATCGACGAGCCGGCGGCGGACCTCGGCGTGGTGGCGGCGGTGGCGTCGAGCCTGCGCGGGCGCGGCGTGCGGCCCGGCGCCGCGGTGTTCGGCGAGGTGGGGCTCGGCGGCGAGGTGCGCGGAACGCCGCAGGCGGGGCTGCGGGTCAGGGAGGCGGCCCAGCTCGGGTTCACGCGCTGCGTGCTGCCCGCGGCGAACCACGGCCGGGACACCGCGGACGCAGGTTGCGAGACGATCGGGGTCGAAACCGTCGAGGACGCCCTCGATGCGCTGCTCGCCGCCTCGTGACGGGAGCCGGACGATGCCTCCCTTCCACTGGTGGCGGACGGTGTTCTGGCTGATCCCCGCGATCTCCCTCTACACGATCGTGCTCGGCGCCCTGTCGCTGGCGTCGATGCTCTTCGATCGGCGGGGGCGCGTGGCGCACGAGTGCGCGCGGGTCTGGTCGTGGCTGATTCTCGTCACGACGGGTGTGCGGGTGCACGCCGGCGGCAAGCACCTCGTCGCGGCAGGCCGGTCGTACGTGTTCGTGTCGAACCACCAGAGCATCTACGACTTCCCTGTCCTGATCACGTCGGTCCCGTTCCAGCTGCGCATCCTTGCCAAGGCGTCGCTCGGCGCCTTCCCCGTGCTCGGCTGGCACCTGCGCTGCACCGGACATCTGCTGGTCGACCGGGCCCGTGCGGGGCGGGCCACGCTCAACCGGGTGGCCGCGATGATCCGCCGCGGGCAATCGCTGATCGTGTTTCCCGAGGGCACGCGGAGCCGGAACGGCCGCGTCGGCCGCTTCAAGCGGGGCGTGTTCCTGCTGGCCATCGACGCCGGGATTCCGGTCGTACCGGTCGCGCTGACCGGCATGCGCCACGTGATGCCGAAGGGGCGCCTGATGACCTGTCCGGGCGACGTCGGCATCGTCCTGCACGATCCGCTGCCCACGGACGGGCTCTCGCGCGCCGACGCGACGCGCTTGGCGGAGCAGGCCCGGGACATCGTCGCCGCGACCGTCGCCGAACGGGAAGGTCACTCCGGGGCAGACCCTTCCGGTCGGGACGACGCTGCGGCGGCGAAGGAGATCGTGCCGTGCGCGTGACGGCCATCATCGCGGCGGGCGGGCGCGGCCTGCGCGCCGGCGGCGGGATACCCAAGCAGCTCCGCTCCGTCGGCGGCCGCACCCTGCTGGAGCACGCGCTGGCGCCGTTCGACCGCAGCGAGCGGGTCGAAGCGATCGTCGTGGCGCTGCCGCCGGAGCTGGCCGCCGCGCCGCCGGTCGGGTTCCGCGACGTGGAGACGCTCCTGCGCGTCGTGGCCGGGGGGGCGCGGCGGCAGGACTCGGTGGCGGCGGGCCTCGACGCTGTTGGCGAGGGGACCGACGTCGTGCTGGTCCACGACGCGGCGCGGCCGTTCTGCCCGCCGGCGCTCGTCGGCCGCGTCATCGACGCGGCCGCCGAGGCGGGGGCCGCCGTGCCGGCCGTCCAGGCGACCGATACGGTCAAGCAGAGCGCCGACGCGGGCGGCCACCGCGTGGTCGCCGCGACCCTGCCGCGCGAGCGCATCTACCTGGCCCAGACGCCGCAGGGTTTCCGGTTCGACGTGTTGCGCGCAGCGGTGGCGCTCGGGAGGAGCGGGGTCGACGCGACGGACGAGGCGCTTCTGGCGGAACGGGTCGGGTACCCCGCAAGGCTTGTCGAGGGTGACCCGGACAACGTGAAGGTCACGACCCCGGCGGATCTGGATCGCGCCGCGGACACGGTGGTGCGGGCGCAGCGCCCCGGGCCGGTGTTCGTGCGGGTCGGCGTCGGCTATGACCTGCACCGGACGGTCGCCGGGCGCCCGTTGGTCCTGGGAGGCGTGCACGTGCCGCACGACCGGGGGCTGGACGGGCACTCGGACGCTGACGCGGTCTGCCACGCGTTGATCGACGCCATTCTGGGCGCCGCCGCCGCAGGCGACGTCGGCGGGCATTTCTCCAATCGCGACCCTCGCTGGAAGGATGCGTCGAGCATCGAGCTGCTGAAGAGCGCGGTGGCCGTCGTGCACGAGCGCGGGTTCGCGGTCGGCAACGCCGATGTGGTGGTCATTGCCGAACGCCCGCGCATCGGCCCGCATGCCGCCGCGATGCGGGAACGGTTGGCGGAGACGCTCGACGTGGGAGCGGAGGCGGTCAGCGTCAAGGCCAAGACGGGCGAAGGGGTGGACGCGGTGGGCCGCGGCGAGGCGATCGCGGTGCACGCGGTCGCGACGCTGGTGCCGCGATGTTGATCTTCGGCGTCAAGCCGGCGGTGGAGGCGCTGCGGGCCGGGCGGGTGACGGAGCTCGCGGTGAGCGCCCGCCGCCGGCGCGGTCTCACCGAGTTGCTGGCGCTGGCGGAACGCCGGCGGGTGCGGCTGCGCCGGGTCGAGCGCGCGGAGCTGGACCGGCTCGCGGGCGGCGCGGTGCACCAGGGGGTGGTGGCCACGGTACGCGCGCTCGACCCGTGCGCCGTCTCCGACCTGATCGCGGTCCGCACCCCGCCGCTCATCGTCGTCCTCGACGGCATCGAGGATCCCCGCAATCTGGGCGCCATCGCCCGGACCGTCGACGCCGCGGGAGGCTCGGGGCTCGTCGTGCCGGAGCGGCGGTCCGCGCCCGTGACGGGCGCAGCCGTCAAGGCCTCGGCGGGGGCGCTGGTCCACGTTCCCCTCGCGCCGGTCGTCAACCTGACGCGGACCCTTGCGGAGCTGAAGGCGGCGGGGGTCTGGACGATCGGCCTCGATGCGAGGGCGGACCGGTGCCTGTACGATCTCGACCTGCGCCTGCCGTCCGCGTTCGTCGTCGGCGGCGAGGGCCGTGGCCTGCGCCGGCTGGTGCGCGAGCGGTGCGACTGGCGCGCGGCGCTGCCGATGCGGGGGCAGGTGTCGAGCCTGAACGCCTCGGTGGCGGTCGGCGTGGCCCTGTTCGAGGCGGTGCGGCAGCGGTCGGCCGACGAGCGGCCCGGCTGAACGGCGGGGATCGGGTCGCGCGGGCCGGCCGGGACGGGGCGGCGGCGTCCCCGGGGCGGCCGTCGCCCTTGCGGAGAGCGCCCGCGTTCTGGTATGATCCTCAATTCGTCCGGCTGGCGTAGCTCAGTCCGGTAGAGCGGCTGATTTGTAATCAGCGGGTCGGGGGTTCGAATCCCTTCGCCAGCTCCACAGGCATTGAACACGCGATCCCATTCAACCCGGTCGAGGCGCATTTCGGGCACGGGAGCGCCCGGTGATGCGGTGCCCGGACGAGGAGCGAATGTCGGCGAGGTTGCGGAGCGGTCAAACGCAACAGACTGTAAATCTGTCGCCCAAGCGGCTTCGGAGGTTCGAATCCTCCCCTCGCCACCACGTTGAGCAGCAGGCGCCGTCGGGCGGCGTCGGATGCGCGGGAGTAACTCAGTGGTAGAGTCACAGCCTTCCAAGCTGTTGGTCGCGGGTTCGATCCCCGTCTCCCGCTCCAGCGCGTACGCCGGCGGCCGGATCGGGCGGTCCGCGTACAAGCGGGCCGGGTGGTCCGCCGCGTCGGCGGGCCGGACGGGCGAGCCGGCCGGTCCGGCTCCCGGATCTCGTGATCGAGCCGATGTAGCTCAGTGGTAGAGCGCGTCCTTGGTAAGGACGAGGTCACCGGTTCAAGCCCGGTCATCGGCTCCACCCTGGTGATGGAGGTATAGCGGGCACTCGCGTCTCGAACAGGAACTGTCATGGCGAAAGAGAAGTTCGACAGGTCGAAGCCGCACGTGAACATCGGCACGATCGGGCACATCGACCACGGGAAGACGACGCTGACGGCGGCGATCACGCAGGTGATGGCGAAGCATGATCCGACGAACGCGGTGCGTTCGTTCGACTCGATCGACAACGCGCCCGAGGAGCGGGAGCGGGGGATCACGATCGCGACGGCGCACGTGGAGTACACGACTGCGAACCGGCACTACGCGCACGTGGACTGCCCCGGCCACGCGGACTACATCAAGAACATGATCACGGGCGCGGCGCAGATGGACGGAGCGATTCTGGTGGTTGCGGCGACGGACGGTCCGATGCCGCAGACGCGGGAGCACATTCTGCTGGCGCGTCAGGTGGGAGTTCCGTCGCTGGTGGTGTTCCTGAACAAGTGCGACGCGGTTGACGATCCGGAGTTGCTGGAGCTGGTGGAGCTCGAGGTTCGCGAGTTGCTGAGTTCGTACGAGTTTCCGGGGGACGACATTCCGGTGGTTCAGGGTTCTGCGTTGCGGGCTCTGGAGGGGGAGTCGGACGGGGAGTCGTCGGTGGACGCGTTGATGGCGGCGGTGGACTCGTATGTTCCGCTTCCTGCCCGTGACATCGACAAGCCGTTCCTGATGCCGATCGAGGACGTGTTCTCGATTTCGGGTCGGGGGACGGTGGTGACGGGGCGTGTGGATCGGGGCAAGGTGACGGTTGGGGAAGAGGTTGAGATCGTCGGCTTCCGCGAGACGCAGAAGAAGGTTGTGACGGGAGTGGAGATGTTCCGGAAGCTTCTGGACGAGGGGGTTGCGGGGGACAACATCGGGGTTCTGCTGCGCGGTACGGAGAAGGACGACGTGGAGCGCGGGCAGGTGTTGGCGCGGCCGAAGACGATCACGCCGCACACGAAGTTCCGCGGCGAGGTTTACGTGCTGACGAAGGACGAGGGTGGTCGCCACACGCCGTTCTTCAACGGGTATCGCCCGCAGTTCTACCTGCGGACGACGGACGTGACGGGGGTTGCGCACCTGCCGGAGGGTGTGGAGATGGTGATGCCGGGTGACAACGTGACGATCGCGGTGGAGTTGATCACGCCGGTGGCTCTGGAGAAGGGTCTGCGGTTCGCGATCCGGGAGGGCGGCCGGACGGTGGGTTCGGGCACCATCACCGAGATCGTCGAGTAGGGTCTGCGCCGCAGAGCGGTGCAGATTCCTGCAGGGGCTGGTTGGGCGGGAGTCTGCGCCGCAGGCGGCGATTTTCGGGCTTGGAGCTTCCCCCGGCCGGCCGGGGCGGCGGCTCGACGCGGAAGGTCACGACATGCGCGATATCGTCATTCTGGCGTGCACCGAGTGCAAGCGGCGGAACTACACGACGACCAAGAACAAGCGGAAGACCCCGGATCGGCTGCAGCTCAGGAAGTACTGCCGCTGGTGCCGGGCGCACAAGCCGCACCGGGAGACGAAGTAGCGCGTGCACGAGTACAGGCCAGTAGCTCAATTGGTAGAGCACCGGTCTCCAAAACCGGGGGCTGGGGGTTCGAGCCCCTCCTGGCCTGCCAGAATCCTCGTCGGCGACGGCGTCGGGTGACCGTCGCAAGGGACACGACATCGTGACATCGACCAGGCTGGAGAGTGTACGCGAGCCGTCCGCGCGGGGCGTGTTCGGCTGGTGGAGCCGATCGCGCACGTTCCTGGCGCAGGTGCGCAACGAGCTGTCGCGGGTGACGTGGCCGACCCGGAGAGAGGTGCAGGCGACGACGTTCGTCGTGATCCTGACGTCGATTCTGTTCGGCCTCTACCTCTGGGGTATCGACCTGGTGCTCGATCGGCTCGCCCGGGCGCTGTTCCAGGCGTTTGGTGCGTGATGACGGACGTCAACACGAAGCGGTGGTACATCGTTCACACCTATTCCGGCTTCGAGCAGAAGGTGGAGGACTCGCTGAAGCTGCGCGTGAAGGCGCACGGCATGCAGGAGGAGATCGGCGAGACCCTGGTGCCGACGGAGAACGTCGTCGAGATGCGCAACGGCAAGCGGGTGGTGACGACCAAGCGGGTCTTTCCCGGCTACATCCTGGTCAGGATCGCGCCCGAGCCGGGGGCGGGCGGGAAGATGTCCGACCGCGCCTGGCACGTGGTGAAGAACACCCCGAAGGTGACCGGGTTCGTCGGGGCCGGCCAGAAGCCGACGCCCCTGACGGACGATGAAGTCAACCAGATCCTCCACCAGATGACGGAGGCGGCCGAGCAGCCGAAGCCGAAGTACACGTTCGACAAGGGCGATCAGGTGCGGATCAACGAGGGGCCGTTCACCAGCTTCAACGGGGTGGTCGACGAGGTCAACGTCGACCGCAACACCCTGAAGGTGATGGTGACGATTTTCGGACGCTCCACCCCGGTTGAGCTCGACTTCCTGCAGGTGGAGAAGCTGTAGAGGGAGGCCCGGCCTCCGGCATGTCATGGCAAAGAAGATCCTCGGCGAGGTGAAGCTCCAGATCGCGGCCGGCAAGGCGACGCCGGCGCCGCCGGTGGGCACCGCGCTCGGCCCGCACGGCGTCAACATCATGGACTTCTGCAAGGCGTTCAACGCGAAGACCGCCGCCCAGGAAGGGCTGATCATTCCGGCGGTGGTGACCGTGTACGCGGATCGTTCCTACAGCTTCATCACGAAGACGCCCCCCGCGGCGGTGCTGCTGAAGCGCGCCGCCAACATCGCCAAGGGGTCGGGCGAGCCGAACCGGACGAAGGTGGCGCAGGTGACCCGGCAGCAGGTGGAGGAGATCGCCGGCGTCAAGATGCCGGACCTGAACGCGAACACCCTCGAGGCGGCGGTCGCGATCGTGGCCGGGACGGCGCGGTCGATGGGCATCGAGGTCGAAGGCCAGGACCCGGGCGCGGGCGAACCCGACGGCGGGCGGGGGTGATCATGGGCAGGAACGGCAAGCAGTTCGAAGCGGCGAAGGCCAGGGTGGGTCGGGAACCGTACCCGATCGACGAAGCGATTCCGCTGGTGCGGAGCCTGACGTTCGCCAGGTTCGACGAGACGGTCGAGATGGCGATGCGGCTCGGCGTCAATCCGAAGCACGCCGATCAGATGGTCCGCGGCACCGTGGTGTTGCCGCACGGACTCGGGCGGAGCAAGAAGGTGCTCGTGATCGCCGGTGGAGAAAAGCAGAAGGAAGCCGAGGAGGCGGGCGCGGATACCGTCGGCGGCGAGGAGCTGGTCGAGAAGATCCAGGGCGGCTGGATGGACTTCGAGGCGGTCGTGGCGACGCCCGACATGATGCGCTCGGTAGGCAGGCTCGGCCGGATTCTCGGGCCGCGCGGCATGATGCCGAACCCGAAGACCGGCACCGTCACCCCCGACGTGGCGAAGGCGGTCCGGGAGATCAAGGCCGGCAAGGTCGAGTACCGTGTCGACAAGGCGGGCGTCGTGCACGCGGCTATCGGCAAGGTGTCGTTCGACGTGCAACAGTTGCTCGACAACGCGAATGCGCTGGCGGCGAGCGTGATCAAGGCGAAGCCCGCCGCCGCCAAGGGCCGGTACGTCAAGGGCGTGCACCTGTCGTCGACGATGGGGCCGGGGGTTCCGGTCGACACGGTAAGCGTCGAGGCCGGCGCGAAGGCATAGGCATGGCACTCAGCAGGGCGGGCAAGGAAGAGCGGATCGCGGAGCTGAAAAGCGAGTTCGGCGCCGCGGACAGCGTCGTGCTCGTGGACTACAAGGGGCTCGACGTCCCGCGGGTCACGGAGCTGCGCCGGAAGATCCGCGGCGCGGGGGCGGGATATCGGGTCGTGAAGAACTCGCTCGCGCGCCGGGCCGTGGTCGGAACGCCGTTCGAGGCGTTGCGGGACCGCATCGAGGGCACCACCGCGGTGGCCTGCAGCCGCGACGATCCGATCGCGCTCGCGAAGACCCTCGTGGACTTCGCGAAGACCGAGCCGGAACTGGTCGTGAAAGCGGCCGTGGTGCAGGGGCAGACGGTGGAGGCGGCCGGCGTCACCGACCTGGCGGCGCTGCCCGGCAAGCCCGAGCTGCGGGCGAAGCTGTTGATGGTGCTGCAGGCGCCGATGACGCAACTGGTACAGGTACTGAACGCCGTGCCGCGCGACTTGCTGAACGTTCTGAGCCAGGTCGAGAAGAAGAAGTCCGAGGAGGAAGGCTGAGCATGGCTGACGTGACCCAGGACCAGGTGGTCGATTACATCAAAGGAATGTCGATTCTCGAGCTGTCGGGACTCGTCAAGCGGCTCGAGGACGAGCTGGGCGTGTCGGCGGCGGCCGCCATGCCGGTCGCAGTCGCCGGGACCGCGGCGCCGGGCGCGGCGGCGGCCGAGGAGGAGCAGACCGAGTTCACGGTGACGCTGACCGAGTTCGGGCCGAAGAAGATCAACGTGATCAAGGTGGTCCGCGAGGTCACGAGCCTCGGCCTCAAGGAAGCCAAGGACCTGGTCGAGAGCGCGCCGAGCGCCGTCAAGGAAGGCATCCCGAAGGACGAGGCGGAGGCGCTCCGGAAGAAGTTCGAGGAAGTCGGCGCCAAGGCCGAGATCAAGTAGGCCGGCGCACGTCGCGGACCGGCGGGTGTCGGCGGCCGGCTGTCCGCGGCGCGCGCGCGGCCCGGTCCGGGCCCGGGGCGCCGGCGCGCGATCCGTGCGGATCGAGTGTCGCGGCCGCGTCCGACGCGTTTCCTTGATCGACGGAGAGGGCTTCAACCGTGCAGCACATCCTGCCGCAGAACGTCTATCGCGAGCGCATCGATTTCTCGAAGATCCGCGCGGCGGTTCCCATTCCGAACCTCATCGAGATCCAGAAGAAGTCGTACGAGCGCTTCCTGCAGATGAACCGGATGCCGGCCGAGCGCGAGGACGCCGGCCTGCAGTCGGTCTTCAAGTCCGTCTTTCCGATCAGCGACTTCCGGGAGAACTCCTCGCTGGAGTTCATCGATTACTCCATAGGCGACTGGGAGTGCAAGTGCAAGCGGCTGAGCGGTCTGCAGCATCTGCGCCAGCCGTGCGCGTCGTGCGGGGCGGTGCTCGAAGCCGATCCCTACGGCGAGCGCGAGGTCATCTGCCAGTCCTGCGGCCGCGCGAACAACGTGCGCGGCACGGTCTGCGACGTGTGCGGCGAGACCGTCGGCCTGCGGCTGAAGTACGACGTCCAGGAGTGCCAGGAGCGGGGCATGACGTACTCCGTGCCCCTCAAGGTGACGATTCAGCTCGGGGTCTGGAACAAGGATCCGGAAACCGGGGTGAAGTCGATCCGGGACATCAAGGAGCAGGAGGTCTACTTCGGCGAGATCCCGTTGATGACCGACAACGGGACGTTCTTCATCAACGGCACCGAGCGCGTCATCGTGTCGCAGTTGCACCGCTCGCCCGGCGCGTTCTTCCACTCCGAGGACAAGGCCGCCTTCGTCGCCCAGATCATCCCGTACCGCGGGTCGTGGGTGGAGTTCGAATACGACGCGAAGAACCTGCTGTACGTCCGCATCGACCGAAAGCGCAAGTTCCTGGCGACGGTCTTCCTGCGGGCGCTCGGGCTGCACGGCCCGGACGACATCATCCGCGCGTTCTACACGGTGGACCGCATCGTCACCACGGGGTCGACGCTCGCCTGGGCGGTGAACGACACCCTGGTCGGGCGCAAGGTCGCGGCCGAGGTGTCGGGGGCCGGCGGCGATGTCCTGGCCAGGAAGGGTCAGAAGCTGACGCGCACCCGCATCGAGGCGCTCAAGCGGGCCGGCATCGCGTCCATCGAGCTGATTCCCGAGGAGCTCGCCGGGGCCTTCGCGGTGGCCGACGTCGTCGATCCGGAGACCGGCGAGGTCATCCTCGAAGCGAACGAGGAGATCACGCCGCGCATCGTGTCGATGGCGCAGGAGAAGGAGGTCGGGGCCATCGAGGTGTTCTTCCCCGAGCTGGACGAAATCGGCCCGGTGTTGTCGACCACGCTGAGGAAGGATCCGATCAAGACGCACGAGGAAGCGCTGATCGAGATCTACCGGCGGCTGCGCCCCGGCGACCCGCCGACCCTCGACAGTTCGCGGGCGCTGTTCGAGAGCCTGTTCTTCAACTCGCAGAAGTACGACTTCTCGCGGGTGGGACGGTTGAAGCTGAACACGAAGCTCGGTCTCGACACCCCGCTCGACGAACGGGTGCTGCAGCCGCACGACTTCCACGAGGTCATCCGGTATCTGCTGACGCTGCGCCGGAACCCGTCGAACGTGGACGACATCGACCACCTCGGGAACCGGCGCGTGCGGTCCGTCGGCGAGCTGCTCGAGAACCAGTTCCGGATCGGTCTGGTGCGGATGGAGCGGGCCATCAAGGAGAAGATGTCCGTCTATCAGGAGATGGCCACCGCCATGCCGCACGACCTGATCAACGCGAAGCCGGTGATGGCCGCGATCCGCGAGTTCTTCGGGTCGTCGCAATTGTCGCAGTTCATGGATCAGACCAACCCGCTGTCGGAGATCACGCACAAGCGGCGGCTGTCCGCGCTCGGGCCGGGCGGGCTGTCGCGGGAGCGGGCGGGGTTCGAGGTCCGGGACGTGCACCCGACGCACTACGGCCGGATCTGCCCCATCGAGACGCCGGAGGGGCCGAACATCGGTCTGATCTCGTCGCTCTCGTGCTACGCGCGGATCAACGAGTTCGGGTTCATCGAGTCGCCGTACCGCACCGTCAAGGCGGGCCGGGCCGTCGACTACGTGAAGATCACGAACGCCGGAGGCACGAAGTACAAGGTGGGCGCCGTCGTCGAGGCGGCCGAGGCCGAGGCCGAGAACGCCGCCGCGAAGCGCCGCAAGAAGCGCCCGGCGGAGTACGAGCCGCACTCGTTCTACCTGTCCGCGTGGGAGGAGGACAAGTACGTCATCGCCCAGGCGAACGCCCGGCTGAACGACGAGGGCGCTCTCGTCGACGAACGGATCAATGCGCGGGAAGCCGGCAACTTCGTCCTCGCGGAGCGCGACAACGTCGAGTTCATCGACGTTTCGCCCAAGCAGCTGGTCTCGGTGGCGGCGTCGCTGATCCCGTTTCTGGAGAACGACGACGCCAACCGCGCGCTGATGGGCTCGAACATGCAGCGGCAGGCGGTGCCGCTGCTGCGGGCGCGGGCGCCGTTCGTCGGGACCGGCATGGAGTACATCACGGCCCGCGACTCGGGCGCGGTGGTGACCGCGCGCCGCAGCGGCTTGGTTGACTTCGTCGACTCGCAGCGGATCGTCGTGCGCGTCGAGGGCCAGCAGGCCGCCGACGCGTCGAACGAGATGGGCGCCGACATCTACAACCTGACGAAGTTCCGGCGGTCCAACCAGAACACCTGCATCAACCAGAAGCCGATCGTGCGGGTGAAGCAGCGGGTGGAGAAGGGGCAGGTGCTCGCCGACGGGCCGTGCACCGAGCTTGGCGAGCTGGCCCTCGGCCGGAACGTCCTCGTCGCCTTCATGCCCTGGCGCGGCTACAACTTCGAGGATGCGATTCTGGTCTCCGAGCGCCTGGTGAAGGACGACTACTACACCTCGATTCACATCGAGGAGTTCGAGATCGAGTCGCGCGACACCAAGCTCGGTCCCGAGGAGATCACCCGCGACATCCCGAACGTGTCCGAGGGATTCCTCAAGGATCTCGACGAGAGCGGCATCATCCGCATCGGGGCGTACGTCAAGCCCTCCGACATCCTGGTCGGCAAGGTGACGCCCAAGGGCGAGACCCAGCTCACGCCGGAGGAGAAGCTGCTGCGCGCCATCTTCGGCGAGAAGGCGGGCGACGTGCGCGACGCGTCGCTGCTCTGCCCACCCGGCATCGAAGGCATCGTGGTCGGCGTCCGGATCTTCTCGCGCAAGGGGATCGAGAAGGACGACCGCGCGAAGGCGATCGAGGCCGAAGAGCTGGAGATGATGGAGAAGAACCTGCAGGACGAGATTCGCATCCTGCACGACGAGGTCAGAAAGCGGCTGCTGGTCCTGTTGAAGGGGCAGAAGCTGGCCGCCGACCTCTACGACGAGTTCGGGAGCGAGCGGCGCCTCGAGCAGGGGACGGTGCTCACGGAGAAGATCATCCGCGAGCTGCCGTTCCACGAACTGGCGCGGGTGCGGATCCAGACCGAGGACGCCGCGCTGGAGGACGAGCTGCAGGCGCTCGAAATACGCACCGAACGCCAGGTCGAGGTGATCCGCCAGCTCTTCGAGGAGAAGAAGGAGAAGATCCGCCGCGGCGACGAACTGCCGCCCGGCGTCATCAAGCTGGTCAAGGTGTACGTCGCCATGAAGCGGAAGCTGTCGGTCGGCGACAAGATGGCCGGCCGTCACGGCAACAAGGGCGTCATCGCGCGCATCCTGCCGGAAGAGGACATGCCGCGCCTGCCGGACGGGACGCCGGTGGAGATCGTGCTCAATCCCCTCGGCGTGCCCTCGCGCATGAACGTGGGCCAGATCCTCGAGACGCACCTGGGGTGGGCGGCGCACGAGCTGGGGTTGTACTTCGCCTCACCGGTCTTCGACGGCGCGCGCGAGCCCGAGATCAAGAACTGGCTCGACAGGGCGGGGCTGCCGACCGGCGGCAAGACGACCCTCTACGACGGCCTCAGCGGCGAGCCGTTCGAGCAGAAGGTGACCGTCGGCTACATCTACATGCTCAAGCTGTCGCACCTGGTCGACGACAAGATCCACGCCCGCTCGATCGGGCCGTACTCGTTGATCACGCAGCAGCCGCTCGGCGGGAAGGCGCAGTTCGGGGGACAGCGCTTCGGCGAGATGGAGGTGTGGGCGCTCGAGGCGTACGGGGCCGCGCACATCCTGCAGGAGCTGTTGACCGCCAAATCGGACGACGTGACCGGCCGCGCCAAGATTTACGAGGCGATCGTCAAGGGCGACGCATCGTTCGCGCCCGGTCTGCCCGAGTCGTTCAACGTTCTGATTCGCGAGCTGCAGGCCCTGTGCCTCGACGTGGACTTGATCAAGACCCGGACGCCGCTCGTCGAGGCCGCGCCGGGCGCGGTCGAGTCCGGCGCCGAGGATGCCGACGATTCCGGCGAGGTTGCCGTCGAGGTCGCCGCCACCGTGCTCGAAGGCGCCGACGGCGAGGCGTGAGGGAAGGAACTCCATGCGACCCAGCTTTGCAGATCGAGGTTCCCTGACCGTCGATTTCGACGCGATCCGGATCACGCTCGCCTCCCCGGAGAAGATCCTGTCGTGGTCGCACGGCGAGGTCACCAAGCCGGAGACGATCAACTACCGGACCTTCAAGCCCGAGCGGGACGGGCTGTTCTGCGCGAAGATCTTCGGTCCCGTCACCGACTGGGAATGCCTGTGCGGCAAGTACAAGCGGATGAAGCACCGGGGCGTCATCTGCGACAAGTGCGGCGTCGAGGTGACGCAGGCGAAGGTGCGCCGCGAACGCCTCGGTCACATCACGCTCGCCACGCCGGTCAGCCACGTCTGGTTCTTCAAGGGGCTGCCGAGCCGTATCGGCCACCTGCTCGACATCTCGCTGCGCGATCTGGAGCGCGTCCTCTACTTCGAGGCCTACGTCGTCATCGACCCCGGCGACAGCGGCCTCAAGGAGAACCAGCTCCTGACGGAGGAGGAGTACCGCAAGGCGCTCGAGGAGCACGGAACGTTCCAGGCCCAGATGGGGGCGGAGGCGATCAAGGAGCTCCTGCGCACGGTGGAGATCGAGGATCTCGCGGTCGAGCTGCGGCAGAAGATGCGCGAGGAGACCTCGGTCCAGAAGAAGCTGAAGTTCGCCAAGCGCCTGAAGGTGGTCGATTCCTTCCGGCGGTCGACGAACCGGCCGCAGTGGATGATCCTCGACGTCATTCCGGTCATCCCCCCCGAGTTGCGGCCGCTCGTGCCGCTCGACGGCGGGCGCTTCGCGACGTCGGATCTGAACGACCTGTACCGCCGGGTCATCAACCGGAACAACCGGCTGAAGAAGCTGATCGAGCTCAAGGCGCCCGACGTCATCATCCGCAACGAGAAGCGGATGCTGCAGGAGGCGGTGGACGCGCTGTTCGACAACGGGCGGCGCGGGCGCGTGCTGCGCGGCGCCAACAACCGCCCGCTGAAGTCGCTGTCGGACACCCTGAAGGGCAAGCAGGGGCGGTTCCGCCAGAATCTGCTCGGCAAACGGGTCGACTACTCCGGCCGTTCCGTCATCGTGGTCGGGCCGGAACTGAAGCTGCACCAGTGCGGGTTGCCGAAGAAGATGGCCCTGGAGCTGTTCAAGCCGTTCATCTACAACAAGCTCGAGCAGCGCGAGATGGTGACGACCATAAAGCAGGCACGGGAGATGGTCGAGCAGCACGAGCCGGAGGTCTGGGACATCCTCGAGGAAGTGATCCGCGAGCACCCGGTGCTGCTGAACCGCGCCCCGACGCTGCACCGCCTCGGGATCCAGGCCTTCGAGCCGGTCCTGGTCGAGGGCAAGGCGATCCGGATCCACCCCCTCGTCTGCACGGCGTTCAACGCCGACTTCGACGGGGACCAGATGGCGGTGCACGTGCCGCTGTCGCCGGAGGCGCAGATCGAGGCGTCGGTGCTGATGATGTCGTCGAACAACATCATGTCGCCGTCGAGCGGGAGGCCCATCGCCGTGCCGTCGCAGGACATCGTGCTCGGGTGCTACTACCTGACGAAGGAGCGACCCGGGGCGAAGGGCGTCGGCCGGGTCTACGGGGTCGGCAAGGGGGAAGACGGCGGTGTGGAGCCATTGCGGGCGGCGCGCCGGGCCGGCGGGATCGACAGCCGCGCCGGCGCGTTGCCCGACCACGCCGAGCTCCGCGTCTTTTCCGGCGAGGACGAGGTGCTGCTCGCGCTCGAGACGGGCGACGTCGAGACGCTGACGCCGATCCGCTTCCGGCTGAGCGGGCCGTACATGGATCTCGCGGCCGCCCGCGACGACCAGGACGTGCTGCATGCGCCCGTCCGGGAGCTCGATCGGGAGATCGTCGAGACCACCGTCGGGCGCGTCGTGTTCAACCATGCGCTCCCGGACGAGATCCCCTTCGTGAACGGGCTCCTCAAGAAGAAGGGCCTGCAGCAGTTGGTGGAGTACAGCTACCTGCGGCGCGGGCTCGAGCTGACCGTGCGGATGCTCGATCGCCTCAAGGAGCTCGGCTTCCTCTACGCGACGAAGTCCGGGATGTCGATCGGCATCGACGATCTCGTCATTCCGGAAGAGAAGGCCCGTCTGGTCGACGGTGCGCGGGAGAACGTCATCGAGGTCGAGGAGCAATACAACCAGGGCGCCATCACCGACCGCGAGAAGAAGAACAAGATCATCGACATCTGGTCCGGCGTGACCGAGAAGATCGCCGACGAGATGTTCGTCGGGATGGAAACGCTCGACGACGGGCAGGCGTTCAATCCGGTCTTCGTCATGGCCGATTCCGGCGCCCGCGGCAGCAAGCAGCAGATGCGCCAGCTCGCCGGGATGCGGGGGCTGATGGCGAAGCCGTCGGGGGAGATCATCGAGACGCCGATCACGTCGAACTTCCGTGAAGGCCTGACCGTGCTGCAGTACTTCATCTCGACCCACGGCGCACGGAAGGGGCTGGCCGATACCGCGCTCAAGACCGCCGACTCCGGCTACCTGACGCGGCGGCTGGTCGACGTCGCGCAGGACGTCATCATCTCGGAGATCGACTGCGGCACCCTCGACGGCATCGAGGCGGAGGCGATCGTCGAGAGCGGCGAGATCATCGAGCAGCTCCGGGACCGCATCAACGGCCGGGTGTCGCTGGAGCCGTTGCGCGATCCGGTCAGCCACGAAATGATCGCCGAGGCCAATACCGAGATCGGCGAGGAACTGGCGTCCGACATCCAGGAGGCGGGCATCGAGAGGGTGAAGATCCGCTCGGTGCTGACCTGCGAGTCCCGCCGCGGCGTGTGCGCGCGGTGCTACGGGCGCGACCTGGGGACCGGGAAGCTGGTGGAGCTCGGGCTGGCCGTCGGCGTCATCGCGGCGCAGTCGATCGGCGAGCCGGGTACCCAGCTCACGATGCGGACGTTCCACATCGGCGGCACCGCGTCCGGATCGGAGCAGTCGACGCACGTGTGCAAGCACGAGGGGACGGTGGACCTGATCGGCGTGCAGGCGGTCTGGTTCGACGCCGCCGGCAAGCCGGTGCCGGCCGACGGCCCGGAGGCGCGGGAGGGCGTCGTGATGAACCGCACCGGAGAGCTGGTCGTCCGCGACGCCCAGGGGCGCGGGCGCGAGCACTACGAGCTGGTCTACGGCGCCCGGCTGAAGGTGCGCGACCGGGAGACGACCGAGATCGGCGAGACCCTCGTCGAGTGGGACCCCTACACACGGTCGATCCTGACCGAGCAGGCGGGGATCGTCCGTTTCGAGGACATCGAGAAGGACGTCACCTTCGAAGAGAAGTTCGACGAGGCGACGGGGCTGACCGAGCGGATCATCATCGACGGACCGGAAGAAAAGCAGCCGGCCATTCGGATCGTCAGCGGCAGCAAGCCGCTGCCGGCCGGCGCCGTCCTGCGCGTCAGGAGCGGCGAGGAGGTCGTCGCCGGCGCCGAGCTGGCGGTCGGGCCCGATGGCGCGCCCGTCGTCGCGACCGGTCCGGGGAAGGTCCGGTTCGAGAACATCGAGAAGAACATCGAGACGCGGGTGGACGAGGCCACCGGCGAGAAGCGGCGGGTCATCGTCGACGCGCCGGACGAGAAGAAGCCGCCGGTGGTCGTGATCGCGATCGACGATCACCGGTATCCGCTGCCCTCGCGCGCCCACCTGACGGTGTACGAGGACGAGGAGGTCAAAGCGACCGACGTGCTGGCGAAGATTCCGCGCGGGACGACCAAGACGAAGGACATCACCGGCGGGTTGCCGCGGGTGGTCGAGCTGTTCGAGGCGCGGAAACCGCGCGAGCCGGCGATCATCAGCGAGATCGACGGAACCGTCAAGGACGGCGGCATCGTCAAGGGGAGCCGGAAGATCATCATCGTGCCGGACAATCCCGAGGCGGGTCCGAAGGAGTATCCGCTGCCGCGGGGCGTACACGTCAACGTGCAGGAGGGCGACCGCGTCCTGGCCGGCGATGCGCTGATGGACGGGCCGCGCGACCCGCACGACATACTCCGGGTGCTCGGCGAGAAGGCGCTCCACCGCTACCTCGTGAACGAGATTCAGGAGGTCTACCGGCTGCAGGGCGTGGCGATCAACGACAAGCACATCGAGGTGATGGTCCGGCAGATGATGCGGTGGGTGAAGATCGAGGACGTAGGAGACACCGAGCTCCTCGTCGACGAGCAGGTCGACAAGTTCCGCTTTGCGGCCGAGAACGAGCGGGTCCTCGCCGAGGGCGGACAGCCGGCGACCGGCCGCCCGCTGCTGCTCGGGATCACCAAGGCGTCCCTGTCGACCGAGTCGTTCATTTCGGCCGCGTCGTTCCAGGAGACGACGCGGGTGCTGACCGAGGCGTCGATCTCCGGCAAGGTCGATCACCTGCGGGGCCTGAAGGAGAACGTGACCATGGGGCGGCTGATCCCGGCCGGCACCGGGTTCGACTACTATCGTCGGGTCCGGATCGAGGCGGACGAGCCGCCGCCCCCGCCGGTGCCGGAGGATCCGGAGCTGGACCACGACATGGACTACTTCGTGGACTCGGAGGAGCGGAGCGTGGCCAGAAGCGCGATGGGGACGCTCGACCCGCTGAGCGCGATCGGATCGCGCGAGGCCGCCGCCCCGTCGCGGCGGGAGGACGGCTAGGCGGCCGGGCCCGTTCGGGAAGCCGCGCGGCCGGGAATATCTCTTGTCTCGGATCCGGTTTGGTGGTAGTATCCATGGGTTTGATCGGGGCCGGGATACCCTATCCGGCTCCGACCCGTCCGAAAGAGGCGCGCGGTCGTCCACGGCCCTCTTTCCAGCGTCCGGCGTCCCGCGGGTGTGTTGCCCGGGTCGCCCGCACGGCGAGCAAACCGATTAGGGTCAACTGGTCGAGGCGCCAAGCGGCCGTGACGGTCGTTTCAAGGCCTCGACCGCAACTGTCGGGTGTCGGGCGCTCCGCCGTTGCGGGCGAGCGTGACGTCAAGCGAGGAGTACCGGTGCCGACGATCAGCCAGCTTGTCCGGAAGGGACGGGAACGGGTCGTCAACAAGACGAAGAGCCCCGCCCTGCAGGGGTGCCCGCAGAAGCGGGGCGTCTGCGTCCGCGTGTTCACGCAGACGCCCAAGAAGCCGAATTCCGCCCTCCGGAAGGTGGCGCGGGTCCGGCTGACGAACACCATCGAGGTGACGAGCTACATCCCGGGCGAGGGCCACAACCTGCAGGAGCACTCGCTGGCCCTGATTCGGGGCGGACGCGTGAAGGACCTGCCCGGCGTGCGGTACCACGTCGTGCGGGGAACGCTCGATACGGTCGGCGTCGCGGGACGGAAGCAGAGTCGGTCGAAGTACGGCGCGAAGCGCCCGAAGTCGTAAGCCGGGGCCGGGAGCCTGCGCCGTAGAACGGGGGGCAGACCTCCTGGAGAGGATTGGTTGGGCGGAAAGCGGAGCCCCGAGGCGACGGTTTCCGGGCTGGGAGAACCGGGATGCCACGCAGACGAGAAGTACCGAAGCGCGAGGTGCCGTCCGATCCCGTGTACAACAGCACGCTGCTCACCAAGTTCGTGCGCATGATCATGAAGAGCGGCAAGCGGAGCGTCGCGGAAGGCATCGTCTACGGCAGCCTCGACATCATCCGGGAACGGACCGGCGACGATCCGATCAAGATCTTCAAGCGGGCGGTCGACAACACCAAGCCGAGCCTCGAAGTGAAATCGCGCCGCGTCGGCGGATCGAACTACCAGGTGCCGGTCGAGGTGACCCAGAATCGGCGCCTGTCGCTGAGCATCCGCTGGCTGACGTCGTATGCGCGCAGCCGCGGCGACGGCAAGACGATGCGGGAGAAGCTGGCGAACGAGCTGATCGATGCATCGAACCTCCGCGGCGGTTCCGTGAAGAAGCGCGAGGACACGCACCGCATGGCGGAAGCGAACAAGGCCTTCGCGCACTATCGCTGGTGACGGCGGCGTTGGCGAATCACGGCGGCGGAACCGCAGGAACGGAAGTATCGTGAACACGGCCGATTCGACGATCGCAACGCCGAAGCGCACGAAGCCGCGGTGGGCGATGCCCGAGATGTCAAGAGCGATCCCGCTCGATCGTACCCGGAACATCGGCATCATGGCGCACATCGATGCCGGCAAGACCACCACGACCGAGCGCATCCTCTTCTACACGGGGATCACGTACAAGGTCGGCGAAGTCCACGACGGCGCCGCCGTGATGGACTGGATGGCGCAGGAGCAGGAGCGCGGGATCACGATCACTTCTGCGGCGACGACCTGCGTCTGGCGGGACCACCGGATCAACATCATCGACACTCCCGGCCACGTCGACTTCACGGCCGAGGTGGAGCGTTCGTTGCGGGTGCTGGACGGGTCCGTCGCGGTTTTCGACGCCGTGGCCGGCGTGGAGCCGCAGACCGAGACGGTCTGGCGGCAGGCCGACAAGTACCGCGTTCCCCGCATCTGCTTCGTCAACAAGATGGACCGCGTGGGGGCCGATTTCGCCCGTACCATGGCCGCCATCCGGGCCCGGTTGGGCGCCGACCCGGTGGCCCTCCAGCTCCCGCTCGGGTCCGCGGATCGGTTCGAGGGCGTGATCGACCTCGTGCGCATGAAGGCGTTCCGGTACGCCGGGACCCTCGGCGCCGAGCCGGTGGTCGGGGAGATTCCCGAGTCCCTGCGCGAAGAGGCCATGCACTATCGGGAGCAGTTGGTGGAGAAGGTAAGCGAGGTCAACGACGACCTGCTGAACCGGTATCTCCACGGCGAGCCGCTGCCCGAGGCGGAGATTCGGGCGACGATCCGCCGGCGCGCCATCGAGTCGCTGCACGGCGGACAGGCGCCGTTCGTGCCGGTGCTGTGCGGGTCCGCGTTCAGGAACAAGGGCGTGCAACCGCTGCTCGACGCCATCGTCGACTACCTGCCGTCGCCGGAGGACGTTCCCCCGATTACCGGCACCAACCCGCAGCGGTCCGAGGACGACGACGACTATCTGGTCGAGCGGCCCGCGGACGACGCCGCGCCCTTCGCGGCGCTGGCGTTCAAGGTGATGACCGACCCGTACGTCGGGCAGTTGACCTTCATCCGGGTCTATTCGGGGGTCATGAAGACCGGCGCGACGGTGCTCAACACGGGACGGGGCCGCAAGGAGCGGATCGGCCGCCTGCTGAAGATGCACGCGAACAAGCGCGAGGAGATCCACCGGGTCTGCGCCGGCGACATCGCGGCCGCGGTCGGTCTCAGGAGCGTCGGCACGGGAGACACCATCTGCGACCCGCAGCACGCGGTGGTGCTCGAGTCGATGGAGTTCCCGAGCCCGGTCATCAGCTTGGCCATCGAGCCGAGCACGAAGGCCGACCAGGAGAAGCTGGGGCAGGGGCTGGCCAAGCTCACCGCCGAGGATCCGACTTTCCAGGTGCGGACGGACGAAGAGATCGGGCAGGTCGTGATCTCGGGGATGGGCGAACTGCATCTCGAGATTCTCGTCGACCGGCTGCGGCGCGAATTCGGCGTCGAAGCGAGCGTCGGGCGCCCGCAGGTCGCCTACAAGGAGACCCTGACCCGTCCGTCGGCGGGCGAGGGGCGTTTCGTCAAGCAGACGGGCGGGCGCGGACAGTACGGGCACGTGAAGATCCGCGTGACGCCGGGCCCGCCGGGCACCGGCTTCGAGTTCGTCAACGAGATCTTCGGGGGCGCGGTGCCGCGGGAGTACATCCGGCCGGTCGAGGAGGGCATCCGGGACGCGATGACGACCGGCGTGCTCGCCGGCTACCCGATTGAGGATGTCCGCGTGGCGCTGTACGACGGTTCCCACCACGACGTGGACTCGTCGGAAGGCGCGTTCCAGATCGCGGGGGTCATGGCCTTTCGCGACGCGGCGCAGAAGGCCGGCGCGGTGCTGCTCGAGCCGGTGATGCGGATCGAGGTGGTGGTGCCCGAGGACTACATGGGCGACGTCATCAGCGATCTGAACTCGCGGCGCGGCAGGGTCCGGTCGATGGAGGCGCGCGGCGGCAGCCAGATCGTCAACGCGCGCGTGCCGCTGGCCGAGATGTTCGGCTACGCCACCGAGCTGCGTTCGCGGACGCAGGGGCGTGCGACGTACTCGATGCATTTCGACCGCTACGAGCCGGTGCCGGACGCCGTCGGCGAGCAGATCGTGGCGCGTATCCAGGGGAAATGAGGATCTCGATCGATGGCGAAAGAGAAGTTCGACAGGTCGAAGCCGCACGTGAACATCGGCACGATCGGGCACATCGACCACGGGAAGACGACGCTGACGGCGGCGATCACGCAGGTGATGGCGAAGCATGATCCGACGAACGCGGTGCGTTCGTTCGACTCGATCGACAACGCGCCCGAGGAGCGGGAGCGGGGGATCACGATCGCGACGGCGCACGTGGAGTACACGACTGCGAACCGGCACTACGCGCACGTGGACTGCCCCGGCCACGCGGACTACATCAAGAACATGATCACGGGCGCGGCGCAGATGGACGGAGCGATTCTGGTGGTTGCGGCGACGGACGGTCCGATGCCGCAGACGCGGGAGCACATTCTGCTGGCGCGTCAGGTGGGAGTTCCGTCGCTGGTGGTGTTCCTGAACAAGTGCGACGCGGTTGACGATCCGGAGTTGCTGGAGCTGGTGGAGCTCGAGGTTCGCGAGTTGCTGAGTTCGTACGAGTTTCCGGGGGACGACATTCCGGTGGTTCAGGGTTCTGCGTTGCGGGCTCTGGAGGGGGAGTCGGACGGGGAGTCGTCGGTGGACGCGTTGATGGCGGCGGTGGACTCGTATGTTCCGCTTCCTGCCCGTGACATCGACAAGCCGTTCCTGATGCCGATCGAGGACGTGTTCTCGATTTCGGGTCGGGGGACGGTGGTGACGGGGCGTGTGGATCGGGGCAAGGTGACGGTTGGGGAAGAGGTTGAGATCGTCGGCTTCCGCGAGACGCAGAAGAAGGTTGTGACGGGAGTGGAGATGTTCCGGAAGCTTCTGGACGAGGGGGTTGCGGGGGACAACATCGGGGTTCTGCTGCGCGGTACGGAGAAGGACGACGTGGAGCGCGGGCAGGTGTTGGCGCGGCCGAAGACGATCACGCCGCACACGAAGTTCCGCGGCGAGGTTTACGTGCTGACGAAGGACGAGGGTGGTCGCCACACGCCGTTCTTCAACGGGTATCGCCCGCAGTTCTACCTGCGGACGACGGACGTGACGGGGGTTGCGCACCTGCCGGAGGGTGTGGAGATGGTGATGCCGGGTGACAACGTGACGATCGCGGTGGAGTTGATCACGCCGGTGGCTCTGGAGAAGGGTCTGCGGTTCGCGATCCGGGAGGGCGGCCGGACGGTGGGTTCGGGCACCATCACCGAGATCGTCGAGTAGGGGCTGCCGGCGGAGGCTGCAATCGAAGGCAGGTGCGCGCGACATGGCAACGTTCAGCGACAAGATCCGGATCCGACTGAAGGCGTACGACCATCGCCTGCTGGACCAGTCGACGAGCGAGATCGTCGACACGGCACGGCGAACGGGCGCGCGGCTCGCGGGACCGATCCCCCTGCCGACCGACAAGAACAAGTGGACGGTGCTGCGATCGCCGCACGTCGACAAGAAATCGCGGGAGCAGTTCGAGATTCGTACGCACAAGCGCCTGATCGACATCTTCGAGCCGACCTCGCAGACCGTGGATGCGTTGATGAAGCTCGATCTGCCCGCGGGGGTGGACGTCGAGATCAAGGCGTTCGGCAAGGAGCACGCGTAAGCAGGAACCGCGTCCGGGCGGGTCGGGAATCGAGCGATGGTGACCGGGATCATTGGGCAGAAGATCGGCATGACGCAGATGTTCGGGGTCGACGGCGCGGCGCGGCCGGTGACGGTGCTCAAGGCCGGGCCGTGCGTGGTCATCCAGCGCAAGCAGGTCGACCGGGACGGCTACGACGCGGTTCAGCTCGGCCTGGTCGAGGATCGGCCGGCGCGCGTCACCAGGCCGGTAGCCGGCCTGTATGCCCGGGCGAACGTACCGCCGACGCGAGTGCGCCGGGAAGTGGCGCTCGACGGCCAGGGCGACGCGCCGGCGGAAGGGGAGCAGGTGCGGGCTTCGCTCTTCGCCGAGGGCGATCAGGTGGACGTCACCGGCGTCAGCCGCGGCCGCGGATTTCAGGGCGTCATGAAGCGACATGGCTTCGGCGGGGGGCGCGCGACCCACGGCTCGATGTTTCACCGGGCGCCCGGGTCCATCGGTCAGTCGTCGTACCCGTCGCGGGTCCTCAAGGGGATGGGGGCGCCGGGGCGCATGGGCGGGGACCGGGTCACGGTGCGCAATCTGCGTGTGGTCACGGTCGACGCCGAGAGCAACCGGCTCGTCGTCACCGGGGCGGTGCCGGGCGCAGCCGGCGCCTACGTGGTGATTCGCCGGGCCGTCGCGCCGCGCCGCGAGCCGGCGGCGCCGATGGTCGACGAGAAGAAGAGAAAGCGGTGAGCAGCGACCGGTGAATCGGGTCGTTGTCGATCGGAAAGCCGGTCGGGTTGAAGACGATGACGTGTGACGTGGTCAACGAGCACAACGAGACGGTCGACGCCCTCGATCTGCGCGACGATCTGTTCGCGGGGCCGATTGCTTCCGGCCTGGTCTGGGAAGCGGTGGTTCACGAGCAGGCGGGCGCCCGGCGCGGCACGCACGCGACGAAGACGCGCGGGCTCGTCAGCGGCACCGGCCGGAAACCCTGGCGCCAGAAGGGCTCCGGTCGCGCCCGCGTCGGTGAAGCGCGGAACCCGCTGTGGCGCACCGGCGGCGCCGTGTTCGGTCCTCGGCCGCGCAACTACGGTTACCGGCTGCCGCGCAAGGTGGCGCGGGGGGCGCTGCGCGCCGCTCTCCGCGCGAAGTTCGAGGAGGGAGCGGTCACCGTGCTCGCCGCGTTCGCGATCGGCGAGCCGAAGACCCGGCTCGCGGTGGAGTTGCTCGACAATCTGGGCGTGACCGGCAAGGCCCTGCTGGTCGACGTGGCGCCCGACGTCAATCTGGAGCGCGCCGTGAGCAACCTGCCGGACGTGTGGTTGGCGGCGTCGAGCCGCGTGACGGCGCGGGACGTGGCGAACGCCGGCCGGCTGGTCGTGAGCCGGGCCGCGGCGGAGCACCTGGCGCGGGTGGCGACGTCATGAAGCCGACCGACGTGATCCGGCGGGCGCTCGTGACCGAGAAGACCACGCTGATGCGCGAGCAGGGGCAGATTCTCGCCTTCGAGGTCGCCATGGGAGCGACGAAGGTCGACGTCAAGCGTGCGGTGCAGCAGTTGCTCGGGGCGAAGGTCGCGGAGGTGCGGACCTCGATCGCGCACGGCAAAGTCAAGCGCCAGGGGCGCTTCGCGGGCCGGCGGCCGGACTGGAAGAAGGCCTACGTCCGGCTGCGTCCGGGCGAGTCGGTGCCGGAGTTCCTCGAGGGCGCCTAGGGGGCTGCGCCGTGGAACGGTGCAGACTCCTGGTGACGGTTGGTTGGGCGGCAAGCCGAGCCGCAGACGACGATTGACGGGCCGGGGGAGCGGGAAGCGAACCAAATGGCGATTCGCAAGCACAAGCCGACGTCGGCCGGCCGGCGATTCCAGAGCGTGCAGACGTTCGACGAGATCACCGCGACCCGGCCCTACCGGCCGTTGACGCAGCCGCTCAAGAAATCGGGCGGCCGGAACAACACCGGGTCGATCACGATCTGGTGGCGCGGCGGCGGGCACAAGCGCGCCTACCGGGTCATCGACTTCAAGCGCGACAAGATCGGCGTGCCCGCGAAGGTGTCGACCATCGAGTACGATCCGAACCGGTCGGCCCGCATCGCACTGGTGACCTACGCCGACGGCGAGAAGCGGTACATCCTGCATCCGCTCGGGGTGAAGGTGGGCGACACGGTCGTCGCCGGTCCGGAAGTCGACATTCTGCCCGGCAACTCCCTCCCGCTCGGCAACATTCCGCTCGGCACGCAGGTCCACAACGTGGAGCTGCGGCCCGGCAAGGGTGGGCAGCTCGCGCGCAGCGCCGGGGCGTCGGTGCAGGTCGTGGCCAAGGACGGCAAGTACGTCACGGTGCGGCTGCCGTCCGGGGAGACACGGCTGGTCATGCCGAAGTGCGTCGCGACCATCGGCCAAGTCGGCAACGTCGACCACGAGAACGTCCGGATCGGGAAGGCCGGACGGAAGCGCTGGCGCGGTCGCCGCCCCCACGTCTGCGGGAACGCCATGAACCCGGTGGACCATCCGCTCGGCGGCGGCGAAGGCCATGCAGCCGGCGGGCGGCACCCGGTGTCGCCGTGGGGCGTTCCGGCCAAGGGCTACAAGACGCGTCGGCAGAAGCCGTCCGATCGCTTCATCGTCTCGCGCAAGAAGAAGCGCTAGTCAGGGAATCGAGGTCATGAGCCGCTCGCTGAAGAAAGGCCCGTTCGTCGATCTGCCGCTCCTCGAGAGCATCGAGTCGATGAACCGGAACGGCGTCAAGAAAGTCGTCAAGACCTGGTCGCGCCGATCGACCGTGGTGCCGGAGATGGTGGGCCACACGGTGGCGGTGCACAACGGGAAGAAGTTCGTCCCGGTCTACGTCACCGAGAACATGGTCGGCCACAAGTTCGGGGAGTTCGCGCCGACGCGGCTGTTCCGGGGGCACCCGACCAAGAGCGAGAAGTCGGCGTCGAGGGGAGGCGGGCGGTGATCGAAGGGCGCGCTACCGCACGGTACGTCCGCACCTCGGCCCGGAAGGCGAAGCTCGTCATCGATCTGATTCGCGGCCGGGACGTCGACAGTGCGCTGGCGACGTTGCGTTTCACGCGCAAGGGCGTCGCGAAGGACGTGGAGAAGGTGCTGCGCTCGGCCATCGCCAACGCGCAGCCGAAGGACGGCGCCGGCGACGGCGTCGAACGGTTGTACGTGCGCGAGTGCTACGCCGATCAGGGGCCGACGCTGAAGCGGATCCGGGCCGCGCCGATGGGGCGCGCGTTTCGCGTGCTGAAACGTACGTCGCATCTCACCGTCATCGTCGAGGAGCGGCCCGAGGGCCGGGGCGCGTCCCGGACCCGGCGGAGACGCGGCGGGCCGGGCGGGGCCGGCGGAGGACCGAAGCGGCGACCGGCCGCAGTGCGCGGGCCGGATACGGCGCCGGCGCCGGACGTTCTGGAGCCGGATACGACGCCGGAGACGGATGTCGTGCCGGAGCCGGACGCGCCGGAGCCGGAGACGGATGAGACCGAGCCGGAAACGACGCCGGAGCGGGAGGAGTCGGAAGACAAGCCGGAGCCGGAGAAGCCGGAACCGGAGAAGAAGCCGGACGAGCCGGACGAGCCTGCTCCGCTGCCGCCGGGCGGCATCCTGGGCCTCAGGTGACGGCGGCGACGAGTCTGCGCCGTAGAACGGCGCGGCTCCGGAGGGTTGGTCGGGCGGCGATCGGAGCCGCAGGGCGGCGATTTCCGGGCGTGGGAAGAGTCTGAGCATGGGGCAGAAAGTTCATCCGTACGGCTTTCGTCTGGGCTTCAACAAGACGTGGCGGTCCCGCTGGTACGCGGACCGCGACTACGCGAAGCTGTTGCACGAGGATCTCGCCCTGAAGCGCGATCTGAAGAAGCGCTTCTCGCACGCCGGCGTGTCCCGGATCGAAATCGAGCGGGCCGCGAACAACCTCAAGCTCGACATCTACACGTCCCGCCCCGGCATCATCATCGGCCGCAAGGGGACGGAGGTCGACAAGCTCAAGACCGAGATCCAGAAGCGCACGAACCGCGAGGTCTTCATCAACATCCAGGAAATCCAGAAGCCGGAGCTCGACGCGCAGCTCATCAGCGAGAACGTGGCGCTGCAGCTCGAGAAACGGGTGGCGTTCCGGCGGGCGATGCGCAAGGCGGTCGAGGCGGCGCTACGGTTCGGGGCTCGGGGCATCAAGGTGCGCGTCGGCGGGCGCCTGAACGGGGCCGAGATCGCGCGGTCGGAGTGGTACCTGCACGGACAGCTTCCGTTGCAGACCCTGCGGGCCAACATCGACTACGGGTTCGGCCAGGCGCGCACCACCTACGGGGTCATCGGCATCAAGGTGTGGCTTTACAAGGGCGAGCGGCTTGCACCGCTGGTAGGTCGCGAGGAGGAGTACCACCGCGCGCCGCGCCGTGGCGCGCGCGCCTAGAAGGCTGCGCCGTGAACGGAGCAGACTGCCGGCGCGGGTCGGTCGGGCGGCGAACGGAGCCGCGAGGCGACGGCTTCGGGCCGGAGGAGTGACGCACAATGTTGATGCCGAAGAAGGTCAAGTTCCGCAAGCAGCACCGCGGCCGGATGGCCGGCAAGGCATGGCGGGGCTCGGCCGTGTCGTTCGGCGACTACGGGCTGCGGGCGATGGAGCCGTGCTGGATCACCGACCGGCAGATCGAGGCGGCGCGGGTCGCGATGACCCGGTTCGTCAAGCGCGGCGGCAAGATATGGGTGCGCGTGTTTCCCGACAAGCCGATCACCAAGAAACCGCAGGAGACGCGCATGGGCAAGGGCAAGGGCGCGCCCGAGCAGTGGGTCGCGGTGGTGCGGCCGGGCCGGATCCTGTTCGAGATGGAAGGCGTGAGCGCGGCGGACGCGAAGCGCGCGATGGAGCTCGCCGCGGCGAAGCTGCCCATCGAGGCCCGTTTCACGGCACGGTTCGGTGAGGCGGGGGCGTAGATGGCGAAGGTGTCGGAGCTGCGCGATATGGGAACCGACGAGCTCGAGCAGCGGGTGCACGAACTGGACGACCAGGTGTTCCGGCTGCGGCTCCAGAAGTCGATGGGGCAGTCGGACGCCGCGTACAAGATGCGCGGCCTGCGGCGGGACCGCGCGCGGGTGAAGACGCTGCTGCGGGAGCGCGAACTGGAGGCGGCGCGCGCCGCCGCGGAGCGGACCGAGTGACGACGTGAGTGAAGCCGATGGGAAACCAACGCGAGGTCGTGGGCATCGTGGTCCGGGACAAGATGGACAAGGGCGTGATCGTGGCGGTCGAGCGCCGGGTGCGTCACGACGTCTATCGCAAGATACGCCGGCGGACACGGACGTTCATGGCGCATGACGAGGAGAACGCCGCCCGGGTCGGAGACCGCGTCGCCATGGCCGAGTCGCGGCCGCTCAGCAAGCGCAAGCGGTTCGTCGTCACGCGCGTGATCAATCGGGCCGAGACGGTCAGGGAGACGGCGGTTCGATGATCCAGATGCAGTCGGTACTCGACGTCGCCGACAATTCCGGGGCGCGCAAGATCGCCGTGATCAACCCGCTCGGCGGCGCCACCGGGCGTTACGCGCGGCTCGGCGACCTCGTGACCGCAGCGGTCAAGGAAGCGGCGCCGGACGCGACCGTGAAGAAGGGACAGGTGGTCAAGGCGGTCATCGTCCGCACGCGCAAGGAGCAGCGCCGCCGGGACGGCAGCTACATCCGGTTCGACCGCAACGCCGCGGTCCTCGTCAACGACCAGAACGAACCGGTCGGCACGCGCGTGTTCGGTCCCGTGGCGCGGGAGCTGCGGGAACGGAAGTTCATGAAGATCATCTCGCTCGCACCGGAAGTGCTGTGAGGGATCCGAGGCAGGAAAGAGTCCAGGAGCATGTCCCGACTACGCACCCCGGTGCGCAAGAACGACAACGTGGTCGTCATGGCCGGCCGGGATCGCGGCAAGCGCGGCCGCGTCCTCAAGGTGTTTCCCGACCGGAACCGCGTGGTGGTCGAAGGCGTCAACTTCATCAAGCGTCACACGCGGCCGAATCCGCGGGCGAACGTCAAGGGGGGCATCGTCGAGCGCGAAGCCTCGGTGCACGCTTCGAACGTGCAGATCGTCTGCCCGGAGTGCGGCGTTCCGACGCGGATCGGCCGGCAACTGCTCGGCGACGGCCGCAAGGTGCGCATCTGCCGGAAATGCGACGGAGCGGTGGACAAATGAGTCGTCTGCGCGAGCGCTACTACGACGACGTGGTGCCGGCCCTCCGCAAGGAGTTCGGCTACACCAACGTGATGGCGGTGCCGAAGCTCGAGCGCATCGTGGTCAACATGGGTCTGGGGGCGGCGACGCAGAATGCGAAGCTGATCGACGTCGGCGCGAAGGAGCTGGCGCTCATCACCGGCCAGCAGCCGGTCACGCGCCGGGCACGGAAATCGGTGGCGCAGTTCAAGGTGCGGCAGGGGATGCCGATCGGCGTGATGGTGACGCTGCGCGGCGCCCGGATGTACGAGTTCCTGGACCGGCTCGTCTCGATTGCGCTGCCGCGCGTCCGCGATTTCCGGGGGGTGTCCCCCAGGGGGTTCGACGGTCGCGGGAACTACACCCTGGGGCTGAAGGACCAGTTGATCTTCCTCGAGATCGACTACATGCAGGTCGATCACGCGCGCGGCATGAACATCTCCGTGGTCACGACGGCAGGGACGGACGAGGAGGGTCGCAAGCTGCTGCAACTGATGGGGATGCCGTTCCGCAAGAACTGAAACGGATACTGTCCATGGCCACCACCGCGAAGATCGTCAAGGAAAAGAAGCCGCCGAAGTTTCGCGTGCGGCTGCGCAACCGCTGCCGGCTCTGCGGCCGGCCGCGCGGGTACCTGCGCAAGTTCGCGCTCTGTCGCCTCTGCTTCCGGAAGCTGGCCCTCGAAGGCGAGATCGCAGGCGTGATCAAGAGCAGTTGGTAGCCTGGGGCTGCGCCGCAGCGCGGTGCGGCCCCCCTGGTGCGGGTTTGGTTGGGCGGGGGACGGGGCGGGGTCGCGCGGCGCGGCCGGTCCGGGGAGGCGGGAACGAAGGAGAGCATGGCTGATCAGATTGCCGACATGCTGACGAGGATTCGCAACGCGACGATGGGGCACCGCCCGCGTGTGGACGTGCCGGATTCGCGGCTCAAGGCCGACATCGCGCGGATTCTGGAGAGCGAAGGCTACATCGCCGGCTTCCGGCAGCTCGAGCTGCGGAACCCGCGGGGCGATCATCCGCTGCGTATCCTCAGGCTGTATCTCAAGTACGGACCGCACGGCGAACGCGTGATATCGGGACTCCGGCGCGTCAGTCGGCCGGGGCGCCGTGTCTACTACGGTCACGCCAAGGCGCCGCCGGTCCTGGCCGGTCTGGGCACCAGCATTCTCACCACGTCGCGGGGCGTGATGACCGGCCGCGACGCCGCCAAGGCGGGCGTCGGGGGCGAGGTGCTGTGCAATGTCTGGTAGGAGGCGCCGGATACCGGCAACACGAGGCACGAGATGTCGCGGGTAGGCAAGAAACCGATTCCGGTGCCGCCGGGCGTGACGGTCGCGATCGGGCCGGACGCCGTCGAGGTCGAAGGACCGAAGGGAAAGTTGACCCAGCCCCTGCCGCCGGGCGTGCGGATCGAGGCGGCCGGCGATCGGTTGCTGGCCCATCCCGCGCGGGACGACGCCTCGCAGGCGAAGTTCCACGGGCTCGGCCGCAGTCTGGTGGCCAACGCCGTGCAGGGGGTGTCGCAGGGCTTCCGGAAGGAGCTCGACATCGTCGGCATCGGGTACCGCGCCGAGCACACCGGCCGGCAGGTGGTCTTCACTCTCGGGTACTCGCACCCCATCGAGTTCGACATCCCGGCGGACGTGGAGATCGCGGTCGAGAAGCAGACCCACATCACGGTCAGCGGGATCGATCGCCAGCGGGTGGGACAGGTGGCGGCGGACATCCGCGCCCTCCGCAAGCCGGATCCGTACAAGCAGAAGGGTGTGCGGTACACCGGCGAGGTGCTGAAGAAGAAGGTCGGAAAGACCGGCGCATAACGATGAAAGTCAAGACCAGCAAGGACCGCCGCACGCGGTTGCGGTTGCGCCAGCGCCAACGCATCAGCGGGACTCCGGAACGCCCGCGGCTCGCCGTGAGCCGGAGTCTGACGCATATCTCGGCGCAGGTGATCGACGATCGCGCCGGCCGCACGGTAGCGTCGGCGTCGAGCACCGAGCCGGCCGTCAGGGACCGGTTCGAGAACGGTGCGCGGGGCGGGAACAAGGCCGGCGCGCGGATCGTCGGAGCCATCGTGGCGGAACGGGCGTTGGAGGAAGGCGTCACGCGCGTCGTGTTCGACCGCGGCGGGTTCCTGTACCACGGGCGGGTGCGTTCGGTCGCCGAGGCGGCCCGGGAAGGCGGGCTGGACTTCTAGGGGTCTGCGCCGTGGAACGGTGCAGACTCCCGGTGAGGGTTTGGTTGGGGCGGCCAGCGGAGCCGCAGACGACGATTGACGGGCCAGGGCCGGGACAGCGAGGTCGCAGAAAGCCGATGCGTGAACTACGAGCCAGGATCGACCCGGCGGCGCTCGACCTGAAGGACGCGGTCGTGTCCATCAACCGGGTGACCAAGGTGGTCAAGGGCGGCAAGAACCTCAGCTTCAGCGCCCTCGTCGTCGTCGGTGACGGGGCGGGACACTGCGGCTTCGCGGTGGGCAAAGCCAAGGAAGTGCCGTCGGCGATCAAGAAGGGGATCGAGGCGGCGAAGAAGGCGCTGATTCGGGTGCCGCTGCAGTCGACGTCCATTCCGCACCCGATCCTGGGCCGGTTCGGGGCGGGGCGCGTTCTGCTGAAGCCGGCCCCGGAGGGCACCGGCATCATCGCCGGGGGTGCGGTGCGGGCGGTCGTCGAGCTGGCCGGGATTCACGACATCCTGACGAAGTCGCTCGGATCGGACAATCCGCAGAACGTCGTGCGCGCCACGTTCGCCGGGCTCGACGGGCTGAAGGATCCGGTCGCGGTGGCCCGGCTGCGCGGCCGGGAGCTGGAGGAGCTCGGCGCGTCATGAGACCACCAGCCAGACGCAACGACGAGGCGAAGCGGGTGCGCGTCACCCTCGTCAAGAGTTGGATCGGGTACGAGGAGCGCCAGCAGCGGATCGTACGGGGGCTCGGCCTGCGCCGGATCGGCCATTCGGTCGACGTGGTCGACAACCCGTCGATCCGGGGCATGATTCGGGCGGTGCGGCATCTGGTGACGACGACGGAGTGCTGACGATGGCGACAGGCAGGCGACCGATGGACCTCAGCACGCTGCAGCCGCCGAAGGGCGCGCGGCGCAACCGGAAACGCGTCGGTCGGGGCGAGGGGAGCGGGACCGGGGTGACCGCCGGCCGCGGGCACAAGGGCCAGCAGTCGCGGTCGGGGTACTCGCGCAAGCGCGGCTTCGAAGGCGGCCAGATGCCGATTCACCGGCGCCTGCCGAAGCGGGGTTTCCACAACCCGTTCCGGGTCGCCTATGAGGTGGTCAACCTCGACACGCTGGAGGCGCGCTTCGAGGCGGGTGCCGAGGTGACCCCCGATATACTGCGCGCGCGGGGGCTCGTCAGCCGCACGGCGCTGGTCAAGGTGCTGGCGCGCGGCGAGCTGACCAAGGCGTTGTCGGTGACTGCGCACCGCTTCAGCGCGCGGGCGAGTGAGCGCATCGCGGCCGCGGGCGGCCGCGCGGACGTCGCGCCGCGCGGGCGGCCGAAGGCCGGGGAAGAAGCCGCAGAATGATCGAGAGCGTCAAGAACGTCTTCGCGATTCCGGAGCTGCGCAAGCGCGTGCTGTTCACGCTCGGCATCCTGGGCGTGTACCGCATCGGCAGCCACATTCCTACGCCCGGTGTGAACACGGAGGCGCTCCAGATTCTCGTCGAGCAGGCGGGCAACACCATGTTCGGCCTGTACAACATGTTCTCCGGCGGCAACCTCGCGCAGGCGACGATCTTCGCGCTGGGCATCATGCCCTACATCAGCGCGTCGATCATCCTGCAGCTGCTCACCGTCGTCTGGCCGTACCTGGAGCGCCTGTCGAAGGAAGGGGAGCTCGGCCGCCGCAAGATCACCCAGTACACGCGGTACAGCACGATTCTGCTCTGCGTGATCCAGTCGGTGGCGATCGCGATCTTCCTCGAGCGGCAGACCAACATCGCGGGCGGCCTGCCGCTGGTCTACGAGCCGGGCTGGTCGTTCCGCCTGATGACGGTCCTCACCCTGACGACGGGCACCGCCTTCATCATGTGGCTCGGCGAGCAGATCACCGAGCGCGGCGTCGGCAACGGCATGTCGCTGATCATCTTCGCGGGCATCGTGGTCGGCCTGCCGACGGCCGTCCTCACGACCCTCGATCAGATGCGAAGCGGCGCCATCGGCCTGTTCACGCTGATTGCGCTGGTGGTCGTGATGGTGCTCGTGATCGGCGCCGTCGTCTTCATCGAACGCGGGCACCGGCGGGTGACGGTGCAGTACGCCAGACGGGTCGTGGGGCGGCGCATGTACGGCGGCACGAGCACCCACATCCCGCTCAAGGTCAACACCGGCGGGGTCATCCCGGTGATCTTCGCCTCGTCGATCCTGGCGTTCCCGGCCACGGCGGCCACCGCGTTCCCGGTGGGCGGCTGGTTCCAGACGGTGACCGACCAGTTGCAGAACGGGATGCCGGCCTACTACCTGCTGTTCGTCGGCGGCATCATCTTCTTCGCGTACTTCTACACCGCGATCATCTTCAATCCGGACGACGTCGCGGAGAACATGCGCAAGTACGGCGGGTTCATTCCCGGCATCCGGCCGGGCAAGCGGACCGCGGAGCACATCGACACGATCCTGACCCGGATCACCTTCGCCGGCTCGATCTACCTGGCCCTCGTGGCGGTCATGCCCGACCTGATGATCACCGGATTCAGGGCCGACGCGGTGCCGTTCATCGGGGATCAGCTCGACGTGCTGCTGCCCGGGTTCATCACCAACGGGCTCGGCGTGACGTTCTATTTCGGCGGCACCTCGCTGCTGATCATCGTGGGGGTCTCCATGGACACGGTGCAGCAGGTCGAATCGCAGTTGATCATGCGGCACTACGACGGGTTCATGAAGAAGACGCGGATTCGCGGACGGCGAGCGTGAGACGTGTCGGACCGATGGCAGGACCCTGCACGCGGCCGAGCGACGATGGCGACGCCGCGTTGACGCGACGCATAGAGGCAACATGGACGTTTGCAGGTATGAGGAGAAGGGCGCGCCGGGACCGGGGAGGCACGCGTCCAACGTCACCGAGCTGGTGCCCAGGGACGCCCGGAGGCCGATGGCGTTGAATCTGATGCTGATGGGGCCGCCCGGCGCCGGCAAGGGGACGCAGGCGCGCCGCTTGGCCCGCGGGTTTCGGATACCGCACGTCGCGACCGGCGACATACTGCGCGAGGCGGTCGAGGCGGACAGCCCGCTCGGCCGCGCCGCGGCGGCGATCATGGACGCCGGGCAACTGGTGGGCGACGACATCATGATCGGAATCGTGCGGCACCGGCTCCAGCGGCCCGACGCGGCGTGCGGCTTCGTGCTCGACGGGTTTCCGCGCACCGTTCCGCAGGCCGAGGCGCTCGACGCGATGCTGGCCCGCCGGTGCCCGCTCGTGGTGATCGACATCGCCGTGGACGACGCGGACATCATCCGCAGGCTGTCGAAACGCCGCGTGTGCGCGGAGTGCGCGACGATCGTCGGCGCAGGCGAGGGAAGCCCGCCGGCCGTCTGCCCGGCCTGCAACGGCGCACTCGTGCAGCGGCGCGACGATCGCGAGTCGGTGGTGCGGGAGCGCCTGGCCGTGTATCGGCAGCGCACGGCGCCGCTGATCGACTTCTACCGGGAGCGACCGACGTTCCGGTCGGTCGACGGCAGCCTGACCGAGGACGAGGTGGCGACTGCGATGGCCGACGCGACCCACGGCAGGTCGGCCGTGCGGCGGACCGCGTAGCATCGAGCGAGTGCGTCGAATGATCTTGCGCAAGACTCCGTTCGAACTGCAGCGGATGCGCGCCGCCAACGCGCTGGTGGCGGACGTGCTGGGGGAGTTGCGGGGGGTCGTGGACGAGGGGGTGACGACGCGCGAGCTGGATGCGCTCGCGGAAGACCGCGTGCGGGCGGCGGGCGCGATCCCCGCGTTCAAGGGGTATCACGGATATCCCGCCACCCTCTGCACGTCGGTGAACGAGGAAGTGGTGCACGGGATTCCGTCGGGCCGGCGGTTGCGCGACGGCGACATCGTGTCGATCGACCTGGGAGTCGTGCTGAACGACTACTACGGCGATGCGGCGGTGACGCTGCCGGTCGGCACGATCAGCCAGCATGCGGAGATGCTGCTGCACGTGACGGAGCAGGCGCTGGCGCGATCCATCGCCCAGGTCCGGCTGGGCGGCTACGTCTCGGATCTCGGACACGCGGTGCAACGCCACGTCGAGGCGCACGGATACTCCGTCGTACGGGAGTTCGTCGGGCACGGGATCGGCACCAGCCTTCACGAGGAGCCGCAGGTGCCGAACTACGGGAACCCGGGTGAGGGGCCCCGACTGCTGGAGGGCATGGTCCTGGCCATCGAGCCGATGGTCAGCATGGGCAAGCCGGCCGTGCGCATGCTGCGCGATGGATGGACGGCGGTCACGCGCGACGGCAGCCTGGCCGCGCATTTCGAGCATTCGGTGGCGGTGACCGCGGACGGGCCGCTGGTGTTGAGTCGCCCGCTGCCCGCGGCGGGAAGGTCCGGCAACGGCGCCGTCGCGACGACGTGGGCGCTGGTCGACGGCGCGTGAACAGGCGCAAAGAGAGAACGTCATGAAAGTGCGGGCTTCGGTCAAACGGATGTGCAGCAAGTGCAAGATCGTGCGTCGGCGCGGCGTGGTGCGCGTCATCTGCACGAACCCGAAGCACAAGCAGAGGCAGGGGTAACGACTCATGGCACGCATCGCTGGCGTCGATCTGCCGCGCTCGAAGCGGGTTGAAGTCGGGCTCACCTACATCTTCGGAATCGGTCCGGCCCGGTCGGTGGAGATTCTCGACGCGGCCGCCGTGAATCCCGACACCCGCGTCAAGGATCTGACGGAAGACGAGGTCCGGCAGATCAGCCGCACCATCGAGGAGTACGGCCGCGTCGAGGGCGATCTGCGCAAGGAGATCTCGTTGAACGTCAAGCGCCTGATCGAGATCGGGTGCTATCGCGGTCTGCGCCACCGGCGGAATCTGCCGGTGCGCGGCCAGCGCACCAACACGAACGCCCGGACCCGCAAGGGCCCGCGCCGCGGTGCCGTCGCCAAGAAGAAGACCAGTTGAGGGACGATCCGGCCCAGGGGGGGCTGCGCCGTGGCACGGTGGAGACCCCTGGTGAGGGTTGGTTGGGCGGCAAGCGGAGCCGCAGGCAACGATTGACGGGCTAGCGCGAGAGCATCGAAGACGCAATCATGGCCAAGAGCGACAACGTCGAGTCGGGAAAGCAGCCGGCCGGCCGGCCGAAGCGCCGCAAGAAGACGTTCAAGAAACGCGGCGAGAAGCGGGTCGTCCATCACGGGGTGGTGCACATCCAGGCGTCGTTCAACAACACCATCATCACCGTCACCGACAGCGCCGGCGCCGTGCTGTCGTGGTCGAGCGCGGGCGGCATCGGCTTCAAGGGGTCGCGCAAGGGGACGCCTTTCGCGGCGACCCAGGCGGCGATGGCGGCCGGGCACGCGGCCAGGGCGTTCGGCGTGCGTTCGGTGGAGATCAGGGTGAAGGGGCCGGGGGCCGGCCGCGAGTCCGCCATTCGGGCGCTGCAGACCTCGGTCGGCCTGAACATCAAGTCGATCCGCGACGTGACGCCCATCCCGCACAACGGATGCCGGCCGCCCAAGAAGCGGCGGGTGTGACGGACAGTCGTGGTCGAGTGAGGGGGGATCTGGAAGCATGGCACGGTACGCTGGTCCGGTCTGCCGCCTGTGCCGGCGGGAGGGCATGAAGCTGTTGCTCAAGGGGGAGCGCTGCCATGCCGAGAAGTGCGCGGTAGAGCGGCGCAACGTGCCGCCCGGGCACCACGGCAAGGGACGCAAGGCCAAGCTGCAGGGCTACGGGCTGCAGCTTCGCGAGAAGCAGCGAGTGAAGCGGATGTACGGCGTCCTCGAGCGGCAGTTCCGCCGCTATTTCCACGAGGCCGACCGCCGCAAGGGGATCACCGGCGAGACGCTGCTGCAGTTGCTCGAGAGCCGCCTCGACAACGTCGTCTACCGGCTCGGTTTCGCCACCTCGCGGCCCCAGGCGCGCCAGTTGGTGCGGCATGGGCACTTTCTCGTGAACGGGCGGCGCGCCGACGTTCCGTCGTACTCCCTGCGGGCCGGGGACCGCGTGAGCGTGAAGGCGAAGAGCGCGAGCAACCCCGTGATCGCCTACGCGCGAGAGGAAGTCAAGGGCCGCGGCGTTCCGGAGTGGCTCGAACTGGGCGCCGACGGGCAGGAGGGACGCTTCGCGTCCGTGCCGACCCGGGAGCAGTTGAATCTGCCGGTGCAGGAGCAGTTGATCGTGGAGCTCTACTCGAAGTAGGGCGCGCCGGCGCATCCGCCAGCCGCTGGCAAGTCTGCGCGGTAGAACGGTGCAGACTTCCAGCGAGGGTTGGTTGGGGCGGCAAGCGGAGCCGCAGGGCGACGATTGACGGGCTGCCGCGCGGAAAGGACTGAACTCGATGTTGTTGTGGCAAGGCTTCCAGCGACCGAAGGTGCTGGAGTACGACCGCGAGACGCTCACGGAGCGGTACGGGCGCTTCCACGCGCAGCCGTTCGAGCGTGGCTTCGGCACGACGATCGGCAACGCGCTGCGGCGCGTCCTGCTCTCGTCGATCGAAGGGGCGGCGGTGACCGCGGTCAGGATCGACGGGGTGCTGCACGAGTTTTCACCGATTCAGGGCGTGGTCGAGGACGCGACGGACATCATCCTCAATCTCAAGCAGGTGCCGATCAAGATGCACGTCGACGGCGTGAAGGCCGTGTCGATCCGGTCCGACGCGCCGGGGGAGGTCAAGGCTGGCGACATCCAGACCGACGCCGACATCGAAATCCTGGATCCGGACATCCACATCGCGACCGTGTCCGAGGGCGGTGCCCTGAACATGGAGATGCGCGTCAAGCGCGGCCGGGGCTACGTGTCCGCGGACAAGAACTTCGACGAGGACCTGGGGATCGGCTGGATTCCGGTCGATTCGGTCCACTCGCCGATCAAGAAGGTCAACTATCTCGTCGAGGCGGCGCGGCTCGGCCAGACGACCGACTACGACAAGCTGACGATCGACGTGTGGACCGACGGGACGATCAGCGCCCGCGACGCCGTGTCCCTGGGGGCGAAGCTGGTGCGGGATCACCTGAACATCTTCATCGACATCGACGACGAGACCGGGGAGGAGGAACCGGAGCCGGAGCCGCCGTCGGCCGTGGTGAACGAGCATCTCGACAAGAGCGTCGAAGAGCTGGAGCTGTCCGTACGTTCCTACAACTGCCTGAAGAACGCCAACATCCGGACGATCCGCGAACTGGTCCAGAGGAGCGAACCGGAAATGCTCCAGACGAAGAACTTCGGGCGGAAGTCGTTGAACGAGATCAAGGACATCCTCCTCGCCATGGGGCTGAAGCTCGGCATGCGCCTGGACCAGCCGGCGGACAGCGTGCCCGCGCAGGCGGAGTAAGCGAGTCATGCGTCATCGCGTTGCACACCGAAAACTGGGTCGGGTCACCGAGCACCGTCTGTCCCTGCTCCGCAATCAGGCGCAGGCGCTGCTGCGTCACGGGCGGATCAGCACGACGGTCGCCAAGGCGAAGGAGTTGCGGCCGTTCGTCGAGCGCCTTATCACCGTCGCCAAGCGGGGCATCGCCGACGGCGCCGACACAATCCGCGCCGTGAACGCCCGCCGCAGGGTGCGCCGCGATCTGGCGGATCGGGTGGTGGCGGCCAGGCTCTTCGACACCATCGCGCCGCGTTTCGCCAGTCGTCCCGGCGGCTACACGCGCCTGGTGAGAATCGGGTTCCGGCGCGGGGACGCGGCCGAGATGGCCCAGGTGGAGCTGCTCGGCAGCGAGTACGACCCCGACCGGGAGAAGCCGAAGCCCGACCGCACCGCCGACAAGGCTCCCGCACGCCGGCAGGAAGAGCAGGGCGTGGGTGGACGCCTGCGGCGGGTGGCGAGCCGGCTGCGCGGCGGCAGAAACCGGCGCTAGCCGGATATCCTACGCATCCTCCGCGGAGTCGCCGTCGGCGGCCTTCGAGTCGGCCACGATCTTCGCGTGGAGGTGGGCCGGCACCTCCTCGTAGTGCGAGAACTCCATGTGGTACGACCCCCGCCCGCCGGTGGCGGAAGTCAACTGCTGCTCGTAGGTGAGCATCTCCGCCATCGGCACCTGCGCCTTGATGACCGTCGACGCCCCGCGCGGCTCCATGCCGCCGATCCGGCCGCGCCGGCCGTTCAGGTCACCCATCAGGTCGCCCGCGAAGTCGCTCGGCGCGTAGACCTCGACGTTCATCACCGGCTCGAGCAGGGTCGGCCGGGCCCGTTCCATCGCGTCCCGGAAGGCGAGGCGCCCGGCCATCTTGAACGACATCTCGTTCGAGTCGACCGAGTGGAACTGGCCGTCGTGCAGGGTCACCTTGAAGTCGACCATGGGATAGCCGGCCAGGTACCCCTTCTCGCGGGCCTCCTGGATTCCCTTTTCGACGGCCGGGATGAACTGGCGCGGAATGGCTCCGCCGAAGATCTCGTCCACGAACGCGAAGTCTTCCCCACGCGGAAGCGGCTCGACGCGGATCTTGCAGTCGCCGAACTGCCCGTGCCCTCCCGACTGCTTCTTGTGGCGGCCGTGCGCCTCGGTCGCGGCCAGGATCGTCTCCCGGTACGGGATGCGCGGCAGCTTCAGGTTGACCTCGACGCCGAACCGCCGCTTCAGCTTGGCGACGGTGACCTCGATGTGCAGTTGCCCCTGGCCGGAGAGCAGAAGCTGGCGGGTCTGCGGGTCGCGGGCGTACTGAATGGTCGGGTCCTCCTCCCGCAGCCGCTGCAGCGCGCCGCTGATCTTCTCCTCGTCGCCGCGGCTCTTCGGCTCGATGGCGTAGGACAGGACCGGGTCGGCGAACTCGATCGGGGCGAAGCGCACTCGGCTGCCCTTCTCGGCCAGGGTGTCGCTCGTATGGGTCTCCTTGAGCTTGGCGACGGCGCCGAGGTCGCCCGCCTTCAGCACCGGCACCGGATGCTGGGTCTTGCCCTGCATGACGGCCAGCGCCCCGAGGCGCTCGCCGCCGTCCTGCGTGACGTTGTGCACGGTGGAGTCGGCCTTCAGCGCGCCGGCCGCGACCCGGAACATCGTGATGCGTCCCGCGAACGGGTCGGCGATGGTCTTCCAGACGAACGCCGCGGGCGGCCCGCCGTCGCCGGCGTCCCAGGTCAGCGGCTCGCCGCTCTCGGCGTCGACGGCCGCGAGCGGATGGTCCGCCGCCGGCGGGAGACAACCGAGGATCGTGTCCAGCAGCGGCCCGATGCCGACATTGGCCAGCGCCGACGTGCAGACGAGCGGGAAAACCTGGCGAGCCCGCGTCGCGGCGCGCAGTCCGCCCTCCAGTTCTTCCTGGCTCAGCGTGCCCGCCTCGAAGAACCGCTCCATGAGGGCCTCGTCGGCTTCCGCCACCATCTCGATCAGCGCCTCGCGGGCGGTGTCGGCCTGCCCGGCCAGTGCATCCGGGACGTCGCCCGTTGCAGCGGCGCCGCTGCCGTCCTGCGGGAACGTGACGCCCCGCATGGCGACCAGATTCACGGCGCCCCGGAAGTCCCGCTCCGCGCCGATCGGAAGCTGGATCGGCACGACCTCCCGGCCCAGCGCCCCGTGCGCCGATTCGAGCGCGCGGTCGAAGCTCGCGCGCTCCCGGTCCAGCAGGTTGAGCACCACGAGGCAGGGCAGCCCGAGCTCTTCGGCGATGCTCCACACCTTCTCGGTCTGCACCTCGACGCCGGCCACCGCGTCGACGACGACGAGGGCGGCGTCCGCGATCCGCAGGGCCGCCCGCGTATCGCTCAGGAAGTTTCCGATGCCGGGCGTATCGATGAGGTTGATCTTGGTCGAGCGCCACTCGGCGAACGCGACGCTGGCCGAGAGCGTGTGCCTGCGGGCGATCTCCTCCTCGTCGAAGTCGGTGACCGTCGTACCGTCGTCGACCTTGCCGAGGCGGTTGATCATCTTCGCGCCGAACAGCATCGCCGACACGAGCTGCGTCTTGCCGGAACCGCTGTGCCCGACGACCGCCACGTTGCGGATGCTCGACGCGTCATAGACCTTCATCGACAGTAGTCCTCCGGGTCAAAACCTGTAATCGTAATGGGATTGGCCGGGCGGCTCAAGTCTGAAGGGGGCCTATTCGTAGCGCAGCGCCTCGATCGGGTCGAGTCCGGAGGCGCGCACCGCGGGGACGATGCCGAAGACGATGCCGACCGTGGCCGAGAAGCCGATGCCGATGGCGAACGACCACCAGGGCAGGGACACCGGGAAATCGGTGGCGTAGTGCACGCCGATCCCGATCCCGCTGCCGAAGAGGATGCCGAGGACGCCGCCGATGGCGGTCAGGAAGACCGCCTCGAGGAGGAACTGCCAGAGGATCTCGCGCCGCCGCGCGCCGATCGCCTTGCGCGTGCCGATCTCGCGCGTCCGTTCCTTGACGGAGATCGTCATGATCGCCATCACCCCGATGCCGCCGACGAGCAGGGCGATGGACGAGATCGCGACGAGGGCCAGGAACGTTGCGCTGCTGACCTGGTCCCACAGCCGGAGCGCGGCGTCCTGGGTCACGACGTCGAAGTCGTTCGGTTCGTCGAGACGCAGTCCGTGCCGGATGCGCATCACTTCAGTGACGTCGCGTATCGCGTCCTCGCGCGCGACCCCTTCGTGCGGGACCGCGCCGATCAGCAGGAACTGCAGCCGGCCGCGGCGCGATTGCGTGACGCGGACCCCGAACTGCTTCTGATAGGCGGTGTACGGGATCAGCGCGAGGTCGTCCTGACCGGCGTCGAGCGGGCCGATGCCGGCCAGCGGACCGATGACGCCGACGACCGTGTACGGCTGGTTGCCGATCCGTACCGTCTTGCCGATCGGGTCGACGTTGGGAAAGAGCGCCTGGTAGGGCGTCTGGCCGAGCACCACGACCCGGCGCCGGTGACTCACCTCGCCTTCGGTGAAGAAGCGTCCCTGTTCGAGCGCGACGTGTTGCACGTCCAGATAGTCGTACGTCGCGCCGACGATCGCGAGCAGCTTGCTCCGTTCGCCCCGGTAGTACACGCGGCGGCGGGTCGAGCCGTCCTCCCCGATGGTGATCGTGACCCGGGCGATCGACTCCGCCTGCCGCTCGATGGCCCGCGCGTCGGCCGGAGTCAGGGTCGGCCGCTTCAGAAGGTCGTTGAAGTCGGCGCCCGACATCACGCTCAGGCCCGAGAACTGCGCCACGAAGACCGTGTCGGGTCCGATCTGGCGGATGCTGTCGCGTAGCGACTCGTCGAACCCGCGGATGAGCGAGGTCATGCCGACGATGGCGGTGATGCCGATGACGATGCCGAGTATCGTCAGTCCCGAGCGCATCTTCTGCGTGGTGATGGTCGTGGCCGCCATCACCAAGATCTCCCGCAGGAGCGACCCGCGCATCAGTCGGCTCTCCCCAGGGCGTCGATGGGGTCCAGCGCGGCCGCCCGCGCCGCAGGGTACAGCCCGAAGAAGAGTCCCACCGCGGCCGTCATCGCGATCGCGATGACGACCGACCAGGGGTGCACGACGGCCGGCACCGGGGCGAAGCGATCGAGGGCCAGCGCGGCCGCCGCGCCGAGCGCCGTGCCCGCCGCCCCGCCGAGCACGGACAGCGCCACCGACTCGGACAGCATCTGCCACAGGACGTCCCGTCGCCGGGCGCCGAGCGCCTTGCGCAGGCCGATCTCCCGGGTCCGCTCCGACACCGCCATCAGCATGATGTTCATGATGACGATGCCGGCGACCACCAGCGCGAGGCCGACGACCCCGACCAGCACCGCGAAGATTCCGGTCGTGGCCTGGTTGAAGATGCCGAGGGCGGTCGCCGACGTGAAGATGCCGAAGTTGTCCTCTTCGGTGGCCTTCAGCCGCCGCTCGATCCGCAGGGCGACGGTCGCTTCCCCGATCGCGCGGTCGATCTCGGCCGGGTCGGCCGGCTGCACGTGCAGGCGGAGCGACGAACGACTGCCGAAGAGCCGCTGGAACGCGCCGAGCGGCACGATCGCGAACTCGTCCTGCGACTGTCCGAACGCGGATCCCCGGGGCCGGCTGACGCCCACCACGCGGAACGGCACGCCGCGGATCCGGACCCGGGCGTCGACAGGATCGCGCGCCCCGAACAGGCGGTCGGCGGTGTCCCAGCCCAGGACCGTGACGTTGCGCTTGCGGCGGATCTCCGAGGGCGTCATCAGCCGGCCGATCTCGGCGTTGAACGTCGAGAACCGGACGAACTCCTCCGTGACGCCCTGGATCCGGGCCGACTCCAGGACGTGCTCGCGGTAGCGGACCTCGCCGCTGCTGCGGCCCTCGGCCATGACGGCTGAGACGTTGGAGGCGGAGAAACGGCGGATGGCCTCGGCGTCGTCGAGGGTGATCCGCGGGTTGTTCCGCGTCCGTTCCATATCCTCCTCGCTCATGATGATCCCGCGGCGGGCGACGAGGAACGCGTCGGCGCCGGCCTCGGACAGGATCACGTCGGTCACCTCCGCGGTGATCCCCTGGATCAGCGAGACCAGGGTGATGATCGACGTGACGGCGACCACGTTGCCGAGAATGGTCAGGAAGGAACGGAGCTTGTTGGCCCAGATCGCGGCGAGCGCGATCCGGACCATCTCACGAATCAGGATCGATCTCATCGGGATCCACCGGGTCGCCGTCGTCGAGGTTGCGGACGACCTCGAACGGGCCGGTGATCACGAGGTCTCCTTCCTCCAGGCCGCTCAGGGCCTCGAAGTAGCGCTCGCCGGCGATGCCGGTCGCGACCGGCACGAACACCGCGCGTCCCTGCCGGACGACGAACACCCCCTCCCGTTCTTCCTTCGTGGTCTCTCCGCCGGCTGGCGCCGGTTCGGAGGAAGCGGAGGCGGTGCGGGAGATCACGCCGGATCCGCCGTCTTCCGTCCCCCGCACGATCCGGCCGGCGGCGTCGAGCTCGACCTCGCGCACGGTGGTGGCCTGGATGGGAACCGCCAGCGAGGCGGTCCGTGTGGCCGTGGTGATCTCCGCCGTGCACGTGAAGCCGGGCCGCACACCGGGTATGTCGCCGTCGACGGTGACCACCACCAGGAAGTTGGTGGCTTCCTGCACCCCGCCGGCGGCGCCGGCCTGCGGCTGGATCGGGCTGTTGCCGATCTCGGTCACGCGCCCGGCGTAGGTGCGGTCCGGCAGCGCGTCGATGGTGATCTCGACGGGCTGGCCGAGACGCACGGCGGGAATGTCGGTCTCGTCGACCTCGATCTCCGCTTCCAGGATCGAGAAGTCCGCGATGGTCAGCAGCACCGTTCCGGGGTTGTTCATCGTGCCGATGACCACCGTCTCCCCCTCTTCGATGTTGCGCCGGGTGACGATGCCGTCGATGGGCGCGGTGATGGTCACCTGGGTCAGGTCGTAGCGCGCGCTGTCGAGCGTCGCCCGCTCCTGGCGGATGCGCTGCGCGGCCCCCTCGACGTCGACCTCGCGGGCCTTGAGCTCGGTCTCCCGCAGCTCGACCTCGGCGACCGCCTGTTCGTAGACCTCGCGCGAGACGAGCCGCAACGACCAGAGGTCCGCCTGCCGCTCCAGGTTCTCGCGGGCGACCTGCAGGTTGACGCGGGCCGTCTCCACCGCCACCTGCGCCTGCTCGTGGGCCGCTGCGGCCGCATCGAGGGACGCCTCGCCGCGGTTGACCAGCGCCCGCAGGTTCTCCGGATCGATCTGCAGGAGGAACTGCCCGGCCGTGACCCGTTCGCCTTCGTCGACGGCCAGGCGCGTCACCCGGCCCATCGTGCTGGCGCTCATGTCGACGGACAGTTGAGGCTGGATGGTGCCGGGGGCGGAGACGATCGCCTCGAGATCCCGGCGCTCGATCGCCTCGACGTCGACTTCCGCCGCGTCGGAGCGTTCGAACAGGAGGTTGACGGCCACCAGGGCCGCGCCGGTCAGGACAATCAGTCCGCCGACGAGAAGCTTTCTCGACATTTCAGAAACCGAAGTTCGTGCGCAGCACCGCGATGATCAGGGCGATGCCGGCGTAGATGCCGTACAGGGTGGTGGCGATCGGACCGGTTCGGCGTTTCCAGGCGACGGCCGCCCCGATGGACAGGATCATCACCCACCAGACGTGGAAGAGATCGACGGCGCTCAACAGGTTGAAGGCGAACGTGCCTTCGTCGAGCATCGGCGCGAATGCCGCCAGAGTGGTCGGCGGCGTGATCGATTCCCGGGCGTAGTTGAGGGGCACGACGAAGACCTGCTGCGCGAGGAAGATCACGCCGGCGTGCGCGACCACGGCGAACACCTGCGCGAAGCTCGCGCCCGCGGCGAGCAGCCCGTAGCCGGCGCCGTACAGCAGACCGGCCAGGATCACGCAGACGACGGGGACGCCGATCAGCGTGAATCCGAACGCGCTGTACGGCGCGAACCGGCCGCCGCGTTCCACCTCGGCATAGACCTCGTCGGTTACCGACACCCCGAAAGCTTCCATCGAGGCGACCTGCTGCTCGAGTATCTGCCGCTGCGCGAAGTCGGTGGTCATCAGCGCGGCGCTCGCCAGCGCGACACCGCAGACGCTCAGTGCCAGCACCGCGATCCAGCGTGGATCGGCGACCACCCCCTCGAACGTCTCGCGCGGCGAGGTGAGGATGCCGAAAACCCTCGCGCCCAGGCCGATGCGCTCGACCGGCGAGCCGTCGTCCACTCCGTTCGAGGTTTGCATGGTCTCTCCAGTTTAGCGCGTCAATCGTCGCCTGCGGATCCGCTGGCCGCCCGACCACCCGTGCCGGGAGTCCGCACCGCATCCGGCGCGCGGTCGCGGCGGCCCGCACCCGTTGATACGTCGTGACGGAGGCGGAAGTTTCACGCCGGGTCGTCTTGACAGCGGGTGATGCGCCGCGTAGGATGCCTTGCTCACGTCCTGAATCTGTCCTCACGCCCGGATCGCCAGTGTCGGGTTTCGTTCCCAGTGAGCTGTTCTTCACCAAGGGCGTCGGTACGCACCGCGAGAAGCTGACGTCGTTCGAGCTGGCGTTGCGCTCGGCCGGCATCGCCGCCTGCAACGTCGTCCGCGTCTCCAGCATCTTTCCGCCCGGGTGCCGGATCCTGCCGCGCGAAGAGGGTATCCGGCGCCTGCGGCCGGGGCAGGTTACCTTCGTGGTCATGTCCGAGGCGGCGACCAACGAGCCGCACCGTCTCGTCGCGGCGACCGTCGGCGTCGCGATCCCGCGCGATTCCGGCCTCTACGGCTACCTCTCCGAGCACCACAGCTTCGGCGAGGACGAGGAGACGGCCGGCGACTACGCCGAGGACCTGGCCGCGGAAATGCTGGCCACCACCCTCGGGCTGAAGTTCGATCCCGAAAAGAGCTGGGACGAGAACAAGGAAGTCTGGCGCCTGTCGAACCAGATCGTCCGGACCCAGCACGTCACGCAGACCGCGGTGGGCGACCGCAACGGGCTCTGGACGACGGTGGTGGCGGCCGCCGTCATGGTCGGCTGACCGCCGCTCCTGTTCGAGCCGGCGACCCGGTGCGTGCGGGCATTCGGCGGGCGGGTTGACATGCACCCGCGGCGCGTTAAAATGGAAGTACCCCCTGCTCACCTTCGGACCCCGGGAAGACGATGATGTCCCGGTGTCTGTCCGCCTCGGTGAACTGCTGATAGAGAAGCGGCGCATCACGCCGGCGCAGCTCGAAGAAGCGCTGGCGTACAGGGAGGCCAACGGCTGCGACCTCGGCAGCGCCCTGGCCGACTTGGGGTTCGTTCCTGCCGACGAGATCGCCGAGTTGCGCGGCGCGCAGTACGGCGTGCGGTCGATCGACCTCTCCGGGTTCGAGATCGAGCCCGCCGTACTGGAACTGATACCCGCCGATACGGCCCGCAGGCACCGGATCGTGCCGTTGCGGCGCTCCGGTGCGACGCTGACGGTCGTGATGACCGATCCGCGCAACGTCGCCGTCCTCGACGACCTCCGTTTCCGGACCGGCTGCACCGTCGAGCCGCTGGTGGCGTCGGAGGACGCCGTCGCCGCGGCCATCGCCCGGTACTACGACGGCGGCCCGGACGCATCCGGGGCGGCCCCCGGCGGACGCGCCCTCGACGCGGAGGTCCGGGAGATCGGCGAGCCGCCCGGCCGCCCGGCCGCGCTCCGGACGGCTGACGATGCGCAGGAGATCGACCTCGTCGTGGGGGACGAGGCGCGCGGGCAGGCGCCCGCCGTGCGGCTGGTCAACGTCATCCTGGCGTCGGCGGTTCAACGGGGCGCCAGCGACGTTCACGTCGAGCCGTACGAGAAGGAATTCCGGATCCGGTTCCGCATCGACGGCGTGCTGCACGAGGTGATGTCGCCGCCGTTGCGGATGCGCGACGCGATCACCTCGCGCCTCAAGGTGATGGCGAAGCTCGACATCGCGGAGCGCCGGATGCCGCAGGACGGGCGGGTGCGGGTCCGGTGCCGCGACGGGGGCGCGACGAAGGCGATCGATCTGCGCGTCTCCTGCCTGCCGACTCTCTTCGGCGAGAAGATCGTGCTGCGCCTGCTGGACAAGACCCACCTCATGCTCGACATGACGAAGCTGGGATTCGAGGAGGCGTCGCTCCGGCGCTTCACCGCCGGCATCCGCAAACCGTGGGGGATGGTGCTCGTGACCGGCCCGACCGGCAGCGGCAAGACCAACACCCTGTATTCCTCTATCGCGCAGCTCAACACCCCGGACACCAACATCGTGACCGCCGAGGATCCGGTCGAGTTCAACCTGAACGGCGTCAATCAGGTGCAGATTCGCGAGGGGATCGGCCTGAGCTTCGCCACCGCGCTCCGCGCGTTCCTGCGCCAGGATCCGAACGTCATCCTCGTCGGCGAGATTCGCGACGTCCAGACCGCGGAGATCGCCGTCAAGGCGGCGCTGACCGGCCACCTCGTGCTGTCGACCCTCCACACCAACGACGCGCCGAGCGCCGTCAGCCGTCTCCTGAACATGGGGATCGAGCCGTTCCTGATCGCCGGATCGGTCAATCTCATCTGCGCGCAGCGTCTGGTGCGCCGCGTATGCCGCGCCTGCGCTGCTTCCGCGGGGGCGAGCCCGGCGTCGCTCGTCGACGTCGGATTCAGCCAGGCGGAGGCGCGTACGGTGACGCCGAGGAAGGGGAGGGGGTGCGGCGCGTGCAACCGGACCGGCTACAAGGGGCGGATCGGACTGTACGAGGTGCTGGAGGTGACCGACACGCTGCGCGAGCGGATCCTGGCCGGCGGCGCCCCGCGCCCCCTCCGGCGCGCGGCCATCGACGAGGGGATGCTCACGCTGCGCGAGAGCGGACTGCGCAAGATCACCGACGGCGTGACCTCGATCGACGAAGTGACGCGGGAGACGGTGCGATGACCGCGCCGCTGACCCTGGCCGAGTTGCTCGCGCGCGCCGCCGGGCGGGGCGGCTCGGACCTGCACGTGACCGCCGGCGCTCCGCCGCTGGTCCGGGTGAACGGCGCGCTCGAGCCGCAGGCGGACCTCGGGCCTCTCGCGCCGGCCGACACGAAGCGCCTGATCTACGGCGGGCTGACCACGGCGCAGCGGCAACGTTTCGAAGAGACCCTGGAGCTGGACGTCTCGTTCGGAGTCGAGGGCGTGGCGCGGGTGCGCGCCAACGTCTTCAGTCAACGCGGCGCGGTGGCGGCCGTGTACCGCCTCGTTCCGGCGACCGTCCGGGGCTTCGACCGGCTCGGGCTGCCGCCGGTCGTGGCGGAGCTGGCCGCGCGGCCGCACGGGCTCGTGCTGGTGACCGGCCCCACCGGCAGCGGCAAGAGCACGACGCTCGCGGCGCTGATCGACCGCATCAACGCCGAGCGGCGGAGCCACATCCTGACGATCGAGGATCCGGTCGAGTACGTCCATCCGCACCGGCTTTCGATCGTCAACCAGCGCGAGGTCCACGCCGACACCGCCGGTTTCGCGCCGGCGCTGCGGGCAGCGCTGCGCGAGGATCCCGACGTCGTGCTCATCGGCGAGATGCGCGACCTGGAGACCACCGAGGCGGCGCTGCGGATCGCCGAGACCGGCCACCTGACCCTGGCCACCCTGCACACGAGCTCGGCGGTGCATGCCATCGGCCGCGTGATCGACCTCTTCCCCGCGCATCAGCAGCAGCAGGTGCGCACCCAGCTCTCGCTGGTGCTCGAAGGGGTGGTTTGCCAGATCCTCGTGCCCACCGCGGACGGGGCGGGGCGGGTCTGCGCGGTCGAGGTGCTGATCTCGACGCCCGCCGTCCGCAACCTGATCCGCGAGGACAAGGCCCACCTGCTCTATGCGGCGATGCAGGCGGGTCAGAAGCAGCGCGGCATGCAGACGATGACGCAGGCGCTCGCGGCCCTCTACCGCCAGCGGCGCATCACACTGGAGCAGGCGCTCGACCACGCCGCGAATCGCGAGGAGCTGGAAGGCCTGATCGCCCGCGGCGGCGGCGTTCCCGGCCGGCCGCCGCACGGAGGGCCGTCGCGATGAAGACGGCCTTCGCCTTCACCGGCCGCACGCGGGAGGGAGCACGGGTGAGCGGAGAGCGCCGGGCCGCATCGGCCGCGGACGCCGTCGCCGCGCTCAGGCGCGAGCAGGTCCTGGTGACGACGATCGATCCGGTCGACCGGCGGGCCGGCGCCGCGGGATGGTTCCGGCGCCGCAAGGCGGCCTCGGCGCGGAGCCTCGCCTTCTTCACCCGCCAGTTCGGCGTGATGATCGACGCCGGGCTGCCGCTCGTGCAGTGTCTGGACGTGCTCGGCAGGCAGCAAGACGACAGAAGGTTCGCCGCGACGATTCACGCCGTGCGCTCCGACGTCGAGGACGGAGCGACGCTGGCCGACGCCCTGCGGGCGCACCCCCGTTCGTTCGACCGGCTCTACACCAGCATGGTCGCGGCGGGCGAGGCCGGCGGCGTGCTCGATACGATTCTGGAGCGTCTGGCCGCGCACGTCGAGAAGCACGTCGCTCTCCGGGGGCAGGTGCGCTCCGCCATGATGTACCCGCTGGCGGTCCTGGTCATCGCCGCCGTGGTCGTGGGGGTGATTCTCTGGAAGGTGATCCCGACGTTCACGGCGCTCTTCGAGGGCCTCGGGGTGGTGCTGCCGCTGCCGACGCGTCTGGTCATCGCCGCCAGCGACTCGTTCGCGGCCGCCGCGCCGCTGCTCGGCTGCGGCGCCTTGGGCGCAACGCTGCTGTTTCGTCGATACTACGCGACAGGGCGCGGCCGGCGGGTGGTCGACGGTCTCGTGCTCCGGCTGCCGACGCTGGGCGGCATCGTACGCAGGAACGCGGTCGCCCGGTTCTGTCGCACCCTGTCGGCGTTGCTCGGCGCCGGCGTGCCGATCCTCGAGAGTCTGGACATCACGGCGGGAACCGCCGGGAACGCGGTGGTCGAGGACGCGGTGATGACGACCCGTGCGGCCATAGAGCGCGGCGAGTCGGTCGCCGCGCCGTTGCGCGGCACCCGGGTCTTTCCGGTGCTGGTTACGCAGATGATCAACGTCGGGGAGACCACCGGCGCCCTGGATACGATGCTGGCGAAGGTGGCGGATTTCTACGAGGAGGAGGTCGAGCGGGCCGTCGCCGGCATGACGGCGCTGCTCGAGCCGGTCGTGGTCGTGGTGTTGGGGGTTGTCGTCGGAGGCATCGTGGTGGCCATGTACCTGCCGGTCTTCGACCTGATCGGCCGGCTGGCGGGATGAGAAGCGAACAGGTAATGGAAGCGAAAGGAGACGGGACGATGAAGCGGGTGAAGAAGCAGGAAGGGTTCACGTTGATCGAACTTCTGATCGTCGTCGCGATCATCGGCATCATCGCCGCGATCGCCGCGCCGGGGCTGCTGCGAGCGCGAATGGCGGGCAACGAGGCGTCGGCGATCGGGTCGTTGCGGGCAATCAACGGCGCCCAGGCGACCTATGCGGCGAGTTGCGGCAGCGGCTTCTATGCGCCGACTCTGGCCAGCCTGGCGACGCCGCCGACGGTCGGCGGGGGCGACGGGTTCATCGGCACCGATCTGGGCGCCGACCCGTCGATCAAGAGCAGCTATACGATCACCATGACCGGCGGGATTGCCGCGACCGGTGCGCCGGCGTCGTGCAACGGCGTGGGCGCCGGTGCTGTGGTCGCCACCTATTTCGTCGGAGCGAACCCGAATCCGGGCGGCGGGGCGCGCTTCTTCGGGACGAATCAGGGGGCGACCATCTATCAGGACACGACCGCCGTGCCCGTGACGCAGACGGGAGCGCCGGGCGGCAGCGCCACGCCCATACAGTAGCGCCGTCTTCGTCGGCGCGCCGTCCTCGTCGGCGCGCCGACCTTGACGGCGTCGCAGGATGCCTTTACAAAGTGGGCAGGGCGGTGGATGGTCCGCCGACCGGGTTCCGTTGAACGGGCGGGGAGACGATGACCAGACGAACGCGAATGTGGACGACGTTGCTGGCGTGCGCGGGTTTCGCGGCGGCGGCCACCTCCACCTACGTTCACCTCCGGATGCTCGGCGACCCCGGCTACGCGAGCTTCTGCGACATCAACGCCACCGTGAGCTGCACGCAGGTGTACCAGAGCCGTTACGGCAGCGTGCTCGGCGTGCCGGTGGCGCTGGGCGGCGTCATCTGGTTCGCCGCCGTTCTGCTCCTGACGTATGCCGGGGCGCGGGCGCCCCGGGCGTCCGCGCCGAACGTAGCGGGATACCTGCTGCTCTGGTCCACGGTCGGATTGGCCGTGGCGATGTACATGGCGTACGCCTCGTTTTTCGTGCTCGGGACGGTGTGCCTGCTGTGCATCGTGGTCTACGTGGCCGTCGTCGGGATCTTCATCCTGTCCGGTGGGGAAGAGGCGACGCCGGCGAGACGGCTGCCGGCCGCGGCGGTGAGCGATCTGCGCGTCCTCGCGCGGAAGCCGGTCGGGCTCGGGCTGCTCGTGGTGTTCGTCGCCGGCTCGTCAGGTTCGGTCGGCTGGTTCACGCGGCCGCGGCCGGCGCCGGCGCCGGCCGCCGTCGTCGAATCGTCCACCGCGCCCCCGCCGGCCGTGACCGCAGACCAGCGGAGCGAGTTCGAGCGCTACTGGGAAGCGGAGCCGCGCGTGGACCTGTCGCTGCCCGCTTCCGCCGACGCCGCGGGCGCGACCGTGATCGTGGTCAAGTTCAACGACTACCAGTGTCCGGCGTGCGCCAACGCGCACCGGGCCTACGCACCCATCTTCGCCAAGTACGCGTCGTCGCATCCGGGCCGGGTGCGGCAGGTGACGCTGGACTACCCGCTCGATCCGGCGTGCAACGAGCAGGCGCCGCGCGGCCAGCACCACGGGGCCTGCGCAGGGGCGGTAGCGGTGCGGCTCGCGGCCGGGCTCGGCGACGAAGTCCGGGCCGCGATGGAAGACTGGCTGTACGCCAACCAGCCGGGCCTGACCCGCGAGGCGGTCGTGGAGGCGCTCGCCGACGTGGCCGGCATCGACCGGGCGCGCTACGACGCGGCCTACGACCGGACGATTCTGGAGGTGCAGGCCGACATCGCGCTCGGCAACGACCTGCCGGTGGAGGCCACGCCCACCTACGTCATCAACGGCGTCGTCGTCAAGGGCACGCTCGCCCCGCGGTACTTCGACGCGGCGATCGCCTACGAGCTGGAGCACGCCGGCCGCGGCCCGGGGGACCGGGAGTCTGCTGCGCCGTAGAACGGCGCGCAAGGCGAGCGCCGCGGGGTTGCTCCGTGGACTCTGACGGGACGCGACGATGGCGGCGGTTCGGCTCCGCGAGCTCTCGAAGACGTTCCGCACCGGGTTCTGGAGAGCCCGCGTTCACCACGCCCTGGACGCGGTGTCGCTCGACGTGCCGCGGGGCGCGGTGCTCGCCTACCTCGGGCCGAACGGCGCCGGCAAGACCACGACGTTGAGACTGCTGATGCAGCTCGTCCATCCCACGTCGGGCAGTGCGGAGATCCTGGGTCGGCCGGTCGGTGACGTGGCCGTCCGCCGGCGAATCGGGTTCCTGCCCGAGGCGGCGCGCTTCTACGACGCCTGCACGGCCGAAGAGTTGCTGGTGTACGTGGGGGGGCTGTTCGGCTACCCGGCCGCCGAGCGCCGCCGCCGCGCGGCCCTCGAGCTCGATCGGGCCGGCCTCGGGGCCGAGCGCCGCCGGCGGCTCCGGACGTATTCCCGCGGCATGCTGCAGCGGGTCGGGATCGCGCAGGCGCTGCTCAACGATCCGGAAGTCGTCTTTCTCGACGAGCCGATGACGGGACTCGATCCCCGCGGGCGCCGCGACGTCCGCAATCGCATCCTCGCCCTGCGGGACGAGGGGCGGACGGTGCTGGTCAGCTCCCATATTCTGAGCGACGCGGAGGCGGTCTGCAGTCACGTCGCCATCCTGAACCGGGGACGGCTGGCCGCCGCGGGCCGCGTCGCGGATCTGGATCTTGACGTCCGGGGCTGGGAACTCGTCGTGGCGGGCGTCCGCGAGTCGCACCTCGCGGCTTGCGGAGCCTCGGCTCGGCGCGTGACCCGCGTTGCCGACGGTCGCTACGTGATCGACCTCCCCGTCGAGCCGCCTCCGGAGCGTGTCGTGGCCGATCTGGTGCGGCGCGGCGTCCGCATCGTCTCGCTCAACCCGAAGCACGAGACGCTCGAGGACTATTTTCTCCGACGGGTGAACGAGGCTGCGGCGCAGCCCGCGGCGACAGCGCGCGCGTAGACTTCGGACTCGTTGGAGCGGCATGATCGTCATCGCTACCGTCGCCCGGCACGTCGTCCGCGACGCCGTGCGCAGCCGTGTGCTGCACGGCGCCACGCTGCTGGCTCTGGGGTTGACCGTCGCCGCCCCTATCGCCGGCCGGCTGACCGCCGGTCAGGACGTGAAGGTCATCAAGGACCTCGGCCTGGCCGCGATCAATCTGGCGGGTCTCTTCGTCGCCGTCTTCCTGGGCGTCCAGCTCGTCGCGCGCGAGATCGAGCGCCGGACCGTGGACGCCGTGCTCTCGAAGCCGATCCGACGGCACGAGTTCGTTCTGGGGCAGTACGGCGGACTCGTGGCGACGCTGGCCCTCACCCTGACCCTGATGGCGGTCCCCATGTACGGCGTGCTCGGCGCCGTGGAGTGGTGGGCGGGAGACGCGGGGTTCGCACCCGCGACGGCTGCGCCAGCCGTCGATCCGGCCCTGCTGAAGGCCGTGTTCCTGCTCTTCGTGCAACTCGCGGTGATCGCGGCCGCGGCGCTCTGCCTCTCGACGTTCTCGAGTCCGGCGCTGGCGGCGGCGTCGACCTGCGGACTTTACGTCGTCGGCCACTTCAGCGGGGAGCTGCGGCATCTCGACGACGTCGTCGATTCCCGGGTCGCGGCAGCGCTCGCCGCCGGGCTCTCGTACGTCCTGCCGGACCTCGCGTCGTTCGACGTCAAGGCCGCGGTCGTGCATGCGCAGCCGGTCACGGCCGGGTACATGGCGCTGACCGCCGCCTCCGGCGCGGCGTACATCCTGGCGTTCCTGGTGCTGGCCGTGGCGGTCTTCGCGAGGCGGGATCTGGCATGAACGGCGCGAACGCAACCCCGGAAGCCGCCGGTCGCCGCCCGGCGCCGGGGGCGCACGACGGTGTCCGGTGGTGGACCCGGACGGTCCCGGCGGCCGCGGTCGCCTGTCTGCTGGTGGCGTTCGGCGCGACGCTGCAGGTGGTGCGCGACCGCGGACCCGGACGCGGCCCGGTCCGGCCGGCTGTCCGGGCCGTGCCGTCGCCGGAGCTCGTGCGCCGGGCCGCGTTGTCTTTCGAGGCTGTTCTCGCCGACCTCTACTGGATTCGCGCGGTGCAGCACTACGGTGGGACGAAGCTGTCCGGGGGCGGGGCGCAGGACTACGACCTGCTCCACCCGCTGCTCGACGTCGCGACGACCCTCGATCCCCGGTTCGACGCGGCCCACCGGCTGGGGGCCGTGTTCCTGGCCGAACCGCCGCCCGGCGGTCCGGGGCGGCCCGACCTCGCCATCGCGCTGCTGCGAAAAGGAATGGCGAACACCCCGGAACGCTGGCAGTACCTGCAGGACGTCGGCTTCGTCCACTACTGGTGGCTTCAGGACGTCGAGGGAGCCGCGCACTGGTTCCGGCGTGCGGCGGACATGCCGGGAGCGCCCTGGTGGCTCCGGCCGCTCGCCGCGACCACGCTGACCGAGGGGGGCGACCGGGACGGCGCGCGAACTCTCTGGCGGAGCGTGCGTGACGCGACCGGCGAGGCCTGGATACGCGGCGAAGCGACCCGCCGTCTGGCGCAGCTCGAGGCGCTGGACGCGCTGGATCGCCACCGGCACGCGGTCGACCGCTACCGGGAACGGACCGGAAAGCCGCCCGGGTCGTGGAGCGAGCTTGTGGCGGGCGGCGACGTGTCCGGGATACCCGTCGATCCGACCGGCGTGGCGTACGAGTTGATGCCGTCCGCCGGCGCCGTCGACGTGTCCCCGCGGTCGGTGCTGTTCCCGCTGCCGGACGGAGGCTCGTTCCCGGAGCGGCTGGGGCGATGAGCGATCCGGGCGCCGGCCTCCTCGTCGTTCTGCTCGGACTGGCGGTCGGCAGCTTCCTCAACGTCTGCATCCACCGGTTACCGCGGGGAGCGTCGGTCGTCATGCCGCCGTCCCACTGCCCCGCGTGCCGGCGGCCCATCCCCTGGCTCGACAACGTCCCCGTCGTCGGCTATCTGCTGCTGCGCGGGCGGTGCCGCGCGTGTCGGACGCCGATCAGTCCGGCGTATCCACTCGTCGAGGTGGTCACGGCGGGCCTGTTCCTGCTGCAGTTCCAGGCGCTCGGGCTCCAGCCGCTGCTCGCCCCCCGCCTGCTGTTCACGGCGGCGATGATCGTCCTGTTCATCGTGGACCTGCGCCATCGGATGCTGCCGAACGTCGTCACCCTGCCCGGCATCGCCCTCGGCCTGATCTGCTCGGCCGCTCTGGAGCCGGGCTGGTTCGACGCCCTGCTGGGAGCGCTGGGGGGCGGCGGCCTGTTGCTGGGGATCGCGGAGGGGTACTTCCGGATCCGCGGCCGGGAAGGTCTCGGCCTGGGTGACGTCAAGATGCTTGCGATGATCGGCGCGTTTCTGGGTTGGCAACTGGCGTTCGTGACGCTGGCGTGGGCGTCGCTGGCCGGGGCCGCCACCGGCGTCGCCATGATGCGGATCGCCGGGGTCGACTGGCGGTACCCGCTGCCGCTGGGGTCGTTCCTGGCGTTCGCGGCGGTCGCCGCGTCGCTCGTCGGCGAGCGTTTCCTGGACTGGTATTTCGGTGCGGCGGGATGCCTGCTGGACCAGCTCGTTCGACCCCTTTGAGCCTCCATCCCGCCATCCGCGTCCCCGCGGCTCGCACGTCCGTCGTTTCTCACGAGACGGAACGCATATTCTGCGCGGCGGCAAGCCGGTCGAGTGCGCTGAATCAGCCACATCGAGTGCCGGCCCGGCGGTAATCCGGGTCGGATCGGCTGGCGCGGATCTTGCTTTTGTGGTCTTCATGCCACGATCCGCGGCGGGTTATGCGCTCATCGAGACGCTGGTGGCGGCCGCCGTCCTCGTCGGACTCGCCGCGGGGGTGGCGCAAGTCGCCGTCCATACCGGCGCGGCGGTGCAGGCGAGCGGCGCGCAGGGCCGCGCCCTGTTCCTGGCGGTGCAGAAGATGGAGCAGTTGCAGTCGCTCGCCTGGACCTTCGACGCCGACCTGCAGCCGGTTTCCGACGAGTCGACCAGCTTGGCGTTCGATCCGCCCACACCGGGCGGGCGCGGCCTGCAGGCGTCCGGTCCGGTCACCGGCCCGGGGGGCGACGGCTACGTGGACTATCTGGACCGGGACGGCCGGTGGATCGGAACGGGTGCGGCGCCGCCGGCCGGCACCGAGTTCGTCCGCCGCTGGTCGGTGAGTCCGCTCACCGCGCCGGCCGGCGACCCGCTGCTGCTGCAGGTCGTGGTCATCGCCACCGGCGTGCGGGGGCCGGCCGCGACGCTCGATCCGCGGCCGAACGATCCGGGCGTCACCTGGTTGGCCGCGGTGCGCGTCCGGCGCTGAGATCCCTGGGGTCATGCTGATCGAGCTGCTCGTCTCCGTCGCCATTGTCCTCGGTCTGGTGGGGGTCGTGTTCGGGCTCGTCGCCCCGTCCGGCGGCGCACTGGCCGTGCAGACACTGACGGCGGAAGTGCATCAGCGCCAGCGATCCGCGCTCGGCGAGCTCCACCGGGATCTCCTCCTGGCCGGAAGCGGCCCGCACCCCGGGGTGAACGGCGTCGTCGCGCACCTGCGCCCGGCGGTGGCGCCGGCGCTGCGCGGCGCCGCCCGCGATCTCACGCAGGGAGCGGACCGGGTGTCCGTGCTGTACGCGCCGCCCGGGGCATCGGGTGCGCGGCTCGCCACCGATCTCGCCGGCAGCCCGGCCAGCGTCGGGCTGCTGCCGGTCGCGGGCTGCGCGTTGCCGTGCGGACTGGCGGACGGTGGCGGCGATCTGGCGATCGTCTACGATGCGACCGGCCGTTCGGATCTGTACCGCGTCGCCGATCTCACGGGAGCCACGGCTCTGCTGGAGCAACTCGGGAGCGGGGCGCCCACCTATGGCGCCGGATCGCTGATCGCGCCGGTGCTTGTCCGCGGCTACTACCACGATCGCGCCGCGGAGCAGCTTCGCATCCACAACGGTGCGGGCGGCGACCTGCCGCTGGTCGAAGGTGTTGTCGATTTCGCGGTTCGTTTTTTCGGCGTGGCGCAACCGGCGCTTCCGCCGCCGGTCGGTCCGGCGGCGGTGGCGGCGCCCTGCCTGGTGTCGGCCGCTGCGGCCGCCCCTCCGTCATCCGGGATCGGCGGGCTCGCCCCGGCGCTCTTCGGGGACGATCCGTCGTGCGGAGGGGGCGGCGCGGGATTCGACGTCGATCTGTTCCGCATCCGGCGCGTCCGGGTCGACGTGACGCTGCGCGTGGTGGACGCGGCGTGGCGGCTGCCCGCCGCCGGACCTCCGCTGATGCCGGTGCGCAACGCCGCGATCCGCGACGTGATCGCGAGTCTCGACGTGGCGCCGAGGAGCCTCGCCGGCTGGTAGTGGAATGGCTCGTCGAGGATGCCCCGGCCGGGGTGAAGAGGGTGTCGCGCTGATCGTCACGCTGATGGCGGCGCTGCTGCTCGTGGCCCTCGCCGGGGTGCTGGCGCCGCTGTCGATGATCGAGACGGCGGTGAGCGTCAACCATCGCCGCGCCGTGCAGGCGCTGTACGCGGCCGAGGCGGCGCTCGCGCTGGCGGCCGCGGAGCTGGCCTCGCTCCCGGACTGGAGCGGGGCGCTCGGCGGTTCCGTGCCGTCGGCGTTTCGGGCCGCCACCCTCACGCCCGCCATGCCGGATGGTACGAGCATCGACCTGCCAACCATCACGGACAGATTGCGGACCAGTGGCGCCGGCCCCGGTTCGGCCGGCCGCGGCCTCGAGTGGCGGCTGTTCGCGCATGGTCCGCTCGCGGCCTGGACGCCGGCGCCCGCGGGCTATGGTCCGTGGCTGGTCGCAGTCTGGATTGCCGACGACGCGGCGGACCCGGACACCGATCCGGAGCTGGACGGCAACGGCGTGATCGTCGCCCACGCGGCGGCGTTCGGACCGCGCCGCGCCGAGCGGGCGGTGCAGGCGACGCTCGTCCGGCAGACCGTGACTCCCCCGCCGCCGGCGCCGGCCGTCGCGCGTACGAGAACGGTTTCGTGGACCATCGTGCGCTGAGCGGGCCGCCCGGCGTCGGGCCCAGGGCGCGCGCGGAGCTACGGGCAGGCGCCGATGGCGCGGAGCGAGCGTTCGAACTCGTCGCCGGTGACGTCGTCGACGATCCGGGTGGCGCCGATCCCGGTCGGCAGCACGACGTGCAGGCGTCCCTTGCGCACCTTCTTGTCGCGTCGCATCGCTTCGACGACGGCTTGCGCCGAGAGATCGCTGATGGAGGGCAGCGGTCCGAGCCGGGCGACGAGATCGGCCAGGGCCGCCCGCTCCGCTTCCGCGAAGACGCCGCGCCGCACGGCGAGATCGGCGACCACGAGCATGCCGTAGGCGACCGCTTCGCCGTGCCGGAAGCGTCGATAGTGCGTCACCGCCTCGATGGCGTGGCCCGCCGTGTGCCCGAAGTTCAGGATCCGCCGCAGCCCGCTCTCGCGTTCGTCCTCGGACACGACCCGCGCCTTGATCCGGCAGGAGTCCGCGATCACCGGGGCCACCGCATCCTGCTCGCGCCGGACGATGGCGCGCAGGTCGCGTCCCACACGCTCGAACAGGTCGCGGTCGGCGATCATGCCGTACTTGACCACTTCGTAGAGTCCGGCCCGGAACTCGCGCCGGGCGAGCGTGCCGAGCACGTCCGGATCCGCGAAGACGGCGAGCGGTTGATGGAACGAGCCGATCAGGTTCTTGCCCAGGGGATGGTTGATGCCGACCTTGCCGCCGATGGCGCTGTCGACCTGCGCGAGCAGCGTGGTGGGAACATGCACCAGCCCGACGCCGCGCAGATAGGTCGCCGCCGCGAAGCCGACGACGTCACCGATCACGCCGCCGCCGATCGCCACGATGGTGGCGCTCCGGTCGGCCGCCATGCGAATCAGCGCGTCGTAGATCCGGGAGACGGTCCGGGCGTTCTTGGAACGCTCGCCGTCGGGAATCAGAAAGTGCTCCGGACTGCCGAGGGCCCGGGCCACGCTCGCCCCGTGCGCCTTCCACACCGTCGGGCTCGAAACGACGACGCGGTGGCCGTCGACCCCCGCCTCGTCGAGCAGCGCATCGAGCCGCGCGACCAAGCCGGCGCCGACGTGGACGGGGTACTTCCGCGACGACGTGGCGACCGGGATCACGGTGGCGGGCATGGGCGCCGGTACAATAGCACCACCCGCGGCGGCGCGCCGGTCGCGCCACTGGACGGTGTCGAACGAGGACAGGAGCCGATGGCGCCGAAACAGCAGACTTTCGTGACCGAGATCACCCCGCAGTCGGAGGAGTTCTCGCGCTGGTACACCGACGTGATTCGCCGTGCCGAGCTGGCCGACTATTCCCCGGTGAAGGGAAGCATGGTGATCCGGCCGTACGGTTACGCCATTTGGGAGCTGATGCAGGCGGCGCTCGACCGGCGGTTCAAGGAGACCGGCCACGTCAACGCGTACTTTCCGCTGTTCATTCCGGAGAGTCTGCTTCGCAAGGAGGCGGCGCACGTGGAGGGCTTCGCGCCGGAGGTCGCCTGGGTCACCCGCGGCGGCGACGAGACGCTCGAGGAACCGCTCGTGGTCCGCCCGACGTCGGAAGCGATCATCGGCACGATGTACGCGAAGTGGGTGCAGTCGTGGCGCGATCTGCCGATCCTGATCAACCAGTGGGCGAACGTGGTGCGCTGGGAGAAGGTCACGCGGCTCTTCCTGCGGACCACCGAGTTTCTTTGGCAGGAGGGGCATACCGCCCACGAAACGGAGGAAGAGGCCGAGGCGGAGGCGCGCCGCATGCTGGGCGTCTACAAGGAGTTCCTGGAGACGGAGCTGGCGGTCCCGGTGCTCGACGGGCGCAAGACCGAGAGCGAGAAGTTCGCCGGCGCCGCGCACACCTACTCGGTCGAAGCGCTGATGGGGGATGGACGGGCGTTGCAGGCCGGCACCTCGCATCACCTGGGTCAGAACTTCGCGAAGGTGTTCGACATCACGTTCCAGGCGCGGGACAAGTCCGTGCAGTACGTCTGGCAGACCTCGTGGGGCATGACGACACGGCTCATCGGCGGCGTCATCATGGTGCACGGCGACGACAGCGGCCTGATCCTGCCGCCCCGGATCGCCCCCCACCAGGTGGTCATCGTGCCGATTCCGCGGGGTGACTGGCGCGCCACCGTGCTGCCCCGCGCGCAGGAGATCGCGGCGGCCCTGAAGCAGGCCGGCGTACGCGTCGTGCTCGACGATCGGGAGGAGTACAAGCCGGGTTGGAAGTTCTCCGAGTGGGAGATGCGGGGCGTGCCGCTCCGGCTGGAGATCGGTCCCCGGGACATCGAGCAGCAGCAGGTGCTGCTGGCGCGCCGCGACACCCGCGAGAAGCTCACGGCGCCGATGGAGGGGCTGGAGGCGCGCGTCACCGGGATCCTCGACGCGGTCCAGGCGGCCCTGTTCGCGCGGGCCGTCGCATTTCGCGACAGTCACACCTTGCGGACCACGTCGAGCGACGAGTTCCGGCGCGCGTTCGAGGGACGGCCCGGCTTCGTGATCGCGCCCTGGTGCGGGTCCGCCGCCTGCGAGGCGCGGATCAAGGCGGACACCCAGGCGACGATCCGCAACCTCGCGTTCGATCTGCCGCCCGCGACCGGCGCCTGCGTCCGCTGCGGCCAGCCGGGGCTGACCGACGCGTATTTCGCGAAGTCGTACTGAGGCTGACCGTTTGCGGGCGCTACGGTCTCGCGGGTGGCGCGACGGTTCAGGACGGCCTATCGGCGGTACGACTACGCAGAGCGGCTTGGCCATCCGGTCGGAGTTGGACGAGGCCGACTACCCAACCGGTCGGGCGGTCACGGACGAACAAGATGGACAGGCTGTCCATCCAAACGCGACGCGTTTCATGGTGAGTGGAACTACAGCCACTCCGGCACCAGTTCCTTGAACACGAAGGCCAGCCCGACGGCCGCGGTACCCACGCCGACCCAGCCTTCATCGACGGCCCATTCGTTCTTCGATGCGCTCAGCACGCCGCCGCCCGCGAACATCGCGAGCGCGCAGGACGACGACCCGGTCGCCATCCGTCCCTTCGAGGCGGTTGCCTTCGGTCCGGGCCGGCTGTGGCCGTGACCCCGTCGGTAAATCGTCTTCCGGCCGGTGGGCTCGCCGGTTACTCGGCCCCCCGCTGCCGGAACACCCACGCGATGCCGATGCTCAGGACGTAGAGCGCGAGCATCGGTCCCGCCATCACCGTCATGGTGACCGGGTCCGGGGTCGGCGTCAGGATCGCCGCGAACACGAAGCAGAGCAGGAACGCGTACTTGAAGTTACGGATGAGGAAGCGGGGCGAGGCCACGCCCATCCGGGCCAGGAAGAAGACGAGGGTCGGGAGCTGAAATATGACGCCGCACGCGAGCACCAGCCGGACGTACAGACCGAACGCGTCCTGAAGCCGCGGCGTGAAGGCGACGTACTCGTTCTCGGCGCCGAAGCCCGCGAAGAACCCCCAGGCGACCTGGAAGAGGATGTAGTGTCCGAAGAGAGTGCCCCCGACGAAGAACACCGACGCGAATACGACGAACGGGATTGCGAACTTCTTCTCGTGCGCGTACAGGCCGGGCGCGATGAACAGCCACACTTGCGACATGACGACCGGCGTCGCGAGGATGAGGCCGGCCAGCGCGGCCATTTTCAGCTCCAGGAAGAAGTACTCGGGCGCGCTGGTGTAGATCATCCTGACGCCGTCCTCGAGGACGGCCGCCAGCGGCTCCATGATGAAGTCGAAGATCGGCGTGATGAACCCGAAGCAGACCAGGAAGCCGACCACGAGCGCCACGAACGACGTGATGAGGCGCGTCCGCAGCTCGTCGAGGTGGTCGAGGAACGACATCTTGCCGCCGGCGCCGTCATCTTCCTCCTCCTCGTCGTCCCGGGCGACAGGGGGCTCGCCCGGTCCCGACGGACCGGACGGCGCCGGCGGACCGGAGTCTGCGGGCGTCGTGACCGATGCAGCCGGTGCGGGCGGCGCCGGCGTCGTTGCCGCGTTCGACTTCGCGGGCGGCGCAGGAGTGGCCGCAGCGCCGTCCGGCGACACGGGCTCGGCGGCTGGCTCGGGTAACGAATCCGACGTGGATTCGTCGGCCTGTCCGGACTCGATGGATGCGTCAGCCGACACGGACGGATCGGAAGTTGGTTCTGTTGGGACCGGAGCTCGAGCCATCACGTTCGCCAAACGTTACGCCCCGGCACCGGGCTCGGTCGGATGGGGGTCGGGCGTCGGGGCCGCGACGGACGCCGGCTGGGGAGCGGCGGCTGGCGCCGAGGGTTCGGCGGACCCTCCCGCTTCGGCGGGCCCCGGCGCGCTGGCCGGGGTGGGCTTCGGGGCGGCCGCCTTCGGCGCGCGCCGCTCCTCGATCCGGATCTCCTCGTCCAGCGTGTTGCGGAGCTCGTTCGACGCGCGTTTGAACTCGCCGAGGCTCTTGCCGAGGGACCGCCCGAGCTCCGGCAGCTTGCGTGGACCGAACACGATCAAGGCAATGACCAGGATGATGACCATCTCCCAGACGCCGATTGGACCGAACATGGCAATGCTCCTGGCAAAGAATCTTCCGTAACCCGTTCCGAGCATTATAGAAACGCCGGCGCCGGCCGGTCAAGCGGCGGGGCTGCTCCCGGATCGCTCGAAGTTGTTGTTGCACAGTGGCTTATCTGATAGCATCGGGCGCATGCGAATTGTGACATCTCCAGCGGCCGGAGTCGGCGCCGTCGTCCTGGCGGCGATCGCGGGCGGGTGGTTCGGCGGCCAGGTGCTGGCGGGCCAGGATTCGATGACCCGGCAGTACGACACGTTCGCGTCGGCGGTCGCCGCGATCGAAGCCAACTACGTCGACGCGGTGGACGTCGAGCAGCTCGTGTCGCGGGCCATCGGCGGCATGCTGCAGACGCTGGATCCGCACTCGAACTTCATGGACGCCCGGCAGTACGCCCTCCTGCGGGAGCGACAGGAGGGGCGTTACTACGGGCTGGGGATCTCGATCAGCGTCATCGACGGCGGCATCACGGTGAACAGCATCTTCGAGGGGTCGCCCGCCTACCGGCGCGGGATCCGGCGCGGCGACGTCATCGCGCGGATCGAGGGCGAGAACGCCATCGGGATGAGCAGCGACGATGCCGTACGTCTGCTGCGGGGCCCGCGCGGCAGCGCCGTCAGCATCTCCGTGCGCCGCGACGGGTACGAGGAGCTGATCGACCTGCGGGTCGAGCGGGACGAAATCAGCATCGCGACCGTCGAAGTGGCGTTCATGATCGACGAGTCGACCGGCTACGTGCGCCTCCGCGACTTCTCGGAGACGAGCAACGACGAGTTGTCGCGGGCGCTCGAGTCGTTGCGGGACACGGGGGCCGCGCGGCTTCTGCTGGACCTGCGCGGCAATCCCGGCGGGCCGCTCGATCAGGCCATCAAGGTCTCCAACCAGTTCCTGTCGCGCGGCGACATGATCGTCTACACGCGCGGCCGTGTCGCCAATTCGGATCAGGACTACCACGCGCGCGACGCCGGCGAGTACACGGACCAGCCGCTCATCGTGCTCGTCAACCGCAACAGCGCGAGCGCATCGGAGATCGTGGCGGGCGCCATTCAGGATCACGACCGCGGGCTGGTCGTCGGGGAGACGACTTTCGGCAAGGCGCTGGTGCAGTCCATCTACCGCGTGAGCCACGGGGCAGGCCTGGCGCTGACCACCGCCCGTTACTTCACCCCCAGCGGCCGGATGATCCAGCGGCCGTGGGACACCGCCTTCGACGAATACCTGACCTATTCCCTGCGCGAGCCGGAGGCGCCGGTCCGCGCACCGGCCGACCGCAAGTTCACCAACGCAGGCCGCGAGGTCTACAGCGGCGGCGGGGTCGAGCCGGATCATTTCTTCACGGGACCGATCGAAGGCTTCGACCCGTCGCGGTTCGGGCGGCTGCTGGCGGCCCGCCGGGACTTCATCTCCTTCGCGCAGCGGTTCATCGCGGCGGGTGACACCCGGGTCACGGTCGAGGGCCGCGATCGGGAGATCGTCGACCGGGGGTTCGTCGTCGACGAGCCGATGCTCGAGCGGTTCAAGGCGCACGTCCGGTCGCGGGGGCTGACTGTCGACGAGGACAGGTTCACCGACGACATCGACTTCATCCGCGCCATGGTTCACTACGAGATCGACAAGGACCTGTTCGGCGAGATCGAAGCGCGGCGCAATCTCTTCCGGCGTGACCCGCAGGCGCAGCACGCGTTGACGTTCTTCGACGAGGCGGCCGCGCTGCTGCGCCTGGCGTCGTTGCCGCGCGCGGTCGCGTCCAGGTAGCCGGCGTTGCGGACCGTGCCGGACTTGCCGTCCGGTACGGTCGGCTGCTAGAATCGCTTTGACGTTTCGGCGGTCGGTTGTACGTTTCTTGACCCGGCGTTGAGCGTTCCCAGCCGCTCGACAGGTGATGGTGGAGATGCCAGTGAACCTGTCCGTGCGGCTGTTCTTGCGTACTCCTCCCCACGGGATTCGGCGGTTCTGATGCGACTCAATCATCTTGAGATCGCAGGTTTCAAGAGCTTTGCCGAGCGTGCCGCCCTGGCGTTCGACGACGGGGTGACCGCCATCGTCGGGCCGAACGGCTGCGGCAAGAGCAACGTCATAGACGCCATCACGTGGGTGCTCGGCGAGCAGAGCGCACGCAGCCTGCGGGGCGAGCGCATGGAGGACGTCATCTTCAGCGGCAGTGACGCGCGGCGTCCGACGGCGGCTGCCGAGGTCCGCATTCAGCTCTCCGAGGTGACGGCCGCGCTGGCGAACTGCGGCCACGGCGCGTCGCCGCGCAGCTCCGAAGTCGGGCCCTCGAACGGCAACGGCCAGGTGAACGGCAACGGCCATGGGCATCCGGCAGGCGTTCCGCCCGTGTCGGCGCCGGCGATCGCGGCCCCCGCGCTGCTCGAGCAGGCGGATCTCGAGGAAATGCAGGACGTCGGTCTCGCCGGGCCCAGCGTCAGCCGCGACGTCGAGGTGGCCCGGCGTCTCTACCGGTCGGGCGAGAGCGAGTACCTCATCGACGGCAGGGTCTGCCGGCTCCGCGACATCCAGGATCTGCTGATGGATTCGGGGCTCGGGGTCAAGGCCTACGCCGTCATCGAGCAGGGCCGGATCGGGCAGATCCTGGGCGCCCGGCCCGCCGAGCGCCGGCAACTGCTCGAGGAGGCGGCGGGCGTCACGAAGTACAAGGCGCGCCGTCGTACCGCGGAGCTGAAGCTCGAGGCCGCGCAGCAGAACCTGACGCGCGTCGACGACATCGTCTTCGAGGTGGAAAAACAGCGGGGCGCGCTCAAGCGTCAGGCCGCCAAGGCGCGCCGGTACCGCCGGCTGCGCGACGAGCTGCGCCGGTGGCAGAAGGTCTTTTTCGCGCGCAGAAGCTGGGTGCTGGGGGCCGCCATCGAGACGGCCGCGCGGCGCCTGGACGAGGCGACGACCGGTGAACGGGGGGCCGACGCCGCGTTGGCCGGACTCGAGAGCAGTCGCGAGCGCCTGCGCCTCGAGCTGGCCGAGACGGACCAGGCGGCGACGGCGATTCGCGAGACGGCGCATCGTCGGGAGCTCGACATCGAGCGCCGCCAGCAGCAGATCGATTTCGACAAGCGGCGCGCCGCCGAGCTCGCGACCGCGCTGGAGGAGGGAGGCGCGGCGCTCGCCTCGCTCACGGCGCGCCGTGCTCCGGTCGGCGCAGAGCTGGCGGCGCAGCGGAAAGCGCACGACCGGTGCGTCGTCGATCGCGATGCGACGCTCCAGCGGCTGCGGGATGCCGAGCGGGCGACCGCCGAGGGACAGCAGGCGATCGAGCGGCGGGAAGGCGACGTGGAGGCCGCCCGCAGCGAGATGTTCGCCGCGGTGAACGCGGCCGCCGCGCTGCAGAACGTCATCGACAACGCCGCCGCCGCCCAGCGGCGGAACGCCGAATCCGGGGCGAAGATCGATGCGGAAGCGGCGGACCTCGCGACCGAGGCGGAGCGGCTCCGGCGGGAGTGCGGGGCCGCGGCCGCCGCCCGCGATCAGGGGCGGGAGCGGCTGGGGGCGGTGCGCGCCGACCGACGGGAGCGCGTCGCGGAGCTCGAGTCGGCCCGTAACGCGATCGAGTCGCGGATGCGCGATCTGCGGGAGCGCGAGCAGCGGGTCACCGTGATGCAGGCGCGTGTGGAGTCGCTCGAAGAGCTGGAGGCCGGGCGGGCCGCCTATGGCGAAGCGGCGCGGGAGGTCCTGGCCGCCGGCAGCGGGGTCGCCCACCACGGGTCGGTGGCCGACCACCTGGAGGTCGAGCGGAGTGACGAACCGGCGGTCGAATCCTGTCTTGCCGACCTGCTGCAGGACGTGGTGGTGCCTTCGCGCGACGCTGCGCTGGCCGGGGTGGCGCTGGTCGCCTCCGGGGACGTGGGGCGTTGCGGCTTTGTCGTCGTCGCCGAGACACCGGCGCCGGACGCCGCGACCCCACCGCACCCGGCGCTCCGGGCATTGACGGACGTGGTCGAGGTGACCGGCGCCGGCGCGGCCGCGGTGCGCGGTTTGCTGCAACGGCGTTGGGTTGCTCCCTCCATCGAAGAAGCGACGGCGGCGGCGCGGACGACCGAGGATCCGGTCGCGACGCCGGCGGGCGTCGTCGTTCGGGGCCGGCATCGGCTCGCCGGGGGCGGCCGGCCGGGCGCCGGCGGATTGCTCGCTCCGAAACGGGAAATCAGGGAGCTGCGCGAGCGGATCGCTGCCGAGAGCGAAGCGGTCGACCGGCTCGGCCGCGAAATCGCGGAGGCAAAGGCGGAGGCGGCGCGGGTCGAGCAGGCTCTCGGCGCGCTGCAGGGCGACGAGCACGCGCTGGAGAAGCAGCTCGTCGGGCTCGACATGCAGTTGACGCGGATCGACGAGGAGCGGATTCGGGTCACCGACCGGCAGCGCCTCGTCGACACCGAGCGCGGACAGTTGATGGAGGAGAGGGCCGCTCTCGATGCGCGTGAAGCGGAAGCGCACGAGGCCGTAGAGCGGCTGGGGGCGGAGCAGCGCGCCGCCGACGACCGGTTCATGGAGGCCGAACGCCGACTGCACGACGCGCGCGAGTCCGTGGAGACGCTCGGGCAGGACACGGCCGGTACGAAGGCGCGGCATGCGGCGATGTCCGAGCGCGCCGCCGCGCTCGCCTCCGACGTGCGGCGGCTCGAAGAGCAGGCGGACGAGCTGCGGGAGCGGATTGCGCAGTGCGAAGCCGAGAACGAGCGCGCCGTTGCCGACAGACGCCGGACACTGGAGGAGGTGGCCGGTTCGGAGCAGCAGCTCGACACCGACGTCGCGGCGTTCGAGGCGCTCCGCAGGGAGATTGCGCAGGTCGACGAGCAGGCGGCGGGCCTGCGGCAACGGACCGCCTCGCAGGAAGAGAAAGTGCGCGCCGCCCGTCAGGCGCTGGAACACGCGCGCGCGGAGGTCGGGAAGCAGAAAGTGGCGCTCGCCACGGCGGACGCGGATCTGGCCCATCTGACCGAATCGTGCACGGTGGCGCTCCAGGCGAGTCCGGACGACATCCGGGCGGAGGTGGAGGCCCTCGAGGCGCAGGGGCCCATCAAGCCCGACCGGGCGCTCCTGGGAACGCCGGCGGCGGCCGATGCATCCCCCGGCGACGAGATCGACGCGGCGGGAGGCGGGCCGGGCGAGCGGTCGGCCGCCGGGGCGTCGGACGGAGCGGACGCAGGGGGTGACGACGCCGACGGGGGTGAGACGGCCGGGTCGCCGCCGGTCGACGCCGAGGTCATCGTCGATCTGCTGCGCGCGAAGGTCGACCGGCTCGGGGCGGTCAACATGATGGCCATCGATCAGTTCGACGAGCTCGAGGAGCGCCACGATTTCCTGACCGCGCAGCGCCAGGATCTGATCGATTCGATCGCGGCCACCGGCGACGCCGTCAAGCGTATCGACGCGACGACCCGCGCACGGTTCCAGGAGGCGTTTACCGTCGTCAACAAGCACTTCCAGTTGACCTTCGAGACGCTGTTCGGAGGCGGGCGGGCGGAGCTCGTGCTGCTCGACGAGTCGGACGTGCTGGAGAGCGGCATCGACATCGCCGCGCAGCCTCCGGGCAAACGGCTCCAGAGCATTCAGCTTCTCTCCGGTGGAGAGAAAGCGCTGACGGCGATGGCGCTGATGTTCGCGATCTTCAAGTACCGGCCGAGCCCGTTCTGCCTGCTGGACGAGATCGACGCTCCGCTGGACGACGTCAACATCGGCCGCTTCGTGGACATGCTGCGCGGGCTGCAGGACCGCACGCAGTTCGTCCTGGTCACGCACAACCGCAAGACGATGGAGATTGCGGACCGCCTCTACGGCATCACGATGGAGGAGCCGGGCGTGTCCAGGCTGATTTCCGTCAACATGGCGCAGACAGTCGGGTGAACGAGGGAAAGGCGACTCGTTTCCGCCGGCTGAAGCGTCGCAGCCGGCAGCGCGCGTTCGCCGCGCGGGTCGGTGTTCTCTTCGCGGCCGCCGGCTGGAGCTGGCCGGCTGCCGTCGTGGATGCGTTCCTCTCCGTCCCGGCGCTGCCGGCCGCGGTACAGATCGTGCTCGGCGCCGGCCTGTCCGCGGCGGTGCTCGGTCTTGCTACGGAGGCGGCGGCGCTGCCGTTCGTCATCCACGGCGAATTCGTCCTCGAGCGGCGCTTCGGGCTCTCGCGGCAGTCGTTCGGCGACTGGCTGTCCGGCCAGGTGCAGGCCACCGGCGTCCGGGTGGTCTGCTGGTCGGCCGCCGCGTTCGCCGTCTACGCGGCGATCGGCACCTGGCCCGACACCTGGTGGAAGGCAGCGGGGGCAGGCTACCTGATGACCGCCCTGCTGCAGGCCAGCCTGGCGTCGGTCGCGGTGGCGCGGCGCACGAAGCCGTTACGGCGGCCTGCCTTGCAGGCGCGCCTGGAGGCGTTGACGCGGCGGGCCGAAGCGCCGGTCATCGCCATCCACGAGTGGCAGGTCGGATCGGCCACCGACACCGCGAACGCGGCGGTCGTGGGCATCGGTCCCTCGCGGCGGATCCTGGTTTCGGATACGTTGCTCGAGGATTACAGCGATGAGGAGATCGAGGTGATCATCGCCCACGAGATCGGTCATCACGTGCACCGGGACCTGTGGCAGATGATCACCTGCACCTCCGGGGTGGCGCTGGCGGCCTTCTGGACGACGCATGCCGTGCTGACCGCGTTGCTGCCGCTGCCCGGCGTCACAGGGTTGTGGAGCGTCGCCAGCCTGCCGCTGCTGGCGCTCGTGTACGGGGCCGTGACGGTGGCGTCGACGCCAATCGTAAACGTGCTGTCGCGCTGGCACGAACGCAGAGCCGACCGGTACGCGCTCCGGGTGACGGGGAACCTCGACGCGTTCGTATCCGGACTGCGCCGGGTGAGCGCGCAGTATCTCGCCGAGGAACGCCCGTCACGACTCGTCGAATGGCTGTTCCACTCCCATCCCCCCCCCGCCGCGCGCATGGCGGGAGCCCGCGCCGCGGCGTCGAAAGGATAGCCGGGCGGCCCGTCTGCACCGTTTCTGCAGAGCAGACTCCCGGCCCGGCTCAGCGGCGGGCGGGCTCGCGGTGGTCACGCTGCCGCGGCGGGCGCGACGATCCGCCGGGGCCGCCGCGTCCGCCCGGACGGCGGCGAGGGCCGTCGCTCTGGTCGCCGTTGTCGGCTGAGCCGCCCGGCAGCAACGCCTTGCGGCTCAGCCGGACCTTGCCGGACGGATCGACGTTGATTACCTTCACCAGGACCTGGTCGCCCTCGGTCAGTTCGTTGCGCACCTCGTTCACCCGATAGTGGGCGATCTCGGAGACGTGGAGCAATCCGTCGATGCCGGGCAGGATCTCGACGAACGCACCGAAGTCCGTGATGCGCTGCACCTTGCCGAGGTAGGTCTTGTTCAGCTCGGGGCTGGCGGTCAGTTCCTCGATGATTGCGATCGCCTTCTGCGCCGACGTCTCGTCCGTCGACGCCACGTTGACCCGGCCGTCGTCCTCGACGTCGATCTTGACGCCGGTCCGATCGATGATGCTGCGGATGGTCTTGCCGCCCGGCCCGATCACGTCCCGGATCTTGTCGACCGGGATCTGAATCGTCACGATGCGCGGCGCGTGCGTGGAGATCGACTCGCGCGGCGTCGCGATCGTGACGCCCATCTTCTCCAGGATGTGGAGCCGGCCGGCGCGCGCCTGATCGAGCGCCTCCCGCATGATCTCCGTGGTGATGCCGGAGACCTTGATGTCCATCTGCAGCGCGGTGATGCCCTCGCTGGTGCCGGCGACCTTGAAGTCCATGTCCCCGTAGTGGTCCTCGGCCCCCGCGATGTCCGACAGGATGGCGTGCCGGCCGTTCTCTTCGTCGAGAACGAGCCCCATCGCGATTCCGGCCACCGGCCGCTTCATGGGGACGCCCGCGTCCATCAGGGCGAGTGCGCCGCCGCAGACGCTGGCCATGGACGACGAGCCGTTGGACTCGAGAATGTCCGACACCACGCGCAACGTGTAGGGGAATTCCTCCTCGTCGGGGATCATCGGGGTCAGGCTGCGTTCCGCGAGGTGGCCGTGACCGATCTCGCGCCGGCCCGGCCCGCGCAGGAACCTGACCTCGCCGACCGAGAACGGCGGGAAGTTGTAGTGCAGCATGAACCGCTTGTAGATCTCGCCGTCGACCAGCTCGACCTTCTGCTGGTCGTCCGCCGTGCCGAGAGTCGCCGAGACGAGCGCCTGGGTCTCGCCGCGCGTGAAGACGGCCGATCCGTGGGCCCGCGGCAGAACCCCGACGTCGCAGGAAATCCCGCGCACCTGATCGAATGCCCGGCCGTCGAGACGACGGCCCTGGCCGAGGATCTCGTCGCGCAGGACCTGTTCCTTCAGGTCCTTGAAGACGTGTTTCGTGTCGGCGCGCCGGTCCGCATCGTCCTCGGGACAGGACGAGAGCAGATCGTCGAGCACGCCATCCACCTGAGCGTAGCTCTCGAGCTTGTCCCTGACGCGCATCGCCTCGGCGAGCGGCGCGAGCGCCCGCGCTTCGATCTCCTGCCGTACGCCGCCGTCGATCTCCCGCGCCGCGACGGCGATCTTCTGCTTGCCGACGGCCGCCGCCATGTCCTCGATGGCGTCGATGACGTCCCGGATGGCCGCGTGTCCCGCTTCGAGGGCGCCGAGCATGACGTCCTCGCGCACCTCTCTGGCGCCGGCTTCGACCATCACGATCGCGGCGCGGCTGCCGGCGACGATGAGATCGAGGTCGCTCTGCCTCCGTTCCGGATACGTCGGGTTGATCACGAACGCGCCGTCGACGCGGCCGACGCGGACCGCGGCGATGGGGTGTGCGACGGGGATGGACGAGATCGCGAGCGCGGCGGACGCACCGGTCAGCGCGAGCACGTCGGAGTCGTTCTCGGGGTCGGCCGACAGGAGCAGCGCGATGATCTGCGTCTCCCGCCGCCACCCGGCCGGGAACAGCGGCCGGAAGGGACGGTCGATGAGCCGGCTCGTCAGCACTTCCTTCTCGGTCGGCTTGCCTTCCCGCTTGAAGAACCCGCCTGGAATCCTGCCTGACGCATAGGCGTATTCCCGGTAGTCGACGGTCAACGGCAGAAAGTCGATGCCCTCGCGGGCGGTCGACGCGGCGCAGGCCGTGGCGATGACGAACGTGTCGCCGTAGCGTACGGTGACTGCGCCGTCCGCCTGCCTGGCCAGCTTGCCGGTTTCGAGCGTGAGGGTGGACCGGCCGACGTTCACCTGGGCCGTATGCATGGGGATGGACTCCAGTTCTCGGGACGCATCACGGTCCCGGCGCGTTGTGTGGAGAGGCGGGCAGTGTCCGGTCAGGGCCGGTCTTTCGTCTCGCGCCTATTTGCGGATGCCGAGCCGCTTGATCAGATCCGCGTAACGCTCGGAATCCTTGCCCTTGAGGTAGTCGAGGAGACGGCGGCGCCGGCCGACCAGTTGCAGCAGACCACGGCGTGAATGGTGATCCTTGGCGTGGGTCTTGAAGTGCTCGGTCAGATACGTGATGCGCTCGCTGAGAATCGCGATCTGCACCTGCGGGGATCCGGTATCGCTGTCGTGCAGACGATACGAACCAATCAATTCGGACTTCCGCTCCTTGGCCAGCGCCACGTGCAACTACCTCTCTACTCTTGCTTTATTCGACGCTCTGTTCAGCAGATGATCCTACACCAGAACGATTGTCGGGTGCAAAAGCCGGGCCGCGTCGGCCTTCGCAATGGCGATCAGCACGCCTTCTCCGTCGTAGAGCTTCGCGACCGCGACACCGGCGGACGCCGCCCGGGCCGTCCACTCCGCGCTGGCCGAGACCACGTCGGCGGCGGCGAGATCGTTGCCGTGCCGGGCCCGCCGGGCCCCATGCGCGGTCAGCACGAGCCGTGGAACCTCGGGCAACAGCTCGTCGAGCGGCACCATCCGCTCCGCCACGGCGGGACCGCGCGCCTCGATCTCGTCCAGCGCCACCGCGCCGCGCAGATCGAACGCCCCGTTCCGTTCCCGGCGGAGCGTCTGCAGGCAGCCGCCGCAGCCGAGCGCGGCGCCCAGATCGTGGGCGAACGCCCGCATGTAGAAGCCGGGATCGCAGGTGACGCGGCACCGCACCTGCGTGCCGTCGACCGCCAGCACGTCGATGGCGTGCACCGTCACCGCCACCGGCTCCGGAGCGACCGGCCGGTTCCCGCGCGCGAGCTTGTACGCGCGCACGCCACGGATCTTCTTCGCCGAGAACGGCGGCGGGCGCTGCTGCCGGGTGCCGACGAACGCCTGCACCGCCCGCTCGATCGCCGGCCGGTCCGGAGCATTGACCAGATTCGTGCCCATCCGATCCCGTGCGTCGGCGGTGACCGTTCCGGCGGCGTCGTAGGTGTCGGTGGAGACCCCGAGCAGGATGTTTCCGTCGTAGGTCTTCCGTCCCGCCGAGAGCAGGGACGCCAGCCGCGTGGCCCGCCCCACCACGAGCGGCAGCACGCCGGTGGCGATCGGGTCCAGCGTGCCGATGTGTCCGACGCGCCTGACGCCGAGCGATCGGCGGGCGTGCGCCACGACGTCGTGCGACGTCGGGCCGGACGGCTTGTCGACGACCAGCACGCCGTCCATGGGTCAGGATCCCGTTCCGGTCGACACCTGGTGGGCGGACGGCTCGAGCGCCGCGATCGTGCGTGCGAGCAGGAGCGGTTCGACGCGCCGCACCGGCGCCTCGAGCGTGCAGCCCGACGCGTTGCGATGGCCGCCGCCGCCGAACGCCGCGGCGACCGCGCGAACGTCGACGGGGCCCTTCGACCGCAGGCTGGCCCGGGTGACGCCGTCCAGCGTCCGGATCATGATCACGGCCTCCACGTCGCGCGCCGCCAGCGGCAGGTTGACCAGACCCTCCATGTCGTCCGGTGGACAACCGGTGTCACGGAGCAGGGACTCGTCGACGTGCAGGACGGCGACCCGGCCGCCCGCCTCGAGCCGCATCTCGTGCAGCAGCCGGCCGGTCAAACGGAGCTTGCCGAGCGAGCTGTTCTGGTAGATGGCGGCGGCGAGGTCCGCGACGTCGACGCCGCAGGCGGCCACGCTCCGGCAGGTCTCGAACGTCCGGGCGGTGATGTTCGCGTGCCGGAACGAGCCCGTGTCGGTGAGGATGCCGGCGTACAGGGCCGCGCCGATCGCCGGCGTCAACGGAACCCCGAGGGCGGCGATCAGGTCGTGGACCATTTCCGCGCACGCCGCGGCGCTCGGGTCGAACCAGTTGAGCGCGCCGTACATCGCGTTTCCGGCGTGGTGATCGACGTTGATGACGGGTTGGCGATCCAGCCCCGTGACCTCGGTGCGCTCGAGCGCGCCGCATTCCAGCACGACCGCCGCATCGAATCGGCCGTCCGCGGAGTCCGCCACCTCGATGTCCGTCACGCCCGGGAGGGTGCGCAGATATGCGGGCGGGGGGTCGTGGTTGACGATGCGCACGGTCTTGCCGAGCGCTCGCAGGGCGTGCAGGAGCGCGAGCTGCGAGCCGACGGAGTCGCCGTCCGGCCGGGCGTGCGACGAGAGTACGAAGTGCGCCCCGTCCGCCAGCGCGCCGGCGATGGGTCCGATCGCGTCAGGCGCCATCCGCGTCTTCCGTCGCGGCGGGGCGCCGGTCCGGCTCGTCGCCGGGGACGCCGAGGGAGCCGCGCTGCCGTTCGAGCTCGTCGAAGAGGCGCGCGATGCGATCCTGCCGCTCGGCGGAATCGTCGTACAGAAAGCGGATCTCCGGGACCTGCCGGAGCTGGAGGCGCTGTCCTATCGCGCGCCGCAGATAGGGTCGGGCCCGGCGCAGCCCGCGCGTCGCGTTGCCGCGGTCGCCGCCGTCGAGCAGCGTGTAGTAGACGCGGGCGAGCTGGAGATCGGCGGTCATCCTGACGTTGGTGACCGTCACCCCCAGCAGACCGGGATCGCGGGCGGATCGGGCGAGAAGCGTCGACAGTTCCGTTCGCACGCGTTCCGCGACGCGCCGGGTCCGGGTCCCCTGTGCCATGTGATGCCCCCGGGAACGTCAGCGTAACCACTGCAGGTCGGTCGCCAGCACGAGGCCGGGGTCGCGGCGCTCGATCTCCGTGACGACCCCGTCCAGCACCCGGTCCACGTGGTCCCGGTGAGAAGCTACCGCCACCACGCCGAGACGCGCGCGCTGATGCGTGTCGAGATGGTCGATCTCCGCCAGCGAGACGTTGAGCTTCCGGACGCGGTCCTTGACGCTCGCGAGAACCCGGCGCTTGTCCTTCAGCGAACGCGCACCGGGAATGTGGAGGTCCACGGTCAGCAACCCGACGGCAGGCATCGGTCCGGCGGCGCCTCACGGAGCCGTTCCTCGTCAAACGGTCGCGACCACCTTTTCCACGGTGAACGACTCGACGACGTCGCCGATCTTCAGGTCGGCGAAGCGTTCGAACGCCAGACCGCACTCCAGGCCGCCCCGCACCTCGTTGATGTCGTCCTTGAAGCGTCGCAGCGACCCGATGCGTCCTTCGTGGACGACCACGCCGTCCCGCACGATCCGGGCCTGCGCGTCGCCCGCCCGCGTGATGACGCCCTCGGTGACCATGCACCCGGCCGCCGTGCCGAACTTCGGAATCTTGAACGTCTGCCGGATCTCGGCGGACCCCAGCCGGATCTCCTTCGTAGTCGGATCGAGCAGCCCGGCCAGCGCTTTCTTCAACTCGTCGGTGACGTCGTAGATCACCGAGTGGAGTCGGACGTCGACCCCCTCGCGTTCCGCCACGCCGGTGGCGTTGCGGTCGGGACGCACGTTGAACCCGACGATGATCGCGTTCGAGGTCGACGCGAGCAGGACGTCCCATTCGCTGATGGCCCCGACGCCGGTATGGATGATGCGCGTCCTGACGCGCTCGTCGCCGAGCTTGCCGAGCGAGTCGGCCAGCACCTCCGCGGATCCCTGCACGTCCGCCTTGATGATGATCGGCAGTTCCTTCGCCTCGCCCTCCGCCAACTGCTGCTGGAGCGATTCGAGGGTCAGCCGCTGGCCGCGTCCGCCGAGCGCCTTCTCCTTTGCCTGGTTCTGTCGCAGCACGGCGATCTGGCGCGCCTTCGCGGCGTCGGTCACGGCCTGGAAGGCGTCGCCGGGCTGCGGCAGCCCGGTCAGGCCGAGCACCTCCACCGGACTGGAGGGGCCGGCCTCGTTCGTCTTCTGCAGCCGGTCGTCCAGCAGCGCCCGGACCCGCCCGACCACGACTCCGGCGATGAAGTTGTCGCCGACGCGCAGCGTGCCGTCCTGCACCATGATCGTGGCGACCGGTCCGCGGCCGCGGTCCACCTTGGCCTCGAGGACCGTGCCGGTCGCGGTCCGCTTGGGATTCGCCTTCTGCTCCTCGAGCTCGGTCACCAGGAGAATCATTTCCAGGAGCCCGTCGAGGTTGTCCCGCTTCTTCGCCGAGACCGGTACGGTCACTGTCGACCCGCCCCAGTCTTCCGGGGTCAGCCCGCGCTCCGCCAGCTCCTTCTTGACGCGGTCCAGGTTGGCGTCGGCCTTGTCGATCTTGTTGATGGCGACGATGATCGGGACGCTGGCCGCCTGCGCGTGATCGATCGCCTCCTGCGTCTGCGGCATCACCCCGTCGTCGGCGGCCACGACCAGGACGACCACGTCGGTCACCTGGGCGCCGCGCGCCCGCATCAGCGTGAACGCCTCGTGGCCCGGGGTGTCGAGGAAGACGATCTTGCGGTCGGAGACCTGCACCGAGTACGCCCCGATGTGCTGGGTGATGCCGCCGGCCTCGCCCTCGGCGACCTTCGTCTCGCGGATGGCGTCGAGCAGGGTCGTCTTCCCGTGATCGACGTGTCCCATGACGGTGACGACCGGGGCGCGGACGATCAGGTCGTCGGGCTTCGCCTCCTCGGCCTCGATGACGACCATCTCTTCCTCGAACGTCCGCATCTTGACGTCCGCGCCGAACTCCCGGGCGATGGTGGTCGCCGTCTCGGAGTCGAGGGTCGTGTTGATGGTCATCATCACGCGCCGTTCGATCAGCTTCTTCAGGACGTCCTTCGGCTTGACCTCGAGGCGCTCGGCCAGGTCCTTGACGGTCATGCCCTCGGCCAGCGTGATCGTCCGCGTGACCGGCGGCGGCGGCGCCGGGGTCGCCGGCGTCTGCGTGCGCGTGCGCCGGTACTGTGCGCGCCGTCCTCCCGGGCGGTGATGCGGCCGGGGCGGCGGACGGTAGCCGACCGCCGGCCGGGGCGGCAGGGGACGCGCCGCCGGGGGACGCACGGGCTGGGACGGCAATGGCCGTGGTCCGCCGAGCGGCGGCCTCGCGATCGACCCGGCTGGTGCGACGGGCTGCGCCGGCCGCACCGGTGGCCTCGGCGGCGCCGCGGGTCGCGGCTTCGCCGGCTTCGGTTCTTCGATGCGCAGGCGCAGCCGCGGCGGCACCACGCGCCCTGTCGGCCGCAGCACCAGCCCCGAGCCGGAGCGCGCGCCAGCGGCCGATGGCCGCAGCGGCGTCTGCGGAGGGACGGCCGGTGAGGCCGCCGCCGGCGTGCCTGCGACGGGTTGCTTCGCCGCGGCGGGCGGTGGAATCTTCGGTTCCACGCGGGGGACCGCCTCGGCGGCGGCTCGTGGCGCTTCCTCACCCTGCTGCGGCGGCGTACCTTCGGCTTCGATGCGTGGCGTCTCGACCTTGGCGGGCGGCGAAGCCGCGACCTCGGCGCGTGGCGGCTCGACCCTGGCGGACGGGATTTCCGCGGCCGTCGCGGGCAGCGTCTCGACCTTGGCGCGCAAGGTCTCCCCGGCCTCGACAGGGGATGGCTCGACCCTGGGGCGCGGGGGTTCCTCGGCCTGGACGGGCGGCGTCTCGACCTTGGCGCGCGGAATCTCCTCGGCCTGGACGGGCGGCGTCTCGACCTTGGCGCGCGGAATCTCGTCGGCCTGGACGGGCGGCGGTTCGACCCTGGGGCTCGGAGTCACCTCGACGGGGCGTGGCTCGGTCTCGACGCGGGTGGCTTCCCCGGCCTCGATGCGGGGGGGCGTCTCGACTTCGATGCGCGGCGCTTCCGCGGCCGTCGCGGGCGGCGCTTCAACCCGGATACGGGGCGCTTCGACCCGGAGCCGCGGGGCGCCTTCCACCCGGAGCCGCGGCGTCGGCGGAAGAACCCGCGGCGCGGCCCGGGCCGCGATCGGGCCGGCCGGGGACGGCGCGGCCGTGACCGGCGGCGCCTCGGCGGCCGTGACCGGCGGCGTTTCCGGCGCGGCGGACGCCGGTTCGGCGGCGCCGGCCGTAGCGGCCTCGGCCGCTGCCTTCGTGGCCTTGGCGGACTTCACCAGCCGCGGCGGGCCCAGCTTCGGCGCCGCCGGCGCCGCCGTTTCCGGCGCGGCCCCGCCTCGCCCGCCTCGCCCGCCGCGTTTCGCGGCAGCCCGTTGCGAAAAGAGGGATCCGGCCGGCAGGGCGACGTTCCGTTTGCGGGCGAGGCGCTCGGCGAACTGCCGGGCCACGATCTCTTCGACCGTACTCGACGCGCTCTTGGCCTCGATCCCGTGCTGCGTGCGCAGCAACTGAACGACTTCCTGGCTCGGGATGCCGAGAACCTCGGCGATCTTGTAGATGCGAATTGTGCCCACGGGCGCTCTCACTCTGCTGTCGGTGTCTCGGCGGGCGCGTCGGCCGGCGCCGCGGGCGTCGCCCCCGCCGGGGCGGCCATCGAAGCGTCGCCCGTATCGTCCGCAGTCCCGGCCGCTCTCGTGGCGGCGTCGACCTGTTCCCGAACCGCGGCCTGCAGGTCGCGGGCCGTCGCCTCGTCGACGCCCGCCACCGCGGCCAGCGCCGCTGTGGCGACCTCGAGCAGGCGGTCGGCGGTGTCGAGCCCCGCCTCGCTCAACCTGAGGAGCTGTGCGTCATCGAGTCCGGGCAACGTGAGCGTTCCGGCTTCCTCGCCGTCCTCCAACTCTTCGAACCGGGCTTCCACCTCGCGCCGTTTCTCTTCCTCGCTCTTGATGTCGATTGTCCAGCCGGTCAGCTTGGCCGCCAGACGAACGTTCTGCCCCCTCGTGCCGACCGCGAGCGAATACTGGCGGGCCTCCACGACCACCTCGACGATCGAATCTTCGCCGTCGACGACCGTCACCCGCTGCACCCTGGCCGGGCTGAGGGCGTTGGTCACGAAGACCACGGGATCTTCCGACCACTGGACGATGTCGATTTTCTCACCGCGCAGCTCCCGGATGATAGCCTGCACCCGCGTGCCCTTCATCCCGACGCAGGCTCCGACGGGATCGACGTCACGCTCGCGCGAATGAACGGCGACCTTGGCCCGGGTCCCCGATTCCCGGACGGCGCCGCGGATGGTGACCGTCCCGTCGTAGATCTCCGGCACCTCCTGCTCGAACATCTTGACCAGCAGCGTCGGATCGGTGCGCGACAGGATGATCTGGGGGCCCTTCGTGTTCTTGTTGACCTCGCGGATTACGGCGCGGATGCGGTCGCCGATCGTGTAGTTCTCGGCTCGCGACTGTTCCCGACGCGGGAGCAGGGCTTCCACCCGTTCGGCGTCGACGATGATGTCGCCGTTCTCGAACCGCTTGACGGTTCCGTTGACGACCTCGTTGACCCGGTCGCTGTACAGCGCGTAGACGTTGTCGCGCTCCGCCTCGCGCACCTTCTGGAAGATGACCTGTTTCGCGGTCTGCGCCGCGATGCGTCCCAGAACGTCGGTCGGTTTGGGGAACTCGATCTCCATGTCGACTTCCGCCTCGTCGCCGTACAGCTCCTGCGCTTCGGCGAGCGAGATCTCCGTCAGCGGATCGGTCACCTCCTCGACGATCTGACGCACCGAGAACAGCTCGACCTGGCCGGTCTCGTGATTGAACTTCGTCCGCAGGTTCTCCGTGGACTTGTAGTACTTGCGCGAGGCGGTCAGCACCGCGTCCTCGATGGCCGTGACGACGACATCGGGCTCGATGCCCTTCTCCTTGGCCAGCGCCTCGATCGTCTGTTGCAGCGGATTGCTCATCGCGTGCTCTCGCGCGCGGGATTCTCCCCTCGCGACGCCTCGTTCACAACTCCACTTCCAGCCGGGCCCGCGTCACCAGCGCCCACGGTATGCGGTGGATGCGCCGTCCGGCGTTCACCACGACGTGGGTACTCTCTTCCGGCGCCCCGTCGCCGTCCGGCTCCACGCCCGCGATCCGTCCGCAGATGAACTGCTGTCCGTCGACGTCCGCCGACGTCACGAACCGGGCGAGCCGGCCTCGGAACCGCAGGCAGTCGCCCAGGTGCCGCAACGGACGGTCGAGGCCCGGCGACGACACCTCCAGCGTATACGGATGCTCGAAGTCGAACTCGGCGTCGAGCACCACGCTCACGTCCGTGCTCACCCGCTGGCAATCGTCGAGGGTCACCGCTTCGCCCGCGGCATCTCCGTCTGCGCCGGTCGCGTCCGGCGGCCGGTCGATGACGATTCGCAGCAGCCAGCCCGCCGACTCCCGCCGGAGCTGGACGTCGAAAACGTCCAGCCCGAAGTCGCGGGCGACCCGCTCCGCGATGGACCGGACCTGCGCAACCCGGCCTGCACCGGGCTTCACCCGTCCTTGCCCCGCCTCCACCTGCAACTGCGCCCTGAAACACAAAGAAGTGGGCGAAACGCCCACTTCTACAGGACTTCGTCTCGCGCAGACGGAAGAGTATATCACGGACGCCGTCCGCGGACGCTCACGGAGTCAGGCGATAGAGCATGCGCGGGTACGGGATGGTCTCGCGGATGTGCTCGAGCCCGCAGAGCCAGGCGACGACGCGCTCCACGCCCATGCCGAAACCGGCATGCGGCACGCTCCCGTACCGCCGCAGGTCCAGGTACCACTCGAACGCCTCCCGCGGCAGCTCGTGCTCGCGAATCCGGTCGAGCAGCAGCGCGTAGTCGTCCAGACGTTCGCCGCCGCCGACGATCTCGCCGTAGCCCTCGGGGGCCAGCACGTCGACCGACAGCGACAACGCGGGGCGTTCGGCGTCCGGCTTCATGTAGAAGGCCTTGATCCCCGCGGGGAAGCGTTGCACCGCGACAGGGCGGTCGAAATGCTCCGCCAGGGCGGTTTCGTCCGGGCCGCCGAAGTCGCCGCCCCACTCGAACGGCAGGCCGCGGGCCTTGAGGATCTCGACCGCCTCGTCGTAGGCGATGCGCGGGAACGGCGACCGGACCCTTGCGAGCGCCGCCGTGTCCCGTTCGAGCACCTCCAGCTCGCGGGCGCGCCGTTCGAGCACCCGCTCGACGATCGACACGACGAGCGCTTCCGCCAGATCCGTCGCATCGTCGAGAGTGGCGTAGGCCATCTCCGGCTCGACCATCCAGAACTCGGTCAGGTGGCGCCGCGTCTTGGATTTCTCGGCGCGAAACGTCGGCCCGAAGCAGTAGACCCGCCCGAGCGCCATCGCGTTCGCTTCGTTGTAGAGCTGCCCGCTCTGCGTGAGGTAGGCCGTCGCGTGGTCGAAGTACGGGACCGCGAACAGCGTCGTCGTGCCTTCGCAGGCGGCCGGCGTGAAGATCGGCGTGTCCGCCAGGATGAATCCGCGGCCGTTGAGGAAATCGCGGATGCCGTCGATGACCTCGTGGCGCACGCGCAGGATCGCGGCCTGGCGGCGGCTGCGGACCCAGAGGTGTCGCCGGTCCAGGAGGTAGTCGACGCCGTGTTCCTTCGGCGTGATCGGGTAGTTGCGGGACTCGCCGACGACGGTGAGGGTCGCCACGTCGATCTCGCAGCCGCCGGGGGCGCGCGCATCCTCCCGCACGGTCCCCTCGACGATCAGCGACGTCTCCTGGCCGAGGTGATCCGCCCGCGTGAACGTCCCGTCGCCGACGGCGGCCCTGGAGACCACGGCCTGAACGAACCCCGTGCCGTCACGCAGGGTGAGGAAGTGGATCTTCCCGCTCGAGCGCCTCCGGTGCAGCCATCCGCGGATCGCGACCTCCCGGCCGACGTGGCCGGCGATCGCGTCGATGGTCGTCGTGGTCGCTCCCATGCCGGCGTGTAGCGTACTACGAGGCGGGCGCCTCCAGCACCGCTCCGAGCAGCTCGCCGAGGCGCCGCCGGTCCCGATTCTGCCCGATGGCGTCCCGCGCGTATCCGAGCGTGCGCGGTATCGCCTCGCGGTACCGCGGATTGCCGCGCACGGTGATCTGGTATCCGAACGTTCCCAGCGCCTTGAGGGCGCGTTGCACCGTCGTGCGGGCGAAGCGGCGCCGCAGCGCCGCGCCGTCGCCCCGGCCCGTGACGGTCTGGTAGTGGGCGAGGAGCTGGTCGACCTCGGCCGCGTCGAGCGCCACGTAGGCGTCCCGCAGCAGCGACGCCAGGTCGTAGGTGTCCGGTCCCATGCGCGCGTCCTGGAAGTCGATGACGTGCAGGCGGTCGCGGTGCAGCATGAGGTTGCGGCTGTGGAAGTCGCGGTGACAGAGCACGCGCGGCTCGGCCGCCATGTCCGCGGCCAGCGCCCGGAACTCGTCGTCGAGGGCGCGCCGCGCCGGGGCGGTGAGCGCATGCCGCCGGAAGCCGACCATGAAGTGCTCGACGAAGAAGTCGAGCTCCTGCGTCAGCTTCGCGACGTCGAACGCCAGACCGAAGGGCCCCGCCCCCGACCCGGCGAGCCGGTGCCCGCCACGCTGGATCGCCGCGATGATCTCCACCGCTTCCCGGTAGCGCGCGATGCGCCCGCCGGCCGGCAGGGTGGCGATCGCGTCCTCCAGCATCGTGTCGCCGAGGTCCTCGACGACGACGATTCCCAGCGCCGCGTCCGCGCCGTGAACGACCGGCACCGGCACGGGGAGCCGGCGGAACAGCTCGCCGACGCGGATCAGGGGCAACTTCTCGGGGTCGATCGGTCCTTCGTGCACGACCAGGACGCGCGGCGGCGCGCCGGGCGGCACGACCCGCACGAACCGGCGGTCGGAGGCGTCTCCCGCGAGCCGCACGAGACGCGTCGCCGGAGGCAGGCCGGCGTGCAGCAGCCAGGTCTTCGCGCGCGATTCCGGTGTGTCGGGACGCCGCGACGGATCCGTCATCGGCCGGTCACCGGGAGGCCGTCGAGCGGGTGGACCACCGCGTTCCCGAGCGTCCGCCCGCCCGCTCCGGTCCCGGTGCTCGCGGCCGGCACGCAGATCCGGCGGCGCAGCGTCGTGCCCGGGGGGCAGGCTGACGCCGTCCGCGACGATGCACTCGTCGAGCCGGCAGCCGGCGCCGACGACGGCGCCGTCCCAGACCGCGGTGCGGTCGAGCGCGGCGGTCGGGTGGATCGTCGAACCGGCGCCGGCCGGCGGCGTCTCGTGTCCTTCGCGCCGCGCGACGATCAGCGAGGCGGCGAGGTAGTCCGCAGGCGTCCCGATGTCCAGGAACTCGTCCTCGATCCGGTGGGCGCGGATGCGCCCCGCCGGGACGTCGTCGGGGGCCGGGAGAAGTCCCTCGTACAGGCCGCCGATGGTCGCGGCGGGCCGGCCGGCCGGCAGGTTCGCGAAGACCGCCGCCTCGACGATCTGCACGCCGACGAAGTGGGTGACCGATCCGCCGCCGGCGCGCGTGAACCCGCGCACGCGGCCGTCGCCCGTCACGAGGACCCCGCCGTAGCGGTCGGGGGCCGGATGGGGGGCGACGGCGAGGGTGACCGCGGCGCCGGTGCGTTCATGGGTCCCGGCGAGCGCGCGGAGCGAGAGGGTGGTGAGCGTGTCGCCGTTGACGATGAAGAAGCGCGGGCCGAGAAGCGGCAGCGCCTGCCGCGGGCCGCCGGCCGATCCCAGGACGACCGGCTCCCACGAGTAGCGCACGCGCACCCCGGCGCTCTTCCCGTGACCTACCTCGCGCGTGATCGTCTCCGGCCGGTGGTGCAGATTGAGCACGACGTCCTCGACGCCCCGGGCCGCCAGCCACTCGAGGATCCTGATCACCAGCGGTCGGCCGGCGACCGGGACGGCCGGCTTGGCGCGGACGCCGGTCAGCGGTCGGAGGCGCGTGCCGAGTCCGGCCGCGAGCACGAGGGCGGGAGGAAGCGGGCCGGCCATGGCGTCGGGCGCTACGCGAAGACCATGTCGCCGGCCGGACGCCCGCGCGCCGCGCGGTCCGATTCCCAGAGGCTGCGGTAGGACGCCGTGATGTAGTCGCCGGGGGAGCGGCCGAACGCCTGCGCGAGCCGCGTGACGCCCGCCTCGCTGCCCTCGATCTCGACGAACACCCCGCACGGCGTCTCGTCGATGGCGACGATCGTGCCGTCGTGCTCGAATTCCTCGCGGTACTTCTGGTAGCGGAACCGGACGTGGAAGCCTGCCCGTTCGAGTACCCGGAGCAGCGCCGCGCCGTCGTCGACGCCGGTCTCCACCTCCTCGCGGACCTTCATGACGTCGGGCTGCGGCCGTCCCTTGAAGGTGACCGTGGCGGCGCTCCCGCCGCCCGCGTCCGGCGTCTCGATGCGCACCCGCAGCGTGCACCAGTCGGCGCGGAGCCTGCCGGTGGCCGTGTCGAGGAGCCGGTCGTCCTGCAGCCGCCGCGCGCGGAACGGGGCGGCTCCGAGGGCGGCGACCGCCTCGCGGGCGGCCGCGGCCGAGTCGAACGCCAGCTTGATCTCGCGCTCTACAGGATCGTTCATCGCGGTTCAGGCTGATTCTAGCCCGTCAATCGTCGTGCGGCTTCGCCTGCCGCCCAACCCGACCCTCACCAGCAGTCTGCGCCGTCCAAGGCGCGGACCCCTAGCGTGTCATCCGGACGCGACAGGAGCAGCCGGCCAGCGCCGGCGTCCCTACGTCCTTGCCGAAGATCAGCACCTTGTGGCTGCTCCCGAGGCCGCCGGGCATCAGGAGCGACTTCAGGGCCAGCCGTCGCCGGAGCGTCGCGACGCTGCCGTCGCCGGATTCCCGATCCAGGCGCTCGGCCGCCCCGAGCCCCAGCAGGAAGTAGGTCTGATCGAGCACGCCGAGCGTGCGCGCGCCGGCGCCCTCCGCCGCGTCCCGCACCAGCGTCAGGTCGACGTGGGCGGTGATGTCGCACTCTCCGGGGGCGACGAGCCACGGCGGGGGCATGCCGTCGCCGGCGTCCGCGATCCGCTGCCGGCGGTAGGTCGCGAGGGTTCCGGCCGCGTGGGTCGCCGAGTAGAGCTCGCGCGCCTCGTGGCCGTAGTCGACGAGGAGCACGAATCCGCGGGTGAGGGACTCGACCGCCCGCCGCACCCAGTCGGCGGCGTCCGGCGCGACCTCGGCCCGCCAGCCGGGTTCCAGGGCGATGCCCCGGTCGTCGACGTGCGCCCGCACGCGCGCGTCCGAGAGCGGGCCGAGGCGCTCGACGAAGTCCCCGGTCGCCTCGTCGAGATCGACGTACACCTCCCGGAGGCCATCGCCGGTCATCTCCAGCGCGTGCGGCGGGAGCGCGTCGAGCAGCTCGTTGGCGAAGACGGCGCCGTGGATTGCCGGCGGCATGCCGGGGCCGGACGAAGCCAGCTTGCCGGCGTGCGGACCCAGGGTGGCGGCCTGCGCGTCGCGCGCGGCCCGGCTGCGTTCGACGAGGTGCAGATCGATGGCGTCGTAGAACCCCGGATCGTCCGCGGCGGCGGCGTCCAGCACGTCCCGGGCGAGCCGTCCGTTCCCGGCCGCCGCCTCGACCAGATCGAACCGCGCGCCCCCTGCCTCCGGGCACAGGAGGCGCCACGTTTCGGCGAACTGCGACGCCAGCAGGGCGCCGAACAGCGGGCCGAGATCGACGCTGGTGAAGAAGTCGCCCGCGCGTCCGGAGCGCCGGTCCGCGCGGGCGTAGTACCCCAGCTCGGGATGGTAGAGGGCGAGTTCCGCGTAGGCGGCGAACGGCAGCGGACCGTCCGTCCGGATCCGCTCCCGGATCACCTCCCGCAGCGTCATCTCGCTGTCGCTAGTCCTTCTCCACCTGCAGGAACACGCGCGTCTCGCGGCGCTGCACGAGGAGGAACGCGGTTCGCCCCGACTCGATCGCGTTGAGCTCCGTGATCGCCTCGCCGGCCGACGCGACGTCGACGCGGTTGACGCTGAGAATGACGTCGCCGGGCTGCAGGCCGCTCGCCGCGGCGGTGCTGCCGCGCCGGATGTCGACGACGACCGCCCCGACCGTATCCGCCGGCACGCGCAGGCGGCGGGTCATCGACGGCGTCAGGTCCTGCAGCGTGATCCCGAAGCCCTCGCTGGTCTCTTCGGCTGCGACCGTCGGTGTGCGGTTTTCCGTCTCGAGGTCGAGCTCGCCGATCGTGACGGCGAGGGTCAGCGGCTCGCCGTTGCGGACGACGTCGATCGGTACCGTCGTGCCGGGTCGGGTGGCGACCACGTGGTTCTGGAGCTCCCGCGTGTCGTCCACGGGTTGGCCGTCGAACGCGACGATGACGTCGCCCGGCTCCATGTCCGCCCGATCGGCGGGTCCGTCGGCCTGGACCTCGGAGACGAGGACCCCACCGGCGTCGGTGAGTCCGAGCACCGCGTAGTCTTCCTGCGCGATGTTGTTGATGCCGATGCCGATCACGCCGCGCGTCACCTTGCCGCCCCGCAACTCTTGCAGGAGCTCGCGGACCGTGTTGATGGGAACGGCGAATCCTACACCGGCGTTGGCCCTCCGATCGCTCATGATCGCGGTGTTCATCCCGACGACCTCGCCGCGGATGTTGAGGAGCGGACCGCCCGAGTTGCCCGGGTTGATCGCGGCGTCGGTCTGCAGCATCTCGTTCCAGCGGCCTGGGACGGCCTGAAGGGGCCGGGCGAGCGCCGAGATGACGCCGACGGTGACCGTGTGGCTGAGGCCGAACGGGGCGCCGATGGCCATCACCCAGTCGCCGGGCGCCATCTGACTCGAGTCGCCGAACGTCGCCACCGGCAGCTGCCCGTCGGGCCGCTCGACCAGCTCCAGGAGCGCGCTGTCGGTGAGCCGGTCCCGTCCGAGCACACGCGCCTCGTAGAGTTCGTCGTCGTCGCCGAAGAACTGGATCTCGATGTTCGTGGCGTTCTCGACGACGTGGTTGTTCGTCAGAATCAGGCCCGAGCGGTCGATCACGAATCCGGTCCCGGTCGCTGTCGGTCGGGTGACCTCGTCGTCCTCCTGCGGCTCCCGGTCGGGGGCCGGCGGCTGACCGAAGAAGCGGCGGAAGAACTCGTCGCCGCCGAAGAACTCGTTCATGTTGCTTTGCTGCGGCCGCTGCTGGGTCCAGATGGTGACGACCATCGCCGTCTGCGCGTCCGCGATCTCGCGGAACGTGGTCGCGGTCAGGTTGCCGGAGATGGGCGCGCTGTTCGATTCCGGCGTCCGTATCGCCTGCGCGGCCGACGACGGCGCCAGATTGAAGCGCGACGCGATCACCATCCCGACCGCCATCGCCACGACGGCGATAAGCAGCGTGGAAACGAACGTGGTCCTCGATCTCGACATCATTTCCTCCAGCGGGGCGAGCACCCGCAGCCCTCGACTTCGACTCTAGTGTAACGCCGCTCCGCAGCGCCGCGCGGCTCCCCGCGGCGGGCGGGACGGCTAGCCCAGCGGGACGATTTCCGTCTGCCGGGGGCCGGTGACGGCGGCGTCCGTGCTGCCTGCATACATGTTGATCTCGGTCCTGACGCCGAAATTGTCCAGATAGATGCCCGGTTCGATCGTGAAACCGGTGCCGGGGACGAGCCGCCGCTCGTCGTGCGTCTCGTAGTCGTCCATGTGGACCCCGTTACCGTGGACCTCCTCCCCGAGGCTGTGTCCGGTGCGGTGCATGAAGCGGTCGCCGTAGCCGGCGGCGCCGACCACCTCCCGCGCGGCGCGATCCACCTCCCACCCGCGGAGCGGCCGTCCGGCCCGTACCCGGTCGGCGACGAGCGCGACGGCGGCGTCGCGCGCCTCGCGCGCCACGTCGAAGACGGCGGCGGCCTGCGCCGGCACGGCGGGGCCGGTGAAACCGACCCAGGTGATGTCGGCGTACACGGCGCCCGGACGGTCGAGCTTGCCCCACAGATCGAGCAGGACGATCTGCCCGGGCCGGATCGGGCGGTGAGCTGTCGCGGTCGGCAGGTAGTGGGGGTTGCCGCTGCTCTCCTGCGCCGCCACGACCGGCGGGCAGTCGGTGACCAAGCCGGCGTCCGCGAACCACGCCGCCATCGTCTGCTGGACCTCGTACTCGGTCAGCGGCCCGGCCGCCGCGCGGTCACGGATCAGTGCGAACGCGCGGTCCTTGACGGCGTAGAGGCGCTCCGACGCCGCTCGATGGCTCGCGAGCGCCGCGTCGTCCCAGACCGCTTCGAAACGTTGCGCCAGATCGCCGGACGACACCACCTCGGCCCCGAGCGATCGGATTCTCTCGACCGTCCCGGCGTCGACCCGCGACAGGTAGGGAATCGCGCAGGCGGGCGAATACTCCATGGCGACCCGTCGCATGCCCCGCAGCAGGTCGGCCAGCCCGGTCTCGAGCTCGGTGCGTCCTGCGTAGATCAGCCGCTTGCCGGGCAGGTGAGCCAGACTGTCCCGCTCGATACGGTGCACGAGCGCGCGCGGCTCTCCCGACGCCGGCACCAGGTAGTACCAGCGGCGGGTCGTCAGCTTCGCGTGGTCGTTCAGGCCGGCCACCCTGCGCGCGATCGGGTTGGATCCGTGGAAGTCGTAGAGGAGCCAGCCGTCGAGTCCGTCCTCGCGAAGCGCGTCCTGAATCGGCGGCAGGTGGAATGCCATGCGTGCGTTTCGTCCCGGCGGAGCACGGAACCGTGCCTCTCGACCCTCGAACGGTCAGACGCCGGCGCCGGGGCCGTGGTTTGCGATTGGATCGTCGATCCGCGTCGGACCGGGAGCGAGGGCGTCCGGACGACACGGGAACCGGACGTGGCGACGACCCTGACGCGTCGGAAAGCACGAACCGGACCCTACGCGACCCCGCTTCCCATGCGGGGGGGCGGGCCCGGCAGCACTCCTGCTTCGTGGCGGGGAAGCTCAGGCCTCGTCGGCTTCCTCTCCGGCCGCGCCCGACTCCTCGGCCATCTCGACGGGACGGAGGCAGGTGAACTTGAGCTCGTCCTCGGTCAGCTCTTCTTCTTCGGCCTCCTCGCCTTCCGCTTCTTCGGCCTCCGCCTCTTCGCCCTCCTCGACTTCGGGCTGCGGCGGATCCTCGATCTCTTCGAGGAGGGTTGCCTTGATGTCGCCGTTCTGGTGGGAGAACTCGTAGTTGCTGCGGTCCATCGCCGTCACGCGCGGCACCCGGAGCTCGATGTCGCACACCTCGCCGACCAGGATCGGCTGGCGGCGCCGCGCCTGATCGCCGGTCACCGTGTTGCCGTCCCCGTCGTACCAGAACTCGTCGACCTGGAATCCCGCGATCGCGTTCAGCGACAGGTTCTTGATGCGGATCGACGTGATGTTGAAGCCCCGGTCGGCGCCGGTGCCGCGCCGGGCCACCGGCTGCGTGTAGCCGATCTCGGCCTGCCCGCGCTGCGTGGGCACGAGCTCGATTCCCGACGCGAGCCTCTCCGCGAGACGTTCCGCCGCGGCCCTCGCCTCGGGGCTCACTTCGACCACCGCCGCTTCGGCGGCCGCTGCCGCCGCCGCCGCTTCTTCTTCGCCGCCGCCGCAGGCGGCCGCCGCCAGCATGACCATGACGCCCAAGAGCAGTGCGCGGTTCACGGATTGCATTCGCATGTCCTCCCGAAGAGATCGTTCGCAGAGATGAGGCGAAAGTATAGCAGCCCGCACCAGGCGCGGGCGCCCTACATTTCTCCGTTCCAGTCTTCAGGCTCGGCGCTGGCCGACCGGAACACTTCCAGATGCCATTTACCCCCGCCCCAGGGCTCGATCACCTCGGCCGCCACGACGTCGACCAGCAGCTCCGAAAACGCCCGCCCTTCCGGATCGCCCTCGAGGTGGTAGGCCGGGTCGTCCCACGAGAAGGTCGGGTAGAGGATCAGGCTGAGGAACAGGTCGTAGCCGTCGTCGACGACGATCAGTTGGCCGCAGGGCCGTTTCTGGGTCGAGTGGTACACGAGGTACTTTTCCGCGCTGTGCGCCCGGATGTACCGCTTGAGCGCGAATTCCTGGGCGACGACGTCCTCGACCGCCATCTTCTTCGCCCAGCACTCGGGGCAGTACTTCTCCTCGCCGCGAGGTTCGGAGACCTCCTTGGCGCCGCAGAGGGCGCACGGGGTGCGCGCGGCCGAGCGTGGAGCCATGCCCTGGATTCTAGCCCGGAAATCGTCGCCTGCGGCTCCGCTTCCCGCCAGGGGTTACCATTGCGCCATGCCGGATCGTCCGCCGCACCGCGGCCTCCGACACCTCGCGCTCCACGCGCGTGCGTTCGAGGCCATGAGACGGTTCTATGTCGATGTGCTGGGCTTCGCCGTCGAATGGGAGCCCGACGGCGACAACGTGTATCTCACCTCCGGCGCCGACAACCTGGCCCTCCACCGCGCCCCCGCCGCCGGCGGCGTTCCGCAACGCGCAACGGGCGGGGCACTCGATCACTTCGGCCTCGTCGTGCGGCGGCAGGACGACGTCGACGCGTGGGCGGAGTACCTGGTCGGGCGCGGCGTCGTGCTCGACGCGCCGCCGAGGACGCACCGCGACGGCGCGCGATCACTGTACCTCTCGGACCCGGACGGGAATCGCGTGCAGATCATCCATCACCCGCCGATCAGCGACGCCCGGGGGTCTGCCGCCGCGGGAGCGGTGCAGGTTCCGAAGGAGGGTTGATCGGGCGGGAACCGGAGCCGCCAGGCGACGATTGCCGGGCTGGCGCCTGCCGGCGTGACGCCCCGCCGGTTCGCGGCGTCGGTCGCGGTTCAGCGTTCGCCCCACTTCAGCTTCTCCCGGAGCACCGCGAAGTAGTCGCGCGATTCGGCGCGCACCATCCGGAGCGGACGTGTCGAGCGTTCGACGACGACCACGTCGCCGTCCTCGAGGGGGACGCTGAGCTGTCCGTCGAAGCTGGCGAAAGCGTCCACGTGGGAGCCGGCCAGCCCCGGCTGCAGGGTCACCGGTTCGCGGTCGGGGATTACGACCGGCCGGTTCGTGAGCGTATGGGGCGCGATCGGCGTCACCGTCAGTGCGTCGACGGTCGGGTGCACTATGGGGCCGCCGGCGGCCAGGTTGTAGCCGGTGGACCCGGTCGGCGTGGCCAGGATCACGCCGTCGGCGCGGCAGCTCGTGACGAGGCGGTCGCGCAGCGTGATCGATACGTCGATGATGCCCGAATCCGCCGATCTCCCGATGACGACGTCGTTGAGCACGGTCCGATCCGCGATTTCCCGGCCGCCGCGCCGGACGCGGGCCCGCACCGTGAGCCGCTCGTCGACGCCGGCCCGGCCGGCCAGCACCGAGTCGAGCGCGTCGTACATCTCGGGCCGGGTGATCTCCGTGAGGAAGCCGAGGCTGCCGCAGTTGACGCCGAGGATCAGCGTGTCCGGGGCGAGCCGCGCCACCGGGTGGGCGACGCTCAACAGGGTGCCGTCGCCGCCGAGCACCAGCAGCACCTCCGCGGCCCGCGGCAGCTCCCCGCGCGCGCGGGTGGGGTGGCCGGTCAGGCCGGCGCTGTGCGCCGTCTCGCTCTCGATCACCACGGGTGTCGCCCGGTCGCGCAGCCAGGCCACGGCGTCGCGGGCCGCGGCGGTCGCGTTCGCGGCATGCGGCCGGGCGACGATGCCGACCGTGGCGCTGGATCCGCTGCGGCCGGGGGACGGGGGCGGAGGCGCCATCAGGGTGACGATGTCGCGCGGCGGCGCAGGTGGACGAAGTACTCCCGATTGCCGGCGGCGTCGCGCCGGGGCGCCGGCGTCATCGAGACGTACGCCAATCCTAGCGCATCGGCCGCCGCTGTCACCTGCCCGAGGACGCGCCGCCGGACCGCCGAATCGCGCACGATGCCGCCCTTGCCCACCTCGCCCCGCGTCGCTTCGAACTGCGGTTTGACCAGCGCCACCACGTCGCCGTCGTTCTCCACGAGGGACGGCACCGCCGGCAGGACGAGCCGCAGCGAGATGAACGACACGTCGATCGTCACGACGTCGACCGGGTGGACGCCGACGGGCAGCATCTCCTGCGTCAGGCGCCGGGCGTTGATCCCTTCGAGCGGGAGGACGCGGGGATCCGACCGCAGCTTCCAGGCGAGCTGACCCCGTCCCACGTCGAGCGCCACCACCCGCGCCGCGCCCCGTTGCAGCATGGCGTCGGTGAAGCCGCCGGTCGAGGCGCCGACGTCCAGGGCCGTGCGTCCCCGCACGTCGATGCCGAAGCGGTCGAGCGCGCGGGCCAGCTTGACGCCGCCCCGGCCGACGTACGGATGGTCCGGGACCGCGAGCACGACGTGCGCGTCGGGGGCGACGGCGGTTCCGGCCTTCGCGTGGACGACGTCGTCCGCGCGCACCTGGCCCGCCAGGATGAGGGCGCGCGCCCGGGCGCGCGTAGCGGCGAGGCCGCGCGCCACGACGAGCGCATCGAGCCGGATCCGCTCCGCCATCGGGCTGCGGTGCGTCAGCGCGTGCGGCTGAGCACCCGGTCGGCGATCCCGAACAGCCGCCCGCCGATCCCGGCGGCCTCGATTTCCGCCTTCGCGTCGGCGATCGAGCGGGCCGCGAGACGCCGCGATTCGTCCAGGCCGAACAGCGCCGGATACGTCGGCTTGCCGGCTTCGGCGTCCTTGCCCGCCGTCTTGCCGAGCTCTTCCTGCGCGCCGGCGACGTCGAGGATGTCGTCGACGATCTGAAACGCCAGACCGAGATGCGTCGCGTAGCGGTCGACCGCGTCGACGGCCGCGTCGGAGGCGCCGCCCAGGATCGCCCCGGCGACCGCCGCGGCGCGGATGAGGGCGCCGGTCTTGCGCTCGTGCATGGCCCGCAGGCGCGCGGCGTCGAAGGCCGCCGCCGCGCCGGTGGCGGAGAGGTCGATCACCTGCCCGCCCACCATCCCTTCGGCGCCGGCTGCGGTCGAGAGGCGTTCCAGCGTGCGCAGCCGGCGGCTGCACAGGTCGGGTGTCTCGGACGCCGAACCGCGCGCCAGCAACCGGAACGCCTCGGTCAGCAGCGCGTCGCCGGCCAGGATCGCGATCCCTTCGCCGTAGACGACGTGCGCCGTCGGCCGCCCGCGGCGCAGCGTATCGTCGTCCATCGCCGGCAGGTCGTCGTGCACCAGCGAGTAGGCGTGGATCAGCTCGATCGCGCAGGCAGCCGTGAGCACCTTCCGTTCGTCCGCCGTCCCGCCCGGCGCCACGCTGTCGGCGGCGGCCAGCGTGAGCAGGGGCCGCAGGCGCTTCCCGCCGGCGAAGACCGTGTAGCGCATCGCGTCCGCGATCAGCGCCGGGCAGGCCGGCGGCGACGGGAGCAGGCGGTCGAGCGCGGTGTCGACGGCTCTGCGCTTCTCTCGCACATAGTCGTCGAACCCGACGTCCGACGCCGCCGTCTCAGAAGGGGACGTCATCGTCTGTCGGCTCGTCGTCCGCGCCGCCCTCTCCCGCACCGTCGCCCGGCGTCGGCGCGCCTGCGAGCGCCGCCGGCGCGGGGCGGGTCGTTCCCCGCTCCGTGAGCAGTTCGACGCGGCGTTCGGCGTCCTCCAGGCGCGTGTGGCAGAAGCGCGACAGCGCGATTCCGCGCTCGAAGTGCTCCAGCGACTGCTCCAGCGGGAGCTGTCCGTCCTCGAGCGTCCTGACGATCGTCTCGAGCTCGGCCAGCGCGGATTCGAAGTCCTTGATGCTCGGGTCGTCCATGGTCAGCGTTCCCGGGCGCGCGGCTCCCGCGCCGTGACGTCGCACCGCAGCGCGCCGTCGTGCAATGTGATGCGCACCGGATCGCCGACCTCGACGTCGGCCGACCGGCGCACGATGGCCGTCCGGTCATCGTTCCAGCAGACCGCGTAGCCGCGCGCCAGGACGCCGAGCGGGCTGAGCGAATCGAGCTGCGCCGCGGCGGTCCGGAGCCGCTGCCCGGCGCCGGCGCGGCGGTCGCGCATGGCGCGCGCCATGCGCTCGCCGCCGGCCGTCAGCCGCCGCCGCCGTCCGGCGTGGTCGTCGGAGACGGCGCGCACGAGCCGTTCGCGCGCGACGGCCAGCCGCGTCCGCATCCGGGCCAGCCGGGGGCCGACGTCGAGCGCCTCGAGACGCAGTCGCAGCGCGGCGCGGCGCCGCTCGTGCCGCCCGACGCCCGCCCGCGCGTGCTCGACGAGGCGGCGGATCAGCTCGTCCACCCGCCGGCCGTGCAGGGCGAGCCGGGTCGCGAACGAGGCGAGGCCCGGCCGGTGGCGCGCCGCCTCGACGAGCGCGCGGCGCCGGTGGACGGCCGCGCGGGCGGCCGCGCCGAGACGACCGGCGCCGCGTTCGAGGCGCGCCGCCAGCTCCGTCTTCTGCGCCACGACCAGCTCCGCCGCGGCCGACGGGGTCGGAGCGCGCAGATCGGCGACGAAATCGCTGATCGTGTAGTCGGTCTGGTGCCCCACGGCCGAGATTACCGCGACGTCGAGGGCCGCTATCCTCCTGGCCAGCGCTTCGTCGTTGAACGCCCAGAGATCTTCGAGCGATCCGCCGCCGCGGGTCAGGATCACCACGTCGACCCCGGCTACGCGCGCGATGCGCGCGAGCGCGGCGGCGATCTCGCGGGCCGCCCCGTCGCCCTGCACGCGGGTCGGGGCGATGACGAGATGCGCGTTCGGGAAGCGGCGGCCGAGCACGTTCAGGACGTCGCGAAGCGCGGCGCCGTCGAGCGAGGTGACGATGCCGATCTTGCGCGGCAGGGTCGGGAGCGGGCGCTTGCGCGCCGCGTCGAACAGGCCTTCGTTCTCGAGCCGCCGGCGGAGCTGATCGAACGCCAACTGGCGGGCGCCGAGGCCGTACGGCTCGAGGTGCTCCGCCACGAGCTGGTACTCGCCCTTCGGCTCGTACACGCTGATCCGCCCCCGGGCGACGACCCGCAGGCCGTCGGCCGGCTCGAACCGGAGGTAGCGGAACGCCGACCGGAACATCACGCCACGGATCTGCGCGGCGCCGCCTTTCAGCGTGAAGTAGAGATGCCCGGTGTTCCAGCGGCGGCAGTTCGACAGTTCGCCCTCGACCCAGACCGTCGGGTACGCCGACTCGAGCTGCAGCCGGATGCGGGCCGTCAGCTCCGCCACCGTGAGCACCTGGCGCCCGGGTCGGGCGCGCGGCGCCGACGCCGCCCCGCCGAATGGCAGTCTCGTCACGGCCCCGGTTCCGTTCGCCGGTCGAGCGAGTCGACCTCGTCCGCGGAGAGATCCAGCCGCTCGATCGTGTGCGCGCGGCCGGTGCCGGGGTCCGCGGTCACGACGATCGCGTTGATGCGCGGGTTGCGCGTCGCGGTGTCGAACTTCGCCGGCATGCCGTCGAGAAACCGCTTGAGGGCCGGCCGCGGGTCGACGCCGATGATCGAATCGTGGGGGCCCGTCATCCCGACGTCGGTGATGTAGGCGGTCCCGTTCGGCAGGATGCGCTCGTCCGCCGTCTGCACGTGGGTGTGCGTGCCGGCGACGGCGGTCACCTCGCCGTCGAGATGCCAGCCCATCGCTTTCTTTTCGGACGTCGCCTCGGCGTGGAAGTCGACGAAGACGATCCGCGCGTCGTGCTCGGCGCGAACCGCGGCGATCTGCTCCCGGACGACGTGGAACGGGTTGTCGAGCGGATTCATGAAGATGCGGCCCATCACGTTCACGACGCCGATCGGCACGCCCGCCCGCGTCCGGACGCCGTAACGTCCCCGGCCCGGCACGCCGGCCGGATAGTTGCCCGGCCGGAGCAGGCGCGGCTGGTTCTCGATGTACGCCAGCGCCTCCTTCTTGTCCCAGACGTGGTTGCCGGTCGTCATCACCTGCACGCCGTAGTCGAGCAGCGTCTCCGCGATGTCGCGGGTGACGCCGTTGCCGCCGGCCGCGTTCTCGACGTTGGCGATCACGAGGTCCACTCCGTGGCGGGCGACCAGGCGGGGCAGGGCGAGCCGGGTGATCGTCCGCCCGGGCTTGCCGACGATGTCGCCGATGAACAGGAGAGTGACCGCGTCCGACATCCGGACGAATGATCGCACAGGTTGCGGTGCCGGGGAGCCGGAGGCTCCATCGTCCTGGAATACGAGTGATTGCGCGGAGGTCGACCCCGCAGCCGTTCTTCGCGTATCCTGACGGGTATGCACGACGAGCCTGAGGTTCTCGAGACGGCCGCGGACGCGGCGCAGGAGGCCGGGGAAGCGGCGGCGGGCGAGGCGGAGGCCGACCGGGAGCCGGCGCCGCCCATCGAGAGTCGTTTTCTGTACGTCGACGTCGCCGCGCAGCGCGCCAAGCAGTTGCGGCGGGGCGCGTCGCCGCGACTCGAGGAGCTGGCCGCCGCCCTGGACGCGGACGGCTCCGTCAGGCCGAGTCACAAGCTCGAGCGCATCGCCATGCGCGAAGTGGACCGGGGCAAGATTCGTTACGACGTGCCGGCGCCGGCGCGGGGAGAGTGATCGTGTCGCCAGACCTCATCGGCGGAGCCGTGCAGACTCTGATGGGTCTCGCCGTCTCCACCGGCTTCCTGCTCGCGCTGTTCATCGGGTTCTGCGTGGTCGCCGGGTTCACGAAGTTCCGGAAGACCGGGCGCGGCTCGCTCGTCGTGCGCAATCTGGTGGATAGGATGGACGGCGCGCGGGTCCGCTACTTCTCACCGGATGCGCCGAGCGGGCCGGCGGACCAGTTGCGGACCCCGGAACTGCTGGAGCAGACCGGAGGAGCGGCGGATGCCGACGCCTCCCGGGCCGAACGATCCCAGGCGTCTGCGCCGTAGACGGCGCGGACGCCTCGCTGCACTCACGAACCGGTCGAAGCGTCCGCGGGGCGGCTCCAGGGGGCGATCCGCTCGCACGTCTGTCCCAGGCGCAGGAGCGTGGCTTCGTCGAAGGCGCGTCCGACGAGCTGGAAACCGACCGGCAGGCCGGCCGCGGTGAAACCGGCGGGCACGCTGAGCGCCGGCAGCCCGGTCAGGTTGGCGCTCACCGTGAACACGTCCCCCAGGTACATCGCCAGCGGATCCTGAAGATGCTCGCCGAGACGGAAGGCGGGCGCCGGCGTGGTCGGCATGGCGACGACGTCGACCCCCGGCCCTGAATCAACGTCGAACGCGGCGTCGTAGTCGCGGCGGATCAGGCTCCGGACACGCTGCGCCCGCCGGTAGTACGCGTCGTAGTACCCGGCGCTGAGGGCGTAGGTGCCGAGCATGATGCGGCGCTTCACCTCCGCCCCGAATCCGGCGTCCCGTGTCCGGTCGTACATCGCCGCGAGCGGCGAGGCGGCGTCGCCGTCCGCCGCCGCGGCGCGGGCGCCGTAGCGGACGCCGTCGTAGCGGGCGAGGTTGGAGCTCGCCTCCGCCGGGGCCACCAGGTAGTAGACCGGCACCGCGTATTCCGCGTGCGGCAGCTCGACATCGACGAGGACGGCTCCCGCCGCCGCGAGCGCATCGAGCGCCTGCCGGAAGACGGCCAGCACCTCGCCGTCGATGCCCGCGTCGCCGCGCTCCAGCAGCGCGCGCGGCACGCCCACCCGCAGCCCCGCCGCTTCTCCGGTGAGCGCCGCCGGGTAGTCGTCGACCGGCGCGTCCACGGACGTGGCGTCGCGTGGATCGTGTCCCGCCAGCACGCCCAGCACGAGCGCCGCATCCGCCACGGTCCCCGTCAGAGGCCCGATCTGGTCGAGCGACGAAGCGAAGGCCAGCAGTCCGTAGCGCGAGACGCGCCCGTAGGTCGGCTTCAACCCGACGATCCCGCAGAACGCGGCCGGCTGGCGAATCGAGCCACCCGTGTCCGATCCGATGGAGACCGGCGCGAGCCCGGCCGCGACCGCCGCCGCCGCTCCGCCGCTCGACCCGCCCGGCGTGCGGTCCGGGTCCCACGGGTTGCGGCTCGGTCCGTACGCGGAATGCTCGGTCGACGAGCCCATCGCGAACTCGTCGCAGTTCGTCTTGCCGACGACGACGGCGCCGGCCTCGTAGAGCCGGGTCGCCACGGTGGCGTCGTACGGCGGCCGAAAGCCGGCGAGGATCCGCGAGGCCGCGGTCGTCGGTTGTCCCCGCGTGCAGATGACGTCCTTGATGGTGATCGGCACGCCGAGCAGCGGCCGGTCGCGCCAGGCGTCCCGGCGCCGGTCGACCTCCGCCGCCCGCGCCAGGGCCTCGTCGCGGAACACCACGGTGAACGCGTTCCACCGCCGATCGCCGTCCGCGATTCGCTCCAGGTAGTGCCGGCAGACCTCCACCGCCGATCGGCGACCGGCCCGTACGTCGTCCCGAATGGAGGTGGCGGTGTCCGGGTCCGCCGGCCGCGCCGCGCCCGCCATCACCCGAGCACTCGCGGCACGCGGAAGAACCCGCCTGCTTCCGAGGCGCCGTCCGCGACGCCGTCCGGCGCGTTCGCCAGCGTCTCGTCGCGGGCCAGCGACGGCCGCACCGCGTCGGGCCGCCGCGGGCAGTCGGAACCGCCGGGCTGCCATCCGTCGTCGGCGCCGCTGACGTCGACGCCCTGCAGCCGCTCGGCGTACGCCAGGACGTCGGCGAGCTGCGGCGTGAACAGGTCGACTTCGCGGGGGATGAGATCGAGATGCGCCAGCGCGGCGATCCGCTCGACGTCGGCGCGGGTGAGGCGGTCGGGCATGGACACGACCCTACCACAGCCCCGGCGGCCCGCGGGCGGCGGCAACGAGCATGCGTGAACGGGTCCGGCGCCGCCGGCGGCCGGCCCGCCCGCGGGTGAACGGCGGCCGGACCCCCGGTCGACTTCGTGCGATCATGGGTGGTGTCGGGTTCGCTCTTCGGACGTCCGCGCGTCGAGGTCGAGGCCGCCCTGCCGGCCCGCGAGCCCGTCGCCTGCCCGCTCTGCGGCCGGGAGCCGCGGCGGTTCGGCGTCGATTTCCAGGGCCTGCATCTCGCCCGCTGCGGCGCCTGCGGTCTGGAGTTCCAGCATCCCCGGCCGGTGTTCGAGCAGCTCGCCGCCGCCGTCTACACGTCCGACTACCATCCCGGAGGGCACGAGACGATCGATCGAAGCCGGGAGCGGACCTTCGCGAGGCAGATGGAGCGGCTCGAGCGGTACGTCCGGCGGCGCCCTGCCGCACTGCTCGACGTCGGCTGCGGGGCCGGCGCCTTTCTCGGCTACGCCCGCGGGCGCGGGTGGCGGGTCGGCGGTACCGACATCCGCGTCACGGGGGCGGCGCGGCGCCACGGCGCGCGGCTCTGGGAAGGGCAGTTGCCGGACATCGACTTCGACGGCGCCCGCTTCGACGCGGTACGCCTCAACCACGTGCTGGAGCACACCCCGGCCCCGCTGCGGGAGCTGCGCCGGGCGCGGCGCATCGTCGCCGACGGCGGGGTCCTGTTGATCGGCGTGCCGAACGTCGGCGGGCTGAGCATGCGTCTCAAGAGCTGGCAGAGCCGTCTCGGCCTGAAGCGCCGGCGCTGGAAGCACTACGGCGCGCTGCACCACCTCTGGTTCTTCACTCCGGCGACGCTAGCGGCGCTCGTCCGCGCGGCCGGGTTCGCAACGGCGCACTGGGAGACGCCGGCGGAGCGCCGGCCGGGACGCTCCGGAGGGCTGAGCGCGATGGTCCGCGGGCCGCTGGAGGCAGCGCGGGCCGGCGGCATTCTGGATCTCTACGCCCGGCCGCGGTAGGGGCGGTGCGCGTCGAGCCGGCGCATCCTGCCATCGGACGCGCAAGTCGGTCAGTGGTGATAGTCGAGCTCCCCGGCCGCGATCCGCACGGGCAGCCGGTTCTCCCGCGGCGGCAGCGGGCAGGTCGTGTGCGGGTTGAACGCGCAGGGCGGGTTGTAGGCCCGGTTGAAGTCGACCGTCGTCCAGCCGTCCGCGCCCGGAGCGTCCGCGTACAGGAACCGGGCGGCGGGGTAGGTCTCGCTGCCGCTCGTCAGGTCGCGGAAGATGAACCACAGCCGGCCGCCGGAATCGACGGCGGTCATGCGCAGCTCCTCGCCCTCCACGGCGAGGGCGACCGAGCCGCTGGTGCGGAACGTCTCGACGTCGCCGAGGATGTTCGGCAGCCGCAACGTGTGCGGTTCGTCGTGCGGGACGAAGCGCCCGCGGACCTTGAAGGACTCGTCGACCGGATACCAGCGCAGCCCGTTGAAGCTGCGCCGGATGTCGCTGTCGCGGTCCCGCATGCGGATGGCGAGGCGGTCGCCGCTGTAGTGGCCGAACAGCGACAGGGGACCGAGGACCACGGTCGGGCGCTCGCGCCCCTCGTGGGGCCAGAGCTGCGCCGCCGCGACGTCGCGGCCGTCGATCGAGAGGGTCCCGCCCGCCGGCGCCCGCGCCGTGATCGCGCCGTCCCGCAGGGCGAACACCCCCGCCTGGGCGGGTCCGGTCCGCAGCACGACATCGTTCAGCGGCGACGAGCCGAAGCTGTTGTCGCCCTCGTTCAGGAAGAAGAGCCCGGCGACGGTCAGCCACCCGTCGTCCGCCTTCAGGCGCGCCTCGCGGTCGGCGCGCCAGGCTTCTGTCTCCGCCGCGTAGTCCTGCGCCGCCGGCATCCCGGACGCCATCGACACCGCGAGCGCGCAGAGGGCGGCTCGCCTCCACCGTCGGACCCCATGTCGCACAAACCCCATCCTTTCACGAACCCTCTCCGGCATCGTAGCATGCGCAGGCGCCGCGTCAGCCGCGCGGCGCGCCGTGGAAGCGCTCGAGGCTTGCGTCACGGGTTGCTGGTGAAGGATCATTGACGGTTCGTCCATCCATGAGGTCCATGAGCAACAACTCCTTCGGCACCCGCCAGTCCCTGCCGGCCGGCGACGGCACGACAGTCGACGTCTACAACCTGCGCGCGCTCGAGGCGTCGGGCTACCCCGGCGTCGGCCGCCTGCCGTACTCGCTCAAGATCCTGCTGGAGAACATGCTCCGCCGCGAGGACGGCCGTTCGGTCAAGGCCGACGACATCGACGCGCTCGCCCGCTGGGCGCCCGGCGCCGACAAGGAGATCGCGTTCATGCCGGCCCGCGTCCTGCTGCAGGACTTCACCGGGGTGCCGGCGGTGGTCGACCTCGCGGCGATGCGCGACGGCGTCGTGCGCCTGGGCGGCGACCCCGGCCTCGTCAACCCGCTGCAGCCGGCCGAGCTGGTCATCGATCACTCGGTGCAGGTCGATCACTTCGGGACCGCGAACGCGGCGGAGCTGAACGCGCAGCTCGAGTTCGCGCGCAACCGCGAGCGCTACGCCTTCCTCAAGTGGGGGCAGGACGCGTTCCGCAACTTCAAGGTGGTGCCGCCCGACACCGGCATCGTCCACCAGGTGAACATCGAGTACCTGGCGCGGGTCGTCTGCCGCGACACGTCGAACGGCCGCGTGCTCGCCTACCCGGACACCCTGGTCGGGACCGACTCGCACACCACGATGGTCAACGGGCTCGGCGTCGTCGGCTGGGGCGTCGGCGGCATCGAGGCCGAGGCGGCGATGCTCGGGCAGCCGATCTCGATGCTCGTTCCCGACGTCGTCGGCTTCCGGCTGGTCGGCGAACTGCCCGAGGGCGCCACCGCGACCGACCTCGTGCTGACGATCACCGAGCGGCTGCGGCAGTACGGCGTCGTCGGGAAGTTCGTCGAGTTCTTCGGGCCGGGGCTCGGGTCGCTGACGGTGGCGGACCGGGCGACGCTCGGCAACATGTCGCCGGAGTACGGCTCCACCGTGGCGATCTGCCCGATCGATCGGATGACGCTCGACTACCTGGCGCTGACCGGGCGCGACCGGGCGCAGGTAGATCTCGTCGAGGCGTACTCCAAGACGCAGGGTCTGTTCGCCTCCGGCGCCGACGACCCGACCTACACCGACGTGGTGGAGCTGGACCTGGGCGGCGTCGAACCGAGCATCGCGGGTCCGAAGCGCCCGCAGGACCGGGTGCCGCTGCGGGAGGCCAGGTCGGCGTTCGCGGCGGCGCTGGGAAGCCTGGCGGGAGGTCGGCGGCGGCCCGTGGAGGGCGCCGGCGCGGGCGAGCCCGCCGGTGTGCGCGCTTCCGGCGCCGGAGAGGGCGGCGCCCGCCGGGCCGCGGCCACGGACCCGGGCGCGGAGACGGCGCTGGAGGACGGCGCGGTGGTCATCGCCGCGATTACGAGCTGCACGAACACGTCGAACCCGAGCGTGATGATCGCAGCGGGGCTGCTCGCGCAGAAGGCGGCGGCGCGGGGCCTGCGGCCGAAGCCGTGGGTCAAGACCAGCCTCGCCCCCGGTTCGATGGTCGTCACCGAGTACCTGCGGGCGGCCGGTCTGCTGGAGCCGCTGGCCGGGCTCGGCTTCGATCTGGTCGGCTACGGCTGCACCACCTGCATCGGCAACAGCGGCCCGTTGCCCGAACCGGTGGCCGCGGCCATCCGGGAGCGCGACCTGGTGGTGACCTCGGTGCTCAGCGGCAACCGCAACTTCGAAGGCCGCGTCCAGCCGCTCGTCCGCGCCAACTACCTCGCCTCCCCGCCGCTCGTGGTCGCCTACGCGCTGGCCGGCCGGATGACGACCGACCTGACCACCGAGCCGCTGGGACAGGACGGGGACGGCGCCGACGTCCATCTGGCCGACGTCTGGCCGTCCGCCGCGGAAGTGCAGCAGGCGCTGGCGGCGGCGGTGCGCACCGACCAGTTCACCGACAAGTACGCCCGGGTCTTCGACGGCGACGACCGCTGGCGCGGGCTGCCGGCCCCGGCCGGCGATCGGTTCGGCTGGACCGACGACTCGACCTACGTCCGCCACCCGCCGTTCTTCGAAACGCTCACGCCCACGCCGGTTCCGCCGGCCGACATCCGCGGCGCGAGGGTGCTCGCCCTGCTCGGCGACAGCGTCACCACCGACCACATCTCGCCGGCCGGCGCCATTCCGCCGGACGGCCCGGCCGGGCGGTACCTGATCGCCAACGGCGTCGATCCGCGGGACTTCAACTCGTTCGGCAGCCGCCGCGGCAACCACGAGGTGATGATGCGCGGCACGTTCGCCAACATCCGGCTGCGCAACCGCCTCGCTCCCGGTACCGAGGGCGGCTGGACGCGGCACCAGCCGGACGGCGGGCGGATGGCGATCTACGACGCGGCGATGCGCTACAAGGACGAGGGCACCCCGCTCGTCGTCCTCGCCGGCGCGGAGTACGGCTCCGGCTCCTCGCGCGACTGGGCCGCCAAGGGGACCATGCTGCTCGGCGTGCGCGCCGTCATGGCTTCGAGCTTCGAGCGCATCCACCGCAGCAACCTGGTCTTCATGGGGGTGCTGCCGCTGGTGTTCCGGGAGGGCGACGACGTCGACAGCCTGGGGCTGACGGGGGAGGAATCGTTCGACCTGACCGGGATCGCCGAGGGGCTGGCCCCGCGCAGCGACGTGCAGGTGCGGGCGACCCGCGCCGACGGGACGGAGGTGGAGTTCGCGGTGACCGCGCGTATCGACACCCCGGACGAACTCGACTACTACCGTCACGGCGGCATCCTGCCCTACGTCCTGCGGCAGCTCGCCGCCGCGTAGACGTTCGAGCGGACCAAGACGATGACGACGACTGCGGCTGCCGAGCCGGCCGGCGCCCCGCCGGCGCAGGTCGAGTGGAACTTGGCGGAGATCTACGACAGCCTCGACGCTTGGCGGGCGGACAAGGCGCGCCTGAAAACGCGGGTTGCGGATCTGGCGCGTTTCAGGGGCCGGCTCGGTGAGAGCGCCGCCGTGCTCTCCGAAGCTCTCGACGCGATCAGCACCACCGAGAAGGATCTCGTCCGGCTCTACGTGTTCGCGTTCCTGACGGCGGACGAGGACCGGCGCGTGGCCGAGGCGCAGGAGCGGCGCGGCGAAGCCGCGTTGCTGATGGCGGCGTTCGAGGAGGCCACGAGCTTCGTCTCGCCGGAACTGCTGCGCGTCGGCTCGGCGACCATCGAAGGCTGCCTGGACGGCGAGCCGCGCCTCGCCCGGCACGCCTTCAACGTCCGCAACATCCTGCGCAAGGAGCCGCACACGCTTTCCGACGAGGCCGAGGCGGTCATCGCGGGCACGAGCGCCATGCGGCAGGGACCGGAGCGCGTGTTCGCGATGCTCACCAGCTCCGACATGCCGTTTCCGACCGTCGTTCTCTCGACCGGCGAGGAGGTGCGGCTGGACCAGGCGGCCTACGGCAAGCACCGCGCGTCCCGCGAACGCGCCGACCGCAAGCTGGTCTTCGATGCCTTCTGGAAGACCTGGAAGGGTTACGCCGCGACGCTGGGGCAGACCCTCGACACCCACGTCAAGGCGCACGTGTTCGAGGCCCGATCACGCCGCTACGCCAGCGCCCTCGATGCGGCGCTGGCCGGACCGAACATCCCGCCCGCCGTCTACCGGACGCTGGTCGCCGCCGCCAACCGCCACCTGCCGTCCCTGCACCGCTACTTCGGACTCCGCCGGCGGATGCTCGGCCTCGACGAGCTGCGCTACTACGACATCTATCCCTCGCTGGCGGCGTCGGAGCGGTCTTTCGATCTGGCCGAGGCCGAGACCCTGGCTCTCGCCGCCGCCGCGCCGCTCGGCGACGAGTACGTGACCCTGCTGCGCGAGGGGTTCGCGGGCGACTGGATGCACGCCTACCCGCAGCCCGGCAAGGCGCCCGGCGCCTACATGTACGGCGCGATCTACGACGGGCATCCCTACCTGCTGCTCAACTACAACGGCGAGTACGACGACGTCACCACCCTGGTGCACGAATGGGGCCACGCCATGCACACGGTGCTGGCCAAGCAGCAGAACCCCTACGAGACGGCCGGCTACGCGACGTTCACGGCCGAGATCGCGTCCATCACCAACGAAATCCTGCTTCAGGAGCACCTGCTCGCGCAGGATCTCTCCGACCGCGAGCGCCTCTTCTACCTGGGAACGGCGCTGGAGGGGATTCGCGCCACCTTCTTCCGCCAGGTCATGTTCGCCGAGTTCGAGCTGGGGATGCACGAGGCGGCCGAGCAGGGCGAGGCGCTGTCGGGCGAGAAGCTGAGCGAGCGCTACGAACGCCTCGTGCGCCGCTACCACGGCTCGGACGAGGGGGTGCTGGCGTTCGACTCCGCCTACGCCGTCGAGTGGGCGTTCATCCCGCACTTCTACAGCAACTTCTACGTCTTCCAGTACGCCACGTCGATCGCCGGCGCGGCCCTGTTCGCCGAACAGCTGCTGGGCGGCGACGACCGGGCGCGCGGCGACTACCTGTCCGTCCTGCGGGCCGGCGGGTCGCGCTACGCCTTCGAGCTGCTGCGCGACTGCGGCATCGATCTGGCGACCGACGCCCCGTACGATGCCCTGATTGCCCGGATGAACCGCGTGATGGACGAGATCGAGGCGCTCCTCGACCGGCAGGCGTCGCCCTGACCGAGCGGCATGCTCCGAAACGCCGGAGCTCTCACGATTTCGGGGGGGATCAAGTGCGACACGGCACCACGAATGTGTGACGATACGGTACGACAAGCCGGCCTGGGCAACGAGCTGCTTTGTCAACTGGACGCCAATTTGCCCCATGGCAATCGGAACCTTGTGCCTGAATGTTGACGGCGCTCGCGCGCAGGATTCCAGAGCAGAGCTTTCTTGGCGCGTCTGGAGGAGGAGGGAGTCGCGCTGAACGACGCGGAGCGGACTCGAGTGCTGGCCCTCTGCGGAGGTCACCCTTACCTGCTGGACGCTTTCGCCTACCACGCGTGGAACCTCGTCGATGGGGGGCGGCAAATCAGCGTCGAGTGGATAGAAGCTGCATGCGGAGGGCTGCTCCACGATTATTTCGAGCAGGTATCGACAGTTCTCGATGATGGGCCGATGCTGTCGAAGGCCGTGCAGGTGTTCGTCGGCCCCCAGTGGGACGTCACGGCCGCGGACACGGACGCCTTGTGCGAACTTGGCATCGCGCTGCGTGATGAAGAGGGCGCACTTCGGTGCTTTTCGAGTACTTTTGAAGAATACCTGCGTTTTGTGGAGCGCGACATCGATATCTGGCGGCTGTGGCGCGACACGGAGAGGGTGGTGCGAGACGTCCTGCAACAACACCTGGAACGCGAGTTCGGACCGGATTGGCCCGACGCGTTGTGCAGGGCCAGACCGAAACGCAGGGGCTTGATCGAGTCCTGCCGAAAAAACCGAGCGAAGGAACAAGAGCGCTTCGGCGCCCGCGCCGAGGCGTCTCTTCTCGCGTACACATATCCCAGGGAACTGTACGATCTGATGGTCACCGACTGGACGAAGCTTGGAGCGCCGTTGCTCGGTGGTGATAAGCAGGTATGGGCGCTGAAATTCGACGTGCTGTCAAAAGTAAGGACGCCGCTCGCGCACAATCGCGAAGGAGCCGTCAGTGACGGCCAACGCGATCAAGCCAGGGGAATCTGCCGGGAAATCCTCGATCTGTACCGCAAGTTCAGTGCATGAGCCTGAACGGCGGGTCACTCCTCATACCCGGGGGGCCGCTCGCAGCGCGGTCGCGGCGGGCGTCGTACCGGGGCGCAACTCTCCATCGGTCCCGGATCGGGGCTAGAATGGGCCGTCCCGTTTGGAGACGATGCCGCCGAGGAGGTGCAACATGAGTCGTCACGTGCTCGCCGCCCTGCTGATCGCGCCGGCGATCGCCGCGTTCGCGCCGGCGGAGACCGGCGCGCAGACCGAAGCGTCGATGGAGCCGCCGCGCACCCCGTGGGGCGCCCCGGACCTGCAGGGGGTCTGGGACTTCCGCAGCCTCACCCCGATGGAGCGCCCCGAGGAGCTCTCCGACACCGAAACGTTCACGGCCGAGCAGGCCGCGGAGTTCGCCGAGGAGACCATCCGGCGCCGCAGCCGCGACAACGACACCTCGGACCGCGTGGTGCCCTACAACGATTTCTGGTTCGACGAGGGGACCTCGGTCACAACCGAGCGGACGTCGCTGGTGGTCGATCCCCCGGACGGACGGATTCCCCCGCTGACGCAGGAGGCCATCGACCGGCGGGAGGCGCTGGAGGTGGCCCGCGCCGGGGTGGGCGGCCACGAGCCGACCCCCGGCGGCTTCGTCGAGGACCTCGGACCGGGCGGCCTGCAGGTGCGCTGCATCCTCGGCTTCAACTCGGGGCCGCCGATGGCGCCGAGCGCGTACAACAACAACGTGCAGGTCTTCCAGACCGAGGACACCGTCGTGCTGTTCAACGAGATGAACCACAACGCCCGCGTCGTCTTCCTGGACGGACGGGATCATCTCGATGGCGGCATCCGGCAGTGGACCGGCGATTCGCGCGGCCATTGGGAAGGCGGCACCCTGGTCGTCGAGACCAGGAACTTCCTGCGCGAGACGAACTTCATGCGGGGGGCTACGACCGAGAACCTCACGCTCGTCGAGCGCCTCACGCGGGTGGACGCCGACACCCTGCAGTACGACGTCACCGTCGACGATCCGACGGTGTGGACGCAGCCTTGGACGTTCTCGGTGCCGATGCGGAGGAACCCGGAGCCGCTGTACGAGTACGCCTGCCACGAGGGGAACTACGGCCTCTACAACATCCTCGCCGGCGCGGTGGCGGGGGGATCCAACTAGCCTGGATCGAACCACGTATCGGTGTTCCGGTTCCTTCTCCGCCCGGCGGGCGGGGAAGGACCGGCAACGTGGCCGTTGCTGCCTGGAAATCCGCGCGTTGCCGCCGGAACAGGCGCAGGCCTGCCGTCCCTCGTGATTACCCCTGGACGGATTCCAGAAGCGTCTCGACGAGATCCGCCCGGCGGAAGGTGGCTGACAGTCGCTGCAGCGTTCGCTCCCGGCCTCTGAACAGGGGGTCGAGCGCGCCGCTGATCTGCGTCCGGGATCGAGTCAGATAGTCGTCCGACTTCCGGTACAGCAGTTCCCGCGCGTCGCCGAAGTTGCGGTGGTCGAGTCGCTCCAGGGAGATCGCCATCTCATCCAGCAGATAGCGGCCTATCAGCATGGCCATGAAGCGCGAGCCGTACGCCAGGAAATCGGGCGCATCTTCCGGCGGGCGCTTGCGGTGATTCTCGGCGTAGCGGTGCAACAGAGCGGCGACGATTGCCTGCGCCCCGTTCAGATTCTCCGTGAAGATCGTGCTGTAGAGAGCACCGAAGTGCTCGCGCCTTCTGAACCGGGCCTGGTGCGGCCGGCGGCGCCAGATTGCAAGGACTGCTTCGGCGATGACCGCGCTCGTGAATTCGTCCGACGCCACCGGACGGTCTTCGCGCTTGGCGCGGTAGGTGTATCCCAACTCGGAGATCGAGCGGCCGAGGGCTTTCTGGCGCGCATCGTTTGCCTTCAGATCCCGCAGATCGACAGGGTTCTGGCTGTTGGTCGCGAACGTGATCGCCTCCACCAGTTCGGCATCGTTCTGCTCGAGCTCGTACAACCGAACGAGCACGTCCGCGTCGCCGATCTGCGAACCGACTTCCTTCGCTACGTGCTGAACCGTGCGCGCCGTCTGTCCTCCATTGACGATTTGCAGGTCACTTACCTGCACGCTCCAGTTCTCTCTCTGAAGCGCATTGTGGCGGAATTGCGAGCAGGTGATTGTGACGCCGTTGTTGTAGAAGTAGAAATTGGAGCGCTGGTCGGTCTCGCGCAGGGTGGCCGCGACCGCCTCGTTCACGCGGTTGCCGGCCAGCCCCAGATGGCGACGGATGTTTCTCTCGAACAACCGGTTGTCGTACTGGTCGGTCAGCCGCGCGAGCTCGGCGACGGACATGCGCCCGGTCATCACGCGCCGGAAGGCGAAGGTTTCGACCGTGGCCGTCCCGGTGAGCTTCAGCTCGACGTTGATTGGCTTCCGCGCCTGCAACAGAGCGAGGATTTCGTCGGCTCCGATGTGACGCCACTCGACCTGCTCCCCGAACTCCCTTGCGGCATTGTCGATCCGCTGCGCCGCCTGAGCCGTCCAACGTGTTCCGTTGTTGGCGGCGACGGCGGTTACGCGCGGGATCGCCCCGTCCTTGACGAAGGACCGTACGTCTTCGACTCGCTCGTTCAGACGCCTGTTCAACCGTACCGGTTGCGCCGGGTCGAACAGTGCGTCGAGGGCCCCTATCATGCCGGCAATACCGGTTTCGGGGAACGCCGAGTTTCCTTCGAGGTCCGCTCTGTACTTGCCCTGCACGAGCGTGACGTGGATTTCGCCGTCGTCGGGCGGTTCGAAGTACAGCGCGTCGATTCCGAAATCGTCCCCGCCGTCGACGATGCCGTCCAGCGTCTGCTCGTCGGTGAGATCGAACGCGGTCCTGGCGACGAGAAAAAGGAACGCGATAGAGCGTCTCCGGTGTTCGTCGGCTCCAGTCGCAGCTCGTTGGTGAAGGCGTCCGAGTGCTTCTCGACGATGCCGGAAACCTGCTGATCGATGATCTGTGCAGCGAGAGACATCGCTACATTATCCGCGAGTGCGCGAACCCGCACAATCGCGAGGGGCTGGCCGGGATTCTCTGCTGTGTGCCCCTATCGAGGCCGTCGAACCGCCCGTCGGTCCGGTTCACGCGCGCTCCACGTCGATGACCGACCGGCACGTCGCCGTCACACTTCCTGCTCGGCCCCCGCCAGCGCCGGTCCCGGTGACGTGGCGCCCTCGACCCCGGCCGGGCGCAGCATCCGCAGGCCGTTGAAGGTGACCAGCAGCGACGCGCCCATGTCGGCCGCCACCGCCATCCAGAGGGTCGCGGCGCCGAACGCCATGAAGACCAGGAAGAGCGCCTTGGCGCCGAGGGCGACGGTGACGTTCTGGATGATCAGCCGCCGGGTCCGGCGGGCGTGGTCCACCAGGAAGGGGAGCTTGCGCAGGTCGTCCTGCATCAGCACGACGTCGGCCGATTCGGCGGCGACGTCGGTGGCGTTGCCGCCCATCGCCACGCCGACCGAGGAGGCCAGCAGCGCCTGGCTGTCGTTGATGCCGTCGCCCACCATCGCGGTCGGCCCGTGGCGTGCGATAAGCTCCCGGACGGCGTCGGCCTTGTCGTCCGGCAGCAGCTCGGCGCGCACGTCCGCCACCTGCACGCGGGCGCCGACGCTGCGGGCCGTCGCCGTGTTGTCGCCGGTGAGCAGGGTCGACCGGAGCCCCTGGCGGTGGATCTGCGCCACGCTGGACGGCGCTTCCGTACGGACCGGGTCCGTCACCGCGACGAGCGCCCAGACGTCGTCCCCGGCGCCGCAGACGACGACGGTTTTGTCGCTGCGCTGCATCTCCGCGAGCTCCGCTTCGAACCGCTCGAGCGCGGTCTGTTCGCGGGCGAAGCGCGTGCTTCCCACCCAGAACCGCTTGCCGTCGATCACCGCCTCGGCGCCGCGTCCCTCGATGGCCGCGAAGTCGGTCGCCTCGGCCGGCTCGACGCCCCGGCCGCGCGCGTAGCGGACGATGGCGCGCGACAGCGGATGCTCGCTGCGCAGCTCGATGGCCAGCAGGAGCGCGAGCACCTCGTCCTCCGAGCGGCCGTTCACCGGCCGGAGCTCGCGGACGTCCGGCTCGCCGCGCGTGATGATCCCGGTCTTGTCGAACGCGACCGCGCGCAGCCGGCCCAGTTCTTCAAGATGCGAGCCGCCCTTGATCAGCACGCCGTGCCGCGTGGCCGACGTGATGGCGGCGGCGATCGTCACCGGCGTCGAGATCACCAGCCCGCACGGGCACGAGATGAGCAGGATGAGCATCGCCTGGTAGAACCAGTATTCCCAGTCGCCGCCGAACAGGGGAGGCGCGGCTCCGACCGCGAACGCCACCGCGAACATCAGCGGCGTGTAGTACCGCGCGAACTGATCTATGAAGCGCTCGGTCGGCGCCCGGTGGTGGTGGCTCTCGCCGACCATGCGCGTGATGCGGGCCAGCATCGTGTCCGACGCGGCCCGCGTGGTGCGCAGCTCGACCACGCCGTGGCCGTTCACCGTCCCCGCGAACACCGGGTCGCCCGCCGTCTTCCAGGCCGGCACCGATTCACCGGTGACCAGCGCCTGGTCGACGTAGGAGCTGCCGTCGGTCACCACGCCGTCGCACGGAACGCGCTCCCCGGGCCGCACCCGCACGTGCGCGCCGACCGCCACGCGGTCCACCGGCGTCCGGTGCTCGTGATCGCCGTGCACCACCGCCGCCGTCGCCGGGGTGATGCGCAGCAGCGAGCCGATTGCGTTGCGCGCCCGCCGCGCGCTCCAGTTCTCGAGGAGGCCCGAGAGGCCGTAGAGGAAGGCCAGCACGGCCGCCTCGGCCCACTCCGCCAGGAACAGGGCCCCTATGACCGATACGAGAACCAGCGCGTTCATGTCCGGCCGCAGGCGGGCGAGGGACGCCGCCGCCTTCGGCGCGGAATGGAAGAGCCCGGCGACGATGCCGGCGAGCAGCAGCAGCACGACCGGTTTATCGACGCCGTGCGCCCCGTGGGCGTGCGCCAGCAGGGTCTCCAGGACGCCGCCCCCGGCCACGACGATGTGCAGGACGAGCCCGCCGATCAGCGTCAGTCCGCTGGTCGCCACCAGCGCGTGGCGCCCGTGCGCCTCCCACCACGACTCGGCCCGCGGCGCCGCGTCCCATGCCGCCGCGCGCATCCCCAGCCGGGAGACCGCCGCGGCGACCTCCTCGGGGCCGAAGACGTTCGTGTCCGCATCGACGGTCATCCGGCCGTCGACGATGTGGAACGAGACGCCGTGGACGCCCTCGCGGTCCGCGAGCGCGTCGCGGAGCAGCGCCGCCTCCTCGTTGCAGTCCAGGCCCTCGACCCTGTAATCCAGTCGTTCGCGAATGGGTGTGCTCCTGGTTGCGGCGGATCGTCCGCCGGTTCCCGTTATCATGACCCGAACCGCGGTCCCGCGTCGACGGGCGCGCCGCCGGCGCTCGAAAACGGCGCTCGAACGCGGCCGCCCGATGGCGGGCGGCTGCAACGGGGGCGCCGGTAGGCGCGCGCGAACGCACGACATCGGCCAGCGGGCTTCGCCATGGAGAACGCCCACCGGCCCCTTGCGGGATCAGTAGCGGAACAGATACGACAGCTTCCCGAAGAAGGCACGGTTCGTCCGCTGCAGCGACGTGAACGGGAACAGCAGGCTGTCGATGCTGGTGCCGCGCTGGAAGCGGTCGTCGTAGCCGAGGAACAGGACCGTGCCGGCGTTGATGCGGTAGGTGAAGAGGATGTTGTTGCCGACCGTCACCGACTGCGTGTTGTGCTCGGCGATGTGGCGGGCGAGCAGCCGGTCGGTGAACTGGTAGGTGGTGCGGGTGCGAAAGATCTTGACGTTGAAGATGTTCGCCTGATCGACCGGGTTGACGAAGTCGCTCGAGACCATCGTGAACTCGGTCCGCAGCCGCGGGGTGGGCTGGAAGCGGAAGTTCACGTTGCCGATGGTCGAGCGGCCCAGATACGGGTCGTCCGCGTAGAGGATGCCGTCGCCCCAGTTGTAGCCGCCGTAGATCGACAGGATCCGCGCGCTGATGACGCCGAAGAAGCCGTAGCCGGTCTTGCGGAAGTCGATCTGACCGTAGCGCTCCAGGTCGCGGTTGACCATGCCGGTGATGGCCATGTTGTTGCGGAACGAGAAGCTCGCCATGCCCTGGAACTGCTCGTCCTGCAGCACGCCGGCGTGGTCGTGGAGGCGCAGGTAGGTGGCCGACGGTCCCCAGGTCATCAGGTTCGATTCGGGCCACCAGCGGTACGACACCGTGCCGCTGGTCTGCTGCAGGTCGACCCGCGGCAGGAAGCCGGTGCCGGTGTGGAACCCCGGATCGATGCTGCTGTAGGCGGCGTTGTAGCTCAGATTGCGCCCCTGCTTCGAGAAGTCCGCCTCGAGCGCGGTTCCGGAAAGCGAACCGAGCGCCTCGTCCTGCGTCTCGGACCCCGCGGCCAGAAAGCTGATGCGGTGGGTTCGTCCGAGACGGAACCGGCCGTCGACCCCGGCCACCCGGTTGTAGTCGGTCCCGAACTCCCGCGCCGTCGCGATGGCGCCCAGGTACGACTCCGCGTAGAAGTCGTACCGGGCCCGCCCGAGGACGGTCTGCGCGGTCGCGCCGTACTGCGGATGCGTCGTGTCGTCGAAGAGGCCCGCCGCCAGGTCGTCGGCCACGACGACGCCCAGGGTCGAGTTGCCCACCTTGCCGGTCAGCTTCCCGCCGAAGCGCGGATCGACGATGGTGCGGGTGTGGACCAGGGTCAGCGGCGTCGCCGTCTGGAAGATCTCCTGCCCTTCGAGGAAGAACGGCCGCTGCTCGGGGTAGAAGAGCGCGAAGCGCTGGTTGGTCTCGATCTGCGGCCGATCGGATTCGATCTGGGAGAAGTCGGGATTGAACGTGACGTCGGCGGTCAGGTTGGGCGTGATGCCGTACTTGACGCCGAATCCCAGCTCGCCCTGCGGATCGCCCCTGTCGAAGGCGCCGGTGTCCCGGTCGAGCGAGCCGAGACGGAAGCCGGTCAGCTCGGGCAGGAATTCCAGGTTGCGGCTCCGGGACATGTCCGACAGGCCCTCGAGCACCCCGAACTGCGTGAGCTGGCCCGCCACCCCCCGGGAAATCGGCGACCACGACTGCGCCTCCGACTTGTCCCGGATGATGCGGGTGATCTGGAAGCCCCAGCGGTGCTCCTCGCCGCCCGCGCGCGACGGATAGCGCAGGCTCTTGAACGGGATGCGCATCTCGGCCGTCCAGCCGTCCTCGACCACCTGCCCGCCGGTGTCGAACAGGGCGTTCCACGACTGATCGCCGCGAATGCCGAACTGACCCGCGCTGCTCATGCCGCTGCCGCCGCTCCGCCGCGGTCCGCTGCCGCGGGTGGCGGAGGAACTGCTGCTCGACCGCGAGAAACCGGTGCTGCCGTCGGCGTTGACGAGCGAGTCGGCCTGCACGCCGTAGCCGTTCACCTCGAACTGGTAGGCGCGCTGCTGGTCGAGGAACGGGTCGAACAGCACCGACATCCGGTCGTCGCCGCGGATTTCCTCGCGGTCGGCCCGGTTGATGCGCATCACCTCCGGCCGGGAGTAGTGGGCGTAGAACGCGAAGTACAGGTGGTCGTTGTCGTACGCCATCCACACCTCGGTCGCTTCCGTGCCGGGCGCCCCCTCCACCGGCGCAATCTGGATGAACTCGGTGATGTGGGTGGCGGTCTCCCAGACCGAGTCGTCGAGCCGGCCGTCGATCCGGGGCGGGTTGTTCGTTCGCCCGATCACGACCGTCGGTCGCGTTCGCGGCGTCGGGATGAAGCCGCCGCCGCGGGGGCGGAGCGGCCGGCGCCGAGGAGGCGTCCCGCCGCCGCCCGCGGGTCCGCCGAACGCCAGTGCGCCCGTGACGCCGCGCTCGGGCTGCGGCTCGGTAGTCGCGGGATCGGGGACGGGCCGCGCCGGTGGCGCCGCATTGCTTCGCGCCGGCCTCGGGTCCGGGTCCGTCGGGTCGAGAATGCGCGGTGGCGGCGTCACTGCGCTGCGTTCGGCTCGCGGGTCGGACTCCGCCGGCCCGCTGCTTGCCGGCAGCGCCGCGCCGGCCGCGGCGACCGCTGGATCCGCCGCGTCCACGGAAAGTCTCGCGGCGAGGGCGGCGCCCATCTCGTCCTGGATGTCGAAGAGCTCGCCGAGCGCGCCGTCGACGCGGGTGCTGAAGGCGATCCCGCCGGTTGCGACGTGCACGATGCGGGCGGTGATTCTCAGCCGGTCGCCCAACCGCTGCAGCGTGCCGTCGACGAGCCAAGCGATCCCGCGCCGACGGTGGACGTCGAGCGCTTCGCCCGTGTCGGACCATCCGTAGCCGTTTCCGTTCCCGTTCCCGTTTGCATTACCGTTTCCGGCGGAGCGCGGACCGATGCCGTCGGCCGCGCCGTAGCCGACGACGTTCAGCCCGGCGTTCCGCAGGTCGGCCGCGATCGTCTCGGCGAGGCCGGCGCCGATCCAGTCGTCGGCCGGCTGCCCGCTGACGTTCGTGAACGGCAAGACGACGACCGTGCCGGGCGTCTGCGCGGCCGCCGGCAGCGAGAGGGCACCCAGCACCAAGCCGACGACGACCGGCGCCAATCTGCGCCGACGTGTGTTTTCGGACATGTAGCCGTCTAGTCTACCCGGCGTTCAGCCGTCCGTGTCGGAGAAAAGTCGCCCGGCAGGCCGATGGATTCGCCGTCCCCGGCGCTACCAGCCGACGCCGATCCCGGCCAAGCTGGAGGCCCGCTGACGCCAGAAAGCAGGCGTCATGGCGTTCATCATCTCGTTGTGGGTGGGCGAGCCGTACGCGATCGCGCCCCCGTCCGGCCGCCGGTCATCGAGGTCCAGCTTTCCACGTTGAAGCCCCGAAGCGCCGATCGGCGCGAACCTCGATGTCCGTCCGTTCCGTGACGTAAGGCACGTGGGCGAGTCCGACGTAGACAACTTGACGAGCGACGTCCGCCGTCACACATCGCGGTCCGTGGCGTGGATCCGATCAAGCAGCGCCTCCCTGCGCCGTCGTGACGTGCACGTGCGCGGCCTGCACCGCCGCGCGTACTTCTTCGTAGATGTCGGAGACCCAGAGGTCGCTCGCCACCTCGATGGTCGTGACGAGCGCGTACGGCGCCTCGTCCTCCAGCGTACCTGCGTCGGCCCGGCAGCTCACCTGAATCTCCAGATTCGCGCCGTCCACGAAGTCGCTGGAGCTTTCGCCTTCCAGGATCTCGTGCTGGACGGTGCCGCGCTGAACCGCCTGCCAGTCCGCTTGTTTCCGCTCGACGCCCAACTCCGTCTTCGGAGGCGAGAACCAGAGCTGCGCCCGCCGCCAGTTCCGGCGCCGCGGGTTCACCGGAGAAATCCAGGCGAGAGTGATGGTGAGCCGGCGATGGCCGCGCCACCCGCTCAACGACGGCGGCAACGGAAGGCGATGGACGTGCGACTGGTCCTCCTGCAGCAGTCCCCCACCGAGTACGGTTACGCGGCTGGCCGTGCACTCCCGCACGCGGTCGATGTCCACGGCGCCGTAGCCCAGCAGTCGGGTTGCGTGTTCCTTGACTTGGCGCGTGCCGTGTTCGTCACCAAGAACGGCGGCGATCGTCTCGGCGGCGGTTCCCCAATCGGCGCCGTGCGCCACCAGCGCCTTGAGCCAGACGGCCCGCGGCACGGCGTCGATCATCTCGCCGCCGGGATCTGCGCGAAGCTCGTCCAGGACGTCGTGGAGCGAGCCGGCTGCGCGACTGACGAGCGCCGCGGCGCTGCTCGTGCCTCGCGTGTGTCGTGTGGCCGCCTGATCGCCGGGCGCCGCACCGGGCGCCGCGACGCGCTGACCCGGTGGCAACGTTCCGCGGTACACGTCCAACTCCGCTGCCGCATCCTTCGTCGTTCCCAACCCGTCCTGGACGACTACGCGGCCCCGCTGGAGAGCAGGTCCGGCTTGATCGCGCGTCGGAATCCCATGCCCAGTGCGTTGATCGGGCTGGGGAGTGCGGATCCAGGGTAGGGATCGCGCCGTCGGGGCGGCGCTGGTCGCGTCGAGGCGTCGTGGTGCACCGCGGCCACGGTCAAGGCGTTCACGGACTCCGCCGGTGAGAGCAGGCGTCGATGGCGCGCATCGGAGACCACCGAGCGGAGGACGTGACGTTGCAGTTCCTCGGCGGACAGCGACGAGAGATCGCTCGACCGGATGCGCAGCTCGATCCGCCGCGGGTGGTTGCCCGCGCTGACCACGAACAGCACCTTGTAGCGCCACGCGAGCCAGTCGAGCAGGCGGGCGAGCGGGCTGAGGACCTGATCGAACGGCCGGTCGCGGATGCCGACCGACAGGTTGATCACCGCGACGTCCGGGGCGACCGCCGGTTCGTCGCCTTCCCCTTCGAACAGTCGACGAACCGCCCGATGCAGAAGATCGACGACGAGCGCGCCTTCGTCCACGACCTCATCCTCACCTCGCCCGTCCCGAGGATCCGGGCGGAGTATCGGGCGGACGTACAGAGGCCGCGGCAACGGGGCTTCGCGGGCCGACAAGTCGCCGTGCAGGATCATCGAGGCCATCGCGGTTCCGTGACCGCGCCTCGCAGCCGGGTAGTCTTCCTCGAAGTCATCGGGATCATCGACAATCAGACGCCCTTGCAGCCGCCGATGCGCCTGCAGGGGGAGGCCATCGAACAGTGCGATCACCGGGTTTCCGACGGCGGGCCGATCCGGAGGCACCGGGTCGTCCTCTTCCTGACCGTCGTCCGACAGCGAGGCCGCCATCTGCCCGCTGGCGCGAAAGAACTGAACCTGCTCGCATTGGACCAATTCCACGTCGCGGTCGTTTTCGTCGAGAAGAGAATCGATGGAGGTTACCGGCAAGTGAACCAGAAGCGCGTGATACGCGATCTCTTCAGCGGCCGCTTCAGCAACGATCCGTCCCCGCAGGTCCGTGACAAGTCCGGCCACGCGATCGCGGGCGTTCCGGCGTCGCGGGGATGCGCCCCGATGCCACAACTCGATCTCGCAGGGAACCGTATCCTCGCCGCGGGATATGCGTTCGCGCCAATCGTCGAGCACTCCCGTTTCATCCAGGCGATCCTTCACGCCCCATACCCGGACGTCATGCAGGCTCTCGAAGACCGACTTCCAGGCGCCGCGCCCGCGTGGCAGTCTCCCTTCCTTTTGCCATGCGTTCCACAATGACAGCATCTGCCGCAAGGCGTCCTGATTCGTGAACACCATGAACAGACGTCCTCGGAGAGTCTTGTCCGGGCGTGGTTTCCCTTGCGTGACCTTGAAGAAGTCTTCGTCGGGCGGGATGTCGGGTTCTTCGATCTCCGCGAGCCATTCCATGCCGGGAATCTTCTCCACGGCGCGGATGAAATTCTCGGTCGCCCCGACGGTTTCCAGCACGACGACTTCCTCGGGAACGAGATCGTGCGAAGCGGCCTGCAACCGCACGCGGCGCGCGTCCAGCGCCTGCTGCAAGGCTTCGAACTTGGGGGCCAGCCGCTCGGCCTGTCGTGCACGGTCCGGCAGGTGATGCCCGCCGCCACCGCCGGCTCTCCTGGGGCGGGGAACCGGCGCGCCGGGGTTCGGCAGAATCAGCAGCGGTCGCTCAGGCATCGCCCTCGTCCGCCTGCGCCGTCGGCCGGTTTGCGGTCGGCGGCACGTGCTTTCGCCACTGATGCAACCGTTCGGCGACGATGGCGCGCACGTCGCTCTCCGGCAGGCGCAGCAGGAGCGAGCTGACGACCCGCTTGATCTCGCCGGTTTCATGAAGGTCGCCGCGTTCCTTCCCGACCACGTCGAATTCGTCGAAGAACAGCACGCAGCGGCGCGTCCGTACCTGATCGAAGAGGCGGGAGAAACGGACGGCGGTCTCCCCGAGATAGCTGGCGATCACGGACTCGTAGCGGACGGATAGCAGTGGAACCGCCAACTCCGTCGCGAGCGCCTCTGCGAACGAGGTCTTGCCGTTGCCGGGCGGACCGGTGAGCAGGACGCGGTGCCGCGGCTCCAGATTGTGCGCGCGCAGCAGGTCGGCGCGTCGATGCTCCTCGATCAGCTCCCGGCCGGCATGGCCACCTCGTCCGGCAGCACGAGTTCCTCCAGCCGCCGCTCCGGCGACGTCTCGTGGTACAGATCGACGACCGGCCCGTTGCGCCGCGGCGCGGGCGCCCCCCCGCCTGCCGGCGGCGCGCCGCCGGGCTGAAGATGCGCCGCCAGGCGGTCCGCCAGCACATGGTGCTGCTTGGCGCGCTCCTCCGTGACGAGCGCTTCCAGCGATTTGCGGAACAGGGCTCGATCGCCGCGGGCGCCGGCCCGGACGAGGTCGAGCAGCAGGCCGGAGCGCGCCATTCAGCGGACCTCCCGCCGTGGCGGGTAAACGGGTTCGGGCGCCAACCACATGTCGGTTTCGTCCAGTTCACCCGTCGGTCTCGTCGTCGATCAGCCCGAGTTCCCGCAGCGGTTCCAGGACGCCGTTCTCGATCCGGGCCCGGTCGAGCCCGGTCTCGGACGCGGCCTTCACGCGGACCGAGATCCGGCCGGCGGCGTCGGCGAGGTTGGCGAGGGCGGTCCAGGCCGAGAACAGCGCGTTTCTGTCGGCCTCGAACGAAATGGCGATCTCGCGCGAACCGGCGACCGGCGGCGGTTTCGTCCAGTCGGTGTCGCTGCCCTTGTCCCGGGCTCGGCTCTCGCCGCCGCCGGTCGTCCCGAAGGTGACGTCCTTCCTGGCGTTGTCCTTCCTGGCGTCGTCCCCGGCCGGCGTTCCGGTCGCGGCGGCCGGTTTCTCCGGCAGCGCGGCCGGCATGACGAGGAAGCCGGAATCGATGTCGATTTCGTCGACGGCGACGCTGCGCCCGAAGGCGATGCGGCTCCAGTCGATCCGGTAGCGCCCGTCGTCGCCCAGCGCCGGCCGCCCGGTCGTGTAGGCGAAGAGGCCGGTCTCCACGCCGCGCGCGATCGCGGTGCGCACCACGTCGGCGGACAGCACCCGCGGGAAGCCGAGGAACGAGAAGAATCCCGCCGCCACCTTGTCGGTGGCGATGCCCGGGTCGCCGGATTCACTTTCGCCCAACCGGAACAGATCGACGATCCGGCCCGGCGCCACGGTTCCGAAGACCTTGCGCTGGACGGTCGTCAGCAACTCCATCAGGCGCTGATGGATCCGGGCGCGCTTCTTCTCGTCCAGCGTCGTCTGCAGCGGCCGGCCGCCCATGCCGACGGCGTTGAGCGACAACCCGCCGCCGTCCGCCGCCGGCAACCAGACTTCCGCGTACAGCTTGAGGAGCGCGGATTCGGCCGCCGTCCGTTCGGTCGCTTCGCGTTCCCGGAGCTGGCTTTTCTGCGCCTCGGTCAGGTTGTGCTCGCGCCACCGGTTCCGGACGCGCTCGATGGCGAGCAGGTAACGGACGGCGCGGCGCAGGGTCTCGATCTGATCGGCCGCCGGCGGCGCCAGCCCGAGACCGTTCCGGAACTCGCGCGGACGGCCGCCGTGGTGCTCGCAGAGGTCCCGCGCCGCCGCCAGCCGCTCGGTCGCGGGCAGGGCGGCGAACTCGATGGGCAGGTACGCGATCAGGAACTGCGCGTCGCGGTCCGGCACGTCGCCGGATGCGGTCGGCCAGACGATGGCCGAGCGCTGCCCGGCGAGGCGCTCGTCGAGCATCGTCCTGATGCGCGCGCGGACCCGGACGTCGCGCGGGCCACGGCGTCGGCCTCCTGTTCGATCAGCAGGGTGACGTTGGGATCCTTCTTGAAGCAGTAGCGCACGCCGTCGAAGTGGAGGTACAGGCACTGCTCCTTCAGTTCCTTGAGGCAGGCCTGAATGGTCGTGCTGTCGAGGTCGGGCCCGATGTTCACGCCCAGCAGCTCGGGCTCGCCGATGCCGGGGGGCAGCAGGTCGCTCGTCTCGCCGCCCGCGCGCCGGAGGCCGCCGAAGGAGTACATGAGCATGGCGGTGGCGAGGCGGACCGCCGGCTGTTTGCCGGCCTCGGCGGTCACTTCGCGCGCCCGCCGGTCGTCGATGCGCCGCGTCCGCGCATTGGCGCCGACGAAATCATGCTCCAGGCAGGCGAGAAAGTCCTCCCGCTGGCCGACCTCCTTGAAGAAGGCGAGGCGCACGTCCGCGTCCCGGATCGGGACGTCGCCGGGGCCCAGGAGCAGGCGCGACCCGCCCGCCCGGTGCGCGGCGCGCAGGCAGGACGCGAGGAACCGCAGGGCGCCGCGCGTGCGCTGGAACTCCGGCACGGCCGCCCAGCGTTCCCGCATCACGTCGGTGAGGGCGGGATGGAAAGGGTACGACGCCCGGATCCGGTCGCGCAGCGCGAGCCCGTCCTCCTCCGCCTGCCGGCGTTCCGGCTCGCCCTGCGCGTGGGCCTGCCGCATCCGGGTGAACACCTCGCGCCAAGCGTCCGCGACCGGGCTTGCCGCGTGCGGGTCCGGCGGCCTCGCCAGCAGCCGCCGCTGGATCACGTTGAGGATCTCGTTGCCCTCGACCGGCTCCCGCCGCTGGTCCTTGCGGGCGGCCAGATGCTCGACGGTCCGCAACAGGCTGGTGTATTCGAGCGATTCGCGCTTGCTCGACTGCAACGAGTAGACCAGCACCGCGTCGTCCACGGCGCCCACTGCAGCCGTAAGCCGCTGGAGGAACATCAGCGTCTCGTCGCGGAGGGTGGTCTGTTCGACGCGCACGCCGCCCGCGCTGATGAGGTACTGGAGCAGCTCGTCGATCAGGATCAGGCTCGGACCGCGTTCGAGCAGCGCGACGAGCTGGTCGCCGCCCGGTGCGACGCGCGCCTCGTCCTGCCGGCGCACGATCTCGTAGCCCTCCCGGCCGCCGAGCGTCCAGGCGATCCAGCCCCAGGCGGTCTTCGCCGTGAAGTCTTCCGCCGTCGCGCGCTTGCCGGTCGTAGCATCGAAGAACTGGCCGTCGACCACGGCCACCCGCACGCGGGCCGGGCGGGGCAGGCCGGCCGCTTCCGGCAGCGCGGCGAGCGCCGCCGGCGACCGGGCGGCGTGCAGCAGCGCGGCGAGCGTATGCGACTTGCCGCCGCCGAAGGGGGTCAGCAGTTTAAGCACGCGGTTGCCGCCCGAGCCGGCCAGCCGCCCGAAGACGTCTTCGAGGAGGGAGCGCAGCCCGCGCGTGAGATAGGACGCCCGGAAGAAGCTGTCGGCGTCGCGGTAGACCGTGGGGACGCGCGGCAGTTTCGAAGCAGGCAATCCGGCGTCCGCGCCAATCAGATAATCGGCGAGCGCGCCGAGGTCGAGCGCGAAGGTGTCCTCGGAGAACGTCTCCGACAGGACGTCGGGATGCAGATCCACACATTCGAGCCAGGGGCGCAGCGTCGCGTTCATCGGTCGTCGGCCTCCAGCGCGAGTTCCGGCTGTCCGGTCACCTGCGCGTCGATCGCGCGGGCGAACGCGGCGCCGTCGACCACGCCGCGCCAGTTGGCGTTCAGCCTAGTGAGGGCCCGCAGTTCGGGAGTGGCGGCGGCGTGCAGCAGGTCGGAGCGCCCGAGCACCGGCGCGCAGAGCGCCTGGGTGACCAGACGAAGCTGCTCCTGGTTCGGACGCGCCGCCTCGATGAACGCCGGCAGCGCCGCCGGCTGGTGATCGAGCAGCCAGAGGATCCGGTGGACGACGTCGATGAGCGGCGCCGGTCTGCCGTCCGCAGCGAGGCCCAGTTCATCTTCGCCGCCGCGTTCCTCGAAGGTGCGGACGCGGAACCTGCTCCCGGACTTCTCGACCAGCGCCGGGGCCGATCCCGAGATCCCGTTCGGGCCGTCGATTTCCAGACCCTGCGGATAGCAGAAGACGTAGGCGTCGCCGGCCTCGACGTTCGCTTCGCGGTAGGTGAACCGCCACAGGATGTAGAACCGGGTGAGCGCATCCACGGAGCCGACGGCCGCGCCGCGCAGCCCGAAGATCTCGTCGAGCATCACGTCGAGCACGACGCCCTCGACCTCGCGCAGGTAGCGCTCGGCGGGCACCGGCTCGCCGTTGGCGTACTCGACCCGCGCGAACCGCGTATAGGCGCGCAGCCCGGCGCCGACCGCGGCCATCAGCAGATCCGCGCCGCCGATCCCCTTGCCCCCGGCCCACAGGGTCGTCACCCGTTCGCGCGCGATCCGGTGCAGCTCCGGCTCCACGTCCGTTTCGTACTGCCCGGTGTCGGTGTCGTCCCGCCGACGCGCGACGAAGAAGATGCTGTCGGACAGCGCGGCGGCCCCGTGGCTGTTCGGACGGCTTTGTGACTCGGTCTGCACCGGCCACGACTCGGTGACCGTGAGCCCGGCGCCGACCAGCGCGCGGATCAGCGTGGCCCAGCCTTCCGTCGTCCGGTGGGCATAGACGCAGACGAGCGGCGCGCCCCGTCTCAGGACGCGCCGCGCCTCCGCAAACGAGCGGCGCATCAGATTCTGGTAGTGCGCCTTCGCCTTGTCCGCGTCCCCGCCGTGCTCGCTCGTCTGGGCGACCGCCTCGCGCCGCTTCGGCGGCGCCGACAGCGTGAAGTGCTCGGGGTAGAGGTCGCCGACGATGCGCTTCAGCCAGACGTAGAAGAACGCCGAGAGATCCGCATAGTAGATGCTGCTGTAGTACGGCGGATCGGTGATCACCGCGTCGAACGTTTCGTCGTCATAGAAGAGCTTCTCGGCGCTGCCGCGCGTGACGACCGATGCGTTTCTAACCTTGGCGAGTTCGCGAATGCAATAGGCTTCCCGATCCAGCGCATAAGATAGCAGCCTGTGGCAAAAGTCGGGCGCGGACTCGACGGATCCCGCGGCGTGTCCTACACTGCCTGCATGGCGATGGGCAAGCGACCGGCGGCGCGGCAGGCGCCGCCGATGTGGGTGCACAGCGAGGACCTTCCGACGAGCGATGGACATCCGTTCTTCGAGCGGCTGAACCGGATTCTGGAGGAGTCCGGGTTTGACGCCTTCGTGGAGAGGTTGTGCTCGAGCTTCTACGCGGAACGACTGGGCCGTCCGAGTCTGCAGCCGGGGCGGTACTTCCGGTTGCTGTTCATCGGGTTCTTCGAGGGCGTGTCGTCGGAGCGGGGAATTGCGTGGCGGGTGGCCGATTCGCTGAGTCTACGGTCGTTTCTGGGCCTGGACCTGACGGAGGCGGCGCCGGACCACTCGACGCTGTCGCGGACGCGCCGGCGGATCGACGACGAGACGCACGAGGCGGTGTTCACGTGGGTGCTGGAGCGCGCGGCGGAGGCGGACCTGGTTCGGGGGAAGACGATCGGCATTGACGCGACGACGTTGGAAGCGAACGCGGCGATGCGCAGCATCGAGCGTCGGGACACGGGAGAATCGTACGACGCGTTTCTGCAGGGGTTGGCGGAGGCGTCTGGGATAGCGACGCCGACGCGGGCGGAATTGGCGCGGTTCGACCGGTCGCGGAAGGACAAGACGGCGTCGAACAAGGACTGGCAGTCCCCGCAGGACCCGGACGCAAAGATCACGAAGATGAAGGACGGTCGGACGCACTTGGCGCACAAGGTGGAGCACGGGGTCGACATGGACACGGGTGCCGTCGTAGCGGTGACGGTGCAGGACGCATCGGAGGGCGATACGGCGACGCTGCCGGAGACGCTGACGAAGGCGTCGGAGCAGGTGGAGGCGGTGCAGCCGGACGGACGTGAGGTCGAGGAGGTGGTGGCGGACAAGGGGTATCACAGCGACGCGACGCTGGTTGCGCTGGACGAATTGGAGGTCCGCAGCTACATCTCGGAGCCGGAGCGCGGCCCGCGCCGCTGGCAGGACAAGCGGACGGGCGAGACGCCGCCGGAGAAACGGGCTGCGCAGAAGGCGTTGTATGGGAACCGCCGGCGTACTCGTGGGGCTCGGGGTCGTCGTCTGCAACGGCGGCGTGGGGAGCTGGTGGAGCGTCCGTTCGCTCATCAGTATGAGACCGGGGGCATGCGGCGGGTGTGGGTGCGCGGTCATGAGGAGGTTCGCAAGCGCGTGCTCATCCAGGCGGCGGCTTGCAACCTGGCGCTGCTCCTGCGCCGCCGGACGGGCACCGGCACGCCCCGGAGCCTGCAGGGGCGGGCTCTTTCGGCCATTTTCCGCTGGATCGAGTGTCAGATCGGCCTCTGGGGGCGTCTGAGGCCCTTCTGGGGCCTCCAGTGGGTGCCGACCGCGCTCAACGGCCCAATCGCTCATCGCCAAGCCACTTGAACAGGCGACTCAGCGAGACACACTTCTGCCACGGGCTGCTAGGCAACCTTCAGTACTCGAAAGGCAATTGATCTCCGAAAAATCGTAGATCATCTTCAATGCGTGACGCTCGCCAATAGCTCCTTTGGTGCGTTGAACGGCCGGTTCCCATCGCGAGAATCTATTGAACTTTATGACGAAGCGGCCGAACGCCATCGCGAAGTACGTAGACAGCGCCCGCGCGCGATCTTCCGCCATGCCTGCGCCGATCATCTCTGCATGAGCACGCCGGATCTGCTTGACGAGGGTGAACAGAACCAGTAGCTGCCGGGGCGTGAACAGTTCACGCCACTGGGAAATCCCGTAGCCGCGTCCGGCTACCGTTGTCGAATCCGCCGTGTTCATCTCTTCGTCGAGAGGGGCCAGGGACGTGTCGTCGAGAAGGCCGTCGAGCCGACGAAGACACGCGTCGTCGTCAGGCGTTTGCGTCGACGCGGGGTTCAGAAACACCTTGCGTCGCTTCTTCGACCCGCGACGCTTCGGCGGCAACGCGCCGACGACGGCCGCGAGCGACTCCCGCATCCGGCCGGCCGTCGCCATTTCCTTGACGTGCTCGGAAGGAGCCGGTGTGTTGCACGCGACGCACACCGCCTGTCCCGCGCCGGTCTGCTCCGCCTGCCGCGAGACCTCGCCCGTGGAACTCCCGGACACGACGTCCCAGCGCAGGCGGTTGCCGCCCTCGATACGCGGAACCGCCGCCACGGCGCCGCCCTTCTTGCGCAGCCACGCCTGACGCACCAGCGGCACTGGGGCGACGCAGCCGGGCCGTCGGCACGGCACGGTACGCGCCCAGATGTACGCGACCGGCTCGGCCTGCCCGGCGAGTTGCTGATCCCCGGTGCCGAAGAGCTGCGACTGACGGGACACGTCCTCTGTCCGCGGTATTTCGACGGCCGGGTACAGATCGCCGATCTCCCGCCGCATCCGGTCGAGAACCCGTGCGCCCCACCGCTGGAAATCATCCGCGAGACGCGGGCCGAACGTCTGCGGATACACCAGCGTGCACAGCTCGATCAGGTGCGCGACCGGGTTGTAGTCGACGGCGTGGCTCTCGCAACCGAGCCGGGCCGCTTCGAGCGGAATCGCGCCGCCGCCCGCGAACGGATCCAGCACCTTGGGCGCTCTCCCGCCGTGCAGGGTTCTGATCCGTTCGCCTGCCTTGCGGACTGTCGCAGCGTTCGGATCGTAGGCGGCCAGCGCGGTGACGAACGACGCCGCTTCCTCGCGCTCCGCAGCGGAGGTCGGTGCGGACACGAGCGCCGCGTAGACGGCGGCCCGCGATGCGGTGATCGGGCGGCGGGCCGGCCAGTAATGGACCAGCTCCACGTACCGCCGCGGATGGAGCTTCTCCTTGGACGCGATGGCGTTGAGCGCGTCCAGCGGCAGGTAGTCCTCGATCAGTCGGCGGTCGTTCATGGTCATCGTCATCCGATCCGCCGTGCGGCGTCACCGGACGGGAAATCGCTCAGGCAGCCCATTTCGTCGAGAAAACGCGATGGGGCCTTCGGCCGCCCCCGGTAGCGGCGCGCCCGCGACAGGATCAGGCGCCGCTTCGCACGGGTGATGGCGACGAAACACTCGCGACGTTCTTCTTCGATCCGGGCATTGCTCTCGAGGCTGCGCCAGGATGGGAGGATCTCTTCCGCCATGCCGATCAGGTACACCGTGTCGAACTCCTTCCCTTTGGCGCGGTGAATGGTCATCAGAGAAAGGGACCCCGGCGGGGGGACGGGTTCCTTCGTTCGAAGGTGCAGTTCCTGCAGGAACCGATCGAGCGATGTGCGGCCGCGAACGTCCCGGATTTCTCGGGAGAGTCTCCGCCACGCGCTCAGGTCTTCCTTGAGATCGTCGTCCGGCTGATGGTTCTCGAAGTACGCGAGCACCTGGTCGATGGCGGCGGCGGGATTGATGGCTCCGGCCGCGAGTTTCGCAATCGGATCGACCAGCGCTTCGGCACCCGCCACTCCGGCTTCACGAACGCAGTCGGTCCAGGCCGACAGACGGGTGATCCCTTCCGACTCCGACCGCGACACGATCGAACCCCAGTCCACGTAGGCCTCTGCGAAACGGTCGAACGACCGGACGAGCACCGCCATGTTGCGCCGATCCAGCGGCCGGTGGACCTGCTCCAGGCAGGCGACGAGCCAGCGGAACTGGGGGGATACGAAGTCGTCGCGTCGCAGATCGAGATTCGCGGGGATACTCCGCTCTTTCAGGGCGTCGTGCATTTCCTGCAGCGGTGCGCGGTTTCTGGCCAGCACGGCGGCGTCGCTGCGGGCTTCGGCGTCCAGGCGCGCGATGTCGTCGGCGACGCCGGTGATCTCTTCCCCGTCGGTGTCGAATGCAAGACACCGGATTCGATCGTCGTCGGGGGATGCCGAACGGCCGTTCGCAGCCGTCGCCGGTCGTTTCGCCCGCGCGCGGACCGCGTTGTAGACGACTAGGCGGTTGGCGGCTTCGACGATGTGCGGCGGGCAGCGGAAGTTCGTCGGCAGTTGAATCACGTCGCAGCCGAAGTCCCGCACCAGATCGCCGATGCGGCGCACGTTCGCGCCGTTCCACTCGAAGATCGTCTGATCGTCGTCGGCGACGGCGAAGACCTGCCGGAAGTTTCCGCCGGCCATGCGGCGAAGCAACTCGTACTGCGCCCCGTTGGTGTCCTGGAACTCGTCGACCAGCCAGTACCGGTAGGACGTCTGATACTGCCGGACCAGCGCCGGATAGGCGAGCAGCCGGTGCGCCTCCAGAATGAGCGAATTGAAGTCCAGCGCATTGACGCGGCGGAGTTCGTCCTCGTACAAGCGGTAGGCGCGCGCAACGCGGCCGGCGTCTTCGGCGACGGCGCCGTTCGCGGCGGCAAGGTGCGGTTCCGCCTGTTCCGGTTCCACGAGCCGCTCCTTGAGGTGCTCGATCCACGGCAGGAGCCGCCGGGCGGCGTCGCTCGCATTCCGCGCGCCGCTTCGACGCAGCGCGTCGCTCAGCACCGCCTGTCGATCCGCCGTCTGCGAATAGATCGCGAAATCCGGCTTGATGCCCAGATGCACGCCATGCTGCCGCAGCACCTCCGCACAGAAGCCATGGAAGGTCTCGATGGTGGCACGCCCTTCGAGCCCCGGCGCAAGAGTGGTGACCCGGCTCGCCATCTCGTGCGCCGCCTTGTTGGTGAACGTCAGCGCGAGGATGCGAAAGCGCTGATCCCGCGACGCATCGAGCAGACGGGCGATGCGGCACGTGAGCACGCGCGTCTTGCCGGAGCCGGGTCCGGCAAGGACGAGCAGCGGGCCGCCGCTCCACTCGACGGCCTGGCGCTGGACGTCGGTCAGCTCGGCGATCGACGATGCCAGTGGATGGTCCATCACTCGAGCCCCCGCAGTTCCTCGATTGCGGTTCGGAAGGCAGCCGGCGCGCGTTGCGCCAAGTCGGGGTCGTTGCGAATCCGGGCGGCGAGCGCCGCTGCGTAGGCCGTCTTGCTGTTTCTCAGCCGTTCCTGCAGCGCTTCGTCCTCGAGCGCCTGCGCGGCTGGAACGTTCCATTCGGTCAGGACGTCACGCAACACCGGACCGAACCCGTCGGACACGAGCTGTGCTTCCAGATCGCCGACGGCATGGGTGCGGCATCGTGTATCGACTTCGGCATCGGCGAACCCACGACGCCGGATGGCCTGGACATAGTCTCGTCCGGGGCCGTCACCGTCGAACACGGCAAGCCACGGGATCGCGAGCGCGCGGGCGAGCGCCGCGAACGTGGCCGGGTTGCCGTTGTTCTGGGCGTCGATGACCGCCACGCCGTGCTGGTCGAGATCGTAGTCCAGCGCTGGCGCCAGCGCGTGGACGACGAGGTAGTCGGCTTGTCCCTCGACGATCATCCAGCGCTCGGCGAAGAAGATCTCCCCGCGCATGCGCCGGGCGAACGTTTCCAGGTTGTCAAGCTCGGGATCCGTGACGTACAGGGCCGACCGATCGCGCAGGTCCCGGAGCGCGGACTCGATTTCGTTGCGTCGGTCGTGCGTACCGCAGCACGCGAGCAGCGCGCGGTAGTGGTGGCGGCTCAGCGCCCCGCTGACGGTGAGTGTCTCCGAGACAGGTTCGTAACGGAGCAGTCCCGTCGAGCCTTTCACCACGGCGTCGAGACCGTCGAGGACCGGAATCGTCGCCGAGAAGCTGGCAGGCAGCGACCGCACCTCGGAACCGTTCGCGGAGAGGCGTACGACGCGCAGATCGCGGAACGGCACGTGCTGGACGAAGAACGGCGAGTGCGTGGTGACGATCTTCTGGCCGGGCAGCGCGTCGACGTGCGCCCAGAGAGTGCGGGCCGCTTGAGGATGAAGGTGCGTTTCCGGCTCCTCGAGGGCGAGCACCGGTTCGCTGTCCGGCTCGTACAGCTCGCGCAGCAGATGATCGACGAACGCCTGGAACAGGAAGATCACCGACAGACTCTGGATTCCCTGGCCCTGACGCCGGAGCGGCAGCCACGGCTGGTCCGGCGCGTTGCGAAGGATGATCTCGGCCTTGGAGAGCAGGTCCCAGGTCTTCAGCGGCACCAGGCGCAAGTCCAGCCCGCCGTCCCGATCCCGTGCGGCGATTCTGGTGGCGCCGGACAACGTGTCGGCGATGTGCTGCAGGCGCGGGTCGGCTTTCAGCAGGCGACGATTGAGCAAATCGAGAACGCGCAACGCCCGGGATTCCAGGCCGGCGGGAATCTCCAGCGCCTTGAGCAGCCGTCCCCAGAATTGCGAGCGTGGCGAGAACTCGTCGCCGACGTCGCGCAGCGCGTCGAGATAGAACACCGGCAGATAGCGCCAGAACCGCTCCAGGTTGATCCGGCGCGCGCCGCGTCCGGCGAGCGGCTCCCGCTTCACGTTCAGGAATTCCCAGCTCGGTTCGAAGGCGCCGCTGTCTTCGCTCCATGCGCACCGCGTCCGCAGCACGATGGAACGGAGGCCGGTGTCGAGGTCCAGTTGCACGATCTGGTCGAGATCCTCCGCAACGGCGTCCGGCCACTCGCCTGGAGCGGACTCTTCCGCGCATAGCTCGATGCTCACGCCGGCGGACGTCTTCGGATCGTCGGTGTCGTGGGCGAGATGAACGTCATACTCGGTGAATCCAGTGCCGCGCTGGCCCCAGCGGCGCGTCAAGGCGATGCGCAACGCATCGAGAATGGCCGTCTTGCCCGCGTTGTTCGGACCGACGAACACCGTCGTCTCGCCCAGATCGACGACGAGGTGCTTTATCGATCGAAAGCGCCGGATCTCGATCCGGGTTACGCGCATTCAGTCGGGTCCTTGAGGCGGCCGGCGCCGCTCGGCGATGCGAGGGATTCCAGAATCTCCTCGGGCGCGCGATCCGGCGCCGCGAGTGCCACGTTCTTCATCGAGGGTTCTCCGGGTGCGCGCGGCGCGAATAGTGTGCCACGGACGCCTCGTCAACACGCCGCCGCGCCGCCGGCGCCGCGCGGCTCGTTCGCCTGTTCCCGCGCCGCCTGCTCCACCGCGTCGGCCGGCAGGTCGTAGTAGCGGGCGGTCACGACCTCCCGCTTCGCGTGATCCAGGCGCGCGGCGGGATTCCGGATCATGAGCGGGACCGGATCGGGGTCGTCCAGCGGGTCCCACACGACGTACAGCCAGTAGGTGTCGCCGAGCTGCTGCGCCTTGTACCACTCGTTGGTGGTCAGCCGCACCGGCTGGCCGCGCTTGCGGCCCTTGACTTCGATGCGGCGCACGCCGTCGGCCGGGTCGCGGTACCCGGTCTGCGGGTCCGGCGGCGCGAGGCTGCGGACGTCGAAGCCGACCTTCAGGTGGCCGACCCGTTCGCACTCGCGGCCGCGGCCCTCCTCGCAGGCGACCACGACGTCTTCGGCGGCCAGCTCGATGCGCCGGTTCAGCGCCGCGTCCGGTTCCGCGGCCGACTGCGGGACGCCGCCCGCCGCGGTGGACGGCGGCAGCACGAGGCAGCTCGCGACGTGACGCACCGGGCCGTGGCGGGCGATGCGCAGCCGCTCGACGCCGGCCAGCCGTTCCGACCGCGAGCGCGCGAGATCGTCGAGCTCCTGTTCCGCGCGCTGCCGCGCCAGGGCGACGTCCGGTTCCGTCGCTTCGCGCGCCCGCAGCGCCATCACGCGGTTCTGCGCCGCCTTGACGCGGGCGTCGAACGACCGGTCCAGGTAGTCGCGCGCGACGTCGGCGTAACGGCCGCGCTCGGTCCGCGCCGCCTCCCGGCGGTCCATCTGCACCGTCGACTTCACGTAGTCGGCGACCGGTTCGTGGTCGATGGCGGGCAGCGTCTCGGGCGGGCGCGGATGCGCCGGCAGGTCGATGAGCACGTCGGCCGGGACGAGCCGGTACCGGTCGGCGGCGGCGTCGGCGCCGGCTTCCTCGCGCACGCCCACGAGCTCCGCGTGAATGGTCGCCGCCTCGCCGGTCGTCGTCTGGCCGCGTACCGCGATCTCGTAGAAGTGGAGCCGGTACGGCGCCTCGGCCGCCGGGTCCACGTACGCCGCCGCGTGTCCGACGATCGCGCGCAGGCGTTCCCGCAGTCTTTCGTCCACCGCGCCGTAGAGGGGATGGCCGGGACCGAGCAGCACGGCGTCGAGGTGCCGGTCCTGTTCCAGATGTTCCTTGTAGAAGGTCAGCTTGCGGTAGCCGGCGTCCGGTTTCCCGAGACGCCGGACGGCGGCGAGCCGATCGGAGCGGAGGTCGGCGAGCACGTGTTCGATCCGCCAGAGGCCGTCCGCTCGCGCCTCGGTGCGCAGCCCGACGGCCCGGGCCGCGTTCAGGAAGTGGGCCTCGACGTACCGCGGCATCAGCCGCCGCTCTTCCGCCTCCAGATTCGACTTCGCGACGGCGGAGAAGTCGACGTGCGCCCGCGCCAGGGCGATGCCCGTCGCTTCTTCGTACAGGCCGAGCAGCGTCGGATCGATGCGGTCGATGGCGTCGAGGCAGTCGTCGAGGCGGCGCGGCTCGTACGCCACGTCGCGGAGCATGTCCGGGAGGTTGATGCGGTTCAGCGACAGCACTTCGCCCACGACGTCGAACACCCGGTCCCCGAGGGCGTCCCGCATCAGGTCCAGCTTGTTCAGCAGCCGCTCCAGGATGCGCCCCTCGATGACCGGCTGGCCGTCGTCCGAGGATGTCGCGACGAAGTTGAACGCATGCACGTCGCGGGACTGCCCGATGCGGTGGATGCGGCCCAGACGCTGCTCCAGGCGGGTCGGGTTCCAGGGCAGGTCGTAGTTGACCATCAGGTGGCAGAACTGGAGGTTGATGCCTTCGCCGGCCGCTTCCGTCGCCACGCAGATCTGTCGGCTCGTCCGGAAGTCCTCCTGCGCCTGCCTGCGCTCGCGGGGGTTCATCCCGCCGTGTATCTCGCAGGTCGAATAGCCCCAGGCGTCGAGGTGATCGCGCAGGTGGCGCAGCGTGTCCCGGTGCTCCGTGAAGACGAGGAGCTTGCCGCGTCCGTCCTGCAGATCGCCGAACTCCGCCCGCCGCAGACAGTCGCGCAGCGCGACCAGCTTGGAGTCGCGCCCGCCGTCGCGGAGGCGGCCGACGCGCGCCGCCACGTCGCCGAGCGCCGCGACCTCGGTCCGGAGCCGGTCCAGTTCCAGCGCCGCGGTCGCCTCGTCGGTCAGGGCGTCGCGGGTCGTCTCGTCCAGATCGTCCTCGTCCTGCTCCGTGTCGGCCAGCCTTCCGGCGAGTTGCGCCAGCCGCAGCGCCCGCCGGGCCGGGGGCAGCCGCTCCAGTTCCTCGACCAGGTCCGCCAGCCTCTTCCGGCGGCGCTGCAACGATTCGTGAATCGCGCGGGTCGAGCTGGCCAGGCGGCGCTGGAAGACGGTGCGCACGAGGGCGACGCTGTTCTTGCGTCTGCCGGCCGCCCGCGGCAGGAACTCGTTGATGTACGCCGTCACCGCCTTGTAGACGGCGTACTCGTCCGCACCGAGGCTGAAGCTGACCGTCCGGACGTGACGGTCGGGGAACAGCCGCCGCCCGCGCAGGTCCTTCAGGTCTTCCTTCAGGCGGCGGAGCGACCAGGGGCAGTCCTCGCCGAGGCGCAGGATCTCGCGCCGGACCCGCCTGGCTTCTTCGCCGAAGCGATGCGGCTCGGGGAAGAGGTCGCGGTCGAGCAGGCGGATGAAGTGGGCGAAGCGGTCGTCGTCGCCGTGGTGGGGCGTCGCGGTCAGCAGCAGCAGGTTGTCGCAGTGTTCGGAGAGCCGTTCCGCGAGCTGATAGCGCCTGGTCCGTTCCACCTCGTCGCCGCGGCCGGTCGCGCGCTTGGTGTACGCGCTGCACTTGTGCGCTTCGTCGACGATGACGAGGTCCCAATGCAGGCCCCAGACGCGCTCCCGGACGCCGTCCTGCTTCGCGTAGTCGATCGACGCAATGACCTGCGCCTCGCGCTCCCACAGATTGAGCAACTGCTGCTGGTCGTTCGCGGCGTGGACGATCTGGAACGGCTCGCCGAAGAAGCGCAGCAGCTCGTCCTGCCACTGAATCGTCAACGGCGCCGGGACCAGGATCAGACAGCGGTCGATCGCCTGGCGCAGCTTGAGCTCCTTGACGAGCAGCCCGGCCATGATCGTCTTGCCGGCGCCGGGGTCGTCGGCGAGCAGGAAACGCAACCGCGGCTGCGGCAGCATCTTGCGGTACACCGCCTCGATCTGATGCGGCAGGGTGCGGATGCCCGACAGGCTGACCGCGAACTGGCGGTCCCAGGACCAGGCCAGACGGATGCGGGTGGACTCGACCAGCAGGCGGAGATGTTCGGGATCCGCGGCCGGTCGCGCCGCGGGGGGCGCCGGTCCGGCGGACAACAGCGGCGCCAGATCGTCGGCGGAGAGCACCGCCTCGTCGAGCTCCCCGCCCGGCAGCCGGACGCGGAGCTCGGCGCCGGACCCGAGGGGCCGGGCGTCCTCGATGATCACCTCGCCGACGAAGTGCCCCGGCAACCGGACGCGGCGGCCGGCGAGCTCCCGGAGGCTGGTCGCTGCGGGCATTCTTCTGCCTATTCTGCATCACGCGGCGGGTCGGCTTCGGTCGGGAAGGACGAGGGAGGCTTCGCGTTCGGTGCGCCGGTCGGGGACCGGCGGGCTTCATCCAGGGACTATGATGGACGGATTGACCTTGGCTTGCGGGGATCGTCGATGAGCGTCTCCGGCGAGAGCGCGGCGCCGGCGCAGGCAGTGCATCGTGTCCTGGCACGGCGCCGCCGGCCCGCGGCGCACGGATGATGACGAACGAACTCTCTCGCGCGGGGAAACGAACATGCTGACCCGCCTCCATGTTTCCGGCTTCAAGAACCTGGTGGACGTCGACGTGCGTTTCGGTCCGTTCACCTGCGTGATCGGACCCAACGGCGCCGGCAAGTCGAACCTGTTCGACGCCATTCGATTCCTGCAGGCGCTTGCCGATCACACGTTGATGGAAGCAGCCGCGTCGGTGCGCGATCAGGACAGCCGGACCGCGGACGTGCGCAACCTCTTCCACCGGGCCGGTGACCGCCATGCCGCACGGATGTCTTTCACCGCCGAGATGATCGTGCCTGAGAAGGCAGTCGACGATCTGGGGCAGGAAGCGGAGGCCAGCATCACGTTTCTCCGCTACGCGCTGGAGCTGGCCTACCGGGAGACCGGTGACGGCCCGGTTTCGGGCGCTCTGGAGATACTCAGGGAGGAACTGGTGCACATCGCGCAGCGCGATGCATGGAAGCACCTGCAGTTTCCTCACCGCGTAAAGGACTGGCGGCGGTCAGTCGTACGCGGCCAGCGCCGCGCGCCGGCCTTCATCTCGACCGAGGGAGATGGTGATCACCGAGTCATCAAGCTGCATCAGGACGGCGGCAGCAGCGGGCGTCCGTTGCGCAGGCCGGCGACCAACCTGCCGCGCACGGTACTTTCGGCCGCCAACGCGGCGGAGAGTCCCACCGTGGTTGTCGCGCGCCGGGAAATGCAGTCGTGGCGGATGCTGCAACTGGAGCCGTCAGCGCTCCGGCGGCCGGACGAGTTTACGGCTTCTCCACACTTGAGGCCGGATGGCAGCCACCTGGCGGCTACCCTGTATCGCCTGGCCCGTAACGCCGGGCAGGATGGCGACAGTTCGCTGTACGAGGCACGGATGGCGCAGACCTACGGCCGTGTCGCCGAGCGGTTGACGGGACTGATCGACGACGTGCGGGAGGTTCGCATCGACCGGGACGAAAAGCGGGAGATCTTCACCTTGTACGTGAAGAACGCCGAGGGCACTCTGCATCCGGCGAGGGCGTTGTCGGACGGCACTCTGCGGTTCCTGGCGCTGGCGGTGGTGGAGATGGACCCCGAAGTTCAGGGAGTGCTCTGCCTGGAGGAACCGGAGAACGGCATCCATCCGGAACGGATTCCGGCCATCCTGCAACTGCTGCGCGACATCGCGGTGGACACGTCCGAACCGAAGGGGCCGGACAATCCCATGCGGCAGGTGATCGTCAACACGCACTCGCCGGCGGTGTTTCAGGAAGTTCCGGACGACAGCGTCGTGTTCGTCAAGGCCGTCGAGACCGTCGATGAACAGAAGCATCGGTTCAGGGAAGCTCGCCCTCAGTATCTGTCGGATACGTGGAGAACGAAGAGAAGCACGGCATCGAACTGCGTGGCCCGCGGCGACCTGCTGGCCTATCTGAACCCAGTGCTTCCGAAGAGCGCCGAGGAGGCTGAGACCGTCATGGAAAGGCGAGTCGTCGACCGGCACGACATGCAAAGGTGGTTGCCTTTCCCTGCCTCTTCGTCGTGAGTGTGGTCGAATGCAGGAACTCCGTTTTACGTTGGTGGCTGACGGTTCTTCCGATCGGGCGCTCGTACCTGTTCTTCGCTGGCTGCTCCGGCAGCACTGCGAGGGAGTTCCCGTTCAGCCGGCATTCTCCGATCTCCGGCGCTTGTTGAAGCCACCCAGGAAACTGGCCGAGCGCATCGAGAGAAGCATCGAGCTGTACCCGTGCGATCTGCTCTTCGTGCACCGGGACGCGGAGACGAAACCCATCGACGAACGCGAGGAGGAGATCCGCGGCTCCCTTGAGGAAAGCGCGAGCGGAAGGACTTTGCCGGTGATCTGTGTCGTTCCGGTGCGCATGCAGGAAGCGTGGTTGCTCATCGACGAGAGCGCGTTGAGAACGGCGGCGGGGAATCCCGCTGGTCGCCGGCCATTGGAGATGCCTGGCGTCGGGACACTCGAGGACCTGCCGGATCCCAAGCAGGTTCTCCATGCACTGTTGCGCCAGGCGAGCGAACTTACCGGACGGCGATTGCGCCAGTTCAATCGGGATCTGGGAGGCCGCGCAAGTCAGGTTGCCGAACGAATCGACGACTTCGGTCCGCTGCGCGAACTGGCGGCGTTCCAGCGGCTGGAATGCCAAGTGCAGGAACTGCGGAAGCGTGGCGTTCCAGGTGTGTTCGAAGGCTTCGGATGATCGCCCGGCGGGTGTCGGATCTGTCGTTGGGATCCGGAATTTCCCTGCGAGGGGGCGGCGGGAGAGGTCGCATTCCCGTCCGCCGCGATGCGCCTGCCCGCTCTCGAAGGTTGACAGCGGGCGGATCGGCCGTAAGGATAGGAAGATGCTGCAGCGGGTCGCCCATCTGCTGCTCGTCGCGGCGCTGGCGTCGTCCGGCGCGTCCGCACCGTTCCTGCACGTGCACGCGCACGGCCGTGACCACGGCGCGGCGGCATCGGACGGACGGCGGATCGATGCGCACTGCGCTCACCATCACGCCGCCGGCGCCCACTGGCATCTGAACGGGGGGCCGGCCGCCGATACCGGCGGCGTCCTCGCGCCGGCCGGTGACCGGCACCGGCACGCCGCGGTCGCCCTGTCGGCGGTTGCGGTGGAGACCTCCCCGACGTGGGTCGCTCCGGCCGGGGCGCTCACCTGCCTGCCGGGCGCGGGCCTTCCGCCGGACCCGTGCGGCGTGCACACGCCCGTCGACGCGACCACGGGTCCCGACCCGCCGCCCCTGTCCGGCGACGCCGCCCGCGCCCCTCCCGTCGGTTCCTGACGCTTCGTCCGCCGCGGTGCGCGGCTGCCCCCGCCCGCAGGTGGACGTTCCGCAAAGGAAGGGACGCCGTCCGCCCGGACGGCGTCGGGAGAGGACGACACATGCGTCGACGGCGATCGCTGCTGCTGGCCGGGTTCCTGGGAGTGTCGACGCCGGCCGCGTCCGGCCAGCCGCTGACCGAGGAGCGGGCGCTGGAGCGGATGCGCGCGGAGCATCCCCATCTGCAGGCGCTGCGTCTCGGCGTGCGCGAGATCGAGGCCGACGCCCGGGAGCGGAGCGTGCTCCTCAATCCGACCGCCGGTTACACGCGGGAGGACACCGGCCTCGGCGTCGACGATTTCCTGCTCGTCTCGCAGGAACTGCCGCTCCGGGGCCGCGTGGGCCTGCTCCGCGAGGCGGCGGCGCGGACGGGCGAGGCGGCGGGGGCGCGCGCCGAGGCCGCGCGGCTGGCGTTCGAGACGCGTCTTCGTCTTGCCTTCACCGATCTGCTGCTCGCCCAGGAGCGCGCCGCCGCGCTGCAGACCGGCGTGGGGGATCTCGGGCGCCTCGTCGGCGTCCTGCGCGCCCGCGAGCGGGAAGGGGAGGGCTCCCGGTTCGACCGTCTGCGGACCGAGCGCGAGGTGGCCGACGTCGAGACCGACCTGACGGCGGCCGGCATCGATCGGGCGACGGCGCAGGCCCGGCTGGCGTCCTTTCTGGCGCCGGGGACGGACCCGGACGGGCTGTCGGCGGTGGGACGGCTCCTGGACGGCGCGGCCGTCCCGAGCGCCGGCGCGCTCCTGACCCGGGCGCTGGCGCAACGGCAGGACTACCGCGCCCTGGCCCTGGGCGAAAACCGCTGGACGCTCGAGCGGCGCGCCGCGGAGCGGCTGCGCCTGCCGGCGACCGCGGTCACCGCCGGTCTGAAGCGGAGCGGCGTTTCGCGGGCGCGGGAGTCGGGCTACGTGGTCGGGGCGACGCTGGCGATCCCGCTGTTCAATCGGGGGCAGCAGCAGGTGGCGCGGGCCGAAGCGGCGCGGGCGAGAACCGGCGCCGAACGGGAGGCGCTGCGGACCCGCATCGAAGGCGAGGTCCGCGCGGCGCACGCCGAGGCCTCGCGGTACCGCGTCCTGGCCGAGCGCTATCGCCGCGAGTCGTTGGAGCCGGCGGCGGAGCTGGCCGGGATCGCCGCGGCGGCGTACGAGGAAGGCGAATACGGCATTCTGGAGCTGCTCGACGCGCATCGGGTGGTGCTCCGCGCCCGGCTCCGCCTGCTGGAGCTGTCCGCCGCGGCGCGCCGGGCCGCCGTCAATCTCGATCTGGCGGTAGGAAGCGAGGCGGCGCCATGACTTTCGGGAGCCGCGTCGAAGAGCAACGCGTGCGTCTGTTTCCGGCTGCAGTGGGAGGGGAGGCGGGGCCATGACCTTCGAGACCCGGACAGGTATCGGCGCCGGCGGGGCGTTGTCGGCCTGCCTCGCGCTCGCGTGCGGCGGCGGGGCGGGCGCCGTCGAGGCGGTCGACGCGGTGGAGGCGCCGCCGGTGGTCGAGACGCGCTGGACCGGCCGCAGCGAGCTGTTCATGGAGTACCCGCCGCTCGTCGAGGGCGAGACGAGCCGGTTCGCCATTCACTTCACCGCACTGGCCACCTTCGAGCCGTTGCGGGCCGGCAGCGCCGAGGTCCGGCTGGCCGGCGGCCGGGAGGAGACGTTCACGGTGGATGCCCCGGGACGCCCCGGCATCTTCGGGGTCGACGTCACGCCGTCGCGCGCCGGCCGCTACCGCCTCTCCGTCCTGCTGGACGCGCCGGGGCTGGCGGATCGTCACGACCTGGGCGAGGTCACGGTGCTCACGCCCGCCGCCGCGGCGGCGCTCGACTCGGCCGGGGAGGAAGAGGACGGATCGATCCCGTTCCTCAAGGAGCAGCAGTGGACCCTCGATTTCGCCACCGCCCCGGCCGGGGAGCGGCAGATCGCCGAGAGTCTGGTGATTGCGGCCGAGATAGCGCCGCGCACCGGCGGCCGCGCCGACGTGACCACCCCGGTCGCGGGCCGGCTGGCGGACGATCTGCCGGCGTATCCGGTCGGGTCCCGCGTGTCCCGCGGCGAGCCGCTGGCCGAGGTCATTCCCCGCAGCGGCCATGGCGAGGACCGGCCGGCGCTGGAGCTTGCGGTGGCCGAGGCGCGCAACGCGCTGGAACTGGAACGCGCGGAACGGGCGCGGGTGGAACGGCTGGTCGCGGCCGGCGCCCTGCCCGAGCGGCGGCGGCTCGAGGCGCGGATGGCCGCGCGGACGGCCGCGGCGCGGGTGGCCGCCGCCGAGGCGCACCTGGCGCAGCTCGACGCCACGCGCACCGGCGAGGGGGAGGGCGGGCGCGACACCCGTTTCGTGCTGCGGGCGCCCATCGGCGGCGTCGTGGCCGCGTCCGACGCGACGCCGGGGGCCAGCGTCGAGGAGGGGATGCGGCTGTTCCGGTTGATCGCCCTCGACCGGGTGCACGTGGTCGGGTCGTTGCCGGAGGCGGCCCTGGCGAGAATCGACGGGCTGGCCGGCGCGGAGCTCGACGTCCCGGGTTTCGACGCGCCGATCGCGCTCGACCGGCTGATCGCGGTCGGCCGCGTGCTGGACCCCGAGGCGCGCACGGTTCCGATCATCTACGAACTGCGGGATCCCGACCGGCGACTGGCCGTCGGCCAGGCCGTGTCCCTGCGGATCTTCGCGTCCGCCGCGACCGAGGCGGTGACCGTGCCCGAGAGCGCGGTCGTCGACGATGCCGGGCAGCCGGTGGTCTTCGTGCAGGTGGGCGGCGAGAGCTTCGAGCGGCGGCCCGTCCGGCTGGGCAACCGCGAGGCGGGCCGGGTCCAGATCGCCGGCGACGTCGCGCCGGGCGAGCGGGTCGTCGTGCGGGGGGCGCCGCTCATCCGCCTGGCGGCGCTGTCGCCGCAGGTCCCGGCGCACGGGCACACGCACTGAAGGAGGACCGGCGCGGCCTCCGGGTCGCGTCGACCGGTCCGGACCTGGACGACACGCCATGCTGCTCGACGCCCTCATCCGCTGGTCGTTGCGCAACCGCCTTGCGGTGGCCGCCGCCGCCGCCGCCTTCCTCGTCTGGGGCGCCTGGGTCGCGGTCCGGATGCCGGTCGACGTCCTGCCGGACCTGACCGCGCCGACGGTGACGGTGCTGGTCGAGGGGCGCGGGATGGCGCCGACCGACATGGAGGCGCTGGTCACCTTCCCCATCGAGGCGGCCCTGAACGGGGCGTCGGGGGTGCGCAGGGTGCGTTCGTCGACCGCGGTCGGGATCGCGGTGGTCTGGGTGGACTTCGACTGGGGCGCCGACGTCCACCGCGCGCGGCAGACGGTGACCGAGAAGCTGGCGGCGGCCGCGGCGCTGCCCGACGGGGTCGACCCGCCGGTGCTCGCGCCGCTGTCTTCCATCATGGGCGAGATCATGTTCGTCGCCCTCCAGTCGTCCGCGCACACCCCGCTGGAGCTGCGCACGACGGCGGAGACGATGGTCCGGCGGCGGGTGCTGGCGACGCCGGGCGTCGCGCAGGTGACGGTCATCGGCGGCGAACGCCGGCAGTTCGAGGTGCTGGTCGCCCCGGCGCGGCTGGCCGCCTACGGCGTCCCCCTGAACGCGGTCGAGGCGGCGCTGCGGCGCGCCAGCCGCAACACCTCGGCCGGATTCCGGCGGGCCGGCGGGCAGGAGTACCTGATCCAGGGGGCCGGCCGCGCGCGCGACGCCGAGGGCATCGGCGCGACGGTCATCACCACGCGCGAGACGCGGCCGGTCCGGGTGCGGGACGTGGCCGACGTGCGGGTGGGGGAGTCGCTCAAGCGGGGCGACGGTTCCCGCAACGGGCAGCCGGCGGTGATTCTCGGCATCCACCGGCAGCCGGACGTGAACACGCTGGCGCTGACCGCCGATCTGGACCGGGTGCTCGACGCGATCCAGGCGGGTCTGCCGGCCGGCATGCAGCTCGACGCGCGGCTGTTCCGGCAGGCGGACTTCATCGAGCTGGCGCTGGCGAATCTGAACGGCGCGCTGCGCGACGGCACGCTGCTGGTGGTCCTCGTCACCCTGGTGTTCCTGGCGAACCTGCGGGCCGGCGCCATCACGCTGCTGGCGATTCCGCTGTCGCTCCTGGCCGCCGTCGTCGGCCTGCGGCTGGCGGGCCTGTCGATAAACAGCATGACGCTCGGGGGGATGGCGATTGCGGTCGGCGCGCTCGTCGACGACGCGCTCGTCGACGTCGAGAACGTCGCCCGGCGCCTGCGGGAGAACGCGGCCCTGCCGGAGGCGGCCCGGCGGCCGGTCCTGGAGGTGGTCTATCGCGCCAGCCGGGAGATCCGCACGTCCATCGTCTACGCGACCGTCATCGTGATGCTGGTCTTCCTGCCGCTGTTCTTTCTCGCCGGCGTCGAGGGGCGTCTGCTGCAGCCGCTCGGGCTCGCCTACCTGATCGCGCTGGGCGCGTCGCTGGTGGTGGCGCTGACGGTGACGCCGGCGCTGTGCGCGTATCTGCTGCCGGGAGATCGGCGGATCCAGGAGGGTCGTGAGCCGGCCCTGGCCGCGGCGCTCCGGCGGGGATACGGGCGTCTGCTGCCGCGTGTGCTGCGGCAGCCGGAGCTGGTGCTCGCCGCCGCCGGCCTCCTGTTCGCCGGCTCCCTCGCCACCGTTCCGCACATGGGGCGCGCGTTCCTGCCGCCGTTCAACGAGGGCGCCCTGGTCATCAGCGCGGTCACCCTGCCGGGCACCAGCCTGGAGGAGTCGAACGCCCTCGGCAGCGCCGTCGAACGGCTGCTGCTCGACGTGCCGGAGGTGGCGGCGACGGCGCGGCGGACGGGACGGGCGGAACTCGACGAGCACGTCCAGGGGGTGGAGTCGGCCGAGATCGACGTGCGCCTCACGCCGGGCGGCCGGCCGAGCGCGGTCGTGCTGGAGGAGATCCGCGAACGGCTGTCGCTGGTGCCGGGCACCAGCATCACCGTCGGCCAGCCGATCTCCCACCGCATCGACCACATGCTGTCCGGGGCGCGCGCCAACATCGCGGTCAAGTTCTTCGGTCCCGACCTGAACGTGCTGCGCGCCCTCGGGACCCGGGGTCTGGCGGTGATGCAGGGCGTTCCCGGTCTCGTCGACGTGGCGCTGGAACCGCAGGCGGACATTCCGACGGTGCGGGTCGGCTTCGATCGGGCGGCGCTGGCCCGGCACGGCCTGCCCGCCGGGCAGGCGGCCGCCACCCTGGAAACCGCGCTGCTGGGGCGCCGGGTGGGGCAGATCATCGACGGGCAACTCGCCGTGCCGCTGATTCTGCGCTACGAGACGAACGACCTGGCCGATCTCGAAGCGATGTGGCAGACGCGCCTCGACATGCCGGCCGGGGCCCGCGTGCCGCTCGGCAGCCTCGCCGACATCGTGGAGGATCGGGGGCCCAACTTCATCGGCCGCGAGAACGCCCAGCGGCGGATCATCGTCTCCGCGAACGTCGCCGGCCGCGATCTCGGCAGCGTCGTGGCCGATGTCCGGGCGCAGGTGGACGCCGGCGTCACCCTGCCGGCCGGCTACCGCGTGGAGTACGGCGGGCAGTTCGAGGCGGAGGAGGAAGCCGAGCGGCTGCTCCTCGGCCTCGGCATCGGCGCCGTGGCGGGCATCTTCCTGATCCTGTACAGCGCGTTCCGGTCCGCGCGCGACGCGGCCATCATCATGATCAATCTGCCGCTGGCGCTGATCGGCGGGGTGGCCGGCGTGTTCCTGGGCGGCGGCGTGCTCTCCATCGCGGCGCTGATCGGTTTCATCGCGCTGTTCGGCATCGCGACGCGCAACGGGATCATGCTGGTGTCGCGCATCCGGCGGCTGCGCGAGGAGGAGGGCGTGACCGACGTCCGCGAAGCCGTCGTCCGGGGCTCGGTCGACCGCCTCGCGCCGATCGTCATGACGGCGCTCTCGACCGGCCTGGCCCTGCTGCCGGTCGCCCTCCGCTTCGGCGAGCCGGGGAGCGAGATTCAGGCCCCGCTGGCCCTGGTCATCGTCTGCGGTCTGTTCTCGTCGACCGCGCTGAACATGTTCGTCGTGCCGGCGGTGGTCCTGCTGCGGCATCGGGAACCGGGCGAACGGGCGGCGTAGCGTCGGCGTGCGGAGTAACATGGGGATCCGTCGAGGGCGCAGCCGGAAGCGGGCATGCGCCGGGAGGAACGGAAGATGAGTCAGCGATATCCGGCGGCGGCGATTGCACTGATCGCGGGCGTGGCGCTGGCGCCGACGTTCGCCGCGGCCCAGGCGACGGACGCGACCGGCCCCCGCACCCCGTGGGGCCATCCCGATCTCCAGGGGACCTGGGACTACCGCACCCTCACCCCGCTGGAGCGGCCGGTGGAGCTGGGGGACAAGGCGTTCCTGACCGAGGAAGAGGCTGCGACTCTCGAGCAGGAGACGCTGGCGCGCAACGAGCTCCTGTTGAACCGGGCCGCCGAGACGACGACGGCGAGCGACCAGGTCGACCGGCGGGCGGACGGCACGCCCGGCTTCTACAACAACTTCTGGCTGGACCGGGGCACCACGGCGATCGCCACCCGCCGCACCTCGCTGATCGTGGATCCCGCCGACGGGCGGCTGCCGGTCCTCACGGAGCCGGCCCGGCGCCGCGCCGACTCCCCCGAAGCGGCCCGCATCCAGGGCGTGCGCCGCGGGCGGCTGCCCGCCGCCAGCTACGAGGACCTCGACGCGGGAGACCGCTGCATCCAGCACGCGAAGGCCGGCCCGCCGCTGAGCACCGGCGGATACAACAACAACATGATGCTGTTCCAGACCCCCGATCACGTCGTCATCCTCGCCGAGCAGAACTACGACGCGCGCATCATCCCGCTCGACGGGCGGCCCCACGTGTCGCCGCGGCTCCGGCAGTGGATGGGCGACTCGCGCGGCTACTGGGACGGCGACACGCTCGTGGTCGAGACGGTCCACTTCAACGGCAAGCACGACCAGATCGGCCGGCCGCTGCTGAGCTCCGGGGAGAACCTGACGCTCGTCGAGCGGTTCACGCTCATGGATTCCGAGAACCTGATGTACGAGTACACGGTCACCGATCACACCATCTGGACGCGTTCGTGGACCGCCCAGCACCCGATGAAGCGGAACCCGGAGCTGATGTTCGAGTTCGCCTGCCACGAAGGCAACTACGGCATGCACGGCATCATGGCCGGCTCGCGCGTGCAGGAGGCGGAGGCCGCCGCCGCCAGGTAGTCGCACGAGAGTCGGAGTGGCGGGACATCCCGGGGTTTGCTCGCCGGGACGGCGCTCCTGGAGCGCCGTCCCGGCGCACCGGGCCCCCTCGTATACTGGCCGAGACAGCGAAGAAATCCACGAAAAGGGGAGCATCGTTGAGCACGGAAACGATCACGATTCTGGTCAGCGTCCTGGGCGGCATCACCGCGCAGATCGCGTTGCTGGTGACGCTGTTCATCCGCAGCGACCGACACGCGAAGGAGATGCGCGAGGAAATTTCCAAGGTGAACCGCCGGATCGACGAAAAGACGGACGAGACGAACCGCCGGATCGACGACGTCAGAAACCGGCTGGAGGAAACCACGACCGAGATCAACCGCCGGTTCGAGGGGCTGACCAGCGAGATGCACCAGCGGTTCGATCAGGTGACCCGCGAGCTCGGCGAAAACCGCGAGCGCATGGCGAAGCTCGAAGGTTCGCTCGACGGCTTCCTGGCCGGGCGGCGGGACCGGGACGCGGCCTGACACGAAGAGGCTGAACGTCGGCTGAGGGGGTGCGGCCGCCCCGCGGGCGACCCGGCCGTGCGGAGTCACACGGCCGGGATCCGCGTGGGTTCACGGCGCCGGCTCGATGCGCAGCAGCGCGCCGTCGTCGACGTGGTCCGTCAGCACGTAGAGGAAGCCGTCGGGTCCCTGGCGCACTTCCCGGATGCGCTGCCGCAGCTCGGTCAGCAGCAGCTCGCGCCGCAGCTCCTCCAGGTGCTCGTTGAAGACGATGCGCTGGAGGTGGCCCGTGCCCGGAATCCCGCCCATCTGCAGGGACCCGACGAACAGGTTGCCCTGCCACGCCGGGAACCGGTCGCCGGTGTAGACCGCCATGCCGGCCGCCGCAATGGCGGGCAGCCAGACCACGAGCGGCGACTCGTAGCCGTCGCGCGTCGGATGCGGGGACACCCGCGCGCCGGGATAGAGGCGCCCGAAGCTCATCAGCGGCCAGCCGTAGTTGCGCCCCGGCGCCAGCGCGTTGAGCTCGTCGCCGCCGTTGGGACCGTTCTCGTGCTGCCAGATGTTCCCGGTTTCGGGATGCAGGATGAGGCCGAGCGTGTTGCGATGGCCGATGGTGTAGATCTCCGGCCGATGGCCCGGCTCGTCCACGAACGGGTTGTCTTCGGGCACCGAGCCGTCGTCGTTGAGCCGCAGGACCTTGCCGCGCAGGCTCGCGGGATCCTGCGGGGCGTCGAGGAGCTCGCCGTCGAGGTCCCGGATCCGGCCGCCGGTGGACATGTAGACCTTGCCGTCGCGGCCGAAGGCGACCCGTCCGTTGAGTCCGGAGTTGGTGTGGAAGGGCTCGGTGACGATCAGATCCTCCACGTCGTACAGCGCGTGCCCTTCCAGCCTGCCCCGCGCGAGGGCCGGCGAGCCGCGGCCGTCGTCGTGCCGCCTGGTATAGGTGAGATAGACCAGCCCGTTGTCGGCGAAGTCGGGATGGAGCGCCACGTCCATCAGCCCGCCGTTGCCGTCGGTCCGCACCGCCGGCACCCCGGTGACGGGCCGCGGCTCGAGCTGGTCGTCGCGAACGACGCGCAGCCAGCCGTCACGCTCCGTGATCAGCATCCCGCCGTCCGGCAGGAACGCGATGCTCCAGGGATGCGACAGCCCCCTGGCCACGACGCTGACCCGGATCTCGTGCTGCTCGGCGGTGTCGATCACCCAGGGGCCGTCGCCCAGGGGCGGCACCGGCACACCGATGGGTTCTTCTTGCGCGTAGCCGACCGTGAGCAGGCAGAGCAGCAGAGGCGCCGCCAGGAGAACCGAGAATCCGACCTTCATGCCAACCTCCCGCAAGAGCCGACCCCGGCTCGTTGAATCACTCGCGCCGATACCGCACCGCGTCGCTTTTCCGGTCGCGACCGGCCCGCGCCGGGGCAGCGAGCGACAGCCGGACCGGGACCGCGAGCGATGATCCTCTACTCCAGTTTCTTCTCTATCTATCTAATCCAGCGGCAGGAGCGGTTCCACTCCCTCCGGCAGTTGCTGGTCGAAGGCGGCCAGCACCGCGGCGTCCGCCGCGTGGGCGCCCATCAGGCCGACGACGTCCACCAGGTCCTGCACGCCGAACGCCTGCTCGGCGCGGGCGTAGGTCGCCGCGCTGACGTTGTGGTCGCCGAACAGCTCCCGGCCGAACGCGATCAGGGCGGCGTCCTCTTCGTCGACGCCGTCCAGCGGCCGGTCGTGGCGCACGACGTCGATCAGTTCCGGCTCGACGCCCGCCTCGAGCGCCTGCGGCTCGTTCAGGGTCCAGTCGTACTGCGAATCGTGCATGCGCGCCGTCACCAGGATGGCGAGCTGCATCGTCCGTCGTCCGACCCGGTCCTCCAGGGTGTCCTGGCCGGCGCCGTAGCTCCGGATGACCCCCGGACCGATCCCCGACGGCGACAGCATGCGGCCGTAGAGCTCTGCCACCGAGGTGCGGCTGGCCGGGCTGCGCAGCGGCAGGCGGCTCCGCGAATCGGGATGGATGTCGTCCGGGTGGGTGAAGGGCAGCGGCAGCGACTGCCGCCAGCCGGACGGCATGCGCTGGTTGAACGCCGTCAGCGTGGCCGCGGTGCTCGCGTAGCGGCCCATCACGTCGATGACGTCGACCAGATTCGTCTTGCCCAGCAGGGCCAGGGCCCGCGCGTAGGTGTCGGCGCTCAAGGCCCGCGTGCCGAACAGCTCCCGGCCCACCTCGATGATGATCGCCTCGCGGCCGCTCAGGCCGGCAAGCGGCTTCCGGTGCCGCACGACGTCGATGATGCCGTCGTCGAGCCCGACCGCGAGCGCCTCGAGCTCGTGCAGCGCCCACTCGTAGGGCTGGTCGTACTCGCGGGCCGTGGTCAGGACCGTCAACTCGGTCAGTTGCCGTCCCATCGGCGCGGCGAACCGCAGGCTCGCGCCCGACCCGTGCAGCCGCAGGGCCGCGGCCCCGGTGGGAGCGCCGGCCGGGCCCGCCACCGCCGCGTCGTACGCCGCGCGACGCGCGGGGTCGAGCTCCTCCCGGTCGATCGGGGGCAGGCGGCTGCGCGACTCCGGACTGACGTCGTCGGGTAGCTGGCCGGCGTGCGCAACCGGCATCCCGGTCGGGAGCGAACCGGCCAGCGCGAGCGCGACCGCCGTCCGTATCCATCGTCTCATGCCCGCCTCCTCGGTTTCCTGAACGGTGGTTGACGGCGAAGAGTGCCATCATACCGTCCACGCCGTCCGGGTGGCACACGACGGAGCAGAACGCGACACGACCCGAGGGGCTCCGGTCGCAGCGCCCGTCCCCGGCCGTGACGGTGTTACGGCTCGACGACGGCCACGCCTTCGATCTCCAGCAGCGCGCCGTCCGCGAACAGCGACTGGATGCCGAGCAGCGTCGCCGCCGGCGCCGTCTCGTCCGGGAAGCCGTACGCCTGGCGCGCCGCGTCGACCACCGCGAAGTCGCCCCGGGCGTACTCCGGCATGTAGATGACGACCTTCAGCAGGTCTTCCGGCGTCGCCCCGGCCGCCTCCAGACGCCGCCGCAGGTTCGCGTACACCTGGTCGGCCTGGCTCTCGAGCGAATCGCCCGGCTGGCCCACCTGCCCGGAGACCTGGACGACCTTCGGGCCCGTACCATGCGCCGTCACCGCCTGTGTGAAGCCGGTGGCCGGATCGATGAACTCCCGCTCGACCGCGTTGCCGTCCACGCCGACCACGGCGATGCCGTCGATCTCGACCCGGTATTGCTCGGCCGCCAGGGCCGGGATGCCGAGCAGCGTGCTCGCCGGCATGTCGTCGAGCGCCAGCGCCTGCTCGCGGCCGGCGCGATAGGCGGGCAGGTCCGTCTCCGGATCGAAGTCCACGATGTAGGTGGTGGCCTTGACCAGGTCCGCGAGCGACGCGCCCGCCGCGGCGAGCCGCTGGGCGACGCGCTCCCATACCGCGGCGGTCTGTGCCGCCAGGGTGTCGCCGGCGCCGACCTGCCCGGCCACGTAGACCGTCTTCACGCCGTGCGCCGTCACCGCCACCGCGCCGCTGAAGCCGTTCGCCGGCGCGAAGCGCTCGATCCGCAGATCGGCGCCCGGCTCGGCCACCACCGCGAGCGCCTCGATCTCCACGCGCAGCGACTCGGCGAACAGCGCCCGTACGCCGATCATGGTGCTCGCCGGCCACTGGTTCTCCTCGGGGAAGGTCGCCAGCCGCACCGCGGCGATCGTGGGGTACTGCGCCGGCTCGAAGTCCTTCACGAAGATCCGGATCTTGACGACGTCGGCCGGTGCGGCGCCCGCCTGCTCCAGGCGCCGCACGACCCCCGCGAACGCAGATTCGACGTGCTCCCGCAACGTGCCGCCCCGGCCGACCTGCCCGGAGACGAAGATCGTCTTCACGCCGTCGTTGGTCGTGGCGACCACCTGCGTGAAGCCGCCGGCGGGATCGATGTACTCGACCTGCGCTGCGGCGGCAAGCGGCATTGCGCAGGCGACGAGGACGGCAAGCGGGAGTCTGTGCGCCATGGTGTTCCTCCATGGGCCGCGGGGGTGCGTCGTGCGCGTCCGGGGCCCGGCAGCATGATACCGCGCCGCTGCTCACGTCGCCGTGTCCGCCCCGGCGTCGAGCCATTCCAGGAACTGTCGCGGCGTTCCCGCTCGAACCCCCTCGTACGCTCGCAGCACCGGAAGATCCTGGTCCCCCGTCACGATTCGGTCGGCCCTGGCCGAGACCGCCGTAGCCGGAACGAGGTCGTCGTCTTCGTCACGGCGGACTCGAGAGGGCAGCGGCAGCGGCTCGACATCCGGTGAACGATTCAACGGATTCACCGGGCGGCGGTTCGGGATCGGACTCCACTAGAATCGGGCGGAGGTGACGCTCAGGGACATGCTCGGCACGGCGCTGTCCGTCGTGGGGTTCATGGCGCTCGGGTGGCTCGTGCTCGTCGTGCTGCTCGTGTTGCAGGAGCGCCGTCTCGTCTTCTTCCCGACCCGGATCCTGGCCGCCGCGCCGGCCGACTTCGGGCTCCGCGCCGAGGAGCTGTCGATCACGGCCGCCGACGGGGTGTCCCTCCACGGCTGGTGGATCGAGGGGCCCGGCGACCGGGTGCTGATCTGGTATCACGGCAACGCCGGTAACATCGGCGACCGGCTGCACGCCGCCCGCTGGTTCGTGGACGAGCTCGGTCTCGATGTCGTGCTGGTCGACTATCGCGGTTACGGGCGCAGTCGGGGGACGCCCGACGAGGACGGTCTCTATCTCGACGGCCTTGCCGTCTACGACGCGGTGGCGGCCCGAGCGGTGCGGGCGGAGGACATCGTCCTGTTCGGCCGGTCACTGGGGGGAGCGGTGGCGATCGAAACGTCCCTCCGGCGACCCGCGGGGGCTCTGGCGCTCGAATCGGTGTTTCTCTCGGTGCCGGCGCTGGCCCGTGAACACTACTGGTTCGTCCCGAGCGCCCTAGTCAGAACCCGGATGGACAACGAGTCGAAGATCGGTCGGGTCGAGATCCCTGTGCTAGTGCTCCACGGCGACCGGGACACCATCGTTCCCCTCGCGCACGGCCGGCGGCTGTTCGAGGCGGCGGCCCGTCCCGCGCGCTTCCACGTCATCGAGGGCGCCGGGCACAACGACACGTCTCTCGCCGGGGGAGAACCGTACGCCGAGGCGTGGAAACGGTTCCTGGCCGACACCGCCGGCGTGGTCGGGTGACGAACGGAGCCCGGCCAGTCCCGTAGCGGGACCGAAACACGCGGCCGACACCGCCGGGGCGGTCGGGTGACGAACGCGCCACGACCGGAGTACCACTCCTGCGCCGGCATTCGCGCCGGCCGGCGGGCCTTGCGGTCGATTGCTATCCGGATCTCGTGGGGGACTCGGTTTCGATCTCGTGGACGCGGAGCACCGTCATCAGGCAGACGACCGCGTGGGGCACGGCGGCGACCACCATGGCGACGGTCTCGAGTTCCGTTGGTTCGATCTCGGCCAGCCGGTACAGGCCGCCGCCGCCGTTCTCCACGGCGCCCGTCGAGACGAGGCGTCGGAGCCGACGGTACGAGACGCCGAGCGCGTCCACGTCTCGTGGCCGGAAGAAGGCTCCGATGCCGGCCGACTGCAACCCGGCCGCACGGGCTCGATCGTGAACTGAGCGTAATGAATGTCGGCACGCCCGCGCAAATGCCGACATCTGCAACCGCCGGCTCCTTGTCGAAACCCGGCGAACAACGCCGTCCGGTTGCCGTCCCCCGGAGTATACGTATACCATGTGCACCATACGTGTAGTGGCGGAACGGTGATGGTAGATGAAGAGAAAACTGACGATCACGGTGGACGGTGACTTGCTCCCCCGAGCCAAGCGGTACGCTCGTTCGCGCGGCGTGTCGCTTTCGTCCCTCATCGAAGCGTCGCTCAGAGAGATCGTGGTGGAGGCCACGCCCTCGTTCGCGTCGCGATGGAGGGGCAGGTTCGAGGCAGCGCGGCGGGACGACGGCCGCTACGAGTCGCTCGCCCGGAAGTATCTGTGATGCTGCTCGACACCGACGTGCTGATCGACGTCGCTCTCGATAGACGCCCTCATTCGGGACCGTCTTCCGAGCTTCTCGATCGGATCGAGCGCGGCCCACGCCGCGCGTTCGTCGCATGGCACACCGTGTCGAACTTCTACTACCTCGTGACCTCCGCCCGTGGGGATGCCGACACTCGCGGCTTCATCGTCGATCTGGTCCGGTTCGTGGCAGTCGCACCGGCGGATACCACCGCTCTTGGCTACGCGGCCTCCCTTCCGATGACCGACTTCGAGGACGCGATGCAAGTTGCCGCTGCACGGGCATGCGGGGCACGGCATATCGTGACGAGGAACGTCAGGGACTTCGCGCGCTCGCCGATTCCGGCCATGACCCCACCGGAAGCACTCGCGAAGTTGTTCTGAGGCTCTCGCGAGATGTTTCGGTTTCCGCGTAAATCCGGGTTGCCGTCGCCGCGCAGGCCCGTCTGATGCGCGGCGTTCCGGGACAGGAGGATCGGTTCGGCGAGTACATGGCGTGGATGACGGAGACCTACCGGGGGCGGCCCAGTCCGATCCGCATGCTGGGCGACCTGGCGGCCAGCGGACAGGACTGGCGGGAGCGCCGGCGCCGGTCCGGGAGCCTCTCTCCGGGCGAAGCGGCGGAAATGGACATCGACGCTCTCGTGCGCCGCTGTCCCATCCGTTTCGAGTCGAGGGGGCCGTCTGCGGCGAGTGGGCGCCGGCGGGCGCGTGAGAGAGTCTCCGCACGATGCCATAATTCTCTTCCTGATGCCATAATTGCACGCAATATGGCGGTAGAGAGGATGTTTTTTCGTCCTCCTTCGGGGCATTTCTTTCTCTTCGGGCCGCGGGGCACCGGCAAGAGCACGTGGCTGCGGGGGGCGTTCCCGGACGCGGTTCAGGTCGATCTGCTGGCGCCGGCGCAGCAGCGCCGGTACGCGGCGCGGCCGGAGCGGCTGCGGGAACTGGCGGCGGTTCCCGGCGTGGCCGACGTCGTCATCGACGAGGTGCAGCGGGTTCCCGAGCTGCTGACGGTCGTTCACCAACTGATGGAGGAGTCCCGCCGCCCGCGCTTCGTGCTCACCGGGTCGAGTGCGCGCAAGCTCAAGCGCACCGGCGTCGATCTGCTGGCCGGGCGGGCCGTCGTGCGGTCGATGCACCCGTTCGTGGCGGCCGAGCTCGGCGAACGCTTCGACCTCGAGGCCGCGCTCGACCACGGTCTGCTGCCCCTGATCTGGGACGCGGAGGATCCCGCCGACACGCTGAGTGCCTACGCGGGAACGTACGTCCAGCAGGAGGTCCAGACGGAGGGGCTGGTGCGCGACCTGGGCGCGTTCCACCGGTTTCTCGAGGCGCTCGGCTTCTCCCATGCGGCAGTACTCAACACGAGCGAAGTGGCACGCGAGTGCGCGGTGCGCCGCAAGACGGTGGAGGGGTTCATCGAGATCGTCGAGGACCTGCTGCTGGCGTTCCGGCTCCCGGTATTCACCCGCCGCGCGCGCCGGCGGCTGATCGCGCATCCGAAGTTCTACTTCGCCGATGCCGGCGTGTTCCGGTCGTTGCGGCCGGCGGGTCCGATGGATCGACCGGAGGAGGCGCGCGGCGCCGCGCTGGAGGGACTGATCGCGCAGCACCTGCGCGCGTGGATCGACTATTCCCGCGCTGACGCGGCGCTGTCGTTCTGGCGCACACGAGCCGGCAGCGAGGTGGATTTCGTGCTTTACGGCCGCGAGCTGTTCTGGGCGCTCGAAGTCAAGCACGCTCCGCGCATCCGGCCGGCGGACCTTCGATCTCTCAGGAGCTTCGCGCACGACTATCCGGAGGCGAGCGTCAGAATGGCCTACCTCGGTGACGAGCGCCTGCAGATCGACGGCGTGGCGTGCCTGCCGGTGACGGAACTGCTGCATGGGATCGTCCCGGGGACACCGCTGCCCTGACGTGGGGATGCGGCGTCCCGGCGGTCGGCCGCCCGCGCAATGCGCCCAGGCCCGCAGCGACCAGGCGCGCCCGCGGGGGTACGGTGACGAAGCCGGCCCGGTAGACTTGCATGATGACCCGTCAGCGCCGGCGTGGAGCGCAGGGCGCGACCGAGCTGGCGGCGGTCGCGGCGGCGCTCCTGGCACTGGCGGTCGGGAGCGCCCCGGCCGCCGGCGGGCCGGCCGCCCCCGCGCCGGCCGCCCCCGCGCCGGCGGTCAGCCCACCGGTTGCCGCCGCACAAGCGACGCGTGCGGCGGTCCCGGCGCCGCTCACCGTCATGACCTTCAACATCCGCACGTCGGGCGGCAACGACGGCGAGAACGGCTGGGTCCATCGGCGCGCGCTGGTAGTGAAGACGATCGAGCGCTTCGCCCCGGACGTGGCCGGCCTGCAGGAGGCGCTCGACGAGCAGGTCGAGTACCTGGCCGATGCGTTGGACGGCTACCGTTGGCTCGGCGCCGATCGCGGGCTGAACGGCGGCGCCGGCCTCAGCGAGTACACGCCGATCTTCTACCGCCGCGCGTCGCTGATCCCGATCGAGTCGGGCACCTTCTGGCTCTCGTCCGACCCCGACGGGCCGACCGGTTCCGGCTGGCGGCGCAACGTCTCGCGCATCGTCACCTGGGCGCGCTTCCACCAGCGCGGGAGCGGCCGTCGCCTGTACGTCTTCAACACGCACCTGACCCTCCGCCGCGGGCAACGGCAGGTGGACTCCGCGAAGATGATCGCGGCGCGCGCCGCGGCCTTGCCGGCGGGCAGCGCCGTCGTCGTGACCGGGGACTTCAACGCGATGGCCGAGATCAGCGAGACCTGGCGCGCGGCCACCGGTCGGGGGCTGCGGGATGCGTGGCTCCTTGCCGACGAGCGGATCGGCCCGCCCCGTACGTCCAGCGATTTCCGCCCGCCCGCGCTCGCCAACCCGGGGCGCATCGACTGGATCCTGGTGGGCGGTCCCGTCGGCGTGCGCGCGGCGGAGACGATCGTCGATCACGACGAGGGCCGCTACCCGTCCGACCACTACCCGGTCATCGCGCGCCTGGAACTGCAACGCTGAACCGAACCGACCGGCGGCATGCGGAGACAGCTTCCGCCGCGCCGGGCCGGTCCGGCCGCGCGCCCGCGGGAACTGCGGAGCGACCACCGGAAACGGCGTGTGGCTCACGCGGCCAACGTGAACAGATAGAACAACCCGGTCCCCCCGAGCAGGACGAGGCCCACCCAGGACAGGACTAGCATCGCACGCCCGGGTCGGTGCTCGGGCGGCATCTCGGCGGAGCCGACCGCCCGCAGGTTCAGGTAGCCGAGCACCGGGCTGGTCAGGAACGTGAGGGTGGTGGCGAAGTCGATCATCGTCGTCAGGTTGCCGATGAACAGGGCCAGGATCACCAGGGTGATCGACACCACGCCGGCGAGGCTCCACCAGTAGATCGGACCGCCCGCCGCCGGGGACGGGTCGATCCGCTCCGCGCGCAGCACCAGCAGGGAGCGCTCGATGGCGCGCGGCCCGCCGTCCAGCACGGTGAGCGTCGTCGACAGCATCGTGGTCACCACCGCGACCAGCACCACCGGCCGGGTCCAGGCGCCGAGGGTCGCGCTGTACAGGTCGACGAGCTGGATGGAGAACGACGGTCCCTGCGGCGAGAACGTCTCGCCGGAGCCGAACATCACCCCGGCTCCGAGCGTCAGAAAGGCGAAGGCCAGCAACCCGGCACCCGCGTAGCCGACCAGGAAGTCCTGCCGCGCCGTCTCCACGGAGCACCGCCGGCCGGAGGCGTCGTTCTTGGCCAGGGTCCACAGCGAGCTCCAGACCGCGCTGTCGATCCCGGACGGCATCCACCCCGCCAGGGCCAGCAGGAACACGAACGGGACGGCCGGGCCGATCGCGCCCGAGGGCCACAGCGCCAGCGTCGACGGGTCGGCCCGCGGCAGGCTCACCGCCGCCGCCAGCAGCGTCGACAGCGCCAGCAACGCCACGATCGCCTTGATGGACAGATCCAGGCCCCGGAACCGCCCCCACCAGAGCAGGGCGGCGACCGGCGCCACGACCGCGGCGGCCAGCACCGGCAGCGACCAGTCGAGGCCGAAGGTGAAGCCCACCAGATAGGCCGTGAACATCACCACCGCGGGCGGGACGACGGCCATCGTCGACACCGTGATGGCCAGATAGAGCCACAGCGCCCAGCCGCCGATCCGGGCGTAGCCCTCGATCAGGCTGCGGCCGGTCGCGGCGGCGTAGCGCGGCCCGTACTCGAAGAACGGGTACTTCAGAACCAGCGCGATCAGGATCACGCCGGCAAGCGCGAAGCCGGCGGAAGCCCCGGCGCGCGTCGACTGCACCAGATGGGAGACGCCGATGGCGGTGGCGGCCCAGAGCAGCCCGGGACCGAACGCGGCCCGCAGCCGGCCGCCGGACGCGGAATCGACGCGGGGAGAGGAGATGCCGGATCCGCCCACGCGGTTTCCCCCGGTGTTCAGGCGTCGTAGGACACCCGGCGCAGGGATCGCTCGTACCAGCCGTTGCCGACCGGATCGAACGTGTTCATCTCCACGAGCTCGCCGCCGAAGGCGTGGATGGTCAGGCACGGCCGGTCGGTCAGGTCGTTGGTCAGGGCGTGGTACTCGAACGGCGGAATCAGGAAGTTCGCCTCGCCGGCGACGACCCGGTGCGACTCCACCGGTGCGAACTTGCAGCGGTGCGCCTCTTCCTTGATGGGCGCGTACTGGGTCACCTCCAGCTCACCTTCGAGGACCCCTTCGACGCTCCACAGGTTCGGGTGGTCGTGGATCGGGGTCCCCTGGCCGGGCGCCCACGCCAGCACCAGGACGGTGTAGCGGCGCGCGGGATCGCGGTGCAGCAGCCGCCGGGCGTAGCGGTCGGGCAACGTGCGTCGAAACCGCTCGTCCAGTCGGAGCCGCCCCGGCTGCAGGACGTTCTCGATCTCGCTCTGCACCTGCCGGGTGATCGTCTCCACGTCCCCGGCGGCGACGGCTGCATCGAGCCGCCGCACCAGTTCGTCCGCTCCGATGGCGCTCATCGACGTTTCCTCCCGCACCCGCTACGCCGCGCCCGCCGGGCGACGTGCGTCGCGCCGGTGCCGAAGGCAGTCTAGCCCGGAATCGTCGCCTGCGGCTCCGCTCTCCGCTCAACCGGGCCTCGCCGGGAGTCTGCCCCGTTCTACGGCGCAGACTCCCGGCTACTCTCCATGTCCGTCGAACGCGCGTACACCGATCGGCCCCGCGAGAACGTCTCGACGACCTCGATGTGCTCCAGGTCCGCGGGATCCGCCTCCAGCGGGTTCTCCGCAAGGATCACCAGGTCCGCCTGCTTGCCGGCGGTGATCGAGCCCTTCGTGTTCTCCTCGAAGTACTGGTACGCGGCGCCGAGGGTGACCGCGTGCAGCGCCTCCCGCACCGTGGCGCGCTGGTGGGGGCCGAGCACGTGCCCGCTGCGGGTCCTCCGGTTCACGGTGATCGACACCAGCCGCAGGATGTCGGGCGGCACGATCGGCGCGTCGTTGTGCACGGTGAAACGGACGCCGCGCTCGATCGCCCAGCGCACCGGGCTGACGTTGTTGCCGCGCGTCTCGCCGAAGCTCCGCCGGTGCCAGTCGCCCCAGAAGAAGGCGTGGGCCGAGAAGAACGACGGGACCACCCGCAGGGCGGCGGCGCGGTCGAGCTGGTCCGCGCGCATGAGCTGGGCGTGGATGATCACGGCGCGGTGGTCCGGCATCGGCTCCACGCCCGCCACGGCCGCGTCGACGCCGTCCAGCATCAGGTCGATCGCCGCGTCCCCGTTGGCGTGCACGATGATCGGCACGCCGCGCCGGATGAGATGCGCGGCGCCGGCCCGGTAGGCGTCCGGATCCAGGGTGCCGTAGGCGCGGTAGTCGGGCGGCGCCCCGGGCGGCCCTTCCGCGTACGGCTGGGTGACCCAGGCGGTGCGGCCCTGCGGCGAGCCGTCGAGGCTGAACTTGACGCCTGCGATCCGGAGCCCGCCGCGGTAGTCCGGTTCGTGGACCACCCGCTCGGCGTCCGCCAGCGTCCGGAAGCGCGGGAAGACGGCGACGTCCGCCGTAAACGGCTCCTGGTCCGCGGCGGCGCGCAGCGCGGCGGCCGTCGCCCAGCCGGTAGAGCCGTCCTGCACCGTGGTGGTCCCGTAGCGGACGTACTCGCCGATGGCGCGGCGGGCCAGCGCCTCCGTCTCCTGCGGGGTCGGCGAGAACAGCCCGCCCGCGGCGACGAGGCCGCCGGCCCGCTCCTCGAGCACCCCGTCAGGCTCTCTGGAGCCTTGCCGGCGCCGGATGTGTCCGCCGGGCGGATCGGGCGTCTCGGCCGTGACCCCGCCGGCCGCCAGCGCCGCGGAATTCGCGGTGCGCAGGTGTCCCGAGACGTGGGTCAGCACGATCCGGCGCCCGGTCGACGCCCGGTCGAGGTCGTCGCGCGTCGGGTGGCGCTCCTCGGCGAGCAGCGAATCGTCGTAACCGCCGCCGAGCACGACTCCGCCCGGCGGAATGTCGCGCTCCGCGATCCAGGCCCGAATCTTGCGCACGACGTCGTCGATGTTCCGGACGTCGCCCACCGGCGGCGGGTGGAGCGACAGTGAATCGAGGGAACGGCCCACCGCGAGGAAGTGCCCGTGAGCGTCGATGAAGCCGGGCAGCAGGGCGCGGTCGCCGAGCTCGACGACGCGCGTGGCGTCTCCCCGCAGGGCCTCCACGTCGTCCCGCGATCCCGCCGCGGCGATCGTCTCGCCGCGGATCGCGACCGCCTCCACGGACGGCCGATCCGGATCCATGGTGACGATGTGGTCGCCGACGAACACGATGTCCGCCGGCAGGCGGTCGCCACCCTCCTGTTCGGCGCGAACGCCGAAACCGGCGAGACCGGTGCCCACCGCGAGCAGGAGGACAATCCCGGTCCACTGGAACGGCTTCATGGTTTCGCGGCTCCTTTCCCGGTTGGCAGTGGGCGACTTCGCGCTGCGCCTCCCGCTGAATCAACGGCGCCGGAGAGACGTTTCACGGCAGTTTCTCGTCGAAGAAGGCCAGCACTCGCTTCTCGTACCGTTCGGGGGCGACCGCCGACACCCGGTCGTGGCGCGCGCCGGGGACGATCCAGAGGTCGTGGACGGCGGGTCCGGCCGCGGCCGCGATGCGCCGGGCGTGGTCCACCGGGATGAGCCCGTCGGCCTCGCCGTGGATGATGAACAGGGAGTCCGGCGGCAGGCCGGCCACCGCTTCCACGGGGTTCACGATCGTCGTGTCCGCGCCGAACACGATCCGGGCGAAGAAGAGGATCGGAGGGTTGAAGAAGCCGGGCAGTCCGCTCGCCCGCGGCAGCTCCCGGCCGAGCAGGTCTTCCAGCCGGGCGAAGCTGCTGTCGGCGACGATGGTGCGCACGTCCGGCGAGACCGCGGACGCCAGCAGAACGGTGGCGGCGCCCATCGAGTGCGCCCAGAAGCCCATCCGCTCCGGCGCGAACCCGCGGCTCTTCAGGTAGGCGACGGCGCCGAGCACGTCGCGCTGCTCGGCCGTTCCCAGGGTGTAGCGCACCCCGCCGGATTCCCCGTGGGCGCGGAAGTCGAACAGCAGCGCGTTGTAGCCGCGCGCCGCGAGCGCCGCGGCGTGGGGCACGTACTGGCCGTCGTCGCCGGTGCGGGTCGAGTTGCGCCCGTGGACGATGACCACGGCGCGGTCGCTCCCCGCGGCGGGCAGGAACCAGCCGCGCAGCGTGATCCCGTCGCCGGTGCTGGGGAAGGTCACGTCCTCGTAGGCGACGTCGAAGACGGCGGGCGACGACGCGAGGCCGCGGCGGTAGGGTTTCGTCAGCGTCTCGGCGACCACCAGGGCCGCGCCGGCGTAGGCGAGCAGCGCGGCCGCGACCACGGATACACCGATGAGGAGGCGGTGTTCACGCCACGCGACCAGCAGGCGGGACTGCGGCATGGAGCCAGTGTCCGGTCAGGTCCGGCTCCGCGGCCTCTGCACCGGTACGCAGGCCGACATGAAGCGCCCGGCCGCCGTGCGCGCCGTCTCGTCGTTGGCAACCGCGATGCCTTGTTCTTGTGACAGGCGCATGAAGCGCCCGGCCGCCGCCCGCGCCATCTCGTCGGCCGGCCCCGCGGGACGTTTCTGCATCCACCCAGTGTAGCCCGGCTCGTCTGCTGCGTCGGCCGCTCCGTGCGGCCATGCGTCCGGCCCGATGTTCTCCGCGCCCGCCGCAGGAGCAGGCGTTGTGCAGACACCCGTCGGTCGATATGATTGTGCGCGCGACCGACGTGCATGTAGAGGCCCGACGTCAACGTCCTGGGGGAGTGCGTTTCGCCGGAACCTGCTCGACGGCCGGTCTTCGTTCCTGGATCTTCGACATGACTCGACACCGCCGCGTCCGGCTGCCCGGTCTGCTGTTGCTCGGCCTCCTCCTGCCCGTCGGCGCGCAGGCGCAGGCCGTCGACGTCACCACCGCCACCATCGAGGACCTGAACCGGGCCTTCGAGGCCGGCGCGTTGACCTCCGAGCAACTCGTCGCGCGCTACCTGGCCCGCATCGCGGCCTACGACGACGCGGGCCCGGCCCTGAACGCGGTCATCACGCTGAATCCGGAGGCGACGGCCAGGGCGCGCGCGCTCGACGCGGAGCGGGCGGCGGACGGCCCCCGTTCGCCGCTTCACGGGATCCCGGTCGTCCTGAAGGACAACCTGGACACGGCCGACATGCCGACCACCGCCGGCTCCGTCCTGCTGGCCGGCTCGCTGCCGCCCGACGACGCGTTCCTGGTGCGCAAGCTCCGCGACGCCGGCGCCGTCATCCTGGCCAAGGTCAACATGAGCGAGTTCGCGTCCGGCGGCGCGACGAGCTCGCTCGGCGGGCGCACCCGCAACCCGCACGACCTGAACCGCACCCCCTCCGGTTCGTCCGGCGGCACCGGGGCGGCGATCGCCGCGGCGTACGCGCAGGTGGGCCTGGGGACCGACACCGGCGGATCGGTGCGCGGCCCGTCGACGGCGAACGGCATCGCCGGGCTCAAACCGACCTACGGGCTCCTCAGCCGCGACGGGATCGTCCCGCTCGCCCTCTCGTTCGACACGGCGGGGCCGATGGCCCGCCACGTCTACGACGTCGCCGCCGCGCTCGGGGTCATGACCGGGGTCGATCCGGCCGACGACGCCACCGCGGCCAGCGCCGGGCGCTTCGAAACCGCCTACACGCAGTACCTGGACCCGGACGCGCTGCGGGGGGCGCGCATCGGGATCGCCCGCGACTTTCTCGGTCAGGACGCCGAGGTCGACTGGATCGTCGAGGCGGCGCTCGACGTGCTGCGCGACGCCGGGGCCACGGTCGTCGACGTACGCTTTCCGGACTGGCTGCTCGACGCTCCCGGCGACTTCTACGCGCCGATCCGCTACCGCGAGTTCCGGGCGCAGATCGCGGACTATCTGGCGACCCTGAAGCCCGGCTTCCCGGCCACCCTCGCCGGGTTGATCGAGCGCGCGGTGCGCGTCAACGCACGGCAGGGCGGTGTCGCGCCCAACCCCGGCCGCTGGCGCCTGATGCGGGACGAGGACGACAGCGGCGATCTCTCGGATCCCGAGTACCGCGCCATCCGCGCGCACGGGCTGCCCCTGGTGCGCGCAGCGATCGCCGGGATCCTGGACGCCGAGAACCTCGCGGCCCTCGTCTACCCGACGTCGCCCCGGCGGCCCGGCCGGGCCGACATCGCGCCGGCGCCGGCCGGGGGCGGCGGACGATCGGCCACGCGATACGCGAATCTGACCGGCTTCCCGGACCTCATCGTGCCGGCCGGCTTCACCGGCGACGGTCTTCCCGTAGGGCTCTCGTTCCTCGGCCGCGCATTCGACGAGCCGCGCCTGCTGGCCCTGGGCTACGCCTTCGAGCAGGCGACCGGGGCGCGCCGCCTGCCGGTCCACACACCGCGGCTGGGTCAGTGAGGGTCGCCGACGTGAGGAGGGTGATCACCGGCATTCGATATGTCGCGGCCAGCACCGGCACGGCCGCGAGCGCGTCGGCGTTCGTCGGCCTGACGTCCGAGCTGCGTCCCGGCTACGGGAACAACCTGTTCGTGTTCGCACTCCCCTGATGCCGATGGACAGGCGCATCTCCCGCCGCCAGTTGCTGAACGCGGTCGGCGCGGCCGGCGGGGCGGCCGCGGTGCACGCCGCAGCCACCGCCCTGGGGCTGCTGCCGGCCGTGGCCCGGGCCGGTCAGCTCGGCCTCCGCCCGGCCGGCGGCCGCGCGCGGCACGTCGTCGTCATCGGCGCCGGCATCGCCGGGCTGACGGCCGCCTACGAGCTCGGCAGGGCGGGCCACCGCTGTACGGTCCTGGAGGCCTCGCACCGTCCGGGGGGACGTTGCCTCACCGTGCGGCGCGGCGACGTCGTCGATGAGCTGGGCGCCCGGCAGGTCTGCGATTTCGACGACCAGCCCCACCTTTACTTCAACGCCGGCCCGGCGCGGATTCCCGGCACCCACGCGAGCCTGCTGCACTACTGCCGCGAGCTCGACGTCCCGCTCGAGATCTTCGTCAACGACAACCGCAACGCCTGGGTCCACGACGACGCCGCGTTCGGCGGGCGGCCGATCCGCAGTCGCGAGTACACGACCGATGCCCGCGGCTTCCTGGCGGAGCTGCTGGCGAAGTCGGTCGCCCCGCGCGCCCTCGACGCCCGTCTCGACGCCGACGATCACGAACGGCTGCTGGGGTTCCTGCGCGCGTACGGCGATCTGGACGATTCGCGCGTCTATCGCGGCTCCGACCGCGCGGGCTACGCGAGCGGCGGCATGGTATCGCCCGGCGTCAAGAAACCGGTGCGCGACTTCTCCGAGTTGCTCGGCGCGAACTTCTGGCGGGAGTCCATGCACTGGGGCGAGCTGGCGGATCAGGCGGCGCCCATGCTGCAGCCCGTCGGCGGCATGGACCGCATCGTCGACGGCTTCATGCGCCGCGTGGGCGCCGCGGTCGAGCTGCGCGCGGCGGTGCGCGAGATCCGGCTGGGCGAGACCGGCGTGGAGGTGGCGTATGCCGGCGCCCGCGGCGAGGTGCGGGCGGTTCGGGCCGACTACTGCCTCAACAGCATGCCGGCCCACCTGGTGGTGGGCCTCCGTCACAACCTGCCCCCGCGGTACGTGCGCGCGCTGTCCGCCCCCGGGCGCGGCAAGCTCGTCAAGCTGGCGTTCCAGGCGCAACGCCGCTTCTGGGAAGACGAGCAGATCTATGGCGGCATTTCCTGGACCAACCAGGACATCACCCAGATCTGGTACCCGCCGCACGCCATCCACGCCCGCACCGGCGTCATTCTCGGCGCCTACGCCTTCGGCGACGAACCCGGGCTTCGCCTCACGCGGCTGTCGCCGGCCGAACGCATCGAGGCGGCCCTGGCCCAGGGCGAGAAGGTCCATGCCGACTACCGGCAGCTCGTCGGGCGGGGCGTCAGCGTGGCCTGGTATCGGATGAACCACGTGCTCGGCTGCTCGACCCGCTGGACCGACGAGGCGCGGCGGGACCATTTCGCGACGCTGCAGAACCCCGCCGGGCGGCACTACATGGTGGGCGATCAGATCAGCTACCACCCCGGCTGGCAGGAAGGCGCGATCCAGTCGGCCTACCATGCCCTGCGGGACATCGACCGACGGGAGCGGGAGGCTGGCGCCGCCGGCTGAGGCGGAGGGGGAGGATCCGGGGAGGCAATGCGGAGTCTTCGACGAGCGTCGGGGCCGAGGGCCGCGGCAGGACCGAGCGCCGCGGCGGCGCTGGCTCTCGCGGCGGTTCTCGCCGCCAGCACGCGGCCGGCGGCAGCGCAGGCGCCCGACACTGCCCCGTCCCCGTCCAGAGCCCTGTACGCGGCCGCCTGCGCGTCCTGCCACGGCACCGACGGGCGGGGCAATCCGCGGATCGACGCGCCGGTGCTCGCGGGACTGAGCGCCGCGTACCTGGAGCGGCAGCTCGACGGCTTCCGCCGCGGTTACCGGGGCCGCCGTCCCGACGACGTCGAAGGTCTGGAGATGCGTCCCATGGTCGAGGGGCTCGCCGACGCGGACCTCGCGGCCGTGGCGGCGTGGCTGGCGTCGCTGTCCGCGCCGCAGCCGGCCGGCGACGCGGTGACGACCGGCAACGAGGCCGGGCGGGGCGACCCGGCGCGCGGGCAGACGCTCTACGCGGCGTGCGCCGTCTGCCACGGGCGGTCCGCGGAAGGCAACGAGGCGCTCGGGGCGCCGCGGCTCGCCGGGCAGGCGAGCTGGTACACCGTGCGGCAGCTCCGGAAGTTCATGGACGGCATCCGGGGCTCGCATCCCGACGACACGTCCGGCGCTGCCATGCGCGCGAGCGTGGCGGACTTGGCGTCTCGCGACGCGGCCGACATCGTGGCCTGGATCGAGACGCTGCCGGCGAACTGACGGGCCCGACCCGAGTCGACGTCGTCAGCGTCGGGATGAGTGCGGGGCGGGATGTAGTCGAACGCTACGTCGTCGCCCGGCAAGGTGGCGCAGGAGGCCAGCAGGCTGCGCTGCTGGCGCGGCGCCCCGGAGAGGCGGTCTCCCTCGAAGGCATCGGCCCCGTCGTCGAGCAGGCCGGGTGAGTCCACGCTGTGTGCGGTGTGTGTACGACCAGGACCCGCGAAGACGCAACGCGTTCGTCACGCCGACCGCCGACGCCGGGCTCCACACCGCGGCTGACGGCCGCGCCACCGTTCAGCGTTATCGGCTCGCCGCATGTGTCCCGCTGGTGTCGAAGAGCCCTCCGCGCTCCGTTGGAGGCGCTCCAGCGCCGGCGCGCCTGCAAGCGCTTCCGGGCCGGGCTCGGATGGTTGCGGTGGGTGTGCGACTCGATCCTCGATCGGAACCCCGGTGGACGCCTGAAGGTCGCCGTCGACATCAATCCCTTCTGGGAGCCGCTGACGGGCGTCGGCCGGTACCTCCACGAGACGCTGGCCCATCTCGCCGACGCGGAAGGGCTTCGCCTGCGTCTCTACGGCCCGACGCTGTTCCCCGATCCGAACGGTCCGGGACCGGTCGTGGAGGCGCCGTCCGGTTCCGCGATCGAGGTGGTTGCCTGTCCCTTGCCGGCGATGCCGTGGATGCCGCGCCGGCTGCTGCGGCGGCTGCTGCGCCTGATCGAGCCGCTGCTGTTCGTTCTCCACCGTAACGAGGTGCTCTTCGCACCGAATTTCGTGCTGCGGTCGAAGTTCAGGCTGGCGCCCGGCGCGGTCGTGGTGACCGTGCACGATCTGGCCTTCCGCCGCCTGCCCTGGACCGTGGCGGACGCCACGCGGGCCGAGCTCGAGTGGAGCGTGGACCGCACGCTGGCGCGCGCGCGGGAAGTGGTCACCGTGTCACGGGCGGTGCGCGAGGAGCTGCTGTCCGCCGAACCGCTCGATCCGGCCCGGGTCACTGCGATTCTCCATGGTCCGGGGCACCTTGCGGCCCGCGCCGGCGCGCTGCCGGCGGGAGTCCCCGAGCGTTACGTCCTGCACGTCGGCACCATCGAGCCGCGCAAGAACGTCGGGCTGCTGATCGCGGTCTGGGAGCAGTGGGTCGCCGAAGACGCCGCCGCGCCGGTTCTTCTGCTGTGCGGGCGCCGCGGCTGGAAGAGCGACGCGTTGCACCGGTCGCTGGCGCGCGCCCGGGCGGCCGGCTGGCTCCACCACCCCGGCTACGTCGACGACGCGGCGCTGGCTGCGCTCTACCGGCATGCGCTGGCGGTTGCCTGTCCGTCTCTCTACGAGGGGTTCGGACTGCCGCTCGCCGAGGCGCTGGCCGCCGGCGCCCCGGTGGTGGCGAGCGACATCCCGGTCTTTCGGGAGATCGCCGGGGATGCCGCGGTCTTCCTGCCGGTGGACGACGTCGCGGCGTGGAAGCGCGCGCTGGCCGAACTGGCGGCCGACGCGGCGCTGCGCGCGCGTCTCGGGGAGCTGGGGAGGGAGCGGGCCGGCGCGCTCCACTGGTCGACGGCGGCGGCCCGGACGCAGGCGGTGCTGCAGCGGGCTGCGCGGGGCGCATGACAGGCCGGACTTCAGGGGATTTCAGAAGACAACGTCGATTTCCGACGGCGCGTCGCTCGCCGCGGCGCGACGCCTTGTAGTATTGAAAAACGAGGAGGTCACCCGTGAAGCTGAATCATCTGCTCCCGGCGGTGTGCGCTGTCGCGCTGGCCGCCGGCATCGCGGTCGCCACGGCCGGCGCCCGGGCCCCGTTCGAGGAAGCCGCGCCGGCTCAGGACGAGGCCTTCACGCCGCACGTGGTGGCGCGCGAGGACATCCCGCCGGGCATCCACGAGGATTCCTGGGCGCGGCTGCCGCGGATCACGCGCGAGTCGCTCGACGCCGACGGCCGGCGGGCGTACGACGTCATCGTGAACCCGGACAGCCGCTACGCCGGCGGCCTGCGGGGCCCGATCGGCATGTGGATGTACAGCCCGCCCATGGCCGAGCACCTGTTCCCGGCCAGCACCTACCTGCGCTTCGGCGCCGACGGCAACCGGGATCAACGACTCGCGGAGCTCGCGATCCTGACCGCCGCCCGCGCGCTGAACAGCCAGTACGAGTGGTCCGCCCACGAGCCGCTGGGCCGGAACGCCGGGCTGGAAGAGGAGATCATCGAGCTGCTGCGCTGGGACACGCCGTTGTCCGACGCCGGTGATCTGCCGGGGCTGAACGAGCCGGAACGGACCCTCATCCGGGTCGTCCGCGAGCTGATCCGGGAGCCGAAGCTGAGCGACGAGGCGTTCGAGGCGGCGCAGCGGATTTTCGGCAACCAGGGCCTGATGGACGTCGCCGGCCTGATCGGCCACTACACGCTGGTCAACTACACGCTCAAGGCGTTCGACGTGCAGCGCCCGCCCGGCAGCGAGCTCACGCTTCCGCCGCTCCCTTGAGTTCGGAGGACGCGCCGGGCGCCCGTTGCGCCGGGCGCGTCCTCCGCCAGGCGGGTTACGGGATCACGTCGACGTCAGGTTCGTCCTCGTCGATCGACGGGCGGAACTCGATGGGGATGCGCCGCGCGAACTCGCGGAAGTGCACGTCAGCCTCGGCGTCGCGGCCGAGCCGTCTCGCGACCGCTCCGTCGTAGTAGTGGAGTCCCGCCACGACGAAGTCGCGTTGCGCGGCGGTCAGGAGCCTCAGGTGCGGGTCGCGCGCCGGGGGCGCGAGCGCCAGGAGGCGCCGGAAGAAGTCCGCCAGCTCGGTGGAGTTGAACCATGCGGTCGCCCCGGCGCGTTCTTCCCGTTGCGTCACGGGTGTCAGGTACTCCACGAGCGGTCGGTCGTCGGTGTTGATCGGGCCGGGCGGAATCAGTCCGTCGGCCGCCGACAGGTTCCCCGCGTAAAAGGGGAGCGTTACCGCGAGGGCGGTGGACGGGGGCAGCGGGCGGCCGCCGCTCAGGTGGCGCCCGTTGCGCTCGATCACGGTCGGGTCCAGTGTCGTCGGCCCGTCGGCTCCGACCAGCGCCAGGACCGGCCGCGCCGCACCGAAGTTGCCGCGCCAGACCGTGGTCTGCTCGAAGACCGCGAGCATGGTGCGGGCGACTACCTCGAACTCGCGGCGGGACACCTGATAGAGCGGTAGCCACTGGACGAAGAGGCCGCCGTCCGTCAGCCGTTCGCGGGCGGCTTCGAAGTGCTCGCGGCTGTAGAGGTTGCCGACGCCGGATCGCCACGGGACGAAGAGGTCGGCGATGATCGCGTCGTAGCGCTCGGCCGTTCCCAGCAGGTGATTGCGCGCGTCGCACGCCCGCACCGATGCGCGCGGATCGGTGAAGATCCCGCCGCTCGGGACGTTGAAGTACGCGGCGGCGGCCGCGATCACCTCGGGGGTCAACTCGCACGCCAGGAGGCGCTCGAGCGGGTGCCGGAGCGCCGCTCCCGCGGTGACGCCGGTGCCGAGACCGAGGAAGAAGACCGCGCGCGGCCGCGCATGGGTCATCAGCGGGAGCAGGGCCTGGTTCTGCTCCTGCTCGATCGAGGCCGTCCCGCCGAGGGTGTAGAAATTGTTGACCTTGATGCGCCGGCTCCCGGGACGCTCGATGACGGCGACGATGCCGTCGGGTCCCTCCCAGGTCGCGAGCAGCGCTTCGCCGCGATCCGTGTCGACGTTGACGACGGCCAGGCGCGACGCGTCCAGCAGCGTGCCGAGCAGCGCCGCGCACCCGAGCGTCGCGGCCACCGGCAGCAGCCGCGCGCCGTGCGTCCGTCCGCCGCGCCAGGCGGCCGCCAGCGCCAGGACCAGGTAGCCGGCGGCGAAGAGCCGGACGCTGTTCCAGAGCCCTGCCGTCCCCAGCAGCACGAAACCGGCGGTCAGCGAGCCGATCGCGCCACCGGCGGTGTTGAGCGCGTTGAGACGCCCGATGATGGCGCCGGGCTCGGCCTGCGAGCCCTCCGCGGCGCGCAGCAGGTACGGGAAGACGCTGCCGAGCAGGGCCGCGGGCACGAACAGCAGCAATGCCGTGTTGACGAAGATCGAGACGACGTAGAGCACCCACCCGTCGCCCGTGGTCAGCGAGCCGAGCCCGGCGGTCAGGTCGTGGAAGGCGAAGGGTGTGGCGGCGACGGCTAGCCCCGAGAGTGTCAGGAGCATCCAGAGGACCTGCTCCGGCGCCGCCCGTACCCGGCAGAGGCGGTTCGCAATCGCCGATCCGGTGGCGAGCGAGGCGAGAAACACCACGAGGATCGTCGAGAACGTGTAGACCGAGTTCTGCAGTACCTGCGCGAACATCCGCGTCCAGAGCACCTCGAGCCCCAGCGCGAACGTTCCCGACATCGCGGCGACGGTGGCGAGAAACCACGCGGGGCTGGCCGCGCCGGCGGCGGACGCTGCCGCTGACCGTCTCCGCGGGGTCTTCACGCGCCGGTCCGGGCGCCCGCGGCGGTCGGCCGGGCGATCCGGGCCCGGCGCGGCGCGTGGGGCGGCGGCCCCCGCCAGGCGCCAGGCGAGGCCCGCAACCAGGACGTTGACGGCCATCGCCAGCAGATACGCCCGGTCGAAGCCGAGCGCGAGCGGCAGCACGAACCCGGCGAGGAACGCGCCGGTGGCTGCGCCGAGCGTGTTGATCGCGTACAGGAACGATCCGGTGCGGCCGAGCTGGTGCGGGTGCAGTACCAGGTGCTGGCCGAGGACCGGCAGGGTGCCGCCCATGCAGGCGGCCGGGGGCAGGAGCACCAGGGTCGCCAGCGTGACCCTGACCGCGTTGAACGCCGCGGGCCGGTCGCTGAGCGCGTCGTAGAGCGGGCTGTAGAGCTGGAAGTAGATCTCCAGCAGGAGGAAGTAGAACGCGGCCGATACCGCGATCCCCAGCTCGAGCCAGGCGTAGGTCCGCAGCGGCGAACGCAGGCTCGGCGACCAGCGCCCGAAGACGGCGCCGCCGACCGCAAGGCCGAGAAAGAAGACGGCGAGCGTGGTGGAGGCGGCGTAGGCGGTGCTCCCGAACAGCAGGCCCAGCTCCTTGAGCCAGAGCACCTCGTAGACGAGGCTGGCCGCGCCGGACAGAAAGACGAGGACGGCGAGCAGGGTCCCGTGCCTGGGGGCGCTCGGTCCTGCCGGGTGAGGCGGCATCGGTCGAGGGTAGCGCGGCGCCCGCCGGGAGGGACTCCGGCGGGCGCCGCGCGCGGGACGGAGCGAAGGACGCCCGTCCGTTTCCTAGAAGAACCGCACCGAGTAGTTCACCCTGACCCCGCGGCCGATCTCGGGAGCCAGGTCCTTGATGAACGACGTGTGGTTGCGATACAACGCGTTCGTCAGGTTGTAGCCGGTGAACGACAGGATGTGCGCCGTGTGCTGCCGCGGCCAGACGTAGGAGGCCCGCAGGTTGACGACGGAATAGCCGTCCGTCTCCGTCTCGTCCCGGAACACGTCGGCCTGCTGCCCCGCGAACTCCAGTTGCGGGCTCAGCGTGAAGCCCCCGTAGGGGATGTCGAGGCTCAGCGTTCCGCGCAACGGCGGGATGCGCGGCAGCGGCTCGCCGGTGGTGGTCAGGGTCGCATCGACGTAGCCGATGCCGAGCGTCGCCCAGGCGTTCCCGCCCAGCCGGACGCTGCTCCGGGCGTCGAAGCCGACGAACCGGCTGTCGCCCTGGATGAAGTCCAGCACCGGCAGGTTGTCCGCCACCTCGTCGGTGCGGTCGCCGAAGATGAAGTTGTCGATGGAATAGACGTAGGCGTTCAGGTTGCTGCGCACGCGGTCGGTCCGGTGCCGGAAGCTGAGGTCGATGCCGAGCGTCGTCTCGGCGTCGAGATCGGGGTTGCCGACCTCGAAGGCCAGATTTCCGACGTGCGGGCCGAAGTTGTAGAGCTCCTCGAGCGCCGGCGCGCGGTGCGAGTGGGTGAGGTTGGCGACGAAAGCGCTGTCGGCGCCGACGTCGGCGTGCAGGCCGATGGAGGCCGACGCGCCGCGGAACTGCCGGTCGCGCGGGTCGGGCGCCTCGAGGTGGTGCTCTTCCTCTTCGTCGTGGTCGTCCTCTCCCTCGTGATCGTGATCGTGATCGTGGTCGTCGTGGTCCTCTTCGGCGTCGTGGTCGTCGTCCGCGTCGTGGTGCTCCTCCTCCTCGTGATCGTGCCCCCCGGCGCGCCCCGCGGTCCGGTAGTCGTTCTGCTCGACGCGGCCGCCGAACTGCAGGCGGACGCGCCCGAAGTTCACCTCTTCGTAGGCGAAAGCGGCGAAAGAGGTCTGGTCGGTCCGCGGCGCCAGGGCCTCGAAGCCCTCCGCCTCGAAGTCGCGGAACTGGGTCCAGGCGCCCAACTTGCCCGAGAGCCGGTCGGTCTGTTGCTGATCGACGTCCGCCCGCATGATGTAGGTCCGGTTCGTGAACCGGGTCCCGATGTTCTCGATGCCCTCCTCGACCTCCAGCTCGTCGTGGTTCCAGTCGATCACGTTCAGCGCCACGCGCACACCTTCGATTACGTTGTTGCTCAGGTTGCGCAGGCCGATGTCGAAGCGCCCGACGCGGCGGCGCGATTCGAGGTCGATCTCGATCTCCTCGTCGTGGTCGTCCTCTTCGTCGTCGTGGTCGTCGTGGTCGTCGTGGTCGTCCTCTTCGTCGTCGTGATCGTCGGCATGATCGTCGGCATCATCATGAGCGTCATGGTCGTCGTGGTCGCCGTCCTCTTCGTCGTGATCGTCGCCGTGGTCGTCGTGATGGCCGTGGAACTCGTCCGCGAACGGCACGCCGTAGCGGCCGTCCTCGATAGTGATCCCGCCGCTGGCGAAGAACCGGTCGCCGAACCAGCCGAGTCCGGCCCGCGCGTTCGTCAGCTCGGTAGCGGAGTTCTCGACCGTTCCCTCAGGGGTGTCGTAGTTGTCCGTGCGGCGCATGCTGCCGCCGCCCCAGACGAGCACGTTGTTCCGCGAGAACTGCAGGCTCGCGGTGGTGCCGGCTTCCGCGTTCGCGCTGCCGACGTTGGTGCTGAACTGCGCCCGCGTGCCGTCGAAGAGCGACTCGCGATAGCTCTCGTGCGGCGTGATGATGTTGACGAGTCCGCCGACCGCGTTCGACCCGTAGAGCAGGGTGGCCGGCCCGCGCACGATCTCGATGCGCTCGGCGCCGTTCGGGTCGATCGTCACGCCGTGGTCGCCGGACTGGCTGGACAGGTCGCCGGTGCGGAGCCCGTCCTCGAGGATGAGCACCCGGTCGCCGTCGAAGCCGCGGATGATCGGCCGGCTCGATCCCGGGCCGAAGCTGCGGCTCGCGATGCCCGGCTCGTTCCGCAGGGCGTCACCGAGGCTGCCGGCCGAATCCCTGGCGATGTCGAACGAGTCCAGGGTGGTGACGGCGTTGAACGCCTCGAACGTCGTCTCGGTCCCGGCCACCGAGGCGGTCACCGTCACGTCCTCGTGGACGGGCGAGAGCCCGAGCGCGAAGTCCACCGTCGCCGCCACGCCGGGATCCACGGTCACCATCTGCCGGCCCGCGGTCAGATGCTCGCGCTGCGCGAGCATCTCGTACGAACCGGCCGGCACGTCGTCGATCTCGAACCTTCCCTGTTCGTCGGTCAGCGAGAACGCGCCCGAGCCGACGACGAGGATCACCGCGCCATGCACGGGGGCCCCGTTCTCTTCCAGCGTCACCGTACCGCGCACGGCGCCGGACTCCTGAGCCAGGGCGGGCGTCACGGTGAGGGCGGCCGTCGCGACGGCCGCCACGAAAAACGTAGCAATCAATCGGTACATCGATTTCCCTTCCCAAGTTCCCGACGGTTCATGAATCTGTGCCGGCGTCCGGCGTGAGGTCAGCCGCGCATGGGCTGGAGAACCGTCCGAACGGCGTCAGGAGACAGAGTTCCTGAAGCGCGTCCGGAAGACACCCCCAACGGCGTCGCGACGGCAAGCGCTCGCGCCGCAGCGCGTTCGCATGCGCCACGAACGCTTGCCGTCGCGACGGCGATCGCGACACGGACGAACGCAACGTGTGACGGAAGCTAGGCGGGCGGGGCGCGGGCCGGGAGGCGGCGGAAGTGACCGGATGCGATCCATCCGGCGACAGGAGCCTGCTCGAGCGGTTCCGGGGCGTCCGTGATCCCGATCAGCAGGGATCCGGACAGTTCGGCGGCGGGCTGGTGCCGGAGCTGGCAGACTGCGCAGTCCTGGTCGGCGGCGTGTTCCTGATGCCAGACAGCCGCGGCTGATGCAGCACCGACCAGCGCCATCGCCAGGACGGCGGTCCAGGCGCGCCAGCCAGGGCTGCGTCGGGCGAGCCCTGTGTGCATGGGGCCTCCTTTGACCATCGAGCCTTGAAAATAGCGGAGATCGTGCGGCGCGGCAAGCGCGGGTGGGGCGGCGGATTCTGAAGTTTCTCTGAATTTCCGCTTGCGCGACGCCTCCGACGAGTCCGAACCGGTGCGTGCGCCGGTCACCGGGACAGGTCGACGCCGACGGGACAGTGATCGGAACCGGTCACGTGCGGCCAGATGAACGCGTCGGTCACCCGCCGCGCCGCGGCCGGGGAAGCCAGCACGTAGTCGATGCGCCAGCCGACGTTCTTCTCGCGGGCGCCGCCCCACTGCCGCCACCACGTGTAGTGGCCGGCCTCGCCGGGGTGGCGGGCGCGGAACGTATCCACCCAGCCGGCGTCGATCCAGCGGGTCAGCTCCGCCCGCTCCGCGGGCAGGAAGCCGCTGGTCTTCGTGTTGGCGGCGGGCCGCGCGAGATCGATCGGCTCGCGCGCGGTGTTGTAGTCGCCGATCGCGAGAACCGGCCCGCGGCGCCGCAGTGCCTGCAGGCGGTCGAAGAGCGCCGCGTAGAAGTCGAGCTTGTAGGGCACCCGGCTGTTGTCGCGTTTCCGGCCGCTGCCCTTGGGGAAGTAGGCGGACGCCACCGTCAGCCGCCCGTAACCGGCGATGGCCAGGCGGCCCTCGGCGTCGAAGCGCGGCTCGCCCAGGGCGGTTTCGACGCGCGTGGGCGGCTCGCGGGAATAAACGGCGACGCCGCTGTAGCCGGCCCGCTCCGCGGGGGAGAAGATGACGTGCCATCCCGCCGGCGCGCGCACCTCGGGATCCAGTTGGTGCTCGAACGCCCGCACCTCCTGGATGCCGACCACGTCGGCTTCCGAGTCCTCCAGGAACCGCAGGAAGCCCTTGCGGGTACAGGCGCGCAGGCCGTTGACGTTCCAGCTCACGATGCGCATTTCGTGTCACCGTGTCATTTGTGACACAATGTGACGTCGATTACCCGAGGCAGGCGGTTCTGCAGATCGAATGAGGAGGGGCTGAGGCCGTTCTCCGTGCGCCACCGGTATTCCCGTGGGGCAGCTTCGCAGCCTCGTCGAGGGCCGGGCGACGCGGTACACGACCCTGGCGTCGATCGCGTCGGTCATGGGACTGCAACTGTATATCGGCCCGGCGCAACGGGGGAACCCGGCCGGTCCGGGGCTGCCGCCGGAGATAACCGAAGCCCTGCGCCTGCCTTCGGACGCCAGCGTCGCCGACGCGGTCGGAATGATCGACAAGGACGTGATGGCGGCGAAGCTGCGTGAAGGGATGGGTGACGAAGTGATTCAGTACGTCCGCCGCAGATGGTCCGCCGAACCGGGCGCGCCGCCTCTCCCGGTCTGGCGCGCGCGTTCGAGCGTTGCGAGACGTTCTCGCGGCGGGGAAAGTGGTCGTAGCTCGACTCGCAGTAGTCCGACACCGCCCCCTCACACGTCATGGCGGAGGATCTGTCACCGCGGCGTCTTCCAGCAACCACTCGCAGGCGGTCTGCACTTCCATCCCGACCGGCGACTCGGCGGGGAAGCCGTCCTGCGTCAACGTCAGCAGCCGCCGGCGTGCGCGCGGAAACACTTTTCCGGCCGCGGCGAGCGCCCGGCACTCGCGCGCCGCCGTGGCCGGATCCGCGAGATCGGCGCAAACCTGGATCAGCTCCATCTCGGCGGTCGCGCTCCGGGCGAGGAAATCGACCTCGTAACCCTCGGGGGTTCGCACGTAGGTCACCTCGTATCGCCGGCGCTCCAGTTCCACCAGGACCGCCGTTTCCAGGGCATGACCCAGGTTGGCCCGTCCGGTGCGATCGAAGACGCGGATCAGCCCCGGATCGACCGGATATGCCTTGCGCGGATTGACCATGCGCTGGCGCTCCGATGTCGACTCCATCCACACGATGCGCACGAGAAAACAGTCTTCCAGGTACCCGAGGAACTGGTGCAGGGTGTCCTTGGCGATGGGAAGGCCCTGCGACTTCGCCGCCGCGTGGAACTTCTCGATGCTGAACAGCCCTCCTGCATTCCCCAGCAGATGCCGCACCAGCCAGCGCAGGCCGGCCACGTTGCGCACGTCGTGCCGCTCGACCACGTCGCGCAGCATCGCCACGTCGACGTAGTCCCGCAGGAGCTGGTGCCGCGAGGCCGGATCCAACCCCTGCGCTTCCGGAAAGCCGCCGGTCTCGAGCCAGTCCAGGAGGGCGCGTTCGAGCCGCGCCCTCTCTCGGCCCGTCAGGACGGCCGGGTCGTCCGGAATTTCCCGTCCCTGGTGACGGAGCGCCTCCTCCAAGCTGAAGGGATGGATCAGCACCTGCCAGGCACGGCCTCGGAGCGCGGTCGCGACCTCTCGAGACAGCAGTGCCGCCGACGATCCGGTGATGAGCACCTCGCTACGTTCGGCATCCAAAAGCCGTCGGACGAAACGTTCCCAGCCGGGGACGACCTGGATTTCGTCGAAGTGCCAAGTCACGGTGCCGGTTTCGTCGGCGTTCGGGAACCGGCGATCGTACTCGGACAACAGCAGGCCGAGATCGGTCGCCTCGAGGTCTGCGAGGCGCTCGTCTTCGAATGAGATGTAGGGTAGGCTCGCTTGGGCGGTGCCCCGTTCGATGCGTTCCTGGCGAAGTTGATGCAGGAACGTGGTTTTGCCGGCCCGGCGCATGCCGACCACGGCCGTGACCTTCCCCGGGAACCGCACCGTGCCGAAGGCGCGACGACGCGTGAGTTCGGGCAGCGGTTTCTGCTCGGAGTCCGCAACCAGCTCGCCGATGACCTGCCGCAGGCGAGGGAGCGTTGCGTCTGCCACGTAGAATTATCCTTCTTTAGAAGGATAATTCTACTGCCAAGTATCTCCTTCATGAAAGGATAATTCTGCCGGAATGAACATCTTTGGTCAGTCGCGGCCCGCCCGTGCACGCGGCCAACGGCGCACGAGTGTTCACTTCCAGCATGGTTGTCCTGGCCCGAATCCGTACGTGCGATTCCGGTCCCGGCCGAACGAGAGGCGCGGCGCCTCGCACCAGCGCGCGTCCCGGAGACTGGAGCGATTGCCTGCGAGAGCCGCGGAGGCGTCCGGCCAGGCAAGCGCGACGTTCCAGAGCGGCCACCGGAACCGCTTGCTGTTCCACCCGTGACCGTAGACAGCGGTCGAACGCGTCGCAAGCCGACCGGCTCGCACCTCCGGCACGGACACGAGCGCCGAAACCCCCATCAACGAGAGCCACTCGACCCACGGTTCGCAGCGCTTGTCATTGGATGCGCTTTGGGGACGGCGTGCACCTTGCGCGGCCAGAGGACTCCATCGAAATGACTTGCCCCCCCTTATCAGAGTTCGGGGGCCGACCAGCGTGCGACGGAGCCCCTCGGCGGAAAACGTCTTCGCCCGGGCCGTTGTCGACCACTCGAAGATCGACTTGAAGCCACTGCGTCCCCCCGACACGAAGTCCATTTCCGAGCGCCCACCGGGCGAGAGCAGGGCCACGACGAGCGATCGAAACGGTTCTTCCGCCAGGACGAGAAGCTCGTTCCGCTGCTCGTCCGAGAGCTTGTTCAGTTCGACAGGCCAGTCGCCGCGAAAACTGCCGCGCACGTCCACGAGACGGTGAACGATGTCGTCCATTTCGAGCGTGGTGGCGAGGCGCGGCTGCGTTCTCTTCCATCGGAGGCGAGCACGCTCGTCTGCGAGGTCCAATGCTCGTAGCACGCCGAGGGCTGCGAGATAGTCGCCCGGCACGAGACCGTTGAGTGCCGTCAAGGCGGTTTCGGCATGCGGTGTCGTCCGTATTGCCTCCGACTGGCGAGAATGGAGCGGTTCGCCGCCCGATGGCGCAAGCTCTCCCCTTTTCTGGGCTTCCACCTGCTGGTGGTCGCTCAGTTGTACGATGGCCTCCAGCCACGCGAGTCCAAGCCACCCGAAGCGCTCTTGAACGGACCGATACCGCGCGGGCGCACGTTCGGCCTCCGAATGCGTAAGCTCGTCATCGAGAGCGAGGCCGAAGAGTCGGTCCTTGATGCGCGCGACGCCGCGTGCGGCACGAATGAAGGGACGCGCCCAGCCATGGTGACTTGCGACGAGATGCTCGACGAGATCCGAGTCGTTTGCAGTCTCGTGCAGCCCGTATCGGAGCATCAGCTCGACCGAGAGTGCTTCGTGCCGCTCACCCTTGGGGTAGTCGGACACTGCCGCATGACGGCGACGCTCGATCCAGCTATGTCCGCTCTGAGCGAGCGGGTCGGCTTCCGGCTTCCGTCCGCAGAGTCGCTGGAAGCGATCATCGAGCTTGCCGACGTCGTGCAGCCTTGCGGCCAACGTCAGATCTTCGATAATTGCCGGCAGCAGGCCGAGCCGTCCGGCGACGGCGCGGGCGCGCGCCGAGATTCCGTTGAGGTGCCTCTCGAGGTCTACCGGGCGGCGCTGGAATGTCGGTCCATCGTCCTCTGACTCCATTGGCAATTCCGACACGAAGAGCCAACGGCGTCCGATGTCAATCCAGGTCCAGTCTCGCAGAATGGAACGGGATTCATCCTCTGCGATCCAGGCCTCGACCTGTTCCTCGATCGAGTCGTCCTCGCGTACCGGTGGAGCTTCGTGGAGCTGGAATTCGAGGCGGCGGTGCTCGCGCATGGCGGCTGGACTGACGTCGGATACACGACCCGCCGAGCCGTTGAACGTGCCGTGATCGCCGATGCCGCCGTAATCGGTGGGAACGACCACCGTGTCGCCGACCTTGATGTTCCCGGCCGTTTCGATTTCGATCTCGGCCCCGAGCCGGATCGCCTTGCGCTCTCCGAGCCATTCGCGCAGCTTCCCAAGCGGAACCGCCGCCGCCTCGAGGCTCGAGGGAGGAACGGCCTTCAACAGCGGTTCGAGAAACGCGCGGTCTTCCATAAGATCGAGCTCCCGCCAGATCACGTGAGCGTCGCGATCCTGCTGTACGCCGTGCAGAAAGACGGAGACGTCGTAGGCAGGGCCGTCCGCCCGATTCTGAGACCAGAGGTTCAGATACTCCGGGATGAGCAACGGCGCGGTTACCGGAGGGCGGACGCAGCCGTCGGGCTGGCTGGGCATGGCGTCCGGGGAACACTGCAACTCCGAGACGTGCGCGAGCCACTTCGCGGTCTCGATCTCGTACCGGCCGTAGACGGGACAGGACTGTTCCTCGGTTTCCGGGTCCTTGAACATCCTGTCTGCCTGGAGGATGACGCACGAAGCGTCGTCGCGCTCACCGCGGCGGTTCACCCTGCCCATGCGCTGCACGAGCGCGTCCCACGATGCGCACTCGGAAATCATCGCGTCGAAATCCCAGTCGACGCCGGCCTCCACGCACTGGGTCGCGACGACCAGTGTCGGCTCGCGACCATCGAGTCGTTTCTCCACGGCGTCGAGGATCTCTTGTCGATCCAGCGGACGCATGCGTCCCGTTATCAGGAAGCTCTTTCGATCCAGCGCCTTTCGCCGGTCGGCCGCCTGCGCCCTTGTCACCGTCTCGAACCAATCGATGGCGGTACGGACCGTATTCGTGACCAGGAGCACGCACGGTGCGTCGATCGTCGAGATGACTCTCTCGACCTGGTCTTCCGACCAGCGCACGGTCTTTCGAGCGGTCAGGCGCGGGGCGAGCGCGGGGTCGCTGCGATCCTCTGCTTCGAGGCCGAAGCGCACCGTTGCCGCCGTCGTAGCCGGTGTGGCGCTGAGCTGCACCACGTGGCGGCGCGGAGCGATTCCCCGTATGGGTTCCAGGTGTTCAAGGCGAACGAGGGTGTCCAGGAACGGCCCGGCAAGGTGGGCTTCGTCCAGCAGAAAGAGCGTGTCCTGACCGACCAGGCCGGCCTCGACGGAACGCATGCGCGGTGTGACGCCGTAGCCGCGAAGCAGGAGCCGCGAACCGATCTGATCGACCGTGGAGGCGACTATTTGGACCTGATCCGCGGATCGGCACCACTGCGGGTCGGTCGGACAGGCGCCACGGAGCCGGATGCTGCTCGCAGGCAGATGACTGAGCTTGGCGAGGGCGTTTCGAACCGGCGTAAGTGCGGCCGCGGTCTCGATCCGTTCCAGGAGTCGCTTGCCGTGCCGCCAAGCTTGATCGACGAGGACACGTCGATCCACTACGAGGATGATGCGGCGCGGATAGATGCCGAACTCGCCTTCGTGTGCTGCCGCCGCGAGCGCATAGATTCCGATGTCGATTACCGAGGTTTTTCCGGAGCCTGTCGGTAGATCCAGCGCATCCGGCCATCGTCGGCCGGCCAGTACCTGCGCCACAAGGCGCTCCTGCCAAAGATAGGGTTCCACGCCATGACAAACCTTGAAGAATCGGGCGAAGTCCGGAAAGGTCACGACAGCACCTCTACGGGCTCCATCAAGCCGTATCCGAGATGCCTGCCCCCGCCCATCACGATCGGCCCTTCGATTGGGTTCGGGAACAGCACCCGTGTGTGAACGATGGGGCGGCGGTGCGGACCTCGGACGTTGCGAGCGTGGGGGCTCCCAATCGCGAAAGGGGTATTCGATGCCTCGACCTCAATCGGATCAGGCAGACCGGTTTGGGAACAGGCCAGCGTAATCTCCGCGGCGACGCGATTCCAGTCGTCGCGGTTCCACTCGCGGCGTTTTGCCACGTGGCGCGGAAGCTCCATCGGGATGACCGTCTGCCAGACCCTGGCGGCCCGGCACCATCGCTCGTCAGCGAGCGTGCGGCGCGAGTCCGCGGGTCCGAAAGACAGCAATCGGCCGTCCGTCGTCTTCAGTTCTCCTCCCCGTGCAAACCACGCCGCGATGACACGTTCCACGTAGGCTCGATCCGACTCGCCGGTTTCCTGGGGGAAGATGAACGAGACGCCCAACACGGCGCCGACCGCGTGCCGGAAACCGACATGGGGAAGTGGACAGAAATGGAGATGGGAACTCCGTAGCGGAGAACCATTCTCTTCACGGCCGTGAAGGATGGCGCGGAGGGGGAGTTGTTGGGCTTCGGCGACGGCGACCAGTCTCCGCCGGAGTTGGTCTGCGAGTGCCGGCGCGTGATCGACCGGCCAGTTCCCACGAGCCAGTCCGACGGTGATCATGCGACCCGGCCGCCGACTGTTGTCCCAACGGTAGGCTCGCCAGTTGCAGGGGAGCATGCGGCCGGGGAACAGCGTGTCGGTCCCGGCGATTACGCGAACGATTCCAGGCATGGGGATCCGCAGCATCGTCGTCCCGGAGGCCGAGGGGCGCCACGCAGGACCGTGGAGGGCCGGGCGTTGTCCTACGTTCATCGCAACGAGGCTCTCGGCCGACCCGAGTCTCGTGCAGCGGCGGCACAGATCACGCAGTGCGATCCGGTGCTGCGCCGGGGCGTCAGCATCCCAGACGAAACTGACGGGGGCGTCGCCGACGTGCCGGCTCGCACGAACTTTCCGCGCTCTTGGGAGCGTCGGCCGCTTGCCGCCCTTCTTGTCCCAGGTCGGCACGCTGTTCATTGGAAGCCAAGCTTCGTACGTCTCGTCCGGAGCGTCGGCAGGGGCAACGATGCCCGGCGCCTCCTGCGACTCCAGCCACCTGAGTGCGTCGCCCTCCGCTCGCCCGCAGTCGCCCTCGTGCCACGCAGCGATGAGCGCATAGAGCAGGCGCACCGGGTGTGGAGGCCACTCCGACGTCGAGCCGGGAGTCTGGGCGACGTACTCTCCGCCAAGGAACCGGACGGAGATTTCCAGCATCAGGTTTCGTTTCGCCCCATCGCAGCGACGAGATTCTCGTGGATCTTCAGATCGATGGGCTCCTTGCGAAAGGCAAGTCCGGCCGTCGGGAAACGATCGAGCGCCGCCTTGACGACCGCCAGCGCCCGCTCGACGGTGACGCCAGAAAGCGCTTCGTCCGGGGAGTCGTCGCGGCGGGTTCGCCAGCCTTCCGTCCGTTCACAGACGAGATCGCACTCGCTGCGCAGGTGTCCACCACTGCGATGAAGTGCCGCGAGGCCGAGAATGCCGAGCCCGGCGACGAAGTCGCGCGCCACGTCGTCCTTGTCGTTGCCGCCGAAACCAATCTTCCGGAGGACGCCGAACGAAAGCACCGATCGCTGCTCCGCGTGCCGCATGGTGATCGAGAGACGCGGGAACTTCTCCATCGACGGCGGCACCACGCCGAGGCCCTGGTCGACGAGCTTCTTGCTTCCCTCGCCGATGTCCACCTTGGCGGAGGAAGGCAGGCCCATTGGATCGAGACGCCCGCCGGGTCGATTCATTCTGAACGCGTCGATGGCCACGATCTTGGACCAGACGGCCTTCTCGTGACGGCCCTGCCAAGCGTTTGCCGCGGTGCCGGAGTGGGAATCCCAACCACCGAGAACCAGAATCAGGGGAGCGTGTTCGAGGAGCGCCCGCGCATCCTTGCGGCTCGCCTCACGGAGCCGCTTTGCGACCTCGGATTTCTTCCATTCGGTTCCGTCCATCAGACTGGCGGTGCCGACGGCCGCGTCGTAGGCGCGGTGGGGCAGCTCCAGATCCGTCAACTGGCCGATGTTCGGAACGTCCATGCGATGCAGCGGAAGCGTGAGCTTGTCGGGGACGAACTCAAGAAGCGCCTCTTCGATTCGATTGGCTTGTGATGCCGGCGAATCGAGAAGACAGGTCCTGACCATCTCGCCGTCGATGCGGCGCTCGGACCAGACGTACCGGGGTCCCTTCTCTTCTCCCTCCGACTGTGCAAAGGTCGGCGGCGCCACGCTGTCACCATGTCCGCCCAGCGGCTGAAGTTCTCGTGTGATCGAAAGGCCGCGGACAGCATCGTCCTTCATTAGCGCCGAGAGACTATCGAGCGAGAATTCCATCCTGAATCTCCGTCGAAGCAAGGTGTATTCGTTTGGTCGCCATGGCGGGCAACGTGTACACCGGAAACGAAAGGTCAGCCGAGCAGGAGGTCGAGCGCCTTGACCAGTCCGACCCCGGCGACGACGGCCGCGTACAATTCGAGGGCGATGCGCAATTCGAGCTTCTCCATGTCAGCACGCACCAACGCGGTGTCGCTCTTCGTTGCGACGTTTTCGCCGATCGCCGTGCTGATCTGCTTCGTTACGGCTTCCGCTTGCGCGTCACTGAAACCGGCGTTGCGGAGCGCCTTGCCGGCTCGGTGCGTATCGAAAGCGAGCATAGTCATCGACGTGTTTCCGATCCCGATCGCTGACTCGACGGTAGCAGGATGTCCGCGCCGCGGCAAGCGACCTCGCCACGGCGCGGAAGCGCCGGCCGTCAGCCTTCCTTCTCCTCGTACTGCTCCCGCAGCTTCGCCACGATGGATGGATCGGCCAGCGTCGTCACGTCCCCGAGCGCCTTGCCGGCCGCGATGTCGCGCAGCAGGCGGCGCATGATCTTGCCGGAGCGGGTCTTCGGCAGGTCGGCGGTCCAGAGGATCTCGTCCGGCTTGGCGATGGCGCCGATCTTCTGCGCCACGTGCTGCCGCAGCTCCCCGACCTTGGCGTCGGACGACTGCACGCCTTCCTTCAGAGTGACGAACGCGCAGATCGCCTGGCCCTTGATGTCGTGCTCCTTGCCGACGACCGCCGCCTCGGCCACCTCCTGGTGGTCGACCAGGGCGCTTTCGACCTCCATGGTGCCGACGCGGTGGCCGGCGACGTTGAGGACGTCGTCGACGCGTCCGAGCAGCCAGAAGTAGCCGTCCTCGTCCACCTTGGCGCCGTCGCCGGTGACGTAGGTCGCGTGGCCCCAGCGGTTCCAGTAGGTGGCGACGTAGCGGTCGTGATCGCCGTAGATGGTGCGCAGCATCGACGGCCAGGGGCGCGTCTGCACCAGGTAGCCGCCGCCCACTTCGACCGGCTCGCCGCTCTCGGTGACGATGGCCGGCTTCAGGCCCGGGAAGGGGCGCGAGGCGGAGCCCGGCTTCAGCTTCGTCAGCCCCGGCAGCGGAGTAATCAGGATGCTGCCGGTCTCGGTCTGCCACCAGGTGTCGACGATGGGGCAGCGGTCGCCGCCGACATGGTGGTGGTACCACATCCACGCCTCGGGATTGATCGGCTCGCCGACCGATCCGATCAGCCGCAGCGTGCTCAGGTCGTGCTTGGCGACATGTTCCGGGCCCCACTTCATGAAAGCGCGGATGGCGGTGGGCGCCGTGTAGAAGATGGTCACCTTGTGGCGCTCGATGATGTCCCAGAAGCGGTCGCGGCCCGGCGTGTCCGGCGCCCCTTCGTACATGACGCAGGTGGCGCCGTTGGCCAGCGGGCCGTACACCAGGTAGCTGTGCCCGGTCACCCAGCCGATGTCGGCGCTGCACCAGTAGATGTCGTCCTCCTTCAGGTCGAACACCCACTTCGTCGTAATGTAGGTTCCCGTGAGGTAGCCGCCGGTGGTGTGCGCGATCCCCTTCGGCTTGCCGGTGGTGCCGGAAGTGTAGAGGGTGAACAGCAGATCCTCGGCGTCGTTCTCGCGCGGCGGGCAGGTTTCACCGACCCACGACATCAGATCGTGGTACCAGTGGTCGCGGCCGGCGACGACCTTGAACGGCGTCTCCAGCCCCTCGCGCTTGACCAGCAGCACGTTCTTGACGCTCGGCGCCCCGTCGAGCGCCGCGTCCGAGATCTCCTTGAGCGGCACGACGCCGCCCCGCCGGAAGCCGCCGTCGGCGGTGACGAGCAGTTTGGCCTGCATGTCGTTGATCCGGTCGCGGAGCGATTCGGCGGAGAAACCGCCGAACACGACGCTGTGGACCGCGCCGATCCGCGCGCAGGCGAGCATCACGATCGGCAGCTCGGGGATCATCGGCAGATACACCGCCACCCGGTCGCCATGGCCAACGCCCAGCCGCTTCAGCACGTTGGCGCACTTCTGGACCTCGGCGTGCAGCTCCCCGTAGGTGAGCGTCTTCTGATCGCCCGGCTCGCCCTCCCAGACGATGGCCCGCTTGTCGCGCCGGCTGCCCAGCGCGTGGCGGTCGACGCAGTTGACGCTGGCGTTGATCTTCCCGCCGACGAACCACTTGGCGTCGGGCGGCCGCCAATCGAGGATGGTGTCCCACGGCCGGCTCCATTCCAGCTCGCCGGCAATCCCGGCCCAGAACGCCTCCGGGTCGGACTCCGCCTTCGTATAGATGTCCGGGTCGTTCATGTTGGCGTTCCGGGCGAACGCCTCGGGCGGATCGAAGGTACGGTCCTCGGTCAGCAGCGCATCGAATCCAGCGGTCGGTTTCTCGTCGGCCACAGCGTCCTCCCTGTCCTGCGCCCCGGTCTTCGGCAGTTCGGCGCGGCCGAAGCGCGATTGTCGAATAATCCCCCGGAAGCTGGCCCGGAGCCAGCGTTCGGTTCGTCGAGCCGGCGGATGGCTAGGCGGTCCGTTCAGACCAGCCTGCCGCTCTCAGGTCCTGTTCGTACCGGCCGTTGTAGATGACCGCAAAGATAACCCAGGTCACGATCGTCCCGAAGCCTGCCGTGAGGAGGCCGATCGAGATGTTGACGATGAACTGGATTGCGGCCCACTTCAGGTCACCGCGAAACAAGGCCGGAAACGGGCCGAAGAACAACGTCGTCCACGAAAATCCTGTCGGGACGTCCTTCACTGCGGTGTTGAGTGTGAACGTCTTCATCCGTGAACCTCCTCGCCGCGGAGAATGCGAATCACAGCCGCTTCGTCGCCACCAGCAGGTTGCGCATCCTGCCGTCCGCCGTCATCACGTAGTCCCACAGCACCGCCTCGCGCTGGAACCCGATGCGCCGGAAGAACGATTGCGCGGCGGTCTGATCGAGCGTCATCCGCGCCGTCAGCATCCGCAGGTTCAAAGTGCGGGCGATCCACTCCACCTCTTCGACCAGCAGGCGCGCGAGTCCGCGCCGGCGGTGCTTCGGCGCCACCTGGAGCCGGATCTCGCCGAGATGGCGGGTCCAGCTCGTCCGGTTGTGCAGCAGGCTGGCCTCGCCGGCGACCGCATCGCCGTCGAGGGCCAGCACCGTCTCGGTGCGGCCCGCCTCGATGTAGTGCGCCCAGCGCTCGACGACGCCCGGCTCCGTGATGTTGACCCGCAGATAGAGCAGCTCGTCCGGATCGAGGCTCCTCGCGAACGCCAGCACCGCCTCGACGTCGTCGGGCGTCATCAGCCGCAACGTCACCTCCCGCCCGTCGGGCAGGGCGACCGTGCGGGGGTAGCGCGCCTGGACGGCGGCGGCTCTGGCTCCGGCCGTCTCGGCGGGCCCCATCAGCCGCGCCCGCCGTACTTCGCCTTCGCCTCCTGCCGCCGCGCGTGGAGGATCGGTTCCGTGTAGCCGCTCGGCTGCTCGCGTCCCTTGAACACCAGGTCGCAGGCGGCCTGGAAGGCGACGCTGTCGTCGAAGTTCGGCGCCATCGGCCGGTAGTGCGGATCGCCGGCGTTCTGCCCGTCGACCACCGCGGCCATGCGCTGCAGCGTCCCGCGCACCTGCGCCTCGGTGCAGATGCCGTGGTGCAGCCAGTTGCAGATGTGCTGGCTCGAGATGCGCAGCGTCGCCCGGTCCTCCATCAGCCCGACGTTGTTGATGTCGGGCACCTTGGAGCAGCCGATCCCCTGATCGACCCAGCGCACGACGTAGCCCAGGATGCCCTGCGCGTTGTTGTCGAGCTCCTGCTGGATCTCCTCCGGCGACCAGTCGGGGTTCTCTTCGCGGGGAATCGTCAGGATCTTGTCGAGGTCGGCCCGCGGACGCGACCGCAGCTCGGCCTGCCGCTCGGCGACGTCCACCTGGTGATAGTGGGTAGCGTGCAGCGTGGCGGCGGTGGGCGAGGGCACCCAGGCGGTGTTGGCGCCCTGCTGCGGATGGCCGATCTTGGCCTTCAGCATGTCCGCCATCAGGTCGGGCATCGCCCACATGCCCTTGCCGATCTGGGCGTGGCCCGGCAGACCCGTCTCCAGCCCGACGTCGACGTTCCAGTCCTCGTAGGTGACCATCCAGTCGGCGGTCTTCATCTCCTTCTTGCGGATCATGGGCCCGGATTCCATCGCGGTGTGCATCTCGTCGCCGGTGCGGTCGAGGAAGCCGGTGTTGATGAAGAAGACGCGCTCCTTCGCGGCGCGCACGCATTCCTTCAGGTTCACCGTCGTCCGCCGTTCCTCGTCCATGATGCCGATCTTGATGGTGAAGCGGTCGAGGCCGAGCACGTCCTCCACCTGCGCGAGGGTCCGATCGCAGAAGGCGACCTCCTCCGGCCCGTGCATCTTCGGCTTGACGATGTAGATGGAGCCGGCGCGGCTGTTCTTGCCGCTCTTGACGTCGTGGACGGCGATCAGGGACGAGACCATCGCGTCGAGGATCCCTTCCGGCGCCTCGTTGCCGTCCCGGTCGAGGATGGCGGGGTTGGTCATCAGGTGCCCGACGTTGCGGATCAGCATCAGGCTGATGCCGGGGAGCGTGACGCTCGATCCGTCCGGCGCGGTGTACTCGCGCGGGGCGTTCATCGCCCGGTCGACCATCCTGCCTCCCTTGTCGAACTGGGCGGTGAGGTTTCCCTTGATCAGACCGAGCCAGTTCCGGTACGCGAGCACCTTGTCCTCGGCGTCCACGCACGAAACGGAGTCCTCGAGGTCCATGATGGTCGTCGTCGCCGCTTCCAGGAGGATGTCCTTGATGCCGGCGTCGTCGTCGCGGCCGACGGGGTGGTTGCGGTCGATGACGAGCTCGATGTGGAGGTCGTTGTTCCTGAGGAGGACCGCCGACGGCGCGGCCGCGTCCCCGCGATACCCGGCGAACTTCGAGGCGTCGGCCAGCCCGGTCACGCCGCCGCTCTTCAGGGTGACGGCCAGCCTGCCGTCCGCCGCCGCGTAGCAGGTGGCATCTGCGTGGCTGCCGCCGGCGAGCGGCGCCGCGGCGTCGAGGAACTCGCGGGAACGGGCGATGACGCGGGCGCCGCGCACCGGGTTGTACTCGGCGGTCCGCTCGCAGCCGTCGTCCTCGGGGATGGCGTCGGTGCCGTAGAACGCGTCGTACAGGCTGCCCCAGCGGGCGTTGGCGGCGTTCAGCGCGTAGCGGGCGTTCGTCACCGGCACCACGAGCTGCGGTCCGGCGATGGTCGAGATCTCCGGGTCGACGTTGGCCGTCGTCGCCGAGAAGTCGTCGCCCTCCGGCACCAGGTAGCCGATTTCCTGGAGCATCGCCTTGTATTCCGGCAGGTCGATCGGCTCGTCGCGGTTCTCGCGGTACCAGGCGTCGATGCGCCGCTGCAGGTCCTCGCGCTTGGTAAGCAGCTCACGGTTGCGGGGCGCCAGCCCGTGGACGAGCTCGTCGAACCCGGACCAGAACGCCGCCGGGGACACGCCGGTGCCCGGCAGCGCCTCGTCGTTGATGAAGTCGTACAGCTCCTTGTCGACCTGGAGTCCGCCGGCCGCGATCCGACCCGTATCCGTCATGCCGTCCCCCTGCTTCCTGATTCCACGGGCGCGCGCCGTGCCGCGCCCGGCAGGGTGATTCTACTCTGCCGGTGCGGATCGGCGATCGAGCCGCCGCGTCTCGCCGTTCCCCCGGTCTGCTGGAGCGACGACGACGGCGCCTATATTGCGGAGGTGCCGGAGCTCCCGGGATGGCGAGCGACGGGGCGACCTGCCAGCAGGCGCTGGACAACGGCGCGGTGATCATCCAGGAATGGATCGAGACCGCGAAAGCGTTGCAGCGTCCGATTCCCGAACCGAGAGGGCGATTGCTGTACGCACAGGTGGAATCGGGCAGGTTCTCACAGTGGCGGTCGGTGTTGCCGCCGGTCGGAGCGTCGTTTGATTCTCCGCCGGTCCCTGGTCATTGCGGCGCCTCCAAAGGCATGTTGAACGCTTCGTTTGCGGTTCGCCATGCTGTCGGAACTCCCTTGTTCTCCCGGAACAGCGTCCCGGAGGCGTCCTGCCGGCAGAGTTTCCCGGCGTAGTTGCGGATTGCTTCCGCGCCGGGTCCTTTCTTGTCCAGGTGCGCGTTCAGACCGTACGCCTCGAAGTCGTGGTCGAGCCTGTGCAGCTCGACTTCGAACGTTCGTGTTCGTCCTTTTCCGGTGGTCGCGTTGCTGATCACCCGTCGGTTCCCGGTCCGGATGCTCAATTCGTCGTAGAGAGCTTCCTGTATCACGGTGGCGGCCCTTGCGCCCAGTGTTCGCGTGTCGCCGAGAGCGTTCTTCCTGACACCGGCCAGTTGGTCTTCGGCGGTGGCGAGGGCGGGGCTCGCTCGATACCAGCAGGCGGCCACGATGTTCGCAGCGTCCCTCGGGATTGCATTGACGGCCACGGCGAGGGCGTCCGGATCATGATCAGCGGCGGTGATCACGTCGTATACGTCGCGCACCAGATTCTCCTCGGCCCGTTCGAGCTTGCCACGGAGGATCTGCGCGTTCGACAGCACCGTTTCCTCTCGCGCGTCGATCACGCCCTTTTCGTGTCCTGCTTTCAGGATTGGATCCCTTGCCCAGAGGTCGATGTCTCCCGCGGGAAACTCCATCTTGTACTTGTTGAGCCGCTCGTCGAATCGCGCCCGCCCGCCGGCGTCTTCGAGGGTCGGTTCGAAGTCTCCGCCGTACAGCCGTTGCAGGCGGTACAGGGGCGTGTTCTCGCCGACGGTCAGATCGATGTCGAAGCTCCTGCGGTGCTTCCACCTTGCCGCGAGGACCGTGCCGCCACCGATCCGGTAACCGTGTGGTCCGTTGGGAAGCGTCTGCAGTGCGCTCCGAATCAAGTCTCTCGTCCCGAGCCACAGCTTCCGCGCCGGGTCCGGCAGCGTCAGGTGTTCCCGCTTCAACGTTCTGTGTCCCGGTTCCCGGCTCTCCAGCAGTTGATGAGGCGCGCGTGCCGGCAGCGGTCGTGTCCGGCCCGGTGGAGCGCTCTTACCAGGGCCTGCAGAGAATACGCGCGCTGCGCCCACGCCTGCAGCAGCTCGCGCCAATCGGCTTCGTTCGCCCACATGGAGATGATGGCTTTCTGCCGGCAGGTCGGGTCTTCCGCGTGGATGGCGTCGTAGAACTCCCCGGTCGTCGGGCGTTGCCTCCAACCGGAACAACTGTTGACGATGCGCCAGTGGACCGCCTCGCTGTTGCGCCCGGTCAGCTCAGGGTCTCCGCGTTCGCAGACCCGGGCGAAGTCCTCGCTGGTCGCCGGCTCGTCGCTGAACATCTCCGGCGGCAGCAGTCGCACCCGGCCGGGCGGGTTCTCTTCCCGCTCTCGGCGGCGCCGGCGTTCTGCATCGATCCACTGCTCGGTCGTCATGGTTGACGCTCCGCCGGCGTCCTGCTTGGAAGTCCCGCCGCAAGCGTGCGGTGCACAGCGGCGCCCCGGCGGCCGAGATTCTCGCCGAGCGTCATCCAGCGCCCGTTGTCGCGTTCTCACCAATCGTCCGCGCGCGGGACGAGCCGGAACCAGCCGGAACGAAGAGCATCTCGGGCCAGCACACCGGCCGGCGCAGCGTTGGCGCGTGGGCCGGGAGCTTGGATTCGAACGCGTTTCTCAAGCGGTCCGCCGCCGCTGCGCATTCCGCCGTCGTCATGCCGTGTTCGGGTTCCCTGGCGGCGCCCTTGAACGCAACGTCGTTCAACCGCTGCAGGAGTTCCCAGTCGCGCATGGGCGCCGGTCGGCCGTCGACGTCCGTGACGCCGAAGATCAGCCGGTGCACGAGCGATCCCGTACCCGTCACTTCGTCCTCGACCGAGACGACCAGGATGGGGGCGGGTATTCCCTCCAGCGCCGTGAACCTCACCGGCAGGTTGCGTGCTTCGTCCAGCGCGATGTCGAAGAGGGTGTGGCCGACGCCCAACACCCGCGACGCCGCATTTCTGCCGCGGAGGTTGCGGTCGAACACGAGTCCGTCGTACTTGCCGCGTACGGCGTAGCTGCGGGATTTCCATGGCCCCGGCGCCTTGATCTCCAGACCGTCGGCATGCTTGAAGACACGACGACGATGCCTGCCTGCCGCCAGCATGAAGAACCGTTCGAGGTCGGGAACGTCCACGTGCGGCAGGTCTTTTCCCACCTGTTGAAAGTCGAAGTGCGATACGCTGCCGAGCAGTTCCCGAACGGTCTCCACCACGTCGCGCCCTCCCAGCGTCGCAGTGGCCTTGTCGAACCAGGCGGTCAGCCGTTCCGCCGTCATGCCCTGCGCTCTTGAGAACAGCTCGTTGAAGAGGGCCGAGCCGGCCATGCCGATGACCAACTGCGAGATGTCCTCCTGCTGCTCCATGACTGCGGAGAGCGCCAGTTGCACCCGTTCGAGTTTCTCGTTCAGCAGGTCCCAGATACGCGCCTCGACGGTGTCCGGATTGCGCAGGATGTAGACGGAGACCGGGCGCCGCTGGCCGTAGCGTGACAGACGGCCGACGCGCTGATGGAGCCGCATCGGGTTCCAGGGCATGTCCACGTGTACCAGGACGGCGCATCGCTCCTGAAGGTCGATGCCCTCGCCGCCGGCTTCCGTGGACACGAGGAAACGAACCCGGCCGGCGTTGAACGTATCGGCGGCGTGTTCACGGGGCTGACTGACGGTCCGGTAGCCGCCCCTCGTCTGCTCCAGGCCGTCGAGCCGGTCGTCGCCGTTGATGAAGGTGGCGGATCCGAAGCCGAACTGCCGATGGAGCGTATTCACGACGAGCGCCTGGGTTGCCTTGTACTCCGTGAACAGCAGGACCGGTTCCGAAGCCGGCAGCTCATCACGAATCAGTGCGACGAGACGCTCGATCTTCGTCTCCGCGACAACGTTCTCGCCCAGCGCCAGAAGCTCGTCGAGACGCTGAATCTCGTCCTTGAGCAACAGGATGTCCGCCGAGCCGGGCAGCGCCTCTTCTGCCTCGGCGACATCGTCCAGCGTCGGCTGTTCGTCCGGCGCGTCGAAGGTTGCTGTTCCTGCGCCGTCGGTGCGGCCGACGACGGTCGCCAGCATGGACCTTCGGTTCTCGAGCGCGTGACGAATCGCCGCGATCGAGCTGGCGGCCAGCTTCTGGAGCGTGGTGAGCACCAGCATGCGCGCCGTCTGCGCGCGCCCGTGGAGCGTCGCCGCATAGGCCCGGCCGTCGAGGATGAACGCACTGAGCGTCCGATAGAAGTGGGATTCCGCCCCGCTGTACTCGTATTCCCGGTTCTGCACGGTTACCGGCTGGAACAACCGGTTGCCCTGGAGATCGGTGGCGGCGGCCTTGTTGTTTCTGATCATGGCCCGCGGCAGGCGGGCCAGTTGCTCGGCGCTGTCCTTTTCCGGGTCGAAGAGATCGGGACGCACCAGACGCATCAGGCCGAAGAAACCGAAGTCCTTCCCGCGATGCGGCGTGCCCGTGAAGAACAGCAGCGAATCGATCTTCTTTCGTTCCTCCAGATCCGCGACGAGGCTGTAGGCGAGTGTCCGGCCGGTCTGCTTGTCGAGGCCCAGGTGATGCGCTTCGTCGACGATCACCAGGTCCCACGGATCGGCGTCGAGCAGCCGCCGGCGCGCGCCGCGTCCGTCACTGCGCAGCGTATGGAAGGAGGCTACCACCTGCGACGCCGTGCCCCAGAAATCCCCACGGCGCGTGTCCGCTTCGGCGACGTAACGCTGCAGACGTATGTCGAACATGTCCTTCAGGCGAAACTGCCACTGCGGCACCAGCTTCGCCGGCGCGAGGATCAGAAGCCGGCGCACCCGCCCGGACGCAATCAACGGCATCAGCACCAGGCCGCATTCGATGGTCTTGCCGAGTCCGACGTCGTCCGCCACCAGCCACCGGAACGGCCATTCGCGGTTCACCGTCCGGCAGACCCACAACTGGTGCGGCAGCAACTGCACGCGCGAGCGCGAGAAGACGCCCCATTGATCGTTGACCGATGCAATGGCGAGCGCCTGCGCCCGCACGACGGCATCGACCGGTTCGTCGAGCGTCCCCGCGCGAAGCGCGGAATACAGCGACGGGGTGGCTACGATTTCGTCCGCGGGGACCTGTTCCAGGGCGCCGCCGAACCGGACGACGACCGTGGCGCCCATGTCGGCCACCACGCGGCCGGCACCGTGGCGGGGATGATCGACCGGCGTGCCGGCTTCGAGATGCCGTTTCGTGTTTGTCACGGCGCTTGTCCGGGCCACAAGTTATCCGCGGCGTCATGAAAATCCGGCGTATCGAGGCCGGCCTCGTCAAAGAAGCGTTCGAGAGTTTCTCGGTGTTCGCTACGAGTGATGATCTGCAACGGAAGATCGAGGTCGCCGCCGAAACGGGCATGGTCGACGCCTATCTGTTTCACAACGAAGTCGTAGATGGAACGACTCGCGGCGTTGTCCACCGGTGCGCCGATGCGTGCACCGAGGCGATCCAGCAAATCTCGAACGCGCTGGGTCGGCATCCAGCACCAAGGCGCCAGCAGGCTTTCGTCGCCGGGACCGTAGACCTTGTAGCGCACCAGCTCGCGGATCAGCCAGTTTGCGCCGATGGCCAGGGATCGATTGATTGGCGCTGCATCCACGCCGACTTTCGTGGCCTCCGGTGCGTAGGTTGGTCGAAGAATGACATCCAGCGAGACACGCTCCTGATTCTCGACGATGCGCGGAAATTTCCGGAACAACGTGATGTACTCATCCAGCCAACGGGCGATCGTGTAGAGATCGACGAACACCCGCTTCCAAGGAGGAAAATCCTGGTCGATCCGATTCAGCGCGGCCCAGCGTTCAAGTCGTTCGAGCCAGGGCTGATAGTCATCGGGAGGTTTGGACTTCGCGAGTTCCTGCCACCATCCTTCGCGCAGTCCGAGCTCGATGAACCCGCGGTGCTGTTGGTCCTGCGTTCGGCCAAGTGATTGAAAGCAGGCGAGCGCGAACATGGTGAACCATGATACGCGATCGTCTGTCTTCCTGAGTTGCGCCGGCGAAAAGGACTCGGGATAGATGCGCTTCGCATGTTCACCTCGCTCGGCGGTGTTTTCTGTTGCCCACCAGTTGTGAATCCTGACCAGAATTTCCTTGGCTTTACTGCCCAATTTTGGTGACAGCGGTCTACTAGTAATCGTGGCAAGGAAATTATCGATCACGGCAAGGAAATCTTGCTGGGGTCGTCCGGTGCGGTCGAACTTCTTGAACCGTTCGACGATTTCGTGGCAACCCTTGCAGACAGGCGTCAGGTCCTCCGGAGCCAAATTTTCCGGTGAGTCCGGGTACCGCCAGTGATGCGTCTCTGTCGCTCTTCGGCTTCCGCAGAACCGACACATGGGTTCTCCCGCCATGATCGCGGCGCGGATCTCTCGATAACGCTGCCCGTAGACAGGATCGTCGCTCTGCGTTCCCTCCTTTATTTCGTTTGGGTCGTAAGGGCGAACATCCACTAATTTGCCGCCACCGAGCTCGATCAGCAGCCGCTTCTTGTCTTCCTCCGACCAGCCTGTTAACAGGTGATCCGAGAGAAGTCGTGCGAGTGGTCTCGGTATCCACGCTGGAAGATCGCCGTGCAGGACCTTCGCCAACTCTCCCCCCTGGCGGCCGGAGATGATGTACCGAAGCACCGCCCTTCGACGATCCGGACTGTTCACGTTGCGGGCCCATTTGCCCAGATCAGTGGCTTTTGGACCGTAACCGGACCATGATCGGGCGACCTTGAAGAACTCCAGGGATGTGCCATGGTAGTCGGGGTGGAGCAAAGCGCTCTCCGGCGCGAAGCCGCAGATCAGTTTCTCGTCATCGCCGCCGGACTTGGTATTCAGATCCCTGATGTGACGCCAAGCGTCATCCTGCGCGCGGAACTTCGCTTGCCGGACGACATCGAGGATGGTGTTCCGCTCCGAATGAAGCGGGCCCTTCTCGATCGCCGCCGAAGTGACGACGCGCCCGAGTCTCGTCCCCGCTTCCGCGTCGATCCGGCCATCTTCGCTCATCTCGTGTCGAAGCAAGTCGGACAGCGTGATCGGTTGAATCCCGCCGAAGCCGAGCTTCTTCAGTCGTTCCGCCACTTCTCTTGCCACGATGCGGCCGCTCAGTTCGACCAGCGGGGGCCAGCGCCGCACCTGCTCCAGCACCGTCGGATCGGTCAGCGCCCCCTTCGTGAAGCGCTTCACGTCGGACGTACGCGCGAGGCCGTCGAACGGCGCCGGCAGGCCGGTCGGCGTAACAGGTTTTTGGGCGGCAACCCGCCCGTAGCCACGGTCACGGGCATGAAGGAATTGGGCGAGGTCGTCATCGAAATCCCGGTTCACGACGTCGAACAGCCGCTTCCAGAACCGCGGTCGGGCGTCGTGTTCCGAGGCTTCCGAAAGCTCCAGTGCTTTGGCGATGCCTGTCCAATCGGCATCAGTCAGGTCGTAGAGTTCCAGCATCCGCTGTCCGAACACTTGACCCAGTTGCCGGAATCGTCTCTGTCGGGCATCAATCGATCCGGCCAGTCGGCCCCGGCCGGGATCGACCGCGAACGGTCCGTTAAGGAGCCAGCCGGAACGCACTTCTTCTTCCAGCGGCGCGAGGTTCCATAGGCGCTTGATTTCCTTCGGAAAGGCGCATGGTCCTGAGCTGTCGATGGCGAGCAGTAGCGAATGACCATCGCCGATTTTGAACCGCAGCGCCAGTTGCTTCCGCGCCGACCTCCGGATAGTGATCACGTCGATGGTGCTGCTGCCGGGCAATCGTGAAACCGTGCAATCTACGGTCACGGGATCGACACCGGTGATTTCAATGCGCCGAATGCAGCGTGCGAACGCCGGCAGCCACGTCGCGGCGGTCCGAAAGGCCTGGAGTGACCGTGCGCACGCGTCCACCCTGTCCGTTGCGAACGGAACGTCGATAACCGTCGTCCGTCGCCCGTCGGGGCTGAGCTTCTCGGCTTCGCCGATGCCCTCCGGCCAGGGTTCCGGCAGAGATCCGCCACGTGTCCGCAGTGTAAGGAAACCGCTGGCGATCCCCACGCTGTCCGACAGGATGTGCACGCTTTTGAAGCCGAGCCCGAACTTACCGGTAAGATCTCCTTCGGCCGGTTTCTCGGAGAAGTTCATCACCAGCATGTTGAGGAGATCGCGATCCCGGCCGAGACCGTAGCCGTCGTCGGTGTTCGCTCCCGGATGGTTGATGCGGCGACCCCAGTGCGCCACCCGAATACCGGTATGGTTCCCGAGGTCCTCCACGCGAAAGGACGCGCGGTGCGGAACGTCATCGAGTTGTGCGTACGCGTCATCAGCGTTCTGAAGCAGTTCGAACAGGACACGGTCGGCGGAGTATCCCAGATCCTCGATTCGGTCGCGGATCGACGAGAGCAGCTCCGCCACCGCGTCGGCATCATCGATGCGCTCCCACAACCGCGCCTTGAGGTCGTCCCGGCGCTTCGCCTCGTCAGACGGCGAAAAACGCAGGAGCCGCCCTTCTTTCTCCTGATATTCCTGAAGCGCCTCCCTGCAGGCAGACCCGGAAGGGAGCTTCATCTCCGCCAGGATCCCGGGAAGCCGATCGCGCAGAAGCAGCTTGGTGTCCTCCAACGTCGACTGGTCGACATCGGTCACCTTGTCGAGGATTTTCTTGAGCGCGTCCTGCGCGTCCGACATGAAGAGGTGATGGCAGTCCACTGCAACGGTTTCGACCAGCCGGCGGAACATCGCGGGTGCTTCTTCGGTCGATCGACGCTCTCGATGATCCACCTGGCGGAGTTGAATCTCGATGAGCAACTTCCGTTGACTGCCATCGGTCGAACGAACCCGTTGCGGTTGCGTGTGGACGTTACCGACGACCAGCCCGGAAGTTCCCTCGTCCAAGGGTGCTTCGAACCGGTCACCCGACAGTGCGATCGCCGATACGCACTTGCCCGCATTCACCCTGATACGAAAACGACGGCCATCGATCTCCTTGCGTAACGGATTCGGTCCACCGGTTCCACCGCGGGTCGGCTTCATCCGCTGATCAAGCGTGTCCCACAGTGTGTCGACATCAGCCGAGGCGCCCGGTCGCCATTCTTCTGCGACCTCTCGCACACACTGATATCTACCGATGAGCCCAAGGTAAGTGATTACGAGGTCCTCCGGCACGTGGCCTTTCCATGGCTCGAGGAATTCGCGGAGTTCAGCCGCGGATTCGCGTTCCAGCTCGGGCAAATCCACATCGATGAATCCGTCATGGTTCTGAACGATCCGCCCTGGATCGGACGAACCATCGCTCGGACCATTGGAGACAGCGGCAGTGTCTTCAACGTGGCTGCGGCTGTGTTGCCGAAGCATGCTGACCAAGCGTGGTTCCAGTGCGTGTGTCCGCGCGATGCCGTTGGCTTCCTTGACGACCGCGCGACCGGTGCGCCAGACTCCAGCTACGGTGGGGACACGCGTGCTGCCCAAGACCTTGCGCCGCGCATCGTCGGGCCATCCGGCGATTGTCGTAAATCCGTGTACGTACACCCGCCGGGCAGCCTGTCCTTCCGGTGTGTCCGGAGCACGCGCCAGTTCCGCCAGTGCATCGAGATGACAAGCCGCAATTTCGTGCTTCTGACGGTCAACTGACGAAAAGGACGACACGATGTCGCGGACCGGTTTCCGATCCGATTCCGACGATGCGAGTACGGCCGCCAGCAGCGGCCACCCGGGCAATGCGAGGTTGGCACCGTTCCGCGCCAACGTGGCCAAGTCATTGAAGAGACGGTCGTCTTCCGCACCGAGGCTCCCCACCAGCCCTGCGTCGTCGATCATCTCTGCCAAGGCGTCGAGAGACGCGTCTGCATCGGGAAGCAGGTGTCTCTTGACATATTCGAAGCCCACGTGGTGCCGGATGTCGATGTTCAGTGCGTCCATGGGCACGAACGCGGGACGTTCCTCGTCTGTCGTCAGCAGTGCTCGGGCCTGTTCGTCCACCCCCGGTGCGAGAGCCAGAACGTCATCGGGGCTGACAGGCATGCCGTCTGCTACGAGCCATCGGATCTTGCGAAGCTGTGCCACCAGGGCAGAGTCGTCTTCCCCGGAAGGTGCGGGCAGCTTGGTGACCGCGTCGAGGATCTCCTTCCAGACAACATGCGGTTCCTTTCGCCGCAACGCAGTTTCGATCTGCGTCGTCGGTGACCATCGACGAATGAGCTTCTCCTGCCGCTTCCGCGCCTCCGGGTTCCGGCAGGACTGTACGGTGACGACCTCCTTCATCAATGCCGCAGGGATGGGCCAATCGACCTCGCGGTAAACTTCGTCAGTGTCGCCGACGGGGCCGTCGGCTCGGGCGTGGATCGGCAAGCGTTGCAGCAGTGAATCCGAAAGGTCGATCAGAAGAAAGGCTTCCCGTTCCGATTCAGTCGGCCGAAGCCGCGAAATCGTGTCGAGATCCCCTTCGAGTAGGGCCTCGATGCCTGGAGCGTCGAGGACGTCGATGTCGAGGTAGTTGCGCAGCTTTGCGGAGAGCCCCTCGGCGATGCTTGACGGTACGAGGAAGCAATCTCCCCGCCGGCCCAGGACCTCCTTGATGATTCTCTCGATACCGTTCCACGTGTGGTCCAGAACACGAAGCTTGGCGGTCGCTGCACCCGCGTCATGATTTCCGGCGCACAGTCGCCGCAACGCTTGTCGGTCATCGCCTGCAGCAGGTTTCAAGCCATCCAGCAACATGGCGCGGTCCGACTCGTCTCCGAACCGCGACGTCCTGTTGATGATCGCGAGAACAGTGTCCTTCCCGGCTTCGAGAGGCTGCGGGGCCGAATGGCCTCCTTCACTCGGCCGCTTCAGGTACTCCGCCGTCCTGCCTTCTACGATCACCGGCTTGGCATCTGGCGCTGCGCCGACCAGCAACGCTAGCAACTCGTTGGCTTGAGGCGACGGACCGAACAGCAGCCCTTCCTGGGAATGGCCGACGAGGTCCTTGATCGACAGCGCCAGAACCCTTCCGTTGCGCGGATCTCGCCCGCGGACGACCTCGATGCCGGCGAACCGCGCGTCGTTGGCGAGAGCGGACATCCCGCCATCGGCGTGGTCGAGCAAGGCCAATGCGGCCGTCGCGGCCTGCGCGGCCAAGTCCGTATTAGTAGGCGAGTCGGCGTCCCTGTTCTCGATCAGCGGTTCCAACGTCTTGAGAAATGTTTCGAGGTCTGCCCGCGGGATCTCGGACCGCCGCGTGTTGTAGTCGGGTACCCAGGCGCGACGCACGGGCAGGGTCGCCGCGTCCCGGCTTGCCAGTGCCCGAAGCACCTGCCGGTGCTCGACGCCCTTCGGAAGTGGGAAGAGTGGGGCGTGAGGGAGGTGTTCGAGAATGCCTGTGAGGTGTTCAGACGACGCCAACGGGACCGTGTCGCATAGTGCTGCGCGGAAGGCGCGAACGACGTGCGGCGCGGTCGCCCGACGGTGATCGTCGCCGGAGACTGTGAGACGGAGAAAGTCGGCGAGGAGCGACGCGAGCGCGCGGGACGAGAAGATCCGGCGTGTAAGGCCAGAGAACAGGGAGCCGAGTTCCTCAGCAGTCCAGTGCATCGGTTCCGCCGTGAGCGAAGCGCTCGTGTCGACGCAGAGCACGATGCCCCTTTCGCCCGCCCAGGGATGAACCTCGCCGAACAGCTCCTGCACGCGCTCCGGATGATTGTTGACAGACTGCGGTAGTGGCCGGATAGCTGTTCCAGCCGGAACGAGGCGCCAAGTGACGACCGCCGGGGCATCGAGCACACGCACCAAGGCTTCGTGCCTGCAGATGTTGCGCCGGTTGTCCTTGAACCAGTCGTCTTGGGCAATGGCCGCCGTCAGCGCGGCGAGCTCTACGGGCGTCACCATCTTGCTGTCGAGAGCGTCTTTCAGCACTGCCGGAATGAGCGGCAGGACCACGGAATCACGCAGTTCAACGTTCCAGGCGCGGTGCAACTCGGTGTCACTGGACGGAGCGTCCGGCGGCGCCGACCGCGTAAGTCCGTCTATACGGCGCCGGCCGCTGTCGATGAAGAAATAGCCATGCAGCAGGAGACGGAGCCGGCCGACGTCGCTGGTGTCGCCAGAGCGGCCGGGAGCGGCGTAGTGTCGGATCGGGAGTGCGGTGTTCTCCTGGTCAGAGATTGGCAGGAAGACGGCCCATGAAATCGTCAGTTCGTTCGGTCTGATCCCGATGTCGTTCGTCGTCCGCAGCAGCGTCGCCGCCCCATGGGGTTCTCCCTTCTCGGGCTTCGGCTGCGCATCGAACACGCTGTTTGCCGTGGGCCAATGGTCGCTACGCTGAAGAATCTTCAGACGGTCGCTCGGATTCGTTGCCTCGCGGCCGACAAATGGCGCAGGTTCATTTGCATCCTTGTAATGGATCGCGCCGCCGAAAGGTTGCGTGCCGACACGCAACTCTTGCGGTCCGCACAGTCGCTTCGTCTTGTCCCGCACGCGAACGACGCAGCGGGTCACCGGCGTCGAGTCCCGTCGGGCCTGCGCTCGGATCTCGATCGATTGGAGATGACGAAGGACTGTGAGCAGAATTTGCAAGTCTTCTGTCCGAGCCAGTTCGTCGACCGTTCCGGAAATCGAGGGCCGATTGGTGGAGAACGAAAGGCCCGGCGCGGGTCGCAGATGCTCGCTGCGAAACGGAAGCCAGAGGACGATGCCACGAGCATGGAAATCGTCCGACACGGCGGCGTTAAGCCGTTTCGCGTCGTCATCGCTTAGATCGTCCCATTCACGGGCAACGTTCTCCTGAGCTTCGACGCCCAGAAAAGGGTTGACGACAAACGGCTTGTTTTTGTCTCGGTCTCGGTCGAGCGGATGGACGACGAAGGCGTCACAAAGATGGAAGACAGCCTTCTGGCCAAGCCCGAACTTGCCGATGGTTGCCTTGTCGGCCGCCTTGACGCTCTCGCCGAACGAAAGAATGCCCCGGCGGTCTTCCTTCGGACGAAACGCGCCGTCGTTGACGACCAGCAGCCCCGGCCCGCGGAGAAGTGGGTTGCGAGCGTCGGGCCAGCCGCACCGAGCGTCGAGACGGAAGCGGTGCGCTCCTGCATCGTCGGCGTTCTGCAGAAGTTCCTTCAAGATCGGGTAGCCGGAATCGTAACGATCCTGGAGGTTGCTCTTGATCTGATTGACGACGGAGAGTGGAGATACAGTTAACTCAGGCATGATAGCTTATGTTGCGCGTCGCGGGTCGCTTCAACCGGTCAATCGCCGAGGTGGAGATCTATTGCCGCGTCCAAGCGCTTCATGAAAGAGCTTGACGCAACGCCGATGAAGCCGGACAGCCGGGCCTTCGAGACCTGACGGAGTCCGGGCAGTATCGCGAACGCTGTCTTTCCGCGCACGTTGTCGGCCCTGATACGCAGAGGCCAGATCTCGCTCCCAATCGTGGAGAGAGGAAACCACGACGACGCTGTCGAGGACCTCGTTGTGTACGGTGCTGGAGACGATCACACCGGGTCTGGTCTTCCCGAGCTCCGGCGGCGCGGTGGCGCCCAGGTTGATCCAGAACATCGAACCGCGCGCCGTCACCCATCCGGTCCTCGCGCAGGGACCGCGGCCAGGTCGGCGCCGTCCCATTCGGCCAGCCACGCCTGCTCATCCGGATGGGCGTCGATGAACGCTTTGAACTCGGCGGCGGCGGCGCGTGCCTGCCGCCGTTCCAGATCCTTTCGCAGCACCCACCGGAGTGTGCCGAAAGGCTGCGGTCCGCCGGCTTGACGGCTTCGATTCTCTCAAGCAGGTCACCTTCCAGCTTGATGGTAGTGGCTCGCATGTATGAGATCTACCAAATCGCCATGACACGATCAACTCGACGTTGGCGGTTCGACAGGGCTCACGTGCAAGGCGCGCGAGGTGCGAGGTCCCGCGGAGGTCGGGCGGCCCTCCGTCGCGAGGATTCGGCGGCCTCCGGGTCCGCCCTCGGCGAAGTCACAATCCATCGTCCCACAGCGCGTCCAGGAAGAACTCCAGTCGGAGAGATAGTGCGGCGGGAGGGGACCGTGATTGAGCGCCCGTTCGAGCGAGAAGCGCTCGCCGAGCTCGAACCAGGAAAACGGGTGCACACCCGGTCGCTCCCGCGCCCGCCGAGCATGTTGACGCCCTTGCGCTTTAGTTAGCGCCCGCGCGCTCGATCCGGTGAGCAGGAAGCGGATGCCGCGTTCCTCGATCATCAGGTGGACTTCGTCCATGAGCGGCGGACACTTCTGGATCTCGTCGATGCAGATCACCGTGTCGCGCAGATCACGCGCTTCGATCTCCTTCCGAATGCGCGTCGGATCGGCCAGCACGGAGGTGAGCAGTCCCTGGTCGAGCAGGGAGAAACTCAACGCGACCGTGTCGGCGAGCTGCCGCTGGACATAGGTGGACTTCCCGGTCTGGCGCGGGCCGAACAGGAAGACGGAGCGCCGAGCCAGCAGGCGCTCCAGGTCGAGGCAGCGCGGGATGAACGCCTCATCGCCATCAGACATGGCAATTATCATGATAATCGCCATGTCTGATGGCATCAACGCCCGGTCACGGCGCCTCTCCAGCGAAGCGCTCGTAGATCCGCCGCGCCTCGTCGAACTGCGCGAAGACGTGCGCGCGCTCGCGTTCGGACCGCCACCCGGGCCAGATGTCGGCCATCGCCCGCAGCCTGTCGATCCAGCGCATGCCGTACTCGGCGGCGTCCGCGTCGCGGATCGGCTGCTCCCCGACCGTGAACCAGATGGGATTGGTGAACGCCTGGACGTAGCGGACGTCGAGCGGCGCGCGCTCGTCCGGGTTGCCCTCGGCGCGCAGATGGCACCAGCCGCTCCGCTCGATCTCGATCTCGAGCTCGAACGCGGCGCTCCGCCGGTCGGCGTCGAGCGGGACGTCGGCGCGCTCCTCCCCGCGGCAGACGACGAACACCCGCTCCAGCGGCGTGATCGACTCGACGCGGCCGGCCAGCGTGACGGCGCCGCCGCCCGCCGGGAGCGTGACCGTGTCGCCGGCGCTGCGGTCGTTCGCGGTCAGCTCGACGAGGGGACCCGACGAGACGAACGCGCGCCCCGCGCGGAGTCCCTCGAACCAGGCGTCCATGTCCAATCCCCGCCCGCCGGTGTGGACGTAGGTGCGCACGGAGCCGATGATCTTCGTCCGGTGCAGGTTGGTGATCGAGTCCTCCCCGCCGGTGGCGGTCACGCGCAGCCCGTTGTTCCAGGCGGCGTAGACCGGGAAGAAGCCGGCCCGCGCGGCGTCGGACCATTCCACCGCGTCGGTCGTGCCGAGGGCGGCGTCCACCAGGAATCCCTTGCCCCCGCCGAGGTTGCCGTCGAGCGGGTCCGCCTCCCCGCCGAACGCGTGCACGTAGCCGACGGTGGCGCCCTGGGCCTTCGCCTTGCGGAACATGTCGGTGTTGCTCGGATAGAGGCTCTCGATGGCGGTGCCCTCGTAGCCCATCGTGAAGGGGGAGAGCAGGTGGTCGCGCATCCCGAACATGAAGACGTGGCCGTAGAACGGTGGCCGGTACTCCTGGCCGACCACGACCAGGTGTTCCGGCGTCGATGCCGGATGCGGGCCGCCGCCCGGCACGAAGAACTGGTGGTCGAGGATCCGGTTGTCCTTGTTGGCGACCTGCTCGTTGACGACGTCCTGGTCCTCGGCCGCCGACATCATCACGAGGTTCTCCAACGTGTTGTGCAGGTTGCCGCCGTAGTTCATGTGGACGTGCGTCGAGCCGCTGTACCAGCCCTTCGCCGCCATGTCGGTCAGGCGGCGCAGCTCGACGGTGAGCTCGGCCACCTCACCCGCGCCGACGTCGACCGCAACGTCCTGCGGCCAGTACTCGAAGCCCTTGACGACGGTCAGCGCCGTGCGCCCGGCCGGCACTTCCACCGTGAAGCGCCCCGTGTGGTGGAACACGTGATCGCCCTGTCCGCCGACGCGCGCGTAGGCGTCGGCGGGGGCGTAGAACTTGCCGTCGGACGCGGTCAAGTGGATGCGGGAGCCGGTCGGCGCGCCGGTCGCCGCATCGCGCGTGGTGACCGACAGGATGCCCGTCGGCCGCTTCCAGCGCCGGCGCTCGATGGTCACGGTGCGCAGGGCGCCGCCGTGCGTCTCCAGCAGCGCGAGCTGCGGCAGGCCGCCCGCGTTGGTGATGAACGCGATCCACTCGTCGTCCGGCGACCACCGGGGTTGGAACGCATCGTGTTTGAAGAAGGTGATCTTGTAGGGTTCGCCGCCGGCCGTCGGCTGCACGTAGAGGTTGTTGAACTGGTCGGCCGCGCCGCTGGTCGACGAGTAGACGAACCGCCGGCCGTCGCTCGCGACGTCGGGCCGCGTCCGGTAGAGCGTCTGCTCTTCCAGCACCGCGGCGGCGTCGTCGATCCCCCCGGCGCGGGCCGGCACGCGCAGGACGTGCCCCGAGCCGAGCGGGACGTCGCGGTTGGAGACGAGGAGCAGCTCGTCGCCGTCCGGGAGCCACGCCGGCGTGATGTGCATGTCCCACGGACCGAAGTACAGCCGGTTGCGCCCGAAGCCGTTGTCGCGGGTGACGGCGACGGGATCGCCGCTCCAGCGTCCGCCGGCGATCGGCCGGACGTAGACGTTGAAGTAGCCGCTCGGGGTGGTCGCCACGTAGGCGACGCGGCTCCCGTCGGGCGAGAAGACGGGGTCGGCGTAGATCTGGTCGTCGTCGGTCAGCGCGTGCGTCTCTCCCGAGGCGACGTCCAGGATCGCGAGCTGTATCCGCGCTCCGTCGTGGTCGGCCGTGTAGACGATCCAGCGCCCGTCCGGCGACCAGTCGGGGGAGGAGTGGTAGGCCGGGTCGCAGGTCAGTTCGTCCGCGGCGCCGCTCGCGAGGTCGACGCGCCAGATGGAGCCGGCCATCGCCACCGCGACCGAGTTCCCGTCCGGCGCCCACGCCGGCGCCCACGGCGTGGAGCTCGGGGACGGCGGGAAGTAGAAGTTGAACATGTAGTTGCCGCCGTGCCGCGCCGCCGGGTAGCGGCCGGCCTGCGCCGCCGCCGGCCGGACCGCGGCCGCCAGCAGGAGCGCCGCGGCGAGGATGCCGATCGGGATGCGGATGGCTGTCTTGGTCATACCGGCATTGTAGGCCGCGGCGACGAATCCGGTCGGCGCACCGCGCGGTCATGCGGATGACGGCCTTGCTCATACCCGAAGCGTAGCGGTCCGACTGGCGGAACCGATACCGTCGGACAGGAGTACAGGGATTGCCTTGTCGAGCCGATAGTGGCCATGTCACCCCACGCTACGAAAGCAGGATTCGTGTCCGGAGCGGTTCGGCGCGCGTTGGGAGATTCCGTCACCCGGTTTCCGTAGCGAGTGACGGACGGCGAACCGCCGCCGGCGACGGGAGGGCCCGCATGACGTGGTTGTACGTCGTTGTCGCGGGTGCGGCGGTGGCGCGCTGGGGCCTCTGGCGCCTCCGCGACGTCATCGAGTGGCTGCAGGGGTCGCGGCGGGACCATGCGCCGCCGACCCTGCTCGCGCGTCTGCGCCTGAAGGGCGGCCCCGGGACGCATCCCGTGGCCCGCATGCCGGTGTTGCGCTTGTCACGGGAGGTCTCTGGTGGCCCGCGCGGTGCTTGAGGCGCATTCGCTCCGCCCGGAGCCGGGCGCGCGGCGCTGCATGGGCACGGTCGTGCTCGACGATCCCCGTGTCGGGGGAGCGCGGGCGGAAGCGCCCGGCGATTCGAACCGAGGGCGCGAGGACGCGAGACAGCCTCCGCCGACCGCCGCGGACGCCCGCGATCGACAGCACGCCGATCGCGGGGCCGGTCGCCGTCGCGCGCAGTGAGGTATCGTCGAAAGCATGTTCACAGGGCGGCACGGATTTCCCGACCTTCGTGCGTTTATCGACCGTTTGAAGCACGACGGCGACCTCGCGGTCGTCGAAGCGCCCGTCGACCCGGTGCTCGAAGCAGCGGAGATCCACCGGCGGGTCATCGCCGCCGGCGGGCCGGCGCTGCTGTTCGCGAACGTAACCGGCGCCTCGTTTCCGCTCGTCACCAACCTGTTCGGTACCGCGCGTCGGGCCGAGCTCGCCTTCGGGACGCGCCCGCTGCAGCTCGTCCGGCGGCTGGTGGAGCTGGCCGAAACGCTGCTCCCGCCTTCGCCCGCGAAGCTGTGGGGCGCGCGCGACGTGGCCGGCGCGCTGCTCGGCATCGGCACGCGATCCCGCGGCCGGGCGCCGCTGACCGAGGTGGTCACCCGCGACGTCCGACTGGACCAACTGCCGGCCCTGACTTGCTGGCCGGAGGACGGCGGGCCGTTCATCACGCTGCCGCTCGTCTACACCGAGCACCCGGAGCGGCCGGGGCACAACCTCGGCATGTACCGCCTGCAGGTGCACGACGCCCGGTCGACCGGCATGCACTGGCAGATCGGCAAGGGGGGCGGCTTCCACTACGCCGCCGCCGAGGCGCGGGGCGAGGGGCTGCCGGCCACGGTCTTTCTCGGCGGCCCGCCGGCGCTGATGCTGGCCGCCATCGCGCCGCTGCCGGAGAACGTGCCGGAGCTGCTGCTGGCGTCGCTCATCGCCGGCGAGCGGCTGCCGGTGGTCGGCGGGTTCGGTCCCCACCGGCTGATCGGCAGCGCGGAGTTCGCGTTGCTGGGCTCGGTGGCGCCCGGCGTCCGGCGGCCCGAAGGACCGTTCGGCGACCACTACGGCTACTACTCGCTGGCCCACGACTATCCGGTGTTCGCCGTCGACCGGATGGCGCACCGGCGGGACGCCGTCTACCCGGCGACGGTCGTCGGCAAGCCGCGGCAGGAGGACTTCTTCATCGGCGACCTCCTGCAGGAGCTGCTCTCGCCGCTGTTTCCGCTGGTCATGCCGGGGGTGGTCGACCTCTGGTCCTACGGCGAGACGGGGTACCACTCACTCGGGGCGGCGGTCGTGCGCCAGCGCTACGCCCGCGAGGCGATGGCCAGCGCGTTCCGGATCCTCGGCGAGGGCCAACTTTCGTTGACGAAATTCCTGCTCGTGACCGACGAGCGGGTGGATCTGAAGGACTTCCGCCGCACGCTGGTCCATCTGCTCGAGCGGACGAACCCCGAGACCGACCTCTACGTCTTCTCGAACCTGTCGATGGACACCCTCGACTACACCGGGCCGGAGGTGAACAAGGGGTCGAAGGGGGTCTGGCTCGGCCTCGGACCCGCGGTGCGCGAACTGCCGGCCGGGTTCCGGGCGGCGGAGCTGCCGCGGGGCGTGAGCACGGTACGGGTCTTCTGTCCCGGCTGCCTCGTCGTCGATGCGCCCGGATACACGGCCGAGCCGGGCGCCGCCGAAAGGCTGGCGGCCCACCCGGCGTTCAGCGCCTGGCCGCTCGTCGTCGTGTCGGACGAGCCGGACCGCGCAGTGGCGTCGGTGATGAACTTCCTCTGGACGACGTTCACCCGCTTCGAGCCGGCGGCCGACATCCACGCCGGGGCCACGCGGGTGGTGCGCCATCACCTCTCCTACAGGGCGCCCATCGTGATCGACGCCCGCATGAAGCCGTCCTATCCGCAGGAGCTGACCTGCCGGCCGGACGTCGCCCAACGCGTGACCGCGCGCTGGCGGGAGTATTTCCCGGGCGGCGGGGTCGAGATGGGCGATTCGGAGCGGGCGTCGCTGACATGACGCCTTCGTCCTGTTTGTGCCACCATGGGCGCCATAGACGTGCACGTGCGAATGCATCTTGAACTGGACGACGCGATCGTTGCCGAAATCGATGCCATCGCCGGTCCGGGCGCCGAAGCGCCTTCGTGCGGGAGGCCGTGCTGGCCGCCGTCGACCGGCGCCGCCGTGCGAGTCGCCTGCGCCGGGCGGCGGGAGTTCTCCGGGACGGCGGACACGAGTGGGACGACGATCCCGCCGCGCGGGTGACGCGCCAGCGCACCGGCGACCCGCGGCGCGTCGGATGAGACGGTGCTCGTGTTCCTCGATACGACAGTGCTGATCGACCATCTCCGGGGGCGGCCGGTCGTCGGTCGGGTCAGCGGGCTGGTCGAACGCGGGGACGTGTTGTGTACGTCTCCCGTCAACGTCGAGGAGCTCGTCCGGGGGCTGCGCTCGAGTGAGACGCCGGCCGTGGACCACCTCTTCGACGGTCTCCGCGTCGTGCCGATCGGGCGACGGGAGGGCCGGCAGGCCGGCGAATGGCCCCGCGGGTTCGCGGCGCGCGGAACCACGCTGTCACAGGCCGACTGCCTGATGGCGGCGGCGGCGCATGCGGCGGCAGCGGTGCTCGCCACCGGAATCCGCGGCACTTTCCGATGACGGAGGTCGAGGTCGAACATTGGCCGGTCGGGGAGTAGGCTGGCGCAGCGCTGCATCGGGGTCGCGTGCCGGCGGCCGAAGTCGCGCGCGGAGTTTTCCGCGCCGTGGTTTCGCTGCCGCGATGCTGATCGGCGCGATCGGTTGCGGCGCCGGAGAGGCGGGCGAAGCGCAGACAAGAGCCGGTGCGCCCGGCTCCGCCGCAGATATCCACCGCATCGGGATGGTGCTGCCGCCGGGAGCCCCGGACGCGGCGGACGCCGCGGCGTTCGAGGCGCTGGTCGAATCGCTCTCGAGGGGGCGGGTCGCCGTCGAGATCGATACGGGCGGCGAACGCTGCGGCGAGCCGGCCTCGTGCCTAGCCGCCCTGCAGGCCGGGACGATCGACGTCTACCGGTCGACGGTGCCCGACGTCGGCCGGCTGTTTCCGGAGCTGCACGTTCTCGACGTGCCGTACCTGCTCGAAACGGACGAGGTGGTCGAGCGGGTGTTCCGGGGAGCCTTCTTCGCTCGAATGCGCGACGCGCTGCTGCACCGAACCGGCCTGCGGCTGACGGCGCTCGGCAGCGCCGGCGGCTGGCGCGGCATCGCCACCGCGTCGCGCGTCGTCCGCACGCCGGCCGACACGCAGGGCCTCACGCTGCGGACGGCCGACTCGCCGGTCGAGATGGCCTGGGCGCGGGCGCTCGGGGCGTCGCCCGCGCCGGCTCCGTGGGCCGAGCTTCCCGCCGCGCTCTCGTCCGGACAGGCAAGCGGAACGGCGGACGGCGTCACCGAGATCGCCGGGGCCGGGATCCAGGATCGCCTGCCGTACCTGACGCAGGATCGCCACGGCTATCGAGCGGGGTTGTGGTTGATGAACGAACAGGCGTACCAGCGGCTCCCGGTGGATCTGCAGCAGCTCGTGCGAGCCGGCTTCGACGAACTGGCGCGGCTGACGCTGGCGCGGGCGCGGGAACGGTCCGCCGCGGCGACCGCCGCCTTCGAGGCGGCGGGCGGCCGGGTGCACGTGCCGTCGGCGTCCGAGCGCCGGGCGTTCGTGATGGCGGCCGGCCGGGTCTCCACCTGGTACATGGACGAGTACGGCTACGAGTGGCTGGTCTGGCTGGAGGGCGCGATTGCCGAGGCGGAGCGGGAGATCGCCCTCGCGGACGCGCGCGAGGAAGCGACCCGGCGATAGCGGCGGACGTCAACCCGGATCACGGCGGTAACCCGCTGCAATCTCGTCCCGGCATCCGATCGATGTCCGCGGTGGGGAAGTCGTGCGCGGCGGCGCGGATGGCAGCGAGCTTCCGATCGATTCCGCCCGACGAATGATCAAGCTCGGGGCGCTCCGGTGCGTCCGCGCTACCAGCGGGCGGCGTCGGTTTCAATGTTGACCTCCTCGAGCGTCCAGGTCGTTGTAGTGCAGGATCGTGTTGAACAGCATCCCGAACTCGCCGTGGTTCTGCCAGCGGTAGCAGGGGTTGGTGGCGAACAGCACGACGCGGCCCGCGCCGCGGGGCACGTCGACGACGGCGGGGCGGCCGTCGATCCGGTCGGCGCCGCGCAGGTGGCCGCTCAGCACCTGGTCGGTGAACGACATCAGCACCCAGTCGTCGCGGAACCGGCGCGGCACGTCGAGGAGCGGCCCGTTGGCGTAGCGCACGGGCGTCTCCGTCGTCTCGTAGCCGTAGAAGGTCGGATGGTCCGGATGCCTGATTTCCGCTTCGACGAGGGGGCCGGGCGCATAGAAGCCCGAGCCGGGACGCCGGGCGTCGAGCTCGCGCGTGAGGCCGTACGCCGGCGGGACGTAGCTGGCCGCCCCCAGCGTCACCAGCACCCCGCCGCCGCCGACGAACCGCTGGAGCTCGAGCACTCCTTCGAGGCCCATCCCGCCGGTGACGTCCTCGGACGAGCCGTAGTCGCCCAGGAACCGGTAGCGTTCGGTCTTCGTGTAGGCCCGCGGGCCGCCGCGCGGCTCGATGTCGAACACCAGGCCCTTGGCGGTCCGGCCCTGGTTCGGGACCAGGATCACGTCGTAGTCCGCTCGCAGATCACCCTCCCGGACCCGCTCCTTGAAGATCAGATCGAACGGGATCTCGAACTCGTCGAACGCGTGGCGCACCCAGCCCACTTCCTGGGTGTTGCCCCAGGTGCTGTAGATGGCCAGCCGGGGTGGATCCACCGGGTGCGCCGCGACGTCCGGCCGTTCGCCGAGCGCGGCGGCGGTCAGGCCGAGCTCGGCAACCCAGTCCCGCAGCCGTCCCGCGCGGTCGCTCCCGGCCGGCGCCGGGACGATGAAGGACCCCGGCGGGAACGTCACGCCGCCCGCCTCGAAGGCTTCCTCGGCGGCCTCGACCGCCGCCGCGCCCAGCCGGTAGCGCAGCGTCGTCAGGTGGTTCGAGCCGTAATGCGCTACCGCGTATCCGAACCGACCCTCACCGTCTCCCGCGACCGTCCCGACGACCCGCGCTTCGTCGATCGGCTCGACCGGCGCGTCGAGCACCGCCGGGTCGTCTATCGGCGCCACCTCGACGCGGTGCATCAATCCCATCGTCCAGCCGGTGTCGTCGTAGGTCCGCAGTGAATCGTCGGGGAACGCCTGGTTGCCGAGCAGGATCTTCGCGAGCCGGAAGTACGGCTGGCCGCCCTTGATGACGTAGGAGCCGGCCGCCCAGGTCTCGTCGCCGAACGAGAGCGCACCATCCGCGCGGCCGACCTCCACCCCCTGGATGCGCAGCAGGTTGACGAGCGCCGCCGCGCGCGTCACGTCGCGCTGTCCGGCCGGGACGACGAAGCCGTGCGGCGGGTTGCGCTCGCCGTCCGCCACCGCGTTGCGCGACTTGCGGTAGAAGTTCTCCAGGATGAACGCCGGGTTCGACGACGCGAGCTGCAATGCGGCGAGGGCGGCGGTCTGGCTGTAGTTGGTGTTGTTGCGCATCGACCACTCGACCTCCTCGTAGGGAGGTGACGGCCGGTACCACTCGCGGCTGGTGCGCGCCTGCTCGGGGGTGTTGTCCTCGGTCTTCAGGCGGCGCTTCATCGTCGTGGCGCCGCCGTTGCCGAACGTCTCGTAGAACCGGATCAGCCCGTTGTGGTTCGACGCCATGAAGGCGAGGTAGCCGGGCGACCACATGTCGACGAAGCCGTGCGTCCAGACGCCGGGCATGCCGTAGGCGGTCAACTGCGCCATCTCGAAGTTGGCGAACCACGGCAGCTCGCCGTAGACGATCGGGTCGAGCAGCGGATTCTGCGGCGCCTGCCCGCTGAAGGTGTAGAGGAACGGCACCGACTCGTGCAGGTCGTGCATGACGGGCGGGTGCCACTCCAGGTACCAGTCGAGCACGTTGCGCATGCTCCGCTGCGAGTAGTTGATGTCCCGGTTGTTGTCGTGGAAGATGTACTTCCCCCAGTACGGCGGGCCGCCGATGCGGTCGCGGTCGTCGGTGATGTCGATCAGGTGCCGGTAGTACCAGTCGACGTAGCGGTCGCGGCCGTCGGGTTCGGCGGCCGGAATCAGGGCCACGATCAGCTCGTCGCGGATGCGGTCGAAGAGCGGTCCTTCCTCGACCGCGAGCCGATAGGCGAGTTCCATCAGCATCTCCGGCGGGCCGGTCTCGCCGCTGTGGAGGCCGGCCATGAGGAGATAGATCGGCTTCGCCCGCGCGATGACGGCCCGGGCGTCCGCTTCGCCGAGACCGCGCGGATCGGCGAGCCGGGCGAGGTCGCGGCGATGGCGTTCCAGTTCCGCGAGCGTCGCTTCGTCGGCGATCGTCAAGACGACCATCTCGCGATCCTCGTCGGTCCGGCCGATCGGGCTGATCGAGACACGGGGCGAGGCGCCGGCCAGCGCACGGTAGTACTCCAGCATCTCCGCGTAGTAGGTCAGCTCGCGCGGCGCGCCGGCATGGTGGCCGAGGATCTCCTTCGGCGACGGGACGCGGTCGCTGACCGGCAGGTGATCGACCAGCGGGCTGAGGAACTCCGGCCGCGTGGTCCACTCGCGGACGCGGGCCGCGAAGTCGGCGTCCATAGCCTGTCCGCCGCCGGATTGGGCCTGCGCGGCGGGGGTGAGCAGGGTGAACGCGAGGACGGTCATGACGAGCCATCTCATGGTGTACGACTCCCTGGGACTGACGAAGGTGCAGTGTAGCGGTACGGCGCGGCGCGAATCGCGGCTCCGCACGGCGAGGGGTATCGCTACGGCCGTCGGGTCCGCCGGCGCCGGGTCCGACACGGCCGCGGACGCCTCCAGCCACGGTCGCGTTTCGCCGCCGGCGGCCGGGCCCGCGGCGATGGTGCATCATTGACGGGAGCCGATTGGGGGATACCGATGCGAATCGATCTGAACTGCGACCTCGGCGAGGCGACCGGCGCCGGCGCGATCGAACACGACCGCCGGATGATGGAGTACGTCACCTCGGTCAACGTCGCGTGCGGCGCGCACGCCGGGGATCCCGACACGATGCGGGCGACGGTCCGCTCGGCCCGCGACGCCGGGGTGTCCGTCGGCGCCCATCCGGGCTTTGCCGACCGGGAGGGGTTCGGGCGGCGCGACGTCGAGTTGACGTCCGACGAGATCGAGAACCTGGTGCTCGCGCAGATCGGCGCGCTGGCCGCCATCGCCCGCATCGAGGGCATGGTGCTCGGCCACGTCAAGCCGCACGGGGCGCTCTACAACATGGCGGGGCGCGACCGGCGCGTTGCGGACGCGGTCGCGCAGGCTGTCGCCGGCTTCGATCGCGCGCTGCCGCTGGTCGCGTTGTCCGGATCGGTGCTGGTGGATGCGGGGCGCGACGCCGGCCTCGACGTCGTGGCCGAGGTGTTCGCCGACCGGGCGTTCGATGCGGACGGGGCGCTCGTCGCGCGCCGGCGGCCGGGCGCGTTGATCCACGAGCCGGAGCGGATGACGGAGCGCGCCGTGCGCATGGTGCGCGACGGCCGCGTCGCCGCGATCGACGGCACGCCGCTGGAGCTGGCCGCCGAGACGATCTGCGTCCACGGCGACACGCCCGGCGCGGCCGATCTCGCGAGGACGCTGCGGCAGGGGCTGGAAGCTGCCGGGATCGCGGTGGCGGCGCTGCGGGCCGCGCGGTCTTGATTCCACGGCGTCGGTGGCCGGGGCGCGGCCCGGCGCTAATGCAGCGTGTACGGCCCCGACAGGGCGAACGGGGCTATCTCGGCGTTGAAGCGCTCTCCGCCGGAGGTCACCATCTGATACGTGCCCTGCATGGAGCCGAACGGCGTGCCGAGAGGGCAGCCGGATGTGTACTCGAACGACTCGCCCCGCGCGAGCGTCGGCTGCCGTCCCACCACCCCGAGTCCCTTGACCTCCTGGACCTGCTCGGAGGCGTCGGTGATGATCCAGTGCCGGCTGATCAACTGGACGGTATCCGGCCCCTCGTTGGAGATCGTGATGGTGTAGAGGAACATCCACCGCTGGCGCAGCGGCTCGGAGTGGTCCGGGGCGTAGCGTGCGCGGACCTGAACGCGGACGCCGTTGGTGATCGCTTCCGACGTGAACACGCTGGATGAAGTCTGGTCGCCTGGCACGCACCATATATACGACATTTCGAGCGTTGCCGTCGCCGCCGCCGATCGCGCGGACGCGAGCGGTTCCGGAAAGGGTCGCACCGCGCGGGTTGGAAGTGGTACCCGAGGTCAGGCTGACGCCGAACGTCCGGGCGTCGTCGAATTCGATCCGGTACGTGACCGGCTCGCTCCCGTCGATCCGCAGTTGCGATTCGTGGCCCCGCAGCACGTCCCACGCGCCTCCGTCCCGGGCGCTGGCCGAGTTCCTCTTCGACGACGAGCGCGCCATGGTTCGCATCGACATGTCGGAGTACCAGGAGAAGCACGCCATCTCACGCCTCGCCGGCGCCCCGCCCGCTCCGACCCGACGGGACGGAGGGCCGCCCTTGCCCGGCGCTAACAGCCTGTGGTTAAAGTCGCGGACGGCTGGCCCCTGCGCGTTCGGGCGCCGTACACTCTCGGGCATGGCAATGGGCAAGCGACCGGCGGCGCGCCAGGCGTCGCCGATGTGGGTGACCACGGCGGACCTTCCGACGAACGATTGACATCCCTTCTTCGAGCGGCTGAACCGGATCCTGGCCGAGGCGGGGTTCGACGCCTTCGTCGAGGGTCTGTGCGCGGCCTTCTACGCGGACCGGCTGGGCCGGCCGAGTCTGCGTCCGGGTCGGTATTTCCGGATGTTGTTCAGCGGCTTTTTCGAGGGGCTGTCGTCGGAGCGTGGGATTGCGTGGCGGGTGGCCGATTCGCTGAGTCTGCGGTCGTTCCTGGATCTGGACGTGACCGAGGCGGCGCCGGGTCACTCGACGCTGTCGCGGACGCGTCGGCGGGTTGACGTGGAGACTCACGCGGCGGTTTTCACGTGATTCTGGAGCGTCTGTCGGCTGCGGGTCTGGTTCGGGGCAGGACGGTCGGCATCGATGCGACGACGCTGGAAGCGAACGCGGCGATGCGCAGCATCGAGCGTCGGGACACGGGCGAGTCCTTCGAGGAGTTCATTCGGCGGTTGGCGGAAGCGTCTGGGGTGGAGACCCCGACGCGGGCGGATCCGGCTCGGTTCGACCGGTCGCGGAAGAAGAGGAAGACGTCGAACCGGGAGTGGAAGTCGCCGCAGGATCCGGACGCGAAGATCGCGAAGCTGAAGGACGGTCGGACGCACCTGGCGCACAAGGCGGAGCACGGGGTGGACCTGGAGACGGGGGCCATCGTCTCGGCGACGGTGCAGGCTGCGTCGGCCGGCGATACGGCGACGCTGCCGGAGACGCTGATCATGGCGGCCGAGCAGGTGGAGGCGGTGCAGCCGGACGGTGGAGGGGTCGAAGAGATGGTGGCCGACAAGGGGTATCACAGCGACGGGCTGCTCCTGCGCCGGCTGACCGGCGTCGGTACGCCCCGGAGCCTGCGGGGGCGGGCTGTTTCGGCGATTTGGGGGCTGATCAGGGGGGCTGCATCGGCCGCTGGGGGCGTCTGACACGCGTCCGGGAGGCCGAATGGAGGCCGGCTGCGTCTGTCGGCTCACTCGCTCACCGCCAAGCTGCCTGAACAGGCCCGCTCAGCGAACAGACTTCTTCCACGGGCTGTCAGGGTGGCTCTCCACCGCGACGGACCGTACACGAAACCGACCGCCAGCCCTTCCGGCCCTGTCCAGCCAAATCGCGGTCTCGCCCGCCGAGTTGGCACCCCTGTCGACCTCTCCAACAAGACCGGTTACCGACGCACGCAAATTCCAGGCCGCCGACCTGCCCATTCGAGGCATACTGGAGGTGGGTATTCGAGGCGTCGGGCGCCAGAAGGAACCTTGACGCCGATCGGTGAACTTTGATCCGCCGGGCCTCATTTCAGCCCGTGTCTGTTGACGAATGATGCGCTAATCGAAGACCACGCGGATTTCAGGAAGTCACCGCGCGGCATCTGCCTTCGACGTGGACGATGAGCCGCAAGGGCATCTGGTGCATGTGCCGGCCAGATGACGTCCGTCTTCCCGAACAGGGCTGGAAAATCCACGTGTCCAGCACGCCGAACGACGCCCCCGCGGTGCTTTCGATCGCAACCCGTCTGTTCGTCCGTCAGGGAACGGCGTTCAAGTTCGCCATCGACGAGTTCATCCTGTCCCTGCAGAACGGCAAGTCGTGGTCGCGCAGCGGGTCCGGGAAGTTCATCACCGGGTATCCGGCGAACGCCGCGAAGTGCCGCGCGCTACTTGAGCTTCTTTGCGATTCGCTGCACGGGTACGACGGTCCCTACGTCCTGTCGGACCGGCGTTACAAGGACAGCCGGGTGGTCTACTATCGATACGGCGGCTTCACGCCGAGAAAGCGCCTCACGGCCCGGGGGAGAGAATCCATCTGCTTCGCATGCCCGGCGGCCAGTCTGCCGCTGGCAACGCCTGGATTCACGTCCCGAAGACTGACCGGCCGGTGGACTCCGACCCGCGCCGACGACTGCTATGGCCTGGGGGCGCTCATGTTCGCCGGCGTGATGCTGGTCAATCACGTCCTGACCCTGGATGGGCGGGCCGTCGAGAGGTTTCTCGACGCGTGGCGGGATGATCTGGGAATGCCGGCGGAATACGCGGAGGTCGTGCGGAGCCTGATGCATCCCGACCCGGAACGACGAATGAGCGTGGACACTGCGATTGCGGCGCTTCGCCGGGGCCCCCGCGAACCGGGGAAGCGGACCGGAACCCGGAGCGTCGCGCGGCGCGCGTCGGCGAGGGAAAGCCTTCGACGAACCGTCGATTATATCTTGGCCCCACGGATCGCCGGACCGGCTCGATCGGCTCGTTCCCGCGGACCCCGGTGTCTTTCGAACGAACGGACTCAACGTTGCGTGGGGCGCGACCGGAGTGGCGTGGTGCCTGAAACGGATCGATGGCGAGGCGCCGGCGTGGATGATCGAATGGATTCGCCGCCGGCTGGCAGATGGGCCGATGCAGGAAATGACGGCGGGGTTGTACGTCGGCCTGTCCGGCGTCGCGTGGGGACTGTACGAAATCGGATTGATCGAAGAGGCGATGACGCTCATCGAAGAATCGCACCGCAGACTGGAGTCGATCGTCGAGTGCCCGGACCTGTTCTACGGCGTCGCCGGCTGGGGAATGGCGAACCTGAAGTTCCACTTGTGGACCGGAGAGCAACGATATCTCGATCGCGCGGTGGACGCAGGCGCCCGGCTTGTCCGCGCCAGGGTCGAGACCGGAGACGGCTGGACGTGGAGGTCTTTCGGGCAGACCGGCTGTTCGTTCGGCCACGGGGCGGCCGGCGTCAGCCTGTTCCTGCTCTATCTTCATCTCGCCACTGGAGATTCGGCGTTCAGGGACGCCGGATGGAACGGCGTAAGGTTCATCGTGTCGAAGGCGCAGGTTACGCCGGACGGCGGCCGGAGCTGGCTCGCATACGAGGAGCACGACGCACATGCCGTACCACCGCTGGGGAAGTGCCGGCATCGGAGCCGTGCTTCTCCGGTACCTCGCCGCGAACGACGACCCGGTCGTCGAAGAGACACTGAAGCATGCGGTCGTGGATTGCGACAGGAAATATGCTGTCTTCCCGGGCCGATTCGCCGGACTGGCCGGAATCGGCGATTTCGCCGTCGACATGATACAGTTCGGCTATCAGAAGCCGCGGGCTCGCAGGATATGCAGGAAGGTTCTCGATGGAGTCATGCTGTTCGCGATTGAAAAGCGTGACGGACTGGCGTTTCCGGGCGAGGGAGGTATGCGCATAAGCTGCGATTTCGGGACCGGGGGCGCCGGAATCGCGACGTTCATGCATCGGTTTCTCGACGACGCGGGACCGGCGTTCATGGTGGACGAGTTGATCGAAGGCGCCGGAGACCGGAAGAACGGAATGGCCGGGTTGCGGCTGGAGCCGGCGGTGGAGCAACCGGTTCGGCGCCCGCGGATTTCGGCGCACGCCGGTTCCGGGGACGGCGCCCCGGCACAGGGAAGGGGTGCAGCATGATGAGGGATTTCCGGGTCGCTCTGCGGGCGTTGCGGCGCCGCCCGCTGTTCACGGCGGTGAACATCGCCACCCTCAGCCTCGGCATCGGGGCGACGACGGCGGTCTATTCCTTCGTCGACGGCGTCCTGCTGTCGCCGCTTCCGTATTCACAACCGGAACGGTTGATGACGGTGCAGGTCGAGATTCCGGAATGGGAGCGCGAGACCGTGCCCAGCCCTCGGGCCGTCGACGCGTGGTGGCGGGGATGCGAAACGAGTTGCCGCGAGGTCGCCGCAGTGTTTGCGGGCCGGATGATCGTCGGCGGCGCCGGCGGGACGCCGGAAGCGCTCGACGGATGGCGCGTCACGCCCGGCTTCTTCGAGTTGCTGGGCGTCGAACCGCTGCTCGGGCGGGTCTTCGGCTTCGGTGAACGGGAACCGGCCGTGGTCCTGACCTTCGGCTTGTGGCAGCGCCGCTACGGGGGCGACCCTTCAGTGCTTGGCCGCGTCGTCACCCTCAACGGTCAGCCGGTTGCGATCGTCGGGGTCCTGCCGGCATCGTTCCGCTTTCCGCGGTTTCAGCATCTGATGCCTGTCGAGGTCCCGTCGGGGCGGGCGCAATTCTTCGCAACACTCACCTGGCCCGAATGGCAGGTGCAGTCGTTCGGCAATTGGGACCACCCGGCGCTGCTGCGCCTGCCGCCGGACACGACGGCCGCGCAGGCGGCCACGGAGATGAACGCGGTTCTGGAGCATGCGTTCGCAGGCGGGCCGGTTCACCCGCGGGTGAGACTCCGGCCACTGTCCGAGACGGTGACCGACGCCGCGCGCGGTCCACTCTGGCTGTTGCTGGCCGCCGCCGCCGCCGTGCTGCTGATTGCCGTCGTGAACCTGTCCAGCATGCTCGGCGCACGCTGGCTGGAACGCCGGCGGGAGGTGGCGCTGCGGCGGGCGTTGGGCGCTCCGCCGCGCGACGCGATACTGCTCGTGCTGCGGGAGTGCCTCGTGCTCACCGCGGCGGGCGGGGTCGGGGGCTTGGTGACGGCCCACGCGGGGCTGCGCGCCCTGCTCGCGTTCCTGCCGGCCGACCTGCCGCGGATCGAGGAGGTGGCGATGGACGGGTCGGTGCTCGCGGCGGCGGCCGGCGTCACGCTCGTCTGCGGGGCGTCGTGCGCGCTGGTGCCGGCGTGGCAGGCCCGCCGCGCCGACCCGATGGAGACGATCAAGACGGACAACGCCGCCGCGCGGCGCCAGGGAACGGGGCCGGGCACGCTCGTGGCCCTCGAGGTCGCGTTCGGAACCGGACTGCTGATCGTCGCCGGACTGCTGATCGGCAGTTTCCTGCGCGTGCTGAACACGGACCGGGGTTTCGAAGTCGAGAACCTGCTTGCGGCGACCGTCCTGCTTCCGCCCGCGTACTACCAGGACCCGGAACGCGTCACCCGCTTCCATGACGAGGTCCTGCGCGAATTGCGGAATGCGCAGGGGGTGCGCGGGGTGGGGCTCGTCCAGCGCCTGCCGCTCGAGGGCAACTTCTTCATCGACACGCTCGCCCGGGTCGACGATCAGCGGCCGACAGGAGAACGCCCGCAGGCGAACTACCGCTTCGTAAACCCCGACTACCTGCGGACGATGGGCATCGCCATCAGCCGCGGCCGGGCGTTCACCGCGGCGGACCGGGGTCGGCATCCCATCGTGATCAGCGCGTCCGCGGCCCGGACCCTGTGGCCCGGGGAGGATCCGATCGGGCGGCTGGTGCGCCGCGGGGACGGCCCGCCGCGTGAAGTGGTCGGTGTGACCGTCGACGCGCGAATCGTTTCCATCGAGCGTGACGCCGGTCCCGTCGCGTACGTCCCGTACTGGGATTTGCCCATGCCCGGCGGCATCTACGTCGTGCGGACCGCGATCGATCCGACGGCGATGGCCGCGTCGATGACCGAGGCGGTCCGGCGGGTCGACCCGCTGGCGCCGGCGCACGACTTTCGGGCGATGGACGCCGTCCTGGCGCGCGCGGTCGCCCTGCGCCGCGCCCAGTTCTCGCTGACCGCCGCCTTCGCGCTGGCGGGCGTGCTGCTGGTGGGACTCGGGGTCTACGGGGTGGTGGCGACGTGGGCGGCGCGGCGGCGGACCGAATTCGCGATTCGCCTCGCCCTCGGCGGCGGCGCGCGCCGCCTGGCCGCGATGGTGCTCCGGCAGGGCATGCGGCCGGCGGCGGTCGGGGTCGTTATCGGCCTGGGCGTCTCGGCCGCGGCGGGCCGGGCGATGGCGGCGCTGCTTTACGAGGTTTCGCCGCACGACCGGGTCGTGCTGGGCACGGCGGTGCTGGTCGTCCTGACGGCCGTGGCGGCCGGGTGCCTCGTGCCGGCCGTGCGCGCGATCCGCATCCCGGTCTGGGGGCTTCTCAGGTCCGAATGATCCCCTCCGGCACCCTGCTCGCCGCGTATCGCGCGGGCTTCTTCCCGATGGCGATAGACGGCGAAATTCGCTGGTTTTCGCCGCGGGAACGCGGCATCATTCCGCTCGACGGTTTCCACGTGTCGAGGAGGCTCCGCCGGGTGCTGCGGCAGGGGCGGTTCGAGGTCGTCGTCGACCGGACGTTCGACGGCGTGGTCGCCGCGTGCGCCGCGCGCCCCGACCCGGGCGGAACCTGGATCGACGCGGAGATCGCGGAGAGCTACGCGGCGCTGCACCGCGCCGGCTTCGCCCACTCGGTCGAGACGTGGCGGCAGGGCGAGCTGGTCGGCGGCCTCTACGGGGTGACGCTGCGCGGGGCGTTCTTCGGCGAGTCGATGTTCCACCGGGTGACCGATGCGTCCAAGGTCGCCCTGGCGTGGCTGGTGGAGCGGTTGCGGGCGCGGGGGTACACGTTGCTCGACATCCAGTGGGTGACCCCCCATCTGGCGCGCCTGGGGGCGGTGGCGGTGCACCGGACGCGCTACCGGGCGCTGCTCGCCGCCGCCATGCGGCAGGACTGCCGGTTCGTCTGACGGTCGACGCGGCGATCTGGAGGTTACGGTGTCCGAGGACCGTGGCGCCGCGGACGCGGATGGTGACGTCGACGCGGCGACGGTCGATCTGGAGGTTACGGTGTCACAGCACGCAATGCAAGCAGTAGTGGTTCCGGCGTTCCTGTCCGGCCTGGCGATCGGTTGCGGCGCGCCGCCGGACGCGGTGCGGTCCGACTTCGACGTGGCGGAGAAGTCGGTCCGCGAGCTGAGCGCGGCGATGGCCGACGGCGCGGTGACCGCGGTGGAGCTCGTGGCCGCCTACCTCGAGCGGATCGAGGCCTACGACCAGCGGGGGCCGGCGCTCAACGCGATGATCGCCGTCAATCCGCGCGCCGCCGAGGTTGCCGCCGAGCGCGACGCCGAGCGCGCGGCGGGCGACGTGCGCGGGCCGCTGCACGGGATCCCGGTGGTCGTCAAGGACAACTACGACACCGCCGACATGCCCACCACGGCCGGCACCCTCGGTCTGGCGACCTCGATGCCGCCCGACGACTCCACGCAGGTGCGGCGCCTGCGCGAGGCCGGCGCGATCATCCTGGGCAAGACCAACATGCACGAGCTGGCCCGCGGCATCACGACGGTGGCGTCCTTCGGCGGCCAGACGCGCAATCCGTACGATCCGACCCGCAATCCGGGCGGGTCGAGCGGCGGCACCGGCGCCGCCGTGGCGGCCAGCTTCGGCGCCTTCGGGATGGGCAGCGACACCTGCGGCTCGATCCGCATCCCGTCGGCGCACCACGCGCTGGTCGGGCTGCGCGGGACGCGCGGGCTGGCGAGCGGCGACGGCATCGTGCCGCTCTCGACGACGCAGGACATCGGCGGCCCGCTTGCGCGGACGGTCCGGGACCTCGCCTACGCGCTCGACGCGACGGTCGGGTTCGACCCCGCCGACGAGACGACGCGGCTCGCCGAGGGCAACGTGCCCGACACCTACACCGCCGCCCTGAACGCGCGCGGGCTCGCCGGCGCGAGGCTCGGCCTGGTGCCCGCCATGCTGGACGAGGGCGACGCCGGCCGGCCGGTGCGCGACGTCGTCGAGCGCGCGGCGGAGGAGATGGAGCGGCTGGGCGCGACGGTCGTCGAGATCGAGGACCTCGATCCGTCCCAGCTCACCCGGGATGCGTCGGTCATCGGCCAGGAGTTCCCCTTCCATCTCGACGCCTATCTCGCCGAGACCCCCGGCGCTCACGTGCGCTCGCTGGCGGACTTCGTCTCCGCGGGCCTGTATCACGGCATCCTCGAAGGGGGGCTCGCGCGCTCCCTGGAGGTCGAGACGCTCGACACCGAGGACTATCGCGCCCGCCTCGCGAAGCGGGACGAGATTCGGGATGCCGTCACCGCGCTGCTCGACGAGCACGATCTCGACGCCTTGCTCTACCCGACCATCCGGCGGACGGCGCGCCCCATCGGCCAGCCGCAGCCGGGGAGCAACTGCGCGCTGAGCGCCACGTCGGGCCTGCCCGCGATCACCGTGCCGGCCGGCTTCGCCGCCGACGACATGCCGGTGGGCGTGGAGCTGCTGGGCCGGGCGTGGGCGGAATCGCGCCTCATCGAGCTCGCGTTCGCCTACGAGCAGGGCACCCGGCACCGGCGGCCGCCCGACTTCACGCCGGGCCTCCTTGCGCCGCCCGCCCCGGTGCCCCTCGTCGCCCGCGTGCAGGCGGACCCGGGCCTCCGGGTCGACGCAAGTTTCGTGCTCGGCCCGGCCACGCGCACCGTCCGCTACCAGATCCTGGGTACGGAGGACCTCGCCGACCAGGTGCTGCTGGTCGCGCTCCACCGGCGGGGTCCGGAGGACGATGCCGAGAACGGTCCGGTGCTGCGGTACCTGTCGCGGCGGAGTCTCGCCGCCGCCGGGAGCCTCGATCTGACGGGTCCGGAGATGCACGCGCTGCGGCTGGGGCGGCTGTACGTCGCGGTGCACACCACGGGGAATCTCGCCGGCGCGGTGCGGATCGATCTGGCCCTGCCGGACACGCGGGGTTCGGCGTCGTGACAGGCTGCAGAAGCCGTGAAGCCCGGCGAATGATGGTCGTTTGACGACTGAGCCCTTGGCGCATGTCAAGGCGCGGAGGCGGCTCCGACGCGTACAGTCCAGGGGATTGCAGGACGAGGCGTGGGAGATCGAGTGGCGGTGGAGCATCATGTGACTGGCCAGGAACCGAGCCGGGGCGAAGACGAAGAACCTGCCGTCGAGGACGACGCCGCATCGGAAGACGAGGACGCGTCGACCGAGATCCAGTACCGGATCTCCAGCTATGGAGCGGACTATCCCGTCGATGGCCTCGTCGAACGTCTCCGGCGAGGAGACATCACGATGCCGAGGTTCGAGCGGGAGTTCGTCTGGCCGCTTCCGCAGGCGTCACGGTTCATAGAGTCGTTGTTGCTGGGGTTGCCGGTCCCGACGATTTTCTTCGCAAAGGACAGGGAGACGCACAAGCTGGTGGTGATCGACGGCCATCAGCGGCTGAACTCGCTGCTGTTCTTCTACGAAGGGGTGCTTCACGGAAGGGAATTCAGGCTTCACGGCGTCACGAAAGAGTTCGAGGATTTGACGTACCGGACTTTGGAGGATGACGATCGGCGGCGGCTCGACGATTCGATCCTCCACGCGATCATCATCAGGCAGGAAGATCCCGGCAACGACGACGGCAGCGTCTTCATGGTCTTCGAACGCCTCAACACGACCGGCAAGTCGCTGAGCCCGCAGGAAATCCGGGCGTGCGTCTACCATGGGGCCTTCAACGACTACCTGGCCGGAGCGAACGAGAACCCGGACTGGCGGGCGATCTTCGGCAAGCCGAGCGCACGGCAGAAGGACCGCGAGCTGCTGCTGCGGTTCTTTGCGTTGTTCTACAGGCTCGATTCGTACAGGAGACCGATGAAGCTGTTCCTGAACGACTTCATGGACGAGAACCGGCATCTCGAGATCCATGACGAACCGACGTTGAACGGCGTGCTGGAACCTACCATGGCGATCGTCAACGAAACGCTGGGTCGTGAGGCGTTTCGGCCCCGGCGCGCACTCAACGCTTCGGTGGCGGACGCGATTCTGGTGGGAGTCGCACGGCGGCTGCAGGACGGGCCGGTCATCAATCGCAACGCATTCAAGGCGGCGCTCGATCCGGTCTTGAAGGACGATCGCTTCGCAGATCTCCATACGGTCGATACGACGGACCCCGGCAAGGTGCGCGCGCGGATCCAGAAGGTCAGCGGTGCGTTGCGGTCGGTCGGTTGAGTCATGTTCGCGACACGCCAGCGGTTGCAGGGCAGGATCGACCGGTTGATGTTCCACGCCCGAAGAACGACGGACGATGAGCTGCAGGCTGAGCTTGCACGATACCTTTGCATCCTCGTGTCGAGCTTGATCGAGGAGCGCTGCAGGGAGCGTGCGTCGGCGTTTGCAGACGTCCGTTCCGCCCCGGAGATCGCCAGATTCGTGCGCGCGCAGATGAAGCGTCTTCGAAGCCCGTCATCCGGAAACATCCGGGATTTCTTCAGCGGGTTCGATCCCGTGCGAGCGAACGATTGGTACGATGGACTGGCCGACGATCAGCGTGACGCACTCGACAGCATCGTCGCCAACCGCAACCAACTCGCGCACGGAGTGCGCGCAGGACTGTCGCTGGGCATGCTGGCGTCATATACGAACCGCGCAGAGGAAGCGATGGGCAACCTGGATCGGCAGTTCGGTTGAGATTCGTCCACGCTCGTTCGCAATGGGGCGGTGGGCGAGACCGGCAACACTTGGCTTTCGGTGGGGGTGCGTATCGTGTCGTAGAACGGTGCGGAGACCTGGATGAGTAGTTGGGGTGCAAGCGATTCCCAGACTGGACCTGTATCATCAGGCCAACCACCCTGCTACGTGATCTCAAAGCGAGGGATCGCATCAGGCACCGCAAGCAGCTATCAACGTGATTGTGATGCGGAGACGAAGCCTTTCGCAAGCGGCCAGATTTCAACGGCCTGCCTGTGGAGCTACGGGACGACCATGGCCGTGGCCAGTTGCAAATCATGCCAGGAATCGGCGGCATGGGATCGACATGGAGCCGTGGCCGCCGTGGCCTACAGGTACAGCCCGGCGCCTGGTCCGACCGGCAGGCCGAGCAGCATCCAGATCACCAGCATCACCGACCAGCAGGCGAGGAAGACCACGGTGTACGGGAGCATCGTCGCGATGACGGTGCCGATGCCGGAGGTCTTGTCGTAGCGCTCGAAGAAGGCGACGATGAGCGCGAAGTAGGACATCATCGGAGCGATGACGTTCGACGTGGAGTCGCCGATCCGGTACGCCGCCTGGGTCAGCTCGGGCGAGTAGCCGAGCAGCATGAACATCGGGACGAAGACCGGCGCCATGACCGCCCACTTGGCCGAGGCGCTGCCCATCAGGAGGTTGAGGACCGACGACAGCAGGACGAAGCTGAGCATCAGGGGGACGCCGCCCAGTCCCGAGGCGCGCAGCGTTTCCGCGCCCTTGACGGCCATGATCAGGCCGAGGTTCGTCCAGTTGAAGTAGGCGACGAACTGCGCCGCGAAGAAGACGAGCACCAGGTACGTGCCGAGCGTGCCGATCGTCTTCCCCATGCCGTTCATCACGTCGGTGTCGCTCCTGAACCGGCCGGCGCCGACGCCGTAGGCGATGCCGACCCAGGTGCCGCCGAGGAAGATGAACGCCACGATGCCCGACAGGAACGGCGAGCGGAGCAGGCTGCCGGTCTCCGGGTTGCGCAGGAAGCCGTCGGCGGGCCCCGTCCCCCACAGCAGGAAGGCGCCGAACACGGCCGTCGCGACGGCCGCGAACCGCAGGCCGCGCCGCTCCGCGTCGGACAGTTGGTCGATGGCGGTCGACCGCTCCTCGCCCTTGTAGTCGCCGAGCCGCGGGATGACGATGCGCTCGGTCACCCAGGTGCCCGCGGCGGAGATGACGAACGTCGACACCACCATGAAGAAGTAGTTCGCGGCGGGGTTGACGACGTACCCCGGCTGGACGATCCGGGCCGCTTCCTCGGACAGGCCGGCGAGCAGCGGGTCGATGGTGCCGAGCAGCAGGTTGGCGCTGTAGCCGCCGGAGACCCCGGCGAACGCCGCGGCCAGACCCGCGATCGGGTGCCGCCCCGCGCCGAGGAAGATGATTCCCCCCAACGGGACCAGCAGCACGTACCCGATCTCGCTGGCCGTGTTCGAGAGCACGCCCGAGAGCACGATCACGAACGTCAGCAGCCGCTTCGGCGCGGAGAGAACGAGGAGCCGCAGGACGGCGGCGATGAGGCCGCTTGCCTCCATGACGCCGATCCCCAGCATCGAGACGAGCACCGTGCCGAGCGGCGCGAAGCTGGTGAAGTTGGTCACCATCTCGACCAGGATGCGGTGCAGGCCGGCCACGGTGAGCAGGCTGACCGGCTGGATCGTCTCGCCCGTGCCCGGATGGACCGCCTCGATCCCGGTGCGCACCGCGATGCCGGACACCACGACGATGACCCCCGCCAGGATGGCGAACAGGGTGGCGGGGTGGGGCAGGGCGTTGCCGCCGCGCTCGACCGCGGTCAGGAAGACCGACGTCCAGTTGTTCAGCACCGACAGGCGGAAGCGTGTAGCCATGGTTCCGATCTCGACGTCGCGGTCATGGCCGCCGCAGCGCCGCCGTGGCGCGGGCCGGCCGAATCCTGCGTGCTATCCTACGGCAACTTGGAGCCATTCCGTCCGGCGATTCCGCCGACGTTCCAGACTGCGGCCGAAACGGGCAACCTCGACGGCCAGCGCCGGATTGCCGCGGCGATCGGCGTCGACGTCGCTCACCGGCACATTTTCCTCTGCTGCGATCAGACCGTCCCGAAGTGCTGCGACAAGGAGCGGAGCCTTGCCGCGTGGGGATTCCTGAAGCGCCGCCTCAAGGAGCTCGGCCTCTCGGAGCGGGGCGGCGTGCTGCGGACCAAGGCGAACTGCCTGCGCGTCTGCGCGGGCGGGCCGATCGCGGTCGTCTATCCGGAGGGCGCCTGGTACCGGACGTGCGATCCGGAGGTGCTCGACCGGATCCTCCATGAGCACGTCGTCGGCGGCCGGCCGGTGGCCGACTATCTCATCGAGCAGAACCCGCTCGTGCGTTCGACCTGAACAACGGATCATACTCCCGCCAGTATCCCGGACTCGGACCTGCGAAGGCCATGACCGATTCCGACGGCCGGGGTCAAGAATGCTCCGGGGGACGGCCGGGTCTACAGGATTCTGAGCGTGTGATGGAACACTTCGTTCGTGAAGTGGTTCCATCCGTCGTCGTTCAGCAGATTGTCGAGGACAAAGACCTTCACGACGCCGATCTGCTCCAGCCGAGACTGCATCTGCGGCGTGACGACTCCCGCGATCAGGATATTCTGGCATCCGGGGGGCGTGGCATCGAAACTTTTCTGCATGGCGCCGAGTCGTTCGAGCGCTCCGGCAGGGTCTTTGCCGCCCTTGACTTCGATGGTCGCGACCTGGCGTTCCCCTCGTATGAACAGGATGTCGGGCTCGCTCCCGTAGATCATCGTCACACCACTCGAGAGTATGAACTTGTTCCGGCTCTTGCGCCGGTCGATTAGCTTCTGTTCGCGCAGCCAGTCTTCGATCTTGGCCTTGAGCAGCCGCTCGGCGTCCTGTCCGATCACGTTCCGGAACATCCCGTCGAGAGTTATTCCCATGGTGTTCATGATGTTCCGGTAGCCGTTTTCCAGGGTCCACTCGGCGCTGCCTTCGATGATCGAAGAGATGACGGCGTTGTACAGCCTGCAGACTGCCGATGCGTTCTTCGTCGATACCGGCCGCGTCAGTGACTCGTTCTCCCACTTCTTGACGTCGGGTGCTCCGGCTGCGCGCATCCTCTTCAGTGGAAGCAGCGCCAGTCCACGGTAGTGGAGTGACGCCTCGGGGTGTTCGCGCAGCAACTCGGGGTGTGCAAAGACCTGACGCGGCTCGATCCCGGACTTGGCGACGTGTTCCCAGGCGGACCGGCTGATCATCAGGTCTTCCCTGGCCTCGTAGTCGAGCGCGCCGGAGAACTCGTCGATGAGCTTTCGTATCCTGATGTCGGTGCGTTGCCTGATGCGCTCCGAAAGGACTTTCGAGCGCTGTATCAGGTCATCGCGCGCCGTCATCGTTCTCGTACCCAGCGGTAGACGCACTTGCGGATTTCACGTCGTCCGAACCGTCCCATCTGCTGGCTCGCGTTCCCTTTGCCCCTCGCCAGCGTCCAGATGTCGGTGCAGGCGAACCCCGACTGCTCGGCGAGATCCGAGAGGATGAAGTCGACCGGCACTTCTTCCCCATGGTACTGCACGTTGTCGTTGATCATGATCACGTTGCCGCCCGGCCGCACCAGGCGGCCGAGCTCGGTTACGATGACCGCCATTTCAAGGAAATACCCTTCCAGAAGCCGTATGACGTGACGGTTGCCGAGTTCCCGAGCGTGCGCGCGCAGGATGCGCAGCACCTCGTGAAGGGCCGCCTGTCTCTCGTACGTGGCGAGCGCCTGTTTCAGAGTGTCCGGCCTGTCGCTGTACAGCTCGCGCAACGCGCCGATCTTGGTCCGGTTCTCGACGGTGGCCGAGAGCATCTGCTGGCGGAGTGCGGCGAAGCCGTTCTGGTCGATGCCCAGCCAGGCGAGTTCGAGCGCGTACGTTCGCGTGTAGTCGTACCGGTTCGCGTAGGGTGGCGACGTGATTACCATGTCGAACGCCGCGTCGGGCAGTGTCTTGAGCAACTCGAGCGAGGAGCCGTTCACGAGATCCGGCCGGCCGCCGCCATAGTTCTGCTTGACGTAGTCGAGATCGTCCGCCATTTCCGAGAGGCGTCTTCCGAGCGCGTCCGGGAACGACGGGATGGGGCCCTTGTCCATCTGCGCTCGCAGCTTGCGACCCGACCTCGTGTCCCAGCGGAGGTACTGGCCGTCCTTGCGGGTGTAGCTCACGGCTTCGAGGGTCGACATGCAGGCGAGACGCAGCAACGTCTTCGCCGCGCCGTCCTTCATTTCGGCGATGAACTCGCGCGCCTTGGCGATGGCGCTCTCGGTGGCGGCCGGGAAGGCGGCCTTCGTGATCCTCACGTGAGGAAACGCATGGTCGGGTGCAGCGGGCCGCGTGGATGCGATCCGTTTGCGGATCGTGTTCGCCGTTGCCTCGATGGCGCCTCTCGACAGCCCGTTGGCTGCCGCTGCGGCGATACCGGCGCCGGCGAGGACGCCGACCGGCATGATCTCGATGCCGGTGGCCTGTATTCCTCGCCCGGCGGCGATCAGCGCCGTCGTGCCTATCCCGGCGAAGGGATCGAGTACGCGATCGGGCTCGTACTCGTCGAGCAGGTAGTCGACCAGCGCCTGCGAAAACCCCTCCTTGTACTTCATCCAGCGGAGTCCGGGGACCTGGCGGTTGCCCTGGTACGAGACGGTTCTCCGCGAGAACTCCGGATCGAATGCGACCCGGTCCGTGAAGCGGTCGTTCAGCGCCTGACGCGCCGCGGTCTCGCCGCCGTGCGGTGACGTGACGGCTGCGAGGCCGGGCCTGCCCGCGATTCCGTACTGCAGCGCGAGTTGCCGGCCGCTTTCGTACCCGCGGCCGCCTGGGGGTGTCGATCGGCGGGAATCACCGGCCGCCACGGTGCCGGCAGGCGGCTGCCCGCGTCGCCCGGCGGCAATGGATCGTGACGGTTCATCCTCGACGGTCTCTGCGGGGACGAACCCGGCCACGGGCTGCAAGTTTGGGTGGGGGGGCGTCATCGGTCAAGCCTCGCATCGGGCGTCCGGTTGGAAGGGCGGTTTTTGGTGGAGCGAAGATAACACGAAAATAATCGCCAAATCAACCGTTCCGATGGCCAAGCTCCGGAGGGCCGGGAAATCGAGGTTGACGCCATCGTCGATACCACCACTCAAGCCCTCGCGTGGGCCGGTTCGTTCGCAGCCGGTCTCGTCCGGTCGGTCTGTCGTCGGCCCTGCCGCCTGCCGGCACTGACAGACTGCGCCGCATCCGTTCCCGGCCGTTCCGCGGCCGGCTCAGCGCTCACGCGTCCGCCTCCACCGCCTCGGCGGCCGCCAGCTCCCAACCGTGGAATACCAGCGCCAGGCCCACATGGCGCACCGTCGGATGCCGCCGCCGCAACCCCTCGTCCGCCAGATAGCGGCGAAGCTGCGCCGCCGCCTCCCGCGTCCTCTCCCCCACTACCGACTCGTCCGCCGCCTCGCTCCGCTTCAGGTACTTCAACTCGATCACGTAGCCGTACGCGATTCCCGGATACCGGGTGACGAACGGCTCCAGATAGAGGTCCGCGTAACCCTTGTTCAACTCCTGCTCCGAGTGCAGCAGGAAGTGACCGGCCATGCCGAAATGCGCGGCCAGAAAGCCATGCACCACCTTCTCCCCGTCCAGGTAGTCGCGGATCCCGGTCTGCCGGGCGATGGCGGCGCGCAGGTGCTCCAGCGCCGGCCGCCAGGCGCCGTCGTAGGCCATGTCGCGTATCAGGCGCGAGAACTGGTACACGTCGACCGAGAACACGTCCACGTCCTGGTAGGCGTCGCGCAGGCAGCCGTACAGCAGCCGCTTCACGGTCTGGTTGGGAATGCCCAGCCGCGCCGCTCCCTTGACGACGCCGCGCATGCTCAGCAGGCCGAAGTAGTGGAGCAGGGAGACGAAGTTCTCGCGCTGGTCCAGGCGCTCCAGCGGAAAGCTGTCCCGCACGTCCCCGTCCACCTCCTCCTCCCCGATCACCTGCCGCAGCAGGTCGAAGTTGCCGTTCAGACGCCGGTCGGCCACCAGCAGGTGGCGCAGCTTGCCGTAGTCGATGCGCACGTTGACGTCGATCAGTTCGTCCGGCATGGGTCGGTTCGGCACCGACTGCTTCAGGTAGTAGAGAACCATGTCGGTGTTGTACAGCGTGCCGTGCGCGCCCTTGGCGAACCGGTAGCCGTCGTACCATTCGCGCATCGCCGCCAGCGCGGCGTCTACCTCCTGATCGAACACCCCGCAGTCCCGGTAGGTCTCCAGCAGGCTGCGCACCTCCTGTTCCGTGAACCCGACCAACTCGTTGAACCGCGCGTCCAGGCTGACGTTGCTGCCGATGTTGAAGCCGCTGGTCACGTCGTCCAGTGTGATGGGCGAGACGCCGGTCATGAACAGCCGCTCCAGACCGCCGCCGCTGCGCGCCGCGGCGGCCTTCAGCGTGGCGAAGAAGTTGCGGTAGAAGCCGCCGCCGTGCGTGAAGGAATGGTACGCCTCGGCGCCCCGATACGCCAGCACGGTGTTGGCGAAGTTGTCGTACTCGTCGATCAGCACGTACAGCGGAATGGCGTGGTCGCCGGCGTACAGGAACAACTCGTTGAGCTTGCCGTCGATTGCAGGCGGCGCGAGAACGCGCCGCCGCGCCGCTTCGGGAAACAGATCCGGGTTCCGCTCCAGCGCGCCGCGGAGCTCCGTGTGGCAGTAGCCCTCGAACCGTTCCCGCAGGGTCTCCAGGGTGTCGTCGAACGCCGAGAAGTCGAAGCGCAGGATGACGTAGCGGTTGCGGTGCTCGGTCGGCTCGGCGCCGACGTCGGTGCCGCCGAAGACCGCCTCGAAGGTGTCCGTCCGGGTGCGGTCGTAGTAGTTCTCCAGCAGGGACACCCAGCAGGTCTTGCCGAAACGGCGCGGACGGATCAGCACCGCGTAGTCTTCGTTCTCCAGTTCCCGGAGAAAGCGCGTCTTGTCCACGTAGAGGCGCTTCTGCAGCCGAATCCTCTGAAAGTCGGCTACGCCGAAGGGAACGCGGGGCCAGGAGACAGGCATCGGGGGCAGTATCGCATCACGCGGCGGCCGGCGGGCGGACGCTCCCGCCGGGCCCGCTCGGTTCCGCCTCGTTCTGCGCCGGTGCCGCCCCGTCAGCCGCCGAAGACGGCTAGAATTGACTTTCTTGTCGAGGGCACGCAGATCATGATAAATACGCTGATCCGGCGCCGTACCGGTCGTTCCATCGCCATCGTGATTCTGGCCGCCGGACTGCCCGCGGGCGCGGGGGGGCAGTCGTCCAACGGGAACGGCGAGCCGGACGGGGCCGACGCGCGAACGTTTTCCGCGCTCGAGGCCCGCGAGCTGACCGCGACCGGCGCCCCGATCACCCTGGCGCTGCGTGTCGCGGAAGCGCCGGTCGTCGACGGCGACGTGCTGGCCGACGCGGCCTACGAGGACGCGCGGCTGGCGACCGGGTTCGTGCAGAGCCGGCCGTTCGAGGGGCGGCCCGCCTCGGAGCGGACCGAGGTGCGCATCGTCTACACGGAGGACACTCTGTACTTCGGCGTCGTCTGCTACACGGACGACCCGGCGACGATCATCGCGGCCGACAGCCGCCGCGACTCCGACCTGACCGAGACCGACAGCTTCCGCATCATCCTCGACACCTACCACGACGGCCTGAACGGGTTCGTCTTCGGGACCAATCCGGCCGGGGTCGAGTACGACGGGCAGGTGACGAACGAGGGGCAGGGGAGCGGCCGGTTCGGGGGCGGCGGCTCCGGGCGGCCGAGCAACAGCCGGCAGCAGCGCGGGTCGGGCGGCGGCCTGAACGTGAACTGGGACGGCGTGTGGCAGGTGGCGGCCAGCGTCACCGACGTCGGCTGGACGGCGGAGATCGCAATCCCGTTCCGCACCCTGCGCTATCCCCCCGCCGAGGTCCAGACCTGGGGGATGAACTTCCAGCGCAACATCCGCATCAACAACGAGCAGGCCTACTGGTCGCCGCTGCCGCGGCAGTTCAGCCTCAACCGCCTGTCCCTGGCCGGCGAGCTGCAGGGGCTTCGCGTCCCGGCCCAGCGCAACCTGCAGCTCATGCCCTACGTGCTCGGGGACGCCGCGCACCGCACCGCCGAGGCGCGGACCGTGGGCACCGGCGACTGGGGCGCCGACCTCAAGTACAGCATCACGCCGAGCCTGACGCTGGACGCGACCTACCAGACCGACTTCGCCCAGGTGGAGGTGGACGACGAGCAGATCAACCTCGACCGCTTCACCCTGTTCTTTCCGGAGAAGCGCCCGTTCTTCCTCGAGAACGCCGGCCTGTTCTCGGTGGGGCAGTCCGGGGCGGTGGACGTGTTCTTCAGCCGCCGGATCGGGCTTGGCGAGCGGGGCGAGCAGATTCCGATAGTCGGCGGCGGTCGACTGTCGGGCAAGGTGGGCAACAACACGAACGTCGGATTCCTGAACATGCAGACCGCGGCGGTCGACGCGACCGGGATGCCGCAGCAGAACTTCACGGTCGGGCGCATCCGTCAGGACCTGGCGAACCGCTCCAACGTCGGCGTGATGTTCGTCAACCGGGAGGCGGCGGGCGGTCTCGCCGGCGACGACGACTTCAACCGGTCGTACGCGGTGGACGGGCGCCTGGGGATCGGGCAGGGGGGCACGATCTCCGGCTTTGCCGCCAACACCCGGACGCCGGCGAACACGCTGGCCGGGCTTCGTGAACGCTGGGGCCTCACCGACGCCGGGGACGGCACGCACGCCTACGGGATGAGCGCGCAGCACCAGTCGGAGGTCGCCCGCCTCAGTCTCGGGTACACCGAGGTGGCGCCGAACTTCAATCCGGAAGTCGGTTTTCTCGCGCGCCGGAGCTACCGGCGGATGAACGCCAGCGTGTTCACGACCCTGCGGCCCGACGACTTCTGGGGGGTCCACGAGTTCCGGCCGCACGTCTCCCACTTCACGATCTTCGACTTCCAGACCGGCTTGCAGGAGACGCAGTTCACGCACATCGACAACCACATCGAGTGGCGCAACGGCTACGAGATTCACACCGGCGTGAACGTCCATCGCGAGGGGGTCTTCCGGCCGTTCGAGATCTTTCCCGGCGTCGTCGTGCCGCAGGGGCGGTACGACCACGCCGAAGCGCAGATCGCCGGCAACACGAACCTCGGCGCGCCGGTCAGCGGCAACTTCAACGCCATCGTCGGCGGGCTGTTCGGCGGCCACCGCGTGACCGTCACTCCTTCGGTCGCGGCGCGCATGGGCGAGACGTTCAACGCACTGCTCGAATGGAGCTACAACGACCTCGACCTGCCGAGCGGGCACTTCACGACCAACCTGATCCGCCTGCGGACGTCCTATTCGTTCACGACCCGCATGTTCTTCCAGGCCCTGGTGCAGTACAACGACCGCGCCAACCTGTGGTCGTCGAACCTGCGCTTCGGCCTGCTGTCGGACGCCAACACCGGCCTGTTCGTCGTCTACAACGACATCCAGCCGCTCGGTCTCGAGCGGGGCGACTTCATCGTGAACACCGGCCGCTCGCTGTCGATCAAGTACAGCTACCTCTTCGACATCCTCCGCTGAGCACGAGCCGCTCCGGCGCGGCGGGACGGTGACCGCAGCATCAGCGCCGGCGGCGGTAGACCGTCCGCCGGCGCGGGAGCCGCTCCGGCGCGGCAGGACGCCCGCGTTCGGCCCTTGACACCGTCCGGCCGAGCAGCTACAACACCAGCCGTGCATATCGATGGTGTTCTTCCGCCCATTCCGACCCCCTTCAGGGACGGCCGGGTCGACGCCGCGGCGATGGCGTCGAACGTCGAGCGCTGGATGGCGACCCGCATCCGCGGCGTCGTCGTCCTCGGCTCGAACGGCGAGGCGCCGCTGCTCGACGAAGCGGAGTCGGACGCGGCCATCGCCGCCGCGCGCGACGCGGTGCCCGCCGGCCGGCTCTGTCTCGCGGGCGCCGGCCGCGAGTCGACCGCCGCCGCCATCAGCGCCTCGAAGCGGGCGGCCGACCTGGGCGCCGACGCGGTGCTGGTCCGAACCCCCTCCTACTTCAAGCCGCTGCTGACCGCCGACGCGTTCGTGGCGCACTACACGGCGGTCGCCGACGCATCGCCGGTGCCGGTGGTGCTCTACAACTACACGGCGCTCACCGGCGTCACCCTGGGCGTGGACGCCGTGGCGAGACTGGCCGGGCACCCGAACGTCGTCGGCATGAAGGAATCGGGCAGCGACCTCAAGCTGTTGACCGCCCTGATCGACGGCACGCCCGACGACTTCGCGGTCCTGGCGGGGTCCGCGCCGGTCTTCTACGCCGGCCTGCTGGTGGGCGCGGCCGGCGGCATCCTGGCCCTGGCTTCGGTCGTGCCGGACCTGTGCGTCGAGCTGTACGACCTGGTCCGCGCCGGCCGCCTCGACGAGGCCCGCGACCTGCAGCGGCGGCTGACGCCCCTCGCGGGTCTGGTGACGTCGAAGCACGGCGTGCCCGGCCTCAAGGCGGCCGTCTCGCTGCTCGGATTCACCGGCGGCGACCCGCGTCCGCCGCTCCATCCCGTCGGTGGGAGCGCCGTCGAGGAGATCCGCCTGGCGATCGACCGTCTGCACGTGCCGGTGTCCTGATCCTCCCGCCGGCCGCGGGCGATTCCTGGAACCGACCGTGCGTCAACCGGGTCGCAGGGGGTGGTGTGATCCGCGCGCCGGGCCGCGGTGCGCGATGCACAGGCGCGACGTGGTACGCTGGCTGCAGTTACCGACAGCGGCGCATCGGGTGCGCGCCGCCGGTTCGAACCCGTCCGACGTCCGAAATGGTGGACATCATGCCTCGTCGTCAGGTCGATGCACGCCTCGTCGTTGCCGCGAGCCGCCGTCGGACGAGCGGCCGGGGACGGCGATCGGCGGGTCTGCCGGCCGCGCTCCTGCTCGGCGCCGTCACGGCGGCCTGCGCCACCAACCCGGTCACCGGGAGCCGCGAACTCGTCTTCATGAGCGAGTCGCAGGAAGCCGATCTCGGCCGGCAGGCGGATGCGCAGATCCGAAGCGAGATGGGCGTCTACGACGATGCCGCGCTGCAGGAGTACGTCGCCGCGATCGGCAACGAGCTGGCCGCCGTGTCGCACCGCCCGGACCTGCCGTGGCAGTTCACGGTGATCGATTCGCCGGTCGTCAACGCGTTCGCGGTGCCGGGGGGATACATCTACCTGACGCGTGGCCTGCTGGCGTACCTGAACGACGAGGCGGAGCTGGCCGGCGTCCTCGGACACGAGATCGGCCACGTGACCGCCCGTCACTCGGTCCAGGCGTACAGTCGCGCCGCCGGCGCCCGGATGGGGCTTCTGCTCGGTCAGATCTTCGTGCCGGCGATGCGTCCGCGGTACGGCGCGCCCGGTATGGGCGACGCCGCCGGCCAGGGGCTGGGGCTGCTGTTCCTGAAGTTCGGGCGCGACGACGAACGGCAGGCGGATCGGCTGGGGGCCGAGTACGCCGTCGCCTCCGGCTGGGATCCGCACGGCGTCGGCGACATGCTGACGACGCTGGCGCGCATCGCGGACACGACCGACCGCCGCGGGACCCCCAACTGGCTCGCGACGCATCCGGAGCCGACCGACCGGGTGGCCGGCGTCGCCGGCGCCGTGGAGGCGTTGCTCGCCGAGAACGCCGACCTGTCTGCGCTGCGGGTCGACCGTGCGGGGTACCTCGCCCGCATCGAGGGCATCGTCTACGGCGACAATCCCGAGCAGGGCGTCGTCCGCGGCCGCGAGTTCCTGCACCCGGCGCTGCGCTTCGCGCTCGTATTCCCGGCCGGCTGGGAGGTGCACAACGGAGCCGAGATGGTGGTGGCGCGCGAGCCGGGGCAGAATCGCTACATGCTGCTGCAGATCGCCCAGGAGACCGGCTACGACCTCCAGCGGATCGCCGAGCGCGAGATGACCGGAGCCGGGTTCGTGGAGGTGCAGGGGACGACGAGCGGAATCAACGGCCTCGACGCCTATATCGGCACCTACACCCAGGACGTTCGCGGGGTAGGACCCATGATCGCGCTGGTCGCCTTCATTCGGTCCGGTTCCTCGGTCTATCTGTTCGGCGCCTTCGCCGACGCGGACGGGTACCGGCTCGTCGAGCGCGACGTCCACGACAGCATTCGTTCCTTCCGGCAGTTGAGCCGCGTCGAGGCGGAGGGGATCCGACCCAACCGGGTCGCCGTCTACCGGGTCCGGGACGGGGACACCTGGCAGCGCATCGCCCAGCGGGTCGGCGCGGAGATCGCTCCGGCCGCCACGCTCGCCGTCATGAACGGGTTTCCGGTGAACGAGCAGCCGCTGCCCGGCGACGTCGTCAAGGTCGTCCAGCCGGGATAGGGCGGGCGTCCGGCGCCGCCGTCGAGTCGCAGGCCGGCGATCAGCGTCGCTCGGAAGCAATCCGCCGGGCGCCGAGGTAGCGGCGCTGCCAGTAGCGGGCGCGCAGACTATCCACGCGCACCCTGCCGCGTTCACTCGGCGCGTGGACGAACCGGCCGCCGCCGAGCGCCAGGCCGACGTGCGAGGGTCCCGGCGCGATCGTGCTGAAGAAGACCAGATCGCCCGGCCGCAGATCCCGCGCGGCGACGGCGTCGCCGAGATGATACTGGTGCGCTGCGACCCTGGGAATCGAGACCCCGTGCCGGGCGTAGACGTAGTGCGTGAAGCCGCTGCAGTCGAAACCCTTCGGCGTTGCCCCACCCCAGGTGTACGGCGCACCGCGCAGCGCGAGCGCCGTGGCTGTCACCGACGAGGGATCGACAGGGAGTGTCCGCGCGGCGGCCGTCGCCAACCGGGCGCCGGGATACGGCCGGGGCAGGTGGCCGCCGCGCGCGCCGCACGCCGACACGACCAGCGCCGCCGCCAGGGTCAGCAGTCCGAACCGGGATCCCGCCATCGTTCAGTCACGTGTATCGGCTTCCGCCGCCCGGTCCGACAGGAGCCGGCCCGCCACTCGCGGACCTGGTTTCGTCGCGCGATGTAACCCTCTTGCGAGCAACGCGTTACACCGCCGATGCAGTTGACACGACGTTGGCCGTCGGGGAGAATGGCGCAGCATTCGGGGGGGCCGTGGAGCAGACCTTGCTGCTGAACGCGACGTACGAGCCGCTCAAGGTGGTGGACTGGCGCAAGGCGATGACCCTGCTGTGCCAGGGCAAGGTGGAGGTCGTCTCGGAGTACGACCGCGAGATTCGCTCGGTGTCGGTCACGTTCAGGCTGCCTTCCGTGATCCGCCTGCTGCGCTACATCACCATCACCCGGCGGATGGACGACGTTCCGTTCTCGCGCGCCAACATCTACGCGAGGGACGGGCACCGGTGTCAGTACTGCGGGTGCGAGTTCCCGGTCGGAGAGCTGACTTTCGATCACGTCGTGCCGGTTTCGCAGGGCGGGCGCAAGGACTGGGAGAACATCGTCACCGCATGCATTCCATGCAACCGGAGAAAGGGTGGTCGAACGCCGGCGCAGGCCGGGATGCAGGTCATCCGGCCGCCGTGTCGTCCCACCCGGTCGCCGGTCGTGCGCATCACCTTCGGCCTGCGCGACGCGCCCGCGAGCTGGCGCGACTATCTCTACTGGAACGTCGAGCTCGATCGGACCTGATGCAACGGGACATCCCCTCGGCGTCCACCGGCCTTCGCCGCAGGTAACGAAGGGTGTCCGATCCGCGCATCACCGCCATCCAGCCGTCGTGGGCGGTCGACGGCGGGCGTGTCGCCATCGAGGGCCACGACCTCGTCGGCGGAGACCGGGAAGCGCTGCCGCCCGAGGTGCGGATTGGCCCGCTGCCCGCACGGGTCGTCGCCGCCTCCTCGCGGTCGGTGTCGGTCACCGTGCCGGCGGGTCTCGACGGCGGACGGACCGCGGTGCGGATCGGCGGGGCGTCGGGCGCGGCCGCGTTCCTCGACGTCGGACGGCCGGTGGCGACCGGCGTGCACCAGGTGGACAACCCCGTCATCGACGGCGACGGGACCCTGTTCGTCACCTACAGCGGCCCGCGCGGCGAACGTGCGCCCGTGTCGATCTTCCGGATCCGTTCCGACGGCTATCGCGAGCCGTTCGTGACCGGTATCGTCAACGCCACGTCCCTGGCCCTCTCGCCGGCCGGCCGCCTGCACGTCTCGAGCCGCTTCGAGGGCGTCGTCTATCGCATTGCCGACGACGGTTCGTACGACGTCGTGGTGGGCGACCTCGGGGTGGCCTGCGGCATGGCCTTCAGCCCGGACGGCACGCTCTACGTCGGCGACCGCTCGGGAACCGTCTTCAGGGTCGCGACCTCCGGCCGGGCCACGCCGTTCGCCACGCTGCCGCCCAGCGTCGCCGCCTTTCACCTCGCCTGGGGGCGCGACGACGGGCTGTACGTCTCCGCGCCGACGCTCGCGACCTGCGACCGCGTCTATCGCATCGACCGCACGGGCGCGGTGGCGGCGATCGCGTCGAGCTTCGGCCGGCCGCAGGGACTCGCGTTCGATGCGCAGGGGGTGCTCCACGTCGTCGAGGCGCTCGCGGGAGCGAGCGGTCTGTACCGGATCGACGGCGACGGGGCGCGCACGCGGGTGCTGGCCGCGCCGAGCCTCGTCGGCGTCGCGTTCGACCCGTCCGGCGGGGTCGTCGTGGCGTCGAGCGATACGGCGTACCGCCTCGACCCCGGCGCCGTGGCGATCGGGCAGCCGGGGCTCCCCTGACAAGGAGGCTGACGGTGCCATGCCGCACGACTGGATCGACATCCGCGGGGCTCGCGTTCACAATCTGAAGGACGTCGACGTCCGCATCCCGCGCAACCGGCTCGTCGTGGTGACCGGCCTGTCCGGTTCCGGCAAGTCGTCGCTGGCCTTCGACACCCTCTATGCGGAAGGCCAGCGGCGCTACGTCGAGTCGCTGTCCGCCTACGCCCGCCAGTTTCTCGAGCAGGTCGAAAAACCGGACGTCGATCAGATCGACGGCCTCTCTCCGGCCATCTCCATCGAGCAGCGCACCACCGGGTCGAATCCGCGCTCGACGGTCGGGACCGTCACCGAGGTCTACGACTATCTGCGCCTGCTGTTCGCCAATATCGGCGTGCCGCATTGCCCGTCCTGCGGGCGCGAGATCACGTCGCAATCGGTCGATCGCATCGTCGAGACCGTGATGGCCGAGCCGGCGGTGGAGCGGGTCAACGTCCTCGCTCCCATCGTGCGCGGCCGCAAGGGCGAGTTCAAGAAGGAGCTGGCCGCCATCCGGGCGCGCGGATTCACACGCGTCAGGATCGACGGCGAGGTGCGCGCCGTCGAGGAGGAGTCGCGGCTCGATCGGCGGCGGAACCACTGGATCGAGGTGGTGGTGGACCGTCTCGTCGTGCGCCGCGGCGCCGAGCGGCGTCTCGCCGAGTCCATCGAGTTCGCGCTGACGCTGGCCGACGACGTCGTCATCGTCAACACGCTGGGCGGCGGCGACCGGCTGTTCTCGCGCCGCATGGCCTGCGTCGACTGCGGGATCAACGTACCCGAGATGACGCCGCGCGCCTTCTCCTTCAACTCGCCGCACGGCGCCTGTCCCGCCTGCCACGGGCTCGGTGCGGTGGAGGATTTCGATCCCGCGCGGATCGTGCCGGACGAGTCCCGCAGCCTGTCCGCCGGCGCCATCCGGGCCTGGGCCGCCGGCGACCGCCAGCTCGTGAAGCGGGCGTTGTCGCGGCTGTCGATCTGCTTCGGCATCGACCTCGACGTGCCGTTCCGCAACCTGCCCCGGCGTCACCGCGAGCTGCTGCTCTTCGGTCCCGACGGCGGGGGAGGCAACCCTCCCGCCCCCGCGGCCGGCCGGGGCAGGCGCGGGAGAACCGGTCGCGCCGATCCTTTCGGCAGGGACTTCGAAGGCGTCGTTCCCAACCTCCGGCGCCGGTACGACGAAGGAGCCTGGGCGCAGCAGGAGGCGCTGGAGAGCTACCGGACGCTGCAGGCGTGTCCCGCCTGCGACGGCCGGCGGCTGCGCCCGGAGAGCTGCGCCGTGCGCGTGAAGGGACGCACGATGGCGGACTACGTCAACGCGTCCGTGACGGAGGCGCTGGCGACGATTGACGGGCTCGAGCTCGGCGCCCGCGAGTCGCGCGTGGCCGAACGCGTCCTCCGCGAGATCCGCGACCGGATGCGGTTCCTGTGCGAAGTGGGCGTCGGCTATCTGACGCTGGCCCGAGGCGCGACGACCCTGTCGGGAGGCGAGGCGCAGCGTATCCGGCTGGCCACGCAGGTGGGCGCCAACCTCACCGGGGTGCTCTACGTGCTCGACGAGCCGTCGATAGGGTTGCACCAGCGCGACAACCAGTTGCTCCTCGGGACGCTGCAGCGCCTGCGCGATCTGGGCAATACTGTGGTGGTGGTCGAGCACGACGAGGAGACCATTCGCGCGGCGGACTACGTGGTGGATCTCGGACCGGGAGCGGGCGAGCACGGCGGGCGGGTCATCTTCCAGGGGCCCTCGAAGGCGCTGGAGTCGGCCGGGGGCGAGTCGCTCACCGGGCTGTACCTGAGGGGCGACCGCTCGATCCCGGTTCCGGCGTTCCGGCGTCCCGCGCTCAACGGCGAGCTCCGGATCCGCGGGGCCCGGGCGAACAATCTGAAGAACGTCGACGCCGCGGTGCCGCTGGGGTTGCTGACCGCCGTCACCGGGGTCAGCGGGTCCGGCAAGTCGACCCTGGTGAACGACATCCTCTACCGCGCGCTGGCGCGGGCGCTGTACCGGGCGAGCGACGATCCCGGCCCGCATACGGCGATTGAAGGGATGGAGTTGATCGACAAGGTGATCCAGATCGACCAGTCGCCGATCGGACGCACGCCGCGGTCCAACCCGGCCACCTACACGGGCCTGTTCACGTTCATCCGCGAGCTCTACGCGATGCTGCCCGAGTCGCGGGCCCGCGGCTACCGACCGGGCCGGTTCTCCTTCAACGTCAAGGGTGGGCGCTGCGAAGCGTGCCGGGGGGACGGACTCATCGCGATCGAGATGCACTTCCTGCCGGACGTGTACGTGACGTGCGAGCAGTGCAAGGGGCGGCGCTACAACCGGGAGACGCTCGAGGTGACGTATCGCGGCGTCTCCATCGCCGGCATGCTGGCGTTGACGGTGGATCAGGCCCTGCCGCTGCTGGAGAACGTGCCGTCCGTCGCCACGAAGCTGCGCACGTTGCGGGACGTCGGTCTCGGCTACGTGAAGCTGGGGCAGTCGGCTACGACTCTCAGCGGCGGCGAGGCGCAACGGGTCAAGCTCGCCAAGGAGCTTTCGCGCCGGAGCACCGGCCGCACGCTCTACATCCTGGACGAGCCGACGACGGGGCTGCATCTCGAAGACACGCGCCGCCTGCTGGACGTGCTCAATCTCCTCGTGGGCCACGGCAACACGGTGGTCGTCATCGAGCACCACCTCGACGTCATCAAGACCGCCGATCACGTCCTGGACCTCGGGCCGGGCGGCGGCGATGCGGGAGGCCGGATCGTGGTTCAGGGCACGCCCGAGGAGGTCGCGTCGCATGCCGGGTCCGAAACGGGGGCCTTCCTGCGGCGGCTGCTCGTACACTGAATCGTTCGGCTCCGGTTCAGCCGGTCGGCCGCCGATCCGTCGTCGGCTGCCCTCGTGACCGGGCGGAGCGCGGATGGTTCCGGAGGGCGAATTCCGGTAGAGTGGAAGGCACCGCTTGGCGTCGAAGGTGCCGGCCGCAGGCGGTCGAGGCTTGGTATCAGGCGGAAGGACGTTCGACGTGCCCTACCGAACCGAGGCGGCGCGGGAGGCTCACGGTCGCCCGGAATGACGACCCAGCGGACACTCGGGCGGTCGGTGTCGTGCTCCGGCATCGGGCTCCACTCGGGGAGGAAGGTGACCCTTCGACTCAAGCCCGCCCCCGCCCATCACGGCATCCGTTTCAAGCGCCTCGACCTCGACGGCCTGGAAGTTCCCGCGGTGACGGATCGGATCGCCGGCATCAGCTACGCCACCGGTCTCGCGCAGGACGCGGCGTCGGTCGGCACGGTCGAGCACCTGCTGGCGGCGTTCGTCGGTCTCGGCATCGACAACGTCACCGTCGAGCTGAACCAGGCCGAAGTGCCGATCATGGACGGCAGCGCCGCCTCTTTCGTCTACCTGGTGCACGAGGCGGGCACCAGGACGCTTGCGGCTCCCCGGCGATTCCTGAAAGTGGTGCGGCCGATTGCGCTCTCCAACGGCAACAAGCGGATCGCCGTCTACGCCTCCGATCACTTCAAGGTGACGTACAGCATCAGCTTCGATCATCCGCTGCTGCGGCACCAGTCGCGGACCCAGCACGTGACGGAGGAGACGTTCGTCGAGGAGATCGCGCCGGCGCGGACCTTCGGTTTCCTGAAGGAGGTCGAGCAGTTGCGGAAGAAAGGACTCGCGCTCGGCGGCTCGCTCGACAACGCCATCGTCCTCGGCGAGACCGGCTTTCTCAACAACACGCTGCGCTTCGAGGACGAGTTCGTCCGCCACAAGATCCTCGACGTGATAGGCGACCTGGCCCTCGTCGGACACCCGATCATCGGTCACGTGGTCGCCCACCGCGGCGGACACGCCCTCCACGCCGGCTTCGCCCGCAAGATCATCGAGGAGTCCGCCGCGTGGCGCCTCGTCGAATCCCCGTCCGGGTCGTCCGCGGAAGCCGCCCACGCGGTCGGTCCCGGCGTCGTCCCGGCGCGCCGGGAGTCTGCGCCGTAGCAGGGCGCAGTCGTGGTCGGGCCTGGTTGGGCCGCAGGCGGCGATTGTCGGGGCTGCGACCTTCCGATCTCGGATACGCCGGCGTCGGGGCGCGGTTTCAGGATTGCCTAGCCGCGGGTGCGGCCGGCGGCTTCGATTCGGACGTGAGCTTGCGGACGTACGCGCCGAGCTTCTCGTTCTCGTAGGTCACGGAGTTGAGGAAGAGGCTTTCGAGCAGGTAGGTCTCGCGGTCCACGTCGGCCATCTGGCCGATGAGGTGGCGGATCTCGTGCATCGTATCTTCGAAGCTGTAGTCGAGCCCGTGCCGGGAATGGAGCTCGCGGTAGAGGGCTTCCAGAACCGCCAGCAGGTCGCCGTCCAGCGCCACCTCGGTCCCCGACGTCGTCTTGATCGTGCGCATGGTCATTCCCCAAAGCTGCCGGCGGCGCCTGCTTCGTCGGCGTGCAGCTCGATGAAATTGTGCGCGCCCGTCATCGTCAGCATCGTCTCGACGCGCTTCTGCACGCCGGCGAGCTTGATCGCGCCGCCGAGCTTGTCGGTCTGGCGGTACAGATCCATCAGGCAGCCGATCGTCGCGCTGTCGACGTACACGACCCGCGACAGGTCGATGATCACCCGCTTCTCGCCGGCCGCGAGCAGCTTCGTCACCGAATCGGCGAAGGGGGAGAGGATCTGGTAGGTCAGCCTGGTCTCGCCGATCCGGACGACGACCGCCTTGCCGACACGATCGGTTGATAAATTCATTTCCGTGCTCCGCTCATGGGGTGACGGCCGCTCCCGCCCGCTCGCGGGTGCCTGCGCGCCGAGCCTGTTCGATCCGGAGAACCTGCCGCGCCAACTCGTGCCGTCCCCGGTTGATCCGCGATTTCACCGTACCGTCCGGGAGCCCGAGCCGTCTGGCGATTTCCTGGTAGGACAGTTCTTGCAGATCACGCATGGCGACCGCCGTCCGGAGCGTGTCCGGAAGCTCCGCGAGCGCCTCGCGCAGCAATGCCCGCCGGTCGAAGCGGTCGAGCCGTGCGAACGCGTCGACTCCCCCGGCCACCGGCGTGAGCTCGCTCGCGTCCACGCGGTGATCGACGACCTCGCGTTCCTTTCGTACGCGCCGGTAATGGTCGATGCACAGATTGCGGCTGACGCTGATGATCCACGTGGTGAAGTTGGCCCGGCGGTCGAACGTGCGCAGCGCCTTGAAGATCTTCAGGAAGATGTCCTGCGTCAGATCCTCGGCTTCGTCGTGCCGCCCGACGAACGTGTACGCGACGTTGAACACTTTCCGGCGGTAGCGGCGCACGATCGCGTCCCACGCCGACTGGTCTCCCTGCAGACAGGCCTCTATGAGGGCGTCCGTGGAGTCGGCGGGCTCGCGCGGCGGGTCGGCGGACACGAAGAGCTAGTTTCGCGCGCGCAGCCGTGTCGGGTCAAATGACTGGACCGCGTGTTCGACAGCGTCGGCCGGCCGCGCGTACAATGCGCCGCGCTCCTGCGTCCTCACGATTTCCATGGCCGGATTCACGTTTTCGTCACGCGGCGCAACCTGTGACGGGGTCGATCCCGGGGCTGTCGCGGAAGCTGAAGGAACCCCGCTGTACGTCTACAGCGCCGCCCTCATCGTCGAGCGCTACCGGGCGCTGGACGCGGCGCTCGGCGCGTATCCCCATCGCGTGCACTACGCGCTGAAGGCGAACTCGACACTCGCGCTCGTGCGCCTGCTGCGGTCCGCGGGCAGCGCCGTGGACGCCAATTCCGGCGGCGAGATCGCGGTGGCGCTGCGGGCGGGCGTCGCCCCCCGCGACGTCGTCTTCACCGGGGTGGGCAAGACGGCGGCCGAGCTCGAGGACGCGGTGCGGATCGGTGTCGGCGTGATCAACGCCGAGTCGGCCGGCGAGCTGGCGCGCATCGATCGGATCGCCGCGGCGCGCGGCGTGCGGGCGCGCGTGGCCGTGCGGATCAATCCGGGCGTCGAGGCCGACAGTCATCCCGGTATCGTGACCGGCGGTCCCGGGCACAAGTTCGGCGTGCCGATCGGGGACGCGGGCGCCGTCTGCCGGGCCGCCGCCGGCCGGAGCGGTCTCGAGCTGGTGGGCGTGCACGCGCACGTCGGTTCACAGTTGACCACCCTGGACGCGGTGGCCCGGACCGCCTCGACGATGGCGCGGTTCGCGCAGGAACTGCGCGCCTGCGGCGTGCCGCTCGAGCACGTCGACCTCGGCGGCGGGCTCGGCATCTCGTACGACGGGCGCCCCGCGCTGCCGGTGACGGACTACGCCCGGACCCTCGTCGAGGCGGTGGCGCCGACCGGGTTGACGTTGCTCGTCGAGCCGGGCCGCTGGATCGTCGGGCCGGCGGGCGTGCTGGTCGCTACGGTGGTGGACGTGAAGCTCCAGTCCAACGGCCGCTACTTCGTGGTGCTCGATGCGGGTATGAGCGAGCTGCTGCGCCCCGCGCTGTACGGCGCGACGCACCGTCTCGAACGGCTGACGGCACGGCCCGGACCGGACGTGACGTGCGACGTCGTGGGGCCGATCTGCGAGACGACCGACGTGATCCGGCTGGGACAGTCGATGTCCCTGCCGGAGGTCGGAGACCGGTTGCTGGTGCGGGATGCGGGCGCCTACGGGTCGGCGATGGCGTCGAACTACAATCGCCGTGCGCTGCCGGCCGAGGCGCTCGTGGAAGGCGGCGCGTGGCGGATGATCCGCCGCCGCCAGACGGTCGACGACCTGCTGGCGTGCGAGTCGTGATGCGGACCGGACGGAACCGGGCCGGCCGGACGGCCAAGCGAGGCACGAGCGATGCTGGTAGCCGTTGAAGGTCTCGACCAGAGCGGCAAGGCGACGCAGGCGCAGCACCTGCGGGATCGGCTGCGGGCGTCGGGATACAGATCCCGGGTCGTCTCGTTCCCGGACTACGGGACCTTCCTCGGGGAGGAGATCGCCCGTTCGTTGCAGGGCGAGCGGGACTACGGTCCCGAGACGATGCAGTTGCTGTACGTCGCGAACCGCTTCGAGCGCAAGGCGGACATCGACCGCTGGCAGGGCGCCGGCCTGGTCGTCCTGTTCGACCGCTACGTCGCGTCCGGGATCGCGTACGGTGAAGCCCAGGGGCTCGATCCGGCCTGGCTGACGACGCTCCAGGTCTCCCTGCCCCAGCCCGAGCTGACCATCCTGCTCGACATCGCGCCGGAGACGGCCGTCGCCCGCAAGACGATCGGCCGCGACCGGTACGAACGCGATCTCGCACTGCTCACGCGGGTTCGGGAGAGCTACCTCCGGCAGGCGGTGCAGCCGGACTGGGTGCGCATCGACGCCGAGCAGGCGCCGGACATCGTCGCGGCGGAGATGGCGGCCGCGATCGAGCCGCGACTGCCAGAGCTGCGCTGAGCGCCCGCACCTCCCGCGCGCCGGCGTCCCGGAGCACCGCCGCGCAGGCTTCCACCGTCGCCCCGGTCGTAATCACGTCGTCCACGATCACCACGGAACGGCCGCGGATCGCGGCGGCGGTCGGGCGCCCGCCGCTCCGGCCCGCCAGCACGAATGCGCCCCGGAGCGCGCGCAGGCGGCCGGCGCGCGACAGCGCGACCTGCCGGCCGGTATGGCGCCTGCGCCGCAGCGCCGGCAGGACCGGCATGCCGAGGTGCATTGCGAGATCGTGCGCCTGGTTGAAGCCCCGCCGCCACCGCCGGAGTGCGTGCAGTGGAACCGGAACGGCGAGGTCGGCGCTTCGCAGCCAGTCGCCGGCGGCGTTCCGGACGAGCTGCGCCAGCGGCTGCGCGAGCGACCGCCGCCCGTCGTACTTGAAGGCGTGCACGATCGCGCGCAGCGTGCCGGCGTGCACGCCGGCGGCCCGGCGCGCCGTCGGAGGGCCTCCGGTCGTTCGGCAGTCGCCGCACAGGACGGGCGCGGCGGCGTCGGCCGGCGCGACCGCGAGTCCGCAGCGGTCGCAGACCGGCGCTGCGATGCAGGATGCTCGGCGCCAGCAGCTTCGGCAGACGGCCCCCCGGGTGGGGGCGTCGAGCGGATCGTCGCACGCGGCGCACCGCGGCGCCCAGACGACGGCCAGGATTGCGTCGAGCGCCCGCGGAAGGGTGGTAGCCATCCGGATCGGCGCCGGCGGAACGCACTCGCCCGGAAATCGTCGCCTGCGGCTCCGCTTCCCGCCCAACCAGTCCTCTCCAGCGTTCTACGCCGTTCTACGGCGTCGTCTCCCGGCCGCCGGCGGGTGGATCGTCCGCGCGCGCGGTGGGGATCGCGATGCGGGTCGCCCTGCCCCAGAGGCGCTCGAGGTCGTAGATCTCCCGGGTGTCGCGCGTGAACACGTGCACGACGACGTCGAAGCAGTCCATGAGCACCCACTCCGCGTGCGCGTACCCCTCGACGTGGTTCGGCCGGGCGTCGATGGAGCGCAGCCGCTCGTCGATCGCATCGACGATGGCCTGTACCTGTCGCGTGCTCCGGCCGGACCCGACCACGAAGTAATCGGTGAAGGCGCCGCTGTCGCGCAGGTCCAGCACGACGACGTCGATTGCCTTCCTGTCCTCCATCGCGGCGATGATCTGCGGGATCGGCTCCGGAAGGTCGGGCACGTGTGTGGTCATGCAAGCAGCTCGCCAGGTGTCGTGGCGCCATAGAGTCGATGCCGGGCGATATGGGCGGCGACGGCGTCCGGCAGCAGGTCGCCGGTCGGCTCCGAGGCGGCCAGCCGGCGCCGGATGGTCGAGGACGACACGTTGCGGGTCTCGGCGTCGACGAGCCAGACCGCCGTGGAGACGGTCCGGGCTTTTCCGGATGACCCGACGCCCGGTTTCCGCATCCGGCCGGCCAGCGCCGGCAGCCGGTCGCGCAACTCGGCCAGCGGGTTTCCGGCGCGCGCCACGACCGCGAAATGGCTGCGGCGGAGCAGCGCCGGATAGTCGTGCCAGTGCGCGATCTCCGCGAACGCGTCGCTGCCGAGAATGAAGAAGAGCCGGGACGGGGCATGCCCGGCCTGTGCGAGCCGTTGCAGCGTGAGCGAGGTGTACGAGGGCTCGGACGACCGCAGCTCCAGGTCGCTGACCCGCAACCCCGCGTGTACGGAAGACGCGAGCGCCGCCATCGCGAAACGGTGGTAGCCGGACGTCCGGGCCGGTGACGTCTTGTGCGGCGGCCGGCGGGAGGGCATCAGCACCACCGTGGTGAGGGCGAGCGCCTTCCGCGCCGCGTCCGCGGCATCGAGATGGCCGTGGTGCACCGGATCGAAAGTCCCGCCCAGCACCCCGATGCGCGGCGTGTCCGGCGTCACGCCGTCCCCTGAGACGCCTGCGCGCCGGTCTGCGCGGGCCGCCGCACCGCCGCCCACATGGCGTCGAGGAGCGCGGGCAACCCGTCTCCGGTTACGGCCGAGACCGCATGGAGGGGCACGGAGCGCGCCGCGAGATGTCGCCGAAGGCGCTCGAGCCGCTCGGGATCGTCGAGTGCGTCCATCTTGTTGGCGGCGGCGAGCTGCGCCTTGCCCGCCAAGCCGGCCGGCTCGCCGGGCGCCGGTGGATCGCCGTCGGCGCCGGGGAACCGGGCCAGTTCGGCGCGGATCGTGTCGAAGTCGTCCACCGGGTCGCGGCCGCCGGCGGACGACACGTCGATGACGTGGACCAGCACCCGCGTGCGCTCCAGGTGACTCAGAAAGCGGTGGCCCAGTCCGTGGCCCGCGTGGGCGCCGGCGATCAGCCCCGGCACGTCGGCGACGACGAAACTGCGCTCGTCGTCGAGGCGGACGACGCCCAGGTTCGGAGACAGGGTGGTGAACGGATAGTCCGCGATCTTCGGACGCGCGGCCGATACGCGGGCGATCAGCGTCGACTTGCCGGCGTTGGGACAGCCGACGAGGCCGACGTCGGCCAGCAGCTTGAGCCGGAGCCGCAGGGTGCGCGTCTCGCCGGGCCGCCCCCCCTCGAAGCGCCGCGGCGCACGATTGGTCGACGTGGCGAAACGGCGGTTGCCGCGGCCTCCACGGCCACCCTTCGCGGCCAGCCACGTCTGTCCGTCCGCGGCGAGGTCGGCGAGCCTCTGCGGGCTGCCGTCGTGATCGGCCGTGTAGACGACCGTGCCGACCGGTACGTCGAGAAGGAGATCGCGCCCGGCCCGTCCGGCGCGATTCGCTCCCTCGCCGTGGCCGCCGCGCTGCGCGCGGCAGAGCGGATGGAACTTGAAGTTGACCAGCGTGTTCAGGTGGGTGCCCGCCCGCAGCAGGACCGAGCCGCCGCGCCCCCCGTCGCCGCCGTCGGGCCCGCCCCGCGGCACGAACTTTTCCCGGCGGAAGCTGACACACCCGTTGCCGCCGTCTCCGGCCGCTACCTGGAGGTCGACTTCGTCGACGAACATGCGGGCTGGCTGATGGTTGGCGGAGCGAGCGGCAGGTCGCTCGCCCCCGCTACCCCTCGACCGGCAGGACGCTGATGACGCGGCCCCGCGATCCGTGATCTTCGAAGCGGACGCGGCCGGCCGCGGTGGCGAACAGCGTATCGTCCTTGCCGAGCCCGACGTTGAGACCGGGCCGGAACCGCCGTCCCCGCTGGCGCACGAGGATGGCGCCCCCGGTGACGACGTTGCCGTCGAAGCGCTTGACGCCGAGGCGTTGCGCCTGGCTGTCGCGTCCGTTGCGTGAACTGCCCTGGCCCTTCTTGTGTGCCATGGTCGCCTCCAGCCCGACAATCGCCGCCTGCGGCTCCGCTTGCCGCCCAACCGGGCCTCTCTGTAGAAGCCTACGCCGTTCTACGGCGCAGGCTCCTGATCCCCGGCGCCGACGATGCCGGTGATGCGGACGCGGGTCAGCGCGGTCCGGTGTCCGAGGGTCCGGCGCCACGCCTTGCGGCGCCGCTTGCGGAACACCCGAATCTTGGGTCCTCGATCGAGAGCATCCACCACCCCGGTCACCGTGGCGCTGGGGACGTAGGGCGCGCCGGCCACGAAGCCGCCGTCGCCGGCGACGAAGAGAACGCGATCGAAGGTGACCTCGTCCCCGACGTCCTTGTCCAGGCGATCGACGGTGACGAGTGCGTCTTCCTCCACGCGTACCTGCCGCCCGCCGCTCTCGATGATCGCGAACACGCTTCGACCCTTTCTCACCCCGCGGGACTGCGCGGCTGAACCCCCCTACATCTCCGGAACGTGGAATCGTACTACTGCCGCCGCCGGCTGTAAAGCCGGGTTGACGCTACTTGAGCATGATGCGCGTGCCGCGGATGCTCTGGTCGGCGAGCGCCCCGAGGAACGAAGGCAGCAGCCGGTCCATCAACTCGAAGTACGACGACAGGGCCGGCGTGTTGTGGGAGATGTCGTACAGCACCTCCTCGCGGTGGCGCTCGGTGTAGAGCGTAATCCCGCTGCGGCCGTCGATGAAGATGAAGGTCGGGCTCAGCACGAAGCCCGCGCGGTCGCGGTACGCCCGGACCGGCACCACCATGCGCCTGCCGAACTCGTCGTAGATCTCGCGCTCGCGGGTGACCATGCCCGAGCGCTGGTGAGGCGTGAAGTGGACGGTGCCCGTCACGATCAGCGGGTTCTGGTGCTCCTCGCCGAGCTGCCTCCAGTAGCTCACGTTGGCGAAGATGTGTTCGTATGCCTCCAGATCCTCTTCGCTGAGCTCGCCGCGCGCCTCGGCGTCGAGTCCGCCCGCGCCGTTGCCGCCGTTCTCGTGAGCCCCGCCGCCGTTGCCGTTCGCGCCGTCGTCGAACTCCGCGTTCTGCGACTCGGCGACGGCCAGCAGGTCCAGCACCTCGGAGTCGATGACCTCGAGGCGCGACTCCGAGCGCAGCTGGCTGCGCAGCAGACGGGCGGTCTCCAGGTTGGTGTCGACGTCGTCGGTGCCGCCGGCCACGAAGCCGGCCACGAGGATGCGCTGAAACCGGCCCACGTCCAGCTTCGGCTGCAGCGGCGTCTCGATCGGCACCTCGTAGTAGCTCGTGCAGGCCGCCGTCCCGAGCAGCAGCAGTGCGCTAGCGGTCGCCTTGAAGAACCCGGTCATGGATTTCCCTGAAAAGATCGTAGTTCTGCTGGATGTTGAGGTTGTCCGGCTCGAGATCGAGCGCCGTCTCGTAGGCCTCGAGCGCTTCTTCGAACATCCCCTTCTGTTCGTACGCGATCCCGAGGTTGTTCCAGGCGGCCGCGTAGGTGGGATCCATCTCGGCGGCCCGCTTCCACCGGTAGGCGGCCTCGTCCCACAGACCCGCCCGCGCGACGGAGATCCCGAACTCGACCTGCGCCACCGCGTCGTCGCGCAAGTCGGCGGCGGCCGTGGCCGGGGTGACCGCGACGACCGCCGCGGCGACGAGGACGCTGATCATTCTGCCGGGCACCGTGTCGCTCCGTGAAGGTACGTGTCGATCCGAATATAGTCACGTCCCGCGGCGCGGCGCAAGTCCCTCGTGCGTCTCCGGACGCCTGGTTCGATTCTTGCTTGGCCGGTGTGTGAATGACGGCGCGGGAAAGCCTCGTCGAAGCGGTGGCGCTGTCCCTGTTTCTGACCCGCAGGCGGCTCCGCGCAGCGCTGCTCGGGTCGCCCGCGGACGCGGCCGGCGACCAGCGTCGAGGCGTCGACCTGCCTCGGGCGGCGGCGCGTTTTCGTGACCTCCCCGCGCATCTCCGCGAGGATGGCCGGCACTGCCGGGAGCGAGCCGTCCGTGCGCTGAACGCCGCCGCGTCCGGCGGTGTCGAGGTGCTCGAGTGGAGCGAGCCCCGCTACCCCCGGCAGCTCGCGGCGCTCGATGACCCGCCGCCGGTGGTCTGGCTCAGGGGCGACGCCGCGTTGCTCGCCAGGCCTGCGGTGGCCATCGTCGGCTCGCGCGCCGCGTCGCCGTACGCCGTCGCCGTGGCCGAGCGACTGGCGTGCGGCGTCAGCGCAGCGGGCATCGTGGTCGTGAGCGGTTGCGCGCGCGGCGTGGACGCGGCCGCGCATCGGGGCGCTCTCGCCGGGCGGGGGAGCACGATCGCCGTCCTCGGATCGGGCGTCGACGTCATGTACCCCGCAGAGCACGCGGCGCTGGCGGCGTCGATAGCGAGGACGGGCGCCGTGGTGAGCGAACTGCCGCCGGGAACGCCGCCTCGCCGCCACCACTTTCCCCAGCGGAATCGGCTGATCAGCGGGCTCGCGCGCGGCGTGGTCGTTGTGGAGGCGGGCGTCCGCAGCGGGTCGCTCATCACCGCCCGCTGCGCGGCCGAGCAGGGCCGGGACGTGATGGCGGTGCCGGGGAACGTGCTGAGCGGGCGCAACGCCGGGGCGCATGCCCTGATCCGCGACGGGGCGGCGATCGTGGAGACGGCAGACGATATTCTGGAGGAGATCGGCGCCGTCCCGCCCGGCGCAAAGGCGGCGGACACCGCGGCGCCCGAAGTGTCGGACCCGGTGCTGCGTCACATGGACCCGGGGGAGATCTGCGGCGTGGACGACCTGATCGAGCGGAGTGGTCTCGACAGCCGGACGTTGCTGTCGAGGCTCACGGAACTGGAAATCGCGGGCCGCGTGACCCGCGCCGGCGCCGGGCGATTCGTCCGGTCGCTTCGGGGATGCTAGTGTAGTGCCCGGTCGAGGGCGGCAGGACCTTCGACCGCACAGGAGGACCATGGCCCGATCCCTGGTTATCGTCGAGTCGCCGGCCAAAGCCCGCACCATCAACCGCTACCTGGGCAGGGAATACCTCGTCAAGTCGAGCGTGGGGCACATCCGGGACCTGCCGGCGAGCGGCAAGGGAAGCCGCTCGCGCGGGGCCGGCAGGGATGCCGCGGGGAGGCGGAAGGCCGCCCGCAAGCGTCCGGCGGACCCGCAGGCGCGCGCCCGGCGGCAGCTCGTGCAGCGCATGGGCGTCGATCCGGACCGCGGCTGGCGCGCCACCTACGAGATCGTGCCCGGCAAGGAGAAGGTCGTCGGCGAGCTCAAGAAGCTGGCCGGAACGTCGGATCAGGTCTTTCTGGCGACCGACCTCGACCGCGAAGGGGAGGCGATAGCCTGGCATCTCAAGGAGGTGATCGGGGGCGACGCGACGCGCTTCCGGCGCGTCGTGTTCAACGAGATCACCCGCAACGCCATCCGTGACGCCTTCGAGAATCCCGGTCAGATCGACCAGAACCGGGTGAACGCCCAGCAGGCGCGGCGGTTCCTCGACCGGGTGGTCGGCTTCGAAGTGTCGCCGCTGCTCTGGGCGAAGGTGGCCCGCGGCCTTTCCGCCGGCCGGGTGCAGTCGGTGGCGGTGCGGCTGGTGGTGGAGCGCGAGCGGGAGATTCGCGCCTTCGAGCCGGAGGAGTACTGGGAGGTCTTCGCCGATCTGGCGCGGGCCGGGGGCGAGGAGCGCTGTCGTTTCCAGGTCGTCAAGTCCGACGGCAAGGCCTTCCGGCCGGGCGACAGGCGCGCGGCGGACGAGGCGCTGGCGCGCCTCCGGCAGGAGTCGTTCACGGTCGCGCGGGTGGAGAGCAAGCCGACCACGACCCGGCCCGGGGCGCCCTTCATCACCTCGACGCTGCAGCAGGCCGCGTCGACGCGCCTCGGCTTCGGCGTCCGCAAGACGATGACGCTGGCCCAGCGGCTCTACGAGGGCGGCCACATCACCTACATGCGGACCGACTCCACCAACCTGTCGCAGGAGGCGGTGGCCGGGGTGCGGGCCCACATCGAGTCCGCGTTCGGCCCGCGCTATCTCCCGAAGCGCCCGAACGTCTACGCCAGCAAGGCGGGCGCCCAGGAGGCGCACGAGGCTATCCGGCCGACCGACGCGACGGCCGCGCCGGACGCGCTGGCCATCGCGGACGCCGACGCCCGCCGCCTGTACGATCTGGTCCGGCGCCAGTTCATCGCCTGCCAGATGACCCCGGCGGAATACCTGAGCACCACCGTGACGGTGGAAGCGGGGACGTTCGAGCTTCGCGTCCGGGGACGCGTGCTCCGCTTCGACGGCTTCACACGCGTGCTGCCGCCGGCGGCCCGCAAGGGCGACCTCACCGACGTGCCGGCCTACCGGCAGGGCGAGCGCCTCGAATGCGCCAGGGTCGAGGCGGCGCAGCACTTCACCAAGCCGCCGCCGCGTTACAGTGAAGCCAGCCTGGTGCGGGAGCTGGAGAAGCGCGGCATCGGGCGGCCGTCGACCTACGCCTCGATCATCTCCACGATTCAGGATCGCGGCTACGTCACGCTGACGAAGCGGCGCTTCTACGCGGAGAAGATCGGCGAGATCGTGACCGACCGCCTGGTCGAGAGCTTCGCCGACCTGCTGGACTACTCGTTCACCGCCGGCATGGAGCAGGACCTCGACCAGATCGCGTCCGGCGACCGGCAATGGCTCAGCGTGCTCGACACGTTCTACGGCGATTTTTCCCGGAAGCTCGCAGCCGCCGCCCGGCCGGACGGCATGCGTCCCAACACGCCGACGGAAACCGCGGTTGCCTGCACCGCGTGCGGCCGTCCGATGCAGATCCGCTCCGCCAGCACCGGCGTCTTCCTCGGCTGCTCGGGGTACTCGCTGCCGTCCGGCGAACGTTGCACCCAGACCGTCGATCTGACCCCCGCGGACGAGGCGGCCGACGCCGACAGGGACGACGAGGGCGAGAGCCGGCTTTTGCGCGCCAAGCGTCGTTGCCCGGTGTGCGGCACCGCGATGGACGGCTACGTCGTCGACCCGGAGCGCAAGCTCCACGTCTGCGGCAGGAACCCGCAGTGCGCCGGCCACGAGATAGAAGAAGGGACGTTCCGGGCCGGAACGGCGGCGGAACGGACCATCGAGTGCGACCGGTGCGGGGCGGAAATGCAGCTTCGCTCCGGGCGGTTCGGCAAGTTCTTCGGCTGCACGAACGGCGAGTGCAGGAACACGCGCAAGGTGCTCCGCAGCGGCGAGCCGGCGCCGCCGAAGGCCGATCCGGTGCCGATGCCGGAGCTCCGCTGCCGGACCGTGGACGATCATTACGTGCTGCGCGACGGCGCCGCCGGGCTGTTCCTGGCCGCGAGCGGATTTCCCCGCAACCGGGAGACCCGTGCGCCCGCGGTGTCGGAGCTGAAGCCCCACGCGGCCGAACTGGACCCGAAGTTCCGCTATCTGCTCGAGGCGCCGGAAACCGATCCCGAGGGCCGGCCCGCCGTCATCCGTTTCTCGCGCAAGGCGGGCGAGCAGTACGTGACGTCCGAGGAGAACGGCAAGCCGACCCGCTGGCGCGCCGTCTATCTGGACGGGCGCTGGGTCGAGCCCGAGCCGTCGGCGGCCCGGCAGCCTGCCAGGAAGGCGGCCGGGGCGGCGCCGCGCAGCCGTGCCCGCCGGGAAGTGGCCTGAGCGGGCGGCGTTCGCGGAGGTACGATGATCCGCATCGTCGGCGGCGGACTGGCGGGAAGCGAGGCGGCGTGGCAGGCCGCCGCGCAAGGGGTCCCGGTTTCCCTCCACGAGATGCGCCCGGTTCGTTCGACCGCGGTGCACCGGACGGATCGCTTCGCGGAGCTGGTCTGCAGCAACTCGTTCCGCGGCGACTCCCTGGAGAACGCGGTCGGGCTGCTCAAGGAGGAGATGCGCCGGCTCGGGTCGCTGGTGATGCGGGTCGGCGACGAGACGCGCGTGCCGGCGGGCGGCGCGCTGGCCGTCGACCGCGAGCGGTTCGCCGCAGGCGTCACCGCGGCGCTGGAGGCGCAGCCGCTGATCACCATTCACCGCGAGGAGGTGCCGCGGATTCCCGAGGCGTCGCCCCGCGCGCCGGTCATCGTGGCGACGGGTCCGCTGACGTCGCCCGCTCTCGCCGCCGACCTCACCGCCCTGGTGGGGCGCGAGCAGCTCTATTTCTTCGACGCGATCAGCCCCATCGTCCACGCCGACTCCATCGATCGCGCGAAGGTCTTCCGCGCGTCGCGCCGGGGCCGGCGGGAACGTGCGAGCGAGACGCGGGTGGGCCGGACGTGCGGCGCCGGCGGTGAGGAAGAGGGGGACTATCTCAACTGTCCCCTGAACGCGGCCGAGTACCAGCGCTTTCACGCCGCGCTCACGACCGCGGAGCTGGCCGCGCTGCACGACTTCGACCGCACGCCGTTCTTCGAGGGCTGCCTGCCGATCGAGGTGCTGGCCCACCGGGGCGTCGACACCCTGCGCTTCGGTCCCATGAAGCCGGTCGGCCTCACCGATCCGGCCACCGGCCGCCAGCCGTACGCCGTCGTGCAGCTCCGGCAGGACAACCTCGCGGCCGACCACTTCAGCCTCGTGGGCTTCCAGACGCAACTGAGGCGGCCCGAGCAGCGGCGCGTCCTGCGGCTGATTCCGGGCCTCGAGCAGGCCGAGTTCGTCCGGCTCGGGATGATCCACCGCAATACCTACATCAACGCCCCGGCCGTGCTGGCGCCGACGTGGCAGACCCGGGCCCGGCCCGGTCTGTTCATCGCCGGTCAGGTGTCCGGCGTCGAGGGCTACGTGGAGTCGGCGGCGTCCGGCCTCGTCGCCGGCCTGAACGCGGCGGCGCTCGCGCGGGGAGACGAGCCGCGCGTGCCGCCGCGCACGACCGCGCTCGGCGCTTTGGCGCACTACGTCTCGCACGCCGACCCCGGCCACTACCAGCCGACCAACGTCGTGTTCGGCCTGATCCCGGTCGTCGCCCGGGCGCCGCGCGGCCGGCAGGCCCGGCGCCGGGCGGTGGCGCAACGCGCGCTCGCCGATCTGGCCGCCTGGCGCGACGCCGGTCCGCGGGCGATTGCCGGGGCCGCGCCGCGACGCGCCGCAACCACGCAGTGACGGCCGGCGTTCCGGCGCCGCCGGCGCCCGGCATTGCCTGACTGCAGGTTGACGGCAGGCCGGTCCACGGCCGATACCACGGTCGATGCGGGAGCACCTTCAGCCGTTTCTCGAGTATCTGCGCCTGAATCGAAACCTCTCTCGTCACACGGTGCGCGCCTACGGGAGCGACCTGTCGCAGTTCCTGACCTTCGCGGCCGGGCGGCTCGAACGCGAGCCGAGGCTGGACGACTTCGATCACCGGCTGGTGCGGGCGTACCTGGCCGAGATCTACGAACGGCGGCAGGCGGCGTCGTCGTCCGCGCGCAAGCTGGCCTCCGTCCGCACGTTCGCGCGCTATCTGCGCCGCGAGGGGCTGCTGGAGAACGATCCCGGCGCGCTCGTCTCCGCGCCGCGCGTCGAGCGCCGCATGCCCGCGCACATGGCCGTCGACGAGGTCGGCGCCCTGCTCGCCGCTCCCGATTCCGCGACGCCGCTCGGTCTCCGCGACCGGGCCATCCTGGAGCTCTTCTACGCCTCCGGCCTGCGGCTCGGCGAGCTCGTGGGGCTGGACGTGGAGGACGTGAACCTGTCCGGCCGAATGGTGCGCGTGCTCGGCAAGGGGGGCAAGGAACGAATCGTGCCGTTCAACCCGGCGGCGGCGGCCGCCATTCGGGAGTACCTGCCGGCGCGGCGCGGGCTGCTGCGGGGCGGCGCGGCGGCGGCGGCCCCGGGGCGCGGCCGTGCGTGGGGGAAGGACGATCCACTCTTCGTGAACTACCGCGGCGGCCGCCTGTCGAGCCGTAGCGTCGCGCGCATGGTGGACCGCTGCGTCACGCAGGTCGGCGCGCAGCGCGGCATCAGCCCGCACGCCCTGCGCCATTCGTTCGCGACCCACCTGCTGGAGCGCGGGGCCGACCTGCGCGCCATTCAGGAGCTGCTCGGCCACGCCCGCATCACCACGACGCAGCGCTACACGCACGTCAGCGCCGCGCAGATCACCGAGCTGTACCGCAGGACGCACCCGCGGGCGTAGAGGGGGCCTCCGGGTCGGCCGTGAAGCGGGCCAGCCCATGACCCCGATGACCCCTTGCCTCCCGGGCAACGGGTGACTGGGTGATAGACATGGATCGGAACGACACGACGCTCCCCACGGTTCTGCAGGTTCTCACGTTGCTGATCTCGCTCGCCGGCGCGGTAGGGGTTCTCATCGTCAACGGCAAGGTGGACTACCTGACCGGGCAGGTCGAGGCGCTGCAGGAGGTGCTCGTTACGCACGTGACTGGTCCCGGCGTCCACTGACCTGGGGGCGCGAATGCGGGACCGGTCGCTGCGTTTCGCAGAGACGGCCGGGAACGCGGATCAGGTCGCCGGCGCGCGCTCGGCGGCTTCCTGCTCCAGCGCTTCCCACCGGTTCATCAGGTCGCCGACCTCCCACATCAGCGCCTGGTGGCGCTTGACGGCTTCGTCGGCCGAGCCCTGATCCGTGAAGAAGCCGGGCGCCGCCATGTCCGCTTCGAGCTTGCGGATCGCCTCCTCGCGCTCGGCGATGCGCCGTTCGAGGTCCGCGATGCGCCTGCGCAGCCCATCGAGCTGGCGCTGTTGCCGGCGCGCTTCGACCTGCTGCCGCTTGTGCTCGGCGGCGCTGCGCCCGGGTGGCGCCGTGCGGGTCTTTCCCTGCCGCCCGGGGGCGACCCCCGCCGAGTCGTGCGGGCCCCGGGTCGGGGACGGCTTGCGGCGTTGCTTCCCGCCTGTGTCCGTCGCGGGCGTTCCGGCCCTGCGTGTCGCGGCGGAAGCGGCTTTCCGGGCGGTGGGCGCGATGCGCTCCGGGCCGGTGGCGGGACCGCCGCCTGCGGCCGCCTGCGCCCTGCTCCAGCGGAACTCCTCGTAGCCGCCCGGGTAGAGCACCGCCTCCCCGCGGCCGACGTCGATGACCTTCGTCGCCAGCCGGTCCACGAAGTAGCGGTCGTGCGAGACGAAGACGAGGGTGCCGCCGTAGTCGGTCAGGGCGTCCAGCAGCACGTCGGTCGAGTCGATGTCCAGGTGGTTGGTCGGCTCGTCGAGGACGAGCGTGTTGGAGGGGCGCAGCAGCATCCGCGCCACCGCCAGCCGGGTGCGCTCGCCGCCGGAGAGGACCTTGACACGCTTGCGGACGTCGTCCTCGGTGAACAGGAAACCGCCCAGGATGTTGCGGATCGCGGGCACCATGTCGACCGGCGAGCCCGCCGCGAGCGTCTCGTAGACGGTGAGCGATCCGTCCAGCCGCACCGCTTCGTCCTGGGCGAAGTACTGCAGGACGACGCGATAGCCTTCGAGCCGCTCGCCGCGATCGGGCGCCTCCACGCCGGCCAGCATCCGCATGAGGGTCGACTTGCCGGCGCCGTTCGGGCCGACGAGGGCCACGCGGTCGCCGCGCTCGACGTGGACGTCGGCCCGCTCGAACACCCGCACGGCGCCGTACGCCTTGGCGGCGGCGCGCAGCTCGACCACCGTCCGGCCGCTCTTCGCGCCGGCCGGGAACTCGAAGTGCACGCGCTTGCGCGCCGGCGGCACCTCGATCGGGGTGACCTTCTCCAGCATCTTGATGCGGCTCTGGACCTGCTTCGCCTTGGTCGCCTTGTACCGGAAGCGGTCGATGAACAGCCGCATCCGGGCCACTTCCTCGTCCTGCCGCTTCTTCGCCTCCCGCAGCCGTGCGATGCGTGCCTCGCGTTCGGTGAGATAGGCGCTGTAGGCGCCTCGGTAGGTGGTGAGCGTCCGCAGGCCGACCTCGGCGATCTCCGTCACCACGCTGTCGAGAAAGTAGCGGTCGTGCGACACCAGCACCACCGCGTGGGGATAGTCGACGAGGAACTCCTCCAGCCAGTTGCGCGCTTCGAGGTCGAGGTGGTTGGTCGGCTCGTCGAGCAGCAGCAGTCGTGGCCGGCGGAGCAGCAGCCGGGCCAGCGCGATGCGCATCTGCCAGCCGCCGGAGAACGTCTCGGTGGGCTTCTCGAAGTCGTCCGCCTCGAAGCCGAGACCGCGCAGCACCGCGTCCACCTTCGCTTCGATGCCGTAGCCGTCCCGATCCTGGAACGCGTCCTGAACCTCGGCGTACCGGGCGAGGGCGGCGTCGTGCCCGCTCGCGGACAGGCTCGCATCGCCGAGCTGCGCCTCGAGCGCGCGCAGCTCCGCCTGCAGGGCGAGCAGCGGCTCGAAGGCGCGGCTCGCCTCCGCGTGGAGCGTCCGTCCGGCGTGGGTCAGCCCGTCCTGCGGCAGGTAGCCGACGGTCAGATCGTTCGGCCGCGCGATCTCGCCCGCGTCGGGCTCGACGTCGCCGGACAGCATCCTGAGCAGCGTCGTCTTGCCGGCGCCGTTCGGGCCGCACAGTCCGACCCGCTGGCCGGCCTGGATCTGCCACGAGACCCGGTCGAACAGGACCCGGTCGCCGAACGCCTTGTGGAGGTTGGAGATGTGGAGCATCGGAATGACGTGCGCCTGTCGGTGCCAAGGATACAGGGTGGCGTCCAGCTTCCGCCGTGGCAAGGTGCTGGCGGGCAGTTCCGCCTGACGCGCAAGCCGGGCGCCGGCGGCATGGGGACGGTCCATCTGGCGCGCGACGTGGGTCTGGCGCGCGACGTGGCGATCAAGACCCTGGAGCGCGCCTCGGCGTCTGGTCTTGCGCCCCCCGCGCGCCCGGGGGGTGGCCGCGGAGTGCGATATCCGGCTCCGGGGAGCTTGCGCCCCCCGGCGCGTCGGGGGGCGGATGGAGAGCGCGATTCCGACCTCCACGACGTCCTCCCCCCGGCGCGCCGGGGGGGGATACGACAGCTACGGGAGCGGGATCATGTCGCCCTCGAACGTGACCTTCTCCCCCGGGACGATGAGCACGTCGAGGGTGAGCGGCTCGTAGCCGGGATGCCGCAGTTCGACGGTGTGCGTTCCCTCCTCGATCCGCAGCCGTTGGAAGAGGCCGTCGAACTCGTTCACGATCCCGACGAAGTACCCGTCGACGTGGACCTCCGCCGAGCGCGGGCGGACCTTCAGGCGCAGGAAGCCCGTGTACGCATCCGCGGCGTGGGCGTAGCTATGGCGGACGTACGGGTCGTACCAGCCGTGGGGATAGCCGTAGACGGAGTAGGGATAGCCGACGCCGACGTGCACGTGCGACCGGTAGCCGAACGCGGCGCCGAACGAGAAGCCGGGGAAGTAGAAGTAGCTGCCGTGGACGCGCGGGCGATGATAGCCGGCGAAGCGGACGTGGCGGTGCCAGCGGGGCCCGTACCAGGGGCGGTAGTACGCGTAGCCCCCGCGATAGTGGTACGCGTAGCGGTAGCCGGGCCGCGGGCGCGGACTGTAGAGGCCGCGATAGCCGGGCCCGGGACCGGGACGCCCGCCGGCGCGCGCCCGCGGTACGGCGCGTCCGCGGCTGTCCACGACGGCCGGCGCCCGGCGCCCGCCTCCGCGCACCTGCACCGGTTGCCGTCCCCGGTCGGACGGACGGTTCCGGCCGGCGGCGCCCGGTCGTCCCCCCCCGCGGCCGGGTCTGGCCGCCGTCGTCGGGCGTCGGGCGTCCGGATACCGCGGTACGGCGCGCCCCCGCGTCGCCGCGCCGCCCGCGTCCGCGGCGGCCGGCGCCCGTCGCGGTACGGCGCGCGGCCGGCCGGTTCGCGGCGACGACTCCGCGCTCGGCGCGTCGCGCGTCCCGCTGCGACCGGTCGCTGCGGCGGGTGCGTGCCGTGGTACGGCGCGGGACCTTCCCGCCTGCGACTGCTGCCGGTCTGCCGGCCGGGCGGCGGTGCGGGGTGCGGGCCGGGCGGGTGCTGCTGCGGGTGCTCGCTGCGGCGCCGACCGTGGCCGGCGCGCCTCCGTCTGCGGCCGCGCCGCTCGTGCGCGGCCTGCCGCTGGGCGCTGGGCGCGGGGTGCAGCCGGCGCCCGTTGCGGGCGCGCGGCCGGCGCACGGCGCGCCGGCGGCCGCTGCGCCCGGGGCGCCGGGGCGGAACGGGGCGCGGCGGCCCGGCCGCCGCCCCCGTCGCGGCGTCGCGCCCGCTGCTCCTCGGCAGCGAGGACCGCGGGCGCAACGAGCGACAGCACGAAAGAAATTGCCAGGAGACAGGAAGCGGTACGGGACATCACGAATCTCCTCGGGGCAGGCTGGCGCTACGAAGTGTAGCAGGGACCGTGCCAGAACCGAACCCCGCCATTCACGGGCGACTCCGGCTGCGCGCGCGCCGCGCTGTCCTCCGTCGCGGACAGGCCCGTGTCCGCGTCCGGCTCCAGGACGGCTCGCGGCCGGGGCGCGCGTGCCGCGGCGTGCGACCGGTCTCGGTGCAACGCGGGTTCCACGACTTGCGCGGGCGTGGTCCGCGCGACGCGGCGGACGGCCGTCTCGCCGGTCTCGGCGCTACGCGGGTCCGCCAGGGGTTCGGGCAGGGGCGGGCCGGGTTTCGTCCCCTTCGCGGTTTGGGCCACAATAGGGCGGTTCGCGGCGCGTCCGCGGCCGGCCGGCGGCCGGCGGACCGTGACGGCGGATTGGATCGACATGGAAAGCAAGAGGTGGCTCATGAGGGTCGTACGGACGTTGGCGCTGGCGCTCATCGCATGTGGCGTGCTCACGGTTTCCCTGGCGGCGGACGACTGGCGGCAGTGGCGCGGCGCCGATCGGCTGGGTATCTGGCACGAGGACGGCATCATCGAGTCGTTTCCCGAGGGCGGGCTGAAGGTCAAGTGGCGGACGCCGCTCCGCTCGGGGTACTCGGGGCCGGCCGTGGCCGGCGGCCGCGTGTTCGTGCTCGACTGGCTGGAGGATCCGGAGTCGAGGACCCTCGACGGGACCGAACGCGTGGTGGCGCTGGACGAGGAGACGGGCGAGGTGCTCTGGACCCACGAGTGGCGGACCACCTACCGCATGCTGATGATCTCCTACGCGAAGGGTCCGCGGGCCACGCCGACGGTGGACGGCGACCGGGTCTACGTATCCGGCGCCACCGGCCGCCTGTTCTGCCTCGACGTCGAGAACGGCGACGTCATCTGGAGCAAGGACTACGTCGAGGAGTACGACACCAGCATCCCGACCTGGGGCACCGCGAGCGCGCCGCTCGTGGACGGCGACAGGCTGATCGCCGTCGTCGGGGGCGAGCCGGACGCCCTGGTCGTCGCGTTCGACAAACGGACCGGCGAGGAGCGCTGGCGCGCGGTCGAGGTGGTCGGCGAGATGGGCTACGGCCAGCCGGTCATCTACGAGGCGGGCGGCGTCCGCCAGCTCATCGTCTGGCACGCGGCGGCGCTGGTGTCGCTCGATCCGGAGACCGGCGCGGTCTACTGGGAGCAGGAGTGGGAGGTCGGCGCCGGCATGTCGGTCGCGACGCCGGTCCGCAGCGGCGAGTACCTGCTGGTGTCGCAGTTCTACAACGGTTCGATGATGATGCGGCTCAACCAGGACCGGCCCGCCGCTTCCATGCTGTGGCGGGGCGGCAGCCGCAGCGAGTTGCCTGACCAGACCGACGGCCTGCACGCCCTGATCACGACCCCGCTGATCATCGGCGACTACGTCTACGGCGTGGGCAGTTACGGCGAGCTGCGCGGCCTGGATGCAAGGACAGGACAGCGTCTCTGGATGAGCGGCGAGATGACGGCCCAGGCGCGCTGGGGCGCCGCGTTCCTCGTCCGGCACCGCGATCGCTACTTCGTCAACAACGACGCGGGCGACCTGATCATCGCGCAGTTCACGCCGGAGGGCTACGTGGAGCTCGATCGCACGACGCTCATCGCGGCGGACGGCCGCGCCGGCATCGGCTCCGGCACCCGCCTGCGTTGGGATCGCGCGATCAACTGGTCGCACCCGGCCTACGCCAACCGGCACGTCGTGCATCGGAACAACAGCGAGATCATCCGCGCCTCGCTCGCGGCAGGCGACTACGAGTGACGGCGGGTCGGGGGCGTCTCCGGGGCCCTCGACAGTCCGCAGCAGACGCCGCGTGGCGCCGATACCGGCGAGGCGCTCCGCGTGCCGGGGTTCAACGAGGGAGCAGTAACGGATCTGAAGGGAATGACGACGATGCGAACGTTGCGGCGATGCATGACCGCGGTGCTCTGCGCCGCGCTGGCGGGATCCTCGCTTTACGCGGCGGACTGGCCCGAGTGGCGGGGCGCGGGGCGAGTGGCGGTGTGGACCGAGGACGGCATCATCGAGCGGTTTCCGCCGGCTGGTCTGAAGGTGGTCTGGCGGACGCCGGTCAAGGGCGGCTTCGCCGGGCCGGTGGTCGCGGACGGGCGGGTCTTCGTCACCGACTTCGAATTCCTCCCCGAGACGCGGGTGATGGACGGCACCGAGCGGATCCTCGCCCTCGACGAGCGGACGGGCGAGGTGCTCTGGACGCACGAGTGGCCGGCCGCCTACCGCAACCTCCAGTTCTCCTACGCCACCGGGCCGCGCGCCAGCCCGACGGTGGACGGCGACCGCGTCTACGTCGCGGGCGGCGCGGGCATGCTCCTCTGCCTCGACGTGGAGACCGGCGCGGTGGTCTGGCAACACGACACCGTGGCCGAGTACGACACGACCGTGCCGGTGTGGGGCACGGCGAGCTCGCCCCTCGTCGACGGCGATCTCCTCATCGCCCTCGTCGGCGGCGAGCCGGACGCGCTGGTCGTCGCCTTCGACAAGCGCACCGGCGAGGAGGTCTGGCGGGCCATGGACGTGGTGACCGAGATGGGCTACGCCCAGCCGGTCATCTACGAGGCGGGCGGCGCCCGGCAGCTCATCGTCTGGCACCCGCGCGGGGTCGCCTCCCTGAATCCGCGGAGCGGCGAGATCTGGTGGGAGGAGGCGTGGGAGGCGCGGTCGGCCATCACCGTCGCCACCCCCGTCCGCAGCGACAACTACCTGTTCTTCTCCCAGTTCTACGGCGGCTCGTTGATGCTGCGCCTCAACACCGACCGGCCCGCCGCCAGCGTGCTCTGGCAGGTCGCGGGAAGGGGGGAGATGCCCGATCAGACGCGGGGACTGCATGCGCTCATCACCACACCGATCATCGAAGGCGACACCATCTACGGCGTCGGCAGCTACGGCGAGCTGCGCGGCCTGGACGCCACGACCGGCGAGCGCCTGTGGGTGAGCGACCGGATGACCGTGCAGCGCCGCTGGGGCGCCGCCTTCATGGTGCGGCACCGCGACCGCTACTTCGTCAACAACGACGCCGGGTTCCTCATCATCGCGCGGTTCACCCCGGAGGGCTACGTGGAGCTCGACCGCACCCGGCTGATCGAGGCGACGTCGCGCGCCGGCTACGGCCCGCGCCGCTTCGAGGACCGCGCCGTCAACTGGACCCAGCCGGCCTACGCCAACCGGCACCTCGTGACGCGGAACGACGAGGAGATCATCCGCGTCACGCTGGCCGCCGCCGACTACCGGGAGTGAGGCCGGGCCGGGGCGTCGGCACCGCATCCGGCAGGGCGGCGGCGGATCCGGAGCGAGATCACGAGCGGCTGAAGCCGGTTCACGAGGAGGAAGCAACCATGACAGATACGAGAACGAGTCGTAACGGCTGGGCGGCGGCGGGCGTCACCGTGCTGGCGGCCGTGCTGCTGGCCGTACCGTCCCTGCGGGCGGCCGAAGACGTCGTCGTCGCCAAGCCGGAATCGGTGGGCATGTCGTCGGAGCGGCTGAAGCGCATCGACGCCTTCGTTCAGGAGTACATCGACACCGACCGCATCGCCGGGGCGGTGACCCTCGTCGCCCGCAAGGGGAAGGTGGTCCACTTCGAGGCGCAGGGCTGGCGGGACAGGGAGAACGGCGTCCCGATGACGAAGGACACCATCTTCGTCCTGATGTCGATGACCAAGCCAATCGTCTCGACCGCGCTGATGATGCTGTTCGAGGAGGGACGGTTCCTGCTCGACGACCCGATCTCGAAGTGGATTCCCGAGTACGAGAACCACCGGGTGCGCATCAACCGCGACGGCGTCCGGCCGCTGGTGGTCCCGGAGGCGCGGCCGGTCACGGTGCGCCACGTGCTGACCCATACTTCCGGCCTGACGCTGAATCCGCAGGGCAAGGGGCTGAGCCGGGAGCAGATCGACCACGTCACCAACCACGGCAGGGGCTGGTCGACGCTGGCCGAGCGGGTGGCGCACGCCGCGGTGATCCCGGGCGCGTTCCATCCCGGCGACGAGTGGCAGTACGGCGATTCGACCGACTACGTCGCGGTCCTGGTGGAGAAGATCTCCGGCCAGTCGATCGACGACTTCCTGCGCGAACGCATCTTCGAGCCGCTCGGGATGACCGACACATACTATTACGTGCCGCGCGGGAAGGTGGAGCGGATAGCCTCCGTCTACCGGCCGGACGCGAACGGCAAGATCGAATTGATGGTCTCGCCGGCCTACGTCGAGCCGACGCGGATGTTCCGCGGCATCGCCGGCTTGGCGGGAACCGCGGCCGACTACTACCGGTTCGCGCAGATGATCGCCAACGGCGGCGCGCTGGACGGGACGCGGCTGCTCGGCCGGATGACCGTCGACAACATGATCAGCAACCACATCGGGGCCGACCGTCCGGTCTACATCCGCGGCGGCGGCTACGGTTTCGGGCTCGGCTTCGGGGTGCTGACCAACTCGGCGCAGGCGCCGGACGCGCTGTCGATCGGCAGCTACACCTGGGGCGGCGCCTACGGGACGCTCTACTGGGCCGATCCGGTCGAGGACCTCATCGGCATCCTGATGATCCAGATCCGGCCCTACAACCACCTGAGCATCCGCCCGCTCTTCTCGAACGTGGTGACGCAGGCGGTGGTGGACAGCCTGTCGGAGCAGAAGCCGACGATCATGGGGCGGCCGACGCCGCGGTAGACCAGCATCGTCCGCGCCGGGGCGGTTTCTGCCGCGCGGACTCCCGGACCGATGTTGCGGGCCGGCCGTCCCGGGCGGCGGCCGGCCCGACGGCGTATCGAGGCTCACATCGTGCCGGGCGCGAGTCCGACGGCGCGCAGCGCCTGATCGACTGCCCGTTGCGCGTCGCCCCCCGCGGCGAGGTCGGCCGCCGACTGGCGGATGGCGTCCGCCGCCTGCGGCAACGACGTTGCAGCAGGCATCAGGTCCGTCATCGCGCGGAAGAAGATCCGCTCGATTTCCGCGCGGTTCGCGCCGCCGACGCCTTCGACCGTCATGCCGCTGGTGCGGTGCGTCCCGCCCTCGATCGCCAGATAGAACGCGTGGCTCAGGATCAGCGAGTTCCAGTGCTGCGCGCCGTAGCAGCAGCGTCCGGTGTCGCCGACGAACCGGCCGCCGCTGAACCTGAACCCGGAATAGTCCCAGAATCCCGACTCTTCGTCGCGCATCAGCGCGAACTCGAAGCGGTCGCCGTAGGCGTCCGGGTAGCCCCTGACCGACCGGGGATCCACCAGCGAGCGGATCGGGCCGAAGTCGTGGTCGGCGCCGACGAGGTAGTCGGCCGAGGCGCCGGCATCCCGGTGGAAGAAGCCGGCCGATTCCCCGACGATGTCGGAATAGGCTTCGTTGACGGCGCCGCCCTGCGACGACGCGAGGATGAACCGGCCCTCGGCGCACCACGCGGGAACCCAGAACGGCTCTATCCCATCCGGTGTGAAGCTGTACCCCAGCATGAAACGCGTGGTGCCGCACCTGTGGGTCACGCCGTCGCGGTCCGTGACGCTCGACGGTCCGAGCCTCGTGGCGACCGCGAAGTTGGTGAAGAGCCCGAAGTCGTTTCCGGTGCGCTGACTGACGGAGAAGTGCGTCACGCCGTGCATCAGCTCGTGCGCGACGATGTCGAGCGAGGTCCACGGCTCCTCGCTCGTCTCGTCCGTGGACCGGCCGTACACGTATACGCCGGCGCCTTCCGGACCCAACGGCGGCCGCCAGGCGACGGCGTTGGCGAAGTTGCGGTTGACCATACTGACGATACGCCCGTTCGCGCCGTCGATGCCTTCCCAGCCGTGCCGCGCGAACAGGTAGTCGTAGGTCCAGCCGGTGTGGGCGTGGGCCTCGACCACCGCCGGGTCGTCCCAGTCGTTGTCGGCGTCGGCCGCGACGTCGTCCGACGTCCAGATCGGCTCGCGGAACGGCATGTCGTTGTAGAAGTGGTCATAGATCAGGCGGTAGTAGCGATCGACGTTGAATCGCGTGTCGAGGGTGGCGATCTCCGCCGGCCGCAGCCGGTCGTGCGCCTCGAACCGGCTGCCCGCCTGCGTCGTGCTCACCTTCCTCCGATGGCCCTTGTAGGTGGCGCCGGACCCGATGATCGATTGCGAGTCGAACGCGTCCTCGACCTGCACGATGCCGCCGTCATCGGCGTCGGCGAAGTGGAAGCGCCCGTCGCTCGTCACCGCCCGCCAGGTCAGGACGTACCCGCCGAGCGGCAGCGGCAGTACGACGAGGCGCAGCGCGCGGTCGCCCAGGACCATCGCGCCGGTCGCCTCCTCGATCCGCGAGGCGACCTCGACGGCGGAAAGAGCCGGCGTGGTGTCGACGTCGACCCCCTGGTGCAGCGTGCCGAACAGCGACACCGTCACGCCGGCGCCGTCGAGCTGGCGCGCGATCCCGCCGCCGAGCACCGGAACCCCGCCGACGAACTGCGCGAGGTACTCGTGGGTGCGCCCCCCCCCCAGTGCGCGGTCGCCGCGCCGCGACGTGACGACCAGCTCGCCGGCCCGGGCCAGCGCATCGACGGTCGCGTCCCAGCGTCTCAACTCGTCGACGTCCGCTCCGACCGCGGCCGATATCGACAGGCCGCCCCGCGGCTGCTGCGACGTGGCCTCCTGGCCGGCGGTGACGATCGCGGCCCCGATCAGGGTCGAAGCGATTGCCAGTCGTGGAGTGGTTCTCATGGGATGTCGTTTCTCCTGGGAGCAGGCTGACGGGCTGCCGGTCACGGTGCGGCGGTACGCTCAGAACCGCAGGCGCAGGCCTCCCGCCGCGTGCAGTCCGCCGGCCCGGACGTCGAGTGTGCCGTCGCCCGCGGCCGGCAGCTCCACCGTCGCCCGGCTGTAACGGACGAGCCAGCCGACACCGGCGTTGCCGGTGAAGTACCAGGCCACGTCGGCCCCCACGTTGAATCCGATGGTCGAGGCGGTTTCCCGGCTCGCGACCGCGCTGGAGAACGCGGCCCCGTCGTAGGGGTAGTCGTGGGTGAACCGCACGTCGGTGACGAGCTGCTGGGTCACGTTGAACACCGTCGGGCCGCCGAAGACCGTCACGGTGACCGCCCGGATAGCCGGCACCGTCACGCGCGCCTGGAGGTGGACGGCCGTTTCACTCCGGGTGAGCGGCGGCGACGCGCCGGAGATCGAGCGGTCGCGGGCGTAGAAGATCGGGTGCGGCGCCTGCGCCGACACGCTGGCCGTATTGTCGCTGCCGAACCGCGATACACCGATCCCGACCCCCAGGTTGTGCGCCAAGCGGACGCCCCCGCTCACGTCGAAGAGGAAGGCGTTCGTGGAGCGGTAGGAGCTCTCGAAACGCGCCTGCTCCCGCGCCGCGGCGCCCGACAGAAGCTGAAGCTCTCGGTAGGCGCCCCCAGATTCCGGGAAGACGACGTCCTGGGAGAAGCTGTCGGTCAAGGCCTGCAGGCCGCCGCTGACGGAGATGAATGCCCGCGCTTCCACCGCCGCCGGCTGTGCGGATGCGGGTGTGGCGCCGGCGAGCGCCACGACGGCGGCCGCCAGCCGGACGGCCGACACCATCAGCGGTCGTGCGTGTGCATGCGTGGTCATGAAGGATCTTCTTCCTGGCGGAAGTGATGTGATCGCTAGCCCGCTAGCCAGCCGAGCCGCCGCAGGACGGCGATGGCGATGCCGGCGATGGCGATCCCACGGCCGATGGTGCGGCGTTCCTGCGCGGCCAGCGCGGCGATGATGTCGGTGCGCAACTCGGCGATGCCGGTCTTGAACTGTTCGGCCGTGACGTGATCGCCGTGTTCGGCGGCTTGGCGGATGGCGTCGGCCTGCTCGCGGTTGACGCCGGCCTCGGTCAACCGGCGCGCGACGGTGAGCGAATCGAACATGGATTCAGGCTATCACGGGTGGCCGGCGAAAGAGAGGGCCAACAGGCGGGCGGTGAGTTCCCGGACGGCGGCCGGCGTGTCGAACACGGATTCAACGCTGCCGCGGCGGACGTTCCCGTGCCGCGGCGCCCGGGATCGGTATACTCGGAAACAGGGTCAGCGGTCCGGGTCGAATCGCCGATCGACAGGGCGGGCCTGCGCCACGGGCGGCGGGGGTCCGTTTCCGGGTGCGATCGGTTGCGTCAGGCAGGGAGCATCACCATGCGGTGGAAGCTGCGGATCATCCGGATTGCGGTTCTCGCAGTAGCGGCCGCCGTCAACGGGGCGGCGGGACAGGCCGGCCGCGAGGTCTTCCCGTTCCCGGTCACCACGTTCACGCTCGACAACGGGCTGCAGGTGGTCGGCGTCGACTACGACAGCCCCGGCATCGTCGCCTACTACACGGTGGTGCGGACCGGGTCGCGGAACGAGGTGGAGCCGGGGTTCTCCGGCTACGCGCACTTCTTCGAGCACATGATGTTCCGCGGCACCGAGAAGTACCCCACCGAGGCCTACAACGCGGTGGTCAAGCGGATCGGCGCCGACTCGAACGCGTTCACCACCAGCGACTGGACGGCCTACTACATCGTCGCCAGCTCCGACGCGCTGGAGACCGTCATGGACCTCGAAGCGGACCGCTTCCGGAACCTGCAGTATTCGGAGGACGACTTTCGCACCGAGGCGGGCGCCATCCTCGGCGAGTACAACCTGAACTTCTCGAATCCGGTGTCGCTCCTGCGCGAGAAGCTGCACGACCTCGCCTACACGACGCACCCGTACAAGCACACGACGATCGGCCTCCTGGAGGACATCCGGGACATGCCGAACCACTACGGCTACAGCCTCCGGTTCTACGACCGGTACTACCGGCCCGAGAACTGCATCGTCGTGGTGGTGGGCGATTTCGACCCGTCGGAGCTGGAGCGGCTGGCGGCGGCGTACTACGGCGGCTGGGAGCGCGGCGACTTCGAGCCGGAGATCCCGCAGGAGCCGCCGCAGACCGAGGCGCGCTCGGCCCGCGTCACCTGGCCGAACCCGACGCTGCCGTTCCTGATGCTGGGCTACCACGCCCCGGCGTTCTCGGACGAGCGGATCGACATGCCGGCCCTCGACGTGCTGTCGCAGCTTCTCTTCTCGGAGACCTCGCCGCTGTTCCGCAAGCTCTACCTGGAGGAGCAGGTGGTCGACGCGCTGCAGGGAGGCGCCCTCGACAGCCGCGACCCGCCGCTGTTCACGATCATCGCGCGCATCACCGACCCGACGAGGATCGAGTACGTGCGGGACGCCGTCATCGACGAGATCGAGCGGCTGAAGACCGAGCCGGTAGACGAGGCGGTGCTGGCGGCCACGAAGTCGCACATGCGCTACGGCTTCGCGATGGGGCTCGACAATCCGGGCGGCATCGCGCGGACGCTGGGCCACTACCTGCAGCTCACCGAGGATCCGGCCACCGTGAACCGGGTCTACGCGCTGTACGACGCGGTTTCCCCGGAAGACGTCCGGATGGTGGCGAACGCATATTTCGCGGAGACCAACCGCACGGTGGTGATCCTGACCCAGGAGGAGGAGCGATGACGCGTTCGAAGTGTCGAGCTGGTTCTCCTCGCCTCGCGCGCGGTGCCGACCCCGCAGGAAGGGCCGTGACGCTCTCGAGGTCGATTCGACGGGTCGCGGGGTGCGGCATCGCGGCGGTCGCGGTCTTGTCCGTCGCGCTCGCCGGCGTCGCCGCGGCCGGCTGCGGCGCGTCGGGATCGAACGCGGAGGGGACCGTCATTGCGTTGCCGGCGCCCGGATCGCCGCTCGTGACCCTGCGGATCGGGTTCCGCACCGGATCGGTCGACGACCCGGCGGGGAAGAACGGCCTGAACGCCCTGACCGCGCTGATGATGGGGCGCGGCGGCACCGAGTCGCTGCGCTTCGAGGAGATCACCGAGGCGCTCTATCCCTGGGCCGCCTCGATCCGGGCGCAGTTCGACAAGGAGATGACGGTGCTCGTCGGCGAAGTGCACCGGGATCACCTGGAGCCGTTCTTCGCCATCGTGCGCGACCTGGTGGTCGCGCCGCGGTTCGAGCCGTCCGACTTCGACCGCAACCGCGACTTCCTGACCAACACCGTCGTCTCGACCCTGCGCGGCAGCAACGACGAAGAGCTGGGCAAGGAGGCCCTGAACGCGCTGCTGTACGCGGGGCATCCGTACGAGTCGCCCACCGTCGGGACCGAGGAAGGGCTGGCCGCGCTGACCCTTGACGACGTGCGGGCGTTTCACCGGGAGCACTACACGCGCGCGCGGGCGCTCGTCGGCGTCGCCGGGGGCTATCCCGACGGCTTCGTCGAGCGGATCGAGCGGGAGATCCTCGATCGCCTGCCGGCGCAGGGGGCGGAGCGCGCCCCGTTGCCGGCGCCCCGGGCGCTCGACGGCCGCGAAGTGCTGCTGGTCGACAAGGACGCCATCGCCACCGCCGTTTCCATCGGTTTCCCGATCGATCTGACCCGCGCCGGCGACGACTTCCACGCACTGATGGTCGCCAACTCCTACTTCGGCGAGCACCGCACGTTCAACGGCCTGCTGATGAACAAGATGCGGGGCCAGCGGGGCCTCAACTACGGCGACTACTCCTACATCGAGAACTTCATCCAAGACGGCGGGTCGCGCCTGCCCGTGCCCAACATCCCGCGCAGCCGGCAGTTCTTCAGCATCTGGATCCGGCCGGTGCCGCACCACAACGCGCACTTCGCCCTGCGGCAGGCGATCCGCGAGCTGCACGTCCTGGTCGACGAGGGGCTGTCGGCGGACGACTTCGAAGCGACGCGCGAGTTCCTGGTCAACTACTCGAAGCTCTACGTGCAGACCGCCAGCCGTCGGCTCGGGTACCACATGGACTCGGCGGTCTACGGCGCCGGCTACTTCATCGACGAGATCCAGCGGCGCCTCGCCGCGCTGACCGTCGACGACGTGAACGCGGCGATTCGCCGCCACCTGCAATACGACGACCTGGCCATCGCCGTCGTCACGCGCGACGCCGAGGCGTTCCGCGACGCGCTGCTGGCCGGCGCGCCGTCGCCGCCGACCTACAACACGGCGGTGACGGAGGAGATCGAGGCGGAGGACGAGCTGATCGAGGGTTTCGATCTGGCCGTCAATCCCGACCGCGTGCGGGTGGCGCCGGTGGAGGAGATGTTCCGGGCCGTCTCGACGGGGTAGCCGTTGCGGCCACCGGGCGGCGTATCACGCCGCGTTCATCGCTGCCGGCTGCGCCATGCATTGCGCAGCTCGGTTACGAAGGACTTCGTACAAACGGCTCCGGGGCCGCGGTCCGCGCCAGCTCGTTCAGCGCGCCCTGCCGATACCCCTCGGGATCGACCTCCACCTCCCGGAAGCCGGCCGCCCGGAAGCGCGCCGTGACGTCGGCCAGCAGCGCGGCGTCCCGGAAGCGGGAGACTTCCGCGGGATCGACCTCGATGCGGGCCCGCTCGCCGAAGTAGCGGACCCGGCAGACGAGGAAGCCATGCTCGCGCAGCACCCGCTCGCAGGCGGCCACCTGCGTCAGCCGTTCCGGCGTGATGGCCGTGCCGTACGGGAAGCGGCTCGACAGGCAGGCCAGGGCCGGCTTGTTCCAGACCGGCAGGCCGAGCCGGCGCGCGGCCTCCCGGACGTCGGCCTTGGTGAAGCCGGACTCGTCGAGCGGCGAGCGGACGCCGTGCTCCTTCGCGGCCTGACGTCCCGGCCGGTGGTCGCCGCGGTCGTCCACGTTGAAGCCGTCGACGACCTGGTAGTGGTCCCCGAGCCGCGCCGCCTCGCGGACCGCCCGGCCGTAGACCTCGACCTTGCAGAAGTAGCAGCGGTTCACCGGGTTGGCCGCGTAACGCGGGTCGTCGACCTCGGCGGTGTCGACAAGCAGGTGGCGGGCGCCGAGCCGTTCGGCGAGCCGGCGCGCGGCCGCGCCCTCCTCGGCGGCGAGGCTCGGGGAGACCGCGGTCAGGGCCACGGTCCGATCGCCGAGGACGCCGCCCGCCTCGGCCAGCAGGTAGCCTGAATCGACGCCGCCGGAGAAGCAGACGACCACCTGCTCGAACTCCGCCAGCAGGCTTCGGAGGCGGGCGATCCTGGCGTCCAGGGTCGTCATGGCGTCATAATCACCGGCAGCTCTCCGCTCGCCGGGTCCCTGCACGGTCGGCGCCGGTGCGCGCGGCGGAACTGCTCCCTTAAAACGGCGGGGACGGGCCGCCTGTTCCCGATGCCGCTGTTTCCCGATAGTGTAGCGTTACACATCCGCCGCACGTTTCGCCGGTTCCCGTCATCCCCATGCCCGATCCGACCCAGACCACCGCACTGCTGCTCGGGACGGCCGCCTCGCTGGCGATCGTCCACACCCTGCTCGGGATCGACCACTCGCTCCCGTTCGTCGCGCTCGGCCGCGCCCGGGGCTGGGCGCTCGCCCGCACGCTGCTGGTGACCGCGCTGTGCGGCGCCGGGCACGTCGCTTCGTCCGTCCTGATCGGTACGGTCGGCGTCGGACTCGGCATCGCGACCGACGCGCTGCTGTGGCTGGAATCGGCGCGCGGGGAGCTGGCCGCGGCGCTGCTGATCGGCTTCGGTCTGGCGTACGCGGCGTGGGCGTCCTGGAGGCGTCTTCGCGGGCGGGGCGGCCTCCGCGGGCGGGGCGGCCTCCATCTGCACGCGGGCACGGCCGGCGCCGACCGCGTCACGCCGTGGGCGCTCTTCGTCGTGTTCGTCCTCGGCCCGTGCGAGCCGTTGATCCCCCTGATGGTGGTTCCCGGCATGGCGCGCGACTGGCTCGCGGTCGCGGCCGTCGTCGGCGTCTTCGGGCTGCTGACGGTCGCGGCGATGCTGGCGGCGGTGGCCGCCGCCTGGCGCGGGGTCGAGCTGCTCGGCGCCGGCCGCATCGGCCGGCACGCCGACGTCGCGGCCGGACTCGTCGTCGCGGCGAGCGGGGCTGCCGTGCTCTTCCTGGGACTGTAGGAAGCCGTCGATCCGGAAACGACCATGCTCTACGACATCGTGCTGATCGCCGTCGGATTCGCCCTCGTCGCCAAGGGCGGTGATCTGTTCGTCGATTCCAGCATCCGGATCGGCCGGGCGCTCCGAGTACCGCGCTTCGTCATCGGCGGGACGCTGGTGAGCCTGGCCACCACCGGGCCGGAGCTGGTGGTTTCGGCGACGGCCGCCTGGATGGGCGATTCGGGGATCGCACTGGGCAACGCGGTCGGATCCTGCATCTGCAACATCGGGCTGATCGTCGGGACGGTGGCGCTGATCATGCCGGTGGAAGTGGACCGGCCGGACTTCATCCGACGGGCCGGCTGGATGGTCGCCGGCGGCCTGCTGGTCGTCGGGTTCTCCTGGGACCGGTCGCTGGACCGGGGCTTCGGCGTCGTGCTCCTGGCCCTGGCCGTCGCGTACCTGGCCTGGGATCTGCTGGGCATCGTGAGGTCGCGGCGCGCATCCGGGGAGGAAGGGGAGGACGCCGACGCCGCCGGCGGACTGGCGGGAGCGGTCGGCTGGTTCACCATCGGTGGAGCGTGCGTTCTGGCAGGCAGTTATCTGCTCGTCGACTCCGGCCAGGGACTGGCCGAGGCGGTCGGCGTGCCGTCGTCGATCATCGGCTTCTCGGTCATCGCAATCGGCACGTCGCTGCCGGAGCTGGTGACCGGCGTGACCGCGGCGCGCAAGAGGGTGCCCGACCTGTCGCTCGGCAACATCGTCGGTGCGAACGTGCTCAACCTGTTCCTCATCGTCGGGTTGTCCGGGACCCTCCAGCCGCTGGCGCTCGATCGGTTCAGTCAGTTGTACGGGTTTCCCTGGCTCGGCATCTTCTTCCTGACCATCGTCGGCGTGGTGCTGAAGAACGGCGTCGTCCGGCGCGCGGCGGGCATCGGCCTGCTGATGCTCTACGCGCTCTACACGATCGGGCTCGTGTCGGTTCCGGCGCTGAGTTGACTCCAGGCGGAAGACGCGCACGGACATGGACGTCGCGATCGACAGCACGGACGACACGAATCCGCCGTCGCGTCAGGCCGGCAGCTCGCCGCGCAGGACGGTGACCGCCTGACCGGACAGCGTTACGCGTTCTCCGCGGACCGCGACCCGGACGAGGCCGCCGCGCTCGGATGCCTGCCACGCGGTGAACCGGTCCCGGCCGAGGCGGCGCCGCCAGTAGGGTCCCAGGCAACAGTGCGCGGACCCGGTCACCGGATCCTCGTCGATGCCGGTGCGCGGGGCGAAGAAGCGGGACACGAAATCGAACCCGTCGGTCTCGGCCTCCGCGGTGACGATGACGCCGCGGGCGTCGATCGCTCCGAGACGCCGGAAATCCGGGGCGAGACGCCGCACGGTCGCCGCGGTGTCGGCCTCGACGAGGTAGTCGAAGCGGTTGCGGCCGACCCAGGTCGGCTGGATCCCGAGGGCGCCGGCCAGCCCGTCGGGAGCAGGTGCCGCCTCGGCCGGCTCGGCCGGGAAATCCATCTCGATCCACCCGTCGCGCAGGACCGCGGACAACCGACCGGAGCGGGTGTGGAAGACGGCGGGCGCGTTCCGGGCGAGGTGGTTCGCCTCCCACAGCACGTGGGCGCTCGCCAGCGTCGCGTGGCCGCAGAGGTCGACCTCGACCGCCGGCGTGAACCAGCGCAGGTCGAACGCCCCGTCGTCGCGGCGCACCAGGAACGCGGTCTCCGACAGGTTCATCTCGCGCGCCACCCGCTGCATCCACGAGGCATCGGCGGGAGCGGGCAACAGACACACGGCGGCCGGATTGCCGCCGAGCGGCTCGCCGGTGAATGCGTCGACTTGTGTCATCGTCAGCGGCACGTCCACTTTCCCATGATTCAGGATACGCCGAGCCCGGTCGGAAGAAGACGGCGTCGCGAGAGCCATCCGCCCCGAATCGGCGGGCTACGGGGCGCACGCTGTCGTACTCGGCTGGCGGCTCGTCAATCTTCCCGCGACTCGCCGAGCCGCGGACGGAACTCTCGCGGGGGGCGGCACGTCTGGTACGTTTGACGATGACGACCCGAATCGCTCCGGGAGGGGATCCCGCATCGCGCCGGTTTCGGCGCCACCCGTCGCCAGAGTCTGCCGCCTTTGCAGCGAAGGACTCCGCGGACCCGATGTCGCGCCGGTTTCGGCGTCACGCCGGGTTTCGGCGCGGACTCCTGGCGGTCCTCGCCCTCGTCGCGGTCGCCGGCGCCGGGGCAGCCGGCGCCCAGGACGATGACGACAACGAGCTCGACCGCTTCATGGAGCTGGTGCTGGAGCAGCGCGAACGGAACGCGGCGGCCCGGCTGGAGTACGTGCTCGACGAGCAGTCGCAGTTCCGCCTCACCGGGCCCGGGGGCGTGGCGCTCTGGGGTTTCCGCGGCGAGTACACCTGGTACGTCCGCGACGGATTCTTCGTGCGGAGCCCGGTCCGCATCGACGGCGTCACCATCGACGAGGCTCGCCGCCGGGAGTACGAGGCCGACTGGCTCCGGCGGGAGCAGCGGCGCAGCGAGCGCCGCCGGGACGAACGCAGGTCGCCGACGCGCGTGTCGCGGCGTTCGACGCGCGACAACGTGCGGATGGCGGTCGAGCGCCTGTGGGGCGCGCCCGTGGAGGGGGAGCTGCTCGACACGGTCACGGAGCAGGCCCGCACCTGGGGCGACGACCACGCCGCGATCACGGCCGCGGCCGACCGGATCCTGGAGGCGCTGGGCGGGGTCGCGGCGGTCGGTTTCGACCGCGCCGTGGAGCGGGCGCGGGACGGGTTCCCGATGCTCGAGACCGGCCGCCTGCTTGCAGACGAAGTGGCGGCGATGATCGAGGGCGCCGTCAAGGGGATCGCGCCCGCCGCGCGGGGGGCGACGGACGACGAGTTCGCCCGCTTCCTGGAACTGCTCGACCTGGCCATAGGGTTCGAGCTGACCATCACGCCGCCGGCGCTGACGGCGGCCGGCCTGCGCGCCGATCCGGCGGCGGGGGAGGCCCGCGCCGCCGCGCTCGCGGAGCGCCGCCGCGCGCTCCTGGCGCTGGCCGAGGGGGCGTCCGGGCGCGAGCCGCCCGCGGACCCCGCCTGGGGCGGCATCGAGCCGCGCTTCGTCTCCGACGCCTACTTCCTCGATTTCGAGTTCGATCCGGGCAACTACTACCTGGTCGGCCGCGAGCGTCTGGACGGACAGGACATGCTGCGGATCGAGTACTACCCGGAGCAGATGTTCACCGAGCGCGAAGACGACGCGGGCGGCGACCCGGACCCGCGCGGCGGCGGAGATCGCGACGAGGCCGCGGCGATGGAAAAGACCAGCCTCGTCACGCTCTGGGTCGATCCGGAGCAGCACCAGATCGTGCGCTATACGTTCGACAACCTGGGCTTCGACTTTCTGCCGGGGCGCTGGCTGTTCCGCCTGGACGACGTGACCGCGTCGATGACGATGCGGCGGCCGTTTCCGGGCGTCTGGCTGCCGGCGCGCATCGACGTTCGGGCCGCGTTGTCGCTGGCGACGGGAACCTACGAAGCGACGGCCACGCGGACGTACACCGGCTATCGCGAGGCCGAGACGGGCGGGCGCGTGCGAGCGGTCGGGCCGGACCTGCCGCGATGACCGGCGGTCGGGCCGAGCGTGCTCCGGTGATCGCCGGTCGGGCCGCGCGCCGCGCCTCGGCTGCCGCCCTCGCGGTCACCATGACCGCATTCACGTTCGCGCTCGCCGCGTCCGGTGCGTTCGCGCAGGGTGCGGCCCCGGAGACGGTGGTGGACGTCCGGGTCCACGGCAATCACTCCACCCCGGACGACGAGGTGCTCGCGCTCGCAGGCATCGCGGTCGGCGACGTCGTCGATGAGGACGCGCTGGACGCCGTAACGAAACGGCTGGAGGCCAGCGGCCGCTTCGAGGCGGTCGAGGTCCGCAAGCGGTACCGTTCGTTGACGGCCACGGACCGGGTCGCGCTGGTCATCGTGGTGCAGGAACGGCCGCGGGCGTCGATCCGGAATCCCGTGGCGCGGTCCTTCGCCCGGCTCGCCGGCCAGTCGATGTTCCTGCCGATCATCCGCTACGACGAAGGGTACGGGACGTCGTACGGCGCGCGGTTCAGCCTCGTCGATGCGCTGGGGGAAGGGAGCCGGGTGTCGGCGCCGGCGACCTGGGGCGGCGACAAGCGGGTGGCCCTGGAGGCGGAGCGGCCGCTTCCCGGCGGCGTGGTCGACCGCCTGCGCGCCGGCGGGTCGTACGGTCGCCGCACGCATCCGCATTTCGGGGTCGAGGATCGGCGGACCCGGGCCCGGGTCGGCGTCGATCGTGAACTGCGGCCCGGGCTTAGAGCCGGCGTGGAGACGGCGCGGGAGGAGGTCCGCTTCGCCGGACCGGCCGACCGGTTGACCCGCGTGTCCGTCGGCCTCGACTACGACGGCGTCTCGGCCGGCGCGTTCCCGCGGGACGACGTGAAGCTGCGCGTCTCGGTCGAGCGAATCGCGGGCGCCGGATGGCCCGTGGCCGTCGTCCGGCCGCGCATCGATGCGCAGGCGTTCAAGGGCGTCGGAGGTCAGGCGGTCCTCGCGGCGAGAGTCCTCTACGAGGGCGCCTCCGCGGCGCTCCCTCCGTATGAGCAGTCCCTGCTCGGTGGGGCCGGCGCCCTGCGCGGGTGGCGGGTCGGCGCGCGGGTGGGAGACCGGCTCGCGGCCGCGTCGGTCGAGCTGCGGCTGCCGATGAGTTCACCCGTGTCGATCGGGAACGCCGGCTTCCGCATCTTCTACGATACAGCGGCCGTCTGGGACGCCGGCCGGTCCGTGCGCGACCAGCGGTTCCTGAAGGGGGCCGGCGGCGGCGTCTTCTTCACCCTGCCGTTCGGCGGCCTGCACCTCGACGTGGGCCACGACTTCCACGGATCGGTGCGGATCCACGCCGGCGCGGGGCTCGGCTTCTGAGGCCGCGGGGACGGCGCCGTCAGGAGCGTCAACCATCACTGGTGGCGGCCGTGCATGGCCGTTGGCGTCCACGGTCTCCACGCCGGCGCGGCACTCGGGTTCCGGGGAGGCTCCGGTGCGACCCCGGCACGCCGCTCCCGCGGCGCTATAATCCGTCGTGCCCGCCGGTCTGCGCTTCGGCACCTGCCTTTTCGATCTCGACGGCACGCTCATCGATTCCATCCCGCTCATCATGGAGTCGTTCCGCCACACGATGCGGACCCACCTGGGTGCGGTGCCGGACGATACGGGCTGGCGGGCGGGATTCGGCACGCCGCTCCGGCCGCAGCTCCGGAAGTTCGCGCGGGACGATGCGCATGCCTCGCGGATGGTCGACACCTACCGTGCGTATACCGACGCGCATCACGACCGGCTCCTGAAGTCCTTCGCCGGGATGGACGCGGCGCTCGCCGCCCTGCGCGACGCCGGCGTGCGGCTCGCCGTCGTCACCAGCAAGACGCACGCGCTGGCCCGGCGCGGGTTGCTGCGCTGCGGACTGAACGAGTACTTCGGCGTCCTGATCGGCGCCGACGACGTGCGGGAGCACAAGCCGCATCCGGCGCCGGTGCTGGCGGCCCTCGACCGCCTCTCGGCCGCCCCGGCCGACACGGTCTTCATCGGCGACTCGCCTCACGACATCGAAGCGGGGCGCGCCGCCGGGGTCCGGACCGCCGCGGCGCTGTGGGGGCCGTTCCCACGCGAAGCGCTTTCGCGGGCGTCACCCCATCACTGGCTCGCCGAGCCGGCCAGCATCGCCGCTCTCTCCCGGTGACGGTTCCTCGTCCGTCCCGTTCAGTCATCGACGACGATCACGGGGAGAGGTCCGATCGGCTGGTCGTGTGCGATTTCCGCAGGGCCGAACGTGAAGGGGAAAGGCCTGCCGCCCAACCGACCCCTCGCCAGGGCGCCGACCGTTCTGCGGCGCAGACCCCTGGCGCAGGCTCCGCGCGCCACGACTGATCGTCGTCAACGCCGCACGTCGTTCTTCGGTACCATGTCGGCCATGGAGTCGCACTCGACCGTGAATCCCGCGCTGCCCCCCGGCTACCGAGCCTATGCCTACGAGGATCCCTTCGAGGACCACGTCGGGCCGCTGGGCTACAGGATCGACGGGAACCGGATCTCGTTCGCGTTCCGGGCGGACGGCCGGCATGCCAACACCGGCGGCACGCTGCACGGCGGCATGCTGATGACCTTCGCCGACTTCGCGCTCTGCCTGACCGCGGTCTGGGACCAGCCGGGCGAGAAGTGCGTGACGGTGTCGTGCAACTGCGAGTTCGTGGCGGCGGGCGAGCCGGGCGCGCTGATCGAGGCGGCGGGCGAAGTGGTGCGGCGGACCCGCTCGCTGACGTTCGTGCGCGGCCAGATCTTCACCGGCGAGCGGGTGCTGCTGAACTACAGCGCCATCGTCAAGCGCATTCCGGGCGGCCGCGTCCCGCCCGTGGGACAGGAGTCCACGCCGCAGATCAGGGTGCCAGCGCAGACGATGACGGACGGCGACCTATAATTCGCATCTGACCGCTCTGCAATTGGAGGAAACGATGATGCGCGATCGCAACGCTCCAGCCGGCGCCGTGGCCTGTGCGCTCGTTCTCGTCCTGTCCTGCGCCGCGTCCCCCGCGCTCGCCCAACACGGGGCGGTCGACGGCCAGTGGCGCGCTTACGCCGCCGACGTCGGCGCGACGAAGTACTCGCCGCTCGACCAGATCGACGCCGGCAACGTGAACCGGTTGCAGATCGCCTGGACCCGTCCTGCGGTCGACCGGTCGATCCTCGACGTGGTCCCGAATCTCGGCTACAGCAATGCCAACCGGTCGACGCCGCTGATGGTCGACGGCGTCGTCTACGCGCCGAACGCGGTCGGCCTGGTCGAGGCGTGGGATCCCGCGACCGGCGAGACGATCTGGGTGCAGCAGCCGTTCGAGGAGGCGCCCGCCGGCTTTCGCGGGGCGGGGCACCGCGGCATCGCCTTCTGGACCGACGGCACCGAGCGGCGCATCATCGCCCACCGCGGCGAGTGGCTCTACGCCCTGGATCCCGCGACCGGCGAGCCGTTCCGCGACTTCGGCGACAACGGGCGCGTCGACCTGAAGACGGGCCTGGCCGAGGGAGCGCGCTACCGCTGGGGGGGCGCCCCGACGGTGGTGCGCGACATCGTCGTGATGGGCCAGTCGATGGGCGACACGTTCTACGCCAAGGAGGACATCCGCGGCGACGTGCGAGCTTTCGACGTCCGCACCGGGGAGTTGAAGTGGATCTTCCACACCATCCCGCAGGCGGGCGAGTTCGGCACCCACACCTGGGGCGACGGCTCGTGGGAGTACAGCGGACACGCGCCGGTCTGGTCGCTCTTCGCCGCCGACCCGGAGCTCGGCACCGTCTACATGCCGACGTCCTCGGCCACCAACGACATGTACGGGGGGCACCGGCCGGGCGACAACCTGTTCTCGCAGTCCATCGTCTGCGTCGACGTCGAGACCGGCGAGCGCATCTGGCACTACCAGCTCGTCCACCACGGCCTCTGGGACTACGACATCCCGGCCGCGCCGATCCTGGCCGATCTCACCGTCGACGGGCGCGACGTGAAGGCCGTGATCCAGATCACCAAGCAGGCTTTCGCCTTCGCTTTCGACCGGGTGACCGGCGAGCCGATCTGGCCGATCGAGGAGCGGCCGGTGCCGCAGTCGGGCACCCCGGGCGAGGCGACCTCGCCGACGCAGCCGTTTCCGACGAAGCCGCCGGCGTTCGACCGGCAGGGGGCGACCGTCGAGAACCTGATCGACTTCACGCCCGAGTTGCGCGAAGAGGCGCTGGAAATCGTCGAGCGCTACACCATCGGTCCGATGTTCACGCCGCCGTCGGTACGCGGCGCCGGGCCCGACGACAACCAGGGAACGATACAGCTTCCCGGCTCGCAGGGGGGCGCGGACATCCAGGGCGCCGCGTTCGATCCGGAAACGGGGCACCTCTACGTCCCCTCGATCACCTCGCCGTTCGTCGCCGACATCATCGAGGGCAATCCCGACCGGACCAACCTGGCCTACATCAAGGGGACCCGCCAATGGATCGGCGGCCCCCGGGGACTGCCGCTCTTCAAGCCGCCCTACGGCCGCATCACCGCCATCGACATGAACACCGGCGAGGTGGTGTGGATGGCGCCGAACGGCCACGGGCCGACCGACCATCCGGCCATCGCCCACCTGAACCTCGGCCGCCTCGGATCCCCCGGCCGCCCGGGACCGCTGCTGACGAAGACGCTGCTCTTCATCGGCGAGGGCTCGGACGTCGGTATCCAGCAGGGCGGGCGCGTGATGGAAGGCATGCCGCTCAACATCGTGACCAACTACGGCGAACCGTGGTTCCGCGCCTACGACAAGGCGACCGGCGACGTCGTCTGGGAGATGGAGCTTCCGGCGGGGACCACCGGCGTCCCGATGACCTACCTGCACGAGGGCAGGCAGTACGTCGTCGTGCCCATCGGCGGCCGCGAGGTGCCCGGCCAGTGGGTCGCCCTCAGCCTGCCGTAGCGGAGGCAGGTCTGATTCGGACGATTCGGATTGTCGGGAGCATGTAGCGGAGTGACGCTGGCGGCACCAGTGGTGTCGCCGGCTTTCTTTTTCGGGGCCGCCGCCATGGTGACGCGACTCTATGTCGACAACTTCCGGTGCCTGGTCAACTTCGAGCTGCAGCTCGACGAGACGAACGTGCTCCTGGGTGCCAACGGCAGCGGGAAGACGTCGGTCCTGGATGTACTGCGCCGAATCCAGGATCTCGTTGCGCGGGGAGCCAGAATCGAGGAGGGGTTCCCGACCAGCGATCTGTCGCTGTTCCAGGATCGTGACGTACAGCACATCGAGATCGATCTGGAGGTCGACAGTGGGCTGTACCACTATGCTTTGCGCATCCAGCACGATCGCCGTCGGCGAAGAATGCGGATCGGCGAAGAAACTCTCGAGCACGACGGCAAACAGATTTTCTCGTTCCGGGAAGGCACCGCCCATCTGTACCACGACGACTACGCGAAGGGCCCTTCATATCCGTTCGATTGGTCTCGTTCGGGCGTCGGCGCTCTGAACGAGAGAGACGACAACCGGAAGCTGACCCGGTTCAGGCACGCGATGGCGGACCTCGTCATCGCCAGTCCGTGTCCGCCCCTCATCGAACCGGAGACCCGGAGCGAAGACGAGTTCCTGCAACCGCTGATGCAGAACTTCGTCGGCTGGTACCGTCACGCCGCGCAAGAGAGGATGCGCGGTATAGCCGGGTTGTTCGAGGCGCTCGGCGAGGCGCTTCCGGGCTTCGATTCCGTCAGTCTGACCGAGTCGGGTGAGAACGCGCGGGCCCTGAAGGTGGTCTTTCGTGGAGCGACTGACGAGGGCCGACTCGACCGGTACGGGTTCACTCAGCTTTCGGACGGCCAGAGGGCACTGTTCGCATTGTATTGCCTGATTTTCCTGTCCAAGGGTCGACGTACGTCGTTGTTCCTGGACGAACCGGACAACTACCTTGCGCCGCGCGAGATTCAGCCGTGGCTCGCCGCGGTTGCAGAGCACTGCGGAGACACGTTGGAGCAGGCGGTCGTCGTTTCGCATCATCCGGTCACCATCGACTACATGGCCGGTGCGAAGGGCAGGTGGTTCTACCGGGACGGAAGCGGCCCGGTGCGGGTCAGCAACGAGCCGGAACGGACGGTCGATGGCATCTCGCTGTCCGAGACGGTCGCACGGGGCTGGGACAGAAAGTGAGCGGAGTCAGCATCACCCTCCTCTGCGAAGACTCGCAGACGGATGCATTCGTGCGTCGGTTCCTGAAGCGCCGCAACTTTCGGAGTCGGGATGTCCGCACACTTCCCCTTCCGAGCGGGCGGCAGTCGGGCGAGCAGTGGGTTCGAGAACAGTACCCGAAGGAACTGCGAGCCATTCGCGGAAGGCAGGGTGCCTACCTGATCGTCGTAACGGATGCGGATACCCGTTCGACGGCGGATCGGCGCGCGCAGTTGGACGCGGCGTGCGGCGAGAAGCAGATTGAGAGGAAAGACGACCGCGATCCGGTTCTCGTGATCGTCCCGCGGAGGAACATCGAGACGTGGTTGGCGTACCTCGGCGGAACGGAAGTGGATGAGGTCAAGAGATACCCGCGGTTGAGGCGTGAGAGCCACTGTGTCACGCATGCGAACAACCTGTACAGGATGTGTCACGAGGCGCAGAGGCTCGACGAGGGCGCTCCGCCTTCGCTGCGAGAGGCGTGCGAGGAGTACCGCAAGCTCCAGCGGCAGCCCGCCGTCAGCCGTTCTCCAGGCAAGGCAGGAGCGGCGCCTTGTCCATGACGCGGCGTTCGAGGGCGAGGAGCGCTTCCTTGACCGGCAGGCCGCCGCCGTAACCGGTGAGGGCGCCGTCGGCGCCGATCACGCGGTGGCACGGCACGACGATGGCGAGCGGGTTTCTGCCGTTGGCGGCGCCGACGGCGCGCGAGGCCGTCGGCTGGCCGATGCGGCGTGCGAGCTCGCCGTAGGAGATGGTCTCGGCGTACGGGATGCCGCGCAGCTCCTGCCACACCCGGCGCTGGAACGCGGTGCCGTCCGGGGCGAGGGGCAGGTCGAATACACGCCGGTCGCCGGCGAAGTACTCGCTCAGTTGACGCCGTGCGTCGCGTAGCGCCGCGGGCAGCGTACGTTGCTTCTCTCGCCACGCTGGATCCGGCGCGCGCGCCGCCGCGTTCGGCAGATCGACGCGTGCGATGCGCCGCTCGTCGCCCACCAGGCGCAGCGTGCCGATCGGCGTGTCGAAGTCATGGTACGACCTGGGCATGTCCAGCTCCCGGAGGTTGCGCCGCCCCGTTCCGCCAGAGCAGCATCGCCGCGTAGGCGCGCCACGGGCGCCACTTTTCGGCCATCGCCCGCACCTGCTTCTCGGAGGCGGGCGCGCCGGTCGCCACCGCCTTGCGCAACCCCAGGTCGCCTGCGGGAAAGGCGTCGGGATCGCGCAGCGCGCGCATGGCGACGTACTCCACCGTCCAGGGGCCGATGCCGGGGATGGCGGCCAGTCGTTCCCTCTGCGTGTCGGGGTCGGCGCTCGGGTCGAGATCGAGCGTGCCCGCCGTGACGGCGGACGCCAGTGCGCGCAGCGCCGCCGCGCGGGTTCCGGGCACGCCGATGGCGCGCAGGTCGAACCCGGCCACCGCGTCGGGCGACGGGAACGTCCGCGCGAGGCCGGATCCGCGCAGATGGTCGGGCAGGGTTTCCCCCAGCGCCTCGACGAGCCGTCCGGCCAGGGTCGTCGCGCCCTGCACCGTCACCTGCTGGCCGAGGATCGCGCGGATGGCCAGTTCGAAGCCGTCCCAGGCGCCGGGGACGCGGATGCCCGGCGCCGCTTCGGGCCGACCGGCCGGCGCCGGAGCGCTTCCCAGGCGCGGACCGAACGCCAGCGGGTCCGCGTCCAGATCGAACAGCCGGCGCAGTCGGGCCGCGACGTCCAGCAGCACGCGCGCATCCGGGTGGCAGACCTCGGCATCCAGGTACCCGCCGTTGCGGGCCTCGACGGACACGACGCCGGCGGCCGCCCCCGGCCGGATCGGCGATCCGCCGTGCCCGCCGCCCGTGCGCTCCCCGCCCGTCAGACGGAACGCGCGCCGGTAGGTTCCTCGCGCCGCGTCGACGACTTCGACGCCGGGGACGGCCCGGGGCGCCAGAAAGCCGAGCAGCCCCACCATGTCGTGCGGGTCGCGGTAGTGCAGCCGGAGACGCAGCGCGCCGTTCGGCCGCGCGGCGACCGCCTGCGTCCGGCGGCGCTGCCGGCGCAGCTCGCTCGGCGTGCGGCCGTAGACGCGCCGGAGCGTGTCGTTGAAGCGGCGGACGCTGCCGAAGCCGGCCGCCTGCGCCACGGCGGCGAACGGCAGGTCGGTAGCGTCGATCAACCGCTTGGCGCGGTGCAGGCGGCGCGTCGACGCCACCTGCAGCGGTGAAGCGCCGACGTGGCGATCGAAGAGCCGGCGCAGATGCCGGGCGCCGACGCCGAGCCGCTGCGCGAGGCTGTCCGCCCCGGCGGCGTCGAGCGCGCCGTCGTCTATCAGCCGCAGGGCGCGGCGCACCGTGGCCGGCGATCCGGACCACGCCGGGCTCCCCGGGGCGGTCTCGGGGCGGCAGCGCAGGCAGGGGCGAAAGCCGGCCCGATCGGCCGCCGCGGCGGAGGGGTAGAAGCGGACGTTGGCGGCCTTCGGCGGCTGCACGGGGCAGACCGGCCGGCAATAGATGCCGGTGGTCACGACGCCGATGAAGAACCGGCCGTCGAAGCGCGCGTCGCGCGACAGGCGGGCCCGCTCGCAGAGCTCGGCGTCCAGCATGATCCGCACTATAACGCCGCCGCGCAGCGGGTATTGGCCGTTTCCGGACCTGATGGTCCCCGGTCCGGCGCCGGGCCGGCCGCGTGACGGCCCGGCGCGCCCGGTCCGTTCAGGCAGGCGCGCGCGGACGGGGTTTGCTGCGCAGGAGCGCGTGGATCTCGTCGGCGCGCGCCGCCGCGTCGGTCTCGCCGAGTTCCATCAGGCGGACGGTGTACTCGGGCTCGAAAGTGAGCAGGCTCAGCAGGTCCGGCGACCGGACCTCGCGTGATCCGAGTCCCCGCACGAGGTGCCGGAAGACGCGCGGCAGGCTCGGCTCGTACTCGGCCGCGAGTCGGGAGATGTCCACCGACGGGCGGATCACCAGCAGCTCGATCGGGCGCAGGCCGTGACGCTTCTCGGGCGCCACGTCCTGAAGCAGCCGGTTGATCCGTTCCAGATCCAGGGCGTCGCGGTCGAGGTCGTCGAGGAAGACGGCGTTCAGGAGCTGGCCGGCGATCTGCATGGGCGGCGGGTGGCGCCGCGCGTCGGCGTCGTCGGTCGCCTCGTCCGCCACGTAGCGTGTCGAGATGGCGAGGACGCGGCTCGCGCCGAGATGCAGAGCGGGAGAGAAGGGCGCCGTGAGGCGGATGCCGCCGTCGCCGTGCCAGCCGTCCGCCAGGCGCACGGCGGGGAAGAACAGCGGCAACGCCGACGACGCGAGCACGTGGTCGAGGGTCAGGGCCGTGTTCCGGCTGCGCCGGTCCGCGCGCTCCCACTCGCGGAGGTCCCGGCCCTGCGTCCAGACCACCGACCGCCCGGTGCCGTAGTGGCTGGTCAGCAGGGCGAGGGCCCAGAGGCGCCCCGCGCGGATGTTCTCGGCCGTCCCCTCGATCGCCCCGTCGCGCACGTCGAAGACTTCGGCCAGCGTCTCGCGCAGGGGAGTGGTGTCGACCAGGCCCTGGACCGCCGGCGCCAGGGATGCGCCGCCCGCGAGCAGCCGGATCCCCCAGCGCGCCACGAGGCCGCCCAGCGAGGGGCTGTCGGTGCGGAAGATGCGCTCGGCCGTCAGGCGGCTCCAGATTCCGTGCAGACGGTTGACGGCGTCCATCTGCGGGCCGCGATAGGCGGCGAGATACGTGGCGTTGATGGCGCCGGCGGACACGCCGGTCACGATGGGAAAGTGCGCGTCGGGGACGTGCTTCGCGACCCACCGGAGGAAACCGACCTGGTAGGCCGCGCGCGCGCCGCCGCCCGGCAGCACGATGGCCAGATCGTCGGCGCCGCGGGGGCGATGCGAACGTCGCGGGGCGGCGGTCACGGTTCGGTTCGGCGCGCCGGACGGGCGTTCACCCATGCGGCAGGGAGCTGCCACGACATATAGTGTCTCACGATGGAGTCGACGACCGTCGGAAGAGCGCCCGAGCTGCTGCGCCGAGAACGGTTCGAAATCGATGAACGGGGCCGGCCGGTGCTCGAGCGGGCGCCCGGGACGCCACGGTCGTTGTGAATCGGTTGCGTGCGCTCGAAGGGGTTCGAGCGCGGACCTTCCTCTCGCCTTGAACGCGCCGATGAACGCGCCGCAGCCCCTTACGCTCCGTCAGGCGATCGACCGGCTGCTCGACGGGGTGTCGTTCACCGAGCTGCGGCGGGCGTCGGATCGGCTTTCCGCGGCTTATCGTGGCGGTGGGATGGGAAAAGCTCCACCGATGACGACCGCGCACGATCGGCTGGCGTACGTGGCGGCGCGCCTGCCGTCGACGTTCGAGGCGACGCGAGCGGTTCTCGGCGAGCTGCGGCGCCGGGCGCCCGGTCTGCAGGCCGGGAGCCTGCTGGAGCTCGGAGCCGGTCCGGCGCCCGGACTGTGGGCGGCCGGCCGGCATTTTCCCGAGTTGTCGCGGGCCACGCACGTCGAGATCGACGCGGGCATGGCGGAGACGGGCCGGCGGTTGCTCGAAGCCGGCCAGTTCGGCGCGCGCGTCGAATCGACGTGGTTTCCGCATGACGCCGCGCGGACGCGCGAGCTCGGGAAGCACGACCTGGTGCTGGTCGGCTACGTGCTGGGCGAGTTGTCCGAGTCGGCCCGCGACGAGCTCGTCGCTGGAGCGTGGGACGTGACCGCCGGCGGGCTCGTCGTCATCGAGCCGGGCACCCCTGCGGGCGCGGCGCGCGTGATTCGGGCGCGGGCGCACCTGATCGAGCGGGGAGCCGGCGTTGCCGCGCCATGCCCTCACGCCGGCCCATGCCCGCTTGCAGCGGACGATTGGTGTCACTTCGGCGCCCGCGTCAACCGGTCGAGCCTGCAGCGGCGTCTCAAGGGTGGATTACTGGCCTATGAAGACGAGAAGTACTCCTACATCGCGGTCACCCGTGAAGCCGCCGATCCGTGTGCGGCGCGGGTGCTGCGCCGCCCGGTCGCCGAAACACGTCGGGTGTCGTTGCGCCTCTGCGCGGCCGGCGGGCTGCGCCGGGAGCTGGTGACGCGCCGCGAGCGCGAACGCTACCGCGCCGCGCGCAAGACGCGCTGGGGTGACGGCTGGCCGCCGGCCGCCGCCGAGACCGACCGGCGGCGGCGATCTGATTGACCCGCGCGGGCCGCCTCATCTGAGCACCCGGATGCGGTGCGCCTCGCTGTCGCCCACGTACAGGGCGCCGGCTTCGTCCACCCAGATGCCGTGCGGCCGGTTCATCCGGCTGCGCCGCGGTTCCGGTTCCGGCCCGTCGCCGCGCTCGCCGGTCCCGAGCGCCGTCGAGATGATCCCGGTCGCGACGTTGATGCGCCGGATCACGTGGTTCTCGGTGTCGGCGACGTAGAGGGTGCCGCCGGCGGCGTAGGCGAGTCCCTTGGGGCCGGCCAGGGTCGCCTCGCGCGCCGGCCCCCCGTCGCCGCTGTAGCCCTGCTCGCCGGTGCCCGCCACGTGGTGGATCGTCTCGTTCTCGAGGTCGATGCGGTAGATGGCGTTCCCTTCCCGCAGCGCGAGATAGAGGTTGCCGTCGGGATCCAGCGCCATCGCGCGCGGGCCGTTCAGCGGCGTGCCGGCCAGCGGGGCGCCGTCCGGGGTCGGCTCGCGCTCGCCGGTGCCGGCGAAGGTCTCGATGCGCCCGGTCTCCACGTCGACGCGCCGCATCCGGTGGTTGCCGATGTCGCAGATCAGCAGACGCCCGTCCGGGGCGAACACGATGCTGTGCGGGGCGCGGAGCTGCGCCTCGGCCGCCGGCCCGCCGTCGCCGGAGAATCCGGCCTCGCCGGTGCCGGCGACCGTCGAGATGATCCCGGTCCGCATGTCGACCTTGCGCACCACGTGGTTGTCGCGCTCCACGATGTAGAGGTCCCCGCGCGCATCGAACTGGATCTCGTGGGGCATGTTCAGCATGGCGTCCGTCGCGGGCCCGCCGTCGCCCCCGTAGCCCCGCTCGCCGTTGCCGGCAATCGTGGTCGTACTCCCCGTCGCGAGGCTCAGGCGCCGGATCATCTGGTTGTCGAGGTCGCAGAAATAGAGGGCGCCGTCCGGGCCGATCACCACGCCGTAGGGGTTGTTGACCTGGCTGTCGGAGAGGCCCGGCATGCCGTCGCCGATGACCGTCGACACCTCGCCGAAGACCTCGAAGGTCTGCTCCAGCGTCATCGCGGTGCCGGCGTTCGCGTCGCGCACCTCGGCCCGCACGAGGTAGCGGCCGAGCGCGTCGGCGGCCGTGAGATCGATGCCCGCGTAACCGACCGACAGGCCGATGGTGCCCCGCGCCGGCGCCGGCTTGGCTCGCCACAGTTCCAGACCGGGGGTTCGGAAGAGAGCCGTGCCGTCCGGCCGGATCACCTCCAGGTCGAACGTCGTGTCGCAGACGCCGAAGCGGTTCTCGGCGCAGCCGATGAAGAAGATGAACGGTGCGAGCGATTCCCCGCGCCGGCCGATGCGCGTCGTGCTGATGGAGACGCCGGGGGTCCGTTGCACCCAGGCCTCGAGGAATTCCTCTGGCCGGTTCGACAGCACCAGCATGGCGCCGAAGCCCGCCCGGAGCTTGCGCCAGGACTCGTCGCGCAACGGCTCGCCGGCGCTGTGCCACTGGCCCGCGGCCGGGACGCCGCCGAGAAGGACGGCGACGATGAGCGTCGGAAGCGTTCGCATCGTCATTCTCGTCATCGTCCTGCCTAGAAGGTGGCGATCGGGTTGAGGGGCGACCCCATGCCCTTCTCGATGCGGAGCGGCGCGGCCACGAATAGGAACTCGTAGCGGCCGAGTTCGCGCGCCGTCGCGGCGAGAGCGTCGAAGTCCAGATTGTCGAAGATCCCGACGCCGAGCGCGACCAGCGCCAGGCGGTGGATCGGCAGCCGGACCTGGTCGGAGTACTCGTGCGGAAACGCGTCGTTCCACATGTCGTGGCCGATGAACGACACGCCCCGTTCCTTCAGGAAATAAGCCACGTCGGAGTGGTAGCCGGCCACGCCCTCCTCGGACGGGTTCCAGGGGCCGAGGGCGGCCCGCCGCTTCCAGCGGCCGGTGTGCAGCAGGATGACGTCGCCGGGCTCGACACGCACGCCCTGGATGCGCTCCAGCTTCTCGAGGTCCGCGGCGCGAATCGCCGTGCCCGGCTCCACCCAGCCCTGCCCGGAGTCCTTGCCCGGCAGCAGGGTCGCGTCGAACAGGACCCCGCGCGTGAAGACGCCTTCCCGAAGGGCGTGGATGCTGCCCTGCGGGCAGCCCTCCGCCGCGATCACCTGCTCGACCGTCACCCCGTTGTAGCCCTTGCCCTCGAACATCACGTGGCAGGCGACCGAGTCGAGGTGACTGTGGATGACGCCGTGGTAGGTGCCTGTGTACTGGTAGCGGTCGGAGGCCCCGGTCTGGCTGACGTTGACCACCTGCCGGTCGAGATACCACCGGCCTTCGAGCGTCTCCGCCTGGATGATGTCGTGGGCGAGCGACACGCTGCGGCCCTCGGTCACCAGCGCGGCGGCCGCCTTCCGCTTGGCCGGCGTGATGAAGTTGGCGGCGCCCAGCCCGTCGTCGGGACCCCAGCGGCCCCAGTTCGACAGTTCCTCCATGGCGTGGAGGAATTCCGCCTCGGTGGTCATCGCGGGACGCGACTGGGAGTCGACGGTGGCGGCCGCGGCGCCGATCAGCAGGGCCGCGATGGCCGGGACGCCGCGACGTTGCAGAGCGTGCGTGAGCATGGTGCCTCCTTCGCCGAGCCGGGTCAGGCTCAGGCAGTTTACTCCGTCTCGCCGACGTCGCCCACGGCGGACGCGCTGGAGCGGGCCTGCGTGCCGGAGACCGCCATGCACGGGTTGCCGATTACCGGGTCGAGCACGCTCCGCGAGACGGTCGAGGCGCCGACTTCATCGGGAGTGCCGCCGGTGTGGGATAGACGGGCGATCGGCACGCGTACGACCCGCTGCCGTTCGCCAGGGTGTGGCTGCCTCGAGCCGAAGCGAAGAGGGTTATCAGGCTCTGTGAAAGCGTGCGGGTTCAAATCCCGCTCCGTTGCGAAAGCGACGGGACGGAAGTCCCTTTTTGCGGTCCCCTGTTCGAGGCAGCCGCGTTTGCGCTGAGCCGAAGCGGGAGGGTTATCTGCTTGAAACGGAGACCTTCCCCTCCCGCACTTCTTCGTTCAGCGCGCTTCGGTCGATCGTCTCGAACGCGGTATGGAGCAGTGTCCCGGCTCCCTCATGCCCTGCCTCTCGAGCGCGTGCCGCAGTTCGTTGCAGTACCTGATGGTGTCGTTCGGTTCACGAAAACAGATCGAGCCTCCTTGGCGCGACAAGCCGTTGATCATGTTGACGAACGCGCGGGCGCCGCCGTTCCGTGCGCGTGGAACGGCGGGGGTGAACTATGCGCCGGCGCCGGTCGCGCCTTCGCGCGCGTATCTTCATGTCCAACGACGAACGCGTGCGTGGACCAAAGGCGCTTCATGACCGGCGAGCGTCGTCCTCACAGTCCGTTCTCCGCGTCAGTACCCCTCCAGGACGGGGAACCGCTCGTCGTCCGGCTGCGGCTGGACGCCGAACGCGTTGAGCGCCATCGACACCATCCGGTAGCGCGCCGCGGTGAGCGCGATGCTCATCATCTGGTGCGTGTCGTAGCGCGACGACAGGGCGGCCCAGGTCTCGTCCGAGATCATCGAGTCGCGGAACATCTCGTTGGCGGCGTCGATGAGGGCCAGCTCGTTGGCGTTCCAGCCCGACTGGTCGCGGCCCTGGGCAATCCAGACCGGGTCGAGGCCGTGGTCGCGGGCGCGGCCGACGCTGCCGACGTGCTTGGCCCACTCGTAGACCGAGCCGGAGTTCCAGCCCATGCGCAGGATCAGCAGCTCCCGGTCGTGCGGCGTCAGCCGTGACCGCTCCGGATCGAGCACGTAGCGCGGGTTCCGGTTGCGCGCCTCGACCATCGCGGGATGCTGCAGGAACGTCCGTGACACCCGCAGCCCGTCGCCCTCCACCGGCTCGATGCGCGGCGTCGTGAGCGGCGGCTCCTGGTCCGGGACCACGACGCGATAGCCGACGTCGTCGACCGGCATCAGCGCCTCGGCCGGGACGCCGTCGTCCGGCTGGATGCCGAGCGAGTTGAAGAGGATGGCGTTGGTGGTGGTCGCGCCCACGGTCATGACCGCATCGATCAGGTTGTGGGTGTCGTACCGCTCGGCCAGTGCTGCCCACGTCCGGTCGGTGACCGCCGCGTGGCGGAACAACTGGTCCGCGAACCCGATGAGGATCGCCTCGAACGGATCCCAATCGTCCCCCGGACCCTCGGCGACATGCATCACCTCGGCCGCGGTCAGGCCCGACTCGGCCGCCCGGCTCGCGTACGCGGCCCAGATGTTGGCGCTCTGGGTGAGCCAGGCGGTGCGCAGGATCAGGATCGCGCGGTGGCGTGGCGAGAGGGTCGTCTCGTTGGCGACGTAGTGCGTGAACGGCAGCACCCGGTCGGCCAGGGCGGGCACCCGGGCCAGCGTCCGCACGACGTTGGCGGAGTGGCCGTCGGCGGTGTACTGCTCGACGCTTGCCCGTTGCTCGTCCGTCCGATCCGCTTCCGGCAGCGGCGGCACCCGCGCGTCGGTCAGCCGCACCGCGGGCACGATGCTGCCCGGCGCCTCGGTGATGGCGCGGGCCGGCTCGATGCGCAGCAGGGCGCCGTTGTCCTCCTCCGTCAGAACGTACAGGTAGCCGTCCGGTCCCTGCTGCACGTCGCGCACCCGCTGCTTCAGCTCCATCAGCAGCCACTCGCGGCGGATCTCCTGTCCCTGCCGGTTGAAGACGATGCGCTCGAGGTGACCGGTGTGCTGCATCCGGCCCACCATCATCGAGCCGACGAACAGGTTGCCGCGCCAGGCGGGGAAGTGCTCGCCGTCGTAGAAGGTGAGGCCCGACGGGGCGATCGACGGCCACCACATGACGTGCGGCCCGGTGAAGTCCGGCAGCCAGGGGGTGTCCGTGATCGGCCGGCCGCCGTAGGTCCGGCTGTAGGACGCGATGGGCCAGCCGTAGTTGGAGCCGGGCTGGATGATGTTGGCCTCGTCGCCGCCCTGCACGCCGTGCTCGGTCGCCCACAGCGCGCCGGTGTCCGGGTGGAAGGCGAGGCCGATCTGGTTGCGGTGGCCCAGCGTCCAGATCTCGGGGTGATAGTCGGGATCGCCGGCGAAGGGGTTGTCGTCGGGCGCTGTGCCGTCGTCGTTCAGCCGCAGCAGCTTGCCGAAATGGGTGCGCCCGTCCTGGGCGTACTCCCCGGTACCCGCGAATTCGAACGCGCCGCCCACGGTCATGAACAGCTTGTTGTCCGGTCCCCAGATCAGCCGCGACGCGGCGATGCCGCCGCCCCAGCCGTCGGCGACGAAGATGTCGCGCGTCTCGGTCAGCGCTCCGGCTCCTTCGTCGAGGCGACCGCGGGCCAGCGCCACGGTGGCGCCCTGCCGGCCGTCACGCTCTTCCGCTTTCGAGTAGGTGAGATAGACGAGGGTGTCGTCCTCGGGATGGACCACCACGTCCATCAGTCCCGCGAGCCGCACGCCGACGAAGACCTCCGGTACGCCCGGGATGTCCTCGTCGAGAAGCTGCCCGTTGCGGATGACCCGCAGCGTGCCCCGGTCGCGCTCGGTCACCAGGATGTCGCCGTTGCGGCGGAAGGCCATCCCCCACGGGTGGTCGAGCCCGGTCACGATCGGCACCACGCGGATGCGCGGCTGCTCGGCCGTGTACAGCACCACCGGCCGGTCCGGCGGCGGCAGGCCGGGCACGCCCCGGAGCGCCGAGGCGCCGGTGCGGTTCTGGGCCCCGACCGGGGTCTGAAGCAGCGCGGCGCAGGCGATGACGAGGGCGGCGGCGAGCGCGGTGCGGAACGGCGTCGTGCGGGTCATGGATTCCCCCTCCCGTGGCGTGCCGACAAGACACCGGGACATTGGTATCGACCACGATTCTCATCGCGACTGCTTCCGAGCCCTGCGCACGGACCGCGCTCGATCCTCGCGCACCGCGTCACGGTCGCTCGTCAGTCTGGACCACAGTGCCGAACGAGTGCCGCGCCCGCCCGCGCCCACGGCGGGCTTACGCGTCGATCTCGTGCATCGGTGTCATGCTGTTCCCGAAGCGGTCGAGCGGCACCCCCATCCGCTGCAGCAGCGACAGGTGCAGGTTGGCGAGGTCGGTCGGCGCGGCGAAATCGAGCGCCCGCCCGCTCTTGATCGTGCCCCCGCCGCGGCCCGCGAGCAGCGTCGGCAGGTCGGCAGGATCGTGCTCGTTGCCGTCGCCGAGGGTCGCGCCGTAGACGATCATGCTGTTGTCGAGCAGCGTCCGGCCGTCCGGCTCCCGGACCGCCTCGAGACGGCCGAGCAGGTAGGCCACCTGCCGGTGGTGCCAGCGGATGACCTCGGAGTACATCCGCTGCTTCTCCTCGGGGGAGCTCCACGACGTGACGCCGTCGTCGTCCTCGGTCTTGCCCGACGCGTTCTTGTAGTGCGACAGCGCGTGCCACGTGCCCTTCACGCCCGGGATGAAGTTGAAGTAGCGGTTCGACTGCCCGTGGTCGAGCATGAACGTCGCGACCCGCGTCGCGTCGGACTGGAACGCGGCGACCATCAGGTCCATCATCAGCCGCACGTACTCCTGGTGGTCGGCCGGGATGCCCGGCTCGGGCGCCGTCAGCGTGTCGGTCAGCGCCCTGTCCTTGCCCATGGACACGGAGCGCCGCTCCGAGAACTCGATCCGCCGCTCCAGGGCGCGGATCGACTCGAAGTACTCTTCCAGCCGCACTCGGTCGGTCCGGCTGGCGACGCGCTTCAGGGCGTTCGCATCCGCGAGGACCGCGTCCATCACCGAGCGGTTGCTCGCTCCGCCCGACGGCGGCCGGAACATCCGGTCGAAGACAGCGCGCGGCTCCACCTCGCGCGGCAGCGGCCGGTCCGCGGCCGACCACGAGATGCTGTTGCGCGGCAGCGAGTTCGAGAAGAACCCCTCGCCCCTGGTCGACAGCTCCAGCGACGACAGCAGCGTCTCCCGGCCGGCGTGCCGGCCGGCGATCTGGTCCGCCGACATCCCGCCGGCGCTGACCGCCTGCCGGTCGTAGTCGAACCCGGTCAGCCAGGTCGGCGTGCCGCCGACGTGCCCGTTGCCGAGCGGCGTCCAGACGTTGCGCGGGATGATCAGCTCGTCCTTGAACGGCTCCAGCGGGCTCATCCACTCGTTCAGCTTCAGGAGCTTTCCGCCGGGCCCGGTCTCGGCCGGATGCCACGAGCCGCGCGCGATTCCGTTCGGGAAGTAGAGGTACGCCAGCCGCCGGGCGCCCGCCGCCGCGCCGGACGCCGCCGGAGCGCCTACGCCGAACGCGGACACCGGACGCATGACGTCGAGCAGGGGCAGCGCCATCGTGGCGCCGAGTCCGCGCAGAACGGTCCGCCGGGAGATGCGTCGTGTCGTCATCGGGTCAGTTCCTCGAGTCGACCTTGAGTCCGGCTCGTGCAGCCTGTTACAGCGTGCCGTCGAATTCCGGCGCTCAGTTGGACATCGCGGTCGGGTTCTTCTTGTGCTGGAACGGATAGCTGGCGACGATCTCCTTCACCAGCGTCTGGAACCGGTAGTCGTCCGCCTCGAGCCCGGCGATGATTTTCCGCAGGGCCGGCTCGTCGTAGTACTCGAGCTGGCGGCCGAGCGCATAGGCGAGCATCTTCGACGCCGTCTGACGGACGAGGTCGTCGTGCCGCTCTTCCAGCAGGGTGCGCTTCAGCCCCGCCGGACCGTCGAACGCGGTGCCGCTCGGCAGCGCGCCGGCGGCCTGGATCGGCGTGTAGGTGTTCCGGTAGAAGCGCTTCTCCGTGAAGACGTTGGTGTCCTCGACGATGCGGATCTCGTCGGCTTCTTCTTCCGTCTCCACGCGCTCCCGGAAGTGGTAGCTGTCGCGCCAGCGGCCGAAGTAGTCGAAGTTCTCCAGGCTGAAGCCGATCGGATCGATGCGGCGGTGGCAGGCGCTGCACGCGGGGTTGCTGGAGTGCAGCTCCAGCTTCTCCCGGAAGCTGAGCTTGCGCAGGTCGCCGAGCTCCGCCGACAGAACCCCCGCGCCCGGCGGCGGCGGCGGCGGCGGGGTGCCGAGCAGCACGTCGAGGACGTAGTGGCCGCGCTTGACCGGGCTGGTGTCCTTGTAGTTCGACGTCAGGGCCAGCACGCTGCCGTGGCCGAGGTAGCCGCCGCGGTTCGGGTCGTCGAGCGACACGCGGCGCATGTGCTCGCCTTCGATCCCCTCCATGCCGTAGAGGGTGCCGGCGAGCTCCTCGTTGACGAAGGTGTAATCGGCGTCGATGAGCCGGCGGATCGGCTGGTTGTCGCGGACGAGCGACAGGAAGAACAGGGACGACTCGTTGCGCATCGCGGTCATCAGGGTGTCGGTGCACCACGGGTTGTCGATCGGGTCGAGCCAGATCCGCGACCCGACGTGCTGGAAGCCGAGCCACTGGGCGGCGAAGCTGGTGCCGAGGGTGTCGGCCTTCGGGTCCGCCAGCATGCGGTCGACCTGCGCGTCGAGGACGGCCGGGCCGCTCAACTCGCCGTGGCGGGCGAGGTCGCGCAGCTCGGCGTCCGGCATCGACGCCCACAGGAAGTAGGAGAGGCGCGAGGCGAGGTCCCAGTCGCTGATGCGGTAGGGCCCGGACGCGGCCGCTGCCGGAGGCGCTTCGGCGCGCAGCAGGAACCTGGGCGAGATGAGCACCGCCTGCAGCACCACCTTCACCGCCTCCTCGAACGCCTGCCCCGACTGCCGTGCCGCGCGGTAGCGGTCGAGCGCCCGATCGACGGCCTCCTCGCCGGGCGGACGGCGCCACGCCCGCTCCAGGAAGCGGCGAAGCACCAGCTCGGCCGCCTCCTCGTCGCCGAGGCCGCCGCCGGGCGTGGCGACGAACACCAGCGCGTGCGCGCGCCGCTCGGCATCGGTCGCCGGCTCCGCTGGGAGCATCAGCTCCACTACCCGCTCGGCCGCCGCGATGTAGCGCTCCATCAGCGTCGATTCGAGGAACAGCGTGTTCGCCGTGTTGTCGAAGCCGCTGGCGCCGGTCAGCTCGGCCGGGAAGCGGTCGGTCAGGGTGAAGTTCGCGCCGACGAGGTCGCGCAGCGTGTTGTCGAGCTCGCGGTGGGTGAGCCGCTTCAGCGGCTCGTAGCCCGGGTCGTCGACGGTGGAGTAGTCGAAGTTGTCGATGGAGTCGGACAGCAGCGCGTGGAGCGTTTCGCGCTCGGCGTCGGCCGGTTGCGGGGCGCCGGCGGGCGGCATCTTGCCGACCTCGAGCGCGTCCATCACGCGGATCCAGGCCTCGCGGTTGCGGACCAGCGGGCGCTGGGCGATCAGCCCGTCGAGGTTGACCCCGGCGGTCTGGGTCTGCGCGCCGTGGCAACTGAAGCAGTACTGCTGCAGCAGGGGCGCGGCCGGGTGGCGGTCCGCGTCGGCAACGCCCGGACCCGCCGAGGTCTGTGCCGACGTGCGCCCGGTGCCCGCCGCGGCGGCGAGGACGAGCGCGAACAGGGCGACGCGGTGGAACTTGCTCATTCGCAAATGTGTCTGTGTGGAAAGCGCAAAGGTACCACAGCCGGGCTTTCGACGAACACCGCGAAGGAGGCGGTCGGCGGCGGGAAGGCGCCGCGGCCACGGTCGGTGCGCTCTTTCACGCGAAGTGCTGCGGCTGGCCGCGGATGCCGACGGCGGCCGAGTGCTGCGAGGCGATGCGGGCCGAGGCGCCGACGCGCCGGCACCTGGCCATCCTGGCGACGACCTGGGAATGAGAGGCGCCGAAACACTGCTGCTTCACTGGCGGCGAAGCCGCACGGATGAAAGGACGCAAGGCGGCGCCCCCGGCGCGTGAAGACCGGGAGCAACGGAGGCGCCACCACGCGGCGGCGACCCGACCGGTCCCGGATCCCGGCCGGCTCCGACGGCCGCACCCGTGGCCCCCCGGTCGAAATCGAGGGTAGCCGCCGGCGCGCGGGCCGTGTAGAATGCCGCCGAGCGCCGTATTCGAAATCCGGAGGCGGGATCCCCGCGGGGGCTACCCGCGGCCTCAACGAAGGATGGCCACCATGCGCTGGCTGAAGTTCGGCTCCGCGGCGATCGTGTGCGCGTTCCTCGCGTCGGGCGCCGCCGGCCCGGCAGCCGCCGCCGAGCAGACCGTTGCGGCCGGCGCTCCGCGGAGCGCCGTATCCACCGCGTCCGCGGATCGGGCGGTCATCCAGCGCTACTGCGTCACCTGCCACAACGACCGGCTCGCGACCGGCGGCCTGTCGCTCCAGGGCGTCGACGTCGCCGACGTCGCCGCGCATCGCGACGTGTGGGAGAAGGTGGTCCGCAAGCTGCGCGCCGGCGCGATGCCGCCGCGACCGCGCCCCCGGCCGGACGACGCCACCTACGCGCGCGTCCTGGCCTCCATCGAGACCGCCCTCGACGCGGCCGCCGCGGCGACTCCGGACCCCGGACGCACCGCGACCTTCCGCCGGCTGAACCGTACGGAGTACCAGAACGCGGTGCGCGACCTGCTGGCCCTGGACATGGACGTCACCGCGCTGCTGCCGCGCGACGACTCTGCCTTCGGCTTCGACAACGTGAACGCGGGCGGCCTGTCGCCGACCCTGATGGAGCGGTACCTCGCGGCGGCGCAGAAGGTGAGCCGGCTGGCGGTGGGCAGCGACCTGCCGGCGCCCGGCAGCCGCGTCGTCGTGGTGCCCGCCGACCGGACCCAGGAGGACCACGTCGCCGGCCTGCCGTTCGGGACCCGCGGCGGCACCGCGGTCGAGCACACGTTTCCGGCCGACGGCGAGTACGAGATCCAGGTCCGCCTGCAGCGCAACCGCAACGAGAACGTCGAGGGGCTGACCGAGCCGCACGACGTGGAGATCACCCTGGACGGCGAGCGGCTCGCCCTGTTCACCATGGAGCCGAGCCGCAACTACGTCATGCAGGCCAACGCCGCGTACTACGCGGACGAAGGCATCGACAATCACCTCAACGTGCGCATCCCGGCGCCGGCGGGGCCGCACGTGGTCGGCGCCACCTTCATCAAGAAGAACTCCGCGCTCATCGAGACGACACGGCAGCCCTACGACGCCCACTTCAACATGGACCGCCATCCCCGGCAGCAGCCGGCGGTGCGGTCCGTGTCGATCGTCGGTCCGTTCGATCCCACCGGAGTGGGGGAGACGCCGAGCCGCGCGCGCATCTTTTCGTGCCGGCCGCCGGCCGGGGCGTCCGACGCCGAGGCGGAGGAGTGCGCGACCGCGATTATCGCCGGGCTGGCCCGCCGCTCCTACCGGCGCCCGGTGACGGTGGCCGATCTCGATCGGCTCGTCTCCTTCTATCACCGGGGCTACGCCGCGGGCGGCTTCGAGACCGGCGTCGAGACGGCGCTGCGCGCGCTGCTCGCCAGCCCGGAGTTCCTGTTCCGCATCGAGCGCGACCCGGCCGGCGTGCCGCCCGGCGCCCCCTACCGGGTCAGTGACCTGGAACTGGCTTCGCGGCTGTCGTTCTTCCTGTGGAGCAGCCTGCCCGACGACGAGTTGATCGACGTGGCGGCGGCCCGCCGGCTGAGCGACCCGGCCGTGCTCCGGGCGCAGGTGCAGCGGATGCTGGCCGACCCGCGGGCCGAGACCCTGACGACGAACTTCGCGTCGCAGTGGCTGCACCTGCGGAACCTCGACGCGGTGCGGCCCGACGCCCGGCTCTTCCCGGACTTCGACGACAACCTGCGGCAGAGCTTCCGCCGCGAGACGCAACTGTTGTTCCGGAGCATCCTCGAAGAGGACCGCAGCGTCGTCGATCTGCTGACCGCCGACTACACTTTCGCCAACGAGCGGGTCGCGCGGCACTACGGATTCGCCGGCATCTACGGCGACCATTTCCGGCGCGTCGACCTGCCGGCGGGCAGCCCACGGGCCGGCCTGCTCGGGCACGGCAGCATCTTGACGGTGACCTCGTACGCCACGCGGACGTCCCCGGTGCTGCGCGGGAAGTGGATCCTGGAGAACCTGCTCGGGACGCCGCCTCCGGCGCCGCCGGCGAACGTGCCGCCCCTCGACGAGACGCGGTCGAACACCCGCATCGTCTCGATGCGCGAGCGGATGGAGGCGCATCGGCAGAATCCGCAGTGCGCCGTCTGCCACCGGATCATGGATCCGGCCGGCCTGTCGATGGAGAACTTCGACGCCGTCGGCCGCTGGCGGGACGCCGAGGGCGGGACCGCGATTGACGCGGCGGGCAACCTGCCGGGCGGCGAGGACTTCGACGGCGTCGCCGGCCTACGCGAGGCGCTGCTCGAACGCCCCGAGGTGTTCGTCGGCACCGTGACGGAGAAGCTGTTGACCTACGCGCTCGGCCGTGGACTCGACCACGCCGACGCGCCGGCGGTTCGTGCGATAACGCGGGCGGCCGCGGCCGACGATTATCGGCTGTCGTCGCTCATCCTCGGCATCGTCGAGAGCACTCCCTTCCAGATGAGGAGATCCCAGTCATGATGATCACGAAGACGGCGCTCCCCCGGCGGACGTTCCTGCGCGGCGTGGGGGCCACGCTGGCGCTGCCGCTGCTCGACGCCATGGTCCCGGCCTCGTCGGCGCTCGCCAAGACGGCCGCGGCGGCGCCGCGGCGGCTCGGTTACGTCTACATCCCGATGGGGATGAACCCGGAGCCGTGGACGCCGGCCGAGGTCGGCAGGCTGACCCGCCTGTCGCCGTCGCTGTCGCCGTTGACGCCGCATCTCGACGACGTGAGCATCATCACCAACCTCGAGATCGACGCCGCGCACATCTCCGGGAACCACGCCTCGGCGAACTCCGCGTTCCTGACCTGCGTGCGGCCGAAGCGCACCGAGGGCAGCGACTACGTCAACGGGACGTCGGTCGACCAGATCGCGGCGAAGCAGATCGGCCGGGACACGCCGCTGCCGTCGCTGGAGATCGGGACCGACCTGATCGCGCAGGTCGGCAACTGTGACAACGGGTTCGCCTGCGTCTACATGAACAGCCTGTCGTGGGCGTCGCCGACCGCACCGAACCCGACCGAGGCCGACCCGCGCGTCGTCTTCGAGCGGCTCTTCGGCGACGGCGGGACTCCCGCGCAGCGGCAGGCGGAGCTGAAGACCAACCGCAGCATCCTCGACTGGGTGCTCGACGACATGGCCAGCCTGCAGTCGCAGCTCGGCACGGGCGACAAGCACCGGGTGAACGAGTACCTCGACACCGTGCGCGAGGTCGAGCGCCGCATCCAGCGCGCCGAACAGTCGGCCACCGACTCGCCGCTGAGCGACCTCACGCGTCCGACCGCCGTGCCGGAGGTCTGGGAGGATCACGTCAAGCTGATGTACGATCTGCAGGTGCTGGCCCTGCGCGCCGACCTGACCCGTGTCATCACCTTCCAGATGGCGCGCGAGGCGAGTACGCGGACCTACCCGCAGATCGGGGTCCCGGAGCCGCACCACCCGACGTCGCACCACGTCGACGATCCGGAGAAGCTCGCCAAGCTGGCGAAGATCAACCAGTACCACGTCTCGCTCTTCGGCTACCTGATCGAGAAGCTGAAGACGACCGAGGACGGCGACGGGACGCTGCTCGACCATACGACGTACATGCTCGGCAGCGGCCTCGGCAACCCGAATGTGCACGATCACCGCAACCTGCCGGTCGTCGTGGCGCGCGGCGCCGGGTCGAAGATCGCGGGCGGCCGGCACGTCAAGTACGACGAGTTGACCCCGCTGGCGAACCTCCACCTGACGCTGCTCGACGACGTCGGCGTGCGCCTCGACGAGTTCGCCGACAGCACCGGGCACCTCGGCGAGGTGGTCGAGCCGCTGTCGCTGTAGCGCGGGCGCGGTCGACGGGAGACTGCGATATGCAGGAACCGCGGGCTGTCGGCTTCACATCAGGCCGGCAGCCCGCATCGCATTTGCAAGGAGCTTTCCCATGCACCGCTCGATGCTCTCGTTTGTTGCGCTCCTGTCTATCTTCGCTGCGTTCAGCGGAGCCGCCCCCGCCGTGGCGGCGGAGGCGGCCGACGCCGGCCTGATCGGCGCGATCAAGGCCGTGGACGACGCCGGGGTGCGCGCGGCGCTCGCGCGCGGGGCCGACGTCACCGCCGCGGACCCCGACGGCACGACGCCGCTCCATTGGGCGGTGCACGCGAACGACGCCGCGATCGTCGAGCTCCTGCTCGACGCGGGCGCCGATGCGACGGCGGCCAACCGCTACGGCGTGCGTCCCATCTCGCTGGCCTGCACCAACGGCAACGCGGCCGTCGTGGAACTGCTGCTCGACGCCGGGGCCGACGCCGGCACGACGCTGGCGGAGGGAGAGACGGCCCTGATGACGGCGGCGCGCACCGGAGATCTCGACGTCGTCAGGCTGCTGCTGGACCGCGGCGCCGACGTGAACGCGGCCGAGTCCTGGCGCGGGCAGACGGCTCTGATGTGGGCCGCGGCCGAGGGGCATGCGCAGTTGATTCCGACGATGCTGTCGTACGGCGCCGACGTCTCCGCGCGGTCCACGAAGGGCTGGACCCCGCTGCTGTTCGCGGTGCGCGAAGGGCGGGTCGGCGTCGTGCAGACGCTGCTCGAGGCCGGGGGCGACGTAGAGGAGTCGCTCCCCGTCACCCAGGAGACGCGCCGCGGCGGCACCAGCGCCGAGCGCTCGGCCACCGGGCTGAACGCGTTCCTGCTGGCTGCCGCCAACGCCCACTACGAGCTGGCCGCGCTGCTGGTGGACCGCGGGGCCGACGTCAACGTCGCCACGCGCGGCTGGACGGCGCTGCACCAGGTGTCGTGGGTGCGCAAGGCGGGCATCGCCGGCAGCAACAACCCGGCGCCCAAGGGCTCCGGCAACATGACGAGCCTGGACTTCGTGCGGAAGATCGTGGCCGCCGGGGCCGACGTGAACGCCCGCGTCACGCGCCGGCCGCCGGCCGGGATCACCCGGCTCAACTTCGTCGGGGGGACGCCGTTCCTGCTCGCGGCGCGTACCGGCGACGCCGACCTGATGCAGCTTCTCGCGGAGCTGGGCGCGGATCCGCTGCTGCCGAACGAGGACGACACCACGCCGCTGATGGTGGCGGCCGGGGTCGGCACCTCCGCGCCGGGCGAGGATCCCGGCACGGAGCCGGAGGTCCTCGAAGCGGTCAAGGTGGCGCTGGCGCTCGGCGGCGACCTGAATGCCGTCGACGACAACGGGGAGACCGCCATGCACGGGGCCGCCTACAAGCACGTACCCGGCGTGGTGACGCTGCTGGCCGAGGCGGGTGCGGGCGTCGATGTCTGGAACCAGCCCAATTCGCAGGGGTGGACACCGCTCGACATCGCGACGGGCGTGCACCGTGGCATGAACGTCCAGCGCAGTCCGGCGACCGCCGCCGCCATTCGCACGGCGATGGAGGCAGCCGGCGTGCCGGTTCCGGTAGGTCAGTAGGCGGCGGTAGCGCGGCGGGACCGCCGAGCCGGTGCCCCGCCGCCTACCGTGTGTGGTTCGTCAGACGGCCGAGAAACGCCAGAAGATCGGCAGGTCCGTCGGTGGCCGCCTGGTGGACCCGTTTCAGGTCCAGCGACTCGTAAGCGTGGGCCACGACGTTGCGAAATCCGGCCGCACGGACGAGACGGTCGGCGAGGACGGTTTCGATGATGCCGGCCGTCTCGAGACGACGGAACGCATCCGCGTAGGTGCCGGGGGTGCCCAGCCGCAGCGCCAGACAGGCGCCCATCGCGACGTCGATCACGATCTGCGTGGCCTGCCAGAGATGGAGCACGACGGCGTCCGATGCATCGGTCGCCGGGTGAAAGTCGGCCGACGATGCCGGCAGCCGGTCCGCCACCCTCGCCAGATGGCGCTGGACGGTCATGGTGCGCTCGGCGAGCACGGCCTGGTCGAGAACGCTCACCGCCGCAGGGCCTCCAGGACTTCGTCGTACCCGCGTTCGAAGACGGGCGCGTTCTCGCACCAGAACTGCACCGCTCCAAGGCTGTACCGATCGAGCAGGCCCGCCGCGGCCTCGTACACCAGCAGTCCATCACGCGCCGCCCGATACCGCAGCAGACCGCTTGCTCGACCAAGATCCACCAGATCGACGCGGTCGTCTTCGAGTACCTCTACCAGTGCGGCCAACAACCCCGGCACGTCGGCCGCCGCATCTGCCAGGTAGCCGAAGTCCCAGTCCGCGCCCGGCCGCGCGTCGCCGCGGGCCCGCGATCCGAACAGGATCAGCAGATCGAGCCCGACTATCGCACGGGCCGCCGAGGCCACGGCATCGAGCGCCGAATCGGGCAGCGGTCGTTGCATGTCGGCATCGTACATCGGTAGGGCGCGACGGACGACGTGGTCACGAGTCATCAAATCCGGGGCACGAACGTACTGTCAATGCGACCGCTACACCAGCGTCCTCAACAGCGTCAAGGCCGGGGCGACGCGGATGCCGTCGGCGTTCACGTAGTTCTTCGTCCCGGTCGCCGAGATTTGCCACGCGTCGCAGTCGGGAAGCGCACCTTGAAGTAGCGCAGGCTCTTGGCGACCGGGGAGTCGGCCCACGTGCACGCGACGCAGCGCACCGGCTGCCGCCGGTCCACGACCACGAAGTCGACCTCGCGCCCGTCCGTGTACTTGTGGATCTCGTCGAACACCCACAGTCCGGAGGCGGGAAGCTCGCGGCGGAGGATGCGCTCGCGGTCCTCCGCGACGTCCCAGTTGAGGTAGCCCCGGCGGGCTCCCGGCAGCATCCGGGCGAGCGTGGTCTTGCCGACCTGCCGGGGACCGGCCACGAAGACCATCTTCCTGGCGAGATCCTGCTCGACCTGTGCCGCGAGGTATCGGGGCGTGACCGGCACGCGGACAGTTTACAAGTATTTTCACTGCGGTATAAATTGCGAATTGCTTTTTCGACAACTATCAAAATTGGAGCAGAACCATTTTCCCCCCCGTCGTCAAATTGCAATGTAGTTGTTGCACAGTGCATGGCCGGCATCCGCTTCGACTGGGACGAACGGAACACACTGAACCGGCGCAAGCACGGGTGCCCCTTCGAAGAGGCCCGGTCGGTATTCCTCGACGAGTTCGCGCTCTTGATTGCCCGACCCGGACGTGTCGCACTCGGAAGAGCGATTCTGACGCTCATCAACCTGTATCTGCGGGACTGCGCCGCAAGGCGCAGGAAGCTCGCCGTGCTGTGGCAGGCGCCGGCCGACGAATCCGACGCCGCCGACTGACTGACCGCGCGGCCGGACCGAGAGCTTCGCCGCCGACAGCGGGGAGCGACGGGCGGGACCTCCGGATCCGGACCTCTCCGCGGGCTTCGCCGCCGCCCGCGGGGGGAGCGACCGGAGTCGTCCTATCGAGGAGGCAGCCGCTCCCAGCGGAGCGCGGTCACCACCTCGCGGCCCTCGTCGTCCATGCGCACCGGAGGCCGCAACGTGAGGTGTGTGTCGGTCAGCTCGTAGTAGCGCCGCACGTCCGTGCCGGTGCCTCGCGGATCCTCGCTGCCGACTCGATGATGGGTCAGATAGCCCTGGTCCCGCGGACCGGGACACGTGATGCAGCCCGCCATCTCGCGCACCGAGTACGGGCCGAAGTAGCTTCCGTAGCTCTCGGTCAGGCGCAGCGCTTCGTCGGCGGTCGGTCGATCGCCGGTGTACGGCGTGCGGCCGGGTCGCATGAGGTGCACCGACATGTGTCCCGACGGCGTGTAGAAGAGGTAGGCGGTCTCGTACTGGTCGACCTCCACCGCATAGCCGTCGGTGGTGTGGCGGGAGACCGACTCGATGCGGTACGCGCCGAAGAGTTGCCGGTGCGTATCGGTTGTCTCCGACGCCGGCAGCTCGGTTTGCCGCACCCAGGTCACGAGCGTTGTCGAACCGTCGGCGCCGGGAGGCGGCTGGAGGGTCAGGCGATCCTCGGTGAAGGCGTACGAACGCGGGTAGTCCGCGCCGACGCCGCGCGGGTCGAGGCTTCCCTCGACGTGATGCGTGACGGTTTCCTCGGCCTCGTCGACGGTGAACCGCCCGAAGTACGACGTGTAGCTGCCGAACTGCGCGAGCGCCTCGTTCGTGGTCGGGCCGTCCTCCGGGTGCGCCGTCCGGTCGGGGCGCATGATCGTCACCCCCATATAGCCGGCCGCGTCGTAGATGAGGTATCCGAGACGGTCTTCGAGCGGCCCCGCCAGCGGCGCGCCGTCGGCGCCGCGCCGCTCGATGCCGGCCAGCGACCACGCGCCGACGAACCGGCGCTCTGTCGCGGACAGGGCCTCCGTCGGGGATGCCCCGGCGGTGTCGGCGGGCCGGGCGGACTCGCCGCACGCGAAGAGAGCGACGACGAGTCCGACGACGGTCAGGAGACGAGCGCAACGCTTGGGCATGGGTGCCCCGGCTACGGCGTGCAGGCGGCGTCCAGGCTCGCCACAGTCGTCACGTTGATCACATCGGCGGCGTCCTCCCGCCGGATCAGGAAGCCCTTGGCCTCGATCCGGTGACCCTCGTAGGGATCCGGATCCGGAAAGACGTACATCAACTCGAACGTGTTGGTCCCGAGCGGCGTGGCCCGGGTGAGCGTAAGCACGTCGCCGGTCGAGGCGTCGGGGTCGCGCGTGCGGATCGGCTCGCTGCCGTCGGTGACGATCCAGGTGCGGTCGTCGCGGGCGAGGCAGCCGACCACCTGCACCATGGCGAAGTTCGGCACCGCGTCGGGGCCGTCCGCGCCGTAGACGAGCACCTCGCCGGCGCGCTCGGCCGTCAACTCGGCCTCGCCGTGCGGGAAGTCGTTCACTTCAAGCAAGTAGGCGATGATGTCGACGTATCCCGCTTCCCCGAGGCTGCCTGCGGCCCCCGGCGGCATTGTCTTCGCCCGCGTGAGGACGCCGTCCAGCTTCAGGCCGCCCCAGTCGCGGATGAAGCTCTCGCCGGCCAGCGGTCGGGCGTTCGCACCCGAGAGATCCTCCCCGTGGCACCGGGCGCAGGTAGACTCGTAGAGCTTCCTGCCGCGCGCCGCCTGCTCCCCCGAGTAGACGCCGTCCCAGACCGACGGCTCGCTCGTCTCCTGGGCCGCGACCGGGTAGGCGCCGGTGAGCGTCAGGGCGCCCATGCAGACGGCGGCCGCCGCGAAACCCGCGCTGACTTCCCGGCTTGCGGCGCGCCTGCAGAGGCTGGCGGCGCGCGTCTTCACGCTCGACTTCCGCTTCTGCACGCCACTACCTCCCGAGGTAGTCGTCCTCGCTGACCGGCTCCTCCCAGCTCGTCTGCCCGCTGACGAAGGTCAGTTGCACGACGTGCTGGTCCGGCGCGGCCCCGTGCCAGTGGACGACCCCCGGTCCGGCGTACACCGGGTTGCCCGGCTCCATGATCTGCATCGGCTCCCCGCGGACCTGGGTGCGGCCCTGGCCCTCTTCGGCCATGATGATCTGCCAGTTGCCGTGGCTGTGCCAGTTGGACCGCACCCCGGCTTCGAACCGCAGGCGGACGGCGCGGATGTCGGAAGCGTCCGGCCGCGTCGGCGCGCCCCCGACGAAGTTGCTCTGCGCGGCGGCGAGCGTCCCGCCCGAATCGGCGGCGACGTACAGGATCCCCGTTGCGGCGAGGCAGGCCACGGCCAGGCCGAGTCGAAGCTGTCTGCGTGCTTTCGGCGTCATTTCCCCACTCCCTCGTAGATCCGGGCTGGATTCGGCCAGCACGGCGTCGTCTGCGCCGGCGCCGTTCCCTGCGGCGCGGCGCCTAGTCGAGCGTCCAGAGCGTCAGCGACGAAACGTCCTTGATGAAGAGTCGGTTGCCCGACAGGGTCGGCGCCGTCCAGGTCTCGCTGTCGGCGACCTCGTAGCGCTTTATCGGTGAGAACCGGCTGCGGCTGTGGGCCAGGACCACCAGCTCGGCGTCGTCCTCCAGCGCGAGAATGGTGTCGCCGGAGCGCAGGATCGAGGCGTTCTCGGCCTGCCGCGGGGCGCTCGTCCAGAGGACCTCGCCGGTGTCGAGATCGAGGCCGAAGTACTGGCCGCTGTTCCGGTGCGAGAGCCCGTAGAGGACGCCGTCGTTGACGACGCCGTTGGTCATGTGCAGCGACACCTCGTCGGTGTGCCAGACGTTCGCGGTGGTCCAGCGGCCGCTCCCCGGGCGGACGCGGAACGCGGTCACCCCGTTCCCGCGGCCGTTCTCGATCACCATGTCCTCGTAGAGGATCGGCGTCTGCGAGGTGGTCGTGGCCGCCGTCGTGAACGGCCGGCTCCAGAGCAGCGCACCGGTTTCGAGCGACACGCCGACGAAGTGCTCCTGCGTGAAGACGACCACCTGCCGCGTCCCGCCCAGCTCGAACAGCATCGGCGAGCCGTAGGCGGGACCGTCGCCGTCCCAGCTCCAGCGCACCGCGCCGGTGGCGGCGTCGAACGCCGTCAACGCGCCGTCGTCGTGGCCGCCGACGTGGACGACGACCAGGTCGCCGTCGACGAGCGGCGACATCGACGTGTGGAAGAGCGGTGTGAGGCCGGTGCCCGGATACTGCCAGAGCTGCTCCCCGCCGGCCGCGTCGAAGGCGGTGACGGCGCCGGTCATGCCGTGGGTGAAGAGACGGCCGTCCGCGAACGTGGGCGTCGACTTCGGCCCCGCGCGATGCCGTGCGGTCGCCGGGTTCATGTTGAACGGCGCTGCGTAGCTCGTCCGCCAGACCGTCTCGCCGGTGGCGGCGTCGAGCGCGGTCATGACCTCGTCGTCGCCCTGCCGGGTGAACATGTACAGCCGGTCGCCGATGAGCACCGGGCTGGCGTAGCCGAGTCCGATCTCCACCGACCACTGCCGGCGCAACGTGTCCGGCCAGCTCGCCGGCACGTCGAAGGCCGCCGCCACGCCGTCGCGCGCCGGGCCGCGCCACTGCGGCCAGTCCTGCGCGGCCACGCTCGACACGACGCCGAACAGCAGCGCCGCGACCGCCACCACCATGAGTGCGCGCGAGAGATGTCTCATCGTCGATTGCTCCAGATTCCGATCCGTGGTTCCGCTCCCGAGAGCGCCACCATTGTACGAGCATTCGACCGGCGCCGCGAGGATCACGCCGAGACGGCGTCGCGATGGGGGGGTGGAAGAAATCCGGGAACCGATGCAGAATCACGGCGCGGGCGGCGTCCGGGTCCGGGAACCGGAGGTGGTCGCATGACACCGCATGCACGAATCAAGTTGCTCGCAATGGTGGTGGTCGCAGCCCTCGCCACAGCGCCCGGCGCTGCGCAGGAGCCGGACACGAACGTCGGAGGGGACGACCTGCGCGGCGTGGTCCGCAGCCCGGGCGGTCCGGAGGCGGGCGTCTGGGTCATCGCCGAGACCGACGACCTCGACACGCTGTTCCGGAAGAACGGGCCGGAGGCGACCGGCCGGCATTGCCCGGAGGGCTGGACCGGTACCCCACGCCCGGGCCGCAGATGAAGGCGTGACCGACCCGGGCAGCGCCGACTACCACTACAATTGGGTCGATCAGTTCGACACGCTCGGGTTGGGGACCAACGTGCCGAGCGCGCCCGGGTCCGACTCGCTGCCTGGCGTTGCTCCGGGAGACCGGCGAGTGGGTGGTGCTGCGGGTGCCGTATCCGCTCGGCTTCGCGCGCGGCCTGGACGGGAGGATCGACGATCCCGGCCCCGGCCGCCACCGGGGCCGGCGGTGGGATTGAAGCCGGACCTCGCTGCTTCACATGCCGGTGTGGGCAGCCTCGTGAACGGGAGGACGAGATGAGCTGTCGAATGACGACCTTCGCGGGTGCGATCCTGGGGGCGGCCGCGCTCCTGCCTCTGGCGGCGGCGCCCGCCGGCGCCCAGACCGAGCCGCCGCGGACCGCCTGGGGCGCGCCCGACCTCGGAGGTGTCTGGGACTTCCGGAGCATCACCCGGATGGAGCGGCCGGAAGCGCTCGCCGACAGGGAGTTCCTGACCGCGGAGGAAGTGGCCGACCTGGAGCAGCGTGCGCTCGACCGCCTGAACGACTTCCTGGATCTGCCGGCCCAGCGCACGGAGGTGGGCGGCAACGTCGACCGGCGGCCGGACGGCGGGAACGGCTCCTACAACCACACCTGGCTCGATCAGGGGCTGGAGGCGGTCGACACGGGCCGCACGTCGCTGATCATCGACCCGCCGAACGGACGGTATCCGCCGCTCACGCCGGAGGGGCAGCGCCGCGTGGAGGCGCGCCGGGAGCACCGGCGCAACCAGCCGGCCGACTCGTGGCTGGACTTCAGCACCTACGACCGTTGCCTCCTGGGCTTCAACGCCGGGCCGCCGATGACCCCGAGCGCCTACAACAACAACATGCAGTTGTTCCAGACGCCGGACCACGTCGCCATCGTGACCGAGATGGTGAACACCGCGCGCATCGTCCCGCTCGACGGCCGTTCCCCGCTCCCCGCCGACATGCTCCAGTGGTCGGGCGAGTCGCGCGGGCACTGGGAGGGCGACACCCTGGTCATCGAGACGACGAACTTCGATGCCCGGCGGCAGTGGCGTTCCACGACCGGCAGCATGCACCTGACCGAGCGCCTGACCCGCGTCGACGCCGAGACCCTGCTCTACCAGGCCGCCGTCGACGACCCGGAAACCTGGGAGCGCCCGTGGACGTTCGAGGTGCCGATGAAGGCGCTCGACGGCGAGAAGTGGGAATACGCCTGCCACGAAGGGCACCACTCGATGCCCCTCATGCTGGGCGGCGCGCGCGCCCTGGAGGCGAGAGAGGCCGCTGGCGGCCGGTAGCCGCGGCGCCCGCGGGCCGGGTCCCACCGCGAGCCGACCGGAGACGGATTCCCTGCAGTCCGTCTCGGAGGGCGCGCGGTGTTCAACGTCAGTAGATGGCCACCGGGGCGACGGTCGATCCGGTGGCGCCCTCGATCTTCAGCGGCTGCACGACGAACGCGAACTCGTACACCCCGGCCGCGGCCAGCTCGTCGAGCCGCATCCGCTCCACCAGGTGGATGCCGTTGACCACCAGCATGATCTGGTGGATCGGCAACGAGAGCTCCGGGTCCGGGTTGGGCGAGACCTCGACCGGCTGGTTGTCGGCGCCCAGCAGCATCGGATCCCGTTCCACGAGCCACTGCGCCGCGGCTACGCCGATCCCCGGGTTGCCCGCCATGAAGCGCTCGGCGTCGGTATCCCAGAGCACGCCCCATCCGGTGTGGATCAGCACCGCGTCGCCCGGCTCCAACCCCACGCCCTGCTGCTCCAGCGCCTGCTGCAGATCGTCCACCGTGATCTCGTACCGGTCGGGCAGCATGTCGACGCCCTTGAGCGCCGCCACGTCGATGAGCACGCCGCGCGTCATCAGCGTGCCGACGTTCTCGACGCCGAGCCGCGAGAACCCGCTCCGCGTCATGATCTCGTTCTGGTCGAAGCAGTTGTAGAGGCTGTCCCCGATGGTCTGGTGGGTGAACCCGTCGAACTGCGTGCCCACCTGGCCCATCTCGGTGACGACCAGCTCCTCGTTCGAGCCGCGGCGGTTGGAGCCGACGTTCATGCCGGTCGGCTTCATGTAGAGGTCGAAGTGCCGCGCGCCGAGCGGCATCGAGCTTCTCAGCACCTGGCCGAGCTCGACCACGCGTCCCGTCCGGATCAGGCGCGCCGCCCGGAGCACCGTGTCGGGGCCCATGTGGTTGGCGGCGCCCCGCTCGTCGCCGGCGCCCCACTTGCTGGGACAGCGCTCGTCGGGTGACGGCGGGGACCACGATTGGCCGGCGGTGGGGGTCGCCCCGACCAGTAGAACGGCGAACGAAGCAGCGGCGGCGACGGTGAAAGTGGCGGATCGCATGACCTTTCCTCCGTGAGGGTGTCTCCGGGCGCCGCCGATTCTACTGAAACGCGCCGGCCGCCAGCCACCGCCGGCACCGCGACCCTCCCGAAGCCGGTTGGACAGGAAGTGCTTCCGCCGCCGTGTCGGACGCGGCCGCCGCCGGCGGGTTTATCGCCGGCGGTTCACCGAGAAGTAGTCGTCGATGAACGCGTCCACGATCTGCAGCACGACGCCCTGCACCTGCGGCAGGTTGCCTGCGCCGACCGTCCCCAGCGAGTCGAGGTCCCAGGTGTCGACGAAGGCCCGCTGCTGGTTGCCTTCGATGGTGACGAGCTGCTGCAGCGACACCCGCGCGAAGTAGGCGTACAGGCCGGTAGCGCCGCGGTGCGTCCCGACCCGCACGTAGAGATCGCCGGCGCGCTGCGAGCGGCCCAGCGGCACGCGCCGTTCCCGCAGGCGCGCCGCGACGGCGGCTTCGATGCCGTCGCGGGTCAACCCGGCCGCCTCGGCGTCCGGGGCGAGATCGTCGACGAAGACGTTGATCTCGCGCAGGTCGGTCAGGTACTCCCGCTCGTCGTCGTCCTGCGCGCCGGCCGGCGCCGCGAGCCCGACTCCGATCGTCAGCGCGCCGGCCGCCATCGCCGCGGCTCGCAGAATCGCCGGCATGCTCCGTTCCTCCGCTGTGCAGGGGCCTCGGTTTCGTTGGCCGCGAGCGCGCGGCGTCGCTCCGCGGCGGCCTGATTCCTGCTCACCATTTATGGAGCGACCCGCTGATCGAATACCCCGGAAGTGACAGTGACCGGACGGTCGGAGCCCGGTCGCCGGACGGCGGCCCCCGAACGAGTCCGCGGCGGCTACTGCTGCACGTACTTGTGGAGCTCCGGCCGCACCGTGTCGGCGACGAAGATGTCGCCGTTCGGCGTCATCGTCATGTAATGCGCCTCGCCGAACTCGCCGAGCCCGCGGCCGGGCTGGCCGTTGGCGCCGACCGCCCTGCCGTTCTCGTCCAGCTCGAGGATCTCGCCGGCGAAGCCGCTGACCATGTACATCGTGCCGTCGGAATGGATGTAGAGCCCGCACGGGAGTCCCTTGTAGGCCCATTCCCTGATGTAGTTCCCGTCGCTGTCGAAGATCTGAATGCGCCGGTTCTGCCGGTCGGCGACGTAGACCATCCCCTCCGTATCGATGACGATCGAGTGCGGCGTGTCGAACTCGCTGGGCCCCGTGCCGGCCTCGCCCCACGACTTCAGCAGCGAGCCTTCGGGGTCGAACTTCAGCACGTGCGGGTCGCCGCGCCCGTGGCCGACGAGCACGAAGATCTCGCCCTCGAGGCCGATGGCGAGGTCGGTCGGCTCGTTCATCAGCGGCGTGTCGTCGGGGTCGATGGTCAGCAGCACGTCGCCTTCGGGATTCATCTTGCGCACGGTGTCGCCGTTGACGTCGGTAGTCCAGATGTGGCCTTCGGAATCGACGCGCATGCCGTGGGGCCGGTCGTACTGGCCCTGGCCCCAGGCGCGCACGAAGGTGCCGTCCGGCTCGAACTCCATCAGCGGGTTCGGGCCGCGGTTGAACACGAGAATCCGGTTCATGGAGGTCCAGCCGACGCTGGACGGCGCGCCCATCTCGACGTCGTCCGGGATCTGCAGCCCGTGCGGCACGGGCCGATATCCCAGGTCCGGCGCGCCCTCCATCTGGGCGGGGTCGGGAGCGTCCAGCACCTGGGCCCCGGCGCCGGCGGAGAGGCCGAGCGTGAGCGCGAGGACGGCGGCGAACGTCCGGTGAACGCGGCGTGCTGGCGACATGGCAACTCCTCGGAGAAATACTGTCGAACGGCTCGCATTGTAGCACCCCCATCCCTGGTGTCCCGCACCGCGGGTTCCGCCGTCGCGGCAAGGGCGGAAGCCGGTGCGCGTGCTACGCTTCAAGTCCGGCGACTTGACGGAGGGGGTGCCTATGGAGTCGAGATATCGTGAGCACATGCACAAGGTCGAGCTGCGCCTGTCGGGACCGGCCGCGGTTCCGGTCTGCATTCTTCTGGCCTGGAACGCGCTCTTCGCGGCGCCGGCCGGCGGGGAGCAGGCCGGCCAGCGCGCGGCGATGCTGGCCCGCGCCGCGGCGGCCGAGCTCGACACCGAGTACGTCGCCCCGCCCGGCGACCCGCTGTCGCACCACATCTCCGGCTTCGCCAAGACCCTTTGTTCGGCCGTCTTCGTCACCGGTCTCGACCCGGACTTCGCGGCCGAGAGCGTCGGGTTCTTCAGCGGACCCTACGAGCACCGGCGCCGCGTCACGAACCGCGAGGTCGACAACGACGAGCGGCGCATCCACCTGACCCTGCCGAACGGGGTCGTCCGCACCGCGAAGCTGAACGGCGATCACGGCTGCGTCACCCTGCCGGTCGGGGAGGACGACGTCTTCTTCGAGCCGATCGACATCCGGAGTGCGCTGCCGGACCCGGCGACCACGCCGTGGCCGATGGGAGACGTGCTGCCCGGCACGCCGCTGCCCGCCGACATCGACGCGGACAAGGTCCGGCAGGCGGTCGACGCCGCCTTCGAGCCGGCCGAGGGACTGACCGCGGCGTTCGTCGTGACCCACAAGGGACGCATCATCGGCGAGCGCTACGGTCCCGGCATCACCATGCGCACGCCGCTCGAAAGCTGGTCGATGGGCAAGAGCCTGACCGCGACCCTGATGGGCGTGCTGATCCAGCAGGGCGTCTACGAGCTCTACCAGCCCGCGCCGGTGCCGGAGTGGCAGACGCCCGGAGATCCGCGCCGACAGATCCGCATCGCGGACATCCTGCGCATGTCCAGCGGCATCCGGTTCCGCGGCGTCGCCGATCCGGACCTCGATCCGTCGCTCGGCTATCCCGACCATCTCTACGTCTACACCGGCTCGGCGAACTCCTTCGAGTGGGCGGCGACCCGTCCCCAGCAGTGGCCGCCGAACACCATCGGCCGCTATCGCAACTCCGATCCGGTGCTGACCAACTACCTGGTCCGGCTCGGCGTGGAGGGCCGCGGCGACGAGTACCTGTCGTTCCCGCAGCGCGAACTCTTCGACCGGATCGGCGTCCGCGGATTCGTGCTGGAGACCGATCCCTACGGCAACTACCTGCTGCAGGGCTACGAGCTGGCCCCGGCCCGCGACTGGGCGCGGCTCGGCAACCTCTACCTGCAGGACGGCGTCTGGAACGGCGAGCGGATCCTCCCGGAGGGCTTCGTCGACTTCGTCAGCACCGTGGCGCCCGCGTGGGAGGCCGACGGCCGGCCGATCTACGGCGGCTTCTTCTGGATCAACGGCACCGGCTCGTTCCCGGTCCCGCGCGACGCGTACTACATGTCCGGGGCAGGCGGCCAGACGACCCTGATCGTTCCGTCGCACGACCTGGTCGTCGTCCGGCAGGGGCACTATCGCGGCGCGCGGTTCGGCGGACAGGCGCTGCGGCGCGCTCTGGCGCTGCTGATGGAGGCGGTGCCGGCGAGCTGATCGGGAAGAGGCGGCGCCGTCGCAGGCCGCCGAGTCGGTTTCGGCAGCCTGCGGCACACGCCGGACGTCGTTCGCGCTTCCGACGCCACCTTGTCTCGCGCGAGCGCGTCTCGAAAACGGTCCGTCAGCTCACGCTCGCCAGCGGCTCGAGGCCCGTCGCGGCGATCGTCGGGGCCGCCTCCGGAGAAGACAGGAAGTCAATGAGCTGCTGCGCGCCGGCCGGATTGTCCGCGTCCGTCGTGATCCCCGTCGAGAACATCGTCACCCTCTGATATTCGTCCGGAATGGGACCGGCGTACGCCGCACCCTCGATCGACAGTATCTCGCTCACCTGCTGAAAGCCGACCTCGACGTCGCCGCGCGCCACGACCGCGGCCACGCGTTCGCTGACGATGCGCCGGCTCTTCGGTGCGAGCTGCTCGGCCAAGCCGAGCCCGGGAAACAGTTCCGTGGACACGTAGGTCCCGCTGACGCTCGCCGAGTAGCCGATGGACTCGGCTGCGAGCAACGTCTCCACGAACGCCTCGGGCGTGCTGATGTCCGGCAGGGGCGCTCCCTCGCGCACCGCCATGCCGATCGACGAGCTGGCCAGATCGACCCGCGTGTCCGGCCGGACCAGTCCCCGTGCGGCGAGTGTGTGCAGGCCGGCCTGCGACATGATCAGGACGTCGAAACGTTCCCCGCGCTCCAGTCTGGCCGGGATCGAATCGGGAGCGCCGCCGGTCGACGCGCCGTACGCGGTCACCAGCCGGATGCCGGTCGCGTCCTGAAACCGCGGGGCGAGCACATCGTAGGCCGCGGCCAGACCGCCCGACGTCACCACGGCCACGGCGGGGTTCGCTTCCGCCCGGGCGGCGGCGGGCGCAACGCCGGACGGCGGCGCGCAGGCCGCGAGCCGTGTCGCCGGCGCGAGCAGCAAGCCGAAGAACAGCCGTCTGTGCATGCCCCGGACCGTCGGAACGGAATCCCGCGCCAGCCGATGGTATCAGGACACGAACGGACGGGTCCTGCCGACGACCCGGCGGGTCACGCGCACGCCGGTCACGCGCTGCGGCTCGTGGTGGATCGGGCTCCGCGGACGCATCGGCGTCGGTCGGGGACGCGGGGCGACCGGGCTCCACGGCGCCGTGCCCGGATTCTCGTCCGCGGGCGCCGGCCAGTCGTCGTCGGCGCCGTGGCTGGTGACGTGCAGCACGTCCTCCTTCGGGAAGGCGGCGATGGGCATGCCGTCGTGGCGGACGCACAGCAGGTCGTTCATGGTGGTGATCTCGTTGCCCTGCACGGTCGCGGTCGCGGCCCTGCCGCGGTGGTCGTACCTGATGGTGAACGTTCTCATGCGCCGTTCCCTCTGGTTGCGATAGTCCTTGTCCGTGAGACCGGTTCCTAGCGCGCGGAGCGGACCAGACGGACGGCCTGTCGGTCTTCCCGGTCGACCTCGGTCTCCTCGCACGCGGAGCGGACCAGGCCGGTATGTATACATGTCGGTCGTTGGCGCGCACCCGAACAGGGCCGCCGCCGACGTTCTCGATCCCGGTCGAGACGGGGCGGCCGCATCGACGCGCCGGCAACACCTGCCGGCTGCTCGCGGGGCGCGCGGTCCGGCCGTCGGGTCCGGTCTCGGCGCGGTGCAAGGGCCCCACGAATCGTGCGGTGCGGAAGCAGATTCGGTGCGAGAACGGATCACAGGCATCCTGCGGCGGGAAAGACTGGTTTCAGCGGGGGGGCGGAACGAAGCAACGGCGAAATGACAGTGACGCGCTTGCAGATCGGGGCGCTGGAGGAGTCGGTCACGGTCACCCGGGAGTCGCCGCTGGTCGACCTGACCTCGACGCAGGTCGGCGGCAACGTCTCCCTGGAGGAACTGAAGGACCTGCCGTCGTCGAGCCGCAACTTCACCAGCTTCATCGCCCTGCTGCCCGGCGTGCAGTTGACGCCGTCGAGCAGCCCCAGCTCGTCCGGCGTCCGCATCAACGGCCAGGACCAGACCGGCATCGTGTTCATGCTGGACGGCGGGGCCGACAACGACGACCTGCGCGGCGGGCAGTCGCAGGCGAAACCGGCCCTCGAGGCGGTCGCCGAGTTCCAGGTCGTCACCAACCAGATGGACGCGGAGTACGAGTCCGCCACCTCCGGCGTCGTCAACGCCATCAGCAAGACGGGGACCAACGAGTTCCACGGCAGCGGGTTCGGCTTCTACACGAGCGGGGGCCTGACCGCGGAGGACTTCTTCGTCAGGCAGCAGGACCTCGAGAAGCCCGGTACATGAGCGGCACGCCGTTCACGATCCACGACAGCGACTTCGACCCGAACCGCAACGGCCTGTCCCCGGACCCGCTGCCGCCCGGCGCCTACAGCGGCACGGGGCAGAACGCGATCACGGTGGAGAACGAAGGCGGGCTCAGAGGCGCCTACGGGCCCGACTACTTCCAGCTCGACATGCGGATCGGCTACCGCTATCGGGGAGGGGGAGAGCAGACGGTCGACGTCTTCGGCGAGCTCTTCAACCTGACCAACCGGGTCAACTTCGTCAACCCGTCGGGTGACCGGCGGTCCGGCAACTTCCTCGTCCCGACCCAGCTTCTGGCCGGCGGTTATCCGCGCCAGTTCCAGGTCGGCATCCGGTACGGCTTCTGATCGATTTTCGGCGGAGGGAATGGACGGCGTCCGGCTCGCAGGCGACTGCGAGCCGGATCTTCTTCGACGTCGGGTCTCCTCAATCAGTACCGAGTGTCTTCCGCGGTCGCGACCGCGAGAATGATCAGGCCGACCGCGGTAGCGCTTCCGAGCCACGCCCCCTTCCTGCGCTTCCCGCCGGCTGCGTCGCTGTATCCCGCCGAGTAGCAGCGCGCATCGTCGCCGCGGTATTGCAAGACCGTGTCCGCCGGTGGTTGTGGCGTACTGACGTGCGCGACGATGGGCATGATCACGGGGAGGAACAGGCCGCCGAGGAACCAGCCGACCGATCCCTGTCGCCGTTGTCCGTCTGTAGAGCCGTCCGTGGCGGCGGCCGCGCAACTGGTCTGCGACGGCTGCATGGCAACCTTGGCGAGTCGCGTGTCGTTGGCGCGCTGGAGTGCCAAGTCCAGAAGATGACCGGCTTGAACCGGCGTGCCGGAGACGAGCAGTCCCCCGATGAGTCCGAGTGCGGTTACGTTGCGCATCTGTACCATCTGTACCTCCCTTGTTCACACTACTACTACCAGCCGAAGTTTTTGCTCAACCGGAACTCGCGGCGACGCAGATCGACGGACGGGCGTGATTCCTAACTAACTTCAGCTTCCTGAAACGGTACGGTTGGCCGATGTCAGAACCTGTCGGTTGCCGACAGAATTTCTGACGCGCGTGTCTTGGGCGGGAGTCCGGGGGGCGCTGGGGGCGCTGGGGACAGCCGTCAGATCAGGTCAGGCAGCCGGGTGGGGGCGCCGTCACCGGGCGCCGGCAGTCCGGGCAGTTCGAGCTGCCTGTCGCGGGCCGCGGACGTCGACCGATCGTCGTCCCGGTGCCGCTCGAACGCGCCGCCGGCGATCTCGGCGACCCGCGCGACGAGGGCGGGCGGCTCGACGGCGCGGGCTGCGCCGGCGAAGCCCACGATCCAGCGGGCGATCTCGTCGAGGTGCGAGAGGGTGACGCGGTACTCCAGTGCTCCGTTCTCCAGTGGTTTCGTGCGTTCCTCGGGATGGTGGGTTCCTGCCGTGACCAGCGGCGCGAGCGACGCATCGAAGTGGACGACGATCGCGTGCAGGGTCCGGCCCTTGTACACCCCCCAGGTTTGCTGAAGGAAGGTCTCGAGATCGAAGGCCGGCCGTTCGAAGGCGCCCTCGAGCGGCTTCGCTTCGGCGATCCGATCGAGACGAAAGGTGCGGACTTCGCGGTGCAGGTGACATTGCCCGACCAGATACCAGGCGTTTTCCCGATGGAAGACCTCGTACGGATCGATGCCGCGCCACATCCGGCTGTGGCTCCACAAGGAGCGGTAGAGCATGGACACCGGGGTGTGTTCGCGAATCGAACGGTTCAGCAACGCCGTCAGTTCCTTCGCAATGGCGCCGGAGCGTTCCGGTCCGGCCAGGGTGAGTGCGCCGGGCGTTTCCTCCAACTGCCGGGTGGCGGAGTCCAGCTTCCGGTCCAACGCCGCGGTCACATCCGATGCGATGCGCAGGGCCGGTTGGTTCAGCAGCAGCTTCAGCGTCGCGCGTTCGGTGGCGGTCAGGGCCAACTGCGGCATCGTTGCGCCCTCGACCAGCCGGTAGCCGTGTTCGTCGCGCGTGATCGGGATGCTCTCCAGCCGCTGAAGGTCCTGCAGGTCGCGGTACACGGTGCGTTCCGAAACGCCGAAGTGTTCGGCGATCTCGGCCGGTCGCCGGGAGCGGCGCCCGCCCAGAAGCTGGAGGATCTCGATGAGACGAATCGGACGGTCCACAGGTGCTCCCCTCGTTCACCGCATCGAGTTCGGACGCCGGGTTTCCGTCGGCCGCGGCGGAGGACGGCGGCCCATGCCGACTCCGCCCCCCACTTCAACTTATCGGGCGCGTGCGTCAGATCCTGTCAGCCGGGTGGGCATGAGGGGGCGGATTCCCGGCGGTCCGGTCGCCGGACACCCTCGACCGGCGGTTCGCGCCCGGTTGCGCGTGCTACGCTGGATGGATGCGTGACACGATGATTCCCGGGAGGCGAGGCGCCATGCGCAGGTCGGTATTGCTGGCAGGTTTTCTGATGGCGGGATGCGGCGGCGTGCCGGAGCCGGAGCCGGAGCCGGCCCCGGCGCCCGAGCCGGGCGCGGGGACGATAGAACGTCTGGATCCGTCCTTCGACCGGCTGGTGCCGGCCGACGCCGTGATCGAGCATCTGGCCGGGGGGTTCGGCTTCACCGAGGGACCCGTCTGGGTCGAGGACGCCGGCGGATTCCTGCTGTTCAGCGACATCCCCGGCAACCGCATCGTCCGGTGGGCGCCGGACGGGACGGTCAGCGACTTTCTCGCTCCGGTCTACGAGGGCGAGCACGAGGAGGGCCGCCTGGTCGGCTCGAACGGCATCACCGTGGACCCGGACGGCAACGTCGTCTTCACCGAGCATTTCAACGGCCGGATTTCGCGGATGGCGGCCGACGGGACGCGCAGCGTGGTGGTCGACAGCTACGAAGGCGGGCGGCTGAACAGCCCGAACGATCTCGACTACCACTCCGACGGCTCGCTCTACTTCACCGACCCGCCGTACGGGCTGCCGAGTCCGGAGGCGCGGGAGCAGGACGTCAACGGCATCTATCGGCTGAGCCCGGACGGCGAGCTTGCGCGCCTGGCCGAGCAGACCGGTCCCAACGGGATCGCCTTCTCGCCGGACGAGTCGCGCCTGTACGTGGCCGACAGCAGCACGCAGCAGTGGTTCGTGTATCCCGTGGCGGAGGACGGCGCGCTCGGCGAGGGCGAGCTGCTGTTCGACGCCGGCGGCTCCGAAGAGAGCGGGGCGGCCGACGGTCTGAAGGTCGACGAGCTGGGCAACCTCTGGGCGACCGGCCCCGGCGGCGTGTGGGTCATCCGGCCGGACGGTCTGCATCTGGGCACCATCAAGCCGAACGAGGTTCCGGCCAACGTGGCATGGGGCGCCGGCGACCGGCGCACCCTCTACATGACGGCCCGCACCGGGCTGTATCGGATTCGCGTGAACGTGGCGGGAGACCGGTAGTTCGGTGAAAACCGGTCTCGGTGCGGGTCAAGGAAGGAGATCGACCATGCGCCATTCAACTGTCGCGGCGTTGATCACGGCGGTTGCGGTCGTACTGGCGGCGGCGCCGGCCGCGGCCCAGGATGCGGACGCCGGCTGGACGCCCGCGCGGACGCCCTGGGGACATCCGGACCTGCAGGGGATCTGGGACCAGACCACCGGGACGCCGCCGGAACGGGCGGCCGAAGGGAACTGCGGCATGGAGGGCATCCTCGCCGGCCATCGCGCCGAGGAGCAGGCGCTGCGATAGGAACCGTCATGCACGAGACGTACTATCACGCGGAGGATCTCGAACGCTTCGCGGAAATCGGCAGGAACCGCCCCGAGCTGGCGGAAAAGTTTTTCGCATGGTACGAGGCGGTGTTCGAGGACGGGGCGCTGTCGGCGCGGGAGAAGTCGCTGATCGCCCTGGCCGTCGCGCACGCGGTGCAGTGTCCCTACTGCATAGACGCCTACAGCACCGACGCGCTGGAGAAGGGCGCCGACCTGGACCAGATGACCGAGGCGGTGCACGTGGCGTCGGCCATCCGCGGCGGCGCTTCGCTCGTCCACGGTGTGCAGATGCGCAACCACGCGAACCGGGTCGGCATGTGACCCGCGCGTGCGTGGCGCGATCGGCGACGATACTTTCGGGATGCCCTGACAGCGGCCAGGCTGACGAATCCGGGTCGGTGCGCGTTCCGGGGTAGAACAGATGGGCAGCACGCTCCCGTCGCTCGTTTCGCGGCAGCTCCCGCTGGCTTCGGCGCGCGAGCAGTTGGCGACGCTGCACCGCCTCCCTCTGGCGCGTGAGTTCGCGGAGGCGCTAGACGAGACCGGTCTGTATCCCCTGCGCCCGACCGGCATCGAGATCCTGCAGATCAACGTCGGCAAGCTCTGCAACCAGACCTGCGTGCACTGCCACGTCGATGCGGGTCCGGATCGGCGGGAGATCATGACCCGCGAGACGATGGCGCAGTGCGTCGACGCCCTGAAGCGGACCGCGATAGCGACCGTCGACGTCACGGGCGGCGCCCCGGAGCTCAACCCGAACTTTCGCTGGCTCGTCGAGCGGTGCGCCGCGCTCGACCGCCACGTGATCGATCGCTGCAACCTCACCGTGCTCGGTCTGCCGTCGCAGGCGGACCTCGCGGAGTTCCTCGCCGAGCACCAGGTCGAGGTGGTCTGCTCGCTGCCGCACTACCGCCGGCTCAACACCGACAGGCAGCGGGGCGACGGCGTATTCGACAGGTCGATTGCAGGTCTTCGAAAGTTGAACGCGGTCGGCTACGGCGACGAATCGTCGGGGCTGCGCCTCGTGCTGGTGACGAACCCGGTCGGGGCGTACCTGCCGGCGGGGCAGGCCTCACTGGAGCGGGAGTGGAAGTGCGAGCTCGACCGCCTGTACGGCATCCGGTTCAACGCGCTCCACACCATCACCAACATGCCGATCAGCCGCTTTCTGGAGTGGCTGGTCGACTCGTCCAACCTGGAACGCTACATGGAGCGGCTGGTTGCGAGCTACAACCCGGCCGCCGCGGGCGGGGTGATGTGCCGCAACACGCTGTCCGTCGGGTGGGACGGCGTGTTGTACGACTGCGACTTCAACCAGATGCTGGATCTGCCGGTGGAGCCGGGCGCCCCGCGCCACATCGCCGACTTCGACCTCGCCGCCCTCGAAGCGCGGTCGATCGTCGTCGACCGCCACTGCTTCGGCTGCACCGCCGGCGCCGGATCGAGCTGCTCGGGCGCCACCGTCGTGTAACCCCGGCCCGTGTTCAGTCCGTTTCGCCGGTCCTCGATCGGCGCTTCCGCCAAACGGACAAAGCCGGGGGGCGCGATGCCCACCCCGGCTTCGAGGGCTGCCGATCGGCGACGGGGCGCCGCCGCTCCCCTACGCGATGATCACGTTCCGCGGGAACTGCTCGTGGGACTCGAGGAACGTCAGCTTGTCCCCGAGCTCCTCCGCGGTCGGCTGCACGTTGCCGTTGACGTCGGTCACGCGGGAGACAACCGTGTGCTCGCCGGGGGCGGCGCCTTCCCAGCGGTAGTTGAAGAACTTCCAGCCGTACTTCTCGCGCATCGTCTCCGGGTCGAGCGCGGCCGGCTGCCAAGGGCCGTCGTCGATCCGCACCTCGACCGAGTCGATCGGCGTGCCGTCGTTCAGCACGACGCCGAAGACGTTGTGCGCGCCGTCGACCGCGGTGACTCGGGCGACGTACGACTTGAGCCGCATCGTCGAGATGGCGGTTTCCACCCACTTCATCTCGCCGTTGATCATCTCGCCCTTCAGCGTCCGGTACGAGCGGGCCTGCCAGCGGCCGAGGTACTGGTCCTTCTGCGCGTGGACCTCGGCCACCCACTTCACGTTCGGCGCGCCGTACCAGCCGGGAACCAGCAGCCGCAGCGGACGGCCCTGGTGCTCGGAGAGCGGCTCGCCGTTCAGGGCGTAGGCGAGCAGCGGCTCGTCGGAGAGCGCCTGATCCCGCTCGAGGCTCCGGCCGTACTGCTGTTCGACGCTGAAGGTCCGGCCGCGCCACAGCACCTCCTCCTCGCCGCGGTCGGCGCCGAAGAAGACGAACTCGCGCGCGGCGTCCTGCACGCCGGCCCGCTGGAGCACGGTGCGCAGGGAGACGCCGGTCCAGCGGCCGTTGCTCGACAGGCCGTTCAGCGGGCCGCGGTTGCCGGAGCACTCGAAGCCGAAGATCAGCTCGCGGCTCGGCATGGCGCGCAGGTCGTCCATCGACAGCTCCAGCGGGGTGTCGACCAGGCCGGAGACGCGCAGGCGGTACGACGCCACGTCGACGTTCGGGTGGCCGTAGTGCTGCGTCGTGAAGAACTGATCGTTGGGCGTGAACGGGCCCTCGATGCGGCGGACGTCGATGATCCGCCGCTCCGCATCCCGGATCCACCGCACGTCGTCCGAGACGTCGGTGAACTCCATCAGCGTCTCGCCCTGCGCGAGCGCCGGGAACGCCCATTCGGGCATGCCGATCACCCCGAGCCCCGCCATCGCCAAGCTTCCCTTCAGGATCTCACGCCGAGTGGTTTCTTTCGCCATCTTTGCCCCTTTCCGATTTCGTCCGCCGTCCGAGTCTCACTGGTCAATCTACTGCCGCTCCGTGGCGGATGGTGCTCACGACCGTCCGTGTTTCGGGCGCGATGCGTCCCGCTATCTTAGCGATGGAGCCGTCGCGCCCGCAACCGGCGCCGCTGGCGGGGTGCGATGGCGGCGGGAACCGCGCAGTTCCCATCGCAAGCGGCCGTCGGGGGACGCTGGACGTATAGAGCGGCCCCGCGCCGCGGGCGTGGGAGGTCTCCGGCCCGTCGACTGGCCCGCGCGACGTTGCGCCGAAGCGCAGGTTGCGGGAAGATGCACGGAGTGCGTGTGTCCGGGGGCGGACTTCAGTGCCGGTGCATCGGGGGACGGGTCCGTGCCCCGACGGAGGTGACCATCATGCAGTCTCGACGTTTCGCGACCTTGTTGCTGGTGTTGGCAGTCGTGACCTGGACGGCGCCGCCTTCTTTCGGGCAGTCCGCGGGCTCTTGGGAGCTGCCGCGCACCCCGGACGGCCGGCCCGATCTGCAGGGGGTCTGGCTCAACAACGTGGCGACGCCGCTCGAACGGCTTCCGTCCCTGGCCGGCCGTTCGCATCTGACGCGGGAGGAAGTGGCGACGCTGACGGCGCGCGCCGAGCGCATCTTCGCCAACGGACGCAGCGCGTTCACGACGCCCGAGGGCGCGTTCCGGGCGGCGCTGCAGAACGTCGAGACCTACATCGCGTGGTCGACCAGCAGCTCGATCGGGATGGTCGACGTGACGTTCACGGACCGGACGTCGCTCGTCGTCGACCCGCCGGACGGGCGGATACCCGCACTCACCCCGGCCGCCGAGGCGCGCGAGGCGGCGGTCGACCACGGCTGGGAGTTCAAGACCGGCCCGGAAGATCTCAACAGCATCCACCGCTGCATCACGACCGGGGTGCCGCGGCTCGGCGGCAACTTCGGCGCGGGACCGTACACCTTCTACCAGATAGTCCAGACGCCCACTCATCTGGCCTTCATCAGCGAGGCGTTCCACGACGCGCGGATCATCCCGATCGGAGACCGGCCGCACCTGCCGGAGGACGTCCGCCAGTGGAACGGGGATTCCCGCGGCCGCTGGGAGGGCGACACGCTGGTCGTGGAGACGACCAACTTCTCGCCCAAGAGCTACTACCGCGGCGCCGCCGACGGCCTGCACCTGGTGGAGCGGTTCACGCGCACCGGGCCGGACACGCTGGCCTACCGCGTGACGCTGACCGACCCCGGGACGTGGGCCTCGTCGTGGACGGCCGAGGCGCCGCTGCAGCGGCGCGACCAGCCAATCTACGAGTTCGCCTGCCACGAGGGCAACAAGTCGATCGTGGGGATGCTGCGGACCGCCCGGCTGGAAGACGCCGGCCGCTGACGAGAGGAGGACGGCAATCGTCGAGCCGGCGCTGGGCGGACACCCGCGCACATACGCCCGCCATCGCACTCACGCACCCGATTCCGGGGCGTCGAAGACGGCGGATACGTCGGCGGCGAAGACTGCGAGCAGTGGCGACGTGGACACCCCGCCGCGACCGAACACACCGTGCTGGACATACGCACCCCCTTCGAGCGTGAGCACGGTGATCGTCTCGTTACGGGGGTCGGCGATCCAGTACTCCGGAATGCCTCCCTCGGCGTAGTCCGCGCGTTTCTCGACCAGATCCCGCTCCGGGGCGTCGGGGCTGACGACCTCGACCACCAGGTCCGCGCCCAGCCAGTAGCGGTCCTGGCGGCGGGGATCCGAGCGGTCGCGTAACATCAGCAGGTCCGGCTCGCGGAACTTGCCCTCGCGGATGCGCATGCGCAGCGCGGAGAACCTCACGATTCCGCCGCGCGGTTCGAGATGGTCGTGGAACAGGCGGTAGAGGAACGCGAGGACGGCCTGATGCGTGTCGGTCGGCATGGGCAGTTCCTCGACGTGCCCGTCGGTAAACTCGATCAGGCGGCCGGTGTGATCGGTGAGCCACAGGTAGGCATCGTCGCTCCAGGCTCCCTGGGACGGCAGGATGTCGCACAGCAGGGAGGCCAGGGCATTCCGGGGGGCCGGGGCGGTCGGCGCGGATTCGACGGTTGTCATGGCATTCATCGTAGCGTGTTCAATGGCTTCAAGACTCCCGACGCGGCCCCGGGAGAGAGCTGCGCCTACCGGAAACCGCGGGTCCGGCCGGCCTTTATCCAGGGCGACTGAAGCGCGGGGGCTCGACGCGCCGGCAGCAAGCGCGGAACGCGGGCACGGTGCGCCATGAACGTCTCCCTGGAGTCGATAGCGCGTAATGCGGGCCGCGGACGGAAGAACGCCCGCGAGGGCCGGAGCGGCCCCGCGGGCGTTCAACGTGAGGAGAGACCTACTCCGGCTCGGTCGGATCCCGGCCGTCGCGCGGGGCGCCGGTGCCGGACGATCCGGCGAAGAGCCGCGTCCCGTCGGGGAACGTCACGTCACGGCCGTTGGCGCGCAACGCGCCGTCGATCGCCTGGTAGCCCTCGACGAACACCTCGGTGCCCGGGGTGACCGAATCCCGGCGCCAGCCGCGGCGCACCAGGGCTCCCGGCGGGCCGGCCTCGATCATCCAGTTCTCGACCGTGCCGTCCTCCCTCGTCACCTCGAGATGCATCCAGGCGTGCGGGTTGATCCACTCCATCCTGGTGATCTTGCCCCGCAGCGCCACCGGCTTCGTCGCGTCGAACTCGGCCGAGAACGCATGATGCGCGAGCGCCGAGCCGCCCGCCACCAGGATGGCGAGCGCGATGCCCGCCAGGGTCGTTGCCAGTCTGTTCCGCATCGGTGATACCTCGCTGTCGTGCTGTTGCGGGTGCGTGACGGCCGATCTACCGGCCGGCCGCCTCCGCCGCCTCGCGGTCGCGCGCCCGCGCGCCGCTCAGGATGTTGAACATGCCGTAGTTGCCCTCGTGACAGGCGTACTCGACCAGCTCGTACTGCTCGTCGTCCATGTCGAACGTGAAGCGGCCGGTGAAGGGCGCGGTCCACACGACCGGGTCGTCCACCGTGAACTGATACTCGAGCCGCGTCGGGCTGATCCGCGTGAACCGCTCGGTCAGTATCATGTCGGGACTCGACCCGCGGTACGATGCCCGGCCGTTGAAGTTGGTCGTCTCGACCACCAGCGTGTCGCCGTCCCAGCGGCCCTGCGGGCTGCCGAGCCACGAGGTCAGCAGGGGGCCGTCCTTCGGTCGCGGGGCCGTCGGAATCACCCGCGTCTCGTGGATCATCTCCTTCTGGATCGCGACGAAACCGGGTCCCTGGTAGATCTGCAGGCCGTTGTTGTAGACCCCCGGGAACATCAGCCCCGGCAGCCCGCGCGTGATGCACCGGACGTACGGCGTCGCCTCCTCCGGACCGGCGATGTTGCTGGTGGTGTAGCGGGCGCGGTCGCGCGCCACCGCCGCCGCCCGGCGCTCGCCTTCCGGCGTCAACGCGGGGATCCGGCCGTCGGGCGGGTCGATGATCATCGCCACCTGCGTGGAAGGCGCGTTCTTGTCGTAGCCGAGGGTGGTGTCGCGCCACTCCCGCTCGTAGCCCCAGATGCTGCCGAGGGTGCCGCGCTCGCGGCGCGCCGCCGCCTGCTCCGGCGTCAACGTCTCGAGATCGGCCACGTCGTCCGGGCGCTCCAGCGGGATGCCGTGCGAGGCGTTGCCGGTCCAGACGCCCTGCAGATCGGGCTCGTCCCAGGGGGTGCGGGGCGTGTCGTAGGGTTCGGTCACGTCGGCGAACACCGGCGCCGTGCCGGTCGCGTCCACACCCGCGAAGCCGGTCTCGACGAGCGCCAGCCGCACGTTGTCGGGCCCGTAGATGAAGGCCCGCGGCACCGCCGCGCGGGCGTTCTCCGGTACCACCGGATCTTCCTGGAACTCGACCCCGGCCTCGCGCAGCTCGGCCGCGGCTGCTTCGAGGTCGTCGACGACGAAGCCGATGTGGTCGACGGCGCGGCCCTCGGTGGTGGCCGGCGTGCCCTCCCCGTGCTCGGAGGCGAAGAGCCAGACGCTCTCGAACCGCAGGCCCTCCTCCTGGCCCGCGTGTACGGCCCGCTCACCGCCGAGCATCTGCCGGTACCAACCGAGGGTCTCCTCGGGGTCGGTCGCGCTCAGGTGGATGTGGTGGAAGCCGAGGTGCTCCCGGTCCTCCAGCAGCTCGATCCGCGTGCCCCACGGGTCGAAGATGTAGCCGTGCAGGTAGCCGCCCGGGGCCTCCCGCAGCGTTGCGCCGCCGGGGAAGCGCTGCAGCCGCACGCCGGAGCCGCGGACGCCGACCGCCTCGAGATCGGCCATCTTCGCCGTCACGTCGGGGAAGGAGAACCCGATGTGGTTGACGCCGGTTCCCTGCGTGCTGCCGATCGTCGGCTGCGGGACGAAGGTCACCTCCATGCCGTGACAGTCGGCGGTGTCGTTGCGGTCGGCGACCGCCTCGCAGTCGAGGTGGCGCGAGTACCAGCGCACCGACTCGGGCGGCGCGGGCGAGGTGATCTGGACGTGGTGGTAGTCGGCGTCCGCCGCCCGGACTTCGTCCGGCGCCGCACCGACGAGCACTCCCACGGCGAGGAGCGCAAGCGCAACGCGTGTCGATTTCAGTGTCATGACGCGATTCCTCCGCGGTCCGATCGACCGCTCTAACGGGTCGGCTCCCTGCGCAGATGCCCGTACAGGAGATCCTCCGAGTACTCGACGCACTTGAATTCCAGCACCCGCGCATTCTCCTCCAGCCGCCGGTACAGCAGCAGGCTGATGTCCCACGGCCGGGTGAACACGGTGGGATCCTCGATGGTGGCCTCGTAGCGGATCACGTTGGGTCCGAGCGGCGTGTAGCGCTCCTGCACCCGCAACGCGCTGCTGGCGAAGTTGCCGGCGCGGTCGAACCACGCCTCGCCGTTGAAGCCCTCGGCGTCGACGACGAGCGTGTCGCCCTCCCACCGGCCGTGCGAGCGGCCCATCCAGCTGTCGATGGGCGCCGGCTCCGGATTTTCCTTGTCCATGTGGACGGTCCGGTTCGCCTCCGCGAAGCCGTAGATCATCAGGATCTTGCGGTCGCCCTGGATGATCCGGAACGGGTAGGGCATGTAGTTGGCGCGCGGCACCCCCGGCATGAAGCACTTCGCCTCCGGATCCGCGCTCATGCGGTTCGCGAAGTTCTCGTCCCGCTGCTGCCGCGCCGCGGCCTGGTAGGGGATCTCGTCCCCGACGACCACGCCCTGGCCGGGCGGGATCGCGCCGATCGCGCCGAGGTCGGGATGCCCGGGGCCGGAGGGATGATCCTCGAGGTTCCAGTTCGCCGAGCTCATCGTCTGCCAGACGCCGTTCAGGTCCGGCCGGTCGTCCCAGGCGCGCGGGACGTCGCCGCTCTGCGCGAACGACGGGGCGGCTGCGAGCGCCAGGACCACGGCGGCCAGCCCGGCGCAGATGCGGACGAGGTGCGAAGCGGGATGCGTTTTCGTCATGTGCGGAGCCACTCATTCACAAAGGGACGCGGTGCGCTGCGAAGCGCGCGAACACGGTGTGCCGGCGCGATGGCGGGCGTGACCTGATTCGAACCGGCGATCTCTGCGCTGACAACGCAGCGTCTTGACCACTTGACCACACGCCCGGAACTCGTCGCTGTACCCCCCTCGTTCGGCCGCGCGGCAGCCGTCGGGGCCATGGTCCGATAATGATACCAGCGACGGCGTCCGACGGCGAAGGTGTGCCGGCGCCGGTTTGCTCGCGGCGTTCGGGACCGCGGTTATGATGCGCAGGATGGCGTCGATGCAGGTGGCTGCGGCGTTCGTCTCGAGTCGCGGGTGGCGCCGGAGGCGCGTCGCCCCGGTTCTGGTCGGCGCCGCGGTCGTGCTCGGCGCAGCCTGTTCCGCCGGGTCCGGCGGGAGCGGGGACCCGCGGGAGGAGGCCGTCGATGCGCCGCGCGATGCGGAGCGGCCGAACATCGTCTGGATCGTGGCGGATGCGGTCGGCGCGTCCCACGTCGAGAGCTTCGGCGGAGCCCGCACGGTGACCGCCGAGACCGCCGCCGTCGCGTCCGACCCGGCGTCGGCGCGCGCAGCGTTGCTGACCGGCGTGCGCCCGGCGGCGCTCGGTCTCGACGCGGTGACGGGCCGGCTCGCCGCCCCGCCGCCCGCCGGGGTCACGGTCCTGCCGGAGCAGCTCCGGCGGGCCGGCTACTACACCAGCCGCGCCGGGGCGCCGCGCCACAATCTGGCGTCCGGCGAAACACGACCCGTCGACATCGTGCACGTTGACGGCGGGGTGCACGATGCCGCGCGCGCCCTGCCGGTCCCCGTCGAGGACCTCGCGCAGCCGGGCCTGCTGGGCGCCTGGGACGCGGCCGGTCCCGGCGCCGGCTGGCGCGGACGGGAGAAGGACTGGGAGTCTCCCTGCACGGTGTCGTTCGGCTGCGGCGGGGCGCGCCGCCCGGGCGTGCGTCCGTTCTTCGCGCTGTTCAACGTCGACGCGGGCGGCGCCGGCCGGGGGCAGGCTCTCGAGGAACGGGTTGCGCGCATCGTCGACGCGCTGAAGGCTGACGATCTGCTGGAAGACACGGTCGTGTTCCTGATCGGCGCGAGCGGCCCGACGCCGACCGTGGCCGTGCGCTGGCCCGCACGCCTCGCCGACGCCGTCGAGCCGGACGGCCCGGTCAGCCTGCTGGACCTCGCTCCGACCGCGCTGGCGCTGGCGGGTGTCCCGGCGCCCGCGTACATGGAGGGCCGTGCGCTGGTCGGTTCGGGCCCGCCGGTTGCGCCGCCGGCGTCCGCTCCGACCGCGGCGCGGCGCAACGTTGCCGCGCCGCGCCGCGCGGCAGCGCAGGACGGCGCAGGCATGGACTCCGCGGCATCGACGCCGGGCACGCCTCCGGCCGCCGCCACCCCGGGCGGCTACCCGACCGGCGGCCTGTTCCACGTCGCACCGCGCGTCGAGCTCCGGTGCGACACCGAAGGGGCGGCCATCGTCTACACCACCGAGCGCGAGGCGCCGTTCTACTGGCGGCTGTACACGGGGCCGTTCCGGATGCGCTTCTGGACGCTGCGGTTCCAGTGCGGGCGCCTCGGGTACCGCGACAGCGACATCGTGACGTTCGACTTCGACATCGAATGAACGAGGCGCACCGGCCCTTGCCGGACATGACGGCGCGGCCGGTTCCGGGCGGCTGCGGGCGGTCGTCGAATTCCGGGGCACGCCCGCAAGCCGGCGGAAGGCGCGCCGGACCGACAGAGGCCCCGGCGGTTGCAACTCCGCGCCGGTCGGTCCATGATCAACGCACCTGAACGCATCTGGAGGGTGTCATGAGGCGGAGACACGTCCTGCTCGGAGCGGCGGTCGCAACGGCGGCGGCGATGACGATGGCGCCGGTCCCGGCGTCCGGTCAGTCGGCGGACGAGTGGTCGATGCCCCGAACTCCCTGGGGCCACCCGGACCTGCAGGGCTACTGGACGAGCTCGACCTACACGCCGCTGGAGCGGCCCGACAACCTCGGCGACCGGGCGTTTCTCTCGGAGGAGGAGCTCGCCGCGGCGAACGAGATCCTGACCGCCGAGGGAGTCGATCCGCTGCGTGCGCGCAGTTTCCTGGCCGGCGCGACCGAAGAGGAGCGGCTCGAACGGACGCGGCAGACGCAGGAGAACATCCACTACGACAACTCGATCTGGCTGCGCGAGAATCGGCCGCGGCAGCTCACGACCCGGCGCACGTCGCTGATCGTGGACCCGCAGAACGGCAAGATCCCGCCGCTCATCCCGTCCGCGCAGGAGCGCGAGGCGCTGCGGCGGGCCGAGAGCCGCTGGCTGGTCTACAACATCTCGCCGCAGTCCTTCGACAGCCACCAGACCCGGACGCTGCAGGAGCGCTGCCTGGTGTGGCGCCACGAGGGGCCGCCGATGCTGCCCCCCTCCTACAACGACCTGATGCAGATCCTGCAGACCGAGGACTACGTGGTCGTCATGCAGGAGATGCGGGAGAACGACGCGCGGATCATTCCCCTCGACGGCCGGCCGCACCTGCCGCCGGGCATGCGGGAATGGTCGGGCGACTCGCGGGGCCGGTGGGAGGGCGACACCCTGGTGGTCGAGTCCATCAACTTCAGCGAGAAGGTGCACTTCAACGGCTCGAGCACCGGGCTGCACGTCGTCGAGCGCTTCACGCGGGTCGACGACGAGAACATCCGCTACGAGTTCACCGTCACCGATCCGACCACCTGGGCGCGGCCCTGGAGCGTCGAGTATCCGCTGATGCAGCGGGAAGGGCCGCTCTACGAGTACGCCTGCCACGAGGGCAATCACGACGCCAGGCACATCCTGGAAGTGGCGCGGAACCTCGACCGGGCGGCGGCCGCCGAGGCGTCCGCGGCCGGCGAGTCCAGGTAGACGAGTCCAAGTAGTAGAGGAAGGGAAGTGTGATGCGCACCCAACGGACCGCGGTCGTTCTGTGCAGCGCCCTCGTCCTCTCGGCGTGCGGGGCGGGCGACGCCGATGCTCCCGGCGGCGAGCGGCTCGGGCCGGTCGTCGAGACCGGCCCGGGAACCCTCGAAGGGGAGCATGCCGCGGGCGACGACGGGGTGCTCGTGTTCCGGGGCGTGCCGTACGCCGAGCCGCCGGTGGGGGACGCCCGCTGGCGCGCTCCGGCGGCGAAGGCGTCGTGGGAGGCCGCGCGGTCGGCCACCACCTTCGGACCGGCCTGCTGGCAGCGGCTCACGCCGGAATCCTCCATCTACACCCGCGGCGAACTGGACCGCAACGAGGACTGCCTCTACCTCAACGTCTGGACCGCGGCGACGGACGCGGCCGAGGCGCGGCCGGTGATGGTCTGGTTCCACGGCGGCGGGCATACCGGCGGCTGGGGCAGCGCGAAGGTCTTCGACGGCACGGCGCTGGCGAAGAAGGGCGTCGTGCTCGTCACCATCAACTACCGGCTCGGGCCGTTCGGCTTCCTGGCCCACCCGGCGCTGACCGCGGAATCGCCGCACGCAGCGTCCGGCAACTACGGCCTGCTCGACAAGGTGGCGGCCCTGGAGTGGGTGCGCGACAACGTCGCGGCCTTCGGCGGCGACCCCGGCAACGTGACCATCTTCGGGCAGTCGGCCGGCTCGTGGAGCGTCTGCTACCTGATGGCGTCGCCGCTGGCGGCCGGCCTGTTCCACAAGGCCATCGGCCACTCGGGGGGCTGCTTCCGCGGCGGCCGGCCCGACCTGCCGGCGGCGCACGAGGCGGGTCTGACGGCTGCCGCCGCCCTCGGCGCGGAGGGCGGCGGAGCCGATGCGCTCGCGGCGTTGCGGGCGCTGGACGCCGAGGCGGTGCTCGACTCCGATCTCGGATCGGGCGCCATCGTCGACGGCTGGTTCATGCCGCGGCCGGCCCGCGCGATCTTCGAGGCCGGCGAGCACAACGACGTGCCGGTCATCGTCGGCGCGCTGGCGAACGAGGGGACGACCCTGTACGCGAACATGCCGGAGCGGACCGCGGCGGAGCTGGCGTCCATGCTGCGCGAGCAGTACGGCGACCACGCCGACGCGCTGGCGGCAGCCTACGAGCCGGAGGTCGAGAAGTCGACGAAGTGGGGCGCGCAGGCGATCCAGGCCGACCGCAGCTTCGTCTGGGAGATGCGTACCTGGGCCCGCGCGGTGGAGGCGGCCGGCAACGCCGCGTATCTCTATTTCTTCAGCCAGGCGCCGCCGGTGTTCCGGATCTACGTCCCGGAGCGCGCCGTCATCGACATGCCCGACGGGCCGGACGGTTACGGCGCGTACCACTCCGGCGACCTCGCCTATGCCTTCGGCAACACCGGGCCGGTGGGGATAAACTGGACCGAGTGGGATCACGAGATAGCGCGCGCGATGTCGCAGTACTGGGTGAACTTCGCGCGCACGGGAGATCCGAACGGCGACGGGCTCGCGACGTGGCCGCGCTACGAGGCCGCGGCCGACGAATGGCTGGAGTTCGGCTCCGACATCAAGACCACGCGCGAAGTGCGCAAGGAGAAGCTGGATCTGTTCGATCTCGTCAATGCGCCGTAGGGCGGCGGGGCTCGCGATCCTTTTCTGTGTCGTTTACGCCATGGGACTCGGTGGAATCGTCCTCTGGTGCTGGAGGTTCGCGTCATCGTCCCGGGCGGCGTTTCGTTCCCCGACAGCCTGGCGCCGTGGGCCCGGACAGTCGTGGGTGTGACGTGGATCGTTTTTTGCTGTTGTTTCATGACGCTGCTCCTCGGGAGTTTCTTGCCGCGACCGTTGTTGCGCCGGGAGTCCGAAGTTGACGAGGTCATCAGGGCCGGTGAAGAACTACTTGCACGGATCCGGTCCGTTCGATGACCAGCGAGCGCCATGACCCGGAGGCAGGCCGTTCGTCTAAGTTTCCACCCGGCAGGGCCGGACCCGCGCATGGATGAAACCCGTGAGTTTCCCAGTAGAATACCTTCGTTTCGAAGGGCACGCTGCCCGTTGCCGCGGGTGCCACGGTTGTCGTGACGTTGGGGCAACTGTTCGACGATGAGTCCTGGCGGAGGGCTTTCGCGGCTGGAGGTCCCGCGTTGGCGGCGGTCGGTTCGGCCGCGCCGCGCTGGCTCGCCGAGCGTCTGGAGCCGTGGTTCCATCAGCGGACGGGCCTCGGACAAGTCGACGAGTGGCTGAGGAATCCCGACACGAGCGACGAAGACAAGAGGATGAACGTAACGAGCTGCGCATGGCGTACCTGGATCGGATACATCGAAGAATCGACGGGAGCAACAGGAACGACGCGCTGATTGCTTACGGAATGGTCCGGGTCGTCCAAACCACCGGGGCACAAGGGGAGGCATCATGAAATCCGTCGCACTGCTGTGCACAGCCTTGTTGACCATCATGACCGCGCCGGCGGCGGCGCAGTCGCGGGACGTCGATCTCACCGGCGCGGACGGCACGAACCTGAAGGCGACCTACACGTCGCCCGGCCAACCCGGCCCCGCGATGCTGCTGGTCCACCAGTGCAACATGGACCGGACGTCGTGGAGCGGCATCGCGTCGCAGCTCGTCGACGCCGGCGTCCACGTGCTGACCCTGGACCTGCGCGGCTTCGGCGACAGCGGCGGCCCCCCGGTGCGCGAGATCGGCTTCCAGACCTTTCTGCCGCTGGCGCTGGGTGACGTCAAGGTCGCGTTCGACTACCTCGTCGAGCAGGAGGGCGTCGACGCGGATCGCGTGGCGGCGGGCGGGGCGAGCTGCGGCGCGATGCTGACCGCGGACCTGGCGGCGCGCCGCGACGTCGAGGCGCTGATGCTGCTCTCCGGCCCGCCGAGCGAGGCGGCCGTCGCCAACATGGCGTCGTCGCCCGAGCTCGCGGTGTTCGCCGCGGCGGCGACCGGCGACACGGTGACCCCCGGCGTGGCCGATGCGCTGCAGGGCGCGGTCGACGGCTCCCGCCATCCGCATTCGACGGCGAAGATCTACGACGGTCCCGAGCACGGGCTGCCGATGTTCGACAAGAACCCGGACCTCGAGCCGGCGCTGGTCTCGTGGCTGAAGGCCGAGCTGCTGCAGTAGCGCTCATGCCCGGCGCGTGTCGGGCGCCTTCCATCTGACCAGCGTTCCGAGTCCGAGGCGATCGCCGATCGGTTGCCGCCAAGCGCCCCCCGGAGAGGTGTAGGAGACCGATGAGTCACAACAAGAAGGTGGCGATCCTGGTCGGCGGCGGTCCGGCGCCGGGCATCAACAGCGTCATCGGGGCGGCGACCATCCGCTGCTGTCTCGAGGACGTCGAGGTGGTCGGCATTCGCGACGGCTTCGAATCGATCATGCGGGGCAACATCGACCACGTCACCCCGCTGACCATCGACGCCGTCAGCCGGATACACTTCCGCGGCGGCTCCGTCATCGGCACGTCGCGGGCCAATCCGACGACGGATCCGAAGCTGCTCGAGAACGTCGTCACGTCGCTGCTGCGGCTGAACGTGTCGCAGCTCGTCACCATCGGCGGCGACGACACCGCCTTCTCCGCCATGCAGTTGGAGCGCACCGGGTCCGGCCGGCTGGGCGTCGTGCACGTGCCGAAGACCATCGACAACGACCTCGACCTGCCGTCCCACGTCGAGACGTTCGGCTTCCAGACCGCGCGGCACCACGGCGTCGAGATCGTCAAGAACCTGATGGTCGACGCCAAGACCACCTCGCGCTGGTACTTCCTGGTCACCATGGGCCGCAAGGCGGGGCACCTCGCGCTGGGCATCGGCAAGGCGGCGGGCGCCACGCTGACGCTGATTCCGGAGGCTTTCCCGCAGGAGCGGGTGCGGCTGAAGACGGTCGTCGACACGCTCGCCGGCGCGATGATCAAGCGCTGGACCGAGGGACGCCGCGACGGCGTCGCGGTCGTCGCGGAAGGGCTCGCGCTGCGGATCGATCCCGACGACCTCAAGCAGCTCGCCGACGTCGAGCGGGACGAGCACGACAACGTGCGCATCGCGGAGGTGAACCTCGGCGCGATCCTCAAGACGCAGGTCGCGGTCCGTCTGGCCGGATTCGACCTGAAGATCACCACCGTCGCCAAGAACGTCGGTTACGAGCTGCGGTGCGCGGATCCCGTGCCGGCCGACATGGAGTATACGCGCGACCTCGGTTTCTGCGCGGCCAAGTACCTGCTCGAGGGTGGCAACGCGGCATTGATCTCGCTCGACGCCGGGCAGTTCGTGCCGATCCCGTTCGAGCGCCTCATCGATCGGGACACGGGACGTTTCCGCGTCCGGCTCGTCGACGTCGAGTCCACCCGCTACCGCATCGCCCACCGGTACATGATCCGGTTGCGGCGCGACGACTTCGACGACCCGCACGAGCTGGCGAAGCTGGCGGCCACGGTGGGGGTGTCGCGGGCGCAGTTCGAGAAGGAGTTCGCCTACCTGGTCGCCTCCGAGCCGGAACCGCTCGTGCTGGGCGCCGGCGGCAGGCAGGTAGAAGCGCAGGCTGCATCGTGAACCGCGGTTGACGGCCCCGGGTATTCCAGCGCCCGCCGTGGTCGGTACGGGTCTTGCTTTCAACACGGCGTCATGCAGGCACTCACCGAATTCCGGCGGTTGGCCCATCTGCTCATCGTGAAGGACCTCCCCGACCGCGATGTCGACTGGATCGCGTGGCAGGTCCGCGCCATCTACCGCGAGATTCCGGGACTGGCGTTGACCGTGGAGGACGTGCAGGAGACCTTCGATCTGGACCGCGCCACCTGCGACGTCGTTCTGCGCGCCCTGACCGACGCGGGCTTCCTGGAGACGGACGGCAGGGCACTCCGGCTCGCTGTCTGACGCGACTGCGCCCTCGCTCGGAACGCGAGCTGCCAGCGGGTGTACAGCTCGTGGAGCGCCCCCGGCTTCTCGGCCGCGGGGCCGGTCCGGAAGAAGTCACCGGTCAGGAGCAGGCCCCCGCCGATCTCCAGCGCCGTCAGCGGACCCATCCGCCAGCGCGCCTCGGCCAGCAGCTCGTTGCCGATCGCGGTCGAGCCGCTCGCCGGGTTCGGCGCGTCGGAGCGCAGCCGGCCCGCGGCCAGGTATCCGGTCCACCGGCCGGCCGGCGGCTTGCTCGTAGCCGGCCGGCCGCGTCAGCAGGCCGAGTTCCCCGTTCTGCAGTCCGATCCCGAGATCGTTCACGTCGGACGGTCCCTGCGGCGAGGTCAGTCCCAGGAGGCTCCAGTAGGCCTGCGCGCCCCGGTTGTCGCGCACGCTCTGCGCGATGGTGCGGAACTCCCCGGAGCGGGTCGGGTCGGCGCCGTCGTCGCCGGTCGAGAAGACCGAGCGCAGGTGCAGGGTCCCCGCGGCCGGCGGAAACCGTGGTTGCGGCCTTGGCGGCCCAGCCGTCCGTGATCGAGATGTCCGCGGCCGCCGGATCGACGCGGAGCGGGGGGAGCGCGGGGAGCGGCAGGTTCGGCTGCCGACCCCCCGACGCAGCGGCCGGTGTCGTGTTTACCGGGCTTCTTCCGCGTCCTCGGCCCGGCCGCCCGCGAGAATGCCCTCCATCCCGAGGTTGCCCTCGTGGCAGGCGTACTCGTACATCACCTCGGACGAGAGGCTGAACGGGTAGGCGACCGTCCAGGACCGCGTGTACATCTGCGGATCGTGGACCTCCACCTCGTACTCGAGCGTCCCGGGGCCGACGCGGGTGAACCGCTCGACGAGCATCATGTCCTCACCGGAGCCGTCGCGCGAGTTGAAGGCCGACCAGGGTTGCAGCGCGCTCACCCGGTGATCGAGATTCGTGGTCACGACCACGAGCGTGTCGCCCTCCCAGTGGCCGCGCGAGTCGCCGTTCCACTGGCCGATGTCGTCCGCCAGCGGCGGGCGTCCGTCGAGCGGCACCACGCGCACCTCGTGCACCTGCTCCAGCAGCATCACGACGTGGTCCGGCGTCTGGAAGACCTGCATGTTGTTGTTGTAGGAGCGCGGGAACATGGCGTTGGGCATCCCGCCGCGGGTCACGCAGCGCTCCCAGATGTGCCGGTCCTCCCACGTGTCATCGCCGCGCGGCTGGCTGATGCGGGCCTTCTGTCCCTCCGGGGTCAGCGGCGGGAAGCGGCCGTTCGGCGGATCGACCAGCATCGACGTGCGGTTCGTCCGGGCGCCGCGCTCCATCCAGAAGTTGTTGTAGGCGCCCACGTTGCCCCCGGCGGCGGTGCGCCGGGCGTCGGCGAGCAGGAGCTGCTGGTTGCGCTCCTCGGTCGCGCGCCGAATCTGCGCGACCTCCTCGTCGCTCAGGGTCGCGCGGCCCTGGTGCTCGTCCGGCCGCTCCATCGGCGTGGCCCCGGACGAGCTCCAGATGCCCTGCAGGTCCGGGTGGCCCCACGGGGTGCGGTAATCGTCCGCCGACTGGGCGGCCGCCATGCCCGGTACAACCAGCACCAGAACGGGAATCGCGAGAAGATGGAACCGTCGAGCACTCATCTGAAACCTCCTTCGGGAGCACGGGAACGCGGATTCGGCAGCTTCCGATCGGAGTAACGTGGCACAGGCGGCGCCCAGGGTCAAGATCTTCACCCGGATTCAGTGAAAAGCTGCCGTCGATGTATCCTCGACGCGATGTTCACCGCGGAAGCTTCCATGGCGCGACACGTGGTGATCCTCGCCGCCTTCCACGTCGCTTTCGGCGCGGCGCCTCTTCGCACCGCACGCTGCGGCGCGCCGAGTCGCGCGCGTCGGCGTGAGTTCTACACTACGCGAGGAGGGGTGAAATGAAGACATGGTCGACCGGCATGCTCGTCGTCGGCGCCCTGGCGGTGGCTCTCGCCCTGGCGGGGCGGCCTCCGGCGTCGGCCCGGGAATCGTCCGCGCCCCCGCTCGTGAGCCAGGAGCAGTTCGACCGCTGGCTCGTCGAGCTCTCCAACTGGGGCCGCTGGGGACCGGACGACGAGCTGGGCGCGTTCAATCTCATCACGCCGGCCCGGCGCGCCGCGGCGGCGGCGCTGGTCACCGAGGGCTTCACGGTGTCGCTGGCGTCGAACGCCCAGAACTACGAGAGCGCCGACGTGCCCTGCCCGGTCGAGTGGGAGATGGTGCGCGCCACGCGCCGGGGGGCCAGCGACCGGATCGCCTACCCGTGCATCCACGGTCCCGGCACCACGCACCTGGATGCGTTCGCCCACGTGTTCTTCGACGGCAAGATGTGGAACGGGTACGACGTCGACGGGCTGGTGACGATGGGCGGCGGCGCCGCCAAGAACTCCATCATGACCATGAAGAACGGCATCGTCACGCGCGGCGTCCTCTACGACATCCCGCGCCTGAAAGGCGTGCCCTGGTTGGAGCCGGGAACGCGCATCACGGTCGAGGACCTGGAGGCGTGGGAGGAGATGGCCGGCGTGAAGGCCGGTCCCGGCGATGCCTTCCTCATTCGCTGGGGGCGCTGGGCCCGGCAGGACGCACTCGGCCCGTTCGACACCGGCCTCGAGGCGGCCGGCCTCGACAACAACGTGATCCCGTGGCTGAAGGAGCGTGACGTGGCGGTGGCGGGTTGGGAGACGCCCGGCTATGCGCCGCAGCCGGAAGGTGACCTCCCGCGCACCGCGCTGCACAACTTCGCGCTGACGATTCTCGGGATCCAGGTGCTCGACCGCGCGGACTTCCAGGCCCTGGCCAACGCCGCGGCGGAACGCAACCGCTGGGAGTTCATGGTGACCATCGCGCCGCTGCCGATTCCGAACGGCACCGGCTCGCCGGTCAACCCCATCGCCATGTTCTGATCATTCAGCCGCAAGACGAACTTCCGGCAGGCCAACGACTTGTGGGTGGCGACGTGCTTGTAACCTGTTCTGATGGGTGCTCCGTGCTCTGAACGAAAGGGCGGCTGAATCAGGGGGCCGACCGGGCCGACCAGCCGCCGTCCTGTTCCGAACGACAAGGGGCGGCTGAACCGCGTAACGGGTCAGTCGCCCCTGCCTGCGATTCTGAACGAAGAAAGGGGCGGCTGATCACCATGTGATCAGCCGCCCCTTCGATGACACGCCGACGGCCGCTCCGTGCGGTCGGCTGCGAGCCAGTCCCCCGGTCGCGGTTCAGTTCGTGGCGCTCGCGACCCCCGACAGCTCCTGGATCTGCTCGCCGGTGCTGTCGCCGAACTGCTCCGTCGGCACCCCCAGCGAGTTCAGCAGCGTCAGGTGCAGGTTGGTCAGCCGCTGGGTTCCCTCCGCGTACTGCACGTGCCGGCCGCCCTGGACGCGGCCCGCGCCGCCGCCCGCCAGCAGGATCGGCAGGTTGCGGATATCGTGCCGGTTGCCTTCGCTGATGGCGCTGCCGTACAGGATGACGACGTTGTCCAAGAGCGAGCCGTCGCCGTCCGGCGTCTCCGCGAGCCGGTCCAGGTAGTAGTTGAACAGCGACGTGTGGTACGCGTTGATCTTCCGCAGGGCGGCGATCTTCTGCTCGTCCCCCCCGTGGTGCGAGATGGGGTGGTGCGAGTCGGAGACGCCGATCTGCGGATAGGTCGCGCCGCTCTGCTCGCGGCCGACCTGGAACGTGATGATGCGGGTGGTGTCGGTTTGCAGCGCGAGCGTCTGCATGTCGAACATCAGCCGCGCGTGCTCGTCGTAGCTGACCGGGATGCCGGCCGGCGAATCCACCAGCGGCAGCTCGCGCCCGCGCGTCTCCGCGTTCTGGATCCGCCGCTCGATCTCGCGCACGGAATCGACGTACTCGCCGAGCTTCAGGCGGTCGCGGCGCCCGAGGTCGCCCTCCAGGGAATGCACCTTGTCGAGCACCGAGTCGATGATGCTGCCCTGCCGGCGCAGGCGGGACTTCCGCACCGCCGGGTCGGTGCTCTCGACGCTGCCGAAGAGCCGCTCGAAGACCACGCGCGGGTTCGCCTCGATCGGCAGGGGGGTCGTGGGGCTGCTCCAGGCCAGCCGGTTCTGGTAGGCGCAACTGAAGCCGACGTCGCAGGTGCCGACCCCGTTGACCGTGTCGGTGCCTTCGAGGCCGAGCTCCAGCGACGGCAGCGGCGTCTCCTGCCCGATGGTCCGGGCCAGGATCTGGTCCATCGACGTGCCGAGCTGCAGGCTGGAGCTGCTGGTCGTGCGCAAGGGCTCCACCCCGGTCATGAACGCTCCGGCCGGCTTGGCGTGGGCGCCCGAGTTGCCGGTGCGCGACATGGCCCCGGTGTTGTCGAGGCCGCTGAGCACCAGCAGGTGATTCCGGTGCGCCTCGAGCGGTTTCAGCGTGGGAGTGAACTCGAAGCCGGTTCCCTCCGTCGCCGGGGTCCATCCCGCCATGATGATGCCGTTGGGCACGTAGACGGTGCCGAAACGGGCGATCGGCTTCGCCGCGGTCTTCGACAGGGCGGTGAGCGCCGGCACCATCCCGTCGAGGAGCGGCAACGCCAGCGTGGCGCCGATGCCGCGCAGCACGGTCCGGCGAGGAACGGCCTTCTTCACGATGATCATGACTCTGACCTCCGCATGAGGAACGGTGTGCTCTTGACCACGGACGATACGAGGGCCGACCAGGTGAGCTCGCCGGGAGCCGTCTGCCGGCTGATCTGCCGGATCACCGGCATGTCGTAGTGCTCGAGGGTGCGTCCGAGGGCGTACGTCAGCAGTTTCTCGGTGACAGTCTCGACGAACTGGTCCTCCCGCTCCAGGATCACGTTCCGCAGCCCGGCCAGTCCGTGCAGCTCGGTGCCGTCGATCAGGGTGCCCGACGCGTCGATCGGGATCCCGGTGTCGAACGGCGTGCCGCCGCCGCTGGTGGCGCGGAAGCGGCCGATCGCGTCGAACTCCTCGAGCGCGAATCCGAGGGGGTCGATGGTGTTGTGGCAACTCGCGCAGATCGCGTTGGTGCGGTGCGTCTCGAGCCGCTCGCGGACCGAGCGGGCCACGCCGCCTTCGTTCACGCTCGGCAGGCTCGGCACGTCGGGCGGCGCCGGCGACGGAGGCGTGCCGAGGACGTTTTCCAGCAGCCAGACCCCGCGCACGACGGGCGACGTGCGGTTGGCGTACGACGTGATGGTGAGCAGGCTGGCGTGCCCGAGGATCCCGCCGCGGGTGTCGTCGGGATAGTTCACCCGCCGGAAGTGCACACCGTGCACGTCCGGGATGCCGTAGTGGCGCGCCAGACGCTCGTTGACGAAGGTGTAGTCGGCCCGCAGGGCGTTGACCACCGGGCGGTCCTCCCGCAGCTCGTTTTCCAGGAAGAGCTGGGTCTCCCGCCACATCGCTTCGCGCAGGTTCTCGTCGAACGCGGTATAGGTGGCCGTGTCCGGCGTTGCGTTGCGCAGCTTGCGGAGCTGCAGCCACTGGCCCGCGAAGTTCTCGACCAGCGCCGTCGAGCGGCGATCGGCCAGCATGCGCTCGATCTGGCGGTCGAGCACCGCCGGCTCGCTCAGTCGGCCCGCGGCCGCGAGGTCCAGCAGCTCGTCGTCGGGGATGCTGCTCCACAGGAAGAAGGACAGGCGCGAGGCCAGCTCCAGATCGCCGATGCGGTACGGCGCGCCGGGAGGGACGTCCGGCGGATCGGTCTCGATGCGGAAGAGGAACTCCGGATCCACCAGAAGCCGCTCCACCGCAGCCTGGATGCCGGCGTCGAAGGCGCCCTCGTTGCGGCCGTCGCGATAGAAGGGGAGCAGCGTCTCGACGTCCGCGTCGGTGGTCGGCCGGCGATAGGCCTGACGCGCCAGACGCGAGAGGATCTCCGTCGCGCATGCTTCCTCACCGGCCGCGCCGCCGGTCGGCTCGCACACGAACAGGCGATCCCGGCCCGGCAGCCCGGCCGCGCCGCTCGCGTTGTAGGGGCCGATGATCTGCACCTCGGAGACGCCCGGGTAGCCTTCCTGGAACTCGTTCTGCCCGTACGAGTACGTCGAGCGGTCGACCGGCAGCGGCAGAATCCCCTCCGGCAGCGCCGGGCGCCGGTGGAAGGAGAGGCCGACCACATGCCGGCCGGCGGTGACCGGCGTGCGGACCTCCAGCCCCTCGTCGGCGTGCAGGGCGTACAGCTCCCATTCCGGGAAGGACCGCGAGTCGTAGATGTCTTCGAACTTGCCGGCGTACCCCATCGGCGGACGCTGGCCCCGCTCCCAGTCGCGGCCCACCGTGAAGCCGCCCACGCGCTCGCCGTCCACCCGCACGTCGAGCTCGTGCGGCCGGCCGAGACCGCGCACGTAGCCGTACTCCTGCTTGCGCAGGCTGACGCGGATGATGTACTCGCCGTCGACCGGGAAGTGGTGCTCGACCGCGACGCCGCCGCGCGACCCGAACGGCAGCTCGTCGCTGACGGGGCCGTCCTGGTCCAGCGCCCCGTGCACCGGATAGACTTCTGCCACCGCACGCAGGCTCGTGTCGCCCACGACGAGCTGGCTGATGCGGCGCGCCGCGGCCAGATACCGCTCGATCAGGGTCGGCGACACGGACAGCACGTCCGCGATGTTGTCGAAGCCTTCCTGCTCGTCGTCGGCCGGCAGCAGGGCGTTGACGTCGATTTCGAGGCCGAAAATGTCGCGGATGGCGTTGGCGTACTCCGCCCGGTTGAGGCGGTGGACGGCGGGCCGTCCGGGATCGGGGTTCTCGAGTCCCGCCCGGTCGAGCCCGGTCTCCAGCCACTCGATGAACTCGTGGGTCGCGGCGGCGGCGGGTCGCGGCCGGCCGGCCGGCGGCATCGCGTTGGCTCGCAGCCGGCGGATCACGTGCTCCCAGGTGGCTGCGTTCGTCTCCAGGTGCGCGACGTCCGGCGTGTCGAGGGCCAGCCCCGCGGTCAGCGTGCGCCGGTTGTGGCAGGCGACGCAGTACCGGTCGAGCAGGGCCCTTGCTTCCGCGGTGCCGGTTCCGGCTTCGTCTTGCGGGGCGGGTCGGGGCTCCGCGTGCAGGTCGAGCTGCGCCGCGCCGATCAGGGCCGCCAGCCCCACGCCTGCGAGTGTCCAGCGTGCCATCGTTGCGCCTCCGTGAAAAGCCCTTCGCTTCGTTTCCGGCGCCGGGCTGGTGTCTGCTCCGGCGGTTCGCGTCAGTCCCGGTTCGCCATCCGCAGGAGATGGCGCTGCAGCAGATCGCGCGGTGTCGTTCCGTCCTCGCTCTTCCTGTCCAGATCGGCTCCGAGGCCGACCAGGAAGTCGACGACGCTCGTGAATCCGTACCGCGCGGCGGCATGCAGGGCGGTCTCGCCCGCCCGGATCGTCCCGTGCACGAGCTCGCCGGCCCCCGCGTCGACGGCGGCCTTGACGGTCTCCAGCACGCGTTCCTCGTCGCTCCACTGGGCGGTGACCAGTTCCGGCGCGATCAGCCGGCTGCGGCGCGTGGTGCTGCGGCTCAGGCCGAGTCCCACCGCCGCCATCAGCGCCGTCGTGCCGTCCTCGGTGCGCACGAGCGGGTCCGCCCCGGCCGCGGCGAGCATCCGGGCGATCTCCGGCTCCAGGTACTTTATTGCCAGCAGGAACGGCGTGGCGCCCTTTTCCCTGAGCGTGAAGACGAACTCGTACGTCCAGCGCGGCACCGGCGTGCTGCGTGTGAGGCGGGCGTTCGGGTCCGCCCCCCGGGCCAGCAGCATTCTCACCAGGGGCCGGTCGGCGCGCAGGACCGCCGCGTGCAGCGCGTTGTAACCGGCCCCGTTCGCGTCGGGATCGGCGCCGCGGGCGAGCAGGAATTCCGCGAGTCGCGGATGGCCGCTCATGGTCGCCAGCACCAGCGCGCTGTTGCCGTCCGCGCCGGTCTCGTTGACGTCCGCCCCCGCGTTCAGCAGGCGGCGGGCGGACGCGACGTCGCCGTGGCGCGCGGCGAACAGCAGCGGCGTGAAGCCGCCGGCGTCGAAGTGGGTGGCGCCGGCCGGGCTGGTGGTGCTGCGCAGGCCGGTGCCGCGGAACTGTCGCCGGGTGATGGTGCGGGCGTCGACCGCCGCGCCGTGCTCCAGCAGCACCCGCGTGACGTCGGGCTGGAGGTGGGCCGCGGCCCACATCAGGGCGGTCTGCCCGTTCTCCGGCTCGGTCGCGTCGACGTCGGCGCCGTGCTCGATCAGCGCCTCCACCGCCGCCGGGTCGCCCGTCGCCGTGCAGCGCATCAGGACCGTCTCGCCCGCGAGAAGCCCGATGTCGGCGTCCGCGCCGGCGGCCAGAAGCTGCCGTACGACCTCGGTGTTGCGGCTGGCGCAGGCGACCCACAGCGGCGTGGCGCCCAGCTCGTTCGCCGCGTCGACGTGCGCCCCGGCCTCGATCAGCCGGTTCACCGTTCCCAGGTCGTTCCAGTGCGCCGCCCAGTGCAGCGCCGTCGCGCCGTCGCCCTGCGGGGTGTTGACGTCGATGTCCCGGTCCAGCAGGATGCCGACCGTGGCCCAGTCGCGGTTCTTCGCCGCGTCGACGATCCGGCGGTCGGAACTGGCGGCGGCCGGGCCTGCCGCCCACAGGCTGAACAGCACTCCGGCCGCGAACCGCGTACACGGATGCCGCAAGGTCACAAGCATCCGTCATGATAGCGCCGTGCGGATCTCGATCCAACCATTTTCGCGCCGTCAATCGGACATTTCTCACCCGCGAGAGGAGCGCTTCATGGCATCCGGACTCAATCGCCGTCGGCTCGTGACGTTTGTGGGCTCGACGCACGGGGACGTTACGCCGGCGGGTCCCTGTACGCGGGTGACACGAGCCGCTACGCCGTGTGCACGGAGAACGGCGCCGAGCTGCTGCCCCTCGAGCCGCTGCTCGACGGGCCCCCGCGGGACTGAACGCCGGCGCGCAGAAGGCCACGCGGGCCGAGTGCGGGCGGCGGCGCTGCCGAAAGACGGGAGCTCGTCGGTCGCCGCGTCGCGTACCTCGATCGCGAGCGGCTTCAGGAAGGGTCGCTGCCGGAAGACGGGATCTTGCGGCCCATGACGACCGCGACCACCAGGTGCAGCGTTCCATCGAGTGCATCGACCCGGCCGGTCAGCCGGTCCACCTTGCTGTTGACCACCAGCACGCCGACCGCGCTGACGAGCGAGAGCAGAGCCGTGAGGACATCGAGCACCGTAGCGTCCATACGTTCCATCATAAGACACAAGACGATTCAAGAGTCGGAGAACGGTCCGGGCGGCGCGGCGTTGCCTTCGGCGGCGATGCTGCCAGCCGGGGCCAGGCGGACGTCGGCCGACCGCGATCGCCCGACGGATCGCGGTCGGACCGTTGTGCGAGCGGCTACGGACCTTCGCTGGCTTCGGCCTCCTCGGCCCGCGACCCGCTCAACATGTTGAACATCCCGTAGTTGCCCTCGTGGCACGCGAACTCGAACATCGGCTGGTGCTGGCGCGCATAGGGCAGGGCGCCCGACCAGGGCCTGGTCCAGGTCTCCGGATCGTCGATGGTGAACGTGTAGTCGAGCGTGTCGGGCCCGGTGCGCGTGAAGCGCTCGGTCACCGTCGCCGACTCGCTCAGCTTGCCGCGCGACAGCGCGTGCTCGGGGCGGCTCCAGCGCCGAATGAAGGGCTCGCGCAGATTGGTGGTTTCGACCACCAGGGTGTCACCCTCCCAGCGGCCGCGCGAGCTGCCGGCGAACTGGCGGATGCCGTCCGGCAGGTGGGGCCGATCGTCGAGATAGACGACCCGCAGATCGTGAATGTGCTCCTGCAGGATCGCGACGTGGTCGGCTGTCTGGAAGAAGTGGAAGTTGTTGTTGTAGCCGGTCGGGATCGACGGGATCCCACGGTACCAGAGGCAGCGCTCGCTCAGGCCCATGTCCTCCGGACCGTCGGCGGGAACGACGCCGTTCTGCGCGTCGGCCAGGCGGCGCGACTCGGGCGACGTTATCCGGGCGAGCGCCTCCGGGGTCAGCGGGGGCAACCGGCCGTTCTCCGGATCGGTGATGATCGACGTGCGGTTGGTGCCGACCACCGACGTGTTCTGTTCCGTCCAGTAGCTGTTGTACGCGCCGACGTTGCCGCCCACCGGGAGCGGCTCGGTGCGCACCTCGCTCGGCGCGTTCTCGCGGTCCACGCGGGCCTGCGCCTGCCGCTCGAGCGCCGCCGCTTCCTCCGGGCTGAGAAATGCCTGCTCCGCGAGGTTCTCCGGGCGCTCGAGCGGCGTGATGGTGCCGTTGTTCCAGATCGCCTGGATGTCCGGATGGCCCCACGGCGTGCGCGGCGCCGTCCAGTCCGCGTCCGGCGCCTGGACCTGCGCCTCGACCGCCGCCGGGGCCAGGGCAAGCAGCGCAAGCACGGCCGCCCGCACTGCCGGCAACGTGAAACATCGTTGGCTCATCTCAACCTCCTCGCACATGCAGCGGAACGTTCACCCCGCCGTCGATCTCCCCCGGGACAAGTGTGCCACAAGAGCGATGCGTCCGTCCGGGGGCGAGGCTGCTGTTCCGCCGATGTCGTCACCGGTGCGATACGAGCGGCGCGGAGCGCGGGCGCGAGGCCGGCGAGGGCGGTCGCTCAGGACGACCGCGACAATTGCTGCGGCAAACGTCACCGGATCATGTGTAGCGACTCCGAACAGGAACTGCTCGACGAGCTGGGCGAGGGCAAAGGCCGCGCTGCCGCCTTGGCGCGATCCCGACGCCGGCGTACGCGAGCGTTCTCGACGGCACGACTCCGACGACGGCCCACGTGTCGGTTCACGAGCTCCAACAAGATGCGCACCATCTGGCGAGCTTGCACCTCGTCCTCGACCTGCACGTTCAGGGCCGCCGGGACCTGCCGCTGCACACTGTCGCCGGGACCGCGTTCGAAATCCAGCGGGACGTCCCGCCGCTGTGTCCGTGCCTGACGAATCGCTTCGTGCCGCACGATTGTCCCGACCCATGCACACGCCGGTGGCTTGCCACGGTATTGCGACAATCCGTGCAGCACGGCGATCCAGATTTCCTGCAGGGCATCGTGTGCCGTCGCATCATCTCCCGCCACGCGGCGGGCGACCGGCAGGAACCGGGCGGTGCAGCATCTGATCCACGCCTCGTGGTCGCCGTCCAGGAGCGCGCACTCGGCGGCGTCTTCGAGTGCCGGCAACGATTGCCTGGATTCCCTTGTCGCCGTCGAGTCCATATACGCCTTGTCACGCAGCCAGCGTGTGCGGGATTCCGAGACGTCGCAGCCTACCCCTGCTAGTCGGTATCGCGCGGGGCGCGGCGTCGCGGTGGAGGCCACCGGCGCCGTGTCCGCCTACATGGGCGTTCCCCGTGGCAGTACGAGTTCCGGGGCCGCTCGACGACGCCGGGGCCGCCGGCTGGACCGCGTTGATCAACGCCGCGTCATCCGTCGCCGGCCTCTGGTGGGAAGGTCGATCAAGTGCCCCCGTCTTGACAGCGGGTCGGGGCGCGAGTACAACCGGTAGCTGCGTTCACTGAACACCCCGATACCCACGAGGAGCATCATGCGACGAATTCTTGTCCTGGCGGCGGTCATTGCGCTGTTCGCCCCGATCGTGCCCGCGGCCCAGGGGCCGGACGCCGAAGTGGCGGAGTGGTTCAAGGTCGGCACCTTCGACATCCATGGCGTGCCCCATGTCGGGCTGGTCCTGCGCGACAGCCTGGTCATCGACATCGAGCAGGCCAACGCGGCACTGGAAGCGGATCCGGCGTACCCCAGGGTGCCGATGCCGGAGGACATGCTCGAGCTGATCGGGCGCTGGGACTACGGTCTCAAGTACCGGTTGTACGAGATCGTCAACCACGTGGTCGGGAACGAAATGCTCCTGGGCGCCGGCCGGGCCGAGTACGTCCACGACGTGAGCGACCTGCGGACGCGGCCGCCGATCATGTACCCGGGCAAGATCCTCAACGCGGCGGTCAACTTCTACAGCCACGTCAGCGAGGGCGCCGGCCCCGAAGAGCGTGCGGCGGAGATGCGCCGGCGTCGCGAGCAGCGCGGCGTGCCGTACCTGTTCCTGAAGCCGAGCCGCGGCGCCGTCGTCGGCAACGGCGACCCGATCGTCATTCCGTACGGGCGCGACCGGACCGACTGGGAGGTCGAGCTCGGCGCGGTGATCGGCCGCACCGCGAAGTACGTCTCGGCGAACGACGCGCAGGACTACGTGTTCGGCTACATGGTGTCCATCGACGTCTCCGACCGCGGCGGCCGGCCGCCGGGCGGCAATGCGACCCGCTCCGACTGGTTCGTCGGCAAGGGCCACGACAGTTTCGCGCCGCAGGGGCCGTGGATCGCCCCGAAGGAGTTCTACGGCGACCCGATGGCGAACCTGCGTCAGACCCTCAGCGTCGGCGGCCGGACGCTGCAGGATGCGCGCGCCGGCGACATGATCCACTCCCTGTGGGAGATCATCGAGTACGCCTCGTCGATCATCACGCTGTATCCGGGCGACGTCATCAACAACGGCACGTCGGGCGGCACCGCGGCCGGCGCGGCCGAGACACGCGGCGAAGAGGACCGCTACCTGAAGCCGGGCGAGGTGGTAGAGGCGAGCATCGACGGCATCGGCACGCTGCGGATGCCGGTGGCCGCCGGCGAGGAGCCGGCCGGGCTCACCGGTGCGCAGCTTCCGCCGGTCAGCAGCTACCGGGATTGACGGTTCGTGGCACGGACCTGCCGGCCTGCTCCTTGCGCCGGCGGGTCCTCCCGCCCTCATCTCTCGCCACTTCGCACTGCGCGGCGAGCGCGCCGATCCCGGGTCCCCCCCGCCGGCCGCGTCAGAAGCGGAACAGCCGGTTGAACTTGATGACGAACGCGCGGTTCTGCAAGACCGGCCAGCGCCTGGCCCCGAACGAGAAGTCCGCCACGTCCCGCTGGTCGTTGTAGACGACGAACAGCTCGCTGCCCGGCTGGTATTCCCACCGCAGCCGGAGGTTGGCGCTCATGGTCTCGCTGACCGGGCTGTACTGTATCAGTGCGCCGAAGAACATCCGGGGCGTGAACGTATAGGTGACCCGGCTCGTCACCAGAGGCACGGTGTACATCCCGTCCGGGAGCGAGATCCGGTTGATCGACATGCCGGGTTCAAGAGAGAACTGCGGCGTGATCTCGACCCGGCCCCGCTGGTAGCCGACCGCGGTGATGTCGCCGTGGTAGTAGCCGCCCTGCCACAGCGACAGCGTGCCGGAGACCCGGCGTTGCTGTCCCATGGCGTAGGACAGGAAGATGCTCCGGTAGTCGTACTCGCCGACCGGGATGGGGACGACGCCGGCCGCGTCGAACGTCTCCGGCACCAGGTCGTAGCGCTGCTCGTAGTTGGCGCTCAGCCGGTCGCTGTTCTCGAACTCGATGCCGAAGATGCCCTGCGCGATCCGCGTCTCGGGCACCCCCGCGCCGTTCTCGAAGTAGTCGTAGCTGCCTTCCCAGGTGAACTGCCGCACCGACTCCATGGATGGCCGCGGGCTGTATCGCCCCAGGGCGTAGTTGCGCAGGAAATCGTCGCGGCGAACGAAGCCGACCTCCGGGTTGAAGGCGTCACCGACGACGAGGTGCTCGGCCTGCAGTCCGTAGAGGTCGCCCGCGTAGTTGAACGCCGCCTGGTAACTCCTATCGTTCCCCTTGGCGCCGGGGTCCGGCTCGAGTCCGCGCGTCCGCGTGCGGGCGTAGTAGCCGTAGAAGTTGACGTTGTCGTAGAAGGAAAAGGCGCCGTCGAGCCCGAAGGCCTCGTTGGTGTCGGTGCCGGACGTCGATACCGACCGGCCGGTGAAGATGCCGCCGATCCGGCTCCGGCGCAGGATGTCGCGCTTCACCCGGAAGACCGTGAAGTTGGTGCCGGCGGCCGTGGCGACCCCGTCGTCGGTCTGGATGTTCAGCGCCCCGATGGAGTAGCGGCCGGTCTTGCCGATCAACCGCGCGCCGCCGAGGATCGGTACGGTCTCGCTGCCGCTCAGGCCGATGCGGCGGCTGTAGAACACGGTCGGCACGTCGCCGCCGCCGAAGAAGCCGGAGCCGCCGAGGCGGGTGGCGCGGAACTGGCCCCCGCTGGCGCCGGCCGCGCGTCCGAAGTCGAAGATGCCGCGGCCTTCCAGGAAGAACTCCCGCTTCTCCGGGAAGAAGAGGTTGAAACGCGACAGGTTGAGCTGCGCCTCGTCGGCCTCCACCTGCGCGAAGTCGGTGTTGTAGGTGAAGTCGGCGGTCAGGTTCTGCGTCACGCCGTACTTGACGTCCACGCCGCCGTCGCCGGCGCCCTCGTTCAGTATCTGCGGCGTGGCGGTCAGGTTGCTGTTGACCGACCCGATGGCGTACGGCTTGATCTCGAACCTGCGGTTGCCGCTCGGCACCTCCACGCCGGTCAGCGTGCCCGCCGCCGACAGCCGGAACATGCCGGGACCGGCGGAGATCGGGACGGTGGTCAGGTAGGTGGTCTCGTTCTTGTACCGGATGCGCCGCCCGAGCTGCAGCCCCCAGACCTGACCGACGCCCGGCCGGAACCGGAGCGACTTGAACGGGATCTCCATCTCGACGGTCCAGCCCCCGTCGAAGCGGCCCGTGCTCGAATTCCAGATAGGGTTCCAGTCGTTGTTGGGGTTGCCCTCGTCGGTGATCTCGTAATCGAAGAAGCCGCCGATCGGGGTCACCATGAAGGCGACGCCGTTGCGGCGGTCGTAGAACGTGTCCAGGCCGACGCTGAAGTAGTCGTTGTTGATGATCTGGAACGAGTCGCGCTGCATCTCGTTGGCGATCCACGCCGATTCGGGCGCGGAGGACCAGAGCCGCGCGGCCACGTAGACGTTGGCGTCGTCGAAGAAGACCCACGCCTCGGTGCGCTCCGTCGTCGGGGCGCCCTCGATCGGGAGCTGCTGCACGAAGCCCTCGATGGCGGGGACCGTCTCGTAGATTCCGTCGTCGAGAACGCCGTCCACCCGCAACGGTGTGTTCAGGCGGACCGCCCGCACGGTGGCGCGGCCCTCGGCGTCGCGGGTGATGATCTCGGGAGCTACGGGGGGCGGCGGGCCGTCGATGACCACGGTGGGCGCCGCCGTCGCGGCGCTGAAGCCGGCAGGTTGCGCCGGCGGTCCGGAGCCGGGCCGGGCCGCGGGTCCTCCCGCCGTGGTCCTGCCGGCGCCCGGGCCGGGCCGTCCACCCCTGCCCGGGCCGGGCCGTCCACCCCTGGAGCCGCCCGGAGGCCGAGGCACGAACTGGTCGCCCTCCGCCGGCGACGGGGGCGTCGCTACGGGCGGGACCGCCGTCGCGGGTCGGCCCGCGGCGCGCTGCGGGCCCGACGCCAGGACCTCGCGCACCTGTGCGGCGACCTGGTCCTGGATGTCGAAGAGATCGGTGAACGCGCCGTCGACCGTGACGGCGTCGACCACGGCGGCGGTGCCGGCATCGAAGATACGGGCCGTGATGCGGAGGCGGTCTCCGATCCGCTGATAGGCGCCGGTCACGATCCGGGCCGCGCCGAGGGTCCGGCCGGTTTCGAAGATGGCTTCCGGCGCGCCCAGACCCACCTCGGTTGCGCGCGGTACGGACGCCGTTTCGGCGCGGGCCGCCGCGATCCCCGCGCGGTTGAGGTCGGACGCCAGACTCTCGGCGATGCCGATCCCGATCCAGTCGTCCGTGGGGTCGCTCGAGATGTTGATGAACGACAGGACCGCTGCCTCGCGCGTGGCGGCAGCCGGCGGGCTCGGCTGCGCGAGCGCCCGGGAGCCGTTCGAAATCGCCGGCTCGACGGCCACGAGGACCAGCGTCGGGAGTGCAACCGAGAGAGTCGCACGCTGCAGGGCGGCAGTCATAAGCTCTTCACCTCGCCGCGGCGCCGCCTGACGATTCCACCACGTTCCGCCGAGCCGCGGCGCCTTCGGAGACGATGCCGCCGCCGTTCGCGTTTACATGGACGCTCGTGGCGCCGGACGTTGCCGGGTGTGACCGCGCGCACCCCTGCCGTCGCCGCCCCGCTACCGCGCCGGCACCTGCAGTTCCGGCATCGGGGTCGCCGAAAACAGCCGCTTGAGCGGGATGGCGAGCCAGCGCGCCCATGCGGCGGAGCGCGAGACACGGGCGCTGTCGGTGGCGATGCCGGTGTTGCCGTACATCTGGCGGTACAGCTTCGATACGAGCATGAACGCCAGCCGGTAGCGCATGGAGCGGACACAGCGCGACCGCCGCCAGACCTTGCCGAGCGAGTAGAAGCGATCCCACGCGCGCTGGGTGCCGGTCCGGATTTCCTCGGCGGTCATCGCCGGATGCGGCGAAAAGATCTTCGGGCGCTTGATCGGCGGAATCAGCCAGTAGCGGCTCACCGGAACGCCGTCCACGTTCGGAAGCCGGGCTGCTTCGTTCTTCTCCCACTTCAGGAAGTCGACCGTGCCGGGAAACGGGGTCAGCGTCAGGAACTGCGCGAAGTCGATGTCAGCGGCATGGGCGAGCGCGGCGGTCGCTTCGAAACTGTCCGGCCGGTCGCTCGGCAGGCCGAAGATGAACGAGCCGAGCACGTGCACGCCGTGTTCGCGGAACTTCCGGAGCCGGTTCACCAGCGCGTCGCCGGCGAGGTTGAAGCCCTTGTAGACGTCCTTCAGGCCCTCCTCGGTGACCGCCTCGACGCCGATCAGGGCGCCCCGGATGCGCGCGTTGCGCATCGCGTCGAGAAACCCCGGGTCCTCGGCCGCCTCCATCGTGATCTGCGTGAAGAACACCGTGTCGGACGGCAGCTTCGCGAGCCGCTCCATCAGCTCGAAGCGCTCGTCGCGCAACGCTTCCAGCTCGTGCAGCCGGGAGGGATCCCGGCGCCGCCGGGCCATCGCCAAGTCCTCGAGCGTCACCGGATAGAAGTTGTCGTCGGCCAGGGCGATGAAGCGGAAGCCCATCCGGCGCAGCTCGACGATCTCTTCCAGCACCGCGTCGACGGTGCGCTGGCGAGGCTCCTGGCCGTCGGTCCGCCAGACCGAGCAGAAGGAGCAGTGCTTCGGACAGCCGCGCACGGTCTGCACCGAGGCCCACATGTAGCGGTCGCGGGGCATCAGGTCCCAGCGCGCCTTCTGCAGGGACGCGCCGGGGACCCGGCCGCCCTCGTAGATGCGTTCGGGTCGTCCGGCCGCCAGGTCTTCGAGCACCTGCGGCCAGATCCCGTCGCCGTCGCCCTTGACCGCGGCGTGCGCGCCGCCCCGCTCGTGCGCCTCTTCCGGGTACAGCGTGGCGTGGATGCCGCCGAAGACGACGTGCGCGCCCCGCTCGCGGCACAGCCGGCCCACTTCGTAGCCGCGCAGCGCGTTGCCGGTGTGAATGCCGATGCCGACGACGTCGCCGGCCCGAATCGTCTCCGGGTCGAGCGGCTCCAGCGTTTCGTCGACGATGTCCGGATCGCCCCACTTCCCGGGGGTGGCGTGGGCCAGGACATAGAGCCAGCGCGGCGTGATGACAGCCAGCCCGAACGCGATGTGGCTGGGGTTGATCAGATGAATGCGCATGAACGCGTGACCTCCGGGCGCCCCTGTTCGCGAAGGCGAAACGGAAGGATACTACAGCGCGCGGTTTCGGACGCGGCCCCTCGCGGTCCTTGCGCCGCACGCGTGGACTGGGCGATCATGCCGGGGATCGGGTCGGTCCCGGCCGAGCCTGGAGGATGCATGACCAATCTCCTCACGTCGTCGCGGGCGGTCGAGGCCCGCCGTTGAGGAGGAGTACGAAGACCATCGTAATAACGAAGAAGCAAGGAGGTTCGACATGACGGTTCGTGGTCTGGCCGTTGCGTGCATGCTGATCGCATTGACGGCGGGTGCGTCCGCGCCGGCGGGGGCCCAAGAAGGGTTCGAGCCGCCGCGTTCGCCGGACGGCAAGCCCGACCTGCAGGGGGTGTGGGACTTCCGCACCCTGACGCCGCTGCAGCGGCCGGAGGATCAGGAGAGCGCCGTCCTGACCGACGAGGAGGCGGCCGAGATCGAGGCGCGGTCGGCAGCGCGCAGCGCCGAGCTGAACGCGCCCACCGAGCGGACCGGCGAGCTCCTGCCGGTGGGCGGCAACGTGGGCGGCTACAATCACTACTGGGTGGACCAGGGCGCCGGCGTGGTCGACGACCAGCGGACGTCCTTGATCGTCGACCCGCCGGACGGCCGCGTGCCGCCGCTCCAGCCCGGCTTCGAGCTGATCGAGCTTTCGCTCGGCGAGGATCGCCCGGGCACGCGTCCGGTCCGCGTCCGGGCGGCCGGCATCGGCGCCGACAGCTACGAGGATCGCGGGCTCGCGGAGCGCTGCCTGCTCGGGTTCAACTCCGGCCCCCCGATCGTGCCGGCCGGCTACAACCAGAACCTGCAGATCTTCCAGACGTCGGACTACGTCGTGATCCTGCACGAGATGGTGCACGACGCCCGCATCGTGCCGCTCGACGGTCGCGAGCATCTGCCCGCGAGCATTTCCCAGTGGATGGGCGACTCGCGCGGCTACTGGGACGGCGACACCCTGGTGGTCGAGTCGACGAACTTCACCGACAAGGTGGCCAGCTTCAACCCGTCCGTCGCGACGGCGGCCGGCGCCGGCTCGACGCTGCACCTGACGGAGCGCTTCCGGCGCGTGGCCGACGACACGCTGCTCTACGAGTTCACCGTCAACGATCCGACCACCTTCACGCGGCCCTTCACGGCGGCGCTGCCCATGAAGCGCGGCGAGGGGATGTACGAGTACGCCTGCCACGAGGGGAATTACGGGCTGTTCAACATCCTGTCGGGCGCGCGCGCGGCGGAGAGAGAGGCCGCGTCGCAGCAGTAGGTCCATTCGACGGGCGGGGGCCGCGGTCCTGTCGGACGGCCCCCCCGCCTGCCGACGCATGGTCCGCCGCGGCGCGCGCGGCGTGTCGCGAACCCGACCGCGGGCGTTCGACGGTCAGGGGTGGACGCCCCAGACGAGCTCGGCGATGAACCCGGCCGGAATGCCTACCACGAGCAGGGCCAGGCTGACCAGCAGGAACCGCGAGTAGATCGGGACCTTCAGCGCGCGGTGACTCAGCGGGACCGCCACCGTTTCCCGTTCGTCGATGGCCCGGTACGCCTGCTGCAGGCCGTCCTCGCTCGACACGTCGAAGTAGTCGCCGCCGTACTCCCGGATGCTGTCGATGAGCGATGGGGTCTCGACGCCTTCGATCGTCGAGCGCCCGCGGTTCGTATTGATGTAGATGACGTACGGCACGACGTTGCGGGCGGCCAGCGCCGCGAGCTCCGCCTCCGGGATCTCGTCCACGTCCGCGTCGGTGATGATGAGCAGCGCGCGGTTGCGGTTCGCGCCGCGGTTGACGACCGACGCGTCGATGTCGAAGTGCCGGACGATCGACTGCAGCGCCCCGGTGATGTTGGTGGTTCCCTCCGACTCGATGATGCGGACCTTGTCGTCCGGCACGAAATAGCGGTCGCGCCGCCTTCCCGGCTCGGTGGCCAGGATCTTGACGGTGACCCACGGCGCGTCGAGCACCTGGAAGTAGTACAGCTCGTCGTCGAGCACGAAGTCGTCGACCATGTAGGGGTACGACGAGAAGAGCCAGAGCGAGACGCGGTCGTTCTTGTCGCGCCGCATCCGCAGGAACTCGAGATGCGCCTCGCGGGCGACCTCGGCGCGCGACCGCTCGGTGTTGTTGAACTCCCAGGCCATCGAGAGGGACGTGTCGACAAGATCGATGCGCACGCGCGACTCGACGTTGCCGGTCACCTGTTCCGTCGACGTGAGGAACGGGTCGGAGAGCGCGGCCACGCCCGTCACGACCGCCAGCCCCAGGACGATCTTGGGGAGGGCGCAGCAGGCGCGGCCGAAGAGGCCGCGCCGATAGCGGCGGGGCACGTCGTGGCCGGAGTGCTGGCGCGCATGTCGACGGCGCAGCAGAACGAGGCGGCCGGCGGTGACCAGCGCCGCGGCCGCCACGACGAGGGCGGCCAGGGTCGCGGTGCCGGCATCCCCGTAGCGCACCTGCGCGAAGTCCGTCTCGAGCAGCTCCAGGAGCTGTGCATCGAGGAATTCCGTGAACGCTGTCCAGTCCGGGAGCACCGCTGTATCATACAGACGCATGGCGGGAGGGTGGTTCGCGGCGGGAGCGGTTCTGTGCGGACTGGGCGTGGTGCTGGGCGCGTTCGGGGCGCACGGACTGCGCGAGCGGCTGACGGCGGAGATGCTGGCCGTGTTCGAGACCGGCGTCCGCTACCACTTCATCCACGCGCTGGGCCTCTTCGCCGTCGCCTGGGCCGCCTCGCGCTGGCCCGGCCCGCTGGTCGGCGCGGCCGGCTGGCTTTTCGCGGCCGGCATCCTGATCTTCTCCGGCAGCCTCTACGTGCTGTCGATCAGCGGCGTCCGCTGGCTGGGCGCGATCACGCCCATCGGCGGCCTCTGCATGATCGCCGGCTGGGCGCTCCTGGCCGTCGCCGCCCTGCGCGGGTCCTGATCGGGCCGCTCACGAAGTCGAGGCCGCTTCTGGAGTTGCCCCGGTTCCGCGGACACCTATGCCCGGCCGGCGCCGGATCGGGTCGAGCGCCACTTCGAGGCGGACGCGCCGAATCGCCTGTGGGTCGCCGACATCACCTGCATTCCGACCTTGGCAGGCTTCCTCTACTTGGCCTCGGCCGCGTCTACGAGTACTTCCTGTCGCAGTTCGCGAGCGCGGAGGGGAAGAAGGGCGGCGAGTTCTACACGCCGCGCTGCGTCGTCAAGGTACTGGTCGAGATACTGGAGCCGTACCGGGGCCGGGTCTACGACCCCTGCTGCGGCTCGTCGGGCATGTTCGTGCAGTCGGTCGCGTTCATCCGCGCTCACGCCAGCGGCAACGGCAGGGCCAAGGCGGACATCAGCATCTACGGCCAGGAGTCGAACTACACGACGTGGCGGCTCGCGAAGATGAACCTCGCCATCCGGGGCATCGAGGGCCGGATCGCGCAGGGCGACAGCTTCCACAACGACCGCCATCCGGACCTGAAGGCCGACTACATCCTCGCCAACCCGCCGTTCAACGTCTCGGACTGGGGCGGAGAGCATCTGGCCGAGGACAAGCGCTGGCGCTACGGCGTGCCGCCGAAGGGCAACGCCAACTTCGCCTGGGTCCAGCATATGGTGCACCATCCGGCCCCGGCCGGCGTCGCCGGCTTCGTGCTCGCGAACGGGTCGATGTCGTCGAGCCAGTCGGGCGAGGGAACGATCCGGAAGAACCTGATCGAGGCGGATCTGGTGGACTGCATGGTCGCGCTGCCGGGCCAGCTCTTCTACTCGACGCAGATCCCGGCCTGCCTCTGGTTCCTCGCCCGCCGCCGGCCGCGGCGCGGCGAGGTCCTGTTCATCGACGCCCGCAAGCTCGGCCGGACTTTGCCGATGTGATGCGGGACGCGGCCGATGCCGGGATCGTTCGTGACGCCCTGTCCTACATCCGCTACCGGGAGCTGCGGAACAAGACCTCCCACACCTACGACGCGGACCGAGCGGAGGAGACTGAAAAGGTCGAGAACCATTCCTGGACCACAGCGCCAAGCCGGGCGCGCCGCGTACTGCGCCCGGGCGACACCGTCATCGGTACGGTTCGGCCGGGAAACGGATCGTTCGCGCTGATCATGCGAAGTGCAGTCGAATGACCTCGTCGCCGGGGTTCATGATCTGCTGGCGCACCGGCAGCAGCGCCTTGCTCTCGCCGTATCTGTAGCCGTGCTGCCCCAAGAGCGAGAAGACGGAAAGGTAAGCGGACTTCAGGTGACTCACGGCCGCGAATCTCGGCTTCGGAACCGTGAAGCTGATCCGGAACTTGGTGTCCGCCGTGATTTTCGGCTCCACGCCGGGCCGTCCATGTACGAGGAGCCCGCCGTTGCCCGGACCACCTGGACGGAAACGCCACGCGCCCGCCGCTTCCGGCGCCTCAGAGCGAAGCGGCGAACAGCGCCGCCAACTCGTCGGCCGGCCGGCGGTTCCAGGTCTCGTTGACTCCCACGAGCATGCGGCCGTTCCGCGGCGCGCCGAGGGTCACGCCCCGGTCGCGCAGCCGCCGCCGGAACGCGGCGGCGTCGCCGGACTTCACCCGTAGCCAGGACAGGTTGGTGCCGTTCGGGACCCGCTCGACCGAGAACCCGTCGTGGCGGGCGAGCTGTGCGATCCACGACTCCGAGACGTCGACGGCCCGCCGGTAGCGGTCGACGAAGCCGGGCAGGTAGTGATGGGCGATCGCGGCGAACGGCCACGCCGCCGGCAGGCCTGCCCCGAACATGCGCCGCGTGTGGTACATGCCGTCGAGCAGGGCGCGGGGACCGGCCAGGATCGCCCCGGACGGCGCGTTGAAGTACTTGTAGAGCGATACGTAGACGGTGTCGAAGGGCGCCGCGTACTCGGCGACGTCACGTCCTTCGTAGGCCGCCTGCAGGAAGATCCGCGCCCCGTCGAGGTGGAGACGGATTCCCTCGCGCCGCGCGAGGGCGGCGATGCGATCCAGTTCGCGCCGGTCGAAGCCGGCGCCGAAGCGCCGGCGGACCGGCGTCTCGATCGAGATGACCCGCACCGGAGTGCGCACGCGGCCGCTCGCCGTGCGGTCGAGCGTCGCGTCCACCTCTTCCAGCGTGAAGTCGGGGCGTCCCGCGCCGAGCGGGACGAGCGTGATGCCGCTGAGCGTCTGCACGCAGTCGCCGGAGTCGTTGTACAGGTGGCTGTCGGCCTGCACGATGGCGCGTCCGGTTCCGCCGGCCAGGGCGCGCACCGCCAGATGGTTGGCGAGCGTGCCGGTCGGCATGAAGACCGCCCGCTCCTTGCCGAGCCGCTCCGCGAAGGCGTTCTCGAGCCGCTCGACCGCGCCGCCGTTCGAGTAGGAGTCGCGCACGATGCCGCCGCCGGCGGCCAGCGCGGTCCAGAGCCGGGCCGATTCTTCGGGCGTCAAACCCAGTCCGTCGCCGCTCATGCGCACGTTCCTGCTCGCGGCGCCTGCCGTGCCCGACCCGGCCTGCGCGCGCGCCGGGCCCGAACCCGCCGTGGTCAACCCGTACCCGACGCCGAGCGCGCCGACCTCCAGAAACCGCCGCCGGTCGATGCTGCACATGGTGTCGCTCCCTCGTCGCTGGTGTCCGATCCACCAGGATCATCGCTTCAGGCGCTCGCGATACGTGCGCACGGCTGCATTCCGACCGGCCGACATGCCGACCTCCTGCTTTCCGGTCATCATACCGGCCATCCACTGCGAGATCATGTTTTCCTGACGTGCACCGTGGGGAAGAGCTCTGGAAGATGCCGCGGCAAGGAAACGGCGTCGTGCGGGACGGGTTGATCCGCCGTTCTGGATTTCACGCCCTTGTCCTGCCGCGTTGCCCCCCGGGTGGATCGACGGCAGGGCGCCCTCGATTCGACTATGCTCCCTGGCTGGAGGTCCACGAGATGACGCCTGCCCGTCCTTGCATCGTGCTGCTCGCGGTCGCACTGGCCGCGCCGATCGCGTCCCCCGCGCCGGCCCAGAACGTCGACTGGCGCCTGCACAACCTCGATCTGCACGGCAGCCGCTACGCCGAGATCGACGAGATCACGCCGGAGAACGCCCACCGGCTGACCCCGCGCTGGCTCTTCCAGCACGGCGTCATCGACGGCGTGAGCAACCAGACCACGCCGGTGGTCGTCGACGGGGTGATGTACCTCACCGACTCGCGGGGCAGCGTCTACGCGGTCGACGCCTGGGACGGGCACCACCTGTGGACCTACGACGTGACGGACCTGCTCGGCGGGGGCCGGCGCGAGGGCTACATCTTCCGCCACCGCGGGGTCACCTACGAGGACGGGGTGGTCTACAGCGCCGCCGGCTCGTTCATCTTCGCTCTCGACGCCGCGACCGGACAGCCGATCGAGACCTTCGGCGACAACGGGCAGGCGAGCGTCATCCTCGACGTGCTGCGGCTGCGCTATCCGGAGGTCGAGACCGCCATCTCGATGGGCTACTGGTTCACCACCGCGCCGCAGATCCACGAAGGCGTCCTCTACGTCGGGACGACCCGCAGCGAGAGCCGGATTCCGGGCGGCCACGTGCTCGCGGTGGACGCGGCGACCGGCGAGGTGACCTGGCACTTCAACACGATCCCGCAGGACGAGAACGACCAGGGCTGGGACATCGCCGGGCCGACCTGGGTCGGCAGCGTCCGCAACGGCGGCGGCATCTGGGAGACCCCGTCGCTCGATCCCGAGCTCGGCCTGCTGTACGTCGCGGTCGGCAACCCGTTCGGCGACAGCACCGAGCGGGACGGCATGAACCTGTTCACCGACTCGGTCCTCGCCCTCGACGTCGACGACGGCCGGTTGCGTTGGTACTATCAGCTCGTCCATCACGACGTCTGGGACTACGACAACGGCAGCCAGCCGATCCTGTTCGACATGCAGGTTGACGGCGAGCCGGTGCGCGCGCTCGGGCAGGCCAACAAGAACGGCTTCCTCTACCTGCTGAACCGGGAGACAGGAGCCCCGATCCACTCGATCATCGAGACTCCGGTGCCGACCGAGACCGACCGCGAGGGCGAAGAGCCGTGGCCGACGCAGCCGATCCCGCACAAGGCGGACGGCGAGCGGATGGAGCCGGTGTCGCCGATCTTTCCGGAGGAGATTCCGCCGGAGCACGCGGAAGGGAAGACGCTGGTGCCCATCTTCACGCCGATCGCGCCGAACCAGATCTTCGCTCCCGGCTTCGGCGGCGGGGCCAGCTACGGGCCGATGGCCTACAGCCCGGACACCGGCCTGCTGTACGTGAACGCCATCGACCGGCCGTTCGACGCCGGCCGCGGCCCGCGCATGTTCTTCTCGGCCTACGATCCGACCACCGGAGAGCTGATCTGGCGGCAGATCCGCGAGGGCTACGGGCAGGCGGGACCGGTGGTCACCTCGGGCGGAGTGGTCTTCGTCGGCACCGGCAGCAACATCGCCGGTTACTTCTTCGCTTTCGACGCGGGCACCGGCGAGGAGCTGTGGAAGTTCAACACCGGGGCGGGCGTCTTCTCGTCGCCGGCGGTGTACATGGTCAACGGCGAGCAGTTCGTGACCGTGGCGTCCGGGGGCGGCGACCGGGGCCGCCGCGGCGGGGACCTCATCCTGAGCTTCGCTTTGCCGAAGCGGGACTGATCGGGTGGAACGCGCGTCAAGACGACCGGCGGTCTCCAGGCATCGGCGCGTTCGAGGGCTGGGTCTACGGCCGCCACGCGAGACGGGTCGATCCGTTCGCGGCCGGGGTAGCGGGCCGGAGCGATCGGCGACGGATCCATGAGCCGCATCTACGTCCTCCACGAGAACGAGGCCTGGGTCGAGCCGCTGCGCGCGGCGTTCGACGAGCGCCGCCTGCCGTATACCGAGTGGTTCCTCGACACCGGCACGCTCGACCTGCGCGAGCCGCCTCCGGAGGGCGTCTTCTACAACCGGATGAGCGCGTCGTCGCATACGCGCGACCACCGCTACGGGCCGGAGTACACGGGCGCAGTGCTCGCCTGGCTGGAGCGGCACGGCCGGCGTGTGCTGAACTCGGGCCGGGCGCTGCAGCTCGAGGTGAGCAAGGTGGCGCAGTACGCCGCGCTGGAAGCGTGCGGCATCCGGACGCCCGCGACCGTCGCCGCGATCGGCCGGGAGCGGATCGCGGAGGCGGCGCGCGCCGTCGAGCCGCCGTTCATCACCAAGCACAACCGGGCCGGCAAGGGACTCGGTGTCAGGCTGTTCCGCGACCGGGACGCGCTTGCGCGCTACGTCGGCGGCGACGAGTTCGAGCCCGCCGTCGACGGCATCACGCTCATCCAGCAGTACATCGAGGCGCCGGAGCCGTACATCACGCGGGTCGAGTTCATCGGGGGGCGGTACTTCTACGCCGTCCGGGTCGATACGAGCCAGGGCTTCGAACTCTGTCCGGCCGACGCCTGCCGCGTCGACGACGCGTTCTGTCCCGTCGACTCCGAGCCGGCGTCGACGGCGCCGCTCTTCCGCATCGTCGACGGGGTGGCCCCCGATCTCGTCGCCCGCTACCGGCGGTTTCTGGCCGACAACGACATCCACATCGCCGGCATCGAGTTCATTCTCGACCGGGACGGCGTGCCCCATACCTACGACGTCAACACCAACACCAACTACAACAGCCAGGCGGAGGCGGAGGCCGGGCGGTTCGGGATGCGCGGCATCGCCGAGTACCTCGGCCGCGAGCTGCAGACGCTGGATGCCTCGGCGCTCTCGGCGCAGGCCGTGGCGCTGCCGTGAGCGATGGTGTCGTCGTCGCGGGAACGCCTCCGCCGGCGTGCAACGCGGTCGGGCTCGCGGGTCGCTCCCGGCGCAGCCCGGGATGCCCGCGGGAACGGGTGTAGAATCCGGGCAGCGGGTGCGCGGACGCATGGCGATGGTGACCAGGGGGACGAGAGGCCGAGAACCATGACGCAGAAGACCAACGGGAAGTCGATGGGCCGTCCGGCCGTGCTGGCCGCGTGCGCGGCGCTGGCGTGGGGCATGGTGGGCGCGCCGCTGCAGGCGCAGGACGAAGCGGAGGAGATCCCGCAGCTCGCGGGCATCTGGGACGGCGGCGGCCGGGTTCGCCCCGTGAACGGACCGAACATGCCGTGGGTGCGCGGCGAGAACTTCCCGGTGCTGAACGAGCGGGCGCAGGCCTACCAGGAAGTGTTCGACGAGGCGATTGCGGCGAAGTACGACTGCGTGCCGTCGACGCCGCCCGCCCTGCAGTACGATCCCTACATGATGGAGGTCGTGCAGTGGCCGGACCGGGTGCTGTTCCGTTACGAGAAGGACGATCAGCTCCGGACTATCTGGCTGGACGGGCGCGAGCCGACGCCGATGGACTACAGCCTGCAGGGCGTCTCGGTCGGCCACTACGAGGGCGGCTCCCTCCACGTCACCACGACCCACTACACGTTCGACATCACCGGCTTCGACGACTACAACGGCATCCCGTCGTCGCAGCTCAAGAAGGTGACCGAGCGTTACTGGCGCGAGGGCGAGGAACTGAAGGCCACGGTGACGGTGGAGGACGAGCTCTTCCTGCGCGAGCCGGCGTCGTATACGACGCGCTGGCTGCCCGCGCCGGAGGGCTACAAGCTGGCGCCGTACGGCTGCGATGCGGAGATCGCGCGGATGCCGGTGAAGTTCATGGTGCCGAAGTACCGGTAGGCACTCGAGGGAATCACGCGGCGACTCACGTCGAGCCCGCCGCATGCCGGCAGATACACGATTGCCGGAAGAAGTTCGGAAGGAGGGTAGGTCGGTGAGAATCCTGCTTTGGACGGCGGCGGCGCTGGCGGCGGTCGCGGCCGTGGTGCTTCTGACCGGTGCGTCGGCGGATGCGCATCACGCGAGCGCTCCGTTCTACGACAACACGAAGAGCGTCGAGGCGGAAGGCGTCGTGACGCGGTTCCTCTTTCGCAATCCGCACTCGTTCCTGTTCCTGGACGGCGAGGACGAGAACGGCGGGACGATCGCGTGGGAGGTCGAGATGGGGACCGCCGTCTCGATGAGCCGCCGCGGCTGGACACCCCAGACGATCAGGGTGGGTGACCGGATCCGCGTCGTGGGCCAGCCGTCGCGCGCCCCCGGCACGCACGGCATCTGCTGCGCCGAGATCACGCGACCGGACGGCGGCCCGATTCAGCCTGGCGACTAGCGGCGCCGCCCCAACGCTCCCCGGGTCCGGTCAGGCCGCGCGTCCCGGCCGGGCCCGGCGCCTGACCGGCTCTCGGGGAGTCGGCAAGTTCTCCCAATCTCGACCTGTCCGGCTGGGGAGACGGTCAGTTCTCGGACGTTGCTGGCCGCGGGTCGGCGAACCCGGGATACCAGAACCGCGAGTGGCAGTCCTCGCAAGCGAGGTCCAGCTCGGTCCCGGCCTCCAGCAGCGCATCGACGTCGCGTGTCTCCACCGCGTCCAGCACCACCGCGCTGGTTGCGCGCAGCCCTTGCGCCACCTCCACCCAGCCGTCCCAGTCTTCGGCGACGAGTTCCCGGATGGCGTCCGGGTGCAGATCGATCCCCGGCAACTCCGAGCGTGATTCCCGCGCCGCGATTCGGCGTCCTTCGACAAGCAGCAGATTCGACGCCTCGGCCAGCGTCACCGCGTGGCGGCGGAGGCGCAACCAGTCCCCTTCGGTCTCCGGCCGGGTCTCCACGATGCCGTCCACCGTCGCCTCGATGACCACGGCATCCCAGACCGCGTCAGCGGCCGGGTCGATCATCGACCGCATCAGTTCCTCGACCGTCGCGGTCGGCTTCATGTCCGGCGCCGGATCGTTCGTGCAGGCCGCGACGCCGGCCGCCAGGACCAGCGACGCGATCTTCCTCCCGTAGCGCGTCAGGCGCCCGGGCACCGCCCGGCTCCGGGACGTGCGGATGTCAAGGCGCCCGCCCCCCGGGCGGGACCGATCGCGGGTCGAACGCCGGGGTGCGGCTGCCACCCCCCGGGGGCGTATCCCCACGCGCCCCCGCTCGGGCGTATCGCGAGTCGAATGCCGAGGGGGTGCCGCCACCGGCCCTACAGCACCTGCGCCTCGCGCATGACGGCTTCGCACTTCCCGCGGATCTCGGTGGCGACCTCGAATGGATCTCCCTGCTGGTACTCCGAGCGGAACAGCTCCACCGACAGTGCGCCGGTGAACTCCTTCTCGGCCAGCTTCTGCAGAATGCGGACCACCGGCGCGATGCCGTCGCCCGGAATAATCCGGGAGTCGTTGTCGATCAGCTCACGCGGGGTGTCCAGCAGGTCCTGGAAGTGGGCATGGGCCAGCTCGCCCGGATCGAGCAGGTCGAGATCCTCGAACTTGCTCAGGCCCGACCAGAAGTGGAAGAAGTCGAGCATCGGCCGCACGGCGGGATGCGCCGCCGCGCGGATGACCTGCAGCGACGAGGTCAGCGTGGCCAAGTGGGTCGACGTGCGGGTGAACTCGATCATCGCGGTCAGGCCGTACTCGGCAGCGATGTCGCCCGCCTCGCGGATGCAGTCCGGCGTCGCCGCGAAGTCGTCGGTGGTCACCGGCCGGCGGGTGACCGACGGCGAGTAGATCTTCTGCAGGCCCAGGTTCGCGAACTGATCGCAGCCGCGCCGCCACGCCTCCAGCGACTCCGCCCGCACCGGACCCGGCAGCCAGATGTCCTGCAGCACCACCGCGGCGGACACCGGCGTCAGTCCCAGGTCGCCCAGCAGCCGCCGGGCCGCCGGCAGGGTATCGTTCTGGAGGAAGCCCGCCAGCAGCGGCGCGCCGAGCTCGACGTACCGGATGCCGGCCCGCGACCAGCCTTCGAGCGATCCGCGGAAGCCGGCGCCGCTCGACGTGTTCTGGTGCATCGCGAGCAGCATCCTGCCCGGAGCGGCGGACTGCGCGGCGGCGGCCCGCGCCAGGGAAACGGCCAGGGGAGTCAGCAGCAGCGATCTTCTTGTCAGCATGGTCGCCTACTATACCGCTGAACCACGCCGCCGCAAACGGGCACCGCGGCCTGCCGCCGAGAATGCGCGGGGGAGGGCTATTCGCCGGCCGGAAAGCGGATCACCGTGTTGCCGCGGCCCTGGTTGCGCTCGAACAGCTCGAAGGCCTCGATGAAGTCGTCGAGGGCGTAGACGCGGTCGGCGCGGGGCCGGATCACGCCGGCCTCCAGGAAGCCGAGGATCTCCGCGACGTGCCGCTGGTGCGCCTCCGGATGGCGCGCGGCCCAGCCGGCCCAGATGCTGCCCATGACGACGGCCTGCTTGATGAGCAGCAGGCCGGGGCGGATCGGCTTCTGACCGGCCGTGAACCCGACCAGGCAGATCCGGCCGAGGGGCCGGATGGCCGAGACCAGGGCCGCCTCGAACAGCTCGCCCTGGACCATGTCGACGACCACGTCCACGCCCTCCGGATGCCCCAGCTCGGCGGCGGCCTGCCGGACCTCGTCCTTGAACCGCCGGTAGCCCTGCCGGTCCCGGCCGTAGCACAGCACCCGGTCGGCGCCGGCCGCGGCCGGCAGTTCCTGTTTCTCCGGCACGCTGACGCCGGCGATCACCTGTGCGCCCATCGCCTTCGCCAGTTCCACCGCGGCCATGCCGACGCCGCCCGACGCCCCGTCGACCAGCACGAGGTTGCCGGGGCCGACCTCGCCGAGGACCTTCAGCGAGTGGTAGGCGGGGAAGAAGTTGCGTCCCAGGCTGGCGCAGTGCGAAAGGTGCACGCCGTCCGGGGCCTTCCACACGGACGTCGCCGGCGCCTCGACCGCCTCCGCGAGGCCGCCGAGGTTCATCTGGGCGATCACCCGGTCGCCCGCCCGCACGTGCTCGACCCCGTCGCCCGCCTCCAGCACCGTGCCCGCCGCGTCCATGCCGGGCACGTAGGGCAGGTCCGGCTTGTGCTGGTAGAGCCCCTGGGCCTGCAGCGCATCGGGGTACTGCACGCCTGCGAAGTGGGTCCGCACCACGACGTGGCCGGGCTGGCAGACCGGAGCCGGGATCTCGTCCAGCGACAGGACGTCCCGCAACGGGTCGGGCTTCGGAACAGGTTTTCCGGTCTCGTCGAGGCCGGCGTAACGGTGGCAGCGGACGGCTCTCATCGTGCTCATGGTGATTCCGGGCATAGCTTACGGTACCGGCGTCTCGAGAAGTCCATCGGTTTCGACCGGCTTGACCGTGCGGCTCCTCGTCACCGGCGCCAGCCAGGGCATCGGCGCTGCGCTCGTTTCGCTCACCTGCGGGCAGGGGCACGAGGTGGTCTTCACCGGCCGCGACCAGGGGCGCGTCGACTCGGTGGTCTGGTCGCGGCCATCGCGTTCAGCCTGGTGGTCTTCACCGGCCGCGACCAGGGGCGCGTCGACAGGGTGGCGGCCGAGAGCGGCGCCCACGGCATTCGCGCCGACGTGGCGCGGGCCGAGGACGATCAGCGGACCGTCGAGACGTGCGTCGACCGGAGGGGCTCCGCCGACGGTGTCCACGGCGCCGCCCCAGCGCGGCTTCAGCAGCGGCCGGTCCGCACCCTTCAGGGCGTCCTCGCGCGACAGGATCCCGCGTGCGCCGAGGGTGCGCAGGAAGTCGTGGCCGGACGTCTTGCCGGTGACGGCATGGACCTCGTAGCCGAGGTGCGCGAGCAGCTTGACGGCGATGGATCCGACGCCGCCGGTGGCGCCGGTAACGAGCACGGGGCCTCCGTCCGGCTGCATGCCGGCTGCTTCCAGCTTGTGGACGCACAGAGCGGCGGTGAAGCCGGCGGTGCCGAGGATCATGCTGGAGCGCGCGTCGAGGCCGTCCGGCATCGGGATGGCCCACCCGGCCGGGATGCGGATCTTCTGGCCGAAGCCGCCCGGCGTGTTCATGCCGAGGTCGAAGCCGATGGCGACGACCGCGTCTCCCGGCGCGAAGTCGCTCGACGACGATTCCGTCACCGTCCCCGCCGCGTCGATGCCCGGCGTGTGCGGGAAGTTGCGGGTGACGCCGGGATTGCCGGTCGCCGAGAGCCCGTCCTTGTAGTTGAGCGACGACCAGGCCACGTCGATCAGGAGGTCGCCGGCGGGCAGGTCGGCGACGTCGCGCTCGACGATGCTGCGGGGGAACTGCCGGTCTGCTGTCTTCTCGACCCGGAACGCGCGGAACGACGTCATCTCTATCTCCCGAGTTGATTCGGCGCGTCGCGGCGGGAGCGTAGCGACCCGGTTGCTGGTATCGTCCAGTTACCGCTTCCTGCCGCGCGCGGCGCGGGCGCACAGTCCGCCGGCGAGCAGCCCGAACAGGTGCGCCTCCCACGAGACCTGGTCCCCGCGCGGCAGCACCCCGGCGACCATCCCGCCGTAGACGACGACCACCACGACGGACACGGCGATGGATTGCAGACTGCGTTCGTAGTACCCGCGGGCGACCAGGAAGCCGAAGTAGCCGAAAATCAGGCCGCTGGCGCCGATGTGCGCCGCGTCGCGTCCGAGCGCCCACAGCCCCAGGCCGCCGAGCACGACGATGGCGAGCGTCGTCGTGAGGAAGCAGGCGACGCCGCGGACGACCACCATGCCGCCGAGAACGAGCAGGGGGACGGTGTTCGCCAGGAGGTGGGCGAACGAGCCGTGCACCAGGGGCGCGGTCAGGATGCCGGGCAGGCCGTCGACCCGGCGCGGCACGAGCGCGAGGGCGAAGACGAGCCGTTCATCCACGAAGAGGCCGTACAGGGACACCGCCCAGACGAGCGCCGCGCCGACGAACAGCGCAGCCGCGCGCCGCTTCCAGAGAGCCGGGTCGATCACCGATCACGTCCTGACGTTGGGAGAGTTCGCGGGCGCATTCTCCATCATACCTGCGCGATCTGGATGATCCGGCTCATGTGGAAGGCGTTCTCGATCTCCTTCGACATGAGAGGCGGTCCGGCAGTTGCGCTGTTCGCCGCGGCGGTCGTGGTTGGCGAGGTGGTGACGAAACTCCTCGTGCTCGGAATGCCGAGACGACTTGCGGCCTCGGCCACGGCGGCGGGGACTACCTCCTTCGTCGGCGGTTGAGTTGGGATGGGATCGTCCTGAAAGGGGGGGCGGCGATGAAGTCCACGTGTTCGCGAAGGACGCGGCCGGCAGTCCGATCGACGTCGACACCACGGTCGGACGCATCGAGTTCATGGGCAAGATCGTCGCTGGTGTTCGGCGATGGCGAAGCCGAGCCCCTGCTCGGAGTGACCGCGCCGGAGTCCGGCGGCTTCGAGGTCGACCCGCGGACGCAGCAGTTGAAGAGACTGCCGGCCGTTCTCCTCAAGGGCCTGCGAAAGGCCGTTGACAGCGCATGGCCGCCCCGCCAGAATGGGCGATCATGAATCTTGCGCGGTTCTTGGCGACCGTCCTGCTCGCATCGGCGGCGGCAAGCCCGGCGGCGGCCCGGACCGCTGCTCCGGCGACGGCCGAGGAGTCGCGCGCCCCGGCGGCCCGGACCGCCGCTCCGGCAGCGGCTGAAGAGTCGCGCGCCCCGGTCGCGTCGCACCAGGCGCTGATCGACCGCTACTGCGTCACCTGTCACAACGAGCGGATGGCGGAGCGGGGCACCGTCCCGTTCGCCTTCGACGGGCTCGACCTGGTCGACGTCGGCGCCGACGCGGAGGTCTGGGAGAAGGTCGTCCGCAAGCTGCGGCTCGGCATGATGCCGCCGTCGGGGCGGCCCCGTCCGGACCGGGCGGCGCACGACGGCTTCGTGGCGTGGTTGGAGACGGCGCTCGACCGGGCGGCCGCGGCGGAGCCGTACCCCGGACGTCCGGCGGTGCGGCGGATGACGGCGGCCGAGTACGTCAACGCCGTCCGGAGCCTTGTCGACCTCGACGTCGACGAGCGCTGGTTGCTGTTTCCGGCCGACGACGTCGACCAGCAGGGCTTCGACACCAACAGCGAGGTCCTTTCCGTCTCCCCCGCGCTGTTCGAGCGGTACCTCGCGGCGGCCAACCGGGTGAGCCGGCTCGCCGTGGGCGATCCGACCATCGGGCCCGGTTACGCTGCCGCCACCTACAGCACGCCCCGGCTGCTGTACCAGGACGACCGCGCCAGCGAGGATCTGCCGTTCGGCTCGCGCGGCGGGATGGCCATCCGCCACTACTTCCCGCTGGACGGCGACTACGAGGTCCGCATCCGCCTGCGCCGCATGATCTACGACTACATCGTCGGGATGGGGCGGTCCCACACGATCGATGTGCGACTCGACGGCGCGCTCGTCGGCAGTTTCACAGTCGGCGACGCCGACCGCTTCGGTTATCCGTCGGCCTACAGCTTCTTCGGAACCATCCGGGGCGATCCCGCCTGGGAGGACTACGTGTCCAACGAGGCGGACGCCAACCTGGTCGTCCGGTTCCCGGCGCCGGCCGGTCCGCACGTGGTCGGCGTCTCGTTCGTCGACGCCCGCACGGAGCCGACCGGGGTGCTGGAGCGCCGCCTCTCCGGGTTCTCGCTGAGCGGGCTCGGCTTCTACCACGGGAACGCCGCGGTCGAACGGGTGGAGATCGCCGGCCCGCACGACGCCACCGGCCCCGGCGACACGCCGAGCCGCCGGAAGCTGTTCACCTGCCGGCCCGCGGGCGACGCGGCGGCGGAAGCGGAGCAGTGCGCACGGGAGATCCTGTCGACCCTGGCGCGCCGCGCCTACCGCCGGCCGGTGACCGGTGCGGACGTGGACACGCTGATGCGCTTCTACGCCGCAGGCCACGCCGAGCGCGGCTTCGAGGGAGGCGTTCAGAAGGCCCTTGAACGGCTGCTCGTGGCGCCGGAGTTCCTGTTCCGGATCGAACGCGATCCGGTCGACATCCCCGCCGGGGCAGCGTATCGCCTGACCGACCCGGAGCTCGCCTCACGGCTCTCGTTCTTCCTCTGGAGCGGGATTCCCGACGACGAGCTGCTGCAGGCGGCCGAGGAGGGGCGGCTTGCCGATCCGGACGTACTGGAGCAGCAGGTGCGCCGCATGCTCGCCGACCCGCGCTCGACGGCCCTCGTCGACAACTTCGCCAGCCAGTGGCTGCAGCTCCGCCGCATCCGGGGCGTGGCGCCGGACGCCGACGTCTTCTTCGACTTCGACGAGAACCTGCGGACGGACATGGAGCGTGAGACGACGCTGTTCCTGGAGAGCCAGCTCCGCGGGGACCGCGGCCTGCCGGAGCTGCTGACCGCCGACTACACGTTCGCCAACGAGCGGCTCGCCCGCCACTACGGGATTCCCGGCGTCTACGGCGAGCGCTTCCGGCGGGTGAAGGTCGATCCGGCCGAACGAGGCGGGCTGCTCGGCCACGCGAGCCTGCTGACGCTGACCGCCTATCCCAACCGGACCTCGCCGGTGCTGCGCGGCAAGTGGGTGCTCGACAACGTGCTCGGGATGCCGCCGCCGGAGCCGCCGGCCGACGTGCCGGCGCTGGAGGAGAACCACGGCGGCCGCAAGGTGCTGTCGATGCGGGATCGGATGGAGCAGCACCGCGCCAACCCGGCCTGTGCGTCCTGCCACCGTGTGATGGATCCCCCCGGCTTCGTGCTGGAGAACTACGACGCCATCGGGCGCTGGCGCGCCACCGACGAGGCGGGGGCGCCGGTCGACACGGCGGGCGCGCTCGCCGACGGCACGCGGGTCGAGACCCCTGCCGCGTTCCGCGAGGCGCTTCTGGCCTACGACGTGAGCATCGTGCGGACCATCACCGAGAAGCTGCTCGGCTACGCCGTCGGGCGCACGATGGAGCACTACGACCAACCGGAGATTCGACGGATTGTTTCCGAGGCCGCGGCGGACGGCTACCGCTGGTCGTCCATCGTTCTCGGCATCGTCGAGAGCATGCCGTTCCAGATGAGGAGTGCGGAATGATGATGATCACGAAGAAGGCGATTTCCCGCCGGACGATGCTGCGCGGAGTCGGTGCGGCGGTCGCCCTGCCGCTCCTCGACGGCATGGTGCCGGCGCTCGGCGCGCTCCGCAAGACGGCCGCGAAGCCGGCGGTCCGCTTCGGCGCGGTCTACGTGCCCAACGGCATGGTCATGCAGAGCTGGACGCCGGCGACCACGGGCGCCGGGTTCGAGATGACGCCCATCCTCCAGCCGCTCGCGCCGTACCGCGACCGCCTGCTCGTGCTCTCCGGACTCGACAGCACGCCGCCGCCGGGGATCAGCGGCGGTTCGCATTCGCGCGCCGCCACGAAGTTCCTGACGGCGGAGCATCCGGGCAAGTGGATTCCGGACGCCATCTCCATGGACCAGATCGCGGCGCAGGAGTTGCGGAAGCAGACTCCGCTGGCGTCGCTGGAGCTCGGCCTGGAAGGCGCCAACTTCGCCGGCTCGTGCGACAGCGGCGGCTTCAGTTGCGCGTTCTCCTACACCATCTCGTGGGCCAGCGGCTCGACGCCGCTGCCGATGGAGCACAACCCGCGCGCCGTGTTCGAGCGGCTGTTCGGCGACAACGACAGCACCGATCCGGCCGCGCGGCGCGCCCGCCGGAAGGCGCAGCGCAGCATCCTCGACTCGGTGCGCGACGACGTCGCCCGGCTGCAGCGGGAGCTCGGCGCCGGCGACCGGGTCAAGGTGGGGGCCTACCTCGACGCCGTCCGCGACGTCGAACGGCGCATCGAGATCGCCGAGGCGCAGGGCGATCAGGAGGTACCGCTGCTGGAGCGGCCGCGCGGTGTCCCGGCCACCCTGGCCGAGCACGCCGGGCTGATGTACGACCTGCAGCTCCTGGCCTGGCAGACCGACCGCACCCGCGTCTGCACGTTCATGGCCGGGCACGAGCTGAGCGGGCGGACCTACCGGGAGATCGGGGTGCCGGATGCGCACCATCCGCTGTCTCACCACCGCAACGTGCCGGAGGCGCTCGCGAAGCTGACGAAGATCAACACGCACCACACGACCCTCTTCTCGTCGTTCCTGGAGAAGCTGGCCGCGACCCCGGACGGCGACGGGTCGCTGCTCGACCACGCCATGATCGTGTATGGCGCCGGCATGAGCGACAGCAACCGGCACTCGCCCTACGACCTGCCGATCCTGCTGGTCGGCGGCGGGGCGGGCCAGCTCGAGGGCGGCCGGCACCTCGTCTACCCGGCGCGGACGCCGCTGGCGAACCTCCACGTCTCGCTGCTCGACAAGCTCGGCGTCGACGTGGACCGGATCGGGGACAGCACCGGCGCCCTGCCGCGGCTGGCGGGGCCGGCCAGACCGGCGGAACGGTTGACCGGGGTGTAGCGGTTCGATGCGGATCTGGCTGTCCGTCGTCGTCGGCGCGTTGGCGCTCGGATCGATCGGGGGGAGCGCGCAGGCTCCCGATCTGCGCCTGATCAACGCCGTCAAGTTGCAGGACGCGACGGCGGTGCGCCGGTTGCTGGACGCCTCCGTGGACGTGAACGCGGCGCAGGCGGACGGCGCCACGTTGTTGCACTGGGCGGCGTATCTCGACGACCTGGAGACAGCGCGCCTGCTGGTCGAAGCGGGCGCCGGCGCAGGCGCCGCGAACACGCACGGCGTCGTACCGCTGTCGCTAGCCTGCACCAACGCGAACCCGGCGATGGTCGATCTGCTACTGGCGGCGGGCGCTGACGCCAAGGCAGCCGTCGGAACCGGCGAGACCGTGCTCATGAGTTGCGCCCGCACCGGGGACCCCGAGGCCGTGGCTGCGCTGCTGGCCCACGGCGCGGACGTCAACGCCGCCGAGTCCGAAGAGGACCAGACGGCGCTGATGTGGGCCGTCGCGCAACGACACCCGGCCGTCGTTCAGGTGTTGCTCGATCACGGCGCCGACGTGCACCGGCGGTCGCGTGTTCGCCGGTTCGTAATCAGCCGGCGGCTGCAGTCGAACCTGCGCTACGGCGAGCTCGGCCGGCGCTACGGCACCGACGCCGAGGAGACCGACCTCGGCGGCTACACGGCGCTGCTCTTCGCGGCCCGGCAGGGCGCGGTCGACTCGGCGCGCCTGCTGCTGGCGGCCGGGGCCAACGTCAACGACACGGCGCCGGACGGCCGGAGCGCATTGCTCGTGGCGGCCCACAGCGGCCACCGCACCCTGGTCGAATTCCTGCTGGACGAGGGCGCCGATCCCAACGCGTCCGCGGCCGGCTACACGGCGCTCCACGCCGCAGTGTTGCAGGGCGACCGCGGCATGGTCGAAGCGCTGCTCGCCGACGGTGCGCGTCCCGACGCGCAGGTCACCGAGGCCACGCGCGTCACCCGCAACGGCCAGGTGCTGATGATCGGCGACCATCTGGTCGGGGCCACACCGTTCGCCCTGGCCGCGAAGTTCGCCGAGGCGGACATCATGCGCGCGCTTCTGGCCGCGGGCGCCGACGGCGTTCTGCCCCTGCGGAACGGCTGGACGCCGTTGATGCTGGCGTCGGGCGCGAGCTGGCGTTATGGCGTCTGGGACCGGCGCGACCGGGCGCTCCACCGCGACTTCGCCTTTCAGGCGCAGCACGCCGACGAGGAGGGGACGCTCGACGCGGTGCGGGTGGCGCTGGAGGCGGGCGGCGACGTCAACGCCGTCGACCAGATCGGCGGCACCGCGCTCCACTACGTCGCCGACAAGGGGTTCCACCGCGTCGTCGAGCTGCTGGTGGAGCATGGGGCGGGGCTGAACACCGTCAACTACCGTGGTCAGACCCCGCTCGCGGTGGTGATGCGGCGCCGCGGCAACATCGAGGCGGCGCCGGCGACGGAGGCCCTGCTGCGCGCGCTGGGCGCGGAGGAAAGCGCCGGGCGATAGCGCCGGGAGCGTCAGGTTTCCCATGAAGGCGACGGACCCGGCGCGTATTCGCGACGGGCGTACGCGCTTCCTGCGGCCGAGAAGAAGATCGGACGTCCCGGCCGGTCGTAGCAAGAAGCCTCGTCGCAGTGCGTCGCCCTGGTCCTGCAGGCGAAGTGCGCGCGCCACTCGTCCAGTGTCATCGTCGTTCCGGATACGACGCTTGTTGCCGCGTTCCAGCCTGCAGCCGAGGCATCCGTCGGGCCGTATTGCTTCCCGCCGGCTACGTCCACAGTCCGAGCACCACCGACATGACGGCGATGGACGCCACCTGATAGCCGGCGTCGATCAGCCAGACACTGAGCGGCTTGTTCGAGAAACGGTTGTTGGTCAGCCCGACGGTGGCGGAGAAACCGAGCCACATGTGCAGGCCGACGGCGAACGTCGTGCCCGCCCCGTCGCCGAAGTGCGGGGCGATCAGCGCCAGCATGGTGGCCATCACCAGCCAGCAGACGAACGAGATGGCGTAGTTCGGGCCCATGCCGGCCTGCATCGCCTGGATGTCCGCCTGCGTGTAGCCGTGGCCGGCCATCCACGCGTTCGCGAAGAGCAGCGGCGAGTACCACAGCGCGCCGAGGCCGAAGGTGAGCACCGTCGCCAGGCCCACCGCGAGGAAGTTCACGTCCGAGAGATGCATCAGCTTCTCCTGCCGTTCATTGGGAAGTTTGTTCAATCCGGCGGGCGCGCGCTGTCGCAGCTCGAGCGAGTTGCCGTCCGGGTCCCGGAGCGCCGCGTGCATGGCGCCCTCCGGAAGTGCGGGGCGTCGAGCGAGACGCCGCCCGCCTCGCTGCCGCGCGCGAACGCCGCCGCCGCGTCCGGGACGAGAAACGCAGTTGAATCGTGTTCACCGCGGCGTCCACGCCGGCCAGGTCCTTCGGGCAGAACAGCAGCTCGACGTTCCCGCGGGCCGCGCCACGATCGTGGCCGGCTACGTCCCCGGATTGATCCAGCGCAGGTTCGGAAACCGCGCGAAGTCGTTGTCGAAAGAGACGAGCGCGGCGCCGTGAGAAATGGCGATCGCCGCCAGATGCGCGTCGGATGTGAGATTTCCGCCGGTGCCGGTTCCCGCAAGCAGCCGTTCCAGATGGCGCCAATGTTCGTCCGTCTCCCGCACCGGTCGAACCGTCGGTTGGTCGAGCCAGCGGCTGACGCGCCGGCATGCCTGCTCGACGGTGAGTGGTCGGGGAAAGACGGATGCGTGCGTGCTCAAGCGCAGAAACCCCGTGATGACGGACCACGCGAGACCGACCGGTTCATCCCCGCCGATCGCGGACTCCCACCAAGTGCGCGCCTCGACGTGACGCGCAGCCGCAGTGTTGATCGCGTAGAGGACGACGTTGAGATCGACGAGCGTCACTTCCGTTGCTCGATCTTGCGAAGCGTCTCCTCGTCCTCGAGTCGCGCAGCGGTCGCCGAGGCTTGATCGAGGTTGACGCGCGGCTCGCCGAGATCGGCGACCTCCTCGCGGTAGCGCCTGCGCCGGCGGGAGGGACCGGCGCGACGTTCCAGTCCCGCCCGCAGTGCGTCGTTCGCTACGCGCGTCATCGACACGCCGGTTTCGTGAGCACGCGCCTTCAACTCACGGAGGATGTCGTCGGCGATGGTGAGCGTGGTTCGCACTCATGCATCATAGCATCATCCAGTGCATCATCAATATGCATGAACAGCCTCCCCGGCATGTGGAGACCGACCGCTGAGCGGCCCACCGCCTGTTGCCGAGCGCACGACGCCGTGCGCATCATTTCGACGTGCATGCAACATCACCCTGATGTCACGCTCAAAATGCGGTCCATGGGAGGGATGCCTGTGACTCACGGTGTCGTCGCTCGCGGGACTGTCCCTCGACCGGCAACAGGGATTGAGGGCATCGACGTGCCGGCCGCTGCCTTCGGCGACCGCTCCGCGTTCATCGAGGCGGCCCGAACCGGGTTGTCCGGAGCACTGGACGGTAGACGACCTGCCAGCCGGCTGGGATCGGTTTCCGTGTCCCCTGTCCACGCAGCGGATGGGTTCGGGCTGGTTGAGGGCCGCGTGATGCCGTTCGATGCGATTCAGCCCGCCGTCTGTCCACGCAGCGGATGGGTTCGGGCTGGTTGAGGGAGGGGGGCGCGTCGCTGCTCGTGATCCCGAGCCCGCTGTACCAGGCGGACTCGAGAACATCGTTCTCGTCAATCCGGCCCGCCTCGACGCGGGATCGATTCGCCTGGGCGCCGTACACGAGAGGCTCTACAATCCGCGGGCGTCGGGGGCGCACCGGTAAAGTAAAGCGATTCGATCGGTCCCGCCGGGTTCAGGACACGGAGAATCACCGTCAGCGGGCTGGCCGCCGCCGCGCCAGAACCGGCGCCGCCGCGGCCAGGACGGCGAGCAGCAGCAGGGCCGCCGAGAGCGGACGGGTGACGAACACCGTGGGGTCGCCCCCGGCGATCGCCATCGCCCGCCGGAACTCCTGCTCCAGGAGCGGGCCGAGGACCACGGCCAGCACGGTCGGGGCGAGCGGCAACCCGCAGCGCCGCATGATGCACGCCAGCAGGCCGAGCACGTAGACGACCCCGACGTCGAAGACGTTGTTGTTCAAGGTGTAGACGCCGAGGGTGGCGAAGGCCAGGACGGCGGCGAAGAGCAGCGGCGCCGGGACCCGGAGAAGCTGCACCCAGATCCGGATCAGCGGCAGGTTCAGGACGAGCAGCAGGGCGTTCGAGACGTAGAGGCTGGCGATCAGCCCCCACACCAGCGTCGCGTCCTGCGTGAAGAGCAGCGGCCCCGGCTGGAGGCCGTACATCTGGAAGGCGGCGAGCATCACGGCGGTGGTTCCCGAGCCGGGGATGCCGAGGGCCAGCAGCGGCACGAGGCTGCCGCCGGCGCTGGCGTTGTTGGCCGCTTCGGGGCCGGCCACCCCTTCGATGGCGCCGTCGCCGAATGCGCCGGGCGTCTTCGAGCAGCGCCGCTCGGCGTCGTAGGCGAGGAAGCTCGCCACGGTGGCGCCCGCGCCGGGCAGCACGCCGCAGAAGAAGCCGATGACCGTGCCCCGGATCCAGGCCGGCCACGACCGGCGCCACTCCGCGCGGGTCAGGCGGACCGGACCGCCGACCGAGCGCCGCGTCCCGGCGGAACCGGACCCCGCGGCGCGGGCGCGCGTCGCCGCGTACCAGAACACCTCGCCGACCGCGAACAGGCCGACGGTGACGACGACCACGTGCACCCCGCCCAGCAGCCCCGCCATGCCGAACGTGAAGCGCGCCTGGCCGGTCTGCACGTCGATGCCGATCGTGCCGAGGGCGAGGCCGATCAACGCCGCGGCCAGCCCCCTGGCGAGCGACCCCTGCGACAGGCCGGCCAGCGCGGTCAGCGCGAGCACCATCAGCGCGAAGTACTCCGCGGGTCCGAAGGTGAGCGCGACTTCGACGAGCACCGGCGCCACGGTCATCAGCATCAGGGTGGCGAACGTGCCGGCGATGAACGAGCCGATGGCCGCGGTGGCGAGCGCCGCGCCGCCGCGCCCCCGGCACGTCATCCGGAAGCCGTCGAGGGCGGTCATCACGCTGGACGCCTCCCCCGGCATCTTCACCAGAATCGACGTGGTCGACCCGCCGTACATCGCGCCGTAGTAGAGGCCGCCGAACAGGATGAACGCGCCGACCGGATCGCTGCCGAACGTGAGCGGCAGCAGCATCGAGATCGCCAGGGCGGGGCCGATGCCGGGCAGGACGCCGACCGCGGTCCCCAGGGTCACCCCGACTGCGCCGAGCAGCAGGTTGACCGGCGCGAGCGCGGCGCCGAAGCCGAGCGCGAGGTTGTCGCCGAGGTGTCCCAGGGCGTCCATGTCAGCGGCCGCCGAGGAGGCCCGCCGGCAGCCGGAGTCCCAGCAGCAGGCTGAACAGACCGTAGACGGACAGCGTGACCGCGAGCGCGGCGAGCACGTCGCGGACCCACCGCCGGCTGCCCAGCAGGCGCGATTCGACGGCGATGAACGCGGTGGTCGCCGGCAGGTAGCCGACCGGTTCGAGCAGCACGACGTAGGCGAGGAACAGGAGCGCGCTCGGCGCGGCGGCGCGCCAGTCGGCCGGCGCCCGGGCTGTCACGGTCGCGGACGTGTCGCCGGACCCGGCGGCGCGTGCCTGGGCGGCAGCCGTTGCGGACGCGTCGCCGGACCCGTCGGCGGGGACCGGGGAAACATCGGGAGCGGCCGCGGCGCCCGCTTCGTTGCGACTCCGGCGCCGGAGCCGTCGTAGGGCGCCGCGGACAGCATCGGGAGCGGCCGCGGCGCCCGCTTCGTTGCGGCGGAACGCGATCCGGAGGGCGACGGCCACCAGGGCGATCCCGATGCCGATCGGAAACACGCGCGGCCCGACGGCGGCGTAGCCTCCCTCGGGCTCCGATATCAGGAAGGCGGCGGCCAGGTAGCCCGCGCCGACGGCGAAGAGACCGGCGCCGAGGCGGCGATCCTCGTTCATGGCGCGCCAGGCGCGCGTTGCGGGATTCTGCATCGTGGTCGTGCCGCCGACCGCCATCGCCCGTCCGGCGCGCGTCGCGGGATTCTGCGTCGTGGTCGTGCCGCCGGCTGCAACCGGCGCGACCGCCCGGGTCGGACACGCCGGCGACTCGGGGAGGCAGGTCGGCCGGACGGGTCGAGCGCCGGAGACGTCGTCATGTCGGTCACCGGACGAGGCCGATCGCCCGCAGGGTCTCGTCGACCGTGGCGACTTCCTCCTGCAGGAACGCCTCGAAGTCCGCGCCGGGGAGGAAGCTGTCCTCCCACTCGTTGACCCGCAGGATGTCCCGCCACGCCTCCGATTCGCGCATGACGGCCAGCGCGCGGATCAGCCAGTCGCGCGTCTCGTCGTCGGTTCCGGGCGGGGCGGAGATGCCCCGCCAGTTCGAGAGGACCACGTCCAGACCGCTTTCGCGCAGCGTGGGCGTGACGCCGTCGCCGGTGCGCTCGGGCGAGGAGACGGCCAGCGGCCGCATCCGGCCCGACGCGATGTACGCCTTCCACTCCCCGACGCCGGACAGGCCCACCGTGACGTGGCCGCCCATCACCGCCGCCGCCGCCTCGCCGCCGCCCGAATAGGCGATGTAGTTGACCCGGCGCGGATCGACGCCGGCCGCCCGGGCGATGAGACCGGCCAGGATGTGGTCGATGCCGCCCGCCGAGCCGCCGGCCCAGCTCACCGCCGCGGGGTCGCGCCGGAAGTCCTCCAGCAGCTCGTCGATCGTGGCGTAGGGGGAGTCGGCGGGTACTGTGACCACCTCGTACTCGTTCAGCAGGCGCGCGAGGGGCACGGTCTGGTCGATGGAGACCGGACTGGCGTTGGTGCGGATGGAGCCGAGCATGACCTGCCCGAACACCATCAGGTTGCGCGGGTCGCCGCGGTGTCGGGTGACCAGATCGGCCAGTCCGATGGTGCCCCCGGCGCCGCCGCGGTTGACGACCTCGACCGGGACGCCCAGGATGCCGGTCGCGGTCCACACCTGCTGGATCTGCCGCGCCGTCTGGTCCCAGCCGCCGCCCGGGTTGGCGGGCGCGATGAGGGTGAGTGCGCCCTGCGGGTAACCGGCGCTCGTCGCCGCCAGCGCTTCGTCCGGACGCTCGGTCGCCGGACCGACGCCGCAGCCGGCGGCGAGGAGGGCGATCGTCAGGCAGGCCGCCGCCGGATGGGAGGGCATCGTCGGCTGATTTCCGCTTCGAGGGTTCAGGGTATCGCGAGCAGGCGGCCCGCGTCACCTGCGGGGCGCGAGCGACGGCCGGCGCAGACGTTGACGGGGCACGGCCGCGGCCATAGCATGGCGGTCGTGCGGACGGCGAGGTTTCACTGACAGCAGGGGGCATCATGCGTCTTTTCAGGTTCACGGCATTCACCTCGGCGTTCCTCGTGATCGCCGCCGGCGTCTCGGCGCAGTCGTCGGACCGGATCGCGGCCGAGGGGGGCGACGTCGTCATCACGCCGATCCTGCATTCCAGCGTGCAGATCGAGCACGCCGGCACCGTGGTGCACGTCGATCCGTGGACCGCGGGCGATCTCTCTGCGGCGAAGCCGGCCGACCTGATCCTGGTCACCGACGATCCGGGCCACCACCTCGACCCGGCCGCCATCACGCAGCTCCGCAAACCCGGCGCCCCGGTCGTGCTCACCGCGTCCGCCCATGCGCAGTTCGGCGACGGCGAGGTCCTGGCGAACGGCGAGCAGGGCGTCTTCGCCGGCGTGCCGGTGGAGGCCGTACCGGCCTACGACATGACCCCCGGGCAGCCGTGGCACCCAAAGGGGGAGGCGAACGGCTACGTCGTCACGCTCGGCGGGAAGCGTCTCTTCTTCTCCGGGGTGGGGGAGTGCGTGCCCGAGATCCAGGCGCTCGAGGACATCGACGTGGCCTTCATGCCGATGAACCTGCCGGTCGACCGCATGCGCCCGATTCCGGTCGCCGAGTGCGTCAAGACGTTCGGGCCGGAACTCGTCTACCTGATCCACTACGACAACGCCACCGCGCGGTGGTTCGGCAACCCCGAGCAGCCGCGCCCGGACAACGCCGAGGCGATCGCCGCGACGATCCAGGCCCTGCGGGACGCCCTCGAAGGCGAGCCGATCGAGGTGCGCGACGGCGACTGGTACCCGGCGCGGTAAGTCCCCGCGCGGGCGGGCGGATGCCTCGTGCACCGGGAGCGTCAGTAGGATGGACGTCATGCGGCTCACCGGTGCCGGTCGAGCCAGGCCCGCAGGCGCGCGGCGTCGGCGGCAAGGGACGGGTCGAGCTCGACCTGGTGGAGCCGGCTGCGGACCACGAAGCGGTCCATCTCGTCCGGCGCGGTGTTCCGTTCGACGATCTCCTGCACCTTGCGCAGGAAGAAGGTGGTCCAGTCGGGCCGGCGTCCGTCGAGATCGGTGAAGCCGTACTCCTTCGCCAGTCCCCAGCTCGAGAACAGCCCGCCGCTCTTCTGCGACACGTCCGGATCGGCGGCCAGCGCCGCCACTGCGCGGCCGACGAAGCAGGGCGTCTCGGACTCGGCGAAGTACGGGTCCTTCTCGACGGCGTCCCGCCAGTTCGCCTCGGTGACGCCGAAGCTGTCGAGCACCGCCTCGGAACGCAGAAACCCCGGCGTGATCGCGAGGGCGGTCACGCGGTGCCCGTGAAGGTCGGCGGCCATGGCGTAGGCGAGCCGGATGACCGCGTTCTTGGCCAGGTCGTAGAAGAGGTTGCCGCGGTACCCGAGCGTGTCCCCGTCGGTCACCTCGACGACGAGTCCGGCGTCGCGCTCGATCATCAGCGGCGCGCCGTGCCGGCTGGTGATGATGTGGCTGTGGACGGCGCGCTCCAGCAACTCCAGCCCCCGGGCGGTCGAGAGTTCCCAGAAGGGCGATCCCCACTCGGTCAGCGGGTCGCCGCCCCAGACGTCGTTGACCAGGACGTCCAGCCTGCCCTGCTCCTCACGGACGCGGGCGAAGAGCCGCTCGACCTCGGCTTCGACGGTGTGGTCCGTCCGGACGGCGATGCCGCGGCCGCCCTCCGCCGTCACCATGTTCGCCGTCTCCTCGATGGTCTCGGGCCGCCCGGCGGCGGCGGAGCGTCCCCGCACGCTGCGGCCCGTGCAGTAGACGGCGGCCCCCGCCGCCCCCAGCATGCGGGCGATGCCGCGGCCGGCGCCGCGCGTGGCCCCGGCGACGACGGCGACCTTGTCGTTGAGCGGTTGGTGCGGCATGGTTCTTCCTTTCGCCGGGCAGCCGCCTGACGATTCTCTTGGCCGCTTGTCGAGGCCTCGGGCGCGTGAAGCTTCTGCTCGACACGTGCGTGCGGGGCGGGGCCGCGGCGATCCGATGTGACCGTAACAGGTCCGCGTTCCCTCAGCGCCAGCCCTCGCGTTCGATCAGCCGCTCGACGTGCGCGAGAGGTCCAGGCGCAGCGGTTCACGGTCCTGGCGTTCGATCGCGGGACCGGGGGACGTCGCATGGGAGCGGTGGCCCGCGAGGCGCTGCCGCGCGAGGGGCACCAGTCCGCTGGGGATCGCGGCGGCGCGCTCCGCCCGGGCGCCTCAGAACGTGCCCGGCAGCCGCGCGTCCAGCACCATCTCCTCGGTCAGCGTGCTGCCGAAGCCGGGCGCGGTCGGCGCGACGTAGTCGCCGTCGTCGAAGCGGGGGGACATCGCGTCGAGGATCGGCGACCCGGCCGGGAAGCTCTCGGCCATGGTGCAGGTGCGCGCGGTCAGCGCGATCGGCAGTCCCCAGACGCTTCCGCCGCGGTGCGGGATCAGCTCCAGGCCGGCGCCCTCGACGAGGTCCCGTATGCGCTTGCCGGCGGTCAGGCCGCCGCACCAGGTGATGTCGGGCTGCAGCACCTCGGCCGCCCGGGTGCGGACCAGCACGTCGAAGCCGTGCTCGGTGTACTCGTGCTCGCCGCAGGCGACGCGGGTCCAGCCGGGGCCGCCGCCGCCGATGCGGCGCACGAGCTCCGCGTAGCCGAAGACGTCGTCGGGTGAAAGCAGTTCCTCCATGAAGTAGAGGCCGGCCGGCCGCAACTGCTGCGCGTAGCCGACCGCCCAGTCGGCGGTGCCGTTGCGCGAGACGCAGTCGATCATCAGGTTGCAGTCGGGTCCGATGGTGTCGCGCGCGGCCAGGACCCGCTCGACGACGCGGCGCTGCCGGTCCGGCGGCGTGTGGGGGCCGACCGGCGTGCCGATCTTGAAGTTGCGGACGCCGCGGGCCAGCGCCTCCGGGATGTCGCCCCCGGTCTGGTAGATGGCGAGGCGCTCGCGCGGCCAGCCGCCGATCATCTCGACGACGGGGCGCTCGGCGTACTTCCCGGCGATGTCCCACAGTGCATTGTCGACCGCGCTCAGCGCCATCGGGAACAGGCCCCGGCGGCCGTAGAGCAGGCCGGCGCTGTACATCTGGTCCCAGCGTTGCTCGACGTCGAGCGGGTTCGCGCCGATCAGCAGGTGGCGCAAGTGCCCCCGGATGATCTCCACCGCGGCTGTGCCGCCGGCGCCCATCCCGAAGCCGACGATCCCCTGGTCGGTCTTGATGACCGCGATGATGGCCGACGGGAGCTGTTCGAACGGGCCGCCCCACCGCCAGCGGCGCGGGTCGTCGTCGGCGTCGAAGACCGGCGGGTCGAGCAGGCCCTCCGACCGCTGGTTGATGTAGATCGGGTAGGCGTCGACCTCGCGGACGGTGATGCGCGGTCCCTGCATCCCGGCTGTCGCTCCGGCCGCCGCCGATCGGCCTGCGCCGGGCCGGCCGCCGCCGGTCCGCGCGCCGGCGGCGCGGCCTGTCACGCCGACCGACGCCGCGAGCGCCGCGAATCCGCCGAGTCCGCGCAGAAACCGCCTGCGCGAGGGCCGGCCGACGCCGTCATCGGTTGAGTGGGACATGCGGCGAGTCTACACCGGGCTCGCCGGGCTCGCCGTCCTGCGGTAGAGGGGCCGTCGTCCGGGCGCCGGCCCCTCCACCGCGAACCGCGCGGATGCGCGTGACCGTCGCCGGACCGGAAAGGTGATAATGGCCCGGTTGTGCCTGGCACGCTTGAAGGTGAGGTGGGGATGAATCGCTCACGAAACGGACGCGCTCGACGAGTGTCGGCGGCGGTGACCGTGTTGGCGGCGGTGACCGTGTTGGCGGCGGGCTCGGCCGTGCCGGGTGCCGCGCAGCCGCGGGGCGAGGGTGTCTACACGACGGCCCAGGCAGAGTCCGGCCGTGCGATCTACGAGCGCGAGTGCGCCGCTTGTCACCAGTCCAGTCTGCAGGGCAGCTTCGAGGCGCCGCAGCTCGCGGGCGAGAGCTTTCGCCAGTTCTGGGCGGACCTGAGCCCGGGCGATCTCTTCGCCCGGATCAGCGGCTCGATGCCGCCGGGCCAGGCCGGCGCACTCGCGGACGAGGCGTACCTCGACGTCGTGGCGTACCTGCTGCAGGCGAACGGCGCACCGGCGGGCGGCACGGCGCTGACGGAGGGCGCGGCCGTCACCATCGGGGCCGTCGCCACCGGGGCGCCCCGTGCCGTCGCGGAGGTCGTCGGCGGTGCGGGGGCCGGCGCCGGCCGATCCCCGGCGGCTGCCGTGGCGGCGGCTGCCGCGCCGTCCGCTGCTGCGCCGTCCGCCTCGGCGGAGTCCGGCGGCGTCACCGTGGCCGGTACGGTCGAGAACTACCGGCCGGTCACCGACGAAATGCTGCGCAATCCCGACGACGGCGACTGGCTGATGATCCGCCGCAACTACCAGGCGTGGAACTACAGCCCGCTGGCCGATATCGACCGGTCCAGCGTCGGCGCGCTCGAGCTCGCGTGGGTGTGGGCGATGAACGAGGGCGGCTGGAACGCACCCTCGCCGATCGTCCACGACGGCGTCATGTATCTGGCGGGGATCGGTCCGGTGGTGCAGGCGCTCGACGCCGCCGCCGGCGACCTGATCTGGGAGCACGCGGTGGAGGTGGCGACGACCGGCTACTCCGGCATGAGCCGCAACCTCGCCATCTACGAGGACAAGCTGTTCCTGGCCACCCCGGACGCGCGCCTGATCGCCCTCGACGCCCGCACCGGCGAGCGGGTGTGGGACACCGTCATCGCCGACCACGCCGAGGGCTTCCGCAACACGAGCGGGCCGGTGGTGGTCGACGGTACGCTCGTGCAGGGGCTGAGCGGCTGCGACCGGTACACGCTGGAGAGCTGCTTCATCAGCGGCTACGACGCGGACACGGGCGAGCGGCTCTGGCGCTTCAACACCGTCGCCCGCTCCGACGAGCCGGGCGGCAACACGTGGGCGAACGTGCCGGACTACCTGCGCGGGGGCGGGGACACCTGGATCACCGGCAGCTACGACCCCGGCCTCGACCTGGTCTACTTCGGGGTGGCGCAGGCCAAGCCGTGGGTGGCGCGCAGCCGCGGGATGACGGTGGACGACCCGGCTCTCTACACCAACTCGACCGTCGCCCTCCGGCCGGGCGACGGCAACCTCGAGTGGCACTTCCAGCACGTGCCGGGCGAGACCCTGGATCTGGACGAGGTGTACGAGCGGGTGCTGGTCGACGTCGGCGGCCGCAAGGCGGTCTTCAGCGCCGGCAAACACGGCATCCTCTGGAAGCTGGACCGGGAGACCGGCGCGTTCCTCGGCCACAGGGAGACCGTCTACCAGAACGTGTTCGACCGGATCGACCCCGACACCGGCGCGGTCACCTACCGGCAGGACATCGCCGACGCGCAGTTCGAGCAGCTCGTGCCGGCCTGTCCGAGCACCGCCGGCGGCAAGAACTGGCACCCGATGGGCTATCACCCGGGGGCGGGGCTGCTGGTCCTGCCGCTCGCGCAGTCCTGCATGGAGCTGGCGGCCCGCGAGGTCGCGTTCGAGCTCGGCTCCGGCGGCGTCGGCATGAGCTCCCGGCCGTTCCACGAGATGCCCGGCACCGACGGCCGGCTCGGGAAGCTGGCCGCCTACGACGCCGAGACGCTGGAGGAGGTCTGGAGCATCGAGCAGCGGCCGACGTTCCTGACCGGCGTCCTCACGACGGCCGGCGGGCTCGCCTTCGTCGGCGACCTCGACCGCCGCTTCCGGGCGTTCGACGTGGGGACCGGCGACGAGCTCTGGCGGGCGCGCCTCGGAACGTCGGTGCAGGGCTTTCCGATCAGCTTCCGGGCCGGCGGCAGGCAGTACGTCGCGGTGTCGACGGGTCTCGGCGGCGGCAGCCCGCGGCTGATGCCCCGCACGCTCGCGCCGGAGGTGCGTCACCCGGGCAGCGGCAACGCCTTGTACGTCTTCGCGCTCCCTGACGCGGAGGAGGATGCCGTGGCGGACGTGCTCGCGCTGGAGAAGCGGATCGAGGAGGCGGTTCTCCGTGCCGACGTCGACTTCCTCGATGAGGTCTGCGCCGACGACTTCACCTACACGCACGGGGACGGCTGGACCACCGGCGGTTCCGTGCTCGGCGTCGACCGGAAGCAGGAGTGGCTCGCTTCCCTGGCCGGCCGCTACTCGTTGCGGGAGGTCGATTCGCAGCAGGTGGAGATCCACGGCGACGTCGCCGTCACGATGGGGCGGGTAACGGCCCGCAGCGGCGGGCCGGCTGCCGACCAGCGCAGCTTCAGTTTCTGGTACGTCCGCGTCTATGCGCATCGGGACGGCCAGTGGCGGTACCTCTCGCACCGCACGGTCCACGGTCCCGTGTACGAGGACTGATTCGCACCGCGCCGCGGCCACCTCGCCCGGGTCGCTCGGCGGGGTCGGCGCGGCGGACGACGTGATCTTCACCTGTCCGAAAGCGCCCTGGATGTAGGTGAGCAGCCGGCGCGCCCTGTCGGGCGGGTGACGGCGTTCGAGCAGGACGCGTGCGTATTCTTCGAGGATCTCGTCGCAGTAGAGACCGCGGTGCCGCGTGGCGACGATGATCAGCAGCCGGAGATGCGCGTTGTAGCCGGACGCCGGCAGGCCGGTGTCGAGCCAGCGTGAACCGGCGGCGACGATCTCGTTCGTGTCGAGGACGACGCGGAAGACGGCGGGCGTCACGCCGGGCCGTCCTCGCCCGAGCCGAGTGTTTCGCGGAGCGCCTGAGCGAAGTCGGCCTGCGTCCAGCCGCGGGACCGCAGCAACTCCACGTCACGATCGGCTTCGGCGCGCAGCTTCGCGGCGGCGGCGCGGATGCGCGCGTCGCGGGCCGCGATCAAGTTCTCGATTTCGTGCCCGAGCTGCTGCGGGTCCCGGCAGACGAGGAACTCCCATTCGCCGAGTCGGCCCCAGTTGTTCACGGCGTGAATCCAGCGGTGCGCGGCCTGGTGCTTCGCGTCGGCGTCGGGGTCCGGAGCGCCCTTGATCTCCAGGACGACGCTGACGCCGTTGTGCAGGCGGACGATGAAATCGGGTTCGTACGCCCGCGGATCGCCGTAGAGCTCGTACGGGATGGTGAACTCCAGACGGTAGTTCCGCGCGTAACACTCGACGATGCGATCCTTCGCAAGCTGTTCGATCTGGAACATCGCTGCCTGCTCCCAGCTCGCTGTGTGGCAGGCGACGTAGTTCAGGTGGCTCGTAGCGGTCGGCTGGACGGGCCGGACGGTCTTGAAATGCACGCTGGTGGTGCTTCCGATGGGGCGATACCGGTTGAGCCTCGGTAGCACAGGCGGTTCGCCGTGCATGTCGTCGGGCGTGATCGCATCGAGCAACCGGCTGACGATCTGCTCGGCGTACGTCTGCAACCCGATCTCGCAGGGATCGAGGCCCCGCAGGTCGACACGCTCGCGAACGTACTCCTGGACAGCGGACGTCGCGCCCCGGCTCGCCCGGTTTGCCGACGGTGGAGACGATCTGTCGGAGCTCTTCGGCGGCCTCCTTCCGCGTCGCCGTCGGATCGTCGCTCTCGGCCGCCTCCAGGAGCCTGGAGTCGATGCGCAAGGTAACCGCTTCCCCTTCGCGGTTCCACAGTTCGCGAAAACCGCGCAGGCCGGGGCCGTAGTGCTTCTTCGGCTTCGACCTCCTCCGTGACGGCGGGGCGTCCGCGCCGTCGTCCGGTTCGTCCGCCGGGACGGCCTCCGCCGGTTCCTCGCCGGAGATCATCCGGTGCACGTGCGTTGCGACGTCGGTGTTGTCGCAGACGACGATCAGCACCGGCGGCGTCCGGTCCTGGCCGGGGGCCGCGTCGCGCACCTGCTCGAACTTCTCCTTCCACTCGCCGGCGAGCGTGAGGAGGGCGTCCTCCGCCTTGCGGTAGACGGCCTCGGGCTTCGGCCGTCCGCCGGTGATCCGCTCACCGGCGCGCAGATCCCGGGTGACGTGATGCCAGAGCTTGAAGTACTTCGGGTCCGGCCGCCCGGTGTTGTCGATGGCCGGCAGGCGGGGGATCTTCGTGATGCCGCTCTCGATGGCGTCGACCAGACTGAAATCGCTGACGATCCATGGGAACGGGGAGCCCTCCGGGTAGCCGCTGCCCTGGATGTAGAACGGCGTGGCGGACAGATCGACACACAGCTCGATGCCGCAGGCGGCGTTGATCGCGTCGAGTCCGTCGATCCACACCCTCGCTTCCCTGCGATCCGCCTTGACGTCCGCCGAGATCCGGGCGTCCTCGCCGACCGGAGCCGGCCGATAGGCATGGTGTCCCTCGTCGTTCAGGACCATCAGCGGCTCGTCGTCCCACAGATCGCCCAGGCGCTTGCGCGCGAACGCCTCGGGCGTCTCCTTGCCGAGACGGCTCACCGTCACCTTGCCGACCTTGATTTCCTCCGGCTCCGGTCCCAGCCGATGCCAATTGGTGACCAGCACCTTTCCCTTGGCCAGCTCCGGGCGGAGCGACGATGGCACGAGGTCGAACGCCTCGTAGTAGTTGTGCGGGTCGCCCGGCCGCAGCACGCGCAGGCGTTCCTTGATGGTCAGGTTGGGGCAGACCACCAGCGCGCGGCGCGGATAGCGCGGGTCGCCCGGCTTGGTGCCGCGGTTGCAGAACGCCCAGGCGATCAGCATCGCCATGACCACTGTCTTGCCGCTGCCGGTCGCCATCTTGCAGGCATGGCGCGGGATCGGCTTCCCGCCGTTGCGCTCCGGCGCGTCGATCAACCGGGGCGGCTGCGCCACCTTCGCCAGCCAGGCGTCGGGCCGCGGGTTGATGCCCCTGCCCAGCATCTCGAACTCCTCGAGTCGCAGTTGCGGCTTCCAACGCGGCGTGCGCCCCCGCGCGAGCACTTCGCGGAGATAGACGACCGTCTCGACCGCTTCGACTTGGCAGAAGAACAGGCGTCGCGACCGATCGGCGTGCCACCAGTGCCGCAACAGCCGCTTCGTCGTCTCCGATGCGCCCCGCCAGCGCGATTCGCGCCAGCGCTTCACGTCGGCGCGCAGGGCGTTGACGAGCGGCAGATCGTCCCGCTCTTCCTCGGCCAGCAGCGACATCTGGGCGCTGCCCGTGCGCTCGCTCTTGTACCAGTAGCTCGCCGGCCGTCGGCCCGGCGTCTTCGACGGGATGCCGGTGCGTGTGTCGTAGAGCCAGTGCAGGTGCGGTTCCGTGTACGGGGAGCAGAGGATCGGGGCCTCGACCGGTTGGACTGGGATCTGGTCGTCCGACAGGGCTCGGGTCGACGCGCGTCGCTTCGTCGTTCGCGTCGTGCTCACGCCCACCTGCCCCCTTCCGTCAGCACCCGCAGGCCCTCGTTGCCGCGCGGATCGATCACCTTGACCGCGACCTTCCGGAGCTCGCCGGCGCGCAGCCGGGCGGGGCGCGGGAAGGGCAGGCTGCGGAAGCCGCTCAGGGCGTCGAAGGCGGCCGCATCGACTGCGCCCGCGTTGCCGAGGGCGCGCGCCAGCTTGTCCCACTTCTTCCTGTCGGGAAAGAACGCCTGGCAGATGCAGAACGTCCGGCTGTCGTAGTCGGTGTCGAGGAACCAGGCCGCGATGCGTGTCCTGTCGCTGGGGTAGAGGGCGTTGCTCACCGGGTCGTATACGTCCATGCCCTCCACTTCGACCACGTAGTCCCCGTCGTTCTGCTGCGTCAGGCCGGTCACGCGCGGCGCGCTGAAGACGCGGAACAGTTGGCTGCCGGGCTGATCCTCGAGCAGGTCGCCCAGCGCCACGTCGGGACTGATCAGCGCCATGTGCAGGCGCAGCCGGGGATGCGAGGCCTCGTCGATGGCTTCCTGCGCCGCGGAATCGAAGCCGAAGCCGGCGAACACCACGTCGTCGTAGCCCTTGCGGTTGGCGTCGCGGATCGCGTCCTCCACCTGCATGCCGGTCACGTTGCCCACTTCCGGGCCGATGCTGACCGCGGCACGCCGGTCGGCGCCGGCGCCGTTCCGCCATTCGCCCTCGGCGTGGACGAGTGTCGCGCCGGTGGTGGGTTCCAGCCGCGAAAACCTGACGTTCCGATTGTCGGGAAAATCGACGCCGCTCGTCCGGAGGAGGCGAATCATCTTGTCGAGATGGGCCTCGGCGTCGGCTACCGCGAGTGCGCCCGTATCCTCCGCGTCGAAGGGTTCCAATTCCTCGGGCGCGCCGCCGATGGGGGAGTCGGGTCCTTCTTCACGCGCTATCACCCTCCATGGTGAACGGTCCTGCGACGCGCACCGCGCCGTTGATGATTGCCGGCTGGTCGACCAGCTCCTCGGTCTCGGCGTTCGCCGCGATATCGCCGGGGTCGGTGGTCATCAGCAGGCAGCGCTCGACGGCACGGCTGTCCGTCTGAACGACGTAGACCTTCTCGTCTCCGACGAATCCTCCGGTCCCGGTGTCCGTCCAGTTGACGCCTATCACCGACGCTGGATAATCCTCCCAGTATCGACGGAATCGAACGGTGTTTCCCTTGCGGACAAGACGGCCGGCATTCTTGAGGCGTTCCATGCCTTCCTTGACCGTTGTCCAGTGCCTGGTCGCCGGCGGTATGTAATTCGTTCCTTCAAATTCAAAATCGTAGCTGAGAGATTCGACATGGCCGTCCGAATTGCATGGATTTCGAGCAAAGAGCTTTTCTCCGGGTTGGAGTCGCGCGAGCCGGTCGGCCTGCGACGGCGGCACCAGCTCGACTTCACCGGACGATTTCTCGATCGCATCGAAAAACGTCGCGTCACCCGGGGTCAGTCGCGAGGCGGCGAAAATCTTGGTAAATTTGGCTTTCGACCGTTCCTTGGCGTACCAACGCGTAATGCACGGCGGGCGTCTCGCGAACCACGCCGTGCGCTTCGATTCCCGCCAGCGGAATGTTCTTGCGCTTGGCGGAATACGTGATCGACGCGATGGCGGTGCTGGTCTCGTTCGCGCCGCCGGTTCCGGGATTCCTCTTCCGTGGCATGCGCGCAATTGTAGTCGCCACGAGGCGCGATTGGCATCGAGCCAAGTCCGATTGCGGGTTGCGGTTCCGGGCGGCGGCCCGCCGGGATATCAGGGGACACCGCCTCCCGATCCGCCTACGCCTCGCTGGCGTCGGTCGTCAACGATGTCGGGAATCCGGGCCGGCGGGCGCGGCGTTCACGTTCGAGCGTCGCTGTCCGGCTCGATGTCGCCCAACACTGCTGTCGGCGACTGAGGTGGGTAAGTTCACACACGACAGCGAAGACTCAGGTTTCGCCGTCTTCCTCAACGTCTTGCTCCTCTTGCCCGTTTGGCTCCTCTTCCCGCTCTCCGCAGGGAGTCCGCCGAACCCATTCGTCGGAATACCGTGTTACGTTCACAAATCGCCGACTAAACCTTGCAGCCGCCCGCACGGCGGCGAGACGCCCCGGTTTCGTCGCGTACTACTGCCATCACTAACCTAGCACCCTACGAAACTGCTCCCCAGATGTCGTTTGCTATGTTCTTGGATGCAACGTCCACCGCTGCTGCCAGACTTCGGTTCACTATGGCGTTCTTGAGCCCCTGCCATCGTTTGGGCTCTCTGGCGGCGTTCAGAAAATCATGACCCTTGTTGGTCAAGCACATCGGTGCGTAACGATGCGTCTCATCGCCAGGTTGACCAAGATCCTGTCCTTCGATCAGACCCGCATCCGCAAGTAGCCACGCATGGTAGCCACCTCGCCTCTCGAGTGCTGGTCAACCTGCACCTCCTGCGGAATTCGCCTCCAGCGCCTCCCACAGGATCCCCACACAGGGCCGCACCGCCGGTATCGACACCGTCCCGGGAGCGATCGCGGAGCCCGGAAATCGTTGTCTCGCGGTTCCGCTTGCTGCCCAACCAACCCGGGCCAGGAGTCTGCACCGTTCTACGGTGCAGACTCCTGGCCCGGGAGCCGTCGCCGCACGGCGTCCACGAACCGCTGGAGATCGCCGAGATGATGTTCCACGACATCCTGCACGATGGCCAGATCCACCGTATCGTACCCGTGCACGAGAATGTTCCGGAAGCCCGCCATGTCGCGCAGGGCGCCCGCCAGCGGCGACTCGATCCAGCCCGCCCGCTCCAGCAGGTCGAACAGCTCGCGATTTGTCCGCGGCTCACCCAGCCGCTCATCGGACACGATGTGGGATGCAGTGTCGAGCGCGGCCTGAATCGCGATCTGCAATGTGTGTTCGACGAACCGCGCCTCGCGGACATCGGTAGGAATCGCGGACGGGCGGGCCAGCTCGCGCAGCTCACGCAGGCACGTCTCGATGACGGCGAGCCGTTTCGCGACCAGCTCCGGATCGGTCATCGAACCGGCGCCGCGATCCGCCGGTACGTTCGAAGCACCGGCTGCAGATCGAACCACTCGTTCCGTGCACGCACTTCGAACCCGATCCGCGCCCGAGGATCCCGGTCGATCAGCAGCAGGCCGTCGCGCAACACGCGGGCGCGCAGGTCGGGCGACGCCGTGTTCAACGAGACCACCTCCACCCGCCGGCCGAGAAGGCGCTCGATGTCCCCCTCCAGGCGCAACGGCAGCGCGTCGAACGTCGCCGGTGGATCGCGCCGATAGAGAACCGCGACGTCGACGTCGCTCCCGGCGCGATCATCGCCGCGCGCGACGCTGCCGAAGACATAGGCGACGATGACGTCCTCGCCGGCCGCCCGCCCGGCGAGAAACCGCGTCAGCCGGGTGCGAGTCGGCTGCCGTTTCGTCGGTGTCGACAGAGAACCGTTTCCGGCGGCGACCACCACAGGATCTCGTCCCTTGATGACGGGGCCGTCCTCTCTCGCGCACTGGGGAACCGTCCCGCATCTCGCCGGCGACGTCCCGGCGACGTCCTGGTGCTCACCGTCCTCACTATAACTCGCGCGCGGGGAACCGACGACCAATCCCATATCCTATCTCACGTCTCCTGCGTTGCCTGCGTCGGACTGCCACGGCGATGGCCGAGACGTACGCGCCGACGCCGGACACATGTCGGCTTGTACGAAGGGCGCGGGTGCGGCGCACCCCGAGCACCATCCAGGGCGGGTCGTCATCGACTTGCATCGCCGCGGATGGCCTCGGCGAGCGGCGGCGATGGCGTGACGGCGGTCGCCGAATGGTATACCTTGGAGCGGCGCGTTGCGGGCGGGTCGGGCCGGCCGGCGCCCGGAGCGGCCGTCCGGGAGGAGGGAACGACATGCGCGGCATTTCGAGATCGGGCATCGCGGCGGCGTTCGCCGCGGCGGCTGCGGCCGTCATCGTGGCGGCGGGCCGGCAGCCGGAGTCGCTGAGCGTGACGCCGGTCAAGGACGGGCTGTACTACATCAACGGGGTCGGCGGGAACGTCGGGGTGCGCGTGACGTCCGAGGGCGTCGTCCTGATCGACGACAAGTTCCCCCGCAACGTCGACGCGATCAGGGCGCGGGTGGCCGAGGTCACCGACCAGCCGATCCGCTACGTCATCAACACGCACCACCACGGCGACCACGCCGGCGGCAACGTCGGGTTCATCGACTCGGCGGACGTCATCGCCCACGAGAACGCCCGGAAGAACATGATCCGCAACGAGCAGGACGCGCCGCCGCGCATCGTCTACACCGACCGGACGGCGGTGCACCTCGGCGGCGTCGAGGTGCGGGCGCACCATCTCGGCCGCGGGCACACCAACGGCGACTCCGTGGTCTACTTCCCGGACCTCCGCACGGTGCACGGCGGCGATCTGCTGCACGGGACCGCGCCGTTCATCGACTACGCGAACGGCGGCAGCAGCAAGGAATGGCTCGGGGTGCTCGACGGCATCCTCGCGCTCGACTTCGACACCGCCATCCCCGGCCACGGCGGTCTGATGACGCGGGCCGACGTCGAGGCGTTCCGGGATCAGTTCGTCGCCGTCCGCACCCGGATGCGCGAGCTGATCGCCGGCGGCCTCGCGAAGGACGAGGCGCCGGCGCGGATCGTCACGCCGGCGTTGAGCTGGACGACGGCCGAGAACGGCCTGTTCATGCGCCGCAGCATTCCCGGCTTCTACGACGAGATCGCGGCGGAGCAGTAGCGGACCGGCGAATGACGTCGCCCGTGGAGGAGATTACGGTGACGTGTCCGGACTGCGGGCGCGTCTACCGCGACTGGTATCGCGCGTCGATCAACCTGGCGCTCGATGATTTCGATGCCGACTACCTGGAACAGGCGTCCACCACGACCTGTCCGGCGTGCGGCGTCAAGTACGACCTTGCAGTGCTGATTGCTCGCCGAGACGACGATGGAAACACGATCTTCTTCAAGAAATGACGTGCGGACCCTGCCGGCCCGCATGCCGGCGCTGCCGGCGATTGCAGCGATTGCAGCGATTCTCGTTCTTCCTGCGCCGGCGGCGCAGGCCCAGGACGTGGAGTGGCGGTCCTACGGCTCGGACGCGGCGGGCACCAAATACTCGCCGCTGGACCAGATCAACCGCGAGACGATCGACGACCTGCGGATCGTCTGGCGCCAGTCGGTGCTGCCGGAGGTCATGCGGGCGGGGCGCGAGAACTTCACGCCCCCGGTCGGCTCGCAGAACACCCCGCTGATGGCGGACGGCCGGCTGTACATCAGCTCGGCCCTCGGCACGGTGGCGGCGCTCGACGCGAAGACGGGGGAGGTGCTCTGGTTCGACACGCCGCCGGACCGCGACGGGGAGCCGTTCACGCGGGTGCGCCAGACCCGCGGCGTGGCGTACTGGGAGGACCCGCAGAGCGACGACGCCCGGGTGCTGGCGGTGGTCGGCTCGTACCTCGTGGCCCTGAACGCCCGCACCGGCGAGCGCTATCCCGACTTCGGCGCCGGCGGGGAGGTCGACCTGACGCAGGGGTTCGACCGCCCGGTGGATACCTTCAGTTGGGGGTCGCCGCCGCTCGTCGTCGGCGACGTCGTCGTCATCGGCTCGGCCATGACCGACGTCACCAACCCGAACATGCCGGCGATGAAGGAGATGCCGCCGGGCGACGTGCGCGGCTTCGACGTGCGGACCGGCGAGCAGGTCTGGATCTTCCACGTCATCCCGCGGGAAGGAGAGCCGGGCAACGAGACCTGGCTGACCGCGCTCACCGAGGACCGCGCGTCGTGGGAGTACAGCGGCAACACCAACATGTGGGCCTGGCCGAGCGCGGACGAGGAGCTCGGCTACGTCTACGTGCCGCTGTCGACCCCGACCAACGACTACTACGGCGGGTACCGCCCCGGCGACAACCTGTTCGCCGAGAGCATCGTCTGCCTCGACGCCCGCACCGGCGAGCGGATCTGGCACTTCCAGGCGGTGCACCACGGCATCTGGGACTACGACTTCCCGGCCGCCCCGAACGTCGTCGACCTGCAGGTGGAGGGACGCGCCGAGCCGGTCAGGGCGGTCGCGGCGGTGAGCAAGCAGGCGTTCACCTACGTCTTCGACCGCGTGACGGGCGAGCCGGTCTGGCCCATAGAGGAGCGGCCGGTGCCGCCGGGCGACGTGCCGGGCGAGTGGTACGCGCCGACCCAGCCGTTCCCGACCCGGCCCCCGGCGTTCGACCAGCAGGGAACCAGCGTCGACGACCTGATCGACTTCACGCCGGAGTTGCGGCGGGACGCGCTCGAGGTCTTCGAGCAGTACGTGACGGGCCCGCTGTTCACTGCGCCGTCGCTGGTCGACGACTCGCCGGGCGGCACGAAGGGGACGCTCCAGATGCCGGGCGTGGTCGGCGGCGCCGACTGGGGCGGCTCGGCCGTCGATCCGGAGACCGGGATCCTGTACGTGCCGTCGGTGCACAGCGAGGCGGTCATCGGCATCGTGCCGTCCGAGCATCCCCGCTCGGACATGCGGCTCGTCGTGCAGACGCTGGCGCCCCTGGAGGGCCCCAACGAGCTGCCGATCTTCAAGCCGCCGTACGGCCGTCTGGTCGCCATCGACCTCGAGCGGGGGGAGATCCTCTGGTCGCAGGCCAACGGCGACGGGCCGCGCGACCACCCGCGGCTGAAGGATCTGGACCTGCCGCCGCTCGGCCAGCCGGGACGCGTGTCGCCGCTGGTGACGAAGTCGTTCGTCTTCCTCGGCGAGGGGGGCAACGCCGGGGTGGTCGTCCTGCAGCCGATCTGGGGCGGGGCCGGCGGCAAGATGTTCCGCGCCTACGACAAGGCGACCGGCGAGGTGGTCTGGGAGATGGAGCTGCCCGGCGGCACGACGGCGGCGCCGATGACCTACATGGTCGACGGCCGGCAGTACATCGTGGTCACCGTCGGCTGGGAGGACATGCCGAGCGAGTACCTCGCGCTCGCGCTGCCCGAGTGATCCGTGTCCGTTGCGGTGCGTGTCGGCGTCCGGCGGCGACGCTCCTCCCTCGGGTATTCGACGAGCGGACACGGCGATCGAAAAGATCGATAATGGCTGCGTGCGCCTGCGCACCGGGGGTTCGCGTCCGAGAGGAGGGTTGAAATGCCGACAAGAAGGTTCGCATCGGGGTTCTTCAGCCTTGCGCTGGCCCTCACGGTCGCGGCTCATGCTTTCGGCCAGGGCCGCCAGACCGGCGCCGTCGCCGGCGCCGCGGTCGACTCGCAGGGGCTTTCGCTCCCGGGCGTCACCGTCACGGTCGGCTCGCCGTCCCTGCAGGGGACGCGCACCGCCGTCACCGACGTCAACGGCAACTACTCGCTTCCGCAGCTCCCGCCGGGGGACTACGTCGTGCGGTTCGAGCTGTCCGGCTTCGGCGAGGTGGAGCGCACGGCGACCGTCCCGCTCGGCGGCGAGGTCGGCGTCAACGCGGTCATGGCCCCCGCCGGCGTGACCGAAACGGTGCAGGTGGTCGGCGTGGTGCCGGCGGCGATCCAGACGACGGAGACCGCCTCGAACCTGGCGAGCGACGAAGTGAACGCCCTGCCGATGGGCCGGACGCCGTTCGCCATCGCCGCGATTCAGCCCGGTCTGAACACCAACACGCCGAACGCCGGGCAGCTCGCGATCAACGGCTCGTTCGCCTACGACAACGTCTACCTGGTGGACGGCGTCGACACCAACGACAACCTGTTCGGCACCTCGAACGCGCTCTACGTCGCGGACGCGATCGAGGAGACGCAGGTGCTCACCTCCGGGATCTCCGCCGAGTACGGGCGGTTCTCCGGCGGGGTCGTCAACGTCGTCACGAAGAGCGGCGGCAACACGTTCTCGGGCAGTTGGCGGACGAACTACGACAAACCGACCTGGGAGGGGCTCAACCCGTACGAGGTGGAGAACGAGGTGGAGCGGGAGGACGTTCTGAACCAGACGCACGAGGCGACGCTCGGCGGGCCGATCGCGCGCGACCGCCTCTGGTTCTTCTACTCGTTCCTGCGCGCGCGGACCACCGACAGCGAGAGCTTCGCGCAGACCGGCATCTCGTACAACACGCGTGCGAACAACGACCGGAACCAGCTCAAGCTGACGGCGACGCTGGCCCCGGGACACACGGTGTCCGGCCAGTACATGCGGAACCAGACGGCCCGGTTCGACCGACGCACGTTCGGTTTCAGCATCACGCCGGCCACGCAGAACGACGCGACGCGGCCGAACGACCTGTACGTCACGACCTACCGCGGCAGCCTCGCCCGCAACGTCTTCGCCGAGGCCCAGGTGTCGCAGAAGCGGCAGGGCTTCCGGGGGGGGGCGGCGATCAGACCGCCATCGGCTACTCGCCGTTCATCACGCTGACGCAGCAGTTGGGCCACTACAACGCGCCCTATTTCGATGCGACCGACCCGGAAGACCGGAACAACCTGCAGGTGACCGGCAACCTCACCTGGTACCGGGCGACCGAGTCGCTCGGCTCGCACAACGTGAAGGTGGGCTTCGAGAGCTACCGGTCGACGCGCACCGGCGGCAACTCGCAGTCGTCCACCGGCTACGTCTTCGACGCCGACTACAAGGTGGACGCGAACGGCGATCCGGTCATCGTCGACAACCGGCTGATCCCGGTGTTCTCCACCTTCGAGTCGCTCATCGAGAACTGGATCCCGTCGCGCGGCGCCCGGATCGACATCAACACGTCGTCGTTCTTCATCAACGACAACTGGTTCCTGAACGATCACCTCTCGTTCAACCTGGGCGTGCGCGGCGAGCTCGTCTCGAGCGAGGCGACGCCGGGCGACGTCACGACCGTCGACACGCGGGCCGTCGTCCCGCGTCTGGCCGCGTCGTACGACCCGCTGGGGGACGGCCGCTACTCGATTCAGGCGACCTGGAGCCACTATTCCGGGAAGTACAGCGAGGCCCAGTTCGCGGAGAACACGAACGTCGGCAACCCCAGCCTGCTGTTCGGTTACTACGTCGGTCCGACGCACGAGTGCCCGGGCCTGCCGGCCGCGACCGCGCTCGATTGCCCCGGTCTCGACCCCGACAACTACGTCACGTTCCTGGGCCGTTTCCCGACGCAGAACGTCTTCACCGACGAACGGCTCAATGCGCCCGTCACGGAGGAGTTCACCCTGTCGAGCGGCGCGACGCTCGGGACGCGCGGGTACTTCCAGGCGACCTGGGTCCGACGCCGCGCCCGCAGCTTCGTGGAGGACTTACCAGGACCTGACGACGGGGACGACGACGCTCACTGATCCGGACACCGGGGACGAGTACGGCACGTTCACGAACAAGGTCTTCCGGAACCCCGGCGACCTGGGGGACGACCCGAACGTCCTGCAACGCAACTACGACGGACTGCAGTTCGAGACGCGCTACCGGTTGTTCGACGACCTGCTGCTGAACGGGTCCTGGACGGTCCAGCTCGGGAACGAAGGGAACTTCGACGGCGAGGGAACCAACCAGCCCGGCGTCTCGTCGGTCTACGGCGACTGGCCGGAGGTGTCGCCGGCGGACCGGTTCTATCCCTGGGGCCGGCTCGACGACTACCAGCAGCACCGGGCGCGCGTCTGGGGCATCTACACCCTCGGCATGGGCTCGCTGGGCAATCTCGACGTCGGCGGGTTCTGGCGGTACGACTCGGCGGAGAACTACAGCCTGGCGTCGAGCAGCTTCCGGGTGACGCCGGAGCAGCAGGCGATTCTCGACGATCTCGGCTACGTCGACGGGCCCTCGTCGCGCACGCTGTACTACGCGGCCGGCCGCGGATCGGAGCTCTACGACGGCTCCGGCCGGTTCGACCTGTCGCTCCACTACGACATCCCGGTCTGGCGGAGCCTGCGGCCGTGGCTGAAGATCGAGTGGTACAACCTGACCAACAACGACAAGCTGATCGCCTTCAACACGACCGTTCGGCCCGACTGGGACGGGCCGCTGGACGCGCTGGGGATCCCGACCGAGTACGTCGAGGGGGACCGCTTCGGCGAAGCGACCTCCGCCGGCAACTACCGCGCCGCCCGGTCGTTCCTGATTGCCTGGGGGTTCCGTTTCTAGCTCCCAGGGTTTGCGCGAGAGGACGGCACCATGCAGCGACCACGCCTTCGGCGGCGCCTCGTCGTCTGCTTGGCGATCTGCCTGGCGGCGGTGGGCGGTCGGGGACGCGCCCAGGATCACACCGAGTACGAGCCGGCCGACATCGAGTACGGCCGCAGCGTGTACCTGGAACAGTGCGCCGCCTGCCACGGCGAGGACGGCGCTGGCGTGGCCGGGGTCGATCTGCAGGGCGGCCGGCTGCGACGCGCGGCGCTCGACCGGGAGCTGATCCAGCTCCTCCGGAACGGCATCCCCGGCACCGGCATGCTCGCGTTCGACCTCGACGCGGCCGAGATGACCGGCATCGTGGCGTATCTCCGCAACATGACCTACGAGATCGACGCCGCCACCCTCGGTGACGCGGCGCGCGGCCGGGCGGTCTTCGAGGGGGCGGGCGACTGCCTGCGCTGCCACCGCCTGCAGGGGCGCGGCCTCCGCACCGGGCCGGACCTGACGCGGATCGGCGCCCTGCGCCCGCTGAGCGCGTTGCGGCGCTCCCTGCTCGACCCGACCGGCACCATGCGGCCCATCGACCGGCCGGTCGAGCTGGTGACGGCCGACGGCACGCGCGTCACCGGCCGCCGCCTGAACGAGGACACCTACACGGTGCAGATCCTCGACGACGACGCGCGTCTGCGGTCGTTCGACAAGGCGGATCTGCGCGAGTTCCGGGTAATCGCCCGGTCGCCGATGCCCGCCTACGGGGACCGGCTCGAGCCGGCCGAACTGGCCGACCTGCTGGCGTATCTCGTGTCCCTGAAAGGCTGAGACAGATGATGCGACGCATGGAGACGGCGCGGCGGACCGCGACGGTGCGGCGGATCGCGGTGGCGACGATGCTCGTCGGAACGGTCGCCGGCGGCCTGTCGGCGCAGGAGGTGTCGTTCGAGCGGCTGCGCCGGGCGGCCGAGGCGCCGGCGGACTGGCTGACCTACTCGGGCACCTGGTTCAGCCAGCGCTACAGCGAGCTGGATCAGGTGACTCCCGCCAACGTGCGGGATCTGCAGCTCCGGTGGGTCTACCAGACCCCGGTCTTCGGTCCCTGGCAGGCGACGCCGCTGGTGGTCGACGGCGTCATGTACCTGACGCAGCGGCCCAACGACGTGGTGGCCCTCGACGCCCGGACGGGGCGGGTCTTCTGGGTCTACCGCCATGCGACGCCGCCCGATCACCGGGCCTGCTGCGGCTCCAACAACCGCGGCGTCGCCATCCTGGGCGACCGCGTGTTCATGGCCACCCTCGACGCGCACGTGGTGGCCCTCGACGCGGCGACCGGCGCCGAGCTGTGGGACGTCGAGCTGGCCGACCGCCATCTGGCGTACTCGTTCACCCTGGCCCCGCTCGTCGTCAAGGACAAGGTCATCGTCGGCTCCGCCGGCGGCGACCGTGGCGTCCGCGGCTTCATCACGGCGCTGGACGCGGCCACCGGCGAGGAGCTGTGGCGCTTCCACACCGTTCCCGGGCCGGGCGAGCCGGGGCACGAGACGTGGGAGCCGTGCCCGCCGAACCCGGAGACGTACTGCGATCCCGAGGCGTGGATGCACGGCGGGGCCGCGGCGTGGCTGACCGGGTCGTACGACCCGGAGCTGAACCTGACGTACTGGGGCCTGGGGAACCCGGGACCAGACTTCAACCGCTACCAGCGGCCCGGCGACAACCTCTACTCGGATTCGGTGGTCGCGCTGGACGCCGACACCGGCGCGCTGCGCTGGCACTTCCAGTTCACGCCCAACGACCCGTACGACTACGACGCGGTGCAGATCCCGGTGCTGGCCGACATCGAACGCAACGGCGTCACGCTGAAGGCCATGCTCTGGGCCAACCGCAACGGCTTCTACTACGTGCTGGACCGGACGACGGGCCGGTTCCTGACCGGCCGGCCGTTCGTGACCGTCAACTGGGCCGAGGGGCTCGACGACACCGGGCGTCCCGTCGAGACGCCCCAGCCGCCGGGGGCGCCCACCTACCCCGGCGTCCAGGGGGGCACGAACTGGTACTCGCCGTCCTACAGCCCGCGCACGGAAATGATGTACATCCCGGCCTGGGAGTCCTATGCGTCGGTGTTCGACGCACAGCCGCAGGAGTACGCGCCGGGGCGTCCGTTCGTCGGCGGGCGGCCGACGGCGGCCGAGCCGGTTCCCGACGCGCCGACGGTGCCGGGGCTGACGCGCGGGCCCGTCAACACCTGGACCGCCGCGGCCGGCAGCGGCGCGGTGGTGGCTCTCGATGCATTGACCGGCGAGCCGCGGTGGAAGTTCGAGATGACCGACGTCACGAGCAGCGGCATCCTGACGACGGCCTCGGACCTGCTGTTCACCGGCGCGCGCTCGGGCTACTTCCAGGCCCTCGACGCCCGCACCGGCGATCTGCTCTGGCGGGCGAGCCTCGGCGGTCAGATCGTCAACGGTCCGATGACCTACGCGGTGGACGGCCGGCAGTACGTGGCGGTCATCGCGGGGAGCTCGCTCTCGACGTTCGCGTTGCGCGACTAGAGCCGCTCCGGCGTTGCCCGGGTTTGCCGTCAACCTGGACGAGATCTTCCGACAGCGCCCCGGTCAGGGTCGGGTCCGGCGCTTGACGATGAACCAGCCGACGACGAAGACGCCGACGCCGGCGCCGAAGAGGCGGGGGCTCGGTCCGAGCGGCCCGGCGGTCACGACGGAGACGAGCAGCAGCCACATCCCGAGGAGCTGCAGCCCGCGGCCCACGTAGTAGAACACCCCCGGCACGGTTTACGGCTCCTTCGTCGGCGCGGGGACGGGTCCCTTCGCGCGCTTCAGCGCCCGCCACGCGTCGAGCCGGCGGGCCACTTCCTTCTCGTAGCCGCGCGCGGTCGGCCGGTAGTAGCGGCGCCCGGCGAGCGCGGGGGGCAGACAGTCCATGCCGGTGACGCCGTCCGGGTCGTCGTGGGCGTAGGCGTACCCGCGGCCGTATCCCTCCTCCTTCATCAGCCGGGTCGGCGCATTGCGCAGGTGGAGGGGGACCGGCTCGGCCGCCTGCTCGTGCGCGTCGGCCGCGGCCCGGCGGTACGCGGCGTAGACGGCGTTGCTCTTGGGCGCGGTGGCGAGGTAGGTGACGGCCTGGGCCAGCGCCGTGTCGCCTTCCGGCATGCCGATGAAGTGCACCGCTTCCTTGGCCGCCACGGCCACCGTCAGGGCGTTGGGGTCGGCGTTGCCGACGTCCTCGGAGGCGAAACGGACGAGGCGCCGGGCGACGTACAGCGGGTCCTCGCCCGCCTCGAGCATGCGCGCCAGCCAGTAGACGCCGGCGTCGGGATCGCTGTTGCGCAGCGACTTGTGCAGCGCCGAGATCAGGTTGAAGTGCTCCTCGCCCGACTTGTCGTAGAGCAGGGCGCGCTTCTGGACGGCGCGCGCCAGCAGCGTCCGGTCGATGCGGCCGGACCCGGCCGGCCGCCCGGTTGCGCCGTCTCCGTCCCCCGCGCCGTCCACCCCCTCGGTCGCCCCGGATGCCGGCCGGCCGGCCAGGGTGGCGGCCAGCTCCAGCAGGTTGAGCGCGACCCGCGCGTCGCCGTTGGCGTGGCGGGCGATGAGCGCGAGGGCGTCGTCGTCCGCCGCGACCCCCGCCGCCCCGAGACCGCGCTCCGGGTCGTCGAGCGCCCGGCGCAGGATGGCGGCGGTTTCTTCCGCGGTGAGCGGCTGCAGGACGAAGACCTTCGAGCGCGACAGCAGCGCCGCGTTGACCTCGAACGACGGGTTCTCGGTGGTGGCGCCGATCAGCACGATGTCGCCCGCCTCTACGCGCGGGAGGAAGGCGTCCTGCTGCGCCTTGTTGAAGCGGTGGATCTCGTCCACGAACAGGATCGTGCGCCGGCCCGGGCCCCGCCGGGCCGCCTCGGCCTCCGCCATCACCGCCTTGATGTCCTTGATGCCGGACAGGACGGCGCTGAAGGCGATGAAGTGGGCGCGGGTGACGGTGGCGATCAGGCGCGCGATGGTCGTCTTGCCGGTCCCCGGCGGACCCCAGAGGATGATCGACTGCAGGGCGTCGCGTTCGATCGCGGCGCGCAGCGGCCGGCCCGGCGCCAGCAGCTCCTGCTGGCCCACGATCTCGTCGAAGGTCCGCGGGCGCATCCGCTCGGCCAGCGGGGCGCCGGCGGCGGACGGCTCCTGCGCCGTCGCTTCGAACAGGTGGCCTGACTTCATGCGGCCGTCCGCTGGCGGCGGACCTCGTACGCGATCACGGCGGCCGCCGCCGCCGCGTTGAGCGACTCGACGCCCCCGGCCATGGGGATCGAGACGACGGCGTCCGCGGTGTCGCAGGTCCGGTGCTCGACGCCGGCTCCTTCGCCGCCGATCAGGACCAGCAGCGGTCGCCGCAGGTCGAGATCGTACATCGACCGGCCGCCGCGGGGCGCCGTCGCGAGGACTGTGCAACCGGCCCGCCGGGCCCGCGCCGCGAGATCGTCCTGCCCGCCCGCGTCGGCCACCGGGATCCGGAAGGTGCTGCCCATGGCGCCGCGCAGCGCCTTCCAGCCGAAGGGGTCGGCGGCGGACGCGGCGACGAGGACGCCGCCGGCCGCGGCCGCCTCGGCGGCCCGGACGATGGCCCCGACGTTGCCCGGATGCTGCACCCCGAGCGCGGCGATCAGGCAGCCGCGGCCCGCCCGGGCCAGCACGTCGTCGAGCGACGGGGGGTGATGACGCGCCAGCGCGACGGCGGTGGAGGGCGAGCGGAGGGGGCTGACTGCCGCCAGCACGCGATCCGAGCCCGCCACGACGGCGATGCGGTTCGCCCCGCAATCCGCCACGAGCGCGTCGAGGGCCGGCTCGCCGCGGCGGAGCGCCGACGCCGCGACGACCACGGTCTCGATGGCGACGCCGGCCCGCCGCGCGTCGCCGATCAGCCGCCGGCCATCGAGCAGCAGATGCGTTCGGGAACGGCGGTTCGTGTCGATCGCGGACCGGAAGCGCGCGACGAGCGCGTTCCGGCGGCTGGTGACGGTTTCCACGGCGCCTCGCGGGCGGGCCGAGCATACCAGATGTGCTACGCTACGAGGCTGTACCCTCATGAAGGCGCGGCTGATCAGACGGATCGAGGACGAGATTCAGACGCTCGAGCGCGAGTTGACGCGCGAGTTGCCCAAGGAGATCCAGTTGGCGCGCGAGCTGGGCGATCTGCGCGAGAACGCCGAGTACCAGGCCGCCAAGGAGCGGCAGCGGCTCGTCGAGTCGCGCATCGGCATGCTGCGGGCCCGCCTGGCGGAGCTGTCGCTGATGAACCTCGACCGGTTGCCGCAGGATCGCGCGGCCCTCGGATCGACGGTGCTGCTGCGCGACCCGGCCGGCGGCGAGGTGACCTACGAGCTGGTGATGCCCGAGGACGCCGATCCCGCGAAGGGCTGGGTGTCCACCGCTTCCCCGATCGGCCGGGCCATCGTCGGCCGCGAGGAAGGCGACGAGATCGCCGTCAAGACGCCGAACGGCGTCCGCGAGTTCGAGATCGTCGAGCTGACGACGATTCACCGGTCCTGACCGCAAAGCCTGTCCGTGGCTTCCATCGACACGGTCCGCCGGTACGTCCCGCAACTGCGGACGGCGCTCGTCCTGACCGGCACCGGCACCGCGGGCGCCTATCACGCCGGCGTGCTGCGCGCCCTCGTGGAAGCGGGCGTCAAGATCGATCTCGTGGCCGGCCGCGGCATCGGCGCGGTGGGGGCGATGTTCGCCGCCGTCGACGGCGGGTCCCGCCTGTGGGCGCAGAGCGGGCTGTGGCGCAGCCGCGGCGTGCGCCGCATCTACCGCTGGCGTTCGACGCTGCGCGGGGCGGCATGGATGCTGCTGGCGGCCTTCGCGACGACGTTGCTGCCGGTGGCGGCGCTGGCCGCGGCCGTCGTGGTCTTCCCGGTCGGCTATTTCCTGTCGCTCGTCGGCGTCGAATTCGGCGCGGCGCTCGCGGCGGCCTATGAGACGTGGCTCCGCGCGGTGTTCGCTCCCGCGGTCCTGCCCGTTCATCTGCCGCGGCTCGTGGTGCTCGCGGTCGCCTCCCTGTTCGCACTGCTGGTCCTCGACGCCATCGAGAGCGCGGTCCGCCCGCCGGCGCGCCGGATCGCCCGCGGCGGCGTGTGGTGGCGCCTGATCGGCGCGCCTATCGATCGGGCGCAGGCCGTGGCGTGGTTCAGCGGCGGACTCTGGCAGATCATGCACGGCTCGCGGATTCGGCGGCCGACCGACGACGACCTGGGACAGCGGTATGCGGAGCTGCTGCTGGAGAACCTGGGGCAGCCGGGATTCCGCGAGCTGTTGATGCTGGTCCACGACGTCGACGCGCGGCGCGACGTCGCGTTCGCCCTGCTCGCCGAGCCGTATCGCGACGAGTTCCTGCAAGGTCGTCCGGGGCCGGACGCCGCGGCGCGCCCCCTCGAGACGGTGGATCTGACGCGCGCCGCCCGGCGGTACGCCATGGACGCCTTCGCCGCGGCGCTGAGTCTGCCGTTCGCCACCGATCCGCAGCACGTCACGTTCGCACCCGAGAGCGCCTGGCAGGGAGAAACGCACCGGTTCTGCGACCGGCCGGACAGCACCTCCCGCCTGCTGGACGAGGTGGCGCGGGCCGGCGTCCAGCAGGTGATCGTCGTCTCGGCCCTGCCGTCCGCGGCCGTGCCGCATGCGCTCGGCTCGGCGCGCCGCGACATCCACGGCAGGGCCGGAGAGTACCTGCTGGGACTCGAGCGCGTCTCCATCGAGGAGGCCATCGACACCCGACGCGGGCAGTTCGAGTCGCTGTTCGAGGTCGGACCGGCGCACAATCCGGTCGGCCCGTTCGACGTCGCCGGGTGCTACGACGAGCACTCCGACCGGACCCAGACGCTCGGCGAGCTGGTCGACCGCGGGTACGAGGACGGATTCCGCCAGTTCGTCGACGCCGTGCTCGGGGCCAGCGGCGAGCTCATCGAGGCGCCGCCGGCCGAGCGGGCGGAGCCTCCGGATTCCTTCTCGGCCCGTCTGGCGAGCCACGATTCCCAGAGGTGAGTGTCCCGGCCATCCCCCGGCACCCGGCCCCGGTCGGAGGCAGGCGGCGGGGAACTTCGCCCAGCCGGTGCAGGCATCAGGCGCACTCCGCCAGACAGGTCAAGAGCGTGAAGTCCGCTGCGTACCGCTCTCTCAACAACGCCCTGTTCCGCTCGCTCAGGTACGCGTCGGGCAACCGTGCCGCCCTCTGCAGCTCTTCCGCCGTCGGCCGCCATCCGGCCCTCGTGTTCAGTCTGGGCAACGCGCGCCCCGGCATGTCCAGGCGTTCGCAGACCGCCTTGAAATCCGCGTCGAGGTTTTCGTAGTGTCCAACGAAGTCGGGCAGGCGCCCGTCGTCGAGCGCCACCTGCCTGGACTGGGACAGCCAGTGCCGGTCGGCGAACGCATCCGAGCCGTACGGCGTGTTCAGCCACCGGCACAGGTCGTCGAAGCTGAACGCTTCCGAGGTTCCGTAATACGGTTCAATTAACCACCGGCGTTTGTCGTCCGTCGGCTGCAGGTACTTGTCCGCATAGAACGAGAACGCCCGGTAGTACGGATTCCGGACGAACGCGAAGCTGTAGTAGCTCCGTGCTTCCGGATGCATCGCACAGACGTCGGAGATGCTCTTGTCGCGTATCACCGCGGCGTCGGGATCGATCTCGCGCAGCAGCGCCATGATGCTCCGCGACGCGACCTTCGGAATGCAGATCCACACGAAACCGAACTTGCGGGAGACGATCTTCTCGGCATTGAGATCGGGCAGCCGTTTCGCCGTTCCGAGCATGCGCAGAGCCCGTTCGAGATCGCCGTTCGACAACGCGTCCTGCAGATCGGTGGCGACGGCGCGATGCCGATCCGTCGGAGCCGTCGCGGCCAGTTTCTCCGCCAGGTCGCGCAGGGCGTCGGCGCTCCCGCTATTGTCGTTGCCGTCGATACGCCTGAGCATGTTGTGCATCCCGGCTGCCAGGGCCGCATAATCGGTCACCCTCCCCGCCGGTATGCCGGCTGCGTTCGAGAACGGCGGCTGCACCTCGCTGACGGCGGCCCGCTCCGGCCGCCAGCCGGTCTCGGCAACGTCGGCCCTCGCCGGAAAGTAGCTGTCATGGTTGTCCCACGTGTGCTCGCGACCATGGCGAACCAGCAGGTAGCCGTACGAGTGCGTCCGGTAGACCTTGGCGCGGGCGTTCACGATGTCCTGAACCAGAATCCGATCCACGGCCCGCCGGGACCGCGCCCAGCCCCCGACCTGGTCGAGCACGTGGCGCGCAACCAGCAAGGTGCCCCCGGCGAGCAGGGAGGGCGTCCCATACCGTTCGCCCCCGCGGCTGAACTCGTTCCCCTTGCCCACGAGCGGCGCCCGCGAGTACTCCTGCGCCAGCACCAGATCCCAGACGTGGTCGGGGCCGTACAGGTCGTCGTCGTTCATCTTCGTCAGCAACGTCCCGCGCGCCGCCTGTGTCGCCGCGTTGAGCACCGAGCCCAGCGGCAACGCCGCGTCCGGCCGCAGCGCGGTCACCGTCACCGACGGCCCCGCCGCCCCGGGCGGCACCTCGCCGAAACCCTCCCCGTGCAGCCCCAGGATCAACTCCAGCCGCGGATAGGTCTGCCGCCGCACCGCCGCCAGCGCCTGTCCCAGCAGCTCTGGACGCCGCGTCGCCAGCAGTATCGACACCAGCGGCAGCCGCGGCGGATCCGCCAGCGTCCGCTCGGCGACCTGCCGCGCGCGGCTCGTCAGCGAATGCTCCCGCAGCGCCTCGCGCCGCATCCTGACGCTGAGCGCCTCGTGTCCGTCGATGTCCAGGTCTCGCACGTCGCGCGTCATCAGCTCGAACAGCTTCGCACCCAGATACGGCGCCAGCCGCCGGTCTCCGTCCGCCAGATGCACCACCACCCCCGACGCCGCCAGCCGAACCAGTTCGCCCGCCCGCGTGACGGTGTCTTCGTGGAACGCCTGCACGTCCTCGAGATGGTGAATCCTCTGCAGCGCTGCCCGGTCGTCGCGGCGCACGACGCGGTCCGCCTTGCAGTCCGGCGGCAGCCGGTCGAGTGGACCCAGCGCCGCCACCTCGTTTCCGACATCGCGCCGCCAGCCGATCGGGTTGTCGGCGCGCGGGTCGAAGGCGGGAACCGACAGCAGCGGCGGGGCCTCGGCCAGGACGACCACCGGGATCTCCAGTCCCGCCGCCTCGGCGACCGTGTCGGCGACCACCACGTCGACGTGCCGGCCAGCCGTCGACCGCGCCACGCGCGCCGACGCCCGGAACACGGCCTGGGACCGGATGCCCAACGCGACGATCTCTGCACCCAGCGGATACTTGGCCTGCGACGGCGAAGCCTTGACGGGAATCGCCGGCACCGGGGCCGTGCGGAAACGTCTGGACACGCGCCGCAGAACCGCGGTCCCGACCCACCGGACGAACCGCCAGGCGGCGGCAGGACCATCGACCTGCTTCCAGTCGGTCCGCAGATGTTCCCACCGCGCCCGCCACGCCCGGCCCTGTACGCGTCCGGTTGCCGGCCGGGCGGCAGGTGTTCCCTTCGTTTTCTCCAGCTTCCGGGGCGGGATCGGCACCACCTCGCCGAAATCGGAGGCATCCCACGGCGTGCGCAACGCCCGATGCAGCGCCCATGCCCGCGCGATCGACGCGCACGAACCGTCGGAAAACACCGACCTGCCGATCACCGCAGTTCCCAGCTCGGCCCGCAGCATGCTCACCACGTCCGGATGCGGCCGCCTCCCGCCGGGCAGCGTGACGTGGAACGGCGACGCGGGGAACTCCTCCAGCGCGGAGCGGGCCGGCGCCACCCTGACCCGCGGGTCCGGACCCAACTGACGCTCCAGCCACTCCCGCCCCGTGTGGCCCTCGGCCAGCTCGACCCGCACCACCAGATCGTGCATCGGGCCGGCCAGTACACGCTCGACGACCTCCAGCAGACGTTCCGCGGGCACGCCGTCCCCCCGGAGTGTCACCACATACTGCGGCACCGTGAAGGTCCGGCCCGTCATACCGGTGCGGAACCCGCTGTGCGCAATCAGGTGGGCGCACTTCGCGGCCTGCAGTTCCCTGCTCTGGTTCTTTTCCGCCCGGCCTTCCTCCCAGGGACCCTGGTGCCAGGCGAAAGCGTCCCGCACCGGCACCAGCAGCGCCCCCCGCGTATAGGCCCGGTAGCCGAACTCCGTGTCCTCCATGCCCCATTGCGTGAACGATTCGTCGCTCCCCCCCACCAGGTCGTGGAACTCGCGGCGGATCCCGAAGTTCGCGCCCACCAACACCTGGAACAGATCGTCCGCCTTCGACGTCAGATCGGCGGTTCTGCGCAGGTAGGATTCGACCCATGACGACTCGATCTTCCGTCCTGCGAACAGCTCCTTCATCGTCCCCGGCCGCTTCCGGATCGTCTCGGCGTCCACGCCGTCCACCGGCACGTGGGCCCGCAGGCCCAGCGTCACCGCGTCCGGGACCACGTGATGCCAGCGCGCATGCGCCGCCAGCCAGTCCGCCTCCGGCAGCATGTCGCCGTCGAGAAACACCAGCACGTCGTGCGCCGCCGCACGCTTGCCCGTGTTGCGCGCCCGCGCCAGCCCGAAGCCACGGTCCTCCTGGCGCACCACCTTCACGTCCAGCGGCGTCGACCGCGGCCGCTCCAGCGGCTCCGGCGAGCCGTCGTCGACCACCACCACCTCGAAGAGATCCCTCGGATACGTCTGGCCTTCCAGCGCCGCCAGCGTCAGCGCCAGCGCCCCCGGCGCAGCGTAATACGGTACGATCACGCTCACCGGCAGCACCGGTGTGAACGTCCCGAGCTCCGGCACCACGACCTGCCGCCAGTCGTTGTACCGGATCAACTGCGGCCGAGGGACGCCTTGCTGCCCTTCAACCATTGCCCTCGGCACTCATGGACACGGCACACCAGTCCCATTCGGAGGAACTCGGGCGGCGGTCAGCCACAGCAGCGGGCCGGTGGGGTCGGCGGCGGGCGCGTGGCCGCGGATGAAGCGATTCAGGGGTAACGACGCGGCCTCCCGCATTCAACGACGCCAACGCAGGGAACTTGCAGGTGACCGTGCGTTGCGCGCGGCGGCTGGTCTTGATCTTGCTGTGTGTGTGTGTGTGTGTGTGTGTGTGTGTGTGGAGTAAGATCCGGGGTTGCACGTGCACAACTTGCTCCTGCCGTCACCCCCGTCCGCTTCGACGAGACTGCTACCTCGCAGTCGGCCGCGCCGACGTGGCTACGACGAGGGCGCGACGGCATGATCGTTGACGCTTTGGCTGCCGCATGATCTCATGCGCGCCGAAAACGGTTTCACCCTACCACAGCACTTCGGGAAACGCCAACGAACCCGCCGGCCTGCGCGACGCGCTGGGCCGGGGCGGTGTCGCAGGGTATCGGCAGCCGCGGCCAGGTCGCCGGTCGCGTGTGTGAAGCGTTCGAATCCGCAATGGGCGCGGCCGGTTGCAGCGCGCGGGCTGCTGCACGGCGTAACGTCCTCAGGAGCCGTGCGATCGCAGCTTCGCGGGGGCGCGGAGGGTTCGGCCCGTCGCGCGCCGTTCGCCGCGCTGCGGCTCGTGCAGGAACTGCGCGGCGAGGTCCGCGAGCCGGTCCGCGATCTCGGCGTCGTCCACGGGATGGAACTTCGCGCGGAACGCCTCGATCGGGGCCACCGCCTTGGCCATGGCGCGATGTCCGCCGGCGCTGCCGATGTCGCTGAACCACCGCTTGACGAACTCGCCGGCGTTGCGCGAGTAGCCGACATTGCGGACCGAGACGACGAGCCGGTCGCCGACGGTGCCGGACACGACGGACCACTTGACGTCCTCGAGCTGCAGGAGGAAATCGGCGACGTACGGCACCAGATCCTCCCGCGGCGCTTTCCCGATGTGCGCCGCGAACACCTGGTCGCGCATCCGGCCCGACTGCACCCCCTGCGTCACGTGCCGCAGCCGCTCCAGGGTGATCTCGGAGCCTTCCATCTTGCGCACCAGCGCCGGGTCGGCGAGCGGGTAGAGATAGGTGAAGGCTTCCAGGTCGCTGCGGTTCGTCTGGCGCGACAGGAACAGGGTGTCCGACTTGATGGCGTAGAGCATCGCGGTGGCGATCCGTTCCGAGATGTTCACGTTGGTCGCCCGCAGATGCTCCGTGAGGATGGTCGCCGTAGAGCCGTAGTCCGGCCGGATGTCCTTGAAGGTCGCGGTGTAGCCCGCGCGTTCCGGGTGGTGGTCGACCACCAGGTCGACCCGGCCGAGCAGGCCGCCGAAGTAGTGCGGCTGGACGTCGACGGTGGCGATGCGGTCGAACTCGCCGAGCGACTCGGCCGTCAGGGCCTGCACCTGGATGTCGAGCAGGTTGGCCATGCGCAGGTTCTCGGGACGGGTCACGCCGTGGAACGCGCCGATGATCGCCGTGGCCCTGGTGCGGTGGAGCAGGGCGCGCAGCGCGAGACCGCTGGCCAGCGCGTCGGGATCGGGATCGTGGTGCAGGAGAATCAGCACCCGGTCCGCGTCGGCGAAGTAGCGTTGGTACTGCTGGACCCGCGAGCGGGTCAGCGCGCGGCCGAGCGCGCCGAGCAGCGAGCCCTTCAGCAGCTCGCCGAGGCGCAGTGCGTTGACTTCCGGAAAGGCGGCCAAGCAGTCGTCGGATCGCTTCGAGCGTCGATCGCCGACCTCGAGCAGATAGGTCAGCACGGCGCCGGCGCCGGCCAGCGCTTCCAGGATCCGCCGTACGCTGCGCCGCCCGCCGTCCTCGACGATGACGCACGTGGCCGGCGTCACGTCCATCCTGAGGTAGGTGTCGATGCGTCGCGGGTCACCGGCCCGCGCGGGAATGCCGGCGTCGTGGAGGCGGCGGGCCAAGGCGCGATCCTCGACCAGGAACTCGATGTCGAGGGCCGGCATGAGCGCCTGGTGCAGCGTCCTGACGACCAGGGCATCCTGGCAGACCGCCACGCACCTCATGGCACTCTCCGATTATATGCCGGTCGAGGCTCGCGCCGCGATGCGGTATCATCGCGGCCATGAGATGGCCTGCTTTCGCCGCGGCGGTTCTGCTCCTGGCGCCTGCCGCGGTGCAGGCGCAACGGCCGCTGTTCACCAGCCGCATCGACCTGGTGCACGTCGGCGTCACCGTGCTCGACGGGGACGGCAACCTGGTGACCGGCCTCACGCGCGACGACTTCGAGGTGTTAGAGGACGGCCGCCCGCAGGAGGTGCGTTATTTCTCGATGGGGCTCGCCGCCGACGCCGAGGACGTTCCGCTGCACCTCGGCCTGCTGCTCGACACGAGCGGCAGCATGGAGCGCAACGACCGGTTTCAGAAGACCGCCGCGATCCGGTTCATGAACACGCTGACCTACGCCGCCGACATGACCCTGGTCGACTTCGACACCGAGGTGCGGGTGGGCCGCTACGGCCAGGAGGACTTCGGCCGCCTCATCGAGCGCATCCGGGGCCGCCGTCCGGAAGGCTATACGGCCCTCTACGACGCGCTCGGCGTCTACCTCGACGGCGCGTTCGAGCAGGACGGCCGCAAGGTGCTGGTCCTCTACACGGACGGGGAGGACACGCGCAGCCGCCTGTCGATCCGCGACGCGCGGGACCTGCTGCGGGCCTCCGACGTGACCGTCTACGCCGTCGGCTTCCAGCGCGACCTGCGTTCGCGCGCCCGCCAGCGGCAGCGGATGCGCCTCGGCCAGTTGACGGGGCTCACGGGGGGGACCGCGTACTTCCCGCATTCCATCGACGCCCTCGAAGCGATCTACGAGAAAATCGCCGCGGAGCTGGACGCGCGCTATTCGCTCGGGTACGTCTCGACGAACACCCGCCGGGACGGGAGCTGGCGCGAGCTCGAGGTGCGCCTCCGGTCCGACCGGACGGATCTCCGCGACGCGAAGCTTCGGGTCCGCGAGGGGTACTACGCCATCTGGAACGAGGCCGAGGCGTCTTCCGACCCGCGCTGACCGTTTGCGGCGCAGAACGGCCTAGACTGTCCAGAGAGGCCCTGGCCGGGCGGAAAGCGGAGCCGCAAGGGCGACGATTTTCGGGCCGGGCCGGCCATTTCCCGGAGCCGATGCCGTCCACGTACGACCGGTTCGCCCTCGCCTCCGACTTCGAGCCGCGCGGCGACCAGGAACGCGCGATCGGCGAGCTGATCGACGGCCTGAACCGCGGCGACCGGCACCAGGTGCTCCTCGGCGTGACCGGCTCGGGCAAGACGTTCACGATGGCCCAGGTCGTGGCCGCGATCAACCGCCCGGCGCTGGTCATGGCCCACAACAAGACCCTTGCGGCGCAGCTCTACCAGGAGTTCAAGCGCTTCTTTCCCGACAACGCGGTCGAGTACTTCGTCAGCTACTACGACTATTATCAGCCCGAGGCCTACATGCCGGCCACCGACTCCTACATCGAGAAGGAGGCGACCATCAACGACGAGATCGACCGCCTGCGGCTGTCGGCCACGCGGGCCCTGTTCGAGCGGCGGGACGTGCTCATCGTCGCGAGCGTCTCGTGCATCTACGGGCTCGGATCCCCGGAGGCGTACTACGGCATGCTGCTCGCGCTCGAGCGGGGCCAGCGGATCGACCGCGACGCCATCCTCCGCAAGCTCGTCGAGATCCAGTACGAGCGCAACGATCACGACTTCGCGCGCGGCGTGTTCCGGGTCCGGGGCGACATCATCGAGGTCTACCCGTCGTACGACGAACAGGCCGTCCGCATCGAGCTGTTCGGGGACGAGGTGGACGAGCTGCTCAGCTTCGATCCGCTGACGGGGCGCGCCCACCAGCGCCACGACCGGCTCGCGGTCTATCCGAAGTCGCACTTCGTGATGCCGCGCGAGCACACGGTCCAGGCCATCGATTCGATCAAGGCGGAGCTGGTCGAACGCCGCACCAGCCTCGAGCAGGGCGGCAAGCTGCTCGAAGCGCAGCGGCTGCACCAGCGCACCATGTTCGATCTGGAGATGATGAAGGAGATCGGCTACTGCCACGGGATCGAGAACTACTCGCGCCATCTGTCCGGCCGCGCGCCGGGCGAGCCGCCGCCGACCCTGCTCGACTATCTCCCGGACGACGCGCTGACGATCATCGACGAGAGCCACCAGACGGTCCCCCAGGTGCGCGGGATGTACCACGGCGACCGCGCGCGCAAGGACGTGCTGGTCGAGTACGGCTTCCGGCTGCCGTCGGCCATCGACAACCGGCCGCTGACCTTCGACGAGTGGAAGGAGCGCGCCGGCCAGGTGGTTTTCGTCTCCGCGACGCCCGGCCCGTACGAGCTCGAGCGCAGCGGCGGGGTGGTGGTGGAGCAGATCATCCGGCCGACGGGGCTGGTCGATCCCCGGGTCGACGTCCGCCCCGTGAAGGGCCAGGTCGACGATCTGCTGCACGAGATCCGGCGGCGCGCGGAGCGGCGCGAGCGGGTGCTGGTGACCACCCTCACCAAGCGCATGGCGGAGGACCTGACGCAGTTCTACCAGGAGCTCGGCGTGCGGGTGCGCTACCTCCACTCGGACATCGACACGCTCGAGCGCGTCGAGATCCTGCGCGATCTCCGGCGGGGCGCCTTCGACGTGCTGGTCGGCATCAACCTGCTGCGGGAGGGACTCGACCTGCCCGAGGTCTCGCTCGTGGCGATCCTGGACGCCGACAAGGAGGGCTTCCTGCGGTCGGCCGGCTCCCTCATCCAGACCGCGGGGCGCGCGGCGCGCAACGTGAACGGGCGGGTCGTGATGTACGCCGACACGGTCACCGACTCGATGCAGGCGGCCCTGACCGAGATGTCCCGGCGGCGGGATCTGCAGGAGGCCTGGAACCGCGAGCACGGGATCACGCCGGCGTCGGTCAGCAAGGACATCGACGGCGTGCTGTCGAGCGTGTACGAGCGTGACTACGTCACCGTTCCCGCCGCGCCGCCCGGCCCGACGTACCGGACGCAGGCGGAGATCGACGAGCGCATCGCCGCGCTGCAGGCGGAGATGCGCGCCGCCGCGGCGAACCTGGAGTTCGAGCGGGCGGCCGCGCTGCGCGATCAGGTGCGGGATCTCCGCAAGCTGGAGATCGGCGTCGCCGGCCCGCCGTGATGTGAGAAGATGAGGGGTGACGGCGACGTTCCCGGTGGTGGAACGTGTGCACGGGTCGGCGCCGGCTCTGGCGCCGCGGAAGGGAGATTCACCATGCCGAGGTTGGAGATCTTCAGACGGGTTGTGACTGTCCTCGCGCTGGCCGCGGTCGCCCTGGCCGGCCAGGCGCAGGCGCAGGAATCGGAGTCCGCGGCGCTGGCGGCCGAGCTGGCCGAGCTGCTCGACGCCGCGCAGTTGAACGCCATCGCGGCCCGGGACACCGAGGGCGACGACCGTTTCGTGGCGGCGCTCGCTTTTCCGGGCTCGCTCCTCGTCGTGTCGGCGCGCTACGAGGTGCCGCTGTACGTGGAGCGGAAAATCGCCGACGGGGAATATCGCGAGGTCTACATCGATCTGAACGCGGCATCGATTCCGCAGACGAAGGTGCTGATCACCGACACCGGGGCCGACGGACTCACCGGGGGAGACAATTCGGCCGACATGGTGGACACCGGGTCGGGCTCGGCGCGGTACGACGGCGACGCTGACGCCGACGCCCAGTACGCGCGGATGTTGCGGGCGTTGATCGCGGAGGCGCGCTGATTCTGCGCGCGTTGGCGGTTGAACGCCTCTTCCGGTACACTGCACGTTCTATCGATCGGAAGCGGGCGCTTGGCTCAGTGGTAGAGCATCGCCTTCACACGGCGGGGGTCAGTGGTTCGAATCCACTAGCGCCCACCATTGCTTGGCCTCCGGCCGGCAGTGGGTTTCGAGGCTTCGTTCCCGATCGCGGTTCCCACCCGCGGCGCGCCTGCGTGCGCCGAGAAACGGTCGAAACTCGTCGCCGGCCCGTCACGTCGCGCGGCGGAGGCGCCGCTACAGCGGTGAATCGGGAAGCCTTCGTTCCCCGGGCCCGTCGTAGACGTGCCTGGACGGATCGATGGGGCGCATGGCGTCCTGGCGCCGCCGTTCTTCGATGGCGTGCGTCACCAGGCCGGGGACGCGCGAGATGGTGAAGAGCATCGTGGCGGTTTCGGCGTCGAGGCCGAGATCGCCGGCCACGGCGGCGATGGCGCCGTCGGCGTTGAGCGACAGCTTCGGTTGTCCGGTCGCGGCCTGCCGCTCCCCCAGCTCCTGCTCGACGGCGCGCGCGAGCTGCGTGTGCCCGCCCTCGAGCTCCAGCTCGAAGGCGAGCTGCATCAGACGGACGGCGCGCGGGTCCCGGCGGTGCCGGCGGTGTCCGAAACCGGGCGGGGTCTGCCCGCCGCCGCTCCATTGATCGAGCAGCCGGCGCGCGGCGTCGTCGTACGATACCCAGTCGCCCACCAGCGCGAGCCCGTCGTCGAGAAACCGCATGCAGCCCTCGATGCTCCCGCCGCCGCCGAGGGGTGAGCCGAGAGCCAGGATGCCGGCCGCCGCCGCCGCCCGCAACGGGGCGCCGGTGCCGGCGACGTGCCGGGCGGCCAGTGTCGAGGGAGGCGTGGCGCCGTGGTCGAGCGATGCGACGAGCAGGGCGTCCATGACGCGGCTCACGGTGGGCGAGGCGAGTTCTCCGGTGATCAGCAGGTAGATGGCGTCTCCGAACGACAGGCGTCCCATCAACTCGTCGAGGGCGTATCCGCGCACCAGGATCTTGTCCGGCTCGACGTGGGTGATGGCCGTCGGCCAGCAGTCGGACGGCGGCGGCTGGGGAGGCGTGGTCGGTGACGGGGAGCTGGGCATGGGCGTCTCGCTTGGGGCTATGATGGCGCAATGATCCCCAGGTAGGGGAGGTGCCGGTGCACCTCGTTGCAATCGAGGCCGTATCCGACGATGAACCGGTCCGGAATACGGAAGCCGGCCAGGTCCACGGGCACCGCCGTCCGCCGGCGCGCAGGCTTGTCGAGCAGCACGACGGTGGCGAGGCTCCGGGGCCGCGCGGCGAGCAGGTGTTCGCGCAGCACCTGCAAGGTCAGCCCGGTGTCCACGATGTCTTCCACGATCACGACGTGCCGGTCGCGGAGGTCGGCGCCGGGACCGTGAACGACTCGCGGCGCGCCGGAGGTCGTCGTGCCCGATCCGTAGCTCGTCATCCTCACGAAATCGACGGTGACCGGACGCGTCATCGCCCGGACGAGGTCGGCCAGGAACATGAAGCTGCCGTTGAGCACGGCCACGAAGTGCGGCGTGTCGCCGACCGGAAAACGGGCCGCGAGGCTGGTCGCGAGCTCGGCCACGCGAGTGCGGATCTGTTCGGCGGTGTACAGCGGTATGGGCGCCGTGGACGTCGCGGACATGAGGATGACGATGCAGGCGAGCGTACTACATCGGGATGGCGGGCGTGACCGGACGGCCCGCCGGTCCCGTGGAGCCGCGACGGAAGTCGGAGGGATGGCCATGAGACGAGCCTGTGTCGTTGCCGCGGTCGTCGTCTTCTTTCTCGCCGGGGGCGCGCCGGGGCGCGCCCAGCCTGCCGCGGCCGGCGCGCATCCCGACATCCGGCTTTTCTTCCAGGCGATACATGACGACGGGGACGTGGCCGACGCGGCGCTGGAGCAGATCGCGGCGCGCTGGCGGAACGGTTACGCCGGGATCGTCTGGGACCTCGTGCGGTTCATGCGGCCGCCGCGCCGGCCGGTGTTCCGGGCGCCGGGCATCGGCGCCGACCCGACCGATCCGGCCGCGCGCGCGCGGCTGGAATGGACGCAGCCGGAGCATCCGAGCACCCGGGTGTGGCGGCGGCTGATGCGGTTCCTCGAGCGCCAGACGGGGCAGCGGTTCCGCGGGGACCTGCGGCGCGCGCACCAGTGGATCTGGGACCAGCCATACGATCCGCACCCCGATTACGCGTTCTTCAAGGGCCAGTGGTACGCCCGGATCGATCCCCGGTTCGCGGATTTCTTTCCGCGCCGGGTGTTCTCGACCATCCGGATGGACGAGATCGACTGGGGCGGGGTGCACGTCAACGGCATTCCGCCGCTGGAGTACCCGGAGCACCTGCCGGCCGGGGAGGCGGACTACCTCGACGGCGACCACGTCGTGTTCGGGGTCGCCGCGGGCGGCGAGACGCGCGCCTATCCGAAGCGGATCCTGGCGTGGCACGAGATGGCGCTCGACCGGCTGGGCGGCGTCGAGCTGACCATCGTCTACTGCACGCTGTGCGGCACCGTCATACCCTACGAAAGCGTCGTCGACGGCGAGCACGTCCGGTTCGGGACGAGCGGCCTGCTGTACCGCTCGAACAAGCTGATGTTCGACCACGGGACGCGGAGCCTCTGGAACACCTTCGAGGGCTTTCCGGTCGTCGGCGATCTCGTCGGTGCGGGCCGCCGGCTGACCCACCGGCCGGTGGTCACCACCACCTGGGGCGAGTGGCGCCGCATGCACCCCGACACCACCGTCCTCTCCCTCGACACCGGGTACGACCGGGACTACCGCGAGGGGGCCGCCTACCGCGCCTACTTCGCGACCGACGACCTGATGTTCGACGTGCCGGAGCGCGACGATCGGCTCGACAACAAGGACGAGGTGCTGGTCATGCTCCTGGAGGATGCACCCGGAGCGCGCCGGCCGCTCGCCTTCGCGGCAGAGTTCCTGGAGGACAATCGTCTCCACGTGGAGGAGCACGCCGGCCGCCGCCTGCTCGTCGTGACCAGCCGCGAGGGCGCCAACCGCGTCTACGACCCCGGAGCGACGTCGTTCGAACGGCTCGTCGGGGACCTGGTCGTCGTCGATACGGAAGGCGGGCGCTGGCGGGTGACGGAGGAAGCCCTCGTCCATGCCGCGGACCCGGCACGGCGGGCGCCGCGGGTGGCGGCCCAGCGCGCGTTCTGGTTCGGGTGGTACTCGCAGTTTCCGGAGACGCGGCTGGTCCGGTGATTCACGCCGGCCCGGCCGGTGGTGGCAAGCGCTTTCCGCGCCCGACCGCCGGCGGACGTCGCGCGGCCAGCGGCCAGGAGGTAGAACGGTGCAGACTCCTGGCGAGGGTTGGTTGGGCTGAAAGCGGAGCCGCAAGGCGACGATTTCCGGGCTATTCGGGGAACCTGAGGGAGACGTAGCCGCCGTCGGGGGTCCACTGCACCCGGCCCACCGCCCGGGACGCACCGGGGCGGTGGAAGTAGACGAGCGCCTCGAGAAGCTGCGCCGCGGCCGGGGTCACCACGTCACGGGCGATGGCGGTCATCGCTTCCAGCCGTTCCGTCTCGACGGTCACCAGCAGCACGCCGGAGACAGAGTTGACGCTGACCACGCGCCAGCCGGGGCCGGCCATGGCGGGCCGGCCCGGCCGCGGGCCGGCGGACGGGGGCGCGGGACGTTCCAGCGTGTCGCTGCGAGGCAGCGCCGGAACGTCCACCGGCGGAGGGTCGGTCGCGCTCATGCCCAGCTCCACTGCGACGGCGGCGAGTCCCGCGAGCATCGCGACGGCGAGGGCGGCGACGAATGCCCGCGGCAGGCAAACGAGTTCAGGTGGCATGTCGCGGGCGGGACAGGAACGGTCGCCGATCTCACCGCGCCGGGAGTGCCCCGGAAGTAGATGTGCGAGCGGGTGCGCCTGGACGTGACCGGGACGGCGGATGACGCGGCGCACGTCGTCCGCCGTGTGCTTCGGTCGGACGGCCAGGAGTCCGCGCCACAGGAAAATGGTGCTTACGCAGCCGGCTTGGAAGTCCGCGCCGCAACGCGACGTGAACCCGGCAAGGGTCGATCGGGCGGCAAGCAGAGCCGCAAGGCGACGATTTCCGGGCTAGTTGGACTCGGAGCTCTCCGACTTGTCTTCGACCCGCATCTCGTCCTTGAATCCCCGGATCGCCTGGCCCAGCCCCTTGCCGAGACCGGACAGCCGGTTGGCGCCGAAGATGAAGATCAGGATGACGAGAATGATGATCAACTCCCAGATTCCGAGCGGACCGACCAACGCGAGCAGCAGTCCAGAGTGCATCGTATGACCTCTCTCTACGCTCTCCGATTGTAGATCGATTCCTGCCTCGATCCTGCGGCGTGCGGAATCCGGTAGTGCGCACTGATGCACGACCCGACTTCCCCACGTCGGCGGAACCCGGACACGAGCCGACCTTTCATGTTACGTTAGGCGCCCATATGGCTGACAACCCCGGTTCCGACGTGCAGGCGGTCCAGGATGCCCGGGCCCGGTTCGACGAGTCGCGCCGGCGGGTCGGGCTGCTGCTCGGTCCGGTCCTGTTCCTGCTCGTGCTCGTCCTGCCGTTCGACAGCCTGACTCCGGAGGGTCATCGCCTGGCCGCGGTCATGGCGCTGGTCATCGTCTTCTGGACCACCGAGGCGCTGCCGCTGGCCGTCACCGCGCTGCTCGGGCCCGCGCTCGCGGTCATGCTGCGGGTGGCGCCGGTGCGTGACGTCCTGGCGCCGTTCGCCAACCCGCTGATCTTCCTGTTCATCGGCAGCTTCATCCTGGCCCAGGCGCTGTTCGTGCACCGGGTGAACGAGCGCATCGCCTACGGGGTGCTCTCGTGGCGCTTCATCGGCGCCCGGCCGACCCGCATCCTCGTCGCCTACGGCGCGCTGGCCGCGTTCCTCTCGGCCTGGATGAGCAACACCGCCACGACCGCCATGCTCGTGCCGATCGGGGTGTCGCTCGTCGTCTTCATGGAGTCCGAGGGCAAGCTGCCGAAGCACTACGGCACCGCGCTCATGCTGATGACCGCCTACGGCTGCTCGATCGGGGGCATGGCGACGCCGGTCGGGACCCCGCCGAACATCATCGCCATCGGGTTCATCGGCGAGCAGCTCGGGGTCCGGATCTCGTTCGTCGAGTGGATGCTGCTGGCCGTGCCGGTGACGGTCGTCTTCATGGCCATCGTCTTCGTCTACCTGAACTGGGTCGGGCGCACCGGGGTCACCGAGATCCCGGGGGCGGAGGCGATCATCGCCGAACGTCGGCGCGCGCTCGGCCCCTGGAAGCCGGGCGAGCGGAATGCCGTCATCGCCTTCGGCGTGACCGTGCTGCTCTGGATCGGACCCGGCCTGTTGCCGCTGCTGCTCGGCCGCGAGCACCCGTTCGCGGTGGCGGTGCTCTCCAGCGTGCCGGAGTCGGTGGCGGCGCTGACCGGCGCCGTCCTCCTCTTCCTGCTGCCGGTGAGCCGCACCGAGCGGTCGACGCTCACCTGGAAGCAGGCGGCGCGGATCGACTGGGGCACCATCCTGCTCTTCGGCGGGGGGCTCTCGCTGGGGACGCTGTCCGGGGCCACCGGGCTCGCGCAGATCGTCGGCGAAGGGATCACCGGCCTCGTGCCGTCCAACGGTGTCGTGCCCATCACCTTCGCGGCGACGCTCTTCACCGTCGTGCTCTCGAACACCATGTCGAACACGGCCGCCGCCAACATCGCGGTGCCGATCGTGATCTCCATCGCGGTCGCGGCCGGCGTGGACCCGATCACCCCGGCGGTCGCAGCGGCGCTCGGCGCGTCGGTGGCGGTGGTGCTGCCGGTCTCGACGCCGCCGAACGCCATCGTCTACGCCTCGGGGCGCATCCCCATCACCCGCATGATCCGTTACGGCCTGCTGATGGGCGTCCTCGCCATCGTGCTGGTGCCGATCGTGACGCTGGCGATGATGAGTCTGGTCGGCATCGGAGGCTGACCGCGCGCCGCCGCCGGACAAGGTGGGCATGGCGGGCGCGGAGAATGCAAGATCGACCCCGACGAGTTGAACGCGGCGCCCGTCGAAACGTTCAGAGCCTCCCATCCGGCCGGTGACGACTACGTGGTCGCGCCTGCGGTGAAGGAGCCGTATCGCGTACGTCGCGGCGGCCGGACGTTCACGGTCTGCCCGACCCGGGACCTGTCGTGAAACCGGGGCGATCGACGTTCTTGAATGCTGCCGGAGTCGTACACGGCGGCTCGTCGCGGCACTTGCGCGATCCCGCCGCGGAGTCCTATCGTGACCGGGTACCGGGACAGCGGCGAAGACGCAAGGTTTTCGCTGCGGGAGGCAGACATGAGCAGACGACGCATGGCGGCGTGCATGACGGCGGCGGCGCTGATCGCGGCGCCGGCGGTGGCGGCGGCGCAGGCTCCGGAAGGTTGGACGGTCCCGCGCCTGGCGGACGGCCGGCCCGATCTGCAGGGGGTCTGGGCGAGCGACTCGGCGACCCCGCTGCAGCGGCCCGAGGAGCTGGGAGACCGGGAGTTCCTGACCGACGAGGAAGTGGCGGCGCTGGCCACGCACGCCAACGGGTATTCCGCCGTCGGGGGCGACGCCGTGTTCGGCGAGACACCGTTCCGGCGGGCGTTGGCCGCCCTGCAGGAACCCGCCGGCGAAGAGCAGGCGGCGGCCCGGCCGGCCCGGCGCCGCTCGACCGGCAGCTACAACCAGTTCTGGATGAGCGGCCGCTGGTTCGAGAACCGGACGTCCCTGATCGTCGACCCCCCGAACGGGCGCCTGCCGGCCAGGACCCCGGAGGCGGAGGAGCGTGCCGAACGGCGGCGGGCGGAGCGCAACTCTCCGCTGCCCGAGCGGCCGACGCTGGCCGACGAAATCGTGCGCATCGATCCGAACATCCGCTGCCTCGGCGGCGGCGTCCTGCTCAGCGGGCGCGGCTACAACAGCACCTACCAGATCTTTCAGACCCCGACGCACGTCGCCATCCTGAAGGAGATGTACCACGAGACCCGCCTGATCCCGATCGGTGACGCGGCGCCGAGCCGGCTCGGCCCGCCGAGCGCCGTCGGATCCTCGCGCGCGCACTGGGACGGCGACACGCTGGTGGTCGAGACCACGAACCTGTCGCGCGGGGCGAGCGGCTCCACGCGCGACGTGCAGGTGACGGAGCGGTTCACGCGGGTGGGTCCCGAGCTGCTGCAGTACCAGTACACGCTGGACGATCCGGCCACGTGGACGCAGCCCTGGACCGCGCGCATCTTCATGCGGCCGTCGCCCGGCACCGGCGTCGTCTACGAGTTCGCCTGCCACGAAGGGAACTACGCGATCGAGCATGCGTTGCGCAACGCGCGGTTCCTGGAGGCGCAGGAAGGCCAGTAAGGGGCTGCCGGCGGCGCGGCGCGACCGGCGCGCCGATCCCGTGTCCGGTTCGTCGCGTCGCCGGAGCCGGCAGGCGTCCCGGAGGCTGTCTGGTCCGGTTCGTCGCATCGCCGGATCCGATGGCGTCTCGGGAGGCTACCGCACGGGGGACTGTCGGCAGCACCACGTGCGACGGGTGGGCGGCCTCGTGGTGGATCGAGTTGTCCGCGGGGGCCGCCCGCCGGTGTCGCCCGAGCGGCTCGCCGGTGTTCGGGTTGACGTCGAAGCGGGGGAAGTTGCTCGACCAGCCCGCGTCCGCTCTTCCCAGGGCGTGCGCTGGAGCAGGACGGGCAGCCTGTCCGTCACCGGCACGCCGTCGCGCGCCGGCCTGTACACGTCGGTGGCGAGGCGGACGCCGTGAAGAACTTCGTGCGCCCGGGGCGCCATGTTGCGACCATGCGCGACCTCCAGAATCTCGACGCGGGAACCGCACCGCGCCGGCTGCGCCTCACGGCGGCAGCCGGAACGCCAGGTACTCGCCCGGGTAGCCCCGTCCGCTGACGGCGAGGACGATGTACTGCCGGCCGTTCGCGAGGTAGGTCATCGGCGACCCCGATTGCGGCGCCGGCATGAAGACCGCGTCCACTTCGTCGCCCGTCGCCTTGTCGTAGGCCCGCAGCATCGCGCCGCGCCCGTGCGGGGTCCGGTGGAAGCCGCACTCGCCCATCACGACCAGGGTCGCGGTGACGAGCGGACCGACGAGATGCGTGCAGGGCTCGCCGGTCCGGGGAATCTCCAACCCGGCCAACGCCGGATGGTCCTTCACCAGGTCCGGCGTGTCGCCGTGCGGCCGCTGCCACAGTATGTCGCCGCGGTCCAGGTCGACGGCGGAGAGACGCCCGTAGGGCGGTTTCACCAGCGGTAGTCCCTGCACGTTGAGGTCGCGCAGACCCCCGTGTCCCACGCCGTACCGCTCGGTCCCCTTGACGTAGCGCATGTCCGAGACTTCGGGGCCGGGCGTCGGGATCAGCTCCCAGGAGTAGAACCCGGTTCGCGACGGTACGTACAGAATGTGGCTCTCGGGGTCGTAGCCGCCGCCCGGCCAGTTCGTGCCGCCGCTGCCGGCCCCCAGGCCGAGCGTCGCGATCGGGCCCTCCGGCCGGCTGACGACCGGCGGGGTGAACATCGGTCCCAGCCTGTAGCGCGAGACGAGATCGACCGCCTCCGCACGCAGCGCCGGCGTGAAGTCGATCAGGTCGTCCAGCGAGGCTCCCTGCCGATCGTAGGCCGGCGGCCGCGTCGGAAACGGCTGGGTCGGGGAGTACCATTCGCCCGGCACGTCGCCTCTCGGCACCGGCCGCTCCTCGATCGGCCAGATCGGCTCACCGGTGACGCGTTCGAAGACGTACAGGAACGCCTGCTTGCCCGGCTGCGCCACCGCCTCGACCGTCCGCCCCTCGACGGTGACGTCGGCCAGGATCGGCGGGCTGGCCATGTCGAAGCCCCAGAGGGGATGGTGCACGAGCTGGAAGTGCCAGAGCCGCTCGCCGGTCAGCAGATCGACGGCGACGAGGCTCTCGCCGAACAGGTTGTCGCCCGGCCGGTGCCCGCCGTAGTAGTCGCCGGTCGGGGATTCGACCGGGAGGTAGGCGATGCCCAGCTCGGGGTCGGCCGCGATCTGCGTCCAGACGCCGTTGTTCCCGTTGGTCCCCCAGGAATCGTTCAGCCAGGTGTCGGCGCCGAACTCGCCGGGGCGAGGTACCGTGTTGAAGGTCCACAGGCGGCGGCCGGTGCGGACGTCGAACGCCTGGACGAGTCCCTTGATGTGGTTGTGGGTCGGCGGCGCCGCCCCGTCCGCGAAGGTGCCGCCGACGATCACGACGTCGCGGGCCACCGTCGGAGCGGCGTTCGAGCCGATGGCGCCGGTGACCGGGTCGATCCGCCGCCCGTCGCCGACGAAGGCAGCCGTCTTCAGGTCCACTGCGCCGTGGCGGCCGAAACCGGCTACGCGCTCGCCGGTGGCGGCGTCGAGCGCCACCAGACGGAAACCGATGGTCACGTAGAGGATCCGCGCCTCCTCGCCGTCGGTCCAGTACGCCAGCCCGCGGCCCGACAGGCGGCGCGGGGATGCCGCCGCCCGCTCCCCCTCGTCCTCGCGGTGCATCCAGAGCAGTTCGCCGGTGGCGGCGTCGAGCGCGACCACCGCCCGGCGCGTGCCGCCGGTGGCGTAGAGCACGCCGCCGGCCATCAGCGGTGTTCCTTCCAGCTTGAACTCGGGGACCGGACCGAGGTTGTCGGTCCGGAAGCGCCACGCCAGCTCCAGATCGCCGAAGTTCGAGGCGTCGATCCGACCGAGCGGCGAGTAGCGCGTGTGCCCGGCGTCGCCGCCGTAGCTGGGCCACTCGCCCTTTTCCGTGGTGAGCCAAGGCCCCGCCGGCCCTTCGTCCCGCGGCTGGCCGGTGACCGCCGCCGACAGCACGGTGATCGCCAGCAGGGCTGCGGCGGACGCAGCAAAGGGGCGCAGAGACATGCCCCGTATCATAGGACACCGTTCTTCGTTCGGCCGCCCGAGCGGCGCGGCCGTCGTGCCCTTTCCGCATCGGCGGCCCGCGAGCGGAGGCCGACGACGGCCCGGGTCATCGTTCAGCCACGGGTTGAGAACGGACACACCCGCCCTGCGGAAGTCGTTCTCGTTGCAAGGATCGACCTCGCGAACCGGGCTCCGAACGCCTTCGCTATCGAGCTCCGGCTCCAGGCGGTTCAGCGGGGATCCGGACAGAGATCGTGCAGGCTGGAAGCGGTTCGGCGCGCCCGGAGTCGGTCGAATTCATCCGCGGCCACGACGACCACGGCGTTTTCGCCGCGCACGGTCACCCGTTGCGGTCGGCCGGAGGCGGCAAGTCGGACGACCTCGCCGAACCTCGCCTTGGCCTCACCCGGCTTCCAGCGTCCCGGCGACGCGGACCTGGTGTACTGCGTAGATGGAGTCTCGGGGCACCGACACGCTCCTTGTGACCAATATGGTCAAGAATGCCCGACACGGAGCGGAAGCCGCAAGGCGCGGCCTTCGAGGATCTTAGGGCGGTGACGGAGCGCTACGCCGTGAGTCCGTCCAGCGGGCCGGACACGTCGACGAAATCGCCGCGCTGCCCGCGTACCTGCCGCAGGCCGACGTGGTCGACGTCCAGTCCCATCGCGCGGGCCACGCTCACCAGCAGCCGCTGGTGCGGCACGCCGGCGAACCGGGTCCTGCCGCCGGGCGCGACCTGCGACGGAACCCGCATCCGTATGGGCGTCTCGTGGGGTCGGTACAGGTAGCGCCCCGTCCGGAAGGTCCACGAGCCGCCGATGAGCACCGGGTTGTAGCGGCTGTAGCCGTGCCAGCCGTCGCCGAGCTCCGAGCCCCAGACGATGAGGGTGTTGTCCATCACCGAGCCGCCGCCCGCGTCCGGGACCGCCTCCAGAGTGGCGACGAGCCGCGCCACCTGCCGCGCGTGGTGCCGCACGTAGTCGGTCATCGCGGCGTGCTTGGCCGGGTCGTCGTAGATGTAGTGGGCGATGCCCTTGTGCACCTTGTCGCTCACGTGGCCGGCGCCGAACTCCGACGTCGGCATCTCGCCGAGGGAGAGCGAGACCACCCGCGTGATGTCGCAACTGAACGCCGCGGCGATGACGTCGGCGAAGGCGTCGAAGCGCCGGTCGTACTGCTCGAACGCGGCGGCGGGCCGCGGGGGGGCGGCGCAGGAGAGCGTCGCCAGTCCTTCCAGCCGCCGGCCGAGCCGGTCGACGAGCCCGAAGTGCGACTCCATCCGGGTCCGATCGACGGCGTCGAAACCCGCGGCGCGGGCGCGGTACTCGCGGTACGCGAAGTCGAGCGTGGTGCGCCGGCGCGCGCCCACCGCATCGCCGGACGACGCCGGTCCGAAGACCCGCTCCCAGGCGCGGAGCGGCGTGTTCTCGGCCGGCAGGCGCACGCCGCCCACGTTGTAGGCGATGGGGCGGCCCGCCTCGAGTGCGGCGTCCACCGACAGTTCCAGAGACGGCAGCCGGTCGGGACGCGCGACGTGGGCGGCGACGAGCTGGTCCAGCGACGCGGACGTCGAGCGCGTGTCCCGCGCCGAAAAGTCGGCGTTGTTGCCGGTCCAGGCGTGAATCCAGCCGCGGTCGTGGCGGTTGCCGCCGGCATCGAGCTCCGCCGTCGCCAGCGACAGGCCGTCGAGGACGAGCAGGCGGCGCCGGTGCGGGTGGAGCGGCGCGAGCGGCGCGCTCAGATCATTCTCGTCCAGTGACGTCAGATCCAGCGACCAGGGCTGCGTCTCCGGCATCCCCGCCGAACGCAGGCGCCAGGCGGCGTACGGCCAGCCGTGGCAGTGGCTGATGACGACGAGACGCCGGGGCGGCGCCGCGGTCTGCTGGGCGAACGCGCGCAGCACGCCGCCGGGCCACCCGGTCCCGAGGGCGGTGAGGCTGCCGAGCCGAAGCAGGTGTCGCCGTGAGATCATCGAGTTGCTCCTGGGACTTCCGCCGCCACGGCTCCGCGAAACAGGTCGCTGCCGGCGATCGAGACGAGCAGATCCGCGATCGAGCCGTTCTCTCGGAAACCCCGCTGAATCGACGCAATCCCCGGTGTCGCCGCCTCGATCCGGTCGCCGAGCGCGTCCAGTGCAGCGCGTAGCAGTCGCGCACGCGGTCGCTGGCTGCGAGCTGGTGGACGAAATCGATGCCGTCGGTGAAGGTGAGCGTCTCACCGCCGGGCAGGGTCAGCGAGCCGCTCGCGTCGACCGGTTGCCCGTTGTCGCGGGCGCGCCAGGCTCCGAGCGCGTCGTAGTGCTCGAATGCGAATCCGGGAGGATTGATCCGCCGGTGGCACCCGGCGCACGCGGCGGGGCTGGTGGCGGCGGCGGTCCGCTCGCGGTTGGTGCGCTCGACGGCCAGCGTGTCGGGCGGCAGCGCGGTCTCTGCTCCCTGGATCGGCGTGCCCAGCTCCATGCAGGCGATCCGTTCCAGCACGTGGACGCCCCGCAGGATCGGCCCGGGTTGCACCGCGTAGGCGCCGAGCGCGAGGACCGACGGGTGCGTCAACACCCCGGCGCGCTGGTCGCGCGGGAACTCGGCCGGGTAGAGGGTGAGCGGTTCCTTGCGCCCGATCGACACCGCCACGAACTCGATCCGCCGCGTCACGCTCGGCTGGTCCGGGAGGCGCGTGGCGCCCGCACCGTAGATCGGCGCCGTCGCGTCCGACAGGTAGCCGCGGTGGTCGGTCATCAGCGCGGTGAACGTGCCGTCGCCGTCGAAGACGGTCCGCTCGACGAACAGCTCCGTCTCCAGCTTCAGCGAGTGGCGCACCGGGCCCATGATGGTCGGCCACTGCACGTCGTCGTCGCGGGCCGTCTCCAGCTCGGGCGGGATCCCGAAGAGCGGCCCGAAGGCGCGCCGCGCCGGCGCGATGCGCAATACCTCGTCGGTGCCGAGCCACTGGTTGTGGAAGTGGACGACGGCGGGCCGGGCCTTCGGGTCTTCCAGCATCCGGCGCGCCTGCCGTTCGACCTGCTCGCTCGAGGACAACTCGCCGGCCGCGGCCGCCGCGAACAGCTCCTCGTCCGGCATCGAGTCCCACAGAAAGTAGGAGAGGCGCGTCGCCAGCTCCCACGGCGTCGGCCCGCCGCCTGCGGCATCGCCCCGTTCGATCCGGAAGTGGAACGCGGGCGCCTGCAGGATGCCCGCGACCGTCAGCGCGACCGCTTCGTCGAGCGGGCCGGCCGCGAGGTTCGCCTGCCGGAACGCTTCGATCCGCTCCCGTTCGCCGGTATCGAGCGGCCGGCGCCAGGCGCGCTCGGCGAACCGCTCGATGCTGGTCCGCGCGCAACGCGCCTGCTCGGCGCGGGGCAGGGTGGTCCATGCGTCGCAGGTGAAGAAAGTCGGCGACAGGAGGACGAGCGACGCGAAGTGCATCGCCGCCAGATGCAGCTCCTCGACCTGGTAGGACGACGGGTTCTGACCCTGTGCTATGCCCTCGAAGCCGCCGGCGCCCGGCTCGGACGGGAACCGCCACGGCCAGACCGGGGGCGGCGGCGGGGGCAGGAAGACGCCCTTGCTCGCCGCGCGCCGCGGGCTCAGCGTGTCGGCGAGAGCCGGCCGCGGCGGCCAGCGCTCGCCGTCCCGTGGAAAACCGAGCAGGTCCGCGATGGTGTTGTTGTACTCGGTCGGGGTCAGCGCCAGCGCCAGGGCCGCCCGCGGCGCTTCGGCCGGGACGGCCCTCCCGCTCGCCGGGTCCTGGGCGAAGCCGGTCGCGCAGAACAGGATCGTGAACGCGAATGCGCTGGCGGCGGACTTCATCGAAGGACTTCGCCGGGCATCGGTTGCGATTCCGGAATGCCGTACACCGATTTCAGGGACCGGCCGGTGTGGAGGGCGTCAGGATCGCCTGGAGGGCGCTGTCGCACGCCGTGGAAGCGCGCTCGCGGTCGTCGCCGTCGCCGCCGACGAGGTTGCGAATCTCCAACATGCATACCGCCACGGCGCCGAGCTGTTGGTGAACGGTCGCGAAGGACGCATGCGTGAAATCTTCCAGATCATCGAGCCGCGCACGGACGTCACGAACCTCCTCGCGGACGTCGTGAATCTCGCCGCGCAAGCCTCCGAATTCCGTTCTCAGGCCGGCCACCTCCCCTTGGACCCCGTTGCGCAAGCCTCCGAATTCCGTTCTCAGGCCGGCCACCTCCCCTTGGACCCCGTTGCGCAAGCCTCCGAATTCCGTTCTCAGGCCGGCCACCTCCCCTTGGACCCCGTTGCGCAAGCCTCCGAATTCCGTTCTCAGGCCGGCCACCTCCCCGCGGACCTCGGCGCGCAGCTCGCGGACCTCGACCCGCAGATCCGCAACGTCCGCGCGCACATCGCCGATCCGCGCGTTCGTGGAGCACGAGCCGCCGACGACGGCGGCGACGACCGCGCCGACCCCGAGCAGGAACGTCAGATTGTTGATGGACGTCGTCGCGTCGAGCCCGGGAGCCGCCGCCGGACGTTCGGTCTTCAATCGATCGGACATGGCGCCACCTTCGGAATCCTGTGGATTCGGCGGAGGCGAGGGGAGCATCTCCAAAAGATATCACCCTTTCGGCATGCGTTGCGGTGCCGCGGGTGCCGCGACGCCTGGTTCGAGCAGCGGCGGTCCCGCCGGTTCGGCGCGCACCGTCGAGGTGACGAGGAGGGTCGGCGATCGTGGCCGGCAGGGCTTTACCCCGCATTATTCGTGGCGGCCCCGCCTCGGTCTCCGGCAGGAGCTGACGGGTCCGATTCGGTCGCCGACAGCGGGTGACCGACGGTTGGACAGCTCCTCGAACGCCGCGGACGGCGGGTGACGGTGTGGTCAAGCGACCGGCCGGCGTGATGATGGGTGCGGCACGGGGCGGGCGACGACAATTCCTCCCGTCGGGCGGTTGGCAGCCTTACGGCACGGCAGCGCTGCGACGGATGGCGCGCGGCTATCCGGCGCGGGCCCCGAGCGCAACGGCGATGTGCCGCCAAGCCGCCTGGTCCGGCGTCGCGCGGGGCAGGTGCATGAAGACGCCGGACGGCGGGTGGTGGCCCTCGTGGACGAGTACGACAAGCCGATCCTGGAATCTTCGAGACCGCGTCGGCCTAAGCACCGCGGTCGGCTACCTGACGGTCCGGGAGAGTATCGCCACTGCACGCAAGGGGAGGCCTTGTACGGGACGATCTGAAACGAAGGGCGCTGATCGGTGCATGGCGGCGCCGAAATCGTCGCCGGGCGCACGCGTCCGTTCCGCGTTCGAGGCCGCGCGCGCCCGATGGCGGGGGGCGGCGGCTGGCTGAGTCCCCTCAGCCGCCGAGTCGGTGGGCATCCCGGACGCGGGCGAGCAGATCGGCCTCCGTCCCGCACTCGATGATCCAGTCGCCCACCTGCGCCAGCCGCTCCGGATCGGCCACGTCGGCCAGCGCGTCGGCCAGCCGCCGCGCCGTGGCGGTGTCGAACTTCCGCGCCGCCAAGCGGCACAGCAGCGCACGTTCTTCCGCGCGGCCCTGTTCGAGTCCCTGTTCGCGGCCTTCCGCCACCCACTGCGCGGTCCACTCCTGCACCTGTTCGGCCAACATCGTCCGTACCTCCTTCAACCGCGGCAACGATTCCGGCGGCGTCCCACGGAATCGCCGCGGCAGCAGCACCTGCGTCGCCCACGCCTCGAACGCCCGCGTCAACTCCGCGTCGTCGTGCTCCCGCAGCAACTCGACCAGCGCGTCCAACAGCGCCGGCAGCCGCGCCCGGTCGCGGTTCGTCTCCAGCGCGATCAGGGCCGACACCAGATTGCCGCGCGGCAGGTCGGCGTTCGGCACCCGGCCCTCGTCCAGCAGGAAATACCGCTGCGACGGCTGGTACCGCTCCAGCGCCGTGTTCCCGGACGCGATCAGCTCGGACACGTTCGCCGGCGCCGTCCACGGCCGGCCCCCGTTGTAGATGACGATCGGCAGCACCGGCGGCAGCGCGTCGTGGTCGCGCAGCACCCCTTCGCCGATCAGCTTCTGGTACAGCAGGGCGGTGTAGGTCAGCATGCGGACCGCCATCGCACGGTCGACGGCGGCCTGGAACTCCAGGAGCAGCACCAGATACAGCCACCGGTCGCCGTGGAAGCGGACGCGCCACACTAGGTCGCCGTGGCGCTGACGCAGGTCGGGGCTGACGTAGTTCGGGGGGAGCCGGGCCAGGGAGGCGAAGTCGAGCGCGCCGCTCCAGTCGCGGGCGGCGAAGCCGTGCAGGAGATCCCGGACCGTGCGCGGCCGGGAGAACAACCACTTGTAGGCGGGATCGTCCATGTCACGGAACAGCCATCATACCCGACCGCGCCCGACGCCATGCGCGAGACGGGCCGACCGTCTCGACCGTCAGGGACAGCGGCCGGCGCGTGCTAAGCTGACTTCATGAGCGCCGACACGAAGTGGATCATCGGCACGGTGGTCGGCAGCGCCGTCGCCGTCGTCACGGCAGTTCTGACCGTCGCCGGTCTCCTGTTCGCGCAGATCGCCGGCATCAACACGCGCATTGATGACGTGCGCGGCGAGCTGCGGGACTTCCGCATGGAAGTGAACACCCGCATGGACGGCTTCGACACCCGGCTGCGCAACGTCGAGATCGCGTTCGGCAAGATCGACCAGAGACTCCTCACGATCGAGCGCATCATCCTGCCGTCGCAGGCGCCCGGCGAGTAGCCGGCGGCGGACTGAGGGTTTTCATGTCTCGCCGGGCCCCGATGATTCGGGATCCCGGATCCATGAATCGGGATCCGGCGCATCCCGGCGCCCCTGCTGGAGATGATCCGCCTGACGGAGAACGTCCGGGCACCGCAGTTGCCGCCTGCTACCGCGTCCTGGCCGTGAGATGGTCCGGAGTATGCATGGTGCATAACGCCAGCGGACCGACGCGAGGAAGATCGGTCTTGCAACCGGCACGTGTCTTGCGCTACGTTGCGCTTTCGCGGCTTTGGCAACCATCAAGGAGGAGGATCAGTAGCCAGCGAGCACGTGGCGGCGGCGGCGGCGCCGTCCGCACCAATCCGACAGAGCGTTCGTTCGGGTTTGGCGTCGGTTTCAGAAGGAGGAGGGTGGAACGTGCGAAGACTTACGACATTCTTGACCGTCGTCGCGCTCGTCGGCGCGACGGCGGCACCGGCCCTGGCACAGGTGGGTCGGACGGAGCTTCGGGGGACGGTCACCGACGAGACGGGAGGCGCCCTTCCGGGGGTGACCGTCTTCATTCAGAACGAGGCGGACGGGACCTTCCGCGAAGTCATCACCGGCGGTGACGGCAGCTACTTCGCGGCGCAGTTGCTGCCGGGGACCTTCTCGGTCACCGCGGCGCTGCCGGGCTTCACCACGTTCCAGACCACCGGCTTCGAGCTCCGGGTCGGCGCGACGCTGCCCCTCGACATCGTCCTCGGCGTGGGCGCCCTCGAGGAGACGGTGACCGTCTCCGGGCAGGCTCCGCTGGTCGACCTCACCTCGGCCGAGGTCGGCGGCACCCTCGACAACGCGGAGCTGGTGGAGATGCCGCTGGTCAACCGCAGCGCGTTCGCCGCGATCTCGCTGCTGCCGGGCATCCAGTTCCTGCCGTCGAGCTCGCAGGGCAACGACGGGATCATCGCCAACGGGCAGACCGCCGCGGCCAGCTCGCTGAACGTCGACGGGGGGTACAACAACGACTCCACCGGCGGCGGAGCAGGCGGCAGCCAAGTCAAGGTGGCGATCGAGTCGGTGCAGGAGTTCCAGGTGGTCAGCGGGCAGTTCGACGCCGAGTTCGGGCGCTCTTCCGGCGCGGTCATCAACGCGGTGACCAAGCGGGGGACGAACCAGTGGTCCGGGGCCGGCTTCAGCTACAGCACCAACACCGCGATGACGGCGCGCGACTACTTCAACAACCAGTTGTTCGAGGAGGACTCGAGCACGGTAAAGCCGACGAACAACAAGTACGAGTTCGGCGGCGTCTTCGGCGGGCCGATCGTGCAGGACGAGGCGCACTTCTTCGTGAGCCTCGAGCGGCGGCTCACCAACCCGGCCCGGACGCAGAGGTTCAACAGCCGTCCGGATCTGGACTGGTCCGTACCGGAGAAATGGCGTGCGTGGAACACCATGTACCGGGTGGACCACCAGATCAACGGGAACAACTCCTGGGCCCTGCGGTTCATGCGCGAGCTCAGCCCGGAGACCGACCGGTACGGCAACCGGACGCTGACCTCGGGGCACAACCAGGAGGACGACGAGCAGATCTGGGTCGGGAGCTACACCAGCGTCATCGGGAACAACGTCGTCAACACCGTGCGGGTCACCCGGAGCTACGAGAACGCCGCCGGGGCCTCCCCCCTCTGGTATGACCTGAACGGGCACGTGAGCCGCGACGGACAGATGCGGAACTTGGCGCCCGGCTACAGAATGAACAGCTTCTGGGACAACGTCGCGCCGTGGGCCGGCGGCCGCATCGACTCGCAGTGGCAGTACAACAACACCACGTCGTGGTTCGTCCCCGACATGATGGGCGATCACGACTTCAAGTTCGGCGGCACGTTCCACCGGGCGTTCATCGACGACTTCCGCGAGAACTTCCTGGGCGGCGCGTTTCATTTCCCGACCGACATGCCGTTCGACGTCAACGACTACTCGACCTACCCCGAACGGCTCCAGATTCGCGTCGGCGCGCCCACCGGCAACCAGTTCGCCTACCCCATCAACACGTGGGAGACGTTCTTCCAGGACAAGTGGACGCTGAACGAGCGCTGGACCCTGGGGCTCGGCGTGCGGTGGGACGCCGAGATGCTGAGCGCGGAGCGGACCGACAACCCGCTGATGGTGCCGGGGACCGATCCACGCGACTGGAACAACATCTCGCCCCGGCTCTCGGTCGCCTACGACGTGACGGGCGACGGCCGCTCCGTTCTGCGGGCGGGCTACGGGTACTTCTATGACCGGACGCTCTTCAGCGGGCTCGACAACGTCCTGCAGGATCCGGTCATCAACAGCTCCTTCGTCGCCTCGTTCCCCCGCGGCGGGGGGGAGCAGGGCGGACAGGAGGATCCCGGGCCGCGGAACGGCATGCCGATCGAGGACCCCGAGTTGCGGCAGGCCCTCCGCATCGGCTCCGCGGCGGCCGGGGAGTGCGGGCCGGCGACCATCCGCGACGGCGCGACGCACTGCCCGCTGGTGGATCACGCCTTCGTGAATTCGGTCTATCCCCCCGGCACCACGGACCGCTTCAACGAGTCGAACGTCTACGTCGACAACTACCGCCGGCAGCAGCCGTTGTTCAAGCAGCTCACGCTGGGATTCGAGCGCGAGCTGATGCCGACGCTGTCGATCGGGGTCGACTACGTCAACATCCGGGGCAGCGGGCTGCTCAACCGCATCAACTACGTGGCGCCGTTGCGCTCCGGAATCGACAGCAGCGACCCGCTCACGTGGTACGACGCGTGGTACGGGACGGACCGGATCGGGGTCTACGACCGGCCCGAGAACGGCTCTCCGGGCATGGGGGGGCTGAACTCGTTCCCTAGCTGTGCGAACGGGGCGGCGACCGCCGGCCTCTACAGCAATCCCGCCCTGCTGGCGATGGAGTGCGCGAAGGTGGGTCCCGACGGCCTCGGTCCGGCCGGCCTGCCGATCGGCGTCTGGCAGGGGCGGCTGCTGTCGATCGAGAGCGTCGGGCTGTCGGCATACGACGGCCTGAACGTCTCGGTGGAGAAGCGCTACTCCGACCGCTGGGGCATGCGGTTGTCGTACGCGCTGGGCCACTCGCGCGGCGACACCTTCGAGCAGTACGGCACCAACGGCGTCAGCCTCAACGGCGTCCAGACCCAGGTCCTCGGCAACCTCCACATGGACCGGAACTGGCAGCCGGCGGAGCAGGACCGCCTGCACATCCTGACGCTGAGCGGGCGTACCGAGCTGCCGGGCGGGATCACCCTGAGCCCCATCTTCCGCTACATGAGCGCGAACCCGTTCACCATCTACCACAGCCAGGTCGACCTGGACATGAACGGCACCCCCTGGGATCCGCTTCCCCAGGGGACCTACAGCGGCGTGGGCAACAACCCGGTCACCGCGGAGCACAACGGCCGCCAGGGCGGCGCCCGAGCGTCCGACTTCATCAACCTGGATCTGCGGTTCGGGTGGCGGGCCCGCCCGGCGGAGGGGGACACGCTCGACATCTACTTCGACATCATCAACCTGTTCAACCGCCCGAACTTCAACAACCCGGTCGGGAACCAGAACAGCAGCAACTTCATGAACTACACGTCGCTGCGCTCGGGAGGCATCCCGCGGCAGGCGAACTTCGGGATTCGGTACGGCTTCTAGCTAGGCGGCACCCCCCGTCAGGGCTGACTAGCAGCCTGTGGCAAAAGTCGGGCGCGGACTCGACGGATCCCGCCGCGTGTCCTACACTGCCTGCATGGCGATGGGCAAGCGACCGGCGGCGCGGCAGGCGCCGCCGATGTGGGTGCACAGCGAGGACCTTCCGACGAGCGATGGACATCCGTTCTTCGAGCGGCTGAACCGGATTCTGGAGGAGTCCGGGTTTGACGCCTTCGTGGAGAGGTTGTGCTCGAGCTTCTACGCGGAACGACTGGGCCGTCCGAGTCTGCAGCCGGGGCGGTACTTCCGGTTGCTGTTCATCGGGTTCTTCGAGGGCGTGTCGTCGGAGCGGGGAATTGCGTGGCGGGTGGCCGATTCGCTGAGTCTACGGTCGTTTCTGGGCCTGGACCTGACGGAGGCGGCGCCGGACCACTCGACGCTGTCGCGGACGCGCCGGCGGATCGACGACGAGACGCACGAGGCGGTGTTCACGTGGGTGCTGGAGCGCGCGGCGGAGGCGGACCTGGTTCGGGGGAAGACGATCGGCATTGACGCGACGACGTTGGAAGCGAACGCGGCGATGCGCAGCATCGAGCGTCGGGACACGGGAGAATCGTACGACGCGTTTCTGCAGGGGTTGGCGGAGGCGTCTGGGATAGCGACGCCGACGCGGGCGGAATTGGCGCGGTTCGACCGGTCGCGGAAGGACAAGACGGCGTCGAACAAGGACTGGCAGTCCCCGCAGGACCCGGACGCAAAGATCACGAAGATGAAGGACGGTCGGACGCACTTGGCGCACAAGGTGGAGCACGGGGTCGACATGGACACCGGTGCCATCGTAGCGGTGACGGTGCAGGACGCATCGGAGGGCGATACGGCGACGCTGCCGGAGACGCTGACGAAGGCGTCGGAGCAGGTGGAGGCGGTGCAGCCGGACGGACGTGAGGTCGAGGAGGTGGTGGCGGACAAGGGGTATCACAGCGACGCGACGCTGGTTGCGCTGGACGAATTGGAGGTCCGCAGCTACATCTCGGAGCCGGAGCGCGGCCCGCGCCGCTGGCAGGACAAGCGGACGGGCGAGACGCCGCCGGAGAAACGGGCTGCGCAGAAGGCGTTGTATGGGAACCGCCGGCGTACTCGTGGGGCTCGGGGTCGTCGTCTGCAACGGCGGCGTGGGGAGCTGGTGGAGCGTCCGTTCGCTCATCAGTATGAGACCGGGGGCATGCGGCGGGTGTGGGTGCGCGGTCATGAGGAGGTTCGCAAGCGCGTGCTCATCCAGGCGGCGGCTTGCAACCTGGCGCTGCTCCTGCGCCGCCGGACGGGCACCGGCACGCCCCGGAGCCTGCAGGGGCGGGCTCTTTCGGCCATTTTCCGCTGGATCGAGTGTCAGATCGGCCTCTGGGGGCGTCTGAGGCCCTTCTGGGGCCTCCAGTGGGCGCCGACCGCGCTCAACGGCCCAATCGCTCATCGCCAAGCCACTTGAACAGGCGACTCAGCGAGACACACTTCTGCCACGGGCTGCTAGGTAGACTAAGTTCCTTGGAGCCGGGCGCCCGCGAGGCGTCCGGCTCCTTTCTTGTACACTGCTGTCCCACATTTTCAGCCCCACAGCAGCATCTGAGGGTTTGGGGAACCCGGAGGCGAGGGTGTCGTGAACAGCTCCACCAGTGGACGGCGGTCGAACAAGTTGAGCTGCAGAACCCGTAGCATCCGGTGCAGGCTCCAGCTCAATCGCAGCACGAACTTCAGGTAGGCCAACAGCAGGTACATGCACGTCGCCACCCACAGTTGCGACAGAACCGCGTTCTTCGAGCGGCCCACGAAGCGCTTCACCTTCAGATTCTGCTTGATCCACTTGAAAAACAGCTCGATCTGCCAGCGCGACTTGTACAGGTCGGCGATCGTCTTCCCCGCCCACGTCGTGTTGTTCGTCACGAACACGTAGCTCCGTTTCGTTTCGTCGTCCCAGCAGCCGACCCGCCGTAGCGTGCCCGGATACGCCTTGCGGCCACGCGCGCTGGTCAACTCGATCATCCGGTCGCTCAGCACACCGGTCCGGATGTCGACGTCGTGGTCGTGCAGCACCCGGTACTTCACGCCCCGCTTCAGTCGGGTCACGAAGATCACGCCCTGCTCCTGCAAGCGATGGAGCCACTTGAAGTCCGGATACGCGCGGTCGGCCACCACCACGCTGCCGGCCGGGAACGTCCACGTGCGGGCCACCGTGACGTCACCCGCCTTGCCGTCGGTGACGCTGAGGAAGCTCGGCAGATGTCCTGCCTGATCCAGGCCGACGTGCAGCTTGACGGCGCCCTTCGTGCGCCGGAACGACGCCCACGGAAAGGCCGCCAGGCACAAGTCGATGGTCGACGCATCCACCGCATGCAACTTGTTCTTGAATCGGAAGCCATGCCGCGGAGCCCGCTGCTGACAACGAACCGGCAGGCGCTTGAAGAGCGCCTCGTAGAGCGTGTACGGCTGCTCGGCGTTGACCCGCGCCAGCGACGAGCGGCTGACGAGGGCCGGCAGGCCGAGGTGATAGAGCTTGCGGGGTTGGGCGCACAGGTTGCCGACGATGTCGCGCAGGCTCTGCAGGCCGGCCAGTTGGCCCAGGCCGAGGGCGACGAACTGCGCCCAGCGGCTCATCACGCGGAGTCGCTGGCCCTTCTGATGCTGCCGGGCCTCGGCGTCGAATTCATGTCGGGGAAGCAAATCGAGAAGCTGCCGGAAGACTGTGCGTCTTTGGTTAGCGGGTCGTAGCGAGAAATCCTCGAAATGGGTTGCAGGTGCGGCGAGCGTCTGCCGATATGCGAGGTATGGCGCGCAGCGACGCCCGCGGCGGTTCGAACGGTCCCGGACATCAGCGGGATCCTCGGGACGTGCGCATCGAACGCCTTGAAGGAGAAAAGGCGAAGCTGATCGAGGAGCGGGATCACTGGAAGCGTCGCAGCGAGCATCTGGAGAAGGAGCTGGAAGCGGCGCGGCGCGCCGGCAAACGGCAGGCGGCCCCCTTCGCCAAGGACCGGCCGCAGGGACGCGGCGGGCGTCCCGGACGACGGGCGGGCAAGGATTACGGGAAGCATGGCTGCCGCCGGGAGCCGACACGGATTGACGAGACGCATGCGGCGCCGGTTCCGACGGCGTGTCCGGACTGCGGCGGCCCGGTCGAGGTGACCCGCGCGGCGTCGCAGTATCAGGAGGATCTGCCTCAGATCGAGCCGATCGTGCGGCGCTTCGCGGTCGAGGTGGGCCACTGCTCGCAGTGCCGGCGGCGGGTGCAGGGCCGGCACGCGCTGCAGACCTCCGACGCGTTGGGGGCGGCCGGGGTGCAGTTGGGTCCGAACGTCGCCGCGCTGGTCGTCGAGTTGCACACCGAGCTGGGCATGCCGTTGGGGGAAGGTCGCCCGCGTTCTGCAGACGCAGTTCGGACTGGCGGCAACCCCGGGCGGCCTGGTCCAACTGCTGCACCGCACGGCCGACGCCGCGTCGCCGGCGTATGCGGCGCTGCGCGAGCAGGTCCGCCGCAGTCCGGTGGTCACCCCGGATGAGACCGGCTGGCGTGTGAACGCGGTCCGCCACTGGCTGTGGGCGTTCACCACACCGGAGACGACGGTCTACGCCATCTGCGACGGCCGCGGGTTCGACGATGCCGCGACGGTGCTCGGCCCCGACTTCGCCGGCGTGCTGGTGCGCGACGGGTGGGCGGCGTACCGCGGCTTCAAGCACGCTCCGCACCAGAGCTGCCTGAACCACCTGTCGAGACGCTGCAAGCAATTGCAGACCGACCATCCCGACAGTTCCTGGGCCGGCCGGGTGCAGGCGGTCCTGCAGGACGGTCTCGCGCTGCGGAAACGCTGCAACGCCGGCGGCATCACCGAGCACGGCCTGGCGTCGGCCCGCGGCCGACTCGTTGCCCGGCTCGGCCGACTGATCGACACGCCGCCGCCGGTGGCCGACGCCGAGCGCTTCGCCAGGCATCTGGCCAACGAATTCGCTGCCGTGTTCCTCTTCTTGTGCGACCCGTCGATCGAAGCCACCAACTGGCGGGCCGAACAGGCCATCCGCCCCGCGGTGGTCACCCGCAAGGTGTGCGGCGGCAACCGCACCCGGCGGGGGCTGACACCCAGCAGGTGCCGGCCGGCGTGGTGCGCACCGCCCGCCAACGCAACCTCGACTTGCCCGCTCTGCTTGCCACGATGCTGTGCGCCCCGGAACCTGTCGTTCCCGACGCACTGGCACTGCCGCCGCCTGCCTGAGGCTGCGGACCACCGACCGTCCCCGGCCGCGGGTTCAGGGTGGCTCTCCACCGCGACGGACCGTACACGAAACCGACCGCCAGCCCTTCCGGCCCTGTCCAGCCGAATCGCGGTCTCGCCCGCCGAGTTGGCGCCCCTGTCGACCTCTCCAACAAGACCGGTTACCGACGCACGCAAATTCCAGGCCGCCGACCTGCCCATTCGAGGCATACTGGAGGTGGGTATTCGAGGCGTCGGGCGCCAGAAGGAACCTTGACGCCGATCGGTGAACTTTGATCCGCCGGGCCTCATTTCAGCCCGTGTCTGTTGACGAATGATGCGCTAATCGAAGACGACTGTGCCATGATGGGCCACGGCTTGGATCTCCTGTCTTTTGAACGATTTGTGGCAAACTCATTCTATCAGACAGAGACGATCCAAGCCGCCCTGATTTGAAGTTCTATGGGGACAGCAGTGTTTCTTGTACGGGACGATCTGAACGAAAAGGTTCTGATCGGTGCGTGTCGGTGCCAGATCGTCGCCGACGCACGCGTCCGTTCAGCGTTCGGGACCGAGCGTGCCTGATGGCGGGGATTGGAGGGCGGCGGCTGGTTGTGTCCCCTCAGTCGCCGGGTCGGCGGGCATCCCGGACGCGGGCGAGCAGATCGGTCTCCGTCCCGCACTCGATGATCCAGTCGCCCACCTGCGCCAAGCGATCCGGATCGGCCATGTCGGCCAGCCGCCGCGCCGTGGCGGCGTCGAACTTCCGCGCCGCCAACCGGCACAGCAGCGCGCGTTCTTCCGTACGGCCCTGTTCGAGTCCCTGCTCGCGGCCTTCTGCCACCCACTGCGCGGTCCACTCCTGCACCTGTTCGGCCAACATCGTCCGTACCTCCTCCAACCGCGGCAACGACTCCGGCGGCGTCCTGCGGAATCGCCGCGGCAGCAGCACCTGCGTCGCCCACGCCTCGAACGCCCGCGTCAACTCCGCGTCGTCGTGCTCCCGCAGCAACTCGGCCAGTGCGTCCAACAGCGCCGGCAGCCGCGCCCGGTCGCGGTTCGTCTCCAGCGCGATCAGGGCCGACACCAGATCGCCGCGCGGCAGGTCGGCGTTCGGCACCCGCCCCTCGTCCAGCAGGAAATACCGTTGCGACGGCTGGTACCGCTCCAGCGCCGCGTTCCCGGACGCGATCAGCTCGGACACGTTCACTGGCGCCGTCCACGGCCGGCCCCCGTTGTAGATGACGATCGGCAGCACCGGCGGCAGCGCGTCGCGGTCGCGCAGTACCCCTTCGCCGATCAGCTTCTGGTACAGCAGGGCGGTGTAGGTCAGCATGCGGACCGCCATCGCACGGTCGACGGCGGCCTGGAACTCCAGCAGCAGCACCAGGTACAGCCACCGGTCGTCGTGGAAGCGGACGCGCCACACCAGGTCGCCGTGGCGCTGGCGCAGGTCGGGGCTGACGTAGTTCGGGGGGAGCGGGGTCAGGGAGGCGAAGTCGAGCGCGCCGCTCCAGTCGCGGGCGGCGAAGCCGTGCAGGAGATCCCGGACCACGCGCGGCCGGGAGAACAACCACTTGGAGGCGGGATCGTCCATGTCACGGAACAGCCATCATACCCCGACCGCGCCCGACGCCATGCGCGAGACGGGCGACCGTCTCGACCGTCGGGGCCGGCGGCCGGCGCGTGCTAAGCTGACTTCATGAGCGCCGACACGAAGTGGATCATCGGCACGGTGATCGGCAGCGCCGTCGCCGTCGTCACGGCAGTTTTGACCGTCGCCGGTCTCCTGTTTGCGCAGATCGCCGGCATCAACACGCGCATTGATGACGTGCGCGGCGAGCTGCGGGACTTCCGCATGGAAGCGAACACGCGCATTGATGACGTGCGCGGCGAGCTGCGGGACTTCCGCATGGAAGCGAACACGCGCATTGATGACGTGCGCGGCGAGCTGCGGGACTTCCGCATGGAAGTGAACACCCGCATGGACGGCTTCGACACCCGGCTGCGCAACGTCGAGATCGCCTTCGGCAAGATCGACCAGAGACTCCTCACGATCGAGCGCGTCATCTTGCCGTCGCAGGCGCCCGGCGGGTAAGCCGGGCCGCGGACGGCGGACTCAGCGTCTCCACGCCTCGCCGTGCTCGCCCGTCCGGGCGAGCGTATACGAATCGCGGGCTTGCACCTCCAGGCCGTCGCGGGCTACGGTCACGCGCAGCGCGCGCCGCCGGTGGGTCGGGTCCGGGTTGCTCGTGTAGTAGCCGACGACGTAGTAGTCGCTCGTCTCGGCGTCGATCCGCCGCAGCAGCTCGGAGAAGTTGTTCGTGTTGACGATGGAGATCCCGCCGGTCAGCTCCGCCAGCGTGCGCAGGCTGGAGCGGGCCGCCATCATGTACTCGCGCCAAGCGTCGATCGGCACGTCGTAGTCGATGTCGGGGCTGGAGATGAGCCCCCGCGGGTCCATCGTGTACAGCGTCGTGTTGGCACGGGTGGCCGTGTCGGTCACCTCGGCCAGCTCGGCGATCAGCTCCCCGTCCGCGAACACCGCCCCCTGGCGCTCAATGCGGTTGAGCGGGTTCAGGATCTCCCCCGGGTCGACGTTCTCCCCGGCTAGGTCGAGCGGCCGCTCGCGCAGGAGCTCGTCTCGCAGGGGGGTACGATGCAGCCGCTGCAAGGCGAACGGATTCAGGTCGTATCCGGTGCTGATGTACAGGATGACCTTGCGCCGGTCCTGGATTCCCGCCAGCCCCTCCAGGACGCCGTTCACCGTCAGAAACGCACGGTGCGCGCGCCAGCGCAGCTCGCCGGGGCCGTCCGGTCCCTCCTGCGTGTTCTCGATGAGGTCGCGCGGCGTCATGCCGTTGCCGACAATCCCGTCCACCGCCGACTTCACGTGCTGGAGGTCGTAGGTGAGATCGACCGCCGTCCCGGCCGGGCCGTTGGAAATCAGCCCCACCAAGTCGCCGTCGTGCACCAGGGTGTCGGCCACCTCCTTGACGAAGTGGCGGACCCGGGGAGTGGTCTCCGGCTCCAGGTGCATCGCATCGACGAAAAACACGATGATCCGGCCCGGGATCTGGCTCTGGACGCGGCGCTCCGGCAGGATGATGCCTTCGTGCACCGGCGGCGGCGGCACAAGCTGGTTGAAGACGCGGCCGCCGTGCACCAGGATCAGCGACGCCACCTCCTGGGGCACGCCGTCCTCTTCGATCCGGAAGTCGGCCGCCGTCAGATCGGGGACGAAGGCGCCGTTGGCGTCGCGCACGATGACGTCGGTGCGAATCAGCGTCACCCCGGACCGGAAGGTCGTCCCGGGTTGCCGGGGCGCCGGGGCCTCGGTGGTCTGGGCCGGTGTCTCGGACGCGAGTCCCGCCGTCAGGGCGAGGCCGCAGAGCGCCACACCGGCACACATGTACTTCGACAGAAACGCGGGAAGATGGCGCATGGGTATCCAACCTCCTTGTCGAGCTACGGACCATGCTACCCCGTCTTCGCCCGGCACCGGAAGTGTTCCCCCTCAGTCGCCGGGGCGGCGGGCATCCCGGACGCGGGCGAGCAGGTCGGCCTCCGTGCCGCACTCGATGATCCAGTCGCCCACCTGCGCCAGCCGCTCCGGATCGGCCACGTCGGCCAGCGCGTCGGCCAGCCGCCGCGCCGTGGCGGCGTCGAACTTCCGCGCCGCCTGGCGGCACAGCAGCGCACGTTCTTCCGCGCGGCCCTGTTCGAGTCCCTGCTCGCGGCCTTCCGCCACCCACTGCGCGGTTCACTCCTGCACCTGTTCGGCCAACATCGTCCGTACTTTCTCCAACCGCGGCAACGACTCCGGCGGCGTCCTGCGGAATCGCCGCGGCAGCAGCACCTGCGTCGCCCACGCCTCGAACGCCCGCGTCAACTCCGCGTCGCCGGCTCCCGCAGCAACTCGGCCAGTGCGTCCAACAGCGCCGGCAGCCGCGCCCGGTCGCGGTTCGTCTCCAGCGCGATCAGGGCCGACACCAGATTGCCGCGCGGCAGGTCGGCGTTCGGCACCCGCCCCTCGTCCAGCAGGAAATCCGTTGCGACGGCTGGTACCGCTCCAGGGCCGCGTTCCCGGACGCGATCAGCTCGGACACGTTCACTGGCGCCGTCCACGGCCGGCCCCCGTTGTAGATGACGATCGGCAGCACCGGCGGCAGCGCGTCGTGGTCGCGCAGTACCCCTTCGCCGATCAGCTTCTGGTACAGCAGGGCGGTGTAGGTCAGCATGCGGACCGCCATCGCACGGTCGACGGCGGTCTGGAACTCCAGGAGCAGCACCAGATACAGCCACCGGTCGTCGTGGAAGCGGACGCGCCACACCAGGTCGCCGTGACGCTGGCGCAGGTCGGGGCTGACGTAGTTCGGGGGGAGCTGGGTGAGGGAGGCGAAGTCGAGCGCGCCGCTCCAGCCGCGGGCGGCGAAGCCGTGCAGGAGATCCCGGACCATGCGCGGCCGGGAGAACAACCACTTGTAGGCGGGATCGTCCATGTACCGGAACAGCCATCGTACCCCGACCGCGCCGGGCGCCCGTCTCGACGCCGCCGGCCGCGGGGCCTCGGAGCGCCGTCGGACCGCTCCGGCTCGGTCCGGGGTCTTCGTTTAGCGGGGTCCGGGCAAATCCGCGTGTTGGGGGGGTAAAGGTCTTGATGCGCGGTGCCGATAGAGAAGGGGCGTGGGCCTGCTGCGCCGCATCCGCGCCATCTTGGACAAAGCTCCTCCCGAGCAGGACCCTCGGGATGTTGTCATCGAGCAACAGGACCGGGAGATCACGCGACTGCGTGACGAACTGGCGCGCCACAAAGGCGTGCACCCGTGAGAAGGACGGCTTGCAGCGTCAGAACGAGCGCCTGCGGCGCGAGAACGAGCACCTGAACAGCAGTTGGCGACCGAGCGCCGCGCGGGACGGCGGCAAGCCGCACCTTTCGCCAAGAAGCGGCCGCAGGGTCGCGGTGGTCGTCCCGGCCGACGGCCCGGTACGCGCCATGGCCGGCAGGGACGCCGCCCGTGCCCGGCGCACGTCGACGAGGCCTTGGCGGCGCCGGCGCCGACGAGGTGTCCGGACTGCGGCGGCGCGGTCGAAGTGACCGGCGCGGCGGCGCAGTATCAGGAAGACCTTCCCCCGGTGCGCCCCGTGGTGCGCCGCTTCGACATCGAGGTCGGCCACTGCCCGCAGTGTCGGCGGCGTATTCAGGGCCGCCACGCCCTGCAGACCTCCGACGCGTTGGGGGCGGCCAGCGCACAGCTCGGCCCCGGTGTGGTCGCGCTGGTCGTCGAGTTGCACACGCACGGCGGCCTGCCGCTGGCCAAGGTCGCCGACCTGCTGCAGACCCGCTTCGGCCTGCAGGTGACGCCGGGGGGCCTCCAGCATCTGCTGCATCGTGCGGCCCGCGACGCGCGGCCGGCCTGCGAGCAGTTGCGCGAGCAGGTCCGCAACGCCCCGGTGGTCACGGCCGATGAGACCGGTTGGCGGGTCGGCGCCGTCGGCCACTGGTTGTGGGCGGCCGTCACCCCGACGACGACCGTCTACGCCGTCTGCGCGGGCCGCGGATTCGACGACGCCCAAGCGGTCCCGGGAGCCGACTTCGACGGCGTGCTCGTGCGCGACGGGTGGGTGGTCTACCGCCGTTACACCAACGGCGAGCACCAATCTTGCCTGCAGCACCTGCTTCGACGGTGTGAGCATCTGCTGGAGGAGCATCCCCACTGCGGGTGGGTCGGTCAGGTGCAGGACACCTTGCAGGCCAGCCTCGCGCTGCGCGACCGGCGCAACGCCGGCAGCCTGAGCGACCACGGCCCGGCCACCGCCCGTGGCCGACTGCCCGCCCGGCTCAGCCGGCTGATCGACAACCCGCCGCCGCTGGACGACGCCGAGCGCTTCGCCGCCCACCTGGCCGTCGATTTCCCCGCCCTCTTCACGTTCCTGTGGGACCCGTCGGTCGACGCCACCAACTGGCGCGCCGAACAAGCCATCCGGCCCGCCGTCGTCATCCGCAAGGTGTGCGGCGGCAACCGCACCCGCAAGGGCGCCGACACCCAGCAGGTCCTCGCCGGCGTTGTACGCACCGCCCGCCAACGCAACCTCGACCTGCCTGCGCTGGTCGCCACGATGTCGCGTGCCCCCGAGCCCATCGTCCCCGACGTATTCGGCCTGCCGCCGCCGTCCGCGTCAAGTGCAGCACCGGAACGAGCGCATTGACGCGCGACCGACCCGCGGCTGACTGCCGCGCCGGGTGAAGTGTCGAAACGCTCCCCCGTAGGCTCGGCGGCCGGATATCCGGAGGATGCTTCCAACCGTAGCTGCTCGGCAGCCTGCAAAGCGGCAGGGTATACAGTGCAGTCACGGCAGCATCCCGCGTACGACGCACCGTCCACCAAGGGAAGCCTCGTCGGCATGCGGGCTTCGACGCTCCCGGCCCACTCCATGCCCGTGTTTGTTGACGAATCACCCGTTAAACAAAGACGGTCCGGGTTGCTCGTGCAGCGGTCTCGACCGGACGACTCCCGTGAGTAGAATTGGAACAGAGTCCGGCCCCATGAAGAAACGGCTCCCCCTGGGCATCCAGACCTTCCGGACGATCCGCGAGGAGGGCTGCTACTACGTCGACAAGACGGCGTACGCGGAGCGGCTCGTCGACGAAGGGGCGCAGTACTTCCTGTCGCGCCCGCGGCGCTTCGGCAAGAGCCTGTTCGTGGACACGCTGAAGGAGCTGTTCGAGGGCAACGAGGCGCTGTTCGACGGGCTGCACGTCCACGATCGCTGGGACTGGTCGGTCCGCCACCCGGTGGTGCGGCTCGACTTCAGCGCCGGCAACTTCAAGGATCCCGACTATCTGCACACGGACGTCCTGGCGCAATTCGACGGCCCGGAACGCGAAGCGCAGGTGGAGCCCCGCCACGACGCCGGCCCCGCCCGGTTCCGCCACCTGCTTCGCTCGCTGCACGAGCGCACCGGACAGCGGGTGGTGGTCCTCGTGGACGAGTACGACAAGCCGATCCTGGATGCGCTGGCGGAACCGGCCGTCGCGCGCTCGAACCGCGACTACCTGCGGGGGTTGTACGGGGTCGTCAAGTTCTGCGACGCGCACGTGAAGTTCACGTTCCTGACCGGCGTCAGCAAGTTCTCGAAGATCAGCCTGTTCTCGGTCCTGAACAACCTGGAGGACATCACGCTGGATCCGGTCTATTCGGCGATCTGCGGCTACACCGAAGCGGATCTCGACGCGGTGTTCGCCCCGGAGCTGGCCGGCCTCGACCGCGGTCGGATCCGCGACTGGTACAACGGCTACAACTGGCGTGGACCGGAGAAGGTCTACAACCCCTACGACGTGCTGCGGCTGTTCCGGCGCCGGGAGTTCCAGTCCTGGTGGTTCGAGACCGGCACGCCGGCGTTTCTGGTGGAGACGCTGATCGAGCGCGGCGTCGCGTCGGTGGCTCTGAACGGCATGATCAGCACGGACGAGCTGCTGTCCACGTTCGACGTCGAGCACATGGCCACCGAGGCGCTGCTGTTCCAGACGGGGTATCTGACCATCCAGGGCACGGAGCAGGAGGACGGTCACACGTACCACCGGCTGGGCTACCCGAACCGGGAGGTGCGGCAGAGCCTGAACGAGAGCCTGCTGGACCGTCTGACGGGCAGTCCGTCGCGGCGGATCGAGAACAGCCGCCGTCTGCGCCGGTTGTTGAGGGCCGCCGACGTCGCGGGGTTGCAGGAGCTTTTCCACGCGGTGTTCGCGGGGATTCCGTACGAGTGGCACACGCGGAACGAAATGGCGCGCTTCGAGGGCTGGTATGCGAGCGTCTTCTATTCGTACTTCGCGGCGTCGGGGCTGGAGTTGACCGTGGAGGACAGCGGCAGCGGAGGGCGGCTGGACATGGCGGTGCGCTGCGCCGGGCGGGTGTATCTGTTCGAGTTCAAGGTGGTGGAGCAGGCGGGCGCGGGCGCGGCGCTGGCGCAACTGCGGGCGCGGGGCTACGCGGACAAGTACCGCGCGCGGGGCGAGCCGATTCACCTGGTGGGGGTGGAGTTCAGCCGCGAGACCCGCAACGTCGTCGCGTTCGAGACTGAGCCGGCCTGAGCACCGCGGCCGGCTACTTGACGATCCGGGAGAGTATCGCCGCTGCGCGCAAGGAGGCCTTGATACAGGACGCGCTGAACGAAGGGCTGTTCGAGTCCCTGCTCGCGGCCTTGTTCGAGTCCCCGGGGACGGCGGCCGGCGCGTGCTAAGCTGGCTTTGTGAGCACCGACACGAAGTGGATCATCGGCACGGTGGTCGGCAGCGCCGTCGCCGTCGTCACGACCGTTCTGACCGTCGCCGGGTTCCTGTTCGCCGGCATCAACACGCGCATCGATGACGTGCGCGGCGAGCTGCGGGACTTCCGCATGGAAGTGAACACCCGCATGGACGGCTTCGACACCCGGCTGCGCAACGTCGAGATCGCGTTCGGCAAGATCGACCAGAGACTCCTTACGATCGAGCGCATCATCCTGCCGTCGCAGGCGCCCGGCGAGTAGCCGGGCCGCGGGGCGGCGGACTCAGCGTCTCCATGCCTCGCCACGCTCGCCCGTCCGGGCGAGCGTGTAGGAATCGCGCGACTGCACCGTCAGGTCGTCGCGGGCGACGGTCACGCGGAGCGACCGCATGCTTGTCGAGCTACGGCCATGCTGACCTGTCTTCGCCCGGCGCCGGAAGTGTTCCCCTCAGTCGCCGGGTCGGCGGGCATCCCGGACGCGGGCGAGCAGATCGGCCTCCGTGCCGCACTCGATGATCCAGTCGCCCACCTGCGCCAGCCGCTCCGGATCGGCCACGTCGGCCAGCGCGTCGGCCAGCCGCCGCGCCGTGGCGGCGTCGAACTTCCGCGCCGCCAACCGGCACAGCAGCGCGCGTTCCTCCGCGCGGCCCTGTTCGAGTCCCTGCTCGCGGCCTTGTTCGAGTCCCTGCTCGCGGCCTTGTTCGAGTCCCTGCTCGCGGCCTTGTTCGAGTCCCTGCTCGCGGCCTTCCGCCACCCACTGCGCGGTCCACTCCTGCACCTGTTCGGCCAACATCGTCCGTACCTCCTCCAACCGCGGCAACGATTCCGGCGGCGTCCTGCGGAATCGCCGCGGCAGCAGCACCTGCGTCGCCCACGCCTCGAACGCCCGCGTCAACTCCGCGTCGCCGTGCTCCCGCAGCAACTCGACCAGCGCGTCCAACAGCGCCGGCAGCCGCGCCCGGTCGCGGTTCGTCTCCAGCGCGATCAGGGCCGACACCAGATTGCCGCGCGGCAGGTCGGCGTTCGGCGCCCGCCCCTCGTCCAGCAGGAAATACCGTTGGGACGGCTGGTACCGCTCCAGCGCCGCGTTCCCGGACGCGATCAGCTCGGACACGTTCGCCGGCGCCGTCCACGGCCGGCCCCCGTTGTAGATGACGATCGGCAGCACCGGCGGCAGCGCGTCGTGGTCGCGCAGCACCCCTTCGCCGATCAGCTTCTGGTACAGCAGGGCGGTGTAGGTCAGCATGCGGACCGCCATCGCACGGTCGACGGCGGCCTGGAACTCCAGGAGCAGCACCAGATACAGCCACCGGTCGCCGTGGAAGCGGACGCGCCACACCAGGTCGCCGTGACGCTGGCGCAGGTCGGGGCTGACGTAGTTCGGGGGGAGCGGGGTCAGGGAGGCGAAGTCGAGCGCGCCGCTCCAGCCGCGGGCGGCGAAGCCGTGCAGGAGATCCCGGACCATGCGCGGGCGGGAGAACAACCACTTGTAGGCGGGATCGTCCATGTGCCGGAACAGCCATCATATCCCGACCGCGCCCGACGCCATGCGCGAGACGGGCCGACCGTCTCGACCGTCAGGGACAGCGGCCGGCGCGTGCTAAGCTGACTTCATGAGCGCCGACACGAAGTGGATCATCGGCACGGTGGTCGGCAGCGCCGTCGCCGTCGTCACGGCAGTTCTGACCGTCGCCGGTCTCCTGTTCGCGCAAATCGCCGGCATCAACACGCGCATCGATGACGTGCGCGGCGAGCTGCGGGACTTCCGCATGGAAGCGAACACGCGCATTGATGACGTGCGCGGCGAGCTGCGGGACTTCCGCATGGAAGTGAACACCCGCATGGACGGCTTCGACACCCGGCTGCGCAACGTCGAGATCGCGTTCGGCAAGATCGACCAGAGACTCCTCACGATCGAGCGCATCATCCTGCCGTCGCAGGCGCCCGGCGAGTAGCCGGCGGCGGACTGAGGGTTTTCATGCCTCGCCGGGCTCGCCCGTCCGGGCGAGCGTATACGAATCGCGTTCGGCCGCGCGTTGGGAGTAGGATTGAGGGAGGGCTCGACGATGCCCGTGATGCTGTCGAAGACGTACGACGCTCTCCCCGCCGCAAAAACGGTGTCTCGGAGGAGCAGACCTGCAAAGCCGCGGAGGCGATCGCGGCCTTCGGCACGCGCTTGGTTCGCGTCGAGATCAAGCTGAATCTGCTGATTGCACTCGGCGCATGCTGATTACACTCGGCGCATCCACGCTGGTCGGTGTTGGCCTGATTCTGCTCAGGCTGTTCGTCTTCGACCGATGAACGCCGGGATGGAAAAGAGGGGCACATGAAGAAGACTCGAATCCTCGGATTCCTGGCGGTTGTCCTTGCCGTGGCCGGTTTCTCGAGTCCGCACGCCGCGTGGACGGCGACCGGCGCGGAACAGTCCCGATCGACGGTCGCGGACGCCGTGGCGGAGATGCTTCGCGACGGCCTCGACCTGGACGACGTTACGGTGACCGTCGCCGGCACCGAGGCGACGCTCGCCGGCAGCGTCCCGACGCTGTGGGACAAGACCGCGGCGATCGACCGGACCCTGGCGTTCCCCCTGGTGGAGACCGTCGCCAGCGAGCTCACCGTCCCGGAGGTCGAGGACGACAACGAAATTGCCCGCGAGGTGGGCCGGGCGATCCGGAACTACCGCTACATCACCATCTGGGATTTCGTCGGCGGCGGTGTGGAGAACGGTGTCGTGACCCTGAACGGGGCCGTGACACAGGACCGCGACAAGCCGGCGGAGCTGTTCGAGCGGGTGGCGCGGATCCGCGGCGTCCAGGAGATCCGAATGCAGATCGCGCGCCAGTCGACATCGAGCCGCGACGACAGGCTGCGCATGGAGATCGCCGCCCGCGCCTTGCGGCACCCGACGCTGTCGCACTACACCCTGACGGGGGACATCATCCCGCCGTTCCGCATCATCGTGGACGAGGCGGTGGTGACGCTCGCCGGGTCGGTCCGCAGCGGGGCCGAGAGCCGCGTCCTGGAGACGATCGCCCGTCAGGCCTTCGAGACACAGGAGGTCAGGAATTTCCTGCAGTTTCCCCGGTAGGCGGGGCCGGTGAGGCGGGGCGGTTCCACAGGCCGGCGCAAGAAGATCCGCACACGGAGTTGAAACGCCGATGTTCGATTCTCTCGCCATCGCCCGTCGGCTGACCGACGCCGGTATCGATCGCGACCACGCGGACGCCCCGGCCGACGCCATCCGCGAGGCTGCCGAGCACGGCGATCATGTCATGCCCGACCTCTTGCGGGCGGAGCTTTCCGCCCTCGAAACCCGGCTCATCAAGTGGATGGTCGGGACCGTGATCACTGCCGTAGGCGCCACCGTTGCCGTTCTCCGGCTGCTCGGATAGATATCCCGAGTTATCGGACAGCAGTGAGGAGTCACGGCGCGAGCTGGGCGATCAGCCCGTTCGCCTGGGCCGCGAAGCGGCCGTTCGGCTCCCGCTCCACGTAGGTTCGCCAGAAGGTGACGGCCTGGGCGATCTGTCCCGCGTTCAGGCTCGCCATCCCGAGCCAGTAGTTGGCCTCGCCGTGGTTCGGGTCCAGTTCGAGGGTCTGCTCGAACAGGCCGCGCGCATCGGCGAGCCGCCCCGCGTTCCACGCGATCAGTCCCTGATCGAACACCGCACCGGCGTCTCCGCCCCCTCCCGCGGGGCCGCCGGACAGCCGGGTCGCCTCGGCGCTCGCCTCGCCCGCCTCGTCGAAGCGGCGCTGCGCGTTGTAGACGTCGGCCAGCGCATCGAACGCCGCCGCGTCGTCCGGGGCGATCCCGGTCGCCCGCCGCAGGGCCCGCTCGGCCGCGTCGTAGTTCCCCCGCTGGAACTCGACGATGCCCAGGTTCCGCAGGCACTCGCTGCAATCCGGCGTGGTCTCGATGGCTTCGGTCAGGAGCTGCGCCGCCTCGTCGTAGTCGCCTCCGCGCGCGGCTGCCAAGCCGCCCTCGAACGCGTCGGCCGTCGCTTCGCGTGCTTCCAGCTCGGCTATTTCCTCCGCGGAGAGCCCCGTGCGGTCGACCTGTCCCCGGCCGAGGACCTGGACGTCCAGCTCGAACTCCTGCCCGGCGGACACCCGGACGTTGTACCTCACGATGCCGATCCCCTCCGCCGTTATCGTCACGACGTAGGGACCGCTCGCGAGGCCCACCTGGATGTACTCGCCCTGGGCGTTGGACGAGGTCTCGAAGCTGCGCGTCAGGCCGCCCTGGAACTCCATGAGGACGTGGGCGCCTTCGACGGGGTTTCCCTCGTGGTCGCTCACCACGCCGAAGATGCGGGCGCTGTTCTGGGCGAACGCGGGCGGAACGAGCACCGCGGCGACGGCCGCGGCGAACAGGATCAGGCGAATCGATCGCGTAACGGGCATGGGCTACCTCCGGGGCACGCAGTCTCCGAATACGCGTCCGGGTTCGTGGAGCGCCGGACGCGGGGATTGGCTCACGATATCTCACCGTCCGACCGAGGGCAACCCGTGTCGCGGCCTCGGGTACGCCGGCTCGAGTACGCCGGGCCGGTAGCCGGCGGAACGACTGTTGCCGATCCGTGTTAGAGGCGAGCCCTGGAGAACTCACTTTACCGGCTCTCGCTCGCAAGCACGGCCTGACCGTCTACGATGCTGCGTACCTGGAGCTTGCGGTGCGCCTGGACGCGCCCCTCGCGTCGATGGATCGCGCGCTGAACGCGGCCGCGCGGTCCGCGGGCGCAGGGATCGTCCGAAAGCGGTCTGCGAACCACATGGATGGCCGGCCGGACTCGGGCTTAGCGGTTGACGTGGTGGTCATCGGCGGCGGTCCGGCCGGTGCGTCGGCCGCGCGCCTGCTCGCCGCATGGGGGCATTCCGTCCTCCTTCTGACCAGGTTCGAAGCCGGGACGCCGCCGCTGGCCGAGTCGCTGCCGCCGAGCTGCCGGAAGGTCTTCGAGGTGGTCGGCGTACGGGAGGCAATCGAGGCGGCGGGTTTCCTCACGGCGAACGGCAACACGGTCTGCTGGGGCGGAGGGCCGCCGCGGACTGCGGCGTTCGGCGCCGGCCGGGTCGGTCACCAGGTGCTGCGGCGGGACTTCGACCGCCTGCTGCTGGCCGAGGCGCGGCGCGTCGGCACGGTCGTACGGACCGACGTGACCGTGCGCGAGGTCGTGGTACGGGGGGGCGGATCGTTGGTGGGCGAGGGCGACGAGGGGACGAGGGCGGACTGGACCGACAGTCCGGAAGCGCCCCGGGGCGCGAACCGCGGGGCGCCGATCGTGAGAGTCGCCGGCCGGGACAACCGTGGGGGTGCAGTCGCCGCCGTGGCGCGAACGGTCCTCGACTGCTCCGGGCGCGCGGGGATCGTCGCGCGCCGCCACCGTACGCGCGTGCAGGCCGGCGCAACGACGCTGGCCCTGATCGGCGTCTGGCGGCGGGACGAGGCGTGGCCGTGCATCGCGGGAGGATCGAATGCAGCCGACGGCGCCCGGACCGTCGTCGAGGCGTATGCCGACGGCTGGGCCTGGTCCGTGCCTGTGTCGAGCGGACGGCGCTACGTCACGGTGATGGTCGATCCGCGCACGACGGAGACGGAGCACGCCGGATCGCTGGCCGCCCGCTACGCCGCCGAGCTCCGCAAGACGCGCCACCTGGCGCGCATGACCGGCGGCGCGACGCTCGAGGGTCGACCCTGGGCCTGCGATGCTTCGCAGTACGGCGCGCGGCGGTTCGGCGGGCCGGGGTTTCTCCTCGTCGGCGACGCCGCGACCTTCATCGATCCCCTGTCGTCGTTCGGCGTCAAGAAGGCGATGGCTTCGGGCTGGCTGGCCGCGGTCGTGACGAACACGTGCCTGCGCCAGCCTGCCCGCGCGGATCTGGCCCGGCGCTTCTACGCCGAGCGGGAGCGGGAGGTGTGGACGAGCTACCGCCGGCAGGCCGCGGCGTTCTTCGGACAGGTGTCGAGCGGCGAGCTCCATCCCTTCTGGAGCGACCGAGCGGATCCGGTCGTGGTCGATGCCGGCGCGCATCGGGCCGGCGGGGGCGACGCGGTGGCGGCGTTCCGCCGGGATCCCGCGGTTCGGGACGCGTTCGAAGCGCTGCGGCGGGCGCCGTCGATCCGCCTGCGGCCGACCCGAATCGCCCGCGCCACGACTGCCCCGGCGGTCGTGGGACGCGAGATCGTGCCCGGCGCCAGCCTGTCCATCCCGGCGGGAGACGCCGGGACACTGGACATCCGCTATCTGCGCGGTGTCGATCTGACGGCGCTCGTCGCCATGGCCGACCGGCACTCGCAGGTGCCGGACCTCTACGAAGCCTACCGGCAGGGGCAGCCGCCGGTGGAGCTGGCCGATTTCCTCGGTGCGCTTTCGGTCCTGCTCGGCAAGGGGCTGTTGCGGAACGAGATCTGAGCGTGTCCGACGCAACCAAGGCCAGCGTCGCCTGCGGCGGCACGGTTCCGAGGCGCAGACTCCCGGGCCGGCGGCGTCCGCGCCGGCTGCTTCGAGGCGCAGACTCCCGGCCATATCGACCGGGCCGCGAATGTGTGCTACAACAGCAGCAGTCATGTCTTGCTCATCTCCGACGACTCCTTCGCGCCGCGCCCCGTGCGCCGCGGCGCAGGGCGGGCGGCTGGTTGCGGCGCTGGCGGCGCTGGCGGTCCTGGCCGGGGGCGGCGGTCCGGCCGCGGCGCAGGGCGCGTCCTCCGGCGTCGTTCTGCCGGCCGGCGGGATCCCCGTCACGAGCGACCTCGTGCACCGCGTCTGCGGGACGTGCCACCGCGCGGACGAGCAGCGCCGCATGAGCCGTATCTCCTATCAGCGCACGACGCCGGAAGGCTGGCAGCAGACCATCCGCCGGATGGTGCTGCTCAACGATCTGCGGATCGAGCCGGCCGATGCGCGCGAGGCGGTGCGCTATCTCGCGACGAACCACGGTCTGGCCCCGGAGGAGGCCCGGCTCGGGGCCTTCGAGGTGGAGCGCCGCAACGTCGACTTCCACTACGAGGCCGACCCGCAGACGCAGCAGACCTGCAACCGCTGCCACTCGATGGGGCGGGTGCTCAATCAGCGCCGGACGCTCGAGGAGTGGGAGCTGCTGACCGCGATGCACCGCGGCTACTATCCGCTCGCGGACGTACAGTCGTTTCTCGTGGGCGACTGGTTCGGCGGGCCGGGACCGGAGGCCGACGACGGGGGCGACGGCCGGACCGCGGTCGAACGGGCGGTGGCCCACCTGGCCGAGGCGTTTCCGCTCGATTCGCCGGCGTGGGCGAGCTGGTCGGCGAACATGCGCACGCCGCGGATCGAGGGAACCTGGGCGCTGGTCGGCCACGAGCGGGGACAGGGGCCGGTGTACGGCGAGGTCGTGGTGGAGGCCAATCCAGCCGCAGCCGATCAATTCGAGACGCGGGCGCGCTACACGTATCCGGCCCGCGGCGTGAACGTCACCCGCACCGGCCAGGCGCTGGTCTACACCGGCTACCAGTGGCGCGGGCGGAGCACCAGCCCGGAGCACTTCAGCGCGCGGGAGGTGCTGTTCGTCACGCGCGACCGCGACGCGATCGCGGGCCGCTGGTTCACCGGCGCCTACGACGAGCGGGGCATCGACGTGACGCTGCGCCGGGTGGGGCGGGAGCCGCTGATCACGGGGGTCTACCCGCCCGCGGTGCCCGTCGAGGCGGGCGACGTGGCGTTGCAGCTTTTCGGCGCCAACCTGCCGGCGACGCTCGGCGCGGCGTCGATCGATCTCGGCGCGGGCCTGACCGTGACCGGCGTCAGCGACCGGTCGTCGACCGCGGCGACGCTGCAGGTGACGGTGGATCCGGACGCACGGGCAGGCAGCCGCGATCTGTTCATCGGCCGGGCCGCGCTGACCGAGGCGGTGACCGTCTACGACGAGATCCACCGCCTGGAGGTGACGCCCGCCACGGGGCTCGCGCGGGTGGGCGGGGTTGCGTTCCCCAAGCAGTACGAGCGCTTCGAGGCGCGCGCCTGGCACGACGGTCCGGACGGCGAGCCGGGCACGGACGACGATCTCGACCTCGGGATGCTGGTCGACGTAGACTGGAGCATCGAGGAGTACGCCGTCACCTACGACGACGACGACACCGCGTTCGTGGGCACGCTCGGCCGGGACGGGGTGTTCGAGCCGGCCGTCGACGGTCCGAATCCGGAGCGGAGCGGAAACCGCAACAACGTCGGCGACGTCTGGGTGGTGGCGACGCTCACCACCGCGCCGGACGGGACCGTGCTCGCCCGGCCGCTCCGGGCGCGGGCGCATCTGCTGGTGACGGTGCCGATCTACCTGCGGCGGGGGGAGTCGGGCCCGTGACCGAGATCGCGCTCGGCGAATGCCATCCGTTCGAGGCGGCGGGCCGGCGGTTCCTCTACCTGGTCCCGAGCGCCGCGGTGTTCGCGCTCGACGAGACGTCGGCCGCCGTCGTCGAGACGCTGCGCGGCGGACATCTGGCCGCGCCCGAGCTGTACTCGCGCCTGACGCCGCGCTTCGACCCGTACGCGGTGGAGGCCAGCCTTGCGGAGCTGGCCGGCGCCCGCGTCATCCTGCCGGTCGCTCCCGCGCCGGCGGCGCCGCCCGAGCCGGCCCCGAACGTCATCCCGCTGAAGCCGATCCCGCTCTCGACGCTCGTGGTCAACGTCACCAACCGCTGCAACCTGAGCTGCGCGTACTGCTACGAGTACGGCGAGGACAGGATCGCCGAGCCGACCGCCGGCGGGATGCCGAAGCTGATGAGCGAGGAGACGGCGCGCGCGAGCGTCGACTTCATGGTCGAGCGCTCGGGCGGCAGCCCGGTGGTGCGGCTGACGTTCTTCGGCGGCGAGACGCTGCTCAACTTCGCGGTGCTGGAGAAGACGATCCCGTACGCGCGCCGCCGCGCCGCCGAGGCGGGCAAGCGGGTGGAGTTCAGCCTGACCACCAACGGCACGCTGCTGCGTCCGGAGGTCATCGAGTTCCTGGCCGACAACGACGTCGGGGTCACGATCTCCATCGACGGCCCGAAGGAGATGCAGGACCGTTTCCGCGTGTTCCACGACGGGCAGGGCAGCTACGACGTCGTCGCGCCGAAGGTGCGCGAGCTGCTCCAGCGGCATCGGTCGCGGCCGATCGGGGCGCGGGTGACGCTGACCTCCGACGTACTGGACATCACCAGGATCTACCGGCACCTGCGGGAGGAGATCGGTTTCTGGGAGGTCGGCTTCGCGCCGGTCACCACCTCGCCGGGCCGCGCCCACGCCATCGGGGAGACCGGCTTCGACTCGATGCTGGCGCAGTTCCGGGAGCTGGCCCGCGAGTTCCTGGAAGCCGCGCTCGCCGGCCGGCACCACGGCTTCAGCAACGTCCGCGACACGATCGAGGAGCTGCACAAGGGGGCCAGCAAGGCCCTGCCGTGCGGCGCCGGGCTCGGCCTGATGGGAGTGGCGACCAACGGCGACGTGGCCCTTTGCCACCGCTTCGCCGGTTCCGATGACCACAAGCTCGGCACCGTGCGGGACGGCGTCGACGACACGGCGCAGGAGGCGTTCCTCGACGCCCACCACATCGACCGCAAGACCGACTGCCGGACCTGCTGGGCCCGCCCGCTGTGCGCCGGCGGCTGCTACCACGAGGCGTACACGCGCTACGGGACCACGCAGGCGCCCAACCTGCACTACTGCGAGTGGATTCGCGGCTGGACCGAGACCTGCCTGGAGATCTACGGCGAGATCGCCGAGCGCAACCCGGCTTATCTGCGGCGGTTCGAGAGCGGCGACACGCCGGACGAGGGGAACGATGACGCATCTCAGGCCCGTTAACCGGAAGGCGGCCCGGATAGCCCAGGGCATCGCCGAGGCCCGGAGCCGTGCGGCGGCCGGAAACGGCCGGACCGCCGGCGAGGATGGCCGCGTGGTGGCGCTGCAGGACAGTCCGGCGGCGCCGCCGAAGCAGGAGGGTCCGCACATCCCGCTGGGCTGCAGCTTCATCTTCCTGCCCGGCTGGGAGGCGGACAGCAACGGCGGTGCGGCCGGCTTGTGCCAGCCGGTCGAGCGCGACCTGTTCGACTGCCACCTCGGTTGTTTCTGGCCGGCGCAGGTGCCGGACCAGTTGAACCACGCGCCCGACTGGACGGGCAAGTGCGCCGCGGCGCAGAAGGACTGGCGGAAGATTGACCTCATATTCCCGTAGCTATGGCTATGCTGCCGGGCGTCGTGACCCGGCCTGCCGGCGGTCCGTGCGGCGGCGCGCGCGCGCCATGCGCGGCGGACGCCGGGCCGCGTCCATGGCGGTTGCTGTCGTGCTCTGTGCTCCGGTCGTCCCGGCGGGTGGACCGGCCGTGGCCCAGGAGGCGTCGTCCGCGCCGCGGGTGTCGGCCGGCGGCGGCACCCTCTACCTCGGCGGGTTTCCCAGCCGCATCTTCGTCATCGACGAGGCGACCACCAGCGTGGTCGACGAGATCGCGGTGCCGCACGGCTCCCCGCGCGCGATGGTCGTTTCGGAGGATCGGGAGCGCTTCTACTTCCTCGACCCGACCATGGAGCACCTGACCACGGTGGACGTAGCGTCGCGGGAGGTCACCGATTCGTTCAGCTTCAGCGAGGGCAACCGCCGGGTGCGCATCCGCGGGTTCCGCGCGGCGCCGGACGGGCGGACGGCGATCCTCAACCTCGATACCTCCGTCAAGCTGATCGACCGGTTCGAGATCGAGCCGTACCGGTTGGTCGAGGTCGATCTGGCGACCCACGAGATCCGGCAGGATCTGCCGTGGCCGACGGGCGAGCCGACGCCCCGGACGCGGATGCTGTACGCGCCCGGCGGCGAGTACGTGTACTACTTCGATCGTGACGTGATCATCCTGGAGACCGAGGGGTTCACGGAGGTCGACCGCTGGTCCCTGCGCGAGCCGGTCGAGCCCGGTGTGGGGCCGATCCGGTTCGGGTTCTCCACCGACCTGCTCTACGAGGAGCCCGGCTTCTTCACCAACCTGTTCACGCTCCGCGACGAGGCGCAGGACCGCGACCTGATGGGCGTCGCCCGCATCGATCTGCCGAACCGCGAGGTGGACTTCTACACGCTGGGGCCGGCGAGGGGCATCCAGTTCGCGCTCGCGCCGGGGCGGCGGGCCGCGTACGGGCTGGCGAGCAGCATCGAGGGCTACGAGTTCTGGATCTTCGACCTGGAGCAGCGGCGCGTCGGTCAGCGCCGGCAGGTCGCTGGTCGGCCGCGCATGGCGCTCGACGTCAGCTCCAACGGCGAGGTGCTGTACATCTCGTCGGCCGGCAACACGATCGATTTCTACGACGCCGCGTCGTTCGATTATCTCGACACGCTGGCCCTCGACGGCGACATGACGTCGGGGCTCATCGTGATGCCGCCTTCGCCCGCGCCCTGACGCCTTTCCGGGCCCGGGCGCCTCCTGGAAGGCCGGCGGCATGCTCGACCCGCAGTTCCGGCGCGCGCTGGCCTACGTCGCGCCGTACTGGCGGCGGCTCGCCCTGGTGGTGGTCCTCAGCCTCGCCGGCACCCTGACGTCGCTGATCGTTCCGCTGCTTTCCCGCGACCTGATCGACGACGCGCTGCTGGCCGGCGACCGGGCGGTGCTCGTGCGCATCGTAGCGGCGTTCATCGGCCTGACCGTCCTCGGCTTCCTCCTGAACGTCGCCGGCGGCCTGCGCTATACCCGCGTGTCGGCGGAGATCCTGTTCGACATGCGGCTCGATCTGTACCGGCACCTGCAGCGCCTCTCGCCCCGCTTCTACGCCCGCACGAGGCTGGGCGACATCGTCTCGCGGCTCAACAACGACATCGGCGAGATCCAGCGGGTGGCGGCGGAGGCCGCGCTCTCGTGGATCGGCAACCTGCTGTTCCTGGCCGGGTCGGTCGGCATGATGGTCTGGCTCGACGTGCGGCTGTTCCTGGCCGGCATCGCCGTCCTGCCGCTGAGCGTCTGGGCGCTGGTGGCCTACCGCCGCCGGCTCGAAGGCCGCGTCGCCGCGTTCCGCGCGCGGAGCGCCGACATCGGGAGCTTCCTGATCGAGACGCTCTCGGCCATGAAGCTCGTCGTCACCGCCAACGCGCAGGAGCGCGAGGCGGCGCGGTTCCGCGACCGGAACCGGGCGTTCATCGGCGCGCTGATGGCGATGCAGCGGGTGACCTACCTGGCCGGCGGCCTGCCCGGCGTGCTGTTGTCCGGCGCCCTGGGCGTGGTGTTTCTCTACGGCGGCTTCCGGTATCTCGACGGCACTCTCAGCATGGGGACGCTGGTGGCGTTCATGGCCTACCAGACGCGGCTGATGGCGCCGGTGCAGGGACTGATGGGGCTCTACGCGAGCCTCGCCACGGCCAAGGTCTCGCTGGGTCGCGTGCACGAGATCGCCGACGCGCCGGTCGAGGTGGAAGAACAGCCGGGGGCGGCGGCGCTTCCCGACGTACGCGGCCAGGTCGAGTTCGACGGGGTGAGCTTCTCGTTCGACCGCGGCGCGCCGACCCTGGAGGACGTGTCGTTCACCGTCATGCCGGGGGAGACCGTGGCCATCGTCGGCCGCAGCGGCGAGGGAAAGTCGACCGTGGCCGACCTGCTGCTCCGGTTCCTCGACCCGGACCGGGGCGCCGTCCGGCTTGACTGCCGCGATCTGCGGGCGTTGCCGCTCGCGTTCCTGCGCCGGCACGTGGCGCTGGTGGAGCACGCGCCGTTCATCTTCCACGCCTCGATGGCCGAGAATCTGCGCTACGCACAGCCGGGCGCCAGCGACGGCGAGGTGCAGGCGGCGGCGTGGGCAGCGGGCATTCACGACTTCATCATCGGGCTCCCGGAGGGCTACGACACCGTCGTGGGGGAGCGCGGCGCGGCGTTGTCGGCGGGGGAGCGGCAGCGCGTCGCCATCGCCCGCGCACTGCTTGCAGCTCCGAGCGTGCTGGTGCTCGACGAGGCGACAGCCTCGCTCGACCCAGTGGCCGAGCGGCACCTGATCGAGGTGATCACGTGTGGATGGACGACCGTGCTGATCACGCATCGCCTCACCCTCGCACGCCGCGCGGACCATGTCGTCGTGCTCGCCGGGACGCGCGTCGCCGAGTTCGGTCCGCCGGAGGAGCTGCTGGCGCGGGGCGGCGTCTTCGCGCGCCTTTTCGAGTCGCAGATCGCGGAGGCGCCGAAGGGCGTACCGCTCCCATGAACGGACTGGAGGGCTTGTCCATGCACGGCCGCAGCCCCATCCTGTTCGGTGGATCGAGGCAGGCACGACTCCGATCCCGGCGCATTCGTCGTCCGTCGAACGTCGCCGCGGGATGATGGCTTCCAGTGACGCCGCCGAAGCTCGTTCAGCCGTTCGTCGTCGGGGTCATCGACAGCGGCATCCACGCCGGCCATCCTCACGTCGGCGCGGTCGTTGCCGGCGCCGGCTTCGACCGCGACGGACGTGTCCACGGCGACGTCGTCGATCGGCTCGGCCATGGCACTGCCGTCGCCGCGGCCATCCAGGACCTCGCGCCCGCGATCCGCATCTGTCCGCTCAAGGTGTTCGACCGCACGCTCGACACGTCGCTCGAGGCGCTCGCCGCGGCCATCGACTGGGCGGCGGCGCACGGGTTGCCGCTGGTGAACCTGAGCCTCGGCACGAGCGACCGATCCCGCGCCGATGCGCTTGCGGACGCGGCCGGGCGCGCACGGCGGGCCGGGACCGTCGTCGTCGCGGCCGGCTCGGACCGGGGCGTCGACTGGCTGCCCGGCACGTTGGATCTCGACGGCGTGATCCGCGTCGAGCTCGACTGGTCGTTCCCCCGCGGCTCGCACGCAGTCAGGGGTACGTCCGAGGCGCCGGTGTTCCGCACCTGCGGCTATCCCCGCCCGATTCCGGGCGTCGATCCGGAACGCAACCTCAAGGGGCTCAGCTTTGCGGTGGCGAACGTCACCGGTGTCGCGGCGCAAGCGATGCTCGAGACGGGTCTGCGCGACCCTGAAGCGGTTGTGACCGAGCTGGGCCGGCGCGCCCTGTGAGCTGCGAAGGGTGGTTCGGGTTGCCGCATGCATGGGCAATAAATCGGCTACTGCTATGGTGCGTGATGACACCGGCCGCGGCGAATCCCGCCGCCCACTCGCCAGGAGGTAATCCGATGCTCGACACGCCCGCGATCGCCCGCGGGCGTCATCGTCCTCCACGAGGCCGTCGGCTGGCGGCACGCGGCGTACCGGCTTCCGACGGAGAAGGACACGCTGTTCCGGACGGCGTTGAACGGTCGGCGCCATCATCGAGGTCGCCTCGGGAATGCCGCTCGAGGACGAGCAGATTCGGACTTGAGTGACCCCGCCGCGCCTCGGGCATCGTATGAAATCGGGGATCGGAACACGCTCGATCGGCGGCTTGCGAAGAAAGAGGTAGCCGACAGGCGTGAACGTCGCGCTCGCGAACCGCTCGAGTTGCTTGAGCGTCGGGCGGATCTCACCGCGCTCCAAGCGTCCAGTCCCGGGGAACCGCCCGGCGAGCGCATCGACGCTCGGACCGGCGCGTTCTCGGGCCCAGCGCAGCAGTTCCGGTGCCACGTCGACGCGGTCCAAGTTGTCGCCTCAGCGGCCCGTGAAGATGTCCAGCGGCAGCAGCGCCGTCACGCCCACGTTGGGCGCGTCGACGAGCTGGCCGATCCGCAGGTCCACCGCGACGCTGGCGACGACATAGGCCTGCTCGCGCGTCAGGCCGTAGGTTTCGGTGATGTAGTCGATCATCTCCAGCAAGGCGTTGCGCGCGGCCAGGGAGACGTCCTTGGACAGATTGCGGAGGGCGCCGATCCGCTCGGAGGCGCCCAGGTAGCGCATGTCGGGCGGAACTTCGCCCGCTGCCTTCAACGGAAACCCGGTCGTCGCGTAGAAGCGTCGCGACGGGATGTCGAGCACGCGGACCGGTCCCTCGAAGTGGGGGCCGCGGCGCAGCTCGGGGCCCGCCTCGATGAGCCGGGTGGTCACCGTGAAGTCGGCGTCCATCTCGATGGCGGTGCCGGAGACCTCGCCGTCGCCCTGCGCGAAGTGCGGGTCGCCGATGGCGAGGCCGCAGCCCTCGACGTAGCAGGGCAGGTAGAGCGTGACCCCGACCTGCAGATAGCGGATGTCCAGGTTGCCGCCGTGCTCGCGCGGCGGGAGGGTGCGCAGGCACTCGTCCGGGTGCGAACCGTTCGGGCCGCAGACCGCCGCCGGGGACGCGTGTACGGGGTGCGGCGGGAATCCCGCGCCGCCCACCGCGCGCAGCTCGGCTTCGCGCGAGAGCATCGCGGCGAGCTGCTCCGGGCCGGGGAGCACGGTGACGATGCCGGGGAAGCTGGCGTTCGGCACGCGCACCCCGGGGAGGTCGTCGCTGACCGCCTCCGTCCGGTCGAGACGCCACTCGGCCCGGAACGATCCGCTGACGTGATCGGAGACGAATCCGATCGGGCTGACCGACGTGTAGCCGAACGGTCCGGGCGCGATGTCGAGCAGCGTCACCGCGAGCACGTCACCCGGCTCGGCTCCCTCGATGTGGACCGGCCCGGTCAGCGGATGCACGGTGCCGATCTGCGGATCGCCGGCGCGCGGATCGTCGTAGGTACTGGCCGGGTCGAGATCGAAGTCGCTGGCGTTGCGCGCGCGGAACACGATGGTCTGGCCGGGCCGCGCGCTGGCCGCCATCGGGATCGCCGGATGCAGCCGGTTCATGCAGGCCGGATCCTCGCCGCAGTGGCGGCCCTCGCCGCCCAGCACGACGATGTCGTCCTGGGCCCGCGTCGGCACGGCTGCCGTCGAAAGGAGAAGGAGCACCGCCGCGCACCACGAGCCCGAAATGGCGAAACGAACCGGACCGGTATGTCTGTCTCTCTCCAACGTCAGGCTCCCGATGGACCGGAGGTTGCCGGAATCTGGCGCTCCCCACGCCTCGGGGCCGCACGAGCAGGCCGACCACGACGTGAAAGCGCCGGCCCGGTGCGGCATCCCTTTCCGTACGGGACGGCGAGCGAGCAGCCGGCCGCGAAGCCGGCACGGGACGGCGAGCGAGCAGCCGGCCGCGAAGCCGGCCGCTCGCACGTCGCAAGAGGCCGCGGGCGCAGGGCGGCGAACCGGATGCCGCCGGCGGGCTACTGCCCCTCTTCCTGAATGATGATCGACTCGAGGACGTCCTGGTCGGTCGGCAGCTCCATGTCGCCGGCGGGGAAATCGTTCGCCTGGAGCATGAACGCGACGATGTCCACGTAGGCCCGCGGGCTCAGGCTGGCCGGTGCGCCCTGCGGCATCGTCGTCCGGATGGCGACCAGCATGTCGCCGACCGACAGCTCGCTCCAGCGGAAGTGGAACGGCGCGCCGATGAGCGACGGGGCGATCCCGTCGCCGAGCAGGTCGTCGAGATGGCACTGTGCGCATTCCCGCTGATACGCCTCCGCGCCGCGCTCCGCCTGCTCCGCGGTGAAGACGCCGTCCCACGTCGACTTCGTGTCCTGTGCAGCCACGTTGGCGGAAAAGATGCTGGCCGCTACCAGCAGTGCCGCGGCCGCTGTTCCGATCATGCCGTTGCGTCGTGCGATCATTGAGTCCCTCGTCCTTGGTGAAAAGGCGTGCTCTGTCGAGCCTGTTACTATACCAGTACAGGGCATCACCGCCCGTCGCCGAGCTGCTGCTCCGACGTCGGGTGCCCTCCGTTCTTGACGACTGCCTGCCGAGCACGATACCCCGGAACGTGGGACGTCCGCGGCGCCCGTCCGCGAGGTCCGAAATACCGTGTGCTATGGTCGGCGCGTGACGCCGTCCGCCTCCGCGGCGCACGCCTCCGCCTGCCGCGAGTTCCTCGATACGCTGTCGACGTTCGCGCGGCTGCACGCGGTCAAGGTGTACAGGGTGTCGGTGCCTCTGCCGGAGCCGCTGCCGGTGCTGCCCCGTCTCGATCACGAGGCGAAGCTGCACGAGGGCATTCTTCCGCACGCCGCGGCGTACATCGAGGATCTCGACGGCGGAGGCCTGCACGAGGTGGTCTGCGTCCCGTCGCGGCGACGGATCGAAGTCGACGTCGTCTCGACGGCGGGGGAGCACAGCGATGCCTCGCACGCACGGCTGGTCGAACGGCTGCGCCGGCGGTTTCCCGGTCACCGTATCGTCATCGACGGTTCGTCCTGGCTGCGTGGCGACCGGCGGGTGGCGCGCGTCTGCCGCGCCCAGGCGCCATTGCGGGAGATTCTGACGGGGTGCGACTTCCCGGGCCTGTATCGCGCGGTCGATCGGTTGCAGGCGGTCAGCTCGGTCATGGAGAAGCAGTCGCGCGTCGCGTCGTGGAGCGTACGGACGGTCACCGGACCGCTGCTGGCGCTCGGCGGGTTCCTGTCGTACCAGGTGCTCGGCCTGTTGACCGGCCGTATCGGTCCCGCCGCGGTGCAGGGGTTGCAGTACCTGGCCGTCGGCCTGCTGGGGGCCGTGTTCCTGTATCTCGGGTTGAAGGCGGTCCACCTGACGGAGGTCGCGGGCCGTATCTGGAAGCGCTCGGCGGAATACCAGTTGATTCTCCGGGACCGCGAACGCATCGCGTCGGCGGGGAAGGCGACGGCTCCGGAACCCGTCGCCGCGGCGCTCACCCTGCCGTCCGAAGCAGCAGCAGAAGGCCGCAGATGACGGCGTTGATGCCGTGGGAGGCGAAACAGAGCCGGCAGGGAACGCGGAGCACGAACAGCAGGGCGTAGCTCAGGTAGACGCCGAGGCCGACCGTCACCAGACTGGCTCCGAGATAGAGCGGCCGGAGTCGCGGATCGGTGAGCCAGTCGAAGGCGGCCCCCGCCAGCAACGCCGCGTAGAACACTTGGCCGAGGAGCGAGTTGGGCGGGCCGAACACCCGCGCGCTCGGGGTGAAGACCACCGCGGCGCACGTCCGTTCCTCGAGCCGGCAGAACGACGGGATCCAGCGCCCGTCGGGCGTCGTCCAGCGCCAGGCGACGGCCGTGAAGTAGCTGGCGATCGCCAGACCGACGGCGGCGAGCAGGCCGACGGCGAGGGTCACGCGCCGGCCTCCGCCGCGAGCGTCCACGAGGCCAGTACCCGACGGCACGTGCAGAAGCGTCCGAGCCTGCAGAGCGCGACCTGGACCGCCTGGAAATCGAATGCCGGCGCCGGCGCGTCGAGGACGCCGGCCCCCAGCGTGACGTGCGGCTCGAACGAGCCGTACGCCGCGGCGGTCCGGAACCGCGTCACCCACTCGACGTCGCGTGCGCGCGGCGGTTCGTCTTCTCCGCAGAACGCGTCGGCGCCGCCCGCGGTCACGTCGAACGGCGCGAGGCGGTCCATGAGGCGCATGTGCAGCGTGGCGAGCGGTTGCGTCTTTGCGACGGCGAGCGACGTCGTCAGCCCGCTCGACGCGAAACGCTCGGCGGTGAGGGTCAGCGGCGCCGTGGCGGTCAGGACGGCGCCGATCTCGGCTGCCACCAGCGGCAGGTCGGCCGCGGGGACGAACTGCTGCACCAGCGTCAGGTGGGGCAGATGACCGGCGTCGAACCGGAAGCCGGCCGGGGGGCCGGTCAGCCGCGCGTTGAGTCGCGCCACCACTTCCTGCGCCGCCGGCGGCAGCAGGAACGCGACGTCGACGGCCAGGAGCGGGCCGGGCATCGAGTACAGCCTACAACGGCCCGTCCTGCGGACTGCGCTCGGACCGCCGGTCGCCCGCGGCGCTCCTGCAGGCGGCGGCCGGCGAGCGCACCATCCCGCCCGTCGCATCGGCTGCGGACCGGCGAGCGAGCGGCGGCGTAGAATGACCGGTCATGCCGGCCAGCGAATCGGTCATCCGGCGCATGACGCGCCTCGCGCGGCGGCATGGGGCGATCAACCTGGCGCAGGGGTTCACCGACGAGCCGCCGCCGTTCCCTCTCGTCTGGGCGGCGGTCACCGCGCTGCTGGGAGGCAGCGACGAGGGGATCCGACGACTCGAGCAGGTCACGACGGCCGGCTGGCCCGGCGCGGGCGCCGGCGGCTCGCCGGCGTCGCTGCGGGATGCGCTGGAGTCTCTGCAGGGGCGTCGCGACGAGCTGAACCAGTACTCCTATCCGTTCGGCCTGCCCGAGCTGCGGCAGGCGGTTGCCGCCTATACGGCGCGCTGGAGCGGGTTCGAGCCCGACCCGGAGGCCGAAACGACGGTCGTCCTCGGCTCCACCGAGGGGCTCGCCGCGGTGTTCGCGGCGGTCGGACGCCGCGGCGACGGCGTTGTCGTCGTCGAGCCGTTCCACGAGATGTATCCGGCGCAGGCGGAGATCTTCGGGCTCGAGCCCCGTTTCGTCACGTTGCACGAGGACGAGGACGGCGCGGCGTGGCGGCTGGAGCCGGACGTGCTGCGACGCGCGGCGGAGGGCGCCGGCCTGCTCGTTCTCAACACGCCCCACAATCCGACCGGGAAGGTGTTCGCGGCCGAGGACCTGGCGACGATCGCCGACGTGGCGCGCGCGCAGGACCTCGTCGTGGTCGCGGACGAGATCTACGAGCACGTCGTCTTCGACGGCGCGCGCCATCGGTCGATAGCGGCCTGGCCCGGCATGCGCGAGCGGACCATCGTCGTCAACTCCATCTCCAAGACGGCCAACGCCACCGGCTGGCGCATCGGCTGGGTGCTCGCACCGCCGCGCCTGACGCCGGCCATTCGCGCCGTCCACGACACGCTCGTGGTGCAGGCGCCGACGCCGTTGCAGAAGGCCGCCGTCGCGCTGCTCGCCATGCCGCCGGCGTTCTTCCGCGATCTCGCACGGGACTACGCGGACAAGCGTGCGATTCTCGGCGGCGCGTTGCGGAACGCCGGGTTCCGGATGGCCGAGCCGCGCGGCGCCTACTACTTCTTCGCGGACTACCGCGGCGTCCGCGGCCTGGCCGGTCTCGCCCCGCTGGCCGCGGCCATGCACCTGATCGAGCAGGTCGGGGTGGCGGCGGTGCCGGGCGACAACTTCTACGGGCGCAGCGCCGACGGGGCGCGGTATCTGCGGTTCGCGTTCTGCCGCGGCCGGGAAACCCTCGAAGCTGCGGCGCGCCGGCTCCGGCGGCTGGTTCCCGGCGCGTGAAGTGCGGTCTGCAGGTTCAGGGCTTTCCCGTCTTCAGGCGGTCGCTCCCGGCGTGCGATGCGGCAGGTCCGAAGTTCCCGCCCTACCGGGTGCGGGTCAGGTACGGCCGGAGATGCCAGTCGAAGAAGGTCCAGATCCGGTTCCACGAATCGCGCTGCTCGGGGCTGTCGACGCGCCGGTAGCCGCGGTCCCGATCGACCCGCCGGTTGAACCGGTGGCCGCCGCCGAACCGGTCGATCGGCGGGTCGCGGTAGATGCGCGTCTCCGCCAGATCGGGCTTCAGGTATTCGAGCGCGTGGATGAGCTGCTGCGCCTCTTCGAAATTGACGTCGCGGTCGTTGTCAGCGACGTGGACGAGCAGCGGCGTCTGCAGCTTGTCGACGTGGTAGAGGGGTGACCGGTCGACGTAGACGTCGCGCCGCTCGTGCACCGGGCCGGCGATGCGCTCCTGCGCCACGAAGTGCCGCGCGTAGCGCGGGCCCTTGTACGACAGCCGGAACACGAGGTTCGTCACCGGCACCATCGCCGCCGCCGCCTTGAAGGACGTCGGGTCGCGGAACACCGAGTGCAGCGTGATGAATCCGCCGTGGCTCCAGCCGATGATCCCGAGCCGCTCCGGGTCGACGTACGGCAGGTGGCGGCGCAGGTAGTCCACCGCGGTCAGGCAGTCGTCCACTTCGTACCCGCCGTAGTCGATGGCGTGGTGGTGCGCGCGGCCGTAGCCGGTGCTGCCGCGGTACTCGGGGGCGAGGACGACGTAGCCGCGCGCCACCGCCTCCCGGATGAACGGGAAATAGGTCGGATCGAGGTCGCCGTGCACGCCGCCGTGAATCCAGACCAGCGCGGCATGTCCCCGCGGTCCCCGCAGATGCAGGGGTTCGAAGAGGTAGAACGGGATTTCGAGGCTGTCGGCCCGGCTCTCGTAGGCGAGCTTCTTCATGCGCAGGACGCCGTCGGCGAGCCGGCGGAACGTCCGGTCGCGCTCGCGCTTGCGGTTGCGGTCGAGCTCGTAGCGGTCCACCGTCGACTGGGCCGCGGCGGGGGCGGCCGCGCCGGCGGCGAGCAGCAGGCATGCCGCCAGTGCGACGAGGCGCGCCGTCCTCGAGGGGCGGAATGTGGGGCTTGTCACCGCGTCATGATAAACCGCTGGCTCGCTGCCCTGCGGCGCGGCGCCAGGAGTCTGCGCCGTTCTACGGCGCAGACTCCTGGCGAGGGTTGGTTGGGCGGTAAGCGGAGCCGCAGGCGACGATTGACGGGCCCGGTCAGGGCGTCAGCGCGGCGAGCGCGGCGAGCAGCCGCGCGGTCTGCTCCTCGGTGCCGACGGTGATGCGCAGCTTGTCGGCCAGACCCGGCTCGGCGAAGTACCGTACCAGCACGCCGCGCTCCCGCAACCCCTCGTACAGACGGCGGGCGCCGCCGTCCGCGGGTCGCGCCAGCACGAAGTTGGCCTGGCTCGGCCAGACCCGGAAGCCGCGGTCCGCGAGCGCCTCGCCGAGCCGGGTGCGGGTCGTCCGGATCCGCTCCACCGTCTCGCGGGTATGGCTCACGTCGCGAATCGCCGCGGCGCCTACCGCGGCTGCAACGGCGTCCACGTTGTAGCTGTCCTTCACCCTGGCGAGTCCGGCCAGCAGGTCCGGGTGGGCGATGCCGAAGCCGAGCCGCAGGCCGGCGAGACCGTGGCTCTTGGACAGGGTGCGCAGGACGATGACGCGATCGCAGCGGCGCGCCAGATCGAGGGCCGACGCCGCGGCGAACGCGACGTACGCCTCGTCGACGGCGAGGATGCCGGCCGTCCGGTCGGCGAGTTCCGCGAGCTGCTCGACCGGCGCCGCGGTGCCGGACGGGCTGTTGGGGTTGGCGACGATGGTCAGCGCCGCCCCCGCGACCGCCAGGGCGTCCACCGGCAGCGCGTACTCCTCGTCGAACGGGACTTCCCGCACCGGCGCGTCCTGAATGGCGGCCAGGGTGCGGTACAGGACGTACGTCGGCGCCGGATACGCGACCGCGCGTCCCGCCCCGGTGACGGCGCGGAAGAGCATCGTCAGCAGGTCGTCGCTGCCGTTGCCCACCAGAATCCACTCCGGATCGACGCCGAGCACCTCGGCGGCGCTCCGCCGGAACGTATCGGCGAACGGTTGCGGATAGCGGCGCAGGGTCTCCCCGTCGATGGCGCCCAGCGCGGCGAGGGCGCGCGGGCTGGGCGGGTACGGGTTCTCGTTCGTGTTCAGCTTGACGACGCCGGCGCCGTCGGGCGGCTGTTCGCCGGGCACGTAGGCGTCGAGGGCGTCGATGGCCGGGCGGAAGCGCGACATGGATCCGGGACAGGACGATATCAGGTGTAGCGGCGGGTGCGGCCGGGAGCCGCGCAGTATACTGCCCGACACGGCGCCGATCGAGACAGCGCCTGGAACATCCGCCGGAGACGGGAGGTCCCGCATGCTGCGCTTCGCCATCGTCGTCGCCCTGTCGGCCGTGCTGGCCGCGCCGTCCGTGGCCGCGGCCCAGGCGCTCGGGCAACTGTTCATCGAGGTGACCGACGGGGCCGGGCAGTTCGTGCCGGGTCTTGCGGCGTCCGATTTCGTGGTGCGGGAGGACGGGACCGAGGCGGGCATCGTGTCGGTGGAGCCGGTGGCGCCGATGAAGATCGCGCTCATGGTCGACAACGGCGATCGGATGGTCGAGACGAACGCCCTCAATCCCCTCCGCGATGCGCTGAACGGGTTTCTCGACGCCGTCCCGCCGCCGCACGAGGTCTCGCTGTTCACGATCGGCAGGAACATCCAGCGCCGGGTCGACTTCACCACCGACCGCGTGCGGCTGAAGGAATCGGCCGGTTCGATCTTTCTCGACCGGGGCGCGGGCGCGGTCGTGCTGGACGGCATTCGCGAGACCTGGGAGCGCCGCTTCGAGGACGACGAACCGTTTCCCGTGTTCGTGATGGTGCTGACCGACGGCACCGAGTCGAGCGGCCACTACAACGAGAACGAGTACGTCGACCTGGTCAACGAGCTGCTCACCAATGCGATCACCGTGCACGTCGTGCTGCTGTCGTCGCGCGGCGGCAGCGTCATCAACCAGTACGCCCTGAACCTGTCGCAGAATACCGGCGGCCTCTACGAGAACATCGCGGCGGCGACCGGACTCGAGCAGACGCTCGTGGGCATCGCCGACCGCATGAACGCCCACTACGAGAACGTGTCGAAGCGCTACCGCGTGGTCTACGAGCGCCCGAATCCGCCCGGCGCGCAGATCTCGGCCTCGCTCACGCGCCCCGGCGCCCGCATCACCGGGTTGTTCGCCGGGCTCCGCATGCAGTAGCAGGAGTCCGACGTGCGGCATGTCGTTCTCGTGGCCGTCCTTCTTGCCTGCTGCTTCCTGCCGTCTGGCGCTACGGCGCAGTTGCCGGGGCAGGTGTTCGTCGAGGTGACCCGCCGGTCGACCGGGGAGCCGGTGCTCGACCTTGCGCCCAACGACTTCGAGGTCTCCGAGAACGGCCGCTCGGGCGGGATCCTGTCGGCGGATCTCGATACGGAGCCGATGAAGATCGCGATGCTGATCGACAACGGCGACCGTATCCTGGAGACCAACGCGCTCAACCCGCTCCGCGCCGGGCTCGACGGGTTTCTCGACATGCTGGCGCCGCGGCACGAGGTGTCTCTGGTCACCATCGCCCGCAGCGTTCGGCAGCGCGTCGATTTCACGACCGATCGCGCGGCGCTGAAGGAGGGCGTCGGCCTCCTCTTCCCGGACCGCGGCGCGGGGGTGCGGCTGCTCGACGGTGTCCGCGAGACCTGGGATCGCCGCTTCGAGGAGGACGATGCGTTCCCGGTCATGGTGCTGGTGCTGACCGACGGCACGGAAGCGAGCGGCAACTACAACGACAACCGGTATGCCGAGCTGCTCGATCCGCTGATCGCCAACGGGGTCACCGTGCACGCGGTGATGCTGGCGACGCGCGGGGGCGTGCGGGCGCAGCAGCGGCTGCCGCAGTACGCCCTCAGCCTCGTGGAGAACACCAGCGGCAGCGTCGAGAACTTCGTGGCCCCGACCGGCTACGAGCACGTGCTGCCGCGGCTCGCGGAGCGGATGAACGATCACTACGACGTGGTGTCGAAGCGTTACCGGCTGATCTTCGAGCGCCCGGATCCGCCGGGGATGCGACTCTCGGTCAGCGTGACGGGCGCCGACCTCGCGTTCCGCCTGTTCCTGGATCGCCGGATGCCGCGGTAGGGGTCTGCGCCGTAGAACGGTTGCAGACACCGGTCGCCACGCGCTTCACCGTCTTCTTCGCGTGCTGTCCGACGCGCCGAGCGGGGGCGCCGCCCCGTGCTCGTCGAGAAACGCGGCCACCTCGTCGAACCCGTCGGCCAGGGCCTCGCCGACGGCCGTCTGCCCGCGCGCGTTCGCGGCGTTGACGTCGACGCCCAGCTCGACCGCCGCCCGCACCGCCTCCAGCGTCGCCGCCTGGGCAGCGGTGCGGGCGGGTCCCCGTCCGAGCTCCGTCGCTTCGGCGACTCTGGCGCGGTGGTCCACCGACCAGAGCGGGTCCCGTCCTCCCAGTCCGACCGCCGCCATCAGCGCCGTGGTCTCGCCTTCCTCCACCCACGTCCGGCCGGCGGCCGTCCCTCGGTCGCGGGTCCAGTACGCCGGACCGTGCGTGGCCAGGGGATCGGCGCCGTAGCGGGCCAGCAGGCGCATGATCCCCGCTTCCCGGTGGCGCGCCGCCAGCCAGAACGCCGGCGCCCCGACGAACCAGGGCGGGAAGAAGAAGTCCGCGCTGTCGCGGGTGTAGCGCGTCGAGGTCGACACCCGGGCGTTCGGATCCGCCCCGGCCGACAGGAGCGCCTCCGCCAGCGTCGCGTCCCGGTGCAGAATCGCGGCATGCAGCGGTGCGTACCCACCGCCGGCCGCGTTCGGGTCCGCACCGCGGTTCAGCAGGAGCGCGCCGACCGCTCCATGCCCGCTGAGGGCCGCCACCGCCAGTGCGCTGGCCCCGTCCGGCGTGGCCTCGTTCACGTCGGCGCCCGCGTCCACGAGCAGCCGCGCCGCGGCGAGGTCGCCCGATCGAGCGGCGAACAGCAACGGCGTGAACCCCCCGCTCCGGACCTCGGTGATGTAGCACTCGTCCCGGGGCACGCACCGGAGACCGTAGTTCGCATACGTCGGGATGGTCTTGACGGTCTCCGTGAACGTGGTCGAGCGCGCGTTCACGTCGGCGCCGTGGGCCAGGAGCACCTCCACGACCGCGGCATGTCGTTGCGCGACCGCCCACATGAGGGCCGTCTGCGCGCCGTAGGCCCCTGCCCCGGTGGCGGCGTCGACGTCGGCGCCCGCGGCCAGCAACTGGCCGACCACGTCCGCATTGCCCGTGCGGGCCGCCGTCATCAGGGGCGTCTCCCCGAACGGCAACGCCACGTTCGGGTCGGCGCCGGCCGCGAGCAGGATCTCCACCAGGGCCGGGCTGCCGTTCTCGCAGGCGGCCCAGAGCGGGGTGACCCCGAGGTCGGTGGCGGCATCCACGTCGGTCCCGGCGCGAATCAGCAGCGCCGCGATCTCGCGATGGTCCCAGTAACTCGCCCAGTGCAGAGCGGTGGAGCCGTCCCCCTGGCGCGCGTCGACGTCGGCGCCCTGTTGCAGCAGCGCCTGGACCGCGGCCCAGTCGGCCTGCCGCGCGGCGTCGGCGAGCGGCGCTTCGGGCGGGGCCGCGGCCGCGGCGCGGACTCCCGCCAGGGCCAGCAGCAACCCGAATCGGCACACGCGCGCCACCCGCGTCCATGCGCAACGCCGTCCGGGCGGGATGCATCGCCGCCCGCATGCAGCGGGGCTCTTGACGCGGGCTCCTGACATCGTCGGTATCCTCCTTGCTCCACGTCGTCTGCGTCACCACTTCCGCAGCTCCGCAGCGCGAACTCCCTGAACCAGCGCCGTTCGCGCCAGCGCCGCCTTGCGGATTCCCGGCGCGCTGGCGCGCAGCCCTTACACCTCCGACAGCGTATCGATCTCGTCGATCGGCAAGGGCCCGGTGCTGCCGCCGACACGCTCGAGGCGGACGTCGAACTTGTCCAGCAGGGTGAGCAGGAGATTGGCGTGCGTGGTCCCCGCGTCGTACCGCAGATGCCGCCCTCCCCTGAGCCGCCCCGCACCGCCGCCGAGCACCAGGAGCGGCACGTTGTTGCCCGCATGACGCGTGCTGTTGGACATGCACGTGCCGTACAGGATGGTCATGTTGTCCAGGAGCGATCCGTCCTGGTCCGGCGTCGCCCGCAGCCGCTCCAGGTACCGCGCCGTCAGCGCCGCGTGGTACGTGTTGACCCTGGACATCTTGGCGATCTGCGCGGGATCGTTGCCGTGGTGCGACAGCGGATGATGCGGTTCGGCGACGCCCACCTCGGGATAGGTGCGGGTGCTCTGCTCCCGGCCGAGCATGAACGTGGCCACCCGGGTGAGGTCGCTCCGCAGGGCCAGGAACTGGAGGTCGAACATCAGCGCGACGTGCTCCTCGAACGTGGACGGGACACCGCGAGGCTCCTGCGCCAGGACCTGCGCGTCGCTCTTCGATTCCGCCACCTCGATGCGTCGCTCGACGTCGCGGACCGCGGCGGCATACTCGGCGACCTTGCGCCGATCGTCCGTCCCGACCCGGCGTTCGACGTCCGCCAGCTTGTCCAGCACGGAGTCCAGGATGCTCCGCTTCTCGTGCATGCGGGCGAGCCGCACGGCAGGGTCGGTCGAGCCGCTGTCGCCGAACAACCGCTCGAACACCGCCCGCGGGTTGTTCTCCATCGGCAGCGGCATGGTGGGCGTGCGCCACGCGATCGTCTGGGTGTACGCGCAGCTCAGGCCGGAGGTGCACTGTCCCGCGTTGGCCTCCTTGTCTATCGACAGCTCGAGCGAGGCGAGCGGCGTCGAGGCGCCGAACCCGCGCGCGAGGATCTGGTCGATCGACGTGTCGGCCACCACGTCCGTTTCCGACGTCCCCCCGCGTCTCGTGCCGGTCAGGAACGAACCGGAAGCCCCCGCATGGACGTAGGTCCACGACGATCGGAGCCCCGAGAAGACGAGCATCCGGTCCCGGAACGGCGCGAAGGGCTGCAGAATCGGCGTGATCTCGAAGTCGCGTCCCGCCGTCGCCGGCGACCAGTACTCCATCGCCATTCCGTTCGGCACGAAGATCGCCTGAAAGCGGCGAATGGGCTTGACGGCAGTCCGCGCCAGCGCCGACACGCCGGGCGCCATGGCGTCCAGGAACGGCAGCGCCACGGTGGCGCCCACGCCCCGCAGGACCGTCCGGCGGGACAAGGGTTTCGCGGTGAAGATGTTGGTGCCTTTCATGTCAATCCCCTCGTCGGCTCGTGTCAGCTCGGCGTCGCTGCGTCAGCACGATCTGCGCGCAGTCTCCCAGGCCGCCCAGGTCGAACCCGTTGCCGGTCACTCTGCTCCCGGTCACCCCGCCGCCCGGCGCATCAGGAACGCCGGGCTCTCGACGATCCCGAGAATGATCGACGACCAGCGATGCTTGTCCGCGGCCGCGTTGCGGACGATGCCGCGCACCGTCGGCTGGTCGTAGTACCGCGGCTGGCGCCCGAGGGCGTAGGCCAGGAGCCGCTCGGTGAGCGTGCTCACGAACTGCCCGGGCGCTTCGAGCAACAGGCCCCGCAGTCCGGCGAGGCCCACCGCCGTCGCCCCGTTCGGCAGGGTCCCGGCCGCGTCGACCGGCCAGCCCGCCTCGGTGACGGACCGCCACCTCCCGATGGCGTCGTAGTGCTCCAGCATGAAGCCCGGCGGATCGATGAGCCGGTGACAGCTCGCGCACGCCGGATTGCGCCGGTGCAACTCCAGACGCTCGCGGATCGACGCCGGTGCGTCGTTCTCCCCCCGCTCCGGCAACGGCGGCACGTCGGGCGGAGGACCCGGCGGCGGCGCGCCGAAGATCGCTTCCAGGAGCCACCGCCCGCGCAGGACGGGCGAGGTGCGGTGCGGATAGGAGGTCAGCGACAGCAGCGATCCATGGCCCAGCAACCCGCCCCGCTGCTCCAGGTCGGGGAGCGTCACGCGCCGGAAGCGGCTCCCGTAGACCCCGGGAATGCCGTAGTGCCGGGCCAGCCGCTCGTTCAGATACGTGTAGTCGGCGCCGAGCAGGTCCAGGACGCTCCGGTCCTCGTCGAGGGTGCTGGCGATGAACAGCGCCGTCTCCTGCCGGAACGCCTCCACCAGTTCCTGGTCGAACTCGGGATAGACCGAGGGTTCGGCGTTCACCTCGTCGAGGTTCCGCAGGTGCAGCCACTGCGCGGCGAAGTTGCTCACCAGCGCCTCGCTGCGCGGATCGGCGAGCATGCGCCGCACCTGCCGGCGCAACGTCGCGGGATCCGCCAGCGCGCCGCGCTCGGCCACGTCGAGCAGCTCCTCGTCGGGGATGCTGCTCCACAGGAAGAACGACAGGCGGGACGCGAGCTCCAGGTCCCGGAGCGCGTACGCCTGTCCCGGCGCCGCGCCGGGCGGGTCCTCCTGCACCCGCAGGAGGAAGTCCGGATCGACGAGCAGCCGCTCGAGCGCGAGCTGGATGCCGGTGTCGAAGCTGCCGCCCTCCCTGGCCCGCCCGTCCCGGAAGAACTCGAGCAGCGTCTCGACGTCCCGCTCGGTCGGCGGCCGGCGATAGGCGAGGCGGGCCAGCCGCGACAGGATCCGCTCGGCGCACGCGCCCTCCTCCGGCGCATTGGCGGGCCGACACGCGAAGATCCGCCGCCGGCTCGGCGTGTCCGCGGGCACCGCCGCCCCCTCGTAAGGTCCCTCGATCGTCAGCGCCTGGACCTCGGCGTTCCCGTGATACTTCTCGTCGTTCGACAGGACCGCGCCCTTCATCACCGGCTGCAGGGGGCCTTCGGGCTCCCACCGGTTGCGGACGAACGAGACCCCGACGACGTGCGGTCCGCCATCGACCGGCGCGCGGACTTCCAGATGGGCGGCCGACTCGCGGACGTACCGCTCCCACTCGGGATCGCCCGCCTCCGCCGGCGACCAGGTCGTGGGGGCCGGCGTGCCCGGCGCTTCGCCCCCCACCGTGAACCGCCGGACGAGCCTGCCGTCGATGCGGAGGTCGAGGACGTTCCGCCGCCCCATGCCGCGGACGTAGTCCTGCCAGTTGGTCGTCAGCGCGATGCGGAAGATGTAGTTGCCGTCGGCCGGAAAATGGTGCGTGGCGGAGAGCCCGCCGCGGGAGCCGAGCGGCAGGTCCTCGTGCTGCCGGTCCGCCTGCGTCAGCAGCACGGAGTTCTCGAAGCGCGCGAAGTCGGGCGCCGTCGTGACGCCGGTGGCCAGCCGCGAGATCTTCCGCGCGGCCGACAGGTACCGCTCCAGTTGCGCGGTCGAGATCGAGAGCACCTCCGCGTTGTTGTCGAACCCGGTGTCCGACGTCTCGTCCCCGGGCAGCAGCGCCGCCACGTCGATCTCGAGCGCGAGGAGGTCACGGATCGCGTTGCCGTACTCCGTGCGGTTCAGGCGGTGCAGCGACCCGGTCCGGCCCGGATTCGGGTTCGCCGCAGCCGCCCGGTCGATCCGCGCCTCCAGCCAGCGCGTGACCGCGCGCGTCTCCTCCGCGCCCGGTCGCGGGCGCCCGGCCGGCGGCATCGAACCCGCATTGAGCCTCGCGATCACCCGCTCCCACAGCGCCGCGTCGGCGCTCGGCCGTTCCGCGTCCGCCACGTCCAGCGCGAGCCCCGTCGCCCGGAGCTGCGCATCGAGCACGGACGCGGCCCCGCCCGCCGCGTTGACCCGGCGCTCGTTGTGACAGGCGACGCAGTATCGATTCAGGAGGCGGCGCATCGATGCGGGCGAAGCCGGTGCAGGCGGCGCCGATGCGGGAGACGCCTGCGGAGGGGGAGCAGCCGAGGCGGCCAGGAGGTGATCGGAAGCGCTGCCGGGGCGCCCGCTCCCCGCCGTCGCCACGGCCACCGCCACGGCTGCGATCACGGTCGGCACCGACCCGGCCGGCGGTATCTTCATCGTCGCCCTCGCAAGCCTATACTCTAACAGCCCGTGGCAGAAGTGTGTCTCGCTGAGTCGCCTGTTCAAGTGGCTTGGCGATGAGCGATTGGGCCGTTGAGCGCGGTCGGCACCCACTGGAGGCCCCAGAAGGGCCTCAGACGCCCCCAGAGGCTGATCTGACACTCGATCCAGCAGAAAATGGCCGAAAGAGCCCGCCCCTGCAGGCTCCGGGGCGTGCCGGTGCCCGTCCGGCGGCGCAGGAGCAGCGCCAGGTTGCAAGCCGCCGCCTGGATGAGCACGCGCTTGCGAACCTCCTCATGACCGCGCACCCACACCCGCCGCATGCCCCCGGTCTCATACTGATGAGCGAACGGACGCTCCACCAGCTCCCCACGCCGCCGTTGCAGACGACGACCCCGAGCCCCACGAGTACGCCGGCGGTTCCCATACAACGCCTTCTGCGCAGCCCGTTTCTCCGGCGGCGTCTCGCCCGTCCGCTTGTCCTGCCAGCGGCGCGGGCCGCGCTCCGGCTCCGAGATGTAGCTGCGGACCTCCAATTCGTCCAGCGCAACCAGCGTCGCGTCGCTGTGATACCCCTTGTCCGCCACCACCTCCTCGACCTCACGTCCGTCCGGCTGCACCGCCTCCACCTGCTCCGACGCCTTCGTCAGCGTCTCCGGCAGCGTCGCCGTATCGCCCTCCGATGCGTCCTGCACCGTCACCGCTACGACGGCACCCGTGTCCATGTCGACCCCGTGCTCCACCTTGTGCGCCAAGTGCGTCCGACCGTCCTTCATCTTCGTGATCTTTGCGTCCGGGTCCTGCGGGGACTGCCAGTCCTTGTTCGACGCCGTCTTGTCCTTCCGCGACCGGTCGAACCGCGCCAATTCCGCCCGCGTCGGCGTCGCTATCCCAGACGCCTCCGCCAACCCCTGCAGAAACGCGTCGTACGATTCTCCCGTGTCCCGACGCTCGATGCTGCGCATCGCCGCGTTCGCTTCCAACGTCGTCGCGTCAATGCCGATCGTCTTCCCCCGAACCAGGTCCGCCTCCGCCGCGCGCTCCAGCACCCACGTGAACACCGCCTCGTGCGTCTCGTCGTCGATCCGCCGGCGCGTCCGCGACAGCGTCGAGTGGTCCGGCGCCGCCTCCGTCAGGTCCAGGCCCAGAAACGACCGTAGACTCAGCGAATCGGCCACCCGCCACGCAATTCCCCGCTCCGACGACACGCCCTCGAAGAACCCGATGAACAGCAACCGGAAGTACCGCCCCGGCTGCAGACTCGGACGGCCCAGTCGTTCCGCGTAGAAGCTCGAGCACAACCTCTCCACGAAGGCGTCAAACCCGGACTCCTCCAGAATCCGGTTCAGCCGCTCGAAGAACGGATGTCCATCGCTCGTCGGAAGGTCCTCGCTGTGCACCCACATCGGCGGCGCCTGCCGCGCCGCCGGTCGCTTGCCCATCGCCATGCAGGCAGTGTAGGACACGCGGCGGGATCCGTCGAGTCCGCGCCCGACTTTTGCCACAGGCTGATACTGGAACGGAGACGTTCGTTGGGCCACGCCGACCGACGTGACGGGACTCCGAGGGCGGGTCATCTCGGAGACGGCTTCGACTATCACCGACGCGGGATTGGCGCATTCCTCGGCGTCGCTCTTGCCCCCATATTCACTGTTGATGACAACGCGAGCAACTATCGGCGCATGCGCCATCAACATGATCGCGATGGCTACGAATCAGGGTTCCAAAACTTGGTGCCGAAGAAGAACACGTGCGTCTATTTTCTCTACTATCTGATTCAGCATCACCGTCGCCGACTCGAGCGATTGGCGGCGGGCAGTACGTTCCTGGAAGTGTCGAAGCGAGCAATTTGTGGTCTTCGAGTGGCCGCCCCATCTGAATCCGAACAGCGCGAGGTCTTCGTTTAGCGGGGTCCGGGCAAATCCGCGTGTTGGGGGGGTAAAGGTCTTGATGCGCGGTGCCGATAGAGAAGGGGCGTGGGCCTGCTGCGCCGCATCCGCGCCATCTTGGACAAAGCTCCTCCCGAGCAGGACCCTCGGGATGTTGTCATCGAGCAACAGGACCGGGAGATCACGCGACTGCGTGACGAACTGGCGCGCCACAAAGGCGTGCACCCGTGAGAAGGACGGCTTGCAGCGTCAGAACGAGCGCCTGCGGCGCGAGAACGAGCACCTGAACAGCAGTTGGCGACCGAGCGCCGCGCGGGACGGCGGCAAGCCGCACCTTTCGCCAAGAAGCGGCCGCAGGGTCGCGGTGGTCGTCCCGGCCGACGGCCCGGTACGCGCCATGGCCGGCAGGGACGCCGCCCGTGCCCGGCGCACGTCGACGAGGCCTTGGCGGCGCCGGCGCCGACGAGGTGTCCGGACTGCGGCGGCGCGGTCGAAGTGACCGGCGCGGCGGCGCAGTATCAGGAAGACCTTCCCCCGGTGCGCCCCGTGGTGCGCCGCTTCGACATCGAGGTCGGCCACTGCCCGCAGTGTCGGCGGCGTATTCAGGGCCGCCACGCCCTGCAGACCTCCGACGCGTTGGGGGCGGCCAGCGCACAGCTCGGCCCCGGTGTGGTCGCGCTGGTCGTCGAGTTGCACACGCACGGCGGCCTGCCGCTGGCCAAGGTCGCCGACCTGCTGCAGACCCGCTTCGGCCTGCAGGTGACGCCGGGGGGCCTCCAGCATCTGCTGCATCGTGCGGCCCGCGACGCGCGGCCGGCCTGCGAGCAGTTGCGCGAGCAGGTCCGCAACGCCCCGGTGGTCACGGCCGATGAGACCGGTTGGCGGGTCGGCGCCGTCGGCCACTGGTTGTGGGCGGCCGTCACCCCGACGACGACCGTCTACGCCGTCTGCGCGGGCCGCGGATTCGACGACGCCCAAGCGGTCCCGGGAGCCGACTTCGACGGCGTGCTCGTGCGCGACGGGTGGGTGGTCTACCGCCGTTACACCAACGGCGAGCACCAATCTTGCCTGCAGCACCTGCTTCGACGGTGTGAGCATCTGCTGGAGGAGCATCCCACTGCGGGTGGGTCGGTCAGGTGCAGGACACCTTGCAGGCCAGCCTCGCGCTGCGCGACCGGCGCAACGCCGGCAGCCTGAGCGACCACGGCCCGGCCACCGCCCGTGGCCGACTGCCCGCCCGGCTCAGCCGGCTGATCGACAACCCGCCGCCGCTGGACGACGCCGAGCGCTTCGCCGCCCACCTGGCCGTCGATTTCCCCGCCCTCTTCACGTTCCTGTGGGACCCGTCGGTCGACGCCACCAACTGGCGCGCCGAACAAGCCATCCGGCCCGCCGTCGTCATCCGCAAGGTGTGCGGCGGCAACCGCACCCGCAAGGGCGCCGACACCCAGCAGGTCCTCGCCGGCGTTGTACGCACCGCCCGCCAACGCAACCTCGACCTGCCTGCGCTGGTCGCCACGATGTCGCGTGCCCCCGAGCCCATCGTCCCCGACGTATTCGGCCTGCCGCCGCCGTCCGCGTCAAGTGCAGCACCGGAACGAGCGCATTGACGCGCGACCGACCCGCGGCTGACTGCCGCGCCGGGTGAAGTGTCGAAACGCTCCCCCGTAGGCTCGGCGGCCGGATATCCGGAGGATGCTTCCAACCGTAGCTGCTCGGCAGCCTGCAAAGCGGCAGGGTATACAGTGCAGTCACGGCAGCATCCCGCGTACGACGCACCGTCCACCAAGGGAAGCCTCGTCGGCACGCGGGCTTCGACGCTCCCGGCCCACTCCATGCCCGTGTTTGTTGACGAATCACCCGTTAAACAAAGACGCGGCGACGACCGCGGCGGTTCGAACGGTCCCGGACATCAGCGGGACCCTCGGGACGTGCGCATCGAACGCCTTGAAGGAGAAAAGGCGAAGCTGATCGAGGAGCGGGGTCACTGGAAGCGTCGCAGTGCCGGCGGCGGGTGCAGGGCCGGCACGCGCTGCAGACCTCCGACGCGTTGGGCGCGGCCGGGGTGCAGTTGGGTCCGAACGTCGCCGCGCTGGTCGTCGAGTTGCACACCGAGCTGGGCATGCCGTTGGGGAAGGTCGCCCGCGTTCTGCAGACGCAGTTCGGACTGGCGGCAACCCCGGGCGGCCTGGTCCAACTGCTGCACCGCACGGCCGACGCCGCGTCGCCGGCGTATGCGGCGCTGCGCGAGCAGGTCCGCCGCAGTCCGGTGGTCACCCCGGATGAGACCGGCTGGCGTGTGAACGCGGTCCGCCACTGGCTGTGGGCGTTCACCACACCGGAGACGACGGTCTACGCCATCTGCGACGGCCGCGGGTTCGACGATGCCGCGACGGTGCTCGGCCCCGACTTCGCCGGCGTGCTGGTGCGCGACGGGTGGGCGGCGTACCGCGGCTTCAAGCACGCTCCGCACCAGAGCTGCCTGAACCACCTGTCGAGACGCTGCAAGCAATTGCAGACCGACCATCCCGACAGTTCCTGGGCCGGCCGGGTGCAGGCGGTCCTGCAGGACGGTCTCGCGCTGCGGAAACGCTGCAACGCCGGCGGCATCACCGAGCACGGCCTGGCGTCGGCCCGCGGCCGACTCGTTGCCCGGCTCGGCCGACTGATCGACACGCCGCCGCCGGTGGCCGACGCCGAGCGCTTCGCCAGGCATCTGGCCAACGAATTCGCTGCCGTGTTCCTCTTCTTGTGCGACCCGTCGATCGAAGCCACCAACTGGCGGGCCGAACAGGCCATCCGCCCCGCGGTGGTCACCCGCAAGGTGTGCGGCGGCAACCGCACCCGGCGGGGGCTGACACCCAGCAGGTGCCGGCCGGCGTGGTGCGCACCGCCCGCCAACGCAACCTCGACTTGCCCGCTCTGCTTGCCACGATGCTGTGCGCCCCGGAACCTGTCGTTCCCGACGCACTGGCACTGCCGCCGCCTGCCTGAGGCTGCGGACCACCGACCGTCCCCGGCCGCGGGTTCAGGGTGGCTCTCCACCGCGACGGACCGTACACGAAACCGACCGCCAGCCCTTCCGGCCCTGTCCAGCCGAATCGCGGTCTCGCCCGCCGAGTTGGCGCCCCTGTCGACCTCTCCAACAAGACCGGTTACCGACGCACGCAAATTCCAGGCCGCCGACCTGCCCATTCGAGGCATACTGGAGGTGGGTATTCGAGGCGTCGGGCGCCAGAAGGAACCTTGACGCCGATCGGTGAACTTTGATCCGCCGGGCCTCATTTCAGCCCGTGTCTGTTGACGAATGATGCGCTAATCGAAGACTCTTCAGGATCAACGGGTGCATCCGGACCAACTGATCCGTGTGCAGATGAATGATCCGGAGTCCGGCAAGATCCGTGATGTTCTCGAAGAGGTTGGACGTATCGATGGCATCACTGTCGCCTGAGACGGCTCTGTCGTCCCTGTCGTCCCTGGACAAGGCAAGTCTTTCGAGCTTGGCGCGCAGGCTGTCCTCCGCCTTGACGCGGTGCCTGGTGAAGTGGACGAAATCCTTCAGCTCCGGATCCCGCGTCAGGGATTCCAGCAGTGCCTCGGTTACCAGCTCGAAAGAACGCCGATTGTCGACGAAGAATCTGACCGCTGCGTCGATGCGACGGCGTTCCACGGCGGTCAATTCCTTCGGCACGCGTCCATTCCTCGGTAGGCCGTGTTCAGACGTTCTGTCCCGTCTTGTGGACGACGTACGATGCGATCTTCTCGAACACGACTTTCGCGGCGTCTTTTTCCCTCCTGTTGCGCAATGAGCATTCCCAAATCGCAACGCCCTCATGCTGCGCTCTCTGGACTATGGAAGTGAAGTCCTTGACCCTTCCTACGACCGGGTCCGTCGAGCGCGCCGGAGCCAAGTCCTCGTTGATCGTTCGCAGAACGGATGCAATGTCGTCGTGCATGCGATTCCTGATCCGTCGAAGGTACGAGCTCGCCTCACGTGTCATCTTCTGGCCGTACATCTTGAATCGTTGCGGAATGTAGCCAAGGAATCTCGGTTCACTCTGCAACAACGTCGCATCATCGGGGGCAATGGAAGCGACGGTGCCGGCGTCGATGACCCACCGCTTGACGGTCTGGCCCAGCGTGGACAGCGCGCGAACCGAAAACAAATCACAGGCCACCGGAACGATGAAGAAATCGGAGTCGAACAGAAGGACTCTGTTCAACGGCCCGATGTTCGGTCCGGTGTCGTAGAACACGAAGTCGAACGGCTGCTGTTGGTGCAGGCGGGACACCAGATCGCTGATCGACGACGTCGCCCGCAACCCGCCGAGACGTCTCCTGAACCCGTCCGCCCACGCGTCTCCCAGGAACTCCTCGAACTCCGAGAGCCTGATGTCTCCCGGCAACAAGGCGATGTCGCCGATCATGGTCGGGGGCACGAGCTTGACGACACCGGCGACAGCGGTGTTGTCGAAGATCGGCTTGACCGCCGTCCAGATCGTCCGCCCATTCGGGTCGTTCGAGCGATTGAGAAGATCGTCCACTATGTCATCGGACAGCAGATAGGAGGTCAGATTGCACTGCGGATCGCTGTCGACCAGGAGAACCGACTTGCCCAGGGAGGAGAGCGCGAATGCGATGTTGGCGGTCAGCGTGGTCTTGCCGACGCCGCCCTTGTGATTGAATATCGTGATGCGAACCGGCCGCCGGTTCATTGCGTTTCCGTCTTGCGGCCGGTTGCCTCGCCCGCGCCGTTGCGGTTGGATTTCTTGCGCGGCCGTCGTCCTCGCATGGTCGGTCCGACTGCTTTTGCGGCCGCACGGTCGGGAAGGGCCTCGACGTATTTCTCGCCCAGGGCCGACAACTGCTTCGTGCCCTTCGCCGCGGTGGCAAGCAGGCCCGCCCGCGTGGCGTCGTTGACGGCATGGGACACGTTGGACAGCTTGGACTGGGCGGCCTCCGTGTTCAGCTTGCTGATGTCGGTGGTCTTGAAATGCGGGGTGCCCCGGTGGTGAGTCAAGTAGTAGGCCAGACACGCGACGCGTTCGATCTGCGTGTTCGGCTGCTTCTGGAACACGAAGTCCTTCGGCGACAGGTCTTCGTGGGTCGGGAAATGGGGCTCGCGCGAGTTCTTCGTCGGATCGGTCCGGCGCCCGGCGCTGTGCGACGCCTTGGGAGCCGGATCATCGAAGCCGAAAACGTACCGACGGTCCTGTAGATTCTCATCCGGCTGTCGGCGTCGAACTTGATCAGGCCGTCAATGACCCTCTGGACCTCGTTGAACAGGTTCAACTCGTCCGCCGGCGTGCGCTCAGCCATGGCATGCCTCGCAACGCGCCACCCGCCCTCTGACATGGACCGTGGATTGCGGACGGGATCGCGGGTGTGCCCGGAGCTTACGCGCCACGTTGGCTACCAGCCTGTGGCAAAAGGCGGGCGCGGACTCGACGGATCCCGCCGCGTGTCCTACACTGCCTGCATGGCGTGGCGATCGCGTTCGAGGGATCTCCCGAACCGGTGATCGTGCCACATTTGGCGCGCGCGGGCGGCGCGCGCGGTCACGACGGAGACATGACGCGTCGGGATCTGCTCGTCAACGCCGACGCAGCGGGTCTCGGGCGCAATCGTGCTCCAGGCGCCGCGGATGGCGGGAAGAGCCCGGTGCGGGAGCAGCGCACGAGGACGACCCCTGCCGGAAAGGACTCGCGCCGAGGTTCGGCAGGGCGTATAGTGTGAGCCTCGATTCCGGTGAGCTGGGGGGCAACGGACATGAAGTCGCGACTGATCGTCTTGAGCATCGGTACCCTGTTGGCGGCGGCCCTGGTGTGGGAGCGGACCGACGGCGGTGAGGTCGGGGCGCAGCAATCCGTCCCGAACGCGCCGCTGTTCGAGGTCGACCCGTTCTGGCCGAAGCCGCTGCCGAACGACTGGCTGCTCGGCTCGACCATCGGCGTCTCGGTCGACTCGGACGACCACGTCTGGATCGTGCACCGCGGCAACCTCGCCCCGAACGAGATCCCGGCCGCCCTCGATCCGCCGTTCGCGGAGGCGTGCTGCCATCCGGCGCCGCCCATCCTGGAGTTCGACCAGGAGGGCAACCTCATCCAGCACTGGGGCGGCCCCGGTGAAGGCTACGACTGGCCCGAGTCGAACCACGGCGTCTGGGTCGACCACAGGAACAACGTCTGGATCGGCGGCAACGGCGGCGACGACTCGCACGCCCTGAAGTTCACGCATACCGGCGAGTTCCTCCTGCAGATCGGCGAGGACGGCCACGCCGAGCCCGACAGCAACTCGACGACGCGCTACTCGAAGGTCGCCAAGGTCACCTTCGACGCCGAGGCCAACGAGGCGTATCTGGCCGACGGCTACGGCAACCGGCGCGTGGCGGTGGTCGACGGCGACACCGGCGCGCTGAAGCGCTTCTGGGGCGCCTACGGCAACGTGCCGAGCGACGACGAGCTGCCGCGCTACGACGCCGACAGCGCGCCGGCCCACGGCGCGGTCAGCCGGGACAAGTCCGGCACCCCGCAGTTCCGGAATCCGGTGCACTGCGCCGACCCGACCAGCGACGGCTTGGTCTACGCATGCGACCGTCCCGGCAACCGGGTGCAGGTGTTCACCAAGGCGGGCGAGTTCGTCGAGGAGATCTACCTCATGACGAAGACCCTCGGTTCCGGCGCGGTCTGGGACATCGCGTTCTCGACCGACCCGGAGCAGACCTTCGCCTACGTCGCCGACGGCGTGAACCAGCAGGTGCACGTGCTGCGCCGCAAGCCGCTGGAGTACCTCTACAGCTTCGGCAGCGGCGGCCGCATGGCGGGCCAGTTCTACGGCAACCACAGCATCGCGGTCGACTCGACGGGCAACGTCTATACGACCGAGACCTTCGAGGGCAAGCGCGTGCAGCGGTTCCAGTACGTCGGGATGGGCGATGCCGCCGGCGACGTCGGTGTGCCCTGGCCGAATGACTGACGCGAAGGCCGGCGCCGACGACGCGGCGCCGGCCGAACACTGGAGCCGGCGAGCGGACTCGAACCGCTGACCTGCTGATTACGAATCAGCTGCTCTACCAACTGAGCTACGCCGGCTTCCTCCGTGCGGAGAAACGGGTCGGGCAGCGTCCGGGCTGCACGTGGGTTTCCATGTTAGCACAGCACCTTCCCACGGCTTCCCGCGCTCCATCCGCGACCTTTGCAGGATTCGCGAGCCGGCCCTTAGAATAGCCTGTTGCCGTTACGGTGCCGGGCGTCGGCCGTGGCGGTTGCGCCGTCCGTCGATCCGGGACGGGGCGCGCCAGCCGCGCCTGCGCCGCCATGACACGCATGCCGGAGCCGAGCCGCCAGCCGCCCGACGGCCAGATCGTCATCCGGGGCGCCCGAACCCACAATCTCAAGAACATCGACCTGACGCTGCCGCAGGAGCGGCTGATCGTCGTCACCGGCGTGAGCGGCTCGGGGAAGTCGTCGCTGGCCTTCGACACGGTCTACGCCGAGGGGCAGCGGCGCTACGTGGAGTCGCTTTCCGCCTACGCCCGGCAGTTCCTCGAGCGCATGGAGAAGCCGGACGTCGACCGTATCGACGGCATCTGTCCCGCCATCGCGATCCGCCAGAAGAACGCCGTGCGGAATCCGCGCTCGACGGTCGGCACCACGACGGAGATCCACGACTATCTGCGGCTGCTCTTCGCCCGGGTCGGCCGCACGATCTGCCGCGGCTGCGGTGTCGAGGTGACGCGCGAGACGCCGGAGGCGGTGGCCGGCAAGCTGGCCGGCCTGCCGGCGGGGACCCGGCTGCTGGTCGGATTCGCCTCGGCGGTGGCCGGGGAGGGCCGGCGCGAGGACGGGAAGCCGGCGGCCGGGCAGGACGGGGGCGCATCGGCGACGGCGGGCGGCGCGGACCCGGTCGCGGCGGCGGTGGTGGACGGCCTCCGGCGCAAGGGGTTCGGACGGCTCCACGTGGACGGCGGCGCCGTTTCGTTCGACGACCTCGCCCCGGCGGTCCTGGCCGGGCGGGCCTCGCTGGAGGTCGTGGTCGACCGGATCCGAACTGCCCCGGAAGCGCTGCCCCGGCTGACCGAGGCGCTGGAGACCGCGTACCACGAGGGCGGCGGCGACGCGTTCGCGGTCGAGGTGGGCGGCGCGGCGCCGGTACGCCACGAGTTCAGCGAGCGCTTCGAGTGCCGTCCGTGCGGGATCGCCTACGAGGTCCCGCAGCCGACGCTGTTCTCCTTCAACAGCCCGTTCGGCGCCTGTTCCACCTGCAACGGCTTCGGGAACGTCATCGAGCTCGACATGCGCCTCGTCGTGCCGGACGAGACGAAGTCGATCGCACAGGGCGCCGTCGAGCCGTGGAGCAAACCGCACTACCGCTCCCATCTGGCCGACCTGAAGCGCGCCGCCCGCCGCCGCGGCATCCGCACGACCGTGCCGTGGGCGGAGCTGTCCGGCGAGGAGCAGCGCTTCGTGGTCGAGGGCGACGGCGCCGGCTACGCCGGGATCCGGGGGTTCTTCACCGCGCTGGAGCACAAGAAATACAAGGTGCACGTGCGGGTGTTCCTGAGCCGGTACCGCGGCTACCGGGCCTGCGCGGCCTGCGGCGGGACGCGCCTGCGGCGCGAGGCGCGCGACGTGCAGGTCTGCGGTCGGACGATCGACGCGATCTCGGCGTTCACGGTGGGGGCGGCGCGCCGATTCTTCGAGGACCTGACGCTGTCCGGGAAGGAGACCGCGATCGCGGAGCGGGTGGTCCGGGAGATCCGCCGGCGGGTCGGCTTCCTCAGCGGGGTCGGCCTCGACTACCTGACCCTCGACCGCCTGTCGTCGACCCTGTCCGGCGGCGAGGCGCAGCGGATCAACCTGGCCACCTCGCTGGGGGCGTCCCTCGTCGGCACGCTGTACGTGCTCGACGAGCCGTCCATCGGACTGCATCCCCGCGACAACGAGCGGCTCATCCGCATCCTCGGGCAGCTCCGCGACCAGGGCAACACCGTGCTGGTGGTGGAGCACGACGCCGACATGATCCGCGCCAGCGACTACGTGGTCGATCTCGGCCTGGGCGCCGGGACGCGCGGCGGGCGCGTGGTCTACGCCGGCCCGCTCGACGGCCTGTCGCGCGAAACGACGTCGCTGACCGCGAAGTACCTGCGCGGCGATCTGGCGATCCCGATGCCGGCGGCGCGGCGCAAGCGCCTGCCGAGCAGCCAGGCGCTGCGGGTGCGCGGCGCGGCCGAACACAACCTGAAGGGGATCGACGTCGAGATCCCGCTGAACATGCTGACCTGCGTGACGGGAGTGAGCGGCTCGGGCAAGTCCACGCTGGTGCACGACGTGGTTTACGCCGCGGTCAAGCGCGCGAAGGGCGCCTGGGACAAGCGCGTCGGCGCGCACGACGGGATCGACGGGGTCGAGCTGCTGAACGACGTCGTCCTCGTCGACCAGACCCCGATCGGCCGCACCCCGCGCTCGAATCCCGTCACCTACCTCAAGGCGTTCGATCCGGTCCGGGAGCTGTTCGCGGCGACCCGGGACGCCCGGGCGCGCGGGTTCTCCCCGAGTCACTTCTCCTTCAACGTGCCGGGAGGGCGCTGCGATGCGTGCGAAGGGGAGGGCGAGGTCCGCGTGGAGATGCAGTTCCTGGCGGACGTGTTCATGCCGTGCGAGCAGTGCGACGGCAGGCGGTTCAAGCCGCAGGTGCTGGAGGTGACCTGGGGCGGACTGCGGGTGGACGAGGTGCTGGACCTGACCGCCCGCGAGGCGCTGCAGTTCTTCGGTTCGTCGCCCAAGGTCGTCCGGAAGCTGAAGGTGCTCGACGAGATCGGGCTCGGCTACCTGCGCCTCGGCCAGCCCGCCACGACCCTGTCCGGGGGGGAGGCGCAGCGCATCAAGATCGCCGCGCATCTCGCTGCGCGGCACGGCGAGCGGTCGCTGTACGTCTTCGACGAGCCGACCACCGGGCTGCACTTCGACGACATCGCGAAGCTGCTGGCCGCGTTCGCCAGGCTGGTGGAGGCGGGGCATACGCTGCTGGTCATCGAGCACAACCTCGACGTCGTCAAGACCGCGGACTGGATCATCGACCTCGGTCCCGACGGCGGGGAGGCGGGGGGCGAGGTGCTCGTGGCCGGACCGCCCGAGCAGGTGGCCGGGCACGCCGGGTCGCACACGGGGCGCTACCTGCGCGAGGTGCTGGCGGGCATGCGCGCCCCGGCGTAGGACGATCCGTGGGGGACGGTGTCCGCCTGCCGCGGTCGTTCTACCGCGGGTCGCCGCTGGAGGTGGCCCGTGCGCTGCTCGGCAAGGTGGTGGTGCATCGGAGCCGCGGGAGCGCCGCGGCCGGCGTCATCGTCGAGGTCGAGGCGTACGGCGGCGAGGACGATCCCGCGTGCCACGCTGCGGCCGGCCTGACGCTGCGCAACGCGCCGCTCTACGGCCCGCCCGGCTACGCCTACGTCTACTTCAACTACGGGATCCACTACCTGCTGAACGCGGTGACCGGGCCGGTGGGGTTCCCGGCCGCGGTGCTCCTGCGCGCCCTGCGCCCCGTGCAGGGACTCGACGCGATGCGCCGCCGCCGGCGGCCGGGGCGGCGCGGCGCGGCGCCGCCCGCCGACGAGGCGCTCTGCCGCGGGCCCGGCAACCTCACGCGGGCGCTCGGGGTCACGCTGCGGCAGAACCGCCTCGACCTGTGCGGGGAGCGGTTGTTCGTCGAGGATCGCGGTCTCGCGGTCGGAGCCGTCCGCTGGGGTCCGCGCATCGGGATCACGGTGGGCGCCGGGCGGCCGTGGCGCGGATACGTCGCCGATTGCCCCGCGGTCTCGCGCGGCACGTCGCCGTGACGGCCGGCGCCGCGGGCGCCTTGGACCGCGCCGGGCCGCTGTAGTACCATCTCCGGCCGCGATGGAATCCGTTCAGGCCACCCGCATCCGCAAGGGCATGCTGATCAAGATGAACGGGACGCTGTACCGCGTCCTCGAGTTCAACCACGTCACTCCCGGCAAGGGGCGCGCGTTCGTGCAGACGCGGATGCGCAACGTCCGCGCCGGCACCCTGACCGATCACAAGTTCTCCTCCGGCGACTTCGTCGAACGCGCGATGCTCGAGACGCGCAGGATGCAGTATCTCTACGCCGACGGCGAGGGGTATCACTTCATGGACACCGAGAGCTACGAGCAGGTGCGCCTGACCGCGGCGACGCTCGGCGACGCGGTCGCCTACCTGCTGCCGGACGCCACGATCACGGTGGAGTTCTTCGAAGGCTCGCCGGTCGGGATCGAGCTGCCGCTCACCGTCGACCTGGCCGTCGAGGAGACCGCGCCCGCGATCAAGGGGGCCACGGCCAGCGCGCAGCTCAAGCCGGCGCGGCTCGAGACCGGTCTGGTCGTGCAGGTGCCGCCGTTCGTCAGCAACGGGGACAGGGTGCGAGTGAACACCGACACGGGCGAGTATCTCTCGCGCGCCTGACCGGGAGGTCGGACATCGACGTATCCCGAGCGGTCGGTGAGGCGCTGTTCGTGCTCGGCGTCGGGTTCCTCGTCGCCAACCTGCGCATCATCGGACAGTTCGTCCGCTACCGGCGCCTGCGCGCGTCGGCGCTGGTGACTTGGCCGGGCGAGAAGCCGCCGCTGTACGGCTGGCTGCTGGCCCTCGGCGTCGTCGCCGGCGTGCTCGTCTTCGTCAAGCTGGTGGTGCAGCAGCAGCCCCCGCAGCGCGCGTTCGGCGAGGGGATGATGCTTGTCTACTACGCCTACGCGGTTCCGTTGCGGGTGCGCATCGAGCGCGGGCTGTACGCCGAGGGGATCTGGTCGGACGGCGGCTACGTGCCGTACTCGAAGATCGGCGGACTGAGCTGGCGCGAAGGCGCCACGATCACGCTGGTGATCATCTACCGGCTGCGGAGCCTCGCCCGGCGGCTCACCGTCCCGCAAGCGCATTACGGCGAGGTGCGGCGGTTGCTGCGGGACAAGATCGCCGCCCACGACATCCACTTCACCGGCAAGACTCTGGATCTCGGCGCCGACCAGCGCGACGTGGTCTGACCCTGGCCCCCCCGGGGGGGGGTGCACCGTGCTACGGCGCAGACCCCCGGCGCAGCAGGGAGGCGACGATGCCGATGAGGCCGGGTCCGTTCGCCACCGGGTCGCCGAGCCACGCCGGCGGCGTCAGCCAGATGAACGCCAGGATGGCGATGACCATCAGGTCGTACTGCCACGTCGCGCGCTCGAAGGTCCAGAAGAGGGCGTGCCAGATCATCCGCAGCGGCAGGGTCATCGCGCGCGACAGTTTCATGCCGGCAGCTCCCGGCGGTCCGAGCGGAGCTCGCGCCACGTGAAGTAGATGCGGTCGAGCACCGTCAGCACCGACAGCACCAGGATGACCCAGAGGACCGCCGCCATCCGGTTGGTGAAGGCGCCGATCATGAAGAGCACGATCCGTTCCGGCCGTTCCATGAAGCCGACCTTGCAGAGGGGGATGATCGACTCGGCGCGCGCCCGCGTGTAGCTGGTCATCACCGAGAAGGTCAGCGTCAGGGCCGCGATCAGGACGTAGTCCGGCCGGCCGAGCGTGGCGTAGAGGTAGATGAGGCCGGTCAGGATGAACAGGTCCGAGAAGCGGTCCATGACCGAGTCCCAGAAGCCGCCGAAGCGGGAGCTCAGTTGCAGCTCGTCGGCCACCTTACCGTCGATGAAGTCGAAGACGTTCGCCACCAGCATGATCCAGCCGGCCAGGCCGAAGCGCCCGGCGGCCAGCGCCCAGCCGGCCGCCCCGTTGATGACGACGCCGGTCAGCGTCAGCACGTTCGGGTGAATCCGGAGCGCGACGCAGAATGCGATGATGGCGCGGAGGGGGAACAGGCAGGCGCGCCCAATGGCGCCGGTGAACGTCATCGATGCTCGTCAGGTGCTCCGCACAACCCTATTATTCTAGGTCGGATGGCGATTCGGGATCTGCGGGACGCGATCGCCCGGCTGCCGGAGCAGCCCGGAGTCTACCTGTACTTCAACAGCCGTGGCGAGACGATCTACGTCGGCCGGGCGCGGGCGCTGCGCGACCGGGTCCGCAGCTACCTGGGCGCCTACGGCAACAGCCCCAGGACCGACGCGCTGCTCGACGAGGCGGCGCGGCTGGAAGTGATCGTCACCGACTCGGTGGTCGAGGCCCTGGCCCTCGAGAACAACCTGATCAAGGCCCGGTCGCCGCGCTACAACATCCTCCTGCGGGACGACAAGAACTACCCCTATCTGCAGCTCACCACCGCCGAGGCGTTCCCCCGCGTCCTCGTGGCCCGGCAGGTGGCGCGCGACGGCAACGTCTACGCCGGGCCGTTCCTGCCGGCGACCTTCGCCCGCAAGACGATGTCGCTGACCCACCGGCTGTTCGGGATCCGCTCGTGCAACGAGGTGATCACCGGACAGCGGGACCGCCCATGCCTGGAGTACGACATCAAGCGCTGCGTCGCCCCGTGCGTCGCGGAGGTCTGCAGCCCGGAGCAGTACGCCGAGTCCGTCGCGCAGACCCGGCTCTTCCTGGAGGGGCGGACCGACGAAGTGATCGCCGGCCTGCGCCGGCAGATGCGGGAGGCGTCGGACGAGGAGCGGTACGAGCGCGCTGCGCAGTGCCGGGACGCGGTGCGCACGGTCGAGACGCTGCGCGACCGGCAGCAGAAGATGGCGACGAACCGGCTCGGCGACCGGGACGCGTTCGGCGTCAAGCTCGGACCCGACGGCGGGGTGATCCAGGTCTTCCAGATGCGCCGCGGGCGCGTGGTGGAACGGGTGGAGCTGGTGGCGGACGACGTGCGGGCGGCGACCGAGAGCGAACGCGACCTGGTGCAGGCGGCGGTGCAGCAGTTCTACACGACGCACGACGTGCCGCCGGAGGTGCACGTGCCGGTCGAGATCGAGGACCGGGACGCAGTGGAGCGCTGGCTGTCCGAGCGTGCGGGGCGCCGCGTCAGGCTGCACGTGCCCCGGCGCGGCGACACCCGCGGTCTCCTGGATCTGGCGTCGCGCAACGCCGGCCTGGCCTACGACTCGCGCTACAGCGAGGACGCCCGGGTCCATGGCGACGCGCTGGAGGAGCTGCGGCGGGTGCTCGACCTGCCCGCGACGCCGCACCGGGTCGAGTGCTTCGACATCTCGACGGTGCAGGGACGGGAGACCGTCGGGTCGCTGGTCGTCTGCGAGGACGGGCGGATGCAGCGCAGCGAGTACCGCAAGTTCCGGGTGCAGGGACTTGGAACCGCAGGCCGACGGGGAAGGCGAAAGTCCCGGGGCGACTCCCGGCGATCCGAGGCGCCGACCCGCGCGCGGGAGGCCCGTGCCAAGCCGGACGACTTCGCGGCGATGGAGGAGGTCGTGCTGCGGCGGTACCGCCGGCTGCTGGAGGAGGGCGGCCCGTTTCCCGATCTGGTGGTCGTCGACGGCGGCAAGGGCCAGTTGACGTCCGCCTACCGCGCCTTCGAGACGCTGGGCCTGGGCAACCTGGTCGCGGTGGGCATCGCGAAGCGCGAGGAGGAGCTGTTCACCCGCGGGGCGCCGGAGCCGATTCGCCTGCCGAAGACGAGCCCGGCGCTGCACCTCGTCCAGCGCGCCCGCGACGAGGCGCACCGGTTCGCGGTGACCTATCACCGCCGGGCGCGGAAGATGCGCGACTTCGAGTCGGAGCTCGATCTGATTCCGGGCATCGGCCCGCGCCGGCGGCGGGCGCTGCTCGAACGCTTCGGGAGCCTCGCCGCCGTGCGGCGGGCCTCGCGCGAGGAGCTGCTGCCGGTGGTCGGGGCGAAGCTCGCCGATGCGGTCCTCGATCACTTCACGCGGAGAGCGATCGGGACGTGACGTCGCCGGACCTCGATACCGCCGGGAAATCCGGCCGTCCGCTACAGGCGCCGGACGTCGGGCAGGGCCGCCATCTTTCGATCCAGCGTCAGGACCTTCGGTCCGGCGCGGGAGTACTCGTTGGCGATGAGGCGATCCAGCAGATCCGGACCGCCGTCTGCCGCAAGGACGGCGAGCACCGATCGCCCGTGCAGCGGAGCGACCATTCCACTGCGCAACACGTCGCTCGGTCCGTCGCGCGCATCGGCTTTCGAGACGCCGTAGTGGTGCTGAACGGCGCTGTAGGTCTCGCCGATGGTCTGGTTCGAGGCCATGACCTCCGCTCCGGCGTCCTCGATCAGGGTGCGCAGTCCCTCGACGCAACGCGCGAACTCCGCCTCCGGACGTCGTCGATTTCGCGCCGGATCGTCCCGATCTCGACTCTTGGTTCCGGAGCATCTTCATCGCTCTGGCGATGTCGCTGCGTATCCCGTCCCGGCCGATCGACAGCGCGTTGAACATGCTGTCGATCGCGTCTTGGAGACCGCCCATCCGTTCGTGCATCTCGGTTCGGAGTTCCTGGAGGCTCCGTTGCACTTTCTGGAGCTCTTTCAGCCGCATGCTGCCTGCGGCGTCGGGATAGGCCTCGGTGATCGTATTGAGGTCGTCCCCCGGTCGCGGGATGAGCCCGTTGAACAGCCGGTCTGCGATGCTCCGGTACCTCTCGTCCGTCTCGTACAGCCTCCCGTGTTCAGCGATGAGGAGCTTCTGTATCGCCAACTGCTGGTGGTCGGGGAGCGGGTTGGGTTCCGTCCGTACTTCGTCGTGGCGCGCGACGATGTGCTGAACGTCGGTCAGGTCGTCGATCGTGCGTATCGGCTCTCCCCGCTTATTCACGATCTGCCGCTGATGCTGGATGCGTCCGAGGTTCAGGCGGTCCAGGGCGGCGTTCCTGATCGGTTGCGGTGTCGGCAACCGACTGAATCTGCTGCCGCTGCCGAACCGCGAGACGGACGATCTGGACGCGTTCCTCGGACTTCTGTCCGGCTTCGTGCCGGGAGGCGGCCGGCACGGCAACAACATCCGGGCGGCAGCCAGGGAATTCCGGGAAGCGACGGCGGCATTCCTGGCAGGTGCAGAGCCGGAGGGTTTCGACCGTCAGGCGGTCGTGGCCGGTTTCCTGAATGAAATGGCGTCGGTGGCCGACCTGGTCAGGGTGCAGTGCACGGAAGACGAGCGCGCCTGGTTCAATCTGGGGAGGCTGCTCTTCGAACTCGGCAGCCGCTGTCTCCATTATGGGCCGGCCGCCGAGGAGAATCACCCAAGCAACCGCAGGATGGCGACTGCGGTGCCGACGATGGCTTCAGCTTGCAGCAGCATGGCGCGGTAGATCCGCGCCTCCAGCGATGCCAGCCGGGCGTCGAACCTGCCGTTTGCGTATCGAGGTCGGCGCGGGTAGGTCGCCGTGTTCGGCCACCTGCCGCACGGCGTCAGCGATGGCGACGGCGTGGTCCCGGTCGATGCCGGCATCCGTCAGCATGCGGGCTATGGTGAGCGTATCGAGCATCGGTCGGTCTTCCCTCGGTTCGAATGCCGGGACGATTCAGTGTACCCCGCTCCCGGGCGATGCGGCCGCTGACGCAGGGCTGCCGCGGGTTGCTGACACGCGGCGCCCCGTGCGCCTTGCCCTGCGCCTGACTGCTACCGTATTCTGATGCTCGGTGTCGGCTGCGCGGTCGTCCGTTCCTTCCCGTCGTCTGCCTGACGGTGCGCCGCGCATCGCCAGCGCAGGTCGCGCCGCTGCCCGCAGCTCCGGATTCCAGTCATGACCGCCCCCAACGTCAAGCCGCGCGTCGTCTCCGGGATGCGCCCCACGGGCCGGCTGCACCTGGGGCATCTGGCCGGCGCCCTCGGCAAGTGGGCGGACCTGCAGGCCGACTACGACTGCATGTACTTCGTCGCCGACTGGCACGCACTCACGAGCGAGTTCGCCGACACGTCGGGGCTGATCGGTTACGCGTACGACAACGTCGCCGACTGGATCGCGGCCGGCGTCGACCCGGAGCGCAGCACGCTGTTCGTGCAGTCGCTCGTGCCGGAGCATGCCGAGCTGTACCTGCTGCTGCAGATGGTCGTGCCGATCCCCTGGCTGGAGCGGGTGCCGACCTACAAGGAGCAGATCGAGCAGTTGGCGGAGCGCGACCTGTCGTCGATCGGCTTCCTCGGCTATCCGCTGCTGCAGGGGGCCGACGTCATCATCTACGACGCGCGTTACGTTCCCGTCGGGGACGACCAGGTGCCGCATCTGGAACTGGCGCGCGAGGTGGTGCGCCGGTTCCACCAGTTCTTCGGCGCGGTGTTCGTCGAGCCGCAGCCCCTGCTGACGCACTTTCCGCGCCTGCCCGGCATCGACAACCGCAAGATGTCCAAGAGCTACGCCAACGCCATCGACATGGCGGACGACGCGCGGACGGTGCGGAAGAAGGTGATGCGGATGTTCACGGATCCGAAGCGCGTCCGCGCCGACGTCCCCGGTACCGTCGAAGGCAATCCGGTGTTCGTCTATCACGACGCCTTCAACCCCGACACCGCGCAGGTCGACGACTTCAAGGCGCGCTATCGGGCCGGCAAGGTCGGCGACGTGGAGGTGAAGGTGGCCCTGGCCGACGCGATCAACGCGCGTCTGGACCCGTTGCGGGAGCGGCGCGCCGAGATCCTGGCCCGCCCCGGCCGGATTCGTGAGATCCTGCACGAGGGCTCGGCCCGCGCCCGCGAAACGGCGCGGGTCACGATGGAGCGCGTGCGCGAGGCGGTCGGGTTGACGTACCCCGCGGCGCGCGCGTGAGCGACGGAGGGCGGCCGACATGGCGGACCGGGACGCGGACACGACGGACGCGGCGGTTGCCGGGGCCGGCGCCGGGCCGCAGATTCCGCCGCACTTCGAGTCGATTCTGCCGGACTACCCGGTCCGGCTCACCAATTTCGAGGGACCGCTCGACCTCCTGATACACCTCATCAAGAAGAACGAGGTCGACGTCTACGACATCCCGATCGTCCTCATCTCGCAGCAGTACCTGGAGTACCTGGACCTGATGCGGGAGATCGACCTCGACGTGGCCGGCGAGTTCCTGGTCATGGCGGCGACGCTGATCCACATCAAGGCGCGGATGCTCGTGCCGCGGGTGGACGCCGGGGTCGAGTCCGACGAGCCGGAGGAGGATCCTCGCGAAGCGCTGGTGCAGCGCCTGCTCGAGCATCAGCGGTTCAAGGCCGCCGCCGAGATGCTGCACGAATGCGAGACCGTGCGGAGTGCGCAGTGGACCCGTCCCGACGAGCGGGTCGCGGAGCTCGCCGGGGCCCCGTTCGAGCGCGATCTCGAGGTGGACCTCTTCAGCCTGCTCCAGGCGTTCCAGGCGGTCCTGACCCGGGCCCGGGACCGGCAGCCGAGCATCCGCCTGCCGGCGGAGGTGGTGTCGATCGAGACGCGCATGCAGGAGATGCTCGATCGGCTGGCGCAGAGCGGGTCATGCGGGTTCGAAGACCTGTTCGCCGACGTGTCGTCCCGCCAGGAGATCATCGTGACGTTTCTCGCCACGCTGGAGCTGATCCGGACGAAGTTGATTCGCGTGCTGCAGACCCGCGTCTGCGGACCGATGCGGATCTACCTGAGCGAGCGCGCTACGGACGCGGCGGCCGACCCGGCGCCCGCCGACGGGAACGCGAACGGCGACGTCGGGGAGGAGCCGGGGTGATCGACGCGCAGGACGACCTGAAGGCGATCGTCGAAGCGTTGATCTTCGCCTCCCCGGACCCGCTGACGCTGAAGATCCTGGTGAAGACGCTCGACGACGAGCCGCGCGAGCACGTCGAGGAGGCCCTCGCCGCGCTCCGCCGGGACTGGAGCGAGCGGCCGGGCGGCCTGCAACTGGTCGAGGTGGCCGGCGGATACCAGATCGTCACCCGGCCGGAACTGCACGACCGCGTCCGGCGCCTGTTCCACGAGCACTCCAGCCAGCGGCTTTCCGTGCAGGCGCTCGAAACGCTGGCCGTCATCGCCTACCGCCAGCCGGTCACCGGTCCGGAGATCGCGGAGATCCGGGGCGTGAACACGTCCGGGGTGATCGGGACGCTGGTAGATCGGCGGCTCGTCAAGGTCGTCGGGCGGAAGGCGGTGGTCGGCCGGCCGTTCCTTTACGCGACCACCCGCGAGTTCCTCGACCGGTTCGGGCTCAAGGACCTGACCGACCTGCCGAAGGTGGAGGACATGGCCGAGGCGCTCGGGATGGAGGTGCCGCCGGCCCTCGCCGCCGACGACCCGCGGGACGGGGCGCTGCCCTTCGAGGTCCCGTCCGGGGTCGCGCCCGCGCCGGCCGCTGGATCCGGGAAGGTCCACTGAGCCCTGCAACCCGGCATGCACGCTGCTGAATCGATGACCGGGCCGCCGCTCCCGACGGGCGGGCGGACGCGGCTGCAGAAGGTGCTGTCGGCGGCCGGCGTCGCGTCCCGCCGGGCGGCGGAGCGGCTCATCGTGGACGGCCGCGTCACGGTGAACGGACGGACGGTGCGGGAGCTCGGCACGCGCGCGGACCCGGCGCACGACGACGTGCGCGTCGACGGCCGCCGGATCGCACGGGACGTGCGGCGCCGGTACCTGTTGCTCCACAAGCCGCGAGGCTACGTCACCACCCGCCGCGACCCCGCCCGGCGGAAGACCGTCCTGGATCTGATTCCCGACGTGCAGGAGTACGTCTACCCGGTGGGCCGGCTCGACTACGATTCCGAGGGGCTGCTGCTGTTGACCAACGACGGCGCCCTGGCCGCCATCCTCGCCCATCCGCGCCACGGCGTGGCGCGCGTCTACGAGGCGACGGTGCGCGGGGTGCCGAGCGGAGCGCGGCTGCGGCGCCTTGCCGCCGGCGTGGAGATCGACGGCCGCCCGACGGCGCCCGCCGAGGCGCGCATGCTGCCGGGCGGCGCGCCGGGGCGGACCGGCGAGGCCCGGGTGCGCGTCGTGGTCCGCGAAGGGCGCAACCGGCAGGTGCGCCGCATGTTCGACGCCATCGGCCATCCCGTTCGCCGTCTCCGCCGGACGCGGCTCGGTCCCCTCAGCCTGCGCGGCCTGCGGCCGGGCGCGTCCCGCGACCTGACCCCGGCCGAGGTCGGCGCGCTGCGGCGCGCGGCGCGGTCCGTCTCGCCGCCGCCTCCGCCGGCGCGGGGTCGTGCATGAGCGTTCCGGACGTCATCGCCATCGATGGACCGTCGGGCGCCGGCAAGGGCACGGTGGCGCGCGCCGTGGCGCGGGTGCTCGCATGCCGACACGTCGACACCGGGGCGATGTACCGGGCTGTCGCCTGGCGGGCCCTGCAGCAGGGCCGGGCGCTCGACGACGAGCCGGCCGTGGCCGCGGTCGCCGCCGGCGCGGTCTTCACGCTGGACGGGACGCACGTCGCGATAGACGGGCAGGACGTCAGCCGGGCGATCCGCACCCCCGAAATGGACGTCGCGGCGGCCGCCGTGGCCAGGCTGCCGCGGGTGCGGGCGGCGCTCGTCGCCCGCCAGCGCGGCCTGGCCGGCGGCGGGGGCGTCGTCATGGAGGGGCGCGACATCGGGACCATCGTGTTTCCGGAAGCGCCGGTGAAGATCTATCTCGACGCTTCTCCGGAGGAGCGGGCCGCCCGCCGCGCACGGGACCCGGCGCACCGTCTGTCGCAGGGGGCGGGGCTGGCCGAGGTGGCCCGCGCCCTCGACGCGCGCGACCGCCTCGACCGGACCCGCCGCGCCTCGCCGCTCGAACAGGCGCCGGACGCCGTGCGGATCGACACGACGGGGCTGCCGATCGACGCGGTGGTGCAGCGGGTGATGGCGGTGGTCCGCGACCGCCTGCGGAGCGCTTCCCGGAGTTGACGCGCTTTCGGTAACTGGCGTACAGTCTGGCGCTTACGGCGCATCAGGGGATTCTCCGAACACGCGGATCGCAGCCCGCGAGAGCGGCTCGCGGCGGCAGTCTGCCATAGGCCGCGGGGAGACAGGTCGGGAGGAAGGACAGGATGATGGACGCACCAGACGAAGCGGCCCGGGTCGAGGCCGCCGGCGTGGCGGAGGCCCCCCCGGCCGCGCCGCAACCTCCCGAGTCCGAGCGGTTCGTGGACCCGGACGAGGAGACGATCGATCCGCAGGAGCACGCCCGCCTCGTCGCCCTCTACGAGGGCAGCCTGAAGAACATCGCCGAGGGCGAGGTCATCAAGGGCACCGTGCTCAAGGTGTCCGACGCCGAGGTGATCGTCGACGTCGGCTACAAGTCGGAAGGCCTGATCCCGCTGTCGGAGTTCTTCGACGAGAACGGCGAGCCGATGGTTCAGCCGGGCGACACCGTCGACGTGCTGCTCGAGCGGACCGAGGATCGCGACGGCCACATCGTGCTCTCGCGCGAGAAGGCCGAGAAGATGAAGATCTGGGACGAGGTCGAGAAGGCCTACGCCGAGCGCAAGGTCGTCATCGGGCGCGTGATCGAGCGGATCAAGGGCGGCCTCGCGGTCGACATCGGCGTGCGCGCGTTCCTGCCCGGTTCGCAGATAGACGTCCGCCCCGTCCGCAACCTCGATTCGCTGCGCGGCCAGGAGCTGCGCATGCGCGTCATCAAGGTGAACAAGAAGCGGGGCAACATCGTGCTCTCCCGCAAGGTGCTCATCGAAGAGGAGAACGCGGAGAAGAAGAAGGAGACGCTCGCGAATCTCGCCGAAGGCAAGGTCATGCAGGGCGTGGTGAAGAACATCACCGACTACGGCGCCTTCATCGACCTGGGCGGCATAGACGGGCTGCTGCACGTCACCGACATGTCGTGGGGGCGGGCGCAGCATCCCTCCGAGATCTTCAATGTGAACGACGAGGTCGAGATCATCGTCCTCAAGTTCGACCCGGCGACCGAGCGCGTCTCGCTCGGCTACAAGCAGCTCCACGCCGATCCGTGGACTTCGGCGGCGGAGCGGTATCCGGTCGGGCAGCGCATACACGGAAAGGTGGTCAGCCTCACCGACTACGGCGCCTTCGTCGAGCTCGAGCCGGGCGTCGAGGGGCTGATTCACGTTTCGGAGATGTCCTGGAGCAAACGGGTCAAGCATCCGTCGAAGCTGCTCAACGTCGGCGACATGGTCGAGTCGATGGTCCTCGGCGTCGATCAGAACGCGCGCCGCATCGCCCTCGGGCTGAAGCAGATCGAGAGCAACCCGTGGCAGCAGCTCGGCGACCGCTACCCGGTCGGCTCGAAGATCACCGGCACGGTCCGCAACCTCACCGAGTTCGGCGCTTTCGTCGAGGTCGAGGAGGGCATCGACGGCCTGATTCACATCTCCGACATGTCCTGGAGCAAGCGGTTGAAGCACCCCTCCGACGTCGTCAAGAAGGGTGACGAGGTCGAAGCGATGGTGCTCAACATCGATCCCGAGAACCAGCGGCTCTCGCTCGGCCTGAAGCAGCTCGCGACGGACATCTGGGACGACTTCTTCTCCACGACGAAGGTCGGCGACGTGGTCGAAGGCAAGGTGGTGCGGATCACCAGCTTCGGCGCGTTCGTCGAGCTGGCCGAGGGTATCGAAGGGTTGATTCACGTTTCCGAGTTCGAGAACCAGGGCCGGGGCGACAAGGCCGAGTTGAAGGTGGACGAGACGATCCAGATGCGGGTCATCAAGCTGAGTCCGGCCGAGCGGAAGATCGGGCTCAGCGTGCGCGCGCTGACCAGCGAGAACTTCGAGGCCGACTGGCGCAGCTACGCCAGCAGCGAGTCGCCCGAGGTGACGCTGGGGGATCACTTCAAGCAGCAGACGTCGTCCGACTAGCCGGCCAGTTAGCCCAGGGGGCTGCGCCGTAGAACGGCGCAGCCCCCTGGCGAGGGTTGGTTGGGCGGAAAGCGGAACCGTGAGGCGACGGTTTCCGGGCCGTCCGGCGAGGGGCGCCGCAGCGACGCGCGGGGATCGAGGAGGTCGTGGACCGGGGCAGCATGACCAAGGCGGTGCTGGTCGAGGAGGTGGCCCAACTCACCGATCTGACCAAGAAGGACGCCGGGGTCATCGTCGATACGGTTTTCCACTGCATCATCGACGCGTTGCGGCGCGGTGAGAAGATCGAGTTGCGCGGGTTCGGCAGCTTCCGGCTGCGGCGGCGCGAGCCGCGCAAGGGACGCAACCCGAAGACCGGGGACCGGGTGGAGGTGCCGCCCAAGCAGGTGCCCTACTTCAAACCCGGCAAGGATCTCAAGGAACTGATCAACCGCGGCCCGGACGCACCCCCGCGGCCGCTGGCCCCGGCCGCGCCCGCGCTGCAGCGCGCGGCGGCGTCCGGTCCCGCGGCGCCGGTCGACCGCCGGCGCGTCGTGCTTGCCGGAACGGTTCCACCACGGCGCTCCGCCGTGCGGGCCCGGGGCTGACCGCGGCTGCGCCGCCGCGCGAGAATGCCTGCAAGGTGGAGCAACTCTGGGCCCCGTGGAGACTGGAGTACGTGACCGGCGCGGCGGGCGGCGAGTTCCCCTCGTGCGTCTTCTGCGCGGCGGCCGCCCCGGGCGGCTCGTCGCCGCACGTCGTCTTCCGCGGTGAGCGGGTCTTCGTCATCCTCAACAAGTACCCGTACAACAACGGCCATCTGATGGTCGTTCCGATGCGCCACGTCGGCCGGCTGGCGGAGGCGACCGCGGCGGAGGCGACCGAGCTGATCACCCTCGCGCGGGTCGCCGAGACGGCGTTGACCGAGGCCTACGGCGCCCATGGCATCAACGTCGGCATGAACCTCGGCCGGCCGGCCGGCGCGGGGGTGGTCGGCCACCTGCACGTGCACCTGGTCCCGCGCTGGGACGGGGACACGAACTTCATGACGGTCGTCGGCGATACGCGCGTCGTCCCCGAGGCGCCGGCCGCGAGCGTGGCCCGCCTGAAGCCGGTCTTCGAGCGTCTCGCGGCGGCGCCCTGGGAGTCCGCGCCGTAGATCTCCCGGCGAGGGTCGGTTGGCGGCAGGCGGAGTCGTAGGCGACGATAGACTGGTGTCCTGTCTCGCAAGTTCGATGCAGAATCCTCGCCGTTCAGGACTGCGAATCCGCAATCGATCCTCGCCAAAGCGTCCAACGAATTACGATGCGTATTTCCGAGGCGGCACACTAGGACGGACGCGCCATGCAGCTCGAGCTGACGGCCGAACAGACCCGTTTTCGGCAGGCGGTCCGCGATTTCGCCGCCGCCCGGGTGGCGCCGCGCGCCGCCGCGATCGACGCGTCCGACCGGTTTCCCGCCGATCTGGTGGCCGAGGCGGCGGCGCTCGGGCTGCTGGGAGTGACGGTGCCGGAAGCCTGGGGCGGTGCCGGCCGCGACTACGTCGGCTACGCGCTGGCGGTCGAGGCGGTCGCGGCGGCCAGCGCCACGCTGGGCGCCATCCTGGTGGTCAACAACTCCCTCGTGGCCGAGGTGGTTCACCGTTTCGGCACGGCCGGGCAGAAGGACGCCTGGCTCGCGCGCCTGGCGTCGGGACGGGCCATCGGCGCGTTCGCCCTGTCCGAGGCGCAGGCGGGGACCGACGCGGCCCGGCAGGAGACGACCGCCACGGCGGACGGCGAGCGGTACGTGCTGCGGGGCGGCAAGGTCTGGGTGGCCAACGGGGCCGCGGCCGACGTCGCGTTGATCTTCGCGACGATCGAGCCGGCCGGCGGCGGTGGGGTGAGCGCCTTCCTCGTGCCGCTGGACCGGCCGGGATTCACGCGCGAGGCGACGCGCGACCCGCTCGGCGTACGCGGACTCGGATGCGTCGACCTGCGGCTCGACGACGTCGAGGTCGACGCGAGCGCCCTCCTGGCCGGCCGCGGCCGGGGATTCAGCGTTGCGAAGTGGGCGCTCGACGGCGCGCGCGTGGCCATCGGGGCCGAGGCGCTGGGGGTGGGGCAGGCGGCCTTCGACGAGGCGCTGCGCCACGCCCGGACCCGCCGGACCTTCGGTCGTCCCATCGGCCGGTATCAGGCGATCCAGTGGCAGATCGCGGACACCGCGACCGAGCTGGACGCGGCGCGGATGCTGGTGCTGCGCGCCGCGGCGGCCAAGGACGTGCGGGAGCGGGTGACGCTGGAGGCCTCGATGGCGAAGCTCGCCGCCTCGGAGGCGGCCCAGCGCGCCGCGGACCGGGCGATGCGCATCCTCGCCTCGGCCGGCTACCGGCGCGGGACGACCGCCGAGCGGCTGCTGCGCGACGCGCGGGCGCTGGAAATCGTGGCGGGCACGTCCGAGGCGCAGCGGATGATCATCGCCGCGCAGGTGGCGGCCGGCGGGGTCTGACGAGCTGGGCAGGTGGTCCCGCAGATTCCTGCGGACGACGTCAAAAAAGCTCTTGACAGGGGGGACCGTATCTCTCCGAGTAAGGGACGTCAGGTTCACTATGAACCGAACAAAGGAAACTCGGAATGGAAAGGGGAGAGTCGGTGCAGACACACAATTTCAAGCGGCCGCTGGCGTTCTTGCTGGCATGGATCATGGCGACGGGAGCGGTGCAGCCGCTTGTCGCCGCCGAACCATCGGTTGATCCGGTTCGTTCCGACCGTCCCGTGTACAACGGGGCGACCTGGCTCGAAGGGTTGTACTTCGAGCATGGGCCGGTAGCGGAAACGCTGCCTGAGTTCTACGGTCCGGTACTCACTCCGGAATACCGTGAGCGTCTTTGGTTAGCGGGTCGTAGCGAGAAATCCTCGAAATGGGTTGCAGGTGCGGCGAGCGTCTGCCGATATGCGAGGTATGGCGCGCAGCGACGCCCGCGGCGGTTCGAACGGTCCCGGACATCAGCGGGATCCTCGGGACGTGCGCATCGAACGCCTTGAAGGAGAAAAGGCGAAGCTGATCGACACCGCAAGACCGTGCGCGCTGCCCTGGGCAGTCATCGGAGTGATGCGGCCGTGCAGGAGCTCGACGAACCAATCGTCGAGGGCGCCCGCCTCGGCGAGCGCGATGTACTCGCCAACGGTGGCAACCCGGCGTTCACCAACAACGCCGGGCCCGTCAAGCTCCGAGGGGGTTGCGACGCCGATCACGTCACGACGGTACCGGACCGGATCCGGGGCGTCAACCGGTCCGATCGCGGACCGTGGATCCACGGGGTCGAGCCGGACTCGGTCAACCGGGCGCGGACGTCCGATGCCTGCCATCGGCCCGCGGCGCTCCTGCGCAGTGCTCATCAGTCGCGGAGCATCTGCTTCGCGATGGTCTGGAGCTGGAGGTTCGACGTGCCCTCGTAGATCTGCCCGATCTTGGCGTCGCGGTACAGCTTCTCCACCGGGTAGTCCTTGGTGTAGCCGACGCCGCCGAAGAGCTGCACGGCCAGGGAGCTCACCCGCTCGGCCACCTGCGAGGCGAAGAGCTTGGCCATGGCGCCCGCGGTCAGGAACGGCTCGCCGGCGTCGCGCAGCCGGGCCGCGTTGTACGTCTGCAGGCGCGCCGCCTCGATCTCGGTCGCGGCCTGCGCGAGCTGGAACTGCACTGCCTGGAAGTCGGCGATCGGCCTGCCGAACTGCTTCCGCTCCCGCACGTAGGCCAGGGTGTGGTCGAGCGCGCCCTGCGCGAGGCCCACCATCTGCGCCGCGATGCCGATGCGCCCTTCGTTGAGGGTCTCGATGGCCACCTTGTAGCCGCGGCCGACCGCGCCGAGGACGTTGGCGGCGGGGACGCGGCACTCGTCGAGCAGCAGCTCGCAGGTACTGCTGGCGCGGATGCCGAGCTTGTCCTCCTTCCTGCCGACGGCGAAGCCGCGGCAGGCGCGCTCGACGAGGAACGCGGTGATACCGCGGTAGCCCGCCGCCGGATCGACGGTGGCGAACACGATGAAGACGTCGGCCTCGGCCGCGTTCGTAATCCAGAGCTTGCGGCCGGTCAGCACCCAGTCGTCCCCGTCCCGGAGCGCGCGGGTCGCCAGGGAGAACGCGTCGCTGCCCGAGGCCGCCTCCGACAGCGCGTAGGCGCCGACCGAGCGGGCGGCCAGCGCGGGCAGCAGCCGGTTCTGCTGTTCGTCCGATCCCCAGCGCAGGAGGGCGTTGATGACCAGCGTGTTCTGCACGTCGCAGACCACGGCGACAGCGGGATCGACGCGCGCCAGCTCTTCGACGGCCAGGACCGACAGGAAGAAGTGTCCTCCGGCGCCGCCCCAGCGTTCGGGGATCTCGACGCCCATGACGCCGAGCGCGAAGAGCTGGTCGATGAGGTCGCGGGGCATGCGGGCCTCGGCGTCCATCCGCCGGGCGAGGGGCGCGATCTCCGCCTCGGCGAAGGCGCGGACGCTGGCCCGGAGCAGGCGTTCGTCCTCCGAGAGCCAAGTGAGCGGGGCGGCGGCGCCCGCCGCCGCGGGTGCGGGAGCGGCGGCGTCGGTGGCTGCAAGTGCAGGGGCGCTGGTTGCGTCGGGTGGCGGGGAAGCGGCGGTTCGCATGGGGCGCGATGGTATCATTGGGACAACGCGCCAGCCTGCGAGGCCACCTATGAAGACACGCTGGATCGCCGCCTGCCTGTGCGCCGGGCTGCTGCCGATGGTGTCCGCATCCGCGCAGCGCCAACCCCCCGCCGAACCGCCGCCGCAGGCCGAGCCCGGTGGGGCGGACCAGTCCGCCGCCGGGGAGACCACGGATTTCCGGAGCGGGGTCACCGTCTTCCGGAGCGGCATCAACTACGTCCGCGTCGACGCCTTCGTGACCGACGACGACGGCGACCCGGTGTTCGACCTCACCCAGGACGACTTCGAGGTCTACGAGGACGGCGTCCGGCAGACGGTGGACTCGTTCCAGGTGGTCCGGGTCGACCGCACGCCCGAGCTCTCGGGCGAGCCGCTGACCAGCGTCGGCGTCACGCGGTCGGACCAGGAGCTTGCCGCGTCGCGGCCCGACGTCCGGGTGTTCGTGATCTTCCTCGACGACTACCACGTGCGGGAGGGCAACAGCATCCGGGCCCGGCGCATGCTCGTCGACTTCATCGAGAACGACCTGATTCCGACCGATCTCGTCGGCGTGATGTATCCCCTGATGCCGGTGTCGGACGTGCGCCTGACCCGCGACCACGATGCGGTGATCAACGCGATCAGGCAGTTCGAGGGCGTCAAGTACGAGTACGAGGTGCGCAACCTCTACGAGGCGCGCTACAACATGTACCCGACGGAGATCGTCGAGCGGGTCCGCAACGAGGTGTCGCTGTCCGCGCTGCGCGGGCTGATGACGATGCTGGGCGGGCTGCGCGAGGGGCGCAAGTCGGTGCTGCTCGTGAGCGAGGGCTACACGAACTACGTGCCGCCGCAGTTGCGGAGCCAGGTCGCGGATCTGCGGGCCGACCCGCGCATCAACCCCACCGTCCTGGACCCGTTCGCGGGCGACACCCCCTTCGAGGAGACGATGTCGTTCTTCGAGGGGAGCGCGATGCTCGCCGATCTGCGGCGCGTGATCGAGACGGCGAGCCGCTTCAACGCCTCGGTCTACTCCGTGGACCCGCGCGGCCTCGCCGCCTTCGAGTTCGATCTCGATCAGCCGCAGATCAGCTACCGCACCGATCAGCGCGCGCTGCGGTTCACCCAGGACACGCTGCGGATGGTGGCCGAGGAGACCGGGGGGCGGGCGATCGTGAACCAGAACGATCTGCGTCCCGGTTTGCAGCAGATGCTGGACGATGCGAGCGGCTACTACCTGCTCGGCTACAACTCGAGCGCCGCGCCGACCGACGGAGAGTTCCACGAGATCGAGGTGCGGCTGAAGCGCCCGGGCCTGCGCGTGCGCGCCCGCGAGGGGTACTGGGCGGTCACGGTGCGCGACGTCGAGCGGTCGCTCGTGACCCGCGCCCACGAGCCGCCGAAGGCGGTGGACGTCGCCCTGGCCGCGCTGGCGGAGCCGCGCCGCGGCCGGCTCGTCCGCACCTGGGTGGGCACGTCGCGCGCGGAGAACGGCAGGACCCGGGTGACCTTCGCCTGGGAGCCGACGGCGGCGCGGGGACGGCGCGATACGGCGTCGCGCGTTCTGGTGACCGCCATGGGCGATACCGGCGGGGCCTACTTCCGGGGCCGCGTGCCGGAGCGGACGCGCTCCGCCGGGCGCCGGGCGACCCGTCGCCGGAGCCGGCGCGCCACCGCCGCTCCGCCACCGGTCACGCGCGTGGAGTTCGAGGCCGATCCCGGCACGCTGCACATGAACCTGGCCATCGAGGGCGAAGCCGGGGAGGTGCTCGACCGCGACCGCGACGAGATCGTCGTTCCGGACTTCACCGGTCCCGACGTCGTCCTGAGCACGCCGTGGTTCGTGCGTGCGCGCAACGCGCTGGAGTTCAATGCGCTCGTTTCCGACTGGGATGCGCCGCCCACCGTGTCGCGCGACTTCCGCCGTACCGATCGGCTGCTCCTGCGGTTCGACGTCTACACGCCGGGTGACGCGGCGCCGGAGATGGAGGCGAACCTGTTGAACCGGGGCGGCGACACGATGTTTCCCCTCGACGTGCGCGCCGCCGAGGACGGAGGCGCCTCCCGCCAGGTGGAGCTGGCGCCGTCGTTCCTGCCCCGCGGCGAGTACATCATCGAGATACGGGCGACGCTCGGTGACGGCGAAGCGAGCGAGATGGTCGCGTTCCGCCTCGGCGCGTGACCCGATCCATGGCCGTGGCGAGTCGATCGGCGGCGGCGGGGACCGGCGCACCCGCGGCGGCGCGCGTTGCGCCGACGGAGAGCCGGCCGCTGTACGACGCGGCGGATCTTGCCGGCCTCGACTACGCCCGCGATCTGAACGATCCCGGTCGGTTCCCCTACACGCGCGGCATCCACGAGTCCGGCTACGGCGGCAAGCTCTGGACCATGCGCCAGTTCTCCGGCTTCGGCACGCCGGAGGAGACGAACCGGCGCTACCGGGAGCTGCTGGCGGCGGGCGGCGCGGGACTGAGCGTCGCTTTCGACCTGCCGACGCTGATGGGGCGCGACCCGGACGACCCGCTGTCGCAGGGGGAGGTGGGCAAATGCGGCGTCAACGTGGCGTCGCTGCCCGACATGGAGCGGCTGCTCGACGGGATCGCGCTCGACCGCGTGACGACCTCGATGACCATCAACGCCCCGGCCGCGATGATCTTCGCCATGTACCTGGTCGTCGCCGAACGGCAGGGCGCCGACTGGTCGCGGCTCTCGGGCACCCTCCAGAACGACATCCTGAAGGAGTACATCGCCCAGAAGGAGTACATCTATCCGCCCCGGCCGTCGATGCGGCTGATCACCGACGTGTTCGCGTTCTGCGCCGATCACGCCCCGCGCTGGAACACCATCTCGGTCAGCGGCTACCACATCCGGGAGGCGGGGGCGACCGCGGTGCAGGAACTGGCGTTCACCCTCCGCGACGGCATCGAGTACGTCCGATACGGCGTCGACGCCGGTCTCGACGTCGACCGGTTCGCGCCGCGGATCTCGTTCTTCTTCAATGCCCACAACCGGTTCTTCGAGGAGATCGCCAAGTACCGGGCCGCCCGCCGGCTGTGGGCGCACGTCATGCGCGAGCGTTTCGGGGCGGTGGAAGAGCGTTCGTTGAAGCTGCGCTTCCATGCCCAGACCGCCGGCGTGTCCCTGACCGCCCAGCAGCCGTACAACAACGTGGTGCGCACCGCCGTCCAGGCGCTGGCCGCGGTGCTCGGCGGGGCGAACTCCCTGCACACGAATGCGCTCGACGAGGCGCTGGGGTTGCCCACGCGCGAGGCGGCGCTGCTGGCGCTGCGCACGCAGCAGGTCATCGCGCACGAGAGCGGGGCGCCGGCGGTGGTGGATCCGCTCGGCGGGTCGTATGTAGTCGAGTCGCTGACCCGAGAGCTGGAGGCGGGCGCGCGCGAGCACATCGACAGGATCGACGCCCTGGGCGGCATGGTGCCGGCCATCGAGGCGGGTTACCCGCAACGGGAGATCGCCGACAGCGCGTACCGGACGCAGCAGGCCGTCGAGACGGGCGAGCAGACGGTGGTCGGGGTCAACCGGTACGTCGACGAGGCGCCGCCCGCGGTGGAGACCCTGTACATCGACGAGCGCGCCGCGCGCCGTCAGTCGGAGCGCCTGGTCCGGACCAGAGAGACGCGTGACCGGGCCCGGGTCGACCGGACGCTCGATGCACTGCGGTGCGCCGCAGTGGGAACCGGGAACCTGATGCCGCCGCTGATCGAGGCGGTGCGCGCGCACGCGACGCTGGGCGAGATGTGCGCCGCGCTGCGCGACGTCTGGGGCGAATACGAGGAGGCGCCGTCGGTCTGATGCGCAGGATCCGCGTCGTCATCGCCAAGCCGGGACTCGACGGCCACGATCGCGGGGCCAAGGTGATCGCCCGCTCCCTGCGGGACGCGGGGATGGAGGTCATCTACACCGGACTGCGTCAGACCCCCGAGCAGATCGTGGAGGCAGCCCTGCAGGAGGACGCCGACGCCATCGGGGTGTCGATCCTGTCCGGCGCGCACAATCACGTCTGCCCGCGCGTGATGGCGCTGCTGCGGGAGAAGGGCGCGGACGACCTGCTGGTGGTCGTCGGCGGCATCATTCCCGACGCCGACATTCCGCGCCTGCGCGAAATCGGGATCGAAGGAGTTTTCCAGCCGGGGACGCCGATGCAGTCCATCGTCGACTTCATCACGACGCACGTGCGAGCGGACGCGCGCCCGCCGGCGGCCGATTCTTGACGGTCGCCGGCCCCGCCGGTACGCTGCCACGAACATGTCCCACACGCTGCTGCTGGCCGATGACAGCGCCACGATCCAACGCGTGGTCGAGCTGACGTTCGCGAACGAGGACATCGACGTCGTGACGGTCGGTGACGGAACGCGGGCCATCGAGGCCATCGAACGCGACGATCCCGACATCGTTCTGGCCGACGTCAGCATGCCGGGCAGGAACGGCTACGAGGTGGCCTCGTTCGTGCGGAGCGCCCCGGCGCGCGCGCGGATTCCGGTCGTGTTGCTGACCGGGGCGTTCGAGCCCCTCGACGAGGCGCGGTGCGGCGCGATCGGCCGCCACGAGGTGCTCGTCAAGCCGTTCGAGCCGCGCGCGGTGATCGGCAAGGTCCGGGAGCTGCTGGATCTGCCGGCGGCGGACGTGCCCGAGGCCGTCGGGGCGGCGGAAGCGCTCGCGGCGGGCGCATCCGAGGCGGACGTCCTCGAGGCGCCGGCGGCGGGCGGCGCCGCGGCGCCCGGCGCAGAGGCCGCCGCCGAGCGGTCCGGTCCGGTTGCCGCGCCTGCCGCAGAGACCGCTTCCGGCCCCTCCGAATCCGTCGATCCGCCCGCCGGCGGGGCGGCTCCCGGCGCCCCCGCGCATGTTCCGCCGGAGAGCCCGCAAGCGACCGATTACCTGCGCCTGTCGGCGCCCGACGTCCCCGTGGGCGATCCGCCGGCGGGCGCCGGCGGATCGGTGCTCGCGCAGGCCTTCGTGACGTTTCTGGCCGTCGAGCAGGGCGCCGCCCCGCCCGCCGTGGCCGTCTCGGACACCGGCGGCGATTCCGGCGGCGCAGGCTCCGAGCTCCCGCTCACGGACGCGATGATGGACGCTCTCGTCAAGCGGGTCGTGGACCGGCTGACCGGTACGGTCCTGCGGGACACGGTCGCCGAGGTCGTCTCGCGCATCGCGGAGCGGCTCGCGCGCGAGGAGATCACCCGCGTTGCGCCCGGCGGCGAGTGACGCGCTCCCGTCCCGTCGGCCCGGTCCGCCCACCCCGAAGTCCCCGCTGCTCCTGATACGATCCCGGTCCGATGCGAGAGTTGACGAAGGTCTTCGATCACGCCGCGGTCGATCCCAGGTGGTACGCCTGGTGGGAGGAGATCGGCGCGTTCCGGGCCGATCCCGACTCGGGCCGGCCGCCGTTCAGCATGGTGTTGCCGCCGCCGAACGTGACCGGCTGGCTGCACATCGGCCACGCCCTCAACCAGACGCTGCCCGACGTCGTGGCCCGCTGGAAACGGATGAACGGGTACGACGTCCTCTGGCTGCCCGGCACCGACCACGCGGGGATCGCGACGCAGAACGTCGTCGAGAAGCAGTTGGCGGCGGAGGGGAAGTCGCGCCACGACCTCGGCCGCGAGGCTTTCGAGGCCCGCGTATGGGAGTGGGTGGCGAAGAGCCGCGGGACCATCACGAGCCAGATGCGCAAGCTCGGCTCGTCCGTCGACTGGTCGCGCGAACGGTTCACCCTCGACGAGAACCTCTCGCGCGCCGTGCGGCGCGTCTTCGTGACGCTTTACGAGGACGACCTCGTCTACCGGGCGAAGTACCTGGTGAGCTGGTGCCCGCGCTGCCGGACCGCGCTGTCGGACCTGGAGGTGGCGCACGCGCCGGCCCGCGGCAGACTCTACCACGTCCGCTATCCCTGCACGGACGGCGGCGGCGCGGTCACCGTGGCGACGACGCGGCCGGAGACGATGCTCGGTGATACCGCGGTGGCGGTGCACCCGGGCGACGAACGCTACGCGGGCCTCGTCGGCCGGACCCTGACGCTGCCGGTCATCGGCCGCGCCCTGCCGGTGATCGCCGACGACTTCGTCGATCCCGACTTCGGCACCGGCGCGGTCAAGGTCACGCCGGCCCACGATCCGAACGACTTCGCGATGGGGGAGCGCCATCGCCTGGAGCAGGTGTCCGTCATCGACGAGGATGGGCGGATGACGCGGGAAGCCGGGCCCTACGCGGGGCAGGACCGGTTCGCGGCCCGCGCCGCGCTCGTCGCCCGGTTGGAGGCCGAGGGCCTGCTTGTCGCGGTCGAGGATCACGAGCACGCCGTCGGGCGGTGCGAGCGGTGCTCGACGGTGGTCGAGCCGCTGCTGTCGACCCAGTGGTTCGTGCGCATCGCGCCGCTGGCGGAGCGGGCGCTGCGGTCCGTGGCCGAGGGCGACACCCGCTTCGTGCCCGACAACTGGACCCGCACCTACAACGAATGGATGACCAACATCCACGACTGGTGCATCTCGCGCCAGCTCTGGTGGGGACACCGCATTCCCGCCTGGTACTGCGACGCGTGCGGCGCGCTGCACGTGGCGGAGACGGCGCCGGACGCCTGCGGCTGCGGCGGCCCGCTGCGGCAGGAGACCGACGTCCTCGACACCTGGTTCAGCTCCGGGCTCTGGCCGTTCAGCACCATGGGCTGGCCGGACGAGACGGCCGACCTCGCGCGCTACTATCCGACGAGCCTGCTCATCACCGCTCACGACATCATCTTCTTCTGGGTCGCGCGCATGATGATGCTCGGCCTCCGGTTCAAGCAGGACGTGCCGTTCCGGTCGGTGTACGTCACGTCGCTGGTGCGGGACGCCCACGGCCGGAAGATGAGCAAGTCGAAAGGGAACGTCGTCGACCCGCTCGAGGTGATGGGCGAGATCGGCGCCGACGCGTTCCGCTTCACACTGGCCGCGCTGGCTTCGCCCGGCATGGACATCTCGCTCTCGGAGGGACGCCTGCGCGCCTACCGGCAGTTCATCAACAAGATCTGGAACGCCTCTCGTTTCGTGCTGCTGCACGTGCCGGAGACGCTCTCCGCGAGACCGGCCCCGCCGCCGCCGGATACGCTGGACGTGATCCACCGCTGGATGCTGCACCGCGTAAGCGCCCTGGCCGCGGAGATCGACGACGCGCTCACCCGGTATCGGTTCGACGTGGCCGCGGACCGTCTGTACCACGTCTTCTGGCACGAGTACGCCGACTGGTACATCGAGCTGGTCAAGCCGGAGCTGCAGGCGGGCGGGACGGCGCGCGACCGCGCCGCGGCGGTGCTCCTGGAGGTGCACGATCGGCTGCTGCGCCTGCTGCATCCGTTCATCCCGTTCGTGACCGAGGAGGTCTGGCAGGCGCTGCCGCCGCGGGCGGACGCCGCAGCGCCCGGGACCGGCCGCACGATCACCCTGTCGGCGTTCCCGGCGCCGGTGGCCGCCTGGGCGGACGACGACGCGGTGGCGGCGATGACGCTGCTGCAGGATGTGGTGACGGCGGTGCGCACGGTGCGGTCCGAATGGGGGGTTCCGCCGGCGCGGAAGATCGACGTGCTGGCCCACGGGCTGGACGCGGCGGCGGCGGCCACGCTGCGCCGCCACCTGGACCACGTGAAACGGCTCGCCGGCCTGGCCGCGTTCGACGTCGCGGACGAGGCGCCGCGTGCCGATCCGGACACGGTCCGCCGCGTGGTGCGGGGGTTCGAGCTGCACGTGCCGCTGGCCGGTATCGTGGATCGGACGCAGGAGGCCGACCGGGTGGCGCGCGAGCTGGCCAGGCTGGCGAAGCAGCGCGGCGGCCTGCAGGCGCGGCTGGCGAACCCGGCGTTCCTGGATCGCGCCGACCCGGACGTCGTGCGCGACACGCGCGACCAGGAGGAGGCGGTCGGCCGGCGGCAGGAAAAGCTGGAGCGGATCCTCGCGGAGCTCGCGTCATGACCGCCGCGGCCTTCGCGCCGCTCGACCCGGCCGACTATCGGGACGTCGTGCGCCGCGCCCTCGCCGAGGATCTCGACGGCGGCGACGTCACTTCGGATGCGACGGTGGCGGCCGGCCAGCGCGGCCGCGGCGAGTTGCGCGCCAGGCAGGCCTGCGTGCTGGCGGGGGTGGAGGTCGCGGCCGAGGTGTTCCGCCAGCGCGACCCGCAGACCATCGTGAGGCGGCGGCGGCGGGACGGGGAAGCGTGCGCCGTCGGCGAGGTGATCGCCACCGTCGAGGGGCTGGCCGCGGCGCTGCTGAGCGCCGAGCGGACGGCGTTGAACTTTCTCCAGCGCCTGTCCGGGATCGCCACCGGCGCGCGCCGCTACGTCGCTGCGGCGGACGGCCGGACCACGATTCTCGATACGCGCAAGACGACCCCGACGCTGCGGGCCCTCGAGAAGTACGCCGTCCGCGCCGGCGGCGCGACGAATCACCGGTTCGGCCTCGGCGACGGCCTGTTGATCAAGGACAACCACGTACGGCTGGCCGGCTCGATCGCGGCGGCGGTGGCCCGCGCGCGCGCCGCCGGGCTGGACATGCCGGTGGAGGTCGAGGCGCAGAGCCCGGCGGAGGTCGACGAGGCGCTCGCCGCGGGGGCCGACGTCGTGCTCATCGACAACCTGTCGAACGAGGAGGCGGCCGAGGCTGTCGCGCGCTGCCGGGGACGCGCCCGCACGGAGGTCTCCGGCGGGGTCACGCTCGCGCGGGTGCCGGCGCTGGCCGTCCTGCGTCCGACGTACGTGTCGGTCGGTGCGTTGACCCATTCGGCGGCGGCCGTCGACATCGCCTTCGAGATGGCGCCGGCGTCATGACTGCGACGCACGTGACGTTGCCGCCGGATCTGGCCGCGGCGCTGGCCGCCCGTCCCGAGCTCGCCGGGACCGTGGTGCGGTACTTCCCGGAACTGGCGTCGACCAACGACACCGCCGCGGCGCTGGCCGGGGCCGGGGCCGCCGACGGCACCGCGGTGCTGGCCGACCGCCAGACCGCCGGCCGCGGCCGGCGCGGGCGGGTGTGGGACTCGCCGCCGGCGGTCGGGTTGTACCTGTCGGTCATCCTGCGGGGACGCCAGTCGCCGGTGATCACGCTGGCCGCGGGTGTCGCGGTGGCCGAGGCGGTCCAGGGGACGGCCGGCGTGGCGGCGGAATTGAAGTGGCCGAACGACGTCGTGGTGACGCCGGCGGGTGACGGAACCCGCCCCCCCGCGTGGCGCAAGCTCGCCGGGATCCTGACCGAGGCGGCGCCCGGCGGCGGCGATCGGGACGCCGCCGCGGTGGTCGGGATCGGCGTCAACGTCGGGACTCGCGCCTTTCCGCCCGAGCTTGCCGGCCGCGCGGCGGCGATCGAGTCGCTGGCGGGCCGGCGGGTGAATCGCGCGGCGCTGTGCGCCGACCTGCTCGTGCGGTTGAGCCGCTGGCGGCGGCGGTTGGCGGACGAGGGAGAGAGCCTGGTGGTCGCGCGCTGGCGGGCGCTGGCGCCCGGCAGCCGGGGCGCGCCGGTGTCGTGGGACGCGGCCGGAACCCGCCGGCGGGGGGTGACCGCCGGCGTCGACGACGGCGGCGCCCTGCTCGTGGCGAGCGGCGGGCGGACCGAACGTATCGTCGGCGGAGAGGTGCGGTGGGAATCCTGATGCGCGGAGCCGCCGGGTCCGATCATGCTGCTCGCGATTGACGTCGGCAACACCAACGTCGTCCTGGGGCTCTTCGCCGGCGCGGCCCTGGAGCGGCGCTGGCGGCTCGCCACGCTGCCCGACCGGACGGCCGACGAGCTGTGGGTGCTGGTCAGCCGGCTGTTCGCCGAGCACGCGATCGAGCCGGCGCGGATCGACGGCGTCGTGATGTCTTCGGTCGTTCCGGCGTTGACCCAGGCGGTGTCGGACATGGTCGCGCGGGGTCTCGGCCGGGACGTGCTGCGGGTCGACGCCGGGAACGCCGGTCTGCCGGTCGGCTACGACGATCCGGCCGAGGTGGGCGCCGACCGGCTCGTGAACGGGGTGGCGGCCCTGCGGATGTACGGGGAACCGGGGCGCCCGATCGTGGTGGTCGACTTCGGGACGGCGACGACGTTCGACGTGATCTCGGCCCGTGGCGAGTACTGCGGCGGCGTCATCTGTCCGGGCGTCGAGATCTCGGCCGACGCCCTCTATCACCGGGCCGCGCAGTTGCCGCGGGTCGAGGTCCGCAAGCCGGCTGCGCTGGTGGGACGCAGCACCGTCGCGTCGATGCAGTCCGGGCTCTTCTACGGCTACGTGGCGATGGTCGAAGGCATCGTCCGGCGGCTCCGCGGCGAGATCGAGGGCGGCGCCGGGCTGCTGTGCATCGGGACCGGCGGGCTGGCCCGCGACATCGCGGCGGAGACCCCGCTGATCGACCACGTGCAGCGGGATCTCACGCTGGCCGGTCTGCGCTTCGTCTGGGAGCGCGTTCGCAAGGGCGGCGCCGGTGGCTGACCTGCCGCCCACGGTTCGCGGGCGGCCTCTGCGACGAGGTTTCGGGCGTCCCGGAGCGGCGGTGGCTGACCTGCCGCCCACGGTTCGCCACGGGCGGTTCGATTCGTGATCCGGGCCGGTCACAATGGATCCAGGCGAATGGTGTCGGGCCGTCGAGTCGTACCTCTGCCGCAAGAACGACGGTCACCTCATCCGCATCGTCGGCCCTGCCTTCGAAATGGTGTGCGGGTGGGCGGCGGCGGGGATTCCGCTCAGCGTCGTCCAGCGCGCGATCGATCGGCGATTCGTGCGTTACTACGCCAGGGGCCCCAGGCGGCGTCCCCTGCACATCGGATACTGCGAGGCCGACGTGCTCGACCTGTTCGACGAGTGGAAGCGGGCGGTCGGCATGGGCGCTCCGGCCGGACCGGACGAAGAGCCGCCGGACGGGTCGCAGGCGGAGGACGCTGCCGGAGCACGGCAGGCGGCCGGGCCCGGACGCCGCCGCTCGCTAGCGGCGCATCTCGACGATCTCGCCGCGCGTCTGTCCGCGTGGAAGCCGCCGTCCGGTGTGGCCGCGGCCGGACTGGAACGCCTCCTGCTCGAAGCGCGCGCCGCCGTCGACGCCGCGCGCGCCGGCGGCAGGACGCTTCGGGGCACGGCCCGCGCGCGGGTGCTCGATCGGTTGGCCGAGCTGGACGGCCGGGTCCCCGCCGCGGCGCGCGCCGACGCTGGCGACACCGTGCTGCGCGAACTCCTTGTGGAGGCGCAGACTTCGCTGGAGCCGTTTCGGAGCCGGATGCCCGCCGCCGCGTTCGCGAGCGCGCTCGACGCAGCCACCGAGCGCCTGCTCGTCGAGTATTTCAAGCTGCCGCGCTTCGCGTTCGACTGACTTCGGCAGTGCGGAATACGACTACATGCGGTTCGGCACCTCGCAGCCCATCAGGCCGAGCGCGCGGGCCAACTGCAAGCGGCAGTAGAGGACCGCTGCAGCACGCCACAATCGGGTCGCCTCGTGCTCCTCGGCGATGACCGGGCAGCGGTGGTAGAACGTGTTGAACCTCTGCGCCAGGCCGAACGCGTACTTGGCGAGCACGGACAGCTCCAACGCCCGGATCGACTGATCCGCGACCTCGTCGAGCCGCGCCGCTTCGAGCAGCAGGGCCCAGATGGCCGTCCCGTCGCCGGGGTCCGCGAGCGGCTCGGCCGGCAGCGTCGCGAGCGCCGCGGCGAGCGTCTCGTCGTTCAGGCCGTCCCGGTCGTACAGCTTGCGCAGGATGTTCGCGGCCCGCACCGCGGCGTACTGCACGTAGGGTCCGCTCTCGCCCTCGAAGCTCAGCGCCTCGTCGATGTCGAACGCGATGAGCTTCCCGCGCGAGTACTTGATCAGGAAGTAGCGGATGGCCGCCGTGGCGATCGCCTTCGCGACGGCGGTGGCCTCGGCCCCGTCCGCCGGCAGGTCGGCGTGGCGGGCGATCACTTCCCGCCGCGCCGCCTCGGTAAGCCGGTCCAGGAGGTCGTCCGCCTTCACGCCGAGACCCTTGCGGCCGGAAACCTCGACGAACGGGCGATCTCCCCCCGGGGCGAGGTCATGACCCAGGGCGCGCGCCGTCGCCGGTGAGAGGGCCACCATCTCGTACGAGACGTGCACCGAGCGTTCCGCTTCCGCGCCGCGGCCGACGGCGGTGAGCGCCTGCTTCAGGATCTGCTGCAGGTAGGCCTGGCGCGTGTCGATGACGTTGTAGACGGCGTCGGCCCGCCCGAAAGCGGCGTCGTCGCGTTCGTTCCCGTCGGCGGTGGAAGTGGTCGACCAGAGCGGATGGCCGGAGCGCTGGGGGCCGTGCAGCCGGTAGTGGAAATCGCGATCGAGCACCCCGAGCTTCCAGAACTGGTAGGCGATGTCCTTGCCGACGTAGGTGACGGTGCCGTTCGAGCGCACGATCACCTTGGAGCGCGACCTCGGCCCGCCCTCACCGGCGTCCTCGTTCCCTTCCGGCGGTGCGTCGCCGTCGAGCGGCATCACCCAGCAGCCGGCCTGCGGGCCGGTCGTCTCGAGCCGCACCGCGCCCGCCTCCCTGAGCACGTCGAACGCGCGGGACCAGAAGCGGAGGCGCAGGATGTCGCCTTCCCAGGTCAGCAGGTCGTACTCGACGTTCAGCCGATCCATGGTGGCCAGATGGCAGCGGACGATGCGATCGGCAACGAGCCGTCCGAACCGCGCCGTCGGGTCGGCGTCGGCCTCGAGATCGTGCAGGGCGCGGGCCCGGAGCGCGAGCCGTTCCGGATCCTCTTCGTACCAGGCGGTCACGCGCGCGTAGAGGTCCCAGCAGTAGTAGTCGAAGCGGGGCCGCTCGGCGAGCGCGGCGACCTCCTCCAGCGGCAACCGCTCCAGGTGCCGGAAGCCGACCACTACGTCCGCCACCTGCACCCCGGTGTCGTCGATGTAGTTCTGCACCTCCACCGGAACGCCGACGAACCGCAGCAGCCGCACCAGGGTGTCGCCCAGCGCGGCGTTGCGCAGGTGCCCGACGTGAGCCGCCTTGTTGGGGTTGATCGCCGTGTGTTCGACGATGGCCTTGCGCATGCCGCGGCCGGCGCGCGGCGGCGGTGACGCGAGCGCCTCGCGGGCGAACCGGGCGCGATCGAGGAAGATGTTGACGTAACCGTTGGGCGCCGGCTCGATCCGCTCGACGCCGTCGACGGGGCCGAGCGCGCCGACGATCTCGGCCGCGATCGCGCGCGGCGCCTTGCGCAGCACGCGGGCCAGCTCGAACGCCGCGGTGACCCCGAGATCGCCCATCGCGCGGTCGGGCGGGTACTGGATCGCCACGTCCGGCAGCCGGTCGGCATCGAGGCCGTACAGATCGACCAGCACGTCGCAGATGCGCGACCGCACCGCCGCGTGCAGTCCCAGGATCATCGCGTGTGCTCCCGCCCGCGCCCGGGCCCGCGCCGCGGGCGGCGGACGCGGGCCCGGCCGTCACCCGTCATGGTAGGCCGCGAGGGCCAGCGCCCGCGCGTGGCCGGCCGGTGTGTTGACGTTGAAGAAGAGTGTGCCATCGGGATCGAACGGCGCGATCGCGTCCGCGCCCATCTCGTGTCGCCGCATCTCCTGCACCGCGTCGCTCGCCCGCAGCGTCCCTGCCGCGATCCGGCGCTCGATGACCGGGGCGCACGATGCCCGGTAGCAGGCGCAGAGCGGCTGATAGCCGTCGACCGTGCGCGGAACGGCCACGTCCACCGAGCGGTCCGCGTACAGCAGAAGCCGGTCCAGGAACGGCGCCCCGAGAAACGGCATGTCGCCGGCCACCACCAGCGTTCGGGAGGCTTGCGAGGCGCGCAGAGCCGCGTGCACGCCGCCGAGCGGTCCGGCGCCGGCCAGCACGTCCGGATGCACCGGCACGCCGAGCCCCGCGTACGGTTCACGGTCGTTCGCCACGATGAACACCTGATCGGCCACCGCCCGGAGCGCCGCCAGCAGGCGGTCGACGATCCGCCGGTCGCCGAGGGGAAGCAACGGCTTGGGTCTGCCGCCGAACCGGCGCGCCCGGCCGCCGGCGAGGATGGCCGCCGTCGACATCGCCGACCGAACCTTACCAGATCACGCGGCGGGCCGACCGTCGTGCTTGCGCCATGCGCGGCGGCGGGTGCGGCGCGCGTTGACACTGTTCCAGGTGCTCGGCTACCGTGGGGGGTAGAGTCACGTTCAGGGACCGATCATGTCGATCAGGCAGGCTCGTCGTCGGATGCGGCGCGTGCTCCGGTGGGGCGCCGCCGTCTGGACGCTGATGCTGGCGGCCGCGGCGTGGCCGGGCGCGCAGGAGGAGCCGCGCGGGCGGCCGATCGTCTACACGACGGAGGTCGAGGCGCTGATCCATCCGGTGTCCGCCGAGTACATCGGCCAGAGCCTCGACCAGGCGGACCGTGCGGCCGCGGATCTGCTCGTCGTGATCCTGCGGACGCCCGGCGGGCTGGTGGATTCGACGCGCGAGATCAACACCCGGATCATCGAGGCGGAGACGCCGGTCGTGGTCTACGTCGGTCCGAGCGGCACCCGCGCCGCATCGGCGGGTTTCCTGATCACCATCGCCGCCGACGTGGCGGTGATGGCGCCGGGCACCCACATCGGCGCCGCGCATCCGGTCTCCGGCACCGGTTCCGGGATGGACGAGACCGCGGCGGAGAAGGCGGCCTCCGACGTGGCGGCCTATGCGCGGTCGATCGCGAGCCAGCGGCAGCGCAACGTGGAGCTTGCCGAGAAGGCGGTCACGGAGAGCCTGTCGTTCACGGAACGCGAGGCCCTCGACGCCGAACCGCCGCTGATCGACCTGATCGCGTCGGATCTCGACGACCTGCTCGAGCAGCTCGACGGCCGCGAGGTGCGCCGCTGGGACGGCAGCGTGGAGGCGCTCCGGACGGCCGGGGCCGAGATTCGGACCGTCGAGATGTCATGGCGCCAGCGGCTGCTGAGCGCGATCGCGCACCCGCAGATCGCAGTGCTCCTCTTCAGCCTCGGCAGCCTGGGGCTCACCATCGAGCTCTGGAACCCCGGTGCGGCGGTGCCGGGTATCGTCGGCGCGGTCTGCCTGCTGCTGGCGTTTTTCGCGTTCCAGATCCTGCCGATCAACTACGTGGGTCTGCTGCTGATCCTGTTCGGGATGGTCCTGCTCGTCATCGAGATGTTCACGCCGACCTACGGCCTCCTCGCCGTCAGCGGCCTCGTGAGCATGCTGTTCGGCGCGGTGATGCTGTTCGATTCTCCGGCGCCGGAGCTGCAGCTCGGCTGGCCGTTCATCCTCTTCACGGTGCTGGTGCTCGGGCTCGGCACCGCGGCCCTGACGCGGCTGGGCATCAAGGCGCATCAGGTTCCCGCGGTCACCGGGGTGGACGGCATGATCGCTCGGGCAGGGCTGGCGCTCGATCCGATTCCGGCCGGCGGGCGCGGCCGCGTCTCGACGCGGGGTGAAATCTGGACGGCCGCCGCCGCGCCGGGAGCGGACATCGCCGGCGGCGACCGCGTGCAGGTGGTCGCCGTTCACGACATGGTGCTCACCGTGCGGCGCGCGACGCCGCCGTCAGAGGAAGGATCGGAGTCATGAACATCGGCGCGGAGCTCATCGTCCTGGTCATCGTTCTGCTGTACCTGGCGAACTCCATCAAGATTCTCAACGAGTACGAGCGGGCGGTCATCTTCCGTCTCGGCAAGCTCTATCCGCGCCCGAAGGGGCCCGGCGTCATCCTGGTGTTCGCGCCGATCGACCGCATGGTCCGGGTCAGCCTGCGCACCATCGTGATGGACGTGCCGCCGCAGGACGTCATCACCAAGGACAACGTCTCGGTCAAGGTCAATGCGGTCGTCTACTTCCGCGTCATGGACCCGCAACGCTCCGTGGTCGAGGTCGAGAACTTCCACTATGCGACGTCGCAGCTCGCGCAGACCACGCTGCGGAGCGTGCTCGGTCAGGTGGAGCTGGACGGTCTGCTGTCGGAGCGCGAGCAGCTCAACCAGCAGCTTCAGCAGATTCTGGATCTGCACACCGACCCCTGGGGCGTGAAGGTCTCGTCGGTCGAGGTCAAGCACGTCGACCTGCCGGTCGACATGCAGCGGGCGATGGCCGCCCAGGCGGAGGCCGAGCGCGAGAAACGTGCTAAAATCATCCACGCCGAGGGCGAGTTCATCGCTTCCGAGAAGCTGTCGCAGGCAGCCGAGGTCATCGGTCGGGAGCCTCTGGCCGCGGTTCTCCGCTACCTGCAGACGTTGACCGAGATCGCCGGCGAGAAGAACTCGACCATCGTCTTTCCGCTGCCCATCGACCTCATGAGCGCACTGACCGGCAAGCGCGACAACCAGGGGACTGCGCCGTAGAAACGACGCAGGCTCCCGGTGAGGGTTGGTTGGCGGCAAGCGGAGCCGCAGGCGGCGATTGAAGGGCTAGCGTGGCTTCAAGATCCTTCGACGGGAACGGCCTCGGCGCGAAGCACGTCGTCTTTCTGGCGATGACGAGCGCGGGCTTGGCCGTGGTCGTCTTCGTGCTGGGCGTGATGGTCGGTCGCGGGGTGTCGATCGTCGGCATGGTCACCGGCAACGTATCCGCAAGTGCAGGTGACGAAGAACCGTTCGCAGTCGACGAGCGGCCGGCCGTCGTCGCCGCGGCGCGTCAGGAGCCTTCGGTGGCGGCGACCGAGGGCGCCGGCCTGTCCTATTTCCAGCGGCTCGACGAAGATCTCGGGCCGGATCTCGACGCCCGGCTGGCTCCGGCCGCGACCGCTCCGGCGACCGCGGGCGCGACCGGTTCGATCCGGGGTAATGCGCCGGCCGGGTCCGGTGGCGGCTACGCGATCCAGGTCACCACACTGCGCGAGAGCGCTGCCGCCGAGCGCATGGTCCAGGGGCTCGTCGAGAAGGGGTACCCGGCGTTCGTCGTCGCCCCGGCGCCGGGCGTGCCGGTGCAGGTGTTCCGAGTGCGGGTCGGGACCTATACCGACCGCGAAGAGGCCGAGCGGATCCTCCGGCGGCTTGAAGGCGAAGAGTCGTTCAAGCCCTGGATCACGCGCTAGGAGTCTGCGCAGTAGAACGGTGCAGACTCCTGGTGAGGTTGGTCGGGCGGCAAGCGGAGCCGCAGGCGGCGATTGACGGGCTGGTCCGCTCGGGAGAGCCTTCTTCGTGCGTTCCCTGCTGCTCGCCGTCCTCTCCGGCGGACTGCTGTTTCTGAGCTTTCCGACTCCGGGACACCCTTTCGCCGCGTGGTTGGCCCTCGTACCGTTGCTGGTCGCGGTGGCGTCGGCGACCCCGTGGCAGGCGTTGCGCCTCGGCGCGGTGACCGGGTGCGTGCATTTCGCGGGCACGCTCTACTGGATCCCGACGGTGATGGTCGACTACGGCGGGCTGCCTGCGCCGGTCGCGTGGCTCGTGCACGCGCTCTTCGTTGCGTTCCTCGCGCTGTTCCCCTCACTGTTCGCGGCCGGCATGGCGGAGCTGGGAACCCGCTTCGGTCCCGCGGGGCTGCTGTTCGCGCCCGCGCTGTGGGTGACCACCGAACTCGGGCGTACGTATCTCTTCACCGGATTCCCCTGGGCGCTGATCGGCTACAGCCAGGTGCCGTTCCCCGCCGTCGCGCAGGCGGCGAGCATCGTCGGCGTGCTCGGCGTATCGGCGCTGGTCGTCCTCGTGAACGCGGCCGTCGCCTACGCGGTGGTGGCCGCGCCCGGAGCCGGGCGCACGCCGATCGTCATGACCGCGGCCGTGGTCGTCGCAGCCGTCGGGTTCGGCGTCTGGCGCCTGCAGGACGGGGCGCTGCTGCGGGCGGGGGATCCTCTGCGGGTGGCTGCGCTCCAGGGCAACGTACGGCAGGACGAGAAGTGGAACCCGCTGCACAGCGACGCCATCCTTGAGACCTATCTCGGGCAGACGCGGCGTGCGGTCGCCGCCGGGGCGGAGCTGGTCGTCTGGCCCGAATCCGCGACGCCGTTCGCGCTGGATCGCGACTCGCGCGGCGAGATGGTGCGCGCCGTGGCGCGGGAAACCGGGGCGCATCTCCTGGTCGGGACGACGGAAGTGGTGCGGGACGGCGGCGCCCAGTACTACAATGCAGCCTACCTGATCGAGCCAGCGGAGGGCTTCACCGCCGGCGTATACCGCAAGCAGCGCCTCGTGCCGTTCGGGGAGTATGTGCCGCTGCGTCGGGTGCTGTTCTTCGTGTCGCCGCTGGTGGAGACCGTGGCGGATTTCTCCGCCGGCACGGAGCCGCGGACGCTGCCGGTCGGCCGCAGCCGGGTGGGCGCGGCCATCTGCTACGAGATCATCTATCCTGGCCTGGTACGGGAGCTCGTGCTGCGCGGGAGCCGACTGCTGGCGACGGTCACGAACGATGCGTGGTACGGCCGCTCGGCCGCGCCGCAGCAGCATTTCCAGCAGGCGACGATGCGGGCGATCGAGCAGGGGCGCTTTCTCGTCCGGGCGGCCAACACCGGTATCAGCGGTGTGATCGATCCGTACGGGCGGGTGCTGGCGCGGTCGGGACTGTTCGAGCCAGCGGTCGTCGTCGAGGACGTGCGGCTCCTCGATGACCTGACGATCTACGGTCGGTTCGGCGACGCGCCGGCCTATGCCGGCGTCGCCGTCGCCGCCGTCGCCCTTGCCGGTGGGCGGCGGCGACGGACGCATGGCTGAAGGGACGGAGGCAGACTCGTGGCGATAGCGCTCGACGAACACGTTCGCCGGTATCAGGACCTGGTCAAGCGTGCGGCCGATCTGCGGAGCTATCTTTGACCCCGCCGCCGTCGAATCGGAAATGGCGAAGCTGGAGCGGCAGGCCGCCGCGCCGGACTTCTGGAGCGATCAGGCCGGGGCGCAGCGCGTGCTCCAGCGGCGCCGCAGACTCCAGGAGGACTTCGACCTCGCCGAGTCGCTGCGCCGGAAGACCGACGATCTCGCCGTGCTGTTCGAGTGGGCCGAGCAGGGCGAGGACGTGGCCGGCGACGTCGCGGCGGGACTCGTCGACCTGCGCGAGGAGGTCGAAGGCGCCGAGGTCCGCAAGATGCTCGGGGGCGAGCACGACCAGTCCAACGCCATCGTCTCGATTCATCCCGGCGCCGGCGGAACCGAATCGCAGGACTGGGCGGAGATGCTGCTGCGGATGTATCTCCGGTGGGCCGAACGCCGCGGCTTCTCCCGCGAGGTGATCGACGCGCAGCCCGGCGACGAAGCCGGCGTGAAGAGCGCCACCGTCACCGTCGACGGCGACTACGCCTACGGACTGCTCCTCGCCGAAGCGGGCATCCATCGGCTCGTCCGCATCTCGCCGTTCGATCAGGCGGCCCGGCGCCATACCTCGTTCGCCTCGGTGTTCGTCTGGCCGGAGCTGCCGGACGACGTCGAGCTCGAGATCGAGGAGAAGGACCTGCGGATAGACACCTACCGGTCGAGCGGCGCCGGGGGGCAGCACGTCAACGTGACCGATTCCGCTGTGCGCATCACCCACCTGCCGACCGGCATCGTCGTCTCGTGCCAGAACGAGCGCTCGCAGCATCGCAACCGCGACGCGGCGATGACGGTGCTGCGGGCGCGGCTGTACGATCGCCGGCTCGAGGAGCAGCAGGACCGGCTGGAGCAGATCGGCGGCGAGAAGAAGGACATCGCCTTCGGCAGCCAGATCCGCAGCTACGTTCTCCATCCGTATCGGATGGTGAAGGACCACCGCACCCGGGTGGAGGAAGGCAACGTCGATCGGGTCCTCGACGGCGACCTCGACGCCTTCATCAAGGCGTACCTGATGCAGAAGGCGGTCGGCGCGCCCGGAAAGCCCGAGGCGGCGGGCGCGGAGTAGACCGCGGGGCGGCGGGGGCGGACCGCCAGCCTCGTCGGAGAGGCTGGGCCCGTGCGAGCAGCGACTCCGTCCGACCGCCGCGTGACGGTCCGCGACGAGCGGGGCCGGGCCCTCGGCGCAGGCTGGACTGCCGGCTTGGCGGGAGGTCCTGCCGGCTCAGCGCAGAAAGGCGGCGCCCGGTTCGGTGCCGGCGATGAACGCCTCCTGGAGGGGGCGGTGGGTCCCCGGGCCGGCGAGCTCCCCGGTTTCCGGATCGACCGCCGCGAAGACGATGTTCGTCGGCGGATCGAACTCGGGCGGCACCTCCCGGTCGCCGACGTAGGCCTCCATGAAGTCGATCCAGATGGGCAGCGCCACCTGTGAGGCCTGCTCCCGGTAGCCCATCGTCTTCTTCTCGTCGTGCCCGACCCAGACGCCGACCGTGATGTCGGGGTCGAAGCCGACGAACCACGCGTCGGTGTAGTCGTCCACCGTGCCGGTCTTGCCGCCCACCGGCCAGTTCAGCCGCAGAGCGCGCCGCCCCGTACCGCGCTGGACGACCCCGCGCATGAGGCTGGCCATGATGTACGCCGTATCCGAACGGAGCGCGTCCCGCGATTGCGGGCGGTGCTCTTCGAGCAGGCGCCCGTTGCGGTCGATGACCCGTTCGATGAGGAACGGCACCATGCGCCTGCCTTGGCTGGGGAACACCGAGTAGGCGCTGGTCACTTCCATCAGGGTCGCTTCGGCCGAACCGAGGGCGACGGACAGATAGGGTGGAATCGGGGCGCTGAAGCCGACGCGCCGCGCGAAGTCGACCACCACCTCGGGACCGACCTCGTTCATCAGCCACACCGCCGGCACGTTCCGTGAATCCTCGAGGGCGTGGCGCAGGGTGATGGGCCCCTCGTACCGGTGGTCGTAGTTCCTCGGTCTGTACCGCGGCTGGCCCGGGCCGACGTCGAAGCTGACCGGCTCGTCCCGCAGGATGCTGGTCGCAGTGTGGCCCTGGTCGACGGCGGCGGCGTACAGGACGCCCTTGAACAGGGAGCCGAGCTGCCGGAACGCTTGCGTGGCGCGGTTGAACCGGCTGCGGTCGAAGTCGTAGCCGCCCACCATGGCGAGGACGTGTCCGGTCCGGTTCTCGATCGCGACGAGCGCCCCTTCGACCTCGGGCTCCTGGTCGAGGGTGGCGGTTCCACGGCCGCCCGGCCCGTCCGGGAGGGTCGCCAGCGTCACGTCGATCAGGTCGCCCACCTCCACGAGTTCGTCCGGCGAGGACGTTCGCGTCCAGGCGAAGCCGTCGGCGTCTATGTCCGCCGCGTGCGGGCCGACCCGCACCTGAATCGTGGCGGCCGTCGTCCCCGTCACCACCGCGGGCACCATGTCGCCGGCCGCGACGGGGAACCGCCACCGGAAGTGCTCGAAGGCGTCGACCGACTCGACGGCGCCGGCGCCGGTCAGGACGTTTCGTCGTGCGCCGCGGTAGCCGTGGCGCTTGTCGACGACGCGCAGGCCCACGGAAACCGCCTTGTTGGCGGCGCGCTGCAGGTCGATGTCGAGCGTCGAATGGATGGTCAGCCCGTCCTCGTAGAGCCGCTGGGCGCCATAGCTGGCCTCCAGGTGCTGGCGGATCTCCTCCAGGAAATACGGGGCGATCGTGTTGGCCCGTTGCCGGCGCGGGGCCAGGACGATGGGCCTGGCCTTTTCGGCGTCGGCCTCGGCGTGCGTGATGTACCCTTCCTCGGCCATCCTTTCGAGCGCGTAGTTCCGGCGTACAGTGGCTCGGTCCATGTCCGCGAGCGGGCTCTGACGCGACGGCGACTGGAAGATGCCCGCGATTACCGCGGCCTCGCCGAGCGTCAGATCGCGGGCGGCCTTGTCGAAATAGAGCCGCGCCGCGGCTTCGACGCCGTTCGCGGCATGCCGGGCCGTCCCGAGCCACATCTGGTTGGCATAAAGGGTCAGGATCTCCCGTTTCGTGTAGCGTTTTTCGATGTTGAACGTGTAGAAGATCTCGCGGAGCTTGCGCTGCCAGGTCTTTTCGAGACCGAGCCGTTCGCCGCCGACCGTGATGTTGCGGGCGAGCTGCATGGTCAGCGTGCTTGCGCCTGCGGCGGTGAGATCGCCCGCCGCCACGTTCCGGATCACGGTGCGCACCCCGGCTTCGATGCTGATGCCGGGGTGGTCGAAGAACGAGGCGTCCTCGGCCGCGATGATGGCGTTGCGCAGCACGTCGGGGATGTTGTCGTAGCCGATGATGTCGCGCTGCTCGGTCGTGAACTCACCGATCAACTCGCCGTTGCGGGCGTGAACCCGGGTGATCGTCGCGGGCGCGTAGTCGTCCAGCGCCGCGATTTCCGGCAGGTCCGGCGCGTAGGCGAACAGTACGCCGGTCACGATGCCGACCAGGCCGGCGACCGCGAAGAGGCTCAGGATGACGGCCTGGCGCGCGTAGGGGTTCGGTGCAGGGGACAAGCGGATCTCCTCGATGATGTCACGGGGGTTGCGCCGGCGGGACACCTGAACGCCATGCCGTGGAGCGACCGTCGGACGGGAGGGACACGGTCCGGGATCGGCATTGGAAGCTGACTACCTACTATACCACGGGCGTCCAGGCGGCCGCGCCGCCGACGTCCGGCTTGACAAGACGCTGCTAAGATTAGATGTTCATATCGTTGTATGGGCGGCGTCGGGGGCGCCGCATCGGGTGTCGGATCTCGCGCGGCGGGGACCGCGGCCGGGCACGCAGGAACAGCACACGAAGGAACAGCAGAAAGATGAGCAAGATCATCGGGATCGACCTGGGAACGACGAACTCGGTCGTGGCCGTCATCGAGGGTGGCGAACCCACGGTCATCGCCAATCCGGAGGGAAGCCGGCTGACCCCGTCGGTCGTCGCGTTCACGAAGTCCGACGAGCGGCTCGTTGGGCAGGTCGCCAAGCGGCAGGCGGTGACCAACCCCGAGAACACCGTCTTCTCGATCAAGCGGTTCATGGGGCGCCGTTTCGACGAAGTGAACGAAGAGATGGCGATGGTGCCCTACGAGGTGGTGCGCGCGAAGAACGGCGATGCGCGCGTCAAGGCGGGCGGGAAGGAACTGTCGCCGCCCGAGCTGTCGGCGATGGTGCTGCAGAAGCTGAAGCAGGCGGCGGAGGAATACCTGGGGCAGTCCGTCACCCGGGCGGTGATCACCGTGCCCGCCTACTTCAACGACGCGCAGCGGCAGGCCACCAAGGACGCCGGGCAGATCGCCGGTCTCGAGGTGCTGCGGATCGTCAACGAGCCGACCGCCGCCGCGCTCGCCTACGGACTCGACAAGAAGACCGACGAGACCATCGCGGTGTACGACTTCGGCGGCGGCACCTTCGACATCTCGATCCTGGAAGTCGGCGAAGGGGTGGTCGAGGTCAAGGCGACCAACGGCGACACGCACCTCGGCGGCGACAACCTGGATCAGGAGGTCATCGACTGGATCGTCGCGGAGTTCAAGCGCGACGAGGGCATCGACCTCAGCCGCGACCCGATGGCCCTCCAGCGCCTCAAGGAGGCGGCCGAGAAGGCCAAGATGGAGTTGTCGACGGTGGTGGAGACGGAGATCAACCTGCCGTTCGTCACCGCCGACGCGTCCGGTCCGAAGCACATGCAGAAGAAGCTGACGCGGGCGCGGTTCGAGCAGCTCGTCGAGCCTCTGCTGCAGCGGACGGTCGAGCCGGTCCGGCAGGCCCTGCGGGACGCCGGGATCGAGCCGTCGCGGATCGACGAGGTGGTGCTGGTGGGCGGGTCGACCCGCGTGCCGCGGGTGCAGGCGATCGTGAAGGAGCTGTTCGGCAAGGAGCCGCACCGCGGGGTGAACCCGGACGAGGTGGTGGCCGTCGGCGCGTCCGTGCAGGCGGGGGTGCTGGCCGGCGAGGTCAAGGACCTGCTGCTGCTCGACGTGACGCCGCTGTCGCTCGGCATCGAGACCCTCGGGGGGGTCATGACGTCGCTGATTCAGCGCAACACGACCATTCCGACCAAGAAGAGCGAGACCTTCTCGACCGCCGCGGACAACCAGCCCAGCGTGGAAGTGCACGTCCTGCAGGGCGAGCGCTCGATGGCGAAGGACAACCGGACGTTGGGCAAGTTCCATCTCGACGGCATTCCGCCCGCCCCGCGCGGCGTACCGCAGATCGAGGTGACCTTCGACATCGACGCGAACGGCATCGTCAACGTGTCGGCCAAGGATCTGGGCACCGGCAAGCAGCAGCAGATCACGATCACCGCCTCGAGCGGCCTCGGCAAGGACGAGGTCGACCGGATGATGCGGGAGGCCGAGGCGCACGCCGACGACGACAAGGCCCGCAAGGAAGAGGTGGAGACGCGGAACCGGGCGGACCAGGCGGCCTATGCCGCGGAGCGCATGTTGAAGGACGCCGGCGACAAGCTGTCGGAGCAGGAGCGGAAGCCGGTGGAGGAAGCCGTCGCCGCCTTGAAGAAGGCCGGCGAGGGCGGCGACGTCGGCGCGATCAATCAGGCGCTGGAGGCGTTGAACGCGGCCCAGCAGACCGCAGCCCAGGCCTTGTACGCGAAGACCGCGCAGGCCGCTCCCGGGACGGGCGGAGGACCGGAGGCGGGCGCCGGTCCCGGTCCCGGCCCCGGCGGGTCTCGAGGGGGCGATGCCGGAGACGTCATCGACGCCGAGGTCGTGGAGGAGGGGAAGTCGTAGGGGACCTGCGGGTGACGATGGAGGTGGCGCCCCGTGGGCCAGGTGGACTTCTACGTCATTCTCGGGGTCGAGCGATCGGCGAGCCGGGACGAGGTCGGCCGAGCCTATCGGCGCCTCGCCCGCCGCTATCACCCGGGCATCAATCCGGGCGACGACGAGGCCGAGGCGTTCTTCCGAATCGTCACCGAGGCGTACGAGACGCTGCGGGATCCGGTCCGGCGCCGGGAGTACGATGCACACGGCGCCCGTGACCACTCCCGGCGGCCCGCCGCGATCGAGTTCCAGGGGTTCGACTTTTCACCGGGCGGGAGCGGAACCGGGGCCTCGGCGACGTTCGAGGAGCTGTTCTCGGACGCGTTGGCGGCGCGGGACGCGGGCGGGGAATCCGCGGCCGGCCGGCCCGAGCGCGGCGGGGACCTCTTCGGCGAGATCGCGCTCTCGTTCGAGGAGGCGGTGCACGGGACCGAGCGCCGGCTGACCGTCACCCGGCTCGACCTCTGCGGCGCATGCAGCGGGAGCGGCCGGCGCCGCGCCGTGGAGACGCACTGCGACGGTTGCGGGGGCTCCGGCGCCACGCGCCGCCGCCGCGGGCACATGGTGTTCGCGATGCCCTGCGCCGCCTGCGACGGGACCGGACTTCTTCGTTTTCGCCCCTGTGCGGCGTGCCATGAGCACGGCGTGGTGACCCGCGACGAGGAGATCGCGATTCACGTGCCGGCCGGCGTGGACGACGGGTCGCGGCTCCGGATCGAGGCCAGGGGGAACGCCGGGCTGCGGGGCGGAGAGCCGGGCGATCTCTACATCGTGGCGAAGGTCGGCCGGCACCGGGTGCTGCGGCGCGAGGGACAGGACCTGCATCTGGATCTGCCGGTCGCGATTCACGAGGCGGTGCTCGGAGCGACCGTGGACGTGCCGACCCTCGACGGGACGGCGCGCCTGCGGGTGCCGCCGGGCACGCGCTCCGGCCAGCGGTTCCGATTGCGCGGGCACGGCGTTCCGTCGCCGCGCCGCGACGGCGGGCGCGGCGATCTCGTCGTGGCGGTGAACGTGGTGCTGCCCCGGGTCGCCGACGAGCGTTCGAGGGCGCTGCTGCGGGAGTTCGGCCGGATCAACGCAACGGACGTCCGCAAGGGCCTTTTCGAAGACTGACGCCTATGGCCAAGCAGACCGGCGCGGGACCCTACATGATCAGCGTCGTCGCCCAACGCTACCGGATCCACCCGCAGACGCTGCGTCTCTACGAGCGCGAGGGACTGCTGAAACCGTCGCGCACGGACGGCAACACCCGCCTCTACGGCGAGGAGGACATCGAGCGGCTGGAGACCATCCTCTCGCTGACCCGCGACCTCGGCGTGAACCTGGCCGGTGTCGAGATCATCCTCAACATGCGCGAGAAGATGGCCCGCATGCAGCATGAGGTCAACGAGTTCATGCACTACGTCAAGCAGGAGCTCACCCGCGGCGTGGGCGACTGGGAGCAGCGCCTCGGGACCGCGCTCGTCAAGTCGCAGCCGACCGATCTCGTGCGCCCTGCGCCGGGCGAGCCGCCGGAGCCGCGGGGCGACGAGGCCTCCCGGGGGCGCTCCCGCCGCCGGCCGGACGCCTGACCGTTCGCGGCTGGTAAGCTTGTCCGGTGGCGGCCGGGAGAGGGACACGGGCGCAGGCGGACTGCCCGGACTGCCGGGGTACGGGCTGGCGCATGCGCACCGTCGACGGGGCGCGCCGCGCCGAGCGGTGCGACTGCTGGCGCGCCGGCGTCGCGCAGCAGATGCTGGCTCGATCGCGCATTCCCACCCGGTATGCGAAGTGCGACTTCTCGACGTTCGTCGCCTACCCGAACGAGAAGCTGCAGCGTGCGCTCCGGAAGGCGCAGGAATTCGTCGCGGCGTTTCCGGTCGTCGACAAGGGGCTCCTGTTCATCGGCCCCCCCGGCATCGGGAAGACGCATGTCGCCGTGTCGGTGCTGCGGGAGGTCGTGCTGAAGGGCCTGCGCGGCGTCTATTACGACACCCGCTCGCTGCTGAGCACCATCCGGAGCACCTACAATCCGGTCACCCGCGCGTCCGAGGCGGATGTCCTCGACGAGGTCATGCGCGCCGAGCTGCTCGTGCTCGACGATCTGGGGGCCGAGCGGTTGACGGACTGGGTCGAGGAGACCATGCATCTCGTCGTCAACACCCGCTACAGCGCTAAGCGCCCGACGGTGTTCACCACGAACTACGAGGACGTTTCCGACGTCGAGGAGCTCGACTCGCTGCTGGTCCGTGTCGGCTTCCGACTCCACTCGCGCCTGCGGGAGATGTGCGAGTTTCTCGAATACGCGGGTCCCGACTATCGCGACTTCGAGTATCCGCCGACCGCCGAGGAGCTGTCCCACGCGTGGAAGACGAATCGGCGCCGGCGCCTCCCGAAGCGGGCGTCGGCGCCGGCCCGGGCCCGGATGCCGGAAGGGCGCCTCGACCTGGACTGGCCGGGCGGCAAGGCCGGCACCTGATCCGGGGCGGGGGCGACCCATGGCGGCGTTGCGGAGCAGGAACGGCGGGCCGGACGACGACGGTGACGCGCCGGACGCCGGCGCCCTCGGCCTGTACGTCCACGTGCCGTTCTGTGCGGCGATCTGCAGCTACTGCAACTTCAACCGGGGCCTGCTGGACGAGGATCTCAAGCGGCGCTACGTCGCCGCGTTGACGCGCGAGATCGAGCGCGGCGGCGACGGGAGCCGCGTCGATTCCATCTTCTTCGGCGGCGGTACGCCGTCGCTGCTCGCGGTCGAGGAGGTGGCGCGCGTGCTCGATGCGTGCCGGGGGGCCTTCGACGTCGACCCCGGCGCCGAGACGACGCTCGAAATGAACCCCGAATCGTGCAGCGCGGCCTACGTGGCGGGGCTACTCGAGGCGGGCGTCAACCGTATCAGTATGGGCGTGCAGTCGTTCGACGACGGCGAGCTCGCACGTCTGGGCCGGCTGCACACGGCGCGGCAGGCGCGCGCGGCGTTCGCCGCGATCCGGGGGGCCGGATGTCGGAACGTGAGCCTCGACCTGATGTTGTGGCTGCCGGCGCAGAGCCGCGCCGGGTGCGCGGCGTCGGTGGAGGCGCTCGTGGCGCTTGCACCCGACCATGCCTCGCTGTACGTGCTGGAGCTATATCCGAATGCGCCGCTACGGGAAGAGGCGGCGCGGCGGGGCTGGTCGCAGGCTCCCGACGAGGATGCGGCCGCCATGTACCTCGATGCCTTTTCCAGGACCGACGCGGCCGGCTACCGGCAGTACGAGATCTCCAACGTCGCCCGGCCCGGCCGGCGCTCGCGGCACAACCTGAAGTACTGGCGGGACGGCGAGTGGCTGGGGTTCGGGTGCGGCGCCCACTCGACCCGCGCCGGCGTCCGCTGGAAGAACGTCTCGGAGACGGCGCGCTACGTGGACGCGGTCGAGCAGGGGGCGCCGGCCGCGGAGACGTGCCGCCGCCCATCGGCGGAAGAGCGGCTCGGGGATGCGCTGTTCACGGGGCTGCGGCTCGCCGAGGGCGTCCGCCTCGCGGCCGTCGAGCGTCGCTACGGCGTCGACGTGCGGGCTCGCTACGGGGCGGACGTGCGCCGGTTCGTCGATGCGGGGTGGATGGCCGACGCCGGCGGCAGGTGGCGTCTGACCCGCACCGGCATGCTGGTTTCGAACGAGGTTCTGAGCACTTTCGTCTAGCGCGGGCGGTACGGTAAAGTATCCGCTCTTTCCGGGCACCGGGGATCCAAGGAGGACAGGAACATGCGTTGGTTTCGCAAGGAGAGGTCGATGCGGCGGATCTTTCTGGGGGGCGCGTTCGCGGCGACGCTCGCCGTCGGCGTGATGCTGGGAACGTTGATCCCCTCGCACCAGGTCGAGGCCCAGCCGGCGACCACGTTCAGCGGCGACGCCGCGGTCATGCTGCACTTCGTCAAGCCGGGATCGACCGCAGCCTACGAAGGCGTGATGGCGCGGCTCGGCGAGGCCCTGCAGAGGAGCGAGAACACGGCGACCAACCGGCAGGCGCAGGCGCGCGGGTGGAAGGTCTATCGGGCCGGCCTCGACATTTCCGGCCAGGGGAACGTCATGTACGCCTGGATCATCGACCCGGTGATGGGCGGCGCCAACTACGCAGCGTCGACGATCATGAACGAGGTGTTCCCGGGCGAGATTCAGCAGCTCTACGAGACTTACAACGGCTCCTTCACGGACGCCGCGCTCAAGCAGTTGCCGATCAATCTCACGCTGGTTCGGGACTTCTAGGCGCCCGTTCGCCGTTGCTGTCGGCGGGGGGATGGGCCGCAGGACCAGCCCTGCAGAGCGCCGCCGCGTTCCGTTGCGGCCGGGCCGCCAGGTCCCGGCCGCAGCTTCGATTCGCGGTGTCTTCCCGGCGCACCGGCCGCGTCGGGATACGTTCGGCCGTTGCCGCAGGAGCGACCGCGCGGCGTGTGTCCGAAGCCGGGAATGATGGACTCGATGAACGCCCGCTGGCCGGGCCGGCGCGGTGCGGTCTCCGTGTGGCTGCTCACCGTCGCCCTGCTCGCGGGGTTCGTCGCCGGCATGGCGCTGTCGCGGCCCTTCGAGCCGGCTCGCGCAGCCGGGCGCGCTCGCGCGCCGCAGCAGCCGCCAACGGCGCCTCTGCCGTTTCCCGGAGCGCAGGAGCCGGCGACCGAACGGACCACGCCGGCCGACGGGACGGCGCCGGCCGGCCAGACCGGGACGGAGCCGATCCCGCCGATCTCGACCGTCACGTTCGAGACTCCGGCGGCCATGATCATGAACTTCGTCCGGGCGGACAGGACGAGCAGTTTCGAGCAGATCACGAGCCGCCTCGTCGCATCCCTCGCCACGAGCGAGGACCCCGAGCGTCGGGCGCAGGCGGCCGGCTGGAAGATGTACCGCGTGGCCCAGCCGGGACCCAACAACGACGCCGTATACGTCTGGCTCTTCGATCCGGTCGTGGAGGACGCCAACTACGCCGTGCCGCAACTGCTGAACGAGTCGTTTCCGGCCGAGGTGCAGCAGCTCTACGAGACCTGGAACCAGTCCTTCGGTATCGGTCGGATGCGGCTCGACCTCGATCCCGTCGTCCTGGTCGAGGAGCGGCGCTGAGAGCCGTCCCGCCCTGCGGAGCCGGCAACCCGGTCGCCGTCCGGGGCCGGTCCTCCCGATCGCGGTCAGAACGCCACGTCGAGTCCCGCGTAGGCCCGCCGGGGTCGGCGGTGGGGGCCGTCGCCGCGCAGCGCGAACAGGCGGTAGTCGACGCGGATGCGGAACGGTCCGGCCAGGCGCAAATAGACGCCGCCCCCGCCGCTCACCGCGAGGTCCGTCCGCACGCGCTCCTCGAGACGTTCGCGGTACACGCCGCCGCCCACCGAGCCGTAAACCTGGATTCGGTGGCCGGTGCGGAACGGCGTGCCGACCAGCAGATTGAAGAGGCCGGTCTGCAGAGCGGGTTTTCCCGCGGCCCGATCCGCGGGCAGGCGGGCGTACTCGAATTCCAGGCCGAGCGGCTGCAGCGACAGGCCGAGCGCGGCGCCGCCGGCGGTGCGGGACGTCGTCGTGGCGCTTCCCGCGAAGACGGTCAGGTCCGCGAACGCCCGGTCGACGCCGACGCCCGGAAGAATCGCCAGCAGCGCGGCGGGCAGCGCGAGCCTGCCAAGAGCGCGGTCGGCCATCGTTCCCCATTATCGACGGTCGGAGGCTGCCGCGGGCGTCCGGTTCGGCAACGATGCGGCCGCCGGCGCGGCGCGTGATAGAGTCTCGACGCCATGGACTTTCGTCCCACCGAAGCGGAGCAGGTGACGCGCCGGGCCGTCCGCGAATTCGCCGAGCGGGAGATCGCGCCGCACGTCATGGAGTGGGACGAGGCGCGGGCGTTTCCTCCCGCGCTGCTAGCGCAACTCGCGGAGCTGGGGCTGCTCGGCATCCAGTTTCCGACGCGCCACGGCGGCGCCGGGCTCTCCGCCGCCGAGTACTGCATCTGCATCGAGGAGCTCGCGCGCGTCGATCCGACCATCGCCCTGACCGTCGCCGCCCACAACGGACTGGCCGCCGCCCACGTCGCGATGTTCGGGTCCGAGGCGCAGAAGGAGCGCTGGCTGGCGCCGTTGGCGCGCGGGGATTTCCTGGGCGCGTGGGCGCTCACCGAGCCCGATGCGGGGAGTGACGCCGGCAACCTGCGGACCCGCGCCCGGCCCGACGGCGACGGCTGGGTCCTGGACGGCACGAAGACCTTCACGACCCACGCGGGACTCGCCGGCCTGACCGTCGTGATGGCGGTCACGGACCCGGCCGCGCGCCGGCGCGGGATCTCCGCCTTCGTCGTCGAGCGCGGCGCGCCGGGGCTGTCGGCCGGCCGCAAGGAGAACAAGCTCGGCATGCGCGCGAGCACGACCGCGGACACCCGGCTGGATGGTTGCCGGGTGACGCGGGAGCACCTGCTGGGTCGTGAGGGACATGGTTTCGCCGACGCCATGGCGGTGCTCGACGCCGGCCGCATCGGCATCGCCGCGCTCGCCGTGGGGCTGGCGCAGGGAGCCTTCGACGCGGCCCGCCGGCACGCCGCCGGGCGGAACCAGTTCGGCCGGCCGCTCGCGAGCTTTCAGGCGACGCAGTGGAAGCTGGCCGACATGGCCACCGGCATCGACGCGGCCCGGCTCCTGACGTACCGCGCGGCGTACCTGAAGGACCAGGGGCGGCCGACGACGCGCGAGTCGTCGATGGCCAAGCTGTACGCCAGCGAGGTCGCGGTCCGGGCGGCCGGCGAATGCGTGCAGATCCATGGCGGGTACGGCTTCGTGAAGGACTACCCGGCCGAAAAGCTCTACCGTGACGTCAAGCTGCTGACCATCGGCGAGGGCACGAGCGAGATCCAGCGGCTGGTGATCGCGCGCCGGTACCTGGGTTGATGCCGGCCGCAGGGTCTCGACCCGATGGATCTCGCGGAACGCGTGCTCGCCGGCGATTCTCGCGCCGTCGCGCGGGCGATCTCCGTGGTGGAGCGGGAGGACGCCGCGTCGGCCGCCTTGATCGGCCGGCTGTTCGCGCGGACGGGGCGCGCGCTGGTCGTCGGGCTGACCGGGGCGCCGGGGGTCGGCAAGAGCACGCTTGTCGACCGCCTGACGGCCTCTTTTCGCCGGGAGCGGCTGCGGGTCGGGGTCCTGGCCGTCGATCCGACCAGCCCGTTCAGCGGCGGCGCCATTCTCGGCGACCGCATCCGGATGCAGGGCCACGCGGTGGACGAGGGCGTCTTCGTGCGCAGCATGGCGACCCGCGGGCAGCTCGGCGGTCTGGCGCGGGCGACCGACGACGCGCGGATCGTCCTGGACGCGGCGGGAACCGACGTCGTGCTGATCGAAACGGTCGGCGTCGGCCAGGGCGAGATCGACGTCAGCCGGACCGCCGACGTGTCGGTGGTGGTCGTGGCGCCCGGCGGCGGCGACGACGTGCAGGCGATCAAGGCCGGCATCATGGAGATCGCCGACGTGTTCGTGGTCAACAAGGCGGATCGCGACGGCGCCCACCGCGCGGCGGCGGAGATCGAGGGGATGCTCTCGTTGCGCGAACGCAGGACGGGCGAGTGGCGCCCGCCGGTGGTCAGGACCCGTGCGGCGACCGGGGACGGCGTGGACGACGTCGTTGCCGCGGTGCGGCGGTTCGCCGGGCGCGGCGTGCCGGGGAACGACCGCGCGCGGCGCCGGGCGCGCACCCGGCTGGAGTCGATTCTCGTCGGCCGGCTCGTCGAACGCATCGGGGCGGAGCGCGGACTGGAAGAGGCAATCGACGCCGTCGCCGCGCGCGAGGTCGATCCGTACACGGCGGCCGGCGATCTCGTGCGACGATTCTTGCAGGAGGCGCCGGACCGATGAGAGCCGTGCTGGATCACGTCGGGATCGCGGTGGACGACCTCGAGGCGGCGCTCGCGTTCTATACGGACGCCCTCGGTCTCGAAATCGAAGCGACGGAAGAGGTTCCGTCGCAGGGGGTGCGCGCGCATTTCGTGCGCGTCGGGTCCGCCGCGCTCGAACTGCTCGAAGCGACCACGGAGGAATCGCCCATCCGGCGCTTCGTGTCCCGCCGGGGCGCCGGGATTCACCACGTCACGTTGCGGGTCGACGACCTCGCGGCGGCCCTGGCGCGTCTGAAGGCGCGCGGGGTCCGGCTCGTGGACGAGACGCCGCGCGAGGGAGCGGAGGGAGCGCTGGTGGCGTTCGTCCACCCCGCCGGCGCGCACGGCGTCCTCGTCGAGCTCAAGCAGGAGAGGAGCGCGCAGGCTGCGCATCATGCACGCTGACGACCGGATACGCATCGGCATCATCGGCGGGAGCGGGCTGTACGACATGGCCGAGCTGGCCGACCGCGAGGAGCGCGAGATCGCGACGCCGTTCGGGGCGCCCTCCGCGCCCTACGTGGTCGGCGCCCTCGCGGGGCGGCGCGTCGCGTTCCTGGCGCGCCACGGCGTCGGGCACCGCATCCTGCCGTCGGAGCTCAACTTCCGGGCGAACGTCTTCGGCATGAAGACGCTCGGCGTCGAGTGGCTCGTGTCCGCGAGCGCCGTCGGGAGCCTGCAGGAGCGGTACCGGCCGCGGGACATCGTCGTCCCCGACCAGTTCCTCGACCGCACGCGGGGGCGCGCCGGCACGTTCTTCGGGCGCGGCATCGCCGCGCACGTCTCGCTCGCGCACCCGGTCTGCGGGGTCCTCGGCCGGCTCGCGGGGGACGCGGCGAGCCGCGCCGGGGCGACCGTGCACCGCGGAGGCGCCTACCTCTGCATGGAGGGCCCGCAGTTCTCCACGCTGGCCGAGTCGCGCCTGTACCGCTCCTGGAACCTGGACGTGATCGGCATGACGAACCTGCAGGAGGCCAAGCTCGCGCGGGAGGCGGAAATCTGCTTCGCGACCCTGGCTCTCGTCACCGACTACGACTGCTGGCATCCCGATCACGATCGGGTCACCGTCGAGATGGTCGTCGAGACGCTGCAGGCCAACGCGGTGACCGCACAGAAGACGATCGCCGATCTGGTGTCGCACCTGCCGGTCGAGCGCGGGTGCGAATGCGCCACCGCGCTCGCGACCGCGATCATCACCCGCCCGGAGGCGATTTCCCCGCAGATCCGGGCCGAGCTGGCGCCCATCATCGGCAGGTACGTATCATGACCCAGCCCGTGCTGACGGTCGGATCGGTCGCCTTCGACTCGATCCGGACGCCGTTCGGGGAGGTGTCCCGCGCCGTCGGCGGCGCCGCGACGTTCTTCAGCATCGCCGCCTCGTTCTTCAGCGACGTGCGGCTGGTGGCGGTGGTCGGGGAGGACTTCGGCGAACGCCACATGCAGGTCTTCGGCGGCCGGCGGATCGATCTGGAGGGGCTGCAGCGGGTGCCGGGCGACACCTTCCGCTGGAAGGGGGAGTACGGGCTCGACCTGAACACGCGCGACACGATCTACACCCACCTGAACGTCTTCCAGGACTTTTCGCCGCGCGTGCCGGAGCGCTTCCGGTCCACCCCGGTGGTGTTCCTCGCCAACATCCACCCGGCCCTGCAGATGGAGGTCCTCGACCAGATCGAGGCGCCCCGCTTCGTGGCCCTCGATACGATGAACTACTGGATCGACGGGACGCCGGCCGAGCTCGGCCACGTCCTGCGGCGCGTGGACGCGGTGGTGATAAACGACGAGGAGGCGCGGCAACTGAGCGGCAAGGCGAACCTGGTGAAGGCGGCGCGCGAGGTCCGCGCGATGGGTCCGGACCGCGTGGTCATCAAGCGCGGCGAACATGGCGTCCTGATGACGCGCGGCGACGACTTCTTCGCCGCGCCGGGGCTGCCGCTCGAGGAGGTGTGCGATCCGACCGGGGCGGGAGACACGTTCGCCGGCGGGTTCATCGGGTACCTGGCCGCGGCCGGCGACCTGTCGGACGAGGCGGTCACGCGGGCGGTCATCTGCGGCAGCGCGATGGCGTCGCTCGCCGTGGAGGACTTCGGTCTCAGCCGGCTGCTCAGCCTGACCGACGAGGACATCCGCGTACGTTTCGACGCCTTCCGGCGCCTGACGCACTTCGATGCGCTCGAGTTCTAGCCCGGAAACCGTCGCCTTGCGGCGCCGCATTCCGCCCGACCAGCCCTCGCCGGGCGTCTGCGCCGTTTCTTCGGCGCAGACGCCCGGGCGGTTGTTGCTGCCGCTCCTGGTCGGCGGCGTCGTGCTCTGGAGCGCGGCGCTGGTCGCGGCGCCGTACGCGTCGAGTCGGGGGGCGGGCGGGGGTGCGCTCGTCGCCGGCGCGGCGGTCTACGTCGCCGGGAGCGTCATCTGTCACCAGCGCGCGGACCGGTCCTTCCACCCCCGGGGCGTGCAGCTTCCGGTCTGCGGACGATGCGCAGGGCTCTACGGCGGGGCGTTGATCGGTCTGCTCGGCGCGCTGTGGCCGGTCGGCCGGCGGGCGTCGCGCGTGCTGCTGCTGGCCGCGGCGGTTCCGACCGGCGCCACGCTGCTGCTCGAGGCGGGGGGTGGGGTCGATCCCGGCAATCTCGGGCGCGCGGCCGCCGCGGCGCCGCTCGGCGCGGCGGTCTGCTGGTTCGTGGCCGGCGCGATCCGCGGGAAGGTACACTAGTGGCGATGCCCAACCGTCCGCCGGCGATGGAGCCGGGCCGGGTCGCCGCCGTCTGCGCCGTCGCCTGGGCGCTGCCGGGGGCGGGCCACCTGTGGCTGGGGCGTTCGTCCAAGGGCATCGTGTTCCTCGTGGCGCTGCCCCTGATGTTCGCGCTCGGACTCGGTCTCCACGGCGAGCTGTTCGCCATCGATCCGTCGCAGCCCCTGGTGGCGCTCGCCGGACTGGCCGACCTCGCCATCGGGGCGCCCTACCTGCTGGCGCGCGCGCTCGGCGCGGGAGGCGGCGACGTGGCGGCCGGCACCTACGAGTACGGCAACACGTTTCTCATCGTCTCGGGGCTGCTGAACGCGCTGGTCGTGCTGGACGCGTTCGACATCGCCCAGGGACGCAAGTAGGCCGCGCGATGGCCAGCCACTTCATCCTGATGGTGCTGTTCGCCGGCTTCGTGTCGCTCGTCTTCGCGGTGCTGATGCGCGACGAGCCGGCCGAGCAGGTGCGCTTCGGGGGGGTGCTGTTCGCCGGCTTCGTGCTCGCGGCGACGGTGCTGGCCTGGCTCATGTACCCGTTCCCGCTATGACCGCCCGCCCGCGCCGGCGCCCGGCTCGACTGCTCCGGCTGCTCCGAGTGTGGGGGCCCGCCGCCGGTCTGATGGCCGCGATCTTCATCGTCTCGGGCACGCCGGCTCCGCCCCGGTTGCCGGGGTCCGTTTCGGACCTGATGGCCCACGGTGCCGCGTACGCCGCACTCGGGGCGGCCATGCTGCGGGGCGTGGCCGAAGCGGAGTGGGCCCGGGTCAGCGCCGGCGGCGCGCTGCTGGCCGCGGTCCTGGCCGCGGCCTACGGATTGACGGACGAATTCCACCAGTCGTTCGTGCCGGGACGGACCGCCGAGCTGCGGGACGCGGCGGCGGATGCGGCAGGTGCCGCGGCCGGCGCCGGGCTGGTCTGGGCGTGGAGTATAGTTCTTGCCGTTCGAGCCAGACGCCATGCCGGATGAGAACCTGACCATCGAACGGGACGGCGCGGTGGCCGTGCTGACCGTCACGCGGCCGGAAGTGCTGAACGCCCTGAACGCCGACACGATCACCGACCTGGAGGGCGCGGTCAGCCGTCTGGCGGCCGACGACGAGGTGCGCGCGGTGATTCTGACCGGCGCGGGCGACGAGGCGTTCATCGCCGGGGCCGACATCCGCGAGCTGGCGGTGCTCACGCCGGTCACGGCCGAGGCGCTGGCGGCCCGCGGGCATGCGCTGTGCCAGGCGATGGAGCGGCTGGGCAAGCCGGTGATCGCGGCGATCAACGGCTACGCGCTGGGCGGCGGCTGCGAGCTGGCCATGGCCTGCACGCTGCGGATCGCGGCCGACACCGCGAAGCTCGGCCAGCCGGAGATCGGACTCGGACTGTTGCCCGGCTACGGCGGCACGCAACGGCTGCCGCGGCTGGTCGGCAGCGGGCGCGCCCTGGAGATGATGCTCACCGGGGCGCCGATCGACGCCGAGGAGGCGCGGCGGATCGGGCTCGTGAACCGGGTGGTCCCACGGGCCGAGCTGCTGCCGCGGACGATGGAGCTGGCGCGCAGGATCGCCGCCCAGGCGCCGATCGCGGTCCGCTACGTCCTGGCCGCGGTGCGCGAGGGATCGGGAATGACCCTCGCGGACGGGTGCGCCCACGAGGCGGGCCTCTTCGGGCTGGCCGCCGCGACCCGCGACTGGCGTGAAGGCACGAACGCCTTCCTGGAGAAACGTCCTCCGCGCTTCGCCGGCTCATGAGGGACACCCCGGTCATCGAGGGGGCGACCGACGCATCGGACCTGCGGGTCGGCCTCGTGGTGTCCGCGTACCACCGCGGCGTCACCGGCGCGTTGCGCGACGGCGCCCTGGCTGCGCTCCGGGACGCGGGAGCGTACGTCGACCGGACGCCCGGGGCCGGCTGCGTGACGGTCATCGAGGTTCCGGGCGCGTTCGAGATCCCGCTCGCGGCGCGCCGCGCCGCGGAGTCCGGGGCGTTCGACGCCGTCGTCTGCCTCGGCTGCATCGTTCGGGGCGAGACGCCGCACTTCGATTACCTGGCCTCGGCCGTCGCGCACGCGATCGCCGCGGCGTCGCAGGCCACCGGCGTGCCGATGACGTTCGGGGTCCTGACCACGAACTCCCTGGACGAGGCCGCCGCCCGCGCCGGCGACGGGCCGTCGAACAAGGGGCGTGAAGCCGCGCTGGCCGCCGTGCAGTTGGCCAACGTCATCGGCTCGCTGCCGGGGGCGCCCCGGGCCGGGGCGTGACCGCCGACCCCGGCAGCCGGCGCGAGCGCCGTCGTGCGCGGGAGACGGCGCTCCAGTTGCTGTACCAGTGGGAGATAGGCCGTATCGGCCCCGGCGATCGCGACGCCGCGCTAGAACTCTACTGGATCGTGCATCCCGCCCCGGCGCCGCGGCGGGCCCGGGCGCTGGGCCTTGCCGGTGGCGCCGCCGCCGCGCTCGACACGATTGACCCGTTGATCGCGCGACACACCGACAACTGGCGGCCGGAGCGTCTGGCCGTGGTGGACCGGCTGATCATGCGCCTCGCCGTGTACGAGATGCTGTCCGAGGAGACGCCGCCGGCGGTCGTCATCAACGAGGCCCTGGAGCTGGCCAAGACGTTCAGCGGCGAACGGTCGGTGGCCTTCATCAACGGTGTGCTCGATGCGGTGCGGCGCGCGGTCCAGCATGGCGACGACGACCCGGCAGGCGCGGGCGGGCGTCGGACCGTCCGGGCGGGGGACGCTTGACCGATCGGCCCGAATCCGAGCAACGGCGGCGGCGGCGCGCCAATCACGACGGACTCGGAGCGCTCGGCATCGATCCGTACCCTGCCCGCTTCGAGCGGGCCGACAGCGTGTCGGCTATCGTCGAAGCGTACGGCCGCCTGCCGGGAAAGCAACTGGAGGAGGAGCGTCCCGGGACGGTCACGGCCGGGCGCATCGTCGCGATCCGGAGCTTCGGCAAGGCGAACTTCCTGGTGCTGTCGGACGGCAGGGCCCGGCTGCAGGCCTACGTCCGCAAGGACTCCGTCAGCCCCCGCGACTTCAGCGTGTTCGAGCTGCTGGACGTCGGCGATCTGGTCGGCGTCGCCGGCCGGGTCTTCCGCACGCGGACGAACGAGCTGACCGTCCGGGCCGAGCGGTTGGAGTTTCTGGCCAAGTGCCTGGAGCCGCTCCCGGAGAAGTGGCACGGCCTGACCGACGTGGAGACCCGCTACCGGCGGCGCTATCTCGACCTCATCGTGAACCCGGCCTCCCGGCAGGTCTTCGAGACCCGCAGCCGCGTCATTCGGGCCATCCGGAGGTTCCTGGACGACCGAGGCTACCTGGAGGTCGAGACGCCGATGATGCAGCCGGTGGCCGGCGGCGCGCTCGCGCGGCCGTTCGTCACGCACCACAACGCGCTCGACCTGCCGCTGTACCTGCGGGTCGCGCCGGAGCTCTATCTCAAGCGGCTCGTCGTCGGCGGGATGGAGCGGGTCTACGAGATCAACCGCAACTTCCGCAACGAGGGGATCTCGACGCGCCACAACCCCGAGTTCACGATGCTGGAGTTCTACGAGGCCTACAGCGACTACTGCAAGCTGATGACGCTGACCGAGGAGCTGCTCGGGGCGGTGGCCGGCGAGGTGCTCGAGGGGCGGGAGTGCACCTACGGCGGCGCGACCATCTCCCTGCAGGCGCCTTTCGACAAGCGGTCGTTGCGGGATGCAGTACGCTCGGTCGTCTCGGGACGGCTCGGCCGCGAAGTGTCCGACGGCGATCTCAGGGACCTGACGGTGGTGAGGGGGCTGGCTCGCGAGCTCGAGCTCGACGTCGCCCCGGACGCGGGCGCCGGCCGGATCGCGTTCACGCTGTTCGAAGCGCTGTGCGAGGACGCGCTCGTGCAGCCGACGTTCGTCTACGATTTCCCGACCGAGGTCTCGCCGCTGTCGAAGCAGCGGCCGGACGATCCCGACACCGTCGAGCGTTTCGAGCTGTACGTCGGCGGGATGGAGATCGCGAACGCGTTCAGCGAGCTGAACGATCCGGTGGAGCAGCGCCGCCGCTTCGAGGCCCAGGGCCGGGCGCGGCGCGCCGGGGACGCGGAGGCGCACGCCATGGACGAGGACTACGTCCACGCTCTCGAGCACGGGCTGCCGCCCACCGGCGGCGAGGGGATCGGCATCGACAGACTCGTCATGCTGCTGACCGACAGCCGATCCATCCGCGACGTGATCCTGTTTCCCCTGCTGCGGCCGCGGCCCGCCGGGTCACGGTCGGCAACGCTCCCAGGTTCATGAACCTGCCCTTCGAGCTGTACGTCTCCGTCCGCTACCTGGTGGCGCGCCGCAAGCAGGCGTCGATGGCGAGCACGTCGCTCATCTCGGTCCTCGGCGTGACGGTCGGGGTCACCGCCCTGATCGTCGCCCTCGCCCTGATGACGGGGCTGCAGCAGGAGCTGCGGGACCGGATTATCGGCGCCCAGGCCCACGTCTACGTATGGAAGCCGCTGGACGGCGGCTTCGAGGACTACGCGGCCGAGGCGCGCAAGCTGACCATCCTGCCGCGGGTCGAGGCCGCCGCGCCCGCGATCGTGGGCAGGGCGCTGGCCCGCACCCGCGCCGGCGACGTCTTCATCAGCGTCAAGGGCATCGATCCGGAGCTGGAGGCGACGGTCACGGGGCTCGCGGCGGCGGTCGAACGCGGGAGCCTGCCGGACCTGGCCGCCTACGACGGCCCGGCGTCGGGCGGCATCGTGATCGGCGCGGAGCTCGCCCGGCAGCTCGGCGCGTTCGTCGGCGACGAGATCAGCCTGATCACCGCGACGAGCGGGACGCTGTCGCCCATGGGCGTGCTGCCGCGCCCGCGCCGCCTCGAGGTGGTCGGCGTCTTCGGGCTGGGGCTGATCGAGTACGACGCGGGCTACGGCTTCGTGACGCTGGATACGGCCGGGCGGCTGTTCCGCAAGGACCGGGTCGAGACGATGCAGCTCCGCGTCGACGATCCCTACGCGGCGCGCGCCGTGGCCGACGCGATCCCGGAACGCCTCGGCGCGAGCTACGTGACGGACGACTGGTCACGCGTCAACTCGACCCTCTTCGAGGCGCTCTTCCTGGAGAAGATGGCCATTTCCATCGCCATCGGCCTGATCGTGCTGGTGGCGACCCTGAACATCGTCTCGTCGCTCATCATGCTGGTCATGGAGAAGAGCCGGGACATCGCCGTCCTGAAGACCATGGGCGCCAGCGCCCGGATGGTGCGGCGCATCTTCGTCCTGCAGGGGACGATCATCGGCCTCGCCGGGACCGCGGCGGGCGCCGCGGCGGGCTACGTCATCTGCACGATCATGGATCGCTACCGGCTCCTGCGGCTTCCGCCGGACGTCTACCACGTGACCTACGTGCCGTTCATCATCGAGCCGTTCGACTTCTGGCTCGTCCTCCTGGCCGCGAACGCCGTCTGCCTGCTGGTCACGCGGCACCCGTCGCGCCAGGCCGCCCGCGTCGACCCGGCCGAGGCGCTGCGGTACCAGTAGCGATTGCGCCCGGGGGGAGGGGGGGCGCCATGCCGTTTCTCGACGTCCGGGGACTGTCGAAGTCTTATCGCATGGGCGGGCGCACGCTGTCCGTGCTGCGCGGCCTCGACCTGACCGTCGAGTCGGGCGAAATGGTCGCGATCGTGGGGGCGTCGGGAGTGGGGAAGAGCACCCTGCTGCACGTGCTCGGCGGCCTCGACCGCGCTCGGGAGGGACGGATTCACGCCGGGGGGGTGGAACTGACGGCCCTCGACGACGACGCCCTCGTCGCGTTCAGGAACCGGAGCGTGGGGTTCGTCTTCCAGCTCCACCACCTGCTGCCGGAGTTCTCGGCGCTGGAGAACGTCGAGCTGCCGCTGCGCATCGCCCGGCAGCGGGGGGAGGAGGCGCGCGAACGGGCGGCGGCGCTCCTGCGCGAGGTCGGGCTCGGCGACCGGCTCGATCACCGGCCCGGCATGCTGTCCGGCGGGGAGCAGCAGCGGGTGGCGGTGGCGCGCGCCCTGGTGATGCGCCCCGCGCTGCTCCTCGCGGACGAGCCGACCGGCGACCTCGACGAAACCACCGGCGCCGCGATCCACGACCTGCTGCGCGACATGCACCGGGCGTACGGCCTGACGTCGGTGGTGGCGACCCACAACGACCGCCTCGCCGCCGCCTGCGACCGCGTGGTCCGGCTGGCCGGCGGCCGGCTGGCGGCCGGCTGCGCGGCCCTCGGCGGGACGGGGCCCGCGGCCGATACCTTATAATCGAAGCACGTCGGAACGGCGGCGGTCAGGCGCCGGAGCAGTCGACATGTTCGAGCGATACACCGAACGGGCGCGGCGCGTCCTGTTCTTCGCACGCTACGAGGCGAGTCAGCTCGGGAGCATCTCGATCGAGACCGAGCATCTGCTGCTCGGGCTGATTCGCGAGGGCAAGGGGCTGACGAGCCGCATCTTCGCCCGCTCGCGCCTCTCCCTGGAGAACATCCGCAAGGAGATCGAGGGTCGCACCGTCTTCCGCGAGAAGGTGTCCACGTCGGTCGAGATCCCGTTCAGCGCGGAGACGAAGCGCGTCCTGCAGTTCGCGGCCGAGGAGGCGGACCGGCTGCTGCACAACTACATCGGGACCGAGCACCTGCTGCTCGGCATCCTGCGCGAGGAGCGGTCCGTGGCGTCGACCATCCTGCTGGAAAAGGGGATGCGGCTCAACGCGGTCCGCGAGGACATCGTACAGCTCCTGAACGAGAAGACCACGGTGACGCGCGTCAAGGAGACGCCGCTGCTGGCCGAGTTCAGCCGCGACCTGTCGGACGCCGCGTTGAAGAACCGCCTCGATCCGCTCGTGGGCCGCGCCGTGGAGCTCGAGCGCGTGCAGCAGGTGCTGTGCCGCCGCACGAAGAACAACGCGGTGCTCATCGGCGAACCCGGGGTCGGCAAGACCGCCATCGTCGAGGGGTTGGCTCAGCGCATCGCTTTCGGCGACGTGCCGCACTTCCTGGCCGACAAGCGGCTGCTCGCCCTCGACATTCCGCTGATCGTGGCGGGCACCAAGTACCGCGGGCAGTTCGAGGAACGCCTCAAGGCGATCATGAAGGAGCTGACCGAGAACCCGAACATCATCGTGTTCATCGACGAACTGCACACGCTGGTGGGCGCGGGCTCGGCCGAGGGCTCGCTCGATGCGGCGAACATTCTGAAACCGGCCCTGTCGCGCGGCGAGATCCGCTGCATCGGCGCCACCACGCCGGCCGAGTACAGGAAGTACATCGAGAAGGACCGGTCCCTGGAGCGGCGGTTCCAGGCCGTCAAGGTCGATCCGCCCACCGAGGCGGAGTCGCTCGAGATCCTGAACCGGATCAAGGACCGCTACGAGAACTACCACCGCGTCGCGTACGCGGCGGAGGCCATGGAGGCGGCGGTCTTCCAGTCGAACCGTTACATCACGGACCGGTTCCTGCCGGACAAGGCGATCGACCTGATCGACGAGGCGGGAGCGCGGGCCAAGCTCCGGGCCGCGGGCTACAGCGAGGAATTCAGCGAGATCAACCGGAACATCCGCGTCGCGGTCGAGCAGATGGAGAGCGCGACGGCGCAGAAGGACTACGAGCGGGCGCAGTTCTTCCGCGAGCAGGAGGTGCTCGCGCGGGAGAACCTGCAGGTGGTGCGCGAGAAGTTCGACGTCGAGGCGGGCGGTCGGTCCGTGGAGGTGGGCCGGCAGGACATCGACGAGGTCGTGTCGAAGTGGACCGGCGTGCCGCTGACCACGATCAACCGCGACGAGAGCGCGAAGCTGCTGCGCATGGAGGACGAGCTGCACCGCAGGGTGATCAGCCAGGAGCGGGCGATCTCGGCCCTCGCGCGCGCCATCCGGCGCTCGCGCGCGGGGCTCAAGTCTCCGCACCGGCCGGTCGGCAGCTTCGTGTTCCTGGGACCGACCGGGGTCGGCAAGACGGAGCTGGCGCGGGCCCTGGCCGGCTTCCTGTTCGGCAGCGACACCGCGCTCGTGCGTTTCGACATGTCGGAGTACATGGAGAAGCACTCCGTCTCGAAGCTGATCGGGTCGCCGCCCGGGTACGTCGGCCACGACGAGGGGGGGCAGCTCACCGAGAAGGTCAAGCGCCATCCCTACTCGGTGGTCCTGCTCGACGAGATCGAGAAGGCGCACCCGGATCTGTTCAACATCCTGCTGCAGGTGTTCGAGGACGGCCATCTCACCGACGGGCTGGGCAACCGCGTCGACTTCAAGAACACGATCGTCATCATGACGTCGAACATCGGGGCGCGCCACATCCAGAAGAAGGCGTCCGTCGGATTCCAGTCGTCGAGCGCGTCGGAGATCCAGCGCAGCGTCACGGACCTGGTGCTCGGCGAGGTCAAGCGGACGTTCAACCCCGAGTTCGTCAACCGCGTCGACGAGATCATCGTGTTCGAGGCGCTGACCGACGACGACCTGCGCGAGATCCTGCGGATGCTCGTGCGGCAGCTCAACGAGAACCTGGCCGGCCGCGACCTGCGCATCACCCTGACACCGGACGTCATCGACTGGATCATCGACCTGACGTGCAAGGACCGCTCCTACGGTGCGCGCCCGCTGCGGCGCGCGATTCAGCGCCACGTGGAGGACCCGCTGTCCGAGGAGTTGATCGCCGGGCGTCTCGAGTCCGGCGAGGTCGAGGTCTACCTCGACGCGGGCGTGCTCGCCTACCGCGCCGCGGGCCGGCAGGTGGAGGGGCGGTGCCTCGTCTAGCCCGTCAATCGTCGCCTGCGGCTCCGCGTCCGAATCGTGGTTCCGAACGTCCAAGATCCCGTAAGATTGGAGACAGGGTTCGTTTGTCACGTGGCGCGTGCCGGCGCTGCCCGGTCGGCGGGGACCGCGGCCGGACCGCCGGCGTTCCCGCGGGTGAACAGCGATGCAGGTGAATCAGTTGACGGGACATGCGAAGCGGGTCGGAGCGCGCGGCGCCGCCGCGGCGCTGGCGTTCGCGGCGGCACTGGCGGCGGGCGTCGCACCGGCGGCGGGACAGCCGTCCATCTTCGGGACGCCGCAACGGCAGGCGCCGTCCATCTTCGGCGGCGCGCCGGAGCCGCCGCGGCCGGCGCTGCCCCCTCCCGATTCGCCCACGCTGCTCAGGAACCTCGCCATCCAGTTTCCGACGCAGGGCAACGTGGGGGGTGTCGACTACAACACGTACCTCTACTACATGGAGGTCGCCAAGCAGGTCAGTCGGCCGTCGCTGCAGCAGTGGACGCCCTACACCGACGAGACGGTGGAGATGATCCTGGACGACTATCAGCGTCTCTGGGACACGGGGTTCCTGAACGACCTCTGGGTCCAGGTGATCGACACGCCCTACGACAACGGCGTGCCGGCCAAGACGGTCATCTTCAATCTCGAAGAGCGCGAGCGGGTGAAGATCGTCACCTACGAAGGCTCGGAGGTGCTGAAGACCGAGGACATCCTGGAGAACCTGGAGCAGCAGGGCATCACCCTGCGGATGGACTCCTTCATCGATCCGGAGACGATCCGGCGCGTCAAGGCGGTGATTCGCCAGGGTTTCCAGGCGCAGGGGTACATGTTCGCGGAGGTCGACCACACGATCGAGGCGCTTCCGGGCGGGCCCAAGCTGGTGCGCCTGACGTTCCACATGACGGAGGGGCCGAAGGTTCAGGTGCACGAGATCGACTTCATCGGCAACACCGCGATGAGCGATCGCCGGCTGCGCGGCAAGATGAAGAAGATCAAGCAGCGCTGGTGGCTCTCGTGGATGACCGGCCGGGGCACCTACAAGCCCGAGGAGTACGAAGAGGACGCGGTGGCCATCGAGGCGCACTACCGCGACGAGGGCTACATCACGGCGCAGGTCGGCCAGCCGGAGCTGGAGTACCTGGAACTGTCCGAGGACGGCGAGACCCGCGGACTGCGGCTGCGGATTCCGGTCGACGAGGGTGAGCGGTACCGCATCGGCGAGGTCGCCTTCGCCGGCAACGAGATCCTCCTCGAGGCGGGACTGCGCAGGATCTTCGATGACATCGAGCCGGGGGCCTACTACAGCGAAGGCGATGTGCGCAAGGGGTTCGACGACGCCCGCGAGCTGTACGGCTCGCTCGGCTACTACGAGATGACCCTCGCGCCCGAGCTCAGTCCCCGGACCGAGGAGGAGGAGGCGGCGCGGGTTGCCGAGAGCGTGGCGCAGGTCAACGGCAACGGCGACGGCTACGGGAACGGAGAGGCGAACGGGAACGGAGACGGGGTGAGCGCCGCCGCGCCGCGTCCGACCCGTATCGACGGCGACCCCGTCGTCGACGTGACGATCCGCGTGCAGGAAGGCGAGCAGTACTTCATCAACCGTATCGAGTTCGCCGGCAACCAGACGACGCACGACGAGGTGATCCGCCGCGAGCTGCAGGTCGCCGAGAACGCGGTGCTCAACACGGAAGCGCTCAAGCACAGCGTGCGGCGGCTCAACCAGCTCGGGTTCTTCGAGCCGCTCGAAGAGGAGGGCGTGAGCATCGAGAAGGTGGAGTCGGCCGAGAACGAGGTGAACCTCACGTTCGATCTGACGGAGACGAACCTCAACCAGTTGACCTTCGGGGCCGGCTATTCGCAGTTCGACGGCGTGTTCGGGCAGGTCTCGTTCCAGACGACGAACTTCATGGGGCGCGGCGAGACGCTCGGCGTCTCGGTGCAACGGGGCCAGTGGGCCAACAACTCGCAGTTGTCGTTCACCCGGCCCTACAACTTCGGGCGTCCGATCTCGCTCGGCACGCAGATCTTCTCGCGCGAAATCGACTGGTTCAGCTTCCGCGAGAAGACGGTCGGCGGATCCGCGACCTTCGGCGTGCCGCTCGCCCTCTTCACGCGCATGTTCCTGACATACAGTCTGGAGAACTCCGAGGCGAGCGTCAGCGAGTACTTCGGGCGCAACGTCGACGCGTCCTATCTCGCCGCGTACAACCCTTTCTTCGCCGACGCCCTGCTGCTCGGGAGCGACGGGCACCGCACGGTCAGCAAGGTGACGCCGCAGCTTCGCCACAACACGGTCGATCATCCGATCTTTCCCAGCCAGGGCAAGAGCATGTCGCTGGCCCTCGAGCTGGCCGGGGTCGGCGGCAACACGAAGTTCATCAAGCCGATCCTGGAGGCCACCCTCTACCGGCCGCACACCGGCCGGACGATCTTCGGCGCCCGGGTGCAGTACCGTCACCTGCAGGCCGGCAATCCCGACATGATCCCGGTCTTCGAGCGCCTCTGGCTCGGGGGCGAGTACTCGATTCGCGGGTTCGACATCCGGCGCATTGGCCCGACGCTGTCCGACGTCAACCCGGAGGTCCCGGACAACTCGTACCAGGGCCTGATCGTCATGGGCGGCAACAAGAGCCTGCTGTTCAACCTCGAGTACCAGTTCGTGCTCGGCGGCCCGGTGCGGCTCGTGACGTTCTACGATGCGGGCCAGGTGCAGGACTTCGGTCGCGAGTTCACGATGAAGGACTTCCGGACGTCGACCGGTGTCGAGCTGCGCTTCTTCATGCCAATGCTGAACGTGCCGTTCCGATTGATCTACTACTACAACCCGCAGGTGGAAGGCATCTTCAACGATCGCTACCAGCCGCAGGAGCGACACGGATTCCGTTTCGCGATGGGCACGACGTTCTGACGACGCAACAGGTTCCACGCTTTCGTTGTCAACCATCTGGCTGCGCGGGGGCAGAAGACCGCGCGCCCGACGAGGACTACCGATGAGATTCGCTGTTTCGACGACGTTGATGGCCGGCATGCTGTTCGGGGTCGCCGCGATGCCTGCCGCGGCGCAACGGGCGTCCCTGCCGTTTCCGACCGGCACGAAGTACGCCTACCTGGATCTCCAGCGCATTCTCGCCCAGTCGGTCCATGGCCAGACCGCGAACGCGCGGGTGCAGCAGTTGACCGAGCAGAAGCGCTCGGAAATCGAGGCGCGCCAGGCCACCCTGCAGACCCAGATCGACGCCAAGAACCAGAACCTGCTGCAGTTGCAGCAGCGTCTGGCGCAGGGCGAGACGGTCATGAGCGCCGAGGCGCGGCTGAGCCTTTCCCGTGAGATCGGACGGCTGCAGCGCGAGATTCAGCGCGACACGGAGGATGCCCAGGCCGAGATGCAGCGCGTTACCCAGGACGCCGATGCCGAACTGACCGAGCTCACCCAGCAGCTCCAGGTCGAGTTCGACGCCAGGCTGTCGCCCGCGGTCGACTACGTCGCCAGGCAGATGGGGGTCGATCTGATCTTCAACGTCGCCCAGGGAACCCTCGCGTGGGCGAAACCCGAACTCGACCTGACCCAGGCGGTGGTCGACAGACTGAACGCGAGCCAGTAGCTCCGGCCGTTCGTTCCACCCGGTCGGCGCCGGCCGGGTGGACGGCGTGGGTGCGGCCCGGTGGACCGGCGCCCGCGGTCAACCAAGCCCGTACGCACGTGCCTCTCGACATACCCGTCGTTCTCGACCGTCTCAGTCATCGCTATCCGTCCCTGCTCGTAGACAGCGTCGTCGAGCATGAGCCGGGCCGCCGCGTGCGCGCGGTGAAGAACGTCACCGTCAACGAGGAGTACTTCCAGGGGCACTTTCCCGGAAACCCGTTGATGCCCGGCGTCATGATGATCGAGACGCTGATGCAGGTGGCCACGCTGCTCCTGCTGGAGCCGGAGAGCGGCGTGCCGACCGGCCGGGCGGCCCTGCGCGGTGTGAACAATGCCAAGTTCCGCAAGCAGGTGTTTCCCGGCGACCGTCTCTGTCTCGACGTGACCCTGCGCAGCCGGGACGAGGAAGGGGCCGTGATCCGGGGCGTGGCGGCGGTGGCCGGCCAGATGGTGGCGGAGGCGGAGCTCCTGGTCGACATCGAGGAATCGGCCTACGTGGACGAGACGGCCAGGGTCCACCAGGATGCAGTGCTCGGCCCCGGTACGGTCGTGGGCCCCCACGCCATCGTCGGGGCCGGGGTCAGGATGGGACGCGGCTGCCGGGTCGGCGCGTCGGCCGTCGTCGAGGGCGATACCGAGCTGGGCGACGAGTGCGAGATCTTTCCCTTCGCCTCCGTCGGGCTCATTCCGCAGGACCTCAAGTACGAAGGCGAGGAGACGCGGCTCGTCATCGGCCATCGGAACGTGATCCGGGAGTTCGTCACCATCCACCGCGGGACGCGCGGCGGCGGCGGACTGACCCTCGTCGGCAACGACAACGTGTTCATGGCCTACGCGCACGTGGCGCACGACTGCATCGTCGGGAACAAGACGATCTTCGGCAACGGCGCCACCCTGGGCGGGCACGTCACGGTGGAGGACGAGGCGACGATCAGCGCGTTCTCCGGCGTGCATCAGTTCTGCCGCGTCGGCCGGCAAGCGTTCATCGGCGGCTACAGCGTGGTCACCATGGACGCGCTGCCGTACGGCAAGACCGTCGGCAACCGGGCCCGGCTGTACGGCGTGAATACGATCGGGCTCCAGCGCCGCGGCGCCTCGCCCCGGACCATCGCGCAGTTGAAGCGGGCCTATCGCTATCTGCTGCAGTCGAAGCTCAACACGACCCGGGCGCTCGCGCGTATCGATACCGACCCGAGCCTGGACGGCCGCGCGGTGCGCGAGCTGGTCGAGTTCATTCGAACCTCCCGGCGGGGCGTCAACCTGCGCCGGCCGGCCAGACGGGTGGAGCCGGCCTTCGTCGAGGAGTAGCCCGGGACATCGAGCCGTCCATGCGCATCGGGCTGATTGCAGGCAACGGCCGGTTTCCGTTCCTGGCCCTCGACGCCGCCCGCAGCCTGGGGCACGACGTCACGGTGGTGGCGGTTCGCGAAGAGGCGAGCCCGTCGATGGAGGCGGCCGCCGCCGCCACCGGCCGGCCGGCCGATTTCCACTGGGTTTCCCTCGGCCAGCTCGGCCGGTGCATCGACATCCTCAAGCGCGCCAACGTCACGCGCGCGCTGATGGCGGGCCAGGTCAAGCACACCCGCATCTTTTCGGGCATCGTGCCGGACCTCACCCTCCTGTCGGTGCTGCGCCGGCTGGCGACGCGCAATACCGACGCGTTGATCTCGGCGGTGGCGGATGTGCTCGACACGCACGGGATTCAGCTCGTCGACTCGACCGCGTTTCTCCAGCCGCTCCTCGCACGGTCCGGGACGCTCACGGAACGGGCTCCGAACGACGAGGAGCGCGGCGACCTCGCCTTCGGATACGCGATGGCGGATGCGATCGCCGGACTCGACGTCGGTCAGACGATCGCCGTGCGGCGGCGCGCGGTGGTGGCGGTCGAGGCGATGGAGGGCACCGACGAGGTGATCGCCCGAGCCGGCCGGCTGGCCGGACCGGGCGTCTGCGTCATCAAAGTCGCCAAGCCGAACCAGGACATGCGTTTCGACGTGCCGGTCATCGGCGTCGCGACGATCGACGCGCTCGGCGCGGCGGGGGCCGCGGTGCTGTCGGTCGACGCCGGGCGGACGGTCGTGCTCGACGGGGACCGCGTGTTCGAAGCGGCGAACGCCGCCGGCGTGGCCGTCGTCGGCCGCGCCCGCGCTGCGCCGGGGGCGCCGCCGTCATGACGCGGCTCCCGTTTCGCGCGGCGGTGGTGGGCGTCGGCCACCTCGGGCGGCACCACGCGCGTATTCTCGGCGCCGCACCGGAGGTCGACCTGGTGGGGGTGGCCGATCGCGACCCGGACCGGGCCCGGGCGGTGGCGGCCGACGTCGGTGCGGTCGCGGTTTCGGACGTGCGCGCGATCGAACCGCCCGTCGACGGGGTGGTGGTGTCGGTGCCTACGAGGGATCACGTCCGCGTCGGACTGCCGCTGCTGGAGGCCGGCGTGGCGGTGCTGGTGGCGAAACCGATCGCTGCTTCGATCGCGGAGGCCGATCGCCTGCTGGCGGCCGCGGCGGCGTCGGGCGCGACGCTGGCGGTGGGGCACACCGAGCGGCACAACCCGGCGGTCACCGCGGCGCTGCCACTGATTTCGGCCCCGCGCTTCATCGAGGTGCACCGCCTCGCGAGTTTTCAGCCGCGCAGCCTCGACATCGACGTGGTGTTCGACGTCATGATCCACGATCTCGACGTCGTGCTGTCCTGCGTCGGCGCGGAGCCGGTTTCCATCGAGGCGGTCGGCGTGCCCGTGCTCAGTTCCCGAATCGACATCGCGAACGCCCGCCTGCGCTTCGCGAACGGCTGCATCGCGAATCTGACGGCCAGCCGGATCAGCCGGGAGCGCGTCCGCAAGCTGCGGGTCTTTCAGCCGCACGCGCTCGTCTCGGTAGACTATGCCGAGCAGCAGGTCGAGATCTGGAAGGTCAGGAGGAGCGGGGACGCGCCGGTCGGCATCGACGGCGGCCGCGTCGGCGTGACGAACGCCGAGCCGCTCGAGCGCGAGCTGGACGATTTCGTGCGCGCCGCGCGGCGGCGGACGTTTCCGCGGGTGACCGGCGCCGACGGCCGGCGCGCCCTCGCCGTCGCCCGGCGCATCGCGGACGCCATGAACGGCAGCGGCGACCCGGCGCCGCCGCACGGAGACCCATGACCGGACCATCCTGGTTCGAGGCGGTCGGCGAGAAGCTGCAGGCCGGCGCCGCGCTGTCCGAGTCCGAGATCGCGGCGCTGTCGGAGACGCGCGACCTCGTGCGCCTCGGCGCCCTGGCGGACGCACGACGTCGTACGCGGCGCGGCGACCGGGCCACCTTCGTGCGCGTGGCGGAAGTCCCGGCGGCCGGGGCCGGCGGGCAGGCCGTTCCGGGGCCGGCGGGCGAGCTGCGTCTCGCCGGATGTCCCGCCACGGCGAGTCTCGTGGTGGAGGCGGTTCGCGCGGCGGTGCGCGCCGCCGGCGACGTCCCGGTGAGCGGCTTCGCGCTCGACGAGCTCGTCGACCTGTGCGGCGGGGACGTCGCCTGCTTCGATGATTTGATCGCGGCGTTGCGGGCCGCGGGGCTGGCGTACATCGCCGGGGCGTGCGTCGAGCGCAGCGCCGGTCCCGCCTGGGTCGCGCGCGCGTCGTCGGGAGGGGTGCCGGTGGCGCGCTGGACGGTGGACGGTCCGGCGGCCGGCGGCGTCGCGGGGCTGCGCCGCGTCGCCGGCTGGAGCGCCGAGGCCGCCGTGCCGGTCTTCGCCCCCCTGCCCCGGATCGTGTCCGGCCGGCCGTCCACCGGGTACGAAGACGTGCGGCAGGTTGCGCTGGCGCGGCTGCTGGTCGACAATATCGAGTCGATTCAGGTGGATTGGCGGCGCTACGGGCCGCAGTTGGCCCAGGTGGCGCTGACGTTCGGTGCGGACGACGTCGACGGCGTCTCTCCGAGCGACGCCACGGCGCACGGGCCCCGTCGTGCGCCGCTCGAGGAAATCACGCGGAACATCCGCGCGGCGGGGCTGGTGCCGGTCGAGCGGGACGGCCGTTTCCGGACGCTGTGCACGCATCGCCAATGAGTGCCATCCGTGTCGGAGTCGTCGAGTATCTGAACGCGAGGCCTCTCGTCTACGGGCTGGAATCGCGCCCGGACCTCTTCTCGCTGCAGTACGACGTGCCGGCGCGCTGCGCCGCGCTGCTGCACGACGGGTCGGTCGATCTCGCTCTGCTGCCGGCCATCGAGTACCTGCGGCGGCCCGGCTACCGGATCGTGCCGGACGTCGCGGTGGCGTCGAGCGGGCCGGTGGCGTCGGTGGCGCTCTTCACGACGCGGCCGACGACGGCCATCCGCTCCATCGCCATCGATTCGAGTTCGCGGACCGCGGTGGCCCTGCTCCGCATCCTCTGTGCGCAGTGGTTCGACATCGAGCCGAAGTTCGTGACCATGCATCCCGACCTGCAGGCGATGCTGAAGCGGTGCGATGCGGCGCTGCTGATCGGCGACGCCGCGCTGTTCACCGAGCACGAGACGGTGGTCGACCTCGACAAGATCGACCTCGGCGAGGAGTGGACCGCCATGACCGGCCTGCCGTTCGTCTGGGCCTTCTGGGCGGGCCGCGGCGACGCGGTCGCGGCGGAGCACGTGCACGCGTTGCGTGCCGCGCGCGATGCAGGTGCGGTGGCTGTCGACGAGGTACTGGCCGCGCACTCGCCCGGCGACGAGGAGCAGGCCGAGGTCGCGCGGGAGTATCTGCGGAACAACGTGCAGTTCGCCCTGACCGAGGAGGGCCGCGCCGGAGTGAAGCGGTTCTTCACCGCCGCCGCCGACATCGGCATCGTTCCCCAGGCGACCGCATTGCGGTTCTTCGACCCATGACGGGACGCCTGATGGACGGCGCGGTGCGGCGCGTGCTCGACGGTGGTCGTCTCGACGCCGCCGAGGCGCTCGCCCTCTACACCGACCTGCCGACGCACCGGCTCGGACAGTTGGCCGACGCCGCGCGTGCCGCGCGCCATCCGGACCGGATCGTCACCTACATCATCGACCGCAACGTCAACTACACGAACGTCTGCGTGGCGCGGTGCAATTTCTGCGCGTTCTATCGGGCGGTGGGCGCGAGAGACGGCTACGTGCTCGGCTTCGACGAGATCTTCGCCAAGATCGACGAGACCCGCGCGGTCGGCGGGGTGCAGCTTCTGCTGCAGGGCGGTCACAATCCGGACCTGCCGCTGGGGTGGTACGAGGATCTGTTCCGGGCGGTCAAGGCGCGCTACCCGGACTTCAGGCTGCATGCGCTGTCGCCGCCGGAGGTGATTCATCTGTCGCGCCTGTCGCAGCTCCCGGCCCGCGCCGTCATCGACCGGCTGGCGGCGGCGGGCCTCGACAGCATCCCCGGCGGCGGCGCCGAGATCCTGGTCGATCGCGTCCGCAAGCGGTTGCACTGCTACGGCAAGGCGACCGCGACGGAGTGGCTCGACGTGATGCGGCACGCCCACGAAGCCGGTCTCCGCACCACCGCGACGATGATGTACGGCACGGTGGAGCGGCCGGACGAACGGATCGAGCACCTGCTGCGGCTGCGGGAGCTGCAGGACGAGACCGGCGGCTTCACCGCGTTCATCACCTGGAGCTTCCAGCCGTCGAACACGGAGTTGGGCGGCGTCGGCGCCACCGGCGTCGACTACCTGAGAACCCTCGCCGTCGCCCGCCTCGTCCTCGACAACTTCGACAACCTGCAGGCGTCCTGGGTCACCCAGGGAGGCAAGGTCGGCCAGTTGAGTCTCGCCTACGGCGCCAACGACATGGGCAGCGTGATGATCGAGGAGAACGTCGTGCGCGCGGCCGGCGCCGCCTACTGCATGGACGAGGTGGAGATCGTCCGTAACATCGAGGACGCCGGCTTCGTGGCGAAGCGCCGCGACATGCAGTACACGGTGCTCGGCGACCCCGTCTTCCGCGAGCGGCAGGTGCCGCGCATGACCGAGCTCGCCACCGCGCGCGAGACGGGCGACACGTCGGTGCCGGCCGAGCTCGACCGCTATCCGGCGCGCAGTCCGGCCGGCAAGCGCCGCCGGGCCGCACGCCCATGAACCGGGAGGCGCGCACCCGGTACCGCGCCCGCTGGGTGGCGCCGATCACGTCCCCGCCGATCGCGGACGGCTGGGTGGCGGTGGAGGGCGGCGTCATTCGGGCGGTTGGCGCCGGCGGTGCTCCCGGCGCCCGCGAGGTCGACCTCGGCTGCGCCTGCATCCTGCCCGGCCTCGTCAACGCCCACACCCACCTCGAGCTGTCCGCACAGCGCGGCGCGGTTCCTCCCGCGCGCTCGATGCCGGCCTGGGCGGCGGCGCTGATGCGCCGTCTGGAGTCCGAACCGCCGGGGGCGCGGTCCGACGCGATTGCCGCCGCGATCGGCGAGGCGCACCGCGCCGGGACGGCGCTGGTCGGCGACGTCGCGAACACCCTGGACCCGGTGGCCGCCCTGGAGGCAGGTCCGGTCGAGGCGCTGGTCTTCCGCGAGGTGCTCGGTTTCGACGTGACGCCGGACGGCGCGGCGGCGGTGGCGGAGCGTCTCGCCGGACTGGCGTCCGCACGTTCCGACGCACGGGTGCGCGTCCGCGCCGCCGCCCACGCGCCCTACTCGGTTTCGCCGGCGTTGTTCCGGGCGCTGGCCGCCCGCGTGCCCGGGCCGCGGTCGGTACACCTGGCCGAATCGCGGGAGGAGTGCGACTTCCTCCGTTCGGGGAAGGGTGCCTGGCGGGCAATTCTCGAGGCGCGCGGCCGATGGGATCCGGCCTGGCGGCCGCCGGGGCGTGGTCCGGTGGCGTACCTGGACGCACTGGGATGGCTGCGGGACGACACGCTGGTGGTCCACGGCGTGCAGCTCGCGCCGGCGGAGATTCGCCGGGTGGCCGAAGCCGGCGCCACCCTCGTGACCTGCCCGCGGAGCAACGCCTGGACCGGCGCCGGCGTCCCGCCCGTGGCGACGTTCTACGCGGCCGGGGCCGCGGTGGCGGTCGGCACCGACAGTCTCGCCAGCGCCCCCGATCTGAACGTCTTCGCCGAGCTGGCCCACGTGCGCCGTCTCGCGCCGGAGGTCCCGGCGCGGCGGATTCTCCGGAGCGCCACGCTCGACGGCGCGACCGCGCTGGGCCGGGGCCGGACCCACGGGGCCGTCGAGCCGTCCCGCCGGGCGGCCTTGATAGCAGTCGAGACGCCGGCGACGGTACGGGATGTGGAAGAATACCTGTTGACCGGGATCGAGCCCGGACAGATCGCCTGGCTCGAGGAAGTGGACCATCGTCGCGGCGCGCCGGACGGCCGGGAGTCTGCGCCGTAGAACGCAGACGCCTGGTGAGGGTTTGGCGGGCGGCAAGCGAAGCCGCCGGGACGATCGACGGGCCAGGCGGTCAGCGGGGTCCGGTCGATCCCTCGCGGCGCGGAGGCCGCGGAGCAAGCATGCTGTCTCGAGTGCGCACCTACGCGTCGTTCATTCGCTTCGGTCATACCGTCTTCGCCCTGCCGTTCGCATTGACCGGCGCGCTGCTCGCCGGCCTGGAGGCCGAACTCACCTGGGCCGGCAGCGCATGGATCGTGCTGGCGATGTTCACCGCGCGGACGGCCGCGATGGCCTTCAACCGGCTCGTCGACGCGCGCTTCGACGCGCTGAATCCGCGCACGCAGGGACGCGAGATTCCGCGCGGACGGGTCTCCCGCCGCGAGGCCGGGGCCATCGTGGTGGTGGCCGCGGCGGCGTTCGTGGCGATCACGTATCCGCTGGGCCCGGTCTGCTTCGCGCTGTCGCCGGTGGCGCTCGCCATCGTGTTCTGGTACTCGCTGGCCAAGCGGCACACCGCCTGGACGCAGCTCTTTCTCGGACTGGCGCTCGCCGTCGCGCCGGTCGGCGGATGGCTGGCGGCGGGCGGCGGCTGGGGCTGGACGCCCTGGCTGCTCGCCCTGGCCACCGGCGCCTGGGTCGCCGGCTTCGACGTGATCTACGCCTGCGACGACGTCGACTTCGACCGCCGTCACGGCCTGCGGTCGATTCCGGCCCGGTTCGGGGTCGAGCGGGCGCTGCGCCTGTCACGCCTGCTGCACGTCGTGACCGTCGCCGGGCTGGCGGCCCTCGCCTGGATGGTCCCGCTGGGGCCGGTCTACCTGGCCGGGGTCGGGGGCGTGGCCCTCCTGCTGGTCTACGAGCAGTCGCTCGTCAGCGCCGCCGACCTGTCGCGCGTGAAGCAGGCGTTCGACCTGAACGGGTACGTCGGCATCCTGTATCTGGCCACGACCGCCACCGCGATCCATGTCGGATAAGCCGTCGCGCGTGGCGGTCGGCATCACCGGGGCGAGCGGCGCCCTCTACGCGGTGCGCACCTTGGCGGCGCTGCTGGCCGCCGGCGTGCGGGTGGACCTCGTGGTGTCGGACTTCGGGCGCCGCCTGCTGGCCGACGAGCTGGGGCCGGAAGCGGCGGTCGACCGCCTCGTGCGGTACCTGACGGGGCGCTACGGGGTGGCGATCGCGCCCGACGCGCTGGTCGTCCACCGCAACCGGGACGTCGGCGCGGCGATTGCGAGCGGCACCTCGCCGTGCGACGCGATGGTCATCGTGCCCTGTTCGATGAAGACGCTGGCCGGCGTGGCGCACGGGCTGTCGCGCAACCTGATCGAGCGGGCGGCGGACGTCGCGCTGAAGGAGCGCCGCCGGCTCGTCATCGTGCCGCGCGAGACGCCGATGAGCCTGCCGCAGCTCCGCAACATGGTGCTGTGCGCGGAGGCGGGCGCGCACCTGCTGCCCGCGATGCCCGCCTTCTACCAGCGGCCGGCCACCCTCGACGACCTCGCCGACTTCATGGCCGGCAAGATCGTGGCGTGCCTCGGTCTCGAGCACGACCTCTTTCCCGCGTGGACCGGGTGATCGACAAGGCGCCGGATCGCATCGCGGCGATGTTCGACGCCATCGCGGGGCGCTACGACCTGCTCAACCACCTGCTGAGCGGCGGCCTCGACTGGTGGTGGCGGGCGCGGGCGGTGCGCGCGCTGCGCCTGACCGGCCGCGAAACGGTCCTGGATCTCTGCACGGGCACCGCGGATCTCGCCATCGCGCTGAGTCGCCGCCGCGGTGCGGCGCGCGTCGTCGGGATCGACTTCGCGGCCGGCATGCTGAACCACGCCGCCCGCAAGCTGGGCGGGCGGGGCCTGGGCGGCCGGATCGGGCTGGTGCGCGGCGACGCCACGTGCGTGCCCCTGCCGGCGGCGTCGGTCGATGCCGCCACGATCGCCTTCGGCATACGCAACGTGCAGGACCCGCGCCGCACGCTGGCGGAGCTGCGCCGCGTCGTTCGTCCCGGGGGGCGCATCGCCATCCTCGAGTTCGGGATGCCGACGCTGCCGGGGCTCGGGCCGATCTACCGGTGGTATTTCCGCCGCGTGCTGCCGCGGGTCGGCCGTCTGATCTCGGGGCACGACGGCGCCTACGCGTACCTGCCGGCTTCCGTCGGTGCGTTCCCCAGCGGGGCGGCGTTTCGAAAGCTGCTCGACGACGCGGCCTTCGTCGACACCGCGGCGGTCCGCATGCTGGCGGGCGTCGTCTGGCTGTACGCGGCGACGCGCGCATCGGCGGCCGCGGTGCGTGACGACGGGAGTGGACTATAATCAGTCTGGTGGTCCGCGCCGTGCAACGGCGCAGACCGCTGGTGAGCGTGGTTGGGCGGCAAGCGGAGCCGCAGGCGACGATTGACGGGCTGGGCGGTTCATGATCTTCGATTTCGAGGACCGGTACTTCGGCACGCCGACCATCGAAGCGGCGATGTCGTGGCGCGAGCAGGTCCTGCTGTCGGTCTGCGCCCACGTGATCGTGGTCCTGCTCGTGCTGTTCGCGCCACAGCTCGCCTTCGTGCAGGAAGCCGAGGCGCGCCGGTTGGCCCGGCTCGCGGAGCTCGCGGAACTGCAGGAGCAGGCGCAGCTCGCGCTGGCCGCGGACCGGAACCGCACGTTCGTCTACATCGAGCCGCTGTTCGACGTCGAGGCGGACGCGGCGCCGAGTCCCGACGCGTCGCTGTCCGACCGCGACCGCATCGCGCAGTCGCCGACGGCGGCGGAGGAGCCCCGCAACGATCTGCCGAACGCCGACGGCAACTCGATGCGGTTCGTGGAGAGCGAGGATCCCGCCGAGGCCTTCGAGCCGGATCTCCCGGCCGACGCCGCCGCGGCGCCGGACCGGCAGGCGGCGGCGTCCGAGTCCCGTTTCGAGGACGCGACGGGGAACGTGCGCGACGCGGAGACGGCGGACGCGTCGCGGAGCGCGGAGGCGCCGGGGGAGGACGACGGCCGGTTTCCGGAGGAAGTCGTCGAGCAGTTGCTCGCGGACGGGGCGCTGACGCTGCCCGGCGGGGGCGAGCCGGATCCGGACGCTTTCGATCCGCTGGCGGAGCGGCCGGCGGACGGTCTGCTCGGGCGCGCCATGCGGAATCTCGACCGCTACGCCCGGCGCCAGACTTTCAACAATCAGCGGGGCCGGGTGAACCGACAGGCGCCGAACATCCAGTTCGACTCCAAGGGCGCCGACTTCGGTCCGTGGATCCGCCGCTTCGTGGCGCAGGTGTACCGCAACTGGTTCATGCCGTACGCCATCATGTCGATGCACGGCAACGTGGTGCTGACGTTCAACGTGCACCGCGACGGGTCGATCACGGACCTCAGCGTGATGAAGCCGTCCCGGGTCCGGGCCTTCACCAATTCCGCGTTCAACGCCATCGCCACGTCCAACCCGACCTATCCGTTGCCCGACGACTACCCGGACGACACCTGCTTCTTCACCGTGACCTTCTATTTCAACGAAACTCCACCGTCCGAGGCGTAACGCACGGAGCGCACGCACATGCCCTCGCGCCTGCATCTGATCGGCTGGGTTCTCCTGCTGGTCCTGCTGGTCGTCTCGGTCCTGCTGCGGTGGTCGTGAGCTCGCCCCGTCGGCCCCGCCTGGTGGCCGTCGTCGGGCCGACGGCGACCGGCAAGAGCGCGCTCGCCGTCGAGCTGGCCCTGCGCATCGGCGGCGAGGTAGTCAGTTGCGACTCGACCGCCGTCTACCGCGGCTTCGACATCGGGAGCGACAAGCCCTCGCCGGTGGCGCGCCGCGGCGTGCGGCACCACCTCATCGACGTTGCGGAGCCGACGGAGCGCTACTCGGCCGCGCGCTACGCGCGCGAGGCGGCCGCTGCCGTCCGGCGGGTCACCGCCGCGGGCCGCGTCCCGGTGCTCGTCGGCGGGACGGGGCTGTACTACCGTGCGCTGACCCGGGGGCTCTGCCCCGCGCCGGGGCGCGACGACCGCTTGCGCGCACGGCTGCGCCGCGTCGCGGCGCGGCGGGGCGTCGAGCGGCTGCATCGCTGGGTGGCGCGCGTCGATCCGGAGTCGGCGGTGCGTGTGCAGCCGCGCGACGAGAAGCGGCTCGTGCGGACCCTGGAGGTGTACCTCCGCACGGGACGCACGCTGACGGCGCATTTCGCGGCGACCCGGTCGCCGCTGGAGGACTACGACGTACTGCCGTTCGCGCTCCGGTTGCCGGCCGCGGAAACCGCCCGGCGGGTCGCCCGCCGCGTCGACCGGCAGTTCGAACGCGGCGTTCTCGACGAGGTCCGCCGGGCGCTGGCGGCCGGCGTGCCCGAAGACGCCCAGCCGTTCGGCGGTCTGGTCTATCGACAGGTGCTGGAGCATCTCGGGGGCGTGCGCGGCGAGCAGGCCACGCGAGCGCTCATCGCGCAGGAGAACCGCCGCTACGCGCGCCGCCAGTTGATCTGGTTCCGAAAAGAACCTAACCTACGGTGGATTGCGCGACCGGGAGAACATCCGGACGCGCTGGCCGAGGTCCTGTCGACGCTCGGCGCGCATTCCGCGCGGCCGGCGCCTTCCAATCCTCCACGGCATGTCGACACCGGGTGAGCGTCAGGTCGTAACGAACCTGCAGGACGTCTTTCTGAACGGCGCGCGGCGGGAGCGGCTCCGAGTCACGGTGCGCCTGATGGACGGCACGGAGGTCTGCGGGCGGATCAAGAGCTTCGATCGCTATGCGCTGCTCGTCGAGCACGACGAATCGGACGTGCTGCTCTTCAAGCACGCCGTGGCGACCATCCGGCCGCGCGGCAGCGCCGGTCCGCGCGAGAGCGCGGGGAGCTGATGCTGCAGTCCGCCCGCGACGATTCGTTCCGCCGGCGGCTCGAGGCGCGCGAGCGCGCGTCGCTGGCTCCGTCCGCCGCGTTCAGCAGCGGCAGCCGGGGGCGGCTGCGGCCCGAGGCGGAGGACCCGATCCGGCCGGCGTTCCAGCGCGACCGCGACCGCATCGTTCACTCCAAGGCGTTCCGCCGCCTCAAGCACAAGACCCAGGTGTTCCTGGCGCCCACCGGCGATCACTATCGGACCCGGCTGACGCACACGCTCGAGGTGTCGCAGATCGCCCGCACCATCGCCAAGGTGCTGCGGCTCAACGAGGAACTGACCGAGGCGATCGCCCTCGGCCACGATCTCGGCCACGCTCCCTTCGGCCACGCCGGCGAGCGCGTGCTGACCCGGCTCTTTCCCGGCGGCTTCAACCACTACGAGCAGAGCCTGCGGGTCGTCGACGTCCTGGAGCGGGACGGCGCCGGTCTCAACCTCACCTGGGAGGTGCGCGACGGCATCAGGAGGCATTCCAAGGGCAAGCACGGGGCGCCGGTCGGCATGGACCCCGCCCACCGCGCCGCGACGCTGGAGGGCCAGGTCGCACGCGTCGCGGACCTGATCGCCTACGTCAACCACGACATCGACGACGCGGTGCGGGCCGGCATCCTGCGGAGCGAGGCGCTGCCGGAGGAACCGATCGCCGTCCTCGGCGTGACATCGTCCGAACGGATCGGCTGCATGGTCGCGGACGTGGTGCGTGAGACGCTCGCGCGGGAGGACGATCCGGAGGTGGCCATGAGCGCCGGCGTGCTCCAGGCGACGCTCGACCTGCGGGCTTTCCTGCACGCGGCGGTGTACGAGAACGACGCGGCGGTCGCCGAGTTCGGCAAGGCATGCGGAATCCTGGAGGGACTCCGGGAGCAGGTGCGGAAGGCGCCGGCGCGCTTCCTCGATCTCCGGACCGTCGAACGCGACGGGCTGGACGTCGCGACTAAGGACTTTCTGGCGGGGATGACGGATCGCTTCGCGATCGGGCTGTTCGAAGAGATCTTCGTGCCGCGGCCCTGGGGCCGGGGCGCCGCCGGGGCGGCGGGACGGCAAGGCGCGTGTGATATAGTGCGCGGTTCGGTCACATGACGGAAAGTGTAGCCGATGGGGGGGGCATGCGCCTGGACCTGCGCGACGTGCGCGGTCCGTCGCATGCGGTCGATCGTACGTTTCCCGCCTCGGCGTTCGGTTCGGACGAGGGGTTCACGGTGGCGGCTCCGGTCGAGCTGGCGCTCGGCATCCGGAAGGACGGCGACAAGTACTGTCTGCTCGGACGGCTCGTCACGACGGTGCGGCGCGAGTGCTGCCGGTGCCTCGAGACGTTCGACGCGGCGACGGCTCTGGACATAGACGTGCGCTATCTGCCGCACCGGGTCAATACCGGCGAGGGAGAGTACGAGATTTCGGATGACGACCTGTCGATCGCGTTCTACCGCGACGACGAGATCGATCTCGGCGGCCTCGTGCGGGAGCAGTTGCATCTGGCGGCGCCGATGAAACCGCTGTGTGAAGACGGGTGCCGCGGCCTGTGTCCGGCGTGCGGCGCCAACCGCAACCGCGAGGCGTGCGGATGCGACACCGCGTGGCGCGACCCGCGTTTCGACGCGCTGCGGTCGCTCGTCCCCCCCGACCGCCGCTGACGGGCCGCCGCGAAAGGTTGAAACGAGATGGCGAATCCGAAGCGACGTCATTCGAAGGCTCGTACGGCCAAGCGCCGTGCGCACGATGCCCTCGAGCCCATAAGCCTGAATACGTGCCCGCAGTGTCACGAGCCTCGGGTTCCGCATCGCGTCTGTCCACACTGCGGCTACTACAAGGGACGCCAGGTCAGGGCAATCAAGGAGACGTAGGGCGCTTCGGCGGTGCGCGGCGTGACCGCCTGTCGGCCGTGAACGGAGCAGCATGCGCATTGCGGTTGACGCGGCCGGCGGCGATCACGCGCCGCGAAACGTCGTCGCCGGTGCGCTCGTGGCGGCGCGCCACCTCGGGTTCGGGTTGACGCTGGTCGGTCCCGTGGGGTCGATCGACGAGGAGTTGCTGCGGCACCCCGAGGCCGGGGCGGTGGATCTGCGCGTCGTCCCGGCGCCGGACGTCGTGGGGATGGACGAGGGGCCGGCGGTGCTGCGGCGCAGGCCACGGGCGTCGGTGCGGGTCGCGGCGGAGACGGTGGCCCGGGGCGACGCGGCGGCGTTCTTCAGCGCCGGCAACACGGGGGCGACGCTGGTGGCGGCGCACGGCGCGTTCGGCATGCTGCCGGGCGTCGATCGGCCGGCGCTGGCGACCCGGATTCCGACGCTGCGACGCGACGCGGTGCTGCTCGACGTCGGGGCGACGGTCGACTGCCGGCCGCACCACCTCGTGCAGTTCGCGGCGATGGGGGCGGTGTACGCCGGGACGATGCTGGCGATAGAGACGCCGCGCGTGGGTCTGCTCTCCATCGGGGAGGAGTCGACGAAGGGGAACGATCTGACGCGGGACGCGCATCGGCTGCTCAGGGGCGGCGCGTTGCGCTTCATCGGGAACGTCGAGGCGCGCGACGTGTACGCCGGCGTCGCGGACGTGATCGTGTGCGACGGGTTCACCGGCAACGTGGCGCTGAAGGTCAGCGAAGGACTGGTCGAGGTGATCGAGGAACTGTTGCGGGACGAGCTGGGCAGGACGTTCACAACCCAGTTGGGGTACCTGCTGTCGCAACGCGCGTTTCGCCGGTTCCGCCGGCGGGTCGACTACTCGGAGTACGGCGGCGCGCCGCTGCTGGGCGTGGCCGGGCTCGCGATGGTCGGCCACGGGCGGTCGTCCGTCAAGGCGGTCCGCAACGCGCTGGCGTTGACCTGCCGCTTCGTGCGCGCCGGGTTCGTGAACACCGTCGCGGTGCGCCTGGCGCCGGCGGCGCCGCTCCTGGAGCGGGCGCAGTGACCGCGTTCGTGTTCCCGGGCCAGGGATCGCAGCGGGTCGGCATGGGGCGGGCCCTGTGTGCGGCATTTCCCGTCTGCCGGCGGACCTTCGAGGAAGCGGACGAGGCGCTCGGCGAGCCGATCAGCCGGCTCTGCTTCGACGGTCCGGAGGACCGGCTCGCGCTGACGCGCAACACCCAGCCCGCCGTCCTGACCGCGAGCGTGGCGGTGGATCGGCTGCTCCGCTCGCGCGGTCATGCGCCGTCGTTCCTGGCCGGACACAGCCTCGGCGAGTACTCCGCCCACGTCGTCGCCGGCACCATCGGGCTGGCCGATGCGCTGCGCACCGTGCGCCGGCGCGGCGTGTACATGCAGGAGGCGGTGCCCGTCGGACAGGGCGCCATGGCGGCCGTTCTGGGACTGTCCGCCGACCAGGTGTCGCGGGCGTGCGCGGAGGCGGCCGACGGGGAGATCGTCAGCGCGGCGAACCTGAACGCGCCCGGCCAGGTGGCGATCGCGGGCCACGCCGCGGCGGTCGAGCGGGCCGGTCTGCGCGCGAAGGCGCTCGGGGCGCGGCGCGTCATGCCGCTGCCGGTGAGCGCCCCGTTTCACTGCGCGCTCATGAAGCCGGCCGAGGACCGCCTGGCGCCGGAGCTGCGCGCCCTGGTGGTCGCCGATCCCGCCGCGCCGGTCGTGGCCAACGTCGACGCCGAGCCGAAACGCACCGGCCGCGAGGCGATCGAGGCGCTCATCCGCCAGGTGAGCGCGCCGGTGCGCTGGGAGGCGGTGGTGCGCCGGCTGGTGGTCGACGGTGTCACGACGTTCATCGAAGTCGGGCCGGGCGGCGTGCTGAGCGGTCTTATCCGGAAGATCGATCGGTCGGTCAGCGCCGTCTGTGTCCACGATGCGGCCAGCCTCGAGGCGGCCGAGACGAAGCTGCGCGCCGCGGGATCGGGCAGTGCCTGACCTCACCGGGCGCGTGGCGATCGTAACCGGCGCGTCGCGGGGGATCGGCCGCGCGATCGCGCTGCGCCTCGCGGCGGCGGGCGCCCGCGTGGTGGCGGGCGCCCGCGCGGACCATGCGGAGCCGGTCGCGGGGGCGATCGCGGCGGCGGGTGGGACGGCGGTCGCCGTGACCCTCGACGTGACGGAGCCGGCGTCGGTGACCGGCGTGGCGCGGACCGCGCTCGACCGCTTCGGCCGCATCGACGTGCTGGTCAACAACGCCGGGATAGTCCGGGACCAGTTGCTGCTGCGGATGAAACCGGAGGATTGGGATGCGGTGATCGCCACGAATCTGACCGCGGCGTTCGCCTGCTGCCGGGCGGTGCTGCGTCCGATGGTGAAGCAGCGGTCGGGGCGGATCGTCAACGTCGGCTCCGTCGTGGGGCAGTCGGGCAACCCGGGTCAGGCCAACTACGCGGCGTCGAAGGCGGGGCTCGTCGGGTTTACCCGGTCGCTGGCGCTGGAGGTGGCGTCGCGGGGCATCACCGCCAACGTCGTCGCGCCCGGCATGATCGAGACGGACATGACGGCGGCCCTCGACGAGCGTGCGCGCGAAACTCTGCACGACCGCATTCCCATGGGTCGGCTCGGCGCGCCGGACGACGTCGCCGGGGCGGTGTGCTTTCTCGCGTCGGACGAAGCATCGTATATTACAGGGCAGGTCGTGAGCGTCAATGGTGGGATGTACCTCTAGGGAGGCTGGTGTATGGCGGTCGTTGACAAGGTCAAGAGCATCATCGTCGAGCAGTTGGGCGTCGACGAGGAAGAGGTCACCTCGGATGCGTCGTTCGTCGACGATCTGGGAGCCGATTCGCTCGACACGGTCGAGCTGGTCATGGCGTTCGAGGAGGAGTTCGGCCTGGAGATACCCGACGGGGATGCGGAGAAGATCACGCGCGTGAAGGAAGCCGTCGACTACATCGAGTCTCACGCCGGCGACGCGACCTAGCGTCCGCTTCCGTGTGATCCCACCAGGAGCATCCGTTGCCAAGGCGCGTTGCAGTCACCGGGGTCGGCCTCGTGTCCTCGCTCGGCATCGGGACCGAGGCCAACTGGGAAGCATTGCTGGCCGGCCGGAGCGGCATCCGGACGATCAGCAACTTCGACGCGTCGAAATACGCCTCCCGAATCGCCGGCGAGGTGCCCGGCTTCGACCCGCTGCAGTTTCTCGCGAAGAAGGATGTCCGGAAGATGGACGTCTTCATCCAGTACGCGATAGCGGCGTCGGAGTTCGCGCTGCTGGATGCCGGCCTGCCGACGAACGGTGGGCTGGGTGCGGAGGTGGGGGTGTTCATCGCCTCCGGGATCGGCGGTTTCAGCACCATCGAGCGCGAGCACATCGCCCTGCTCAACGGCGGCCCGCGCAGGATCTCGCCGTTCTTCATCCCCTCGGCGATCATCAACCTGGCGGCGGGGCAGGTGTCCATCCGCTTCGGAGCGAAGGGGCCCAACTCGGCGACCTGCACGGCGTGCTCCGCCTCCGCGCACGCCATCGGAGACGCTTTCGAGATCATCCGGCGCGGCGACGCCCGGGTCATGGTGGCGGGCGGGTCGGAGGCGGCCATCACGCCCATGGGCGTCGGCGGCTTCGCGGCGATGCGCGCGCTGTCGACGCGCAACGACGAGCCGGAGCGGGCCTGCCGGCCGTTCGACCGCGATCGGGACGGTTTCATCATGGGCGAGGGGGCCGGCGTCCTCATTCTCGAGGACCTCGACCGCGCCCGGTCCCGCGGTTCCCGGATCTACTGCGAGCTGGTCGGCTACGGGATGTCGGCCGACGCCCACCACATGACCGCTCCGTCGGAGGACGGCGCGGGCGCCGTGCGGGTGATGCGGAACGCCGTCCGGTCGGCGGGGATCGAGCCGTCCGCGGTGGACTACGTCAACGCGCACGGCACCTCGACGCCGCACAACGACCGGATCGAGACCCTCGCCATCAAGACCTGTTTCGGCGATCACGCGCCGTCGCTGGCGATCTCCTCGACCAAGTCGATGACCGGGCACCTGCTCGGCGCTGCGGGCGGTCTCGAGGCCGGCATCACCGCGCTCGCGGTCCGCCACCAGATCGCGCCGCCGACGATCAACCTGGACAATCCCGATCCCGACTGCGACCTCGACTACGTGCCGAACGCGCACCGCGCGCTGTCCATCGACTACGCGCTGTCGAATTCGTTCGGGTTCGGCGGTACGAACGCCAGCCTCCTGTTCAAGCGCTACGAGTCCGCGCCGTAGAACGGCGCAGACCTCCAGCGAGGCCTGGTTGGGCGGGAAGCGAAGCGAGGCGGCGATTTCCGGGCTACGACGGCTGATCGGGTCCGGCCGCGCGGGCGGGCCCGCGGAGGGAGCGAAGAACGCACGATGACGATTGCCGTTTGCATCAAGCAGGTCGTGACGCGCGACTGGCCCCTGCGCGCGGCGGAATCCGCGGCATGGGTCCGCGACGACGACGCCGGCTTCGAGATGAACGAGCCCGACGCCTACGCGCTCGAGGAGGCGCTGCGCCTGAAGGAGCGGCACGGCGGCGAGGTGGTGGTCTGCTCGGCCGGTCCGAGCCGGGTCGGTCAGGTCATCCGCGAGGCCCTCGCCCGCGGCGCGGACCGCGCCATCCACGTCGAAAGCGACGCGCTCGCCACGGCCGGGGCCGACGCGGTGGCGGCGGCGCTGGCCGGCGCGATGCAGGACGAGTCGCTCGATCTGGTTCTGACCGGCCTGCAGTCCGACGACCAGGGATTCGGCCAGACCGGCGTCGTGCTCGCGGAGCGCCTCGGCCTGCCGCACGCCACCATCATCATGGAGGTCGACGCCGCGGCGGACGGCGGCTCCCTGCGGGTCAAGCGCGAGCTGGAGAGCGGCTGGTTCCAGTGGGTGTCGCTGCCGCTGCCGGCCCTGCTCACGATTCAGAGCGGCATCAACCAGCTCCGTTACGCGACGCTCCGGGGCATCATGGCGGCCAAGCGGAAGGAGATCCGCACGGTCGAGCCCGGCCGCGTCGAGGCGCCGGGGCAGCGGATTCTCGAGCTGTACGTTCCCGAGAAGGCGAGCGCCGCCCGGTTCATCGACGGTCCGGCCCCGGAGGCCGCGCGCGAGCTCGTCCGGCTACTGCGGGAAGAAGCGAGGGTGCTGTGATTCTGGTAATCGCGGAGCAGCGCGCCGGCGCGCTGAACCCGGCCACGTGGGAGACGGTGGCGGCGGCGCAGCAGATGGACGAGCCGGTGACGGTGGTCGTGGCCGGCGCCGGGGTGCGGGAGCGCGCCGCGGAGGCGGCCGCGGCGGACGTGGCCGAGGTGCTCGTCGTCGAGCACGCCGCGCTCGAGCCGTACACCCCCGACGGCTTCGTCGACGCTATTGCGCAGGTGGTTGAGCGGACCGGCCCGGACCTCGTGCTGTTCCCGCACACGTATCGGACGCGCGACTACGCGCCGGCGCTGGCGGCGCGGCTGGGGCGGGTGTTGATCCCCGACTGCATGGGCTCCAGGGTTCGCGACGGCGCCCGGGTGTTCGTGCGGCCGATGTTTCAGGGCAAGTTCGTGGCGGACGTGCTGCCCGAAGGGCCGGCGCCGCACTTCGCCAGCTTCCAGATCGGCGCGTACCGCGCCGACGCCTGCGCGCGCGGGGCGGCGCCGGCGGCGGTGCGGGCGGTCGCGGTGGAGGTCGGCGCGGCGGCGATCCGCCAGCGCCCGGAGGCCCCGTTCAAGGAAGCGAAGCAGGCCGTCGACCTGACCCAGGCCGAACGGATCGTCGCGGTCGGCCGCGGCATCAGGGGCGAGGAGCACCTGCCGCTCGTACGGAATCTGGCGCAGGCGCTCGACGCCGAGCTGGCCGCGTCGCGGCCGATCTGCGACGCCGGCTGGCTGCCGATGGACCGGCAGATCGGCAGCTCGGGACAGACCGTGGCGCCGAAACTGTACCTGGCCGTCGGCATCTCCGGCGCGATTCAGCACCTGGTGGGGATGAAGGGCGCCCGCACCATCGTCGCCGTCAACAAGGACGCCGACGCGCCCATCTTCGAGGTGGCCGACTACGGCATCGTCGGCGACCTGTTCGAGGTCGTACCGGCGATCGTGGCGGCGCTCGAGGCCGAGGCGTGACGTGGAGCGCGAGACGCTCGACGTCGACGTGCTCGTCGTCGGGGGCGGGCCGGCCGGCCTTGCCGCGGCGTACCGTCTGGCGCGGCTGAACGCCGAACAGGGCGGCGAGCCGTTGATGGTGGCCGTTCTCGAAAAGGCGCGCGCGGCCGGGGCCCACATGCTGTCGGGGGCGGTGCTCGATCCGTCGGCGCTCGCCGACCTGATGCCGGACTGGGAGCGCCGCGGCGCCCCGCTCGACGTCCCGGTCCGCGACGACCGCATCTACTTCCTGACCGCGCGCCGCGCGCTGCCGTTTCCCGTCACGCCGCCGCCCCTGCGCAACCACGGTCACTACGTGATCTCCCTCAACCGGTTCGCGAAGTGGCTCACCGAGCAGGTCGAGGCGGCCGGCGTCGACGTCTTCACCGGATTCGCCGGGACGGAGCTGCTCTACGAGGGGGACCGGATCGTCGGCGTGCGCACCGGCGACCGCGGCGTCGATCGGCGCGGGGAGCGCAAGCCGACGTTCGAACCCGGGGTCGATGTCCGCGCGCGGGTGACGGTGCTGGCCGACGGCGTGCGCGGCAATCTCACCAAGACCCTGATCCGCCGGTTCGACCTCGACGCGGGGCGTTCGCCGCAGAGCTACGCGATCGGCATCAAGGAGCTGTGGGACGTCGACGCGGAGCGTCTCGCCGCCGGCACTGTGATCCACACGCTGGGGCATCCGCTCCGCTACGAGGAGTTCGGAGGCGGGTTCATCTACGCCCTGCCGCACGGACGCCTGTCGGTGGGGTTCGTGGCCGGACTCGACTACCGCGACCCGCTGTTCGACCCGCACGTCGCCTTCCAGCGGTTCAAGCGCCACCCCCTCGTCGCGGACCTGCTCGCCGGGGGACAGATGGTGCGCTACGGCGCCAAGGCCCTCCCGGAGGGGGGCTGGCATGCGCTGCCGCGCTGCCACGTCGACGGCGCCCTGATCGCGGGTGACGCCGCGGGCTTCCTGAACTCGATGCGGCTCAAGGGCATCCATCTCGCGATGCGCAGCGGGATGCACGCGGCCGACGTGGCGTTTCGCGCGGTGCGCGAGAACGACGTCTCCGGCCGGCGGCTGTCCGAGTACACCCGCCTCGTCGAGGAGGGCCCCATCCGGCGCGAGCTGTACCCGGTGCGCAACGTGCACCAGAGCTTCGCCGGGGGGCTGCTGGCCGGCCTGCTCTATTCCGGCATGTCGCTGCTGACGGGAGGGTGGTGGATCCGCGATCCCATGCCGTCCCACGCGGGCCACGAGCGGACCCGGACGGTGGAGCAGTACTTCGGCCGGAGCGCGCCGCCCGACCCGCCGGCCGTGCCGGTCGACCGCACGCTGACGTTCGACCGGCTGACCAACGTCCACTATTCGGGTACGCGCCACGACGAGGACCAGCCGTCGCACCTCCTCGTCGCCGACACCGACGTCTGCCGCACCCGCTGCATCGCCGAGTACCGCAATCCGTGCACGCGGTTCTGTCCGGCGAACGTGTACGAGATCGTCGACGCGGACGCGGGGGAGGGCAAGCGGCTGCAGATCAACGCGTCGAACTGCGTTCACTGCAAGACGTGCGACATCATGGACCCCTACCAGATCATCGACTGGGTGCCGCCCGAGGGGGGCGGCGGTCCGTCCTACGAAGGCATGTGACCCGCGCCGCCCCCCGCCGGCGCCTGTCCTCCCGTCAGATGGCCTCGGCCGCGGCGATCGCGGCGGTCGGCCAGCCGCTCGTCGCCGCCCTCTGCCGGACGATCCGGTGGACGGCCGAGGGACTCCGGCACTACGATGCGATTCAGGCGTCGGGGCGGCAGCCGGTCATGGCGTTCTGGCACGGCCGCATCGTGCACGCCACCTGGTTCTTCCGCCGGCGCGGTATCGTCGTCATGATCAGCGAGAACTTCGACGGCGAATGGATCGGCAGGCTCATCGAGAAGTTCGGCTACCGCACGGCGCGCGGATCGACGTCGCGCGGGGGCGCCCGCGCCCTGGTCCGGATGCGGCGCCTGGCCGCCGACGGCGCGCCGACCGGGTTCGCGGTGGACGGCCCGCGCGGTCCCGCGTGCTCGGTGCAGCCCGGGGCGGTCTGGCTGGCCAGCCTCACCGGCAATCCCGTGCTGCCGTTTCATGCCGAGGCGGACCGCTTCTGGACGGCGCGGAGCTGGGACGGCACGCAGGTGCCGAAGCCGTTCGCCCGCGCCGCGATGGTGGTCGGGGCGCCGATCGAGGTGCCGCGCGGGGCCGTCGAACGCGTGATCGAGGAAAAATGCATCGATCTGGCGCAATCCCTGGCTGCTCTGGCCGACCGGGCCCGCGCGCTGGTCGGACGTGCAGTCGAGCCGCGGGCGTGACTGGAGATTGACGATGGTGCGAGAGACTTCCTGGTCGGTCTGTCGCCCCTTCATCCCCTTGGCGGCCTGCTCCGGTGGAGCATCGGTCGACCGGCGTCGGAGTGTGGCTGCGTCGCGGTCGCGGCGGTCGGCGAGGAAACCCGGCGATGGCGCGGACTGATGTCCTGCTGATCGCGTCGCCGCGCTTCGGCGACCATCGGACGCCTGACGGGCACCCGGAGCGGCCGGCGCGCGCCGAGGTCATGGCGCGGGTGGCGGCGCGCTGGACCGCGGGCGGCGGCCGAACCGCAACGCCTGTCCCCGTCTCGGACGAAGCGCTCGCGCGGGTTCACGACGACCGCTACCTGGAGGACATCGCGGCCACCGCGGGACGCCGCATGCGGCTCGACCCCGACACGTACACGTCGCCGGACTCCGAGGCGGTGGCGCGCCTCGCGGCGGGCGCCACGGTGGCCGCCGTCGACCACGCGCTCGGCCGCGGTGCGCCGGGGCTTGCCTTCGTGCGGCCGCCCGGGCACCACGCCGAGCGGGCGCGGGCGATGGGCTTCTGCCTGTACAACAACGCCGCCGTCGCGGCCGCCCACGCCCTCGCACGCGGTCTGGAGCGCATCGCGCTGGTCGACTACGACGTCCACCACGGCAACGGCATCCAGTGGATCTTCTACGACGATCCGCGGGTCCTGTACGTCTCCACGCACCAGTATCCCTTCTATCCGGGCACCGGGGCGGCCGACGACGTCGGGCGCGGCGACGGGGCCGGGACGACCGTCAACGTGCCGCTCGCGGCGGGCGCCGGCGACGCGGACCTCGACCGGGTGTTCCGCGAGGTGGTGATGCCGATCCTGGACGCCTACGCTCCCGACGCGGTCGTGCTGTCGGCCGGCTTCGATGCGCACGCGGACGATCCGCTCGGCGGCATGCGACTGTCGACCGACGGCTACGCGATCCTGACGCGCCGCCTGTGGGCGTTCGCCGCCGAGCACTGCGCCGGCCGGCTCGCGGTGGTCACCGAGGGGGGCTACGACCTGCGGGCGCTGGAAGCGTGTCTGGACAGCACCCTGGAGGTCTGCGCCGCGGACCCGCCCGCATCGATCCCGCCGGTGCGCGGCTCGACCGCCATCGCCGCCGCCGCCCTCCAATCCGTTACCCTTGCCCAGTCGCCCTACTGGCCGGGTATCGGTCAAGAAACCGTGTGACCGCGTGCTTCCTGTCCAGGGTGAACCGCCGCGCGGCCGGTTCCCGGCCGTGGGCGCCACCTGTTCGCGATTCGTCCGAGACGGCGGGCACGATCATTCTGAGGATGGCGGGTAACATCCTCGAATGAGGCAACACGACCGGCCAAAGTGGCCGACGCTGAACACACTCGTGCTTTGATCGCGAGTCTGAAGCGCCCGCAGTCCGCCTTTGTCGGTACTCGGGACCGCTAACCAACCAACTTCCTGTCCGCTCGTTTTCGATCTCGCCGGTGCTTCCGATTGGCGCACGCTCTCTTCGGATGGGTGCTCCTATGCGTCTCGTACCGTCGTATCTTCCCGGTGTCCCCGTGTGAGGATACGCTCCCGGGCGGCGGATCAGCTTCTCCGTTTCGGCGTCCATGGAGTCGTAGAGCCTGCCCTCGATGCCTTCCTGCCGCTTTCGTTCGACGGCCTCGGTGAGCTCGCCGCTTCGAAAGCAGCCTCCGGAACCGTCCCGGTTCACGAATCCATGGAAGATGCTCTCGGTGGGTGCTTCGAGGAATCTGGTCTGTCGCCACCAGTTGGTGTTCGCAGGTTCCGTCTTCGCGGGTCCGTTCAATCCTGACATTGTTCTTGTCGGCGCTCGGGACGATACGTTTCGCGTTGCGCTCCGGCGGGGCGTTGTCCATGACCGGAGCGATCCTGTTCCGGAGCGAGCGCGCCGGTTCAGGCAGCCGCAGTCTCTCCAATGTCCTTCAGCCTGACGTCGGCGAGCTGGTTCAGGGCGTGTCGGGTCGCCCCGCCCACGCAGGGCATGCGGTGCATCGCGCGGGCGAGCTGGCGCAGCGTGAAGGCGCCTTGCAGCCATGCCTCCACGATCTGGCGCCATCTGCTCTCGGTGATCACCGTGCTCACGATGGCCCGTTGCCTGGAGGTCGGGGCATCCGCGCGGATGGCGTCGTAGAATTCGCCGCTGGTCGGCCGCCGTTCCCACCCCGAGGTCGCCGGTCTCGGTACCATGCGGATCGCCGTGCTGTGCCGCCCGCGCTGTTCCCGGCCCCGGGTCTCGTCGGCGGCGGTTTCGTCGCTGAACCGCTCGGCCGGCAGCAACCGTTCCCGCTCGAACGCGTGGTCGGGATTCACCCATGCCCGTGCCGTCGGCCTTGCTGATCTCCGCCACGGCCGCCTTCAGCGACGTGGGGAGTCGCAACGGACAGGTACTGAGCACTTTCTTCATGACGGAAGCTTCCTCGACGCCTCCCGGGGCGACAGCAGTGCGATGCCGAAGCGGGCCGGCGCCAAGCCGAAGTCCCGCCGGTTGAAGGTGACCAGGGCGTCGGCCATACCGTTGACGGCGGCTTCCAGAACCATCTCGTCGGCCGGGTCGTGCAGTTGCGGGCGCCACAGGAACCGGGAGGCAACCGGCTCCGCGACCGCGCACAGCGCCGTGACGATGGTCTCCACGTCGTCCTCGCTCACGCCCCGACACGATCCGCTGGTCCGAGTCATGGCAGGCCGCACTGCTGGTACAATTCCATCTACCGTGCGCGACTACGACCCCCAGACGATAGAGAAGAAGTGGCAGCGGCGCTGGCGCGAGCGCCGCGCGTTCGAGGTGACCGCGGACCCCGAGCGGCCGAAGTTCTACTGCCTCGTGATGTTCGCCTACCCGTCCGGCCACGCCCACGTCGGCCACGTGCGCAACTACATGATCGGCGACGTGGTGGCCCGCATGAAGCGGATGCGCGGCTACAACGTGCTGCACCCGTTCGGGTGGGACGCGTTCGGGATGCCGGCCGAGAACGCGGCGATCAAGAACCGCACGCACCCGGAGACCTGGACGCGCGAGAACATCGCGCACATGAAGGACCAGTTGCAGCGGCTCGGGATCAGCTATGCCTGGGAGCGGGAGATTGCCACCTGCGACCCGGAGTACTACCGCTGGAACCAGTGGCTGTTCCTGAAGATGTACGAGCGCGGGCTGGCCTACCGCAAGCAGTCCGCCGTCAACTGGTGTCCCGACTGCCGGACCGTGCTGGCCAACGAGCAGGTGGTCGACGGCGGCTGCTGGCGCTGCGGCACGACGGTGGAGACGCGCGACCTGAAGCAGTGGTTCCTGCGCATCACCCGTTACGCCGACGAGCTGCTCGACGGGACGCAGACGCTCGATCAGTGGCCGGACAAGGTGCTGACGATGCAGCGCAACTGGATCGGCCGCTCGCACGGCGCGCTGGTCCGCTTCCCGCTCGTCGGCCCGGCCGGGCCCGCCGGCGCGGCCGGCGCCGCCGACACGGCCGGGCCCGCCGGCGCGGCCGGCCCCGACGACGATACCGGCCCGGCGGACGGCATCGAGGTTTTCACGACGCGCATCGACACCATCTGCGGGGCCACCTTCGTCCTGCTGGCGCCGGAGCATCCGCTCGTCGAGCGCATCGCGGCCGGGCGGCCCGACGCGGCGGCGTTTCGGGCCCGGGTGGCGCGTTTCCGCGCCCTCGACCGGACGGCGCGGCTGACCGGGCAGATCGACAAGGAGGGCGTCGACACCGGGCGCCGGGCGGTCAATCCCTTCACCGGCGAGACGGTTCCGATCTGGGTGGCCAACTTCGTCCTCGCCGAGTACGGCACCGGGGCGATCATGGCGGTGCCGGCCCACGATCAGCGCGACCTGGAGTTCGCGCGGAAGTACCGGCTCCCCGTCCGGGTGGTCATCCAGCCGCAGGGCGGGGCGCTCCTGGACGACAGCCTGGAGACCGCGTTCGCGGATCCCGGGCGCCTCGTCGGCTCCGGGGAGTTCTCCGGGCTGCAGAGCGACCGGGCGCGTGCCGTCATGACCGAGGCCGCCGAGGAACGGGGATTCGGCCGCGGACAGGTGCAGTACCGGCTGAAGGACTGGGGCATCTCGCGGCAGCGCTACTGGGGCACGCCCATACCCATCGTCTACTGCGACCGCTGCGGAACGCGTCCCGTGCCGGAGGATCGGCTTCCGGTGGAGCTGCCGCGGGTGGAGGAGTTCACCGGCCGCGGCGATTCTCCCCTCGCGCAGGTGCCGGAGTTCGTCAACGCGGCCTGTCCGGACTGCGGGGGGGCCGCGCGCCGCGAGACCGACACGATGGACACGTTCGTCGACTCGTCGTGGTACTTCTACCGCTACTGCGACCCGCGCAGGGACACGGCGCCGTTCGATGCCGGGGCGGTCCGGTACTGGGCGCCGATCGACTTCTACAGCGGCGGCGTCGAGCACGCGATCCTGCATCTCATCTACTCCCGCTTCTTCTGCAAGGTGCTGCGCGACCTCGGCTTGGTGGAGCACGACGAACCCTTTACGCGCCTGCTGACCCAGGGGATGGTGCTGCGCGACGGCGCGGTGATGTCCAAGTCGAAGGGCAACGTGGTCGACCCGGACGAGATGACGGCGACCTGCGGCGCCGACGCGCTGCGGCTCTACGAGACGTTCGTCGCCCCGCCGGAGAAGGAGATCGAGTGGACCGACGCCGGACTCGACGGCAGCGCCCGCTTCCTGGCCCGCGTCTGGCGTCTCGTGACGCCGTTCGCGGCGACCTGCGCGGCGGGCCGCGTACCGCCGGTGGCCGGGCTGGCGCTGGGCGGCGCCGAGCGCGGACTCCGGCGCAAGACGCACGGCACCATCCGGCGCGTGTCCGAGGACCTCGATCCGCGCGTGCACCTGAACACGGCGGTGGCGGCGCTGATGGAGCTGGTGAACGAGCTGTACGCCTTCTGCGAGCGGGCGCGCATCGGGCCGTTCGCCGGCGACTTGGCGGTGCCTGCAGCCGGGGCGGCCCCGGCGGTGCTGGCCGTCGTGCGCGAGGCGCTCGAGGCGCTCGTGCTGATGCTCTCGCCGTTCACCCCGCACCTGTCCGAGGAGCTCTGGGAGGCCCTGGGGCACGACGAGGGGGTCGCAGCGGCGGGCTGGCCGGCCTTCGATCCGGACGCGGCGCGGGCCGAGACGCTGGTCCTGCCGGTGCAGGTGAACGGCAAGGTGCGGGCGCGGCTGACGGTCGCCGTCGACACGGCCGAAGACGAGCTGCGGCGCCTCGCGCTGGTCCAGCCGCAGGTGCAGGCGCACACCGCCGGCAAGACCGTCGGCCGGGTGGTCGTCGTGCCGGGGCGGCTCGTCAGCATCGTCGCCAAGGCGTGAGAGGAGTGCACGCGATGCGTGGAATTCGACCGGGGAGCAGCGCAGTCCGGGCCGGATGCATGGCCGCTCGAATGCGGCGGGGCTGGCGCCATGAGCTGCCGGCCCACGCGCTGCTCGCGGCGGCCGCCTGCAGCGCCCTCTCCGGGTGCGGCTACACGCTGGCCGGACGCGGATCGTTCCTGCCCGACTACATCGAGACCGTCGCCATTCCGATGTTCGAGAACAACACCCCGGTCTTCGACGTCGAGCAGCTCCTGACGCAGGAGGTGCGTACGGCGTTCATCAGCCGGGGCTCGTATCGGGTCCAGACCGACGAGTCCGGGGCCGACGCGGCGCTGACCGGGACCATCACCGCCGTCCGCATCGCACCGGCCAGTTTCAGCGCGGAACAGCAGGCGTCCCGCTACGTCTTCACGCTGCAGGCCGCCATCGAGTTCCGCGATCTGACGACCGACGAGGTCGTCTGGGACGATCCGCAGATGGTGTTCAGCGACGAGTACGAAGTGGCGTCGGGGACCGGCGACGTCGCCAGCGTCTCGACGTTCTTCGGACAGCAGGCCAATACCGTCGAACGCCTCGCCGGGGACTTCGCCGCCACGGTCGTGAGCGCCATCCTCGAGGCGTTCTAGGGCGTGGGCGTCCTGACGCCGGCGGCGCTGCGCACCCGGATTGCGTCCGGGGAGCTCGATCCCGTCTATCTCCTGCTCGGCGACGACGAGCACGAGAAGGGGACGTTGGCCGACGCGCTGGCCGGCACGATCGACGAGGGCGTGCGCGCCTTCAACCTCGACCGTTTTCACGGCGGCGACGCCGATCTGGGCGAGGTTCTGGCGGCGGCGCGGATCGTGCCGGTGATGGCGCCGCGGCGGATCGTCGTCGCGGTGCGGGCCGAGCGGATGCTGCAGCCGGCGAAGGAGAGCAGGGCGGCGCAGCGCGCCCTCGAGGCGCTCGAGGACTACCTGCAGTCGCCGCCGGCCGACGCGACGCTGGTGTTCGTCGCCGGCGGACTCGACGAACGGCGGCGGGTCGCGAAGCAGCTCCGGGCGCGGGCCGCCGTCGTACGTTGCGGCGTGCCGGAGGACCCGGCCGGCGCCCGGCGCTGGATTCGGGAGCGTGTGGAGGAGGCGGGCCGGCAGGCGGACGCCGCCGCGGTCCGGCGGCTGGGCGATCTCGCCGGCCGCGACGCAGGACGCCTGCGGAACGCGGTGGATCGGCTGCTGCTGTTCGCGGATGCCGGCGACACGATCACCGCGACCCACGTGCGCGAGGGGCTGGGCCCGTCCGCGCCTCGCGCCACGGACGACTGGGCGGTGGCGCGCGCCATCGAGCAGGGGGCGGCCGACCGGGCGCTCCGGGAGCTGGGGGCGGCGCTCGACGGCGGGGCGGTGCCCTACATGGTGCTCGGCCAGCTCGCCTGGGTCGCCAGGACCAAGCTGACCGGCGCCCGGGTCGCACCCGCGATCGAGGCGGTCTTCCGTACGGACCTCGCCCTGAAGCAGTCCGGCGGCGAGCCGCGCGTGCTGCTGGAGCGCCTGGTCGTGGATCTGTGCGGAACCGCGGCGGCGGGTGGTGCGCGCCGCCGCGTCTGATCAGTCGTCCCGGGCCGGCGCCGACGCCTTCCGCAGCCGCTTCTCGAGTCGCGACTTGTGGCGCGCCGCCGCGTTGCGATGGATGATGCCCTTGCCCGCGATCTTGTCGATCAGCGCCGCCGTCGTACGGATCGACTCGCGCGCGCCCGACGCCGCTTCTTCATCCTGCCCGGCCACGGCGCCGATGGCGCTGCGCGCCGCCCGTATCGCGCGGCGCATCCGGCTCTTCATGCGGTTGTTCCGATCGCGGCGCCGGAGACTCTGCTCGTGGGCCTTGATTGCAGACTTGTGGTTCGCCATGAAACTCCAATACTTCCGTCGACGCCCGTCGAGGCCGCGGCCAAGGACAGCCGCCCGCGCCGGCAGCTACCGGCCGTGCGACGAGTAGACTTCCGCCCTGCCGTTCCGTTCGAACGCGATGACGTCGTAGCGCTGCACCCCCCGGCCGGGCACTTCCATTCCGGGAGACCCGATGGGCATTCCCGGCACCGCGAGCCCGGCGACGCGCGGGCGCTCGTCGAGCAGGCGTGCGATGTCCGCCGCCGGCACGTGGCCTTCGATTACATAGTCGCCGACGATGGCGGTGTGGCACGAGGACAGCGACGGCGGAACGCCGGCGCGCCGCTTGAGCGGCAGAACGTTGGGGACGTCGGTCGTCTCCACGTCGAAGCCGTGCTCTTGCAGGTGAACCACCCACTGGATGCAGCAGCCTCAGGTGGGGGACTTGTAGACGTGGATCGTCTCCGCATCCTGCTGTCCGTGCGCGACGCCCGACGTGACCGCCACACCGGCGGCGGCCAGCAGCAGGGCGAGCGCCAGCACGAGATTCCGCATGGGCATGCTCCTTTGGGGCACGCGGCGAATGCCGGCGTGCGTCTGCATTATAGGACAAGGAGCGGGTCAGCGATCGTCGCGGCCCTGCGGCCCGCACCACGCGACCTGTCCGAGGATCCGATCGTCCCCGGCCACCGGACGGGGCGCGTGGGCCGGGTTGTCGCTGGTCAGCGACCAGCGCCCGCCGGTCCGGCGCAGGCGCTTGACGACGAGTCCGGTGTCGGTGCGTACCGCGAACAGGTGTCCGTCCAGCGGGTCGATCCGGCCCGGGTCGACCGCGACGAGATCGCCGTCGCGAATCGTCGGCTCCATCGAGTCGCCCGCCGCCCGGACGCACGTCAGGCGCTCCGGCTGCGCCCAGGAGGCCAGCGCCCTGGCCGCGACGGCGATCGACACCTCCGGCGATTCTTCGAACACCACTTCGCCGGTCCCCGCCGCGAGCCGGACGTCGGGCGCGAACGGGATCATCGCCACGGCGTCCTCCGGCGGTTCCGGCTCCGGCGAGTCCCCGCGGGACGCCGGTCCGGGAATGGCCGCCGCGGCGCGTTCCATCAACTCCTGCACGAGGTCGATCCCCTCGCGCAGTCTCGACAACATCGCGTCCTTGTCGATCACCCCGACCGCGTCGGCGACGCTGGCGTCCCGCGGCAGGTCGAGGGCCTCGGCAATCTCCGACGGCAGTCCCGGCGGCGCCGACGAATCCGCGCGGGCCGGGCCGATGTAGAACTCCAGCCCCAGAACGGACGCGATCGACTCGAGGGTCGTGCTGTGCGCCGCCCGGCCCTGGACCACGCTCCGCAACTGGCCCACGGGAATGCCGGTGCGGAGCGAGAACGGCCTCAGCCCCTCGGTTTCGACCCGCTGCCGAACCACTCGCCGCAGATAGTCGATGCCATCGACGGGTGTCACAACTAACACGTTAGCAGGAGTCGACGGCGCCGTTGTGTCATTTGAAACACGGCGCCGTGTCGTTTGAAACCCCGGACCGCGCGGCGTCGGTTCAGGGCATCGTCAGCGAGGGTCGCGGCCCCGCGGCCCGCACCAGGCGACCTGTCCGAGGATCCGGTCGTCCTCGGCCACCGCGTGGGGCGGGTGGGCCCGGTTGTCGCTGGTCAGGAACCATCGGGCGCGGCGCTGCCGCAAGCGCTTGATGACCAGTCCGGCAGCGGTGCGTACCGCGAACAGGTGCCCGTCCAGCGGATCGCTCCGGCCCGCATCGACCACGACCAGATCGCCGTCGTGGAGGGTCGGCTCCATCGAGTCGCCCGCCGCCCGGACGCACGTCAGCCGCTCCGGCCGCGTCCAGGACGGCAACGCTTCGGCCGCGACGGCGATGGACACCTCCGGGGATTCCTCGAACACCACCTCGCCGGTACCCGCCGCGAGTCTCACTTCGGGAGCGAACGGGATCATCACGACCGCGCTCTCCGGCGGCGGCTCGCGGGACAGCAGGCCGGGGATCAACGCCGCCGCGGCGGTCGCCCGATCCATCAACTCCTGCACGAGACCGAGTCCCTCGCGCAGTCTCGACGCCAGCGCGTCCTTCCTTATCGCGCCGACGGCGTCGTCGACACTGGCGTCCCGCGGCAGGTCGAGGGCCCGGGCGATCTCCGACGGCAGCCGCGGCCGCCCCGAGGACTCCGCCCGCGCGGGGCCGATGTAGAACTCCAGCTCCAGAACGGACGCAATCAACTCGAGGGTCGTGCTGCGCGCCGCCCGGCCCTGGATCACGCTCCTCAACTGGCCCAGGGGAATGCCGGTGCGCAGCGAGAACGGTCTCAGCCCTTCCGTCTCGATCCGCTGCCGAACCGCCTGTCGCAGGTAGTCGACGCCGTATCGTGTCACCGGCGACACGATACACGGAAACCCTTGCGCGTTCGTGCCACATGTGGCATGCTTGCGTGCCATGGATGACACGGTTCGGCGGTTGGTGGCGCTCTGCGATCTCTTCGCCGCAAGCACGGGACGAAGCATCTCGACCGTTTCCCGCTACGCGACCGGGAGCGGCGAAACGATCGCACGGCTGCGCCGCGGCCACGCCATCACCACGCGGCGCGCTGAGCGCGCCCTCCGGTTCCTCTCCGACAACTGGCCGGCGCCGGTCGAGTGGCCGGCCGACATCCCGCGCCCCGCTTCGTCCCGCGACGTGGGCGACGAAGCGGGCGGAGCCCTCGGCAACGGCAGGGAAGAGCTGCCCGTCGAGCCGCTGAGCCGCGGCTGACCGTTCCGTTTCGGCCCGCGGGTCGAAGACCGGCACGGGTTCCCCGCCCATCCCCGGAGCTTCCGGTTCCGAACCGGCGGCAGCTATGTGCGTCCCTTCAGGCGGCGAAGCTGCCGGCGCTGCTGCTTGTCCGGCGCCGGCGCCCGGCCGGCGCGCCGCAGCAACGTTCTGAACGCCAGTTCGTCCTCGGTCGGCGGCGGCGTCCGGTCTTCGTACAGCGTCCGGGCTTCGGCCTTCGGCAGGTGGCGCTCCGCGAGTCCCGCCACCGACACCACCTGCGTGACGCCGTTGGGGCGCGTTATGCGAATCTCGTCGCCCGGTCGGATCTCGCGGTGCGGCTTCGCGCGCCGGCCGTTGATCTCGACCTTGCCCCCCTTGGCGGCGTGCTGCGCCTCCGACCGCGTCCGGAAAAGGCACGCGACGTCGAGCCAGACGTCGATCCGCACGTTCGATCCGATTGTCCATGATCGGCGCGGGACGATTCAAAGGGCGCAGGCACGATGCGCGGCGGCTGGAACGTGGCGGAACGCTTCGTCACGACGGCTGCGAGCCGGCGAGCAGGCGGCCGACCGCGGTGCGGCTCTCCGGAACGATGGCGCCGATCCGGTCGATTCGGCGGCCGCCCGCCTGCGCGAAGTCCGGACGTCCGCCGCCGCGTCCGCCGACGATGGGTGCGAGCTCTCCGATCAGCTTGCCCGCGTGGATGCGGTTCGTCAGGTTGCGCGTCACCGAAACGACCAGCGCCGCCTTGCCGTCGTTGTCGGACGCCAGCACCACCACCCCGCTGCGGAGGCGGTCGCGGAGCGAGTCGGCGAGGGTGCGCAGGGCGCCCGGCTCGAGACCGGACACCACGCGCGTCAATATCCTGATGCCATCGACGTCGACCGTGTCGAGGTCCCGCTCCCGTGGCCCGCTGCCGGCGGCCATCGCCGCCTGCACCCTCAGGCGCTCGTTCTCGCGGACGAGCCGCTTGTAGTCGGCCGCGAGTTTCCTGACCGTCCTTGCGGCGTGATCGGCGAGCTTCGTGTTCACGGGGCGCCGGAAGCGCAGGTCCTGGAGCTTGCCGACCGCCGTCACGGCTCGATCCGCGGTCGCATCGTGGGCGTGCGCCAGCAGGGAGAGTGCGTCTCCGCGGTTCTGGAACGTCTGTACGGCCGCCGCGCCGGTCACTGCCTCGATGCGCCGGACACCCGCCGCCACCCCGCCCTCGTGGGTGATGACGAACGGCCCGACGTCGCCGGTCGCCCCGCAGTGCGTTCCGCCGCAGAGCTCCTTGGAGAAGTCGGTTTCCCCGGCAAGGTTCGGTATGGTCACGACGCGGACGCGCTCACCGTACTTCTCGCCGAAGAGGGCCATGGCGCCGTCCGCGATGGCTTCGTCGGTCGATTCCTCCCTGGTTCGCACCGGCCGATTGCCGAAGACGTAGCGGTTGACGAGGCGTTCGATCCGACTCAGTGCTTCGGGGGCGACCGCCTCGTGATGCGAGACGTCGAACCGGAGCCGATCCGGAGCGACGAGTGAGCCCTTCTGCCTGACGTGCGCGCCCACGATCCGGCGCAGCGCCGCGTGCAGCAGGTGCGTGGCCGTGTGGTTCCGGCGGATGGCGTCGCGCCGCTCCGCGTCGACCGCGGCCGTGACCTCGTCGCCGACCCGCAGTCCTCCCTCGCGCACGGCGGCCAGGTGCATCCGCGGCCAGGCCGGCTTGACCCGCTCGACGCCCCGGACGACCGCCTCGACGGCGCCGTCCGCGAAGAGCCGGCCGGTGTCCGAAACCTGACCGCCCGCTTCCAGATAGAACGGCGTCTCGTCCAGGACGACGTACCCCTCGTCACCCGCGTTCAGTCGTTCGACGGGCGTGAGGGTCGTCCCGGACCCGTCGCGGCGGAACAGGTGCGTGACCGCACTCTGCGCGGACGTACTCTCGTAGCCGACGAACGACTCCGGTTCGAAGTGGACGTCGCCGCCGTCGGATGCGACGTCGACCTGCGCCTGATCGCCGCCGAACGACGCCCCGGCCCGCGCGCGGGCGCGCTGCGCGTCCAGCGCCCGCTCGAACCCCTGCCGATCGATGTCCACGGACCGGGACTGCGCCATGTCCTCGATGAAGTCGAGCGGCATGCCGAACGTGTCGTAGAGCCGGAACGCCCCCTCGCCGTCCAGGACTCTCTGCAGTTTCTCCGCGCTGGCGAGCGCCGCTTCGAGGTGCGGCAGCCCGTCGCGCAGCACCCGGTCGAACTGTGACTCCTCGCGGCGCACCACGGACGCGATCGCCCCGCGGCTCGCGTCCAGCTCCGGGTATGCGCCCGCCATTTCGGCGATCACCACGCCGGTCAACTCGTGCAGGAACGGCTCGGTCAGGCCGAGCTTCTTCCCGTGCCGCATCGCCCGCCGCATGATCTTGCGGAGCACGTAGCCCCGCCATTCGTTCGACGGCACGACGCCGTCGGCGATGAGGAACGTCATTGCGCGCAGGTGGTCGGCGATGACCCGCAGCGAGACGTCGCTCGTGTCGTTCGCCGGACGGTCCGCCAGCGGACCGTAATCGGCGCCCGCCCGCGCGCCGATGGCCGAGAGGAGCGGCGAGAAGAGGTCCGTGTCGTAGTTCGAGAGCTGCTCCTGGAGGACCGCGACGATCCGCTCTAGACCCATGCCGGTATCGATGGACGGGGCGGGCAGCGGCGTGAGCGAGCCGTCCGCCCGCCGCTCGAACTCCATGAAGACGTTGTTCCAGATCTCGACGTAGCGGTCGCAGTCGCAGTCGATGCCGAGACAACGTCCGGCGGAGCAGGGCAGGTGGTCGCCGCGGTGGTAGTGGATCTCCGAGCAGCGGCCGCACGGACCCGTGTCGCCCATCGCCCAGAAGTTCTCGGCCGCGCCCAGCTCCGCGATGCGCGACGCCGGGACCAGCCGCCGCCAGACGTCGTACGCCTCGTCGTCGCGCGGGATGCCGTCCTCGCCCTTGAACACCGTGGCGTGGAGGCGCTCGGCGGGCAGGCCCCAGACGTCCGTCAGCAGCTCCCAGGCGAAGGGAATGGCGTCGGCCTTGAAGTAGTCGCCGAACGAGAAGTTGCCGAGCATCTCGAAGAACGTGTGGTGTCGCAGGGAGGGCCCGACGTTCTCCAGATCGTTGTGCTTGCCGCTCACCCGCATGCACTTCTGCGCGGTCGCGGCGCGCCGGTACTCGCGGCGCTCGGCGCCGAGGAACAGGTCCTTGAACTGGTTCATCCCGGCGTTGGTGAACAGCAGGGTGGGATCGTTCCCGGGCACGAGCGGCGCGCTCGCCACGACGCGGTGTCCGCGCTCGCGGAAGTACTCCAGAAAGCTCCGTCGAATCTCGGCCGCGGTCATCCGGTTCATTCTGACACACGGCGCTGCCGGGAGTCCGTGGTGAACTGCGCCGCACCGGGAGCGGCGCCTGCCTCCCACACGGCGTCGCAGTCGCAGCAGCCGTTCGGCCACCTGCGGCGTGGACAGCTCGCGCCGGGCGAGCATGGCCAGCCCCGCCGCGCAGGGATCAGGGTCAGGAGGCAAGGGACCCGGCGGGTGGAAGGCACGGGACGGCACGGGACGCCGCGGGCGGCCCGGCCGGGCGGTCCTCTCGGCCTTCCTGGCCTCCTACCCGGCTCCGGCCGCGGCCCCGGTCGCATGCGCGGCGGCGGGAGCGCCGTAGACGAACTTGAGCCAGCCGTGCGTGTCGGCCACGCGTCCGTTGATGACGTCGAAGAACCGCCGCTGGATGGCCGCGGTGATCGGGCCGCGCTTGCCGCTGCCGATGGAGATTCTGTCGATCGACCGGATGGGCGAGATTTCGGCCGCCGTGCCGGTGAAGAACACCTCGTCGGCGATGTACAGGGCCTCGCGCGGCAGCGTCTCCTCGCGAACCCGGAACCCGAGATCCCCGGCGAGCGTGATGACGACATCGCGCGTGATGCCCGGCAGGATGGAATCGGCCGCCGGCGGGGTGGCGATCTCGCCGTCCCGCACCACGAAGATGTTCTGGCCGCTCCCTTCGCTCACGAAGCCGCGCGGGTCCAGGGCGATGCCCTCGGCGAACCCGTTGAGGGTCGCCTCCATCTTGATGAGCTGCGAGTTGGCGTAGTTCGCCGTCGACTTGGCCACGGACGGGAACCGGTTGGGCGCCCCCCGCCCCCAGGAGGCGACCTGGACGTCGACGCCATGCTCGAGCGCGTCGTCGCCGAGATAGGCGCCCCATTCCCAGACCAGGATCGCGGCCTCGACCGGGCAACTGAACGGGTTGACCCCCAGCGTGTCGTAGCCCCGGTAGAGCAGCGGCCGGACGTAGCACGCGTTGTACCGGTTCGCGCGTATCGTGTCGAGAATCGCCTCGTGGAACTCGTCCGCCCCTAGCTCCCCGTAGTCCATGCGGTAGATCTTCGCCGAGTCGTACAGCCGCCGGACGTGGGCGTCGAGGCGGAACACGGCGGCGCCGTCCGGCGTGTCGTAGCAGCGGGCGCCCTCGAAGACGCCGCTGCCGTAGTGGATGACGTGGGAGCCGATGTGAATCTTCGCGTCGGCCCAATCGACCAGCTTGCCGTTCATCCAGATGCGGCCGGTGCCGAAGCTCATGGCGGACCCGTGAAATCGTCTGCAGTGAACAGGTTGCGCTTCCAGTCTACGGGGCCGGCGCGGTCTTTGCAAGCGCGTGCAGGCTACCAGCTCTCGCCGCAGAAGGGACAGCGGTCCGCGCGCGCGTGCAACGGTTTGTGACAGCGCAGGCAGAAGCGGCCGGACGGCGGGGTGCCGGTGCGCAGGCGTCGCGGGGTGACGTGGACGCGCGCGCGCGGCGGGTCGGCGTGGCGGTCCGGCGCCGGCGTCGGCCGGGGCGCCGGCGCGGACGCCTGCTCCAGGTCGCTCAGCAGCTCGGCGGCCCGCTGGTAGCGCGCCGACAGCTCCGGCGCGAGCGCCTTCATCACGACGTCGTTGAGCGGCTTCGGCACCTCGGGATTGCACAGGCGCGGCGGCCGTACCAGCTTGCCGCTCATCAACCTGTCGAGGTCGCGTGGGGTGGGAGACTCGTACGGGAGAACTGCGGTGAGCATCTGGTACATGGTGATGCCGAGCGAATAGATGTCCGACGCGAACACCGCCTTGCCTGCGAACTGCTCGGGGGCCATGTAGGGCGGGCTGCCGATGACGGTCGTCCCGTGCGCCGCGATCTCCAGGAAGCGCGAAGTGCCGAAGTCGGCGACCTTCAGCACGCCGGCGTCGGAGACGAGCATGTTGGCGGGCCGCAGGTCGCGGTGTACGACCCCCTGTGCATGGGCATGCTCGATGGCCCGGCCGATCTGCGTGGCGTAGTCGATCGTGCGCACGGCGTCGAGTCCGCCGTTGCTGGCGATGACCTGCTCCAGCGTGTCGCCGGCGACGTACTCCATCACGATGAAGAAGACGTTGTCCTGCTTCTCGGCTGTCGTGATCGAGACGATGTTGGGATGGTCGAGCGCTGCCAGCAGGCGCGGCTCCCGCAGGAGCTCGCCGAAGTTGATGTTCTGCCGGTGGGGCACCTTGATCGCCACGTCCTTGTCGATCCAGGTGTCCCGCGCGAGATAGACCGCGCCGAAGCCTCCGCTGCCGAGAGGCGCGGTAATTCTGTACTTGCCTAGCGTCTGCCCTCGGAACAGCATGCGGGTGGAGCAAGTATAGCGTGGGGTTCCGTTGCGCTTCGGGGCCCGCAGCCGGCGCCCGGCGCTACGGATCGTTCCAGGCGAAGCGCAGGATCGAGAGGGCGGCGACCGGGGCCGTTTCGGCGCGCAGCGTGCGGCGGCCGAGGGTCAACGGCTCGAAGCCGGCCGCTTCGGCGGCGCGGATTTCAGCGTCCGTCCAGCCGCCTTCCGGCCCGATCGCGAGCGCGGCGCTGGCCGGCCGCGGCCCGGTCCGTAGCGCGCTCGTGCGGGCCGTCGCGGCGTTCGTTCCAGCCGCCGCCGGCTCGACCAGCAGCAGGCGGACGGCATGCGGCCGGGCATCCTCCAGGAACCGGGGGAACGTCGTCGGCGGGTGGATCGCCGGGACCACCGCGCGCCCGCATTGCTTGGCGGACGCGATGGCGATGCCGCGCCAGCGGTCGCCGAGCCGGCCGGCGGCGCGCTCCTCTCCGCCCGCCTGCGTCCGGTGGGTCAGGAGCGGCACGACGTCGGCCACCCCGAGCATCGTGGCGTCGCGGACCGCGGTGTCGAGCACGCGGCTCCTGAGGACCGTCATCCCCAGGGTCACGCGCACGAGGGGCTCGGGGACCGCCGCGACCGGCGCGCCGAGGCGCAGCGTCGGGTTCCGGGGATCGTCGTCCGTCAGCGTCGCCTCGTGCTGGCGTCCCCGTCCGTCGAAGACGTGAACCCGGGCGCCGCTCCGCAGGCGGAGTACGCGGATCAGGTGCCGCCCTTCGTCGGGAGACAGGCCGAGCACGCTTCCGGGCGCTTCGAGCCGCGGCGCGTAGCAGCGGTGGATGGACATCAGCGCCCGCCCGGTGGAGAAACGTCCTGCGCCGGCCGCGGCGCGCCCGCGTCCGCGGGACTATCCAAAGATGTCTTTCACCCGGCTGAAGAAGGGGCGGCTGTCGTCGCCGGCGCCGCGCCCGTTCGGTTCGAACGACCTCTGCGGCATGATCCGGTCGAGGTTCTCGATGAGGGCCTTCTGCTCCTGCGAGACGGACGTGGGCACGGCCACCTTCACGTCGATGTACAGATCCCCGCGTCCCCGCCCCGAAACGTGCGGCAGCCCCCGGCCGCGCAGCCGGAGCCTTGCGTCCCCTTGCGTGCCCCTGGGGACATGCAGGGTCTCGTCGCCGTTCAGCGTCGGGACGGTAATCGTGCCGCCGAGCACCAGCGTGGGGTAGCTTACCGGAATGGCGCACAGGAGATCGCTGCCCTCGCGGCGAAACACCGGGTGATCCTGCACGTGGATGACGACGTAGAGGTCGCCCGCGTCTCCGCCGCGCGGTCCGTGCTCCCCCTCGCCCTGCAGGCGGAGCTGCTGTCCGGTGTCGATGCCGGCCGGCACCTTCACCTTGAGCTTCCGCTCGCGCGACACGCGCCCGTTCCCGCGGCAGGCGTTGCAGGGATTCCGGAGGAACGTGCCGGCCCCGCGGCAGGTGCTGCAGGGGCGCGCGACGGTGAGGAAGCCCTGCTGGTAACGCACCTGCCCGCGACCGTGGCACTGCGGGCAGGTCTCCGGCCGGGAGCCCGGGGCGGCGCCCGACCCGGCGCACCGGTCGCACGGCTCCTCGCGCGGGACCTGCAGCGTGGCCTCGGTGCCCGACTCCGCGTCCTCGAGCGAGATCGGCAGGTCGTAGCGCAGGTCGGCGCCCCGCCGCGGACCCCGCCGCCGGCGGCCCGACCCGAAGATGTCCCCGAATCCGAACACGTCGCCGAGGTTGCCGAAGATGTCGTTGAAGTCGGCGAACGTCGACGGATCGAAGCCGGCCGCTCCGCTGCCGCCGACTCCCGCGTGGCCGAACTTGTCGTACCGGGCCCGCTTGTCCGGGTCGGCGAGCACGGCGTACGCCTCCGCGGCTTCCTTGAAGCGTTCCTCGGCGGTCCGATCGTCCGGATTCCGATCCGGGTGATACTTCAGCGCCAGCTTGCGGTACGCGCTTTTCAGCTCCTGCTCGCCGACGTCGCGCGGTACGCCGAGGACTTCGTAGTAGTCGCGCTTGCTCACGCCCTGGCCACCCTGACCATGGCTGCCCGCAGCAGCTCTTCGTCGAACCGGTATCCGCGGCGCACCTCGTCGATGACGTCCCCGTCCTCGTGGCCTTCGGCGGCCTGGTACGCCACCGCTTCGTGCAGGTTCGGATCGAACCGCGCGCCGGTGGTGTCGATCGGCGTGACGCCGCGCTTGCGGAGAATCTCCAGCAACTGACGGTGGATGATCTCGATCCCGGCGCGGTACGCGTCGGCCCCCCTCGTTTCGACCGCTGCTCCCAGGGCCCGTTCGAAGTCGTCCAGGAGCGGCAGCAGCGCCATGATCAACGCCCTCTCGGCCAGCCGGTTGGCCTTCGCGCGGTCTCGCTCGACACGTTTCTTGTAGTTGTCGAACTCCGCCTGCTTGCGGAGCAGCAGGTCGCGGTACTCGTCGCGCTCCGCCGCCGGGTCCGGCTCCGCTTCGGCGGCCGGCGGCGCCGGACCGGCGGGTACGCCTTCGGGCTGCGCCGGGCTCACCCCCGCTTCGGGCTGCGCCGGGCTCGTGGCGTCTTCGGGCTGTGCCAGGTTGGCGCCTTCGTCGGGCTGTGCCAAGTTGGCGCCTTCGTCAGGCTGTGCCAGGTTCACGTCGTCTGTCATGTTCGGATGAGGCCGTCTGCTCGACGAGCACCCGGCTCACGGCGCGCGAGACCTGATCCACCGCCGAGATCGCTCGGGAATAGCGCATGCGCCGCGGGCCGATGATGCCCATGCGCCCGGTGCGGGCGCCGTCGAAGTAGGTGGAGGCGACCAGACTGAAGGCCTGCATCTCCGGCGACGAGTTTTCCGTGCCGATGACGACCGTCAGTCCCGGACCGTCGAGGTATTCGTCGAGGACCCGCACCAGCAGATCCTTGCGTTCGATCATCGTCAGCAGCGTCCGGAGGATGCCGAGGGGCACGCGGTTCTCGCCGTCGGACACCTCCTCGGCGAGGAACCACGCGCCTTCGACGAAGAGGTGGTTCGGCGGGACCATTTCCTCCAGCGTCAGACTGGCCAGGCGCAGCGCGCGCGAGCGGAGCTCGTCGTAGAGCATCCGCTCCTGCCGCAACTGCTCCACCACCGCCGTCCGTACGTCCCACAGCGGGAGGCCCGCGAACGTTTCGGACAGGTAGCGGGCGCCCTGCTCCAGCGCCCGGCGGTCGGTTTCCTCACCCAGGTCGACCGCCTTGTGGGCGATCTCGTCGTCGCCCGTCGTGACCACCACCAGGATCTTCGTGCCGCCGAGCGGAACGAACTCGATGCGCTTGAAGGTGCCCGCCGCCACGCGGGGCAGGCAGGCGAACGCCAGGTGGTGCGAGGCGACGGACAGCTCGTGCGATACGTTCGACAGGACGTCGCTGACCGTGCCGGCCTGTCGCAGCCGCGCCTCGACGTCGGGTGCGGGATCCGCGTCGCGCCGGCGGCTCAGGAGCCGGTCGACGAAGTAGCGGTAGCCCCGGTCGGTCGGTACGCGCCCGGCGGACGTATGCGGCTGCGAGATGTAGCCCGCCTGCTCCAGCTCGACCATGACGTTGCGCACCGAAGCAGAGGAGAGGCCGACGTCGCCGTGCTGGGCGAGCCACAGCGAGGACACCGGCTCGCCCTTGTCGATGTACTGCGTCACCAGTGCGGCCAGGATGCGGCTGGCGCGATCCGTGAGCCGGCCGACGTCGGGATCGTGGAGCGTGGCGCGAGATGCCATGGTGCGTGCCGTCGCCGGGCGCCGCGACCCGGCCGCGCGCTGCTAACGACCCTCGATTATAGCAGTCGGCGGCGCAGCGCCCGCGAAGGCGGCCTCTCCGGCGGGGGTCTCCGCCGCGGCCCGCGGCGCGGGAGGAAGCCACCGCAACGGCTTCACGGCAGCCTGGGCGGCCGCATCGACGCCGGCGGCGTCCAGCTTGCCGTACTTGACGGCGATCAGCTCGGCCAGGATGGCGACGGCGATCTCCTGCGGCGTGACGGCGCCGATGTCGAGACCGACCGGCGCGTGAAGCCGCTCGGGATGGGCGATGGCGACGCCGGCTTCCCGCAACGCGTCATGCAGCCGGGCGACCTTCGCCTTGCTGCCGATCAGGCCGAGATAGCGGAGCGGGCGCGGCGCGAGGGCGCGCAGGGCGTCGAGATCGTGGCGATGGCCGCGGGTGAGGATGACGGCGTAGGCGGTGGTCGGAAAGTCCGTGTTCTCCAGCCACGTCGGTATGTCGTCGACGGCCGCCTCGACAGCGTCCGGGAACCGCTCGGGGTTGGAGAACTTCTCGCGGTCGTCGATGACGTGGACCTGGAATCCGGCCGGCGCCGCCAGGCGCCCGAGATGCAGCGCCACGTGACCGGCGCCCACCAGGTACAGGTGCGGCGAGGCCTCGAGCGGCTCGATGTAGACCTCCATCTGGCCCCCGCAGATGAGTCCCGACTCCTCGGCGATGTCGTCGGCGAGCTCGTACCGGGCGACGAGCGGCTTGCGCGACTCGAGCGCGCGGCGCGCCTTCCAGAAGGCGTCGTTCTCGTAGCATCCGCCGCCGATCGTGCCGATCGTGCGGCCGTCGGCGAAGACCAGCATTTTCGCGCCGACGCGCTGCGGGGTCGAGCCCTGCGTGCGGATGATCGTCACCAGCGCCGCGGATTCCCCGCGGGCGAACACGTCGTTGACGGCCTGGAAGACTTCTTCGTTCATCTTGGTCCGGGCCAACAGTATACTGCGCTCCGCCGGGCCCGCGACGCCGCCCCGGCGATCGGCCCGCGACATCCACTCCCCGGTCGCCATCTCGGCGATCCCGGCCGGGCCCGCGACGCCGCCCCGGCGATCGGCCCGCGACGGGCTGGAACCGGCGCCGCCGGTCCCGCTACACCGTCAGCAGCCAGTGATGGCCGGGTTCGAGCGGCAGGTCCCCGAGCAGCCGGTCGAGGAGTGCGAAGCCGTACCGGTTCAGAAAATAGACGCCGGCGACCGCCCGTTCCTGCGGCGCGCCGTCGGGAAAGCTCTGCGCCCGCGCCCGCTCGAATTGCCGCCGCAGCGTCGAGTCCCGTCTCTTCGCCGCGGCGACGACCTTGCCGCGCAGGTTCCCGAGCTCCCGCTCGATCCGGCTCCGGGCGGCGTTGACGGCGCCGGCGAGGGTCGGGTCGAGGGTCGGCACCGCGTGGCCGACGGCGTCGAGACGTTCGGCCGCGGACTGCTCGGCCGCGGCGATCGCCTGCTCGACGGCTGCCGGGATCTGCGCCGCCAGCAGCCGGTTCAGCGCCGCGTCGTCGCGCGGTCGAAGCGCCGCGAAGTCGACCCCGTAGCGGTTCAGGAACCTGACGGTGGCGGCGTCGACGAGGGTGGCGCTCGCCCGCGGGTAGATGACCGGCATCGGCACGTCGAACGCCGCGTAGATCCTCCGCAGTTGCCCCAGGTAGGCGAGCTCGTTGGGCCCCGCCACGTAGGCCACGGTCGGCAGCAGCGTGTCCTGGACGAGCGGTCGCAACAGCACGTTCGGGCTGAACCGCGCCGGGTCGGTCTCGATGTCCTCGAGCAGGGTCGTCGCGGCGAGCGTGCGCCCCCCGGAGGCGAAGGCGCCGTCGACGGCCCGGATCGGCCGGCGTCCGCCGTCGAGCCGAAACAGCGCCACGGCGCCGGGGGCGGGGGAGGCCTGGGCGTGGTACCCCAGGGCGGTCAGCTCGGCGCCGGCCTCCGCGGCGAGCTGCGCGGTGCGTCCCGGGCTCCCGACCTCGCGCCTGAACAGCGACCGGACGAACGGCTTGGCGGCGGGGTCCGAGGCGTCGTACACGACCAGCCCGTGGCGGCCGAGCAGCCGGTCGAGCCAGCGCGCGAAGGCGTCCACCAGGCGCCTGCCGGGCGTGTAGGCGGCGGCCAGCCCATCCAGAACCTCTGCAGTGAACTCCGTCGGCGCCAGGGCGGCGCGCAGCCGGTCGAGCGCGCCGCGTATCGAATCGTCGAGCGTGACGGCGGATGCGCTCGTGCCGGGCGGCGCGGCGACGTCGAGCGCGACCGGGACCCGCGCCAGATCGCCGTTCAGGACGTGACAGCCGCGGATCTCGTCCAGGTCGTGGTCCTCCGCGTCGATCCAGAACACGGGCACGGCCGCAGCGCCGTGCTCCTCGGCGAGCCGCCGGGCGAGCCGCAGCGCGGTGAGAGCCTTGAGCAGCGTGTAAAGCGGGCCCCCGAACAGGCCGGCCTGCTGCCCGGTGACCACCGCCGTCGTTCCCTCGTCGCGCAGGCGCGCCGCGGCCGCGTGCGCCGCGGCGGGCGCGGCCCGGTTCTCGAGCTGGCGCACGATGACGTCCACCGCGGCGGCGTCCGGGCGCCGGCGGCTTCTCGCCGCCAGCGCGTCGGTCCAGCTCGCCGGGCGCCGCGGGGACCCGGCGAAGAAGGGAGCGAGCCGCTCGAACGCGTGACAGTAGTCGCGAACGAACCGACCGGTCCACGGGAGTTGCCGGTCGTCCAACAGAACGCCCGGACCCTGTCGCTCGCCATCCATTGAACGGGAAACCGCCCCCATGGTACCATCCGGAAACCAGCCGGGAGACTTCGAGCACTGACACGAGAAGATGCCGGGACGTTTCCGGTTCCGGGTGCATTCGGCCCGTATCGGGTCCTGCATCAGGTGGGTACCGGGGTTCTCGGCCCCGTCTATCGCGCCCGCGAATCCGACGGCGACCGGACGGTCGCCGTCAAGTCCTTCCAGCTCGAACTGACGCCGGAGCAGGTCGAGATCTTCGGCAACGCCCTGGCCCACGTCGTCAACGTGGAGGTGTCGCACCCGGCGATCGTGGCCCCGCTGGCGGCGGGTCTGGAATCCGGCACGCCTTTCCTGGCGTACGAATACGTGGCGGCCGAGTCGCTCGACGTCGCGTTGCGGCGCGAAGCGCGGCCCTCCGGGGCGCTGGAATGGATCGCGGCGCTCGCCGGTGCGGTGGATGCGGCGCACGCGCGGGGTCTCGTGCACGGAGCCCTGCACCTGCGCGACGTGCTGGTGTCGCCGCATGGCGTCTGCGCGACCGGATTCGGCATCGCGAGCGCCCTGGAGCACGTGGGGCTCGCCGTCCCGGTGCGCAGGCCGTACACGGCGCCGGAGGTGACGGCGGGTCGTCGCTGGGGCCCGGAGGCGGATCGCTACGCCCTTGCGGTGCTGGCCTACGAGTTGCTGACCGGGACGCGTATGTCGGGAACCGGTGAAGCCGCGCTCGCCGATCTGCGCGGGTTGCGGCCTGACGCCGCCGACGTCGCGGGGCTTCAGCAGGCGTTCCGCAACGCGCTGGCCGAGGACCCGGACATCCGGTCGGCGTCGGCGGCCGGGTTCGTGACGGCGCTGGCGCGGGGGATCGGTGGCGACGCGCTCGAGTTCCGGCCGGCGGCCGCGCCTGAAGTGGGGGCCGGCGACGTCGCCACGGGCTTTCTGGATGCAGCGATGGACAAGCAGCACGGCGGGCGGTTCGGGGACGTCGGCTACGAGGGCGACGAGGCGGCGTTCGATGCGCCGCTGGCGCCGGGCGGCGCCGGCGAGTCCCGGCGCGACTCCGCGCCGCCGGTCCGGATCGTCCTGCCCGACACGGCTGCCCCCCTGGCGGACCGGGCGCCCGTCGGCGGGGATGCGGAAGACGACGGCGGCGGCGAGGTTCGCGGTGATCGGAAGCACCGGTCGCGGCGCGCGTCCCGCTCGAAGCGCCGGCCGCCGCGCCGCGCGGACGCGCCCCGGCGGGCCGGGCCCGTAGTGGCGGTGCGCAACGAGGTGCAGTGGGATCCGCTGGACGACCGGAGCGTCGGCGGGCCGCCTGCCGACGAGCCGGCGAACGACGACGACGTGCCGCCGCCCCCGTCACCCACCTCGATGCGCGCGATGGCGCCGGTGATCGCCGCCGTGGCGGTCGGCGTATTGCTGGCGTACCTGGTGATCACCGGACTCGGAACGCCGGACGAAGGGGCGTCCGGCGGCGCGGCCGGGACGACCGGGGAGGCGGGCGTGGAGTGGAGCGAAGAGACGGTGGCCGGCGCTGCGGCGGGTGCCGGCGCGCCGGCCTTGGCGTCCGCCGCCGGCGCGCCGCGCCCGCTGGTCGGTGAGCCGGTCGTGCCGGTCGGCGACCCGCCGCTCGCGGGCGGCGATCCGCCGACCTCGGCGCCGCGCCCGATCGATCCCGACCCGCCGGCGCCGGCGGCCAGGGCGCCGGTGGCCAGGGCCGAATCCCCCGCGCCGCCGGGTCCGGCCGAGGTCGCTGCGAGCCGGCCCCGTGCCGCCGCTGGCGCCCGGGCGCCCGCTGCGCCGCCGGCGTCGCCACCGCGCTCGACGCCCCGTCCCCCCGTCGGCGCCCGCGCGCCCGCTGCGCCGCTGACGTCGCCACCGCGCTCGACGCCCCGTCCCCCCGTCGGCGCCCGCGCGACCCCCGCGCCCGCCGCCGTGGGATCGCTGCTCGTCGAATCCCGTCCCGCGGGAGCGGCGGTTCGCATCGACGGCATCCCGGTAGGGGCGACGCCGGTGGAGGTGCCCGGGATCGCGATCGGGAGGCACCGCGTACGGATCGAACTTCCCGGCTACCGGCCGTGGGTGACCGACGTCGACGTCGCCGGGCCGGAGCGGACGCGCGTCGGCGCGTCGCTCCAGTTGGAGCGGCGCCGATGAGGGCGGTTCTCGCCCTCGAGAACGGGACGTGGTACGAAGGGCGGTCGGTCGGGGCGGCAGGCGCCGCGGCCGGCGAGGTGGTCTTCAACACCGCCATGACGGGCTACCAGGAGATCCTGACGGACCCGTCGTACGCCGGCCAGATCGTCACGATGACCTGCCCGCAGATCGGCAACTACGGCGTCGCCGAGGCGGAGGACCGGGAGTCCGGGGCGCCGCGGGTGGCCGGGTTCGTCATGCGCGACGACTCGCCGGTCGCCAGCAACTGGCGCGCCACGGGAACCCTGCACGACTATCTCGCCGCGCACGGCGTCGCCGGCATCGCGGGCATCGACACTCGCGCCCTGACCCGGCTGCTCCGCACCGCCGGCGTCATGCGCGGCGTCGTCGGCGCGGGGAGGGTCGAGCCGGAGGCGCTCGTCGCGCAGGCGCAGGCGGCGCCCCGGATGGAGGGCAGCGATCTGGTCCGCTCGGTCACCTGCGCGGCGCCGTTCGACTGGCGCGCCGAGGACGACCCGCCCGCGGCCGGGTTCGCGATGGAGCCGAAGCGGAGCGCCGCGCGTCCCCTGCGCGTCGCCGCCTACGACCTCGGCATGAAGCGCAACATCCTGCGCCGGCTGGCCGCCCACGGCTGTGCGGTGCGGGTGTTTCCGGCGACCGCGCCGGCGTCCGAGCTGCTGGCCCTGCAGCCCGACGGCATCTTCTTCAGCAACGGTCCGGGCGATCCCGCGCCGCTGGACTACGTGGTGCGCAACGCCCGCGCCCTGATCGAGAGCGACACTCCCGTGTTCGGCATCTGTCTCGGCCACCAGGTGCTCGGCCTGGCGCTGGGCGCGCGGACCTACAAGCTCAAGTTCGGCCATCGCGGCGCGAACCATCCAGTGCGCAACCTGGCCACCGAACGGATCGAAATCACGTCGCAGAATCACGGATTCGCCGTCGATCCGGATTCGGTGCCGGACGACGTGCAGGTAACGCACCTGAATCTGTACGATGGGACCATCGAAGGACTGCGTCACAAGCGGCTGCCCGTCTCCTGCGTGCAGTATCATCCCGAGGCGTCGCCCGGACCGCACGACGCCGACTACCTCTTCGGCGGCTTCATCGACGCCATGGAGCAGCGAGCGGGCCGCCCCGAGCGCGCCTGAACCCATCGACCACGGGTCTCCCCACGTCCGCCATGCCCCGCCGTCCCGACATCCAGCGCGTGCTCGTCATCGGCTCCGGTCCGATCGTCATCGGCCAGGCGTGCGAGTTCGACTACTCCGGCACCCAGGCGTGCAAGGCGCTGCGGAGCGAGGGGCTCGACGTCGTCCTGATGAACAGCAACCCGGCGACGATCATGACGGACCCCGACGTCGCCGACCGCACCTACGTCGAGCCGCTCACGCGGGAGTACGCCCGCTCGGTCATCGAGAAGGAAAAACCGGACGCGCTGCTGCCGACCGTGGGCGGGCAGACCGCGCTCAATCTGGCGATGGAGCTCGGCGAGGGCGGGGTGCTCGAGGAACTCGGCGTCAAGCTGATCGGCGCCTCCCTCGACGCGATCCGCATCGCGGAGGACCGGCTGGCGTTCCGCGGCGCGATGGAGTCGATCGGCGTCGAAGTGCCGGACAGCGCCTACGCCCGATCGTTCGACGAGGCCCTGAAGCTGGTCGAGCGGTTCGGGTTCCCGGTGGTGATCCGTCCCTCGTTCACGCTCGGCGGGGTCGGCGGCGGCATCGCCTACAACATGGAGGAGTTCCGCGAGCTGTCGCGCCGCGGCGTCGAGCTCAGCCCGGTCCACGAGGTCCTCATCGAGGAATCCGTCATCGGGTGGAAGGAGTTCGAGCTCGAGGTGATGCGCGACGGGGCGGACAACTTCGTCGTCATCTGCCCGATCGAGAACATCGACCCGATGGGGGTGCACACCGGCGACAGCATCACCGTCGCCCCCGCCCTCACCCTGACGGACAAGGAATACCAGCGGATGCGCGACGCCGCGCGGCGCATCATCAACCGCGTGGGGGTCGAGACCGGCGGCTCGAACATCCAGTTCGCGGTCGACCCGGACACCGGCCGGATGGTCGCCATCGAGATGAACCCGCGGGTCTCGCGGTCGTCGGCCCTGGCGTCGAAGGCGACCGGGTTCCCGATCGCGAAGATCGCCGCCAAGCTGGCCCTGGGCTACCGCCTCGACGAGATTCCCAACGACATCACCCGGCTGACCCCCGCCTCGTTCGAGCCGACCATCGACTACGTGGTCGTCAAGGTGCCGCGCTGGACGTTCGAGAAGTTCCCGCGGGCGGAGCGGACGCTGACCACGCAGATGAAGTCGGTCGGCGAGGCGATGGCGATCGGGCGCACGTTCAAGGAAGCCTTCCTCAAGGGCATGCGCTCGCTGGAGATCGGCCGCAGCGGCCTGCTGTTCGGCGGCGCCCCGGACGCCGCCGTGGCGGAGCGGGGCGAGTTGCGGCGGCGCATCGTCTCGCCGACGGACCGGCGCATGTGGGCCGTCTTCGAGGCGCTGGCCGCCGGCTGGTCCGTGGAGGAGCTGTACGAGGCGAGCCGCATCGATCGCTGGTTCCTGACCCAGTTTGCCGGGATCGTCGAGTTGTGCCGCCGCGCGACGGCGGCGGGGCCGGAGGGGCTGTCGAAGGACCTGCTGCGGGAACTCAAGCGGGCCGGCTTCGGGGACGAGCAGATCGGCGCCGTCCTCGGCGTCGAAGCCGCCGAGGTCGCCGCCCGCCGCGCGGACGAGGGCCTGCGCCCGGTCTACAAGCGCATCGACACCTGCGCGGCCGAGTTCGAGTCGTTCACGCCGTACCTCTACGGCACGTACGAGATCGAGTGCGAAGCCGAGCCGAACGACCGCCCGAAGGTGGTCATCCTGGGCAGCGGACCGAACCGCATCGGGCAGGGGATCGAGTTCGACTACTGCTGTTGTCATGCCGCGTTCGCCCTCCGCGAGGAGGGTTACGAGACGGTCATGATCAACTGCAACCCGGAGACCGTTTCGACCGACTACGACACCGTCGACCGGCTCTACTTCGAGCCGCTGACCCAGGAGGACGTCCAGGCGGTCATCCGGCGCGAGCGCTCGGCCGGCGGCGACGTCTCGTGCATCGTGCAGTTCGGCGGCCAGACGCCGCTGAAGCTCGCGCTCGGCCTGCAGTCGGCCGGCGTGGGCATCGTCGGCACGTCGCCGGACTCGATCGACCTCGCGGAGGACCGCGAGCGCTTCGCCGCGCTGCTCGGGGAGCTGGGGATTCCCCAGGCGCCGCACGGCCTCGCGACCTCGCGCGAGGAGGCGCGCGCGATAGCGGAAGGCATCGGCTATCCGGTGCTCGTGCGGCCGTCCTACGTCCTCGGCGGCCGGGCGATGGCCATCGTCTACGATCCGGGCGCGCTCGACCGCTACATGACCGAGGCGGTCGACGCGTCGCCGCAGCATCCCATCCTGGTCGACAAGTTCCTCGAGGACGCCTTCGAGATCGACGTGGACGCGGTGGCCGACCGTACCGGCGCGGTCGTCATCGGCGGCGTCATGGAGCACATCGAGGAGGCGGGCATCCACTCCGGCGACAGCTCCTGCGTAGTGCCGCCGTACCTGGTGCCGGAAGAGCACCTGGCCGTCATCCGCGACTACACGCGGCGGATCGCGCGGGCGCTGCAGGTGGTGGGCCTGCTGAACGTCCAGTTCGCCATCAAGGGGGACACCGTCTATCTCATTGAGGTCAACCCCCGCGCCTCGCGGACCGTGCCGTATCTGTCGAAGGCGACCGGCGTGCCGCTGGCGAAGGTCGCGGCGCGGCTGATGGTGGGCAGGACGCTGGCCGAGCTCGGCCTGACCGCCGACCTTGACGTGTCCGGCGTGTTCGTCAAGGGACCGGTCTTCCCGTTCGTCCGGTTCCCGGGCGTCGACACCCTGCTGGGGCCGGAGATGAAGTCGACGGGCGAGGTGATGGGCGGCGGCGAGACCTTCGGGATCGCGTTCGCCAAGGCGCAGCTCGCGGCCGGCCAGCGGCTGCCCGACCGGGGCCGGGCCTTCATCAGCGTCAACGACGACGACAAGCGCAACGTCGTGCCGATTGCCCGCGATCTGGCCGGACTCGGCTTCGATCTGGTGGCGTCGAAGGGCACCGCCGCCTACCTGCGCGCCCACGGGCTCGACGTCGAAGTGGTCTACAAGATCAACGAGGGGCGTCCCCACGTCGGCGACCGGCTGGTCGACCGGCAGATCGACCTGATCGTCAACACGCCGCTCGGCCGCGAGTCGTACTTCGACGACTTGAGGATGCGGCGCGTCGCGATGCTGTACGGCGTACCCTGCGTCACCACCCTGACCGGGGCCGCCGCCGCCGTCAGCGCCATCCGGGCGCTGCGGTCCGAGAAGCCGTCGGTCCGGCCGCTGCAGGAGTACCACGCCGGCGTGACGGCGCGGCGGTGAGCGCCACCGTTCCAACCCTGCCAACCACGGAGTGACCGGTGGCGCGCGTCACGAGCATCGAACGCTGCGCGTCGGCCGGGTTCGAGGTCGTTGCGGTGCAGAATCTCGGAGGATACGCGTCCGGTCCGTTGGGCGTCATCCTGGCGCGCCGGGCGCCCGGCGGCGCCTGGACGGCGCTCTACGGCAGTAGCTGGTTTCATCGGCACCGCTACTACCAGCTACGCCGTCGCCGGCGTGGTCGGATGTGCATGTTGGCCCTGGAGGTGTGACGCGATCGTGAATCTCGACGACAGGACCATCCGGATCGTCGAGCGCATGCCGGGCTGACGTCCGCCCGCAGGTCGTCGATTCAGGCGTTCACGCCGGTGAACAGCATCGATATGACGGTGAGCTGGATGGTCAGAGCGTGGGCGACGGAGACTCGTGGTTCAGGTCGCCCGCGCCGGGCGGGATCGTCTACTGATGCGTACGCACGGTGGTTGCGCTTTGTGGAACCGGGAGCCGGGCATCAACGACCGTGCAGCCCAGCGTACTGACGTGCGCGTTGTGCGCCGCTTCCAGCGCCTCCACGCGGCCAATGAACCGGTCCACCTTCGCGTTGACGAGGAGCACGCCGACAGCCCCCGGGTAACCGCCGCCACCGCCGTCAGAAGGTCCAGTGCAGCCGCGAGAATCTCGGTCATGGCCCCCAGTATTACCTTGCTGTCGGCAGCAATGGACTGGGGACCGGCGCTGCGGGAGCGGCGGTCAGTCCTCCGGCGGCGCTGACGCGGCGGGGATGACGGCGCGCTCGAGGGTCTCCAGGCGCTGGTCGACCTTCCCGAAGGCGATCTCGACGGCGCGCAGGCGGGCGTCGAAGCCGTCCATGCTCCGCTCGATACGGTCGCTTCTGGCGGTGAGGTCCGCCCGCAGGTCGTCGCTTCTGGCGGTGAGGTCCGCCCGCAGGTCGTCGCTTCTGGCGGTGAGGTCCGCCCGCAGGTCGTCGATTCTGGTGGTGAGGTCCGCCCGCAGGTCGTCGATTCGGGCGTTCACGTCGTCGAAACGAGCGTTCACGCCGGCGAACAGCAGCGATATGACGGTGAGCTGGATGGTCACCACGGCGATCCCGGTCCCGACGACGATTCCCACGATCCACTTCGTGTCGGTACTCATGCGGGCAGGGTAGCATGTTCCGGAGGCCATGACGCCGCGCGATGCCGAGTCTCGACTTCCGCTGTTTCTCGCTCGTCCAGGCCTTCGACGACGAGCTGCTGCTGGCCGAGCCGCTGTTCTTCCCCGACGTCTCACGCCTCGACGGTGACGAGGCGCGGCTCGCGGAAGCGGTGGCGGATCGCGTGGGGGAGTCGGTCGAGGCGCTGCCCGCGGGCGATGTCCACCGCCGGCGTCCCGCGGCCCGCGCGGATCGAGATCGAGCTGGCGCCGCCGCGCGCCACGATCGGCTGGCGGGAGCCGATCGTCCTGACGTTTCACTACGTCCATCGGGATCACGGTGAGGAGGCGCACGTCGCCTGCGTGCCGGTCCTCGGCATCGAGACGGTTGCGGCCAACAGTGGCGGAGCCGCCCGCCCGGCTGGCCGAGGCGCTGTCGAGCGACCATCGCCCCAGCGTCCTGCTGGTCGGACCCGCCGGCGTCGGCAAGACCGCGGTGGTGCACGAACGGGTCCGCCGTCGCCGCAAGTTTCGGTTGGGGAGGACACCGTTCTGGTCGACGTCGTCGACGCGCGACAGCGGATTCGCGAGGAGACACGGAATCTGCTGGCGGCGCTCTTCAGCGCCGAGTCGATGGATGGCACCGTCGAGTTGAATCGGTGCGGCCGCTGTCTCGACCGGCTGTATCCGAACGAGCTCGACCGCCCGCTCCTTCGCGACGACGAGGTCGCCCGGCTCGTACGGTTGCTGGCGGCGCGTGACCGGCGGCCGGTCGCGCGACGTCTTCCTTGCGCCGTTCGCCTGTAGGTTGGCGCCGGGCGGACGACCGCTGTCTGCCGGCCGGCAGGATCGGCGCCGAGTTTGCATGGACCCGCTGCGTGACTCGCCCCGCGCTGCCGCCTGCGCTCGCGCTCATCGCCGGCGCCGGTGCGGGGTGGTCGTTCCCGGCGCTGATCCCCGCGCTGACGCCGGGGGCGGCCGCGGCGACGGCGGCGGCGGCTGTCCTGGGCGTCGCCCTCGGTGCGCGGCGGTCGGCCGTCGCGTTGTGCCTGCTCGGCTATGCGGCGACCGGGTTCGCGGCCGGCCAGGGGTCCCGCGCGGAGCTGTCCGCGCCGCTCCTGGAGTGGTTCGAGGCGGAGATCGCCGCGGATGCGCCCCACGCCGTCACCTGGATCGTCGGGCGGCTCCAGCGGGACGCGGCGCCCACCGACTACGGCGCGCGTCTCCCGGTCGAGGTGCTCCGGGTCGGACGGGGGGAGACTGCGCGTCCGCTGCGCGGCACGGTGCGCGCCGCCGTCGGCGGCTCCTTCGTCGAGGGCCGCATGGGCGCGTGGCGGCAGGGACGAATGGTGCGCCTCCCGGTGCGGCTGCGCCGTCCGGCGCGCTACGCCAACCACGGTACCCCGGATCAGGCGCAACGGTCGCAGGTGCGCGGCGTCGACCTGCTCGGGTCGGTCACGAGCGCGCTGCAGGTCGAGGTGCTCGAGGCGGGGTCGTGGCGCCAGGAATGGAGCGCCCGGGCGCGGGCGTTCGTCCGCCGCGCCGTGGATGCGACGGTGGGGGCGCACGACGAGCGGTCGGCCGCCATCGTCGCCGCCGTGCTCATCGGCGATCGCGCCGGGCTCGACCGCGACACCACCGAGCGCCTGCAGCAGGGCGGGGTCTACCACGTCGTCGCCATCTCGGGCGGCAACGTCGCGGTGCTGGCTGCGGCCCTGCTTCTCGCGTTGCGCATCGTCGGGGTGGGTGGGCGGATCGCGGCCCTGCTCGTCATCCTGTGCCTCGTGGCCTACGCGCACGTGGTGGCGCCCGAGGCGTCGGTGACGCGGGCGGTGTTCGCTGCCGTCGTGTTCCTCGCGGCGCGTGCGGCCGACCATCGATCGGAGCCCCTCAACACGCTCGCCCTCGCGGCGGGCTGTCTGGTGGCGGCGGATCCGCGGTCGCTCGTCGACCCCGGTTTCCAGCTCACCTTCGGCGCCACCGCCGGTCTGCTGGTGGGCGTGCCGCGCCTGCTGGCGTGGGGCGGCGGCGCGACCCTGCCCGCGCCGGTCAGGCTGCTGCTGGCGCCCGCCGCCGGCCTGCTCGTGGCGACGATCTGCGCGGAACTCGCGCTGTTCCCGATCGGCGCGCTCCACTTCTCGCGTGTCACCGTGGCCGGCCTCGGCCTCAACTTCGCCGCCATTCCCCTGATGTCGATTACCCAGTTGGCGGGCATGGCGGCGGTCGGCCTGGCGCCGGTCAGCCTGGCCGCGGCGGAAACGGCCGGTTGGATCGCGCACGTCGCCGCGGCCGGCATCGTCGAGTCGACGCGGGTCCTGTCCTGGGCGCCCTGGCTGTCGTGGCGGCTGCCTGCGCCCGGGCCGGTCGTCGTGGCCGCCTACTACGCCGGCTGGGTGGTCTGGCTCACGGCCGCCCGCGGCGGGCGGGCACGGCCGGCCGGCGCGGCGCTGGTCGGGATCGCCACGGCGGCGATGCTGGCCGCGCCGATCCCGGGCTGGACCGGCTGGCGGACCCCGGACGCGTGCGGGTTGCTCCCCGCTACGCCCGGCGGGCCGCGACCCCTCCGGGTGCACTTCCTGGACGTCGATCAGGCCGACGCCACGCTGGTGCGCTTTCCGGACGGCCGGTCGCTGCTGGTGGACGCGGCGGGGCGGGTGCGCGCCCCGGCGGACGTCGGCGGGCGCGTGGTCGTGCCGGCGGTGTGGGCGCTGGGGGTGCGGCGGCTCGACTACCTGGCCATCACGCACGGCCACCCGGATCACGTCGGCGGCGCCGGGGCGGTGCTGCGCGACCTCCGGCCGCGGGAGGTGTGGGAAGGGATTCCGGTCCCCTCGTCCCTCCTCCTGGCCGAGCTGCGCGCGGGCGCGCAGGCTGCCGGCGCGGCGTGGCGCACGCTCGGCACGGGCGACGTCGAGCACATCGGCGGGGTCCGTGTCCGGGTGGCGCATCCGCCGCCGCCGGACTGGGAACGCCCGCGGGTGCGCAACGACGACTCGCTCGTGCTGGAGCTGCGGTACGGCGACGTATCGATCGTCCTGCCCGGGGACGTCGAGGCAGGCGTGGAACGGGCGGTCGCGGCCGTCCTGGAGCCGGCCCCGCGGCGGGTGGTGAAGGCGCCGCACCACGGCAGCCGGACATCGAGCTCGGCGGCGTTCGTGGAGGCGTTGCGCCCGTCGGTCGCGATCGTGAGCGCGGGACGCCACAACGGCTTCGGCCATCCGCACCCCGAGGTCGTCGCCCGCTATGAAGCCGTCGGCGCGGTCGTGCTGGCGACCGGCGACGAAGGTGCCGTGACCGTCTGCACCGGCGGACGCGGGCTGGCGGCGACGACCATCGACGGCCGGCGGATGGTGTTCGACGGCGGCTGACCGGCCGCGTGCGGCGCACCCTCGTCAACCGGCGTTTCCCGCCGGCGTTCGCGACGTCCCGGCCCGAAACGGATCAGTCGTCCCTCTTGATCCGCCGCCATTCGGCTTCCATCTCCTCGAGCGTCGCGTCGCGCGGTTCGACCCCGCGCCCTCGAAGGCGCGCCTCGAGCGCCGCGAAGCGCTCGGAGAACTTCCGGTTGGCCGCCCGCAACGCCGACTCCGGATCCACGTCGAGATGCCGCGCGAGGTTGGCGACGGCGAACAGGAGATCGCCGAGCTCTTCTTCGACGTCGGCCGCCGACCCCCCGGCGCGCGCTTCCGCGAGCTCGGCCAGCTCCTCGGTGACCTTCGCTTCGACGCCTGCCGCATCCGACCAGTCGAACCCGACCGTCGCGGCGCGCCTGCCGAGGCGGTACGCGCGCAGCAGCGCCGGCAGACTCTCGGGGATCGACCCCAGCAGGCTCGGCGCCCGGCCCGCCGTCCGCTGTTCCTCGGCCTTGATCTTCTCCCACTGCCGCTTGACCTCTCCGGCGTCGGGAGACCGCCCGTCGCCGGCCCGCTCGCCGAAGACGTGCGGGTGGCGCCGCACCAGCTTGCCGCATATCGCGCGCAGCGAATCGCCGATGTCGAAGTCGCCGCGCTCGGCGCCGATCTGAGCCAGGAACACCGCCTCGAGCAGGAAGTCGCCCAGCTCGTCGCGCAGGGCCGCGGGGTCGCCGCGATCGATGGCGTCGACCACTTCGTAGGTCTCCTCGATCACGAACGGGCGCAACGACTCCAGCGTCTGCTCCCGATCCCAGGCGCAGCCGTCCTCGGCGCGCAGCCGCCGCATGAGTCCGACGAGGCGTTCGAACCATTGTCCGGCGGACTCGTCGCCGCCGTCCCGCCCTATTGACATGGTGGCGTATGCTAGCAGCCGGCCGTCCCCGTCCGCGACGCGGTCAGGCGGCCGGGATCGCGTGGACCGGGGCCCGGCGCATCCCCGCGACGACCGTGCACATCACGTTTCTCGGAACCGGAACCTCGGCCGGGGTTCCCGTAATCTCGTGCGATTGCGCGACCTGCCGGTCGGACGATCCGCGCGACAAGCGCTGGCGCCCGTCGCTCGCACTCGCCTTCGACGACGGCGCCTCCGTGCTCGTCGACGCCTCGCCGGATCTGCGCGCGCAGGCTCTGCGGTTCCAGCTCGCGCGGGTCGACGCGATACTCCTGACCCACGCCCACGCCGACCACGTGCTGGGGCTCGACGACGTCCGGATCTACAACTTCCGCCAGGGGGGCGCGATCCCCTGCTACGGGGCCGCGCGGACGCTGGCCCGGGTGCGGCGGATGTTCGACTACGTATTCGACCCGGCCACGCCGCAGGGCGGCGGCCTGCCGCAGCTCGCGCTGCGGGAGGTGGTCGGCCCGTTCTCGCTGGGCGGCGCCACCGTCGTCCCGGTTCCCGTCATGCACGGCGCGTTGCCGGTGCTCGGGTTCCGGATCGGCGCGTTCGCCTACCTGACCGACTGCAACGCGATTCCGGACGCCTCGTGGCCGCTGCTCGAGGACCTCGACGTCCTCGTGCTCGACGCCCTGCGCCACAAGGAGCACCGGACGCATTTCACCGTCGAGCAGGCGGTCGACGCCGCCCGGCGGATCGGCGCCCGCCGCACCTTCTTCACCCACATGACGCACGACCTGCCGCACGCGGCTACCTGCGACGCGCTGCCCGCGGGTATCTCGCTCGCATACGACGGGCTGGCGCTGGAGGTCGCGCCTTTCGCAACGGATCATCTGCTGGTAGCGGGCTGCGCTGCGGCCGGGCTTTATTGACGGTTCCGTGGGCGTTTCGAAACAGCTTCGCCGCCGGTTACCGGCGGTGGTCGAAGACGTGCTCGACTTCGACCACCTTCGCTCCGGCCGCCGTGACGACGTTGTCGCCGGTCAGACGCTCGCCGAAGGCGCCGTAGCGCGCCTCGACCTCCGCCGGCTGCGGTGGCAGGGGAAACTGCACCACGACGCGCACGCTGCCGCGGGGCCAGTTGAAGGTGTTGATGCGCATCCAGAAATGACCTTCCCTGACCGATGCGCGGCCGGACTCGATCAGGTTCGTGGCCGGCCAGTCGTCCGCCGGGGTGGTGTCGCTCATTTCGTGCGCCACCTGGTAGTCGACGAACGCGCCGTCGGGCAGGTCGGTCGCGCCCTCGATCCAGAGTTGCCGCCATTCGGAACGGTGCTCGACGGCGAGCTGGACGGCCTCCAGGCCGGAGGCCGCATCGGAGGCCGCGCCCCCGGCGCCGCACCCCGCGACCGTACCGATCGCGAGCAGAACGAGCAGGAACGACGATCTCATCGAGCGTGGAAGCCGCCGCATGGGGACATTATAGTGGCGCCGATGGAATCCCTCCCGCGGCTGCCCGTCGTCGGCGTCATGGGCTCGGGCCGCGAGCCGCACGCGGCCCGCGCACGCCGGGTCGGCGAGTGGATCGCACGGGCCGGTTGTCATCTGCTGACGGGCGGTGGTGCGGGGGTGATGGCCGCCGTCACCGAGGCCTTCGTGCGCGTGCCGGATCGGCGTGGCGTCGCCATCGGGATCCTGCCCGCCGCGGCAGGCGGCGCGGCCGCGCCGGGCGGCGCCGGCGTCGCTCCCCGGCCGGGATACCCGAATCCCTGGGTGGAGATCGCCGTCCGCACCCACCTCCGCCAGGTCGGCGCGCACGGGGACGGCCCGGCCTCGCGCAACCACCTGAACGTGCTCTCCTCCGACGTCGTAATCGTCCTGCCGGGATCGAAAGGGACGGCCAGCGAAGCCCGCCTGGCGGTGCGCTACGGCCGTCCGTGCATCGCCTGGCTCGCGGATCGGCACGACGTGCCCGGACTGCCGGACGCCGTCCCGGTCGCGTCGCGGTTCTCCGCGGTCGAAGCGTTCGTCCGGTCGGCGTGCCGGCGTTCGGGCGCCGATCAGGGTTCCGGGGCCGGCATGCGGTAGGGCCGGAAGGTCAGATAACTGCGGATGCGTCCCTCGATGGCCGGCACGAGCCCTTCGAAGGGAGTGCCGCGGGCAGTCTCCGCGGCCTTGCGCGCGGTCGACAGCGCGTCGTCGAACCGGCCCACCGCGGCGTAGGCCACGCCGAGCGTATCGAGGACTTCCGGGTGCTCGCCGCCGATGAGCGCCACCGCCTGCTGCGCGAGCGCGAGGGCCTCGGACGACGAACGCAGCGCCGCGTCGGGCGCCGCCGCGCGCAGCCAGGCCAAGCCGACCAGCGCGAGCGGAATCCGCGGGTTCAGGTCGAGGGCGCGCCGGTAGTGGGTGACGCCGCCGGCGAGGTCGTTCGTGGCGACGAGGGCGCGCGCGAGGTTGGTGTGGACGTCCGGATCGTCGGGCGTCAGGGTCAGGGCTTCGCGAAAGTGGCCGATCGCCTCGTCGATGCTCCCGCCGGTCGCCAGCAGCGCGTTGGCCAAGTTGTAGTGGGCGCTGGCGTCGCGTGAACCGAACTGGAGCGCCAGCCGGTAGTAGACGATGGCGTCGTTCAGGTTGCCGGCGGCGGCGAGGAGCGCCCCCAGATTGTTGTGCGCCGCGGCGTACTCGGGCCGCAGCGTGATCGCCTCCCGGAACGCGTCGATGGCACCTTCCGTGTCGCCCTCGGCCACGAGCAGCGACCCCAGGTTGAAATGCGCCGTCGGGTGGTCCGGGGCCAGCGCCAGCGCCCGGTCCAGGTGCTGCCGGGTCAGCCCCACCTGGCCGAGGGTCAGGTAGCGGGCGGCCAGGTCGGTGTGGCTGCGGTAGTCGTTCGGGTCCACCCGCAGCATCGCCTGCAGGCCGAGCATGTCGTTGCGGGCCTGCTTCAGCGACAGGTTCCGGACGAGGGCCGCCTCGTCGTCCGGGCCCACCGGCAGCGCCTGCAGGAACACCTCGGCTCGCACGGTGGTGTCGTCCGGGGTGTAGCGGACGCGGACCGGCGGGTTCGACGGGTTTTGCGGGTTCGCAGCGGAGTTGTCGAAGCGGAAGCGGGCGCGGAGCAGCGTCCCCGCGGGCAGCCGCACCGGTTCGGCGTAGCGGTAGCCGTCCTGCCAGTCGAACCGCCAGTCGTCGATCCGCAAGAGTCCTGGTGCGGTCCCGTCGGCGACCTCGGCCATCACCTCGACCGCCGTGCCCAGGCGGTGCAGATACGCGTAGACGCCCGCCACTTCGACCGCGACCGGCAGGATGTAACGGTCCTCCACGACGTGGGCCGGCTCGCCGGCCGGGATGTCGAGCGCCGGTGCGTCGAGGACGATGCCCACCGCCCGCCGCGCCGGCGGCTGGTCGGCGAAATACAGTCCGACCGAGGCCTGTACTTCCACCGGCTGCTCGCGCAACCGCAGGCCGAGTTGCAGGAGGAGGTCGGTGCCCGGATCGATCCGCCACGCGAAGCCTCCCGCGGGCGGCGCCGTGCGGCGGCCGCCGGACCAGACGAGGAAGTCTCCGGGCGGGAAACGGCCGTCGTCGGGGGCGAGGCCGGGGTAGCCGGGGGTGTCCTGATCCTCCTCCAGGCGGCGCCCGGTTCCGGTATCGTCCAGCGTTATCCGGGCGCGCTGGATGGAAGTCCGCGCCGCCGCGTCCGGCCGGACGTCGACGGCGCGCACCCAGCGGGGCGCGGGGATGTCGATCGGCAGGGCGAAGTTGCGGTACTCCACGCCGCGGCCCGCCGCGACGGTGTACGGCTCGGCCAGCGAGACGACCAGGTCGGGTTCTCCGAGCGGCCATTCGGCGCCGGGAATGGCCGGCGCGGCGCCGCGCGCGCTCCCGGCCGGCGCGCCCGCCGCGGCCCAGCGCCGCAGCCGGTCGACGTCGGCCGCCGTCAGGCGCGGCTCGCCCTCGAAGGGGCTCGCGCCGTAGCCGCGCACCGGTTGCCAGGGAGGCATCCGCCGGGCGGCCGTCAGCTCCGCGATCCGGTCGGCCCGCGCCCGCGCCTCCTCGTAGCTGGTCAGGCTGAACGGTCCCAGACCCTCCGGCCGGTGGCAGCGGACGCAGTTCTCGTTCAGCAGCGGCGCCACGTCGTCGTACGTCACGGCGGCCTGCCCGGCCGCCTGCGCCGGGACGATCCAGCCGACCAGAACCGCGACCGCGGAGGCGGACGCTCTGCCGACGACCCCGCTCCGCATGGCGTTCATGACTGCTCCGCGTGAATCCGCTCGTCAGGCGTGGACGGCGGCCTGCCCGAGCCGCCGGCGCGCCGCGGCCAGCGCCACCGCGGTGACGAACACCGGCATCGCCCGATCGATCTCGTCGAGCGACGGGTAGGTCGGAGCGAGCCGGATGTTGGAGTCGCGCGGGTCCCGCCCGTGCGGAAAGGTCGCCCCGGCCGGGGTCAGCTTCACGCCCGCCTCGCCGGCCAGCCTGACGATCTCGGCCGCGAGTCCGTCCGGCGCCTCGAACGAGAGGAAGTAGCCGCCGCGGGGCCGGCTCCACGACCCCAGGCCGTCGGCCGCGAGCCCCTCGTCCAGATGGCGCAGCATCCGCTCGAACTTCGGCCGCACGATGGCCGCCTGCCGCCGCATGTGGGCGCGGATGCCGTCGCCGTCCCGCAGGAAGCGGACGTGGCGGAGCTGGTTGACCTTGTCCGGGCCGATCGTCTGCACGCCGAGGTGCTTCGTGAACGAGGCGAGGTTGGCCGGCGAGGCCGCCAGGAACGAGACGCCGGCTCCCGCGCGGGTGATCTTCGAGGTCGACGCGAACAGCACCGCGCTGTCCCCGGTGCCCGCCGCCCGGCAGCGCTCCAGCAGGTTCGCCAGCGCCGGGGGATCGTCGTGGAAGTCGTGCACGGCGTAGGCGTTGTCCCACAGGATGCGGAAGTTCGGGCCGGCCCGCCGCGCAAGCTGCGCGAAGCGCTCGACGACCTCGTCCGAGTAGACGTGCCCGGTCGGGTTCGAGTACTTCGGCACGCACCAGATGCCCTTGACGCCCGGATCGTCCGCCACGATGGCCTCGACGCGGTCCATGTCGGGGCCGCCGTCGCCGATCGGGACGTTGAGCAGCTCGAAGCCGAGGCTCTCCGTGATCGTGAAGTGCCGGTCGTAGCCCGGCACGACGCACAGGAACTTCAGCGGTCCGGGCTCGCGCCGCCACGCCGTCTCCGGCCCGAGCGGCCCGTTCAGCCAGGCGTGCAGCACGTACTGGTACATGAACGTGAGGCTGGAGTTCCCGCCGGCGACCACGTCCTCCGGGCGGACGCCGAGCAGCTCGGCGCCCAGGCGCCGCGCCTCGGGGATGCCGAGCAGGCCGCCGTAGTTCCGGACGTCGGCGCCGTCGTCGAGGCGGTAGTCGCCGCCCAAGGCCGCTTCGAGCGGGTCCGACAGCGCGACCTGCTCCGGGCTCGGCTTGCCGCGCGTCAGATCGAGCGCCAGGCCGCCGCGCTTCAGCGATTCGAACTTCGCGGACAGCGCGCGCTCGCGCGCCGCCACGGATTCGTGACTCGGACCGTCGAACATGACTCCCATTATAGGGCGGACGGCGAGCCGCTATAATCCGGCAGCGGCCGGGCGCCCGCGGCCGGCGCGGGAAGCCCTCGGTGCAGGCGGCATGGAGAACGACGCCGCGACCCCGACGCGCCACGTGCATCCTCGCGCGCGGGTTCGCGCGGGTTATCGTGGAGAGCCGATTGAGGACGAGAGAGGAATACGAACCGTGCATTCCCGCCCGCGGGATCGTGGATTCGCTGCAGGCGGCATGGAGAACCACACGTTGACCCGGGACCAGGTCGCCGCGCTGTACGGCCGCGGCCTGCTCGACCTGGTCTACGAGGCGGCCGGCGTGCACCGGCGCCATCACGATCCGGCGGCCGTGCAGTGCGCGTCGCTGCTGAGCGTCAAGACCGGCGGCTGCCCCGAGGATTGCGCCTATTGCCCGCAGTCGGCGCACTACCGGACGGGGGTGGAATCGACCGGGCTGCTGAGCGTCCCGGACGTCGCGGCGGCTGCGGCGCGGGCGCAGGCCGGCGGCGCCGACCGCTTCTGCATCGGCGCGGCGTGGCGGCAGGCGGCGGACGGCCCGGCGTTCGATCGGGTGCTCGAGATGGTCGGCGCGATCAAGGCCCTGGGGCTGGAGAGCTGCGCCACCCTGGGCATGCTCGACCGCGGCCAGGCCGGGCGCCTGCGGGAAGCGGGCCTCGACTACTACAACCACAACCTCGACAGCGGACGCGACTTCTACGAGTCGATCGTCACCACCCGCGCCTACGACGACCGCCTCGATACGTTGCGCCACGTCCGGGAGGCCGGCATCAAGGTCTGCTGCGGGGGCATCCTCGGCATGGGCGAGAGCCACGACGACCGCATCGATCTCCTCTTCGAGCTGGGGAGGCAGCGCCCGCAGCCGGAGAGCGTGCCGATCAACACCCTGGTGGCGGTGGAGGGGACGCCGCTCGCCGGGCGCGACCCGGTTCCCTGGGACGACGTGGTGCGGATGATCGCGACCGCCCGCATCCTGATGCCGGCGTCGAAGGTGCGCCTCAGCGCCGGCCGAACCCGGATGGACGAGGTGACCCAGGCGCTCTGCTTCCTGGCCGGGGCGAACTCGATCTTCCTCGGCGACCGGCTCCTGACCACGCCCAACCCGGAGCCGGACGCGGACGCCGCCTTCCTGAAGCGCCTCGGCCTGCACGGGACGGCGGACGCCGCGGCCCGCGCGTAGCTGTTCCGGTGTGGTCGTCAGTATCCTGGACTCGTGAGTCCGACCGTCTTTCGGGCAGGTGGGTATCGCTTCTATTTCTTCTCGCGTGAGGAGGCGAGGCCCCACGTTCACGTTCAGCACGCCGGTGGAGAGGCGAAGTTCTGGCTCGATCCCGAGATCGAACCGGCCGAAAACTACGGGTTGAGCCAGACCCGCGTGAATATCGCCCGTCGATTGATCGAGGAGCACGAAGATGATGTCCGCACCGCGTGGAAGGAGCACTTCGGTCGTTGAAATTACGGACGTTTCGATCTCCGGTTTCCGGATCCTGATCGGGGATCGAGATATCTTCGTCTCGTTCAGGAACTTCCCCTGGTTCGAGGGGGCTTCCATTCCGGAGCTCATGGCCGTCGAGTTGCCGAGTCCGCATCATTTGTACTGGCCGAAGTTGGACGTCGACCTGGCTGTCGACTCCCTGGATCATCCTGAGCGCTATCCGCTGGTCAGCGGAGGGCGTCGCCGCCCACTGCGAACAGGCGCCGCCAGTCGATAGCGGGTCCGGCGATTGCACCCGGATCCTGCTCGGCCGACGGCGTCCAGTGGATTGTCCCGACGCACGGCGTGTCGGTGCAGCGCTTCAGCACGGACGCGTTGGTGGAGGCCGCTTCGTCCGCCGCCGAGGCATGGTTCAGCACGTAGCCCCGCACCGCCAGCCCGCGCGCGGCGGCGGCTTCGAGCGTCAGCAGCGTGTGGTTGATGGCGCCGAGCTTCGAGTCGACGACGACGAGCAGGGGCAGGTCGAGGTCGCGTGCGAGGTCGGCCATCGAGTAGCGTTCGACGATGGGGACGAGCAGTCCACCAGCGCCTTCGACGAGGGTGACGTCGTGGACCGCGTCGATGGCGCGGAACGCGGCGAGGATCACGGCGGGATCGATGCGGACGTTCTCCAGCCGCGCGGCCACGTCGGGTGCGAGCGGCGCGTCGAGCCGGTAGGGACAGATGCGGTCGAGGGGGAGCGCGCTGCCGGCCGCCGCCCGCAGCGCCAGCGCGTCGGCGGGCCGCCGCCGGAGACCGCCGCCGCAGCCCGTCTCGACCGGCTTCATCACACCGACGCGCCGGCCCCGGGCGCGCAACGCCGAGGCGATGCCGCGCGCGACGAACGTCTTGCCGACCCCGGTGTCGGTGCCGGTGATGAAGAGGCCCGCCATCACGCGCCGGCGACCGCGGCGATGGCGTCCCGGACCACGGCCACGAGGCGGTCGATCTCGTCGCCGGTGATGGAGAGCGGCGGCATCAGCACGACGACGTCGCCGAGGGGGCGGACGATGACTCCCCGCCGGCGCGCCTCTACCGTCACGCGGGCGCCCGTGCGATCCGTCGGCGGGTAGGGGCGGCGTTCGGCGGCGTCCGCGGCCAGCTCGATGCCGACCATGACGCCGCACTGCCGCACGTCCGCCACGTGCGGCAGCGGCGCGACCTCCTTCGCCAGAAGCCGTTCGAGCCGGGCGATCTTCGGACCCAGCCGATCCAGTGTCCGGTCGCGCTCGAAGATGTCGAGGCTGGCCAGGGCGGCCGCGCATCCGAGCGGGTTTCCGGTGTAGGTGTGGCCGTGGTAGAAGGTGCGGCCCGCGGCGGGCGGTCCCAGGAACGCGTCGTGGATGCGCGCGGTGGCCAGCGTCGCGGCCAGCGGCAGGTAGCCGCCGGTGATGCCCTTGGCCATGCAGAGCAGATCGGGGGCGACGCCGGCCTGCTCGCACGCGAACATCGTTCCGGTGCGGCCGAACCCGGTCGCCACCTCGTCGCAGACGAGCAGGACGCCGGCATCGGTTGTCGCTTCCCGGAGGGCGCGCAGGTATTCCGGCGGGTGCGGCCACATGCCCGCCGCGCCCTGCATGAGCGGCTCGACGACGACGGCGGCCAGCGCGTCCCCCTCGCGGGCGATGGCTTCGCGCGCTTCCGCCACCGCCAGGGCCACGGCTTCGTCGTGCGGGAGGCGGTCGCGCCAGCGCCGGACGTGCGGCGGCGTCAGGCGCAGCGCGTCGGCCAGCACCGGCTTGAAGAACCGGTGGAAGGTCTCGGAGTAGCCGACGCCGACCGCGCCCAGCGTGTCGCCGTGGTACGCCTGCGCCAGCGACGCGAAGCGGGTCCTGTGCGGCGCCCCGGACAAGTGCCAGTACTGGAGCGCCATCTTCAGCGCGGCCTCTTCGGCCGTCGCGCCGTTGTCGGAGTAGAAGACGCGGGTCAGGCCGGGCGGGGCCAGCTCCACCAGGCGTTCGGCGAGCCGCACCGCCGGCACGTTGGTCAGGCCGAGCAGCGTCGTGTGCGCCACCTGTCCGAGCTGCGCCGTGACGGCGGCGTTCAGTGCCGGGTGGTTGTGCCCATGGACGTTGCACCAGAGCGACGAGACACCGTCGAGGTAGCGCCGCCCGCCGTCGTCGATCAGCTCGTGCCCGTCGCCCCGGACGATGACCACCGGATCCTCGTCGAACCACGCCTGCATCGGCGTGAACGGATGCCAGAGGTATGTGTGATCCAGGCGCCGGAGCTCGTCGTGGGACAACGCGGGTTCGCTGACGCCGCTCATCGAAGGCGGCCCGTCTCACGACCTGCCGCCGCGAACGCGTCGATCGCCTCGGCGAGGTCGGCCGCCGTGTGCGATGCCGTCGGCGTGACGCGCAAGCGGGCCGTGCCGTCGGGCACCGTGGGCGGCCGGATGGCCGGGACGAGCACGCCGCGCGCCAGCAGCGCGTCGCTGAGCCGGGCTGCCCCTTCGGCGTCGCCGACGAGGACGGGCAGAATCGGGGAACGGCTCGGGCCGAGCCGGTAGCCGATTTCCGTCAGGCGCTCCCGCAGCCAGGTGGCATGCGCCCACAGGCGATCCCGGCGCTCGGGTTCGGCTGAGAGCACCGCGATCGCGGCCCGCGCCGCGGCGACCGCGGCCGGCGGCAGGGCGGTCGTGTAGATGAACGTGCGGGCGGCGTTGATCACCCAGTCGCCGAGCGACGCCGAACCGGCCGCGTAGCCGCCCAGCGAGCCCAGGGCCTTGCTCAGCGTGCCGATCTGGACGTCCACCGCCTCCGTCAGGCCGAGCTCCGAGACGAGCCCCGCGCCGGTGCGCCCGAACACGCCGGTCGCATGCGCTTCGTCGACCACGATCCAGGCGTCGTGGCGCCGGGCCGCCGCGGCCAGATCGGCCAGCGGCGCGAGATCGCCGTCCATGCCGAAGACCGTCTCGGTGACGATCAGCCGCCGCCGGAAGCCGCCGGCCTCGCGCAGAAGCCGCTCCAGGTGGTCGGCGTCGGCGTGCCGGTAGACGCGTACGGCCGCCCGCGACAGCCGGCAGCCGTCGATGAGGCTGGCGTGGTTCAGTTCGTCGCTGAAGACGACGTCGTCGGCGCCGGCCAGAATCGGCAGGACGCCGGTGTTGGCGTGGTATCCGGAGGAGAGCACGACCGCCGCCCCGGTCTGCTTCAATTCGGCGATGTCGCGCTCGAGCGCCGCGTGCGGCGCCGAGGTGCCGACGATCAGACGCGCCGAACCGGCCCCCGCGCCGTACTCCAGCGCCGCTTCGGCCGCCGCGCGCGTCACCGCCGGATGCGCGGCGAGCCCCAGGTAGTCGTTCGAGCAGAGCTGGATGACGGAATGCCCGTCGATGACCACCCGCGGGCCGATGCCGCTGTCGAGGGGACGCAGGCGCCGCCGGATGCCGTTCCGGTCGCGGTGCTCCAGTCCGGCTTGCAGTATCTGGTCGAGTCGCGCGGGCGTCGAGACGCCGGACATCGCGGCCATCGTACCACGCTGATCGACCGCTCCCGGACTTGCTCGGCATTGCCGTCGCAGGAGTGCCACTGTTTTCGTCACAGCGTCGCCGCCGACCGGAACCCGCGCCGGGCGAGCGCTTTTCTCGCGGGTGCGCGTCCATCCAGTTCGGCCACGCCGAGGACTGCTACGCCGAGTGGCCCCGTCCGACCTGTCTGATCTCCGACGGTCCGTACGGCGTTGACGGTTTCCCCGGAGACCGCCGCACCGCGGACTCTCTGGCCGACTGGTACGAACCGGCGGCCGCGAAGACCATGCCGCCGAGATGGTGCCCGAGTTCTACGCCGCTGCGGCGGAGAGGCTGGCCGCGGCGGTAGCGGAACGGATCAGTAGCGGAACAGGTACTGCAGCTTCGTGAAGAACGCCCGCCGCTGCCGCTGCAGGTCGCGGTTGTAGAACCGCTCCCGGTCCAGGTAGATGCCTTCCTGCAACCGGTCGTCGTAGCCGACGTGGAAGGCGGTGCCGGCGTTGACGCGGTAGGTGAAGAGCAGGTTGATCCCCACCTTCCCGTTGCCGGTGTCGTGCTCCAGGATGTTCCTGACCAGCAGGCGGTCGGTGAACTGGTAGGTGCTGAACGTGCGCAGGATCTTCACGTCGAACACGCGCTCGCCGGTGTGCATGTCCGTGAACCGCGCGGTGTCGAGGCTGAACTGCGTGTTCAGGCGGGAGGTGGGCAGCAGTGTCAGGCTGACGTTGTAGTCGAACATGCGGCCGAGGAACGGATTGTCGACGAAGCGGATCTGCTCGCCCCAGTCGATGCCGTAGAAGAGCGAGAAGCGCCGGCTCGTGTTGATGCCGTTGCGCATCGAGAAGCGCGTCTTGCGGAAGTCGATCCCCTGGAAGCGTTCCATCTCGCGGCGGCCGTCGGCGCGGAAGAAGACGTTGCGCGCGAACCGCAGGCTGACGTCGGCGCGGAAGTCCTCGTCCTGGAGGACGCCGGCGTGGTCCACGTTCCGCAGGTAGCGGAATCCGGGCCCCCAACTGATGATCCAGCTTTCCGGCCACCAGTCGTACTCGACGTCGGCGTCGAAGCGCTGCGTGTCGACACGACGGACGAAGCCGGCGTCGGTGCGGAAGTCCGGATCGATGCGGTTGAAGTCGAGGCTGTAGCTGAGGTGGCGCGCGTCGCGCCGGAACCCGACGTCGAGCAGCGGTCCGCTCCTGGCGTTGCCGTCGAGGTCGCGGTGCGACGAGGCGACCGCGAGGAATTCGGCGCTGTGGGTGCGGCCCATCCGGAACCGGCCGTCGACGCCGGTGACCCGGCTGTACGAATCCAGGAATTCGCGGTCGGTCATGATCGCGCCGACGTACGACTCGGAGTAGAGGTCGTAGCGGGCGCGCCCGATGACGAACTGCGCCGTTTCGCCGAAGCCGTAGGCGTTCGGATCGTCGAACTTGCCGGGCGCTTCATCGTTGGCGACGAGCACGCCGAGCGTCGTGTTGCCGGTCTTGCCGGTGAGCTTGCCGCCGATCTGCGGGTCGACGATGGTCTTGGTGTGCACCAGGTTGGTGCGGCCCGGCGTCTCGAAGATCTCCTGTCCTTCGAGGAAGAAGGGGCGCAGCTCGGGGAAGAACAGCGGATAGCGCTGGTTGGTCTCGATCTGGGGGCGGTCCGACTCGATCTGCGAGAAGTCCGGGTTCAGCGTGAAGTCGGCCGTCAGGTTGGACGTCACCCCGTACTTGACGTTCAGCCCCAGGTCGGGAGCCGCCTTGCCCTCGACGTAGCCGGTGTCGGTGAGCCGGCCGAGCTGGATGCCGGTCGCGGTCGGGAGAAACTCCAGGTTCCGACTCACCGACAGGCCGCGCAGCCCGCTCAGCGTGCCCATCTGGGTCAGGGTGCCGGCGATGGCCCGGGTCATGGGCGACCAGACGACCGTCTCGTCCTTGGTCTGCATCGTGCGGGTGATCTGGAAACCCCAGCGGTGCTCGCCGTCGCCGCGCGCCGGGTAGCGCAGGCTCTTGAACGGGATGGCCATCTCCGCCGTCCAGCCGTCGGCGACGATGGCGCCGCCCGTGTCGAACAGGGCGTCCCACGACGTGTCGCCGCCGCCGCCCGGCGGCCCGCGCATGCGCCGGCCGCCCTGCAGGATCGCGTCGCCCTGCACCCCGTAGGGGTTGACCGAGAAGCGGTATGCGCGCTGCTGGTCGAGGAACGTGTCGAACATCACCGCGATCCAGTCGTCGCGCCGCGTCTGGTCCCGGTCGACGCGGTTGGCGCGCATCTCGTTCGGGTTCGTGTAATGGGCGTGGAAGGCGAAGTAGAGGTGGTCGGCGTCGTAGGCGATCCACACCTCCGTCCGCTCCGTGGGGGCCGCGCCCTCGATCGGGTTGGTCTGGATGAAATCGGTGATGAGCACCGCGTCGCGCCACACCGCATCGTCGAGGCGGCCGTCGATGGCCGGCGGATCGCTGGTCCGCTGCGCCTGCACGCTGCGCCGGGTGCCTATCGCGAAGCCTGCCCCGCCTCGGGGCTGCGCAGCGGCGGCCGGCGCCGGTCCGGACCGCGCCGCGGCCGTCCCACCGAGCAGCAGCTCGCCGCCGGCGATGCCGCGGCCGGCCGGCGCCGCCGGGAGCACGGCCGCGCGCACGGCCCGCGCCAGTCGATCCTGCAACTCGAAGAGGTCGTCCGGGCGCCCGTCGACCTTGAACGCCTCCACCGCCGTTTCGCTCTGGACGTCGACCAGCCGCGCGGTCAGCCGCAGCCGATCGCCGAGTTGCTGGAACGCCCCCGCCAGCAGGTAGTCCGCTCCGATCTCCCGCAGCACCTCGATCAGCGCGCGCTCGGTCGGACGGCCTGGACCTGCGCCGACGAGGCTCGCCACCGCCTCGTCCACGATCGCCCGGCCGAGCACGTCGATCCCGGCGGCGCCGCGCAGATCCGTGCTGACGGTCTCGGCGATGCCGGCGCCGATCCAGTCGCGGTCCGGCTCGACGCCGACGTTCGTGAACGGGGCGACGGCGAGGGTCCGCGGCTCCTGGGCCGAAACCGCGGGATGCGTCGCGAAGCAGGCGACGATGGATGCGATGCAGAGGCGGCGGGTCAGGCTGGCTGTCACGCGACCGGCTGTTATTCTACCAGTCCGGGCGGGCGATCGTCCGCGTCTGGTCCGGGTCGGAACGGAACGGAACTCCGATCTCCCTGCCGAGCTTCCGCCCCGCGAGTTCGGCGGCGATGCCGCGATCCTCCTGGTGCGGACGGGTGTCGCATGGGGCATCATTGATGCAGGAGCGCGGGGTCCGGCGGGGGTCGAATCGGATTCTTCAAATGAGAGGTGCCGCGATGAGAGCGAGAACGATGAGGGCATGCGCACGCGTGACGGCGTGGTTCCCGATGCTCGGTCTGGTGCTGGCCGCATCGGTCGCCGCGCAGACCGAACGGCTCGACGTCGACGAGCTGAAGGCGCAGCTCGCCGCCGGCGCCGAGGTCCTGCTGATCGACGTCCGGGAGGACTACGAGGTCGTGAGCGGCTCGATCCCCGGTTCGATCCACATTCCGGTCGGCGAGCTGGAGGCCCGCATGGCGGACATCCCGAAGGACGTGCGCCTCGTCTTCTTTTGAAACGCCGGAGGGCGGAGCTCCCGGGCTGCGGAGCTCTTCAGGTCTCACGGTTACAGCGCCGGCGAATTCTGCGCGTTGAACGACTGGAAGGCGAAAGGGTACGAGGTGGCCGGGACGGCTCGTCCCGCCGAGGGACCGATTCAGCCGGCGCGGTAGCGCGCCGCGCCCGCCGGCGCGCCGCGAGGGCGGCGGGGAGCTCGATCGAAGCGTCGACCGGCCGGCGGCGCCGGCGTCACGGAAGTATCCGGCCGGCGGCGCCGGCGTCACGGATAGAGGTGAGCCATGTTCGGAACGAATACATCGACGCGGCGGGCGGGCGCACTGGCGGCGGCGATTCCCGGTGCGCTCCTGCTGGCGTCGACCGGACTCGGTGCGGCGGACGACACCTTCGTCACCATCGACCGCTTCGTGCCGCACACGTCGACGGTCCCGGCGAACGAGGGCGAGCGGGTCGGCCTGTTCCTGCACGAGAAACTGAGTCGGGCACTCGCCGACCGGATCGCGGCGGGCGAGCGGCCGGACGGCAGGGTGGTGCTCTTCGTGCACGGCGGGTCGATCCCGTCGGTGCCGGACTACGACCTGCCGTACAAGGACTACTCGTGGATGGAGCACCTGGCTGCGGCCGGTTTCGACACGTTCTCGATGGACCACACCGGCTACGGGCTGTCGCCGCGGCCGATGATGGACGACCCGTGCAACATGGCGGCCGAGAACCGCGCCATCGTCACGCCCAACCCGCTGGCCGCGGACTGCGAGCCGAGCTACCGGCACGGGCTGACGACGAGCCGGTCGGACTGGGACGAGATCGGCCGCGTCGTCGACTACGTCCGCGCGTTGCGGGGCGTCGACAGGGTCAGCCTCGTCGGCTGGTCGGCGGGCGGCCCGCGCACCGGCGGCTTCGCGGCGCGCCACCCCGAGAAGATCGACAAGCTCGTACTGTTCGCCCCGGGCTACGTGCGGAACCGGCCGTCGGACCCGCCGGCGATGATTCCCGCCGGCGACGTGCCGATGCGCCTGCAGACCCGGGACACGCTGGAGAACGGGCGCTGGCGCTCCACCGTCGCCTGCGACGATCAGATCGATCCGGGCATTCAGGAGGTCATCTGGCGGACGGTCATGGCCTACGACCAGCGCGGCTCGGTCTGGGGGCCGCCGCACGGCGTGATGCGGGTGCGCACGTCCGCGGGTTCATGGGGTTGGAACCAGGAATACGCGGGCAGGGTGCAGGCGCCGACCCTCATCCTGGTCGGCGAGCAGGACCGCCTGCTCGGGCCGGACGAGCAGCTCTACGACGACCTTGCCGGCGCCGACGGCAAGGTGCTGGTGACAATGGCTTGCGCGACCCACTTCGCGGTGTGGGAGAAGACGCAGTACCGATTCATGCACGAGGCGTCGCGCGAGTGGCTCGAGCACGGCACGTTCCGCGGACACGCGATCGGTCGCTTCGCGGTCGGGCGGAACGGGGCGGAGTCGACCGAGCCGTGAGATCGGGGCCGGCGGCGGTGGGCCGGCGGCGTCTCGAACGGCCCACTGTCACATGACACTCCGGGCGCCGCCGTCCGTGGCTTCCGAGCGCCCACCGGGTCGGGCTCCGGTACGTGCGAGCCGGTGGGCGGTGGCCGGCGTGATCCTGATGGGCGCGTCGCTCGCCCTGTGGGTCCTGCTGCCGGGCGTCGCGTTTCTGCCGCTGAGCGTCGCGGCTCGCGGCACGGTGGCGACCGGCGTCATCGTCGTCGCGGAGGTGATCTTCTGGGCGGGCGCAGCCCTGGCCGGTCCGGAGGCGGCCAGACGCATGCGGTCCTGGTGGCGCGGCCGGCCAGCTCGGTGACTCAGGATGGCCGTCGGCCGTTGCGCCGTGTCACGACGTCGCGGGAGGCGCCGCCAGTTCCGGCCACCACGCGGATGGCCGACGGTGGATCGCGGCCACGACCGTACCGGCAGAACCGGCTTCAGAAAAAGCGCGGTTCGGGACTTCTTCCAGCGCGTAATACGCAATCGATGCGGCGTTCGTCGCGATCGCTTGCCTGACCACAATCGGACTCGGGTGCGAGTCAGGCCTCTCGTCTATGTCGAAGACGTAGATCCAGGCCCGAACGTCGCCGTCATGCGCGTCCGGACGTTGCAGCGCATGCGTGCCGTCACCTTGCGAAACGAGCCGAGGTCGGCCGAGATGGGTTGCCAACTGTCCCAGACGGCCTGCGGGATCGCGAGCGCCGTGCCCACGGACCGCGGATGCACGCCGAGTTGAAACTTGAGCATCATCTGGTAGAACGTGCGCTTGAACACGTTCGCGATGTTCGGCCCCTCGATCCGGTCGGCGAGCCAGCGCTGGTTGTTCTGGAGGACATCCGCGAAATCCGGTCCGTGGAGGCGCAGGGCGTCCTTGAGATTCTGCACGGCCCGGCGGTACGATCCGTGAAAGTCCATTGTCTGTAGTTCGAGGACACCGAAGCGTCCGACACGTACGGATCCGCCGTTGGCGGCAGCGAGTTCGACGAGTGTCATGTCGAAGGACAGTTCGGGAGATCGGTCCGTCGCACCCACCGTGATTTCGCCGCCGAGCTTGTTCTGCAAGTAGACGACGGCGAGAGCTCCGTTATCAGCCTGTCCGGCAATTTCCGCCCGCATGGCCTGATTGGCGAGGGCGGGCGCCGGGACGACCAGCAGCCGTTGCTCCGGCGCCGCACCGAAGAGTCGGCGCACGACGTTTTCTACCAAGTCAGGATCGAGCGCCCGGTACGGACAGACGAGCCATCCGAATCCATCAATCTCAGTTGGTAACTCTTCGTGAGATTGGATGCCGCCTGCGAATAGGTTGCGGAGCTGTCGATTCCGATCGCCCGGCGTCTGGAAGCGACCGCCGCAGCCAATGCACGGCCGGTGCCGCAGAAAGGATCGAGCACGGTTCCGCCGGGGGGGCAACTGCTAAGGATGCGAGGCCGGATCAGGGACTCGGGGAACGTCGCCGTATGTCCGTTTTCTCCCGGACGAACGTATTGCCTGACGACGTCGTTCGACCCTGCCTCGGTCTCGGACATGTCGTAGTAGTACCTGGCTCGCCCGTTCGTTGGCCGCACGACGAAATGAAAGAAGTGTTCATGGCTCAGGCGCAGGCGGTCCGTCTCAGGGCGGGGTGGGACGTTCGGCTTGTGCCAGATCAGGTCGTTGCGAAGGATCCAGCGCTTTTCCTGCATCGCGATCGCGAACCGGGCGGGAACAAGCAGCAATTGTTTCTCCTGGCGGTAGCCGCCCATCGGGGTCCGCCGGCGTTGCCGAGACGTGTCGCCCAATCCCTGGCGCCCACTCTGTCGAATGCTGGACCAGCGCGCGAAGTAGGTGTCGCCAATGTTGATCCAGAGGCTTCCAGAGGGTCTCAGTGACGGGCGGAACAGCTCGAAAATCTCGACGAGATGCGCGACATACCATTCGGGCAGCGGCTCCAGTCCCAGCGTGCCGCCGTTGTGTCGGTACCAATCGTAGCCGGGCATGTCATCCTTGCCCGCACCCGTCTCCAGCCAATCCCGGAGAATGTTCCAGTTATGGTCCTGCTCGTACGTTCGATGGCCCCAGTACGGCGGGCTCGTGATGAGAAGATCGATACTTCCGGGATCGAGCGACGGCAACAGGTCGTAGGCATCGCCGTGGAGGACGGTGGCTGCCCGGGTCGAGGCTGCAAGGGTAGCCATGCGGTATAAGAAATCAGCGATAACCGACAGTTGACTGGCTCTATTCCGTAATCATAGCGTCTGTCAAGAGCCGCTCAAGCATGTCGTTGAGATTGAGGGGGGCTGTCAAGGGCGGGACCCGTCGACCAAGCGCCGATTCGGCGAATCGCCTGCGGCGACCAGATCGACCCCGGCATTCAGGAGGCATCCGGGAGACCGCCATGACCTGTGACCAGCGCGCTCGGTCTGGGGGGCGCCGCACGGCGTGATGCGGGTGCGCACCTTCGCCGGATCGCGGGGGCTGAACCGGACCGTCGTTCGTGACCACGCAGCCGGCGTCTCCGAGCCGGTGGAGGTCGCCGAGGGGCTTCTGATGAGCGCGTCGCTCGTCCGATGGTCCTGTTCCGGGGTGTTCCACTCCGCCGCGGAGCGCGCGGGGTGACGACCTGCATCCCTTGTGCATCGACGGCCGGCAGGTTCGAACAGGCGCGCTCGCGCGGCGCGGTGGTGCGATGGCCATGCCCGAGGCGTCCGAGCCGGATTGTCGGCCATTCGTGACCGACAACATTTTTTGACGGCCACATTTCCGAAAATTGGCTGACAAAGACGTTTGTCGGTCATGCGTGACCGTCAAAACACCTGCTTGCCTTCGGCGCCGTTCAGGAGGGCGGGAAACGCCAGCACGGTCGTCCGACGGCCGCTGCCGGGGTTGATGATGCGCAGGATGCCGCCCTCGCACAGCACGTCGAGGATCCGGCGCGCCGTCCTTTCCGCGATCCCCGCAGGGGATGGATGAGATGGGCGCGATCGCGTATCAGCAGGTCGGCGGTGGCAGTCATGGGCTTGCTTCAATGAGACCGCGGGAAACTCCCGCAGGCGATCGATCCGCCGCATGGCTGGCGTCGGGGCGGCGTCGGGGCCGCCCGCAACGTCGCCGACGGCCGATCGTCCCCTGCGGGCAGGATAGCACGCGGGCGTGCTACGCTACGGCGGCCAGACGCATGCGATCCCGGTGGCGCCGGTGGCCAGCGCGATGACTCCGGCGGCAAGCCAGCGAAATTGATGGACGACCGGACTACCAGCGTCTCCACCAGCCAGGGCTCGAGGCGGTAGTGACGCGGCCAGTCCGCCACCAACTGCCCGAGGCCGCGCGCCAGCACGGTGCTGGCCAGGTTCTTCACCGCGACCCACGGCAGCAACAGGAAGCGGTTGTTGTTGACCACGCGCTGGAGATTCCGCGCCCGAGTCCGCTCGTCCCAGCCGATCCAGCGGTCCCGGACCGCCATGCGCCACGCCGGGCTGGAGAACTGCAGGCAGCCGACCACCGCGCGGACCGGCCGCGATGCAAACACCAGATAGCGCAGGTGGGCGCCGAACGGGACCTTGTGCTCCAAGTAGTGGTAGCGTCCCACCAACTCCCGGAACAGCAGGCGCTGGACAGGCTCGCGCACCAACTCGACCCGCAGCGGCTCGACGTCGCGCACGCTGCCGAGCAGCGGGCGCCCCGGCTCCCCCGCCCCCGTCCGGGGAACGCGGGTGACCGAACCGACCGCGCGGCCCCGGCGCTTGGCCGGCAGCACCAGCGTCCCATCCGCATCGAGCCGCTCCAGGAACTCTCGGCACTCGCGGGCCTTCAGTCTCCCGTTCGGCCGCCGCCACGGCAACAGCTCGCACACGGTGCGCGCCAGCTCCATCCGGCTCAAGCCCGAACAGTCCCGCACGACCTCGCGGATCAGCGTCACCTCTTGCGCGCTGAAGGCGCGTCCCGAGAACCTCGTCGTCGCCACGGCCATCAAAGAGGCGTCTCCCTTCCCACGACACCGTAGCAAACGCCGCGCGAATGTCCAGGGGAGCGCGCCGGTGGAGACAGACCGAAGCGTCCAGGCGCCGTGATCAGGCCGTGGCGGCTGCCGCGGCTGTCCGAAAGAGGCCGGTGGGGATGCTGGACAGGGGCCGTCCCCGCGCAAAGTGCACCGAAGAGGGATCGTCCGCGGGCAGAACCCTTACGAATAAGCGAGATAGCCCTCTACGAAGAAGAGCCACACCTTCGTGTCAGGCGATCGCGTCAGAACATAGTAGTCCAGACACGGTCACGACGGCCAGTGGCGCAAGACGGATCGACATCAGTTTTCCGTTTCAGATGTCACCGTTTTCGTGGGCTCGGTTCGGGGGCCCGAGTATGGAAAGAGCGGACGTTTGATGTGAGCCTCGAAGAACCGGCGCGCACGCTCGTCGGACTTTCTGATGATTTCACGGACATCGACATCGTCGGACTGCCGTTCGGCCGGTGTGAGAGAGGATTTCCCGTACGGAGGATTCATGGCGTCAGCTCCTGGATGGTGAATCCGCCGGAACGAGTCCGATGTAAGCCTCAAGACGAGCGAGTCTTGGGCGAAGTTCGTCGAAAATGAGTTCAATCTTGTCGTCAGGTTCAACAACTTTGAACTTGAGACTATCTCGCGCCTCTACGATGTCGATCGCGAATTCGTGCGCGGGAAAGAACTCGACCAACGCTTCGTAATTTGCATTCCTTTGAGTCTGTCTCGACATGTCGGTCGGTCGGGCCACACGCTCGCAGTACAGCCGAGCGAGTCGACTATCGAGTCTCAGTGCGGCCAAGTCGTACGGCTCGATTCGTTCCAAGAGAGGACGCGCCACGCGTGTGGCAATTTCAATAGAACTTTCCAGCGCACGTTGTGGGGCTACCCCCTGCCTCAAGAGCTCATGCATGGAAGTGTCCATTGAAGAGAACGTGAGTTCCCGCACGTAACTCACCAGCTCCAGTGCTTCAAGCGGGGATTGGCGCTCGCTGGTGAAGAACTTCTGCGGCCGTTTACTGATTACTTGCGGATCGAGCGGGCCAAGTTGAGCTCCGTGTGACATTATGATGTCATGGGATCCAAGTGTGATGAGAGTTGCACCGCTGACTGCAAGTCGCGGAACGAGTGCTGTCCAGGACCTCATGCAATGCGCCAGAAAACGAGCTACCAAGTAGCAAGGGGTGAGAACGCCGCCGGGTGAATGGATTAGGATATCGACTGGTCCGACTTGTCCGGCGGCCCGGAGCTCGAGCTTCCACGAATAGACATGATCCCAAATGTTGTCGTCTATTTGGCCGGCAATAAGAGCGAATAGAGGGCGTCGGCGCGCATTTTGCAGGCGAACGAGCGACTCGGTTATGTCTTTCGCAATCTCGTCGGGAACGCACACTGGTAGGCGGCGTTGTGGATCTGCAACGCCCTCCGAAGGTGCTGTCGGCGAATGCAGTGCGGTGTCGCCTGGTTCAGGCGATTGGCCCGCGGATTGCTCTTCCTCAACAAGTCGGGGCATCAGTCTTGAAGTCATCCTTTCTGGCCGATCGAACTTGTACCCGCAGTATGTAGCCGAGAATAGTGGTTTGTCAATGCGCGGCGTGCGCGTCACTCGAGGACGGCGCGGATCGACTCGGCCAGGATCTCCACCGTGCGGTCGATCTGCGCGCTGGTGACGACGATCGGCGGGGCCAGTACGTAGGTGTCGGCCTTCACGCGGCTGACCAGGCCGCGGTCGATGGAGGCGCGGAGCACCGCGGCGCCGATCCCGTGCTCGGCCGGAAACGACCGCTTCGTCGCCCGGTCCTCGACCAGCTCCACCGCGCACATCAGCCCCTTGCCGCGGATGTTCCCTACGTGGGGGTGATCGGCGAGCGCGGCGTCGAGCCGGGCAAGCAGCTCCTCGCCCTTGGCCGCGGCCTGCTCCGGGAACCGTTCGTCCTCGATGATCCGCAGCGTCCGGAGCGCCACCGCGCAGCCGACCGGATGCGCGCTGTAGGTGTAGGCGTGCATCCACGGCTCGCCGGCCTCGTCGAGGGCCTCGGCCACCCGATCGCTGATGCCGATGCCGCCGAAGGGGAAGTAGCCCGAGGTGCTCGCCTTGGCGAACTGCATGACGTCGGGTTCGACGCCCCAGTGATCGAGGGCGAAGAGGCGGCCGGTCCGGCCGAAGCCGGTGATCACCTCGTCGGCGACGAACAGGACCTCGTAGCGGTCGCAGATCTCCCGGATGCGGGGGAAGTAGTCGTCCGGCGGCACGATGACGCCGCCGGCGCCCTGCACCGGCTCGGCAATGAACATCGCCACCGTGTCGGGTCCCTCCCGCAGGACGGCCTGTTCGAGCTCGTTGGCGGCGGCCACCCCCTGGCTCTCGCCCGGCGGCGCCTCGTAGCGGTACGGATCGGGCGCCGGGATGTGCGAGAAGCCCGGGACACGCGGCTCGAACAGCGGCCAGTAGCGGCTGAGCCCGGTGGCGCTCATCGCGGCCAGGGTGACCCCGTGGTAGCCGTCGATCCGGGAGATCACCTTCGTCTTGTCCGGCCGGCCGCGGAGCTTCCAGTAGGCGCGGGCCATCTTGATGCTGCTGTCGGTCGCCTCGCCGCCGCCGCTCGTGAAGAAGAAGCGGTTGATCGAGGGGTAGCAGAGCGCCGCAAGGCGTTCGGCCAGCTCGATGGCGCGCGGGTTGGAGCTGCCGGCGTAGCCGGAGACGTAGGCGAGCGCCGCCGCCTGCTCGCGCATCGCGTCGGCCAGCTCCGTCCGGCCGTGGCCGGCCGTGACGTTCCAGAGCCCGGCGAGGCCGTCGACGTACTCGCGGCCGTCGGCGTCGGTGAGGATCGCCCCGTCGCCCTTCACCCACACGCGGGCGTTCCGGTGCAGCGGTTCTTCGTGCAGGGGATGGATGAGATGGGCGCGATCGCGTGTCAGCAGGTCGGCGGTGGCAGTCATGCTTCCATGCTTCAATGCTTCAACGAGGCCGCGGGAAACTACCGCGGGCGATCCCGTATGGCCGGCGTCGGGGCCTCCCGCAACGTCGCCGACGGCCGGTCGTCCCCTGCGGGCAGGATAGCATGCGGGCGTGCTACGCTACGAAGGCAGTATGAGGCGTGGAAACCGCCTTCGAATCAACAGCGTCCGATGCGTCGGGACGCTTGCGTGCGCGGCCGCCGTCGGGTGGGTCGCGGGGGGCGCGGGCCCGACCGAGCCGGCGGGGGGCGCAGCGGCGAGAGAACCGGACGGCGGCGGGTCCGTCGCCGCTGCGAGCCTGACGCGTTCTTCGGGCAGGCCCGATCCCGGACGGCCGGGAACCGGCGGCGGGTCCGTCGCCGCTGTGATCCCGACGCCGGCTCCAACCGTCCCGAGGGTTCCCGACGCCGTGACGATGACGGCGCCCTCGCTCGACGGAACGCCGGTCGCGCCGCTTGCCCCGGCCGACGACGTCGCGGCGACGGTCCTGCTGTTCGTGATGACCGACTGCCCGATATCCAACCGCTACGCGCCGGAGATCCGGCGGCTGCACGAGCAGTTCGCCGGCACGGGCCGGTTCTGGCTGGTCTACGTCGACGCGCGCCGCCCGGTCGACGAGCTGCGGGAGCACCGCGCATCGTTCGGCTATCCGTTCGGGGCGGTGCGGGACGTGGACGGCGCGCTCGCGGCGCTGGCCGGCGCCACCGTCACCCCGGAGGTGGCGGTGTTCGACGCGCGGCGGCGGATGATCTACCGGGGACGGATCGACGATCGGTTCGTCTCGTTCGGCGTGGCGCGCAGGGCGCCCAGAACCCGTGACCTGCACGACAGGCTGCGCCGCATCGCGGCCGGAGAGACCCCGGCGTTCTCGGAGACGCGCGCCGTGGGGTGCTATATTCCCGGCGCGTGACCGGTCGGTCGCAACATTCACGACATTCTGTCGAGTTCCAGAGGAGGTAAGGGCAAATGAAGCGCACGCATCTCGTGTCGGCGGTCGCGGCGGTGGCGGTGCTGGCCGTCGGCGCGTCCGCGTTCGGACAGGACGTGACCAAGTACGTGCGGTACGAGCACGGCGGGGCGACCTCGTACGGGATTCTCGAAGGGGAGACCATCCACCAGCTCGGCGGCAACGTGTTCGAGTCGGCCGAGCGGACCGGCGTCACCGTGGCGCTGGGCGACGTCATCCTGCTCCCGCCGAGCGAGCCGCAGAAGGTGGTCGCGGCCGGGTTGAACTACCGCAGCCACCTCGGCGGGGCGCAGCCGGCCGAGTACCCCGGCCTGTTCGACAAGCACGCCACGTCGCTGATCGGCCACGAGGCGGAGATCACTTACTACGAGGACGCCACGAACCTGCACTTCGAAGGCGAGATGGTGCTGATCATCGGCAAGGTGACGCGCAACGTCTCCGTCGAGGACGCGCCGGACCACATCTTCGCCGTCGCCGCCGGCAACGACATCAGCGAGCGGGTCTGGCAGAGCAACGACCTGCAGTGGTTCCGCGCCAAGGGCGCCGACACGTTCGGGCCGGTCGGGCCGGTCATGGCCCGCGGCGCCGACTACGACGACCTGCTGCTCCAGACGCGGGTGAACGGCCAGGTCATGCAGTCGCAACGGACCCGCGACCTGCTGTTCGATTCCTCCCATCTGGTCAGCTACATCAGCCGTTACGTGACGCTGGAGCCGGGCGACATGATCTTCACCGGCACGCCGGGTTCGACGTCGGCGATGCAGCCGGGCGACGTCGTCGAGATCGAGCTCGAGAACGTCGGCGTACTGCGGAACACCATCGGTCCGAAGGGCGGGCGGCCGACCAACGAGCAGTAGACGGATCCGACCACAGACAGGCGACCGTGGCACGGCGCCGCTGCCGGTGGATCCGCCGCTCACCTGTTCGTGGGCGCGCCGGTGGCAGGGTGGTTGCGATGTCGGCGATATTGGAACGGCCCGGGCGCGGCGAACCGACGCCGGGCCCGTTGCCATGTCCGGCCGCTGAACGTATCCTTCACGACATGAGCCACTGCATCCCGGGCGGCGCGAGCCGGTCCCTGCGCTTAGCTGTCGCCGCCGCGGTCCTGCTGGCGCCGCTCCTGCTGCCCGCCGCCGCCGGCGGCCACCCGATGGACACGCAGAACGCCGCGTTCGTCCAGGGGGTGGACGGTCCGGCGCCGGCCCCGTTCCTGTACCTCGGGGCGAAGCACATGGTCACCGGCACCGACCACCTGCTGTTCCTCGTCGGGGTCATCTTCTTCCTGTACCGCCTGCGGGACGTGGTCCTCTACGTCAGCCTGTTCACGCTGGGGCACAGCATCACGCTGCTGCTGGGCGTGCTCGGCGGGCTGGAGGTGAACGCCTACCTCATCGACGCCGTCATCGGCCTGTCGGTCTGCTACAAGGCGTTCGAGAACATGAACGGTTTCGAGCGGGTGTTCAACGTCCGCCCGAACACGAAGGCGGCGGTGCTGATCTTCGGGCTCTTCCACGGGCTGGGCCTCGCCACCAAGCTGCAGGAGTTCACGGTCACCGACGCCGGGCTGGTCGCCAACATCCTGAGCTTCAACGTGGGCGTCGAGATCGGGCAGGTCCTGGCCCTCAGCGCCGTGCTCATCGCGATTACCCTGTGGCGGATGCGGCCGAGCTTCGTCCGCCATGCGTTCGTGACGAACGCCGCGCTGATGGGCGGCGGGTTCCTGCTGACCGCGCAGCAGTTGTTCGGCTACGTCTTCTATCCCTGATGGCCGATCCCCGTTCCTGATTTTTACGATGGCCGACCCTGCTCCTTCGTCGACGGCCCCGCCGGTCTCCCTCCGGAGGCTCGGCATCGCCGCGCTCGCATCGCTGCTCACGGCCGCCCTGGTCTTCGTCGGGGCCGTCCTCCCGGCCGAGCGCGGCGTCGACCCGCTCGGCACCGGCGAGCTGTTCGGCCTGCTCGCGCTCGCGCAGGTCGTCGCGGTCACGGCGGAAGACGACGAGTACCGGATCGATTCGTACGAGTTCCGCGTGCGCCCGGGCGAATGGGTCGAGTACACCTACCGGATCCAGGAGGGTGGGACCATGGTCTATTCCTGGACCGCCACCGGGCCCCTCGAGTACAACCTCCACAGCGCGCCGGACGGGGCGCCGCCCGGCTACGCGGAGAGCTTCGACGCGCAGGAAAACGACGTGGCGCACGGCAGCTACGTCGCCCCCTTCACGGGCGTCCACGGCTGGTACTGGGAGAACGCCGGCGCCGACGACGTGACGATCACGCTCCACACGGCCGGCTTCTACCGGGACGCCCACGTGGCGCGCGACCGGGCGGACGGCTACCGGACCCTCAGGGACCCCCGCGGCAACCCGGTGGACTGACGGCCCGGCTCTACCATAGTCACGGTTTGTTGCTCCTGACCGTCCTGACCGGTTGAGCCACTTGCCGTCGGCGCCCGGGAGTTCAAGACGCGTCTCGGAACGTACCTGCGACAGGTCTGCGAGGGGCGGACCCTGACGATCACCGACCGCGGCCAGCCGGTCGCCACGGTTACTCCGGTCGACATGGCCGGACAGTCCATCGAGGCGCGCCTGGCTCGCCTGCGCGCGGAAGGTGTCGTGACCGGTACCGGGAAACCGCTGCAGCGCGTCCACTAACCTGTCGTCGTGAGGGGACGTTCCCTCTCCGAGACCATCATCGAGGACCGGGAGGATCGATTCTGATCCGGTTCTTCGACGCCGGCGCCCCGGCGAAGCGTTACGTGCGCGAACCCGGGAGCGGCGCCGTCGAACGATGGTTGGTATCCGGTTCCGCGGCGGTCAGCCGATTGTCGGAAGTGGAGGTCGCGTCGGCGCTTGCACGCCGGGCGCGGGCCGGCGACTGCGATGTCCGGGAGCGCGACGTAGGGCTTGCTGGGATGACCGGGGTGCGGTATCTATCCCTGCCGCCCGGGGGACATGACGACGGAGAAGCGCGGAACGATGCAGACGTCTGGCCGTCCGCATCGGTGTCGGAGAAGTCCGTTGCCGCCGTCTCGTCACGACTCTCTACCGCGGCCAACGCGCCGACCGCGCGTTCGCTCGCGGTACCGATCGCCCGCATGGGCGAGAAGTTCGAGCGACGCTTCGATGGCCGGGTCCGTTCCTCGTGCTTCTCAAGAGCATCCAGCGCGCGCTCGATGACGGCGACCTTCCGCCCGCGCCCGTACAGATCGAGTCGCGCCGTCAGCCGCTCGACACGCTCTCGAGGTCCTGCCGGTGGGCGATGTTGATGGCCGTTGCCGTACTTGCTCAGTCAATCGTAGATGGGATGGCAGCGCGCGGGGCACGCCACGAGGAGCGGCGGCAGGCGTCGCCCTGACGGTGCACGTTTCACGGTTTTCCGACCCACGTTCGTGCTACGATCGGCAATCGTGGCGCGACTCGCTGGTCATCTGCTGTGCATCACGCTGCTGCTGGTGCTGCCGAGCCTGCGCGTGCTTTGCACGGGCTTGTGCGCGCAGGCGCCCGAGGCGGACATGGTCCACGCCGAGGAGCCAGCCCACCACCATGACCGTGGCGCCTCGGCGCCGCTCGATCCCGTCGACGAGTGTGCGCACGAGTACGCATCGTCGTCCGCCGCAAGCGGCGCGTCGGATCAGGTCGAGACGCTCGTTGCGTCGTCGCCGCCCGCGTCGCCCGGTGCCGCCCCACCTCCGATCCTGCCGGATCGGCCGGTCCCGTCTGCCTGCGTACCGAACGGGTTCCTGCCTCCATTGCGCTGTTGATCCGCCGCGGCGCGTCGTTCTTCATCTTCACGTTCTGATTTCTTGACGGACGCCGCGGTGTCCGGCGCGCGGCTTGCAGGCGCGTGCAATCGGACCGGCGGCGTTCCGGCGGCGCTGTCGCCGGCTGCGCGATTGCGGCTCCGGCGTGGCAGCGCGGAAGGAGCAACGGAATGAGAACCGGCCGACGACGTTTTCTCAGGTCGGCGCTGTTGGGCGCAGGCGCTACGGCGACGGTCTCGGTGGGCGGAGCCGCCGCGCCTGCCGGGGCACAGGCAGGCGACGGACGGGACCATGCGGGCGAGACCGCCGCGCCCCTCCCGATCGTGACCCCGGACCTGCCGACCCTTCGACCGCGGCGGATCGACGCGAACGGGGTGAAGGAGTTCCACCTCGTCGCCGAACCGGTGAGGCGGGAGTTCCTGCCGGGCCGGATCGTCGATTGCTGGGGATTCAACGGCACGATGCCGGGCCCGACCATGGAAGTGACCCAGGGAGACCGTGTCCGCCTGGTGGTCGAAAACCGGCTGCCGGAGCTTTTTTCGATGCATTGGCACGGCTTCGAGATCCCGATCGAGATGGATGGCGTGCCGGGCCTGACGCAGGATCCCATCGCGCCCGGCGAGACCTTCGTCTACGAGTTCGCGCTGCGCCAGCACGGTACGTTCTTCTACCACTCGCACATGGCGATGCAGGAAATGATGGGCATGATCGGCCTCTTCATCATGCACCCGCGCGAGGCGTACCGGCCGCGCGTGCAGCGCGACTTCGGCCTCATCTTCCAGGAGTGGGCGATCCTGCCGAACGGCACCGTGCCGAACACGATGGAGATGGAGTTCAACTGGCTCACCATCAACGGCCGCGCCGCGCCGGCCACGACGCCGCTGCTGGTCCGGCGGGGCGAGCGCGTGCGGATCCGCATGGTGAACATGGGGATGGACCACCATCCGGTCCACCTGCACGGCCACACGTTCCGGACGGTGGCGACGGAAGGCGGGCGGATTCCGGAGGCGGCGTGGCAACCGGGGAACACCTTACTCCTGGGTGTGGCCCAGGCGCGCGACGTGGAGTTCGAGGCGACGCACCCCGGCGACTGGGTGCTGCACTGCCACCTGCCGCATCACATGATGAACCGGATGGTGTCGATGGTGGGGCCGGGACGGATGCGTCGCGGGACGTCGGCCGACGCCCCGCACGTTCCCGGGTTCCCTCAGGACATGTTCATGGTTATGGACGAGATGGTCTCGAAGCCGGAGACCCGCGGACTGCGCCCGAGCTGGAGCGGCGGGATGATGGGCATGATGACGATGGTCCGCGTGCTCGAGCCGGCTGCGTTCGACGCGATCCAGGCGGAAGTCGCCGAACGCGCGGCCGGCGGTCCGACCGGGTCGCGGATGGACCGGCCGCACGCGACCCGGGCGACGGAGGTGGGCTGATGGCGATCGCGCCCGGGATCCAGTCGTACGCGGCCGTGTCTCCCGAGTGCCCGGCCGGCGCCCCTCGCGCCACCGCCGCCGTCACGCTCGCCCTGTTCGCGTCATTCGGAATGGCGGCGCTGGCGCAGGCGCCGCCGCGGACGCCGACATCTTTGACGCTGGACGATCTCGAGCGCATGGCGCTCGCGAACGATCCGACCCTGGCGCAGGCCGCCGCACGGATCACGGCGGCCGACGCGCTCGCCGAACAGGCCGGTCGCTGGCCGAATCCGACGATCGGCTATACGGCAGAGGAGGTGAGCGGCGGCCCCACGATTCGCTGGGGCGAGCACGGTTTCTTCGTGGAGCAGATGTTTCCGATCAGCGGGCGCCTCGGCGCGGATCGAACCGTGCGGAAGCGTGAAGCCAGCGTGGCGCGCGCCGACCGGGACCGGCAGCGCCAGCGGGTGCTGAACACGGTCCGGCTGCTCCATCGCGACGCGCTGCTCGCGGCGCGGGGGACCTCGATTCGTGAAGAACTGGCGTCGCACGGCCGGGACCTGGTGGTCACCACGCGGCAGCTTGCCAACATCGGGGTCGTGGATCGGACGGACGTGCTCGTGGCGGAGGCCGACGCCATGCAGGCGCAGGTGGCGGTCGAGGAGGCGCGCCACGAAGAGCGGCGGATCTGGCGGCAACTCGCACAGGCGGTAGGCGATCCGACGCTCGCTCGCGCTCCGCTGGCCGGCGACCAGGACGCCGTTCCCCCGCCGGTCGAGTACGAGACGGCGCTGAGGAGGCTGCTGCGCGACAGCCCGGAGTTGCGCGCCGCCCGGGCCGGTGTCGCCCGCGCCGAGGCGGCGCTGGGGCGGGCGCGGAAGGAGACGGCCCCCGATCTGGTGGTGCGGGCCGGGCCGCGGTACAACCGCGAGTTGCTCGACCCCGGTCCCGCGCCGGTCGGCTGGGAGGTGTTCGCCGACGTCGGGGTGACGGTGCCGTTGTGGAATCGCAACCAGGATGGCGTAGCCGCGGCCGTGGCGGATCTGTCCCATGCGCGCGCCGAGGTGGCCCGCGTCGAGTTCGATCTGCGCTGGCGGTTCGCGGAGCGGTTCCGGCAGTACGCCGCGGCGGCCGATGCGGTACGCATGTATCGCGAAGAGATCGCGCCGCGCACGGAGGAAGCCTATCGGCTGTTGCGGGACCGCTACCGGGAAATGGCGGCGGAGTACGCGGACGTCCTGGCGGCGCAACGGCGGATGCTGGGTGTCCGGGAGCGGTATCTGGAGGCGCTCGGCCGGAACTGGCGCGCGGCGCAACTCATCGACGGGCTGCTGCTCGACGGCGGACGGCCCGCCGATTGACGACACCTATGCCACCTCCGCGAGCGTCGCGGTCAGCAGCCGGTAGAAGCGCGCCCTTACCGTCCGTCGGCGGGGCGCCTTACATGCCCACACGTCCACCGGCACGCCGCCCGCCGACCTTCGCTGCCGGTGGAACACCTTCTCGTCCCAGCTCCGGCCCGCGCGCGCTGGTCGATCACCACCAGATGCCCTGCCTCCGCCGCGCAACGGTCCATGTACCGCGCCGTCTGTTCCACGCCATCCTCGACCGTACTCTCCAGGCCGTCCCGTCCCGCACGACCTTGCACTCCACCGCGAACTCCCGCAGCCGAATTCGGCGAGAACGCCGGACCAGACCCTGGCCAGAAAGTCGTCGCCCAGCGTCGACCTTGCATCCGAACCCAGCCCGGGAAGCACCGTCCGCATGGCCCGCTCCACGTCTTCGTGGGGTCGTGCGCGCGGTCTCGACGTGGTGTACACGCAGCCGTAGCCCTGCTCGTTCAGAAGATCACGCAGCGCCAGGAGGGCGGAAGTCTTGCCCGTCTGCCGGGGACGTGCAGGACGAAGTAATTCTTCGTCCTGACGAGCGCCGGCACGTCGTCCAGGTCGAGACGCTCGAGCGGCGGGATGCAGTAGTGGTCCGCCGGATTGACGGGTCCGGTGGTGTTGAAGGAGCGCATGGTTCGGTCTCGCGCGGCGACGGTGGCCATGTGCGCCCGACCCGGGAGCGCGTTGCTGCCGGGGAGCCCGCTCGTCATCCCGTGTTCGCCGTCGCCGGCCGGGAGGAGCTACGCCAGCTCCGCGAGCGTCGCGGTCAGCAGCCGGTAGAAGCGCCCTACCGAGCCGATGTGGACCCGCTCGTCGGGCGAGTGGGGGGCCTCGATCACCGGGCCGAACGAGATCATGTCCATGCCGGGGATCTTCTTGCCGATGATGCCGCACTCCAGCCCGGCGTGGATCGCCGCGACCTGCGGCTCCGATCCCAGCACCCGCTCGTGAACCTTCCTGACGACGTCGAGCACCTCCGAGGCGAGGTTCGGCTTCCAGCCCGGATAGGCGGGGCGCACGTCCACCTCCGCGCCGGCGAGCTCGCCCGTCGCGCGGATGCGGCGGCGCAGCGCGTCGAGCGCCGCGTCCACGGACGAACGCGAGCTGGTGGTGATCACCAGCGAGCCGTCGGCGCCCTTGACGGTGGCGACGTTGTTGCTCGTCTCCACCAGGTCCGGGATGTCGTAGCTCATCGCCTGGACGCCGTGCGGCAGGCTGGAGATCAACCGCAGCACGGTGGCCGTGGCCTCGGCTCCCCAGGCCTTGCCGGCGGCGGGCGCGCCGTCGACGGCCAGCGTCATGCCCGGGTCGGCGGGCCGGTATTCGTCCCGGAACGCTTCGAACTCGGCGCGTACCGCCGCGGTCACCCTCTCGACGTCGGCCGCGCCGGCGACGACGGTGGCGAACGCCTCGCGCGGTATCGCGTTGTGCGCGCTGCCCCCCTCGAGCCGGGCCAGGCGGAACGGCGCGCCGGCGTGCGCCGCCCACAGGGCGCGCGCCAGCAGGCAGACCGCGTTCCCGCGCTGCAGGTGGATGTCGCACCCGGAATGGCCGCCCTTCAGTCCGGTCAGCGCCAGCGTCACCGCGCGGTCGCCGCCGCCGGTCGCGGCGGGCGCGACGCCGAGCGAGAGCCGCATGTCGCCGCCGCCCGCGCAGCCGACGTACAGGACCCTTTCTTCCTCGGAGTCGAGGTTGATCAGCCGGCGTCCCGACAGCAGGCCGGCGTCGAGCTGCGCCGCGCCGGTGAGCCCCGTTTCCTCGTCGATGGTGAACAGCAGTTCCAGCGGCCCGTGGACCAGATCGGTCGATTCCATCACCGCCAGCATCGTCGCGACGCCGATCCCGTTGTCCGAACCGAGCGTGGTGCCGGTGGCGTAGAGATGCTCTCCGTCCTGCCGCGGGACGATGGCGTCGGTCGCGAAATCGAACGCCACGTCGGCGTTCTTCTCCTGCACCATGTCGAGGTGCGACTGCAGGATGGTGATCGGCGCTCCTTCATGCCCGGGGCTGGCCGGCTTGCGCACCACGACGTTGCCGGCGGCGTCGACCGCGTGGTCGCAGCCGGTTCCGTTCGCGGCGCCGATGACGTGCCGCCGCATCCGCTCCTCGTCCTTCGAAGCGCGCGGAATGGTCAGGATGGTGTCGAAGTGGCTCCAGACGGGCTTCGGCTCCAGCGATGAAACGAACGTCATGGCAATCTCCGCGATCCGTGGTGCTTTCATTCACTCGACACGGCGATGGACGGCGTCGCCCGGCCGGCGCTGCTCGACCTGCGGCTGCGGAACGTCGCGGCGCCGCGGCCGGCGCGAGCTCGATCGTCAGGAACACAGCGGCAAGTCCCGCGGACAGCGGCCGGCGAACCGGATCCTGTCGGCCCGACACGAGCCGCGGCCCTCGAGCCTGCATGGTATCATCCGGGGCCATCGTGGAAACGCCGCTCACGCCGCTGGAGTTCCAGCGCCGCGCGCGCAGCCTCTACGCGGGCCGCGAGGCGGTGATCGACGGGTCGCTCCGGTTCACCTACGCCGAGTTCTTCGCCCGCTGCGACCGCTGGTCCGCCGCCCTGCAGAAGCTGGGCGTCGGCAGGGGCGACCGGGTCGCCTACGTCGCGCCGAACACCCACGCGCAGCTCGAATCGTTCTACGCCGTGCCGCAGATCGGCGCGGTGCTCGTCCCCGTCAACTTCCGGCTGACCCCGGACGAGATCGCCTGGATCATCGGTCACAGCGGCGCGAAGGTGGTCTGCGCCCACGCGGACTACCTGGAGGCGGTCGACGGCGTCCGCGGCGCCTGTCCGGGCGTCGAGCATCTCGTGGCCCTGGAGGGCGCGCGCGAGGGATGGCTCGACTACGAGGCGCGGCTCGGCGCCGAGGACCCGGTCTTCGAGGCGGTGGCGGTGGACGAGAACGACCTGCTGACCATCAACTACACCAGCGGCACGACGTCGCGTCCCAAGGGCGTGATGATCACCCACCGCAACGCCTGGACGAACGTGGTCGGCACCCTCGTCCACTGGCCGATGCACTGCGGGTCGCGCTACCTCTGGACGCTGCCGATGTTCCATGCCAACGGCTGGACGTTCACCTGGGTCGTGACCGCGGTCGGCGGGGCGCACGTCTGCCTGCGCGCGGTCGATCCGGCGCTGGCGTTCCGGCTCATGCGCGACGAGTCGGTCACCCACATGTGCGCGGCGCCGACGGTGCTGATCATGCTGGCCAACGCCGCCGCCGGCGCGCGGGGCGAGGTCCGGCGCGGCGTCAACGTGATGACCGCCGGCGCGCCCCCCGCAGCGGCGACCATCCAGCGGCTCGAAGGCGAGTTCGGGTGGGAGCTGCTGCACGTCTACGGACTGACCGAGACCGCGCCGTTCATCACCGTCTGCGAGCCGCGCCCGGAGCACCGCGGCCTCTCGGCCGACGAGCGGGCCACCGTCAAGGCGCGGCAGGGGGTGGAGCTGATCACGTCCGGCGAGCTGCGGGTCGTCGACGACGGCGGCGCCGAGGTCCCGCGCGACGCGCGGACGCTGGGCGAGATCGTGGTGCGCGGCAACGTCGTCACCGCCGGCTACTACAACGATCCGGAGGCGACGGCGACGGCGATGCGCGGGGGCTGGTTCCACAGCGGCGACGCGGCGGTCGTCCATCCGGACGGCTACGTCGAGATCCGCGACCGCTTCAAGGACGTCATCATCAGCGGCGGCGAGAACATCTCCTCCGTCGAGGTCGAGGGCGTCATGATGCGCCACCCGGCCGTCTGCGAGATCGCCGTCGTCGGCGTCCCCGACGAACGCTGGGGCGAGACGCCCCACGCCTTCGTGGTGCTGAACGCCGGGGCGTCGGCCACCGCCGAGGAACTGACCGCCTGGGCGCGCGAGAACATGGCGCACTTCAAGACGCCGCGCCGGTTCAGCTTCGTCGAGCAGTTGCCGAAGACGGCGACCGGCAAGATCCGCAAGTACGTGCTCCGGCGGGGCCGGGCGGCGATCGGCAGGCAGTAGTCCCGACCGCCCGCATCCACGCTCCATCGCAGGTCGTGCGTCGGCCGCCGGGAGCGTCGGCCGCGTCATGCTCTGCGGCCTGACGAACGTCGCCGGTGATGGCGTCAGCCCGCGCCGGAGTCGGATCGGCGGCGGTCAGGCTGCGTGCAATCGCATGCGTGTCGAACATCGCTGCTCGATCCGATCGCACTCGGTGCAGTGCGTCGGCCGCCGGATGAGCGGGCTCCTCGACGGAAGTGGTGCCTCGCCCGGCCGGATCACGTCGGCGCGGGCGCCAGGACCGCGAGCACCAGCAGTCGTCCGGTCCCGGTATTGCGAATCCCGTGCGGCGCTCCTTCCGGCGCCACGAGCAGGGTGCCGGCCCGCATCGGAGCCTCCTTGCCGTCGAGCAGGAACAGCCCTTCGCCGTCGATCACGTGGTAGACCTTGTCCATCCCCGCGTGGGAGTGCAGCTTGTGCTCCTGGCCCGGCTCGAAGGCGTTGAGGCCGACCATCACCCGGTCGGACCGGAACAGAGTGGTCTTGCCCATCTTGTCGCGTGCGTAGACGGCGTGGGCCTGCGGGTCGATGGGCGTGGGGTGTCGCATGGTGTCCGCCTCCGGTCGCTGTAAGTCGAAAGGGATCCTGATGGACGCGCGTCGGGCGCCGGATGATCCCGGCGTCCCCGGGTTCAGTGACGGTTCCGGACTCCCCATCGTTCATTCCCCGACCCGCCGGTCTCCGCCGCGCCGGCGCTCCTTGCGGCGGCGCCCGTGCGGTGTCGCTCCGCCGCCGTCCGCCAGCATCTCGACAACCGCCGTTTCGTGTTCCGGGTCGATCGAGGCCGCCGCCAGCCGCGTCGAAAACCGCGGCCGGTCCACCGCGGTCTCCACGGCGCGCGCCTCGCCCGGAAAGACGATTTCGGTCCCGCCGCGTCCGACCTTCAACACATGTTCGCCCACGCCCAGCCTGACCCGCGTCTGCAGGCAGTCGGTCCACTTCTGCGCCCGGGCGAGAGCGACAGCAGCCTTCCGCTGGCGAGCGTTCCAGGGACCCGCGAACCGCTCGGCCAGCGGCTTCGGACGCACCGGGGCCGGACCCAGCTCGAAGCCCGTTTCCGCCAGCCGGTGGCTCAGCGCGGCCATGCGGTGGCAGACGGCGGCGGAAGCCGCCGCCCCGCCGCGCAGCGACAGCGGCAACCCGAGCCAGCCGGCGCGGGCGCCGAACAGCAGCGCCGCCGCCAGCCGGTCCTCGGGGGTCAGCGCTTCGTGCTCGAACGCCAGCAGGTCGGCGCAGGTCGACCGCAGGAACAGCAGCGACATCGCCCGCGGAAACGGTGTCCTGAACCGGTCGAACAGCTCGGACGCCGTCAGGTCCGCCAGCCCGGTCAGGGAATCGAGCGTCTCCCGCAGTTCGACCACGTGCTTCCGCAGCGGCTCGTCGAGACCCCTCGACTCCCGGTCGAGGTAGCCGAGCAGCCGGGCGTTCGCGTCGTCGCCCCCGGTCGCGCCGGCCTGCTGCGCGAGCGTGTCGACCGCACCCCAGAAGAGCCGCCGGGCATCGCCCCGAGCGATGCCGGGCAGGGCGGCGGCCGCCGCCGGCGCCGCGGACGGCCCGGTCTGCATCCAGGCCGTCAGCCCCGCCGCCAGCGTCGCGGCCGGGCAGGGCGGCGGGTCCGCCTCGGCGTCGAACGCAGCCCGACAGGCGGCCCAGGCCAGCGGCTCGGCGCCCTCCAGCACCCCGCTCGGGTCCCGGTTCGCCAGCAGCCGCAGCATGGCCAGCATGCCGCCGGCGGCCTGAGCCGCTTCGAGGGGCGCGACGCGTTCGGGCGGCACGTGCGGCGGCGGCCACGCCGGACCCGAGGCGCCGGCGAAGCGCTTGCGGACTACGCGCGTCTCGATGTCGGCCAGCGGCACGTTGCCGAAATCCAGCGCGTCGTTCCTGCACGCGGTCGAGTCCTCGCGCGAGCGGAACAGGATCTTCTCGATGGCGGAGACCGGCAGCGGCGCGGGGACGAAGATCAGCGGCGCAGCCCCCACCTCGTGCGGCCAGCGGCGTTTCTCGATGCCGCCCGGCCCGGGAACCATGACGGGACCGGCGTACTCCCGCAGCGAGACGACCACCTGACACGGCCTGAGGTGCCCGGCCTCGGCGATGGAATGGTCGACGGCCGCCCGGCCGGGAAGACCGGTGAACAACGGTATCCAGCCCGGGCAACCATCCAGGGTGTCCCGGTAGTACTTCTCGCCGAAGCCGCTCCGGGACAACACCAGGCCGGCGGCGAGCATGTACATCAGGTTCAGGTGGTTGGTGACGAGGCAGCCGCGCTCGGGGAGCCCCTCGAACGCGACAGCCGCCGGTGGCGCGCCGCTCGCGGGATCAGGTCGTCGGGCGGCGCGTCCGCCGGCGTCATCGTCGCGCGGGCCGGGCCCGGGCAGAACGCCGCCCAACAGGCCGGGTTGCTCCGGAGTGGTCATCGCTCACCAGGTCCTTCCGCTGCAGAACGTCGGGATCGTCCGGCAGGATCTGCTCGATTCGACTGTTCACCCCACGCCGCCGGAGCAGGATCACCCGCTGGCGGGCTCGCGCCACCATCACGTAGAACCGTTTCCTCACGGCGTCGAGATCCATCTGCGGCACGTCGTGCCCGTCGATGTCGGCGAGCACCGCGACGTCGAACTCCAGGCCCTTGCAAGCCTGCGCATTCATGACCAGGATACCGCCCTCGTCGAACCGCACGTCCGGCCTGTGCCGACCGAAGAACGTCTCTATTCGAGGCTCGCCGTTGTCCAGTCTGCCGGTCGCCGCCAGTCTGCGGGTCACCGCGCGCAATTCGTCGACGTAGCGTTGCCTGACCTCGTTGTTCGGGGCGATCACCCCGACGAGCGTTGCCGGATCCCGGTCGACGATCTTCACGATGCCCCGGCAGACGTCCGCGAACCGCGTCTTGGCATAGTTGCATAGCAACGGCGCGGTACCGGATCGCCCAGGTCGCGACGGAAGGTCGACCGGCGGGCTGGCCGGGTCGCCGGTGTAGAAGGCGCGCGCCAGCTTCGCGACCGGCTTGCAGTTGCGGTAGTTGTGCTTCAGCTCGATGACGTCGTCGGTGTCGATGGCCAGTGCCGTCTCGATGTGGCGGCGGCTGCTGTGCTCGTCGTGAATCTGCTGGTTCTGATCGGCGGCCACGAAGAACCGCTCGAAGCCGAGGGCGACGAGCGTCCCGTAGAACTGCGGCGGCATGTCCTGGCCTTCGTCGACGACGAGAAACGGCGCGTCGGCGACGGCGGGTCTGCCGGACGCGGATCTGCCGGAAACGACCTTCGTCACGCCGTCCCAGTCGATCGGTCGAAACCGTTCGGGTTCCGCAGGCTTCCGCGGCAGCGTCTCGCCGGTAATCTCCTTGAATCGGTCATCGAACCACGTCTCCCACGTGGAGCTCGACAGCTCGCCGCCGAACAGTTGGACACTGGCGCGGTGCAGCAGGTGGTTGAAGACCAGGAAGACGTACTCGTCCCGCTCGCGCCGGTGGCGGCGTGCGCGGATCAGCGCCACTACGGTCTTGCCGGTGCCGGGGCCGCCGACGATCAGGTGCTGGCCTTCCCGCGGCAGGGCGCGCACCGCTTCCTGCTCCTTGCTCAGGTCCTGGATGTCCGGCAACTCGAACCTCCGGCGTCTCGCCGCCGGGACGCGCACGATCTCCTCCTCCCGGTGTCGCTTCATCTTGCTGGCGTTCCGAGAGTCCTGCCGCGGCCGAATCTCCGCCGTCCTCTGCCACCGGGAATCACGCGCCGCTGCCGGCCTGCGCCCGCCCGCCGAACAACGCCGGGCAGCGACCCTCCGCATCGCCGGCCACGAAGGTGCGGTCGAGCAGCACGTTGCCGTAGAAGCAGCTCGGCTCCGGCGCCAGCGCGCAGGCATGACAGGCGGCCCGGTTCAACAGCCCGGGCCCGTGGCCCTCCTGCTCGCCGCAGACCGGATCCATCGAACACCAGGCCGCCGCCTCCACGGCCGCGGTGAGCAGGCGCAGGAACCGGCGCGGCTCCGCCTGCTGGGTCAAGCCGCCGAGCGAGCCTTCCGTGTCGGGCACCGCGACGTAGATGAGGATGCCGGCCATCGGGGGCCGGTCGGGTTCGCCGCCGTCACGGCTGTAGATGCGTTCCTTCAACGACGCCGCGGGATAACCGGCTGCGGTTTCGAGTTCTCGGACCAGCAGGTGGGCCAGCGTGTGCAGCAGCAGGAATCGCGGCGAGACCTGCGGCGGCGCGGCCAGGCGCACGGGGCCGCCGACGAACCGATCGAAGAACGTCCGCGCCCGCGCCTGCAGCGCGTCTTCCTCTTCCCACCGCCGCAGGCGCGCCTCGTCCAGGGTGAAGAACACGCCTTCGCCGTACAGCTCCAGGGCCGGCAGCCAGTTGCTTGCGCCGGTCAGATCCGGCGGTGTCACGGTCTCTCCGCTCAGTCGCCGGAACCCCTTGAACACCATGATCTCCTTGAGACGCTCGACCGCTACGAGCCGGTCGACGGCGGCGGCAATGCGGCCCGGGGCCCCTTCCAGACCGCGGACCAGCGCCGACCACGCCTCGTTGTGGTGCACGGTCACGAAGTCCTCGTCTTCGCGCAGATCCGGGATCGTCTCTACGAGCGCACGGTACTCGCTCTGCAGCAGGTCGCCGCCGGGCAGGGCTTGCCCGAGGAACGGATAGCCCCGGTCGATCTCGGCCTGCGCCCGCTCGACCTCTTCCGGCGGACAGCCGAACTCCCGCGCGACCTGCCGCAACACCGTCTTCCGGTGCAAGCCGGGACGAGCGCCGCGAATCGCCTTCTGTTTCTCCGTGCTGCCATACAGATGATCCACCACGGTACCCCGGCGGATGCGCGACTCGGGCGGTATCACCAGCGCGTTGACGGTCTCCGGGGTGTGGACGCGGACGTCGTTGATGGCGAGCACCCAGGCCGGTTCGTCCAGCCGCTGCGGCGGCGGTACGGGAAACCATGGTTGTTGCCACGTCCGTCCGAACGGGAAACGCTCCGGCAGCGGACCGGACGCGCAGCAACGCGTGCACCGGACCGCGTGGCCGCGGCCGATCGACACCACCTTCAGATACGGCTGCCGCCGGTCGGCGCGGCACTCGCGCCGGATCGGATGCCGACCATCGTCGTGCGCCAGCCGGTGCCAGGGCACGTCCGCGAGGTAGCCGCAGTCGTGGACCAGGACCCACGGCGCCTGCTCCAGGCTTCCCCCGCACGACGGCCGGTCGTCGCGCGCCGTACAGATCCACGTGTCGCCGTGCCGCCGGGATCGCGTATCCGGCCTGGAGGCGCGCTTCCAGGGTTGGTTGTGCAACAGCCCGCACCGCGAACAGCGCATCCATCCGGGGAACCGCGTGGCGGGGATCGACCATCCGGTCGCCTCACCGCTTTCGACGCGCGCCGTCGGAGGTGAACGCAACGTCTCGCGAATCCCGAGAGCGGCGCGCACCTGATCGACGTACTTGATCTCGTGGTCAGCCCCGCAATTCCAGGTGTTCGTATCCTGGACCGTCAGCAGGTAGTCCGGTCCGCGCACCACCGCCCCCACGGCGCAATGCCGCAGCAGGTGGGACAACCGCACCGGAATCGGTCGGTCAGGCATTTCGCGTCGTCCCCGGCGGCGGGCCCGCATGCACGGCGGTCGCCCCGCGGGTCCCCGGCCCCGCCGCCTGCAGCACCGCCGTGTCCTCGACGTTGCGCATCGAATGAAGCGTCTTCCAGAGGCCCGGACGCGCGCCGTCGAACTCGCCCAGCAGGCGGTCGGCGGCGTTGTCCCGGCAGTCGTACTGCAACCCGCGCTTCTCGCGTTCGCAGCGCGCCGCCTCGTCGCGCCATTCGTCGACGAGCCGCTCGAGGTGGCCGGCGGTATCGTCGGCCGCGCCGGCGTCGGCCCGGCGACAGCGCCGTTTCAGCGCCTCGACGACGGCCTGCACTCGCGTGTCGTCCTTGTCGAACCGTCCGGCTGCGGCATTGGCGGTAAGGGCGTCGCAGCCATGGCGCAGCGCGATGACCAGCGCCGCATGCAGCGCCCGCTTGCGCACCTGGTACGTGAACGGCGTCACGCTGGTCGGTTCGACGAAACGGTAGAACGACTCGTGGTAGGGACGGAAGTTCTCGTAGTGGGACAGGCTGCGCGCCTGGTGGCGGTAGTAGTTGGCGAAGACGAGGCCCGGCACACCGGCGCGGCCGATGCGGCTGCTCGCCTGGATGTACTCGGCGGTGGTGAGCGGCTGCCCGTTGATCACCATCGCCGCCAGGCGGTCGACGTCGACTCCCACCGAGATCATGTTGGTCGCCAGCACCGCGTCCAGGCAGTCCGGCGCGCCGCGCGGCGCCGCCAGCCGGTCGAAGGTATCCGCGTTCTCCTGCGCCGTCGACTGGCTGGTGAGCTGGGCGACGGCCGGCCGGCTTCGCCGGCCGCCCTGGTCATCTGCGTCGCCGCCGGATGCGGGAGGATTGGACGCGCCCGGCTCCCGGTCCTCGCGAACCGCTTCCCGCCGCTCGGCATCGAGGCGGCGCATGAACGTGCGCACGTCGGTGACGAAGGCGTTGTGGCTGGCGCCGACGCCGCGCAGGCTGCCGTGATAGATCACCAGCGTCCACCACGCATCGAGCAGGTCGTCACGGTCCCGCTGATCTTCGAACGACGCCGGCGTCGCGGCCAGCAGGGCGGCGGCCAGCGGCGCCAGGCAGTGCTGCTGGTCGAGCCCCGGCGCCAGGTAACCGACGTACAGCCGGCCCGGCCGGGACCGGTCGGGCCGCGCGAACCACGAGTCGTCGGCCGACAGGCCCGGCGGCGGAAAGACGGCCGTCTCGCGGCCGTACAACCGTCGCACCTGCTCGTGCGCCATGCGGATCGTCGCGGTCGAGGCGACGTATTTCGGCCGCACGCCGCGCCTTTCGAGCACCGTCTCGATGGCCGCCTCGTACACGCCGGCCACGGACCCGAGCGGACCGGTGATCAGATGCAGTTCGTCCTGGATCACCAGTTCCGGCGGCCGGCGAACGCCGCCGCCGAAGAACGCCGCCGCGCGCTCCTTCCAGGCCAGCCGCGCGAACTTGTCGATGGTGCTCACCAGCAGCGTGGGCGGTTGCTCGTACAGCGCTTCGTCCACCACGTTGCAGGGCAGCGGGCGCCCGTCGCCGAACGCGCACGCCCGGTTGCGGCACAGGAACCGGAACTCCGTCGGACCAGCCTCGTAGCTGCGGGGCGCGGCGAGACCCTGGCCGCACCAGGGACAAGCCTGCAACACGAGGCCATGGCCGCTGCCGCCGTCGCCGCGCGGCGGCCGGGAAGGGGCGGCATCCGGCACCTCGGCGACGCCGTTCCCGACAGGGTGTTCGGCGGTGGCCGCCCTGTCGACGGCGGGATCACCCTCTTCCGGCGCCATGCCGGCGACCTGCTTCGCGGCCTCCTGGAAGGTGTTGGGACTCACCGCGGCTCCGACCCACAGCCCGACCGAGACAGGCTCGTCGCCGATTCGCGCCAGGCCGCGTCGGCGCAGCAGCTCGAGCGCGCACACGATGCGCGCCGCCCGTTCGAACTGCTGCCGCGTCAGCAGCCGCAGCGTATAGCGCATGAGCACCGCGGTGCCGCCGCCGGCCTCGCCGTGCCGCAGCCGCCGCCAGACGACCAGGAAGGCGAACAGACCCAGGTAGGCTTCCGTCTTGCCGCCGCCGGTGGGGAACCAGATCAGGTCCAGCACGCCGCGGGAGGGATCCTGTTCGTCGATCGTCGACTCGATGACCGCCAGCAGGAAAGCCAACTGGAACGGCCGCCAGCGGTACTCGCGCGCTTCCCTGTCCCGGCCGCGGGCGTGATCGTGCTGGCGCATCTGATCGAGCATCGCCCGGTTGGCCAGCCGGAACGCCAGGGCCGCGTCGGCGTCGCGGCGCAGCCGCTCCACGCCGCCCCGCATCCGTTCCCTCGCCGCGCCCATCTGCGCACAGATACGGGTCGCCGCCGCCTTCTGGTCGGCAGTGAACCGGCCCGCCTCCGCCCGCCGCCGGCCGACCCACTCGTCATAGCCGTCCACGAAGGCGTCGAAGCGGTCGAGGATCGCCTCGAACGGCGCCTCGGCGATATCGTGCATCACCAGCACGTCGGCGTCGAGACCGACCACCTCGGTCGTGACGACGGGCACGTCCACCGCCGGCATGCTCTCGGACCAGATGCGGGGCGGCCGGTCCGCCTCCAACGACCAGTCCGCCGCCGCGCCGTGGCCGATCGCGTAGATGTGCACGTCACGGTACCGGAGTTCGATCTCCTGTTCCTCGTCGGTGAGCAGGGTCAGGTCCACGCGCGGGTACTCGGCCAGTTCGCCCGCCTCGACCATGCACTCCAGACGGGCCTCGAACAGGCGCTGTGCGGCTCGGTCCGCGCCGGGCGGCGCCTCGCGCTGACGGTTCGCGAAGACCACGGTCAGAATGTGGCCGTCGCGATACGGCCGACGGCGGACGTCGAGTTGCGCCTCCCACCGACCGGTTCTTGCGCGTTCGGACTCCGGTGGGGTCGCCGGGGGGCGATCCGAGAACGTGGCGGTCAGCACGTCGCCGTCCCGATACGGGCGGCGCCGCACCTCCCGTCTCGTGCCCTCCGGCGTTTCGCCGTCGGCCTCCGGCCAGACCAGGCCGCACTCGAACGGTGTACGCTCGTAGCGCGCACCGGGCCAGTTGCCGCTGGCGTCCCGCGTTGGTCCGTCGCCGCCGGCCGGGTCGGCGTCGGAGGAGCGGGCCACGAACCGGCTGGACGCCCCCCGCTCGCGCACCCGCCGGTAGCTTGCCGCGGAAGCAGTGACGCGCAGGCGCGCATCGCCGCGCACGTAGAAGGACACGCCGACGGAGGATGGCGGGACGTAGCGGCGCCGGCCCACCGGCCGCGCCGCAGGTTGGCCCGGCGTCCCGTCGGCGTCGACCGGCGAATCGTCGTCCTCGTCATCCGGCGGCGCGTCAGCGGGTCCGGACACGTCCGCCGCCTGCGAATCCACCGGTCGCCCCGCCGGATCGAGATGGGCGCGGTCTTGCTCTTTCTCCGACTGCGCGGGATCGAGCCCGGTCATGCCGGAACCGCCCGGATCGATCGGATGCAGCACGCCGGTCGGGTAACGTTCGACGGGCGACCCGAGCAACCAACCCGGACCGGCCGGACCGACGAGCTGGCGGCGTACCCAGTCGACCAGGCGCCGCCGCTGACGGCTGAGGTCCGCCGCCCCTGCCGGCGCCGCCCCCGCGGACGCGCCGTCCCGATTCCTCCCCAATCGAGCGCCGTAATGGAGGGCTTTCTCTGCCGATGCCGCTCCCGCGGACGCGCCGTCCCGATCGGGCCGATGGCCGGCCGGCAACAGGCTGTCGTCGCGCGCCATGGGCGGATCGTACTACCGGCATCGAGGCGGCGCGGCTGTGGGCCGGACTGGAACTTGAGGCCGAACCGCGCGAGGCTGATCCGGGACGACCTCCAGCAGCGGGTCGAGCACGGCGCGGTCCGCGATCGGTCGGAGGTGGTCAGCCGATCTGGAGGAGGCCGGACTCGAAGTGCTGCGCCAGGGCAGGAGCTAATGTGACCGTTCGGGACCGCTGGCGTCTCAAGTCGAGGTCGGGTCCGGGCACGTTGACACCCACAATGTCGTCGAGTATGTCGATGGTTGACTCCGATGCAGGTCTTCATCAGCTATTCCCATTCGGACTCGCCGCTGGCCGTCCGGGTGTCCAAACGCGCTCCGCAAGGCCGGGCTGCAGGTTTGGGATCCGGAAGTCAACGTCCTCCCGGGCGACAACTGGGCGGCCGAGGTGGGCCGTGCTCTCGAAGAGTCCGACGCCATGGTCGTTCTCTTGACGCCCAACTCGATCAGTTCGCCGCACGTCAAGGCTGAGATGGCATACGCGCTGGGTTCGAAAAGCTTACAGAAACCGACTGATTCCCGTGGCAGTCGGTGGCCGCAAGCAGCTTCCGAGGGGCGGGATTCCCTGGATTGTCCAAAAGCTGCACTGGGTGGATCTGCCGAACCCGGAGAGCGGCGTTTAGTTAGTTAGTTAGGGACAGTGCAGAATAGGGCTTCCACGTAGTACCGGCCGTTTTGTTAGCTGCGCCACAGGAAACGGAAAGGCGGGTGTCGGCGCCGAGACCGGCGGGGCCACCGACGCGCGTCGGTGGCCCCGCTATCAGGCTCTAGCTAGCTATAGCTAGGAACAGCTAGGCCCGGTTCGCTCCCCGCGAACCCACCCGGCCAGCATCTGCCACTCCGGGTCGTCACGACTCTGCCAGCGTCGCGGACCGTTGTGCGTGTAAGCGCCGCCGCCGTCGGGATGAAGGGGCTTCAGCAGAAACCGACTCTGCTCAGGGTTGCCCGGCGTGATCACGCGGGTGATCAGCCGATAGGCTCGCTGGGCCTCTTCGTCGCTCCACTCGTCGCCACGTCCGGGAGCCGGCGCGAAGCCGATGAGACCCCCGGAATGGCAGTTGCTGCAGCGGAGCTGCCCTTCGCGCGGATTCGCGAAGACGGGCTGAACGCACGCGCGGAAGAACTCGAAGTCGATCTCGGGCTCCGGCGGAGGGACGAAGGCGTCATCCGGCATGCTTCGAATCCAATCGAGCAGCGCAACGTACTCTGGGTCGTCAGCGGAGGTCCAGTAGGTCCCCCCAGTGTGAGTCAGTCCGCCCGCATCGGGTGACAGGGGCTTCAAGAGCAGCCGGCTGCTCTCGGGGTCGGCCGTGTCGATGAGCTGGCTCACCACCTCGAAGTTGCGCATCGACTGCTCGCTGCTCCAGCCGGCATTGGAGTTCGGGGTCTCCAGACTGAAGCGCACGCTCGTCTGCCACGTGTGACACATCACGCACGACGCATAGCCTTGAGTCGTGCCCCCGCGGTCTTCCATGAAGACGCTCTCGACGGTGCCGCGATACGTCTCCAACTCGCCAGTGCTCAGGGTCTGGGCGGCGACCGGCGCGACAATACCTGGCGGTAGCGCCACGGCCGCCACCGCAGCCAGACAGCAGATCAGCCCCAGGCCGACTCTTGTCATCATGACGCCTACTCCTCCGACGACTGCATGTTGGTGCCCTTGGGGTTCACGCGGTCGGGGGGCAGGATGACGGTGCTGATGCGGGCCGGCCGCGAGCCGGTCGTGATGCTGGCGACCACCTCGAGCTTCTCCAGATCGACCGCCAGCGTCTGGTCAGTCCCGGACACCGCGACATACATGTATTTGCTGTCGGGTGTCGACGTCATCCAGTTGGCACTCGGGCCCACCTTGACGCCGCCGATGTACTCGAGGTCGGGCAGACTCCAGCCGTAGATGCGGCTGTCGAGCCGGCTCGAGGCCCACACGGCGGAACGATCCGCCAGCACCTCGAGACCGTGCATATCACCGGTCTGTATCCCGTCGGCGTTCTTTTCCCACAAGGGCAGCTCGGGCGGCCACAGCATGTCGACGACCTCACGGCTCTCCCAGTCGACGACCCACACGGCGTTGATCCCGGTCGCCTGCGCGAAGATCCGTTTGGTCGACCCGTCATCGTTTGCCTCGAAGGCCATCGGTCGCACCGTGTGGTGCGTCCGGCCGTATTGCTCGTATCCACTCAGCCCGAGCGACCAGGCCACCGTGTCGGTCTCGGGGTCAATCACCTGGATCGTCGGATCATCCGGCCCGGCCTGGCCCCTGAGACCTAGCACGACCCACCGTTCGTCAGGGGTCACGAAGACGTTGTGCACCGGATAGTGCACCTCGATACTCTTGACGGTCTCGTGCGTATCGATGTCGATGACATCGACGAGCGCTGGCGCCGCCCGGTTCGGATCGACCTCGACCCCGGGGCCGAGTGGATTCGTCGACCGCCGCGCGATCCCCGCATAGATCTTCCGGTACTTCTTGTTGACCGCGACCTTGTTCGGTCGCTGCGACAGCTTGATCTGCTCGACCAGCTCGAGCGTCTTCGTGTCGAACACGTCGACCGTATGGTCCTGCTCGTTCGCGCAGTAGTAGTAGAGCGCGTCGGGATGCATCGTCAGGTTGTGCGGATTCGGACAGCCTCTGATCAGCCCTACGACCTCGTTCAGCTCGGGGTCGATGACGTGCTGGATGGTGCCCGCGTTGTTGCTCTGCAGGATCCGCACGACCACCCCGTCGTAGGAATCGAGCTGGGGCACCGCCTGTGCCGCCGCGGACGAGGCGAGAAGCAGACTGGCGACGACGACCCGGAGTGCGCGACCGAAGAGTGAACCTGGCATCTGAACCTCCCTGTCATGGCCCATGGCGCACCGGACTGCTGCGCCGCACGACCGACCTGGCCGACCTGGTCCTGTCCGGACAGCCTATGATAGCGGAGACGGACGTCCGGCGTCTGGCCCGCCCTCATGGCAAGCTGCAAGCAGCTTTTTTTTCGTGCGGCACCGTGTCCGTTCGCAGAGGTCGCCGGGTCGGACGGGGTCTCTGAGGGTCAGAGGTGGACTAACCCGGACAGAACCTGCCAGAACTGGACTAAAGTGGCCAAAGTGTTGATAGGTATAGGGTTACGCGTTCTGTGGTAGGCTCGAATCCAGGTTGGTCGCGAGGAATCGCGGCAGTCCACCTCATCAAGGAGCGCTCCGGTGACGACGAACCGACAGTCCACCCCCTCAGCCTCGGGCCGCTGGCGCCATGCCCAGACTCTTGACTCTGCGAGACGTGACCGCGGCGACCGCTGTCCCGCTCGGCGGTCTTACGCGATGATGGCCGAGTCCCGCTTCCCGAAGCCGATCCGCATCGGCAGCCGGGTCCGGTGGATCGAGCAGGAAGTGCTCGACTTCATCGCCAGCCGTCCCCGCGGCGGCTCCGAACGGCCCGCGGCGTAGCCGTGACCTGCGGCGATCTCCTCGAGTGCCGGACCGGATCTACAGCGCCCTCGATCTCCCGATGCACGACGCGAGGCCGGGCAGCGTGAACCTGTCCACGAGAACCGGCGAGGGCGCAGCAGCCCGGCCACCGCGCCTACATCGAGGCGCCGAGCGAGTCGGTCTTCTCGCGCGCCTTCGCCGAATTCGCCCGCTCGCAGTTGCCCCAACGCGTGCACGAAGCGCTGGTCCGCAAGACCCACGGGGACCAGTTGGTGGGCCATCTCTCCCGCGACTCGACGGCCATCGAGGCCCGCGGGAAGCCTGCCGTCAAGGAGAAGGCGCCGGCGCCTCCGAAGCGCAAGCGGGGACGGCCGAAGAAGGGAGAAGAACGACCGAAGCGGCGCACACGGCTCGAACGCCAGTCCACCATGACCCTGCCGGAGATGCTCGACGACCTGCCGACCGACTGCGATGTCGGCACGAAGAAGAACAGCAAGGGATACCGCGACACCTGGGTCGGCTACAAGCTGCACATCGACGTGGCCGACGGCCAGATCCCCATCAGTTGCCTGTTGACCTCGGCCTCGACGCACGACAGCCAGGCCGCCATTCCCCTGGCGACGATGTCGGCCGAGCGGACGGCCAACTGCCATGACCTGATGGATTCGGCCTACGATGCCGAAGCGGTCCACGAACACAGCCGCTCACTCGGCCACGTCCCGTTGATTGACATCAACCCCCGCGGCGACAAGGCGCTGGCCGAGGAGCTGAAAGCTGAAGCCCGGCGCCTGCGGCGCATCGGCTTTCAGCTTGCTGAACAGGTCCGGTACAACGAACGCACCGCGGGTGAGCGCGTCAATGGCCGACTGAAGGACGAGTTCTGCGCCCGCCAGGTCCGAGTCCGTGGCGCCTCGAAGGTGATGTGCCATTGCATGTTCGGCATCCTCGCCCTCACTGCCGACCAGCTCATGCGCCTTGTGACATAAACCATGTCCCGGACGTCCCGGCCACCGGCCCCTCTCACCGCATCGCCTGACCGGCGTCAGGCAGCCGCCGATGTCCTCGACGCGCGGTCGAGAACACGTTACAGCCGCCTGTTCCGGGCTCTCGCTTGACGCCGGTTCTTGTAAGACCAGACGCCGATTTCGGCAACCCAGGAAACATTACTCTCCAGAGCCGCCGGACCGTATCGAGTCGCACTCCCTACGAGTTTCACAAGTGGCTCCCGTCAGTATTTTATGGTCTGCATCGCACGACCACGAACGCCGGCGGACCGCTTCTGGTTGTCAAGGCAGCGCGAACACGAACAGGTTGTTCCCCGACCCCGGCTGCAGCTCGGTCGTCAGGCGCAGGTTGTCCCGCGTGCTGAGCGACGAACCGGTGCTGACGGCGACGTACTGGGCGCCGTCCACCGCGTAGGTGATCGGGAAGCCGGTCACCTGGGAGCCGAGGTTGACTTCCCAGAGCACTTCCCCCGTCTCGTGGTCGAGGGCGCGGAAGCGGCCGTTGCTGTCGCCGCCGAAGACGAGTCCCCCGCCGGTGGCGACGAGCGATGTGGTGCCGGCCCGCTGCTCGTGGAGCCAGGCCGTCTCGCCGGTGGAGGCGTCGATGGCGCGGACGGTGCCCACCTGATCGGTGCCGGGGGCGTTCACGATCCGTTGCGCGAGGTTGTAGAGGCTGCCGTCGGCGGTCGCCAGCATGCGGGCGCAGGCGTTGCGGAGCGGGAAGTACATCATGTTGGTGAGCGGGCTGTAGGCGCCCGCTTCCCAGTCCTTGCCGCCTGTGACGAACGACGGGCAGATCAGCATCTCGTTGTTCTCGCGCGTAAAGATCAGCTCCGGGTTCTCGGTGACGGCGCCGGTCGAGCCGTCGATGTGCGTGATGACGTTCTGCGCGGTCGTCGGCGTCGCCCAGAGGAACTCGCCGGTGGCGCGGTCGAGAGTGTAGACGACGCCGGTCTTGCCGGGGATGCCGGTCATCACGCGGTACACCTCGCCCCGCCGCAGCCGCGGGTTGATCCAGGAGACGTGCTCCGGGTCCGGCGTCACCGCGGTGTCGACCAGCAGCCGCTCGTACGGATGGTCGAGATCCCAGTGGTCGTTCAGGTGCTGGTAGAACCATTCGATCGCGCCCGTGTCGGCGTTCAGGGCGAGCGTCGAGTTGTGGTAGAGGTGCGTGTTGTCGACGCCGCCGATCATGAACTTCGGCGCCGGCGACGTGACCGACGTGCCGATGTAGACGAGGTTCAGCTCCGGGTCGTAGCTCGGGACCATCCACGCGCCGACGTGCTTGCGTTCCTCGAACGGAACGCCGCCCCAGGTCTCGTCGCCGAACTCGCCCGGGCCGGGGATGAGGCGGCGGCGCCACAGCTCCTCGCCGGTCGCGGCGTCGTGGGCGACGATGACGCACGCGTTCGGACCGCCCTTCGGCGCGCAGCTCCGGCCGGAGATCACCTTGCCGTCGGCGACGATCGGGCCGGACGTCTGGTTGGCCGGGTTGACGGTGTAGTCGAGTACCATCGTCTCCCACGCCACCTCGCCGGTGCGCGCGTCGACCGCGATCACCCAGTCGTCCGACGTGCTGTCGAAGAGGTAGTCGCCGTGGATGGCGATGTTGCGGTTGGTGTCGATGATGCTGCCGATCATGTAGTCGGCCAGGTCGTCGGGCGGCTGGCGGCGGTGCTCCCAGATCAGGTCGCCGCTCACCGCGTCGAGCGCCTGGATGATGTCGCGCGGGTTCGGCATGTAGAGCACGCCGTCGTAGACGAGCGGCGTGCCCTGCTGCAGGCCGGGGCCGAGCGGACGCGTCCAGACCAGCCGGAGGCCGGCGACGTTGTCCCGGTCGATCTGGTCGAGGGGGCTGAAGCCCCAACTGTTCAGGGTGCGGCGCCACATCAGCCAGTCTTCGGGGTCGGGATCCTGGAGCATGGCGTCGGTGACCGGGACGAACTCGCGGTCGCCCTGCTGCGCCTGCATCGGCACGCAGAGAAACGTGGCGGCCGCCAGAATGGCGAAGAGGAACGACGCCGGCGTCGAGACGTGGTGCTGGACCTTCATGGGGGCAGCATAGCCGGGACGCGAATCGCGTTCAATGGGCGGCTGTCCAGGTTTCCTGGTCGACGATCGCCTGCATGACGGCGTTCTGGAAGTCGGCCCGGAGCGGACCGCCCGGCGTCTGCACCATCAGAATCGCGGTCAGATCCTCCTTGGGATCGACCCAGAAGGTCGTACCGAAGGCGCCGCTCCAACCGAAGCTGCCGGTCGACCGGTGGTCGTCGCGGGCCTCGACGGCGTCGAGCACGACGTCGACGGTCAGTCCGAAGCCTTTCCCGGGACGACCGCCGGTGCGTCCCGCCTGCGCGTAGAGGTCACCGACGTGATTCGACGCCATCAGCTCGACGGTCCGTGACCCCAGCAGGCGCGTGCCGTTCAGCGCGCCGTCGTTGACGAGCATCCGGGCGAACTGCAGGTAGTCCTCGGCCGTCGACCAGAGACCGCCGCCGCCCGAGTGCAATGTTCTCGTGGCCACCCATTCCGGCACGGGCCGGCGCTCGAGTCCGCCGGGCGTGCGCCGGTAGAGCGTCACGACGCGCGGCATGCTGTCATCCGGCACGTTGAAGGCGGTGTCCTTCATCCCCAACGGATCGAAGATTCGCCGCCGCAGGAACTCGTCGAACGTCAGTCCCGAGGCGACCTCCACGATGCGTCCCAGGGTGTCGATTCCCGCCAGGCCGCTGTACGCCCAGCGGGTGCCCGGCTGGAAGTCGAGGGGGACCGCTCCCAGCGCGGCCGCCCAACCCGCGACGGTGTCGGTCGGCTTGCGGGGCGCGATGCGTGACGCCGCCCCGCTCCCCGCGCCGCCGCTCACCAGACCCGACGTGTGGGTGATCAGATCCTGCACCGTGATCTCGCGTTTCGCCGGCACGGTATGGATGCCTTCTTCCTCACCCGCGGCGTTCGATCGCGGCATCGCGACCTTCGTGTCCCGGAACTCCGGAATGAAGCGGGACACCGGATCCGACAGACGGACCTTCCCCTCTTCGACAAGCATCAGGACGGCGACGCCGGTCACCGGCTTCGTCATCGAGGCGATGGGGAAGATGGCGTCCTTCCGCATCGGGGCGTTCGCTTCGACGTCCATGAGGCCGTGCGCCTCGAAGTGGGCGACGCGTCCGCGCCGCGCGACGACGGTGACGGCGCCGGAGATCCGTTCCGCGTCGATGGCGCGCTGGATCAGCTCGCCGATCCGCTGGAGACGCTCCGCGGACAAACCCACGTCTTCAGGCGCCCCGCCGGGCACCTGGGCTCCGGTCGAGGCGACCGCGAGCAGGGCGACCAGGACGAACGGCAACGACAACCGGGGGACGAGGCGGGCTCCGTCACGGGCACTGTCAGCGCGCACTGGGCAACTCCTTTGCTCGATGAAGCGACCGCGGCCGGCTGTCCGGGGCTCTCCCGCATGACTCACAGCGGCGGTGTCCGTTCGTGCCAGCCCGTCGATTGTTCATAGGCGTGCGCGAGGGCGAGCACGTCGACTTCGCCCAGGGCGCGGCCGCAGATCTGCAACCCGATGGGCAGACCTTCCCGGCTGAATCCGCAGGGGACGGTGATCGCCGGAATCCCGTAGGTATTGAAGGGCGCCGTGTTGCGAATCAGGATCCGGGTCGCTTCGAGCGGCGATTCGCGGGCCGCCTCGATCCCGATCGGCAGTCTCGGCAGAGTCGGCGTGACCAGCACGTCGACGTCGGCGAACACCCGCGCGATCGCCTTTCTCACCAGCTTCAACTGATACAGCGCTTCGGCATAGTCCGCCGCGGACACCTCGGCGCCGGGCTCGATGCGCGCCAACGTGCTCGCGTCGTACAGTTCCCGCCTCTCGTCGAGGAGACCGGCGTGATACGCGTAGGCCTCGACCGCAACGGGGCGGGCCTGCGGCACCGCGGGCAGCTCCACGCCTCGCGTGCTCGCCGTGAGGTCACTCAGCACGCCGAGCGCCCCATCGACGGCCTCCGCGATCTGCGGGTCCAGGTCGTCATGGTACGGCGTGCGGGGCACCCCCAGGCGCAGCGACGACGTGCGGCGCAGGAGCGCGCTCGCATAGTCGGGCACGTCCGCGCCGATGCTCGCGATGCCACGCGGATCGTACCCGGCCAGCGCCTGCAGCATGAGCGCGGTATCGGCCACCGTCCGACACATCGGGCCCACGTGATCGAGTGACACGCTGAGCGGGATGATGCCGCGAATGCTCGCCAACCCGTAGGTCGGTTTCAGACCGACGATGCCGCAGTGTGCAGCCGGAATACGCACCGATCCCCCGGTATCGGTCCCCAGGGCGCCGGCGCACAGTCGCGCGGCGACGGCCGCACCGGATCCGCCGGACGACCCGCCGGGGATGCGATCCACGTCCCATGGATTGCGCACGGGGCCGGTGTGCGTGAACGCCGACGTCGCGCCGTAGGCGAACTCGTGCATGTTGAGCTTGCCCACGATGACGGCGCCCGCCTCCTCGAGTCGCGTCACCACCTCGGCGTCCTCATCCGGTACGCGGTCCGCGAACACGGCGCTCGCGGCGGTCGTCCGCACGCCCGCCGTGTCGATGTTGTCCTTCAGGGCAATCGGAATGCCGTGCAGCGGGCCGCGCCACCGCCCGCGGGCGAGCTCCGCCTCGAGTACCCTCGCGCGCGCCGCCGCACGTCCGTCGGTCACGGTGACGAACGCGTTGAGGCGAGCGTCGAAGCGACGGATGCGCTCGACGTAGGCCTCCACCAACTCCAGCGGCGAGAGCGCGCGTGAGCGAACGAGCCGTTGCGCTTCGGCAATGCTCAGCGTCGTGGGATCGGCGGCCTGCGCGAACGCAGGACCGCTCAACGCGTATGCGGCGGCGACCGCGCCCGTCGCCAGGAACTCGCGCCGATCGAGGGCTCTTGCCATGTCACGTCCTGTTCGCACTACGCGATGCTTGCGAGCTTCAGTGCAGCGCCGGTCGGGAACACGCGACCGAGCCGGTTCGCATGGAGCGGATACCGCGCCCCTGATTATAGAAGGGAACCCCGAGCGGATCCGAGCGGATTCCTCGCCACCCGGGATGGCAGGGAGGACTTGAGGCGGCGCTCTCCGCGAGTGGATCGCCTCCGGCGCGGGCGAGCCTCCTTGAGCGGGCCGAGCGGGAAGCCGCCGAGCCCGAGTCGCGGCGCCGGCCGCGGATGACGAGCCGCTGTACCCAGACTGCGCGTACCAGTCGGCTGGACATCGAGGTGCAAGCCGTCGCCATCACAGCAGCGCCCGGCCTGTGCTACGTTGCGGACGAAGGCGGTCGTCAGCGCGTGGTGGGGTCGCCCAGGTTGGAAGGCGCGTTCAGTAGTCCCCCCGGTATCGGGACAATCGCGGGCCGAGACGATCGAGCGCGACCTTGCGCAGCCGAACCGCGAGCTTCGCGCATGATCCGGCTCGAGGAGGCCCCGGAGGCGCCCAGTTTTCGAATGCGGCGACGTGCTCCGGTTCCATGGGGTCCATGTATTGCAGCGCACGTTTACGGATGGCGTCTCTCCACTGCTCATCGCAGAATTCGAATGTCCCGGCATGCACCCTCAGGGGCCAGTCCGATTCGATTGGCGGGATATCCGCCAATCGTGATGCGATAAAGGAAGGCAAGCCTCCGGACCCGACTCCGGCCTCATTGGCGAAGGAAAAGATATGCGCTTGATAAAGCGGCCTGCGTTCGAGGAAACGACGGACATGCGGACGATCATAGTGCTCCCAGGGAGGATGGTAATCCGGATCGACGACGGTCCGCATGACGTCCTTGCGCAGGCACTTGGTGCAGATCCCGCATGCGCCGCCGTCTCTTGCCATGCAAGAGAACACCTTGCCGGCACGGACGAGATCGAGGGCGAGCTTCATCGTCAAGATCCCGCTGGCGCCGCAAACCGGCGAGAACATCGGTATTCCAATCTCATTGAATGCAGACTGCCAGTAGTTCCCGGTCGTCCCTTCACTCCGTCTTCTCGAAAATCGATTGTTATAGCGGTCTCCGGCGTTCAGGATGCTGTCCGCCAAAATTTGCCCGGTGAGGATCATGCCGAAGTCGTAGTCCGTCGCCAGTAGGAGTGCCGTCGCCGCGGAGCAAGGCCATGAGTGCCAGCCTCTCGGGCTGGAGACGTATCTCTGGTTGCTGGTCACCACTCGCCCGTGCCCGGGGCCATGGCCATGCACGACCTCGTGTACGCGGGACGGGACCAGCGTTCCATTTCTTCGCAGGTGCGCCTCGTGAACGACGAAGGCCTCCGGAAACATGACGCCAACGGCGCCCGAGTCCGCCCCTCCCCCCCCGGAAATTGCCAATTTGGAACCTGCGTGGACCTCAATGCCGGGATCGACATTGTCGAAGTGAAATTGGCGTTCGAACCGCGGCTTCCTGAAAGCCTGCTCGAGCCGGGGTGAAACCGGCATGGGGAACACGACCCGTCTGCCGATAAACGGATAGAAAATAATCAGGCATAGAAGACCGAGAAGATCGGGATGGATGGAACGCACCGGGTAGTCGAAAGTGATGTCGTCACCCGAGTACATGATCATGTGACCCGCTCCTCCTTCTTGACGTCGTCCCTTGTATCGGTCTCCGTTCTCGAAGATGGCGCGAAGAGTTGACCGCCTGGAGTCGGTAGTGAATTCAAATCTCATTCCGGAGCCCCCTGTCGTGCATCTGGCCGCCGGCGCAGGTGATTATGATCTCTCGTTGCACAGGCGCCCCGGTATCCGCGCTGAGATGCTGGACGGTAGTCCGCATTAGCGCGCTACCGGTCATCCGGCCGTCATGGGACCCCGGCGCGCCGCCCCCCTCGACAGGGCGGATTACCGACTGTTCTTGCGCGGATGCGCCGCCGCCAGCCGGTGCGTTGCGCCGGAATCATATTCACACGAGATGCGGTCGTCAAGCTCCGGCGCCGCGCCGGGGGCACGCCTCAGGCAGGCAAGCTCCTGATGGGGGATAATGATCGGGATTCGTTGACAGGAGGGGAGAGCGACACGATGACACGATCGCGATGGGCATGCGTGCCGGCCGCCGGGCTGCTCGTTTTCGGGCTCGTGAGCGGCGTCGGCGCGGCGGCGGCGCAGGATGGTGGCTGGACCCACTGGGGCGGCGACGAGCGCAGCACCCGCTACGCGCCGTTCGATCAGATCGACTCGCAAAACTTCGAGGACCTCGAGGTCGCCTGGCTCTGGCGCGGCGACAACTACGGGCCGACCGTCGACAACGTCATGCGATCGACCCCGATCTACGCCGAGGGCAAGCTGTTCGGGGTGGCGGGCTATCGCCGGACCGTCGTCGCGATGGATCCGGCCACCGGCGAGACCCTCTGGACCTTCCGAGAGCCGCCGACGAAGCGCTGGGAAGATTCCATGCGCAAGAACTACGGGAAGGGCGTCGCCTACGACGTGGTGAACGGCGAGGGCCGGATCTACGTCGTCACGCCGGGGTTCTTCCTCCACGCGCTCGATCCGGGCACCGGACGGCTCATCGAGAGCTTCGGCCGCGACGGGACGGTCGATCTGCTGGCCGACTTCGGCTACGAGTACCACCCGACCGACGGGCTGCCGTCGACCGTCGGCTACATCACCAACTCCTCGCCGCCGATCGTCGTCAACGGCGTGGTGGTGGTCGGCAACTCGCACGAGCAGGGCTACCGGCAGACCCGGCAGGAGAACGTGCCGGGGCACATCCTGGCCTACGACGCGGCCACCGGCGCACACCTCTGGAAGTTCAACGTCATCCCGCAGTCGGAGAGCGAGTTCGGCTTCGACACCTGGGAGAACGACGCGTGGCGGTGGACCGGCAACGTCTCGGCGTGGGCGCCGCTGTCGGCCGACTCGGAGCGCGGCCTCGTCTACGTCGTGACCGATCCGCCGACCAACGACTACTGGGGCGGCTTCCACCCCGGCGACAACCTGTTCGCGACCAGCATTCTCGCTCTGGACGTCCGCACCGGCCAGCGCGAGTGGCACTTCCAGACCGTGCACCACGACATCTGGAACCGCGACAACCCGACCGCGCCGAACCTGCTCGATGTCACCATCGACGGCCGCGAGGTGCCGATTCTGGTGCAGACGACCAAGCAGGCGTTCGCCTACGTCTTCAACCGCGAGACCGGCGACCCGATCTGGCCGATCGAGGAGCGCCCCGTTCCGCGCGGGCACGTGCCGGGCGAGTGGTACTCGCCGACCCAGCCGTTCCCGACGAAGCCGGCCGCCTACGACCTGCAGGAGGTCACCGAGGACGACCTGATCGACTTCACGCCGGAGCTCCGCCGACAGGCGCTGGAGATCCTCGACCGGTACGAGTACGGCTCGATGTTCACGCCGCCCCTGCATCCGGACAACGACCTCGGCAAGCGGGGGGCGCTGCACTGTCCCGGCCCGGGCGGTGGAACCAACATCACCGGCGGCACGGCCGCCGACCCGGAGACGGGCATCATCTACGCGGCGTCGATGACCTTGTGCGCAGCGCCGATCCTGACCCCCGGCGAGGTGGGCGACGCCGCCGACGCGAATCCGATCGGCCGCACCGTGGCGAAGTACGCGACCGACAACGGCTTCCTGCAGGGCCCGCAGGGGCTGCCGCTCTTCAAGCCGCCCTACGGCCGGATCACCGCCATCGACATGAACACGGGCGACACGCTCTGGATGATTCCCAACGGCGACACCCCCGAGCGGTTCAGGAACCACCCGGCCCTGGCGGGCGTCGACCTGCCGAACACCGGCGTGCGGAGCCAGGCGCTGACCCTGGTGAGCAAGACGTTGCTGATGTACAGCGAGGGACGCGGCGGCCGGCCGCTGCTGTATGCGGTGGACAAGGCGAACGGCACGCGGCTCGGCGCAGTCGAGTTGCCGGCCCCGGCGACCAGCATCCCGATGAGCTACCTGCACGAGGGCCGGCAGTACGTCGTCGTCCCGATCGCAGGCGGCCGCGACCGTCTGCCCGGATCGCTCGTGACGCTGGCGCTGCCGGAGTAGACGCGTCGGTGCCGGTGTGGATCGGTGCGCGGGCGGCGTCACGAGCCGCCCGCGCACCGCCCGTCGTAGCGGACCGAGGGTGGGTTGGCGTCGACTTCCAGCGGCACTATCCAGTCGCCGTGCGAGATCACGTAGTCCACCTCGGCGTTGCCCCTGCGTGCCCGGCGGAGCCAGTAGTGGAGCTCCGGCGATTGCTCTCCGCCGCTCAGAGAAACGAGCTGCTGGCCGACGTACTGTTCGGCAATGCCGCCCTCGTTCACCAGCCGAACCGCGTCCATGGCCTCGATGCTGGGCGCATCCAGACCGCAGACGTGGTTCATCAACCCCACGTCCATGAACAGCAGCTTCCCGGTCCGGTGGCCGGTGTCAGCGCCCAAGGGCAGCCCGGAGCAGTGGCTGTGGGAGACGCGATGGCACACGCACGCCTTGACCAGCAGATCGACGGCCCGGCTGACCTCGGCCGCGCGTGCATTGCGCCGCGCCTCCCGCGGCGGGCGGGGCCGCCGTCTCAGCGCGGAAACGACGGCAGCCCCGGCTCCACCCCCTCCGGGAGCGCGGTCCGCGCCGTGTTCATCACCATCGCCAGCAACTGGTAGTAGCCCAGGATGCCGATGGTGTCGATGACCCCCTTCTCGCCCAGGTGCGACACCATCCGCGCGTAGGTCGGGTCGCTGACGCCGTGCGTGCGCAGCAGCTCCGTGCAGAAGTCGTAGACCGCGGCCTCGTCTTCCGCCATCGCGGCCGGTCGGCGCCCGTCGGCCACCGCCTCGATGACGGCCGCGTCGAGCCCCTCGCGCTCGGCGATCGGCGCGTGCACGTACCACTCGTAGTTCTGCGTCCAGTGGCGGGCGGTCAGCAGGATGACGAACTCGCTGAGGCGGGGCGGCAGGGCGCTGCGGTAGCGCACGTAGTCGCCGACGTTGCGGGCGCGGTTCATCATCTCCGGGCTGCGGAGCAGCGGCACGAACGGTCCGCCGAAGCGGTTCGTGTTGCGGGCCGCCTTGAACTCCTCGACGGCGGCCTTCTGTTCCGGGGTCAACCGGTCCTCCGGCAGCGGAGGCATGCGGTCCTGGGCGGTTGCGGTCATGGCGTGTGTCAGGGTCAGCAGTACGGTGACGGTCAGGGCGCCGGCGACGCGGGACGGCTGCCGTCGATTGCGGATGTGCATGGCTGTGCCCTCACTTCCCGGGCTGCCGGCCCCGGTGCCGCCGGAGCTTCGTCGGCGTGTCGGGCGACTGTAGCACGGAGTCCTTGCGCTGGCGGGCGCAGCCGTCTATCTTGATCGAACGACGAGCCGGCAGCGCCTCGCCGGACGGTTTCCAGGAGGCGTAGAGGAGGTTTCCATGAGTGGCCGCTGTTTGACGGCATGGGCGGCGCTGGCCGCCGTTCTCGCGTCGGCGCCGGTCGCGGCGTTCGCCCAGGGCGACTACACCGCGCCCCGCACCCCGTTCGGACAGCCCGACCTGTCCGGCATCTGGATGAACAACAGCGCGACGCCGCTCGAGCGGCCGGAGCAGCTCGCGGGCAGGGCGACGCTCTCGGACGAGGAGCTCGCGGAGCTGACGCAGAAGATCGCCGAGTTCCGCGATGCCGAGCAGGCGGGCGATCTGCTGGGCGATCGCCTCATCCAGCAGGCGCTCGGCAACCCCGAGTTTCAGGACTTCGATGTCATCACCGGCAACTACAACGCGTTCTGGCTGGTGGAGCGCCACCTGGACAACCGCACGTCGCTGATCATCGATCCGCCCGACGGCCGCATTCCGGCGCTGACCGAGGCGGCCGCGGCGCGCACCGCCGAGCGGCGGGCCTACCTGGCCGAGCATCCGTCGGACGGTCCGGAGGATCGCACCCTGGGCGACCGCTGCCTGCACTTCGAGGCGCCGCGGATGGGAGCGGGCTACAACAGCTACTTCCAGCTCGTCCAGACGCCGACCCACGTGGCGATCTTCCAGGAGATGGGCCACTTCACGCGGGTGATTCCGATTGACGGCCGGCCCCACATCGACGACGACGTCCGGCAATGGGCCGGCGACGCCCGCGGGCGCTGGGAGGGGGACACCCTCGTCGTCGAGACGACGAACTACTCGCCGCAGGCGCGCTTCAGCGGCGCGACCGAGAACCTGCACCTCGTCGAGCGCTACACGCGGATCAGCCCCGACGTGCTGCGGCACGAGATCACGCTGAACGACGCCGACACCTGGACGCGGCCGTGGACGGTGGAGCTGCTCCACGAGTCGACCAGGGACCCGATCTTCGAGTACGCCTGCCACGAGGGGAACTACTCGATGCCGGGCATCCTCGGCGGCGCGCGGCTCGAGGAGCAGGAAACGGGCGGCCGGTAGGCGCGGATTCTGCGGCGGTCGGATGCGCCGGTGAAGAGCCGGCGCCCGCGCCGCCCGCGGAGGAGCCGGTTGCCGAGGCGTCGCTCAAGCAAGTTCGGGTTCGATGGTCGGCAGCCGTGCGCCCGCCCTCGGGCACGTGGCGGGCGGCCGGACCGGGCCGCCCGCCATCGGTTTCGCGATCCGCCTACCGCGGGCGCCGCTCGTTGTCGTACGGCGCGCCGGTGCCGGACGAGCCCATGAAGAACTTGCGCCCGTCCTCGAAGGTCAGGTCGCGCGCATTGGCCCGGGCCGTCCGGTCCTTGCTCTGGTAGCCGTCGACGACCACCACCGTGCCCGGCTGCACGTAGTCCCGCCGCAGGCCGCGCCGCAGCAGCGTGTTCGGCGTGCCGCCCTCGACCATCCACACTTCCTTGGTGCCGTCGTCGTTGGTCACCTCCAGGTGGATCCAGGTGTGCGGGTTGACCCATTCCACCCGGACGATCGGGCCGCTGAGGAGGACGGGGCGGTTCGGATCGAACTCGGCGCCGAAGGCGTGGTGCGCGACGACCGGGACGGCGGTCGCGACGATCGCGAGCAGGCCGGCGGCGAGCAGGCAGAGCGTGATGCGTGACGGACGACGTGGCTGCGTGATCATGGCGTATACCTCCGGTCGTGTCTTGTCTTTGCTCTTGCGGTATTTCCGATACGGGTGGCCGCGATTCGTTCCCCGAGACCGCCTACCGCGGCGGATCGGGAACACGGCCCTCGCGGACGTCCTGCTCGAGAATCCGCGCCCCGCCCAGGATGCCGCGGAACGAGTAGTTCGCTTCGTGGCAGGCGTACTCGTAGACGCGGGTGTCGCTGGCCGGCCACACGTACTCGCCGCTCCACGGCGCGGTCCACACGTTCGGGTCCTCAACCGTGAACCGGTAGAGCAGCGTGTCCGCGTCGAGGCGCGTGAACCGCTCCACCACGTGGAGGTCGCGCGTCGCCTGCCGGAGCGCCGGCGTGTCGTTGAAGTTGGTGGTGTCGACGACCAGCGTGTCGCCCTCCCAGTGGCCGACCGAATCCCCGAGCCAGCTCCGGATCCCGGTCGGGGCGTGCTCGGCGTTCATCCGGACGATGCGGGCGTCGTGCACCATCTCGATCAGGATCATGACGTGGTCGTCGGTCTGCACGATCCGCTTCAGGTTGTTGTAGAGCACCGGCAGCATCGGCGGCCCGCCGGTGGAGCCGAAGCCCAGGAGGCAGCGCTCGGCGAGCGGCCGGATTTCGGGGTCGTCGTAGGGGCCGGGGGCGTCGAGGCCGTTCTCGATCATCCACCACGCGGTGCCGGTGTTCGGGCGGGCCAGCGCCCGGCGCTCCGCGATCCGCTGCCGCGCCGCGTCGGTCAGCGGCGGCTGCCGTCCGTTGGGCGGGTCGACGATGATGGACGTCCGCCACTGCCCGTCGATCCGGAAGGCGTCGTTGCCGCGGTCGATCCAGAACGTGTTGTAGCCGCCGACGTTGCCGGCCGCGCCGGGGGACCCGTCGCCGCCGACCGGCGGCGCCTCGCGGTTCGGGTCGCTCGCCTCGTTGCGGCGGGCGTTGCGATCGAACTCCTGGCGGGCGATCGCGGCCGCTTCCTCCTCGGTGAGGAACGCCTTGTCGCCGAAGCGCTCGGGCCGCTGGAGCGGCGTCAGCGTCGCGATGTCGTAGGTGCCGGACAGGTCGGGCCGCCCGCTGGCGGTGCGGGGGACGTCCCCGGACTGGGCCGTCGCGGGCGCCGCCGTCAGGATGGCGATCGCGCACGCGATCATGGCCGGCGCCGGGCGTCGATTGCGCATGAGAGCCTCCATCTGTTCCTTCCTGCTCTACGGGTGGCGCCCTCGTCTACGGCTGGCGCCCCTCGCGGACATCCTGCTCGAGAATCCGCGCCCCGCCCAGGATGCCCCGGAACGAGTAGTTCGCCTCGTGACACGCGTACTCGTAGACCCGGTCGCCGGTGGCGGGCCAGACGTACTCGCCGCTCCACGGCGCGGTCCAGACCGTCGGGTCGTCGACCGTGAACTGGTAGAGGAGCGTGTCGGCGTCGATCCGCGTGAAACGCTCCACGACGTGCAGATTCCGCGACGCCCCGCTCAGGGCCGGCGTGTCGTTGAAGTTGGTGGTGTCGACGACCAGCGTGTCGCCCTCCCAGTGGCCGACGGAATCCCCGAGCCAGCTCCGGATCCCGGTCGGGGCGTGCTCGGCGTTCATCCGGACGATGCGGGCGTCGTGCACCATCTCGACCAGGATCATGACGTGGTCGCCGGTCTGCACGATCCGCTTCAGGTTGTTGTACAGGACCGGCAGCATCGGCGGCCCGGACGTCGACCCGAAGCCGAGCAGGCAGCGCTCGGCGAGCGGCCGGATCTCGGGGTCGTCGTAGGGGCCGGGGGCGTCGAGGCCGTTCTCGACCAGCCACCACGCGGTGCCCGTGTTGGGCCGGAAGAACCCCGCCGCCTCGGCCAGGCGCGCCTGCGCCTCGGCGGTCAGCGGCGGCCGGCGGCCGTTCGGCGGGTCGGTGAGGATCGAGGTCCGCCACCGGCCGTCGATCTGGAACGAGGAACTGCCGCGGTCCATCCAGAAGGTGTTGTAGCCGCCCACGGCACCCGCCGCGCCGGTCGAGCCGTCGCCGCCCACCGGCGGCGCCTCGCTCGGCGGCGCCCCTTCGACGTTCCGTTCGGGCGGGATGCCGAACACCGCGGCGAGCGCCACCGGCTCGCCCTCGGCGATCGCCGCCGCTTCTTCTTCCGTCAGCGTCAGTCGGTCGCCGAACCCGACCGGCCGTTCCAGCGGCGTCAGCGTCGCCGTGTCGTAGGTGCCCGACAGGTCGGGGCGTCCGCTGGCGGTGCGCGGGATTTCCTGCGCGGCGGCCGTGGCGCCGGCGAGAACGAAACCCAGCGTCAGCGCTCCGGCCGCGTTTCCGTGTCGGATTGAATTGCGCATCAGCTTCTCCTGCAGCAGGTTATCTGGATATCTGGAATCATCGTTGCGCGTCGGTCCTTGCGCCGTCGGCCACGGCGCGCCGCGGAATCGGGTCCCACGCGATCCACGACCTGTCTAGCGCCGCCAAGGTGCGACTACCGCGGCAGCGGGTTCCGGCGGAGGTCGCCGAAGAGCAGCTCCTCGACGAACTCGACGCACTTGAAGTCCATCAGCCGCGCGCCCGGCTCGATCCGGCGGTAGAGCGGCATGCTGATGGTCCAGGGCTCCGTGAAGACGTTGGGGTCTTCCATGGTCGCCTCGTACTGGATGTGGTTCGGGCCGATCAGCGTGTAGCGCTCGACGACCCGCAACTGGTTCGTGTGATGACTGCCGGCGCGGTCGAACCACGTTCGATCGTTCTGCCCGGTGACCTCGACAACCAGCGTGTCCCCGTCCCAGCGGCCTACCGACTGGCCCATCCACGAGTCGGTCTCGGCCGGCCCGACGTCCTCCAGGTAGATGTCGCGCACCGCCCCGGCGAACTCGTAGGCGATGAAGACGTTGTTCTCGTTCTGGAAGATCTGGAACGGGAAGGGCATGTAGGTGGCGCGCGGCACGCCCGGCATGTAGCACTTGATCTCGGGATCGCGGTCGACCCAGTTGGCCTGGTTCTCTTCCTTCAGGGCGCGCGCCTCGGGCGTGTACGGAATCCGCCCGCCGCCCTCGATGACCCCCATGCTGCCCGGTACCGCGCCGACCGCGCCCAGCCGCAGGACCGGTACGTCCGGCAGCAGGCTGCGGGGACCCTGACGGAGCTGCATCGCCGGCCGCGCGATGTGCGGCTCGACGTCGTAGTGCGCGGCGTTCAGCGCCTGCCAGATGCCGTTCAGGTCCGGGTTGCCGTTCGACAAGCGCGGCGGCTCGAAGTCCGCCGTTTGACCGGCGGCCGGAGCCGTCAGGATGCCGATCCCGGCCAGCACGACCGCCGCGGTGGTCGTCGTTCTCATCGCCTTCAACATCACGATCTGTGCCCCTCCTGGATATCGGACGACTGCGCCGCGCGGCCGGCTGCCGGCCCTGCACGTTCAGACCATTGTACGTCGGGCGTGACGTGGGCGGAGCTCCCGAGCCTGCCGCCCGCCCGTGACCGCCGCGGCGCCGATGTTCACCGAGGTGGGAGCGGAACCGGCCGGATTCCAGTCGGCGCTCGACCGGCCGCCCGCCGCGGCGCCGGCGCTCACTGCCGGACGAAGCGCTGCACACGCTTCCCTTCGAGCGTCTCCCCCACGTAGATGTTGCCGCCGGAGTCCACCGCCAGGCTGTGGGCCGCGGTGAAGCCGCCCGCCCGGTGCCCGCCGAAGCCGAACGAATCGACGATCGACAGGTCCTCGCGCGAGAGGATCCACACCTTCTGGTTCATCCCGTCGATGTTGTAGAGGAACTCCTGCCCCGGGTCGGGGGAGAAGTCGACGTCGAACGCGGAGCCGAAGTCGAGGGTCCGCGGCGCGATGAGCACCTCGTCGAGGAAGGTGCCGTCCCGCTCGAAGACCTGGATGCGGTCGTTCACGCGGTCGCACACGTAGACGAGCCCGTCGGCGGACAGCGTGGCGCAGTGCACCGGCCGTCCGAACTGCTGCGACGGGGGTGCGTCCGGATCGTAGGTGTAGGCGTCGTCGGTCGGGACGTTGCCGTAGGCGCCCCAATGCCGGCGGTACTCGCCGGTGTCGGCGTCGAACACGGCGACGCGCCGGTTGCCGTAGCCGTCGGCGACGTACACCTCGTTGGTCTCCGGGTCGACGTCGATCTCGGCCGGTTGCCCGAAGTTCGCGGTGTCGTTGCTCCCCTGGCCCTCGCCCTGCGCGCCGATCTGGAGCAGGAACCGGCCGTGCCGGGTGAACTTGAGGATCTGCGCGTCGTCGCCCCCGCTGCCGGCCAGCCAGACGTTGTCCAGGTGATCGATGAAGATGCCGTGCTCCGACTGCGGCCACTCGTAGCCGTGGCCCGGGCCGCCCCAGGCCTGGACGACGTCGCCCTCCTGGTTGAACTCGATGACCGGCGGGGCCGGCCGGCAGCACTCGGCGAGCGGCGGATCGGCGTCGGCGCCGCGTTCCTGCTGGTTCAGGCTGCCCGGCCGATGCACGATCCAGATGTGGTCGCGCGAGTCGACGGCCACGCCCACGACGTTGCCGAGCGTCCAGTTGTCGGGCAGGGGCTGCGGCCAGTACGGATCGAAGGCGAACCCCGCGCCGCCCAGCATGCCGTCGCCGGGTTGCACGGCGGTTCCGGCGGAGGACGCGCCTCCCGGCGCCGTCGCCGCGACGGCCAGCCCCGCGCCGAGCGCGCAGAGCAGAAGTCCGTATCCGAGTCGTCGATGGGTCATGTTCTGCCTCGCTGTCGTTGTTCGTCCGGGCAGGTGCGCGTTGCCGCTTCGACTCTAATACAGGCCGCCGCGTTGCGTCGTGATTTTGTACCCTGCGTGCGGGGCGGCGCGCGGCGTCGTCGCGATGGAGGGGGGGGACCATGCGAGTCGGATTCATCGGTCTGGGGGCGATGGGACGCCCGATGGCGCTCAACCTGTTGCGGGGACGCCACGAGGTGACGGTCTGCGCGCGCCGGACCGCTTCGCTCGAGCCGCTGGTCGAGCGGGGGGCGGCGGCCGCCGCGACGCCCGCGGCGCTGGCCGCCGACTGCGACGCGGTCTTCACCATGCTGACCGGCACGCCGGACGTGGAGCAGATCCTGCTCGGCGGCGACGGCGTCGTGCACGGCGCCCGCCCCGGCGCGCTGGTCATCGACACGAGCACCATCGATCCGACCGCGACCCGCGCGATCGCGGCCCGGTTGGAGGACCGCGGCGTGGACATGCTGGATGCGCCCGTGTCCGGCGGTCCCCACGGCGCCCGCGACGCCACCCTCTCGATCATGGTCGGCGGGAAGGCCGCTGCGCTCGAGCGCGCCCGGCCGCTCTTCGACTGCATCGGCACGAAGGTGCTGCACATGGGCGATCACGGCGCCGGGCAGGCGACCAAGGCCTGCCACCAGCTTTTGCTGCTCGTGACCGCGCAGGGGGTCGCGGAGGCGCTGACCCTGGCCCGGCGCGCCGGCCTGGACGCCGGACGCGTCCGCAAGGCGATGCTGCAGGGGATGGCCTCGAGCCGCGTGCTCGACTTCTTCGGCGACCGGATGGCGCGGCGCGACTTCGACGCCGGCATCGAGAGCCGGCTGTATCACAAGGACCTCGACATCGTCCTGAACCTGGCCCACGATCTCGGCGTCTCGTTGCCGGCCGGCGCGGTCACGATGCAGTTCGTCAACGGGCTCCACGGGCGGGGCCGGGGGCGCGACGACCTGTCGGCGCTGGTCACGCTGGTCGAGGAGCTCGGTGCGGCGGACGAAACGCCCGAACGGCGGACGCCGGAGTGAAACGGCGCCCCTCACGAGACGGAGAGATCGGCCAGATCCTCCGACCGCAGCCGGTAACGGATGACGTTGCCTTCATGCAGGCCGCGGATCTCGTTCCCGACGTAGTCGACGACCCCTTGGCGATCCGCCTCCGGAATGCCCGCCTCGGCGGCCATGACCGCGACGTCGTCCGGCCGGAACGTCTTCCATTCCAGCACGCTGCGCCGAACGGCGGCGCGGACGAAGTCGCGGTAGGCCAGCGCCGCCTTGGCCGGCGACTCCAGGTCGGCGCGCAGCACCCGGTAGTTCTCGGCCGACGCCAGATAGGCGTCGACGAACACCTCCCGCAGGAGCGACACGTCGTTCAGCTCGTAGACGCCGATCAGGCCCTCGACATAGGCTCTGTCGTCCATGGTGAGGAACGACATGGGCGCCAGATCGGCCTTCAGGAGCGGGATGTTGGACGCGATGCGCGACGTCCGCTTGTTGGCGTCCACGAATGCCTGCACATAGAGGTCCCGGCCGGCGGCGGGAACGGTACCGGCCGCCCGGCGTCATGCAGGCGCCGCCGATCGGTCTCCCCGAGGTAGCGCCATCGTTTTCCTGCGGCCCTCCTCATGAGACGGCCCGTTGATCGCTCCTTGTGCCTGGGGAGGCGGGCGTGCAGGTTGCACACGGCGGACCCGGAGGGGCGTGCGCGCGGTGTCAGCAGCTCTGTCGCTCCGCCCAGTCGAGATAGGCGTCCAGTCGGTGGACCAGGAAGTGGGGCAGGTTGAGCAGACGGAACCGGCGCCCCGCTGGTGTCCTCGCCACGTGCAGATCGATGTCGCCGTCCCAGAGCCGCACGGCGAGGTCGTGGTCCGCGCGCTGCATGAATTGATGGAGGGACCGCAGAGCGCCGCTGCTGCCCGATTTCACCTCGACGGGCACCAGCAGGTCACGGTACCGATGCAGGTAGTCCACCTCGGCGGTGGCGCCGGGTTTCTGCCGCACCCAGTAGCGCGGTTTGGCGTTGGTTCGGCGGTCGGCGGCGATCATTTCCTGGCCGACGACGTGCTCGGCCAGGCGGCCACGGTACAACGCGCCGAGATCGGTCACGGAGAGGAATCCGGATTGCAGGCCGGCGCGGTAGTTCACCAGGCCGGTGTCGAGGTACAGCAGACGCGGTGACTTGCGCAGATCGGGCAGCGCGGGGGGCTGGACGGCGGTGGTGGGGTAGAGCAGAAACAGGAGCATGGCGCGCTCCAGGGTCCTGAGCGCGTCGGCCATTTCGCGGGAACGGAAGTTGGATCCGCCGAACCCCTGGAACGAAATCCGTTCCCCTGCCTGCAACGGAGCGGTCTCGATGACGTGGCGCAGATGGCCGAGCTGCGCGGGGCTGCGGGCGTACTTCGCGGCGTCGTCCGCGTAGGAGACCAGCAGCCCCTCGTACAGGCGCGCCAGACGGCCGAGGTCGCGATGGCGCAGATACGAGGCCGCGATCTCGGGCATGCCGCCGATCAGGACGTAGTCTCGAAACAGGCGCCGCAACGGCGCGACGGCATAGTCCGCGCAGGGTACCTCCGCCATCGCGTCCTGCAGTCCGTCGGGCGCGGCGGCGGCGTACTCCGCGAAGGTCAGTGGATAGACGTAGAGGAACTCGACGCGGCCCACCGGGAAGCTGGCCCGGTACCGGTCCAGGGTCGCTTCGAGCAGCGACCCCGCGGCGACCACCGCCAGATCCGCCCGTTCCTCCGCGAAGTAGCGCAGCAACTGCACGGCATGCGGGGAATTCTGGATCTCGTCGAGAAACAGGAGCGTCGACGCCTCGGCCGGGTCGGCGTTCGCGAGGAAGAAGATGGCCTCCAGCGTTCGCGCGAGGGGCAGCTTCCGATCGAAGATCTCGCGATCGCCGGGATGGTCGAGATTCAGCGAGACGTATTGGCGGAACTCTGCGCCGAACAGGTCGACCGCGGTCGTCTTGCCGACCTGGCGGGCGCCGCGGAGCACCAGGGGCTTGCGGTCGTCTCTTCGCCGCCAGTCTTGAAGATCCTCGAGTACTTGCCTGAACAGCACAGAGAATGATGTCTATTTGTGGTTTTTCATGTCAAGAATTGGGGGCATTTTGCACGGATCCGCGCGACGGCCGATGCAGCTCGCCACCCTGACGGGAGGGCAGGCGCCTTCCTCCTGGGCGTTACGCCGAGCGCACGCCCAGCCAGCGCCGGCCGAATGGCTTGATCGGGGCGTCGGCGAGCTTGACCATCGCCTTGCCGGTGTCGGCGCCGCCGAACCGGCCGAGGAACGCCCGCGGGATGTTCTCGAATCCTTCGTGGACGCGCTCGCAGGACCTGAGCGCGCCGGTGGCGAGCCACGCCGAGAGCTGGCGCTGCGCCTCCTTGAAGCGGGGGGCGTAGTCGGAGGCCAGGAAGCCCTCCATCCGGATGCGTCGCGTGACCAGATGGGCCGGATTGGCGGGGGCTGCCGGCTGCCGGCCGTCTTCGTAGCCGGAGACCGTGCCGCAGAGCGCGATGCGTCCCCAGGTGGCCATGTGGCCGAGGACGACATCCAGCGTCCGGCCGCCGACGTTGTCGAAGTAGACGTTGACGCCGTCGGGACACAGCGCCGTCAGGCGGTCGTCGAAATCCTCGGACTCGCGGTCTATTGCGCCGTCGAGCCCGAGAACGCCGGTGAGCCAGCGGCACTTCTCCGTCCCGCCGGCCATCCCGATGACGCGGCAGTCCCGGATCTTCGCGATCTGCGCCGCGCTGGAGCCGGTGGCCCCGGCCGCGCCGGCCACGAGCACCGTTTCCCCCGCGCGCGGCCGGGCGACTTGAAGCATGCCGAAATAGGCGGTCATGCCGTCGTCGCCGAGGACGCCGAGATACCGCGGGAGCGGGTGCACGGGCTTGATCCTGAACACCGGAACCCGGCCGCTCCCGTCGCTCGCGCAGTATTCCTGCCAGCCCAGGAGTCCCGAGACGAAGTCGCCGACCGCGAACGCGTGATGGCGTGATTCGACGACCTGCCCGAGGGCCGGACCGCGCACCACCGATCCGATCGACGGCGGCGGGATCCCCGCATCGACCGAAACGTAGAGCGTCCGCACCAGGAACTGGCCGTCGCCGATCGTCGGGGGCCGCGCTTCGTGATACGAGAAGTCCGTCTCGGCCAGCGCGCCCCGCGGCCGGGAGGCGAGAAGCCACTGGCGATTGATTCGCGCCGGCACGGTTCCGGTGCTCCGCTACCCGTCGCGGAGTACGATCGCCTCGCGCTTGGTCCGTTCGGCCACGACGCCTGTCCTCGCCACCGCGCATCACGCCGGGCCGCAGGCCGTTGTCGCGCCGCGACGTTTGCTCTGCGGCGATAATACGCGATTGGCGCGCCCGGTCTCCGTTTCGAAGCGCGGCGCGCAGTCCGGTGGCCGCCGGGCTCTGTCGCGGCCTGCGGGGTATGCCCGTGGTATGCAGCCGATGGAAGCTTCATTCGGCCGGGCGGCCTCGGCGGCGGCCGCCTGCGGGGCGTGCCTGTGGTATGTAGTGACGAACAGCCCGGCGCAGCGCGGCTGACGACTGTGCCGCACGAAAGGACGGACGATTCATGGCGCGTCAGGTAACGCTGTTCACCGGCCAGTGGGCCGATCTCCCACTCTCCGATCTCGCGGCGAAGGCAGGGGAATTCGGGTACGACGGGCTGGAGCTCGCCTGCTGGGGGGATCATCTGGATGTCGACCGCGCAGCGACGGATCCCGACTACTGCGCCGAGCGGAAGGAGCTGCTGGCGGCGGAGCATCTCGGCTGCTGGGCCATCTCCCACCACCTGGCCGGGCAGCTCGTCTGCGATCCGAACGACGAGCGGTCGGACGCCTTCGCCCCCGGCGACCTCGCCGGCGATCCGGAGGCGAAGCGGGCGTGGGCCGTCGAGACGATGAAGAACGCCGCGCGCGCGGCGAAGAACCTCGGCGTGCCGGTGGTCTGCGGCTTCACCGGCTCGTCCATCTGGCACCTGCTCTATTCGTTTCCGCCGGTCGGCCCGCGGACCATCGAGGCCGGCTTCGAACGTTTCGCCGAACTGTGGAACCCGATCCTGGACGTGTTCGAGGAAAACGGGGTGCGCTTCGCGCTCGAAGTCCACCCGACCGAGATCGCGTTCGACGTCGTCACCGCGGCGCGCGCCCTGGAGGCGATCGGACGGCGCGAGGTCTTCGGCTTCAACTTCGACCCGAGCCACCTGAAGTGGCAGGGCATCGACCCGGTGCGCTTCATCGAGGAGTTCCCGGACCGCATCTACCACGTCCACATGAAGGACGCCGCGGTCACCCTGGACGGCCGCAGCGGCATTCTCTCGTCGCACCTCGGCTTCGGGGAGCCGGGCCGCGGGTGGGACTTCCGCTCCGTCGGCCGGGGCGACATCGACTTCGAGGCGATCATCCGCGCCCTGAACCGCATCGGCTACACCGGACCGCTGTCCGTCGAATGGGAGGACTCCGGCATGGACCGCGAGCACGGCGCCCGCGAGTCGTGCGAGTTCGTCAAGGGCATCGACTTCGCGCCGTCGAACCTGGCCTTCGACGCGGCGTTCGAGAACCAGTGATGGCGAGGCTGGACCGGACGCTGAAGATGGGAATGGCGGGAGGCGGCCCGGGCGCCTTCATCGGCGACGTGCACCGGCGCGCGGCGCTCCTGGCCGGCGGCGTCGAGTTCGTCGCCGGGGCGTTCTCGTCCAGCGCCGACAAGTCCCGGCAGAAAGGGCGCGAGCTGCTCCTCGATCCGGCCCGCGTCTACGGCTCGCTGGACGAGATGATCGACCGTGAACTCGCGCTGCCGGCCGGTGAGCGGGTCGACTTCGTCTCGATCGTCACGCCGAACCACCTGCACTTCCGCATGGCGAGCGCGCTGCTGGAGGCGGGCATCCATGTGGTTTGCGACAAGCCGATGACGTTCGACGTCGCCGAGGCCCGGCGGCTCGAGGAGCGGGTGGAGCGGTCGGGCTGCGTGTTCGCGCTCACCCACAACTACACCGGCTACCCCATGGTGAAGCTGGCCCGGGACTTGGTGCGGAAGGGCGAACTGGGGCGGGTGCGGAAGATCGTGGCCGAGTACCCGCAGGGCTGGCTCGCCGCGCCGCTGGAGCGGACCGGCATGAAGCAGGCCGACTGGCGCACCGACCCGGCGCGCAGCGGCGCCGCCGGCTGCATCGGCGACATCGGCACCCACGCGGAGAACCTCGCCGAGTACGTCACCGGCCAGCGGATCACGGAACTCGCGGCGGACCTGACGACCTTCGTGGACGGCCGGCGGCTCGACGACGACGGCAACGTCCTGGTCCGGTTCGAGGGCGGCGCGCGCGGCGTCCTGTTCGCCAGCCAGGTGTCGGTCGGCGAGGAGAACGGGCTCGCCATCCGGGTCTACGGCGAACGGCGCGGGCTCCGCTGGCGGCAGGAGACGCCGAACACCCTGCAGGTGACCTCGCTCGACGGCCCGGAAGAGACGTGGAGCCGCGGCGCCGGCTACATTGCCGGGACGAGCCCGGCAGCGGCGCGCGCGACGCGGCTGCCGGCGGGCCATCCCGAGGCGTTCTTCGAGGCGTTCGCGAACGTCTACGCCAACGCGTGCGACACGATCCGGGCGCGCCTGCTGGGCGAGGAGCCCGATCCGCTCGCCCTCGACTTCCCGACCGTCGAAGACGGCCTGCGCGGCATGCTGTTCATCGAGACGGTGGTCGCGAGCGCCCGCTCGGCGCAGAAGTGGACGCCGATGCTGGAGGAATAGACGGAAGCAGAAGCACCATCGGATGCGATGGGCACGCGAGTTCGGCGGCGGCTCGCGGAAGAGGGGCGGCAAGCGGAGTCGGAGGCGACGGGCTGAGGTGCACCGTGCGCGACATAGGACCGGCCCTGCGTTTCCTCGCGAAGAAGCCGGGCTGGACCGCGGCGGCGGTGCTGACCGTCGCCATCGGCGTCGCCGGGTCGGCCCTGGCGTTCAGTCTCGTGGACCGGGCGCTGTGGCGTCCGCTCGGCTTCGCGGACGGCGGCGAGCTGGTCACCCTCTACGCGCGGAGCGGCGGCGAGTACTCGACGATCGCCTGGGCGGACTACGTCGCCTTCCGCGACGCGCTGCACGACGGCGGCGACGGCCCCGCGGATCTGGCCGCCTTCGTGCGCACCTTCAGCACCGTCGGCGGCGGCGAGTTCCCGGAACTGCATGAAGGAGAGCTCGTCTCCGGCAACTTCTTCTCCGTGCTCCGGGTGCAGCCGTTCATCGGGCGGGCCATCACCGCCTCCGACAACGTGACGCCGGGCGCGCATCCCGTCGTGGTCCTGTCGCACGTGCTGTGGCGCACGCAGTTCGGATCGGACCCGGACGTGCTGGGGCGCGACGTGCGGCTGGACGGCCGCGCCCACGAGGTGATCGGCGTGACGCCCCCCGGCTTCCGCGGGCCGGTCTGGCCATCGTTCGAGAGCGCCTTCTGGATTCCCGCGATGATGGCCGCCGACGAGTTCGGCGCCGACGAGCACCGGGTGTTCGCGGGCGCAACCTTCCCGGTGTTCCAGACCGTCGGGCGGGTGCGCGGCGAGCGGCGCGTCGAGGCGTTGCAGGCGCGCATCGACCCCCTCGACGAGGCGCTCGCGAGGGACCGCGTCGACAGTCCCTACTTCGTGGACACCGGACAGGACTGGCGCGTCGCGGTGCTGCCCGGCAACTACCTGCGGCTGTGGCCGGAGTACCGGGAGCCGGTCGCCCGGGTGCTGGCGGTGCTGGGGGCGATGGCGGCGGCCGGCCTGCTGACGGGTTGCGCGAACCTGGCGACGCTGCTGCTGGCGCGCGGCTTCGAACGGCGGCGCGAGCTGGCCGTCCGCCGTGCGCTCGGAGCCGGCGCTCTCGATCTCGTGCGGCGGGTCGGCGTCGAGGTCCTGCTGCTGGTGACGGCCGGCGGCCTGGTGGCGGCCGGGCTGGTGTACGCGGCGAGTCCGCTGGTCCCGCTGCTGCCGCTCGGTGTGCCGTACGAGCTCGACCTCGTCCCGGACCGGCGCGTGCTCGGCGTCGGCGTCGCCGCCGCGGCGCTGGCCGCGGCCCTGTTCGCGGCGTTGCCCCTCGCGCAGGTGATCCGCGACCGGACCACGCTCGCCGCGGCCGAGCGGGCGGCGACGACGGGCGGCGGCGCGGTGCGGGCCATGAACGGGCTGGTGGTGGTCCAGGTGGCGCTCTCGCTCGTGCTGCTGGCCTCGTGCGGTCTGCTGGTCCGCAGCGCGCTCCGGACGTCCGCCGTCGATCCCGGTTTCCACGCCCGGTACGGGATGACGGCCAGGGTGACGATCGGGCGGCGCGCGCCGGCGGAGGATCGGGCGGCGCTGTTCGGCGCGCTCGTGGAACGCCTCCGGGACGAGCCGTTCGTGGATGCTGCGAGCGCGTCGAACAGTTCGGTGTCGGGCGGGCCGGTGTCGTTCGCGCCGGCGAGGGAGATCCACGTCTACGAGTCTCCCGTCGCGGGGCCGGCGTCGGCGGTCACCGCGCGAGCGCGGTACGTCGGCCGCGATTACTTCGAGACGCTCGGCATCCCGCTCCTCGCGGGACGTGACTTCGAGGCGGGCGAGGAGCCGGGGGCGGCGGTGGCGATCGTGAACCGGAGCCTCGCCGAGCGGTACTGGCCGGGGATGAACCCGATCGGGCGCAGCCTGCGGCTGGCCGAGGAGGACGAGCCCCGGCGCATCATCGGGATCGCCGGCGACGCCGCGCGGCGCGACGTGCGCTCACCGCCGTACGCGATGATCTACGTCCCGCACGCGCAGAATCCGTCGGGCTGGACGCAGGTGAATCTGCGGACGCGGGCGGATCCGCGCGCGGGCCTGGACGCGATTCGCGAGCTTCTGCGCGCCCTCGATCCGACCCTGGCCGTGTCCGCCCCCCGCACCTTCGACGAGCTCCGGGCGGATGCGACGCGGGATGCGCGGCTCCAGGCCGGTCTGGCGTCGGGGCTCGCGGCGGTCGCCGGGGTTCTCGCGCTCGTCGGCCTCTATGGCCTGATGGGCTGCGTGGTCGGCCGGCGCGAACGCGAAATCGGCATCCGCGCCGCCCTCGGCGCAACGCCTGCGTCGATCGTCAGGCTGGTGCTGCGCCACGCCGAGCGGCTCACCGGGACCGGTCTGGCGCTCGGGCTCGCGGCCAGCTTGGCGACCACGAGCGGGCTCGCCGCCCTGCTGTACGAGACCGACCCGCGGGATCCGCTGACGCTCGCCGCGGCGGCCGTCGTGCTCGGGTTGGCCGCGATGTTCGCGGCGTTCGCGCCCGCGCGCCGGGCCGCAAGGGTACATCCTGCTACCGTCCTGCGGACGGAATGAGTGCAGGAGCCGCGAGCCGCCGCCGCGGCGACTCACGGCCTCCATGCTGGCGGTTCACCCTTCCTGCTCAGCGCGCCCGCTCCAGGAACCGGAGCAGCTCGCTGTCGGTGCCGAGAATGAACAGCGTCGAGGGATCCATGGTCGCCTCGTAGGTCTCCAGCGACTTGGTGAACGCGTAGAAGTCGCCGTCGCGATTGTAGGCGTCCGCATAGATGCGGGTGGCGTTGGCGTCGGCCTCGCCGCGCAGCTCTTCGGCCCGGCGGTAGGCCTCGGACTGGATCTGGGCCAGCTCCCGTTCCCGTTCGCCGTGGATGCGGGCCGACTCGCCCTGGCCCTCCGACCGGAACTCCTCGGCGATCCGCTGCCGCTCGGCGATCATCCGGGCGAAGACGTCCTGCTGCACCTCCTCGACGTAGTTGATCCGCTTGAAGCGCAGGTCGAGCAGCTCGATGCCGAGATCCGCGGTGCGCGTCGCGGCCGTTTCGAGGATCTCCCGCGTCACCTCCCGCCGGCCGCGCTCGATCTCTTCGAGGATGGCCGCTTCCTCCTCGGATTCGATCGGCACGTCGGCGGGGTCGCGGTTGGTGCTGCGCACGAGCTCGATCAGGTCGTGGCGCGCGACGGCGTTGCGCGTCTCCCCGTCGAGGATGTCGTCGAGCCGCGACTGGGCGCCGCGCTCGTCGCGCAGCCGCTGGAAGAAGAGCAGCGGATCGACGATGCGCCAGCGGGCGTAGGTGTCCACCCAGATGAACCGCTTGTCGCGGGTCGGCACCTGGTTGGGGTTGCCGTCCCATTCCAGGAACCGCTTCTCGAAGAAGTTGCTCCGCTGGATGAACGGGAGCTTGAAGTGCAGGCCGGGCGAGACCACCGGGTCGCCGACCGGCTCGCCGAACTGCGTGATGACGACCTGCTCGGTCTCGCTCACCGTGTAGGCGGCCTGGCCGAGGATCACGAGCGCTGCGAAGACGATCACCAGAGAGAGTGCGGTTCTGCTCATTGTCCACCTCCCGCCGCCGCGGGCGTCGTGTTCTCGGGAGCGCGGCGCAACGGCGCGCCGTCGAGCGACAGCAGCGGCAGAACGCCTGTCGCGTCCTCATCCACGTAGAGCTTCCGGCCGACCCGCGGCAGGATGCGCTGCATCGTCTCCAGATAGAGCCGGCGCCGCGTCACCGCGGGAGCCTGGCTGTAGGCGGCCTGGACCGCCTCGAAGCGGGTCGCCTCGCCCTGCGCCCGGTTGACCCGGTCGAGCGCGTAGCCCTCCGCCTGCAGCACGGTCTGCTCGGCCTCGCCCCGCGCGCGCGGGATCACGCGGTTGTACTCGGCCCGCGCCTCGTTGATCATCCGGTCGCGCTGCTGCTGCGCCTGGTTGACCTCGTCCCACGACGGCTTGACCGGGTCCGGCGGGTTGACGTCCTGCAGCACGACCTGGTCGATGGTGATGCCCATCTCGTACTGGTTGGCCAGGTCCTGCAGGCGCTCCTCGACCCGCGACTCGATCTCCTGGCGGCCGACGGTGAGCACCTCGGTGACCGTGCGGTCGCCGACCACCTCCCGCATGATCGCCTCGTTCATCGCGCGGAAGGTGTCCTCCAGGTTGCGCACCTTGAACAGGTAGAGATACGGGTCGGCGACGCGGTACTGCACGATCCACTCGACCACCGCCACGTTGAGGTCGCCCGTCAGCATCATGGACTCTTCGGTGGCGTCGCGGTCGAAGGCGGCGTACTGCGTGCGGATGCCCGGATCGATCGTCCGGAAGCCGAACTCCTGCTTCAGTTGCCGCTGCACCGGCACCTTGAGCACGGTCTCGGCGAAGGGGATCTTGGCGCGCAGGCCCGGGTCGGTGGCGCGCACGTAGCGCCCGAACCGGAGCACGACGCCGACCTCCTCCGGCTGCACCTGGTACAGCGCGCCGAAGGCGACGACGGCCGCCACGATCAGGCCGACGGCGGCCGTGGCGGCGCCCCGCGGGAAGCGCGGCAGGCGCACCCGCGAGACGTCGATGGGGAGGTTGGGTATCTGGTCCATATGCGATCTCCTTGTGTCGGGCGGCGCGGCGCGCGACCGCGGTGACGGACGGCAGCCACGGCGCCCTCGTTAAAGACGGCGCGAGACGAATGCCCGTCGCGCCGCCGGCGCGTTGCGGGCCTCCATCTACAGTGTGACGCAAAAGGCGGGGCCGTGGGTTCTACCCCGACACGATATCGATCCGCGCCTCTGCCGCCGCCTCGCGGGCGATGGACAGCCCCGCGCCTCGATCCAGGAGAAGGGGTCCCTGCACGATGGCGAAGCTGTTCTCGTCGAAGCGGTCCCCGAACGCCAGCACCCGACCGGTCTCGTCACGGAGCGGATGAAAACGCCCGCGGCGTCCTCGGCCGGGATTGAACGCGGTTGCGGCGAATCGGAACGGGTGGACGCGGTACAGAGTCCGACCGGCTCCCAGGGTCGCCCGGCGCGGCGAACGACGACGACGTCTACATCGTCCAGACCAACGCGGCCGGCGACAACGTGCACCTGATCGATCCGGAGACCAACGAGATCGTCGCCGAGATCACCGGCGTGGAGGTCATCCACGGCGTGGCCGCGGCGCCCGACGGCGGCCGCCTCTACCTGAGCAACGAGTCGACCCACACGCTCGACATCGTCGACACGCGGACCCTGAAGGTCCGCAAGTCGATCCCGCTGAGCGGGCGGCCGAACAACGTCGCCATCCACGAGAACGGCGAGCGGCTCTACGTCGCCATCCGGGGCGTCGGGGGCGGGGTCGACGTCATCGACACGGTGGAGGAGGAGCACGTCTCCTTCATCCGCATCCTGCGCGGCGTCCACAACACGTTCATGACGCCGGACAGCCGGTACGTGGTCGCCGGCTCCATCGGCGGCTCGAGCGCGACGGTCATCGACACCGAGCTGCAGCGGCCGGTCTTCGCGTTCCACTTCGAGGGCGGCGTGCGGCCGTTCACGTTCGACACCAATCCGGACGGGTCGACGAAGAACATGTACGTGCAGATCTCCAACCTGCACGGCTTCGCGGTGGTCGACTGGGAGAAGCGCCGCGAGGTCCGGCGCATCGTGCAGCCCGACATCCCGGCGGCGGAGCGCAACGTCTACGGCATCCAGGGCGCCCCGGCGCACGGCATCAAGATCACCCCGGACGGCACGTCGCTCTGGTCGACCAGCAAGATCAACGGCAGCGTCTACGCCTACTCGCTGCCCGACCTGGAGCCGCTCGGCGGCGTGAAGGTCGGCGTGGTGCCCGACTGGCTGACGTTCACCCCCGACAGCCGGTACCTCTACGTGGCCAACGCCCACTCGAACACCGTCTCGGTCGTCGACGTGGCGGCGCGCGAGGAGGTCGAGGTCATCCGGGTCGGTCAGGTGCCGAAGCGCAACATCACGGCCCGGCTGCCCGGCCTCCCGGTGGGCGATTAGGCCCCGGGGAGTCCGATCACGACCCTTGAAGGAGTGGACACGCGATGTTTGCAGGGAGTCCGCGATGGAACCCGGCGTCGCACGGGGCGCTGCGAGGCGCCCGCACGGGACGCCGCGGCGGGGGAGCATGGGTAGCCGGCGCCGTCGCGTTCGCGGCGGTCGCCGTCCTGGCGGCGCCGGCGGTTGCGCAGGCGCCCGACGGTGGAGAGACGCTGCTGGGGCTCGACTTCGACCTCTACCGCGCCACGGTCGAGCCGATCTTCGTGCACCGGCGTCCGGGCAACGCGCGCTGCGTGGTGTGCCACTCGGCGGGGGGCGGTAACAGCTTCCTGGAGCCGCTGCCGCCGGGGCGTGAGACGTGGGACGAGGAGCAGTCGTTCCGGAACTTCGAGCGGGTGCAGCGGCTGGTGGTTCCGGGCGCGCCGATGGAGAGCGTGCTGCTGGTGAACCCGCTCGTGGAAGAGGCGGGGGGCAGCCGCTGGCACGCCGGGGGGCAAGCACTGGACGTCGCAGGACGCCGAGGAATGGCGGACCCTCGCCGCGTGGGTGCAGGGACGGATGAGCCGCTGATCGCACGTGCGGTGGTTCCGGGGAAACCCGGTGATGCAGCCGCCGAACATCGAATCCGCAACGCACCGGCCTGCCCCCTCGGTGCCGCGCCGGACGTTCCTGCAGGGCGTCGCGGTGCTCTTCGCCGGCCTCGGACGCAGTCTCCGGGCGCAGGGGCGGCGGTTCCGGCTCCGCTACCACCCGCTGGCCCGGCCGGTGCTCGTGCCGCGCGAGACGCTCGCGGTGTCCGGCCGGGCGCGCCGTTTCCGCGCCAGCGCCGTGTCGTTGCCGACCGCAGCGGTCCCGGATCAGCCGATCCGCGTCAACGGCATGGTGCTGCGAACCTCGGACGCCGACGACGCGCCGGACCGCTTCCGGGCGGTCTGCGTCGTCTGCCCTCACGAGCGGTGCGAGGTCGACTTCGTCGGCGATCCGGCCGACCTGCACCCGGACGTGACCGCCGAGACCGGCCCGGTCGACGATCCCGTCTACCTCTGCCCCTGCCACAACAGCGCCTTCGCCGCGGATGACGGCCGGCGCCTCGGCGGCCCGGCCCCGCGCGGCCTCTACCGCTTCCGCGTCACCGACGTCACGGCGACCAGCGTCGTGATCGGCGAGGTGGAGGAGGACGTGCTGCTGTTCTTCTGAAACGGTCGCCCGGCGCCCGGCCCTCCCGGCCGCAGGCCATGCCTTCCGCCTATCCCCGCATCCCCTACGGCATGGCCGACTTCAAGGCCATTCGGCTGCAACGGCGCCGAAGTTGCCGTTCAGCCGGCGGTTCGCCACGAGCAGATGGCGCAGCTTGCCGCAGTCGATACGGACGAGGTCTTGTCCACGTAGGTAGAGGGCCGGCGCTGGAGTTCCTGCGCGGCGCCATCGCCGAGCAGACCGGCATCCGCGACTACATCGACGGCGAGTAAGGTGGTGCATGCGTTTCTCGCCGCCCATTATCAGCATGGTGGATCACTTTCTGATCCACTCGGAGCACGAACTGAACAAGGGCTACGCGGATCTCTACCTGGAGCCGTTTCTCGCGCGCTATCCGGACGTCGCCTACGGCTACGTGATCGAGATCAAGTACCTGAAGCGGAGCGAACCTGCCGGCGAACCCCTGCTGGCCGAACGTCTGCGGGAGGCGGAAGCGCAGTTGCGGCGCTACCTGGCGGACGCCGGCCTGCGCCGGCATCCTGCGCGGCACGGGCCTGGCGGTGGTGTTCCACGGCTGGGAAATGGCGGCCTGGGGCGGCGGTGCAGTAGATGCTCGAACCTGCACGGGGTCGCGAATCGACGCGGACTTGCAGGTCCGGGTGGCCCGGCCACTCCTGCCGATCCCGTAGCGTCAACATGTGGAGGCTGCTGCGCCGTACGCAGACCTTGCAGGGGCAGGGCACAGGGCACATGGGTTTCCGCGGGCTTGTGCCGTCGCGTGGAGCGCTGCGCCGCGCAGACCGTGGAACACAACCGTCCATCGTGTGCGATGCGGCTTCGCACCAAGCCGTGTCCATGGTCCGCAACGTCGAATGCCGGGCGTCCGCGGACGGGCATCGTGCGGTGCGGCTTTGCACCAAGCCGTGTCCATGGGGGTTTGCTGATAGGATCCGTCTTCGCTCAGTCACGAATACAGCCCCATGAAGGTCGTTCATTTCACGTGCGGGCCGTTCGCCAACGAGAGCGAACGCACAGCATTCGAACATCTCAGAAGCCGCATCGGGTCGTCGCTGGGGGGCAGCGACGATCAATGGATGCTGCTGACCAACCTCACCTGGTCGGTGACGCACCAGTTCCAGGCGGACGAGATCGACATGATCGCCATCGGTCCGCCCGGCGTGCGTGTCATCGAAGTCAAGCACTGGTCGCGGCGCTGGGTCGACGAGCACCCGGATCTCGTGGACGAGGAGGCGGACCGGGTCACGAACAAGGCCCGCAAGATCGGCACCACTTCCCGCAGGTCCGTACCGGACCTCGGGCGCGTGGACGGCGTGATCCTTCTGACGCGGGAATCGCCGGGCGTAAGGGAGCTGGCCGGCCGAGTAGTCCGGGGGTGCGGGTTCTGCACGCTGAAGGAGTGGCGCGAGGCCGTCGATTTCGACGCGGCGCCGGCGCTGCGCCCGCAACAGGTCGCGCGGCTCGGCCGTCTCCTGGAGCCGAAGAGCGCGGTCGCCCTCGACGGTTCCCTGCGGCGGTTCGCCGGCTACGTCAACCTGGAGCGCCGCACGCCCCCGACGGAACGGTTCCACCGCGTGTACCAGGGTGTCCACGCCACCCGGCACGACAAGGTGATCCTGCATCTCTACGACCTCTCGGCGAGCGACGAGGCGCACGCCGAGACCCGGGCGAAGCGGGAGTTCGAAACGCTGCACCGGCTGCAACTGCACGCCTGGGCGCCGCGCGTGCTCGATTCCTGGCAGCCGGCGCCCGGCTACGCGGGCGAGATGCACTACTTCACCGTCACCGATCCGCTGGCTCCTTCCGTCGAGAAGCGCGCGTCGGACCGGTCGTGGGACACCCCGGCGCGGCTGACCTTCGCCCGGACGGCGCTGGGAGCATTGGGCGAGCTGCATGGCGAGACCGTGGACGACGCGCCGATCCTGCACCGCAACCTGACGCCGGGGACGGTTCTCGTCCGGCACGACAACACGCCGATCTTCACCGGCTTCGAGCTGTCGAAAATACCGTCCGAACGGAGCGTGGCGTCGGCGGGGCCGCCGTCCGGGGAGTGGCCGCCGTCGACGGCGCCGGAAGTGTGCGCGCAAGGACTGCACGCGGCGGACGCCCGCTCTGACCGCTACGCGCTCTGCGCCAGCCTGCGCGTCCTGTTCGAGGACCGGGACGACGAGACGAGCCGCCAGGCTCTGGAAGTGCTGGCTTCGGGCCTGGGGGACGATCCGGCGGCGCGCAGCGAACCGTGCGTGCTCGATGCGCGCTTGTCGGCGCTGCTGGGTGAGTCCCCGTCCGCGCCGCCGCCTCCGCCGGCGCGGTTCTGGACGGAAGACCAGATCGTGCCGTTCGGCGGCGGCCGCTACCGGGTGGTCGAACGCCTCGGCTCCGGCGGGGTGGGCACGACGTTCAAGGTGGTGCAGCTCGACCGCACGAGGAAGGAGGAGCTCGGGACCTACGTCGCCAAGGTGTGTCATGACGCGGAGGCGGGACGCCGCGCCGTGAGCGCCTACCGGCTGGCGCGATCACACCTGCAGCACCAGGCCGTTTCCGGGATTTTCGAGGTGGCGTCGGAGTGGCGCGAGAACGAGTTCACGGCGCTCATGACCTGGGTCGAGGGCTCGCCGCTGCGCGATTTCGTGGGCGTTCTGCCGCTGCTCGTGGACGACCTCGACGAGACCTCCGCCGACGCGCTGACCCTGTTCTGGTTGCGGACGATGTGCGAGGCCCTCGACGTGCTGCACCGCAACGGCCTCGTCCATGGCGACGTGAGCCCCGGCAACCTGATCGTGTCCGGCCGCGACCTCGTGCTCACCGACTACGACTTCGTGGGCCGGATCGGCGCCCCGATCACCGCTCCGGGCGCCGTGCTCTACTGCTCGCCGTCCCACCACGCGGGCCGGGCTGCGTCGCCTTCCGACGACCTGTACGCGCTGGCGGCCAGCTTCTTTCACGTGATCTTCGAGCACGAGCCGTTCCGGTACGACGGTGCGCAGGTGAAGGAACGCGGTCTGAACTGGGAAGCCGTCGGCGACGAACGGCGCGCGGAGTATCCGATAGTCGCGGCGTTCCTCGACCGGGCCACCCACCCGGACGCGGATCGAAGGTTCCAGTGGGCGGCCGAAGCGCTGAAGGCGCTGAAGGCAAACCCGACCGTCCCACTGCCGACCGCGCCGTCCGTTCCGGCGGTCCCGCCGCCGACCGTAGCGGGACCCGAGGCGCCGGCAGCGGGTCCGGCGCCCGCCCCTGCTCCGCCGCCGGCGGAACCCGGCCCTGTTCCCGAGCCGTCGGTGGCGCCTGCGCCCGTCCTTGCTGCGTCCGCAAGAGAACCGGAGCTGGTCGAGACGTCCGATCCGCGGGCCGTACGCCGCCAGGAGCGGGTGAAATGGCTCAGGGGGCTGCTGCAGTCGTATCCGGGCTCGCGGCTGGGGAACCGGGAGACCCGCGGGCTCGACAGCCCATTCGCCGAGCAGACGTACGTCGAAGCGCCCCTGGAGACCACGCTGCACGACGACGTGCGGGCGCGGCGCGTCCGGCTCGTCGTCCTCTGCGGCAACGCCGGCGACGGCAAGACGGCGTTGCTTCAGCATCTTGCCGGGCGGTTCGGCCTCGAACGGCGCGCGTCGTCCGAGCGCGTGCTGGAGGGAAAGACGGACGACGGCCTGCGCGTGCGGCTGAACCTCGACGGTTCGGCGTCGTGGCGGGGGCGGTCGGCCGACGACCTGCTCGACGAGTTCCTGGCGCCGTTCCGCGACGGGCCGCCCGCGGACGACATCGCGCATCTGCTGGCCATCAACGACGGGCGCCTGCTGGAGTGGATCGAGCGCGTCGAACGGCGCGGGGGCGAGACCGCCCTCACGCGGGCGCTGCAGGAGGCCCTGCAGCAGGATCGGTGGGCCGCCGCCGGGTACGGGGCGGCGGGTACGACGAAGGGACCCGGGGGAAACGACCATGAGGACGCGGGCGGTGACGCCGCGGGAAGGCGCACCGGAGACACCGACGCCGCGGCTGGCGCGGACGCGCACGAGTACCACGAGGACGCCGGCGGGGGCGGCGACATCACGGAACACGCCGAAGGCGCCGACGGGGACGGCGACGCCGCGGAACACGCCGAGGGCACCGACGCCGCCGAAGGTGCCGAGGGCCCCGCGCACGCCGCCCCGCGGGCGGCCCCTGATGCGCACGTCCGGTTCGTCAACCTCAATCAGCGGTCGCTCGTCGGCGGCGTGACGGCCGACGGAAAGGACATCGAGACCGGTTTCCTGGAACCTCTGGTGGACCACCTGTACGGCGGCGCCCGGGCGGCGGAAATCTGGGCGCCGTGCGCGACCTGCTCGGCGCAGGACCGCTGCGGCGTGTTCCAGGCCAATCGGTTGTTCGGTCCGGCCGGACTTCCCGGCGGCGCGGAGGCCGACGTGCGGGCGCGCGCCCGCGGGCGGCTCTTCGAGGCGCTCCAGGCCGTCCACCTGCGCGGCGAGACGCACGTGACGGTGCGCGAGCTGCGCGCCGCGCTCGTCTACATCCTGTTCGGGCTCCACTTCTGCGACGACTATCACGCGGGCGCCGTCGCCGACCGCCGCGGCCCGGCGCCGGCCTATTGGGATCCGGCCTTCGGCCCGTTTCCCGCATCCGAAGCCCCCGCCGAGACCACCCCGGCCCCGGCGCCCTACTGGGACCGGGCATTCGATCCGCAGTCGCCGGGACGACAGGGGGCCGTGCTCGGGGACCTGGCGCGCTTCGACCCGGCTCTCGACGCGCATCCCCGGCTCGATCGACACCTGATGCGCCCGACGCGGGCCGGGGCCCGCCGGGGCGTGCCGGCGTATTCGGGTCTGGACCTCGCCTCCGCCCGGCGGCGCGCGTACTTCGAATGGCTCGAACGGGACATCGAATCGATCGCCGGGGACCCGCATGGGCTCGAACTGGCCCACGGCCGCAACCTGCGCTCGTTCCGCAGGTTGCCGGTAGACGATGGGGAGCGCGAAGCGGCATGCCGAAAGATCTGCGACGGCATCGCCCGTCTGGCGACGCTGCCGCCGAAGGCGTACGGCCGCCCCGGCGTCGTTCCCCTCCGCATCACCCCCCGAACCCCGACGGAGACGGCGTTCTGGATCGAGAAACCGGCGGACCGCTTCCGTCTCGAAGCGGACCTGCCGCCCGCGCCCGCCGGCGTCGGCCGGCTGCACCGGCAGGCGACCCTCGTCTACCGCTACGGCGACGGGGGCGAGGAGCGCCTCCGGCTGGGCGCGGAACTGTTCCACCTGCTGCTGGAGCTGAGCGAGGGCTACCAGTTGGGCGACGCGTCGACCGACGACACGTTCGCGCACCTGTCCATCTTCGTGCAGCGGCTCGAGCGCGAGGACGACCGCCGGCTGCTGGCCTGGAACCCGATGCGCGAGGATGCGATCTACGAGATTGCGGCGGAGAGCGGTTGCGGCGAAGGACCGCAGCCGCTGGTCATTCGACCGCTCGCGTGAGGTGAACGCGCATGGCGCATGCCGACCGCAAGATCGTCGAAGACGCCCTGTCACCCGACCTCGTGGAGGAGATCTGGACAGGCAGCTACGACAAGGTGTTGCCGCTAACCGTGCTCGGCTTCGAGCTATCGGCGGTTCTGCCGGCGGTCTTCTACATGTTCCGCTTCGGCCACCGGCGGGGGGCCGGGAACTTCCTCGCGACGTACGGCCCCCCGACCGGGACGCCGGCCCAGAAGCGCCGGCAGACCACCGTGAACCGGATCGCCGAGAAGCTCGCGGAGACCGACGAGTTGACCGGGTTCGACGGCGACGACAGCGGCGTCGAACAGGCCATTCTCGGCGACCTCCTGCTCTGCTTCTGCGTGGAGAACGCCCGGCACGGCCTCGGCCGGGACCAGCAGGTGCAGCGCGTCGCGCCGACCCACTACCTGGCGAGCTGGATAGACCTGCCCCCGAGCGTGGCGAACCTGCGTTTCGTCCCCGAGATGATCGTCGCCATGCTCGCGAATCGGCGCACGGGCGACCACGTCACGCCGACGGACGAGACGGACCGGACGCGCTTCCCGGTGGTCAACCGCTACGAGGACAACCCGCTGCTGCGCGCGTTCAGCCAGGGCGTCACGCGCCGCGGGGACCTGTTGGGCGATCTCGCAGCCGATCGCTTCGACGAGTCGGACGAGACCGTCGGCCTGGACCAGTTGTTGACGATTCGTCTCGCTCAGCAGCAGAGAACGGCGCCGAAGAAGCTCCGGTCTACTCCGAAGCAGGGGCCGGACGCCCATCGGATTTCCAACCAGCGTCCCATCGCCGAGGCCGCGGCACGCTGCTTCTCGGACGACATCCGCCGCTTCGTGCGCTCGTACGCGGATTCCGCGCCGAGGCACGCCTTCGTGGACATGCTGGAGTCGTGCATCTCTCTCGGCCTGACCACCATCGTCACCAGCACGGTGGAGGTGCTGTTCCATTGGGCGGCGACGGGGAGGGTGACGGACGTCGACGCCCAGCGCGCCGCGCCGCTCTTCGTGGACTGCACCAACGGCGCGGACCGTCAGCTCCGGCTGCGGGCCGAGCAGTCGACGGACGACCTGATGCGGCGGCTGGAACGGGTTCCCGTCATCCTGATGGCGCTGCGCCTGCTGGATTACGAGACGCGCTCACGGCCGCGAATCAAGTTGCAGCAGGTCGCGACGCGGCCGTACGCCACGGCGTGGCTGGACCTGCTCGGCGATCTCGTCCACGACCGCCACGCCGAGGCGCAGCGCGTCGCCTTCGCCATCGAGGACAAGGCCGAGAGGCTAGCCGAGAAAGTAGCCGAGGACCACGGCGATGTGGCCCGCACCCTTACCCTTCTCGGCGATGCCGACGACCAACACCACGCCGTGTGGCGGCTCGCCGGTGGACTTATGGCCCTAATGGGACGAAAGCCTCGCGAACATCTCACCGAGATGGTCGACTCCATGCTGGCCGTCGGCCGTCCGAACGGGCTGGCCGTCAAGCGCACGACGACGCGCGGCAGCGGTCGGGGAACGCGCCGCCGCCGCGACGTACGCGCCCTCGTCTTCACCGACTCCGTGCTCGACTACCTCGTACACCTGCACCTGCTGCCCGGTCCGAAGGGCGGCGCCGACGCCAACATCCTGTCGTTCCTCGAGTTCCTCCGCGAAGCCTACGGGTTGCACATCGACACGGCGCCCCCGGGCATGACCATCTCCAACGAGGTCCTGGGCCGGAACCGGACGGCGCTGGAGCGGCGTCTGCGCGATCTCGGTCTGCTGATCGGCGTCAACGACGCCGAGCGGATGAAGCGGCTCACGCCCCGTTTCGAGGCGGAAGGAATTTGACGTGGAGTGGACGACGCTGCACGGGACGCTGCTCGGCCGCGCGTTCGAGCGCCTGCTCGTCCGGCCCGAACCGGGCGCGATGGCGTTCGCGCGTTGCCTGACCCCGGACGTGGTGGCCGAACTGGCCGCCGATGCGGGCTTCGAGCCGGAGGGGTGGCGGGTGTGGCGGGTGGCCGATACGGACGACGAGGCGAACAGGACCACCGACGCCGACACCGCCGTCGAGCTGCGCGAGACCAAGGACGAACCGACGCTGCTGCTGGTCGACACCGGGCGCGCCGGGGCCGGCATGGACGGCATCTACAGCGCCGCGCGCGAGATGGGCGAAGCCGAGCTGCTCACGGAGGCGGGCCGGCTCGCGCGCGCCGAGGTGAAGAACCGGCTGTCGAGCGCCCACCGCTCGTACGCCGAGCTTGCGATCCGCCGGGCGCAGGGGGTGGGGCGCCACAACAGCGTTTCGCCGTGGGCGGAGTTCGACTTCCTCTGCCGCGTCGCCGCGCACCGGCGGCACCCCGGCGAGTACCTGCACCTGCTCGGTCTGTGGCCGGTCGCGGCGGCGGCCGACGGAGACGCCGGTGCGGAACTGGCCGCGTCGCGCCGGTTCGTGGATCGCCTGCTCGGCGTCGCCGCCGCCGGCCTCACCGTCCCCGCGCGCATCGCGTCGTGCCGGATCGCGGCGACCGGCGCGCAGCGCCGTGATCTCGAACGCTTTCTCGCGGAAGCCGCGACCCGACCGTTGCGCGACGCGCTGCAGGCGCTGGCCGACCGGCCGCACCTGTGGGTCGGGATCCCGGTCTACCCGAGCGACGACATCCAGGCCATCCAACTCACGTCGTGGCGTAACCGGAACGGGAAGATCGCCAAGTGGTCGGGGCTGGAGGAACCGCCCGAAGCCGGTGCGCCGGAGCTGGTCCTGAAACCCGACCCCGGTTCCACGAGGGAGTACTCGAATCTGGAGGTCCGGTGGAAGGCTCGTCCGGACGATCTGGAGAAGAACGCCGTCGACTACTGCGTGGCGGTGCTGACGGACCAGGACGAGGAACTGGCCGCGCGCGACGTCCGCCACTCTGCCCGGCAGCGGGAGAAGTGCCGGTTCAGCAACGACGACTTCTCGGCGCTGAGCGAGGATGCGCTCCTGACCGCGCGCGTGGTCGTGTCCGTCGTCGGCCGCGACGAGATCGAGCGGCAGACGAGCGAGGAGTTCTTCATCCGGTTCGGCGACCCGCAGGAGACGACGGCCGGGGGCGCGGGCCGGAAGGTCCGCACCTTCAGCGAAGGGCTCGTCGAGTTCCCGGGTCGAGAGACCGCGGCCGCAGTCGCCGAGAACCCGACCCGGGTCACCGCCGATTCGAGGTGTTTCGTTGTGCTGCGCTCGCCCCACTCCCCGCTGCGCAAGAGCTTCCGGGTATTCCGCCCGCCGTTGATCCGCGACGTGGAGAAGGAATGGACGAGCCGCCAGGGCGCTCTCGGGCGCTGGCGGGTGCACGTCCGGGCGTCGGGAGAACGGGCGGGGCCGGTGGAGTTCGTCCCTGCGGAGGGCGGCGACGGAACGGCGTGGGGCCGCGCCGTCGCCGCCAGCCGGCGGCTGGCGGAACGGTTCCGGGACGGCGGGGGCGGCGTCGGCCAGGTCCACGACGACCGGTCGAAGTCGTTCGACGTCGCGAAGGAGTACCTGCTCGCCTGGACGGCGCTGCTCGACGACGCCCACCCCGAACTCGCGATCTGCAACACGGTCGAAGTGCAGTCGCTGTCCGGCCGGACGATCGGTCTGATCGTGCTGCCGGCCCATCCGTTGCGCGTCGCGTGGCTGGCCGCCTACGACAATCTGCTGCTCCACGCCGTCTTCGAGGAGGGGCAGGCGCCCAGGCAGGTACAGGATGAACTGCGGGGGCTGGACGGCGCGATGTTCCCCGCGTTCCTGCCCAACCCGGCGGGCGGGACGTTCGTCTTCGCGGACACCCTGGGGTTCCACGCAGTGGGCATGGTGCCCGACGACGATCGGGAGCCGAAAGCGGCGGTGGCGGTGCTCGCCAGCGCCCTCGGCGAGAGCGAGTCGGCGGAGACCACGCCGACCGTCGGCGAGCAGAGCGCGGCGGTCCTCGGGGACGAGATCGTCAAGTACGTCGAGTGCCACGAGTCGTCCCGACTGCTGCGGATGCACGCTCTCCGGGCCGGCGACGGTCTGACCATCGCGCGAGCGCTCGGCCGTGTCCACCGGCACTACGGCGGAGCCGGCGACGACCCGGACAACGAGGCGGCCGACGTCGCGGACGTCGAAGCGGCGGCTGCGCCGGCCTTCTCGCTCGACCTGTATCCGTCGCCGGAGCAGCGCGCCATCGCCGGGCGGTTCATCGCGGAAGCGCGGGAGAAGCGCCGCAGCGGCGCGGGCGTTCTGGCGACCGACGACCGGTGGATGCTGGAATCGATCAGCCTGCCGGGCGGCGTCGTCCTGCCCCGGTTGCGGTGGGCGCGCAAGGAGGCCGGCGACCCGAAGACGGCGGCGCACCTCGCCGTCGCGTTCGACACGTTCGAGTCCCGCGTGGAAATCGACACCGGCGCGGCGCCGACCGTCCCATTCCGGGCGTTCGGCCTGCTGTCGTTCTTCGAGCGCGACTTCGCGGCCGCACCGACCCCTTCGTGGCGCAGCGTCGTGCCCCCGTCCGGCGGCGGCGAGAAGCACCCGTCGGAGCGGGGGCACACCGAACGGCTGGACCGCCTGGGCAAGAAGATCGAGGACGCGGTTGCCCGGCACATCGCCATGAGCGACGGCGAGCCGACCCAGCGCACCGGGTGGCGCTGGCCCTGGGCCGCCTCGAAGACGACCGCCGAAACGGAGTACGGAGGGCCGGTGCTGCGGACGACGATCCAGCCCGAGAAGGCCGACAGCATCCGGGAGCTGCACCGGCTCTGCGACTGGGTGGTCACCCTGGACCGCAACGCCGGCATCGAGTACTTCGACTCGCCGCGGACAAACCGGGAACTCTACGACGCCTACGTCATCGACTGCGTACCGGAGCGCGAGGACCTCGGCTGCCTGCAACTGATCACGTCGACCAGCAATGTGGAAGAGGTGCACGACCTGCTCGACGACGCACTCGGGCGGATGGGGCTCAGCCGCACGCGGCGGAACGCCGAGTTCCTCCTGGAGCACCTCAAGTCGCTGAGCGGGCGGCTCGCCATCCGTCTCACCGGTAACGTCGCCCCCACCTCGGAACTGATCGCGCTGGCGATCGCCCACGCCCACTGCCGGCGGGCGGCGGGCGACGACGCCTGCTGGGCGCCGCTCGACCGCGGCTTCCTCGTGCCGGTGGATGACGTGCGCGACCTGCTGCCTCCGCTGCGGGACGACGGGGACGACGGCGCCGATGGCGGAGATCGGCGGACGCGGCCCGACCTGATCCACGTCTCGACGCAGCCGCGCCGGGGACTCGCCTTCCGGTTCATCGAAGTGAAGCACCGCCGCCATCTGCGCTCCGCTCGCGCGCCGGACCTGCTGCGCAGGGTGCAGGAACAAACCGTCTCGCTCCGCTCGCGCTGGCACGAATGGTACGGCCACGAGAGCGTGTACTCCGCGTTCCGGGCGGTGCGGCGCGCCAAGCTGGCGCGGGTGCTGCGCTTCTACGCGGACAAGGCGCACCGGCACGGGTTGCCGGCGGAACGCTACCGGGAGATCGTCGCGGAGCTCGATCGCATGGTCGAGAGGGGCGCGGACTACGCCATTCACGCCGCATCGGACGGCGACCGCGGCTGGGTGTTCTGCCCGGAGTATGCAGGGCTGGAACCGCTGGAGATCTCGCCGGCGGGTTCCGGCACGCGGATCTTCCTGTTCGGTCCCGGTCGGTTGCCGGACGCCGATTTCCGGTTCGACGAGAGTGACCACACAGCTCGTCCGGCCGGCGCGCCGGAAGTGGACGGCTCTGCGGAGAAGGGCACTGCACGACCCTCGACCGGGTCGGGGAGCGACCAGTCGGTCCACGGAGACGATGGCGCGGGGTTCGGCTCGACGACGGCGGATGCAGGCGGCGGCGAGACCGTTTCCGACGGCGGCAATGGAGGTCCTGCGGGCGGGCCTCCAAGCCCCGCCGGCGGGACAGCAGGTCCGGACAGCGGCACCACGGTTCGCGGCGGCCGGCCGGCGGGCGCGTCTCGTGGCGTGACGGGTGCGGCGGGCAGCGACGATGACAACGCGGCGTTCGAGGCTCCGTCGCCCCCGCCAGTCCCCGCTATCGGGCTGGGCGCGGATACCCTCACCGGCGCCGACGTGCGGTGGCCCCTGACCATCAAGGGCAACCCGCATCTGTTGATCGCCGGGCTGCCCGGCATGGGGAAGACGACCTGCCTGTTGAGCCTGTGCCGGCAGATGGTGACCGCCGGCATCCATCCGATCATATTCTCCTATCACCAGGACATCGACGAGCGGCTTTCGGACCTGGTCGCTTCCGTGCGTTTCGTCGACTACGACGGACTGGGATTCAATCCGCTGAAAGTGACGAATCCGGAGTCCGCGCGCGCGCATCTCGACGTCGCCGGATCGTTGCGGGACATCTTCGCGGCCATCTTCCCCGAGCTGGGTGATCTGCAATCCGAGAGCATCCGGGGGGCGATCAAGGAGAGTTTCACCGAGACGGGCTGGAGCGCGTCGGAAGCGGGAGCGCGGGAACCGGAGTTCGGCCGCTTCGTCGAGATCCTGCGCGGAAAGCCCAGGGCGGACCGCGGGCTGCGCACGTTGCTCGCGCGCCTCGACGAGCTCGAAGATTACGGTTTCTTCGAAGTCGGGGAGACGCGTGAGAGTCTCTGGACGAGCGACCGGCCCACCGTCGTCCGCATCCACACGACCCAGAACGACGCGCTGCAGCGGGCGTTCGCCGCGCTCGTGTTCTACGGCCTGTACAAGGACATGTTCCGTCGCGGTGTCCAGGATCGGATCACGCACGCCTTGATCTTCGATGAAGCGCATCGGGCGGCCGGGTTGAAGCTGATTCCGACGATGGCGAAGGAATGCAGGAAGTACGGCATCTCGCTCGTGCTGGCGTCGCAGGAAGCGCGGGATTTCGACGGGTCGTTGTTCTCCGCCATCGCCAACTATCTCGTGCTGCGCCTGACCGAGACGGATGCGAAGGCGCTGGTTCGGAACGTCGCGACGGCGCGGCAGGAACGGACCTTGATCGACAGAATCAAGCAGATGGACCGGTTCAAGGCGTTGTACTTCTGCGAGGGGAAGCACCGGCCTTTCTCGGTCAGCCTTCGTTCCCTGGATTGATGACGACGGTCCGACGCCAGTCGCCGGCAAGAAATCGAGAAGTCCGATCTCCTCCGGACCGAGGCCGACCGTCCGGCTCGTCTTCCACCGGAGAAGTCAGCGGATGGGCGGCGGGCGCCGGCACGCAACCGCCTCTCGCGGTTACGGAGTGATGGACCCGCCCGAGGCCGGACTTGTTCCCCCGGACTGCGGTTCAGCCACGGCCCCGGAATCACCGTCGATGCTCGTGAGCTTCAGGTCGGGCGCGAGGAGGAATCCGCTGCGGATCTTCTCCCCAGGCCCCGGCGGACGCGCCGCCGCGCGCCCCGCGGACGGTGCGGGCGGGCGGCGTTCCTGGGCCTCGACCGCAGGCGGAGCTGCTGCGACGCCGCCGCGGTTCAGCGTTCGCGAGAACCGCGTGGCTGCAGGTCGGACGGCCCGCATGGCCGGGGATCGCGTCGAAGACGGGTGTACCCGATAATGGTGATCGTGCCAGCCGGCATCCGAATCGCCTTTCTTGGTTGCGGCTTCATCACCCGGGTCCACAGCGGGCATCTGCAGCGGCTCGGGGGCGAGACCACGGTGAGCTACGCCAGCCGCGATCCCGCAAGAGCCGAGGCATACCGGGTGCGGTACGGGGGAGTCCGGAGCTACGGCGACTACCGCGCCGCCATCGAAGACCCCGGCGTTGAAGCCGTCGTGGTCGCGGTCCCGCCGCGGTTCCATCTCGACCTCACCCTCCAGGTGCTGGCCGCCGGCAAGCACGTACTGGTGGAGAAGCCGGCGTTCCCGCGGATGGCCGACTACGAGCGCGTGCGCGAGGCGCGCGACCACGCGGGCCGGGTCGTCCTCGTCGGGGAGAACGATCACTACAAGCCGCTGGCCGTCTGCCTGCGGCGGCTCCTGGCGGAGGGCGCGATCGGCGAGCTGATCCTGGCCCATTTCACGACGTTGGCGAGGAAGTTCAAGTCGGCCGGCGACTGGCGGAACGACGAGGCGCTGGCGGGCGGCGACGCGTTTTTCGAGGAGGGGATTCACTGGCTGCACGTCGCGAACAGCCTCGGACCGGCGATCACGTCGATCCACGGCTACCGGCCGCCGCCGGCGCGGACGGGGCCGGACGCCCGCGCCAAGACGATGCTGGCGGCGTTCCGCTACGACAACGGCGCGGTCGGCTCGCTGTACTACTCGCGCGAGGTGCCGTCGCTGTTGCGCGGGGTACGCTTGTCGAAGCTGTTCGGCCGCGACGGCATCATCACCTTCGAATCGAACGGCGGGTTCGTCCTGGTGCGCGGGCGGGCCCGGGCGTGGCCGGAGCTGCTGTTTCCCGGCTTCCGCGACATCCGCGGCTACCGGGCGATGTACCGGGACTTCGTCCGCGCCATCCGCACGGGAAGCCTCCCGGAGATGAGCCTCGAAGCGGCGATGGCGGATCAGCGCCTGATGGAGCGGATCTACGCTACCGCCGACGCCGCGGACGATCCGCCTGCATTCACCGGCGCCGGAACGACCGATGGGACGGTCGATGCCACCGCCGAAATCCCGGAAGGCGCCCGGGAGCGTTCCACGGTCGACGGACCGGCCGGCAGGTGACAGCGGACCTCATGCCACACCGCTTCGACCTCGTCATCATCGGCAGCGGCGCCGGCGGCGGCACCGTGGCGCGCGCGCTGGCCTCCACCGGCGCGAGCATCCTGATCCTGGAGCGTGGCAGCTTCGTCCCTCGGGAGCCGGAGAACTGGGACCCGACCGCGGTCTGGAAGCACCAGCGGTACCGCACGACCGAAACCTGGCTCGACCGCAACGGGCGGCCGTTCCTGCCGTACACGCACTACTGTGTCGGCGGCAACACGAAGTTCTGGGGCAGCGTCCTCTACCGTCTGCGGAAGGAGGATTTCGAGGCGGTGGAGCACCTCGACGGCGTGTCTCCGGAGTGGCCCATCGACTACGCGACGCTGGAGCCGTACTACGAGCGCGCCGAGCGGCTCTACCAGGTGCACGGCGAGGTGGGGCACGACCCGACGGAGCCGCCGCGCGGGCCGTTTCCGCACCCGCCGATTCCTCACGCGGCCCAGATCGCCGAGACGGTGGAGCGACTGCGCGAGCAGGGACTCCATCCATCGCCGCTGCCGCTGGGACTGCTCGACCCGGGCGAGCCGGACGGCTGCATCCTCTGCAACACGTGCAACTCGTTTCCGTGCCGGCTCCATGCGAAAAGCGAGGCCGAGGTCTGTTGCGTCCGGCCCGCGACCGGAGAGGAGAACGTCACCATCTGGACGCGCGCCTTCGCTCGGCGCCTGCTCACCGGTCCGAGCGGCCGGCGGGTTGCGGCGGTGGAGGTCGAGCGCGACGGGGAGACGTTCCGGGTGGAGGCGCCGCTCGTCGTCGTCTCTTGCGGAGCGGTCAACTCGGCCGCGCTGCTGCTGCGGTCCGCCGGCGACCGGCATCCGGACGGGCTGGGAAACTCGTCGGGGCTGGTCGGCCGCCGCTACATGTGCCATCTGGCGACCATGATGCAGGGTTTCCACCCCTTCCGGCTGAACCACGCGGTGTTCCAGAAGACGGTGGGGATCAACGACTTCTACTTCCGCGGTCCGCGGACGCGCTATCCGCTCGGCCAGATCCAGTCGCAGGGCCGGACGCACGGCGTAATGGGGCAGACCGTGTTTCCGTGGGTGCCCGTCGAGGCGTACGACGCGTGGATGGCGCGCGGGATCGACTGGCTCGCGCTGTCCGAGGACCTGCCGCGGCCGGGCAACCGCGTGACGGTCGGTGCGGATGGGCGCATCCGGTTGGAGTACCGTCCCAACAACGGGCGGGCGCACCGGCGGCTGGTGCGCAAGATGCGGCGGATCCTGCGCCGGCTCGGGTACTGGGTGGTCATGACCCACTCGCACAGGACGAAGAACACCACGCACCAGTGCGGGACCCTCTGCTTCGGGACCGACCGGCGGACCTCCGTGCTCGATGCCTTTTGCCGGTCGCACGACGTCGAGAACCTGTTCGTCGTCGACGCGTCCTTCTTTCCGTCGTCCGCCGCCGTCAACCCCGGACTGACCATCGCGGCGCAGGCGCTGCGCGTGGCCGACCACATCGCCGAATCCGACCTGCGGGCCGGAACCGTTTCAGGGAGCCTGTCGTGAGAGCCCGATCCTTCAGCCACGCCGGCATCACCGTCTCCGACTTCAACGCGGCGGTGAAGTTCTACTGGGACGTCTTCCGCTGTCCGCTCGTGGGGGTCGCCGACCAGCCGTCGGATCGCGTGCGCAGCTTCTTCGGCGTCGACGCCGAGGCGCCGAGCTGCAAGGTCGGCTGGATTCGCGTGCCGGGGGGCGCGGTGCTCGAGATCTTCGAGTTCCAGCCGCACCGGCCGCCGGTCGACGTGCCGTGGAACCGGATCGGTCTGACCCACATCGCCTTCAACGTCCGCAACACGAAGAAGTGGTACGACCACCTCGTCGGCAAAGGCGTGGAGTGCGTCAGCCGACCCGAGCGTTCGCCGCGCGGCCATTCGTTCTTCTTCGCGAAGGACATGGACGGCAATCTCATCGAACTGATGGACCTCGGCTACAAGTACCACGTGCTGGCGTGGCTCGGGCCGCTGGGCGGGTTCCTCTTCCGGCGCGGCATGTACCGGCGCTACTACGAGTAGCCGCGCTCCCGCTCATCTTCGGGCAGGGCTGATCGTCTCGCCCGGCGAGGAGCCCGCGGTGTCGTCCGGGCGTGCCGCTCTCGATAGCGCGCCATGGGCTGCGCCCGCCTCGAATTCACGCCGGGGCGGTCCGGTGCGGTGACTATAATGGAACGCCATCCCATCGAGTCCCCTTCGACCAGGAGTCCGAGCCATGCACGATACCTGCGACGCCACGGACCGCGGCCGGCGCCCGGACGACGCCTCGCACCTGACCCGCCGGTCGTTCCTCGGATCCCTCGCCGCGCTGGCGGCGGCGCCGTCCGTGCTGCCGCGGACCGGCCTGGCCGCCGGCCAGGAGGGAAGCGGGCCCCCGATCCCGGTGCGCTCGTGGAACCACCTGACGCTGACCGTCACCGACATCGGGCGGTCGCAGGAGTTCTATCAGGGCCTGTTCGGGATGACGATCGCGGCCCGTCAGGCGCGGACGCTGATCCTGCGCATCGGCGACGGCCCGCAGTTCCTCGCGCTCGGCGGCGGGCGGCCCGCTGCGCAACCCCGCATCAGCCACTTCTGCCTCACCGTCGACGATTTCGACGACGCTCGGCTCGTCGGGCTTCTCGGGGAGCACGGGGTCGCCCCGTCCGAGCAGCCGGGGCGGAACGCCCCGCGGCGCGTGCGCATCCGGATGCGCGGCGCGGAGTTCGGCGGCGCGCCGGAAGGTACCCCGGAGCTGTACTTCGGCGACCCCGACGGCGTGGTGGTCCAGCTCCAGGACACGACCTATTGCGGCGGCGAGGGGCTCCTCGGTGAGCTGTGTCCGACGCCGGAGCCGTCGTCGAGCGCCGGGCTGATCGCGCTGCAGGACATCAACCACTTCACCGTGTTCGTGTCGGATCAGCAGCGGGCCATCGACTTCTACCAGGGGCTGTTCGGGATGCCGGTCACCCGCTCGCAGGGGGCCCTGCCGCTCCTGTCGGTCGGCTCCGGGCGCCAGTTCCTCGCGCTCGCGCCGGGGCCGGGGCCGGCCCGCATCCACCACGCGTGCATGACGATGGAAAACTTCCGGCACGAGGAAGTGATGGCCACTCTGGAAGAGTTCGGCATCCGCCCGCGCGCGGCGGACGCCCAGGGGCCGCCGGAGCCGCTCACGTCCTACGTCACGATGCGGATGCCGGACCGCGGCGGTGCGCCGGAGGGGACCCCGGAGCTCTACTTCACGGATCCTGACGGCATCCTGCTGCAGCTTCAGGACGTGCGCTACTGCGGCGGCGGCGGGTATCTCGGCGACGTCTGCACGTAGCCGGATCGCGCGGCGTGCTGCAGTGCCGTCATTGCCGACACGCGTGTCGGTGGCCGACCTCGATCGCGGGCTCCCCACGGCCGAAGACTTCTTCGAGTGGCTCGCGCCGGGGCGGTTCGCAGATCTGATCGACGGGGAGGTCTTCGTGCCGGCGCCGGATTCGTGAGGCGGTCATCCGCGCAGGAGGAGTGACGGCGGCTCTTCTTCGCCGGCCAGCCGCGGGATCGTGCGGCGCCGGGCCTCACACGAAACGGACCAGCCTGACGTTCAGGGTTCGGGTCCGACCGTCAGCCGCCTTCCACTGGACCAGGATCGGGCTCTGGTAGGCGCCCCAGCCGATCTCGCCGACCCCGTCGCCGGCGCGATCCAGGATCGGGAGGCTGATGCCCCGCTTCATCCGCAGGAAGTGGGAGACCGGGACGGCCAGCGCGCGGTTCACCAGGCGCTCGACTATCGAGCGGCGCACGCCGACCCGATCCATGAGCTCGTTGAATAGCTGGACCGCGTCGTACTGGGCGTAGTTGAGGGCCCGGGCGGGGATGGTCAGCGGCGCCTGGAGCGCTTCCCTGCCCATCTTGCCCATCTGCACCATGAAGCGCAGGGGGTTGCCGAGGACCTCGCGCAGGTCGTGGGTCATCAGCAGGGTCTCGTACTCGTTGACGGTCAGACCGGCGTGGCGCTCGTCGGCGGGCAGGGACACGTCGAAGCGGCCGAACGCGACCGCATGCTTCCGGGCCAGACCCTGTAGCTGGTCGATGAATCCAAGACGCGGGTCGCGCAGGTTCTGAGCGTCGATGGAGTGCGGCGACGCGGGTACCGGCACCTGGATCCGGACGACGTCCTCCTCGCGGTTGTAGGCGATTACCGTCGTGCGTCGCTGGCGGGCGCCGCCGACGTGGACCCCGTCCAGCTCCACGAACCACACCGGCTCGTCGCCACGCAGCTCGTAGGACACGCAGTTCCGCAGCCCGCCCCCCATGAACGTCAGATGGGAGTCCGCATTGCGCGGCTCGGTGGCGCGTTGTTCGTCGGAGAGCTCGGTCCGCAGGTGGAGCTCGTCGTGGACGTAGCCGGCTTCGGGCGGAAAGAGCCTCTGGAAGACCTGGAGATAATCCTGGATGTTGTCGCCGTCGTGTTCCAGCATCTCCGCGAGGCGCCGGTCCAGGTAGCCGGCCGTGGTGTGGTCCGAGATGTAGAACGCCTTCGGATACCGTGTGAACTCGGACCCGAACTCCTCGCGCAGGGTGCCCCGCACGTCGATGAGGTCGATGCGGGAAGCCGGCTTGATGCGCAACGTGGCGTGGAAGGGCCCGTCTCCGGTGTCGATGTGCCGATTCGCCAGGATCATCGGCTGTCGTCAGCGTCCTCGGTCGAGGGCATGCACCGCCCGTCGTGACCTGTCGTTCCCGTCGCGGCGCGCGGGCTAGTGTAGAACACGGACATGGCGGTGTCGATGCGGCCCCGTGGACGGGAGAACATCCGCTACAGGTTCGGTACCGCCTCGACGGCGGGGTCGATTCGAGGCGGCGGCGACTCGGCGGAGGCGTCAGCCGATCGTCACCGCGGTGCCGCTGATCGTCACCATGAGCATGCTTCCGCCCTGCCCGACCACTTCGTAGTCGAGGTCGACGCCGACGACGGCGTTCGCGCCCTGACGCCGCGCCGCGTCCTCCAGCTCCCGGAAGGCGAGGTCGCGCGCCTTCTGCAGCTCCCGCTCGTAGGCGGCGGAGCGGCCGCCGACGATGTCCCGGATGCCCGCGAAGAAATCCTTGAAGATGTTCGCGCCGACGATGGCCTCTCCGGTGACTATGCCCCGGTAATCGCGGATGGTCCTGCCTTCGATGCCCGGTGTGGTGGTCAGAATCATGCGTGCGCCTCCTGCTTCGTATGGACGCAGAACGGGCGCGCCCGGTTCGGAGCCGGGGCTGCGTACGCGGGGTTCCACCACGGACTGTTTCAGCACCGCCTCGGCGCCGACCAGCCGCCAGCGGGCGCCGGTCAACTCCATCCGGTCGCGGACCAGATGCCGGCACGCCCCTTCGATCACGCCGGTGGCGATGGGATAGCCCGCCGCCACGGTGCCGCCAAGCGGGCGCCCCGGCTCTCCCGCGGCGGTCCGGGGCACGCGGGTGACCGAACCGACGGCGCGGAGCGCTCGCGTGCCGGGCGCGTCGTGTGACAACCGGCGTTGCGCTGGCTTCGCGGCTCGGCTCGGCGTGGTGTCACGAACAACACCGCGGCCTGCCATGCAGACCCATCCTCCCGTCCTCCCGCGGGAACCCCGGGAAACCGGTGCGGCCGTGCGCCCTGGGCCGTCCTGGTTCCGCCTCCCTTTTCGCGCAACGGGTGCCGTGGCATGGGTGTTGAGTCCGCCGATGCGCCTGCGCTATCGGCTGGCCTGGGATCACGACCTGTGCCGCGCAGTAACGGGGCGCGCCCTGGGTGCGATCCTCGGCTTTCTGCGGCGTCGCGCGCACGCGGCGGCGGTCCAGGGGCGCGTCGTGCTCGGCGACCGGGCCGGCGCCCGCGTCCACCAGGCCGGCGATCCGTTGGCCGCCGCCCCGGCGCCGCCGCGGCCGGGCCGTTGTCACGCGCGCCACCACGGCTTCGACCTGCATGCCGGGTTGTGCGTCCCCGCCGACCAGCGGGACCGCCTGGAACGGCTCTGCCGGTACGTCCTGCGGCCTCCGGTGGCGCAAGAGCGCCTCTGCCTGACCGCCGGGGGCCGCGTCCGCCTGACGCTGAGACGTCCGTGGGCGGACGGGACCACGCATCTGGAGTTCGAGCCGCTCGACCTGCTGGCGCGGCTGGCGGCGCTGACGCCGCGCCCGCGGATCAATCTGATCCTCTATCACGGCGTGCTCGGGCCGCGCGCCGCGTGGCGCGCCCTCGTGGTCGGGTTCGAGCCTCCGCTCCGTTCCGGCCGGAAAGCCGCGGTCCATCCCGATCCGGAAGCTGTCGAGGAAACCCGTCGATGCCTCGGCCGCGGCGAGCCCCCCGCCGGCGGACAATCATCACTGGGCCGAGCTGATGCGGCGCAGCTTCGGCATCGACGTGCTCGCCTGTCCCCGGTGTGGGGGACGCCTCGCCCTGATGGCGATCATCGATGATCCGACGGTGGTCGCGCGAATCCTGGGCCATCTCGGGTTGCCGGCGACAATTCCCGAACCCTGCCCCGCCCGGTCGCCCCCGCTGTTGCTGGCGTCGTGAACCGACCGGTACCCGTCACCCGCACGGGCAGACCGGCGTCAAAGCGTCGCAACCCGGCCCGTCTCGTCTTTTCGGTCTCGTCCGCGCGAGTCAACCCCCTTGAAGTGCGCCCCGCGCACCGGGCGGCCTGCCCGCGGTGCGCGCCGGCGCGCCCGTTCGGGCTCGACGATCGCCTCTCGTGTGGTATAGTGGGCCGAATCCGGCGCGTCGCGCGGGCCGCGAGTGTGAATCCGCGCGGGGACAGTCGGTAATCCGCCTTGTTCGAAGGCCGAGGGGGGGAGGGATGGAGAGATGACCGAGAGGGGTAGGGTGACCGGGAGCGCGCTAATAGGGGCTATCGTCCGGCCGCCTGCAGCTCATTGCGGTGATCGAAGACCCCGCCGTGATCGAGCGCATCCTGCGCCATCTGGGGCTGCCGACCGACATCCCCGAGGCCCGGCCCGCGCGGCCGCCCCCGATGCCGTTCCTTCTCGACGGCCTCGCCACCGCTGGGGGCGACGACCAGATCCTCGTCGACACCCGCTCTTGAACGCCTCTCCTCGACGGCCCGCCCGGCCCGCCTGTCCGACGTGCGCCCTGCCGCACCGCTGTCGGTTGCGGCGCGGCGCATTCTCTCTTGACACCCGCCCATAGTTGCGGGTAGACTAACTGTCCTGTGGAGCGCCCAGGCCTGTGAAGGGGGCCGGCACTAGGGGGGTACTCGTGCCTATAATCTTCGGAGCGAAACACCTGCTGGTCGCAGCAGCTACAGTCGCCTTACTCCTTTTCATGGAAGTTGGTGCCGTTGGACAAGAAGTTGGTGCCGTTGGACACAGTGTGTCGGCGCTGCCGTCGACTCAGCAGGCGCCGGGATATAACCCGACGACCCCAGCAAAAGTTGAGCTGGGAAGGCTGCTGTTCTGGGACCCGCTTTTGTCGGGACCCCAGGACGTAGCCTGCGCGACGTGCCATCATCCCCAAAACGCCTATGCGGAGGACCGCGACCTGTCGCTCGGCGTGACGGGTGTCGGCCTGGGCCGCTTCCGGCGGCAGGCGTCCGGCAGTTCGATTCCGATCGTCAAACGCAATAGTCCGACGGTTCTGAACGTTGCTTTCAACGGCATCGATGAATCGGGTCGCTACGACCCGGCGACTGCGCCGGCGTTCTGGGACAATCGCATCAGGAGCCTCGAATCGCAGGCGCTCGAACCGCTCAAGTCGCTTGAGGAAATGCGAGGGAACACCTACCCGGAGGATGAGGCAGTCGCGAGAGTGGTGGAGAAGCTCCAGGCCAACGCCGAGTACCGGAGCCTGTTCGCCGGGGCCTTCGGCAGTGAACAGCCGGTCAACGCGGAAAACCTGGGCAGGGCGATAGCGGCGTTCATGCGGTCGCTGCTGGCCAACAACTCGCCGTTCGACCGCTACATGCGCGGCGACCGCAGCGCCATGACGGAGGAACAGGTCAGAGGAATGCAGCGCTTCGAGGAGATCGGGTGCATCAGGTGCCACAACGGGCCCATGTTCTCCGATTACAAACTGCATGTCATGGGCGTGCCCGACAACCCCGCTCTGCCCGCCTCCGACGGAGGCGGGCAGAACCCTCCTTGCCCGGCAGCTCCTCAGGAGCCGCGTACTGCAGCGTCCCGAGCAGCGTGCGACAGCTATGCGTTTCGCACGCCGTCGCTGCGAAACCTCGAATTTACCTTCCCATACGGGCACAATGGCATGTTCCGGACGCTGCGCGCCGTCGTGGGGTTCTATGAATCCACCATCGCCGGGAGCTCCCGGAACCCGAACGTCAGCTACGAGGAGCTCGATCCGCGGCTTCGCGAGTTGCAGAACGTGGACGAAGAAGACGTGGATCTGATCGAGTTTTTATATGCTCTGAGCGATGACTCGTTCGACCGGACGATTCCCGAGCGCGTACCGAGCGGCCTGCCCGTCGGCGGAAGCATTCGATAGAGCCGAGTACGCGCTGTCGTGGGGATGCTGCGGGCTTTTCGACACCAATAAGGAGGACTCACATGAAACCGATCTCTCTGTTTGCGCTCGGCGTAATGGCGGTTGCGATGAGCGCGCCGGCGCAGGCGCAGGTCTACGAGGCGCGCCGGACCGATACGACAGACCCCATCCAAAAGCCGTTGCTCGCCGCTCCGAACGCGGCCATGGCCAGGGACGCCACGGTCATTAAGTGGATTCGGAATCCGGATGCGGGCGAAGAGGTCACGGCTGCCGACTTTACGTTTGAAGTTTTGAGGAGCGGCCCCGGCCGTATGGTCTGCTACGACCTGACCGGCTGGCCTGGAGAGCGGCCGTGGTCAGTGGAGTGCACCAGCAGCGAGGCCAACCTGCCGCGCATCGCGCAGAATCGAGCGTTCGCGGAGATGGGGGCCAAGGCCACGCCAACGCTGGCAGGTGGCAGGCCTGTCTTGTCGAGCAGCGGCACCGGAGGGATTAGGGAGCTGGTTGTGGCCGCCGGGGAAGACGGAACGCGTGAGCTGTCCGAAGTCGGGTCCATGTGGTATAACCTCCGGGGCGACAGCCAGGACACCGCCATCTGGCACACGTTTATCGGCATGCCGAACCTCACGGGGGAGCAAGTCGGACTGCCGGAGGTTCGCGACGCGGGCGGCGCCTGGCTGATGTTTGCGGGCACGCCGGAAGCCCACATCATGTTGCCGGGCCGATAACCGGCAGAGAGTTTCTCGACCTCGGGGTTTTCGACCACGAATCAGGGGGGAATCAGGGGGGGGTGTGTGACACCTTACCCCCGATTTCCCGCAGGTTGCGAAATGACTTCGCTTTGCGTGAGCCTTATGAAATATCTACTGATAGGTCTTCTTGCCTCCGCTCTTCTTGCCTCCGCCACGATGTTTGCAACCCAGAGCAGACAGACTTTCTCAGGCACGATCACCGATGACGAGTGCCCCGGAGCCGATCATTCCGGAATGCGGATGGGGTCGACCGACGCTGCCTGCACCATCGCTTGCGTCGATGACCACAGCGTCCCGTTCGTTTTGTTTGACGGCAAAGAAACCTATCAGTTGAGCGACCAGGACAAATCAAGAGAGTTTGCCGGAAAGAAAGTAGCAGTCGTCGGCACGCTGGACTCCAAGACCAAGACGATCCAGGTCAATTCAATGGCCGCGGTCAAGTGACCCCATCGACTTGCCCGGTATAGTGAGGACGAGTAAGGTCACCATTGCCCAGACGCATCTGATCGACGCGCAGAACCGCGCCGCCAGCTTGGCGGCCGCGCCGATCAGGTTCACCCGCGGCGCCTGCCGGCGGATCATTCGCGACTACACGAGCGAGCCGGGGATCCGCCAGCTCGCCCGCTGCCTGCGGACGATCTGCCGGAAGGTGGCCTTGGGGCTCGAGCACACGGACGGACTCGGCCGCCTCCGTGAACGGCTCGACACGCCGGCGCTGGCGCAGGCCGTGCGGGACCGGGGGCGTCAGGGTACTCAAGCGGCTGTCGGCGTGGGCGCCCACGCGCGTGGGTGCCGTGCGGCGGGCTGGGCGGCGCGGCCGCGCTGCACGGTTCCCGCGCGGGCCGCCCCGGGCGGATCGTCGAGGAGTTGCGGCGGGTCGGTGTCCACAATCCGGTGTTCGTCCTCGACGAGCTCGATCGCCTGGACACGGCGGGCGGTTTGCCGGCGGCGTTGCTCGAGGCGGTCGCGCCGGTGCCCGGCGCCGCCTTCCGCGACCATTATCTCGACCTGCCGTTCGACCTCTCCGAGGCGCTGTTCGTGGCGACGGCGACCAATCTCGGTGCAGTGCCGGCGATGCTGCGCGACGGCATGGAGGTGATCACGCTGCCCGGATGCACCGAGGCGGAGAAGCAGGTCATCGCGGTCGGGTAGCTGCTGCCGTTGCAGCTAACGCTGCACGGGGTTCTGCAGCTCAACTTGTTCGACCGCCGTCCACTGGTGGAGCTGTTCACGACACCCTCGCCACCGGGTTCCCCAAACCTTCAGATGCTGCTGTGGGGCTGAAAATGTGGGACAGCAGTGAGACCATGTAGGTCGGCGAACCGGGGCCGCGGCTGTTTCTCGACAGCGTTGCGCCGCGCGACCCGGAGACGCCGTTGCGAATGGCGAGCGGTGCCGACTACGGCTGCACGCTCTTTGAGACCGGCACCGAGGGATGCCAGGAGGCACCGTTGCCAACGGGCACTGTCAGACGACACGCAAGACCGACCCCCTGGCGACTGGGCTACGCCACGCAACAGGGACAGGTCGGTCCGCTCGGCGAGAAGCTGGTCGTTGCGTTACCTGCGTTCGCCGCCGGCCGGCTCGCCGTCGCGCGCTCTGCCGTCGCGCACGCCGCCGCCGCGCCCGGCCCGGCTGGCGCGTTCCGGTCGCTCCGGGCCCGTCGGCGCATGGCGTCCGCCTGCTCCCCCGGTCCTCGGTAGCCGGTGAAGATCTGGTAGCGGCGCATGTCGATGGCGGTGTCCAGCCGGACGGCGTTGGGTCCGTCGACGCGGAAGCGGCGGAACGGCTCGCCGTCGCACAGGATGAAGACGTCGTCCGTGCTCGGCAGGTTCGTGACGCGCCACGTCGTATCGAGTCCGCGGCGGTCGGGGGACGCGGCGTAGGTGCCGACGTGCAGCGCGCCGCTGGCCGTGTCGTTCCACGCCTGATAGATCCCGAGCGCCGGGAAGTCGACCCCTTCCACTGTCGGCGCCGCGAACTTGTCCCTGTGCGGCGCCTCGAAGGCCCGGTACCAGGCGTCGCCCATACCGACCTCGGCCACCATCATGGCGGCGCTGCGCTGCCCGCGCGGATACGCCTCGTTCAGGCCGAACCACCAGCCGAACATCTCGTCGCCGTCGCCGAAGAACCGCGGGTCGTATTCGCGCTCGGCCGCCGCGCGCAGCCGCGCCACGGCGGTGTGGTCTCCGAGCTCCCGCGCCATCACCAGCCCGGGCTGCGAGGCGCGGATCTCGACCCGCGGGTCGTTCCAGCCGAGGGCGTTCGCCGCCGATTCGTAGATGAGCGCGGCCAGTTCCCGGTCCTGCGGCAGCAGCAGGAAAGCCGTCCCGACGCCGGCGCCGGGACCGCCGTTGGCCTTGTGGTTGACGATCGGGTCGTAGTAGCTGGTAACCCACTCCAGCCTGCCGTCGCCGCCGATCCCCAGGAAGTTCTCCCGGGCGTACTCCAGCCAGCCCTGCACCGGGCGGTGCGTCGCGCGGCCGTGGATGCGGTCGTACAGGTACAGCCCGAGCCCGGCGGCGCTGTTGCACGGGAACCAGATCTTGGTGTTCTCGCACTGCGGCCCCTCCGGGCGCTCGCGGTACTGCCTTTCGAGCAGCGCCGCGATACGGTGCTGATCCCACTCGAACACCTGGTCGCCGTAGCCGGTGACCTCGAACGGCCGCTCGTACTTGTCGTCGCCCGAAACGTAGCGATAGATGCCCAGCACCAGGTTGAACCAGCCGCGGAAGAAGAGGTTGCCCTCCGAGCCGATCGGATCGGGCGCCAGGCCCCACGGCTCGATGCCGTTCGCGGTCCAGCCGATGCGGTTGTAGTTGCCCCGCAGCCGCTCGGGGATCATCTGCATGACGTGCGGGGGATAGTTCGCGCGCCGCGGGTCGTCGCCGATCTGCGTCAGCCAGTCGATCGCGCCCCAGTAAGTGGGGTAGCGGCTGGCGAGCCCGTCCGCGATCCGCGTGTAGACCTCGCGCCAGGCCGGCGTCTCGTCGGCCATGAGCAGCAGGGCGTACGACGAGTTGTGCAGGTCGAAACGGCCGTAGCTGGTGACCACCGGATTCGAGTAGCGGTCCCACCACATGTGCGGCACGCCGTCGGCGCTCCAGTCGTCCGGGGTGGTCGCCTTCTCCCAAAGGAAGCGCAGCCAGCCACGCGCCCGGCGGTTGAGGGTGGGATGCACGGACCGGGGCGTCTCCGCGGGAAGCTGCGGGCCGGCCCGGCCCGCCTCCGCCGTCGCGGCCGGCGACAGGGCGACCGCGCCGGCGGCGGCGCCCACCTGCTTGACGAACGTGCGACGCGACTGTCTGCTCCCTGCGGTCATGGCAGCCTCCGGTATCACCGTATTCCGCACTATAGCCGAGACCTTGCGGCTCCGCGCAGGGACATGCGGTCCGTGACCCGGGACCGGGCGCCCGTCGGGCGTGCAACAGGACGCGGCGCGCACCGGGATAGCGTCCGCCGCCCGCGGGCGGTAGGATCGGGACACCGCGGGCGGCCGTCCGTGACGTGGCCCGCCCGCGCGGTACGACGCGAGCCGGGTTCGCGCGGCGCGTCGCCTCGTCGAACGGGGCCGATCCGCGCGGGTACGACGTGAGACGGGAAGCAGGTCCACGAGCGAGCCGAGGGAGGTAACGATGCGACGTATGGTCTGTCTGGGAATCGTGACCGCGGCCGGCGTCCTGGCGACGGTGGCCGCCAACGTGGCGCAGGAGCCGGCCGAGGAGCCCCGCGCCAACCTCGTGCTGCACGAGGTGGCGCACAACCTCTACATGCTCGCCAACGATCCGGCCGAGCAGGGGATGCGCAGCGGCGGGAACACGGCCGTCTTCCTGACCGCCTCCGGGGTGACCCTCGTCGACACGAAGATCTACGGCTACGGGCAGGACATCCTGGCCGAGATCGCCAGGATCACGCCCAAGCCGGTGACGACGATCATCAACACCCACACCCACTACGACCACAGCGGCGGCAACGTCGAATTCTCCGACACCGTGAACATCGTGGTGCACGAGAACACGTCGGCGCAGATGTCGCGCGAGACCTGCGAGCCGGTGACCAACTGCGGCGCGTTCAAGGGGAAGAATGCGAAGTACCTGCCGCAGACCACGTTCTCGGACCGGATGACGCTGTTCGACGGCGCGGACGCGATCGATCTCTACTATTTCGGGCGCGGGCACACCGACGGCGATACCTGGATCGTCTTCCGCAACGCGCGCACCCTGCACACCGGCGACATGTTCGCCCGCAAGGGGCTGCCGTTCCTCGACGTGGTGAACGGCAACGGCAGCGCGCTCGAGTTCGGAGAAACGCTGAAGAAGGCGGTGGCCGGCATCCCGGACGTCGACGTCATCATCCCGGGCCACAACGACGAGACGCTCGTGTGGGACGATCTGGTGAACTACAGCACGTTCTACAACGGCATCGTCGATGCCGCGAAGGCCGGGCAGGCGGCCGGGCGGACCGTCGAGGAAGTCGTCGGCTCGTATTCGGTGCCGGTGCAGCTCCGGGACTTCAACGCGGAGCCGGGCCGGCTGCAGTCGGTGGTGCAGTACGTCTTCGACGGGCAGTAGCGGCCGGCTCCGACTCGCGGCGGCGGCCGCGGCCGCGACCCGGGTGCGCGGTGTCGAAAGGACGGCGGTGTTCCGTGTTTCCGGATGACGCCCGCCGGCGCGGGGCGATAGGATCGCACTGTTACCCGGTGAATGCAGGACCCGGACTCGGACGGGTCGCAGAAAGGGAGGTCCACGTGGCCAATCGAGTTCTCGCGTCGTCGTTCGCGGTGGTCGTCGCCCTGTCCCTGACCCTCGCGCCCGCGGCGGTCCACGCCCAGGACGCGGCGGAGGACGTCGCGCCACGCACCCCGTGGGGGGCGCCGGATCTGAACGGCGTCTGGGACTTCCGGACGCTGACGCCGTTCGAGCGGCCGGAGGCGCTGGCCGATCAGGCGTTCTTTACCGAGGAGGAGGCCGCGCAGTACGAGGCGGATCGCCTGGCCGCCTTCGAGATCCGCGACACCCTGGAGCCGGCCGACGGGGTCGGCAACTACAACCAGTTCTGGTTCGATCCGGGCGACAAGGTGAGCGAAACCAACCAGACGTCGCTGGTGGTCGATCCGCCGAACGGCCGCGTGCCGCCGCTGAACGCGACGGCGCAGGCGAAGCTGGACGCGGAGATGAGGGCGCGCGAAGGGGTCAACCGCCACGAGCCGACCCCCGGCGGGTTCCTCGACACCCTCGGCTCCGGGATGTTCGCGGTCCGCTGCATCCTCGGGTTCAACTCCGGGCCGCCGATGACGCCGGGCGGCTACAACCAGAACGTGCAGGTGTTCCAGACCGAGGACCACGTGGTGCTGCTGAACGAGATGGTCCACAGCTCGCGCGTGATTCCCCTCGACGGGCGGGAGCGTCTGCCGGAAGGCCTGCGGCAGTGGATGGGCGACTCGCGCGGCTACTGGGACGGCGACACGCTGGTCGTCGAGACCACGAACTTCCTGCGCGAGACGAGCTTCCGCCGCGGGGTCACCACGTCGGCCCTGAACCTGGCCGAACGCTTCACGCGAGTGTCCGAGGGGACGCTGATGTACGAGGTGACGGTCGAGGATCCGAACGCGTGGGACCAGCCGTGGACCTACCGGATCCCGATGGTTAAGAACGACCAGCCGATCTTCGAGTACGCCTGCCACGAGGGCAACTACGGCCTGTACAACATCATGGCCGGGGCGCTCGAAAAGGAGCTCGCGGCGGAGGCCGCGGCGGCCGGCCGGTAGCGGAGCCGATACGCGCCGATGGCGGGTGCGCCGCGCGTGGGGCGGCGCGCCGCCTCGACAAGCTGGAGGAGACGATGAGCAGTCGATTCGTCGCCGGAACACTTGTGCTGAGCGTGGTGTTGCCGGTGGTGACGGCCGCGCAGGACGGTATTCCGCGCACCGCCGGCGGCCGGCCGGATCTGTCGGGCACGTACGACACGGCGACGCTGACGCCGCTGCAGCGCCCGCGGCGCTTCGGCGACCGACAGACGCTGAGCGCGGAGGAGGCGGCGCTCGTGGAGTCCGATCCCGGCGCGCTCAGGACGCTCTTCGGCATCGCGCCGAGCGGATCCGACGAGCGGCGCGAGGCCCGCATCGCCGCCGGCGGCGCGCAGGAGGCGGAGCAGGTGGCGCCGCCGGTCGGCGGCGACGGCTCGACCGGCGCAGCCGGCAACGTCGGCGGCTACAACACCTTCTGGATCGACCGGGGCACCGGCGTCTTCCGGATCGACGGCGAATGGCGGACGTCGATCATCACCGACCCGCCGGACGGCCGGCGTCCGCCGCTGACCGCCGCGGCGCGGACGCGGGCGGCGGAACGGGCGCGCTTCTTCCGCCCCAACACCGGCGCTGCGTGGTGGCTCGCGGACGACCTCGACGCGCCCGGCCCCTACGACGATCCCGAGATCCGGCCGCTCGCCGAGCGCTGTCTCCTCGGGTTCGGCTCCGTCGGCGGGCCGCCGATGCTGCCGGTGCTCTACAACAACCTCAAGAAGATCGTCCAGACCGAGGATTACGTCCTGATCCACGTCGAGATGGTCCACGACGCCCGCATCGTGCGCATGAACCGGGAGCACGCGCCGCCGGAGATCCGGAGCTGGCTCGGCGATTCGGTGGGCCGCTGGGAAGGCGACACCCTGGTCGTCGACACCACCAACTTCAACGACACCCCGGCGCTCGGCGGCGCCTCGCGCAACCTGCACGTGGTGGAGCGGTTCACCCGCATCGCCCCGGACGCGCTGCTGTACCGGTTCACGGTGGACGACCCCACCGTCTGGACCGCGCCGTGGAGCGGCGAGTACGTCTGGCCGGCCACCCGCGATCGGGTCTACGAGTACGCCTGCCACGAGGCGAACTACTCGTTCCGCGGCATTCTCGGCGGCGCGCGGATTCTCGAGGCGGACTCCCGCGCGGCGGCCGAAGCCGGCGGCGGGCGCGACTGATTCGCGGGGCGGCAGGTCGCGCAGGTCGTCGATGGAACCGGTCGGGCGTGGAGCTGTCGACCAGGCGGCGGTGGACAGGCGAATCCGCCGTGGACGGAGGAGAGCACGGTGCGCAACATCCTGAATCTCGTCGGTGCAGTGGCGATCGGGGCGACAACGACCGTTGCCGTCTCGGCGGAGGACTGGCCGCAGTGGCGCGGCGCGGACCGGCTCGCCGTCTGGAACGAGACCGGGATCGTCGAGGAGCTGCCGGAAGCGCTGCGCGTCGCCTGGCGTACGCCGATCCGGTCGGGGTACTCCGGTCCGGCCGTCGCGGACGGGCGCATCTTCATCACCGACTGGTTCGAGGATCCGGACTCGCGCACGCTGGACGGGACCGAGCGCGCGCTGGCCCTCGACGAGCGGACCGGCGAGGTGCTCTGGACGCACGAGTGGCAGACCAGCTACCGGATGCTGTCAGTGGCCTACGCGGTCGGCCCGCGGGCCACCCCGACCGTCGACGGCGACCGCGTCTACGTCGTCGGCGGCACCGGGCGGCTGTTCTGCTTCGACGTCGAGACGGGCCGGGTGCTGTGGGAGAAGGACTACGTCGCCGAGTACGGCACGAGCGTGCCGGTGTGGGGCATCGTCAGCGCGCCGCTGGTCGACGGCGAGCGGCTCGTCACGGTGGTGGGCGGCGAGCCCGATGCCCTGGTCGTCGCCTTCGACAAGCACACCGGCGAGGAGATCTGGCGGGCGATGGAGACCGGCTCGGAGATGGGCTACGCGCAGCCGGTCATCTACGAGGCGGGCGGCGTCCGGCAACTGATCGTCTGGCATCCGCTCGCGCTCGCGTCGCTGGACCCGGAGACGGGCGAGCTCTACTGGGAGCAGCCGTGGGACGTCTCCATGGGCGTCACCGTCGCCACCCCGGTGCGGAGCGGCGACTACCTGCTGGTGTCCCAGTTCTTCAACGGCTCGATGATGATGCGGCTCAGCCGGGACCGGCCGGCCGCGACCCATCTCTGGCGGGGCCGGAGCCGCAGCGAGCTGCCGGGCGAGACCGACACCATCCACGCGATGGTGACGACGCCGATCATCATCGGCGACTACGTCTACGGGGTCGACAGCTACGGCGAGCTGCGGGCGCTGGACGCGCGGACCGGCGAGCGCGTCTGGATGAGCCCGGACATGACCGCTCAGGCGCGCTGGGCCACCGCCTTCCTGGTGCGCCACGAGGACCGCTGGTTCGTCAACAACGACGACGGCTTCCTGATGATCGCGCAGTTCACCCCGGAGGGCTACGTCGAGCTGAGCCGCACCCGGCTGATCGAGCCGACGGCCGGCTCCGGCACCCGCACGCCGCACGGCCGCATCGCGGCGCGGGTGGTCAACTGGTCGCACCCGGCCTACGCGAACGGCCACATCGTGCACCGCAACGACCGGGAGATCATCCGCGCGTCGTTGCGCGCGGCAGACTACCGATAGGTGACGATCTCGGTGTCGGCCGGGCGGGGCATCCGCTTTCTCCCTTCGGTGGGGGGTAGGGATCGAACCAGCATAGCCGGTGCGATGGAAGCCTTCAACCGCTGCGCCGAGGGGTAGTGCCGCAGGTTCAAACTGCGGCACTACCCGACGAGGCACGTGCGGCGCCCGGAAACGGCGCGTCCACGGCCCGTGTGCCCGGTGGTGCGACCCGGCGGCCCGGAAGCGCCGCCGGCGGCCGGGTCGGTTCCCGCGTGTTCCCGGGACGTGTCCGACGTAGAATGGACCGGTGACACACGCGGAACCGATAACGTGAGCGGGTCCGGCGGCCGTCGATCTGCCGGCGCACGGGTGATGGAGGCTCCGATGAGAAACGTTCTGGCCACGGCGCTCGCAGGCGCGCTGCTGTTCGTCGGCGCGGCCGGCGCTCAGCAGAAGGAAACCTACGACTACTGGCAGCACCAGCGGCGGATGGTCCGCTACGGGCAGCAGGCCGTCTTCATGTGCAACGGCCTGTTCACCTCGAACCGGACGCTGGAGCAGGTCTTCGCGCAGGAGCTGGCGTTCCTGCCGGAGCCGGTCGGGACGCCCGAAGGCGGCGACTACGAGGTCGACACGGCCCGCAAGGCGGTGACCATCGGCAGCGGGCACGGCGTCCCGAAGATGCGGGCCGCGTTCCGCGAGGGAGTCGGCTGCGTGATCATGGCGCCAGATCAGACTCTCGTCGACATCGACGGCCTGCCCATTCTCGAGCTGCCGCCGCCTCCGGGCGATGCGGCCGAGATCCCCTGGCCGGACGGCGACAGGGTGGAGGAGCGGCCGTTGCCGGCCCACGTCGATGCGGCGGCGTTGCAGGCGGCGTCCGACTGGGCGTTCCACCGGGAGTCGCCGGAGCAGGTGACCCTCAGCCTGCTCGTCGTCCACCAGGGCGAGATCATCCACGAGCGCTACGCGCCGGGCGTCGACGTGACGACGCGGACGCGGACCTGGTCGACGGCCAAGAGCATCGCCTCGACACTGATCGGGATGCTGGTCGACGAAGGGAAGCTGGCGCTCGACGAGCCGCTCGGCTACGACTTCTTCCCGGCGGCGGCGGCGCCGGACCGGGATCCCCGCTCCGAGATCACGCTGCGTCACGTGCTGAACATGTCGAGCGGCCTGGAGCCGGTCGACAACTCGGGTCGCGAGTACGCCATCGGGTCGGGGCTGTCGTACTGGGCCGGGGCCAGCTCGGTGGCCGGCGCGCGCAGCCGCGCGGTGATCCGCGAGCCGGGGACCAACTGGGACTACGAGAACTACGACACGCTGCTCGGCGTCTACGCCGTGAAGCGCGCCCTCGGCAGCGACAAGGCCTACCGCGAGTTCCCGCGGCGGCGGCTGCTCGACCGCATCGGGATGCGCAACACGCTGGTCAGCACCGACCGCTTCGGCGATTTCGTGCTCAGCAGTCAGGTCTACACCAACGCACGAGACCTGGCCCGCTTCGGGCTGCTGTACCTGCAAGGCGGCGTCTGGAACGGCGAGCGGCTCGTCTCGGAGGAGTGGATCGACTTCGTCCGCACGCCGGCGCCGGCCACCGCCGAGACCGGCCGGTTCTACGGCGGACAGTTCTGGCTGGTGCCGGACGGCCGCACCGACGTGCCGAAGTCCGCGTACTCCACGTCGGGCAACCGCGGGCAGTACGTCGTCATCGTGCCGTCGCACGATCTGGTCATCGTCCGGCGCGGGCTCGACTACGGGCGCCAGGGCTTCGACCGCTGGAGCCTGACCCGCGAGGTGCTCGCGGCGATCGGCGCGCCGCCGACGCAGGAGGCCAGCCTCGACCTGACCGAGCGGCCCCGGTGGCGCTTCTTCAGTCCCCGGTAGCCGGCATGGCGGGCCGCCCTCCGGTTCGGGGCGGCCTCACCTGCGTCGTCGTCTCTGCGGCGCAGATTGCCGGTCGCCCGCGGTGCGCCTACCTCGATCCCCGGTGGGCGACGTTGCGAGCCGATCCGTGGCCGGCGGGCGGGTTCACGCTCCCGTGCTCCGGCCGAGCGCGGCGACGATGTCGTACTCGGCCTGCGTGACCGGCTGGACCGACAGGCGGCTGCCTTTCTTCGTCACCATCATCTCCTCGAGGCCGGGGGTTTCCTTCAGGGTCGCGAGGGGGACGGTGGCGGAGAACCGCTCGACGAACTCGAGGTCCACCATGTACCAGACCGGCTTGGCCTCGATGCTGCGGGCGTCGAAGTACTTGTGCCCGGCCTGCCATGCGTAGTGGTCGGGGTAGCCGGTGCGGCAGATGGCGGCCAGACCGGAGACCCCCGGCGGGTCGGCGTTCGACGCATAGAACAGGACGCCGTCGCCCACCTGCATCACGTCGCGCATGAAGTTGCGCGCCTGGAAGTTGCGGACCCCTTCCCAGCAGGTCCGGCCGTCACGCTCCAGGTCGTCGATCGCGTAGGCGGACGGCTCGCACTTCATCAGCCAGCAGCGTCTGGGCATCGGTGAACGCTCCGCGGAAACCGGACGTGCGTAGCATAGCAGCCGGCTGCGTCGCATCGTCGCGCGGCGCGGCGCCGATCGTGTGCTACAGTCTCGCCGCATGTGGGAACATGACTACACACCGGTTGCCGACAGCCTCGCCTGGTCGACGCTCGTCTCGGCCATTCCGCTGGCCGTTCTCTTCTATCTGCTGGGGGTCAAGCGCAAGCCGAGCTGGGTGGCCGGCCTGAGCGGGCTCGGCGCGGCGCTGGTCCTGGCGGTCGGCGTGTACGGCATGCCGGTCCCGCAGGCGGCCGCGTCGATGGTCAACGGCGCCGCCTTCGGACTGTTTCCCATCGGCTGGATCGTCATCGCGTCGCTGATCCTCTACCGGGTGACGTCGGAGACCGGCAAGTTCGAGATCATCAAGGACTCCATCGGCGCCCTCTCCGACGATCGCCGCCTGCAGGCGGTGCTGATCGGCTTCGCGTTCGGCGCCTTCATCGAGGGCGCGGCCGGATTCGGCACGCCGGTGGCGGTGGCCGCGGCCATGCTGACCGGGCTCGGCTTCCCCCCGTTCTACGCCGCGTTCATCTGCCTGGTCGCCAACACCGCGCCGGTCGCCTTCGGGTCGCTCGGCATTCCGGTGGTCACGCTGGCCAACGTCACCGGGCTGCCGGAGAGCGCGCTGAGCTCGATGACCGGCCGCCTGTGCGGCCTGATCGCCATCGTCATCCCGGCCTACATGGTGGTCATCATGTCCGGGGTCAGGCGCGCGGCCGAGGTGCTGCCGCCCATCGCGGCCTGCTCGCTCGCCTTCGCGGGCGTGCTGATCCTGGTGACCAACACCATCGGGCCGGAGGTGGCGGTCATCCTGGCCTCGATCGCCGCCCTGCTGGCGATGGTGCTGGTGATGAAGGCGTGGAAGCCGGCCGAGGTCTTCCGACTCGAGGGCGACCAGGAGGCGGTCCGGCAGCACAAGACCTACACCGCCGGCGAGCTGGTCTCGGCGTGGGTCCCGTACATCCTGCTCGTCGTCTTCGTCCTCGCGTGGCGCTACCCGCCGGTCCAGGGCGTGCTGAACCTGGTCAGCCTGCCGATCGAGGTGCCCGGGCTGCACGAGGTGATCATGCGCATGCCGCCGCTGACGGCGGAGCCGTCGGCCTACCCGGCGGTCTACAACTTCCAGTGGCTCTCGGGGGCCGGGACCTCGTGCTTCCTGGCCGCGTTCACGGCGGCGCTCGTGCTCGGCCTGTCGCCGGCCCGTTTCGTCGGGATCGTCAAGGCGGTGCTGAAGCAGTTGCGGATGCCGCTGCTGACCATCGCGTCGGTGCTGGCCGTGGCCTACGTGATGAACTACGCGGGCATGACCACGACCCTGGGGCTCGCCTTCGCCGCCACCGGGGCGCTGTTCCCGTTCTTCAGCGCCATGCTGGGCTGGACCGGGGTGTTCCTGACCGGCAGCGACACCGCGTCGAACGCGCTGTTCGGCACGCTGCAGACGGTGACCGCCAACACGCTCGACCTCAACCCGATCCTGACGACGTCGACCAACGCCGCCACCGGGGTCATGGGCAAGATGATCTCGCTGCAGAGCATCGCGGTCGCGGTGGCCGCCACCGGCATGGCCTCGTCCCAGGAAGGCCGCCTGTTCCGGATCACGCTCAGGCACAGCATCATCCTGGCCGTGTTCATGGGGGTGGTGACGATGACGTTCGCCTACGTGCTGCCGCAGCTCGTGCCGCAGCCGTAGCCCGTCAATCGTCGCCGGCGGCTCCGCTTGCCGCCCAACCAAGCCTCGCCGGGAGTATCTATCTGTACACCATCAGGGCGCCCGAGGATCCGGCAGGCACCAGGCCGTCATGAGGTGGGTGGCGTGATGACGACCCGGAAGCCGATGAATGGCCGGCGCACACCGGGGTCGGCGCCGCCCCGGACGGCGGCCCGCACGTTGCCCTCCGGGTCCATGAACGAACCGCCCCGCATGACGAAGAGGGCGTCGGTCGCGAGGTCGCCGGCGTCGTCGCTCTCGTCGTAGGGGTAGGGCTGGTACGGACTGCGGGTGAGCTCCCAGACGTTGCCGCTCATGTCGCCGAGGCCGAACGGGCACTCCGGGCAGTCGAAGCTGCCGGCCGGCGCGGGGCTGTCCGCGCCGCCGAAGTTGGCCCGGTCGCGTCGCGGCTCATCGCCCCACGGGTAGACGCGCGCGTCGGCGCCGCGAGCCGCCTTTTCCCATTGCGCTTCGCTGGGGAGCGTGATGCGCCAGCCGGCGTCGAGCCATCGGCGCAGCGCGGGCGGCGTGCCGGGCCATTCGCGGAGCGTCGCTTCCAGCCACCGGCAGTAGGCGAGGGCGTCCGGCCAGGAGACCGATCCGACCGGATGGTCCGGAGGGGCGCGCAGCGCCCCGGCATCCACCGTGACTCCGGTGGCCTCGGCGAACGCACGGAACTGCGCCGCCGTGACCTCGTAGCGCCCGATGGCGAACGCAGGCAGCTCGACCGTCCCCTGGGCCTGCCCGGCTGACCAGCGCTCGTTCTCGAAGGCGCGCGGGTCGGCGGCCGGGTCGCTGCCCATGGTGAAGATCCCGGCCGGGATCTCCACGAAACCGAGCAGATCGTCGTCCGGGAGGAACCAGGCGTCGGTGCGGAAACCGTCGAACGCCTCCGGCAGCGGTGGCAGCGGCGGGCCGGAAGAGACGTTCGGGTCGAGCGGCTGGCAGGCGGCCGCGGTCGAGAGGACGAGCGCCAGCGCACCGCCGGTCACGCGTCGGCGACACGCGTGCGCGCGCCCGCCGCGTGACGAGCCCGCAGGAGCTGTCCCGGACCGAGAGACGTCGCGGCCGGCGAACTGCCGGCGCAGCCGGCCGGCGCTGCGGACCACGTGCGGCATCTTCGCCAGCTTGGCGGGGTCGCGCCGGCGCAGCCGGCCGGCGCTGCGGACCACATCGGACGGGCCGGAGGGCCCGTGCGCCATCGCATTCCGCGGATTCGACGTCATCGGCCTACGGCCTCGCTTCGTCGCAGGCGAACGCCCAGCCGTGCTCGCACGCCCGCGCCAGCAGGTCCGCCTCGGGCATGTCCATCAGGTTCCGTCCGCCTTCCCGCAGCAGCAGCCGCAGGTCGAGCGTCTTCGGCGGCGCCCGGTAGGCGCCGTCCTGCGCCAGCAGGTTGAGGCAGGCCGGCCGGAAGCGCAGCTCGCAGGCCCGCGCGAAGTAATCGAGGCCCAGCGCCGGGTCCGCCGCGACGATCGCGCCCTCGGTGTAGTGGCGTCCCAGCTCGTTGCAGGCCCAGGCCGACGCGTCGGCGCAGTACGACGCCTCGATCTGCAGCAGCCGCGCGCACGCCTGCGGGCGCCCCTCCGCGCACGCCCGCTCCCAGAACGGCACGGTGTCGCCCCGGTGCCGCCCGTCGGTCGCGCCGAGCAGGGTCATCGCGGCGAAGAAGACGATCCAGACCGCCATCTGCGCGAGGTTCGCGTTCGGGCGGGCCATGCGCCGGGCGACGCGCCCGAGCGCTGCGCTCGTCTCCAGAACGCCGGCCACCCGGTCGATCCAGCGCACGCTCAGGTTGAGGAGCGGCACCGAGAGCAGCTTGTCGTAGAACGTGGGCGCCCCGAACGCGCCGAGCAGCCAGTAGAGAACGAAGACGCCGGCGCCGTACAGGACGCCGAAGACGGTCTTCCCGAGCGGCGTGCGGGGCGAGGTGGACGGATCGGTGACCAGCAGGTGCAGGCCGAGGAACACCGCGGTCGGGATCTCGGAGTCGACGAACCAGGGCACGCCGGTAGCGGCGGCGTAGAGCGCGCTCAGCCCGAACAGCACGACCGCCGCCGACCCGGCCACGAGAGTGATCGCGAAGCGGTACATCACGACCAGGCCGGCCAGGAACAGGAACAGGTAGATGCGCGGCGCCAGGGTCAGGGTCGTGGCGATGTCCTCGCCCCGGGTGAGCGGAGTCGTGCCGGTCGCGATCAGCACGACCGAGAACAGCCCGAGCGAGAACGCGGACGGGTTGAAGACGTGCACGCGCCGCCCGTCCCGCTCCCACCGCACGAACGCCTTGCCGAGGAAGCCGACCGCGATCATCAGGAACTGCAGGTGGAACCAGTCGTCGCGGAACCAGAGGAACAGGTTGGTGCTGAAGATGATCGGAAACGGTCCGAAACCCAGCGTGTAGCGCTCGCGCCGCGACCAGGCGAGCAGCAGGTCGAAGGCGTAGGCGAAGACGAGCTGGCCGATCAGCAGCCACGCGTGGTCGTAGACCGGCCGCCAGTACCAGCCCCAGTAGGCGAAGACCGAGAGCTGCGCCGCCGCCTGCACGTAGTGCTGCGGCCGTAGCACCGTGTCGATCGCCGGCCACGCGTTCTCCCGCCGGCGCAGCAGGAAGAGCGCCGCCTGCCACGCGAGCAGGATCGCCGCCGCGCCCTGGAAGGACTGCGCGAGAACGGTATGCGCCTGAACCCGCGGGACGAACGAGACGAGCGCCAGCCCGAGCGCCAGCCCGAGCGGGATGCCGAAGATGCCTCTGGACGGCGCGACGGGCGGCGGTTCCGGCGCCGGCCGTGGCTTTCCGGGACGCCGATCCTGCGAACGCGTTCGGCGGCGGGCGGGCGGCATCGGTCGGTGAGAGGCTAGGGCAGGATCGGGACCGGCCGGCTGCTGCACCGCGCCGCGCGGCAGGTAGCGCCCGCCGCGCCAGGCGCCGCAGACCGTGTCGCGCAGCGCACCCGCGGCTCCGGGCTCGTTCCGGGTAGGATAGTCGACACGATGGAAACGGGCGCCACCTTCGGCTGGGTCGTGCCGGCCGCGGCCGTCTGCGTCGTCCTCGGCTTCGCGGCCTTCGCGCTGTGGTTCATCCTGCGGCTCGATCGCGATCGCAACGACGACTGAGCGGGCGGCCCGGCCAGCGGCCCCGGCGGTGAGCGCCTTGTGCGTGGGCGCCGTGCTCTCGGTGCCGCGCGGTTCCACCACCGCCGCCGGCGCGATGTCAGGTTGTCCGCGCCGGTCAGGGCGCTGCGTCCCCTCCGTTCAGCCGGTCGAACTTCTGGATCCGCTGGCCGACGTTCACCTCCGTCGTGTACAGGTTGCCCTGCGAGTCGATGGCCAAGTTGTGCAGCCGGTAGAACTGGCCGGCGTACTTGCCCATGCGGCCGAAGCGGTCCACCACCGTCAGCGACTCGCGGTCGAGGATCCAGATCACGTTGTTGGTGCCGTCCGGGATGAACAGCCAGCGCTGGTCCGGGTCGATGGACAGCGTCACGCCGGAGACCGACCCGCTGCCGAGCGTCTCCGGGCGCACGAACGCCTCGCGGACGAACGTCCCGTCCTTGCGGAAGACCTGCAGCCGGTCGTTGGTCCGGTCCGCCACGTAGACGAGCCCGTCGTTCGCGATGGCGACGCCGTGCACCGGGCTCCGGTAGTGGCGGATCGGCTCCGCCTCCGGGTCGTACGGCGGCAGCGCCGCGTCGTCCGGCCGTTCCCCGTAGGCGCCCCAGTGGCGCCGGTACTCGCCGGTGTCGGCGTCGAAGACGATGACCCGCCGGTTGCCGTAGCCGTCGGCGACGTACACCTCGTTGGCCTCCGGATCCACCCGGATCGCGGCCGGCCGGCCGAGGTTCTCCGTGTCGTTGCTCCCGCCGCTTCGTCCGGCGCGGCCGATCTGCAGCAGGAACCCGCCGTCGGCCGTGAACTTCAGGATGTGCGCGTCCGTGGCGGCGTTGCCGCCGATCCAGACGTGGCCCTGGTGGTCGATGTGGATGCCGTGCTCGCTCTCGGGCCACTCGTAGCCTTCGCCGGGGCCGCCCCACGAGCGCAGGACGGCGCCGTCGGGCGCGAACTCGATGACCGGCGGGGCCGGCACGCAGCACATCCCCTCTTCGCCGCGCTGGCGGGCGTCGAGGGTCCGCGGCCGGTGGACGAGCCAGACGTGATCCCGGTCGTCCACCGCCACGCCGGCCGCCTGTCCCAGGATCCAGTCGTCGGGCAGCGTCGGCCAGAAGGGATCGACGCGGAATCGCGGGACATCCGCTGCCGTCTGTTCCGCCTCGCCGGCGGATCCCGGCCTCCCGGCGGGCTCCTCCGCAGAGCCCGGGCCCGCAGTGGCCGCGCCGGCCGGGATCAGCCACACTACCGTTGCGCCGAGCGCTGCAGCCACTGCCGTCGGACGTCGTCTGCGCCCACTCCTGCTCTCGGTCATGTCGCTCCTCCCCGCGTTTCCCCGGCCAGCCCACCGTTACCGGAGCACGATACACTAGGAGCCCGTGGTGAAGCCCCGCGAACGGCGCGGGATTCCTGCTCCCTGCGGAGCGCCGCCAAAGGAGAATCGATCATGAGGCTGCTGCTGACGTCCACCCTGGTCCTCGCGCTCGCGGCGGCCGTCGCGCCGCCCGCGGCGGCCCAGCTCGCGACGCCGAACGCCGACGGCATCACTTTCGGCCACGTGCACCTGAACGTGTCCGACATCGAGGTCCACAAGAAGCTGTGGGTCGAGTGGTTCGGCGGCGAGGTGGTCCAGAAGGGCCCGCTGACCGCCGTCAAGCTGCCGAACTTCCTGATCGCACTGACCGAGCGCGAGCCGACCGGACCGACCCAGGGCTCGGTCATGAATCACTTCGGCTTCAAGGTGCGCAACACCGCCGAGTTCGTCGAGCGCTGGACCGCCGCCGGCATGGAGGCGGGGCGGATGTTCACCGGCGCCGAGGGGATGCCGAACTCCTACGTCATGGCTCCCGACGGCGTCTGGGTGGAGCTGCAGGAAGACCCGTCGCTGCATGTCCCGATCGCCGGTTACCACATTCATTTCTGGACGCCGGAGCACGAGGAGCTGCTCGACTGGTACTCGGAGGTGTTCAACCTCCGCATCCGCCCGCGCGGCCGGATTCAGACGACGACCGACGTCCCCGGCATGAACATGAGCTTCGCGGGGTCGGACGAGCCGACCGAGCCGACCCGCGGCCGCGCGCTGGACCACATCGGCTTCGAGGTGGACGACCTGGAGGCGTTCTGCGGGAAGCTGAAGGCGAAGGGAATCGAGTTCGACGTCGAGTACCGTGAGGTCGAGAGCGTCGAGATGAAGATCGCGTTCCTGACCGATCCGGCCGGAACCTACATCGAGCTGACCGAAGGTTACGACGAGTACTGAGCCGCGGCGAGCGCCGCCGCGCGGGCCGTCCAGTGCCGGTCGAACGCCATCCAGTGGCGTTCTTCCGGCTCCCGCGTGTGGCTGACCGGCAGCTCGAACACCTCCGGCCGCGGCGTCATGTGGTTGATGACGGCGTAGACGGTCGGGGCCGGCACGACGTCGTCGCGCAGCCCGACGCCGACGATCGACGGGCAGCCGACGCGTTCGGCGAAGTTGATCGGGTCGAAGTAGGAAAGCGTCGCCATCACCGCCGCCTCGGCCGACGGGTGTCGGGCGAGGTAGTGGTTGACCTCCAGCCCCGATCCCGCCTTCACGAGGCGGCGCCGCCCTTCCGCCCAGCCGAACGTCGGCACCGAGACGGCGAGATAGTCGGCGTCGTGCGCGGTCGCCTGCGCCATCAGGGCCAGGCTGCCTCCGAAGCTCCGCCCGTGAAAGACGGTGAGCCCGCCGCCCGCGCCGAGGCGGCGGGCGACCTGCACCGCGCGGACGTAGTCGCAGACCGCCCCGCGGAGGATCGACGTGCGCGGATGGTCGATGCCGGTCAGCACGTGGCCGGCGGGATCGACGGGGCAGCTCGCGCGGGAGAGGCCGAAGCCGCGCACGTCGAAGCAGAAGAGGTCGGCGCCGCAGGCGGCGGTGTGGCGGGCTTCGAGCACCGGGTTGGTCTGCGAATCGTAGCCGTGGGTGGTCACGACGAGGGGACGCCGCCGCCCGGGGCCGGGCGGTGACCGGGTTCCTGCGGCCGAACCGCCGCGGCCGGGCGACCCCGCGGGTTCGGCCGCCGGATCGTCGAGCGTCGCCAGGAAACCCTGGACGTCGCAGCCGCCGAAGGAGGTGAAGCGGACCGGAGCGAGATGGGCGCCCTCGGCCGTGGTGACGGCCAGCCCGAGACGCGGGTTCGCGGGGATGCGGTCCAGCGCGGCGATCGTCTCGGCCCAGAAGGGGAAGAAGTCGGGGCGCCGCGTGAGCGGAGGTCGGGTCGCCCGAAGCGTTGTAGAGTCGTATCCGGCGATGGACATGCGACGGGAGTGTATCGCCTTCCTGCGCGCCGGGTCCCGGTGGCTCGACGCGGATCGGGACCTCCCGTGGGACTGCCTGGCCGCCGTGGCCGGGGAGCGCCGTTTCGACGCTGGCGGCGTCATGACGCGGCAGTTCGCCCCGGCGACGCACCTGTTCTTCGTCGGCGAGGGAGCGGTCCGGGTTCAGCTCCGGATCGAGGAAGGCAACGAGGACCTCGACGTCGGGGAGCGCTCGGCGCCCTGGACGGCGGTAGGCTGGTCGGGCTTCCGCGACCTGCGGCGCTACGCCACGACGGTGGTCTCCACCAGCCCGTGCCGCGCGCTGGAGTTCGAGCACGCGGCCCTGGCCGCGCTCTTCGAAGAGCAGCCGCGGCTCGGCATCGTCTTCCTGGAGTCGATCCTCCGCCAGTGCTTCGAGCGCCTGGCCGACATGCGGGGGCGGCTGACGATCTACTCGCAGACGCCGGTGAACTTCGCGCGGGCGCTGCAGGACGAAGGGGAGGAAGAGGCCTACAACCGCGCCCCGCCGCGGCTGACCGAGCTGCTGCGGCGGTCGGCGTTCTTCGCGCCGCTCGAAGAGGATCGGTTGCGCCTGTTCGCGCGGGCCGTCGAGAGCCGCTACTTCTGCCGCGGCGAGCCGATCGTCGAGCAGGGCTGCCCCGAATCCGGTCTGTGGATGCTGGCGACGGGCCGGGTGGCGTTGAACTACAGCCCCCCGTCGACGAACGAGGCGTTCGCGCTGCGGACGATCTCCGAGCCCGGCTCCGTCGTGGCGCTGGCCGGGCTGCCCGGCATCGACGCGCACGGCGCCTCGGTGGTGGCGATGCGGGACTGCACCGTGTATCGCATCGACACCGCGCGGCTCGAGGCGGCGCTGCGGGACGATCCGCGGCTGGCCCTGGCGCTGGTCCGCCGCGTGCTGTGGCTGGTCTCCATGCACCTGCGCGCCGCCCGCGCGCTGTTCATCTCGCGCCGGTTCGAGAAGGAGCGGCTGGCCGTCGGCAACCTGCTGGAGCAGAGCTGCACGCAGTTGAGCGTCCACTCGCCGCTGCACACGGTGCCGCACCTGCTCGGCAGCCAGCTCACGGTGGGCGAGGCCTTCGCGATCATCGAGCGGATGGCGGCCGGCGGCGACGCGCTCGAGCGCAGTCTGGCGGAGCTGTGCCAGGAGATGCTGCGCGACGTGAAGCGGGAGCACGAGTTCTTCGAGGCGCTGCGCCGCGTCTACCAGGCCGTGGTCACCGCGCCGGAGGAGATGCCGGCCCGCGACGTGCGCAAGCTGTGCGCCCGCGGGTTCCAGCAGGCGTTCCGCCGCCTGCGCTACGTGGTCGAAGGGGAGGAGCACCTGCCCCCGGCCCCCGGCCACATCTTCATCTTCAACCACCTGAAGAACCACGAGCACAACACGCTGCCCAACAACTTCCAGCTCACGCTCGACTCCCACTTCGTCAGCGCGATGATCCTCGACCGGCGCTACGGCGACGGCGGCATCCGGGTGGTCCGGCACAGCCGCGGCTCGGAGTACGGCCATCAGGCCTACTACGACCGGCTGGGGCACATCGCCGTCTACACGCACGAGTCCGACCGGATCGAGGAGACGCCGGCGGAGCGCCGGAGCCGGCAGGACGAGTTCTTCGAGACCGCGGGCCGGTATCTGCAGGCCGGCACGAACCTGATTCTGAGTCCCGAGGGGACGAGCTACTGGACCGAGGACTCGCCGGGGCCCTTCAAGCCGGGCGCCTTCCGCCTCGCCGCCAGCGTCCACCCCGAACCGTGGATCGTGCCCATCGCCGTCGCCAACTTCGACCGGCGGGTCCACTCGACGGTCTGCGCGGCGGTGATCAAGCCGCCCTTCAAGGTGTCCGAGATCCTGCGCGACGCGCACGACCGGGAGCAGATGCGGGTTTTTCTGGCCGACCTGCGGAAGACCTACCGCGGCTACGTCGAGGAGGCCCGCCGGTTGACCGCTGCGGCGGCCGGGGCATGACCGCCGGCACGCAGGGCGCAGCGGGGACCGGATCGGGCTCGCCGGGAGTCTGCGCCGCAGGAAACGGCGTCAGCGCAGACGACGCTGACCTGGTCGAACCGGAATCCTGGATTGCCCGTTCCAAGCCGTTGGATGACGGAGCGTCGCCATGTCATGCCGTGCAAGCGTGAACTCGCGGCAAGTGGCGGTGACGACGTGACTTGTCGCGGTCCGTGACGAACCCGGCGCGCACCGGCCGATGGCATGTTCCTTGCTGCGCAGCGGAGGCACGTCCATCGACGCGGCAACACGGATGTTCAGCGCCTGCGTCCTGGAGAGGAGGAAGAGCATGAGACGTTCATTCACGACCGTCGTTGCGCTGGCCCTGTCGCTGGCAGCCGGCGCAGCGACGGCCCAGACCATCACCGGGCAGGTGACCGACAACACCGGCGGCATCCTGCCCGGCGTCACCGTCGAGGCGTCCAGCCCGGCCCTCATCGAAGGCAGCCGCGTCGCCTTCACCGACGGGGCGGGCCGCTACACGCTGATCGACCTGCGGCCGGGGCTCTACACGCTGACGTTCAGCCTGCCCGGCTTCTCGACCGTCGTGGTGGAGGGGCAGGACCTGCCGGCCGACTTCACGGCGACCGTGAACGCCGAGCTCTCGGTGGGCGCCCTCGAGGAGACGGTCACCGTCTCGGGGCAGGCGCCGCTGGTCGACGTCCAGTCGACCGCGCGGGCCGAGGTGCTCGACCGCGAGATCCTCGACGCCATCCCGACCGGCAACACCCTGCAGTCGACGGCCCAGCTCATCACCGGCATCAAGATGAACCGCCCGGAGGTGGGTCTGACCACGGCGGCGCAGCAGACCTACATGTCGGTGCACGGGATGAGCCCGTCGCAGGTGACGATCCAGGTCGACGGCCAGAACATGAACAGCATCGGCGGGGACGGGGCCGTCCAGAGCTACCACAATCACCTGGCCAACCAGGAGATGGTGTACGAGACCAGCGGCATGAGCGCCGAGACGTCCGGCGGCGGCGTCCGCATCAACATGGTCCCGCGCGAGGGCGGCAACCAGCAGAGCGGCCAGCTCTGGTTCGGCGGCAGCCACGACAGCCTGCAGCGCGACGGCCTGGAGAGTCTCTCGGACGAGGTACAGGCGCGCGGCGTCACCTCCACCGAGGGCATCTCGATGATGTACGACATGAACCTCGTGCACGGCGGGCCGCTCGTCCGCGACAGGTTCTGGTACTTCGGCAGCGTTCGGAACTTCCAGATCGACAAGAAGGTGACGAACAGCTTCTGGCGCTTCGACCCGAACGGGTCGGTTCCCGGCAACTGGTACTTCGCCGCCCCGCGCTGGTTCGACCCCCGATCCGCAGAAGCTGGACGGCACGAACGGCACCGAGCGGATCCCGGGCATCGACGAGAACACGATCTCGAGCGGCCTGCTGCGGCTGACCTACCAGGCGAGCCAGAACAACAAGTTCTCGGCGCACATCGACCGGGTCTTCAAGGAGCGCTACGCCAACCACGGCTCGAACGACGACATCGCCACCGCCGGCCGCTGGCAGGGCTCGCCGATCTACTACACCGGCAGCGCGAAGTGGACCTCGACGCTCAGCAGCCGCCTGCTGCTCGAGGCGGGTTACTCCACCAACGTCGAGAACTGGAACCAGCAGGATCCGCCCGGCGGCGTCAACGCCCTCGGCCGGGACCTGACGCAGGAACGTGCCGCGGGCTGGCTGCCCTGCCACGCGACCCCCTGCTTCGAGAACTACGGGCACGCGGCCCAGCTCGGCGGTCCGGACGAGTTCAACCCCGCCATCGATCCGTGGTACGGGCTGGTCCTTCGGCACGACCAGTCGACCGGGTTCCGCGACCGGTACCACTGGGGCCGGGAGACCTGGCGCGTCGAGCGGTTCAACTACAACATCGGCCTGTCGTACGTCACCGGCTCGCACAACATCAAGGTGGGCACCAACAACAGTTGGGGCCCGTACGAGTCGTACCGCACCGGGAACGGCGACCTGGAGCGGCAGATGTACCGTGACGGCGTCCCCGAGTTCGCCCGCGTGACGAACCGGCCCGTCATCTCCGGCATCGACTACGCCCGCGACATGGGCATCTTCGCGCAGGACACCTGGACCATCGACAGATTGACGCTGAACCTCGGTCTGCGCTGGGAGCAGATGATCGCCCACACCTACGAGGCGGGGCCGAGCGTCGCGCCCGGCGCCCGCTCCACCATCACCCAGACCGGGCGGTTCGTCGCCGCACAGACGTTCGCGTCGCGGCGGAACCTGCCCAACTGGAAGGACTTCGCGCCGCGCCTGGGTCTGTCGTATGATGTCTTCGGCGACGCGTCGACGGCGCTGAAGGTGTCGTGGGGCCGGTACAACGCCGCCAACACCTTCACCTACGCCGAGTGGTTCAACCCGGTGTCGTACCAGCGCGAGAACCGCAACTGGGTCGACTGCGCGAGCCTCGACGGCCGCGCCTGCCTGACGCAGGCCGATCTGGCGGGAATGGGGCTGGATCCGGGCATCGCCTTCGGCGGAAGCGCCGCCAACGAGCATACGGTCGGCGTGGAGGGCACCGTCTGGAACGGCGGGACCAACGGCGACGGCTTCGCGCAGGACTGGGAGATCGGTCCGCCGCTGCGGGCCAACTTCGGCGGCCTCGCGTCGCGTCCGGTGGAGCATCCGGACGGCGTGGAGCGGAACTGGGTCAGCGTGCTGAACGTCGGCGTCCAGCGCGAGCTCTTCGAAGGCTTCTCGGCCAGCTTCAACTGGTACCGCCGCGACACCTACGACAGCGTCCTGCGGGTGAACCGCGCGCTCGGGTTCGACGACTACACCGGGTTTCTCATGGACAACCCGTGCGCGGCGGACCCCAACCGCGGGTTCCTCTCGTGCAACTCGAGCGGCGGCCTGGTGCCGGCGCAGATCAGCGTGTTCAACCTGAACCCCGGCGCGGCGGGCATCGCCGACGACTGGGTGGTGCAGAACACGCCGACCGGGGACAACTTCTCGGAGGTCTACAACGGCTTCGAGACCAGCTTCAACGCGCGGCTGCCCAACGGGAGCACGCTCTTCGGCGGCTGGGTGATGGAGCGCAACGTCTTCGTCCGTTGCGACATCCCGCACGACCCGAACCGCCTGATGTTCTGCGACCCGCGCGGCCGGAGCGACGTGGTGGGCGGCGTGCCGATCACGCAGCCGGCCTACGGCATCCCGTTCCTCCAGGAGTTCAAGATCTCGGGGAACTTCCCGCTCCCCGGCGGCTTCTGGGTCAGCGGGTCGGCGCAGTTCTACCCCGCCCAGGAGGCGGTGGCGGGCGGCTCGCAGGACCAGTGGGGCGGCACGCACCGCGGCGGCGAGCTGGCCGGCGCGCGGCCGTACGCCGGCAACGTCAACTACAACGTCACACCGACGAACGTGATGGACAACCTGGGCATCCCGCGAACCGAGGGCATCAGCGTACCGCTGCTGCCGGCCGGCCAGCTCTTCTACGACCGCCTGACGCAGGTCGACCTCTCGGTCCGCCGGACGTTCACCCTCGGGAACGGGATGCGGGTGGACCTGCAGGCGGACCTCTTCAACATCATCAACTACCAGCCGATCCTGAACGGCACCAACACCTACGGCGGCTCGCTCGGCCGTGCGAGCTCGACCATCCAGGGCCGGTTCGTCCAGTTCGCGACGAACATCCACTGGTAGCCGTCACGGCGGAACGCGCCGCGCCGCGCAAGGGGGCGCATTTCCAGGGCCGGGAAGCCGGAGCTTCCCGGCCCTTTTCCCCGCGCGCTTCCCGCCACGCCCGGTCCGAACCGGATTTCTGGATCGATTGCCCCAATTCCCTGGATGACGAGCACCGTTCGAGGGCCCGGATGCCGGCCGGAAGTTCCTCGAACAGAAGGGCTTGCGGTATTCCGTGACCTCCCGGGCCCGCGTGCGGCGGGCGGCACGGGCTTTGCTGCCCAGACCAGGTTGACATCCGAGCCGGGGACGTAGTTGACTGCGCGGCTACTACGGATGGCGGCCGGGGACCGTGGAGGTCGCCGGCGCCCGGGATTCGTCGCATCCGCGTTCGAGGAGGAAAACCGTAATGAGACGTTCACGCACGGCGGTCGTCGCGCTGGCGGCTCTGGCCCTGGCGCCCGGGGCGGCGCTCGGCCAGACCAACAGCACCATCACCGGCGAGGTCACCGACAACACCGGCGGCATTCTTCCCGGCGTCACCGTCGAGGCGTCGAGCCCGGCCCTCATCGAAGGGCGCCGCGTCGCCATTACGGACGGCGCGGGCCGCTACACCCTGGTCGACCTGCGCCCCGGCGTCTACACCCTCACGTTCACCCTGCCCGGCTTCTCGACCGTCCTGGTCGAGGGCCAGGACCTGCCGGCCGGCTTCACCGCCACGGTGGACGCGGAGCTCTCGGTCGGCGCGCTGGAGGAGACGGTGACCGTTTCCGGAGAGGCGCCGGTCGTCGACGTGCAGTCGACGCGCCGGGTGGAGGTGCTCGACGCCGAGGTGCTCGACGCCATCCCGACCGGCCGCAACATGCAGTCGACGGCGCAGCTCATCGTCGGCATCAAGCTGAACCGTCCCGAGGTCGGCCTGTCCACGGCGGCGCAGCAGACGGTCATGATGACCCACGGGATGAGCTGGCGGCAGGTCAGCGTGGCCGTCGACGGACAGCTCGTCAACGGCACCGACCGGGACGGCGGCATCCAGAACTACCACAACGAGCTGGCCACCCAGGAGATGACCTACGAGACGAGCGGCATGACCGCCGAGACCTCGGGGGGCGGGGTGCGCATCAACATGATCCCGCGCGAGGGCGGCAACACCTACAGCGGGCAGTTCTACACCGGGTACTCCAGCGACGCGCTGGCCGCCGACCACACGAGCGTTCCGTCGGCGATCGCGGATCGCGCCTCGTCGTCGGAGGGCAACACGCTGTTCTGGGACCTCAACGCGGCGTACGGCGGGCCGATCGTCCGCGACAAGTTCTGGTTCTTCATGAGCTCGCGCCGCTGGCAGGTGGACAAGCCGATCACCGGCAGCTTCTACCGCAACATGGACGGCACGTGGCCGCGCTACTTCGATCCGCGCCCCGTGAAGCTCGACGGCAAGGACGGGCGCGAGCTGCTGTCCGGCATCGACGCCAACACCATCACCAGCGGCCTGCTGCGCCTGACCTGGCAGGCGAACGCGTCGAACAAGTTCGCCGCCTACATGGACCGCATCTTCAAGGACCGCTTCCGGCCGCACGGCGCCGGCGACGACCCGGCCACCGCGCCCAACCACCAGGGCTCGCCCATCTACTACACGGGGTCGGCCAAGTGGACCTCGACCATCAGCAGCCGGCTGCTGCTCGAGGCGGGCTACTCGTCGAACGTCGAGAACTGGAGCTACGAGGAGCGGCAGGACTCGCCGCCGTACGGCCCGGCGCAGCCGCTCCGGCAGTCGCGTCCCGCCGCCGGCGTGCCGTTCTGCCCGAGCACGCCGTGCTATCACGTCGGCGATCCGGCCGCCATCGCCCTGCAGTCGGGCGCGACGATGGACCCCTGGTACCAGATCGTGCGCCGGAACGACGCCAACGCCAACTTCCGCGACCGCGGCAACTGGAGCTACGTCCACGAGACGCCCGAGCGCTTCAACTACAACGTCGCGATGTCCTACGTCACCGGCTCGCACAACGTGAAGGTCGGCGTGATGAACAGTTGGGGCATCCACGACCGCTCCCACGACATGAACGCCGATCTCTGGCAGCAGAACTACCGGGAGGGGGTGCCGTACCAGGTGCGGGTGTCGAACACGCCGATCTGGCGGCCGATGGACTACCAGACCGACATGGGCATCTTCGCCCAGGACACCTGGACCATCGACCGCCTGACGCTCAACCTCGGCCTGCGCTACGAGATCAACCGGGGGCGCAACCGCCAGACCCAACACGCGCAGAACCGCTTCGTGCCGTACTTCAGCGTGGACGGCCGCGACCAGTTGCCGAAATGGAACGACATCGCGCCCCGCCTCGGCATGGCCTACGACCTGTTCGGCGACGCGTCGACTGCATTGAAGTTCTCGTGGGGCCGGTACAACGGCTCGAACACCACCAGCTACGCGCGGCAGTTCAACGCGGTCACGCACCAGGGCGAGAACCGCAACTGGTTCGACTGCGCGCTGAGCCCGACCGACGACACGCGCTGCGCGACGCGGCAGGAGTTGATGGCGATGGGCTTCGATCCGTCCATCGCCTTCGGGACGAGCATGGCCGACGCGCACACGGTCGGCGCCGCCGGCGCCGCGCACAACGGCGGCACCAACGGCGACGACTACGTGCAGGACTGGGAGATCGGCTTTCCGGTCTCGTCCGCGTTCGGCCTTCCGGGCGCGGTGCCGACCGAGGATCCCGACGGGGTCGAGCGGCCCTGGGTCAGCCTGATGAACCTGGGCGTCGAGCGCGAGCTGGTGACCGGGCTCTCGGTCAACGCGAACTGGTACCGTCGCGAGTCGTTCGATCCCATCATCCAGTACGGTCGCGGCGTGACCCACGCCGACTGGACGCCGCTGACCATTCCCAATCCGTGCTCCGCCGCCGGGACGGCCCCGAACGGCTTCCCCTGCTCGACGCGCGGGGTCGCGGCGCCGCCGACACTCACCATCTACAACCTGAACCCGGCGGCGCGGGGGCTGACCGGCACGGACCGGTTCATGCGCAACTCGAGCTCGAACTCCGACGTCTACAACGGCTTCGAGGCCGGTTTCAACGCGCGGCTGGCGGCGGGCGCGACGATCTTCGGCGGCTGGTCGATGGAACGGGCCATCCTCAACCGTTGCGACCAGCCGGAGGATCCCAACAAGCTGCTCTTCTGCGACGCGTCGCAGTACGACATCCCGTGGCTGCACGACTTCAAGATCTCGGGCACGGTGCCGCTGCCCGGCGGCGTTCAGTTGAGCGGCTCGGCGCAGTTCTATCCCGCGCAGGAGATGGCCATCCAGGGCACGGACAACTTCGGCGGCACCAACCAGGGAGGCACGACGTTCGACGACGTCCACCGCTACATCGGCAACCTGAACTACAACACGACCGTGGACGACTTCGCGGCCCAGGGCGTGACGCGGACCCAGGGGCTCTCGATCCCGCTGATGCCGCCGGGCTCGCTCTTCGCCGACCGCCTGACGCAGATCGACTTCTCGGTGCGCAAGAGCTTCCAGTTGCCGAACGGCATCCGCTGGGACATCCAGGCCGACATCTACAACCTGCCGAACTACTTCCCGATCACGCGGTTCAACAGCACGTTCGGCGGGAGCCTCGGCAACGCGACGCGGACGATCAACCGCCGGTTCCTGCAGCTCGCGACGCACCTGCACTGGTAGGCGGCAGAGTGAGCGTTCGCGTCGCGCGCGAGGCGTGACGCCGGTTCACGGGCCGGGGAGCCTGGTCGCTTCCCGGCCCGTTCCTGGCTTCAGCCCGGCAGCCGGAGGGAGCCGGCCACGATCCCGGTGTCGAACGTCCGCGCGATTCTCATCGGGGGGCGGCCGCCCTCCCAACCACTGCGCCTCTCGGCTATGATGGCGTGTCAAGGTTTCGTGATCACCACCGGTCATCGCCCCCCGCGCGGCGCGTTGTGGTCGGGTCTCGTGCTCCTGCTGGCGGCCGGCTGCGCGGTCGAGTCCGGCGGCGTGGCGGGCGCCGGCGGCCGGGCGCCGGCGGCCGGGGCGCACGACCTGCCGGGCGGCGAGTGGTTCACCGATCGGGCGGCGGCCTCCGGCCTCGACTTCGTCCACTTCAACGGCGCGGCCGGCCGTTTCCACTACCCGGAGCTGATCCCGCCCGGTGTCGGGTTCCTCGACTACGACAACGACGGCGACCTCGACGTCTATCTCGTCCAGGGGCGGATGCTCGATGCACGCCTGACGCCGGACGACGCGCTCATTCCCCCGGCGGGACCGGGACCGCTCGCCGGACGGCTCTACCGCAACGATCTGGAGGTCGCCCCGGACGGCGCGCGGCGGCTGCGGTTCACCGACGTCACCGCGTCGAGCGGGATCGAGGCGGCCGGCTACGGGCTCGGCGTCGCGGCGGGCGACGTGAACAACGACGGCTGGACGGACCTGTTCCTGACCAACTACGGCCCGGACGCGCTCTACCTGAACCGGGGCGACGGCACGTTCACGGAAGCAGCGGCGGAGCGCGGAATCGGCCCGACCGCGGGGTTCGGCGTCTCCGCCGCCTTCGTCGACTACGACCGCGACGGCTGGCTCGATCTCTACGTCGGCCACAACGTCGACTACACGCTGGAGAGCGGCATCGAGTGCGGCACCCTGGCCGATGCGCGCGACTACTGCCCGCCGGAGACCTACGGCGGGACGCCGGACCACCTGTACCGCAACACCGGAGACGGGCGCTTCGTCGACGTGAGCGAGACCGCGCTTTTGGGGGGGCGTTTCGGGCCGGCCCTCGGCGTCTCCACCGCCGACTTCGACGGCGACGGTTGGATCGACGTCTACGTGGCCAACGACGGGACCGAGAACCTGCTCTGGATCAATCAGCGCGACGGCACCTTCCGGGACGCCGGCCTCCTCGCCGGGGCGGCCCTCAGCGATCTGGGCATGACCGAGGCGAGCATGGGCGTGGACGCCGGCGACTTCGACAACGACGGCGACGAGGACCTGTTCATGACCCACCTGAACGGCCAGGGGAACAACCTCTACGTCAACGACGGGTCGGGGAGGTTCGAGGACCGGAGCACCGGATCCGGTCTCGGCGCCGGCAGCCTCGCCTACACCGGGTGGGGAACCGCCTGGTTCGACTTCGACAACGACGGGCGGCTGGACGTACTGGCCGTGAACGGGACGATCACCGCGCTCCCGGGCCGTTCCCCGCGGCAGTTTCCCTACGATCAGCGCAAGACGCTGTTCCGCAATCTCGGCGACGGCCGTTTCGCGGACGTGACGGAGCAGGCGGGGGCGGCGTTCAAGGTGTCCGAGACCGGCCGCGGCGCCGCGTTCGGGGACGTCGACAACGACGGCGACGTCGACGTGCTGGTGGGGAACACCGCCGGGCCGGCGCGGCTGCTGGTCAACCACGTCGGCGAGCGCCGCCGCTGGCTCGGACTGCGGCTCGCCGGCAGCGGCGGGCGCGACATGCTCGGGGCGCGGGTGGCGGTACTGCGCGACGGCCTTCCGACCCTCTGGCGCCGGGCGCGCTCGGACGGCAGCTACGCATCCGCCAACGACCCGCGGGTGCTCGTGGGGCTCGGCGAGTCCGACGCCCGCCCGACGGTGCAGGTGCACTGGCCGGACGGGGCGGTCGAGGAGTGGCGCGACGTCGAGGTCGACGGCTGGATGACGCTGCAGCAGGGGGGCGGTGCGGCGGTGCGGACGGGGCCCGCGCCGTGATCGCGCAGGGCGGCAGGTGATGCCGAGAGAGCCGGGCGGCTCCGGCGTCGTCGTGCTGGCCGGCGCGCTGGCGTGCGGACTGGCCGCACTGGCGGGCGGGTGCGCGGCGCCCGACGAGGCGGCTCCGGCCGCGCCGCCGACGCTGGCCGCGGCGGCCGGAGCCCCTCCCTGCGGAACCGGACTCCCCGACCTGGACCGTCTCGGCGCCTCGGTGCAGGCGCAGATTCGCGAACGGCAGGCGGCGGTGAACGGTGCAGCGGAGGGTGCGGCCGCCGGGGCCGAAGCGCCCGCCGCGGCACGCGGCGCGCTCGGCATGATCCTGATGGCGGCGAGCCTTCCGGATGCGGCCGAGGTCTGCTTCCGCGAAGCCGCGGCGCTGGCGCCGGGGGACGCCCGCTGGCTCTACTACCTCGGCCACCTGCGCCGGGAGGCGGGCGCGCTGTCCGCGGCGGCCGGCTTCTTCGACGCGGTGGTCCGGTTGCGGCCCGACGACGTGGCGGCCCTGGTCTGGCTCGGCGAAGTCCGTCTGGCGCAGGACCGGCCGGTCTCGGCCCGGCCGGTCTTCGAGCAGGCGCTCGCGCTGCGTCCCGACTCCCTCTCGGCGCGCTACGGACTCGGCCGCGCGGCGCTGGCGGCCGAGGACCACCGGCGGGCGGTCGACCTGCTGGAGGGGATCCTGGCGCGCGATCCGGCCGCCGCCGCCGCGCACTATCCGCTCGGCAGAGCCTACCGCGCCCTCGGGGACGAGGCCCGGGCCGAGGCCCACCTGCGGCGGCGGGAGAGCACCGCGCTGCGTCCCGTGGATCCGCTGCTGGCGGAGGTCGACGCGCTGCTCGAGAGCGCGCGCGCCTACGAGACCCGCGGGAACGCGGCCCTGGACCGGGAGGAGTGGAGCGCCGCGGCGGATCTCTTCCGCCGCGGGCTCGAGCTCGACCCGGACAACCCGGCGCTCCGGCACCGGCTCGGCACCGCTCTCTACGTCATGGGTGACGCCGCGGGCGCGGCGGCCGAGTTCGAGCGCGTCACGCGGGAGTCGCCGAACTTTCCCGCCGTGCACTACAGCGTCGGCGTGCTGCTGCAGGGGGAAGGGCGTCATCGCGCGGCGATCGAGCGGTTCGAGACGGCGCTCCGCTACCAGCCGACGGACGGCGAGGTCCGCCTCCGGCTGGCCGTCAGCCTGCGGCGCGCCGGCGACCCGGCCGCGGCGCTCGAACAGTACCGGGCGGTACTGCGGATGGACCCGGACGTGGTCGACGCGCGCTTCGGCGCCGCCATGGCGCTCGTGCAGCTCCGGCGCTACCGCGAGGCCCGCGACCGGCTGGCCGCCGGGATGGAGGCGTTCCCGGGCGCGTCGATCTTCCCGCACGCCCTGGCCCGGCTGCTGGCCGCGGCGCCCGACGCCGGGGTGCGGGACGGCCGGCGGGCGCTGCGGCTCGTGGACCGGCTCGCGCAGCGGGAGCGGACCATCGATCTCGGCGAGACGATGGCGATGACCCTGGCCGAGCTGGGACGCCATGGCGAAGCCGCCGCGGTGCAGCGCGATCTGATCGCCGCCGCCGAGGCGGGCGGCATGCGGGACGTCGTGCCCCGGCTGGCGGCCAATCTGCGCCTCTACGAGCGGGGCCGGCCGTGCCGCACGCCCTGGCCGGACGACGCGATCCCGTAACGCGCCCGCGGCGCGCGATGGCGCGGTAGAATGGTGAACCAGGATGCCGGGGAGTCTGGGGACGTTTCCATGATCCGGATCGACACCATCGAAGATGGAGGCGCTGCAAGCCGCGTGACCGGCTGCCGGCATTGACGACTTCCCCCCGTGATCGCGTCGGCGATCGGCGCGGGCCGATCCAAGCATTCCGATCCAGGATCCTGGATCGGAATGCTTGGATTGCTGCCTCGAAGCCGTGTCCTGGTCGGCGCTGCAACGGTGTGGTGATGCAGCCGAAGTGAATGGCTGCGAGACTTGTCCGCTGCTCACCGCGGACGTGTCCGACTCCACCTGCCCGGAACGTTTCTTGCTCGTATCGCTGCGCCGCAGCCTTCCGCACACGGTTCGGGGAGGGGCGGATCGGATTGCGCGTGTGTCGACAGTCACGGCGCGCGTCGTCGCAACACGTCAGAGGAGGACCCCATGAGACGTTCGTCAACGGCCGTCGTTGCGCTGGCCGCGCTGGCTCTCGCGCCGGCGGTGGCGCACGCGCAGCCGGCCAGTCAGTTCACCGGTGTGGTGACCGACAACACCGGCGGCATCCTGCCCGGCGTCACCGTCGAGGCCGCGAGCCCGGCCCTGATCGAAGGGAGCCGCGTCGCGATCACGGACGGCGCGGGCCGCTACCTGCTGGTCGACCTGCGACCGGGGGTATACACCATCACGTTCACGCTGCCCGGCTTCTCGACGGTCCTGGTCGAGAACCAGGAACTGCCGGCCGGGTTCACGGCGACGATCGATGCGGAGCTGTCGGTCGGCGCCCTCGAGGAGACGGTGACCGTCTCCGGCGAGGCGCCGGTGGTCGACGTGCAGTCGATCAGCCAGGCGGAGGTGCTCGACCGCGAGGTGCTCGACGCCATCCCGACCGGCCGCAACCTGCAGTCGACGGCGCAGCTCATTCCGGGCGTCAAGATGAACCGCCCGGAAGTGGGCCTGACGACGGCGGCGCAGCAGACCTACATGTCGGTCCACGGCATGAGCAACCGGCAGACCACCGTCATGGTCGACGGGCAGCTCGTCATGAGCTCCGGCGGCGACGGGGCGGTGCAGAACTACAACAACCAGCTCGCGGCGCAGGAGATGGTCTACGAGACGAGCGGCATCTCGGCCGAGACCTCGACCGGCGGCGTGCGCATCAGCATGATCCCGCGCGAGGGCGGTAACACCCACAGCGGGCAGAACTACTTCGGCTTCACCGAGAGCACGCTGCAGGCGAACAACCATCACCAGCGGCTGATCGATCGCGGGCTCACCTCGGTCGAGTCGGTCGACTACGTCTACGACCTCAACGTCGCCCACGGCGGACCGATCATCCGCGACAAGCTGTGGTTCTTCGGCAGCGGCCGCCGGTTCAGCATCAACGTGCCGGTCACCGACAGCTTCTACAAGAACGAGGACGGCACGGCGCCCCGCTACATGCAGGCCCTCAAGTATCCGAACGGCACCGACGGGCTGCGGCAGGGCGTCAACGACGACCGGATCACCAGCGGGTTGCTGCGCCTGACCTACCAGGTCAGCCAGAACAACAAGTTCTCGGCCTACCTGGACCGGATCATCAAGCAGCGGTTCCACGACTACGACGCCCGCGTCGACGTCGGCACCGCGTCGCGCCACCACGGTTCGCCGATCTACTACGTGGGCGCGGCCAAGTGGACGTCGACCATCAGCAGCCGGCTGCTGCTCGAGGTCGGCTACTCGACCAACGTCGAGAACTGGAGCAACGTCGACCAGGAGGCCGACGTGCCGAACGGGCCGGGCCTCGGGCTGCGCGGCGGCAACGTCGGCACCCACACGCAGCTCTTCGATCCCAGTTGGCCGACCTGCGTAGCCACACCGTGTTATCCGGGCGTCGACGGCTATCCGTCCCTCGGCAGTCCGGCCCTGATGGCGCAGCTTCCGGGCAGCGGCGTGGACGGCGGCGGCATCCATCCGTACTACGCGAACACCCTGCGGCGGGATACGGTCAACGACTTCGCCGACCGGTACCACTGGGGCAACCGGTACGCCTACGTCGAGCGGTTCAACACGAACTCCTCGCTGTCGTACGTCACCGGGTCGCACAACCTGAAGGTCGGGATCATGAACAGTTGGGGGCCGTTCCGCCTTACCGAGCTCGAGAACGGTGCGCTACGGCAGCGCTACCGCGACGCGATCCCCTACCAGGTCGGACGGACCAACCACTTCGTGGACTACTCGCTCGGATACCAGGACATCGCGGCGTACGTGCAGGACACCTGGACCATCGATCGACTGACGCTCAACCTCGGGCTGCGCTGGGAGACCGTCAACGGAACCGTCGATCCGACGAACCGGCAGTACGCGACGCGTTGGACGATGCCGGCCACCATCGACGGCAAGCAGAACATCCCGGACTGGACGAACATCGCGCCGCGGATTGGCTTGGCCTACGACCTGTTCGGGGATGCCTCGACGGCGCTGAAGTTCTCGTGGGGACGCTACAACGCCTCGGTCACCCACAGCCTTGCCGACCGGCTGCACACGGGGAAGATCCAGCGCCAGAGCCTGGCGTGGTTCGACTGCGCGATGATCACGGTCCGGCACGGCAGCGCGTCCAACCGGTGCGCCACGCACGCCGAGCTCGATGCGCTCTCGCCGGGCCTCGGCGCCGTTGCGTACGGCGATTCGGGCCTGACCGACTGGGGTGACGCCCGGGCCGCCGGTTCGGTGCCGAATCACGGCACCAACGGCGACGACTACGTGCAGGACTGGGAGGTCGGCTTCGCGACCGCGGACTTCGGTCAGGAGATCTCGACCCCTGTCCTCGATCCGAACCTCCAGCGGCCCTGGGTCGCCCTGACCAACATCGGTATCGAGCGCGAGCTCTGGCCGGGGCTGTCGGCGAGCTTCAACTACTATCGCCGGGACAGCCATGGCGCGCTGCTGGAGGTCAACCGGGCGCTGTCGGTCAACGACTTCACGCTGTTCCAGCTCTCGAACCCGTGCGCGGCGAATGCGACCCCCGGGCCGGGCGGCTTCGGCTGCACGACGAACGACTCGGCCATTCCGGCGACCCTGCCGGTCTACGTGCTGAACCCGGAGGCGCAGGGACGGACCCCCGACCGGGTCTACACGAACACGGACGCCGACAGCGGATACAGCGAGGCCTATAACGGTTACGAGGCCGGCTTCAATGCTCGGCTGCCGAACGGGACCACGCTGTTCGGTGCGTACACCATCGAGCGGAACATCCTGACCCGCTGCGACTCGCAGGACAATCCGAACCGCTGGCTCTTCTGCGACCGGTCCGGGCAGCATGCGCTGACCGGACAGGACGTCGGGCCGTCGTACGACATGCCGTGGCTGCACGAGTTCAAGCTGTCGGGCACGGTGCCGCTGCCCGGCGACTTCCAGTTCAGCGCCACCCTGCAGTCGTACACCCCGCGCGAGCTGCTCGCCACCACCAGCTTCGCCGGCGACAGCGCGTCGGGGCTCAACGGCGGCGGCGGGTTGTGGGGCGGTCTGCTGGCCCTCGGCAACGTCGGCTACTCGGTGCCCAGCGCGGCGATCCAGGAAGCCGGCGTGCCGTTCACGAGCAGCCCCTTCATTCCGCTGATGCCGCCCGGCTCCACGTACCTCGACCGGCTGAACCAGTTCGACATCTCCTTCCGCAAGGTGTTCGACCTGGCCGGCGGCCGCCGCCTCAACGTGCAGGCGGACGTCTACAACATGCTCAACGGCGGCCCGGTGCTCGAGGCGGTCAACGGCTATGGCGGCAGCACAGGCCGGCCGCGCCGGACCATCCAGGGCCGGTTCCTGCAGATCGCGACGCACCTCTTCTGGTAGGAGACGTCCGACCCCGGCCTCGCGTGATGCACGCGCGGCCGGTCGATTCCGCGGGCCGGGAAGCCAGGCTGCTTCCCGGCCCGTTTCTCTTTGTATCCGGCTATGATCGACTGCTCTCGCAACACGTCAGAGGAGGATCCCATGAGACGTTCGTTCACGTTCACCGCCGCGGCTGCGCTGGCCGCCCTGGCCCTCGCGCCGGCCGGGGCGTTCGGCCAGGCCGGCAGCCAGATCATCGGGGAGGTCACCGACAACACCGGTGGCATCCTGCCCGGCGTCACCGTCGAGGCGTCGAGTCCGGCGCTGATCGAAGGGAGCCGCGTCGCCATCACCGACGGGGCGGGTCGCTACACGGTCGTCGACCTCCGTCCCGGCATCTACTCCGTATCCTTCACGCTGCCCGGCTTCTCGACCGTCCTGGTCGAGAACCAGGAGCTGCCGGCCGGCTTCGTGGCCACGGTCGACGCGGTGCTCTCGGTCGGCGCCCTCGAAGAGACGGTCACCGTCTCCGGCGAGGCGCCGGTCGTGGACGTCGCTACGACCCGCCGGGTCGAGGTGCTCGACCGCGAGGTGCTCGACGCGATCCCCACCGGCAACAATCTGCAGTCGACCGCGCAGTTGATTCCGGGCATCAAGCTGAACCGCCCGGAGGTCGGCCTGACCACCGCGGCGCAGCAGACCTACATGTCGGTGCACGGCATGAGCGTCCGCCAGACCACGGTCGCCGTCGACGGCCAGCTCGTCATGAGCTCGGGGTACGACGGGGCGAACCAGAACTACAACAACCATCTCGCCAACCAGGAGATGGTCTACGAGACGAGCGGCATCTCGGCCGAGACCTCGGCCGGCGGCGTGCGGATCAACATGATCGGCCGCGAGGGCGGCAACACGCTCAGCGGGCAGCAGTACTTCGGCTACAGCCAGTCCGGGCTGCAGCAGGACAAGCTCACCCAGCGGCTCGAGGATCGCGGCGCCTCGTCGCGCGAGTCGATCGATCTGATCTACGACTTCAACACCGCCCTGGGCGGTCCCATCGTCCGCGACCGGTTCTGGTTCTTCGGCAGCTTCCGCCGGTTCGAGATCGACAAGCCGACGACCAACAGCTTCACGCGGAGCGACGACGGATCGGTGCCCCGCTATTTCCTGCACTCGCGGTACGGCATCGACGCCGACGGCAGGGACTTCAACCAGAAGCTGCCCGGCGTGGACGACAACAGCGTCACCAGCGGGCTGCTGCGCCTGACCACGCAAATCAACCAGAACAACAAGTTCTCGGTGTACATGGACCGCATCATCAAGCAGCGGTTCCACAACCACGGTTCGGTGCAGGACGTCGCGACCGCGGCGCGCCACCACGGCTCGCCCCTCTACTACGTCGGGTCGGCGAAGTGGACGGCCACCCTCAGCAGCCGGCTGCTGCTGGAGGCGGGCTACTCGACCAACGTCGAGAACTGGAGCAACATCGACTCGGAGGACGACGTGCCGTTCGCGCCGGGAACCTCGCTGACGCCGGGCGGCATGCACACGCAGCCGCTGCCGGCCGGTCTCGCCACCTGCCAGAACACGCCCTGCTATCCGGGCGTGGGCGGGTACCCCGGGCTGACCATGCAGGGGTCGATGAACCAGTACGGCTCCACCATCGATCCCTGGTACACGATCACGTCCCGGCGCGAGAAGACCAACAGCTTCGAGGACCGGTACCACTGGGGCGACAGCCACGCCTACGTCGAGCGATTCAACTACAACACGTCGATGTCGTACGTCACCGGGTCGCACAACCTGAAGGTCGGCCTGATGAGCAGTTGGGGACCGTTCCTGGAAGACCTGAAGAAGAACGGCGCGCTGCGGCAGGAGTATAGCGACGGCGTTCCGACGACGGTGCGGGTCACGAACCACCCGACGTACTTCAGGATGGGTTTCCGGGACCTGGGGACCTACATCCAGGACACCTGGACGATTGACCGGTTGACGCTGAATCTCGGCGTCCGCTGGGAGACGTTCAACTCCACCATCAGGGAAACGCCGGCGACGCTGCGGCGGTTCACCAACTGGGACACGCCGTTCGCGGAGCAGAGGAATGTGCCGAAGTGGACGGACTGGGCGCCGCGCCTCGGGATGGCCTACGACCTGTTCGGTGACGCGTCCACGGCGCTGAAGTTCTCGTGGGGGCGGTACAACGCGTCGAACATCTTCAACTACGCCCGCGACTTCCATCCCGGCGGCTGGCAGCACCACGAGCGCGACTGGTTCGACTGCGCGCTCAGCCCGACCACCCGCAACACGTGCGCGACGTTCGCCGAGCTCGAAGCGATCTCGCCGGGCCTTGGCGGGGTCGCCTACGGGGGCCGTGACCAGAACGTTGCCTACGAGAAGGGTGTCGCCGGCATGACCGGTCACCAGCAGCACGGCGGCACCAACGGCGACGACTACGTGCAGGACTGGGAAGTCGGCGTGACCGCGGATCCGGGGTTCGGCGGGCCGATCGGTCGGCCGCGGCAGGATCCGGACGGCGTGGCGCGGCCCTGGGCCTCGCTCTTCAACGCCGGGATCCAGCGCGAGCTCCTGCCGGGGCTGTCGGCGAGCTTCAACTGGTACCGCCGCGACAGCTTCGACGGTATCCTGCAGCGGAACGCGGCTATCGGGTTGAACGACTACGTTCCGTTCCAGATCGCGAATCCGTGCGGTCCGCAATCGCTCGAGGGCAATGCCGTCGGGATGGCTCCCAGCGGGTTCTCTTGCTCGACGCGCGGTGTTTCCGCCGAGCCGATGCTCACGGTCTACAGCCTCACCGACGAAGCCCGCGCGCGGACTCCGGATCACCTCGTCATCAATACGTACGGCGACGACGGCTATTCCGACACCTACAACGGCTTCGAAACTTCGTTCAATGCCCGGCTGCCCAACGGGACGAACATCTTCGGCGGCTGGACGATGGAGCGGAACCTGCTCACCCGGTGCGACACGCGGGACGATCCCAACGAGTTGCTCTTCTGCGACCCGACGGGCGCGTGGGGGCCGGACTCCTACGGCGGCTACGACGTGCCGTGGTTGAACGAGTTCAAGCTGTCGGGCACGCTGCCTCTCCCGGGCGGCTTCACGTTCAGCGGGTCCTTGCAGTCGTACAACCCGCGCGAGCTGGTCGTCGGCGGCGGCGGCGGCCAGAGCGCGGGCGGCCTGAACGGCGGCGGCGAGCTGGAGGGCAGCCTCACCCGCACGGGCAACGTGCGCTGGAACGTGCCGAAGAGCGATGCGTACTATCCCGAGGGCGTTCCCCGGACCCAGACCATCACCATCCCGTTGATGGCGCCGGGGTCCGCCTTCCTCGATCGCCTGAACCAGATCGACGTGTCGATCCGGAAGATGTTCGAGATGGGCAACGGCATGCGCGTGGACGTGCAGGCCGACGTCTACAACATCATCAACGGCGACCCGATCATCGAGGGGACCAATTTCTTCGGCGGCGCCATGGGCAACGTCACCCGGACGGTCCAGGGGCGGTTCCTGCAGTTGGCGACCAACATCCACTGGTAGGGCGGGTCTTTCGACTCCGGCCGCGCTCGTGATGCGCGCGGCCGGTCGATTCTCACGGGCCGGGAAGCGGCGCTGCTTCCCGGCCCTTTCTGCCCGCTGGTTTACCCGGTGCGGCCCGCCGCCGGACGTATCGCGGCCCGTTTCCTTGCCGGGAGCACGTCCGTCGAGGACCTGGCGATCGGCTCGGAGGTCGACATCCCGGTGATGCGCCGGGGCTGACCTGCTGTCGCGCGCGCTACGGCTCGCGGGCTGCCGGCTTGCAAGGGGGAGGCGTCAACGGGGGTTGGCGTGATCTTCGAGATGGTCGACGAAGTATTGGCGGAGCTCGGCGATCTGTGCCGTCAGACGCTCATCGACCTCCTTGATCTGCGCCGCGAGTCGGGTTTCACTCGCTACGATCTGCGCCGCGAGCCGGGTTTCACTCGCTGCGATCTGCGCCGCGAGCCGGGCTTCGCTCGCCGCGATTCGGGCTGTAAACCGGGCTTCACTCGCGGCGCTCTGCGTGGTCAGGAAGTCCCTGACGTTCCAGGCCGCCGTCCAGGCGGCGCCGGCGATGGTTCCGACGATGACGACCACGGGCCATGTCTCCCGGACGAACCTCATGGGGATTTCTCCTTCTCCAAGTCGCCCCGGTCGTGCACCGGACGGCTCCTCGTCGAGGCAGCTCGATGATCGCACATTCGGCGGCGGGGCGGCAACGCGGTATCGGCGCGCTGTGATGCTCATGAAAGCACGATGCGTGCCATCCGTGCGCTTGCGGCCGGTCGGGGCGGTCGATCTACCATGACACGATGACCGTACGACGCGGGTGGAGCATGAGAAGCGTGGGGGGCTTGGCCCTCGCCGGCTGGCTCGGCGGGTGCGGGGCGGAGACCACGTCTCCCGCCGATACGGCCGGGACGAGGGCGGCGGCCGTCCTGCCGATCGAGCACGACGGCGACTGGTTCGTCGACCGGGCCGCGGAGTCCGGCCTCGACTTCGTCCACGTCAACGGGATGACGGGCAGGTTCTATCAGCCGGAGATGATGGGTCCCGGCGTCGGGCTGCTCGACTACGACAACGACGGCGACCTCGACGTCTACCTGGTGCAGGGCGGGCGGCTCGGGGACGGCGAGCCGCTCCTGCCGCCGCCCGCGGGGCAGCCGCCGGGCGACCGGCTCTTCCGCAACGATCTCGAAGCGGGACCCGGCGGCGCGCCCCGGCTGCGGTTCACGGACGTGACCGACGAGGCCGGCATCGCCGCGCGCGGCTACGGCATGGGAATGGCGGCCGGCGACTACGACAACGACGGTCGGGTCGACGTCTACGTGACGCGATTCGGGCCGAACCAGATGTTCCGGAACCGGGGCGACGGCACGTTCGCCGACGTCACGGCCGAGACCGGCACCGCCGACCCGGGGTTGAGCGTCCCCGCCACCTTCTTCGACTACGACCGGGACGGCTGGCTCGATCTGTTCGTCGGGAACTACCTGCACTACAGCCTGGAGACCCACTGGCAGTGCTACGCGCAGTCGGGGCCGGCGGACTACTGCCCGCCCGAGGTCAGCCCGCCGCAACCGGATCGGCTGTACCGGAACCGGGGTGACGGCACGTTCGCCGACGTGACGCTCGAGGCCGGTATGGGCCGCGACTTCGGGCCGGGGCTCGGCGCCTCGGCCGCCGACTTCGACAACGACGGCTGGCTCGATCTGTTCGTCGCCAACGACCAGCAGGAGAACCAGTTGTGGATCAACCAGCGCGACGGCACCTTCCGCAACCGCGCGCTGCTGTGGGGGACGGCGCTGGGCGCCACCGGGGTGGCCAAGGCCGACATGGGGGTCGACGCCGGCGACTTCGACAACGACGGCGACGAGGACCTCTTCATCACCGAGCTGACGGGGCAGGGGAGCACCCTCTACGTCAACGACGGGGGGATGTTCAGGGACCAGAGCGCGGTCCGGGGCATCCGCGCCGCCAGCCTGCCCTACACCGGCTTCGGGGCGGCGTGGCTCGACATCGACAACGACGGCTGGCTGGACGTGATCGCCGTCAACGGAACCGTGACCCTGGATCTGGAGGCGTACGGACCGGACAACCCGTTCGCCCTGCATCAGCGCAACCAGGTGTTCCGCAACCGCGGCGGTGCGCGGTTCGAGGACGTGACGGAGCGGGCCGGCGCGGCGTTCGCGCTGTCGGAGGTGAGCCGCGGCGCGGCGTTCGGCGACATCGACAACGACGGCGACACCGACGTGCTCGTCGCCAACAGCGCCGGCCCGGTGCGCCTGCTCGTCAACGAGGTGGGCCGTCGGCGCCACTGGATAGGGCTCCGGCTCGTCGGACGCGAGGCGCCGCGCGACATGCTCGGGGCGCGGGTGGAGGTGGTTCTGCCGAACGGCTCGACGCGCTGGCGCCGCGCCCGCGCCGACGGGAGCTACGCCTCGGCCAACGATCCGCGGGTGATCGTCGGTCTCGGCGAGTCGGCCGCGGCGCCGCGCGTTCGCGTCACCTGGCCGGACGGGGCGGTCGAGGAGTGGACCGACCTGCCGGTCGACCGATACTCGACCCTGACCGCAGGAGACGGCCGGACGCCATGAGCGATCCTTCCGGTTCCGCGGCTCGCTGCGGGAGGAGACCGAGCTCGATCAGCAGGCTCAGGATGGCTGGTCCGTCACTTGCCCGGCCGGAACGGCACGCGCTGCAGGTCTGTCTGCTGGTCCTGTCGGCCGCGGCGTTCACGGCTGCCGCCGGCTGTTCGGCATCCGACGAAGCGGCGTCGGCCGGGGAGAGGCGCGCGGACACGGTTCCTCCGCCGGTCGTCCTGCCTCGGCTGGTCGGGCTCGAGCCGGCTGTGCAGGATGAGATACGCGCACGGCACGCGGCGGTGCTGCAGACGACGGCCGGCGCGGGCGCGTCGGCGGCGGCGCTCGCGGAGGCCTACGGCGAGCTCGGGCTCGTGCTGCAGGCGGCCGGGTTCTACGAAGCCGCGGGGAACGCCTATCGGAACGCGCAGGCGCAGGCGCCCGACGTGGTGCGCTGGCCGTACTACCTGGCCCATCTGTACCAGTTGACGGGGCAGCGGGGGCGGGCGCTGGAGCGCTTTCGGCGGGTCGTCGAACTCGATCCGGAGAACCTGCCGGCGCTGGTGTGGCTAGGCGAAATGCATCTCGATCAGGGCCAGCCGGTGGAGGCCGAGCGGGTGCTCGACCGGGCGCTGGCCCTCCGGCCGGCGTCGCCTGCGGTCCTGGCCGGGATCGGACGAGCCGCGCTCGCGCGCGAAGATGCCGCCCGGGCCGTCTCGTATCTGGAACGCGCGCTGGCCGTCGATCCGGGAGCGACGAGCCTCCATTACAGCCTCGGCATGGCATACCGGGACCTGGGCCGGCTGGAACTGGCCGAGCAGCATCTGCGGCAGCGCGGCGGCGGGGCGCCGGGGCTCCCCGACCCGTTGCTTCGACAGTCCACCGGTCTTCTGGACAGCGCGCTGGCCCACGAGCGGCGGGGGTCGCGCGCGCTGAGTGCGGGACGGCACGCCGAGGCGGCGGCGGCGTTCCGGGCCGGCCTCGCGCTGACCCCCGACGATCCGACGCTGCGGCACCGCCTGGGCGTGGCGTTGAGCATGGCGGGCGACACCCGGGGCGCGGTGGCGCAGTTCGAATCGGCGCTGTCGGCGGCGCCGGACTTGGCCGACGCGCACTTCAGCCTCGGCGAGCTGGCGGCCCGCGACGGCCGTTACGGAGAGGCGATCGCGCGTTACGAGGCCGCGGTGGAGAGCCGGCCGAACTACGTGGACGCGCGGATGGCGTTGGCCGACACGCTGAGTCTCGCCGGGCGGCTCGCCGCCGCGGAGGCGGAGTTCGAACGGGTCGTCGCGCTCGATCCCGCCTCCGACCAGGCGTGGATGGGGCGCGGCGTGGCGCTGATCCAGCTCGGACGCCATCGGGAAGCCCGCGACTGGCTCGACCGGGCGCAGCTCGTGCATCCCGGCCATACGCTCCTGACCAACCTCCTGGTGCGGGTCCTGGCGGCGGCGCCGGCGGCCGGAGTGCGCGACGGGGAACGCGCGCTGGCGTTGATGAACGAGCGGCTCCGCGGAGACACGGGCATCGAGACCTACGAGACGATGGCGATGGTGTTCGCCGAGGTGGGGCGCTACGACGAGGCCGTGACTTGGCAGCGGCGGGCCATCGCGGCGGCGCAGCAGGCGGGGCAGGCGCCCCGCGCCCGGGGGCTGGCCGCGAACCTGGCGCGTTACGAGCAAGGGCGACCGAGCCGCTCGCCGCTGTGACCTGCCGGTCCCCGCGCGGCGGCCGCTGCCGGCCGTGACAAGGTCGTTCGGGAACACGTGCGAAACTGTCGCTCCCTGCGCCGCGGTCGCCGTCGGAGGCGCGTGCTAGACTGCGATATCGAAGTGAAGATCCGGGCCGCATGGTTGGGGGTGTGCCTCGCGCTGGCCGCCGGCTGCGGCGGGCCGGACGGCGGGGTCGAGGCGCTCCCGGACGACGCAGCGCGCGCCGACGCCGACTGGTTCGTCGATCGCGCGGGCGGGAGCGGACTGGACTTCGTCCACTTCAACGGCGCCTCGGGCGAGTTCTACTATCCGGAGATCCTGCCGCCCGGCGTCGGCCTGTTCGACTACGATAACGACGGCGACCTCGACGTCTATCTCGTCCAGGGACGGGTGCTCGGCCGAAACGGGACCCCGCCCGGCGCGCCGGCGCCGCCCAAGCAGGCGCTGCCGCTCACGGGACGGCTCTACCGCAACGACCTGGAAGTGGCCGCGGACGGCTCGCGCGCGTTGCGCTTCACCGACGTCACGGCCGCGAGCGGGATCGAAGCCGACGGGTTCGGACTGGGCGTCGCGGCCGGCGACGTGAACAACGACGGCTGGACCGACCTGTTCCTGACCAACTTCGGCCCCAGCAACCTCTACCTCAACCAGGGAGACGGGACGTTCCGCGACGCCTCGCCGACCAGCGGCATCGACGGGACGCCCGGGTTCGGCGTCTCGGCGGCGTTCGCCGACTACGATCGGGACGGCTGGCTCGATCTCTACGTGGGCCACAACGTCAACTACGGGCTGGACAACACGATCGAGTGCTCCAACGTGACCGGCGCCGGCGACTACTGTCCTCCGGAGACCTACGGCGGAACCCCCGATCATCTCTACCGCAACACGGGCGGCGGGCGGTTCGTCGACGTGAGCGACACGGCTCTCGAGGGCGGCCGGTTCGGACCGGCCCTCGGCGTCGCGGTCGCCGATTACGACGGCGACGGCTGGATCGACATCTACGTCGCCAACGACGCCACCGAGAACCTGCTCTGGATCAACCGGCGCGACGGGACCTTTCGGGACGTCGCGCTGCTGGCGGGTGCGGCCCTGAGCGGCATGGGACTGGCCGAGGCGAGCATGGGGGTGGACGCCGGCGACTTCGACAACGACGGCGACGAAGACCTGTTCATGACCCACATCACGAACGAGGGCAACAACCTCTACGTGAACGACGGGTCGGCGTCGTTCCGGGATCGCAGCACCGTCTCGGGCCTCGGCGCCGGGAGCCTGCCGTACACCGGGTGGGGGACCACCTGGTTCGACTACGACAACGACGGCTGGCTCGATCTGCTCGCGGTCAACGGCACCGTCATCGCCAGTCCGGGTCCGGCGGGCCGTCCGTTCCCGTACGACCAGCGCAAGTCGCTGTTCCGCAACCGGGGCGACGGGACCTTCGAGGACGTGACCGGGCAGGCCGGCGCGGTGTTCGAGCTGTCCGAGACGGGGCGGGGCGCCGCCTTCGGCGACGTCGACAACGACGGCGACGTGGACGTGCTGGTGGGGAACGACACGGGTCCGGTGCGGCTGCTGATCAACCGGATCGGCAGCCGGCGGCACTGGCTCGGACTGCGGCTCGCCGGCGCCGGCGGCCGCGACATGCTCGGCGCGCGGGTGGCGGTACGGCGTCCCGGCGAGCCGACGCTGTGGCGCCGCGCGCGTTCGGACGGCAGCTATGCCTCGGCCAACGATCCACGGGTGATCGTCGGCCTGGGGGAGTCGGACGCCCGCCCCGCCGTCGAGGTGCGCTGGCCGGACGGGCGGACGGAGACCTGGGAGGCCGTCGAGATCGACCGCTGGACGACGCTCACGCAGGGAGCGGGGAGTTCCTGATGCCGGCGCGACGAGCGGACGAATCTCGATGGCCGGTCCCGACACGGGTTCTCGCCGCGGCGTTCGGACTCGGGGTGCTGGTCGCCGGCTGCTCCGTACCGGAAGAGGCGGGGCCGGATGACTCGCCGCCGGCCGCCGGCGCCCGAACCGCCTCGAACGTCGCGGCTTCGTGCGCGGACGAGTTGCCGGATCTCTCGCGGGTCGGCGAGTCGGTGCAGGCGCAGATCCGCGCACGCCACGCGGCCCTGCCGCCGCGCGACGGGCGGGCGGGCATCCCGGCGGCGCTGCAGGCCGAGGCGGTCGGGGGGATGGGGATGATTCTCATGGCCGCCTGGTTCACCGACGCGGCCGAGCCGTGCCTCCGGGAGGCGGCGGCGCTGGCCCCGGACGATGTCCGCTGGCCCTACTATCTCGCGCAGTTGTACCGCGACCGCGGCGCCCTGGACGAGTCGGCCGCGTTCTTCGCGCAGGTGCTCCGCATCCAGCCGGAAGATCCGACGACGCTGTTCTGGCTCGGCGACATCCGTCTGGAGCAGGGCCGGCCCGGCGACGCCGAGCCGCTCTTCGCGCAGGCGCTGTCCCTGTACCCGTCGTCGCTCTCGGCGCGGTACGGCTTGGCGCAGACGGCGCTGCTGGAGGAGGACCACCGCCGGGCGGCGGACCTGCTGGAAGAGATCCTGGAGCGGGACCCCGGGATCGGCGCCGTGCACTATCCGCTGGGGATGGCCTACCGCGGACTGGGGGACGACGCGCAGGCGGAGGAGCATCTGCGACGGCGGGAGAACGCCGAGATCCGTCCCGCGGACCCGCTGATGGCGGCGCTGGACTCGCTGCTCGACACGGCCGGGACCTACGAGAGCAGCGGCCTGGCGGCCCTCGATCGGGAGGAATGGCCGGCCGCGATCGAGCAGTTCCGGCAGGGGCTGGAGCGGGATCCCGACGACCCCGGGCTGCGGCACCGGCTCGGTACCGCGCTGTTCATGACCGGCGATCTCGACGGCGCGATGGCGGAGTTTCAGCGGGTCGTACGGACCACCCCGGACTACTATCCGTCGCATTACAGCATCGGCGTGCTGTTGCAGGAGACGGGACGGCATGCAGAAGCCGTCGAACGGTTCGGTACCGCGCTGCGCCGCCGGCCGGGGGACGACGCGGCCCGCCTGCGGATGGCGATCAGCCTGCGGCGCTCGGGGGATCCGCAGGCGTCGCTGTCGTACTACGAACGGGTGCTGCGCTCGAACCCGGACGCCGTCGAGGCGCGGTTCGGCTACGTGATGGCGCTCGTCCAGCTCGGCCGCTGGCGAGAGGCGCACGACCGGCTGCTCACGGCGATGGACGCGTTTCCCAACGAGACCTCGTTCCCGCACGCGCTGGCCCGGCTGCTCGCCGCGGCTCCCGATCCCGCAATCCGCAACGGCCGGCGGGCGATGACGCTGGTCGAGCAGGTCATGGACGCGGAGCCGGAGCCGACCATCGATCTGGCCGAGACGATGGCGATGACCCTGGCCGAGCTCGGCCGCTTCGGCGAGGCCGCCGAGGTGCAGCGCGCGCTGATCGGCGCCGCCGAGCTCGCGCGGATGCCGGGCGCCGTCCGGCGCCTGACCGTGAATCTGCGGCGCTACGAGAGAGGTGAGCCATGCCGCACGCCGTGGCCCGCGGACGCCCTGCCGTAGAGGGAAGAGAACGTCTCCGCCGCGAGATCGGCGGCGGGATCCGGCCCGGCGCCGGGGGCGGCGAGGCGCCCGTGCGGCGTCGCTGCCTGCAGGGCGCCGGCGTCGCCCTGTCCGCGGTCGCCGCGGCGTGGCTGACTGCCGCCGTGCCGGTCGCCGGACAGGGATCGCATGCGCAGGTCTACCTGACCGTGCTCGACCGGGACGGAGCGCCGATTCTCGATCTGCAACCCGACGACGTGAGCGTGGCGGAGAACGGCGTGCCGGGCGGCGTGACCCACCTGGTACGGCGGCGCACGCCGGCCGACGTGTTCCTCCTGGTCGACAACAGCCGCGATTTCGTCTCCGCGACCCCCCACCTGCGGCGGGCGCTCGGGACGTTCGTCAACCGGCTGGCGGGCAGCGCGCGGATGTCGTTGATGACGTTCGGAGGCGTGCCGAGGAACGTGGTGGCGCCTACCACCCGGGCCGCCCCGTTGCACGAGGCGATCGAAAACCTGTTTCCCAGCCCCGGCTACGACGGCCGCTTTCACGACGCGATGATCGAGACCGCCCGGCGCATCGCCCGGCGACAGCCGCGCCGTCCGGTCATCGTCGCGGTCGTGTCGGCCGCCGCGAGCCGTTCGCCGTCGGACCGTTACGTCAGAGACTTCCTGAACCCGCTGCAGTCGGTCGGTGCGCCGGTGCACGTCGTCGCCCTGCGGCGGAGACCGGGCGACCTGCGGGGCGGCCTGGCCGAGATCGCGGCGCGCACCGGGGGAGGGTTCGTGCGCGTCGCGAATCACACCCGGCTGGAGGGGCCGCTCGGCGCCGTCGCCGACGAGATCCTGGGGCAGTACGTGCTCACCTACGTCCGTCCCGAGCTGCCGGACGATACCGACGACGTCGTGCTCGGTTTCAGCGTCGCGCGCGAGGACGTGACGATCCGCGTGGCTCCGGTCCTCTGACGGCTCGTATTATCGCTTCCCGGTTCCCGCGAATTCACGATTGACAAGGATCGCGGCGAACCTGCAACGGTAGCCGAGGCGGAGCCGGGTTCCTCCGCAGCGCGTGACCGCCGGGCCGGAGGGACGCAGCCGGGCATCCCCGCCATCCCCCCGCCGCCGACCCGCCGGACTTGGCGTATAGTGGGAGTGACCCGGCAGGGCAAGGAGAACCGCCATGGCGATGTCAACGCGAGCGCTCCGTTCGTCGCGTCTCCGGCCGTTCGCCGCCGTCGCCGCCGTCGCGGTCCTCTGGCCGGCGGTGGACGCCGTGCTCCCCGCGCAGTCCGCGCAGCAGCTCTACCTGACGGTGCTCGACGACGACGGCCGGCCGGTGGTCGATCTGCGGCCCCACGAAGTGTCCGTGGCGGAGAACGGCGTGCGGTGCGAGGTGCTGTACCTGGCCCGGCCGAGCGGTCCGGCGGATGTCTCCATACTGGTCGACACCAGTGAAGCCGTCGTGCCGTCCACGACCCACGTCCGCCGGGCGCTGGCCGAGTTCGTCGACGCCCTCGACGGCTACGCGCGCATGTCGCTGATGACGTTCGGCGACCTGCCGGTGCGCGTGGTGCCGCCGACGACCCGTCGCAGCGTGATGCGGGAGGCGGTCGACCGGGTGTTCCCGACCGTCGGCGCGATTCCGCGCTTCCAGGACGCGTTGATCCAGACGGTGCGCGACATCCGCAATCGCCAGCCGAACCGCCCCGCGCTGCTGATCATCACCTCGGATCAGGTGGCCGGCGCCTTCGCCACGGAGTCGCCCAACACTTCGGCCCGGCCGGTGGACCAGGTCATCGAAGTGCTGCAGGCGATCGGCGCGCCGGTGCACATCGTGGCGCTCCGCAGCAGCGCCTCGTTCTCCATCGTGGGACGCGGCGTCTTCGATCGGGCGTCGGCCTTCAGCGGCACCGCCGACAACAACATGCGCAACTCGATCATGGCCCGCGAGACCCGCGACTGGCTGATGGCGCTCGAAACCGCGTCGCGGCGCACCGGCGGCCGGCTCGTCAACACCTACGCCAGCGCCGGCCTCGCGAAGCCGCTGCTGGAGATCGCCAACGAGATTGCCGGCCAGTACGTGCTGACCTATTCGCGCGCCGCGCTCCCGCTCGACACCGAGACCCTCGAGATCCAGATCGGCATCGCGCGCGAGGACGTGACCGTGCGCGTGACGCCGGTCATCTGACCACGCGATGGCGACCGTAGATCGTTTCAGCGGCCGGCGCGGGCGGTGGGGCGGTCCGACGCGCTGCGTACCGGTCTTCGTGTCGTGAGGCTGGCCCTGCTGGCGTGGTCGGCGGCCGGGGTGCTGACGGCGTGCGGTTCGGCCGACCCCGGATCATCGGCGGCGGACGGGACGGCGGCGCCCTCCGTGGCGCCGCTCGACCCCGCCGTCGAGTTGTTCGCGGATCGGGCGGCCGAGACCGGTCTCGACTTCGTCCACTTCAACGGGATGTCGGGCCGCTTCTACCAGCCGGAGATGATGGGGCCCGGCGCCGGTCTGGTCGACTACGACGACGACGGCGATCTCGACGTCTATCTGGTGCAGGGCGAGCGGCTCGGCGACGGGATCCCGATCATGCCGCTGCCGGACGGGCAGCCGCCGGGCGATCGGTTGTACCGGAACGACCTGGAGGTCCGGCCGGACGGGACGCGGACGCTCCGGTTCACCGACGTCACGGACGAGAGCGGTCTGCCGCCCGGCGGCTACGGCATGGGGGTGGCGGCCGGCGACTACGACAACGACGGCCGGGTCGACCTGTACCTGACGCGCTTCGGGCGCAACCGGATGCTGCGCAACCGCGGCGACGGGACCTTCGCCGACGTTTCCGCCGAGACCGGCGCCGACGAGCCGTCGTGGGGGGTGCCGGCGACGTTCCTCGACTTCGACCGGGACGGCTGGCTGGATCTCTTCGTCGGCAACTACCTGAACTACACGCTGGACACGCATACGCAGTGCTACAACCGGTCCGGGCCGCCCGACTACTGCCCGCCGGAGGTGAGTCCGCCGGCGCCGAGCCGCCTGTACCGCAACCTGGGCGACGGTACGTTCGCCGACGTCACGGCGGCGGCCGGCCTGGCCCGGGAGTTCGGGCCGGCGCTGGGCGCGGCGGCGGCCGACTACGACAACGACGGCTGGGTCGATCTGTTCGTCGCCAACGACCAGCAGGAGAACCAGCTCTGGGTCAACCGGGGCGGCGGCGCGTTCCGGAACCTGGCCCTGCTCCGGGGGGTGGCGCTGGGCGCGGCGGGGGATGCGAAGGCGGACATGGGGGTGGACGCCGGCGACTTCGACAACGACGGCGACGAGGACCTGTTCATCACGGAGTTGACGGGGCAGGGAAGCACCCTCTACGTCAACGACGGGACGGGGCTGTTCGAGGACCTGAGCGCGGCGTTCGGCATCCGGGCCGCGAGCCTGCCGTACACCGGGTTCGGGGCCGGCTGGATCGACATCGACAACGACGGCTGGCTCGATGTCGTCGCCGTCAACGGCTCGGTGACGCAGCATCTCGAATCCCTGGGTCCGGAGAATCCCTTTCCCCTGGATCAGCGCAACCAGGTGTTCCGCAACCTCGCCGGGACGCGTTTCGAGGACGTGACCGGGCGGGCCGGCGCGCCGTTCGCCCGCTCCGCGGTGAGTCGCGGGGCGGCGTTCGGCGATGTCGACAACGACGGCGACACCGACGTCCTGGTGGCGAACGCCGCGGGCCGGGTCGAGCTGCTGATCAACCAGATGGGACACCGCCGCGCCTGGATCGGGCTGCGCCTCGTGGGCGGCGTCGCGCCGCGCGACAGGGTCGGCGCGCGCGTGGCGGTGGTCGGCTCGGACGGAATCACGCGCCGGCGACGGGCGCGGGCCGACGGCAGCTACGCATCGGCGAACGATCCGCGGGTGCTGGTCGGGCTGGGTTCCGAGGCGGCGGAGGCGCTGGCCGTGCAGGTCGCCTGGCCGGACGGGCGGACGGAGGTGTGGTCCGCGGTGCCGGTCGGGCGCTACAGCACGCTGGTGCAGGGCGAGGGGCAGCCGCAATGAAGACGCCGGCGGGGCGATGGTGGCGTCGGAAGCGGCGGTCCGGGTCGACCGGCCGGCTTCCAGCCGTGGTGGTGGCTCCGGCGGGTCCGACGCGGCGATGCGCCGATACGATTTTGCTTCTTGCAGCGCTCGTTTCCGCGGCCGCCTGCGTCGGCGGTGGGTCGGCGGATTCGGACCGTCCTGCCTCGGCGGTCCCGGATGGGCGCGAGTGGTCGGGGCCGCGGCCCGTCGATCAGCCCGACCTGTCACGGCTGGCTCCACCGGTGCAGGCGCAGGTGCGGGAGCGGTACGCTGCGGTGTCGGGCGCGGCCGAGGACCCCGGTACGTCGGCCGCGGTGTTGGCAGACGCCTACGGCGAGCTCGGGCTGACCCTGATGGCCGCCGATTATCGTGATCGGGCCGAGATCGCGCTCCTGAATGCGCACGGGCTGACCCCCGGCGTCATGCGCTGGCCGTACTATCTCGCGCACCTGTACCGCCGGCGGGGGGACCGGGAGCGGGCGGCGGACTTCTTCGCCCGAGCGCTCACGCTGGAGCCGGGCAACCTCGCGGCTCTGGTCTGGCTGGGGCGCATGGAGCTGGACCGGGGGCGTCCCGCCACGGCGGCGGCCGCGTTCGAGCGGGCGCTGGCGATCGATCCGGCCTCGGCCGCGGCCCTCGCCGGCGCCGGGCGGGCCGCCCTGGCCGCGCGGGACGCGGGCCGGGCGGTCGGCTACCTGGAACGCGCCCTGGCGCTCGAACCGTCGGCCGGAAGCCTGCACTACAACCTGGGTATGGCGCACCGGGCCCTCGGCAATCTCGACGCCGCGCAGTCCCACCTGGAGCGGCGCGGCGACGGGGCGCCGGCGCCGCCGGATCCGTTGATGCAGGCCTACAACGGTCTGCTCCGGAGCGCGCTCGCCTACGAGATCAGGGGCATGCGGGCCATGGACGCCCGCCGATTCGACGAGGCGGCCGCGATCTTCCGGGCGGGGCTGGCCGAAACGCCGGACGATCCGTCGTTGCGGCACCGGCTGGGGACCGCCCTGATGATGGGCGGCGACGCCGCCGGCGCGATCGCGGAGTTCGAGGCGACGTTGCGCGTCGCCCCCGACTTCGAGAAGGCCCAGTTCGGGATCGGGGTAATCCTGGGCATGAGCGGCCGGCACGCCGAGGCGATCGGGCGCTACGCCGCCGCGGTCGAGCTGCGGCCGAACTACCTGGAAGCGCGGCTCGGGCTGGCGGAAGCGCTCCGGCTCACCGGCCGGCTGGAGGAGGCTGCGGCGCAGTTCGCCGAGGCGATCCGGATCGACCCGGCGTTCGCGGAAGCCTGGATGGTGCGGGCCGTCATCCTGCTGCAGCTCGGGCGGTCCGGCGAGGCCCGGGAGTGGCTGCGGGAGGCGCTGCTGGTCCATCCGGGCCATCCCGAGCTGACGGGCCTGCTGGCCCAGGTCGAGGAGGGCGGCGGCACTCAGCGCGGGGCGCGGTAGGGCTGGAAGCGGAGATACAGTCGCAGCCGGGCCTCGATCACCGGCGCCAGACCCTGGAGCCCCGGCGCCTCCCGGGCGCGGGCGGCGGCGCGGCGGGCGGTGGCGGCGGCGTCCTCGAAGCGTCCGGCGGCGGCGTAGGCGGCGGCCAGCGTGTCGAGCACGTCCGGGTGGCCGGCGTTCCCCAACCGCATCGCTTCCTGGGCCAGTTGCAGCGCTTCGACGCCGTCCCGCAGCGCGGCGTCCGCCGACGTGGCGCGGATCCAGGCCAGGCCCAGCCGTGGCGCGGCCAGGGTGGGGCCGGCCGCGATGGCCCGGGCGTACAGATCCGCCGCTTCGGCCGCGTTGCCCGTACCGACCAGCGCCCGCGCGAGGTTGTTCAATACGTCGGGATCGTCCGGGGCGGCCTCCAGCGCCGCCCGGTAGTGGCGGATCGCCTCCGCGGTTTCGCCGCGCGCCAGCAGGACGTTGGCCAGGTTGTAGTGCGCGCCCGAATGGCCGGGGTCGAAGCGGACGGCCAGCCGATAGTGCACGAGCGCCTCGTCGAGGGCGCCGGTGGCGGCCAGCAGCCCCCCGAGGTTGTTGTGCGCTTCCGGGTAGTCCGACCGCAGCGCGATGGCGCGCCGGTAGGCTGCGACGGCCCCTGCCGTATCTCCTTCGGCCAGAGCCACACCGCCCAGGTTGAAGTGCGCGTCCGGGAAGTCCGGGGCGAGGGCGACGGCCCGCTCCAGGTGCTCGCGGGCCAGCGCCACCTGACCGACGTCGAGATAGCGGACCGCGAGCGCGGCGTGGTTCACGGCGTCGGCCGGGTCGGCGCGCAGCAGCGACTGGTAGCCGAGGATGTCGTCGCGGGCCTGCTTGACGGCGAGGCTGCGCAGCAGCGTGACGGCGTCGCCGACCGGAAGCACCTGCAGCATAAGCTCCGCCATCTCGTCGGTCGCCCGCGGCCCGAAACCGACCGCGGCCGGCGGATCGTTCGGGTTCCGCGGATTGGCGGTCGAGTTGTCGAACGTGAACCGCACCCGGAGCAGCGTATCGGCGGGCAGATGGAGCGGCTCCCGGTAGCGGTACTCGTCCTGCCAGTCGAAGTCCCAGTCTTCGATCCGCAGCAGCGGCGCCTCGCGCCCGTCCGGCAGGATAGCCCGCGCCTCGACGCGCTTGCCGAGATAGTGCATGTGCGGCGCGATCCCCAGGACGTCGACCGCGACCGGCAGGCGATAGCTGTCCTCGACGACGTGGGCCGGATCGCCGGCGGGGATCCGGATGGCCTTCGACGTGAGCAGCACCGAGACCGGCGTCGCCGTCGCCGGGCGGTCCGCGAAATGGAGTCCGATCGCCGGTTGCACGTCCACCGGCTCCTGGCTTGGCAGGAGGTGGAGCTGCAGCACGAGATCGGTGTCCGGTGCGAGCGGCCAGGCGATTTCGTCCGCGAGGGCTGCAGGCGTCTTGCCGGGCGCCCAGCCCAGGAAATGGCCGGCGGGAAACCGCGCGTGGTCGAGCATCAGCCCGTCGTAGCCCGGTTCGGCATCCTCGGCGTCGAGCGCACGCGCCGCGCCGCTGCCGTCCAGCAGGATGCGGGCATGGTGGATCACGCGCCCGCCGCCTGCGCCCGGACGCAGTTCGACGGCGCGCACCCAGCGGCGGGCGTCCAGCTCCACCGGAAGCACGAAGTTGCGGTATACGTCGGCGCCGCCGGAGGACAGCCGGAACGGCGCCTCCAGCGCCACGACGAGGTCCGGCGGTCCGAGTTGCCAGTCGCCCGCGCCGCTCGGCAGGACTGGAAGATCGGCGGGGTTCCCTTCCGCCGCGCCGGTCGCCGCCCACCGGGACAGCAGGGCGATCTCCGCGTCCGAGAGGCGCCGTTCGTTCCGGAAACGGCCGTGCCCGGGGACCGGCTTCCAGGGTGGCATCCGCCGCTCCGCGGTGACCGCGGCGATCTGCGCCGCCCGCTCGCGAGCGTCCGCGTAGGTCGTCAGGCTGAACGGACCGATCCCGTCCGGCCGATGGCAGCCTGCGCAGTCGGTGTACAGGATCGGTGCGACGTCGCGGGTGAAAGTCACAGGACCGCCGGCTTGTTCGACCGCGGCGGCGCCCCCGCCCGCCGCGCCGGTCCTGCCCGCGGCGCGGATCGCGCTCGACGAAGAGGAAGCGCTGACGACGAACGCCGCCACGACGATACGGGAGACGAGCCGTTCGTATTGCGGCATGGTGCGCGAAGCTGCGCGGACCGGCGTTTCGATCAGCCGTCCGGCGGATCTTCGCCGGAGAGACGTTCGAGCAGACCTCTCATCAGTCCCTCGAGCCGGGTCACGGCCTCTCGCAGGGCGGCCTGACCGGTCTCGAGCGCCCGCAGGCGGAGACCGATGTCGAGAGCGTCGAGCCGTGTGACCTTCTCCTCCACCGAGGCAAGGCGCTCCTCGACGTCGTCGGTCCGCCCGGACAACCGTACGTCGACGCCGTCGATCTTCGCGGTCAGCCTCGCCTCCAACCGATCCATTCGGGCATGGAGGCCCGCGTGGCCCATGAGCGTGATGCCGGTCAGGGCGGTCCCGACGGCGAGGATTGCGATCAGCTCGGCGGATATCGTCTTCATCATGTTCAATCGTGCACGTGGCGTGCCACGTCAATCCGTCCTCACGACGCAGGCCGGAGGGGCTGCCCTTGCAGGTAGAGCGTCAACCTGCGTTGCAGTTCCGCCAGCAGCTCGGGACCGCCTGTCGGCCGCGCCAGCGCCAGCGCCCGCCGCTGCGCCGTCGCCGCCTCGTCGAAGCGCCCGGTAGCGGCGTAGGCGGCGGCGAGGGTGGCCAGGACGTTGACGTCGCGCCGGCCGGTCAGCGCCGCCGCCCGTTCGGCGAGCGCCACCGCCTCCCCGGGCGCGTGCAGCCGCGCCTCGCCCGCGGTGGCCAGGATCCAGGCGAGCGACGTCAGCGATTCCACGCCGTCCGGTTCCAGCGCCAGCGCCCGGCGGTAGTGGCGCACGGCGTCCGCGGGGCGGCCGGTGGACGCCAGGGCGCTGGCGAGGTTGTTGTGGGCGGCGGCGTTGCGCGCGTCGAGAGCCACCGCACGCTCGAAGTACGGGGCGGCCTCGGCGAGGCGGCCGAGCGCCTTCAGGACCGCTCCCAGGTTGTTGTGGGCGGCGGCGTGCGCGGGCCGCAGGGCGACGGCGCGCCGGAAGTGCCGCACCGCCTCGTCGAGTGCGCCTCCGGCGGCCAGCAGCGTCGCCAGGTTGTAGTGCGCCGTCGCCGACGCCGGATCCAGATCGAGCGCCCGCCGGTAGTGGCGGACGGCCGCCGCCGTACGGCCGGCCGTCATGTAGAGCACCGCCACGTCGCGGTGCAGCACCGCGTTGTCGGGATCGGAGGCCAGCATCGACTCGTAGCCGACGATGTCCTCGTTGAGCACCTTCGGCATGAACGCCTGGACGAGCGTCCGGCGATCCGCCTCCGAGCGGGGCAGGAGCTGCAGCCAGAGGTCGCCCATCTCGTCGTTCGAGAACTGCCCGAACCGCACGCGGCGGGGCGGGTGATCCGGATTGCGCGGGTTGGCGGCCGAGTTGTCGTAGACGTACTCCATCGCGACCGTCGTGCCCGCCGGGAGGAACGGCCGCGTCCGGTAGCGGTAGACGTCCTGCCAGTTGAAGTCCCAGTCGGGGATGCGGATCAGCGGCACGGTGCGGCCGTCCGGGAACGTGGCGAAGCCGTTGATCTCGGTGGCGCGGAAGTGGGCGTGCGGCTGGACGCCGATGAGCTCGGCCCCGACCGGGAGCGTGAAGCGGTCGCGGATGACGTAGCGCGGCTCGCCGGGCGGAATGTCGATGCTCTGGCGGCCGAGGCGCAGCATCATCGGGGTGCGCACGGGCGGATCGTCCGTGAAGTGGAGCCCCACGCTGGCCCGGATCGACTCCGGCCGGCCCGTCGACTGCATGTGGAGCTGGATGACGAAGTCGCTGTCCGGCTCCAGGCGCCACGCCATCCCCGGCTCGGCCAGCGGCGGGAGCTGGCCGGGGGTCCAGCCGAGGAAGTGCCCGTCCGGGTAGTGCGCCTGCGGGCTGATCGGACCCTCGTAGCCGGGCGCCGGGTCCTGCTCGTCGAGCCGGCGGGACGCGCGCGTCCGGTCGAGCCGCAGGTTGGCGTGGTGCGCCACCCGCGCGTTGCCGGGCCGGAACTCGATGCCGGCCACGAAGGCGGTGCGTTCGATCGGGATCGGCAGCACGAAGTTGCGAAACGTGTCGGGGGCGTCGGCCGGCACCGTGTACGGGGCCGGCATCGTGACGACGACGTCGGGCGTGCCGAGCCGCCAGCCCTGCGGCCAGTCGGGTTGCGGCGGTGCGCGATGCAGGTCGCCCGCCGGCGCCCCGGCGTCGGCCCAACGCCGGAAGAGCGCCGCGTCGGCGTCCGAGAGCCGCCGGGAGCCGAGGAACGGGCCGCCGAATCCGGGTTCCGGCTTCCACGGCGGCATGAAACGGCTGGCCGTCACCTCGGCAATCTGCCGCGCCCGCCGCCGGACGTCGTCGTACGTCAGCAGGGAAAAGGGGGCCACCTCGCCGGGCCGGTGGCACGGCGCACAGTGCTCGATCACGAGCGGAGCGATGTCGTCGGCGAAGGTCGGCGCAGCCGACTGGTGCGTTGCGATCCGGAACCCCGCGGTCGCCGGGGCGGATTGCGCCGACGCCGGGGCAACGGTTCCGGACGCCAGGAACGCGGCGCCCAGAACGGCTCCGACGCCGAGGCGCGTTCTGCCGCATCGTGGCATGTCAGGGTTTCGACAGGTCCGATCAACCATTATAGGGGTGGCGTCACGAGCGGCTCCGCACTTGCGGACAGCCCTCCTGCAGTGTTGGTTGGCGCGCTCGCGTCGCAGGCGGGTCGCGGCGGTGGTCGACACGCCGACCTGTCGTCCTCTTCAGTGTTCGTTGGCGCGCTCGCCTCGCAGGCGGGGGAGTCCGGCTCGTACCTTGTCCGGGGTCAGTCCCATGACGTCCGCCGCAGCTACGAGAGCCTCGAGGTCGACGGGGTAGAGTCGCCGGCAGGCGGGATCGGCCAAGCCGGCGAGGTTGCGCGGCGCGATCAGACGCCGCACCGCGTCGATCAGCGACTCCCGTGGGCACGCGTCCAGGAGCCGGCGTGCTTCGCTGACGATTCCCCGCAGCACGGGATCGGTGGCGCCGAGAAAACCCCACCAGGTCCAGTGTCCGCCGGTCTCGGCCGGCGGGCGGCACAGGCGCTGGCGCGCTTCGCTGTAGCTCGCCGCCGCGAAGTAGACCTGAACGCAGGCGTCGAACCGGTCGAAGTCGCACCGCCAGCGGTAGCCCGGCTCGATGAGTCGCCGCAGGTGGTCCGCCTCGGACTGCAGCAGGACGTCGTATCTGCGGAGGCCCGCCGCCAGCCGGTCACGACCGTCGTCCGCCGCGGGAACCGCGGCGTCTTCCAGAAGCAGGCCGAGGCGCTCGACCCCGAGCAGGCTCCAGGCGATGCCGGTCGAGAACAGCGGGCTCCAGAATTGGAAGACGTGCGGCAGCAGCGCCCAGCCTTCGCCGGCGGCGCGGGACAGTCGGCGTTGCAGGCGCGGAATCGACGCCACCGGACGTACCGGTTCCGCCGCTTCGTACTGGGCGGCGAGCGAGGGATGACGCCGGGCGAGTGCGTGGAACGCATCGGCGGGAGCGCAATCCGTGATCGCGCGCACGGCCTCCGCGCCTTCGACGACGAAGCCGGCGCTGACGATGCCGTGATCGAACGTCAGCTCGTACAGCCAGCCCTCGTCGAGGAGATGGTGGACCGCGGCCCTTTCGTCGGGGTACGGACCGGGGGGGAACACCGCGCTGTCGCCGGCCGCGCGGCGCAGCGGTTGTACGCCGCGGAAGTGGCCGTAGACCAGCCCGGTGCGCAGCGCGCCGGGCGGGAGCGCCGCCGCCAACTCCAGATGCCGCGCCAGGAAGCCGTCGGGCCCCGAAGCGTCGACGACGAGGTCGGCGGTCAGCCGCACCGATTCGCCGGGGCGCGCGCCGCGCAGTACGAACCGGCCGCCGCGGCGTTCCACGGCGGCCAGATCGGTCCTGTCGAGACAGCGGACGCCCTCGGCCGCGGCCCGCCGGAACAGGAAGGCGTCCACGTCCTCCCGCAGCCAGTGCGCATCGGCGCCGGCGTCGTCCGGGCTGGCCGCCACCAGCAGGCGGTTGTCGTTCGTCCCGTCGTTGCGGAACGGCCGTCCCTGCCGGTGCCGATAGAAGGTGAATCCGCGCTTCAGCCCGCGCCGGACCTCCCGCAGCCGCGTCGACCACCGCCCGTAGGCGGCGAGGTCTCGCAGATCGTCGAGGCCGTAGCGGACGGCCAGACGCTCCAGGGCGATGGCGGCCAGCGGCGTCGACGACTCGCCGAGCGCGAACCGGGGATGTGCGCCCCGCTCGACCAGGGTGACGTCGTGGCCGGCGGCGCGGGCGACGCGCGCCAGGATCGAACCGGCGAACCCCGAGCCTGCGACGGCGACCTGCATGCGGGGCATTCGACCTCGTCAACGCGGCGATTACGTCCGCCGATCTGTACGAGCCTGCGACGGCGACCTGCATGCGGAGCATTCGACCGGCGTACCCGGATCACCCGTCTGGTTGAAGCGGCGCAGCCGGGCGATCCGCGCGGGGCGGCAGCGCCGGCACGTCAGCACGCGGTCGATGTCCCAGAGGTCCACGGTCACCACGCGGCCGGAGATGCCGGCGCAGCGTTCGACTGCCGCGTCGATCATGGCCGGTGCGGGCGGCGTCCAGAACCCCCGCTTCCGGAGATCGTCCATGGCGCCGTTCCCGTCGCGGGTCGGGATGAGGGTGACGTGCGCGGCCTCCCGGTCGACCGCGTAGCGCACCGTGTCCACGGCCGATTCGACCGCCCGGGCCGAGGCCACGAACGGCGCCGGCAGGAGGACGAAGACGCGCAGGCCGATCCCGGCGTGTGCGAGGAACGCCGCCGCCCGGTCGAAGTCCGCGAGCGTCATGCCCTTGTCGAGTCGGGCGAGCGCCGCTGGATCGGCGGTTTCCAGGCCCATCGCGACCTCCAGCCGGCCGGGGATGCGGTCGGCGAACTCCAGGCACCGCCGGCCGACCAGTCGCGGATGGCACTCGACGGTGACGCGGTCGAACGGCTGGAGCAGCGCCGCGATGGCCTCGTCGTCGTCGGCCGGGACGGCGCGCGGGTCGAAGAAGTTGCTCGCGTTGTAGAGCTTTACGGCGCACGTCGGCGGCCGCCGGCCGGCCGCCTGGAGTGCGGTTTCCAACTGCCTGGGGATCGCGCCGCGCGGCGTCGGTCCGTCGAGGGTCCGGCGCCACAGATCGCAGAAGACGCAGGTGAAGGGGCACTCTGCGCCGGCGAGCAGCACCGTCAGCACCTGTGCGAGGGAGCCGTCGGGCCGGCGCTCTTCCTCGCCGAAGCAGGCGATCGGCCGGGTGGGGTCGGGCGCGGCCTTCGGGCCCCGCCGCGACCGTGTCCAGGCGTCCCGGTCACGGCCTCCGCCCGGATCAGGCGCGTGGCGCGTACTGCGCAAGGAAGTAGCCGCGGTACCGCTCGGTCGCGTTGCCGAACACCGCGCTGAACGCCTCGTCCCGCATCGCCCCATGCTGGAAGCGGCGTTTCGGGAAGACCGGCAGTTCGCGGCCCAGGACCTGCCGGACGCCGCGGCTGAGGACCTCGCCCTTCAGGGCGTACAGACGCTCGTGCGATCCCGCAGCGAGGTCGCCGAACGGAATGCCCTCGGCCACGGCGATCACGGCCGGCGCGGTATAGGGGCTGATCAGGCGGAAGCCGTGGCGGCGGGCCGGCGCGTGGCCGCGCACGCAGCCCCGGCCGAGTCCGCCGCTGTAGGTCAGCGAGTGCTTGATGGCGTCCACGCCCCAGCCTTCCTGATACAGCATCCGGTTGGAGACCACGCTGCGGATGGTGAGCTCGGGGTTCTGCTCGATCGGGTAGTCCTTCAGGTTCTCGTCGCCGCCGTCGCCGTCGAAGAGCCAGCGCCAGCGCGGGTAGCGGGCGCGGATCCCGGCCAGCAGGGCCAGGCCGACGGTGGCGCATTCGACGTCGAGCGGCTTGTAGTCCTCGATGACCGCCACCGCCTCCCGGGGATCCAGCGCCTCCGCCGGCCCGTCGATCTCCTCCAGCAGGAATTCGAGACCCGTGTCGCGCAGGAAACGGCGCGCCTGGACGGCGTCCTCGCCTTCGCCGGCGACGGTCAGGGTGAACGCCTTGAGCCGCGCGGGCGACTCCTGCCGCTGGAGGAGCGCGTCGTGCAGGCAGAGCAGCAGCGCGCCGCTGTCGAGACCGCCCGAGAAGAGCACGCCCAGCGGTTCGTCCGGCGGCACGGCATCGAGCCAGGCGTGGATTTCCGCCAGCGCCGCCTCGACGTAGCGCCTCCCGACGAGGTCGAGATCCGCCGGCAGGTCGGCCATGGCCGGGGCGAAGAACCGCGTGTGCCGCGGGTTCGGATCGGGGCAGCCGACCAGCGCGATCTCCGTCACGTGGTGGGCGGGCGCCATCCGCGTATAGGTCGGGTGGAACTGGTTCGCGTAGCCCTCGCTCTCCAGGAAGCCGTGGATGCGGTCGATGCGGTCGGCGACCACCAGCAGCGGCCCCGTCGCTTCCTTGGCCAGGAAGTACCGCAACGGCCGGCTCAGGCTGCGGGCCAGACGGACCCGCTCGCCCTCGCGCGCGACGAGCGCGAACGAGCCGCGGATGGCGAGCACCGCGGCCGGAGCGTCGGCCAGCAGCCGCCGGCGCGCCTCGTCGAGCGTCATGTCGAGGACGTGCTGATCCTCGTCGGGGATGAGGTTCGCGACCCGGTGAACCGCGCGTCCGGTGATGGTGGTGCCTGCCATGAGGAGGTCCTCTCGGATCGGATCTTAGCAGTCCGGATGCCGGTGGCGGCGGCCGGCGAGGCGGCTGCCCTGCCTCCTGTCGGGTTCAGAACCTGCACCGGCCCCGGCACCTCGACGGCGCCGCCGCCCGAGGCGGCTGCCCTGCCGGCCGGCTTCTCGACGAGGTGGCGCCGCATGATCGGACCGCGCGCCCGCCGCGCCGCGTGCGCTTCGGGGTCCTGCGTCCGAGCGTCTCCTCGGTACGCGAAGGCAGGCCCGCGCTTGCGCGAGCGGCTGGCGCACCTGGATCACGGTGACGGTCGGCCGGTGTCGCAGGTGCTGCAGGACGACCTCTACGACGAGCGCGGTCTGCCCAGGTGATTGTCGTCGATACGTCCGCCATCGTCGCTCTTCTGCTGGCGGAGGAAGAGGCAGCGGCCTTCCGGGCGCGGATCGAGGAGGCTGGCAGGGCCTTGGTGTCCGGTGTGTCGATGGTCGAGCTGGCTGCGGGGTCGAGCCGTGACGACGCACTGTTCGAAGCGGCCCGCTCCTTTCTGAACGAGGCTTACGTCGCCGTCGAGCCGATGGACGCGGAGCAGGCCGCCATCGCGGCCGACGCGTACCGCCGCTTCGGCAAGGGACGTCACCCGGCCGGTCTGAATCTCGGGGACGTGTTCCCGTATGCGCTGGCCCGCCAGCGGGGACTGCCGCTGCTGTTCAAAGGCGGTGATTTCTCGCAGACCGACATAGAGAGCGCCATGGGGACAGCCGGGTAGCCCGAGCACGATGGCGGCAGCGAGCATTCCGGCGACTGGCCGCGGCAGCGCTGGACACCCGCCGGGGGCGTCCAGCGCCGGCCGGTCGATGCGCTGCGTGAGGACAGTCGCGGTCCCGCCGTCACGCGCGTCGTGGACTACTGGACCGCCAGACCGGCCTCCGCGGCGATCTCGCCGATCCGGGCCGCCTGGTTCGGATTGTTGCCCATGATCTCGCGCAGCCGGCGGACGATCTGCGCCTGCTCGGTTTCCGACAGGTCGCCGGCCGCACTCGCCGCGCTCTGGACCGCTGCGTAGCAGTCAGCCTCGTAGGTGATCGAGCCGCATTGGGCAGTCAGTTCGGCGAGCAGCCCGGCCGCGCCGGAGCGCTCGACCGGCGCGCCGCCGCCGGTGGCGCCGAAAAACTCGTTGGCCTGCTGGATCTCGGCCGCGGCCCCGCGGCGGATGTTCGCCGCCTCGGTGCCCGCCTGGAAGCAGGTGAACGACGGCCGGTTGGCCCAGCGCAGCGGGGCGCAGGCGTGGATGCCGGCGTCGATGGCCGCCTCCGCGACCTCGGTGATCAGCGCCTCGTACTCCGGATCGCCCTCGCCGTAGCCGGAGAAGTTGCCGAGGTCGCCGCTGGCCGCGAACAGCCCGGTGACGCCCGGGATCCGCGCGATCTCGCGCGATGCCTCGACGCCCTCGAGCGTCTCGATCATCAGGATCAGCACGACGTTGTCGTTCCACGTCTGGCGGTAACCGCCGGGCACCCGGTTCCACATCTCGCCGGCGCCCTGGCCGCCCCCCGCGCTGCGCCGGCCGAGGGGGGGGAAGTAGGTCCAGTCGACCGCGGCCCGCGCCTCTTCGACGCTGTCGACGGTCGGCACCACGATGACGAGCGCGCCCATGTCGGTGGCGTGCTGGATCTCCCGCTCGTCGGCGTACGCCACACGGGCGCCGGGGGCCGCCGGTCCGGGGCAGGTCCGCCACATCCGCGCCACCTGCTCCCACGAGATGGACTCGTGCTGCATCTCCACCCAGACGAAGTCGTAGCCGGCCGCGGCCATCGCGCAGTACGTGCGCGGGTCGATGGCGCGCACCGTGCCGCCGATCATGGGGCCACCCGCCACCAGCTTCCGCTTGGCCGGATTCCAGATCTCGGCCGCCTCACCGTCCGGCAGGGCGAAGCGGGAGCCGTACTCGAAGTCGGCGGCCCGGAACGGCTCTTCCCGAGCCGACTGGGCGGCGGCGTCTCCGGCCGTCCCGCCGAGCAGCAGGGCGGCGGCGGCGATAGTGAGCAACGTGGTGATTCGCATGACATCCTCGCTTTGTGAGGCTCGTGGGGATGCGCGTCGCGCGCGCTGATTTCCGTGTCGCACGGAGTCTACTCCGTGACTCGCTCCGCCATCCACCGGCCGGCCGCCGGGCCGCGTTCCGCTAAGCTCTCACCCATGCCGCAGCCGCTGATCGCGCTCCGCAACGTCGAGAAGGTCTACAGTCACGGCGTCAGCCGCACGTGGGTCCTGCGCCGGGTCACGCTGGACATCGCCCCCGGCGAGTTCGTCTCCGTCATGGGGCCGTCCGGGGCCGGCAAGTCGACGCTGCTGCACATTCTCGGGATGCACGACGCCGGGTGGACGGGCGAGTACGACCTGCTCGGCCAGCCGGTCCACAAGCTGCGGCCGAAGCACCGGCAGGCGCTCGGCCGGACGCATGTCGGCTTCGTGTTCCAGAGCTACCACCTGCTCGACGACCTGACCGTGGCGGAGAATCTCGACGTCCCGTTGTCGTACCGCAACGTGCCGCGGTCCGAGCGGCAGAGCCTCGTCGCCGACACCCTCGACCGGTTCCAGATCGTCGGCAAGAAGGATCTCTATCCGAGCCAGCTCTCCGGCGGGCAGCAGCAGCTCGTCGGCGTGGCGCGCGCCCTGATCGCCAAGCCGACCCTGATCCTGGCCGACGAGCCGACCGGCAATCTCCATTCCGGCCAGGGCCGGGAGATCATGGAGCTGTTCACGCGGCTCAACGAGGAAGGGACGACCATCGTCCAGGTCACCCACTCGGACGTCAACGCGGCCTACGGCAGCCGGATCATCCAGCTCCGCGACGGGTGGCTGGTGGACGAGTAGCCCGGAAATCGGCGCCTTGCGGCTCCGCTATCCACCCAACCGACCCTCTCCAGGAGTCTGGTCCGTTCTACGGCGCAGACTGGCCGCTTGTTCCGTCCGTATTCCAGCGCCACTCGACGGCGCGTCCGCACGTCTTGCAGAGCGCGCCGTACCGCAGCCTGCGGCTCAGGCGTTGCCGGAACCAGCGCCGCCGGCAGCCGCATGCGCCGACCCAGCGGGCCACGGTGTGGGTCACCTCGTGGCAGCGTTCGGCGGTGCAGCCGATCGCGCGCGCCCTGGCCTGCCAGACGGCGTCGTGGCCGTGCTCGGCGCCGACTATCGCGTGGGCGATCTCGTGCAGCAGGGTGTTCTCGATATCGGCCCGCGTCGCGCGCAGGCAGTAGCTCACCGACAGGTCGATGCGCGCGTCCCGATAGCGGCAGACGCCGGCGCGCACCGTGGAAAGATCGAAGCCGAACGTCCACAGCGCGCCCAGGCCGCTCTGCGCCTGGTGGCGCGCGAACAGGCGTCGCGCCAGCGTTTCGACGTCCGCCAGGGTGCACTCCCGTTCCGGTACCCGTTCGACGATTTCGAGGAGTCGATAGGGCACCTGCCAACGTCCCGCGTCGCCGGCCAGCACCACCGCGCGGGCAGCCTGGAGCTCGGCGACCACGCCGGCGATCGATCGGCCGCGGGCCGTGAACCGCACCTTGCTGCCGGGAGGAGCCGCGGCGCCGGGGAAGTCGGCGGTGACGGCGGTGCGAACGGGCGGCAGACGCGGCCAGGGATGGGACTGAAAGAGTGATCGCAACGAGACCTCGTATATGTGTGAAAATATGGAAGTGAAAAATATCACAGTAACGGTGGGCGATGACGTGCACCGGCGCGCCCGCATCCGAGCCGCGGACGTGGCACTTCGATGTCTGCCGCCGTTCGCGACTTCCTGATTCGCTGGTCCGGCGACGAAACCGGGTTCGACCGGCGCAAGCGGCTGCAGGACGAGACCCTGCGCGACATCGACGCGTTCCGCGCCGGAGACCGGTTGCCGCGCGAAGAGGTTCACCGCCGTCGCGGTCTTCGTTGACACCGACGTGCTCCTGTACGCGGTGAGCACCGTCCCGGATGAAAGCGCGGAAGAGCGCGACGGCGCGGGCGATCCTGGATCGGGACGATCTCGTGCTGTCGGCGCAGGTGCCTCAGGAATTTCTACGTGCACCCGCCGGCCGGACAGCGCGATGCGCCGGTCACGCTGCCCGGCCCCGCACCGGAGGAGTGGCCTCCGCGGCTCGCGCGAAGCAGAGTCTCGGTGAATCGTCCACGCCACGCGACCGGGCGGTCACGTGGGTTTCCGATCCGGATCTGCGGCCGCGGCGGCCTGGCGCAACGGCGATGCCTCCGCGGGACAGGCGGTGCGCGGGGCCGCGCGCCGCCTGCCTGCGAAGGCGCTGGAAGCCCGGCGGCTTGTCCATCGTGTGCCTCCCCGGAGCCGGCGAATCCTGGCGCCGTCCCCGTTCTTCAGACAGGATACGGTGTCCCGGAACGTCCGGGAACTAGGGAAATCCCCAGGGTGTCGAAGTTCGCTGGTCGGGTACATTTCGGACAGAGACATGCAGCAACGGCGCGACGACGGCTCGCGGCAACGGCGCCTGCAGTCGCTGCGCGTCCTGGAGGCGGCGCGGGCGCGCTACGAGAATCTCTATCAGGACGCGCCCGACATGTTCGCCTCGGTCACCGTCGACACGGAAAAGGTGGTGCAGTGCAACGCCACACTGTTGCGCGCCACCGGCTTCCGCCGGAACGAGGTGCTCGGAAGGCCGCTTCAGGACCTCCACGATGCAAGCTGTGCCGCCGACCTCGCGCAGGCGCTCGACAAGGTACGCGTGGACGGCCGTGTGCGGGACGTCGAACTGCGGCTCCGGCGGCGCGCCGGGGAGCTGTTGGACGTTTCCCTCAGCATGGCGTTGATCCGCGACGAGCAGCAGAACTACTACTACCGATCCATCTGGCGCGACGTGACGGACCGCAGGCGGGCCGAAGACGCCCTGCGGCGGAAGCAGGGCGAGCTCGAACGGAGCCAGGTGGAGCTGCAGGCGCTGGCGGGAAGACTGCTGACGGCGCAGGACGACGAGCGCCGGCGGATCTCTCGCGAGTTGCACGACGACGTCAACCAGCGGCTCGCCATGCTGACCCTCGACGTCGAGTCGCTGCAGGCCCGGTTGCCCCGTTCCCCCCGCGTGACCGCAGAACGCCTCGGCGCCATCCGCGACCGGCTCGTGGAGCTGTCGGACGACGTGCACGGCCTGGCCTACGGTCTGCACCCGTCGGTTCTGGACCACCTGGGACTGAAGGCGGCGCTGCGATCGCACGTATCCGACCTGCAGCGCCACGAATCGATGCGCATCGATCTGCGCGTCGATGACGACGTGGAGCAGTTGCCCGCAGACGTGGCGGCGTGCCTCTACCGCGTGGCCCAGGCGGCGCTCCGCAACGCCGTCAAGCACGCCCGCGCCGGCGCCGTGACGGTCGCGGTGGAGCCTGCGTGCGGGGGGGTCCGGCTCACGGTGTCCGACGACGGCGCGGGGTTCACGGTCCCGCCGCGCTCCTCGAAAGGACTGGGAATCGTGGGCATGCAGGAGCGGGTCCGCCTCGTCGGCGGGCGCTTCACCCTGACCTCGCAGGTCGGCGAGGGGAGCCGCATCACGGTGTGGGCGCCGCTGCGGGGGGGACGACGCAGGTGAACAGCATGGCGAAACGACCCCGGGTCCTGCTGGCGGATGACCATACGCTGGTGCTGGAGGGCCTGCGCCGGCTCCTGGAGGATCAGTGCGAGCTGGTCGGCATGGTCGAGGACGGCCGGGCGCTGGTCGAGGCCGCGCCGCGGCTCCGCCCCGATCTCATCCTGCTCGACATCTCGATGCCGCTGCTGAACGGGCTGGACGCGGCGCGCCGCCTGCGCACCCTGGCTCCCGGGAGCCGCATCATCTTCCTGACGATGCACGCGGACCCGACCTACGCGAGCGAGGCCTTCGAGGCGGGGGCGGCCGGCTATCTGCTGAAGCGGTCGGCCGCGTCGGAGCTCTCCGTCGCCATCGCGACCGTGCTCGACGGCCGGGAGTACCTCACGCCGCTCATCACCAGCGACGCGCTGCGGGCGAGCGTGCCCCGGTCGGTGAAGGTCCCGCCGACGCTGGGCAAGTTGACGCCGCGGCAGCGGGAAGTGCTGCAGTTGGTGGCCGACGGGTGCAGCGGCAAGGAGATTGCGGCCCGACTGGGCATCTCGATCAAGACCGTCGAGTTCCACAAGGCGAGCCTCATGGACCGGCTCGGGGTGCGGACGGCGTCGGAGCTGACGAAGTACGCGGTGGCGCACGGCTTCACCGAGCTGCCGTGAGCGTTCGCGGCCGGGGGTTTCCGTTGCGGCGGGCCGGCGATGCAGGCTCCGTCGAGCGCGGTTCCCCGGCGCAGACGGCGGTGGACCGGCCGCCTGGCTGCCTGGCTAATCTGGCCAGCGGGCCGCGGGGATGTCTTTGCGCAGGGTTTGGCCGAATCACCTGCCGGAACCGGGACCGCTCAGGGCCACAGATCGTCGAGGCTGAAGGTGACCGCCTCGAAGGGGCGGATCCGGACTGGGTCGTCGTCCTTCGCGGTCGCGATCAGCACCCACTTCCCCTCGCGCAATTCGAACGCCTCCAGGGTGCGATCCACCGGGTCGACCAGCCACAGATGCCCCACCCTCTCCCGCGCGTAGACTGGGCGCTTGCCGTGCAGGTCGAGCTTGCGGGTCGAGGGCGAGAGCACTTCGCATACCCAGTCCGGCGCCAGCGTGCAGTACGCCGCCTCGGGATAGTCCGGCATCCGTTCCCGGCGCCAGCCCGCCAAATCGGGCACGAGGATGTCCTCGCCCAGGTGCAGCTCCGGCTCGTCGATGATCCACCAGCCGCCCGGGCCGCCGCGGCCGAACTGGAAGGGACCTGCGAGATCGTTCCCCAGCGCCGAGGTCGCCAGCGCATGCGGCATCGCCGGCCGCGGGTGGGTGTGGAGCACGCCGGCGACGATCTCGGCGACGCGATGGGGTGGTGCGTCGAGCACGTCCTGGTAGGTCGCCCGCGGTTGCGGGATGGAATCGCGCTGCCGTGCTGCCGTGCTCATCGCGCCTCGTCTCCCCCGCAGGTCATTGTACGCGACCACCCTGGGCGCTCAGGGCGCACGAGGGATCCCGGCTGGCTGCTCTGCCTGATCCGACGTGGTGCAGGTTGGGTCCGGGAAGCCGACGACCGGTTCTGTCAGGACTACTTCGGGACAAATCGACGAGCTGGAACCGGGCGCGGGCAATGAAGGCGAGGAGATCGCGAAGATCCCGGACCCGCGAAATCGCGGACCCGGCGCCCGAGGAATGGACCCCGGCGTTGCTGGAGGAGCGCCGGCGGCGGCTCGCGGCGTGCACGGTGACGCCTGTGGGGGCGGACCTGGCCGCCCCGGGTCGCCTCGCAGCACCGGGGACGACGGTGATCACGGGAGTGATGACCGTCGCGCCGCCGGCGCGTTGTGGTATAACGGGGCAGAGCACGGACAGCCCATGGACATCTCCCGCCGCACGTTCCTGAAGGCCTCGGTCACCGGCGGCCTCGCGGTCAGCGCCCTCGGCTTCGATCTCCGGCCGGCGCACGCCGCGGTCCGCCAGCTCAAGATCCGCAACGCCACGGAGTACCGGACGGTCTGCCCGTACTGCGCGGTCGGCTGCGGGACGATCGCCTACGTCCACGGCAGCGGCGGCCTGAACACGAAGAACACCGTCATCCACGTCGAGGGCGATCCCGACAGCCCGATCAACGGCGGCACCCTCTGTCCGAAGGGCGCCTCGCAGATGGAGCTCGCGATCAGCCCGCGCCTGCGGCACCAGCCGCTGCTGCGCCGGGCCGGCGCGGCCGAGTGGGAAGAGGTCGACTGGGACACGGCGATGGACTGGTTCGCGCGCCGGTTCAAGGACTCGCGCGACGCCTCGTTCCGCGAGCGGGACGACCAGGGCCGCGTCGTCAACCGCGCCGACGGCGTCGCCTGGGTCGGCAGCGCCACCGTCTCGAACGAGGACGCCTACCTCATCACGAAGACGATGCGCGCCATGGGCCTGGTCTACATCGACCACCAGGCCCGCATATGACACAGCCCCACGGTGGCCAGTCTGGCCGCCACGTTCGGCCGCGGGGCGATGACCAATCACTGGAAGGACATCAAGAACACCGACGTCATCCTGGTGATGGGCGCCAACCCGGCGGAGAACCATCCCTGCGGGTTCAAGTGGGCGGTCGAGGCGCGTGACGAGCGCGGCGCGAAGCTCCTGACCATCGACCCGCGCTACACCCGCACGTCGGCCGTCGCCGACCGCCACATGCAGATCCGGCCCGGCTCGGACATTGCGGTGCTCGGGGGCCTGATCCGCTACGCGCTCGAGAACGACCTGCACCACGCCGACTACGTGCGCGCCCACACCAACGCGACGTTCGTCGTCGGCGATGAGTACGGCTTCGCGGACGGGCTGTTCGCGGGCTTCGACGAGGCGGCGAGCAACTACGACAGGACCGCCTGGGACTACGAGCGGGGTCCGGACGGCTACGTCCGCCGCGACCCGTCGCTGGCGCACCCGCGCTCGGTCTTCCAGTTGCTGAAGCAGCACTACGACCGCTACACCCCCGCGGTGGTGGCCGACATCGCCGGCTGCTCGGAAGACGAGTTCCTGCGGATGGCGGAGATCATCTGCTCGACCGGGCGCGCCGACCGGGTCGGGACGATCATGTATGCGGTCGGCTGGACGATGCACACGGTCGGCAGCCAGATCATCCGCACCGCGGCGATCCTGCAGTTGCTGCTCGGGAACATCGGCCGCCCCGGCGGCGGCATCAACGCGTTGCGCGGGCACGCCAACGTGCAGGGGGCGACCGATCACGCCATCGTCGCCGGCATCCTGCCCGGTTATCTCAAGGTCCCGACGCCGCCGCAGACGTCGCTGGCGGAACACCTGCGCGACTCGACGCCCCGGCCGCTGGTCCCCGACACCGTCAACTACTGGGGCAACTACCCGAAGTTCTACGTTTCGCAGATGAAGGCGTGGTTCGGCGCGCATGCGACGCCCGACAACGACTTCGCCTACCACTACTTGGCCAAGCAGGACGGCGACGCCACGTGGCTCACCATCTGGGACAAGGCGCACCAGGGGACGCTGGAAGGCTTCGTCACCCTCGGGTTCAATCCGCTGCTGGCCGGACCGGACGTGCCGCGTCTGCTCGACGCGATGTCGAAGCTGAAGTGGAAGGTGGTCATCGACCCCTTCATGCTCGACTCGGCCGAGTTCTGGAAGGCGCCGGGGATGGACCCGTCGGCGATCGACACCGAGGTGTTGTACCTGCCGTCCTCCCACTGGATCGAGCGCGACGGCTCGTTCACCAACAGCGGGCGCTGGGCGCAGTGGAAGGAGAAGGCGATCGATCCGCCGCTCGGCGTGCGCCCCGACACCTGGATCCTGTCCGAGCTGTTCTGGCGGGTGAAGGAGCTGTACCGGGCCGAGGGCGGCGCCTGGAACGATCCGATCCAGCACCTGACGTGGGACTACCTGAACCCGCGCGAGCCGACGATGGTCGAGCTGGCGAAGGAGATCAACGGCTACGACCTGACCACCGGCCGGCTGCTGTCGTCGTTCGGCGCGCTGGCCGACGACGGGACCACGGCGGCCGGCAACTGGATCTACACCGGCAGCTACACCGAGGCCGGCAACCAGATGCAGCGCCGCGGCACCGCCGACCCCACCGGCCTGGGGATGCACCACGACTGGGCGTTCAGTTGGCCGGCCAACCGCCGCGTGCTCTACAACCGCGCGTCGGCCGACGCCGAAGGGCGGCCGTGGGACCAGAGTCGGGCGGGCATCGCCTGGAACGGCCGCGAGTGGATCGGTGACGTGCCGGACTACGGCCGGACGACGCCGCCCGATGCGGCCGGGGCGTTCATCATGACCGAGGAGGGGGTGGCGCGGCTGTTCAGCAGTCACTTGGCGGACGGGCCGTTCTCGGAGCACTACGAGCCGGTCGAGAGCCCGTCGCCCAACGCGCTGCACGACAACGTGCCGGTCAACCCGGTCATCCGCTGGTACGACGGGGTGCGCGAGACGCTGGCGAACGGGAACGACGAGTTCCCCTACGCCTGCACCGTCTACCGCGTCGTCGAGCGCGAGCACTTCGTGACGAGCAACGTGCCCCTGCTGGTCGAGGCGATGCCCGACTTCTTCGTCGAGCTGCCGGAGGGCCTCGCGGCGGAGAAGGGGATCCCGAACGGCAGCCAGGTCCGCGTCTGGTCGAAGCGCGGCGAGGTGCAGGGAACGGCCATCGTCACCAAGCGCATCAAGCCGTTGCGCGTCAACGGCAAGGTGGTCTGGACCGTCGGCATCCCGGTGCACTGGGGGTTCATCGGCATCACCCAGGGGTCGATGGCCAACCTGCTGACGCCGTTCATCGGGGACGCGAACACCCGCTGTCCGGAGTTCAAGTCGTTCCTGGTCAACATCGAGCCAGCCGGGCCGGCCCGGATGGAGACCTGATCGATGGCCGATTCGCTGACCATCCGCCGCGTGTCCGCGAGTCCGGACGCCTACATCCCGATCAGCGCGCTGCGCTCCGGCGGGCCGACCTACGCCAAGCTGGTCGACATCTCCAAGTGCATCGGCTGCAAGGGCTGCGAGGTCGCCTGCAAGGAGTGGAACGATCTCGGGGTCGAGCCGACCGCCAACTTCGGGAGCTACCAGAGCCACCGGGACCTGAGTCCGAAGACGTGGCTACTGATGCGCTTCAACGAGGTGGAGGTCGAGGGGCAGCTCAACTGGCTGATCAAGAAGGACGCCTGCCTGCACTGCGAGGATCCGGGCTGCCTGTTCGCCTGTCCCGCGCCCGGCGCCATCGTCCAGTACACGAACGGCATCGTCGACTTCAATCAGGAAAACTGCATCGGGTGCCAGTACTGCGTCACCGGCTGCCCGTTCGACATCCCGCGCTTCGACGCCGCCACGCGCAAGGTCTCCAAGTGCAACATGTGCGTCGACCGGGTCGAAGCGGGGCTGGAGCCGGCCTGCGTCAAGACCTGCCCGACCAACGCCATCTCGTGGGGCAGCAAGCACGACATGCTGGCGTTGGCCGACCACAAGGTGGAGACGCTCAAGGCGCGGGGCTACGAGAACGCCGCGGTCTACAACCCGGCCGGCGTCGGCGGCACCCACATGATGTACGTCGTCCCGCACGGCGACCGGCTGGGGGACTACAGTCTGCCGTCGGATCCGACGGCGAGCCCGGCGCCGATGACCGCGCTCGGGTTCCTGAAGCGGATCGGCGTCTACCTGATGGGCTTCAGCGTCCTCGGCGCACTGGTCCACTTCCTCCGCTACGGGCCGGAGCGCCTGGACGAGCACGATGCGGGTCCGGCGGGCATGGAGCCGTCGGCCTGACGCGGAACCGTATCTCGCCGTCATGACTGTCCGGCTGCTCCTGCGTTTCACCTTCTTCGAGCGGATCGTCCACTGGGTGGTGGGTGTGACGTTCGTCCTCCTGCTGGCGACCGGTCTGGCCTTTTCCCATCCGTCGCTGTTCTGGCTGACGGCCCTCCTCGGCGGCGGACCGTCGGCGCGCGTGCTCCACCCGTGGGTCGGCGCCCTGTTCAGCCTCGGCATGGGCGCGATGGTGTTCCTGTGGTTGCGGGAGATGGTTCTCGACGACGCCGATCACCGCTGGTTGCGGGCCGTGAAGCACTACGCGACGCGCGACACCGGGAAGGTGCCGCCGGCGGGGAAGTACAACGCCGGCCAGAAGATGTTCTTCTGGTTCCAGTCGGTATTCGCCGTCGCGCATCTCGGCAGCGGCCTCCCGCTCTGGTTCCCGGCCGGATTCGACGCGGCGCTGCTCCAGTGGATGCGACTGATCCACTATGGTGTCACCCTCGGCGGCGGCGCGCTGCTCGTGGTCCACGTCTACCTCGGAACGGTGGCCTATCCGGGCACCGCCCGCGCCATGATCGACGGCACGGTGACGGAGCGCTGGGCCCGTCATCACCACCCGCGCTGGCATGAGGAGCAGACGGGCGGGTAGCCCCGGCTCGGGGCTGCTCCGCAGTTCTTTCGTTGCGAGCCGCGTCGCCGTCGGCCGCGCGGCAGCTTCTGTCGGCGGAACGTGCCGTGGCTGATGCGCCTCGCGCCGGTCGCAACCGCACGGTGACCCTGGGCGACGGCGAGCGCTCCGCGCTGTCGGAGCGGCTCGTTCGTCTGACTGCGCCAGCCGTGCCGGCGGACCTCCTCGATCGCACGGTATGCCAGGATCTGTTCGAGGCGCTCCCGCACCTGCCTTCGGGCTTCGTCGACCTGCTGATCGTGGACCCGCCCTACAACCTCGCCAGGTCCTTCAACGGCCGCCCGTTCAAGCCTCTCGCGGACGAATGCTACGAGGGCTGGATCGATTCCTGGCTCGGTCCGCTCCGTCGCGTGTTGAAGCCGTCCGCGTCGGTGTACATCTGCTGCGACTGGCGCTGTTCCGCATCGGTGCAGCGCGCCGGCGAGCGGTACCTTCTCGCGCAGAACCGCATCACCTGGGAGCGCGAAAAGGGCCGCGGAGCCCACCGCAACTGGAAGAATTGCTCGGAGGACATCTGGTTCTTCACGGTGTCCCGGGGACTTCACGTTCAACGTGGATGCGGTGAAGATGAAGCGACGGGTCGTTGCGCCGTACACGACGGCGAACGGACAACCCAAGGACTGGCGCCGGACGCCGGCCGGCGGTTTTCGCCTGACCCACCCGTCGAATCTCTGGACCGATATTTCCGTTCCGTTCTGGTCGATGCCGGAGAACACCGACCACCCGACACAGAAGCCGGAGAAGCTGATCGCCAAGCTGGTGCTCGCCAGCTCGAATCCCGGCGACGTGATCCTGGACCCGTTCCTGGGCGTGGGAACGACCTCCGTCGTCGCGAAAAAGCTCGGCCGCGCCCACGTCGGGATCGAGGTCGACGAGCTGTATTGCTGCCTTGCGGAGAAGCGACTGGCCCTTGCGGATGCCGAGTGCGCCATCCAGGGGTACCGCGACGGTGTCTTCTGGGAACGGAACTCCCTTGCAGAGCAGAAACGAGCGGTTGCCAGCCCCGCACGAAGGACCAGTGGGGGCGGGCTGTTGTTCGATGCGGAACGGCCGCGATGAAGAGCCGGCTTTTCCACACAGATCGATACATCGCCGCGCAGGACCGTATCAAGGCCTTCCTGAACGCACAGGAGCAGTTCCTGTCGGGAAGCACCGCACACAGCACACGGGCCGTCGGTGACGCCATTCCTTGACTGGAGGTGTCTTGCGGTCGGCGCACTCGGTTGGGGTCAGATTCAGATAGCGAATTCCAACGACGTCCTGATTCACCCCGGGTATTCGAGGAAGTCCTGGATGATCGAATTGTGCGACACGATGCTCGCGTTCTATCCCAGGGAGATCGCAAAGATCGACGCCAGGATCGAGCGATTCAGGAAGATCCGTGAGGCGTGGGAGCAGCGGCCGGAACAGCGAGGGCGTGACCTCATCCGGTGGCGTCTCGGAGTTCAACGTCTTGCGGGATTCGCCGGGGACTTTCTGTGGCGCCCGATTCGCCGGGCTCCTGCAGAGCAGACGCGGCAGTAGGGGCCACGGGCGTCGGTCAAGTCCATGAATTTGAGAATAGGAAGCGGACCTGCAGAGCAGACGCGGCAGTAGGGACCACGGGCGGGGCCCTTGACATGCTTGACATACCGACATGAGCGCACTAGTCTGGCGCCGTGCGGCTCGACGATCGACTCCTCGCAGATGCGAAGCGCTATGCGGCGCAATCGGGCCGCACGCTGACCTCGCTCATCGACGAGGGGCTCGGAGACCTGCTGGCTCGCCGTGCCGCGACGCTGCCGGCCGGACGGATCACGCTGCCGACGGGCGGTAGAGGAGGCCTGCAGCCGGGCGTAACCATCGACAGCAACGCTGCGCTGCTCGATGTCATGGACCGGCGGGCGTGATTCCGCCCGACGTCAACGTCCTCGTATACGCCTACCGCTGCGAGCTCGTGACCGTGGACCGGGACTTCGCCCGGTTCACGGGGCTGCGTTGGCGACACCCGCTGCAACCCTGAAGGCAAGGGACGCTCCGTCCGGGCATGTCACCACACCCGATATGGACGCAACGCCGCCTGCGGGTCGGGAATCTGCGATCCGCGCATCCGCACGCCGCCGAGCTCCTGGCGTTCTACAACGACGTGCTGGCCCTGCAGGAGCCGCTGTACGCCAGGGCCCGGAAGTCCCGCTGGTTGGGTGAGGTCGAGGCGGCCGACGGCCAACTGCCGCGGCTACGGCTGGCGCGACTTCCGGAGAGATCCCGCGCCCGGGACTTCTCACGCTTTGTGCGCGCCGTTCCGGCATCGGCGCCGGCATTGTTGAAGGCGATGGCGGAACGACTGGCGTCGGAGCCGGCCGCGATGTCGGAGCTGCTGAGCGCCGTGTTGGCACGGGAGTCCGTCGACGCGGTGGCGGCCCGGGTCGACTGCGATGCCGCGGCGCTGGAGTTCTTTCCGCGCGCTTTCGTCCAGCCCGTCGCGGAGGCCCTCGCCGCGCAGACGGATCCCCGCTTCCCGGGAGGTCACGAAGAGGTCGGCGACGAAGCCGACGCCGCGAGCGGCGACACCTGCGCCGCATGCCCGTACTGCGGCGCGCCGCCGATTGCGGCGGTGCTGCGCGACGAACCGGAGATCAAGGGGCGGCGGACGCTGCTCTGCTCGCTGTGCCTGACCGAATGGACGTTTCCGAGAACGCGCTGCCCCGCGTGCGGCGAAGAGCGCGCGGAGAAACGCCCGCACCACGTCTCCGAAACGTGGCCGCACGTTCGCGTGGAAGAGTGCGGGTCATGCCGCACGTACCTCAAGGCCATCGACTTCCGGGAGGCCGGTCTCGCCGTCCCGGTCGTCGACGAGCTGGCGTCGGTCGAGCTCGATCTCTGGGCGGTGGAGCAGGGGCTCTCGAAGCGGCGCACGAACCTGTTCGGGACGTAGCACCCCGCTGCGCACTGCCCCATGCGGGGCGACTCCCCGGACTGCGCCGCGGCGCCGCGCCGGACCCCTATAATGGCCCGATGATCGACGCTTTCATCTACGACGGCCTCCGGACCCCGTTCGGCCGCCACGCCGGTGCGCTCGCGCCGGTCCGTCCCGACGATCTCCTCGGCGACCTGGTCGGCGCCCTGGTGGAGCGCAGCCCGTTCGCCGCGGACCGGTTCGAGGACGTGATCGCCGGTTGCACGAACCAGGCGGGCGAGGACTGCCGCAACGTCGCGCGGCGCGCGGGACTGCTCGGCGGCCTGCCGGTGGAGGTCGCCGGCATGACCGTCAACCGGCTCTGCGCGAGCGGGCTGGCCGCGGTGGTCGACGCCTCGCGGGCGGTGGCGTGCGGGCAGGGCGACCTGTTCGTGGCCGGCGGCGTGGAGAGCATGAGCCGGGCGCCGTTCGTCATGGCGAAGGCGGAACGCGCCTACGGCCGGCAGCTCACGGCGTTCGACACCACCCTCGGGTCGCGCTTTCCCAACCGGCGGGCCGCCGCCGCGTTCGGGGACCACGCCATGTACGAAACGGCCGAGGAGGTGGCGAAGGATCTCGGCATCGGCCGCGAGGAGAGCGACCGCTTCGCCGCCCGGTCGCAGGCGCGGTACGCGCAGGCGAAGTCGGCGTGCTTCTATTCCGGCGAGCTGCATCCGGTCACGGTGCCGGGACCGAAGCGCGGGCAGACGACAGACGTGGCCGACGACGAGCACCCGCGTCCCGGGACCCGTCTCGAGAAGCTGGCCGCGCTGCGCCCCCTGGCCGGCAACGGCGTGGTCACGGCCGGCAACGCGTCCGGCATCAACGACGGGGCGGCGGCGCTCGTCGTCGGATCGCGCGCGGCGGGCGAGGAGGCGGGCGCGGCGCCGGCGGCCCGCATCGTCTCGGCCGCGGCGGCCGGGGTCGAGCCGCGGGTCATGGGGCTCGGACCGGTGCCCGCCTCGCGCAAGGCCCTGGACCGGGCCGGGCTGACGCTGGCCGACATGGACGTCATCGAGATCAACGAGGCGTTCGCCGCGCAGGTGCTCGGCTGCCTGAAGCTGCTGGAGATCGAGCCGGACGACAGCCGCGTGAACCCGAACGGCGGCGCCATCGCCATCGGCCACCCGCTGGGCGCTTCCGGCGCCCGGCTGACGCTGACCGCTGTCCGCCAGTTGCAGCGGATCGAGGGACGCTACGCCCTGGTCACGCTCTGCATCGGCGTCGGTCAGGGGCTGGCCGCGGTCCTCGAGCGGGTCGGCTAGCCGCGGAGAATGGCTGGCAAGCCGGCGCGGCTGCTCGCCCTGCTCGGCATCTACGTGCTCGTCGCGCACGTGCTGCCGGCCCCGGAAGGCGTCGAGCCCCAGGGCTGGCGCATCACCGGCGTCTTCTTCGCGATCATCGCGGGGCTGATGCTCCAGCCGCTGCCCGGCTCGCAGGTGGTGCTGCTCGGGATCACGGCGGTGATCCTGGTCGGCGGCGTGCCGATGGGGCGGGCGCTGCAGGGCTACTCCGCCGCCTCCGTCTGGATGGTGCTGGCCGCCATGATGATGTCGCGGGCGCTGCGCGAGTGCGGCCTCGCGCGCCGCATCGCGCTCTGGTTCGTGCGCGCCATCGGCCGGACGTCGCTCGGCCTGGGCTACGCGCTGCACCTGACGGACCTGACGCTGGCCACCGGCGTGCCTTCGATCACCGCGCGGTCGGCCAGCATCGTCTTTCCGATCGCCCGCGGCATCAGCACCCTCTACGAGTCGGAGCCGGGACCGACCTCGCGGCGGCTCGGCACGTTCCTGATGACGTGCATGTACCAGACGAGCACCATCGCCTCGGCGATGTTCTTCTACAGCAGCGCCGCCAACCTGCTGCTCGGCGATCTGGCGCGCGAGTTCGCCGGGGTCGAGGTGACCTGGGCGAGCTGGTTCATCGCCGGGCTGGCCCCGGGCATCGTGTCCAGCATCGCGGTGCCGCTGCTGATGCTGCGGGTGGTGCCGCCGGACGTCCGGCATACGCCGGCCGCGCGCGAGTTCGCCCGGCGGGAGCTGGACCGGCTCGGGCCGATTCGCGGCGCCGAGGCGATCGTGCTCGGGGTGTTCCTCTTCCTCATCGGCTTCTGGGTGCTCTCGTCCTACGTCGACTGGCTGTCGCCCGGGCTGGTCGCGTTGGTCGGGCTCGGCGTGCTCTTCGTCACCGGCGCCCTGACCTGGGACGCCGCTCTCGGCGAACGGTCGGCGTGGGACGTCTTCGTCTGGTACGGCGGCCTGCTGACCCTGGGCGGCCTGCTGAACGAGACCGGGGTGACGGTGGCCTTCGCCGGCTGGGTCGGCGGCTGGTTCACCGGCGTCCCCTGGATCGCGGTGCTGGTCGTCACCCTGGTAATCTACTTCTACACGCACTACTTCTTCGCCAGCACGACGGTGCACGCGCTGGCGCTCTACGGACCGTTCGTCACGCTGCTCGTCGGCGTCGGCGCGCCGGCCGGGATCGTGGTCTACAGCCTGCTGTTCCTGAACAACCTGCAGGCCTGCCTGACCCACTACGGCACCACGACCTCGCCGGTCATCTTCATCGAGGGCTACGTCAGCCTGCGCGACTGGTGGCGCGCCGGGTACTTCGCCTCGGTGTTGAACTTGGTCATCTGGCTGGCGGTCGGGATCGCGTGGTGGAAAGTGCTGGGGCTGTGGTGATGAGAAGCAATCCTCGACCGGTTTCGTTGCGGCGGGCGGACGGTCACGCGAAGGCGTCGGTGTCGGTGCGGGGCGGTCGAGGATGGACCGCCGCCCTGGCGCTTGCCGTCGCATGCACGTCGTGGGGATGTTCGGGCGGCGGGTCGCAGCCGATGGAGCCGGTCGCGGAGGCGCTCCAGGCGCTGGATCTGGTGATCGCCGGCGGCCGGGTCATGGACCCGGAGACGGGCCTGGACGCGGTGCGGCACGTGGGCATCCGCGACGGCGCCGTGGCCGTGGTGTCCGAGTCTTCGTTGACGGCGGCCGCGACCGTCGACGCCACGGGCCTGGTGGTTGCGCCGGGGTTCATCGACCTGCACGCGCACGGGCAGGACCCGACCAGCAGCCGATACCAGGCGATGGACGGCGTGACGACGGCGCTGGAGCTCGAGATCGGCGCCTTTCCCGTCGACCGCTGGTACCGGCGCCGCGGCGGCGCCTCGCTCATCCACTACGGCGCCTCGGTGAGCCACCAGGGGGCGCGGATCCGCGCTCTCGGGAGCGCCTTCGCCCGCGGCAACGCGAACGGGACGTTCTCGCTGGGCGAGAGCAGCGACGACACCCTCTATCGAGCCGCGAACGGGGAGGAGCTCGTCCGGCTGCGGCGGCTCATGGAGCGCGGCCTGCGCGAGGGCGGCATCGGACTCGGTTTCGGGCTGAGCTACACCCCCGGCGTGAGCCACCGCGAGCTGCTGCGGATGTTCGAGGTTGCGGCCGATCACGAGGCGCCGGCGTTCATCCATCTCCGGTCGTCGGCCGCCTTCCGGCGCGGCGGCGCGCTGGCCCCCTTCCAGGAAGTGATCGCGAACGCGGCGGTCACCGGCGCGGCCCTCCACATCGTGCACATGAACAGCACCGCGGGCGCCATGGCGGAGGAGGCGCTCGCCATGATCCGGGGCGCGCGCGAGCGGGGCGTCGACGTCACGACCGAGGCGTATCCCTACACGGCCAGCGCCTCGCTGATCGAATCGCCGCTGTTCGACGGGTGGGTGGATCGCCCGCGCGAGGCCTACCGGAGTCTGCAGTGGGTCGCTACCGGCGAGCGGCTGACCCCCGAGTCGTTCGAGCGCTACCGGCGGCAGGGCGGGTGGGTGATCATGCACGGCCGGTCGGAAGAGACCAACGAGTGGATCGTCGGCCAGCCGGACGTCATCGCGGCCAGCGACGGCATTCCCTTCAGCCAGGGCCGCGCCCACCCGCGCGGCGCCGGGACCTTCGCGCGCATTCTCGGCCACTACGCCCGCGACCGCGGCGCGCTGTCGCTGATGGACGCCCTCCGCAAGATGACCCTGCTGCCGGCCCGGCGGCTCGAAGGCATCGTGCCGGAGATGGCCCGCAAGGGGCGCGTGCAGGCCGGCAGCGACGCCGACCTGACGATCTTCGATCCCGAGCGGATCCTCGATCGCGCCACCTACGACGCGCCGGACCGGTACTCCGCCGGCATCGAGCACGTGCTGGTCGCGGGCACGTTCGTCGTCCGGGACGGCGCGCTGGTGGAGGGCGTCCAGCCCGGCCGGCCGTTGCACGGGCGGCATCTGGTGCGCGAGTAGCCGGGCGGACGGTGGCTCCGCGGCGCGGACGTTAACGCCGAGCACCCATCGCGGCGATGAACGCTCGATCGAAAGTGCGGGTCGGCAGCGCTCGTCATCCGGGCTGGGCCGTCGGGGCGTCCGCCGCGCCGGGCTAGTGCGCCAGCGGGTGCGGGCGCACCTGGAACTTCACCAGGTTGCCCTGCGCGCCCTTGCCGCCCTCCACGTGCCAGACCGCGTTCGTGCCGTAGTCGGCCCACACCGCGCGTCCCTTCCAGCCGGCGTCGGGATCGTCGATGCGCCCGTCCATGCCGCGCGAGTAGAAGCCGAGCGGATACGGCACGCGCAGGATCACGAACTCCTCCTCCTCCGGCAGGAACGCCAGCAGCGAGTCCGAGGTCGAGCCGGTGGCGATCGGGACGTTCTCGCCGAGGCCCAGCGTGTCGAACTGGTCGACCCAGTTGTAATAGTGGAAGTCGGCGCTGCCGTGCGCGTCCACGCCCTGCATCTGCGGTCCCGGCGTGGCGTAGAGCGTCCATCCCTCGGGGCAGTGCTGGCCGGTGGCGGTCGGTCCGTTCAGCACCGCGCAGCGGCTGCGGTCGAACTTCGCGACGTGCCCGCTGCCGGACAGGGCGGTCCACACGACGCCGTTGCGGTCGATGTCGATGCCGCGGGGCGAGTAGCCCTGGATCGGCGCGTCCGGGTTCTCGAACGGCGGCTGGTAGTACTCGGAGATGCACGTCTCCGGCGGGTCGTCGCCGATCGACAGCCGCACGATCTGGCCGGGAACGCCGCCCGAGGCGGCCCAGACGACGTTCTCGTCGGTCGGATCGGGCACGATGCCGTACCAGCCCCGGCCCATCTGGCGGTCCTTCGCCGGGTCCGGCTCCTCGCGCAGGCCGGTCCATTCGCCGATCCGCCCGTCGCCGGTGGTGTCGACGAGGGTCGGGCACCAGCCCTGCGACGCCTGCTCGTCGCCGGTCTCGGCATAGGTGTTCGTGTTGACCCAACCGATGACGTCGCTGACCGAGCTGAGGTACAGCGTGTCGTCGTCGTCGAAGCCGAACTGCAGATGGTGCGTGTTGAAGCAGGTGTCGATGAGCTCCACGTGTCCGGTTGCCGGGTCGTACCAGGCGACGTGCCGGGCGGCCCGCTCGACGGGGTAGTAGCGGGCGAACGGGTTGTCCGAACCCTCGCGGCACCACGCCGGGTTGCCGGGGCCCCGGATCTGGTGGGTCATCCAGACGCGCCCCTCGGCGTCCATCATCGGGTTGTGGGGGTTGCCGGGGTTGTTCCAGAGCAGTTCGTCGCCGTAGTAGAAGGACGGGTTCGGCATCTCCTGCGCGATGTAGGAGCGGTAGTCGCCCTCGCCGGGGGTGTCGCGCACCGGCAGCGGGATCTCGTGCGCCTCGCTGCGTCCCGGGTCCACCCACACGAGCTTGTCCCCGGCGAACTCCACGCCGTAGACCGGGCCGCCGGCGTTGACCCGCGGATCGCGCTTGTCGCTCGCGATCTCGTCGTGGATGTAGCCGGTCTCGCCGCCCCACTCCCACATGGTGAGCACGACGTCGCGCTCGCGTCCTTGCGGCCGTTCCGGCTGGGGAGGCACTTCGCCCGCCATGATGCGGTCGGTCCACTCCGCGTAGGCCGCAATCGCGCGTCGGCGCCCGAAGCGGTTGATGGTGGCGCCCATGTTGGATGCCCGCTGGCCCGTCATGATGCGGTGCGCCCAGGCCGCCTCGGTCGAGTCGAAGTCCGCGGCGTTGGGAATCTCGCGCGTCGCCAGGTTGCCGAGCTGGTGACAGAGCTGGCAGCCCTGCTTGAGCAGGTCGACCCAGTGGGCCTGCGTGCGCACGGTCGGCGGGATGCCGTTGCCGGCCGCGCCGGTGCCCGGGAACTCGGAGGGGTCGGGCACCTGCATCAGCGCGTACCAGTAGTTCGCCGGGTAGACGGCGGCGGCCTCTTGCGGGTCCGTCGCGATCACCGCGGTCAGGTCGAGCGTCCGCCCCGGCCGGCCGGCGACCTTCGGCGAATCGGCGAGGCCGTAGCCGCGCACCCAGATCTCGTAATCCGCGTCGGGGAGATCCGGCAGCACGTAGCGTCCCTCGTCATCCGTCACCACGATCTTGCGCAGCCGGGTGGGGAAATCGTCGGTCTCGGCGATGACCCAGACGCCCGCCTCGGGGCCGTTCGGGCTGCTGACGACGCCCCCGACGTCGTCGGCGTCGAGAGTGATCGCCTGCCACGCGGAAGTGGTTTCGCCGTCGAGCATCAGGCCGGCGGCGGCCAGAGTGACGGCTACGAGGATCGCCAGGAATCGACTGGTCGGAGCTGACATCGGAGCCTCCCGCGGTCGTGGGTGATCACGCGTGCATCGACCCGCATTCTACCGCTTCGGGCCGAGGATCGTCCGATCGAAGCGGACGATCGGATCGGCGGCCTGGGGGATCGTTCGGCCTGAAATCCCCAGCCGACGGGCCGCGTTCCCCGCATCGGGCCCGCTTGACTTGCGTAGAATAGAATATATTCTAATAGAGATGGATGAATTCTCTTTTCAATGCGTGGGTGCTCCTGGGGCGGGGACGATCACGGCGATTCCTGGAGCTAGGTCCTGCGGGGCGCCCTGCCCGTTGCGCCGGCGGGGATGCTCGCCGTGTCCGGCAGGAGGCGAAGTTCGTTCGCCGCCGGCGGGTTCGGGCCGATCCGGATCACGATCTCCGCCTGCGATGCCATCGGGCAGAGCGTGACCGCCTGAGAGGGGAGACGACGATCATGAGCATTGCCGACACCATCCGATCGCACGTCGTCGATCGTTACATCGAGCCGGCGCGCCGGCTCGGCGAGCCGACGGTCACCGTCGTGGCCGGGGACGTCCTTCGAGGCTTGGGCTTCAAAGGGGAACGGGCTCCTGCCGTCTGCGGCGCGTTGCGCGCTCGGAAGTTTCTCGAGGAGCACGATCTCGCGGTCCAGGTGGAGGGCCCGCCGTCGAAGCAGAGCACGACGACGACCTTCACCTACCGTCTGCGGTCGGACGCGCGAGAGAACCGGTCGCCCCGGAACGCGATCCGGGACCTTCGAGGCATCGGCAGGGAGACGTTCGCGGCCCTCGGGGGCGGCGAGCGCTGGCTTCAGCAGGAACGCGACTCGTTCTACGAATCCGTCGACAGCACCGGTGACGACACCGGAGGGCCCGGCGGTTCGGTGGGACCGAAGTGACGTCCCGGATCTACTGGGACACGATGCTCTTCATCTACTGGCTCGAAGAGCATCCCGAGTACGTCGACCAGGTGGGTCGGATCCTCGCGCGGATGGAGGCTCGCGGGGACCAGCTCTGTTCGAGCGCGTTCGGCGTCGGAGAGGTGCTCGCCGGCGCCGTGAAACGGCGTGACCGGCGCTTGGCGGAGACGATTCGTACAACGATGAAGCCTCCGGACGTCGAGTTGCTGTCGTTCGATACGGCGGCGGCGGAGCGCTACGCGGACATCCGGGCGCGGCACGGAACGCGCGCGCCCGACGCGATCCATCTCGCCTGCGCGGCCGCAGCCGGGGTCGATCTGTTCCTGACCAACGACGCGAAGCTGACCCGTCTCCATGTGCCGGGCATCCGGTTCATCGCCGGCCTCGACACACCCGTGCTGTGATCGCCACCGCGCTGCTGGCAGGCCGGCGGGCATTTCACCCGCCGGCCGGGAAGGCGATCGGTCTATCGTGGCTGCTCACAGCTCGGACGGCGTGGACGCACCCAACGCCTCCGACCTGGCGTCGGCGACGGCTCTCGACATCGCCGCCTCGATCTCCGCCTTCTGTTGGTCGACCAGGGCGGTCAGCTCCCGTTCGAGGTCGTCCCGGTTGAAGTGCTCGTCGACGAACAGGACGGCGGCGTCGACGAGCAGCCAGGCGGCGGCGCCGGTTGCCAGGCCCGCCACCGCGGTGCCGACTGCGCGTGCGGTCCCGCTCGCAGTTCTGGAGAGCAGGCTCCCGGGCAGCAGTCTCCTGGACAGGCCCCTGATGAGCGCTCCTGCCGCGGCCGCGCCGCGAAAGCCGGCGCCGGCTGCGAGGATGCCCGTCGGGGCGGCGGTAGCCGTGAATCGCCGCATGGTGTGTGGCATGGCCGTTCTCAACATGCGCTCGTACGCAACGCGCAGCCCGGCCGTGCCGACGTCCGGGCATGGCGTCCCGGGCCCTGCGTACGGGGCGGCCGGCAACGTCTGCGCTTCGTTCCGTATCCGCTGCTCGACCAGGGTGCGCATCTCTTTCTGCATGACCCTCTCGACGCTGACGGATGCGTCCCGGATGCGGTCGGGCAGATCCGCGAACAACCGTGAATCCACTCCCTGTTGCAGTTGATCGAGGGCCGACCGGATGCGTTCCGAGCCCTGCAATCGGTCGAGGGCCGCCTGTGCGAGCTGCGATTCATGCAGCCGAGCGAGAGCCGCCCGCGCGAGTTGCGAGTTCCGCAGTCGATCGAGGGCTGCCTGCGCAAGTTGCGACTCGAGCAGTTGATTGGAAATCGCCTGCGCGAGCTGCGTGTACTGCCCGGCGGCCGAATAGTGCCAGTCCAGAAATCCGGGAATGCGAGCGTAGACCGGGTCGAACGCCGCGTCTACATGGTCCCGGAGCGCCTGTTCTGTTCGTGGAAGCGGTTCGCGGCGCAGGCGCCACTGAAACTCACGCCACCGCCGTTGCGCCAGCGACTCCAGTTCGGCGTCCGTTATGGGGTCGGTTCCCCAGGCGGGCGGGCACGGCAGGTGCGCGGTGGCAGCCGGAAACGGCGGATCCACGTGCAGTGGGCCCACGTACAGGAGGGGGCCCAACGCGGCAATCACGACCACGATCGACAGAAGCGTGGCGGATAGCAGCATGAGGATCGCCCGCCGCGCCCAGGACATGAACCCCGTCCGGCCCGATCCCTCCGGCGGCGTGTCCTCCGATTCTTCGGGGCAGTCCTCCCGTGGATGGCTGGAACGGTGGCCCGTTGCATCGTCGTTGTCGGTTCCTGTCGACATGGTTACTCCTTTCGATGCCGTTCGACCACGCGCCAGGCGAGCAGGATCGACCCTTCCAATCCGCGGATGAAGCCGCCGAACACCATCGCCGCGTTCATGAAGAAAGCGGCCCACAGAAGGAAGCTCATCCCGTCGTGCATCCAGGGCGACGTCGCCGCGGTCGTGACGAAGTACCAGGACAGGCCCTCGATCTGCGTCGCGAGCAGCAGCGTGTTCTGGACGATGGGGCATGCTGAACGCGCCCGGACCGAGAATGCTTCCACGGTCCGTTCGAGCGAATCGGGAAAGATGTCCTCTCCCGGCACCGGAACCAAGTAGTAGCTGACGTAGAGATGGACGACGGCTACAGCGGCCAGCAGCAGCGTTCCCGCCATGCGTGCGACCAGGATGTCGACGACCGCTGCACGTCGTTCGCCGTCTCCGGCGTCACGCCTGAAATGACGTCCGGGCCAGTATGACAGAGCGTTGAAAAACGTTGGCGCGACGGTTGCCGCGATGCAGAGGATCAACCAGTCGGGGGGACGCGCGCGCGCGGCGAAGACGACCAGGAACGCCGTCAGCGGCACGGCCGCGGCCAGGCTGATCGGCGCGGACAGCCATGCCCCCTGCAGCCGGTGGTGCAGGGACGATCGGTGGTCGAGATAGTAGGCGACGGCGAAGCGTTTCCGTTCCCGCCGGTGTTCCAGCAGCCCGCTGAAGATTACGAGCAAGGTCAGGGCCGGAAGCACGAGGGCCACGCAGGACCGTTCGTACGAGCGATGCCACAGGAACAGAACGGCGAGAAACAGTACGCACGCGAACAGCGAATGGATCACACGGTCGATGGTGCGAACGCGGAGCGTCTTCACCTGCCCCCACTCGGCTCGAGATCGTCGATCGGCGGTCTGCGCAGGCCTGCGCCATTGAGCTGTTCGAAGGCATGCGCGAGCCGCAGCACCCCGAGGTCGTCGTGCTGGCGGCCGACGATCTGGATGCCCACGGGCAGACCGTCCTCCGTGAACCCGCAGGGAACGGAGATGGCCGGGAGGCCGAGCACCGAGATGTGGGCGCAGGAGCTCATCCAGTCGACGTAGGTTTCCATCTCCACGCCGTCGATCTCGGTCACGTAGGGCTGGTCGACGTCGAACGGCGGTACCTGGCTGACCGGGAGCACGAGAAACTCGTAACGCTCGAAGAAGCGCCGCACGCGGTCGAGGAGCGCGGTCCAGGCGCGCATCGATTCTCCGAGGCGCGGGCCACTGAGGCGCCGTCCCTCCTCGATGTTCCAGATCACGGTGTCCTTCAGCAGCTCCCGGTGCTCGTCGAGCAGGCTTCCGTAACAGAGCTCGAAGTGCCAGGCGCGCCATACCCTGAACACGTCGGCGGCGCCGCCCATGTCCGGCTCGGCGTCCTCGACGACGCAGCCGAGGCGTTCGAACGTCCCGCGTTCGGCGTCGATCACCGCCGTCACCCGGGGGTCCACCGGCAGGCCGCCGAGGTCGCGGCTCCAGGCGACACAGACGCCTTCGATGTCGCGCTCCAGGGGCGGCCGGAACACGCTTCCCGGTTCCGGCAAGGAGATCGGCGCCCGCGGATCCGGGCCGGCGATGGCGCTGAGCAGCAGGGCGGCGTCGGTCACGTTGCGCGCCATCGGTCCCTGCACGCCCATCGGGAACCAGGCGGCCTGGCTCGGCCAGATCGGCACGCGCCCCGGCGAGGGGCGAAAGCCGACGACGTTGCAGTAGCCGGCCGGATTGCGCAGTGATCCACCCAGGTCGCTGCCGTCGGCGATCGGGAGCATCCCCGTGGCGAGGGCCACTGCCGCGCCGCCGCTGCTGCCGCCGCACGTCTTCGTCGTGTCCCAGGGGTTGCGCGTGGCGCCGAAGACGGCGTTGAACGTCTGCGATCCGGCGCCGAGCTCCGGGGTGTTGGTCTTGCCGAGGGTGATCGCCCCGGCCGCCTTGAGGCGCTCGACGATGAGTGCGTCCTCGTCGGGCACGAAGTGCTCGAACGCCCGGCACCCGAAGGTGGTCCGGATGCCCTTCGTCCACGTCAGGTCCTTGTGGGCCACCGGCAGCCCGTGCAGCGGACCCGGTGCGTCGCCGCGCGCGACGGCGGCGTCGGCCTCCGCCGCCGCGCGGCGGGCCTCGTCGGGGACGAGCGTGACGATGGCGTTGACGGTCGGGTTGATCCGCTCGATGCGGGCGAGGTGGGCTTCCATCACTTCGACCGCCGACACCTCGCGGGCCGCCATGGAACGGACAAGATCGGCCGCCGGCCGCGCGCAAAGATCGGGAGAAGATGGCATCGCGATAAACTACTACGTTGCGCTCGCGCATGTCCTTCCCATCTGTACGGTTCCGTTTCGTCAGCACTTGGCTGGCCGTGAGCGTCGCGGCGCCGGCGGTCTTGTCGGCGCAGGACCCGGCGGGGGAGGGATCGATCCCGGCTCCTCCGGCCCTGTCCGCCGAGCACGCCGAAGGCGAGGGTTTCGTCCCGACGCGGCCAGGTGAATTCGCGACGGCGATCACCGTCCTGCCTTTCCGCAACATCAGCAGCGACCCGGCCGACGACTGGATCGGAAACGGCATCGCGGCGACGCTCGACACCGACCTCGTCCCGCGCGCCTCGCGGTTGCCGGGACGCTGGCTGGTGCGCGGAGGCTATCAGCGGCTCGCCGGCCGGGTCCGGCTCACCGCCGAGCTGCTGAACGCGAAGACCGGGCGCGTGGAGTTCGCCACGACGGTGGACGGCGCGGTGTCCGACCTGTTCGCGCTGCAGGACGAGCTGAGCGCCCGCCTGGCCCGCGCCGCCGCGTTGCCGGCGCCGGCCGCAGCCGCCCGTCCGGTATCGCGGACGTCCCGCAGCGGAGCCTCGCCGGCCGCCGTGCCTTCTCCGCCGGCGCCGGCCGCGGGCGCCACCGGAAGCGCCGGGTTCGCGATGGCGCCCGCGATCATCCACGGTCCATCTCCGCCGCTCGCGCCGGAGGTCATCGCCCGCGACGCCGAGGGCCGCGCCACCATGCGGGCGATCCGGCTCGACGGTCCGCTGCAGCTCGACGGGCAGCTCGACGAGCGCGTCTACTACACCGTGCCGCCGGTGACCGACTTCATCCAGCAGGAGCCGGACGAGGGTGCGCCGGCGCGGGATCAGACCGAGGTCTGGGTGCTGTTCGACCGGGACACCTTCTACGTCGCCGCCCGCTGCTGGAGCACCGAGCCGGAGCGGATCATCGCCAACGAGATGAAGCGCGACAGCTACAGCATGTTCGGCAACGAGACCTTCTCGGTGGTGCTCGACACCTACTACGACCGGCGGAACGGCTTCAACTTCATCACCAACGCGCTCGGGGCGCTGTTCGACGCCACGATCACCAACGAGCGGACCCCCAACCTCGACTGGAACGCGGTGTGGGACGTGCGGGCCGGCCGTTTCGAGCAGGGCTGGACCCTGGAGATGGCCATTCCGTTCAAGTCCCTCCGCTACCGGACCGGTCCGTCGCAGATCTGGGGCATCAACTTCCAGCGCAACGTCGCCTCGACGAACGAACGGTCGTTCCTGACGCCGATACCGGCCGCGCTCGCGTTCCAGGGCATGTTCCGGTTCTCGTCGGCCGCCACGCTCGTGGGTGTCGAGGTGCCGGAGTCCGGCACCCGGCTCGAGGTCAAGCCGTACGCCATCTCCGACGTGACGACCGACCTGAACGCCGCGCCGCGGCTGTCGAACGACCCCGGCGGCGACTTCGGGGTGGACGTCAAGTACGGCGTGACGCAGGGGCTGACCGCCGACCTGACCTACAACACCGACTTCGCACAGGTGGAGGTGGACGAGCAGCAGGTCAACCTGACGCGCTTCAGCCTGTTCTTTCCGGAAAAGCGCGAATTCTTCCTCGAAGGGCAGGGGATCTTCGACTTCGGCGGCGGGTTCCGCGGCGACCCGACCACCTTCTATTTCAGGGGCGAACGGTTCGGCGGCGACGCGCCGGTGCTCTTCTTCAGCCGCCGCATCGGGTTGAACGCGGGGCGGACCGTGCCGATTCAGGGCGGCGGCCGGCTCACCGGCAAGGTGGGACCCTACAGCATCGGCCTGCTCGACGTGCAGACCGGCGCGGAGTCGGAGTCGGGCACCGCGCCGACGAACTTCGCGGTGGCCCGCCTGAAGCGCGACGTGCTGCGCCGGAGCGCGGTCGGAGCGCTGTTCACCGGCCGCTCCGTATCTGTCGATGCGCCGGGCGCCAGCCATGCCTACGGTGTCGACGGCGTGTTCTCCTTCTACGACAACCTGAACGTCAACACCTACGTAGCCCGGACCGAGACCCCCGGGCGGCGCGGCGACGACGCCAGCTACCAGGCGCAGCTCGAATACAGCGGCGATCGCTGGGGGCTGGTGCTGGACCGGCTCGGCGTAGGGGCCAATTTCAACCCCGAGGTCGGCTTCCTGCGCCGCGACGACTTCCGGCGCTCGTTCGGATCGTTCCGCTTCAGCCCGCGCCCGCGGTCGATTGAAACAGTGCGCAAGTTCCTGTTCCAGGGCAGCCTGGACTACATCGCCGACGGGGCGGGGCGGCTGGAGACGCGCCTGCAGCAGGGGATCTTCGGGATCGAGTTCGAGAACGGCGACCGCTTCTTCGCCGGCGCCACCGACAACTACGAGTTCCTCGAGGAACCGTTCGACATCCACAAGGACGTCACGATCCCGGTGGGCGGCTATTCCTTCGTGAACTCGCGGGTCGTCTACGCCCTGGGACAGCAGCGCAGGGTGTCCGGGGGACTGACCTTCGACCGCGGCCGGTTCTTCGGAGGCGAGTGGACCAGCGTCGGCTACTTCCGCGGCCGCGTCAACCTGTCGCCGCAGTTGTCGGTGGAGCCGTCACTGTCGTTCAACTGGATCGAGCTGCCGCAGGGCGACTTCACGACCGAGCTCGTCGCGACGCGCGCCGTCTACACCCTCACGCCCCGCATGTTCGTGGCGGCGCTCCTGCAGTACAACTCGGGTGCCGACTCGCTGGGCACCAACGTCCGCCTGCGGTGGGAGTACCGGCCCGGCAGCGAGCTCTTCGTCGTCTACACGGACGAGCGCGACACGCTGACGCCGCGGTTCCCGGCACTGGAGAACCGCGCGTTCGTCGTGAAGTTCAATCGTCTGTTCCGGTTCTAGCCCGTCAATCGTCGCCTGCGGCTCCGCCTGCCGCCCGTGTAGAATCCGGTGCGTCGATGCACGGCGGACGTCCGCGGGATTCCGTTCAACCGGAGGGCGGAGGAGCACAGCAATGAAGAGGACGACTGGCTACCGGATCGGCGTGGCGGGGCTCGTCAGCGCGCTGCTGGGGGCATGGCTCACGGTGTCGGCTCCGCTCGGGGCGCAGGGGCCGGACGAGGTCACGGCGGAGACGATCGCCGGCTGGATGACCGAGCTCTCCAACTGGGGCCGCTGGGGCGAGGACGACGAGCTGGGCACGCTCAACCTCGTGACGCCGGAGAAGCGCCGGGGCGCGCTGGCCCTGGCCACGGCGGGCGTCTCCGTATCCCTTTCGCACACCTATCTGACCGAGGCCGACGTCGAGGCCACTTCGCCGGTCGGCTACGAGATGCTCGGCCCGGATCGCCCGGGTCCGTTCCGCAGCGACCGCTATACGTTCGCCTACCACGGCTACGCGCACTCGCATATGGACTCGCTCTGCCACATGATGCACGAGGGGGCGCTGTACAACGGCTACGTCCGCGCCGACGAGGTGACCGTGGCGGGGTGCGCCAGGCTGGGGGTGAGCAACTACAAGCAGGGGATCGTCAGCCGCGGCATCCTGATGGACATCCCGCGCCTGCAGGGCGTCGACTATCTGGAGCCGGGCGCGCCGATCCACGTCGAGGACCTCGAGGCGTGGGAGCGCGAGGCGCGCATGCGGGTGGAGAGCGGCGACATCCTGTTCGTGCGGACGGGACGCTGGGCCCGCCGGGCCGAGCACGGACCGTGGGAGATCAACCGCGAGGCGGCCGGGCTCCATGCCTCGGTCGCGCCCTGGCTCCGCGAGCGGGGCGTCGCCATGCTCGGCGCCGACGGCACCAACGACGTGCTGCCGTCGGGCGTCGAGGGCGTGACGCAGCCGATCCACCAGTTGACCATCGTGGCGATGGGCATGCCGCTGTTCGACAACCTCGATCTGGAGGCACTGGCGGCCGAGGCGGCGCGGCAGGGCCGCTGGGAGTTCCTGCTGGTGGCGGCGCCGCTCGCGGTGGAGGGCGGAACCGGGTCGCCGCTCAACCCGCTGGCGATCTTCTGAACGACTTCCAATCGACCGGACCGCGTGACCCGCGGCGGATGGTCGCCGCCGCGGGTCACCCGCCCGGAGCGGGTCCGTGCGCCCTCAGGGCGCGTTGCCGACGGCCAGCAGCTCGCCCTCCGTCCGGATGTACCACCTCCCGTCCACCATGGCCGGCGACGCGAAGGTCCGGGCGCCGATGTCGTTGGTGTGGAGCAGCTCGAACTCCGGCCCCGCCCGCAGGACGAAGGTGATGCCGTCGTCGTTCGTGAAGAACACCTTGCCGTCCACCAGCACCGGGGAGGCCGAGAATCCCTCCCGGACGGCGCGGCCGAGGCGCGCCTGCCACATGACCTCGCCGGTGGCGGCCTCGAAGCAGGTGACGATGCTCACCATGTCGTTGATGGTGTAGAGGTAGCCGTCGGCGGCGAGCGGCGACGGGACGAACGGCGAACCGCGCGAGGTCGACCACGCGACGTGCGTGTCGGTGACGTCGCCCCGTCCGCCGGGGCGGATCGCCAGCGTCGGGCCGGCGCGCCCCGACGTGCAGAAGACGAGGCCCGCTTCGACGACCGGCGTCGGGATGACCTCGAAGTTGTTCCCGCCGCAGCGCCACAGTTCCCGTCCCGTGTCCGGGTCGTAGGCGTTGACCGTCCGCTGGCTGCTGACGACGAGCTCGTCGTGGTCGCCGACCCGGATCGCCACCGGCGTTCCCCAGCCGACGCTCTGGCGGCGGGAGGTCCGCCAGATCCGCTCGCCGGTCGCGGTGTCGTAGGCGGCGACGAAGCCGCCGCGCCGCTGATCCTGGTAGATGATGATCTTGTCGCGGTAGAGCAGCGGCGAGCCGGCCGGTCCATGGTAGTTGGCGATGCGTCCCACCTCGGTGTGCCAGAGGATTTCGCCGTCGAAGTCGAGCGCCGCCAGCCCCCGGCTGCCGAGCGATACGTACACGCGCTCGCCGTCGGTCACCGGGGTGGCCGATGCCGGGCCGTTCTTCTGGTGCACCGCCTCCCGCGGCCCCGGCGCGACCTCGGTCTCCCATCGCAGCGCCCCGTCGCCGCGCCGGTAGGCCAGGACGTACAGGCGTCGGCCGCGGTCGCGGCCGGCCGTCAGGAAGATGTGATCGCCCCAGACGACGGGCGACGAGTTGCCGCGTCCCGCCACGCTCGTGCGCCAGACGACGTTGTCGGTGGCGCTCCAGCGGTCCGGGTACCCCGAGTCCGCGACGATCCCCTGGCCGGAAGGGCCGCGCCACCGCGGCCAGTAGCGAGCGCCTTCGCCTTCTACCGGAATCATCCGGACGGCCGGCGTCCGTTCCTGCGCCTGCCCGCTCGGTACGCTGCACGCGAGCGCGCTCAGGACCAGAACGACGACGAATGCAGGTCGACGATGAACCCTCATGCCCCCTCCCCGGAAACGGCGTGCGCCATCGCCTCCGGCATCACGTGCATGGCGCCGGACGGTGCGCCGCGCCGCGCCGTTTCGTCCCGAGTCACGGTCCCGTAGATGGAGTCGCCGCGGGCGACCTCCTTGGCCTGCTCGTTGGTGACGATGCTCTCGCCGTGGATGATCCGCCGCCCCATGCGCGTCACGGTGGAGACGCAGGTCAGCTTTCCGGCCGCGACCGGACGGAAGTACTTGATCCGCAGATCGATGGCGACGACCGAGCCGCCCGTCTCGATCAGCGGTCGAATCTCGTCGCGGGCCAGAATCGCGTAGGCGATTCCGGTGTCGACCAGCGCCGCCGTGACGCCGCCGTGCAGGATGCCGACCGGCTGCGCGAGATCCGGGCGGTGCCGGATGGCCAGGACGGAGCGCCCCGGCTGCATGTCGACGACCTCCAGCCCGATGAGCCGGAAGAACGGCAACGCGGCCGCACGCGCCCGGAGTGCGTCGAGATAGGTCGAATCCTGAGACACGGTGCCGTCTGTCCGTCGTCCTGCGCCGCGGCGGGTGCGATGCAACAAGCATTATACGTGCCGCGGCCCTCCCGTACCGCGCGCCGGCAGTCCGTGGCGGATCCCGCGCAGCACCGGGAGCGGCGAGGCGCTCGCACGGGACGCAGCTATAATCGGCGCCAATCGGGGCGCGCTGGCGCCGGACCCTCGATGCTGACGATTCCGGTCACCGACGGCAGCCGGCTCGTGCCGCTCGACCTCGCGGACGCCGACGAGCTGTTCGCGCTGACCGACGCCAACCGTGGTTACCTGCGGCAATGGCTGCCGTGGCTCGACAGCGTCCGCCGGGTCGACGATACGCGGACGTTCATCCGCGCCGCGCGGGATCAGGCGGCCCGCAACGACGGCGTCCAGCTCGCCCTGACTGTGGATGGACGTATCGCCGGCGTCGTCGGCCATCACCACGTCGACTGGCGCAACCGGAGCACGTCGCTCGGGTACTGGATCGGCGAGCAGTACCAGGGCCGCGGGTTGACGACGGCGGCGTGCCGCGCGCTGATCACCCGGGCCTTCGACGCGGCCCGGATCAACCGCGTCGAGATCCGCTGCGCGTCGGGCAACCACCGGAGTCGGGCCGTCCCGGTCCGCCTCGGCCTGCGCGAAGAGGGGCTGCTGCGCGACGCGGAGTGGCTGTACGACCACTTCGTCGATCACGTGGTCTACGCGGCGCTGGCGAGAGAATGGCAGGCGCCGGAAGGCGGAGCGAGAGCCGGGAGGGGACGATGAGGGCTTCGAGCGGGGCGCGCCGGAACATGACGTCGAAAGGCATGCGGTGTGCGGGCGTCGGGACGGCCCTCCTGCTCGCCGGCGGGGGGACCCTCGGCGCGCAGGACTGGCCGCATTTCCTCGGTCCGGAGCGGGACGGCCGGTACCTCGGACCGCCCCTGGCGCGCGCGTGGCCGGGCGGGGCGCCCCGCGAGCTCTGGCGCCGGCCCGTCGGCGAGGGCTTCGCGGGCCCCGTCGTCGCCGGCGACCGCCTGCTGCTGTTCCATCGCGTGCGCGACCGCGAGGTGCTGGAGGCCCTGGACGCCGAGACCGGTGCGCCCATCTGGCGCTACGACTACCCGACGAGTTATCGCGACGACTTCGGGTTCGACGAAGGACCGCGCTCCGCGCCGGTCGTGGCGGAGGGCCGCGTCTACACGTTCGGGGCGCAGGGACGGTTGCACGCGGTCGATCTCGACACCGGGTCCGGCGTCTGGAGCGTCGACACGCGCGCGCGGTTCCGTTTCCGCAAGGCGTTCTTCGGCGCCGCCGGTTCGCCGCTGGTGGAGGAAGGAAGGGTGCTGGCCAACGTCGGCGGGCCGGGGGCCGGCATCGTGGCCTTCGACGCCGGCTCGGGCGCGGTGCTCTGGACGGTGGCCGGCGAGGAGGCGAGCTATTCGTCTCCGGTGGGGGCGACCATCGGCGGCGTCCGGCACGCCCTGTTCTTCACGCGCGACAACCTGGTGAGCCTCGATCCCGCCAGCGGCCGGGAGCGCCTGCGCCGGAGCTGGCGGGCCCGCATCCGCGCCTCGGTCAACGCCGCGACCCCGCTGGTCATCGACGACCTGGTCTTCGTTTCGGCGCAGTACGGCACCGGCGCCGGTCTGTTTCGGATCACCCGATCCGGACTCGAGGAGCTGTGGACGTCGGACGGCGTGATGTCCAACCACTACGCGACCAGCGTGCACCGGGACGGCTACCTCTATGGCTACCACGGGCGGCAGGAGTTCGGGCCGAGCCTGCGCGCGGTGGCCCTCGAGACCGGAGACGTCGCCTGGGACGTCCCCCGATTCGGCGCCGGCAGCGTGTTGCTGGCCGGCGGTCTGCTGGTGGTCATGCGCGAGTCGGGGGAGCTGCTGCTTGCCGAAGCCTCGCCGGACGCGTTCACGCCGGTGGCTCGCGCGCGCCTGCTCCGCGGCACCGTGCGCGCCTATCCGGCGCTGGCGGACGGCCGGCTCTACGTCCGGAACCAGGACACCCTGCTCGCGGTCGACCTCGGCCGGTGAGGCTCTTCCAGCCTGGGGGCGCAACCGGAGCGCCGAGTCGCAGGCGGTCGACCCCTGCAGAAGGCGAAGGACGCGGAGCTGCTGGACCGGGCGCAACCGGAGCGCCGAGTCGCAGGCGGTCGACCCTGGCCGGTGAGGCTCTTCCGGCGCGTCGGCCGGGCGCCGGTGGGAGCGCGCCCGCGTTGCCGGCGCCCGGCGGGACCCGGAGCACCGCCGCCATCAACCGGAGACCGCCATGCTGGAGTTGCTCGTCGTAGTCGGCCTGGTAGTCGGAACCTCCGCGGCCTGCTCGCTGTTCGAGGCGGTTCTGTATTCGGTCCCGGCAAGTCGAATCGAGGCCCTCGACCGCGCGAAGCGTCCCTCCGGCCGCATTCTGAAGCAGATGCGGCAGAAGGTGGATCGGCCGATCGCCGCGGTGCTGTCGCTCAACACCATCGCGAACACCGGCGGCGGCGCGCTGGCCGGCGCGCTGGCGGCGGGCGCCTTCGGCGCGGCGCGCATCTGGGTGTTCTCACTCGTCTTCACCCTGGCCATCCTTCTTTTCTCGGAGGTGCTGCCGAAGACGGTGGGGGTGGTCTATTCCCGGGCGCTCGCGCCGTTCGTCGCCCGACCGCTGGCGTGGCTCGTGGCGCTCTTCCGCCCGCTCATCGCGCTGACACAGCTCGCCACCCGCGTCATCCGCTCCGAATCCCAGGAGCACCGCATCTCCGACGACGAGTTGCTCACGATGGTCGGGCTCGGCCTGCGGTCGGGGGATTTCCAGCCGCATGAAGCCCGCGTGATCCAGAACGTCCTCGCGCTCGAGCGGCGCACTGTGTCGGAGGTCATGACGCCGCGCCCGGTCGTCTTCATTCTCGGCGCTTCCGTGACGGTCCGCGATGCGGCGGCGCTCGCGGAGCTCGACGAGTACAGCCGCATTCCCGTCTACGCCGGGGATCCCGAGGAACTGGTCGGGGTGGTGCACAAGGTGGATATCCTGAAAGCGGTCGCCGAGGACCGCTTCGAGACGACTCTGGAGACCATGATGCGGCCCATCAACTTCGTGGTGAGCGCCGCGCCGCTCGATCAGGTGCTGAGGACCTTTCTCGCCCGCCGGCAGCACATGCTGGCCGTGATCGACGAGTTCGGGGGGTTCGCCGGCATCGTTACCCTGGAGGACATTCTGGAAGAGCTCATCGGCCGCGAGATCGTCGATGAATTCGATCAGGTAACCGACCTGCGCGCATTCGCCCGGCGGCGGCGATTGACGGCAGCGCGGCGCGGGGCTGCCGGCGATTCGTAACGGCCGGTGGGCGCCGCCACGGCGCCGTTCGGACGCGTGCTTCCCCTTCCGTAAGAGGTCGTCGCACAGGCGGCGTGCGTGTGCGGCGGCGTGTCGGTCGAATCGACGTGCTTCATACAGGTATGAAATTTGTAGTAGACTATCGCGCGATCGCGGGTAGTCGGGGATCCGCGCGATGCTGCCGCGGGTCCGGTCCAAAGGGGGGCTGGTGAACAATGTCGAAGAGCGGAGTCCTGGAAGTGCTGAGGAACGAAGAGAAAGCGCTCAAGAGGCAGCTCGTCGCGATACAGCGCGCCATCGAAGCGCTGGAGCTGGAGGATGCGCCCGCGCGTGGACGGACGAAGGCGCGCAAGGTGGTGGATGTGGCCGCTCCGGCCCCGAAGCGGAAGCGTGCGATGACCGAGGAGCAGCGCCGGGCCATCTCGGAGCGGATGCGGAAGTACTGGGCGTCGCGACGGGAAGAAAAGGCCGCGGAGTAGAGGCAAGCGCGGAGAGGGGAGAACGCCTTCGCCATCCCGGCGGCGGCGTTCCCGGCTCCCTCCCGTAGATTCCGTACTACTGCTCCGTGGAGCTGCCGCGCGGATCGAGCAACAGCTTCTGAACGCGCCAGTTGTTCAGGTCGGCCACGTACAACGTCTCTTCCGAGCGGCACGAAATACCGTGCACCCAGTTGAACTGTCCGATCTGCCTGCCTGATTCGCCGAGCCAGCCCAGGATCTTGCCGTCCAGCGTCATCTTGTAGATGCGCCCCGGCTCCACGTCCGACGCGAACAGGTACTGCGTCTCGCCGCCGGAGATACAGATCGTCCACGGCGCCGTTTCGTCCGGCGCGTTCGGATTCACGTTGCCGAGGACCGGCTGCCGCGTCTTGTCGTACGGCACGTTCAGATGGATGATCTGCAGCAGGCTGCCGTCCGAATCGAACTTCTGGATACGGCGGTTGGAGCGGTCGGCGACGTAGACGTGGCCGTTGCGGTCGACGCCCAGGCTGTGCGGCAGCCTGATCTGTCCCGGCTCGGTGCCGTAGGTGCCCCAGGACTTGATCCAGTTGCCGTGCTTGTCGAACTTGGCGACGCGCGAGTTGACGTAGCCGTCGCTGACGTAGATGTTGTCGTCCGGATCCCACCCGACGTCGGTCGGCCCGTTGAAGTATCCGTCGACGTGCCTGGCGTCCTGCGGCGCGATGTGCTCGTGGGGCTCGTATCCCTCCGGGCGCCGCCCGAGATTCATCGTCACGTAGCCCGCCGGGTTGAACTTGGTCACCGCGTTGGTGCCCTTGTCGACGATCCAGAGGTTGTCGTACCGGTCGTAGCGGGCCGAGTGCGAGTAGCCGAGCCCGTACACGCCCTGACCTAGCTCGCGGACGAAGTTGCCGTTGTCGTCGAACTCGAAGAGCTGCGTCGTCGCATTGCCGTAGAGCGGGCCGCTGGTCGCGGTGCCGGGATGGTTGAGGACCAGCAGGTGCCCCTTGGAGTTCTCGGCGACGGCGAGGATCTCGCCGAGGTTCATCTCGGGCGAGTACTTGAGATAGCCCGGCACCGAGATGAACGGGATCTCGGGCGCGTCGCTGTTGTCGATCTGCTGGGCCCCGAGCGGGACCAGCGCGAGGGCCGGGGCGATCGCGGCGGCGATGGAGAAACGTGACACGATGCAACCTCCTGATGATGAGTGGCGAAATCCACGTGAGCGCTTTCAGCCTGTCGATGGTTCCCGCGCGGGTGTCCGCGGTCCGCACTCCGCCCTTCGACGCGCGTTCGACCGCGGGAAGCTGGTGCCGGAGGTGGGACTCGAACCCACACGAGGAGTGAACCCCACTGGATTTTGAGTCCAGCGCGTCTGCCAGTTTCGCCACTCCGGCTTGCCGGGTCACGGCCTGACGGTGCCGTCATGCCGCCACAGATAGAGTGTACGCGTACTTCCGCGGGCGTCCTCGAAACGATCGACGACGTCCGGATCCCAGTCGCCCATGCTGAACGCGTGCGACACGATCCGGGCGCCGGGCCGAAGCTGCCGCGTCAGAATCGGTTTCAATCGCGCATTCGACGACGAGAGCAGATACAGGGTCACGACGGTCGCGTCGGACACGTCGACCTCCATGGCGTCCTGCTCGATGAACTCCACGAGGTGCTGCACGCCGGCCTGCTCCGCGTTCGCGTTCGCCTCGGCGATGCGCTGCGGGTCGATGTCCACGCCGACGCCCCGCGCCCCGAAGTCCCGCGCCGCGGCGATGACGATGCGCCCGTCGCCGCATCCGAGGTCGTAGACGACGTCGTCCTCCGTGACGCCGGCCAGGGTCAGCATCCGGTCGACCACGTCGTTCGGCGTCGGCACGAACGGGGCGAGGCTCCGGCTGTCCTGCGCCGCCGCGTGGCCCGCCGCCGGCGGCACGGCGAGCGCGAGGGCGCCGAGCGAGAGCGCGCATGCCGTCGTGCGGAACCGTCGTGACCTCATCGCGTCCTCCTGGCGTCGTGCGGCTGCCGGCCGCGGTTGCACGGGGTTACTCTACAACAGCCGCCGGCCGTGACGCTGTTCCGGTTGGGATCGGCGCGTCGATCGGCTATAATGTTTCCCCGCCTCTCGCAGAGGCCCGTCCAGCGCTGCCGTCCACCTTTTCGTCGAGGGGGCCATGTTGCAGTTCGAGGTCGGAGACAAGGTCATCTACCCCAATCAGGGCCTCGGGGTCATCGAGCGCATCGAGACCCGGACCATCATGGGTACGACGTGCGGCTTCTATTCGCTGCGCATGGCTTCGAGCGACACGACCGTTCTGGTGCCGGTGGACAACGTCGAGGATGTCGGGTTGCGCCGCGCGATCGGCGATCACGAGGTCAAGAAGCTCTTCACGCTGCTCGGCAACGGCAAGATCGACAACCACCAGAACTGGAAGGGGCGCTTCAAGGACAACTCGAACAAGATGCGCACGGGGTCGCTGTACGACGTCGTCGACGTCCTCAAGAGTCTGAATCACCTCAGCCAGTCGAAGAACCTGTCGTTTCGCGAGAAGCGCATGCTCGACCGCGCGAAGTTCCTCGTCGTGTCGGAGATTTCCGAGGTGGTGAGCGAACCGGCCGAGACGATCGAGGAACGCGTGGGGAAGGCCCTCGAGCGCTGTCTGGCCAACCGGGCGCGTCAGCTCGCGAAAGAAAACGCCGCGAGGGTCAAGGCGTCGGAGACCTCCGAAGCCCCTGACGCTGCCGAAGCGACCCCCGCCAGTCCCTGACGTCATCGGCGCCCGTGCCGGAATTCGTCCGCACCCTCGTCGCGACCGTCCGGTCGGCGACCGCGTACGTGAGCGTGGCGCTCTGGGTTGTGGTCCTCGGTCCGATCGGGATGATCCTCGCGTACGTCTTCCGGCGGCCGGGCATCCTGTACGCGCTCGGGCGCGGCGGCGTGCGACTGGGGCTCGGGGCTGCCGGCATCCGTTTCACGGCGGTCGGCCTCGGCCACGTCCAGAGCGGTCGGGGAGCCGTCTACTGTGCGAATCACAGCAGCAACCTGGAACCGCCGATCATCTACATGGCGCTCGCGGCGGTTCATCCGCGGCTCAGGATCCTGTACAAGGCCGAGCTGCGCGCCGCGATTCCGTTGCTCCGCAACGCCTTCGACCTGGTCGGGTTCGTGCCGATTGAGCGCGGCAACCGGGATCGGAGTGCGGCGGCGATCGACCGGGCGGCGGCGGCGCTGGCCGGCGGCGACTCGTTCATGATCTTCCCCGAGGGCACGCGCAGCCGCACCGGGCGGTTGCTCCCCTTCAAGAAAGGTGGGTTCATCATGGCCATCAAGGGGCAGGTTCCCATCGTGCCGGTCGCCGTGCAGGGTGCGGCCGCGGCGATGCGCAAGGGCAGCCCGGTCATCCGGCCGGTGACCGTCCGCGTGCGGATCGGGGCGCCGATCCCGGTGGAGGGGCTCGACCACGCCGACCGCAACGTCCTGATCGGCCGGACCCGGCGGGCCATCGAGACGCTGCTGGCCGGCGATTGACGGGCGAGGGGTCTGCGCCGCAGGGCAGACTCCTGGTGCGGGTTGGTTGGGCGGCGAGCGGAGCCGCAGGCGACGATTGACGGGCGAGGGGTCTGCCGCAGGGCAGACTCCTGGTGCGGGTTGGTTGGGCGGCGAGCGGAGCCGCAGGCGACGATTGACGGGCGGCTATCCGCCGATGAAGAACGACAGCGTCCAGGGGGGCAAGGGCGTCCCGTCGTTCGCCGTCACGCCGTCCAGCAGCTCGACGGTGACGCTGCGGAAGCGCTCCAGCGCCTGTTCGAAGCGGATCTCCAGGACGCGATTCCGGCCGCGGTAGGCGAGCTCGAACAGGATGTCCTCGACGCCGGGGTTGACACGGGCGGCGCCGGGTCGCGTGTAGGCGACGCGGACCTGTCCGTCGAACGAGTCCGGGTCCATGTCCCGGGAGAACTGGACGCGCACCGTGGTGTCCTGCGGCACGTCCACGTCGTCGGCCAGAGGCGTGCTGAAGATGACTTCCGGGGGCGGCAGGCGGCGCGTCTCGACCGCGGCCGGCGGCGGGCGATCGGGAACCGGCTCCGCCAGCGCCAGCGCGCCCGCGTCGACGAGCACCATGCCGTCCTCCACCCGGACGGCGCCGGTCACCTCGAGCCAGCGGCCCGTGTCGACACGGGCCAGCACGTCGAGCTCGAAACCGTCTCCCTTCGGTTCCCTGCCCACGATCCAGGCCGCGGCGTCGGCCGAACGCAGCACGAAGTCCCAGCGGCTCTCGTCCGGCGCCTCCGGCAGGTCGCCGTACAGGTTGCGTCCTCCGAACCGGCCGATGACGGTGACCCCCTGCTCGAGGTAGCGGTCGGGATCGAGCACGATGCTGCGCAAAGTCGTTGCCGACGGCGCGACCGCCGGCCGCGACGACGTGGCGACCAACAGCGGCAGCTCGCCCCTCGCGGGCCAGGGCTTGCGCAGGAGCGCTTCCGAGATGCGGCGGATCGGCAGGCCGGCCAGGCGCTGGTCGCGTTCGTCGAGGCGGCCGACGTCGTAGAACGTGCCGATGACCTCCAGCCGCTCGCGAGCCCCGGCCGGCGGCGGCGGGACGTCGAATGCGAGCAGGCGCACGCTGTCGTCGTCGTTGACGAGCCACGTAATCGTCTGCTCGCTGGTGGCGTCCGTGACGACGATGATCTCCTGGCCGTGAAAGAAGAAGGGGTGCCGGTCGATTGCGTCGAGCGTGGTCGCCCGCCGAATCGACTGCGCGGCGCCGGGGCCGGGTGCGAGCACGGCGAACGCGCAGCAAGCCGCCGCCAGCCGGGTCGTCCGCCGCCGCCACTGTGTTTCAGGCATGTTTCGCATCTTAGCACGCGGGGCGCGGACCCTCGCCCGGCTTGACCGGTTGCGATCCGGGCCATAGAATCGCGAACCTCGCCGGGCGGGACATGCGTGACGAAATCTCCGAACATACGACGAATCGGCTCTCGCTCTACGTTCGAATCCTGAACGAGCTCGACGAAAAGGGCGTGCGCACCGTGTCTTCGACCGTGCTCGCCGACCGGTTCGGCCTCAACGCGGCGCTCATCCGCAAGGATCTCGCGCATTTCGGTGACCTCGGCGTGCGCGGGGTGGGGTACGTCGTGAAGGATTTGCGCCGCGAGCTCCAGGTGATTCTGGGGCTCGACCGCAAGCTCGCGGTGGCGATCATGGGCGCCGGGAACCTGGGGCTCGCGCTCGCCGACTATCCGGGTTTTCGCCGGGAAGGGTTCCGCATCGTGGCGCTGTTCGATACGCTGCGCGAGAAGGTGGGCCAGGAGTCGCGCACCGGAGTGCGTATCTACGACATCGGCGAGCTGCGCGACGTGGCGCAGCGGGAGGGCATCACGATCGCCGTCATCGCCGTTCCCGCGGCGTCTGCGCAGCAGGTGGTGAGCACCGTGGTGGAGGCGGGCATCAAGGCCGTGCTGAACTTCTCGCCCGGCGCGTTGCGGGTGCCGCCCGCGGTCAAGCTCAAGAGCGTGGACCTGACGGTCTCGCTCGAGAGCCTGTCGTTCTATCTGGCCAGTCTCGAGAGCGGCGCCGGGGGCTGATACGGCGTCCGAGGATGCGATGGAAGAGCAGGACGGCGGTCCCGACAGGCCGCAGCTGAGCCACGTCGACGAGGCGGGGCGGGTCCGCATGGTCGATGTGGGAGACAAGCCGGTCACGGAGCGCGTGGCCGTGGCCGGCGGCCGGATTGCGATCGGCGAGGCGGCGCTGCGGGCCATTCGCGACGGACGCGTCGCCAAGGGGGATCCGCTGCAGGCCGCCCGCCTCGCCGGCATCATGGCGGCGAAGAAGACCGCCGAGCTCGTTCCGCTGTGCCATCCGATCACGTTGTCGCAGGTGGACGTCGACCTGCAGGCGCTCGCCGACGGCTACCGGATCGAGGCCCGGGTCCGCACGACGGCGCAGACCGGGGTCGAGATGGAGGCGCTGACGGCGGTTTCCGTCGCCGCGCTGACCATCTACGATATGGTCAAGGCGCTCGACAAGAGCATGGTCATCGGCTCGATACGACTCGTGAAGAAGACAGGAGGCCGGTCCGGCGACTACGACGCCCCGTGAAGGCGCGGCCCGGCGGGTCGCTGGAGGACGGGTCGTCCGCCGCAGGAACGGCGAATCGACATGGACGATGCACTGAAGACACTGGCCGCGCTGCCGTTTCATTTCGTCGGACGCCATCCCAAGGACGCGTTGATGCGCCGCTGCCGCGGCGACTCCGTCGAGGAGCTTTCGACGCAGGAGCTCTTCGACAGGATTCGCGACCTCAGTCTGGGGCTCGGCGCCCTCGGCGTGGAGCCGGGCGACCGGGTCGCGATTCTGTCCGACAGCCGTCCCGAGTGGGTCATCGCCGACCTCGCGGCGCTCACCGCGGGGGCGGTGACGGCGCCGATATACCCGACGCTGCCGGAGGCGCAGGTGCGGTACATCCTCGCCGACTCCGGAGCCCGGGTCGCCGTCGTGGCCGACGAGACGCAGGCGGCGAAGGTGCGCGCCGTGTGGGGCGAGCTCCCGGCGCTCTCCACCCTGGTGATCATGGACCCCGCCGCCGATGCGGCAGGCGCGGGGAGCGCGTCCGGCCGCGAGGAGGCGAGCCTCGCGGAAGTGACCGACCGCGGCCACCGCCGGCTGACGGCGGAGGACGGCCTGGGCCGGGAGTACAAGGAGCGCGCCGCCGCCATCGCTCCGGATCGGTTGGCGACAATCATCTATACGTCGGGCACCACCGGAGAACCGAAGGGGGTCATGCTGACCCATGCCAACGTCGCCAGCAACATCATCGACGGCGGCTCCGTGGTCCTGGTGCACGCGGAGGACCACGCGCTGTCGTTCCTGCCGCTCAGCCACGCCTTCGAGCGGATGGTCATGCTCCTGTATCTGTACCGCGGGGCGACCGTGACCTTCGCCGAGTCGCTGGACACCGTCGCGCGCGATCTCGCCGCCGTGAAGCCGACCGTCATGACCGGCGTGCCCCGCGTCTACGAGAAGTTCCACGCCCGGGTGCACGAGGCGGTGGCCGGCGCGCCGGCGATCCGGCGGCGGTTGTTCCACTGGGCCGTCGGCGCCGGCCTGCGGCGGGCGCGGGCCGGGCTCGCCGGCCGTTCGTTGTCGCTGGCGGCGCGCCTGCGGCATGGGCTGGCGGAGCGGCTGGTGCTGTCGAAGATCCGGGAGCGTCTCGGCGGGCGCCTGCGTTTCGTCGTTTCGGGGAGCGCGCCGCTGTCGACGCCCATTGCGGAATTCTTCTTCGCGATCGGGATTCCGGTGGTGGAAGGCTACGGGCTGACCGAAACGTCGCCGGCGCTGACGGTCAATCCGCTCGAGCGCCCGAAGCTGGGCACGGTCGGACCCGCCATCCGCAACGTGGAGCTGAAGATCGCGGACGACGGCGAAGTGCTCGCCCGCGGTCCCAACATCATGCGGGGTTACTACGGCAAGCCCGAGGCGACGGCCGAGGTGCTGCGCGACGGGTGGTTCTGCACCGGCGACATCGGGAGCCTCGACGACGACGGCTACCTGACGCTCCTGGATCGGAAGAAGGAGCTGATCGTGACGGCCGGCGGAAAGAACGTCGCGCCGAATCCCATCGAGGCCGAGCTGAAGCGCTCGCCGCTGGTGGCCGAGGCGGTGCTCGTCGGCGACCGGCGCCCGTACGTCTCGGCGTTGCTCGTTCCCGACTTCGCGGCGCTGGCCGCGCGCGGCGCGGTCGAGGGCGCGTCGCGCGAGGAGATCGTGAAGCGTCCCGACGTCGTGGCGCTGTTCGACGACGTCGTGGAGAAGGTCAACGCGGGACTGGCCAGGCACGAACAGATCAAGCGGTCGGCGTTGCTGCCGGCGGAGTTCGGCATCGCGAGCGGCGAGCTGACGCCGACGCTCAAGGTGAAGCGGCGCGTGGTGGCGCAACGCTGGAGCGACGCGATCGAGCGGCTGTACGCGTCGTAGAACCCGCGGGGAGCCCCCGGCCGCCGGCTCGGAACAGCGTCGCCCCGGTCAGCGCTCGGCCCCGCCGGCTCAGAACAGCGTCGCCTCGGTGAGCGGCCACCAGCGGAGCTGCACCTTCCCGACGATGTACTTCTTCGGCACCTGACCCCACGTGCGGCTGTCCGAGCTGTTGTTCCGGTGGTCGCCCATGACGAAGTAGTACGCGTCCTGCACCACCTCCGGGCCGTAGTCCTCGTGGCTCCGGAACTTCGGCGGAATGGCGTCGGGGAAGAGCACCTCGTTCACGTAGACCTGGCCGTCCTCGATACGCACCGTGTCGCCCGCCTCGGCGATGATCCGCTTGACGAACGACTTGTCGGGGTCCGCCGGGTAATAGTGCATCACGATGTCGCCCGGCTCCGGATCCCCGAAGAACCGGTAGATGGCCTTGTTGACGATGAGCCGATCCTGATCCTCGAGCGTCGGCTCCATGCTCTTGCCTTCGACCCGCGCGACCTGGAATCCGAAGGTGACGATGAGGGTGGCGTAGACCGCCGCCGACGCGAACGTCTTCAGCCACGCCACCAGCTCCTCGCCCGCGCGGACCAGAAACGCCTCGTAGCGCCGGCCCCGCGGCGGCTCGGGCGTCCCGGGTGGCGGCGTCCCGGGTGCCGGCGGCTCGACCGCCGGCGGCTCGACCGCCGGCGCCTCCGCGGCGTCCATGTCCTGCCGGATCGGATCCTCGACCGAGTCGCTCGGCTCTAGAGGCGGCGTCCCGGGTGCCGGCGTCCCGGGTGCCGGCGGCTCGACCGCCGGCGCCTCCGCGGCGTCCATGTCCTGCCGGATCGGATCCTCGACCGAGTCGCTCGGCTCTAGAGACTGAGGTACTCGCGCAGGCGCTTCGTCTGCGCCCGGCTGACCGGGATCTCCGTGCCCCTGGAGTCCTTCATCCTGAGAATGTAGTTCCGGCTGAACCATGGGACTATCTCCTTGATCTTGTGGATGTTCACCAGGTGCGACCGGTGGACGCGCCAGAAGACGTCCGGGTCGAGATGCGACTGCAGCTCGTCCAGCGTCCGGAAGTTCGCGGCGCCGTTCAACGTACCGGTCACGACGGTGATGACGTCTTCCACCAGCGATGCGAACACGATCTCCTGCGGCTGCACGAGCACGAGCCGCTCGCCGATCCTGACCGCGATGGGTTCCCGCCGCCCGCGGCGTTGCGCAACCAGGTCCACGATCCGTTCGAGATCGTCCGCCTGCAGCGCCGTCCGCTGCTTCCCGTCACGCGGCGCCGGCTCCACCAGACGCCGCACCCGCGCGATCGTCCGGGCGAGCCGCGCCGGCTCGACCGGCTTCAGCAGGTAGTCGACGGCATTGACCTCGAACGCCTCTATCGCGTGCCGATCGTATGCGGTCACGAAGACCACACGCGGGGTATTCTCCCGATCCACCAGTTCGCGCGCCACCTCGAAACCGGTCCGGCCGGGCATCTGAATGTCGAGCAGCACCAGGTCCGGATGCAGGTCGTCGATGACTTCCAGGGCCTGCAGGCCGTCTCCGGCCTGCCCGATGATCTCCACGCCCTCGAGCTGCTCGAGCTGGAAGCAGAGCTCGTTGCGGGCGAGCTGCTCGTCGTCGACCACCACGGTGCGTATGCTCATCTCAGGCCGATGCGCGCCTCGGCGCGGTCAGAGTCGGAATCTCGATGCGCGCGCACGTTCCCTCACCCGGCGTGCTCTCCAGCCGCAACGGATAGTTTTCACCATATATGACGCGCAACCGCTCGTCGACGTTGCGCAGGCCGATCCCGCCCTCGCGGCCGCGGCCGACGTCGGTGTCGGCCATGCCGGCCCCGTTGTCGATCACCTCGATGACGCAGTGTCCGCGTGTGCGCCGGCTGCGGATGATGATACGCCCGCCGCCCACTTTCTTCTCGATGCCGTGCTTGATGGAGTTCTCGACCAGCGGCTGCAGCACCATGCTCGGGATGACCAGATCGAGACTGTCCGGACTGATGCGCTGCTCGACGACCAGGGTGGGTCCGAACCGGACCGCCTCGATGTCCAGGTACTCGTTGATGGAAGCCAGCTCCTCGCGCAGCGTGACGAACTGCTCCTGGGTCCGCAGCATCCGCCGCAGCATCACGGAGAGCTTGAGGATCAGCGTCCGCGCCGTCTCCGGCTCCGAGCGAACGAGCGACGAGATCGACGTGAGCGTGTTGAACAGGAAGTGGGGATGTATCTGGCTCGACAGCGCTTCGACGCGCGCCGCCATCAGGACCTTCTCCTGCTCCTGCAGGCGATGCTCGATGCGTGCGGTGTTCCAGATCTTGATCGGGATCGCGACGCTCAACACGGTGGACAGCATCACCAGCACGCCGAGCCACAGGTTCTCGATCTCGAAGAAGAAGACGACGTCCGGCCCGAAGCGGACGCCGAGGGCCTGTCGAATCACCTCCAGGCCGACCGGGGCGGCCGCTAGAATCAGCAGCCAGTCCACGCGGAACCGCCGCACCAGGCGCCAGGCGCGCCGGTGCAGGTCCGCGAAGAACAATGGCGACAGGTGCCAGATGGCCTCCTTCGGACACACTTCGCGCAGGCCGCCGCCGGCGAATCCGCAGCCCACCGCGAACGGCATGGCCGCCACCTCGCCGCCGAGGAGCGCCGGCGCGCCGACCAGCACGCCGACGATGGCTCCCGCGTACGGACCGGCTATGAGCCCGGCGAGAAACGGGCCGGCCAGCGAGAAGTCCGCCGCGTCGTAGCCGAGCACCAGCCGGGCGATGATCCCGCCGAGCAGGGGGATGCCCAGGCTGAACGCGAACACCAGGCGCTCGCGCCAGGCGCGCTGCTCCGTCAGCAGGATGCGGCGGAACTGGCGGAAGCGGACGAGCATGGTGGAGAGCGTCGCCACGACGGCGAGCTTCACCACCAGCGTCGTCAGCAGCACCTGCTGCGCGGTGGTCAGGAATCTGGCTTCCGGCGGCACGTCGCGGCCACTATAGCGAATGTGGTTGCGTGCCCGCGCCACGCCTGCCGCGACGCCGATCCTGCGACCGACCGGGTTCGTCCCTGCTTGCGGGCGGTGGACCGACGCGGGTATAGTCGCCGAAGTCTCGTGACGATTCGATGAACATGCGAGCTTCCTCCATCATGGCGCGGCGGGCGCCCGACGCCGCGAGCGACGACTGGTGGTCCCCGGCGTGAGTCTCCTCCAACGGAACCCCGACGAAGATCTCTGCTCCGACCCGCAGACGCGGGCGCTCTCCGCCGCCGTCGTCGAAAGCTCCTTCGTCGAGGCCGTCTACAACAAGATCGCGGTCTTCGACGACTGGCTCTTCGGGGCGACGTTGCACACCGGCCGTCTCGAGGCGATCCGCAGGCTCGATCTGCAGCCGGGCGACGAAGTGCTCGAAGTCGGCGTCGGCACCGGGATAAACGCGGCGCTCTACCCGGGCAGCGTCACGGTGACCGGCATCGACGTGGCCGAAAAGATGTTGCAGAAGGCGGCGCGCCGGCTCGCCGCCCACAAGGTCCGCAACGTCCGCCTGATGCAGATGGACGCCGCGCACCTCGACTTCCCGGACGATTCGTTCGACCTCGTCTATGCCCCGTACGTGATGAGCGTGGTGTCGGACCCGGTGGCGGTCGCGCGCGAGATGCGGCGGGTGTGCCGTCCGGGTGGGCGTTTCGTCTTCCTCAATCACTTCCTCAGCGCCAATCGCTTCGTCGCGCGCGCCGAACGGCTCATCTCGCCGCTGACCGTCTACATCGGCTTCAAGGCGGATCTGGATCTGCCGGCGTTCCTGGCGCAGGCGGATCTGCAACCCGTCTCGATCGAGAAGGTCAACATCCCCCGCATCTGGTCGCTCGTCACCTGCACCAAGGACTGAGCGGCCGCGGCGAGGCGGCGGCTGATATCATCCGCGCATGGCGCTGCACGAACGCGAGTTCTTCAGTGAGACCCGTGAGACGAAGCCCGCGTCCTACACCTGTCCGCGATGCCGGTTTCGGGGCGAGTACCAGGTGCGCTGGATCCGCCGTGTGAAGAAGGCGCAGCCTCCCCGCGGGGCCGACGGCCGCGACCGCGAGATGTTCAAGAAGCTGCGCAACTACATGGTGCGCGTCGACGACGTCGTCGTGTGCCGGAAGTGCCGGCGCCGATTCGACATCCCTTCCCATCAGAACCTCGCGTTCTTCTGACCGCGCGGCTGGTGAATGCCGGGAACCAGCCGCCGACGGACGTCGCTCCACACCAGATCGTGCGCTCCGGCCCTCCGGCAGTAGCGCATCATGGAGAGCGTGGGGCGGACGAACTTCGACGGTCTGAACCTGATGATGATGGAGAAGCGGTACGCAAACCGGTGGGGCGCCCGCCTCGCCTACTCGTTTTCGTACTCCCGCGGCGACACCTGCGACCAGTGGGAGGGGATCGACATCTTCAACCTCACCGACCACGCCAACTTCAACAACCCGACCGGGGACCAGCGGCGCTCGAACTTCCTCAACCTGATCACCTTGCGGGGTGGCAGCGGGTTCCCGCGGCAGGCGCAGTTCGGGGTCCGCTACGGCTTCTACCTTTAACCGGCAAGTCTCGGTGACGGGTAGATCCGGGGCCGGGCGCGATTGCCCGGCCCTTCGTTCGCGGTGGCTTGTCGGCTCCGCAACCCGGCGGCGCGGGAGGGCGTCGGCGCATCGGGACGCTCCGAGCGGTGCCCGCGCTCGCCGGCGGCGCCGAGGCGGACGCCGCACGTGCAGGCGAAGCAACCGCGCGCCGCCATGAAGGCCGTGGCGCCCTCCGGAGCGTAAACGCGCGTTGCCGCGCGACGCATCGCGCCCGGCGCAGATCGCACGACGCGGATCAACGCGGCCGCTGCAGGACGGTGATAGGCTGATGACAGTGGCTGTCCGGCTGGGCGCGACTTGGATTCGCGACGCGCGGGAATGAATCTTGCTTTCTGCTCTTCCGGTTGTCGCGACGCAGGGAGGAGCGAGCGATGGAATGGTACGAAGTCCTGTCCGTGGTCGCCGTCGGAACGGCGTTGCTGTGGGGCGGGTGGCGTCTGCACGGCGGGATTCGTGTGATCGTCGAACGTGCGGAACAGCGCGTGATGCAGCACACCGATGCGACCTTCGACATCCTTGCGCAACAGAACGATGCGGCGCATGCCGGGATCACGGCGTGCGTCGATCGACATGCGCAACAGAACGATGCGGCCCTGGCGGAGACGAGGACGGAGCTTGCGAAGGTCAGCGAAAACGTGGCGTACATACGCGGTCGGATGGACGAGCGGCGGGGACGACCGGGGGACGTCGTCGATGATGCGGGCGCAGATCCTGGACTATGATCGTGCGGTGATCGGTTCCAGCCGGCGGGAGCCGCGTCGCCTGCAGCGGGTTCTTTCCGCCGGAGGGGCTCCCGACCCGCCGCGGTCGGCCCATCCTGTGACTGGCCGCGGCGCGCCGTCCGCGGCGCTCCCTGTCGTCGTCGTCCTGCTGATCGGGCTTTCCAGCTTCTCGGCCGCCCAACCCGACGGGGTTTCCGAGGCGCAGCAGTTTCACGGGCGCGCGACGCGCGCCCTCGCGCACGGGGACCGCGAGGCGGCCGAGGAACTCGCCGCCGGCCGCGATCCATCCGATCCGGCCGCCGCCGCGCTTCGGGCCCGGCTGCTGATCGACGTGGGGAACTACGAAGAGGCGGAGGCGCTGCTCGCGCCGGCCGCCCGGGCGGCGCCGAGCAGCGTGGCCGGGCTCGAGCTCGCCCGCCTGCTCGGGACGCTCGGCCGCGCCGGCGAGGCGGCGCCGTTCCTCGAGGCGGTCATCGTCAGGGGACTGAACTCCTTCGACGGGCTGTCGCAGTATTACGGCGCGCTCGCCTCCCGCACCGCCGGCAGCTTCCGGCGGGCCAACACGTTCTTCCGCGGCGCCGCCCGCGCGCTGCCCGACGATCCCGCGATCCACACCGCGTGGGGCGAGCTGTTTCTGGAGAAGTACAACAACCCGGACGCCCTGCAGTCGTTCCAGGACGCGCTGCAGCTCGACGAGGACTGGACGCCGGCGCTGGTCGGGATGGCGCGGGTGCTGGCCAACGAGAACCCCCCGGCGGCCCGCGGGGCGGTGGAGCGCGCCCTCGGCGTCGACGAGTCGAACGTCGCGGCGCACCTGTTCGTCGCGGAGCTGGAGCTCGGCGACCGGAACCGCGACGCCGCCCGCGCATCGATCGAGCGGGCCCTCGCCGTCAACCCGCGCAGCCTGGAGGCGCGGTCGCTGCTCGCGGCCATCGCCTGGCTGGAGGACCGGGCCGACGACTTCGCGGCCGAGGTCGAGCGGGCGTTGGCGATCAACCCGACCTACGGCGACGTCTACCGCATCGCGGGCAGCCAGACGGCGCGGGCCTACCGCTTCCCCGAGGCGGTGACCCTCGTCCGGCGCGCCCTGGCGCTCGAGCCGGACAACACCCGCGCCTACGCCGAGCTCGGGATGCACCTGCTGCGCACCGGCGACGAGCCGGCCGCGCGCGCCGCGCTGGAGCGGTCGTTCGAAGAGGATCCCTACGACGTCGTGACGTTCAACCTGCTGCAGATGATGGACAACCTGGACGAGTTCGTGACCGTCGAGCGGGGGGATCTCATCGTGCGGCTCCATCCCGACGAGGCCCCGGCTCTCGAACCATACGTCCTCGACGTCGCCCAGGAAGCGCTCGACGAGCTTTCCGCGCGGTACGACATGACGGTGCAGACGCCGATTCTCGTCGAGGTGTTTCCGAGCCACGACGACTTCGCGGTGCGCACCCTGGGGCTGCCGGGCATGATCGGCGCGTTGGGCGCGTGCTTCGGCCAGGTGGTCACCCTCGACTCGCCGCGCGCCCGCCCGCCGGGCGACTTCAACTGGATGTCGACGCTGTGGCACGAGATGGCCCACGTCATCACCCTGCAGATGTCGCGGCAGCGGCTGCCGCGCTGGCTGAGCGAGGGGATCTCGACCTACGAGGAGAAGCGCAGGCGCCTGGCCTGGGGCCGCGACCAGGTGCTGGAGTTCGCTAACGCGCTCAACGGCGGCACGCTCTTGTCGATCAGCGAGCTCGACCGCGGGTTCACGCGGCCCGAGTCGATATCGCTTTCCTACTTCCATGCCTCCGTGGTGGTCGAGCACCTGATCGAGGCCTACGGCCTGGAGGCCCTCCGGACCCTGATTCGGGCGTACGGCGACGGGTTGGAGACCGAGGAGGCCCTCGGCCGCATCGATCTCGACTACGAGCGCCTCCAGGCGAGCTTCGACACGGCGGTGGAGGAGCAGTTCGGCGCGCTGCGGCGCGCTCTCCAGAGCGCCCCGCGGAACCTGCCCGAGGGACCGGAGCGTCTCGAAACGCTGCGGAGGCTGGCGGAGGAGCAGCCGGAGAACTTCAACGTGCAGTTCGGGCTCGGCCGCGCCCTGCGGGCCGCCGGTGACATGGCCGGGGCGCGCGCCGCCTTCGAGCGGGCGGCGGCGCTGGCGCCGATGGCGACCGGCCTGGAGAGTCCGCGCGGGCAGTTGGCGAGTCTCGCCGAGGCGGAGGGCGACGCCGAGCGCGCCATGGCGGAGCTGGAGCGCCTGCTGATGTACGACGAGACCTCGATCGACGCTGTCCGCACGTTCGCCGCGCTGGCGGAGGAGGCGGGAGACGACGCGCGCCTGCAGGCGGCCTACGAGCGGCTGATCGAGATCGATCCGTTCGATCCGATCCCCCACCAGACGCTCGGCCGCATCGCGAAGGAGGCCGGGCGGAACGACGACGCGGTGCGGGAACTGCAGGTGGCCCTGGCCCTCGGACCGGTGGATCGGGTGGCCGCCCACACGGACCTGGCGGAGACGCTGTTCGCGGCCGGACGGATCGCCGAGGCGCGGCGCCAGACGCTCGCCGCGCTGGAGATCGCCCCGACCTACGACCGAGCGCTGGAGCTGCTGCTGGCCATCGTCGAGGCCGACCGGTGAAAGGTGCGTGGCCGCGGGCCGCCGCGGTCGTCGCCGCGTTTCTGGCGTTCGGCGCGCCGGTGACGTCAGGCCAGGACGAGGCGCTGCCGGAGCGGGACGGCCTGACCGGGCTCGAATGGCGCTTCGTCCGCATCCGCTACAGCACGCCGCCGGCCCAGCTCGCCGAGTTCAAGCGCATCTACTGGGTCGATCCGTGGGAGGTCGACGCGCCGGTCGCCGAGCAGAACCTGTCGCGGCGCATGGCGCGGGTGACGAGCTTGCAGGTGAACGAGCCGATCGTCCTGGAGCTGATGGACGAGGCGATCTGGGAGCATCCCTGGATCTACATCGTCGAGCCGGCGAACCTGATGCTGACCGACGCGGAGGTCGACGTCCTGCGCGAGTTCCTGCTGCGGGGCGGGACGGTGACGTTCGACGACTTCCACGGGCCGCAGGAATGGGCGCTGTTCGAGCGGCAGATGGGGCGCGTCTTCCCGGATCGCGAGATCGTGCGGCTGCCCGCGGACCATCCGGTGTTCAGTTGTTTCTACCAGCTCGACGAGTATCCGCAGATCGCCGGCCTCGGGTCGTACTTCAACAACGTCACCTGGGAGAAGGGCGGGTTCGAGGCGCAGCTCCACGGGATTCTCGACGACGACGGCCGGGTGATGGCGCTCGTCAACTTCAACACGGACATGGGGGACGGCTGGGAGTGGTCCAACGCCGAGCAGTATCCCGGCTACATCCGGTACACCGCGCAGTCGTACCGCATGTTCATAAACGAGATCGTCTACGCGTTGACCCACTGAGCGGGGGATGACGACTTCCACCACCGCCGTGGCGGAGACCTGAGCGGGGGATGACGACCACCCCGACCGCTGCGGCGGAGGCGCCGGCCGAACGGGTGATGGAGGGCCGCGCGCGGATCCTGGCCGAGCTGCGCAAGGTGATCGTGGGCCAGGACGAGGTGCTCGATCTCGTCCTGACGGCGCTGTTCGCGGGCGGGCACTGCCTAATCACCGGAGTGCCCGGCCTGGCCAAGACGCTGCTCGTCAAGACGCTGGCCGACGTGCTGCACCTGTCGTTCAAGCGGATCCAGTTCACCCCCGACCTGATGCCGGCCGACATCACCGGGACCGAGATCATCGACGAGACCAGCGGCCACCGCGAGCTGACGTTCGTCAAGGGGCCGGTCTTCGCGCAGATTATCCTTGCAGACGAGATCAACCGGACGCCGCCGAAGACGCAGTCGGCGCTGCTCGAGGCGATGCAGGAGCACCATGTGACGGCGGCGGGGCGCACTTGGCCGCTCGAAGAGCCGTTCCTCGTGCTCGCGACCCAGAACCCGATCGAGCTCGAAGGCACCTACCCGCTGCCCGAGGCGCAACTGTCCCGCTTCATGTTCAACATCGTCATGGGCTACCTGGCCGAGGACGACGAGGTGCGCGTGGTGACCCGCACGACCTCCGACGAGCCCCCCGCGCTCGACCGCGTGCTGCACGGCGACGACGTCCTGGCGTTCCAGCACCTGGTGCGGCAGGTGGTGGTGGCCGACGAGGTGGCGCGCTACGCCGTCCGGCTCGTCGACGCCTCGCGGCCGGGGCGGGCCGGCACGCCGGACTTCGTCGAGCGCTGGGTGAAGTGGGGCGCCGGCACCCGCGCGTCGCAGGCGCTGGTGCTCGGCGGGAAGGCGCGCGCGCTGATGGCGGGACGCTACCACGTATCGGTGGCGGACATCCGGGCGCTGGCGCCGCCGACGCTGCGGCACCGCCTGGTGACCAACTTCTACGCCGAGTCCGAGGGCGTCGACGCGGAGACGATCGCCGCGCGGCTCCTCGACGCCGTGCCGGCTCCCGCGAGCGGGATGTGAAGGAACGCCCGGCGCTCGGGTATCTCGATCCGGAGACGGTCGCGGGCCTCGGCTCGATGGAGCTGCGGGCCCGCGCGGTGGTCGAGGGCTTCCTCCTCGGCCTGCACCGCAGTCCCTCGACCGGCTTCAGCGCCGAGTTCTCCGAGTACCGCCAGTACATGCCGGGCGACGATCTGTCGACCCTGGACTGGAAGGTCTACGGCCGCAGCGACCGGTTCTACGTCAAGCGGTTCGAGGAGGAGACCAACGTCGACTGCCGGGTCCTGCTGGACGTGTCGGCGTCGATGAGCTACCGCTCCGGCGCGGTGTCGAAGCTGCAGTACGGCTCGTATCTCGCGGCCGCGCTGGCCTGGCTGATGAACCGGCAGCACGACGCCGTCGGGCTCCTGACCTTCGACGAGTGGGTCGTGACCAACGTCCCGGTCAGCGCGCGCCCCGGTCATCTGCGCCGGATCCTGGTCGCACTGGAGCAGATTCGGATCGGGCGCCGCTCGAACGTTTCGCAGGCGCTGAACGCGCTGGCCGCCGCGATGCGCCGGCGGGGGATGGTGGTGCTGATCTCCGATCTGCTCGACGATCCGGAAGCGGTCGTCGCCGGCCTGAAGCACCTGAAGTTCCGGGGCAGCGAGGTCATCGTGTTCCACGTGCTCGACCCGGCCGAGCTGCAGTTTCCGTTCGAGCGCGCGATGCGGTTCCAGGATCTGGAGACCGGCCGGGAGGTGACCACCGTCGCCGCGGAGATCCGGGACGGTTACGTCCGCGAGATGGAGCGGATGACGGCGCGCTACCGCCGTGCGCTGCGGCTGGCGGGCATCGAATACAGCCGGGTGCAGACCGTGCAGCCGCTCGACGGCGCGCTCCGCGAGTATCTGGGCGCCCGGAGCCGGCGCTGATGTCGTTCCTCTTTCCCGCCTTCCTGCTCGGGGGGCTGGCGGCGGCGGCGCCGATCCTCCTGCACTTCTTCGCGCGGGATCGGGCGCCGCGGCTGCCGTTCAGCGACGTCCGGTTTCTCGAACGAGCGTTCGTGCGCCGCGACCGGCGCCGGCGGCTGCGCGAGCTGCTGCTGCTGGCCCTGCGGGTGGCGGCGCTGCTGCTGCTCGCCGTCGCCTTCGCGCGGCCGTTCCTGGACGCGGCCGACCCGGCGCGGCGGATCACCGTGGTCGCGGTGGACCGTTCGCTGAGCCTGTCGGCGCCGGGGCAGATGGCCCTTGCCCGCCGGCGCGCCCTGGAGGTGGTGGCCGCGACGCCGTCGGACGAATCGATCGCCGTGGTGGCGTTCGACGCTACCGCGGAGGTCGTGGCGGGGCCGGCGGCCGGCCGGCCGCCGGTGCACGCCGCGATCGGACGGATCGCGCCGACGGCCGGCGCGACGAGCTACCCGGCGGGGCTCGCAGCGGCGGTCGAGGCGCTCGACGGGCGGTCGGGCCGGATCGTCTTGGTGACCGACCTGCAGGCGGCGGGCTGGCCGGAGGGCGCCCGGGCGGCGGTTCCGGAGTACGTGGAGGTCGAGGTCGCAGGCGTGCCGCCGGTCGAGCGCAACCTTGCCGTGACTGCCGCCGGAGTCGAGGGCGGGGGTCTGGCCGCCGTCATCCTCAACACGGGATCGGAGCCGGTCGAGACGGAAACGGTGCTCCTGCTCGCCGGGCGCGAGGTCGTCCGGCGGCCGGTGACGCTCCAGCCCGGCGCTACGGAGATGCACTGGAACGTGCGGGCGGCCGGGGCCGTGGTCAGCGCGGCCGACCGGGGTCCGGAAGCAGAAGCCCGGGAGGAGGCGCTTCGGAATGCTCAGGTTGCAGCGGTCCGTGTGACTGACCGGGACGGTTACCGGTGGGACGACACTCGTTACGTGCTGCTCGGTCCCGCGAGTCCGACGGTCGTCCACGTCGTCGCCAACAGCGGAACGCTCGACGCCGAGGCGTTCTATCTCGCGCAGGCGCTCGGCGTTGCGCCCGGATCCCGGCCGTTCGAGGTCCGTCCGGTGACGCCCGCCGCGCTGACCGCACCGGACGCGTCCGGCCGGCTGGCGGGCGACGTGGTCGTGATCGTCGGCACGGACGGACTGAGCCGTCCCGGACGGGCGCGCATCGCCGCGTTCGTCGAGGCCGGCGGCGGTCTGCTGCTCGCGCCCGGGCCGGGCGTCGATCCGCGGCTGGTCCGCGACCTGTTCGGCGAATCGGTCGAGCTGGCGGTCGAGGCCCCGATGGAGACATCTTCGGACGCCGCCGCCCGCCGGCTCGCGGTGGTGGATCCGCGCCATCCCGTGTTCCGGCCGTTCGGCGACGTCGTGGCGACGCTCGGTCAGGTCCGTTTCACCGGTACGATTCCCGTGACCCTCGCCGAGCGCGGAGATGCCGGCGCCGGGATCGGATCGGGCGGCAGCGCCTCGACGTCCCGCTCCGACAGCAACGTCGACCGCTCGGGGACTGACGGTCCGGCGCGCGTCCTGGCCCGGTTCGATCACGGCGACCCGGCGCTGATCGAGTACGGCCGGGGGGACGGCCGGGCGTTCGTTTTCGCGTCCGACCTGAACATGGGATGGAACGACTTCCCGCGCCGTCCGGGCTTCGTGCCGTTTCTTCAGGAGACCGTCCGGTACCTGGCCGGCCCGGGCGAATTGCCGCGCGACGTGCTTCCGGCTGACGCCCCCCCCGGCGTCCCGCGCATCCCCGGCGCGGCAACGGATCCTGCTTCCGGGCGCCGCGTCGCCGTCAACGTGGATCCCCGTGAGTCCGAGCCCGGTCCGCTGACACCGGACGAGTTCCTGGCGCGTCTCGGCAACGCCCCGGCCGGTGAAACCGGCGCAACACTGGTTCCTGACGGCGTTACCCGTGAAGCCGAGCAGTCGCTCTGGTGGTACGTCGTGCTCGCCGTAGCGGTCGTCCTGGTCGGCGAAGCATGGCTCGGGCGTTCCATGGCGTGAGCCCGACGCCGGTGACCGACGAACGGCTGAAACCTCTCGGCGCTGCGATTCGAGACGGCATGCGCGCCGGGAGGCGGAATGCGCATCTACCGCCGCGGATATAATCGGGACGTGCTCGGGTCCCGCTCCGCGCCTGCGTCGAGCATGGCCGAGATCGCTGCGCTGCTGAGGTCGGTGCGCCGGCGGTGGATGGCGGTGCGCGTCATGCGCGGCGTGGCCCTGGCCGCCGCCGTCGCGTTGCTGGCGCTGGCGCTGCTGCTCGCGGTCGACCTCCTGCTCGCTCCCGCCGACCTCGTCGTGGCCGTGCTGGCGGCCGGTGCGGCGGGAGTCGCCGCCGGTGCCGCCGCCTGGACCTTCTGGCCGTTGCGGCGTGGTCCCTCCGAGCGGCGGACAGCCCGCTATGTCGAAGAGCGCTGTCCCGAGTTCCGGGATCGGCTGGCGAGCGCCGTCGATTTCCGCGAGACGCCGTCGCCCTTCGCTGGCCGGGTGCTGGACGACGCCGCGCGCTGCGCGCGGGGTCTCGATCTCGACCGCGTGGTCGCGGCGCGGGTGGTCCGCCGGGCCGTTGCCGGCGGGGCCGGCGCCGCGGCGGCGCTCGCGGCCCTGCTGCTTGTCGGCGCCGACGTGGTGGGCCGCATCGCCCGCAGCGCCTGGCTGTACGCTGCGCCGTTCGGCGCGACGCTGATCGTCGAGCCGGGCGCGGCGCGACTGGTTGCGGGCGAGCCGCTGAACGTGCGGGCGCGCCTCACCGATACACTCGGCGCTTTCGGGCGGTCGGTTCCGCGCGTGACGGTCGTGGACGCCTCCGGCGGGCGCTCCGTCCTCGCCATGCAACCGCGCGGCACGGGGTACGCGGCGACGTTGCCGCCTGCCGCGGGAAGCTTCACGTACCGGGTCACCGCCGCGGCGCTCGAATCGGAGGACTACGCGGTGACCGTCCTCCACGCCCCGCGCGTGGAGCGTATCGACGTCGCCTACGTGTATCCCGCGTACATCGGCCTCGATCCCCGCGTCGAGACGGGCGGCGGCGACATATTCGCACCGGAAGGCACCGTGGTGACGGTGACGGTGCACGCCGACAAGCCGGTCCGCGACGGTTCGGTACGGCTGGCGGCGCGCGGCGACGTCGATCTGCGCCGCGACGCGCCGGCTGCGATGTCGGCGTCGTTCGAGGTGACCGGCGACGACACGTACCGTGTCGCGCTCCGGGACGCCGACGGCCTGTCGAACCGGGCCGCTGCGGAGTACGTCGTCCGGGCGGTGGCCGATGACGCCCCCCTCGTCGAGGTGCGCCGACCGGGCGGAGACCGCGAGATCACGCCGCTCGAGGAGGTGGTGATCGAGGCGCGCGCCGAGGACGATTTCGCCCTGGCCCGGTTCGATCTCGTCTACGCGGCGGCCGGCGGCGCGGAGCGGGTCGTCGATCTGCTCGGTGGGGAGTCGATGGCGCGCGGCGCCGGCGTCCATACCCTCTACGCCGAAGATCTCGACGTGTCGCCGGGGGACGTCATCAGCTATTACGTCCGGGCGGGCGACGGCAGGCCCGCGCGCGTGCGCGAGACGCGCAGCGACATCTACTTCCTGGAGGTGCGGCCGTTCGAGCGGGAGTTCGAGGATGCGCCGAGCCAGTCGTCGCTGTCGATGGACGCGGGCACGGTCGGGCAGCTCGCCGGCGTGCAGAAGGAGATCGTCGCCGCGACCTGGCGGCTGGACGGCCGGCCGAACCTGGCCGCGGACGACGCGGACCTCGTGGCGGTGGCGGACGCGCAGGCCGAGTTGCGCCAGACCGCGCTGGGCGCCGCGGCGCGGACGCTGCAGCACCGGGGTGGGCGGGCGGAGCGGCAGGCGCTGGCCGCCGCGGTGGACGCCATGGCGCGGGCGGAGGAGGCGTTGCGAGCCGCGTCGACCGGCGCCGCCCTGCCGCCCGAGATGGAGGCGCTGGCCGCGCTGTTGCGCGCGCAGGCCGCGATCCGGCGCACGCGCGTCTCGCGCGGCGGCAGCGGACGGTCGGCGGCGTGGCAACCCCAGGAGGACCTCTCCGCGCTGTTCGACCGAGACCTGCGCCGCGAGCAGGAAACCAACTACGAGAACCGGCCCTCCAGCCCGCCCGCCGAATCGAACGCTGCGGAGAGCGACGCCCTGCGCCGCGTGCGGGAGCTGGCGGAACGGCAGGCGGCGCTCGGCCGGGCGCAGGACGACCTGGCGCGCCGGCGCGACACGTTCGACGACGAGGAGGCGGCTCGCGTCCTCGCCAGGCTCACCCGCGAGCAGGAGGAGCTGCGCGAGCAGGCGGAAGCGCTCGAGCGGGAGATCGAGGTGCGCACGGCGGGCGGCCGGTCGAGCGCGTCGTCCGGATCGGACGCGCCCGGTTCGCGCCGTTCACCGACGTCCCCGGGATCGTTCGACTCGTCCACGTCCAGGCCGCCTGGTTCCTCCACGCCCTCGGCATCGGGTGAATCGTCCCGTGCGACTGCGGTCGCCGAATCGAAATCTCCCGAATCGAACGCTCGCGGTGCGGGCGGAGCCGGCGCACCGATGCGGCGGGCGCTGGCCGAGTTGCGGCGCGGGCAGGTCGCGGAGGCGGCCGAGCGGGCCCGCGAAGCACTCGAGCGCCTGCGCGCTCTGGAGCGGGAGCTCGTCGGCGCGGACACCGCCGCGAAGTCCGACGACAGCCATCGGCTCTCGGCCGAGTTGCAGGCCGCCGAGGAGGTGCGCCGGAGCCTGGAGGCGTTGGGAGAGCGGCTCGGCCGCATCGGGATGGAACCAGAGGAAGCTGGCGGGACCGGCCGGCGCACCGACGATCCCGGCGACGAAGCGGTTCGAGCGCCCGACGGCGGCGGTCGGACCGACAGGGGCCGGCGCAGCGACGGCGAGCTGGCGGCCTTCGGGGCGGCGGCCCGGGAACTGCTCCGCCGTCTGGAGGCCCTGCCGGACCTGCGGGATGCCTTGCGCGAGGCGCGGCCGGGCATGCTGGAAGACCTGGCCCGATGGGCGGCGCGTCCCACCGGCGGGGGGCCGGCGCTGCAGGCGTTCGAGCAGGACTTCGCCCCGTGGGAGAGCCTGCGCGACGGGGTCCGGCAGGCGATCGAGGCGTTCGAGGCGGACCGCACCCGCGCGCTGCAGGCGGCCGAAACGGAGGGGCGTCTCGACGTGGGCGCCGGCGAGGCGGCGCCGGACGGTTACCGCGCCCTTGTCGACCGCTATTATCGCGCCCTCGCCGACCATCCGCCGCGGCGACCGCGGGAACGTCGATAGGGCGCTGGTCCGGTGCAGATCGGCGTACCGATTCCGTGGTGGGGCGTCGCGGCGGCCGTGCTGGCCGCGGCGATCTTCGCATGGCGGGCCTATGCGCATCCGCCGGTCCACCTGACCCCCCGGCAGCGTGCGATCCTGACCACGTTGCGCCTGTGCGTACTTCTGGTCGTCCTCTTCGTGCTGCTGCGGCCGCTACGCGACGAGCCGGTCCCGCCCGGAGACGGCGTGGTCGCCGTCCTGGTGGACAGCTCGCGCAGCATGGCGATTCCGGATGCGGACGGCAAGCCGAGAATCGACGCCGCTCGGGATCTCGTCCGGGATCGACTGGTGCCCGTGCTCGGCGAGGCGTTCGACGTCGAGGTGCTCGCGTTCGGCGAGGCGCCGGTCGCGGCCGACGTCGACACGCTCGTGGCGGGCGCGTCGCGGTCGGACGTCGCCGGCGCCCTCGCCGCCGTCCCCGCGCGGTTCGGCGGACGGGCGATGGCCGGGATCGTCGTCGTCTCGGACGGCGTCGCCACCGGGACGGGCGACGCGGCCGAGGTCGCCGCGCGGTTGTCCGTCCCGGTCTACACGGTCGGGGTGGGCGACCCGCGCCCGGGGCCGGATCGGGAGGTCAAGGCTCTGGAAGCAGGGCGGCCGGTCGCGGCCGGCTCCGCCGTCGACGTGACCGCGACCATCGTGAGCCACGGGTTCGGCGACGCCCCCTTCGACGTGCGGCTGATCGCCGACGGGCGTCTCTTCGGCGTGCGCCGCGCGCGGCCGGCGCGCGACGGCGCCCCGATCGTCACTGTGTTCCGGGTGGCGCCCGATCCGGTGCTGGCGTCGGTCTACACGGTCGAGGTGCCGGTCGCCACAGCGGAGCTGACGCCCGGGAACAATCGCCGGCAGGTCCTGGTGCGCCCACCGGAGCGACCGCGCCGCCTCCTGCTCGTCGAAGGATCGCCCGGCTACGAGCACAGCTTCCTCAAACGTGCGTGGCTGGCGGATCCCGGGCTCACGTTCGATGCCGTGGTGCGGAAAGGGCAGAACGACCAGGGGGAGCAGACGTTCTACGTCCAGGGCGACCCGGCGCGGACCGGCGCGCTGGCCACCGGCTATCCGCGGACGCGCGCGGCGCTGTTCGGGTACGACGCGGTCGTGCTCGCCAACCTCGAGGCGGAGTTCTTCCGGCCGGACCAGCTCGACCTGACCGCGGCGTTCGTCGCCGAACGCGGCGGCGGCCTGCTGTTGTTCGGACCGGCGAGCCTGCGCCGGCGCGGCTACCTCGGCTCGTCGCTCGAGCCGGTCCTGCCGGCGCAGCTCGCCGACCGGCTCGGTCTGACCGACGCGGCCCGCGACCGGGACGGTGCGGGCCGCTTCGCGCCGACCCCGGCGGGGCTCGCCCACCCCGTGCTGCGGCTCGGGCCGACCGTCGAGGAGACGCGGAACCGGTGGCGGGCGGCGCCGCCGCTGGCCGGCAGCGTGCGCCTCGGTCCCGTGCGCCCGGGCGCCGCGGTGCTCGCGGTGACCGCGTCGGGGAGCCGTCCCGCACGGCCGCTCGTCGTCGTCCAGCGCTATGGCGCCGGCCGGTCGATGATCCTGGCCGGGCGCGCCACGTGGCGCTGGCGGATGCTGCTGCCCGCGGAGGACGGGACCTACGAGCGGTACTGGGGACAGGCGGCCCGCTGGCTGACGGCCGGGGCCGTCGACCGGATCACGGTCGCGACGAGCGGCGGGGGCGCGGCCGGAGACTCGCTCCGGGTGGACGTGGCGGTGCGCGATGCGGCGTTCCGGCCCGTTTCCGGCGCCGCCGTGCGCGTGCGCGTCCACGATCCGGCCGGGGCGCCGCGGCTGGAAGACGAAGCCGCGGTGGCGCGGTCGGCGGGCGAGTACCGCGTCTCCACGCCCCCGTTGTCCGCGGGGGCGCATCGAATCGAGGTGGTGGTGACCCACGATGGAGAGGATCTCGGCAGCCGGCGCGACTGGGCGCTGGTGGGCGCCGCCGATCCGGAGCTCACCGACCCGTGGCTGAACGTCGCTCTGCTCCGGCGCGTTGCTGCTGCCGGTGGCGGGGCATACCTCGATCCGGACCGGCTCGGGGACCTTGCCGATCGCCTGCGGGCAGCGGCCCCCACCGTTTCGCGCACCGCGACGCGGGACGTCTGGCATCATTCAGCCGTGTTGCTGCTGTCGATGGCGCTGCTCACGGCCGAGTGGTCGCTCCGCCGCCTGTGGGGCATGCGGTGATCCGGTGGGGATGGCGGGCGGCGGCCGCGCTCGTCCTGCTGGCCGCGCCCGGTCCGGCCGGCGCCAGGGACTACTTCACCCTCGTGGTGTCGGGAGCGTCGGGCGGCCCGGAGTACGCCGAGCGCCACGACCGCTGGCGCTCCGGCCTGGTCGCGGCGCTGCGCGCGCAGCCGGGATTCCGTGACGACCACCTGCTGGTGCTGGCCGAGACCCCGAGACCCGGCGTCGGGTGCGCCACCCGCGAGGGCGTGCGGCGTGCGGTCCGGGAGCTCGCGGCGCGCATGGACGAGCAGTCCGTGCTGTTCGTCCTTCTGCTCGGCCATGGGACCTTCGACGGCCGGGAGGCCAGGTTCAACCTCGTCGGGCCGGACCTGGCCGCCGCGGAGTGGGCCGCCCTCGTCGATCCGCTGCCCGGGCGGCTCGTGTTCGTCAACACGACGGCGGCCAGCGCGCCGTTCCTCGCGCCGCTGGCGAGGGCCGACCGCATCGTGATCACGGCGACCGAATCGCCGGCGCAGCGCTACGCGACCGTGTTTCCCGAGTTCCTCACCCGCGCGTTCGTCGACCCGTCCAGCGACTTCGATCGCAACGGCCGCGTTTCGGTGTGGGAGGCGTTCGCCTACGCGAGCGCCGGCGTGCGGCGCTGGTACCGGGAGCGGGGGCGCCTAGCGACGGAACGCGCCCTGCTCGACGACACGGGGGACGGTCACGGCGTAGACGCCGGCGACGGCGCGAGCGATCCGTACGCCGGCCTGGCGGCGGCGGTGTACGTAGGGGCCGGCGTGGACGACGTCTCGACCGGCCGGGGCGGCGAGATCGACGGGCTGGCCGCGCGCCGCGCCGCGCTCGACGTCGAGGTGGCCGAACTCCGGGCGGCGCGGGAGTCCATGCCGCCGGCGCGCTACGCCGCCGAGCTGGAGCGGCTGCTGCTGGAACTCGCGCGGATCTCGCGGGAAATGCGGCGTCTGACCGGCGGGCGCTGAACGGAACGGACGGGTGGATCATGACGTGTGACGCCTGCGGGCAGGAAATCGCGGACAACGCCCTCATCTGCTACAAGTGCGGCGCCGCGACTACGGCGCGCGAACGCGAGCCGGTGTCCCTCGACGAGCCCGGCCGGCGCCGCTGGTCCGCCCTGTTTCTCGCGGTCGTGTTCCTGGGGGTGGTCCTCTTCTTCGTCAGCGAGCTCCTGCGCGGCAGGCCGCCGGAGCCGCTCGTCTGGGTGATGCTCGCCTGCGCCGGGGGGCTGCTGGCGTGGCGCCTGCGGCTCGGCTGACGCACGCGGGGGGCCGTTGCGATATCCTGACCCCGCCGGCCGACGCGCGGGCCGCAGCTCGGTTGCCGCACGGCGGGCCCGTTGCGACGGCATGATGCGCACATGACCGACGCCCGACTCGAGATGACCGGCGCCTCGGCCAGGCAGGTGAGCATCGACAAGGTTCCGTTTTTCCTCGGCCGCCGCGCCGAAAGCGATCTGGTTCTGCCGCACGGCGAGGTTTCCCGCAACCACGCCGAGATCAGGGCGGCCGGGGCCGGCTACGCGATCCGGGATCGGGGGTCGCGCTACGGCACGTTCGTCAACGGCGAGCCGGTGACCGAGCGGGCCGAGCGGGCGCTGGCCGACGGCGATCGAATCCGGCTCGGCCGGGGCGGCGGCGCCGAGCTGGTCTTTCGCCAGGCCGGCGTGGCCCCGGCGACCGGCGGCGACACGGACCGGGGCGCGGCCGCGGTCACCGACCTGCGGCAGGTGGCGGCGCTGCTGGAGGGCCTCCGCGCCCTCAGTTCGGCGCGCGTTCTCGACGACGTGCTGGCCCTCGTGATGGACTCGGCCATCGCGGTGAGCGGCGCCGAGCGCGGGTTCATCATGCTCGCGAACGAAGACGGCGCGCTCGACCTGAAGATGGCGCGGGCGCGCGGACGGCAGACCCTGCCCGGCAGCGGCTTCGAGACCAGCCGCAAGATTCCCGAGGAGGTCTTCCGCACCGGCCGAACGCGGATCGAAGCCGATCTGCTCGACGGCGATCTCGCCGACATGCACGTCGGCACGGTGGCTCTCGGTATTCGCCACGTGCTCTGCGTGCCGCTCCGCCTGATGCAGTTCTCGGACTCGGCGGACGCGACGCCTGCGGCGCTCGCCGCGGAGGAAGAGCAGCGGCGGATCGGCGTGCTCTACCTCGACAGCCGCGACAAGGCGGAGCTGCTGTCGTCGTCCACCGAGGGCGCGCTGGAGACCCTGGCCAACGAGGCGGCGGTCGCCATCCAGAACGCGGAGCTGTACCGGGCGGCGCTCGAGAACGCGAAGCTGGAGCGGGAGATGCGGACCGCGGCGGAGATCCAGCAGGCGCTGCTTCCGAACCGGCAGCGGTCCGGTGCGTTCTTCGAGGCCGCGGCGGCGACGCTGCCCTGCCGGTCCATCGGCGGCGACTTCTTCGACTACATCGATCGGCCCGACGGGTCACTCGCGTTCGCGCTGGGCGACGTAGCCGGCAAGGGGCCGCCCGCGGCGCTGCTCGGCGCGCTGATGCAAGGTTCGCTCGCGGCGGAAGGCAGCGCGGGGGCAGGCCCGGCGGCGACGATGACCACGGTGAACACCGCGCTCGTGCGCCGCGGCATCCAGGGGCGCTTCGTGACCCTCTTCTACGCGGTGCTGCATCCCGACGGCCGGCTGATCTACTGCAACGCCGGGCACAATGCGCCGATGCTCGTGACGGCGGCGGGCGTCTCGCGCCTGGAGACCGGCGGGATGGTGGTGGGCCTGTTCGACGGGACGCCGTTCGCCGAGGGGACGGTCAGTCTCCGGCCGGGCGATTACCTCCTGCTCTTCAGCGACGGGGTCTCGGAAGCGATGAACGCGGACGGCGAGGAGTACGGCGACGACCGGCTCCTCGAATGCTTGGCCGGCATGACCGGTTCCGCGTGCGAGCCGCGCCTGCAGGAGATCTTCGCCGGCGTCGAGCGGTTCACCGCCGGCGCCGCGCAGCACGACGACGTGACGGCGATGGTCGTCACCTATCGGCCGCGCGCCTCGGCCGCGACGTAGTCGCGCGTGTCCTCCCCCATGTAAAGCTGCCGCGGGCGGGCGATCTTCTGTTCGTCGTCCTCCAGCATCTCCTGCCACTGGGCGACCCAGCCGGCGGTGCGGCCGATGGCGAAGAGCACCGGGAACATGCCGGCGTCGAATCCCATCGCTTCGTAGATCAGGCCGGAGTAGAAGTCGACGTTCGGGTAGAGGCGGCGCTTGACGAAGTAGTCGTCCTCGAGCGCGATCTTTTCGAGCTCGAGCGCCACGTCCAGCAGCGGGTTGCGGCCGGTCACTTCGAACACGTCGTAAGCGGTCTTCTTGATTACCTTGGCGCGCGGGTCGTAGGACTTGTAGACGCGGTGCCCGAAGCCCATCAGCCGGCCTTCGCCGCTCTTGACGCGGGCGATGAAGTCCGGAATCCGTTCCACCGAGCCGATCTCGCGCAGCATCCGGAGGACCGCCTCGTTGGCCCCGCCGTGCAGCGGCCCGTAGAGGGCCGCCGCGGCGCCCGCGAGCGACGCGAACGGGTCGGCCTGCGAGCTGCCGATGCCGCGCATGGCGCTGGTGCTGCAGTTCTGCTCGTGGTCGGCATGCAGTATGAACAGGACGTCGAGCGCGCGCTCCAGGACCGGATGCGGTTCGTAGACCTTCCCTTCCTCCCGGTAGAGCATGCTCAGGAATGCGCCGGTGTAACCGAGGCCGGCGTCCGGCGCGACGTACGGGCGTCCGGTGCTGCGCCGGCAGGCGCAGGCGGCCACGCCGGGCGCGAGCGCGATCAGCCGGGTCATCTGCGTCCGGCGGGTCTGCGCGTCGAGAACCTGCTTCGCCTCGGGGAAGAACGTCGAGAGCGCGCCGATGGCGGCCAGGAACATCCCCATCGGGTGGGCGCCTTTCTCGAAGCCTCCCATGAACGCCTGCACGTGCGCATCGAGCGCGGAGCGTCCGTTCAGGGCATGCCCGTCGACAGCGGCCGACCAGGCGTCGAGCTCCGACGCCGAGGGTAGCTCACCGTTGATGAGCAGCCACGCCGTTTCGAGGAACGTACTCTGCTCGGCGAGCTGCTCGATCGGATAGCCGCGGTAGCGGAGGATGCCCCGATCGCCGTCGATGAACGTGATCCGGCTGCGGCAACTGGCGGTGTTGAGGTACGCCGGGTCGTACGACATCATGCCGAACTCGTCGGGACCGACCTTGATCTGGCGGAGGTCGATTGCACGGATGGTGCCGTCGACGATCGGGATCTCGTACTGCCTGCCGGTGCGGTTGTCGGTGATGGTCAGCGTCTCGCTCATGCCTGCCTGTCGCTCCCCGGATTGATCGGTCGGCGCTTCCCGGCGCCCGGTCAGGAGCCCTGATCGCCGCCGCTCGGATCGTGATCTTCCGCCGCCGCAGATTCGCTCGGTACCCGGTAGCGCTCGTCGATCCAGTTGCCCAGATCGAGGAGCCTGCAGCGCTCGCTGCAGAACGGCCGCCACGCGGGGTCCACCGGACGCTGCCGGCATTGCACACAACGCCGCTCTTCGCTCACGACGTCTCCCCTGGATGCAGATGCGCGCGGGCGGCGCCGACGCCACGCCGATGAACCGCGCGCGCCGCCGCCTCGGTAACGCCGGGACGACCGGCGATGCGGCTGGTCGCCGTCAACCGGACTCGCGGGATTGTAGATCGTCGCGCCGCCGTCCGTCAGGCGGCGCTTGGGGATCGCCGGGCGCCGGGACCGCCGCCCGCCGCCGCGGCGCGGGGGCGCGAGGCGCAGCGCTTTGTCGCCGCCGTCCCGGCGACCCCGCGCCGCCCGCCGCCGCCCGCCGCCGCTTTGCATCGACCTCGCAACGAACGATGCGGCCGAGCACCGACTCGAGCGGCGCCACGTTCCGCTGGGCGGCCCAGATCTCCAGCTCCGTGTCGCCGGCCGGCGTCAACTTCAGCAGGCAGTCGTGGGTCCCCGCCACGAGCGTGACCGACGCCACGCTCTGTGCGTGACTGCGGTCGAGGCCTTCGGCCACGCGGAGCATGGCCGACAGCGTCCTGACGGTGCGCCGGCGCGCCCCCGGGAGGTCGCCGTACCCTTCGTGGGAGCGCTTGGGCAACCCGCGGCGATGGTAGCGTGCGACCTGCGCCATCACTTCGATCTCCTGCGGCTCGAAGCCGCGCAGGTCGCCGTTCTTGATCAGGTAGCAGGAATGCTTGTGGTGCCGGCTGTAGCTGATGTGCACCCCGATGTCGTGGAGCAGCGCCGCGTACTCCAGCCACTCGCGCTCGCGCCCCCCCAGGCCGTGGATCGCGGACGTCTGGTCGAACAGGGCCAGGGCCATCCGCACCACCTGGCGCGCGTGCTGCTCGCTGTAGTTGCAGCGCTCGGCCAGCTCCATCACGCTCCGCCGCCGAACGTCCGGGTACTGCTCGACCCTGGCGATGTGAACCCGGTTGCGATGGATGTAGTCGAGCGCCAGTCCCTCGCGCAGCGCCAGGTCGCAGAGCGTCAGTTCACTGGCGCCGAGCAGCCGCAGCGTCGTGCAGAGCAGGACGGAGCCGGCGACGGCCAGGTCCGCCCGCCGCGGATCGAGTCCCGGGATGCCGATGCGTCCGGCGAGATCCAGCGCCGTCAGCTCCTTGCGGACGCGCCGGAGCTGCTTGAGACTGACGCGCCGGTTCCGCAACGCGTCGGAGCCGACCGGCCGGCCCTCGCCGACGGCCAGCGCGCCGAGGCTGAGGATGGTGCCCGACGTCCCGACGACGCGGGCGAAGCCGCGGCCGCGAATCCTGTCGCTGATCGGGGTCAGCGCTTCGGTGATGTGGCTCACCATGCGCCGCTCGTCGGCCCGGGTGATCGGATCGCTGTGCACGAACCGCTCGGTCAGCCGGATGACGCCCAGCTTGAGGCTGTGAGCCACCCGCGCCTGATGCGAACGCCCGAGGGTCAGCTCGACGCTGCCGCCGCCGATGTCGATCACCAGCGCCGCGCCGTCCGCGACGTCTACGCCGTAGACGGCGGCGCGGTGAATGAGACGCGCCTCCTCCGTGCCCGAGATGACGCGGACCTCGATCCCGGTCCGCTGGCGGACCGCGGCCAGGAACTCGCGGCCGTTCTCGGCCTCCCGCACCGCGCTGGTCGCCGCCGCGACCACCTCGTCGACCTCGTGCGAGTCGGCCAGGCGCTTGAACTTCGCCAGCGCCTGCAGCGCCGAGCGCATCGTCGCCTCCGTCAGGGCGCGCCCGCCGAGGCCGCCCGCGCCGAGCCGGACCATCTCCTTCTCGCGGTCCACGATCTCGAACGAGTGGTCGGGCCGCACCTGCACCACGATCATGTGGACGGAGTTGGTGCCGATGTCGATGGCTGCTATGCGCACGGTGCGAACAGAAGGCGAATACGGTGTGACGAGCTTGCGACAGATGCCGGGAATTTCCCTATACTCTTGCCTCTGCCCAAGGAGCGAGGCATCGTAGCATGGTCGGTCCTCACGTCCTGAAGCGTCCGCTGGAGCGCCGCGTCCGGGCGTTGCTGCGGCACCTGCGTCCGACGACGGAAGGCGCCGTGGAGCCGCTCCACCAGTGCCGCGTGGCGACCCGCCGGCTGCGGGAGCTGCTGCCGTTGTGCAAAGCGGAGCTGACCGCCCCGGTCGCGTCGCGCGCACGCAAGCGAGTACGGCAGTTGGGCGGATCGCTCGGCGCCGTGCGGGAGCTCGACGTTGCCCTCGGGTTGATCGACGAGCTGGAACGGGCGGGGCGGGCGCAACCCGCCGCCGCCAGCCGGTTGCGGCGGCGCGTGCGCGAAGAGCGCGAACGGCAGCGCGAGCGGATGCGGCTGCGCCTGAAGCAGGCCTGGCTCCGGAAGGTGGCGCGGGACGTGGCCGAGGTGCTCAAGGCGATCGGCATGCGCGACGCGACCGACGCCTGGGCGCTGGTGCTGGCCGAGCGGCTGAGCGAGCGCGCCGACCGCTTGCGCGACGCGGTCGCCGACGCCGGGCCGATGTACGTCTCCGAACGTGTCCACGAGGTCCGGATCGCGGCCAAGAAGCTCCGCTACGCCCTTGAACTGGCGGCCGAGACCGGGGAGGCGGACACGTCGGAAGCAGTGGCGTGTCTCAAGAAGATCCAGGACTCGTTGGGCCGGCTCCACGACATCGAGATCCTCCAGGAGCTGCTGCGCAGCATCGACCTGCTGGCCCATCGCGATGAGCCCTGGGCGGAGGAGCTCGCCGCGCTGGATCGTGACCTGACCGAGGAATGCCGCCGCCTGCACGGCGTCTTCGTCGCCGGCCAGACAGGGCTGGGCGAGGTCGGCAAGGCGGCCAGGCGCGTGGCCTCGCGGATGTCCACCGACCACGGTGGCCGCAGAGGGCGGACCCCCGTGCTCGAGATGTCGCTGGAGCGGACTCCGGAAGCGCCGCCCGCGCGGCCGCTTCCGGCCACGCGCCGGTAACGTCCCGGGCCGGCGCCCACGCCCGTGCTTGCGGTCCGCCATGACCCGGTTGTCTCTGCTACGCCCTTCGATCGGCCGACCGGGGCCCGCCGGCTATTGCACGATCTGCAGGCCGCGCTCGACGACGACCGGTTCGCAGCATCACCTGCCCAGCAGCCAGCCGGCCGCCGCGCCGCCCAGAATCAGCCAGGTAGAGTTGGGCCGCCAGCGGAACAGGACCAGCGCGGCGGCGCCGGCGATCAGCGCCGTCGGCAGGTCGACCACCGCGGCCCGCGCCAACTGCCAGGTGACCGCCGCCATCAGGCCGAGCGACGCCGCCACCACGCCGTCGAGGCAGCCGCCGAGCGCCCGCGATGCGCGCAGTCGGGGGATGAGCGGCTGGGTGACCGCGACGAAGAAGAACCCGGGAGCGAAGATCGCGGCGGTGGCGAGCGCTGCGCCGGCCCAGCCCCCGAGCAGGTAGCCGATGAACGTGGCGGTGGTGAACACCGGCCCCGGCGTGATCTGCCCGACGGTGATGGCGTCGATGAGCTGCTGGTCGGTCAGCCAGCCCCAGCGTTCGACCAGGTCGGCCCGCAGGAACGCGAGCAGGACGTAGCCGCTGCCGAACAGGACGGAGCCCACCTTCAGGAAGAAGAGGGTCAGCCGGGCGAGGGTGAACGGGACCGCGGCCACGGCGGCTGCCGCTCCCGTTGCCAAGCTGGCGGTGGATGGGGTCGCGCCGGCGGCGACTGCCGCTCCCGCGGCCGCGCTGGCGGATGTGGTCGCGTCGGCGGAGGTGACCGCTGCGGCCGCGCCGCGCAGCAGGTTCGCCAGCGCCCCCCGGATCGCCGCCAGCCAGGCGCCGGCTGCCGCGCCGCTTCCTGGTCCGTTCGGCCGCATGGCTAGTAGCAGTCCGATCGCCCCGCCCGCCGCGAGCACGGCCAGCTCGTTCACGCCGCCGAGGGCCGCCGCCGCCGCGGCGGTCCCGACCGGCGCGTACGCCCACCGGCTGAGAGCCGCCTGTCCCAGCTTCACGAGCGCCTGCACGACGATGGCGATGACCACCGGCCCGATGCCGTACATCAGCCACCCGACCTGCGGCGTCGTGCCGTACCGGGCGTACGCCCCGGCGATGCCGGCGACGATCAGCGCCGCCGGCAGGATGAAGCAGACGCCGGCCAGCGCCAGCCCCGTCAGGCCCCCGCGCCGATAGCCGAGGTGGATCGCCAGCTCGGTGGAGTTCGGACCGGGAACCAGGTTGGTCGCCGCGACCAGATCGAGGAACTCCCTGTCCGCCAGCCAGCGCCGCCGGTCGACCACCTCGTCGCGCATCATCGCGATGTGCGCGGCGGGCCCGCCGAACGCGGTGACGCCGAGGCGGAGGAAGAGAGCGGCGAGTTCCCGGAGCGGCGCAGTGGCGTTCACGCGGCGGATTCTACTCCCGCCGGATGCCGGCAGCCCGTCGCGCGCCCGCCCGGATCACAGTGTCGCGACCGCGTCGGCGCCGGTCGGACGAACGGACGCATCACTCGTAGTCCGCTGCGCTCATCGACACTGCGATGATCTCCTCGTCGTTCCGCGTGTAGACGTGCCGGTTGGCGTAGGCCGGGTGGACCCAGTTGACGAACCGCAGTTCGCGGCGGTTGCCGGGCGGGGAGGTGGGGGCGATCAGTTCGGTCCGGCCAACCTCGTCGTAGCCCTCGGGGCTCAGGCGCGCGATGATCAGCTCGCCGCGGTCGTTGTTGATCAGCACGCGGTCGCCGTTGCGCACCATGTAGCCCGATGCCCAGCGGCGCCGCTCGACCGTCGCCGCCTGCGTTTCCCAGAGGCGCTCGCCGGTCGTGGCGTTCAGGCAGCGGAGCTGGCCGTAACTGCAGATGCCGTAGATGTAGCCGCCGTCGATGATCGGGGTGGCGAGGACCGCATGCAGGCCGTCGGTGCGGATCTCGCTGTTGCTGCGTCCCTTCCAGGCGACGCGCGCCCCGGGCCGGTCCTGGTTCAGGGACAGCATCATGGGGCCGTCGTAGAACGTCGTGAAGAAGAGCTGCGTGCCCACCTGCACGGGAACCGCCACGGTCATCGCCCCGCCGACGACGTACGGCTGCCGCCAGTAGACTTCGCCGGTGACCGGATCGAGCGACGCCACCTCCTCCGGGTTCCAGACGATGAGCTGGCGCGCGCCGCCCGCCTCGACGATGATCGGCTGGGCCACGCCGAGGTCCTCCCCGCTCGACAGGGCGCGCCAGATCTCCTCGCCGGTCAGCTTGTCGAAGGCCACCACGCGCGCGTCGGGCTGGCCGCCGACGAAGCAGATGAGCCGTTCGCCGTCCACCAGCGGCGCGCTGGCGAAGCCCCAGTCGAAGCCCCACTGCATGCGGTCCACGCCGTAGTCGTCGCCGTAGCGCTTGCGCCAGAGCAGCTCGCCGGTGTCGACGCGCAGGGCGGAGAGGGTCCCGGTGCGGCCGAGGACGTACACCCGGTCGTCGTCCACCGTCGGGGTCGCGCCCGGCCCGACCTCCCACTGGACGCCGGCATAGTCGGCCTCCCATTCCCGGACCCACAGCACCTCGCCGGTCGCTTCGTCGAACGCCATCGCGCGCTCGGTGCCGCGCATGCCGCTGGTCGGCTCCCAGTCGGTGGCGAACACCCGCCCGTCGGCCACCGCCGGTCCCGCGAAGCCCGCCTTGATCGGCATCCGCCAGCGCACCTTCAGACCCTCGGCGGGGAACGACTCGAGCAGGCCGGTCTCGCGCCACACGCCCAGGCGGCCCTCGCCGCGGAACTCCGGCCAGTCGTCGGCGCGGACTTCCGCCGCGCCTCCCGCGAGCACCGCCAGCGCGCCGATCACCGCCGATTTCCACGTCTTCATGATGCGTTCCCCGCGGCCGTCAGCGGGCCGCCAGTTCGTTGTAGATCGCGTCGACGTTCGCCCGCGCCCGCGCCATGTCGTAGCCGGCGTAACGTTCCGGCAGGTCGAGATTCGCGGCCGCCTCCTCGACGCTCCGCCCGGCCTCCCGGGAGGCCCGCACGGAGGCGAGGAAGTCGCGGTTGAAGTCGGCGTACTCCGCCAGGTCGTCCCAGGTCATCCAGCCGGTCCACGCCCGCCGCGCGCCGCGGTCGCGCCGGCCCCGCCCGGCGTAGGTGGTGGGGATCGGGCCGTGGCCGGTGATCACCCGATCGACCCCGTCGATGGCCGCCACCGCCTTCGCCAGCGTCTCCGGGAACGCGACGCCGCTCCCGCCGTTGGCGGTGTCGATGACCGGCGCCGCCCTGTCCGGGAACAGGTCCCCCAGATACGCGGTGCGCTTCTGCGGGAACACGACCACGACATCCCCGTCGGTGTGGGCGGGACCGAAGTGGTACAGCTCGATGCGGTCGAGGTCCTCGAGCAGCCCGAAGCGGTCGGTGAAGGTGGTCGTCGGCAGGCCGGGGGCGCCGTCGGCGAACAGCTCCATGCGGGCCATGGCGGCGCGGGTGTTCTCGTGCGCGATGACTTCGACCACGTCCGGGAACTCGCCGTTGGCGCCGGTGTGATCGGGATCGGCGTGGGTGCTGATGATGGTCGTCACCGGCAGGTCCGTGACCTGGTAGACCGCGTCGAGCACGGGCTGCCCCCAGCCCGGAAGCTTCGTCCCGACCAGGATGACCCCGCCGTTGATCTCGTCGATCAGGGCCAGCGCGTTCGCGCCGCCGTCCCCGAGGTGGTACAGCGTGTCGCGGACGTTGAGGGTGTCGATGCGGATGAACCGTTCTTCCTGCGCCTGCGCCAGCCCGCCGCCCGCCGCGAGCGCCAGCCCGCAGGCGGCGACCAGCGTGAACGTCCCGACCCACCGTTGCATGGGATCCCTCCTCGCTTGCGAGTCCGATCCGGGTGCGCGAACGCGGCGGACACCGGGATCATAACGCCGGCCCGGTTCTTGACCCGTCGGATCCGACGTGTCCAGGAGTCCGCTACGTCCGGAGCGACGTGGAGCGCCGGGAGCTGGAGCTGCTGATCGCCGAGATCCAGGGCGTGGTGCGGGTCTCGAACCAGTTGCTGACGTTCAGATAGCGGCTTGCGCGCGATTCCGTTGAAGGCGGATGCCGAGGCGGGTCGGTCACGAACAAGGTCCCATTGCATGGACATGCAAAGTGCCGTCGTCGTTGGTGGGGTTGGCAATCGGCGACTCGACCGGGCTCCCGATGCGGGCTGGAACTATGCGGCGACGACCCGCTCCACGGTCCAGAACAGCCCCACGCCGGCAATGGCGACCGATAGCGGGACCACGACCCGCGGCCGATACCACGGGCGCTTGCGAACCCCGAGCACCGCGGCGAACGCGGCGGCGATGACCGCGAGCTGCCCGGCCTCGACGCCGACGTTGAAGGTGAGGAGGGCCGTGACGAACTCCGATCGGGGCAGCCCGAGTCCGGTCAGGACGCCGGCGAAGCCCATGCCGTGCAGGAGGCCGAAGGCGAAGACGAGCACGACGCGCGACGGCTGCAGCTCGCTCGTGACGAGGTTCTCCACGGCGACGTAGGCGATCGACAGGGCGATGAGCGGCTCGACCACGGACGGCGGCAGCGCGAAGACGCCGTAGATCGTCAGCGCCAGGGTCAGCGTGTGCGCCGCTGTGAACGCGGTCACCTGCAGCAGCAGCGGCTTCAGCCGGGTGCTGAGGAGAAACAGGCCGAGGACGAACAGGATGTGGTCGAGGCCCCGCGGCAGGATGTGGGTGAAGCCGAGGCCGAGATACTGGGTCGCGACCTGCCAGCGGGTGAGCGGCTGCAGCGCGCCGATCTCGAACGCCTCGCTCACCTGCGCGGCGAGCAGCCAGCGGGTGACCGGCGCGCCGACGGCGGGCGCCACCGTGAGGGGATACTCGTCGACGACCAGGTCATAGCCGAACTGGAACGTCCGCGCCCCGGGCGGCGCCGTCCCGGACAGCCGCATCAGGCCGGGCTCGGCGAGCCCCATCGGCGCCGAGCGGTCGCGTTCGAGCGGCGGGAGATACGTCACCGTCCGCGGCGCCGCCGGGTTGCCGTCGAACAGCAGCGTGATACCGGTGGCGAACTGTGGAGCGAGCTCGGCGAGACGGGCGTCGCGTGCATCCACCGGCGGCAGCTCCGCTGCGCCCGGGTGGAACTGCATCCACAGCCAGTCGGCGTCGTTCAGGACGTCGATCCGGTATTCGCCGTCGGCCGGGAAGCTGATCAGGACGTGGGTGTTCTCTATCTCGTGAGCCGCGGCGGGCGGCGCCGCGAGGACGAGCGCGAGCAGGACGGCCGCCCGGCAGCGGCTGCGAACGCGGCTGGTGCGGCGCGCCATTGGACGACTCATTCTAGCCCGTCGGGTCTGACGATCACCGCGCCTCGGCATATCCGTGCAGAGGGATCCGAACGGCCTGATGGGGGCCGCGCTTGTTCGGCACCGAGTGCTTCGGATAGTAGAGCACCATGTCGGTGTTGTAGACGTGGGCCTCCGCGTCTTCGCTGAACCGGTAGCCGTTGCACCACTCGCGCATCAGGCCGAGCGTGGTCTCCACGTCCTGGTCGAACGCGCCGAGGCCGCGGCACCTCTCCAGCATGTCCCGCACCTCGGCCTCGGTGAAGCCGAGCATCTCGTTGTACTCCGGCAGCAGGCTGATGTTCGTGCCGATGTTGAAGCCGCTGGTCACGTCGTCCATGGTAATGGGCGACACCCCGGTGACGCCGGTCCACGCTGCCGTTCTCGGTGCCCGCCTTCAGCGTGGCGAAGAAGTTGCGGTAGAAGCCCCCGCCGTGCGTGAAGGAATGATATGCTTCCGCCCCCCGCGGCGCGAGGATGGTGTTGGCGAAGTTGTCATACTCGTCGATCAGGATGTCGAGCGGAACGTTGCGCGCCTGCAGTGTACCGTTCTACGGCGCAGACCCCTGCGGGCCGCGGGCGGTCCCGCGGAGCACGACGCGTGGCGCAGCGTCATGCGCGGCCTGGAGATCGCGGTCCGAGGCGTACGACCGCGCCGTCAGCCGGCGGGCCGGCGCCGTCAGCTCGACGATCCGGCCCGCGAACGGATCCGGCCGCACGTGCAGCGTCGTCCCGTCGCGCGTGACGGCGTAGCCCTCGCGGTGGAACGTTCCCGACCACCCGCAGCAGAAGATCAGCGAGAGCAGATCGCCGAGAAAGACGAAGCGGTAGTCCGCCAGCAATACGTCGAGATCGTCGTCGTAGGCGCCGCCCCGGAGAATCCGGTCCCGCTCCGCCGCCAGGGCGGTGAAGAAGCGCTTCCAGCCGGGTGTCGAATGCCGCTCCAGCACGGTGAGCGCATGCTGCGCCACCAGCGCCGCGGCGGCCGGATCGACCGGCTCGAGCCGGCGCATCCCGCGCGGCCAGATGCCTTGTTTCGTCGCGTCCGGGGCGGTCATGAAGTGATGCGGGCGCCCGGTGGCCGCGTCGACCGCGGGCCGGTCGTCCACCGCGAGCCAGCCGTTGTCGTGCTCGCGGGTCGCAAGGAGCACCGTCTCGCGCGTACGGCGTCCCGGAAGGCCGTCGCTGCGCCACGCCGCCATGATGCGTCCGGAGAGGGCCGCGTGATCCGGCTGGGTGACGAGCAGCAGATCGTCGCCGTCGGGTCTGACAATCACTTCACCTCAGCATATCCGCGTATCATGGATGCATGGGCCGGCCCGGACGGCAGCGGCCGGCGCCTGCCCGTTCCCTGTGGCGCATGACACGACGAATCGGAGGTTCCAGATGAAGCTCGCTCGCATCCTGGCTCTGACGTTGGCGCTCGCGTTCGCGGCCGCCACCGCCGCCGCGCAGGCCCCGCCCCTGCCGGACGTCGACCGGTTCGGCCCGCGGGTGGGCGAGACCGCACCGTCCTTCTCGCTTGTCGACCAGCACGGCGCGGCGCACGACCTGCAGTCGCTGATGGGACCGGACGGCCTGATGCTCGTCTTCAGCCGCTCGGCCGACTGGTGACCGTACTGCAAGACGCAGCTCGTGGAGCTGCAGAGCCGGTACACGGACCTCCGGGATCGCGGCCTCGGCCTCGCCGTCATCACCTACGACCCGACCACCACCCTCGCCGGCTTCGCCGCCGCGCGCGGGATCGATTTTCCGCTCCTTTCCGACGAAGGCTCCGCGACCATCCGCGAGTACGGCCTCCTGAACGAGGAGATGGACCCGGCGCGGGCGCCGGAGGAGCGGCGCGCGCTGATGCAACGGCTGTACGGGATCCCGTACCCGGGAACCTTCATGCTCGATCCGGCCGGCCGCGTGACCGCCCGCTTCTTCGAGGCGGCCTATCAGGAGCGCTCCACGGTCGCCAGTATCGCCGTCCGGCTCGGGGACGCGGCGGCGGGCGCGGATCGGGCCGGGGTGCGTGTCGAGACCGATCACCTGGAGGCTCTGGCCTGGGTGACCGACGAGGGGGTCGCACCCGGCAACCGCCTGTCGCTCGTGGTCGACGTGACGCCGAAGGCCGACATGCACGTCTACGCGCCGGGGGATCATGCCTACCGCGTCATTCGTCTGCGCACGACCGCGCCCGACTTCCTGCAAAGTCACGAGGTGACCTATCCGCCGTCCGGGCTGTACCACTTCGAGCCGCTCGACGAGACGGTGCAGGTCTACGAGGAACCGTTCCGACTGGTGCAGGACGTCACGATCCCGATGCGGCAGGACATCGCCGAGGCGGCGTCCGAGCCGGACGCCACGGTGCGCGTCGAGGCGGTGCTGGAGTACCAGGCCTGCGACCACGCGGTGTGCTATCTGCCGCAGGCGGTCCCGCTGGTCTGGGATTTGTCTTGGCGCCCGCTGATCCGCGACTGACGGGCGTACAAGGCGAAGGTCGGCGGCGAATGCGGGCGCGAACCGCAACCGAACGTGTCGTGGCGGCGCGTCGTCTGCGGGTGCGGGCGCATCGACGCCGTGCGTCGCGACGATGCCCGCCGGACGCGACGCACGGCGTATGAGTCCCTGAACCGCCTGCTGGCCGACCGTGCGTCCGGCGCCCTGTTCGATGGTGACGACCACGGTGTTTCCGCTGCGCAAGTCCTGATGTTCCCCGGCGCCAGGCGGGAGCGCGGGCCGGAGTACGGTCCCGTAACCCAGCCTCGACGTTGCAGGGATTCGTGATCGTCGTCGGTGGCGAACGGGGTCCGGTCCCCGTGCACTTGCAAGAGCTCGAGACTGACGAAGCGGCGGGCCCTCACCACGAGACCGACAGAGCGGCGCCGCTCCTCAACGGCGCCACAGCCACCCGCGGCGAGCGGCGGTAGATCTCCCTCACTGCCCTGAACTCGGCATCGATGGTCCCGCCGATCCAGGTCCCCGGTAGGCCGTTCAGGCCCGAGACCGCCGACATGCGGAACGCCTGCTGTCCCGCAGACGGCAACTCTCCCTCGAGTCTGATGAACACCACGCCGATGCCCCACAGGGCGCCGGCGCCGGTCGCGACCCCGTGAGGTAGCCGGCCCGGGTCGATGCCGCAGGATGAACGAGGCGGACGGTCAGTCGAGCAGACGGACCGCTCAGGTGGATTCGGATTCGATGGTTTACAACGGCCTGTGCCGGAACAGCGCTACTCAACGCCTTCCATCAGGTATTCGACAAGCGCGGGCACGATGATGTCCGGCCGCTCCAGGTGCGGCACATGACCCAGCCCGGGAAAGAGCAGCATGCGACCGTTTCCGTTCGGGATGGTGTCGGCCAACACCTGCATTCGCTCCTGGAAGACCTCCGCCGGACCGAGCAGCAGATCCTCCGCGCCCCCGAAGGCGAGCGTCGGCACGTGGACATGCGGCCAGTCGTAGACGACCGGGTCCTGGTAGAGCATCTGGCTGATGATCGCCTGCACCATGGCGAGGCGCGGAAAGTCGGAGCTGAGGGTCCACGACGAGCGGATGCGGGTGTAGAGCTCGAACTGGTCGTTCCAGGCCGACGGGTCGTGCCCGACGTACCGGCTGAGGCTCCGGCGGGTGCTCTGGTAGTCGGTCTGCAGGATCCGCTCGTAGATCCGATCGACCGGCGTCATCGGGCGATTGAACCGGTTGTCGGAGAGGCCGATGGGGTTGTAGATGACCAGCCGCTCGACCGAGTCGGGATACTGCGTGGTGAACCGCGTGGCGAGCATGCCGCCCATCGAGTGGCCGACCGCCATGACCTTGTCGATCCCCTCGTGCTCGATGATGAGCTGCGTGTTGCGCGCCTGCGTGTTGAAGTTGTAGGGCGCGATCGGTTTCGACGATTTGCCGTACCCGATTTGGTCCGGGACGATGACGCGAAATCCGGCGTCGGTCAGCCCGTCGATGATGTCACCGAAGTAGAAGCCGCCGAAGTTGTTGCCGTGCATCAGCAGGACGACGTGGCCGTTGGCCGTGCTGGCCGGCGCGATGTCCATATAGGAGATGCGCACGTCCTGGCTGTAGACATTGATGTCGAGATACTTGCTCGGGGCCGGATACGGGCACTCGTCGCAGGTGATGCTGCCTGGCTTGAGGTCCGTCGGCGTCGGCACCGGCGGCAGAATGTCGCGACCTTGGGCGCCGGCGGCGGCCGCCGCACCGAGAATCACGAGCACCGAGGCGAGTGTTCTGAGAGAAACGGGCATGAGTCCTGCTCCATGGTCCAGAAAGTGTCGGTAAATGTACCATACGCCGGGGGCTCGATCCAGAACCGCCCGCACGACGACAGTCCGTATCGGCATTGGCGCGCCCCTCGAACAGGCGCCCGACCGTCGCAGCGGGCTGACCAGGCTGACCCACAAGCCGGGCTGCGACGCCGAGGCGCACGAAGCTCTCGTGTACCCGCCCGGGCACCTGCCGGTCCGCCCACCGCGATCCGCGCACGAGATCGTCGGCGCGCGCCATGGCGTCGACCATGTGACCTACAGTTCGCGGATCCCGTGGCTGCGGGCGAGGAAGTACAACGCCACCAGCACCAGCAAGCTCCCGTTCAGGGCGATGACGGTCTGGGTCGAGGCGAACGTCGTCAGGTAGGCGCTGGCGAGGCTTCCCAGCGGCATCCCGCCCCGGAAGGCCATCAGGTAGATGCTCATCACCCGGCCGCGGAGCTCGTCCGGCACGTTGAGCTGGACGAGCGACGCGGTCAGCGAGAAGACGATGAGCAGCGCCGCGCCTGCGAGGAACAGCAGCAGGTAGCTCAGCGGGTTGACCGGCAGGAGCGCGAACACGGCGATCAGGCCTCCGAACACCGCAAGCACCCGCAGGAGCGTCAGACCCATCCGCTCGAAGCTGCCCATCCAGGCGACGACGAGCGCGCCCGCCACCGCGCCGGTTCCGAGCGCCGTCATCATGTGGCTGAGCGTGGTCGGATCGCCGGCGAAAACCGGAAGGAACGCGCGGAGCGGCAGGCCGAGCGAGGTGGTCGAGATGGCCAGGATGGTCAGGGCGAGGAGCGCGCCGCCGCTGCCGACGTAGGTCAGGCCGCCCTTCAGTTCTTCCAGGACCGGCCGGCGTTTGGCGGGATCGGGCGGCGAAACCTGCAGCAGGCTCAGCACCACGATCACGACCAGGAACGACGCGCCGTTGATCCCGAAGCAGGCGACGAGTCCCAGCGTCGTGAAGACCAGTCCGCCGATGAGCGGCCCGACCGACTGGGCCAGATTGAACTGGATGGAGTTGAGGGCGACCGCGTTCGGCAGCGTCTTGCGCGGCACGAGCGCCGGAATCAACGACTGGAAGGCGGGACCGCCGAACGCCTGCGCCAGACCGGTGACGAACGACAGAATCAGGATGAAGGGAAGGCGCACCGTCTCCGTGAAGACGAGCGCGGTCAGGATGAGCGCGCAGGCCATCTGCAGCACCTGCGAGGCCATCAGCAGGTGCCGGCGGTCGTAGCGGTCGGCGGTGACGCCCCCGATGAGCGTGAACAGAAGCAGCGGCACGTTCCCCACGAACATGTCGAGTCCCAGGTAGAACGCCGAGCCGGTGAGGTCGTAGACCAGCCACTGCTGGGCGAAGCGCTGCATCCACGTGCCGACGGCCGAGGTGAACGCCGCCGTCCACAGATTCCGGAAACCCGGGAAGGTGAAAGCCTCGCCGAGGCGCAGCAGCGCACGCAGGACACGCCCCCGAGGGGGGGCGTCGGCCTGGATCGGCTCCGCGGTGTCAGGGTCGGCTACCGGCTCGGCCACCGAATGTAGAGCCCTTCACCCAGGAAGACGAAGCTGGTCCAGAGTCCCTTCGACAGCCGGTAGAAGGCGAACGGGGCGAGCGCCGCGATCACCGTCCAGATGGCGAGCTGCTGGGACGTCGAGAGCGAGGTGAAGGTCTGCAACAGAAGGTAGCCCGTCACCGTGAGCCCGAGCGTGAGTCCGAGATTGACGTAGACGGCGCCGAGCCATTGACCGGGCTCGCGCTCGAAACGCTCGCCGCACGCCGAGCACCGCTCGTGCATGCGGGTCGCCGACTTGAAGAGACGCCCATAGCCGCAGCAGGGGCATCGAAGCCTGCATCCGCGTCCGATGAGGTCGGCGATTTCGCGGAGCACCGGACACCACCCTCACCATTCTACCAGTCGCGCGCACGCGCGGCCCCGCGGGCGCCGGGACAGAAGTCCGTCGGTCGTATCGATCCGCGTGTCGGCGCTACCGCTTCGTGCTCGCGTGCGCCGGTGTCCGCGATGGAGGAGAGCAGCGCGCGTTGGCTCCGCCGGGCTTCCGTCTCTCCGGGATGCCTCCGAAACGGTATCCCCTTCAGATACAGGCGGGCGGCCTCGGCGTGAATCGCGGCGATCGTCTGCACGGTGACGAACGGATAGCGCAGCAGTGCGCCGGTGAGCGTACGCGTCGTCAGCGGCGTACGCCGTCCCCGAAGCTGCGCGTCCAGCACGTGCCGACCCTCCTCGTGCTGCACGATGCCGACGCCGAGCCGCTCGCCGACCGGCGCCAGCGTGAAGTCGTAGGTGCAGTCCATCGCCAGGAACGGAGAGACGTGCATCGCCTTGGCGGCGCGAAATCGCGCGTTCGCGCCGGCGGCGGCTCTCTGTCGCCCGTCCAGCAGGTACAGGTGCCGTTCGCCGAACGTGTTGCTGACCTCGGCGACCACCGCAGCGAGAGCGCCGTCGGCGTCCCGGCAGTAGTACAGGCTGATCGGGTTGAAGACGTAGCCGAGGACGCGGCACTGGGTAAGCAGTCGGATCGTGCCACCGTCGAACGCGATCCCGTGGTGTGCGAGAAGCCGGCGCACCTTCCGGGCGGTGGAACCCGGACGCCCGTCGACGTGGTCGCGGTCGAAGAACGACCAGAGGTTCCAGCGATTGAGGGAGAACGGCCGGACCGTGCGGTCGAGCAGATCGAGCTCGTCGAGGTCAAGATACGCGAGAACCAGCCGGTAACGGAAGTCGTGCACGCGAGGGTGGTGTCGGCGGTGGCGGATCCAGCCGGTGTAGAGGCAGGAGTTCACGACGCCTCCTGCCGGCGGTCGATCGCGTCGTCCACCGCGAGGCCGGCGCGCACGCCGTCCTCGTGAAAGCCGTTGCCGAGATACGCGCCGCAGTAGAACGTACGGCGGCGGCCGTTCATGGCTCGCAACGCGTCCCGCGCCTGCAGGCCGTCCACCGTGTAGACCGGGTGCTCGTAGACATGCCGCGCCACGACCTGCGCCGGGTCGATGCGCTCCTCGTCGTTCAGCGTGACACAGTAGTGCGGACCGTCCGGCAGCCGCTGCAGGCGGTTCATGTAGTACGTCATCCGCAGCGGCGCCCGGTGGTCCGCGCAATCCTCCACCCGGGCGTTCCAGGACGCCCAGGCTCCGCGGGCCCGGGGCAGGACGCGGGTGTCCGTATGCAGGACGGCGACGTTGCGCCGGTAGGGGATCGCGCCGAGCGCCGCACGCTCCCCTTCGGCCGGCTGGTCGATGAGGGCCAGCGCCTGGTCGGCATGCGCCGCGATGACCACGTCGTCGTACGCCTCCCAGCCCATGTCCCGCGTGTGCAGCTCGACGCCGCCGGTGCGGCGACGGACCCGGTCCACCGCAGTACGGAGCCGAACGCGGTCCCGAAACGGCCGCACCAGCGCCTCGACGTAACGGCGGCTGCCGCCGGTCACCGACCGCCAGGGCGGCTGACCGCGCACCTGGAGCAGGCCGTGGTTGGCGAAGAAGGTCAGCAGGAACCCCAGTGGGAGTCGAAGCGCGTCGTCCGCCGCCGCCGACCAGATCGCGCTCGACATCGGGAGCAGGTAGTGGCGGAAGAAGTCGACTCCGAAGCGACCCTCGGTCGCCAACTCCCCGATGGTGGCGCCCCCGTCGTTCGGCACGACCGCGGAGCGCCGTCCCCACGCGTTGAAGCGCAGGACGTCGATCGCCATGCGGTGGACGGCGGGCTTCAGGATCTGCATCCGGCGGGCGAACAGCCCGGCGAGCCCGCGGCTGCTGTACTCGATGCCGCAACGGCGACAGCTTACCGAGAACGACATGTCGCTCGACTGCGACGCAACGCCCAGCTCGCGCAGCAGCGCCGTGAAGCGCGGATACGTGCGTTCGTTGAAGACGATGAAACCGGTGTCGACGCCCAGCCCGCCGGATACGGTGACGGTCCGGGCGTGTCCGCCGGCCGCCCCGGCCGCCTCGTAAACGGTGACGTCGTGCCGGAGACGTAAAGCCCGGGCCGCCACCAGTCCCGAGACGCCGCTGCCGATGATCGCGATTCGCCGCCGCATTAGCGCCTTCGTGCCCGGCCGCGTGTCCTTCCGGCAGTATGCCGCGCCTGCCGCCGGGGCAACCGCGGTGTTTTCCTCTGCAGCAAATCGAGGCGGCGCGTTTGCTTCGCCCGGTCAACACGGGGCCGCGATCCGCCCGGCCGGTGCGAGGCGCCTCCTTACAATCGAGGAGATGACGACGCCGGAGCCGACCGAGCGGCAGTATCCCGGGCTGGAGGACGTGGCCCGGCCGCGCCGCGGCGGCCCGCCCCGGTCGATCGCCCGGGCGCTCGGCGGATTGGCCGGCGGGCGTCTGGACGTCGTCGACGGCGCCTGGCGGCGGACGTTCGGCGATCCTGCCGGGCCGGAGCCGGCCGCGCGCGTCGAGATTCACGATCCGCGCACCTGGCGCGCCCTCCTGCTCGGCGGCACCATCGGCGCGGCCGAGGCCTACGCCGAGGGGTGGTGGTCGGCCGACGACCTGACCGCGTTGATCCGCCTCATGGCTCGCAACGAACGCGCCGCGGCGGGTCTCGACGGATGGCTGTCGCGCGCGGCGTTCACCGTGCATGCCGTGCTGCACCGGCTGCGGGCCAACCGGCGCGGGCAGAGCCGGCGAAACGTTTCCGCGCACTACGACCTCGGCAACGACTTCTTCGCCCACTTTCTCGATCCCGGCATGACCTATTCCTGCGCGATCTTCCCGAGCTGCGGCAGCAGCCTGGAGGAAGCGTCGCGACACAAGCTGGACCTGATCTGCCGTCGGCTGGAGTTGTCGCCCTCCGACGAGCTGCTCGAGATCGGCGCCGGCTGGGGCAGTCTCGCACTGCACGCCGCGGCCCGCTACGGCTGCCGTGTCACGACGACCACGATCTCGGCCGAGCAGTATCGGCACGCGCGCGCTGCGGTATCGTGCGCCGGACTCGAAGGACGCGTGACGGTGCTCGACGCCGACTACCGGGACCTGCCGGACATCCTGCGGCGGCGGTTCGACAAGCTCGTGTCGGTCGAGATGATCGAGGCGGTGGGACAGGGGTTCCTGAACCGCTACCTGAAGGTCTGCGACGCGCTGGCCAAGCCGGGCGGCCGGATGCTGCTGCAGGCGATCGTCATCGCGGACGATCGCTACCCGTCCTACCGTCGGTCGGTCGACGTGATCCGGAGCCACGTCTTTCCCGGCGGCTTCCTGCCGTGCCGCACGGATCTGCGGGCGCGGATTGCACGCGCGACCGCGTTTCGGATCGAGGGCCGGTACGACATTACCCGGCACTATCCCCCGACCCTGCGCTGCTGGCGGGAGCGTCTCGCCGCCAATCGGCGCAAGCTCGAAGCGCTCGGGTACCCGCGGCGGCTGCTCCGGTTGTGGGACTACTACTTCGCCTACTGCGAGGGCGGGTTTCTCGAGCGCACCATAGGCGCCGTGCAGCTCGTGCTGAACCGCGCGGGCGCCGCATGAGCCTGGTGGCGGCGGCCGAACGGGGCTGGCTTCCGGACGGGCTGATCCGGCTCGGCATCCGTTCCCTGCTCCGCGGGCGGCTGGCGGTGCGCCGGCGCACGGGCGGCAGGGAGCGGACGCCTCACGATCACCGGCGCTGATGCGGCAGGGGCCGATCGCGGTGGCGCCGTCGGCCGCGAACGACCAGCACTACGAGACGCCGGTCGAGTTCTTCCAGCGCTGGCGGCTGTTCTTCCTCGCCTGCGCCGAGCTGTTCGGGTATCGCGCCGGACGTGAGTGGTTCGTGGCCCACTACCTCCTGCGCCGCGGGCGGACCGATGGTGCGGGGGCGTCTCCAGGCATGGCGCAATTCACATGACGGGGACCGCCATCGCCGGGCTGGGAACGCTGCTCGCCCTGATGTCCGCGGTCTGGGCGGCCGGCGTCCTGCGGCGCGACGTCAGCATCGTCGACGTCTGGTGGGGTCCGGCGATCCTCACCGCGGCGTGTGTCTATGCAGGCGACGCGGATCAATTGACGCCGCGCCGAATCGTCGTGCTGGCCATGGTGGCTCTCTGGGCGATCCGCCTGGCGGGCTACCTGGCGTGGCGCGGATGGGGCTCGGAAGAGGACAAGCGGTACCGGGCGATGCGCATCCGCCGGCCCCGGTTCCGGTGGACCAGCCTGTTCGTCGTGTTCTGGTTGCAGGCAGTGCTTGCCTGGGTCGTTTCCCTGCCGCTGCTGGCCGTCATGCAGGTCGAGCAGCCGGCCGCTTTCAGGCTGCTCGACGGGGTCGGGACCGTCCTGTTCGCTGCCGGCTTCGGCTTCGAAGCGGTCGGCGACCGGCAGATGGCGCAGTTCAAGGCGGATCCGGCGAACCGGCGACGGGTCTGCGACCGGGGCCTCTGGCGCTACACGCGGCACCCCAACTACTTCGGTGAAGCAATCCTCTGGTGGGGCATATGGTGTCTCGCCGGCGCCGCGCCGGGCGCGCAATGGACGGTCGTCGGTCCGGTGCTGCTCACCTGGCTCCTGCTTCGCGTTTCCGGCGTGCGGCTGCTGGAGAGCGATCTGGTGAAGGAGAAGCCCGCGTATCGCGACTACGCCGCGCGTACTTCCGCCTTCGTGCCGCTGCCGCCGGGGCAGGCCCGCGGAGACTAACCCGTCAATCGCCGCCTGCGGCCAACCTCGCCGCCCGACCAACCCTCACCAGGGCTACCGTTCTGCGGCGCAGACCCCCGGCGCGCATCGAAGGCCCTCGCGGTGGCGCGCCGGCGATACTCGAAGATGGCCGTCAGTTCGGCGCCGACCCACGCGGGCAGCGGCGTGCGGGCCAGCGGCCGGCAGTAGAGATCGAAGTCGACCACGTCGGCCACCAGAGTCCCGTCGCCGCTCGCCTGGAACGTGTGGCGGTGGCGCCACTGCCGGAACGGGCCCCGGATCTGCAGGTCGACGAAGCGGTGGGGCGGTTCCCAGACGTCAATCAACGTCCGCCAGCGGATCGGCAGCCGATGCAGCCGCAGGCTGTAGTCGATCACGGACCCGGCTTCTAGCGGCTCGTCCCGTATACGCCGGATCCGGAAACTCAGGAACGGGGGCGTGATCCGCTCGAGGTTGCGCGGGGTTCCGAAGAACGGAAACACCTGCGCCGGGTGCCCCGGCAGCCACTGACAGCAAAACAGCCGCCAAGCCCCTTCCGGTCGCCGCTCGATGTGGATCGGACGGTTCCGTTCCTCCCGTTGCGCTACCATGGAATTGGAGTATAAATTAAAATGTATTGAGTACAGAGAAACCTGCATGGTCATCGCAGCGCCAGACGGGATCGCGAGTAATCGGATCGGAGATGGACGCACATGGCGTTGACGGAGACTCTGCAGAACGGGTTGGACCGGTACGGGATCGGTCCGAAGGTGCGCGAGCTGCGGATGCGCAAGCGCATGGGACTCGTCGAGCTGGGCGCGCATACGGGGCTGTCCGCAGCGCTGCTCTCGAAGATCGAACGCGGCCGGATGTACCCGACGCTGCCGACCCTGCTGCGGATCGCGCTCGTGTTCAGCGTGGGGCTCGACTACTTCTTCAGCCATGAGGAGCCGGTGGTGACGATCGTGCGGCGCGGGGACCGGCTGCGGCTCCCGGAACGGTTGGGGTCCCAGGAGATCGCCTACTACTTCGAGTCGCTCGACTTCCGCGCCGAAAAGAGGAAGATGCACTCCTACCTCGGCGAGTTCGAGGCGCTGCCTGTGGAGGACGTGCGCCTGCACAAGCACGACGGCGCCGAGCTGGTCTACGTGCTGGAGGGAACGCTCGGCCTGTACGTGCGGGACGGCGAGGAGACACTGGAAGAGGGGGATGCCGCGTACCTGGACGCGACCGCGCTGCACGGCTACCGTCGGCTCGGCCGGGAACCCTGCCGCGCCCTGGTCGTGACTGTACCCTGACAGAGGGTCCGTCATGCAGCGTTATCGACGGGAGAGCGTGGTGGCCGCGCCCAGTGCGGCAGTGTTCGACTGGCATGCGCGACCGGGCGCCCTCGAGCGCCTGACGCCCCCCTGGCGCGCCGTGCGCGTCGTCGAACGGTCGGGCCGTCCGCTCGAGCCCGGCGCGCGCGTGACGCTGCGTGTGCCGCTCGGTCCGTTCGGGATGCGCTGGGTCGCCGAGCATGGTCCGTGGGTTCCCGGCCGGTCGTTCAGCGACCGGCAGGTTGCCGGGCCGTTCGCCGCGTGGGAGCACCGGCATCGCTTCGAGCCGGCTCGCGCCGGCGAGACGACGCTGGTCGACGAAGTGCGGTACGCGTTGCCCGGCGGTTGGCTGGCGTTCCGGCGCGTGCGTTCGCGCACCGGGAGATCGAGCGGCTGTTCGCGTATCGTCAGCGCCTGACGGCCGTCGATCTGAAGTGGCATCGTTGCTATGGAGGGAAGCCGATGAAGGTGGTCGTTACCGGCGCGTCGGGACTGATAGGGTCCGCGCTCGTCCCGTTCCTGCGTGGTGGGGGACACGAGGCGGTGCCCCTGCGGCGGGCGTCCGCGGGCCCGCGCGGCGACAACGCTGAACCGAGCTGGGATCCGGCGACCGGCGCCCTCGCGGAGGGAGCGCTCGACGGTGCGGACGCAGTGGTGCATCTGGCCGGGGAGAACATCGCGGCCGGGCGCTGGACGGCGGCGCGCAAGGCGCGCATCCGGGACAGCCGGGTGGCTGGAACGCGGCGTCTCGCCGAGGCGCTGGCCGCCCTGCCGCAGCCGCCGGAGACGCTGGTCGCCGCCTCGGCGATCGGGTATTACGGGGATCGGGGGGCCGAGGCGCTCGACGAATCGTCGGCGCCGGGGGACGGCTTCCTGCCCGAGGTCTGCCGGGCCTGGGAAGCGTCGGCGGTCCCGGCGCGGGAAGCGGGGATTCGGGTCGTCCACCTGCGGATCGGCATCGTGCTGACGCCGGCCGGCGGCGCCCTCGGGCAGATGCTCCTCCCGTTCCGGATGGGCGTCGGCGGCGTGATCGGCTCGGGCCGGCAGTACATGAGCTGGGTGGCGCTCGACGACGTGCTGGGCGGCATCCTGCATGCGCTGCGCACGGAAGATCTGGCCGGGCCGGTGAACATGGTCGCGCCCAACCCGGCCACGAACGCGGAGTTCACGAAGACGCTCGGCCGCGTGCTGCGCCGGCCGACCATCCTGCCGCTGCCGGGGTTCGCGGCGCGGCTGGCGTTCGGGGAAATGGCCGACGCGCTGCTGCTGGCGAGCGCGCGGGTCGATCCCGCGCGCCTGCGGGAGAGCGGTTTCGACTTCGGCTACCCGGACCTGCAGGACGCGCTGCGCCACGTGCTCGGCCGCGCCGCGTCCTGAGCGGCGCGGCCGGCGGGCCGCGCCGTAGAACGGCTCCCGACTATTCGGCCGATTGCAGGCGGACCGACCCGTTCACCGTCCGGATGCGCAGCGTGCGGCCGCCTTCGCCGAGGCGGCCCTCGAAGCGCCGCCGCCGCTCGTCGGTGTCGGTGATCGGCAGATCGGCGCGTATCGACCCGTTCGACGTGCGGACCGACACGTCGGCGTCTGCGGTCTCGGGCAGGGTGAGGGTGACGCTGCCGTTGACGGTCTCGAACGACGCTTCGCCGTCCCAGTCCGCGCGCCCGACGGCCGCCCTGATCGAGCCGTTGACGGTCCTGGCCTGCGCGTGCCCGGCGACCGCCAGGGTGACGCTGCCGTTGACGGTGCGCGCCTCCACGTCACCGTCCAGATCGGCAGTCCTGATGGCGCCGTTCACGTTGCGGGCCACCAGATCGACCCCGGCCGGCACGCCGACCGTGAACGTGACGTTGACGTCGTTCCTCCGGGCGCTCAGGCGTCCTTCGCCCCCCGGGAGACACGCGTTGCCCTCGCGCGGATAGACGGCGCAGATCGTCACCCCGGCCGGATGCTCCACCACCTCGATGCGGACCTCGTTGGGGTCGTTGCGGGCGCCGCGGCGGTCGGCGGTCACTTCCACCAGGCCGCTCGGCGACGGCGCCGCGGTGATCGTTCCGTTGACGCCCTTGATCTCCGCGTGCTGGCCGGCGGCGATGCGGCCCCGCCATTCGAACAGCTCGTCGGCCGGGCGGCGCTCGCCGCCGAAGACGCCGGCCGACAGCAGGGCGAGGTCACAGCCGGTCAGGAACAGAGCGGCGGCCGAGAGGACGGCGACGGTCGGCAGTCTCGACATGAGCAACTCCTTTGGCTTGCTCACTTGGACGGAGGACCGGCCGGCAAGGTTTCCTCCAGGCGGAACTCCCGCGTCGCGAGCGCCGCGTTGAGGAAGTCGATGAGCGGCGCCAGGTGCGAGAAGAGCCGGAGCAGGGAAGGGTAGAAGCGCGGGCCGGTCGCGAACGCCGGGTGCCGTTCGCAGCCGGCGAGGAACTGCTTGAGGCGGAGCAGATCCGCGGCCGGGTGATCGGCCGGAAAGCCGCGCGGCACCCGCTTCAGCCGTTCGCCGGACAGCGCGCCGAAGTTGCGGCGGAAGGCCGGCGCCGCAGCGAGGGCCCGCAGCCGGTCGTGGTTGGCGGCGACGTGCTCGCGGAGGCGCTGGAGTTGCCGCGGCTGCGGCCGGTACAGTCCGCCGCCGGCGAACACCTGGTCGGCCGCGACGTGGACGTAGAGTCCGGCCCCCTCGTGCTTGGGCAGCGCCCGGTGCGGGAAGATCGCCGCGACGTGCGTCTTGAACGGCGCCTTGTTCGCCGAGAAGCGCGTGTCGCGGTAGATGCGGTACAGCGACGTCTTCGGGTTGGCGACGAGATCGGGCGCGATCGCCGGCAGATCGGTCGCGAGCTGCTCGATGAGCGCGATCATCGGGCCCCTGACGTGCGCCTCGTACTCGTCACGGTGCTCGCGGAACCAGTCCCGGTCGTTGTTGCGCGCGAGCCGGCGGAGAAAGTCGAGGGTCTGCGGCGTGAAGCGCGGGGCGGGCATCGACCGCAACTCCCTGGATCGTTCAACCGGTGAAGCGGACGCGCGGCGCCAGCGACCAGTCGAAGCGTTCGAGGCCCGCTGGGCCGAGTCGCTCGACTTCCGCGCGGATGCGCGCCGCCTGGGCGAGCAGGTCGGCCACGTCGACCGTCTGGCAGGCCGGGGCGAAGGGGCGGAGGTACGCGGGCCCGCGGGTCAGCATGTAGACGGCGCCGTGGTGGTTCCGGCGCGTGACGTGGTACATGGCGACGCCGATCTGCAGGATGCCCTGGTAGAGCCGGCGCACCCCGCGCGCTTCTTCCCGCCAGAGATCCTCCAGCGTCTCGTGCTGCTCGAAGAACTCGCCGCGGTTGAACTGTTCCACACCGGCCAGCAGCAGCGGCGGGGGCGGCTCGCCGCACCAGGCGGGCATCGGCCGGCATTATAGACGGGCGCGGCTACAATCTACGGCATGGCGGAGACAACGGGGGCGGCGGCCGGGAGGCGCGCCGGACGGCCGGCGGCGAAGGGGCGCGACCTCCCCGACCGGCCCCGCGACTACTCCGACCCGTACGCCACCGGCCTGTACTTCCCGAAGATCAGGCGGAAGCGGTCGAAGCTGCACGGCTGGGGCGTCTTCGCGCTCGAGGACATCCACAAGAACAAGCGGATCATCCACTACGCGGGCGAGAAGATCCGGGTGCGCGACAGCCTGGTGCGGGAGGATCGCTACCTGACGCGGGGCGAAATCTGGTGCTTCCGGATCAACCGCCTGTTCGTGCGCGACGGCCACGTCGGCGGCAACCTCGCCCGTTTCATCAACCACGCGTGCAGGCCGAACTGCTACGTCGCGGTGATCGTGGATACGATCTGGATCATCGCCGCGCGCAACATCGCGGCGGGCGAGGAGCTGACCTTCCACTACAACACGGAGGGAGACGGCGACATCCCGTGCCGCTGCCGGCCCGGGTGCCCGTATCGGCTGTGACGCCGCAAGTCGTCTACCTGCACGGGTTCGCGTCGTCCCCGGCGTCGTCCAAGGCCGCCTTCCTCGGCCGGCGGCTCGCCGCGCACGGCGTGGCGTTTCACTGTCCCGATCTCAACCAGCCCGATTTCTCGACGCTCACCGCGACGCGGATGATCGAGCGCACGGTGGCGCTGATCGCGACGCTGCCGGCGGGACCGGTGGTGCTCTTCGGTTCGAGCCTCGGCGCGTTCGTCGCCCTGCAGGTCGCCGAGCAGGCGGCGGCGGGGACGCAGCAGCCGATCACGCAGCTCGTGCTCCTGGCCCCGGCGCTCGACTTCGGCCGGCGGCCGGTGGGCGATCTGGGCGACGCCGGCATGGCCCGCTGGCGCGAGACCGGCTGGTGGGAGCTGACGCACTACGCTTCCGGCGAGCCGACCCGCGTGCACTACGAGATGTTCCGCGACGCGCGGCGCTACGACGCGTTCGCCGCGCGGCGCCCGGTCCCCACCCTCGTTCTCCAGGGGCGGCGCGACGACGTGGTCGATCCGGACATGGTTGCGCGGTACGCCGCGGCCCGGCCGCATGTGACCCTGGTCATGCTGGACGACGATCACCAGCTCGGCGGCAGCCTCGAGCGGGTGTGGTCGGAATCCGCGCCCATTCTGGGCTTGGCCCGAGTCGCGGAGGCGGCAGCGGTCCCACGGGCGCCCGGCTGATACCGGTTGCTGTTCCGCCGCGGCGCCCCTGCTCGACGACCTCGCGCACGCGCTGCGCTCGTACGCCGCGGCGTCACGGATGATCCCTCGCGCGCGCCCGGCTGATACTCGTCGATGAAGACGATGCACGGGGCGTTCTTCGATGATCCCGCGCGCCCGGCTGATACCCTGTCGGCGGTGCTGTCGGACGGCTCCCGGCCGCTCGTCTCGATCGTCGTGCCCGTGCTCCGGGACACCCCGGAGCTCGCCGGTCTGCTCGACGCCCTGCGGGTGGATCGGCTCGACGCCCGCGTCGAGGTCATAGTGGTCAACGGCGACGCCGCCGACCGCTCCCTCGACCCGTTGCGCGGGCGCATGACCACGGTGCGCTGGATCGACAGCGAGCCGGGACGGGGCCGCCAGATGAACGCCGGGGCGCGCGCTTCGTCCGGCCGGTGGCTGCTGTTCCTGCACGCCGATGCGCGCCTCGGGGCCGGCTGGCTGGCCGCGCTCGCCGAAGCCGACAGGCGGCCGGAGATCGCAGGGGGTGCGTTCCGCCTGACCCTCGCCTCGGCGCATTGGGCGGCCCGCGTGGTCGAACGCGGCGTGGCGGCGCGGACGCTCTGGCTGGGGTTGCCGTACGGCGATCAGGCGATCTTCGTCCACCGGAAGGCGTTCGAGCACCTGGGCGGCTACCGGCCGATCGGATTGATGGAGGACGTCGACTTCGTTCGACGCCTGCGCCGGCGGGGGCGGCTCCGGTTTCCGCCGGTGTCGGTACGGGTATCGGCGCGGCGCTGGGAGCGCGACGGCTGGTGGCGGCGGACGGGCATGAACCTGATGCTGCTGGGGCTCTACTTCGCCGGTGTCGCGCCCGACCGGCTCGCGCGCTGGTACTACGGGCCGTACCGCGGCGCCCCGGTCCGGCGCGCACCCACGGTCGGCGCGCCGCAAGGGTGATGACCTGGAAGATCGCCGTGTTCGGCGTTGCATTCCTGCTGGCGCAGGCGGCGGCGGCGCTCGGCTCGCGCTGGCAGGCCGAAGCGTTCGTGGTGCTGTTCGTCGTGGCGGCGCGGGTCGTCCAGGTGTTGCTCCGCGGTGACGCGTCGGCCGCCGAGACGATCGGCAGGCGGGTCCTGGCCTGCGGCGTGGTGCTGGCGGCCGCACTGGCTGCTGCGGCGGCGCTCGACGCACGCCGCCAGGCCGAGGCGTTCGTCGCGCTTCTGGGCGTTGCCTCGCTTGCGTACGTCGCGGCGCTGCGGCTCGTCGGTCGGCTCGCCGGCGCCGGCTCGACGCCGCGGGCGGGCGGGCGCGCCCTCGCCGCCTGTCTGCTCCTCGGCGTCGTCTGGCGCCTCGTTCTGCTCGTCTCGGCGCCGCTCGTCTCGGACGACGTCTACCGCTACGTCTGGGACGGACGGGTACAGCAGCATGGGCTCAATCCCCTCCGGACCGCACCTGCCGATCCCGCCCTGTCCCGCCTCCACACGGACGTGACGCGGCGGATCGATCCGACGAGCGCCGTGCTGCCGTCCATCTACCCGCCGCTCGCCCAGCGCTTCTTCCTGGGCGTGACGTCGGTGCACGAATCCGTGCTGGCGATGGCTGCCGCGGTGCTGGTCTGCGATCTGCTGCTCATCGCGTTGATCTGGCGCTGGCTCGCCGTGACGGGGCGGAACCCCTGGTGGGTGCTCGGCTACGCCTGGCATCCCCTCGCAGCCTTGGAGGGCGCAGGCGGAGCCCACATCGACGTCGTGGGCGCGCTGCTCCTCGTGGCGGCGGTCTACGCACTGTCGCGCGGCCGTTCGCTCCTGGCGGCGATGGGCTTCGCCGGCGCATTCGCCGTCAAGTTCCTGCCCGTGGTGCTGCTGCCGCTGCTCTGGAGGCGGCTCCGGCTCACCGACGCCGCGGTCGTTGCGCTGCTGGTCGTGCTCCTGTACCTGCCGTTCCTCGACGGCTGGCAGCTTCCGGCCGGGTCCCTCGGCGCCTATCTGGCGCAGTGGCGCTTCAACGGCCCGCTCTTTCGATGGCTGGCGTCGTGGACGGGTACGGCGCCGGTGATCGCGCTCTCGGTCGCGGCGGGACTCGCGGTGGCGGTGCACGCGCGACGGGCGCGCGACCGGGACGATCCGGCCGCCTGGAGTTTGCCGCTGGCTGCCGCGATCTGCCTGCTGCCTGCGATCTATCCCTGGTATCTCGTCTGGCTGATCCCGTTCCTCGGACCCGCCGTCAACTGGCCGCTCGTCGTCTGGACGCTGGCCTCCATGCTGACGTATACGGTGTGGACGCCGCACCTGGCCGGCGACGGCTGGGTGCTGCCGGTCTGGGTGGAGCCGGTCGAGTACGGGCTGGTCGCGGCGGCCGGCGGGTGGACGTGGTGGACCGGCCGGCGCCGGGTGCGGCCGGGTGCGGCCCGCCGTGTTGACAAGGGATCGGCCGCGGGGCGACCATGAACGGAGACACGGAAATCTAGACGCCTACGCGTCGCCAGGCAGAGGTGGACCGATGCTGATCAAACAGGCGCCCGACATCCGCTCGTCCGAGATCACGCCCGAGCGGCTCTACTACGACCGGCGGCAGTTCATCCGGGCCGCTTCCGGGGCCGCGCTCGGAGCCGCCGGGGCGACCGTGGCGGGCCGGCCGGACGGCGGTCTGCAGGCCGCCCCGCAGGAGAATCTCGGCGAACTGCGGCCGAGTCAGTTCAGCACCGACGAACGGCAGAACTCCTACGAGGAAATCACCAGCTACAACAACTTCTTCGAGTTCGGCATGGACAAGGAAGATCCGAAGCGGTACGCGGACGAGCTGACCGTCGAGCCGTGGACGGTCCGTGTCGAAGGCCACATGAACCGGCCGGCCGCCGACTACGCGCTCGAGGACATCCTCAGTCCCCACACGCTCGAGGAGCGCATCTACCGGCTGCGCTGCGTCGAGGCGTGGTCGATGGTGGTGCCCTGGGTCGGCTTTCCGCTGAGAGACCTGATCCGGCGCTTCGAGCCGACCTCCAGAGCGAAGTACGTCCGGTTCGAGACGCTCTACCGCCCGTCGGAGTTCCGCGGCCAGCGCGCCCGGAACCTCCAGTATCCGTACGTGGAGGGCCTGCGGATGGACGAGGCCATGAGCCCGCTGGCGATTCTCGCCGTCGGTATCTACGGCAAGACGCTGCTGAACCAGAACGGGGCGCCGATTCGCCTGGTCGTCCCCTGGAAGTACGGCTTCAAGAGCATCAAGTCGATCGTCAGGATCCAGTTCGTCGAGGACCAGCCGCGGAACACCTGGAACATTGCTATCCCGCACGAGTACGGGTTCTACGCGAACGTCAATCCGGAGGTCGATCACCCGCGCTGGTCGCAGGCGATGGAGCGGCGGATCGGCAACTTCTTCCGGCAGCGGACGCAGATGTTCAACGGGTACGGTTACCAGGTCGCCCGGATGTACGACGGGATGGACCTGGCGAGGAACTACTGAGGCGGCGGCGTCCCGGTCCCCGTCCCGGCGGGGGCCGGCGCCGCCCTTGCAGCGCATGTCAACCGCGTCCAGCATCCCCCGCCGCGTCAAGCCGTTCGTATTCCTCGCCTGCCTGATCCCGGCCCTGCTGCTGGTCCGCGATGCGTTCACCGGCGGCCTCGGCGTCAATCCGATCGAGGAGATCACGCACCGCACCGGCGACTGGGCGCTCCGGTTCCTGCTGGTGACGCTCGCGGTGACGCCGGTGCGCCGGCTGGCCGGCTGGAATGCGCTGATCCGGTTCCGTCGGATGCTCGGGCTCTTCGCCTTCTTCTACGCCACGCTGCACTTCTCGACCTACGTCGTCTTCGATCACTTCTTCGACCTGCTCCTCATCATCGACGACGTGGCCGAGCGGAAGTACGTGACGGCCGGTTTCGTCGGGTTCGTGCTGCTGATCCCGCTGGCCGTGACGTCGACGCGGGGCTGGATCCGGCGGCTCGGCAAGCGCTGGGCGACGCTCCACCGCCTGGTCTACGCGAGCGCCGTCGCCGGCGTGGTGCATTTTCTCTGGCTGGTCAAGATCGACATCGGCGAGCCGCTCGTCTACGCGGGCATCCTCGCGATCCTGCTCGGCGCACGTCTGGCGCACCGCAACCGGGGGCGCGGCGCCCCGGTTGGCGCCGGGGCGACGGCGGGTGCCGCGCGTCAGCCGGCCGCGCGTTGAGCTTCCAGCCGCGTGAGGCGGCGGTCCATCCTGGCGAACTCCGCCCTGGTCTCGGCCTCGAACGCCTCGAACCGCTGGGTGAGTGCCACCAAGCCTTCGGCGATGATGCGGATCTGAGTCTCCAACCGCTCGGCGACGGCGTCGAAGTGCGCGCGCGTACGTTCGCCCTCCGCCCGCAACTCGTCCCTGGTGGCGAAGTTGGCGAGGTCGTCCCTGGTGGCGAAGTTGGCGAGGTCGTCCCTGGTGGCCAGGGTTGGCAGGATCTGCTCGATCCGTCCGACACGTCGATCGAGACTTCCGAGTACTGTTTCCATGGTTTCCCGGTTCATTGCAGCCCTCCCTGCCGGCCGCGGCCCGTGGTTGGGGCTCCGCGCCTCCGGGGCCGGCATCATACCATCGATTTCCTTGCAAGGAGAGTGCCGCCCAGGGACGTGCGGCTGCGGGGGCCGCTCCCGCCCTTCAGAGGACGGTCCGCTCCCGGCCTGGCCGTTCTGCCGGCAGGCCGACGAGCTCTTCCGCCGGGCCGGTTCCGGCAACCCGGGACGTGACGTAGGCGCCGACGGCCGGCCCGAGCTTGAACCCGTGGCCGGATCCGCCGCCCGCGAGCCATACGTTGTCGTGGTCGGGATGGCGGTCGAGGAGGAGATCGCCGCTCGGGGTGTTGGTGTACTGGCACACCCTGGCCTCCAGCAGCGGCGCGGCGCGCAGGGCCGGCAGCCGGGCGGCGGCGAACCGGCGCGCGGCCGCCAGCGCATGGGCGGAGGGCGCCCGGTCGCCGCTGTCGGGATCGAAAGCCGGGCCGAGCGCGGTGAGTCCGATCTTGGCGCCGCGGCCTTCGATGTCGGGGAGGCCGTAGGCTCCCCCGTCGAAGTCGATCCAGGCGGGCAGGGCCGGCGGCATGAAGCGGCGGTCGCCGGCCGGCGTTCCGAAGAAGAAGACCTCCTGGCGCGTGATGCGCAGCACCGGACCGAGCAGTTCCGGGAAGAGTCTCGGCAGCCACGGGCCGCAAGCGAAGACGAACGTTCCGGCGGACAGCCGTGCGCCGTCGTCGAGGTTCACGGCGTCGACGCGCCGGGAGAGGCCGCGCGGCTCGACCGAAGCCACGTGGTAGTCGACCCCGCGGCGCGCCGCCTGGTGCGCCACCACGTTGACGGCGCGGCGGGCGAGCAGCACGCCGCTGGCCGGCTCGAATATGCCCCGCGTGATCCCGGTGAAGTCGAGCGCGGGGAACCGGGCCGTCAAGTCCGTGGGAGCAAGCGACTCCGTAGCGACGCCGAGCCGGTCGAGCGTCCGGGCGGTGGCGTCGATGTGCGGGTCCGCGTCGTGCCCCAGCCACAGGACACCGGTCTGGCGGAAGAGGGCCGGCTGACCGGCTTCCGCGAGGACGTCCTTCCATTGTGGAAGCGACTCGAGCGCCCAGCGGGAGTAGAGCGCCCGGTCGCCGTAGCCCATGCGGATGATGCGCGACTCGCCGCCCGAGCTCGCCCGCGAATGGCCGGCCCCGAACGCGTCGACGAGCGCCACCGCGTACCCGGCCCGGCGCAGGTGCCAGGCAGTCCAGGCGCCGAAGGTCCCGGCGCCGATCACGACGACGTCGGTGGAGCGCGGCATGCCGGTCATGATAGCGGTACGATTGCCGGGTACGGTTCCTCGACTGTTCCTCGACTCCGCTACTGCCGGGTAGGGCGCTTGGATACGGCAGTCGCTGATACCGTGCCACGGATCGCCATGTCCGCCGACGAGGTCGTTGAACTCGCGCCCGGTGCGTTCCATCTGCCGGGATTCCTGTCGCCGTCCGAGCAGCGCCGCGTGCTGGACGTGGTGCAGGCGCTCGCCGCGGAGCCGGCCGGTTTCTACCGCCCGCGGGTGCGCGGCGGCGGCCTCATGCACTGCGACATGCTCTGCCTCGGCCGGCACTGGAACGCGCGGACCTATACCTACGAACCGTCGAGGTCGGATCACGACGGCCTTCCGGCGCCCGCGCTGCCGCCCGCGCTGGCGCGCCTGGGGGTGGACGCGGCCGCGGCTGTCGGTTTCACCCTCGTCCCTGACATCTGCCTCGTCAACCGCTACGGCGACGACGGCAGGATGGGGCTGCACCAGGACAAGGACGAGGACCGGTCCACGCTGGACGCCGGCGTGCCGGTGGTTTCGCTCTCGGTCGGCGCCGCCGCCCGGTTCCTGCTCGGCGGGTTGCGCCGCCGCGAGCCGACCACCGCTATCGATTTGCGATCGGGCGATGCGTTCGTGATGGGCGGGGCCAGCCGGTTGCGGTACCACGGGGTGGCGCGCATCCTGCGCGGGTCGGGACCGCCGGCGCTGGGGCTGTGTGGGAGGGTCAGCTTGACGTTCCGGCAGTACGCCCTGCCCGCGCCGTCGAGCTGACCCGCCTGTCCGAGCCGGCGGCCGACGTCGAGGCGGCGGGAGACGGCAGGCGCCGGCTGCGTCACGCTGACCCACCGGGGAGCCGCGTTCGCCGGCGGGCCGTTCGGATGCGGTCACGCCCACTCAGGCCGTCGTTCCGCCCTTCCACGACAATCTTGTAGCCTGCGCCCGGAACCGCAGGTATTCTCCGCAGGAACGCGAAGCATGGGAACCGGTCCGGCCGCGGTCGGATCGCGAATCCGGGGACTCCGATCTCAGAGGCAGATCCACGATGCGCAAGCCAGTCAAGTACCTCGAAAAGGGATTGTCGATCGCCGCCAACGGCGCCTGGTTCCTCTACGACGGCTACAACCGGTTCAGGCGGAACCCGTCGTTCACGCCGGCCTGGTCGGACAAGCCCCTGCTCAAGTCGCACCAGAAGGTGAAGCCGCCGCTCGGGTGGCCGCGCGAGACCGACTCGCTGTGCCCGAACTGCGTGCGCGAAGCGCGGCAGGACATTCTCGACGGCAAGAAGGACTACCGGATCCTGCTCAACGAGAAGGTGGGCGAGATCAAGGCGCAGATCGTCGAGCGCGACGGGCAGATCGTCATGGTCAAGGAGTGCCCGCTCCACGGGCGGTTCGAAGACGTCATGGCCATCGACACCGAGTTCTTCCGGCACCTCGAGGAGTCGTTCCCGGGCAGCGACATCCGCGCCCACAACGACGAGAAGCTGCACGACCACGGCAGCAGCACCATCAAGTACGGCCGCGGGTCGGTGCTGACGATCGACCTGACCAACCGCTGCAACATGATGTGCGACCCGTGCTTCATGGATGCGAACCAGGTGGGGTTCGTCCACGAGCTGTCGTGGGACGACATCAGGACGCTGCTCGACAACGCGATCTCGATCAAGCCCCGGCGCCAGATGTCGGTGCAGTTCTCGGGCGGCGAGCCGACGATGTCGCCGTACTTCCTCGACGCGGTGCGCTATGCCCGCAAGGTCGGCTACAACAGCGTCCAGGCGGCGACCAACGGCATCGAGTTCGCGAAGAGCTTCGATTTCGCCCGCGCCGCCGCCGACGCCGGCCTGCGTTACGCCTACCTGCAGTTCGACGGCATCGGCAACGCCGCCAACGCGCACCGCATGGTGGGCAATTTGTTCGACGTCAAGCTGCGGGCCATCGAGAACCTGCACAAGGCGGGCGTCGACATCGTGCCGGTCATCACCATCATCAACGGCATCAACAACGAGCAGGTCGGGCGGGTGGTGCAGTTCGCGCTCGACAATCCGAGGACCATCAGCTTCCTGTCGTTCCAGCCGGTGTCGTTCACCGGCCGCGACGAGGAGATCACCGACGAGCGCCGCAAGGCGCAGCGCTACACGCTGTCGCACCTCGCGCACGACGTGAAGAACCAGACCGGCATCGGCGAGCCGGCGCGCGACTGGTTCCCGATTTCCTTCATGGGCACTTTCACCGACTGGGCCGACCTGGTGCACGGTCCGGAGGAGAGCTGGGGCCAGCTCAACTGCGGCTGCCACCCGAACTGCGGCGTCGGCATGGCCGTGATGATCGACAAGGAGACGAAGGAGGCGGTGCCGTTCACCAGGTTCGTCCGGGGCGAGCAGCTCGCGAAGGACATCGCGCGGGTGAACGATGCGGCCGGCGGCCGGTTCCGCTCGGTGCTCGGCATGGCGCTGGCGCTGATGCGCAACTACGACCCGTTCCAGGCGCCGACCCATTTCAAGCTGGTCGACCTGCTGAAGAAGTTCGACAAGACGTTCGGGGCCACCGGCAAGGACTACGGCAAGGTGTCGGGTGACCGGACGCGGGACGACATCGCGAAGCGCCGGTCCGACCGCTGGAACTTCCTCTTCGTGGCCGGCATGTGGTTCCAGGACCTGTTCAACTACGACTTCCGCCGCACCGAGCGCTGCATCATCCCGTATGCGACGCAGGAAGGGGAGATCTCCTTCTGCGCCTACAACACCGGGATCGGCTGGCGGAACATCATCGAGAAGATGCACATGACGGCGACGCTCACGAAGTGGTACGAGGAGCGCGGCCGGCACGAGATCTTCGCGGGCGGCAAGAACGTCAACCTCGACTCGAAGGCGCATTCCCTGGTCCTCGATCCGGAGGCGGTCGCGGCCGGCATCCAGACCGACCTCGACCAGCAGGGGATCGCCAAGAACGCGCGCCAGGAGAAGCTGGCGGCGCGGGCTGCGGCGAAGGGGACCAACGGCAACGGCGCCGTGCACGCGGCCAACGGTAACGGTGCTGCTCAAGGCGCCACCGGCAACGGCGCCAACGGGGCCAACGGCAGGTCCGACAAGGACGCCGCCTACGACCAGCAGATGGCGGCGCTCTACCGCCAGCACGTGCTGAAGGAGGAGGCGCCGCCCATCGTCCAGATCCAGGGGCTCAAGAGCTCGAAGCAGGACGACCTGGTCGGGGTCGGGTAGTGTGAACGCGGCCCGCGGCGTCCATCCTGGCGTACAGGATGCGAACGATCAGGATGTCGTCGTCACCCTGCACGTAGAACACGGCGTGCGAACGATGCTCGAGCGTCGAAGACCAGGTCGAAGCCGTTCCGAGCTTCTGCCAAGTCGTGGATTCTCCGCCGGAGTCCGGGAGCAGGCTTCCAGATCGTCACGATACCGATGTGCCTGCTCGACGCCGAAGGTCTCGATGGTGTAGCGGGCGATGGCGCCGGGATCCTCGGGGCCGGAACGCGCGCAGGATGGTGCCCGCGGTCGGTCGAGGTGGACTTCGTCGATGGTGACCCCATCGTCGTCGAGCCGCCTGATCAGCGTGGCGGCCAGGCGCAGAAGGATGTCCTGGTACGCCAGGTTGTCGGGGTCGAGATCCTGCGCTGCATCCGCAGCCGCGGCGCCCACGGAAACAGGTGGTTGGCCGCGGTCGGGCGGCATCCTGAGGTGCCGCGTGGATGTACTCTCAGCGCCCTCCACGCCGAGTGCGCGCTAGCCCCAATACTGTTGCTTTAGCTGCCTGGCGCGACGATGCGTGGAGTCCAATCCCACTTGCGACGGGACATCGGACCCGGGCGGCGAAGTGGATAGCCGCTCATCTTCCGCTTGACGCCGCGGGGCTTCTTCTGCCCGCGACTGGAGACCACCCGCTCTTCCAGAATCTCGTCCAGCACGCGGTCGCGAAGCCGCTCATTCGAAGCCGAAGGGGGAAACGCCGGGGTTCTCGACGCGCCGGCGCAGGACCCGCACGGCGTGGACGAACGACAGACGGTCCGGGTCCTCGTCCACCTTGCGCGCCGCCTCGTGGATCAGGCGCCGCACAGCGTAATGCGCCAGCATCAGGCCGTGGACTTCCTGCAGCACCAGTTCCGGCGTCTTGCTGCGCAGGATCGCGCCGGGTCCCAGGATGTGCGTCTTGACTTCGTCGCAGGTGGCCTCCACTTCCCAACGCTTGTGGTACAAGGCGGCGACCTCGGCGGCCGGGTCGAGCAGGGTGGTGGCCAAGCGGCAGACATCGTCGCTTACGCCGTCAAGCGTGTACTCGACGACCCGGACGGGGTATTCTCCCCGACTGCGCCGACGGTCCTGGCCGCTGCCCCGCAGCACGCTCCGGTAGGAACCGTCGTCGAAGCGCTCCAGCACCGGCAGGCGCAGATTCGCCTTCATCCGCCACAGCAGATCGGCGCCGGTGTCCGCCGCCTGCCGCCAAAGCGGGAAGCTGCAGTAGCCCCGGTCGGCCAGCACCAACATCCCCGCGGACAACCACGGCAGCAATGCCTCGACCTGCGCCGCCTCCGATTCGGCATACGCGCCCGCCCGCCAGGCGAACGCCGCCCGCGTGCCCAATTCCACCAGCGCCGTCAAGCGCACCTGCTGGAAGGCAGCACGGCCACGCGACGCCCCGGGCGCCCCGAACGTCTCCCGGTTCCCCGCTTCGTCCGGCACGTTCAGATAGTCCGACAGGCGCGGACCCCCCGGCAGAACCGCTTGTGTTCGGGACATCCACCCCTCCGCTTCTCTGTCTGGAGGACAGCAATACAGGGAGGCAGATGTTAAAGCAACAGTATTGGCGTTAGCTAGCTAGGGAAATCCCCGTTTCCGCGAACATTCCGATGCAGCCTACCCTGGATTCTGTCCGCCGGGCTGATGGGCGGTCCGGCACTTCGCGGGAGGTCTGATGCGACTGAAACGAGCCCTGCTAATGCTGTTCTTGCTCGTCATCATGAGCATAGTCGTGGGAGCGGACTCACGGCTGAGACCGCGCGACGGGGAAATATGCGCGACCTCTCACCACGATTGCCGAAGGCACTGCCGGCAGGCTGAGCTTCCCGAGCTCCTCGGCAACGTCTGGCACCACGAGTACTGCGTGGCACCAGACGGGGATGTCACCACGCGGCGCTCCCATCCACACAACCGGACCTGTTGCTGGCTGTAGTCGGTGGGCGGTGCCAGCGTTTCTTCGGGCTATCGAAAGGAGAGGACAGATGAACATCTCACGACTCGTTCTCTTGCTCGGGTTCATCGTTCTAGCCGGGCACGGAACGCTCGCCCAGGACGGTCCGTCGGTCGTCATGATGACCTTCGACGACGTCTACATCTCGCCAGAGGGCGACCGCGATGTCATGAAGACCGGCCGGATCTACCTGACGCCGGTCACCGACGGCCGGTTTCGGATAGATCGGCACCGCTTCGTCGACGGCGAGGTCGAGCGAACTACTGAGGTTACCGACGGGGACCGGCGCATCACCATCAACCACAACATGGAGATCGCGCTGTGGGGACCGGCGGGAACCTGGTGGGAAATGCCGTCGACGGTGCCGATGGCTACTCTGCACATTCCGGATTCCGATGCGACGGTGGATGATCAGGACCACGACACTGCCGAGCAGTTGAAGACCGGCAACGTCGTCACGGTCGGCCCGGCCATTCTGATCGAGTGGGCGGGCGGCATGGAGGACGGCACGCGGGTGGTCTCCCGGCAGGACCAGCAGTCCGGTAAGTTCGTCGCGACGCAGATCACGCTGCCTGATGGCTCGATGACAGGAGAAGTCATCACGTCGGCTGCGCGCACCGTGGTCCCGATGAACACGTTCGAAATCCCGCAGAACTACACGGTCCAGTCGGTCGTCAGAGGAGGGCGGCGGTGAAGCTCCAGACCGTGGCGGACGGCGTGTCGGTCGTGGCAGGGCTGGCAACCTGCTGGTGATCGCCAGCCTGTTCTGGCCGGTTGATGCCACGCCGAAGCCCTTCAAGGACGTGCGTATCGATGAGTCGGTCGGCATCGACTTCTCGGCGTATCCGCGGACGCTGATGATGGTGCTCCACTCGGAGTGCGGGTACTGCCACGAGTCGGTGCCGTTCTACCGTCGCGTGATCACGCGCGCCGTCGATCTACAGGTCGTCGTCGTTGCATCGTCCGACGACGTGGGAATCGGCGACTACCTCGACGCGGCTGGTCTCGACCCGCACGCGCTCGTGTTCGTGGATCGTGGACAGCTCCCGGTGCCGGCAACGCCGACTCTGATGCTGGTCAAAGCCGACGGCACGGCCACGCATGCCTGGATCGGCCTGCTCGACGCCGAACGCGAGGAGGGCGTGCTCGACGTACTGTTCGGCTGATCTTTCCGTCGATTCGCCGGGGCCGTGATCGTGCGGCCCCGGCACCATTCCGAAATGAACGACCTCGGGCCGATCTGTTCCTGTTCGGCGCAGGTCTTTGGCGGGCTGCTGAGCCGCCACGAATAATGCTGGCTGGGAGTTTCACAAGTGGCTCTAGCTAAGCTAGGGTTAGAGGAACGAAGACTGTACTCTCCCCGCGCCTTCCGTGTCGACCCACCGGGGGTCGTTCGATCCGTCGAGAGGCTCGTCGAGCTGCGGCGAGCGGTTGACCTCCCAGAGATCCCAGAGATCGTCAGGCGGCGTATACGGCGAACTCAACGCAGCACTCACTTGCAGGCCGGTCGTGGAATCGAACTTCCAGCATGGTACCAGCTTCAGGCCGGTATTTCCGGGACGCGGGGCACGATCACGGCGTCGAGCGCCACGGCGCCGTGGCCGCCCGGAAGCACGACGAACGGGTTGACCTCGGCGGTTTCGATCCGGTCGCCGTGCTCCGCCGCGAAGGCCGACAGGGCTGATAGAGCCGCCGCCAGGGCGGCCACGTCGTACGGTCCGTTGCCGCGGGCCCCGCGCAACACCTTGGCGGCGCGCGTCTCCGCGATCATCCGGTGCGCTTCGGCCTTGCCGAACGGCGCCACGCGGAAGCTCACGTCCCCGATCACCTCCACGAAGGTCCCGCCCAGACCGAACATGACGACCGGACCGAACGTCGGGTCGTGACGGATACCGAGAATGGTCTCGATGCCACCTGTGATCATCGGCGCGATCAGCATGCCCTCGATGCGGATTTCCGGGTCCGCCGCGCGGGCGCGCGACATGACCGTCTCATAGGCCTGCCGCGCCTCCGCTTCGTTCGACACGTCGAGCACCACGCCGCCGACCTCGGTCTTGTGCAGGACGCCCGGTGCGCACAGCTTGACCGCCACGGGCCCGCCGAACGCGGCGGCGATGCGCGCGGCCTCGTCTGCGGTCCGCGCCAGCTCCTCCGCCACCACCGGCACTCCTGCTTCCGACAGCAGGCGCTTCGCCTCCCGTTCCGAGAGGGGGCCGTCGGGGAGGTTCGCCCTGCGCGGCGCGATGGCCGGGGTATCCGCCGTGGTGTCTGTGCACGGCCCGATGGTGGGGACGTCCGCGTTTCCGTCCGTTCCGGCCGCGAAGATCCGGCTGAACCGGTGCAGCGCCGCGACGGATCGCACCGCGCGGGTCGGGTCCTCGAACACCGGACAGCCGACCGCCTCGTACTGGCGCACGACGTCCGGCGGGGCGACGATGGACAGCACCAGCGCGCAGCCGGGCCGCCGCTCGCGGGCCGCATGGATAGCCTGCCGAATCGGTTCGACCATCCCGTCGGCCGCGGCGACGTAGGTGAAGAAGGCGACGACGGCGTCGTGCTGCTCCTCCTCGAACACGATCCCGAGGTTGTCGGCGATGAGCTCCACCCGGTTGAACGCCTGCGCGGTGATGTCGACCGGGTTGCGCGGCGAGGCGTAGGGAAGCGCGGCCTTCAGCCGGGTCTGGGCCGACTCGCTGAGCGGCGCCACGTCGAGGCCGAAGCCGACCGCTGCGTCCGCCATCTGTACGCCGACCCCGCCGGAAATGGAGACGAGGGCGACCTGCGGGCTCTGCGGAAAGACGCCGAAGCTCGCCGCGTAGGCGATGTCCAGCATCTCGTCCGTGTCGCGCGCCCGGTAGGCGCCGAACTGGCGGAACGCCGCCTCGTAGATCGGGTCCGCGCCGGCGAGCGACGCCGTGTGCGATTGGGCCGCCTGCGCGCCGACCGCGGTGACCCCGACCTTCTGGAACACCACCGGCTTGCGGCGCGCGCGGGCCGTCCCGAGGGCGCGCACGAGAGCGTCCCGGTCGGTGACCCCCTCGGCGTGGGCCATGATGACCGAGACGTCGTCCTGCTCCGCCAGCCACCCGAGCACTTCGGGCACCGACACGTCCGCCTCGTTGCCGGTCGTCACCCAGTAGCGGACGTCGATGTTGCGCTTGCGGGCCAGCAGCGACAGGTGGCTGCCGTAGGCGCCGCTCTGGCTGACCAGCGCGACGCGGCCGGGCGCCGGGAAACCGTCCTCGAGCGTCGTGCTGAACGTGGCGAAGAAGCCGAGCTCCGAGTTGTAGACGCCGAGGCAGTTGGGACCTACGATGCGGAGGCCGGTCTCCGCCGCGATGGCGCTGAGCCGCTGCTGGTGGCGGCGGCCTTCGGCGCCCATCTCCGCGAAGCCGGCGCTGTAGATGACCGCGACCCGCACCCTGCGTGCGGCGCAGGCCTCGACCGTATCCACCACGCTCGGCGCGGGCACGGCGACGATGGCCAGGTCGACCGCTTCCGGCACGTCGTCGATGCGCGGGAACGCCGGGAGTCCCTGCACCTCGGCGTGTTTCGGATTGACGGGGTAGACCCGCCCGGCGTAGTCCGCGGCGCGCAGGTACCGGATCGGCCGCCCGCCGATGCGCGTCGGGTCGTTCGAGGCGCCGATGACGGCGACCGACGCGGGCCGCAGCAGGGCGTCGAGGGATCGGTTCGGTGCCGTGGTCATCGGCAAGCTTAGACTACCAGTCCTGGGATGCCGCGCGGGACCATCAGGATCATCGGGGCGTCGCCGGCGGCAGCGACCTGGGTCGCGTCACTCGCGGATGCGGGCTACGCGATAGACAGGGATCTGTTCACCGGCCCGGACGACCTCAAGCGCCTGGCGCGTCAGCCGCCGCAGGCGGTCGTGATCGATCTCGACCGGGCCCCGGCGCGGGGTCGGGACATCGCCCTCGCGCTGCGCCAGCGGGTGGCGACGCGGCGCGTCCCGATCGTGTTCGTCGCGTCCGACCGGGACGTGTTCACGCGGCTCGAGGCGCTGCCGCTCGAGACCATGCACGCCGCCCCGGAGGACGTCGTCACCGCGGCGGCCAGCGCCCTCGCCATGCCCCCGAGCGGCGCCGCGCCCCCGCCGGCGGCTGTCGCCGGCCATTCCGGCACGCCGCTGCCCCGCAAGCTCGGCATCAAGCCGGGGACGCGGGTCGTGCTGGTGAAGCCTCCGGACGGCTTCACCGAGCTGCTCGATCCGCTGCCGCCCGACGTGGCGCTCCGGACGACGAACCGCGGCGTCCGCGATGTCACCCTCTGGTTCACGCGCTCGCGGCGGGAACTGGAGCGCGGCATGAAGCGGATGGCGCAGGCCGCCGGCGACGGGCGACTCTGGATCGTGTGGCCGAAGAAGACCTCGCCCCTGGCTGCCGATCACTCCGGGGCCGACGTGCGGCGCGTCGGGCTCGCGGCCGGGCTCGTCGATTTCAAGGTCTGCGCCGTGGACGAGGACTGGTCCGGCCTGGCGTTCGCCCGCCGGCGGTGATCCGCGCGGAACCGTCCGCTCAATCCGTCTGCAGCAGATGGTGGTACTCCAGCGCCGCCCCGAGCACCATGGCGCCGCCGCGATCGTCCGCGCCGTTGACGGCGGGCCGGTCGAGGTAGTGCCGCTGCGTCGGGCCGGCCCCGGTGCTGAAGCAGACGTCGACCAGCGCGCCGTCCTCCAGCACGTGGGCGAGCAGGGCGCGCCACGCCCGGTCGACCACCGGCCGGTAGGAGGCGTCGAGCCACCCCAACCGGATCCCGCGGGCCATGGCGGTCAGGGTCATCGCGGTGACGCTGGTCTCCCGGTAGCTGCCCGGCACGTCGACGACCTGCCGCCACATGCCGTCGGGCGCCTGCCGGGCGCGCATCGCGGCGAGGTGGCGGCGGTGGACGTCGAGCACCGCCGTGCGATCCGGGTGGTCCGCCGGGAGGACCGTCAGCAGCTCGGAGAGGCCGAGTGCGCCGAAGCCGTTGCCGCGGCCCCACGCGGTCGGGGCGTCCGCGTCGTGGTGGAACAGCCCGTCCGGCTGCTGCAGCCGGGCCGCAGTGGTCGTGACCAGCCGGACGGCGGCGGCGAGTCCCTCCGGATCGCCCGCGCGGACCGCGGCGATCGTGCCGAGGAAGAAGTCGTCGCTCCAGCCGGACGCGCGCCGGGGGACGCCGGGCGCCGTCTCCGCCGCCGCCAGTGCGACTCCCTCAGCCGCGAGCCGCGCCGCGGCTTCCCGGTGCTCCGCCGACGATTGCGCGACCGCGCTGAAGATCATCGTTCCCGCCAGCGCGGCGAAGGAGATCCGGTCGCCGAACAGCGGCCCGCCGCCGGAGAGCCACGGGCGGATCTCTTCCAGCACCTTGTCGCGCAGCGACGCGTCGCCGTCGAGGGCGGCGAGCCGCAGGGTGTGCACCCAGGCGAGCGCCGGGATGTAGCTGATGCTCGGCGTGCCGGGGTAGCGCCGGGCCAGCAGCCGCGCGACGGTGAGCGGGTCGCGCTGCAACCGGCGATCCAGCGCGTCTCGCAGCGGCGAGCGCCGGTACGGGAGCTCTGTGGCGCGAGCCAGCACCTCGCGCATGACAGTTGCGCCGTCGGCAACGCCGGCCGTCGCGACCAGCGTGTCGACGAGGCCGAGGCCCGTGTGGTTCGCCGGGTGAGCCAACGCCGCGGCCAGCGATCCGACGGGCACTCCGTCGGCGTCGGGTCCGCTGCTGGCCCGCACGCGCAGCTCGTCCCCGGCGCGCACCTCCACGACGAGGTCGGGCGCCTGATAGGCGACCCAGCGCCAGACGTAGCGGCTCTCCGGCCGGTCCGGATCGTCGAAGAACCCGTCGACCGGCGGAAACGTGGCCGCCGGGCCGGCCGCGTCGGCGCCGGGCAGGGCGAGCGGGAGGGCGCTCACCAGCCAGCGCGCGCGCTCCGATGCCGGCGCCTCCGTCTTGAACCAGCGCACCGCGTCGAGCACGATGCCGGCGGTCTCCGCGTCGCCGTCGAGTCCGCCGACCAGTACGAGCCGGCGCTCGGGACGAGACGCGTCGAACGGCCACCCGTTCTCGAGGGTGAGCAGCGGCACATCGTCCCGCGTCGTGCCGGCCGCGCTCACGATGCGCGGTTCGCCGCCGACCCCGGCGAGTGCGTCCAGCGCTGCCGCCAGTGCAGCCGTTCCCGCGGGAGAGGACTGGGCATGTACGTGCACGGTTCCAGCGAGGGCCGGCCCCAGCGCGGCGACACCGACGGCGCGGCGCACGCCGAACCGAATCCGCCGCCTTCGGCGTGCTTCGCAGCATGCCGCGCCGGCGGGGTCGATGGAGGGTGCGGGGTCGCGCCGGATACCGGATACGTGCTGCAAGGAATCGTTCGTCACCACGTTTACCTTCAATTTGCCGAGAACGCCGCCGCGCCGCCGTCGAGCCCGTGCAGGGCGCGGACTTCGCCTTCCGTCAGGGACGCTCGAACAGCATCCGACGGCGCTAGAATTTCTCCCGCCAGCCAGAACATGCAGCCGGGTCCGGAGTCGGCCCCGGTCGGGATCTCGCCGATGACCTCCAGCCTCTCCAGGTCGATGACCGCCACCCGATCGTCGCCCCGCAGCGCCGCGTAGGCCACCGCGCCGTCCGGCCGCACGAGCAAGGCGTTCGGGGCGAGGTCGAAGCGCTCGATCTCCGTGCGGGCCGCGGCGTCCATGACGACGACGCTGGTGGCCGAGTCGGAGACGAGCACGCGTGCGCCGTCCGGTGTGAAGGCCAGCCGGTTCGGGTCTTCGAAGTTCAGATCGAGGCGCTCGCTGACCGACTTCGAGGCGACATCGATGATGGAGACGTCGCCGTCGTTGCGCGTGGCGACCCAGAGCTCCGCGCCGTCCGGCGACAGATCGAGCCCCTCCGGATACGCGCCGCCGGCGGGAATCGAGGTCACCTGCCAGTCGGGCGGGCCGTCCGCCGCGTCCTCCACGATCGACACGGTGTCCGACTCCCGGTTGGCCGTGAAGATGGTGTCCCGGTCGCGGCTCAGGACCATCATGTGGGCGCCGTCCTGGCCGAGTCCGAGCAGCCAGTCGACTTCGTTGGCCTGCGGGTCGTAGCGGCCGATCGCCTTGAAGCCCTCGACGGTGAAGTACAGCTTGCCGCCGGCGAAGCGCACGTCGTGCGGCTCGCTGCCCGCGCCGACGTCCAGGCGCCGCACCTCCGTCAGCGTTTCCAGATCGATAACGGAGATCCCCTCGCTGGGACTGGCCACGAACGCCAGCCTGCCGTCCGGTGCGGCGGTCACTTCATGCGGGCCGCGCACCGTCGGGACCTGTCCCAGCACGGTCCCTGCCGCCGGGTCCACGACGGCCAGGGCGCTGGCGTCTCGCAGCAGGACCAGCAGCCGCGCGTCCGCGCCCGTCTGCGCCGCGGCGGAGCTGAAGCCCGCGGCCAGCAGGCCGAGCGCCGCGAACCATCGGATTGCCTGGATCTGTGCACGCACGGGTCACTTCCTTTCCTCGACGCCCCCGTCAGGCTTCTCGACGCCCTGTCGAGCTCCTCGATGCCGGTCGGCTCCTCGACGCCCCTGTCACCATCCTGCCACGCAGGAGGCGCGGTCGCCGGACTACACGTATCCTACTGCCGTACGGTTGGATACCGACTGCGGCGCCGAGCGGATGGCCGCCGAGCGTGCGGCGCGCGCATCGCTTGCGGATCTCGCGAATTGGAATCCCGAAGGCGTCGCAGTACAACAGAGACTGTCCCGCACCGGACGGGGCATGAGGAGAGGACGATGACCAGACTCGCTCCCGCGGCCGGCCTTGCAATCCTGGGGTGCCTCCTGGTGGGGTGCGGCTCGTCGGAGCAGGCCGAACCGCCGGCGGAGCCGGCCGCCCCGGACACCGGCGCCGGCGCCATCCTGCGCGTGGACCCCCGCTTCGACGCGCTCGTGCCGGCCGATGCCCGCATCGAGAAGCTCGCCGACGGCTATGTCTTCACGGAGGGCCCCGTCTGGGACCGCGCCGAATCGCGACTGCTGTTCTCCGACGTGCGCGGGAACGGCGTCTACCAATGGTCCGAGGCGGACGGGGCGAGTCCGTTCATGGAGCCGGTGTTCGAGGGCGACCGGACCGGCCTGCGGTCGGTCAGCTCCAACGGGCTGACGATGGACGCCGAGGGGCGCCTCGTGATGTGCGAGCACGGCAACCGGCTCATATCGCGGGTGGAGGCGGACGGCACGCGGACGACCCTGGTGGACAGCTACGAGGGCCGCCGGCTGAACAGCCCGAACGACGCCGCCTACTCGTCGGACGGCCGGCTCTACTTCACCGATCCGGGCTCGGCCCTGGAGGGCCGCGACGAATCGCCGCTCCGCGAGCACGACTTCAACGGCATCTACCGCCTGAGCCCGGACGGCGATCTGGAGCTGCTGTACCGCGATCAGTCACGCCCGAACGGCATCGCGCTGTCGCCGGACGAGTCGATCCTCTACGTGGCGAACTCGGACCCGGAGCAGAAGGTCTGGATGGCCTACGACCTGAGCGCGGAAGGGGTGTCCAACCCGCGGGTTTTCTTTGACGTCAACGACCAGACCGCCGAAGGGGCGGCGGACGGCCTGAAGGTGGACGACGCGGGCAACCTGTTCGCCACCGGGCCGGGCGGGGTGTGGGTGATCGCGTCGGACGGTACGCACCTGGGGACGATCATTCCGGACGAGGTGCCGGCCAACGTGGCGTGGGGCGACGACGGCAGCACTCTCTACATGACGGCGCGCACGGGACTCTACCGGATCCGGTTGACCACCGCAGGTCCGATTCCTGGGCTGTAGGCGGGAGCGGACGTAAGCGGCGCCTGTCGAACGTGTGGTAGTCTGCCGGTCATGCCAAGCCTAGACGCGCAGTGGATCATCGGTACCATCATCGCCGTCGCCATTGCTCTTGGCATGCAGATCGGTGGCATCCGCGCCGACGTGCGTGAGCTACGCGCCGACATGCGCGAGGATCTCCGCGACATGCGCCAGGATCTCCGCGACATGCGGACCGGTCTCCGCGGCATCGACGACCGCCTGCGGGCTGTCGAACAGGCCGTGAAGCCCGATCAACCTGTGGAGCAGGGCGGCGCGTCACCGTCCGACGCCGCCCTGCTCGTGAAGCATGCACGGCTCGCGCCGGGAGCCGCGAGCGACCCTTACGGCTGGTCGGTCGCCCGCTCCTGGGCGCGCTCGCCGCCGAGGATGTTGGTCATGCTGTAGTTCCCCTCGTGGCAGGCGTACTCGAAGAGGAACGGCAGCTCGTCGGCCGGGAACGCGGTGAACGGGAACTCCCCGGAGAAGGCCTGCGTGAAGTGGGTCGGGTCGTCGATGGTGAACTCGTAGCGCAGGCTGTCGGGCCCGCTCCGGGTGAACCGCTCGGTCACGGTGAGCGTGTCGTCGGACTGGCCGTTCGCCATGCGGAGCAGGATCGGGTCGCCGCCGACCGCGCCCGCGTTCGCTTCCGTCCGCCGCAGGTTGGTGGTTTCGACGACCAGCGTGTCGCCCTCCCAGTGCCCGCGCGCGTCGCCGTGCCACTGGCGGACGCCGGCCGGCGCGTGCCCGCGCCCGTCGATCGGGATGATGCGCGTGTCGTGGATCATCTCGGCGTAGATCACCACGTGGTCGGGCGTCTGCAGGACGATGAAGTTGTTGTTGTAGGCGCTCGGCAGCATCGGCGGGCCGGCCGACCAGACCAGGCAGCGGTCGTTCAGCTCCAGGTCCTCCCAGGAGTCGAACGGGCCGTCGACCGGATACGCCTCGTCGTGCGCCGCCTTGCGCGCCGCGGCGTCGGCGGTCCGCTCCGGCAGCCGGCCGTTGGGCGGATCGACGATCAGTGACGTGCGGCTGGTCGGGCGCGTGCCGCCGTCGAGCCAGAAGTTGTTGTAGCCGCCGACGTTCCCGCCCGCCACGGTGCGCCGCGGCGGCGCCAGCAGCAGATCCTGGTTGCGCTGGACCCGCGCCTGCTCCTGCTCGGCGATCTCTTCGTCGGTGAGGAACGCCTTGTCGCCCAGCGCTTCGGGGCGCTCGAGCGGCGTGATGGTCTTGTTGGTGTAGGTCCCCTGGAGATCCGGGTCGCCCCAGGGAGTCCGCGGGGCATCCTGTCCGGCGGCGCCGGCCGGGGCCAGCACGAGGAGCACGAGCACGCCCAACGCGGCGCCGAGATATGGCCGAGTCATCTGACACCTCCCATACTTGGCCTTGCGGCCGTTTCCCTTGACTTCGCTCGACGCGGGTGTCCCGCCGGCAGTTGAATGCCGACGGCGGCAGACACGTTACCCCACCTTCCGCGTCTCGGCAAGCGGGCCGGCCGCTTCGTCGAGACGCGCTCTCGACATCCAGAGATACCCATTCCCGGTGATGCGTCGATAGTGTCTCCGTCTCTCGGAACGTCGCCGCCGCCCACCGCACCGCCGTCTCCTCGCCCTGCCGGCGACCCCACTCGATTCGTGTGCCGGCGAACCCGCGCGTGCGACGAGTCGATGATGTTTCGTCGTTCGACCGCGGCGTGCCGGAGTTCCAGGGGAGCCGAGATGCCCCCCGGGGGGTGGGCGACGTGGGGCCGCCTCCACCGGCAGGTACGACGCGGAACGCTCATTCCGTCCCCACGAGCATCCGGTTCACTTCCGACGCGTTGGAGATCAGAAAGTACTGGTTCACGATACCCAGCCCCCGCGAGAATGCCGTCTGCGATGTGGTTTCGCCCTTTCGGAGCTCGACCCAGAAACGGCACGAGCGGCCGTAGGTGTCGTCCGCGTTCCCGTACGTGTGCATGCTGCGGGCGTAGCCCCGCAGGTCACCTTCCTGCATCAGGCCGTGGGCAATGGCCTCGTCGAGTCGCGGAATGCCCTCCACGTCCGCCTCCGGCGGCCACCGGCGAGTGAGGCGGTACCCGGAATCGACGACGATCCTGAGCAGCGGCACCGGCGCGGTCCGGGAGCCGGGCCGTGTCCCAAGGCAGGGAAAGCTCCCGATCACCCCCTCGGTGAGGTCGGCTTCCAGCTCCTGGATGTGTTCCTGCGCCGTTGCGAGTGTGGCTTCCAGCTCCTGGATGCGGTCTTCGCCGCGGGCGGCGCGTTCCCGCGCCGCCGCCAGCTCCGCTTCCAGCGCCCGGAGGCGGTCTTTGGCCGAGTCGACACCGGCCACGCCGGCCGCGATCGCGAGGCCGAGCACGGCCAGAACCGTCATCAGGTCGGCGAACGCGGGCCACGCGGTCAGGGCGCTGCGCGATCGTCTCATCCGAGGCCGCCGCTCTTCATTGCAGTCCGAACGTTCGGTCGTCGGGAGGACTGCCGCCGGTCTCAGGCCGCCTCAGCCGGCGGAAGAACCCCGGGGGGCGTTCCGAGGCCGGCCCGGCGGCCTGCCGCAACGCGGTCACGATGTCCTGCAACTGGCCCTGCAAGGGCTCGAGGCTGTGCGCCGCGCCCTCCCGGAACGCCCGGGTCAGGGACGTCCGGAAGTTCCGGGTGATCTCGGTCACCTTCTCCAGATGGTCGGCCGATTCCTGGAGCCGTTCAATCGACTGCTGGAGCTTCTCGTCGGCGGTGGACAGGCTGGCGGCGAAGGTCTCGGCATGTCCGGGCAGCGTGCAGCGCCTCGTCGATCCCGCGGCTCACGCCCTGCAGCGCGGACAGCAGCGGCTCTCCGACGCGCCGGTGGACCTCTTCGGCCGACTCTCCGACCACCCGGCTCGTGTCGTTCAGCAAACGGTTCTGCAGCTCCCGCGTGGAAGCCTCGATCTGCGTGGCGAGGCCCCGGCCGGTTTCACGGATCTCCTGCGTGAGGTCCGCGACGTGCTGCTGGGCGCCGATGCTGAACTCTCTACCCAGCGTACCGGACATCCGTTCGACCTCCCGTGTGAATACGGCGGGCAGGCCCTCCGCCGTGGCGACGATCTCCGCCGCGGCCTTCTGCACCAGCTCGACCGTCTCGCGCCACGCGGTCTGGCGCTGCTCTGCGGCGTCGCGGCGTCCGCGCTCCCACCGCTGGAGGGCCTGCCGGGTGCGGCCCAGCAGTGCGCGCTGATCGTCGAGCACCCGCCGGACGCCGCCGATGAAGGCTTCCTGGTCGCGGCGCATCTCCCGCGCCCACGCCTCGCGGGTCTCGTCGAGGGTCTGCCGGAGCTGGTCGGGGACGGCGCGCAACTCGGAGGTCGTGGTAGCCAGCAGCTCGGCTACCGGCGCGATCTGCGCGGCGGCGGCGGTCAGGCCGTCGACGCCCTTCTGCAGGCCGGCCGCCGCCGCCAGCATCGACTGCGACTGCGCGGCGGCGACCTCGCCCATATGCTGAACGCTTCTGTCGAGCTGCGCGAACGCATCGGGGAAGCTGCGCACGGCCTCGCGGAACGCCTCGCCCAACTGGTCCCGAACCGCGTCCGCGAACCGCTCCTGGGGCGCGTTCTCGGCGCTACAGGTCTGAAGCGCCTGCCGGAAATCGTTCAGTGCCTGTTCGAAGCGGTGGTCCGAGAGCCGGAAGAGCCCGAGAGTGATCAACAGGTTGTTCACCACACCGGTGATACTGGCCAGGAGGGCGGGCGCGAGAGCCTCCAGCAGTTCCCCGGGGTCACCTGCTTCGCGACTGCCGAGCGGGACGGCGACGGCAAACATGGTGCCCCCGATGCCGACGACGAGGGCCGCCGTTGCCGACACCCGCATGCGGTCGACCCGGCGCTCGTGCACCCGGTCCGCCTCGTCCATGTAGCGCACCCAGTCGGGGCCGTCGCCCCGTTTCGCCCGACCCAGGATGTCCTGCTTGAAGGTCTTCCACAGGCGGTCGAGCGCCTCCGAATCGTCTTCCCGGGCGAGGATCCAGCAGTACAGGAAAATAGCGGCCTGTAACGCGAGCACAACGACAAGAACGCCGACGGCGAACAAACCAATAAGAGCGACCCCACCGTACAGTGCGAAGAGCAGGACCGCCATCACCGACCCGGGAAGTGGAGGAGGGCCGGGGTCTCCAGCCGGTGGAGGTCCGGGCTGATGCGGACCGCCTCGACGAAGCCCTGCAGTTGCAGCGTCCGGCCGACCTCGCCGGTCTCCGTGGACCAGCCGTTGCGCCAGTCTAGCAGCCTGTGGCAAAAGTCGGGCGCGGACTCGACGGATCCCGCCGCGTGTCCTACACTGCCTGCATGGCGATGGGCAAGCGACCGGCGGCGCGGCAGGCGCCGCCGATGTGGGTGCACAGCGAGGACCTTCCGACGAGCGATGGACATCCGTTCTTCGAGCGGCTGAACCGGATTCTGGAGGAGTCCGGGTTTGACGCCTTCGTGGAGAGGTTGTGCTCGAGCTTCTACGCGGAACGACTGGGCCGTCCGAGTCTGCAGCCGGGGCGGTACTTCCGGTTGCTGTTCATCGGGTTCTTCGAGGGCGTGTCGTCGGAGCGGGGAATTGCGTGGCGGGTGGCCGATTCGCTGAGTCTACGGTCGTTTCTGGGCCTGGACCTGACGGAGGCGGCGCCGGACCACTCGACGCTGTCGCGGACGCGCCGGCGGATCGACGACGAGACGCACGAGGCGGTGTTCACGTGGGTGCTGGAGCGCGCGGCGGAGGCGGACCTGGTTCGGGGGAAGACGATCGGCATTGACGCGACGACGTTGGAAGCGAACGCGGCGATGCGCAGCATCGAGCGTCGGGACACGGGAGAATCGTACGACGCGTTTCTGCAGGGGTTGGCGGAGGCGTCTGGGATAGCGACGCCGACGCGGGCGGAATTGGCGCGGTTCGACCGGTCGCGGAAGGACAAGACGGCGTCGAACAAGGACTGGCAGTCCCCGCAGGACCCGGACGCAAAGATCACGAAGATGAAGGACGGTCGGACGCACTTGGCGCACAAGGTGGAGCACGGGGTCGACATGGACACGGGTGCCGTCGTAGCGGTGACGGTGCAGGACGCATCGGAGGGCGATACGGCGACGCTGCCGGAGACGCTGACGAAGGCGTCGGAGCAGGTGGAGGCGGTGCAGCCGGACGGACGTGAGGTCGAGGAGGTGGTGGCGGACAAGGGGTATCACAGCGACGCGACGCTGGTTGCGCTGGACGAATTGGAGGTCCGCAGCTACATCTCGGAGCCGGAGCGCGGCCCGCGCCGCTGGCAGGACAAGCGGACGGGCGAGACGCCGCCGGAGAAACGGGCTGCGCAGAAGGCGTTGTATGGGAACCGCCGGCGTACTCGTGGGGCTCGGGGTCGTCGTCTGCAACGGCGGCGTGGGGAGCTGGTGGAGCGTCCGTTCGCTCATCAGTATGAGACCGGGGGCATGCGGCGGGTGTGGGTGCGCGGTCATGAGGAGGTTCGCAAGCGCGTGCTCATCCAGGCGGCGGCTTGCAACCTGGCGCTGCTCCTGCGCCGCCGGACGGGCACCGGCACGCCCCGGAGCCTGCAGGGGCGGGCTCTTTCGGCCATTTTCCGCTGGATCGAGTGTCAGATCGGCCTCTGGGGGCGTCTGAGGCCCTTCTGGGGCCTCCAGTGGGTGCCGACCGCGCTCAACGGCCCAATCGCTCATCGCCAAGCCACTTGAACAGGCGACTCAGCGAGACACACTTCTGCCACGGGCTGCTAGGCCGTCCTCGTTCGCGACCGTGCCGGTGGCCTCAAGAAGCAGTTCCAGTTCGACGCCGGCCAGCGGGCCGCCCCGGACCGCGGAGCACGCGAAGTCGAAGGCCAGCCGCGTCCCGTCGATACGAGCGTCGGCCGCGGGCGGCGGCGTCGGCGCCAGCGGCGCGGCGGTCGCGCCAGCGTCGTTCCCGTCCCCGTCCCCCATCCCAGTCTCCGTGACCGGCGGCGTCGCCCCGCCGTCGGTCGCCGGGGCTACGATCCACGTGGCGCGGGCGGCGGTCGGCTGGAACCCGCCCTCGACATCGCAGAACAGCGTGACGGTGTCGTCCCGAACGCAGCAGTTCTGCTGCTGCTCGTTGCCGAACAGGGCGTACTGCGGCCCGGTTCGCCGTCGCCACGGGTGCCGGCTCGGCAGGCGATCGTGGCGTCGTGACCGAGCGCGGCGCGGGTCAGCAGCTCCCACTGTGTCTCGATGGGGGCGTCGCGCCCGCGGTTCAGTTCGTCCACGGTGGCCTGCAGCGATTCCATCACCGAGACGACGCGCTCCGCGCCGCGGCCGAGCACGAGCACGTAGACCGGAATCTGCCGGACGGTCTCGAGGGCGACCCAGCGCCGCCGCAACTCATCGAATCGGCAGCCGAGGGGTGCGCGCGCCGCACACCCGCGAACCCGCACGCCCCAGTAGTCGGCCTTCAGGCCGAACAGGCCGATATGGAACACGCCGGTTCGTACGTCCGCCGACTCCAGCCACCCGCCGAGGGCGCCGAACAGGGTCAGCGGGCCGGTGACGTCACCGGTCGCCATCAGATCCGAGACGATGGCGGCGGCCTCGGCGCGGCCGCTGCGGAAGTCACTCAGGATGCGCGCCATGGACCGGTCGAGCTGCGTGGACCTGCCGTCGAAGATGCGGCGCTCGATCTGCGGGCGCGCGCCGAGGCTTCGCAGCTCGTGGCCGACGCCCACCCAGCGGACGGGCGCATCGGCGCCGCCGAACACCCGCGCCATGTACTGCGCCGCGTTCTGGGCGACGAACTGGAACCCGACAGGTCTCCGTCGCCGTCCGGCGGAAGGTAGCCGGCCATGGGGGAGGAGATGTCGAGGTGTATCTCGACGACCTCGGGGTCCGCCGTTGGGCTGGCCGCCGCCGCCGGCTCCTCCCACGCCGGCGCCGCCGTGGCCGCCAGGGGCGGCAGGTCTTCGACGCGCCGGGTGTCGCCGGCGCACGTACGGGGGGCGGGGCAGGACGAGCCGCCGCCGCACGCAGCGGTCGCGATCGCCAGGCAGATCGTCAGCAGGACGGACCACATGGTCCGGGACGGTGCGTGCATCCGGTACCCTCCGGGATCTCCAGTCGGCCAGTAGAACGACCGCAATCGTCGCGCCGCGCCGCCGTCGCCAACCGACTCCACGCGCCGAACCTCGCCGAATGCGGCAGCCTGACGGGGGCACCGGCTGGTAGGAGTCGTCGGAGTCGTCGAGACGCTCCGGCCAGCCCGGAAATCGCCGCCGGCAGCTCCGATTCGCCGCCCGACCAACCGTGCCGGGAATCTGCACCGTTCTACGAGTGCAGGCTCTCAGGCGACTTCATCCCCTTTCGGTCACCTCGAACGCTTCCGGGACCCACCTCGGTCCCGGTTTCGATTCAGGCGACTTCACCCTTTTCGATCACCTCGAAATCCCGGACCACCTCGGTCCCTGCCTCCACCCACCGGCCCTGGGCTATCCGGGTGAGCCGTTGCGTTCGGCTGGTCAGCGCCCCGTCGCCGCTGTCATCGAACCAGTGCGCGACCGCCCGCGGCGACTTGTTGAAACTGGGCAGCACGTAGAACCGCGGTGTGCTGGACGGCGTCTCCACAATCAACACCGCGCCGCCGGCGCCGACCCGTTTGCCGTGGCCCACCTCCGCATCGAAGCCCCGCCGGTCCAGCACTTCCCGCAGGCCGCGGGGGCTGAAGTGACCATCGCCGGCGCGCCGATAGTCGTCCCAGGCGGCGATCAGGTCGCCTGGTTGCAGCGCTTCCGCGGGCGGCGGTTCTTCGACAGCGTGTGGAGGTGCTGCCGTCTCGGTTACCCGGGCGCGTGGTTCAGACGGCCGCACTTCGGGTTCGGGCCCAGTGGCGTCGTCGGACTCGGGCTCGGCCGAGCGGGCCTGGGCCGGCTCGCCGCTACGGACTGGCGGGGCTCCGGGCGTGCCGGCCGCTGGATGGGCCGGCATCGGCGGCCGAGACGCGCGCTCGCCGCTGCGGACCGGCGGCGCGCCAGTCGGTCCCGCCCGATGGTCCGGCGCCGGCGTGGGAACCCGGGCCGGGTCGTCGCGGGTCGGCGTCGCTACCCCGCGCCGCGATTCCGGCTCCGGCCGGTCGCGGTGCGGTACGGGTGCCCGCCCGTCGGGGCGCGGTCCGGCGGCCGCGGCCAGGACGCCGGTCCGTTCGAGAAGCGCGAAGACCGCGCCGACCGACGCCAGCATCGTTCCCAGCACCGCGAAGAATGCCGCCAAAAGGGCCTTCACCGCCGCCGGCTGCCGCACCTCGGCCCCCATCGCCGGCTCCGCCTCCAAGTATCCGATGGGCGTGAGTTGCACGGCCTGGAAGGCCAACACGCCGCCGACGACGAGACACACGCCGCCGCCGCACAATCCGATGGGCGCGGGCCGTCGCGCCGCCCGCCGGCCGGCGGGCGCGTCGGGGCCGGCCGACATCACTCGCCCTCCACGAAGCGTCTCGACTCGAACGCCTTTTCCCAAACGATCGCGGCGATGGGCGCGTTGAAATCGACCTCGCTCGTGACTCCGAGTTCCTTGAGATCGTCGTTGACCTCACGCTTGAGCTTCGGCTCGAGATCATCGAGCACTTGACGCGTCCCGGCGTCCGGATGGCTCAGGCAGAACGGCGGTTCGATGCGGTGGAGTTCGACCTGGGCGTCGTCCCCGCCGGTGGTCACGGGCAGCCGGTCGAACCAGCGGATTTTCGCTCCGCGCGGTCATCCCCCATCGTCCGGTCCGTCACGACTTCGAGCTCGACGAGGGCGTGCCGGTAGGCGCGGATTTCCTCGTGCCGCTGCGCCTTCCCGACGACGCGCCGGATCGGGGCGGCCTTGGGGTTCGCGTCGCGTGAGCCCTCCGGCGTACAAGCCGGCGCGCCGACGGCCGGCCCGGAGCTTCCGCCCGCCCGTTCCTTCCACAGGCCGTGCTTCCGCCACCGGTCGTCGAGCCCGCGCCAAGCGTCGCGGTCGCCGACGCGGTCCCGCCACAGCTCGGCGGCCCTCGCGGCGACGGCCTGCGCGACGCGCTGCTCGATGTCCGCGTAGTGCGCGGGTTCGGGCCACAGGCGCCAGCCGTTGCCCCGAAGCTGCACCAGGACCCGGAGCTTCTCGTGATCGCGGGGTCGGTTCTCCAGCACCCCGGAATACCAGTGGCGGACCAGATACGCCACCAAGCTGCGGGCCATGTACTCCGCGATCAGCCGGAAGTAGCGTGCGATCAGCGCGCGCGGCCTTCGACTCCGCCGGCTTGTCGAACCCCGTCACATCCAGGCCGGCATGGCGCTCGGGCTCGCCGTCTCCGAAAAGCCGCGCGGCCCCCTTGGAGCGCATCCACGCGCGCAGCTAGGTCTGCGCGTCCTGCCGCCGGCCCGCCCAGCCCGGCGGCAGGAACCGGCCGGGGTGCGCGGCCATCGTGCGCAGCAGCTCGTTGCCGCCGAGCTTGGCGCTGTCCGCCACCTCCTCGAACGCCAACCCCGGCCCCGGTTCGGCCGAGACGAACAGGTCGAGGGTGCCCCCGCCGAGGTCGCCGACCAGGCAGACATCGCCGAATCGGCGCGTGCCGCCCTTCGCGGCGCTTGACTCGTTGTAGATGCCGACGTCGTCGGCGAGCCGGAACCTGCCCCCCAGGCTGCGGCCGCCGCTCTCGATGACCCGGCGCAGCGTGCGCTCGTAGTTCTGCACCTCCTTGTCCGAGTCCCGGAGCGGATACGTGAACGTGAAGTCGCCCCGCTCCGGAAGCGCCTGCAGCCGCCGCCAGACGACGTCGGCCATGACCAGCTCGATCGCCATGCCCAGATAGATCTCGCGCAGCACGGGTTCGCGGTCCCGAAAAGCCACGGACGACGCCTTCCACTTGAAGTCGGACAGGATGTGGGCGGCGAGGTCGCGCCGCTGCATGTTCATGAACGGGATGACGCAGTCGCGGCCGGGTTGCCATCGGGACGGATCATTGTTGATCAGGCTCGCCAGCGGTTCGATGGTCAGCAACTCCGAGGGCAGCAGCCCTCCACGCTCCTTCGGGGCGACATCGTCGGTGTAGGTCGGCTGCCACGCGCCGAGCGCCTTCAGCCCGCTCTCGTCGACGGGGTCGGTCACGTGGGACCAGTTCTCGCTGACGTGCAGCGTGAGCCGATCGTCCTCTGCGGAGGCCAACTCGGGCGGCAACTCGACGAGATCCTTCCTGCCGTCCGCCAGAACCGCGGCGACGGTATGCGACGTCCCGAAGTCGAGCCCCACCTTGACGTCCGCCGCTTGGTGTCGACGCAGGCGCTCGAGGTTGATCACGTAGAGTCCGAGCTCTTGCCCGGATTCCGCGTTCTCCAGGCTGAACGCGAGAGGCGGACCGCCGGTGTGGCGCCGGTCGGCGATGGCGGTGAAGTGGATCGGGTGGGCGCCGGCTCGCCTGGGGGCCGCGCACCGACGGACGCGGTCGTCGTCCGGATCGAACCACAGCGTGCTCAGGTGCAGCCTGGCGTCGGTGCAGTGCTCGTAGACGTAGTAGGCCCGCCAGTGCGGGGCCTCCTTGGATCGGAACCGGGGCCAGACCATCCAGTGCGCGCGGTGGTGCTCGTCCTCGTCTTCCGGCGCATCGACCTGCGGCACCGGCAGCGTGATGGGAAGCGTGTCGCTGCGGCCGGCGAGGCGCAGGTTCCAGGTCGCCGTCGCCGCGCCGGTCGTCTGCCGGGGCGGCCCCTCGTCGGGCCGCGCCGCGCGGACCGGTTCGCCCCGCTTCAGGAGATCGATGATTCGCCGGCCGTCATCCGTCTCCACGATCCCAAGGTAGTCCGATCGCAAGGGATAGTCCGGGTACCGCACCTGTCCGGGTTTGATCGATGACCGGGGAACGGGTTCCTGCCGCATCGGGGTGCAGTCTCTGACCATCAGATCGTCGCGGTCGAGGACGATGACGTTCTCGAGAACGGCGGCTGACCGCGGTCCCGCGCTCAGCAACGCCAACCGGCGGTCGTCCGCTCTGATGCCGAACGCGGCGATGTCGTCGCGGCGCTGCAGGTGGTCGAGATGCTCGCGCCAGAATGCCCGCCACCGAGGCGCCGGTGCCGCCGACGGCGGAGCCGGCCACCGCCACCCGGCCCCGCGTGCTCAGCAGCTCGTGGTACGTGGCGTCGTGGTTCGTGCCGGCGCCGCTCGACTTGGTGTCGAACTCCTTCAGGCGGAACAGCAGCGACCCGACCGCGGGAGAACCCATCATGCCGTGCGAGAAGCGGATGTCCCGCTGCGCCCGTGATGCGAGCAGGTCGAGGTACGGCGAGTCGGCGAAGCGCTGGCCGAGGGTGTCGTAGGGCGGGTTGAACCACGTGCGATCGCCACCCACCGGCAGCGGGGTGACGATCTTCAGCTCGGGGGGATCGGGGCGGCCGATCGCCGCCCGCCAATCGTGCCGGCCCGGGTGCGAGGCGACCAGTCGGCGGGTGAGCTGCCACGCGGTTGCTTCGCGGTCGCCGTCGCCGGAATCCTGATCCACGAGATATGAGGTGGGGAACGCGAGCGGCTCGTCGTCCGCGTCGCGGAAGAATCCGAGCGCGTGCCCGAGCGCGTGCAGCCGCACCAGGGCCAGCGCCACGTGGGCGCCGGTTCCGCCGCAGACGACGAGGGTGTTGTTGTTCTTCACCGTCCACGCCCCGCGTACCACCGGTTCGCACCGAACAGCCCGAGCAGGCACAGGACTGCGGCGAGCACGATTCCCAGCCACGTGAACCACATGTTCGTGGTCCGCTGTTCCGGAGCGCAGCCTTCCGCGCCCCTCAGGGCGAACGAGAGCACCAGCCCCGACACAAGGAAGACGGCCAGGAAGATCACGACCATCGTCGCGGACGACGGCGCGCGGGGGGACTCCCGCAGGTCCCAGCCGTCCAGGCGGCGCTTCCGCGCCCATCCGACGACGGCCGCCGCGATGGCGCCGGGTGCGAGGGCAAGGAACAGCAGCGACATCTCGCGTCCGGGCGTGTTGCACCAGGCGTCGAACGCACCGTCCCCGCCGCAGGCCGCGGTTGCGCAGAGCAGCTCGACACGCAACAGGCGGCGGTCGAGCTGCGCGATACGGGCGAATTCGATCAGGGGCAGGCGGACGCAATCGTGCGGACGTCGGTCCGGGCGACGGCGAACCTCGCTACGAAACAGGATCTGGAGAACGTCAAGACAGCCTTGGAGAAGGCTCTGGAGCACCAGACAGAGGCACTCCAGAGCGGTCTGCGCGTCGAGGTGCACAAGGCCATCAACGCCCAGACATGGCGTTTCGTCGCGGCCACCGGTGCCATGCTCGGGCTGCTCCGCTGGCTCTTTCCGACCACACTGCCTTGACACCGGTCTGCTTGCTCATGTTGGTTTTCGAAACATGAACAAGCTGCCGGCCGCCCGCCGCGTCAGGATCTTCCGGCTGTTCGTCGAGGGGATGTCGCTCCGGGCCATCACGCGGGCGGAGAACGTTTCGATCAACACGGTCACCAAGCGGCCCGCTCCCGCCCTTGTCGCCGCCGCGAACCGCGGACTATCATCCGGCTCCGCAGACATTCGCAGACTGCCGGGAGGAATCGATGCGTAGAACGCTTGCTCTGCTCGTCGCGGCGTGCGCGTCGGCGGCGCCGGCCGCGGCCCAGGACGTCGGAGAGGTGCTGCAGGCCGCCGCGGAGGCCATGGGCGACGTGAGCATCATCCGGTACTCCGGCGCCGGGTGGGTGGCCAACGTCGGCCAGAGCCACACGCCGGCCGACGATTGGCCCCGGTTCGAGGTTACCGCCTACGATCGCACCATCAGCTACGGCCATCGCGCGTCGTACGAAATCCATACCCGCCGCCAGGGCGGCTATCCGGCGCTCGGCGGCGGCGCGCCGCTCCAGGGAGAGCAGCAGCGCGTCTTCTTCACCGCCGGCGAGCACACCTGGACGCTGGCCGGGGACAACCCGGTGCCGCAGCCGGCGAGCGCGGAGGTCCGCCAGCTCGACATCTGGATGTCGCCGCACGGGTTCCTGAAGGCGGCGATGGAGGCCGACGACGCGTCCGCGGTCGAGCTGCTGCTGGAAGGCCGCGCGCTGACCATCGTGTCGTTCACTGCAATGGGCAAGTACCGGGTCAACGGCACGATCAACGAGGACCACCTCGTCGAGCGGGTCCTTACCTGGGTGCCGAACGCGTACTTCGGCGACATGATCTACGACCACCGCTACACGGAGTACCAGGAGTTCGACGGGGTCATGTTCCCGACCGTGCTCCACTCGCACCAGGGCGACCCGCGGATCCATCCCGGCCACAACTGGATGGAGATCACGGTGACCGGCGTGCACGTCAACCCCGACCTCGACCGGGAGCCGGTGATACCGGACGCGGTGCGGGAGGCGACCGTACCCCCGGTCGTGGTGCGCTCGACGCAGATGGCGCCGGGCGTCTGGCGCGTGTCGGGCGGCACCCACCACAGCATCGGCGTGGAGTTCGACGACTTCATCGCCGTGGTGGAGGCCCCGCAGAACGAAGCGCGCTCGCTGGCGGTGATCGCCGAGCTGCGCCGGCGGGTCCCGGACAAGCCGATCCGCTACGTCGTCAATACGCACCACCACGTGGATCACGCCGGCGGTCTGCGAACCTACGTCGCCCAGAGCGCGACGGTGATCACGCACGAGGCGAACCGCGACTTCTACATGGACGTGTTTCTCCATCCGGGCACGCGCGCGCTGGAGCCCGACATCCTGTCGAGCCTGATGCCGTGGTTCGCGCCCAACCGCATCCCGGTGCTGGAGCTGGTGAGCGACGAATACACGCTGACCGACGGCGAGCGGGTGATGAACGTCCACGCGGTCCAGGATCTCGGCCACGTCGGCACGATGCTGATGGCGCACCTGCCGGCCGAGCGGATCCTGATCAACGCCGACCTCTACTCGCCGCGCCTGCCGAGCGCCGACCCGCCGCCGGTGAACGACAATATGCGGGCCCTGGCCGCGACCATCGAGCGGTTGAGCCTGGACGTGGCCCGGCACGTCGGCGTGCACGGGCTGGTGGGGTCGCACGTGGACTTCCTGCGGATCGTGAACGGCGAGTGACGGATTCCGTGGAAAACGGCCCGGCCCCCGACGTAGGATGGGACATGTCGTCGTTCGGTGATCTGTTGAGGAGACTGCAATGATGTCCGTGTCGACCCGGCGGAAGATGTCGTCCGTGCTCTCGACCGCGGCGGTGCTGGTCGCCGCGGTAACGTTCGCTTCTCCGGCGGCTGCCTCGGAAGGGACCGCGAACGGTGTGACCTACAACAAGGACATCGCGCCGATCCTCGAGCGGAGCTGCCAGCAGTGCCACCGGCCCGAATCGGTGGCCCCGATGTCGCTCCTCACCTACGAACAGGCGCGTCCGTGGGCGCGGGCCATGAAGTACCGCACCGGCCGGGTCGGCAAGCCGGACGTGATGCCGCCCTGGTACATCGAGAAGGACATCGGCATCCAGCACTACAAGGGCGACGTCTCGCTGAGCGCGGAGGAGATCGCCGCCATCGCCGCGTGGGCCGACACCGGCGCCCCGCGCGGGGAGCCGGTCGCGGAGACCGCGGAGGCCGTGGCGGCCGGGGACTCCGGCTGGGAGATCGGCGATCCGGATCTCGTGCTCACCTCGCCGGAGATCGAGGTGGCCCCGACCGCGCCCGACTGGTGGGGCCCGCTCGGCGAGACGCCGACCGGCCTGACCGAGGACCGCTACGTCTCGGCCGTCGAGATGCGCGAGGTCAACACCTTCGAGGGCCCGCCGGAGCGCGACACGATCGGCGGGCTCTACGTCATTCACCACCTGGTCGTCGTACCGGTCGGCCCCGACGGGAAGCCGGTGGAAGAGGCAGGTTTCTGGCCGGTCCACGAGGTCGGGCGCAACGCGGACGTCTTCCATCCCGACTCCGGCAAGCTGTTGAAAGCGGGCTCGAAGATCCTGTTCCCCTCGGCCCACCTGCACTCAAACGGCCGCCACACGCGCGCCCACCTGGAGATCGGCCTCAAGTTCCATCCGGAAGGTTACGAGCCGACGCGGACGGTGCAGATCATCGGGCCGGGGACCCCCGACCTCGACATCAGGCCGATGCAGGCCGATCAGAAGTTCGAGGCCTTCAGGACGCTGATGGAGCACACAAAGATGACGGTGTACGAGCCGCACATGCACGCCGCCGGGGTGCGCATGTGCCTCGACGCCATCTGGAACAACACCATCGAGACGCTGAGCTGCGCCGGCTACAACCACAATTGGGTGCGCGTCTACACCTTCGAGGACGACTACGCGCCGCTGCTGCCGAAGGGCACCATCCTGCGCATCACCGGCTACTTCGACAACACGCCGACCAACCCCAACGTCTCCGATCCGCGCAACTGGTCCGGCCTCGGCCACCGCTCAATCGACAACATGATGATCAACATCGGGCAGGCGGTCTTCCTGAACGACGAGGAGTTCGCCCAGGAGATGGCCACACGGCGGGAGCGGCTCGGCCTGCAGCCGGGGGAGACCGTGATCGGGTGTCCGCTCTGCGGCTACGACGAGCTGACGCAGCTTTCGTCGACCACGGACGAAGACGACGCCGGGGGACAGTGACGATGGGTGAGAGTCTGACCTCCGGGCGAATGCCGCCGGCGCCGACCTGCCCGCCGCCCGCCGCGCCGGCGTGCACTGTGCTGATCGCAGTCCTCGGGCTGGCCGTCGCCGTCGCCCCGGCTGCGGCCCAGGTGTATCCGAAGACCGACCAGAGCATCGCGCCGGCCTACGAGGGCTGGGAGCAGAACGACGACGGCTCGTTCAACCTCGTCTTCGGCTACATGAACCGGAACTGGGACCAGGAGATCGACGTCCCCATCGGGCCGGACAACCGGCTCGATCCGGGCGGCCCGGACCGCGGCCAGCCGACGCATTTCCAGCCGCGGCGCAACCGGCACGTCTTCCGCCTGCGGGTGCCGGCGGACTTCGGCGACAGCGAGGTCGTCTGGACGCTCACCAGCAACGGCCGGACCGAGCGCGCCTACGCGACGTTGCACCCGGACTACTTCCTGGACGACATCGCGATCATGAACAACAACGGCGCGGGCGGGCCGGCCGGCGGTGCCTACAACATCTTCGGCAACGAGCGGCCGGTGCTCGACGTCGAGGGCGATTCGGTCCGGCAGGTCAGGGTAGGGGAGCCGGTCGTCCTCACCGCGGTGGCCGGCGACGACGGGGTGCCGAAGCGGCGGGCGATGCCGCCGCCGAGATGGCGGCTGGGCCGCGGTGGCGCCGATAGTACGCCGAACAGCGCGAGCGGGCTCCGTGTCGCGTGGATCGTCTACCGCGGGGAGGACCACGTCACGTTCGACCCGCCGCAGTTCGAGGTGTGGGAAGACTACCGCGAGGGCGCCGACTCGCCGTGGGCGCCCGGCTGGGAGCCTCCCGAAGTGCCGGAGGACGGGACCTGGATCGTCCAGGCGACGTTCAGCGAGCCGGGTACCTACGTGCTCCGCTGCCTCGCTCACGACGGCGGTCTGGCGACGCACGAGGACGTGACGGTCACCGTCGGCCGGTAGTCCGTCGTGAAACCGCGCGCGGCGTCCCACAGGTGACGAAGGAGAAAGGAGGCATGCTGCTCCACCAGGCTGTAGCGCCGTCGGAGGACCTGCCGCCGGTCGCGGTGCCCCGGGAACCGGTCCCGCCGACCGCGGGATTTGCAGTGTCATCGCTCCTGACGTTCTTCGTTCAGGAGGCCACGCGCTGATTGAGTTCGCGGCAGGTGCAGGCATGATCGTGACGCGGATCGAGGCCCTCGGCTTCCGATCCCTGCGCTACGTATCGCAGCGGCTCGAGCCTTTCCATGTCCTGGTCGGACCGAACGCCAGCGGGAAATCGGCGTTTCTCGACGTGCTGGCTTTTCTCGGCGACCTGCAACGGGTCGGTTTGGAGCAGGCGGTCACCGGCAACCCGCCGCTCGGGGTTCCGCTCCGGGCCGTCGATCCGCAACACCTGACGTGGATGCGGCGCGGCAAGGCGTTCGAGCTGGCCGTGGAGGTGCCCCTTTCCGACGACCTTCGCGGGCGTCCGGCGAACGGCTCGGCCAGCGTCTGCCGCTACGAAATTGCGGTGGACGTGTCGGAGCCGTTGCGGATCCCGGCCGAGACACTGTGGCTGAAACCGGGCGCCGGCGCCGGTCCGGAACGCGAACGGTCGGAGTTCCCGAACCCGCCCGAGCCGCCCGCGCGGATCGTCACCGACCCGGCGAAACGGGCGCCCGCCGGTTGGCGCAAGGTGCTCTATCGAGGCAGCCAGCCCGATCGCGTGACCTTCCGCTCCGAGACATCCGGTCGATCGATTCCGTTTCACATTCCGACTGACAGGTCCGCGCTCGCCAATCTTCCTCAGGATGAAGAGACCTTCCCGGCCGCAATGCGTTTCCGGCAGATGCTCGCCGCCGGTGTGCAGCGTATCGCGCCCTGGAGCGACGCCCTGCGTCGTCCCAGTCCTCCGAACCACTCCGGCGCCTATCTCCCCGACGCTTCGAATCTGCCTCACGTCGTCGACGCGGTAGCAATGGAGAGTCCCGAGCGGTACGAAGACTGGATGTCGCACGTCCGCGAGGCGCTGCCCGACGTGGAACGCATTACCGTCATCAGGCGTCCGGAAGACGGGCACAGGTACCTGGTCGTTCACTACCGCAACGGGCTCGAAGCGCCTTCCTGGCTGGTCTCGGACGGCACGCTCCGGTTCCTGGCGTTGACGTTGCTCGCATACCTTCCGAATCCAGGCGGCCCCTATCTCGTCGAGGAACCCGAGAACGGAATCCACCCCGGCAACGTGGAGACGCTCCTGGATTCGCTGTCTTCCGTTTACGACGCCCAGATTCTCCTGGCGACCCATTCCCCGACCGTCGCCCGCCTCGCCAGAGTCGGGCAGATGCTGTGCTTCGCCCGCAACGACGAAGGCGGCGTGGACGTCGTAGCGGGACCCGCTCATCCCCGCCTCGCGCATTGGCCCGAGCCCGTGGATCTGGGTACATTGCTCGCAAGCGGGGTTCTCGGATGAAGGATCTGGTATGCGTCGTCGCCGATAAACAGATCAAGGCGACGATATCCGGATTGCTGGATCGACCCGGCGCGCTCGGCATTCGACCGATTACGAAGGAGATTCTCCTGCATCCGGAGCATGATCCGGGCTGCTGCCACCGTCCGACGCAGATTCTGCTTGGCTACCGGCAAACCGCTGAACACGCGTTGATCATCCTCGATCATGCCTGGGACGGCGTTCCTGCGACGTCCGGCGCCGATCTCGAATCTCTCATCGAAGAAAAACTCGGACACGCGGACATGGCGGACTGGGCGATCCCGGTCGTAATCGAGCCGGAACTGGAGACATGGGTGTTCGCCGCCTCGCCCCATGTCGATCGAGTACTCGGCTGGACGGGACGGAAGCCTGGCCTGCGCAAGGCGCTTGAAGAACAGAATCTGTGGAAACCGGCTGATCCCAAGCCCGCCGACCCGAAGGCGGCACTGAAATGGGCGCTCGGAGCAGCGGGGAAACGTCCGATCTCATCCGCCTATTTCCGTGATCTTGCGCGGAGGGTAGGCACAAGAGGCTGTCGGGACCGTGCCTTCCTGCGGTTCAGGAGCGTACTCCAGGGTTGGTTTCCGCCCGACTCACCAATCGACGATCGCGGCGGAGCGGACGGCTCACCCCCGAAAGTTGAGAACGTCGTGGAGCACAGGACCAGGACCAGAAGAAAACTCATCGAAGTCGCGCTGCCGCTGGCGGCGGCGCGCGCGGTGATCTTCGCGTAGATGGTGGATGTCCCGGAAGGGGAACGGAGCCTTCGGCACCATCGCCACGCACAGCACGCACGGCGGAGAGACCACCACACGATATGATACGGCGCATGCTGTTCGCGGCCTTGAGGTCCGGGCGTGGATGATTCCGTTTTGGGCACGACCTTTGGTCGCTTGACTGCGGAGGACGGCCACACGGGGTACGCGCCGTTCCGGTGGCAGATGCGCCTGCTGCGCCGTTTCATCGCCGCCGACCTGCCCGCCGCCGTCGATGTGCCCACCGGTCTCGGCAAGACGTCCGTCATGGCGTTGTGGTTGATCGCGCTCGGCGAGGGAGCCCGGCTGCCCCGCCGGTTGGTCTACGTCGTCGATCGGCGCGCGGTGGTCGATCAGGCCACGCGATTCGCCGAACAACTGCGTGCGAACCTGCCGGCCGATCTCGCCGACCGGCTCGGGGTCGGCCTGCGCGACGGGGAGCGGAGGTTGCCGATCTCCACACTGCGCGGCGGATTCGTCGACAACCGCGACTGGCTCGACGATCCCTCCAGCCCGGCGCTGGTGGTCGGCACCGTCGACATGATCGGCTCGCGGCTGCTGTTCGAAGGCTACGGCGTGTCTCGAAGGAGAGGAATGCGTCCCTTTCAGGCTGGTCTTCTCGGTGTCGATACGCTCGTCGTGCTCGACGAGGCGCATCTGTGTGCGCCGTTCGAGAGGCTGCTGCGACAGATCCAGGACCGACAGTACAGCGCGCTCGGACCGGCAGACCGATCCGCCGCCGGAACCTCACCTCCGTTTCGTGTGATGTCCCTGTCGGCAACCGGACGGACAACAGCGGAAGCGCACACCGCCGACGTCTTCCGTTTGGCGGAGGAAGACAAGCAGGAAGCCCTCGTACACCGACGCCTGGCCGCGCGCAAGCGCATGGCGGTGACCGAACTGGACGATCCGAACGACCTGCCCGCGCGCTTGGCCGAACGTGCCGTCGAAATTGGTGGACAGCATCCATCGCCGTCGAGTCCGGATCGTGCGTCGCTGCCGCTACTCGATTCCGTCGAGTCGAACAGCCCTGCACGTGTGCTCGTGTACTGTCACCGTCGTGTCGACGCCATCAAGGTGAAGGCTCTGATCGACAAGGCATGCGGTCTTACTGGAGGCACGCGTCGCAAAGCGGATGGCAAGGGAGTGTCGGAGCTCCTCGTCGGGGAGCGGCGGGTGTACGAGCGGAGGGCCGTGGTGCAGTGGCTCGAACGGCACGGGTTCTTCGGCGGCGGCGAGACGGTGCCGATCGTGCCGACGTTTCTCGTCGCGACGTCGGCGGGAGAGGTCGGCGTGGATCTCGACGCTGATCACATGGTCTGTGATCTGGTCGCCCATGAGCGCATGGTGCAGCGGCTGGGGCGTGTAAACCGCCGCGGCGGCGACGATCGTGAGGCCTTGATCGACGTTCTGGCGCCACGGCCACAAGAACCGAAGTCCAACGCATCGAAGATTGTTCGAATGCAGTACGAGCGCGACTGCGAGGTGTTCGAGGCGCGCTTGGAAGCACTGCGAACGTTGCCTCTCGGCTCGGACGGCCGGCACGACGCAAGTCCGGCAGCGGCTGTGCAAGTGAAGACCGCGCATGGTGCGATCGTCGACCGGGCCACCACACCGGCGCCGCTGTATCCCGCGCTGACGCGCCCGCTCGTGGACGCTTGGTCGATGACCTCGCTGAAACGGCACGAGGGACGTCCGGAGGTAGGGCCCTGGCTGCGCGGCTGGGAGGAGCAGGAGGAACCGCAGACCACGGTCGTGTGGCGGATGCACCTGCCACGAACACGTGCGGGCGACGAGACCTTCACTGCGCCGCCGGCGCTCGTCGAAGACTTCTTCCAGGGCGCCCCTCCGCATGCCATCGAGAAACTCGAAGCGCTGCGCAGCCACGTGCTCGACTGGTTGCTGGCGCGGTCGGAAATGGTCAGCAAGCGACCGAGAGAGCACGAACTGGCGATCGACGAGGCTAACATCGCGGCGCTCGTTCTCGACAAGGCGGGTGACTGCGCCTGCGCCGTGACGCTCGGGGACCTTCGCTTTCTGGCCCGCAAGGGCGCTACGTTGAATCGAGCGCAGAAGCGCGACCAGCGCCAGCGAAGGGCGGAACTCGAAAGAGCGCTGGCGGAGAATCTGGTGGTTGTAGATGCGCACATGGGGGGGCTCTCCGCCGACGGCATGCTCGACGACAAGTGCGACCTCGCCGCAGTGACCGCCGATACCGACGAACGGTGGCAGGATCCGGACTCGGATACGGATCGACCCGTGGTCGGATTCCGCGTCCGGCGGGTGACGGTGGATGCAGGTGCCGAAGGGTTCGTCCAGCCTCCCGTAACCGACGGCTGGCGACATGTCCGCACGTTCGAAACCGAGTTCGACGCGGCTGGAGGGATGCGCGCCGGGCTGGAGGTCTTCAAGTGGTGGCACGACGCCGCCAACGACGGTGCCCGTTCTGTGCTTTCGGTTCCTCAGCCGCTGCGAAGCCACGCCGATCAGGTAGCGGCTCGTGTGCGCGCCATCGCCAAACGGCTGCGTCTGCCGGTCGCGGAGATCGATGCGCTGGTCCTTGCCGCTCGGCTGCATGACGACGGCAAGGCGGCCGAGCGCTGGCAGCACGCAATGAACGCGCCGCCGGAGGGACGTCCGTACGCCAAGACATGCGGCGGCGGCAACTGGCGTTTACTGGAAGGGTACTCGCACGAATTCGGGTCACTGGTCGAGGCCGAACGGGCTGATCTACCGGAGGCCACTCGTGATCTGATCCTGCATTTGATTGCCGCGCATCACGGCCACGGGCGCCCGCTGATTCCGGTCGCCGGGTGCGAAGACGAGCCGCCGTCGAAGCTCGAAGCGACGGCCGGGGCGGCCGCCCTGCGCTTCGTCCGGCTGCAGAAGCGTTACGGTCCTTGGGGCCTGGCGTGGCGCGAGGCCGTTCTGCGCGCGGCGGATCAGGGCGCGTCACGGGACTGGTCAGAGAATCCGCGGGAGTCGGAGGTCGATGGCTGAGTCGACGATTCCTGTGGACCTGCGCAATCCGGGGCAGGTGTTCGCGTGCCTCGGCCTACTGGAAGCCGCGGAAGCGTTGCTCGGAAACGCCACGGGCGTGTTCGCCTGGGGCGGGGCGGAGGGGACGTTCCGCGTGGCGGTGGGCGGGGAGGAGAAGCCCGTTGCCCGCGTGCTCCGATTCCTGGATGACGCCACGGTCATCGCGCGTGCGCCTGACGGCTCGAAGAACTTCGAGAAATGGTTGCCAGCCTGGGGCGACAAGGAATTCAATCGACCCGGCGCTCCGTTTCCGTTTCCAGATCCCGATTCCCTGGCGACGTTGCCGGCCGTTCTACGCGACGGCGCCGGAGCGGAGATCGTGGTCGACTACTGGGGCGATAAGACGCGGCGTGACAACGTCAAGTTTTGGGCGGGGGCTCGTGGGTACCCGGGTGCGGCGATTCTGCGAGATGCTCTGGAACTCGTACGTGGCAGATTGCGGGAGTACGAGAACGCACCGTTCGCCCTCTCCGCGGCGCAGTCGAACAGTTTTCGTTTCGATTGGCGACGCGACTACGTGCCGATCGACACGGGATTCTCCCTGAACAACCATAAGAGCGGCATTCCCATCGTCCCCGTGGGGTTCCCGCTCGTGGAAATCCTCGCTGCCGTCGGCATGACGCACGCTCGTCCCGCACGGATCGACAAGCTCGAGTACCACTACGGCGTGATCGGCGGAGACCGTCTTCTGGATCCGCTGGTCCTCCGGGCCGCTCTGGGCGCAGAATCACCTCCGGTCCCGGGCCTGCCGTTCCGCCGTTTCCGCATGCGCCTCGACTGGCCCGGAAAGGCCGGTCAGGCCCGTTGCATCACTCGCGTGACAGAAGAGGAGCCGTAAACCATGAATCCGGAGGTACAACGACGTCTGAACGATTTGGCTGACGATGCGAATGGACCCGTGGCGCTCCATCTACGACAGGCGCTGCTGCCTGTCGAAGGCCCGGGCTCACCGATATTCCCACCCACCTACGCGTTTCCCGACGGTCACCGATATCTCGGTTACAACATCGACGAGATGTCCGACGGCACGAAGGTTGCCCTCATCGACAGCGTCGGATCCCAGGCGAACCGCATCGAACCGGTGTTCGGGCCGCCGCGCGGGCAGGACGAGAATCCGCGCGCGGCGCTCGTTCCGCAGATCGACATCGATTGCGGAAACGGCAGGACCGTCTCGATTCTGGCGGCCGGCCATCGGCTCGGCGATGCGCTCGTACGTTCCACGGAACTGGCGACCGCAGCGGAGGATGCATTCCGCGCTTTTCTGGATCGCAACGATGCAACGCCCCTGGCCAAGCTGGCGCCCACCTCGCTCGTGTTCGGCGCCTGGGATTCTCGCGGCACCCTGGCGAAATTGCCGCGCATCGTGCAGGCGACGATCCGGGCGGAGAACGTGGAACTGCTCACGCGTTCGGCCCAGTACAACCCGCCGTTGGACTACGCGGAACTCGAGGTCTTCTCGGATGCGGAGAAGGCGAAGGCGGAAGGAAACCCGAAGAGCCCGCTCGCCCAGACCGGTTTCGTCCACGTTCCCGCTGTGAGAACGCATGGCGGCATCATTGCGCGCGGTCCGATTCACCGGAACGTTACTGTCAATCTGATTGCGCTTCGCAGGCTGGACGGGGAAAACGCGGGCGAGTTGCGGCGTTACGTTCTCGGGCTGGCCCTGGTCGCTGCGACGGCACCGATGGACGGATTCCTGCGGGCTGGCTGTCTGTTGACCTTGAATCCCGAGGATCCGGGCGAGTGGTGCGCCGTGGCGCGCAGCGGCGTACGCACGACCGCGAACCTGGATGAGGACACCGCGCTTGCGTATGCGCGCACGGTCGCCGAGGCCTTCCGCGTGGGGAACGACCGTTCCGTGACTTTCGACAAGAAGCTGGCCCGGAAAGAGGCGAGGAAGAAGGTCAAGGAGCAGGCATGAGTCGTGCGCTCCTGTTGAAGGTGCGCTTCCACGAGGGGCGTTACCATGGTCACGCGGATCGCTTTCACCGAGCGGACGGATGGCCGCCGTCACCCGGTCGTCTGTTCCAAGCGCTCGTTGCCGCGGCAGCCCGTGGGGGGCGCATCGTCGCCGACGACAGACGAGCGTTGCGCTGGCTGGAGCAACTCGATCCGCCCCGGATCGCTGCACCGCCGGTACTTCGCGGGCAGTCCGTCAAGCTGTTCGTTCCGAACAACGACCTGGATGCAGTCGGTGGCGACCCGGACCGGGTGAATGAGATTCGCACTGACAAGCACTGGCGGCCGTGCTTCTTCGATCCCGGCCAACCGGTGGTCTACGTCTGGAACTTCGATTCGGGCGAGAGCGAGGCGGAGCGTGTCTGCGACATCGCTGCGCGCCTGTACCAGCTCGGGCGCGGCGTGGACATGGCGTGGGCGGTTGCGGACATTCTCCCGTGCGATCAGGCGGATGCGGCGCTCGTGGCCCACCCGGGGACGCTCTACGCTCCCGGCGGAAGGGGTGAAGACGGCGAAGTGGCCTGTCCGTATTCGGAGACTCTCGCGAGCCTCGTCGGCAGGCACGAACAGGCTCGCCGACGTCTGGTCTGGAACCTGTCGGATGGCATGCCCCGTCAGTTGTTCGTCCAGCCGCCGAAGGCGTCGTTCCGCCGTGTTGGCTACCGGATGCGGCCGCGGCGTCTGCATTTCGAACTGCGGGACGATTCGGTCTTTCGGTCGCGACCGCTCCGACTCGCGGCACCGTTGATTACGGGTCTGCGCGATGCTGCGGCGGCGAAGCTGCGGACGGCCCTGCCCGCTCAAGCGGTGCTGTTCGAAAAGTTGATCGTCGGTTGCGGCGCCGGTCCCCGTGACCTCGACCTGCGCATCCGGATGATGCCGCTACCATCCATTGGAGCGGCGCATGCGGACCTATCCATCCGCCGGGTCGTGATCGACTTTCCCGCACAATGTCCCATTCACGTGGACGATCTCCGGTGGGCCTTCGCGGGCCTTGCACCGTGCGATCCAGAGACCGGGAAGGCATGGCCGGGACGTCTCGTGTCGACGGACGACTCACGCATGGCGGATCGATTTTCACGCGATGGCCGGATCTTCCGTAGCGTGACCGCGGTAGCGCTTTCTGCCGCCGTACGCCGCCGTCTCGGCGCGAATGAGGGTAGCCCGATCAAGGATGCCGGCGAGCGGCTTCGAGAGGAGGCACGGGCCGTCAAGGCAGTCGCACAGGCGTTGCGCCACGCCAGGGTGCGGGCGCAACCGTCCAACATCCGCGTGCAGCGCGAGCCCTTCCAACGCAGAGGGGTGATGGCGGAGCGGTTCGCGGACGGTTCCCGGTTTTCGAAGCACGCACTGTGGCATGTGGAACTGATGTTCCCGGATGCCGTTTCGGGTCCGATGATTATCGGCGACGGCAGGTTCTGCGGCCTCGGTCTGATGGTGCCGGTGACCGATTACGTTGATGAGCGATCGCCTTGATAGAGGTCGCACGAACGGCGGCTCGCGGTGGTCCTGATGGCCCCTCCGACCGCAAGCATCCGGCGAGGATCGCAGCGTTACGGACGACACGAGGCGGCGATGAACCCCACCGTGGACCGCCGGTCATTTGCACTCCCAGCGAGCTTGTGGAGACACGCCATGCGAGAGACGCAGACCGACCCGATCATCGATGAACTCCGGGCCGTGCGCGACGAGCACGCCGCCCGGTTCAACTACGATGTTGAGAAGATCTTCCGGGACATCAAGGTTCAGCAGGAGGTTTCGGGGCGCGAGTACGTGCGCCTGCCGCCGCGCCGTGTAGCTTCAGCCCGGGAGGATCGGCCGAAGCCGCCGAAGCCCTGATGTGGCCGCTCGGGCCGTCCATAGAAGCCCTTCGGCGCCGAGCGCTTCGCCGCGGCCCTAGACGAGGCGCGGGGCCGGATCGCCCGCGCCGAGCGGGCCCCGGTCGCCCGGGTGGCGGCCAGCGCGCGCCCGCCGGGCGCTCGTCGCGACCGCATCCTGATCCGCTCGGGCGCCAAGGTGGAAGTCGTTCCTGCAGGGCGCATCGACTACGTCCTGGCCCGGGACGACTACGTCGGTTTCGTGGTCGGCGGCCGGGAGCTGCTGAAGCAGCAGACGCTGGCGGAACTCGAAGGCCAACTGGATCCGGAACGGTTCGTGCGCGTCCACCGCTCGGCCATTCTCAACCTCGATCGGCTGGCGCGGCTGGAGCGGGCCACCCGGCAGAGTTACGTCGCCGTCCTCAAGGACGGAACCGAACCTCCGGTGAGCCGCGCCGGCTACGCCAGGCTGAACGAGCTGCTCTGAGCGTGCGCCGCCCGCGGCTGGCTCCATGTGCCTCTCGGGCGACGGGCCATCCGGTCCCGTTGTCTGTTGTGATATCTCGCCGCGTGATGGCGTCGAGAGTGGCGGAATGCCCTTCCCTCCCTAGAGAGGACTGTACCGGGGACCGCGTTCCGAAGAACCGGGGTTCGATTGTTCCGCACGCTGCTGTACGTCATGACCGGCGTTTCGATCTCGGTCCGACGTCGGGGTACTCGGAATGAACCGGAAGTGCCTGTAAGCGTTCGGTCGTGCCGGTATGCAGCGGCCCGGCCATCGTCGTCGGACCGCGACAGGACCCGGTTCTTCTGGTCGACCTGTGCTGATCGAGACCCTCATGGAGACCGTGCCGCCTCGGCCGTGCGATGCAGCCGGGCTGCTGGACGGAGATGCCCGGCTCTACGCGGGGACCGCGCGACCCGGGCGGTGCTGTCGAAGGCGTTGCGGGGCAACGAGGGTGTCCCGCCGGTAGTAGAAAGTCGGCGGCGACAGAACACGTTACCCTACCTTCCGGGTCTCGGCAAGCGCGCCGCTCTCTTCGTCGAGGTGCGCTTTCAGCATCCATAGATGCTCATGGCCCGTGATCCGGCGATAGTGCTTCTCCGTCTCCCGGAACGTCACCGCCGCCCACCGCACCGCCATCTCCTCGCTCTGCCAGCGGCTCACCCGATTCGTGTGCTGGCGAACCCCCGCGTGCGACGAGTCGATGATGTTCGTCGTCGTCAGGCAGCGGCGCAACGGCGTCGGCAGGCCCAGGCGATTCACCGTGAACAACTCCGAGAGCCCCTCGCGCAGGCTCGCCGCCGCCGACGGCCAGTCCCGCTCCAGCCACGACGCATACTGCTCCAGCTTCCGGATGCCCTCGTCCGCGTCCAGCTTCCACGCCGCTCGCAGCGTCGCACGCGCCTGCTCGTGCTGCTCCTTCGGCAGATGTCCCAACACGTTCCGTACCTTGTGATTTCTACAACGTTGCACCAGGTTCGACGACCCGAACACCCGGCCGATGGCCTGCCGCAACGCCTTGGCGCCGTCGATGACGAACAGACGCCGGCGGTCCGCCCGCAGACCCCGCGCCACCAGAGCTTCAAGCAGATCGACGGTTACCTGCGCGTTCTCCGACGCGCCGCCGCACAGCCCCAGCACGTGCTTGCGGCCACCGGCATCGACCCCCACCGCCGCCAGCACGTGGTAGTCCCCGAACACGATCCCATCCAGGTAGACCACCAGCACGTCCAGCTCGCTCAGGTCCCCTTCGGCCAACTCCCGCAGAACGCGCGTCCCCGCCTCGATGGTCTCCCGAGAGACCTCGGATTTGCTCACGCCCACCTGCTCGGCCATCGCCGGCAGCACCGTCTCGTACTTGCGCGTCGATACGCCGCGCAGTACCAGCTCCAGCATCCGGTCCGCCAGCCGCCGGTTCGCCTGCAACGCCGTATACGCCGGAATCTCCACCTCGCCCGGCTCGTCGGCCGGTGGCCGCTTCTTGCGCAGCCGCGGCTTGTCGACCCGCAACTGCCGCTCCTTCAACGCCACACGCCCCGCCTGTACGCCGTGCCGGTACAGCTCCCGGTCGGCGTCGCGGCGGCCCTGCTCCTTCGGTCCCGCCACCTGCTCGGCGCTCATCTGCAGGACCGCCTCGATGGTCGCCCGGCCCATCACGTCGATCACCTCGTCGATGGCCCGCTCGCCCTTCTCGAGCAGCTCGACCAGTGGAATCAGCAGTTGCCCGTCCTTCGCCAGCCAGTCCGCCAGTTCCCGGCTGCTCGGCGCGGACTTGGACGCGCCCGACACGATCTTGTACGGTTTCTTCATCGGTGGCCTCTCCTCCTTGAGTGAACACCCGACTGATACCACATCAGCCGGGCAGGAGTCGCCACCGACTTTCAACTACGCTTGGGGCACCCTCTTGCGGGGGGGGGGCCGCAAGAGCGAGAAGCGGGAGGGGCCGCGCACCAGGGCAGCGACGCCGCTCCCGCCCGAGTGGTTTGCCGATGCGGTGCGTGCAGGGGCTGGCGATCTCCTCGGGGACGCTCGCTTCAGCATCAGGGTGCCGACCACAGAGCACATCAGTCCCGCACCGGCACGACCGAACGGTTACCTCGGACCCTCGGACCGCGACCCCCGTCCCGATGACCGGCAAGGCCGAACGCCCACCGCCGACACCGCCGTGCGGTTCACCGACTGACCGCTCGTTCGCTCGGCTCAAGGGCATGGTCCGTGAGCTGGCCGAGCATCAGCTTCGATGGTCTGTCGCTGTTGTACTCGCCGCCGTCGATCCATGATCGCGAGTCGAGCCACTGCGTTGTCTCCTCCGCGAGCTTGACCAGTTTGTCGTGCTTGACCAGATACCAGCGGCCGGCCGCCGGAAACGCGAGATACAGATCCTTGCCCAGGTACTTCTTGCAGATCGTCGCACGGCCCTTCAGTTGCACCTTGAGCGTCGTGGAACCGTCCTTGTGGTACGCCAGGAAGTCTGCCCCCTGCCAGTCGTCATCCAGCTTGATGCAGTTGAATCCGTAGTCTGCAAGTAGCGACGCCACCTTCTGGAAGTTGTAGACCTCCTTCTGTTTCGGCGTCAGTTCGTCGTAACTGACAGGCTCCAGCCTCACTCGCCCATCCTATCACAGTCGGAACCGTCGGAAGTCAGTGTGGGTCAGTGTGTGGGTCGTGCAGCATCTCAACGCCCTGCCGGGGGCGGAGGTGGATGTCTCCGTCGAGATCTCGGCGACGGTCCGGGACGGGGTGAGCGAGACCGCCCGGCGCATCGTCGACGAGAACTGCAGGACACTCCGGTTCCGGTCGCACGGATTCGAGGAAGAGTAGTAGTTCGATCCGACTGGAGCCGACCGGGCGCACGGGCGTGACCGCCCGACACGCCCGTGTGCTACGCTGCTTGGTATGACCAGCGACACGAAGATGATCTGCGCCACCATCATCGGCACGGGGATCGGGACCGCCGTCGCCGTGATCGCCGTCGTCGTCACCCTGGTCGGCGGCGTGCGTACGGACGTGCGGTCCCTTGACGTGGCCGTGGACGATCTGCGTGGCGACATGCATGCGGCCGTGGAGGGGTTGCGCGACGACATGCATGCGGTCGTGGACGATCTGCGTGGCGACATGCGAGAGGACCACCGCGCTTTCGATGCCCGACTGCGCAACGTCGAGATCGCCTTCGGCAAGGTCGACCAGAGACTCCTCACCATCGAACGCGTCGTCCTGCCGTCGCCGCCGCCCGACGAATGAGCGGTCGTGGACCGCGCCTCCGATCGAGTAAACGCAAGCCGTGTGGCCCGCGCCCGAGCGATTCCAGCCCCCGCGCGGTGCTACTCCGGCCGGTGGGGCATCAGCTCCCAGTAGAGGTGCCCGCCCTCGAGTTCGCCGTCCTCGTTCTCCCGCGGGCGTCCGCCGAGGCGCAAGACGTCGCCGTCGAGCTGGTAGAGCCGCTCGGCGTCCGTCACCCCGGCGGTCGGTCGCGATCTGCCTTCCTGGTGGTGGACGACGTACGGCGGGTCCGCATCCTCGTGGACGGTGAAGCGTCCGAAGTACCCGCCGTAGGTCCGGTAGGACGCCATGGCCTCCTCCGGCGTCGGGGTGTCGCCCGCGTACGGCGTCCGTCCCTCGCGCGCCATCAGGTGCACCATCATGTGGCCGGTCGGCGTGTAGAGGATGACCGAGCCGGCGCGGTCCTCGTTCCGCTCGCCGCGCTCGACCGGCTCCCCGCCCCGCACCGTATACCGGTCTGTGTACAGGAGCTCGCGGTGGCCGAGGAAGCGCTGCGCCTCCTCCGACATCTCGACGTCCGGCAGGCGCTGCCAGACGACCTGGCGGTTGGCGTCCCGTTTCATCCCGGTGTCGGACGCGGGTGTGAGGATGAGCTTGTCGTCGACGAGATCGTAGTAGCGCTTCGCGTCCACCTCGCCGCCGGGGTTGATCTGCCCGGTGCGGTGGTGGATCAGGAACCCGCCGTCCTCGTCCTCGTGGACGGAGAACGGACCGTAGTACCCCGTGTAGCCCTGCAGCGCCGCCTGCACCTCCTCCGGCGTCGGATTGCCGTCGTCGGCGAAGGGCTCGCGGTCGAGGGGCATGACGTTCACGGCCATGTAGCCCCGGTCGCTGTAGGTGATGTAGCCGAGCGAGTTGAAGTCCGCCACCGGGACGAACTCGCCGCTCTCGTCCTTCACGTTGCGTCCGATGAGCTCGTACGTCCCGACGAACGGATCGCGCGGGCCGGCGACGTCGACGGCCGCCTCCTCGGCGGCCGGGGCGGGTGTCTCGGCGGCGCACCCGCCGAGCGCGAAGGGCAGACCGACGACGGCGACGATGAGGACGATTCTCAGGTTCCGCATGTTGCTTCTCCCTTCGTGCGCGTGATGGACACATTCGCTGGACGTGCGTCGGTGGTGCGGACAGGCGTCATGGCTATCCTGTGCCGAAGTCGAACAGGGCCGTCATGTCGACGGCGAGGCCGTCAAGAAGCGGCGACGTCGCCGTGTCGCCACGCGGGAACACGCCGTGCTCGACGTAGGCGCCGGCGGCGAGCGCCAGCACGGTGACGGTCTCGACGCGGGGATCGACGATCCAGTACTCGGGAATGCCCGCCTCCGCGTAGTCGGCCCGCTTGGCGACGAAGTCGCGGTCCGGGTCGTCCGGGCTGACCACCTCGACCACCACGTCCGCACCGAGCCAGTAGCGCGCCTCGTTCCGGGGATCCGAGCGGCTGCGGAGCGCCGCCAGATCCGGCTCGCGGAACTTGCCCTCGCGAATGCGCACCCGCAGCCCGGCGAACAGGACGAATCCGCCGCGCGGTTTGAGGTAGGCGTTGAACAGGTCGTTGAGAAACGAGAGGATGGCCTGGTGCTCGACGGTGGGCATGGGCAGCGCTTCGACGTAGCCGTCGGTGAACTCGATCAGCCGGTTGGTCCAGTCCGTGAGCCACAGGTAGCGTGCTTCGCTCCAGCAGCCCTGGGGCGGCATGACGTCGCGCAACAGGGCGTTCAACTCGGCCTGGGACGTCCGCGACGTCGTCGAGCCTGCCGCCGTCGTGATCGCGGCCTGTGCCATGATGTGTCCTCGGCGTGTTCGACCGGAACTACTCATCCCGGCCCGCGCCCGAGCCGCGTCTGTGCCGCGACGTGGCATCGACGCCTTTATACACCGTTCCGGGGCCGGCCACGACCGTTTTCGGGCGTTGACCCGGACCGACGGTTCGCGGTCAACACGCTGGATGGTGCGCCCGGCCGCGCTCGACCGCCGGTCGTGGCGCGTTGGGAGCGCGTGAGGAGGACCGGTACGCGGGCCGCCATGAGCCACTGGACTCCGTCGGCTGGTGTGGCGAGCTGTGAGCAGCGTACACGGCTTCCAACCTGCGGGTCAGGAGGTCACGCTCGAAGCCGCAAGGGGGATCGACTCCATGCCCGGGTCCGGCGCGGATGGCCGTTGCCAGCCCGTCGACGTCGCCCCAGGGCGCCAGCAGCTCGCCTCCCGGGTGCCACTCGCGCACCCCGCCGCTGTCCCAGGCGGCGACCGGCGTGCCGAGGGTCAGGGCCTCCAGTCCGACGATGCCGAACGGCTCCTGCCAGCGCGAGGGCATCACGACCACCGCGGCGCGCCGGTAGGCTGCGGAGAGGCGCCGGCGGTCGAGCCAGCCCGACACCTCGACGCCCTCGGTTTCGATCTCGCAACGCAGCGGGCCGGTTCCCGCAACGCGGAAGGGCAGGTCCGACCCCGAACGCCGCCAGGCGTCGATCGCGTCGCGGATGCCCTTGGCCGCGACCACCCGTCCCACGAAGAGGACGCAGGGCGGACCGTCGGCCTGCGCCTCGAGGTCGAGACCGTACGCGACAGGCGGGACGACCTTGATCCGCTCCGCCGGGATTCCCACCCGGATCAGCTCGCGCTGCATGTAGGACGACAGCACGGTCAGCCGCAGGCGCTTCAACGCCTCCAGTCGCTCGGTGGTGAGTGCGAGCGTGCCTTCGAAGTAACCCGGGTCGTCGAAGCAGCCGGCGCAGGCCTCGCGCCCCATCGCGTCGCCGCAGACCCGGCCGTCGGGCGTCCACTTCCCCCGTCCCGGGCAGAAGAAGCGATGGTCCTGGACCGTCATCACCGCATCGAGGTCTGCCGCCCACTCCAGCACGGCGGGGTTGACCACGTTGTGCACGTGCACCAGGTCCGGGCGCAGTCGCGCCAGCAGGGGCTCGAGATCCGCGGCGGCGCGGGTCCTGGAGTCGAGTCCCGGCACGACGCTCACCGGACAGGGCGGGCGCACCGCGCCGTCGTCGCGACCCACGGCGAGGTGCAGGTCGTGGCCGTCCGACAGCGCGTCGAGCACCCCGAGCAGGGCCAGGTCCGCGCCGCCCCGGTCGCTCAGCCGATCTGCAACGTGGAGGACTCGCACGGTCGTCTCCATAGTCTTAGCATGACGCTCCGGTTCACGCAGGAGACGCTGTTCCCACGGGCCGGGTGCAGGAACTGCCGTGAAATCCCGGTCCACGAGCGCGCATCCCCGCGGGGACGCCGGATTTCGACCGTGCTGCCCAGCCCGCTAAGGCGTTGACTCGGACCGGCGGTTCGCTGTCAGATAGCGGGACGGTGCGCTCGACCGCACGAGACCGCCGGTCGCACGCCGGGTCGGGCGCGATGAGGAGGACTGACATGAGCGGGAAGCTGCAGCGGGAGCGGTTGCGCGTCGGACTGCTGGTGGGCGTGGTCGCGGCGGTGGCGGTCGTCTGGATCGGCCGGCAGACGCCGGCGGGACAGGAGAATCCCTTCACCGGGACTTCCTTCCGGCTCGAAGCCGGGGACGTCCGCGTGTCGTCGCGCGGTTTCGAGGCCGGCGCCCGCACGCACTGGCACACGCACAGCGAGCAGTTGCTGTTCGTGAAGGAAGGCGGCCTGCGCTACCAGGTCGAGGGCCGGCCGGTCCGGGACATCGGCCTGCACGAGACCGCACACCTGCCGCGCGGTGTCCGCCACTGGCACGGCGCGACGCCCGACCAGGTGCTGACGCACGTCTCGATCACCTTCCCGAACGAGGCCGGCGAGCACCTGACCATCGAGTGGCTGGAGCCGGTCACCGACGAGGTGTACGAGAGCGGCGCGGGTCAGTGACGGCGAGTTCGCCGCTCGGGAGGATGGCCGGACCGTCGCGGCCGGCTCCGTGGCCAGCCGCGACGATTTCGCCGCCAAGCTTGATGTCCGTCGTGGGTTCGACAAGGACGAACGTGATCTAACGCTGCTGAAGCGGGTACGCTCAATTCTGTCTCGCCCTCGCCCACCGTTGCCGCTCGATCTCACGTTCTTCCGTCGTGCAAGCCGGACGGCGAAGAGAGTCGATCATCGACTTGGTTCTTCCGCGGGATCGGCGCTCTCTGCGGCACCTGTGATCGTATCCAGCTTCTCGCGGATCTCGGGGTCGATCTCGCCGTCCGGCACGTGCTCCGCCAGCTCGTGGAAGTTCTTCTTGGCCATCAGGTTCGGCAGGCCGAGGCTGTCGAAGTACGCCTGGAAAAGCGGGGTCAGGAACTCGTCGCTCGCCTTGATCTCCGCGTCCCAGGGCGAGCCCTTGCCCAGTGTCCGCAGGGCCGACTCGATCTCGCCGATGGCGTTCTGCACCGCGCGCACGCGCCGGTCGGCTTCCGCCGCCGTGAAGAGCGGACCCTCCCGGCGCAGAGGCGTTCGCGTACGCTTCGAGCGTGGCCTGCGAGCAGACGTAGTTCTCGATCTCGCGAAGTTGCCACATCAGGCACTCGATCGGAGCGATGTCCCGCGGCTTCGCGTCGAGGCGATCGAAGAGAGCGACGCCGCGGAGCGCGGGGAGAGCCTCGCTCAGGCCGTAGAAGTGGTTCTGCACGGCCGTGGACCGGTTCCCGACGTAGTGCACGAACGGCCGTTCCAGCGCCCGCAGCGCTCCGGCCTCGTCCGGTACCGGCATGCGGTCGGGCGCCTTGCCGTCGGACCGGCGGAGCGGCCGGCAGTAGAAGAAGGATTCCTCGTTGGCGTAGTCGAACTCCAGCCCGCACGTCCAGGCCCTGTCTTTCGTAACGCCTTCGACGACGAGATCGATACGGACGTTGCTGGTGGTCTGCCGGCCGTCGACCCGCCGCACGTCCCGCACGTGCATCCCGCGCCACAGAAGATTCGCGTCCGGAACGGGGATCGCCACGAGGTCCCGGCGGTTGACGGTCACGCCGGGGCGCTTCTCGGGGGTGCTCCTGCCCGAGCGTTCTCGTTCCAGCGTTTCAGACCGCTGTCCCAGAGGGCGAGCGCCTGCATCGCGGACGTCTTGCCGGAATTGTTCGGGCCGATGAAGACGACCGGATTCCCGAGATCGATCTCCACCTCGCCGAAGCGCCTGAAATTGCGAACCGTGAGCTTCGTCAGCATCTGACGGGTCCGTTCCCGCTACCCTAGCGCTCGTACCGCTCCAGCACATCACGCGCGTCGCCGATCCGTTCCAGGCAGAGGCGATCGATCAGATTCAGAGCGCGCGACGTCCATTCGTCGTCCTGATGCTGCTGGTAGGTCCGAAAGGCGAGCGCCGCGACGGTGAGGGCGTCCGCGTGACGGTCGCTGCGCGGGTCCTGCGCCTCCCCGGCGAAACGATCGAGGAACTTCTCGCAGACCACGCAGGTCGCGCCCGGCAACCGTTCGCGTGAAGCGTCCAGCGTGCTCAGAATGGACGCGGGGTCGTCCCCGTACGCCTTGCTCTTGCAGAACGCCTCCATCAGGTCGCTGTATGCATCCAGCGGCGTGTCCTGCACGCGCCGGAAGCAGGATGCAGCCTGGCGCCGGACCCCGGCGTCGTCGTCGTCGAACAGCGCGGTGAGGGTGGCGGCCGACCAGGCCCGATAGTCCGGAATCGCGAGGTTGGCGGCGGCGACGTGCGCCACGCCGCGGCGGTGCGCGGGGCCGCCGCGCCTGGCGTCGGCGGCCAGATCCGCGGCGCTGCGGTCGTCCGGCTGCGCGCTCGTCGCCGCGACGGCGGGCTGGGTCGCGCCCGCGGACGGGTCCGCGCCCCCTGCGTGCTCCAGGGCGGCGAGGCTCGCCAGACGTGCTCCGGCCTCGCAGACCTCCGGCTCGGACGACTGGAGCATGCGTTCCACGAGCGGCCGCACGTCGGTGAAGCGGTTGCGCAGGCCGTCACGGATGAAGCCGTAGACCTGGGGGGCGGCGAGCAACCGATCCTCGGACAGGTTCATGCCGTTGAAGAGGGTCATGCCGAGAGCCGGATTGCGGTCGGTGACGGCCCGAAGCGTCCCGGCCGCGCACGCCCGCACGCCCGCGCTCGGGTCCCGAATCAGCCGGTCGAGGGTGACCCGGAACCGCAGGATGCAGGCGGCGTCCTCGACGACGAGGCGGCGGATCGCGTCGGCGGCGCTCCCGCGCGTCGTCTCGATGCCGACGTCGTCCTCCTGCCACCCGGTCGTGACGGGGTCCTCGTGCTCGGTGGCCAGCCAGTGGAGCATGCGAACCGCGTCGTTCGGCAGCGGCTCCCGGATGCTCCCGAGCACCTCGGCGATCGACCGGCCGCATGGGCCGCGCGATTCCACGAAGGCCTTGTGACAGAGCCGGAGCTTGCGCTCGGACGGGATCGCGGCGCTCTTCAGTGCGGCCAGCGTTCGATCCAGGTACACCGGGTGCGCGTCCGCTGGGAGCCGCAGGGCGAGCTGCGCGAAGCGCTCCGGGTCCTCCCCGACGCGCGCTTCGAGGCGGCGGGCGAGGTCCCAGGCGCCGCCCTGCAGGGCTTCGTGCGACGCCGGCGCCGCCGCCTTCGGGCGATGTTGCGCGATGGCGCTCAGCCACTGCTCGTCGGACATGGCCTCGGCCGCGTTTCCGTTCAGCGGGGACTCGACGGCATCGACGGCGATGGCCCGGGGTTCATGGTCCGGTCCGCCGAACCTGCGCTCGAGGCCCTGCACCTCCGCGTTCGCGCGGGCGCTGCGCAGCTCGGCGGGCATCGCCGCGAGCAGGGCGAAGCGCGCCCGCCCGGCCTGCCGGTAGCCGCGAATCCCGCGTTCGTCGGGAGCGACGTAGTCCAGCAGCGCCTGCTCCAGACGTTCGCGGCTGTCGACCCCGCAATAGCGGGTCACCACCCGGATCGTCTCCGCCGCGTACCACTGCGGGCGGTCGGAGAAGCCGCACTGGAAGCGCCACGGTTCGTCGCACAGCAACGACACCGCTTCGTCCGCGTGGCGGGCCGCTCCTCCCCGGTACAGCGCCAGCAGCAGCCGATTCGCCACGTGCGTCTCGCGGCCGCGCAGGCCGGCGACCACGTCCGGCGGGATCGCGCCGCCCTCCCCGGCGAGCGCGGCGAGGGCGGCGGCCAGCCCCGACAGGCACGCATGGTCGACCTCCGGAAACTCCGTCTTCGCGATCGGCGGCCAGACGGCGTCGTGCCGCGGCGGCCGGTTCCCGGTCAGGGTGGCGTCCGACATGTCGAGCACCGGGCCCAGCACGTGCCCCACGAACGCGCCGGGAGCGCGCTCGGCCGACCCTGCGAACATCCTGGCCGCGGCATCGTCGTAGCCCGGCAGTTCGTGGCTGCCGAGGTCTTCGCCGGCGGAGCGGATGACCGCCAAGCGGCGGCGGAACCGATGCGCCACGACCTCCGGGACCCATTCGGGGCGCTGCTCGCCCAGTCCGCGGAGCATGCTCCAGAACGTGGCGCTCGCCCCGGTCCGCCCACGCGCCTCGTCGAGCGCGCCGTTGTCGACGAGGCGCAGGAAGAGGTCGAAGAGGCGGCGGCTCGCGTGCCGGTCGGCCCGTTCCATGAAGGACCGCAGCCGCTCCGTCCAGGCGCCGCCCAGGTCGGCGTAGGGTTCGAGCAGGGCCGCGACGAGATCCGGCGCATGGCTGGCGTGCCGCCGCAGGTAGCTCACGGCGGCGGCGGCGAGCCGGTCGTTGTCCGCGGCGAGCCAGCCCTCGACGACGCCGCGCCGGTCGGCGAACCCGAACCACGACGGTGACTCGAAGAACCGCCTCCAGGCGAGGGCCGACAGCGGGTCCGGGTTCGCCGCCCCGTCTTCGACGGCTTTCAGCGCGGGCGCGATCCACTTTTCCCAGATCGTCCACTCCGCCTCGGTCGGATCCGGGACACCGGCGAGGAGCGTGAACGCGAGGTCCTTGAGGTGCGTCCGGATGCGCTCGCCCGCGAGCAGGCCGTCCAGCTCCCGCACGTACGACGCCGGGTCCGCTTCCCGGAGATACGCCAGCGTCTGCCGGAGCCGGCGGCGGCGGAACAGATGCTGCTCCGAGCCCTCCAGCGCCGGCGCCAGCGATTCGCGCCGGTGGAAGAACACCCGCGCGGCGCAGTAGTCGAAGAACGTCTCGTGGTGGAACGCGCAGCGCCGGCCGTCGAGGGCGACCACGCCCTCCGCCGCCAGGTGCTCCAGATAGGCGGGGGAGATCTCGTCCAGCCGTTCGACGGGGGCCGCGGGCTGGCGGGTGGAGGTCATCTCGTCGCAGAGGGTCCTGACGGCGGCCATCCACTGATCCGGCGCCGGGGCCGCCCGCGCCGCAACCGCCCGGCGTTTCGCGGTCCAGTAGCGGTCGTGGAGCGCTGTGGCGGTGGCGCACGCCTGCGCGCCCGACGCATCGGCGCCGCTCTCGAGGAACAGGCGCATGTGCTGGGGAAGCCGCAGGATCTCCAACTGCCGCGCTCCGAACGACGCCGGATCGAAGCCGGTCCCGGTCAGGATCTTCTCGACCTCGTCGCGGTCGAGCCGGGAAACCTCGATCGGCGCCTTCGCGTCGGGCAGGAGCCGCCGCAGGATCGCATCGTTGCGCCACTCGAAGGCGCGGCAGACGACGACGGTGTGGATGGTGGCGCGCGCACGGGTTCCGCGCGCCTCGTGGACGAGCTGCTCGACGAGACCGGCCGCGCCCGAGCCGCCGCCGGAGAGGGTGGCGACCGTGTCCAGCTGGTCGACGATCAGGACGCCGGGGCGCCCGGCCGCGCGGGCCGCCTCCGCCAGCACCAGGACCGGCGACTCTTCGAGGTCGAGCCGCCGGCCGAGGTCCGCGGTGCTGGTAGCCGATGCCGCGTGATCGAGCCGGAACGCCAGCACCGGCGCGCCCTGGGCGCGGAGGGCGTCCACCACTTCGACGACACAGGCCGTCTTGCCGGCGCCGGTCCTCCCGGTCAGGATGCTTTCGCTGCCGGTCTCCGTGTCCTCCAGCCGCGCTCCCAGCGCCGCCGCCGCGGCCCTCGGTATCACCGTTCCCCGGATGAGCCCCCGGCGCGCGCCCTCCAGATAGCGGTTCGTCGCCGTCGCCGCGGCAGCCGCCGCGTGCTCCGGATCGTACAGCCGACGCGGGCGATACCCGCGCCGGGCGAGGCGTTCGACGAGTTCCCGGCGGGTCGTCGTGCGCGGCGCGGAGCCGGCCGCGATCGCGAGGAGCGCGGAGATGATCTTCCCGGCGTCCGCGGCGAAGAGCGCCTGCAGCCCCCAGCGCACCTGTCGTTCGACGTCCCGCTCGCCGATCGTCCGGACGTCGATGCGCCGCAGCCGGTCGAACGCCGCCGGCGCTTCGCAGACCCAGTACCGAAGCAGTCGTGCGAACCACTCCCGGCGGGCGGTGGTCGTCAGCCAGCCGCGTTCGAAGGCCTCCGCGGACTCCGCGTCCCGCGCCGCCGCGCACGGCGCGGAGAGCTCCCGAACGTCCTTGCCGGACACGAGGACGAACCGATCGTCGTTGCCGGCCAAGCGGTCGCCCGCGGCCTGCAGCAGGCGGCCGGTGTCGGCGTCGAGGGCGATCAGGCTCCACGCGCCGCCCGGATGTCCGCGCTGCGCATGCTGGACCTCCCGCCGCATGTCCGTGGTCACGACGAGTTCGGCCCGCCCGGCGCCGAGCGTTTCGATGCGGAGGGTCTCGGTCGCCCCGTGGAGCAGGCGCACGCACTCGGACAACGTCCACCAGTGCTCGTAGCGGTCGCCGGCGGTGTCGGCAGGTCCGTCGGATTTCGTCATGTGCGGAACGGCTGCGTGGGATCCCGGATCGGTACACTTGTGGGCGGCTGGCGGCGCGAACCGGGGGAGCGTCGCTGCACGGACCCTTGGCGACCGTGGCGGCCCTTTGCCTTAGCGCTACCGGCACGAACCATGACGACAACTGTACTGCACGTGTCTCGATCCACTTCGGCCGGGCGCCGCGCCCGGACCGCGGCCGCCGCGGTCGGGCTGGCGGTGGCGGTCTGCGCGGACGCGCCGGCCGCGGCGGCCCAGGCCGGAACGACGACCGGCGTCATCCGCGGCGTCGTCCGCGGTCCGGCCGGCCAGCCGGTGCCGGGCGCTGTGATCGTCATCCAGAACCGCGAAACCGACCTGCTGACGACGGTGGAATCCTCGTCGTCCGGCACCTTCGTGCGCACCCTGTTGCCTCCGGGCATCTACGACCTGACGGTGGCCCCGGCGACCGCCGGGTTCGGCACGGAGCGCATCGAGGGCGCAGTCATCCGAGTGGGCGGGATGCTCGACCTGACCGTCGAACTGCGGATCGTGGCGGCCGAGACCGTGACCGTGATCAGCGCCGCGCCCTCGCCGATCGACGCCGCGGCCGTCACGCGCTCGCAGCGCATCCAGGAGGACGTGGTCGACGGGCTGCCGAGCGACGGGCGCAATTTCATGAACCTGGCCCTGCTCACCCCGGGCGCGTCGATCTCGCAGGGGCCGGACGGCGACGAGCTGAACATCAGCGGGCAGCGGGGGATCTTCAACAACTTCATCGTCGACGGCGCCGACTTCAACAACCCGTTCTTCGGGGAGCAGCGGGGTGGGCAGCGGCCCGCCTTCACGTTCAACCAGGACGCCATCGAGGACCTGGTGGTGGTGAACCAGGGCGCCACCGCCGAGTTCGGCCGCTCGGCCGGCGGGTTCGTCAACGTGATTACGAAGTCGGGGACCAACGTTCTGAGCGGGTCCGCGCACTACTTCGGCCAGTGGGACGAGATCGCGGCGTCCTTTTCGCCGGCGCGGGGGGGCGGGAAGCCCGACTTCGGCCGGCACCAGGCCGGCGCCACGCTGGGCGGCCCGCTCGTGCGCGACCGGGCCTTTTTCTTCCTCGCCTACGACCAGCAGGCGGCAGAGGAGACCAAGCAGGCGATGCGCCGCGTCGCCGACCCGGCCAACCTGGAGCGGCTCGACCGCTTCCTCCGGATGCGCTGGCCGGGGCTGTTCGACGACGAGTTCGGGCCGATCCGCCGCACCGACGACGCAAGGTCCCTGCTCGCCAAGCTGGACCTGAACCTCGACGGCCGGCACCAGGCGTCGTTCAAGTACAACTACACGTGGGCCGAACAGGTGAACGGCACCTTCGACGTCGATGCATGGGGGGCGTCGGCCAACGGCATCGAAGGGGACCGCTCGAACGCCCTCAACGGCAGCCTGCGCTCCCAGGTCACGAACGCGCTCTCCAACGAGCTGCGCGTGCAGTGGGCGCGCGAGGATCGGCCGCGCGGGTACCAGGGACCGCTGCTGCCCGGGGCGCGCACCCCCGGCCCGCCGCAGTTCGACGCGCTGGGCGGTCGGCCGTTTCCCGACATCTCCATGGACTTCGCCGACGGCTTCCGGATCGGCCTGCCGTTCTTTCTCCCGGTCGATCCGTCGTTCGACACGCGGCTGCAGGTGGTCGACAACGTGTCGTTCGCCGCCGGCGCCCACCTGTTCAAGGTCGGGCTGGAGTACAACCGAACGGGCGTCGAGCAGCAGTTCGTCGGACTGGCGAACGGCCGCTATTTCTTCGACTCGGTCGACGGGTTCATCGGCTTCGTCAACCACGGGAGCCGCTACGTCACCTGCTCGGACGGGACCTCCGGCGCCCTCGGCGGCTGTCCGCCGGGCGCGGGCGTCGTCGGGCCGGTTCTCCTCTACCTGCAGTCGGCGACCGTGCCGGGTGTTTCTCCCGACCAGCTCGGGCGGCAGCAGTTCCGGGCCCACGAGCTGGGCGCGTTCCTGCAGGACACCTGGCATCCGCACGACCGCGTGACGCTGGACCTCGGGCTCCGCTGGGACGGGACCCGGCATCCGGAAGTCTTCGTCGAGCCGGAGGACACCTTCTTCGCGCCGTACCTCGACGATCCCCGGTTCCCGTCCGACGGCCGGATCCCGGACGACCTGGACAACTTCCAGCCTCGCCTGGGGCTGGCGTGGGACGTCGCCGGTAACGGCCGGACCGTGGTGCGCGCCAACGGCGGGTCGTACGTCGCCCGCATTCCGCTGCTCGTCTTCGCCCAGCACCTTTCGACCAACGGCGCGTTTCAGCGGATCCTGTTCCGCAGCAGCGCCGCCGCCGGGGCCCTCGGCCCGGTGCCCGCCATCGACGACCTGATCGACGCGTCGAGCACGCCGCCGTTCCTGCCCGACGTCCAGGTCGCCGACCGCAACCTGGAGCTGCCGCGCACCTGGTCGTTCAGTAGCGGCCTCGACCATGATCTGGGCCGTGGCGTGGCGGCGAGCGCCGCCTTCGTCCACGCGCGGACCGACCAGCTCTTCCGCTTCGTCAATCGCAACGACCCGGTGCTGGGCTCGCCGTTCGGGGTGGGCACGCACCCGTCCGGGGGCGGCATCAACAACCTGACCGTCGCCGAGAGCAGCGCGCGCTCGCGGTATCACGCGCTGGTCCTCGGGCTGCGCGGGCGGGGCGCGGTCCGGAACCGGCCGGTCACTTTCGAGACCCACTACACGCTCGCTTTCGACCGCTCCGACGACGACAACGAGCGCGAGCCGTTCACCTTCCGCTATGCGGATGCGAGCAACCTGGCGCCGGAGTACGGCTGGTCCGACCGCGACCGGCGCCATCAGGTGAGCGGCTACCTGCTGCTGGCCCTGCCGGGCGAGCTGCACCTGAACAACGTGGTCCGCTACCTGTCGGCCTCCCCGGTCTCCGAGCAGTGCGCCCGCCGGGGCCTGCGGGTCGCGCAGCCGTCGGACCGCATCTGCGCGGACGGCACGATCCTCACGCGCAACACCCTGCGGCGGGACAACGCCTTCTTCACCTGGGACATCCGGGTCTCGCGACGGTTCGCGCTCCGCAACGGCGCGGTCATGGAGCCGATGGTCGAGGTGTTCAACCTCACCAACGCCGACAACTTCGTCGACACCGCGGTCGAATCGCTGCTGTTCACCTTCGCCGGGACGCTGCGTAGCGGCCTGGGGGATACCAGGCGGGTGCAGGTGGGGCTCGGCGTGCGGTTCTGACGGGCGCGCAGCAGGTCGAGGTCGACTACTGCTTGTCGAGAGGCGACCTGCGGGCCACTTCTTCCTCGAGATGGGCCGCCGGCGCCAATGCCCTGTCGAGGTCGGCCCTTGGCCCCATGCAAACGGTCTTCTGCTCGAAGCGCCTTGAACGCTCCGGGACGGAATCGTCCTGGGTATGGACTTCAGGTGCGATCGTGCCGCCCACGATTCGCACGTGCGTTGCACGAGATCATCACGGCATCGGTACAGCCCCGCCGTGCCAGTCCCGCTCCCGACGTGGTATAAGCGTCTGCGGCAGCGGCCGGCTGCTGCCGCGGGACCGTGATGGACACCAGCGCGTACGTCGGACCGTCGCCACAGGCCGCCCTCGATCTCGCGCGGGAGACCGATCTGCCGGCCCTGATGCGGCGGGCCGCGGCCCTGCGCGACGCCGGGTTCGGACGCCCCGTCAGCTACTCGCGGAAGGTGTTCATCCCGCTCACGAAGCTGTGCCGGGACGTTTGCCACTACTGCACGTTCGCCCAGCCGCCGCGGGCTGGCGAGCGGGCGTACCTGACGCTCGACGAGGTGCTCGAGGCGGCGCGCCGCGGCGCCGAGGCGGGTTGCAGGGAGGCGCTGTTCACACTGGGCGACAAGCCGGAACTGCGCTATCCGCAGGCCCGCGCCGAGCTGGACGCGCTGGGATACCGCACGACGATCGCCTACCTGGCGGCGGCCGCGCGGGCGGTGCTGGACGCCACCGGCCTGCTGCCGCACGCCAACCCCGGCGTCGTCACGCGGGAAGAACTGCTTGCGCTGCGCGAGGTATGCCCGTCGCAGGGGCTGATGCTGGAGAGCGTCTCCCGGCGCCTGCTGGAGCGGGGCCGGGTGCATCACGGTTCGCCCGACAAGGATCCGGACGCGCGTCTGGAGACGATGCGGACAGCGGGGGAGCTGGCAATTCCCTACACGTCCGGCATCCTGATCGGGATCGGCGAGACCCGGACGGAGCGCATCGAATCGCTGCTCGCCTTGCGCGACCTGCACTACGAATACGGTCACATCCAGGAGATCATCGTCCAGAACTTCCGGGCCAAGCCGGACACGCGGATGGCGGACGCGCCCGACCCGCCGCTCGAGGACCTGCAGTGGACGATCGCCTGCGCGCGGTTGATCTTCGGTCCCGGCATGGCGATCCAGGCGCCGCCGAACCTGACCCCGGACCGGTTCGGCGCCCTGATCCGGGCGGGCATCAACGACTGGGGCGGGGTGTCGCCGGTCACGCCGGACCACGTCAACCCGGAGGCGCCGTGGCCGCACCTGGAGCGGCTGGCGCGCGAGACCGCTCGCGAGGGCAAGGTGCTGACCGAGCGGCTGACGGTCTATCCCGCCTACGTGAGACGGCTCGATACCTGGGTCGCGGAACCGCTGCGGACGGCGGTCCTGCAGGCGTCCGACGCGGAGGGCTTCGCCCGCGAGGGCACCTGGTCCCCCGGCGACCCCGACGCGGTGCTGCCGGCGGAGGTGCTGGACCGTCTCGGCGACCCGACCCCGCCGGTCCCGACCTCGACGGTGCGGGCGCTGTGCGACCGGGCGGCGCGCGGCGACGGGTTGGAGGAAGCGGAAATCGCGGCGCTCTTCGCGGCGCGCGGCGACGATCTCGCGGCGGTGGTGCGGGCGGCCGACGCCCTGCGGCGCGAGGTGAACGGCGACGAGGTCACCTACGTCGTCAACCGCAACATCAACTACACCAACGTCTGCTACTTCAAGTGCCGCTTTTGCGCCTTCTCCAAGGGCAAGCTGAGCGAGAACCTGCGGGGCGCCCCCTACGACCTCGATCGCGACGAGATCGCCCGCCGCAGCGTGGAGGCGTGGGAGCGCGGCGCCACCGAGGTGTGCATGCAGGGGGGGATCCATCCCGAGTACACCGGCGCCACGTACCTGGACATCTGCCGCACCGTCAGGGCGGCGGCGCCGGAGATGCACGTCCACGCCTTCTCGCCGCTGGAAGTCTGGCAGGGGGCGGCCACCCTCGGCGTCCCGCTCGAGACGTTCCTGCGGCAACTGAAGGCGGCCGGCCTCGGGACGCTGCCGGGGACCGCGGCCGAGGTGCTCGACGACGAGGTACGGCGGGACCTGTGTCCCGACAAGCTGACGGCGGGACAGTGGCTCGAGGTGATGGAGACCGCGCACCGGGTCGGTTTCCGGACCACCGCGACCATCATGTACGGCCACATCGACCGGCCCCGGCACTGGGCCCGGCACCTGGCGCGCATCCGGGCGCTGCAGGCGCGCACCGGCGGGTTCACCGAGTTCGTGCCGCTCCCCTTCGTTCACATGGAGGCCCCGATCTACCGGAAGGGAAAGGCGCGCCGCGGCCCGACGTTCCGCGAATCGCTGTTGATGCACGCGGTGGCCCGGCTGGCGTTGCACCCGCTGGTGCCGAACGTCCAGGCGTCGTGGGTGAAGATGGGGCCGCGCGGCGTGCACGCGTGCCTGAATGCCGGGGTGAACGACCTGGGCGGCACGCTGATGAACGAGAGCATCACCCGGGCCGCCGGCGCCGGGTTCGGTCAGGAACTGCCGCCGGAGCGCATGGAGGCCCTGATCTGCGGGGCGGGCCGTTCGCCGAGGCAGCGTTCCACCACGTACGGGGAACCGGCAGCCGCGCAGGTCGCCCGGTCGTTCCACGCCGCGGACCTGTGGCCCGTGGTGCAGACGTCCGATCCCGCCCGGGCGCGGGACGGCGCGCGGGCGACGCTGGTCCGGCCCGGGCTCGACCCG